>CAWAWM010000011.1:0-106015 GCA_963785765.1 uncultured Actinomycetes bacterium | reverse complement strand
TGGCGGCCGGGCTGGTCCGCGCATGGGCTTGTGATCCGAAGCTGATGGAGCTGGCGTTCGGGCGGGCGCTGTTCGACCGGTACGGCCGGTACGCCGCCGATCCCGGAGACATCGCCGACCTGCTCGAAGACGCCGTAGGTGAGATGCAGGCGCGGGCGCGGATGTTCGCGGGGAAACAGCGCGACCACAGCCCGACCCGGAGCATCCGTTCGCGGTGGTCTTGGTGGACGAGATCGCGTTCCTCACCGCGTACCAGGCCGACCGCAAGCTCAGGGAACGCATCTTGGCTGCCCTGGCCACGCTGACCACTCAGGGCCGCGCGGTCGGCTACTGCGTCGTCGCGGCGCTGCAAGACCCCAGGAAAGAGGTTCTGAACATCAGGAACCTGTTCCCGGACAAGATCGCGCTGCGCCTGGACGAGCCGTCCCAGGTGGACATGGTGCTCGGCGACGGCGCGCGGGACCGTGGCGCGTTCTGCGACGAGATCTCCTCCGACCCTCGCACCGGGGCGGGCGTCGCCTACGTGCGCCTCGAAGCAGCCCCCGACCCCGTGCGGGTACGCGCCGCGTTCGTCTCCGACGACGACATCCGGGCCATGACCATCGCCTACACCGCCGACATCCCGGCCGGGCTGCCTGCGCTGACCGCTGGCGAGGTCGCATGATCACCGGCTGGCTATCGGACGAGGACTGCCCCGACTGCGGCGGGCCGCTGCTCGACGTCAGCACCGGGCCGAGGCTCCTGACCCTGGCCTGCCCTGGCTGCGGCTACCGCATCGCCTGGCACGCCACCGACCCCGACGACTCCACCGACCCCGGCCCCGACTCGGCTGACCCCGAAGACGAGGAGACCAGATGACGCCACGGCAGACCAGGACACAGCGGCTGGCCATGCCGCTCGCCCGCGATGTCGTCCGCGAGCTGGCCGTCACCCATGGCGGCTGCATCCGTCCCGTCCAGCTACGCCGCACCGACATACACACTGGCCAGGTTGAGCAGGTGCTCGTCCCGTGCGGGCACACCCTCGCCACCGTCTGCCCATCCTGCGCCGAGCGAGCCAAGGCGCTGCGGGCTGCACAGTGCCGCGAGGGCTGGCACCTGGAGACCGAACCGATAATCACTCCCGATGACCCCGACGACTTGCAGCTCATGTCGGTCGAGCACCGGGCCGAGACGCAGCAGCAGTGCGACCAGGCGGAAGCGGCCGGGCGGGACACGAGCGAACTGGACGAGCTGGCCGCCGAGCTGGATGAGGAGATTACCCGGTCGGGCGTCCGCGGCAATGTCCTGCCCGGACGGCCGGAACGCCGTCACCGCTCGACCAGGCGTCGTCAGGACGCCCCGGACCTGCCGCGCCGGGCGGTCGCACCTCGGACGATCGGGAAGACCTACACGACGCCGGACGGCAAGACGTTCCGGCCGTCCATGTTCATCACGCTGACCTGTGACAGCTACGGCAAGGTCGGCGGGACGGCACTCCAGTTAATCCGGGCGCTTACGACTACCAGCGGGCGGCCCGTGACGCGCTGCACTTCGCGGCGCTGTTCGACCGGCTCGTCCAGAACCTGCGCCGGTTCCTCGGCTATGACCTCCAATATTTCGCCACGGTCGAGCCACAGCGGCGGCTCGCCCCGCACATCCATGTGGCGATCCGCGGCACTCTGTCCCGCACCGAACTGCGGCAGGTGCTCGCCGCGACCTATCACCAGGTGTGGTGGCCTCCCGTCGGCCAGATCAGGCACGACGACTCGCACCTGCCCGTCTGGCACGAGTCCAGCGGTAACTACCTCGATCCCGCGACCGGCGAGTTCCTGCCGACCTGGGATGACGCGCTAGATGCCATCGGCGACAACGACGAGCCGCTGCACGTCGCGCGGTTCGGCCCGAAATTCGATGCTCAGGGCGTGCTCGGCGGGTCGAAGGACTCGGCCCGCTGCATCGGGTACCTGACCAAATACCTCACGAAAATGTCGCCGACTGCCACCAGGCGACCACCAGCGCCGGGCAAGACCATGCTGAGCGCCTGGCCGACGCGCTCAGGTACGAGCCATGCTCGCCGACGTGCGCGAACTGGTTGCGCTACGGCGTCCAGCCCAAGAACGCCCGTGAGGGCCTGCGCCCCGGCCGGTGCACCGGTAAGGCACACCGCCGCGAGTATCTCGGCTATGCCGGGCGGCGCGTCCTGGTCTCCCGAAAGTGGTCCGGCAAGACCCTCGCCGACCATCGCGCCGACCGCAAAGCCTGGCTGCTGGAAACGCTCGGCATCACTGAACCGACCCGGCCCGGTTCATGTGGGAGCCCGTCAGCCCCGGCGACCCCGACCACATGCCCCCGGCACAGCGTCTCCTGCACGTCGTCGCCGACCGCTTCACCTGGAAACAGGCGCTCGATGAAGCGCGGCGGCGAGCGGCAGGAAAACGGGCCTCCGATCTTTCGGCAACTGGGAGAGCAGCATGAGCGCGGCCGAACCGCAGGAGCGACACGACGACGATATTCTGCACGGTGACCGGTACACCACGGAAGAACTGGCGCAGCTCCTGGGCGTTGATCCGTCCACCGTCCGAAGATGGCGCACGGCGCGTCCATCGCAAGGCCCGCCGTTCCTGCGACTGTCGTCGCGGCGGACCATCTACAGCGGCCACGATGTACGGCGATGGCTCGAAAGTCGGCGCGTTGATCCTCGGAGGGCTGCCTGATGAGCCACCAGGAAATGCCGCCGGTCGGTGTATCCGTATCGCCGGACGTGGAATACCGGGATAGCCGACCGCATCCTTACCGCGCTCGCGTCCGCTGGGTCGATCCTGACAGTAAGCGACGCAAGTCGAGATCGGAGTCGGCGGACACACCGGAGGCTGCGCAGGCGTGGATAGACGCCATGATGCGCGCGGCGCGCGGGGGAGTGGACCCGATCGCGGCGACGATGAAGCTCTCCGACTACGGCGAGGCAGTAATGACGCTCGCGCTGCGCGGCCTGGAAGCAAAGACGCTCGATCCTTACCTGGCCGGGTGGCGCAAGCGCGTGGTTCCGTCCCTCGGGCATCTCGCGGTGCGCATGATTACAAACGGTTCTGTAGACCGGACGGTGCATGCCTGGATCGCCGATGAATGCAGCCGCTCGACGGTAAAGAACAGTCTCGCGGTCCTGGTGCGAGTCATGGAACAGGCCGTGCGTGACGGTATCATCGACCGCAACCCGGCGCGAGTGACCGGCTGGCAGCACGAGTATCGCCGTGCGGAGGATGAGCTAGATGATCCGCGCTCGCTGGCGCTGCCTAGCTGGGAGGCGCTGACCCTGCTCGCGGCGGCGCTGGTCGAGCGGTCGGCCAACAATTTCGCGGGCTGGGGCGAAGTGGTGATCTTCGCGGCCTGCACGGCGGCGCGCATCGGCGAGGTATCCGGCGTCCGTGCCGGGGACATCGACCGGGAGGCCTGGATCTGGACGGTTCGCCGCCAGACCACGCCGAGTCCGGGCGGGTTGATCGACAAGGGCACCAAGGGCAAGCGGGCTCGGAAAGTGCCGATCATTGAAGAGGCGCGCGAACTGGTCGGCCGACGACTCGACGTCCTGGGCGACAACGAAGCGGCGCGCCTGTTCACCGGTCCTCGGGGCGGCCGGATCTCGACGGCGGTCCTGCGGGACGCGACGCACTGGGATGAGGTCGTGACGGTGCTCGGGTACGAGCATCTTGTCCGGCATGACTTGCGGCATACCGGGCTGACGTGGATGGCCGATGCGGGCGTGCCGGTGCATGTCCTGCGGAAGATCGCCGGGCACGGCTCGCTGATGACGACGCAGCGCTATCTCCACCCGGACGCCCAGTCGATCACCGACGCTGGCGACGCGCTGAGCGCCCATCTCGCGGCGAAGCGGTCCCCAAGCGGTCCTCAGCTACGAGGGGGC
Organism: uncultured Actinomycetes bacterium; assembly: GCA_963785765.1. Classification (GTDB taxonomy): domain Bacteria; phylum Actinomycetota; class Actinomycetes; order Streptosporangiales; family Streptosporangiaceae; genus DATBGO01. Next base: position 102,115 of record CAWAWM010000011.1, on the reverse strand, counting down.
AGGCGCAGCGCAGAGCGGCAGACAGGCTAGGTTCTGAAATGGATTCTCAGCTTTCCTCGATTTCAGGCCTATCAGGTGGAGGAACTTTGCGCGGACTCTCAGGTAGTGGTGGAGGTGAGATAGTGGCCTGCCAAGTCTGCAGGAACGCATCATCCGCAGCCTTCCGCATTGCCTCAATGTCCGCGACAAAGAGCGGGAAGGCCTCGCTGGGCGGCCCTTGATCGGGGTCTATAGCGGTCATGTACCTGTTAAGGGCGCGCTCCATTTCGTTGGCAGTCTTCATTGCGTCGAGCGCGGAGCGCCGGAATTGAAAGAGTCCCTGGATGCCCTCCATGATCGCGGCTGTCGCGCCAAGGAGGCCAAGCACCCAACGAGGAACCGCGGTCGCTGTTGCCAAAACGGGGACCAGCGTGGCAGCCACGATGACCACTATGCGCGTAGTGCGATAGCGGACTATTTGCTTACCAAAATAGGCGGCATGTTGCTTTATATCTTGGCGGACGCCTTCAACGAATTGATCCTGGGGCGTGCGATCGGGCTGGCTACTGGTGCTGGTCACCGGCGGCAGAAGCGTCTTGGGTAACCGGAGCGGCGCTGGGCACGGCGCTCATTTCAACCCGACTGGTCGGGGTCGTGTCGACCGCAAGGCGGGCGTCGTGCACGCTCCTGTGTATGGAAGTCTCGGGTACGGTCACCCGGGACGTCGGGGTCGTGTCCACCGCAAGGCGGGCGTCGTGTGCGCTCCCACGGATGGATGTCTCGGGTACGGTCACCCGGGACGTCGGGGTCGTGTCCACGGCGAGGCGGGCGTCGTGCGCGCTCTTACCGATGAACTCCGAAGACTGGCCAGAGTCACCCTGCGAGGGATTGTCCGTCCCCATGTGGATGTGGCCTCCCGCTGCGTTTGGTCCCCAGATGGTCCCCAGCATCGGCGACCCGTACGGGCGCATCCGGTGGGGTGTAGCCGCGAAACCAGCCCTGGCCTGGGTAAAGGCCAAACCCAGGGCTGGTTCGCTTCGTCGGGACGGCGGGATTTGAACCCGCGACCCCTTGACCCCCAGTCAAGTGCCCTACCAAGCTGGGCCACGTCCCGGTGCAAGCACCTGCCCGCCGATCAGGCGAGCCTACTCACCTTAGCGCAGAGCGCGCATCGGCCGGGCCCTCGTGGCATCCGCCGGGCCAGGCATGGCGGTACTTGCCGGCCGGGCGTCCCGGCCTCACCCTGGGCACCACCAGAACGAGCTGATCGTTAACGTGGACGTATGCGGCAGGCAGAATTGGCCACGACCAGCCCGACTGCCCGGGCTAGATCCCAGACGGGAAAGCGATGATACGGGGACCAGCTGGCGAGAGTGCGCGCGCCGGTGACCCTACGGTCCCGTTGCCGGCCGGCGGCCCGGCCAGCGCGGCCGGAGCCACCAGGGGCCGGGGCCAGCCGCGGTACAAGTCCCCGGCGGGATATGGCCCCAGGCCACGCCGGGCCCGGCGGATCCTGCGCCGGACGGTGGTGCTTCTCGTCACCCTCATCCTGCTGGCGCTAGTGGCTTTCGCCGCCCTGCTGGCGGTGACGCCGTCGGTCCGCAACGCTCCGCAGCTCGCCAAGGCGCAGGCCACGGCCCACCATGCCGTCTACCCAGGGCCTGCGGTCCCGGCCAGGTTCGCGGCGTCGCTGGTGGCCACCGAGGATCACCGGTTCTATTCGGAGCCTGGAATCGACATCTTCGCGATCGTCCGGGTGGCGGCCGGCTACCTGACCGGCGGCGGTGACCAGGGCGGCGCCACCCTCTATCAGCAGCTCGCCAAGGTCCTCTACACGCAGGGACGGTCGGGTCCGAAGGTCGAGGCTGAGCAGGTGGCGCTCGCCGTCAAGCTCGACATGACCTACTCGAAGAAGCAGATCCTGCGCATGTACGCAGGCGTGGTCTACTTCGGCAACGGCTACTACGGACTGGCCGCGGCCAGCTGCGGGTACTTCGGCGTGCGGCCCGCCGGGCTGTCCTGGCCCGAAGCCGCGCTGCTCGCCGGCCTCGTGCAGGGTCCGACGGCGGACGACCCGGTCACCCACCCGGCCACGGCGCAGGCGCGGGAAGCTCACGTGCTGGGGCGGCTGGTCGCGACCGGAGTACTGACCCAGGCCCAGGCCAGGGCCGCGCAGGCGGTGCGGCTAGCGACGATGCTCGCCCACGCAGGGAGCAGCTGTACCGGGTGAGATCAACGCGGAGCCGCCGCGCGGGGTGAGGCCAGCGGGGTGAGGCTGGGCCGCGAGGACCACGCCGACAGGTCAGCCGGACGGGAGCAGACGGGCGGGCAGGACCAGGCAGGCAGGACCAGACACAGGCGGGATCAGACGGGGCCGGGATCAGTCCCGGTTTGCGCGATGCCGTCCGGGGCCTGATGCCACGATGATCCGCTCGTCCGTCCCCTGGCCGCTCTGGCCATTCGCGTGCCCGTTCAGCTGGGCGGGACCTACGGCAGAATCGCCAGCCTGCACCGGCAGATCAGGCTCCACCGGCTCGATGGGCTCGGCGCCAGGCGGGGCGAGCCGCCAGACCCACTTGCGGTACGACCAGAACCTGAACAGCGTGGCCAGCATCACTCCGAACAGGAAGGCAGCGTTCACCGTGAGCGCGTCGTGCCGCCCGGATCCGAGCTTGGCCAGCTCGATGCAGCCCTGCTGGATCAGGATGCCGATCCCGTTGAGCAGGAAGAACAGCACGGTCTCCCGGCCCATCCCGACGCGGTCCCTGGTCCGGAACGTCCAGTACCTGTTGCCGACGAAGGCCACGACTGCGGCGATCAGGGTGGATCCGGCGTTAGCCGCGAACGAGTCCAGCCCTGCATGCAGCAAGAAATTGAAGGTCAGCTCGGTGACTACGAAGGCGATCCCGCCGACCACGCCGAACTTGGCCACCTCGTGGATCAAGTGCCGGAATCGCTCGTAGAGCTTGCGGGCAAAGCTCACCTGTCCCCTTTCCCGATCCCCGTGACCCTGCGGGCGTATACCGGACCTGCCAAGGCGTTGCCTGCGAGGGTACCCCGAGAGGGGCGGCTGCTACTGAACCGGGGGAAATCCAGGCGACGAGTATACGGAGTCTTTCCCCTCACCCTAGCCGTAAACCGGTTCGGAATTGTCCGGCCCGCAGAGTAGTGTCGCGGGCGTGTCCGGTCCCGACGTGCTGATTCATGCCCGCGGCCTGGCTAAGAGCTTCGGTGGCGCGGTCGCCGTGGCCGGGATCGATTTTGACCTGCACCGCGGCGAGGCCTTCGGATTCCTGGGCCCCAACGGGGCGGGCAAGTCCTCGACGATGCGGATGATCGGCTGCGTGTCACCACCCACCGCAGGCGAATTGTCCATCTTTGGGCTGGAGCCAGTCGCTCATGGCGCCGCGATCCGGGCCAGGCTGGGCGTCGTCCCCCAGGAAGACACCCTCGACGTGGACCTGACGGTCCGGGAAAACCTGCTGATCTACGGCCGCTACTTCGGCCTGCCCCGCGACGTGATCAGCGAGCGCACGGCCAGGCTGCTTGACTTCGTGCAGCTCTCAGACCGCGCGAACGACCAGGTCGAGCCGTTGTCCGGCGGGATGAAGCGGCGGCTCACCATCGCCAGGTCGCTGATCAACGAGCCGGAGATCCTGCTGCTGGACGAGCCGACCACCGGGCTGGATCCGCAGGCCAGGCACGTGGTGTGGGACCGGCTCTTCCGGCTGAAGCAGCAGGGTGTCACGCTCGTTCTGACCACGCACTACATGGACGAGGCGGAACAGCTCTGCGACCGCTTGGTGGTCATGGACCGCGGCAAGATCGCGGCGGAGGGCTCGCCCCGGGAGCTGATCGCGCGCTACTCCACCCCCGAGGTGCTTGAGCTGCGCTTCGATCCGGCTGAGCACGACCAGGCGGCGGAGAAGCTCGCGGACGCGCCCGCCGACCGGATGGAGGTTCTCGCCGACCGGATACTGCTTTATGTTCCGAACGGGGATCGCGCGCTGGCCATCGTCCGCTCGCTCGGTCACGAACCGCTGACATCGCTGGTTCGCCGGAGCACGCTGGAGGATGTCTTCCTGCGGCTCACCGGCAGGCGGCTGGAGGACTGATGGCCACCGCGGTCTCGCCGCCTTCCGCCTCGGCGGTCCCGCCGGCGGCCGGGGACGCCTCCCGGTGGTCGCTGGCCGTCCGGGCCCTGCGGGCCTGGCTGACCAATTACCGGCGCACCTGGCGCGGCTCCATCTACTCCAGCGCGCTGAACCCGGTGCTCTACCTGGGCGCGATGGGCCTGGGCCTGGGCACGCTGGTCAACTCGCACGGCGAGGCGAAGCTGGGCGGCGTCAGCTATGTCACCTTCCTGGCTCCCGGGCTGCTCGCCGCGGCGGCGATGCAGACCGGGGTGGGGGAGTCGACCTACCCGATCCTGGCCTCGATCAAGTGGCTGAAGACCTTCCAGGCCGCCGTGGCGTCGCCGCTGCGCCCCGCCGACCTGTTCCACGGGCACCTGCTGTTCACCACGCTGCGCCTGATCATGAACTGCTCGATCTTCCTGGCCGTGATGGCCGCGTTCGGCGCGATCGAGTCGCCGTGGGTGCTGGCCGCGTTGCCGGTGGCGGTCCTGACCGGTCTGGCCTTCGCCGTCCCCATCGAGGCGTGGGCGGTGACGCGCAACAAGGACCAGTCCTTCGCGCTCATCTTCAGGTTCGGGATGATCCCGCTGTTCCTGTTCTCCGGTACCTTCTTCCCCATCTCCCAGCTGCCCGCCTGGATCCGCCCGCTGGCCTACGTGACGCCGCTGTGGAACGGTGTGGCGCTCTGCCGGTCGCTCAGCCTCGGCACCGCCAGCCTGGGCGGCGCGCTGGCGCACGTCGGCTACCTGGCCGCGGTGGTCATCGCCGGGCTGCTGGCCGGGCAGCGGACCTACCGGCGGCGGCTCTATGTCTGAGATCCGCGGGTCTGAGATCCGCGCGTCTGCGGCCCGCAGGCCAGGGGGCCCGGCATGACGGCCCCGTCGCTGCGGCAGATCCCGCTCCGGGTGTTGCCGGCGCCGGTCCTGGCCCGCAGCCGCGGCCTGGGCGGGCGCGGCAGCGTGCACCTCATCGAGCGGCACGCCCGGGCCTACCGGCACGCCTGGCTGGTGCTCGTGTCGGGCATCTTCGAGCCGCTGTTCTACCTGCTGTCCATCGGCGTGGGCCTTGGCGAGCTGGTCGGCCCGGTGGGCGGGGTCAGCTTCACCAGCTTCGTCGCCCCCGCGCTGCTGGCCAGCTCGTCGATGAACGGGGCCGTCTTCGACTCGACCTTCAACGTGTTCTTCCGGCTGAAGTACGCCAAGACCTACGACGCGGCGCTGGCCACGCCGATGCGCGCGGGCGACATCGCGCTGGGCGAGATCGGCTGGGCGCTGCTGCGCGGTGGCCTCTACGCGGCGGCCTTCCTGGTCGTCATGCTGGCCATGGGCCTGGTGCACTCCATCTGGGGTATCGCCGCGCTGCCCGCGGCGCTGCTGATCGGCTTCGCGTTCGCGGCCAGCGGGATGGCCGCGACCACCTTCATGCGCAGCTGGCAGGACTTCGAGTTCGTCACCCTGGCCACCTTGCCGATGTTCCTGTTCTCGACGACGTTTTTCCCGCTCAGCGTCTACCCGAGGGCGATTCAGATCGTGGTCGAGTGCACGCCGCTCTATCAGGGCGTCGCCCTGGTGCGCGGCCTGACGCTCGGCGACGTCGGCCCCGCCCTGCTGTGGCACGTGCTCTACCTGGCCCTGATGGGCCTGGCCGGCCTGTACCTCGCGGGCCGCCGGATCAGCCGCCTGCTGCTCAGGTAGGCAGGCGGGGCCTGGCCCGGACCGACCCGCGGCTCCCGCAGCCCGTGGCGCGGACGAGGGCTGGGAGCCGTTCGGGATTCGCTCTATCGGTCACCGGGATTGGCGCTATCGGTCACCGGGTAGCTCCCCTGAAGATTGGCCGGACGAAGACCGCCTAAGTATTCTGAGGTCGCACAAATACATCAATTACATCAATGAACACGCAACTAGGCTACTTGGGGTAGAGGTACGCAAGTGGGCGACGATGCATCACTCCGGTACCGCGTCGTCCTCGCCGATCCCATTGCCGGGCGGCTCTTCGCCGCCGCCACCATCTCCTACCTCGGGGACTTCGTCGGGTTAGGCGCGCTGCTCCTGATCGGCTACAACCGCTCCGGCGGGCACGCGCTGGGATCCGCGGCCGTGTTCGGGGTGCAGGCGGTACCGGCGTTCATCGTCTCGGCGGCCGTCGGGCCCTGGCTGGACCGGATCCCGCGGCGCTCGGGCATGGTCGGGCTGTGCCTGACGGGCGCCGCGGCGCTCATGCTGCCCATCGCGCTGCCCGGGCTCTGGCCGGTGCTGGGCGCCGCCGCGATCATCGGCGCGATCCGGACCGTCTTCAACTCCCTGCGGACCGGATCGATTGCCGATGGGGTGCCCCGGGTCCTCCGGGGCCGCCTGGTCGCGCTCATGACCGTCTCCAACCAGGTCTGCGAGGTGCTGGGCTACCTCGTCGGCGCGGGGGTCGCGATCGCGATCGGCGCCGTGCCCTCGCTGGCCGCCGACGCCGCCACCTTTGTGGCCGCGGCGTTGCTGATCTCGGGGCTGCGGCTGCCCGCGGTGTCCCGATCACGGCAGCGATCCTCCATGACGACCGGGATCCGTACGATCTTCGGTGACCGGACGCTGGCCGTGCTGGTGCCGGTCGTCTGGATCGGGCTTTCCCTGGGCGCCCTGCCTCAGACGCTGTCCGCGGCCGCGCTGAGCAAGACCGACCGGGGCTGGGTGCCCGCGGCGCTGGCGGCCATGGCCGCCGGCCAGGCCATCGCCGCCACGCTGGTCGGCAGGACGGCGCTCAGCGAGCGGGTGCGCGGCCAGTTCAGCTACCTCACCGCCTGCGGGGTGGCGTTCCTGCTGACCGCCGCGGCGCAGCGGGTGGATCCGCTGCTGCTGGTGGCGGGGAATTTCGTGATCGGAGTGGGCTTCGGCTGGATCGTGGCGGCCCAGACCACGTTCATCCACGTCCTCCCGGCCGCGCGGATGGCCCATGCCACTGCCACGATGATCGGCAGCCTGATCGTGCTCGAGGGCGCGGGCGCGGTCGCGTTCGGCGCGGTAGCGGGCGCCTGGGGGGTACCGGCCGCCTACTTGCTGGCAGGCAGCCTGCTGACGGCCGCGGGGCTGGCCGGGCTGGGTTATGTGCGGACGCACCCGCAGGTCCTCGATCTGCGACGGCAGACGATGGCCGCGCAGGAACGGCAGGGATCAGCCCGGTCGGCCTGACCGCCGGGTGACCGGCATCGCAACCCGGCTGCCTGGCCATCTCGACCTGCGCCGGGCGGGACCGTAGCGTGGGGTCGTACCGGCCGGTAGATAGTCTTGTCCGGACTCGTGGAGGCGGCAAAATGGATTTCGGGTACGACGCGCGCACGCAGGAACTTCGCGGCCAGCTGCTGGCCTTCATGGACGCCTTCGTCTACCCGGCCGAGAAAGTCTTCGCCGAGCAGGTAGCCGAGGCCGCCGCGACCGGCCAGATCTGGCAGCGCCCCGCGGTCATTGACGAGCTCAAGGCCGAGGCGCGCAGCCGCGGCCTGTGGAACCTGTTCCTGACCAGGCGGGCCGGTGAGCCGCCGGACGCGCCGCAGTTCGGGGCCGGCCTGACCAACCTGCAGTACGCGCCGCTGGCCGAGATCACCGGGCACAGCCCGCACCTCGCGCCTGAGGCGCTCAACTGCGCCGCGCCCGACACCGGGAACATGGAAGTCCTGGCCGAGTTCGGCTCCGCCGAGCAGCAGCAGCGCTGGCTCCGCCCACTGCTGGACGGCCAGATCAGGTCGGCGTTCTGCATGACCGAGCCCGATGTCGCCTCGTCCGATGCCAATAACATCTGCACCAGGATCGAGCGCGACGGCGACGAGTACGTGATCAACGGCCGCAAATGGTGGTCGTCCGGGGCGATGGACCCGCGCTGCGAGATCCTCATCGTGATGGGCAAGACCGCGCCGGACGGCGAGCACCACCGGCAGCAGTCGATGATCCTGGTCCCGACCGGGACACCGGGGGTGACGGTCAAGCGCGGCCTGCAGGTCTTCGGCTTCCTGGACGCCACCCACGGCGGTCACGCCGAGGTGGAGTTCCGCGACGTCCGGGTGCCGGCCGAAAACCTGCTCGCGGGGGAGGGCGACGGCTTCGCGATCGCCCAGGCCAGGCTCGGCCCGGGCCGGATTCATCACTGTATGCGCGAGCTCGGGGCGGCGGAGCGGGCCCTTGAGCTGATGTGCCGGCGGGTCACCGACCGGATCGCGTTCGGCAGTCCGCTGGCCACCCAGGGCGTGATCCAGGGCTGGATCGCCGAGTCCCGGGTGCGGATCGAATCGGCCAGGCTGCTGGTCCTGAAGACTGCCTGGCTGATGGACACGGTCGGCAACAAGGGCGCCCACACTGAGATCCAGGCCATCAAGATCAACACTCCGGCGACCGCCGAGTGGGTGATCGACAAGGCGATCCAGGCGCACGGCGCCGCGGGCATCAGCCAGGACTTCCCGCTGGCCCAGTTCTGGGCCGGATCGAGGAGCCTGCGGTTCGCCGACGGGCCCGATGAGGTACACAAGCGCTCACTCGCCCGGCGGGAGCTGCGGAAATACAGCAAGTGAGCGGACTGGACGACCAGCGAGCTGAGCGGAGCACCAGCGCACGGACCGGACCACCAGCGAGCTGACCAGAAACACCAACCAGGAGGACGAATGCCAGACCAAGCACAGCGGGTCGCCATTGTCACCGGCGGAGCACGCGGCATCGGTGCCGCCACCGCCCGCCGCCTCGCCGCTGACGGGCTGGCGGTCGCGGTGCTCGACCTGAAGGAAGGCGACAGCGCCGCCACCGTGGACGCGATCACCGCCGCGGGCGGGCGCGCAATCGCCGTCGGCGCCGACGTCAGCCAGGCCGATCAGGTCGCCGCGGCCGTCGAAGCCGTCGCCACCGAGCTCGGGCCACCGGTCGTCCTGATCAACAACGCGGGCGTGATCAGGGACAACATGCTGTTCAAGATGAGCGAGGATGACTGGGACACGGTGCTGGGCGTGCACCTGCGCGGCGCGTTCCTGATGAGCCGCGCCACCCAGAAGTACATGGTGGACCAGAAGTTCGGCCGGATCGTCAACCTGTCATCCAGCTCGGCGCTCGGCAACCGGGGCCAGGCCAACTATTCAGCGGCCAAGTCCGGGATGCAGGGCTTCACCAAGACCCTGGCCATCGAGCTCGGCCAGTTCGGGGTCACTGCCAACGCCGTCGCGCCGGGATTCATCGTCACCGACATGACCGCTTCCACGGCCGCCCGGGTCGGGATGGACTTCGAGGAGTTCCAGAAGGCGGCCGCGTCGCAGATCCCGGTGCGCCGGGTCGGCCAGCCGGAGGACATCGCGAACCTGATCTCGTTCCTGGCCGGCGACGGCGCCGGGTTCGTCTCCGGCCAGGTGATCTACGTCGCGGGCGGCCCGCTGTGCTGACCAGCGTCGGCGCCGATGAGCTGCGCGACCAGGTGCACGGCTTTCTGGCCAGCCACGATCCGGCCGCCATGGACCGGCTGGAGTTCCTGCGGGCCAGGTTCGACGCGGGGCTGGCCTGGGTGCACTATCCGCCCGGCCTGGGCGGCCAGAGCCTGTCCCGGGCGCTGCAGCCGGTGGTCGACGCCGAGTTCGCCGCGGCGGGCGCGCCGACCAACAGGCCGGAGCGGATCGGGATCGGCCTGGGCATGGCGGCGCCGACGATCCTCGCGTTCGGCACGGAAGAACAGCAGCAGCGCTGGCTGCGGCCGCTGTGGACCGGCGAGGAGATCTGGTGCCAGCTGTTCAGCGAGCCTGGCGCGGGCTCCGACCTGGCGGGCCTGGCCACCAGGGCGGTGCGCAGCCTGGAAGGCGACAGCTGGATGGTCAACGGCCAGAAAGTCTGGACGTCCTCGGCGCACGTCGCCAAGCGGGCGCTGCTCGTCGCCCGGACCGACCCGGAGCTGCCCAAGCACCAGGGCCTGACCTATTTCTCGGTGGATATGACGGCTCCGGGCGTCGAGGTCAGACCGTTGCGCCAGCTGACCGGCGAGGCCGAGTTCAATGAGGTCTTCCTGACCGACGCGGTGATTCCCGACGCGGACCGGATCGGCGCCGTCGGCGAAGGCTGGAAGGTGGCCACCGGGACGCTGATGAACGAGCGGGTCGCCATCGGCGGCGCCGCGCTGCCCAGGGAGGGCGGCATGATCGGCTCGGCCGTCCGGACCTGGCGGGACCGGCCCGAGCTGCGCACCCCGGGACTGCATGACACGCTGCTGCGGTTGTGGGCCGCCGCAGAGGTGGCCAGGCTGGCGGGCGAGCGGCTGCGCCAGCAGCTGGCCGCTGGCCGCCCGGGCCCGGAAGGTTCCGCGGCCAAGCTGGTCTTCGCCCGGCTGAACCAGGAGATCACCGGCTTCGAGGTCGAGCTGGCCGGGACGGACGGGCTGCGCTACGGGGACTGGACGATGCACCGGCCGGACACCGCCAACTTCTACGGCCGCGACGTGGGCTACCGGTATCTGCGGGCGAGGGGCAACTCGATCGAGGGCGGGACCTCGGAAATCCTTCGCAACATTATCGCCGAGCGGGTGCTCGGCCTGCCGGCCGAGGTCCGGCTGGATACCGGCGTGCCATGGAAGGACCTGCCGCGGTGAGCCACCCTGCCGAGCCCGACGTATCCGCCCGCCTGGCTGGCCGGCGCGGACTGCCCGACCTGCTCTACAGCGAGCATGAGACCGAGCTGCGGGCCGCGGTCAGGTCGCTGCTCGAGGACCGCTGCGGCTGGCGTGACGTGCTGGCCAGAACCGAGACCGATGAGCCGTACGACACCGGCCTGTGGCGGACGCTCGCCGCCGACCTGGGCTGCGCCGGGCTGCTGGTGCACGAGGAGCACGGCGGCGCCGGAGCGTCCTACCGCGAGGCGGCAGTCGCCGCGGAGGAACTGGGCCGCTTCGTCGCCCCCGTTCCGTATCTTGGTTCTGCCGTGGTGGCGACGGCAGCAGTTATCGCCGCGGCCGACGCCAATCTGCTCGCGGTCCTGGCCGACGGGAGCGTCACCGCCGCGCTGGCGGTCCAGTTTGCCGCCGCGCCCGGAGCCAGGGCCGAGGCGACCGTGCGGCTCGGCGCGCCGGATGCGGCGGGCACGTCAGCTGGCTACCGGCTGACCGGATCGATCTCCTGCGTGGCCGACGCGCTGCCCGCCGATGTCCTGCTGGTGCCGGTCGATGGCGTGCCGTTCGGGCTGTATGAGGTCTCCGCCGGGGACGCCGGGGTGACCAGGACGCCGGTGACCTCGCTGGATCAGACCAGGCAGCTGGCCGATATCACGCTGGACGGCGCCACCGGGCAGCTGATCGCCTCCGGCGAGGCCGCCGAGCGGGCCATCTCGGCCGCGCTGACCGCGGGCGCCGCGATCCTGGCCGCCGAGCAGCTCGGCCTGGCCGAGCGGTGCCTGGAGATGACCGTCGGCTACGTCAAGGAGCGGCATCAGTTCGCCCGGCCGGTCGGCTCGTTCCAGGCCATCAAGCACCGGCTCGCCGACCTGTGGGTCGTGGTCACCCAGGCCCGGGCCGCGTCGCGGTATGCGGCGGCGTGCCTGGCCGACGGCGATCCGGACGCCCCGGTCGCGGCCGCGCTGGCCAAGGCCGCCTGCTCCGACGCCGCGATGCTGGCCGCCCAGGAGTGCGTGCAGCTGCACGGCGGCATCGGCTTCACCTGGGCGCACCCGGCGCACCTGTACCTGAAGCGGGCCAAGAGCTCGTCGATCGGTTACGGCACCGCGGACTGGCATCGCGGGAGGCTGGCCGGCCTGGCCAACCTGCCTGGCCCGGCGGGGGGCGCCCGGTGAAGTCGGTCACCGGCGCGGGCGTGGTGGTGACCGGCGCGGGCAGCGGCATCGGCGCGGCGCTGGCCCGCAGGTTCGCGGCCGAAGGCGCCCGGGTCGTGGTCAACGACATCAATGCGGAGGCTGCCGCCGCGGTCGCCGGGTCCTGCGGCGCGACCGCGATCGGGGCCGATGCCGCCAGCGAGGAGGGCGTCGCGGCGCTGATCTCCAGCGCGCGATCGGAGCTGGGCGAGATCGACCTGTTCTGCGCGAACGCGGGCATCGCCAGGGCGGGCGGACCTGAATCGCACGAGGCCGACTGGGACGCCTGCTGGCAGGTCAACGTGATGGCGCACGTGCGGGCCGCACGGCTGCTGATCGGGCCCTGGCTGGAGCGCGGCGAAGGCCACCTGATCTGCACGGTGTCGGCGGCCGGGCTGCTGTCCATGCCCGGCTCGGCGCCGTATTCGGTGACCAAGCACGCGGCGCTGGCCTTCGCGGAGTGGCTGGCGCTCACCTACGCCCACCGGGGCCTGACCGTGCAGGCCATCTGCCCGCAGGGGGTGCGGACCCCGATGCTCGCGGGCAGCGGCGCAGCCGCCGAGATGCTGCTCTTCGACAGTGCGATCGAGCCGGACGTGGTCGCCGAGGCCACGGTGGCCGGCATCGCGGACGGCCGGTTCCTGATCCTGCCGCATCCCGAGGTGGCCGGGATGTACGCGGGCCGGGCGGCCGAGACCGACCGCTGGCTGCGCGGCATGAACCGGCTGCAGCAGGGCCTGGAAAGCACGCAGTAGCGCCGGTTAGTCGGCCCCGCCGTCGGTGTCGCCGGGGCCGTCCGAGGCCGCCGCGATGCAGGTCGCGGCGCGGGCCGGGTCGGCGTCGCCGCTCATCCACACCTGGTTCCGCCCGGCATGCTTGGCGTGGTAAAGCGCGACGTCCGCGGCGGCCAGCAGGTCGGTCAGTTGCGCGGTCCGGTCGTCGAGGGTGGCCAGCCCGGCCGAGACGGTAATCGTGATCGTCTCGGCGCGAGCCCGGTCACCGACCTCGATCGGAAGCTCGGCGACCTGGGCGCGCATCCGCTCGGCGATGCGCCGCGCGTCCACGTCGCCGGTCTGCGGGAGCAGCACGGCGAATTCCTCGCCGCCGAACCTGCCGACCAGGTCATACTCGCGGAGGAAGATCTTGATGGTGCCGGCGACCGCGGACAGTGCCCGGTCACCGGCCAGATGACCGTAGCTATCGTTGACCGTCTTGAAGTTGTCGACGTCGATCAGGGCCACCGCCAGGGCTGACCGGGTACGCAGCGCGCGAGCCAGCTCGGCGCTGGCCTCGCGTTCCCAGGTGCCCGCGTTGAGCAGGCCGGTCTTGGCGTCGATCCGGGAGTCGTTGACCAGCTGCGAGTGCCGGTGCGACCGCTGCAGCAAGGTAACGAACGGGAAGGCGAACAGGACGGTCAGCGGGCTGATCGCGATGCTCATGGTCACCAGGACGGCGACACAGAGTTCGGTGATGTCGTTGTGCAGCGGCTCACGGCCGAAGAGCATCTCGCGGATCTTCACCGTCGGATCCGAGCCCTTGACGGCGGGCAGCACCAGGCAGTTGTTCACCGCCCACTGGAGTGCCGCGCAGGCGGCCACGGCCAGCAGCAGCGCCGTGGCGTGGGTGCCCGAACCGGCCGCCGGCGCGCTGGACATCCGGATGATCGAATGGAAGGCGAACGACGCGCTGGCATAGGACAGGCCGATGGCCGCGGCATTGAAGACCCGGCGGTAGACGGGGATCCGCCGGACCCGCCACTGCGTCAGCAGGATCCGCGGGATCGGTACCAGCAGCGCGTACATGGGCGGGAGCAGGATCGCGGCGGGCAGTTCCCAGACCGCGTAGACATCCTTGACCAGGCCAGCGTTCTCACCGGCCCGGCGGGTCATCTCCACGGTGCCCGCGTCGCAGGCCAGCAGGACGGCGAACAGGAGCAGGTTGCCCGGGCGGAGCACCGTGCTGACCCTGGCCACGCCGATCGCGGCCACGTACAGGGCGGTGACCAGCACGACGTAGCCCGCCAGCCACCGCGGCTGGTTCCAGACCGGCCAGTCTCTGACGGCCAGCCCGCGCCCGTGCACACCCCTGCGCCGGGCGAAACTCACGAATTCCTCCATCGCTAGCCGGCCGATCCGGGCGAAGCTGCGCAAGGCAGCGCGTGCAACGTGTTCCGGCGCATTCTCGCAGATTCAGCCTACTGGCTGTCAAGGGGCTGTCACTCAATGCGGTCGATCTGTACGTCCTAGTTCAAATTACCTAATCTTCTCTTTGGCCCGTATCGAGGCGTGTCGCCGGGTTCGTGTATATCAGAGATACTCAGAACGGTGCGACACGTGCATTAGGAAAAGTGTCATCAGCAACTTGCATATCCATGCGAAGATGCATCCCGCAAGCGGAGGAGGCGGACGTGAAGACCACGAACTGGGGCGGCTGAGCAGGACAAGCCGCGACAAAGGGTGCCGGGCCGAGCAGGAGAGGAGGAGCACGTGAAGACCACGAACTGGGGCGGCTGAGCAGAGCGGGCCGCGAGGTGGACGGGCCGGACCGAGCCAGAGAGGAGGAGCACGTTGAAGACCACGAACTGGGGCGGCTGAGCAGGACAAGCCGCGACAAAGGGTGCCGGGCCGAGCAGGAGAGGAGGCGCACGTGAAGACCACGAACTGGGGCGGCTGAGCAGAGCGGGCCGCGAGGTGGACGGGCCGGACCGAGCCAGAGAGGAGGCGCACGTGAAGACCACGAACTGGGGCGGCTGAGCAGGACAAGCCGCGGCCGAGCGGTACCGGACTGATCGAAAGGGAGCAGGAGTGAAGACGACCAATTGGGGCGGCTGAGCGAGACCGGCCAGCCATTGCTGAGATCGGCTGCTGAGATCGGCCGACGAGAGTAGCCCGGCAGGACCGCCGGAGCGGTCAGCCGGGAGCGTGACCAGCGAGCGGTGCTTGCTTCTGGCTGGATGTCCCGCCGACGGCGATCACCACGGCGGTGATGGCGCCCAGTGCACCGGCCACGGCGATGACCAATTCAGGCGCGAAGTGCTGCGCCGCGGCACCGGCCAAGATCATGGCTGTGCCCTGGCCCAGGCTCATTCCGGCCTGAGCAAGGCCGAAGGCCTGGCTGCGCTGCGCTGGGGGTGCCGCGGTGACGAACGCCGCGCTCGCCGCGACCTGGAAGCAGTCGAACACCCCCGAGCAGCACAAGATCGCCAGCGTGGCCGGAAGGCCGGGCCGTAGCGCGAACGCCATCAGCACTGCGCAGGAGGCAATCGCCAGCGGCCGGATCCAGCGGAACCTGGCGGCCGGCCGGACCAGGCGGCTGAATCCGACCGCGCCCACCGAGGCGCCGAGCGGCGCGGCGGCCAGGATCAGCCCCACCGCGGCCGTCCCGGCGTGGAGTGACTCGGCCAGCGGTGCCGCTAACCCTTCGGGCGCGTTGTAGAACGCGGCCAGCCAGCCCAGCAGCATCGGGGTGCGCAGCGCCGGGCTGGCGAAGACAAGCCTGATCCCCGCGAGCAGGGCAGCGGTGCGCGACGGGCGCTCCTCCCGCGGCGGCCCGGACGCCGCCCGGGCCCGGACCCAGATCCGGATGAGCAGCGCCGAGGCAGCGAACGTCGCGGCGTCGGTCACCAGCGCGGCGCTCGGCCCGACCAGGCCGACCACGGCCCCGCCCACGGCGAAGCCGGCCACCTGAGCCACCTGGAGCGTCGTCAGCGTCACGGCGTTGCCCAGCACGTACCGGTCACCGGACAGGATGTCGGGGTACACGGCAGCCCGCGCGGCGCTGAACGGCGTACCGATCAAGGTCACCGCGAACAGCAAGGCCACCAGGACGGCGAGGGGCATCCCCGGGATGGCCATGGCCAGGGCGCCCGCTGCCCGGGCCAGGTCACAAATGATCATGACTCGCCGGCGCGGCAGCCGGTCAGCGAGGCCGGCCAGCGCCACCCCGCCGAAGAAGGTCGGCACTACGCTCGCCGCGAAGGTGACCGCCGTGAGCAGCGCCGACCGCGTGCGGTCATAGACCAGCAGCGTCAGCGCGACCCGGGCCAGTTGGTCGCCGAGCACCGAGAGCACCTGGGCCAGCCATAGGGCGCGGAACTCACGGACCGCGAACAGGTCCCCGAATGTCGCCCGCCCTGTTGGTGCACCTTCGCCCGGATAGCTCTCCGTATCCTCTTCGTGCATCAGCGTCACGATATCCCGGCGATCCGGCGGCTGGCGCTAAGTTACCGAGATCAGGCCGGTCCCTGGCTTACCCCGAGCCGACTGGCGCCGCCAGCCGCAAGTCGCCCGATGACCGGCCCACGTGCAGCGTGAACTGGCCCCCTGGCCACACCCAGCCGCCCGCGTCCTCGTCAAAGCGGGCGAAGGCCCTGGCCGGCACCCGCAGCGAGACCTCGGCGCGCTGGCCGGGCGCGGCCGCGGCGATCCCGAAGGCGGCGAGCACCCGCGCCGCAGGCCCCGGTCGCCTGGCGGTCCGGCCAGGTAGGCCTGGACCACCTCGCGTCCGGGCCGCGCGCCGGTGTTGCGGACGATCACCCGCAGCTCGAAATCCGCTCCGGCCACCAGGCTGGGACTGACCGCGACCAGGGACTCATAGGCCCAGCTGGTGTAGCCAAGACCATGACCGAACGGGAACAGCGGGCTGGTCCCGTTCGCGTCGTAACCCCGGTAGCCGATGAACAGGCCCTCGTCATAGCTGAGCACCCCGGCCCGCGGCAGCGCGTGCAGGACCGGCGCGTCCGCTTCCGCTGCGGGCATGGTCACCGGCAGCCGGCCGCCTGGCTCGGTCCGGCCGAGCAGGACATCGGCCAGCGCAGCACCCACGGCCTGGCCGGGGAGCCAGGCATAGAGCACCGCCGCGACCTGCGGTAGCCACGGCATGAGCACCGGCATCCCCGCGTTCACCACCACGATGGTGTCCGGGTTGACCGCCGCCACCCGGCGGATGAGCTCGTCCTGCTGCCCGGGCAGCGCCAGCGTGCTGCGGTCAAAGCCCTCGCTCTCGGTCAGCTGCGCCGAGCCGACGACCACCACGGCAGTATCGGCCCTGGCTGCCGCCCGCACCGCGGCGACCAGCATCGCCGCATCGTCAGCGGCAGGCACGATGCCCAGCCTGAGGCTGAGTGGGCCCGCGCCGGCGGCGGCCGGCCAGAACTCCAGGCGCAGGAACACATCGCGCCCGGCCTCCATGGTGACCGCTGCCCGGACCTCGCCCGGCCTGGTCATGGCCTCGACCGGGTCATCGGGCACCGCCGTGGACTCGTCCGCGACCACCACTCCATCCGCGGTCAGGGTGTGACGGCCGACCCCCGCGGCTCCGATCAGGTGCGATCCGGCGGCGGCGGGCCGGAACCATGCGCGCAGCACGATGCTGCCGCTCTCGCCCCACCCCACCCCGGGCGGCACCCCGTCCCACCAGGCCAGCGCGGTCGCGGTGCGATGCTCGGCGGCCAGCACGGTGCCGTCTGCGCCGCGGAACTCCAGTCGCAGGCCCGGTTCGCCGGTGACCGGGTCGCGCATCGATCCGGCCGCGGGCTCGGGCACCATGGCCCAGGTCTGGCAGCCGGGTGCCGTGATCACTTCCGCCTGGCCGGCCAGGGCTTCGGCCAGGGCAGCCGCCGGCGAGGATTCCGCCGCCGGCATGACCATCGCGCTGCCGCCGCCCTGAATGGTCGGCCGGAGCGCGTTGGGGCCGAGCACCGCGATCACGCTGTCCGGGGTCGGGCGCAGCGGCAGCACCTGGCGGGCATTGCGCAGCAGGACGAGCGACGCGGCGGTGGCCCGGCGCAGCAGCCGCGGATCGATGAGCACCGGGGCGGCGCTATCACCGGCCTGAGGGAGCTCGGGGTGATCGGCGAGCGCGCCGACCCGGCGGGCCAGCCGCAGCAGCCGGATGACCTTGTCATCCAGCACCTCCTGGGTGACAGCGCCGTCTGCTACCGCTTCGGCGAGCTGACTGCCCCACGGCCCGTCGGGTCCTGGCATCGCCAGGTCCAGGGCCGCGAGCGCGGTCGCGGCGGTGCTGCGCGCGGCGTGCCAGTCCGACGTCACCACGCCGTCGAAGCCCCACTCGCCCTTGAGCACGTCCTTCAGCAGGTACGCGTGCTCGGTCATGGGAATGCCGTTGACCTTGTTGTAGGCGGCCATCACCAGCGCCGCGCGGGCCTCGCGCACGCACGCCTCGAACGGGACCAGGTAGAGCTCACGCAGCACCCGTTCGGCAATGCGCGCGTCGTAGGTCCAGCGCTCGTTCTCGGAGTCGTTACCCACGAAATGCTTGATGGTGGCGGCGACGCCCGCGCTTTGCAGCCCGCGGACATAGGCGACCGCGATCCTGGCGGTCAGCACCGGGTCTTCGGAGAAGCATTCGAAACCACGCCCGCCCAGCGGCGTGCGCATCACGTTGATCGTCGGCGCCAGCAGGATGTCCACGCCCTTGCTCCTGGCCTCCTTCCCCAGGGCCGCGGCCACCTCGCGGACGAGTTCGGTGTCCCAGGTGGCGCCCAGCGCGGACGGGCACGGCAGGCTGGATGACGGCTGCCGTTCATCGAGCCGCACGCCGCGAACACCGGCCGGCCCGTCAGAGGTGATCATCGGCCGGAGCCCGAGCGCGTCGGCGCCCTGCGTGCGCCAGCTGTCGGCGCCGGTGAGCAGGAGAACTTTTTCCTGCACGGACAGCCTGGCCACCAGGCTGGCCTCGTCTTCCGGCCCAGACAGCCCGGCCACCAGGGTGCCCTCGTCGCTGACACCGGCGCCGGCCGGCAGCTGGCCGACGGCCGTGCGGCCGCCATGCGCCGCGGCGGCCGGAGCGCCTGGGGACCCGGTGGCGGTGCTGTCTGGGCGGACGGAACCCGCGCTCATGGCCGGGCTCCGCAGGTCTGCAGCCTTCTGGGCACCCGCCCGGCCGGAAGTCCGGCCGGGCGGGATCTGCCCCGGAATCGGGATGGCCATGCCGGTCAGGAGGCCGGCTTGAGGTGCAGGATCGTCTCTTCGAGGTAGGGCGAGTTGGTGGTGGGGTTCATGTACGGGTTGCTCGACGACGGCCAGCCGGTGTAGTCCCGAGTGGAGAATTCCCACCAGGCCGCACCGTAGAGCAGCGGGGCCACCGGGACCTGGGTGGTCATGATGTTCTCCAGCTTCGTGATCGCGGCCTGCTGCACCGAGGTGCTGTTGGAGCTCGCGTACTGGGCCAGCGCGGCCTGCGTCGCCGAATTGCTCCACCGGCCGAGGTCGTTCGCCGCTGCCTTGCCGACCGGGGCGGTCAGCGTCGAGTCCAGCAGGCCGTCATAGATATAGAAGGGCCCGGGTCCCTGGTTGCTCCAGTGGATCGCGGTATCGAAGGTGCCGTTGGTGACGTCGGTGTTCCACACCGTCGGGTTGCCGATGCCGTTGACCGTGACGCTGAAGCCGAGCGAGTTCAGCTGCTTCGCGATGAGCTGAGCGTCCAGGTAGTAGTCGCTGTACGGGATCGGGTCGGAGATGGAGAAGCTGATCGTCTTGCCGTTCTTGGTCCACTTGCCGTTGACCTTCGTCCAGCCGGCGGCGGTCAGGATGGAGCTGACCTTCGCCGGGTCGCCGGTCGGCGGCAGGTTGTTGGCCAGCGCCGGGGTCAGGTTGCTGCGCGCGCCCGGCAGCAGCAGGCCGCTCGTGGAGGTTTCCGGCAGCTCATAGCCGGTCTCGCCCTGGGTGGAGAGCTCCTGCCTGTTGATCCCGAAGCTGATCGCCTGCCGTACCGCGGCCTCGTTGAGCGGCGCCTTGGTGACGTTGAAGATAAGCGACACCAGGTTGTTGGCCGTCAGGTAGGGAGAGCTGGGGAACCAGGTGTGGTTGTCCGGGCTCTTGCCCAGGAAGACGCTCTGGACGTTGGCGATGTCATTGCCCGCCAGGTCAATCTGGCCGGTGGCCAGCGGGTTGACGATGTTGAAGTTCTGGCTGTAGGAGGGGTAGGAGATCTCCGGGACCTTGACCGAGCTCTTGTCCCAGTAGTTCGGGTTCGCCTTGAGGGTGAAGCCCTGCGCGGAGAACTTGTCGAGCATGAACGGGCCGGTCCCGACCGGGTTGGGGTCGGCGAAGGTGGCCGGGTTGACCGTCGACCAGATGTGCTCGGGAACGATGTAGGTCTGCCCGATCAGGAAAAGGTTGCTGTACTCCGGCTGGCTGAAGGTCAGCACGGCGGTAGTCGGATTGGGCGCGGTGGCGCTGGTCGGCACCGGGGTTCCGTCGGTGGCCAGGCCGGGGTGCGTCCTGATCATGTTGAAGGTGAATGCGACGTCGCTCGCGCTGAACGGCTTGCCGTCGTTCCACTTCACGCCCGACCTGATGGTCAGGGTCAGGGTCTTGCCGCCGTTCGACCAGCTGTAACCGGTGGCCAGGACGTGGAAGGGCGCCTGGGCCGGATTGAGGATGTTCCAGATGAACAACGGCTCGTTGTAGAGGGCATCCGCCGTCACTTCGTGCCCGGTGGAGGTGGCCGAGTACGGGCTGAAGGTGTCCGTCATCGGCGACAGCGGTGTGTCGTCGATGACGAGCGGCTTGCCGCTGGCCGCTGCCGACGAGGAACTGCTGCTTGACGTGGAGCCTGAACTGCTGCAGGCCGCCAGTCCCATGGTGAGGATGGCTGCCACCGCCAGGCCCTTTATGGCTGTGTAACTCATTGCCTAAACTCCTGTGTGCCTGGCCGGCTCGGAGCCGGCCTGTTTGGAACGACCGTGTCGGGGTCTGTTGTCAGTCGGGCGGCGCGGGCAGGCCGGGCGTTGCGCCTGCCTGCGTGCGTCCTGTCGCTAGCCACGGGATTCAGCGGGGATTGCCTGCTAGGGGATATCCCGGTTCATCACGTCTCCTCTCCCGGGTCGGGTGCGGAACTGTTCAGGACGGCCGGGCGGTCCGCGGCCGGGCGGTCCGCGGCCGGGCTGTCGGCGGCCGGGATCTTTGCGGCCAGGCTGTCTGCGGCCTGGATCTCTGCGGCCTGGATCTCTGCGCCGCGATTGCGCGCCGCTGGCCGGGTGATCGGCGCGGCCTGTGTGGCGTCCAGGTCCTTGGCGTGCAGCCAGCAGGCGCTCAGGTGGCCGGCAGCCACGTCAAATCCGGGCGGCACGCGGTCAGCGCACACCGCCATGGCGTGCGGGCAGCGCGGGTGGAAACGACAGCCGGGCGGCGGCGCCGCCAGGCTGGGCGGGGCAGCCCGGTCGCCCAGCACGGCCGGGGACCTGCGGTCCGGGTCGGGCGCGGCACTGAGCAGGAGCCGGGTGTAGGGATGCTCGGGCCGGTCGGTCACGGCCTGCGCTGGCCCGGATTCGACCACCTGACCGGCGTACATCACCATGATCGTGTCGGCGAGGTACCTGGCCGAGGCGATGTCATGGGTGATGTACAAGATCGCGAGCCCGTCCCGCTCCCGCAGATCACTGAGCAGGTTGAGGATGCCGAGCCGGATCGAGACATCCAGCATCGAGACCGGCTCGTCGGCCAGCAGCACCCGCGGCTGCACGGCCAGCGCGCGGGCAATCGCCACCCGCTGGCGCTGCCCTCCGGACAGCTCGTGCGGGTACTTGCGGACAAACTGATCGGCCGGGGTCAGCGCCACCCGCTCGAGCAGGCTCGCGATCGCCCGATCCAGCGCGGCCCCGCGGTCGGCGAGCCCGTGTACCTGCAACGGACGGGCCAGGTGGTACCGCACATCGTGCACAGGGTTCAGCGAGGCGAATGGATCCTGCAGCACGAGCTGGACCTGCCGGGCGTAGTCCCGCCTGCCCCGGCTGGACGAGGAAATCGGCTGGCCGTCAAGCAGGAGTTCCCCGCCGGTCGGGGTGATCAGCCGGGCGAGCAGCCTGGCCAGCGTCGACTTGCCGGAACCGCTTTCCCCGACGACGGCCGTGACCTGTGCCTTGGGCAGCGCGATCGAAACGTTCTCCACGGCATGCACGACCGTGCCGCTGGGGGTCTGGCCAGCTCCGCCGGCCCGGGCCGCAACCCGGTTACGGTGCGCGGCGCGCAGGCCGGATACGGCCTGGTGCACAGCGAAGTGCTTGGTGAGGCCTCGTGCCTCAAGCAGCGGGGTCCCGGTAGCGGGCGGGCGCGCGGCCAGCCCGGTTTCGGTCATGACCGGCTCCGGAGATCGGCCGTGGCCTGACTAGCATCCAGCCGACCGTCGCCGGCTAGCGCCAGAGGACCAGCCGGGGCAGGACTGGCCGGGGCAGGACTGGCCGGGGCAGAGCCGGCGGCGGGAGGACCGGCGGGTGGATCGGCGGCGGGAGGACTGGCCGGGGGAGGACCGGCCGGGGGAGAGCTGGCCGGGGGAGAGCCGGCGGCAGGAGAAGCGGCCACGGGAGGAGCGGGCACGGACGGCGCAGGCGCCGCCAGCTCGGCCGGCCTGACTGCGGTCCCGTCCTGGAGCCAGCAGGCGGCCAGCCGGCCACCGGCCTCACCCAGCTCGGCCAGCGGCGGCAGGTCGGTGCGGCACTTGTCCATGACGTATGGACAGCGCGGGTGGAAGACACATCCGGGCGGAAGTTCGCGCAGGTCGGGAGGGGAGCCGGGGATGCCGGTCAGGCGCCGCCGCGGCCCGTGCAGCGGTGGGAACGAGCTGAGCAGCCCGAGGCTGTAGGGGTGGCGGGGCGCGTGGAAGAGCGCGGTCGCCGCAGCCCGTTCCACTACCCGGCCCGCATACATCACCGCAATCGAGTCAGCTATCTCGATCAGCAGCGACAGATCGTGGGTGATGAACAGCACAGCGAAGCCGAGTTGCGCGCGCAGCTCCGTCAGCTCCAGCAGGATCTCCCGCTGGGTGACAACGTCCAGTGCGGTGGTCGGCTCGTCCATGATGACGATCTGCGGCCGCAGCGCGAGGGCCATCGCGATCATCACGCGTTGCCGCATCCCGCCCGACAGTTCGTGCGGATAGCCGCGCAGCCGGTCAGCGGTGATGCCGACCATGTTCAGCAACTCAGCCGCGCGGGCCCGCCTGGCCTTGGCGTCCAGGTCCGGCATATGCGCCCGCAGCACATCGGTGAGCTGGGCGCCGATGGACAGGACCGGGTTCAGCGCGTTCATCGCGCTCTGCATCACGACGGAGATCTGCGACCAGCGCAGCACGCGCAGGTCATGCTGGCCGATCGCGAGCAGATCGACCGTCTTGCCCGGCGCCGGGTAAAAGTGCACGCTGCCGCCGGTGATCATGCCGGGGGCCCGCAGCAGCCGGGTGATCGCGTAGGCCAGGGTGGACTTGCCGCTGCCGCTCTCTCCGGCCAGCCCGAGTACTTCTCCCGCGTGCAGCACGAGGTCGGCATCCCGGACCGCGTGCACCGCGCCCGGACCCACTCCGTAGTCAGCGCACAAACCGCGGACGTCGAGCAGCGGCTCACCGGCCCGGGCCAGCTGGTCGGTGGCGGCGCTGCTGGCTGGCTTCCGCTCGCTGGCGGCGCTGCTGGCTGGTTTCTGGTCGCTGGCGGCGCTGGCGGCTGGTTTCCGGTCGCTGGTGGCGCTCATGACCGGTCTCCGCTCGTCTGCCGCACAACCGGGGTCATCCCCAGCACGAACCGCCGCGGCGCGCCCGCCGCCCCGGCCCGCTTCGCCTGCCGCCGGGACAGCCCGGCCGCCCGGAGCCGGGGATTAATGAACTCGTCGATACCGAAGTTGAGCAGCGCCAGCGAGGTGCCGAGCAAGGCCACCGCGACGCCCGGCGGGATGAACAGCCACCAGTAACCGCTCTGCTGGGCACCCGCCTCCTGCGCGTAGAAGAGCATCCCGCCCCAGCTCCAGTGGTTCGGGTTGACCAGGCCAAGGAAGGCGAGCGCGGTGTAGGTGCCGACCCCGTAGAGCACGGTGAACAGGAACGACGAGGCGACGACCGGAGTGAGATTCGGCAGGATCTCGAAGCCGATGATCCGCCAGCTGCGCTCGCCGATGATCCGGGCCGACTCCACGTAATCCCGGTTGCGCAACGACAGCGTCTGCGCCCTGAGCACCCGGGCTCCCCATGCCCAGCCGGTGATGGCGATGATCAGCCCGATCAGCAGATCGTCGCCGCCCTGGGACGAAGGCAGAAACCCGAAGATGACGATGAGCAGCGGCAGCGCGGGCATGACCAGGAAGAAGTTGGCCAGCATCGACAGCAGGTCGTCGGAGGTGCCGCTCAGATAGCCGGCGGTCACGCCGATCACGACGGACAGCACGGTCGCGACGATGCCCGCCACGAAGGCGACGAGCACCGTGCTCCGCCCGCCTGCCAGCAGCTGCGAGAACACGTCCTGCTGCAACTGGGTTGTGCCCAGCCAGTGCGCGCCAGAGGGCGGCAGCGGGAAGCTGGCCGTGCCGGAGAAGGTGCGGGACGGATCATAGGGCGCTATCCACGGACCGATCACGGCTATGACCAGGAACACCAGCAGGCCGCCCAGGCCAATGAGGACCTTGGGCGAAGTGGGCAGCCGCAGTTTCCTGTGGCGGCCGCGGGAGTCAGGCCCGGCGAGCGGCAGGCCTGGCTCGGTGGCCGGCGCCGCGCCTGGAGCGGCGGCACCAGCGATGCCGCCGGGCTCCAGGGCGCCGGTACCTATCGTCATCGCTCAGGCCTCCTGCCGGGTGCGGGGATCGAGGAACACGTAGACGAAATCGGCGGCCAGGTTAGCGATGAGCACCGCCATGGTGATCACCAGGAACACGCCCTGGAGCAGCGCGTAGTCGGCCTCCTGGACGGCGCTGAGCAGGATGAAGCCGAGTCCGGGGTAGCTGAACACGATCTCGGTCAGCAGCGCGCCGGAGACGACGAAGCCGACGGCCAGCGAGAAGCCGGAGATGCTGGGCAGGATCGCGTTACGCGCCGCATACCAGATGACCCGGCGCTTGGGCAGCCCCTTGGCCTGGGCGATGAGGACATAGTCCTCGTCCATCGTGGTCACCATGACGTTGCGCATACCGACGATCCAGCCCGCGGCAGAGGCGATCACGATCGTCAGGGCGGGCAGCGCGGCATGGTCAAGAATGTCACTGATGTACGTCCAGTTCAGAGCTGGGAAGTCAAGGCCGTTCCTGGCGCCCTCGGAAGGGAACCAGCCCAGCTTGATGGCGAAGAAGTCGATCGCCAGGAAGGCCAGGAAGAAGTACGGCGCGGCCTGGAAGAACGTCGTGGCCGGCAGCAGGTTGTCCAGCCAGGTACCGCGCCGCCAGGCCACCAGGACGCCCAGCAAGGTGCCGATCACGAAGCTCAGCACGGTAGCGGTGCCCACCAGGCCCAGCGTCCACGGCAGGGCCCCGCGGATCACCGAGGTCACCGGCACCATGCCGTCGCTGGTCGAGATGCCCAGGTTGCCGTGGATCAGGTTGTTCCAGTAGTGGACGTACTGCCCCCACAGGCCCTCGCGGGTGTTCGAGCCGAACTCCAGCTCTAGAGCATGGACCGTGGCCGGGGTGACCACCTGGCCCTCCATCTTGGCCAGGACCGCGTCGACCGGATTGCCCGGCATCACGCGCGGGATGAAGAAGTCGACCGTGATAGCCGCGATGGCCGTGATGATGTAGAAGCCGATCCTGCGGCTGATCACGCGCACAGTCGCCTCCTGTTCAGCCGGCGCGCGGCACGGGCGATGTCGATTCGGGCGGACAGCCGCAGCTTTCGCGGAGGATCACCCGGGTGGACAGCACGACGTTGTGCTCGGCGGGCAGCCCGTTGCTGATCATTGAATGCAGCAGCTCGAATGCGGTGGCACCCATCTCCTGGATCGGCTGGCGCACCGTGGTGAGCTGCGGGCGCAGGTGCCTGGCCATGGCGATGTCATCGAAACCGGTCACCGCGACATCGCCGGGCACCTCAACGCCGTGCTGGCCCAGCGCGTACATCACGCCGAGCGCGGTCTGGTCGTTCGCGCAGATGATGGCCCGCGGCAGGGAGGCACCGCTGGAGATCAGCCCTTCGATGACCCGCGTGCCGCCGGACGCGTAGTAGTTGCCCTGCCATTGCGGCCCGGTCTGGAGGGTCGCTCCGGCCGCGGCCACCTCGGTCGCCACTGCCTGCAGCCTGGCCATGCTGTCCGGGCTGTCGGCCAGTCCGGCGAGATAGCCGATCGTCTGGTAGCCGTGGTCGCGCAGCAGGTGCCTGGCCAGCTCGCGCATCCCGGACTCGTTGTCGCCCTGCACGTTCACGGTGGTCGGCGTGCTGACATTGGCCAGCGTCACGATCGGGACTCGCCGGGCGAGGAACTGCAGCTGCTCCGGCTCGAGTAGCCGGTCGTGCAGGATCAGGCCGTCGCACTTGCGGGTGAGGGCGAGCAGCCGCGTGCGGACGTCATGATCATCAACGTCAACCGAGCTGAGCAGCAGGTTGAAGCCCTGTCGCTGCGCGGCTATCTCAATGCCGCGGTTGATGACGTCGGGGAACTGGAGGCTCTCGTCCTCCTCAGCGAAGCTGCCCTCGGTAGCAGGCACCCAGCGAACCCGCCTGATGACCACGCCGACGACCTCTTTGAGCCGGGCGCTGAGGGCACGGGCCGCCCCGTCCGGGACGAACCCGAGCTCGGTGACGGCCTCCAGGACCCGCTCCCTGGTTTCCTGGCGCGGATTGCGGCTGCCGTTGAGGACCCTGGACACCGATGCGATGGAAACGCCGGCGACCCGGGCCACGTCGTAGATGGTCGGCGGCGTGTGCGACATCTCGCGGCTGTCTGGCACCGCTGCTCCGATCATCCAGGCCGGCTGCCCCGCTGGTCAGGGCCGCATCGGCTAAGGCCGACTCGGTAAGCGCTTACCGCGACGGCCGGACCGGGGGCCGCGTCAGATTCACGTGGCTTGCCCGGCCGAGCGGAAAGCGCTTACCAACCGGTTGCCTGGAGCGTAGGGCCGCTGGTGGCTAACCTCAAGACCAGCTGTCCACACTGTTACCGGAACGTGATAAATGAGCTGGAACAAACCGCCATCGGGGGATCTGGCCGCCTCGCGGGGCGGACTCAACTGGGGGACGCGGCCAGCGCGGCCGGCCTGACGTGGCGGGGCTGGCGGGAGGCGGCGGGGCCAGTGGCCGGTGGCGGCGCGGGGGCAGCGGCGCGCGCCGGGCGCGCTCCCAGCGGCCGACGGCGAGCACCGTCAGGGCCAGTGGCCGGTGGCGGCGCTGGGGCAGCGGCGGGCGGCGGGCGCGCTCTCAGCGGCCGACGGCGAGCACCGTCAGGGCCAATGGCCGGGTCGGCGGGGCCGACGGCAGGCGGCGGCGGGCCGGTCACTGACCGGTCAGGGCGGCGCGGAAACAGGAAGTTAACACAAACGGCCCTGGACGCGGATCTGTTGCCGTTGGCGTAACGACTGGGAAACATGGCCGAAACCAGCCCATGGGACACATTGAAGCAGTCCTGACCGACGCCGATGCGGCACCCGCCCCGGGAGGCTTTATGGGTCCCTATTCGAGCTGGCTGAGCGCTGGCGATAACTCCTGGCAGCTGACGGCGGCAACGCTGGTCGGCTTGATGAGCATCCCAGCGCTCGCGGTCCTCTACGGCGGGATCGTCCAGCGCAAATGGGCTGTGAACACCATGATGATGGTATTCAGCGCCTTCGCTCTGACCCTGATCGTGTGGGTCCTGTGGGCCTTCAAGATGGGCTTCGGGGACGCGTGGATCCATACCTTCGTGGGCAAGCCAGGCACCGTCGTCGGGTCGGGCGGGGAGCAGGCCCAAGCCAACATTCCGCTGCTCAACGGCCTCATGCCGAAGTTCAGATTCCCTGAGGGCTCACTTGTCTACTTCCAGTTTGTATTCGCGGCGATCACGCCCATCTTGTTCATCGGCAGCGTAATCGGCCGGATCAAGTTCAAGGTCTGGCTGCTCTTCGTGCCGCTCTGGATCACCTTCGCCTATGCGGTCAACGCGTTCCTGCTCTGGGGCGGCGGCTTCTGGGCGCAGCGAGGCGCGCTGGACTTCAGCGGCGGTTACGTGATCCACCTGGCGGCCGGCGTCTCCGGCTTCGTGGCGGCGGCGGTAGTCGGGCCGCGGCTGCAGCGGGACCGCGAGAAGGCGATGCCGAACAACCTGCTGTTCGTCGCGGTCGGTGCCGGAATCCTGTGGCTGGGCTGGAACGGCTTCAACGGCGGTGACCCGTACTTCGCGGGCGCCGACGCCACCGCGGCCGTGGTCAACACCAACCTGGCCACCGCGGTCGCGATGATGACCTGGATCATCATGGACATGTCGTTCAGCAAGGAGAAGAAGCCGACCTTCCTGGGCGGCGTGAACGGCATGATCTGCGGTCTGGTCGGCATCACGCCGGCGGCCGGCTATGTCAACGGCGTCGGGGCGATCGTCATCGGCCTGGTCACTTCGGCCGCGGTCTGGGGGCTGTTCGGTTACCTGCCGCGGAAGGTCTGGCCGTTCAACAAGGTGGACGATGCCCTCGGGGTGGTCTACACCCACGGATTCGCCGGGCTGTTCGGCGGCCTGCTCGTCGGGCTGCTCGCCGACCCGAAGATGATCGTCTACCTCGGTCTCGGGAAGAACGCGAACGTCACCACCGCCGGGCTGTTCTACGGTCATCCGAAGCAGCTGCTGATCCAGGCGGGCGCGGCGCTCACGGTCATCGTCTGGGACGGCCTGGTGACGTTCCTGCTGCTGCGCGGCATCGGGCTGTTCATGAAGCTGCGGATGCCCGACAACGAGCTGCTGGCCGGCGACATCCTGGTGCACGGCGAGGTGGCCTACCCGATGGAGGAGCCGGAGGCCGAGCCGGACTTCGGCGAGATTCCTGGCGAGCCGGTCCCGGAGCATCACCTTCACCATCATCACAACGGTGACCACGGCGACGACCACAAGGTGATGGCGGAGGAGCACCCCACCTGATCTGACTGACCAAGCCAGCCCGGGCCTGTGCCGGGGCAACCGCGGAACGGCTCCCCGCGGTTGCCCCGGCCGGTCCGCGTGCAGGCCGCCCCGGCCAGCGGAGGGCGGCCGCAGCCGGGCCCGTCAGTGGCCGCGGAACGCTTCCTCGAGCCACCAGGACCCGTGTGCTGAACTGATCTTGGCGTCGATTACCAGCGGCTGGTCCCCGGGGTCGTCCAGCCAGGACCGCACCGGTCCGAGGTCAGCGACCGACCGGACGCTCAGGCCCTGGCAGCCGAAACCGCGCGCGATCTCGGCAATGTCGGTCGGCGGGAACGTGACGGTGCCCAGCGGATGCCCGTCGGGGCCGAAATGGTGCACCTCGGCCCCGTACGCCTCGTCGTCGTAGATCACGATCAGCATGGGCAGGCCGAGCCGGACGGCCGTCTCCAGCTCGCTGATGCCCATCAGCGCGCCGCCGTCGCCGAGCGCGGCCACGGTGAGCCGGTCCGGCCGCGCGACCGCCGCTCCGATCGCCGACCCGAGCCCGAGCCCGACCGACTGGTAGGCCTGGGTGAAGCAGAATCCGTTCGCGTCGGGCACCGACAGGTACATGCTCGGGTAGCCCATGAAGTTGCCCGAGTCCACCGCGACGGTCCGCTGCCCGGGCAGCAGATCATCGAGCGCGATCGTCAGGGCGCGCGGGTCGACGGTCTGGCCGTCGCTCTCGTCGGCAAACGGCACGTCCCGCCAGCGGATCTGGCGGGCCAGCCGCTCCCGCAGCTCCGCCGACCGGTAACCCGCCGCCTGCTGCGGCCGTCCGTCCGCCAGCAGGCCGATAACGGCCCGGGCGGTCTCGGCGACGTCGCCGGTGACGGCCACCTCGACCGGGCGGTGCGCGCCGAGTTGGGCGGGGTCACTGTCGACCTGGGCGACGACCGTTCCTGGGCTGATCAGCTTCCCGTGCCGCAGCGTCCACATGTTCAGCGTGCTGCCCCAGCCGATCACCAGGTCGGCGCCGCGGATCAGCTCCGCGGCCAGCGGCGAGGCAAAGCCGCCGCTGACATCGAGATCCCAGGGATTGCCGCGGAACAACCCCTTCGCCGCGGCCGAGGTGGCCAGCAGCGCGCCGCACACGTCGGCCAGCGCCTCGAGGTCGGCCCTGGCTCCGGCGATCCGGGCGCCGCGCCCGGCGATGAACACCGGCCGCCTGGCTCGGACCAGCGCATCGGCAAGAGCAGTAACGGCTTCCCCGGCCACCCCCGCACCGCCCGGCACGTCAGCCGCCAGATCCGGCCGGCCGGCGGCTGCCTCGGCCCGGACCGCCGGCGGCGGGCAGCTCTCGGCCTGCACGTCGAGCGGCAGCGCGAGCAGCACCGTACGGCGCTCGTCGGCGGCGGTGCGGTAGGCACGGACTGCGTCATCGACCGCAAAACCGGCTGAGTGCAGCCGGGCGGGCACTGCGCCGATGGCGGTGGCGATCGCCGCCACGTCGATCCGGAAGTTGGACCGCACCGCCGAGGCAGCCACGTCGGCCGCGAGCACCACCATCGGCGTGCGGCTCTTCGCGGCCTCCGTGATCCCGGTCAGCGCGTTGGTCAGGCCCGGCCCCTGGTGCAGCGAGAGCACGCCGGGACGGCCCGCCGTCCTGGCCCAGCCGTCGGCCATGCTGGCCGCGCCGCACTCGTGCCGCGCCGCGATGAACCGCGCGCCGTGAGCGATCAGCGCGTTGGTCACGTGGAAGTTGCCGCTGCCCACCACGCCGAATACGGTGTCGGTGCCCAGCTCGGCCAGGGCGGCTCCGACCGCCTCGCTGACCAGCATCAGGAATGCTCGACCAGGGCGATGGCCCGGCACGGGCTGCCGGATCCGCCGGCGATGGGCAGCGGTCCCGCGATGACCACGGCGCCGGTGACGGGCAGCCGGGACAGGTTCTGCAGCTGGGTGAGCCCGTACTTGCCGGCGCCGAGCAGCGACGCGTGACAGGGGAACGGCGGGTCGAAGGAGTGCGCGGCCCCGGCGTCGGTACCGACGGTCTCGACCCCGAGCCCGATCACCGGCGCCTCGCTGGCCAGCCACCTGGCGCAGGCGACCGACATCCCCGGGGTGTGCGGCCCGGTCTCGTTCGCGTTCAGGAACTCTTCCTGACTTGCGGATCTGGCGTCCCAGCCGGTCCGGTAGAGCAGCCAGCCGCCGTCGGGCAGCGGGCCGTGGACCGCCTCCCACTGCCGGACATCGTCGATCTCCAGCAGGAAGTCCGGATCGGCGGCGGCCTGCCCGCTGAAGTCGAGCACGACGGCGGGCGCGATCAGCCTGGTCACCGGGACCTGCGCGACATCCTCGCCGTCGGCGCCGGTGGCCCAGTGCACGGGCGCGTCGAAATGCGTGCCGGTGTGCTCTCCGGTGCTGATGTCGTTCCAGTACCAGGCCGGGCCGCGCTCGTCGTACCTGCTGATCTCGTGCAGCGTGAACGACTTGGTGTTTCCGAACGGCTCCGGCAGCCTGATCACCGGTGTGGTGGAGTCGAGCCTGGCGGTGAGATCGATGACCTCGATCGTGGCGGATCGGATCGCCGAGATGAGTGCGTCGAGCACGGGCATGTGGTGGCCTCCGGTCGGCGTGGCTGGCTGGTCCCGCGGGAACCCCAACAGCCTGCCGCAGCCGGGGGCGGCTGGGAAGTCCCGGTGGCGGCGCGCCCGGCACTCCTGGCTCTCCCGCAGAATAGGGGCATGAACTCGCCGGTAACCAAAGCCCAGACCCTCGTGACCAAGGACGGCACAGCGATCGACGCTGTCCATCTGCCGGGGGACCCGGGCCTGGGGATCGTGCTGGCGCACGGTTTTACGCTGAACTGGCAGCGCGCCGCGGTCTGGGGGATCGCCAGCCGGCTGAACCGGCATGGCGGCGTGGTCACCTTCGACTTCCGCGGGCACGGCAGGTCCGGCGGGCTCACCACGCTGGGCGACCGCGAGATCAGGGACCTGGAGGTGGCGGTGGCCTACGCCCGTGAGCTCGGCTACCGGCGGATCGCCACGGTGGGCTTCTCGATGGGCGCGTCGATCGCACTGCGGCACGCGGCGCTGCTCGGCGGCACCGACGCGGTGGTCTCGGTCAGCGGCCCTGGCTGGTGGTACTACCGCGGCACCAAGATGATGCGCCGAGTGCACCTGGCCATCGAGCACCGGGCCGGCCTGGTGTCCAGGACGTTCCTGAACACCCGGATCTCGCCGCAGCGCTGGGATCCGGTGCCGATGCCGCCCGACGAGGCGGCATCCAGGATTTCCCCGGTGCCGTTGCTGATCGTGCACGGCGACCAGGACAATTTCTTTCCGGTCGAGCATGCGCGCCGGCTGTATGAGGCGGCGGGGGAGCCCAAGGAGCTGTGGCTTGAGCCCGGCTTCGGTCATGCCGAGTCCTCGGCGTCGGCGGCGCTCATCGACCGGATCGGCACCTGGGCGCGCTCCGCCGCGGCCCTGGCCGCGAGCCCGAACGCCGTCGCCTAGATGGATCCCGGCCTTCGGCCGCCTGGAAAGGCGCGGCGGGCCGTCCCCGGAAACGGGCGCTAACCCGGAGCCTGCGGCAGGTCCCTGATCCCGTGAGCGCTTAGCGGACCGGCCCGCGGAGGCCAGGGTGGCTTCCGGTCACCGCGCCGATGCCCCAGCGGCTGGCGAGGTGCAGCGTGGCGGCCGCGATGACGAGCCCGCCCGCCACTGACCCGGCGAGCAGCAGCCAGCGCGCGGCGCGGCCGCCGAGCGCGGCCTCGGCCCGGCCGCGGAACTGGCCGCCCAGCAGCAGCCGCGGCAGCCGCGGGGCGTAGGCGACCACGTGAATGGTCATCACGCCGAACCACAGCACGAACGAAGCCTTGTGAGCCAGCAGCCACAGGCCACGCTGCGGGCCGGTGAACGCCAGCGCGACACCGGTGCCGATCACGGCGACGGAGGTGATGATGACCAGCGGCCCGAGGAGCCGCAGGAGCGGGGCGGGCGGACCCTTGGCCACGTACGGCGCGGTGCCCGCGTAATAGCGGACAAACCGGTACCCGGTCGAGGCGATCTTCAACACGACCGGGCCTATCAGCAGCATGCCGAGGAAGAAATGCACGGTCAGCAGCTGGCGGATGGACAAGATGGTGAAGCCTTCGGCGGCGAACAGGACCAGCAGCACCGCGCCGGTCATCGCGGTGAGGCGCTCGTTACCCGCCGGGCCGGCCACGGCCTCGTCCGGCCCGCGGCGGTGCCTGGCGCTGCTGGCCGGGCCTGGCTGCGCGGCTCGCGGTGGCATGCTCAACTGCGGCCTGCCCGGGCGAGCGCGGCTGGCCGCCGCAGCCGAAGCGCGAGAGTCGGGCAGGCCGTCACCGCGCGCCGCGCGTCCCGGATCGCCTCGGGCGCGACCTCCCGGCCCGAGATGATGGGATATCCCCACTCATCGAGTTCGATGAGCTCGGGCAGCAGCTCGGCACAGAGGCCGTGGCCCGTGCATTTGATCGGGTCCAGATGCAGTTCCGCGGTCATCTCCACCTTCCGTCGCCGTCGTCGGGCCGGGGAATCGGCAGCACTGGCCCGGCCGGGCGGCCGCGCCAGGCCAGCTGGCAGGGCCGCCGCCGCGCGTGCGCGCGGGCATCCGCGGCGAACGCCGTCAGCGCGGACGCCGCCAGCCGGGCCGCGCCGTCCGGGTGGCGGCAGGCGCCGCGCCCGCTGACCACGCCGAGCCTGCGCTCCAGCCGGTCCAGCACCGGCCCCTGCGGCCGGCCGGACGCGAGCTGGGCGACGTCATCGGCGATCGCGGGCAGCCCGAACATGCACGGCCCGCACTGGCCTGCGCTCTGCGCCGCCAGGTAGCCGAGCACCCGGGCCGTCTCGGCCAGCCCGCAGGCGCCGGCCGGCAGCACGGCGAGCACGCCAGCGCCCGGCGCGGGACCGGTGTGCGGTGGCTGCGGCCTGGCCAGCGGCAGGCCGGCCACCGCATCCAGGTCGTGCCAGCTGCCGAAGTAACCGCCGATCAGCACCGCGGTGGCCGCGGCCGATGCGCCGGCCAGGGCGAGCACGTCGCCGACGGGCGTACCGACCTCGACCTCGTAAACGCCGGGCCCGGCGACCGCGCCGCAGATCGTGGCCAGCATGGTGCCGGGCGCGGCGGCCGTCCCCGCCTGCCGGAACCAGTCCGGGCCGTACCGGGCGATCAGCGCGATGTGCGCCAGCGTCTCGACGTTGTCGACCAGCGTCGGCCGCCGCCCCACGCCGCGCTCGAACGGCCGGGGCGGCGTGTCCAGCGGCTTGGCGTCGCCGCCATTCAGCCAGTGCACCAGCGCGGTCTCCTCGCTGGCCACGTAGTGATGGGGCAGCTGATGGACTTCGATGTGCACCCGGTCCAGCCCGGCCGCCTGGCGCTCGGCGACAGCGGAGTCCAGCTGCGCCACCTGCCACGGCCGGGACCGGGACAGGCACAGGTGCACCACATCCGCCCGGACCGCCTGGGCGGCCAGCACCGCTCCGTCCAGCACCAGATGCGGTGCCCTGGCCAGCAGGGCCTGGTCCTTCTCGCTGGCCGGCTCGCTTTCCATGCCGTTGGCCACCACCACCGCCTGGCCACGGCGCCCGGCCACGGCGGCGATCTTGGTCGCGGTGGGGAAGCCGGCCCCGCCGCGGCCGGTCAGCCCGGCCTGTTCGATCGCGTCGGTTAGTTGGCCGGCGTGCCTGCGGGAACCGCGGCCGTGCTGCGGCAGCGGTCCGTACCGGTCGGCGTGCTCGCGCAGCGTCGCCGGCCGCCGCAGCTGTGCCCAGCCCGCGGTGAGCCTGGCCGCACTGCCGCCGCGCCGGATGCCGGGCGCCGTGGCCTGGCCGGATGGCGCCGTCATTCGCGGTCGCCGCTGCTGATGGTCAGCCGTCCGGTGGCCCGGCCACCGGCGACTTCGAGCCTGATCTTGGCCTGTGCCCTCGATCCGGACTGGCTGCTGAGGTCCGCGACGAGCTGCGGCCCGTCGAGCGCCACCACCGGCCCGGCGTAGGAGGTCGCGCTGCCCGCGGGGCCGACGCGCACCGTGCCGCGCTGCAGGGACACCCCCGCGCCATCCGGCGTGCCCTGCAGCGTCACGATGAGGCCCTCCGCGGGCGTCCCGCTCGTCGTCGCCGTTACCGTGATCGTCACCTGGCCGTCGCCCGGACCGCTGCTGCGGGACGCCTGGCCGGTGAACGGGCCGCCCGACGGCAAGCCAGCCGACGGCGTCCCGGCTGCTGGCCCGACCCCAGCCGCAGCACTGGAGCCAGCCGATACTGACTGGCCGGCCAGCAGCCGCACCGGTGTCCCGGCCCGGCGGGCCCAGCCCGGCTGCAGCGGCCCGGCCAGCATGAACATGATGGTGGCCAGCGGGACCGCGGTGACCGCGATCACCATGGTCAGCGGGCGCGGCGCGGTCTCGGGCAGCGACATCCGCCACCACACCGCGCAAGCCACGGCGGCCACCGCCGCCGCATCCAGCGCGAGCAGCCACGGCAGCCGGCTGTCGGTCCCGGTTCCGAGGCCATGCCAGAGCGCGACGGGCCACGCCACGTAGGCGAACCAGTGAACCAGCCGCCAGCCCCGGTAACCGAGCCGGGCCCGCAGCAGGCTGCTGACGATCAGCGCGATCAGCAGATCGAAGGCGATCGTGCCCAGGCTGAGCCACAGCGGCCGGTACGCGGAGGTGAACGGGACCACGACCGAGATCCAGCCGATCGGTGCGTAGCTGTCCAGGACCGTGGTCAGGATGTGCACCCCGACGAAGGCCACTACCAGCAGCGCGACGTTCCGGTGCAGGCCGGCGGTGACGACCCGGGGCCAGCGCGGCGTGGCGACCCGGGCGGTCCCGGCGATGCCGAGCACCACGGTGACCGTGAGCAGCACGAGCGCGACGACGCCGGTAGCGCGCGTCGCGTACCACAGCGGGCTCGGGCCTGAAGTCCCCGCCGCCAGCGCGCCGGTCATGGACGGCCACCCGGTGTGCTGCTGAGTGCCGCCCGCGTGCCGCCCGGTGCGGAGCCGGTCATGACCCGCCCGACGTGGTCTGGGGCGGCGCCTGAGTGGTGGCGGGCGGCTGCTGCGGCGGCGCCAGGCTGTGGTGGTGATGGCGGGCGGGCGCGGCGGACGGGCTGGCCGCTGGGTGCCCGGATCCGCCCTGGCCCTGACTCGCGCTGCCCTGGCTCGTGCTGCCCTGGCTCGTGCTGCCCTGGCTCGTGCTGCCCTGGCTCGTGCTGCCCTGGCCACTGCCGGCCTGGCTGCGCTCCGCTGGCGGTCGGCCGGTGCCCGGGCAGCGCGTGCGCAAAGGCGGTGCCGAGGCCGAGCGATGCTGCGGCGGCACCGCCCGCGACCCACAGCGACACCTTGCGGGTACGCGAGAGCCGCTCGTCACGGCGCCAGACGGCGTGGTCGGCTGAATGGGGCATACCTGAATGCTCCTGATAGTCCTGTTCGTCGGTCCGGGGGAGGGTCCGGCTGGCCGGCTCAGGGCCGCTGGGCAGTGCTGGAGTCCAACGCGACGGCCCGCTCCCGGGGCGTCGCATTCCCTAGCCTGCCCGCTGGCGTTGCCGGAACCGGTTCAGGAAACGTTCAGAAGCGGTAAATGTGACTACGACCTCAGGATGATCCTGCGGCTGACCTGCGTAGTCCCCGGTCGCGCGGCGCGCTGGGCAGCTCCAGCGTGACGGTCAGGCCGCCGCCAGGCGTGTCCGAAAGCGCCGCCGAGCCGCCGTTGGATGTCACCAGCCGGTGCACGATGGCCAGGCCGAGCCCGGTACCGCCGGGTGTTGTGCTGGCGAACCGCCGGAAGGCGGACCGCTGCTGCTGCGCGGTCATGCCAGGACCGTCGTCCGCCACCGCGATGCGCGCCCGCGGGCCCGCGGGCCGGCCGCTCACCCAGACCTTGCCGCCTGCGGGGACCGCGTCGAGCGCGTTGGCCAGCAGGTTGTCCAGTATCTGCTCCAGCTGGCCCTCACCAGCCCGGACACCCACTGGTTCCACATTGACATCGAGCGTGACGCCGCGCTCCTCGGCGGCCGGGTGCCAGGCGGCCGTCCGGTCCCTGATCACCACGTCCGCGGCGACGGTCACCGGCTCGGTCACCACGTTCTCCGCCCTGGCCACCGCCAGCAGGCCGTTGACCAGCCGGGACAGCCTCGCCACCTCTTCCTGGGCCCCCGCCAGGTCGCCCGCTACCGCCTCGCCGGCGTCTTGCGCGAGTACGTCGAGCCGGAGCCGGAGCGCGGCCAGCGGAGTCCGGAGCTGGTGCGACACGTCGGCCATCATCGCCTGGTGGCCGTCGACCAGTGCTTCGAGGCGGCCCGCCATGGTGTTGAAGTTTGCCGCGAGCCTGCGAACCTCGGTGGGACCGCTCTGCACAGGTGACCGGGTATCCAGGGCGCCTTCGCCCAGCCGACGCGCGGCCGCATCGAGCGCGACCAGCGGGCGGCTGACCCAGCGCACCAGCGCCACCGCGACTGCGGCCGCGGCCAGCAGGCCGGCTGCCGAGATGGCCGCCAGCCAGATCCAGAGCGCCGTGATCCGCTGCTGCAGCGGCGCGGTGGACCGGGACAGCGCGATCACTCCGATCGCCCGGCCGCCCTCGTCGGGCGGCACCGGCGCGAGCACGACCAGCCGATCATCGCCCGGATAGCTGGCGGCCACCGAGCGGGAGAGCACCCGGCGGACGCTGGCCGCCGCGGCGATCGGGCCGCTGCCAGCGAGCCGGGTTCCGGCCCGGTCATACAGCGCCACCTGATCGCCGCTGCGCTGCAGCCGGGCGATTGACCGGCTGAGGGCTGGCGCGTCGGTTCGGTCCCCGAGTTTCTCCTCGGCGGCACTGGCCAGCGTCTGGGCCGCGGTTACGGTTTCGCTGGTGAAGTCACGGCGGTCCTGGCCGGCGGTGATCAGGCCAAGCGGGACGGCGATCAGGCCGAGCAGGGCCACGATCAGCGTCAAGATCGTCAGGACGATCCTGCGCGTCATCAGGCCTCGCCGAGCCGGAAGCCACGGCCGTAGACGGTCTCGATCAGGCCGGGTGAGCCGAGCTTCCTGCGCAACGCGGCCACGTGCACATCCAGCACCTTGGTTGGTCCGTACCAGTGCGCGTCCCAGGCGCCCTCGAGGATCTCCTGCCTGCTCACCACGCGCCCCGGATCGGTCGCCAGGCACTCAAGGATGTCGAACTCCTTGGGCGTGAGCGCCACTTCCTGGCCTGAGACCAGCACCTTGCGGGTCCGCAGGTCCACGGTCAGCGGCCCGTGCCTGATCAGCTCGCCCCCTGGCCGTACCCGGCGGAGCACGGCCCTGATCCTGGCCTGCAGTTCGGCGAGGCCAAACGGCTTGACCAGGTAGTCGTCCGCGCCCGCATCCAAGGCGTTGACCCGGTCGGGCTCCTCGCCGTGGGCCGTGACGACGATGATCGCCGCGCTGGATCGCTCCCTGAGCTGTCTGCAGACCTGCACGCCATCGATGTCAGGCAGTTCGAGATCGAGCAGCACGACGTCCGGATCACCCCAGGCCAGGGCCTCGGTGCCGGTTATCACGTGGTCGACCCGGTAGCCCCCCCTGGACAGGCCGCGCACCAACTGGGTGGCGATGCCCGGATCGTCTTCCACTACGAGCACGCTGGTCGCCGGCTCCTCGAGAGACGCGACGGGCCTGGGTGGACCACTGGGCGCTGCCATGGCACCAAGGTAGGCGAGCCGGGCCAGCGCGCGCGGCCATGTGGCCGGTGCCGCCCGCCTGATGCGCTAGTCCGGATACCGGCCCGGGGACAGCCAGCGAGGCCGCAGCGCGGTGCGGGCGATGCCGAATCCCCAGTCCAGGAGCCGGGCGGCGGCGGTGAAGCGGGCCGCTGGACTGGTCGTCGACGCGCTCAGTACCACGCCGATCAGGGTGCGGCCGTCGCGGCTGGCCTCGAACAGCAGGCAGTACCCGGCCTGGCTGGTCCAGCCGGTCTTTATCCCGACGGCACCGGGGTAGGCGCCGAGCAGCAGGTTGGTGGTCCGCCACCGGTAGGCGTGATGCTGCCGGGTCGCGGCCAGGTAGTGGGTCCGCTGGCGCACGATGCGCCGGAACACGGCGAGCCGCATCGCCGCCCGGCCCAGGACGAGCAGGTTGTTCGGGGTCGAGTAGGTCGAGGTGCCCGTCGGCCAGGGGAGCCCGTCGAAGTTGGCGAAGTGGGTGGATCGCAGCCCCAGCTTCCGCGCGGTCGCGTTCATCTTGGCCACGAACGCCCGCCAGCCCGGCCCGTAGGCGGAGGCCAGGGCGTAGGCGGCGTCGCAGCCGGACGGCAGCAGCATCCC
Source organism: uncultured Actinomycetes bacterium (assembly GCA_963785765.1). Taxonomy (GTDB): domain Bacteria; phylum Actinomycetota; class Actinomycetes; order Streptosporangiales; family Streptosporangiaceae; genus DATBGO01. The sequence goes on along the minus strand of CAWAWM010000011.1, from coordinate 63,117 downwards.
CTCCAGTAGCTGGCGCGCGGTCAGGACGTCCCCGGCCCGCAGCCCGGCGCTGCCCGCGTCGTACCTGCGCACGTAGGCGGGGACGGCGGCGGAAATCCTGATCTCCCGGTTCAGGTGGCCGGCCTGGATCACCACCAGCGCGGTCATCACCTTGGTGATGCTGGCCATTGGCCGCCTGGTGTTCTCGGCCCGGCCCCAGAGCCGGCGGCCGGTGGCGGCATTGGCCAGCTCGGCGCCCCGCCCCGGTACCCCGCGCGGCCCGGCGGCCCGCACGGCAGCTGCGGATGTGGCGGCTTGCTCGGCCCGGGCGGCGGGCACCGCGACGGTGCCGGGCGCGGCGAGAGTGCTAGGCGCGGCGAGAGTGCTGGGCGCGGCGCTGGCGGCGGCGGGTACCGACAGCCCGGCCCCGGCCATCAGGATCCCGCCGGCCAGTGCACCGGCGATCAGCCGCCGCCACCGCGCCTGGCCGCCCGGGAGCCGGCGCGGCCCGCGGCCCGCGTCACCAGCCGGTAGGCAACGGCATTCCCTCCGTGTAGCCCGCAGCTCCCTGAACTCCGACCACCGCCCGCTCATGCAATTCGTCCAAGTCACTCGCGCCAGCATAGGTACATGCACTGCGCAGCCCGGCAGTTATCCCGTCAATCAGGTCCTCGACGCCGGGGCGCTGCGGGTCCAGGTACATCCGCGAGGTCGAAATGCCCTCTTCGAACAGCTCCTTGCGAGCCCGGTCGAACGGCGAGTCGGTGGCGGTCCGCAGCCGGACCGCCCGCGCCGACGCCATGCCGAAGCTCTCCTTGTACAGCCGTCCCTCGGCATCCCTGAACACGTCGCCTGGTGATTCGCAGGTCCCGGCGAACCACGAGCCGATCATCACGTTGGATGCCCCGGCGGCGAGCGCGAGGGCGACGTCGCGCGGGTGCCGGACACCGCCGTCCGCCCAGACGTGCGCGCCGACGCGCCGCGCTTCCGCAGCGCACTCCAGGATCGCGCTGAACTGCGGCCGCCCGACTCCCGTCATCATCCGGGTGGTGCACATCGCGCCGGGGCCCACGCCCACTTTGACGATGTCTGCCCCAGCCTCGACCAGGTCCGCGACTCCGGCCGCGGTCACAACGTTGCCGGCCACCAGCGGCGGGCTGCCGGGCGCCGCACTGCCCATCGCGCCGCGCACCGCCCGCAGCGCATCGATCATGCGGTCCTGGTGACCGTGCGCGGTGTCGATGACCAGCAGGTCAGCGCCGGCGTCCAGCAGTAGCTTGGCCTTGGCGGCCACGTCCCCGTTGATGCCGATCGCCGCGCCGATCCGCAGCCTCCCGCCGGCGTCGGCGGCCGGCTCGTACATCGTCGAGCGCAGCGCTCCGGTGCGGGTCAGGATGCCCACGCAGCGGCCGTCATCATCGAGCACCGGGGCCAGCCGGTGCCGGCCTTCATACAGCAGATTGAACGCATGCTCGGGGTCGGTGCCGGCGGTCAGCGTGAACAATCCGGTGGACATGACCTGCCGCACTTGGGTAAATCGGTCCACGCCCTGGCAGTCGGCCTCGGTCACCACCCCGACCGGGCGCCCGTCGGCGACCACGATGATGGCGCCGTGCGCCCGTTTGGGCAGCAGGCTGAGGGCATGACCGGTGGTCGCATCGGGGCCGAGGGTCAGCGGCGTGTCGTAGATCAGGTCGCGGCCCTTCACCCAGGCGATCACCTCCGCGACCACGTCGCCCGGAATGTCCTGGGGCAGCACGACCAGGCTGCCCCGGCGGGCGACCGTCTCGGCCATCCGCCGCCCGGCCACCGCGGTCATGTTGGCGACCACGACCGGGATCGTGGTGCCGCTGCCGTCGCGGGTCGCCAGGCTCACGGCCAGCCTCGACGTGACTGCCGAGCGGCTCGGCACCAGGAACACGTCGCTGTAGGTGAGGTCGTGGGCGGGCTGTTGCTCAGTATGGAATCGCACCCTTCGATTCTGCCCTGTAGCGCCTATCCTGGCGCCCGTGACCACCCCCAGGACGCTCCGGCTCGGGCGCCGGGAGTGGCGCGACGGCACGTTCGGGATCATGGCCGTGATCAACAGGACGCCGGATTCTTTCTTCGATCACGGGGCTACCTACGAGTTCGGCGCCGCGATCGCGGCGGTCAGGCAGGCGGTCTCGGCCGGGGCCGACATCATCGACATTGGGGGAGTGAAGGCAGGCCCGGGCGCCGAGGTCGATGTGGCCGAGGAGATCCGGCGGGTTACCGGCCTGGTCGCAGCGGTGCGGGAGGCGCATCCCGACGTGGTGATCAGCGTCGATACCTGGCGGGCCGAGGTCGGTGAGGCGGTGGCCGAGGCCGGCGCGGACCTGCTCAATGATGCCTGGGGCGGCGCGGACCCGCGCCTCGCCGAGGTGGCCGCCGCCCACCAGATTGGCCTGGTTTGCTCACACGCGGGCGGCCTGTCGCCGCGCTCCGGGCCGCACCGGCCCGGTTACGGCGACGTGGTGGCCGAGGTGACCAGTTATGTGACCGCGCAGGCGCGCCGGGCGGTCGCGGCCGGGGTGCGGCCGGACGCGATCCTGATCGACCCGGCGCACGACTTCGGCAAGAACACCTGGCATTCCCTGGCCATCACCCGCAGGCTGGACGAATTGGTCGGCACCGGCTGGCCAGTCCTGGTCGCGGTCTCCAACAAGGACTTCATCGGGGAGACGCTCGGCCTGCCCGCTGATCAGCGGGGCCAGGGCACGCTCGCCGCGCTGGCGATCTGCGCCTGGCAGGGAGCCAGGGTCGTGCGGGTGCACGATGTGCCGGCGGCCCGGCGTGCACTGGAGGCGGTCAGCTGGGCGCGCAGTGCCGCACGATGAACCAGTGCCGCACGCTGAGCACTGCCTCAGCACTGCCGCACGACGAGCACTGCTTTACACCGAGCACTGCCGCGCGACGAGCACTGCCGCACGCTGAGCACTGCCTTACGCGGAGCACTGCCGCACGACGAGTACTGCCGCGGGCCGAGCACTGCCGCACGACGAGTACTGCCTCACGCTGAGGTGAAAGCCGCGTAGATGATGGCGCTGAGCCGGTCTACCATCTCGGCCCGCGGCAGCTGCACTTCGACGCTGAGCAGGTAGTTGACCCGCTCCAACATCATCAGGCAGGCCACGGCGGTCAGCTCAGCATGCTCGAGCGGCGCGCTGCCATCGGCTGGCCGCGCCGCGGTCATGCCCTGGGTGATCGCTTCGGCCAGCCGGAAAAGTGACTGCAGGCCGTCGCCGTAGACTTCCTCGCTGACCACGTCGGCCTGGCTGAGGATGCGGATTACCGGGGCATGCGCGGCGTAGGTGTCGCAGAACTTCGCTACCCAGTCGCGGAGCGCCTGCCGACCAGCGTCATTGCGGGTCACGACCGGAAAATCGCCCGTGATCAGGCCCATGTCGTGCAGCGCGTCTCGCAGCAGCGCCTTGAACAGGTCGTCCTTGTTGGCGAAATAGAGATAGAACGTGCCGTGGGATGTCTTCGCCCGCCGCACCACGTCGTCGACGCGCACCGCCTGCAGGCCTCGCTCGTCGAACTCGGCCAGGCCGGCATCGAGCAGCTTACGCACGGTCTTGCGGCCCTGTGCGCCCAGTTCGCGGCCCTGGGCAGGGACGCCACCGCCCAGCGAGGGCCGCTGGGAGCGGGCCGCTCCGCCGGGCCGTTCCTTGGCCGCCGCAGAACCGGTGGCCGCCGGCTCCTTGGCAGCCGAGTCAGCCGCGGGAGCCTCGAGTCCGGACCGGCCGCCGCGGATCACGCCGACCTGGGGCTGCCCGGGCACTGCCTGGACTCTCACCTGCTCGCCGACCAATGTGTCTCCTCCCGCGGGAGCGCGCCCGCTGCGACCTCGCCGCGATGGCCCGCAGTCCGCTTCGCCGTCCATGCAGGCGAGACTAGCCCTACTGGGCGCCGGGACCGCCGGATTTTCGCCGGGCCTGCCATTCCACTGGGCAACTATTCCACCTGGCCTGTCATTCCACCGGCCTGCTGTGCAACCGGCCTGCTGTGCAACCGGCCTGCTGTGCAACCGGCCTGCTGTGCAACCGGCCTGCTGTGCAACCGGCCTGCTGTGCAACCGGCCTACCATGCCACCGGGCAGGTGTCGTGGATCCAGCGGCCGTCGGGCAGCAGGCGCGCATCCTGGTCGGCCGCTATCAGCTGCTCGCACCGCTGGCAGGTTTTACCCGGCGCGTGTGCGGCGTTGTCCGCCAGCACCGGCTGGCGCTTATCTACGGCGCTGAAGTCCCGGTTGGCCAGCTCGTAGACGAACCCGCCCTCGTCGAACTCCGGCTCCCTATCCCGGTCCATCAGCACTCCGTCCGCAGGCACCGCTCGGTCCGCGGGTACCGCTCCGTCTGCGGGTACCGCTCCGTGCAGGTGCCGTCCGCAGGTACCGCCCTGCGTGGCTGGGCATGGCCCGGCTGCCACTTGATGGGCAGGCCCCGTGGGCCCGACCGTTCCTGCGCGCGGCTCAGGCCAGGGCGGCGGCCGCACCACCATGCTGCCAGTATGCGCCCGGCCTTGGGGCCGGCTGGCCCTGCTCAGCCCGTTGAGTACAGTTCCTCCGGCGGGACCGGGCACGACTCGTGGATCCACCGGCCGTCAGGTTCCAGCCGTGCGTCCTGGCTGGCCGTGATGACGGTGCCACACAGCTCACAGATCCGCCCGGGAGCGCGCGCGGCATTGTCGAGCTCGACCTGGCGGTCCCGGCCGAGCCCAGTCAGGCTGCCCTCGTCGTCAGTTGGCAGCGCTGGCACTGCCTCCTCGGCGGGTTCGGAGTATGTGGTGCCTTGCGGGCCGAATTCCGGCCGTGGCGATGTCATTTGCGTATCTCCTCGCTGACCTCATCGGGCGGCCAGCCCCGTCCGGCCGCTGCGTTCAGATGTGCCCGATTGCCCGGTTACTAAGCGCCGGGGACAGCACTCGGATAGGCGCTGCCGAACCAGCGCCGCGGGGTCCAGCCTGAAACGAAGCCGACCAGGGCTCGTGAAAGTTCGGCCAGAGCCTGGCCGGCCCGGCCGCGGCGACCGGCCAGCGCGCGGGCCTCATCGGAACATTCGCACCTGGCAGCCCACGGTGGTGGCGCTACCCGACGGGACGGCACTGCCAGGCGGAGCGGCGCCAACGGGCGGGGCGGCCGCCGCCGCGGCCGGGGCGCGCAGCGTGCGCAGGCCGAGCAGGCAGATCACCGCCGCCACCGCACCGCAGCAGGCCGCGAACGCGTATCCCCAGTGCGGCCCGGCCGCGTCGATGATGTGCCCGGCCGCCGCTGACCCGCCGGCCACCCCGACCGAGATCGCGGAACTCAGCCAGGTCATCCCCTCGGTCCGGCGGTTGGCCGGCGCCTGGCGCTCGATGAGGCCGTAGCCGGCGATGAGCGTCGGCGAGATGGTCAGGCCGCACACGAAGATGATCAGCGCCAGCGACAGCAGTCCGCGCTGCGCCCAGAACGTCGCGACCCCGGTCACCGTGCAGCACAGCGTGATGGCAAACCGGCGCTCCAGCGGGATCCGCCAGGTCCGCGATCCGTACCAGAGGCCGCCGACCGCGCTGCCGGCCGCATAGGTCCCGAGGATGAACCCGGCCAGCGGCTTGTGCCCGTGCACCTGCGCGAAATCCACCGTGCTCAGGTCGATGGTGGCGAACATCGACCCGATGAACAGGTAGACCGGTGCCAGGGTGAGCAGTCCGCGGGCCGGCATCGCGAACCTGCGGGCCTGGCCGGCCTGCCGGATCCGCGGCCGGGCCGGCGGCTCGGTGCCGCGCTGCATGGCCAGCAGCAAGGTCCCGGTCACGCATGCGGCCATCGCGACGCCCACGCCAGCGGCCGGATGGACCTCGGTGGCGAGCAACGTCACCAGCGCCGGGCCGATAACGAAGATCATCTCGTCGGCCACTGACTCCAGGGAGTACGCGGTGTGCAGCCGGGCCGGATCATCGAGCAGGGTGCTCCAGCGGGACCTGACCATCGAGCCGACCGAGGGCATGGATGCGCCCGCGAGCGCGCCGGTGAGCAGCAGCGCCCACAACGGCGCCCGCAGCTCGGCGCAGGCCACGAAGGCTACCGTGCTGATCGCGAACGACGCTGCCAGCGGCCGGAGCACCCGGTGCTGACCGTACCGGTCGGCGAGCTTGCCCGCCTGCGGCGCGACGATGGCGTAGCCCACCGAGCCCGCCGCGGCCACCGTCCCGGCCAGCCCGTACTTGCCGGTCACCGCCGCGATCAGCAGGACCGTGCCGAGCCCGAACATCGACATCGACATCCGGCCGACGAAACCGGCGGTGCAGAAGCCGAGCGCGCCGGGCGTGCGCAGGATCTCGAGGTAGCGACTGCCGCCCTCGGCCGTCCGCTGCCCGTCCTCTACCTGCGCCAACACTGACCTCCGCATTGACCGTATACCCGCATAACAAGTCATTTTCTGGCGGCGGTGCCGGCCGGCCTCTTCAGCGCTGGCTGAGCGCCGGTTATGGTGGACAGCGGAATGAGACGTCTCATCAGGCGCAGGAGATCACGCGTCACCGTCGCCTCCGGTGGCGCAGCGCCTGCATTGCGGGGGGTCGCTGCCTGCGCCGCCATTAGCGCGGCGTTTTTCATGCTGGCCCCCGCGGCCAGCGCCCGGACGCACGAGATGCTGCCCGCCGGGTCGGGAGCGTGGTCCTCCAGCGGCACGGCATCAAACCGGGCCGGGGACACGGCCGCGTTCCGGCGGATCATCCTGCCCGACCTGCTGGTGGTCGCGCCGGCCGGGCTGACCCGTGCCGAGATCGCCCGGCTTGGCCGGGCCGGCCACGTCCGCAACATGATCGTGTTCGACGGCGCCGAGATCACCGCGGGCGGCCGCCCGGCCAGCGTCATCGGCGTCAACCCGGCTCAGTTCCGCTCCTGGGTGCCGCTGCGCACCGCCTCCGACCAGGCGCTGTGGTCCACGCTGGCCGACGGCGGGTTCGTGGCCTCGCCCGCTGCCGCCGGCCGGCTCGGCCTGCACCGGGGCCGCAGCTACGAGCTGGCCGGCGCCACCCGCCAGCCGGTCACCTTCGGTGCCGCTGCGTCGCTCGGCGTGGCGGGCGTTGACCTGGTGGTGGACAATGCCACGTCGCGGCGGCTCGGCCTGGTGCATCAGGTCGCCGCGCTGATCAGCGCGCCCGGTGCGAGCATGGCGGCGCTCACGGCCGAGGTCAGAGCCATTCTCGGGGCTAGCGCCAAGATCGTGGGCCTGCGCCAGCAGCAGCAGCTGCCCGTCGCGACCGTGTCAGGGAACCAGCTGCCGACTACCTACCTGGAACTGTTCAAGGCCTCAGCGGCGCGGTACTGCCCGGGGCTCTCCTGGACCGTGCTGGCCGCGATCGGCCAGATCGAGAGCGCTGACGGCACCAACGTCGGGCCATCCACCGCAGGCGCGCTCGGCCCGATGCAGTTCCTGCCCGCCACCTGGAAGGTATGGGGCACCGACGGGTTCGGCCAGACCGGGCCGCCGGACATCATGAACCCCTACGACGCGGTGCCCGCGGCGGCCAGGCTGCTGTGCGCGGACGGCGCGGCGGCCGGCGGGCGCGCGCTGGCCAGCGCCATCTTCGACTACAACCACGCCGGCTGGTATGTCAGCGAGGTGCTGGCGCTGGCCGTGCAGTACGCCGCCGACTACCGCTGACCCTGACCTGTCGGCGGGGCTGGTTGGATGGTGGCATGCCGAGTTACGACGCCTTGCTGCTGGTCTCGTTCGGCGGCCCCGAGTCCCGCAGCGAGGTAATCCCCTTTCTGGAGAATGTCACCCGCGGGCGGGGTGTGCCTGCCGCGCGGCTTGAGCAGGTCGCCGAGCACTATTACGCCTTCGGCGGTGTCAGCCCGATCAACCAGCAGTGCCGGGACCTGCTGGCCGCGATCGAAAAGGACTTCGCGGCCAGCGGCGTCGGTCTGCCCGTCTACTGGGGCAACCGGAACTGGGAGCCTTACCTGGCCGGCGCCGTGGCCGAAATGGCGGCCGATGGCGTGCGCTCCGCGCTGGCTTTCGTGACCTCTGCCTACAGCTCGTTCTCCAGCTGCAGGCAGTACCTCGACGACTTGGCCAGGGCCAGGGCGCAGGTGGGGGAGGGTGCCCCGCGGATCGACAAGCTGCGGCCTTATTTCAACCACCCTGGCTTCATCGAGCCGCTGGCCGATGCCGTCACCGCGGCCATCGAATCGCTGCCCGCGGCCGTCCGCGATGAGGCTGACCTGGTCTTTACCGCGCACAGCATCCCGGTCGCCATGGCTGCGGCGAGCGGGCCCCGCGGCGGCGCCTACCCGGCGCAGCTGGCGCAGGCGTCCGGGCTGGTGGCCGAGCGGGCCGGGGCGCGGTCCTGGCAGCTGGCCTATCAGAGCCGGAGCGGGCCGCCGTCCCAGCCCTGGCTGGGCCCGGACGTTTGTGACTGCATCGGCGAGCTGGCATCGTCCGGGTCACGCGCGGTCGTCCTGGTCCCGGTCGGCTTCGTTTCCGACCATCTGGAGGTCAAGTACGACCTGGACGTCGAGGCGGCGGAGGTGGCTGCGCGGCACGGACTGGCGCTGGCCAGAGCGGCGACACCGGGTACCGATCCCCGTTTCGTAGCGATGGTGACCGAGCTGGTCGCCGAGCAGATCGACGGATCACCAGCGCGTGCCCTGGGTCGTCCCTGGCCCGCGGCCGAGTTCTGCGCCGACGGCTGCTGCGGCTCCGGCCGGCCGGCGGCCGCCGCCCCTGGAGCGGCCTGATGTCCGACCCGGCCGAGCTGCTCGACCTCGCCAGGCAGGCGGCCGGGGCGGCCGGGCGGCTGCTGGCCGAGCGGCGCCCGGCGGGCGGTCCGGCGGTAGTGGCGACCAAATCAAGCCCCACCGATGTGGTCACCGAGATGGACCGCGCCGCGGAGCGGCTGATCCGCAGGATGATCGCCGGGGTCAGGCCCGGCGACGCGATCCTGGGCGAGGAAGGCGGCGAGACGGGGCAGGGCGCGGCCGTGCGCTGGATCGTGGACCCGCTAGACGGGACCGTCAACTACCTGTACGGGCTGGCCGACTGGGCGGTCAGCATCGCCGCGGAAGCGGCGGGCTCCGTGGTGGCGGGCGCGGTCGTGGTGCCGCAGCGCGACGAGGAGTTCAGCGCGGTGCTCGGCGGCGGGGCCTGGCTGCGGGCTGGTGGCGCCGACCCGGTCCGGCTGCAGTGCAACCGGCAGGTGCCGCTGGACCGGGCCCTGGTGGCGACCGGCTTCGGATACGACGCGCGATTGCGCCGGGTGCAGGGCCAGGTAGTGGCCGAGGTGCTGCCCGCGGTCCGCGACATCAGGCGGGGCGGGTCGTGTGCGGTCGATTTGTGCTCGCTGGCCTCGGGCACCGTCGACGGCTACTACGAGCGTGGCGTGAACTACTGGGATATCGCCGCGGGCGGCCTGATCGCCCGGGAGGCCGGTGCGCAGGTCGGCGGCCTGCACGGCCGGGCGGCCAGCCGGTCGATGACCCTCGCGGCCGGCCCTGGCCTGTTCGCTGACCTGCACGACCTGCTGGTCGGCCTGGATCCGGAACGGGACGCCTGAGCCGGCCGTCCGGCTGGCCATCGCCTGCGAAGCTGGCTACTGCCTGGTGAGGCTGCCTTCGGCGGCCGGTCCCGCGGCCCCGGTGAACTTGAACAGCAGGGACCCCGACGCTCCAGGCCGGAGAGCGACCACTCCGTTGGCGCAGGTATGCCGCCCGACGGTGATGCTCTGATGCATGGTCAGCGTGCCGCCTGCCTCAGCCACCACGCTGAGCAGCCCGGTGCAGGAGAACGCCACGCCCGAGTAATGGATCGAGCCGGCCGACGCGCCCTTGGCCAGCTTGATATGCACGGTGAACACGTCGGTCTGCTGATTGGCCTGACCGGACCAGGAGCCGGCCAGGGATCCGGGGATGCTGGCGGTCCCGGCGGCCGGTGCCGATGTCGACGGGACTGACCGGTTACCGCCCGAACTGCCTGCCGGCAGCTGGGCGGCGGATGCTCGCCGGTCGGCCCGGGTCGGCCCGGAGCCCTGATTCTGCAGCACGTGCACGGCGACCGCGATGGCCACGACGCAGGCCATGATTCCGATCACCCACCAGATCGCTCCGGGCTGGCGGGGCGCCGCTTGCGGTGGGTCGCCGGCGCTCGGCGGGCGGCCGGTACGCTGCATTGACCGCCAGCCGAGAGCCCTCGGCCAGCGGGTCGGCGGATTCGTCGTCGCCGAGCAATTCCAGCACTGCCGACCGGGCGGGCGGCCGGCCGGCAGGCTCCAGGCCGATGCAGCGCGCGACCACGCCGCGCAGCGGCTCGGATAGCGCGTCCAGGTCGCGATCGTCGGCCTTGGCCCGCCCGGTGGCCGCGAACAGGATCGTGTACCCCCAGGCCAGCATGTCCGCGGCGGGCGTGGCTGACCCGTACGGAGGCGTGACGCCGAATCCGACGACCCGCGGCCCGCTGACCCCGAGGACCACGTGCTCAGGCCCGAACTGCCCGTGGACCAGCCCGGCCTGGTGGATGGCGGCCAGCCCGGTGGCGGTCCCGACCGCCAGTGCCGCGAGGCTGCGGCCGCGCAGCGGCCCCTGGCCGGCGACGAATTCGGTCAGCGACGGCCCGGCCACGTACTCGCGGACCAGATAGGCCAGACCGTCGTCCAGGCCGGCATCGATGATCCGGGCCGTGCAGAACGGCGCGACCCGCCGGGCAGCCCGCGCCTCGGCGGTAAAGCGGTCCCTGGCGGCACCGTTGTGCGTCCAGTCAGCGTCCAGCAGCGTGAGGGTAACCGGGTTCTGGTTTGCCGTCGCGGCAAGAAAAACTGGCCCCTCGGCGGGCATCTCCGCGATGCGCCCGGTCAGCCGGTAGTGGCCGACGCGCCGGGGGTCGGTGGCATGCAATGGCGCGACGTTGGGCATACATCGACTCCGCGAGGTCATCCAGGCCCCGGATGAGGTGCGGTTCGTACCATACGCACGTTGTGCCGGGAAGCGGCAGAGATCGAGCAAGTTACCAAAACGTAAAGATATGGGGGGCGCCACACCTGCCACGGGGGGCTCTGCCGGCGACACGAACCAAAGTAGCGACCCGCTACGTGTACCTGACGCCGGGACGTGACAGAATTCCCCGCCGGAATCGGGCACAACCGAGCCTCCCCGAGCGTTACATCCGCGCGACGAGGCGAAGAAAGATGGAGGGGTAAGGGCCAGATGGCTACCGACTACGACAGCCCGAGGAAGACAGACGACGAGCTCACCGAGGACAGCCTGCAGGAACTCCAGGCACGCCGGATGGACAAGTCATCCACCGCGATCGACATCGACCCAGACGACGTGGCCGAGTCGCTCGAGCTGCCAGGTGCGGATCTATCGAACGAGGAACTCTCGTTCCGGGTGATCCCGCGCCAGGCAGACGAGTTCACCTGCTCCAGCTGTTTCCTGGTGCACCACCGGAGCCAGCTCGCGGAGACCCGCGGCGGCCAGCTTGTCTGCCGGGAGTGCGCGGCCTGATCTGCCTGCGATGATTGGCAGCCGGCCACCGGGACCCGTGGCCGTCAAGCGCGCATCGGCGATCCGGGCGGCAGCCGTTACGGCGTCCGCCCGGCGTGCCGTGCTGCCTGCCTGCAGACCAAGCTGACCACCGGGCCCTGATGGTGCCCGGCGGTGCTGCCGCCGCAGGCCTGGCGGCGGCCCGGGCGGACGGCGGAGACTAAGCCGGGTGTGGAAAAGCACCGGAAAGCTCGCGGATGGCCGCGAGATCATCTACTTCGACGAGTCAGCGGGGCTGCATCGCGCCGAGCTACCCGACCGCCGGGATTTGTCCGCCGATGCGACCCCGGCGCACGGCCAGGGCGCGGCGGAGGCCGAACTGCGCTGGGATTCCGTGGTCGGGGAATGGGTGGTGATCGCCGCCCAGCGGCAGGACCGGACATTTCTCCCGCCTAATGACGAATGCCCGCTCTGCCCCTCGACGCCGGGCAGGCTCACCGAGATCCCGGCGCCCGACTATGACGTGCTGGTTTTCGAGAACCGCTTCCCGTCGCTGCACGGGGTGGCGAGCGGCGACAGCGGCCCGGTGGCCCGGGGCGCCGCCGGACTGGCACAGCCGGGCCCGGGTCCCCAGGCACCACGAGTCGGCCCGGGTCCCCAGGCACCACGAGCCGCATTCGGGCGCTGCGAGGTGGTCTGCTTCACCGCCGACCACAACGCCTCGTTCGCCGGCCTGACGCCGCGCCGGGTCGGTACCGTGATCGAGGCCTGGGCGGACCGGACCGCCGTGCTGGGCGCGGCCGCCGGCGTGGCGCAGGTGTACTGCTTCGAGAACCGGGGCGAGGAAATCGGCGTCACGCTGCATCACCCGCACGGCCAGATCTACGCATTCCCCTTCATAACCCCACGTACCCAGCAAATGCTGGCTCAGGCGCGCGCCCACGCGGCGGCCGGGCTGGGCAATCTCTTCGATGATCTGCTGGCCGGCGAGCTGGCCGACGGTTCGCGCATCGTGGCGCGCAACGAGCACTGGATCGCCTTCGTGCCGGTCGCAGCGCGCTGGCCGTATGAGGTCATGCTGTATCCCGCGGTGCGCGCACCCGACCTGCCCGCGGTCAGCGAGGCCGCGCGGGCCGCGTTCGGCGAGGTCTACCTCGACGTGCTCAGGCGGCTCGATGCGCTGTTCGGAATCCGGATGCCCTACATCGCGGCGTGGCACCAGGCGCCGGGCACCGATCCGTTCGCCCGCCGGGAGTTCGGCCTGCACCTGCAGGTCATCTCGGTCCGCCGGGCGGCAGGGAAGCTGAAGTACCTGGCCGGGACGGAATCCGGAATGGGGGTCTGGATCAACGACGTGACCCCGGAGGCCGCCGCGAAATCGCTCCGGGAGGCGCGGTGACCGACCCGGCAGGCGCGGCTGCCACGGCGTGGTTTCGCGAGTGCTACGCGGCCGCTGCGGAGGGCAGCTGGCGCGCGCCCGGCCGGGTCAACCTGATCGGCGAGCACACCGACTACAACGACGGGCTGGTCCTGCCGTTCGCCATCGGCCTGGGCACGGTCGCCGCTGCCGCGCCCCGCGGCGATGACATCCTGGAACTGCGCTCCCGACAGGCGCCGCAGGACGTGGTGTCGGTACGGGTCAGCGAATTGCGCCCCGGCTCGGTCACCGGGTGGGCGGCCTACCCCGCCGGGATCGCCTGGGCCCTGCGCGCGGCCGGGCACCAGGTCGCCGGGGCGGCAGTGGCCATCGACTCCGATCTCCCGCTGGGTGCGGGCCTGTCCTCGTCGGCGGCGCTGGAATGTGCGGTCGCGCTCGCCCTGACCGAGTTGTCCGGGCTCGGCGTGCCCAGGCCCGAGTTGGTGCGGCTGGCGCAGCGGGCCGAGAACGAATTCGCCGGCATGCCCTGCGGGATCATGGATCAGTCTGCGTCGCTACTTGGCCAGGAAGGCAGCGCGCTGCTGATCGACTGCCAGTCCGGGGCGGTGGCAGCGGTGCCGCTTGATCCGGCCGCGGCCGGGCTGGTGCTGCTGATCATCGACACCGGAGTACGGCACGTGCTCGCCGACGGCAGCTACGCCGACCGGCGCCGGGAATGCGAGCAGGCGGCCCGGGCTCTCGGCCTGGCTTCGCTGCGCGGTATGACGGATGATCCGGGCTCGCTCAGCCGTCTCGGCGATCCGGTCTTGCGGCGCCGGGCCAGGCATGTGGTCACCGAGAACCGCCGGGTCGCGGCGGCGGCCCGGCTGCTGCGGGCGGGCGAGCTGGCCGCCTCCGGCCCGCTGCTGACTGCCTCGCACCGGTCGTTGCGCGACGACTTCGAGGTGTCCTGGCCGGCCGCGGACACCACGGTCGAGGCAGCGCTGGCCGCCGGGGCGCTGGGCGCCCGGATGATGGGCGGCGGGTTCGGCGGGTCGGTCATCGTGCTGACTCCGGTCCGGCAGGCCGGGCGGATTCGCGCGGGTGTGGGTGCCGCCTACGCCAGCCGCGGCTGGGCGGGGCCGCGCTTCCTCGAGGTGGCGCCGGCCGCGGCCGCTTCCCGGGTCGGCTGAGCGGTAGGGCCTGGCGTCATCCCCGGGAATGATGCGGTAACGGGGCGCGGTAGCTACCGTCGGTTACGTGTCGACCAATTCTTCGGCTGCGGGGCCGCCGCGGCCACCGCTGCAGTCGGCCACCCGCGACGCCTGAGCGCGACAGCGCGGCCCCGCCAACGCCGGTCCGGCTGGCACCGGGACAAGCAGCTTGGGCGCTGTGGTCTTACGCTGTGGCCGGGAGTTGGTTTTCCGTCCGACGATCAGGCGCCTGACCGGGCTGGCTGGGGAGGTTTCTTCGGGTCTGGCAGGTCTCCCGATCGCCGCACCTAATACCATGATCATGGAAAGGCGCGCGATGCTGGTCGCCGGTGTGGACTCCTCGACGCAGTCCACCAAGGTCGTGCTCTGCCGCGCCGAAGACGGTCAGGTGGTCGGCCACGGCAGCGCGCCGCATCCGGCCGGCACCGAGTGCGACCCGCGGGCCTGGTGGACCGCGCTGCAGCGAGCCGGGGACGGCTTGCTTACCCAGGCTGCAGCCGTCGGGGTAGCCGGCCAGCAGCACGGAATGATCGTCATCGACGACGCCGGGCAGGTCATCAGGCCGGCCCTGCTCTGGAATGACCTGCGCTCGGCGGACGCGGCTGCCGCCCTGATCCGCGAGCACGGCGGCCCGGCCTGGTGGGCGGTCCACACCGGGAGCGTGCCGACCGCCTCCTTCACGGTGACCAAGCTGCGCTGGCTCGCCGACCACGAGCCGGTCAGTGCCGCCCGGGCCGCGGCGGTGCTGCTCCCGCACGACTGGCTCACCTGGCGGCTGGCGTCCGCCGCCGACGGCTCGGCCGGGGGAGCCGCTGACCCTGGCGCCGGGTCCGGCGCCGGAGCCGGGGCCTGGCCGGGCGGGGGCGGGGCCGGGCCCGTGACCGACCGCGGCGACGCGTCAGGCACCGGCTACTTCTCGCCGTCGGCCGGCCGCTGGCTGCCTGACCTGGCCACCGGGGCGCTCGGCCACCCGGTGCAGCTGCCCCGGATCGCCGGGCCTGCCGAGATCGTCGGGCGGACCGGGTGGGGCGCAGCGCTGTCGGCCGGTACCGGCGACAACATGGCCGCTGCGCTCGGCCTGGGCCTGGAACCCGGTGACGTGGTGGTCTCCATCGGGACATCGGGTACGGCGTTCGCGGTCAGCGAGAGGCCGGCCGCCGACTCCTCCGGCGCCGTGGCCGGGTTCGCCGACGCCGCCGGGCGCTTTCTGCCGCTGGTCTGCACGCTCAACGCCGGCCTGGTGCTGTCCGCGACCGCGGCCCTGCTGGGCGCCGACCTGGCCGGGCTGTCCAGCCTGGCCCTGGCGGCGTCGCCGGGCGCGGGCGGGATCACCTTGCTGCCTTATCTCGACGGCGAGCGCACCCCGGACCGCCCCGCAGCCACCGGCGTGCTGCGCGGGCTGACCACCCGCAACATGACCAGAGAGAATCTCGCCCGGTCGGCGGTCGAGGCGGTGCTGGCCTCGCTCGCCGAGGCCGCGGACCTGCTGGCCGCCGCCGGCGTGGAACGTAAGCGGGTGCTGCTCATCGGCGGCGGCGCTCAGTCGGAGGCCGTCTGCCGGATCGCTCCCGGCCTGCTGCGCTGCGCGGTGGTGGTACCCGAGCCTGGCCAGTACGTCGCGATGGGCGCGGCGCGCCAGGCGGCCTGGGCGCTGGCCGGCACCCAGGCCCCGCCGCCGTGGCCGCGCCGCCCTGCCGCCTGCTACGACGGCGCTCCGCAGCCTGGCCTGCGGCAGCGTTACGCATCGTTGCGGGAGGACAC
The DNA here is from genome assembly GCA_963785765.1 of uncultured Actinomycetes bacterium. GTDB lineage: Bacteria > Actinomycetota > Actinomycetes > Streptosporangiales > Streptosporangiaceae > DATBGO01. Next base: position 47,318 of record CAWAWM010000011.1, on the reverse strand, counting down.
CTCCCGCTGGGAAGAGAGGACCAGCCCGTGACCGCAGATCCCTACACCCCCGCGCGTGCGGACCATTTCTCGTTCGGTATCTGGACCGTCGGCTGGCAGGGCGTGGATGTGTTCGGCACCGCCGTGCGGCCGCCGATGCCCGCCGAGCGCGCGGTGCGCAAGCTGGCCGAGATCGGCGCGTACGGCGTGAACTTCCATGACAACGACGTGTTCGCGTTCGATGCCACCGAGGCGGAGCGGGACGAGCGGATCGCGGCGTTCCGCACCGCGCTGGATGACACCGGTCTGGTTGTCACCACCGCGACCACGAACCTGTTCGCGCACCCGATGTTCCGGGACGGCGGCCTGACCGCCAATGACCGGGACGTGCGCAGGTTCGCGCTGGCCAAGGTGATGCGCAACCTCGACCTCGCGGCGCAGCTCGGCGCGCAGGTCTACGTGTGCTGGGGTGGCCGGGACGGTGCCGAGTCGGGCGCAGCCAAGGACGTGCGCGCGGCGCTCGACCGGTACAAGGAAGCGTTCGATGTGCTCTGTCAGTACGTGCTGGATCAGGGCTACGGGCTGAAGTTCGCGATCGAGCCGAAGCCGAACGAGCCGCGCGGCGACATTCTGCTGCCCACCACCGGGCATGTGCTGGCGTTCATCCGCGAGCTGGAGCATCCCGAGCTTGCCGGGGTCAATCCCGAGGTCGGGCACGAGGAGATGGCCAGCCTCAACTACGCGCACGCCATCACCCAGGCGATGTGGCACGGCAAGCTGTTCCACATCGACCTGAACGGCCAGTACGGGCCGCGCTACGACCAGGACCTCAGATTCGGTGCGGGCAATGCGCGCGGCGCCTTCTGGGTGGTCGACGCGCTCGAGGCTGGCGGGTACGCCGGGCCGGTGCACTTCGACTTCAAGCCGCCGCGGACCGAGGATGACGACGGCGTCTGGCAGTCGGCAGCCGCGTGCATGCGCAACTACCTGATCCTGCGGGAGAAGGTCCGTGCGTTCCGCGCCGATCCTGAAGTCGCGGCGGCGGCCGCCGCGGCGCGCGTGCCCGACCTGTCGCTACCGACCCTGGCTGCGGGCGAGACCTGGCGAGATATCCGGGACTTCGTCCCGGACACCACGGCGCTTGGCACCAGGGGGATGGGCTTCGAGCGGCTCGACCAGCTTGCCCTCGAGTATCTCTACGGGGTGCGCTGACCGGCGGCCCTGGCGCTGCCCGGCCCTGGCCTGGTGCGCAGTGGCCGCTCTGAGGTTGCATTTCAGGATCTGCCCCCGGCTTTCCATTGACGAGCAACTCCGGCTGTTCTAGCTTGCTTTCACAGGGTTAACATCACTTCCGATGTGAGCGCTCACATCGGAAGGCCATCAGCTCGGTACGTGCGGGCAGGCTCGAGGCCGTGGCCGGAGTGCCGCGTGCCGATATCCGCAGGTCGCGGCCCGTCGCGAAGTGTGACGCCGCTATTGAGAACCACCGTCGGCTGGTGGTCACCGGTCGGCGGTCAGCAGGCTGCCGAGGAAGGCTGCCGGGAAGCAGGAGGCGGGTGACGATGACTGAGCACACGATCGCCACGCGCCTGACCGCTAATGGTCGTCCGAGCGCTGCAGCCACGTTCAGCAGAGTCTTTCGGCCCTATGTCGCGATGGCAGCGACATGGACCATAGGCCCATTGGGCATGCCGCGGGGCCGCCCGCCCATGAGGAAATGACTGGAGACCGTGATGGACAATGTCGACCCCAAGGTCGATGAGGCAATCCAAACACTCAACATGAAAGACGGGCCGTCGCGCCGGAAGCTATTGACGGGTACCGGCCTGGTCAGCGCGACCGCCGCGGCCTCCGCATTGCTCGCGGCCTGCGGCTCCTCCCCCAGCACCGCTTCGTCCTCCTCGTCGTCCACGGCCGCGGCGACCACCGCCGGGCACTTCCCGGCCACGCCGAAGTGGCAGTTCTGGTTCGTCAACCACGTCTACACCAACCCGTTCTTCGTCCCGACCCAGTACGGGTTCCAGGACGCCGCGGCCTTGCTGGATCTCCCGGTACCCAAGTGGGGCGGCTCGGCCTCGACCTCGAGCGTTCCCGAGATGGTGTCCTTCTTCAACAGCGCCATCGCCGCCAATGCGGACGGGATTGCGACCACGGTCATCAGCTCCAGCGGGTTCACCGCACCGGTGGCGCGCGCTATGAGCGCTGGCATTCCGGTGGTCTCCTACAACGCCGACGGGACCGTGACCAACGGCGTTCCCGACATCGGCACCAACCGGCTCTGCTACGTCGGCCAGGCGCTCTACAACTCGGGCCAGGCGATGGGCAACCGCATCCTGTCCCTGGTCTCCAGCGGTGATGTGGTCATCTTCATCGCCACGCCAGGCACCGGGAACATCCAGCCGCGCTACGACGGCGCCGCGGCGGTCATCAAGGCGTCGGGCAAGCCGATCACCGTGAGCGAGATCGCGACCGGGGCGGCCACCTCCGTGGAACTAGGCGCGGAGAAGGCCTACCTGCTCGGCCACAAGACCAGCGTCAAGGGCGCGTTCGCGGTCGACGCGGGCTCGACCCAGTTCCTCGGCTCGGCCCTGGCCAGCACCGGCCTGGTGGGCAAGATCCCGGCCGGCGGATTCGACCTCACCTCGCCGACCCTGAACGCGATCAAGGCCGGCCAGATCGACTTCACCATCGACCAGGAGCCTTACCTGCAGGGCTTCCTGCCCGTGCTGTACCTCTACCTCTTCAAGCTGTCCGGCGGCCTGGTGCTGCCGCCGGACACCGACACCGGCCTGACCTTCGTGACCAAGAACAACGTGGGCCCGTACCTGACCACCACCAGCAGGTTCGAGGGGTCGTCCACGGCGCAGAAGCTGATCCCCCGATCCGGCGCGATCGTCAACCCGACCGCCACCACCAGCACCTGACCGCGCCCCGGGCGAGACCCCGGGCTTGACATGCGCGCGCCGGCGGCCGGATACCTGGCTGCCGCGGCAGGCCGGTACCGGCCGCCGGCGCGGTGCAGGCGGCGGTGCACGCGAGGGAAAGAGGTGTCGTCGTGAGCGAGACTGCCCAGCGCAATACCGGGGTCGCCGGCCCGCCGGGCGGCCAGCAACGCGGGAACGGTCTGTCAGCGCACCTCTCGGGAGCCAGCCAGCTGTTCATCAGGCAGCGCGAGGGAACCGTCTTCGTCGTCGTGGTCCTGCTGGTGATCTACTTCGGCTTCATCTCCTCGGCTAGCTCCACCTTCTTCACCAAGCTCGACATCATCAACATCACCCAGATCGCGGCGCCCATCGCCATCATCGCGATTGGCGAGGTGCTGCTGCTGATCTGCGGCGAGATCGACCTTTCCGCGGGCTTCACCTACGCCTTCGCGCCGTTCCTGATGCACTACCTGATCGACTTCTACGGCGTCCCGGCGGTCCCGGCGATCCTGCTGGCCCTGCTCATGGGCGTCGTGGTCGGCTGGGTCAACGGCTTCTTCACGGTGACCATGGGGCTGCCCTCCTTCATCACCACCTTCGGCACCGCGTTCATCCTGTACGGGCTGGTGCTCTACACCTCCCGCGCGGAGCCGGTGAGCCCGGTCTCGCCGCCAGCTCAGGGGATCGGGCACTGGATCGGCACCTACGCCTGGGCCGAGATCACCTGGACGATCATTTTCGTGGTGATCTTCCATATCGTGCTCACCCGGACCCGCTGGGGCCTGCACACGATAGCGACCGGCGGCAACCGGCTCGGGGCCAGCGAGGCGGGCATCAGGGTCAGCCGGATCAAGTACGGAAACTTCATGATCACCGGCTTCCTGGCCGCGTTCGTCGGGGTCATGGTGGCGTTCCAGCTCAACGACATCGACCCGAGCGCCGGCGGCTTCAACGCGATGTTCTACGCGGTGACCGCCGCGGTCATCGGCGGCACCGCCATGCTCGGCGGCTCGGGCACCATCCTCGGCTCGTTCCTGGGGGCCCTGGTGCTGGCCGTGATGACCGACGGCTTCGATGTCATGGGGATCAGCGCCAACGTGATCTACATCATTCTGGGTGCCGCGATCCTGCTGGCCATGGTGGCCAACGTCCAGCTCGCGCGACTGCGAGCAGCGGGGAGGGCCTGATGACGACCGCCCAGGCGCCAGCGGGCCAGTCCGGGCCGGCCAGCCCGGACGGTGACGTGCTGCGGGTCGAGCACATCTCCAAACGGTTCGGCGCGGTGACGGCGCTAATCGATATCAACATGCACCTGGCCAGGGGCGAGGTGCTCGGCCTGATCGGCGACAACGGGGCGGGCAAGTCGACCCTGCTGAAGATCCTCTGCGGCTTCCAGTCCCCTGACCGGGGCCGGATCCTGCTGGACGGCCAGGAAGTCGCGCTCAAGTCCGTCGACCACGCGCGCTCGCTGGGCATCGACGCGGTCTACCAGGACCTCGCGCTGATCGATCAGCTCACCGTCTACCACAACATGTTCCTCAACCGGGAGCAGGTCCGCTGGCCGCTGCTGAGCAACCGCGCCATGCGCAAGATCGCTCGCGAGCGCCTGGACAACATGGGCATCGGCCTGAAGTCGGTCGACGAGCCGGTGGCCAGGCTGTCCGGCGGGCAGCGGCAGGCGATCGCGGTGGCGCGCTCGGTGTATACCGACGCGAAGATCCTGCTCCTGGACGAGCCGCTGGCCGCGATGGGCGCCAAGGAAGCGGCGATCATCCTCGACCTGATCCGTGACCTCAAGCGGAAAGGCGACGTGTCGATCATTGTGATCGCGCACAATTACGGCCAGGTGCTGGAGATCACCGACCGGGTGAACCTGCTTCAGCACGGGACGATCACGCTGGATAAGCCGAGTAGGGACACCTCGGTCCAGGAACTCAACGACATCGTCATCGCCGAATACCGCAAGGCCCTCGAGGAACGCCACGGTGCCCGCTGACGGTGCTTGCTGACCGTGCCCGCTGACGGTGCTCGCTGACCGGGCCCGCTGACCGGGCCCGCTGACGGTGCTTGCTGACCGGGGCCGCCGGCTCAGACCTGGACGTACTCGATGCCGGCCAGCTGGCAGAACACGCGCCAGCTCGCCGCGTGCTGGCCCAGGTTCAGCACCTCATGGTGCGGGCCGCCCGCCTGCAGCCAGCCATTCAGGCACTCGCGCAGCCCGGAGGCCGGCCGGAACTGGCCATAGGGCATCTCGAGGTTGGGCAGCGGCGGGCTGTCCAGGATCTCGCCCTCGGCCACGATCAGCCTGAACCTGGTGCCTTCCAGCGATACCAGCGTGGCCAGCGTGGCCGGGCCCGGCTGGTACTGGAACAGGAAGGTCGGCGGATCATCTAGCCGGCCGATGCCGAGCGGGCGCTTGATCAGCCGCACCGGCTGGTCCCGGCGGGCGATCTTCCAGTTGCCCTCGCCCATGTGGCTCATCAGTACCGACTCAGACGGGAAGTCCATCGCGTACATCTCGGTGAAGTGCGCGTCCCCGATCAGCTGGTGCCCGGCGTAGACCAGGCAGGCGGTCAGCACGTCGCCCTCGGCCGCGTAGCCGTACCCGCGCGCCAGCAGCGTGGACGCCGCCGCCAGCGGCAGGCGGCTGAACCGGCCGTCCTCGCCGATCGCGTCGAAGTGCGCCGTGTAGGCGCCGAACCCGCGGTCGTCCAGAATCCGCTGGATCGCCACCTGCATCCGGGCGTGGTCGGCCCGCTCGGTGACGCTCAGCCGCGGATCGATCTCGAACGCGGCGTCCTCGAAGCTGGTCACCTCGGCCACCTCATCGTCGGTGACCGCCAGGATCCCCCGGTGCAGGTCGCCAGGCGCGACCGCGAGGATCTCCGGGCCCAGCGAGCGGACCAGCGCGCTCTCGTCGACCCTGATGTCGCCCATGTCGTTCATCGCGTACCCGAACAGCGCGACCTTCAGCGACTTCCAGGCGGTCACCGCCGCCGCGGCCCGCGCCCACCGCCCGATGGCGGCCAGGAACGACTCGCTGCGCCAGTCATCGGTCAGGACATGAAACGCCCGCCCGGCGCGCACCATGGCGTTCGCGGTGTCCTGCGCCCCGTGCACGCCCTGGTTGTAGGTCATGTCGGCCATGTCCCAGGCCGCGGTCACCGCGGGCTCGGGCTGGATGTTGGCCAGGCACACCGGCAGCCGTGACTCGGCCAGCAGCCTGGCCACCCGCATCGCGGGCCCGTAGGTGAGCATGACCACCAGGACACCGTCCAGGCCGGCGGTCTCGAACTCGCGCATGACCCGCTCGGCGTCCTCGCGGTGCTTCACCGGTTTCCCTGGGACGAACTCGCCCACCCCGGCCAGCCGCCCGGCGAGCTCGGCAGCGTAGCCCGCCTGCCGCTGCGCGATACCCGGGATCATGTCGTCGTACAGGTCCTGCATGATGCCCAGGATCCCGATCCGGGGCGTGCGGTCGGTCATGGAATCCTCCTGGAGCGTTGGCCTGGGAAGACCTTGGCTGAACGAATGGCCCGTGGCCGTCCCGCCGCGCGCCCGGGTCATCGCTGCCCGTATTCCTCCGTGTATCTGCGGTACAGAGCGTCCACCCGGTCCTGCGGTATCGGCTCCGGGTTGCCATACGCCCGGGCCAGGTGGACGGTCCGGGCCGCGTCCTCGCACATGACCGCCGCCTTCACCGCGTCACGGGCGGTGCCGCCGATGGTGAACACCCCGTGGCTGCGCAGCAGCACGGCCGGGGACCGGTGCCCGGACAGCGTGGTCACCACCGCCCGGCCGACCTCTTCCCCGCCGATCGGCGCGAATGGCCCGACCGGGATCTCCCCGCCGAACTCATCGGCCATCGCGGTGATCACGCACGGGATGGCCTCGCCGCGAGCCGCCCAGGCCGTCGCGTACGGGGAATGGGTATGGACCACGCCGCCGGCCTCCGGCAGGTGCCGGTAGATGTAAGCGTGCGAGGCGGTGTCGCTGGACGGGCTGAGCTCACCGCCGACCCTCGTGCCGTGCAGGTCGCAGACCACCATGGATTCGGGGGTCAGGTCGTCGTAGCTGACCCCGCTCGGCTTGATGACCATCAGGTCGGCGCCTGGAACCCGGGCCGAAACGTTGCCAGAGGTCCAGGCGACCAGGCCGGCCCTGGTCAACTCGGCGTGCAGCGCGCAGACGGTGCGCCGGAGCTGGCTGACGATCGCGGTCACTGCCAGGTCGGCCGTCATGGCTGCCCGCCCAGCCGTGGCACGCTGGTCTCCGCGCGGCCGGCCAGCACCCGGTCACGCAGGGCGCGCAACCTGTGCATGACCTCGTTGCCGCCGCGGCCGAAGTAGTCGTGCAGGAGCAGGTACTCCGCGTACAGGGCGTCGTAGACATCGGCGCTGGCGTGGTCCGGGTGATAGACGGCTGAGCGTTTCGCGCCCATGACCGCCGCAGCCGCCGGCACATCTCGGTACGCGCCCGCCGCGACCGCCGCGTGGATCGCCGAGCCGAGCGCCGGGCCCTGCTGCGCGCCGATGAGGCTGAGCGGTCGCCGGGTCACGTCGGCGTAGATCTGCATGAGCACGGTGTTCTTTATCAGCCCGCCCGCGATCACCAGCTCGGTGACCGGGATCCCGGCGTCCTGGAATTCCTCGATGATCACCCTCGTCCCGAACGCCGTCGCCTCGAGCAGCGCCCGGTAGGCATCAGATGGCCGGGTGGTCAGCGTGAGGCCGACGATCACCCCGGACAGGTGATGGTCGACGAGCACCGAACGGTTGCCGTTCAGCCAGTCCAGCGCGATCAGCCCGTGCGCCCCGGCGGGCTGGGCGGCGGCCTCCGCCGCCAGCAGGCCGTGCACCGACATACCGAGGCGGGCCGCCTCGGCCACGTAACTGGGCGGCACCGCGTTATCGGTGAACCAGGCGAAGATGTCACCGACCGCGCTCTGGCCCGCCTCATATCCCCACAGCCCGCGCACGATGCCGCCATCGACGACCCCGCACATGCCGGGGACCTCGGCCAGCGTGGTGGCGTTCATCACGTGACAAGTCGAGGTGCCCATGATCGCGACCAGCTGCCCCGGCCCGATGGCCGCCGCGGCAGGCGCGGTGACGTGCGCGTCCACGTTGCCGACGGCGACCGCGATCCCTTCCGGCAGCCCGGTCCAGGCGGCTGCCCGCGCGGTCAGCGAACCTGCCCGCGCTCCCAGCGGCAGGACCGGATGTTCCAGCTTGTCCGCGGCGAAATCGGCGAACCGCGGATCCAGCGCGGCCAGAAACTCGCGCGCGGGGTAGCGGCCGTCCTGCCAGATTCCCTTGTACCCGGCCACGGCGGAGTTGCGCGTCTCGGTGCCGGTCAGCTGCCAGATGATCCAGTCGGCGGCCTCGATCCACCGGGTGGCCTGCTGGTAGATCTCGGGGTCCTCGTCCAGCAGCTGGAGTGCCTTCGCGAACTGCCATTCGGCGGAGATCTTTCCGCCGTAGCGGGCGATCCACGGCTCGCCGCGGGCGTGCGCCAGCGCATTGATCCGGTCGGCCTGCGGCTGGGCGGCGTGGTGCTTCCACAGCTTGGGGTAGGCGTGCGGGCGGTCGCTCAACCAGGGCAACTGGCACAGCGGGGTGCCGTCGGCCAGCACCGGCAGCACCGTGCAGGCGGTGAAGTCGGTGCCGACCCCGATCACCTGCGCCGGGTCGATGCCCGCGTCGGCCACCGCGGCCGGGACGGCCTCGCGCAGCACATCACGGTAATCCTCGGGGTCCTGCAGCGCCCAGTCCGGCGGCAGCGGCTCGCCCGTTGCGGCAAGTACCTCGTCCATCACGCCGTGCCGGTACTCGTGGACCGCGGTGCCGAGCTCGGCCCCGTCACAGACCCGGACCACCAGGGCACGCCCGGAGAGCGTGCCGAAATCCACTCCGACGACGCAGTCATCGGCGTCGAGCCGTGGGATGTTAGCGTTCACAACGACCATTCTTACTGATCATCCCGCATTCTGGTTAAAATCCTGCCACTTAGATCTGGCCAGTCGGAATGGCGGGGGCTGATCAGTGGCCAGCCGACGCGGTGCCGGTGGGTCAGGTGCTGGCCGGCGCGGTGCTGGCCCGCACGATGAGGTCAGGCGCGACCGGCAGGGCCGGGGAGGACGGGCCGGCCCCGGAGATCTGGTCCATGAGCAGGTGCAGGGCCCGGCTGCCCAGCTCACCGAAATCCTGGCGCACCGTGGTCAGCGGCGGCAGGAAGTAGCCGGACTCCGGGATGTCGTCGAACCCGATCACGCTCACGTCTGCAGGCACCCGGCGGCCGTGCTCGGCTAGCGCCCGCAGCAGGCCCAGGGCCATCGGGTCGTTGGCGCAGAACACCGCGGTCACCTCGGGCATCGTCGCCAGGCGGTGCCCTATCTCGTAGCCCGAGCGAGCCGACCAGTCGCCGCGGTACATGTCCGGCTCCGGCGCGCCCGCGGCCCGCAGCCCCTGGCGCCAGCCCGCCACGCGCTCCTGCGCGTCCAGCCAGGAATCGGGGCCGCCGATGTGATGAACGGTCTGGTGGCCGAGATCGAGCAGATAGCCGGTCGCGCGTGCTGCCCCGGCCAGATTGTCGATGGCCACCGACGGCAGCGCCGAACGGGTTCCGCACCCGACGGCGACCAGCGGTAGCCCGGCGGCCACGCCGGTGAGGGCCGCGACGGCGGAGGTCTGGGGCGCGATCGCGATGATTCCCTCGACGGCCTGGTCCAGGAACCGCTCGACGGCCTCCAGCATCGAGCGCCGGTCCAGGGCGGGCAGACTGGCGATGGTCACGGAGTAGGCCGGATGCGCGGCCCGTTCGATCCCGTACAGCATCGAGGCCGGACCGTAGAGCGTGGTGTCGAAGCTGATCACGCCGAGCGTGTTGGTCCGCCCGGTCACCAGGGTCCGGGCGGCGGCGTTCGGCCGGTAACCCAGGGCCCGGACGGCGGCCAGGACCTCTTCCCTGGTGCGCGCGCTGACGTTGGGGTGCTCGTTGAGTACCCGGGAGACAGTCTGGTGAGATACGCCAGCCAGCCTGGCCACATCGGCCATGACCGGCCGCGTGACCGGGTCGCTCGCCTTGGCCGCCGGGCCGCCTGGCTTGGCTCCGGGCTCGCCACCTGGCCGGCCCGGGCGGATCACGGATGTCATCGCTCACATCCTTGTGTGCGGAATCGGCATCTAGCGTATGCGGAAGATAATGGCCTCACGGCCAGCAACGGCTGGCCGAGCGGGCCCGGCCAGCCGGGCACCAGTCCCGGCACCGGAGGACTCCCGACTCATGCAGGCTGACCTGGTCTTCACCGGCGGGACGAGCTACACGCCCGATCCGTCCCGGCGCAGGCTCGTCCCGCTGGCCGCGGCGCCGGGCGGGCCGCCGGCCAGCGCGGTCGCCGTGCGGGCCGGCCAGATCGTCGCCGTCGGCGCCGCGGCTGACCCGGCGATCGCCGGCCTGATCGGCCCGAAGACCGAGGTGGTGCCGCTGCGCGGCGGAGCGCTGCTGCCCGGATTCCAGGACGCGCATGTCCATCCCGCGTTCGCGGGCATCACCATGATCACCTGCAACCTCATCGGGGCGGCCACCCTGACCGAAGCGCTGGACCGGATCAGCGGGTACGCGGCCAGCCATCCGGACCACGAGTGGATAGCGGGCAGCGGCTGGCGGATGGAATGGTTCGCCCGCGGGACCCCGAGCCGCGAGCTGCTCGACCAGGTGACCGGGGGCCGCCCCGCGTATCTGGTCAACCGGGACGCGCACGGGGCCTGGGCCAATACCCGCGCGCTGGAGCTGGCGGGCATCGGCGCCCGGACCGCGGACCCGCCGGACGGCCGGATCGAGCGGGCCCCCGACGGCACCGCGCAGGGCACCCTGCACGAGGGCGCGGCGACGCTGGTGGGCCGCCTGGTGCCTGAGGTCAGCTTCGATGACCGGCTGGCGGGCCTGCTGCTGGCCCAGCGGCACCTGCACGCCCGCGGCATCACCGCCTGGCAGGACGCGATCGTGGGCGACTACCTCGGCTCGCCGGACCCGCTGCCGGTCTATCTCGCCGCCGCGGCGGCCGGCCAGCTGACCGCGCGGGTCCGGGGCGCCCTGTGGTGGGACCGGGACCGTGGCCTCGAGCAGCTGCCGGAGATCCTGGCCCGGCGGGAGCGCGGCCAGGCGGGCCGGTTCCTGGCCGGCACCGTGAAGATCATGCAGGACGGCGTCGCGGAGAACTTCACCGCGGGCATGCTCGACCCCTACCTGGATTCCGGTGGCGGCCAGACTAGCAACAGCGGGCTATCCTACGTCGATCCGCAGCAGCTCCAGGCCGCGGTGGCCAGGCTCGACGCGGAAGGCTTCCAAGTGCATCTGCACGCCATCGGGGACCGCGCGGTGCGGGAGTCGCTGGACGCGATCGGCGCCGCCCGGGCCGCCAACGGGCCAACGGATCACCGCCACCACATCGCGCACCTCCAGGTCATCCATCCCGACGACATCCCGCGCTTCGCGCGGCTCGGTGTCACCGCGAACATGCAGGCGCTCTGGGCCGCGCACGAGCCGCAACTGGACGAGCTGACCATCCCGTTCATCGGCCCGGAGCGGACCAGCAGGAATTACCTGTTCGGCGATCTGCTGCGCTCAGGCGCGCGGCTGGCCGCGGGCAGCGACTGGGCCGTGAGCAGCGCCAATCCGCTGCGGGCCTGTCATGTCGCGGTCAACCGGGCGCTGCCAGGCGCCCGCGGCCCGGCGGCCGAGCCGTTCCTGCCCGGCCAGCGGCTCGATGCCGCGCAGGCGCTGGCCGCTTACACCGCCGGCTCGGCCTATGTGAACCACCTCGACGATGTGACTGGCGCGATCGAGCCTGGCATGCTGGCTGACCTGACGGTGCTAGATCGCGACCCGCTGGCCGGGCCGCCGGGCGAGATCGCCGATACCAGGGTGCGGCTCACCTACGTGGCCGGCGAACGGGTCTACGCGGCACACGACGCGGAGGGCTGATGGAGACGACGACACTGGGCCGCGGCGGTCCGCAGGTATCCCGGCTCGGACTGGGCCTGATGGGCATGTCCGGCATCTACGGGGCGGCCGACGACGCGGAAAGCATCGCCACGATCCACGCGGCGCTGGACGCCGGGATCACCCTGCTGGACACGGGCGATTTCTACGGCATGGGCCACAACGAGATGTTGCTCCGCGAGGCCCTGCGCACCGTGGACCGGGGCAGTGTGTTCATTCAGGTCAAGTTCGGCGGCCAGCGCGACCCGCGCGGCGCGTTCATCGGCCATGACGCCAGCCCCGTCAGCGTCAAGAACTCGCTGGCCTACACGCTGCAGCGGCTCGGCACCGACTACGTGGACCTGTACCAGCCGGCCAGGCTGGACCCGCGCGTCCCGATCGAGGACACCGTCGGCGCGATCGCGGAAATGATCGAGGCCGGGTTCGTCAGGTACCTGGGCCTGTCGGAGATGGGCGCCGACACCATCCGCCGCGCCCACGCCGTGCACCAGGTCACCGCGCTGCAGATCGAGTACTCGCTGATGAGCCGGGGGATCGAGGCGCAGATCCTGCCCGCGGTCCGGGACCTGGGCATCGGCGTGACCGCCTACGGGATCCTGTCCCGCGGCCTGCTGAGCACCGCCAGCGCCCGTGAGATCGGCCCGGGCGACCCGCGGGCCAGGTTCCCCCGCTTCCAGGGCGGGAACCTGGAGCGCAACCTGGAGCTGCTGACCGGGCTTGAGGACATTGCCCGGCGCCACGGTGTGACCACGGCCCAGCTGGCCATCGCGTGGGTGCGCTCCCGCGGCTCCGACATTGTGCCGCTGCTCGGGACCAAGCGGCGCGACCGGCTGGCCGAGGCGCTCGGTGCGGTTGACCTGGAGCTGACCCCCGGCGACCTGGCCGCCCTGGAGGCAGCAGTGCCCCGCGATCGGGTGGCGGGCGACCGGTATGAGGCCGGTCAGATGGCCGCGCTGGACAGCGAGAAGACCAGCGCGTAACGAATAAGCGGGCGCTGGCCGGGGCCGCCAGGCTGCCCCGCCGCCGAGGTTCGGCCGCCCGTGGTTCGGCCGCCCGTGGTCCGGCCGCCTGCTGAGCCGGCCGCCTGCTGTGCCTGCCGCCTGCTGTGCCGGCCGCCTGCTGTGCCGGCCGCCTGCTGTCCGGCCGCCTGCTGTGCCGGCCGCCTGCTGTGCCGGCCGCCTGCTGTGCCGGCCGCCTGCTGTGCCGGCCGCCTGCTGTGCCGGCCGCCCGTGGTTCGGCCGCCCGCCAGCCCGTCGGTCACGCGCCGAGGTCCAGGTCAGGAGCCGCCGGGGCCTGCGAACGGCCGGTGTCCTGGAGCAGCCGGTCGCCCAGCGGGGTCACGGTGTGCAGCACGGATTTCCCGGCCCTGGTGGTGACGATAAGCCCGGCCGACCGCAGCGTCTTGGTATGTGCCGAAACCGAGGCGGCGCTGATCGCCAGGTCCCGGGCCATCTCGGTCGTCGTGCGCTCGGTACGCGCCAGCTCCAGCACGGCGGCCCGGGTCTGACCGAGCAGACCGGCCAGCGGGTCGTCGCTGGCCTCGTCGATCAGCGGAAGCGGGGTCAGGGCGGGATAGACGATCAGCACCGAGCCGTCGGGGTGCCTGCTGACCATGGGCCGGCCGGTCCACAGCAGCGATGGCAGCAGCGTCATCCCGGCGCCGCGGGGGCGGACATCCATCTCGCGTGCCGCTTCGATCTGCATCACGGTGCCATCCCAGCTGATGCGGGGGTGCAGCGAGCGGAGCGCGGCGCGGACGCCGAGTTCGGCCAGCAGCCTGCCGCGCCAGGCCAGCTCGGCCCGGTAGCCCTGGCAGATCCGCGGCCAGGAGTCCTGGAGCAGCGAGGCATAAGCCAGCCGGAGCGCCTGATCAAGCTCGCGCCAGGCCTGCCGGTCCCGCTCGGCGAGCAGCCGGAGCAGCGGCGCCGGGGACCTGGTGGCCGCCACGTACTCGAGTTCCGATGTGACGTAGGACGCGGGCGCCCGCTGCACGAGCTCAAGTCCCTCTTCCAGCCCGGCGCTGACCGGGTCGAGGAAGAGCGGGCCGGTCGCGGTCGGTGGCACCAGGTCGAGCAGCGGCCTGGCCGCCAGCGGGAACCGGGCCGCGCTGCGCCTGCGCCAGCGCTCGAAAGCCGGGTCCCGCCGCTGCAAGACCGCCAGCGCAACGCCGGCGGCCGCTCGGGTGAAGCACCTGACCGGAGGATCGCGCTCCGGCCAGGCGGGCGCAGCCGGGCGGTTCGCCGGCCAACCGGGATCCTCGCCTGGACGCGTGCGACTGCGGCCGGACCGCTCACTGATGGCAGAATCAAGCGGTGACTTATGCGCCGCGGAGCGGAAGCTGGTGCTAGCCGATCGATTCGCGGCGCAGCTGCTCTCCGGCCCGCCCGCGGGAACCGCTGTCGATGTCGTGGAGCGGCTGCTGGCCGTTCAGGGGCAGGATCCGCGCGGCGCGAGGCTGGCCATCAGGGCGCGGTCAGCCGGACTGCACGCGGCCGACGTCGACCATGCGCTCACCGACCAGCGTTCGCTGGTCATCACCTGGCTGAACCGCGGCACCCTGCATCTGGTTCGCGCCGAAGACTACTGGTGGCTGCACCGGCTGACCACGCCGCAACTGCGCACCGGCAATGCCAGGCGGCTGGCGCAGGAAGGCGTGCCAGCCGATGACGCCGAACGTGCCGTCACGGTGATCGAGCGCGCGCTGGCCGCGGATGGGGCGCTGACCAGGGGCCAGCTGCGCGATCGCATCGCTGCGTCCGGAGTCAGGACACAGGGCCAGGCGCTGGTCCATGTGATCGGCCTGGCCAGCTTCCGCGGGATCGTGGTGCGCGGGCCGATGATCGGCAATGAGCACGGTTACGTCCTGGTCAGGGACTGGCTGGGGACGCCGCCACGGGCGGTTCGCGCAGCTGGTCTGGACGGTGACCTGGACACCGCCCTGGCCGAGCTGGCCCGCAGGTACCTGGCCGGTCATGGCCCGGCCACCGACAGGGACCTCGCCAAGTGGGCCGGGCTGCCGCTGCGTGACGCCCGCCGGGGGCTGGCGGCGATCGCCGGCGAGCTGGATCAGCGCGCCGACGGCGGGCTGGACCTGGCGGGCCGCCGGGCGACCGAGGTACTGCCGCCGCCGCGCCTGCTCGGTTCCTTTGATCCGGTGCTGCACGGCTGGGCATCGCGCGAGCCGATCCTTGGCCCGCACCAGGGGATTGTCACCGTGAACGGAATCTTCCGCCCGTTCGCGCTGGTCGACGGCCGTGCCGTGGCGACCTGGACCTTGTCGGACCGCCGGGTGGCGATCCAGCCGCTGGTACCGCTGGCTGCTCCCGAGGCTGCGGCGCTCGACGCGGATGCGGCCGACGTCAAGCGGTTCCTCGGTGTCGGCTGATCCCCGGTGTCGGCGGTTCCTCGGTGTCGGCTGATCCCCGGTGTCGGCTGATCCTCGCTGTCGGCTGACGAAGGCGGCCCGCATCGGGCCGGGAAGCCGCCGGGCCGCTAACGGATGTCGCGCGGCCTGAACTGGATGCTGATCCGCGGTCCCGCCGCGCGGGCGGTCTTGGGTATGGCGTGCTGCCAGGTGCGCTGGCAGGTGCCGCCCATGACCAGCAGGTCGCCATGACCCACGTCGTGACGTAGCGCGGGTCCGCCGCCGCGCGGGCGCAGGAGCAGTGCACGCGGGTTCCCCAGGGAGACGATGGCCACGATGGTCGTGCGTACCGCGCGGCCCGAGGTGTCGCCGTGCCAGGCGACACTGTCCCGCCCGTCGCGGTACAGGCACAGGCCCGCGGTGCATAGCGGCTCGCCGAGGTCCGGGCCGTAATAGCCGTCCAGCGCGCGACGGGCCTGCTCCAGCACCGGATCGGGCAGCGCCTCGTCCGCGGCGTAAAAGCTGAGCAGCCGCGGTACGTCAACGACGTTGTCATACATCTGCCGCCGTTCCGCGCGCCACGGCACCGTCTCGAGCAGGCGTTCGAACAGCGCGTCGGCGCCGACCACCCAGCCAGGCAGCAGATCGACCCAGGCGCCGTGGCCAAGCTCGGTCCGGCGCACTGCGGCGCCCAGGTTCCGCAGCCCGGACTCCCTGGCCGTATCAAGGAGGGAGGGCTGGAAACTACCGGTCATGACCACAGCATATGTCAATATCAAACAGATGTTCGAGCAGCGTCCTCGAAATCCCCGCCCGCACAAAGCTCAACCGACCGGTTGACTAACGGGCGGTGAGCTGTGCGATTCTCGCGACCTAGGCCAGGGCCGGGGCCTAGGGACTCAGTGGGCCTGAGGGACGCAGTGAGCCTCGGGGACGCAGTGAGCCTCGGGGACGCAGTGGGCCTGGGGACGCAGTGGGCCTGGGGACGCAGTGGGCCTGAGAGACCTCACGCGGGCCGATTGCGTCCCGCCGGAGCCCGGCTGAGGCCTCCTGGTCCGCCTGCGGCGCCATCCGGGTCATCGCCGCCTCCGGTGCCCGCGGGCTGGCCGTTACCTGGATGTTCCCACCCGCCGCTGCGCCGGAATGGTGCGAGCTCGGGATGCCGCTCGGCCAGCCGCCGGGCGGCCAGCTGGCCCAGGATGACCACGCCGAGCAGCAGCGCCGCCACGATTCCGTCCAGCCAGAAATGATTCGCGGTCACGACCACGGCCAGTGTCGTCAGCACCGGGTAGAGCAGCGCCAGCCAGCGCCTGCGGCTACGGGCGGCGCCGATGACCGCCACCGCCACCAGCACCGCCCAGCCGACGTGGACCGAGGGCATCGCGGACAGCTGGTCGGGGTCGAAGCCGGTATGTGTCGCGTAGACGGACTGGCCGTACAGGACGGCGGTGTCGACCATGCCGGTGGACGGCAGCATCCGCGGCGGAGCCACCGGGATCAGCTGGATGAGCAGCGCGCATCCGGTGAACGCGACCAGCGTGGTCCGCAGTCTGCGGTAATGGTCGCGGTGCCAGACGAACAGCCAGATCATGCACGCGATCAGCACCGGAAAGTGCAGCCCGTCGTAGTACAAGTTGAAGAACTGGACCAGCAGCGGGTGCGGCAGCACCAGCCGCTGCACGGCCGCCTCGCTGGGCAGCCCGGCAACCCGCTCGGCATGCCAGATCCACTGCGCCCTGGCCAGCGCGCCGCCTGGTCCCATCACGGCGAACGAGCCGGCCAGCTGCCAGAGCGCGAACAGCCCGATGATGAGCCCGCTCTCCTGGGCGCCCACCGCCAGTCCGGTGAGCCGGGGCCGGTCCGCAGCGCGGAGCGTCACGGCCACGACCGAGAGGGAGCCGGCCGTGAGCGCGGCTTCCGGCCAGGAAAGCTCAAGATTCAGCATGGGCCAGGCCTGCCTGCTGGGCGACGTAACTGGCCACCTCGGCGTGGGTTGCGAACCAGATGCGGCGGTTGCCCTTGATGTAGTCGAGTAGCTCGGCAAGCACGACCATCCGCGACCGGTGCCCGATCACGTGCGGGTGCATGGTGAGCTGAAAGAGGCCGCCATCCGCGTAAGCCTGATCGAACTCGTCCCGCCATATCTGGCCGACCGCGCGGGGCGGAGTGAACGGCCGGGCCGGATCGCCAGGGAAATAAGGTGCGTCGTCGCGGATCCACTCCACCGGGATCTCCACGACGCCAGTGGGCTGGCCGTCGGCTTCGATCTCGTACGGATCGTCGTCGGCCATCAGCGAGGAGTCATAGGCCAGCCCGAGCTCGGTGATGATCCCGAAGGTGGCCGGGGTGAAGTCCCACGAGGGCGTGCGGATGCCCTGGGGCCGCGTTCCGGTCAGTTCCGTCAAGGTGTCAGCCGCGCGCAGGGTCAGCTCGCGCTCGGCGCCCGGTGGGAGCGCCGCGTTCCGCTCGTGAATCCAGCCGTGCAGCGCAACCTCGTGACCGCGGTCGGCATAGCCGCGCACCTCGCCCGGCCGCAGCAGGGCGCAGACCGCCGGGACATAGAACGACGCGGTGACCTCATGGCGGTCCAGCAGCCGGAGGATCCGCGGCAGCGCGGTGCGCGCGCCGTACTGGCCCTGGGAGAGCTTGCCTGGCGAGGTCAGGCCGTCCCGGAGCTGGATCGTCTCGTGGTCAGAGTCGAAGGACAGCGCTACCGCGGCGGTGTTGTCATGTGGCCAGGTCCGGGGGGCCAGCGACCGGCCGGCCCGGATCGCGCCGACGGTGGCCTTGATGGCGCCGGCACCCCACTGCCACGGCTCACTCATGCCGATCAGCGTACGATCTGGCCGGCCCGCAGGTCGATTGGTAAGACGGCCGGCGTTATCCGCCGGACATCTCGTCAGCCCGGCCGGCCGGGGGCAGAATCGCGTTATGCGACTGCCTGACCGGCCCGGCGAGCGCGGGGCCTTAGACGAACGGAACGGGACCGGCCAGATCCGGGGAGCCGGCGATGTCCTGCGGCAGCGTCTCGATCGGCTGGCGGCGTGCCACCCGTCGGCGCCGGACTATGCGCAGATGTCGCCGGATCGGGAGCTGGCGGAGTCCGGGGACCACGGGGAGCTGGGGTCCGACGCGGCCGGTGCGGGAGCCGAGCGGGCCGCGGGCGAGCAGGCCGCGGACGAGCGGGCCGCAGGCGAGCAGGTCCGGCAGGCCGCCAGGGCCGGCGGCCTGGCAGGTGAGCTGGCTGGCCGTGATGGTGAGCTGGCTGGCCGGGAGGGTCAGTTGGCTGGCCGTGATGGTGAGCTGGCTGGCCGCGAGGCTGGCCAGGATGGCGAGTTGGCTGACCGCGACGGCAGGCGAGCCAATCGGCCCGGAGCAGGGCGTCCGGCGGGCGGGCAGGCACCGGACGCATGGCGCTGGCCGGATGGGGGCGCGACCGGTGACCTGGGCGGCGGGCGCGAGCCTTACCGGCCGTGGTTCACCGCGGGCGAGTCACCGGAGCCCTGGTTCAGCAGCGAATCCGGCGGCTGATGCGCACGGCTGATCCCGGCGGTGCCGGCTAGCCGGGGTGGCGGTGCCCGCTAGCCGGGGTGGCGAGGCCGGCTAGCCGGGGCGGCGGTACCCGTTAGCTCGGGTCGCTGTGCCCGTTAGCTGTGTCGCGGTGTCCGTTAACTGGCTCGCGGTGTCCGTTGACCGGGTCGCGGCTGAGCGAGGCCGGGTCGGCCTCCTGGCGCGGCAGCAGGACTTCGCCGGTCACGTCGGC
This sequence comes from uncultured Actinomycetes bacterium, assembly GCA_963785765.1. Taxonomy (GTDB): domain Bacteria; phylum Actinomycetota; class Actinomycetes; order Streptosporangiales; family Streptosporangiaceae; genus DATBGO01. The sequence goes on along the minus strand of CAWAWM010000011.1, from coordinate 28,285 downwards.
GGCCAGCCGGACAAGATCGCCATCGGCGAGGCGCACAGCCGTGCCGGGGAGCACCCGGTCGCCGTTGACAAAGGTGCCGTTGGTCGAGTTCTCGTCCCGGATCGTGGCGTGCCCGTGGTCGTCAACGGTGACGGTCGCGTGCCGTCTTGACACATTCTCGAAGCCGGAGAAGGCGGCCGCGACCAGCGACTCCTGCGGATCCCTGCCGATCAGCAGCGAGGTGCCCGCCGGTACTTCGACGTTGCCGGTGGGAAACGCGATCCGCAGCACGGTGAGCGCGATCGACCCGGTCGTCTCCTCCCGCTTGAGGTACTCCTGCATGATGGTCGCGGGTGCTGGCAGATCTTCGTCAGCCGACCGGTTCCGGGGCAGGTTGGCACCGCAGGTGAAGCAGATAAGATCGTCGGGCTTGACCTCGGCTGCGCAGGCTGGGCAGGTCAACGTCACCATGATGGCTCCAGGACGGCTGTCGCGGCTCGGATGCTTGCGGGCACCCACGAGAGCGTAACGCGAACGGGGCACGGTGAGATCACCGTGCGGCCATTATCCGGTCACGTGCGCTGGCCAGGTTTGCGGCCTGTGACGGACGGTCAGCTTCGCGGACGGCCGGTAGCATCGCAGCCATGGTCAGTTTTCTGCTCGATGAAGAGCACGAGCACCTCCGGGCCACGGTGGCCGACTTCGCGCGCGAGGTGGTCGCACCGGTGATCGGCGGGTACTACGAGCGCGCCGAGTTCCCCTACGAGATCGTCGCCAAGATGGGCAAGCTCGGCCTGTTCGGATTGCCGTTCCCCGAGGAATTCGGCGGGATGGGAGGCGATTACTTCACGTTCTGCCTCGCGCTGCACGAATTGGCGAAGGTGGACTCCTCGGTGGCGATCACGCTGGAGGCGGCCGTGGCGCTGGGCGCCATGCCGATTTACCGGTTCGGTAACGCCGACCAGCGCAGCCGCTGGCTTCCCGACCTCTGCCAGGGCGACCGGCTGGCCGCCTTCGGCCTGACCGAGCCGGGCGGCGGCTCGGACATCGCGGGCGGCATGCGCACGACGGCGCGGCTTGAGGAGGGGGAGTGGGTGATCGACGGGTCCAAGGCCTTCATCACCAACGCGGGTACCTCGATCACCTCGCTGGTGACCCCGCTGGCGATCACGGGCCGCTCGGACCGCAGGCCGGAGATTTCCGCGATCATTGTGCCGGCGGGCACTCCCGGGCTCACGGTCGGGCCTGAATACTCAAAGGTCGGCTGGTGCGCGTCAGACACCAGGGAACTCTCGTTCGCCTCCTGCCGGGTGCCTGCCGAGAACCTGCTCGGTGCGCGGGGCCGGGGTTACGCCCAGTTCCTGCAGACGCTGGACGAGGGCCGGGTCGCGATCGCCGCGGTTGCCGCTGGCCTGGCCGAGGGCTGCGTCGCCGAGTGCCTGCGCTATGTCGGCCACCGGACCGCCTTCGGGCACCGCCTCGGCCACTACCAGTCCATCCAGTTCAAGATCGCGGACATGGAGGTGCGGGCGCAGTCGGCCAGGCTCGCCTGGTACGACGCGGCGGCCCGGCTGGTCGCGGGGGAGCCGGTCAAGAAGCAGGCGGCGATCGCCAAGCTGACCGCCTCGAACGCGGCGATGGACAACGCGCGCGACGCCACCCAGATCTTCGGCGGGAACGGGTATATGAATGAGTTCCCGGTCGCGAGGTTCTACCGGGACGCCAAGGTACTGGAGATCGGCGAGGGCACGTCAGAGGTGCAGCGGATGATCATCGCCCGCCAGCTCGGACTGAGCGGTGCTGGCGGACGTCATTAGCAGGGGCCAGCGATCCAGCGGCCTACCTGCGCGCTGACCTTGCCTATCTCATCCCGGACGGCAGCCTGCAGCTGCATCCGTCGCGTCAGCTTGTGATCATCCGGATCCGCAGCGTATCCAAAATCGAACCAGCTGAGGGAATTCTCGCTGGTTGTCACCTTGCTGCCGGAAGTGACCGCTATGATCTGGCGTGCGCCCAACCTGAGGGCCGCGCTCCGGCCCGGTGGCAGGCTCCGCTGCGTGGATAGCGCTCTGATCAGGTGGCGTCCGTGGATGGCACGTCGATTCCGTGCCACGAGGTGACCGAGGAGCATGGGGAGGCCGGCAGACTTCTGCGCGGATCGGAAGAGCTGGCGGGCAGCCATCCCTGACCAATGGCAGGCCGCCAGGGGGCACGCCGCTGACCGGCAGGGGCGGATCTGACCAGGTCAGCCACCCGGCCGAGGTTCCTTCCGAGCGTCCGACAAGGCCTTTCCCACTGCCCGAGCGACATCACACGCACGCGGCCCGGCACGAATAGGAGAACAGATGGCGGTTCATTCCCCGGCGGCCGTCGCGGGAACCGCGGCACCCCCCGAAGCCAGGCTCGAGCCCAATGCGATCGGGGTCGCGCAGGACACCGTGATCGGGATGGCTACGTCCGCCCCGGCGGCATCGGTCGGGCTGATTCTGGCCGGGCTCGCCGCGGCGACCGCCTACGGCAGCGGGCCGGTCATCATCCTCACCGCTCTTCCCATGCTCATCATCGCCAACTCCTATCGCCGGCTGAACCTGTGGAACGCCAACTGCGGCGCTTCGTTTGAGTGGGTCGGCCGCACGATCAGCCCCTACCTGGGCTTCCTGACCGGCTGGCTGATGATCATGGGCGGCATTATCGGGACGGTCAGCACCACCGTGGTCCTCGGGCCATCGGTGCTCGCCGTGGTCGGCTCCACCTCTACGGCCATCTTGCCTAATCTGGCCATCGACACCGTCGTCGTCCTCGGCATGCTGGTGATCGCGGTTGTCGGCATCCGCATCACTGCACGCACTCAGGTCGGCATGGGGCTGATCGAGTACGTGATCCTGATCGGGTTCGCGATCGTGGGCCTGATCGCGGTGCTCAGCCACCACCACGGCACCTTCCCGATCACCAAGGGCTGGCTGAGCGTCAGCGGGATCGGCGGGCACGGCAGCCTGGCCGGCGGGTTCCTGGTGGCGATCTTCGCCTACACCGGCTGGGACGGCACCATTTACGTCAACGAGGAGGTCAAGCACCGGCGCACCAACCCGGGCAAGGCTGCCATGCTGGCGGTCGCCTTCCTCGCCATCATTTACACGCTGTCACAGCTGGGCCTGCAGGGCGTGGTGTCGCCGGCCAAGCTGCAGGCCAACTCGACCTCCTCGCTCGTCTACATCGCCCAGGCGCTGGGCGGCGGCGGCTGGGCCAAGGTGATGGCGCTCTCGCTGGCGCTGTCGGTGATCGCCACCACCGGCACCGGCATCGTGCTCGGCGCCCGGGTCATCTACGGGATGGCGAGCCACCGGGTGCTGCCGTCGTTCCTGTCCAATGTGCACCGCAGGTTCGCCACCCCGGTCGCCGCCAGCCTCACGGTCGGCCTGGTCCTCCTCGGGCTTACCTGGGTGTACCTGCTCGCCACCTCGCTAGCGAGCGCCTTCAACGACGTGATCGCCCTCACCAGCCTGCTGTACTGCGCGTTCTACGTCCTCACCGCGCTCGCCGCCATCACTTATTACCGGCGCCGCATCTTCAGCGGCTTCCTCGACGCGATGATCCTCGGTGTCCTGCCGCTGGCTGCGGCCGCCTTCCTGGCCTGGATCCTGGTCAAGTCCCTGCTGCTGGCGCCCGCGGCCCAGGTCTGGTCGATGGCCGCCGTCATCGGCGTCGGCGTGGCACTGATGCTCGCCGCCCGGTTCGTCCTGAAGTCACCGTTCTTCTCCGTCCGGCGGGAGAGCTACAACCCGGGACGCTGATCGCCGCCTCGGGCGGTGCCGCGATTCTCGCAGGCCGCGATTCTCGTATGCCGGGAGCTGCTTGCGGCCTGCGAGAGACGCGGGTTAGGGTCGCCCGACTAAAGGAGGATTCAGCGCTGTGACGAACGTTATCCAGGACGTCGGCGTGACCGGGCGCGACGCCCGCTTCGACATCCTGTTCGAGCCCGTACAGCTCGGGCCGGTCCGGGCCAAGAACCGGTTCTTCCAGGTGCCGCACTGCAACGGCATGGGGTACCGGGATCCGACCGCGCAGGCGGCCATGCGGCAGGTGAAGGCCGAGGGCGGCTGGGCCGTGGTGTGCACCGAGCAGGTGGAGATCCACCCGAGTTCCGACATTACGCCCTACATTGAGCTGCGCCTGTGGGACGACGGTGACATGCCCGCGCTGGCCAGGATCGCGGACGCCATCCACGCCGGGGGCGCGCTGGCCGGGATCGAGCTCGCGCACAACGGGATGAATTCGCCGAACCTGTCCAGCCGGGAAGCTCCGCTGGGGCCCGCGCACCTGCCGGTCGTGACCTGGTCAAACGACCCGGTTCAGGCCCGGATGATGTCGGCGTCCGACATCGCTGACTACAGGCGCTGGCATCGCCAGGCCGTCCGCCGGGCGCTGGCGGTCGGATACGACCTCGTCTACGTCTACAGCGGCCACAACCTGAGCATGCTGCATCACTTCCTGTCCCCGCGGTACAACCAGCGCACCGACTCCTACGGTGGCTCGGTCGCCAACCGGGCCCGGCTGCTGGCCGAGATCCTGGCCGACGCCCGCGAGGAATGCGCGGGCCGGGCCGCGGTCGCGTGCCGCCTCACTGTCGACGAGGGCGCCGGCGATTCCGGCATCACGCCCGAGGATGCGGCCGAGGTCATCTCGCTGCTCGATCATCTCCCCGATGTCTGGGACCTGGTGCTCGGCAGCTGGGAACGTGACTCGGCGACCTCGCGCTTCGCGGCGGAGGCCGAGCGCGAGCCGCTGATCGCGGGCTTCAAGCGGCTGTCGGCCAAGCCGGTGGTGGGCGTGGGCAGGTTTACCTCGCCGGACACCATGGTGCGCCAGGTGCAAGCGGGGATCCTGGACATGATCGGTGCCGCGCGGCCATCGATCGCCGACCCGTTCCTGCCCGCCAAGATCGAGGCTGGCCGGATCGACGACATCCGCGAGTGCATCGGCTGCAACATCTGCGTCTCGGGTGACCTGACCATGTCGCCGATTCGCTGCACGCAGAACCCGACCATGGGGGAGGAGTGGCGCCGGGGCTGGCACCCGGAGCGGATCAGGCCGCAGGAATCCGAGGCCAGCATCCTGGTCGTCGGAGCCGGGCCTGCTGGCCTGGAAGCGGCCCGCGCACTTGGCCAGCGGGGCTACAGCGTGGTGCTCACCGAGGCCACCCGGGTGCTCGGCGGGCGGGTCATAGGCGAGGCGAGCCTGCCCGGCCTGGCGTCCTGGCGCCGGGTCGTCGACTACCGGCTCGGCCAGCTGGGCCACTACCGCAACGTGGATATTCACCGGCAGAGCGAGATGACCGCCGACGACGCCCTGGACCACGGCTTCACCGATGTCCTGGTGGCCACGGGCGCCCGCTGGCGGGCCGATGGAGTCGGCAGGTGGCATACCACTGCGATTCCGGTCGCGGCTGACGCTACCGTCCTGACGCCTGACGACATCATGACCGGCGGCCACCCGCTCAGCCAGCCCGGCGCTGCGCCGCGGCGGGTCCTGGTCTTCGACGATGACCACTATTATCTCGGCGGCGTGCTGGCCGAACGGCTCGCGACGCTCGGGCACGAGGTGCGCCTGGTGACTTCCGCGCCGCTGGTGTCCTCGTGGACCGCCTACACCCTGGAAATCGGGGACGTGCAGCGGCGGGTGCGCGAGGCCGGGATCACGGTGGACGCCAGCCGGGTGCTCGTCGAGATCGGCGCGAGCGAGGCCCGGACGGCGTGCGCGTTCACCGGGTCGGAAGCCAGCGTGGCCGCCGACGCGGTGCTGCTGGTCACGGCCAGGCTGCCCAGCGACGCGCTGTTCGGCGAACTCCAGCAGCGGCGAAGCGAGTGGTCAGCCAGCGGGGTCAGGTCGGTGACCTGCGTCGGCGACGCCTGGGCTCCGGCTACGATCGCCGGCGCGGTGTGGTCGGGCCGGCGCTACGCGGAGGAATTCGACGCACCAGGCCCGCCGTCGCGCGACCGCGGTTACCGCCGCGAGTACACGGCCCTGGCGTCACTCGCCTAGCGAAGCCTCGCTGGACTGGCCGTCCGGTTATGACGGCTCCCGCTGAGAATTAGGCAGGACGGAGATCGAGTATGGTGCCGCCACGGGACCTGGAGATGATCGTCGGAGGCGAGCGGACCTGCGCCAGGTCGGGTGAACGGTTCGACGTCGTCAACCCGGCCACCGCGCAGCGCTATGCTAGCGTGCCGCTGGGCACGGAAGAAGACGCCGACCTCGCCGTGGCCGCCGCCGCGGCCGCGTTCGAGCCGTGGCGGAAGACCCCGGCCACCGCCAGGGGAGCTCTGCTGGCCGCGCTGGCCCGGTTGCTCGAAGCCCGGGCCACCGAGTTCGCGGCCGCGGAAACCGCCCACAACGGGAAGACGCTGGCTGACGCCGAGTTCGACGTGGCCGGCACGGTGGCCTGCCTGGACTACTACGCGGGGGCGGCGAACAAGCTCTTCGGCCAGACCATCCCGGCACCCGCCGACTACTTCGTGTACACCCGCCGGGAGCCGGTGGGAGTCTGCGGTCTCATCGTCCCGTGGAACTTCCCGCTGGCCATCGCGGTGTGGAAGCTGGGGCCCGCACTGGCGGCGGGCAACACGGTGGTTCTCAAGCCTGCGTCGCAGACGCCGGTGACCGCGCTGATGCTCGGGGAACTTGCGGTGCAGGCGGGGTTCCCGCCCGGAGTGGTGAACGTGATCAGCGGTCCGGGCGCGCGGGCCGGGCACCGGCTGGTGACCCACCCCGACGTCGCCAAGGTCTCGCTGACCGGCGAGACGACGACCGGGCAGAACCTGATGCGAGAGGCTGCCGCCACCCTGAAGCGGGTGACCCTCGAACTCGGCGGGAAATCGCCCGCGCTGGTGTTCGCCGACGCCGATCTCGATCTCGCGATGGACGGGTCACTATTCGGAGTTTTCGCCAACGCCGGACAGGTCTGCGACGCACGCTCGCGGATCTTCGTGCAGGACCGCGTCTACGACGAGTTCGTGACGCGGTTCACCGACCGGGCGAACCAGCTCCGGGTGGGTGATCCCACCGACCCGGCCAACCACATCGGCGCCATCACCTCAGCCCGGCAGCTGGAGAAGGTCGAGCAGTACGTCGAGATCGGGCAGCGAGAGGGCGCGAAACTCGTGGCCGGGGGCACCCGGCTGGACGGACCAGGCTTCTTCTACCGGCCGACCGTGTTCGCGGACGTGGACAACGGCATGCGGATCGCACGGGAGGAAATCTTCGGGCCGGTCGCGTGCGTCGGGCGGTTCTCCGACTACGACGACGGGATCAGCAAGGCCAACGACACCCCCTACGGGCTCGCCGCCACCGTCTGGACCAACGACCTGACCACCGCGCACCGGGCGGCCGAGGATATCCGGGCGGGCGGCGTCTGGATCAACACCAGCGAGTTCCTGTTCAACGAGGCCCCGTTCGGCGGGATGAAGGCCTCTGGCTACGGCCGCGAGCTCTCGATGCACGCGCTGGACGCCTATACCGAGGTCAAGAACGTCGGCGTGTCGCTGGGCGGGCATATGCCGGTCTTTGAGTTCTAGGCCCGGCCGTGGAATCGGTGATCCACAGGTGGTCCGAAATGCTGGCGGGCGACTGCGACGTTGACTACCGCAGCGACCCGGGCGGCGACCTCGCGGACATCCGCGCGGCCCGGGCGGCCTGAGATGGCGGGCACCGCCGGGCTCTCGGCGCCGATCGACCTCGTCCATGACGTCAGGCTGGAGGTTCTCGAGGACGACCCGTACCCGACTTACGCGTGGCTGCGCCGCCACCGCCCGATCGCCTACGTGCCGGAAACCGGCCGCGTCTGGATCACCACCTGGGACCTGTGCGACGAGGCCGGCACCAACGACGAGGTCTTCGGGCCGACCAGCGAGGTCTTCCACGCGGTCTACGGCAACCCGAATGTGATGAGCCTCACCGGCGCCGAGCACCTGGCCCATCGCGGCCCGCTGAACGCGTGCTTCCGGCCCCGGGCCGTGCGCGGGTACCGGGAGGCGGTGCTCCGGGGCACCGCCGCCAGGTACATCGACGCCATCCGCGACCGCGGGCAAGCCGACGCGAACGCTGACATCCTGGAGCGGATCAGCATGCGCGCCATCGCCGATGTGCTCGGCTTCGCCGACGTTGACGACGACACGCTGGTCCGCTGGTTCCATGGATATGCCGCCTACCTGGTCGACTTCGGCCGGAGCAGCGCAGTGGCCAGCCGGGGCCGGGCCGTCAAGGCCGAGGTCACCGCGTACCTGGACGGGCGGCTGGCCGGGCTCGCCGCCGAGCCGGACGGCAGCACGCTGTCCCACCTGCTCCACGACGGCATGCCCGCGGGTACCACCCGCAGCCTGGATCAGATCATCGGAGACGCGGGCGTGATGATCGTGGGCGGATTCCAGGAGCCTGCCCACGGCGCGGCGAACACGCTGCATGGGCTGTTTACCCGGCCGGATCAGGCGGCGCGGTTCGCCGCCGACCCGGCGGCCTGGTCAGCCGCGGCCGTGGAGGAGGGGCTCCGATGGCTGGCCCCGTTCGGCATGACCGAGAAGCTCACCGCCGAGCAGGTCACGATCGGCGGCGTCGATATCCCGGCCGGGACCGAGGTCGCGCTGGTCCTCGGCTCGGCCAACCGGGACGAGACCAGGTACGGCGATCCTGACGTGTTCGACATGGACCGGCGCAGGCAGAGCCAGGCCGCGTTCGGCTACGGGCTGCACTTCTGCCTCGGTCACTTCGTCGCCCGCCAGCTTGAGCAGGTCATGCTCGAGGAGATGTTCGCCCGGCTGCCCGGCCTGCGGCCGGATCCCGACCGCCAGGCGCTCGTGCACGGCTGGGCGGTCCGTGCGGCCAAGCGGCTGCCGGTTATCTGGGATGCCTGAGGCCGTGCCCGGCCGGTTCGCGAGGGCCAGGCGGCGGCCCCGTTCGTTAGTCCGGAATGCCGCCGCCCGCCGCCATCGTCACTCCTGCGGGCTCACCTGGGCGCTCGCCTGCGGGGGGTTGCTCTGCTGCAGGCTCTGATTCCGGGTCCGCCGGCCGAGGGCGTAGAAGGCCAGCCCGATGAGGATCATCACGCCAAGCGGCACCAGCTGTGACAGCTCATACTGACCGCGCTGCCCGGCGAACCCGCTCGGCAGCGACGCGTCCGGGTGGGCGGTGCCGATGCCGGGGTAGAGGATCGCGAGGGTGGTGAAGGCCGCCCACGCCGTGGTCAGGATCCCGACGACCCACAGCCCGATCGTCCCGCCAGGTATCCGGTACGGACGGTTAATGTCCGGGAACTTGTACCTGAGCCTGATCACCGCCGGGAAGATCAGCACGTAGGTGATCGTCACCATCGAGATGACGAGCCCCAGCGTGGTGCTGAAGTACTTCGCCGAATTGCCGCTGGTCAGCGTCAGGGTAAGGATGAGAACACCGGTCGCCACGACACCGGAGAGCAGGTTCACGGCGATCGGCGTGCCGAACCGCTTCGAGAAGTACCCGAGCACTCGCGGCGCGGATCCGTCGAACCCGGCGACCGCCTGGGTGCGGTCGGAGCCGATCAGCCAGACCACGCCCGAAGACAGCAGGCCGAAGATCACCCCGATAGCCACGATGTCCGAGAGCACCTTGCCCAGCCCGGTCAGGACCGTGCCCGCGCTGGTCACGTGGCCGCCGTAGACGATGAACACCGTCTGCACCGCGTCGACGAAGCCATCGACGTTGGACAGCTTGGACGCGGGCAGGATCAGCAGGATGGCCAACACGGGCAGGCCGTAGAAGAGCACGGTGGCGATGCCGGAGCGCAGCACGGCGAAGGGCACGTCCTTGGCCGGATTCTTCAGCTCTTCGGCTGCGTTGCTCGGCAGCTCGAAGCCCTCCAGGTTGAAGATGAGGATCGGCGTCGCCGCGAGGAACACCACGAAGCTGGGCTTGAACGCCCCGCCGCCCAGGCCGTGCACGCCGTACTTAGCGGCGTAGATCAGGACCGTGAGGGTGAAGAAGGCCAACAGGGCCACGCGGACCAGGGCGCCGATGGTGGCGACCCACTTGCCGAACTTCAGCGCCAGAATGACCGAGGCGATCCCGGCCCAGACGAACAGCAGGCCGAAGACGTACTCCCAGGACAGCGACAGGTTGACGAAGAACGTGCTGAACGTGGCCATGGCCGTGATGGACAGCGTGCCAGCCAGCCAGATGGGGTTATCCACCCAGTACATGACCGCGACCACCGCCGCCGCCGCCCGGCCGAACGCGAGCTTGGTCCAGACGTAGGGGCCGCCCTCCTCGGGGAAGGCGGTGCCGAGCTCGGCGGTGAGCAGCCCGTAGGGAACCAGGAAGAAGATAATCATGACGATCAGCCAGGTGAACGACTGAGCACCATAACTCGACACGGCGCCGAGCGTGTCCAGAACGATGATTGCGGCCAGCATCATGAACGCGGTGTCCATGCGGCCTACGCTCCGCCTGAGTTTCTTCCGTTCTTCGCCGGCCGCCGCGGTGGGCAGAGCAAGGACCGCTAGGAGTTGGTCCTGGCTAGCAGATTCCTGCTCCATCGGTATCCTCCGTCTCATCGACATGATCATCGATGGGTCAATTGATTTGATGCGCGTTTGGTCCGGGCAGGCATAGTAGACAAACAACAACGAGGGCGGACTTACTGCCCGTCCTAAATGGTGGGTACGCCATCGTACTGTGGCACTGTAGCGAATCTTGCCCGGACGTCAAGATAAACGACTATCTCGGGCGGACTAGCGCACCGTCGAGACGACTGATCCTCCGGTCACCTGGCCGGCGCCAGCCCCAGGGCCAGCCGGCCGCGAGTGCCGGAGAACCGTAACCGCCCTGCGATGTTCGTCAGGTTGTCCCGCACCGCGTGCGTCAGCGGGTCGCCGGCCGGCAGGACCCGCTCACAGCGCGCGAGGGTATCGCGCAGCAGCGTCATCGCGTCGCTCAGCCTGCCGACCCGGTAGTAGGCAGTGGCCAGGCTCGCCTGGTACGCGAGGGTATCCGGATGATCGGCGCCCAGGACCCGCTCGTAACTGGCGTGGGTCTGCTCGTAGAGCTGCAGCGCGGAGGCCATCCGGCCTGCCGAGTGGTAGGCGGCGCCCAGGTTACCCCGGGCCGCGATCGTGTCCAGATGGTCGGGGCCCAGCGCGCGTTCGCGGTCGGAGAGGACCCGCTTGTAGTGGGACAAGGCGTCTTTGAGCTTGCCAGCCGCCAGATACGCGTCGGCCAGCTGCTGGCGGGTGGTCATGGTGTCGAGGCTCTGGGACCCCTGAATGCGCTCGCGGTCGGCGAGCGTGCGCCGGTACAACTGGATCGCCTCGCCCGACTGGCCCGCCGCCCGGTAGGCGGCCGCGAGCTCATCCCGCGCGCCGAGCGTATCGAGGTGATTGGCGCCACGGACGCGCTCGTAGTCGCCGACCGCCCCGTCCAGGACGGGCAGCGCATCGCGGATCCGGTCCGCGGCGACCAGGGCATGGCCCAGATTGCGCCGGGCCGCGATGGTGGCGGGGTCATCAGGCCCGAGCACGCGGACCCGGTCGGCCAGGACCCACTGCAGCCACGGACAGGCCTCCGCCGCCTGCCCGGCCCGCAGGTAGGCGTCGGCCAGGTGCTGGCCGATCACCACGGTGTCCCGGTGGGTCGGCCCGAGCACCCGCTGGCTGACGGCGGCCAGTTCCCGCCAGTGCGCGACGGCGGGGCCGGTCAGCCTGGCGCTGTCCAGGCTCTGCCCGGCGCGCAGCAGCAGCGGATGGCAGCTACCGGCCCAGAGCAGTTCCCCGGCGGCCCGCTGCAGGCTGGCCGCGCATCTTCGGGCCTCTCCGGCCCGCCACGCCAGCAGCTCATCGGCTGGCCATACCTCGAGCAGCGCGTCGGCCGCGGCCCGGGCCGCGCGCTCGAACATGCCGTCCGGCATCGCGGTCCGGATCGCCGCCTGAATCACCGGCTTCATCCGGACCGTCGGCGGGGCGGCGGTCAGATCGATGGCCAGCAGCCCGGCCTGCTCAAGAACCAGCAGGGCGTTCCTGACCCGCTCTGCGTCGACCGGGTCGGCTGGACGGCTGGCCGCAAGGTAGCCGCGGGCCGCTTGGGTAGTAAAGAGGGTGCCGGGAATCCCATGGCCGTCCAGGAGAGCAGCGAGCGCGAGCAGGGACCTGCCCACCCCGTCCGGCAACATCCGGTCTGCCTGCTCGAGGGAGAACGTCCAGGTGACGGAAGCGGCGGGCGGCTGCTTGCCGTCGGCCGCCGCCGTAAACTGCTCTCGCCTGCGGACAAAGTAGCCCCGATAGTCCGAGCACGACAGCTCTGAGCCGACGACTACCACGCTCGCCTGGGCGAGTGCTAAGGGTTCGTAGCCAAGTTCCTCGATGAGGTCGATAGCTCCGAGGCGCTGGTCCGGGTCCGCTGTCAGCCGGCCCCGCAGATAGCTCAGGGCTTCCCGCGGGCTGAATGCCCCGATCTGGAGGACCGCCGCCCGCTTACTGCCGGACAGCGCCGCGGAGTTCGTGGTGGTGATCAGGACCATGCCGGTCGGTCCCTCCGGCCAGAGCCGGTCCAGATCGTCAGGGTCCGACAGGTCGTCGAGGACGACCAGCCACGAGCGGTTTGTCTCGCGGAGCCAGCTGATGAAGCGGGTCGCGATCAATTCGGCATCACCAGCCGGATCAGCTCCCACCGCCGCCACCGCCGCTTCCACCAGGCCGGACAGCACCGACGCCCGGCTGGTGGCCACGATCCAGACCAGCAAGTCCACCCCGGCGGCCTGCCAAAACGATTCAGCGAACGCCACCGCGAGCTGAGTCTTGCCTGACGATGCCAGCCAGTCCTGCGAACCGTCCGTGGCTGGCTGGGCAGGCACGAGCGCCACGGCGGTACCAGGGCTCAGCGCCATCCCCAGCCCCGGAGCAGTGGCCGACCTGGCAATGAAACCATCGGCCAGCGGCGGGACGGGGCCAGTCCTGACCGGCCAGCCCGGCCGTCCGGCCGGCGAGGCCGCAGGTCCTGTGGGCGCCCCCCGGCTTTCCACGCCCGCTACCTGGGACCGGCGGCCATCCGCACCGCCACCACTGGTGGGGGAGCGGACCGCGCCAGTCGGAATGATGCACCAAGCCGGTCACTTGTTCCCGCCGACTCGCCGAGGCCGGATCGGGGCGCGGCAACGGCAGGCAGCGACCGCATCGATGCCCGGTGACCGCGTGGTCCGGACCGGTCCGGACCGCATGCTGAGCTGCCTGAAGAGATCATCTGCTGTCTCACCTTCCGCGCCTAATGATGTCATGCCCATCGGGGTAGGTTCTGCGCCTAGCGCACCATAGGGGAACTCGATGCACAGGAACCAGATGCGTGTCTGGGGACAATGCTGACCGTGGTCAGGCCAGGCGCCATCCGCGGCGCCTGGCCGAGCGTGAGCCGTCAGCAAATCCGGCGCCGATGGCCAGGGTCTGGCCCGCGCCCGGCCAGGACCACCGATTCGCGAATCTCCGCAAAACGGCGCGAACCGGCTCCTGCGCCAGCCAGGCAAGTCGGCTAAGGGCGCTCGTATTCGGCCGCCTGGACCTGAATTCGGACATGTACGGCCACGACCAGGGCGCGACGGGGTACCTTGGTGTCGCCATGTTGGACGGCCATCTGACGCAATACGGAATTTCACCTCCATATGGGTATTGGCGTGCGCTGGCCGGTTACGCGTTAGAGTTGGGTCGGTTGTGCTGACAACGGTTGCGGTAACACTGGGTGCGCCTACCAGCGTGCGCAGAACAGGCTGGCCAGGAGGGAGTGCCATGTCGGTTCCGCTGCCGGGCCTGGCCCCAACGGTCACCGGGGCGCAGCGCCCCGACCCGGAGGGGACCGAGCAGCACCAGTTTCTGGCCACGCGCGGGACCCTGCGGATGGCCTCGGCCATCCAGCGGATGTGAGCGGCATGCTGGTCGAAATCATTCTTCTGGTCGTGGTGCTGGCCGTCGCGATCTTGATAGCGGTGGACGTATCGAGGACATCAGGCGAGCACGACGACCACGGCCTGCAGCATGACGCAGAGCGGGAGAACATCCGCGATGCGCGCGGCGGCGCCGGGGCGGTCCGGGAACCGGTCGGCGCCGGGATGGCTACTGCGTCGCAGGATGCCGACCCGAGCCGGCTCCGGCTGGACGGAGCCGATCAGTCGGCGGATGGCCGCAAGCGAACGACCGCATCGCCCAAGACCTCACGCCGCGCGCTGAAGAACTGGCGGGTGCGCTCGCGCCTGGTCCTGCTGGTTATCATCCCGACGGTCACGGCCGTGGTGTTCGGCGGAATCCAGATCGCGTCCTCCTTGCGGAGTGCCTCGATTCATTCCCCGATCAGCTCGGTACGCGACAGCGCGATCACCTCGGTGGTCTTCGACAGCGCCGTCGTTATTCTCGTCCTCGCGCTGGCCCTGGCGTTCACGGTGATCGTCGGCAGGTCCATGGTGCAGCCGCTGCGCACCCTGCGGGCCGGCGCACTCGAGGTGGCCGAAGTCCAGCTGCCCGAGGCGGTGCGCCGCATCAGCGAGACCGACGGCGAGGACGTGTCGCTTGAGGTGCAGCCCATCGATGTGGATTCATCGGACGAGATCGGCCAGGTTGCGCGCGCCTTTGACCAGGTGCACCAGGAGGCGCTGCGGCTGGCCGCCAACGAGGCCGCGCTGCGCGGGAACGTCAACGCGATGTTCGTGAACCTATCCCGCCGCAGCCAGTCCCTCGTGGAACGGCAGATCCGCCTGATCGATGATCTCGAGCAGGGCGAACAGGACGCTGAGCGCCTGTCGAACCTGTTCAAGATGGACCACCTCGCCACCCGTATGCGGCGGAACTCGGAAAACCTGCTCGTGCTCGCGGGACATGACCTGTCCAGCCGCTGGAACCAGCCGGTGGCGCTCGTGGACGTGCTCAGGGCTGCGGTGTCCGAAATTGAAGAATACGAGCGGGTCTCGCTGAACATGCAGCCGGGCATCGCGGTCCGCGGCCCGACCGTCAATGACGTGGTGCACCTGCTCGCCGAGCTGGCCGAGAACGCGACGTCGCTGTCCTCCACGGACACGCCGGTCAACATCTCCGGTCACCTGCTGACCAGCGGCGGAGTACTGATCGACATCACCGACCAGGGCGTCGGCATGGGCTCGGAAGAGATGGCGCACGCGAACTGGCGGCTCGACAATCCGCCCGTAGTGGATGTCGCCGTTTCCCGCCGGATGGGATTGTTCGTGGTCGGCAGGCTTGCTGCGCGGCACGGCATCAGGGTCCGGCTGCGTCCGGCTGCGTCCGGCGGGCTCACCGCCCTGGTCTGGCTGCCTGACGAGGTGATCACGCATCAAGATCCGGTCGTCGCGCCCGGGTTCGGTGCCTTCGACACCGCGAAAACGGCGCCTGACTCGCTGGAAGCGGAGCTGGCCGAGTTCGACCAGGCCGACTGGCCCGATCCTGACCGCGCCAATGCGGAGCGGGAGGTCAGTGCCGCGAGGACGCCGAAGTTCGCCCCGCTCGTCAACGCGGAAGACACCCCGCTCGGGCCGCGACGAGTACCCGGAGCGGGTCTGCGACCTGGCCAGTCGTGGTCGGCGACCGGCCCGCTGCCGGTGTTCCGTGCCGACCCGCCTGACCTCGGGGCCGCCGCGCTTGCCGATCCAGGGCCGCCGTCCGCGGCGAACGGCCAGGAAGACGAGGCCGTCGGCCAGGAGCTGGAGGCCGTCAGCCAGGGTGCAGCAGGTGTCGACCTGGAGCCTGCGGCGGGCAACGAGCAGGATGCTTCGGAACCGAGCGCCAGCGAGGCGGCGGCCAGTCGCCCGCAGCCAGTGTTCGGGATCTCCGACACAGGCTTCGGAACTGACGGAGGCTTCGGAACTGACGCAGGCTTCGGAAACGGCGGAGCCTTCGGGACTGGGCCGCGCTCCGTCACCGGGGTGCCGATCACGGGCGCGGCCGAGAGCTTCGCAGCCGGAAACTTCGCACCCGGGAACGAGAAGGCCGGGAACGAGAAGGCAGAGCTCGCTGAGGCCCCGCTGACTGCCTCCTCGGCTTTCAGCTGGGAGACGGCCGCTCCGGCCAACGGCGAAGTGATCGTGCCGCCGGCGGAGAGTCTCGCCGAAGAGAACCGGTTGCCGATCTTCGAAGCAGTGGAGTCAGACTGGTTCAGGCACGGCCGTAACGCGTTCAGCTGGTCCGGCGATGCTGCCGAGACCGAGACGGAGACCGAGACCAGCTGGGCTTCGCCTGCGGACGACGGCTGGCGGGCGGCAGCAACCGTACCCACGCCGTCCTCGGGTGGCCTGACGCCAGCGGGGCTTCCCAAACGGGTGCCGCAGGCGAACCTGGTTCCCGGGGCCGCCGCCAGTACCCGGACCCAGGCGCCGGTCAGATCCGCCGCCGCGACACGGGAGCGGTTCGCTAGTTTCCAGCGCGGTGTCAAGGAAGGCCGGGCTGCTTCGAGCACAGGGACAGACCCTGCACAGGACGAGACTTCCTAAGGTGGGGTGGCACTAAATCGCTGAAATGGTCATGCTTAGGCCACGAACGCAGTTGCGTCGGCTGACGGAGCACCCGCCTGCGTCTGACCGGCGCAGCGAGTACTGATCAGCTGACCTTAAAGGAAGGAGCGCTCGTGAGTCCGCTAGTGCGCCCCGCACAGGACCTGAACTGGCTCATCACGAACTTCGTTGAGCGGGTACCGTCCGTCGCGCACGCAATCGTCGTCTCGTCCGACGGGCTCCCGATGGCGTTCTCGCAGGGATTCCCCGCAGATCGCGTCGACCAGCTAGCGGCCGTAACCTCAGGCCTGACAAGCCTAACCCAGGGCGCTGCCCGGGTTTTCGAGGGCGGCGCAGTGACGCAGACCGTGGTTGAGATGCAGCGCGGCCTACTGATCGTCATGGCGATCAGCGATGGGTCGAGCCTTGCCGTACTTGCGGCGGCCGACTGCGACATGGGCCTCGTCGCCTACGAGATGACGCTACTCGTCGAACGAGTCGGCAGCGCGCTCACCCCTGAGGTGCGCAGCGGCCTGTCGTCCGACTGGCGCGAGGATGGCACACTGTGACGGGAGATACAGGTGTCGACCCCGGGCAGCAATGACTGGCTGCCCGCCGACGGCAGAAGCCTGCCGGGCCTGCCGGCGCTGGGCAAGCCTGACTCGGCCGCCATCGGTCCCGGCGCGCCCCGGCCGCGTGATCCCAGGCAATACCGGGGTCCAAAGAACGTCGGGAGCGCTCTGGTCCGGCCTTACGCGGTAACTGGCGGCCGTACCAAGCCGAGATATCAACTGCAGATCGAGGCGATGGTCGCCGCGTCGCACTATGAGGCGCGGGATCTGTCGGCGCTCAGCCCGGAGTGCCAGGCGATTCTCGGGTTCTGCCGGGACTGGCGCTCGGTCGCGGAGATCTCAGCCGTGCTGAGGATGCCGCTTGGCGTCGCGCGCGTCCTCATCGCCGACATGGCGGTGGAAGGACTGGTCCGGATCCATCAGCTCGACCATGAGCGCGGACGACCGGATCTCAACCTGCTCGAAAGGGTGCTCAGTGGACTTCGCAAGCTCTAAGACCGCTAACGGCGAGGTGACGGACGCCGCGATGACGTCTGTCAAGATCGTCGTTGCTGGCGGTTTCGGCGTGGGCAAGACCACTTTCGTCGGGTCCGTCTCCGAGATCACCCCGCTGACCACCGAGGCCGTCATGACGTCGGCGAGTGAAAGCGTTGACGACCTCTCGCATACTCCCGACAAGACGACGACCACCGTGGCGATGGACTTCGGCCGGGTGACCCTGGACGCCGGCCTGATCCTTTACCTGTTCGGCACGCCAGGCCAGCACCGGTTCTGGTTCATGTGGGATGACCTGATCCACGGGGCGATCGGAGCGATCGTCCTGGTTGATACCCGCAGGCTGGCCGACTCCTTCCCAGCGGTCGACTACTTCGAGTCCGCCGGGTTGCCGTTCATCATCGCTGTCAACGGCTTCCACGGCGACTTTCCGCACAGCATCTCGGACGTCCAGGACGCGCTGTCGGTCAGTCCGCAGGTGCCGGTGGTCGAGTGCGACGCGAGGGAGCGGAATTCCACCAAGTCCACACTGATTTCGCTGGTCGAGCACGCCATGGCGATGCAGCTCAGCCCTCGGTAGCCTGAATACCCAGGATCGGCTGGTCCGGGAACCTCGCCTGTTGCCGGCCGGCGGCTTGCCGGAGTTGCGGTGTAGTGTTCAAGCGGCCACCCGGGGGCGGTAGCTCAGCCGGTCAGAGCAGCGGACTCATAATCCGCCGGTCGTGGGTTCGAGCCCCACCCGCCCCACAGCTTGAAAGTCCTGGTCATGCCCGTCTGACCTGCAGATTCGCGGCCTTCTCCTGATCTTGTGCCGCGCTGCTCTTGTGCGACTGTATGTGGTTTCAGGTGGCCAGATGCAGGTCGCTGTGCCCAATACGTGCCCAAGTTCAGTCCTGGCTCAGCGCCTCAGAGATCCGGCGCTGTTCGCCGTCGGATCGCTGCTGTTCGCCCTCGGCGCTGTCCCCGGCTACGCCAGCGCCGTCGGGGCCCGCTGGGACGCGGTGACCTTCTTCATCGGCTCACTGTTCTGCTGGCCGGTGAACAGGCCGCCCCGGCAGCGCGCCGGACACGATGATCGTGGCGGCTGCCGCCACCCGGAAGATCCGCCGCCCGGCGGTGTGCGGGTCATGCAGGGATTGCGGCCTGGCGGGGTCGGCCATCAGGCTCCGGCGTCATAGCCGGCGCTCGGCTGGCGGGAGAGCCACTCGGCATAGGACATGGAGTCATCGGTGCCGAGTTTCACGCCATCGGGCAGGGCCGGGGCGAACACGAGCGTGGCGGTGGCCTCGAGTAGGCCGCGGAGCAGATTGCCGGGGCCGGTCACCTCGAACCCCAGCGACCACCAGGCCTCGCCGCGCGCGTGGACCTCGGTGAGTTCCACCGCGCATCCCGGTTCCGCGGCCTGCCCCGGGGTGCCCGCCGCGGTCGGCCCGCTGGCCAGGGAGAACCGGGTGGTTCGGCGCCTCTTGCGCACCGGCCTCCAGCTGGCCGGGTCACCGCTGCCGCCGCTGGGCGGGCTGAACGGAAGGACCATTTCTGCCAGGACTGCATGTGACCGCGGGCGCGGCCCGCCACATCAAGGATTCCCGGGCTGCTGCGGTACACCTTCACCTCCAGTGCCCGGCCCGCACGGACCTTCACCGACATGCTGCGCAAATCCGGGTTGAGCAGGTAGGCGTCCTCGCGTGACTCCAGCTCAGCCGGGAACCGCCCGAACCATTCGGCCATCGCCGTTTCCAGCTGGCCAGGGAAGATCCAGCGCACCTCGAGGCTGGGGGCTCCTTCGGTGACCGGGCTGTCAGGCAGTGCGGCCGTCATCGTCCTCTGCTCCTGACCCGCCGCAGGCATGCACCGGATGAGGTCAGCCGGGGTGCTGCGCGGGCCCCAGGGCCGGCCGGGGCTGGGCATGGCCCGGACGCCCGGATCAGGCGTACGATCAGCGCTCCGGCCGGTCGGCAGGCGGCCCTCACCAGCACGGCTGCTGGGAATTCTTCCATCGCGGTTCCAGCCCATGGTGGATGGCGCGCACGGCGGATACCTTCGTCCGCCCGGTGAAACGGCACCGGAGTACTCGCTGAGGCTGCAGATTACATCTGCCTGACCAGTGCGCAAAGCCAGGGCCGTTCCTTCGTCCGCGCCTGCGTGTCTTAGCGGGGCCGCCAACCGGCAGCAGCCCGGGCACCGAAGGGGCCGTGCCCGGATGCTGTGCCGGAAGATCAGGTTGTCATGCGCTATGAGCACGTGCTGCTGCCGCATCGGCGCGCTGACGGGAATGAGGATTGGCGGGAACATGACCGCCGGGGTGTCCGCGCCGTTCCGGGATCAATGGCGCCCCGGTCCGGGGGGACGACCGGGGCGCCCAGATGAACCTACCGCCTCATTGAACCGGCAGTCAGGGCTACGGGTTCGCGGGGCATTGCCGAAAACTCGCGGCAGCCTGGGATTGCGGAGCGCGGCTGGTGCCGCCATGCCGGGGGGGCTGGAGACCACGACGGCGACGAACGTGCCGTTTCGCGCTTTGACTTGCCCTTGATCTTGCGC
Organism: uncultured Actinomycetes bacterium; assembly: GCA_963785765.1. GTDB lineage: Bacteria > Actinomycetota > Actinomycetes > Streptosporangiales > Streptosporangiaceae > DATBGO01. The sequence goes on along the minus strand of CAWAWM010000011.1, from coordinate 8,206 downwards.
CCGAGCATCGGGCGCCCGTCGTCGTGGAGGTACACGCCCTTGGGCTCTTTGGCCAAGGGCTCCTCCCATGCGTAGTACAGCGCCGCCGGTTCCTGACAGGTGCCCAGAAGCCGCCCATCAACGGCGCCGGGCCGAAGACCGCCGGGGCGATCGCGGTCAACAGCGCCCTGGCCCCGCAGACAGCGCTGGCCAGGACACCCCGGCCCCATCCACCATCCGCGCAGCCATGGAACGCCGTCATCTCGCCCAGCGTGCGCTCCACCAGGGCCACGTCCAGCAGTTCCCCGGGGGCGGCGCGAGAGCACAGGGCCCCCGCCGCATGTGCTCGGGCGGCGCTCCGATCAGTTCCGGCAAGGCGCCAGCTCCGCCTGGGCGACAGGGGTGTGCGGCGAGTGTGCGCCGCTCCATTGTCGACTGTGCACTGCCCGCGGCCGATGGCTCACCGCCGGGCCCGGACCTGGCCAGGCTACTCTGGGAGTATGAGTGAGCTACCAGTGGACGCGACGCCGGCGGTGGCCGGCGCCGCTCGGGATGCCGCGCGTGGGCATGTGGTGTATCTCACCGAGCGTGGGGAGCGGTTGGCTGCCATCGTCCCGGCTGAGTTCGCGGAGGCATTGGAGGGCATGAACGAGCAGGACGCCCGGGAGCTGCTCGAGGATCTGGCGGACGCCGCCGCGGCGCGTCAGGCGCTCGCCGAGCCGGGCGAGTCCGTTCCGTGGGAGCAGGTCAGGGCTGAGGCCGGGCTGTAGCGGCGGTGACGTACATCATTCAGTGGCGGCCGCGTGCCCGCAAGGCGTTCTTGTCTCTGGACAAGCCAGTTCGCCGCCGGATCGGTGAGGCCGTTGATGCCCTTGCCGCGAATCCGCGCCCGGCGGCGGCGAAGATGATCACTGGTGCCCACGGTGTTCTGCGCATCAGGGTCGGAGACAACCGGGTGCTTTACACCATCGACGAGGGCCAGCTCATCGTGCTGGTTCTGGACGCCGGGCATCGCAGCGAGATTTACGAACGGTAGATGCCCGGTGTGCTGCGCCGATCCGTACAGCACGAAATACAGCAACCGGCCTGGATTCCGGCGGACTGATGCGGACGTCCTGAGACGGTGGAGCCACCCGGGTTTTATGCACACTCAGTTACTTGTGTGAGGTTTGAGGTTTGAGGTTTGCCCGCAACGGGGAGCGGACTTGACAAGGGGCGATGACCCGTACGCTTACCCGCGGACCGGGCAGGCTTTTTCTGGCCTGCCCCCGGAGCCCGATGGGGGTCATCGCGAGGGTTCCCTTGTCAGGCCCGCCGCAGTCCAGTACTCCGCTTCGGCTTCGGCGGGAGGACGGCGGCGAGGCGGTGCATGAGCCTGCTGGTGTTGTACCAGTGGACCCATTCGCTGGTGATCTTCTCCACGTCGGCGGCGGTTTCCAGCGGCCCGTCGCGGAACGGGGAGTCTGCGCGGGTGCATTCAGTCTTGTAGAGCCCTATCGTTGTTTCTGCCAGCGCATTGTCGTAGGCGTCGCCGACCGTTCCTATTGACGGCATCAGCCCTGCCAGCATCAGTGTCTCGGTGAAATGGATGCTGGTATACTGGCTTCCCGCACCGGAGTGGTGGATCGCGCCGGAGCCGAGTACCTGTCCTTTCCTTTTCCGGTAATCCATAGCCTGGCGGAGCGCTGACTCGATGAATTCAGTTTCTTTCGACATGGAGCATTCCCAGCCCGGGATCAGCCCGGCGAACGCGTCGATGACGAACGCGGTGTAGCAGAACCGGCCCGTCACCAGCGGCACGTAGGTGAAGTCCGCCACGTGCAGCTGCCCCGGCCGCTGCGCCCGGAACTGGCGGTTCACCAGGTCCGGTGCCCGGGAGGCAGCCGGGTCCGGGATCGTGGTCCGCACCCGGCGGCCGCGGGTGCGGCCGTGCCAGCCGTTGCCGTTCTTCAGCCGCCCGACCGTGCACTTCGCGACGGGAATTCCCTGACGCTGCAGGTACTCCCACATTTTCAGCGTGCCGTACATCGATTCCGGCGGCCGCCTGGCATGTTCTCCGCGCTCGTAGATCCCGGCCATGATCTCGGTCACCGCCGCGTCCCACAGTTCTCTCTTCGACGGGGCATGCGAAAGATATGCCCAGTAGGTGCGCGGGGCGATCTGGATCCCGTGCACTGAAAGCGCACGGCAGACCGGCACGACCCCGAAATCGTCTTTCCTCTCGTTGATTAAATGGCAGATCAGCTCTGTCGCGGGTCGTACTCCCGCGCGAAAAAACCCGTGGCTGCCTTGAGTATGTCTATGGTCTGCTCCAGTTCCCGGTTCTTGCGTTTCAGCTCCCGGATCTGCGCCGACTCCGCGGTGCTGGTCCCCGGTGACATCCCCTCATCGACCTCGGCCTGGCGCAGCCACCTGCGCAGCGTCTCCGGCGTCATCCCCAGCCGGCCCGCCACGGCCGTGATCGCCGCGTACTCGGCCGGATAGTCCCCTCGGTGCTCCCGGACCAGCCGGATCGCCTTCGCCCTGGTGTTCGGATCGTACCTGCTAGGCATGCAGCCTTCCTTCCCAAGAAAGAAGGTGTGCAAGAAACCCGGGTCAGTTCACGGTGACCTGCGCAGATGGATTGCGGTGGACGTGTTGTCGCCGTATGGCAACCAAAAAGGTCAGGTTTTCAAGTCCCCTCAGCTGGGCGCCATAGCTGCCGAGCGCTGCGCAGTTGCCCCGAGAGGCGCGACGCGCACGGGATGCCAGCTGCGAGACGACCGATTGGCTCCGCATCTGCGATGGGATTGGCGAGTTCTCAGAACAGGCGCATGAAGTCCGCGGCTCCCAGCTACTTATTGCAGGGGCTGGATCGGGGCCCCTGGTGCAGTGTGTGCGAAGCTGTGCGGGATGGCCCGCCCGTGTGCATTGCCCACAAATCCGGATGCCAGCTAAGGCCACGTATCTGCCCCATGCAGTTGCCGCTTCGCGGATCCAGTCGCTTCGTCTGGGACGGTGCCGTGGTTGCAGTTCTGGGCAGTTCTGGTTGCAGTTCACCTGGGTCCGGGGGAGGCCAGGTAGGTTCATATCGCGAGGTCAGGGCGCTGGCGGACGCGTGTGAACCGTAGCAGCGCGGGCTCATAATCCGCCGGTCGTGGGTTCGAGCCCCACCCGCCCCACCTGGCCAACCGTCCCGGGGGGCGGTGGCGATCGCAGTGGCTTTGCGCCAGGTGTCGCGGTCGATCAGCGGTTCGTGGGTGTTCTCGGCATAGACGTCGCCGTAGGCGATGTCGCCGGCGTAGGCGCGGTTGGCAATGATCCGATTGATGGTGTGCCCGGACCAGGGCTTGCCGGTGCGGTTCGCTGCTCCCCAGCGGTTGAGTTCGGCGGCGATGGCGCGAGTGCCGAGCCGCTGGGTGGTGAACAGGCAGAAGATCTCCCGCAGGTGCGGCGCCTCCGGGACGAGCCGCTGGGTGTCCCGGTCGACGTGGTAGCCGTAGGGGCGTGAGCCGCCGGGCCATTTGTCTTTGCTCGCTTTGGTGGCCATGCCTCTGGTGACGCGGTCGACGCGGTAGACGAGCAGCACGTCCCACCGCCCGGCTCGCCCGGCGCGCAGTGCTTGCTGGAGTCAGGGGCGGTCGGTGGTCGCGCCGGAGGCGTCATCGCTGAACTTCGCCACCAGCGTCCACCCGGGCTGGGAGTTCACATAGGAGCCGAGGGAGGTCCCCTGGGCGGCGATGGAGAACGGCTGGTGCTCGTCGTCGGTGGAGTGGCGCAGGTAGACCGCGACCCGCCGCGGACCGGCGGGCAGCTCCCCGAAGCCGGGCGCCGCGCGCCTGCGCTTACGGCTTGGCGTTTGGCATGGGTGGGACTGTCGCTGACACGGGTGGGTCCCTGCAGGTGAGATCCGGTCGGCAGGGCTTACCCCGGAGGGCGATGGCCCTCCGGGGTGAGCGAGGTCAGGTGTCCCGAGTCCAGGTGGCGGCGATCAGCACGGCGAGCGCTTGCACCGCCTGGCGGTATTCGGCTGGGGTCATGGCCACCATCTCGATCCAGGCCACCTTCGCTGGCGGCCTGGTGTGGCTGCGGGCGGTGGCCTCGGTCGGCTCACCCCCAGCCGGCCCGGTCGGTTCGGCGGGTAGGGGTGGGGGCTGGCTGCCGCCCGCATGGACGCTCACCTCCCCGGCTGCCGTCAAGACGGCCCGCAGGCCGCCGGTCATCGTCTCTGGATGGAGACCGTGTGGATGGATGTGGCATAGGCTGGTGCGCCCGCCGCCACCGCGCGAACCGCTGACACCCCTTAAATCCGGTTTGGGGGTGTTCTTCAGCACGACGGCAGGCTGGGCTGTCCTGCCCGAGGGCGCCCCGTCCCAGCTGATGCGGACCACGGACGCCAGCGCCACCTGGCACCCAGGTCAGCCTCTGAAACGCCCGCCCGCCTGATCCTGCCCGGACGCCCCTCCCAACGCCGGAACGCCGAATCGGGCGCCAAGTCGATGACTCCGTCCGTCCAGGCGAGGCTGGCACCGAACATCAGGTTCTGGCGCCGGCCGAGTGGAGCAGAAGACCGCCACCGCACAGCCTCGGGCCAGCTTGACGGGCCCGATGTACTGTAATATTTTTCAATGAAAGAAAGATACTCCAAGCAATAAGTGCCGCAGCCCTGCCTGCTGGCAACCCGCCCGGTGAACCGCCGATGCCACCGGCCCGGCACCGCGCACCCGGGGCGCTTGACGGCCCAGAACCCGACCATCCCGCGACGGAGCCCCGGATGAGCGACGCCATCACACAACAGGCCGATCAGGCCATCCGCGCCTCCGACGGCGAACGGGACCAGGTAGTGGCGCTGCTGCAGCGTGACTTCGCCGACGGCCGGCTGACCCAGGCTGAACTCGAGGAACGGGTGGGCGCCGCCCTCGCGGCGCGGACCAGGGACCAGCTGCGTGCCCTCACCGCAGACCTGCCCGGCGCGGACGTGCGGCCCGCGCGGCCGGCCACGGCGCTGGACCCGTGCCTGCTGCGCCTGCTCCTGTTTCTCTGCCCGCCCGCGGGGGTCACTTACTGGCTGCTGTCCCGCCGCGGGATGGGCGGCGGCTGGCTGTCGCGGCGGTGGCTGGCCAGTATCCCGAACTGGGCGTGGATCCTGATCATCGCCGGGGCGGCGGCCGCCGCCGCCCGCAGATGAGCACCGGCGGCGGCCCGGTCCCTGCCCGTCCGGCCGCGGCGAAGGCCTGGCACGGCGTGCACAAGGCGCTCGCCGACCCGCTGCGGATCCGGCTGGTGGAATGGCTGATGGAGCGGCCGCGGTCAGCCCGGGAGCTGGCCGATTGCGCCTGCCTGCCCGCTGACCGTCTCTACTACCACCTCGGCCAGCTCGAGCAGGCAGGGCTCATCGAGGTCGCCGAGTACCGGCGGCTGGCCCGGGGCAAGGCCGAACGGGTCTACGCGCCGGCCGAAGCCGAGCCGCCCGGCGACGACGCCAGCCCGCAGGAGACCGCCGCATTCCTCGGATCCATACTGGAGGCCACCGCGATGGACATTACCGCGGCATTCCAGGCCAAGCAGGCAGGCCGCCGCCGGGAGGTCGACGTGACCCGGGCCGGACTGCGGCTCACCGACGAGGCGCTGGCCGAACTGCGCGGCCACCTCGCCCAGATCGCCGCCCGGTACGCCGAACCCGACGCCGATGGAACCTGGACGCGGCTGGTCCTGGTCCTGGCCGACCTGCAAGACCGCCCCACCCCGGCAACCTCGCCGGGCAGCCCCGCATGAGCAACACAGCGGGCGCCTTCCTGGCGGCTCCAGCGACGTAAGCGGCGACGATGTAGGTGGCCTGCTCTGGTGGTCCCGGATCTGCGTGAGAGGCGGCTTCCTGCACGTCGCGCAGCGACGCCCCGGCGTCCAGCGCTGCGGTGATGAACGCGTGCCGGAGCGTGTGGAGCCCGATAGGCTTGGTAATCCCAGCGCGCCGGGCTATCCGGGGGACGATTCGCCCGGCGCCACTGGACAGCTGCCCGTGAGGTGCGTCTACCCGCTCCTCACGGGTCTGCGCGGGCTCGTCGCCACCCGTGCCAGCTTCTCAGGCGGCCTCTGGACGAGGCAGCTATCGGCGAGATGCCCTGCCCAGCACGCCGTCGATTACTACGTCAATGGCGAAGCGAAACCGTTCGTCGGCATCTCCAGCGACCAATTGAGCGGCGTGGGCAGTAATGAGCGGAAAGTCGCCGGCCGGTAGGTGGGCGAAGTTGGCCGTGATTTCGGCAGCAAGTGCGCTGGGGTCGGTGCGCCGCAGCTCGGCCTCGATGGCGGCGTAAGTCACCTGGGCGGCGAGGATGTCGGCGGCCCACGCGGCGTCCTGAGCGTCGAGGCCGCCAGCAAGCAAGATTCCCAGGAGGTTCTCCAGTAGCCGCATAGCCACTTCGGTCCGTGGCGGGTCGACCATCGTCGCTGCGGCCATTCCAGGATGCGTGACGAGTTCCGCGTGCACCCGCTCCAGGAGGTTGTGCAGTTGGGCACGCCACCGCGACGGATCGGGCGTTTCCAGCTCGACCGCCCCGATGATGCGATCGAACATCGCCTCCAGCAGGCCGTCACGACCGTCGACATAGACGTACAGTGAGCCGGCTCCAGTATCCAAGGCGGCCGCGATCCGGCGCATCGATACAGCCTCCAGGCCCTCCGCCTTGAGGATCGCGAGGGCGGCGTCGACGATTGCCTCTTCGCTCAGCGGCGCCTTCGCGGGGCGATCACGAGTCGAGCGGGGGCGGCCCGATGTCTTCATGTGCGGTCGACCTCCAGGTTCTGCCCAGCGGGCGGCGATCACGCTTGACCCTAACGCCGTGCCTCACATACAGTGTACGTAACGAACGGTGTTCGTGACAAACACCGTATGGCGCTTTTCCGAGCGGCTCGCTTCTGCCTCTGACCAGAAAGCCATCATGGACACCGCCCCCACCATCACCAGCTCTCCCGCCGGACCGCAGCTCTACAGCATGCGCTGGATCGTCGCGGCCGTGGTGCTGGCCGCCAACACCATGGATCTGCTCGACGCCACGATCGTGAACGTCGCCGGCCCCCCTATTCACCGCGAACTCGGCGGAGCTGCCAGCACGATCCAGTGGCTGAGCGCCGCCTACACCCTGGCCTTCGCCGTCCTGCTGATCGCGGGGGCACGGCTGGGAGACATCTTCGGCCGCCGCCGGATGTTCCTGCTCGGCTTGCTCGGGTTCACCGGCTTCTCGGCCGCCTGCGCCACGGCGCAGGGCATCGGCATGCTCATCGCCTTCCGCGCCCTGCAGGGAGGCTTCGGCGCTCTGATGATCCCGCAGGGCTTCGGCCTGCTGAAGGAAGTCTTCGACGACGAGGAACTGGGCCGGGCAACCCGCCTGTTCGGGCCGTCAACGGGTCTGGCCCTGCTCGGCGCACCGGTCCTCGCCGGTGCGCTCATCGACGCCAACCTCTGGAACATCGGCTGGCGACTGGTCTTTGTCATCAACGTGCCGATCGGCCTCATCGCGCTTCCGTTCGCGATCCGATCGCTGCCGAGCGGGGTCAGTCACCCCGACCTCAAGCTCGACGTCGGCGGCGTCTTGCTCGCCGGCCTGGCCCTCGTGGCGATCATCTACCCGCTCATCCAGGGCCAGACCGACGGCTGGCCAGCCTGGACGTTCGCGCTCCTCGCGGCGGGCGCGGTCCTGCTCTACGTCTTTGTGCGCTACGAGCGACGCCGCAGCCACAACGCCTTGATCGAGCCATCCCTACTTGCAAACCGTATGTACCTCAGCGGCATCGCGGTCATACTGTCCCTCTTCGGCGCCTTCGGCGGACTGCTGCTCTGCGTGTCGCTGTACGGCCAGCTCGGCGAAGGGTGGTCGCCGATCCACGCCGGCCTGACCCTGACCCCGATGGTCGCCGGCATGATCGGGGGCATGCTCGTGTCGGGCATGCTCGTCAAGAAGCTCGGACGCCACTTGCTCCACATCGGCATCCTGTTCATCGCCGCCGGCACCACCACGCTAGCCCTGATGCTGACTGGCGTGCATAACGCCTCGACCTGGGACCTCGTTCCCGGCCTGCTGCTGGTCGGTGCGGGAGTCGGCATCGTGCTTGGTCAGCTCATCCAGTTCATCATCGCCGCGGTCAGCATGAACGAGGTCGGATCGGCGTCCGGCGTCATGGAAGCTTCGCAGCAGTTGTCGACCTCGCTCGGCGTTGCGGTTCTCGGCACCATCTTCTTCGCGCTGTT
>CAWAWM010000010.1:0-213626 GCA_963785765.1 uncultured Actinomycetes bacterium | reverse complement strand
GTTTCCGGGCTGCGCGCGCCGTGCCAGCGCATCCGCGCACCCCCGGAGCCTGCGTAGGCAGATAGCTCCGGAGGAGGATTCGGTGTTCACCGGGATCGTTGAAGAACTTGGCGAGATCGTCGCCGTTGAGGAACAGCCGGACGCCGCCAGGCTGACCGTGCGCGGCCCGCAGGTGGTCGCGGGCGCGTCCCGCGGCGATTCGATCGCGATCAACGGTGTCTGCCTGACCGTGACGGCCCTGTCGGACGGGACGTTCACGGCCGACGTGATGGGCGAGACGCTGAACCGGACCGGGCTCGGCGGCCTTTCTCCCGGTACGCCGGTGAACCTGGAGCGGCCGCTGCGGCTGGACGGCCGCCTGGGCGGGCATCTGGTCCAGGGCCATGTCGACGCGACCGGCGTGATCATCGACCGCAGGCCTGGCCCGCACTGGGATGTGCTGCGCATTGCCGGTTCCGTGGAAGTTATGCGTTACATCGCCTTCAAGGGGTCCGTAGCCGTCGACGGGGTGAGCCTGACCGTTTCCGGGACCGGCGGCGAAGCGGAACCCTGGTTCGAGGTCAGCCTCATCCCCGAGACGCTGCAGCGCACCACGCTGGGCACCAAGCAGCCGGGCCAGACGGTCAACCTGGAGGTCGACGTGATCGCCAAGTACGTCGAGAAGCTCCTGGACGGAAGGAACGGATCATGACCGCGGAACAGCTTTCGGACCGGGCCCTGCGAGTGGCACAGGCCGATGCGCTGGGCGGCGGGCAGACGGGCGGGATCCGGCTGGACTCGGTGCAGCGGGCCGTCGCGGACATCGCGGCCGGCCGGGCGATCGTCGTGGTTGACGAGGCCAGCAGGGAGAACGAGGGCGACATCGTGTTCGCGGCCAGCAAGGCCACCCCGGAGCTGCTGGCGTTCACGATCCGCTACGCACGCGGGCTGATCTGCGTGCCGATGCTCGGTGCGGACCTGGACCGGCTGCAGCTGCCGCCGATGACCAGTGACAACCAAGAGCACATGGGGACCGCGTTCACGGTGAGCGTGGACGCCAGGGACGGCATCACCACTGGGATCTCGGCGGCCGACCGGGCCCGGACGATCCGGACCCTGGTGGACTCGGCCACCGAACCGTATGAGATCGTCCGGCCGGGGCACGTCTTCCCGCTGCGCTACGCGGACGGCGGCGTGCTGCGCCGGCCCGGGCACACCGAGGCCGCGGTGGACCTGGCCCGGCTGGCGGGCTTGAACCGGGCCGGGGTGGTCGCCGAGATCTTTAACGATGACGGCACGATGGCCAGGCTGCCGGAACTGCGCACGTTCGCTGACGCGCACGGGCTGGCGCTGATCTCGATCGCACAGCTGATCGAGTACCGCAGGCATTCCGAGCTGATGATCCGCCGGGTGGTGCAGACCCGGCTGCCCAACGAGTTCGGCGAGTGGCGGGCCTTCGGCTACCTGAATTCGGTGGACGGCACTGAGCACGTCGCACTGGTGCTCGGCGAGGTGGGCGAGCCCGCCGACCGGGGGGCCGACGTCCTGGTGCGGATGCATTCCGAATGCCTCACCGGCGACGTGTTCGGGTCCAGGCGCTGCGACTGCGGTGCCCAGCTGACCGCGGCCATGGCGGCGATCGCGGCCGAGGGCCGCGGCATCGTGCTGTACCTGCGCGGTCACGAGGGCCGCGGGATCGGGCTGCTGTCCAAGCTGCGTGCCTACCAGCTGCAGGACGGCGGGGCCGACACCGTCGATGCCAACCTGGAACTCGGGCTGCCCGCCGACGCCCGCGAGTACTCGACCGGCGCGCAGATCCTGGCTGACCTCGGGGTCAGCTCGCTGCGGCTGCTCACGAACAATCCGGCGAAGGTTCGCGGCTTGTCCGGTTTCGGGATCGAGGTGACCGGCCGGGTCTCGCTGCCGGTCTTGCCGACACCGGACAACCTGCGGTACCTGATGGCCAAGCGGGACCGGCTCGGCCATCAGATAGACAACCTCTCGCTGCCGGACTCAGCCGTACCCGCGGAGTCAGTTGGCGGGCCGCGGTGAGCGGAGCGGGCCGGCCTGCCGGGCAAGTCGTGCCCGCCTCCGGGCTGAGCCTGGCCATCGCGGCGACCCGCTGGCATGCTGAGGTCACCGACACGCTGGTCGAGCGCGCCCTGTCGGCGGCGAGCGCGGCGGGGGTCGCCGAGCCTGCGGTGGTCCGGGTGCCAGGCGCCGTGGAGCTGCCCGTGGTCGCGGCGGAGCTGGCCGGGCAGTATGACGCGGTGGCCTGCCTGGGCGCAGTCATCAGGGGCGGCACGCCGCACTTCGAGTACGTGTGCCAGTCGGTGACCTACGGGCTGTCACGGGTAGCCCTCGATACCGGGACGCCGGTCGGCAACGGCGTGCTCACCTGCGACACGCTGGAGCAGGCGCTGGCCCGCTGCGGCCTGCCGGCCAGCAGCGAGGACAAGGGCTGGGACGCGGTGGTCGCCGCGCTGGAAACGGCCCTGGTGCTCAGGTCGCTGCGCCGCCCGGTGGCTGGCGGCCAGGCGGTGTCCCCGAGCTAGGCGCGCAGCGCCCGCGGCCAGGCGAGCACCGGTCCCCGGCCCCGGAGCGTGACCAGGGACCCGGGCGGCAGCCCGGCGCCGCCAGCGGTCCTGACGACGATGGCGGGCGCGCCGGAGTCCGGCTCTGGCTGTACCCGGACTACTGCGTCATGGCCGTGGTAGCCGTAGGCGATCACCCGGCCGGTCACGCAGCCCGGCCAGGCGGCGTGGGCTGTCTGGCCCGGCCCGGCTGGCCCGCCCGGCCTGAGCTCGATCTGCTCGGGCCGGATCAGGACGGTGACCCGGCCGTGATCGGGGTCACCGGGACCGGCCAGCTCAACCGGAAACCGGCCCAGGATGGTCTCCACCATGCCCGCGCCCAGCCCGCCGCCCAGGGTGCCGTCCAGCGTGCCGTCGAGCAGGTTCGCGTCGCCGATGAAGCGCGCGATCTCGGCGTCGGCCGGCCGGGCGTAGAGGTCGAGCGGAGTGCCGCATTGCGCGATCCGCCCGTCGCGCAGCACCGCGACCAGGTCGGCGGTCGACAGGGCTTCGTCCTGGTCGTGGGTGACCAGCACCGCGGTAGTGCCCCGGTCGCGCAGCAGCTGCTGGACATCGGCCCGGATGCTGGCCCGCAGGTGTGCGTCCAGCGACGCGAACGGCTCGTCGAGCAGCACGATCTTCGGCTGGATGGCCAGCGCCCTGGCCAGGGCGACCCGCTGCTGCTGGCCGCCGGAGAGCTGATGCGGGTAGCGCGAGCCGAGTCCGCTCAGCCCGACGGCCTCGAGCAGCTCGGCGATGAGCGGGCCCCGCCGGTGCCGCCGCGGCAGCCCGAATCCGACGTTCGCGGCCACCGTCAGGTGCGGGAACAGGCTGCCCTCCTGCGGCACATAGCCGATGCGCCGCCGCTCGGGCGCCACCTGCACGCCCGGGCCGTCGACGACCCGCGAGCCGATCGTCACCGTTCCCGCGTCGGCGCGCTCGAACCCGGCCAGCACGCGCAGCAGCGTGGTCTTCCCGCTGCCCGACGGGCCGAGGATCGCGGTCAGCGATCCGGCGGGCACGTGCAGGTCCACTCCGGTGAGGACCGGGTGATCACCGAAGGCCTTGTCCAGCCCGACTACCGCGAGGTCGGTCATGCTGTCATCCCGGGGTCATTACTGCGTATGAGCTGAGCGGTTGAAGAACCGGCCGAGCACATAGCTCGGGATGGCCGCGACGGCGATCATCACCAGGGCGAACGGCGCCGCCTGGCCGTAGGACAGGTTAGTCTCGTACGCCCAGAACTGGGTGGCCAGGGTCTGCGCCCCGGTCGGGATCAGCAGTAGCGTCGCGGTCAGCTCGGTGACGACGGACAGGAAGACGAGACAGAACGCGGCGACCAGGCCGGGCCCGGCGAGCCGCAGCGTCACCCGCCACAGGACCGCCAGCCGGCGCTGGCCGAGGGACCTGGCCATCTCGTCCAGGCTGGCGGGCGCCCTGGCCACGGAGGCCTTGACCCCGACCAGGGCCAGCGGGAAGAACATGATCGCGTAGCACCCGATGAGCAGCAGCGAGGTTCCGTTGAGGAACTCCAGGCCGTAGATCTCGGTGAAGTAGGACAAGGCGAAGGCGATCACGACGCCGGGCATGGCCAGGACCAGATAGGTACTGCGCTCGAGGAACTGCCGCACCCGCCCCGGGTGCCTGACGGCCAGCAGGGCCACCGGGAGCGCCAGGGCGGTGGCGACCGCGGCGGCGGCCGCGCCGTACTCGGCCGTGTGCCCGGCCGCGTCCAGCAGCGGGACGCTGGACCCGCCCGCGATGGCTGGCGGCCCGCCCGCGGCCATCCAGTACAGGCTCGCGCCGACCGGGACCCCGAGCGCGAGCAGGACCAGCACGGCAAAACAGGCCAGCACCGGCCCGCGGGCCCGGCCCAGCCGCAGCGGCGGGGCCCTGCGCTGGGCCAGCGGTCCCGACCGGCTGACCCGGCCGCGGCCGCGCAGGAAGCCTTCGCCGCCGAGCACGAGCAGGCTGAGCAGCACGAGCACGAGCGAGAGGGCGCAAGCGGCTGCGAAGCTGTCCATCTCGTTGAACTCGGTGAAGATCTCGGTGGTGAAGGTCCGGTAGCCGAGGATCTCGAACGCGCCGTACTCGGCCAGCAGCACCAGGGCGACGAGCAGGCAGCCACCGAGGATGGCCCCCCGGGCCTGGCCGAGCGTGATCCGGGCGAAGGTGCGCAGCCGGCCGGTGCCCAGGCTGCGGGCGACCTCCTCCTGGGCCGGGTCGGCCCCGCGCAGGCTGGCCGCCACCGGCAGGTAGACCAGCGGGTACACGGCCAGGCTCATTACCAGCACCGCGCCGCCGAAGCCCTGCACGGAGGACCACAGCGAATTCCAGCCGAAGCTCACCACGAAGTCGGGGATCGCGAGCGGCACCACCACCAGCACCGCCCACACCCGGCGGCCCGGCAGGTCGGTGCGCTCGACGCACCAGGCCGCGCCGGTTCCGATGACCGCGCATATCGCGGTGACCACAATCGTGAGCCGCACGGTGTTCCAGAGCAGCGTCCAGGTCAGCGGCCTGAACATGAGCTGCGTCACGTTGGCCAGCCGGCGCCCCTGGCCTCGATGAGCAAGAAGACCAGCGGCAGGGCCAGGACAGCGGCTATCAGGCTGCTGACCGCGACCAGGCCGGCCGGCCGACGGGCGGGCCGGGCGCGGGGCGGATCCGGTGCGTCCTCGTGGCGTTGCCCGGGGCGGGTGATGGTACCGGGGGCTGACGTCACAGCAGGCCCGCCTCACGCAGCAGCGAAATGGCCGTCGACCCGTCGCCCAGCTCGCCGATGGAGATCGAGTTCGGCTGCAGGTCGCTGAACGGCGTCTCTGGCGCCGACGTGACCACGCCGGACGCGACCGGATACTCGAAGCTCTGCTCGGGCCCCTGGGAGCGGCTGATGATGTCCTGGCCCTGCTTACTGACCAGGTAGGCCAGGAGCCGCTGCGCCGCGGCCTGATGCGTACTGGACTTCAGCACGGCCGCACCGGACACGTCGAGCACGTAACCGGGGTCGTGGGGGGCGAAATAGGTGATCTGCGAGTGCATGGCCGACGCGCCGATCTCGGCCCGCAGCCGGTACCAGTAGTACTGGTTGACCACGCCGAACGCGGCCACCCCGCGATTCACTTGGCTGGCGATCGTCTCGTTGTCCGGCACGATATGACTGGCGGCGTTCGACTTGATGCCCTCGAGCCAGCGCACGGTCGCTGCCTTGCCGTAGGTCCGCAGGACGGAGGTGACGATCGGCTGGAAGTCGGTCTCCCCGGCGGCAAAGGCGAGCTTGCCGCGGTAATTCGGGCTGGCCAGCTGCAGCGCCGAAGTCGGGAGCTGGTTCTTGGAGATCAGGGCCGGGTTGTAGATCAGCACGCTGACGCGCGCCGATACGCCCACCCAGTCCCGCTGGGGTGAATTGAACCTCGCCGGGGTGCAGGCCAGCGTCGATGCATCGACGCGCGCCAGCAGGTTCTTGCCTTGCAGGAATTCCAGGGCGGGGGAGTTCTCGGTGTAGATGACGTCCGCCGGCGAATGGGAGCCCTGCAAGGCGATCAGGTTGGCGAGGGTATCCTCATCGTCGTTGCGGACATTGACCGTGATCCCGGTCGCCTTCTCGAACCCGGTCACGAGCGCGTCGGCGGTCTGCTCGTGCTGGCCGTTGAACAGGGTGATCGACTGGCCGTGCGAGGATCCGCCGCAGCCCGCCAGCAGGCCGCAGGCCAGAGCAAGGCCGGCCAGAGCCACCCGACCGGGAGCCGTCCAGCCCCGCCGGCCAGGAGCGGGCCACCGGGCCAGCGCGAGCCCGACGAGTCCGCCGGGCTCAAGGCGGGCTGGGCGGCGTGGGTTCATCATGGTCCTTCAGCTGACGGGGCGGCCGGAAGAGCAACGATTGGTAAGGCTAACCTAAGTACGGCGGGCCCGGGTCATGTGGGGGGTGCTCCGGGGCGGCGCCGCGGGCGGAGCGCAACGCCACGGCGTGCACCTTTGATCGCTTTCTGGCCCACAGGGAACGTAACCTGGGGGCATACCGACCGACGCCGAGGTGGGCCAGCCGTGCGAGACATCCTGGATCCGATTACGAAATGGTGGGATGCGGGGGAAACGTTCGGCCTGGGCACGGTGGTACGGACGTTCCGCAGCGCGCCACGCGAGCCGGGCGCGTCGCTGGCGGTATCGGCTGACGGCGCGGTGGTCGGCAGCGTTTCGGGCGGCTGCGTCGAAGGGGCCGTCTACGAGCTGGCCAACGAGGTACGCGGGAGTGGCCGGCCGGTCCTGCAAACCTACGGGATCAGCGACGACGACGCCTTCTCGGTCGGGCTGACCTGCGGTGGCATCATCGACATCTTCGTCGAGCCGGTCGGCGCGGATACCTTCCCTGAGCTCGGCGAGGTAGCGGCCGCAGTGCGGTCAGGCACGCCGGTCGCGGTGGCGACGGTGATCGACGGGCCGGGCCAGGTGGGTTCCCGGCGGGTCATCTGGACGACCGGTGGCGGGGCCGCTGACGGGGCCGCTGACGGGTCTGAGCCACGCTCATCGGGCACGCTCGGCTCGGGCGCCCGGCTTGATCAGGCGGTCGACGACGACGCGCGCGGGATGCTGGCCCAGGGCCTGACCGCGGTGCGCCGCTATGGTCCGGACGGTGAGCGGCGGCGGGATGAGCTCGGGGTGTTCGTCCAGTCGTTCGCGCCGCCGCCACGGATGCTGGTGTTCGGCGCGATCGACTTCGCGGCCGCGGTGGCCAGGGAAGGCAAGTTCCTCGGCTATCAGGTGACCGTGTGCGACGCGCGGCCGGTCTTCGCGACGCGCGCGCGTTTTCCCGAGGCCGACGAGGTCGTGGCCGACTGGCCGCACCGCTACCTGGCCGGTACCAAGGTCGACTCGCGGACCGTCATCTGCGTGCTGACCCATGATCCCAAGTTCGACGTTCCGCTGCTCGAGGTAGCCCTGCGCACCCCGGCCGCCTACATCGGCGCGATGGGCAGCAGGCGGACTCATGACGACCGGCTGGCCAGGCTCCGCGAAGCTGGCCTGTCCGAAGCTGAACTGGCCAGGCTCCGCTCGCCGATCGGGCTCGACCTCGGCGCGCGGACGCCCGAAGAGACGGCGGTGGCTATCGCGGCTGAGCTCATCCAGCTGCGCTGGGGCGGTTCCGGGCAGCCGCTGACCACGACCAGCGGACGGATCCACCATGAGCGGATCCAGCCGGCGAGCGCACAGCCGTCGTAGTCTGGCAGGCGTGCAGCCTGAGGTGGCCGGAATCCTGCTCGCCGCGGGCGCGGGCAGCAGGCTCGGGCGGCCGAAGGCTCTGGTGAAGATCGGCGGCGAGCCCCTGGCCCGGCGTGGTGTCGCGCTGCTACGCCAGGGCGGTGCCGCACCGGTCGTAGTCGTCACCGGCGCGGTCGCGGTCGATCTGCCCGGCGTGCTCGCGGTGCATAATCCGGACTGGCCCACCGGGATGGGATCGTCACTGGCGGCCGGTTTCGCAACCGTGCCTGACCGCTGCGACGCGGCCGTGATCGCGCTGGTCGATCAGCCACTGGTCGGGCCCGAGGCGGTCCGGCGGCTGATCGCGGCCCGGCGGGCCGGAGCCAGCGTGGCGGTCGCCGCCTACGGCGGCCGGCCGCGCAACCCGGTCCTGCTGGCCCGCGAGCACTGGGCCGAGGTGGCCGCGCTGGCCGTCGGCGATGTGGGCGCGCGGCCGTTCCTGCTCGCGCATCCGGACCTGGTGACGCTGGTGGAATGCGGGGACACCGGCCGACCCGACGACGTGGACACGCTCGCTGACCTGGACCGGATCGCGGCGCTGGCGGAACCGTCCCGGAGCGACCCGGCTCAGGAGTGAGTGACCTGCAGTCCCCAGCTGTGCACGACGCTGTCCCCGGGCTGCAGGATGAGCAGGTCGGTGCCGCTGGCCAAGGCGTTCGGCGGGCAGGTCATCGGCTCGATCGCGAGAGCGCGCCTGCGGCGGTCCGGCGCCAGGGCGTCGCCGGTGAAGACCTGCAGCCACCGGTAGCCCTCGTCGGCCCAGAACGCGACCTGGGCCAGGTCGCCGCTCAGCCTGGCCCAGGCCCGGCCGTCGGAGTCCCTGGCCAGGCCGGTGAACGCATGATCCAGCTGGGTATCGCCGAGCTGCCTGGGTGCGCGGAAGTCGTACGGCGTGCCGCCCACGCCTTCCGGGTGGCCGCGTGGGATTCCCCGGTCATCGGCCGCCAGCCAGTGCGAGGCGGGCAGCGTGAGCTCGCAGTCGTCGACCACGGGCGCGCCGGTGGTCAGGTAGGGATGACAGCCGGTGCCGTACGGGGCCGGGCGGCTGCCCGCGTTGCGCGCCATGATGGTGACCAGCAGGCCGGTCTCGGCATCCAGCCGGTAGCGCGCCGTCAGGTCCAGGCAGAACGGGTAGCCGGGCCGCCCGTACAGCACATAGCTGAGCTGGACGACGTCCGGGGCGTGCGCCGTGGCGCGCCAGCCGGCCCACCTGGTCAGCCCGTGGATGGCGTTACCGCGGCCGGGCTCGCTCAGATCAAGCTGGTACCTGGCCCCAGCGAAGGTGTAGGCGCCGCCCTCGACGCGATTCGGCCACGGCGCGAGCAACTGCCCGGCGCCAGCCGGAGGGACCTCGTCTGGCTCGTAGCCTGCTATGACCGGCTCGCCCCGGCACCAGAGTCCGCGCAGGCCCGCGCCGAGTTCGGTGATGACGGCCTGGTAGTCCCCGGCGGCGATCTCATACTGGCCGCCAGTAATCGGGATTGCGGTCTGCTCGCCCATGGTGTCATCTTGCCCGCGTACCTGCTGCCTATGGGCGGGGACCGGGGGTTTTGGCCGGCGGGGCTGCTTGGGGAGCGGGGGACCTTCAGCCCCGCCGGCACTTGCACCCTAGCTGCCCGGTGACTAGATGCGGGCGAACTTCACCAACACCGCAGCCAGTTATCGGCGGATCTGACGGGGGGTCGCCGTGGTGCTTATGGTCAGCTGGACGGCAGGGCCGCAGCCCGATGGCCGTCATCGCAGAGGAGGCCGAAATGGCAGCAGGACCGCTGGCCGGAATCGTCGTGCTGGACCTGACCCGGGCACTGGCCGGGCCGCACGCGACGATGATGCTCGGTGACCTGGGTGCCCGGGTGATCAAGGTGGAACGACCCGGCTCCGGGGATGAGTCACGGCACTGGGGACCGCCGTTCGCGAGCGGGCAGCGGGCGGCGGACCCGGGGCAGACCGCGTCCGGCACCGATGAGGTGATCAGCACCTACTACCTTTCGTGCAACAGGAACAAGGAGTCGGTTACCTGCGACCTCGCCTCCTACGGCGGTCGCGAGCTGCTGGAGCGGCTGATCCGCCGGGCCGACGTGCTCACCGAGAACTTCCGGCCCGGCGTCCTTGACCGGCTCGGGTTTGGCATTGACCGGCTGCAGGCGCTCAATCCCGGCCTGGTCATCTGCTCGATCACGGGGTTCGGGCATGACGGCCCGGAAGGCGGCAGGCCGGGATATGACCAGATCGCGCAAGGCGAGGCCGGGCTGATGAGCGTCACGGGCACCGATTCCGCGCACCCGGTTAAGACCGGCCTGTCCATCGCCGATGTGCTGGCCGGAGTGCACGCGGCGCTCGGCATCGTGGCCGCCCTGCATGAGCGGGCCAGCACCGGGCGGGGCCAGGTCGTCCGCACCTCGCTGCTGGCGTCGATCGTCGGCGCGCACGCCTTCCAGGGCACCAGGTGGACCGTGGCGCACGAGGTCCCGGTGGCTACCGGTAACCATCATCCGTCGATCGCGCCCTACGGCGCTTACCGGTGTGCTGACGGGATGCTCCAGGTGGCCGTGGCCAACGAGGACCAGTGGCGGCGGTTCGCGCCCATCGTCGCGATTGATCCGGCCGACAACCGGTTCGTCACCAATGCGCTGCGGGTCGCCCGGCGGCCCGAGCTGACCGTCCTGATCGAGAACGCGTTGTCCGCGGAGGGCCGGGCGCACTGGCTGGACCTGCTGGCCCGGGCGGGCGTGCCAGCGGGCGCGATCCGCACGATCGACGAGGTCTATGAGTGGGACCAGACCCGGTCCCAGGGCCTGGTGATCTCGGTTGATCATCCGGTGCTCGGCGTTATCGAGCTGCCCGGCCCGGCGCTGCGGTTCGACCAGCACCCAGGGCGGGAACACGCCGCGCCGCCGTTGCTCGGACAGCATGACGCCACGATCAGGGACTGGCTTGATCAGTCCGAACCGGCCGCGGACCGGCCGTGATCGCGGCCGGGAGGCTCAGCTCGCGGCGTCTCCGCTCATGCTGGGCGCGAGCCGGCCGGTGCGCACCGCGTCCGCGGCCAGCACGCCGAACAGGTAGAAGTAGGCGGACTCCTCGTCCGGGAAGCTGCGTGCCTCATGCCGTGCGCCCGCCACGGCGTTGAAAACCTCATAACCCTGCTCGGTCTGGAGCAGGCACATGGCACCGTCCACCTCGGCACCCACGGCGTAAGCGGCAGGGGGGATCGCGGCCAGGCCGGCGAGCTCCGAGAAGATCCCCTGGGTGGCCACCCGCTTGCGAGCGGTTCGCCTGCGACGCGGCGGGCTGGCGGTGTCTGCGGCCCGCGCCTGGGTCTCGGGGCGCGGCTTGTCCTGCGGTCCGGCCTGGTCCTGCGGTCCGGCCAGGTCCTGCGGTGCCGGCTCGTCCCGAGGTCCAGGCTTGTTCTGAGGTGACGGCTTGTTCTGAGGTGTCAGCTTGTCGGGTGACACTGCCTGGTCCCGGGAGGCTGCCTGATCCTGCGGCGCAACCTGGTCCCGAGGCGCCGGCTTGTCCGGTGACGATGCTTTGTCCGGTGGCGCTGCCTGGTTCTGGGGCGCTGCCTGGTTTCGCCGCTCGCGCCGCATCGCGGCGGTGGCGGCCGAGGCGGCGCGCCGTGCTGCCGCCTCCAGGGGGAGCGGCGCTTCATCAGGCGGCGGCATCGCCACCCCAGAACCGTGCGGCGTGCCGGGCCAGTTCCCTGGTCCCGCCGGAACCTGGAGCTCAGCCGGACGCGCGGCAAAGCCATTAGCGGATCCCGTCGGCCGGCTGGTCCGCGGGCCCCCTGGTGGCGGCGGATCCTGGGTCCGGCCCCCGGGAAGATCCCGGTCCGCGGCCCGGGCGCGGTCCTTGGCTGGGTCCCGGGCCGCGGCGTGGGACATCGTGGCCAGGTGAGCCAGGGTCGCGGCCGCGAGGTCGGCCAGCTTGGTCGAAGCGGCATCCTGCCGCGAGGCGGCCGCAGGCGCGGGCTGATCAGGGGCCGGGTCGGCCGCCTGGGGCACCTCAGCGTCGATCGACGGGTCGGCGAACGGCGGTGCTTCAGACGGCGTTGCTTCAGACGGCGGTGCTTCAGACGGCGGTGCTTCAGACGGCCGTGCTTCAGACGGCCGTGCTCCAGACGGCCGTGCTCCAGACTGCGGTGCCTCAAAGGGCGGTGCCTCAAACGGCGGTGCCTCAAACGGCCGTGCGCCGAACGGCGGTGCTGCAAACGGCCGTGCGCCGAACGGCGGTGCTTCAAACGGCCGGTCACCGAACGGCGGTGTCTCAGATGGCGGTGCTTCAAACTGCGGTGCGCCGAACGGCGGCGCGCCAAATTGAGGAGTATCAGCAGGCGTTGCTTCAGACGGCGTTGCTTCAGACGGCCGTGCTTCAAACGGCGGTGCTGCAAACGGCCGTGCACCGAACGGCCGGGCACCGAACGGCGCGGGGCTGAACTCGTCACCCTGAGGAGGCCCGCCCGCGCTCCGGCCCGGATAGTCGGTGCGTTCCTCCACGATGTCCACAACCTCATCGCGGGGGGTCACCAGCTCGAAGACGCCGCGGTCCACCTGCCAGTATCCGAGCTGTTCCGCCTGGTAGGCGTCATGCCCCAGGTAAGCGATGTGCAGCCGGTCGCCGAGATCATCCAGGACGATGCAGCGCTCGCCCCTGAAGGTGCCCGTTGGCTTTGATTCCCACAGCGCCTGGACCTCGTCGATGCGCAGCTGCTTGCGCCAGTGCCCGGTGGCGGGCTCGAAACCGAGCTCCTCCGGCGGCGGGCAGGCCGCGAACAGCACGACATCCGCCTCAGACGGGCCGATGCCCGCCTCGTAGGGAACGCCGCGGTAGGTGGCCATCAGCCGGTAGCGCATAACTCAGTTCCCCCCTGCCGGGCGCAGCCAGACCTGCCCGTCGAACCGGGCGATGAACTCGGCTGCGCCAGACGTGATCCGGTAGATCTCGGCACCCACCGGTACTGGTATCGGGTCGAGATAGAACTCAGGGATCGGATGCACCACAGATGAGGTGAATCCAGTCCCCGTGAACGGTGGCTTGCCCGACCAATTGCCGCCCCGATCGGCCGAATAGGGGACCAGGTAGGCATCCGTGCCTACGGCGTTCCACCGCAGGACGTACACCTCCGCCAGGTCCGGACCGAAATCTGATCCTTCGTAACCCAAGTCCAGGACCTCGTAAAACTCCGCCGGGTCAGCGAAGGAACTGTCTTGTGCACGGTACACGAATCCAGCGATGACGGCCCGGCGGCCGGTGAGGTAGGGCTCAACCAGCCGCGGCGGTATCACCTTCTGCATCAGCGTGCCCGGCTGCACTGGCGCGGGTATCTGATCGGCTTGCCGCACGCGCTCCCCTGGGGTCAGACTTCGACGCGGTCCCAAGAGACTCTCACATCGCGAAATACCGGCTCAACTGCTTCGGCTGACCTGCGCGACCCGGCTTGGCGCGGAACTACAGTTGAGCCCGTGCCCGGGCTGTCCGCTGGCCTGTCCCGGTTCGGCGGTGACGACGGGTCCGCCGACCCGGCGGTGGCTGCTGCGCTCGCTGCCTTCTCCTCCGGCCGGGCCAGCGAGCACGAGGCGGTCATGTCGCTGGCGCCGTCCCGGTTGCTGGTGCCGATTGTGGCCGTCGTGGCCGGCGACGCGGCGGCTGACCCGCCCCCGGCTGCCGCCCCGGGCGGCGAGCAGGCCGCCCCGGGCGGCGAGAAGGCCAGCGAGATGTCCATCCCTACGCTGATCGGGCGTGACGGCAGGCGGGCAGTTCCCGCGTTCACCAGCCTGGATACGCTGCGGCGGTGGCGCCAGGAGGCCCGCCCGGTGCCGACCGGGGCTGCTGATGTCTGGGCGGCCGCGGTGGCAGACGACTGTGCCGTGGTGGTGGACGTGGCCGGTCCCGTGCCGCTGGCGATCGACGGCGCGCGGCTGGCGGCCCTGGCGGACGGACGGCCGGTCCCGCCGCCGCGGGAGGATCCGGATGTGCTGGCCGTCGTGCGCGCCGCCGCGGCCAGCCAGGCCGGGATCACCGGGCTCCGGCTGGCGGACGGCGCGGACGGCAGTGACCTGCTGGTGGCGCTGAGCGTGCGGCCCGGCCTGCCCGCGGGCGCGGGCGAGCAACTGGCCGGCCTGGTCGCGGAACAGGTCATGGCGCGGCTGGGCGGGCGGCTGCGGCGGGGTATCTCGGTCGCCGTCGACGTCCAGGCGCCACCGCGCGTCGGCGAGCGCCCGCGGGGCCAGGGCTGAGATCCGCCCTGCCCCCATGACAGGATCAACATCATGTTGCGCTGGCTGACCGCTGGGGAATCGCACGGGCGTGCCCTGGTGGCGATCTGCGAGGGCATGCCGGCCGATGTCGAGATCACCACGGGCGACCTCGCGGCCGCCCTGGCCAGGCGCCGGGCCGGGTACGGCCGGGGCGCGCGGATGAAGTTCGAGCAGGACGATGTCGAGATCACCGGCGGGGTGCGGCACGGCCGGACGCTCGGCGCGCCGGTCGCGATCCGGGTGGCCAACACCGAGTGGGCCAAGTGGGAGTCGGTGATGTCAGCCGACCCGGTCGATCCCGCCATCCTGGCCGACCTGGCCAGGAACGCCCCGCTGACCAGGCCCCGTCCCGGCCACGCTGACCTGGCCGGGATGCAGAAATACGGTCACGATGACGCTCGCCCGGTTCTGGAGCGGGCCAGCGCCAGGGAAACCGCGGCGCGGGTCGCGCTCGGCGAGCTGGCCCGGCTGTTCCTGCGCCAGGCGCTCGGCGCCGAGATCGTCAGCCATGTGGTCTCGATCGGGCCGGTCACGGCTCCCGAGGGGCTGGTGCCTGGCCCTGACGACACGGCGCGGATCGATGCCGACCCGGTCCGCTGCTTGGACGAGGTGGCCAGCGTGGCGATGCAGGATGAGATTGATGCCGCCCGTAAGGACGGCGACACCCTGGGCGGCGTGGTCGAGGTCGCGGTGCACGGGCTGCCGCCGGGGCTGGGCAGCCACGTGCA
Organism: uncultured Actinomycetes bacterium; assembly: GCA_963785765.1. GTDB lineage: Bacteria > Actinomycetota > Actinomycetes > Streptosporangiales > Streptosporangiaceae > DATBGO01. The sequence goes on along the minus strand of CAWAWM010000010.1, from coordinate 198,833 downwards.
CTGGGACCGGCGGCTGGACGGGCGGCTGGCCGGGGCGCTGATGAGCATCCAGGCCATCAAGGGGGTAGAGGTCGGCGATGGATTCATCACCGCGCGCCGCCGCGGGTCGGCCGCGCACGACGAGATGGACGGCACTGGCGCCGGAATCCGCAGGCGGACCAACCGGGCCGGCGGGATCGAGGGCGGCATGAGCACCGGCGAGCTGCTCAGGGTACGGGCGGCGATGAAGCCGATCTCCACGGTGCCGCGCGCGCTGGCGACCGTCGATGTCGCGACCGGCGAGCCCGCCCGGGCCATCAACCAGCGCAGCGACGTGACCGCGGTGCCTGCGGCGGGGGTGGTCGCCGAGGCGATGACCGCGCTGGTGCTGGCCGACGCGGCGCTGGAAAAGTTCGGCGGCGACAGCGTCGCCGAGACCCGGCGGAACCTGCGCGGCTACCTGGATGCGCTGGTGATTACGTGACCGGGCCGGCCGTCATCCTGATCGGGCCGCCCGGCGCCGGCAAGTCCACCGTCGGGCCGCTGCTCGGCGCGCTGCTCGGGATCGGGTTCGCCGACACCGACGACCGCATCGAGGCGGTCGCGGGCAAGCCGGTCGGCGACATCTTCATCGAAGACGGCGAGGCGACGTTCCGTGCGCTCGAGCGGGCCGCGGTGGCCAGCGCTCTCGCCGACCATCAGGGGGTGCTCGGCCTGGGCGGCGGCGCCGTCATGGATCCGGGCACCCGCGTGCTGCTGGCCGGTCAGCCGGTCGTCTACCTGGAAACCGGCTTCACCGAGGCGGCCAAGCGCGTCGGGCTCGACAAGCCCAGGCCGCTGCTGCTCGGCAACCCGCGAGCGCAGTTGCGCGCCCTCCTCGAGCAGCGGCTGCCGGTCTACGCCGAACTCGCCTGCATCACCGTAAGCACTGACGGCCGGGCGCCCGAGGAGATCGCGGCGGACATCGCGGCGCAGGTCAGCCACGTTAGCCAGGACCGTCAGGAGGGCTCAAGCGCCGATGAGAACCCGGGCCAGGCCCGGTGAGCGTGACCAGGATCGGCGTCGCGGGGGAGTGGCCGTACCAGGTGGTGGTCGGCCACCGGGTGCTCGCCGAGCTGCCGGCCCTGGTCGGCAGCTCGGTCCGGGCGGTCATGCTGGTCCATCCGCCCGGCCTCGCCGAGCTGGCCGGGGCGGCCCGCGATGAGCTGCGCGGCGCCGGGTTCGCCGTCGCCGCCGAGCAGATCCCGGACGGCGAGGCGGCCAAGGAGATCGGCGTCGCTGCGGGGCTGTGGTCGCGGCTGGCCGCCAGCCGGATCTCGCGCTCGGATGCGATCGTCGGGATCGGCGGCGGGGCCGCCACCGATCTGGCCGGGTTCACCGCCGCCACCTGGCTGCGCGGAGTCCGGGTGGTACTGGTGCCGACCAGCCTGCTGGCCATGGTGGATGCCGCCGTCGGCGGTAAGACCGCGGTGAATATCGCCGAGGGCAAGAACCTGGTCGGGGTGTTCCATCCGCCCGCAGCGGTGCTGGCCGACCTCGGTGCGCTGGCGACCCTGCCTGCTGCCGAGTACGTGAGCGGCCTGGCCGAGGTGGTCAAGGCCGGATTCATCGCCGACCCGGCGATCCTGGAGCTGATCGAGGACGACCCGGCCGGGGCGGCCAAGCCCGGCGGCCGCCACGAGCGCGAGCTGATCGAGCGCGCGATCCGGATGAAGGCCTCGGTGGTCGCGGCGGACCTGCGGGAGTCCGGGCCGCGCGAGATGCTGAACTACGGGCACACCCTCGGTCATGCCATCGAGCGGGCCGAGGGTTACCGGATCCGGCACGGCGAGGCGGTCTCGATCGGCATGGTGTACGCGGCGGCGGTGGGCAGGCTGGCCGGCCGCCTTGACCCGGCCACCGCGGCCAGGCACGAGGCGGTCCTGGCCGGGGTCGGGCTGCCGGTCCGCTACCGGGGCGCCGCCTGGGCGCAGCTGCGGGAGGCGATGGCGGTGGACAAGAAGTCACGGGCCGCGCGGCTGCGGCTGGTCGTACTGGATGGCCCGGCCAGTCCCGGTATCCTCGACGACCCGCCCGAGGAGCTACTGGAGCAGGCGTTCGCTGCGGTGAGCGAGTAGCTGCGGCAGGTGCTCGTGCTCAGCGGGCCGAACCTGGCCAGCCGCGGTTCCCGCGAGCCAGACAGCTACGGCACCGCGTCCTGCGCCGATCTGTCCCGCGCCGGCCCGGGCGCAGCGGGCCTGCCCCGCACGAGGGTTGACAACCAGACACGTAACGGGTTCGGATGGCGACTGCCGCGACACACCGCCGGTGCCGCGTCCACCTCGGGAAAGGCTCTGCAGGTATGCGCATCGGGATGGCACTGAATTACGCGGGCGACTTCGCCGAGACCGTCGCCGAGCTGGCCGACTACGAGAAGGCCGGCCTCGACATCGTCTTCGTGCCCGAGGCTTACAGCTTCGATGCGGTCAGCCAGCTCGGCTACCTCGCCGCGAAGACCGCGCGGATGCAGATCGCCTCGGGCATCCTGCAGCTCTATACCAGGACGCCGACCCTCACCGCGATGACGGCGGCCGGCCTGGACTACGTGTCCGGGGGCCGGTTCGTGCTGGGCATCGGGGCCTCGGGCCCGCAGGTGATCGAGGGCTGGCATGGGGTGCCGTACGACGCGCCGGTCGGGCGCACCAGGGAGATCATCGAAATCTGCCGCAGCGTCTGGCGGCGCGAGCGGCTGGTGCATCAGGGCCGGTACTACACCGTCCCGCTGCCAGCTGATCAGGGCACTGGCCTGGGCAAGCCGCTCAAGCTGATCAATCACCCGGTCAGGGAACGGATCCCGATCGTGGTGGCGGCGCTCGGGCCGAAGAACGTAGAACTCGCCGCCGAGCTGGCCGAGGGCTGGGAACCAATCTTCTACTTCCCGGAGAAGGCCGCGGCCGCGTGGGGCGGCCCGCTGGCGGCAGGCGCCGCGAAGCGGGATCCCTCGCTGCCGGCGCTGGACGTCGTGGCCCAGGCGCCGCTGGCGATCGGCGAGGACACCGGCGGGCTGCTCGACTTCAGCCGTCCGTTCTTCGCGCTGTACATCGGCGGGATGGGCGCCAAGGGCCGGAACTTCTACCACGACCTGGCGGTGCGGTTCGGGTACGAGGCGGAGGCCAACGCCATCCAGGACGCCTACCTGGACGGCCGCAAGGACGAGGCCGCCGCCCTGGTGCCGGCCTCGCTACTGGAAGGCACGGCGCTGGTCGGGCCGGAGTCGCTGGTCGCCGAGCGGGTCGCGGCGATGCGGGAGTCCGGCGTCACCACGCTCAATGTCACCCCGCTGGCAGGTACCCACGCCGAACGGGTCGCGCAGATCGAGAAAATCCGCGAGCTGACTGCCTGAAGCTGTAGACAGGCCAGCGCCCGGCGTCTGGGCCGGGACGCCGCGGCGGTTGATGCCGGGCAGACGGCGCTGCAGGCACCGTCACCAGCGGCGGAACGGTCCGTGATCGGGCGCAGGATCAGTGAGCTTCGGCCGGCTCAGCGCCCGGCACCGACGCGGGCCTGGTGCCGGGCCGAGACCATCGCATGCCAGGTCCGCTTATGTTACTAATTGGCTGCGGTCGTCATGCCGCTCGGCGACGGGAGGTGGCCGTGCTTGACCAGAACATTGCGCAAGTGCTGGCCACCGAGGCGGCGGAGCTGCTCGATGTGGCCGGCGCTTCTGGTAGCCGGTCGCTGAACCGGCTCGCTGACCTGGCTGCGCGCCAGGTGCCGGCCTGCTCGGGAGCGACAGCGGTACTCTGGCAGGTCCGCGAGCCGGTGGCGATGACCGCCACCCACCCGGATCTGTCCGACCTCTTCGAGGTGACACTGGACAGCGGCACCGGCCCCTGGCTGGCTGCGCTGGACACCGGCGAGACCGTGAGCTGCCCGGACACGCTGACCGAGAAGCGCTGGCCAGAGTACGCCAGCGCCGCCCTGTACCGCGGGGTGCGATGCTCGGTGACGATGGTGCGCACAGCCCGCCCGATGGCGATCACGCTGTCGCTGTTCGCCGCCCGGCCAGGTGTCCTCGGTGCCGAGCAGGTGGCCGTGGCCGAGCTGCTGGTGGCCTTTGGCGGCACCATGATCGGCAACACGTCGAACTACCTCGACTCGCAGCGGACCGCGCTCCAGCTCCGCGACGCAGCCGAGTCCCGGGCGCTGGTCGATCAGGCCAAGGGCATCCTGATGCACGCGTTCGGCTGCACCGCGGCGGAAGCCTTCGAGCGGATGCGCGACATCTCCCAGCGGCGGCACGTCAAGGTCACCGAGGTGGCGAAGACGATTATTCAGTCGCATCCGTCGCGGAATGAGCCAGGCTGACCCGGGGCTGCAGCGAGCGCTCGTAAGCGGAGAGCGTCTCGCGGCCGACGCGCTCCCATGAGTACCTGGCTCGGACCCGGTCGGCGGCCGCGATGCCGTATCCCTCCAGCAGCATCGGGCTGTTCAGCAGGCGGCGGATCATCCTGGCCAGGACCACCGGCTTATCCGGCGGGATCAGGGCGCCGGTGGCCCCGTCGACGATCGCGTCGCTATGACGGCCATCGGCCGAGGCAATAACCGGCGTGCCGCAGGCCATGGCCTCCAGCGGCACCATGCCGAACGCGTCGTACCCGGGAAGGTGCACCAGCAGGTCAGCGGAGCGCAGCAGGGCGGGCATCCGGGCCCGGCCGACCTGGCCAGTGCAGACCACCCGGTTGCTCACGCCGGCCTGCTGGGCGAGGCTGACCAGGGTCTGGTAACCGGGGTCGGACGCCAGCTCGGCGCGGGGCGGGCCGCCGACAATGACCAGCTCGGCCTCGGGGACCAGAGTGAGGGCTCGGATCACGGTGCCCAGCTGGCGCTGGTCGGACAGCGGCGTGACGACCAGCAGCCTGGGCCGCTTGGTCCGGCGCGCCACCGGGCCGTCCGGGATGAACACGGTGGTGTCGACCCCGTAGGGCACCACTGCGATGGACGTGCGCGGCACGCCCAGGCCAGCCAGGTCGGTCAGCTCACCGGAAGAGGTAGCCAGCACGGTCCTGACGGTCCGGGCGATGAGGGATTCGAGCTTGACCCGGGCCGCCTGCCCGTCCGCCGGGGCGCCGCCTCGCCCGGCCTCGGTGGTCCCGAGCGAGTGAAAGCTCTGCACGACCGGCAGCGGCAGCCCGCGCGCCGCGGCCAGCGCGGCCAGGCCGCTGGTCCAGAAGTGCGCATGCACGACATCGGGGGTCTGCCGCTGCCACCGCTGGGCGAGCTGGTCGCTGAACGCGGCCAGGTGGGCCAGCCGTTTGTCATGGGCGAGCTGGGCGGCGGGCCCGGCCGGAATGTGCTCGACGGTCACGCCAGGGATCACGGCCGCCTGGCGCGGCAGCGCCGGGGAGTCCTTGCGCGCGTAGATCGTGACCAGGTGCCCCAGTTCGGCCAGGGTCCGGGCCAGTACCGATACGCGGAGCGCCGCACTTTCGGGCTGGGTCGCTACGTTGCCGGCGTGACCATAGGCGAGCTGGCTCTCGTGCTCGGTGACCAGTGCAATCTTCATGACCCTTTGTCTCCTTCGACATCGGTGCCGCAGGTCGTCGCGGGTCGCGGAGGAGGCACTGGAGAGCAGGCATGAGAAAAGCCACGGCATCAACTGCCGCGGCCTGCGAGGGGTCCCACAGCGACACGCTCCGCGACCACGCCAACGAACAGCGTGGGGCGTGCCTGCGTCGTAGGCACCCGTACGCTGGTAACTTACCGGGAAGCCCGGCCTTAAACGGCTAAATTCGCGCAGTCCTGGAGATTTCTGCCGACCCGCCGCCACTACGCGGGCTGGCGATACCGAAGAGTCGGTAGTTTTCGGCTAATAGGGCACACGTGACCCTAGACTTACCTGGCTAGCTCACCGCGGGCGGTATCTCGAGACTTACCTGGCTAGCTCACCGCGGGCGTATCTCGCGGACGGTAATCCGGAATCCGGCGGACGGTAATCAAGCGGAGGGTAATCCGGCGGGCAGCAGTATCCGGCGGGCAGTATCCGGCAGAGCCTGGGGCAGTACATCCAGATTGGATCGGGACCATGCGGCGTGAGCCTGACCACCCGGCTCTTGAGCGGGAGATCGTCCAGCTCCGGACGAGGTTCGATGCGTTGCGCCAGTCCGCGGCGATTCCCGGCGCCGAGCTGCCCACGTTGCTCGAAGCGGCCTTTGACGAGCTGGATGGGGCCATCGAGCTGGCCGCCGCGCTGCAGGCCGATGCGGCCGGCCAAGCTGGCGACGGGCCTCGGTCCGACGCATCGGATGCCGAGCGGCGGCTGCTGCGCGCGGTGTTCCAGGACGCCCCGGCGCCGCTGTTCCTGCTGGAACGGGACGGGACCATCCGCCGGGCCAACCGGCGGGCCGCTGACCTGCTCGGTTCGCGGCCAGGGTATGCCACAGGCAAGCTCCTGACTGCCTTCGTGGATCTTCGGTCCCGGGCGGCGGTGCAGACACAGCTGGCGGCGGCCGCCCGGACGGGCAAACCGCGCCGGGTGCAGTGCGGCCTGCTCAGTCCGGACGGGCCGGTGGAAGCCGTTCTGGTGCTTGAAGCGATGACCCTGGCGCATGAGCCCGGCCTCATCATCGCGGCCGCCAGCAAGGCAGCGACGGTCGCGGCAGCGGGTCCTGCGGGCGTCGGCCCTGGTCTTGTCCCTGACGACCCGGATACGGGTGCGGATCCGGATACCACCACGGCCGGTGGCCGGGTAACCCCCGGCGGCCTGCTGGCCTTCCGGGCCGTCGAGGCGATTACCCAGCGCCTTGACCTGGTGACCGCAGCCACCAGGCTGCTGCTGGAGAACGCGACGTTCAGTGAGTCGGTGACCCTGCGACAGTGCGCCCGATTGCTGGCCAGCGAGCTTGCGGCCTGGGTGATCGTCGACGTCGAGCGCCGGCAGCGGCTGCGGCGGCAGGTGGTGATCGGCCCGCCTGATCACGAGTCGGTGGACCTCGCGCGGGCCCTGAGCGGTACCGATCCGCAACGCGGCACGGTACCGAGCCAGGTGCACGAGTCCGGCAGCTCACTGCTGCTCGCGCATGCCGAGAATGTCGACATCCTCGGCACCGGACCGGGCGGCGCGCCGTTGCTGATGCTGCTCGGCGCCACGTCCGTGCTCTCGGTACCGCTGAACGACGGTGAGCGGAGCTACGGAGTCCTGACCCTCGCCAGGCGGGCCAGCGAGGGCCCGTTCGAGATCGCTGACCTGGGCCTGGTGGAAGAGCTAGGGGAACAGCTGGCCCTGGCCATCAGGGTGGACCGGATGTTCAGGCGGCGAACGGAGATCGCCGACGCGCTCCAGGCCAGCCTGCTCCCGCGGGAACTGCCCTCGGTGCCTGGCGTGGACATCGCCGCCGCCTACGTAGCTGCCACCGAGGGTCTTGAGGTGGGCGGCGACTTTTACGACGTCTACCAGAGCCCCGGTGGCTGGGGGATGGCCATCGGCGACGTCTGCGGGAAGGGCGAAGAGGCCGCCGCCGTCACCGCGTCCGCACGGCACGCCATCCGGGTGCTCGCGCACGGGAACGCTGACCCTGCCGAGGTACTGCGGCAGGCCAACGAGATCATGCTGGCGGAGCGGTTCGAGGACCGGTTCGTCACGGCTTGCGCGGCCCACCTGTCCTGGCACGACGACAGCGTGCATGTGGTGCTGGGCAGCGCCGGCCATCCCGGGCCGGCGGTAGTCAAGCCGGACGGCGAGGTCCGGCTGCTGAATGGCGGCGGCATGGCGCTCGGCCTGTTCCCGGACGCGGAGCCAGCCATCCAGGAGATCGACCTGCGGCCCGGGGACCTGCTCTTCATGTTCACCGACGGGGTGACCGAGGCGCGCAGCCCGGAACCGGCCTACTTCGAGGAACGGCTCGCGGACCAGCTGGCTTCGCTGGCTGGCCTGCTGCCGACTGAGGTGTGCTCGGCCATGCGGACGCTGGTGCTGGAGTTCAGCATGAACGACCTGCGCGACGACATGACCATGCTGGTCCTGCGGGTCGGCAAGCCGCCGGCTGCCTGACGGCTCGCCGCGCGCGGGCCGGCCCCGGCCCGGCCTGCGCGGGTGCCCGGCCTGGCCTGCGCGGATGCGCGGCCCGGCCTGCGCGGGTGTCCGGCCCGGCCTGCACGGATGCGCGGCCTGGCCTGCGCGGGTGCCGCTAGCCCGCGAGGTCCGGGCTGACCACCGAATCCGGGACCGGGGCGACCTCCTCGGCATCGACCACGTCCGGCTCGATGTAGAGACCGTCCGGCCCGAGGTAAGGCAGCATCCGCGGATCGTCCGCGGCTGCGCGTGCGTCCTGCAGGATCCGGGCGGCCAGGGTCGCCGGGTCCCGCATGACGTCCGACGGGTACGCGTGGTCGTCGGCCTCCTCGACGACCGGCCCGTTCGGGCCGCGCAGCACGATGCGCCTGCGCAGCCAGCCCGAGGTCCGGGCGGGGATCAACAGGCCTGCCACCCCGGTCAGCATGACGATGAGGCCGGCGACCTGCAGGTTGACGCCCGGGATGGCCGCGTTGACGGCAAAGGTCAGGATGGCGCCAACGGCCAGCAGGGCCAGCGCGGTCGCGGTTTTCATGATGCTCCGATCCCGGTCAGCTGATCTTCTGGCTGCTTGTCCGGCCCCAGCAGGCGCTCGCGCAGGCTGAACTCGCGCAGGCTGAGCTCGCGCAGGCTGAGCAGCGTCCGGTCGTCGTAGCGGGGCAGGTCTCGGAAGGGCGCGGCGATCAGGTCATCAGCTGGCGTGGTCATGATCACCTCCGCCCGGCTGGGGGAAGCCGGAGCGGTAGCGCTTCTGCCCGGCTAGCGCGGAATAAACATCACGAGCCAGGCCATACAGTCGTGTCATGCCTGAGATACACGCAACCAGGAGAGCCCGCGCGCGCGAACACGTCGCGGCGGTGGGCGCTGATGCCGCGCTGATCACCAGCCGGGCGAACGTCAGGTACCTGACCGGCCTGGCGAGCTCGAACGCGGCCGTGCTGCTGCCCGCCAACGGGCCGGAGGTGCTGGCCACTGACTCCCGTTATGCGGAGGCCGCCGCGCGTGACTGCCCCGATCTCGAATTGGTCGTCGAGCGCCTCATCGAGCCCGCGCTGGTCACTCTGGCCGGTTCGCGAGGCCAGCGGACGGTGGCGTTCGAGGCCCAGGAGATGACCGTGGAACGCCACCAGGCGCTCGCCGAACTGGACGGCGGCCCGGCCCTGATCCCGTTTGGCCGGGCCATCGAGGAACTGCGGGTCAGCAAGGACGAAGCGGAGATCGAGCTGCTGGCCCGGGCGTGCTCGATCACCAGCGAGGCGTGCGCGGAGACGCTGGCGGCCATCAGGCCGGGCCTGACCGAGCGGGAGTTTGCCATCCTGCTCGATCGCTGCATGATCGATCACGGTGCCGAGGCGCTGGCCTTCGACACGATTGTCGCCAGCGGGCCCAACGGAGCTATCCCGCACCACGTGCCGGGCAGCCGGCCGTTCGCCGTCGGGGACCTGATCACCATCGACTGCGGCGCCCGCTACGACGGCTACCACGCCGACATGACCCGCACGGTCGCGCTCGGCGCGCCTGCAGGCTGGCAACGGGACATCTATGCGCTGGTGGCGGCGGCGCAGCAGGCCGGGATCGAGGCCGCCAGGCCTGGGACTGACGTCAGCACGGTCGATGCGGCGGCGAGAGATCTGATCGCCGACGCCGGCCACGGCGGGCATTTCCAGCACGGTCTCGGCCACGGTGTCGGCCTCGAGGTCCATGAGGCTCCGATCATCGGGTACGGAAGGACCGGTACACTCGGGAACCGGACTCCCGTTACCGTCGAGCCCGGGATTTACCTGCCGGGCCAGGGCGGCGTCAGGATCGAGGACACCCTGGTGGTCCGGGACGGCGCCGGGGCGGCGGGATCGGCTGACTTGCTCACCACGACCACGAGGGAACTGCTCGTCCTTTAGCCGACGAGCTATCCCCGCACGCACGCAGGAGAGACGACAGACGTGGCCACCACGAATGATCTCAAGAACGGCATGACCCTCAACCTCGACGGCCAGCTCTGGAGCGTCGTCGATTTCCAGCACGTCAAGCCCGGCAAGGGCGGCGCCTTCGTGCGCACGAAACTGAAGAACGTGATGTCGGGCAAGGTCGTCGACCGGACCTTCAACGCAGGCGTCCGCGTCGAGCAGGCCAGCGTCGACAAGCGGGAGATGCAGTATCTCTACCGCGAGGGCGACGACTTCGTCTTCATGGACACCCAGGACTACGACCAGCCGCATATCCCGGCCACGGTGGTGGGGGGTGTGGCCGACTACCTGCTTGAGCAGCAGAACGCGACGGTGGCGTTCAATGAGGGCGTCCCGCTGTACGTGGAGCTGCCTGCGGCCGTCGAGCTGACCGTCAGCCAGACCGACCCGGGACTGCAGGGCGACCGGTCGACCGGCGGGACCAAGCCGGCCACGTTGGAAACCGGCGCGCAGATCCAGGTGCCGCTGTTCATCACGACCGGCGAGAAGATCAGGGTCGACACCCGCACCGGCCAGTACCTCGGCCGCGCGTGAGGTGCGGGCTGGTCCGACAGCAGGTTCAGGGCGACCATGGCCGCGCGCAGTAAGGCCCGCAAGCGGGCCCTCGATCTTCTCTTCGAGGCAGAGATCCGGGGCGTCGACGTCCTGGACCTGCTGGATCAGCGGTCCGCAGAGGCGACCCCGCCGGTCTCGGATTACGCGGCGGAGCTGGTCAGGGGAGTGCAGGCGCACCGGGCCAGAATTGATGAGCTGTTGTCCGCGCATTCACAGGGCTGGACCCTTGACCGGATGCCCGCGGTGGACAGGAACATCCTGCGGATCGCGGTCTACGAGCTGTTCTGGGCGGCGGAGATACCGGATGCGGTAGCAATCAGCGAGGCCGTGCTGCTGGCCCGCGACCTGTCAACGGACGGCTCGCCGGCCTTCGTCAACGGCCTGCTCGCGCGGCTGCTCGAGCTCAGGCCCGAGCTTGACCAGACCCCGGGCAATGACCTGGAGCAGGCCCCCAATGACCTGGAGCAGGCCCCCGGGCAATGACCTGGAGCAGGCCCCCAATGACCTGGAGCAGGCCCCCGGCCAATGACCTGGAGCAGGCCCCCAGCCCAGCCTGCCGGACCTTCGCCCACCCCGGGCCTGGTGAATGCGCGCATCGGTACGGACAGACCGAAGCGCCCATCCGCCAGCTGGTTACCCGAGCATGACTGCGCTGCCCGGTGGGTGGGGGGCGAGGTGGCATGGCGGCCAGCGTGGTGCTGGGGCGGTTGGCCTGGGTGGCGTGGTGCTGGGGCGGTCGGCCTGGCTGGCGGGGCGAGGTGGCGTGGTGGTCGGCCTGGAGTCGGGGTGCGGGGACTGTCGGCAGCTGGCACTACATTTGGGCCGTAGAGCGGCATGAGGAGGCGCCGGTGGCGCACGGGCATCTGCAGTGCCCACCCGACGACACGGGCTGCCACATCCTGCACGTCGATATGGACGCTTTCTACGCAAGCGTCGAGATTAGGGACCGCCCCGAGCTGGCGAACGCGCCGGTGATCGTGGCGGGCGCCGGACCCCGCAGCGTGGTGCTCTCCGCTACCTACCCGGCCCGCGCGTTCGGTGTCCGCTCGGCGATGCCGGTGGCGAGGGCCAGGCGGCGCTGCCCGCATGCGGTCTTCATCCCGCCCCGGCACGGCCACTATGCCGCGGTGTCCAGGGAAGTTATGGCCATCTTCCGGGCCGTCACGCCTGAGGTGGAGCCGCTCGCACTGGATGAGGCGTTCCTGGATGTCGCCGGCGCCTTGCGCCGGCTCGGCGGGCCGGCCCACATCGGCCAGCTGATCCGGGCCCAGGTCAGTGCGCAGCAGGGAATCACCTGCTCGGTCGGCGTGGCAACGACGAAATTCGTCGCCAAGCTCGCCTCGGTGCACTGTAAGCCAGACGGGCTGCTGGTCATTCCGGCCGACCGGGTGCTCGATTTCCTGTACCCGCTGCCAGTGGCGGCGCTGTGGGGAGTGGGCGCGCAGACCGGCCAGGTCCTGGCCAGGCTCGGACTGCGCACCGTGGCCGATATCGCGCAGGCACCTCAGGCAGCACTTGAACGGGAGCTAGGCCGCGCTGCCGCGGCGCATCTGACGGCCCTCGCGCACGGGCAAGACGATCGCCGGGTGCTCGCGGGCGCTGTGGAGAAGAGCATTGGAGCGGAGGAGACCTTTCCGCGCGATGTCGTCGACCCGGACGTGATCCGCCGTGAGCTATTGCGGCTGTCCGGACGGACCGCCCGCGGCCTTCGCTCCTCGGGATGGGCGGCCAGGACGGTGGTAGTCAAGCTGCGGCTGGCCAGCTTCAAGACCATCACCCGCTCGCGGACGCTGGCTGATCCTACCGACGTGGCGCAGCAGATCTATCTGACCGCGTGTGCTCTCTATTCAGCCTCCGGGCTAGGTCCGCAGGCGAGGCTGCGGCTGGTCGGGGTGCGGGCCACCGGCCTGGTCCCGGCGACAGGTGCCGCCACGCAGCTGGCGCTGGGCGAAAGTCCCGCACCATGGCGGGAAGCCGAGCGGGCGGTGGACCGGATCGCAGGGCGGTTCGGCACCGACATGGTCCGGCCTGCTGCCCTCGTCGATACTGACCGGCGGGACACATGAGGTCATCGCCGGGACCCTATTGCGGCGGTCCGCAACGGTCTGCGGGCATCTGGACCGCGAAGCGGTCGTCCGGCAGGGCGATGTACCCTTCCGCAGGACGCACTCGCGCTCGTATTCTTGGGGTAACGCAGTCCCGTGAGGCGAAGGCCGCCGAGCCGGTCCCCGCGCGAGTTTTTGATGGGAGGCACTGTGCCGCTCTCTGAGCACGAGCAGCGCCAGCTCGAGCAGATCGAGCAGGCGCTTTACGCCGATTACCCGCGGTTCGCGAACGCCGTGCGCGCCAGCGACCCGCGAGTGCACTACAAGCGCCGGGTCGTCCAGGCTGCCTTCGGGTTCATCATCGGCGTCGGGCTGCTCCTGGCTGGGGTTATCACCACCTACGTGCTTATCGGAGTCGCTGGTTTCGTGGTCATGCTCGCGGCCAGCATGTGGGCGCTGACCAGCTACCGGCACATGACCGGCGTCGCCACCGGCCGCAGCCCGGCCCGCGAGCGCCGCAGCAAGCCGGCCAACACCGGGTTGATGGAGCGGCTGGAAGAGCGCTGGCGCCGCCGCCAGGAGAGAGACCGCTAGTCCACAGCGGGCCGCCCGGGCCGCGCGGCCCGGGCGGGCTACCCGGGTCCCGGCCGGGCTTGACTGGTCTACCCGCTTTGGTCGGCCAGGCTGGTCAATTCGATCCGACTGGTCTGTTCGGTGCGGTCTGCGAGGCCGATCTGTCCGATCTGGCCGGTCTAGCCCTTATCTGATCTGGCCGGTCAGTCCGGGCGTCCCGGCCTAGCCCCCTTATCCGATCTGGCCGGCCAGTCCGGGCGTCCCGGCCTAGCCCCCTTATCCGATCCGGCCGGCCAGTCCGGGCGTCCCGGTCCAGCCCCTTATCCGATCCGGTCGGCTAGTCCGGGCGTCCCGGTCTGAGCCCGGCGGCGCAGCCGCTGGCCAGCGGCGTCCATCCAGCCGAACACGTCGAGTGCGTAATACAGCGCCGCCCGCGTCGGCGCGAGCATAGATGCGGGCAGCAGCCGGGCGCGCCACCGGACCGTGTCATCAGCTTCCCTGGCGATGGCCTGCCGCACGGTGCCGACGTCAGCGCGAAGGGTTCCCGGCGGTTCCGGCGCAACTGCGTAGCGTGCTCGTTCCTCGGCGCTGGCGATTCGCTCCAGCGCCTGGCGAGAAGCATCATCGAGCCCCAGAGCCGGCCCGATCCTGCGGGCCACGGCGCGCGGCGACTCGCTGGGCCGGCAGGCCATTCCGTGGTCGGTCAGAACATCCTGCAGCTCTCGCCATGCGGCATGTGCCAGGCCGGTGTCATCCGTCGCCCGGTGCCACCGGCCGCGGCGGATCAGCACCCTGGCTGTCGCCGGCGCACTGAGCGCCAGGCCCAGCGCCACCACGACGACCAGCCAGTAGGGGAATCCGGCCGCGGGTGCGGATTTGGCCGGTGCAACCTTGCCGCTTTGACCCGCCGCCAGATGGTTCAGCTTGGCGAGACTCCCGGCGGCGGATGCGCGCCCGCCTGTGCCGCCGGTCCCGCCGTGGCCCTGGATCGGCTTGACCGCCCCCGGGAGCACCGGGAAGGCCGCATAGTCCGGCTGGACCGCGGTGGCCTGGCCGCCGGCGCCGCTCGGCGTGGGCTCGAAGCGCAGCCACCCGGCGCCCGCGAAATAAAGCTCCGGCCATGCATGCGCGTCGGCGGTGCTGACCTTCCAGCTGCCGTTCTCCTCGTTGACTCCTGCCGTGTAGCCCACCGCGATCCTGGACGGGATGCCGACCACCCTGGCGAGTATCGCCATCGCGAAGGCGAACTGCTGGCAGAAGCCGCGTCTGGTCTTAGTCAGGAAATCGATCAGTCCGGCCGTATTGTCCGGCAGGTGCACATTGAGGCTGTAGCTGAAGCGGTTGCCCGTCGTGAAATAGCGCTCCAGGGCCAGCGCCTTGCCGAAGGCTGAGGTGGCGCCCTTCGTTATGCTGGCCGCGAGCTTCGTCAGCTGCAGAGTGTGGGTGGGCGGCGTCGTCAGGTAGTTGGCCATCACGCCCGTGGACGGCGCTTCAGGGCTGCCTGTCGGCTCGGCCGAGCGGCTGGTGACGGCGTAGGTCAGGCCCGACAGCGAGTTGCTGAGCGAGTACACCATGAGCGTTGCCTTGTCCTGGTGCCAGTCGCCGTTGATCGCCAGCCTGGTTGGCGCGTAGGGGAGCGCGAGGAAGTTCAGCTTGGTGCCGTAGCCTGCGACGCCGCTCGCGAATTTGATCCGGGTGCGGGACGTTACCTGTGGCATTCGGGACGCGACCCCCGGAGCGGGCTGGAGCGGCCCGCTGCCGACCGGGACCGAGCGCCCGGGCGGTATCAGGTTCCAGGTCCCGCTGAGGTAGTCATAATTCAGCACATACACCTGCAGGTACTGGCCGGCCGGGTGCGGAGAGTCGGTCGTGTAGGTCAGCACGGTCTGCGGGGTGGTCGCCTGGAGCTGCTGCTGCATCTGAACCAGCGGGTTGGGCAGCTGGACGTGGGCCGGGCCGTGGGCTCCCGGTGCCGCGCCGCCGGCGAACAGGCCGTGCACCCTGACTCCAGGGACGAGCAGCGGGACGAGGATCGCGATACTGATCGCCGCCAGCCCGATCCGCCGCCCGGAGGCCGCCAGGGCCCTGGTGTCCGGCTTCTGGACCGTCTCCCGATCACGGAGCTGCCAGACAGTGACCAGCCGGCCCCAGATGCGCAGCCGATCGCGCGAGTCGGCGGCCAGCATGGCCAGGTAGCCGCTGATGCCAAGGCAGAACACAACGGTGGCGCCGACGCCGCCCTGCTTGGCGTTGGTGGTGATCGGGACGCTGTAGAGGGCGAGCAGTGGCAGGCCGGCGATGGCCGGGCTGTGCAGCCGGACCGCCAGCAGATCCGCCGCCACAGCCATCAGGCCGATGCCGCCCGCCGCGAGCAGCACTATCCCCTGCGTACCAGGGACCGGGGGGGCGTAGGCGCGCTCGCCCAGCCCGCCGCTGGCCAGCGACCACAGGTAGTGAACCGAGGTCCCGGTGGGCACCAGGCCGATGGCCGACCTTCCGGAGGCGAATACCGCGTTCAGGTAGATCAGCAGGGCCGCCAGGTAGGTGATCAGGCAGGCTAGCGCGGCCAGGACGCGGCGCCGGGTCAGGCCCGCCGCGGCCAGGGCCACGATCAGCACCCCCGCCGCCTTGCCATACCAGGGCGGACTGGCCAGCAGCGGGCAGCTGGCGATCAGCGCCAGGACACCGGCGGCCAGCCCGGCGGGCCAGGCAGGCAGCCTGGTCAGGGTGCCCGCAGCGGCGACGATAAGCACCGCGCCAGCGCCGGCCCAGAACCAGCCCCAGCCCTGGATGAGCGGGTATACCGACACCGACGCGAGGATCACGGCCAAGGCGGTGGTCAGGGTCAGCCGCGGGTTCATGGCAGCGCTTCGCTGACGTTGCTGGCGCTGTCCAGGTGCCCAGGGGCGGTCGGGTAGGCGGCCAGCTGCTGCCACGCGGCCGCCAGCGGCGTGCTCGCATCGATCGAGACGACGCGCCAGCCCGCGGCCCGCAGGATGGCTGCGGCTGGCCCGGTCTCGTCGGACCTGCGGGCCGCGCGGCGCGCGGAATCGCGAGCCTGGCCATTGCTCCCTGGACCACTCCCGTTCTGGCCGCCGGCCGGATGGCCGGGCGCCGCCGATTGGCTGACATCCGCGGGCCGGTCCGGCGGATGGGAGACGCTCCAGCTGGAAACGGCCAGCAGCAGCGCGATGGCGGGACCGGCGTCCCGGCGGCTGGCCGCGAGCTGCCTGGCTACGCCCGCGGACATCTGCCCGGCTATGGCGATCACCAGGCCGCTGCTGCCGCCGCGCAGCGCCGCGGTTCCGGCGCCGAGGTCGCGGCAGCGCGAGGGCTTGATGACGGAGAGCGAGTCGAGCAGGACGTCCTCGAAGATGCCCGCGGTGCTCACCGGTCCCGCATCGGTGATCAGCTGGCCATCCAGCCCCTCTCGCGCCAGGTGAACTCCGATCGAGGCCGCGGCGCTGACGGCGAACTCAAAAGATGAAGTCGCGTCAGCACCGGAATGCGCGCTGCGCCTGGTGTCCAGCAGCAGCATCGCGCGGTTGCGCCAGCGCTGCTCCTCGCGGCGCACCATGAGCTCGCCGTACCTGGCCGTGGAGCGCCAGTGCACCCGGCGCAGCTCGTCGCCATCGCGGTAAGCGCGCGGTATCACGTCGTCTTCCCCGGCCGCCGCGGCAGCCCGGGTGGTGCCATCGCCGTCGCCCATCCAGCTGCCCGCCACTACGGCCCGGGGCAGTGCCACGACGCGCGGCGTGACCACGAACGTCGTGTGCGAGGAAAACGAGCGCCCGAGTTCGACGAGCCCGAACGTGTCGGCGATCCTGATGTCCAGCGGGCCGATCGCGAACTTGCCCCGCAGGTCGGACCGCAACGGATAGCTGAGTTCCCTGATGCCGCCGCGCTCGATCCCGTTCAGGACGTATCTGGGCCGGGTGCCGAGCGCAAAGGGGACCGTGTCCTCGGCGAGCAGCAGCCCGGTGGGCAGTCGCGACACATTCTCCAGGCGCAGCGTGACCCGGGCGGTCTGCCCGGCCGGGACCCGGGGCGGGGCCACGCTGCGAACGCAGCTCAGCCGGTAGCGGGCTCGGCTGGCGGCGAGGGCGGCCAGCAGCGGCAGCGCGATCAGGAGCACCCCGAGGCTGACCAGGTCACGTTCACCGAGGAGCAGCCCGGCCAGCGTGGCCGCCCCGCCCGCCGCGAGAAATGAGGTACCCCGGATGGTCAAACCCGCGAGCAATGACCGCATTCTCCGGCTCTTCCTTCCGCGCTGCCGTTCCAATCTATGGCCTGCTCCTGGACCGGGCCAGCGGGTGGGCGCCGGGCCCGCTATCTGACCGGGACGGGCAGTTGCTCTACCAGCCTGGCCAGGACCTGCTCAGGCAGCTCGTGGCCCACCAGCGCCTCCGGGGTGGGCAGCAGCCGGTGGGCGAGCACGGGTCCGCACAGCACCTGAATATCATCGGGGATCACGAAGTCCCGGCCGTCCAGCGCCGCATAGGCGCGGCTAGCCCGAAGCAGGTGCAGCGTGGCCCGCGGCGACGCGCCCAGCCTGAGCTGGGGGGCGGATCGCGTCGCGGTGACCAGGCTGATGATGTACTGCCTGATCGACTGGGCGACGTGCACGCCGCGGACGGCCGCGACGAGCGCGCGCACGTCGCTGGCATGGGCGACCGGCTTGAGCACATCGAGCGGCGATGACGATCCGTGCGAATCCAGCATCGCGAGCTCAGCGCTTTTGTCGGGGTATCCGATCGAGATCCGTGCCATGAACCGGTCGCGCTGCGCTTCGGGTAGCGGATAGGTGCCTTCCATCTCGACCGGGTTCTGGGTCGCGATCACCATAAACGGCAGCTTCAGCGGGTAGGTGGCGCCGTCCACGGTGACCTGGCGCTCCTCCATGCACTCCAGCAGCGCGGACTGAGTCTTCGGGGACGCCCGGTTGATCTCGTCGCCGAGGACCAGGTTGGCGAAGATCGGCCCGGGCTTGAACTCGAACTCCGTGATTTCCTGGTTAAAGGCGCTGACGCCGGTGAGGTCGCTCGGCAGCAGGTCGGGCGTGAACTGCACGCGCCGCACGGAGCAGTCGATCGACCTGGCCAGCGCCTTGGCCAGCAGTGTCTTGCCGACCCCGGGGACGTCCTCGATCAGGGCATGCCCCTCGGCCAACAGCACAGTGAGGGCGAGCCGGATCGCTTCAGGCTTGCCCTCGATGACAGTTTCCACGGCCGTACTGACGCGGCGGGCTACCTGTACGAGCTCATCCAGCTTCCGTTCCGCCTGGTTACCCGTATCAATAACCACACATCCTCCTCGCGTCACATCCGGCGCGAACCCCGGTCCGCGGGATAGGCAGACTGCATTGTCCGGCCACCACGACCATGCGTTCAGACAGTACGTCGTGCATAGGCCAGGAAGCGATGTCCCGGTGGTATCGGCGCTGTAACAGTGCCCACCGGATGTGCCTGGATCGCGGCGGCAGCGCGCGTCGGGGGCGGCTGCGCGGCTGCTGAGCATGGCGCCGTCCTGCCTCGCCACGGGTGCGCGGGCCGGCTGCTCCACTTCACTCCACCCCTTCTGACCTTGAGACTTGGCACGCAGCCGCCCCGTTTCATCAGCTTCCCGTCATTGACGGTGGGGGAATGTGGAGTACAGTGGTGCACCGTGGGGCGGAGCCTGGCCCTGAGGCAGCATCGGTGGGGGACCGGGAGGTGAGAGCTGGTGTTTCTCGGCACTCACACGCCCCGACTGGACGAAAAAGGGCGTCTCTTCCTGCCCGCGAAGTACCGGGAAGAGCTCGCGTCCGGCCTCGTTCTGACCAAGGGCCAGGAGCGCTGCCTTTACGTCTTCCCCGAAACGGAATTCGGCCGGATTACCGAGGCCCTGCGCACCGCGCCAGTGACCGCCAAGGCGGTCCGCGACTACAGCAGGGTGTTCTTCGCCAGTGCCTCCGATGAGGTGCCGGACAAGCAGGGCCGGATCACCATTCCGCCGGGCTTGCGCGACTACGCCGCCCTGCAACGCGACTGCGTGGTGATCGGCGCTAATACGCGGCTGGAGATCTGGGACGCGGATGCCTGGACTTCCTACCTCGCCGAGCAGGAGGACGCCTTCTCCGATGCGTCCGAGGAGGTGCTGCCAGGAATTTTGTGAACGAGGTGCCGCATCGAGCGGCGCCAGGTGCCCGGCGAGGTCTCCACCCGCGCTGGGTGGCCAGGTCCGGCTGACGCCACTTCCCCGGCGCCAGGCGGAATCGGACCATCAGCGCATGCGCGGATGGGGGCCTGGCCGGGCACCGCGCCGACGGGAAGCGCTCGCCGTGTGGCGTCCGGCGGCGCAGTTGCGGGCCGAGCGGGAGCAGAACGGTGCGGAATGACCGGCTGGGAGCAGAGGGGGCGAGATGGGCATGGCGGAGGGGCACCGCCCGGTGCTGACCGAGCGCGTGCTGGCGCTGCTGGCGCCCGCACTCGAGCTGCCGGGATCGGTGCTGGTGGACGCCACGCTCGGCCGGGCGGGTCATACGGGCGCCCTGCTTGCCCAGCATCCAGGCCTGACGGTGATCGGCGTGGATGCCGACGACGCCGCGATCGAGGAGTCCCGGCAGCTGCTGGCGGCCTACCACGACCGGGTCAGGCTGGTGCACGCGGCCTTCGATCAGATCACTGAGATCCTGGCCCGGCTACAGCTGGTCAGGGTGCAGGGGGTCCTGTTCGACCTGGGTGTCTCATCGCCCCAGCTGGACGATCCGGCCCGGGGCTTCGCGTACTCCTACGACGCCCCGCTGGACATGCGGATGAATCGCACCCAGGCACTCACCGCCGCGGAGGTCGTCAATACCTATCCGGCCGCCCGGCTGGCCCGGGTGCTCCGGGAGTACGGCGAGGAGCGGTTCGCCAGGCGGATCGCGGATGCGGTGGTACGGGAACGAACCAGGGCCCCGCTGACCTCCACGATGCGGCTGAGCGAGATAGTCCGTGCCGCTATCCCGGCCCCGGCGCGGCGCACCGGCGGGAATCCGGCCAAGCGCACCTTCCAGGCCCTGCGCATCGAGGTGAACGGCGAGCTCGAGGCGCTGGACCGGGCCCTGCCCATGGCGCTGGACGCGCTCGCCGTGGGCGGCCGGATTGTGGTGCTCGCCTACCACTCGCTGGAAGACCGTGCGGTGAAGCGGGCGCTGGCAGCTCGCACGGTCGACACGACGCCGCCCGGGCTGCCGGTGCCCTTGCCCGGCCACCGGCCGCTGTTCCGGCTCCTGACCAGGGGAGCTGAGCGGCCATCTGCTGAGGAACTGGCGGCCAATCCGCGTTCCGCCTCGGCCCGGCTACGGGCCGCCGAGCGGATAAGGGACGCGGCATGAGGAGCGACCCCGGGTTGCGGGCGAGAGGGAGGACGGGCGCAGCACGATGAATGTCACCACTACCACCACGCGCGCGCGAGGCACCGGCCCCACCGGGGGAAGCAGTGCATCGCGCCGCCCGCGCCCGCGACCCGCCGGCCAGGACCCGCGACAGCCTCACCAGGATCCGCGGCCATCCGGCCGGGACGCACAGCCGTCCGGCCGGGTTCCGCGCCCGCCGGTCCGGGACCCGCGGCCGTCCGGCCAGCGCGCATCGGCGCTGAGCCAGCCGCCGCCTGCCGCCGGGCGGACGCGAGCCGCAGGTCGCCGGGCTGCAGCCGGCCAAACCGCAGCTGGCCATACCGCAGCCGGCCAAACCCCAGCTGGCCAAAGCCCAGCCAGGGGGAACCGAGCAGCCGGGCGGTCCGCGACCGGCGCGGCGACCGCGCTCCTGAATCGGGCCTCAGCCGGGTCCCGCTCAGGAACCCCTGCGGCGCCGTCTCGCGCCGCTTCGGTAACCGCGGCGGCCGGCACCGCCGCCGATGCGGCGCGTAGCCAGCGGACTCCGTTCATCCTTCTGTTGCTGGGGCTGCTCGGCGGCGGGCTGGTCTGCCTGCTCGTGATCAACACGACCCTCGCGGCCGCCTCATTCCGGATCAGCGACCTGCAGAAGGACAATGTCCAGCTGGCTCAGCGCCAGCAGGATCTGCAGCAGCAGGTGGCGACCGAGGAATCGCCGTCCACGATCGAGCAGCGCGCCTACCGGCTGGGAATGCGTCCGCAGTCCGTTCTCAGCATGGTCGACCTGAAGACCGGCCGCCGGTATTCCGCCCCGGCCGGCGCCGCCGGGGCGGCCGGGGTGCCTGGGTACGGCCCGTGAGCCCCGATGACGGGGGGCGGGGGAGAGATGACCGGTCCGGGCCGCGAGCCAGCCGCCGCCCGCCGTTGCCGGGCGGCCCGCACCGCCGGGCCGCCGACCAGCGCGGCCGTGACTCCGGACGGCGGCCGCACGACGCTGGCCGGGGGGGTGCGGACGGCACCCGGCGGGCTGGAGAGCCTGGTCGGCGATCCTGGTCCGATAGCCCCCGGCGGCCGCGGCCAGCCGATAGTCCGCGGTCATCTGATAGTGCCAGGCGGTCCGATAACGCGCGGCGGTCCGCTGGCGAGCGGCAGCCGGATGATCAGCGGGCCGGCGAGCTGCGACGCCCGGCCGGTGCCGGTGGGCCAGCCAGCTCACGGCGCCCGGGCAGCTCGCGGTTTCCTGGCCGTCCGCGGTCTGCCGAGCGGGACCCGGGCAGCCCGCGGCGCCCGGGTCAGCCGGGGCGGGCGTCGTTCATGGTCGCCGCCCGGCCGGTCCTTCGGCGGGGCAGCCCGTCTCGCAGGCTGAACGTCACGCTGCTGTGCATCCTGGCCGTGCTCGCCATGTTCGCGGCCCGCCTCGTGCAACTGCAGGGCTTCGACGCGCCGCGATACCAGATGCTGGCCGAACGCCTGCGGCTCGCACCTGAATCCATCCCCGCGGTGCGCGGCACCATCACCACCAGCGACGGCCGGATCCTGGCGATGACCGTCCAGACCGACCTGGTCTTCGCCGACCCGGCCGAGATCAACGTCGCCATGCGGCCGCGCGTGGCCAGTGCCCTGGCCGGGCCGCTTGGCATGACGCAGCCGGCGGTGCTGGCCTTGCTCATGCACCCGTCCTCACCGCAATACGTCGTCCTGAAGCGCAGCGTGACGGCCTCGACCGGCTCCCGGATCACCGCGCTCGGCCTGGTCGGGATCAGCGAGACGCCCAGTTACGCCCGGGCCTACCCGAACGGGGAACTGGCCGCTAACGTGCTTGGCTTCACCGACACCGACGCCGCGGGGGACCTGCACGGCGAGGCGGGGCTGGAGTTCCAGTACAACTCGCTGCTGGCGGGCCGGGACGGCAGCGAGGAAGTCGAGAAGACCACGACCGGGCAGCCGATACCGCTGACCGACACCAAGATCAAGCCGCAGGTCCCGGCGGGAAACCTCAAGCTAACCCTGCAGTCCAACATCCAGTGGTACGCCGAGCGGGCCTGCGCTGCTCAGGTCAAGGCCACCAAGGCCAGGAACTGCACGATCGTGGTGATGCAGCCCAAGACCGGCCGCATCCTCGCGCTCGCCCAGTACCCGGAGTTCAACCCGGCCGCGCCGCAGAGCGTAGCCGGGACCAGCGACATCCCGGTCGCGAACGTATTCCAGCCGGGCAGCACCGGCAAGGTGATCACCGTGGCGGCCGCGCTCGAGCACGGCGGCCAGACGCCGATGAGCACCTACACCGTCCCCGATCACATCGTGGTCGACGGGTTTCCGTTTCACGACGCCGAGCTGCACCCCACCTTCAGGTACACGATCGCGGGCATCCTGGCCAACTCGAGCAACGTCGGCATGGTGCAGGTGGTCCAGCACGTCAGCCCGCAGGTCCAGTACCAGATGTTCCGGGCCTTCGGGATCGGCTCGCCCACCGGGCTGAACCTGCCCGGCGAGAGCCCGGGCATCCTGCCGGTCCCGGCCAAATGGTGGGGCGACGAGCGCTACACCCTGTCCTTCGGCCAGGGCGTAGCCGTGAACGCGGTGCAGATGGCCAGTGTCTACGCGACCATTGCCAACGGCGGGGTCCGGGTGCAGCCCTCCATTGTGGCCGGCACCACGAACGGGTCGGGCAAGTTCCAGCCCGCTCCCGCGCCCACCAGCCGCCGGGTGCTGACCACCAAGGCGGCCGGCCAGCTGATGAGGATGCTGCAGCAGGTGCCGAAGGTGAACGAGGAGGCCGGCGAGCCGTGGGGGATCATCAACGGATACTCGATCGCGGCCAAGACTGGCACCGCGCAGGTGCCCGATCCGCAGCGCGGCGGCTGCCTGTGTCAGTACGGTTCGAGTTACATCGGCATCGCCCCGGCCACTGACCCGCAGCTGGTGGTCGCGGTGAACCTGCAGGACCCCAAGAGCGGCAACTACTTCGGCATCGCCGTGGCAGGGCCGGTCTTCTACCACGTGATGAAGTTCGCGCTGCAGACGATGAAGATCCCGCCAGATGGCGGCCGGCGTCCTTACGTCAGGCTCACCGCGCCGTGAAGGGAGGTACCCTCAGCCCGTGCCAGCGGATCTTCGCCCTCGCCACGTTCCCGCGCGCCCGCTCACGGGTCTCGCGGTGCTGCTTGGCGTCAAGACGTACGGCCCGGCCGGGCCGGGCCAGGCGCCGTCGCAGCCCCCGGGCCGCGGCGTCACCGGCATCACCCACGACTCGCGCCTGGTGCGCCCCGGTGACCTGTACGCCGCGCTGCCGGGCAGCAAGCACCACGGAGCCAGGTTCTGCGCGGACGCCGCGGCGGCCGGCGCGCTAGCCGTGCTCACCGACCCCACGGGCCGGGACGCCGCCGTCGCCTCCGGCCTGCCGGTCTTCGTGGTCGGTGACCCGCGGTCCCGGCTGGGCGCCGTCGCGTCCTGGATCTACGGCAACCCGTCGGCCAGGCTGCTGCTGATCGGGGTCACCGGCACCAGCGGCAAGACCACCACGACCTACCTGCTGGAAGCCGGCCTGCGGGCCGCGGGGCATTCGACCGGGCTGGTCGGCGGGGTCCAGACCAGAATCGGCGATACCGCGGTCGCCAGCCAGCTCACCACGCCGGAGGCCACTGACTTGCAGGCGTTCTTCGCGGTCATGGCCGAGAGCGGTGTCTCGGCTGCGGCGATGGAGGTGTCCAGTCATGCGCTGGCGCTCGGCCGGGTCGCCGGGACCAGCTACGACGTGGCCATCTTCACCAACCTGTCACAAGATCACCTGGACTTCCACCACAACATCGAGGACTACTTCGCCGCCAAGGCGGCGCTCTTCACGCCCGCCTACGCCCGGGCCGGGGTGGTGAACATCGACGACGCGCGCGGCAGGCAGCTGGCCGCCCGGCCGCTGATCCCGACGACTACGTTCTCCGCCGCCGGCCATCCCGCCGCGGACTGGCGCGCCGTCGAGGTCCGCGGTGGCGCGGACGGGAGCACCTTCCGGGTGATCGGGCCCGGCGGCGTCGAGGCCGACGCGTCGGTGGCGCTGCCCGGGCCGTTCAACGTCGCCAACGCGCTGGCCGCGATCGTCGCGCTGGTGGAGGCGGGCGTCGGGCTGGCCACCGCCGTGGCCGGGGTCGCGGCCTGCCCGGGCGTGCCCGGCCGCCTGGAGCGGGTGGACGCCGGCCAGGATTTCACCGTGCTCGTCGACTACTCGCACAAGCCGGGCGCGGTCGAGGCGGTGCTGACCGCGCTCCGGCCGGTCACGGCGGGCAGCCTGGCCATCGTGCTCGGCTGCGGCGGCGACCGGGACACCGCCAAGCGCCCGCTGATGGGCGAGGCGGCGGCCCGGCTGGCTGATGTGGCCATTCTCACCAGCGACAACCCGCGCTCGGAGGACCCGCTCGCGATACTGACCGAGATGCTGGCCGGCACGCTGAAGGTTCCGCCAGCTCAGCGGGCGCACGTGAGCGTCGAGCCGGACCGGGCCGCGGCGATCGGCCTGGCGATCGCGGGCGCCGGCAAGGGAGACGTGGTGGTGATTGCGGGCAAGGGTCACGAACGCGGTCAGTACGCCGGCGCTACCGTGATCCCGTTCGATGACCGTGAGGTGGCCGCCGCGGCCCTGGGGCGCCGCCGCGCCGGAGACACCCGGACTGACGCGGAGGACCTGTGATCCCGCTGGCGCTTGCGCAGATCGCCGAGATCGTCGGAGCCAGGCCCGACCTGGTGGCTGACCGCAGCGCGGTCGTCACCGGCCCGGTGGTCATTGACTCGCGCCAGGCCGCCCCCGGCAGCCTGTTCGCGGCCCTGCCGGGAGAGCGGGCCGACGGGCATGACTTCGCCGGGGCGGCGGTGGCGGCCGGCGCGGTCGCGGTGCTGGCGTCCCGGCCGACCGGGACCCCGGCGCTGATCGTCACCGATGTCGCCACGGCCCTGGCCAGGCTGGCCAGGGCCGTGGTAGACCGGGCCAGCGGCCTGCAGATCGCGGCGATCACCGGGTCCGCGGGCAAGACCACCACCAAGGACCTGGCCGCGCAGCTGATCGAGACCCTGGGCCCGACGGTCTCGCCGCGGGATTCCTACAACAACGAGATCGGTCATCCGCTGACCGTGCTACGGGTCACGACGCAGACCAGGTACCTGGTCTGCGAGCTGTCGGCCCGCGGCCCCGGCCACATCGCCAGCCTCTGCCAGATCGCGCCGCCCGCCCTCGGCGCGGTGCTCTGCGTCGGCCACGCGCACGCCGGCGAGTTCGGCAGCATCGAGGAGGTGGCCAGGGCCAAGGCCGAGCTGCCGGCGGCGCTGCCCGAAACCGGCGCAGCGGTGCTGAACGCCGACGACCCGCGGGTGCTGGCGATGGCCGGGCAGACCCGGGCCAGGGTCATCACCTTCGGCCGCCGCGCCGGCGCCGACGTGCGGGCGGCTGACGTCGTGCTCGATGACGCAGGCCGGCCCGGCTTCATGCTCGTCACTCCCGACGGCTCGGCGCCGGTCCAGCTGCGGCTGTTCGGCGGGCACAACGTGTCCAACGCGCTGGCCGCCGCCGCGCTGGCCGGCCAGTTCGGCATGCCGGTGGCGGACGTCGCCGCCGGGCTGTCCGCGGCCACCGCGCGCAGCAGGTGGCGGATGGAAGTGACCAGGAGCACGGACGGCGTGACGGTTATCAACGACGCTTATAACGCAAACCCCGAGGCGCTCCGTGCCGCTCTCGAGGCGCTGGCCGCCATGGCGGCGGGACGGGGATCCTACGCGGTGCTCGGGCATATGACCGAGCTGGGCCCGGCGGCACGGGAGTTCCACGAGCAGGCCGGGCGGCTGGCCGCCCGGGCCGGCGTGACCGCGCTCATCGTGGTCGGCGCGGAGGCCGCGCCTATGCTGGCGGGGGCCAAGTCCGAACCATCCTGGCACGGCGAGCTGGTGGCGGTGCCCGATGCGGCCGCGGCGGTGGCGGCCGTCGGCGCGCGGGCCAGGGCCGGCGATGTGGTTCTCGTTAAGGCTTCCCGGGCTGTCAATCTGCAGCGAGTGGCGCTGGCGCTGACCGGAGAACAGCCGCTGGCGGCGGCGAACGGAGCCGCTCGGTGAAGACGATTCTCGTCTCGGCCGGCGTCGCGCTGATCCTGGCGCTGTTCGGCACGCCGCTGGCGATCAGGCTCTTCACCAAACGCGGTTACGGCCAGCTGATCAGGGAGGAAGGGCCGGCCGCCCACGCCACCAAACGCGGTACCCCCACCATGGGCGGGACCGTGATCGTGGTCGGGACGCTGATCGGCTATGTCGTCGGGCACGAGGTGACCGACGACCCGATGTCGATATCCGGGCTGCTGGTCCTGCTGCTCATGACCGGCCTGGGCGCCGTCGGGTTCATCGACGACTTCATCAAGATTTACAAGCAGACCAGTCTCGGGCTGCGCAGCGGCGCCAAGCTGGCCGGCCAGGCGGTGGTGGGCGCGATCTTCGCCCTGGAGGTGCTCCGCCATCCGGACGGATACGACCTCACCCCGGCTGACGCGCACATCTCGTTCCTGCGAGATTTCGGCCCGACGATCGGGGTGCTCCCGTTCGTGCTGTGGATCGTTCTGATGATCGCCGGCTGGTCGAACGCGGTGAACCTGACCGACGGCCTGGACGGCCTGGCCACCGGGGCGGCGATCCTGGTGCTCGCTTCCTACGTGCTGATCGCCAACTGGCAGCTGCGCAATGACTGCACGGTGGCGCTCACCCCCAACTGCTACGCGATCCGAGATCCGCTCGACCTCGCGGTGGTGGCCGCGGCCGTGGCCGGTGCCTGTTTCGGCTTCCTGTGGTGGAACGCGCCGCCGGCCAGGATCTTCATGGGAGACACCGGGTCGCTCGCGCTCGGCGGCGTGCTGGCCGGGCTGGCCGTGTGCACCAAGACCCAGCTGCTGCTGGTCATCCTGGGCGGGCTGTTCGTGATCATTATCATGTCGGTCATCATCCAGGTCGGGTTCTTCAAGGCGACCGGTAACCGGGTGTTCCGGATGGCGCCGCTGCAGCATCATTTCGAGCTGCTCGGCTGGGCCGAGACGACGATCGTGATCAGATTCTGGCTGATCTGCGGGCTGTTCATCGCGCTCGGGCTCGGCATCTTCTACGTGGAATGGCTGCCAGGGTGACCGAGCCGGCGGGCGGGCCTGGCGCGCAGTTGGCCGGACAGCGGGTGCTGGTGGCCGGGCTCGGGGTATCCGGGCCGCCCGCCGCCCGGGTGCTCACCGCCCACGGTGCCCGGGTGACCGCCGTCGACTCCCGGGACGACGCCGAGCGTCGTGAGCTGGCTGGCCAGCTGGCGGAGCTCGGGATCGAGGTGCTGCTCGGCGCCGACCACGAGCTGCCGGCCGGCCTGGACCTGGTGGTGACCTCACCTGGCTGGCGGCCGGACGCGCCGCTGCTGGCCGCCGCGGCCGCGGCGGGCGTGCCGGTGATCGGTGACGTGGAGCTGGCCTGGCGGCTGCGGCCGGTGCTGCCCGGCGGGGCCCGGCAGGACTGGCTCGCGGTGACCGGCACCAACGGCAAGACCACGACGGTCAAGATGCTGGCGGCCATGCTGGCCGCGGCCGGGCACCGGGCCATCGCGGCGGGCAACGTCGGCACCTCGGTGGTCGGCGCGGTGGCCGAGCCTGATCCCTACCCGGTCCTGGCCGTCGAGTTGTCCAGTTTCCAGCTGCACTGGAGCTCGACGCTGCGGCCGCTGGCCGCGGTGGTGCTGAACATCGCCGGGCACCACCTTGACTGGCATGGCGACATCGAGTCCTACGCGCGGGACAAGGGCCGCATCTATGCCCCGGGCACCATCGCGGTCTGCAACGCCGACGACGCGCGGTCGGTTCAGCTGGCCGGGGCGGCGCCCGGCACAGCCAGGGTCGTGCCGTTCCGGCTCGGTCCGCCGGGTCCTGGTGAGCTCGGTGTCGCCGACGGAGCGCTGGTCGACCGGGCCTTCGGTGACGATGTGGCGCTGGCCGCGGTGACCGACGTCCGCCCGGCCGCGCCGCACAACGTCGCCGATGCGCTGGCCGCGGCCGCGCTGGCCCGGGCCTACGGGTGCCCCGCCGGGGCGGTCAGCGGCGGCCTGGCGGCCTTCCGGCCCGAGCCGCACCGGATCAGCCTGGTCGCGCGGGTCGGCGCGGTCGACTACGTCGACGACTCCAAGGCGACCAATCCGCACGCCGCCGCCGCGTCGCTGGCCGCCTACCCGGCCGTGGTCTGGATCGCCGGCGGCCTGTTCCGCGGCGCCGACGCCGAACTCGACCAGCTGGTCAGCTCGGCAGCCAGGCGGCTGCACGGCGTCGTCCTGCTCGGCGCTGACCGGGACAGATTCGGCCAGGCCCTGGCGCGACACGCGCCGGATGTCCCGGTCGTGACGGCCTCGGGCACCGACACTGGGATCATGGACCTGGTTGTGCAGGAGGCGGCGCGGCTTGCCGTGCCAGGTGACACCGTGCTGCTGGCCCCGGCGGCCCAGTCGTTCGACATGTTCCGCGACTACCCGGCGCGTGGCGAGAGTTTCGCTGCCGCGGTCAGGCGGCTGGCGGAGCCGCGATGAGCGCGGCGGCGGCCGGCCGGGCCGGGGCGGGCCGGTCGGCCGCGGCTGGTCAGGCAGCCGGCGCTGGCCAGGCAGCTGTACCCGGCCAGCCAGCCACGGCCGGGCCGCGGCGCGCGGCTGCGCTCTCCCGGGCTCGCGCCTCCCGGGCCGGCCTGCTCGACCGGCCGCTCACCTCGTACTACCTGGTGCTGGGCATCAGCGTCCTGCTGCTGGCTCTCGGCTTGATCATGGTGCTGTCGACTTCGTCGGCCAATGCACTGGACGCCGGCGGCGCCCCGTACGCCGGCTTCCAGAAACAGCTGGTCGGAGTGGTGGTCGGGCTCCCGCTGATGTGGGGCGCGGCCAAGTCGTCGCCGAAGATTTTCCGGCTGGCTGCCTATCCGCTGATGGTTGTCTCGGTGGTCGGCCTGGTCGCCGTGCTCAGCATCGGCCGGACCGTGGATGGCGCCGAGCGCTGGATCCAGGTCGCCGGGTTTCAGCTGCAGCCCTCGGAGTTCGCCAAGCTCGCCTTCCTGCTCTGGGGCGCCGACCTGCTGGCCCGCAAGGAGAAGCTCGGCCAGCTGACCGACTGGCGGCAGCTGCTCATCCCGCTGATGCCGGGCGCCTCGATCCTGTGCATGCTCGTGATGCTCGGCGACGACCTCGGTACCACCTTCCTGCTGCTGGTGATCTTCCTGTCGCTGCTGTGGGTGATCGGCACGCCGGGACGGCTGTTCATCGGCATGCTCGGGCTGCTGGTGTTCATCATGGTCATCCTGATCATCGTGGCGCCGTACCGGCTCAAGCGGATCACCGGCTTCCTGAACCCGCAGGCCCAGCCGTCATCGGCCGGCTGGCAGTCGATTCAGGGCAAGTACGCGGTCGGCTCCGGCGGCCTGTTCGGCGTGGGCCTCGGCGCCAGCAGGCAGAAGTGGGGCTGGGTGCCCAACTCCAGCACCGACTTCATCTTCGCCATCCTCGGCGAAGAGCTCGGCCTGATCGGAACCATGTGCGTCGCGTTCCTGTACGGCGGCCTGGCCTATGCGGGCCTGCGGATCGCCCGGCGGGTGCCTGATACGTTCATGCGGCTGGCCGCGGCCGGGGCCACGGCCTGGATCGTGGTGCAGGCCCTGGTGAACATCGGGGCGGTGATCGGCGTGCTGCCGATCACCGGCGTGCCGCTGCCGCTGGTTTCCGCCGGGCTGTCGTCACTGCTGGTGACGATGGCGGCGCTCGGGATGCTGATGTCGTTCGCGAAGCGGGAGCCCGGCGCCATGCAGGCACTCGCCGCTGCTGGCCCTGGCGTGCCGCTGCGCATCCTAAGCTGGCTAGGCCTGGCTGGCCGGCGCCGCTGAGTGCGGCGGCTGCCCGGCAGGCTAGCGGCGAGGAGGGAGGCGGATCCCGATGAGCGTGGTTCTCGCGGGCGGGGGCACGGCGGGTCATATCGAGCCCGCGCTGGCGCTTGCCGACGCGCTGCGGCGCGCTGACCATCAGATGCCCATCACCTGCCTGGGAACCGAGCGCGGCCTGGAGACGAGGCTGGTTCCGCTGCGCGGTTACGACCTGGCGCTGATTCCCGCGGTGCCGTTGCCCCGCTCGCTGACCCCGCAGCTGCTGTCGGTCCCCGGGCGGCTCGGGGCCGCCGTCGGGGCGGCGGTGGCGATCCTGGATCAGTCGGATGCCCGGGTGCTGGTTGGCTTCGGCGGCTACGTGGCCACACCCGGCTACCTGGCCGCCAAGCGCCGCGGCATCCCGATCGTGGTGCATGAGGCGAACTCCAGGCCCGGCCTGGCCAACCGCATCGGCGCGCTGCTCACCTCGCACGTGTTCACCGGGCAGCCGGGCACCAAGCTGCCGCACGCTACCTGCATCGGCATCCCGATCCGCCGGGAGATCTCCGGGCTGGACCGGCTCGCCACCGGGGACAAGGCGCGCGCGCACTTCGGTCTCCAGCCGGACCTGCCGGTCCTGCTGGTCACCGGCGGATCACAGGGGGCCCGCTCGATCAACCAGACGGTCACGGCGGCCGCAGGCTGGATCCGCCAGGCCGGCATTCAGGTGCTGCATATCATCGGGCCCCGCTCAGACGTCGAGGTCCCGCCGCCCGGCGGCCCGACCCCCTACATTACCCTTCCGTACCTGGACAGGATGGATCTCGCCTACGCGGCGGCTGACTTCGCGCTGTGCCGGGCCGGCGCGATGACCTGTGCGGAGCTGACCGCAGTCGGCCTGCCCGCGGTGTATGTGCCGCTGCCGCACGGCAACGGCGAGCAGCGGCTGAACGCCGCACCGATCGAGGATGCGGGCGGCGGCCTGATCGTCGAGGACGCGAGCCTCAGTCCGGACTGGATCCGCGACACGCTGATCCCGGTGCTGCTCGACCCGGAGCTGGTCGCCGCGATGTCGCGGGCGGCGGCCAGAGCCGGCCGGCGTGACGCGGACGACACGCTGGCCGACGCGGTCATCGGCGTCATGCAGAGCGGCCAGCGGCGGGCCCGCGGCCAGCGCCACGGCGGCCCGCCGCGGCGCGGCGCGTCCCCTGGCCATGGCGGCTCCCGGCGCGGCGGCCACCGCAGCCGGTGAGCGGACAGGGCAGCGATACCCAGAAAGGGCGGATATGGGCCTGGTCACTCCGGTAGCACCGGTGCCGGTCAGCGAGCTCGGCCCGGTGCACTTTGCCGGGATCGGCGGTGCGGGCATGTCCGGGATCGCGCGCATCATGCTGGCCAGGGGAGTGGCTGTTTCCGGCAGCGACTCAGCTCCCGGGCCACAGCTCGATGAGCTGGCCGCGCTGGGCGCGGTGGTGCACGTCGGCCACGCGGCGGCCAATCTCGGCGACGCGGCCACCCTGGTGGTCTCGACCGCGATCAGGCCGGACAACCCCGAGCTGGCCGAGGCGAGGCGCCGCGGGCTCCGGGTCCTGCACCGGGCCGGGGCGCTGGCGTCCGTCATGCTGGGCCGGCAGGGCATCGCGGTCGCGGGGACGCATGGCAAGACGACGACGACCGCCATGCTGACCACCGTGCTGCGCCGGTGCGGCGCCGACCCGTCCTACGTCATCGGCGGGATCCTCGCCGAGACCGGGCTGGGAGCCCACGACGGCCGCGGCGAGGCGTTCATCGCCGAGGCTGACGAGAGTGACGGCTCGTTCCTCATGCTGTCGCCGAGCGCTGCCGTGGTCACTTGCATCGAGGCCGATCATCTCGACAACTACGGCAGCCTCGCCGAGATCGAGGCCGGTTTCGTCGCGTTCGCCGGGAAGATCGCCAGTGGCGGGCTGCTGGTCACGTGCGCCGATGATCCGGGAGCCAGATCGCTGGCGGCCGCCTCGGCCAGCCTGCCGGTGCGGTCGGTGACCTACGGAACCTCGGCCGGGGCCGACTACCAGGTGACCGGCGTGACCCCGCGCGGCATGGCCACGCTGCTCATGGTGACCGGCGGCCGGAGCGCTGCCACCGCGGACGGCTTCGGGATCGAGATCGCCGTGCCCGGCAGGCACAATGCGCTCAACGCGGCGGCGGCGTTCGCCGCCGCCGTCGAGCTCGGGTTCGCACCGCAGGACGTGGTGGCGGGCCTGGCGGCCTACCGCGGTGCGCGCCGGCGGATGGAACTCAAGGGCGAGGCGGACGGCGTCCGCGTGCTGGACAGCTACGCGCACCATCCGACGGAACTCGCCGCTGACCTGGCTGCCGCCAGGGACGTGGCGGGCGGCGGGCGGGTTATCGCTGTCTTCCAGCCGCACCTCTACAGCCGCACCCGGATCTTCGCTGCCGACTTCGGCGCGGCGCTGGGGCGCTCGGACGAGGCACTCGTGCTGGACGTCTACGCGGCGCGCGAGGATCCTGAGCCTGGCGTCACCGGCAGGCTCGTCGCGGACGCGGTCCCCGGCGGCCGGGGCAGGTTCCTCCCGGACCCGGCCGAGGTGCCGGCCGCGGTGACTGGTACCGCGAAGCCCGGTGACCTGGTGCTGACCATGGGGGCCGGCGATGTCACCGCGCTCGGGCCGGTAATCCTGGCCGCCCTGGCTGAGCGGGGCGGTGAGCGCTGATGGCCCGCGGGCGCAACGTCACCGAGACCGATGCCGCCCCGTCGCCGGACGCTGCGGCAGGCCGGGACGGTGCGGCAGGCCGGGACGGTGCGGCGGGCCGGGACCGTGCGGCGGGGCGCGGGGATGCGGCAGCCGGGGACGGCTCGCCGCCTGCCGCCGCGCGCCGCGAGGGTGAGCTGTGGCGGGCGGCGTGCTTCGCGTTCGCCG
This sequence comes from uncultured Actinomycetes bacterium, assembly GCA_963785765.1. Classification (GTDB taxonomy): domain Bacteria; phylum Actinomycetota; class Actinomycetes; order Streptosporangiales; family Streptosporangiaceae; genus DATBGO01. The sequence continues at coordinate 165,510 of CAWAWM010000010.1, read as the reverse complement.
CCGTGGCGATCGTCGCCGGACTGGCCTGGGCACTGCTCGGCTCGAGCCTCCTGGTGGTCCGGTCCGTGCAGGTCACCGGCGTGCACATGGTCACCAAGGCCGAGGTGCTTAATGCTGCGGGCATCCGGGCCGGGACGCCGCTCATCCGGATCAACACCTCGGTGGTGGCGCGCCGCGTCGAGCGGCTGATCCCGGTTCAGGCGGCCCACGTCAGCAGGGACTGGCCGGACAGGGTCGTGATCTCGGTCCAGGAGCGCACCCCGGCCCTGGCGGTCACCGAGCCGGGGGGTTTCGGGCTGGTCGACGAGTTCGGCGTCATCGTGCGGCAGGTGGCCAGCAAGCCGCCCGCGATGCCGCTGCTGACCGCGCCGGTGCCCGGCGCCGGTGCCTCGCTGCGCGGCAGCCCCGCGGTGCGCGCGGCGGTGACGGTGCTACAGGAATTGCCTGCCCGGCTGCGGCACCGCGTCACGAGCGTGAGCGCGCAGGTGGCCAGCGCGGTCACGCTGCAGCTGACCGGGGGGGTGCAGGTCCTGTGGGGCGGCGGCGACCGGGCCGCGCCGAAGCTGCGGGAACTGGCCATCCTGATGCGTGCCCACGCGCGCTATTACGACGTCAGCGACCCCACCGTGGCGGTGACCGGAGGGTGAGCGCTGACCAGCGGTTTCAGGAGATCCCTCGCGACACGCCGAGTCGTAAAGGCGTAGTTAGTTGACCGGGGGCGGCAGGCAACCCTACTGTCCGTATCAATCGGCAGCTTTACATAACTCTAAATCTCAACTTGAGGGTGAGAGTTGACGCGCTAGAAACAGCGGACCCATACCCGGCCGATGCAAGTGGGGGGCGTATTTCGGCAGACTGCTGAGACAGGGTTTCCCGAGCTAGGCGGGGTACCTGTCCGCCCAGGCGGTCAGGAAACGCGATAAATAAAACGAGCGGAAAGGGTCTCTCCTCGTGGCAGCACCGCAGAACTATTTGGCGGTCATTAAGGTCGTCGGTATTGGTGGGGGCGGCGTCAATGCCGTTAACCGGATGATCGAAGAGGGACTCAAGGGCGTTGAGTTCATCGCGATCAATACGGATGCTCAAGCGCTTCTCATGAGCGACGCTGACGTCAAGCTGGACGTCGGGCGGGAGCTGACCCGCGGTCTGGGCGCCGGCGCCAATCCCGACATCGGGAGCAAGGCCGCCGAAGATCACCGCGAGGAGATCGAGGAGGTCCTCAAGGGGGCCGACATGGTCTTCGTCACGGCTGGCGAGGGCGGCGGCACAGGTACCGGCGGCGCGCCGGTCGTGGCCAGCGTGGCCCGGTCGCTCGGTGCCCTCACCATCGGCGTGGTCACCCGGCCGTTCGGGTTCGAGGGCAAGCGCCGGGCGGCCCAGGCCGACCTGGGCATTGAGCGGCTGCGCGACGAGGTCGACACCCTGATCGTCATCCCGAACGACCGGCTGCTGTCGATCTCGGACCGGCACGTCAGCGTGCTGGATGCCTTCAAGGCCGCCGACCAGGTGCTGCTGTCCGGTGTCCAGGGCATCACCGACCTGATCACGACGCCCGGCCTGATCAACCTGGACTTCGCTGACGTCAAGTCCGTGATGTCCGGCGCGGGCTCGGCACTCATGGGCATCGGCTCGGCGCGCGGCGACGACCGCGCGGTGGCGGCCGCCGAAATGGCCATCTCCAGCCCGCTGCTCGAAGCCAGCATTGACGGCGCCCATGGCGTGCTGCTGTCCATCCAGGGCGGCTCCGATCTCGGTTTGTTCGAGATCAACGAGGCAGCGCAGCTGGTCGCCAATTCCGCCGCGCCGGACGCCAACATCATCTTCGGCGCCGTCATCGACGATGCCCTCGGCGACGAGGTCCGGGTGACCGTCATCGCCGCTGGCTTCGACGAGGCCCAGGCGCGGGCCAGGTCAGCGCGGACCGGCAATTACAGCCCGGCCCCGGCCAGCCCGGACGGCCTGACGGCCGCGGGCGGCTGGCGCACGTTCTCCTTCCCTGATCGCAGCGAGCCGTCGCCGGCCGGCACGGCGCCGCCCGCCGGGCCGGCCATCACGGCGCCCGCCGGGGCAGCGGTCACGGCACCGGCCGCCGGGACAGCGGTCACGGCACCGCCCGCCGGGCCGGCCGCCCCGGCCGCCGCGCAGCCCGCCGCCCACGCCGCGGACCCGCCGGGGCCTGACCAGTTCCAGCCGGTACAGGCCAGCTCCGCCGCGCCGGCCAGCGCCCAGCCTGCGGCCGTCGTGGACGGCGTTCCCCCGCCCAGGCCGCCGGACGCCGGGCCCGCTCCTGCGGCTCAGGAAATGGCGAAGGCAGACAGGCCGGCGGCCCGGGCGGCAGAAGAGCCTGCCGGAGCGCGGCTGCCCGAGGGCTCCACCCGGCGCCGGTCAGTGGTATTCGAAGAGGACGATGATCTAGACATTCCCGATTTCCTGAAGTGAGCGCATCGGCGGCCGGCCGGGACCACCGGCCGTGGCGGTCTTTCGAGCTGGCGGCGGGCGTCGGGGCCATATTCACCAGCCGCAGCGGCGGGGTCAGCGCCGCGCCGTATGACACGCTCAACCTGAGCGGCGCGGTCGGCGACGATCCCGACGCCGTCGTCCGCAACCGCCGCCTGCTCGACCGCGGCTGTGACCGCGGCTGTGACCGCGGCTGTCATGCGGTCACCTGGATGGCGCAGGTACATGGATCGGCTGTCCGTCAGGTGGGCGCCGGGCCGGTTCCGGCTGCTGAGATCGATGCGCAGTTCACCAGCGTTGCCGGCGTGCCGCTGGGCGTGCTCGTGGCGGACTGCGCGCCAGTCCTGATCGCCGATGCCGAGGCGCGGATCGCTGGCGCGGCACACGCGGGCCGGGCCGGACTGGCCGCCGGGGTGGTCCCCGAGCTCGTGTCGGCCATGGCCAGGGCGGGCGCCCTGGCGTCCCGGATGCACGCGGTGATCGGCCCGATGATCTGCGGTGCTTGTTACGAGGTCCCCGGGCAGCTCCGGGACGCCGTGGCGCAGGCGGCGCCCGGGTCCGGCTGCGTCACCAGGTCCGGCCGCCCCGGCATTGACATCAGGGCCGGCCTGGAGGCGCAGCTCGAGAGTTCGGGCGTACCGAGCGTCACCAGCGACCGCCGGTGCACGGCGGAGAGCCCGGAGCTGTACTCCTACCGGCGCGACGGCCGGACCGGGCGGTTCGCTGGCGTGATCTGGCTAGCGTCATGATGGAAGAGTGACCGACGGTCCCAGTGACGCCGCAGGCAGGCGCAGCGAGGTTGCCGCCCGGCTGCACCAGGTCCGGGAGCGGATCAGTGCCGCCTGCCTGGCGGCTGGCCGCGCGCCCGACGAGGTCACGCTGATCGCGGTGACGAAGACCTATCCGGTCTCGGACATCAGGCTGCTGACCGAGCTCGGCGTGGCTGATATAGGAGAGAACCGCGATCAGGAGGCGGCCCCCAAGGCCGCTGAGTGCGCTGGCCTCGGCCTGCAGATCAGCTGGCACTTCGTCGGGCAGCTGCAGACCAACAAATGCCGGAGCGTCGCCTCCTACGCCGATGTCGTCCATTCGGTGGACCGGTTGCGCCTCGTCAGCGCGCTGGGCAAGCGGGCCCGAGCGGGCGGGCGCGTGATCACCTGCCTGGTGCAGGTCAGCATCGACAGCGATCCGGCGCGCGGCGGCGCCTGCGGCGAGCAGATACCGCTGATCGCCGACGCGCTGGCCAGCGAAGCCGGCCTGACCCTGGGCGGCGTCATGGCGGTGGCCCCCCAGGACATGGCGGCCGATGCCGCGTTCGGAAAGCTGCGGGAGGTGGCCGAGGAGATACGCGCGCAGCACCCTGCCGCGGTGATGATCTCGGCCGGAATGAGCGGGGATCTGGAGGAGGCAATCGCGGCCGGCGCGACACATGTGCGTGTCGGTACGGCGTTGCTCGGCGGTCGGCGAGCCTTCGTCAGGTAATGTCCGTCGCGTGGCACCGGCGGTGAGCTGTGCTGCATAGCGGGCACGACGGAGGAGCAGATGGCCAGCGCGATGCGCAAGATGGCGGTCTATCTCGGCCTGGTAGAGGACGATCACCGCTACGACGATCACTACCAGGACGAATACATCGCCGAAGAGTACGAGGAATACGGCGCTGAGTTCATCGATCCTGGTGACTCCCCGGATATCGCAGCCCCGGAGTATGCGCACGGCGTCCGCGCGGCACCCGAGCGCCCGGCCGCCACGCAGGTGCACACCACCGACCTGGCCAGGATCACCACATTGCATCCGCGTACGTACAATGAGGCTCGTACGATCGGAGAGCACTTCCGTGATGGCACTCCGGTGATCATGAACCTGACTGAGATGGTCGACAGCGACGCGAAGCGCCTCGTCGACTTTTCGGCGGGCCTGATCTTCGGGTTGCACGGGAGCATCGAGCGGGTGACCAACAAGGTGTTCCTGCTGTCCCCGGCGAACGTGGAGGTCGCCGCGGAGGACAAGGCCCGCATCGCGGAACGAGGTTTCTTCAACCAGAGCTAGCCGGACAGCTACCCGGACTTCGCGTTGGGCGACCGCGGGTGGCCGTCCCGGCATCAGCCGTGAGGCAGGGCAACGGACGTGAGCATCCTAAAGGTCGTTCTGTACTACGTACTGTCGATCTACCTGCTGATTCTCATTGGGAGACTGATCTTCTCCTGGATCCAGGCCTACTCCAGGTCGTGGAGCCCGACCGGCATCCTGCTGGTGCTCGCCGAGTTCGTCTACACGGCAACCGATCCGCCGCTGAGATTGCTAAGGCGCTACATTCCGACCCTCAGGCTCGGTACTGTGGCCTTGGACCTCAGCTTCATGGTGCTGTTCTTGGTGCTAGTTGTGCTGTTGAACACCGTGCAGCTGATCTGATCGGGTAGCGTCCATAGGGACCTAAGCCCGGAGAGCGCCAAGGAGACGACATGCCACTGACGCCCGCGGATGTGCGGAACAAGCAGTTCAGCACGACGAGGCTCAGGCCCGGCTATGACGAAGAGGAAGTGGATGCCTTCCTCGACGAGGTCGAGGCAGAGCTCGACCGGCTGATCCAGGAGAACGAAGAGCTCCGGGCCAAGCTGGCCGAGGTGCTCCGCGGCGGCAAGGTGCCCGCCGCGCTAGGCGCGCCGCACGCCGAGGCTCCTTCGGAACTCATGGCAGCCGAGCCGCCGCGACACGAGCCTGAGCGGATGCAGCCGGAGCCGGTGATGATGGCACCGCGGCCGGTCGAGGACAACATGGACACGGCGGCGCGCGTGCTCGCTCTCGCGCAGCAGACTGCCGACCAGGCCATCGCGGACGCCAGGCGGGAAGCCGACGAGACCCTCGGGCGCGCTAGGCGCGAGGCCGACGAGATCCTCACCAAGGCCAGGCGCCAGTCCGAGCAGATCACCAGCGATGCCAGGGCCCGCGCCGAGAGCCTCGAGCGCGACGCTCAGGAGCGGCACCGTCAGGCCATGGGCTCGCTCGTCCAGTCGCGCGAGGAACTCGAGCGCCGGGTGGACGACCTGCGCGCCTTCGAGCGCGAGTACCGCAGCAGGCTCAAGGCCTACCTGGAAGGGCAGCTACGCGACCTCGAGGCGGGCGCGGCCGACAGCGGCGTCTTCCCGGCCGTAGTGACCGGGCCGCAGGCACCCGTTAACGCTGGGATGGGCCGTATGGAGGCACGTAATGGCGGGCAGTCGTCCGTCGCGGGCTCCTACGCGCCGCCGCCCGAGCCCGTGGCTCACGGCGGAGGCTTCCACCCGGCTGATTCAGCGCAGCACGACCGCCGCTAGATTTAGCTGGTCGGTCCATTCGGCCTGGGCTCGTGGAGCGCGCTTGTGATCCGGTTCGGCGTCGTTCTCACCGTGGTCGTGGCTGCGCTTGGACTGCTCGTAGCTGGGATCCTTACCAGCAGCTTGCTGCTGACCTACCTGGCGATCGGTGTGGCCGTCCTTTCGGCCTTGATGCTGATCATCGACGTCGTGGTCTGGCGGGACGAGGTCTTTGGCGGAGCTGCGGCTGGCAAGGCAGCCGTTGAGAAAACGGCTGCGGTGCCAGCCGGGGTGGCCTCGGGTGGCGCAGGTGCAGGTGCAGGGCCGTCGGCTGATCAGCCCTCCGGCGTAGGCCGGGCCGCTGCCGCTGCCGGTGCCGCTGCTGCTGCCGGACCAGGCGATTGGCCGCAGCCACCGGCATGGCCGGAGTTCGCCGCCGAGCCCGGGGTGCTGCAGCGGCCTGACCAGGCACCGCCCGGGCAGGCACCCCCCCGCCAGGCACCGCCCGGTCAGGCATCGCCCGGTCAGGCACCGCGGCCGGAGTCCGCTCGCGAGCCGGAGGGCCAGTCGGCGGTCGCGTCGGCTGCGGACAGCGGATCAGCCGCGGACAGCGAGCTGGCCGTGGACCAGGGAGCGGCCCGGCAGTTCATGACACAGTCGGCCGCCTCGCCTGCGGAGCGCGCCGCCTGGCGCAAGCTAGCCCGGGAAGCGGAAGCCCCCGTCGCGGGCACGGCCAGCGGAGCCGAGACCAGGCGTGCCGTTCAGCCGGAATCGGCGGCGCCGGGTGCGCCCAGCCAGGCAGCTGGTGCTGGGAGCCGGGTGCCTGGTGCCGAGACCGCAGCGGCTGGTGCTGAGGGCCAGGTGCCTGGTGCCGAGATCTCGGCGGCGGCTGGTGCTGAGAGCCAGGTGCCTGGTGCCGAGACCGCAGCGGCTGGTGCTGGGAGCCAGGTGCCTGGTGCCGAGACCGCAGCGGCTGGTGCTGAGAGCCAGGTGCCTGGTGCTGAGACCTCGGCGGCGGCTGGTGCTGGGAGCCGGGTGCCTGGTGCCGAGACCGCAGCGGCTGGTGCTGAGGACCAGGTGCCTGGTGCCGAGATCTCGGCGGCGGCTGGTGCTGAGAGCCAGGTGGCCGGTGCTGAGGCCCCGGTGGCGGTCGGCGCTGAGATCCAGGCCACGGTCAGCGCCGCGGGCCAGGCACCCGAGCTTCGGCCATCTCAGCCCGGGCCTTCCGCGACGCGGCCTGCTGAGCCTGGGTCGTCCGGAGCGCGGCCTGCCACAACGGAGCCTGCGGCGCCCCGGTCTGCTGCGCAGCGGCCCGCTCCGGTGTGGCCTCCGCCATCTGGATCGTGGCCGCCCCCGGCGGAACCTGGGCCTGGTCAGAAGGGAACGTCTGAGCCTGGCGGCCAGGCCGAGACGACCGCTGCGTCGCAGTCGGCGCCCGCTGCACCCGAGGCGCCCGCTGCACCCGAGGCGCCCGCTGCACCCGAGGCGCCCGCTGCACCCGAGGGTGACTGCCGGTGCCGCCGAGTCCGCCGCAGCGCCAGAGCGCACGCCCGCTGTACCCGGGCCTGAGCCTGCGGATCCGGGAACGGCAGGCCCGGCTGGAGCGGCCCAGGGCGGGGCGGGCCAGCCTGGGGAGGTCCGGGCTCGGGAGGTCCAAGCTGGGGCGGTGCTCCAAGCTGGGGAGGTTCCTGGGAAGGCTGCCGCCGAGAAGACGGCTGCGGAGACCGCTGGCGCCGTCGGCGAGGACAGGGCCGGCCAGGACAGGGCCGGCCAGGCAGGCCAGGACAGGGCCGGCCAGGACAGGGCCGGCGATGAGTCGCCGCTCGGTGTCAGCGGTCAGGTCACCGTGGTTCCCGGCATCGCCAGGTATCACCGCAGTCAATGCATCCTGATCCGCTTCCTCGGTGCTGACGACCTCGAAAGCATGACCAGGGAAGCAGCCGAGAACGCAAACTTCGCGCCGTGCCGGGCTTGCCAGCCCGACCAGGCCCTGGCCGGCTCCTGAAGTCTCGAGCCTGCTGGGCTAGCAGTCCGCGTCCGCCCGCCGGATCCAGAACGTGAGCCCGAGGCCTTCGTCGAAGTGCTCATCGGCGTCAGCTGGGCCCGCCTGGCTCTCGGGCAGCTGATCGGCCGGCGTCGGCAGCGCGGCAAAGTCCACCGCGAGCACCTCGGCGCTGATCATCGCACCGTGCTCGGTCAGTGCCGCGGCCAGCTCCCGGTCGTCGGTGGTCCAGCGGAGCCAGATCCGGTCGCTGATGTTCAGTCCGTCGGTCTTGCGGGCGTCCTGGACCAGCCGGACCACCTCGCGGGCCATCCCCTCCATGCGCAGCTCGGGTGAGATGGTGACATCGAGCGCGATGGTCTCGCCGCCGTCGGATGCCACCGCCCAGCCCGAGCGGGGCGTCTGCGTGACGATGACCTCCTCGGGATTGAGGCTGACCGGTTCCCCGCCGACCAGGACCGACGCCGTTCCGCACGCATGCAGGCTGGCCGCCAGGCCCGCCGCGTCTGCAGTCTCGATCGCCGTGGCGACCGTCGGCGTCCGGGGGCCGAAGCGACGGCCGAGAGCGCGGAAATTCGGCTTAACCGAGTGTTCGACCAGTTCGTCGTCGACCGTCGTCAGCGGCTCGAGCGTGTGCACGTTGAGTTCCTCGGCGACCTGGGCGCGGAGTTCGTCTGGCAGCGCGACGAAGCCCGCCGCGCCGACCAGGGCCCGGGCCAGCGGCTGACGGACCCGTACCACCGCGGTCGCCCGCGCCGAGCGGCCCAGCTCGACGAGCCTCCTGACTAGCGCCATCTGATCAGAGAGCTGCTCGTCGATGAGCGAGGCATCGAAGGTCGGCCAGCTGGTCAGGTGCACCGAGTCGGGGGAGCCTTCGGCGCGCAGGACGCCCCAGATGTAGTCGGTCACGAATGGCGCTAGCGGCGCCATCAGCGCGGTCAGCGTTTCGAGACAGGTATAAAGCGTCGCGAAGGCCGCCTCGCCGTCGGGCGTGGCCGGTCCCTCCCAGAACCGCCGCCTGGACCGGCGGACGTACCAGTTCGACAGATCATCGATGAACGCGGCGATCCGGCGGCCGGCCGCGGCTGAGTCGAACGCGTCCAGCGCCACCGTGACGTCGCGGACCAGCGTGTGCAGCTCGCTGAGGAGCCACCGGTCCAGGACTGGCCTGGCGGAGACCGGCGGGGCGGCCGACACCCGTTCAGAACTCCACGCAGTTCCCTGCGCGGCCGCTGCGTTTGCGTACATGACCAGGAAGGACGCGGTGTTCCAGTAGGTGAGCAGGATCTTGCGGACGATCTCTTCCAGCGCCCCGTGGCTCAGCTTGCGGGTCGCCCACGGCGAGCCAGCGGCAGTGAAGAACCAGCGGACGGCGTCGGCGCCGTGCGTCTCCATCAGCGGGATGGGCTCGAGCACATTGCCGAGGTGCTTGCTCATCTTGCGGCCGCGATCGTCGACCAGCAGGCCGAGGCAGAGCACGTTCTCGTAGGCCGACCTGCCGAACACCAGGGTGCCGACCGCCATCAGGGAGTAGAACCAGCCCCTGGTCTGGTCGAGAGCCTCGGCGATGAACTGGGCGGGGTAGGCGGCCTCGAACTCGTCCAGGTTCCGATACGGAGCGCCCACCTGGCCAAACGGCATCGACCCTGAGTCGTACCAGGCATCGGCCACTTCCGGTACCCGCTGCGCCTGGCCGCCGCACTGCGGGCAGGCGATCACGACCTCATCGACGTAGGGGCGGTGCGGGTCGAGCCCGGTCAGCTCGGTTCCGGCCAGCTCGGAGAGCTCGGCCAGCGACCCGACGCAGGTGAGATGCTCATCAGCGCAGACCCAGATCGGCAGCGGCGTGCCCCAGTACCTGCTCCGCGACATCGCCCAGTCGACATTGTTCCGCAGCCATTCGCCGTACCTGCCGTGCTTGATCGTCGGCGGCTGCCAGTTGGTGCGCTCGTTCTCGGCCAGCAGCTGGTCCTGGATCGCGGTGGTCCGGATGTACCAGGACGGCAGTGCGTAGTAGAGCAGCGGAGTGTGGCACCGCCAGCAATGCGGGTAGCTGTGCTCGTGCCGCTGGGACAGGAAGATCAGGCCCCGGTCTTCCAGGTCGCTGATCAGCCGTGCGTCCGCGTCCTTGAAGAACACCCCGCCGACCAGCGGGACTGACTCGTCGAAGGTCCCGTCCGCGCGGACCGGGTTGACGACCGGCAGCCCGTGCGCCTTGCTGGTCTCCATGTCGTCGGCGCCGAAGGCCGGCGCGAGATGTACCAGGCCGGTGCCGTCTTCGGTAGTCACGAACGATCCGGTGACCACCCGGTGCGCGCCTGGGATGTCGATCAGGCTGAACGGCGGCCGGTAGGTCGCTCCGGCCAGATCGGCGCCCCGCATCCGGGTGACGATGTGCCAGCCGTCGCCGAGCACCTTCGCGAACAGTGCCTCCGCGACTACCACCCGGTCGCCTTCACCGGCGCGGCGCGCGACCACGTAGGTCTCGTCAGGGTGCACGGCCACCGCGGTGTTGGAGACCAGCGTCCATGGCGTCGTCGTCCAGACCAGCAAGTCGGCGTGCTCAAGCCGGGGATCGGCGCCGGGCGGCAGGGTGACCAGGGGGAACCGGACGGTGACCGACGGGTCGGACACCAGCTGGTAAACATCGGGCTGGCCGAGTTCGTGATCCGACAGCGGGGTGCCGCAGCGCGGACAGTACGGGCTGATCCGGAAGTCCTGGACCAGCAGGCCCTTGTCGAAGATGACTTTGAGTGACCACCAGACCGACTCGACATAGGTGGAGTCCATCGTCTTATAGGCGTTGGACAGGTCGACCCAGTAGCCCATCCGCTCGGTCAGCGCCTCCCACATGTCGACGTGGCGCAGCACTGACTCCCGGCACCTGGCGTTGAACTCGCGGATGCCGTAGGCCTCGATTTCCTTCTTGCTGGCCAGGCCGAGCTCACGCTCGACGGCCACCTCGACTGGCAGCCCATGACAGTCCCAGCCAGCCCGGCGGGGCACGTGATAGCCCTGCATGGTCTTGAACCGCGGGAAGGTGTCCTTGATGGCCCGCGCCGGGATGTGATGCGTGCCCGGCACGCCGTTGGCGGTCGGTGGCCCTTCGTAGAAGGTCCAGAGCTGGCCGCCCGCGGTCTGGTCCAGCGAGCGCTGGAATACCTTCGCGTCCCGCCAGCGGCCGAGCACCTCATGATCGATGGCGGGCAGGCTGGGGACGGCAGGCAGTTCAGGGAAGGGAGCAGGGACGGTGGGTTCGCCTGCTGCCTGAGGGACATCTGCGCGCGCCATGGTGAGCGGCCTCCCGCGGGTTGTCGCGCGGGCGGGATCAGCTTCACGGACCGGGGCCCGCAGGATCTGAACCCGCATGCGCGGCTTCGCCGGAGGGACGAGGAACGCCGGCGGCGGCCCCGCGGTACCACCCTCCTTGACCGCACTCCCGTGCCTGCCGACCCGGGGCTGTGGCCCTCTCGGTTTGAGTTCCTGCGGCCGGTTCTACTTGGCCCGGGCGCGGCACGCTCCGCTGATCGGCCGCGGCCCGCGCCGCCTGGTCGGGCGGCTGGCCGTTCTTCCGGCGGCTCCAGGGTGATCTGGTCCGCTGCGCATAGTCCCCGGGCTCGCACCGTCCCCGGGTCGCTCCATACCGCTACAGTGGCAGCTGTCCCTTTCAGCGCCGTGCAGGCTGCCAGGATAGCCGATACCAGCGGTCCAGTGCGCGTCTCCGCCCGCCGCCTATCCTGGTAGCTGATCCTTTCCGCCGTGTCGCTGCCTGGCGTGTTTGCAGTTGCACCCGGTCACCACTTATTCTCCGGTGACTGCCCGCAATCAAGATCGTTGTCTAGTGGCGCTGAGGGAGGCGGGGAATGACTGCTGCCGCGCGTTCCGGCGCTGCCGCGCTTCCGGTGCGGCGGGGAGAGCGCCGCTGGACCGAGTCCGAGCTCGCTAAGGTGCACGACGCGCTGGCCGCCGAGGCGGCTGAGCTGCGTACGGACATTGACCGTGCCGAGTCGGACATTGCTGACCGGCTCGGTGACGCGGTCGGCGACGCTGGGGACGATCAGGCGGATGTCGGTGCAAAAGCGTATGAGCGCGAGCATGAGCTTGCGCTGACGCACAACACCCGCGAATTGCTCGCGCAAACCGAGCGGGCGCTGGCCAGAATCAAAGAGGGTACATACGGGACATGCGAATCGTGCGGCGAGCCGATCGGGAAAGCGCGGCTTCAGGCCTTTCCCCGGGCGACCCTGTGCGTGGAATGCAAGCAGCGCGAGGAACGCCGCTGAACGGCGCGGCGGCGCCCGGCCAGCCTGATCCAGACCAGTCCGCCGCTCCGGCGAGTTCCGCGCCCGGCAGCACCACGCCCGGCAGCAGCCGGTCGGCGAGTGTCGCGCCCGGCAGCAGCGGGCCGGCGAGTGCCGCGCCCGATAGCAGCGGGCCGGCGAGTGCCGCGCCTGAGGACGCACCGCGCCGGGTCGGCGTCCTGCTCGGCGTGGCGGCTGTGGTCCTCGTCCTGGACATCACCAGCAAGGTCATCGTCGTGGCAACGCTGTCGAACCGGGCGCCGATCGTCATGCTCGGTGGCTTCCTGACGCTCCGCGTGGACCGGAATCCCGGCGCGGCCTTCAGCCTCGGCGGCCCGTCGACGACCATCCTGTTCACCGCGATCGCCGTCGGGGTGAGCATCTTCGTGTTGCGCACCTCACGGCGGATCCGCAGCCTGCCCTGGGCCGTGACGCTCGGCCTGCTGCTGGGCGGCGCCTTGGGCAACCTGACCGACCGGCTGTTCCGGTATCCGGGCCCGTTCCGCGGCTGGGTCGTGGACTGGATCCAGTGGCCGCACTGGCCGGTGTTCAACCTTGCCGACTCATCGATCGTCTGCGGCGGGATCCTGGCCGTCCTGCTGGCGGCACGCGGGCTCGGAATCGACGGGACGAAGGCCTACGGGACCGCGGCGCCCGCGGTGGACAGCCAGGCCGGGGCCAGCCAGCCGGACCGGCACGGTCAGCCGGACCAGCACGGTCAGCCGGAGCGTCCCGCGGGCGGCGGCGGCGTATGACCTCGCCGGGGCAGCGCCGGGTCCCGGTCCCTGAGGGCCTGGACGGCGAGCGCCTCGACTCGGCGCTCGCCCGGATGTTCGGCTTGTCACGGACCGCCGCCGCCGAACTGATCAGCGACGGGTCGGTGCTGGTAGGCGGCCGAACGGCCGCCAAATCGGACCGGGTGCCCGCGGGCGAGTGGCTGGAGGTAACGCTGCCCCCGGCGACGGCGGCTCAGCCTGACCCGGAGCCCGTCCCCGGCATGACGATTGTCTACGAGGACGCCGACATCGTCGTCGTGGACAAGCCGCCGGGCGTCGCGGCGCACCCTACCCCCGGCTGGACCGGACCGACCGTCCAGCAGGGCCTGCTGGCGGCCGGGCACTCGGTCGCGACCAGCGGGGCAGCGGAGCGCCAGGGAATCGTGCACCGGCTGGACGCGGGCACCTCGGGCCTGATGGTGGTGGCCAAGAGCGAGCTCGCGTACAGCGCGCTCAAGCGGGCGTTCCGTGAGCGCGAGGTGGACAAGACCTATCACGCCCTCGTCCAGGGGCACCCGGATCCGCTGCGCGGCACTATCGATGCCCCTATCGCGCGGCATCCATCCGGAGACGGCAGGTTCGCCGTCGTGGCCGGGGGGCGGCCGTCGGTCACGCACTACGACACGCTGGAGGCGTACCGGGCCGCGAGCCTGACCGAGATAATCCTGGAGACCGGCCGCACTCATCAGATCCGGGTGCACATGGCGGCGGTCCGGCATCCGTGCGTGGGCGACCGGCTGTACGGCGCCGACCCGGTGCTCGCCGCCAGGCTGGGGCTGACCAGGCAGTGGCTGCACGCGGCCCGGCTCGGCTTCGCGCACCCCAGCGATGGCCGCCGGGTCGAGTTCACCAGCGCATACCCCGCCGATCTCGCCAAGGCCCTGACGGTGCTGGCGGAGGAGGACTGACCGCGGGGGGCGGCGGCGCGCATCGCGGTGGAACCGGATACGGCATGGTGGACATAGTAGGAATGTGACACTTGACTGGCGAGCCGCCAGCGACCAGGAGCTCTGGTCGCTTGCTGCCGATCGGCACGCCGGGCCGGCCTTCGGGGAACTCTTCGAGCGGTACGCTGACCGGATTTACGCGCACTGCTTCCACCGGACCGGGTCATGGTCGATGGCGGAGGACCTGACCTCGGTGGTCTTCCTGGAGGCATGGCGCCGGCGGCGGGAGGTCAGGTTCAGCGGCGATTCGGTGCTGCCCTGGCTGCTGGCGGTAGCCAATAACGCGACCCTGAATGCGCAGCGCACGTTGCGCCGTCACCGCCGCCTACTGGCCAAGCTTCCGCCAGCGGGAGACGAACCTGATATCGCCGAGGATGCGGTGCGCCGGGTGGATACCGAGCGCGCGGCGGCGCACGTGCTCTGCGCGCTGGAAGGGCTGCGCGAGCCGGAGCGAGAGGTGCTTGCGCTGTGTGACTGGGCCGGACTGAGCTATGCCGAGGCGTCGGATGCCCTGGGCGTGCCGGCCGGCACCGTCCGGTCCCGGCTGTCTCGCGCCCGCCAGCACCTCAGAGATCTTGTCGACGGAACCGCGGCAACAGGAACGGCAGCAACAGGAACCGCAGTGTCAGGAACCGCAGCACCGCAAACGGCAGCACCGCAGACGGCAGCACCGCAGACGGCAGCACCGCAGACGGCAGCAACCCAACCAGCAGCAACCCAAACGGCAGCAACCCAACCAGCAGTGCCACAAACAGCAGTGCCACAACCAGCAGTGCCACAACCAGCAGTGCCACAACCAGCAGTGCCACAAACAGCAGTGCCACAAACAGCAGTGCCACAAACAGCAGTGCCACAAACAGCAGTGCCACAACACAGCAGTGCCACAAACAGCAGTGCCAGGAACGGCGGTGCCACGATCAGCGGTGCCACGATCAGCGGTGCCCGGGGCAGAAGCGATGCTGAGCGAGGCTGGAGACTTACGGTGAGTTACTACAGTCCGCAAGGCAAACCGCCCGCGCTGCCCGCGCGCAAGCGGGAGGCGGCCCGCCGGGAGCTGGAGCGGATCGTCACGCGATCGCGGCGGCGGCGGTGGCAGCGGCCCTGGTTCGCCGCCGCAGCCGGCGGCGTGGTCATACTCGCCACCAGCGCCGCCGTGACCTATGCCCACGACCAGGCCATCACGAACAAGACCGACGCGCGCTGCTACACGGTCGCCAGCACGGCGGGCCCGGATCACTACACCACCGTCGCGGCGCCCGGGGTGCCCGGCAGCCCAGGCCGGGTTGATCACGCGCGCAGCGTATGCGCGGACCTATGGCGGCAAGGATTCCTGAGCGCAGGGGCCCCAGGAATCACCCGGCCAGCCAACAGTTCGGCCAGCCACCGGGTGCCGGCTCTGGTGGTCTGCACGATGCCCAACGGAACTGCCGCGGTGTTTCCTGGGCCGGCCGGTACCTGCGCGAAGCTCGGCATGGCTATGGCATCCAACCCGTAGCCGCTGACCGGGCCGGCACCCGCAGGCGCCCGGCCGGCGAGCCCGCGCGCAGCGGGGCCGCAAGCGCACGCGGGTTCTGTCCTTCTGAGCCGGGACAGAACCCGCGTGGCTGACCCCCTCACCAGTGCCGCCGAGCTGGCAGGCCCCGGCCGTGGTCAGGTGGTGCAGTGATCACGAGCCGGCGCAGTGATCAGGAGCCGGCGCCGTGATCAGGGCGGTGAGATCAGCTCCACTTCTGCGACGAAGTTTGCTTGTTCATCGAGCCCAGGCTCGAGGCGGAGCCGTTCTCCCCGATGTGGTAGGTCTTCCCGCCGTAGTTGTTGTTCTGGTACAAGGTGTTCGCGCAGTTGCTGTAGGCAGCCACCGACTGAACGACGTCGTTCCACCCGCTCGGCATGCTCGATGCCTGGAAACTGCCGCATCTGGATGACTGAGTCCAGGTCAGGCTGCTTCCGCTGTAGCCGGTGCCGGTCCAGTCGATGGACAGGACGTAGGTCGTGTCCGGGGACGCAGGTCCCTCGTTGAGCTGGTCCGGGCGGACTGACCTGGCCGTTGCGTTGGCCGGCAGGCTGACCCGGCCCCTCGTCGCGGCTCGAATGGACTGCGCGAACGTTGCGTAGCAGGTGACCGCGGGCCGGGCGGAACTGCCTGCAGGAACGGCCTCGGCCACGCAGTGGCGGCTGGACGAGTGGGCTGTCCCGGCCGCGAGCGCGACGGGCGCGCCGAAGATCATGAGGGCGGCGACGGACAGGAGCGTGAGGAGCGAGCGTCTCACCAGTTGTTCTTCCCTTCGGGTGCGACGAACCGGTACCGGGGGGCAGCCCCGGACCGGGGCACCGGTGAGGTACCGCCTCCATGATGCGGCCGGGTGCCGGCCCGCACATCCGTGAAATCGCCTGTTGTGCTCCAAATATCCGTGTTACCGTAAGTAACTGCCTGAGCTACGTGTCGCTAGCCAGGGGGCGGAGGCGTGACCAGGGATGCCGTGATGGCTCAGGACCATGCCAGGGGGAGGCTCTGCCGTTGCCGGTCGGGCGCTGATCACCTCACCGACCGTGAACTCGACGTCTTATTGCTCGTCGCGGTCGGCAGGCACAACAACGAGATCGCAAAGGTGCTGGGCATCAGCACCAGGACCGTCGATCATCATCTGCGGACCATGCTGCGGCGGGCCGGCGTGCAGAGCCGGGTCGAGCTGGTGGCCCGCTGCTACGCGGCCGAGATCATGATCGCAGGTACCTGGCCGCCCGCCTGGTCAGGCGCCCGGTGCCTGGCCGGTTCCGGAGACCCGAAAACGGCGCCGGTGCCGGGTTGCGAGCGGTTATCTCCGAGGGCGCTCCGATAGCCGGAGTGTCGGCGTTCCCGCGCCCGGTGCCGGGGCGATAGTGTCTACAGACACCGGGTCGGCGCAGTCCCCGGCGGCCGGGTCAGTCCCCCCGAACGGCCCAGCCGGAGGCAGTGCCGGCCACTTCCCCGGGGTTCAGTTCATTGCTGCGCCCGTCCGGGTGCGCAGGCCATAAGCGCAGGCCAGCGCGCAGGCGGGCGCGCGGTCGCATGCCTGAAGGAGGCGGTACTTCATGGCGGCAGCCTCGGCGGATACCCCGGCAGCGGGTGGCGGTAAGTCCTTCGTGCACCTGCATGTCCACACCGAGTACTCCATGCTGGACGGCGCGGCCCGGCTGAAGGACGTCTTCGCCGCCTGCCAGGCCGCCGAGATGCCGGCCATCGCGATCACCGATCATGGCAACGTCTACGGCGCCTATGACTTCTGGACCAAGGCCAGGGCCGCCGGAGTCAAGCCGATCATCGGGACCGAGGCCTACATCGCGCCCGAGCACCGGGCGCACAAGAAGCCGGTCCGCTGGGGCACCCCGGCCCAGAAAGACGACGACGTCTCGGGCGCCGGCGCTTACACCCACATGACCTTGCTTGCCGAGACGACCGAGGGCATGCACAACCTGTTCCGGCTGTCCTCGCTGGCGTCCCTGGAAGGGTACTTCCGCAAGCCGCGGATGGACCGTGAGCTGCTCGCCGCGTACGCCACGGGCATCATCGCGACCACCGGCTGCCCGGGCGGCGAGGTGCAGACCAGGCTCAGGCTCGGCCAGTACCGCGAGGCCGTCGAGGCAGCGGCGGCCTACCGCGACATCTTCGGCCCGGGCAACTTCTTCGTCGAGATCATGGATCACGGCCTGCCGATCGAACAGCGGACCAGGAAGGATCTGCTGCGGCTGGCGGCCGAGCTGTCGCTGCCGTTCGTGGTGACCAATGACTCGCATTACTCCCGTCCGGAGGACGCCACCGCGCACGAGGCACTGCTGTGCGTGCAGACCGGCACGAACCTGGCCGATCCGGACAGGTTCAGGTTCGAGGGCACCGGCTACTACGTCAAGAGCCCGCAGGAGATGCGCGCGGTCGCCGCCGACGAGGTCTGGCAGGCGGGCTGCGACTCAACCCTGCTGATCGCCGAGCGCGCGAACGTGGAGTTCACCAAGTCCAACCTGATGCCGAACTTCCCGCTGCCCGAAGGCGAGACCGAGTCGAGCTGGTTCCGCACGGAAGTCTGGCGGGGGATGGACCGCCGCTACCCCGGCGGCTACGACGAAGAACGCCGCGCCCAGGCCGAGTACGAGATCGGCGTCATCGAGTCGATGGGGTTCTGCTCGTACTTCCTGGTCGTCGCGGACTTCATCATGTGGGCCAAGAACAACGGGATCAGGGTCGGCCCGGGCCGCGGCTCGGCGGCCGGCTCGATCGTTTCCTATGCAATGGGCATCACCGACCTGGACCCGATCTCACACCGGCTGGTCTTCGAGCGGTTCCTGAACCCCGAGCGCGTGTCCATGCCCGACGTTGACATCGACTTCGACGAGCGCCGGCGCGGTGACGTCATCCGGTATACCACCGAGAAATACGGCGACGACCGGGTCGCCCAGATCATCACCTACGGCACGATCAAGGCCAAGGCCGCGGTCAAAGACGCCTCGCGGGTCCTCGGCTTCCCCTACGCGCTCGGCGACCGGATCACCAAAGCGTTCCCGCCGCCGATACTCGGCAAGGACATGCCGCTATCCGGGGTGTTCGACCCGGATCACCCGCGGTACGGCGAGGCCGGCGAGATCCGGGCGCTGTACGAGGCCGAGGCCGAGGTCAAGCAGGTGATCGACACCGCGCGCGGCCTGGAGGGGCTGATCCGCCAGGCCGGCGTGCACGCGGCCGGGGTGATCATGAGCAGTGAGCCGCTGCTCGACCACATCCCGGTGTGGAAGCGCGAGGCCGACGGCGCGGTGATCACGCAGTTCGACTACCCGTCGTGCGAAGATATCGGCCTGCTCAAAATGGACTTCCTCGGCCTGCGCAATCTCACGGTCATCGATGACGCCATCCGCGGTGTCGCGGACAACCGGGGCATCGAGATCGACCTGGACACCCTCGGACTGGACGACAAGCCGACCTACGAGCTGCTGGCGCGCGGCGACACCCTCGGTGTATTCCAGCTCGACGGCAGCCCGATGCGGGCGCTGATGCGCGGGATGCGGGCGGATAAGTTCGGCGACATCGCGGCGGTCATCGCGCTGTACCGGCCGGGACCCATGGCGTTCGCCGGTGAGTACGCGGAACGCAAGACCGGCCGCAAGCCGGTCACCCCGATCCACCCCGAGCTCGCCGAGCCGCTCGAGGAGATCGTCGGCGACAACTACGGCCTGCTGGTCTACCAGGAGGACGTGATGGCCACGGCGGCCAAGCTGGCGGGCTACTCGCCGGGCAAGGCCGACCTGCTGCGCCGGGCGATGGGCAAGAAGAAGAAGGAGATCCTGGACGCCGAGTTCGAGTCGTTCGCCGCGGGCATGCGCGGCAACGGGTATTCCGACGGTGCGATCAAGGCGATCTGGGACCTGCTGGTCCCGTTCTCCGGATACGGCTTCAATAAGGCGCACGCGGCCGGCTACGCGCTGATCTCCTACTGGACCGCCTACCTGAAGGCGAACTTCCCGGCCGAGTACATGGCAGGCCTGCTCACGTCGGTATCCGGGGACAAGGACAAGAGCGCTCTCTACCTCAACGAGTGCCGCCGGATGGGGATCAGGGTGCTGCCCCCGGACGTGAACGCCTCGACGGCGATCTTCACCCCGGTCGGCGCCGATATCAGGTTCGGCATGGCCGCGGTCCGCAACGTGGGCACCAACGTGGTCGAGTCGATCACGGCGGCGCGCAAGTCCAAGGGCGCGTTCCGCAGCTTCGCTGATTTCCTGCGCAAGGTGCCGGTCAACGTGTGCAACAAGCGGGTCATCGAGTCGCTTATCAAGGCCGGGGCGTTCGACTCGTTCGGCAGCCCGCGCAAGGGCCTGATCCTCATTCACGAACAGGCCATCGATACGGTGATCGACGTCAAGCGCAACGAGGCCATCGGTCAGGACTCGCTGTTCGGCGAGGACACCGAGGCCGCCGAGACCTTCGACGTCCCGGTGCCCGAGGGCGAGTGGGACAAGCCGACGCTGCTCGCCTTCGAGCGCGAGATGCTCGGGCTCTACGTCTCTGATCACCCGCTGCTCGGCCTGGAGCATGTCCTGGCCGCCGCGACCGACTGCTCGGTCGCGCAGCTGCTCGGCTCCGCCGATGAAGATACGGAACGGAGCTCCCGCGGTGACCGCGGCGACGGGCAGCTGGTCACCGTGGGCGGGATCCTGTCCGGGGTGCAGCGCAAGGTCACCAAGCAAGGCAGCGTCTGGGCGGCTGCCACCCTGGAGGACCTGGAGGGCGCGATCGAGGTGCTGTTCTTCCCGGCTACCTATCAGGCGTGCATGACCCTGGTGATCGAGGACGGGATCGTGGTGGTGAAGGGGCGGCTGGACCGGCGGGAAGAGATGCCCAAGCTGGTCGCGATGGAGGTGACCGTGCCGGAGCTGCCCACCGGCGAGGACGGCCCTTTCGTGGTGTCGATGATGGAGGCCAGGTGCGTTCCGCCGGTGGTTGACCGGCTCAAGGAGGTGCTGCGCACCCATCCGGGCGCCACCGAGGTCCACCTGCGGCTGCTCAGCGGGGCCCGCAGCAAGGTGCTGCGGCTGGATGACAAGCTGCGGGTCCGCCCCTCGCCGTCGCTGCTCGCCGACCTGAAACAGCTGCTCGGCCCGGCCTGCGTGGGCTGAACCACGCCCCGGCCGCTGGCCCCGCCCGGGGGGTACCCTGCTGGCCAGGTGAGCCAGGAAGCCTGCTCGGCGTTTTTGGGTACGTTTCCGGGGAGGCTCGCCATCAGACTCAGCCCGCATCGCCAGCGCCCGCGGCATCGGCGGCACCGCCAGGAGCGGTCGTCGTGATCCGCAGGTTCCTGCGCGGCTCGGAGTGGCGCCGCGAGGTCCTGCTCACCAACCTGTGGGTGGTCCCCGCCATCGAGGTGGTGGCGGCGGTCGTCCTGTTCGCCGGCACCTATGCCTTGGACCTGGCCGCCTATGACGGCAAGTTCGCATTGCCCGGCTGGACCATCAGCGGCTCTCCCGATGCGGCCAGGCAGATCCTGACCGCCATCGCCGCGGCGATCATCACCGTGGTGGGCGTTGTCTTCTCGATCGTGATCGTGGCGCTCACCCTGACTTCCACTCAGTTCGGCCCCCGGATGCTGCGCAACTTCATCAGGGACCGCGGCACGCAGGTCACGCTGGGCACGTTCGTGGGCACCTTCGTCTACGCGGTCCTCACCCTCGGGTCGATCGGCCAGGACGGCCACGGGAGCTTTGTGCCGCACATCAGCATTACCGTGACGCTGGTGCTGATGGTGGCCGACTTGGCCGTCCTCATCTACTTCCTCAACCACGTCGCCACCCAGATCCAGCTGCCGCAGGTCATCGCGGGGATCGCGGGCGACCTGGCCGAGGCCATCGAGGCGCAGGCAGGCGACTCCTCATCAGGAGCGGATGAGCGGCAGGCAGCACAGGTGATCTCGCAGATGGCCGGGCCGGGCGGCGCGGTGAACGCGCCACGCAGCGGCTACCTCCAATTCATCCACCACCGGACGCTGGTCCAGATCGCCGCGGAGGTGGGTGCGGTCGTGCACCTGCGCTACCGGCCCGGTCACTTCCTGGTGCAAGGGCACCCCTACGCCACAGTCTGGCCGCCGGGCGCGGCCGCCAAGGTGGCCGAGGAACTGTCCGACTCGCATGTCATCGGGCCATACCGGACCCTGGCCCAGGACGTGTCGTTCGGTATCGACCAGCTGGTCGAGATCGGGATACGTGCCCTGTCGTCAGCCGTCAATGACACATTTACGGCTCTGACCTGTATCGACTGGATTGGCGACAGTCTGTGTAAGGTGACCGGACGGTGGCAGCCGACCCGGATCTACGCCGACGCCAGCGGCGAGGTGCGCGTCATCGCGACCGAGATCAGCTACGAGCGGCTGGTCCAGCGGTCGTTCGAGAAGGTCCGCCAGGCGGGCCGCGGCATGCCCGCCGTGCTCATCAGGCAGCTGGACTCGCTCGCAAAGATCATGGAACGGACTACGACCGACGACCAGCGGGCGGTCCTGCTCGGCCAGGCGGAGATGATCGAGCGGTCCAGCGCGGAGTCGGTGCCCGAGGCGGCCGACCGCGCGGACGTGCGGCGCCGGTACGAGGCGGTGCTGAGCACGCGAGCCGCCCTGGTCGCAGGCGATCGGCTCGCGCCGTCGCCCTGAGCCGGCCAGGCCGGTCAGGCGTCGCGCCGGTTCAGCAGGTATCCGGCGGCCACCAGCAGGACTGCCGTCCACAGGCAGAACACCCCGAACCCCTGCCAGGGCGACAGCAGGTCCGTCGACTTCTGGTGCGCCTGGGTGATCAGGCTGCCGGCCTGCTCAGGCAGGTAAGCGTTGATGTGCGCGCCCCAGCTGCCGGGTAGCAGGCCGGACAGGATCGGCAGCACGAACACCACGCCGATGGCGGTCGAGATGGCGCCCGCGGTATGCCGGATCAGCCCGCCGATGGCCAGCGAGAACAAGCCGAGCACGGTGAGGGACAGGCCGGTGCCGATGACCGCGCGCGTTACGCCAGGGTCACTGAGTGACACCGGCACCCGGCTGTGCAGCAGCGCCGAGCCGACGAAGAACGAGCTGAAGGTGACGATCTCGGCCACGACGAAGATCAGCGCCGCGAACACTACCGCCTTGGCGGTGAGCATCGGTAGCCGCTTGGGCACCGCGAGCAGGGAAGCCCGGATCACCCCGGTGGAGTACTCGGTGGTGATCAGCAGCACCCCGAGCACCGCGATCGCGAGCTGGCCGAGGCCGGTCCCGGCGCCGAGGATGAAGCTCACCGGATCGGCGGCGATGGTCACGTCGCGCGCCGCGGCCCGCGGGCCATTCCAGTTGCTCACGGTCAGCCAGGTGAACAGCGCGGTGAAGCCGACGGTCACGACGATGAACACGATCAGCGTCCAGATCGTCGAACGGACCGAACGGATCTTCGTCCACTCGCTCAGCAGCAGGTGGCCGAAGCCCGCGGTCCGACCAGCCGGCGGCAGCGACCGGGAGGCGGGCACGACGGGCGTAGCGGAGGTCATCGGGCGCTCCTCTCGGCGGCGGGCACCTGGCCAGGCCCCGTGCTGCCGGGCCCGGTGCTGCCTGGGCCCGTGCTGCCTGGCCCGGTACCGCCTGGTTCATGGCTTCCGGTCTCGTGGACCCCGAACTCGAGGCTGCCCGAGGTCATTTCCAGGAATGCTTCCTCGAGCGAGGCTCGCGGCGTGAGCTCGTGCAGGACGATGCCTCCCGATGCGGCCAGCTCGCCGATCCTGGGTGCCTCCAGGCCGGTGACCGACAGTGCGCTGGCCCCATCGGCGGAACTGGCCGCCTCGCCGGGACCCAGCTGGGCGTTGGTGCTGACCTTGCCGCCCGCCCCGTTGATCAGCTCGGTCAGGCGGGCCGCGTCCGGGGTCCGGACCAGCACCGATCTATCTGAGCTGCGTGCGATGAAGTCCTCGGTGCTGCTGTCGGCGATCAGCTTGCCGCGGCCGATGACGATGAGGTGATCGGCGGTAACGGCCATCTCGTTCATCAGGTGGCTGGAAACGAAGATGGTCTTGCCCTCGGACGCGAGCTGCTTCATCAGGTTCCTGACCCACAGCACGCCTTCCGGGTCCAGTCCGTTGACCGGCTCGTCGAGCAGCAGCACCTGCGGGTCGCCGAGCATCGCGGCCGCGATGCCCAGCCGCTGGCTCATGCCGAGCGAGAAGCTGCCGGCCCGCTTTCCCGCCACGTCCTGCAGTCCGACCAGGCCAAGCACCTCATCGACCCGGCTGCTCGGCAGGCCCTGGGTCTGGGCGAGGAACAGCAGGTGGTTGTGGGCGCTGCGGCCCGAGTGCACGGATTTGGCCTCCAGCAGCGCGCCCACGGTCCGCAGCGGGTTGACCAGGTCGCGGTAGTGCCTGCCGTCGATGGTCGCCGTGCCCGCCTGCGGCCGGTCCAGGCCGAGGATGAGCCGCATGGTGGTGGACTTGCCCGCTCCGTTGGGGCCGAGGAAGCCCGTCACCTTGCCCGGAGCAACGGTGAACGACAAGTGGTCGACCGCGGTCTTGTCGCCGTAACGCTTGGTCAGGTCAACTGCTTCGATCATGAGGATTCCTTGCCGGGTCGAGATGACCGGCCTGCTGACAATGCCACAGTTAAACGTAGCAACTTTCCGCCCGGGGAAAGCAAACGCATTCCGCCGGCGCGTATCCGCCGCCGCGCCGGTAGCCGGAGAAGACCAGATCGTGGCGGCGCGTCGCAGTGCCTGGCCCTAGGAGGAGGCGGACCTGTCACGTAACCTTCTGCGGAGAATGGCCGAGACACGTCAACCTCAGTGGCCGTCAGACTCTGGCGAGCCGACCCCCGCGTCCGCGCCAGGCGGCGGGCCTACCGGCACAGACCGGGCGGTGCTGGCCGCCGGGCTCACGCTGGCCGCGGTGCTCCTGGGTACCGCACTGCTGGGCGTGGTCGCCGGGTTCATCTGGTCAGCTGTGGTGCCCCGGCCGCTGCTGGTCGTGGTCGCCCGTGGCTCGGCTGACGTCATCAACCCCGAGACCGCCGCGTTCATCGTGGCGGATGTCTGGTTTACCGTGCTGTCCCTGATCGGAGGGCTCATATCCGGCCTGCTCGGGTACCTGTACGCGGTACGGCGGTACGGCCCGGCGGCCATGCTCAGCGTGCTGCTCGGCGCCCTGGCGGCCGCCCTGATCGCCAGGTGGATCGGGGAGCATTCCGGTGCGGCCGCGTTTAACCACTTGCTCAGCGTGAGCCGGCCGGGTGCGTTGCTGCGTGCGCCGCTGGCCCTGGGTGGCGTGGGCGCCCTGGCGTTCTGGCCGCTGGCCGCCGGGGTCACCGCGGGCGGCATCGAGGCCGTGAGGTATTTCCGCGACCGCCGCCGCATCCTTGATCAGCAGCCTGGCTAGCCCGGCCACGGGAAGAGGGCGGCCTGGCAGCACGCGCCACCTGGCCGCCCTCTCGGACTCCGCCCCCGGGGAAGGCTTACCCGCAGTCTGACCGGCCGGCGGGCGAACCGCCGCCGCTCATCCCGGCCGTGAGTCAATCGTAACAGCGCAACTACGGGCAGTGATGACTATCACGTTAACCGTGCGCAGCATATTCAGTACAGCGGTTCAGGCCGCGGCCATCGCCGCCCCGACGATCCCCGCGTCGTTGTGCATCGTCGCCGGCACGATCCTGGCCCGCAGGCCGGCCAGCAGCGGCAGGAACTTGTCCGCCTTCCTGCTGACCCCGCCGCCGATGATGATCAGCCCGGGAGACAGCAGCATCTCCATGTGCTCCAGGTACTCATCGACCCGGCCGGCCCACTTCCCCCAGCTGAGCTCGTTCTCCTCGCGGACCAGCTCCGACGCCCGCTTCTCGGCTTCGCGCCCGCGGATCTCGATATGGCCGAACTCGGTGTTCGGCACGAGAATCCCGTCCACGAACAGCGCGCTGCCGATACCGGTGCCGAACGTCAGCATCAGCACGGTGCCGCGCTCGTCCGCGCCCGCGCCGAACTTCATCTCGGCAACCCCGGCCGCGTCGGCGTCATTGAGCACCCCCACCGTCAGCCCGGTCACCTCCCCGAACAGCTTCCGCGCGTCCGTCCCGATCCAGGCCTTGTCGACGTTGGCCGCGGTCCTGACTACGCCTCGGTCCACCACCCCGGGAAAGGTGATGCCGGCCTGCCCGGTCCACGCGAAACCCGTCACCAGCTCGCGTACGACGTCGGCGACGGCAGCAGGCTCCGAGGGGTGCGGCGTGGCCAGCTTGACCCGCTCGGCGAGCAGCGTGCCGGTCTCGACGTCGACCGGCGCCGCCTTGATGCCGGTGCCGCCGATATCGATACCAAGGACGTTCAGCATCAGGCCTCCGTTGCTGACTCAAATATCACGAGACAGGACTACCGGACAGAGTAGGCCGGCCCGCCGCGCGGACGGCACCGGCCCGGCAGGCCGGCCGGGGTCCGGCGGCACCGGCCGGGCCGCCCGCCGCGAGTCCGGAGAATCCGCCGCGCCGGAGCCAGGTAGTTAACGAGGAATTCCATCATGACCGCCAGCGGTGCGGCTGTTTTCGCATGTGATAATCGCATTGGTCCGCGGCGGGCTTTGCTTGCAGGGGAGATCATGGCGACGCACAGTGGCGGGCCCGAGCGGCAGGCCGGCCTCCGGGATGTCGCCAGGATGGCCGGTGTCTCGGTCGCGACCGCGAGCCTGGCCCTCAACGGCCAGCCAGGTGTCGCGGACCGGACGCGGCGGCGGATCGTGGCCGCCGCTGAGCAGCTCGGCTACCACGCCAACCCGCAGGCGCAAGCCCTGCGGCGCGGGCACACCACGACCTACGGCTTCGTGGTGCGTAACTTCGCCAACCCGTTCTTCCTCGAGGTGCTCAGCGGAGCCCAGCAGGTCGCGGCCGAGTCGGGCGCGACCCTGCTCGTGCTGGACTCCCGCTACTCGCTCGAGCGCGAGCGCAGGCACGTGCAGGAAATGGCGGTGCAGCGGGTGGCCGGGCTGGCTATTGCCCCGGTCGGATCCGGGGAGTCGATCAGGCTCTGGCGGGAGCTTCGTTCCGACGCCCCGGTGGTCGCGCTGAACGGCTCGACGGACGGCGTGACCGGCGTCGCGCGGGTGAGCCCGGACAACGCCGCCGCGGTCAGGCTGGCGGTACACCGGCTGGCTGAGCTCGGTCACACCTGCATCGGGTTCCTGTCGGCGCCGCGCGGCCTGATGGCGGACCAGGACAGGCTGCGCCATTTCCGGCGCCTGGCCGATGACCTTGAGCTGCGGCCTCGCGTCATGTACTCGCTGCTCACCATGGCCGACGTGCAGCGAGCCGCGGTCCGCGTGCTGTCCGGCGCCGGCGCCCCGACGGCGGTCATCACCAACTCCGACTACACCGCGCATGCGATTTACAAGGCGGCCAGGGAGCTTTCGGTGCCGGTCGGCGGGGGAGTCTCGGTGATCGGCCACGACGACCTGCCCACGTCCGAACTGCTCGACCCGCCGCTGGCGACGATCCGGATCGATCACCGGGCCATGGGGCGCGCCCTGATGAGGCGGCTGCTCGAGCCGGCCCCGCCCGATGATTACATCGCCCACGTTGAGCTGGTGGAACGCGCCTCGCTGCAGCCGCCGGCGCGAGCCCGTTCCGGCCCCGCTCACCTGCGCCGATGAACATCAGATGGACGGTGGCGTCAACTCGGTAACGACCCTTGACACCCGCGCGCGGGGTGCGCCAGCATACCGATGCTAAACGTTTTAGGCATTTGCCTGCCTAATGCGGTTTGCCGGGGAGGGTCCGCCACTTCCTGACATTACGTGCCACGTGCTCGCTGAGACTGCCGCGGCGCGATGGGGAAGCTAACAGGAGGCATTCGCGTGAGATCGCCACATCGATTTGCGCTCGCCGGGCTGACCGCCCTGGCGTTGCTGGCGGCAGGGTGTTCGTCGTCGGGTACCTCGTCGGGCTCGAGTAGCAGCGGAACCAACTGGGCGACGGTCAGCTCCGCCTCGGCCGGCGGCGGAATGAGCAAGCTGGTCGCCGCCGCGAAGAAGGAGGGCACGCTTAACGTCATCGCCCTCCCGCCGACGTGGGCAAACTACGGCACCATCATCAGCGACTTCACGAAGACGTACGGGATCAAGGTCAACTCCGCGAACCCGACTGGCACCAGCCAGGACGAGGTGAACGCGGTGAAGCAGGAGAACGGCACCGCCGCGGCGCCTGACGTGCTGGACATCGGACAGGCCATCGCGCTGGCCAACACCAACCTGTTCGCGCCCTACAAGGTCAGCACCTGGACCGACATCCCGGCGGCCCAGAAGGACGCCAGCGGCCTGTGGTACGAGGACTACGGCGGCTACATGTCCGTCGGCTACTCGTCCAAGTTCGGCACGATCACCTCGCTGAGCCAGCTGCTCGGCTCGAAGTTCAAGAACGCGGTCGCGCTGAACGGAAATCCGACGGCGGCCAACGCCGCGCTCAACGGGGTCATGATGGCCAACCTCGCCGTAGGCGGAACGGCCGACGACATCTCCAAGGGCGTGAACTTCTTCCACCAGCTCAAGCAGGCCGGCAACTTCTCCCCGGTGTCGGCCACCGGTGCCACGATCAAGGCGGGCACCACCCCGGTCGTGTTCAACTGGGACTACCTCAACCTGCCCAGCTACGTGGGAGTGTCGAACTGGCGGGTGTTCGTTCCGTCGAACGCCGTCCTCGGCGGCTACTACGCGCAGGCCATCAACAAGAACGCCCCGCACCCGGCGGCGGCCAGGCTGTGGGAGGAGTTCCTCTACTCGCAGGCCGCCAGCGGCGGGCAGAACCTGTGGCTGGCGGGCGGCGCACGGCCGGTCGAGCAGGCCGCCATGACGTCCAACAGTTCCATCAACACCGCGGACGCCTCGAAGCTGCCCGCGGTGTCGGGAACCCCGGTATTCCTGACCCAGAGCCAGAACACCGCAGCGGCCAACTACCTGTCGGCAAACTGGGCTAAGGCAGTCGGCTAGCGAGGACACGTGGCTGTCGCTACGGCAACCGAGACCGGTGCCCGGCCCGTCAGGGCCGGGCGCCGGCTTTCGCTTCCCGCCTGGGTCGGCACTGTGCCGTTCTTCGCCTACGTCGGAGTCTTCCTGCTGCTGCCGACCGTGATCGTGCTGGTTCACGCGTTCGAGAACCAAAGCGGCGGGTTCTCGCTGTCCGGCCTCAAGGTGCTCGGCGATTCCACGGTGCGCGGCTACTTCATCGGGTCGGCCGAACTGGCCGCGGTGACGTCGGTGATCGGGGCCGCGCTCGGCTCGATCCTGGCGTACGCCGTGGCCTCAGGTAACCCGGACGGCGTCGTGCGCCGGGTCTACCTGGCTGCCTCGGGCGTGCTCGCCCAGTTCGGCGGGGTCACGCTGGCCTTCGCGTTCCTCGCCACGGTCGGCCCGGCCGGCCTGCTCTTGCACGCCTCCTGGTTTTACAACTTCCCCGAGGGCATCGCGCTGATCTACGTGTACTTCCAGATCCCGCTGATGGTCCTGGTCTTCATGCCCGCGATCGACGGGCTCAAGATCCAGTGGCGCGAGGCCTGCGAGAACCTGGGCGGCTCGGCGTGGCAGTACTGGCGGCACGTCGGCGCCCCGCTGCTGACCCCGGCCTTCCTGGGCGCGACGCTGCTGCTGTTCGCCAACGGGCTGTCGGCCTTCGCGACGATCTGGGCCTGGGAGAACCAGGTCGCCTACATCGTGCCGCAGCAGATCAGCATCGCGCTCAGCAGCGAGGTCGGGCTGGCCAACGCCAATGAGTCCTCCGTGCTCGCCCTGGGCATGGTGATCATGGTGGTCATCGTCATGACGGGGTACGCCCTGCTGCAGCGCCGGGCGGCACGATGGCTGCGGTAACCTCGATCGGCGAGACGCCGCTGGCCGGGCCGGCCAAGAGCCCGCGCGGCATGCAGGCGGGTCGGCGCAGACGGCTGAACCTGTTCCGCTACCTGGTTTTCCTGGTATTCGGGCTGTTCTTCATCCTGCCGCTGCTGGCCATGGTCCGGTTCTCGCTGGAGGGCAACCAGCTTGGCACGTGGTCCCTGGCGGCCTGGAAGGAGATCGTGTCCTACCCGG
Organism: uncultured Actinomycetes bacterium; assembly: GCA_963785765.1. Classification (GTDB taxonomy): domain Bacteria; phylum Actinomycetota; class Actinomycetes; order Streptosporangiales; family Streptosporangiaceae; genus DATBGO01. The sequence goes on along the minus strand of CAWAWM010000010.1, from coordinate 136,172 downwards.
GACCGCCGCCCCTGGTGAGTTCCGTCGAGATCACCCTGGAACTGGCGGTCATCTCCAGCTGCGTCATTCTGGTGCTGCTGGTACCGACCATGATCTGGATCCGGCTGCGGGTGCAGTGGATCGGGCGGGCCTTTGAATTCCTCTGCCTGCTGCCGCTCACCATTCCCGCGATCGTCCTGGTGGTCGGCCTCGCCCCGATTTACAACTTCATCAGGCATTACCAGCTGTCCGCACTCCAGCTGTTCTGGGCCTACGTGATCCTGGCGCTGCCGTACGCCTACCGGGCGCTGTCCGCCGGGCTGGGCTCGATCGATGTCATGACCCTGTCGGAGGCCGCCCGCAGCCTCGGGGCAAGCTGGTTCACCGTGATCGTCCGGGTGATCGCGCCGAACATGCGGCAAGCCATTCTGAACGCCATGCTGCTGACCTCGGCCCTGGTGCTGGGCGAGTTCACCATCGCCTATCTGCTGCTCTACAACAACTTGCAGGTGAACCTGTATTTCATTAGCCGGGCCACGCCTAATGCCTCGGTGATCTTTTCCACCTCTACCGCTGCGCTGCTCTTCGCGTTCGTCTTGCTCCTGATCCTGTCCTACGTCGGCCGCCGCCGCCGCGCCCGGGGATGAGGTACCGCACGTGACTTCACCATCGACCAGAACGCAGGACGGCACGGCCAGGACGGCCGTCGAGGTGCGGATGGAGGGCTTGCGCCGCGAGTACGGCCCGGTCGTCGCGCTGGATGGTCTCGACCTGACGATCGGGCCCGGCGAGCTGATCGCCCTGCTCGGCCCGTCGGGCTGCGGCAAGACCACCACGTTGCGGCTGCTGGCCGGCCTGGAGGACGCCGACGCGGGCCAGATCACGGTGGCGGGGCGGGACATGACCCACCTGCCGGCCAACAAGCGCGACATGGGGATGGTGTTCCAGGCGTATTCGCTGTTCCCGCACATGACCGTCCAGCAGAACGTGGCCTTCGGGCTGCGGTTGCGCCGGGAGCACGGCGCCAAGCGAGACCAGCGGGCCATCGAGATGCTCGAGCTTGTCGGGCTGTCCACCCAGGCCGACCGGTATCCGCACCAGATCTCCGGCGGTCAGCAGCAGCGGGTCGCCCTGGCCCGGGCCCTGGCCATCGAGCCCCAGGTGCTGCTGCTCGACGAGCCGCTGTCGGCGCTCGATGCCAAGGTCCGGGCTCAGCTGCGCGACCAGATCCGCCGGATCCAGCTCGAGGTGGGCATCACGACCCTGTTCGTCACCCACGACCAGGAGGAGGCGCTGGCCATCGCGGACCGGGTGGGCGTGATGCGGGAGGGCCGCATCGAGCAGCTCGCGCCGCCGACCGAGGTCTACTCCAGGCCGGCCGACCCCGTTCGTCGCCGAGTTCGTCGGCCTCAGCAACCGCCTGGCGGGCACCGTCAGCGGGTCGACAGTCACGGTGCGCGGCCGCGACCTGCCGCTGGTGGACCATTCGATCCCGGCCGGGCCGGTGACGGCGCTGGTCAGGCCCGAGGCGGTCACGCTTGCGTCGGACAGCTCAGGCGAGTCGGGGCCGCTGGTAGGCACCGTGATCGCATCGACATTTCTCGGCGCGACCAGCCGCGTCACCGTCGACCTGGGTGACACCACGATCCTGGCGCAGCTCTCGACCTCGGACGCGACGGCGCTGCCGGCCGGCAGCCGCGTCGCCCTGACCATCCGCCCGGACCCGGTGCTGGTGGCCGCTGCGGATGCACCGGCCGTCAGCGAGGCGTGAGTCAGGCGTGGGCCTGCGACGCCCGCCGCTGACGACTGACCGCCGCCTGGGACCCGGCGCGGTGCTGCGCAGCGGAGGCAGCGGTTCCTATCGCGCGGTCGCTATCACCGACGGTGAGCCGCACCTGGTCCGTGCGGACTTCGGCGGGCCCGATCCCGGTACCGCGCCGCGGGCCGGGCGCGCGCTGCTCTGCCTGGTCCACGTCACCGACCTGCAGCTGGCTGACGTGCAGTCGCCGACCAGGTTCGAGTTCCTGAACCGGCACTTCGCCGATCCGCGCTACGCCAAGATCGTGCCGGTGCAGCGGCCGCAGGAGGCGCTCACCGCGCACGCGATCGACGCGACGCTGCGCACCCTGAACTCGGTGACCGGCCCGGCCACCGGATGGCCCGCGCAGCTGGCCGTGACGACGGGTGATGCGATCGACAACGCGCAGTGGAACGAGATGCAGAACTTCCTCACCCTGTTCGACGGCGGCCAGGTGCGCCCCGATTCCGGCGGCCCCAGGTATGAGGGGGTGCAGGCGCAGGACTGGCCCGACGACATCTTCTGGAGGCCGGACGGCCCGGGCCTGAACGGTCACGACATCTTCCGGAGCGAGTTCGGCTTCCCGCATCACCCCGGGCTGCTGCAGCGAGCGCTGCGGGAATTCTCCGCCACCGGGCTGCAGATCCCCTGGCTGTCCTGCTTCGGCAACCATGAGGCCTTCAACCAGGGCGTCGGGACAGTGACGGACGACCTCGCCGACGCCCTCATCGGCAGCCAGAAACCGCTGCGGCTGCCTGCCGATTTCGACCACGATCTCGCGCTGGAGCTGTTCACCGAGCGGCCTGAGGTGTTCATGGTCGGCCCGGCCAGGGAGGTCACCGCCGATTCCAGCCGCCGGGCGATCACCAGGCGGGAGTTTGTCGAAGCGCATTTCCGGCCCGGGGCACGCCCGCCCGGCCATGGCTTTACCGAGCAGAACCGGCTCGATGGCACCGCCTACTACGTCTACGACACCCCGGCGGCCAGGTTCATCGCGCTGGACACCAACTGCGCGACCGGGGGCGCGGCCGGAGCCATCGACCAGGCGCAGGCCCGGTGGCTCGAAGCGCGGCTGGCCGAGGCGCACGCCGCCTACCGCGGGCCGGACGGGCGCGAGATCCGCACCGGCCACGATGACCGCCTGGTCGTGCTGTTCTCCCATCACGGAATCGACACCATCATCAGCGCGGGCCGTACCGCCGCCCGGGCCGCCGGCGGCCCGCTGCTGGGCTCGGACGAGCTGCTGGCTCAGCTGCACAGGTTCCCCAACCTGGTGCTGTGGCTCAACGGTCACACTCATACCAACGCCATCAGGGCCCGCCGTGACCCGGACCACCCGGCCCGCGGCTTCTGGGAAGTGACCACGTGCGCCATCGTCGACTGGCCCTGTCAGGCCAGGCTCATCGAGGTCATCGACTCCGGCGATTACCTGTCCGTCATCTGCACCATGGTTGACCACGACACCCCGGTCACGCCCCGGTCCCTGGAGACCGTTGATGACCTCGCCTCGCTGCACCGGGAGCTGGCCGCCAATGTGCCGTACGGCGGCACCGGCTCAGGGCTGTCCGGTGCGGCCGCCGACCGCAATGTGGAGCTGCGGATCGGGCCGCCGTTCCCGCTGGAGCGGCTGGTCACCGGATTAGCGAGCAGCGCCACGGCGTAGGGCGGACACACGTCGGCGCAGGGCGCCAATACAACAGCGCTGGCCCATCGCCCTGGTTCGCGAACCGCACCGATGGCACCTTGCCGCTGAAACAACGACAGCGTGGCGCCATTGCATCTATTCGGATGCTGAAAGCGGCCGTCACGACCGGCGGCCCGCGGTGCCGGCGGCCTGTGGTGGCTACCTGCGCCAGTTGGGCGCGCGGAGCGCCTCGACGTCGGCCTGGGCTCCGTCCAGCCGGACCCGGGCGGCGCCGGTCCGGCCGAGCGCCCACATGGTCAGCTCGGCCGGGGTTCCGGTGACGGTGACGATCGGGATCCTGGCCTGGGCGGTGATCCGGACCTGCTGCCCATTGCGCGCCCCGCCCGCCCGCTGATCGTCTCGGACGAACTCGATGCCCACAGGTGCCTTCCGCAGGATGAATCTCGCCATTCTGAGCCGTTGCCACAGCACTTCGGACAGGCCCTGGCTGAGCTCGCGGGGTTCCCAGTCGGGCTGCGCACGGCGGACGTCTTCGTGGTGGACGAAGTACTCCACCACGTTGGCCCGCTCGTCGACGCCGGGCAGCGCGAAGACCGACAGCAGCGGCGGCCCGTTCCTGATCGTCGTGACCAGCTCGGGATAGGGCGTGCGGCTGGCGATGGCTTCCTGGGCCCGGCGGGTATAGCCCGCCAGCGGGCCGCCGAGTATGCCGACGCTCGCGTCCGGCCGGTGCTCGCGCAGGACCAGGTGGGCCGCGAGGTCCAGGGTGGTCCATCCCTCGCACAGCGTGGGGGCATGCGGGCCTGTCTCGTCGAGCAGCGCGCACATGGCAAGGCGCTCGTCGCGGGCATACGTCATGCCGTGATCGTAGGACAACCGGAAACGGGCGGGTATCGGCCGGCGGCCAGCACCGCACGGAGTGACCGGGCCTATGCTGGCGCAGATGGGCGAAGACTCAACCGCGCGCCCGCGCCGCGGCAGCCCGCGCCGGGAACTCGCGCTCGTGCTGCTGCTGGGCGTGGCCGGGGCTGGGCTGGTCCTGCTCGCGACCCGGCAGGGCTGGGCGCACGTTCACTCGGCGGCCCCCAAGCCGCTGCCGTCCAGTGTCGTGACGGAGACCGGCCAGGACCTGGTGCCCGCCGCGGGGGCTCTCGCGGTGGCCGCCCTGGCCAGCCTCGCGGCGGTGCTCGCTACCCGGGGGGTGCTCCGCCGGATCGCCGGGATCGTGCTGGCCGGGTTCGGCGCGGGCATCGCCGCGGCGGTCGGGACCGGCATCACGACCGCCAACGTGCTGGCCGCCGCGTCCGCAGGCGGCGCCGGATCTGGTGGCAGCGGATCGGTAGGCGCGGGCTCGGTCACAGCGGGCTCGACGTCCGGCAGCGGCAGCAGCGCGCTGGTCGCGGGCTTTCCCGGGCGGGTGGTCTTCGCGAGCTTCCCCTGGCACGTGGTGGCCCTGGCCGGTGCCGTGACGCTGATCGCCGCGGGAGTGCTGGTGGTCTGGCGCGCCGAACGGCTGCCGGTGATGTCCAGCCGATTCGACTCGCCGGCCCCAGCCGGAGCCCGGGGCAGCGCGGCAGCGCAGCGGCCCGAGCGATCGGGCCGTGATGCGGCCACCATCTGGGAATCGCTCAGCCGGGGCGACGACCCCACCGCGACCTGACCAGCCAGGCGCGGCTCTCGCCGAAGGTGCGCCACGCCGGGTTCGGTGCTATGTTCCTGTGACCCCAGCTACCAATCGGCGCAGGTCAGATACAGCTGGCAGGCCTGGAGGTGGACCGTGAGCGCTGCCGGGCGCGGCCCGAGGAGCAGGAGGCTGGGCCGGCGCGCAGCCAGCGAGCAGCCGCATGAGCTGGTCCGGCTGGTGAGCCGGATGATCATGGCGCAGGCTGGGCTCAGCACGGTTATCGGGCTGGCTTACAGCCGCCGCCACCTGCCCTCGATCCTGATCACGCTCATGCTCCTGGCGGCGCTCTGCGGGCTCGCCGTGGCGACCAGGTCGGGCACGCACGCCGCGTGGACGGTCGCGATCGCCTCCGAGAGCGCGTTCATCGCCTTCGGGCTCTTTCGCTTCATCACCTCCCGCTATCTCGGTGGCACGCTGCTGGGGGTCATCGCCGGTGGCGTGCTGCTGCATCCGGCGGTCGCCCGGGCCTTTTCCGCGCCATCATGGCGGGCTGAGGCCGGCTACGCCGAGCCCGCGATAGGCGAAGCGAGCCAGCCGTAACCCGGCCGGCCGGGGGCCAGGACGACGGTGTGGACGGGGGTCCCTCAGGCGGGCCGTTGCGCGCTGGATACGATCGGGAGCGCAATGCATCCCACCCGAGGGGGCGGCAGAACCGCGTGAGCGTGCTCGACGAGATCCTCGAGGGAGTTCGTGCCGACCTCGCGGCGCGGCAGCGAAGCGTCCCGCTGGAGCGGCTGAAGGAAGTCGCCCGGGGGACCGCCTCGCCGCGCGATGCGCTCGCCGCGCTCAGCGGCGAGGACGTCGCCGTGATCGCAGAGGTCAAGCGCGCGAGCCCGTCCAAGGGAGCGCTGGCCGCCATCGCCGACCCGGCGACGCTGGCCATGGACTACGAAGCCGGCGGCGCACGGGTGATCAGCGTCCTCACGGAGCCGCGCCGCTTCGGCGGCAGCCTGGAGGACCTGGCCGCGGTGCGCGAGGCGGTGAACGTGCCGTTGCTGCGCAAGGACTTCGTGATCAGCTCCTATCAGCTCTGGGAGGCCAGGTCGCGGGGGGCGGACATGGTGCTGCTGATCGTGGCGGCGCTGGAGCAGAATGCCCTGGTGTCCCTGGTGGAGCGGGCGGTGTCGATCGGCATGGTCCCGCTGGTCGAGGTGCACACCGAGGAAGAACTCGACCGTGCGCTGGAGTCCGGCGCCCGGATCATCGGCATCAACGCGCGCAACCTGGCGACGCTGAAGGTCGACCGCGGCGTCTTCAGCCGGCTGGCCCCGCGCATCCCTGACGGGGTCATCAAGGTCGCCGAGTCCGGGGTCCGCGGCCCGCACGACCTGCTGGCCTACGCCGCGGCCGGCGCCGACGCGGTGCTGGTCGGCGAGAGCCTGGTGACCGGCAAGGATCCGCGATCGGCCGTCGCTGACCTGGTCACCGCGGGCTCGCACCCGGCCTTGCGCGGCGACCGCGGATGAGCGCGGGGACAGCGGAAGCGGCCGGGACGGTTCCGGACGCAGCCGGGCATTTCGGGCGGTACGGCGGCCGGTTCGCGCCCGAGGCGCTGCTCGCGGCGCTGGACGAGCTGAGCGCCGCCTATGCCGAAGCCCGGGCCGACCCGGCCTTCACCGCCGAACTCGACTCGCTGCTGCGCGGGTACGCAGGGCGTCCGAGCCTGCTGACCGAGATCCCGTCCTTCGCGGCCGAGGCGGGCGGCTGCCGGGTATTCGCCAAGCGCGAGGACCTGCTGCACACCGGCTCACACAAGATCAACAATGTCCTCGGCCAGGCGCTGCTCACCAGGCGGATGGGCAAGACCCGGATCATCGCGGAGACCGGCGCCGGCCAGCACGGCGTGGCCACCGCGACGGCGGCGGCGCTGCTCGGCCTGGACTGCGTGGTGTACATGGGCGAGGTCGACACCAGGCGGCAGGCCCTGAACGTGGCCCGGATGCGGCTGCTCGGCGCCGAGGTCGTCGCGGTGGCGACCGGCAGCGCGACCCTCAAGGACGCGATCAACGCGACGTTCAGGGACTGGGTCGCCAGCGTGGAAACCACGCACTACTGCATCGGCTCGGTGATGGGCCCGCACCCGTTCCCCGTGATGGTCAGGGACTTTCAGCGGGTCATCGGAGTCGAAGCCAGGCAGCAGCTGATCGATGCGACCGGGCGGCTGCCCGATGCGGTGCTCGCGTGCGTGGGCGGCGGATCCAACGCAATCGGGGTATTTCACGCGTTCATCCCCGACGCCGGGGTGCGGCTGATCGGCTGCGAGGCGGGCGGGGACGGGCTGGCCAGCGGGCGGCACGCGGCCACGCTGGCCGGCGGCTCCGCCGGGGTGATCCACGGCATGCGGACCTTCTTGCTGCAGGACGCGGAGGGCCAGACGCTGGACACGCATTCGGTCTCCGCCGGGCTCGACTATCCGGGGGTCGGGCCCGAGCACGCCTGGCTGGCCGAGACCGGCCGGGCGAGTTACCGTGCGATCACCGATACCGAGGCGATGGACGCGTTCGCGCTGTTGTGCCGGACCGAGGGCATCATCCCCGCCATCGAGTCGGCGCACGCGCTGGCCGGCGCGTTGCAGGTGGGGCGGGAACTCGGCCCGGACGCTGTGCTACTGGTTAACCTGTCCGGGCGCGGTGACAAGGACGTCGACATTGCGGCCAGGTGGTTCGGCCACCTGGATGAGGAGCCGGGGCGGTGAGCCTGGTCAGCGCCGCGTTCGAAAAGGCCGCCGCGGAAGACCGGGCCGCGCTGGTCGGCTACCTGCCTGCGGGTTTCCCGTCCGTCGACGGAGCGATCGCGGCGGCCGTGGCCATCGCGGAGGCGGGCGCCGATGTGGTGGAGATCGGCCTGCCGTACTCCGATCCGATGATGGACGGGCCGGTCATCGAAGAGGCCGTGCACCGGGCCCTGACCGGCGGCACGCACGTGCGTGACGTGCTGCGGACCGTGGCCGCGGTGGCCAGGACCGGCGTTCCCGTGCTGGTCATGACCTACTGGAATCCGGTCGAGCATTACGGCGTGGCGGCCTTCGCCCGGGATCTCGCGGCGGCCGGGGGCAGCGGGCTGATCACGCCGGACCTGACGCCCGAGGAGGCCGGGCCGTGGCTGGCCGCGGCGGACAGCCACGGCCTGGATCCGGTCTTCCTGGTCGCCCCGAGCTCGTCACGGCAGCGGATCGAGCTGATCACCTCGGTCTGCGGCGGATTCGTCTATGCCGCCTCCCTGATGGGCATCACCGGCGCCAGGGACGCCGTCGGCGGCCAGGCCGCCGGGCTCGTCCGCCGGGTCAAGGAGTGCACGAGCCTGCCGGTCGCCGTCGGACTGGGCGTCTCCAACCGGGCCCAGGCGGCCGAGGTGGCGCGCTTCGCCGACGGGGTCATCGTCGGGTCGGCCTTCGTGGCGCGGCTGCTGGCGGCGCCGGACCAGCTGGCTGGGACCGCCCAGGTCCGTGACCTGGCCGCTGACCTGGCCGCGGGGGTCCGCAGCCGCCAATCGGCACACTGACTTTTCGGGCATCCGGTCTCCGGGTAGCCTGCTGATAGCCTCAACAGCTGTGCGGACCCACGCCCGGTCCGCGACCGGGCCGATGTCGTCCCACCCCCCACCCGAGTCTCGCGTTGGCGGATGAGACGACAGGAGGCCGAATTGGTCTATGCCGGACTTAATAGCGCACAGGGACTTTACGACAGCAGCTTCGAGCATGATGCGTGCGGAGTTGGCTTTGTTGCGGACCTGACCGGCCGGCGCGACCACGACATCGTGGCCAAGGCGCTGAGCGTGCTACGGAACCTGGATCACCGGGGGGCCAAGGGTGCTGACCCGGACACGGGCGACGGTGCTGGGATCATCACCCAGATTCCGGACGCTTTCTTCCGCGAGGTCTGCGACTTCCCGCTGCCGGAGCCAGGTTGTTACGCGGCGGGGCTGACGTTCCTGCCTGACGGCGGCGATGATGCCGCCGTGCTGGCGGCGATCGAGCGGCTGGCCGGCCAGGAGGGCCTGACCGTCCTGGGCTGGCGGGACGTGCCGCATGATCCCGCCCGGTGCGGCGCGGGCGCCCGGGCGGTCCTGCCGCGGCTGGCGCAGCTGTTCGTCGCCGGGGGCGGGGAGCGCGGGGCTGAGCTCGACCGCCGGGCGTACTGCCTGCGCAAGCGCGCGGAGGCCGAGACCGGCGCGTACTTCGCGAGCCTGTCGGGCGCCACGATCGTCTACAAGGGCATGCTCACCGCGCTGCAGCTGGAGCCGTTCTACCCGGACCTGTCAGACCCGCGGTTCGGCTCCGCGCTGGCCCTGGTGCACGCCAGGTTCTCCACGAACACGTTCCCGTCCTGGCCGCTGGCCCACCCGTTCAGGTTCATCGCGCACAACGGCGAGATCAACACCGTCCGGGGCAACCGCAACTGGATGCGGTCCAGGGAAGCGATGCTGGCCACCGGCCTGATCAAGCCGGACGCCAGCGGCCGTGGTTTCGATCGGCTGCTGCCGGTTCTCGATGAGTCGGCGAGCGACTCGGCGAGCTTCGACGCGTGCCTGGAACTGCTGCACCTGGGCGGCCGGTCGCTGCCGCACGCGGTGCTGATGATGATCCCCGAGCCGTGGGAGAACCACGAGGAGATGGATCCGGCGCGGCGGGCGTTCTACCAGTTCCACGCCTCGCTGATGGAGCCGTGGGACGGCCCGGCGCTGATCGCCTTCACTGACGGCGCCGTGATCGGCGCAGTGCTGGACCGCAACGGGCTGCGGCCTGGCCGGTACTGGGTGACCAGGGACGGCCTGGTCGTGCTGGCCAGCGAGGTCGGCGTGCTGGACATCGACCCGGCCGAGGTGGTCAGGAAGGGCCGGCTGCAGCCGGGCCGGATCTTCCTGGCCGACACCGCGGCCGGCCGGATCATCGAGGACGAGGAAGTCAAGACGGAGCTGGCCGCGGAGCATCCGTATGAGGACTGGCTGCACGCCGGGCTGCTGCACCTCGACGACCTGCCAGAGCGGGACAGGGAACTGCCAGCCAGCAGCGCGATCGCTACCCAGCAGCAGCTGTTCGGGTACACCGAGGAGGAGTTGCGGCTCATCCTCGGGCCGATGGCCCGCACCGGCGCGGAGCCGATCGGGTCGATGGGGACCGACACCCCGGTGGCCGTGCTCTCCGACCGCCCCCGGCTCATCTTCGATTACTTCACGCAGCTGTTCGCCCAGGTGACGAATCCGCCGCTGGACGCGATCCGGGAGGAACTCGTCACCTCGCTGGGCTCCACGACCGGCCCCGAGCACAATCTCTTCGACCCCGGGCCGGCCTCCTGCCGCCAGATCGTGCTGCCCTATCCGGTCATCAGCGAAAGTGATCTCGCCAAGGTCGTCCATATCAATGACGATGGCGACCTGCCGGGTTTCGCCGCGCACGTGGTGGACGGCCGATACGAGGCGGCCGGCGGCGGCCCGGCGCTGCGGCGGCGGCTGGCCGAGATCAGGGCCGAGGTGTCGGCGGCCATCGACCGCGGCGCCCGGATCATCGTGCTGTCCGATCGCGACGGCCAGCCTCCGGCTGACCCGAGCGATCAGACGCTGTACCAGCCCGGGGGGACGACCCCCCGGATCCCGAGCCAGCCCGGGAGAGCGACCCCCCGGATCCCCCCGACTCGGCCCGATCGCGACGAGACCGTCCGCGACGGCCGGCTTGCTGGCCCGAGCGAACGGGCGCAGGGCCACACCGGGGGGTCTGGGGGGAGCATCCCCCCAGATAAGTACTGCCCGATTCCGTCGCTGTTGCTGACCGCGGCGGTGCACCACCACCTGATCAGGCAGAAGACCAGGGCCCGGGCCGGGCTCGTGGTGGAGGCCGGTGACGTGCGCGAATGCCATCACGTCGCGCTGCTGGTCGGTTACGGCGCCGCGGCCGTCTGCCCGTACCTGGCGATCGAGTCGGTCCAGGATCTGGCCCGCAGCGGTGCGCTCGGGCCGATCACGGAGCGCAAGGCCACGGCCAACCTGATCCAGGCGCTCGGCAAGGGCCTGCTGAAGATCATGTCCAAGATGGGCGTGTCCACGGTCGCGTCCTACACCGGGGCCCAGATTTTCGAGGCGATCGGGCTCGGCGCCGAGGTCGTCGGTGAGTGCTTCACCGGGACGCCGTCGCGGCTGGGCGGGGTGTCCTTCGACGACCTGGCTGCCGAGACGGCGGCCAGGCACGCCCGCGCCTTTCCGGCCCGCGGCGACGCCCCGGCCCACCGGCGGCTGGAGACCGGCGGCGAGTACCAGTGGCGCCGCGACGGCGAGCCGCACCTGTTCAGCCCCGAGACCGTGTTCAAGCTGCAGCACGCCACCCGGAGCAGGCGGCAGGACATCTTCCGCGAGTACACCCGCCTGGTGGACGACCAGGCGGCGCGGCTGATGACGCTGCGCGGCCTGCTGCGGATCCGCGGCGTCGACGCCGCGCCTGGCCGCCAGCCCATCAGCGTCGACGAGGTCGAGCCGGTGGCCACCATCGTGCAGCGGTTCAGCACCGGGGCGATGTCCTACGGCTCGATCTCCGCCGAGGCGCACCAGACCCTGGCCATTGCGATGAACCGGCTGGGCGGCCGGTCCAACACCGGGGAGGGCGGCGAGGACCCGGACCGGTTCGTGCCCGACGCCAACGGCGATCTGCGCCGCTCCGCGGTGAAGCAGGTCGCCAGCGGCAGGTTCGGCGTGACCAGCGAGTACCTGGTCAACGCGGACGACCTGCAGATCAAGATGGCCCAGGGCGCCAAGCCGGGCGAGGGCGGCCAGCTGCCTGGCCACAAGGTGTACCCGTGGATCGCGCGGACCAGGTACTCCACCCCCGGGGTCGGGCTGATCTCGCCGCCGCCGCACCACGACATCTACTCGATCGAGGACCTGGCCCAGCTGATCCACGACCTGAAGAACGCCAACCCGGCGGCCCGGGTGCACGTCAAGCTGGTCGCCGAGGTCGGGGTCGGCACCGTCGCGGCCGGCGTGTCGAAGGCGCACGCCGACGTGGTGCTGATCTCCGGGCACGACGGCGGGACCGGCGCGGCGCCGCTGACCAGCATCAAGCACGCCGGCGCGCCGTGGGAGCTCGGCCTGGCCGAGACCCAGCAGACGTTGCTGGCCAACCACCTGCGGGACCGGATCGTGGTCCAGGTGGACGGGCAGCTGAAGACGGGCCGCGACGTGATCATCGCGGCGCTGCTCGGGGCCGAGGAGTTCGGGTTCGCGAGCGCTCCGCTGGTGGTGGCCGGCTGCGTCATGATGCGGGTCTGCCACCTGGACACCTGCCCGGTCGGCGTGGCCACCCAGAACCCCGAGCTGCGCAAGCGCTTTACCGGCAAGCCTGAGTTCGTGGTCAACTTCTTCGAGTTCCTGGCGCAGGAGGTCCGCGAATACCTGGCCAAGCTCGGGTTCCGCACGCTGGATGAGGCGGTCGGCCACGCCGAGCTGCTGGAGGCCACCGCCGCGATCGAGCACTGGAAGGCGTCTGGCCTCGATCTCACCCCGGTGCTGCACGTCCCCGAGCTGGCGGCCGGCGCGGCACGCAGCTGCACCACCGGCCAGGATCACGGGCTGGGGGAGGCCCTCGACAACACGCTCATCGCACTGGCTGAGGGAGCGTTGCGGGACGGTGCGCCGGTCCGGCTCGAGCTCCCCGTGAAGAATGTCAACCGGACCATCGGAACCATGCTCGGCTCCCGGGTGAGCAGGCGGTGGGGCGGTCAGGGGCTGCCCGACGACACGATCGACATCTCGCTGCGCGGGTCGGCCGGGCAGTCGTTCGGCGCGTTCCTGCCCCGGGGCATCACGTTGCGGCTGGCCGGCGACGCCAACGACTACCTGGGCAAGGGGCTGTCTGGCGGGCGGATCATCGCGGCACCTGACCCGGCCGCCGCCTTCGCCGCCGAGGAGCAGGTCATCGCGGGCAACGTGATCGGCTACGGAGCGACCAGCGGGGAAATGTTCCTGCGCGGCGTGGTCGGCGAGCGGTTCTGCGTGCGCAACTCGGGTGCCACGGCGGTCGCGGAGGGCACCGGGGATCATGGCTGCGAGTACATGACCGGCGGCCGGGTCGCGGTGCTCGGGCCGGTGGGCAGGAACTTCGCGGCCGGCATGTCCGGTGGCCTGGCCTACCTGCTTGATCCGGACCCGCGCCGGGTCAACACGCAGCTGGCCGATCTGGAGCCGCTGGAGGATAGTGACGCCGGCTTCCTGCAGGAACTACTGGCCCGGCATCACGCGCTGACCGGCTCGGCCGTCGCGGCCCGGCTGCTGGCCGACTGGGACGCCGCGACGGCGCGGTTCGCCGTGGTGGTGCCGAAGGATTACAAGCGGGTGCTGACCGCGGCGCGGCGTGCCGAGCGCGAGGGACGTGACGTGAACGAGGCCGTGATGGCCGCGGCGCGCGGCTGAGCAGGGGAGCGAACCAGATGGCGGATCCCAAGGGTTTCCTGACCACGCCGCGCCGGACGGCGGGCAGGCGCCCGGTCGATGTCAGGCTCCGGGACTGGCAGGAGGTGTACACCGAGTTCCCCGCCCGCGAGCTGGAGCGCCAGGCCGGGCGCTGCATGGACTGCGGCATCCCGTTCTGTCACAACGGCTGCCCGCTGGGCAACCTGATCCCGGAGTGGAACGACCTGGTCTGGCGGCAGGACTGGTACGCGGCGTCGGAGCGGCTGCACGCCACGAACAACTTCCCCGAATTCACCGGGCGGCTGTGCCCGGCGCCGTGCGAGACCGCCTGCGTGCTGGGCATCAATGCCGACCCGGTGGCGATCAAGCAGGTCGAGGTGGAGATCATCGACCGGGCGTTTGCCGAGGGCTGGGTGGGGCCGGTGCCGCCGTCGGCCGCCGCGCTGGCGGCCGGGCGCCCGGTGGCGGTCATCGGCTCCGGGCCGGCCGGGCTCGCGGCCGCCCAGCAGCTCACCCGGGCCGGGCACGCGGTCACCGTGTATGAGCGGGCCGAATCGCCTGGTGGCCTGCTCCGGTTCGGGATCCCCGAGTTCAAGCTGGAGAAGCGGCACCTGGAGCGGCGGCTGGCGCAGCTGCGCGCTGAGGGGACCGTGTTCCGGTGCGGCGTGAGCGCCGGGACCGACGTGAGTGCCGCGGAGCTGCGCGGCAGTTATGACGCGATCGTGCTGGCCGGCGGCGCCACGGTGCCCCGCGGGCTGCCGGTGCCCGGCGCCGGGCTGGCTGGCATCTACCAGGCCATGGAGTACCTGCCGGCGTCCAACCGGGCAGTCCGGGACGGCACGCTGCCGGTCATCTCGGCCCGCGGCCGGCACGTGGTGATCATCGGCGGCGGCGACACCGGTGCCGACTGCCTCGGGACGGCGCTGCGGCAGGGCGCGGCGTCGGTGACCCAGCTGGAAATCATGCCGCGGCCACCACAGCTGCGGCCGGCCAGCCAGCCCTGGCCGACCTACCCGATGATCTACCGGGTCTCCAGCGCGCATGAAGAGGGCGGCGAGCGCACCTACGCGGTCAGCACCCAGGAATTCACGCCGGATGCGGCCGGCCGGGTCCACGGGCTCCGGCTGGTCGAGGTGGAGTGGGCCGGGTCGGGTTTCGCGCCGGTGCCAGGCACGGACCGGGAGCTGCCTTGCGACCTGGTGCTGCTCGCGATGGGCTTCACCGGCGCCGAGCGCGGGCCGCTGCTCGAGGGCCTCGGGGTGGACCTCGACGCGCGGGGCAACGTGGTGCGGGACGGCTCGTATGCCACGCCGGTGCCCGGCGTTTTCGTGGCGGGTGACATGGGCCGCGGCCAGTCGCTGATTGTGTGGGCGATCGCCGAAGGCAGGTCGGCGGCAGCGGCTGCCGACCGCTACCTGGCGGGCGCCACCATGCTGCCCGCCGCGATCCCGCCGACCGCCGCGCCGCTGCGGTAGCAGGCCGCAGCCGCATCCCGGCACCGGCGAACCGCGCCCAACCACCACGGCGGCCACGGTAACGTCACAGAGCATGCCAGCCGCATTCATTCCCAGCCCATCCCGCGGCCTGTGGCATATCGGCCCGGTCCCGCTGCGCGGGTACGCGCTCTGCGTCCTGCTGGGCATCGCGGTCTGCCTGTGGGTGACCAGCCTGCGGTATCGCAGGATCGGCGGCCGCCCGGGCCAGGTCCTGGACATCGCTATCGTGGCGGTCCCGTTCGCTCTGATCGGCGCCCGGGCCTACGCGGTGCTCACCAGCCCGCACCTCTACTTCGGCCACGACCGTGACTGGGTCAACGTGCTGCGCATCTGGGACGGCGAGTTCGGCATGACGGGCGGGGTCGCGGCCGGCGCGCTCGGCGCCTGGATCGCCTGCCGGCGGCTGGGCGTGCGGCTTGGCCCGCTGGCGGGGGCGGCGGCGCCCGGGCTCGCGTTCGCGGCGGCCATAGCGTCCTGGGGCAACTGGTTCAGCCAGGGGATGTACGGGCGGCCGGCCGCGGTGTCGTGGGCGGTGGAAATCGGCCCGGTGCACCGGGTGCCCGGCTACGAGAACTTCGCGACCTTCCAGCCGCTGTTCTTGTATGAGTCGATCTGGGACGTGCTCGCGGGGGTGCTGGTGATCCTGGCGGCGCGCCGGTTCCAGCTGACCGGAGACCGGACGTTCGCCTGCTACGTCGCGCTGCAGGCGGCCGGCTGGGTGGGCACCAGCATGCTGCGGATCGGTTACACGGAGCGGCTGGCCGGGCTGGCGGTGAGCCAGGTCCTGCTGGTCCTCGTCCTGGTGGGGGCCGTCGGCTATCTGTACCTGACCCGGGCCAGGAAGGGCCCGGACGTGCTGGGACCAGCCGCGGGAGAGGGGCCGGGCGGCGGTGCGGCGGCGGTGGCGGGCGACCCGGTTCGGCCATATGCGCGCCGCCCGGGCAGCACCCCTCGCGGATGAGGTGCGGGATGCGCCTGAAGTACAGTATCCGGAGCAATCGACCGGCACGGCTCCGCGGGTGCCGCGGTGCTCGCGGCGCGCTCGGGCGGCGTGCCCGCGGTGCTGGCCGGCCCGTTCCGGTCCGCTAGGAGCCGCGACGGCCGCGGGTTCTGGGTGAAGGAGCGCCGGGAGTGGACGATCTGCCCTTCGAGGACCGTACGGATTTCGAGAATGCGGACCGCGGCCTAATGGGCGCGCTGGATCCGTGTGTGGTCAAGGACGCCACCGGGCGGGTCGTGTGGGACAACGACGCGTTCGCGTTCCTGGGCGGCGACTGCCCGCAGACGGCCAGCCCCAGCTTGTGGCGGCAGTCCCAGCTGTGCGCACGGCACGGCCTGTACGAGGTGACCGACGGCATCTACCAGGTTCGCGGGCTGGACCTGTCGAACATGACGATCGTGGAGGGTGACCGGGGCGTCATCGTGATCGACCCGCTGATCTCCACCGAGACTGCGGCGGCGGCGCTCGCCCTGTACCGCAGGCACCGGGGTGACCGGACGGTGACGGGGGTGATTTACACCCACAGCCACGGCGATCACTTCGGCGGGGTCCGGGGCGTGGTGACCGACGACGTGCCCATCCTGGCCCCGGCCGGATTCCTGGAGCACGCCGTCGAGGAGAACGTCTACGCGGGCGCCGCGATGAACCGGCGCGCGGTCTACATGTACGGCGCCGAACTGGGCAAGACGGCCGAGGGCCAGATCGGCGCCGGGCTCGGCATGACCACCTCGACGGGCACCGTCTCGCTGATCCCGCCGACCGTCGACATCACCCACACGGGCCAGCAGGAAACGATCGACGGGGTGCTCATCGAGTTCCAGCTCACGCCGGGCACTGAGGCGCCTGCGGAGATGAACTTCCTGTTCCCGGAGCGCCGCGCGCTGTGCATGGCCGAGAACGGCACGCACAACCTGCACAACCTGCTGACGCTGCGCGGCGCGCTGGTCCGCGACCCGCGGATCTGGGCCCGCTACCTCAACGAGGCCATCTTGCTGTTCGGTGACCGGGCCGATGTCGCCTTCGCGTCGCACCACTGGCCCACCTGGGGACACGATCAGGTCATCCGCTTCCTGTCCGAGCAGCGGGACCTGTACGCCTACCTGCACGACCAGTCGCTGCGGATGCTGAACCAGGGCTATACCGGCCTGGAGATCGCCGAGCTGATCCAGCTGCCGCCCGCGCTCGAGCGCGCCTGGCACGCCCGCGGCTACTACGGCTCGGTCAGCCATAATGTCAAGGCGATCTACCAGCGGTACATGGGCTGGTTCGACGGCAACCCGGCCAGCCTGTGGAAGCACCCGCCCGAGGACGCGGCCCAGCGGTACGTGGACTGCCTCGGCGGCGCTGCCGCGGTGGTGGCCAAAGCCAGGCAGTACGCCGACTCCGGCGACCTGCGGTTCGCCGCGGAACTGCTCAACCACGCGGTCTTCGCCAGCCCCGGCCACCAGGAAGCCAAGCAACTGCTCGCGGCCATCTACGACCAGCTCGGTTACGGCGCCGAGAACGGCACCTGGCGCAACTTCTACCTGATGGGCGCGCTGGAACTGCGTCAGGGCGCCATCCCGCCGTCGCTGAGCCTGGCCTCGCCCGACATGCTCCAGGCACTCACCGTGGCGCAGCTGTTCGACTCGATAGCGATCCGCGTTAACGGGCCGAAGGCCTGGTCTCAGGCCCTCACGATCGACTGGGACTTCACCGACGAGAGCGTGCGGCACCGGATGACCCTGTCCAACGGGGCGCTGATCCACTGGGCCGATCCCGCACCGGGAGATGCTGATCTGACGCTCACCCTGACCAAACCGCAGCTGCTGGGCATGCTCGCCGGCCACGGCCTGGACAATATCCAGGCGGCGGGCGACCAGGGCGCGCTGCAGCGGCTGCTCGGCTTGCTCGACACCGCGGACCCGGGATTCGCCATCGTCACGCCATGATTCGAATCACCGCAGCGGGCTGCGCGGGATCCCGGTGCCGAGGGACCGGCGCCATGCTGGGCGCCTGTTGGTGCCCTGGGTGCCCCGGGTGGGAGTCGAACCCACACTGCACGGTGTTTGAGACCGCGGACTCTGCCTGTTGGTCTACCGGGGCGCGGCAGGCTTACCTGGGCGGGTGCGGCCAACGCCAATCTACCGGGTTAGGTACGCTCAGCGCGTGAGCCAGACCCCGTTTCGCGTCGTAATCGCCGAGGATGAGGCGCTGATACGCCTCGATCTCAAGGAGATGCTCGAGGAAGACGGCTACGTCATTGCCGGAGAGGCGGCCGATGGCGAGACCGCCGTCAAGCTGACCGAGAGCCTGCGCCCGGACTTGGTGATCATGGACGTGAAGATGCCCATCCTGGATGGGGTCTCGGCCGCCGAGCGGATCACGGCCCAGCATCTGGCCCCGGTGGTCATCCTGACTGCCTTCTCCCAGGGCGATCTGGTGCGCAGAGCCCGGGACGCCGGGGCGATGGCTTACCTGGTGAAGCCGTTCACCAAAGCCGACCTCATCCCGGCCATCGAGATCGCGGTGAGCAGGTTCCAGGAGATCTCGGTGCTCGAGACCGAGGTTGGCACCTTGCGCGAGCGGCTCGAGGTGCGCAAGCTGCTCGACCGGGCCAAGGGGATCCTGCAGGCTGAGCGCGGGATCACGGAGGCCGAGGCGTTCCGCTGGATTCAGAAGACCTCGATGGATCGCCGGATGACCATGCGCGCGGTGGCGGAGGAAGTGCTGGCCGGCCAGCACCCGGCCACCCCCAAGCCAGACGCTGCCGAGGCCGGCGACGCGTAATGGCGGGGCTGCCGGGCCCTGGCGGGCCGTAACGGGCGCTGCCGAGGCTGGCGGGGGTATACAGCTGCCCCAGGCAAGCGGGCGGGGCCTGGTGCACAACCCCCCGGATGCAAAGCCCGGCGCCCGCCCGCCTGCGCCGCCGTCTGCCCAGGGGCAGTAAGCGGCGGGGAGCCCGAAGAACCTTTGGTGCCATGTCAGCCTTCCCCGGGCCGGCACGTTCTCTACTCGGCTTCACCGGGCTCTGGAGACCACGGTAGCGACGCGCTGGCACGCCGCGCAAAGACACTGAGATTCCCCGGCCGGTATGGGGGATACGTCCCCTGGCTGCGGTTACGCAAGGGCCCGACGCATGTGACCAAGCGTGAACACTCGCGGCGGACCGCCGGATGCGGGCATATCTCGGAATTGGAGAGAACTCGGTCCGCGCAGCGGCTACTGGGCGCCAGGATCCCGAATGCCGGTTTCCTGGCCGGCCGGGGCCGGCCAGGAACCGCGTCCCGCAGCAGGCAGCTGAGCCTGGAGGTGCAGACGCGGCGGCCAAGCTCGTCGGTGATGATGATCTCGTAGGTGGTCAGCGTCCGGCCGCCGTGCAGCAGCGTGGCGACCCCGGTCACCTCGCCTGCGGCGGCACCCCGATGGTGCGTGGCGCTGATCTCGATGCCCACCGTGATCCGGTCCAGGCCCGCATGAAGCGCGGAACCGAGCGAGCCCAGCGTCTCGGCCAGTACGCAGGAGGCGCCGCCGTGCAGCAGGCCGTACGGCTGCGTGTTACCCGCGACGGGCATGGTGCCGACCACCCGGCTGGCGGACGCTTCCAGGATCTTGATGCCCATCCGGCTGACGAGCGTATCCTGGCCGGCCTGATGGAAGGCGGCCACGATCTGCTCTTCGCGGTGGTCGGCCACCGGTCACCTCCGAGTTCCTGACGCCGAGTTCCTGACCCGCCGCTACCTGCCGAGCAGCCTAGACACCTCGCGGCGGCGGTCAGCCGGACGGGTCGGACAAACCCGACCCGCCCCGCCGGGCTTTGCGGGGGAACAGGGGCGGTTCCGGCGGTCCGGACCCGTCGTCAAACCGTGATCAGGAAGCCGGACCGGACGGACGGCATGGCCAACGAGCCTGGACACGGGCTGGGCTGTCTCATTTAGCATGATTTGGACTTCATCAATTCACATGAATAAAACTGGTACCGCCCGTTACGGCAGGAAAAAACAAACTTCTGTGCTAAAGAGGTAGCTTTGCCCGTTGTTAGCGTGAACAATTCCGTGCAGGAACCCGGACACGTGACCGGGCCCAGGCAACGGCAGGAGGCTCTATGCGCTATATAAGACTGTCCAGGACCACTCGGGCCGTACGGATCGCCGCGGCGGCCGTCCTCACGCTGGGCTTAGCGGGGTTAGCCGGGATCAGCCAGGCGTCTGCGGCTGCTAAGCCTGCCGCGCATCCCTGCGGATCCCCGCGCATCACCAAGCAGTTCTTCGGCACCGCCTACGACCTGTACGCCAAGAAGAACCTGGCCGTCTACAGGTACACCCTCTCCAGCTGCCGCGGCATGCAGGTCAGGATCTTGACCTACGGCGGCATCGTCCAGTCGATCGATGTGCCTGGCCGCTCCGGCCGTAAGGCTGACGTCGTGCTCGGCTTCAAGACCCTGAAGGACTACGTCGCCGAGGACAGCCCGCCGGTGACCGCCAACGGCGGCCCGTACTTCGGCGAGACGATCGGCCGGTACGGCAACCGGATCGCCAAGGGCACCTTCAAGCTGGACGGCCACACGTACACGCTCCCGATCAACAACGGGGTGAACAGCCTGCACGGCGGCCTGGTCGGCTTCGGCAACCACGTCTGGGCCTCCCGCGCGGTGGTCAGCCCCGGTGCCGTCGGCGTGCAGCTCAAGCTGGTCAGCCCGAACGGCGACGACGGCGCGAACGTAGGCTGCACCTGCACGGGCTACCCCGGCCAGCTCACCGTGTACGTCACGTTCACCCTGAACAACCGCAACCAGCTGCGCATCCATTACCGCGCGACGACGAACATGGACACGGTCCTGAACCTGACCAACCACAGCTACTTCAACCTGGCCGGCGAGAGCTCGGGCGCGACCTACAACCAGCTGGTGCAGATCAATGCCAGCCACTACACGCCAACGGACGCCACGCAGATCCCGACCGGGGTGATCGCGCCGGTGAAGGGCACGCCGTTCGACTTCACCAGGCCGCACACGATCGGCTCCCGGATCAATGTGGACAACCAGCAGCTGCTGATCGCACAGGGCTATGACCACAACTGGGTGCTCAACCACAGCGGCCCGAAGCTGGACGGGCTGCGGCTGGCCGCCCACGCCTGGGACCTGGCCAGCGGGCGCGAGCTTACAGTCTGGACTGACCAGCCGGGCGTCCAGTTCTATTCAGGCAATTTCCTTAACGGCACGCTGGTGGGCATCAGCAACCACATTTACCGGCAGAGCGCGGGGTACACCTTCGAGACCCAGCACTACCCGAACTCGCCGAACCAGCCGAACTTCCCGTCCACCGAGCTGAAGCCCGGGCAGGTCTTCAACTCCACGACCATCTTCCAGTTCAACACCGTCTGACCCGCGGTCGCATCGGCCGGGCCGGTCCGGGCGGGCGCTCCGCGACAGGGGCGCCTGCCCGGGCTTCCTGCCAACGTCACAGTGGCCGACTAGACTTCCCGCGTGGTGATGAAGCCGACTCCCGCGCCGGGCCCGGGGCCAGATCAGCGCCAGCCTGAGCCAGGTGAGAGCGGCGCGCAGCCCGGCGGCCGCCTGCTGCTGCTCGACGGGCACTCGCTGGCCTACCGGGCCTTCTTCGCGCTGCCGCCGGAGAATTTCTCCACGACCACCGGCCAGCCGACCAATGCCGTCTACGGCTTCACCGCAATGCTCATCAACGCGCTGCGGGACGAGCAGCCCACGCACGTGGCCGTCGCGTTCGACCGGAGCGAGCCGACCTTCCGGCACGAGCAGTACGTCGAGTACAAGGCGAACCGGCGGGAGACTCCCGCCGACTTCCGCAGCCAGCTGAGCCTGATCTTCGAGGTGCTGGACGCCCTGGGCATCCCGCGGCTGTCGGTGGCGGGTTACGAGGCCGACGATGTCATCGCCACGCTGACCGCCCGGGCCACCGCCGAGGGCATGAGCGTGCTGATCGTCACCGGCGACCGGGACACCTTCCAGCTGGTCAATGAGAACGTGACCGTGCTGTACACCCGCCGCGGGATCAGCGACATGGTCCGTTTCACGCCCGAGGCGGTCACCGAGAAGTACGGACTGACCCCGGCTCAGTACCCCGACTTCGCCGCCTTGCGCGGCGACCCGAGCGACAACCTGCCCAGCATCCCCGGGGTGGGCGAGAAGACCGCCACCAAATGGGTGATCGAATTCGGCTCACTCGCCGATCTCGTCGACCGGGTCGATGAGGTCAAGGGCCGGGCTGGCGACAACCTCCGCGAGCACCTCGGTGACGTGCTGCGCAACCGCCAGCTCACCGAGCTCGTCCGCGACGTGCCCCTGGACGTCGCGCCGGAGGACCTGCGCCCGGCGCCCTGGGACCGTGAGCAGATCCATCAGCTCTTCGACACCCTGCAGTTCCGGGTGCTGCGGGAGCGGCTGACCGCCACGTTCCCGAACGGGATCGCCGAAGCGTCCGGTGCGGGCCAGGCAGGCGGCCCGGCGGTGCCCGCCGGCGGCTTCGACGTCGACCTGACCGTGCTGGGGCCCGGAGAGGTGCCCGCCTGGCTGGCCGAGCATGCCGCGGGCCCCGGCCGGACCGGGCTGGCCGCCAGCGGCAGCTGGGGGCGCGGCACCGGCGTGCTCGACGGCCTGGCGCTGGCCACCGCCGATGGGGCCGCGGCGTTCCTCGATCCGGCCGCGCTCACCGAGGACGACGATAAGGCCCTGGCGGAGTGGCTGGCCGACCCGGCGAAGCCGAAGGCGCTGCACGACGCCAAGGGCCCGATGCACGCGCTGGCCGCACACGGCCTGCAGCTGGCGGGCCTCACCAGCGACACGGCACTCGCCGCCTACCTGGCGCTGCCCGGCCAGCGCTCGTTCGACCTCGCGGACCTGGCCATGCGGTACCTCAACCGGGAGCTGCGCGGCGGCGGCAGCAGCACCGGCCAGCTGACCCTGGAGATGTCCGGCGAGGCCGAGGCGGCCGCCACGCTGGCCGAGCGGGCCCTGGCCACCAGGGAACTCGCCGACGCCCTCGATACCGATCTGGCTGACCGCGGCGCGACGCAGCTGCTCGCCGAGGTGGAGCTGCCGCTGGTGGATGTGCTCGCCGCGATGGAGCGGGCCGGGATCGCGGCCGACACCGATCACTTCGCGGACATGTCGGCCAGCCTCGGCGGCGAGGTGAAGGCCGCCGAGCAGGGTGCGTACGCGGTCACCGGCCATGAGTTCAACCTCGGCTCGCCCAAGCAGCTCCAGGAGGTCCTGTTCACCGAGCTGGGGCTGCCCAAGACCAAGCGGATCAAGACCGGCTATACGACCGACTCCGAGGCGCTGACCGGGCTGCTCGCCCAGACCGGCCACCCGGTCCTGGAGTACCTGCTCAGGCACCGCGATGTGGCCAAGCTCAAGAGCATCGTGGACTCGCTGATCCCGATGGCGGGCGTGGACGGGCGGATCCACACCACTTACAACCAGATGATCGCGGCCACCGGCCGCCTGTCCTCGACCGATCCGAACCTGCAGAACATCCCGATCCGGACCGAGGAGGGCCGCCGGATCCGGCGCGGTTTCGTGGTGGGCGAGGGTTATGAGTGCCTGCTGACCGCCGACTACAGCCAGATCGAGCTGCGGATCATGGCTCACCTGTCCGGTGACGAGGCGCTGGCGGCCGCGTTCACCTCCGGGCACGATTTCCACGCGGCCACGGCGTCCAGCGTGTTCAGCGTCGATCCGGCCGATGTGACCGGGGAGCTGCGCAGCCGGATCAAGGCGATGAACTACGGGCTGGCCTACGGCCTGTCGGTGTACGGGCTCTCCCAGCAGCTGCACGTCAGCCCCGATGAGGCCCGGGCCTTCATGGACGAATATTTCCGGCAGTTCGGCGGGGTCCGTGATTACCTGAACGAGATCGTGGCCAGGGCCCGGGCGGACGGTTTCACCCAGACCATGCTCGGCCGCCGGCGGTACCTGCCCGACCTGACCTCCGACAACCGGCAGCGCCGGGAGATGGCCGAGCGGATGGCCCTCAACGCGCCGATCCAGGGGTCGGCCGCCGACATCATCAAGGTGGCCATGCTCGCGGTGGACCGCCAGATCCGGGCCCAGGGCCTGCGCTCGAGAATGCTGCTCCAGGTCCACGACGAGCTGTTGTTCGAAGTAGCGCCGGGGGAGCTCGGCCAGCTCCGCGAGCTGGTCCCGGCGGCGATGTGCGGGGCATTCGAGCTCACCGTGCCGCTGGATGTGTCGATGGGCACCGGGCAGAGCTGGGCCGAGGCGGCCCACTGAGCGACCCGGCCGGGCCGGATTTACGGGCGCGGAGCAGCCTGATTAGGGACCGCAGATTGACCGGTAGGCCTCGCTCTCATATTCTGATCGTTGCGCTGTGTTTCTTTTTGCAGTCCGCCATGGTCAGGCAGCCCGCGGGCCGTCTCAAGGCAGGCCGCGGCCGGTCGTAGCTGACCAGGCACGTCCAGTCATCCCGGCAAGCCCATGGTGGGTGCATCACGCAGAGCGCGCGTCCACAAATCCCTGTCCGTATCCGGAGCCCACCTACACATGACGACGAGCAGCACCGAGGCCAACTCGACCCCCAAAGTAGCGGTCAACGACATCGGTTCCGAGGAGGCCTTCCTCGCCGCGATCGACGAGACCATCAAGTACTTCAATGACGGCGACATCGTCGAAGGAACCGTCGTCAAGGTCGACAGGGACGAGGTCCTGCTCGACATCGGCTACAAGACCGAAGGCGTCATCCCGTCCCGCGAGCTGTCGATCAAGCATGACGTCGATCCGCATGATGTCGTCAAGACCGGCGAGCACATCGAGGCCCTTGTCCTGCAAAAGGAGGACAAGGAAGGCCGGCTGATCCTGTCCAAGAAGCGGGCCCAGTACGAGCGGGCCTGGGGAACGATCGAGAAGATCAAGGACGAGGACGGTGTCGTCACCGGCACGGTCATCGAGGTCGTCAAGGGCGGCCTGATCCTCGACATCGGCCTGCGCGGCTTCCTGCCCGCCTCCCTGGTGGAGATGCGGCGCGTCCGCGACCTTCAGCCGTACGTGGGCAAGGAAATCGAAGCGAAGATCATCGAGCTGGACAAGAACCGCAACAACGTGGTCCTGTCCCGCCGGGCCTGGCTGGAGCAGACGCAGTCGGAGGTCCGCCAGAACTTCCTGAACACGCTGCAGCGCGGCCAGATCCGCAAGGGTGTCGTGTCCTCGATCGTCAACTTCGGCGCGTTCGTCGACCTGGGCGGGGTGGACGGCCTGGTGCACGTCTCCGAGCTGTCCTGGAAGCACATCGATCACCCTGGCGAGGTCGTCGAGGTCGGCCAGGAAGTCACCGTCGAGGTGCTCGACGTGGATATGGACCGCGAGCGGGTCTCGCTGTCGCTGAAGTCCACGCAGGAGGACCCCTGGCAGCAGTTCGCGCGTACCCACCAGATCGGTCAGGTGGTACCGGGCCGGGTCACCAAGCTGGTGCCGTTCGGCTCGTTCGTCCGGGTGGAAGAGGGCATCGAGGGCCTGGTGCATATCTCCGAGCTCGCCGACCGGCACGTCGAGATCCCCGAGCAGGTCGTGCAGGTCGGCGACGAGATCTTTGTCAAGATCATCGACATCGACCTCGACCGGCGCCGGATCAGCCTGTCGCTGAAGCAGGCGAACGAGGGCACGATCGGCGAAGCGGTCGGAGACGACTTCGACCCGACCCTGTACGGCATGCCTGCCACCTACGACGATCAGGGCAACTACGTCTACCCTGACGGCTTCGACTCGGAGTCGGGTGAGTGGCTCGAGGGCTACGACACCCAGCGCGAGGAGTGGGAGCGCCAGTACGCGGAGGCCCGCTCGCGGTACGAGGCGCACCAGCAGCAGGTCGTTGAGGCTCGCAAGTCGGACGCGGCCAGCGCGCAGCAGCCGGCCGCCGATGAGCACCGTGAGCAGCGTGAGCCTGAGCAGGAGGCCGTCGGCACACTGGCCTCTGACGAGGCGCTGGCCGCGCTGCGGGACAAGCTCTCGGGCGGTCAGAACTGACCGCTGATATTCCGGCGTTCTGATCGTGACGAGTTCACCGCGGATGACGCGGGGGACTCGTCACGATCATGTAAGGGCACTTCCGGTCAGGATCTTTCCTGGCCGGACTGACGTGGTCGGGTAGGGACGTGCTTCGGGTAGGACTGACCGGCGGGATCGGCGCTGGCAAGAGCGAGGTGTCACGCCGCCTGGCCGCGCAGGGCGCCGTGGTCATCGACGCGGACGCGGTCGCCAGGGAGGTAGTCGCCCCGGGGACACCCGGCCTGGCGGAGATAGCGGCCGCGTTCGGTCCCGAGGTACTGAGCCCGGATGGCAGTTTGGACCGGACGCTGCTGGGCGATGTCGTCTTCGCGGACGCCGCGGCGCGCGGCAAGCTGAACGCGATCATCCATCCGCGGGTCGCGCAGCGGATGGCCGAACTGGACCAGGCCGCGGGCCAGGGCGCGATTGTCGTGCACGACGTTCCTCTGATCACGGAGAACGGGCTGGCTGGCTCCTACGACGTCGTGGTCGTGGTCGATGTGTCGCCCCGGATCCAGCTGGAGCGGCTGACCAGGCACCGGGCCATGACCAGGGAGCAGGCCCAGGCGCGGATCGCTGCCCAGGCGAGCAGAGATCAGCGGCTGGCGGTGGCTGGCATTGTGATCGACAACTCCGGCTCGCTGGCCGAGCTTGACCGGCAGGTCGGGGAGCTGTGGGCGGAGCTGCGCCGACGCGCCAACGCTCCCCGGGACTAGCTAGCTCCGCGGGATTAGCTAGCTCCGCGGGACTAGCTACTCAGGGGACTAGCTACAGGTCGGCGGCCAGGATCGTGAACGCATCCGGGTGTGCGACGACCGCGGTGGCCGGGACCTGCTGGCTGCGGGTCGCGACCGACGCCGACCTCGGACGGCTGGCGGCCCTCGATGCCACGGTCTTCGGGGCGCCCCGGCGGAATATTCTGGCTAGCCTCTGCAGTTTCGCTGAGCGGGTCGTGGTCGCCGAGGAGCACGCCGCGATCACCGGTTTCGCGGCGGCTTGGCAGAACGAAGGCACCCTGGTTGTCGGGCCTGTCGTCGCGGCGGACCTGCCGACTGCAGAGGCGCTGATCACCGCGGTGGCCACGGATGCGGGCGGCTCGGTCAGGCTGGACATCCTGGGCAGGCACGCCGGCCTATCGGAATGGGCTGTCGCAAGCGGCCTGGCCGCGGGTAACGAGACCGCGCTGATGGTACATAACGGCGAGCTGCCGGGGGATCGCGCCAGGCTGTTCGCTCCGGTCTCGGTGGCGATCGGCTAGCCGCGTCGCGGCTGTGGCTGGCGCACGCTCTGTCGGACCCTCGCCATACAGTGGACTTCGTACAGTGGGACTGTCAGAGGGCACGAGCAGTACAGCAAGCCAGAGCAGTACAGCAAGCCAGAGCAGTACAGCAAGCCAGAGCAGTACAGCAAGCCAGAGCAGTACAGCAAGCCAGAGCAGTACAGCAGCAGGAGACGCCATGCGCCCGGTAACAGATCTACAGCGGCGGGTCGCGCCGTTCGAGGTTGTTACCGATATGGTGCCGGCCGGCGACCAGCCGCAGGCCATCGCGGAGATGGAGCGGAGGATCCGCTCCGGCGAGCGGGACACCGTGCTGCTCGGCGCCACCGGCACCGGTAAGACGGCCACCGTCGCCTGGCTGGCCGAGCGACTGCAGCGGCCCACCCTGGTCATGCTGCCGAACAAGACGCTTGCCGCGCAGTTCGCCAACGAGCTGCGCGAGATGCTCCCGAAGAACGCAGTGGAGTACTTCGTCTCCTACTACGACTACTACCAGCCTGAGGCCTACGTCCCGCAGACCGACACGTACATCGAGAAGGACTCGTCGATCAACGATGAGGTGGAACGGCTCAGGCACTCGGCCACCAACTCGCTGCTGACCCGCAGGGACACCATCGTGGTCGCCTCGGTGTCCTGCATCTACGGTCTCGGCACCCCGCAGGAGTACGTGGACCGCATGCTCAAGCTGGCGGTCGGCGGCACCATCGACCGCGACACGCTGCTGCGCAGGTTGGTGGGCATGCAGTACGCCCGCAACGACCTGGCCTTCACCCGGGGCACCTTCCGGGTCCGAGGGGACACCATCGAGGTGATCCCGGTGTATGAGGAGCTCGCCGTCCGCATCGAGATGTTCGGCGACGAGATCGAGCGGCTGATGACGCTGCATCCGCTGACCGGCGAGGTGATCAGTGAGGATGACGAGCTCTACATCTTCCCCGCCTCCCACTACGTGGCCGGTCCCGAGCGGATGGAGCGCGCCATCGCGGGCATCGAGGCCGAGCTGGCCGAGCAGCTGGCGCTGCTGGAACGGGCCGGAAAGCTCCTGGAGGCGCAGCGGCTGCGGATGCGCACCAGCTACGACATCGAGATGCTCCGCCAGGTCGGCAGCTGCTCGGGCATCGAGAACTACTCGCGGCACATCGACGGCCGCGAGCCCGGCAGCCCGCCGAACACGCTGCTCGACTACTTCCCCGAGGACTTCCTGCTTGTGATCGACGAGTCGCACAACACGGTGCCGCAGATCGGCGCCATGTACGAGGGCGACGTGTCACGCAAGAGGGTGCTGGTCGAGCACGGCTTCCGGCTGCCGAGCGCCATCGACAACCGGCCGCTGACCTGGGAAGAGTTCGGTGACCGGATCGGGCAGACGGTGTATCTGTCGGCCACCCCGGGCCCGTACGAGCTGCAGCGGGTGTCCGGCGAGGTGGTCGAGCAGGTCATCAGGCCGACCGGGCTGATCGATCCCGAGGTGATCGTGAAGCCGACCAAGGGCCAGATCGATGACCTGGTGCACGAGATCAGGGAACGGGCCGAGCGCTTCGAGCGGGTCCTGGTCACGACGCTGACCAAGAAGATGGCCGAAGACCTCACCGACTACCTGCTGGAGCTCGGCATCCGGGCCAGGTACCTGCACAGCGAAGTAGACACCCTGCGCCGGGTCGAGCTGCTGCGCGAGCTTCGGCTCGGCGAATATGACGTGCTGGTCGGGATCAACCTGCTCCGCGAGGGCCTGGACCTCCCCGAGGTCTCGCTGGTCTCGATCCTGGACGCCGACAAGGAAGGCTTCCTGCGGTCCGGGACCTCCCTGATCCAGACCATCGGCCGGGCCGCCAGGAACGTCTCCGGCCAGGTGCACATGTACGCCGATAAGGTGACGCCATCGATGCAGCGGGCGATCGATGAGACCAACCGGCGGCGGGCCAGGCAGGTTGCCTATAACTCCGAACGAGGCGTGGACCCGCAGCCGTTGCGCAAGCGGATCGCGGACATCCTGGATCAGCTGGCCCGCGAGGACGCCGACACCGAGAAGCTGATCGGCGGATCAGGCCGCCAGCAAAGCCGCGGCAAGGCGCCGGTGCCTGGTCTGTCGTCCCGCGCGCGGAGCGCAGCGGCCGCCGCGGCGGGGGCCCGGCAGGACGGCCAGGACGCGGCCGGCGGCCCGCCGCGCGAGGACCTGATCGCCCTGATCAGCGAGCTCACCGAGCAGATGCATACCGCCGCCGCTGAGCTGCAGTTCGAGATCGCGGCCAGGATCCGCGACGAGGTGAAGGAGCTCAAGCAGGAGCTCCGGGGCATGCAGGCCGCCGGAGTCTAGCCGGCCGGGTCGACAGCGTCGGCGGATTCGTGGAACCGGGCACCGCCCGGCGGCCGTCCAAGGGGTGGATGACAACAGCACTTCCCCGTCTATGGCGCGGGCTCGCGACAAGCATGCCGGCGGGCCCGGGAAGCAGGTAGCCATGTACCCCCCATCCTGGCTAAGCCGGTCTACCGCCCCCGACGCCCCCGTCCCCGCCACCCACGCCAGTGCCGCCACCGTCGGCTGGCGGCTGGCTGCGCTGGCCGTCGGCATCGCCGTGCTGGCCGGATGCGGCAGTGCCGCGGCACCGGGCGGCGGATCGTCGGCCAGCCCGGTCGCCCGGGCAGCGGCCACCGGCAGCTCCGCGTCGCCGACGACCGCCGCCAGCCAGATTCCGTTGTGCACCAGCGTCAGCCAGATCACTCGGCTGACGGTGGTCCGGAGCCGCGCCCTGAACCGGATCCAGGAGCTGCACTTCCCCTTCCCGTCCCGGATCGTCGTCACTAGCGCTGCTGCCGCCCAGTCGGTGGCGAAGGCCATCTGCGCGCTGCCCAGGATGCCGGCGGGCACCGTGAATTGCCCGATGGAGATACTCGGCACGACTTACCAGCTGACCTTTACCGCGGCCGGCCGCCAGCTTCCGCTCGTGACCGCCGTGGCGACGGGCTGCGAGCAAGTGAGCGGGGCCGGCCCGGTCCGCCAGGCCGTCAACTCGGCAGGGTTCTGGCAGGTCCTGGGCCTGGCCCTGGACCTGGTCGGACCGGGGCCGCCGGTCTTCAAGGGAGAAGGCCCGGCAGCATCGCAATGTGCCATGGCGCAGGCCAGGAAGCACATGCTCAACGGCTGTCCCGCAATGTCCGGTTCGGGAAGTAAGGCCGACTTGCCACAGTCGGCGGCCGCACAGCAGTAACCGCGCGCAGCCGGGACGGCCGGCCTGACGGTCCTGACTGCGGTCGGCACCGGTTGACGGCGTAGGGTCGGAACTATGCTGGCGAGCCTTGTCGCCGCATTGGTGTCGGCGTTCTGTTACGGGATCGCCGCCGTCATGCAGGCGATCGCGATCCAATCGACCAGCCGCCGGCAGGCCCGGGTGCGCGCCGGGGATGCCGCGGCCGGCCGGGTCGATCCTGGCCTGCTCGTCCGGCTGCTCGGCCAGTGGCGCTTCCTGGCCAGCCTGGGCATTGACATCGTCGGGTTCATCGCGCAGCTGGTGGCCTTGCAGCGGCTGCCGCTGTTCGCTGTGCAGGCGATTATCGCCTCCAATCTGGCCGTGACGGCCGTGTTCGCCGCGTTGCTGATGCATGTGCGGCTGAGCCTGCGTGAGTGGCTGTCGGTTAGCGGAGTAGTGGTCGGCGTCGGGCTGCTGGGAACGTCCGCCGGGGCCGAAGGCGCGGCGACGGTCGGTTTTGCCTTCCAGCTCGCGCTGATGGTGACGGTCGCGTGCGTCGCGGTGGCGGGCCTCGCGGCGGCCCGGCTGCCCGGGCCGGCCAGGACGCCCGCGCTCGGGGCCTGCGCCGGGCTCGGCTACGCGGTCCTCGCCATCGCGGCCCGGATCCTGCCCGGTTTCTCGCCGCAGCAACTGGTCCGCAACCCGGCCAGCTACACGCTGGCGGCCGCGGGGATCGTATCGTTCCTCCTGTATGCCTCGGCGCTGGAGGGCGGCAGCGTGACGGTGGCGACCGCGGCCGTGGTACTCGCCGAGACAATGCCCCCGGCCGTGGTGGGCGTGGTGTTCCTGGGCGACACCACCAGGCACGGCCTGACCGGGGTCGCGGTGCTCGGGTTCCTGCTCGCCGTGGCCTGTGCGGTCGCGCTGGCCAGGTTCGGTGAGGCGAGCGACGAAAAGGCGGAGGAAGCCCGCGCTGAACGGGCCCGGCGGGCACGCAACGACGCCGCCTCCACGGTCAGCTGAATCGCCGGTGAACAGCGCCGCCGGGCGCTGCCTGGTGTCGGTGCCCACGGCACGATCGCGCGGCTGATATTCTGAGACCCCGTGGACCGGCGGATTTGCCGCCGGGCACCGACCACGGGAGCCGCATTGTGGCAACGGCATCGCATACCTCACGGCCGGCATTGACCTGCCATCTCTTCGTGACCGGGGGCGTTGCCTCCAGTCTCGGCAAGGGCCTCACCGCCTCCAGCCTGGGTCGCCTGCTGAAGCTCCGCGGGCTCCGGGTCAACATGCAGAAGCTGGATCCCTACCTCAACGTCGACCCGGGCACGATGAACCCGTTCCAGCACGGCGAGGTCTTCGTCACCGACGACGGCACCGAGACCGACCTGGATGTCGGCCACTACGAGCGGTTCCTCGACACCCGGCTGCCGGGCTCGTCGAACGTCACGACGGGGCAGATCTACTCCAGCGTGATCGCCAAGGAACGCCGCGGCGACTACCTGGGCGACACCGTGCAGGTGATCCCGCACATCACCAACGAGATCAAGTCGCGCATCTTCGAGATGGCCAGCCCGGAGACCGACGTCGTCATCACCGAGGTCGGCGGCACGGTGGGCGACATCGAGTCGCAGCCGTTCCTGGAGGCGATCCGCCAGATCCGGCACGAGATCGGCCGGGATCGCTGCTTCTTCCTGCACGTCTCGCTGCTGCCCTACATCGGGCCGTCCGGCGAGCTGAAGACCAAGCCGACCCAGCACTCGGTGGCCGCGCTGCGCAGCATCGGCATCCAGCCCGACGCCATCGTGTGCCGCAGCGACCGGCCGATCAGCGACGGGCTGAAGCGCAAGATCAGCCTGATGTGCGACGTGGATGAGGAGGCGGTGGTCTCGGCCGCCGACGCCCTGTCCATTTACGACATTCCGAAGGTGCTGCACTCCGAGGGCCTCGACGCGTACGTGGTGCGCAGGCTCGGGCTGCCGTTCCGTGACGTGGACTGGAGCGACTGGGATGAGCTGCTGCGCCGGGTGCACCGGCCGGCCCGCACCGTCACCATCGCGCTGGTCGGCAAGTACGTCGACCTGCCCGACGCTTACCTGTCACCCGCCGAGGCGCTGCGCGCAGGCGGCTTCGCCAACGACGCCCGGGTCAACATCCGGTGGGTGACCAGCGACGATTGCCGCACGCCCGAGGGCGCCGCGCGCCAGCTTGACGGAGTCGACGGGGTGCTGGTGCCCGGCGGGTTCGGCGTGCGCGGCATCGAGGGCAAGGTCGGCGCCGTACGGCATGCTCGCACCCACGGCATCCCGCTGCTCGGGCTCTGCCTGGGCTTGCAGTGCATGGCCATCGAGGTGGGCCGTGATCTGGCGGGCCTGGAGGGAGCCAACAGCGCCGAGTTCGATCCCGACTGCCCGTACCCGGTGATCGCCACGATGGCGGATCAGCAGGACGTGGTGGCCGGGGAGCGGGACATGGGCGGCACCATGCGGCTCGGCCTCTACCCGGCCATGCTCGCCGAGGGAAGCCTGGTCCGCGAGCTGTACGGCACCGATATGGTGCAAGAGCGGCACCGGCACAGGTATGAGGTCAATAACGCGTATCGCGACGTGCTCGAGGAAGCCGGGCTGATCTGCTCCGGCCTGTCCCCGGACGGGCGGCTGGTCGAGTTCGTTGAGCTGCCCCGCGAGATGCACCCGTTCTTCGTCGCTACTCAGGCCCATCCGGAGTTCCTGTCCCGGCCGACCCGGGCGCACCCGCTGTTCGACGGGCTGGTGGCCGCCGCGCTGGCCCGCTCACGGGCGGTGCCCGCCACCGACGTGCGGTCAGCGGCACCCGGCCAGCGCGCCGCTGCCAGCGCGTGATCTGGATGCCAGGCGCCGGATGCTGGCAAGATCAGCATCGGCCGGGCATGATACGGATGAGGCGGGAGCGGGCTACGTGAGCGAGACGACCGGGGCGCGCCAGGTTCGCGATGTGGCGGAGTCCTGGCCGGTGGCCTCGTCCACCGAATCGGCCCGCGGTGCCATCGTGACGGTCCGCACGGACATGGTGCGGATGCCGGACGGCGGGCTGGCGGCCAGGCAGGTGGTCGAGCATCCGGGTGCGGTGGGCATCGTGGCCTTGGATGAGGCGGGCCAGGTGCTGCTGATCCGCCAGTACCGGCACGCGGTCTCCAGGCTGCTCTGGGAGCTCCCGGCCGGGCTTCGCGATGTGCAGGGCGAGCCGCCCCTGACCACCGCCGAGCGCGAACTGCTGGAGGAGGTCGGCTATCGGGCCAGCGTCTGGCAGGTGCTGGTGGACTACTTCTCCTCGCCCGGGATCAGCACCGAGCGGCTGCGGATCTACCTCGCCCGGGGCCTGACCCAGGTCCCCGAGCAGGACCGCACCTACGTGCGCCAGCACGAGGAGGCGCAACTGGTGCAGGCCTGGCTCCCGCTGAAGGCGGCGGCCAGGCTGCTGCTCGCCGGCGAGCTGCACAACGGCGTGACCGCCGTGGGTATTTTGTCGGCATATGCCGCCAGCCGGGATGGATTCGCGACGCTACGGAATGTCGACGCGCCGGAACGCTGATGGCGCGCGGCATCGGGACGAGATTGACCTGCCCGGCCAAGGGGCCGGGCAGACCAGCACATTCACCCGCGACAGGAAGGGACCGGAGCCAATGAAGGTCGGCGTTCCCAAAGAGGTCAAGAATCACGAGTACCGGGTGGCCATGACGCCGGCTGGCGTGCATGAGCTGGTCAGGGGCGGCCACGAGGTCTACGTCCAGGAGAGCGCCGGTGTCGGCTCGGCCATCCCCGATGCGGACTTCATCGCCGCCGGAGCGACCATCCTGCCGACCGCCGACGAGGTCTGGGCGGCCGGCGAGCTGATCCTCAAGGTCAAGGAGCCGGTGGCCGAGGAGTATCACCGGATGCGCAAGGGCCAGGTCCTGTTCACCTACCTGCACATCGCCGCGTCCCGCGAGTGCACCGACGCGCTGCTGGAGTCGGGGATCACCGCGATCGCGTATGAGACCGTACAACTGCCTGACGGCTCGCTGCCGTTGCTCGCGCCGATGTCGGAGGTGGCCGGGCGGATGGCCCCGCAGGTCGGAGCGCATCATCTGCAGCGCGACGGCGGCGGCCGGGGGGTGCTGATGGGCGGCGTGTCCGGCGTCTACGCGGCGAAGGTCGTGGTCCTCGGCGCGGGCGTGTCAGGGGCGAACGCGGCTGCGATCGCGCTGGGCATGCAGGCCGAGGTCCTGCTGGTGGACAAGAACGTGGCCAGGCTGCGCCAGGCGGACGCGATCTACCAGGGCCACCTCCAGACGGTGGCGTCGAACTCCTACGAGGTCGAGCGCGCGGTGATCGACGCCGACCTGGTCATCGGCGCGGTGCTGGTGCCGGGCGCGAAGGCGCCGACGCTGGTCTCCAACGACCTGGTGTCCCGGATGAAGCCCGGATCGGTGCTGGTGGACATCTCGATCGACCAGGGCGGCTGCTTCGAGGATTCGCATCCGACCACGCATGCCGATCCGACCTACCTGGTGCACGACTCGCTGTTCTACTGCGTGGCGAACATGCCCGGCGCGGTCCCGCATACCTCCACTTTCGCGCTGACCAACGTGACGCTGCCGTATGTGGTGGAGATCGCCAACCGGGGCTGGCGCACCGCGCTGGCGGCCGACGCGCCGCTCCAGCTAGGCCTGAACACCCACGAGGGCACGGTGACCTGCCGTCCGGTCGCGGAGGCGCACGGCTTGCGATGGACCGAGCCTGGTGAGGTGCTCAACTGACTCAACTGACTCAGCTGACCAGCGTCGCCGAGGCGAGCCGCCGCTACCTCGATCACCTGATGGTCGAGCGCGGGCTGGCGGCCCATACGCTGGCCGCTTACCGGCGGGATCTGCGGCGGTACGCCGACGCATTGGCGGCCCGGGGCACGACGGCCATCGGCGAGGTCACCACCGCCGACGTCGCCGCCTTCCTGGCCGGGCTCAGGGAAGGCGACGACGAGCACCAGCCGCTCGCCGCGAGCTCGGCCGGCCGGGCCGTGGTTGCGGTGCGCGGCCTGCACGCCTTCGCCGCAGCCGAGCGGCTGGCCGGCAGCGACCCGGCGCATCAGGTGCGGCCGCCCGCGCCGCCGCGGCGGCTGCCGCGGGCCATCTCGGTGCCCGAGGTCGAGCGGCTGCTGGCCGCGACCGGGGCCGCTGCCGTGACCGGGGCCGCTGCCGCGACGGCGGGCGGCGGGGGACCGGCAGGAACGGCTGTCCCCGGCGGGGCAGACACGGCGGCCTCGCTGCGCGACCGGGCCCTGCTCGAGCTGCTGTACGGTACCGGAGCCCGGATATCCGAGGCGGTCGGCCTGGACGTCGATGATCTGGATCTCGGCAGCGACGGGCAGGCCGGCCGGATGCCAGCGGCCATCAGGCTGGCGGGCAAGGGCGGCAAGCAGCGGGTCGTCCCAGTCGGCCGCTACGCCCGGGAGGCCCTGGAGTCCTACCTGGTCAGGGCGCGCCCGGCGCTCGCCGCGGCGCGGCGCACCGGACCGTCAACTCCCGCGGTCTTCCTGAACGCCCGCGGCGGGCGGCTGACCCGGCAGGGATCGTGGGCGGTGCTGCGGGCGGCGGCGGACCGGGCCGGGCTGGCCGAGGTTTCCCCGCACACCCTGCGGCATTCTTTTGCTACCCACCTGCTGGACGGCGGCGCCGACGTGCGGGTCGTGCAGGAGCTTCTCGGGCACGCCTCGGTCACCACCACGCAGGCCTACACGCTGGTCACCATCGACAAACTCCGCGAGGTATATGCGGCCGCGCATCCGCGTGCGCTCGGTTAGCGCAGGACGCGCAGGCTGCGGGCCCATTTCCGGGCAAACGGTGAGTCGGCTTGCCCTGACCGGATGCAAGCCCTAGAGTCCGGGTTTCAGCGGGCGCAATGCGCGCGGCCGCCGGGGAGGTGCAGTAGCTGTGGCAGCGGCCCGGACTTTGGAGGTTAGGCCCGGCTTGCTCGGTCCCACGGGTCGGCCCCTGCCCGCATTCCCTGAGCCTGAGCCGCTGCTGGTACACGGGCCGGCCCGCGTCGCCGCGGTCTGCAACCAGAAGGGCGGTGTCGGCAAGACCACCA
This sequence comes from uncultured Actinomycetes bacterium, assembly GCA_963785765.1. Classification (GTDB taxonomy): domain Bacteria; phylum Actinomycetota; class Actinomycetes; order Streptosporangiales; family Streptosporangiaceae; genus DATBGO01. The sequence goes on along the minus strand of CAWAWM010000010.1, from coordinate 99,590 downwards.
CCACGATCAACCTGGGCGCCGCGCTGGCCGAGCAGGGCCGCCGGGTGCTGCTGGTGGACTTCGACCCGCAGGGAGCCCTCTCCGTCGGTCTCGGCATCCAGCCGCACGAGCTGGACGCGACCGTCTACAACCTGCTCATGGAACCCGGGATGACCGCCCAGGACGTGCTGTTCAAGACGCATGTGGACGGACTGGACCTGCTGCCGAGCAACATCGACCTGTCCGGCGCTGAAGTGCAGCTCGTCCACGAGGTGGCCCGCGAATTCGTGCTCGGCCGGGCGCTGCAGCCGATCATCCCCGATTACGACGTCATCCTCATCGACTGCCAGCCCTCCCTGGGGCTGCTCACGGTCAACGCGCTGGCCTGCGCCGATGGCGTGATCGTGCCGCTGGAGTGCGAGTACTTCGCGCTGCGCGGCGTGGCCCTGCTGATGGAGACCATCGACAAGGTGTCCAGTCGGCTCAGCCCGAAGCTGCAGATGGACGGACTGCTCGCGACGATGTACGACTCTCGGACCCTGCACACCAGGGAAGTGCTGGCGGGAGTCGTGAAGGGCTTCGGCGACAAGGTCTTCCACACGGTGATCAGCAGGACCGTGCGCTTCCCCGATGCGACGGTGGCGGGAGAGCCCATCACCAGTTTCGACCCGACGTCCAATGGGGCGAGTTCGTACCGGGAACTGGCCAAGGAGGTACTGGAGCGGTGGCGCCAGTCCGACTGACCAGGTGAACGAGGCTGCCCGATATCGGATACCGTCTGCACTGACGGGAGGCAACGGCCATCCGGGGGCGGAGGCGAGGCGGCCGGCATGACCACGATGGCGATCGGCGAACCTGGCGATGCCTCCCCTGCTCAGGTGCCAGACGGCTTCGAGGTACACCTCGACGTCTTCGAGGGGCCCTTTGACCTGCTGCTCGCGCTGATCTCGAAGCACAAGCTGGACATCACCGAGATCGCGCTGTCGAGCGTGACCGACGAGTTCATCGCGCACATCCGGGCCCGCGCGGACGCCTGGGACCTGGATCAGGCGAGCTACTTCCTGGTGGTGGCCGCCACGCTGCTCGATCTCAAGGCGGCCCGGCTGCTGCCGGCCGGGGAGGTGGATGACGAGGAGGACCTCGCGCTGCTCGAGGCGCGCGACCTGCTCTTCGCCCGGCTGCTGCAGTACCGCGCCTACAAGGAGGTCGCGGCAGTGCTGGCCAGCCGGATGACCACCTGGGGCCGCAGGTTCCCGCGGCGGGTGCCGATGGAGCCCCGCTTCGCCGGGCTGCTGCCTGAAGTGCTGCTCGGCCTCGGGCCCGCCGAGTTCGCCGTCATCGCGGCCCGGACGCTGGCGCCGCGGCAGGTGCCTGTGGTGTCCACCGCCCATCTGCACGCGGCGCGCACCACGGTGCGCGAGCAGGTGGATATCCTGGCCAGCCGGCTCCAGAATCTGCGCCGGGCCACGTTCCGCCAGCTCACCTCCGACTGCGCGGATACCTACGAGGTGGTAGCGCGCTTTCTGGCGGTCCTGGAGCTCTACCGGGCGGCCAGTGTCTCGTTCGACCAGCTGGCGCCGCTCGGCGAGCTGTACGTGACCTGGGCGGCGGCCGGCCAGCCGCCGGCCAGCACTGGCCAGGAAGATGAGGGTTAGGCATGCAGGACGGGTCGCCCCCGCGCCCCGGTGAGGCCGGGCCTGCGCAGGCTGATGAGCCCGGGCCGGCTGATGGGCCGGGCCGGCTGATGGGCCCGGGCCGGCTGATGGGCCCGGGCTGCAGGCCAGCCTGGAGGCGATCATGCTGGTGGCCGACGAGCCGGTCTCAGAGGTGCTCATCGCGCAGGTACTCGAGCGGCCGCGCGATGAGGTCGGCACCGCCCTGCGCGACCTCGCCGCCTCCTACGCTGCCGAGCAGCGCGGTTTTGACCTGCGCGAGGTCGCGGGCGGCTGGCGGTTCTACACGCGCGAGGCGTGCGCCCCGGTCGTCGAGCGATTCGTCAGCGATGGCCAGGAGGTCCGGCTGACCCAGGCGTCGCTGGAGACGCTGGCGGTGGTCGCCTACCGGCAGCCGGTCAGCCGTGCGCGGGTATCAGCTGTCCGCGGGGTCAACTGCGACGGCGTGATGCGGACGCTGGTCCTGCGCGGGCTGGTGGAGGAGGCGGGCGCCGATCAGGAAACGGGCGCCGTGCTGTTCCGGACGACGGGGTACTTCCTGGAGCGCCTCGGCCTGGCCAGCCTGGACGAGCTGCCCGAGCTGGCTGGCTTCCTGCCCGAAGACGTGGACGAGGAACAGGACGCTGGTCATGAGCCGCACGCAGGCTGACCGCCCCGGCCGGGCCGGCGCGGCCCGCCAGGGGGCCAGGGCCAGCCGGCCTGACCGCGGCGCGCCGCCTGGCGAGGACGAAGATTCCGGCCCGGATTCCCTGGTCGATGTCCCGGGCGGGGTCCGGTTGCAGAAGGTGCTGGCCGCCGCCGGGGTGGGCAGCCGCAGGCATTGCGAGGAGCTGATCGGCGCGGGCCGGGTCGAGGTGGACGGCGAGATCGTCCGCAGGTTCGGGGCGCGGGTGGATCCGCAGCAGCAGGTGATCAGGGTCGACGGCAAGCGCATCCCGGCCCGGGCAGATCTGGTCTATGTCGCCCTGAACAAGCCAGCCGGGGTTCTCACCACCATGTCGGACAACCGGGGCCGGCCGACCATCGCCGACCTGCTCGGCGACCGGGACGAGCGGATGTTCCACGTGGGCAGGCTCGACTATGACACCGAGGGCCTGATGCTGCTGACCAATGACGGCGAGCTGGCCCACCGGCTGGCTCATCCGCGTTACGGGGTGCTCAAGACCTACCTCGCCGACGTGGCCGGACCGCTGCGCCGGGATCTGGGCCGTCAGCTGGCCACCGGCATCGAGCTCTCGGACGGGGTGGCCACCGCCGACAGGTTCCGCGTGGTCGAGCGGACCAGCACCCGGGCACTGGTGGAGATCACCCTGCACGAGGGCCGCAAGCACATCGTCAGGCGAATGCTCGCCGAGGCCGGCTATCCGGTGCGCCGCCTGGTCCGGACGCAGGTCGGACCGGTTAAGCTCGGCTCGCTGCGGTCCGGCGCCACCCGGCGCCTGTCCACCGCCGAGATCGGCGAGCTGTACGCGGCCGTGGGTCTATAGCCTGGTATATCTGCAGGCCTGCCGCGTGCGGCTGATCATGGCGCGAGGTCGGCGCACGAGTCAGGGGAGGAAACCGGTGGCGGTCAGGGCGATCCGCGGCGCCGTCCAGGTCGACGCGAACGAGCGGGAGGCGATCCTGGCGGGTACCGCCGAGCTCGTCACCGAAGTGATGACCCGCAATCAGCTCACCACGGCCGATGTCATCAGCGTGCTGTTCTCCGCTACCGCTGACCTCAATGCCGAGTTTCCCGCGCTGGCGGCGCGCAAGCTCGGCTTCCAGGACGTTCCGCTGCTGTGCTGCGCCGAGATCGACATGCCGGGCGCGCTGCCGCGGGTAGTCCGGCTGATGATGCATATCGAGACCGCAGCGCCGCGTTCGGCCATGCAGCACGTGTACCTGCGCGGCGCGGCCGCGCTGCGCCTGGACATCGCCCAGTGAGCCCGGACGCCCCGCGCAGTGCGGTCGTGGTGGGCACCGGCCTGATCGGCACCTCCATCGCGCTCGCCCTGCGGGAGCAGGGGACCGAGGTCTGGCTGGCTGACCTGGACCAGGCGGCGGCGCGGCTGGCTGAAGGCATCGGCGCCGGCCAGCTGCTCCGTGGCGCCGGGCAGCCGCCTGGCGGGCCTGCCGAGCTGGCTGTCCTGGCCGTACCGCCCGGCGCGACCGGGGTGGCCCTGGCCGCCGCCCAGGCGGCCGGCCTGGCCCGCTGGTACACCGACGTGGCCAGCGTGAAGGAACTCCCGCTGGCCAGCGCCCGTGAGCTGGGCTGCGATATCACCACATTCGTAGCAGCGCACCCGATTTCGGGGCGGGAGCGGTCCGGCCCGGCCGCCGCCCGGGCCGACCTGTTCCTCGGCCGGCCGTGGGCGATCTGCCCGGCGCCTGAGACCAGCCAGGAGGCCGTGACGGCCGTCGCCGCCATGGCCACGGCCTGCGGCGCCCAGCCGATCCAGATGTCGGCTGCCGAGCATGACCGGTGGGCGGCCCTGGTCTCGCACGCGCCGCACCTGGTCGCCAGCGTGGTCGCGGCGATGCTGCAGCCCGCACCGGACGGCGCGCTCGCCCTCGCCGGGCAGGGGCTGCGTGATGTGACCCGGATCGCGGCCGGCGACAGCGAGCTGTGGACGCAGATCCTGGCCGCCAATGCGGCACATACCGGGGAATTGCTGGCCGGGCTGGCGGCCGACCTCACGGTGGCGGCGGGGGTGCTGGAGGAGATCGCCAAGGGTGACCAGGCCGCCCAGGCGCGGCTGGCCGGGCTGCTGGACCGGGGCCGGGCCGGAGTCGCGCGGATTCCCGGCAAGCGCGGCGGCCCGGCGCCTGCCTACCAGGTCGTCCAGGTGGTCATCGGCGACCGGCCCGGCGAGCTGGCCAGGCTCTTCCAGGCGGCTGGTGACGCGGGGATCAACATCGAGGACGTGGGGATCGAGCATTCGCCCGGGCTTCCGGCTGGCGTGGCGGAGCTGTCGGTCACTCCGCAGTCAGCGGACCGGCTCGCCGCGGCGCTCGCGGCTGGCGGCTGGCCGGTTCGCCGGTAGCATCGCAACGTGACGAATTCGGCTGCCATCGGGCAGGAAGCACGCACCGGCGCGGCAGGCGGCCGGTTCGAGCCGACGGCGCGCCGTCCTGGCTTGGTGATCGCGGTTGACGGGCCGGCCGGATCCGGCAAATCCAGCGCGGCGCGCGGCGCCGCCTGCGCGCTCGGGCTGCGCTACCTGGATACCGGGGCCATGTACCGGGCGCTCACCTGGTGGCTGCTGGCCCGCGAGGTGGACCTGTCCAGCCCGGCCGCGATCATCGAGCTGGCGCGCCTGCCGGCCATCGAGGTCGGCACCGACCCGGTCGCGCCGCAGATCCGGGTGGACGGGACCGACGTGGCGGCGCCGATCCGCTCCCGTGAGGTGTCCAATGCGGTCAGTGCGGTCGCCGCCGTCCCGGAGGTCCGCAGCTACCTGATCGGGATGCAGCGGCAGATCATCGCCCAGGAGCAGGCCGCGGGAGCCGGGATCGTGGCCGAGGGCCGGGACATCGGCACCGTCGTGGCGCCGGACGCGCCGGTGAAGGTCTTCCTGACGGCAACCGAGGCGGTCCGGGCCAGCAGGCGCAGCGCTGACCTCGCGGCTGATCCCGGTGCCACCGTGGAGGTGACGCTGGCCGAGCAGGCCAGGCGGGACTCGTCGGACGCGCCGCAGATGGCCAGGGCGGCCGATGCCGTCGAGATCGACACCACCGGCCTGGGCCTGGCTGAGGTCATCGCCGAGATCGCTGCCCTGGCCGACGCCCGGACGGTGGGCGCATGGCGGACCTGAGCATGCCTGGCCGGGCCGGGCTGACCGACGGCCAGGCCGGGCTGACCGAGGGGGAGGACCTGGCGGGCGGCCTGGCCGAGCCCGCTGAGCCGCCCGCGCCCGTCGTGGCGGTCGTCGGCCGCCCGAACGTCGGCAAGTCCACGCTGGTGAACAGGATCCTCGGCAGCCGCCAGGCGGTGGTGGAGGACACTCCTGGCGTCACCAGGGACCGGGTCGCCTACGACGCCACCTGGCGCGGCAGGTCGTTCACGCTGGTGGACACCGGCGGCTGGGATCCGGCCTCCGAGCGCTCCAAGGACCTGGCCGCCCGGGTCGCCGCGCAGGCCAGGGTCGCGGTGGACGCCGCGGACGCCGTGCTGTTCGTGGTGGACGCTGTGGTGGGGGTGACCGACGCCGACGATGCCGTCGCCGCCGTGCTCCGCAGGTCGCGCAAGCCGGTCGTGCTGGCCGCCAACAAGGTGGACGACGCGCCTGGTGAGCCCGCGGTCGCTTCGCTGTGGTCGCTCGGGCTCGGCGAGCCGCAGGCGGTCAGTGCGCTACACGGCCGGGGCAGCGGAGATCTCCTGGACGCCGTGCTCGATGCGCTTCCGGCCACGCCCCGCGAGCCGTTCGGGATCGACGGCGGCCCGCGCCGGGTGGCACTCATCGGCCGCCCGAACGTCGGCAAGTCCAGCCTGCTGAACAAGCTGGCCGGCCAGGAGCGCGCGCTGGTCGACGAGGTGGCCGGCACCACCCGCGACCCCGTTGATGAGCTCATCGAGCTGGGCGGCAGCGTCTGGCGTTTCGTCGACACTGCCGGGATCAGGCGGCGGGTCAACCAGACGCAGGGCGCGGACTACTTCGCGGCGCTGCGAACCGAGCGCGCGCTGGAGCGCGCTGAGGTTGCGGTGGTCCTGGTGGACGCGAGCCAGCCGCTGGCCGAGCAGGATCTGCGGATCGTGTCGATGGTGATCGAGGCGGGCCGGGCGCTGGTGATCGCCTACAACAAATGGGACCTGGTCGACGAGGACCAGCGGCTCTACCTCGACGCCCAGATCGACCGGCAGCTGCACACCGCGCGGTGGGCGCCCCGGGTCAACATCTCGGCGGCCACCGGCTGGCACACCGACCGGCTGGTTCCTGCGATCGAGCGGGCGCTGGCCGGCTGGGAGACACGGGTGCAGACCGGCAGGCTGAACGCCTGGCTGGCCGCGCTGATCGCAGCCACCCCGCCGCCGGTGCGCGGCGGGAAGCAGCCGAAGATCCTGTTTGCCACCCAGGCGGGGATCCGGCCGCCGCACTTCGTCCTGTTCACGACCGGCTTCCTGCAGGCTGGCTACCGGAGGTTCATCGAGCGCAGGCTCCGGGAGGAGTTCGGGTTCGAGGGCAGCCCGGTGCGGGTCTCGATGCGGCTGCGAGACCGGCGCCAGGGGTCAGCCGGCGGGCAGCGGCGCGGCTGAGCTGCAGCGCGTGGAAGGGCTGAGCCAGAACCAGACGGTCGTGCCGGCCTCATCGCGGACGTAACCCCACTGATGGGCCAGGCCCTGCACCAGGAACAGGCCGTGGCCGTCCGAGGCGTAGATGTCCCCTTTGACGACCGGGGCGGACAGGTCAGAGCCGTCGTCGGCCACCTCGACCCGCACCCCGTCCCCGATCTCGATCATAACGAGCCGGATCGACCCGCCGGGGCAGCGCGAATTGCTGTGCATGACCGCGTTGGTGACGATCTCCGAGGTGAGCAGGACCGCTGCGTCGACGATGGGGCTGTGGTCGCCGAGGACCTTGGCGACGAAGGCACGTGCTTCACAGACATGCTCAGGGCGCCCGGGGATAGTGAGGCTTCCCAGGACCGCGGCGCCCGCCATCATGGCTAACTCTTCGGTGACGTCGCTGGCTGCCAAAGCTGCCATCTCGGTCCGCTCCCTCCCCGGCGGTGCCGGAAAATAGCGAGCGCCAGTCGCTGACGGCTGTCGCCGGACCCGTGCCGGGGCGGGGTCGGCGCGGGCTCGGCTAGATCCCATAATGGAGCGGGAGTGCATGCCACGCAAGTGCGTGGATCAAATTTCATTAGCGAAATCTCAATTGAGATCCCATCGAGTCTCCGTTTTTCAGGTATGGTGAACACAAGCCCAGCAACTGCGCGGCTGTGTCCGATCCTGAAACGGACCGGTTATGCGCCGCGCCATCCCTCCCGGGGGAGGCGAGAATGACCGTGTCGATCGGCCCGACCGTACGTCGTCGTCGGCTCGGCACCGAGTTAAGGCGGCTGCGTGAAGCCCAGGGCATCAAACTGGAAGAAGTCGCCGACAAGCTCGGGCTCGCGCCATCCACGCTGTCCCGGATCGAGACGGGCAAGGCGCCCACCCGCACAGCTTACCTGTCGTCCATGTTCGATCTTTATGGCGTGATCGATCCAGGCCAGCGGCAAGTACTTACCGAGATGGCCCGGGAAGGGCACCGTAAAGGCTGGTGGGCGGCCTATGAGGATGTGCTGGCCACCGGCTTCGGCATTTACGTCGGGCTGGAGGCCGAGGCGTCGTCACTGCGGGCCTTCGAGTCGCTCGTGGTGCATGGCCTGCTGCAGACCGAGGATTACGCGCGGGCCGTGATGGGCACCGTGCGCAGGAGGCTCAGCCCGGATGAGCTCGAGCGGCTGGTGGCCCTGCGCATGCAGCGCCAGGAAGTGCTGCTGCGCGCCGATCCGCTGGAACTGTGGCTCATCCTCGACGAGGCAGTGATCCGCAGGACGATGGGCCCGCCGCTGCTCATGCGCCGCCAGCTTGATCACCTTGCCGACGCGAGCCTCTGGCCGAACGTGACGCTTCAGGTGCTGCCCTTTTCCAGCGGGCCGCATCCATCGCTCAACGGCCCGTTCTGCATTATCGAGTTTCCTGAGCGCTTCGATCCCGACGTGGTCTATACCGAGAGCGTTGGCGGTCATACGTACCTGGAGCGGGACAAAGATGTGCGGATGTGTACAGAATCGTTCGATCTTCTCCGAGCCGCAGCACTGTCACCTGCCGATTCAACCGATTTGATCAGCAGCCTGGCCCGACAAATCACATGATCGACCGAAAGGAATGTCGGATGTACGCCGACCTGTCCAATGCTCAGTGGATCAAGAGTCGCTTTTGCAGCGCAGATGGCTGCGTCGAAGTGGCGCACCTTCCGGGCGGAAATGTCGCGATCCGCGACTCCAAGGACGTGACTACGGCCGCCCACGTCTTTGACCGCGAGGAGTGGTCCGCCTTCATCGCGGGCGCTAAGAGCGGTCAATTCGACCTGCCGGTGAGCTAGCACCGGCACCGCCTAGTCTGACGGCCTCCGGGATCCGCCGTAACGGATCCCCGGAGGCCGTCAGTCGGCCGGGATGACTGCGGATCAGTCCAGGCTGAGGTGGTCGAATTCGCCGGCCGCGACGCCGCCGCTGAACGCATCCCATTCGGCTCGGGTGAATACCAGGGCCGGGCCGCCAGGGTCCCTGGAGTTGCGCATCGCGACATCGCCGCCCGGCAGTGCGGCGATCTCCACGCAGTTTCCTCCGGTTGGGCCGCTGCGGCTGCTCTTCTGCCAGGTCACGCCGGTCAGCGCGGCGGCGGTCGTGCCGGTACGGATGCTGCTCATCGGGGCTCCTCCATCTCGTTGAGCAATGCGCGGATGATCTCCCGGGATTGCCCCGGCGGTGCGCTGGCGGCACTGAGCCTGTCCATGGCGTTGACGTAGAGGTGCACGTCGGAGGGCTTGTCCAGGTACATGGCACTGGTCAGCTGCTCGAGATAGACCACGTCCGGCAGTTCGGGCACGGCGAAACGCAGGATGCTGAAACTCCCCGGGGCGGCGTAGGCGCCAGCGGGCAGTGGTGCCACCTGCAAGGTGAAGCCCGGCATGTCCGAGCAGTCGAGCAGATGAGAGAGCTGTTCCCGCATCAAGCCCGCGCCGCCGCCCACCGGCCGTCGCAGCGCCGATTCGTCGATGATGGCCCAGAGCCGCAGGCCGCCGGAGCTGAACCGGCGCTGGCGCTCTTTGCGGAGGTAGACCAGCCGCTCGGTCTCCTCGAGCGAGAACTCGCCGAGCGCGATGACCGCGGCCGCGTAGTCCTCGGTCTGCAGCAGGCCGGGGATGAACTGCGCGTCGTAGCTGCGGATTGATTCTGCTGACTCTTCCAGGCCGATGTAAGCCTGGAACCAGCCGGGCAGGATGTCCTGGTAACGATGCCACCAGCCAGGCTGGTTGGCCTGGCTGGCCAGGGACAGCAGCTGCTCCCGTTCAGTGGTATCGGTGATGCCGTACAGGCTGAGCAGATCGGCGATGTCTACCTCGCGGACTGCGTTCCTGCCCAGCTCGATGCGGCTGATCTTGGATTCTGACCCCCGGATCGCCCGGGCCGCCTCCTGGGCGGTGATTCCTCGTGATTCACGCAGCCGGCGCAGCTGGGTGCCGAGGAGGATGCGCAGAACTGTGGGCCCGCCTGCCCCGTCCGTCATCTGTCGCGCTCCCTTCCGGTGCGGATCCGCTCAGATCGGCAATCTGGCCATGCCGGGGTTGGCCTTCCCCGCCGGTTTGAGCTTAGTCGCGCCGTTCAGGGTAATAATCCGGATAGCAATTGCGTGGTGAACTTGTTCCGTAACGCCGGTTACTTCATGATATCGCATATGCGATTTCGTACCAGCCCTTAGTTAGGCAGCGTGCTCGCGGCTCGAAAAGGCACGTAGGCCAGCCTCCCGGCGGGGGATCTGCGAGACGACTGCGGTACGGGGTGCTCAGGTGACTCTACGCGCGCCGTCAGGGGACCGCTGGCCTATCGGTACGATCGGGCCTGACATGCTCCATCCAGGTCAGCGGGACGAAGGCGGGACATGCGATGCGATATAGGTCACTGGGAAATTCCGGGCTGGTCGTGTCCGTGGTCGGTCTCGGCTGCAACAACGTCGGCCGCAGGCTGGACGTGAGCGCGACGCGCTCGGTGGTGGACGCGGCGATCGAGGCGGGGATCACGCTGCTCGACACCGCAGAGTCCTACGGGGGCAGGGGCCGGTCGGAAGAGATCCTTGGCGAAGTGCTGACCGGCCGGCGCGACCAGGTGGTGCTGGCCACCAAGTTCGGCCACGGCGGGGCTGACCTGGGGTACGGCCCGGCCGCTGGATCCAAGGGCGGCCGCGGCTACATCAGGCGCGCGGTCGAGCATTCGCTGCGCCGGCTGCGGACCGACTACATCGACCTCTATCAGCTGCACACCCCGGACCCGGCCACCCCGATCGCGGAGACGCTCGGCGCCCTCGGCGAGCTGATCGCTGAGGGCAAGGTGCGCTACATCGGGCACTCCAACTTCTCCGGCTGGCAGCTCGCGGACGCGGCCGCGGTGGCCCGTGAGCTCCACAGCGCACCGTTTATCTCGGCGCAGAACCACTGGTCGCTGCTCGAGCGCGGGGCGGAGGCCGAGGTGGTGCCGGCCGCGCTGCATTTCGGCCTGGGCGTGCTTCCCTACTTCCCGCTAGCGAACGGCCTGCTCACTGGGAAGGTCCGCCGCGGCCAGGCCCCGCCCGAGGGCAGCAGGCTGGCCGGGAGGCCCGAGTACATCACCGATGCGAAGCTGGACACGGTGGAAGCGCTGAGCGCCTGGGCCGCCGAGCGCGGGCTGACCCTGCTCGACCTGGCCATCGGCGGCCTGGCCGCGCTGCCGGGCTGCTCCTCGGTGATCGCCGGAGCCACGTCGGCTGAGCAGGTCAAGGCGAATGCCGAGGCGGGCTCCTGGGTCCCCGGCGCCGACGAGCTCACTGAGCTTGACCGGATAGCCCCGCTGGCCCCCTAGCTGGGCGGCGGCCGCCCCGAGGTCGCATACTTGTACAGGTCGCGGACATTGGTGAAGAAGCGCGGCGAGTATGACACGTTGGGTGAGTTGCCGCCCGCCTGCCAGCCGCCGATCACGCCAATCACGGTGCCGTCGCCGGTTTTGGCGTTGACCCGGGCCAGAAATGGCCCGCCGCTGGTGCCGGTCGTGAAGTCGTCGCAGTCAAAGACCATCTGATGTGGATCGGTGCTGAAGGTGCGGGCCGGAGCCATGCAGCTGACCGGCCGGCTGGTGTTGTCCGGATAGCCGATCACTTGCACGAGCTGCGGGGGCCGGTCAATACCGAGCACTTCTGCGCCGGTATGCCGTTCGATGTGGGTGCCCGGCCGCCCGGCGATCAGGAAGGCGACATCATTGTTGACGTTCCGGTGTAGCTGCCACGCCTTGTTGACGTAGACGGCGGTGATGCCCCAGACGCCGCGGGGAGTCTTGCCGCTGTGATAGCCGGGTACGAACGCCATGCTTCCCGGCGGTGGCTGCGCGTTTCTGAACACGCAGTGCGCGGCGGTGATGAGCAGATTCTGGGCGGGGCTGTGCACCACGCTGGCGGTACAGAAATGAGCCGCTAGCTTGCCGTTGACCACGGTGAACAGTGCGCCCACCGCAGGGGTCCCGTTGAATGCCTTGCTGTGCTTGACCGGCAGGCCGGCCGCCTGGGCGGCCGGGTTCAGCAGGTACCCGCCCAGCGCGCCGGCGGACAGAATGCCGCCCAGCCACAGCGCGGGCCTGCGGACCCAGCCGGTGCTCCGGCGGCCGGCCGGGGGAGCAGCCGGGCCGTCCGGGCCGGCTGCGCTGTCCGTGGTCCCGTCCGCGGCGCCGCCTGCCGGGCTGCCGGCAGCGGCAGCCGCCCGGCGTTCCGTGCTGGCTGCAGCCAGGCCTGGCCGCCTTCCGGCTCGGCGCATTCACGCTCCCGCCTGTCAGCTCACCCGCGTCGCTCGACGCGGGAATTGCATTGCCGTCTCGTTGCCTAATTGTGCTGTTAAGCCCGCACATGTGCCATAGGACGAGGCTGGGAGAATGCTGAGTGACAGGAGTGCTGGACGGTAGCCTCGCCGGCCGCAAGCTGCCAGGCTACCCTGCAGCCGCACACGTGGGCCGACTCCGGGTGCCTGCGGCGGCAGGCAGGTATCTCGGAATGGTGAAATGGCCGCTGATTCGCCAGGAACGCGGCGGCGGTGGCCTGGCCGCCGTGCTGGCGGTCGTATTGACGGCAAGGCCGGTGGTTCGTCGCAGCAGGTGGTGCGGAGCTCGTTTTTATACCAGCGTTGTCATTGCGGACAGCGACGGCCCTGGGCAGACGGACTCTGGCGCGCGCCGCGAGTTGGCGTCAGCAGCTGGCGCGCAATGACTAACGGGGCTTCGCCCCAGCCCGACGAGGCGTGCTGGCGGTGGCTGACGTAGCGAAAGAGCCCCGGCCGGCGACGAAACGGTGTCACGATGTGCCCGTTCATGGACCGCCTGTGGCGGTTGGGTGGCCCTTGCGGGCCGAGTCGTCCGGCCGGAGCTTACCGATGACGCTACCTGGTTCTGCTGGCGATGTGCTGGCTGGTCATGTGCTGTTCGAGATCGAGGCGATCGATCGCATGTACCTGAACTTGTACCAGCCACGGCTGCAGCACGGCGCGGGGGTCGCTGCGTTCTTCGTGGGGCACCGGGGCCACCGGTTTGCCTCCTCGGCGCTGATGGCCCCGATGACGGCGGCGTTCACCTCGGACATCGGTCATTTTCTTGCTGCGCGGGGGCTGGACCTGGTGCGTTTCGCCAAGGGGCAGCGTAAGGACGATGTCACTGCCGGGTACCTGCGGCGGGCTGTGGCTGATGATCGCGGGCTGGTGCCCGCGCAGGTGCTGTATGCCGGGGTGGCGCAGGAAAAGCAGCGGGTCTTCCGGACCGTGAAGCGCCGTAACCCGGCGACCGGGGCTACCTACCCGTGGCTGGTGCCGGCCACGGGCGTGGTGAATCAGTATTACTTCTACTGCGTGGATGAGGAGTTCGGGCCGGTGTGCGCGAAGTTCTCTGGCTATTTCCCGTATACCGGCCGGCTGATCATCAACGGCAACGAGTACGCCAAGCGCCAGGCGGCCAAGGCCGGCATCGGGTTCGTGGCGCTGGACAACGCGTTCGCCGCCGTCGATAACGTGGCCGCGGTGCAGGCGATCTGCGACGGCATGGGCCAAGAGGAGATCGAGGCGCTCGCCGCCCGGCTGCTGGCGATGCTGCCGCACCCGTTCACCGCCGAGGACGCCGAGGCCGGCTTCCGCTATGAGCTGTCGGTCCTGCAGGCGGAATTCTCCCTGACCCAGACGTTGGACGCCCCGGTGAACGGGCGGGTCTTCTTCGAACAGCTGATCCGCGACAACCTCGATCTCGGCCGCCCCGACCGGGTGTCGCTGATCTTCGACCGCCGGATCGTCCGCAGGGGCAAGCGCGCGACGCCGGGCCGGTTCCGCACCCGCGTCATCACCGACGGGGTCACCCCGAGCCTGCACGTGGACTACAAGCACTCAAAGATCAAGCAGTACCACAAGCTCGGCAAGGCGCTCAGAACAGAAACCACGATCAACGACACCGCTGACTTCGGCGTGGCCAAAGGGCTGTCTCATCTCCCGGAACTCAAGGAGATCGGCTTCACCGCCAGCAGGCGCCTGCTCGGCGTCCAACGGATCAGCCACGACCCCGCCGAAGGCGTCACCGCACTGGCCGCGCTCACCCAGCCAGCCATCAGCCCGGCCGGCACCCGCACCGCCGGGATGCCGGTCACCAGCCCGCGCGTTCAGGGCCTGCTCGCCGCCCTCTGCGCCTTCCGGCTCCTGCCCAACGGTTTCACCAACCGCGACCTGCGCACCCACCTCGCGCCCCTGCTCGGGCTTGACCCCGAGGACATGACCAGCGGGCAGGTCAGCTACGACTTGCGGCGGCTCCGCATCCACGGGCTCATTCACCGCATCCCCGGCAGTTTCCGCTACCAGGCCACCCCCGCCGGTATCCGCACGGCAATGTTCCTCACCCGCCTGACCCAGCGCCTGCTCATCCCGGGCCTGGCCTGCCTGGCCGACCCCGATCCGCCCGTCCCCTCCCGGCTCCGGACCGCGGCACGCGCCTACGAAACAGCCGTCAACGACCTCGCCCGCGACGCCGGGCTCGCCGCTTAACCCATCCACCAACCCCACCAGCACAAACGACTCGCCGCCGCCAAACTTGACTCACCAATAACACGATCACTAAATCAAGCCCTCTAGTGATCTATCAGCCCCAGTCAGATCGCATGGCGTCCTCCATGGTGGGTGGTGGGGTGGCCGGGCGGCGGTTTGGTTCAGCCCCAGTCAGATCGCATGGCGTCCTCCGTGGTGGGTGGTGGGGTGGCCGGGCGGCGGTGTGGTTCAGCCCCAGTCAGATCGCATGGCGTCCTCCGTGGTGGGTGGTGGGGTGGCCGGGCGGCGGTGTGGTTCAGCCCCAGTCAGATCGCATGGCGTCCTCCGTGGTGGGTGGTGGGGTGGCCGGGCGGCGGTGTGGTTCAGCCCCAGTCAGATCGCATGGCGTCCTCCGTGGTGGGTGGTGGGGTGGCCGGGCGGCGGTGTGGTTCAGCCCCAGTCAGATCGCATGGCGTCCTCCGTGGTGGGTGGTGGGGTGGCCGGGCGGCGGTGTGGTTCAGCCCCAGTCAGATCGCATGGCGTCCTCCCCGTCGTCCGAGTTCTGGTGCCGATGACACCAAATGATCCAGGTCCGATGGCACCTTGACAGTTCTGTTACCTTTCTGTAACGATGTGATGTTTATTCCTTACCAGATAGAACAGGCCAAACACTGTCACTTCGTACGAGCCGGGGGGAACTGATGGCCGGCCGTCGCCCGTTTAGTCCAGTATCGGGTGGCTTGCGCTCGGCGGCAAAGCACATGCGCCAGTGGCAGCTATGGACGCTCAGCGCTCCCTTGCGGGCCTATCTGCTGGGCATAGAAGGTCTCGCGCTGTGCGGGGCGGCGTTTGCGGTCACCCGAACCCACTACCAGACGTCCCATGTCGTGATCGCAGTTGCCCTCGTCGCCTGCGGCATCGTGGCGATCGAGTCAACCCGACAGGTCAAGGAGGCCCACGGCGAGGTAGTCAGGGATCTGCAGTCGGTCTGGTTTCTGGCCATGGCCGTGGCGCTTCCTCCGGCCTATGCATTCTTTGCTCCTGCGCTGATTATGGCATACAAGCTGTGGCGGGTGCCTCGGCTAGTTGTCTATCGCCGAGTATTCAGCAGCGCTACGCAGAGCCTAGCGTACGGCAGTGCTTCGGCGGTGTTTCACGCCATTCCACCATCAGTCGCTGGTGACACACCTGGCGTCGGGGTGCACGCGCTCACCTGGACCTCGTGCGTTGCCGCTTGCGGCTTGCTTGGCTGGCTGGTAAATCATGGCCTCCTGGTTCTGGCCATCAAGCTATCCGACCCCACAGTGCGGATTGTTCAGCAAGTTGGCAGTCGCGAGTCGATTACGTCAGATCTACTTGAGCTTAGTCTGGCAGTTTCGCTGACTCTGGTGGTGGCCATTAATCCGGTTCTTATGGCACTGGCGCTGCCGTCGGTCATTTTGTGCCGGCGGTCCATCATGCGCGCCCAGCTAGTGACGCAAGCTCGTATTGATGCGAAGACCGGGCTGCTCAATGCGGGAACCTGGCAGCGCGAGGCCGAGGCCGAGTTCTTCCGCGCGCTGCGCAGGCGTACCTCACTCGCTATAGCTATGGTTGATATCGATGATTTCAAGTCGGTGATCGATGCGGCCGGCCCGCTCGTGGGTGATCAGCTCATGCGCGATATAGCGGAAATGCTCCGGGCTCAGCTCCCCGGGCATGAGCTGATCGGCCGGTTTGGCGGGAAGGAATTCGCTATTCTTCTCCCGCAAACCAGTGTTGCGGAGGCCAAGCGAATCAGCGAGCGACTACGAGATCATATCGCGGGTGAGCCGATAGCCATTGAATCGGGTGCACAAGCTGGTTTCGTGTTCAGGCTTACCGTGTCCATCGGGGTCGCGGTCCTGAATGAAACTAGGCGGGCTCTTGCCGATCTTATTGGGGCAGCCGACTCGGCACTCGGCCTGGCCAAGCGCACAGGATGGAACAAAGTGTGCGTCCTGCCCGAAGACTCCGGCGAACCTGGACCGGGCGAAGGTGCGAGTAATTTGGCAAAATGGTAGCCATGACGTCGGCGTCCTGCAGACGCCCGCCAGCCAGCTCAGCTAGCCATCGAGAGGGAACCGATACCGGCGGGCCTGCCTTGCTCGGGGCGACCGGGCCGCGAGTGCGAGAATCGCTACGCGGAAGAGCCTGAGGAGCCCGGAGGCGGGAAAGCGATGAGAGCTGTGCTCTATGACCGGTACGGGTCGGCCCGAGAGGTGCTGCGGATCGAGGACATCGAGCGGCCGGAACCAGGGCCAGGCGAGGTCCGCATCAAGATCGAGGCCTCCGGGATCAACCCGACTGACTGGAAATCGCGCAGCGGCGCCACGCCCCGGCCCATCGAGGGCTTCCAGATCCCGCACCACGACGGCGCGGGAGTCATCGATGCGGTCGGCGAGGGCGTCGATCAAGGCCGTGTCGGTCAGCGGGTCTGGACCTGGCTGGCCGCGGCGGGCCGCCCCTGGGGGACCGCCGCCGAGTGGACCATCGTGCCCGAGCAGCAGGCCGTGCCGCTGCCCGACGGAATCTCGGCTGAACTAGGCGCCAGTCTCGGCGTGCCCGCGATGACCGCCCACTACTGCCTGTTCGCTGACGGGCCGGTCGACGGCCAGACCATCCTGGTCGCGGGCGGCGCCGGCGCGGTCGGCCACTTCGCTATCGAGCTGGCCAAGCATGCGGGTGCCCGGGTCGTGACCACGGTCAGCGGCCCGGAGAAAAGCAAGCTGGCCGCGGACGCGGGAGCGGACCTGGTGGTGAACTACCGCGAGCCCGGCGCCGCCGACCAGATCCGCCGCTTCGCCAGCACCGGCGGCGACGCCGCGGCGGGCAGTGCGGCTGGCCAGGGTGGCGTCGACCGGGTCATCGAGCTGGCCCTGGGCGCGAACCTGGGGCTGGACCTGGAGGTGACCACGCCGCACGCTCAGATCGTCACCTATGCCGCCGAGCCCCAGGATCCGGTGCTGCCGGTCCGGGCCTGCATGACCGCGAACGTGCTGCTCAGGTTCGTGCTGCTGTACGGAGTACCTCGGCCGGTCCTCCGGCAGGCGGCCCTGGACATCACCGCCGCGCTGGCGGACGGGGCGCTGACCGGGCTCCCGGTCACCAGATTCTCGCTGGAGGAGACGGCCGCGGCCCAGGAGGCGGTCGAAGCCGGAGTCCTCGGCAAGGTGCTGGTGATCCCGGGCTGACCGGCTCGTCCTCAGCTGGCGTGCAGGTCGGCGCGGTGCTTGGTCAGGTAGTCAAGGTAGAGCGGGCGCAGCGAGTCGGCGATGTCGCCCTCGCCCGATTCGAACGCATCTGAGATCAGCGAGGATAGCTTGATCGCGTCCCAGCCTGCGGCGTCGGGATGACCGGCGGCCGCCTCGCCGGCCGGGATGGCGCGCAGCAGCTCCCACAGGAACGGGACGTCCAGGTGCCGCAGCGCCCGGTGCACCGCAAGGTCGTGCAGCTGCCGTGAGGAAAGCGCGTCGAGATTGTCCAGGTCGGTCATGAGAAGCACCCTACCGGGGCGCCGGTATGGCGCGGTTCCCTAGGCCGCTGCGCGGGCTGATTACTGCGCGTGGTGGGGTGTAAGGCATGAAAGTTGTCGTGTTCGGCGCCGCCGGCGCCATCGGGCGTGCGATTACCGCTGAGCTGCTGGCGCGCGGGTACACCGTCACGGCTGTGACCCGGACCGGCGGGCCGGTGGAGGGCCTGGTCGTGCAGGCGGTCACCGGAGACGCCGCCGATCCCGCGTCGGTCGCGAAGCACGCAGCCGGCGCGGATGCCGTCGTGTCGGCGGTCGGGCCGCACCGCGGCGCCGAGGATGAGGAGGAGAGCCTGGTGGGCGCCGCGCGGGGGCTGACCGACGGGCTCAGGCAGGCCGGGGTACGCCGCCTGGTCGTGGTCGGCGGCGCGGGCAGCCTGGAGGCTGCACCGGGCACCAGGCTGCTGGACACCCCCGATTTCCCGCCGGCCTGGAAGCCTGCGGCCCTCGCGCACGCGGCGGCGCTCGATGTCTACCGCGGTGCCGAGGATCTGGACTGGACCTGCGTGAGCCCCGCCGCGCTGATCGAGCCAGGTGAGCGGACCGGGGCGTTCCGGATCGGCGGCGACCAGCTGCTGGCCGACGAGGCGGGCCACAGCCAGATCAGTATCCCTGACTTCGCCATCGCGGTCGGCGACGTTCTGGAACGCGGCGAGGCGATCCGCCGTCGCATCACCGTCGCCTACTGAACGCACCCGCGTCAGCACGAGCGCGGTGAGTGCCGCGCAGATAAGGTTGCGCCGCTGCGTCCCATGAGGGACGCTGGCACGGGATTGACCACCGCTGACCGGGTTCGCGACGCGGGCCAGGCGAAGAGGGAGGGTGTCCACGTGCCGGGCGAACGGAACCGTGCGGAAGCGGTGGCACCGAAGGATCCGGCGGCATTCGACACCGGGGTGGCGCACATCGCCCGGGTCTATGACTACTGGCTGGGCGGGAAGGACAACTTCGCCGCCGACCGGACGCTGGCCGAGCGGTTCATGGCCGCTGATCCCGCGGTGATTGCCGGAGTCCGCAGCAATCGCGCCTTCCTCGGGCGGGCCGTGCACTACCTGGCCGCCGAGGCGGGCATCCGCCAGTTCCTCGACATCGGCACCGGCATACCGACGTCCAACAACACCCACGAGGTCGCGCAGCGAGCTCAGCCCGCCGCCCGGGTGGTCTACGTCGACAACGACCCGATCGTGCTGCTGCACGCGCGGGCGCTGCTGACCAGCGATCCGCAGGGAGCGACCGCCTATATCGAGGCCGACGCGCGGGACACCGGACGGATCCTGCGCGAGGCTGCGCGGACGCTCGACCTGACCCAGCCGGCGGCGCTCATGCTGGTCGGCCTGCTGCACTGCATCCCCGACCAGGACGACCCGGGCAGGCTGGTAGCCACGCTGACGGACGCCCTCCCGGCCGGCAGCTACCTGGTGATCTCGCACCCGGCCTCCGACATTCACGCCGAGGCGATGGCCGAAGGCGCGTCGCTGATGAACCGGTCGATGGCCGGGCAGATCACCTTCCGGCCCCGCGCGGAAGTCCTGCGATTCTTCGATGGCCTCGAGCTAGCGGAACCCGGCCTGGTGTCGACGACGCAATGGCGGCCGGGCCCGGGCGCCGACACCAGGCCGTTGCCCGGCTGGGCCGGCGTCGCGCGGAAACCGTAGCTCAGCGGTGGTGGCCCGGCCAGTGGTCCGTCACAGATCCCGCAGGATCGCGTGGATGACCTTGGCACTGGCCGCGGCGGGCGCGGCTTCCAGGCACAGCCGCTCCATCACGGCCAGGTAGTGGTCGACGGTCTCCCGCTTGTCGAGGTACAGCGCGCTGGTCAGCTGCTCGAGATAGACCACATCCGGCAGGTCGGGCTCGGCGAAGCGCAGGATGCTGAACGGCCCGCCCGCCGCCGCGTGCCCGCCGACCTGGAACGGGATGACCTGGATGGTGACATTGGACCGCTCGGCCGCTTCGAGCAGGTGCTTGAGCTGTGCCCGCATCACGCCCGGCCGGCCCACCGGCAGGCGCAGCACCGCCTCGTCCAGCACCGCCCACAGGTGCGGCGGCCCGGCCCGGCTGAGCACGGCCTGCCGGGCCATCCGCAGGCCGACCCGCCGCTCGATGTCCTCGGCCTGGGGGCTCGGGTGGCCGAGCAGGGCCACGGCGCGGGCATACTCCTCGGTCTGCAGCAGGCCGGGCACGAACTGGATCTCGTAGGCGCGGATGCCGATCGCGGCCTCTTCCAGCGCCACGTAGGCCTGGAACCAGGTCGGCAGGATGTCGGAATAGTCGTGCCACCAGCCCTGGGTACTCGCGTTCCTGGCGAGGTCCCGCAGCGTGCCGCGCTGCTGGGGGTCGGATACGCCGTAGAAGGTGAGCAGGTCGATGATGTCGCGGTCCTTGAAGCCGACCCGGCCGGTCTCCAGCCTGCTCATCTTCGACGCGGACGCCCGGATCACGTTGGCCGCTTCTTCCAGGGTGATCCGTCGTGCCTCCCGGAGCCGACGGAGCTGGGCGCCGAGCAGGATGCGCAGCACGGTTGGGCCACCGTTACCGTTGCCTGGAGCCGTGATCAGGCTGCGAACGCCAGAACCACCCCCGGGCTGAGCTATCGTCATGCGCGCCCTTCCCCGAAGACCCAATCACGGCAGTATCGCACGCGTGCCCAATTTCGTGCCAATATTACCGCCCGATCGGCCCGTGGCGGCGGGATGCGTCACGCAGTCCGCCCGCCCCCGCGAATCTGGTTCAATCCAGACCGCCGGGACGGGCGGAGAGCCTGTGCGATGACCCGCGTCAGTTACGCGGTGAGCATTCCGTCGAACTCGCCGGCCTTGGCGCCCAGCAGGAAAGCGTCAAGCTCAGCGCGCTCATACACGAGCGCGGGCCCGGCGGGATGCCGGGAGTTGCGGACCGCGATCCTGCCGTCCGCCAGCTTGGCCAGCTCGACGCAGTTGCCGCTGGGATTGCTGAAGGTGGCCTTCTGCCAGACGGCGCCCTGCAGTGCGATCGCTTCGATGCCGTTGTACGCGAGAGTCACGTTACGTCCCTTTCACTTGCCCCCGGTTAGTTGACCTGCGGGCTGTGGTGCCCGTTCCGGCCGCGTCGGCCACTGGCCCTCGTTGGCCTGTCCACCCCCGCTGCAAATGCATCGGAACTTGCACCTGCCCGCATTATGGCTGAAATGGTAGCGGCTGTCCGGACTCGTTGTCTGCGCGATCCGCATTAGGGCCGCGCCCGCCCTGACATTGCGGCCAGGACGTTCTGGCCGCGTGGCCCAGATCCGGTCACCACGGAGCCACGCAGCGTTGCTGGCGGTCAGGGGCTGAGCCGGTGCAGGTCCCGGGGGAACAGCGTGACCTGACGGACGTTGGCCGCGCCGGTCAGCCGGGCGGTCCAGCGTTCCAGCCCGATCGCGAAACCCCCGTGCGGCGGCATCCCGTGCTCGAACACCTGCAAGTACCCGGAGTAAGGCCCAGGGTCCTCGCCGCGGTCCGCCAGCGCGGCCAGGTAGTCGGCATGCCGGTGCAGCCGCTGCCCGCCCGTGACCAGCTCAAGGCTGCGGAACAGCAGGTCGAAGCCGTTGGAGTAGCCCGGCAGCGCCGGGTCGGGATGGGTGTAGAACGGCCGTTTCGCCATCGGGTAACCGGTCACGAACAGGAACTCCGAGCCGTGCTCGCGCGCCGCCCACGCACAGAGCCACCGCTCATCTGCGGGGGAGAGGTCCGGCTCGCCCCGCGGGTCACGCCCCGATCCGGTAGCGATCAGCTCCTGGGCGTCACGGAAATGGATCTGCGGAATCTGGCCGGGAACCTCGGGGAGCGCCAGTCCGAGAAGATCCACTGCGGAACGGGCCCGTTCACCGACTCCCGCCAGCATGCCCGCGATCGTGTCGCGGAGGACTGACATCACGTCCTGATGGTCGGTGATGAAGCCCAGCTCGGCGTCGAGACTGGTGTACTGCGCCAGGTGCCGGGCGGTGTCATGCGGCTCGGCCCGGAACACCGGGCCGACTTCGTAGACCCGCTCGAACACTCCCACCAGGGCTTGCTTGTAGAACTGCGGGGACTGGGCCAGGTAAGCGGGCTGGCCGAAATAGTCGATCCCGAAGGTCGTCGCCCCGGACTCAGTGGCGGAGCCGACGATCTTCGGCGTGTGCACCTCGGTGAAGCCCAGTTTGTCCAGCGCCTCGCGGAAACCTGCCACGCTGGCCGCGGCGATCTCGAAACCGGCCCGCAGCCGCGGATGCCGCAGCGTGGTGGGCGCGTGGTCTAGGATCGCGGGCAGCGTGGCAGTGATCGCGGGCCGGTACAGGTCGAACGGCGGCGGCTTGGCCGGCCCGGACAGCGAAGTGAGCACCGCATCGGTTATCTCGGCGCCGCCGGGCGCCTGCGGGTTGGCGGTCACCATGCCCTCGACGGCGATCACTGTCTCCTCCGGCAGCGCGGCCACCTGCTCCGCCCTGGCCCGTCCCGGGCTGGCTGGGTCTGGGCTGGCTGGGTCTGGGCTGGCCGGGTCTGGGCTGGCCGGGCCTGAGCTGGCCGGGCCTGAGCTCGCCGGGCCTGAGCTCGCCGGGTCTGAGCTGGCCGGGCTGGGCAAGACGACCTGAGCCAGGCCGGACCGGTCCCTGACGATCAGGAAGGTCACCGACTTCAGCTCGCGCCGCCGGTGCAGCCAGCCGGCAATCGTCACTCGCTGTCCCACGTGCGCGGGCAGGTCGGCGGCCAGAATCCGCGGGTTCATCGCACTCCTCCACTGGGACGTCTGGTCCGTCGGGACGGCTGGTCCGTCCGGACGGCTGTCCCTTGGAGTGCGGGCGAGAAGGGAAGCTCGCGGTGCCACCGCACTTCGCCGCAGCGCCCCGGCGGGCGGCGGCCTCGTTACAGCCCGGTCACGGGGGCTGGCCGGCGGGGCATGGGGGCGCCGCTGGCTGCGGCGGCCGTTCCTCCCCGCGCTCAGGAGGGTCTTCGCCATCGGGCCCGCCAGGCCGCTTTCCCAGCTTCCGGCGGCTCTCTCCTGCTCGCGAGCCCGCGCTACTCGTCTCCGTCAGCGCTTTCCCGATTACCATACCGGCGCCCCGCAGCCCGCCGCGCGCCAATAAAACCCGCACGGGACAGGTTCTCGGCCCGCCAGCCATGATCACGGCTAGCGGGCGGTGCTCGGCGGTGGCGTGCCACCAACGGGTGAAGGCGCAGCCGAGCGGACGACCGACAGTGAACACCGCGCTGGGACGCATCAGGTACGCCAGTTGTCCCGGTAGTCGCTCGTTGGCGATCGTGGCTGCGCGGGGTCCGCCAGCTGACGATCGGGGCCGGCTGAGATCTGCCGGAGTGAGCTGGTCAGCCTATAGCGGGCAGCCACCGCCTGGCTGCTGACCCTGGCCAGCACAGGCTGCGCTGATAGCCGTGCTGATCTGGCGGAGCTGCTCCACCTGTTCCGGGGTGAGCGCGTCGATCAGCGACTGGCGGACCTGCTCGACGTGGCCGGGAGCGGCTGCGGCCAGCGCGGCGAAGCCCTCGTCGGTGAGCTGTGCGACCTGGCCACGGCGGTCGGTCGGGCAGTCAGTCCGCCGGACCCAGCCGTGCGCCTCCAGGCGCGCGACGGCATGGGACAGCCGGCTCTTGCTCTGCGTCGAGGCGTGGGCCAGCTGGCTCATCCGCAGTGCCCGGCCAGGCGCCTCGGAGAGCCTGGTCAAGATCTCGTAGTAGCCGTGCGGGAACCCGGAGTCGCGCTGCAGCTGGGCATCGATCGCGCCGAAGAAGGTCTGGCAGGCGGCCAGGAACGCGCGCCAGGCCTGCTGCTCGTCGGCGGTCAACCACCGTGTCTGCGGATTACTCACACGGCCAGGATACCCCGGAGACCGAGTTAGTTGAACGTTTGACAATCGGAGGGAACCCGTGATAGTTATTGAGTACTCAATCAACGAGCTTACAGGAGTGAATCATGACCGAGACCACCACAGCGACCAGTATTCCCGGGTATGTAGCGGGCACCTGGAGCATCGACCCCGTGCACTCGGAGGTCGGCTTCTCGGTCCGGCACATGATGGTCAGCAAGGTGCGCGGCAAGTTCACCACCTTTTCCGGAGAAATCGTCACCGGCGAGCAGGCTGCTGACTCCTCGGTGACCGCTGAGATCGACCTTTCCTCGATCAACACCGGCAACGACCAGCGCGACGAGCACATCAGGTCGGCCGACTTCTTCGAGGTCGAGACCTATCCGAAGATGACCTACAAGTCCACCGGCGTGCGCGCCGACGGTGCCGACTACATCCTGGATGGCGAGCTCACGCTCAAGGGCGTCACCAAGAACGTGCCGCTCCGCCTCGAGCTGAACGGCTTCGGCCCGGACCCCTTCGGCGGGACGCGGGCCGGGTTCACGGCCACCACCGAGATCAACCGGCGTGACTTCGGCGTCAACTTCACCGCTGCGCTGCAGAACGGCGGCGCCGTGGTGTCCGACAAGGTCGCGATCCACCTCGAGATCGAGGCCGTCCTCGCCGCCTGATGCCGGCCTGAGCGGGCCCGATAATGCGGGCCACCGGTCCGCACGGACCGCACTGACCAGAACTTGTACCGGATTTGAGTTGCCCATACCGGATATTCCGGACCTGATGGCAGCTCGGGTCCGGTACAAGTGCGTCTAGGGAGTTTCGGGACGGACCCCGGCGGTCGGCCGGGAGCAGGACAGGTAAGCCCAAGCCGGCCATCTGGGCGCGGCAGCATCTCCTGGCCGGTTCCGGCGCTCCGCGGCCGTTCGCTGCTTCCTGAGCCTGGGCCGCCGTGTTTAGGCGGCGGTGGCTGGGGGGCTGTGGCTGTGCAGGGTGCGGCCGTCGGGGCTGGTGGCGGTGACGGTGCCGTCGGGGTGGAGGGCGATGCCCCAGCCCCACCGGTGGATCGCCACAAGGTGGTGGAAGGAACATAGGTTGATCAGGTTGGTGAGGCTGGTGGGGCCGCCCTGGGCGCGGGGGATGATGTGGTGCGGCTGGCATGCCGGGGCGGGCTGGGTGCAGCCGGGGAACCGGCAGTGCCGGTCCCGGACGGTGACCGCCCGGCGCAGATGGACCGGGATGGTGTCGGTGACCGCGCCGATGTCCAGCGGCAGGCTGACCGAGGCGACCAGGTCGTCGGGCAGCCGGGTCCGCAGGTACCCGGCGAGCCCGCCGGGCCCGGACAGCAGGGCGACGGCGCGGGTGATGATGAGCTGCCGGGCGGCACGCTCGGCCCGCAGCCACCGCCCGCTGGCGGCATCCGGCCCGTGCTGGCCCGCGCCGCCCTGACCGGCCAGGCCCGAACCGGGCAGGCCTGGGCCGGGCAGGCCCGAACCAGGCAGGCCGGAGCCGGGCAGGCCGGAGCCGTTCTGGCCGGGCTGGCGGCGGAGCAGTTCGGCGGCGAGCTGGCTGAGGAGCTGGTGGTCGAGGTGGCCGGTGACGACCGGGACGATCGACGCGTCACAGTCCGCGCCGGGCCCGGCCGGCGGCCACGCCGCCGCCCACCCCGCCTGCGCGCCGGGCTCGTTCCGGCCGCGGAGCTGATCCAGCGTCATATGCACCTGGATCTGCGCCGGCTGCCCGGCCCGGTCCGGCACGCCCCCCGCGGCGATCAGCCGCCGGCACATTTCCTCCACCGCATCATGACGGCGCTGCCACACCGTCCGGGTGTCCTCCGGCCCCGCCTTCTTCCCCAGCGCGTCCAGCACCGCCCCCAGCGCGGCGGTGCACTGCGGGGTCAGGTTCCCGGTCAGCTTCCCGCACTGCCCGAACGTCACATCCAGCGACACCGACCGGTCCCTGAACCCGTCATCACCGTCCGCATCGGGCCGCGCCGTCCGCCGCCGTATCTCCTCGGCCAGCCGGGCCAGATCGGCGAGGTCCGCGCCGCCGGCGGCGGCGGCCAGCAAGATCGCGTCCGCGTCCGCCCGGTGCTCCGCGGGCAGCAGGTCCGTCCACCCGCACACAGCCCGGGCCCAGGACGGCGACAGGTCCCCGGCCGCGAGGGCGCCGGCGACGGCGGGGTGCGTGTTCAGCCGCCGCATCCACGCCATCGCCGTCGCCGCGGCGTTCGCGGTGATCCGGGTCTGCCACCGCAGCCAGCTCTTCGCCGACCCGTGCCCGTCATCCTCAAACCCGCCGCCGGCCTGGAACGCGGCTAGCACGCGGGCCCGCGCCGCGGTGTGCGCCGCCTCAGCCTGCTCCAGCGCCCGCAGGCAATCCGCCTGCTCCGCGGCAGTCAGCGCCGCGGCGTCTATTCGGGCCAGCGCCGCCAGCCCGGCGCGCGCCATCGCCACCGCATCAGCGGCGGTTGACGGCGGAGCGGGCGGCTGGCCGGGTAAGCACATACCTGCTTGACCTCCTCCAGACTCAGAACGGTTCGCTGTTATGTTCGAAGCCTATCGGCCCCACCGACAATCCCGGCCCGCTCCAGCACCCCGGCCAGAAAAATCTTCAAAGAAAATGCCCGGCAACAGGGATCTTCTCAGCCGCCTCGCCGCAGGCCCGGGTGTCCCAGCGGTCGTGCTGGCGGGCACGCTGGATGAGCTGACGGATAGTGACGAGCGCGGTAGCGAGGTACAAGCAGAAGTCCACGATCCTGGCGTCGCGATCAGAGCAGATGGATAAGCGATCAGAGCAGCTGGATAAGCATGTAGCCCATGGTGATGGCCATGGCGATCTCGCAACAGGCAGCAAGGCGGGGTGACATGGGCGGTCGCCACCCGGGCCGCCCATCCGCAGCGCGGGCCGACGCGCCGTCGGTCGGCCCCCGGCCGGCCAGCCCCGTGCCACCAGGTGCTCGGCGAGCCAGCCCCAGGCCGGCCGGCTTGCTGCTGGTCCGCGCCGCCGCACCGAGCCCTGCCGGTCAGCGGCGGCCGCGCCAGCGCTGACAGTTCCGACAGTGCTGACACTTCTCCGACAGTGCTGACACTTCCGCCATGCCGGGTGTCTTCGCCGCCTCGCCTGCCGTGACCCGGCTGCTGCTCGCGGTGCTGCTGGTGGCCGCGCTGCAGCAGCCGGTGGCCGGGGTGGTGTTCGTGCTCGACGGCGTGCTGATCGGCGCGGGGCGACCAGAACTACCTGGCCCTGGCGGGGTTGGTCACGGCGGTGGTGTTCGCCGCCGCGGCGGCGGCCGTGGTGCGGATGCACGCCGGGCTGGTGGCGCTCTGGCTCGCCTACAGCATCTGGATCGCGGCCAGGTTCGCAGCGCTGACGCTGCGAGCCCGCGGCACCGCGTGGCTGGTCACCGGAGCGGTCCGGCGCTGAACATCTAGACCGCGATGAGTAGCAGTCGGCTGGCGGCGGCGGTCATTGCGGCCAGGCCGTCGACGACGAGACCGCGCGCCACCGCGTCATCGCGGACCTGCCAGAGCAGCAGGGAATTGGTCCAGGCGAGGTCCCTGGCCGAGCCGATACTCCAGTTGGCGACGAGGTTGTTGACCGCCTGCAGGTGACGATCGACGGCAAGCTCGGGTGCTGACTCGAACGATTGCCGGATGGACTGCTCCGCCGTGTCCAGCAGCTGGTCCACCTTCTGATAATCGGCGAGGTGGTCGCCCGAAGCCGGCGCGGTGCCCAGCTCGGTGCAGGTGCCGACCACGGCCAGCGGCAGGTCATGGTTGATGTGGGCGTTCATTCCGGCCAGCGCGAACTGGATTGGCTCGATCCCGGCCACGGCGCGCCGCTCCATCAGGGGGCGCCAGGCCAGCGGCACGGTGGCAGGCTCGGCGGCGGCGTCGACCGCGTTGAAGTAGAGATTGGCGAACACCACGTCAAGCCGGGTCATGAAATCGGGATCGGCAAAGAACTGCCGGGCCAGATCCTCGTCCACGTCCTGAGTCACTTGGAGGTACATCCGGTTGAAGCAGGCCAGGCCGTCGGCGGCCGGCGTCCGCGCCTCGATGGCCGCCATGCGGGCTATCGCACTGGCGACGGAGGTGACCGGCGGCTGCGGCTCTGGTGGACCGGCTGACATGGCGTCACTATAACGATCAGGACTTCCTGGCGACCCCGGCACACGCCATCCGCAGCACCGGGTGGTCCTGCGCACTCGGATCGCCCGGGTCCGGACGCCAGTCGCAGACCAGCACCAGGCCGGGCTCGACCAGTTCCAGGCCGTCGAATAGGCGCAGCACCTCCGCCCGGGTGCGGAACTGCCCGCGCCCCAGCCCCTTCTGCATCGCCTCCTGCACGTCGGCGATCTCCGGGTCTCCGGAGTCGACGAGGTGATGGATGAAGACGTAGCTCCCCGACGGCAGTGCGCTGTAGAGAGTCTCCATCAGCTCGATGGGGCGCTCCTCGTCGAGGACGTAGTGCAGGATGCCGCACAACAGCAGGCCGATCGGCTGATCGAAGTCGAGGTGGCTGCGCACCTCGGGATGCTCGAGAATGGCGGCCGGGTCCAGGAGGTCGCCCTCCACCACGACGGTCATCGCGTCGCCGGCCAGGAGCGCGCTGGCGTGCGCGAGGACGACGGGGTCGTTGTCGACGTAGACCACGCGCGTGGCCGGGTCGAGGCGCTGGGCTATCTCGTGGACATTTTCGGCCGTCGGCAGGCCGGAGCCGATGTCGATGAGCTGCCGGATGCCGGCCTCGTGGACCAGGTAACGGACGACCCGGCCGAGCGCCGCGCGCTGGGCCCGGACGCCGAGCTGCACCGCGGGCAGCGACGCGATGATCTGATCACCCAGGGTCCGGTCAGCGGCGAAGTTGTCTTTGCCGCCGAGAAGATGGTCGTACACCCGGGCGATATGGGGCCGTGACGGATCGAAGTCGGCCAGCACGGCCTCATGATCATTCACGAGCCAAGCATAGGAGATTCCCGGCGCGGTGGCGCATCAGCCGGAGCTGCCCGGAGACCGCCGAAGGCCGGCCCGCGACCCGCCTCAGGTTCGTGGTCCTCAGGCAGGCCCGAGCAGGCCGGTCAGGATCCGGGTGATGATGTCGCGGTAGCGGTCCGCCGCGTCGGGCCCGGGCTCGCCCGCCGGATCCGCGGTTGCCGGTGCGCCCTGAGCGAGCAGCTGCGCGAGCCTGGCGTGGCCGCCGGTGGTCGTGGCGTAGTAGAGGTAAGCCGCGTTGCGCTGCTGGGCGGCTGAGCCGTCGGCCAGCTCGCTCTGGGCGAAGAGGGTGGTGACCGCGGTGAACATCGCGAACGCTTCCAGCTTGGCCGCGATGCCCGCCGGGTGCCCGGCCAGTACTTCGAGGACGTGTTCCAGCACTGCGAGGCCGTTAGGCCCCAGGACCGGGCGGGTCGTGGTCACGGTGATCAGCCACGGATGGCGCCGGATGATGGCGCGCAGCTGCTCGCCCAGCGCCACCAGGTCGGCCTGCCAGTCCCCGGTGGGCGCGGCCAGGGTGACTTCGGCGGCGGTGGAATCGGTCATCAGGTCGAGCAGGTCCTCGCGGGTGTCGAGGTAGCGGTACAGCGAGGCGGCACCGGTGCCGAGCTTGGCGGCGACCCGCCGCATCGATACCGCGTCCAGGCCCGCCCGGTCGGCGATCGCCACCGCCGCGGCGGTGATTTCCGCCCGGCTGCGCTGGGCGGGCCGGCCCACCGTGGCATGTTCCTGGCGCATCCAGATGACATCGCCCGTCCGCCCTGCTGCCATCCCAGGCCTCCCGCTGGCTGGTTCGGTCGCTGTTGTTCGCGGTCGCCTTCGTTCGCGGTCGCTGTTGTTCGCGGTCGCCGTCGGTCACCGTCGCCGTCGGTCGCGGTCGCCGCCGTCCGCCGTCGTTTGCCAACACTGTCGTTTGCCAACACCGTCGTTTGCGAACAGCGTCGTTTGCCAACAGCGTCGTTTTTCCAACACTGTCGTTTGCCCACACTGTCGTTGGCGAACACCGTCGTTTGCGAACACTGTACTCAAGCACCTAGGGTAGTTCGCGAACGCCGTTTGCGATATGAGGGAACGAGGCTCGGGAAACGAGGGTGAGGACATGACGAAGTCAGCGCCGCACGGACCGGCGGGCTACCGGGCCCCGGTAAGCGACAGTCCCCCGGCGAGCAAAGCTCCGGTGCCGGTCAGGCCCGCCGCGGCGGGCCTGCCGCCCGGGGCGCGCCACCTTCCACGGCATGTCCGGGTGATGCGACGGATCCCGGGCCGGGGCCTGCCCGAGCCGCTATGCGCCGTCGCCGTCGAGCCCGGCATCGAGGTCCCTGCGGGCGACGGTGTCACGATGCTGACCGATCACTACATCCCGCTGGCCGCAGGGACCTGGCCGACGCTGCTGGTCCGGTCCCCGTACGGCCGGGGCTTTCCCTGGGACTACCTGTTCGGGGCGCTGTTCGCCGGGCAGGGATTCCACGTCGTCATCCAGAGCTGCCGGGGCACCGGCGGGTCGGGCGGTGAGTTCGAACCCTTCAGGCACGAGGGCGCCGACGGCCAGGCGGCCGTGGCCTGGCTGCGTGAGCAGGAGTGGTTCAGCGGGGCGCTGGGGACCATCGGGCCGAGCTATCTCGGATATGTCCAGTGGGCGCTGGCCGCCAGCCCGCCACCGGAGCTCGGCGCTATGGTCGTGCAGGTCGGGATGCACGACATGCACGCCTTCTTGTACCGCGGCGGCACCTTTGCCCTGGCGGACGCGCTCCAGGGCACCGCCGCTATGTTGTCCTTCGACCGCGGATTTGCCGGGCTGGTGCGGGCGATGTTCCGGCTGCTGCGCCGCCAGCGCCGGGTCGAGCGAACGCTGCCGCTGATCGACGCGTACCCGCCGGCGTTCGGCGGACGGGTCGGCTTTTTTGATGAATGGCTGACCCACCCGGATGCGGGCGACCCCTACTGGAGCGGCCTGCGGCCCGGCGCCGGGGAGCAGGCCGGTCCGGCCGGGGTCGTGGCCACCAGCCTGGTCAGCGGCTGGCAGGACATCTGCCTGGACCAGACCCTGGATCAGTACCGGCGGCTTCGCGACGGCGGGCGACCGGTCCGCCTGCTGGTGGGCCCGTGGACGCACACATCGGCTTTCGACAAGGGCTGGCCGGTCGTCTTCGCGGACGCCCTCGGCTGGCTCCGGGCGCACCTGGGCGCCGGGACCAACTCCGCGGATGGACCGCAGTCGGCCGCCGCGCCGGCCCGTCCAGCGGACCATCAGGTCCGCGTTCAGGTCGGCGGCAGCGGCCAGTGGCGCGACCTGGCTGACTGGCCGCCGCCACCGGCGGTCAGCCGGTCCTGGTACCCCGACGGGGACGGGCAGCTGGGCGCCGAGCCCCCGGCGCGGGCGTCTGTATCGTCGGTCCGCTACGACCCGGCGGCGCCGACGCCGTCAGTCGGGGGCGCGGTCCTGAACTCCAGGAACTCCGGTCCGCGGCGCAACGACGCCCTGGAGGCCCGCGCCGACGTCCTGGCCTTCACCAGCGCACCGCTCACCGAACCGCTCGAGGTCATCGGCCCGGTCAGCGCCCGGCTGCGAGTGCGCGGCAGCAGCCCGTACTTCGACGTGTTCGCGCGGTTGTGTGATGTCGATCAGCGGGGACATTCGCGGAACGTCTGCGACGGCCTGCTCAGGCACGTGCCGGCAGGCGGCGACGGCACCGCCCGGGACGGCACCGGCGGGAGCGACGCGGACGGCGCGTCCGAGATGACGGTGGCGATGAGCTCGACGGCGTATCGCTTCGAAGCGGGCCACCGGCTGCGGCTGCAGGTCTCCGGAGGTGCTCATCCACGGTTCGCGCGCAACACAGGCACCAGTGAAGCGCTGGCCACCGGGACGCGCCTGGCCGCGGTTGACATCCAGTTCCTGCATGGCTCCCAGTCGCCGGCCATGCTGCTGCTGCCCGTCATGCCCTAGCCCGAAGGGGGAACTTCGGCCTAGCCGAACGCGGCCGAGAACCGGAGCCCGAGGTCGGTGAGCCAGCGCCGGCTCGTTGGCGAAGACCAGCCTCAGGTAGCGCTCGCCGCCCGGCCCCCAGCCGGTCATCGGCGTGGCGGCCACCTGGGCCCGGGTGAACAGCCGCTCCGAGGCCTGCGCCGGGGTCAGCCCCATGGCCATGGTGTCGATCAGCAGCGACCAGCCGCCGTCGGGACGCACGCACGGGTAGCCGCTGAGCTGATCCAGGATGGTCTCGCAGCGCTGCTGCCAGACGGCGACCGCCGCGCTCACGTCGGCGTCGGCATCGGGGGCGGTGAGGGCCGCGGCCACCGCTCGCTGTGCGATGCCGACCTGGCAGACCACGTTGGTGAGCCCGACCAGCCCGATGTCCGTGATGATCTCGGCGGGGCCGACGACCCAGCCCACCCGCCAGCCGATCATCCGCAGTTCCTTCGACGCGGAGCCGACGGTGATGGTCCGGCTGGCCAGCGCCGGGTGGCTGGCCGGGTGCACCGGATGCCGTCCGTCGAACCTGATGCGCTCCATGGCCGCGTCGTAGATCACCCACGCGCCGTGCCGGTTCACCGGCTCGGCGATCGCGTCGAGATGCTCCCTGGTCACCAGCGCGCCGCTCGGCATCGCCGGTCCCATCAGCAGTACCGCCGCGGTACCGGGCCCGATCGCGGCAGCCAGCTCGCCCGGGTCGGTCTGCCAGCCGTCCGCCGTCGGCCGGCTCGCGACGTGCCGCGGCACGCCGCCGGCCAGCCGGACCCGGTTCACCAGGCCGGCGTAGATGGGGTCGAACAGCACCACCTCCTGCCCGGGTTCGACGGTCGCCAGCAGCGTGTTCGTGATCCCGTTCAGGCCGCCGGCCACGCTGACGCACTGGGTGCGGCCGTCGTAACCGACTCCGGCGAGGCGGCCGACGTGGGCGGCCGCCGCCTCGCGCAATGGCCAGTGCCCCTGAAACGGCAGATAGGAGTTGGCCGCATCGTCGTCGATCGCGCCGCGGGTCACGTCCTTGGCTATTGCGGGCGGGCCGATGTCGGTGTCGAGGTTCTCCAGGCGCAGGAACCGCGGGTCCTTCGCCGCGTCAGCCGCGTCCCCGATCTGATCGACGCCAATGCCGGGGATGTCGCGCAACCGGGAAACAGTCATGAGATTGCCTTTCAGGCTCCGGCTCAGCCGGATGGGCCGACCAGTCTGGCAGCTGCCCTATATGTGCCATAAAACCTAGTTCAAGATCCGTGCCCTGGCCTTGAAGAGCTGCGCCAGCGCGCCAGCCGTGGCGACGATCACGCCCGGCGGCAACTGGCCGATCTGCGACCTGTTGATAGCAGAGACGCCCTGATCCGGACAGCTTTGCCGGCAGGCGCCTGGCACCAGGCGGCGACGCGGGTGCGTTGCATATCGCGGGAGCTTCGTTAAATGATCGGTAAATGCCGGATACGACGCGGACCTACCTGCACGGACATCACGACAGCGTGCTGCGGTCCCATCGCTGGCGCACCGCGGAGAACTCGGCCGGTTACCTGCTGCCGCGGCTGGCCCCCGGGGCGCAGGTCCTGGACGTCGGCTGCGGTCCGGGCACCATCACCGTGGGCCTGGCGGCCCGGGTGGGCGCGGGCCTGGTGGTCGGGATCGACGCGGCCGGCGAGGTCCTGGCCGATGCGCGGGCCGAAGCCGCCCGCCATGGCCAGCGCAACGTCAGCTTCGAGGCCGGTGATGTCTACCGGCTGGCCTTCGCCGACGACACGTTTGACGTGGTGCATGCGCACCAGGTGCTCCAGCACCTGGCCGACCCGGTGGCAGCGCTGGCGCAGATGCGGCGGGTGTGCCGCCCTGGCGGCGTCGTCGCGGCTCGCGACGGCGATTACGGGGGGATGTTCTGGTTCCCGGAGGATCCGCAGCTGGGGGAGTGGCAGGACCTCTACCGGCGGGTAGCCAGGGCACTTCATGGCGAGCCCGACGCGGGCCGCCGGATGCTGCACTGGGCCCGGGCCG
Organism: uncultured Actinomycetes bacterium; assembly: GCA_963785765.1. GTDB lineage: Bacteria > Actinomycetota > Actinomycetes > Streptosporangiales > Streptosporangiaceae > DATBGO01. The sequence goes on along the minus strand of CAWAWM010000010.1, from coordinate 65,852 downwards.
CGGGCTTCGAGGAGATCGACGTGTCGGCCAGCTCGTGGTGCTACGCCACGGCCGCCGACCGTTCGTGGTGGGGCGGCCTGTGGGCCGAGCGCGTGACCCGGTCCAACTTCGCTGACCAGGCCGTCCGGCTAGGTTTCGCGACCCGCGATGACCTGGACCGGCTGGCCGAGGCGTGGCGGCGGTGGGCGGCCGCCGGCGACGGCTGGTTCCTCATCCCGCACGGCGAGATTCTCTGCCAGGCCTAAGTTGCCTGAGCGGTCATGAGCAGGCCGCCGTAGCAGGCGACCGTCGCGGTGGCCGGATCGCCTGCCACGGCCGGGCTGGCCGTGGCGCGTTACGGCGTGGCGATCATCACTTCGGTCGACTTGATAACGACAGACACCCGGTCGCCTGCCTTCAGCTTCAGGCGCTCGCGGGAAGAGTCGGTAATGGCTGCGGTAACGATCCCGGCATCGACATTTACCGAGATCTCGGCCATGACCGTGCCGGACTTGACGTTCTGCACCGTTCCGGTCAGCTGATTTCGTGCGCTTAGCTCCATATTGTCTGCCCCCAGTGGTTGTTTCACTCGCTCGCATCGGGCTCGCTCAACGGCCGCCGGCCGACGCCAGCGGGCATGCGGGCCCTAGTGTTCAGTTCCCCGCTGGCCGGCGTGGATGCGCCGCAACCCGATCTCATTCCGGCGCTGACCCGGACCCGGACACGGTCCCCCAGCAAGCCGGCCGCGCCCGCCGGCCCGGGCCGGAACGGCAGGGCGACGGGCCGCGGGCCTCAGCCGGTCCGGCGGCGAGTACGGGGCAGTCGTTCCCTGGTGCCGCCGTCTTCCGGGCTGTACACGGCGATCCGCAGCCCGGGCGCGGTCGGCACGTCCAGGTCCATGCGCGTGAAGGTCATCAGCCCGGCGTGCTGGTGCCGCAACCGCAGCGTGCGGGCGGCGGGCCCGGTGACTTCATGCCGGGCCCAGAGCCCGGCGAACTCAGGGCTGAGGCCGGCCAGCCGGCGGATGTCCTCCGCCCACTCGGGGTCGCCGATGTGCTGGGCGTAGGCGGCGCGCAGCCGGCCGACCAGGTAGCGGACCTCGTCGTCGTAATCAAGGAGCAGATCGCGGGCCTGCGGCTCGGTGACCGTGCACCACAGCAGGTTCTTGTGTACGCACGGCAGCGTGTGCCAGTCCCAGAACATCTCCTCGTGGGCGTCGTTCGACTCGATGATGTCGAAGCGATCGTTGATCAGGACGGCCGGCAGCGGGTCGAGCGAGCGCAGCACCTCGCGCAGCGCGTCAGGAACGACGGCCGCGGTCGCCCAGGACCGCAGCGGCAGCGCCTCGGCGAGCCGGTACAGGTGCCAGCGCCCGGCGGCGTCCAGCTGCAGGGTGCGGGCCACCGCATCGAGCACCTGCGCGCTGGCGTTGATCGGCCGGCCCTGCTCCAGCCAGGTGTACCAGCTGACGCCGACGCCAGCCAGCAGGGCTACCTCCTCCCGGCGCAGCCCGGGCGTGCGCCGCCGCGGGCCGGGCGGCAGCCCGGCGTCCTCGGGGCGCAGCCGGGCCCGCGCGGCCTTGAGGAAGCTGCCGAGCTCGGCCCGGCGCGACGTCTGGGTGCCGCTGGCTGGCTGGGCCTGGGCGGGCTGGGCCCGCGCTGGATCGGTCCGCGCTGGCTCGGTCTGCGCTGGCTCGGTCCGGGCTGAATGGGCCGGGGCGGGCTGGGCCGGGGCGGGCTGGGTTCTGGCGAGCTGGGTTCTGGCGAGCTGGGTCCTCGCTGGTTTGGTTCTCGCTGGTTTGGTTCTAGCTGGGTTGGTCCTCGCTGGCTGTGTCGTGACCACTAACTGATTATCGCGGCAGCCTCTGACAAAACCGGCGTCCCTGACCGGCGGCCAGGCACCCGATCATCGCCTACATCGGCGTGCTGCCCGCGCACCGGGGAACGGCTACATCGACGACCTGCCCGTCGAGGGCAGCAGGATCCTGGCTTCGCGCGATGTGCCGCGGATCGGGGCCTCCACCACCCTGGGCAACGTGCCAATGGCGCGGGCATTCCGGCGCGCCGGGTACGTGAATTTTCGAGCGGGAAATCAATATGACCTGGGGCTGATAGCCGCCGCATTCCGGCCCGGGCCGGTGCCGCCAGGAGAAGGCTGTTTGAAACGCCCACGGCGGGAAGCTTGCCGGGATGTCGCGCCTTACCCTGGACCGCCAGCACCGGAGCCTGACGCCGCTGATCGTCGTCACGGCGGCCGCGGTCGTGTTCACCATCCTCCTCGTCCTGGTGCGCCTGCGGTGGGCGCCATTGGAGTCGGCCGACCACGACTCAGCCGTAAGTCTCAACAGCCTGATCGCGGGGCACGCCGCGCTGGTCGCGGTGGTCAAGGCGGTGACCTTTCTCGGCAGCGACGGCGTGCTGTGGACGGTCATCGGGGCCGCGGCGATCGTGCTGGCCATCCGCAGGCGGTGGCGGCTGACGATCTACCTGCTGATCACCGGGGCCGGCGCCATCGTCCTGGACCCGATCCTGAAGTCGCTGGTTGGCCGGCTGCGCCCGGTGGTGGCGCATCCGATCGCCCATGGCAACGGGAACAGCTTCCCCAGCGGGCACTCGCTCGGCTCGATCGTCTGCTACGGCGCCGTGTTCCTCGTCTTCCTGCCCGCGGCCCGGGGCCGCTGGCGCACCGTGTTCACCACCGTGATCGTCGCCCTGATCGCGCTGATCGGAATCAGCCGGATCCTGCTCGGCGTGCACTACGTGTCCGACGTCATCGGCGGCTGGGCGATCGGGATCACCTGGCTTGGCCTGACCGCGTTCGCCTTCGAGGCGACCCGGCAGGCCGCCGGGCTCCCGGTGACACAGCCGGCTGCCGAGGGGCTGGAGCCTGAGGCCCGTACCGACGTGAGGCCGGCGCAGCCCGAGCCAGCCGCCGAGCCGGCGCCGCGCCCGCATGGCCGCCGGAATCCTCATCGCCTGGGTGCTGATCCTCGGCATCATCGTCGGCATCGGCGAGCTGGTCACCAAGGGCGGGAACGGCAACGTGCTCGGCGACCGGACGATCCCGCACTGGTTCGCCGCGCACCGCACGCCTGCCCTGACCCACTGGAGCCTCATCTTCACCACCCTGGGCGCGACCACGGCCATCCTGGTCGTGGCCCTGGCCACCTGCCTGGTCTTCCTGGCCGCGACCCGGCGCTGGCGGCCGGTGGTCTACATCGCCACGCTCATGTTCGGGGAACTCGCCGCGTTCCTGGCGGCGGCCGCGGTCGTGAAACGGCCCAGGCCCGACGTGCCGCACCTCGACCAGCACCTGCCCACCTCCGCCTACCCGTCCGGGCACACAGCCGCTACGACCTGCCTCTACGTCGCCATTGCGATCCTGGTGATCGGCCATGCGCGGGGCTGGTGGCGCTGGCTGTTCCTGATCCCCGCGATCGCCATGCCGATCCTCGTCGCCACCTCCCGGATGTACCGGGGCGAACATCACCCGACCGACGTCCTGGGCAGCCTCATCTTCTCGGCGCTCTGGCTGACCGTGGTCACGTTCCTGATCAAGCCGAACGCAGATAGCCGCGGCGGGACCCGGCCGGGCGGCCCCGGCGGTGACCAGCGCCGCTCGACCAAGGCGGCGAGCAGTGCGTCCGCGACCGGCGCCAGGGCGCGGCGGGTACTGAGCCTGCCCGGCCGGTCCCGGTGACCGCGACGGGGCCGGAGCGACGCTGGCCGCAGTGGCCCCCGGTCACGTGCCGGCTTGCGCCTGCGGGCTGGGCTGGCCGGGCTGGGCTGGCCGGGCTGAGCTGGTGGGTTTGAGCTGGCCGGGCTGAGCTAGCGCTGCGGGGCGGGCCCGAAGACCGCCCTGGCGAAGAACTCGGCGTGCCGGGCGGCCTGGTCCCGGGCGGTCCGCCGGTCCTGCGCGGTGGCATCGGCGTGTAGCCACAGCAGCCTGGCCTGGGCCAGCGGGGCGATCAGGGCATAGGCGAGATCGGCCGGCTCGCCCAGCCTGCGGTCGATGCGGCCGGCGCCGATCCAGCGCTCGAAGATCACTGCTAGCTCGCCCAGCGCCGCCCCGATCGCGCCGGTGAGCAGCGGGTCATGAATGAGCCCGTCGTGGCTCATCAGGCTGATCAGCTGCCGGGCCTCCGGGGTGTCCCAGGACTGCATGATGCGGGCCGCGAGCGCACGGACGAATCCGGGCGGGTCGGCGTCCAGCAGGGCGGGATCGGCGTCCCGCAGCACGGTCGCCGCGCTCTGCGGGCCGAGCCTGGCCAGGACGGCCTCGAAGATCGCCCGCTTGCTGCCGAAGTGCGCGTAGAGCACGCTCTCGCTGAGGCCAACTTCGCGGGCGATCGCCCGGATCGAGGTGCCGGCGTAGCCGTGGCGGGCGAAGAGCCTGAGCGCCGCGGCCAGCAGCTCAGCCTTGGTGTCGCCGGCCGCGCCCTTCGGCGGGCGCCCGCGGCGCCTGGCCTGGCTACTCGTCGTCACCATCGCTGTCCAGCCTCCCCGCAGGAATCTAGCACCCGGCCCGCTGCCGGTTGAAAATAATCGATCGATCGATTATTTTAGAGCATACCGGAGTGACCAGATAACGAAAGCTGGAGGAATGCCATGGCCATCAAGTCAGGGCCCGCCACGGTCCCGACGGCACCAGGAAGCCGCGCGGCCCGGCCAGGCGGCCAGCGGCTGGCGCTGGTGATCATCCTGAGCGCCGTGTTCATGCAGCTGCTGGACACCACCATCACGATGGTCGCGGTGCCCTCGATCCAGTCCGGCCTGAAGGCGTCCTATGGCGAAGTCCAGCTGGTGGTGGCCCTCTATATGCTCGCCTTCGCCTGCGTGCTGGTCACCGGGGGACGCCTCGGCGACGCCTACGGCCGCAAGAAGATGTTCCTGTGCGGGATGGTCGGCTTCACCCTCGCCTCCGCCGTCTGCGGCGCCGCGCCCAGCGCGGTCATCCTCATCGCGTCCCGGGTGGTCCAGGGCATGAGCTCCGGGCTGATGTTTCCGCAGGTCCTCGGGATCATCCAGGTCGTCTTCAGCAAGGCGCAGCGGACCAGGGCGATCACTTTCTACGGTGCCACCATCGGCCTGGCTACCATCCTCGGCCCGGTCACCGGCGGCGCGCTGATTGACCTCAACCTCGGCGGCTCCGGCTGGCGCTCGATCTTCTACGTCAACGTTCCCATCGGCCTGGCGGCCCTGGCGCTCGGCGCGGCGCGGATCCCCGAGTCGCGTGCGCGGCACGCCAGCCGCATCGACATCACCGGAGCACTGCTGCTGGGCGCCGGCTTGTTCCTGCTGGTGCTCCCGCTGGTCATCGGCCGGGACCAGAGCTGGCCCGCCTGGTCGTTCTGGTGCCTGGCGGCCAGCCCGTTCGTCCTGGCCGTATTCATCGGCTACGAGCGGCGACTGACCCGCCGTGACGCGGGCCCGCTCGTCAGCACCGCGCTGTTCCTGCAGCGCCCGTTCACCCTCGGCCTGCTGGCCAGCCTGGTCTTCTTCAGCGGCATCCCGTCGTTCTTCATGATCTTGCTGATCACGCTGCAGAGCGGCCTTGGCTACAGTCCGGTCAAGGCCGGCGGGGTCACGCTGGGCTTCGCCCTGGCGCTGGCCATCGGCTCGGCCAGGTCCGCCGCGGCGGCACGCCGGCTCGGCTCCAGGCTGCTGGTCGTGGCCTGCGCGCTCATGCTGGCCGGGCAGGCCTCGGTGATCGCGGTGCTGTACTGGCGGGGGACCGGCCTGGCCGGGTGGCAACTGCTGGTCCCGCTCTTCGTGGCCGGGATCGGCGGCGGCTTCTTCATCGCTCCCGTCACCAACATCATCCTGGCCGGGATCTCCGCCCGGGACGCGGGCGCCGCGTCCGGGGCGCTGGCCACCGCGCAGCAGGTCGGCGCCGCCATCGGCATCGCGGCCGTCGGCGTGATCTTCTTCGGCCTGATCGGCCACAACGCCGGCGCTTCATCCTCGTCGGTCCTGCCGGGCCTGCGGGCGAACCTCACCGCGGCCGGGCTGCCGGCCTCGGCCAGGCAGCAGGTCGTGACCGGCTTCCAGACCTGCTACAGCGACCGGGCGCACGCCAAGGATCCCTCCAGCGTCCCCGCCAGCTGCGCGGTCATCCAGCGGCAGATCGCCGCCAGTCCCGCGCCGCGGCAGCTCAAGGCCAAGATCGCGGCCGACGTGCAGGACGTCGCGGTGCCCGGTGCCCGCCGCTACGACCTCGAGCATTCGATGCGGGCCACCCTGGACTGGCAGCTCGGCGTCTTTTTCCTCGCGCTGCTGCTGGTCGCCTGGCTGCCCATGGTCAAGCCCGGCCCTGACTCGGTCATGCCCGGCGGCGCATGATGTAGCTCATCGCTATCCGGAAGGACCCGGTGCTGATGGACACGACCGTGCTGCTGGTGATGGACGTCCAGCGAGGGATCGTCGAGCGCTTCGCCGACGATCCCGGGTACCTGCGGCGGCTGTCTGACGCGATCGCCGCCGCCCGTGCTGCGGATGTCCCTGTGGTGTACGTGACGATCGGCTTCCGCCCCGGTCACCCCGAGGTCAGTGCCCGCAACGCGACCTTCTCAGCGGCGGCGGCCGCGGGCCGGTTCGTAGACGGCAGCCCGGGTACCGAGATCCACCCCGCGGTCGCGCCCGGCCCGGGAGATGTACTGGTCACCAAGCGCCGCGTATCGGCCTTCACCGGCAGTGACCTGCAGGTCGTGCTGCGCAGCCTGGGCGCGGGCACCCTGGTCCTGACCGGCATCGCCACCAGCGGCGTGGTGTTGTCCACCCTGCGCCAGGCCGCCGACCTCGACTACCGGCTCGTCGTATTGTCCGACGCCTGCCTCGACGCCGACCCCGAAGTGCACCGGGTCCTGATCGAGAAGGTGTTCCCGCGCCAGGCCACCGTGCAGACCGTGGCGCAGTGGGCAGCGCAGTCAGCGGCCCGCTGATCTGGCGTCGGCCGCCGGACCCGGCCGAACTGGACGGCGATGCCACGCTCGGGCGTTTGGATGGGCGGGCTCATGCGGGAGTACTTCTAGTCTCTGGACTCCGGCCGGAGTAGGCCAGATATCTCCAGATACAGCTGTTCTGGGTAGGGCAGGTATCTGACCTTGCGAAACGCCTGACGTCGGCTAGGGGAGATGACGATGAGCGTTCCGTAACCAAGCAGCCGGCCCAGAACTGTGCGCTGAAGCGTCAGACCCGTCACCTGATCCAAGGGCACGGCCGCGGCCGTGCGACGGAACAGCCCGCCGATGAGCATGATCCGCCCATCGGTTACCGCCAGGTAGGTGATCGGCCAGGCTGCCAGCCGGCGCAGGAGGTACAGCGGGACAAGCAGGCACGCTCCCCAGACGATGTCTGGGCGCGGTGAGCGGCTGGCCAGTTTCCTGGCCGCTACCAGGCCACCGCAGGCCAGGACCAGGGGTCCGGCGAGCGCCGCCGGGTGCATGCGGACCGCAATAACTGAGCGCTCGTCCGGTAGCACATACCGGTTCACTGACGCCGGCGGCCCGATCTGTGCTGGGCTTTCCTGTCTCATCCGCGCTCCCGCAAGCTCGTACGTTCAGAGCGTGATAGTCCGATCCGCCTTGTCGTGCGCTGGTGAATCTTTGCCTCGGGCAGGACCTGTGACCCGCGTTCGCTGACCGTTGCTACCACGGTACTGCCGGGCCAGCCTCGAGGCCCGCCCGGCCGGAATCTTCCGTGGCGGGTGACCGGAGCCCGGCCTGGCCGGCGTTCACCGGCACCCTGCACACTGTCACCACCGGCCGGTCTGGCGACCTCGGCACCGACACCGACGGTGAGATGCGCATGGCGCTGGGGCGCCAGTGGTGGGATCCGGGCGGCCCCAGGCTCAGGCGGGCGGCGCGTTTTGCCTTGCCCGTCCTGGGGCAGGAGCCGACGGAGGGAACGCGCTGGCGGAACGGCCCGCAGGGCTGGCCTGCCCGGCTGACAGGCGGCCCGCGCGGCGCGGCACGCGGCCGGCGCCTGCCGGCGGCGCATGTGCCCGCAGGCGTTCCCTGGGCCCGGCCGCGGCTGGCCCAGGCCGGGAGCCCCGGCGCCAGCCACGGACCGCACGCCAACCAGAGCAGGAAGCAGATGGTCATGATCCTCAGCACTGTCCCTCGTAACATCGCCAGGCTGGAGTACTCGGCGGTACGCCTGCCGCTCACGCTCCTCGAAGAGCACGTCGTGGCCAGGTACTGGGACGACGACGCCGTCCTCAGGCTGGGCTTCGAGCGTTTCCTCGGTTCGCTGGACGAGATCGCCGGGCGGCTGCTGGCCGACGACGACCTCGCCCGGCGAGGCCTGGCGCTGATGCTGCGCCCGGAGTACCAGGCGATGTCCGACGAGCGTGCGGGCCGGGCGCAAGCGCGCCGGCTTCAGGCCGAGGCGGAGCTAGCGGCCGAGGCGGAGCTGCCGGCCGAGCAGGCCACGGCCCGGCGGCCCCGCGAGCGGGCCACTGCGAAGCGGGACGCCGAGGTCGCAGCCACTGTCCGGCCGGCGCGCGACCAGAAGCCGCAGCCTGGCCGGACGGTCGATGGGCAGGCCAGGGCCAAGAACGCCCGCGCGGAGCGCGCTGCGCGCAAGCGCCCCGCCCAGGCCGGGAAAGCCCCCGCCGCCTCGCCGGCCCGCCGGCGTCCGTCGGGGCGTGCCACCGGCTCGTGACCCACGCAGGTACCGGCAGCGGCGAAGTCCTCCGGCCGCGTCGCGCAGGACCATGACCAGCTGGCCGAACCGGCCGAGCTGAACCGGTCGTGTCGCGCAGGCCTATGACCGGCTGGCCGAGCCGAACCGGGCGAGCCGAACCGGGCAGGCCGAACCGGGCAGGCCGAACCGGGCAGGCCGAACCGGGCAGGCCGAACCGGCCGTGTCGCGCAGGCCTATGACCGGCCGGCCGAGCCGAACCGGGCAGCCTGAACCGGCCGGGCTGAACCGGCCGGGCTGGACCGGCCGAGCCGAACCGGGCAAGCTGATCGGCCGGGACGGGCGGGCTTACCGGCCCGCGGCCGGCCTAGCACGGTGACCGCTGGGGCCGCAGTATTGCTTTATCAACGAGAGCAAGGGGGGTCCGGTGAGCCTTGAGGCGATCACCAATCGCATGAAAATGACTGCGGCACGACTCGGACATCAAGGCGGCCGGCCGGGTCAGGCGAGCGCGAATCCGCTGACCGCGAATCGGCTGAGCCCGAATCCGCTGAGCCCGAATCCGCTGAGCCGGGTGCGGCCCCGACGAGCCGGGCCGAGCCGGCTCCGGTCGTTCGACCCGGGCCGCATCGCCGACCTCGAATACCGGGCCTGGGTTGGGTATTACCAGCGTAACTGGCCGCAGGTCCTCACCGCCTCCGTCGGGCTGGTCCGGGTGGGCTTCGGGATGGACTGGTACCGGACTCTGCACGCCGCCTGGCTCGTGCTGCGCGCCAACCAGCTGTGGGCGCCGTTCCCCGACAATGACCCCGACGGGGCGCGAGCCTGCATGCGGCGGTTCTACGCGCTGGTCAGGCTCAGCTACGGCGAGCCTGCCAGCCCGGCGGAGGCCGCCGAGCTCGAGGTGGACTGGTGGCGCGTGCACCGGAAGGTCCAGTACTCGACGGTGCCGCGGGCCGCCGGCGACGAACTGGTCGAGTCGCTGACCCGCCTCTACTGCTATCTCTACGGCGAGCCCGAGGCCGAGGTCAGGCCGGCGGCGGTGCACCGGGCGCGCGCCATGGACCTGTCCGACCAGTGGATCGAGGAGGGCTGCCGGCCCGACAGCCCGCTGCTGCCGCTGGAGCACGCGGCGCTGGTCCGCGCGTATGCTGCCCTGCTCGCCGCCGTCCACCGCTGACCGTCGGCCCGCGGCCGCGCACGGTGCCTGATGGCTCAGGCCAGCAGGCGGGACCGCCACTGGCGGAAGCGGCCGGCCAGCTGCTGGCGGCCGGCTTTGAGCAGCCGCGCGATGTGGTCGTCGATGTAGTGCACATAGAGCGGCATGAGTTCGGTGTCCAGCAGCGCGACGGCCGCCGCAACGTCGGCGGGCGGTTCACGGCGCCAGGTCAGAGCCGCGCTGACCAGCTCGGTGGCGGGCGCCTGCGCCTGGGCAAGGTAGTACTCGGCGGCGAGAGCGTTGGTGCCCACCTGGCCGGTGGCCGCGGTGAACAGGAAGCGGACGGGGAACAGCACGACCTTGGTCAGCCGCCGCGGGCCGCGGGAGACCAGCAGTACCGGCCTGCGGACTTCGTCGATGGCGGTACCGCTGCCCGGCTGCCGTCGCGCCAGCGACTGGAGGCGCTCGGGCAGATTCCTGGCTCCGCCCAGGTAGCCGAGCGCGAACTCGGCGCCGGCCACCAGTAGTTCGGCGCGGTCCGGGCGGGTCAGGCCGGCCCGGGCATCCCGTCCGGCGAGCAGGCGGCCGTGCTCGAGCAGGTCCAGCCGGTCCAGCGGGGGGAACCTGCCGCCCCGCGCCTGGCCGCGCAACGTTGACGGCGTTCCCCAGAACACCGACAGCCGCTCGTGCAGCTCCGATCCGCCGCCGCGCACCGGGCCGGCCGCCGCGCGGATCCTCAGGCGATCGGTCACTCGGGGCGGATCGGCCAGGATGAGCCCGAGGTCCACGTCGCTGACCAGCGGGCTGAAGCCACCGTGGGCCAGACTGCCCAGCGCGTAGCCGGCGACCAGCCGCGAGCCCAGCGCCGCCCGGTAGGCGGCGAGCGCCTCGGCCAGCACCGCCTCGCCCTGCGCTGCCTCACCCTGCGCCGCCTCGTCCCGCCCCGTCTCTGGCACCGGTGGTCAGGTCTGGCCGGCGGCCAGCTGGCGCTGCATCAGCTCGATCAGCTTCTCGAGCCCGCGCAGCGGCCGCACCAGCACCGTGAAGCTGATCAGCTTGCCGTCGTCATTCCAGCGCAGCATGTCCACACCCTGCACGTAGACGCCGTCAAGGCCGGCCTCGAACTCCAGCACCGCGCTGCTGCGGTCATGCCACTGGCTGAGGTACCGCAAGGACGGGCCCAGCACCAGCATCGCGCTGGTCAGATAGCGGATCGTCAGCGCCTTGCCGTGCTGCGGCGCGAACACCGCCGGTGACCGGAACACCACATCGTCGGCGAGCAGGTCATCCAGCAGCGCCAGATCCCGCGACGCGACGACGGCATGCCAGGAACGTACGGCAGCAGGCTGATGAGACATAGGCCTACTCAACCCGAGCCGATGCCGAAGGTAAAGCTACTGAGGCGCATATCTGCTGCTGAGGCCCGTATCTGCCGCCGAGGGACGTTCGGCACCGGGCAGCATCACCTTCGTCCCTAGGCAGCTTCAGTTACTAGGCGCAGCGTTAAAAGTGCTTGCTTGCGATATGAGAAAGGGCGCTGGACCCCCGGGAGGTTATAGCAAGCCACTATTCGGATCATGGAGGTGGGCAATGTCAGCGCTGGCGGCGACCAGTACAACGGGCACCGGGCCGGTTTCGCTACCGGGCGCCGGCGAGGACGGCTTCTTCGGTATCCGCCTCGAGTCCATCGGCGGGCTCGGCGCCCACCTCGCGGGGAAGATGCTGGCTGAGGCCGGCGTCCTGCGGCAGGGCCTGAACGGCGCGCATTTCTCCTCGTACGGCTCGGAGAAAAAGGGCACGCCGGTGAAGTCGTTCGTGCGCTTCTGCGCGGGCGACCACGAGGTCCGCACCAGCAGCCCCATCGAGCGGCCGCAGGTGGTCGCGGTCTTCCACGAGGCGCTGTCCCGCTCCATCGATGTGGCCGCTGGCCTGACCGCCACCGGCACGCTGATCGTGAACACCCGCTCAGCCCCTGAGGAGGTCAGGGACAAGCTCGGCCTGGCCTCCGGCACAGTCGCGGTGCTCGACGCGCTCGGCATCGCGCTGGAGGAGAAGACCCGGGTGAACACCGCGATGCTCGGTGCGGTCGCCCGGTGCTGCCCGTTCCTGGACGCCGACGCGGTGCGGGAGACCATCCGCGACACGCTCTCGGTCCGCTACGCGCACCTCGTCGAGGCTAACCTCCGCACGTTCGACCGCGGCTACCGCGAGCTGCGCAGCCTGACCTGGACTCCCACGGCCGGCGACCCTGGCCGGCCCATCCAGCGGACCGCGCCCGCGTTCGGGTACCTGGACGCGCCCATCGGCGGCATCATCCTCGACACCGGCAACAGCATCCTCAAGAACCTGAGCACGTCGCGGCAGGGCTTCCTGCCCGCCTACGACCCCGACACCTGCGTGCACTGCGGGATCTGCGACATCGTCTGCCCCGACCTGTGCTTCGTCTGGTCCGATGACGGCGAGGGCGAGCCCGCCGTGCGGCTGCTCGGCATCGATTACAACTACTGCAAGGGCTGCCTGAAGTGCATTGACGCGTGCCCGACGGGGTCGCTCACCGAACTCCGCGAGGACGAAGGCTGGGCGGATGAGAACCGCGTCCCGCTCTTTCCGTGGCTCGAGGACGAGAGGGGGGCCGTCTGATGACGGTCGCACCACCGACGCCGATGGTTGACCGCGCTGCGCAGGTTGTCGGGTTCCGCACCGGCAACGAGATGGCCGCGCTGTCGGTGAAGCAAATGAACTTCCACCTGATGGGCTACTACCCGATCACGCCCTCGACGGAGATCGCCGAGTTTCTCGACGAGATGAAGGCGGCCGGCGAGCACAAGATCGCCATGGTGCCCGCCGACGGCGAGCACAGCGCGGCCGGGATCTGCTACGGCGCCACCACCGGTGGCGGGCGGGTGTTCAACGCGACGAGCGCCCAGGGGCTGCTGTACGCGCTGGAGGAACTGCCTGTGCAGTCGGGAACGCGCTATCCGATGCTGCTCGACGTGGCGACGCGCGCCGTGAGCGGGCCGCTCGACATCCGCGGCGACCACTCCGACCTCTATTACGTGCTGAACACCGGCTGGCTGATCTTCATGGCCCGTGACCCGCAGGCCGTCTACGACATGAACCTCATCGCGCTGCGGGTCGCCGAGCGCGCCGACGTGCGGCTGCCCGCGATCGTGGCCTTCGACGGCTTCTTCACCAGCCACCAGAAGCGCCGCGTCTTCACCTTCACCGACGACGCCACCGTGGCCGGCTGGCTCGGGCCGGTGCCGGAGATGGTGACGGCGCTCGACCCGCGGCACCCCGTGACGATCGGGCCGTACATGAACGACCCCGACCTGATCAACAACAAGTATCAGCTCGAGCGGGCGTCGAACGCCGCGCTGGCCGCGATCCCCGAGGTCTTCGCCGAGTATGAGGCGCTCAGCGGCCGCCGGTACGACGCCGTCGACCTTTACCGCATGGACGACGCCGAGGTCGCGGTGTTCCTGATGAATTCGGCCGCGCAGACCGCGAAGGACGTCGCTGACCGGCTGCGCGCCGACGGCGTCCGGGCCGGAGTCATCAGTCCGAACCTGATCCGCCCGTTCCCGGCGGACGCGATCCGTGACGCCCTGCGCGGGGTCAAGGCCGTGGTGCTCGGCGAGCGTGCCCCCTCCTACGGCGCACACGGCGCCAACCTCACCCACGAGGTGAAGTCCGCGCTGCAGGACGACCAGGACAACCACACCCTGTGCCTGAGCCGCGTCTACGGTCTCGGCGGGCGTGACTTCTACGCCGAGGACGCCGAAGCCTTCTTCCAGCTCGCGATCGACGCGGCAGAGCGCGGTTCGGTAGCGGTGCCATTCGACTACTACGGCGTGGAGCCAGGCGATCCAGCGAAGCCGCCGCGGCCGCGCCGCGGCGCGCCGCCGCTGACCCGCGAGGAGACGACCAGCGGGCTGCTCACGGTGGAGGAGGGCCCGGACGGCCGGCTCAAGGTCGACGCCCCGCCGTTCTGGCAGCTGGCCGCGAAGCCGAAGCGGCTCCTGCCCGGCCACGGCGCCTGCCCCGGCTGCGGCATCTTCCCGGCGCTCGACCAGTTCCTGCGCGGCATCGAGGGCGACGTCGTGGTGCTCTACCAGACCGGCTGCGCGATGGTGGTCAGCACCGGCTACCCCTTCACCTCGCACCGGATCACCTACGTGCACAACCTCTTCCAGAACGGCGCCTCCACGCTGAGCGGCCTGGTCGAGATGTTCCACGAGCGGGCCCGCCGCGGCGAGCTGCCGATCGGCGAGGACATCACGTTCATGATGGTCACCGGCGACGGCGGGATGGACATCGGCATGGGCTCCGCGATCGGGGCCGCGCTCCGGAACCACGGGATGATCATCGTCGAGTACGACAACCAGGGCTATATGAACACCGGCAGCCAGCTCAGCTACTCCACCCCGCTCGGCCACATGACGTCGACGAGCCACGTGGGGCCCGCCGAGCTCGGCAAGGCCTTCCACCACAAGGACACCCCCCAGATCATGGCGGCGACCAACATCCCGTACGTCTTCACGGGCGTCGAGGGCTACCCGGACGACCTGGTGGCGAAGGCCGCCAAGGCGCAGTGGTACGCGAAGCGTCAGGGCACCGCCTACGGCAAGATCCTCATCTCCTGCCCGCTGAACTGGAAGACCGAGGACCGGGTCGGCGTCGACATCGTCCAGGCCGCGGTGGACTCGTGCTTCTTCCCGCTGTACGAGATCGAGGGCGGCATCACCCGCATCACCTATGACCCGGACCCGATCGGGCGGCGCGTCCCGGTGGCCGACTGGCTGAAGCTGATGGGCAAGACGACGCACCTCGGCAAGCCGGTGAACGCGGCCACGCTCGCGGCCATCGAGGCCGAGGTCGAGCGCCGGTGGCTGCGGCTCAAGGCCCGCGACGAGAACCCCCTGCTGTGAGCGGAGTGATCATGGACACCACCGCACGGATCATCGAGAAGCGCGACCTAACGGACATCACCAAGCTGTTCGTCGTGCACGCCCCGCTGGTGGCCAGGAACGCCGGGCCCGGCCAGTTCGTGATCATCCGGATCACCGAAACCGGCGAACGGATCCCGATCAGCCTCACCGATTTCAGCCGCGCCGCCGGGACGATCACGATCGTCGTCCAGGAGGTGGGCCGGAGCAGCGCGCTCGCCTGCGCGCTGCAAGTCGGCGACGTGTTCCTGGACTTCGCCGGCCCGCTCGGCCTGGCGGTGCCGCTCCCCGACGACGGGCACGCGGTGCTGATCGGCGGCGGCTTCGGCACCGGCGCGCTGTTCCCGCTGGCCCGTGAGCTGCGCTCGCGCGGCGTGCGGGTCTCCTCTATCGTCGGCGCCCGGACCCGCGATCTGGTGATCCTCACCGACCTGCTGGGAACCGAGAGCGACGAGCTGCATGTGTGCACCAACGACGGCTCACTCGGCTACCACGGCTTCGTCACCGGTCGCCTGGAGGAACTGCAGGACGCGGGCGCGGGGTTCACGCACTGCTTCGCTGTGGGCCCGATGCCCATGATGCGCGCGGTGGCGAAGAGCGCCAAGAGCCGCGGGCTGCCCGCCATGGTCTCCCTGGACCCGCTGATGGTGGACGGGACGGGCATGTGCGGCGGCTGCCGGGTGAGCATCGGCGGCAAGTCGCTGTTCGCCTGCGTGGACGGCCCGTTCTTCGACGCGCACCAGGTGGACTTCGACGAAGCCGACGACCGCCTGCTGACCTACAAAGAGCAAGAGGACCTAGCCTGCCAGGTTGCGGGACTGGGGAGGTAAAGCGCCATGCCCATCGTGTATCCGCATAAGACCGCGATGCCGGTCCGAGACGCCGAGGAGCGCCGCCACAGCTGGGACGAGGTCGCCGAGGGCTACACCGTGGAGCGCGCCATCGCCGAGGCGAGGCGCTGCCTCAACTGCCAGGATCCCGTGTGCGAGCAGGGCTGCCCCGTCAACGTGCCGATCAGGGACTTCGTGCGGCACGTCGCGCTGGGAGACTTCGGCGGCGCCGCCACCTCGATCCGCCGCCGCAACCTGCTGCCCGCGATCTGCGGCCGCGTCTGCCCCGTCGAGCACCAGTGCGAGCTTCAATGCGTCCTCAACCCGCATCAGGAACCGGTCGGCATCGGCCGGCTGGAGCGCTTCGTCGCGGACTGGGAGCGCCAGCACGGCAGCGGCGAGACCGCCGCGCCGCAGATCTGGCGCGACCAGAAGATCGGCATCGTCGGTTCGGGGCCGGCTGGCCTCACGGTGGCCAGCGACCTGGCCCAGCTCGGTTATCCGGTGACCATCTTCGAGGCACTGCACGCGTTCGGCGGCGTCCTGCGGTACGGAATTCCGCAGTACCGGCTGCCGAAGGAGATCGTCGACGAGGACGTCGAGCACCTCAAGGCGCTCGGCGTGGAGTTCGTGCGCGACGTGATCATCGGCAAGACGGTCACCATCGACCAGCTCATCGACGAATACGGTTACTCGGCGGTGTTCGTGGGCACCGGCGCGGGCTCACCCATTTTCATGGGGATTCCCGGGGAGAACCTCAAGGGCATCTACTCGGCCAACGAGTTCCTCACCCGCGTCAACCTGATGCACGCATACTCGTTCCCCGAGTACGACACGCCCATCCACCGGCCGCGGAAGGCTGCGGTGATCGGCGCCGGCGACACCGCGATGGATGCGGTGCGCTGCTCGATCCGGCTGGGCGCCGAGGAGGCGCACATCGTCTACCGCCGCTCCGAGAAGGAGAAGGGCGCCCGGGCCGAGGACTACGAGCGGGCCGGTGCCGAGGGCGTGATCTTCGACTGGCTCACCCTCCCCAAGCGCTTCATCGGTGACGAGCACGGCTGGGTCCGCGGCCTCGAATGCATCCGCACCGAGCTCGGCGAGCCCGACGAGTCCGGCCGCCGCCGCCCGGTCCCGGTGCCAGGCTCGGAGTTCACGATGGAGGCGGACGTCGTCGTCATCGCGCTGGGCACGAACCCGAACCCGCTCGTCCCGCGGACGACCTACGGCCTTGACGTCGACCCGCACGGCTGCATCGTCGCCGACCCGCAGACGGGCGCCACCAGCCGGGCCGGCGTCTACGCCGGCGGCGACATCGTGACCGGCGCCGCGACGGTCATCCTGGCCATGGGCGCGGGCCGCAAGGCGGCGTCCGCCATGCACGACTACCTGCAGCGGGCCGCAGGGGAGGAGCGCGAGGCCAAGGAGTACCGCAGGGGGCGCGGGGACGGGGTCGCCTGGGCGCGCGACTACGCGACGACCGATGAGCTGCGCGACCTCGTGGAGAACTTTGAGCCGGGCCGCGGCCGGGAATTCGACACCGACCAAGCACTGCGTGACTTCGCGAGCGACAAGGAGCGCATCCTGACCGTCAGCGTCCCGCACCACGAGGATCCGTTCTGGCGGGGGTTCGTGGCCGGGGCCGAGGAGGTCATGGACTCCCAGCCGTCCGCGCTTGAGATGTGAGGCCAGCCGCGCGGCACCCCTGTTACCGGGTCAGCGCGGTCGGGTCCGGTGCTTGTGCCCGGTGAGCGATTCGATGGTGCCGTTGAATCCGTGACCACGCGGGCACCGGACTTTCGCGCACTCAAGCGGCCCGTCGGTTGATTCAGCCAGATACCTGTCCACCACCTCGGCGGGCAGGCCGCACCGGGCCGCGCCCTGCTGGTCCAGGTACGCCGGGCAGTCCAGGAACATCACATCGGTTTCCACCGGTAACCCCATTCACCGCGCAGTTGGTCAGGTGCCCGCGCGGCTCGCAACCGGGCCGCACGGGCCCCTGCCAGCAAGAGCACCGGCCCGCGCCGGTGATACGCCGGGTTGCTCGGGTATCAGGACCGCGGCTATGCGCTCTGGTGAATAAGAGCGAGGCCCGGCGGCTCCATGAGCAAGCCAGGCGAACCCGAGGAGGAGCCATGAAGGCGATCTGGCGCAGGCTCAGCGCCGAGCCGGCGCTTGTCACAGGTGCGATCCTGGCGACGGTCAACGTGGTCGCCGCGTTCCGGGCCTGGACGCTGGCCCCCGGGCAGCTCGCCGCGATCAACAGCGCCCTGGTTGCGGTGTTTGCCCTGCTGGTCCGGGCCACCGTCAAGCCACAACATGGAACGCCCGTCCGGCGGCGACGGACGAGGCCGGGCCGCAAGCCGGCGCCGGACCCGCACCCGGGGGTCAGCACGGGTGAACCAGGAAACGACCAGGCCAGCAGCGACCAGATGATGGCTGCCTGATGAGTGCGGCGGCAGGACCGGCGCGCCTTCAGGCCTGCTTCAGGCACCGAGCGCGATGAAGGAGTGCGCGGTGGCTTCAGCCAGCGGGTCACCGCGGGTCGCCTGGCGGGCGGCCAGCAGCGCGCCAGGGAGCGTCGCGCCTTTTTGCAGAGCGTCGTGCAGGGCCAGCATGAGCGGCACGGCGGCCGGGTCATTGACGGGCACGACACTGGCCACGATCCCGACCGCGCCGAGCGGGACCAGGCTGCTGACCAGGCCCAGCAGCTCGTCGGCGCCCACCGCCGCGGCCACCCCGGAGTCACAGCTGGACAGGACCAGCCAGTGCGGGGCGCGGCCCAGGCGCTCGAAGTCGTGCACGGTGAGCGGTCCGTCGTCGAGCTGAATCGAGGAGAAAAGCGGGTTGTCGGCCCGGAAGATCCCATGCGCCGCAATGTGCGCGAGCCACGCGCCGTCCAGCACGCTGAGCACCTGCTCGGCAGTGGCGCTGCCCTGACCGAGCAGCACGGCCTGGGGGTAGCGAGCGCGCAACTGCAGGACCTCCGCGCCCCCGGTGGCCAGCCCGGGCCCGACGACCAGCGCGACGCGCCGCCGGGCTGGCGGCCGCTTGCGGCGAGCGCGCATCCAGGTCGACGCGGACGGCGCCACGGTCACGATGCGATCGCGCAGCGATGGCATCAGCGTCCACGGCACCGCCCGGAGCCGGCCCGGCGGAACCACCACGACCGGGCCATCCCCGAGCTCAGCGGCGGCGGAGCCGAGCAGCGCGGTCTCCAGCGCAGCGCCCCGGTGCGCCAGCACCAGCTCGTCGCCCGGCCGCGGTGGACCGAAGGCGAACCGGCGCAGCACGAACCGGATCATCTGGACCTCGCGCTCGGGAACGCTGCCGATCGGGTGCAGCCGCACCCGGCGATCCGCGACGGTGATCGCTTGAAGCAGGCCATCGACCTCGACGAGCTCGATCAGCCTGGTGTCGCCGAGCTCAGCAAAGAGCGCGTCGAGGTCGAGTTCCGCTATCTCCCGCGTCCGGCTGCCCGGCAACCGGCGGGTCCGGGCCTGGACCGCCGCCTCGAGCCGCCGTCGCTCCCGCTCCAGGGCGTGCCGGCCGGCCGCGGCCATCTCGTTCGTTTCGAGCAGCCTGGTCACGTTACGCAGCGCCGACAGGTCGGCCGCGAGTTCCCGGTCGTGCCGGACCGCCGTGTTGCGGGTGGCCAGCGCGGTCGCTCGCCATCGTTCGCTCCAGAACAGGAGCCGGTGCGCGTCGCCACGCCGGAGCGCATCGCGCTGGGCGAGCGCGGCCAGCTCGGCGCCGTGCGCGGTGCCGTACGCGCGCAGTTCGGTGGCCCCGAGGGTCATCTGGTGCTCTTCGAGCGCGTCGAGCCCCCGCGCGCAGGCGGCGAGGGTGGCATGAGTGTTACCGTGCGCGTCGGCTTGCAGCGCCCGGGCCAGCCAGGCCACGCTGCGGGTCAGTGGTGGCCTGCGGCGGCGTGACTTTGCGGCGTCCGCCAGGTGCCGGTCTGCGTCAGTAGCCCGTCCGGCGCTCAGCGCCAGGCGGCCGGCCAGCAGGTGCGCCCGCATCGCGTCGCCGGCCCGGTACGCGTCGAGGTGCGCCGCGACCCGCTCGGCGGCGCGAAACAGGCCGGCCGAACGCTCCCCGGCGGTATATCTGGCCTCGGCGATGACCAGGTCAGCGCGTGCCTCCCAGACCCCCCGCCCCTGGGTCCTGAATAGCCGACCCGCCTGGCGCGCGCGCTCTCTGGCGTGGGCCGGGTTGCCTGCGGCGAGGGCGGCGGTGGCGGCGGCGAAGAGCAGCTCTGCTCTTCGGAATGCGATTCCGCCACCTGGAGGCAGCCGGCTCAGCGCGGTGTCGGTCTCTTCCGCCGCATCTCTGGCCAGCCCGGCGGCCAGCAGCGCTGAGCAGCGGTCGATGGCGAGGTCTGGATTGGTCTCGCCGAGGGCGTCGTACCGGCTGCCGGCCTCGTCCAGATAGGTAAGCGCTTCGGGAAGGTCGCCGCGGCTAAGCGCGGCCAGTCCGCGGTTATGCCGGGCCTTCGCGTACTCGAGTTCCTGCCCAGTAGTTGCGAACAGTTCCTCAGCTCGGGCGAAGTCCGCGCCCGACCGTCCCGGCAGGCCGAGCCCGAGAAAGACTTCGGCCCGATGAGTCAGCGACCGTGCCTCCCACACCGTGTCGCCTGCCCGGCGGAGGTAGGGCAGAGCCCGGCCCAGGTCTTCGAGTGCCTCGCGGAAACGTCCCAGGTCCTTGAGGACCAAGGCGCGCCGCATCAGCACGCGTCCGGCCGGGCCGCCCCGCGAGACCGCCACTGCCCGGTCAAGAATGGCCAGCCCTTGCTGGCTGCGGCCCATCCACGCGAGCGTGATGCCTAGAGTGGCCTGCACGTCGACCTCACGCTCTGGACGGCCGGACGTGCGAGCTAGCCTGACTCCCCTCCGCAGCTCGACAAGCGCTTCTGGAAGATTCCCGTGGTCGCGGAGGACAATCCCGATGGCATGGTGTGCCAGTGAGGCGTCGTAGGAACTGGGCTGGCCGGCCAGGACGGAACGCGCGGCGCGCACAGCGTCCTTGGGTCTGGACAGCGCGAGCGGCAGGAGCTGGGCTGGGTCGAAGGGCAGGTTCTCCGTGTCAGGATCTCCCGGCGACATGCAAATGATGCTAGACAGTTCCCGACGCCAATCACATGTGAGATGAGGCCGGTCATGCCAATTGATGACCAGGGCCGCGACGAGCCGGGAAGCCCCCTCGACGCGCAAATCAGGTTGATCTTGTCGGGCATCCGCGATGTGAGCGGGGGCCTGGAGGGTGCGGCGGCCTGGCCGCCCAACTGGGCAGAGTCGGGCGAGGTCGACTACCTCTATCGCGACCGAACCCTTCTTGTTCGAGACGTCGACATCGATCGCGTCCGGGCCATCGTGCCCAGCGTCCCGGTTGAACACGACAAGAACGTGCGTGGCCTGACGCGTCTCGAGTTCACTGATGAGACCCGGAGCGTGGATGAGGTCTGCGCGGTCGTGGACCGGGTGCTCGGCGAAGGGGTGGCCACGCCAGACCACATCTTCTACCTCTGTACCAGCAGCGCCTGTCCAGCCACCGAGCCTGAGGAGGTCCCGGCGGCTGACCCGCCGCCGGATCCGGGCGTGTCCACCGAGCCGTGTAACGGCGCGGGTGTCCGCGTGGCGGTGCTGGATAGCGGCTGGCTGCCCGAGGCTGCGATCGAGCACGCCTGGCTGGCCAACGTCACGGGCGAGCCGGAGGATCCGATCGGCGGCGCCCCGCCTCGCATCCTGCCCTATGCGGGCCACGGGACGTTCGTGGCCGGTGTCCTGCGCACCATGGCCCCCGAGGCCGAGGTGTGGGTGGGCAAGACGTTCACGAAGGTGGGCGCCGGCTTCGAGTCTGATCTCGTCCCTGAGGTAGCGCAGGCCCTGCGCTCTGGCGCGGAGGTCATCTCGCTCGACTTCGGCAGCAACACCCGCAAGGACATCGCGTCCCTGGGGTTCGACGTCGTGGGGGAGCAGCTGCGTAACTACCCCGGCGTGGTGCTGGTAGCCGCGGCGGGGAACGACTCGTCCAGACGCCCGTTCTGGCCGGCGGCTTTCCCCTGGGCGGTCGGGGTGGGGGCGCTCAGCGCGAACTGGCGCAGCCGGGCCTACTTCACCAACTACGGGCACTGGGTGGACGTCTACGCACCTGGTGAGGGACTGGTCAACGCCTTCGCGACCGGGGATTACCAGTGCACCGAGCCGCCGCACGTGGGCGAGTGGCGGCACTTTGACGGGATGGCCCGCTGGAGCGGCACGTCCTTCTCGACGCCGCTGGTCGCCGGGCTGGTCGCGGCCCGCATGTCGGAAACCGGCGAGAACGGCACCCAGGCCGCGGCGGGATTGCTAGCCCGGGCCCGGGCCCAGGCCATCCGCGGCGTAGGACCGGTGCTCTTCCCCGGGCAGGCCTGCGATAACCGGCACGATCGCTGCCGTCACGAGCACTGCAGGCGCGATCGCTGTCACGAACGCTCCTGCCACTGCGGCTGCGGCTGAGGTTGTCCAGGCTGCGGTGACGTCGTCCGGCTGCACACGGTTCAGATGGTCACCCATTCCGTGACGAAGCGGTCGGCATCAAGCCTGCACTCGATGCGCACCGGCCCGCGGGCGGGCGGCGGGAAGGTGAAGCAGCCGACCTCGTCGGCCCGCGTCGTCGCCTGCGCGCCATCGACAGTCACCAAGGTCACCTGCGCGGGCTGCGGCGGCGTCAGCAGACCGGTGATCCCGGCCTCATCGATCTCGATCTCCACGCTCAGCCGCTCGCCGTGGAAGGAGAACATGCCCTGACCGCTGCCGCGCACTTGCGCGGCACCGGCCAGCATGGCGTCGGAATCGAGGCACAGCAATTCGAGGTCAGCATCC
Source organism: uncultured Actinomycetes bacterium (assembly GCA_963785765.1). Lineage (GTDB taxonomy): Bacteria > Actinomycetota > Actinomycetes > Streptosporangiales > Streptosporangiaceae > DATBGO01. The sequence continues at coordinate 43,430 of CAWAWM010000010.1, read as the reverse complement.
ACCGTGCGCCAGGAGAACACCGCCTGGGCCGCGCTGATGACGCTGTCCTCCACCGGGGCTTCATCCAGCGCGGCGCGCAGCTCCTGCAGCAGTTCGTCGTTAGTCCACCTCGGCAAGCTCACGCCGATCACCTCCTGTCCCCCGGCTGGTTGTCCCCTGGCTGGCAGTCGGCGCTGCTTCCAGATATGCCCGCATTGCGCTGGTTTCCCTGAGCCGGTCAAGGCTCCGCCTGACGGTCGGGCCCACGCTCCCGATCGGCATCCCGACGAGCTGGCTGATCTCGGCATAGGACTTTGGCGGGTCGGCGGCCCGCAGCCGCAGCAGCCACTGGTCGCGTGCGGACAGCTCGCCAAGCCCGTCGCGCAGCGCCTGGCGAAGCTCGGCCCGCAAGAGGTCGGCCTCGATTTCGCCGGTCGTGCCCTGCTGCATAGCACCGTCGGTGTGCGGGTCCACCGGCTGCACGCGGCGTCCGCGCTGAACCTGACGACTGCACTCGCGCTGGGCGGTGGTCGCCAGCCAGCCGGGCAAGGCCTCCGGCTGGCGCAGGCTGGTCAGGTTCTCGACGAGCCGCAGCCAGACTGTCTGGCTGACGTCCTGCGCGTCTGCGGGGGTCAGCCGGTAGTTGCGCGTCACGGCCATCACGAGCGGGGAGTAGCGGCGCACCAGCTCATTCCACGCGGCCTCATCGCCGCTCGCGCTGGCCTGCACCAGCTCGCTGACATCGGATGCGCCCGCCATATGCACCATCCTCCTACCGAACAGCGGATCCTGCACGGCGAGATCCCGGCGTACTCGCTTATGTAGACAGAGCATGGCTCGGCGGTCCTGATACGTCGACGGGCAAATTCGGCCAACTTATTTTTCGCGGCCGGCCCTAGGCCGACAGCACCAGGTTGTCGCCGGTCAGAGCCAGGTAGTCCGCGGCCAGCTGGGCCTGGTCCACGCCCTGCTCGAAACCCGCGGTACCGAGGAGCTCGGGCCAGATGACGATCCATGCCTCCTCCACCAGCGGCGTCCCCTGCACGACGCCGTCCCAGAAGGAGGTGGCGAACCTGGTCTCCTGGGCCCAGGTGATGAACCGGACATCGGTCTTGTAGCCGCCGCCGAGAATGGCGTGGCCGCCGTCGATGGGGGAGCCTGGCACATCAGTCCATGCCTGGCCCGCGGCGAACTGCTGCTGGTTCGCGTCGAGCACCTGGATGCCCAGCCACAGGCCGCCGAAGATGGCCAGGGCGGCCTTCACCTCTGCCATCTTGGTGTGGTCGACCTTGGCGAAGGCGACCGCCTTCACTCCGTCCGGGCCGCCCGACGTATGCAGGTACTCCAGGCCCGTCTGGATGTCCATGCCCTGGTCATCCTGGCTGCCGGGCCCGTTGGTTTCCTTGGTGCCGTCCGGGTCGAAGCCCGGGTTCTGCGTCTGGTAGAACTGCCAGACCTGCGCCTGTGTCGGGTAGTACTCGGTGCTCAGGGTCGCGGTGACTAGACGGCGCAGGTTCGCCCAGGTGACCGCGTTGCAGTCGCCCGCGACGTCGTTGCCAAGCAGCTGCCAGCCGCTGAGCTTGGCTAGATAGTCCTCGCTGGCGGGATAGGCGGGAGCTGCGCTCCGCAGGAAGCTCCCTAGTCTTAGCGCGGGCGCGTTCTTTGGTGGCCGGCGACCATATTTGTACGGCATGGCGTGTCCCTTCGTCTCAGGCAGCGACGGGTCCGCGGAACCGGAAGAAACCGGCTCGGGCCCACGAGTTAAGAGCAGCTTCGGCGCGCCGGGATACACGCAATGCCAAGATCATTCGCGTGCTGCCCGGCTGGCTGCCGCCGGAGGAGGAACTGGGCCCGTTACTGGCCCGGCCGCGGCCGCGTCCCGCCTCCGACGGCGAGGTGCGGCTAGGGCTCGGATCCGGTGTAGAGGCACTGGACGACCGTCGGGGTATCGAGGATGCCCTCGCTGACGACGCTGCCCCCCTCGGTCATGTCGATGTTGTTGCCCTGGCCGGCGTCCAGGACGGCCCGGCCGTCGTAGGCATCCGCATTGAAGAAGAACACGCTGCCATAGTCGGCCAGGTTGGCGAGCGCGCCGTTGACCTCGGGCCGCTCGACCACCCACTCGGCGCTGTTGCCGGCCAGCTGCGTCCCGTCCGGCGCCCGGATCGCGAACGAGGTGGCCGCACCGCTGGACCGGTTGGCCAGGAAAATGCTGGCCGTGGTCGCGCCTTTTCCGCTGGTGCAGATCAGGCAGGTGATCTCGTCGCCGGCCTGGACGGGAAAGTTCGTGACCGGGATCTCCACCTCGGGGAACCACTCCCACCAGGCGTAGATGTTGCGGATGGTGAACGGGCCGAGCTGGAAGATGTCGCACTCCACGCCGGCCTGACAGACATCCCCGGAGCCGTCACCGTCGATGCCGATCCAGTTCGAGCAGTAGTACCACTCGCCCTCGGTCGGCGGGTAGACGTTGGGGATCGTCCAGTCGCCCTGCACCCAGCGGAAGGCCTGGCCCTTGGGCGCATGCTGCACGGCGCCCGACCAGTTGCTGTAGACCTCGGTGCCGGCGACCCGCTCCAGCGGGCGGTGCCTGATGTCGTCGCGCCGCCTGAAGGTCGGCACGATGTAGTGGAACTTCCCCTGCAGGCGGCGCAGCACGGTCTCGTACCGCTGCATTGCCTGCGGGTCCTCGGTTGGCCGCCGCGGGAAACCGTGCTTGATCAGCTCGGCGTCCGCGGCCTTCAGCGGCTCGAATCCGGCCGGCGGCGGTTCGAAGGTCGAGACCTGCAGGCCGCTCGGGAACTTGGTGGTGGTCATGTGACCGCCCTCCTTTCGCGGGGGAGACACACCCCCGTCGCGAAAGTAGGAGCACGGATAAGGCCGGGAAATACGGTCCCGTTCGTGCGCGATCGTCCGCGCAGCCTCTGGCGGCCGTGCCGTGGCCCGCTGCCAGGGACCGGCTAGATACCGGCGGACAGGGTCACGCCGGTGCCCATCGCGCGGGTGGTGCCGACGGACACGACAGCGTTGCCGCTGGACGTAACCTCGAGCGTCACCCCGGAGCCGGCGTTGTAGTAAAACCCGGTATCGGCTGTCTTACCGGCTCCGCGGATGGTGTTGCCGGTCACCGTCACGTCGCCGCTGCCGTAGTTGACCTGCGTGATGGCAATGTACCTGTAGCTGGTGCCGGCCTTCTCCGCCGGGAACATGAAGACCCGGTTGCCGGTGATCGTCGAAGCGGCGTCGCCCTGGACCGTGCCGTCAATGCCGTACCAGGTGGTGCTGCCGCCAGCGCCGCCGAAGTCCTCGATGTAGTTGTTGGAAATGCTGGTGCCGAACAGGCGGTTAGCGTAGATGGCCGTGCCGCCGTCGCCGTACAGGTGGTTGGCGTCGACGTACCAGCCGGCCGCGTTCTCCAGGTGGATAGCGTCCTGCCCGGAGCCGGCGATGTAGTTATCGGTGAGACGCCAGTCGGTTACCGTGTTGCCGCTGTCCTGGACATATACGCCGTACTGGCCGGAATTCTCAATGAAGTCGTTGGAGATCACGCCATTGACCTGAGTGTTCGTCAGGGTCGTACCGTTTGGGGTGGTGTTGGTTACCACGATCCCCGACCCCCGGCAGTTCTCCACGAGCAGATCTTCTGCCTGCGTCTGCCACGAATGAATGACCAGGCCATTAGTCGCGGCGGTGTTATTACTACTGTTGCAATCGATGGTGAGCTGGTGAATCGTGAACGGCAGGCCAGTCGTGCTGCTGTTGCTGACGTACGAATCCGAAGCCAGGAGATAGGGGAGGTTAGCGGAGTTCGCCTGCGCCAGGACGGTGCCCGTGCGGCTGCCGCCCTGGTAGCTGCGGTCTCCCAGTAGCGTGATCGGCGCCGTGAGCAGGCACTGCCCGGAGATGATGATCTGATCGCCGGCGTGGCTGCCAGCGATCGCGGCATTCAGGGTGGCCGCGTCGGTGCTCTTATCGCCGCAGGTCGCCGTGATCGTCTGAGCGCTAGCATTCTGCGCTGACCAGGGACCGAGCGCTATAGCTAATGCCGTTAGCAAAAGCAGGCTGAAGATTATGCTAGCGCTCTTAAAGAATCCTGTTCTCGGCACTGATGTCATCGTGTCCTCCGGGGGGTTGTGTTTCTGCCGTCGGCGCTCCGGCTGCCGCGCCAGGTAGTCCCATCTTGCTCTAGGATAAGTAACCCGGCCGGGCACCACGGTATTGGTGATGATTTGCGATGCTATGGCGCGGTCATATGTGCCTTTTTGGCCCGCCGCCGGTACTGGCCCCAAAGCCAAGGCGGTCCCCGGGAGACTACGGCCCGGCCATTCCGGTCGTGGGGCGTAAGCGCCCCGGCCTGGCGAGTGGCGTGCCAATGAGAGCGGGCCCGCCGCAGGCTAATGCCGCATCAGGCAACGTTTCCCCGGTAGTGATGCGGCGGAGTCGATGGTCGCCCAGGTTGCGGGTCCCTGTGATGTCTTTCAGGATGTAGCCATGACGGGCGATGATCTCCCGGCGGCAGCTCGTCCCGGTGCTGGCGCCAAGCCTGAGCTGCGGGCCTCCCATGAGGACAGGGACCGGGTGGTCGAGATCCTCCGGGTAGCGGCTGGCGACGGGCGGCTGACCGCGGCCGAGCTTGACGAGCGTCTGGGCGCGGCTCTGACGGCCCGCACGAGCGGAGAGCTGGCGGCGCTGACCGCTGACCTACCCGAGGTAACCGGCCAGGCGGGCGGGATCGCCGCGCAGACTAAAGACGTCGTCCGGCTCGACTACCAGGGCGGAAATACCACGCGGCGCGGCCGGTGGGTAGTTCCGAAGCGGATGGAGATACGCGCTGTGGGCGGGACGGTGAAGCTCGACTTCACCGATGCGGTGATCACCGGCCCGGTGCTGCATATCCAGGCAGAGGTCCGGGGCGGGCGGCTCGTCCTGGTGACTAGGCCGGGCATCGAGGTTGATGCCGATGCCGTGGCGGTGCGGGGCGGAAGGGTCAAGGTACGGCCGGAACACGGCTGGAGGGAACCCGTAAGCCTGAAGGTCGAGGTGTCCGGCGAGGCCCGGGGCGGCCGCGTGGTCGTGCGGCCGCCGCACCGGACATTGTGGCAGTGGGTGCTGCGCAGGCCAGGGCCGTACGTCAGATCGGCCAGGGACTGATGCCGCGAACGTCAGGTCACCATCGAGCGCGCGCTTGCCATCCCGGAGACCCGACGCCGCGCCGGGCAAGTCTGGCCAGAGCCAGTCAGGCGCGAGAGCATGGTCCGCAACAACACCCGGGCGTGCAGCCAAGGAGGGACCTGCCTTGACCGAGACCACCGCGGCACCTGCCGTGACCGGCTTCCATCACTTCTCGCCGACCGTGACCGATGTGGAGGCCAGCGCCCAGTGGTACGAGCGCGTGTTCGGGATGAGCCGCGTACCGTTCATCTTCCCCCACTACGGCGCTGAGGAAGCCGGTTACGCCGTGCTCCTGATGGACCCCCGCTCGGGGATCGCGATCGGCCTGCACCACCATGAAGCAAACTCCGGCCAGCCTTTCGACGAGAGCCGGACCGGCCTGGATCACGTCTCATTCGGCGTGGCTGATCGCGCCAGCCTGGACGCATGGGCAGGCTGGCTCGATCATCTCGGCATCGAGCACTCTGGCGTCATCGACACCGACAAGCCGATGCCATACTCCGTGATCGTCTTCCGGGATCCTGACCACATTCAGCTCGAGCTCTTCCACATGGCCAGCTGACGGGCCCGCTGGCCGCCGGCCGAGCTGTCGGCGAGTTGGCCCACCAACCCGGCGTGGGTGTGACGTGTCCCACGCTGCCATGGGTGCCTGGCGAGGCTGCCGTTGGGCATCTATACCGACAACACTGGAGATGGCACGCTGAGTTCCGGACTGGCTCGCTGCGAGGCTGCTAGCGGCTGGCCACTGCTCGGGCCCGGAGCGGCATGACGCCAGAGGTACCCGAGGCTGAGCGTCGGGGGGGTGGAAGATGGCTGACCAGCGGGTCTTGGGTATCGTCCTCGCGGGCGGAGCGGGCCAGCGCCTCGGGCCCTTGACTGCGGAGCGGGCCAAGCCGGCCGTTCCGTTCGGCGGCCTGTACCGGCTGGTGGATTTCGCGCTCTCCAACCTCGTCAACGCCGGATGCCGGCGTATCTGCGTACTCACCCAGTACAAGAGCCACAGCCTGGACCGGCACATCACCACCACCTGGCGGCTGAGCAGCCTGGTCGGCGATTACGTGACGCCGGTGCCGGCCCAGCAGCGGCTCGGGCCTTACTGGCAGACCGGCTCGGCGGATGCGATCCACCAATCGCTGAACCTCATCTACGACGACCGGCCCGACATCGTGGCCGTCTTCGGGGCCGATCATGTGTACCGGATGGACCCGAGGCAGATGATCGACCAGCACACGGCCTGGGGCGCGGGGGTGACAGTTGCGGCGATCCCGGTACCGAGGAGAGAAGCGACGGCCTTCGGCGTGGTGCAGACCGCGCCCGACGGCCACAGCATCGAGGCGTTCCTGGAGAAGCCAGCCGACCCGCCTGGCCGCCCTGGCCGCCCGGACGAGGCGTTCGCGTCGATGGGCGACTACGTGTTCGACCGCGATGTGCTGGTGGAGGCGCTCAGGAAGGACGCGGCCGACCGTCACAGCCGGCACGGCATGGGTGGTGACATCATCCCCATGCTGGTGCGGGAGCGCGCTGCGCACGTCTATGACTTCCTGCAGAACAAGGTTCCCGGCGCTGCTGCGCGCGACCTCGGCTACTGGCGCGATGTGCGGACGCTCGATTCCTATTTCGATGCGCACATGGATTTGTGCGCCGTCCTTCCGGTGTTCAACCTGTACAACGAGCGGTGGCCGATCATGACCCAGGTGCCCTCGCAGCCGCCGGCCAAGTTCGTGCACGACGACGGTGACCGGGTGGGACGGGCGATCAACAGCGTGGTGAGCAACGGCGTGATCGTCTCCGGCGGGCTGGTGCGCAACTCAGTGCTGTCGCCGGGAGCCCGGGTGGACAGCTGGTCCCGGGTGAACCGGGCGGTGCTGCTGCACAACTCCCGCGTCAGCCGCCGGGCCGTCGTCGAGAACGCCATCCTGGACAAGAACGTGGTCGTCCTGGAGGGCGCCACGGTCGGGGTGGACAAGGAGCATGACCTGGCCCGCGGCCTCGTGGTGTCCGGCGGCGGCATCACCGTGGTCGGCAAGGGACAAGTGGTGACGCCCTGACCGCTGGGCGGCGTCCGGCGGACGTTCGAGCTGCGGCAATTCGGTTGCCCGGTGCGGCCCGCTCGCGATTAGGTGGCGCTGTGAGCAACATGTGGACCGCCCCCGAGGACGATCCCAGAAGCTTCGGTAACCCCGTCGGCGAGAAGGCGACCTACCGGGAGTACCTCGGCAACTACCGCCTGACCATAGAGATGAAGTGCGGCGGACTGGACGCCGACCAGCTCGCCAGGCGCTCGGTACCGCCCAGCACCCTGAGTCTGCTCGGCCTGGTCCGTCACCTGGCTCAGGTGGAGAACCACTGGTTCCAGCGGGTTCTGCAGGGGAAGACCGACGCACCCCGCATTTACAAGCGCGAGGACGACCCGGACTGGGACTTCGGGGGCGCGGTGCCCGACCCCGCGGTGGTGAACGACGCCTTCGCCACCTGGAAGGCCGAGATCGGCAAGGCCGATGAATGGCTCGACGCCCTCGATGAGGCCGACCTCGGCCGCGACGCGCCGGTCGACGGTGGCGCCGTGGCCACGCGCGACGTGCTTGTCCACGTGATCGAGGAGTATGCGCGGCACGCCGGCCACGCTGATCTGCTGCGCGAGTGCATCGACGGGCGCACCGGCCAGTAATCCGCCGGGCGGCGGTCAGCAACAGGACCCGCCGTCAGAGGCCCGCCCGCGCCCGCCGCTCGTGGTCTCAGCGGTGAGCCCGTTAGTGCAGGTGGATGAGGACCACGTCCTTGAGCGCGATCATCACCAGTCCCAGCAGGGCCGCAACGGAGGTGGCCGCAGCCAGTCGCCGGCCCCGCAGATGGGCGGCCCGGCCGGCGGCCCAGCCATGGATAGTCAGCAGCACGATCGCCACGATCAGCCCGACGTTGGCTGCAGTGGGGGCCGGGGCCCCCGCCAGCCACGTCAGTACCAGCGCCAGCAGCGGCAGGAAGGAGGCGCTGACCATCGGCCAGGTCGCTATGAGCGCCGCCCGGATGTGCGGCCACGTCGGCAGGCGCCCGCCCTCGGCCTGCTCGCCCAGTAGCTCGGCGTACTCTTCAGCGACCCAATACACGACCAGCGTGACCACCACCGCGACCACCTGCGCCCGGGGCGGCAGGTGGCCTCCGGCGGCGGCGAGGATCGACGCGGTGACGATCGCGCCGTAGATACCGGCCGCACGTCGCGGCCCGGGAGACTTGGCGGACCGCTGTGGCTGGGTGCCGCCCCCTGCGATCCCGGCCATTGGGGCCCCTTCCTGTCGGTTTGAAGCACCCGACCTCGCTGTGCGGGCGAGCCTGCGCTTGCGTGATCTTCAACTCCTCGGGCGCCCCCAACCCGGGGGATCTCTAGCCGCTCGCTCCGCCGTCACTGGCTGGATTCTGACGTGCCTCCTGCGGGCTGGCAGATCGCCGTGGCGCAATTGTGCAGTGCCACCCCCATGTGCGACATGGATGGGCAGCTGAACGGCAGGTAACGATCCGGTACTTGCCGTCGTAACTCCTTGTCGGCTGCAGGTAATGACCGCAGCGTGACCGACCGCGACGATGGTGGTCCGTCAGGGCGTCCAGACGGAGCGGTCGTGGGCGAAGTAGACCATTCGCGGATCGAGTTGCTGGAGGACGTCCATCCAGTCCGGGATGCCGGGCAGGGGCTGCCGGTGAGCATCACGCTGGGCTCGCCAGGCGAGCTGGTCGGCCGCGTATTGCGTCGCCGTGTCGTGGCTTTGCCCGGCCACGATCACGGCCCCGTCCGGACGGCGGACGATCAGTGACTGGTGACCGGCCGTGTGACCGGGCGTCGGCATGAGGAAGACGCCCGGCAGCACCTCGACCTTGCCTGTCACCGGTTCGAAGCGGCTGCCTTCGATGAGTTCGGGGAGCGTGTAGTCCTGCGTCTGGCGGGCGGTATCGAGCTCGGCTCCTTGCACGAAGACCGGGATCTGGCCAAGCACCGGATTGCCGCCGCAGTGGTCGAAGTGCAGGTGACAATTCGCGGCCAGATCAACGTCCCAGATCTCCGCCCCGATGGCCGCCAGCGCCTCGCGCAGCGGGACTCTGCGGGGCCGGTAGTGGGCGTCGACTTCGGGGTGGGAACCCATCCCCGTGTCGAACAAGATGGTTCCCTGCGGGTGGCCGACGACGTAGCCAAGGCAGGGTTCCACTCTGGGGCCGCCCGTCCCGGTCTCCTCCGCTGGCCGCACGAAGTAGCCGAAATCAATGCGCCGCACCATCACGTCAGCCATTCCGTCATCCTCGCAGGCAACCCCTTCACACGAGCACGACAGGCGGTGGTTCTGGGAGTCGCCTGCGGCACAATCGGGCGTATGAGCGACCTGATCACGAAGCTGGTGCCTATCCTGCACGTCCGGGACCCGGACGCGGAACGGCGTTTCTACGTGCAGCTGGGCTTGCGCACGACCTACGAGGGTCCCGAGTACCCGGGCTTCATCGCCGTCGGCAACGACGCCGTCGAGTTCGGGCTCAGCCGCCGTCCCGGCGCCGATCCGGCGGTCTCCGGCCTGACCTGGCAGCTTGGCGTCAGCGACGCGGACGCGGCGATCACTGCCTGCGAGCGGTCAGGTCTCAGCTTCGAGGTGACGGTTGAGCAGCCGCGCGTGGACTGGACCTACCGGATTGTCAAGGTCCAGTCACCGAACGGGATAGAGGTACTGCTCGAAGAGCAGGCACCACCCGACTGAGCCGCCGCACTGAAGGCGAGCGCGTCAGGCGCGCAACCGCGTGACCGGGCCGACGCGTCCCTGGCGATGGGTCGCACAGTCCAGGGGTGCCATCGTGGAATGGCGCATCCCGCTGTGACACGCGCTGCTCAGCGCGCGGCGAGGGCCTGGATGGCGGGGGCGTAGCTGCTGATATTGCCGTACTCGGCGATCCCCTTGGCCTCTTCCTCGGTGATCGGGCCCGCCGCTACCTTCGTCACCCGCACCCGCACAGCTCCGGGTTCCTCGGTGAGCTCGTATTCGGTGTCGAGGATCCAGCACGACCCGGCGCACCCGGTCACCGCCGTCAGGAGAACTGGGCCTTCCGGCGCCGGGATGCGTGTCTACTCAGGTGACGTATCGGCGCGTTCGATTTGGCTGATCAGGAGCTTGAGGTAGGTGATCTCCTCGGCGAGGGCGGCCTGGCCTGCTTTGGTGAGGGTGACCCAGGTGCGGGCGCGTTTTCTTGCGTAGCTGGTCCGACATTGACCTCAAGGCCAGATGCGGGATAGTCCGGGTGGCGCGGCCCCTCAGTCCGACTGATCGCAAATGCGGTAGCCGACGCCGGGCCTGGTCGCGATCACGGGCGGGTCGCCGAGCTTGCGGCGCAGTCGGCCGATCGTCACCGTCACGGTGTTGGTGAACGGATCGGCCTGCTCGTCCCAGACCTGCTCGAGCAGATCCTCGGCGCGCAGGAACGCAGGCGAGGCGACCAGCAGCGCCTCCAGCACGCCGAATTCCTTGACCGACAAGTCGAGCTGCCGTCCGTCCCGCGTCACGGTCCGCCGCATCGGATCGAGCTCGATCCCGGCGGCGCGCAGCGTCCGGGCTCGGGCGGCTGGCTGCCTGCGGGCCAGCGCCCGGACCCGAAGGACGAGCTCGGGGAAGTGGAACGGCTTGCCCAGGTAGTCGTCGGCGCCCAGGCTCAGACCGGTCACCCGGTCGCCGGGCGCCCCGGCTGCGGTCAGCATGAGGACCATCGCCCGGTCGCCACGGTTGGTGATCATCTGGCACAGGGCGTCGCCGTGAATGCCGGGCAGGTCGCGATCCAGGACCACGACGTCATAGGCATTGAGATCCAGCTTCGCGGCCGCCTCCAGGCCGTCGTGCGCGGCGTCCACCGCCATGCCCTGATCGCGCAGGCCCTCCACGAGCACCTCGGCGAGCGACCGCGAGTCTTCGACCACCAGGACTCTCATCCCGGCACGCCCGCGGGAACGCTGGCCGACGTGGTCGCCGCGGCAGCCGGAAGCTCGATGCAGACCCGCAGCCCGCCACCGGGCCGGGCCTGCAGGTCCACCGTGCCGCCGTGTGCCTCCGCGATCGCTGCGACGATCGATAGTCCGAGGCCCGAGCCCTTGTCCGTGCCGATCCGGTCGGCTTCGAGGCGCCGGAACGGCTGAGTGAGCTCGGCCACCTGCCGCGGGTCGAGGACGTCCCCGCCGTTCTCGACGACCAGCCTGGCCCGCCCGTCATGAGCCCGCGTGGTGATGGTGACCCAGCCGCCCTCGGCGTTGTGGCACACCGCGTTGTCGATCACGTTCTCCACCATGCGGCTCAGCAGGGCCTGGCTCCCGGCTACCCAGGCGCCGCCCTGACCGCTGGCGTCCTGCACGGTGAGGTTCATGGCCCTGATGGCGGCCGCCTGATCAGCCAGCGCGGAGTCGACAATGTAGTCGAGCGGCAGGACTGCCTGACCAGCCAGCGCCCGGTGCTCGGCACGGGCCAGCACGAGGAAGGCCTCAAGCAGCGTCTCGATCCGGTCGAGTTCGCTGCGCAGCCGCCCGGCCAGCGCGACTGTCTGCGGCGGCGGCGCGGGCTCGGGCTTGGCCAGCGCCACGTCGAGTGCCGCCCGCATCGTGGTCAGCGGGGTGCGCAGCTCATGCGAGGCATTGGCGACGAACCGCCGCTGGGCGTTGAAGGCGACCTCCAGCCGCTCCAGCAGCCCGTCGATGGTGTCGCCGAGCTCCTTCAGCTCGTCATTCGGCCCGTGCACGGTGAGCCGCTCGTGCAGGCTGTCTTCGGAGATCCGCTGTGCCGCCGCGGTCATCTCCCGGACCGGGCGCAGCGCTCGGCCGGCCACGAGCCAGCCCAGCAACAGGGAGACGGCCGTCATGATCGCCAGCGCGATGAGCGACGACGTCAGCAGCACATGCGACAGCTCGTGCTGCTGGACCGGCTGGGGGCTGGCCTGCGACTGCAGCTGACTGACCTGCGCCTGCAGCTGGCGCACCTGCGCCTTGGCCTGCGCTAGCGATGAGCCCGGCTTGCTTGGATGGGCGAAAGCCGGTCTGGCCTGGACGGACGAGCTGCTGACGGCCACGCCGCTGGCGAGCGCCAGCAGCAGCGCGCCGGACACCACGAACAAGAATCCGTACAGGATGGTGAGCCGCATCCGCACGGTCCGGCCGGGCAGCCGCAGCCAGCGCGGCCGCCTCGGCTGGCGCTGGGCCCGCATGCGCCCCTCCCTCCCGTCGGCAATGCCCTGATCAGGGGGTTTGCCTTGCCATCCCACTTCAGCATGCCCTGCCGGGCCTAACAACGGGATAACAGGTTGCGTGCGGCCCATGTTATGGCCGGTCCCGTAGAACGAAGTCACGGCAAGTTTCACCCCGACCACAAGAAGGAAACGAAAATGCAAGCCACGATCGAAGTGTCCGGACTGCGGAAGCGGTTCGGTCCGACCCTGGCGCTGGACGGCATGTCATTCACCGTCCAGCCCGGCCAAGTGACCGGCTTCGTCGGCCCGAACGGGGCCGGCAAGTCGACCACGATGCGGGTCATCCTCGGCCTGGATGCGGCCGACGAGGGCAAGGCGACCGTCGGCGGCAAGTCATACGCGAGCCTGCGGCAGCCGATGCGGGTGATCGGATCGCTGCTCGACGCGGGGGCACTGCAGCCCAGCCGGTCCGCCCGCAACCACCTGCTCTGGCTCGCCCACTCGCAGGGCCTGGACGCCAAGCGGGTGGACGAGGTCATCGAGCAGGCTGGCCTGCAGGGCGTGGCCAGGAGGCGGGCCGGCGGCTACTCGCTTGGCATGCGGCAGCGGCTGGGCATCGCCGCCGCGATGCTGGGCAACCCGGCCGCGATCATGCTGGACGAGCCGTTCAACGGGATGGACCCGGAGGGCATCGTGTGGATGCGCGGGTTCTTGCGGTCGCTGGCCGCGGGCGGCCGGGCGGTGCTGGTGTCGAGCCATCTCATGACCGAACTGCAGGACGCCGCCGATCATCTGGTGGTCGTAGGCCGCGGCAAGGTCATCGCCGACACCACGGTAGCGAGCCTGCTGGCGGCCGCGTCCGGGGATCGGGTCACGCTGCGCACGTCGGCCCGGCCGCAGGCGAGGGCGGTGCTGGAGGACGCGGGGGCCACCGTCGTGGCTAGCGGCCAGGACGTGCTCACCATCTCCGGGCTGGCGGCCGAGCGGGTGGTCGCGCTGCTCAGCGGGCAGGCAGTGCCGTTCTCCGAAGTCTCCGGGCACCGGGCCACCCTGGAGCAGGCCTATATGGAGCTCACCAAGCAGGCCGTCGAGTTCCGCCCGGCCGGCTTCGACGCCGATGCGGCGCAGGAGGTGCCGCGATGACGACCCAGGCCATCTCGGTCCCGAGGCCCGAAGCCGGGCCCGGCGGCGGACCCCGCGGCGGCGGCTTCGGCTCCCTGCTGCGGGCCGAGTGGATCAAGTTCCGCAGCGTGCGCGGCTGGGTGATCGGCATGATCCTGGCCGCGCTGCTGACCATCTTCCTCGGCGTGTTCGCGGCCGCTAATGGGAGCATCGGCTGCCAGATCAACGGCGGCCCGGTGAAATCGGGCAAGGCCTGCCTGCCCTACGTCCCGCACGGGCCGGGCGGCGAGGTCGTGACCGACAGCTTCGCCTTCGCCCGCCAGCCGCTAACCGGGAACGGCACCTTCACCGCGCGCGTCACCGCGCTCACCGGCGAGCACGCGAACCTCAGCTCGGGGCCAGGGCCTGTGCAGGCCGGGAACGGCAACATGGTGCCCGGTCTGACGGAGTGGGCCAAGGCGGGGATCATCATCAAGCAGAGCACCCGCCAGGGCTCGGCTTATGCGGCGATGATGGTCACGGGCGGTCACGGCGTCCGGATGCAGTACAACTTCACCGGGGATACCGCCGGGCTGCCTGGTGCCGTTTCGGCGGCGCATCCGCGCTGGCTGCGGCTGACTCGCTCGGGCGACACGATCACCGGCTACGACTCCGCCGACGGCACGCACTGGACTCAGGTGGGCACGGTCCAGCTCACCGGGCTGCCGTCGACCGTCCAGGTCGGCATGTTCGCCACGTCCCCGAACTACACGGTGACCCAGAATTCATTCGGCGGCGGGAACAGCAATAACGGCGGTCCCGCCCAGTCCACCGGAGTCTTCGATCACGTCAGCCTGGCCGGCACTGCGCCCGGCACCTGGACCGGCACCACCGTCGGTGGCGGGGGCCCGGCGGGGGGCCCGGGGCCAGCCGACGGCGCGGGCTCTGCGCCCTTCACCCGGAACGGCGGCACGTTCAGGCTGACGGGCTCCGGCGACATCGCGCCGGTTACGCCGGGGCCGGGCGCCGGGCTCCCGACGGTGACGATCGGGCAGAGCCTGGTGGGCGCGTTCCTCGGATTGATCGTGATCGTCGTAGTGGCGGCGATGTTCTTCAGCACCGAATACCGCCGCGGCCTGATCCGGACCACGCTGACCGCGACCCCGCGCCGCGGCGCGGTGCTGGCCGCCAAGGCCGTGGTGATCGGCGCGGTAGCCTTCGTCACCGGCCTGGTGGCCGCGGCGGTCTCGATCGCCGTCGGCGTGCCGAAGGAGGAAAACCAGGGTCAGGTGCTGCTGACCGCGCCCGTGCTGACCGAGGTGCGGGTCATCGTCGGCACGGCGGCCATGCTGGCCGTGGCCGCAATCTTCGCCGTCGCCCTGGGCGCCATCCTGCGGCGCAGCGCGGCCGCGATCACAACCGCGGTAGTAGTCGTCGTCATGCCGTTCCTGCTGACCGCGCTCAATGTCGTGCCCGCCGGGGTCGGCGACTGGCTGCTGCGGGTGACCCCGGCCGCGGGCTTTGCGATCGAGCAGAGCATCCCGCGGTACTCGCAGGTCACCACCGTCATCTCACCCGTGCAGGGCTACTACCCGCTGTCGCCCTATGCCGGGTTTGGCGTGCTGTGCCTGTGGGCGGCGGCGGCCCTGGCCCTCGCGCTGATCATGCTGCGACGGCGGGACGCATGAGCACCGCTACGGCGACGCAGCCAGCGCCGGCGATGGCCACGGCGGCAGCGCGCGGCGCGAGCGTGCGCTACGCGCTGCACGCCGAGTGGACCAAGCTGCGGACGGTCTCCGGACCCGCCTGGCTGCTCCTCGGGGTCGCGGCGGCGACCATTGCGGTCAGCGCCGCGGCCGTCGGGGCCACGCACTGCCCGCAGAACCTGACCTGCCCGGTCGACACGACCAAGCTCAGCCTGACCGGGATTCAGCTCGGCCAGGCGGTGGTCGCGATCCTGGCCGTGCTGATGGTCAGCAGCGAATACAGCTCGGGCATGATGCGCGTCACGCTCGCCGCGATGCCCAGACGGGAGGCGGTGCTGGCGGCCAAGGCGATCCTGCTGGTCGCGTTGGTGCTGGCGGCGGGCGCGGTGGCGGTGTTCGGCTCGGTGCTGGCCGGGCACCTGATCCTGCCCGGCCACGGCTTCACCGTCGCGCGGGGTTTTCACCCGGTCTGGCTGAGCTACGGGCCGACGCTGCGAGCCGCCTGCGGGTCGGTCCTGTACCTGGGACTGATCGCGCTGATGAGCCTGGGCGTGGCGGTGATCGTGCGGGACTCGGCCGTGTCCATCGGCGTCGTCCTCGCGCTGCTCTACCTGTTCCCGATCATTTTGTCGTTCATCGGGAACGAGCACTGGCAGCACCGGCTCGAGCGGTGGACACCTACGGTCGCGGGGCTGACCATCCAGGACACCACCGGCCTGCGGAGCCTGGTGATCACGCCGTGGGCCGGGCTGGGCGTGCTGGCGATCTGGGCCGCAGCCGCGATGCTGGCCGGCGGCCTTGTGTTCCGGTTCCGCGACGTCTAGCCGGGCGGACCGGGGGCCCAGCTGTGCTGGGCCCCCGGCCTACCGTTCCTTCGAGGAGCGTCGGCCTGACCATGACGGAGCGGCCCCGGCTGGAGCCGCAGAACGTGAGGTCCGCCCGCGTCCGCGTGAGAGCACAAACTCGGTTGCGCCGCCTTCAGGCCCGGCCGACGATAGACACCGATGAGCGCCGTCCAGATCACCGGCTGTTCCGGTGCCGGGAAGAGCACGATCGCCGCCGAGCTCACCCGCCGGGGCCTGGCAGCCATCGATGCCGACGACGACCCGTTGCTGGCGCGGTTCGTTGACGCCGATGGCAACGTAGTTGAAGAGCGGGAAGAGCCGGAAGCGCCGGATCTGGCCTGGCTTTCCCGGCATAGCTGGGCGTGGAATCTGGCTCGCCTGGACGAACTGATCGGTGCCGCGGCACCGGCGACACTGTATGTCTGCGGCGGTGCGGACAATGAGCTCGAGCTGGCCGATCGCTTCACTCAGGTGTTCCTGCTGGAGATCGACGAGCCCACGATGCTGGCCCGACTGGATGCGCGCCGGGACTACCACGACTGGGGCCGCATCGGGGAGACTCGCGAGTACCTACGCCGCAAGCTGCCGGCAATTCAGGCCCGCTTGCGCGCATTCGGCGCGATTCCCATCGACGCCAGGCAGCCCTTCGGCCAGGTGATGGACGCGATACTCTCCCACACGTTGGGCAGCTCCGCCGCCAGCCAAGCCAGCAAGCCGAGCAATCAGCCCGGCGCCAGACATGACGGGGTTACCAGGCAGCGCTTACCTTGACCTATGCCACCGGCCGCGGGCATGCGCTGGTCGGCCGGGCGTGTGTACCTGCCCGAAGCCTGCGCTGCTGATGAGGAACACCGCGAGCTGGCCGGCGTCCCGGAGGAGGTCATGTTCGCCAGCAAGCCGCAACTGGCTGGCAGCCTGATCGAACGCGCGACACTCTCGCGGGATCCGTGCCACCTTCCTGCCAGACAGGACATCGAGAGGCGCCGGCTCGCGGTTTGATCGGCTGTGTGCCCGGGGCACGTCAGAACCTGAACCGGTCGCAGAAGGGAATCGTTGTGCAAGCTATAACCGTGCGAGACCGGGCCGCTGGCGCCGCCGGGCTCACGCTATCCGACATCCCGCGCCCCCGCGCGGCCGAAAACGACGTGATCGTGCGCGTCTACGCGGCCGGGTTCACCCGGGGAGAGCTGGACTGGCCGGGCACGTGGACCGATCGGGCCGGCCGCGACCGAACCCCGAGCGTGCCCGGACACGAGCTGTCGGGTGTTGTCAGCGAGCTGGGCTACGGCACCACCGGCTTGACCGTGGGTCAGCGGGTGTTCGGGCTGGCCGACTGGACCCGCGACGGGGCGCTGGCTGAGTACACGGCGGTGGAGGCCCGCAACCTCGCCCCGCTCCCGGCGGGCATCGGCTACGCCGCGGCCGCCGCCGTGCCTATCTCCGGGCTGACGGCCTGGCAGGGCCTCTTCGACCACGCAGGGCTAAAGACCGGCCAGACCGTCCTGATCCACGGCGCCGCGGGCGGCGTCGGGTCCATGGCGGTGCAACTCGCGCACGAGCTGGGATCCCGGGTAATCGGCACCGGTCGCGCCGCGGACCGGGAGGCTGCACTTGGGCTGGGCGCGGACATATTCGTAGACCTCCAGGCCGACCGGCTGGAGGAGATCGGCGAGGTCGACGTGGTGTTCGATGTCATCGGGGGCGAGGTCCTCGAACGCTCGGCCCCGCTGGTGCGCGCCGGCGGAACGCTGGTCACGATCATCGGCCTGCCGCAGGCGCGGCCCGCTGACGGC
Source organism: uncultured Actinomycetes bacterium (assembly GCA_963785765.1). Taxonomy (GTDB): domain Bacteria; phylum Actinomycetota; class Actinomycetes; order Streptosporangiales; family Streptosporangiaceae; genus DATBGO01. Next base: position 25,646 of record CAWAWM010000010.1, on the reverse strand, counting down.
CGGGCGATCTTCTTTGTCGTCGAGCCGGACCGGCTCCGGCTGGCGGACCTCGCCGAGCGGGTGCGGTCCGGGCGGCTGCGGCCGATCATCGGGGCCGTACGGCCGCTGACCGAGGCACCGTCCGCGTTCACGCCCGGCCGCCGGATGCCCGGCAAGACGATCATCCGCGTCACGGAAGGCGAATAACGGAAGGCGGGCGACGTGCTCCCAGGTCCGGCCCGGGCCGGACCTGGGGCTTGCTGGCGAAGCAGCGGCCCGGCTGCTGGAGCTGTGCTGCGCCCAAAGGTTACGGTGGTGTTGTGCGGGCTGTGCCGTGGTGGGGCGTGGTCTCGTCGGCCGCGGCCCCGGTGCTGATGGTCGCCGGGTGGACGGTTGCCGCGGGGCTGCAGCCACGCTCCTTCGACCCCGTGGCCCAGCCAGTCAGCGTGCTGGCCGCGCCGGGCGCTGCCGACCGGTGGGTGATGACGCTGACGTTCCTGGTGGTTGGCGCTTGTGATGTGGTCACCGGGATTTCGCTGCGGCCCGCCAGGGCGCCGGGGCGGCTGATCCTGATGGCCGCGGCCGCGGCGGGCGTCCTGGTCGCGGCGAACCCGGAGCATCCCGGGACCAGTTTCCCGCTGCCGCACATGATCTGGACAGCCGTCGGGTGCGCGGCGCTGGTGGCCTGGCCGGCCGCGGCCTGGCGGCGCGGGCCGTCGGTGCCGTGGGGCCTGCGGCCTGCGGTATCCGCCGGTGCCGTGGCGGTGCTGCTGGTCCTGCTGGCCTGGTTCGGCGCGGAGCTGATCACCGGGGGCGGGCAGGCCGGGCTGGCCGAGCGGGTCTTCGGCGCCGCGCAGGCGCTGTGGCCGCTGGCGGTGGTGGTGTCCTGCCGCCGTGCCGCCAGGGCGGGCCCCAGGACCGGCCCGGTGCCCGGCCTGAACCAGTCAGGTGCTCGCCCTGCCGTCGACGCATAAAGCCCGGGCTGGTGTGCCAGCAACTCATGTTCCACGATGTCCCGCCGGGGATAGCCACCGGCTGCCTGACCGAACCGGGCTGGCATGATTACCGAACCGGGAGGAATGTCATGATTCGCACCAGTTATCGGACGACCGAGGTCGACGGTGTCTCGGTCTTCTACCGGGAGGCCGGACCCGCTGATGCGCCGACCATCCTATTGCTGCACGGGTTTCCGTCGTCCTCACGGATGTGGGAACCGCTCTTGACCAGGCTGGACGATACTTTCCATCTGATCGCACCGGACTATCCCGGCTTCGGTCACAGCGACGCCCCGGCCGATTTCGGCTACACCTTCGATCACATCGCGGACGTGGTGCGACGGTTCACCGAGGTGCTCGGTCTCAGTCGGTACACGTTGTTCCTCCAGGACTACGGCGGCCCGGTCGGATTCCGGCTGGCGCTGGCACATCCGGAACGCGTCGAGGCGATTGTCGTGCAGAACGCTGTCGCGCACGAAGACGGACTCGGCCCGCTCTGGGAGACACGCAGAGCGTTCTGGGCCGACCGCGCGAGCCACGAGACCGCCTTGCGCGAGAACTTCTTCAGCCCGGCCGCTACCCGGCAGCGGCACGTCGGGAGCAGCCCGAACCCGGAGGCATACGATCCCGACCTCTGGACCGACGAGCAAGCCTTCCTCGACCGGCCGACCCAACGGGACATCCAGACGGACCTGTTCTACGACTACCAGACGAATGTGGCAAGCTACCCGGCCTGGCAGAAGTGGCTGCGGACGCACCATCCGGCACTGCTGGTGCTGTGGGGCCGCTATGACCCCTCCTTCCAGGCGGACGAGGCCGAGGCATACCGCCGCGATGTGCCCGGAGCAGAAGTGCAGATGCTGGCTGCCGGGCACTTCGCGCTCGACGAGCGCCCCGATGAGATCGCCGAGCTCACCCGAAGCTTCCTGACGCCTCTGCCGCGCCGGTGATCGGCAGAGGTCGGCTGACCGGCGATTACGAACGTTGAGCCGCACCGCTGAGATCACCGTGATCCGCTCGGCCTGCAGAGGCTGATCCGGTGGACGACGACAGTCTGGCCCGGGGGCCCAGTTTCGTCCGGCGCACTCTGTCGTCCTTGCGGTGGCGGAACTTCCGCCTGTTCTTCATCGGCCAAACCATCTCCCAGACCGGCAACTGGCTGACCAATGTTGCGCTAACCCTCCTCATCCTGCACCGCACCGGAAGCGGTGTGGCTCTCGGCTTGCTGGTGGCATGCCAGTACGGCCCGATCCTGCTGCTGTCTGCCTGGGCAGGTGTGATCGTCGATCGATCAAGTAAGCGCCACCTCCTGTATGTCACGCAGGCGCTCGAGATGTGCGAATCGTTGGCGCTCGCGGCGCTGGCATTCATGCACAACGCACCGCTCGCCGCTTTCTACGGCATCGCCGTGGCAGGAGGCACTTTGCTGGCGTTGGACAACCCGGTCCGGCGGTCGTTCGTCAACGAGATGGTGCCGGCCGACGAGATACCCAACGCCGTGACGCTCTACAGCGCCATGAACAGCATGGCTCGCATCGCGGGACCCGCCCTCGCCGGCCTGCTCATCGTGACGGTCGGCTACGGCTGGTGCTTCACGGCTGACGCCATCTCGTATGCGGCGGTCCTCACCGCACTCGCCATGATGCGCTCGGCCGAGCTGCACCGGCTGCCGGTGGCGCCTCGTGGGGCCGGACAGGTCCGGGCCGGACTCAAGTACATCTTCGGCGTGCCGGACCTCTGGATCACCTTTGTCATGCTCCTGCTCATCGGAATATTGAGCTACAACTTCGCAGTCGTATTCCCGCTCTTCGTCGAGAAGGGACTCCACGGCGGCAATGGCACCTACACCCTCGTCTACTCGGCCTTCAGCGCGGGCGGCCTGGTCGGGGCGCTGCTCGTCGCCAGGCGTTCCACCGTCACCATCCGGACGGTGGCGGTCGGTGCCGCGGCGCTCGGGGCGGCCATGCTTGTCCTGTCAGCCGTCCCTAGCGTCGCCCTCGCCTTCTTGGTGGCGACCCTGGTTGGCGCCGGCAGCGTCGCTTACATGACGGCGACGACGTCCATTGCCCAGCTCCGGACGGAGCCGCACATGATCGGGCGGGTCCTCGCCCTGCAAACCGTTCTCCTGGTCGGCACCGCACCGATCGGCGGACCAATCCTCGGGGCGATCGCCGACGCGGTCGGCGTGCGCGCCCCAGTCCTCATCGGCGGGGTCGCTGCTCTGGCCGCGGCCGCCTTCGGCGTGCTCGCCGCCCGTCGGGTGGACACGCGCCGGGGTCCTGGCTGAGGCGCTTCCGGATCGTGCCGCATCGACGCCTGGCACCGGCACGCGATCCGAAACTGGCTTGTACCCGGACAATATCCATCGATACTGTCCAGGTGCTGCCACGCGGGAGGCTGCCGATGTCGCGGCCAGGCGTGCTGCGTCCGTGGTGTAGTCAACATGCTCGGCCCGCTTGCTCCGGTCCGTGACCTGTACTTTTGAGCGAAGGAACGATGACGGTAAGCCCTTTTCAGATCCGGGTATCCGAGGAGATCCTGGGCGACCTGCGGCTGCGCCTGCGCCGTACCGTGTTCACAGGCGCATCCGACTCCGCCTGCTGGAGGGCGGGAACTGACCCCGGTTACCTCCGCGGCCTCGTCAGGTACTGGGCTAACGGGTTCGACTGGCGGGCAGCCGAGTCGGCGCTCAGCGGATACCCGCACTTCACCGCCGAGGTCACCGGCCGACGCGTGCACTTCATCCACTTGCGCGGGCAGAGCGGCCAAGGCGCCCGGGCAGCGATGCCGCTAATCCTGACGCATGGGTGGCCGAGCAGCTTCGTGGAGATGCTGGGAGTCGCCAGCCAGCTGGCCGACCCCGCAAGCCACAGCGGCGACCCCGCCGACGCCTTCGACGTCGTCATCCCCTCGCTGCCCGGATTCCTGTACTCCGAGCTGCCGGACGGTCCGTTCACCCACCAGCGGGTCGCCGGGATCTGGCACGAGCTGATGACCCAGACCCTGGGCTACCAGCGGTTCGGGGCCTTCGGCGGCGACATCGGCGGTCAGGTAACCCAATGGCTCGGCGCCCTCTACCCCGGCCAGGTCGCGGGCATCCACGTCACCTCGGCCATAGTCGGGGACAACTTCGCGGAGCGGCCACCGACCATCCAGGAACAGGCCTACCTCGATGCCCGGAGCTCCTACGACGTGAACGACCAGGGCTACAGCGAGATCATGTGCACGCCGCCGGACACGATCGCCGCCGCGCTGGCCGACTCCCCGTCGGGGCTAGCCGCATGGATCATCGACAAGTACCGCGACTGGAGCGACTGCGCCGGCGATCTGGAGTCCCGCTGGGACAAAGACACCCTGCTGACCGTGGCCACGCTGTACTGGGCAACCGGCAGCATCGGCACATCGTTCCGGCAGTACTACAACTATCCGCTGAACGAACCGGTACCCGGCATCACCGTCCCTGCAGCCATCACATTGAGCAACGAGCCGGCCTACGCGAACTACGTCCGGAGCCTCGCCGAACGCCGCTGCACTGACCTGCGACATTGGAGCACCCCGCAGCGCGGCGGGCACTTCATGGCCTACGAGGAACCCGAGCAGGTCGCCAGCGAGCTACGCAGCTTCTTCCGGCCGCTCCGCTCCTGACCGGAAAATAACCCAGCCGGCTCGCGGCAGGAACGCATGGTCGATTTGCTAGGTTCAGGGCGTGGCCGGCGATCAGTATCGAGATAGCGCGCCGGGTAGTGCTCGCACGCTCGCGGACCGTCTCGCGGCGGCTGGGGTCACGGATCGCGCCGATGCCATGGAGGCCTGGCTGCGGTTGCGCGCGGCAGAAGGTAACCGTGCCACGGTCATCGATCTGTACGAGCTCGCGGCCGCGCCTCGGGGCTTGGCCGCCCACGAGTTGCCGGTGACCGACCGGCTCAGGCTGGCTCGGCAGGCGGTGCCGCATATGTGGCCGGGCTTCAGCATCACCGACGGCTCCGAGCGGCCCGCCGTGCCGCTGGTGGTCATTGATTACGACCCGGCCTGGCCGCAGAGGTACGCTCGCTGGCGGCATCGGGTCGGCGCTGCCTTGGGCAGGGCAGCGCTGGGCATCGAGCATGTGGGCTCCACGTCGGTGCCGGGACTGGCGGCGAAGCCGATCGTGGACATACAGGTCAGCGTCGCCGATCTCGCCGATGAGCCGCGCTATGTCCACCAGCTTGAGAAGGCAGGCCTCGTGCTGCGTAGCCGGGACGAGCTGCACCGGTACTTCAGGCCGCCCGCCGGCCAGCCGCGTGAGGTACACGTCCACGTCTGCGCTGCGGGCAGCCAGTGGGAGAGCGACCACCTGCTGTTCCGCGACTATCTCCGGGCCGACCCGGCGGCCTGCCGCCGCTACGCCGAGGCTAAGCGCGCCAACGTCGGCCGGTGGAGCGACGACGGCTGGGCCTACACCGAGGCCAAGACCAGCGTCGTCCTCGACATCCTGGAACAGGCCACGACCTGGGCACGGGTCACGGGCTGGGTGCCGCCACCGTACTCACCATCATCCCGGTAGCGGCCTCCGGCGAGGATACCCCCAGCGCTGGCGGAGCGGTGCAAAGGTTCAGGCTGCGTCAAGAGTGATGACGGTCGCCGCCACGGTTGAGGGATGCGGGACTGGCTGGCCGTCTTCGCGGAGCCCGGCAAGATGCAACTCGACGGTCTGCCGCATTTCGGCCAGGACGGCCTCTTCGGTATCTGCCAGTGCGACACAGCCAGGCAGATGTCGGCACCACGCGCCATATCCCCCGTCGCTAGCTCGTTCGATCACGACCGCGTAGTTGGTCATGGGGTCCTCCGGTCCAGCCCTGCTTGCCTCAGGATGCTACGGGATCCCTGCGACAGTGAGGGCCACCCGGCCGAGGAGCCTTGCCCGCGCCTGCTCGATCAACTTGCTTTAGTCTCGCGCGCATGCGGTTGCCGGAGGCGGCCGGGCCGGCGCTTGATCCGCTGCAGGGAGAGGTCTGGCGACGGGGTGGTCGGGCCGGGGCGGGCGGAGTTCGCGGCTGTAGTTGGGTCGTCGTCCGTTGTAGTGGGCCTCGTACTCGGTCATCACGACACGCAGGTGTCGTTCACCGAGGATCAGCATCCGGTCGGTGACCTCGGTCAGGGCGGTGAGCACGAACCTTTTGGCATAGGCGTTGGCACCCCACAGGGGGATGCATGCCGCGCTAAAGACTAGTAATCCGACCTAATAGATTGACGTTTGGCCAGATCTCGCAGGAAACTCATGGTGAGGTCTTGCCCTGCCTGGCTCGCCGCCTGCAGCGCACCAGAGAGTAGGTCCGGATGGCTGCTCCTGATATCCCAATCCCAACGCGCCCTGACGCCCGGCCGCCTGGCCGAAGTGGCCTCGCGCGGCACACGGTCGGCCTGCCCGGGGTGCTGTTCCAGTCGGTCACGTTCATGGCTCCCGGTGCTGCGGTCGCCACCTCGCTAGCAGTCGCCGCGGGATTCGCTGGCGGGGCGTTGCCGCTTTCCATTGTCCTGACCATGATCGCCGCGCTCATCGTCGCCAGCTCGATCGGGCAGCTTGCCAAGCACCTGCCGTCTGCGGGCAGCATCTACACTTACCCGGCGCAGGGCCTGCACCCGGTCGTGGGCTATCTGGTGGGCTGGGGCTACGCGATGATCACCGGACTGGTCGGGCCGATCGTGAACCTGCTCATCGGATACTTCGTCGGCACCATATTGAACACCGAGTTCGGCTGGAACTTCAAGGCCATGTGGATCACGTTCATGCTGGTATCGGCGGCCCTGACGGCGCTGCTGGGCTACCGCGGCGTCAAGCTCGGCACCCGGTTCGGCGTGCTGCTGGGCGCTTTCGAGATCGTCGTGTTCGTCGCGCTGTCGATCTGGATGATCGTGAAGGCAGGTTCTAGCGCGCAGACGCTCAGCGTGTTCACGCTGAAGTTCGCGACGGTCAAGGGCTTCACCGGGGTGTCCGGGCTGGTCGCCGGCTCGGTCTTCGTCATGCTGGCTTTCATCGGGTTCGAGGCTGCGGCGCCGCTCGCCGAGGAGGCGCGAGCGCCGCGCCGGACCGTGCCGCGAGCCGTGATCGGATCGTGCGTGCTGGTCGGCATCTTCTATCTGTTCACGACGTACGCGGCGGACGTCTACATCGGGCCTGCGCATATGAGCACTCTCGGCTCACTCGGCGGCGGCAGTCCGTGGATCCTGTTCGCGAGGCAGCTCTGGGGAGTCGGCTGGGTGGTCGTCTTCCTCGCCGTGGTCAACTCGTTCTTCGCCAACGGCAACTCGGCTCAGATAGCCGCGACCCGCACCTGGTACGCGATGGGGCGAATCAGGCTGCTGCCGGCGGCGTTCGAGCGGACCAGCCCGAGGTATGAGTCTCCAGTGCTGGGGATCGTGGTGCAGACCCTGGCAACAGTGGTGATCGCGTTCCCGCTCGCCCTCGGCTACGGGCCCGTGATCGCATTCGAGCTGCTCGCGACGATCCTCACAGCCGTGATGCTCTGCATCTACATCGTGATCAACATCTCCGCCATCGGCTACTATCTGCGTAAAGCAAGGGACGAGTTCAACCTGCTGGTGCATCTCATCCTCCCGGCCATCGGCACCGTGATCCTCATCCCCGTGCTGGCCGCGGCGGTCGGCGTCGGCTCGTCGGTGCTGAAGTTCGTCTCGCCGCTGCCCTATCCGATCAGCGAAGCCGGACTCGTCGTCGGCATCTGGTTCCTGATCGGTCTGATCTACCTGGCGTACCTGCTGCGGCTGCATCCGGACCGGGTCCGCGACATGGACAAGGTCTTCGACTGAAGGGCTGGGGTCCGGCTGCCTCAGGCCCGGCCAGCCAGTAGCGCTGCCACTGCGGCCTCCGCGGCCCCGCTAACTGGCAGCGCGACCGGGAGCACGGGAACGGAGCTCAGGGCGCCGTCGGATTCATAGCGGCGGATCAGCCGTGGATCGATGTAGGAACTGCGGGCGACAGCCGGGGTATCTCCGAGCCACTCGGCCACCGACCGGATGCCGGCCGTAATGGCGCGCCTGGAATCGCGATCAGATGCCGGCGGACCGGCATTGGCCAGCTGCAGTGCCATCAGGACGGTCGCGTTCCAGGTCCGGAACTCCTTCGCAGTGAAGTGACCGCGGGCGTGGCCGGCGATGTAGGCGCTGACGTCGTGGGAGTGCAGCTGATGCCAACCGGCGCCGTCCTGCCAGCAGAACAGCGCGTCCAGGCCGTTATCGCTGCCGATCAGCAGCCGCAGCGTGCCGAGGACGGCGCGGTCGGTGACGGTGACTGCCCGTTCCTTGCCTTCCTTCGCGACGTAGTCGAACACGGCAGCGCCGCGTTTGACGGTGACATGCTGCTTCAGCAGCGTGACGGCACCGTAATGGTGGTCAAGGTCGGCGTACCGCTCACCGCCGAGCCGGAACAGGCCGAGGTCGATCAGCCGCACCGCGCTGGCTGCTACCCGGTCCCGGTCGAGTCGGCGCCTGCTCAGGTCATGAACGGTCGCGCCGCGCAACGCGGGCAGCGCGCCGGCGAACCGCAGCATGTGGTCGAACTTCTGCGCATCTCGCTGCTCCCGCCACAACTGGTGGTAGCGGTACTGGGTGCGGCCACGGCTGTCCACGCCGGTGGCCTGGATATGGCCGAGCGGATCCGGTGAGATCCAGACGCTTCGCCAGGCTGGCGGGAGCGCGAGCGCCCGGATGCGCTGCAGCGTCGCGGGATCGGTGATCTGTGCCCCGGCCGGATCACGGTAGACGAACGCGCCGGCCACGCCGGCCCGGCTGATACCAGGGCTGCGCGGATCAGCGCGGGACAGCCCCGCGACCGCTGACGAGACCGTCACGACCATCAGCCCTCCTGGCGCCTGCCCGCGCCCCCAGATCCTCCTGGCGCCAGCACCTCGAGCCGCGGGGCGGCGCGTTCCGCCAATGCGCGCGCGACATCGGGGGGCAGCGGCACTGTCGAGCCCTGAAACCCGCGGAAGGGACGGAACGAGCCGAGCGTGGCGTCGGCGAGCAATTCCGCTCGCAGCAGCGCCGGGTCGATCCGGTAGACAAACCGGATGTCGGTCCGCCAGCGCCCGAATGCCGTACCGGTGTCCCGCCACTCATGGTCCTCGTACGTCGGGGTGGTGATGACCGCGGCGTAGTAGATGCCGGGGTGATCGGCGCCGACGATCTGCAGCCAGACGCGATCACCGACTGCCGTCCTGTCCCGGTAGCGCGGGGTGCTCCACCATTGCAGCAGCGACGCAGAGATGGCTGCATCTAGGTCGTCCCGCTTGCGGTTGCCCTGAAAAATCCAGTCCGTCATCCGCCGCTTCCGATGCACCAGGAGTTGTCAGGTGTCCTCAGGCGCCAGGGTACCGACCCGCAGCCCCGTCCTGATCTCAAAAATCGATCCCGGCCCGGACCGGAATCCCGCTGACGTGTGCTGCGCGCCCCCTATGCTCGCGCGGCCGACCGCCGCACCCGGTATCGGCGTGGTGACTGCATCTTCTAGCCCGTCTGCGATACCGGCCGTCACTGTGCCCCGCGCCGTTAGAGAGCGCCCAGGGCGCCAACGTCGGGGTGGTCGCGGTAGCTACCGTGTCGGGCCGCACCTCCGCAGAAGACCACGAACTCGCGGTGGCCGCCGCTTCAGTCGGTGCCGGAGGAGATGTCTTTGTCATAGGCCGCGCGCTCGACGTCACCCCACGGGTCGGATGGAACCTTCGCCGAGTCAATGGCCGTCGCAGGCCGACGTGCGCCGACGACGACGGACACGGAAGGTGCTCCGGCCAGCAGAGCACGAAGCAGGAGCCGCTGGAGGCTTTGCCCGCGCGCGGCGGCCAGTGCGGCCAGCATCGGGAAACGGGTGAGAAGGCCACTCGACTCGCCCCGGCCGCCAAGCGGTGAATACGCGAGGAAGGCGACCCCGAGATCTGCGCACCGGGAAGGAAACTCCCACGAGTCTCGACCGATTGCGTGCTTGTTCTGAACCGCCCCGATGGGGGCGATCGACATCGCCTCGTCGAGCTGTGACACGGATGCGTTAGAGATGCCGATCGCGGCGATCTTGCCTTCTCGGCGAAGCTCCTCGAGAGTCGCGATGCTGTCGGCGATCGAGTCCTCGGCATCCGCGCGGTGCAGGAAGTACAGCCCTATCCGCTCGACGCCGAGGGCCGCGAGACTGACATCGACATCCGCTCGAAGCCGTCTCGGACTGTTGTCGACTGCCCACTCCCTGTATCCCGTGCGGAAATGTCCGCCCTTGGTCATGATGAGCGCATCGTCGTAGCCGTGCAATGCCTCAGCGAACAAGCGCTCGCTGTGCGTCGGGTCATCGACAGTCGCATATGCCCTGGCCGAATCAAAAAGCCGGATGCCGTGATCTGCAGCAGCGCGGATCGTCGCGATTGCCCGCGCGTCGTCTCGATTGTCATCGATGGAGAATCCCGCTCCGCCGAGCACCACCTGGCCGGTCAGGGTCCAGGTCGCATTCGGACCACCCGTTACCCGTGTCATCGGACCGCCTTGACGTGACACGATTCAAGCCGACGCTGGCAGGGGCGTGAAGCACTCCCGATCGCGGCCGTGGGCGAGGAGACGGTTGTCACAATAAGCCTCTCCTGGTGGTAGCGGTTAGTCGTGGTCGGCGAGTCGTTCGCGCACGGCATCGATGGTTGCGAGCACCGCAATCGTCTCGTCGAGAGGGTGCACAGGTGACTCGATGAGGCCGTCGTGCACGTATCGTGCGAGTGCGGCGGCCTGGTAGCAGAGGCCCTCATGGCCAGGAATCTCGCCGTCGTCCGACCAGCACAGACCCTCGGCTCCGAAATCGGGCGGCGAGAAGGTCAGCCGAGTTGGCACGAAGAACGGACCGTCAAGCTCGAGGAGCCCACCACTGCCGGTGATGCTCGCCCGCGTCGGTGTGCGGCCGGCCAGGGTCGTAGAGAGAACTGCCTCAGCGCCGCCCTCGTATCCCAGAACCGCCGTGCTCTGCCGATCGACGCCGGACTCGGCAAACGAACCGGTTACGGCGATGGAACGCGGGGTCCCCAGAACCATCGAGGCGAACGAATATGGATAGATTCCAAGGTCGAGGAGCGCGCCGCCGCCGGGATTCGTGCTCCACAGCCAGCTGTCGGAGGCTACGCGCTGGCCGTGGTCTGCGGCAAGGCCGGTAATCTCGCCGAGCGTTCCCGCATCGAGCAACTGGCGGAGGATGTCTGTCTGTGGCAGGTACCTTGTCCACATAGCCTCCATCGCGAAAACGCCGCGTTCGCGAGCAGCGGCGGCGAGCGTCGCAGCCTGCGCCGAGCTCACCGCGAACGGCTTCTCGATCAGGACCGACTTACCTGCCGCAATCGCGAGCAGTCCGTGCTCAAGGTGGTCTGCTTGGCGGGATGCGATGTAGACCACGTCCACATTAGGGTCGGCTACAAGGTCCTCGTAGCCCACGTGAACGCGCGGGATACCGAATCGCTCGGCGAACTCAGCACCGCGCTCGAGGGACCGGGATCCCACCGCGACCACATGCTGTGACGTGTGACGTTGCAGTGCCGTCACGAAGACAGTCGCGATGTTGCCGGGAGCCAGCACGCCCCATCTAAGGGCCGGAGCGGAACGCGGGTGCCCTGTGCGAACTTCGGGTAGTGCCGAAATCACGCGATGCCTCGGGTGTTGATCGCTGGCCCGGTCGCTATTGACCTGGTAGTCATGCCGCTAGGGTACCGATTACCCGAGCGGACGATATTCTTAATCTGTGGGACCTATCGTCGTCGTCGGTTGGTCAATGTGAAGTCGCACATCACCGTGTGCGAGGTGGCATACGAAGCGGGCCTCTCCGTCGCCTCTGTCAGGTCACCGGCACGCCGAGCTTGGCCAGGATCGCGTGGACCTGGTCCTTGCGGCTGGTCCGCAGGCTTACCAGTTTGATCCGGTACCTGGCCGCCTTAAGTCACATTGCCGGGATGGGCATAGCAAGAAAGCAACTGTCACCAGCACGTCCGCTGGAACTTCGATGCTCGCCGGCCGGCGAGCGCACCCGCACGGAGAGGATTGATCCATGCCCATCCACGCCGCCGTGGCCAGCAAGTTCCACCTTCTCGAAGGCATTTCGTCGTTCCAGCAGTTCATGGAGGACCCAGCCGTAGCCGATCGGCGGAAGGCGTTTGATGAGCAGCCGGAATACGACGCCCCGGCAGTTGGGACGCGGATGGAGGAGGCCCCCGGGCCGCCACGGCCCGGTGCCGGTGCGGATCTACACACCCGACCGGGCCGGCAATGCGCCGTGCCTGGTATGGATGCATGGCGGCGCCTTCATCACCGGCGACCTGGACATGCCTGAGGCGGACTGGGTCGCGCGCGAACTGGCCGCTCGCACCGCAGCCATCGTCATTAGCGTCGACTACCGGCTGTGCACCGACGGGGTGACGTACCCGGGGCCGCACGACGACGTGGTGGCCGCGATGCGCTGGGTCCGCCAGAACGCACAGTCCCTGGGCGTGAACGCCGGCCGGCTCTCGATCGGCGGGGCCAGCGCAGGCGCGAACCTCGCTGCTGGCGCCGCGCTCAAGCTACGCGACGCCGACGGCTGGCAGCCTGTGCAGCTAATCCTTGCCTACCCGGTCGCGCACCCGGTTGTGCCGGCCCCGTCGGTGTCTCTCGCGGCGCTGATGACCGAAGTGCCGGAGATCCTGCGCTTCCCGCCGGCCGCGACGCACGCCTACCACGTGAACTACCTCGGTGGTCCGGTCAGCCGCGCCGACGGGTACGCTTTCCCGGCCCTGGCAGCGCGCGACGGTCTGGCTCCGGCATTGGTGATGAACGCCGAATACGACGACCTGCGGGCATCCGGCGAGGCGTTCTCAGCCGCGCTCGCGCTCGCGAGCGTGGACGTACGGCAGGTCCAGGTCAAGACGATGCTGCACGGCTTCCTCAACCTGCCCGGCAACCTCGAGCCGGTCAGCGCCGCCCTCGACCTCATCGCCAGGACCGTCGGCGCGGCGAGGGAACCAGCGCGTCGGATGCAGTAGCTGCCTCTCGATTCGGAGCCAGGCGGTCAGTTACCTTAACGGTACGAGCGGGCCGCTGACCAACCCTTGGCGCCAGCGGACCGGGTCCGCCCAGCGACCAAAGGGGAGGACTTATGCGATCAGGGCTAGATCGACGCCGCTTTTTATCGTCCGCAGGTGCCGGTGCGCTGATGGCGGGCTTTGACCCCGCGCGGCGGGCGTGGCTGAGCGAGCTGACCGCCAGAAGCCACGCATGGCCGGTACCCAAGCTCAAAGGGCGCCTCCTGTTCAGCGGGCCAGCGCTCGCAGCCGCGGCCGATGACTTCGGCCATATCGTCCATCGCATCCCCTATGCCGTGCTTGAGCCTGGCGACATCGATGACATCGCGGTGATGTTGCGTTTCTGTAGCAGGCACCGGATTCCCACGGCACCACGCGGCGAAGGGCACGCCACGTTCGGCCAAGCCGAGGCCAGACACGGGCTTGTCATTGACATGTCCCCGCTGCACGCCATCGACGTCGACCACCGCGCCGGTCTCGGTGGCCGCACCGTCTGGGCGGAAGCCGGCGGCGCTGGAGTGCGCGATTCCGCGTGACCTTGGCACACCGGCTGACGCCGCCGGTCTTCACCGACTACCTCGAACTATCGGTCGGCGGGACGCTGTCGGCTGGCGGGATCGGCGGCACGTCGCCGCGCTTCGGCGGGCAGGTCGACAATGTCGCTGAACTGGAAGTCGTCACGGGCGCTGGGGAGCGGATGGTCTGCTCGCCGCATCAACGCGCCGATAACCGGCGACCGCTGGCGTGCCCCGACCACCACCCGGCTACCTCCAGGAAGGTCGCCCACCAAGCCGCCTAATCGCGCGTCTTCAGGATGGCTGCTCTTCGTGCTGATACGGCACCGAACATGTTGATCTGCGCGTCAACGGTCGCCTGCACCTCCCGAAGCACCGCGCCGCGCTGGGAGCGCACTTCAACAGAATGTCAGCACCGACTGCCATGGTGGGATCGTGACCGCGGCCTGACGATAACTGGGGCCGCCGCCGAAGTCCTGCGGAACTCGGGACAACCTCCCACCCTGGACCGCTGGCACATGCCAAGGAGGATCAAGCATGACCGAGAGCACCAGCACCAGCACCAGCACCAGCCCGGCACTGCAGACGGCGTTGGCCTACTACCATGCGTGGACCAGCCACGACATCGACAAGGCCATGACCTACATCGCTGGCAACATCGTCTGCCTGGCACCGTCTGGGCGGCTGGAGGGAGCCGTGGCCTTCCGCGGCTTCATGGGGCCGTTCGCGCAGACCCTCACCGGCTCGAAGCTGATCGCCGCCTTCGGCGACGACGAGAAGGCCGTGGTTATGTACGACACCGACACCCTCCCCGTCAAAGACGCCCCCGGCGCGGAGTGCGTCACCGTGCGGGACGGCAAGATCACTAACATGCGGATCATCTTCGACCGGCTGCCCTTCGAGGAGGCGCGCAAGGCCGCCGGGACACAGTGATCCCAGCCGATCACCAGTTCCGCCGCGTCAACAGCGCCTGCCACCCGCCATCGCCGACCGCCATCACAAGAATGTGCTGCGGTGGTGCAGCTCAAGACTGCCGAACCCAGGACCGGCGCAAGATGTCGGGCAGGAAGGGCTCGCGGCCGCTTTCGCCTGGCCCGGGGCAAGGGCCCGGACGAGCCTGACCGGCTAGGCGGCTGGCGCAGTCCACCGGGCGCCAGGGCAGCTTCGTTGCTCGGCGATGAGCAGACGATGGTCAAGGATGCGATACTAGATGAGCCGGCTACTGGGGGTGACAGTGACTGCGGAGGATGCGGCAAGGCTGCCTGATCATGGCGTCGAGTCGATCAACGAGCAGGCGCGGCGGAAGGGCGTGCGCCCGATAGCGTCTGCCGATGATCTCGCTCAGGACGGCGTCTTCGACACCGACGAGGAACTGGATGCCTTTCTCGCTCATGTCGCAGCGACGCGTCACGCAGACCTCGCCTGAGGAACCATGGAGCGGGTAATCCTTGACACCGACGTTTCCTCGCTGAGTCTCAAACACCGGCTTCCCTCAACTGTCTTAACGCGCCTCGTGGGCAAGCAGGCGTGCATCACATTTGTCACGCTTGGAGAGCTATCCCAGTGGGCGGAGTTGCGGCGGTGGGGACGCCGCAACCGCGAGGCCTTGGAGAACTGGCTCGGCGGTGTGATAGTCCTTCCTTACAGCGACGATGTTGCCTGGACCTGGGGACGGATCTCGGCAGCCGCGATCCAGCGAGGACGAGCCAGGCCGGCCAATGACGCGTGGATCGCCGCATGTGCCCTTACCTATGGCCTGCCGCTCGCGACTCTCAACGTCAAGGACTTCGAGGACTTCGCCGAACACGAGGGTCTCCACCTGATCACCCGATAGCTGGCATCTTGTAGGAATGCGTGGCCGATCCCACACCGGGTGGTGGGGGCTGGTGCTCGATGCACCCGACGCCCGGTCGCTCGCCAAGTTCTATGCGCAGTTGGTCGGATGGATGATCGCCAAGGCCGAGCCTGGCTACGCAGTCGTGGCGGCCCCGCTGGCGCGGCATACCTTGGCTTTCAATCTGCGCAGAATAGGTGCGCCCCGTCTGGCCGCCCGCGCGCCGCAGCGAAGAAGGCTGGTCTCGACGCCGCGACGACGGCAGCACTCGTCGATGACTACGAGGCGGCACAACTCCGATCGCTCAAGGCCGGGCTCCTGGCCGCTGCTTTCCTCGCCCTTATCTCGCTCGGGTTCACGCGAGAGCTGCCGCACCAGCGGCCGGCTCCCCGGACCAATCGTGATCCCGCAGCGGTGCCCACCTGAGCTAGGGTGATCGCCGAGCCGCAGGAAAGCCGCTAACCGCCCCGTGAGGCCGCCGGGCCGACGCGACCGCCACCATTGTCACCCGTCCTGATCAGGCTGGCGGCAACAGCGCCAGCAGCACACCAGATGCTCCGTCCCACCGCGCCGATGTTGGGGAAGCACGAACTGCGTCACCGGCGAACGTCCCGCCCCTGTGACATCTGGGTGACGAACGATCTAACCGCTGGTTGCCCGCTCAACCGGGGGAGCGCGGGCCACCGAGTGAAAGACAGGGTGGACCTGGACCTACCTGGCCTTCCGGAAACTTCACACCCGGGTCGCCGCATACCGGCAGTACCTCCGCGCCAACAGGTTGGGCACCTCGGGGCGCCCGGCGCGCTCGAGGCGGACGTTGAGACTGCCGCTTGTCAGCGTCTCCGCGACCACGCCGAGCAGCTCAGCGCCGCCGAGGAGCGGGCGGTCGATTTCGACGGCCAGGCCGAGGACGTTCTTGCCGTCGAGGTAGATCGCGCCTGGGTCGGTGAACGCGAGCCTTGCGGTGGCGATCGTCTTCAGTGCCGCGGGCGCATCCATAATGAACGGATCCCACCGCGGGCCGGCGAAGACCCGGACGCCGTGGTCCTGGCCCGCATGCTCGTCGTTCACCCTTATCGGCACCGTCTTGCCTGTCGGTGCTGCGCACGTGCCTTCTTGTGCTGGGCCGTTCGCACCGCCCACCGGAGCGGAGAACGTACAGTCGATCACGGTTTCCTCGCTGCCCGGGACGAACGGCGCACCGTCCTCCCGGTCGCTCGCGGTGAGCGGCCGCAGCCGGAAGCGGTAGATCAGCCCGTCGGAGAAGACCGATGGCGATCACGGATGCGTCTGTGGTGCCGAGAGGCAGGTCGCCATACGTGAGAACCAGCTCAGCCATCCGCGCGTAATCTTCAGCGGTCAAGTCCACGGCCGAGAAATCGCCGTCTGCCAGCGAGCGCAGGAACAGCGACTCGACGCGCGGGCCAGCTTCGCGGTCCAGGAGGTAGCCGACCTCCGCGGCCACGGTGGCCGGGACCAGTAGCTCTGTCCCAGCCGCATGTAGGTCAGAGAACAGGGTCACACAGGCCTGGTGATCAGAATCGTTTGACAGCGCGGCGGCCACCAGCGGGCCGGTGTCGCGGACGATCACTTCGAGCGGCCGAATCCGTCTCCGAGCAGATCCTCAGAGCGGGCTGCCACGTCTGTGGTCCGGCTCTGTCCGGCGCCGAACCAGGCCGGGGGCCACGGCCGCTTTTTGACCGCGCGGAGATGCCGGCGCACGTCATCGAGCACCGCGGGTACTTCATCCTCCGGCAGTTCCTCGACGAGCCGGAGCAACTCCTCACGCTGCGCGGTCATGAACCCAATGTACGCAGGCCGTCGCAGGTTAGCGCGTGGCTGTGCGCTGCCCGCAGCGTGTCGGCATGAGCGGGCAAACGCTGGACTCTGGGTGAACACGGATCATCGTCGGGCTTGACCGCGAGCCCGGACTAAGGCAGGCCTGTGTGGAGACTTGGCGAGCTGATTCGCCCGGCCACGCGATCAAGCGGCTACTCACCTGGATCTCGGCGCCAGCGAGAAGATCCAAGACGCCTTGCAGGTGGCGTATGGCTCTGACCCGGGTATTGCGGCGTTGACGTGGGAGGGCATGGTGGCGTTGTGGGAGAAGGCTATGCCTTTCCTGGTGGCAGCGGTCCGGGCTGACGGCGCGGCGGTGCTGGCCGGGGCTGCGGGTCATCGACTCCGGGCACGCGTGACGGGGCTTCTTCCGCGTTGATCGAATTGCTGAATCTGCTGCGAGAGCAGCGCGATCTTGACGGTGCACAGGCGGTTCGCCTCGATCCGGCACGCCCAGTCGCCGCGATTGGAGTCACCCTCCCGGGCCGCTTCTCCTGGCCTGATGTGGGACCGGAAGACGTCGAGATCGTTGCCTAGCGCTCAGGAACCGATGGCGACCGACATGATCATGCCGTCGGGATCTAACGCCGACAGGGTAGACGGCAACGCCTCGACCCTGGTCGTCGAGCCGGACGACGAGCTCATCTAGGTCACCGAAGTCGAAAACCACCGGGCGTCCCGTGAGTACGGCCCCGTCCGCTGCTGTCCGCACAGTCTGTGAGACGGCCGTGAGGGGCCCCGGCTCTGCCGGGGTTGGACCGGTGGAGGTCTGACCCATGGCGGTACGTATCAACGACGACCCGATGTCGGTAGGCATCAGACTGGTCAACCTGGAAGACGGCTGAGCGCCCAGGGCGAATCGTGGTATCAAGTAATTTCTCCAGCCTTCAATTTTGCCGCAACCGAGTCGTCGCTACCCACAACGCTGTCCAAAAAACTCACTGTACGATCTAACTCGACTGCCTTTTTCGACAAGCATATCTTGGCCTATGCTGGGTTGAGTTAAGTAATAGATGCCGCTATGACGTCTGAAAGCTACAGCCACCCTAAGCAGTAGGTAAATTAGCTGCGTATCTTCATTCTTGACAGGCGCAGGTACGGTACGTTGTCTCTCGCGGTCTTAGCCCAAGCAAACAGACACTGCGGGTAAACCGCACATGGTGATGGATGCGCTCGTTCATCGGACAACCCCGACCGGGGGGATGCCATGGCTGACGACAAGGTGATAGCACTATGACCACTAACTCGCCTCACGTCGCGTCCGTCGCGGCCGCGCAACCGGCGTTCGAGAGCGAACTGGGGTCGGTCACCGTAATCGACGCTGCCTCGCTGCCGATTCTCCAGGGCCTGTCGATCAAGCGGGTTGTCCTGGAACCCGGCACCATCCGCGAACCGCAATGGAACGTCAACGCCAACCAGCTCGCCTACTGCACCGCCGGCACGGTTCTGGTGTCGATCCTGGGGAACGCCGACGCGTTCTCCACCTTCGTCGTCACCGCCGGGCAGATGTACCACGTCGAGTCGGGCGCGGTGTACCACATCGAGAACATCGGCGAGGAGAAAGCGGAGCTGATCCTCGCGCTGCGCAGCGAACGCCCACAGCACTTCTCGCTGCACGCCAGCTTCAACGCCATGACCGACGCTGTGCTCGGCAACACCTACGACCTGCCCTCCTCCGCGTTCGCCGCCTTCGACCGGTCACCGGCCACGCCGATCGTGCGCCGTGCGGGCGCCGCAGACATCCCGTCCACGGCCGGGCTGCCCAACGCGCACCTGTTCGACGCCGAGGGGCAGCATCCGCCGCTGTCCTACGCCTACGGCGATGCCCGCCTGGCCCGCAAGGAGTACTGGGCGGCACTAGAGGACATCTCCATGTACTGCCTGCGCATCAAGGAAAACGGGATGCGCGAGCCGCACTGGCACCCCATCACCGCCGAGATGGGCTACGTCGACCAGGGACATGCCCGCATGCGCGTCCTTGATCCCGACGGCACGCTCGATGAGTACGAGCTCAGCCCAGGCGACCTCTACTTCGTGCCACGCGCCTTCCCGCACCATATCGAGGTCCTCGGTGAGGACGACATCAACTTCCTGATCTTCTTCGACCAGCCCACGCCCGGGGACATCGGCTACCGGGCAACCGCATCGGCATTCTCCCGCGAGGTCCTCGCGGCCAGCTTCAACATCCCCGAACGCAACCTTCCGCAGTTCCCGTTCACCCCCGTCGACCCGCTGATCGTCGCCCGGCCCAATCCGCGCGATCCGGTGACATGAACGCCGCGATCACCATCACGACCAGGCATGCCCAGCCAGCCGGGGGCGCTGCCCCGCACCCCGGGACCTCCCGCACAGATGGGGAGCAGAAAACGCCGGGCCGTGGATTGTCCCGTCACACCAGCAGCCCGCCTGTGGGGAGCAGCGATGAACACAACGCAGTCGTCCCAGCCCACCGGGTCGGCCGGGCCCGAGGTCCGTACCACCGCGGGTGCGGTGCGTGGCTGCTGGGAAGACGGCCTGGCAGTCTTTCGCGGCATCCCGTTTGCCGAGCCGCCGGTGGGCGAGGCACGGTTTGCGGCGCCGCGGCCGGTGCGCGCCTGGGACGGGGTACGGAAGGCGTTGTCCTTCGGCCCGCCGCCCCCGCAGGACCCGGTGCTTGCCAAGGGGACGGCGGACCTGCCGAAGGGCGATGACTGGCTGACTGTCAACGTCTGGACACCCGACCCCGGCCCTGCCGCCCGCCGCCCGGTGATGGTGTGGATCTACGGTGGCGGCTACGAGCTCGGCTTCTCGGGCGGCTACGACGCCAGCAAGATCGCCCGCGCCGGCGGCGTGGTGGTGGTCTCCTTCAACTACCGGGAGGGCATCGAGGGGTATGCCCGGATCGAGGGGGCGCCGGCCAACCGCGGCCTGCTCGACCAGGTCGCCGCCCTGCACTGGGTACAAGACAACATCGCGGCCTTCGGCGGCGACCCGCACCAGGTCACCGCTTTCGGCCAGTCGGCCGGAGCCGGGGCGGTCGCGACGCTGCTGGCCACGCCGAGTGCGGTGGGGCTGTTCAGCCGGGGCATCATCGAGAGCCTGCCGGGTACCTTCTTCTCCGATGAGCTGGCTGCCGACATCGCGGCCACAATGGCCGCCGAGGTGGGCCGGCGCCCGACCGCGGCCGACCTGTCTGTTGTGGACCCGCGCCAGCTGCCTGCGGCTGGGGCAGACCTGACCGCCAAGATCAGCCAGTACGCAGACCGCTGGGGGTCGCTCGCGCAGGCGAACCGGATCTTCGCCCCCGTCGTCGACGGCGAGGTGCTGCCGACCACCCCGTGGCAGGCGCTGGCGGGCGGCGCGGCACGGGAGGTGGAGCTGATCGCCGGGCACAACCGGGAGGAATACCGGTTCTTCATGGTCCTAGGCGGGCAGGTCGGGAAGATCAGCGACGAGCAGGCCACGCAGGCACTGCGCGCGCTCGCCCCCGGCCCAGACGGCGAACACGCCTACCGGCAGGCCTACCCGGGCGTCTCGGCCGAACAGCTGTTTCAACTGGTCCAGTCCGACTGGCAGTACCGCATGCCCACCCTGCACCTGGCCGACGCCCAGGCCGCGGGCGGCGGCCGCGTCTACCTGTACGAGCTGACCTGGCCCGCCCCGGGCAGCGGTGGCGCCTTCCGCGCCTGCCACACGCTCGAGGTGACGCTGCTGTTCGGCAACCCCAGCCCCGCGTTCCTCGGCCCCGAGCCGCCGCCCGACGCCCTGGCGCTGGGGGACCGCTTCCGGACCGCCTGGACCGCCTTCGCCACCACCGGCGACCCGGGCTGGCCCGCCTACGACCCCCGCCAGCGCCTGACCCAGGTCTTCGACACCGACCCGGTGGTCACCGCCTACCCCGAGGACACCTCCCGGCGGCTGTGGCGCCACCACCGCTTCCAGGCGCTGCCGCTGCTGACTTCCTAACAGGCTGGCCCAGGTCATAAGCACGTGCCGCTCCCTGCCGCCTTGTCAAGCTGCCCGAGTACGTCGCCAGTGAACGCGATACCTGGTCAAGGCCGAGGTCCGCGCCTTCCTGCGGGCGGCTGCCGATGACCGGCTGCACGCCGCCTGGCCGCTCAGCCTCGACGGCCTGCGCCGCGGGGAAGTGCTCGGCCTGCGCTGGGCCGACATCGACCTTAAGGCCGGGACGCTCAGGACGTCCTATGACTTGCCGCTCGCGCTCATCACTCGCGAGCGTAACCGTTCGCGTGATGCTGCGGATCTGCCCGCTACGCGCCGGGCCGCCACGCCGCTCATAGCGCCGCCAGCTATCGGCAAGTCCAGCGCGTGTTGTTCATGACCGGGACTGCCGCACTGTGACGTGCGCCACATTTGGTTGAAAATCGGATGCCGCAGAATCCTGCGGTCAAGGTGCGGTCAAAGATCTTGAGGCCACTCCACCGCTCCGGTGAAATGGCCTCCGACCTGCTCTTCGTGTCGGGACGGCGGGATTTGAACCCGCGACCCCTTGACCCCCAGAACGTCATAGGAAGCGTTTTCGCAGCTCAAATGGGCTGTAAAGGGAAGCGTGCCGTTCGGTGACGTGCGGCTCGTCCGGGTACGCGCATAGCGTGTGGTCCCCAAATGGTCCCCGGATCTGGCCGTCTGCCGACTCAGTCAAGAAGCTTGAGGAACTCGCCTGGAGTCAAGCCCGCCTGCCGAAGTATCGACGCCAGCGTTCCGCGCTTCACGACGCCATGCATCGGGACGACTACCGCCCGTCCTTCCGGACTCCGGTATACAGCGTGGCTGCCCTTCGTGCGCGCATAAGAGAAGCCGACCGACTCCAGCACCTTGATGACCTTCCTTACCGGCAGATCAGAAAGCGCGGGGCTCACGCGGCGGGCAGCTGGAAGGAGGTCACCAGCGGCGTAGCCGTGACGTGCCCGGCCGGATCGTCCACTTCCTCCAGGTACAGCTCGACCGCCTCAGCGAGGTTCGCCAGTGCCTCGTCGATCGTGTGGCCCTGGCTGGCCACGTCGACCTCCAGGCACTGCGCGATGTACCAGTCTTCTTCCTGGTGCAGTGCGGCAGTCAGGGTACGCGGCAGCTCCGGCATGGTTTCAGCATAGCTTTCCGCCGACTGGGATTGCTGGCTCCGAGGTTGTTCAGCTGAGTGGCCGTGGTGGGTGGTCGGGTCCCAGGCCCGCCTCGCGGCGTTGACTAGCGGCGGAGGTTCCATATCGGCGAGCGCGTTACTGGACCAGCCAAAGCCTGATCGCGCTAGGCGGCATGGGGACAGGCTCGTACGGAGCGATTTCGGTGGCTATCGCTTGAGCAAGCTGGTCGAGCGTGACGGGAGCATATCTGGGCGGGGTGATCCAGATGCGCGGAGCGGCTCCTGGGTTATCGGTGTTGAGGTACAGCTGGGCGTACAGGTAGCCCTGGTCCGTCAGGCCGAGGGGCTGGTCCAAACCCCATGTGCTGTAGCTCTCCCAGCCGGGCATGGTGAAAGGGTTGACCCCCCCGATATCGTCCCTGTCTTCAGCTGGTCTGGGCTGCGGTGGCTCCGGTGGGTTGGTGTAGGGAAGGCCGAAGACAATTTCCCATGTGCCGTCGCTGTGTTCGAGCACGTCCATCGGCACCAGGTTCCGCAACTCGCGCAGCACGCCTCGGAAGCGATCGGCATCGATACCGGCGGCTGGGTACTGGCCAGCACCAGAACAGACGCAGGCACCGCCGAACTCACCGTCGCCAATGGCGGCGAGCACATCCCCGCCGACCAGGTAACCGGGCTGTTCGAGCCGTTCCGCCGCCTCGGCGGCCGGACCGGCAACCGCCCGGGCGCCGGCCTCGGCCTTTCCATCGCGGCATCGGTCGCCCATGCGCATGGTGGCCACGCCCAGGCCCACGCCAGGTCGGCCGGCGGACTGGACGTGCAGATCACGCTGCCTGCCACGGCGAACGGACACCGGTATGCAGCTCCGGCGGCGCCCGGGATAGCCGATTGACGAGGAATCTCTGCTCGTGGCCGACGTCGGCGCTCGGCCACCTCGCGGTAGACGTCGAGCGTCGAGGCGCCTGCCGCCGCTCAGGTGAACTCGCCCGGCGGAACCTCATATCGCGCAGCCGGTCGCGGTCCGGTGCCACCCCGGCCACCAGTGCCTCGGCGATGGCGGCGGGACCGGCGGATAGCCGCGCCGCCCGCGATTTCCGGCATCGAGCTGACCTGCGAGGTCACCACCGGACAGCCGCAGGCCATCGCCTCCAGGATGGGCAGCCCGGAGGTCTCGTTGTGCGACGGGTAGGCGAGCAGGTCGGCGGCCCCGCAGAGCAGGCATCCTGAAATGCCAGGTCAGAGGCAAGAAGCCGGGCGAACGGTCGATATAACCGCTCCTACCAGCCCCGCCGAGCATGCCCTCCAGGCGTTGGCCCTGCAGGTGATGACGTCGTTGTTGAGCTGGGACGCCAGCGGCAACAACGACCCGCCCCGGGCACCGCGGGTCACGATCTCGGCTAGCAGATGAGCGGTCAGCGCACCCGCGACCACGTCGCCGGGCACGCCCAGGATATCGGCCGGAGGCCGCTGCGGCGCAGGCCGGCGCTTACTGGTCAGGGGCTGAAGCTGATCATGCTGCCCGCCTGGACCTGGCCGGCTACCTCGTTGACCGCCTGACTGGAAAGAGGAACGTCATGTACGAGGTCAAGGTCCGCGATATGCCCGCCCGCAGCCTGCTGTGCCTGCTGCGGCATGCCAGCAGTCGGCAGGAAGTCTGGGACCTGGGCAACGAGGTCATGGGCATGCTCAAAGCCCAGCCGCCGCCGCCGGTAGACGGCGTCGCCGGTGCCGCGTTCCTGATCTACTACGGGGAGGTGAACCAGGACAGCGACGGCCCGGTGGAGTTCTGCAGGCCGCTGCCGCAGGACCTGGCCGACCAGCTCGCCGCCAGTTTCCCCGGACTTACCCTGTGCACCGAGCCTGCGCACCAGGAGGCTTGCATTCACCCGGGCGAGGACCCGGTGACGGCGGCCCATGCGCAGCTCGTCTCGGACTCGGCCATGGCCTGGGCGGCCGAGCAGCAGCGGCAGCCCAGTGACCTGCCCGTGCGCGTTACCCTCCTGACTACAACCGCGCCAGTGACCGACGCCAGCAGGCGCGGCGGCAGCGACTTCGCCGTCCCGCTGGCGATGGCGACTAACTCATCGTCGAGCGCGCATGCCGCTGCCCGCGAAGCATAGGAGGCGGTCTAGTGAACCGCCGTGGCGTGACCTACGACACCGGGATCGTCTTCTCGGGCCGGCGGGGCGGGGGGATCCCGACGCGCCCGAAGCTCGACCTCGCCACCGCCGAGCGCGAGTTGCAGATCGCCCGCGACGACCTGCACTGCAACGCCGTCCGCTTGATAGGGCGCGACGTTGACAGGCTAGTGCAGGTCGCTGAGCGCGCCCTAGCCCTCGGCCTCGAAGTATGGCTATCACCGGCGCTGTGGGGCCGGTCTCCCGACCAGACCCTCCAATACCACGTTTCGGCGGCCGAGCGGGCCGAGCGGCTATGCCAACAGCACCCCGACCGTTTCGTCCTCGTCCTCGGCAGCGAACTGACAATTTTCATGCACGGCATCGTGCCGGGCAGGGACTTCGGCGCGCGCACCCGCGAGGCATTCACCCGAATAAAGGCGGGAGACCACAGCGCCAACGACCGGCTCAACGACTTCCTCGGCCGCGCAAGCACAGCGGTCCGCGGCGTCTACCACGGCCCGCTCACCTACGCCTCGCTGATCTGGGAGGACGTTGACTGGGATCGCTTCGACCTGATCGGCGTCGACCACTACCGCGACGCACGGATCAAGGACCGCTACGCCGAAATGCTGCAGCCACTCCTCGCACTCGGCAAGCCGGTCATCAACACCGAGTTCGGAATGCGCACGTACCGAGGCGCCGAAAGCGACGGGACCCTCGGATTCGGCGTCGCTGACCAAACGCGGGTTGTCCTCCACTACCTCCTCCCTTTCGTTCGCGAGCGTCTCAACGGGGACTACATACGAGACGAGGCCATGCAAGCCCGCGAGCTCATCGAGACCCTCACGGCCCTCGATGCCGCGGGCGTCGATGGCGCGTTCGTCGCCGAGTTCGTGACCGCCCGGGCGACGTTCAACGAGCAACCTCGCTACGACCTCGACATGAACGCCTTCGCCCTCGTCAAGACCTACCGGCACGCCAAAGGGACTACCTTCCCAGACATGAACTGGGAACCCAAGCAATCCTTCCACGCCGTCGCCGACTACTACGCCAGCCACTCGCCCTCTGTATGACGGCGCCGCCATTTCGCCTCATCCCCGCCTGCAGGAACCCCGCTGACTCCGCGATAGGTGTGGAGCCAGGCTAAGAGTGGGGATCCTCGCACCAGCCATGTTCATTCCCAGCTGGTTCCCAGTTCGTCGTAAGAACATTCGAAAAACAG
>CAWAWM010000009.1:0-236887 GCA_963785765.1 uncultured Actinomycetes bacterium | reverse complement strand
TTGCTCGCGTAACTGCTGTTCCTGCATGATCGGTTCACGCCTGCCGGACCGAGCAGGGTCGCCCGTTCGCGTCTGCCATCTCCCGCTGCAGGAATTCTGCCGTACTGCATACTCCGCCCGGCCGAAGGTCCTGTGTGCAGGGACGTTGGTCCGTGGCGCGTGCTCCTGTGACGCGGTGGAGTGACTGTGACAGAGGACCCGCGCATTGAGGAGACGGGGCGCCGATGGAGATCTCATGCGCATTTCCCACGACGCTCGACTCGCCCCAGCACGTGGCGCTCGCCGAGCAGCTGGGGTACGAGCGCGCCTGGCTGTACGACACGCCGCAGCAAAGCCCGGATGTGTGGATGATGCTCGCGCTGGCGGCGGAGCGAACCGAGCGCATCGGCCTCGGCCCGGGCGTCCTGGTTCCCACGCTGCGCCACCCGATGGTCAACGCGGCGGCCACCGCGGCGCTTGCGGCATTAGCGCCCAACCGCGTCGCCGTCGCCTTCGGCACGGGCTTTACCGGACGCCGGGCGATGGGCTATCGCGCTATTCCCTGGTCGTACATGGATGCCTACATCCGCGCCTACCGCGGGTTGCTGCGCGGCGAGACGATCGAGTGGGAGGGCGCTCGGATGCGCATGCTGCACCCGCCCGGCCACGCCGCCGCGCGCCCGGTCGAGGTGCCTATCATCGTCGCCGGGCTGGGACCGAAAGGGCGCGCGGTGGCGCGCGAGCTGGGTGACGGCCTGTTCGTGACCCTTTCGATCCCGCAGTTCGCCAAGGAGTTCTCGCGTGTGTCCTACCTCTTCTGGGGGACGGTCCTGGACGACGGCGAGGATCTCCAGTCCGGACGGGTGCGTGCTGCCGGAGGACCCGGGCTCGCGCTTGCCTACCACGGTGCCCACGAGTTCAATATGCCGCTCTCGGAGCTGCCGGGGGGTACGGAGTGGCAGGCGGTGATTGACCGGACGCCGCCCGCGGACCGTCACCTGGCCGTCCACGATCAGCACTGCGTCGGCCTCAACGAGGCCGACCAGGCGGCGTGGGATGCGGGCGGGCACGCCATGCTCGAGCAGGTGACGCTCAGCGGAACCGCCGATGAGCTCCGCGTGCGGCTCCACGATCTCGCTGACGTCGGCGTGACCGAGCTCGTCTACCAGCCCTGCGGGCCCGACATCCGTCGGGAGCTCGAGGTATTCATGACGACCGCGAAGGCGGCCGCTGAGGCCTGAAGGGACCGAACATGGCCCGCGCGCGAACTCTGACACCGCTGTTCGAGGGCGGCAGCTACTTCGAGTGCCCGCGTTGGCACGATGGCCGGTGGTGGGTTTCGGACTTTTACCGCCGCGCAGTCTTCACCTACGACCGCGATGGACGCGAGGAGCAGGTGATGGAGGTCGAGGCCCAGCCGTCGGGGCTGGGCTGGCTGCCCGACGGCGACCTGCTCGTCGTCTCGATGAAGGATCGGCGCGTGCTGCGACGGGCTCCCGACGGGAGCGTCGCGGTCCATGCCGACGTGGCCAAGCTGACCACTGGTCATCTCAATGATATGGTCGTCGACCGCCAAGGCCGTGCGTACGCGGGAGACTTCGGCTTCGACCTCATGGGCGGCGGCCAGCCGGCGCCAGCCAGCCTCGTGCGCATCGACCCCGACGGTGCCGCCACGATTGTGGCGCGGGACATGTGGTTCCCCAACGGATCGGTGATCACCGACGATGGCACGCTGATCGTAGCCGAGACGTTCGCCGCCCGCCTCACGGCCTTCAAGATCCAGCCGGACGGCTCGCTGACCGATCGGCACGTGTGGGCGCAGGTCCAGGCGGCGCCCGCACCAGCCGACACGGAGACGATGCTTTCTGCGGTCAGCTTCGCTCCCGACGGCTGCGCGCTGGACGCTGAGGGGCATGTATGGGCGGCGAACGCGCTGGGCGCAGCGGTGTGCCGGGTAGCCCCCGGCGGCCAGATCGTCGACGAGATCGGGATGCCCAAGGGGCTGGGCGTGTTCGCGTGCGGGCTCGGCGGCGAGGACGGGCGGACGCTCATCGTATGCGTCGCGCCTGACTTTTACGAAGAGGCGCGGTCAGCTGCGCGCGAGGCTGCGTTGTTGACAACAACTGTCGAGGTTCCGCACGCAGGCCTACCGTAGGGGCCAGGATGAGTGGGTTCGAGCCCCACCCGCCCACTCGTCGGAACCGCAGGTTAGCGCCTACGGCCTGCGGAGACGCCTAGTTCTTAGGATCTTCGATTCCGCGCGGTTGTGCGGCTGTATCCGGCCCAAGGCTGTCATCTGCGGCTCTCTGTGCCCGGCCGCTGACCTGCTCGCCGCCCTGGACCTGGCCGCTGGCCCAGCTGCCCGCGCCGCTATTACAATACAGTCATGTATAGTCACCATACATTGCACCTAGGTGCATGGCTGCCAATTATTATTATAATTGCTATATTGATTTTCGCTTTTGAAATATGGATGATTGTTGATGCGGCGATTAATAAGGGAATTACCGATAAAGCAAAAGCTTGGTGGATAATCGGTATGCTTATCATCCACCCATTTGTTGCGATTGTTTATTTTTTCACTGACCATCGTAAACGGGCCCGTCACAGATGAGGGTGTAGCGGTCGGCGCCGCGTTCGACAGCGACACGGCAACCGGCATGATGCCGGCTGCGCACCCGCGTCGCCGGCGTGCTAACGTCTTGGCGATCGTGATCCATCGGCAGGAGGTGAGTCCCATGAACGCAGTATCCGCAGTGGGTGCTCCGCTGCAGTCCACGATCGCGCGACTGAGGTAGTCGCCCCCGGGAGCGCCCGCCAGGCAACTCGCGAAAGGCGACTCCCATGAACACAACACCTTTTTCAACTCTGCACTTCACCTCGACGACGGCCGCCGACCGGCCCAGGTCCGACCAGGATCAGCTGCAGGTCGACGCCACCAGGCGGGTGGGCGCCGCGGGTGAGCGAGCGTTGGTCCTCGGTGGCGGCGGATCGGCAGGCAATGCGTGGTTGATCGGCGTCATCGCCGGCCTGTTTGATGCCGGGTTGGATGTGACCGAGGCCGATCTGATCCTCGGGACGTCGGCCGGATCGACGGCTGCTGCCCAGATCACTAGCGCGAGCCCGCCCCAACTGCTGGCCGACATCCTTTCCGCTGCGCCCCAGCAACGGACTGGTCCGGTCGGATCCGACGGTGGACGCGTTCCCATTGGGCCGGTGGCCGACCATATGCGGAGGACGAGCGAGATCATCGCCGCCGCTGAGGATGCGGCCGACATGCGCCGTAGACTGGGTGCGGCGGCGCTCGAGATGGATGCCGCGTCGGACGGCTCCGGGCAAACGCGGTGGCGCGCTACGGTCGCGGCTCGGCTGCCCAGTCAGCGCTGGCCGGAACGAACGATGCTGATCGTGGCTGTCGATGCCCATACCGGTGAACCGGTCGTGTTCGACCGCCACAGCGGAGTCGACTTGGTGGACGCCGTCGCCGCCAGCTGCGCCAACGGCTTCGGTGTCCCTCCCTACGGTATCGGCGACAGCCGATACATCGACGGCGGCTACCGACGATCCAGCGAGAATGCCGATCTGGCCGCCGGATACGGGCGGGTGCTGGTGCTGTCACCACTTGGCGGCAGAACACGGGCGCCGCTGGACTGGGGCATGCATCTTGCAGCACAGGTCGACGAACTACGCGCCCGCGGCAGCAGCGTCGAAACCGTCCTCCCGGACAGCGACTCCCGCAACGCATTCGGCAGCAATCTGATGGATCTGTCGACGCGTCCGCTCGCCGCTCGAGCCGGTTACGACCAAGGCAGAGCCCTTGCCGAGCAGCTCACCGAATTCTGGCGCTGACGCC
Organism: uncultured Actinomycetes bacterium; assembly: GCA_963785765.1. Lineage (GTDB taxonomy): Bacteria > Actinomycetota > Actinomycetes > Streptosporangiales > Streptosporangiaceae > DATBGO01. The sequence continues at coordinate 233,055 of CAWAWM010000009.1, read as the reverse complement.
CTCGAAATCAGTCGACTGGTACGGTCACCCCGGCCGCCGCGCGGCCCACCGATACACCGGTCCGTGCGCCGCTCGGCTGGGGAACTCATCCGTTCCGGGTTGCGCTTTGCCCGACAGGGATGCCGACTCCCGGTGAGCCCATGAGCAGAGGGGCTAGTCGGCTCGGCCGAAGGACGGGTTTCCAGGGCCCGGGGCCGGGTCCTGGCGGTGGCCAGGCGGGCGGAGTGACTCGCGCCGGCTGGACTTCCGGGATCTCTGCGGGGGGTCTGCGGGACTTTAGGCCCTGGACATGCCCAGCGGCCCCCCGGAATCTGGGTTCAGGTGCGAGCCCGAGCAGGGGCATGCGCAACTGACGTGACCTGCTGGGGCTCGCTGTCGTTTCGCCGGGACCCAGGGAAGAAGGGGGCCGGATGGCCACGCCCACCGAGGCGACCGACAACGTCGCTCACGCAGCCATTGCCCTCGCTGTCGCGATCATCGTCCCGATGGTCACCCGCAAGGGACACGGCAGATCCATCATCTCGGGCATCGCCAGCTCTGTTCTGCACATGATGCTCGACGGGCCGCTCGCCCAGGCGATGGCTGACCACGGGCTGCAGTTGTGAGCCGCAGCAGCCTTGACTGACCAGAGCTGAATGCCGGGCCGACGGACCCGCACAGGAGAGGGAGCCAATGATGAGTGTTGTGACGGATGGGGCGCCGCCCCGGGGCGTGCAGCGGTATCAGCTGGAGTCGGGCCTGGATCGGCTGACTCCGGCGGAGCGTGCTGCGCGTGGCAAGGAGGCGCGGGCTGAGGTGCCGCGGGACAGCCATGCGGGGTTCGATCCGCCGCCTGGCCGGCCCGACCCGATCGGCCTGCTGGAAGAGCAGGCGAAATCGCGGGTACCGGAGCTGGTACCCATCCGGCGGGGCCGGATGATGGTGTCCCCGTTCACGTTCTACCGCGGCGCGGCGCTGCCGATGGCCAGCGACCTTTCGCATACCCCGGTGTCCGGGCTGGCGGTGCAGGCCTGCGGCGATGCGCACCTGTCGAACTTCGGGATCTTCGGCTCGGCGGAGCGGCGGCTGGTGTTCGACGTCAACGACTTCGATGAGACGACGCCGGGCCCGTGGGAGTGGGATGTCAAGCGGCTGGCGGCCAGCCTGGAGGTCGCGGCCCGCGGTAACGGGTTCGGCGGCAAGGACCGCCGCGAGATCGTCACCGCCGCCGTCGCCCGGTACCGGCAGGCGATGCGCCAGTTCGCCGGGATGACCGACCTGGATGTCTGGTACGCGCACGCGGACGTGGACGAGCTGCGGGCGCAGTTCGACTCGCAGCTGAAAGCGCGGCAGCGCAAGCTGCTGGACCAGGGCATGGCCAAGGCGCGGACCCGGGACAGCATGCAGGAAGTGGCCAAGCTGACCCGGATAGTCGATGGCCGGCCGCGGATCATCTCCGACCCGCCGCTGCTGGTCCCGGTCGACGAGCTGCTGCCCCAGGACCAGGACCGGGCGGCGTTCCAGGCGCAGCTCAAGGACCTGATCGGCAAGTACCGGCGGACGCTGGAAACCGACCGCCGGTACCTGCTCGAGCAGTACGAGTACGCCGACATGGCCCGTAAGGTCGTCGGGGTGGGCAGCGTCGGGACCCGCTGCTGGATCATCTTGATGCTCGGCCGCGACGAATCCGATCCGCTGTTCCTGCAAGTCAAGGAGGCTGAGGCGTCGGTGCTGAGCCGGTTCGTCGGCGCCAGCAAGTACGCGAACATGGGCCAGCGGGTGGTCGCGGGTCAGCGGCTGATGCAGGCGTCCAGCGACATTTTCCTGGGCTGGCAGCGGGCCGAGGCCGGGCTGGACGGCAAGCAGCGTGACTTCTACATCCGCCAGCTGCGGGACTGGAAATACTCCATCGCCATCGAGGACCTGATCCCGAAAGGCATGCGGATCTACGGCGAGCTGTGCGGCTGGACACTGGCCCGCGCGCACGCCCGGTCCGGGGACCGGATCGCCATCGCCGCCTACCTCGGCGGCTCCGACGTCTTCGACAAGGCCATCACCCAGTTCGCGGCCGCCTACGCCGACCAGAACGAACGCGACCACCAATCCCTGGTCGACGCCGTCGCCTCAGGACGGCTCACCGCCGAGTCCGGCCTGTGACATCGGAGGGCAGGGCTCTCCGAGCGACCGTTACGGTGAGCGCTGAGCTCGCCGTAGGGCCCCGCCAAGGGATGGCTGGCGATCCGAGGCAATGCGGGCTCGGAGGTGGGGATGGCCGGGACTCCAGCCAACGCAGGGCCGTCGCGTAACGGGCCAGCCCGGATGTCCCTGGCACGGTTCAGGGAGCGCGAGCGGGGCCGCGGCGCGGTCATGCCTAAGACGTTCCGGGCTGCGGTCGCTGCCGAGATGGGACAGGCGTTCAGCCCGCCCTACCAGGTGCCGGGCGTGGTCGTGGGCAACGGGCTGCTCATGGCCGCCGCGTGGTTCCTGCTGCCGCGCGGATGGCTGTTCACGCTGCAGAGCCCGCTCGCTTTCCCTGTCGTCCTGTCCAGCTGGATGTACGCCGATGTCCCGGCGACCAATGTGCTCGCCCCCGACCGCATCCGCGTCCTGGCGGCCCTGGATGACGACACCATGATCAGCCGGCTGCTGCTGGCTAAGACCGCCGTGCTCTGGGTCTTCGTGGCCCCGCTGTGCGCGGCCCTGGCGGTCGTGCTCGGGCTGGAGCACCACGACGCGCTGTTCATCACCACCGCGATCATCGCGATCTGCGTCATCCCCGTCGCCTGCCTGCCGGTCGCGGCGCAGGTCGGCATCCGCTGGCCCTACCACCCCCTGCCACTGCATTACCGCTGGGACCACCGCGTCCCGCGGCACCGGATGATCGTCCGCTGGCTGATCCTCGTGCTCGTCCCCTACGGCCTCGTTCCCGCACTATGCGTGCTGATGGCCGTCCCAGCCCTCGTCGTGCTCGTGCTCACCCACACCGCCAGCAACCATGTGATCAGCTTCATCGATGCCAAAGGCAAGCCGTTCGGCCTGGCGATCTCCGGCTCCAGCCACCCGATATCCGGCGCCCTGTTCGCCGCGTGCGTCGCGCTGACCTGCGGGGTCGCAGCCGTCGTCTGGGTTCTCGGACGCCGCGCCGACATGCGGCTGATCCGGCGCCGACGGGCGAAGGTCGCCGCCTACCTGGCCGACCCAACGCGGGGATGACCGCGCGGCGCGGGAGCGGATCCCGTCCAGCGCAGCCGACAGCCGTCGGTGACCAAAGCCGGCCGGACGCATCGTGACACCTGGGTCCGATGATCCAAGAGCGGGACCTTGGACCCTACCCAGTTATTGCAAACGTCGGCTACATGAGAGAACAAGTACGTCTCCAGGGAGATCGGCACCGCCAATGCCGGCATTGCAGACCAAGTCGTGCAGCAGGTGTAAAGGCTCTTGCGCTGCGGCGTCGGGAGCAAGTAGTCGCCGGGCGCAGGTGGCCGGGGGCATTGTGAGCCGGTGGCAGGAGTCCGGGAATGGCTGATCGGCTGCCGAGCTGGACTGACGGGCTGGCGAAGGCGCAGATTGTGGAGTTCGTGCGGTCGGTGACCGAGCCCGGCGAGTCGTTCGTGCCGGCCTCGGATCGGGTCGCGGCATTCGATAATGACGGCACGTTGTGGTGTGAGAAGCCGATGTCCGCGCAGGCCGATTTCCTATCACGGCGGTGGAAGGAGATGGCCCGGGCTCATCCCGGCCTGGCCAAGAAGCAGCCGTGGAAGGCCGTCGCGGAGGGTGACCAGAAAGGGCTCGCGCAGAACCTGGACCGCATGCCCGGGCTGACGAGGGGGATGGCGGAGGCGTACGCGGGCATCACCGTCGAGGCGTTCGAGCGGGCCGTGCGGGCCTTCTTCGATAGCGCCCGTCACCCGGCATTCGGTGTTCCTTACGCCCGGCTGGGCTACCGTCCGATGCGTGAGCTGATCGAGTTGCTGAGGTCCGCCGAGTTCGAGGTCTATATCTGCTCGCCGGGCCGGGACTTCGTCCGGGTGGTGGCGCAGGAGATGTATGGCATCGACCGGCAGCACGTGATCGGCTCGGGCGCCACCTTGGAGTACCGCCACGGCGAGGTGTACCGCACGAAAGGCGTCGAGCAGCCGGTCGACGACGGACCCGGCAAGCCGGTCCACCTCTGGGCCCGGACCGGCCGCAAGCCGCTGCTGGCGTGCGGCAACGGCGACGGGGACGCCGCGATGCTGCGCACGGCCCGGTTCGGCCTGCTGATCCGCCACGACGACGCCGGGCGCGAATTCGCCTACGACGCCGGCGCGGAGAAGGCTCTGGCCAAGGCCAAAGAACGCGGCTGGACGGTCGTGAGCATGCAAAACGACTTCAAGGTGATGTTTGACCTGTGATGCTGCCCGCGAGAGAAGCGGCTGCGAGAACGTGGACGTTCACGTCCGCGCGGCCCGCAGCGGCCAGGCGGGCAGGTTAGCGCGGCCCGTTGCACGCCGTCATTTGTCCCCGGGATCCGCTGGCAGTCCGCCCCGCATCTGGCGCGGTCGCCAGGCACTGACGACCTTGGCCACCGCCGTGACCAGGAACAGCTGACCGGTTACCATCTCGAGCACGGCGAAGGTCTGGCCCGGGTTCGCGGCCGGGACCAGATTGCCGTACCCGGTGGTGGTGAGCGTGGTGAACGAGAAGAACAGGTCCTGCGAGAACGTGCCGGCGCCCTGGGACCCGAAAAACGGCGGCTGTGTCTGGGTGAACCCCAGCCCATGGTAGAGGAATGCGAAGAACATCCCGGCCATCAGGTACGCGGCGATCGCTCCGAGGACGGTCTGGCCGTCCACGATTCGCCTGAGCACGAGGTGGCGGCTGATCGAAATTGGCGCAATCAAGTACAGCAGGCTGCTGACCCAGGTGACAAGCCTGCCGTGCTGCAGATGATCACCGAGGAAGAGGTTGGCTACCGCCGCCAGCGCCACCGCAGCCAGCGCGAGGTCGGCGAACCTCCGGACCGGTCGGTGCGCCTGAGATGCCCGCAGTGTCACCCATACCGTGGCGATCTGCACGGCCAGCACCAGGGACGTCCCCCAGGACGACGTCAGTGTGGCCGACAAGGAATAGGTCACGATGATGAGCAGGACCACCAGTCCGTAGCTGTCCGGCGAGGAGAAGGCCTCGATGATCCGCCGGTACCGGCGTCCTCGGCCCGGGTCCTGCAGATGCTCTTCGGAGGCGCCCGGCATCACAAGCACCCCAGCGCAGCCAGTCGCATGCAGAAACCACGCGGATCTGCTGCCCGCGGCCCCACCCGGACCCTAGCCGGTTCAGTCATAGCTACCTGTCCCTCCCTGATCACAACGGCCTCCATCAGCGCGGCGCAGGCGCTGCGCCGGGTGGGCCCTGGGCCGCTTAGGTAGAGTCTGCACGTCAGCGCCCAGGAGCGGTCGGAATAGTCAATTACGACGCCGATGACAGTGGCCTTAGCCGCACGGCTGCGCCGCCGGGCGCTCACGTTCGCACGGACCGCGGGTGCGGTCGCTGGCACAGGACCGGCCATGTCATGATCGCGATGACGTTGCGGAAGCACCTGATCGAGTACTGGATCCGCATTCATGGGCGGGGGCCATGACGCCCGAACAGGAGCCGTGCGGTCTCTCGGAACGGCACCACCAGGTACACCGCGATACCGAAGTACAGCGCCACCGCCAGCACCGGCAAGAGAAGCCCGATCAGGATCGCGATCACATAGCCGGTGACGACGGGCAACAGCTTTCGCCGGTCTGCGTGCACCTCCTCATCGTCTTGGTGCGATGAGTAGAGGTGCTCGCGGCGGGCATACGCGTCCAGGCCGAACCCCATGAGCCGGATGGCCAGGAGCGTCAGCCCGTACATGGTGACATACACTTTTTCGCCGCTTTCGTTATGCAGATACTCGGCGACGAGCCCGGTCGGGAACGGCAGGAAGACCACCACGAGCAGGAGCATCAAGTTGAGCCGCAGAAAAAGCGAATCAGCCCGCGCGAGCTGATCAGTCAAGCCGGTGTGCAGGAGCCACGCACCGCCGATCGTCAGGAAGCTGACCACGTACGCCAGGTAAGCGGGCCAGGCATGCAGTACCCGCTGCAGGGGCGTGCCCGGCGGGTGCAGCGCGATGTCCAGGACGAGCAGCGTGATGGCGAAGCCGAACACGCCGTCACTGAACCCTTCCATCCGGCCCTTGCTGAGCGTCCGGCGTCCGTGCGGCGTGTGCTCGTCAGCTGGCATGGCTGCCTCCTTCCGTCGGCCCGGCCAGCGGCGCCAGCCCGCGAATCCAGGCCGTCCGGTCGGCTGCCGGGCAGCACGGGTCCAGACTGCCCGACCGGGAGTGGTCCTGCCATCTGTCAGGGCCGGCCGGGGAGGCCCGGGGCAATGTGACCAAGGTCCTTGGCCGCCGGTGACTGATGCCCTGGCGGTCGCCGGCCCTGCTCTTTACGGTCTTAGTGACGAGGCTGACACGGGCCTCGTTGCCGTGCGTCTGGACACGGTCAGGACAAAGGGGAGACGACATGGCACAGCCCGAGGCGGTTTTCATCTACATCGGCACCTACCCGGACGAGGCGTGGGCGCGGGCCGACTATGACGTGGTGAAGGACCTGCATGCGGCTGGCGCGGTCGGGACGTATGACGCCGCGGTGGTGACCAAGGACGACGGCGGCAAGGTGCACGTCAACAAGGATGAGATGGCCACCCGGCACGGGGCGTGGGGCGGCGCGGCCGTCGGCGCGCTGATCGGCATCTTGTTTCCGCCCTCGATCATCGCCACCGCCGCGGTCGGCGCGGCCGTCGGCGGGGTGAGCGGTCACTTGTGGCGGGGGATGTCCCGCGCGGATGTCAGGGAACTCGGGGACATCATCGACGACGGGCAGGCGGCCCTGGTCATTGTCGGGGAGAGCAAGGTGGCGCAGGCGGTGGAGAAGGCTGGGCTGAAGGCCGAGAAGCACGTCGCGAAGGAACTCGACGTCAAGTCGAAGGACGTCGACAAGGCCGTCCGGGAAGCCGCCAGCGAGGTCAGCTGACCTGCCGATCACCGGCCGTGCATGGCTATTGCGCCGGCCTGCCGAACGCCGACACCCTGGAGGACGCATGAGATTTGCCGATCGGCCGGGCGCGCGTGGCTGGCTGCTGGTTCCGGCTGTCGTGCTGGCGGCATCCGGGCTGGCCGCCGGATGCGGCAGCAGCAAGCCGGCTTACTGCACCGCCGGTGACCAGCTGAAGACCTCAGTCCAGAACCTCGGCAATGTCAACGTCGCCAAGAACGGCCTGAGTTCCCTGCAGACCGCGCTGAGCAGCGTGACCAGCGACGCGAAAACGTTCGCCAGCGAAGCCAAATCTACGTTCGCGCCGCAGACCACCGCACTGAACACCTCGCTGACCGGCCTGAAAACCGCGATCACAGCCGCGAAGAGCCAGCCTTCCCTGACCGCGGCCAGCGCGGTTGCCTCCGCGGTCACCCAGGTGAAGAACTCGGCGACTGCGCTGCAAAGTGCCGTATCAGGCAAATGTCAGTGAGCACTGCCAGGCGGAATGAACCGGACCCGGCTACGGCCGCGCCCCGGCCCTAACCGGCCGCTGCCCCGCGGGCCCCGGAACTGAATCCGTGCCGCCGGTCAGGCCGATGGCCGGCGAGCTCCGCGCGGCCAGCAACGTCGACGGCGCGGGCGGAATTGGCACGACCGGCACGATCCGGGTGGCCTGCCGAGCGACATCAGATAACGTGGCCATAACTGGAGTGGGAGGACATTATGGCTAAGCTGCCGCGCCCTCAGGCACCGGCGAGATTCCGCGCTATGTTCCCGGATCTGGCGGACTGGCTGGAGTCGCCATGGACGGGGCCGCCGCCGTTCCTGGTGCCCCAGGCGTTCCGGGTCGAGGAAGCGATCCAGGACGATGCGTACGTGATCCGGGCCGAGCTGCCCGGACTGGACCCGGAGAAGGACATCGAGGTCACCGTCGACGGCAGGATACTGACGATCCGCGCCGAGCGCCGCCAGGAAGACAGCGGCCCGTATCGCTCAGAGTTCCGCTACGGCTCGCTCGCCCGGTCGGTCAGGCTGCCCGCCCGGGTCGACGCCAGTGACGTTGCCGCCCGCTACGAGAAGGGCGTCCTGGAGGTCAGTGTCCCGGTGGGCGAGGCAAAGCCGAAAGGCACCCGGGTCCCGGTCGAGAAAGCAGACTGAGCCCGGGCAGGAACCCCGCGGGATCAGTCCCGGGACAGGTACCGCAGCCGCGCCGCCCGCGCGTCCCACGAGTAGATGACCGCTGTCCCGGCGATGACGTCGTGCAGGGCCCGGCGTCGTTCGCCCAGCAGGATGCCCGCGAACCCCAGCCCCAGCAGCAGGAAGCTCAGCGGGAGTGCGAGCGTGCGCACGACCGCCCGGCGCCCGCTGGCGTCGGTGCCGTCGTCTCGCACCACCCGCAGGCCGAACAGCGCCATGCCGGCGGTCCTGCCGCTCGCGGCCCAGGAGTAGGCGAAGTAGATGAACGTCCAGGCCGCGTACGCGAGGATCACCCAGAGGTCGCCCCTGTTCCAGGCGATGTCCTTGCCGGTCAGCACCTTCGCCGCGAACGTGATGGCGGCCAGGGCGAGCATGAACACGCCGAGGCTGATCCCCACGTCCACGGCGAAGGCGGTAAAGCGCGACGCGAAGCCCGAGTACTTCCCTTGCAGGCTCTCCCGGATGATGACCGGGGGCCCGGAAGGCGCGGCCTCGCCCCCGCCCGCTGTCATGATCCCGCCGTGGCCCGCAGCCCGGCAGGCGGGCCGGGCGGGCCGGTGTACGGGCGGCGGCGCAGCCGCCCTATCCAGCGGGCGATGAACTCGTCGAGCCCGACGGTCTGGCTGCGGACCACGTCGAGCACCTCGCTGGCGATTCCGCTGGTGGAGCTGGCGATGACGGCGCCGAGATCCGTATGTTTGACCAGCGCGTCGACGTCGACGTGCTGGAGGAGGTCATTCAGGTCCAGCCGCTCGAGCAGGCGGTTCAGGTCGATCCGGTCCAGCACGGCGTTCAGATCGACCTCGTCCAGCAGCGCATTCACATCCAGCGCGGAAATTACCAGGTCGATCGCACGATCCGCGACAGCCTGGGCCAGTATGTCCGCGCGTGTCTCCGCGCGCGGGACGAGCCGGCTCTCTACCAGGCGCCGTCGCTCAAACGGGTCCATAAGGCAAGTATCGCTGCGCCAGGCAGGCCTGGGCCACCTTTGGATGACCTTGACGTGGTCTCGGCCCGAAGGTCCTGCCGGTCACGACCGCCCGCTACCGGATCCTTCATGTCCGCGGGTCAGATGCGGGCTCGCTGGACGGCATCAGCGTGGCCCGGACGGGAGCGGGCCGGCCACGGCCGCCCGCTACGCCAAACGCGCCGCCTACTGCCAAGCCGAACTCACCATCGCCGCCATAATCCGCTGGCTCCGGTGACGTACCGGACACCGCCTAGGAAAACCGGTTGCGGCGGCCGGAACGGGTTGCCTAACGTCCGGGGGTGGCCCACACCTATCCGCCGCTGAACGTCGAAGTCCGCACGCCGCGCCTGACGCTGGCCGGTGCGTCCGACGAACTGCTGGAACGTCTCGTGCCGCTCGTGCGGGCCGGGGTCGCCGACGCCGAGCCGTGGCCGTTCGACGACCCGATCTCGTTCTACGCCGACAGCCCCGAACGCGAATGGCAATGGCTGCGCGGCATCTGGGCCGGCCGCGCCCGGGTGAGCCCGGATTCGTGGCGGCTGTACTTCGCCGTGCTCGTCGACGGCGAACCGGTCGGCATGCAGGACCTCATCGGCAGGAACTTCACCCGGTTCGGCACGGTGTCCAGCTTCTCGTGGCTGGCCCCCGGCCGCCGCGGACAGGGGCTCGGCAAGGAAATGCGGGCGGCGATCCTGCAGCTGGCCTTCGCCGGGCTGGGCGCACGCGAAGCCGGCAGCGACACCTTCGTCGACAACGAAGCGTCCAACCGCGTTTCCCGTGGCCTGGGCTACGAACCGAACGGCACGGACTGGGACACCCGCCGCGGTGAGCCCGCGCGGATCCAGCAGTGGCGGCTCACTCGGGACGGGTGGGAACGGGTCCGCCGGGACGACATCGAGCTGACCGGCGTCGAGGAGTGCCTGCCCGTCCTGGGCATCGGTTAGCGGAGCGCGATCACCGTGCCCGGCTGCCCCGGGCCGAATGGATAGGATGCACAGGTGACCAGCAGACCCGCCGCGGCGCAGCACCTGCGCGACCTCGCGCGGCTGCGGCGGGTCCGCGACCGGATCGACCGGGAGTACGCGCGGCCGCTGGACGTCGAGGCGCTCGCCCGCGGCGCGCATATGTCGGCCGGGCATCTCAGCCGCGAGTTCCGGCTCGCCTACGGTGAGTCGCCGTACGGCTACCTGATGACGCGGCGCATCGAGCGCGCGATGGCGCTGCTGCGTCGTGGCGACCTCAGCGTCACCGAGGTCTGTTTCACGGTCGGCTGCTCGTCGCTGGGTACCTTCAGCAGTCGCTTTACTGAGTTGGTCGGGGTACCGCCCAGCGTCTACCGGCGCGAGGCGGCGCGCGCGGCGGCCGGGATGCCGTCGTGCGTGGCGAAGCAGGTGACCAGACCGATCAGGAATCGAGAAGCGCGGGTCACGGAGCCGCAGCTAGCCTGACCGCCATGGACATCACTCATCACGCAGGCTGCCGCCCGCATGATGACCCGGACGCTTCCCTGGCCTGCTACCGCGGCACCCTCGGCTTCGAGGTCCGCGGCGACGTCGGATCCGGCGGGCTGCGCCGGGTCCCGGCGTGCCCCGCCGATCAGCCAGGCAGATCGATGTCCGGGCTTCTCGTTCGTCGCTAAGCCAGGCAACCACACCGGGTCGATAAGACCCACGACTTCAGGAGTGACCATGACCGGCTCTTCCACCGAGGGAATCAAGACCGTGCTGCATCCGGTGTCCGACCTGGCGGCGGCCAAGGCGGTGTACACCGCTCTGCTTGGCATGCCGCCGCAGCACGACGCGTCCTACTACGTCGGTTACGAGGCCGCGGGCCAGCACATCGGGCTGGTGCCCGGCGGTGCGGCGCAGGGCATGACCGCACCGGTGGCCTACTGGCACGTGCCGGACATCGAGGCGAAGCTGGCCGAGGTGACCGCCGCGGGCGCCACCGTGAAGGAGCCCCCGCGCGACGTCGGTGGCGGGCGCCTGGTAGCGACGGTCACCGACCCCGATGGCAACGTCCTCGGGCTGCTGCAGGACCGATGAGTGCCGACCCCCGCTCCGGCGCTCAGCGTCGTCGCGACACCGAGCATCGGCTCACCCACGATCAAGACATCTGGGTGGCCAGCGCCTCGGCGGACGGTGCGCCGTACCTGGTGCCGCTGTCCTTCGACTGGGATGGCGAGGCGCTGCTCATGGCCACGCCGGCGAACAGCCCGACCGCCAGGAACCTGGCTGCCACCCGGGCCGTTCGGCTGGGGCTGGGCCACACCCGCGACGTGTCCATGATCGAGGGCGGAGTCGAGGTGCTCGAGATGGACGCGCTGCCGCAGGAGCGGGGTGACCGGTTCGCCGCGCACACCGGCTTCGACCCGCGTGCGCTGGCCACGCCGCACCGCTGGTTCGTTATCTCCCCGCGCCGCGTCCAGGCTTGGCGCGAGGTGAACGAGCTGCCCGGCCGCGAGCTGATGCGCGACGGCCGCTGGCTGGTCTGACGCCATCAGATCGAGCCAGCTGAGGCCGACGGAGACCGCGAAGGCGGCCCCCGTCTAGGAGAGGGAGACACGATGACCATGGCCACCAGGACCGACACGCGGCCGGCTGCGCGGCGCGCTGCCGCCAGCCACGATTTGATCCGCGTGCACGGCGCGCGCGTGAACAACCTCAAGGACGTCAGCGTGGAGATCCCGAAGCGCCGGCTGACGGTGTTCACGGGCGTCTCCGGTTCGGGCAAGAGCTCGCTGGTATTCGGCACGATCGCCGCAGAGTCGCAGCGGCTGATCAACGAGACCTACAGCGCCTTCGTGCAGGGGTTCATGCCGGCGCTGGCCCGGCCAGACGTGGATGTACTCGAGGGGCTGACGACCGCGATCCTCGTGGACCAGGAGCGGATGGGCGCTGACGTGCGCTCCACGGTCGGCACGGCTACGGACGCCAACGCGATGCTGCGCATCCTGTTCAGCCGGCTCGGGCAGCCGCACATCGGCTCGCCCCAGGCGTTCTCCTTCAACGTCGCGTCCATCAGCGGAGCAGGTGCGGTCGCGTTCGAACGCGGCGGGAAGACCGTGAAGGAGCGTCGCAGCTTCAGCATCACCGGCGGCATGTGCCCGCGCTGCGAAGGCCGGGGCTCGGTTTCTGATTTCGACCTCACCCAGCTCTTCGACGATTCCAAGTCGCTGGCCCAGGGCGCGATCCTGATCCCCGGCTACACCGTGAACAGCTTCTTTACCGTGCAGGTCTACATGGGGTCGGGTCACCTCGACCCGGACAAGCCGATTCGCAAGTACACCAAGAAGGAGATGCAGGACTTCCTCCACCACGAACCGGTCAGGGTGAAGGTCAACGGCGTCAATGTCACCTACGAGGGGCTGATCCCCAAGATCCAGAAGTCGATCCTGGCTAAGGACCGGGAGTCGCTGCAGCCGCATCTGCGGGAGTTCGTGGACCGGGCGGTCACCTTCACCGCCTGCCCGGAATGCGGCGGTACCAGGCTCAGCGCGGCGGCCAGGTCGTCGAAGATCAAGAAGATCAACATCGCCGAGGCCTCCGCGATGCAGATCAGCGATCTCGCCGAGTGGGTGCGCGGCCTCGACGAGCCGTCCGTCAGACCGCTGCTGGAGGCGCTGCGGCAGAACCTCGACTCGTTCGCCGAGATCGGGCTCGGCTACCTGTCGCTCGACCGCCCGTCCGGCACGCTGTCGGGCGGCGAGGCGCAGCGCGTGAAGATGATCCGCCAGCTTGGCTCCTCGCTCACCGACATCACCTACGTCTTCGACGAGCCCACCATCGGCCTGCATCCCCATGACATCCAGCGAATGAACGACCTGCTGCTGCAGCTGCGAGACAAGGGCAACACGGTCCTCGTCGTCGAGCACAAGCCGGAGGCGATCGAGATCGCCGACCACGTCATCGACCTTGGGCCGGGTGCCGGAGCTGAGGGCGGCGAGGTGGTCTTCGAGGGTACCGTCGAAGCGCTGCGGGCCAGCGGCACGCTCACCGGGCAGCACCTGGACGACCGAGCCTCGCTGAAGCCGTCCGTGCGGACGCCATCGGGGGTGCTGGCGGTCCGGGATGCCCGCACGCACAACCTGCAGGACGTCGATGTCGACATTCCGCTCGGCGTCCTGGTGGTGGTGACCGGCGTGGCCGGGTCTGGAAAGAGCTCGCTGATCCAGGGCTCCGTATCCGGGCGCGACGGCGTCGTGACGGTCGACCAGCGTGCGATCCGCGGCTCCCGGCGGAGCAACCCGGCGACCTACACCGGGCTGCTCGACCCGATCCGCAAGGCGTTCGCGAAGGCCAACGGCGTGAAGCCCGCCTTGTTCAGCGCCAACTCCGAGGGCGCCTGCCCGACCTGCAACGGCGCCGGCGTGGTGTACACCGACCTGGCGATGATGGCCGGCGTCGCTATCACCTGCGAGGAGTGCGAGGGGAAGCGGTTCGAGGCAGCAGTGCTTGACTATCACCTCGGCGGCCGCGACATCAGCGAGGTTCTCGCGATGTCGGCCACTGAGGCCGCGGGGTTCTTCGGCGCCGGCGAGGCACACACCCCGGCCGCGCACGCCATCCTCGTCCGCCTGGCCGACGTCGGCCTGGGCTATCTCACCATCGGCCAGCCGCTGACCACGCTGTCGGGCGGCGAGCGACAGCGGCTCAAGCTGGCCACTCACCTGGCCGAAAAGGGCGGCGTCTACATCCTCGACGAGCCGACCGCCGGCCTGCACCTCGCCGACGTCGAGCGGCTGCTCAGCCTGCTCGACCGGCTCGTCGAGGACGGCAAGTCGGTGATCGTCATCGAGCACCACCAGGCGGTCATGGCGCACGCCGACTGGATCATCGACCTCGGGCCCGGCGCCGGCCACGACGGCGGCCGGATCGTCTTCGAGGGCACCCCCGCCGACCTCATCGCCGCCCGCTCCACCCGCACCGGCGAGCACCTCGCGGCCTACGTGGGCACCTGACCGAGACCGCGCGCAGGCGCAGTTACCGCCTAGTTGATGAGGGAGTCGATCACGATCGGCCGGACATTGCGGTTATCGACGTGGTCGAAGATGCCCGGGGCGTTCTGGAACGTTCCGCTCGGATTGCCGTGCAGCGCGGAGAACTCGATCTTCAAGGCTCCGCCGTGCTCGTCCACCACGAAGAAAATCGCTCCGCCGCCTTCGCGCGCGCCGTTGTTACTGATGACGGTGCCGGCGATGAGCAGGTTGTAGTGATTGCCGTCGGTGTAGATAGCACCGCCGCTGCCGCCGCCTTGCGTGCCTGTATGGGCAGGATTGGCGCCCCAGCCGACTGCGTCGTTGCCGGTCATCAGGCTGTTGATGACGTCGAAGTTCGCGTAGAGGCCGCTCAGCGCGCCGCCGTTGGAGCAGCTGTTGCCGCTGAACGTGTCGTGGGTGATATAGACGGGGCTGCTCATATACATGCCGTCGGCACGGATCGCCGCGCCGCCCAGGTCGGGGCCGTACCGGTAGCACCAGTTGTCGAGAAACTCGGAGTTGACCACCTTGAGCTGGCCGCCCTGAGCGTAGATGGCGCCGCCGCCGTAGCTTGCTGTGCGGGTCTGCCGCGCGCTGGAGTAGGCGTGCTCGAAGGTCATGTTCTGCACGACGAGCTGAGGCCACTCCTGCTCCCAGCAGTCGTCAGTGACCCTCTTCTGCCTCGGGTCGCAGGTGTTCATGTACAGGATCCTTAGCCTGCCGCCGCCGCTCAGCGTGACCTTGCCGCCGCCATCCAGCACTACCTGGTGGCTGGTGTTCACGACCTTGGCCGTGGCGGTCATCGTGATCGTGACCGGCTTCGGACCGCAGTTGAAGGTGATAATGCCGCCCTCGGCCACCGCGCTGACCACGGCAGCGGAGGTGCAGCTGGCGGGCGTGCCGCGGCCGACGACATGGCTCGGACGGCTGGTGTTGACCGCGCGGCCGGCCGGCGGCACGTAGGCGTGCCCGGCTGGGTTGCGCAAGCCAGGCCGGGCGTACGGGCGCGCTGCCGGCGCCGGCGGGGTACCAGGGAGGGTCGCGGCGTCAGCCGCGGCCGCCGTGATCGTGGCCGCCAGGCAGCCCGCACCAGCCAGCCCGCCGAGGAATAAGCCCAGGTAGCGCGTCTGTCGCATGACGCCTGATGCTAGCGGGGCGGACATGATCAGACTGTGGATCGGACGGGAACAGGGGCGTCGCGGGCCGGGCCAGTATGATTTTGATCAGTCGTTGCCCCGCCGTGGCGGACCGGGCTGCGGGCGAGGGACTCCGTTGTCCGCGGCTGCCGCATAGCCTGCAGGAGAGACCCGTGGACCGTGACTACCCGCAGATGAGTGTCACCGCTGGCCACATCGAGCCGGTGCCCAGGCGGGTCCGGGCCATGCTCGGCGGCTACGTCGTGCTGGATACCACCAGCGCGATTTACGTATGGGAGTGGCCCTTTTATCCGCAGTACTACATTCCGGTCGCGGATGTGAACCAGGACCTGCTGGTCGACGAGCAGCACACCCAGCAGCTACGCGAGGGCACCGCCCGTCGCCACGGGCTGCGGGCAGGCGAGATTTCCCGGCCTGGCTCTGCCAGGGTCTTCACCGATGCGGCCATGGACGGGCTGGCCGGCCGGGCCAGGTTCGACTGGGACGCTCTCGATGCCTGGTTCGAGGAGGACGAGCAGGTCTTCGTCCATCCGCGCAACCCGTACGTCCGGGTCGACGCGCTGCGCTCCACCCGGACCGTCCGGATTGAACTCGACGGTGTCGCGCTTGCCGAGTCATCCTCGCCCGTGATGGTGTTCGAGACCGGCCTGCCGACGCGGTACTACCTCAATCGCACGGACGTGAACTTCGAGTATCTGGTGCCCACCGACACGGTCACCGCCTGCCCCTATAAGGGGCGGACCAGCGGCTACTGGTCGGTCCAGGCCGGCGGCGCAATCCACCAGGACCTGGCCTGGGCCTACGACTTTCCTACTGCCCCGTTGCTGCCGATCGCCGGCCTGATCGCCTTCTACAACGAGAAGGTGGACGTGATCATCGACGGGGACCTGCAGTCCCGGCCTAGCACGCACTTCTCCTGACCGTCGTCTAGGGCTCGCCAGCGCCGAGGGCCCGCTGCAGGGTATCCCGCAACGTCTCGAGCGCGGTGTAGCGCGGCACCCAGCCCAGCTCCTGCTTCGCCCGGGTGGTGTCCATGATCGCCGGATGGCTGGCTGCCTCGACCCACGCCGCGGCGGGCGGCAGGAACGGCAGGCCCGCGATGACCCTAGCCGTGGCCTGCACAGGGCCTGCGGGGAAGGCCACCGGGTGCATGCCGAGTTCGCGGGCAATGTCGGCGGCGGACACGATCCCGTCGGCGGCGATGTTATACGGACCGGGCGGCCCGGCGGCCACGACGCATTGCAGCAATGCCCGTCCGACGTCCTCCTCGTCCACGAACTGCACCTGGAGCGCCGGCACGAGCACCGGCACAGGCAACCGGCCAACTTGCCTGGCCAGCTGGCGGGCGATGGGCGTCAGCTGGCCAGGCAGCAGATTCTTGCCGCCCACGGTGTGCGGGCCCAGCACGATCGACGGGCGCAGCAGATAGAGGGCGAGTTCGGGGGACAGGGCGGCCTCGGCCCTGAGCAGCTCCTCGAGCTCGGCCTTCTGCTGAGCGTAGAACAGCCGCGCCGCGGGCCGCGTCGGCCAGTCCTCGGTCATTCCGACCGGGTTGTCGGAGTGGAAGCCATAAGCCGCGACCGAGGAGGCGTAGACAAAGCGCCGCGCGCCGACCGCGGCCGCGGCGTGGAAGGTGTTCAGCGTGCCCTCGACATTGACCGCCCGGATCTCGTCGCTGGACGCGACACCGGTAATCATGAAGGCCAGGTGCACCACCACGTCGGCCTGGCCGAACGCCTCGCGCAGGGCGTCGGGGTCCCGGACATCCCCGCGCCGGTACTCCATCTTCGTCCAGCCGTACGCGGTCGGGTCGAAGGGGCGGCGGGCGATGCCCACGACCCTGGCGATCCGGTCATCGGCCTCCAGCAGGGGCAGCAGGCCGAAGCCGAAGGTCCCGGTCGGGCCGGTCACCGCGACCGTCAGATCCCGCTCGCCGGCGCGTATCAAGCCCGGCCACCTGAGGCCCGGCCCGGAAGCCAGCTCAGCCGGTCCCAGGCGTAACAAGCGTTCATCACGGTCCCTGCCACGTGATCACGGCCAGGCCTGCGTCCCGCTTTCGGTGCCGATGTCACCGGCGCTCCCTTTTCCGACTCACCGTCGGTGCGGCTGGATGTGTCGCGAGCCTCTGGCTGCGGCTCCCGCAATCTTCACATACCGCGCCTGACCGACCCGACGGCAGCCCGCCCATCGTGCCCGCCGGCGGGCAGGCCACCGTCCGGGCCGGCTGACGGGCGCTTATGCTTGCGCAGGTGGATGCGGCGGATATCTCGGCGCCCAGCGACGCGGACCGTGATGCGGGCCAGCCGCCGGTCGCGCGTGAGTACCGCATCGGCGAACTCGCCCGCGAAGCCGGGGTCACGGTACGCACGCTCCGTTACTACCAGGAACGCAAGCTTCTGCCGCCACCGCGACGGGTGGGCCGGGTCGGCTGGTACTCCCGCGCTCATGTCGCCCGGCTGCGGATTATCGGGCAGTTGCTGGATCGCGGGCACACCCTCGGCGGAATCGGAGAGCTGCTCTCGGCCTGGGAACAGGGCTACGACCTAGCCGCGCTGCTCGGCTTCGAGCAGGCGCTGACCGCCCCGTGGCTGGATGAGGTTCCTGCGCCGCTGACCGTGCCGGACGTCTCGGCGCTGCTCGATGGCCAGCTCACACCAGAGGTGCTGGAGGAAGCCGTCCGCCTCGGTTATATCGGCGTGGACGGTGATCGGGTCATTCATGTCAGCCGCCGGCTGCTGGACGCCACCACGATCTTGGTGCGCGAAGGCATCCCGCTGCCAGCGATCCTGGCTGCGGGCGGTGAGTTGCAGGCGGGTCTCGATAAGGCGGCAGTGCTGTTCGTGGAACTCGTCATCACCCACGTTCTCGGTCGTCGCGGCGCCCGGCCGAGACCGGATGAGATCGCGCGGTTCGCCGAGACGATTGAGCGGCTGCGCCCGGTCGCACGGACCGTGATCGATATCGAATTCGCCCGGGCCATGGACAGGCGCGCTGGTGCCGCCTACGCCGAGTTCATCCGGCTGCTGGCGGCACGAGACCGGCCCGCCGGGCCGGATGCGGGCCGGTGAGCCCTATCTGCGGCGGGCTGCATCGGATACCCTGTAATAGTGCCAGTGTTTACTGGCGCGGTTTCTAGATCCAGCTTGGGAGCGGACACCGGCTATGCGGCGAGCGAAGGATCTGGCCGGTCAAGTCGTCGTGGTCACCGGAGCGGCGCGGGGCATCGGCGCGGTCGTAGCGAGGCGCCTGGCAGCCCGCGATGCGCGGGTGGCACTGCTCGGTCTCGAGCCGGACGAGCTGGCCGCCGTGTCCGCCTCGTGCGGGCCCGGCTCCCGCTGGTGGGAAGTCGACGTGACCGACGATCGCGCGCTCGCGGACGTGGCCGCCGCGGTCCGTGACACCTATGGCCGGATCGACGTCGTGGTCGCCAACGCCGGCATTGCCATCGGCGGCCCGTTCATCCACTCCGAGGCCCGCGCGTTCGCGCGGGTCATCGAAGTCAACCTGCTCGGCAGCGTGGCCACCGCCCGCGCGTTCCTGCCCGCCCTGCTCGAAAGCCACGGTTACCTGCTGCAGGTGGCGTCGCTGGCCGCGCTCACCCCGGCCCCGATGATGGCGGCGTACTGTGCGAGCAAGTCGGGGGCGGAGGCGTTCGCCCATGCCGTCAGGGCGGAGGTGGCTCACCACGGAGTCCGGGTCGGGGTGGCGTACCTGAGCTGGACCGACACCGACATGGTGCGCGGCGCGGACGAGAACGCAGCGCTGCGGGAGATGCGTGCGGAGCTGCCGTTCCCCGCTGGCCGCACCAACCCGCTCGAGCCGACGGCTGACGCCCTGGTCCGCGGCATTGCCCGGCGCGCGACGCGGGTCTACGGGCAGCGCTGGCTGCCACCTGTGCAGCTGGTCAGGGGGGTATTGCCGCTGATGGTCACGAGGCACGGCGCCCGCGCCATGCCGCACATCGAGTCGCGGTGGCTGGCGACAGGTGCCGCGACCCAGCCGTTCGGGCCAGGCGGCGCCGCCGACACGAAGGCGCGTGGCCAGGCCGCGCCGGGGACGCCATCGATAGGCGTCCCGGTAACGACAAAGGAGACATGAGCATGGGCCCGCAGAGCAACGAACCCGCGATCGTCATCATCGGATCCGGTTTCTCCGGTCTGTGCATGGCGATCCAGCTGAAGCAGGCTGGCTATCACGACTTCGTGATCCTGGAGAAGAACGAGGATCTCGGCGGGACCTGGCGGGACAATCAGTACCCTGGCTGCGCCTGCGACGTGCCTTCGCACATGTATTCGTTCTCGTTCAAGCTCAATCCGGACTGGTCCAGGATGTTCGCCCCGCAGCAGGAGATCTGGGACTACATGCGGCGCTGCGTCGCTGACTACGGAATTGCCGGGCATATCCGGTATGGCCACCAGGTAGAGCGCATGGAGTGGGACGACGCGACCGAGCGCTGGCACATTGCGACCGCGGCGGGTGAGGTGTACACGGCCCGCGCGATCGTGTCCGGCATCGGGGCGCTGCACGTGCCGTCGATACCGGAGATTCCCGGCGCCGACCGGTTCGCGGGCCCGGCCTTCCACTCCGCGCACTGGGACCAGTCCTGCGACCTGGCGGGCAAGCGAGTCGCGGTCATCGGCACCGGGGCGTCAGCGATTCAGATCGTCCCGCAGATCGCCAAGCAGGCCAGCCAGGTCTATGTCTTCCAGCGGACGCCGCCGTGGCTCCATCCGAGGCCTGACTTCGAGATCCCGCCCACGGTCCGCGCCACCTTCGCTGCCGTCCCGCCCACCATGCGGGCGTTCCGTTACGGCATCTACTGGCTGCTCGAAGCCCGCGCGGTTGGCTTTGCCGTACACCCCAAGCTGATGGCGCCGTTGCAGCGGATGGCCGAGCGTCATATCGAGCGCCAGATCGATGATCCGGTGCTGCGCGCGAAGGTAACCCCTGACTACGCGGTCGGCTGCAAGCGGCTGCTGCTGTCCTCCGACTACTATCCGGCCCTCACCAGGCCGAACGTCGAGCTTGTCACCGACCACATCGACCACGTGACCGAGACCGGCCTGGTCGGCGCGGACGGCAGCGACTACGACGTCGACGTGATCATCTACGGCACGGGCTTCAAGACCGTCGAGGCGGTGGCGGAACTCAACGTGGCCGGCCGCGAGGGCGTCAAGCTCCAGGACGTCTGGCGCGGCGGCATCGAGGCTTATCACGGCATCACCGTCGCCGGGTTCCCGAACTTCTTCTTGCTGCTCGGCCCGAATACGGCTTTGGGCCACAATTCGGTCGTCTTCATGATCGAGAGCCAGGTCCAGCATGTGCTGAGCTGCCTGCGCCTGCTGGCCAAGCAGGACAAGGACACGATCGAAGTCAGGCCAGCCGCGCTGCGCCACTACAACGACGCGATCCAGCGCCGCCTGCGCCGTGCCGTGTGGAGCGAGGGGGGTTGCGTGAGCTGGTACCTGGACGCCGACGGCGTCAACCGGGCCATGTGGCCAGGATTCAGCTTCGAGTACTGGGCGCGCACCCGGCGCGCGCGCCGCTCCGACTACGTGATCCGGTGAGGACTACGTGATCCGCTGAGGACCTCAGACGGCCTGGATGCTGGGCCGCTGCTCGGCGTCCGACCAGACACGGTCAAGGAACTCGCAGATCTCGCGGGTCAGCCGGCCTGGATGCACCCAGAGCTCCGCGAACGTGCGGGTCCTGATCAGCCTGGAGTCGGGGATCTGCCTGGCCAGCCTGGCCGCATCCGTGAACGAGTGGATCAGGTCGATCCCGTGACCCAGAATCAGGGCCGGGGCGGTGATCGCCCGGCGCTCCTCGGCGGTCGGGGCGATCGGCCCCACCAGGACGCCATGCAGCACCGCGCCGATTTCGTCCGGGTCTGACTGGGCGGCGGTAATGAACGAGCCGACCGGGCCGAATCGCGATGCGGGCAGCTGGGAGGCGGCCCAGCGGATCGCCAGCGCGACCGGGCGGGCGTAATGGACCCCGATCAGCAGGGGCAGGAACACCAGGGCCGCCGCGGGCACGGCCGACTCAAGCACCGGCATTTCCAGGACCAGGCCGCGGACCCGCTCGGGTGCTTGCACCGCGGCCAGCAGGCTCACGTTGGTGCCCAGCGAGACCCCGCCCAGCACCGCTTTGTCCACGCCGAGCTCGTCCATCAGGCGCAGCACCTGCTCGGCGTACAGGTCCATCCGGTGGACGCTGGCATGGCGGGGCTTGTCGCTGGCGCCATGGCCGAGCAGGTCGAGCAGGACGACCCGGTTGCCCTGGGCGGCCAGCCTGCGGGCCAGGCCCCGGCTGAGGTGGGCGTCCAGCAGCAAGCCGTGCAGCCAGATGAGCACCCGGTCGCCTGAACCGTAGATCTCATAGGCCAGCTTGTGCTTGCCGTATCGCAATGTGTACTTGGTGCCATCGGCGTATGCCGCCTGGCCGTTGTCTGCCGCCACGTCCATGTCTTGCCCCGCCGCCACGCTCATAACGCCATCGTGCGCGCTGTCCACCGCCGAGCGTAGGGCTAAATGGCACGTCGTAGATGACGTTCGCCCCTACTCTGGGCGCCCCAAAGCCGAGGAACATCCGTTATGAAGCCTAGCGCGATAGGCGTGAGGAGGGGCCCCTATGACTGACGCCCAGAGCGAGCAGGGGCCGGCGGACCACTGGGTTCTGCTCGAATCGCCCGATTCCGGCACCCCCTGGGGCTGCCGGATCGAGAGCGTTGGCGTGAAGCAGCCTGCCGAACGGCTGACCAGCACCGAGCTCTTGCAGCGGACGAAACACCATACCCACATCCAGCTGGAGCGGCTGACCGGTATCCACGAGCGGCACGTGGTCGGGCCAGGTGAGACTTCGTACACCTTGGCTGTCGGGGCCGCGCGTGATTGCCTGGCGCATTCGGAGCACCAGGCATCGGACATCGAGATGGTGATCAGCTCCAGTATCACCAGGTCCAAGGGCAAGAGCTGGCAGAGCTTCGAGCCCCCGCTCAGCCTCTATATCAAGCAGGCGATCGGCGCCCCCGATGCCATCCACTTCGATCTCTCGAATGCCTGCGCGGGCATGCTGACCGGGGTGTTCCTCATGCAGGATCTCATCGCGCGCGGCGAGATCAGCTGCGGGATGGTGGTCTCCGGCGAGTACATCTCCCAACTGGGGCTGAATGCGGCGAAACAGATCCGCTCGGTGCTCGGCAAGCAGCTGGCGTCGCTGACGCTGGGCGACGCCGGCGCCGCGGTCATCGTGGAACGGGCGCCGGTGGGCGTTCCCGGCATCGACGTCATCGGCTTCGCCACGCTCGCTGAGCACAGCCGCCTGTGCCTCGCCTACCCCAGCAAGGTGGGCCCGGGGGCGCAGATGTACACCCAGTCGAGGAAGCTGCAGAAGGTAGCCATCGAGGACATGGCGCCGATGGTCGGCGAAGCTCTAGGGCGCGCTGGCGTCGACCTGGCCGACATCGACTACCTGATTCCGCATCAGACCTCGGCCCGGGCGATCCGCAAGGGCATGGCGGAATTTGCCCGCCGTCTCGGGACCAACCCGAAGCACGTGGTGGTCAACCTTGAGGAAAACGGCAACACGTCGTCGACGACGTTGTTCGTGGCGCTGCACAAGTACCTGGAAGAGCAGCGGATACACAAGGGAGACCGGGTGATGCTGCTATCTATCGCCTCCGGTGTCCAGATCGGCATCGCCATCCTGACGATTGGAAACCAAGGGGATCGCTATGGGCACACGCATTGAAGAGGCCGTAGCGCAGGCCGGCCACAGCCGCGGCTGGCGTAAGGTCACGGCGCGGCGGCTCGCCGATACCGCCGCCCGGACCTGCCTGGCCCGGGCCGGGAAAACAGCGAGCGACGTCGACATGCTGATCAACGCCGGTGTCTACCGTGAAGACAGCATGGGCGAACCGGCGCTGGCCACCCTCATCCAGGAGGACATTGGCGCCAATCTGGGTCATCCGGGGGCCATCGGGCACGGGACCTTCTCATTCGACGCCGCCAATGGCGTCACCGGCGTGCTCAACGCCATCCACCTGCAGTCAGGTTTGCTGCGTTCCGGCGTCATCAAGTCGGGCCTGATCGTGACCAGCGATACGCACCCGGGTCACGAAGAGTCCGTCTCCGCCCTGTTCCGCCCGATGGGCGGCGCGATCCTGCTCGGCTGGGATGACAGCATCCTCGGGTTCACGGACTTCCACTTCGAGACGTTCCCTGAATACGAAGACCTCCTGGTCAGCGGCCTGGAATGGCGGCCGAGGCGCGGAGTACGCGGCCCCGGGGCGCCGGTCGGCCAGCACCAGATGGTCATCGACGAGCGGCCCGGATATCAGGCTCGCTGCGTTGACTGCGCGGAAGAGGCGACTCGGCGTTTCCTCGATCGCGTGGGGATGCGTATCGACGAAATTGACCTGCTCGTCCCGGCGCCCGCCGTTCCCGGCATCCTGGACCCGCTGCGGGTACGACTCGGAATCCCCGGCGACCGGGTGGCCTTCACGACCGAAGATCTGGTGGACGCCTACAGCACCGGGCCCATCGCCGCGCTGCAGGCGGCCATCAAGTCCGGCCGGCTCGGTGAGGCGCGCAACACCCTGATGCTCGCGGTCGGCGCAGGCATCACGGTCGCTCTCGCCCTCTACCGCCAGGTAGCGCCCGAGACAACGACCGCGCCAGAGTCCGAGACAACCACCGCGCCAGAGTAGGCCTGGTCCGAAGACGCTGCCCAGCAAGAAAGCGTCGTCGGCGCCTGGGGTCCGGTCAGCCTGGCTGCCTTCAGGAGGCAACCGGGATCAGGTCGATGACGGCGGCGTTCCCTGGTCCGGAGATCAGCAGGTTGACCAGCGGAGTGAGCCGCCCGCACCCGGTGAAGGGCGGCCGGTGGTACCGGCCGGCCAGGCGGCCGCCCTGGTCGAGGTCGAAGCCCGGCTTCGACTGCATGGGCACGACCGCGTGCGTGGCCGTGCGGCAGGTATCACCGTTGATCAGCGTGAGCCCGCCGACGTTGGCAGCGGCGATGATCGCGTCCACCGT
This sequence comes from uncultured Actinomycetes bacterium, assembly GCA_963785765.1. Classification (GTDB taxonomy): domain Bacteria; phylum Actinomycetota; class Actinomycetes; order Streptosporangiales; family Streptosporangiaceae; genus DATBGO01. The sequence continues at coordinate 208,684 of CAWAWM010000009.1, read as the reverse complement.
CACGGTCGCGAACATCCGGCCATCGTCGTCCATCCGGCCGGATACCGGGCCCGCGGGGCTGATGTCGACGGTGCTGCTGACCAGGCTGACACCGAACAGCTTCCGGACCGTGGTGGCCGGGTGAAGGACCAGGTCCCCGTCGAAGCGGCCGGAGTCCGGGTCCAGGCGGACGGTGAGCGAGCCACTCAGCGGCACCCGCAAGGAGTCGTTGCGGACGGTGAGGAATCCCCGCACCTCGTACTCGATCTCGTGCATGAGCATCCTCTTCGGTTCGCCGGCTGGCCGGCGCCTGGCGATCGGCGCCGGCCCGCCCGCCGCTACTTGCGGCCGGGAAGTCGCTGCAGGCTCCGCATGGCTGCGGTCATCACCTTCGCATACACGGCAGGTGGCAGCACGCTCGTGGGCGCGATCGGCATGAGCCGCTGGACCGAGACCGTCTGGGCGTCGGTGTATTTCAGGATGCCATGTTCGCCGTGCCTGCTGCCCACGCCCGAGTCCTTCCAGCCGCCCATGGGGGCATCCACGGATCCCCAGGTCGCGGCGTACGCCTCGTTGACGTTCACGGTCCCGGCCGCTAGCTGGGTGGCGATGTCACGGCCCCGGTCGGCATCGCGGGTCCAGACCGAGAAGTTCAGGCCGTAGCAGCTGTCGTTGGCCAGCTTGATCGCCTCGTCTACGCCGGTCACCCGGTACAAGGAGATGACCGGGCCGAACGTCTCGTCGGCGTAGAGGGTCATGCCGGGGGAGGCGCCGGTCAAGACGGTCGGCTCGTAGAAGTAGGGGCCGATGTCGGGCCGCGCCTGGCCGCCGGCCAGCACCGTCGCCCCCTTGCTGGTCGCGTCGGTCACGTGGCGGACGACGGTGTCCAGCTGCTGGGCCGAAATCAATGAGCCGATGTCGCGCTTGTAGTCGAGGGAATGGCCGAGGCGCAGCGACTGGGTGGCCTTCACGAAGCGCGGGACGAACTCGTCCCAGATCGCGGCGTCGATGTACATCCGTTCCATCGAAATGCACAGCTGGCCGGTGTTCGAGAAGGCGGCCCGGACCGCCCCTGGCACCGCCTTGCCCAGGTCGGCGTCGGCCAGGATGAGGATCGCGTTCTTGCCGCCGAGTTCCATCGAGTAGTCGATGAGCCGGGTGGCGGCCTGGGCGGCGACGTGCCGGCCGACCTGAGTGCTGCCGGTGAACATCAGGAAGTCGCTGTGGTCGATAACGGGCGTCCCGAGTTCTCGTCCTGAGCCGGTCACGACCTGAAGCACCCCGGGGGGCAGGCCCGCCTCGGTCAGCAGCTCCGCCGCCCACAGCGCGGTATACGGCGTCTGGCTGTCCGGCTTGGCGAGGACCGCGTTGCCGGCGGCGAGCGCAGGCAGGGCGTCACTGATACCGAGCGTCAGCGGATAGTTCCACGGCGAGATGATGCCGACGACGCCCTTCGGGTGGTGATACTCCCACGTCTGGGTCAGGGCGGGAAAGGCGCCCGCGCGGCGGCGCGGACGCAGGTAGCGCGGTGCCGTGCGGGCGTAGTAGCGGCTCACCTGCGCCACGTCAATGATCTCTTCGAAGGCATGCCGGCGGGCCTTGCCGTTTTCCAGCTGGATCAGATCGAGCACCTCGTCCTGCCGGTCGAGCAGGAGCTCAGCGAAGCGGAGCAGCACCTTCGACCGTTCGGTGGCGGCCAGTTGCTGCCAGCCTGGCTGGGCCCGGCGGGCTGCGTCAGCGGCCGCGGCGACATCGTCCGCCACGGCATGCGGGACGTACCCGAGGATGTCCCCGGTGGCCGGGATCTCGATCGGGACCATCTGCCTAGGTCCCGCGGTGGTGGCGCGCTCCGCGAGCCGGCTGAGCAGCCGGCCGGTAATCCGCGGACCTAGAGATCGGGGGTCGGTACTGACCGAGCTATCCACCGATGTCGTCATGGCTGGCCCTCCTTCAGACCTGGGTCGTCCCGAGACGGTCCAGGATGTGCGGTTTACCGGATCTCGATGATCGGCAGCCTGAGCGCTGCGGGTGCGGACGGGGGGACGGCGGGGGTGCGCGGCGCCGTGGGCGCGACCCGCTGGTAGGGGGCGCCGAGCGGGGGCCGGGCGTCGCTGTCGCCCTTGTTCGGCCACAGCGCCATGGCCCGCTCCGCCTGGGCGGTGATCGTCAGCGACGGGTTGACGCCCAGATTCGCCGAGATGGCGGAGCCGTCGACGACGTGCAGTCCGGCATGGCCGTACATCCGGTGGTAGGGGTCGACGACGCCGGTTTCCGGGGAGTCGCCGATGGCGCAGCCGCCGAGGAAGTGCGCCGTCATTGGGATATTGACCATCTCGCCGACGCTGCTCAGCGGAAAGCCGCCGATGCGGGCGGCGATGCGGCGCATGGCCTCGTTGGCGGCGGGAATCCAGGTCGGGCTCGGCTCGCCATGCCCGTGCTCAGAGGTCAGCTTCATCCGGCCGAGCCGGGTGCGCTTCGGATGAACCGTGATCGAGTTGTCGAGCGATTGCATGGTGAGCCCGATCACCGCCCGCTCGGACCAGTGGTTGATGCCGAAGTAGAGCGACCCGAACTGCCCGGGATGGACCGCGACGTGCGCGAGCCACTTCACCAGGCGCGGCACCCGGCCGCCACCGTCGGTGAGCAGCGTGCTGAGCAGGCCCATCGCGTTCGAGCCCTTGCCGTAGCGGACGGGCTCGATGTGGGTGTCCTGGTCCGGATGGATCGATGATGTGATGGCCACCCCGTGGGTGAAATCATGCTCCTTGCGGTTGCGCAGCTTCGTCAGCGCGCCGCCGAGCGCTTCGGAGTTCGTCCGCGTCAAGACGCCCAGCCGATCAGAAATCCCGGGCAGCGAGCCCGTCGCCTTCATCCTGTGCAGTAGCTGCTGGGTGCCCCACGTTCCGGCCGCGACCACCACTTGATCGGCGGTGAACGTGCGGGCGGCCGTCCCGGACCGCCACGCGCCGGTACGCACCGTCTCCACCGCGTACCCGCCGCCGTGCAGTGGCCGGATGGCGGCGACTGTGACCTGCGGATGAACGGTGGCACCGGCGTGCTCGGCCAGATACAGGTAGTTCTTGACCAGCGTGTTCTTCGCGTTGTGCCGGCAGCCGGTCATGCACTCGCCGCCCTCCAGGCACCCCTGGCGGCGCGGGCCCGCACCGCCGAAGAACGGGTCGCTGGCCTCGACACCTGGCTCCTTGCGGCCGTCCCGGCCGAAGAACACCCCCACCGGGGCCAGCCGGAACGTGTGGCCCACGCCCATCTCCTCGGCTACCGTCTTCAAGACCTCGTCCGAGGGTGTCATGGTCGGGTTCTGCACCACCCCCAGCATCCGTTCCGCCTGGTCGTAATAGGGTGCGAGCTCGTCACGCCAGTCGGTGATGTGCGCCCACTGCCGGTCCTGGTAGAAGGCATCCGATGTCGGCTTATATAGCGTGTTCGCGTAGACCAGCGAGCCGCCGCCCACCCCGGCGCCGGCCAGGATGATCACATCCCGCAGCAGGTGGATCCGCTGGATGCCCTGACAGCCGAGCTTCGGTGCCCACAGGAATTTGCGGGTATCCCAGGACGTACTGGGCAGGTCGGCGTCCTCGAACCGGCGGCCCGCCTCGAGCACGCCCACTCGGTAGCCCTTCTCGGTGAGCCGCAGGGCGGTCACGGAGCCGCCGAAGCCCGAGCCGATCACGAGCACGTCGTAGTCATGCGGAGCACTGGACCCGTTCATCGTCATAGCCCTCTCCTTGCATGAAAAGTCCATCGTGCGCGTCACCGCGCCAGGGCTGCAGGGCCGAAGGTCCCTGCGGGTCACATACTGGCGAGGAGGTCGGCTGCTGGCGAGCCGGGCAGCGGTGCCCGGCTCGCCAGCAGCCGAGGCCGCGCGCCGGACCAGGCCGGCGGCCTCCTACCGTCTATATAGCGAAACAGCCGCGCTGTCGAGGTCATGATGGCGGGCCCGGCCGCAGCAGTGAGTGAGGACGATGAGCAGGACGGGGCGGACGCTGGCCGTGACCGGAGCCGCGACGGCAGCCGCGGGTCTGGCCGCACTTGCCGCAAATCCTGCGGTCAGGCGGGAGGCGCGGCGGCTCGGCGGGTTTGCCAGGCCGCTGCCTGGCAGTGCGCCACTGCCGCCGGTGCCGCCGGGCCTTCCGCCGGGCCGGGTGATCAACCTGCCCGGTCGCGGCGAGGTGTTCGTCCGTGACTCGGGCGGCGCGCCCGCCAGGCCAGCCGTGCTACTGCTGCACGGCTGGACCGCCAGCGCTGACCTCAACTTCTTCCCGGCCTACGCGCGGCTGGCCGAACGGTACCGGGTGATCGCACTGGACCTGCGCGGGCACGGGCGCGGGATGCGGTCAACCGAGCCGTTCAGCCTCGAGGACTGCGCCGACGATGCCGCCGCCCTGCTCGGCCAGCTCGGGACCGAGCCCGTGATCGTGGTCGGATACTCGATGGGCGGCCCAGTCGGGATGCTGCTGGCCCGGCGGCACCCTGGCCGGGTGACGGCGCTGGTTATGCAGGCGACGGCGCTCGAGTGGCACCGCGATGTCAGCGAGCGGATGGTCTGGCGCTTGCTGTCGGTCCTCGAGCTGAGCCTGCGGCTCGGTACCGGCGCCGGTTTTGTCGAACGAGTCCTTCGCCAGGCCGTCGAGGAGCAGCCCGAGCTCGAGATCTACCGGCCGTGGCTCGCGGCTGAGTTCCGCCGCGGGCTGGCCCGCGAACTCGCCGATGCCGGACGGGCGCTGAGCCGTTATGACGCTCAGCCGTGGGCGGGCCAGCTGGGCCTGCCCGCGGCCATGCTCATCACGACCAGGGACCGGCTGGTGCGTCCGTCGAAGCAGCGGGAACTGGCCGAGGCGTTGCACGCGCAGGTGATCGAGATGGACGCGGACCATGACGTGCCGCTGGTGAAGGGGGCCGAGTATGCGCGCTTGACCAGGCTGGCCGTCGATACAGCCGCCGCGGCCGCCGGGCTGCAGCACGCGTGAGGGGGTGCCCCGCGGCGCTCGGTGTGACGGGTGATGGTCTGGGCATGGCCAGGTTCCTGGCTGGCGCGGGTGCTCAGTGCTGGTCTAGTGGGGGCCGGTCTAGTGGGGGCTGGTCTAGTGGGGCTGGTCCGGCGGGGGCTGGTCCGGCGGGGCTGACTTCGGGAGCAGCCAGACCAGGTCCAGGCACAGGACGGCGATCGCGCCGACCACGGCCACGCTGACGGTCATGGCGTGCCCGGCGCCGTGCTGGGCCCGCTGGCTGAAGTAGACGGTCGTGACCACCGCGGCGCCGATGGCGGCCGCCAGCTGCTGGACGGCGCTCAGCGAGCCGCTGGCGCTGCCCGCCTCGGCGGGAGCCACGTCGCCGATCGCGACGTCGTAAATGCTGCTGAAGCAGGCGCCCATGCCGGCGCCGAGCACCAGGATGGACGGGGCGATCGCCCACACGCTGACCGCGGTGCCCGCGGCCAGGACCGTCACCCACAGGCCTGCGGCGCCGGTGAGCGTAACGCCCAGCCCGATGATGACGAGCACCCGCCCGAGCTTGCCGAGCAGCGGGCGGCACACCAGGGACGCGATGATGATGCCGGCCATGAGGGGGCTCAGGGCCACGGCCGTCGCGGACGGCTTCAGCCCCAGAGCGGTCTGGTAGAACAGCGAGAGCACGTAGGCCAGTCCGTTGACGGCGGCGAAGAAGGCCAGGCCGAGCAGCAGCCCGGCGGTGAATCCCTTGTTCTTCAGCAGCGAGGGGAGGATGAGCGGGTCGGTGGCCAGGCGCTGGCGCACCCCGAATCCGGCCAGCAGCGCCCCGCCGGCGGCCAGGCTCAGGATCGGCACCGCCGTCCAGCCCGCGGTCGAGCCCTCGATCAGCCCGTAGATCAGAGCGAACATGCTGGCGCCCAGCAGGCCCGAGCCGAGCCCATCGATGGGCACGGCGCTGGCCGGCGTGTCCCGCGGCAGCAGCCGCAGCGCGGCGATGAACCCGGCGGTGCCCAGGACGATGTTGATCAGGAATATCGGCCGCCAGGTCAGGCCGCCGAGGTCGGCGCTGATGATGAAGCCAGCGACGATGGGCCCCAGAACCGCACAGCCGCTCATCACCGGCCCGAACGCGCTGACCGCGCTGGGTAGCTGCGCGCGGGAGAACGTGCCGATGAGAATGCCGATGCCCTGGGGGATCAGTAGTGCCCCGAAACCGCCCTGCACCAGCCGCCCGGCGATCAGCATGGCCGGATCGACGGACAGGCCGCAGCCGACCGAGGCGAGGGTGAACCCGGCGATGCCGATCAGGAACATGCGCCGTTTGCCGTACCGGTCGCCGAGCCGGCCGCCGACCACGAGCAGGACGCCCATGGCCAGCGCGTAGCTGGCCCCCAGCCACTTGATCAGCGACTCGCCGCCGCCAATGTCCCTGACGATGGTCGGCGCCGCGATGTTGGTGATCGTCGAGTCCATCAGGTCCAGTACGTCGGCGAGCAGCACGATGGCCAGGATGATGCGCAGCCTGGTCGTCAGCCGCCTGGGATCGGCCACGGCCGGCGGCTGGCCAGTCAGGTCCCGGCCGGAGGCGCTGCTCAGTGCGCCCGGGGCCTGGTCGGGGCCCGCGCTGTTGTCGGTCGCGGTCATCGCTGGGCTCGCTTTCTCGGACCCGGCCAGGTGGCTGGGCCGCCCGCGGGTCAGGCGCCAGGTGTGGTGGCCGTATCCGGCCGGGGCGTCTGCAGAATTCCGTTGATCAGCACGTTGAACCCCCAGGTGAGCCGATCCTCGCCGGTCCCGGACATGAGTTCCGCGCCCAGTGCGGCGATGCGCGGGAAGGTGCCGGCGGGCGCGTCGAGGATGGCCGCGGTGAGCGCATCGTGTTCGTCTTCCGCGCCGATCGCCCGCTCGCGGGTGCCCTGCTCGGCGGCGGTCGAGGTGGCGAAGTGCAGCAGGATGTCCACCGCCCACGCGGCGCGGTCCGCGGCCACCCCGCCTGCGCTCAGCAGCGCGAGGATTCCCTCGGCCAGGCTGAGGTAACCGGGCCCCGATGGCCTGGTCACCAGCACCGACGGTGCCAGGCCTCGCTGCTCAGCCAGGATGCTGGTGTAGGACCAGAGGACCTCGATGAGCCGGTCACGCCAGTCGCCGGCCGCGGTGACCGGGGCCAGGTCGACCCGGCCGAGCAGCTCATCGAGCATGGCCGCATGAAGTTCAGCGGTGTTGCGCAGGTAGACGTAGAGCGAGGCCGGACCGGTGTCCAGCTCCTGGGCGAGGCGCCGCATCGTGACCCGGCCCAGCCCCTCCGCCTGCATCACCCCCACGGCCGCAGCGACGATGCCCTCGCGGGTCAGCGCCGGCTTGGCCCGCCGCTCACGGCGACTGACGACGGGACGATTTCCAGCTGCCATGACTGAATCGTAACGAACATGTTCGTTACGATTCAGTTCTTGACGAACATGTTCGTCCTGACGGTGCGGCTGAGCCGAGGGCACCCGTTATCCCGGGCCCTCCGCTTCCCGCTTCCGCTTCCTGTCTGCAGGCCTGCCGTTCGATGCCTGTCCCGTGATTTGATCGTCTGGTGAGGCGCCAGTGACGGATGACCTGAGGCTGGGCCTGAACGTCGGCTACTGGGGCACCCCGGGTGACGCCACGCCGCTGGTTGTCGCCGCGGAGCGCCTCGGCTACGCGTCGGTGTGGACCGCGGAATCCTGGGGCTCGGACGCGCTCACCCCGCTGGCCTGGTACGGCGCTCGGACCAGCCGGATCAAGCTGGGCACCTCGGTGCTGCAGATCAGCGCCAGGACCCCGGCCGCGACCGCCATGGCCGCCGTGACCCTGGATCACTTGTCCGGCGGGCGGCTGCTCCTGGGCCTGGGCGTGTCGGGTCCGCAGGTCGTCGAGGGGTGGTATGGCGTGCCGTTCTCGCCGCCGCTGGCACGCACCCGCGAATACGTCGATCTGCTTCGGGTGATGTGGCGCAGGCAGCGGCCGGCCCGCAGCACCGGACCGTACTATCCGCTGCCGTACCGCCCAGGGACCGGGCTGGGCAAGCCCCTCATGCTGAACATCCCTCCGCTGCGCGCGGACATCCCCGTTTATCTCGGCGCGGAAGGCCCGGGAAACGTGGCGCTGGCCGCCGAGATCGCCGACGGCTGGCTGTCGTTGTTCACCGATCCGCAGCGGGTCGCCCAGGTGTACGGCGACGCCCTCGCCGGAGCGCGGCCAGGGTTCGACATCGCCGCGACCGTGAACGTCATGGTGACCGATGACCTGCCCGCCGCGCTGCGGTCCGCGAAGGAGATGCTGGGGTTCTACATCGGCGGGATGGGCGCACGGAACCGCAACTTCCACCTCAACGTGGTGAGCCGGATGGGCTACGAGGAGGCCGGCCTGCGGGTTCAGGAACTGTTTCTTGACGGCCGCCGCGACGAGGCCATCGACGCCGTACCCGATGATCTCGCAGACGCGGTGTGCCTGCTCGGACCCATCGGCCGGATCCGCGAGCGGCTCGAACTATGGCGGCAGAGCCCGGTCACCACGCTGCTGGTGGCCGGGGTGACCGCCGAACCGGACCTGCGGGCGATCCGCGACGCCGTGCTCGGCTAGCAGCCTTACCAGTCGCGCGGGCCCGGGCCTGACCCGGTGCTGCCGGTCCCGGCGCTGCCTGGGCCGGTGCTACCTGAGCCGGTGCCGCCTGGGCCGCCGCCTCGCCGGGACCAGCGAAAACCGCTCTGCCGCAGCACGGCCAGGCCGATCACGGCGAGCACGATGAGGATGACGATGATCGGCCCGAACGTAGGTATCCGCCACAGCGCGCGGCCGATACGCCAGAGCTCGTGCCAGATCACCAGCCGGACCAGCAGATGCGCCAGCCCGCCGCCGCCACCGAGCGCTTGGTGGACAACAGGCAGCCGGGCCGCTGCTGCGTGGCCATAGGCAGGCATCACACTCTCACGATGCCACGCGCTGCGGTGTGCTCGCGACACCGCCGCTGACCAGACAGCGCGGCGCTGGGCCGCTTGGTAAACCGCAGGCCAGGAAATTACCAGCAATTGGGCCAGAATCACGCGCGAACCAGTACTCGCGGGTATCCACAGCAGGGTCGCCAAACTATGGCGGTTATGGTGCATGAGGGGTTCGGAGGCAACGGGCATGAGTGACGGAGTGACTGCCGCTCAGCGGTCGGTACCTGCACAGTCACGCCCGATCCGAACCAGGCTGGGCGGACGGAAAGGCTGGTTCCTCGCCGTCGGCCTGCTCGCGTTCGCTGCCACTATTGCGCTTTATATCGTGCTGATTACGACACATCCGGCTAACTGGTGGATGGAGCCGGTGGATTTGCGTGTCTACCGCGAAGGCGGTTTCAGCGTCCGGCACATCGCGCCCTGGTACAACCCGCGCTCGACGGCGCCGCTGTACAGCTGGCCGTACCGTTACACGCTGAAGTTCACCTACCCGCCGTTCGCGGCCCTGGTCTTCACGATCCTGTCGGTGCCGGCCTTGCACGTCGTGGAGCGGCTCTGGCTGGGGGTCAACATCCTGGCCCTGCTCGCCGCGCTCTGGGCCACGTTCGGCGGCCTCGGATACCGTCAGGTGCGGGTCCGCGCCGGTGCGACGCTGCTGGTGGCGGCGGTGGTGTTCTGGACGGAGCCGGTGCAGCGGGTGCTGTTCCTCGGCCAGATCGAGCTGGTGCTGCTCGCCGCGGTGATGTGGGATCTGTGCCAGCCCGACCGCCGGTGGTGGAAGGGCGCTGGCATCGGGATCGCGGCCGGGATCAAGCTGGTGCCGCTGATCTTCATTCCGTATCTGCTGCTCACCCGGAGATTCCGGCAGGCGGCCGTCGCGGCCGGAGTGTTCGCGGCGACCATCGCGCTGGGCTTCGCCGTGCTGCCGGGCGACTCGGACCAGTGGTGGCTGCACGGGCTGTTCCTGCAGGGCGGTCGCACCGGCTTTGTGGCCTGGGAGGGCAACCAGTCGCTGCGCGCGATCATCACCAGGTTCGTGGGCAGCGTGGCCGCGGCGGCACCGGTGTGGCTGGCCGCGGCGGCGGTGACCACGGTCGTGGGCCTGGTCTGCGCGGCGCTGCTCGATCGGTACGGCTACCGGATGCTCGGCATCCTGACCTGCGCGCTTACCGGGCTGCTCGTGTCACCGATCAGCTGGGATCATCACTGGGTCTGGATCGTTCCCGCGGTGGCGGTCGCGGCTCACTACGGGATCAGGGCGCTCCGGCGGGCGTCTGGCTGGGCCGTGCTCGGCCTGGCCGCCCTGATCGCGGCGATCTTCGGCGCGTGGCCGGGCAGTTTGTGGGGCAGCGCTGGTGACCTCGGCGGGTTCTCCCGGGGACTGATCTGGGCGCCGCCGAATACCAACCCGGGTACCTACGATCAGCTCGGCGACCGGCCCTGGTACGCCGAGTATCACTGGCACGGGATCCAGCTGCTCGTCGGCAATCTCTATGTACTGACCGGCATCGCCCTGCTGGTACTGCTGGCGATCCTGGCGATCCGGGCGGCGCGAACCGGGCGGCGAGCCGCGGCCCGGCCGGGTCCAGCTGCCGGTGCCCCGACCGGGCCGGCCTCCGGTGCCCGTCCTGGTGCGCGCTCCGGTGCCAGGTCCGCGGCTCAGAGTAAGGTCAGCAGTCCGGCCTGGCGGCTGCCAGGCGGCTGAAGCCGCCACGCCCGCGTCCAGCAGAGCCAGACCAGCATGGCCGCCGCGGCGAGCATGGCGGCGGGCACGACATAACCGGTGACTGCCTGGGCCAGGTCGGTCAGCCAGGCTGGCGGCGGCCAGTTCTGGTTGCCTGGCATGAGCGCGATCGTCCCGGCACAGAGCCGGCCGATGACCAGCCAGTCGAGCCGTGACGCGGGGTACACCGCGAGCGGGCAGATGACCATCGCGTCGTACCAGGGCAGTTGGTAGGGCCAGATGAACAGCCAGGCCAGGCTGAGGGCGAGCGCGGGCTGCACGGCGGGCAGCCCGGGGACATCGTCAGGCAGCCGCCACAGCATCGCCACCGCGATGGCCACCAGAACGGGCACGACGAGCATGATGACCGGCGCCGTGACCTGAGCGCTCCCCGGCGGCCAGGAGAACAGCCGGTAGAAGGCGTCGGCACTGCCCTGGGTGCTCCGGGCCAGCAGCGCTGTTATCGCCGGCGGCCCGAACCAGATGTAGCTGGGCACGATCACCGCCAGGGCACTCAGCGCACCGGCCAGCGCGGTACGGGGCGACCGCCTGGCTGCCCAGACCAGTCCGAGACCGAACAAGGCGAACGAGATCTTGAGATCGGCGGCCATCCCGATCAGCAGGCCGGCGCAGAGGGCCCGGAACGGACCTGGGACACGGCCGGCCCGCGGCGAGCTGAACAGGGCCAGGCCCAGGAAGCCGACCGCGGCCGCCAGCCCGTCCAGGTGGCCGCCCGCGATCAGGTTCCACAGCAGCAGCGGGTTGGCTGTCCAGAGCAGGTGGGCCCGCGTCCGGCGAGCCGGATCGAAGCGCAGGATCCGGTCCAGGCTGAGAGCCACCAGGCAGAACGCGACCGCATTCCACAGCTTCAGCCAGAAGGTGATGCGCGCCGCCGAGGTACCGCCCAGGGCGGCCGCGGTCCACTCCTGGACGGTCGCCAGCGGGCCGTAGACCGAGACATGCTTGGCCCAGATGCGCGGCGCGGCCAGGCCGATCGGGTCGTGCAGCAGGCGCAGCTGGTCGGGGGTCATCACATACGGCGTGTGGCCGAGCACCACCATCCGCCCGTAGGAGGCATAGTCGAGCGTGTCGGTTGACCCGGCAGGCGGCAGGACGGTCAGCGCCACCACGGCCGTGACCGCGCCCCCGATCAGCAACCACAACGGAAACCTGGCCCCACGGCCCACCGCGGCCAGGCCCGCGATCACGCCACCGCCGGCCAGCAGTCCCGCCGCCCACAAGGCGAGCGTCACGGTCTGGGCCGGCAGGCTGAAGGTCAAGACCCAGGGCGGCCCGGCGGCAGGCAGGGGCATCGATGGGACAGCAAAGCTGTGCCGCGCGGCCGAGACGACGATGATGATCAGGGTCGAGATGCCGATCCCGGCCAAGGCCGACCAGCGCAAAGCCTCGGTGCGACGGCTGGTTGCGGCCGGCGGACGGACAGCCGGTACCGGCCGCGCAGGCCTGAGTTCTCCCGTAACGCTGCTCGCCACAGCTATGCGCTCGCTCTCGGAACTGAATGCGGGGGGGCGCGCGAGACCTCCGAAAGGCAGGTCCGGCGGCCTACGCGATACCGCGTGACGTCTCCGCAGACCTGTCGAGCGCCACGACGATGGCCCGCAGCCATCGGTATTGCGTACACGAGCCCGCCGCAGACTGCGGGATGCTCGGCAGGAGACTTCAACCGCCCCCGACGGCGTAACCCCATGTGGGTTTGTCTCACCGAAACCGTACCACCCGGTAGCGCGCCGCTCGGGTGTTCATAGCCCCGGCCGCGATGCGCGGGCAGGCCCGCCAGGCGCGCCGTTCGACTTGACCCCCGTACCGTACATTGGTTATCGTTTTCATTATCATCAAGGGCGGCAGGCCGCCGGAGGGGCACGGGCCGGCGATGCATACCTCTCAGGATGGATTTCTCAGCCATGCCACGTTCTCCGAAGGCAGCAGTCGCTGTGCTGGCCGCTCTCGCGGTTCCGGCGCTGGCGGCCTGCTCGGCAACGGTGGCGCCGAGTGCTGACGCGGGCGGCAGCGGCACCATCCTCGCGGTCGGCGCCGAGAACACCTATGCCAATGTGATCAGCCAGATCGGCGGCAAGTACGTCAGCGTCACGGCGATCGAGAGCAACCCCAATACCGATCCGCACAGCTTCGAGGCCAGCCCGGGCGTCGCCAAGGACATCGCCGGTGCCCAGCTCGTGGTGCAGAACGGCCTGGGTTACGACACCTACATGGACAAGATCGAGAGTGCGGCGCCCAATCCGGCGCGCAAGGTGATCGACGTCCAGCACCTGCTGGGCCTGCCGGACTCCACGCCCAACCCGCACCTGTGGTATTCCCCGGCCACCATGCCCGCCGTGGCGAACGCGCTGGCCAGCGACCTGTCCGCGCTCCAGCCCCGGCACGGTGCCTACTTCAGGGCCAACGAGCGCAGCTTCGACAAGTCCCTGGATCCGTGGCGCCGGGCCATCGCCAGCTTCAAGGCGGCGTTCCCGGGGATCCCGGTGGCGGTCACGGAACCGGTCGGCGACTATCTTCTCCAGGCCCTCGGAACGAACAACCTCACGCCGTTCGGGTTCCAGGCCGACATTATGAACGGGGTGGATCCGTCGCCGCAGTACGTGACGCTCGAAAGCGGCCTGTTCACCCGCCACCGGGTGCGGGCCTTTCTGTACAACCAGCAGGTGACCGACTCGCTGACCCAGTCGTTCCTGGCGCAGGCCAGGGCGAGTGGGATCCCGGTGGTCGGCGTCTACGAGACGATGCCCACTCCCGGCTACGACTATCAGTCCTGGATGCTGGCCGAGGTCCAGGCGCTGCGACGGGCTGTGACCGACAAGACCTCCACGGAGAAACTGTGATGACGCCGTGGCGACTGAGCAGGCGATGACTGAGTGAGCGATGACTGAGTGAGCAACGACTGAGCAAGCAATGACTGAGCAAGCAACGACCATCGAGCACGACGAGACGCTCGCCGTGGACGGCGTCTGCGTCCGGCTGTCGGGCCGTGAGGTGCTGCACGACGTCCGCTTCACCATCCAGGCGGGCGAGTTCGTCGGCCTGATCGGCTCCAACGGCGCGGGCAAGACCACGCTGCTACGGGTCATTCTCGGCTTGCAGGCCCCGGCGGTGGGCACGGTCCGCATCGCTGGCCGGCCACGGGCCCGCGGCAGCCAGCTCGTCGGTTACGTGCCGCAGCGGATCCTGCTCGATCCCGACATGCCACTGCGCGCCCGCGACCTGGTGGGACTCGGCCTGGACGGCAACCGGCTCGGAATCGGCCTGCCCTCCAGGAAGCGGCGCCAGCTGGTCGAGGAGATGCTGGGCGCCGTCGACGCACGGCGCTTCGCCGATCAGCGGGTCGGCAACCTGTCCGGCGGCGAGCAGCAGCGCGTCCTGATCGCGCACGCGCTGATCAGCAGGCCCAGGCTGCTGCTGCTGGACGAGCCGCTGGCCAACCTGGACATCCGCAGCGAGCAGGAGGTCATCGAGCTGGTCGCGCGGATCGCGAAACAGCAGCGCATCGCCGTGCTGATCTCGGCACACGAGATGAACCCGCTGCTGCCGGTGATGGACCGGATCGTCTACATGGCGAACGGCCGGGCTGCGAGCGGGACGACCAGCGAGGTCGTGCGGCCCGAGGTGCTCAGCGAGCTGTACGGCCAGCATGTCGACGTCATTCATATCCATGACCGCATCCTGGTCGTGGCCGGGCGCGGAAACGGTCCGGACATACCCATTGACCAGCATGAAGCTGCGCACGCCGGGCGACGGGATGCGCCGCAGGGCGGTCACGACGAGGCCGCTGCGCGGATCAGCCACAGTGACACTGGCCGCCGTCCTTCAGGTGCGTGATCGCTCGTGGGCTATCTGCTGCACCTTATTTTCGCGCCCGGCTTCTTCGGCAGCGCGCCGGTCCAGGTCGCGCTGCTGACCGGCGGCGTGGTCGCCATCGTGTCCGGCATGGTCGGTACCTTCGCGGTGCTCCGCGGGCAGTCATACGCCGGCCACGCGCTGGCGGACATCAGCGTGACCGGCGGATCGGGTTCGTTCCTCATCGGGGTCAGCCCGCTGTGGGGCTTTGTCGGCGTCAGCGTGCTCGCGGCCGCGGTCATGGACATGATCGGCGTCCAGCGGCCCCGGGGGCGTGACCTCGCGACCGGCATCGTGCGCGGCGCGGGACTTGGCCTCGCGGCGCTGTTTCTCTACTGGGACGCCACGTATACCTCCACGACAGGGGCGACGATCACGATCCTCTTCGGTTCGATCTTCACCATCAGTAGCTCGATCATCCCGGTCGTGGCCCTGCTGAGCCTGGCGGCCCTCGCCATCGTGATGACGCTCTACCGGCCGTTGCTGCTGAGCTCGGTCAGTCCCGACCTGGCCTTCGTCCGCGGCGTGCCGGTGCGCCTGGCCGGCGCGCTGTGCCTGGTGGCGATCGCGCTGGCGGTGGCACTGTCCGCCCTGACCATCGGCGCGATTCTCAGCACCGCGCTGCTAGTCGGGCCCGCGGCAACGGCACTGCGCCTGACCAACAAGCCCGGCCTGGCGATGATCTGGGCTGGGCTCATCGGCCTGGCTGCCACCTGGCTGGGCATCCTGCTCGCCTTTGACAGCTTCTACTGGCCGCCTGCCCGGCAAGGCTGGCCGGTGAGCTTCTTCGTTGTGACCCTGATTCTTGCCTTTTACCTGATGGCGCAAGCGCCATCAGCCCTGCGGGCCAGGCGGGTGTGATGTTCTCCGGCTACCTGCTGAATACCTGGACGGTCGCGACCATCGCGGCGGTGGTCGCCGGGGTCGTCGGGTTCTTCATCGTGTTGCGCGGCGCCGCGTTCGTCGCCGACGCGGTGCCGCAGGGCGCGTTCGCTGGCGCCGCCGGAGCGAGCTTGCTGGGCATCAACACGCTGATCGGCCTGGCGGTCTTCGCGCTCATCGGTGCGCTGTCCATCGGCTGGCTCGGCCGCCGCGGGCGGCACGACGTGGCGACCGCCCTGGCTCTGGTGGTGATGCTGGGGCTCGGCGCGCTGTTCCTGAGCATGAGTACCGAGTACGCGCCGGAGATCTATTCGCTGCTGTTCGGCGAGCTGTTCGGCGTCGGCTCGGCCGAGGTGCTGCCGGTCGCTGTGCTCGGTGCGGTGTCGGTGGCCGCGATCATGATCTTGTACAGGCCGCTCATGCTGACGTCCGTGATGCCCGAGCTCGCCGAGGCGCGCGGCGTGTCCAGCTATCGGATCGAGTTGTGCTTCCTGGTGGTGGTGGCGCTGGCCACCAGCATGACGCTGCCGGTGGTTGGCGCACTATTGATCTTCAGCCTGATGATCGGTCCGCCGGCTGCCGCCCGGTCGATCACCAGCAGGCCATCCCTGGCCATGTGCCTGTCCGTGGCGTTCGCACTGGTGACAGTGTGGGCGGCGATCGCGCTGTCGCTGCGGTCAAACTGGCCCGTCGGGTTCTTCGTCGGATCCTTCGGAGCCTGCTGGTACGCGGCCGGGCGCGGCTGGGTTGCCTGGCGTAGCCGGCGGGTGATCGGCGACACCGGGCGCCGTGACCTCGCCCCGGAACCGGTTTGCCGTACCTGAGCCTGCGGCTCGCTCTCGCTCTCGCTGGCGCTGGCGCTGCCAGGACAGGAGGCCGGTGCCGACGGCCGCGACGATCATGGCGGTGAGGTGGCCCACCGCGGCGACGTTCAGCTGGCTGAGGCCGCCGAAGATGTCACCCACAGCGACCAGGAGCACGAGGTCGACGGCGGCGGCGACGCGGGCGCGCCAGGACCCGAGCAGCAACGCGATGACGATGGCGGACACCACCACGTACGACGGACCGATGTCGATGAGATAGCGGTCGGCGGCTGGCAGCAGCCCATGCGCCACCTGGTAGGCGACGATTCCCTCGCTGACCAGCGTGCCGATCACCTGCCCGGCACCACACACCAGGGCCGTCCGCCAGTTGCCGAGCGCCCGGTTGGCACCGAACATGCTCAGCGCGATCAGCAACGGCCAGGCGCTGGCGGACTCCTGCGGAATGAGCGTCGAGGCGAACAGCGAACCGACCGGGTGCTGACGCAGGCTATGCACGCTGGTGCTGGCCCAGGCGACCAGGGCGGTCTGGTCGTGCGCGGGCAACAAGGCATAGACCAGCTCGGCGAGGAGGACGGCGATGAGGAAGATCCACGCGACGGCGTAGGTGTCAAAGGTCGCCCGCAGGTCCAGTCGCCGCATGAGCTCAGGCTAGGGACCGCCGCCGCGGCCCAGGCAGGCAGCCTCCCGTCGGCCCTAGCTTGCCGGCACCGCCCCGGTCAGGGCTGCTGGAAATAGGGCTTGAGCCAGATCCGCTCGCGCATGTACTGCTTGACCCGCCTGATGTATTGCTGGGCTGGCTGAGTGTGCCACCGCCCGGCGAACCAGCGTCCCACGCAACCCCACACATCACCAGCGTGGTACTGCTCACCGCGCGGCACGTTGTTGAGCCAGACCTCGTAGCCGTCGTAACAGGATCGCCAGATCGCGTAGGCCGTGTCGGCGTTCATCGCGGTGGAATCGCCGATCCCTGGCCAGCTCGCCGTCTCGTAGGGGTACCGGTTCTGCAGAATGCCGTAACTCTGCGGGCACAGGCCCGCCTTACCGTCCTTGCCGAGGCCGTGACCGGGCGGGCAGGCCTTACGATCGGTGCCCCAGTCACCCTTGGTGTCCTGCTGCCACCAGCTCTCGACCGCCGCCTGGGCGAAGACGATGTTCTGGCTGATACCCCATTTGCAGGCCGCCCAGCGCAGGATCTCGCTGGTAGTGCCGGTGAAATCGCCGTCAATCCGCGGCGCGAGCAGCCGGTCGGCCTGCGGGTTGTCGCCTGCGGGGAAGAATCCGGCGCCGACATGCTGGCCGGTGGTCTGGTTGTAGCCGTGATTCGCGCCTTTGTTCTCTTTGCGAGGCCGGGCCAGCACCCACCGCGTGCACTGCGCATCTGACGGCAGTTTCGCCCCGGGCGGGAGGGTGCGGAAAACCAGCGGCGCGGCGATGGCCGGGGCGGTACCGGGCGCGGGGGCTGGCGAATGGCTGGCTGTGCCAGATCGTGACGCCGCGGGCCTGGCGGAGCGTACGGCGCTGCCGTCTGCCGGGGCCGCGGACGGCCCGCCCCCTGCCCTGGCAGCCGGCTGCAGGAGCCCCGCGGACGCGGACCGCCGCACCGCAATGGCGCCTGCCCGGTGTGTCTGACTAACCGACGGCTCAGGGCGGGTGCCGGCCAGCGCGGCTCCCCAGCTCGAGTAACGCACGATCGCGAAGACGCCGGCTACGACGATGACCAGCAGGACGGCAACTCGGCCAGCCAGCCATGCGCGCTGTCCCTGACGTGCTCCCATCCCGCGGCCCATAGACCGTAACCTGTACTCTCCCGCCGCAAGGGGTGTCAATCAGATCCGGATCCTGTGATCACCTCTGATTATGGCCTTAACCCGCCCGTGACCGGCCCGTGGCGACAGGTCGTAGCCGGGCGGCCGCCCGCTGAGCGCAGGCTCGTTCCCGGCTGGTCGCGGTCGCGGAACTGCTGCCCGTCACGCGTCGCGGAGCCGGAGCAGCCGCCCTGCGGGTCAGGGCGCGGTCATCCGGTCAGCGCAGGGGCGAGCCGTTCCAGCTGGTCGATGCCGGTGCTGAAGTCCGGCACGATCGTGGCGAGCCGCACATGGTCCGCGCCCGCGTCCAGGTGCTCGCGCACCTTGGCGGCGATCGCGGCCGGCCCGCCGTACCCGAGTACCGCGTCGACCGCCCGGTCCGTGGCGGTGCTGAGCTCATCCGCGGAGTAGCCCAGCCGGGCCAGGTTGGCCGCGTACGGCGAGCCAGGTCGGCCGACCGTGGCAGACATGAACTGTTTCGCGGTGGCCTTCGCGCGCTCCCGGTCGTCATCCACCGCGACAGTCAGCCCGATGACCAGCAGCTTGTCCGGGCCGAGCACCTCCCTGGCGCGCGCTGTGTATTCGGGTGGCACGAGAGTGGGCAGCGCTCCGTCGGCGATCTGCCCGGCCTGTGCGAGCATTTTCGGGCCGTTCGCTGCGACGATGCGGGCGTAGGCCACGTAGGGCACCTGGGTCATCGGCTGCGGGGCGGCCATCCGCTCGAGGTAGTCGCGGATGGTCTCCAGCGGGCTCCCGTAGCGTCGGCCAACGCCGTCCGCCTGGAAGGGATAGCCCACGCCGAGGCCGAGCACGAACCGGCCGGGATAAGCCTCGGCCAGCAGGGCGGCTGCACCATGCGCGGTCTCCGGCGGCCTGGCCCAGATATTGGCGACGGCCGAGCCGAACACCAACCGCTCGGTGGCGGCCAGCAATAGGGCGAGCTGGACGAAACCGTCCTTGCCGCCGACGCCCTCGTTGTTCCACGCCGCGCGATAACCCGCCCGTTCCAGCCTGCGGACGGCCTGGCGCTGCAGTTCGACCGGCGGTGCGCTGGTGAGCGGGATGTTCGGCAAGAACGCGCCAACCGGTCCCAGTGCTCGACGGGCCCCGTCGACCAATGCCGTGCTCGTCACGAAGACACCTCCCGCAGTAATCGGAGCCTTCCTCCGATTGCTGCTCAGCATATCCAGGGCCGCAGTCGAGGCGGGCTGGCTTGTAGCGTTCGACTGCATGTTGACCGCTCTCCTGTTGCCGCAGGACCTGGGTCAGGTCAGGTTCGGAAACTCGCCCTGGCGCGGAGCGGGCCTGTCGCTGAAGGCCACTTCGACGGCCCAGCCGTTTCCCGCTCCAGCTGACCTGGGCCGACGGGCGCGGACACCGCAGCTCGCTAGGTTGACGTGAGTCGAACCTTTGTTCGATGATGTTCTCATGGGGGCAGAGATGGCGCAGGTCAGGGCGGCATCTTCCGGACGGCGGGATGACGATGCGGTGCCGGGCGATGGCGTCCTGCCAGTCCTGGATGCCTTGCGGGAGCTGCTGCCTGCGGGCGGACTACAGCGCGGCTCGGTGGTGGCGACCGGGAGCTGGAGCTTGCTGTGCCTCGCTCTGGCCGCGGGAGCATCGGCGGCCGGAGCCTGGTGCGCCATAGCCGGGGTGCCACAGCTCGGCGTGCGAGCGGCTGCCGACGTGGGCCTGGATCCCGGCCGGATGCTGTTGATCGCGGAGCCGGGCCCGGGCTGGCCGCAGGTGGTGGTCTCGCTGCTGGACGGTTGCGAGCTGGTGTTGCTTCGCCTGCCTGCCCGGCCAGCCCCCCAGCCGCCCGCCCAGGTGCGGCGCAAGCTCGAAGCTGTCATCCGCCGACGCGGCGGCGTCCTGATCGTGGCGGGGGAGTGGGACGGCGCGCAGTCCCGGTTGCGCGTCGCTGACCAGGAATGGGCTGGGATCGGGACCGGCCACGGGCGGCTGCGCGCCCGCCGGGCCCGGGTGCTGGCGGACGGACGGGGCGCGGCGGCGCGGCCGCGAGAGCGATGGCTGTGGTTGCCGGGCCCGGATGGCTCGGTAGCCGTCGCCGATGACCTCGGGGCTGGCGGCCGGGGCGAGCGCGGGATGACCACGGGGTTGGCGAGCGCGGGACTGGTGAGCGCGGGGCTGGCGAATACAGCGTTGGCGAGCTCGGGGTGAGGGCAGCCGCGGGCGGCCCGCGCCAGGTGCTGGTGGTGATGTGCCCGGATTGGCCGCCGGATGCGTCGGCCGTGCCTGGTGCGCCAGTCATGCCGAACACATCGGCCGCACCGGGCCCACGACCCGATGCCCGGGCCTTCGAGCAGGTCGTGACCGTGGTGGAGGAATTCTGCCCGCAGGTTGAGGTGCTGCGTCCGGGCGTCTGCGCACTCAGTGCGCGCGGCCCGGCCCGGTATTTCGGCGGTGCGGAGGCGCTCGCGAGAAAGATCACCGCAGCGGTGGCCAGGCGCGGGTTCGGTTGCCGGGTCGGCGTTGCCGATGGCTTGTTTGCTGCGCAGCTGGCCGCCCAGGCCGGGCCGTCTGGCCTGGTGGTGGCGGCCGGCCGCACGCCAGCGTTCCTGGCCCCGCATCCAGTCAGCGTGCTGGGCAGCCCTGAGCTCGCGGACCTGCTGCCCAGGCTGGGCATCTGGACCTTGGGGGAGTTCGCCGCGCTGCCGGCCGCGGAAGCGGGCAGCAGGTTCGGCGTGCAAGGAGCGCTTGCGCACCGGCTGGCGCGCGGCGCCGATCCGCGACCGCTCGCGCTCCGCCCGCCATCGGCCGATCTCTCTGTTCAGCTGGACTTCGACCCGCCGGCCGAGCAGGCCGAGCCGGTGATATTCGCCGCCAAGACGCTGGCCGAGCGGATGCACGCCGGTCTGGCCGCGCGGGGCCTGGCCTGTGTACGGGTGCGGATACAGGCGGTCTGCGCGGACGGAAGGGAGATCACCCGGCTGTGGCGGCATGACGGGCTGCTCTCGGCGCTTGCGGTAGCCGAGCGGGTGCGCTGGCAGCTGGCTGGCTGGCAGGCCGGTCAGGATGGTCCCGGCCGGGATGACGCTGCCCGGGATGGCGCCGCCCGGGATGGTCCCGCCCGAGATGGTCCCGCCCGAGATGGCGCTGCCCGGGATGGTGCTGCCCGGGATGCCCGGCCCGCCACGGGCCACAGCCGGAGGCGGGGACCTGACCACGAGGGAATGCAGGCTGGCGGCATAACGCTGCTGCGCCTGATCCCGGACCAGCTGGTTAGGAACGAGGGTCACCAGCTAGGCCTGTGGGGCGATGCCTTCATCAGCGACCGGGTAGCGCGTGCTGCCGTCAGGGTTCAGGCCATGCTCGGGCACAACGCGGTGACCCGCCCGACGCTGGCCGGAGGCCGCGGCCCGGCCGAGCAGGTGACGCTGGTGCCTTTCGGTGATGCTAAAGACCCGCTGTTTCCCGCAGATCCGCCCTGGCCTGCACAGATTCCCGCCCCAGCGCCGGCCACGGTATACCCGGTTCCGCTGCCCGCGGTTATCACCGACGACGGAGGGGCGACCGTGACTGTCACCGGGCGGGCCCTGGTTTCCGCGCCCCCGGCTCGGCTATCGGCCGATGGCGGACCGTGGCTCGCCGTCACCTCGTGGGCTGGGCCCTGGCCGGTTACCGAACGCTGGTGGGACCCGGCCGCCGCCCGTAGGTGCGCCAGATTCCAGCTGGTCACCGAAGACGGAAACGCCTGGTTGGCGGTCGTACAAGAAAGCCACTGGCTGGTTGAGGCCTGCTACGACTGAACCGCTGCCACACAGGCCGGTGATAGGACCTCCAACTAAGCAGCTGAGATTTAACGAATTTCCGTTCGATCTACAGCCTGTTTTGTCGGTACCGTTCGCTAAGATGGTCGAAGACCAAGCATCCTGAGAGACCGAGCATCCCAAGAAAGCCTCGCTGAGGAGGTGACCCCGATGCCAGAGCGCGACCAACTGGACCACGACCGGCCCTACAGCGCCCAGCCAGGCAGCGCCCAGCAAGGCACTAACGGAGCCGCTTCCGTGCCTGTGGGTGGGGGTGCACCGCAGGGTCTGTCGTGGTCGTGGGAGCTGGATTTCGAGACGCTGGTGGCGGCGCTGAATGAGCCGGCCCCGTGGAACCGGCCGCCGCGCCGGCCTTCGGTCAGCGGCGGTGCGCCGAGTACCTCAGACCCGGGCAGTGCCGACCCGGGCAGTGCCGACCCGGGCAGTGCCGACCCGGGCAGTGCCGTCCCGGGCAGTGCCGTCCCGGGCAGTGCCGTCCCGGGCAGTGCCGTCCCGGGCAGTGCCGACCCGGGCAGTGCCGTCCCGGGTACCCCCGTCCCGGGCACCCCGGTGTCCGGTACCCCGGTGTCCGGCACCCCGGTGTCCGGTACCCCGGTGTCCGGTACCCCGGTGTCCGGTACCCCGGTGTCCGGTACCCCGGTGTCCGGCACCGCGGCCGCGAGTTCGTCAGCCTCGGAGGTTTCGGGGGCCGTGGCGGCGGAGCCGGTGGATCAGGATGCGGTGCTGGATGGTTTGCTGGCGGCGGGGGTGCGGGAGGTGCCGCTGGCGGTGGCGGCGGGGCGGGTGGCGGAGTGCTTGCCGGCCGGGCCGGGGCTGGCGGGGTGGCTGGCGTCGGCGGATCCGGCGGGGCTGGAGGATGGCGCGCTGGCGGGGGTGGCGGCGTCGTGGCGGCGGCTGGCGTCGTGGGCGCAGGCCGGGGAGCTCGCGGCGGTCGCGCAGATCGCGTCGCGGTCCGCGGCGCGGGATCCGAAGGTCACGGTGGCGGCGGACGGCCGTCCGGGCCGGGTCCCGCAGGACGCCGCGGCGCAGGTGTCGCTGGCGCTGATGATGTCGGGGTATAACGCGGACTGGTGGCTGGACCTGGCCGTGACGTTGAGGTGGCGGCTGGCGGCGACCGGCGCGGCGCTGGCGGGCGGGGTGATTGACCTGCCGCGGGCGCGGCTGATCGCCGAGGCGACCGGCTTGCTGGCCGAGGAGGACGCCCGGGCGGTGGAGGAGCAGGTCCTGCCGCGGGCCGGGGAGCTGACGAACGCGGGGCTGCGGGCGGTGCTGCGCCGTGCGGTGATCGCCGCGGATCCCGATGGCGCGGAGCGCCGCCGCAAGGAATCGGAGGCGCGGGCGAAGGTGTGCCTGTACCCGGATGAGGAAGGCACCGCGGCGCTGGCCGGGTACCAGCTGCCCGGGATCGGCGCCGCCGCGGCGATGGCCCGGATCAGCGCGCTGGCCCGCGCGCTGAAAGCATCCGGCGCGGCCGGCGGGATCGACGTGCTGCGCGCCCAGGTCTTCCTCGGCCTGCTCTCGGGCACCCTGCCCCGCACCCCGCCCCCCGGCGGCGAACCCCCCGGCGGCGCACCCCCGCCGCCCGGCAACCACGAACCCCCGCCCCCCGGCGGCGAACCCCAGCCGCCCGGCACCCCGCCCGGACGCGCGGCCCCGGACCCGGATCTGGCCCCGGGCACGGGAACGGGCCGCCGCCCGGCGGAGCCCCCCGCCGCCCGGACCCCGCCGCGCGGCGGAACCCCCGGCGGCGGAACCCCGGACGGCGGCAGCCCGGACCGGAGGCTGCCCCGCGAGGACCCGCCCGCCGGGGAGATACCACCACCCGGCAGCCCGCCCGGCGGCCTCCCGCCCGGCCTCCCGCCCGGCGGCTGGCCAGGCCCGGGCCCCGGCCCGGGTCCTGGTCCTGGTCCTGGTCCTGGTCCTGGTCCTGGTCCTGGTCCGGGATATGACCCGGACGACGACCCGGCCGGGGACTGGCGCGCCGCACAGCCCCCCGTCCCGCACTGGCCGCCGCTACCCAGCCGCCTGCCCGCCCCGCCCGGCCGGGCCCGGCCGCCCGGCCGGCACTCCCACGCTCCGCCGCCCGCACAGCCCGGCCGGCCACCGCCCGGCCTGCTGGACCTCACCCTGCCCTGGACCACCCTTGCCGGGCTATCCACCCAGCCCGGCCACCTCAGCCGCCTCGGCCCCATCACCCCCGCCCAGGCCTGCCAGCTCGCCGCCCACGCCGCCGCCACCCCCGGCACCCACTGGCGCATCATCCTCACCACCCCCGCCGGACACGCCCTCGCCGTCACCCCCATCCCCCCCACCAGAACCCGCACCCGGCCCGAGCCCACCACCGGGACCCCGCTCGTCGGCCGGGTCACCCTCACCATCCCCCGCACCATCCTCACCACCACCCCCGCCCCCCACGCCAGCGACCCCGCCGGGATCCTCGGCCGCGCCCTGCGCGCCGCCGCCACCGCCGCCCGCGCCGCCGCCGCCCAGCACGCCGCCGACACCGCCGCCGGCGGCTGCGCCCACACCACCGCCACCCCCCGCTACCGGCCCGCCCCCCGCCTGCACGAATACATCACCGCCCGCGACCTCACCTGCCGGTTCCCGCCCTGCCGCCAGCCCGCCACCCGCACCGACCTCGACCACACCCGCCCCTACGCAGACGGCGGCCCCACCTGCCGCTGCAACATCGGCGGCTTCTGCCGCCACGACCACCTCCTCAAACACCACCCCGGCTGGCACGTCACCCAGCCCGCCCCCGGCACCTTCCACTGGACCACCCCCACCGGCCGCACCTACCTCATCACCCCCGACACCCACCCCATCTAGACCAACCGGGAAGGAGGAAGCCATGGGCTGGGACAACCCGCCAGTGCCGTGGCGGGAGTTGGAGCGGCGGCTCTCCTGGGGCGGCAACAAGACCGGCGAAACGGGGGCCCCACAGCAACGCCCGGTGACCAGGCTGCCGGTGGCCAACGGCAGCCCGGTGGCCAACGGCAGCCCGGTGGTCAACGGCAGCCCGGTGGTCAACCCCCGGTCCCCGGACAGCCGACGACGGTCCGGCAGCTAGCCCGGGCCCAGCCTGGGCCGAGTTGCACTGCCACTCGTCCTACAGCTTCCTCGATGGTGCTTCGAGTCCCGCTGACCTGGTCGCTGAGGCGGCCGCGCGCGGCCTGACCGCGCTCGCCATAACTGACCACGACGGGATGTACGGGGTCCCGCAATTCGCTCAGGCGGCCGCCCGGCTGCGCAGCCAGAGCGGTATTCAGCTCGGCACGGTCTTCGGCGCTGAGCTCAGCCTCGACCTGCCCGGTGGCCAGAACGGAATTCCTGATCCGGTCGGCCGGCACCTGCTGGTGCTGGCCCGCGACGCAGAAGGGTACCGGCGGCTGTGCCGGGTGATCAGCGAGGCGCAGCTCGCGGGCAAGGAGAAGGGCCGCCCCAGCTACGACGAGGCAGCACTCGCTCAGGCGCACGACGGCCACTGGGTGGTTCTCACCGGCTGCCGCAAGGGCGCCGTCCCCGCTGCGCTAGCGGCACCCGGCCTAGCGGCACCCGGCCTAGCGGCGGACAGCCGCGCGCTGGCCGGGGCGGATGGCCGAGAGTCGACAGTGGCGGCTGCGGCTGAGCTTCGCTCGCTGATCGAAATGTTCGGCAGCCAGAACGTCATGGTCGAGCTGACCAGTCATGACCAGCCAACCGATGATGAGCGCAACGATGTCCTCTATGAGCTGGCCCTGGCCGTCGGCGTCGGTGTGATCGCCACTGGAAACGTGCACTACGCTGCCCCGCAGGACGCCAGGCTGGCCCAGGTGCTGGCCACGATCAGAGCCCGCCGCAGCCTGGCTGAGATGGATGGCTGGCTGGCGGCCTCCGGGGGCGCCTACCTCCGGTCCGGTGCCGAGATGGCCGGGCGCCTGCACAGGTACCCCGGAGTGCTCGAGCGGACTGTGGCGCTGGCCGCCGATTGCGCGTTCGATTTCCACGTCATTGCCCCGGAGCTGCCGGATTTCCCGGTTCCCGGCCGCCATTCCGAGGCCACCTGGCTCTGCGAGCTGGTCGCGAGGAAGGCCCCGGAGCGCTACGGGCCGCCGGAGGCGGAATGGGAACCTGGGGCTTACGACCAGATAGCCCGCGAGCTGAAAGTCATCGAGCAGCTCGGTTTCCCCGGCTACTTCCTGATCGTGCACGACATCGTGAGGTTCTGCGAGGAGTCCGGGATCCTGTGCCAGGGCCGGGGATCGGCGGCTAACTCAGCCGTTTGTTACGCGCTCGGGATCACCAGCGTGGACCCGGTCCGGCACGGGCTGCTCTTCGAGCGTTTCCTGTCGGCCGGCCGCGACGGTCCCCCCGATATCGACCTGGACATCGAGCACCGGCGCCGCGAGGAGGCAATCCAGTACGTCTACAACACCTACGGCCGGGACAAGGCCGCGCAGGTCGCCAATGTGATCTCCTACCGGCCGCGGATGGCGCTGCGCGACGCCGGACGGGCGCTTGGTTACCAGCCGGAACAGCAGAACGCCTGGTCACGCCAGGTCGGGCCGCGCCAGTACGGGCCTGGCCAGCCAGTCCCGCCCGACGCGGAGATCCCTGAGGCCGTCGTCGAGCTCGCTGGGCGGATGCAGCGGCTTCCGCGTCACCTCGGCATCCACTCCGGCGGGATGGTGATCTGCGACCGGCCGGTTGGGGAGGTGTGCCCGGTGGAGTGGGCCCGGATGCCCGGCCGGACGGTCCTGCAATGGGACAAGGACGACTGCGCCTACGCCGGCCTGGTCAAGTTCGACTTGCTCGGCCTGGGCATGCTGACGGCACTGCGGGACTGTTTCGAACTGGTAGCGGCCTACCACGGCCAGCACTGGAGCCTGCACTCGATCCCGCAGGAGGACCCGGGCGTCTACGCCATGCTGCAGGAGGCAGACACCGTCGGGGTGTTTCAGGTCGAGTCGCGCGCCCAGATGGCGACGCTGCCACGGCTGCGCCCGGAGAAGTTCTACGACCTGGTGATCGAGGTCGCGCTGATCAGGCCGGGCCCGATCCAGGGTGGCTCGGTCCATCCCTACATGCGCCGCCGCCACGGCGACGAGGTGGCTCACCTGCCGCACGAATCCATGCGCCGCGCGCTGGACAAGACCCTCGGCGTGCCGTTGTTCCAGGAGCAGATGATGCAGATCGCGATCGACTGCGCCGGGTTCAGCCCCACCGAGGCGGACAAGCTCAGGCAGGCAATGAGTTCTAAGCGCGCGCCGGAGCGGATCGAGGAACTCCGCGCACGCCTGCTGGAGGGCATGGCCGTGCGGGACATCCCGCAGGACGTCGCCGAGGACATCTACACCAAGATCCTCGCTTTCTCCAGCTACGGCTTCCCCGAGTCGCACGCGATCAGCTTCGCCTACCTCGTCTACGCGAGCGCCTGGCTGAAGTGCTACTACCCGGCCGCGTTCACCGCTGCCCTGCTGCGCGCCCAGCCGATGGGGTTCTACTCGCCGGCCAGCCTGATCAGCGATGTGCGCAGGCACGGAGTGCAGGTGCGCGGTGTCGACGTCAACGCCAGTGACGTTCTCGCCAGCCTGGAAAGCCCGCAGAACCCAACCAACAGTCCTAACGGATGTCCCGCAGCCGGTCCCGTCGGCCACGCTGATCTGCGTGGCGCTGATCCGCCCAGCGGCGGCCAGCCAGTGGCCGGCCAGCCGGTCATCAGGCTCGGCCTGTCCGACGTACGCAACCTGGGCGCCGACGCAGCTGCCGCCATCCCCGCTGGCCGGCCGTACCGGGATATGGAGGACTTCGCCCGCCGGACCGGGCTCCCGGCCCCAGCGCTCGAGGCGCTGGCCACGGCGGGCGCGTTCGGCTGTTTCGGGGTGGGCAGGCGCGAGGCACTGTGGGCGGCGGGCGCGGCCGCCACCATCAGGGCCGGGCAGCTGCCTGGCACCACCCCGGGCCTGACCGCCCCGCCACTGCCGCCCATGACGGCGGCCGAGGAGACCTTCGCTGACCTGTGGGCGACCGGCACCTACGGCACCCATCCGGTCGAGCACATCAGGCAGCTGCTCATCGACGCCGGCGTGATCGGGACCGATGCGCTGAAGACGGCCAGGCCTGGCGCCACGGTGGCGGTGGCCGGGCTGGTCACGCACCGGCAGCAGCCAGGAACGGCCGGCGGGGTGGTGTTCCTGAGCCTGGAGGACGAGACCGGGATGGCGAACGTAATCTGCCCGCCGCAGGTGTGGGAGCGCCACCGCAAGCTGGCCATGGACGCGAACGCGCTGGTCGTGTACGGGCGGGTGGAGCGGCTCGACGGGGCGGTCAGCCTGCTCGCCACCCGGCTGCGACGGCTGCGGGTCGTGGCCGCTGCCCGCAGCCGTGACTTCCGCTGACCACAGATCCGCGATGATGGGCAAGTGAGCCTGCCGACATTCGCTGACATATCGTGATCGGCATCCCGCCGGTGGTGCGTAACAAGGCGCTCGCGGTGGATGCCGCGCCATGGCTGCGCGCCCTTCCTGATCTCATTGCCGCCCTGGAGCGCGAGTGGTCGATCACCGTCGGCCGTCCCTATGCGGATTCGACTGAAGCCTTCGTCGCCGAGGCTGTGCTCGGCAACGGCGAGCTCGCCGTGCTGAAGCTGATCGTCCCGCGGGCCGACGGGGCGACCAGGAACGAGATTACGGTCTTGCGCCTGGCCGCCGGAGACGGCTGCGTTCGACTGCTGCGTGCGGATCCGGAACGGGGAGCCTTGCTCCTCGAACGGCTCGGCCGCTCGCTAAAAGAGCTCGCGCTGCCCATCGGGCCACGGCACGAGATCCTCTGCTCGGCCGCGGAACGTCTGTGGCGTCCCGCCCCGGATTGCGGCCTGCCGACCGGTGCGGAGAAAGGCCGGTGGCTAGCCGATTTCATCGTGGCGACCTGGGAAGAGCTCGGGCGCCCGGGGACCGAGCGCGTGATCGGCCACGCGCTCGCTTGCGTGGAACGTCGCATCAAGGCCCACGACGACGAGCGTGCCGTCTTGGTCCACGGCGACGTGCACCAATGGAACGCGCTGCAGGCGAACGGCGGCTTCAAGCTGGTTGATCCCGATGGCCTGGTTGCCGAGGCCGAGTACGACCTGGGCATTCTCATGCGCGAGGATCCTGAAGAACTCCTTGCGGGCGATACCCGCGAGCGAGCATACGAACGGGCGCGGTGGCTGGCCGGTCGCTGCGGCCTGGATGCCACGGCCATCTGGGAATGGGGGGTGGTCGAGCGGGTCTCAACCGGTCTGCTGGCTGCCAAGGTTGACCTTCAGCCGGTGGGAAGCCAGATGCTCGCCGTCGCCAACCACATCGCCGGGTAAGGCGCCGCGGCGCGGCCGGTGACCGCGACTCCTGCTGCCTGATCCGGCGCCACCT
This sequence comes from uncultured Actinomycetes bacterium, assembly GCA_963785765.1. GTDB lineage: Bacteria > Actinomycetota > Actinomycetes > Streptosporangiales > Streptosporangiaceae > DATBGO01. The sequence goes on along the minus strand of CAWAWM010000009.1, from coordinate 179,490 downwards.
GCATGCCGCGTTCCAGGGCCGGAACGCGGCCTGAGCTGTTTTCCAGATTCCTGGGAAGATCGCGCGATCCATTGACCTGCTCGGCCTGGCCGCCGCATCCTCGACAGGCATGCCAAAGCTGGCCATCAGGCCCAGCACACAGATCGAGGATGGTGTCGCGATTGGCTAACCGCAGCAATGTGATGCAGCGCCCGCCCCATGTTCCGCTGCAATCGCGGAGCCGGAAGCGCTGGGCCATCGTGGCCGGAATCGCCGCCGTGTGGGTGATCCTCTCCTACGGAGCCGGTTCGGTGGTCGCGGGCACCATCTTGCTGATGCTGCTCGCGGTGGCGGTCGCCATCATCATGGTGGCGATGCGCAGCCTCGGCATCAATCGTGATCACCCCTGGATGCAGTGGCTGGCTGCGCGGCCGGGAGGAGATGTCAGCGAGCCGTCTCCTCAGATTCCGTGGCGGGATGTCAGCGAGCCAGCCGGCTGGCGGGACGTCGGCAGCCCGGCTGGCCCGGTTCCGTGGCGGGATGTCAGCGAGCCCGCCGGTCCGGATGCATGGCGGGAGGTCCGCGGGCCTGCCGGTCCGGACGCATGGCGGGAGGTCCGCGACGGGGGCGCTTACCTGAATCCTGCTGCGGCCCGGACGGTCGTCTCGGAGTTTGCCACGGTCGCGGCGCAGGCACCGGTCCCGCTGCTGCGGCTGCTGACCAACGGTCAGGTAACCGAGACCCGGACCCCCGGCGCCCGGGCCGGGCGGAGCAGGGAAGCCGAACTGTCACTTCCTGAAGAGCCCACCGTGTCCCGGGTGCATGCCGAGTTCACCTTCACCGACGGTCAGTGGCACGTCACCAATCTGGGACTCAACGGCGTGACCTTGAACGGGGTTCCGCTGACCGGTACACATGCGATCCGCGACGGCGACGCCATCGGATGGGGAACGCAGCCGGGCGCGCTAGCGTCCCGGGTCGAGATCGGCCAGGATCGGGCCCGGCAGCCCAACGGGTCACGCTGACATCGAACTAGACATGGCCGGGGATCAAGCCTGCCCGCCGACGGGTCACGGTGACCTCAGGCCAGACACACAAATTGCGGGACGGCAGCACCCCGGTGACGGTGGCAGCCTCAGCTGGATAACTCAGCTAGATAACTCAGGCAGGTAACTCGGCCAGATAACTCGGCTGGATAATTCGGGCGAGTTCCGGCCCGGCGTCGCCATCCGAGTTCAGCTGCGCGATCCGCCTGGCCGTCTCCCGGAGCAAGGTGCGCAGCTCCGGCGGGTGCACGACCTCGACCTCAGCGCCGAGAGCGAGCAGGTCGAGCACGGCAGCGTCGGCCGAGTCGATGCGTACCCAGGCCTCGGCCCAGTCCTCGCGTCCGGTGACGGGGCGGCCGCTCCTGCGGATCCGGCTGCTGGCTGGCCGGCCGAGCAGCGCGGCCAGGCGTCGTCCGTGCGGGGAAAGGCGGATTCGCGCCCGGAGCACCTGCGCATCCGCCAGCGGACGGCTTCGGTTGTACCCGGTGACGGGCAGCTCGCCGCGGAACCCGTCGAGCAGCTCAACTCCGCCCAGGCAGCCGCGGACGGCATAGACCGGTATTCCGGCCGCGCTGAGGGCTTCGATGTCGCGCACGATGGTCCGCTGTGACACCTCAAGCTCGCTGGCGAGCTGCTTGGTGGTCATCCTGCCCCTGGCCTGCAACAGGCTGAGCAACGCAACGAGTCGGCTGGCGCGCACAGGCCAAAGATAATGCCGAATCAAGACAACAGATGTCATGTATCGGCTGCCATAATCGCGAAGGTCCGCCGCGAAGGGAGCACGCGATGACGACTGGTGTCGCTGGATCGGGAACTGCCGATGATCCGTGGATCCTGGCCACCCCGCCGGGCAAGTCTGAGTTCGAGGCCTGGCGCGACGAGCAGTCCGACCCGCCCGCCCTGGTCGTCCAGGTCGGCGCGACCCAGCTCCGCTACCAGCTGCGGTGCATCGATGACCTCCAGGCCATGCTGAAGGAGCGTGGAGACTGGGTGCCGCTCGGCAACGCCGACGAGCAGAAGCAGGCCCAGGATGGCACGGTCGAGGCCTGGGGACGCTCGCCCGACAACCCCGTCGGCGGCTGGTACGGCCTGAAGAAGGGGCTGCGCGGCCGGTTCGGTAACTACGTTCCGCCGGTCCTGGAGGCGCTGGGACTTGCCGAGGTCGAGCACAACGCCCGCAACAACCGGATGCGCGCCCGCTGACCGTCCGGAAACCGCGGGCATGGCAGGACGGGTGTTATCGTCGCAGGCATCGCAGGACTGAAAAGTGTCGACGACGTGCCGGGTGCGGGGGCAGCGGGTAAGTTCCGATGACTCAGCTCGTAATCTGGTCAGCCGCTCGTGGCGAGTGGCTGACCTGCCGCCCTGATGAGATCACCTGGCTGGACCGGGAGCTGCTCAGCGCCGGTCAGGACACCACGCTGCACCGGCCGCCGCGGTGCGCGGGCCTTCGGTATGTGCACCATCGCTGGGAGCTGTTCAGCCGCGACACCACGCACCGCGTGTATGTGGCGCCCTACCTCACCGAGCCGACTCCGCTGCACGAGAAGGTCCAGGCAGCGGCCACGCACGTGCTGCCGATGGCCCCGGACCGGTACGAGACGGTGCCGGTTCGGCTGGAGGCTGGCGGGTGGCTGGTCAGCGTCGGGAATTGGGTGCTGCCCGTGTGCGTCGACGTACCGTCCGGGAGCCGTAGTCAGCCCACCGTGCCGCTGCAGGCTGGCCAGCCGCACACCCAGGAGGGCACCCGGCTCGGCAGCCCGTCGGCGTCAGGTCAGGCCAGCCCGCCGCGGCCGGACGCGGTGGCCAAGGCCCGTGCCTTCTTCGCCCGCAATGACAGCGCCCGCCTGGCGATTGCCTACCTCTACCAGGAGTACATTGCCGGCGCGGTTGCGCCGCGCGCCGTGCCGATGACCGAAGTCGCCATCGCCTTGGACCTGAGCGGTGAAGGGGCGGTCTCGGATTACAAGAAGGAGCTTCAGCGCCGGATCTGGAACGAGCAGCGCCATCAGCGAGAGCTCCCCGAGTTCCTGCTGGCCAACTCCCTGATTGGTCAGGCCGACCTGCAGCAGGCTGAGAAGCTCGCGGTCGACAACGAGCGCAGCGGCAAGACCGAGACGGCGCGAAAGCGGCTCCGCTACCGCCCGAAGAAGTAGCTGGCCGGTATCTACTGGCTGATACCTGCTGACCGGGATCCGCTGACCGGGATCCGCTGACCGGGATCCGCTGGCCGGCACCTGCTGCCGGGATCCGCTGACCGGTACCTGCTGCCGGATCCGCTGACCGGCACCCGCTGACCGGCATCGTCTCGCTCGGAGCCCTCAGCGGCCAGCTTCTGGTGGTCCAACGGGCGGGTGCGGGCCGCCAGGCCGGGGCGGCCGCGGCTGGCGAAGATCGCGTTGGAGACAATCGACGCAGACACGATGAGGAGGCTCGCCAGATGCAACGCGCCGATCGGCTCCGGATGGCGGTGACGCCGCGATGACCGCGCGCATCGAGAAGATCGTCACCTCGGGGACGTTCTCCCTGGATGGCCAGGACTTCGCCGTCGACAACAACGTATGGTTGGTCGGGGACGATCGTGAGGTGATCGTCATCGACGCCGCGCACGACGCCGATGCGATCCTGGCGGCGGTCGGCGACCGCAGGCTGGCGGCCGTCGTCTCCACTCATGGGCACAACGACCACATCAACGCCGCACCGGAGGTCAGCCGCCGGACGGGCGCGCCGGTCCTGCTCCATCCGGCCGACCGGGTGCTGTGGGACATGATCTATCCCGATCAGGCGCCCGATGGTGACCTCGCCCAAGAGGAGGTCATCGAGATCGCGACCACGCCGCTGCGGGTGCTGCACACGCCCGGGCATTCGCCGGGGAGCGTGTGCCTGTACGCGCCGGCGCTGGGTGCCGTCTTCTCCGGCGACACGCTGTTCAACGGGGGGCCCGGTGCCACCGGCCGGTCCTACTCGGATTACCCGACGATCATTCGGTCGATCGAGGGCACCCTCATGACGCTGCCGCCGGAGACGATCGTGCACACCGGCCACGGCGACGACACTGCCATCGGCAGCGAGGCGCCGCGGTTCGCCAGGTAGCGGCTTCGCCGGAAAGCGGCGCGGGTGGCGGCGCGGCGCGGGTAGCGGCTTCGCCGGAAAGCGGCGCAGGTGGCGGCGCGGCGCAGGTAGCGGTTTCGCTGGAAAGCGGTGCGGGTAGCGGTTTCGCCGGAAAGCGGCGCGGGTAGCGGCACCGCGCGGCGGGTAGCGGCACCGCGCGGCGTGGCCAGGCAGACCGGCGCGGGTAGCTGCGGCTGGATGACCCGGTGGGCGCGGCTGGCTGATCGCAGCTGGCTGATCGCGGCTGGCTAGGAGAAATCCAGCAGGATTTTCCCCGACTTTCCTGGCTGGACGAGATAGTCGAAGGCATGGGTGACCTCGGCGGCGGGGAAGATCCGGTCGATCTTCGGGAGCGCCCGGCCCGCGGCAAGCACGGGTACCACCGAGCGGGCGAACGCCTGTACCGCCGCGCCTTTCTCCTCCAGCGGCCTGGCCCGCAGCATGGTGCCATACAGGCTGGCCCGCTTGGTCATGAGGCGGCGCAGCGAGATGCCGGTCTCCTCGCCGCCGCTCGTGCCGACCACCACGATCCGGCCCTGGGAGGCCAGAACGCCGAAGTCGAGTTCCAGGTTGGGCGCTCCGATGAGCTCGACAACGACGTCCGCCCCGCCCAGCTCGGTAAGGTGATCGGCAGCCGAGTCCGGGGTAACCACCAGGGCGCCTGCTTCGGCGTGCACCCGGGCCGTCTCCGGTGTCCTCACATTGGCTACCACCCGGGCCCCGGCCACGAGTCCGAGCTGGACGGCTGCCGAACCGACCGCCCCGTTGGCCCCGTTAACGAGCAATACTTCGCCTAGGCTCAGCCCGGCCCGGCTGAAGATGGCATCGTGGGCGGTGATGTAGGCCTCGGGTACCGCGGCCGCGAGGTCCTCGGCCAGGCTGTCCGGAATCGCGGCCACGTGCCGCTCGTGCACGCACACCCGGTTGGCGAGACCGCCGCCGCCGACGATGCCGAATACCCGGTCGCCCGGGTGCCAGGCCTGGACGCCTGAGCCCACCGCGTCCACCACTCCGGCCACCTCGAGCCCGGGAATGTCCTGCGGCGATCCGGGCGGCGCCGGGTAGCTACCCATCCGCTGCGCCAGGTCGGCCCAGTTGACCCCGGCATAACGGGCTGCCACCCGGATCTCGTGCGCGCCCGGCTCCGGGTCCTCGCGCTCCTGCAGGCTGACGACCTCGTTGCCGCCAGCTCCGCTGAACGTCACGGCTCTCATGTCGGGTCGCCTTCCGTCGTCGGGGCTCCCAGTTCGGCAGTCAGCAGCCGGTACCCGCCGTCGAAGTGGGCGCGATCCTGCAGATCATGGTGGCGGCGGTGCCAGGCACCGGAATCGAGATCGCTGGCCAGCCGGTCCAGGCCGGCCCGCAGCACCTCATCGCCGGGCTGAGCGAGGATCGACATGCCGGCTCGCACCACGGGATCCAGATATGCCTCGGGCCGCCGCCAGTAGGCCGTTGCGAAGCCGTCGGTGCAGTCATGCGGGATGAGCACCGGTTCGATGCGGGCGCCGCCGAGCAGGTCGGCGAGATAATCGACCGGCACGGCCCGGGTGTCATCGAACGCGGCGGCTTCGGGCAGGTACTCGCTGAGCAGCCAGAATTTCCGGCAGACCTGTTGATCCCAGGTGAGGACCACGATGCGGCGCCGCGCGACCCGGCGCAGTTCAGCGATCCCCGCCTCGAGGTCAGACCAGTGATGCACGGTCAGCAGCGCCATCGCGGCATCGGCGGCCTGGTCCGCGACGGGCAGCGCCTCGGCCCTGGCCTGCACCACCGGGGCCGAGCCGTCCAGGCGCTGCCTGATCATGACCGGGCTCGGTTCCACGGCTAGCACCGTCTGGGGCGGCTCATAGGAACCGGCGCCGGCGCCGATGTTGATCACCGACCGGGCATCTGACAGAGCAGCCCTGATCAGTGCCCCGATCCTGGGATCGGGGCGCCTGGTGACCGCGTAGGTGGCACCGATCTTGTCGTAGACGAGCACACCGGCCAGTATGCCAACGGCAGCCGGTCCCGCCGCACGGGCGGGCCGGGATCCGGTTCGGGTAGCCGGTCGGGGTAGCCGGTCCGGCCGGTGGTTGGTGTCGCTGACGTCGAGGTCCGCTGTGCGACCTGCTCTGGGTCCCTGGCCCGTTCCGCGGGAACGTGCTCCGCAACGGATAGGGTTGGCCGGTGCCGCCAATGAGAGATGCCGCTGGTCCTGAGGTTGAGTCGACGCTGTCGTCAGACCGCCAGGCGCATGCCGTCGGTGAGCACAGGTTCGTGGTGGCCGCCAGCCGGCTGCCGGTGGACCGCACCGAGGGACCCGATGGCGAGGTCGAGTGGCAGCCCAGCCCCGGGGGGCTGGTGACCGCGCTCGAGCCGGTGATGCGGGAGGCAGGCGGCGCCTGGGTCGGCTGGCCCGGCGCGCCCGGGGAGCCACCGAAGCCCTTCGACGCCGACGGCATGCACCTGGTCAGCGTCGGGCTGTCCGCCGAGGAGGTTCGCGACTATTACGAGGGTTTCTGCAACGCCACGTTGTGGCCGCTCTATCACGACGTCATCGCGCAGCCGGAGTTCCGGCGCCCGTGGTGGGACTCATACGTCAAGGTCAACCGCCGTTATGCGGACGCGGTGGCCGAGCAGGCATCGCCAGGCGCGACCGTCTGGATCCACGATTACCAGCTTCAGCTGGTTCCGGCGATGCTGCGCGAGTTGCGCAGCGACGTGCGCATCGGTCACTTCACCCATATCCCGTTTCCCGGCTACGAGATCTTCGCCCAGCTGCCCTGGCGCAGGCAGATCGTCCAGGGCCTGTTGGGCGCCGACTTGCTGGGATTCCAGCGGCAGAGTGACGCGACCAACTTCCTGCGGGCCTGCCGGCGCAGCGCCGGGCTGAGTACCCATGGCTCACTCGTCCGGGTGCCGGATCCGGCCCCCGCCGACGAGGGCAACGCGGTCGGGACCCGGCGCGGGCGCCCGGGGGTAGACGACCGGACCGGCGGTCGCGAGGTCCGGGCGGCAGCCTTCCCCATCTCGATCGACTCGGCGGGCTTCGAGGAGATTGCCAGGCGCGAGGACGTCCGGGCCCGGGCCAAGGAAATCCGGGCGGCGCTCGGCAACCCCGACATCGTTCTGCTGGGTATTGACCGGCTCGACTACACCAAGGGCATCCTGCACCGCCTCAACGCCTACGGCGAGGTGCTCAATGAGGGTCGGCTCGGGCTGCCCGGCGCGGTCCTCGTCCAGGTGGCCAGCCCCAGCCGGGAACGCGTCGAGCACTACCGTCGGCTGCGCGATGAAGTCGAGGTGACGGTGGGCCGGATCAACGGAGAGCACGGCGAGGTGGGCAGCCCGCCAGTCCACTACCTGCACCAGTCGTACCCGCGCGAGGAAATGGCCGCGCTCTACCTGGCCGCCGACGTGATGCTGGTGACCCCGCTGCGTGACGGGATGAACCTGGTCGCCAAGGAGTACATCGCCTGCCGTTACGACGAGACCGGCGCGCTGGTACTGAGCGAGTTCACCGGCGCGGCCGACGAGCTCGGCAGCGCGTTCATCGTGAACCCGCATGACATAGAGGGCCTGAAGGACGCCATCGTGCGCGCGGCGACCATCTCCCCCCGGGAGGCCAGGCGCCGGATGCGGTCGATGCGGCGCCGGGTGCGCGACCACGACGTGGCGTACTGGGCGGCGACCTTCCTCGATGCGCTGCAGCAAACGCCCGACAGTTCCCGGCCCGGCGTTTCCTGACCAGGGCGGCTTCCTGACCAGGGCGGCTTCCTGGCCAGGGCGGCTTCCTGGCCAGCACTTCCTGGCTGGCGTTTCTTGATCGGCTTCTCCTGGCGACACCGGACCGGGGCGCGCAGGCCGCGGGGTGGCTACGCTGCACCGGTGGGCCGCAGGTTCGAGACGATCCGCACCGCCAGGCTGGTGCTACGGCGATGGCGCGACGCCGACCGGGATCCTTGCGCCGCGATGAACGCTGACCCGGACGTGATGCGTTACTTTCCCGCCCCGCTCGACCGGGCGGCGAGCGACGCCAGCATCGACCGTTTTGAGATGCTCTTCGACCGGCAGGGGTACGGCCTGTGGGCGCTGGAGGTAGCCGGCACGGGCGAGTTCATCGGGTTCACCGGCCTGAACCCGATGCCCGCTGGCGTCCCGGGTGCGGGGGGCATGGAGGTCGGCTGGCGGCTGGCCCGCCGGGCGTGGCACCACGGATATGCCACCGAGGCCGCGCTGGCCGCCGTGGACGTTGGCTTCAACGGGGCCGGGCTGGCCCAGATCTGGTCGATGACCGCCATCTTGAACGAGCCGTCACAGGCGGTCATGCGACGGCTCGGAATGACGCCGTACGCGCGGTTCGAGCACCCGAAGATCGAGCCTGGTCACCCGCTGCGCCCGCACGTCGTCTACCGGCTGCCGCGGGCCGCCGGCCTGGTCCAGTCGGCCGAGTAGCAGCAGAGCACGCCGGCCAGGCGCTGGCCCCGAAGTCGCCCACGCGGCCAGCGAAAGCCGGTGGAAATCAGGCCACCGCCTTGCGGAACACTCGGGTCGCCCAGCCGAGCGTCACCGCGCACAACGGCACCAGCACCGCGAACGCCTGCCAGACGGCCGGGCCGGCAAGACTGCCCGCGGCTAGCACGCGGGACGCCTCGACCAGGTAATAGAGCGGGTTCACGTGCGCGATCACGCGCATCCACAGCGGCCCGAGCGACATCGGCAGCAGCACGCCCGCCAGCAGCAGCACGGGCAGGTTGATGCCGTTGGCGATCGCCGCGAAGCTACTGATGTCCTTCACGGTCAGGGCGGTAGCGATGGAGAACGCCGCCATCACGATCATCAGCAGCGCGAGCAGCACGCCCAGCACGGCCAGGCCGAGCAGGTGCAGGTGGAAGCCGAAGCCGACGCCGACCGCGACCACCACCGCGTCGAATACGAACATCATCACCATGGTGGCCAGGATCGGGCCGATGAGGATCGCGAACCGGCTGGCCGGCGTGACCCGGAACCGCTCGATGACGCCGGCCCGCAGCTCGAAGATGGTGTTGAAGCCGGGCCCGATCCCGCTGGCGAACGCCAGCAGGGCCAGGATCCCGGGCAGGAAGAGGTCAAGAACGTTCCGGCCCGGGATGGCCTGCACTCCGGGCAGGTTCTTCAGCAGCGGCGCGAACAGCGCCAGGTAGAGGATCGGCGTCGAGAAGCCGACCACCAGCCACACCGGGTTGCGCAACAGCTGGGTCAGGTACCTGCGGAACAGCAGGCCTGCATCAGTTGCCGTTCTCATGCGGCCGCCTCCGTCCGCTGGCCGCGGCCCGCATCACGGCCGTTACCTTCCTCGTCGCCCGCGTCCCGCAGCGACCGCCCGGTCTGGCTCAGGAAGACATCATCGAGGGTCGGCTCCGACAGGCTGACGGACCTGATCTCGATCCGTTCCGCGTCGAGCAGCCGCAGCAGGTGCGGCAGCGCGGTCCCGCCGTCCTCGACGTAGAGCCGGATCTGGTCGCCGTCGGCGTTCAGGTGCCGCACGTAAGGCTCCTGTCGCAGCGCTGCGACGCCGCGGCTGGCCGCCTGCGGGCCAGCTCGCACGCTGAGCATGACCGAGTCGCCGGCGACCTGCTTCTTGAGATCCCGCGGCGTGCCCTCGGCCACGATCAGCCCGTAGTCGATGATCATCAGCCGGTCGCAGAGCGCGTCGGCCTCCTCCAGGTAATGCGTGGTCAGGAAGACCGTGGTGCCCTGGTCACGCAGCGCCTGGACGTGGTCCCAGAGGTTGGCCCGGTTCTGCGGGTCAAGCCCGCTGCTCGGCTCGTCGAGGAACAGCACCTCGGGCTGGTGGATGATGCCCAGCGCCACGTCGAGCCGCCTGCGCTGGCCGCCCGAGTACGTGGTCACCCGCCGGTCGGCGAACTCCGAGAGGCCGAGCAGCCCGGCGACCTCCGCCGCGCGCCTGCGCACGTCAGCGGGGGTGCCCCCGTAGAGCCGTCCCTGCAGGATCAGGTTCTCCCGGCCGGTGGCCAGTTCGTCGGCGCCGCCCAGCTGGCTGACATAGCCGATCCGGGACCTGACCGCGCCGGGCTGCCGGACGACGTCCAGGCCGGCCACGGTGGCGTTGCCCGCGTCGATCGGGAGCAGCGTGGTCAGCATGCGCAGCGTGGTGGTCTTGCCGGCGCCGTTCGGTCCGAGGAACCCGAAGATCTCGCCGCGCCGCACCTCGATGCTCACGCCGCGTACCGCCTCGACCCGCCCGCCCCGGGCGGGGAAGCTCTTGCGCAGGTCCCGGGTGGTGATGACGTTATCCATGGCTACTCCCTAGCTCACTCATCCGGATCGGCCGGACCGGCTGGCTCGCGTTCGATGCGGTCCTGGCCAAGCTGCGGCAGCCAGGCAGGCTCGTCACCGCGCTCGTGGACCTCGCGCCACCACTCCACACCGTCGAGCGCACCGGAGGAGATTTCGCGCGCGAGCTTGCGCACATAGCTGAGCTCGGCTTCCCGCTGCAGGTTGCGGAACTCGGCTTCGACCCAGAACAGCCGGGGCACACCCTGCTTGCCGACCAGCTCGCGGGTCGCCTGGGCCTGCGCCAGCTCGATCTCCAGGCGCGCCGCCCGCTCCTCGAGGAGCTGCACTGCGTCATCGGGGGGCAGCGCGGGCAGGAACGACAGGGCCGCCTCGAACGACGGGTACTCGTGGACCGGCGTGGAGACCATCTCGGTCAGCCAGTCGTACAGCTCGATCTGCCCGGCCTCGGTGAGCCGGTAGACGGTGCGCTCTGGCAGCCGGCCGGCCCGGGCGGTTTCCTGCGACGTGATCAGCCCGCGTCGTTCGAGTGATTCGACCACCGAGTACAGCGAGCCGTAGTTGAGCCGGATGCTCTCGTGCTTGTTCCGCTGCCGCAACGTGGTCGCGACCTCGTACGGATGCATCGGCCGCTCCAGCAGGCAGATGAGCACGGCCAGGGCCAGCGGGTTCGCGCGGTTGCGGCTGGGCATGGGAACCTCCTCCTCAGCATCAAGTACTCGACTCAGAGTACTCTACTCGACCTGGTCGTGGCGAACAGGTTGCGCGGCTCGGCGCCCGCGTACCTGCGGGCGAGTTCGCCGATCCGCCGGTCCAGCGCCTGCTTCTGCGCGGGCGTGCGCCCCGGAGCGCATGCTGATCGCGCATACCCGCCGAAAGCGTGATCGGATAGAGGAATGTCGGATGGAGCACTGAAGGTGAGGATCGGCATTTCGCTCGGGGCCACGAGCGGCAGCCCGGCGGGCTTCGGGGCCGCGGTCGACCGCCTCGAAGCGACCGGCATTGATTCGCTGTGGCTGTCGGAAATGGTGTTCGGGCCGCTGATGGAGCCGTTCATCGGGATGACCTACGCCTTGGCCAGGACGGCGCGGCTGAAGGTCGGTACCGGCGTCGCGGTGCTGCCGGGACGGCATCCGGTCCTGGTGGCCAAGCAGTTGGCCTCGCTGGCCGGACTTGCCCCCCGCCGGGTGCTGCCGGTCTTCGGCCTGAAACCGGCCCGGCCGGGGGAGCTGCCGATGTTCCCGGTTCCGCCCGGCCGTCGCGCCGCGGTGTTCGATGAGTCGCTGGAACTGCTGCGGCTGCTGCTGCGCCAGGAGACGGTCTCGTTCGCTGGCGAGTTCTTCACAGTCGACGGCGCCAGCGTCGGGCCGCTGCCCGCCAAGCCGCTCGACATCTGGCTAGGCGGCAGCGCACCGGGCGCGCTCCGGCGGGTGGGCCGACTCGGCGACGGCTGGCTAGCCAGCTTCATCACCCCGGCCGAGGCCCGTGCCGGGCGGCAGGCCATCCAGGCCGCGGCCGCCGAAGCGGGCCGCGAGGTCGAAGCAGATCACTTCGGGATCAGCCTGGCCGTCGGCCCCGACGGCCTGCCGCCGGGACTGATCGGGGCGATCAGGCAGCGGCGCCCGGACGCCGACCCGGCCAGTTTCGCGGCGGACAGCTGGCCCGCCGCCCGCGCGTTGGTCGAGGAGTACATCGCCGCGGGCCTGTCCAAGTTCGTGATCAGGCCCGCCGGACCTGGCGGCGATCTCGATCAGTTCCTCGACTCATTCACCGCCGAGCTGTTGCCGCTGCAGAACTGAGCCCACCGGACGGGCGCTGGCGCTGACCTGGAATCGCTCGGCGACCCCCGAGCCCGCCACGTACCCGCCGTCCGGCAGCCGGACCAGGTAGCCCTCGTAGCACAGCGTCCGGACCAGGTGATAAGCCGTCGACAGGTGCAGCTCGCAGCGCCGCGCGATGACCTTCACCGGCAGCGGACGCGAGGACCGCGACACCTCCTCCATGATCCGCAGGGCCCGGGACACGCTGCGGATGAGATCGGTGGGCTCGGCATCGCTGCCGGTGCGTCTCACCTGTCAAGCATCCCCCGCCAGACGCCGCCAGGGAACCGGCAGGCGGCCGCGGTCCGGCTGGCCGCACGGGCGGCTGGCACCCGGCCGTCATTCAGCATGTGAAATTTCCGGGGGTACCAGCCCGCGGGGCACGGGCTGACGATGGCCTCATGTCCGAGGTTCCGCAGTGGGCACTCGACGCGCTCAGGGATGTCTACGACCCGTGCTGCCGCGAGAAGGGCATCTCAGTCGTCGACATGGGGCTGGTGCGCTCGGTGCGCTGTGCGGCCGGCCAGGTCAGCGTCGAGATCCTGCTGACCTCCGGCTGGTGCCCATTCGCCTCCCGGGTCCTCACCGAGATTCAGGACCGGCTCCAGGCCCAGCCCGGGGTAGACACCGCGGACGTCCAGATCGTCTGGGACGAGGCGTGGACGACGGCCCGGCTGTCCGCGCGGGCCGCGAGCCTGCTGCGATTCCTGCCCGCCCCCGCGCAGGTGCCCGACCGGGACGCCTACGTAGCCGCTCACCAGCCCGGGAAAGGTGATCCGCCATGATCGATGACGCCTTCGTCTTCGACTGCGTCGCGCACGTCTTCAACTTCGAGCAGAAGAACGCGTTCGGCAGCCCGGGCGAGATGTTCTCCAATCACCTCTACGCGTTTCACAACGCGCTGACCCCGGACGCCGAGCCGAAGCTGCCGCCCGAAGAGTTCCTGCGGCAATGGACCGCGTCCGACATCAGGCAGATGGTCTACGAGGAGTCCGATACCGACATGCTGGTGGCGATGCCGCTGCCGCTGACCGACCTGTTCAAGGACGGCCTGTCGCCGTGGCAGGAATGCGCCGATCTGGCCAGCCGGGACCCGGACCGGACGATCTTCTGGGGCTCGGTGAACCCGCTGGAAGGCCGCAAGGCGCTGGACCTGATGGAGCGGCAGGTCGGTGAGTTCGGCGCCCGGGCGTTCAAGTTCTACAACGTGCGCTACGACTACGGAACGCCCTTCCCGTGGCGGATGGACGACCCGCAGATCGCGTTCCCGGTCTTCGAGAAGGCCCAGGAACTGGGCGTCAACCTGATCGGCGTGCACAAGGGCGTCCCGCTGGGCCCGCAGCCGATCGAGCACACCCAGACCTGGGACATGGACGGCGCCGCGGCCAATTTCCCCGACATCAACTTCGTGATCTTCCACGTCGGGCTGCCGTTCCTAGACGAGACCTGCTGGCAGCTGATCCGGTACCCGAACCTGTACGCCTCGCTGGCCGCGACCATCAACTTCCTGGTCCGCGCGCCGCGGATGTTCGCGGAGATCCTCGGGAAACTGCTGTTCTGGTGCGGTGAGGACAAGATCATCTACGGTTCGGAGGCGCCGATCTTCCACCCGCAGTGGGCGCTGCGGGCCTTCATGGACTTCCAGATTCCCGAGGACCTCTGCGCCGGGTACGGGTATCCGCAGCTGACCGATCAGGCCAAGCGGAAGATCCTCGGCGAGAACCTGCTCCGGCTGCATGGCATGGACGTAGCGGAGGCAACCGCCAGGCTCGGTCGCCATCGCACCTGACCGCGGCCAAGAACACGATCGCCTTCGGGCTGGACACTCCGACGATGAATCCGTCGCGCAGCATCCGGCCGGTCGTCGTCGCGACGACGACCGGAGCGTCGAGCACCGCCCCCGGGCGGCCGGATTAATCCGGGTCGTTCTTGGCGGCCGGGCTATCGGCGGGATGAAACACGCCCAGCACACGCAGCGTGGCCGGACCGGTGTTCTCGAGGCAGTGCCGCAGTCCGGGCGGCAGGTGTGCGCAGCTTCCGGCCCGGATCGGGTGAGCCCCGCCGCCGGTGTGCAGCACGCCCGCACCGGACAGGATCAGCACCAGCTCGTCGTAGGGATGGCTGTGCTCAGGCGCGCGGCCGGGCGGGATCTCGCCGACGAACTGGGTGGCCACCGCGCAGCCCCGGCCGGGCCCGAACAGCACCCGGAACCTGCGGTCGCCGGTCGTCTCGACCGGGCAGTCGCGCAGGTCGCGCGCGACGGCCTGAGCGGTTTCTGAACGGGCGCTCGCGGCACCGGCGGCGGGCAGCGTGACCGCGTCGATATGCAGGTCAGCCGGGCCATCCGCGCGCAGCCGGTACCGGGCGCCCGGCGGGATCCGCAGCGCCAGGTCGGCGGAGACGGGCAGGCCAGGCTGGCCCGCGATGACGAACTGGCCGGCCCCGGCGATCACGAACCACAGCTCGCCGCCGGGCCCGGCGGTGCCGTCGAAACACGAGCCGGACGAGACGTCCACCAGCCGCCTGGCTAGCCGCGCAGGCCAGGCCCGGTGACCAGCAGGTTCCGGACCGCTGTCCCCGGTGCGCTGCATCCGGCGGGCACGTCGGCGGCCTGGACGAGAGCCCCGGAGGTCACCACGGTCCGTCCGGGGACCGGGGCCGCGCGGCCGCGCGCGCCGCCACGCTGGTGAGCGCCTCGTTGAACCTGTCGATTTCATCCAGGGTGTTGTAATGCGCCAGGCCGATCCGCAGGGCTTCGCCCCACGCGATCCGGTCATGCAGGCCGGGGGCGTAATAGTTGCCGCCGCTCCAGATGCCGAAGCCGAGGTCGGCCAGCTCGGTACTGACCGTTGCGGAGGAAATACCGGGGAAGTTGAGCAGGAAGGTCGGAACCCGGCCGGCCATCGCGGAGCGGCCGTACAGCCTGGCGCTGCGCGGCAGCCCGGCCAGGAGCCGTTCGCCGAGCTGCCGTTCCCACCCGGCCAGCCCGGCCGCGCCGCCCAGGCTGTCCAGGTAGCCGAAGGCGGCCAGCAACCCGCCGAGCAGCTCGTACGGCAGGGTGCCGGTCTCAAAGCGGCGGCAGGCCGGTTCCATGGGGGCGGGCCTGGCCTTGTAAGGCTGCCACGATTCGAGCAGGTCGCGCCGGCCGTAGCCGATGCCCAGATGCGGCCCGCAGAACTTGTAGGCCGAGCACAGCAGCACGTCGGCGCCGATCGTGCGCACATCGATCGGCTCATGCGGTGCGTACTGGACCGCGTCGACCCAGGCCAGCGCCCCGGCCTGGTGGGCGAGGTCGCACACCGCGCGGGCGTCCACCACCGTGCCCACCGCATTGGAGGCCCACGGGAACGCCACCACCCTGGTCTTCGGCCCGAGCTGCCGTTCCAGGTCGGCGAGGTCCAGGGTGGTATCCGGGTGCACATCGGCCAGCCGGACCTGGAGGCCGAGGTCGCGGGCCAGGTCGAGCCAGGGCGCCACGTTCGCGTCGTGATCGAGCCTGGTGACCACCACCTCGTCGCCGGGCCGCAGCTCGCGGCCGAGCGTCCGGCTGAGCATGTAGTTGAGCGTGGTCATGCTGGCTCCGAAGATGATCTCTTCGGGGAAGCAGCCGAGAAACCGGGCGGAGGCCGCGCGGGCGTCATCGACCAGCGTCTCGAGCCGCCGGCTGGTGGCGTAGGGAGCACCCAGGTTGCCGCTCGCCTCGCGGTAGACGCGGGCGACCGCCGCCGCGACCTCGTCGGGAGTCTGGGTCCCGCCGGGCGCGTCGAGGAAGACGAAGTCGCCGGCCAGCGAGCTGAACCTGGCCCGGGCGTCCGCGACCCAGCCTGGCTGCCCCGCCGTTCCCGGTAGCCGGTCAGGGACGGGCTGGTCAGCGATGAAGTGGCTCATTGAGGTCAAGCTAGAACCAGATCAGCAAGCCGGTCAACGCCGGGGGAGCCGGTCTGCGCGCCAGCACCTGGCCCGCAGCGGTATCTCGATCTCGTCGGCTCCGGGGAATCGCTCCTGCAGCGCGGCCCGGGCGCGGGCCAGCCCGGCGGCCCGGTCGGCGGGACTGGCGGTGATTTCCATGCTGTAGGTGGCCTGCAGGTCTACCACGTCACCGATCGCCATGGTCCGGGTGAACGTGACCGAGGTGGTGGCGATATGGCCGAACGGCGCCGCCTCGGGCAGCCTGACCTCATGGTGACCGGCGCGCTCCCTCGCCGCCTGGTCGGCCGCCGCCTCGCCAGCGGGCCGCCGGGCCGGGCGGCGAAGCTCACGCAGCCAGTCGGCGTGGCGGTCCAGGCTGGTCCAGATCACCCCGAAACGGCCGCCGTCCCGCAGCACCCGCCCGATCTCACCGGCGGCGCGCCCGGGATCCATCCAGTGCCATGCCGATGACACGAACACGCCATCGGCACTCGCGTCGGGTACCGGGATCGCCTCGCCGCTGCCGGACAGGACGCGGACGCCTGGCGAGCGGGCCCGCAGCACGGCGGCCATCCGCTCATCGGGCTCGACCGCGATGACCCGCGCCACCCTGCGGGCCAGCGCCCGGGTCAGCAGGCCGGTACCCGCGCCCACGTCGATCGCGACCTGGCAGTGCGCGGGCAGCAGCCAGTCGATCGCCGCTTCCGGCGGCCCGGGACGCAGCCGGTCGTAATCATCGGCGATCTCCCCGAAGGACAGCGCACGTTCGGTACGGTCAGCCACGCTCGTCACGTTAGCCCGCCGCGGCGCGCGAGCGTCGCCCGGCTCGGCCGCCGTCATCGGGGCAGGCCGCCGGGCGCGCGGTCGCAGCCAGCCTCGATGGGCTGGAGGAACTCCAGGCGGTTGCCGTGCGGGTCCGCGCTGTAGAAGCGGCGCATCCCGGGGAACTCCTCGTCGAACAGCACCGGGTACCCGGCGCCGCGCAGCCGGCTCGCCCAGGCGTCGATATCGGTGACCAGCAGCCCGGGATGGGCCTTGCGGGCCGGCCGGAAGTCGCGCTCGACGCCCAGGTGCAGCTCGATACCGTGGCCACGGAACCAGCAGCCGCCCCGGGCGGCGAGCGCGGGCGGCTTGGTGATCTCGGCCAGGCCCAGCACCCCGCTGTAGAACTCGCGCAGCGCAGGCTCGCTACCTGGCGGGCAGGCCAGCAGCACATGATGGATCAACCCGGACTCCTACGATAGTTATCTCGGTATCAAGACATTATGGCCGACGGTCCCGGCTGCCTTTCGCGCGCCTGCACGCGGCCCGACGCCGGGTGCTCGTCTAGCATCCTGGTTTCATGGCAGTCCGAGATCCAGGCGCGCTGCGCGTCGCCCGCGAGCAGCTGGTCAGCTACAGCACCAGGTTGCTTGACGACAGGCTGGCCATCGGCAGCGCAGGCAATATCAGCGTGCGGGTCGGCGACGTGGTGGCCATCACGCCATCCGGCGTCAGCTACCGCGAACTGGAGCCGGCCGACATCTGCGTGCTGACGCTCGCGGGGGCCGAACTCGACGCCGTCGAGGAGCCCTCCTCTGAGACGCCGATGCACCTGGCGGTCTACGCGGCGACCGGCGCGGCGGCGGTCGTGCACACGCACTCGCCGGAAGTGGTCGCGCTGTCATCGACCTGCGACGAGCTGCCCGCGATTCACTACGCCATTACCGGTCTCGGCGGTCCGGTCCGGGTCGCGCCGTACACCAGGTTCGGTTCGGCTGGTCTGGCGAGCGCCGCGATGACGGCACTGACCGGCCGGCAGGCGGTAATCCTGCAGAACCACGGCGCGGTCACCTACGGGAGGACGCTCGCGGAAGCCTACGAGCGCGCGCTGCTGCTGGAATGGCTGGCCCGGGTCTACCGGCTCGCCTGTTCCTCAGGGACGCCCAGGATCCTGTCCGCGGCCGAACTCGACGAGGTCACCGCCGAATCGGAGCGGCGCCATTACG
Source organism: uncultured Actinomycetes bacterium (assembly GCA_963785765.1). Classification (GTDB taxonomy): domain Bacteria; phylum Actinomycetota; class Actinomycetes; order Streptosporangiales; family Streptosporangiaceae; genus DATBGO01. The sequence continues at coordinate 161,358 of CAWAWM010000009.1, read as the reverse complement.
GAGTCAGGCGGCGCGACCAGCGCCCGGAACACTAGCGCCAAGCTCATGGTGCGGGCGCCGCTGGACTGATGACCTGGCTTGCTTTCTGGCCGCGCGCTCGACCGCATGATCCCGGGCTTCATCGACGGACCTGATCACGCCGGAAGCCAGTGCAGCCAGGATCCGTGTCCCTCGGTGATCGCCAAAGGTGTCTGGCCGTCCCGGCCGAGGATGAACGGCGCGCCCGTGTGCGCCGGTACGGGCAGCCCAGGCACGACACCGGGGCCCTCATTGGACAGCCAGGCGGCCGGCAGGCCGCGGACGGTGTCGGCGAACCGCCGCCGGTCCTCGGGTGCGACGTAGGCCAGCACGGCGGAGTGATACACCACCAGGGTGGCCCCGGCGGGGGCCTGGGCGGCCAGGGCGGGCAGGTCCGTCAGCAAGTCGCCGCGATGCACCACCGGAGGGTCGCGGCGCGCGGCCGTGATCGCCGCCATCAGCCGCTGCTCACGGTCGCCTTCACCGGGCCAGACCAGGCACGACAGCCAGCGGACGTCGTCATCGCTGGTGACGTCGAGCGGATTGAGGTCCAGCCCGGCCCGCCAGGTGATTGCGGGCAGTCGCGCCGGGAGCGGTACCGGTCCGCATGGCGCACAGCGCAGGGTCGGAGCGAACGGGTCCTGGCCAGCGATCCGGTGCCCGGCGTAGTCGTAGGAGTAGCGGTCGAACAGCAGGGTCAGCCCGGCGCTGGCCCCGACCTCGATAAGCGCCAGCGGCGGCGGCAGCTGGGCGAGCGCAGGCAGCAGCGTGGCGCAGCGAGCCGCTCGTTGGTCTGGGTGCGCCTGGCCAGCATCGTCCCCGCCAGCCGGGCCCGGTTCTGGCTGACCAGAGCCCGCAGCCTGGCTATGTCGACCGGCTCGCCCAGCAGGTAGCGCGCGGCTGCGAACAGCAGGTTGGGCTGGCGCTTCTGCGGCGGTAGCGAGTCGAGAAAACGCAGGATGGCGGCGTCCTCAGCGACCGACTCGGCCAGTGACTCATAGGCCGGGCTGCGGCCGCGGGCCCCCGCGGCGAACGCCCGGTAGTTCGCCGCGGCGCTCAGGGCCAGATCATGACCGTGCATCCACATCTGGACCCGGGCCGCTAGGTCGTGGCCAGGCCGAAGATGCGCGCCGCGTTGCCGCCCCAGGCGGCTGCCACCTGGTCCGCCGTACAGCCGGCCTCCAGCAGGGCCTTCTCCAGGGCCCGGGCGTTGCGCTCGACGCCGGGCACGCCCGGCCAGTCGGTGCCGAACACCAGCCTGCTGCCGAGCCGTTGCAGTGACCGCCCGTAGTAGTCGGGCAGCCGCTGCGGGGGCAGGCCGGAGACGTCGATCCAGATGTTCGGATTGGACAGCGCGAGGAACGCGGCCTCGTCATACCACCAGCCCCGGCCGCCGTGCGCCAGCACCACGGTGAGCGCGGGGAAGTCCCTGAACACATCGGCAAGCAGCGCCGGGTCGGCGTAGCTGTTCGACGACCCGGCGAAGATGGACGTCCCGCAGTGCACGATCAGCGGCAGGCCGCGCTCTTCCGCCCAGGAATAGGCCGGGTAGAGCATCCGGTCGCGAGCCTCGAAGCCGCCGTGCACCGGGTGTACTTTCAGCGCCACCGCGCCCAGGCTCACCTGCCTGGCCAGCTCCCGGGCCACCGGGTAGTGCAGGTGCGGGTTGATGTTGGCCACCGGGCGGAACCTGACCGGGTTGAGCTCGACCAGCGGGAGCACATCCTCGATCGGCTGCAGCTCGGCCACCTTCGGGCTGTACTCGGCGAACAGCAGCACATGGTCGACGCCCTGCCGGGCGAAGTGCTCGTCGATCAGCTCGGGTACCGGCGCCCCGTCGGCGTCGAACAGCTCCCTGGGGATGCCGCCGCCGAAGGTCTGCGCCCAGGAGATCCAGTCCGGCGAGGTCGGCATCTTGGACACGTGCGTGTGCGCGTCGACGAACAGCTGGCCGTCCAGCATCTCAGAACCGCACGTAGTCGTACTCGACCGGCAGGTCATTGATGCCGACGCCGGGCGGGGCGATCCAGCTGGCGAACTCGCCGGGGTCGTAATGCGGCCGCATCAGCCCGGCGACCGCGGCGCGGTCGTCCGGCGTCGGCAGCCAGTCGTCCGCCTGCCGGGCCCAGGCGTGCTCGTCGATCAGCTCGCCTGCCGGGCTGATGTGGCGCCCGGCGAACGCCCCGACCTTGCGGTTGAAGCCCTCGTGCGGCAGGACCAGGCGCTGCGGGAGGCCGGCCTGTTCCAGTTCCCGGTTCCAGCGCCGCACCCCGCGCTCGCAGTCGGCGGTGTACTCGTTGCGCAGGTCGAGGTTGAGCGCGGTCAGCATCGGCACCGTGCGCGTGGTGATGCCGTCATCGCCGACCACAGGCACCGCCATGGTCGCGTCGCGGAGGAGATGATCATCGTGGCGCCGGGTCTCCATCCATCTGCCCTTGAGCCCCGCGGTGAAGTAACTGGCCACATTGGACGAGGTCTCCGACCCGAACAGGTCGAGCGAGACGGAGAACTGGAAATTGAGGTACTTCTGGATCACGCTCAGCGGGATGCCGCCGTGTGGCCACAGATCATCGGTGCCGTGCGCGGCCAGCAGGCTGGCGGTCCGCTCGACCGTGCGCTGCACGCCCGTGGTGCCCACGAACATGTGGTGGGCCTCTTCCCTGAGCATGAACTCACAGGTCCGGGCCAGCGGGTCGAAGCCGCTCTCCTTCAGCGTGCCGAGCTGGTACTTGCCGTCCCGGTCGGTGAAGAAGGTGAACATGAAGAACGACAGCCAATCGGTCGTCTCCTCGTTGAACGCGCCGAGGATCCGCGGGCTGTCCAGGTCACCCGAGTGCCGCCCGAGTAGCTGCTCGGCCTCCTCGCGCCCGTCCCGGCCGAAGTAGGCGTGCAGCAGGTAGACCATCGCCCACAGATGCCGCCCCTCCTCGACATTGACCTGGAACAGGTTGCGCATGTCGTACAGGCTGGGCGCAGTCGCGCCGAGATGGCGCTGCTGCTCGACCGAGGCAGGTTCGGTGTCGCCCTGGATGACCAGCAGCCTGCGCAGGTCGCTGCGGTATTCGCCGGGCACCTCCTGCCAGGCCGGCTCGCCCAGGTGGCTGCCGAAGCCGATGCGCCGGTCCGGATCGCGCTCGGACAGGAAAATGCCCCACCGGTACTGCTCCATCGGCACCCGGGCGAAGTTGGCCCAGCCATCCCGGCCCACCGCGGTCGCGGTGCGCAGATAGACATCCCTGGTCGGGACCGACGGCCCGAGCATGGTCCACCAATCCAGGAACTTCGGCTGCCAGGACTCCAGCGCGCGCTGCAGCCTGCGGTCGGTGGCCAGGCCCACGTTGTTCGGGATGCGCTCGCTGTAGTCGATGACGCTGACCGGGCCGCTCGGCGCTGGCGCCGCGCCGACCAGCTCATCACCGGCACCGGTCCGCTCGCCGCTTGCGGCGGTCCCTTGGTTACCTCCGGCAGCAGTCATCTCAGACCCTCCTGAAGTCATAATCCGCGCGCTGGCCGGTGCCATAGCGGGACAGGGCGCCCTGTGGACCGGCGGCGTTCGGGCGCTGGAAGACCCAGTTCTGCCAGGCCGACAGCCTGCCGAAGATCTTCGTTTCAGAGGTCTCCGGGCCGGCGAACCTGAAGTTGGCCTCCATGCCGGTCAGGGCATCGGGCGAGAAGCTCGCGCGTTCCTCGACGAGCAGGCGCACCTCGTCGGCCCAGTCCAGCGCGTCCGGCGCCTCGGTGACCAGGCCCAGCCTGACCGCGTCCGGTGCGGTCAGGTCCTGGCCGGCCGCCGCGGTGGCTGCCGCGAGATCGGCGTCATTGTGCAGGAACCTGACCCCCAGCCTGGTCAGGCCGTTGCTCATCGGCAGCGCGCCGGCGTTCATGTCGTCCAGCCTGATGACCGCGGGCCGGGCCTGGCCGGCCGCTCCTCGAACACGCCGTCCAGCATGTACTGCCGATCGGCGGCCAGCGCCACCTCGAGCAGCGGGCCCGCGAAGCAGCTGCCCGGCTCGATCAGCGCGATGAGGCTTCTGGACGTGGTATCGAGGCGGCGCAGGGTCCGCTTCCAGTACTGGATGATCTCGTTGGCCAGCCAGTCACCGGAGTTGGCCAGCAGCAGAGCGCTGGTCGCGGTGACCTTCGCCGGGTCGCCTTCGGACTTCAGCAGCCAGGTGCCCAGGCCAGGCTCGTTGATCCGCAGCCGCAGGATGGCGTCGTCGAGTTCCCGCACCACCGCCAGCGCCCAGGAGCCGGCGCCCTGGCTGTGCAGTTCGGCCAGCGAGGACGGCACCCGGTCCGGGCCCGCGATGACCAGCGTGGCCGTGCCGGCCTGCCGGTCCGCTTCGGTCCTGAGGTGGTCGTAGCGGGTCACGTCGCCGTCGGTGACCCGGTTCAGCGGCGGGAGCGTGACCCCGCCGCCGTCGGCGGGCCGGGTCGAGGCCGCCACGGCCGCCTGCGCCCGGCGCTCCACGGTGGCTTCGAAGTCGCGCGCCCGCACTGTCTCGTCGACCAGCCGCCAGGCCGCGGCCTTCTCGCCCCTGATGCCTTCGGCGGTGGTGGCGAACACGTCCGCCCGGTCCCTGCGCACCCCCCGCTTGTCGACCAGCCTGGTCAGGCCGCCGGTGCCGGGGAGCACCCCGAGCAGCGGCACCTCGGGCAGCGCCACCACCGAGGAGCCGTCATCGACCAGGACAATCTGGTCGCAGGCGAGCGCCAGCTCGTATCCGCCGCCCGCCGCGGTGCCATTCAGGGCCGCGATGTAGGTCTGGCCAGAGCTGGCGGTCGCGTCCTCGATGCCGTTACGCGTCTCGTTGGTGAACTTGCAGAAGTTCACCTTCCAGGCGTGCGAGGCCTGCGCCAGCATCTTGATGTTGGCTCCGGCGCAGAACATCCGGTCCTTGCCGCTGGTGACGACCACGGCCTTGACGGCTGGGTACTCGAAGCGCAGCCGCTGCATGGCGTCGTAGAGCTCGATGTCGACGCCGAGGTCGTAGCTGTTCATCTTCAGCTCGTAGCCGGGCATGATCCCGGCATCCTCGTCGACATCGAGCGTCAGCGTGGCGACCGCGCCGTCGATGGCCAGCTTCCAGTGCCGGTAGTGGCCAGGCTCGGTGTCGAACGAGACCTCCGGACCGGCTGGCGCCGGCCCTGTTGCGCCGGTGGCTGCGGGGTCGCCGGTACCTGTGGGGTCAGCGGTGGCTGTGCGGTCGCCGGTCGCGCTGGCTGCGGCGTTCGGGCCGGTGATGGTCATGAGCAGGCTCCTCGGCGGCCGGTTATCGGGGCGCTAGCCTGGATGCTTCCATACTGACGTGCTACAGCAATCTGCGCAAGGTTCGGCATTATGTAGAAAGTCAGGACGTCTCCTCAGCGGTCAGCGCGTCCCAGCACAGCTGCGCCCGCGGTGCCCAGGCGGCGTGCCTGGAGTCGAAGAGCCTGGCCGCCCTGGTCCCGCTCCAGTGGGCGGGCAACAGCTCGACCGGGAGCTGGGGGTCCAGGAACGGGAACCTGCGCCATTCGTGCACCAGCTTGGTGGCGGCGATCAGCGTTTCCTGCGCCGTGCCGGGCGCCAGGGCGCTGAATTCGGCGATGAACGCCTCATAGCGGGCGGCCACCGCGGCCAGGTCCCAGGCCTGCGCAGCCACCGACCCTGGCGAGCCGATCGAGCCGTAGCCGGCCACGAACGACATCGCGCCGGCGGCCAGGCCAAGCTCGTCGAGAATCTGCCTGGCCTCGGGCTCGCGCGTGGTGTCCGGCGTGACCCACACCCCCGGCGACGGGGAGCCGAACCCGGCCCAGGACAGCCTGGTGCGCAACCGGTGCCGCAGGTCCCGCTTGACTTCGGGCACCGTGACGAGCAGCACCAGCCAGGTGTGATTCCAGCGACCCTGGTCCCGGCCGAAGGAGTAGATCCGCTCGGCGCCGTCGGTCAGCAGGCCGCGCCCGGCGGCGGTCAGCTCCCAGCGCACCCGCCTGCCCTGCCGGTGCGCCGTCAGCCAGCCCTCAGCCGCGATGCGCGCCAGGGCCTGGCGGGCTGATTTCTCTTCCACCGAGAACATGGCCAGGGCGCGGATCAGGACCGAGGTCCACACCGCGCCCTCGCCGGGCAGCACGAACTCGCCCAGCAAGGTCATCAGCAGCGAGCGGGAACTCGCCTCGCCCACTTCGCGCCGCCGGGACAGGACCGGGGCCGGGACTTCCAGGCTGGTGTTCACCGGCGACTGCCGGGGAGCTGGCTGGCCGGCGGGACCGGCTCGATGATCTCGGGCCCCGGACTCTGCGCGTGCAGCGCGGCCACCCACCGGGCTCGCCGGTCCAGCACAGCTCGCTGGTTGAGGTAGCCCTTGTCGGTGATCTCCCCGGCCGGGAACGACGCCGGCTCGGTCAGCAGCAGCAGCCTCTCGATCCGTTGCGAGCTACCGCTCCGCCCCGCGTTGAAGCGGCCCAGCGCGGCGGCCGCCGCGGCCCGGACGCCGGGATCGGCCACCAGCGCGTCGGCATCCGGCGATTCGCCAGCGCCGCCGGCCGGGCCCGCCGCGGTGCCCCTCGCGGTGCCAGCGGCGCCGCCCGCTGGGCCGGCGATCCGTGCGGCCTGGCGGGGATTGAGCCAGCCAAGTGCCCCGATGAACCCGGCGTCCCGGCCCGTCAGCACGACGTCCTGGAACAGGCCGTCGGCCGCCGACAGCAGGGCGACCCGCAGCGTGCCGACCCGTACCCAGGTACCGGTGGCCAGCTTGAAGTCCTCCGCGATCCGGCCATCGAAGCGCAGGCCCGCGTTCAGGTCACCGCGGTCCACCAGCTGGACCGCGTCGCCAGTCAGATAGAAACCCTCCGCGTCGAAGGCCGCCTCGGTCTGGTCGGGAGCACCGAGATAACCGGGCGTGACCGTCGGCCCCTGGACCCGGATCTCCATTCGTCCCGCGACCGGCGCCAGCTTGACCGTCACGCCGGGCAGCGGCACCCCGATGCAGTCGGAACGCCCGCTGGCGAAATGGGCCGAGGTAGCGGCGGGCGCGGTCTCGGTGGCGCCCCACGAGGTGGTCATCGGGGCGGCCGAGCCAGTGGCGGCGGCCAGTGCGCTGATCGCGTCCCAGAGCTGCTGGGGCAGTGCGGCCGCGGCGAAGAACGCTATCCGCAGCCGAGCGAAGAACCGTTGCGCCAGGTCGGCATCCGCCTGCAGGAACGGCAGCAGCGCGGCATACCCGGCCGGCACGCTGTAGTAGATCGTCGGGCTTACATCCGCGAGGTTGCGCACGGTGCGCTCGATCAGTCCTGGCGCTGGCCGGCCGTCGTCGATCCACAGCGATCCGCCGTTCGCGATGACCTGGTGGAGGTTGTGATTGCCGCCGAACGTATGGCTCCACGGCAGCCAGTCGAGCAGGACCGGCGGCTCGTCGGCGAGGAACGGCCAGACCTGCCTGATCATCTGCTGGTTGGCGCAGAGCATCCGGTGGGTGTTGAGCACGCCCTTGGGATGGCCGGTGGATCCGGACGTGAAAAGGATCTTCGCGACGGTGTCCGGGCCAACGGCGGCGCAGCGGTCCTCGACGCGACCGGTCGCAGCGGTGCCCGCGAGCTCGTCGAAACGGCCGAGGTGCCCGCGGCCGGCCCCGCCGGAGCTGGTGACGACGGCGCGGCCCGCGCTGACGGCGTCGAGCGCACCGGCGTAGGCGTCGCCGTCGTCGGCAAACACGACCGCGGGGCCGATCAGGTCGGCCATGGCGCGCAGCTTCGCGTAGTCGGTGGTGAGCAGCGAGTAGGCGGTGCTGACCGGGACGACGGGACTGCCGATCGTGTAACACGCGAGGGTCAGCAGCAGGTGCTCGATCGAGTTGCCGGACAGGATGAGCACCGGCCTGCCGGTACCGGAGCCGCCCGTGCCAACGGCTGGTGCAGCGGCTGCGCTCGCAGCTGTGCCCGTGCCAGCGCCGGCACGTGCGGTACTGCCCGTGCCCGTTCCTGCCTCGTCCAGCAGCGCCTGGGCGAGCCCGTCAACCTGTCGGCGGGCCGCGCCATAGGTGATGGTGCGCCAGCCGTCGCCATCGCGCTGGGCGGCCAGCACCCGGTCCGGGTTCCTGTCCGCCGCGGCCCGGAACAGCTGCGCCATGCTGTCGGCGTACGCACCGAGCGGGGTCCGCGATCGCAGGATGACCGATCCGTTGTCGCGCCATGTGGCAGTGGTCGACGGCGGTGCGAACAGCCGGGCGCCGACCGGGCCGAGTGCGGACGCAGGCTCTGGTCCAGGCGTCGCGCCCGCTGCCCGTCTCACAGGCCGCAATCTACATCAATCGCTGCTAACGTCAAAGACTTGTAGCACGTGACGGCGATGCGACGAGTTCTGCGCCAGCCCGGTGCCCGGGCCAGGACCCAGGCTTGCCGGTAACCGCCGGCTGGCTGAGACTCACGCGCCGGCTGGTAACAGCCGCTTGCTTGCGGCTCGCTCGGTCTGCGGCAGTCCCTCGGGCCGGAGCCCGAAAAACATGCCGAACATCGCGCCCAGGTCGAGAACGGCGATCAGGCCGCCGATATAGGGTCCGGGGCCGCCGAGCCAGGCCAGGTAACCGCAGAACGACAACACGATGATCAGCGCACCCAGCGCCCTCGGCCTGCCGCTCGCCGCGAGCCGCTCAGGAATCTCATACGGCGCCCGGTCGACGTAGTTCTCGGTAGCGGCCTTTTCCTGGGCAATCTTGAGCCACAGGTCATAGAGCTCAGGCGCCTGCTCCCGCAGCGCGATGGCATGCTCGGCGGACGGTATCTCCGGCGGCGCGTCCCTGCTGTCGTCGAGCTTGTCCCTGATCCGCGCCAGCACCATGTCGGCAACTTGATCAACTTCGCTGTCGGCGACGACTGCGGAGTCACCGTCAGCGGCGACCCTCGTCGAGCTGGCCATGGTCGTGGTGCCTCCGGTGGCGGCACCGGCAGGACCCGCGCCCGGCACGGCTCCGCTCGGCCCGGTTCCCGGAGCCGTTCCGGACGGGCGCGCTCCGGTAGCGGTCCCGGACGGGCCGGATCCGGGTCCCATGGCGGTCCCGGACGGGCCGGATCCAGGTCCCATGGCGGTTCCGGACGGGCTGGGCCCGCTGGCCGCCCCGCCTCGGCCCGTCCCGGGTCCCGTGGCGGTTCCGGACGGGCTGGGCCCGCTGGCCGCCCCGCCTCGGCCCGTCCCGGGTCCCGTGGCGGTTCCGGACGGGCTGGGCCCGCTGGCCGCCCCGCCTCGGCCCGTCCCGGGTCCCGTGGCGGTTCCGGACGGGCTGGGCCCGCTGGCCGCCCGGCCGCGACCGGCGCCCGTGGGGGTCGTCCCGATCGGTCCTGGTCCCGCGGGACCGGTCCCGGTGCCGGGCCCAATGGGATGGCCCGCGCTGGGCGCTGATGTGCTCGGCCCGATGGGATTGCCTGCGCTGGGTGCTGCGGTGGTGGCTCCGATGGCGGTGCCTCCGCTGGGTGCTCCGGGGGTGGCGCCGGTAGCAGCGCCGCCGATAGCGGTCACGGACGGGTTCTTTCCGGTAGCGGGCTCCGTGGCCCCCGGCATCCGGTCGCTGTCGCTCACTCGGCTAGAGTCACGCCGCTCTTGTCCCGCGCGTGCGTGACCGCATCGCGATGCGCTGACAGAATCGTCGCCATCGCCGACTGGAACGGGTCTGTTTTCCGCGCTGGCGGATCCGGGAGAATGGGATGCATCACCCGGTACGTGATCGCACCGGTCAGGTCGAAAATAGCCGCGATGCCTACGGCAATGGCGAGGCCACGGCGAGCCGACCTGTCCGTGCGCATGCCTGATCCGTGCCCGGATCCGCTGCACTCAAAACTCAGCCGCCACCTATGCAACCGCAGTAACGATTACCCCGCTGCAACCGCAGTAACGATTACCCCGCCCAAATCCGGGCGGAGCCCCCATTTTTCCCATAATCTTGGCTATTTAGCTGGCGCCCGGGGCGCAGGAAGGCCCGCGTTCGTGGAGATGGGTGACGTGGCCCGGCTGGCCGAGGCCTTGGCGGGTGTCCGGCTCGCCGCACCAGCGGGGCTGGCTGAGTGGCGTTACCACGGCAGGCTGGTAGCGCGGCAGATCGACGACGCGCATGTGGTGATCCGCGCCGATTTCGACTACCGCGACTCGTTGCTGCGGCAGTTTCCGAAGACCTTCAGCGTCCCGGCCCGGTACGTCAAGCACATGATGGTTGTCGCTGATCTCGCTGGCGGCGACGCTGGTGCCATCGAGGACGCACTCGAGGCAGCGTGGCAACTTCAGCGGAGCGCTGACTGGGAGCACTGACTGGGAGCACTGACCGGGAGCGCTGACCGGCAGCGCCGTCCGCCCAGGGCCTCGGCAGTGGTCCTGCGGCCTAGCCCGAGCAGGTCCAGGTGATGAGGCCGGCGATGGCGGGGTTGGACTTCTGGCCGAGCTTGTGCGCCTCGGAGAAAGCCAGCTCACCGGAGCCGTCCTTCATCAGGAAGAGCACTTCCTTGCCCATGGTCTGCCCCCGGACCGGTGTGGCCGGATGGGTGGTGAGCACATACTCGTTCGTCTGGCTGCCGGATTTCAGCCAGATCGCGTCCGATTTATCGACCTGCATCTGGGTGGGCGGGTACGTGCCCGCGCCGTGGAAATGGGCCAGCCTGACGACGATCTGCGGGTTCTGACTGGCGTAGGGCGAAGGCACCGTGAATGTGCCGCCCGCGGCGTCGCCCTTAGTCGCCACGGCGGCGCAGTTGCTGACGCTGGTGTCCTTCTCGGTGAAAGTGCTGGCGAATATCAGGGCGCCGGTCACCTGGACCTTGCCATCAAAGGTCACGCCTGATCCGGTCTGCGGCCCGGCGGCGCTCGATGTCCCTGCGGCGGCATCGGAGGACGGACTGGCCCCGCTAGCGCTCGGCGTCGATGAGCCCGCACTCGAGCAGGCGCCGAGCGCCAGGGTCAGGATCAGTGCCGCCCCGGCCCCGCGGAGACCCCGGTGGCGGTGCAGGTGACGGGCAACGTCGGACCGCGCGGCTAAGCAGTTCATCAGGGCGTGACTCCTCTGGGCAAGTCGGCAGGTGACAGGCCTGCTCCGGGGCGGTTGACCTCATGACGGGTCCGGTAGCCCGGCGGGCGGCCGCGGCGGGATCACGGCCACTCTAGACCAATATGACGTTGAGTTTCAGTGCGATTACATGAAGTGACGCTGAGGACCCGGGGTGCCGATGGCCACGGTGCCGATAACGGGCTGCTGGGGGCGGGCCGACGCCATAGACTGCGTTCTTCCGCAAATCCCGTTCCGTCAAGCAGAGGGCATCCGGTCATGCGCTGGTCTCAGCTACACATTCCCACCCTGCGCGAGGATCCGGCTGACGCGGACGCGGCGAGCCACCGGCTGCTGCTCCGGGCCGGATTCATCCGCCAGCTCATGGCCGGTCATTACAGCCTGCTGCCGCTCGCGGTCCGGGTCCGGGCCAAGGTCATGACGATCATCAGAGAAGAGATGAACGGGATCGGGGCCCAGGAGTTCCTGCTCCCGTCCATGCAGCCCGCCCAGATCTGGGAGAAGAGCGGACGGCTAGCGGTCATGGGGGAGGAGATGTTCCGCCTCAAGGACCGCAAGGGCGCGGATCTCGTGCTCGGCATGACTCATGAGGAGATCTTCACGACGCTGGCGCTGGAGCTGGCGTCCTACCGGCAGCTGCCGCAGATCTGGTATCAGATCCAGCTCAAGTTCCGCGACGAGCCGCGGCCCAGGAGCGGCCTGATCCGGGTACGCGAGTTCACCATGAAGGACTCCTACAGCTTCGACCTGGACGAGGCGGGCCTGGACGTCTCTTTCAATGCGCACCGCGGGGCGTACGAGCGGATTTTCGCCCGGCTCGGGATACCGGCCATCGCGGTGGAAGCCTCCAGCGGGACCATGGGCGGCAGCGACTCGATCGAGTTCGTGTGCCCGTCGGAGGCCGGTGAGGACCTCATCGCGCGCTGCGGCAACTGCGGATACGCGGCCAACCTGGAGAAGGCCACCTCGGCGCTGGAGCCGATCACCGACCAGCCAGGCCCGGCTGCGCCGCAGCAGCTGCCCACCCCGGACGTGCGCACCATCGACGATCTGGCCAAGCTGCACGACATCCCGGCGGACCGGCAGATCAAGACGCTGGTCCAGGTGATCGACGGCCAGCTGACCCTGGTCCTGCTGCGCGGCGACCACCCGCTGGCCGACCAGAAGCTCGCCGACGCGGTCGGCTCCGGTGACATCAGGCCAGCGCAGGCCGACGAGATCCGCGCCGCGCTCGGTGCGTCACCGGGCAGCCTGGGCGCGGTCGGGGTCACCGGCCTGCCGGTCATCGCTGACCTGGCGCTCCAGGGCCGGACCAACATGACCACCGGCGCCAATATCGACGACGTGCACCTGACCGGCGTGGACGTGGCCAGGGACATCAGCGTGGGCCAATGGGCGGACCTGCGCGAGGTGAGCGCGGGCGAGCCGTGCCCCCGCTGCGGCACGCCGCTGGAGCTGATCCAGGCCATCGAGGTTGGCCACATCTTCAAGCTGGGCCGCAAGTACACCGACGTCTTCGGGGTCTCCGTGCTCGGCCCTGATGGCACCGCGATCACGCCGACCATGGGCTGCTACGGCATCGGCGTGGAGCGCGCGATCGCCGCCATCGCCGAGGTGCACCACGACGAAGCAGGCCTGGCCTGGCCGGTGGCAGTCGCGCCGGCCGAGGCGACCGTCATCCTGCTCTCGACCAGGGACGCCGAGGCCAGGTCAGCGGCCGAGACGCTGTACGGCGGGCTGCTGGCCGCGGGCGTCGACGTGCTGTTCGACGACCGGGACGAACGCCCGGGGGTGAAGTACCGCGACGCCGAGCTGACCGGAATTCCGTACCGGATCAGCGTCGGCAGCCGGGACCTCGCCGAGGGCGTGGTCGAGATCACCAGCCGGGCCAGCGGGGCGAAGGAACGGGTTCAGGTGGCGGACGCCGTCTCGGCGGTCCAGCAGCTCGTCGCCCTGCGGCCCGCCTGACGCAGCGCTGAGGCCCTGCCCACGGGGGATCCCGCGGACAGGGCCTCGGCGGTCGGTGCCGACCCTGGTTCTTCAGGGCCGCCGGCCGGTCAGCGCTTGTATTCGAGGATCGCGCCGGCGATACCGAGGCCGGCATTGCGGTACCTGTGCTTGTCTCCCGCTGCGAATGCACTGGCCGTGTGCGGAATGGCGGCGACGGCGAACACGTTCAGCCGCAAGCCGCCGCCGGGCACCGCGACCACGTTCAGATGGCCGCCCGAGTAGCGCAGCATCTGGAACGCCCCGCCACTTTTCTGGCTGGGAATCCAGAGGCCGCCGCTGCCATCAGGAATGACCTGCTCCGGGTCGCCGCTCGACGCGTCGAGCGCCACCCGCGCCCAGTTGTGTCCGTTGTAGTGCAGCAGCACGGTAGGACCGAGCTCGTCCTGGCGCCCGCCGGTCCCGAGGGCCCAGACGCTGTTCCACGACCGCGCGTAGATGCCGACCAGCCTCGGCTCACTGAGATGGTAATGCGGCAGCAAGCTGGCCACCGAAGTCCGCGACCACGTGCTGCCGTTCCAGTGACCCACGCTGGTCCCGCCGACGGCCCAGACGCTGTCCTGCGACCGCGCACTTCCGCTGATGAGGCCGTGGCCAGAGGCGGGCCGCGACCAGCTGTGCCCGTTGTAGTGCCAGGCCCCCGCCGAGCCGAAGACCCACACGTCATTCGCGCTCAGCACGGTCACCGCTGTGTCGTTCGAATGGAACGAGCCGGCGACCTTCCAGCTGCTGCCGTTCCAGCGCAGCGCCCTGGACCTGGTACCGGTGGACGTGACCGCCCACACGTCGGTTGCCGAGGAGGATCCGGCCGCCCAGACCGTTTCGTCAGCCTTGCCGGGGAACGGCTCGCGAGTCCACGTTGAGCCCGAGAGGTGCCAGGCAATGGGCCGGGAGGTGCCCGCCTGGAGACCCTCGAACGCCCACGCATTGCCCGGGCTGGTGGCAGTGACCGCGGTGAAACTCGGGGCGTCACTGAGGTGCGTGGTCTTAACGATCTTCCATGACGCGGCGGCGGCCGGGACGGGCGCGGCGGATGCGCTCGCCGCCGGGACGGCCAGTGCGCAAGCGGCGGCGGCCGCCACCGCGGTGGCGGCCGCGCTGGTGGTCCGGTGATGGCGTCCCCGCGGCGTCATGGACCGGCGCGCCCGAAGCCAGGAGGCCGGGCCTGGCCCTGATCCGGCTTCCTGGCCGGGCCCTGATCCGGCTTCCTGGCCGGATTGCGATCCGGTGGCCTGGCCCGCCAGGGTGCCCGCGACCGGGCCAAACTCGGCGGCCGGGCCTGGCCCAGGTGCCGGGGCCAGATCTGGCACGGAAACCAGCCGGGCCAGCGGGACGGTGGCGCCGACGACCACCTCGTTAGCGCTGTCCAGGTAGGCCCAGTCCATGCTGCTGTTCGACATCAGGTCCTCCGTATGAGCCTTCTCACGTCGGGCGCCTGCTCTGGTCGCCCGCACGTCCTCGTTCCTAAGACCCGCAACCGACCAGCCGAACAGCAATTTTCAGGTAACGAGTTGATAACGTCTGCGACTGACGCCGCCGACCAGCTCGTTACCCCAGGTCAGATCCTTGTCCACGCCTCCGTGAGCACGTTACGCAGGATCTGCTCCATCAGGTCGAAGTGCTCCTGGGTGCAGGTGAGCGGCGGAGCCAGCTGGATCACCGGATCACCGCGGTCGTCGGCGCGGCACACCAGGCCCGCGTCGAACAGCGCCTGCGAGAGGAACCCGCGCAGCAGCCGCTCGGACTCCTCGTCGTTGAAGGTCTCCCTGGTGGCCTTGTCCTTGACCAGCTCGATCCCGTAGAAGTAGCCGTCGCCCCTGACATCGCCGACGATGGGCAGCTCGTGCAGCTTCTCCAGGGTGGCCCGGAACGCGGCCTCATTGGCCCGGACGTTGCCGAGCAGGTCCTCCTTCTCGAACACGTCGAGGTTGGCCAGCGCGACCGCGCTGGAGACCGGGTGCCCGGCAAAGGTGACCCCGTGCAGGAAGGTGCTGTGCCCCTCGGCGAACGGCTCCATCAGATGGTCGGCGACGATCATGCCGCCGAGCGGCGAGTAGCCGGACGTGACGCCCTTGGCGAAGGTGATGATGTCGGGCTGGTAGCCGTAGCGCTCTGAGCCGAAGTAGTAGCCCAGCCTGCCGAACGCGCAGATCACCTCGTCGGAGACGAGCAGCACGCCGTACCTGTCGCAGATCTCCCTGACCCGGGTGAAGTAGCCGGGCGGCGGCGGGAAGCAGCCGCCGGAGTTCTGCAGCGGCTCGAGGAACACCGCCGCGACCGAGGCGGGACCTTCCCGCAGGATGGCCCGTTCGATCTCGTCCGCCGCCCAGCGACCGAACGCCTCCAGGTCATCGGCGACGAACTCCGGCGCTCGGTAGAAGTTGGTGTTCGGCACCCGGACCCCGCCGGGCGGCAGCGGCTCGAACGGCGCCTTGATGTCGGCCAGCCCGGTAATGGCGAGCGCGCCCATCGAGGTGCCGTGGTACGCGATGTCCCGGCTGATCACCTTGTACCTGCCCGGCTCGCCGATCGCCTTGTAGTACTGTTTGGCCAGCTTCCAGGCCGCCTCCACGGCTTCCGAGCCGCTGGTGGTGAAGAACACCCGGTTCAGGTCGCCGGGGGCCAGGTCGGCCAGCCGCTCGGCCAGCTCGATGGCCCGCATGTTCGCGTACGACCAGAGCGGGAAGTATGCCAGCTCGCTGCCCTGCACGGCCGCGGCCTCGGCCACTTCCTTGCGGCCATGACCGATCTGGGTGACGAACAACCCGGACAGCCCGTCCAGGTAGCGCTTGCCGTGCTGGTCGTACACATACTGGCCCGAGCCGCGCACGATGACAGGTATGTCGGCGTCCGCGTACGACGACATGCGGGTGAAGTGCAGCCACAGGTTACGCTTGGCCGCGGCCTGCAGCGCTGCGGTGTCGATCTTGTCCGGCTGCGTCGTCATCTGGTCCCCCAGCTGTAGGTCTGCTTGCATAGCTTCAAGTACACGAAAGTCTCCGTCGTGGTCACGCTCGGGATGCTGCGCACCCGGCTCAGGATCTCCAGCAACTGGTCATCGTCTTCGCAGACGACCTCGATCAGCAGGTCGAACGAACCAGCGGTAATCACCACATAGTCGATCTCGTCCATGTCAGCGAGCTGATCGGCGACCCGCTCCAGGTCATCACCGCACCTGATGCCGATCATCGTCTGCCTGCGGAAACCGACCGTCATCGGGTCGGTCACGGCGACGATCTGCATCGCGCCGCAGTCCAGCAGCCGCTGCACCCGCTGCCGCACCGCCGCCTCGGACAGGCCGACCGCCTTGCCGATGGCCGCGTACGACCGCCGGCCGTCCTGCTGCAGCTGCTCGACTATCTGCTTGGAGGTCTCGTCGAGGCCCGCCCGGCCGGTATCCCGCTTGCCGGCGGCGGCCCGCTTGATGTCAGGCTTGTGCTGGCCGCTGCCGCTGCCGCGCGGTCGTGCCGCTGGGGCGCCCTGCGTTCCTGGCGTGGCCGCCATCTGCCTCCTTCGCCGGGCGAACCGTGGCACGGAAGAGGCATCTGTCAACCGATTCCGTCGATCCTGGCTGTATGCGCAACTGATTCACTTGTACGGGATCAGTTTATCTGCCAAGGTCGAAGATCCGACTCGGACCCAGAACGAACCGGCCGCACCCAGCTGAAGCTGACACATTCGAACACCCGGAGGCGTTCGTTGACAGCCACCCAACCTGCCCAGGCCCGCCCGCACGAGCTGCTGCGGAACTTCGTGAACGGCGACTATGCGCCGGCCAGGGACGGCCGGACCAGCGACGTGGTTGACCCGAGCACCGGCGAGACCTACGCGCAGGCGCCGGTGTCCGGGCCGGCTGACGTCGATGCGGCGTTGCGGGCCGCGGCGGCGGCGCAGCCCGGCTGGCGGGATGCGACGCCCGCCGAGCGCAGCCTGGCGCTGCTCAGGTTCGCCGCCGCCATCGAAGCCCGCTCGGCGGACCTGGTGGCGGCCGAGTCGCGCAACACCGGCAAGCCGGTCAGCCTGACCAGGACCGATGAGGTCCCGCCGCTCGCCGACGAGCTGCGGTTCTTCGCCGGCGCGGCGCGGCTGGGCGAGGGCAAGTCGGCCGGAGAGTACCTGAGCGGCTACACCTCGATGATCAGGCGCGAGCCCGTCGGGGTGTGTGCGCAGGTCACGCCCTGGAACTACCCGATGATGATGGCGGTGTGGAAGTTCGCGCCGGCGATCGCGGCGGGTAACACCGTGGTCCTGAAGCCGTCGGACACCACGCCGGTCTCCACGCTGCTGCTGGCCGAGATCGGCGCCGAGTTCCTGCCGCCCGGGGTGCTCAACGTGATCTGCGGCGACCGGGATACCGGCCGTGAGCTGGTCGCGCACGAGATACCCCAGATGGTGTCCATCACCGGCTCGGTGCGGGCCGGGATCGAGGTGGCGCAGGCGGCCGCGGCCGGCCTGAAGCGGGTCCACCTGGAACTCGGCGGCAAGGCGCCGGTCATCGTGTTCGACGATGCCGATCCGGCCACGACGGCGGCCCAGATCGCCGACGCCGGCTACTACAACGCCGGGCAGGACTGCACCGCCGCGACCCGGGTGCTGGCCGGCCCTGGCATCGCCGCCGACCTGACCGACGCGCTGGCCGAGGCGGCCCGCCGCGTCAAGACCGGCGGCCTGGAGCTGCCGGACGCCGACTACGGCCCGCTCAACAACCCGGCGCAACTGGCCAGGGTGGACGGCTTCCTCAGCCGGGCGCCTGATCACGCTGAGGTCCTGACGGGCGGCCACCGGGTGGGGGAGCGCGGCTACTGCTACGCCCCGACCGTGGTGGCGGGCCTGAACCAGGACGATGAGATGATCCAGGACGAGATCTTCGGGCCGGTCATCACGGTGCAGCGGTTCAGCTCCGAGGAGCAGGCGCTGAGCTGGGCGAACGGAGTGAAATACGGGCTGGCCTCCAGCGTCTGGACCGCGGATCACGGCCGCGCCATGCGGATGGCGCGGGCGCTGGACTTCGGCGTGGTGTGGATCAACACGCACGTCCCGTTCGTCTCCGAGATGCCGCACGGCGGCTTCAAGAACTCGGGCTACGGCAAGGACCTGTCCGGCTACGGTTTTGACGACTACACGCGGATCAAGCACGTGATGAGCAGCCTGGACAGCTGACCAGCGCGCCGGTGCAGCGGCTGGCGGCGGTCAGGCCAGCAGCGCGGCGACCGCTTCGGCGACCGGGACGTCATCGGGCAGCGGCTCGGCCGCGACCACGGCGGTCACCGGCAGATTGCGGTACAGGTGCGGGAAGCGGGCGCCGCCGCGGGACACCTCCCAGCGCAGCGCGGTACCCAGCAGATCGGGGTCGACGGTCAGCAGCACCAGCCCGGCCTGGCCGCCGAAATGGATCGCCGCGGTCTCGACGACCTGGTCGGCGGCGGAGAAATGCAGGAAGCCGTCGCGCCGGTCGACCGCGGAGCCCGGATAGCTGCCCTGGGCCAGCGCGGCCGACCAGTCGGCGGCGGCCAGCAGCTTGTAGATCACTCGCGGCACGGTACGCGTGGCGGCCTGGCCCGGGCTAGATACCGGATTGGCTACCGTCGTGGCATGCCGGAGCTCACCGCGGTCCTGATCGACATTGACGGCGTGCTCACCGTTTCCTGGCGGCCGCTGCCGGGTGCCGTCGAGGCGGTGGCCTGGCTGCGGGAGGCGGGCCTGGCGGTGAAGCTGCTGACCAACACCACCTCGCGGACCCGGGCTACGATCGCCGCGACGCTGGCGCGGGCCGGCTTCCCGGTCACCGCGCCCGACATCCTCACCGCGCCGGTGGTCACCGCCGCCTACCTGCGCGCGCATTACCCCGATGCCAGGTGCTTGCTGCTCAACAGCGGCGATATCACGCCCGACCTGGCCGATGTCCGGGTGATAGTCGGCGACGAGCCGGACCTGGACCAGGCGGATGTGGTGATCCTCGGCGGCGCGGGCCCGGAGTTCAGTTACACCGCGCTCAACCGGGCCTTCGGGCACCTGATGGGCGGGGCCAGGCTGGTGGCCATGCACCGCAACCTGTACTGGCGGACCGACGACGGACTGCAACTCGACGCCGGCGCGTTCCTGGCCGGCCTGGAGCGTGCCGCCGACGTCCAGGCGCAGATCACCGGCAAGCCCGCGGGCGCCTTCTTTGCCACCGCGCTGGCCGCGGTGGGCGCGGAGCCTGGCGCCGCCCTGATGGTCGGCGACGACATCGAGTCCGACGTGCTGGCCGCCCAGCGCGCCGGGATCACCGGCGTTCTGGTCAAGACCGGCAAGTACCTGCCGCAGACGCACCAGGCCGCCGCCGGGACGCCCGACCACGTGCTCGAATCGATCGCGGACCTGCCCGCACTGCTGGCTGGCGGCGCGCCCAGGCCCGCGTGATTGGGAGGGTCAGGATCGGCGCTGGGCTTCCAGCAGCGCGGCGACCTGACGGTAGCGCTGGACTGGCACGAGGTGCACGCCGTCGAAGGCGCCGCTGTCCCGCAGGGCAAGTACCTGCTCGCAGGCGGCATGCACGCCGGCCATCGGGTCGGCGGCGACCTGCTCGACCAGCGACGCCGGGATCTCGATGTCGGGGATGGCGGCGGCCAGGCGGCGGGCCATCTGCGGACTGGCCAGCACCATGACGCCCGCGTAGACGGGCACCTCGACCTGGTTGGCATCCCGCCACCGCAGCTGATCCGGTACCGAGTAGCTCACCTGCACGAACACGAAGTCAGCGGCTCGCTTCCAGGCCGGCAGCGGCCGCAGGGCCGCCGCGACGCCGGCCCGCCACGGCGGGCAGCCCGTGAAGGCCGGATCCCCGGCGCCGCGCACCTCCTCGATCATCGAGCGGACGGTCAGGTCGCTGGTCCGGCCGCCTGACGTCGGCTTGTCGCCGTAGACCAGCAGGAACTGGTCGACGCCGTAGGCGGCCGCGGTGAGCAGGTCGCGGCGGAAGCCGAGCAGGTTACGGTCACGCGAGTTCATGCAGGCGATGCTGCGGCCCCCCATCGCCTCGACCTCGTGCGCGACGGCGATGCTGGAGACGGTCGCCCGGCCCAGGTGATTGTCCGGGATCAGGAACGCATCGGCCATCGGGGTCAGCACGCCGATCTGGTGCCGGACGTGCCGGAGGTCCGGGCGGGTCGGTGGCTCGATCTCGCAGATGACCTCGAACGGGCGGTTCATGACTGCCACGCTACGACCGCGCCGCCGCCGGGTCAGCGGGTGGACAGAATGTTTGCCGGCGGACGCGGCGGCTACATAGTGACTGTCCACTGTCCGTAACGAAATGAACCTAAATACGTGTATCCCACCATCGCCGAAGTGCTGACTCTGCCGGTGATCCGGGATGGCAGCCCGCGGCTGGTCGCGGGGCTGGCCGGGTCCGGGCGGCGGGTGCGCTGGGTGCATGCCGCGGAGGTCGCGGACATCGCGCACCTGCTGCGGGGCGGCGAGCTGGTGCTGACCACCGGTATCGCGCTGCCCGACGATCCGGCCGCGCTGACCCGCTACATCGATGAGCTGGCCGCGGCGGACGCGGCCGGCCTGGTCATCGAGCTGGTCCGGCGGTGGGACGAGGAGCTGCCCGGTGCACTGCTCGCCGCCGCCGATGCCACCGGACTGCCGCTGGTGACGCTGTCCAAGGAGACCAGGTTCGTCGAGGTCACCGAAGCGGTCATCGCGCTGATCAGGGACGCTCAGCTGGCCGAGCTGCGCGCCGCCGAGCAGGTGCACGAGACCTTCACCGCGCTGACCGTGGCCGGCGCCGGGCCTGCCGAGGTGCTGCGGGAGGTGGTGCGGGCCGCCGGGCTGCCGGTGGTACTGGAGACGCTGTCCGGGGACGTGCTGGCCTACAACGCGGCCGGGACCGATCCGGTCAAGCTGCTGGCGGGCTGGCGGGACAGGTCAGGCGCGGTCACGCCGGTGCAGCGAACCGGCTACGACAGCCGCACCGGCTGGCTGGTCACCGTGGTCGGCTCGCGCGGGAATGACTGGGCCAGGCTGGTGCTGGTGTGTGCCGAGCCGCCGCTGCACCAGCACGTGGTGATCGCCGAGCGGGCCGCATCGGCGCTGGCCGTGCACCGGCTGCTGGCGCGCGACCGGGACACCCTGGAACGACAGACCCATCGCACGCTGCTGACCGAGCTGCTGACCGCCGGACTGCCCGCCCCCGACCTGGGCACCAGGACGGCGGCGCTCGGGGTACCGCTGGCGGATCGCGCCCTGGTCGGCATCGCCGTCGGGCCGGGCCCGCCCGAGCAGTCCGCCGAGCGGGCCCCGGCCCTGGCCACCCAGGAACTGCTGCGCGACCTGGCCGAGGTGACCGCGCACGCGGCCAGCTCTTGCGCCGTCCCGGCGCTGGTCGGCGTGGTGGACGACACCAGCGTGCGGGCCCTGCTGGCCCTGGACTCCGGCGCCACGGTGGAACCCGTGCTCGGCCGCCTGGCCCGGGCCATCCATCGGGGCGCCGCCGGCCTTCAGCCGGGCCTGCCGGTGATCGTCGCGGCCGGGAGCACGGTCGGCTCTATACCGGCCGCCCGGCGGACGCTGTCGGAGGCCGTGCACATCGCCCAGGCTGTCCGCGAGCCGGCCCCCGCCGCAGTTATTACCGGCTGGTCGATGTCCGGTTGCGCGGGCTGCTGCACCTGCTCAGGGACGATGACCGGCTGGCCGCCTTCGCCGAGCGGGAGCTCGGCCCGCTGCTCGCCCATGAGGCCGGCGCGGACAGTGGCCTGATGCAGGTGCTCAGGGAGTTCTGCCGGCACGGCGGCAATATCTCCGCCGCCGCGGCCGCGGCGCACCGGTCTAGGACCGCCTTCTACAAGCAGCTGGGCCGTATCGAGCGGATTCTCGGGGTCGGCCTGACCGATCCGGAATCGATGCTCTCGCTGTATGTAGCCCTGCTGGCCAGGGACGCCGACCGGGCAGGCTAATACTGAAGCCCCACGCGATTGCCCCGGCGCGGTCCAGCTTGTCTCCCTTCGCCCAGGGACCGGTCACGCGTTTAACCGCCATTCGACGGGTAGCTGCGAGGAATGTCGCACCTGCTGATTTACCCGATCTGGCTCATCCGCCCGATCGCCGGGGCCAGCAACGGTCGCGCTCAGTTCTTTCCCCGAAGCGCCTATTCCAGACGATGCCCATCGGTCCGGTAGCTGAAGTAGTGAATCGGCACACGGCGCACGCCAGGGGCGGTCGCCGGGGCTTGCTGGCGCCGGCCCGGCTCTCACTGTGTTCAGCGGGCCGCATGAGCGCGAACATTTTGCAGCTAACGGGCCGGATAGCTAGAAGTGCGCCGGTTCGAGAACTGGGCCGCGCCCGCGGTGCTGGTGGTGTTCATCGCGCTGCTGGCCTGGATCCTGATCAAGATCGGCGGTCTCGGGCCGCTGGTGTCGCAGCCGGCCCGGCTGGGCTGGGGGGTGAAGTTCTGGAAGGTGTTCGCCCCGTCCCTGATGGCGATGATCGCGTTCTGGTCCACGCTGTCGCTGAACATCCCGGACTTCACCCGGTTCTCCCGCAGCCTGCGTGGCCAGGAGATCGGCCAGGCGCTCGGGCTGCCCACCACCATGACCCTCTTCTCGCTGCTGGCCATCCTGATCACCTCGGGAGCCGAGGTGATCTACCACCAGGCCCTCTGGGACCCGGTTCAGCTGGGCGCCAAGCTGTCCAGCCCGGCGGCGGTCATCCTGGGCCTGCTGACCGTGCTGATCGCGACCGTCTCGGTCAACGTGGCCGCGAACGTGGTCAGCCCGTCGTACGACTTCTCCAACGCCGCGCCGAAGTGGATCTCGTTCCGCACCGGCGGCCTGATCACCGGGGTGCTGGGCATCGCGGCGCAACCGTGGCGGCTGCTGTCCAACCCGCACGTGTACATCTACACCTGGCTGGGCTTCTACGGCGGCCTGATCGCGGCGGTGGCCGGGGTGCTGGTCGCCGGGTACTGGGTGCTGCACCGAACCCAGCTCGATCTGGCTGACCTCTACCGCCCGCACGGCAGGTACTGGTACAACGGCGGCTGGAACCTGAGCGCGGTGGCGGCCACGGTGGTCGGCGGCGTGCTCGCCGTCGGCGGGGCGTACTCTGCCCCTGGCCAGGGTCCATTCCCGGCGGGAGGCCTGATACCGGTGCTCAAGGGGCTTTATGACTACAGCTGGGTAGTCGGATTCGCGGCGGGCTTCCTGCTCTACCTGGTACTCGCGCCGCTGTCGGCCCGGGCCCGGGCCAGCGGCGCTACCGCGCTGTCGGCCGGTGCCGCCGGAGAATGAGGAGGAGAGCGTGTCAGAGATCATCAAGGCTGGCCTGGTCCAGCAGCGCTGGACCGGCGACAAGGAATCAATGATCGCGGGCGCGGTCGACGCCATCGGGGTGGCCGCTTCCGCGGGTGCTCAGGTCGTCTGCCTGCAGGAGCTGTTCTACGGGCCGTATTTCTGCCAGGTCCAGGACGCGGACTATTTCTCCTACACCGAGGCGATCCCTGACGGCCCGACCACTCAGCAGATGCGCGAGGTGGCCAGGCAGCACGGGGTGGTGCTGATCCTGCCCATGTACGAGGAGGAGCAGCCCGGCCTCTACTACAACACCGCGGCGGTCATCGACGCCGACGGAAGTTACCTCGGCAAATACCGCAAGACGCATCTTCCGCAGGTCAAGGGGTTCTGGGAGAAGTTCTACTTCCGCCCGGGCAATCTCGGCTACCCGATCTTCGACACCGCCGTCGGCCGGATCGGCGTGTACATCTGCTACGACAGGCACTTCCCTGAGGGCTGGCGCGCCCTCGGGCTGGCCGGAGCGCGGATCGTGTTCAACCCGTCTGCGACCAGCCGCGGCCTGTCGCAGTACCTGTGGCGGCTGGAGCAGACCGCGGCCGCGGTCGCCAACGAGTACTTCGTCGGCACCATCAACCGGGTCGGCGTGGAGCCGCTCGGCGAGAATGACTTTTACGGGCAGACCTACTTCGCCGACCCGCGCGGCCAGCTGATCGGCAACCCGGCGTCGGACACCGAGGAAGAGATCGTGGTCCGGGAGCTGGACATGGACGTGCTTCGCGAGGTACGGGATCTATGGGCCTTCTACCGGGACCGGCGCCCGGACGCCTACGGCCCGCTGACCCAGCCCTGACCGGCCAGCCATAACCAGGAGGCACTGATGCGAATCCTGATCAGCGGCGGGACCGTGGTCAGCACCACGGGCGCGACCGCCATGGAGGTCCTGACCGACGACGAACGGATCGCCGGGCTGGTCGCGCCAGGCACCGAGCTGGCCGCCTCCTGGGCGTCCGGGGCCGACCGGGTCATCGACGCCACCGGCAGGTACGTGCTGCCCGGCGGGATCGACGCGCACACGCACATGGAGATGCCGTTCGGCGGCACCTTGTCCAGCGACACCTTCGAAACCGGGACCCGCGCGGCGGCCTGGGGCGGCACCACGACGATCATCGACTTCGCGGTCCAGTCCAAGGGCAAGTCGCTGCTGGGCGCGCTGGACACCTGGCAGGCCAAGGCCGACGGCAACTGCGCCATCGACTACGGGATGCACATGATCGTGTCCGACGTCAACGACACGACGCTGAAGGAGATGGACGCCTGCATCGATCTGGGCGTGAGCAGCTTCAAGCTGTTCATGGCGTATCCGGGGGTGCTGTACTCGACCGACGGCGAGATCCTGCGGGCCATGCAGCAGGCGGCGCGCAGCGGCGCCACGGTCATGATGCACGCGGAGAACGGCATCGCGATCGATCAGCTGGTCATCCAGGCGCTGGCGGCGGGCAAGACCGAGCCCGTCCAGCACGGCCTGACCCGGCCGGCCGAGCTGGAAGGCGAGGCCACTTCGCGGGCGATCGTGTTGGCCAAGGTGACCGGCTGTCCGCTGTACGTGGTGCACCTGACCGCGACGCAGGCGCTGGACGCCATCACCGCGGCGCGCGACACCGGCCAGAACGTGTTCGCCGAGACCTGCCCGCAGTACCTGTACCTGTCGCTCGACGACCTGGCCAGGCCGGGCTTCGAGGGCGCCAAGTTCGTGGCGTCGCCGCCGCTGCGGCCCAAGGAGCATCAGGGCTCGCTGTGGCGCGGGCTGCGCACCAACGACCTGGCGGTGGTCTCGACCGATCACTGCCCGTTCTGCTTCGCGGAGCAGAAGGAACTCGGCCGGGGCGACTTCTCCAAGATCCCGAACGGGATCCCCAGTGTCGAGCACCGGATGGACCTGCTGCACCAGGGCGTGGCCGCCGGGGAGATCTCGCTGGCCCGCTGGGTGGAGGTCGCGTCCACCACGCCCGCCCGGATGTTCGGGCTCTACCCTCGCAAGGGCACGATCCAGCCGGGATCCGACGCCGACATCGTCATCTACGATCCGCGGGCCCGGCAGGTGCTCTCGGCCGCCACCCACCACATGAACGTGGACTATTCAGCGTACGAGGGCATCGAGGTCACCGGGAAGGTGGATACGGTGCTGTCGCGCGGCCAGGTCGTGATCGACGCGGGCGAGTACCGCGGCACCGCCGGCCACGGCCGCTTCCTGAAGCGGGAGCTGTGCCAGTACCTGAACTGAGAGGCGGCGGTCGATGAAATTCGGCTTGGTCCTGCAGCCTGATCCTCCGGCTAGCGGCGTGGTCGCCGCGATGCGCGAAGCCGAGAACCTCGGGTTCAGCTACGGCTGGACGTTCGACTCGCACGTGCTGTGGCAGGAGCCGTTCGTCATCTACTCGCAGATCCTCGCGGCCACCTCGGCGCTGACCGTGGGCCCGATGGTGACCAACCCGCTGACCAGGGACTGGTCGGTCATCGCCTCGCTGTTCGCCACGCTCAATGACATGTTCGGCAACCGGACGGTGTGCGGCATCGGGCGCGGTGACTCCTCCAGGCGGGTCCTTGGCCAGCCGCCCGCGTCGCTGGCCACGCTGGGCCAGGCCATGCGGGTGATCAAGGACCTGGCCGAGGGCCGGGAGGTGCTGCTGGCCGACACGGCGGTCCAGATCCCGTGGGTGCGCGACGGCCAGCTGGAGATCTGGATGGCCGCCTACGGGCCGAAGGCGCTGCGGCTGGTCGGCGAGCAGGCTGACGGGTTCATCCTGCAGACCGCCGATCCCGACATCGCCCGGTGGACCATCGGCGCGGTGCGGGACGCGGCCCGGGAGGCCGGCCGGCCGCCGGACGCGGTGACCATGTGCGTGGCCGCGCCCGCCTACGTCGGCACCGACCTGGCCCACCAGCGGGACCAGCTCCGCTGGTTCGGCGGGATGGTGGGCAATCACGTCGCCGACCTGGTCCGGCGGTACGGCACCGACGGCCCGGTGCCGAGGGCCCTGACCGATTACATCGCCGGGCGCCAGGGCTATGACTACGCTCACCACGGCCGGGCCGGCAATCCGGACACCGAGTTCGTGCCTGACGACATCGTGGACAGGTTCTGCCTGACCGGCCCGGCGGCGGCTCACCTGGACCGGCTGCGCGAGCTGGCCGACATCGGCGCCGACCAGTTCGCGGTGTATCTCATGCACGACCAGCCGGAAGCCACCATGGCGGCCTACGGCACCGACATCATCCCGGCGCTGAGCTGACCGCGGACGGCTGATCGCAGACATATTGTCCGCGATGACGCAAATCAGGTAACACTGTGTGCTTGCCGTAGTGGTGTGGTCGTACGGCAGACTAGACAGCATGACGGACCTCATCGCACGCCACCGGGCAGTCATGCCGAACTGGGTCGCGCTGTACTACGACGAGCCGCTGGAGCTGGTCAGCGGCGAGGGCAGCCGGGTCACCGACGCGTCCGGCCGCAGTTACCTCGACTTCTTCTGCGGCATCCTCACCAACATGCTCGGTTACAACCTGCCCGAAGTGCGGGAGGCGGTCGAGCGGCAGCTGTCCACCGGCGTCGTCCACACCTCCACGCTGTACCTGATCCGCAGTCAGGTGGAGCTGGCCGAGAAGATCGCCCGGCTGTCCGGCATCGCCGACGCCAAGGTGTTCTTCACCAACTCAGGAACCGAGGCGAACGAGACCGCGCTGCTGCTGGCCACCGCGGCCCGCCGGTCCAGTCAGGTGCTGGCGCTGCGCAACAGCTACCACGGCCGGTCGTTCGGCGTGATGGCGATTACCGGCAACGGCGCCTGGAAGAGCTCGCAGCTCACCCCCTACAGCGTGCACTACCTGCACGGCACCGACCGGCAGCTGCCCGCGTTCGCCGGGCTGTCGGACGCCGACTACATCGACGCCTGCGCCGCGGACCTGCGGCACGTACTGGCCACCGCCACCGCGGGCGATGTGGCGTGCCTGATCGCCGAGCCGATCCAGGGCGTCGGCGGCTTCGCCATGCCCCCTGATGGCCTGTTCGCGGCCTATAAGGAAATCCTCGACGCCCACGGGATCCTGTTCATCTCCGATGAGGTGCAGACCGGCTGGGGCCGGACCGGGGAGCACTTCTGGGGCATCGACGCGCACGGCGTAGTGCCGGACATGATGACCTTTGCCAAGGGGCTGGGCAACGGCTTCGCGATCGGCGGGGTGGTGGCCCGCGGCGACCTCATGGACGGGCTGACCGGCAACGGTATCTCCACCTTCGGCGGCAACCCGCTGTCCACCACGGCCGCCAGCGCCACCCTGGACTACCTGCTCTCCCACGACCTGCAGGCCAACGCGGCGGCTCTCGGCGGCCTGATCATCGGCGGGCTGCGGGATGCGGCCGGGCAGCTGGCCGCGGTCGGCGAGGTTCGCGGCAAGGGCCTGATGTTCGCCGTCGATCTGGTGGATCCCGGCACCGGAGCGCCCGCTCCGGCGCTGGCCACCCGGGTGCTCGAGGCGGCCAGGGAGCGCGGGCTGCTCATCGGCAAGGGCGGCCTGTACGGGCACTCGCTGCGGATGGCACCGCCGCTGACCCTCAGCGAGGCCGAGGCGAAGGAGGGCCTGAGCCTGCTGATCGACGCCCTGCAGTCGGTCAGCAACGAGGCGGTCAGGGAACGGGAGAGCTGATGTCACAGGCCAGCAGGCACATCTCGCACTGGATCGGCGGCAAGCCGTGGGCGGGCGCGGATCCCGCCCGCCGCGGCGACGTCTACAACCCGGCGACCGGCCAGGTCTCCGGGACCGTGGACTTCGCGTCCGCGGCCGAGGTGGGTGCCGCGGTCGAAGCGGCCGCCGCGGCCTTCCCGGCCTGGCGGGAGACATCGCTGATCAAACGGGCTTCGGTGCTGTTCTCGTTCCGCGAGCTGGTCAGGTCCAGGCCGGCGAGCTGGCCGCGCTGGTCAGCGCCGAGCACGGGAAGGTGGCCTCCGACGCCGCCGGTGAGGTGGCCCGCGGGCTCGAGGTCGTCGAGTTCGCCTGCGGCCTTCCGCATCTGCTCAAGGGCGGCTTCTCGGAGAACGTCTCCACAGGGGTCGACGCGTACTCGATCCGCCAGCCGCTCGGCGTGGTGGCCGGCATCACCCCGTTCAACTTCCCGGCCATGGTGCCGATGTGGATGTTCCCCATCGCGATCGGCTGCGGCAACTCGTTCGTGCTCAAGCCCTCGGAAAAGGACCCGTCGGCGTCGCTGCTGCTGGCCGAGCTGCTGGCGGAGGCCGGGCTTCCTGACGGGGTGTTCAACGTGGTGCAGGGCGGCAAGGACGCGGTGGACGCCCTGCTGACGCACCCGGACGTCCGGGCCGTGAGCTTCGTCGGATCGACGCCCGTGGCCCGTTATATCTATGAAACCGGAACCTCAGCGGGCAAGCGGGTCCAGGCCCTGGGCGGGGCCAAGAACCATATGGTGGTCCTCCCCGACGCCGATCTCGACCTGGCCGCCGACGCGGCGGTGTCGGCGGGCTTCGGCTCGGCGGGGGAGCGGTGCATGGCGATCTCGGTCGTGGTCGCCGTCGATCCGGTCGGCGACGAGCTGGTGGCCAAGATCGCCGAGCGGGTGGCGCGGCTGCGGGTCGGCCCCGGCGACGACGAGCGGTCCGAGATGGGGCCGCTGGTCACCGGTGCGCACCGGGACAAGGTCGCCTCCTACCTCGACACCGGCGTGGCCGAAGGAGCGGTGCTGGCCGTGGACGGCCGCCAGCACCCGGTCAGCGGCGGCTCGGCGGACGGGTTCTGGCTGGGACCGAGCGTGCTTGATCAGGTGACGCCGGAGATGAGCTGCTACGCCGACGAGATCTTCGGGCCGGTGCTGTCCGTGGTCAGGGCGCCCAGCTACACCGAGGCGGTCTCGGTGGTCAGCGGGAACCCGTACGGCAACGGGACGGCGATCTTCACCAATGACGGGGGTGCCGCCCGCCGGTTCACCCACGAGGTCGAGGTCGGGATGGTCGGCGTCAACGTGCCGATCCCGGTGCCGATGGCGTTCTACTCGTTCGGCGGCTGGAAGTCGTCGCTGTTCGGCGACACCCACGTGCACGGCACCGAGGGCGTGCACTTCTACACTCGGGGCAAGGCCGTCACCTCGCGCTGGCTCGACCCCAGCCACGGTGGCGTCAACCTCGGATTCCCGGTCAACAGCTAACGGAAACGCGTGCCAAGCCGTCGAGCCGCGGTGTACGTCGACATGCTGGCCTGGAAAGGATGACCTGACGGATCAGCTGGCGTACTGGCTGAACACCGGGTAGTAGCCGCCCGACTGGCCGGATGCCGTGGGGTGATACGACACGCTCAGGTCGAACCAGTCCACCGAGTGCAGCCAGCTGCCTGAGTCACAGATCTGCTGACCGGCGAACTGCCCGCGGACGTCGGCGAACACGTCGTCGTAGCGCCCGGCCGCGGCCTGGATCTGGCTGTCGAGCTCATTGGCCGCCTGGTTGAGATCGGTGCGGTCGGTGTTGCTGAGGCCGATGCACGACGACGACCTGGCCAGGTCGTAGAGCTGCGGGTAGTCGAGCACCACCACCCGCGCGTTCGGGGCGTGCGCGGCGATCGCGGACAGCACGTTGTCCAGCTCGCCGGGCAGGTCGGCGGTCATCTCGCGCTCTGCGGTGCCGATCGCGCTGACGCACGTGCTGGTGGAGAATACGACGCAGCTCTCCATGACGTTGGTGAAGCCGACGTCGTTCCCGCCGATCGTGATCGAGACCAGCGTGGTGCCGGCGCTGAGCGCGGACAGCTGGCTGCTGATGACGGTGCTGGTCGTCGCGCCGGAACAGGCCACCGACAGGTAGGACGCGGGATCGTGGGCGGCCGCCCACAGCGCCGAGTAGGCGTTGGCGCTGCGGTCGCACGATCCGCTGGAGCTGTAGTAATTCCCGGCGCCGACCCCCGAAGAGTACGAATCGCCGAGCGCGACGTAGTTGACCTGGCTCTGGGCGGCTGCTGGTGCCGCGATGGCCAGGGCGGCCAGGGCTGCGGCGGCCGCCGTGATGACTGCGAGAACGAAACGATGCCGGGGAATGACACGTAGCAGCACAGGCAGTCTCCTTGCGTGGCCCAGCACCAGATAACGGGATTTACTAACCAGTAACATCACTGGTCACACCGGTCAATGGGCAATTAGGCAGCCCGGCCCGCCGCGATCAGCGCGGCTCAGCCCAGACCATGATCAGGTGACTCCGGCGCCGCGGAGCACGCGGATCTAGCGTCCGCGCGAGGCGACCCGCCAACCGGCGCGCGAGGGCGGCCCGCCAACCGGCGCGAGGGCGGCCCGTCAACCGGCGCGCGGACGGCCCGCCCACCGGCGCGCGGGCCCGCCTACAGGCTGGCGAACGCGTCGGCCAGGATCGACAGCCCTTCGGTCAGCAGCTCCTCGCCGATCACCAGTGGCGGCAGGAAGCGCAGCACGTTGCCGAAGGTGCCGCAGGTGAGCACGACCAGCCCGGCCGCATGACAGGACTTGGCCACCTGGGCCGCCGCCGCGGCATCGGGTACCAGGGTGCCTGGCTGGACGAGTTCGACGGCCAGCATCGCGCCACGGCCGCGCACGTCGCCGATCACGGGATAGGCCTGCGCCAGCTCGCGCAGCCTGGGCAGCATGATGTCGCCGATCCGGCGGGCCGCGGCGGGCAGGTCTTCCTTGCCCATGGTCTCGATCGCGCCCAGGGCCGCCGCGCACGCGACCGGGTTGCCGCCGTAGGTCCCGCCGATCCCGCCCGGGTGCACGGCGTCCATCATCTCGGCCCGCCCGGTCACGCCAGCCAGCGGCAGCCCGCCTGCGATGCCCTTGGCCGTGGTGACCAGATCAGGGACGACGCCTTCGTGATCGCAGGCGAACCAGTCGCCGGACCGGCAGAATCCGGACTGGATCTCGTCCGCGACCAGCACGATGCCGTGCTCCTTGCAGAACGCCGCCAGGCTGGGCAGGAATCCGTCGGGCGGCACGATGAATCCGCCTTCACCCTGGATGGGCTCGATCACTACGGCCGCGACGTTCTGCTCGCCGACCTGGGTGTGGATCAGCCCGGTCACCACGTCGAGCGCCTCGGCCGCGCACCGGGCCGGACCGCCAGGCCAGCGCAGCGGGTAGGCCATCGGCACCCGGTAGACATCCGAGGCGAACGGCCCGAAACCCTGCTTGTAGGGCATGTTCTTGGCGGTCATCGCCATGGTCAGGTTGGTCCGGCCGTGGTAGGCGTGATCGAAGACCACCACCGCGGACCTGCCGGTCGCGTGCCGGGCGATCTTGACCGCGTTCTCGACGGCCTCGGCTCCCGAGTTGAACAGCGCCGACCGCTTGTCGTGGTCGCCGGGGGTGACCCGGTTGAGCTCCTCGCAGACCGCGACGTACCCCTCATAAGGGGCGACCATGAAACAGGTGTGCGTGAACCTCGCGACCTGTTCGGTGACCCGCTGCACGACCAGCTCGGCGCTGTTGCCCACCGAGGTCACGGCGATCCCGGAGCCGAAGTCGATCAGCGAGTTGCCGTCCGCGTCGATGACCACGCCGCCGCCAGCGGCCGTCACGAACACCGGCAGGACGTGGCTGAGCCCGCGGGCGACGCTGCGCTGGCGCCGGTCCAGCAGTTCCCGCGAGGCGGGCCCGGGGATCTCGGTAACGAGGCGGCGTTCCTGGGCGAGCGCAGGACCGCCGGGCGGGGATGCGTGCAGTTCCATACCGAGACAATAGACCTAGCGCAGCCGCAGTCTGAGGGCGGACGGGCCAGGTCACCACGCGTGGCCGGGCGGCGAGGAGGACCGCGCGCAAGTGCGGTCGCGACGGGCTGGCACCCGCCGAGGGACCTGGCCGGGCGGACCTGGCCGGACCTGAACTACGCCGGGGCCAAGGGCCCGGTGATCGCGCAGATCATGGGGCGGGCCCGGCGGGGCTGAAGGCGCCGGTCTGGTGGAGCGGGACTGGCGAGACCGGAATATCAGTACTGAGCCTGGTTAAGTGACCCGCCGGATTTCGGCACCAACGGGCGGCTTATCCTCTGAGTCGGTCACGGTCCCCCGGCCGCCGCGGCCGGGCGGAAGGAGTGGTGCGTGCGCACGCAGGTTGCGATCGTCGGGGCCGGGCCGGCCGGGCTGCTGCTGTCCCATCTGCTGCATCTGGGCGGCATCTCCTCGGTCATCGTCGAGGCGCGCAGCCGGGACTACGTCGAGCATCGGGTCCGCGCCGGAGTCCTGGAACAGGGGACGGTGGACACGCTGGTCACCTGCGGGGTGGGGGAGCGGCTGCTGCGCGAGGGCATGGTGCATCACGGCATCGAGCTCAGGTTCGGCGGGCAGCGCCACCGGATCGCCTTCGAGCGGCTGCTGCCCGGCCGGGCGATCACCGTGTACGGCCAGCAGGAACTAGTCAAGGACCTGATCGCGGCCAGGCTCGAGGCGGACGGCCAGCTCCGCTTCGAGGTCAGCGACGTGGTGCTGGCCGGTGCCGATACCCCGCATCCTGAGGTGTCATTCACGCACCAGTCGCGGCGGGTGTCGCTGCGGGCAGACTTCGTGGCGGGGTGCGACGGCTTTCACGGTGTCTGCCGCGACGCCATCCCGGCGGGCGTACTGCGCTTCTTCGACCGGACCTACCCGTTCGGCTGGCTCGGGGTGCTGGCCGAGGTGGCGCCGTCCTCGGCCGAGCTGGTCTATGCGAACAACGACCGCGGTTTCGCGTTGCATAGCATGCGCAGCCCCGCGCTCAGCCGGTTCTACCTGCAGGTCGCCCCCGACGAGCAGATCGGCGCCTGGCCTGATGAGCGGATCTGGGCAGAACTGCGGGCCAGGCTGGAGACCGTGCCTGACTGGAGCCTGGCGACCGGGCCGGTGCTGGAGAAGGGCATCACCCCGATGCGCAGTTTCGTCACCGAGCCGATGCAATTCGGCCGGCTGTTCCTGGCCGGTGATGCGGCGCACATCGTGCCGCCGACCGGAGCCAAGGGGCTGAACCTGGCGGTTTTCGACGTCACGCTGCTCGCTGAGGCGCTCGGCGCCTGGTACGCAGGCGGCGACGAGGACCTGCTGGATCAGTACTCGGCGGCCTGCCTGCGCCGGGTCTGGCGGGTCCAGCAGTTCTCCTGGTGGCTGACCACCCTGCTGCACAGCTTCGGCTCCAGCGACTCCTATGACCGCCGGCTGCAGCGTTCCTACCTTGACTATGTGTGTAGCTCGGACGCGGCCGCCACCTCGCTGGCGGAGAACTACGTCGGCCTGAATCGCCGCTGACCGGCAGATACGTGCGGCCGGCGCTGGCTGCCTTCGTCGGCCGGTCCTGATCGGGTCGGGCCCGGCGTGGCAGGATCGGGGACCGTGAGCAGTTTCGGTAACAGCGGCCTGTTCAGTGATCTTTTCGGGCACGGCGCCGCCGACGTCGGTGATCTCGCCTGGCTGCAGGCCATGCTCGATACCGAGGCGGCGCTGACGCGCGCGCTGGAGCGGGCCGGGCTCGCCGCGGCTGGTACGGGCGCCGACGTCACGGCGGCCGCGCGGGCGGATCGATTTGACCCCGCGGAGCTGGGGCGCCAGGCGGCCCGGACCGGGAATCCGGTGCCCGCGCTGGTGCGGGCGCTGACCTCGATGCTGCCCGACCAGGCCGCCGCCGCCGTGCATCGGGGCGCGACCAGCCAGGACATCATGGACACGGCGGCCATGCTGGTGGCGCG
Source organism: uncultured Actinomycetes bacterium (assembly GCA_963785765.1). Classification (GTDB taxonomy): domain Bacteria; phylum Actinomycetota; class Actinomycetes; order Streptosporangiales; family Streptosporangiaceae; genus DATBGO01. The sequence goes on along the minus strand of CAWAWM010000009.1, from coordinate 127,314 downwards.
CCGGGCGCTCGATGGCGTGCTGGCTGACCTGGCCGGCGCCGCCACCGCCGCGGCGGATCTCGCCGCGGCGCAGGCCGGCACCATCATGATCGGCCGGACGTTGCTCCAGCAGGCGGTCCCGGTGACCTTCGGGCTGGTCGCGGCGGGCTGGCTGACCTCGATCGATGAGGCCAGCGAATGGCTGCACCGGGTCCGGGCCGACCGGCTGGCCGTGCAGTTCGGCGGTGCGGCGGGCACCCTGGCGCCGCTCGGGGAAGCGGGCCCCGAGGTGGTGGCGCTGCTGGCCGAGGAACTCGGGCTGGCCCGCCCGGTGCTGCCCTGGCACACCGACAGGCTCCGGATCGTCGAGCTGGCTGGCGCGCTGGCCGGGGCGTGCACCGCGGTGGGCAAGGTCGCCAGGGACGTCACGCTGCTCGCCCAGGCCGAGGTGGCCGAGGTGGCCGAGGGGCCAGCCGCGGCGAGCCCGCCCGGCGAGGTGCGACAGGGCGCCTCGTCTGCCATGCCGCACAAGCGCAATCCCGTGGCCTCGGTGGTCATCCTCGGCTGCACCAGGCGCGCGCCCGGGCTGCTGGCCACCCTGGCCGCGGCCGGGGAGCAGGAACTCCAGCGGGCCGCGGGCGCCTGGCATGCGGAGTGGGAACCGCTGGCCGACCTGCTCGGCCTGACCGGCTCCGCGGCGCGATGGACCGCCGAGCTACTGACCGGGCTGCGGGTCGACGCGGACCGGATGCGCGCGAATCTCGACGCGGCGGGCGGCTTCCCGATGGCGGCCCGGGTGGCGGACCTGCTGGCGCCGACGCTCGGCCCGGTGGCGGCACACCAGGTCGTGGCCGAACTGAGCGCCGCCGCCGCGGCCGCGGGCCTGCCACTGCGCGCTGCGCTGCTTGACTCGCCCGCGCTGGCCCGGCAGCTGACCAGCCCGGATTCCAGCCCGCAGCAGCCCGCTGCGGTGGCCGGCTCGCCGCAGCTTGCCGCGGCCATCGACGCGGCCCTCGATCCGGCCCGCTACCTGGGCGCGTCCCGGCGGTTCGTGGCCGGCGCCCTGGCCGCGCACCGGCAGCAGGCGGCACGTTAAGGAACCAGGGCAGCTGACGACGGAAGGGCAGCTGACGACGGAAGGAAGGTACCAGGGTGACCCAGCAGGGCCGGACGAATCAGGAGATCGCCGAGCAGGGGATGCGGGCCCGCAGGGATGTCCTCGGCGACGCGCACGTTGACCGGGCGGTGGCGGGCACAACCGAGTTCACCGCGCCGTTCCAGGACTTCATCACCAGGTACGCGTGGGGCGAGATCTGGGCCGGCCCGGGCTGACCAAGGCGGAACGCAGCATCATCACGCTGACCGCGCTGGCGGTCCTGCGGCAAGATGAGGAACTCGCGATGCACGTGCGGGGGGCGCTGCGCAACGGCCTGACCCCGGCGCAGATCCAGGAAGTGCTGCTGCAGGTCGCGGTGTATGCGGGAGTGCCGGCCGCCAACCGGGCGTTCGCGATCGCGCAGCGGACGCTCGCGTCAGCCGGGGCCGATGGCGGGTCGTAATTCGTACAGGTGTGCACGTAGCGGTCGGTTGTCGATATCGTTTCGGTAATCTCGCGACGAGACCAGCGCTGCGGGGCACCGGACACGGGTGGTGCACGACGCGGGCGACTGGCGGTGGATGGCGCAGGGGCTGGTGAAGCATGGCGCAGATAGTGACGCTGGCTGCTGCCATTGACTCGGCGATCCATGATCGCGACAGCGTCGCGATGGAGGGCTTCACCCACCTGATCCCGCACGCTGCCGGGCACGAGGTGATCCGGCAGCGGCGGCACGATCTCACCCTGATCCGGATGACCCCGGATGTCATCTACGACCAGATGATCGGCGCGGGCTGCGCGCGCAAGCTGGTGTTTTCCTGGGGCGGCAATCCGGGGATCGGATCGCTGCACCGGTTCAGGGACGCGGTGGAGCACGCCTGGCCGGCCCCGCTGGAGCTCGAAGAGCACAGCCACGCCGGGATGGCCAACCGCTATGTGGCCGGGGCTTCTGGCCTGCCGTTCGCGGTGCTGCGCGGCTACCGGGGTACCGGCCTGACCGCCCAGACCCCCAACATCACCGAGATCAACTGCCCGTTCACCGGCGAGACCCTGACCGCGGTGGCCGCGCTGCGGCCCGACGTGGCGGTGATCCACGCGCAGCGCTGCGATCGCGCGGGCAACGTCCAGTTCTGGGGGATCACCGGGGTCCAGAAAGAAGCCGTGCTCGCGGCGCGCCGGTCGGTCGTCACCGTGGAGGAGATCGTGGATGTCCTCGACCCCCGGCCGGGAGCCGTCGTGCTGCCGTCCTGGGCGGTCAGTTACGTGGCGCTGGTGCCCGGTGGCGCGCACCCGTCCTACGCGCTCGGCTATACGGCCCGCGACAACGACTTCTACGTGGCCTGGGACGCGATAAGCCGGGATCGGGAGCGCTTCAGCCAGTGGCTGGCCGACCACGTCTACGCCGCCGGCCCGGCCGGGACGGCCGCCGCGAGCCCGGGCGCCAGGCCGTGACGCGCGGCAGCGCGACGGCGCCCGGGTATGTGCCAGATGAGATCATGACGGTGACGGCGGCCCGGCTGCTCGCTGACCGGATGACCTGCTTCGTCGGCATCGGCTTGCCCAGTGCGGCCGCCAACCTGGCCCGCGCGGCCCACGCTCCCGACCTGGTCCTGATCTACGAGTCCGGCACCATCGGCGCGAAGCCGCCGTGGCTGCCGCTGTCCATCGGGGACGGGATACTCGCCGAGACGGCCGACACGGTGGTCGGCGTGCCGGAGATCTTCAATTACTGGCTGCAGCCTGGCCGGATCGACATCGGCTTCCTGGGCGCCGCGCAGATCGACAGGTTCGGCAATATCAACACCACGATGATCGGGGCCGATTACGCCGCGCCGAAGGCCCGGCTGCCGGGGGCGGGCGGCGCGCCGGAGATCGCCGCGTCCTGCCGTGAGGTGATCGTGATCGTCCGGCAGACGCGGCGGACTTTCGTGGACCGGGTCGACTTCATCACCTCGGTCGGGTTCGGCGATGGCCCGGGCAGCAGGAAGCGGCTGGGGCTGACCGGCGCCGGCCCGTTGAAGATCATTACGGACCTGGGGGTTTTTGAGCCCGACCCGGCGACCTCCGAACTCCTGCTCACCGGGATATACCCGGGAATATCCGTTCCGGAAGTCAACCAGAATACCGGCTGGGACCTGCAGGTCTCGGCGGCCCTGAACACGATCGCGGCGCCGTCGGCAGCGGAACTTGGCGCCCTGCGCAACTTGCTGGCCACCAGGCCAGCTACCGAAGGAGCAGCCCGATGACCACCGATGGGCCAGCGGGTGCCGCCGCCTTCACCATCCCCTCGTACCAGCGGCCCGTCGGCGTGCATCCGCCGCTCGACTTTTCCGGCTACCGGTCATCCCTGCTGCGGGCGCCGAAACAGCGGCCGGTCACCCTGCCTCAGCAGCTGACCGAGATCACCGGGCCGCTGCTCGGCGCGGAGCGGGTGACCGCGGCCGACGCCGACCTGACCACCAGGCACGGCGGCCAGCCGATCGGCGAGCGGATCATCGTCACCGGCCGGGTGCTGGACTCAGGAGGCCGGCCGGTGCCTGACACGCTGATCGAGATCTGGCAGGCCAACGCGGCCGGCCGGTACGCGCACTGGGTCGACGACCACGATGCGCCCCTGGATGAGAACTTCGATGGCGCAGGCCGCTGCGTGACCGACTCGGCGGGCGGGTACCGGTTCGTCACGATCAAGCCCGGCGCCTATCCGTGGCGGAACCATCTCAACGCCTGGCGCCCTGCGCATATCCATTTCTCGCTGTTCGGCCGGGCCTTCACACAGCGGCTGGTCACCCAGATGTACTTTCCCGGCGATCCGCTGTTCGCCCAGGACGCGATCTTCAACTCGGTGCCGGATCCGAAGGGACGGGAGCGGCTGATCTCCCGGTTCGACCTGGACGTGACCCAGCCGGACTGGGCGCTCGGCTACGTCTGGGACATCGTGCTGCGCGGCCCCGGGGCGACCGTGTTCGAGCCGTCGCGGCCGGAGGTGCACCGGTGACGCTCCCGCTGACCCCGTCGCAGACCGTCGGCCCGTTCCTGGCCATCGGGCTGCCCTGGCCCGATGGCCCGTACGTGGTGCCCGACGGCACCCCCGGGGCCATCACGATCTGCGGGCAGGTGCTGGACGGGGCCGGCGAGCCGGTGACCGATGCCCTGATCGAGACCTGGCAGGCCGATCCGGACGGGCGGTTCGCGCATCCCGACGATCCCCGGGGCGCGCCCAGGCCAGCCGCAGCGGGCGCGGCGTTCCGCGGGTTCGGCCGGTGCCCGACCGACCCGGCGGGCCGGTACCTGATCGTCACGCTCAGGCCCGGAGCGCTGCCCGGCCGGGACGGCGGGACCGAGGCGCCGCACCTTGATGTGTCGGTCTTCGCGCGCGGGCTGCTGGACCGGGTGGTGACCAGGATCTATTTCCCCGACGAGACCGTGGCCAATGCCGCCGACCCGGTGCTGAGCGCCCTCAGCCCCGACCGCGCGGCCACCCTCATCGCGACGGTCGGGGCGGGCGGCCCGGCGGGCCAGTTCCGGTTCGACATCCGACTGCAAGGCGGCCGCGAGACCGTTTTCTTCGACCTCTGACCGAGCTCAGGCCGGGCCTGGCGGGGCTGCTCGCCGGGTCGGGGGCTGTCGTTTTCAGTGGCTAGAATCGTCGGGATGCCAGGGCCGGCTGCTGGAAGCGCAGTACCCGTGGGGAGGGCCCGCACCCTCGCTCAGGTGTACCGGCACTTCGGCGAGGTCGACGCCGCCGAAACATCGCCGCTGTACGAGCGCGTCGCCGTCGCCCTGAGTGAGTCGGGCGAGGTGCTGCGCGCCATCACGGCGGCGCCGGCGCGCAAGCGGCACCCCGCATTGATCCTCGCCGCGCTGCACGACCTGGCCCTCGCCGGGCGCGCCCCGGCGCTGGCCGCGGCCTATGCCGCCGCGGACGGCGACGCTGCCGCTGGCGCGGCGGTCGACACGCTGCTGCGAATGACCGACTCGGTCGTGGCCATCGCGGTGCGCCGGCCGACGCGGGCCAACGAGACCGGACGCTGCGCCGTGCTGTATCCGGCCATTGCCGAGGCGGCGCGCCGGGCAGGCGCGAACGCGGTCGGGCTGATCGACGTGGGCTGTTCGGCTGGGCTCAATCTCAATGTCGATCGCGTTGGCATCACGTACAGCAACGGGCAGTCGCTGGGCGACCCGTCATCTCCCGTGCAGCTGTCGGCTTCGATCGTGGGAGACCTGCCCATCCCGGCGCGGGCGATGCCCGAGGTCGTCGCCCGGGTCGGCGTCGACCTCGATCCGGTCGACGTGACCGACGCGGATGACGCCCGATGGTTGCGCGCCTGCCTGTGGCCGGATCAGCCGGAGCGGATCGCGAGGCTCGAAGCGGAGCTGGCGCTGGCGGCGACGGCCCCGCCGCTGCTGCTGGAAGGTGACGCCGTCGAGGTGCTGCCCGGCGCCTTCGCCCGGGTGCCCGCGGACGCCCTGCCTGTCGTCACCACGACGTGGACGCTGTCGCACTTCCCGCTCGAGAGCCGCCTGCGCTTCCTGCACCGCCTGGACGAAGCGGCGGCCAGGCCGGGCGGTGGCGTGGGTGTCAGCGGAGGGGGTCGGGGTCGCGCCGGCGATACCGACACTTGGCGATCGCCGCGCCTCTGGCCACAGCATCATCGGCCTGGCGGTGCTCGACCGGTCGGCGCTGCGCGCCGAGGCCATTGGCCGCTGCTGGTCGCGGGGCCGCTTCCTGGCGTGGCTGGCCGACTCCTAGTCTCCGGTCAGGTTGATCCGTGGACGGTACGTGACAGGACGCTAGTCCGGCGCTGGGTAATCCGGCGCTGGCTCGGGCACTGGGTAATCGGGCGCTGGGTAATCGGGCGCTGGATGATCCGGCGCTGTCGCGTGCTGGCGGCCGCCCAGCAGGATCCGGGTCAGCTGGCTGCGGGTGTCGAGCAGCTGGTCGAGCGCGGCCGTCAGGTGCGCGTCAGTGACCCGCAGCGCCGCCTGGTCTTCGCTGGCCTGGTCTTCGCTGGCCTGGTCCTCACCAGCGGTCAGTTGCTCGGCGGCGACCAGCGCGGCCCGGCGAAGCAGTTCCTTGAGGAACGAGGCCGTGACGCCATCGGTCCTGGTGAGCACGGTCTCGCCGTCAGTGAGGTCGAGCGTGAGGCCGCCCCGGTAGAGCTGGATCAGCCGGCGGCGGGCGTCGCGGTCCGGGATCGGCAGCTCCGCGGCGTGATCGACGCGGCCAGGGCGGGCCGCCAGCGCCTCCTCAAGCAGGTCAGCACGGTTCGTGGTGAGCAGGAACGTCACGTCCGCGTCCGCGCCCAGCCCGTCCATTTCGTTGAGCAGCTGGAACAGCAGCGGATGCTGGCCCGGATGCCTACCCCGCTCCTCGGCGATCAGGTCAACGTCTTCAATAACGATGATCGAGGGCTGCAGTGTCCTGGCCACCGAGCAGGCTTCGGCGATAAACCGCAGCGCGTAGCCCGACACCACCACGGAGGTCACCCCCGGCAGCTGCCCGAGCAGGTAGCGGACGGTGTGGGTCTTGCCCGTCCCGGGCGGCCCGTGCAGCAGCACGCCGCGCTTGAGGTGCTGGCCGCTGGCCCGCAGCAGGCGGCTGTGCCTGGCCACGCCGATGACCTGGCGCTCGATGCCGTCGAGCACATCAGGCGGCAGGATCACCTCGGCCCGGTCGACCTGCGGGCGGTCGAGGAAGTTCAGCAGCGCGCCGCGGCGGTGGCCGAACACCTCGCTGTCGAACGAGATCACGTGCCCGCGGAACACATTGCCGTCGATCGCGAGACGCTGGATCTCATCCAGCGCGCGCTGCGCCGCGGCAGGGTCGGTGCAGGCGGCTTCCAGGCTGACGCCCTCCTCGGCCCCGCGTTCCTCCGGGCCGCGCATCAGAATCGCCAGCCGGGTACCCGCGTCATCGATCAGGTACAGGCCGCATTGCACGCAGGGCAGGCTCTGGGCGCCCGGGCCCGAGGCGCGCGCCGCGGTCGCCACGCTGCCGACGCCGAGGTCGGAGTCGAAGCGGCTGTTCTGCATGAGGTCGGCCAGTCCGAAATCCATGTGCCTGAACCCGGTCAGCCCGATCAGCCCGTGCGTGCGGCCGGGGGCGGCCAGCCAGGAGTCCAGGCCGACCTGGACGTTGACGTGCTCGTAGCCAGGCCACGCTCCGCTGACCACCGGCAGGCTCGACAGCGACGTGCCGAGATGGCCGCGGAGCAGGCTCTGGATCGGCGCATCCTCGGCCCGCGCGGCCGATACGGCCCGGCGCATCAGGCGCCTGGCCAGCCGCCCGACATCGGCGAGTTCGGGACTGGCATCAAGGCTCATGCCAGCTATCGTCTCGCTCGGGCGCTGGCTGCGCCAAACCGCCGACCTGTTAGCGCAGCAGATCCCGCGCGGCGGCCTCGATCGCCTGCTGGGACAACAGCAAGGTGGCAGCGGCGTCGCCGAGCGGGATAAAGCTGTCCTCGCTGGCCACCCTGGCGATCCGGCCCGTATATCCGGTGTCGGCCAGCGCGCTGATGACGCCCTCGGCGACCCCGCCGGTGCGCCTGGTCTCGTCGGCCACCAGGACCCGGCCGGTCGCCGCCGCCTCCCGCTCGAGGTCGGCCACCGGCAGCGGCGCGAGCCAGCGCAGGTCGACCACCCGGCAAGAGATGCCGTCGGCGCCGAGCGCGACCGCGGCCCGCAGGCTCATCAGCAGCCCGTTGCCGAATGTCACGATGGTCAGGTCGGTGCCGTCCCCGTAGCCCCGGGCCCGGCCGATGGCGACGTGCGCGTCCGCCCAGCGCGCAGGGGGCAGATATGGCGCCAGCCAGCCGCCATCCCCGGCCGCCTGCGCGTCCCGCTGATGATAGAGCGCTATCGGCTCGAGAAAGACGCAGACGCTGCCATCCTCCTGCGCCGCGGCCAGGCAGGTCCGGAGCATCGGCGCGGCGTCATCAGGACGGGCCGGGCAGGCGATCACCAGGCCGGGGATGTCCCTGAGCGCCGCCACGGAGTTGTCGTTATGGAAGTGACCGCCGAACCCCTCCTGGTAAGCGAGCCCGGCGACCCGCACCACCATCGGGTTCCGGTACTGCCCGGCGGAGAAGAACGACAGCGTGGCCGCTTCGCCGCGGATCTGGTCCGCGGCGTTGTGCAGGTAGGCGAGGTACTGGATTTCCGGGACCGGCAGCAGGCCGGCCAGGCCCGCGCCGAGAGCCAGACCCAGGATGGCCTGCTCGTCCAGGAGCGTGTCGAAGACCCGTGCCGCGCCGAACCGGCCGGCCAGCCCCTTGGTGACACCGTAGACGCCGCCCTTGCGGGCCACGTCCTCGCCGAACACCAGGAGCTGCGGGCTGGCCGCCAGCGCGTCGGTCAGCGCCCCGTTGATGGCCTGGGCCAGGCTGAGCGGGCCCTCGTCCTCGGGCAGTCGCCCGCCGAACGCGCGGTGCCGTTGCGCGGTGCTCGCGGCGGAGGCCGCGGCGGCCGCGACCGCGTCGGGCGTCCGGGGCGCTAGCGGGTCCATCACCCGCTCGGCGCGCGACAACCGCGGCGCGCCGGCCACCTCGCCCGCGAGAGCCAGTATCCGCGCTCGCGATGCCTCGTACCGGTCCAGCACTTCATTGGGGCTGAGCACCCCGGCTGACACCAGCAGCCTGGCGGTGCCAAGCAGTGGGTCCCGGCCGAGGTCGGCGGCCAGTTCGGCGGGACTCCGGTAGGCGGATTCGGCATCGGAGCCCGCATGGCCGCCCAGCCTGATCACCGACAGGTGCAGGAAGGCGGGCTTGCGACGGTCGCGCACCCAGGCTGCGGCGGCCAGCGCGGTGTCGTAGACCTGCGCGAGGTCAGCGCCGTCCGCGTGGAAGTACCGCATGCCAGGCCGGCCGGAGTGGGCGTCCGCCACCCAGCCCGGCGGCGTCCGCACGCTGATGCCCAGGCCGTTGTCCTCGCAGATCATCAGCAACGGCAGCGGCAGCCCCTGGTAGCTGCAGTACGCGGCGGTGTTGATCGCCCCAGCGGCCGTGGAGTGGTTGACCGACGCGTCGCCGAAACTGCAGGCCACGATGGCGTCGCGCGGCCACGGTGTGGCGAGCCCCAGCTTGGCCGCGCGGCCCAGCGAGAACGCCAGGCCAACCGCGCGCGGCAGGTGCGAGGCGATGGTGGAGGTCTGCGGAATGACGTTCAGGGCCGGGTGCCCGAACACCTTGTGCCTGCCGCCCGCGATCGGTTCGGCGGCCGCGGCGACCAGCCCGAGCAGTACGTGCCTGACGCCGTCGGCCGGCGGGCTGGCCTGACCCGCGCGGACCAGATAGAAGGCGCCGGAGCGGTAATGCAGCAGCGCTGGGTCGGTCAGCCGCAGGGCCGCGGCCACGCCCGCGTTGCCCTCGTGGCCCGCCGAGCCGATCGTGTAGTAGCCGGCCCCCCGCGCGCGCAGCCACCGGGCGGCCAGGTCGAGGTGGCGGCTGGCGAGCTGGGCGTCGAACAGCTGCAGGCAGAGCGCGGCGTCGAGGGCAGTGCCCTGGAAGGCGGGGCTCTGGAAGGCAGTGCCCTGGAGGGCGGGGCTCTGGACGGCAGTGCTCTGGACGGCAGTGCTCTGGACGGCAGTGCTCTGGACGGCAGGGCCCTGAAGGGCGGGTCCGTCGATGGCCGGGCCGTGGGTGCCGGGGCTGTCGATGGCGGGGCCGTGGGTGGCGGGGCCGTCGATACCGGGGCCGTCGATACTGGGACCGTCGAGGGCGGGGCCGTTGCGGGCGGGACCGTCCAGCGAGAGTCCCGCGGCCGGGTAGCCGGGGGAGGCATGACGGCCGGGGCGGCCCTGGCTGGCGCGCAGCTGCCGCACCGCGGTGAGGAAGTGCTGCTCCACGGGATCGCGGCCCGGTGCTGGCCGGTAGCTGGCCTCCGGCCCGGCGGAGAACTCCCTCATGTAATGAAGGTAACCGGCCGCTGGCCGCGGTAGCGGCCCGGATCGGGATGAAGAACCTCATGAAGAAACGGCCGCGCATGCAACCGCGGCCGTCGCTGGCCCGTCTGACGGGCATGAGGAACTCGTGGCGGGTATTGGCCGGCGTCACCGCGGCCGCGCTGCTCGCGGCCGGCTGCGGCAGTTCGGGTGCACCGGGGCCGGGCAAACCGGCGCCCAACGCATCGGCGCCGGTCATCAGCCGCGGAGTGGCCGCCAGGGAGCCCGCGGCGGATCCGCGTCCTTACGGAACGGCGGACACCGCATTCGGGCTCGATGTACTCCGTGCCTGGTGCCAGGCGGAGCCGCAGGCCAACCTGGTGTTCTCGCCGGCCAGCCTGGCCACCGGGCTCGGGATGGCCTACCTCGGTGCGCGCGGCGGCACCGCGCAGGCCATGGCCAGCGTCCTGCACCTGCCCGCAGTGCGCGGTCAGCAGCTGCAAGCCGGACTGCAGGCCAGGTCCGCCGCGCTGCGCGGGCTGGACAGCCCGGGCGTCACGGTGGCCGACAGCGACCAGGTGTGGACCGATCCGTCGCTGATCACGTTGCGCAGTTACCTCAACGCCGTTGCCACCGCCTACGGTGCCGGGGTGGCCAGAGTGCCGCTGCTCAAGTACCCGGAAAAGGCCCGGGTCGAGATCAACGGCGCCGTCGCGGCCGCCACCCGGGGGCAGCTCCCGCAGCTGCTCGCGCCGGGCTCGCTGGGCCAGGTCGGCTGGGTGCTCACCGACGCGCTGTACCTGCACGCGGCCTGGGCCACGCCCTTCGACCCCCGCCGGACCAGCGCTGAGCCGTTCAGGACGGCGGCCGGCCCGACGGTGACCGCCAAGTTCATGAAGGGCGGCGGCTTCCGGGTGGCGAAGGCAGGCGGCTGGACCGCCGTCCGGATCCCGTACCGGGGCGGCAGGCTGGCCATGGAGGCACTGCTGCCGGACTCGGGCAGCGCAGGCTGCCCAGTGCTCAGCTCAGCCACGCTGGGCACGATCTCGGCCGGCCTGGCCAACAGCACCAACCAGACCGCCATCGCGCTGCCGAAGGTGAGCCTCAGCTCCTCGCTGCGGATGAACGGGCTGCTGAGCGAGCTCGGCATGGGCATCGCGTTCGGCGGCTCGGCGGACTTCTCCGGGCTCTCACCGCAGGCCTGCTGCATCGGGTTCGTTCAGCACGCGGCCACCCTCAGGGTCGGCGAGCAGGGCACGGTGGCCAGCGCGGCGACGGCGGTGGGCGTGCTGCCGACCGCGACCGAGTTCGAGGTCGACTTCAACCGCCCCTACCTGATGGTGGTGACCGACACCAGAACCGGCGAGCCGCTGTTCATGGCCCGGGTCACCAATCCGCAGGCCAGCTGAGCTGACCGGCGGGCCTGACCGGCGGGCCTGACCGGCGGGCCCGACCGGCGGCCCTGACCGGCGGGCCCGACCGGCGGCCCTGACCAGCGGCGGTGGCGGCGTCCGCGCGGCGGCACCGGCCGCCGGACGGGCCAGCACCGGCTGGTGACAACCGTTAGGGATGCCCTGTGAGATCGTGTGGGGCGGGGGACCGCGCCCGAAGGAGGAGATGCCATGCTGCCCTGGTCCGTCGACCTGGCCGGACAGCTCGAAGAGCACGTGCTGACCAGCGAGCTGCTGCGAGGCAACCCGCTCGGGGACCCGGCTGAGCGGCCGCTGTGGGTGTACCTGCCGCCCGGCTATGACAGTGCGGACGACCACCGCTATCCGGCGGTGTACGTGATCCAGGGTTATACCGGGCATCTGGCCATGTGGCGGAACCGCAGTCCGTACCGGCAGCCGTTCCCCGAGACGGCCGACGCGGTGTTCGCCCGCGGTGACGCGCCGCCGACGATCGTCGTCTACGTGGACGCGTGGACCAGCTACGGCGGCAGTCAGTTCGTCGATTCGCCTGGCACCGGCAGGTACCACTCCTACCTGTGCGAGGAGATCGTGCCCTGGGTGGACGGGCACTACCGGACCATGGCCGATCCGGCCCACCGGGCGATCATGGGCAAGTCCAGCGGCGGATTCGGCGCGATGATCACCCCGATGCTGCGTCCCGACCTGTTCGGGGCGCTGGCCACGCACGCCGGGGACGCGCTCTACGAGTACTGCTACATCACCGACTTCCCGAAGGCCGTGCGGCTGCTGCGGGACTACCAGGGCGACATCTGGCGCTGGTGGGAGGACTTCTCCTCGCGGGTCTCGTTCACCAAGGAGGCCGACGATCATCTGCTGATGCTGCTGGGCGTGGCGGCCTGCTTCTCGGCCCGCGAGGACGGCAGCGTGGAGCTTCCCTTCGACCCGCACACCGGGGTGCTGCGACCCGAGGTCTGGCAGCGCTGGCTGGACTGGGACCCGGTCCGGATGGTGCCCAGGTACGCCGGCGCGCTCCGGTCGCTGCGGGCGATCTGGATCGACGCGGGCAACCGGGACGACTTCTACCTCGACCTCGGCGCGGCGGCGTTCCGCGCGGCGCTGCAGGACATCGGCGTCGGCCCCGACGTGGTCAGGTTCGAGCTCTTCGACGGAACCCACGCCGGGATCGATTACCGGTACCCGCTGTCCCTGGCCTGGCTGTGCCAGCGCATCGCCAGCTGAATCCGGGCCGAACCTTGGCCGAACGCTGGCTGAACGAATCCGACTGAACGAAACCGGCCCCGGCTCCGTGATCAGGGTGTAGCAAGTCCTGCACCCATGACGAACGGAGAAATTGCGATGCGTACTCGATGGTGGGCGGCGTCCGGCGCCGCCGCCGCCGTGGTCTTCCTTGCCGCGTGCGGGAGCAGCGCGGCGAGTGGTTCCGGGAGCGCGAGCAGTCCGTCATCGGGCACTGCTGCCGCGTCAAGCTCGGCCAGCTCGCCAACTTCGGCCGCCGGCGCCGCCGCCGGAATCAAGACGACGAGCACGTCGATCGGCACGGTGCTCACCGACGCCCAGGGGTTCACGCTCTACTGGTTCGCGATTGACACGCCGACCAAGTCGAACTGCAACGGCTCGTGCGCGACCTACTGGCCGCCGGTGACCGGGAAGCCGAGCGTGGCCTCCGGGGTGTCGCTGCCGGGCAAGTGGGGCACCATCACCAGGTCCGACGGCAGCACTCAGGCGACCTACGACGGTCACCCCCTGTACACCTACAAGGGCGACTCAGCGGCGGGACAGACCTCGGGTAACGGGCTCAACGCCTCCGGCGGGCTCTGGTACGCGATGACGCCGTCCGGGGCCAAGGCCGCCGAGAAAGCTTCGCCGAGCAGCTCACCCAGCTCGGGCGGCGGCGGGTACTGATGGACCGCCCGGCCGCGCCGTGGGCAGGTTCGGGCGCGGCCGGGCCCGGTGCGCGGAGGCCAGGCCCGGCCTGGGAACGGCTGGCTGCGCCGGGGTAAGTTACCGACATGGCGGCCGAATCGCAGACCGAGGAGGCGGCCGTCAAGCCCCGCGGCGGCCTGCTGCTCATCTACGCGGCGCTGATGCTCGCGATCCTGCTCGCCGCGCTCGACCAGACCATCGTGGCCACCGCGCTGCCCACCATCGTCAGCGATCTCGGCGGCCTCAGCCACCTGTCCTGGGTGGTCACCGCCTACCTGCTGGCCACGACGGCCTCGACACCGCTGTGGGGCAAGCTCGGCGACCAGTACGGCCGCAAGGGCCTGTTCCAGGCCGCGATCGTGATCTTCCTGATCGGCTCGGCGCTGTGCGGGCTGGCCCACAGCATGATCGAGCTGATCGCGTTCCGCGCGCTGCAGGGCCTGGGCGGCGGCGGCCTGATCGTGCTGGCCCAGGCGATCGTGGCGGACGTGGTGCCCGCCCGCGAGCGGGGCAAGTACCAGGGCGCCTTCGGTGCCGTGTTCGGCGTCGCGAGCGTCGTGGGGCCGCTGCTGGGCGGGTTCTTCACCGATACCCTGAGCTGGCGCTGGGTGTTCTACATCAACCTGCCGATCGGCGTCGCCGCGCTCGTGGTCATCGCGGTCGTGCTGCCCAGCAGGCCCGCGGGCGGCAAGCACCGGATCGACTATCTCGGCGCGCTACTGCTGGCCGGCTCGGCAACCGCCGTCGTGCTGCTCACCTCGTGGGGCGGGACGACCTTCGGGTGGGACTCCGGCGTGATCATCGGCCTGGGCGTGCTCGCGGTCCTGCTCGCCGTGGCCTGGTGGATCTCGGCCGGCCGGGCCGCCGAGCCGGTGCTGCCGCGGCGGCTGTTCCGCAACCCGGTGTTCCGGGTCTGCTCAGCCGTCGGTTTCGCGGCCGGCTTCGCACTGTTCGGCGCGATCGCCTTCCTGCCGCTGTACCTGCAGGTCGTGCGCGGGGTGTCGCCGACCATCTCGGGGGTCTACCTGCTGCCGATGGTGGTCGGACTGCTGATCACCTCGGTGACCAGCGGTCAGCTGATCTCCCGGCTGGGCCGGTACCGGATCTACCCGATCATCGGCACCGCGGTGGTGACCATTGCGCTGTTCCTGCTGTCCACGCTCACCGAGAACACCTCGACCCTGAAGCTTTCTGCCTGCCTGTTCGTGTTCGGCTGCGGTCTCGGGCTGATCCTCCAGGTGCTGGTCATCGCCGTGCAGAACTCCGCGGACTATGCCGACCTGGGCGCGGCGACCTCGGGCGCGACCTTCTTCCGGTCTATCGGCGGCTCGTTCGGGGTGGCCGTCTTCGGCTCGGTCTTCGCCAGCCGGCTGGCCGGCGCCCTGACCGCCGCGCTGCACGGCGCGACCGTGCCGCCCGGGTTCGCGGCCGGATCGGGCGCCAGCCGAGCCCAGATCGACAAGCTGCCCCCGGCCCTGCGGACCGGAGTGCTGCACGCCTACACCCTGGCCATCGATCGCGTCTTCATGGTGGCGGTGCCGGTGGCCGCGATCGCGTTCCTGCTGTCCTGGTTCCTGCGCGACGTGCCGCTGCGGGCCACCACCGCCGGGGCGTCCGACATCAGCGAGGGCCTGGGGGCCGGCTCGGCCCAGCGGACGTCGGTCGAGGAGGTCGAGCGGGCGCTGCTCCGGCTGGCCGACGGCGACCTGCGCCGCCGGGGTTACCAGCGGCTGGCCGACCTGTGCGGGCTCGACCTGCCTGCGGGCAGTTGCTGGGTGCTGACCCGGCTGGCCAAGTCCGGGCCGCTGGCCGGGACCGAGCTGGCCCGCGAGGCCAGGGTCACGCCCGACTACGGCAAGCCCTACGTCGACCGGCTGGTGGCCGAGGGCCTGGTCCAGCGCAGCGACGGCCTGATCGCGCTCACCAAGGCGGGCAGCCTGGCCGCCGACCAGCTGTTCGAGGCGCGACGACGAGGGCTGGAACGGATGCTGGCCGGCTGGTCTCCGGAGCAGCACGCGGATCTGGCCGCGATGCTCGACAAGGTGTCGCACGAGCTGCTGGGCGAGCCCGCCGACCGGCATCTCATTGCCAGGTGACGGCGGGCGGCGATGAGTCTCGTCCCCTCAGCCGTGCAGCGGCCGCCGGTCGCGCAGCGCCGATATCGGCTCGCGGGTAGCGCAGCGCCATGGCTGGTCGTGTCCGGTTACCTGCTGGGCGCGGTGGCGCTGACTGGCCTGCTGTGGATCGACCCGGCCGCCCGCGGGACGGTCAGCAATCCGCATGACCTCGACTTTTTCGCCTGGTATCTGCGCTACGACGCGACAGCGGTCGCCCACGGACGATTCCCGGCCCTCATCACGACCGCGCTGAACGCGCCGGCCGGCATCAACGGGATGTGGAACACCTCCTTCCTGCTCCCCGGAATTCTGCTCGCCCCGGTGACGCTGCTAGCCGGCCCGCAGGTCACGCTCACGCTGATGCTGACCCTTGGCTTCGCGGGCTCAGCAGCCAGCCTGTTCTGGGTGTTGCGCCGGTGGCAGGCCAGCGTTCTCGCGGCGGCCCTGGGCGGGGCGCTCTACGGGTTCTCCCCGGCCTTGATCGACGCCGGTCTCGGTCATTACAACCTGCAGTTCGCCGTGCTGCCGCCGCTGATCATCCACGCGGTCCTGCTGATCGTCACCGGCCGGGGTCACGCCATCCGTACCGGCGCGGTGCTTGGCCTGCTGGCGGCCGCGCAGCTGTTCATCGGGGAAGAACTGCTGACCGACACGGCGGTGGCGGCCCTGGTGCTCGTGGCCGTGCTCGCGGCCAGCCGCCCGCGCGCGGCGCTTCATCAGGTCCGCGCGGCGGCGACCGGGCTGGTCAGCGCGGCGGCGCTGGTCCTGCTGATCTGCGGGCACGCCATGTGGGTGCAGTTCACCGGCCCGCTGGGGGAGCACGGCGCCTTAACCGCTCCATGGTCAAGCGACCTCTCCTATTTTGTTGACCCGCCAGGCACCATGCTGTTTCACACGGCGTCAGGCGCGGCCGCGGCGCTTTATTTCCCGCTGGGACCTCCGGAAGTCCTGGCCTACCTGGGCTGGCCGCTGCTGGTCCTGCTGCCGATCGCCGCGATCCGGTTCTGGGGGGATCCGAGGGTCCGCGCGGCGGCCGTGAGCTGGGTGCTGCTGGAACTGCTCTCGCTCGGCGGTGGCGCGCCGGCGCCCGGACTCGGCTTCCCGGTGGCCCTGCTGCCGTTTCACTGGCTGCAGGGCCTGCCGGTGGTCGGCCGGGTCCTGCCGAACCGGTTCGCCATTCTCGCGGACGGCGCCGCGGCCGCCTTGCTCGCGTACTCGCTTGACCTGGCGCGCTCGTCGGTGCCCGCGGCCCCCCGCTGGCGCAGGCACGTCCCCGTGGCCGTCGCGGTCCTGGCCATGCTGCCGCTCATTCCGCTGCCCTACCACTCGGCGGACGTCGCGCCGGTGCCGCCCGGCTGGCAGGCCGTCTTCGCCGGGCTGCGCCTCGGGCCGGACGCCGCCGTGCTGGTCGTTCCCGTCCCAGACCAGACTCTCACGCAGGCCATGCGCTGGCAGGCGGACACGGGAGAGCCAGGATCGCTGGTGGGCGGCTACTTCCTCGGGCCCGGCGCGGCCGGGCAGCCCAGTTTCAGCCCCGGGCCGGGCCGGCTGGCGGAGCAGTACCTGGATCTGCTCTGGCAAGGAGGGGCACGGGCCAGCACCCCGTGGATCACCCGGCTTCGTCATGCTGTGACGTACTGGCGGCCGGCCGCCGTGGTCGCGGTCACCCGCAGGCGCTCGGCGCTAGGACGGGTGCTGACCGAGTTGTTCGGTCCGCCCACCGTCCAGGCGCGCCGGGTCCTGGGGTGGCGGCTGCCGCGGGCATCAGGCGAGCCGCCGGACGGTCGCGGCCGTCCGGTCCGGCTAGGACGGCCGTGACCGCCGCGATGACCGGCTAGCCGCTGGGGCAGACTGGCGTGATGAAGGCCGACATCGTGGTGATCGGAGCCGGGGCGCTCGGGCTGAGTACGGCGCTGCACTGCGCGCTGGCCGGCCGGTCGGTGGTGGTGGTTGAGCGGCACACGGCGGGCTCGCAGGCGTCCGGCCGGGCGGCCGGGCTGTTCAAGTCGGTTCAGGCCGACGAGGTGCGGACGATCCTGGCCCGGCGCAGCATCGCGCGGGCGGTCAGCTTCGCCGACTGGGCCGGGGTACCGCTCGACGTCGCCCGCTGCGGCAGCTTCCTGGTGGCGCGCACGCCGCAGCACCGGGACTACCTGCGCACGGAGGCGGCCGCGTCGCGCGGCTGGGGCGCCGACGTCCGGGAGGTCCCGGCCGCCGAGCTGGCTGACCGGGTCTCCTACTACCGCGGTTCCGGCAACCGCGGCCCGGGCCGTGAGCAGGTGATCTGGTGCCCCGAAGACGTCTACATCGCCGAGCCCACCGGCCTCATCGAGGCCTATCTGGCTGGCTGCCGGCTGGCCGGCGTGACGGTGCTGGAGTCCGAGCCTGTGATCGCGGTCACGACCGCACGCGGCCAGGTCGCGGGCGTCGAGACCACGGCCAGGTCCATCGCTGCGAAAGTTGCCGTGGACGCCGCGGGCGCGTGGACGCGACAGGTCGCCGAGCTGGCCGGGGGCCTGGCCGCCGTAGCGCCGGTCCGGCATCAGCTGCTGGTGACCGAGCCAGCCGCCGAAATCAATCCGGCCGACCCGATCACCAGGGTCGTCGATGCGGCCGTCTACCTGCGGCCGGCCCGCGGCGGCCTGATGGTCGGCGGCTTCGAGGCCGACCCGCTGCCGGTCGACCCGCGGACCCAGCCGGCCTCCTTCAGCACCGACGACGTGCCGCTGGATGAGGGCGCGCTGCGGCGGCTGGCCGGGCAGCTGGCCATCGAGGTCCCGCTGGCGGCCGAGGCTAAGGTGGCCGAGCTGCGCGGCGGCCTGTTCACGATGAGCCCGGACGGGCGGTTCGTGGCGGGCCAGCTGCCGGACGTGCCCGGGCTGTGGGTGGCGAGCGGCTGTAACGGATCGGGCTTCTCCTCGTCGCTGGCGATCGGCGAGGCGCTGGCCGCCTCGATCACCGGCACCGAGCCGCCGCCCGGGCTGGCGGGACTGGCCGGGCTGGCGGCGCTGGCGCCGGGCAGGTTCGGCGCGCTGACCGATGCGGAGCTGGTCACCCGGGGCGTCTGGCAGTATGCCCACTACTACGACCCGGCGGCGCAGGAGTCAGGCTAGCGGCCCGGGCCGAGCCGTCAGAGCTCGAAGCTGATCCAGCTTCGAGCACGCGATTCAGGGGAGTGCATCTTGGCCGCCGAGTTCGCCACTGGCTTGCAGGTAGGCCAGGACCGCAGCCACGCGGCGGTCGAACCGCTTGGCGTCGGGCACCCTGAGCTTGCGGAAGATGCTGGTGACGTGTCTCTCGACAGCCTTTGTCGACACCGCCAGGCGTCGGCCTATCTCCTCGTTGGCGCAACCAGTTGCCATCTCGGCAAGAACGTCGAGTTCCCGGATGGTGAGCCCGTCGAGCACGGAGGGCAGCCGGCGCCGCACCAGGGCGTTGACGATCGCGGGGTCGAGAACGGTATCACCTGCGTGGGCGCCGTGGATGGCGCTGAGCAGCGTTTCGAGGTCACCGATCCGGTCGTCGAGCAGGTAGCCGACGCCGGCGGCTCCGCTGCGCAGGAGCTCGAGGGCATACCCGTCGCACGCTTCACTGATGACCACGACCCCGATGTTCGGGTGCAGCGCCCGCAGCTTCTGGGCAGCGCCCAGCGCCGCCTCGGCGTCGACCCGCGGTGTCCGGATGCCGACGATGAGTACGTCAGGGCGGTATTTGCGGACCGCGGCGAGAGTTTCGGGGTGGCTGTCGACCCGGGCGACGACCTCGATACCGGGCACGCCGCTGAGTAGGCAGCCGAGGCCCTCACGGGTCAGAAAGTTGTCGCTCGCGATCACGGCACGCAGCACGGTGGAGGGCTCGGGCATGGTGGGCGCTCCCGGGTCAGACGGAACGATCATCGTCGCACTCCCGGCAGCGGCATCGGGTTGGCCGTGCTGCCGGACCGCGCATGATCTCTCGACATTCTCACATCGCGCCGGGCCGGTCTGCGCGACAGCGATTCGCCGTGAGGGTATGCCCTAAAAGTACGAGGGTGTGCCCTATTTGCAACGGTTCGCGGCGGCCATACGCTCCCATTCATGCGCGCTGAGAAACTCGCGACCGGGGCCCGCGCGACCAGTGGCTGGCGCCCGCTGGCCGTGCGGCCGGGCGGCCGGCGCCGAGCGCGGCCTTGATCCGTCATTCCCGCGAGCTCATCACCTGCCATTGAGGAGCCGAAATGGCCGTCGAACGTGCCGCCAACGCCCGCGCCATCAAGGCCAGTACTGTCAAGGCCAGCACTGTCAAGGCCCGCACTGTCAAGGCCCGCACTGTCAAGGCCCGCACTGTCAAGGTCACCTTCACGCTTCCCGCGGACGTCCAGGCCGAGAGCGTGGCGTTGTGCGGCGACTTCAACGATTGGTCCGCCGAGAACATCAAGCTCGCCCGCGACCGCGACGGCTCCTGGCGGGTCGAGGTCGCCCTGGAGCCAGGCCACAGTTACCGCTACCGGTACCTGGTTGACGGCGAACGCTGGGAGAACGCGTGGCATGCCGATCGCTATGTCCCCAACCCGTACGGCAGTGACGACTCGGTCGTGCTCGTCGAATGACGAGCACGCCCCGAACTCGACGGCGCCAGTGGCCTAGTGCGCCAGGCACGGGATCCGGGAGGCACGGCATACATCGCGGGTACGCTGCGACCACGATGAGTTCTGCCCCGATCGGGGCGATCCGCGCGGCCGCAGGGTGACCGGCGTGTTCCTACCGGTGGAGCGCCTCACCGAGGGCGCGCTCACCTACTTCCGCGCGGTTGCTGTCGACTTCGACGGCACCCTGGCTGAGGGCCAGGTCGCTCCCGACACGCTGGCGGCGCTCGCCGAGGCACGCGCCAGGGGAATCCAGGTGATCTTGGTAACCGGGCGGATCATGAGCGAGTTGCGCGCCGTGTTCCCGGATGTCGAGGACCACGTCGACGCGGTCGTCGCCGAGAACGGCGCCGTGGTGGCCAGCCCGGCCGGTGCTCGCCAACTGGCCGCTCCGCTCCGCCAGGCCGTGAGCGCGGCGCTAGCCGCCCGTGGTGTCGCTCACCGCATGGGGGAGGTGCTCATCGCCTGCGCCGCCGCCGACGAGCCTGCTGCCCTGGAAGTGATCCGGGAGTTCGGTCTGGACTGCAGGCTCGTCCGCAACCGGGCCGAGCTGATGATCTTGCCAGCCGGCGTGACCAAGGGCGCTGGCCTGTTGGCGGCGCTCGATGATCTCGGTCTTTCGCACCACAACACCATTGGCGTGGGCGATGCCGAGAACGACCACAGCCTGTTGAGTGTCTGCGAGATCGGCGTGGCCGTCGCCAACGCGGTCGAGGCCATCCGCACGCACGCCGATATAGTGCTGGACTTGCCGGATGGTCAAGGGGTTGCCGACCTGATCCGCGGACCGCTGCTCAGCGGGCGAGTCCACGTCCACCCGCGCCGCTGGCAGATCACGCTGGGCATCGATGACCGCGGCGAGGCGGTGAAGCTGCCCGCATCGCAGCTCAACGTCGCAGTCTGCGGCAGCACTGGAGAGGGCAAGTCGTACCTGGCTGGGCTCATCTGCGAACAGCTGGTCCGGCTCGGCTACTCGATGGTCGTCTTTGACCCCGAAGGCGACCATCTGGGGCTCGGCGAACTGCATGGCGTTTTCGTAACCGGAGGCCACGAGAGCCGCCTCGCTGACCCCGCCGAGGTGATCCGCCTGCTGCGCGACGGTCCCGGCACCGTGGTCATCGACCTGTCTCACCTCAATGCCGCCGACCAGGCCGGCTACGCGGCGGGCCTGGTCGGCGAGATAGAGGCGCACCGGGATGCGTCAGGCCTGCCGCAGTGGGTGGTCGTCGACGAGGCGCACCTGCCCGTCGGGCGGGGCACCTCAGGGCACCGCATGTTCAACCCGGCCGCCAAGGGATACCTACTGGTCACCTGGCAGCCCGAGGAACTGTCGGCCGACGCGCTCGCCGCGCTCGACGCGGTGATCACCGTCGGCTCGCCGCACCCCGCCAGCCGGTTCGTCGACCTCACGGCTGCTGTGGCCGGCATGCCGCGCGCCGAGATGGCCAGGCTCCTCGACGGGCAGCCCGGCCGCGCGGTGCTGGCCTGGCGCCAGCATCCGCGCCAGGCGGTGGCGTTCACCGTCGGGTCCCGGATTACTCCCCATCTGCGCCACGAGCATAAGTACGGGCAGGCTGGCCTCGAGCCCGCGCGCCGGTTCTACTTCCGGACCGAGCCCGATACTCCCACCGGGGCGATCGCAGCCAATCTGGCCGAGCTGGAAGCCGAACTCGCCCGCTGCGACGGGGGCGTGCTGCGTCATCATTGCCCCGGCCGGGACCTGTCCCGATGGGTAGCGGAGGTCTTTCGTGACCAGGCACTGGCTGCCCGCCTCGGTGCCGCTGAGGCCGCACTGCCGCCCGGCAGCCCCGCTGCGGTCGTCGAACAGATCCGACTCGCGCTCGTGGCCGCACTCCAGGAGCGCCACCCGCGCTGATGCTCAGCTGGGCTACTGCCGGTCGGGCCGCTCCGGGCGAGGGGTCAGCACGCTCAGGGCACCGGGCAGCGCGCGGATCCGCAGCGGTGTCCCGGCGGGCAGCGGACCGCCGCACGGCAGCGTCTCCCCGTCGGCGGCGGCCGGCATGTCCCTGTCGATGCTCAGCACCACCTCGGTGCCGCGTTCCACGCTGATCTGCGGCAGCGAGAGGTGTGACCCGCTCCTGATCCTGGCCAGGGCGCGCAGGAAGGCGAGCTTGGGCCCGTCCCGCATGATGACAATGTCGAGCACGCCGTCATCGATCTCGGCAGACGGCGCGACTTGCATCCCGGCGCCGAAGTACGCCACGTTGGCCACCACGATGCCGTATCCGGGAAACTGCTGGACCGGCTCGGCGGCGGACCCGCCGGTGATCTCGGCGCGGAACGTAGCGGGCGTCCACCTGGCCAGCGCCCGCAAGGCCGCCAGCGGGTACACCAGCATCCCGGGCAGCCGGGCGGGCTGGTTGGCGATCTCGCCCGCGATCGACGGGATGCCCAGGTAGACGCTGCCCATGACCACGTTTTCCGGCTGATCGGGCACGCCCACGCCGATCAGGTCCACCGTGCGCGGCTGCCCGTGCAGCAGCACCGCCGCGGCCGCGGCCGGGTCGGGCGGTATGCCCAGCACCCGGGCCAGGTCGTTGCCGCGCCCGGCCGGGATGATCCCGTACCGCCCCTTCGCGTCGGCCACCACGCCGGCCAGCGCGCCCGTCGTGCCGTCGCCGCCCACCGCGACCACCAGCTGCCCGAGGCGCGCCGCCTGACCCGCGATCTGAACGGCATCGTCGAGGCTGGACGACTCGCTGACGTGATAGTCCGCCCCGGCCGCCTGCAGCGCGGCGCTGAGCACCGACAGCACCCGCAGCGAGCGGCCCTGCCCCGCGGCAGGGTTAACGACGATGCAGAACGGACCGTTCATCATGACTCCTCGGCCAGGGCCAGGCTACGCCGGGCGGAAACGCCAAGCGCAGCGTACGATCGGGAGCCATGGCGAGTCAGGGCGAGGCCGGCGATCAGGCTCGCTACCTCCAGGTACAGACCACCACCGACTCGCGCGCCGAGGCGATAGAACTCGGCCACGGCGCTGTCGCCGCCAGGCTCGCGGCCTGCGCGCAGGTCGCCGGGCCGATTGCCAGCACCTACTGGTGGGAAGACGGCATCGAACGGGCCGAGGAATGGCTGCTGCTGCTCAAGCTCCCGGCACATCGGTATGAGGCGCTCGCCGAATACCTCACGCTGCAGCACAGCTATGACGAGCCCGAGATAGTCGCGACGCCCATTGTGGTGGGCTCGCCGGCGTATCTGGGTTGGATAGAGGACGAGACCAGGCCGGAGTAGCCGGCGAACCGGACGGCGCCCGCCCGCACCTGACTCCGTCAGGCCGTTCTGCCCGGGCGGTCTGGCACGGGGCGGTCAGGCACGGGGCGGTCAGGCACAGGGCAGTCAGACGCTAGGCGGTCAGGCACAGGGCGGCTCGTTCAGGGACATGATGACCGGCTCGCCGTGCTCCATGCCGAGTACCGAAAACGTGCCGGTCTCCAGCCGGAACAGGCGGCCGCCGACCGGCTCGAGCCGTAGCCAGCGGGCGATCAGCACCCGCAGGAAGTGGCCGTGCGCCACCAGCGCCACCTCGCCGTCCTCCAGCAGCGGGCGGACCCGGGTCAGCACGGCATCGGCCCGGGCACCGACCTGGTCCAGGGTCTCGCCTGGATGAGCCGCATCGCCGGGGATGACGCCGTCCCGCCACAGGTACCAGCCCGGCCGCTGCGCCCCGATCTGGGCCGCGGTCATCCCTTCGTAGCCGCCGTAATCCCATTCCTGGAGGTCGGGGTCACGCTTGGCGCCGGAGAGCCCGGCCAGTCCGGCGCTGCGCTCGGCCCGGCTGGCCGGGCTGACGAACGCGGTGCGGATCTGGCGCCTGGCCAGTGCCGGGCCGAGCGCAGCCGCCTCGGCCTCGCCGGTCGCGGTCAGCTGGACATCGGTGCGCCCGGTGTGCCTGCCTTGCGCGCTCCACTCGGTCTGGCCGTGCCTGACCAGGATCAGCTCTCCCATAAGCACCATTCTCCCGGCCCAGCCCGGGCCGCCGTCTCCGGCCCCTCCCGGTGATCACGAGGTTCCTGGTGATTACCTGAGTACGCGCCCGCGGCCGTACAGTGGCCAGGTCGGCGTGGCCAGGTCGGCCAGGTCGGCTTGACCGCGAGGATGCTGAAGCTACAGTGACGGGCGATGGACAGCACAGCGGGCCCGAGGAGGCCGGGGAGCGATGCTCGAGCACGTTTCTCTTCCTGAGGCAGTCGGGCGGGCGCTCAGGCATCGAATCCTGAATAACGAGATTCCCGCGGAGACCAGGCTCGTGGAGGCCAATCTGGCGGCCGAATTCGGAGTCAGCCGCGGAACCATCCGCGATGCCATGCGCAACCTGCAGGCCGAGGGCCTGATCGCCATCGTGCCGCGCAGGTACAGCGTCGTGACCAGGATGTCGGTCGAGGACGCGGAAGATGTCTGCTATGCGCGCTACGTGCTGGAGGACGCCAGCCTGAGCGCCGGATGCCGGCCCGGCGGCGCCGAGCTGACCAGCGCGCTGCGGGCGGCCATCGAGCAGATGGAAAGCGCCGCCCAGGCCGATGACATGGACCTGCTGGTCGAGTGGGACACCCGGTTTCATGGGCTGCTCGTTGCCGTTTCGGGCCGGGACCGGCTGAAGCAACTGTGGTCGATGATGAACAGCCAGATGGGCGCTCTCATGCGGTCGGAAATGGAGCGGCAGGGAATTGGCCTTCCCGAAGCGGCACAGCGGCATCGGCAGGTTCTTGACGCGATGCTGAGCGGGGATAATGAGCGGCTGCACGAGGCGCTCAGAGAACACTATCTGGCCGGATTCCCGGCCCGGCTGGGTACGGGACTGGCCAGATGACCGAGCTGTTCACCGGGGTAGGCGTCGCTCTGGTGACGCTGTTCGACGAAGGCGGCAGCGTCGACTCGGCAGCTACCGGCGCCCTGGCCGCCGAGCTGGCCGGTCGTGGCATGCGTGCGGTGCTGGCCTGCGGTACAACCGGCGAGGCCCAGACGCTCACCGACGCGGAGCGAGCCGAGATCATCGAGGCGGTCCGCAGCGCGGTGCCGCCTGGCATTCCGGTCCTGGCAGGCACCGGTGCGACCACGACACAGCGCGCTGCCGAGCTCACGACCGGGGCCGTCAGGGCCGGAGCCGATGCGGTGCTCGCCTGGCCGCCGCCAGGCTGCACCGACCTGCACGAGTACTTCGCGGCTATTGCCACCGCCGCAGGCCGGCACGCGGTTCTCGCCTACCACATTCCCTGGGTATCGGCGCCGGGCGTGCCCGTTGCCGACCTCGAGAACCTGCCGGTCGCGGGGGTCAAGGATTCATCCGGCGATCCCGACCGGCTGCTTGACGAGATCGTGCACTATTCGGGTGCGACCTACGTGGGTTCATCAGCGCTGCTCACGCTGGCCGGGCCGACCGGTGCGGCGGGCGCCATTCTGGCGCTGGCCAACCTAGAGCCGGAGCGCTGCCGTGCTGCCTTTGCCGGGGACGGCAGCGCCCAGCTGGGGCTCGCGGAGACGCATCTGGCCGTGCGCCACGGCGGACCCGCCGCGCTGAAGCGGCTGCTGGCCGCCGCTGACGGACTGTCGGCGGTCAGCCGGCTCCCCTGAGCTGCCGCGGCCAGCCCGGGCCGGACAGGCAGGAGGCGCCTCCAGGCGCGTGTTGCCCAGAACGGGTGACGCCAGTGTCAGGTTTGGCGGTACGCTGCAACTGGAGGCAGCTTTGCGCGCGGCCGGTCCGGCCGGCGGGCGCGCTGGATCCTGTCCGCCCCCCAACGAGATAGGCCCCGATGCTTGAGTCCACTCGTTTCGCAGCACCTGTCCCACCTGCCCCACCCGCGCAGCCTGTCCCGGCCGGCGCCTCCGGGCCCCCGCCCGGCACCCGCCGTCCGCCGGTCGTGGAGCGTATCGCCGGATGGAGCGCCAGGCACCGGAAAGCAGCCATCCTCGGCTGGCTCGGCTTCCTGCTGGCCGCGTTCATCTCCGGTCAGTTCGTCACCGGCGCGAGCGTGCAGCAGTACGACCCCGGCCAGGCTGGGCAGGCCGAGCAGGTGCTGCACCGGCTGAACGTGACGAGCGCGCCGGTCGAGAGCGTGCTCATCACGGGGCTGGGCCGCACGGTGGCCGACGATCCGCAGATCAGGCAGGCAATACGGGATGTCGTGGCGGGACTTGCGCGGCTGCCGCGCGCCGCGATGGACATCCGTTCGCCGTTCGGGCCTGGTGGCCGGTCCCTGATCTCAGCGAACGGGCGGTCGGCCCTGGTGACCTTCAAGGTAGCTGGCCCGCATGCCGCCGCCGACTCCACGGTGGCGGCCGACCTGACCGCGGTAGCCAGGGTCCAGTCGCAGTACCCCAGGCTGACCGTGCAGGAGGCCGGTGGCGCGAGCACGGACCGGGCCGGGAACGCCATGCTCGCGCAGGACTTCAAGCGTGCGGAACTGACCTCGGTGCCGATCACCTTGATCCTGCTGCTGGTGGTGTTCGGCGCGCTGATCGCGGCGGCCATCCCGGTGCTGCTGGCCGGGAGCGCGGTCGCCGCCACGGTCTGGCTGCTGGCCGTTCCCGGGCACTGGCTGCCGGTGGATGCGGGCACGTCCGAGATCGTCCTCGTCATCGGGATGGCTGTAGGAGTCGACTACTCGCTGTTCTATCTGCGCAGGGAACGCGAGGAGCGAGCGGCGGGGCGAACGCCGCTGCAGGCCATCCAGATTGCCGCTGCCACCTCGGGACGGGCGGTGGTCGTGTCCGGCCTGACGGTCATGATCGCGCTGGCGGGCCTGTTCCTGACCGGCATTGACGTGTTCACCGGGATCTCCTTCGGCACCATCATGGTCATCGGCGTGGCCGTCCTTGGCTCGCTGACCGCGCTGCCTGCCATGCTCGCCTGGCTCGGCCCGTGGGCCGATCGCGGCCGGATTCCGCTGGTCGGCCGCAACCGGATGGCCGCCGAACCGTCCCGGATGTGGACCGCGCTGGTAGTCAGGGTGGTCAGGAAGCCGTTGCTGTGGGGCGGGATCGCCGTCATCGCGATGCTCGCGCTGGCCACGCCCGCGTTCGGGATGCGGCTCGGCAACCCGTGGGTCGACCTGCCGTCAAGCCTGCCGACCGTGCACGCGCTCGACGAGATCCAGCAGGACTTCCCCAGCCGCCCGGCGCCCGCCGAGGTCGTGGTATCGGGAACCGGCCTGACCGGGCCGGCCATGCAGCGGTCCGTCGCCGCGCTGCAATCCATGGCCACCAGCCACGGACCGATCCAGGGCCCGATCACCGCCAGCACGGCGGCCGGCGGCCGCGCGCTGATCGTCCAGGTGCCGCTGGCCGGCAACGGAACCGATCCGGCGTCCAACGCCGCGCTGCTCGACCTGCGCAACACGGTGCTGCCCGCCACCATCGGCCGGGTCGGCGGGACGAGCTATGCGGTGACCGGGGACACCGCGTCCAGCTATGACTTCAAGGAGGTGCTGCATCAGCGGACGCCGATCGTGCTGCTGGCGGTCACCCTGCTCGCGGTGGGCGTCCTGCTGGTGGCCTTCGGCAGCATCGTGCTCCCGCTGATCTCGGTCGCGCTCAACTTCCTGTCGGTGGCGGCGGCCTGCGGCATCGTCACGTTCATCTTCCAGGACGGGCATCTGCAGGGGCTGCTCGGCTTCGCGTCCTACGGCGGGATCATCCCGTGGATACCGCTGTTCATGTTCGTCCTGCTGTTCGGGCTCAGCATGGACTATCACGTCTTCGTGCTGAGCCGGATCCACGAGCTCAGGAAAGGCGGGGCGAGCAACCCCGAAGCGGTCATCGGTGGCATCGCCCGCACCGCCGGGGTGGTGACCAGCGCGGCGGTCGTCATGGCGGCGGTGTTCTCGGTCTTCGGCACGCTGTCCATGATCGATCTCAAGATGCTCGGTGTGGGCCTGGCGTCCGCCATCCTGATCGACGCGACGGTGGTCCGCGGCATCCTGCTGCCGGCCTGCATGATCACGCTGGGCGAGCGCAGCTGGTACCTGCCGCGCTGGCTGTCCTGGCTGCCCAGCGCCCGGGTGTCCGCCCGGCGTGCCGTGGCCGACGGGCAGCCGCGGGAGGCGGCGGACCGGCTGGCCGGTGCCGGTGCCGGGGCCGGGGCTGGAGCCGGGGCCGCTGCGAAGCGGCTGATCACGGCGGCCGAGGCCGGGCCCGGTCCCGGGCTGGCCGCCGACGGGGCGCAGCCCGCTACGGCGTCCCGGCTGGCGGCGGCCGGCGAGGGGACTGCTCAGGAAGTGCTGCTGCCGAGCTGAGGAACGGGCTCGCTGCCCGCCGCAGGCGCGGCTAGGGCGGCGCCGGGCTAGGGCAGCGTCAGGATCTCGTAGCCGTCCGCGGTAACCGCCAGGGTGTGCTCGAACTGGGCGGTGCGCTTGCGGTCCCTGGTCACGGCGGTCCAGCCATCCGGCCAGATGTCGTAGGCGATCGTGCCGAGCGTCAGCATCGGCTCGATGGTGAAGGTCATTCCCGGTTCCATGATCAACGTCACGTCCGGGTCGTCGAAGTGCGGGACGATCAGGCCCGAGTGGAAGGTCGTCCCGATGCCATGCCCAGTGAAATCGCGGACCACCCCGTAGCCGAACCTGCGTGCGTACGACTCGATGACCCGGCCGATCGCGTTCAGCGGGCGGCCTGGTGCCACCGTGCGGATGCCGCGCATCATCGCTTCCCTGGTGCGCTCGACCAGCAGCCTGGACTCCTCGTCGACCGCGCCGGCCAGGAAGGTGGCATTCGTGTCGCCGTGCACGCCGCCGATGTAGGCCGTGATGTCCACGTTGACGATGTCGCCATCGGCGATCACCGTATCGTCGGGGATCCCGTGGCAGATCACCTCGTTGAGCGAGGTGCACAGGGACTTGGGGTATCCGCGGTAGCCGAGGGTGCTGGGGTAGGCGCCGTGGTCACAGAGGAACTCGTGCCCCACCCGGTCGAGCTCGTCCGTGGTGACCCCGGGCGCGACGGCCCGGCCCACCTCAGCCAGGGCCTGGGCGGCGATGCGCCCGGCGATCCGCATCCGCTCGATCGTCTCGGCATCCTTGACATCGGGTTCGCCGACTCTGGGGTATTTCTTGCCGACGTATTCGGGGGCTGCGATCGTCGCAGGAACCTGCCGCATCGGAGATACCCGGCCGGGCTGGAGCGTGGTCGCCATGATCTGGGAGTCTAGTTGCCATGGAAGGTGAGCGTCGCTGGTGGTACTGCCTGAAGCACAACACTGTCGAGCCCGATACCGCATGCCGGGCCAAGGACCGGCTGGGTCCGTACCAGACCCGGGAGGAGGCGGCCCACGCCCTGGAGACCGTTCGGGAGCGGAACGAGGAATGGGACGCCACCGACGACGATTAGCCGGCCGCCACGGCCGCCGTGGCCAGGCTCGGCGGGCGCGGGCTCCAGCCTGCCCGGTATCGTGGGCCGGAGCGGTCCTTTGGGGCCGAAAGGGGCGTGCGGGTGACTGAGGATCAGCCTGGTAGCGAGCTGCCACCGGCGGCCGAGTCCCGCCTGGCCGAGATCCGCCGTAGTGGTACCTGGGGGTCGGCGCTGTCGGCCGACGAGTTCACGGCGATCCGCAGCGTGGGCTTCGAGCCGGTCGGTCAGGTGCTCGGTGCCGCCGTCTACAACATCGGCTACACCGGCGGATTCAACTGCCCAGGGGCGTGGGCCGGGTACGGCGGGTATGCCGCCCCTTACCGCAGCGTGACCTCGGTGTCGGGATCGGGCGGAATGAGCTCGTTCGCGCCCATGGTCCGGACGCTGTATGAGGCCCGCCGCCGGGCGATCGGGCGGATGTCAGCGGAATGCGCGGAGCTCGGCGGCCATGGCATCGTCGGTGTCTCCCTCACGATCGGCGCGTTCCCGGCGGGCGGCCTGGAGTTCAAGGCCATCGGCACGGCGGTGCGAGCACCGGGCGGGGTTGCGCTCAAGCAGCCGTTCACCTCTGACCTGTCCGGACAGGATTTCGCCAAGCTCATCATGGCGGGCTGGGTACCTGCGGGCCTGGTGCTCGGAATCTCGGTCGGGGCCAGGCACGATGACTGGCTGACCGTCACCCAGACCAGCTGGGGGTCGGGCAGCGCCGAAGTCAGCGGCTATAGCGACCTTGTGCACCAGGCCAGGCACGACGCCCGGATCCAGCTGGAAAAGGACGTGACCAGGCTCGGTGCCGACGGGGTCGTCGTGACCAGCATCGACACCCGGATCCGCGAGCGGGAATGCACCATGCAGGAGCATCGCAAAGATCACATCGTCGAGGTCACCATCATCGGCACGGCCACGGCCCAGTTCGCTAGGTCTGGCCGGCCGCTGCACGGTTCGAGCCTGGCGATCCTCTCACTGGACCCGCAGCGCCGCCAGGCGGCACGGGTGCGGCTGGGACCATGATGGCCGCCGCAGCCTGCTCGCTGTACTCGCCCAAGGAGCACAATGACTGACCAGAAGAGCACCGATCTCGGGTTGCAGGGAGTACCGCAGGACGCCATGCGGCGCCTGGCGGAACTGCGCCCCGGACGTCCCGGCGCGATCTTCACCTCGGATCTGTCGGTCAATGAGTTCCTGCTGGTGCGGGAGGTCGGCTTCCGTCCGCTCGGCCTGGTGCTGGGCAGCTCTATCTACCATGTCGGGCTGCAGGTCGGGCGCTGGGGAAAGAACCAGGAACTCGACGTCCTGTCGCAGGCCATGTACCACGCCCGTGAGCTGGCCATGAGCCGGATGGAGGCCGAGGCCCAGGAACTGGGCGCGGATGGCATCGTCGGCGTCCGGCTGGACGTCGAGATGAAGGAATTCGGCAGCGACATCGCCGAGTTCATTGCTGTCGGCACCGCCGTCCACGCCGAGGAAGGCGCGGGCGGCGGCGGGGTCAGGAACTGGCGGAACAACAAGAAGTTGCCGTTCACGTCGGACCTGTCAGGCCAGGATTTCTGGACGCTGATCCGCGCCGGTTACGCCCCGCTCGGCATGGTGATGGGATCGTGCGTCTACCACATCGCGCACCAGAAGCTCGGCGGGAAGCTGGGCAACATCGGCCGCAATGTCGAGCTGGAGCAGTTCACCCAGGCGCTGTATGACGCGCGTGAGCTGGCCATGACCCGGATGCAGGCCGAAGCCGAGGAACTGCACGCGGAGGGCATCGTCGGCGTGCAGCTTCGCCAGCACAGCCATACCTGGGGCTCGCACACCACCGAGTTCTTCGCGATCGGCACGGCGGTCCGCCCGCTGCGCGACGACCACGTGATCGAGCGTCCCACCATGGTGCTGAGCCTCGACTCCTGAGCCTCGAGCCTGAGCCTCGGCTCCTGATCCTCGGCTCCTCAGCCTCGACTCCTGAGCCGGCGACTGGGCCCAGGTGCCTGAGCCCGGCTCCTGAGCCCGGGTGCCTGAGCGCGGACCGGCCGTGCCGCGTCAGTCGGCGGGCGCGCCGCTCACCGTGTCAAGCAGCCGGGCCAGCCGGCCCCGGATGCTGGCGGCGGGGCGCTGCGGCTCGCCGGCCGCCATGCTGACCAGGTGCTGGGCCGCGTCAAAGGAGAACGGCGCCTGGTCGGGAGAGACCGCAAGCGCTTCGTGCGCCATCTCGTCAAGCTGCGGATCGTCCTGGTCGAGGGCCAGGATGGTGGCGCCGAGCCGCCGGGCATCGTGCACCCGCTCCAGCAGCGGGACCGGAGCTGCCTGCGGGCTCACCACGAAGAGCGTCTCGCCGCGCCCGGCCGACTCCAGGCGGGTCAGTCCCACCCTCAGGTGCGGGGGCGCGCAGGCCGGCGGCGACCACCTGACCAGGGTCGGCGTGAGGCCGGGGAGGTCGGCCAGGCGGCTCTCCAGATCCAGGTGCGCGGCCAGGTGCCATGGCTCGTCATCAGGCGTGCCGACGACGAGCAGTCCGCCCGGGGTCCGTGCGGAGATGCGCAGCGCGCGTGCGAGGGACCGGGTCCGCTCCAGCCACCGGCTCGGGCCGAGCAGCTCGCGCAGCGCGGCCACCTGATCGCCATCCACTTGTCCATGGTGCCCGACTCGATGGCCGGGCGCAGCAGGACGGTGACAGCCCGGTGACGCTTCACCGGCGCCTGGATGAGGTTGCCGGGCCAGGATCATGGCGCGGGCCGGTGATCTGGCAGGATCGTCGGCATGGCAGCCGACCACAGCACGCCTGACCCGCACGGAGCCGCCCGCCCTGACCAGGCCGGTGCCGCGCCCGATCCAGCCACCGTGGCCGCCGGCCTGACGGTGGGTGTCCTCGGCGGCACCGGAGATCAGGGCCGCGGCCTGGCCCGAAGGCTCGGGCTGGCCGGCAACCGCGTGATCATCGGCTCGCGCAATCCGGCCCGGGCGGTGGCCGCCGCGGCCAGCGTCGGCTCGCCGCCGCAGGTCACCGGGGCATCCAACGAGGATGCCGCGCGCGGCAGTGACGTGGTGATCGCCGCGGTCCCGTGGGAGGGCCACCGCGACCTACTCGCGCAACTCGCGGCCGCGCTCGATGGCAAGATCCTGATCGACTGCGTGAACCCGCTGGCCTTCGACTCCCGCGGGGCGTACCCGATCCGCGTCGAGGAAGGCAGCGCTGCCGAGCAGGCCGCTCAGGTGCTGCCGGGCAGCACCGTGGTCGGCGCGTTTCACCACGTGTCGGCGGTGCTCCTGCTTGACCCCGAGGTAGCCGAGGTGGACCTGGATGTGATGGTCCTCGGCGACGACCGCCAGGCGACCGATCTGGTCCAGGCGCTGGCCGAGCGGATTCCCGGGGCGCGCGGGATCTACGCAGGCCGGCTCCGCAACTGCGCCCAGGTCGAAGCGCTGACCGCCAATCTGGTGTCCATCAACCGGCGCTACAAGTCCCACGCCGGCCTGCGCATCACCGATATCTAGCGCGCACGTCCGGTCAGCACGGCCTGGGCGCGCCCTGCGGACCAGGCCGGTCAGCGGTAGGAGTACTCCTCGGTCGGGAAGCTCCCCGCGACCACGTCCGTGGCGAAGGATTGCGCGGCGTCCCGCAGCACGCCGCCGACATCCGCGTAGCGCTTGACGAACTTGGCGGTCCGCGGGCTGAGCCCGGCCATGTCCTGCCAGACAAGTACCTGGGCATCGCAGGCCGGGCCAGCGCCGATCCCGATCGTCGGGATCGACAGCGTGGCCGTAACCCGGGCCGCCAGCTCAGCAGGTACCGCTTCGAGCACGACCGAGAACGCGCCGGCCGCCTGCAGCGCCTTGGCGTCGTGCAGCAGTCGCTCACCGTCCTCGCCGCGGCCCTGGACCCGGTAGCCGCCGAAGGCATTGACCGACTGCGGGGTCAGGCCGAGATGGGCCATCACCGGGATCCCGGCCGCCACCATGTCCTCGACCTGCCTGACCACCCGGTAGCCGCCCTCGAGCTTGACCGCGTGCGCGCCGGCCTCTTTCAGGAATCTGACCGCCGCCCGCAGCGCCGCCTCCGGCGAGGCCTGGTAGGAGCCGAACGGCAGGTCGGCCACGACCAGGGCCCGGCTGGTGCCGCGGACCACGGCGGCGGTGAGCGGGATCAGGTCATCGACGGTCACCGGGATGGTCGTGTCGTGGCCGTAGACGACCATCGCGGCCGAATCGCCGACCAGGAGGACCGGGATCCCGGCGTCGTCGAAGACCCGCGCCGTCAGTGCGTCGTAGGCGGTGAGCATCGGCCATTTCTCGCCGCGCTCCTTGGCCATGGTGATGTCGCGAACGGTGATGCGGCGGGTGCCGCGGCCACCGTAGAGCGGCTCTGGCGCGGGCGTCCGGGTGCCGAGCGCCTCGGTCCGTGCCCCGGGCGCGGCCGTCGTCCTGGCGCCTGGCGCGGCGGGGCCGACGGCGGGCTCTGCGGGTGTGGTCCGCGCTGTGGTCGCGGCCTGCGCATGGGCATCCTGCTGAGAAGTCATAACGTCCTCCACGTCTCGAGGCGCTCCTACGGCGTCCCCGGACATTTCGATAATGACACGCGTAACCTGGCGCGGATAGCCGGCCAGGCACTTTGGCGCCTGGCGCCTCGCGCCATGATTATGATACGATGACGTTTCGTATCGTTATGAAGCAGTGCCGGGCGCCGGGCAGCGGCGGGTGCCGGCTACTACACCGCCGGCAGGCCAGGCCTTCCCGGCAGCTGTGAAGGGCCCCATGGATTCCCAGCTCATTCAGCGACGCAGATGGCTCATCCTCAGCGTCCTGATCATCAGCCTGGTGGCAATCGTCCTCGACAACACCGTGCTGAACATCGCCCTCAAGACGATCTCCGAGCCCAAGCCGCTAGGCGGCCTGGGCGCGAGCCAGAGCCAGCTTGAGTGGGCGATCAACTCTTACACGCTCGTGTTCGCCGGGCTGCTGTTCACCTTTGGCGTCATCGGCGACCGGATCGGCCGCAAGCGCATGCTGATGATCGGCATGGCGATGTTCGGCATCGCGTCGCTGGTCTCGTCCTACGCGCACTCGCCCGAGCAGCTGATCCTGGCCCGGGCGGCGATGGGCCTGGGCGGCGCGGCGGTCATGCCGCAGACACTGTCCATCATCACCAACGTCTTCGATCCGCGGGAGCGCGCGCGGGCCATCGGCATCTGGGCCGCGGCCGTCGGCGTGGCGATCGCCGTCGGCCCGATCGCGGGCGGGCTGTTGCTCGACCACTTCTGGTGGGGATCGGTCTTCCTGATCAACGTGCCGCTGACCGCCGTCGGCGTGGTCGCGATCATGCTGATCGTCCCGGAGTCCAAGAGCCCGAATCCGGGGAAGATCGATTACCTCGGCGTGCTGCTGTCGATCGCCGGCCTGGTGCTCGTGGTGTACGGGATCATCCAGGGCGGGGACACGGGCTCGTGGCTCCGCGGTGACGTGCTGGTGCCGGTCGTGGGCGGGCTGGCCGTGCTGGTGGGTTTCGGGTGGTACGAGAGCCGGATCCCCAATCCGTCGCTCGATGTGCGGCTGTTCCGCGATCCGCGGCTGTCGTCCGCGGCCGCCGCGATCGCGCTGGTCTTCTTCGCGATGGCCGGGGTCTACTTCTTCATCAGCTTCTACATGCAGAACGTGCGCGGTTACAGTCCGCTGCACGCTGGCCTGCTGACCATTCCGCTGGCTGCTGGCCAGCTCATCTCCTCAACGCGGAGTGCCGGGCTGGTCAAGCGGTTCGGCCCGAAGGCGGTCTGCACTACCGGGGTGCTGATGGTGGCGACCGCACTGGTCGGCTATCACTTCCTCGGGACCAGTACCCCGATCTGGGTCCTTGAAGTGATCTTCTTCATCCAGGGCGCCGGGATGGGCAGCGTCATGCCGCCCGCCACCGAGGCCGTGATGTCGGTGGTGCCGAGAAGCCGCAGCGGCGCCGGATCCGCGATCACCAACACGTCCAGGCAGGTGGCGGTCGCGCTCGGCGTGGCGGTGCTCGGCTCGGTGCTGGCCCAGGCCTACCGCGGCCAGCTCGCGCCGCAGCTCAGCGCGCTGTCGCCGGCCGCTCGCACCGCCGCTACCGCATCGATCGCGCAGACCCAGGCGATCGCGCAGCAGCTGGGCCCGGCCGGGAACGGCCTGCTGGCCGCGGCCAACGCCGCGTTCGTGCATGCCATGCACGTGACCGCGCTGATCTCGGTGATCATCGCGGTGGTTGGCTCGGTCGCCATCTGGGCTTGGATGCCTGGCCGGCCGGTGCCGTCAGGCACCGAAGCCGCCGGCGAGGCCGCCACGACCGGCGAGGCCGCCACCGTCGGCGAGGCCGGCGTCGCCGCCTACCCAGGCACCGCTAGCGGCCGCGATCAGATCGCAGGCGGCCACGGCCGGACCGGCACGGACCGCGACCGCGCCGCCACTCCTGGCGCACCGGTCCCGGTACCCGTTACGGCCGGGCGCATCGAGGACAGGACCCATGACGCGCCGAGGTAACGCCGCCACGGTGTCAGCCAGCACGGAGTCAGCTAGCACCGAGTCAGCTAGCACGGTGTCAGCCAGCACGGAGTCAGCTAGCACCGAGGACTCAGCTGCCACGGTGGACTCAGCTAGCACGGTGGACTCAGCTGCCACGGTGGACTCAGCTAGCACCGAGGACTCAGCTGCCACGGTGTCAGCTAGCACCGTGGATTCAGCTAGCACCGTGGACTCAGCTAGCACCGTGGACTCAGCCGCGGCGGCCGACGACCCGAAGCTGGCTGCCGAACGCCGGCGGCCCGGCCGACCGCGCAGCGAGGACGCCGACCGGGCGATCATCGACGCAGCGCTGAGCCTGTTCGCCGAGTCGGGCCCGGAGGGATTGTGCATCGAGAAGGTGGCCGCCCGGGCGGGCGTCGGCAAGGCCACTATTTACCGGCGCTGGCCGGGCAAGGAGGAGCTGCTCCTCGACGCACTGGCCGGGCTGCGGGTCCCGTTGCCGCAGCCGAAAGGCAAGTCGGTGCGCAGCGACCTGATCGCTCTGCTGGAGGCGCTGTGCCTGGAGTCCGCCGATCCCCGGCGGGCCAGGCAGTTCGCGCTGCTGCAGGGGGAGGGCGCGAAATACCCGCGCCTGATGGCCCGCTACAACGAGACGGTCATCGAGCCCAGGCGCGAGGTGATCCGGTCGGTGCTGCGCCGCGGCGTTGGCACCGGAGAGCTCCGCGAGGGGATCGACATCGAGGCAGCGATGTACATGCTGAGCGGCGCTGTGCTCATCCGGAGCAGGTCCGGGCTGCAGCCGATCGAAGATGGCTACGCCCGTCGCGTGGTCGACGAATTGCTGCGCGGCCTGGCGTCCCGCTGACCGCTGACCACTGACCACTGAGCGCTGACCGCTGACTGCGGTGTCCGGCCCGCGCTCCGCCAGCTTCGCGCGCCGCCCGGCCTATGCTCCGCCTGGTTTGCACTGCGCCGGGTTCGCGCGCCGCCCGGCCCGCGCGTCGCGGCGCCAGCTTCGCGTTCCGCCCGGGGCGGCAGCCAGCGACCTGACCGCGCTCGGTATCGTCAGCGGCGAGGGCGGGGATGCAGGATTCAGCAGCACCGGGATTCAGCGGCAGGGAGTGACGATGCGACTGACCAAGCTCGGACACGCGTGCGTTCGCCTGGAGAAGGACGGCGCGGCGCTGGTTATCGATCCGGGCGTCTTCAGCGGGCCGGACGCGCTGGCCGTCGCGGACGCGGTCCTGATCACTCACGAGCACGTTGATCATGTGAGTAACGAGCTCCTCCGCACGGCGATGACCGGCAACCCGGAACTCGAGGTGTGGACCAACGCCGCGGTGGCCAGCCAGTACGCGGACTTCGGCGGCCGAGTCCATACGGTCGCCCACGGTGACGTCTTCCAGGCCGCCGGATTCGACGTGCACGTCTACGGCCAGAAGCACGCGGAGGTCCACCGGGACATCCCGATCGTCGCGAACACCGGATTCGCGGTCGACGGCGAGATTTTCCACCCCGGCGACGCGCTGACGGTGCCGGAAGACCCGGTGCCGACCCTGCTGCTGCCGGCCAACGCGCCCTGGCTCAAGGTATCCGAGATGATCGACTACGGCCGCGCGGTGGACCCGCAGCGCGGCTACGCGATCCACGACGGGCTCCTGAACGCCAACGGGCTCGGGCTCATGCAGAACCTCATGACGCTAGCCGCCGGGCCGTCCGGCGGCACCTTCAGCCGCCTGGAGCCTGGCACCAGCGTCGAGCTCTAGCCCAGCCAGCGCGAGCGGAGCGCCCCGGCTTGCCGCCCCGAACGCGGACCCTACCCTCTTCCGGCCGCCTGGCTCACCGGCCGCGCGGGCACGGGTAGAACATCTTCCCGTCCAGGTCCACGTCGAACTTGACGGCGGCGAACCCGGACGGCGGCGCGTACACGACCCGGCAGAACGTGCTGAATAGCCGGGCCTGGGGGCAGTGCTGGCCCGGATTGCAGACGTAATGATCCGCGTCGTACTCAGCCTCGCCCACCCACTTGCCGGACGGCTGGTTCACGGTGGCGTCGGTGCTGAAGTCGTCCCAGCCGCAAGGCGTGCGGCCGGACAGCGCGGTGCAGGTGATCCCGTACTGCTTGCTGCCGCGTAGCTGCGAAGCGAAGCAGGCGTGCCCGACGTAGCATTCCTCGACCACCGCGCCGTCCGCGTAACGCCGTCCCCACCAGCTCAGGTACGGGGAGTTCTTCCACAGGCCGGTCATGCCGTCGCGGTGGATCTGGTTGAAGGCGTAGGCGAGCAGGTTCTGCGCGTCGCCAGGGGTGAGATGGAACCCGGTGGTCGAGGGCGGGTCGAAGCTGTCGATGTCGTCGAGCTCGATGGCGTCAAAACCCTTCCGCGCGCACATCCCGATCCGCTCGTTGAGCATTGGCTTCAGCGCGTCCAGCTGCCGGAAGTCGACCCACCGCTCGTCGGCGTATCCGTAGTAGACGTTGCCGAGCGCCGCGGCGGGGAAGTAGCCGCCGCGGCGGCCTGGGCTGGCATCCGGCCGGTAGTCCTCCCAGGCCAGGTCGATATAGCAGACCGCCTTGGGGTGCGGCAGCGTGCTCGCCTGCCAGCTGGTGTGGATCGCGTGTACCTGCGCCCTGGTGGTCAGGAAGCCGTCGATGTCGTAGATGTCGACGGCCCGTGTACCGGTGCGCTGCAGCGGGGTGACCCGGCCGATCTGCCAGTCCCAGCGCATCGGGCGGTGGTTGGCGGCCAGGTGCGGCGGATACCAGCAGGTGCCGCGACACCGGGCCGGTGCGGGCATGGGCACCACTCGCCAGCCGAACGCCGTCGTGGTCGCGCCCGCCAGGTTGGCCGTTCGGACCGTGACCCGGTGCCGGCCGATGCTGAGCGTGCCGGTGTAGAACACGCCGCTGGCCGGCAGCGCCCGCCACCGCCGCTCGTCGATCCGGTACCGCTGCACAGGCCGGCCGTCACGGCTGTTGTAGTGCGGCGGATCGACCTGGAAGTACTCCTCGCGGGACGCGGTGCGGGCCTCGGGCGTCCCGTTTACGAACTCGGTCCGCGGCGGCAGGCCGGCGCGGTAACCGCCCGCGGTCCGGCTGGTCTCGGCGCTCACGGAGGCACGAATGACGCTGAACGAGAACGTGGCCGGATCGGTCTCGACCACCTCGGTCGCCGTTTCGGTCAGTTTCAGCCGCTGGCCGGTGTCGGCGTGGCCGACGATGTAGGACCGGGCCGCGAACGGCGTCGCGGTGCTGTCCGGCGCGGTCTTGCAGGACCCGTGCGCCGGGCAGGACCGCCAGTAGTACCCGACCTCGAAGCTCAGCAGCCGGTCACCGCGCGGCAGCCGCGGCGGCCGCCAGGACAGCCCGGCCGCGGTCACCGTGCCGCCGTCGCGCAGCCGCCCGGTCACCCGCAGCCTGCCCCGATGGCCGGGCCGCGGGATCGGCGCTGTCCGGCTGACCTGGCGCGTCCGCGCGGCGGTCACCGTGGCGCCGGTCCGAGCAGCGGTGACGGTGGCGCCGGTTCGCGCGGCGGTCACCGTGGCCGTGACCGTGGCGCCCGGCCGCGCCAGAGCGATGCCTGGCCCGGCCGCCAGGCCCGCGGCCAGCATGACGGTCAGGCCAGCCGTCGCCACGATCCGCGGCGCCCGGCGCCTGCCGCGCTCACTCCCGCGGATGACCGACCATCGCAGTGCCTGCCTGGCTGTCATGGCGCCTCTTTCGTGGTGCGGGCCTGCCGGGAGCGGGCCGCTTCAGCCGGCCAGTGCGGGCGGCAGCAGCGCCCGGTGAGCTTCGAGCAGGTCATCGCACATCGCTATCACCTGCGACGTGGTCAGCGTGGCCGCCGTGTTCGGGTCGAGCAGGGCGGCCTGGTAGACGTGGTCCCTGCGGCCGTCGAGGGCGGCCCGCACGGTCAGCTCGACCACGTTCAGGAAGGTCCGGTTGAGCGCGGCCAGCTGGGCCGGCAATGCGCCGATGGCCTGCGGCTTGGCGCCGCCCGCGCCGACCGCGCACGGCACCTCGACGCAGCATTCGCCGGGCAGGCTGGTGATAAGCCCGTCGTTACGGACGTTGACGTACAGCTCGCGGCCGGTGCCGGTCTCCAGGGAGTGGATGAACTGCGAGGCAAGTTCGTCGGTGGGCTCGAGGTCGAGCGGCGTGCCCGCCTCCAGCTGGACCTGCAGCGACTCGAGCTCGCGCAGGTTCTCCTCGGAGCGGGCCAGGTAATCGCCGACGAAGATCCGGAACCGCTCGATCTCGCCGTCGTGCCGCATGAACCAGGGCACGTACTCGGCCGAGTGCTCGCTTGACTCGGTCGGGAAGTAGCCGAACCTGCGGAACAGCTCGACCCGCACCCGGCGCTGTAGCTCGGGCGAGCCGTCGATGATCTCGGTAAGCCGCGGGTAGAGGGACTGGCCCGCGTGCTCGAAGGTCAGCACGAACGCCTGGTGGTTGAAGCCGGCGGTGCGGAAGGTGACCTCGGCGGGATCCAGGCCGACCAGCCCGGCCAGGAACTTGTGGGTGTCCCTGACCGAGTGACACAGGCCGAATACCCGGCCGAAGTCGGTGCCCTGGTAGACCGCCCAGGGGAGCATGGCCATGGGGTTGGAGTAGTTGAGCAGGTACGCGTCCGGGCACTGGTCGAGCATGTCGCGGGCGAGCCCCACCACCACCGGGATGGTGCGCAGGCCGCGGAAGATGCCGCCGATGCCGAGCGTGTCGGCGATGGTCTGGCGGACGCCGTAGCGAGCCGGGATGTCGAAGTCCGCCCGGGTCGCGTCGTAGCCGCCGACCTGGACCTCGTTGATCACGTACTGGGCGCCCTTGACCGCCGCCCGGCGATCGAGCGAGGCGGTCACGGTGGCACCAGACCCAGTCTGCGCGACGATCTGCCTGGCCAGCCGCTCGGCAAAGGCCAGGCGGGGGGCGCTGATGTCGTGCAGGGAAAGGTGCACGCCGCCACGGAACTCGGGGTAGCTGCACAAGTCGGTCACGACGTTGCGGGTGAACTCGATGCTGCCGGCGCTGATGAACGCAACCTTGATCACAGCTCGACAGTGTCGCATTTTGTATGTCTATGAGCAAGAGCACGCAGAATATTGCAGCCCTGGAGAGCGACGGCGAGCTAGCTGAAGAGTGACTGGAGAAGTGTTCTGGTGCTGAAGGAGCTAGGGAGAATCACATGACTGGTGACCGGGATCCGTTATAGAGAGTATTGTCACTATTTCGAGTCGGTCCGATGAACGCGAAGTCCTGCCGACGGGCTTGACACCGACCGGTAGCCGCGCGCAATGATGTCTGAAACATCGACTATTCGCGCATGAGTCGTCGTATGTCCGGTCAGGCCCACAGAGACAGAGGGCGGCATGAGAAGTTACTGGCTCAAGACGGCAGTGGCAGCCGCACTGGTCGCGCTCGGACTGGCGGCCTGCGGGAGCGGCAGCGGCGGCGGCAGCTCGAGCAGCAGCGGGACCGCCATCCAGATCTGGGAGGGCTACACCCAGACCGAGGCGAAGGCGTTCGCTCATCTGCTCAGCGAGTACCAGAAGCAGACCGGCCAGACCGTGACCAGCCTGTACGTCGACAACGACGACTCGCTGCAGAAAGTGCTGACCGCGGTGCGCGGCGGCAGCACGCCCGACATCGCCTACCTGTACGGCTCCTGGGCGCCGAACGTGGCCCAGATCCCGCAGGTGGTCAACCTGACCAACGTGGTGCAACGGCCCGGTGTCAACTGGAACGACTTCTGGGTGGGCGAGCGGGATGTGGCGACCGTCAACGGAAAGGTCATCGGGATCCCGGCCCTCGTCGACAACCTGGCGGTGGTCTACAACAAGACGCTGTTCGCCCAGGCTGGACTGCAGCCGCCCGGGCCGGACTGGACCTGGTCCCAGTTCACGGCCGATGCCCAGCGCCTCACCAACGCGGCCA
Organism: uncultured Actinomycetes bacterium; assembly: GCA_963785765.1. Classification (GTDB taxonomy): domain Bacteria; phylum Actinomycetota; class Actinomycetes; order Streptosporangiales; family Streptosporangiaceae; genus DATBGO01. Next base: position 85,504 of record CAWAWM010000009.1, on the reverse strand, counting down.
AGAAGCAGTACGGGACGGCCTACGTCACGCCGGGCAACGAGGACACCGTGTGGCACTGGGAGGCGCTGCTGTGGGAGGCGGGCGGCAAGCTGCTCACCCCGGACAACAAGAAGGCCGCCTTCGACTCGGCCGCCGGGCTCCAGTCGCTGAACACCCTGCGGCAGATGGCCGTCACCGACCACTCCATGTACCTGGACCCGACCGACTCGGCTTACGACACTCTGTTCAACTCAGGCAGGATCGGCATGGTGGTCACCGGCCCCTGGGACTTGTCCACCTTCCCGAACGTGCATTATGGCGTGCAGGTCATGCCGTCCTATCCGGGCACGAGCGGCGGTCACCAGACCATTTCGGGCCCGGACAACTGGGTGATCTTCAACAACGGCTCCGCCAAGGTGGCGGCGGCGGAGAAGTTCCTGCTCTGGCTCACCGCCCCGGCCCAGGTCAGGTACTTCTCGCTGGCCACCGGCGACCTGCCGACCCGGGCCTCGGTGACCAACTCGGCCGGGTTCTCGCAGCAGATGGACAAGGCGCTGCCCGGCGTGGACACCTTCATCACGAACCTGGGCAACGTCCATCAGGCCCGCCCGCAGATCGCCACCTATCCGAAGATCTCCCAGATCCTCGGCACCATGGTCGTGTCCGTGCTGCTCGGCAAGACCCAGCCTGCCGCCGCGCTTTCCAGCGCCGCCGCGCAGGTCAACCAGGTTCTCGCGAACCCCAGCCAGTAGCGTGGCCGCACCTTCCGCATCGCTGCGGCGCCGAAGCCAGAGCGCTGCCTCCAGGTCGCGCCGCCGGGTAGCCCGGTCGGAGCACTTCACCGGGTGGGCGTTCGTGACCCCGGGCGTGGCGATCATCCTGCTGTTCGGCGCGGTGCCGATCGTCTGGTCGGCGATCATGTCCTTCCAGCAGAACAACCTGCTCTCGCCGAGCACCCCGTACGTGGGGCTGCGTAACTACCGCGCGCTGCTGCACGACCCGGTGGTCGGCCAGGCGATCGAGCACACCATTGTCTATACGGCCCTGTTCGTGCCGGGCACCATGGTGGTCGGCCTGTTCCTGGCGGTGGCGATGAACCGGAAGATCCGGTTCATCTCGCTGTACCGGACCGCCGCGTACGCGACGATGGCGATCTCCACGATCAGTGAGGCGATCGTGTTCATCTGGCTGTTCGATCCGTCCTACGGCCTGGTGAATTATTTCCTCGGCCTGGTCGGCATCCCGCAGCAGCAGTTCCTCAACTCCCCGTCGCAGGCCCTGTACGTGATCGTGATCATGACGATCTGGGGCTGGAGCGGCTTCTCGGTGGTGATCTACCTGGCGGCGCTGCAGGGCATCCCGGCCGACCTCATCGACGCGGCCGCGACCGACGGTGCGGGCCGCTGGGCCACCTTCCGCCGGATCACGCTGCCGCTGCTCAGCCCGGCGTCGCTGTTCCTGGCCGTCTGGCTGACCATCAACGCGTTGCAGCTCTTCGATGAGGTGTACCTGAGCACCCAGGGCGGCCCGCTCAACGCCACCACCGTGCTGGTCTATTACCTCTTCGAGCAGGCCTTCGTGAACTTCAACTTCGGCTACGCGTCCGCCATTGCCTACCTCCTGTTCCTCGTTATCATCGTGGTCACTGCGATCCAGTTCCGGGTCGGCAGGCGCTTCACGTACTACCGGTCATGAGCGCGTCGGTGAGCGTGACCACCCAGGCCGCCGCCCAGGGGCCCCGCCTGGCGCCCGGCCGCCGCAGGCGCCGCCTGCCGTTCAGCCCCTGGCACCTGGTGCTGCTGCCCGCCTGCCTGGTGCTGATCCTGCCGTTCGTGTGGCTGATCGTGACGTCCCTGGAGACCCCGGCCGAGGCGCTGCACTTCCCGCCGATTCTCACCCCGCACGTGCTCAGGCCGGCTAATTACTCGGACGCGCTCAAGGCAGCTCCGTTCGGGCGGTTCTTCATCAACAGCTCGGTGGTGGCCGTGGTCACCGTGCTGTGCAACCTGGTGCTGTGCGCGCTGGCCGGCTACGGATTCGCGCGCTTCAGGTTCCTGGGCCGCGGGGTCCTGTTCGCCGTGATCATGGCCACCTTGATGGTGCCCTTCCAGGTGACGATGATCCCGCAGTTCATCATCACCAAATGGCTCGGGACCAATGTGCTGGAAGCGGTGGGCGTCAATCACATCGGCGCGCTCATCCTGCCCAACGCGGCGACCGCCTTCGGGATCTTCTTCCTGCGTCAGTTCTTCCGGACCCTGCCGATCGAGTATGAGGAGTCGGCGCGGGTGGACGGGGCGAGCAGGCTGACCGTCCTGTGGCGCATCGTGCTGCCGCTGTCGGCGCCGGCCCTGGCCACGCTGGCCGCGCTGACCTTCCTCGACTCGTGGAACAACTTCCTCTGGCCGCTCATCGTGATCGACTCGACCAACCAGATGACCTTGCCGCTCGGGCTGGCCACCTTCCAGAGCGCGCATTCGACTGAGTGGACGCTGCTGATGGCCGGCAACGTCATGAGCCTGGTGCCGATGCTGGCGATCTTCTTCGCGGCGCAACGGTACTTCGTCAGGTCAGTCGCCAGTACCGGGCTCACCGGCACATGACAGCGCAGCCGCCGGTGGTCCGCGGGCCAGTGATCCCTATCAGTAAGGAACCTGGAGAGTTGAGGTGCGCAGGGTGAGCGGGGAGAGTAACAGGGCTGCCGGGACCGGCAGTATCGACGCGGAGATCGCGTCCCAGCCGGACTGCTGGCTGCGGGCGGCCGGGCTGGCCGCGGACGTGGCTGCCATGCTGCCGGCGCCGGGTGAGCGGGTCGCGGTGGCGGGCTGCGGGACGTCCTGGTTCATCGCGCAGTCGTATGCGGCGCTGCGCGAGGCGTCCGGGCAGGGCGAGACCGACGCGTTCGCCGCCTCCGAGATGCCCGCCGGCCGGCGCTATGACCGGGTGGTCATCTTGTCCAGGTCGGGGACGACCACCGAGATCCTGGATTTGCTGGCCCGGGTGGACGGGTCCACGGCGACGGTGGCCATCACCGCCGCGGCGGACAGTCCGGTCGCGACGGCGGCGGGCGCGGTGATCGCGCTGGAGTTCGCCGACGAGCAGTCCGTGGTGCAGACCAGGTTCGCCACCTCCGAGCTGGCCCTGCTGCGCGCGCACCTCGGAGAGGACATCGGCCCGGCTGCGGCGGCGGCCCGGCGCATGCTGGATGTCCCGTTGCCCGCCACGCTGACCGGCGCCGGCCAGTTCACCTTCCTGGGCACCGGCTGGACGTGCGGGCTGGCCAGCGAGGCCGCGCTCAAGCTCAAAGAGGCCGCGGGCCTGTGGACCGAGGCCTACCCGGCGATGGAGTTCCGGCACGGGCCGATCGCGGTGACCAGGCCTGGCAGTGTCGTATGGCTGCTCGGGCAGGCCCCGGCCGGGCTCACCGACGAGATCGCCGCCGCGGGCGGCGTCGCGAGGCAGGCTGCCGGCGACCCGATGGCCGAGCTGGTCCTGGTCCACCGGCTCGCGGCGGCCGCCGCGCGGGACCGTGACCTGGACCCCGACCGGCCCAGGAACCTGAGCCGCTCGGTCATCCTCACCCCAGCCAAACCGGGCTGAGCAGCCGTGATACTGGTCGTCACCCTCAACCCGGCCCTGGACGTGACCCACCACGTCCCCCGGGTCGACTGGTCCGGGGTCAACCGGCCGACCGCGGCGGCGGCCCGGCCGGGCGGCAAGGGCGTCAATGTGGCGCGTACCTTGCACGCGCTGGGCGCCGACGTGCTGGCCGTCGGACTGGCGGGCGGGCTGACCGGGGCTGCGGTGCGGTCCGGGCTGAGCAAGGCGGGGGTGCCCGCTGCGTTCACCGACATCGCCGGGGAGACCAGGCGAACGTTCGCCGTCGTCGACGATCAGCGCCGCAGGACCGCGCTGTTCAACGAGCCCGGGCCGCGGGTGTCGGCGGGTGAGTACCAGCGGTTCCGCGCCAGGTACGCGGACGCGCTGCCCGGCTGCGCGGCGGTGGTGCTGTCCGGGAGCCTGCCGCCCGGGGTCCCCGCGGACAGCTACGCCGAGCTGACCGCCATGGCGGCCACGGCGTCGGTGCCGGCCGTGCTGGACGCCGAGGGCCAGGCGCTGCTGCGCGGCGCGCCTGGCGGCCCGGCGATCGTCAAGCCGAACCTGGCCGAGCTGGAGCGCAGCATGGGCCGGCCGCTGTCGACCCCGGCGGGCTTCGACCGCGCGGCGGTGATCGGCGCGGCCCGCGAGCTGATGGCCGCGGGCGCACAGTCGGTCGTGGTGTCGCTCGGCGCCGACGGGCTGCTCGCGGTCACCGGCGACGGGCTGTGGCATGCCGCGCCGCCGGACCAGACGCCGGGCAACCCGACCGGCGCCGGGGATGCCGTGGTGGCCGGGCTGGCGCACGGGCTGGTACTCGGCCGTTGCTGGCGGGAGCGGCTGCGGCACGCGGTGGCGCTCGGGACCGCCGCGGCGGCCGCGCCCGTCGCTGGCGAGTTCCAGCACGCCGACTACCACGAGCTGCTCAGCGGCGTCCGGATCGCCCCTGGCGAGGCGGGCTGATGCCGGCCGTCGGGATGGCCGCCATCGTGGTCCAGGCCGGCCCCGCGGCGGGCCGCGGGGTCGGCGCGTTCAATCTCATCGGCATCGAGCACGCCGAAGCGATCGTCAGCGGTGCCGAGGCGGCGGGCGCGCCGGTCGTGCTGGCGATCAGTGAGAACTGCGTCGCCTACCACGGGGCGCTGGGGCCGGTCGGTGCGGCGGCGCTCGCGATCGCGCGCTCGGCGGACGTGCCCGTCGTGGTGCACCTGGATCACGCGACCAGCGCGGACCTGGTGCAGGAGGCCGCGGAGCTGGGTTTCGGGTCGGTCATGTTCGACGCGTCGACGCTGCCGTACGCGGCGAATGTCCAGGCCACGGCGGGGATGGCCAGCTGGTGTCACGAGCGCGGGATCTGGGTCGAGGCCGAGATCGGCGAGATCGGCGGTAAGAACGGCGCGCACGACCCGGTGACCAGGACCCGGCCGGACGAGGCAGCTGCCTTCGCCGCCGCGACCGGAGTGGATGCCCTGGCCGTGGCGGTGGGCAGCTCGCACGCGATGCTCACCCGGGATGCCGTTCTTGACCTGGAGCTGATCGCCGCGATTCACGCGGCCGTCCCGGTCCCGCTCGTGCTGCATGGTTCGTCAGGCGTCCCGGACCAGGCCCTGGCGGCCGCGATCGCCGCCGGCATGACGAAGATCAACATTGCCACCCAGCTGAACAAGGTGTACACAGCGGCGATCCGCGCGCTGCTGGCGGCCGACCAGGCGCTCGTCGACCCGCGGCGGTACTGCGCGGCGGGCCGGGACGCCATCGCGGCGGAGGTGCGGCGGCTGCTCGCCGTGCTCGGCGCAGTGGGCGGCCGGGAGGGCAGTCCCAGGTGAGCAAGTATCGCCGCTGGAATGAGCTGCTCGAGCTGCTCGCCGCCGACGGTCAGCTGCAGGTGGAACGGGCCGCGAAGGCGCTCGGCGTCTCGGCGGCGACGGTGCGGCGCGACTTCGATGAGCTCGCCAGCCAGCAGATGCTCACCAGGATCAGGGGCGGTGCCGTCGCGCAGGGGATCAACTATGACCTGCCGCTGCGGTACAAGAGCGAGCGGCATCCCTCGGAGAAGCACCGCATCGGCGCCGCCGCCGCCGGACTGATCCGGCCAGGCCAGGTCGCCGGGCTCAACGGCGGCACCACAACCACCGAGGTGGCCAGGGCGCTGGCCATGCGGGCCGACCTGACCGCCGGGGCCGCGTCGCCCGCCGTCACGGTGGTCACCAACGCGCTCAACATCGCCACCGAGCTGGCGGTCCGCCAGCACATCAAGATCGTGGTGACCGGCGGCGTGGCCAGGCCGCAGTCCTACGAGATGATCGGCCCGCTGGCCACCGGCGTGCTGGAGCAGGTCACGCTCGACATCGCGATCCTGGGCGTCGACGGGATCGACGCGGCGGCCGGGGCCACCGCTCATCACGAGGGCGAGGCCAGCATCAACCGGCTGATGGCCGACCGGGCCGACCTGGTCGCGGTGGCGGCCGACAGCTCCAAGGTGGGCCGTCGCGCGTTCGCCAGGATCTGCGCCATCGCGGAGCTGGACGTGCTGGTCACCGACACCGGGATCAGCGCCGACGACGCGGCCATGTTCACCGAGTCCGGCGTTCAGGTCATCACGGCGTGACCGATCCCGCCGACCCCGTCCGGGACACCGACCTGCTCGTGGTCGGCGACTGCAACCCGGACGTGCTCGTGCTCGGCGACGATGTCAGGCCGCGGTTCGGCCAGCAAGAGAAGATCGTGGCCAGCATGTCGCTGGTGATCGGCGGGTCGGCCGCGATCACCGCGGTGGCCGCGGCCAGGCTCGGGCTGCGGGTGGCCCTGGTGGCCGCCGTGGGCGACGACCCGGTCGGCCGGCTGATGCTCGGTCAGGTGGCGGCGGAGGGCGTGAACGTCACGGCCGTGGCCGTGCGCCCCGCTGTCCCGACCGGCATGACGGTGGCGCTGTCCGAGGGGGCCGACCGCGCGATTCTCACCGCCACCGGTGCCATCACCACGCTGACCGTTCAGGATGTGCCGGGCGCGCTGCTGGCGAGGTCCAGGCATCTGCACGTCAGCTCGTACTTCCTGCTGGAGCGGTCGCTCGGGCCCGGGCTGGCCGCGCTGTTCGCGGCCGCGCGAGCGGCAGGCGTCGGCACCTCCCTCGACACCAACTGGGACCCGTCAGGTCAATGGGGCGACGACCGGCTGCGCGCGGCGCTGGCCGTGACCGACCTGTTGCTGCCCAACGAGGCGGAGGTGCTGCGGCTCAGCGGCCAGGCGACGCTGGCGGCCGCGACGGCGGTCCTGGCCGCCGCCGGGCCGAGGCTGGTCGTCAAGCTGGGCGCGCGCGGCGCGTTGTGCGTGGACGGCGGCCGCCCGCGTCACGTCGCGCTCCCCGAGGTGCGGCCCGTCGACACCACCGGCGCCGGCGACTGCTTCAATGCCGGGCTGATTGCGGGGCTGCTGCGCGGGCTGGACCTGGCCCAGGCCACGGCCCTGGGCTGTGCGACAGGCGCGGCGTCCACCCAGGGCGCCGGGGGCACCGCCAGCTGTCCGGACCTGCCCACCGCCCTGGCGCTGGCCAAGACCGCGGCGATCCGCCAGGCCGGTGCCCAGCCCGCCAGTTGACGAATCGCGGCCATCGCCTCCATTGGATTTCAGGCCGGCCCAACTGGCGGGGCCGGGCTCAGCAGGCGGGGCCGGGCTCAGCTGGCGGGCCGGGCTGTTGCTGGTAGGCCGGGCTCAACTGGCGGGCCGGGCTCAGTCGGCCGTGCGGAGCGGCTCGCGCCAGCGGCTGGTGATAGGCAGGCGGCGGTCCCGGCCGAAGTTCTTGGCGCTGATCTTCGGGCCGGGCGGGTACTGGCGCCGCTTGTACTCGGCCCGGTCCACCAGCTGGATCACCCGCTCGACCAGGACCGGGTCGTGGCCGGCGGCGACCAGGGCGGCGGCGCCCAGGTCCTTCTCGACGTAGTCGTCGAGCAGCGCGTCGAGGACCGCGTAGTCGGGTAGCGAGTCGCTGTCCAGCTGGCCGGGAGCGAGCTCGGCGCTGGGCGGCTTGGTGATCGAGTTCTCCGGGATCGGGGGCACCTCGCCGCGCTCGGCGGCTTGCTGGTTCCGCCACCGGGCCAGCTCCCAGACCAGGGTCTTGGTGACGTCCTTGATCGGGCCGTACCCGCCGGCCGAATCGCCGTAGAGCGTCGAGTAGCCGGTGGCCAGCTCGCTTTTGTTGCCGGTGGTCAGCACCAGGTGGCCAGCGGCGTTGGACAGCCCCATCAGGATCACGCCGCGGATCCTGGACTGCAGGTTCTCCTCGGCCAGGCCGTGCAGGTCAAGTTCGGCGTCGTACGCCTCGACCATGGGCCCGATCGGCACCGTCCTGGCGTGCAGGCCCTGGCGCTTGACCAGGTCCTCCGCGTCGCCGATCGAGTGCTCGGATGAGTAGCGGCTCGGCATGAGCACCACGTGGACCCGATCGGGGCCGATCGCGTCGGTGGCGATGGTCGCGGTCAGCGCCGAGTCGATGCCGCCGGACAGGCCGAGGATGACCGAGCTGAAGCCGTTCTTGCGCACGTAGTCCCGGACGCCGGTGACCAGCGCCGCGTACACCTCGGCGAGCTCGGACAGCCGCGGCCAGACCAGCCCCGGCTCGGTGTCTGACCGGGCGGGGGAAGGCGGTGCGGCCGCGGAGCTCGGTGCGGCTGCGGAGTTCGGTGCGGCTGCGGAGATCGGGGCGGGAACCGGGAGGGGCGGCAGCGTCAGGCGCTGCAGCGTGATCACGGTGCCATCCTGCGCATCGACGGGAGCCGCGCCGGCGCCTGGTACCGCGGGGTCGGCGGCGGGCACCTCGAGGTCGGTAACGATGAGCGCCTCGGCAAACTGCGGGCCGCGGGCCAGCAGCGCACCGGACGCGCCGACGATGATCGAATCGCCGTCGAAGACCAGCTCGTCCTGGCCGCCCACCATGTTCACGTAGGCGAGCGTGGCGCCTGCCTCAGTGGCCCGCCGCTGGCAGAGCTCGAACCTGGTGTCATCCTTGCCCCGTTCGTAGGGGGATGCGTTGGGTACCACCAGCAGCCCCGCCCCCGCCTCGCGGGTCACCGTGACCGGGCCGCCGTCCTGCCAGAGGTCCTCGCAGATCGCGATGGCCACATCGACCGGGTCCTGGCCGGCCAGCGGCAGCCGGAAGACCGGCACGCTGTCTCCGGGGACGAAGATCCGGTACTCGTCGAAGACCCCGTAGTTGGGCAGGTGATGCTTGGCCGAGGTGACGGCGACCAGGCCGCCGTGCAGCAGCGCCGCGGCGTCCAGCGGCGCCCCGGCGGGCAGGCCCAGCCGCGGCTGCAGCCCGGTCCGCCGGTCCAGGTAACCGGTCACGACGGCGATCCCGCCCAGGCCCTCGGCGGCCAGCCAGCCGGCCGTCTCATGCAGGGTGGTGACCGAGGCCTCGACGAACGAGGAGCGCAGGGCCAGGTCCTCGACCGGGTAGCCGGTCAGCATCATCTCGGGGAACACCACCAGGCTGGCGCCCTGATCGGCGGCGCGCCTGGTCCAGTTCACGATCTGCTCAGCGTTGCCGGCCAGATCTCCGACGGTGGCATTCACCTGGGCGAGCGCGATCCGCAATGTGGGCACGTGTCCAGCTTAGGGGCCCGTTAACGATCAAGCATGGGCCGCGTAACGTGCCGGAAACACGGGGCGGGCAGAATGTCGGGGTGGACAGGCAGGAAGAGTTCGTGCTGCGCACGCTCGAGGAGCGTGACATCCGTTTTGTCCGGCTGTGGTTCACCGATGTGCTCGGCTATCTCAAGTCAGTCGCCGTCGCTCCGGCCGAGCTGGAGGGCGCATTCGCCGAGGGCATCGGGTTCGACGGGTCCGCTATCGAGGGTTTTGCGCGGGTCTATGAGGCGGACATGATCGCCAAGCCGGACCCGTCGACCTTCCAGGTGATGCCGTTGCGCGGCGACGCGGCCGGGGTCGGGCGGATGTTCTGCGACATCCTGATGCCCGACGGAACGCCGTCGTACGCCGATCCGCGGCACGTGCTCAAGCGCGCCCTGGCCCGGGCCTCGGCGCTCGGCTTCAGCTTCTACACTCACCCCGAGATCGAGTTCTTCCTGCTCAAACAGAAGCCGGAGCCGGGGGCCAAGCCGCAGCCGATCGACACGGGCGGCTACTTCGACCACACCCCGCATACCATCGCGCACGACTTTCGGCGCAACGCGATCGTGATGTGCGAGCAGATGGGCATCTCGGTCGAGTTCAGCCACCATGAGGGCGCACCCGGGCAGCAGGAGATCGACCTGCGCTACGCCGACGCGCTGAGCACGGCGGACAACATCATGTCCTTCCGGCTGGCCATGAAGGAAGTGGCGCTGGACCAGGGCGTCTACGCGACCTTCATGCCCAAGCCGTTCACCGAGTTCCCTGGCTCGGGCATGCACACCCACATGTCGCTGTTCGAGGGCGACCGGAACGTGTTCCACGAGCCAGGCGGGGAGTTCCAGCTTTCCAAGCTGGGCCGGGCGTTCATCGCCGGGCTGCTGCGGCACGCGGCCGAGATCACCGCGGTGTGCAACCAGTGGGTGAACTCCTACAAGCGGCTGTGGGGCGGGACCGAGCGGATCGCGGGCGCCGGGGGAGAGGCGCCGGCCTACGTCTGCTGGGGCCACAACAACCGGTCGGCCCTGATCAGGGTGCCGATGTACAAGCCGCAGAAGGGCAATGCGACCAGGATCGAATTCCGGTCCATCGACCCGGCCTGCAATCCCTACCTGGCGTTCGCGGTGATCCTGTCGGCCGGCCTGCAGGGCATCGAGGCCGACTACGAGCTGCCGCCCGGTGCCGAGGACGACGTCTGGGCGCTGACCGATTCCGAGCGCCGGGCGCTCGGCATTGACCCGCTGCCGCAGAACCTGTCGGACGCGTGCAACGTTATGCAGCGCAGTGAACTGGTCGCGGAGACGCTCGGCGAGCATGTCTTCGACTTCTTCCTGCGCAACAAGCGCGAGGAATGGCTGGACTACCGGCGCCAGGTCACCGAGTTCGAGCTGGACCGCTACCTGAACGTGCTCTGAATGCCCTCGGGGACGCCGCCCTCGCTACGGTTCTGTCGTGGGGATGCCGCGAGGGACGACGCTGGCTGGGAGGCTGGCCGTGCTGGGATTCGCTGACACCGCACGCGCCGAGCGCCTGCTCACCGAGGATCTGCAGCTCGATGTGGCCGACGCCGACTCGGGTCTGGTCGATGCCATCGCCGCGGCAGCCGATCCTGACCTGGCGCTCACCGCCCTGGCCCGGCTGCGTCACGAGGCGGCGCTGCGGGCCGCGCTGCGCGATGACCACGGCCTGCGGGACCGGCTGCTCGCGGTGCTCGGTGCCAGCGTCGCCCTGGGCGAGCACCTGGCCAGGCATCCCGGGCACTGGCGGGTGCTGGCCGGACCCGAGGCGCTCCGCCGGCCTGAGCCAGGCGAATTGCGATCCGAGCTGCTGGCCGTGGCCAGAGCCGGGGACGACCCGGTCACCGCGCTGCGGGTGGCCTACCGGGAACGGCTGCTGCGGCTGGCGGCCCGGGACCTGACCGGCGCGGTCACGATCGAGCAGACCGCGGCGGAGCTGGCCGACCTGGCCGCCGCCGCGCTGGAGGCCGCGCTGGCGATCGCCACGGCCAGGCTGGAGCGGGAAGCGAGCCAGTGCAGGCTGGCGGTGATCGCGATGGGCAAGTGCGGCGGCCGGGAGCTGAATTACGCCAGCGACATCGACGTGATCTTCGTCGCGGCGCCGGCCGGCGCCGCGACCGAGGACGCCGCGCTGCGGGCCGCGACCCAGCTGGCCGCCGCGATGATCGGTATCTGCTCCCAGCCGGCGGCCGAGGGCCCGCTGTTTCCTGTCGACGCCAACCTGCGCCCCGAGGGCCGGGACGGGCCGCTGGTGCGGACGCTGGCCAGCCACCGGGCGTATTACGAGCGCTGGGCCAAGACCTGGGAGTTCCAGGCGCTGCTCAAGGCCAGGCCGGTGGCGGGCGACGCCGGGCTTGGCCGGGACTACCTGCAGGCGCTCGCCCCGCTGGTCTGGCAAGCCGCCCAGCGTGACCATTTCGTCGCTGACGTGCAGGCCATGCGGCGCCGGGTACTCGACAGCCTGCCCGCCGATCAGGCCGGCCGTGAGCTCAAGCTGGGCCCGGGCGGCCTGCGTGACATCGAGTTCGCGGTCCAGCTGCTCCAGCTGGTGCACGGCCGGACCGACGAGACGCTGCGGGTCCAGGACACCCTGGCGGCCCTGGCCGCGCTGGCCGCGGGCGGCTACGTGGGCAGGCAGGACGCGGCGGGACTGGCCAGCGCCTACAGGTTCCTGCGCGGCGTGGAGCACCTGCTCCAGCTCTACCAGCTGCGGCGGACGCACACGCTGCCCGAGGACCCGGCCGTGCTGCGCCGGATCGGCCGGGCAATGCACCTGGCGGGTGGCTCCGGCCAGCGCGCCGATCCCGCCGCGGAGCTGACCGCGCAGTGGCGGCAGCATGCCAGCCAGGCCAGGCAGCTGCACGAGAAACTGTTCTACCGGCCGCTGCTCGAGGCGGTCGCGCGGCTGCCCGGCGAGGATGTCAGGCTCACCCCGCAGGCGGCGCAAGCCAGGCTCGAGGCGCTCGGCTACAGTGACCCGGCCGGCGCACTCCGGCACATCGGCGCGCTCACCGCGGGCGTCTCCCGGAAGACCGCCATTCAGCGCACGTTGCTGCCCGTCATGCTCGGCTGGTTCGCGGACGCCGCGCAGCCCGATGCCGGGCTGCTCGCCTTCCGCCAGGTCAGCGAGGCCCTCGGAGATTCGCCCTGGTACCTGAGACTGCTGCGGGACGACACCAGGGTGGCGCGGCGGATGGCCAGGCTGCTGGCTTCCAGCAGGTACGCCGTCGGCTTGCTGCTGCGCGCCCCGGACGCGGTCGCGATGCTCGCCGACGACGCGCAGCTCGCGCCGCGGCCCGCGCCGGCCCTGCGCTCGGAAGCCGCCGCTGCGGCACGCAGGCATGCGGACGCGGCGGGCGCGGTCGCCGCTGCGCTGGCGCTGCGCCGCCGGGAGCTGCTGCGCACGGCCGCTGCCGACGTGCTGGGCATCTCGGATATCGAGGAGACCGGCGAGGCGCTCAGTACCGTCGCGGCGGTAACGGTCGGGGCCGCGCTCGAGGTCGCGGCGAGAAAGGTCGAGCAGCAGACCGGACCGCTGCCGACCCGGATAGCGGTGCTGGCCATGGGCAGGTTCGGCGGCCATGAGATGGGCTACGCGAGTGACGCTGACGTGATGTTCGTGCACGATCCGCTGCCCGGTACGGATGAGGAGAGTTCCACCCGCGCGGCGCACGCCATCGCGGAGGAGCTGCGCGGCCTGCTGTCCCGACCTGGACCTGACCCGGCCCTGCCCATCGACGCCGGCCTGCGTCCGGAAGGACGGCAGGGCCCGTTGATCCGCACGCTGGCCTCGTACCTGGCTTATTACCGGCGGTGGTCGCTGCCCTGGGAAGCGCAGGCACTGCTGCGCGCCGAACCGGTCGCCGGCGATCAGGCCCTCGGCGCTGCCTTCATCGCGACGGCGGATGAATTCCGCTATCCGGCGGGCGGGATGACTGAGGCGGCCGTCCGCGAGGTCCGGCGGCTCAAGGCCAGGATGGAAGCAGAACGGATGCCCAGGGGCGTCGACCCGGCCCTGCAGCTGAAGCTCGGTCCGGGCGGCCTCGCGGACGTGGAGTGGGTGGTTCAGCTGCTGCAGCTCAGGCATGCGCACGCGATCCCCGCGCTGCGGACCACCCGGACGCTGGCCGCGCTGGCGGGCGCCAGGGACGCGGGCCTGGTGACCGATCCCGACGCGCGGGTCCTGGAGTCGGCGTGGCGGCTGGCCACCCGGATCAGGAACGCGGTGATGCTGGTGCGCGGCCGTGCGTCTGACACGGTGCCGTCGTCGCAGCCTGAGCTGAGCGGGGTGGCCAGGCTGCTCGGTTATGCGCCTGACTCCGTGCAGGATCTGGTGCAGGACTACCGGCGTACCGCCCGGCGGGCCAGGGCGGTCATGGAGGAGCTGTTCTACGGCTGAGTGCACGCAGCGCCGGGCTCAGCGGCCGGCCGACGGACGGCAGCCGGCCGAGCAGGGCCGGACTCGCCGGTCGGATCCGACCGGCGAATTTACCGGCTAACAGGAGGCACAGCGACTGGGTGCTTGGCGCGGTAGCCGGCCAGCAGCTGGTCTCGCACGGGGGCCGGCAGCGGCTTGACCGCCTCGCGCACCGTGACGCCGGAGGCCAGCTGCACCCGCGGCGCAAGCCACTGCGCGACCAGGTCCGGTCGGCGTTTGGCGGTCTCCCGCAGGATCCAGCCGATGGCCTTGCGGATGAAGAACTCTTTTTCGGTCAGCATCTGGTCGGCGTACCGGCTGAACCGCTCGAAGTCACCTGCGCCTTGCCGCAGCGGGACCAGCAGGGCGAGCATGGCCGAGCGCCGGATCCAGAAGTCCTGGTCAGCGGCCCAGCGGTCCAGGGTGGCGGTCAGCTCGGGGTAGCGCAGGACCAGGTCACCGGTGACGTTCGCGGCCAGGCCGTCGACCAAGGCCCAGGTACGTGCGGTGCGCAGCATGCCTTCCACCAGGCCGATGTCGGCGGCGTCCAGTAGCGGGCCATCGGCCGTCAGCAACTCGGCGGCGGCCATCCGGCACTCATGCACGGGCCGCGCCCAAAGTTGCCGGGTCACGGCGACCAGGCCGTCGTGATCCAGGCCAGGTTGCCGACGGCGCCAGGATCTGACCACCGAGCGGATCGCGGGCACGGCCGTGCCAGTGAACTCCAGATCGCTCTTCAGGTACGCCTTCTCGTGCGCGGCGCGTTCCTGGGTGCCGAGGGCGCGCAGCTCTTGCTCGATGGCCTCGGCACCGGCCGCCCCGGCGGAGCTGCCCATCGCCCTCCAGCTGCGAAAGTTGCGGCCCCGCCCGGTGCGCAACCCGGACGGGGCCAGATCCGATAGGAAGGAATCGAGATCACTGCCGATATTACGGCAGCTATCCAGTCAGGTCATTATCCGAGAAGAACACATTCAACCGGATTCGCCTGGCCCCGCAGCGCCGTCACTACCCGTGGCGCCGGCCATGATGCCGGCCGCCCCAGGCGCCCCGGCCGCCCCCGGTGACTCTGGCGCCCTGTCCTCAGCCGAGATAGGCGACCCCGGCGCTCACGCGCTGGATCCCGCAGCTGTGCCGACCGGGCAGCCCGATGCCGTCCCTGGCCTCGGAGTCCTGAGCGCAGACCAGGAAATTCCACCGGGCCGCGTCATTGCCGACCCAGAACGTCATGCCGATCGTCCGCTCGTACTCGTCGGCCGCGATGCGGCGGGGCTTGGAGACCGTGGCGCGCTTGTCCAGGTCGAGCCACTTCGGCCGGGGCGGGTTATTGGACGTGGCGGACCGGCTCACGCCGAGGTAGGTAAACCAGTGCCTGGAGACGTAGGGCTTGATCAGCGCGGCCGGCAGGAAGACATAGAGCCGGTACTGGGGCCTGCAGACTGGTCCGGAGACGCAGTCGCGCTTGACGGTCACCCGCGTGCCTGAGCTCAGGTACACGGTCGTCCTGGCGGAGGTGACGGCCGGGCTGGTGTTGAGCACCGCGTAGTAGCGGGTGGCGATGGCCGGCTTCACGGTGAACGAGTACTGCGACCCGGCCGGGGCCGACGCGACCGATCGCGCTGGTTTCCGGTAGGGAAACGGCTGGGCGTACAGCTTGACGGCGCTGCCGCTGGGCGCGCCGGAGATCTTGCCGGAGATCTTGGCGGTGGTGTACGCACTGTTCGCGGCTCGGAACAGGACGACGGCGTCCCCGGTGACTTCCAGCTTCGACGTGGCCGCGATGGTGATCGAGACCGCTGCGGCCCTGGTCGAGGCCAGCGCCGGAAGCCCGCCCGCCGCCAGCAAGCTGCCGGCCACGATCCCGATCGCGGCCATCCGCCACAGCTTCGACACGCCTACCTACCTTTCCCGCCGCGGCGATGGCCGTGGCTCGGCATTCCGGCTCCTGCAGAGCAGGCCCTGCAGAGAACAGGGCTAGCTTCCACTGTCGACCACGTCTTCGGTGCTTGTCCGCCGGACGGCCGGTCTCACCCGACTTGCTGCACGTTGAATTGGGTGATGACGCCCTTAATGACCGTGTACGTGCCCTGGTAGGTCTTGACCGCGCCGTCGGTCTGCATCGCCGTGATGCGGGCGGTGACCACGCTGCCTGAGACCGACACGATGGTGACGGTGTCCTTGACGGTGGTACCGAAGCCGTTGACATAGCCGACGTAGCTGGAGCCGGTGTCGCGGCCGCCCAGATCCCAGGCCCGCAGATAGTTATGCGCATTGATGGCGGCGAAATACGCTCGCACGGTGCGGGAGGGACCACGGGGAAGATGCGCGGCCGTTCCGGCGGAACCGGCCGGGCCGCCGGTCCGCAGCACCGAGGAGGCGCTCGTCAGCGGAACCTTCGACGAGCGGAACGCGCCGCTGCGCACCGCGGCGATGGCGGCCGCCGCGAGGCAGACAACGGCCAGGCATCCGGCCAGCAAGACAGCGTGGGAGCGCCACCACGGCAGGCGCCTGGATGGGCCCCGTCGATACGGCTGGCGGGGCGGGGCGTAGGGCTGGCTGGCCGGAGGGTAGGGCTGGCTGGCCGGAGGGTAGGGCTGGCTGGCCGGAGGGTAGGGCTGGCTGGATGGCGCCTGCGCTGCCGGGTAGCTCGGATCTGGGTTGCTGCGCCGGGCCGGGGACAGGTTCGAGGCCCTGGTGGGCGGTTCCGCAGCGAAGGCGGCAGCGGCCGAGCGATCGGGCCAGTCGTCGGCCATGCCCGCCCACCGCGCTGGCTGGGTGGTCGGCCGGTACGGTCCGGCCGCGCTCGCGGCCGAGCCGGCCCCGAGTTCGCACGCGCCGCGGAGCGCGGCGGCAAACTCCAGGGAGGTTTGGTACCGGTCACCGGGTGCCTTGGCCAGCGCCTTCGCCAGCACGCTGTCGATTGCGGCCGGGAGATCCGGCCGCAGGTCGGTCAGCCGCGGCGGCGGGGCCGATATCTGGGCCCAGATGACCGCCACTCCCTGATCGCGCCTGAACGGCGGGGCGCCGGACAGCATCTCGAACGCGGCACAGCCGAGTGAGTACAGGTCAGCACGACCGTCGACCAGTTTGCTGCCCTCGATCTGCTCCGGCGCGATGTAGTCCAGGGTGCCCAGAAACTGACCGGTCGAGGTCAGGCTGGAGGTCAGCTGCGACTGCTTGGTGAGCCCGAAGTCAGACAGATAGACGTGATCAAGCTGGCCGCTGCTGGCCGACGAGTCCAGCAGCATGTTGGCCGGCTTGACGTCGCGATGGACCAGCCCGCGCGCGTGGGCGGCGTCCAGGGCCGACGCCACCTGCTCGATGATGCTGACCACCCGGTCGGCAGGCAGCGATCCTTCCCGGTCCAGCAGCGTGCGCACGTCCCGTCCGCTGACGTAGCGCATGGCAATGAACAGGACGCCGCCCGCCTCGCCCGCGTCAAACACCGGAATGATGCACGGATGATCGACCGCCGCCGCGGCCCGGCACTCCCTGATGAAGCGATGCCGGAACGACTCGTCCCTGGCCAGCTCCGGGGCCAGGATCTTGAGCGCCACCGGCCGGTCGAGCCGCAGATCGATCGCGCGATAGACGACCGCCATGCCGCCCCGGCCGATCTGCTCCATCAGGCGGTAGCCGGCGATCTGCGAACCGGCCGCGAGCTGGCCGGGCCCGGCCGCCGCATCACCATCTCGGCCAGGAAGCTCAGCTGAATGGGCGGCGGAGTTATCGGGTGCCGAAGGGACCTCGCCGCTCACCGTGCCTCCAGCACTTGCCCGCCCGACCGCGCTCCACAGTACCTGGGTCATTGTGACCCAGGTAACGCCCGCCGCGCCTGCGACGGGCGCCGGCAGACGTCGCCCCAGCGCGCTGCACACGACGTACAGAACCTCAATCCGAGCGCCCCCATCCTCCGATCAGGCTCCGGCGGGCTGATACCCCAGTTTCTTGGCTATGTATCCGGCTATCGCCGCCCTGCCGCGGCGTCAGGCGTCGATTTCTGACACAGCGACGTGGGTCTGGGCCGCCATGCCCTGACCCTGGGCCTGTACGCGGCCAACGGCGACATCAACGCCCTCGCGGGCCACGCTGTGCATGGCCTCGCGCATCGCCCTGGCATAGTCATAGCGGAGCGTCACGTAAAGATTCGTGCCCCGTCGCATGAGGGTCTGCCAGAGGCGCGCCAGGGTCATCAGCAGCCAGCGCAGCGGAGAAATCCGCAGCCAGAACGTCCAGCCCACGTACAGGTCCTGCCCGTAGGCAAAACAGGAGATGAACCCGGTAAACAGCCCGCGGCGCAGCTCCAGGTAGTCACGGCTCTCACCGCCAGCGAGCTTAAGGCGGCGTACCTCGAGGGAGTCGAGCGGTGTCTCACGCCGGCGCAACGCCCAGATGATGTGCTCGAAAGCGACCGGAGCGGCCGCTCCCTGGTCATCGACGGCAAATTTCCATTCCGAGAGCAGCGCGGGTACCGGGATCAGCCAGTACAGGCAGCCGAACAGGATTCCGGCCAGTACGGCGCCGATGAGCCACAGCCTGGACGCGGTGTCGAAGCCGAGCCCGATGAAGGCGAGGATCAGCAGCACGATGCCAGCTACCACGGCGCCGACAAGATAGGCCACGACGTACACGAGGTAGTGCACGAGGTACTGGACCAGCAGCGAGCGATTGACCAGGGGATCGAACGACGGCTCAGGGACCTTGTCGTAGGCGAGCCGCAGACCGAGATACTGCGCATTCGGCGTCCGCTGTCCGAGCGCTGCGTCGGCCGGGATGGCCCCGCCGATTCTCGTCGCCCAGCCGCCCAGCGCCGTATCGCTCGTAGCTGCCCGCCCGCTGCTTGAGGTCCGCCCGCCGCTGCTGGAGGTCCGGTCGCTGCTGCTGCTGCTGCTGCTGGAGGTCCGGTCGCCGCTGGTTGGCCAGGGTGTCGCTGCCGCGCTCGATGTCGTCCCCACCACATCATCGATCAGCACGGTCGGTGCCCCCGCCGCCGTCTCGGCCGGCTGGCCGCAACTGCCGCAGAACGTGTCGCCAGCCGCTAACGGCTGGCCGCAGTTTCCGCAGGTCCCCTCCATCGATCGGTCCCTCCCTGAGTGCCTGAGCCTGCTCGCCTGACCAAGGTGCTGAGACGTCGCCCGATGATGCTGGCCACCTGCCGCGTAGGGCCGGGCCGCCGCATGCAGCGGGGAGATCGGTCAGTGCGATGGCAAGTCCCCGGGCCGGCCGGGCCGGTCATGGTGGATCTCCGAAGACATCCAAGGGGCTCGCCGGTGGCTACCATTGCGGATAAGTATGGGGGTAAGTCAGGTGCGTTGGTAGAGTCGCGCAATTACAGCAAGCCTCATGCAATTAGAACAGGCCTAATTGGGCTACGTTTAAGCCGATTTGACGGGGCCACTGACCCAGCGCTGGCGTTATCGATGACGGATGTCGCCCCCCGGGCCGCCGGGACTCGTGACGGCAAGCCGAGGCAGGACTGCGCCCCTGCCGCGGAGAGGACCTCCCCGCGGCGGGGGCGCAGCCGACGGTGCTTAGACGTCGAAGTAGAGCTCGAACTCGTGCGGGTGCGGGCGCAGTCTGATCGGGTCGATCTCGTTGGTGCGCTTGTAGTCCAGCCAGTTCTGGATGAGATCCGGCGTGAAGACGCCGCCTTCGATCAGGTACTCGTGATCGGCCTCGAGTGTGTCGAGCACCTTGTCCAGTGAGCCTGGCACCTGCGGGATCGACCGGGCCTCGTCGGGCGGAAGCTCGTACAGGTCCTTGTCGACGGGCTCGGGCGGCTCGATCTTGTTCTTGATGCCGTCCAGGCCGGCCATCAGCATCGCCGAGAAGGCCAGGTACGGGTTGCAGGACGGATCGGGCACCCGGAACTCGATCCGCTTGGCCTTGGGGCTGGGTCCGGTGATCGGCACGCGGACGCAGGCCGACCTGTTTCGCTGCGAGTAGACCAGGTTGACCGGTGCCTCGAAGCCGGGAACCAGCCGGTGGTAGGAGTTCACCGTCGGGTTGGTGAACGCCAGCAGCGACGGCGCGTGCTTGAGCAGCCCGCCGATGTAGTAGCGAGCGGTGTCGGACAGTCCGGCGTAGCCGACCTCGTCGTAGAAGAGCGGCGAGCCGTCCTTCCACAGGCTCTGATGGCAGTGCATCCCGGAGCCGTTGTCGCCGAAGATGGGCTTGGGCATGAACGTCACGGTCTTGCCCGCCGCCCTGGCCACGCTCTTGATCACGTACTTGTAGAGCATCAGGTTGTCGGCCATCTCCAGGAGGCCGCCGAACCGCATGTTGATCTCCGACTGCCCGGCGGTGCCGACCTCGTGGTGCTGCATCTCGACCATGATGCCGGAGTCGATGAGGGCCCTGACCATGTCGGCGCGAAGGTCCGCAAAATGGTCAGTCGGCGGGACCGGGAAGTAGCCGCCCTTATAGCGCGGCTTGTAGGCGAGGTTTCCGCCCGGCTCGTCGAGGCCGGAGTTCCACGCGCCCTCGATCGAGTCGATGTAGTAGTAACTGGCCTGCGGAGAGGTCTCGAAGCGGGCGGAGTCGAAGATGTAGAACTCGGCCTCGGGCCCGAAATACGCGGTGTCAGCGACCCCGCTGCCCCGCAGGTAATCCTGGGCCTTACGGGCGATGTTGCGCGGGTCCCTGGTGTACGGCTCACCGGTGAGCGGGTCATGCACGAAGAAGGTCAGGTTCAGCGTCTTGCGGGCCCGGAACGGGTCTACGACGGCGGTCGTGGCGTCCGGCAGCAGCAGCATGTCCGACTCATGGATCTGCTGGAACCCGCGGATCGACGAGCCGTCGAACATCAGTCCATCGGAGAAGACCTTCTCGTCAAAAGACTCAACGGGGACCGTAAAGTGCTGCATGGTTCCCGGCAGGTCGCAGAACCGTACATCGACGAACTCGACCTCCTCGTCCCCGATGAATCGCAGGATCTCCTCGCCGCTGGTGAACATCCAGCTCCTCCCTTGCCGCTTGCCTGTCCTGACCCGCGCCGCATTCCGGCGCCCTAGCAAGGCTAGCGGGCGGCGGTTTCCGACCCGTGTCCCCAGTGTTTCGCCCGTGTTAAGCCGGGCTCGGGGCTCCCGCCAGGCTCCCGTTGCGCCGCCGCGCTGCGCGGCCATGTTGCGTGCCCGTCAGCCGCCTGGGCCGCGCCGGCCAGGCTTCCTGCCCCGCCCGCCCTGGTGCCGGTCGCTCCGGCGCTCAGGCCCGGATACCTTTAGTTCGTGACTGACCGACGATGGACCGGGTCGTGGCTGTCGGGGGCGCGCTCGCCCGCGCAGGACAGCGAGTATCCCGGTCAGCAGCTGGGGCTGCCGGAGTCCGGCTCGGGCTCGGTGTCCGGAATCGGCCGACGCCTGGGCGCGCTGGTCATCGACTGGCTGTTGTGCACGGTGATCGCGCTCGCTGCGTTCCACTCCCAGTTCTGGACCATCGCGATCTTCGGCGTCGAGGTGTGGCTGCTGACGGCGCTGACCGGCTTCACCGTCGGCAAACGGCTGCTCGGACTGCGGGTAATTCGCCTCGACGGCAAGCCCGTCGGCCTGATCTGGTCGTTCGTCCGTACGCTCCTGCTGCTCGTGGTGGTGCCGGCGGTCATCTTCGACGCCGACCTGCGGGGGCTGCATGACAAGGCGGCCAACACGATCGTACTGCGGATCTGAAGCGGGCCCGGAGTCCGCAGCGCTGCGCTATCGCCGCGATTGGTTTCTCTGTGACACGGCCCAGCAGCCAGACGAGATATGGTTAGGGACTGATATAGCCAGATCTGGTCTTGTGTCTGGGGCAATACGTGGACGATCTTGATAGAGAGCTGCTGGCCTTGCTGCAGCGCGACGCGTCGCAGCCTTACGCGGCTCTCGGCCGGGCCGTCGGCCTGTCACCTGGCGCAGCGCACGAGCGGGTGCGCAAGCTCAGGGAGCGGGGGGTGATCCTGCGCACCACGATCGAGGTCGATCCGGCGGCTGTGGGCCGCGGCGTGCTGGCGTTCGTCATGGTGCGGGCCAGCGCCTGGATGGGTGATCAGCGCACCCGGGACGCTCTGGCCGCGCTCCCCGAGGTGCAGGAGGCGCACGTCGTCGCCGGGAGCGCGACCCTGCTGCTGAAGGTCAGGACGACCAGCACGGCCGGCCTGCAGGGCATCTTGCGGCGGATCTTCACGGTCGACGGCGTGGCCAGCACCGAGGCGATCGTGGTGCTGGAGACGTTCTTCGAGCGCCCGACCGATCCCGCGGGGCAGGCAGAGCCGGCCGAGCCTGCCTGGAGGGCCGGGCAGGCCGAGCCAGCAGGGCAGGCCGAGCCGGCCGGACAGCCGGGGCGGCGGGCTGAGCCCGCGACGGCCGACCAGCGTGCGCGGTGATCAAGGCGGGCCCGGGCTCGCCTATAACGGCCTGGCCCTGGATCGGGCGGCGGGCCAGCGCGGGGACCCCGCGTGGGTGCAGAGCGTCCTGGACCGCCCGAGTGCCCGGCTGATCCCGTTCTGGTGGGATAACTGCCTAGTGCAAGGTACGCCTGGCGCCGGACACCAGCCCGCGATCCTGGCCGGGCCCGCCGCGGTGGCCGTGCTGGCGGTCGCAGCGGAGCCGGTGCTGCTCGGGCTGGCGGGCGGGGCCGGGGTATTCGCCGTGGACCTGTCCCCGCTGCAGCGTGCCGATGCCATCCGGCTGACCGGGGCGGCCGATGTCATCGACGTGCGAGCCATGTTCGCATCGCTGGACCCGCAGCAGGCGGCGACGCTCGGATACGCGCGGGGCATCCTGCGCTGGCACCGTGATCAGCGTTATTGCGGCGCCTGCGGGCAGCTGGCGGCCAGTTGCAGTGGCGGGACGCAGCGGCGCTGCACCGGCGCGGACTGCGGCCGGCTGCTCTTTCCGCGGATCGAGCCGGCCGTGATCGCGCTCGTCGAGGCGCCGGGGCCGCCGGCCCGCTGCGTGCTCGCCAGGCACCGCGGCGCCGCGCCCGGCGCGTTCGCCACGCTGGCAGGCTTCGTCGAGATTGGTGAAGGCCTCGAAGACGCAGTTCGCAGGGAGGTCGCCGAGGAGACCGGACTCCTGCTCGGCGAAGTCAGCTACCAGGCATCTCAGGCGTGGCCGTTTCCGGCCGGGCTCATGATCGGCTTCCGGGCCCGCGCGGTCAGCGAGGCGATTGTGGTGGATCGTGCCGAACTCGACGAGGCACGCTGGTTCACCCGGGCGGAGGTGTCCGCCATGCTGGCGCGGCATCCAGCCCGCTGTGACTCGATCGAGAGCTACCTGATCGGCGGCTGGCTGCGCGAGCGGGCTGGAGCGGGCGAGTGGGGCTGAACTGCGAGCGACCGCTGGTCAGCGGAACTTCGGCCGGGGCGCCTTCGGCATCCGGCCGGTCTTCGGCAGCGGGCCCTTCGGCATCTGCATCGACTGCGGCAGCGCCTTCAGGCGGTAGTTCAGGTCGGTAACAGCCGCCGGCTTCAGGTTGCGGGGCAGCTTCATGATGTGCCGCTGCAGCTTGCGGATCGGCACCTGCCCGGTCTCGTCACCGACCTGGATGTCATAGATCGGGACGTCATAGGCGACGCGCGCGATCCGCTTCTTCTCGGCGGCCAGCATGCTCGGCAGCCGGGTCGGCGAGCCCTCGCCAACCAGGATCACCCCGGGCTTGCCCACCGTACGGTGCACCACGTCCATGTTCCGGTTGGCTGAAATCGCGGGCGTGACGGTCCAGTTGCCGCGCATGCTCTGCAGGATTGCCGCCGCCGCGCCCGGTTGCCCGGCAATCGCCGCGTACTGCGCCGACTGGGCGAACCGGCCAAAGAGGATCATGGCGGCGGACAGCCCGATCAGGACCCCCAGCGGGACCAGGAACGGCAGCAGCCCGAGCACCAGGCCGAGGATCACCGCGAGGATCACGATCCCGATCCCGGTGGCGGCCACGATCGGCAGCGCTTTCGGGTTGGTCTTGTGGACAATCCCGGCGACCATGCGGATTTGCTTAATACGTCCGGGGGAGTCAGCGTCTGCTGCGGCCTTCCGGCCCGCGGGGGCTCCGGGCTTGTTCACCATGCACGTGAGGATACGAGTACCGGGACCGCTGCGCGAAATCCCCCCGTCAACCGGGGGCTGTCATCGCGTCAGCCCACTGCGCGACGATCCATCGCCTGCCGGTACAACCGGCCCGCCCGGTACGACGAGCGCACCAGCGGGCCCGCCATCACACCCGCGAAGCCCAGCTCGCTGGCCTCGGCGGCCAGCTCCTCGAACTCCGCGGGCGGCAGCCAGCGGTCGACCGGGTGGTGCCGCGGCGACGGACGCAGATACTGGGTGATCGTCAGCAGCTCGCAGCCGGCCGCCCGCAGGTCCGCCAGGGCCGCGCTGATCTCCGGCCGCTCCTCGCCCATGCCCAGGATGAGGTTGGACTTGGTG
The DNA here is from genome assembly GCA_963785765.1 of uncultured Actinomycetes bacterium. Taxonomy (GTDB): domain Bacteria; phylum Actinomycetota; class Actinomycetes; order Streptosporangiales; family Streptosporangiaceae; genus DATBGO01. The sequence goes on along the minus strand of CAWAWM010000009.1, from coordinate 61,475 downwards.
ACCAGCCCGGCCCCCCTGGCCAGCCGGAGCACCTCGAGGGATCGTTCGTACCGGAATCCCGGCCTGATCCGCCGGAAGATCCTGGGCACTGTCTCGATATTGTGCCCGAGCACCTCGGGGCTGGCCGCGAAGACCTCAGCGAGCTGCTCGCGATCGGCATTGAAGTCCGGAATCAGCAGCTCGACGCCGCAGCCAGGCACGGCCCGATGGATCTCGCGGCAGGTCTGCCCGTACAGCCACGCGCCGCCATCGGCCAGGTCATCACGGGCAACCCCGGTGACCGTCGCGTACCGCAGCCCCATGGCCGCCACTGACTCGGCGACCCGGCGGGGCTCATCACGGTCGAGCGGGCCCGGCTTGCCGGTCGCGATCTGGCAGAAGTCACAGCGCCGCGTGCACTGGTCGCCGCCGATGAGGAAGGTCGCCTCGCGGTCCTCCCAGCACTCGAAGATGTTCGGGCATCCGGCTTCCTCGCAGACCGTGTGCAGGCCCTCACGCCGCACCAGCTGCTTCAGCTGGGTGTATTCAGGCCCGGTGCGCAGCCGCGTCTTGATCCAGGCAGGTTTGCGCTCGATGGGCGTCTGGCTGTTGCGGGCTTCAAGCCTGAGGAGACGGCGTTCGCCGGGAGCGAGTACCACTGCTCCAGGGTACGTCCGGTCGGCCTGGCATCGAAACGGGCTGCTTGCGCTGCAATCCCATCTGAGGGACGCTGCAGACATCCGGGCCAGGGGACTCAGGGGAGCCGACCGCCGCGCCGCGTGGAAGGCGGGCCAGTGTCAGACAGTTGGCCGGGTGCGGCCCCTCCGCACGAGGACGGGCCGATCCCTTTCGACACTAGCGTTGCCCATATTGCCCGGGTGTATGACTACTGGCTGGGCGGCAAGGACAACTTCGCAGCCGACCGGGAGGCCGCGAATCAGGCCCTGGACGCCTATCCCGACCTGATTTCCTCGGTCCGCGCCAACCGGCGGTTCCTGGTCCGCGTCGTGCGTTATCTGGCCGACGAGGCCGGCATCAGGCAGTTCCTCGACATCGGCACGGGCATTCCGACGGCCAGCAACACCCACGAGGTGGCGCAGTCCGTCGCTCCCTCCAGCCGGGTCGTCTACGTGGACAACGACCCGATCGTGCTGACGCATGCCCGAGCGTTATTGACCAGCGGACCCGAGGGCGCGACTGCTTACGTCGACGCGGATCTGCGCGATACCGACAAGGTGCTGGCCGGCGCGGCGGAGCTGCTGGACTTTTCCAGGCCGGTGGCCGTCATGCTGATCGCCGTGCTGCACCTGGTCGGCGATGAGGATCACCCGCACCACATCATCAGGCGGCTGCTGGCGGCCGCTGCGCCGGGGAGTTACCTCGCGCTGTCGCACGTCGCATCCGATATTGCGCCCGCGGCGATGGCCGAGGTGGCGAGGCGGCTCAACCTGATGGTGGCCCAGAAGGGCACCTACCGGAGCCATGCCGAGGTCACGAAGTTCTTCGACGGACTGGAACTGGTCGATCCCGGGGTGACAGCCGTGCAGCACTGGCGGCCGGCCACCGATGTGGAGGCGGCCAGCCCGGCGGCGATGTGGGGCGGTGTGGCCAGAAAGCCCCTGAGCCGGGCTCGCAGGACACGCCCAGGTGCATAACGATGTGACGCGCAGTGCCAAATTCGGGGAACATGGGGCGCATGCCAACCCAGTTTGACCCGCCGTCAGGGACGCGCGATTTTCTGGCCGCGGAATTTGAACGGCGGGAGCGGGCCTTCGCCGTGATCCGGACCGTCTTCGCCAGCTACGGTTTCGAACCGCTGCAGACACCGGCCTTCGAGCGATTGGAGGTGCTGCTCGGCAAGTACGGCGACGATGGCGACAAGCTGATCTTCAAGATCTTGCGTCGCGGCGAGCATGAGGCGTCCGGCGAGGCTGACCTGGCGCTGCGTTATGACCTGACCGTGCCGCTGGCCCGGGTGGCCGCCGCCTACGGAAGCCAGCTGCCCGCGCCCTACAAGCGCTACGCGATGGGTCCGGTCTGGCGGGCCGACCGGCCGGGCAAGGGCAGGTACCGCGAGTTTGTCCAGTGCGACGTCGACACGCTCGGCTCGCGTTCGCTGCTGGCCGATGCCGAGATCATCACCGCGGTCCACGATGTGCTGGCCGCCCTGGGCATCGGCGAGTTCCGCATCCAGCTCAATTCACGCCAGGTGCTGGCCGGGCTGCTTGAGGCATTCGGGGTGGCAGAGGACCTGGGTCCCGGGGTGCTGATCACCCTGGACAAGCTGGACAAGTTGCGTCCTGAGGCGGTCACGGCGGAACTCGCGGACCGGGGCCTGCCGACCGAGTCGGCCGCCGAGCTCGTTCAGGCCATGGCCGGTCCGGACGCGGTGGAGCGGGTCCGGCTGGCGCTGAAGCTGAGCGATCGCGGGATGGCAGGCCTGGACGAGGTTGACCGGCTGCTTGGCCTGGCGGCGCAGGCGGTTCCGGCTGACCGGATCGCCTTCTCGCCGCGTATGGTGCGCGGGCTGAGCTATTACACCGGCCCGATCTGGGAAGTCACCGCGCCTGGTGTCCCAGGTTCGCTGGCCGGAGGCGGCCGCTACGACCATCTGATCGAGCAGCTGGGCGGCCCGGACGTGCCCGCGACCGGCGGTTCGCTGGGCATCGAGCGGCTGTTGCTGATGCTTCCCGATGACGAGAAAGCGCGACAGGGACGCCTGGATGTGGCGGTCACGGTGATGGACGAGGCGCTCGCCGAGCAGTCGTCGGGCTGGGCGGCCGTGGCGCGGACCGCGGGCCTGCGGGCAGGCGTCTACCTGGGTCAGTCCGCCAAGCTGGGCAGGCAGCTTCGATGGGCCAGTGACCAGGGGGCCCGCTGGAGCCTGATTTACGGCAGCGCCGAGGCCGACGCCGGCACCGTGACGGTGCGCGACATGGTCAGCGGCGAGCAGACCGCGGTCGCGGCAGGTGACCTGGGCGGTTACCTGGCCCGGCTGGCTGCGGGCTGAGGCCGCGGGCGATGACCAGCAGCGATTACCTCGAGCCTGACCTCTGGTTCGCGCAACTGCCAGGCGTCGTCCTGGCCGCCGGCGCACTGATCACCGATCCGCCCGGGCGCACGCTGCTGGTCAAGCCGAACTACCGGGACCACTGGACGGTGCCGGGCGGCATCTGCGAGCACGGTGAGCCGCCGCACGCGGGCTGTGCCAGGGAGATTGCCGAGGAGATCGGCCTGGATCTGGTGCCCGGGCCGCTGCTGGCGATTGACTGGTCGCAGCCGTTCGGCCGCCAGCAGCGGCCGATCATGCACTTCTTGTTCGATGGCGGGACGCTGGACGGCGGCTCCGGCATCGTCCTGCAGCGCGAGGAGCTGGACGATTTCCGGTTCACCGATCCGGCGGAATTCGCGAGCTACCTACCGCCGCACGTTGAGGCCCGGGTTCGCGCCGCACTGGCCGGGCGGGCGGCGGGCGTCGCGGTCTATCAGCCGGCCCGCGGCTGATAGACCGCGCGGCCAGGCGCGGAGTTTGGGCGCTGAGCTCGGGCGCGGGAGCGTCAGGCGCCCGCGCTTCGGGTGGCCGTGAGCGGCATGAGCTCGGCAGTGCCGGCGATGCTGCGCCAGCGCCGGGCACCGAGCGCCTCGGCGACATGGGGCTGGATCACGTCCAGGGCGGCAGCGACGCTGATCGGCCGGGCCTCGGCCGACAGGGTGGTGACGGTGGCGTCGCTGATGCCGCAGGGCACGATCCGGTCGAACCAGGACAGGTCGCAGTCACAGTTCAGCGCGAAGCCGTGCATGGTCACGCCCCCGGCAATGCGGATGCCGATCGCGCCGACCTTGCGGTCTACCGCCCCGCGGACCCAGGCTCCGCTGCGCCCCGCCACCCTGGTGGCCTCGACGCCGAGGTCAGCGCAGGCCCTGATCAGGGCCTCCTCGATGGCCCTGACGTAGGCAATAACGTCGATGGGCTCGCCCAGCCGGACAATCGGGTATCCCACCAGCTGCCCAGGGCCGTGCCAGGTGATCTTCCCCCCCCGGTCCACCTCGATCACGGGCGCTCCGGGGTCACCGACCGGCCGGTCCACCGGGCTGGTCCGTTTACCAGCGGTGTAGACGGGCTGGTGTTCCAGGAGCAGGCAGCAGTCGGGGATCGCGCCGCTCACCCGTCGTTCGTGCAGCAGCCGCTGCTCATCCCAGGCCTGGGCGTACGGCACCGCCGCAGCCCCGAATCCGGCCCGCACGAAGATCAGCTCGGCATCTCGGGAAGTGCTCACCAGACCAGCGTAAACGCCTGATTGCCCAGGCCGGCCGCGCTGGCCGGGGAAAGCAAATCCGACCAGGCCGTGATATTGGCGGCAGCGCGGTAATGACTGCGAAGTGAGCGTGGTTACCGATTCCAGGAGGTGACGCCTGGTGTTCGACGAAGTGCAGCTACGGAGCATCAGCGCAGCGGAACTAGCCGGGCTCCAGCGGGCGCTGGCCGACCTGGCCGGGCCGCGCCGGGGCGGAACTACACGGTACGAGCGGCGGCGTACGGTCGCGCTGGCCCTCATCGTGACGTGCTGCGTCGCGCTGGCGGCCTGGACGGGCTTGCTGGCGGTCACCCTGCCGCACTACTACCGGGCCGGAGGCTGGCGCGGCGCCTGGGTTGGCTTCGACATCGTCCTGCTTGCGGCATTCGTGGCCACCGGCTGGGCTGCCTGGCGGCGCCGTCAGGTGCTGATCATCTGCCTGGTGGTGCTCGCCACCCTGCTGTGCTGCGACGCCTGGTTCGATGTCGTGCTGGACTCGCACACTAGTGGCTTCTGGGAGAGCCTGCTGTCGGCGCTGGTCATCGAGCTTCCGCTGGCCGCGCTGGCGATCGCTGGTGCCCGCCGCCTGTTCCGGCTGACCATCGGGACCGTCAGCCGGCAGGCGGGCTATCCGGGACCGGTGCCGCCGCTGTGGCAGATACCGCTGCTCGGCATGGGCTCCGACGCGCACCTGCGTGACCTGCTCCCGCGGCGCGCCCACGGCTGGCCAGCCCGGGTCGGCCTGCCCGGCCCGGCCGGCGGCACGAGCCTGAGCGGGCGGATGAACTCAGGAAACGGTCAGGCGTCAGGCCGCGGGACGGCTGTCTGGATGACCGTCAGGCCGGAGTTCCGCGGCCAGCGCGCTGGCGATGTGACCGTGCTCGAAGGTGAAGCCCGCAGTGACCAGCGCGCGGGGGACGACCCTGGCGCTGGCGAGTAGGTCAGTAGCGAGCTCTCCCAGGGCCGCCCTGAGCACCGGCGCGGGCGCCCGCAGGAGCGCGGGCCGTCCCAGCGCCTTCGCGAGCGCAGCAGTGAAATCGTTGTTCGTGACCGGATTCGGAGCCGTGAGGTTGACCGGGCCTTCGATAGCCGGGTTGCCCAGCAGGTACCGCAGCGCACGGATGTGATCGGTGAGCGCGATCCAGCTGAGGTACTGAGTCCCGGGCCCGATCCGGGCGCCGAGCCCGAGCCGGAACATCGGGGCCAGCCTGGCCAGCATTCCGCCCTGGCGGGCCAGCACGATGCCGGTGCGCAGGGTGACCACGCGAATGCCCGCCGCGCGGGCCGGCTCCGCGGCCGCTTCCCAGTCCTTGACCAGATCGGCCAGGAATCCGGAACCGGCAGGCGCCGATTCGTCCACCTCGCGGCCGCCGGTGTCGGAGTACCAGCCGATGGCGGATCCGGACAGCAGCGTGGCGGGCGGCCGGTCCGCCGCGGTGAGGGCGGCGACGAGACTCGCCGTGGCCTGGATCCTGCTGGCCCGGAGTTCGGCTTTGCGGGCGGGCGTCCAGCGGCTGGCCGCGATCGGAGCGCCGGCCAGGTTGAGGACGGCGTCGAGGCCGGCCAGCGCGGTCGGGTCGACGCCGCGGGGCGCCGCCGGATCCCAGCGGATCTCATCAGCGGCCGTCGGTGCGCGCCGGACCAGCCGGATCACCTCATCGCCGTCCCGGCGGACGGCGTCGGCGAAGGCAGCACCGATCAAGCCGGACGATCCGGTGATTGCGATCTTCATGGCGCCTCCTGATCCGGAAGTCTGCGCAGCTAGTTCCTACGCGGCTAATTCTTACGCAGCGTGCTGGATCACATACACGCAGTACGTACCGAGCGAACGGAGCAGCACAGCCAGACCGCTACCCAAGGGCAGCCGGTCGCCGGCGTCCGACACCCACCGGGCGGGACCGCGGCGGCCCGGACGGGACCCGGGCCGCCCGGCTAAAGGCCGAGGCCGGTCTCGAAGGCGCCCTCCTCCAGGCGGCCTTTCATGGTGGCCAGGAACCGCGCGGCGTCCGCCCCGTCGACCAGCCGGTGATCGTAGGTCAGGGCCAGGTAGACCATTGACCTGACGGTGATCACCTCACCCAGGGCCGGGTCATCCACCACTACGGGCCGCTTCACCACGATGCCGGTCCCGAGGATCGCCACCTGCGGCTGGTTAATGATCGGCGTGTCGAAAAGCGCGCCTCGGCTGCCGGTGTTGGTGAGCGTGAAGGTGCCGCCGGACAGGTCATCCGGGCTGACCTGCCCGGCCCGGGTGCGGGCCGCGAGGTCGGCGATCTTCCTGGCCAGACCGGCGATGTTCAGGTCGCCGGCCTTGCGGATGACCGGCACCATCAGCCCGCGCTCAGTGTCGACCGCGATCCCCAGATGTTCGGCGTCGTGATAGGTCACCTGCGCGTTGGCGGCATCCACGACCGCGTTAAGCCTGGGGTGCTCCTTGAGGGCCTCGACGGCGGCCAGCGCGAAGAACGGCAGGAACGAGAGCTTGACGCCCTCTCTGGCCTCGAAGGGCGCCTTAGCGCGCTCCCTGAGCCTGGCGATGGCCGTGACGTCCGCCTCGACCACCGTGGTGAGCTGGGCGGAGGTCTGGAGCGACTCGACCATCCGCTGGGCGATCAGCTGGCGGGACCGTGACATCTTCTCGGTCGTGCCGCGCAGCCGCGAGGGCACAATGCCCGACCGGGACGCGGGCTGGTCCGGGCCGGCCGGTTCCGGCTGCTGGGCGATCACCGGCCCGGCCGGCCCTGATGCCGCACCGAACCTGGGCGGGGCGGCTTGCGCGGCGGGGCCCCGCTGCTGCGTCGCAGGCTGCTGCTGCTGGGCTGCGGGCTGCTGCGGGGCTCCCGGTTGCTGGGCGGCGCCAGCCGCCTGGCCCCGGCGCGCGCTGGCGGCGTCGAGAACGTCCTGCTTGCGGATGCGCCCGCCGACCCCGGTGCCAGTCACCGACGCCAGGTCGATCCCGTGCTCCGACGCCAGCTTGCGGACCAGGGGCGTCACGTAGGGACCCTCAGGACCGGCGATGGACGTCGAAACGTCACTCCCCGGCGGCCCGCCCTGGGCCTGTCCCGGCGAGCCGCCGGCCGGCTGGTAAGCAGGCGGCTGGGCCCCGGCCGGGGCCTGGTAGGCCTGCGGCGGCGCGGCGGGGGCGTCCTGTGCCGGTGACTGGGCGGACTGCGGCTGGTAACCCGATGGCTGCTGCTGGTACGGCTGCTGGTAGGACGGCTGCTGATATGGCTGCTGGTAGGACGGCTGCTGGTACGGCTGCTGGTAGGACCGCTGCTGGTAGGACCGCTGCTGGTACGGCTGCTGATAGGGCTGCTGGTACGGCTGCTGGTACGGCTGCTGATCGCCCTGCTGCGGATAGGGCTGCTGTTGCTCAGCTGACGGCGCAGCCTCCGGCGGCTGCGCCGCGTCGTTCGCTGCGGCCTGCTGGTCCTGAGCTTCAGGCGACGCGAAGGCTGCCGTTTCCTGGTCCGCTTCTTCTTCTTCTTCCTGGTTCACCGTGTCGTCGGCGATCTGCCCGTCCTGACCGGCGGCCGGCCCGGCGGCCGGGGGAGCGGACTGGGTAGCTGACGGCGCGGCCGCCGCATCGGCGGGCGCCTCGGCTGGCGCCTCGGCGGCTTGGCCGTCTGACGCGTCCACCGCACCGGCACCGGATCCCTCGTCGTCGATGACGGCGAGTTCGGCGCCGACCGCGACGGTCTCATCCTCGGCGACAGTGATTCCGCGCAGAATTCCCGAGACCGGCGACGGGATCTCAGTGTCGACCTTGTCCGTCGAGACCTCGAGCAGTGGCTCGTCAGCCTCGACGCGCTCGCCCTCCCGCTTCAGCCAGCGCGTTACGGTGCCCTCGGTTACGCTCTCGCCGAGCTGTGGCATGGATACCGAGACCGACATGACGTTCCGTTACTCCTTCTTTTTCTTTTCAGCGCTCACGGTGGCACGTGCCTGGCCGCGGGCCCCGCCTCGCGGCGGGTTTCGGTCAGCCGTGCACGTGCAGGGGCTTTCCGGCCAGCGCGAGATGCGCCTCGCCGATCGCCTCGGACTGGGTCGGATGCGGATGGATGAGCTGGGCGACCTCGGCGGGCGCGGCCTCCCAGTTGTAGATCAGCTGGGCTTCGGCGATCAGCTCGCCCACCCGGGCGCCCACCAGGTGAATACCGAGTACCGGGCCGCCGCCCGCGGTCGCGATGACCTTGGCGGCGCCCTGCGTCTGCAGGATCTGGCTCTTGCCGTTGCCAGCCAGGTCGTAGGTGAACTCGGTGGTTTCGATGCCGCGCTCAGCAGCGGTAGCCGAGGTGATGCCCACCGACGCGACCTCTGGGTTGCTGTAGGCCACCCGCGGGACGCCGTCGTAGTCGATCGGCGTGACCTGGAGCCCGGCCAGGCGCTCGGCGACCAGGATGCCCTCGCCGAATCCCGCATGCGCCAGCTGCGGCCCCGGCGTAAGATCGCCCACCGCCGAGATCGTGGGCACATTCGTCTGGCAGTACCCGTCGACGGTCACATAGCCGCGCTCGATCGCGACGCCCGCTTCCTCATAACCGAGGCCCGCGGACACCGGTCCCCGGCCCACCGCGACCAGGAGCAGCTCGGCGTCGATGGTAGTGCCGCCTTCGAGCGTGACCGTGACGCCGGAGTCGGTCTCCTTGACGCTCTCGAACTTGGCGCCGAGCTTGTAGCCGATGCCACGCCGCCTAAAGGCCCGCTCCAGCAGCTTGGAACTTGACTCATCCTCGGCCGGCAGCAGGTGGGGCAGCATCTCAACGATCGTCACCTCGGCGCCGAAGGACCGCCATACGCTGGCGAACTCGACCCCGATCACCCCGCCGCCCAGAATGACCACCGACGCGGGTACCCGGTCGAGCTGCAGGGCATGATCGCTGGTGATCACGCGCGTGCCGTCGATCTCCAGTCCAGGCAGACTGCGGGCCTGTGAGCCGCTGGCCAGCACCACGTGCGCGCCCTCGACCAGCGTGTCACCGACCTGGACCGCGGTGGGGGAGACCAGCCGGCCCTCGCCCTCGATGACATCGATGTGCCTGCTGCCGACCAGCCCCACCAGGCCCTTCCACAACCTGGTGACCACCTTGTCCTTGTAGGCGTTGACCCCGTCCATGTCGATGCCGTCCAGGCTGGCCCGGATCCCGAAGGACTCGCTCTCCCTGGTCTGGTCGGCGATCTCGGCGGCGTGCAGCAGCGCCTTGGTCGGGATACAGCCCCGGTGCAGGCAGGTGCCGCCCACTTTGCCCTGCTCGATGAGCGCGACCCGGTTGCCCAGTTCGGCCGCGCGCAGCGCGCATGCGTAACCGCCGCTGCCGCCGCCGAGAATGACAATGTCGTAGCCGCCGCTATCAGCCACTGAAATGCTCCTTGCTCGATCGGCCAGCCCAGGCTCGGCTAGCGCCGCCTGGCCTGCGGGCTGGTGTTCGTGCTGCCTCGTGCCTACAGCTGCCCATCTGCAACGTCCATAGTCACCTGGATGAGAGTTCGTACTGCCGCGCCAGTGCCACCCTTCGGCGTGTACCCGTACGGCTCGCCCGAATGGTACGCGGGACCCGCGATATCCAGATGTGCCCAACGAACCCCGTCAGGTACGAATTCCCGCAGGAAGAGCCCCGCGACCAGCATGCCGCCTTGCGCCTCGGGCGCCACGTTGGCCAGGTCGGCCACCGTCGAGTCCAGGCCTTTACGCAGCTCTTCGGGCAGCGGCATCGGCCAGGCGGCCTCACCGGCCCGGGCTGCCGCGGCCACGATCCCGTCGCGCACCGCGTCGTCATTGGACATCACGCCGTAGGTCCGCTTGCCCAGGGCGACGACCTGTGCGCCGGTCAGGGTGGCGACATCAACCAGCAGGTCGGGGGAATCAGCCGCGGACCTGGCCAACGCGTCGGCGAGGACCAGGCGGCCCTCGGCGTCGGTGTTCAGCACCTCGACGGTCTTGCCGCCGTAGATGGTGATCACGTCCGACGGGCGCTGCGCGGTGCCGCCGGGCATGTTCTCGGCCAGCGGCAGGTAGCCGACCACGTTGACCGCCGGGCCGAGCGCGGCGATGGCCTGCAGTGCGGCCAATACCGCCGCCGCCCCGCCCATATCGGACTTCATCGTCTCCATCGCCTTCGGCGGCTTCAGGGACAGGCCACCAGAATCGAAGGTGATGCCCTTGCCCGCGTAGACGATCGTCTTGGTGGCGTCCGGGTGCGTATAGCTGAGCCGCACCAGCCGGGGCTGGTGCACGGAGCCCTGGCCCACGCCGACGATCCCGCCGTAGCCGCCGTCGGCCAGCGCGTGCTCATCCAGCACTTCGACGTCAAGCCCGGACGCCGCGGCCACCCGCTCCGCCTCGGCGGCGAAGCTGGCCGGGTACAGCTGTGCCGGGCTGGTATTCACCAGGTCGCGCACCAGTGCCACCGCAGCGGCGATGACCTCGGCGCGGGCTACCCCGGCGGCGGCGTCAGCACCGTCGGCCAGCACCGTCAGCTCGGTGTCCGGCTGCTGGCCGCCGTTGCGGTACCGGCCGAATACGTAGCCGCCGAGCAGGGCCCCGAGCGCGACGGCCTCTGCTTCGGCCTCGTCGCGGGCTGGCAGCGCCAGCGCGATCCGGCTGCCCGGCGAGCCAGCCTGGGGCACGCCGACCTGGGCCCGGACTGCTGCACCCGCGGCCCGGCGGAGCGTCTCGCCGCTGAAACCGGCCCCGTTGTCGGGGCCCTCGCCGAGGCCGACCGCCGCGATCAGCGGGGCGGCGACCAGGTCGGCTCCGGGCACCTTGGTCAGTTCCTCCGCCCTGCCGGTCGCGCCGAGCGCGGTGAGCGTCGCCGCCAGGCGACCGCCCAGTGCGGCGTCGATATCCTCGGCACCTGGCGCGGGAACCGGGCCGTCAGGGCCCTGGGTAACTCCGATGATGATGGCATCCGCCTGCACCGCGCGGGGGCGTGCCTGGCTGGTGAGAAGCTTCGCGGTCACGGTCCGAGCCTAATGCCTCCCCGCGCTAGCCGATCACCGCCCGTTCGCATCGCGGTCAGCTGGGCCGGCGGTGCGGGCCACCAGCGCGGCGCATCGCAGCCGCGCTCGCCCGGTTAAACGTTAGTCAGGTATCAGAAATAACGACTGTCACATGCTGAGTAAGACGACTGTTACACTAGACTAGTCCGTGGCGGGTTGCGGCACCAGTCCGTGGCGGGTTGCGGCCCTGCGTGGCCGGACGGATCCTGCGCGGCCCGGGCGGCCGGTGCGCAGTCAGGGCCGGTGCACAGTGAAGGCCGGTGAAAGTTAAGGCCGGTGCACCCTCAAGGAGGGCCATGGGAGCCTGGGCACTGTTCATCGCGGTCTTCCTGGCCTGTGCGGTCGAAGCCGTGGAGGCCACCACCATCGTGCTGGCGGCCGGCACCGCCAGGGACTGGCGCTCAGCGGTGTCCGGGCTGACGGTCGCGCTGCTGGTCCTCGCGGTCGTGGTAGCGGTGCTTGGCCCGGCCGTATCTGCCGTCCCACTGCGCGGCCTGCGCCTGGTGGTGGGTGCCCTGCTGCTGGTCTTCGGGCTGCAGTGGCTGCGGAAGGCCATCTTGCGGGCCAGCGGTTACAAGGCCCTGCACGACGAGGACAAAATCTACGCTGAGCAGTTGGCTGCCGCGGCGTCGCAGCAGCGCGCGCGGCGGGTCCTGGTGCCCGACTGGTATGGCTTCACCCTGTCCTTCAAGGGAGTCCTGCTGGAGGGGCTGGAGGTGGTCTTTATCGCGCTCACCTTCGGCAGCAATGCCCGTAACATCGGCCTGGCCGCGATCGCCGCGGGATGCGCGGTAGTGGCCGTCGCGGCGATTGGCGTTGCGGTGCGCGCGCCACTGTCACGGGTGCCAGAGAACACCCTGAAGTTCGCGGTCGGGATCATGCTGACGGCGTTCGGCACCTTCTGGGGCGCGGAGGGCGCCGGCGCGCACTGGCCTGGCTCCGACGCGGCACTGCTGGCCCTGGTGCCGGCGGTCGCGCTGCTCGGGCTGGGAATGGTGGCCGTGATGCGCGGGACCGCGGGCGGCCCGCGACGGGCGGCCGCGGTGGCGGCCTCCAGAGAGGCGGGCTGACATGGCAACGCGGCTGCGAGCGTTCCTCGCGTTCTGGTACGACTTCGTGATCGGGGACGACTGGTGGGTGGCGGCTGGCGTGGCGGCCGGTCTCGCGCTCACCTATCTGCTGAGCCGGGCCGCCGTTCCCGCCTGGTGGCTGCTCCCGCTGTGCTTGCTGGTGCTGCTCCCGCTGAGCCTGTGGCGAGCCGTCCGACAGCAATACGCCGGGCAGAACTCGTCCGCGCAGCGCTCGTCCGGGCAGCACCCCTCCGGCTAACGTCCGGCTGGCCAGCGCGTCCCCGGCCCGCGCTCTCCGGCCCGAGCGTCTCCGGCCCGCGCTCTCCGCCCGAGTGTCTTCGGCCCGCGTCCTCCGGCCTGCACCGACGGTGCGTGCTCAGCGGCTCTCCGCCTCCTCGGCGTAGACCCGGGCCGCGTAGCTCTCCAGTTCCTGCTCGCATCTGGCCAGCGCCACCTCGGCGGGCTCGCGGCCGGCGGCACCGAATGCGTCCCGGTCGCGTACCCTGGCCAGCCAGTTACGCAGCTTGATCAGGTCGACCTCGTTCTCCTCGAGCTCGGCGTAGCTGAAGTGCTCGGCCACGTACTCCTTCTTGACCTGGCCGAGGAAGTCCTCGCACTTGTCGACGATCTCGGCATACTCGTCGTCGCGGGCCGCCTGGAAGGCGGCCAGGATCTCCGGCTGCCCGGCCAGCACATTGCAGGACAGCAGCACCGCGGTCCCCGACATGCCGATAATCTCGCTCCTGAGTTTGCGGAGGGCGCGCTCGGCACCGACGCTCGCGGGCAGCGCTGCGGCGGAGTTCTGCAGGTAAATGGCGCCCAGGCTCTTCAACCTGCGCCATACCGTGGAGCGGAGCCTGGTCGGCTCGGACGGTACCCGGTAGATGAGGAGCAGCCAGCCGCCACTCCCCGCTTCGCCACCGTCGGCCATGCGATCATTGTCCTACAAGCGCGCCGCCGGCCGGGCGCAGTGCCGGCCGGCTCGCGGGCTCAGCCTTGGCCGCCTGCCCTGACCAGGCCGTTCTCATACGCGTAGACCACTGCCTGGACCCGGTCCCGCAGCGCCAGCTTGGCCAGGATCCTGCCGACATGCGTCTTGACCGTAGCCTCGGAGACGAAGAGCCGCTCCGCTATCTCGCAGTTCGACAGCCCTTGCGCGACGAGGACCAGCACCTCCCGTTCCCGCTCGGTGAGCTCGGCGAAACCCGGCGCCGCCGCGGCCTCCCCGGCGGGGAGCATCGGCGCGAACTGGTCGATAAGCCGCCGGGTGGTGGACGGCGCAACCACGGCATCGCCAGAATGCACGGCCCGGATCGCGAACAGCAGCTCGTCGGGCGGGACGTCCTTGAGCAGGAATCCGCTGGCCCCCGCCTTGAGCGCGGCGAACGCGTATTCATCAAGATCGAAGGTGGTGAGCATGAGAATGCGCGGCCGGTCCCCGGCCTCCCTGATCCGCCTGGTCGCGGCGACGCCGTCGAGCCTGGGCATCCGGGCGTCCATGATCACTACATCGGCGGGCTGGCGCCTGGCCAGTTCGGCGGCCGCGAGGCCATCGGAGGCCTCGCCGACGACGGTCATGTCGGGCTGCGCATCAAGCACCATCCGGAATCCGGTCCTGACCAGCTCCTGGTCGTCGACGAGAATGATCCGGATCGTCATACCCGGCTCCCCGCCTCGGCGGCAGGCAGCCTGGCCACTACTTGATAGCCGCCGGCCGGCAAGGGTCCAGCCTGGACGGAGCCGCCGTACATCTCGATCCGTTCGCGCATCCCGGTGAGGCCGAGCCCGTGGCCGGTCCCGCAGCCGGGCGCCGGATCGCTCCGGCCGTCGTCGGTGACCTTGACCAGCAGCCCGTCCGGTTCATAGCGCAGGGTCACGGCCGCGGCCGCCAGGACGCCGCCGTGCTTACGCGTGTTGGTCAGCGATTCCTGCACAACCCGGTAGGCGGCCAGCTCGGCTCCTTCGCTGAGCGGGCGCGGCGCTCCCTCCAGCGTGAGTGATACCGAGAGCCCGGCCCCCCTGGCCTGATCGAGCAGCTCACGGACCTGGTCCAGACCCGGCTGCGGGGCCAGGTCCGCGCTGGTGTCGCCGGACCGCAGCACGCCGAGCAGGCGGCGCATCTCGGCGAGGGCCTGCCTGCCGGTACTGGAGATGGCTGCTAGCGCCTGCCGGGTCCGCTCCGGGTCGGTGCGCAGCGCGTAGGACGCGCCATCCGCCTGGACCACCATGACGCTGACGTTGTGCGCGATCACGTCGTGCAGCTCGCGGGCGATCCTGGCCCGCTCAGCGGCTGCGGAGACCTTCGCCTGCGCGTCACGTTCGGCTTCGAGCCGCGCGGCGCGCTCTTCCAGGGCGACGTAGTACGCGCGCCGGTAGCGCATCGAGTCGCCGAAAATCCAGGCGATGAGAGCCGTCCCGCCGAACATGACGGCGTCGATGAACAGCCGCTGGACAGTCGGGGCCTCGACGGCGGGCCGGAAGGCCGCAGCGGCGACGGCCCCGCCGAGCAGGCAGATGAGCAGGCCGGCGACCGACTCCCGGCGCGGCCGGTACGCGGCGAGGGTGTACAGGAGCACCACGATGGCCAGGTCTGATGCGGACGGGCCGGCCCTGGTGAGGAGAACCTGAATGGCGCCGGCCGTCGCTGCCACCGCGAAGGCGGCCACTGGCGCTCGTCGCCGGAATACCACCGGGACCACGAGAAGCAGGGTCAATGGTCCCAGCACCGCCGGCTGGTGGGCGATCGAGCCACTGCCGAGCCCGGCGATCACCAGGGCGAGCAGGCTATCCACGAGCTGCGGATGCCGGCGAAGCCAGGCGTAGATGACGAACACGCATCAAGGGTAAGCGGTGCCGCGCCGGGCAGGCGTCCCCCTTCAGGCCGATCAGGCGGCCGACCTGAGACTGATCCGGCCGGTCAGCGCGGCGGACCGCCGGTGACTTGATCGCCAGGCAGCAGGCGGGCCGGCAGCGGCGTCTCGGTGGCTCCGCCGGCTCCATCGGGTTCAACCCGGTAGCCGAGCGCTTCCGGTCGCTGGGCTACCACCTCGGCGAGTGAGTCATCGGCGAAATGCGCCGCAACCCCGTCGTCGCAGGCCAGGCCGCGGCAGGGTGCCGTCAGCGACCAGCGACCTGAAGACCGGCCGCCGGGCTGGCTCGGAACTGTAATGCGGGCAGTAGCTGCCGGGCAGGAATCCGAGCCCGGCGGTGAACGGTCGCAGCGCCGTGCCGAACGAGTCGGTTGTGCCGCCCTCGAACCAGCAGATGGCCCCTGCGCTCACCCCGGCCAGCACGATGCCCGCCTGCCACGCCGCCCGGAGAATCCGGTCGAGCTCGTGTACCCGCCATACGGCCGCCAGGTTGGCGACGCTGCCGCCACCGACGAAGATCACGTCCTGGGACCGGAGCAGGTCTTCCGGGTCGGCGACATTCGGCATCGGGAAGAACTCCAGATGGGTCACCCGGGCCGGGGTCGCCGCCAGCGCCGAGTACTGCCGGACGAGGCCTTTGGGGTCGTCGCCGGTGGCGGTGTGGAGCAGGCAGACCCGCGGCGCGGGCCGGCCCGACAGCTCGAGGGCATAGCTGACCAGCCGCGGCAATCCGGCGGACGGCTCCGCGTCACCGCCGCCGGTCCCGCCCATCGCCAGCACGTGCCGCTGTCCGTCCGACGCCACGAGGAGCACGCTACCGTGCCGTGGTGACTGATTGCCTGTTCTGCGGCATGGCGGCCGGGACCGTGCCAGCGCACGTGGTGACGTCCGACCGGCTGGTGATGGCGTTTCTTGACGTCCGGCCGCTCTTCAAGGGACACGTGCTGGTCATCCCGCGGGCGCACCATGAGACCCTGGCCGACCTGCCGGGTGAGCTGGTCGCCCCGGTGTTCGGCCTGGTGCGGCAGCTCAGCGCGGTCATGCCCGGCGAGCTCGGATCCCAAGGCAGCTTCGTCGGCCTTAATAACACGGTCAGCCAGAGCGTGCCGCATCTGCATGTGCACGTGGTCCCACGCACCAAGGGTGACGGGCTGCGGGGGTTCTTCTGGCCGCGCGGCCGGTATGCCAACGACGACGAGGCGGCGGAGTACGCGGGCCGGCTGGCCGCCGCGCTGGCGGCCAGCTGATCCTGGCCCGGGATATGCGGGGCGCTGGGCATCCGGGGCGCTGGGCACCCGGGGGCACTGGGCGCGCCCGGGCACCCAGCGCGCCCGGGCACCCAGCGCGGGCCGGGGCGAGCAGGAACCGCCCAGAGGTACCCCCCCGGGGTTGCGCGGTCCTGGCTCGCCCCGGCTCAGCACAGCTAATCGCGGTCAGGCCCGGTCCACCACCCCCGAACTCGGGGATGACTCGCCCGGCACCCGGGCCTAGACTTGCCTGCCAGGCTCAAACGGCCCCGCGGCCAGGTATGGCACAGGATGGCAATGACCCTCGATTCCACCCCGTCAGCGACTGCTTATGTCACGACGCAGTCTGGACAGGTCATCTCGCTCCAGGACGGCCGAAGGCTGGTATTCGGCCGGGGACCAGGCACCGACCTGGTGATTTCCGGCGGCCGTGGGGTATCAAGGCGCGCGGGCGTCGTCACCGCTATCGGCGGCGGGGCCTGGGTGGCCAACATCAGCAGGACCCATGCGCTGTACGCCGAGGGCGACGGGTACCGGATAAGGCTGCCGCGGATGGAGAACCAGGGGGAGCCGACCGGTGGGTGGTTCGTGCAGGAGGGAACGGCCCTGATCGGCTCTCGGGCGATGCTGGACGGAGGCCAGCCGCTGCGGCTGGTGGTGGTCAGCCAGGACCGCGAGCCAGCCGGGGAAGGCAGCAACGGCGGCCGCATCCGCGCTGAGGATGACGCCACGCTGCTACCGCTGTACCTGGATCCCAATACCAAGCTCTTCCTGGTGGCGCTGATGTGGTGCCGGCCGTGGCTGATCGATCCGGCCCGCGGCACGCCGCTGCCCCGGACACCGGAGATTGCGCGGGCCGCGCTGGAGGTGACTGAGGCTCGCCATGAGCTCGACTGCTTCAACAGCGACCCGGCCTTCAGGGACCGGCTGTCCGCCCGGGTCGGCGAGCACGTCAAGGTGCTGCGCAGGAAGATCGCCGAACGAGGCCTGGTGCGGGGCGATATCAGGCTGTCCGACGAGGTGGTGGTGGGCGCGCTCATCGAGCACGGGATCGTCACGCCCGAAGACCTGGACCGCCTGGCCAACCCGGCCTGGATCTCGCGGCAAGAGGACCTGTGGTGGACCCCGGTGGCCTGACGGCCGGTTAGCCGGTGCCATGGCCGTCCAGGCTCGGCGTCGCCGAGTGAGGCTAGCTCGTCCCGACCGAGAATGATGCGGACGCCCTGGGCCTGCCGTCCGGCCCGGAGACAATCAGCTCGTAGTGTCCGCTCGGCAGTTGGCCGCGAAAGAATCCGTGGCTGATCTGGTAAGTGAAGTTGCCGTTGAAGTCGGAGTAAGTGTGCTGTGCCGCTGCCGGTGCGTTGACACCGTAGAGCACCAGAGCCAGGCGCCGCCCTGGTGGCCATTTCTGCCCGTGCACCACGAACGCTGTGTCACCGTTGCCAGTCCTCGGGCCGACGGCGATCCTCGCCGGGGGCCTCCCCGGCGGTGGGGGAATCCCGTCGCCCTGTCCCTGCGGATTCTGGGAGTTGATGTTGCCGTTCGCTCCGGTCGGCCCGGAGATGGTGGGGGTGCTGCTCGGCGTGCCCGCGCCTGAGGCGGCTGAGCCGTCGGACCTGTATGCGAGCCAGCCGCCGGTAGCAGCGGCCGCAGCCACTAGCAGCGCGGCCGCGACAACTCCGGTCACCATCAGCAAAGAGCGGCGCCTCCGGGGGTAGGCAGAACGCGGGTGCCCGGGCCCGCCAGGGTCATCCGCGCCGCCCATCCAGGTTCCCGGTGCGCGGCGGTCGGCCGGGGCCTGACGCGGGATGCTGAGCGCGGGATGTGACCCGAAGGTCACCTCCTCGAAGCTGTCCTCCGGGCCTAGTTCCGCAACCGGCTGGGGGTCGCGCCGGTAGTCGGCGATGAGGGTCAGCGCCGAGTTCGGCAGCGCCGAGGGACCGAGCTCGCGCCCGTCGCCATTACCAGGGGCCAGGTGGGCCAGCACCGACGCCGAGGTCGGGCGCCTGCGCGGATCCCGCTGCAAGCACGCGCAGACCACGTCGGCAAGCTCGGGCGGCAGGCCGCTGAGGTCCGGCGGGTCGGTGGCCAGCTTGACCAGGACGTCCATGATTGTCTCGCCCTGGTAGGGGGCATGGCCGGTCGCCGCGTACAGCATGGTGGCGCCCAGTGAGAAGACATCGCTGGCCAGCGACGCCTGCCGGGTATCCCTGGCCTGCTCGGGCGCCATGTAAGCAGGAGTGCCGACCGCGCCGCGGGACACCGTCAGCTGGATCCGCTCGGCGGCCCTGGCGATCCCGAAGTCAATGACCCGCGGGCCGTCGGGCGAGACGAGCACGTTGGACGGCTTCAGGTCCCGGTGCACCAGCCCGACGCTGTGGATTGACTCCAGCGCCTCGGCGCAGCCGGCCCCCAGCCATCTGACGGCGGCCGTGGGCAGCGGGCCGCAGGCGCGTACCAGCGCGCTCAGTGAGGGCGCTGGTACGTACGTGGTGGCCAGCCAGGGCAAATCGGCTTCCGGGTCAGCCGCGACGACCGGGGCCGTGAAGGCGCCGCTGACCCGCCGGGCTGCCGCCACTTCCTGGGCAAACCGGGTGCGGAAGTGGGCCTCATCGGCCAGCTCGACCTTGATCGTCTTCACCGCGACGAGCCGACCGGCCGCCGACCGGCCGAGGTATACCCGCCCCATCGAGCCCGCGCCTAGCCGCCCGAGCAGCACGTAACCGCCGATCTGCTCGGGGTCCCATCGGCGCAGCGGTTCGAGTAAACCTGACTGCGGCACCATCCTGATCTCCTCCCCCCTTGCGCAGATTAGCTTAGATATCAGCTAGCCGCGCCGCGCGCGAAAGCATAGCTGGCGCCCTGCGGGCAATCGAGCCGCTTTGGTCGGGTAGTTTTCTGGCCCAGAAGGCCATCAGGGGGAGGCCGGAGAAACGGTGGCGGAACGCCCGTATGTGCTGCTATCGGTCGCCACGTCGATCGACGGCTATATCGACGACGCGACCGGCGCCAGGCTGATGCTGTCGAACGAAGCGGATCTCGATCGGGTCGATGAGGTCCGCAGCGGCTGCGACGCGATCCTGGTCGGGGCTGGAACGATCCGCCGCGATGATCCGGCGCTGCTGGTCCGGTCGGCGCGGCGGCGGGCCTGCTGCCGCGCTCGCGGCTGGCCCGCCAGCCCGGTCAAGGTGACCCTGACCGGCAGCGGTGATCTCGATCCGGCGGCTAGGTTCTTTACCGCCCACCCGGCCGGCCAGGACGAGGTCGGACGGCTCATCTACGTCCCGGACTCGATCGCCGATCAGGCCCGCGCGCGGTTCGGTGCGGTCGCCTCCGTGGCCAGTGCCGGGGATCCCGTTGGCCTGGAGGCCATGCTCGGCGACCTGGCGGCCCGCGGCATCAGCCGGCTGATGGTGGAGGGCGGTGCCATGGTGCACGCTGAGTTTCTCGCCGCCGGGCTGGCCGATGAGCTGCACTTGGTGATCGCGCCGCTGTTCGTCGGTGATCCCGCGGCGCCGCGTTTTGCGCAGCACGGGGGATGGCCCCCTGTCCAGGTCGGCCGGGTCAGGCTCGCCGGGGCCAGCCAGCTCGGCGACGTGGTGCTGCTCCGCTACCTGCTCGGTGACCGCCCGGCGGACTGAGGGCGGTGCGGCGGGCAGCCGGCCCGTCCGCCAGGCCGGGCCCGCGGCCCGGTCAGGCCCGCCCCCAGCCAGGCCGGGTTGCCACGGCAGAATGGCTTGGTTAGCCCGCCCGCGGGCTTATCGTGGTTGTCATGGCCGAATGGTGGTCCATCGAGGTATTCCACGGCGAGTTCGCAGCATCGCGCTGGCAAGATTCGCACAGTACGGCCCTGATCGAATCGGCAGTGTCGAACGGGGTCACCGAATGGGCCTGGATCCAGCATCATTACGGCGTCGTCTTCGAGGTCTGTTTCGCCGACGAGGCCCAATGGGTGAGATTCCGTAACCTGCCCGCCGTCCGGGCGGCGCTCGACGCCGTGCCCGATCCGGTCAATGGCCTGCTCATCTATCGCGGGCGGGGCGGTGGGTCGGGCGCGCCGGTGCCCCGTAAGCCGCGTCCTGCCGCGGGCGCGGGGGCGGTCGACTTGCCGGAGCCGCAGGATGACCTGGTTCTGCACCTCAGCGAGGCGGTCGCGGAAGGCGCGCAAACCTACCTGTGCCCTACCGGATGAGCGACGGGGGCTGGACGGTGCAGGATGGGGGGATGAGGGATACCCGAGCCTCCGTCGGCGGCATGCGCTCCGCGATCGAGCGAAGCGGCTATTACCCCGGCCTGGTCTTCGATGCCGTGTCATCCGCACTGGGCCCGGAGCCCGTTATTTCCTATGTCGTGCACCATGACGCGCTATTTGACCCTGGGATGGAGGTCAGGCGGCATATGACCGTTCTGGCTCTCACGCCCGCCAGGCTGGTCTACTCGCATACCGACGAGCATCCGGCCGATGCCAGCGATGAGGATGCCCGGCCGCAGGCCGAGACCAGCACCGAGGCGGTCAGGTTCGCGCAGATTTCCTCGGTGGCGGTGACCCGCGTCATCCCGGATCCCGCGTCCTACGTGACCGGCGTCACGATGCCGAGCGAGGTAGTCCTGACGATCGGCTGGAACGTGCTCGCCCATATCGAGCTTGAGCCTGCCCACTGCGGGGACGAGAGCTGTGAGGCGGACCACGGGTACACCGGCACGATCACCGCGGACGACCTCACGATGCGGGTGAGCGAGGCGGCTGATGGCGAGGACGCAGTCCGGCAGGTGCTTGCCTTCGCGCAGGCGCTGTCGGAGGCGACCAGCCGCCCGCAGTGACGACCGACCCCGGTACGCGGAGGACTGCCACGTTGATGACAGAGCTGCCGCAATCGCGGCCTTCGCTGCCGCGCTACGGTGACAACACCCTGTCGGATCTCAGCACGTCGGTCCTGGCGGCTATGGGGGTCCCCGGCGAGCCCAATCCGCTCGGGCTGCCACCGGCTGACCGGGTGTGCCTGCTGGTGGTGGACGGTCTGGGCTGGGAGCTGCTGCGCGAGCATCCGGCCGCGGCGCCGTTCCTGTCTGAGCTGGCCGTCTCCGGGCGGCCGCTGATGGCCGGGTTCCCCGCCACCACGGCGACCAGCCTGGCCTCGCTGGGCACCGGCCGCCCCCCTGGCCAGCATGGCCTGTTCGGATACCAGGTCGCCGTACCTGGCGAAGCCCGGCTGCTCAACGCCCTGCATTGGGACAAGCGCATCGATCCGATCGCCTGGCAGCCAGGCTCCACCATCTTCGAGCGAGCTGACGCCGCGGGCATCGGCGCGTTCCGGGTGGCGCACGGCTCGCTGGCCCGCACGGGCTTGTCGGCCGCCGCGATGCGCGGCGCGGCCTATTGTCCCGCCGACACCCTGGGCGCGCTGGTGGCCGTCGCTGCGATGGCGCTGCGCAGCCGGGACCGGGCGCTGGCCATGGTTTATCACGGGGACCTGGATTCCACCGGGCACGCCTGCGGCTGCGCCTCGGATGCCTGGCGGTACCAACTCGGGCACGTCGACAAGCTGGCCGAGCAGCTGGCCGGGGCGCTGCCGCCTGGCACCGCGCTGTATATAACGGCCGATCACGGCATGGTGGACGTCCCGCCGCAGGACCGGGTCGACGCCGATACAGTACCCGAGCTCAGGACCGGCGTGGCCCTGCTGGGCGGCGAGCCCAGGGCCAGGCATGTCTATGCGGAACCCGGCGCCGCCGCCGACGTGCTGGCCGCGTGGCGGGAGATGCTGGGTCCTAGGGCCTGGGTGGTGTCCAGGGACGAGGCGATGGCCGACGGCTGGTTCGGACCCGTGCAGCCGTCGCTGGCGCCCCGGATCGGTGACGTGGTGGCCGCTCCGGCCGGGCCGTGGGCAGTCGTAGCCAGCAAGGCGGAGCCCCGGGAGTCTGCGCTGATCGGGCTGCACGGCTCGATCACGTCTGCGGATCAGCTGGTGCCCCTGCTCAGCTGGCCGCGGCCGGACGGTGACGGGACCGGACCGCACCGGCTGACCGATGTGGCTGGCCATGGTCGGCGCTGAGCGGCAGGCTGCGGGCCAGCTCGCCTGAGGCCGGATTGTCTGAGGCCGGATTGTCTGAGGCGGGATTGTCCTGAGGCACCGCCGGTCTGCGTGAGGCTCCAGACTGCCTGGGACGGCCCGCCTGACGTCGGATTGTGCGAGGTCAGATTGTCTGAGGTACCGGCTGCCTGAGACGGCCCGCCTGAGGTCGGATTGTGTGAGGTCAGATTGTCTGAGGCACCGGCTGCCTGAAACGGACTGCCTGAGCCCGACCTGCCGAAGGCACGCCAGACTGTTAGTTTGTCCACAGCCGATGCGGGGAACCACACCGCGGCGTGCCGCTTCGTGCACAGGGAATGAGGAGTTATCCACAGCGATGGGCGACGTAGCTGACCCGCTGATCGATGTCAGGTCACTGGCCGCTGCGCTGGCCGGCGCCAGCCCGCCGGTCGTGCTCGATGTCCGGTGGCGGCTGGCCGGGCCGCCGGGGCTGGACAGTTACCGCGAAGGGCATCTGCCTGGGGCGGTCTTCATCGACCTGGACACCGACCTGGCCGGGCCGCCGGGCGCGGCAGGCAGGCATCCGCTGCCGGAGGCGGCCGCCTTCGAAGCGGCGATGCGCCGGGCCGGAGTGCGGCCAGGCCGGCTGGTGGTCGCCTATGACGATGGCGACTCGACCATCGCCGCCCGAGCCTGGTGGACGCTGCGCTACTTCGGTCACGATCAAGTCCGGGTGCTCGACGGCGGGCTGCGCGCCTGGGTGGCGGCCGGCTTTCCGGTGAGGCCTGGATCTGAGCCCGGGCCTGCGTCGTCCGCTGCGCCCGTCTCTGGAGAGCATGTCTTCACCGCTCGCCCCGGCCAGCTGCCGGTGCTTGACCACGCCGCTGCGGCCGCCGTGGCGCGCTCCGGCACGCTGCTCGACGCCCGGGCCCCCGCCCGCTACCGGGGCGAGACCGAGCCTGTCGACCGGGTAGCTGGCCATATTCCTGGTGCGGTGTCCGCGCCGACCAGCGCGAACGTGACCGCCGAGGGCCTGCTGCTGAGCCGGGCCCAGCTGCGGGAGCGGTTTGCCGCACTCGGCGTCCGCCCCGGCCAGCAGGTCGGTGCCTACTGCGGCTCAGGCGTGACGGCCGCGCACGAAGTGCTGGCGCTGGAACTAGCGGGCATCCCCGCTGCCCTGTACATCGGCTCGTGGTCGGGCTGGGTCTCCGATCCGGACCGGCCCGTCGCTACCGGCCCGGATCCCGGGGGCGACGGTCCAAATGGACAGCCTTGACTGATCCGAGCCAACCTCATCGCGCGGCCGCCCGAGCACCTGCGCGATGCCTCCCGGCCAGCAGGCCGGGAGGCATTCGACACGGTTAGCTGCCGCGCGGGGCGGTCGGTCGAAAGTCTTTTGCACGTATTTCGTTCCGTGTCGGCTGGCGGTCCGGAATTGTCGGTGGGGGTCGCTAGGCTCGAACACAACAGCGAAAGCAGTCCCCCTTGCTGGAGGAGGTCACCTGGTATGTGCTTACCCGGACAGCCGCCCGCTCCGCCGTCAACCGCCGCTGATGCGGTGGCGATGGCGCGCGCCGGGCTGGCGTGGCTGGCCCGCGCGGATGCGGCGGGGCTGACTGCCGCGGAGCAGGGGGATTGCCTGCGGGCGCTGGAGGCCGCCGAGGCGGCGCATACCGCGGCGCGGGCCCGGGTGCTGGCCGCGTTCCACGCCGGCGGCGGGTTTGAGGATGATGGTCACGGGTCGGCGAAGAGCTGGCTGCGGTGGCAGACCCGGATCACTACGAACGCGGCGGCGACGGCGATGGCGTGGATGCGGCGGCTGGGCGCGCACCCCGCCGTGGCCGGCGCGCTGGCGGCGGGTGACCTGTCGCCGTCGTGGGCCCGGGCGGTGTGCGGGTGGACGGACCTGCTGCCGGCGGAGCACCGGGCGGGCGCGGACGCGATCCTGCTGGCCGCCGCCGCCAGCGGCGCGGACCTGGCCGGCCTGGCGCAGCTGGCCGAGGAAATACGGCGGCGGACGGCGCGGCCGGACACCGACGGTGATGACGGGTTCAAGGACCGGTCGGTCAGCCTGGACGTGACGTTCGGGCAGTGCCGGGAAACTGACCGGGAACCTGACCCCGCAGTGCACCGCCGCGCTGCTGGCGGTGCTGGACGCGCTGGGCAAGAAGGCGGGGCCGGAGGACACCCGGACGGTGTGGCAGCGCCGTCATGATGCGGTGGAGGAAATGTGCCGGCGGCTGATCGCCGCGGGGGGCGTGCCGGACCGGGCCGGGCAGCCGGCGCAGATCCAGGTGCATATGACGCTGGATCAGCTCCGCGGCCTGAACGGCGGGGCCGGCGGGGCCGGCGGGGCCGGCGGGGCCGGTGCGCAGGCGGGGTGGGCGGCGGCGTGGCCGCCGGCCGGGCCCGGCGCGGACTGTGACGCGTCGATCGTCCCGGTCGTCACCGGCCACCTCGACCACCAGCTCCTCGGCCAGCTCGCCGCCGAGCTGCTTCGCCG
Source organism: uncultured Actinomycetes bacterium (assembly GCA_963785765.1). Lineage (GTDB taxonomy): Bacteria > Actinomycetota > Actinomycetes > Streptosporangiales > Streptosporangiaceae > DATBGO01. Next base: position 36,480 of record CAWAWM010000009.1, on the reverse strand, counting down.
CCAGCCCAGCCAGCCCGGCCCCGGCCAGCCTGGCTCAGGTCAGCCCGGCCCCGGCGGCCTGCCCGGTTCGGGCCTGCCCGGTCAGGGCGGCGCGGGCCAGGGCGGGCCGGATGCCGGCAGCGGGCGGTGGCTGCGGGCCGAGCGGGCCGCCCGGCAGCTCATCATCACCCGCGCGGTCGGCCTGCTGTCCGGGCCCGGCGGGCTGGCTAGCTACCTGCGGACCCGGCTGCCCGATGACCTGGTCGCGTCGGTCAGCCTGCCGCTGGACATCGGCGCGGTCACCGACACCATCCCGGTGCACCTGCGCCGGGCGGTCACCGTCCGGGACCGGCACTGCCGGTTCCCCGGCTGCACCCAGCCCGCCTCGGCATGCCAGCCGCACCACATCATCCCCCGGTCCCAGGGCGGCCCGACCAGCCTGACCAACCTGATTAATTTGTGTTCGTTCCACCACCTTGTGGCGATTCACCGGTGGGGCTGGGGCATCGCTCTCCACCCCGATGGGACCGTGACTGCTACCAGCCCCGACGGCCGGACCCTGCACTCCCACAGCCCCCCAGCCACCGCCGCCTAAGGGCGGCCCGCCTGAGCCAGGCGGTGCGGCCGCCCCACGAGGAGCAGCCGACACGACGGGTCTGTCTCTCCACTGTCTTCGGTCGGCACTGTCTCCCGGTGTCTTCGGTCGGCACTGTCTTCCGGCGGTTGGCTCAGCCGGTCTCGGCATCGCCACGCTGCAATATCACGGCCACGGCGAGAGCACTAGAGAGTACTAGCCGCAAGACTTAGCTATTGATATTAGCTTTCAGGCTATATATGTTAGCTAGCATGAACGCTAACTCGGCGACTACCGCTAGGAACACCAGCTACCTGACCCGGCCCGACGGGCGCATCGGCTACGACATCGGCGGGGCGGGGCCCCTGGTCCTGCTCGTGCCCGGCATGGGCGACCTGCGGGCCGCCTATCGCTTCCTTGCCCCGGCGCTGCGGGAAGCCGGCTACCGGGTAGCGTGCACAGACCTGCGCGGCCATGGTGACAGTGACAGCACGTTCGCGTCCTACGGCGACGCTGATACGGCCGCCGACCTGATCGCCCTGATCGAGGAACTCGGCGGCCCCGCGATCATCGCCGGCAACTCCATGGGTGCCGCAGCGGCCGTCATCGCCGCGGCTCAGCGGCCCGAGCTCGTCTCCGGACTCGTGCTGATCGGCCCATTCGTTCGAGACCACGCCGCGAGCGCGATTCAGCGGATCGCGCTGCGGGCGGCCATGGCCCGGCCGTGGGCGGCCATCTCCTGGAAGTCTTACCTGCCCAAGCTGTACGCGGGCCGGCGCCCCGACGACTTCGACGAGTACCGCGGCCAGATCGCAGCCAGCCTTCGCCGGCCCGGGCACGCGAAGGCGTTCGCTCTTACCACGCGCACCAGCCACGCGCCGGCCGAGGCCCGGCTGCCCGACGTCACGGCGCCGGTCCTGGTCGTGATGGGGGAGCAGGACCCGGACTTCGCCGACCCGCGTGCAGAGGCCGACTGGATCTCCCTGGCCCTGCGCGCCGAGGTCGTCATGGTGCCCGAGGCCGGGCACTACCCCCAGTCGCAGCGGCCCGACATCACCACTCCCGCGGTCCTTGGCTTCCTGCAGACGGCGCGGGGCCTTGCCTAGGGCCGGGCTCACCCCGGACCGGGTGGTCGACGAGGCCGAGCGGATCGCCGACGAGGTAGGGCTGGGGCGGCTGACCCTCGCCGCCCTGGCCGTCCGCTTGGGGGTGCGCCAGCCGTCGCTGTACAAGCATGTAGACGGGCTGGACGGGCTGCGGCGGAGCATCGCCCTGCGGGCCAAGGACGAACTGGCCGGCACCCTGGCCCGGGCTGCCGTGGGCCGGTCGCGCGGCGACGCCATCGTGGCCCTGGCCAGTGCTTACCGCCAGTGGGCGCTCCAGCACCCGGGCCGGTATGCGGCGGCGCAGCGCGCGCCCGCCGTCGGCGACACCGAAGACCAGGCCGCCAGCGACGCCGTGGTCCGCGTCGTCACCGATGTGCTGGCCGGTTTCGAATTGCGCGACGACGACGCCATCGACGCGACCCGCGCGCTGCGCTCAGCCCTGCATGGCTTCGTCACGCTGGAAGCAGACGGCGGTTTCGGGCTCCCCGCCGACATCGGCCGCAGCTTCGACCGTCTGGTCCGCGGTCTGGTCCGGGCCTTCACCAGCTGGGCCGATGAGCCTGCGCTGTCGCCGAGTCACGCGCCATAACCAGTGCCGCGCCTGCGACTGACGCCGTGTCGGGGGCCGCTGACGCGGCACACGGACGCCTGCGGGGACTGGCGCCGCGCCTGCGACTGACGCCGCGCCTGGACGGCTGACGCCGCGCCTGCGACTGACGCCGCGCCGTGGACTAACGCCCCGCCGCGACCGCGCGTGGTAGGCGGTCTACTGGCGGGCCAGGTTCGGCGCGCCGTCGCGCAGGACGTACTTCTGGATCTTGCCCGTCGCGGTCTTCGGTAGTTCGGCGACGAACGTCACGCCATGCGGGGCCTTGAAATGGGCCAGCCGGTCGCGGGTGAATGTGATCAGCTCGTCCTCGCTGGCCGTGGCACCCTCGCGCAGCACGACGAAGGCCTGCGGCGCCTCACCCCACTTCTCGTGCCGCAGCCCGACGATGGCGGCCTCCTGGACCGCCGGGTGCCGCAGCAGGGTTCCCTCCACCTCCACCGAGGAGATGTTCTCGCCGCCGCTGATGATCACGTCCTTCAGCCGGTCGCGGATCTCCACGTAGCCGCCGGGGTGCACGACAGCGGCATCTCCGCTATGGAACCAGCCGTCGCCCATCGCGCGCTGAGTCGCCTCCGGATCGCGGTAGTAGCCGTCCATGACGGCGTTTCCCCGCACCACGATCTCGCCGAGTGACTGACCGTCGGCCGGGACCTCCCGGCCGTCAAGGTCCACGACCCGCAGCTCGCCCGAGGTGAGCAGCTCGACGCCCTGCCGTGCCTTCACGACCGCACGATCCGCGGGCGCCAGGTCGTCGTGCTCGGGCAGCGGCGCGCATACGGTGATGAACGGAGACGTCTCGGTGAGCCCGTAGACGTGCGTGACCTCCCAGCCGAACTCGCCCTCGAGCCGCTCGATCGTGGCGGCGGCCGGTGCGGCGCCCGCGGTCACGACGCGCACGCCGGCCGGGACTTCGCCGCGAGCTTGCGCCGGTGCGTTCGCCAGCGCGATCAGCACTGTGGGCGCCGCGCACAACAAGCGCACCCGTTCGTCGCGGATCAGCCCGAACACCGTGGCCGCGTCGATTTTGCGCAGGCAGACGTGGGTGCCGGCGGCGGCGGTCACCGTCCAGGTATAGGTCCAGCCGTTGGCGTGGAACATGGGCAGCGTCCACAGGTAGGGCTCGCCCACCCCGATCGGCAAGTGCAGCAGGGTGCCGATCGAGTTGATCGCCGCGTTCCGGTGAGTGATCATCACGCCCTTGGGGCGTGCGGTGGTCCCGCTGGTGTAGTTGATCGTGAGCAGGTCCCGCTCGCCGATCTCCGGCCGGGCGAAGTCCGGGCTGGCGGCGGCGATCGCGGCCGCATAGTCCAGCCAGCCGTCACCGCTGCCGTCGAGGGCCACGAAATGCCGCACGTCCGGCATCTGATCGCGGACGCCGTCCACGGCGGCCAGGTAGTCCCGGTCCGCGCAGACCACGCTGGCGCCCGAATGGTTGACGATATAGACGAAGTCCTTCGGCGTGAGCCGGTAGTTGATCGGCACCAGGACGGCCCCGATCTGCGGCACCGAGTAGAAGGACTCGAGCTGGGCATGGGTATTCGGCGCGATCGTGGCGACCCGGTCGCCTGGCGCTACCCCGAGTTCCTGCAGTGCCGCCGACCAGCGATCGCAGCGATCGAAGAACTGCTCGTAGGTCAGCCGCAGCTCATCGTCGACGACCGCGAGCCTGGAACCGTGCAGGCGGCGGGTCCGGCGGGCGAAGTCTAAGGGCGTCAGGGGTGTTTCCATGGGTGTCTCCAATTGATGCGTGGCTAAGCCGGGATGGCCTCCCGGACGAGCATGGCGTTCTGCGCGAGCACGGAAAGCCAGTAGTTCATGCGCTCGGCGCTGGCGAGGTCCTGCCAGTGCGCGAACAGGTCCGCCGCGTCACCGACCGGCAGGCGGCCCTGCACCTGGTGGATCTCCAGCGTGAACGACACCCGGTCCAGGCCGATCACATCCGTCGCCGCGGCCACGATCGCGGTGAGCCCAGCCGGGCCGTACATCATGGCCAGGGATTGCCGACCCTGGTAGCTGAACGGAACCGGCAGCCGGGTCAGGAAGGTGAAGTGGTCAGCCAGGCCGCCGACCAGGGGATGCGCGTCGTGCAGGTGGAAGTGCACGTTCTTGCCGAGCTGCCCGATCGATCGCGTCATGGCGATGATGTCCTGCGGCGCCGCCAGCACCGCGTCCTGGACGTCGGCGACCAGGCCGGGCAGGCGCTCATCGGCGGGGGACAGGCTCTGCAGGGACAGCCCCGGATGCTCGCGCGCGAACCTGGCATGCGCCTGCCTGACACCGATGTGACCGATGTCGAGGCAGCTGCTGATCCGGTCGGTGTCCTTCAGCTGCTCCGCCACCTCGACGAACCAGCTGGGCTCGTGGCGAGCCGCGTACTCGAGAAATACCCAGGGCGCATCGGGCCAGCGGGCTAGGCGGCCGTCCAGGTCTCGCAGCGCGGCCACCAGGTTCTCGGTCTGCCCGACCATCTCGGGCTGGTCATGGACCACCATGCCGGACAGCCGGCCAGCGAAGCGCCCGGCGAACTCCTCGACCACGTCCAGGTCGCGGTCCCGCAGCATGTTCAGGCCGCGGTTCAGGTGGACCGTCGGGAGCCGCGGGTGCGGCGGCACGTACGCGAGCACGCGGTCAAGCTGGTCCGGCGTGTCGGCGTACAGCTCGGCCGCCAGGCCTTGCTGACGGAACCGAAGGGCGGCCAGCTTCAGCAGCGCGTCATCGCCGGCGTAGCGCTCCAGGAACAGGGCGTGGATCGGCGGCAGCCAGACCGGACCGCCGGCCGGCAACCGATCGGGGCTGAGCGCCCTGCTCCCGGGGTGAGGCGATCCCGCTCGATCCATGACGCTCCCCTCGGCCTGAGCGTATGCGATGTACCCCAGCGCCGCGGCGATGGCCTCAGGTGGATGGCCTCAGGTGGATGGCCTCAGGTGGATGGCCTTAGGTGGTCAGCCGCCAGCCGCGCGCCTGCGTGCCGTCCGGTTCAGCGCGCTGATCACGCCGCGCAGCGATGCCTGGACGATCGACTCGCTGATGCCGACCCCCCACAGCACCGCGTTGCCCACCTCGATCTCCAGGTAGGCGGCGGCCTCGGCGTCCCGCCCGGCGCTGAGCGCGTGCTCGGAGTAGTCGAGCACTCGCACGTTCACGCCGCCGAGCCCGAGGTCGACGCCGGACAGCGCCGCGCAGAACGCCGCGATCGGGCCGTTACCGCTGCCGGTCAGGGTGTGCTCGGTGCCGAAGGCGCGGACCGTCGTGGTGCTCCGCTCGACGCCCTCCTCGCTCACCGAGCCGAACTTGACCAGCTCGAACGCGCCGGGCTCCAGGTACTCGTCGGCGAAGATCTGCCACATCTGCGCCGCGTCCACCTCGCCGCCCGCATCCTCGGTGTGCCGCTGGATCACGTGGCTGAACTCGATCTGCAGGCGCCGCGGCAGGTCCAGCTGGTGGTCGCTCTTCATGATGTAGGCGACGCCGCCCTTGCCGGACTGCGAGTTGACCCGGATGACCGCCTCGTAGGACCGGCCCACGTCCCGGGGGTCGATGGGCAGGTACGGCATCGCCCACGGCAGCTCGCTGACCGGCTTGCCCGCCTGTGCGGCGACCCGATCCAGCTCGTCGAAGCCCTTCTTGATCGCATCCTGGTGCGAGCCGGAGAACGACGTGTAGACCAGATCGCCGGCGTAGGGGTGGCGCTCATGGACGTCGATGCGGGTGCAGTACTCGGCGGTGCGGCGGATCTCGTCGATGTCGCTGAAGTCGATCATCGGGTCGATGCCCTGGCTGTAGAGGTTCAGCCCGAGCGTCACCAGGTCGACGTTGCCCGACCGCTCGCCGTTGCCGAACAGGCAGCCCTCGATCCGCTGCGCCCCGGCCAGCACCGCGAGCTCGGCGTCCGCGGTCGCGGTGCCCCGGTCGTTGTGAGTGTGCACGGACAGGGCGACGTGGTCGCGCCGGGCTCAGGTTCCGGCTCATCCACTCGATCTGGTCGGCGTAGACATTGGGGGTGGAGCGCTCGACGGTGCACGGCAGGTTGAGCACGATCTCGCGGTCCGGGCCCGGCTGCCACACGTCCATCACCGCCTCGCAGATCTCCAGCGAGAAATCGAGCTCGGTGTCCATGAAGATCTCTGGCGAGTACTCGTAGCCGAAGTCGGTGCCTGCCAGGTAGGTCTCGGCGAACTTCATGACCGCCCTGGTGCCCTCGACCGCCACGGCCCGGCACTCGGCTCGCCCGTCGCCATCCCAGCCGAACACCACCCTCCGGAAGATCGGCGCGGCCGCGTTGTACATGTGTACGGTGGCCTGCCGAGCCCCGGCCAGCGACTGGACGGTGCGCTCGATCAGCTCCTCACGGGCCTGGGTCAGCACCGAGATGCGGACGTCGTCGGGTACTGCGCCGGCCTCGATCAGGCTGCGGATGAAGTCGAACTCGGTCTGGCTGGCGGCCGGGAAGCCGACCTCGATCTCCTTGTAGCCCATCCGCACCAGCAGGTCGAACATGGCACGCTTGCGGGCCGCGTTCATCGGATCGATCAGGGCCTGGTTGCCGTCCCGCAGGTCGGTCGACAGCCACCGCGGCGCCGTGGTGATCGTGCGTGCCGGCCACTGCCGGTCGGGCAGGTCGACCGGGCGGAACGGCTGGTAGCGATGGCAGGGCATGCCAGACGGGCGCTGATTACCTGGATTACTCATGATGCTGCTGCTCCTGACGAGGAAGGACCGGGTGACCGTTCGGTCGGCGCAGCACAGCAGCCCGCGGCGAGGAGCCGACCGGCTGGTTACCTGGCCTCGCCGCGGCCGCGAAGAAGCAGGCCGCGCATCATGATGTACACGAGGTTAGCCTAGGCCGTGCTCCCCGCGCCAGCCGAGGCCTGCTCTCAGCCCAGCCAAGGGCTGTAGCGCCGGGCGATCGGCGACCACGCCGGATGGCGCCCCCGGGGCCGGCCGGGGCCCGGACCCGGCCAGCGGGGTACTGGCAGGATGAGCAGATGCCAGATTCGCAGATGTCCGCGGCCAGCTTCCATGAGCTCTACGAGCGGCTGCACCGGCACGCTCAGTGGGGAAACGATGATCGGCGGGGCGCGCTGAACCACATCACCCCCGCCCGGCTGACTGCCGCGGCCGGCGAGGTCCGGGCTGGCCGGACGGTGACGATGGCCGCCCCGCTGGCCGGCAGCGCGCCGGACAATCCCGAGCCTGGCGCACGGCACATGAAGCGCCTGCCGGGCGAGCCTTCCGAGGTGGCCGGGCTGTCCTTCGCCGCCGATCAGCTGACCATGAACGTGCACGGTGACGTGGACAGCCACATCGACGCGTTGTGCCATGTCAGCTACGACGAGGGGCTGTACAACCGGGTGGCTCCCGGTGCCGTCACGTCACAGGGCGCCAGCGTGCTGTCCATCGACGATGCGCACGACGGGATCGTCGGCCGCGGCGTGCTGCTGGACATCCCGCGGCTGCGCGGCGTCCGCTGGCTCGAGCCAGGCGAGCACGTCACCGCCGACGATCTGGTCGCGGCGGAGCAGGCCCAGGAGGTCCGCGTCGGTCCGGGGGACCTGCTGTTCGTCCGGGTCGGCCATCGGCTGCGGCGTGACCAGCTCGGGCCGTGGGACGTGCCGCGGACCCGCGCGGGCCTGCACCCGCTGGCCATGGAATTCGTGGCCGAGCGTCAGGTGGCGGCGCTGGGCAGCGACAGCAACAGCGACACGGCGCCGAGCGTGGTGGAGGGCGTCGCGTTCCCCGTGCACGTGCTCGCCATCAACGCGATGGGCCTGCACCTGCTGGATTACCTGCAGTTCGAGGACCTGGCGCAGGCCTGCGAAGCGGCCGGCCGCTGGGCGTTCCTGTCCGTGACCGCCCCGCTCAGGCTGCCCGGCGGGACCGGCTCCCCGGTCAACCCGATCGCCATCCTGTGATGACGCGCCAGCCGCCCCGGCCACCGGCGGTGCTTGACCTCGAGCATGAGATGACTTTCGCGGAGCGGATCGAGGGGCCGCTAGGACCGACGGTCGGGGCCCCGGCCCGGCTGTGCTGGAAGATCGCCGAGGCCACGCTGGCCGGACCGCGGATCACGGCCAGCCTGGCGATGCCGGGGACCGACTGGATCCGGTTCGACGGCAACGGCATCCGCCGCCAGGACCAGCGAACGCAGTTCCTCACCGAGGACGGGACGCTGATCCTGATGCGCTACGACGTCGCGCTGATCCGCAGCGACGAGGGGTTCTCGCGGGCCTTGGAGGCCGGCGCGGAGACCGGGTTCGGCGACCAGTACATGTGCATGGCGCCGCAGTTCGAGGTCGGCAGCGATGGCTACGCCTGGCTCACGCAGAGCCTGTTCATCGCGCGCGGGCGGCTGGCCGGGCCCAGGCGGATCGAATACGAGGTGTACCGGGTGGCCTGAACGCGCCGGGACGGAGCGCTCAGGACCGCCAGGCCCGGCCTCATCCGGGCGGGGCGAGATCGCGGCGGGCGGTGCAGGCCAGCCAGGTGACAGCCCCGGTGACCAGGGCAGGAGCCGCCGGATGGAATCCGGCGGCGGCCACCGCCGCGGCACTCGCGGCGATCGTGGCCAGCACCCGCAGCGCGAGCCTTCGGGGACGCCCGCCCTGGATCCGGGTTGCGAGACGCGCGGCACGACCGGCATGAAACCCCGAAAACCAGGGCGTAACGGAACGTCTCCGGCCAGGCCCGGCACCGGAGGCCGGTCCCGCCGACAGGTCGGCCAGGGCCTCGCTGCGGCCGAACCCGGTGCGCAGCGCGGTATAGGCCGCAGCGGCAACCGCGAACCGCTGCGGGTCGCCCCCGTCCTGCCGGTCCGGGTGCGTGGCGGCAGCGATCCGCCGCCACGCCGCGCGCACCTCGTCGTCGGTAAGGTCCGCCCGCGGCGCCAGGCCCAGCGCCGCGAACGGATCGCCGGTGCGCTGCGGCCGATCCGGGCCGGTCATGATGGCTCCTTCCCGAATGCCTCATCCAGCAGCGCCGCCAGGCCGGGCGGAGTGCGGGCGGCCGGCAGGGCCGGCCGGCTCGCTCCCAGCTCGACGGCCGCACCGCTCCCGGCTGCTGCGCTGCTTGCGGCGGCGGTACCGCTTGCGGCTGGGGCACCGCTTGCGGCTGGGGCACCGCTTGCGGCTGGGGCACCGCTCGGGGCGGCGGCACCGTTACCGGCGGCCCGGCCGTCGGCCATGGCGCCGACGCCTGCGGCCGGGCCGGTCGCTGAGGTCACGTCGGCGGCCGCCGCAGTGCCTGGCACTGCGGCCTCGCGAGCCATCGCCACGGCGGCCGTTGGCGTGCCCACCGCGGCGGGCGCGGCGACCAGGCGCTTTACCTGGACGTAGGTCGCGCCGCCGCGGTAGATGTAGGCGGCCTGGCCGACATCGAGGGCGCGGATCAGGGCCGGGTCGACCACCGGTGCCAGCCGCATCCGGGAGCTCCCCTGATGACTCCACAGCGGCGCGCCCAGTAACCGCCTGGTGGTGTCCATGACCTTCCTGCTGCCCGCCAGCGCGGCCACCGGCTCGGGATGCGGCGTGCGCAGCAGCCAGATGCCGCCGTCGGCCGCCGCCGCGATCCGGTACCGCTCATCCTCATCGGCGGCCAGGCCCGGCCAGGACTGCGCGGACACCTGGACGGCGAGGCCGAGTGAGCGGGCCCGTTCGTAAAGCTGCCAGATCGGCAGCCGCCTGGAGACCGCGCTGAACTCATCGACGGCCAGCAGGATCTCGCGGCGGCCGCCGCCAGGCCCGGCTCCTGACGGTGCGGCGGTCGCATAGCTGGCCAGCAGGTCCACCAGCGCCCGGGCCTGGCTTTCGGCCACGCTGGCCTGTCCGGTGCCCTCCAGGATGCAGTACCAGACGTCGGCGTCACCGAAACCGCCCGGCCCGTCCAGCCCGCTGCCCAGGCGGCGGAACAGGGTGCGGAACCGCAGCGCGATATCGCCGATCTGCCGACCGGCCGCGCGGATCAGCGCGTGCGCATCATCGTGCTCGCTGGCCGCGTACGCCATGCTCAGCCAGCCCGGATCGAGCCGGACCAGGAAATCCGCGGTGTCCTGCGGTGGCCCGGGCGGCGCGTCGACGGCCAGCCCGACGACCGCCTCCATGATGTCGGCGTAGTAGGCGGCGCCGCCGGTTCCGTGTTCGATCAGGTCGACCAGCGTGGTGGTGAGCTGCCCGGGAGGCAGGGTCCAGAGCGACAGGCTGGCCTCGTCCGGCCAGATCGCGGTGGCAGCGGCCCCGGCGGCCCGCAGCACCCGGCGGGCCCGGTCGGCGATCCGGCGGGCGTCCCCGCCGCCCTTGCAATCCAGCACGACCAGCAGCGGAAGTCCGCCGGTGCCTGCGTAGTGGCGGTGCAGTGCGCTGGCCACGAACCCGGCCCAGAGCCGGAGCAGCAAGGTGGTCTTGCCGGTCCCGGAAGTCCCGATCACCACCTGGTGGGATCGCATCCGCTGGTACGGGATGGCGGCGATCTGCCGCGCCGGGTGACCGACCGCGCGGATCACGGCGCCGGCGATGAGGTCCCCGTTCCGGCTGTTCAACGGCACTGATCCGGGCGCGGCTATCCTGGCCCGCGCGATGCGGGCCTGGTGCCGCCATTGCCGGAGGTCGAAAGCGACAGCGGCGGCGGGGGACAGGCCGCCGGATCCGGCCTGCATCGACCGGATCCGGTAGGACCAGGCCAGACCGCCCGCCGCGAGGCCCGCCGGGATCGCGGCCGGAGCGATGACCGCCGCCGCGGCCAGGTAGGCGCCGGCCGCGCCATCGCGCCACATGGCCCGCCAGGCCTGGTAGGGCGCCTGGATCACGCTGGCCCAGCCGCGGGTGATCGCGATGGCGGCCAGCCAGACGGCGACCATCGGCGCGCACCACAGCGCGGCGCGGTACAGCCGGGCCGGCGGCCAGCCCGCCAGCCAGGCGGTCCAGACGCCGATCGCCGCGCACACCGATACCGGTGCGGCCGCGACGATCAGCGCCGCGGCGGCGGCGATCTTGATGAGCCTGACCGCGAGCCTGGCCGCCGCACGGACCGCGAGCAGGCCCACCCAGCGGCTGATCACGGTGCAGCCCGTTCAGTGGCGGCCCGTTCGCTCCCGGCGTCCGGCGGCAGGCTGCGGATCTCGATCCGGGCGGCGGCACCCCCGAGCGCATCGCGGGCCCTGGCCACGGTCGACAGCGCGGCCGGCGCACACAGATACAGCACGCGAGCGTGCCTGGCCGGCCTGCCCGGGATCCTGGCCTCGGCCGCCGGGCAGCCGTAGTCGCCGGTGCGGGTCAGCAGCTCCCGCATGATCGCCGTGGTCCGGCTGACGGTTTTGCGGGTCAGCTCGGCCTCGATGGCCCAGCATTCACCGGCCCAGGCCACCGCGGCCCCGCTGGGCCAGTGCACCTCGCCGTCCGGGAAGTGCTCGCGGAGCCCGACCCGGCCGCCGGCCCGGGTTCGCAGCCGGCGCTCACCACGCCAGTACGCGCCGGCTGTGGCGTAGCCGGCGGCCGATTCCAGCGCGAGCCTGACCGCGGTCACCGCCCGGATGTGGGCGAGCCGCCCCAGTGCTGGGGGCGCGGCTGAGTAGGCCAGGCCGCAGCTGGCCAGCCCCGTCCTGGTCAGCCAGATCCATGGACCCCCCGGGCCGAGCCTGGCTGACTCGGCTAACCGCCGGTCGCGCCAGCCCGCGGCGATCGCCCGGGCCCGGGCCTGGCTCACGCCGAGCACCCGCGCGAGATGGTCGAGCTGGACGCCGTACATCTCGGCGGTGAACAGCAACCCGGCGATGTCACGCTCGCCGATCCCGCGTGACCTGGTCCCGCGCTCGCGGACCCTGCGTGACCTGGTGTCGCGTTCGCGGACACTGGGTGCGGCGGCGTCACGCCCGGCCGGGTCGCGCCCGGCAGCCGCTGCCCCTGCTGGCGGGATCACACCTTCATCACATCATGCAACGGGCGGATTGCCACGAAACCGGTGCAGGACACGGGCGCAGAACTGGCCAGGTGCTGGTGCCAGCGATAGCTGTGCGGCACAATGTGACACGGAGCGCTGGATGTTGGCGTGCCGCGGCAGGGCACCTGCGAGCACCGAGGTCGTTGGGGAAGACGAGCCTCGTCTGCTGGCTGGGAGGTCTAGTGTCCGTACGTGGCGTGCTGCAGATCCACTCCGCGCCCCCGGCGCTGAGCCCGCATATCGAGTGGGCAGTGTCCGGGGTTCTTGGCGTGGCCCTGACCCTGCCGTGGGTCGACCAGCCCGCGTCGCCAGGAACGCTCCGCGCCGAGCTGAGCTGGCAGGGGCGGCCGGGCTTGTCGGGTGCGCTGACCTCTGCGCTGGCGGGCTGGAACCTGATCAGGTTCGAGGTGACCGAGGAGGCCAGCCCCGGCTGTGACGCGGTCCGCTACAGCTACACGCCCACTCTCGGCACGTTCTCCGCGGTCACCTCGGCCAGCGGCGACATCCTGATCCCCGAGGGCAGGCTCCGGGCCGCGATGACGCTCGCGGCGTCCGCTGCGCCGCACGGCTCCGGGCGGTCTGCTGGCGGGCCTGGCACCGGCGGTCCTGGCACCGGCGGCCCTGGCACCGGCGGGGCCTGCGACGACGACATGGGCGTGCTGCGGGAGATGCACGGCCCGCGGCACCCAGCGCTGGGTGGGTCGCTGGAGGCGGAACTTGCGCTGCTGCTCGGTCAGCCCTGGGACAACGAACTCGAGTCGTTCCGGCACGCCGCGGCGGGCGCGCCGGTGCGGTGGCTGCACGCCACCGGCTGATCAAGGCATAACAACTGACGGCCGCCCGGATGTCCGGGCGGCCGTTCACTTTTATGGCCCAACAGCGCAGCGGCCAGCGTCCGTGCTGGCCATTCGGGTAGTCCCGATAGCTAGCACGTGAGCATAAAGAACTGGCTGCCACCCGGTCTCCCGGGCGGCAGCCAGTTCCGTTAGGTGCGAGGGTCAGGGATGGATGATGGCCTGACCGGACGCGCTGGATGGGAAGTAGCCGGGGCTGCCGGCGTAGCTGACGCGGTAGCGCCCCGCCTGCTGCCTGATGAGCACCGACTGGTTGTAGCTCAGCACGCAGAACCCGATGCCGTGCGAATTGGTGAACGCGTGGCACAGCGTGAATGGTCCAGTGCTGAAGGTGAGTAGAGCACCGCCGACCGGGTCGCCGAAGCTGGTCAGCCTGCCGGAGACCGTGAAGGTCTGGTGGATGTTGAAGGCGATAGCCGCCGAGAGGTGGGTCGGGGCCCGTCGTACGAGCTGGATCAGCGGGCGGCTGACTGAGCCGGCCCAGTTTGCGTCACCGTTGTAGGTGGCGGTGATGAAGTTCGGGCCGACGTGGAGCGCGCTGGTGGTGCAGAACGCCCGCCAGGTTCCGAAGACGTGGTGCAGCGTGACGGCCGAGCAGCCCGGGATGGTGAAAATGCCGTTCCTGAACGTCACCGTGCCGCCGCCGTCGAAGACGCCGCCATCGAGCGGAGCCACCGTTGCGGTGAAGGTGACCGGCTGGCCGTAATAGCTCGGGTCGTGCGATGAGCTCAGGGTGGTGGTGGTCGGCGGAGGACCGGTGTAGCTGATGGTGACGACGCCGTTGCCGCTGTTGGTGTTGTGGTCGGTGGTGACCGGCGTGATGGTGATGCCGTGAATGACAGTCACACCGGGTGCGGTCGGGAAGGCCCCGCCGCCGCCACCGCCGGAGAGGGTTGCCGCACCGCCGCCGCCGAAGTAGCCGCTGCCGCCGGCGCCGCCGGCCACGGTGCAGGTGCCGCTGTTGCCGTTGCCGCCGACCAGCTGCGTGCCGCTAGTGGCCGAAACGGTGCAGCCCAGCGTTCCGCCATTGGCGCCCCCCGCCGACGGCGTGCCGCCCCTCCCGCGGAACGGGTTCAGCAGGGTCGGGTGCCCGTCGTCACCGGTGGCCAGGTTGCCGCTGCCGCCGCCGTTGCCGCCGTCGGCGTGCAGGAGCGGGTTCAGCGCGCCCCCGCCGCCGCCACCGCCCGCAGCGACCAGCACGTTGCCGACCGAGAACGGCGAGAGGGCGACGGTACTCGCGCCGCCGCCGCCGCCGCTGGTGCCACTGGTGTCAGGGCTGCCGTTGCCGCCATGGCCACTCTGGTTGGTGCCACCGGTCGTACCGGTCGCCGCGCCGCCCGGGAAGATGCTCAGCGTCGATCCGGGCGTGACGCCGGCCAGCGTGGCCTGGTACTCGCCGCCCTTCCCGCCGGCGCCCGCGCCCAGGATGGAGCTGGTCACGCCGTCAGCCCCGGCACCGCCGTCGGCGACGACGGTCAGGGTGGTGATTCCTTGCGGGACCTGGAAATCGGTCGCGTGGCCGGTGTAGGCGAACGTGCAGGTGGTGACGCCCGCGGTTTCGGAACAGGTGGGCGCGGCGCTCGCGGTTCCGGCCCACAGCCCTGCGGCGGGCAACGCGGCTCCGCTCAGCAGGGCGGCGCCTATGACAGTGGCGCGCGTTCGGCCGAAGATGCGGTGAACAGATCTGTGCACGGCAATCCCTTCTCTCGTTGCGGCTGCCTGGCGGCGCCGGCTGGTCACTGCAGATCAGATGCTGATCGCAGAGCGTAACAGGCTGTCACTCTAAGTAAGCAAGTTTGAGGCGGGCGACACGAGTCATTTCGGCTGGTCAGTAGGGTGCCTAGCGGTGTCGTGTGGCCCGTGGCGGGGGTCGCCTGACGGGCTGCGCAGCGGTGCTAAGCGGTGATGTTGATCACGGCCGGGTTTGAGCCGGCGCTGGACGGGAGCGTGAACCGGTCCAAAAGACTGGCTGCCGCCCGGTGACCCCGGCGGCAGCCAGTCTCGAGTGTCAGGCCGTGTCAGGCGGTCACGGGTAGATGATCGCCTGGCCGTTCGCGCTCGAAGGCAGGTAACCGGCGCTGCCCGGGAAGCTGACCATAAAGCGCCCGGCATTCAGCCGGATCGCTACCGACTTGGCGTAGCTGAGCACGCAGGACCCGATGCCGTGGCTGTTGGTGTGAGTCACGCACAGGAAGGTGTGCCCGGTCGTGAAGATCAGCGGCTGGCCCGCCGCCGGCCCGGAGGGGCCGTCGAGCCTTCCTGAGACGGTGAAGGTCTGGAAGATGTTGAACGCGATGTACGCGGTGAGGTGCGTCGGGACGCGCCGGTAGGTGATGGTGACCACGCCGTTACCGGAGTGCGTATGGGTGTCGGCGAGCGGAACCACGAGGATGCCATCGACATTGGTCACGTGGGCTGGGAACGCTGAGCCGCCGCCTGCGCCGGCACCTTCGGCTGAGCCGCCGCCGCCGTAGTAGCCGCTACCGCCGCCGCCCCCGACGAAATCGCAGCTACCCGAGTTGCTGTTGCCGCCCTGGAGCTGACCTCCGTCGGTGGCCGAGGTGGTGCAGCCGTCGCTTCCGCCGTTGGCGCCGCCCGTGGTCGTGGTGCCGCCGCCGCCTTCGGTACCCGCTGTGGACGGCGTGCCGTCGGCGCCGTTGACACCTCCGCTGCCGCCGCCGTTCCCGCCATTGGCCGACGGCGCAGGCTTGTTCTCGACGCCCGGGCCGTCGCCAGTCCCGCCATTCAGTTGCGTTCGGTCGTCGGGAATCACGTTCTCGGCGCCCGCGCCGCCGCCACCGCCGGCGACCACCAGCAGGTCGTCGCGGCCTACGGAAACGGTGCTCGCGCCACCGCCGCCGCCGCCGGAGTTGCTGTTGCTGTCGGTGGTGCTGTTCCCGCCGCCTGAGCCGGCATCCAGGCCGCCCGCCGTGCCGGTGGCCGCGCCGCCCGGGAAGATGCTGAGCACCGTGCCGGCCGGGATGTGGGTCAGCACCGCTTGGTAGTCCCCGCCGCTGCCACCGGTGCCTCCGGTGGCGTTTCCGTTGTCTGCTCCGTTGTCTGCGCCGGTGTATGCGTTGACGGTCGGCGCGCTGCCGGCGTCGGCACCCGAGCCGCCGTCAGCGGTGACGGTCAGGTGGGTGATGCCCGCGGGGACCGTCCAGCTGGCTGCGGAGCCCGTGTAACTGAATGTGCACGTGCTCACTCCGGCGTGGGTAGGGCAGCCGACGAGGGGGACCGCGCTCGCTGAGCCCGCCCACAGGCCGGCGGCAGGCAGCGCGGCTCCGGACAGTAAGGCGGCGCCCAGCACGGTGGCGCGGGTGCGGCCGAAGCTACGGTGGACTGGTTTTGGCACGACAAACCTCTTTCTTCCGGCACGCTGCGGCGCTCGCTCGTAACGAGCGGGCCAAGATCGTCAGTCGCTGAGCGTAGCAGTCGATTACACTGAGTGATCGAACTCATGTCCACGACACGCGGTCTTTCCGCTGGTCAGCAGGGCCGGGCCGAGCGGGGGCGAGCAGGAAACTGGCTGCCGCCCCGTGATCGGGCGGCAGCCAGTTCTGGCGCTTGCTAGGCGGTCACGGGTAGCTGGCGGTCACGGGTGGATGATCGCCTGACCGGTTGCGCTGGATGGCAGGTAGTCGTCGCTGCCGGGGAAGCTGACTGTGTACCGGCCGGAGTTCTGCCTTATGGCCACCGACGCGGCGTAGCTCAGCACGCAGCTTGCCACGCCGTGACTGTTCGTGATGGCCGGCCTGCACAGCGAGATCCGTCCGGTGCTGAAGAAGAGATGCTGGCCCGAGACCGGGCCGCGGAAGCTGTACAGCGTCCCGGTGACCGTGAAGGTCTGGAGAATGTTGAAGTAGATAGCCGGCCTGATGTGCGTGGGACTGGCCTCGCATTTGAAGATTTGGTTGCTGGTATCGCAGGCGAGGGGCGCGGCGCTCGCGCTGCCTGACAGCAGGCCGAGCGCCGGCAGCGCGGCTCCGGACAGCACGGCTCCGGACAGTAAGACGGCGCCCAGCACCGTGGCGCGGGTGCGGCCGAAGATTCGGTGCGCAGATTTCTGCACGGCAGACCCTCATTTCTTCCGGCCACCCGGGGGCGCCGGCTCGTTACAGCGAAGTACCTATAGTTGCTGAGCGTAACAGTTAGTCACTTTCAGTAATAGCCCTCACGGGTCCGCGACGCGCAGTCTTTTGGCTGGTCAGCGGTGGCCGGCGGGTTCAACAACAGTGGCCGACGGGCCCGGGATGACCGGTCGACGGGCGTGCTGGCGGCGCGATGGGCGCGGGGCCCCGTGCGACGATGAGGGCACGAACGGGCCAGAGCGGGGCAGCGGACGGAGCGGGCGGGAGCATGACGGTGACCGAACGGAAGATCATCATCGACTGCGACCCGGGCATCGATGACGCACTGGCCCTGGTGTTCGCGCACGGCAGTCCCGGCTTGCGGCTCTGCGGGGTGACCACCGTGGCCGGCAACGTGCCGCTGGACATGACCACGGCGAACGCACTGCGGGTGGCCGATTTCGTCGGCATCGGAGACGTGCCGGTGGTGGCCGGCAGCGCCGGCCCGCTGCTCCGGCCCGGGCTGACCGCTCACCATGTCCATGGCGCCTCGGGGCTCGGGAGTGCCCTGCTGCCGGCGCCGTCGTCCCGGGCCGCGGCCGGCCACGCGGTGGACTTCCTGATCGAGACGATCGGTGCGGCGCCCGGCGAGATCACCCTGATCGCGATCGGCCCGCTGACCAACATCGCCCTCGCCGTGCGCCGCGAGCCGCGCCTGGCCGGCTGGGTCAGGGACTTCGTGATCATGGGCGGCTCGGCGGGCCGGGGCAACACCACGCCGGCCGCGGAGTTCAACATCGCGGCTGATCCGGAGGCGGCGGCGATCGTGTTCGGGGCGGGCTGGACCGTGACGATGGTCGGCCTGGACGTCACCCTCCAGGCCCGGGCGACGGCCGCGGTGCTGGACCGGATGCGCGGGCTCGGCAGGCTCGGTGCCGAACTGCTGCTGCCCGCCCTGTCCGGGTATCGCGGGGTCAGCGAGGAGCCGTCGGCGGCGGGCGGCGCTTCGCCAGCGGCAGGGGGCGCGGCGGGAGCGGCCGGGGAACTTGGGCCTGCGGTCCATGACGTCTGCGCGGTCGCCCACGTGGCCTGGCCGGGGCTGATTCGCTGCCTGCCCGCCCGGGTCGAGGTAGAGACCCAGGGCCGGTGGACCTCGGGGATGACGGTCACCGACTTCGGTGCCGCGCCCGGCGAGTGCAACGCGCTGATCGCCACCGAGATCGACGTGACCAGCTTCTGGGACCGGGTGCTCAGCGCCTTCGCGCGCGCCGCGGCCGGGATGGCGGAGCCT
Source organism: uncultured Actinomycetes bacterium (assembly GCA_963785765.1). Lineage (GTDB taxonomy): Bacteria > Actinomycetota > Actinomycetes > Streptosporangiales > Streptosporangiaceae > DATBGO01. The sequence continues at coordinate 18,069 of CAWAWM010000009.1, read as the reverse complement.
GTCTGACGCCGCGAGCACGTTCGGAAATGGCTTGAATCGGTTGCGTAGACTACGCCTGACCACTGATTCCGTTGTACGGGGCCTGAATCTATGACTAATCCGCACGCTGAGCCCGCTTCGAAGGTGCCCGCTCCGAAGGCGCTGTCGGCGACGCCGCGCACCCGGCACCGGCGGCTGCGCGAGCAGGGCCGCCGGGAGCGGTCCGAGCTGTTCGCCGTGCTGCGGGCCGGGCTGGTGGCTCATCTGGGCGTCATCGTGGACGGGGTGCCCATGGTGGTGCCGACCGGCTACGGATTCGACGACGAGCAGGTCTACGTGCACGGCTCGGTGGCCAGCCGCAGCCTGGACAGCGATGCGATGGCGTGCCTGACCGTGACGGTGCTCGATGGCCTGGTGCTGGCCCGGTCGGTGTTCGAGCACGCGGTCAACTACCGCAGCGCGATGATCTACGCGGTGCCGAGGCTGATCACCGATCCGGAGCAGAAGATCGCCGGCTTGCGCGCGCTGTCCGAGCACCTGGCCCCCGGGCAATGGGACTACGCGCGCCGGCCCAGCCGCAAGGAACTGGCCGCGACCAGCCTGCTCGCGATGCCGCTGGACGAGGCGTCGGTCAAGATCCGCTGCGGGCCGCCCGACGATGCCGACAGCCCCGATGCGGCGCTCGGCCTGTGGGCGGGGGAGTTGCCGCTGGCCTCGTTCTGGCAGCAGCCCGTCCCCGATCCCGCGCTGCCGGCGGGCACCGGCGTGCCGCCGCACATCCGGGATCGAGCCGGCCGGGCGGCGTACCGGCCGGACGCCCGATAGATTCGCCCTTATGCCCACCCAGACTGAGAAGGCAGCCCGGTTTCTGGCCCTGCACCATGAGGGCACGCCGCTGCTCATGCCCAACGCCTGGGACCGCGGCTCAGCCCGGCTGTTCGCCTCGCTGGGATTCGCGGCCCTGGCCACCACGAGCAGCGGTTTCGCCGCGACGCTCGGCCAGCTCGACGGCACGGTCACCCGTGACGAGGCGATAGCACATGGCGCCTGGCTGGCCGGAGCGACCGATCTGCCGGTCTCCGCCGACCTGGAGAACTGCTTCGCCGACGAGCCGGAGGGCGTCGCGCAGACGGTCCGGCTGGCCCTGGACGCGGGGCTGGCCGGCTGCTCGGTAGAGGACTTCACCGGGCACGCGGACGCCCCGATCTACGACCCGGTGCTGGCCGCCGAGCGGGTGGCGGCCGCCGCCGAGGCCGCCCACAACGGGCCCGGCCAGCTGGTCCTGACGGCCAGGGCCGAGAACTACCTGCGCGGCCGGGTCGACCTGGCTGACACCATCGCCAGGCTGCAGCGCTACCAGGACGCGGGCGCTGACGTGCTGTTCGCTCCCGGCCTGATCAGAGCGGACCAGCTGCGTGACCTGGTCGCGGCCCTGGACCGGCCGGTCAGCGTGCTGGCGCTGCCGGCGGCACCGCCAGTGGCCGAGCTGGCGGAACTCGGCGTGCGCCGGATCTCGGTGGGCGGGGCGTTCGCCTTCGCGGCGCTGGACGCGGCCGCGCAGGCCGCCCGCGAACTGCGCGATGCGGGCACGTATGAGTACTGGGACCGGGCCAGGCCGGGCGCTGCCGCGGCCCGCGAGGCGTTCGGGAGCTGAGCTCAGAGCGGGATGTTGCCGTGCTGACCGCGGCGGGCCGGAGCCTCGGCGATCGCGCGGGCGAGTGCCGCCCTGGTGTCGGCGGGCTCGACGATCTCGTCCACGACGCCGAGCGCGATCGCGCGCGGCAGGCCGCCCGCCTCGCGCTCATGCTCGGCGGCCAGCTCGGCCTCCGCCTCGTGCCTGCGCTCGGCCGGCACGTCGGCGAGGGTCCGCCGGTGCAAGATCCGCACCGCGGCCACCGCGCCCATCACCGCGACCTCGGCACCTGGCCAGGCAAAAACCCGGGTGGCGCCGAGGGCCCGCGAGTTCATCGCGATGTAAGCGCCGCCGTAGGCCTTGCGCGTCACCAGCGTTACCCGCGGGACGGTCGCCTCCGCGAACGCGTGCAGCAGCTTGGCGCCCCGGCGGACCACGCCGTCCCACTCCTGGCCGACGCCAGGCAGGTAGCCAGGCACGTCGACGACCACGACGAGCGGCACGCCGAACGCATCGCACATCCGCACGAACCTCGCGGCCTTCTCGGCGGAGGTCGCATCGAGGCAGCCGCCCAGCCGGAGCGGGTTGTTGGCGATGACCCCGACCGACCGGCCTGCCAGCCGGCCCAGCGTGGTGACTACGTTCGGCGCCCAGCGCGGATGCAGTTCAATACCCGGCTCGTCCAGCAGCCCGGCGATCAGCGGATGCACGTCATAAGCGCGCCTGGCCGACTCGGGCAGCAGCTCGGCGAGGTCGACATCGTGGCTAACCTCCGGTGCGGTGTCGGTCGGCCCCGGACGGCCCAGCAGCAGGGCGAGCTGCCTGGCCTTGCTGATCGCGTCGCCGTCCGACTCCGTGACCAGGTGCACGACGCCCGAGCGCCGGCTGTGCGGCTCGGGACCGCCGAGCCGTTCGGAATCGACATCCTCGCCGGTCACGCTGCGGACCACGTCTGGGCCGGTGACGAAGATCCGGCCGCGGTCGGAGAGGATCACCAGGTCGGTGAGGGCCGGGCCGTAGGCCGCTCCGCCGGCCGCCGCGCCGAGGACCACCGAGATCTGCGGCACCACCCCGGACGCCCGCGTCATGGCGGCGAACACCGTGCCCACCGCGTGCAGGCTCTCCACGCCCTCGCGCAGCCGCGCGCCGCCCGAGTGCCAGAGCCCGATCACCGGGGCGCCGTTCTCGATCGCGTAGTCGTACGCGGTCACGATCGCATCGCAGCCGGCGGTGCCCATCGCGCCGCCCTGCACCCGCGGGTCGCTGGCGAACGCGACGGCGGGCATGCCGTCAATGCAACCGGTCCCGGTGAGCACGCCACTGGTGTCCGGCGGGATCAGCAGCTTCAGCGTGCCCGGATCGAAGAGCCAGCCCAGCCGGGCCCGCGGATCACGGCTGCCGGCGCTGACGTCAGGCAGCGCAGGAGCCTCCGCGGCCGCCCCGTTGGCGGCGAGGGCCGGGGAGGCGGCCGCGATCGGTACTGGGGTAACGGGAATCCGGTTGCCCAGGATGGTCACGTCAGTCTCCTCGGTTCGGACGCGCAGGCTCGGGTCAGGCGGCCGTGAAGGCTAGTACGACATTGTGACCGCCGAATCCGAATGAGTTGTTCAGCACGGCCATCGGGGCCGAGCTACGCGGGCGCAGTTCCACAGGCTCAGCGGCAATCCGCAGCCCGGCGTCGTCGTCGGGGTCCTCGAGGTTGATCGTGGGCGGTGCGACCCGGTCGCGCAGCGCCAGGATCGCGGCGATCGACTCCAGTGCGCCGGCGCCGCCGAGCAGGTGGCCGGTCATCGACTTGGTGGCCGAGAGGACCACGCCGCCCGCCGCCGTGCCGAGTACCGCGGCCACGGCCTGGGCCTCCACGACGTCCCCGGCCTGAGTGGACGTGGCATGCGCATTGACGTGCACGATCTGGTCGGCGCTGAGGCCGGCATCGCCGATCACCCGGCCGAGGGCCAGCTTCAGCCCGGTGCCCGCCGGATCGGGCTGCGCAATGTGGTGCGCGTCGGCCGAGTAGCCGACGCCGGCCGCCACCGCGTACACGGTGGCGCCACGGCGCGCGGCGTGCTCGGCCGACTCGAGCACCACCATGCCCGCGCCCTCGCCGAGCACGAACCCGTCCCGGCCCTTGTCGAACGGGCGCGAGGCCCGCTCGGGCTCGTCATTCCTGGTGGACAGGGCCCGCATCGCCGCGAACGCGGCGATGTTCAGCTGCAGGATCGCGGCCTCGGTGCCGCCCGCCAGCACCACGTCGGCCCGTCCGGACCTGATCATTTCCATGCCGTAGCCGATCGCCTCGGCGCCGGAGGCACACGCGCTGACCGTCGTATGCACGCCGGCCCTGGCGCCCAGCTCGATTCCGATCCAGCCCGCGGAACCGTTCGGCATGAGCATCGGCACCGTGTAGGGCGACAGCCGCTGCCAGCCCTTCTCGCGCAGCGTGTCATAGGCCGACAGGGTGGACGCCACGCCGCCGATCCCGCTGGAGACGACCACGCCGAGCCGGTCCGGATCCACCTCCGGGGTGCCGGCATCCGCCCAGGCCTCGCGCGCGGCGACGAGCGCGAACTGCTCGCACCGGTCCAGGCGCCGCGCCTGCACCCGGTCGAGCAGCGTGGCCGGGTCGGCCGCCGCCCACGCCGCGATCCGCGCGGGCAACGGCGCGGCCCAATCGTCGGTCAGCTTGACCACGCCGCTGCGCCCGGCCAGCAGCGACTCCCAGGTCGAGGGGACGTCGACGCCTACCGGCGAGATCGCGCCAAGTCCGGTGACGACGACGTCCGCCGCATCAGTGCCCACAGTCTTCCTGCTCCCTCAGGTCAGGCGACGCGCCGGGCCTGGCGGCCCGGGCGGCGCCGCTGCGCTGCCTTGCTCGCCTCAGGCCGATACGGCCGCGCGCCGGACGTAATCGATCACGTCCTGCACGGTCTTGAGGTCCTTGAGCTGGTCATCGGGAATCTCGACGCCGAACTTGTCCTGGGCCGCCACGGCGATCTCCACCATCGACAGCGAATCAATGTCAAGGTCGTCGACGAACGTCTTGTCGGGGGTCACCTGGTCGGCGGGCACGCCCGCGACCTCATCGATGATCTCGCCGAGGCCTGCCAGGATTTCCTGTTCCGTCATGGACATGGGATGCGTTCTCTCCTTCTTTTGTTTCTTTCGCTGGCATTGACTGGTGCCGCGGTCCCGGGCTGGCCCGGGGCGCGCGTCAGGGTACCGTGATCACCTGGCCGGCGTAGCAGATGCCGGCGCCGAAGCCCAGGATCAGGACGTGGGCGCCGGATCCGATCTCGCCGCGCTCCAGCATCCTGGACAGCGCGAGCGGGATAGACGCCGACGAGGTGTTGCCGGCATTGACGATGTCGTCGGCGACGATGGCCTGCGGTGCGCCGATCTTGCGCGCGATGGCCTCGACGATCCTCAGGTTGGCCTGGTGCGGAACGAAGGCGGCCAAGTCGGCCGGGTCCACGCCCGCTTCCTTGCAGGCCTCCAGCGCGACCGGATGCAGCGCGGTGGTCGCCCAGCGGAAGACCGCCTGGCCTTCCTGGAAGATGAACGAGTTACGGTCGGCGATGAAGATCTTGTCCGCCATGTGCCCGGCGCTGCCCCAGACCACGGGCCCGATTCCGGGCAGCTCATCCGGTTCGGTCACCGGGCCCACGACGGCGGCGCCCGCACCGTCCGCGAAGATGATGGCGGTCGACCGATCCGTCCAGTCCACCCAGTGCGACAGTTTCTCGGCCCCGATCACCAGCACATTGCGAGCGGTACCGGCCCGGATGGCATCGTTGGCATTGGCCAGCGCGTAGCAGAAGCCCGCACAGGCCGCGTTCAGGTCGTAGGCGCCCGGAGCGCCGATGCCGAGCCGCTGCGCGACGGTGGCCGCGGTGTTCGGAATCTGGACTTCCGGCGTGCAGGTAGCCACGATGACCAGGTCGATGTCGACCGGGGCCAGGCCGCTGGCGGCCAGCGCCTTCCCGCCCGCCGCCGTGGCCATGTCGGCGACCGTCTCGTCCGGCGCCGCGATCCGGCGGCTGCTGATGCCGACCCGGCTCTTGATCCATTCGTCGCTGGTCTCCATGGTCGCCGCGAGATCGTGATTGGTCACGACCTGGGCGGGCTGATAACCGCCGAAAGCAAGGATCCGGGCGCCCGGAGCGCCTTCGGTGAGTCGCATCTGGTTGCTGCCTTTCGGTGTTTGGCCGATGGGATGGTGTGGCGGACTGTCCGGACTCAGTCACTGCCGTCCGGCTGGAGCCGGACTAGCGGCTGCCCGGCGCTGACCGGGTCACCGTCCTCGACCAGCCATTCGATGATCGTCGCCGGGAAGGATGGAGCTACCTGGTGGCTGCCACCGCGGGTCTCCACCTGGCCGAGCGCGGAGCCGATGCTGACCGTGGCGCCCGGTGTGGTGGTGCCCGTCTCGTCGCGGTCCGCCCGGAAAACTCCCGCGAGGGGCGCGACCAGCAGCCGCCACTCCGGCAAGTGGCTGTCGACGTGACCGTCGGAATGCGAGTGCGTCGCGACCAGTTCGCGGGCGCTCTCCAGTCCGGCGGGTGACTTCAGTGCGATCAGCTGGACCCCGGGCAGCGCCCGGCGGGCCAGCCCAGTCAGTGTACCCGCAGGCGGAAGCTCGATCAGCGCGGTCACGCCCAGGCGGCTCATCTGCTGCATGCACTTGTCCCAGCGCACCGGCAGGCTCACCTGGGCAATGATCCGCTCCAGCCAGTCGGCTCCGCTGCGGACCACGCTGCCGTCGGCGTTGGACAGCAGCGGCAGGGCGGGATCGGTCACGCTGACCGACGCCGCCCCGGTGCGCAGCGCGTCCTCAGCGGTGGACATGTAGCTGGTGTGGAACGCGCCGGCGACTGACAGCGGGCGCAGCCTCGCCCCGGCGGGCGGATTCGCGGCGAAGGCAGCCAGCTGGTCGACTCCGCCCGCTGCGACGATCTGCCCGGAGCCGTTGATGTTCGCGGGCGTGAGGTCGCTGGCTTCGATGGCGGCGAGCACGGTGGCCTCGTCGCCGCCGAGCACCGCTGTCATGCCGGTCGGCTCGGCAGCCGCCGCCTTGGCCATAGCCTGGCTGCGGACCCGGACCAGGCGCATCGCATCCTCCGGCGACAGCGCTCCGGCGATCGCGCCCGCGGCGAGCTCGCCAACGCTGTGCCCGGCTACCGCCCCGGTCAGCTGACCGGCCGCGTCCAGGCCGCCCAGGAGGACGTCGGCGGCCGCGATCGCGGCCGCCACCAGCAGGGGCTGGGCGATCGCGGTGTCCCTGATCTCGTCGGCGTCAGCGACGGTCCCGCAGCTGATGAGGTCGCACCCAGCGAGCTCGGACCACGAGGCGAGCTGCTCGGCGACTCCGGGCAGCTCCAGCCAGGGAGCGAGGAAGCCGGGAGCCTGAGCGCCCTGACCGGGCGCCGCGATAATGAGCATCCTCTTAGCATGCACTGTAGAAGTCCACCATATGGATACCGGGCTCTACGAAATTAGCCCCGCAGATTCTGTAGAGAACCTACAGTCTATGTTCCTTTGTGCGCGAGACGGCCGAGGATCGTGGCGATCCAGAGCGAGAAGCCGTCCCTGCCCACGCTGGGGATGAGGCCGGTAAGCTCACTGGCCCGGCGCAGCCGGTAACGGACAGTGTTCGGATGGACGAACAACAGCCGGGCGGTCGCCTCGAGCGAGCTTCCTTGCTCCAGATAGGTCATAACCGTGTCGAGAAGTGCCGAGCCGCCGCTCAACAGCGGCTCGTACACCGTGCTGATCAGCTCCGCGGCGGCCGATTCGTCGCCATCGAGGGCGCGCTCGGGCAGCAGGTCGGCGGCCGCGACCGGCCGGGGAGCGTCCGGCCAGGCCGCCGCGGCGCGGAGCCCGGCCAGCGCCGCGCTGGCCGAGAGGGTAGCCGACTGCAGGTCCGCGACCGATGGCCCGACCACCACCGGGCCCGGGCCGAATCGTCCCGCGAACTGGCCCGCGGCCTGCACCGAATCGGCGGCGCCGCCCAGTACGACGACCAGCCGGTGCCCGTGTACGCCCGCCAGCAGGTCGAGCCTGGACCGGCGGGCGATGATGCGAAGCTCGTCGATGAGGCCTTCGGGCTCACTGCCGTCGGCGATACCCGCCATGACCGCGACCGGCGCCGACGACCAGTTCAGCGCGGAGGCCCAGGACTGCAGGCCCTCATCCACCTCGCCGCGGACCAGGGAATCGACGACGAGGGCTTCCAGGCGCGCATCCCAGGCTCCGCGCGCTTCCGCCGTGCGGGCATAAACCTGGGCCGCGCCGAACGCTATCTCCCTGGTGTAGCGGAGCACCGCCTCGCGCAGCTCGGCCTCGCCGCCGGGCGCCGCGAGCTCCTCGACCTGCGCCTCGACGACATCGATGATGACCCGCACCATCTCCACGGCTTGCTGCAGCGTGACGGCCCTGGCCAGCTCGCGCGGCGCGGTCCCGAATACCTCTCCGGCGACGGCAGGCCGCCCCCGTTCCGGGTGCTTGATCCAGTCGACGAACGCGGCGACGCCGGCCTGGGCGACCAGGCCGAGCCAGGACCGGTTCTCGGCCGAGAGCTCGCGGAACCACGGCAGCCGCACGTCCATGGAGGTCATCGCCGCGGTGCCCAGCGCGCCCATCGACCGCTCCAGCCGCTTGACGGTCGCACCGCGCACGTGCCCGGTCCCTGGCCGGGCGGCCGCCGCGCGGATGCGTCCGGTCTCTGGCGGTACCGGCGGTACCGGCGGCACCGGGGCAGCGTGGATGTGGCCGCTCAGCGGGCGGCGGGCCGGCGGGTCGCCGCCCTGCTCCGTGCTCGTCACCCTGCCAGCCTGCCACGCGTCAGCGGGCTGCGGGCAGTCCGGTGCACGGCCGGGCCCCTCAACTGCCACGCCGTCGCGGCTTGGCGGCCCGGACCTGAGCGCCCGCGGCTTGAGGGGCGGCGTGCGCCTGGCCGGTCATCGCCGAGCTGACCGGTGATCGCCTAGCTGGCCGGTCATCGCCTAGCTGGCCGGTCATCGCCTAGCTGGCCGGCTCCTGGCTGCCCGCGCTGGCCCAGCCTGGCTGGGCCGGGATCGGTTGTTCAGCGCAGCACGATACGTTCACCGGCGAAATCCGCTGCTACCTCAAGCCGGCCGCCCAGTGCCCGGACGTAGGCAGCGAGGGTTCGCACTTCGGCCGCGGTCAGCTCGCCGCGCTCGATGGCGGAGATCCGCTCCTGGCGGACGTTCATCCGCTCGGCCACCTGGGTCTGGCTGAGCCCCATCCAGATCCTGGTCTGTGCCAGCGTGCGGCTGCTGGCCCGCGCAGCGAGATCCGCGGCCCGCGTTCTGATCTCCTGGCTCTCAGCAGCGAAGAACTCGCTCAGGAAGGACTGTGCGTCATAGGACACCGGCCCGGCCTGGCCCGGAGGCATGGCCAGCGCGGCGTCGGCGCGGGCCCGCTGCAGGCGCTCGGCGGCGAGCCTGGCGCCGTCCTCAGCCTGATCGGGAGGTTGCCGGACGGCGAGCAGCAGCGGCACGTCGGCCGGCTCGAACGCGAACAGGATCCGCACGGTGCAGTCCGGCCCCGGCGGCCGCAGCTCCAGGATGTCCGGTGCCCGCTGGCCGTCGACCAGCACCGGGCAGTCCAGGCCAGCCTGCTGATATTCGTTCTGTATTTCCTGGTTGAAGGTCTGTATGGCGCTGCGGATCTCTCGGGGCCTGTCGACGATCACGCTCCGGACGGTGTTGCTTTCCGCTTCACCTGATCCCGCTGTACCTGATCTCGCCGTACCTGATCCCGCCGGGCCTGATCCCGTTGCGGCCGGTGACGGGCCTGCCTCGGTCGCTAGCGCCGTCATGGCGTTGTCGATCAGGCGCTCGATGGCGGCCGCGGTGTAGCTGGCCTCGAGGACCTCCTTGCGGGTGCGGAACGCGTCGACGCTGCGCTGCAGCCGCTGGGCGAATGCGCTGAGCCTGCCTTCGGCCGCGGCCGCGCGGTCGAGGAGCAGGGTGAGCCCGGCGAGGTGATCACGCGCGGTGGCCTCCTCACCCGCCAGCTGGCTGACCAGCTGCTCCTGGCCGGCGGCGACCGCCCGCCGGCGGTGATCCTGGAATCGGGTCACCAGCGCCTGTGCCGCCTCGACCTGGTCCGCAGCGCGCTTTCGCGCCGTCGCCGCGTCGGCGGCCGCCCGGCGGGTCTCCTGCGTGATGTCAAGTCCGCGCTGATAGGCGCGGTCGAGCGCCAGGTGGGTGTCGTCCAGCGCGGCGGCCGGACCTAGCTCCCGCACCAGTGGCTGGCCGAGTTTCCCGCCCGCTGTGAGCAGCGCCAACATGACTGCGCCGATGGCGCGCGCCGCGCCCGGATCGCTGGACCGCAGCCCGGTCAGCCAGGCCCGCAGTTCCGCTGTCATCCGCAACTGCTCGGCCATCCTCCCATTATGCCCCGGGTGTCAGTACACAGGCATACTGAGACAGACTCCGTTTCGGCCCCGAACCTGCCCCGGACACGCCCTGCAGCGCCGCCGAGGCCCTGGCACGCCGAGTGAATGGGCGCGAGGCTTCAGAGGGCCTCGCTGACCGGGAGGTCGAGGCGGTACTTGGTGATGGCCTGGCCGACTACTTCCGGCTTGACTTCGCCCTGGCGGGCGAGCTGGCTGAGTACCGCCACGGTGATCGACTCGGCGTCCACGTTGAAGAACCTGCGGGCGGCGGGCCGGGTGTCGGAGAAGCCCCAGCCATCGGTGCCGAGCGAGGTGAACGGAGCCGGCACCCAGCGGGCGATCTGGTCGGGCACCGCCCGGATCCAGTCGCTCACTGCGACGACCGGTCCCTGGTGGCCGTCGAGCGCCTGGGTGACGAAGGGGACGCGCTGCTCCTCATCGGGGTGCAGCAGGTTCCACTCGTCGCAGGCGAGAGCGTCGCGGCGCAGCTCGGTCCAGGAGGTCGCCGACCAGGCGTCGGCCATGACCCCCCACTCGTCGGCGAGCATCCGCTGGGCCTGCAGGGCCCAGCGCAGCGCGACACCGGAGGCGAGGATCTGGGCCCGCGGCCGGTCTGCGGCCTGGTCAGCGTCGTCAGCCGCGGACGTGCTGCCGGCTTCAGCAGCGGTGCCGGCCTCAGCAGCGGTGCCGGCCTCAGCAGCGGTGCCAGCCTCAGGAGCGGTGTCGGCTTCAGGACCGGTGCCAGCCTCGGCTTCCGTCCCGGCCCCGTCGCCGGCGTTGTCCGGGACTCGCGTCCCGTCCGGGAACTGACCGGCACCGGAGTCAGCGGCTTCCTCCGGGGTCACGGTGGCATCCGCGGACGGCGCCTGATCCGGCGACGGATGCTCGTACGGCGAGAGGCCAGCATCGCCGGAAGCCGGCGGCCGGCGGACAGCACGGTGCCGGTGACCACCGGCTCGCCGGAGGGCAGGCGCCCGCTACGGCCGGGCCCGGCCTGGTCGGCGGTCGCGGGGCCGGGGGCTGCGGAGTACCGGTAGAGCCCGCGCAGGATGCCCTGCTCCAGGGCCTGGCTGCCGCCGGGGAAATCGGCGGGCTCGGCGGGCTGAACGTAAGGCTCGTTGTAGATCGACAGGTAGTAGAAGATGTTCTCGCCGTCCGGATGGTCGGGGGTGGCGCCGTACATCCTCCGCAGGGCGTCGCGCACGATGTAGGACAGCTCGTAGGCCCAGGCCGCGTCGTAAGAGACGCACGCCATGCTGACCGAGGACAGCAGCATCGAGTGCCCGTCGTTGTGCTGCAGGCCCTCGCCGGTCAGCGTGGTCCGGCCCGCGGTCGCGCCGAGCAGGAAGCCGCGGCCCAGCTGGTCACCGAAGGACCACAGCTGATCGCCGGTCCGCTGGAACCCGAACATCGAGTAGAAGATGTAGACCGGGATCATGTGGGTGCCGTGCGTCGCGTACGCGGTGCCCGCGGCGATCGTCGACCCCATCGCGCCTGCTTCATTGATGCCCTCGTGCAGGATCTGCCCCTTCTCCGACTCCTTGTAGGACAGCAGCAGGTTCCGGTCGACCGCTTCGTAGCTCTGGCCGTACGGGGAGTAGATCTTCGCGGTCGGGAACAGCGAGTCCATGCCGAAGGTGCGGGCCTCGTCCGGGATGATCGGCACGAACCGCTCGCCGATCTCCGGATCCTTCATCAGGTCCTTGAGCAGCCGGACGAACGCCATGGTGGTGGCCACTGCCTGCTTGCCCGAGCCCTTGCGCAGCTCCTCGTAGGCGGCGTTGCCCTTCAGCGCGAGCGGCTTGGCCCGGACCACCCGCTTGGGCAGGAAGCCGCCCAGGGCGGCGCGGCGCTCCAGCATGTACTGGATCTCGTCGGACTGCTCGCCCGGGTGGTAGTACGGCGGCTGCTCGGCCTCGAGCGCGGCATCCGGGATCTCCAGGTACAGGCGGTCGCGGAAATCCTTGAGCTCGGCCACGGTGAGCTTCTTCATCTGGTGCGTGGCGTTGCGCGCCTCGAAGTCCGGTCCCAGCGTCCAGCCCTTGATCGTGTGGGCCAGGATCACCGTCGGCTGGCCGACATGCTCGGTGGCGGCCTTGAAGGCGGCGTAGACCTTGCGGTAGTCGTGGCCGCCCCGGGACAGGTTGCGCAGCTGATCGTCGGAGAGGTGCTCGACCATCGCGCGCAGCCTGGGGTCGCCGCCGAAGAAGTTTTCCCTGATGTAGGCGCCCGTTTCGACGCCGTAGGTCTGGAATTGCCCGTCCGGGGTGGAGTTCATCTTGTTGACCAGCACGCCGTCGGTGTCCTGGGCCAGCAGCGGGTCCCAGTCGCGGCCCCAGATCACCTTGATGACGTTCCAGCCGGCGCCGCGGAACGACGCCTCAAGTTCCTGGATGATCTTTCCATTGCCGCGCACGGGCCCGTCCAGGCGCTGCAGATTGCAGTTGATCACGAAGGTGAGGTTGTCGAGTTCCTCGCGGGCGGCCAGCCCGATCGAACCGAGCACCTCGGGCTCGTCGGTCTCGCCGTCGCCGAGGAAGGCCCAGACGTGCGACCTGCTGGTGTCCTTGATCTGCCGGGCCAGCAGGTACCTGTTGAACCTGGCCTGGTAGACGGCGTTGATGGGGCCCAGGCCCATCGATACGGTCGGGAACTCCCAGAAGTCCGGCATGAGACGGGGGTGCGGATACGACGGGAGGCCGCCGCCGGGGTGCGAGAGTTCCTGGCGGAAACCGTTCAGCTGATGTTCGGTCAGACGGCCCTCGAGGAAGGCCCTGGCATAGATGCCTGGAGCCGCGTGGCCCTGGATGAAGACCTGGTCGCCCGACTCGCCGTGGTCCTTGCCGCGGAAGAAGTGATTGAAGCCGACCTCGTACAGGCTGGCCGCCGAGGCGTAGGTGGCAATATGGCCGCCGACGCCCAGCCCGGCCCGGTTGGCGCGGGAAACCATGACCGCGGCGTTCCAGCGGATGTAGGCGCGGATCCGGCGCTCGATGTACTCATCGCCGGGAAACCACGGCTCGCGCTCGGGCGGAATGGTGTTGATGTAGTCGGTGCTGCGCAGGCCCGGAACCCCCACCTGCTGCTCGCGGGCGCGTTCCAGCAGCCGGAGCATGAGGTACCTGGCCCGGCCCCGGCCGCGGGTCCTGACCACGGTGTCGAACGACTCGACCCATTCTCTGGTCTCGTCCTGGTCGATGTCGGGAAGCTGGGTGGGCAGGCCGTCGCTGATGATCGAGAAGCGCTGGCGTCCGGATGCCACGGGGTGTTCCTCGCCTTCCGCGGTGGCGGTTGTGCGCCGCCGCCGGTGTCTGTCTTGGTGAGCGGCAGGTCACCGCCGCTGCTGCCGTTCTGAGTTGTCCAGACCAATCCTGGTACGCTGCCGCTCCCAACGCATCTCTACTAGTGGGTAACCGGTAGCGGCAGCTCCCGGCCAGGGTATGTGGCGTACTGCACGGGTCGGCCCCCGCCGATCTGAGCGTTCGGCCACGGGGGCGGCTGGCTGGACGTCAGGGGAATCTTCCGGTTAGATGCTTCCCTTCACCAATCTGGGTACACCAGGATGAGGCAGGCGCGGCCGCATGGTCAGCCGGCCGGGCGCACGACCGCGGCGAGATTAGCGGTAGCGGGTCTCGCCAGACATCTGAATAGGCACTAGGGGGCCGGTCGCCGGGCGATATCTGGCGCGGCGGCCAGCGGCGGAGATCCGGCGATGGGGGCGGATTTTGCATTGCGTGCCGATTGGCACTTGCGCGCCGCGCCCGCCCAGTGTGAACTGTCCGATCAAGAGGTGGCGACGCCGCAGGCGCCGCGCTGACCGGCAGGATACGGCAAATGTCCGAACCTTCGGCCGATGGCGCTGGCGGGGGGCGGGAAAGGACCAGGGAGGAAGTTAGTGAGCGCGACCGCGGGCCAGGCACAGGATCAGCGTGACCTGGCCGAGCGGCTCGGCATCAAGCCGGGCCAGGTGGTGCAGGAGATCGGCTACGACGACGATTGCGACGAGAAGCTTCGAGACTCGGTTGCGGCCGTCGATGGGGTGGAACTCGTCGATGAGGACTACGACGACGTAGTAGAGGTCGTCCTGCTCTGGTGGCGGGATGACGACGGTGACCTGGTCGATGCGCTGGTTGACGCGCTGACGCCGCTTACCGACGGTGGCTACATCTGGCTGCTGACCCCCAAATCGGGCCGTTCCGGGCATGTCGAGCCGAGTGAGATTGGCGAGGCCGCGCCGACGGCCGGACTATCGCAGACGTCAACGATCAGCGCCGGGCGCGACTGGTCAGCCAGTCGGCTGGTCAGGCCCAAGGCGAGACGCTGAGGTTCGTGATCCTTTCGGCGCCGTCCCGGCCGGTACTGGTGGCAGACTGAGTGCATCTGCGCGCATGTGGCCCCGCTCTGCGGGCCGCTCTCTCATCTCATGGTGAAAGGACCTTAGATGACGGTCGACGTCGGCGATCAGGCTCCTGACTTCGAGTTGAAGGACCAGCACGGCACCCCGGTGCGGTTGTCAGGGTTTCGCGGCGAGAAGAACGTGGTGCTGGTCTTCTATCCGCTCGCCTTCAGCGGCGTCTGCTCGGGCGAGCTGTGCGCGATGCGCGATGACTTCCCCGAGGTTTCCGGCGATGATGCCGAGCTGCTCACGGTTTCGGTGGACTCGACTCACTCGCACCGGGTCTGGGCAGACGCCGAAGATTTCAATTTCGCACTCCTTTCAGATTTCTGGCCGCACGGCGCGGTGGCCAGGTCCTACGGTGTGTTCGACGAGAATCGGGGCATCGCTACCCGGGGAACGTTCATTATCGACAAGAAGGGTGTCGTGCGGTGGAAGGTCGTGAACCCGGTACCGCAGGCACGTGAGATCGCCGATTACCAGAAGGCGCTGGCCGCGCTGGATTAGCGCTGGCGGTTCTGAGGGGAACGGCAGAAACCGGAGCAGGCGCAATGCCCTGCTATCGCTGTGGCACACGGCAAGTGGACCCGGACCGCGGGGAGAGCCCCTGGCGGCGCGGTGTCCGGGCAGATCGCCAGGTGCTGATCTGCCCTGGCTGTCAGTCGTCCGCTGACTGGATGGCGGAACTTGACCGGTGCCCGGTATGCGCGAGCGCGCATCTGGTGCGGCGCCTCGGCGAAGTCGAATGCCGGGACTGCGGGTTCGTGAGCGAGCCTTCGGACGCGACCGGATCGATGGTGTCTGCGGAGCCCGTCGGCGCGGCGGGGGGAGCGGCCGAGGGTTTTGCGGCGGGTGACCCGGGATCGGTAGTCGCGGGCGGTAGCCCGGCGATCAGTGCCAGGACGCCGGACGACGCTGACCAGGCGCCAGGCCTGGCCGAAGAGGTGGAGCGCGCGCTAGCCAGGGTGCTTGGCCGTGCAGGCCGGACAGCGCGGATCGGCTAGCTCCAGCGGAGCGCGTTAGCGGTCGGAGCGGCCCGCAGCGGCTGGCTGGGCGACTCTCGGAATCGGCCACGCAGCAGCAGAACGGGTACGCTAGGCCGGTCACGGTCGGCCCCTGCCTGTGCACCGGGCCGGCTTGATGGGTGCATAGCTCAGCGGTAGAGCACTCGCCTTACAAGCGAGGGGCCGGTGGTTCGAACCCACCTGCGCCCACCAAGTTTGTGCAGCTAGATGACATTTTTGCATGTACGCGGAGTACGCCAAGGACCCGCGAATGAAGGCCAACATCGGGATCAGGCGCAGGCTCGCGCCGCTGCTTGACAATGACCGTGACCAGTTGGAGCTGTTCACCGCGCTGCTGCTGTCGCTGCCCGGCTCGCCGGTGCTCTATTACGGTGACGAGATTGGGATGGGCGACAACATCTGGCTCGGTGACCGTGACAGCGTGCGCACGCCCATGCAGTGGACACCCGACCAAAACGGCGGCTTTTCGAGCAGCGAGCCCGAACGCCTCTACCTGCCGCCGCTGATGGACCCGATCTATGGCTATCAAGGGTTGAACGTCCAGGCGCAGGAGCGCAACGGCGGCTCGCTGCTGCACTGGACCAGGCGCATGATCGAGATCAGGAAGCGGCACCCGGTCTTCGGCCGGGGCGGGTACGAGGAGCTCAACTCGTCCAACCCGAGCGTGCTCGCGTTCGTTCGCGAGCACGCGAACCCAAATGCAGCAAACCCCTCCGACCGCATCCTGTGCGTGAACAACCTGTCCCGGTTTCCGCAGCCGGTGGAGCTTGATCTGCAACGATTTATCGGCATCACGCCGGTCGAGTGCATGGGAGGCGCGCATTTCCCGCCGATCGGAAACCTTAGCTACGTGCTGACCTTGCCCGGCCACGGGTTCTACTGGCTTGAGCTCCCCGAACCGCTGAATTGACTCCTTGCCGCCTTACCGCAGATGCACAGCCTTCGCGCCCGGAAGTCCCCGGGCCAAAATGGGCTATAGGTAGCTGACCTGCGAGCTCGTCGGCGGTCACGGTGGCATGCCCGACAGGATCGCGGGTTCGTGACGGTCCGGACAACCTACCTGATCTTCCTCCGCCTGGCCGAGTGGGTGCCGCTCGCGAGTGTGTCCCGTGCGAAATAAATCGGCCCGATAGGTGTGCCCCTGATCTGGGCGGGCCTGATTCAGAGGCAGGTGATCAAGACCCTCCTCGCCGCCGAGGGCGGGCTGCGATCGTCATCAGGCAGTGTTCTCGTCAGTTTGGTCCGGCCCGGTCGTTCACAGCCCGGCGAGCGGCACCGCCCGGGCATTCGTCCTGGTCCAAAGGGCGAGCCATGATCGTTGTCCTGTCAGCCCAGGAAGCGCCCGGCCGACTTGACTGCATGGAGACGCAACCGGGCCGGATTGGCTGTCAACGGGCCGATTTGCGTGTCACGGGACAGCGTGCCGCGGTATCAAGAGGACCGCGAAAAGGCGTTGGCGGACGGCATACTTATACGACTCTGCTTTCCCGAGGAACATCCGGTCATGCCGCTGGTTGAGCATGCCTCTGAGATGGCCGCCATCGGTTCTGGTTGCTGGCAAGCTGGGATGTGTGCTGATTGAGCATCGCGGCGTTGTCCCGGAGATCGATCCCAGCGCGTATGTCGCGCCGACGGCGGTCGTGTGCGGGGCGGTGCGTATCGGGCCCGGTGCCCGCATACTGTTCGGGGCCGTGCTGACCGCTGAGGACGGGCAGGTCAGCGTTGGAGCGCGGAGCGTCGTGATGGAGAACGCCGTGCTCCGCGGCCGGGCCGGGCACCCCGTCGTGGTCGGCGATGATGTCCTGGTCGGCCCGCATGCCCATGTCAACGGCGCGCGGGTCGGCGATGGCTGCTTCCTGGCCACCGGCGCGGCCTTGTTCCCCGGCTGCGTGGCCGGGGCGGGCAGCGAGGTGCGGATCCACGGCGTCGTGCAGGTCAATACGGTCCTGCCGCCGGGGACGACGGTCCCGATCGGGTGGGTCGCCGTCGGTGATCCGGCCCGGATATATCCGCCGGGTCAGCATGAGCAGATCTGGGAGATTCAGGAATCGCTGGATTTCCCGGGAACGGTTTACGGGGTGACCGGTGACACGCCAGCGGCCGAACGAATGTCCCGGCAGTCGGCCTGGTTCGCCGCCCACCGCAGCGATCGCGTTATCGACGACGACGTTAGTCGGCGGAATGACTAACCAGCCAGCTACGCCAGCACCCACACTCATTTGCCGCGGATGGTACTTAGGTGTGGACTCGGCGGACGGTTCGATCGTTCCAGAGCAGGTCAGCTAGGTGGCGGCAAGCCAGATCCTCGCTGGCAAACGAACGCCGCCCTGTTTCGATCCTACGTTCTGAGTAGTAGACAACCCACTCGTGCCCACGGTGGTCGAGCACGTAACGCTCAGCGGGATGCCCTCCGGTCAGCGAATACGCGGCTGGATCGAACCCGCGTCTGGTCAGCAATTGCCCGAGGCGGTCGCGATCAAGCGGACCGGCGAACTCAACCACGCCACCGATTCTGCCGCCTGGCCCGTTAGGCTTCGCGGACGCGCGCTTCTGCCGCGCCTGGTGCAGGTTGCGGGCTTCGCGGCGGCGGAGGGTCGGCGCAGTGTCAGATCAT
>CAWAWM010000008.1:0-1074104 GCA_963785765.1 uncultured Actinomycetes bacterium | reverse complement strand
GCTGCCTGACCGGTCGCCACCGCCAGCCGGATCAGCGCTACCTCGCTCGCGGCTGCTTCCGACCACCTGTGACCTCCCTGATCAGACGACATGCCGGACAGCCTTAAGCGCGCTGAGGGCCGCTACCAGCGGTAGCGGCCCTCAGCGCGAAGATGTCCGGCGGCGTCCTACTCTCCCACGCGGTCCCCCGCGCAGTACCATCGGCGCTGAAGGGCTTAACTTCCGGGTTCGGAATGGGACCGGGTGTTTCCCCTTCGCCATGGCCACCGAAACTCTATGGAGATGTCAGGAATCTCGCTGGTGTCCGGATCAGATCCGGGCCCCGGCGAGACCGACCGCACCTCGGGAACCGCACAGTGGACGCACGCAAAATCTAAGAGTAGAAGCCAAGCCACTCGGCCTATTAGTACCGGTCAGCTGCACACGTTGCCGTGCTTCCACCTCCGGCCTATCAACCCAGTCGTCTAGCTGGGGGCCTTACCAGGTTAACCCTGAGGGAGACCTAATCTTGAGGCGAGCTTCCCGCTTAGATGCTTTCAGCGGTTATCCCTTCCAAACGTAGCTAACCAGCCGTGCTCTTGGCAGAACAACTGGCACACCAGAGGTTCGTCCGTCCCGGTCCTCTCGTACTAGGGACAGCCCCTCTCAAGTCTCCTACGCGCGCAGCGGATAGGGACCGAACTGTCTCACGACGTTCTAAACCCAGCTCGCGTACCGCTTTAATGGGCGAACAGCCCAACCCTTGGGACCTGCTCCGGCCCCAGGATGCGACGAGCCGACATCGAGGTGCCAAACCATCCCGTCGATATGGACTCTTGGGGAAGATCAGCCTGTTATCCCCGGGGTACCTTTTAGCCGTTTAGCGACGGCGCTTCCACATGCCACCGCCGGATCACTAGTCCCAGCTTTCGCTCCTGTTCGACATGTCTGTCTCACAGTCAAGCACCCTTGTGCACTTACACTCGACACCTGATTGCCAACCAGGCTGAGGGTACCTTTGGGCGCCTCCGTTACCTTTTAGGAGGCAACCGCCCCAGTTAAACTACCCACCAGACACTGTCCCTGATCCGGATCACGGACCCAGGTTAGACATCCAGAACGACCAGAGTGGTATTTCACCGTTGACTCCACAGAAACTAGCGTCTCTGCTTCAAAGTCTCCCACCTATCCTACACAAGACGTCCCAAACGCCAATGTCAAGCTGCAGTGAAGGTCCCGGGGTCTTTCCGTCCTGCTGCGCGTAACGAGCATCTTTACTCGTAGTGCAATTTCGCCGGGTCCGTGGTTGAGACAGTGGGAAAGTCGTTACGCCATTCGTGCAGGTCGGAACTTACCCGACAAGGAATTTCGCTACCTTAGGATGGTTATAGTTACCACCGCCGTTTACTGGCGCTTAAGTTCAGAGCTTCGCAACCCGAAGGCCACTAACCCCTCCCCTTAACGTTCCAGCACCGGGCAGGCGTCAGTCCGTATACGTCGTCTTGCGACTTTGCACGGACCTGTGTTTTTAGTAAACAGTCGCTTTCCCCTGGTATCTGCGACCACACCTAGCTCAGAGAGCAAGTCTCATCACCAGGCGAGGTTCCCCTTCTCCCAAAGTTACGGGGACAATTTGCCTAGTTCCTTAACCACGGTTCACCCGATCGCCTTGGTATTCTCTACCTGACCACCTGAGTCGGTTTAGGGTACGGGCCGCAAAGATGCTCGCCGCGAGGCTTTTCTTGGCAGTATGGGATTACTCACTTCGCCTAAATCGGCTCGGCGTCAGGTCTCAGGCTCATGATGCGCGGATTTGCCTACGCATCGCCCTACACCCTTACTCCGGGACATCCATCACCCGGTAGAGCTACCCTTCTGCGTCACCCCTTCGGCTTGCCTAATACCGGTCTGGGTCGCAGGCTCAGCAGGCTCCTCCCGAAGGAATTGCCCGCGTCGCGTGCTTAGCATCGCCAGGTTCGGCATGGGCGCATCTAAGCGGGTACGGGAATATCAACCCGTTGTCCATCGACTACGCCTGTCGGCCTCGCCTTAGGTCCCGACTTACCCTGGGCGGATTAGCCTGCCCCAGGAACCCTTGGTCATTCGGCGGAGGGGTTTCTCACCCCTCTTTCGCTACTCATGCCTGCATTCTCACTCGAGTGGCGTCCACGGCTGGATCACTCCGCCGCTTCTCTCGCCACCCGACGCTCCCCTACCCACCCGCGCACCTGGACCCTAAAGGCGCCGGCAGTCGCTGCCGAGGCTGCTATGGCCGAAACCACAGCGGCCAAGGCCGCAGTCGCCTTAACCACAAAGGGCCGGGCTATTGCGCGAGTGTCACAGCTTCGGCGGTGTGCTTGAGCCCCGCTAAATTGTCGGCGCAGAATCACTTGACCAGTGAGCTATTACGCACTCTTTTAAGGGTGGCTGCTTCTAAGCCAACCTCCTGGTTGTCTCTGCAACTCCACATCCTTTCCCACTTAGCACACGCTTAGGGGCCTTAGCTGGTGATCTGGGTTGTTTCCCTCTCGACTACGGAGCTTATCCCTCGCAGTCTCACTGCCGCGCTATGGCTTACCGGCATTCGGAGTTTGGCTGACTTCAGTAAGCTTGTGGGCCCCCTAGGCCATCCAGTAGCTCTACCTCCGGCAAGAAACACGCAACGCTGCACCTAGATGCATTTCGGGGAGAACCAGCTATCACGGAGTTTGATTGGCCTTTCACCCCTACCCACAGGTCATCCCCCAGGTTTTCAACCCTGGTGGGTTCGGTCCTCCACGCGGTCTTACCCGCGCTTCAACCTGCCCATGGGTAGATCACTCCGCTTCGGGTCTACAGCATGCGACTCAGACGCCCTATTCAGACTCGCTTTCGCTACGGCTACCCCACACGGGTTAACCTTGCCACATACCGTAACTCGCAGGCTCATTCTTCAAAAGGCACGCGGTCACTTCACGTCAGCCCGAAGGCTGACTTGCTCCCACGGCTTGTAGGCACACGGTTTCAGGTACTATTTCACGACCCCTCACCGGGGTGCTTTTCACCTTTCCCTCACGGTACTTGTTCACTATCGGTCACCAGGGAGTATTTAGGCTTAGGGGGTGGTCCCCCCAGATTCACACGGGATTTCTCGGGCCCCGTGCTACTTGGGATCCCGTCCGGGAGTCGTACAGATTTCGCCTACAGGGGTATCACCCTCTATGCCGACGTTTTCCAACGTCTTCGGCTATCCGCACGATTTCTTACTCCCTGCCGGATCAGCAACTCCGGCTGGACGGTCCCGCTACCCCGAACACGCAACGCTTGCTGGCTATGACACGTGCTCGGTTTGGCCTATTCCCCTTTCGCTCACCACTACTCAGGGAATCGCGGTTGCTTTCTTTTCCTGTGGGTACTGAGATGTTTCACTTCCCCACGTTTCCTCCTCCTGCCCTATGTGTTCAGGCAGGGGCGATGGGCCATTACGCCCAATCAGGTTTCCCTATTCGGAAATCCCCGGATCGAAGTCTGGTTGCCGACTCCCCGGGGCTTATCGCAGGCTCCTACGTCCTTCATCGGCTCCTGGTGCCAAGGCATCCACCGTGTGCCCTTATTAACTTGGCAACTACAGATGATGCTCGCGTCCACTGTGCAGTTCTCAAGATACGGGCGGTCCCGGTCTCAGGCGCCCTTGCGAGCGGAAGAGAGCCGGTCCTGTGAGGTCTGGTCGCAGAGCGGCCGTTCCCTCAGGACCCAACAGCGTGCTCGGCCCGGGTATCCCCCAGGTCCGGCGTTCCGTGCCGAGGTGCCTTGCGACACCGCGACCGTACTAACCTGCCCAGGCTGACGCCCGAACCGAATAGCCAGTGCTCCACTAATGAGCAGCCATCTCAGAACTGCGCTGCTTGCAACACAGTCGCCTGAGATATGGCTCTGGACGCGACCGCGGAATGCGGTAGCGCCAGTTGCTCCTTAGAAAGGAGGTGATCCAGCCGCACCTTCCGGTACGGCTACCTTGTTACGACTTCGTCCCAATCGCTGGCCCCACCTTCGACGGCTCCCTCCCTTACGGGTTAGGCCACCGGCTTCGGGTGTTGCCGACTTTCGTGACGTGACGGGCGGTGTGTACAAGGCCCGGGAACGTATTCACCGCGACGTTGCTGATTCGCGATTACTAGCGACTCCGACTTCATGGGGTCGAGTTGCAGACCCCAATCCGAACTGAGACCGGCTTTTTGAGATTCGCTCCACCTTGCGGTCTCGCAGCCCTCTGTACCGGCCATTGTAGCATGTTTGCAGCCCAAGACATAAGGGGCATGAGGACTTGACGTCATCCCCACCTTCCTCCGAGTTGACCCCGGCAGTCTCCTATGAGTCCCCGGCATTACCCGCTGGCAACATAGGACGAGGGTTGCGCTCGTTGCGGGACTTAACCCAACATCTCACGACACGAGCTGACGACAGCCATGCACCACCTGTGCAGGACCCTTACGGACACCGTATCTCTACGGCTTTTCCCTGCATGTCAAACCTTGGTAAGGTTCTTCGCGTTGCGTCGAATTAAGCAACATGCTCCGCCGCTTGTGCGGGCCCCCGTCAATTCCTTTGAGTTTTAGCCTTGCGGCCGTACTCCCCAGGCGGGGCGCTTAATGCGTTAGCTGCGGCACGGAATCCGTGGAAGGACCCCACACCTAGCGCCCAACGTTTACGGCGTGGACTACCAGGGTATCTAATCCTGTTCGCTCCCCACGCTTTCGCTCCTCAGTGTCAGGTAAGGCCCAGAGAACCGCCTTCGCCACCGGTGTTCCTCCCGATATCTGCGCATTTCACCGCTACACCGGGAATTCCATTCTCCCCTACCTACCTCTAGTCTGCCCGTATCCACTGCAAGCCCAGGGTTAAGCCCTGGGTTTTCACAGCGGACGTGGCGGACCACCTACGAGCTCTTTACGCCCAATAATTCCGGACAACGCTTGCGCCCTACGTGTTACCGCGGCTGCTGGCACGTAGTTAGCCGGCGCTTCTTCTGCAGGTACAGTCACTTTCGCTTCGTCCCTGCTGAAAGGGGTTTACAACCCGAAGGCCTTCATCCCCCACGCGGCGTCGCTGCGTCAGGCTTTCGCCCATTGCGCAATATTCCCCACTGCTGCCTCCCGTAGGAGTCTGGGCCGTGTCTCAGTCCCAGTGTGGCCGGTCGCCCTCTCAGGCCGGCTACCCGTCGTCGCCTTGGTGAGCCGTTACCTCACCAACTAGCTGATAGGCCGCGAGTCCATCCCTAGCCGAAAAACTTTCCACCACGGCTGATGTCAGCCGTTGTCATATTCGGTATTAATTCCGGTTTCCCGGAGCTATCCCGAAGCTAAGGGCAGGTTGCTCACGTGTTACTCACCCGTTCGCCGCTCGAGTACCCCGAAGGGCCTTTCCGCTCGACTTGCATGTGTTAAGCACGCCGCCAGCGTTCGTCCTGAGCCAGGATCAAACTCTCCATTGAATGTCTATATGCAACCGCAGCCAGATCCGAAGACCTGACCTGCGGGATGCTGACAATCGGAGTGCTGCTGGTGACCGGCGGAGCCGGGCCAGCAGCGATCTTGGCATCCGTCGTTCGGGACTGCACCGTCTCCGGCCCAGCCCCTGACGGGGTATGTGCATGTGCACTGGCTTTTAGCACGCTGTTGAGTTCTCAAGGAGCGGACGCGCACCATCGGAGGCTTTGGGACTCTTCCGGGGCAACCCTGCTAACTTACCGGCCAGACCTGGGCTTGTCAACCCAGTTCGCTGGACTCGGTGTACTTCATTACTCGTTGTGCCTCCAGCATACCCGCGTCAGAGCTTCCCGTGGCCGGGTTGCGCTAGCTGGGGACGACTTGCCGGACCCCTGGAGCAGTGACGCCTTCCGGCGTTCCGTTGCCCTCAAGGCAAGACGAAACATTAGGCAGCAAAGGGGATCAAGTCAAATCGGGCTGCGGCGCTGCCATGCCTAGGTCACTGGCCTGCGCGGATGGCTTGCGGGGCTGGCCCTGAGCCAGCTGCAGGAGACGGATCGGCGGACAGCCGGATCTTGTGAGGAAGATCACGATGGGCAGGGAGCCGGCCGCCCGCGCCCGGCCGGCCAGCGGTCTGCGGTCACCAGTTAGCCGTCCCAGCCCGGCAGCCATTGGCCTGCCGCGTCCGGACCACAGGTCTCCTGGTGGTCTGCGGTCAGCGGTCGGCGGCCACCGACAGGGCCCTGCGGACCTCGACGCCGCCGACGGTTCGCTTGCCGCGCCGCAGCACCAGGAAGCGTCCGTGCAGCAGATCGCGCTGCCCGGGTACGGCATCCTCGGCTGGCACCTTGACATTGTTGAGGTACGCCCCGCCCTCGGCGATGGCCCGCCGCGCCGCTGACTTGCTGGGCACGATCCCGGTGGCGGCCATCAGCTCCGCGACCTGCGGCAGGCCGCCAGGCGCGGCCGCGACGACCGCGGCGGGCACCTCGGCGAGCGCGGCGGCCAGGGTCCCTTCGTCCAGCGCCCGCAGGTCGCCCTGGCCGAACAGGGCCCGGCTGGCCGCCACCACCCGGGCGCACTCCTCGGCACCGTGCACCAGGGTGGTGACCTCATCAGCGAGCCTGCGCTGCGCAATGCGGGCCGCAGGCCGCTCAGCGCTCTCCCGCTCCAGGGCCTCGATCTCCTCCCGGCTGCCGAACGTGAAGGCCCGCAGCAGCCCGCCGACCTCCTCATCGCTCCTGTTGATCCAGAACTGGTAGAACGCGTAAGGGCTCGTCATTTCGGGGTTCAGCCAGACCGTGCCACCTTCGGTCTTCCCGTACTTGGTGCCGTCCGGCTTGGTGATCAGCGGCGTAGCCAGGGCGTGCACCGTGTCGCCTGTCACCCGCCTGATCAGGTCGACGCCCGCGACCAGGTTGCCCCACTGATCGCTACCGCCGACCTGCAGGTCGCAGTCGTGCCGCCGGTGCAGCTCCAGGTAGTCGTTGGCCTGCAGGATCTGGTAACTGAACTCGGTGTAGCTGATCCCGCCCGCTTCCAGCCTGGCCTTTACGGACTCCCTGGCGATCATCTGGTTGACCGAGAAGTGCTTGCCGATGTCCCGCAGGAACTCGATCGCCGACAGCTCCTGCGTCCAGTCCAGGTTGCTGACCACCAACGCGGCGGCCGGGCCCGGCTGGAAATCGAGAAACTGCGATACCTCGGCGCGCAGCCGGTCCACCCACTGCGCGACGACATCGCGCGGGTTGAGGACCCGTTCGGCTGATTTGCCGCTGGG
This sequence comes from uncultured Actinomycetes bacterium, assembly GCA_963785765.1. GTDB lineage: Bacteria > Actinomycetota > Actinomycetes > Streptosporangiales > Streptosporangiaceae > DATBGO01. The sequence continues at coordinate 1,066,880 of CAWAWM010000008.1, read as the reverse complement.
GTCACCGATCAGTCCCGTGGCCCCGCCGACCAGGCCGATCGGCCGGTGCCCGGCCAGCTGGAGCCGCCGGAGCGTGAGCAGCTGCACCAGGTGCCCGAAGTGCAGGCCCGGCGCTGTCGGGTCGAATCCGGCGTAGCACGTGAGCTGCCCGCCATCCAGGGCCTTGCGCAAGTCATCGAGGTCGGTGGAGATCGCGATCAGGCCCCGCCAGCTCAGCTCGTCAATGATGTCGGTCACCGGTGCATCGTCCCATCATCGCCGACCGGGCCGGAAACCGGTTTCGCCCGGGCGCGCCGTGGCACGCTGGGCCGGTACGGCGAGACGGCCTGCTCCCCCGTTATCCAGAACCGCCAGGGGATCTCGGCGGCCCGGCTTACTCCCACCCGCGGACCGCAGCTGATGGCCAGTGCCGCCGAGGACACCGGGCCGCTGCGCGGTTCCGGCCCCGCGGCAGGCCCGGGGCCGTCGCTGGCGCCGGCCGCGGCTGGCGCCAGCACTCGCAACGGCGACGCCGGATCGCACACATCGGTGCCGTCGAGCACCCGGTCGATGCTGAGCGCCTGGCAGAGCCGGGCCGGGCCACGCGCCAGATCGATCTCCCGGCCCGCCGAAGCACCCCGGCCCGCCGAAGCACCCCGGCCCGCGGACGCCACCCGAGCGCCGAACCGCCTGGCCGCGGCCAGCTCGGCACCCTCGATCACCCGCCCGGCCCGCAGCAGCACCGCGGACGGGTCGCCGGCGGGCTGGCAGACCAGGTTCACGCAGAAGTGCATGCCATAGGTGAAGTAGACGTAGGCGTGGCCGGGCGGGCCGAACATCACGGCGTTGCGGGCGGTCCGGCCGCGGAACGCGTGCGAGGCCGGATCGCTTTCCCCCGCGTAAGCCTCGGCCTCCACGATCCGCACCGCGACCGGGCCGTCCGGCGCCTGGCGCCAGAGCACGCAGCCGAGCAGGGCGGGAGCCACCTCCGGGGCGGGCCGGTCAAAGAACTCCCTGGGCAGCAGCGATCCGACGCCCACCGCGGACCCAGCGCCGGTCAGCCCGAGGCCCACGCGGCGTCCAGCTCGACCCGGGATCGCAGCGCCGTCAGCTGCTCGGCGACCCGGACCGGGGCGGTGCCGCCGAATCCAGACCGGGCGGCCAGCGCCCCCGGCACGGTCAGTACTTCCCGTACGTCCGGCGTCAGGTGCGCCGACACCTTGGCCAGGTCCGCGTCGCTCACGTCGGCCAGCTCGCAGTCGTTGACCTGGCACCAGACGACCAGGTGCCCCACGACCTCGTGCGCCTCGCGGAACGGGACGCCGCGGCGGACCAGGAGTTCAGCCAGGTCGGTGGCGAGTGCATGCCCGGCGGCGGCGCCGTGGGCCATCCGTTCGGTATGAAAGCGCAACGTTCCTACCAGCCCGGCCATCGCGGGCAGGACCAGCAGCAGCGTGTCCGCCGCGTCGAAGACCGGCTCCTTGTCCTCCTGCAGATCGCGGTTATAGGTCAGTGGCAGGCCCTTGAGCGTGGTCAGCAGCCCGGTCAGGCCACCGATCAGCCGCCCGGCCTTGCCGCGGGCCAGCTCGGCGACATCAGGGTTCTTCTTCTGCGGCATGATCGAGGATCCGGTCGCGTAGGCGTCGTCGATCTCCGCCCAGCCGAACTCATGCGAGGACCACAGCACGATCTCCTCGCCCAGCCTGGACAGGTGCACGCCGAGCAGCGCGGCGGCGAAGCAGAACTCCGCCGCGAAATCCCGGTCGCTGACCGCGTCCATCGAGTTGGCCGCGGCGGAGTCGAAGCCGAGCTCGGCGGCGACCGCCTCCGGGTCCAGCGGCAGCGACGAGCCGGCCAGCGCACCGGATCCGAGCGGGCAGACGGCGGCGCGCTTGTCCCAGTCCCGCAGCCGGCCTGCGTCCCTGGCGAAGGCCTGCACGTGCGCGAGGAGCTGATGGGCCAGCAGCACCGGCTGAGCGTGCTGCAGGTGGGTCATCCCTGGCACCGGCGTGTCCAGGTGCCGCTCCGCCTGGCCCATCAGCGCGGCCTGCAGCTCGGCCAGCCTGGAGACGATGAGCCGTGCGTGGTCACGCAGGTACAGCCGCAGGTCGGTGGCCACCTGGTCGTTACGGCTGCGGCCGGCCCGCAGCCGCCCGCCGAGCGTCCCGGCCCGTTCGAGCAGCCCCCGCTCCAGCGCGGTGTGCACGTCCTCGTCGGTCGCGGCGGGCCGGAACCTGCCGGTCCGGCAGGCTTGCGCCAGGTCGTCAATCGCGGCGAGCAGCCGGGCCAGCTCCGCGTCATCGAGCAGGCCCGCCTTGTTCAGGACGCGTGCGTGCGCCGCCGAGGCCAGCAGGTCGTAGGGGGCCAGCCGCCAGTCGAACTGGACGCTGACCGACAGTCTGGCCAGTGCGTCCGCGGGGCCCGACTCGAACCGGCCGCCCCACAGCCGGACCGGCGGCACAGTTTCGTCGTCTGCCACAGCGTTCCTCTCTATTCCATGATCATGGTTATCCGGTCGGGCACGGGCACCCCGACCGACCAGGACCAAGGAAGAAGGCTAGCGCTACGCGGAGGTCCCGCTGACCGCGTCCCGGTCAGCGTTCCTGTCCCGGTCCGCGGCGATCTTGCTGGGCAGACCCCACAGTTCCACGAACCCCTTGGCCAGGCCCTGATCGAACCGGTCGCCGGTGTCGTAGGTGGCCAGCCCGTAGTCGTAGAGCGCGACCGGGCTGCGCCGCCCGGTGACCACCGCGCGGCCGCCGTGCAGCCGGACCCGTACCTCGCCGGTCACGTGCCTGGACGCCTGCACCATGAACGCGTCCAGGGCCGCCTTCAGCGGCGAGAACCAGAGCCCGTCGTAGACCAGCTCGGTCCAGCGCTGCTCGGCCTGGCGCTTGAACCTGGCCAGATCCCGCTCCAGGCACACGTTCTCCAGTTCCTGATGCGCGGCGATCAGCGTGATCGCGCCGGGCGCCTCGTAGATCTCCCGGCTCTTGATCCCGACCAGCCGGTCCTCGACCATGTCGATCCGGCCGACCCCGTGCGCCCCGGCGCGCGCGTTCAGCTCGGTGATGAGCTGCAGCGGGGTCAGCGGCCTGGAATCGAGCGAAACCGGCAGGCCGTCGGTGAACCCGATCGTCACGTCGTCAGGCTCGCGGGGCAGCCCGGGATCCTCGGTGTACCCGTAGACGTCGTCGTGCGGGGCCTCCCAGATGTCCTCTAGGTGTCCCGTTTCGCAGCTGCGGCCCCACAGGTTCTGGTCGATCGAGTACGGCGACCTGGAGGTGACGTTGATCGGCAGGCCTTTCTCGGCGGCGAACGCGATCGCCTTGTCCCTGGTCATGCCCGAGTCCCGGACCGGCGCCAGCACGGCCACCTCGGGTGCCAGGCTGGCCAGGCCCACCTCAAAACGCACCTGGTCGTTGCCCTTGCCCGTGCAGCCGTGCGCGACCAGTCCGGCGCCCTGCTCGCGGGCGACCCGGGCCAGGTGGGCGACGATCAGCGGCCGGGACAGCGCCGACACCAGCGGGTACCTGTCCTGGTACAGCGCGTTGGCCTGCAGCGCGGGCAGGCAGTAGGCGGCGGCGAAGTCCGCTCGCGCGTCGATCACCTCCGCGTGCGCAGCGCCGCAGTCCAGTGCCCGCTTGCGGATGACGTCCAGATCCTCGCCGCCCTGGCCGACGTCGATGGCCAGGGCGATGACCTCCGCGCCGGTCTGCTCGGCGATCCAGCCGATCGCTACCGACGTGTCCAAACCGCCTGAGTAGGCGAGTACCACGCGCTGCGTCATGATTTCCTCCGTTGGGGGCTGCCAGTGTCACGTTTGTGCTCGGGCGCGGGGGCCGCGGCCCGGCTGCTGCGCCGCTCGGCGAGGTCCAGCAGGGCGCGGGCCAGGTCGTCGCCGCCCGCCGGATCCCGCGAGATGACCAGGACGGTGTCGTCGCCGGCCACGGTTCCGAGCACGGCGGGCAGGCTCGCATGATCCAGCACCGAGGCCAGGAACTGCGCGGCGCCGGCCGGCGTGCGCAGCACGACCAGGTTGGCGCTGGCCTCGGCGGCGAGCAGCAGCTCGGCCGCCACCCGGGCCAGCGGGCCGGGGCCGTCGCCGTTGCCGAGGCCGTCACCGGGACCGCGGCCGGCACCGGGACCGTCAGGCTGTCCGGGGCGGCCTGCGTCCCCGGGGCGTCCGGCGCTGCCGCCGTTCCCCCCATCGGGCAGCCCGCCCGGCCGCGAGCCCGGGCCGCCTGGCTCCCCGGGCAGCGCGTACACCAGCGTGCCGCCGGCCCCGCGTAGCCGCACAGCCCCGAGTTCCTCGAGGTCACGGGAGAGCGTGGCCTGGGTGACCCGCGCGCCGCGCTGCGCCAGCCGCTCGGCGAGTTCTTCCTGGGACCGGACCGGCGGGACGGCCTGCGACAAGATCGCGGCAATCTGCGCGTGCCTGGCCGCCTTGGTCATCGGGCTCACCGCTGCCATCACGCCTCCTGCAGCGCGGGCCGGCCGACGCCGTCGAGGATGGCGGGCAGGGCGGCGATGAACTCGGCCGCCTGAGCCGCGGACAGGATCAGCGGCGGGGCTAGCCTGACGGCGTCCGGCTGCACCGCGTTGACCAGGTAACCGGCACTGCGGCAGGCCGTTTCGACCGCCGCGGCGGCGGGCCTGGCCAGCGCGATGGCCAGCCAGAGCCCCCGGCCGCGCACGCCGGTCACCAGCGGATGCCCGGCCGCGGTGATTCCCGCCGCTAGCTGGCCGCCGACCAGCCCGGCCTGGGTCAGCAGCCCATCCCGCTCGATCGTGTCGAGCACCGCGAGCGCCGCGGCACAGGCGACCGGATTGCCGCCGAACGTGCTGCCGTGGTCGCCCTTGCCCAGCACCGTGCCGCACTCGCCGAGCCCCACGCAGGCGCCGATCGGCAGGCCGCCGCCGAGCCCCTTGGCCAGCGTGAGCACGTCGGGCGTGATGCCCTCGGCCTGGTGCGCGAACCAGGCCCCGGTCCGCCCGATGCCGCTCTGGATCTCATCGACGACCAGCAGCGCACCCGCCTCGTCGCACGCATCGCGCGCGGCGCGCAGGTAGCCCGGCGGCGCCGGCACCACCCCGGCCTCGCCCTGGCACGGTTCCAGGAACACGGCTGCGCAATCCGCGCTGACCGCCGACCGCAGCGCGCCGGCGTGCCCGAAGGGAACGAACCGAACGTCAAGACCGAAGGGACCGAACGGTTTCCTGATCGACTCCTTGCCGGTAATCGCGAGCGCTCCCATAGTCCGGCCATGGAACCCGCCGTCAGCGGCCACGATCACCGGGCGCGAGCTGCCCTGGCGGCGCCGGACCAGCTTGATGGCGGCCTCATTGGCCTCAGCGCCTGAGTTGGCGAAGAACACCCGCCCCGCGCCCGCACCGGCGCCCGCCCGCACCGCCCGCACCGAGCAGCGCGAGAAGCCGTTCGGCCAGGACAATCTCGCCTTCGTGCAGGGCGAGATTCGAGGTGTGCGCGATGGTCCCGATCTGCCGGGTCACCGCCTCGACGATGGCCGGGTGGGCGTGCCCAAGCGCGCTCACCGCGATGCCGGCCTGCAGGTCGGTGTACTCGCGGCCGTCAGCGTCCCACACCCGGCAGCCCTCGCCCCTGACCAGCGCGACGGGCGGGATGCCGTAGTTGGGCATCAGCGCCGCCGCGTACCTCGCCTGAAGCTGCTCAGTGATGCTCACGCTCTGCTCCTCAAATCGCTGCCCCGTTGGCTTCCGCCGGGTCACCGGACTCCGCCGGGTCATCGGGCAGCACCATGGTGCCGATCCCGGAGTCGGTGAAGATCTCCAGCAGGACGGCATGCGGCAGCCGCCCGTCCAGCACGTGCGCCCGCGGCACGCCGCCGCGCACCGCGGTCACGCAGGCCTCCATCTTGGGGATCATGCCCTCGCTGAGCCCGGGCAGCATCGCGGCCAGCGCGGACACGCTGAGCTTGCTGATCACCGCGGCCGGCCCGCCGGGGCCGGCGTCGGCCCGCGGCGGCCAGTGGGCATACAGCCCGGCCACATCGGTGAGCAGGATCAGTTTCGCCGCGCCGAGCGCGATGGCGATGGCTCCGGCCGCGGTATCAGCGTTGACGTTGTAGATCTCGCCCGCCGAACCGCGGGCCACGCTGGAGATGACCGGGATCCGGCCGTCGGCGATCAGCGCGCGGACCGCCCCTGGTTCGACCGCCTCGATCCGGCCCACCTGGCCGAGGTCGACGGCCTCGCCGTCCACGGTGGCCTGCGCGCGGGCCGCGGTCAGCAGGTTGGCGTCCTCCCCTGACATCCCCATCGCGAACGGCCCGTGCCGGTTGATCAGGCCGACCAGGTCCCGGTTCACCGAGCCGGTGAGGACCATCCGGACCACATCCATGGTCTCCTGCGTGGTCACCCGCAGCCCGGCCCGGAACGTGCTCGGCACGCCCAGCCGGTCCAGCTGCAGATCGATCTGCGGACCGCCGCCGTGCACGATGACCGGGCGCAGCCCCGCGTACCGCAGGAACACGACGTCCTGGGCGAAGGCGAAGCACAGCTCGGGGTCGGCCATGGCGTGCCCGCCGAACTTGATCACGACGGTCTTGCCGTGCAGCCGCTCCAGCCAGGGCAGCGCCTCGATCAAGGTCGCCGCCTTGGCCAGCGCGTCCGCGGACGGATCCGCCGCCGGAGCCCACTCGTCGCTGCCGCGCTCGCTGCCCGTGATCGCCATCACGTCGAGTACGCCGAGTTCTCGTAGACGTACTCGGCGGTCAGGTCAGTGGTCAGGATGGTAGCGGCGTGCGGGCCCGCGGCCAGGTCGACGGTGATGCTCACGTCCGGCGGCTTCAGGTCGACCAGCGACCTGTCGGCGGCGGCGGCGCCGCCCCGGCATACCCACACGCCGTTGATCGCCACGCTCAGCTGGTCCGGCTCGAAGACCGCGGCGGTGGTACCGACGGCGGCCAGCACCCGGCCCCAGTTGGGGTCCTCGCCCGCGATGGCGCACTTGAGCAGGTTGCAGCGGGCCACCGCGCGCCCGGCCAGCACCGCGTCGGTCACCGTCGCGGCGCCGGTCACCTCGATGGCGATCGCCTTGCTGGCGCCCTCCGCATCCTGCTGCATCTGCCTGGCCAGGTCGGCGCAGGCCGCGGTGAGCAGGCTGCCGAACTCGCCGGGATCGGGCTGAACCGCGGACGCGCCGCTCGCCAGCAGCAGCACGGTGTCATTGGTGGACATGCAGCCGTCGGTGTCCAGCCGGTCGAAGGTAGTGTGCACCGCCTCCCGCAGTGCGGTGTCAAGGGCCGCGGCGGTCAGGTCGGCATCGGTGGTGAGCACGACCAGCATGGTGGCAAGCGCCGGCGCCAGCATGGCCGCGCCCTTGGCCATGCCCCCCACCGTGTAGCCGGGGCCGGCCACGCAGCAGCTCTTCGGGACGGTGTCCGTCGTCCTGATCGCATCCGCGGCCGCGGCGCCGCCGTCCGCGGAGGCGGCCGCCACCGCCGCGTCCACGCCGGGCAGCAGGCGGTCCATCGGCAACCGGTCGCCGATCAGGCCGGTCGAGCAGACCGCGATCTCTCCCGCCGACGCCGGAATCGCGCGGGCGGCCCGCTCAGCCGTGTGATGGGTGTCGGCGAACCCGTCCGGGCCGGTGCACGCATTGGCGCCCCCGGAGTTGAGCACCACCGCGCGCAGCCGCCCGCCGGTGACCACTTGCTGAGTCCAGAGCACCGGAGCGGCCTTGACCCGGTTGGACGTGAACACCCCGGCCGCCGCGTCGCGGGGGCCGTCGTTGATCACCACGGCCAGGTCGGTGCCGCCGGATGACTTGATCCCGGCCGCCAGGCCCGCCGCGCGGAAGCCGGCCGGCGTGGTGACGCTCATGGCGCGATCCCGGCCGCGGTCAGCCCGGCCGTCTCAGGCAGGCCCAGCATCAGGTTGGCGACCTGCACGGCCTGCCCGGCCGCGCCCTTGCCGAGATTGTCGATGGCGGCGACCACCGTGACCCGGCCAGTCCTGGCATCGGCGGCAGCCTGCAGGTGCACGCCGTTCGAGCCGGCCACCGCAGCGGTGGCCGGCCAGGAGCCGTCCGGCAGCACGTAGACGAACGGCTCGTTCGGGTAGCCAGCGGCCAGCGCCTCGCGCAGCCGCCCCGTGTCAGCCAGCCCCGTGTCAGCCAGCCCCGTGTCAGCCAGCCCCGTGTCAGCCAGCCGCGCGGTGCAAGTGGCCAGGATGCCGCGCGGCATCGGCGCGAGCACCGGGGTGAACGACACGCGCACGCGGCCGGCCTGGTGCGGACCGCCCGGCGGGCGGGCCGCCTCCAGGGCCTGCTCGATCTCCGGCGTGTGCCGGTGCGCGCCGGCCGCCTGGTAGGCCGCGACCGACCCCATCACCTCGCTGCCGAGCAGCTCCTGCCTGAGCACCCGCCCGGCGCCCGAGGTCCCGGATGCTGCCACGATCACGATGTCGGCCGGCTCGATCAGGCCCGCCGCGAGCAGCGGGGCGAGGGCCAGGATCGAGGCGGTGGCATAGCAGCCAGGCACGGCCACCCGGTCCGCGGCCCGGATCTGGTCGCGAGCCTGTGGAAGCTCAGGCAGGCCGCACGGCCAGCGGCCCGGATGAGCGGTGCCGTAGTGCCGCGCCCAGGCCGCCGCATCGGCCAGCCGGTAGTCGGGGCCGAGGTCAACCACCTTCACGCCGGCGCGGAGCTGAGCAGCGAAAGGCGCCGACTGCCCGGGCGGCAGGGCCAGGAAGGCCAGATCGCAATCGAATGCCGCGCCGTCGGCCTCCGATGCCTCGAACTTGCGGCCCGCCAGCACCGGCAGGCCGGCCAGGTTCGGATGCACGGCGCTGACCAGCCGCCCGGCGTTGCTGTCGGCCGTGACGGTGGCGAGTTCGAGGTCAGGGTGGCTGGCAATCAGCCGGAGCAGCTCTCCCCCCGCATAGCCGCTGGCACCAGCCACCGCCACCCGCGCACCCATGGTCCGACCCTCCCGGCCTGTTTGCCTGGCCCGTCTACCTGACGCTCGGGGATCCTGCAGGCAGGCCCGGCACGTATGAATGATTATGCAGGCTCGTGACTGAATATGCAAAGAAGCGCGCGCGGTGCACGCGGCCCGGCGCACCGGCCCGCCAGCGGTCACCAGCTCCGCCGTCACCAGTCCCGCCGTCACCAGCCCGCGGGACCCGTGCACAAGCACTCGTGCATAAGCAACTGCGCTGGCCGGATCGGGCAATCCGGTGGGGCGGCCCGCATCATGGACGGCATGATGAGGGGCGCGGAAAGGAGGCGCCGGATGCGCTCACGCGGCCTGGCCGGCCGGGCGGCCCTGGGCATGACGGTCATCATGCTGGCGGCGGCCTGCGGCGCGAAGGCCTCGCCGACCGCGTCAGGGACCGCCGGCAGCCAGCGCCCGACCGGGAGCAGCAGCCCGGCGGTCGCCTGCGGCACCACTAGGACGGCCGCCAACGTGCCCGTGCAGGTGCAGGTGAGCAACGGCAAGGTGAGCTGCAGCGCCGCCCTGACGATCGAGCGCGACTACGCGAAGGCGATCAGGGCCGGCAGTGCCCCGGGCAACGGCGGCGGCGGCCCGGTGAAGATCGACGGCTGGACCTGCCAGGGCTTCGCGACGCCGGTCGTGCTGCGCACCGGGCAGGCTTCCAAGTGCGTCTTCCACGGCACCGAGATCCTGGCCATCCTCCCGACGCCCACGTAGGCAGGCTCAGGAGCCGCGCTGCCCGGTCCCCTGCACCGCCCCGGTCCGCTGCACCGCCCCGGTCCGGCGCGCCGCCTCGGCCACCGCGGCTTCCCTGGCCGCGCTGGCCTCTTCGGCCGTGAGCGTGCGATCTGCCGCCCGGAATCGCATCGTGTAGGCCAGCGACTTACGCCCTGGCCCCACCTGCTCCCCGGTGTAGACGTCGAACAGCCGCACGTCCTCGAGCAGCAGGTCGGCCCCGGCGGCCGCGACACCCGAGGCCAGTGCCTCCGCGACGGCGGCGGCCGGCACCGCCTCGGCCACGGTCAGCGCGACGTCCTGGGTCGCCGCCGGATAGGCCGAGATCACCGGAGCCTGGACCGGCGGCAGCGAGGCCGCTGCGGCCTCGATCACCGACAGGTCCAGCTCCACCGCGCAGGTCCGCGGCGGGACCCCGGCCGCCTGGATCACCCGCGGATGCAATTCGCCGGCGTGCCCGGCCAGCCTCTCGCCGGCCTCGCCGCCGTCCACGTAGATCGCCGCGCACCGGCCCGGATGCCACGGCTCATGCTGGTCGGCCCGCACCAGGAACGGCACCCGGCTCACCCGCAGGACCGCCCGGGCCGCCTCGACGGCGTCCTCGAAACACGCCGGGCGTCCCGCACCCCACCAGCCGGCTGCCTCACGGCGCCCGGTCAGGACGACGGCCAGGTGCAACGGCTGGTCGGGCAGTGCGGCCTGCAGCCGCGCCAGGTCCGCCGCCGACGGGGCATGCGAGACCGCCAGGATCGGCGCGGTGCCCGGCGCGCCCGGGCGCTCCAGGAACGTCAGCCCCATCTCGAACAGGGCGACATCGGCGAAGCCGCGGCCGAGGTTGCGGGCCAGCACCCGGAGCAGCCCGGGCAGCAGCGAGGTCCGCAGCAACGGCTCGTCCTCCCGGATCGGGTTCGCGATCCTGGTCGCGTGCCGCCGCCGGTCGCCCGGCGGCAGTTGCAGCAGGTCGGCATCGGCGGCGGAACTGAACGGGCTGCCGATGACCTCGACGTAGCCGGAACCGGCCAGCGCCCGTCCGATAGCCGAACGCAATCGCTGCGCAGGCGTGCGGCCGTGCCCGGCCACCGCGCGGGCCATCCGGACCGGGATTCTCTCGTATCCCTCCAGCCTGATGACCTCCTCGGCCAGATCGGCCGGATCGGTGAGATCGATCCGCCACGACGGCGGCGTCACGACCAGCTCCGCGTCATCCGGGTCCCCCGCGACCTGGCAGCCGACCTGCTGCAGCCGCCTGAGCACCGTCTCGCGCCCGTAAGCCATGCCTGCCACCTGGTCCGGGTAGCCGACCGCCATCTCGATCGTCACCGGCGGCACCGGCACCGATGCGTGCGTGCAGCCGGGCACCAGGGTCGCGCCGCCCAGCCAGGCCAGCAGGCCGGCCGCTTTCGCCGATGCGCGCAGCGGCAGCTCCCGGTCGACCCCGCGCTCGAACCGGCTGGACGCCTCGCTGACCAGCTTGTGCCGCCTGCTCATCCTGGCGGTGCCGGTCGCGGAGAAATGCGCGGCCTCGATAACCAGGTCGGTAGAGCTTGGGGTGATCTCGGTCGCGAGCCCGCCCATGGTGCCCGCCATCGAGATCGGCCCGGACCCGTCCGTGATCAGGATGTCGTCGGGATCCAGGTCGCGGATGACGTGATCCAGGGTCTCCAGCCGCTCGCCGGGCCGGGCGCGGCGGACCACGATCGGCCCGGACAGCCGGGTCCGGTCGAAGGCGTGCAGCGGCTGGCCGAGCTCGAGCATCAGGTAATTGGTCACGTCGACGGCCAGCGACACGCTGCGCATCCCGGCCCGGGCCAGCCGGACCCGCAGCGGCAGCGGGACCGGGCGGGCGCCGTCGAAGCCGCGCACCTCGCGCAGCACGAACCTGTCGCACCCGGTCGGATCGTCGATGCTAGCCGGGTACACCTGATCGGAGACCTGGCCGACGTCGGGTGGCAGCGCGGTGTCGGCCGGATCGATGAAGGCGGCGCCGTAGGAGATCGCCAGCTCCCTGGCCACGCCGCGGATTGACAGGGCGAAGCCCTTGTCCGGCGTCACGTTGATATCAAGCACGTGATCGCGCAGCGCCGCGTACTCCGCGAAATCGGTGCCGACCGGAGCATCGTCCGGAAGCACCAGGATTCCGGCGTGCTCGTCGCCGATGCCGAGCTCGTCCGGCGAGCAGATCATCCCCTCCGATATCCGGCCGTACGTCTTTCGGGCTCCGATCTGGAATCCGCCGGGCAGCACTGCCCCTGGCAGCGCCAGCGGCACCACGTCCCCGGCGGTGAAGTTGACCGCCCCGCAGATCACGTGGTGCTCGGCGGCCCCAGCCGTCACCCGGCAGTACCGGATCGGCTTGGCGAACTCGGTCAGCTCCTCGACCTCGAGCACCCGGGCCACCACGACGCCGGCGACGTCGTGGCCAACCTGCTCGACCGTCTCGACTTCCAGTCCGGCCGCGGTCAGCCGGCGGGCGACCTCGGCCGCCGTGGCGTCGGCTCCGGGCTCGAGCACCACGTATTCCAGCAGCCAGGACAGCGGGACCCGCATCACGCCTCCATTCCGAATGCCCTGCTGAACCGCACGTCACCCTCGACGGTGTCCCTGATGTCGGTCACGCCGTGCCGGATCATCAGCGTCCGCTCGATGCCGAGCCCGAAGGCGAAGCCGCTGTAGCGGTCCGGGTCGATGCCGCACGCGACCAGCACCCGGGGGTTGACCATGCCGCAGCCCGCGATCTCGATCCAGCCCTGCGACCGGCAGACCCGGCACGGGCTGCCACCGGGCCTGGTGGACGCGCCGCGGCAGACGTGGCACTCCATGGATACGTCCGCTGATGGCTCGGTGAACGGGAAGAAGTCCGGTCGCAGCCTGGTCCGCAGTCCCGCGCCGAACATCGCGTCGACGAACGCCTTGATGGCGCCGCGCAGGTCGGCCATGGTCAGGCCCTCGTCCACGGCCAGCGCCTCCATCTGGTGGAACACCGGGCTGTGCGTCGCGTCCAGGGTGTCGGTACGGAAGCACCGGCCCGGGCTGACCACGTAGATGGGCGGCCTGCGGGTCAGCATCGACCGGATCTGTACCGGCGATGTGTGGGTACGCAGCACCATCCCCGAGTGCTGCACCCCGTCAGGCCCGGCCACGAAAATGGTGTCCTGCATGTCGCGCGCCGGGTGGTCGGGCGGGAAGTTCAGCGCGTCGAAGTTGTACCACTCGGCCTCGACCTCAGGGCCCTCGGCGATCTCATAGCCCATCCCGACGAACACATCGGACAGCCGTTCGCTGAGGGTCGTCACCGGGTGCCTGGCCCCGGGCAGCGACCGGTCCCAGGGCAGCGTGACGTCCGCCGCCTCCTCGACTAGGACCCGGCGGTCCCGGTCGGCGCTCAGCTCAGCCTCCCGGCTGGCCACCGCGGCGTTGATGGCGGCGCGCGCCGCCCCGACCCGCCGGCCCGCGTCGGCCCGGGCGGCCGGTGGCAGCGCACCGATCTCGGCGTTGGCCTCAGCGATCGGCGACCGGTCGCCGGCGTGCGCGAGCCGAACCGCCTTCAGCTCATCCAGGCTTCCGGCGCCCGCGATGGCGGTCAGCGCGGCGTCGCGGGTCCGCTCCACTTCTTCGGGAGATAGCATCGCCACCTCCACTGGGTCATAGCTCTTGTTCGGTGCGGACATAACCTGCTGCTTTCCTGCGATCACCGATCGACGTCGGGCGGGTTGTGGTCAGCAAACCAGTACTGACCGGCGTGCGCGGGCTGATCAGCGAGAATCCGCGCAGCCCCCGCGGGATGACCTGCCTGGGCGCCACGGCCAGGCGGTGCCGGGATAGTACCCCCAGGGCCCGCCGGTCAGCCGAAGTCAGGCGCGCCGGCGGGCATGGTAAATCGGAACTCAGCCCCGCCGCCCGGAGCCTGCTGCACGGTGATGTCACCGCCATGCGCCTCGACCAGGCCCTTTACGATGAACAGGCCCAGGCCCGCGCCACCGCGGCGCTTGGCCCGCCAGAACTGGCGGAAGACCCGCGGGGCCAGCTCAGGGGCAATGCCCTGACCTTGATCCCGGACCGATACCGCCACGCGCCCGGCGCCTGCGCTCGGCTGTGACTCCACCACAGTGGTAACCGTACCAGCACCGTGCCGGACCGCGTTCTCGATGAGATTGCACAGAATCTGATCGACCTTGTCGGCGTCCAGCCAGGTCTCCGGCAGCTCGCCGTGGACGTCGACGCGGAACTTGCCAGCCGGATCACCAGCCGCGACCCGGCCCGCGACCAGGCGCCGCACCCGGTCCGGGATGTCGACCAGCTCGCGGTGGATCTCAATCCGGCCCGATTCGATCCGCGAGACGTCGAGCAGTTCGGTGATCAGCCGGGTGACCCGGTCCGCGTCGGCGTTGACCGTCTCCAGCATGAGCCGCTTCTGGTCATCGGTAAACCTGGTCCACTTGGCGAGCAGCGTCGCGGTGAAGCCCTTCACACTGGTCAGCGGGGACCGGAGCTCATGAGCGACGGTAGAGACCAGGTCCGCGCGGCTGCGCTCCAACCGGGCCCGCTGCTGCGCGCCGCGCAGCGTGACCACCATCCGGCGCACGGCGCCGCCGGCCCGGTGCCAGTCAGGCCGCGGCTGGCCGCCCCGGGGGTCACGAACGTACCCGATGGTCACCAGTAGCTCGGTGCCATCCGCGAGGTACAGGGACTGCTCGGGATGGCGGGTCCGGGTGGACAGTCCGTCGTAGGGCTGCGAGCGTACCCACCAGTTACGGTCCTGGGAGTCGCGGAGCGGAAGGATGTCCCGGATATCCCGGCCGAGAGCCAGCCCGGGTTCGATCCCCGTGAGCCGGCTGGCCGCGCGGTTGAATACGGTGACCAGGCCCATCCGGTCGGCGATGACCAGGCCGTCCGGCAGGTCGTCAGCGAAGACCAGCCCGCTGCCGATTTCCGCGGCCGCGGTGGCGGAACTGCCTGGGCCTGGGGAGCCTGCCACCGGAAAACCGGTTGCGGATGAACCGGCAGCCGCAGCCGCCGCCCGTCCCGACATAATCCGTTCCACTCGCGCGCCGCCTCCGCCTGCCGGGCTCCCCGGGGCTCGCGCGTCCCGCCGGCCCGTGGGTCCGGGGGTAACCCGCGGGCTGGCCGTGCTCTGCTGCTTACCTGCTCAGCTTGTGCTAACTGCTCAGTTTGCCGTGTTCCAAACGCGGTGCCGCAAACTGCTGTGTTGCAAACTGCTGTGCCGCAAACTGCGGTGTTGCAACTTCTGTGCTGCTAACTGCTGTGCTGCTGACTGCTGTGCCGCAACTGCCGAGTTGCAACTGCTGCGTTGCAAACGCCGTGCTGCTAACTGTCCTGCTAACTGCTGTCCTGCAAAATGCTGTGCCGCAAAGTGCTGTACCGCCAGATGCAGAACCGCAAAATGCTGCGCTGCGTCTGGCGCTGCACCGGGCCGGGCTGACACCCGGCCTGGGGGCTCCATGACGCAACGTGATCAGACTCTAGCGCGTCACGAATACTACGCGGCACCCCCCGATGCTTCCAGAACGGTAAATCAGTTGCACAAAACTGGCCTCTGCCGTACAAACCTGCCCATTAGTCTCGTACGCGACAGACCTTGGTTCGCTGCGCAGGGGGCTACGCCTCGCGGGCGGCCCAGGCTGACGCGTACAGGCACACCGCCGCCGCTGCGGCGAGATTCAGGCTCTCGGCGCGGCCGTAGATCGGCACCGCCACCGCCTCGTCGGCCAGAGCCAGAGCGTCGGCAGGCAGCCCCCACGCCTCATTGCCGAAGAGCCAGGCCGTCGGCTGCCGGAGCTTGCTGCCTGATTCCAGGTCATCGAGCCGCACGAGCGCCTTCCCGTCGGCGGCCAGCACCCGCAGCCCGGCGCCCCGCAGCCCGGCTGCCGCCTCGCGCAGCGCGACGCCCACCACGATGGGCAGGTGGAACAGGCTGCCGGCCGAGGCACGGACGCACTTGCTGTTGTAGGGGTCGACGGACGCATCGGTGAAGATGACGCCTGCTGCCCCGGCCGCATCCGCCGTCCGCAGGACGGTACCGGCATTGCCCGGGTCCCGGACGCCGGCCAGCAGCACGACCAATCGCGGCGCCGCCGCCATCAGTTTGCCGAGGGGCACGTCGACGAACCGGCACACGGCCAGCACGCCCTGCGGCGTGATGGTCTGGGCCAGCTCGGTCATCACCTCGCCGCTGACGGTCCGGACCGGCGCGCCCTGCCCGGTAGCCAGCCCGGCCAGCTCACCGAACTTGGCCAGCGCCGGGGCCGTGATGAACAGCTCGGTCACGACACCCGGCGAGCCGAGCGCTTCCCGGACGGCCTGCGGGCCTTCGGCCAGGAACAGCCTGCCCCGCTGCCGGAAGGTCCGCTTGGCCAGCTGGCGGGCCGACCTGACGCGAGGTGAGCGCGTGTCGGTGAGTTCCGGGCTGCCCGGCTGCCGCCTGCTGCCGTCGGGCCTGCTGCCGTCAGGCCGGCGGGCGTCGGGTCGGCCACCGCGGTCAGGCCGCAGCCGAGCCTGCCGCTGGCTGCGAGCCCAGCTCGGCCGGGAGGGCCTGCTTGGCCACCTCGACCAGCGCGGAGAACGCCTTGGGATCGGCGACCGCCAGGTCGGCGAGCATCCGCCGGTCGACCTCTACGCCGGCCAGCCGCAGGCCCTGGATAAATCTGTTGTAGGTGATGCCGTCGGCCCGGGCTGCCGCATTGATGCGCTGGATCCACAGCCGCCGGAAGGCGCCTTTGCGATCCTTGCGGTCCCGATAGGCGTAAGTCATCGAATGGAGCGCCTGCTCCTTGGCCTTGCGGTACAACCGTGACCGCTGGCCCCGATAGCCGCTTGCCCGTTCCAGGGCAACCCGGCGCTTCTTATGAGCGTTCACCGCCCGCTTCACACGTGCCATTGCTTCGACTCCCTTGCGGCGGGCCGGGTCAGCGCCCCAGCAGTCTCTTCATCTTCTTGACGTCCGCGGGCGCGAGCGTCACCTCGTTGTCGAGCCGACGCGTTCGCCTGCTGGACTTGTGCTCGAAATAGTGCTGCCGGTTGGCGCGGCGGCGCATGATCTTGCCGGTGCCAGTCACCCTGAACCGCTTGTTGGCGCCGCTGTGCGTCTTCATCTTCGGCATGTCGCCGTCGTCTCCGTTCCGTGACGTGCCTACGGGCACGGCTCTCCTCTGCGTGCCTGCGGCACGTTATCCCGGCCCGCCAACATCCCAGGGCCGCGCAGCTCCCGGATCACAGCAGCCGCAGCTACCGGGGTCAATCCAGGTCCTGGATCAGCTCCCGCCCTCGGCGCCTGCCGCGCCCGGCTCGGCTGGCCTGCGGGCCGCTCCGGTCGCAGCCTGCCTGCTGGCCGCGACGCGCGCCGGGCTCGGTCCCGCGCCGCGCGGCGCGGGCACCGGTCCGCTGCCGGTGGCCGGTCCGCTGTCGGGGGCCGGTCCGCTGCCGGTGGCCGGTCCGCTGTCGGGGGCCGGTCCGCTGTCGGCGGCCGGTCCGCTGTCGGCGGCCGGGCCACGTGCGGTGGCACGGGCGGCGCCGCGATCGGCCCTGGACTCCATCTTCCTGCGGTGCGGGCCGATCACCATGATCATGTTCCGGCCGTCCTGCTTGGGCTGCGCCTCGACAAAGCCAAGCTCCTCGACGTCGCCAGCGAGCTGCTGCAGCAGCCGGTAGCCGAGCTCTGGCCGGGACTGCTCCCGGCCCCTGAACATGATCGTCACCTTGACCTTGTCCCCCTGCCGGAGGAACCTCTCGACGTGGCCCTTCTTGGTGCCGTAGTCGTGCGGGTCGATCTTCGGCCGGAGCTTGATCTCCTTGATGACGGTCTGAGCCTGGTTCTTGCGTGACTCTCTGGCCTTGAGTGCTGATTCGTACTTGAACTTGCCGTAGTCCATCAGCTTGCAGACCGGCGGCCGCGCGGTCGGCGCGACCTCGACCAGGTCAAGATCGGATTCCTGGGCTAGCCGGAGCGCGTCATTGATCGAAACGATCCCGACCTGCTCGCCAGCCGGCCCCACGAGTCGGACCTCAGGAACGCGGATTCGCTCGTTGATACGGGGTTCGGTGCTGATGTGACCTCCTTGTGCCACCGTCTTTCCTGTCCCGGGACCATCCCGCGGCAGGATCCTGCACCACGCGCAGCCGCGCAGAACGCGGTGGCGGGGCCGAAATGCAGAAGGCCCCGCTCGGCGTGCATGCGGGGCCACCATTGACATGGCTACACCTGGCCCACGAACTTTCGCACGGCCAAGTGCGCCACGCAACGCTAGCCAACCGGCACGCGCTGCGCCCGGCTGGCCTGCGTCCGGCCTGGCAGCCGACCCGGAGGCCGGTTTGCCTGACTATCCGTCATACCCGCCAGCAGCGGAGCTGGCAAGGTGGGAGGCGGCCGAGGTGGTCCTCCGCTTGCACGTCCGGCACGCGTGCCGGACTTATCGTCACGCAAGAGTAACGCATTCTGACCCCCAGTGGTATTCCGCGGGCCGGCCGCCGGTCGCTACCCGGCCCAGCGGCAGCCCACCTGGCCCGGCCGGGGCGCTCAGCAGGCTCCGTTGGCCTGGCACTCAGCCTCGTACTGATCGAATTGCGCCTTGCTGTCAGTGAACTTGGTCAGGCCGGTCTTCGGGTTCACGGTCACGAAGTACAGCCAGTTTCCGCTGGCGGGATGCAGCGCCGCCTCGATGGCCGCCTGCCCGGGGTTGTCAATCGGACCGGGCGGCAAACCCTGGTGGGTGAAGGTGTTGTACGGCGAGTTCACATGGAGCTGCGCCTGGGTCAGCAGGAAGCCGAACTTGTGCAGCGCGTAGAGGACAGTGCTGTCGAGTTCCAGCTCCATGTTGATTTTGAGCCGGTTGTAGATAACCCGGGCGATCTTTGCGTAATTGGCGGTACTTCCGCCCTCCGCTTCGAGCAGGCTGGCCACCACGATGGCCTGAGCCGGCGTGAGCTGCTTCTGCGTGGCCACGGTCGTGAGGTTGAGGCTGGCGGCTTCCTGGTTGAATCGCTGCACCATAGCCCGCAGCACGTCGAGAGCGCTGGTGCCGGGCTGGAACGTGTAGGTCGCTGGGTAGAGATAACCCTCTAGGTTCCCGTGAGCGTAGGAGGGCAGGCCGAGCGCTGCGGTGTCCTTGCTGGCTTTGATGTAGGCGCTGGCCGGCCACTGGGTCACGGTGCCGAGGGTGTTGAGGATCTGGCTCAGCCGCAGACCATCCGGGATGGTAACCATGGTCTGGAGCCTGGACTTGGGGTTCAGCAGCAGTGCGTAGGCAAGTGCCGCACTCATGTGCTTGCGAAGCCGGAATGTACCTGGCTCCAGCCCGTCCGGGTTGCGGCTCTTCTTGGCGGCGCTGATGAACGCGTTGGTACTGGCCACCACGCCCAGCTTGACCAGGCGGGGGGCCAGCGAGGTGGCCGTGTCGCCCGGCATGACCTGGACCGTCACCGCGCCGGTTCCCGGGCCCGTGTAGTCCGGCGACCCCAACTTGCTCCACGCATAGATGCCGCCCGCGGCGAGCACGCACAGCAGCACGATGGCGAGCAAGGGCGCGAGCAGCCGGCCCGCCCGCCGCTTGGGCCGTCGGCGTCCGCCGCCCCCGCTGTCGTCGAATCCGGGAATGAAGCCGTCGTCATCGGCAACGGCCTGCTGGCCACCGGTACCCAAGTCCTCCGCCCAGCTGCCCCGGCCGAACTGTCCGCTGTCGGCGCGGGCCGCCTCGCCGCCGACGTGCTGGTAGCCGGGCTCCGCCGGATGGCGGCCATGCGCGGGCGGCACCCCGGGCCCGTCGGATCCTGACTGCGGACCGGTACCCGAGGGCTGCCAGCGGAACGGGCCGCTGGCTGTCCCCGGCTGTCCGGTGGCCGGATCACCGTAGTCGCCGGGACCATATCCGTCGGGCGGCCCGTAGCCGCCTGGGCGGCCCAGGCCCCCAGGCTGGCCATAGCCTTCCGGCCCGCCAAGGTCGTCTGACGGACCATAGCCGGCCGCTGAGGCCGGGAACTGCCGCTGCGTATGACCGTTCTGACCTGCGGCGCTGCCGCGCTGGCCGTACGGATTCACCCCGGGCTGGCGGTAGGGATCGTGGTCCCGCGTCACTTCCGGCTGGCGGTAGGGATCCGGCACTCCGGGCTGGCGGTAGGGATCCGGTACCCCCGGCTGGCGGTACGGATCCGGCACCCCGGGCTGGCTATACGGATCGCGGTCCCGCGTCACCCCCGGCTGGCCGTACGGATCCGGCACCCCCGGCTGGCTGTACGGATCCGGCACCCCGGGCTGGCTGTAGGGATCCCGGTCCCGCGTCACGCCCGGCTGGCCGTACGGATCCGGCACCCCCGGCTGGCTATACGGATCCCGGTCCCGCGTCACCCCCGGCTGGCCGTACGGATCCGGCACCCCCGGCTGGCGGTACGGATCCGGCACCCCGGGCTGGCTGTAGGGATCCCGGTCCCGCGTCACCCCCGGCTGGCCGTACGGATCCGGCACCCCCGGCTGGCCGTACGGATCCGGCACCCCGGGCTGGCCGTACGGATCCGGCACCCCGGGCTGGCCGTACGGATCCGGCACCCCGGGCTGGCTGTACGGATCCGGCACCCCGGGCTGGCGGTACGGATCCGGCACCCCCGGCTGGCTATACGGATCCCGGTCCCGCGTCACCCCGGGCTGGCTGTACGGATCCCGGTCCCGCGTCACCCCGGGCTGGCTGTACGGATCCCGGTCCCGCGTCACCCCGGGCTGGCTGTAGGGATCGCGGTCCGGCGGCGCTCCTGGCTGACCATAGGTGTCCCGCACCCCGGGCTGGCTATACGGATCCCGGTCCGGCCACGCCCCGGACGGCCCGTAGGGGTCCGGAGCGCCATACCCGCCCCGGTCCGAACTCTGGCTTCCGGCCCTGCCGTTCCCGCGGTAGCTGCCCGGTTCGGCGGATGGCCGCGGCCAGGAATAGGGCTCAGGCCCGGCGCCATCAGGTTCGACGCTGGGCCCGGCGTGGCGGGCGCGCCGGGCGCGACCGCCTGGCACGGTGGACGGGTCCACATCCGGATAGCTGGGCCGGCCCAGCCCGGACTGACCTGCTTGCCGCAGCGCCTCGTCCCTGAGCCAGTCCCGGTCGTCGCCGCGCGTCATGTAAGGCCCCCAGGCTGCGGCCGGACAAGCTCACCGGGCGGGCGGCCGGTGGCCCGCTCGGTATCGAGTGCCCCCTGCAGCAGCAGCGCCGCGGCAGTCTGGTCCACGACCGTGCGGCGGCGCTTAGAGTTCTTGCCGCCCTGCCGCAGCACATCGTGCGCGATCACTGTGGTGAACCGTTCGTCGACCAAGCGTACTGGTACCGGGGCCAGCCGAGTGGCCAGTGCGGCGGCAAACGATCTGGCATCTTCGGCTGCCGATCCCTCTCGTCCAGCGAGCGTGGTCGGCAACCCGACGATAATCTCCATCGCCGTATCGGCTACCGCCACCTCGGCGATGCGTTGCACGTCGCCAGGAGCGCGTTTGACGGTAGTCAGCGGACTGGCTATCAAGCCATCAGGATCGCAATGGGCCAGGCCGATCCGGGCCGAGCCAACATCGACAGCGATGCGGACACCAGCTCTCAAGAGAAGGCTTTCTGCGCCATATGTCTCAGGCTGGCAACGATGCGGCTGCAGCACGGTCTCACGCTACGCCACTCGCACCAATGGTGTCCCTGATAACCGTACGAACCGTCCTAAATGACTCTTCTATCATCTGAGTGGCATTTTCACCGAGTGGCGGCCCGCCGCCCTGTGCGACGTCATCCTTTCCGCCGCCGCGGCCGCCGAGTGCGCCTGCCGCCGCCCGGACCAGCGCGCCGGCGGCCAGGCCGCGTGCGCGGCCGACGTCATTGACGGTGATCACGACGGTGGGCCGGTCGGCTGGCACGCCGACGATAGCGACCACGCCCGGCCGGTCGGCCGGGAGCAAGCCGCGGACGTCGAGCGCGAGCTTTCGGATGCCGTCGGCCGGTGTCCCGTCCGGGGCGCGCTCGGTCACCAGGGCTACGCCTTCGATGTCCGTGGCCCCCCGCGCCACCTGTGCGGCCGAGTCGAGCAGCCGCGCGGACTGCAGCCGCTGCAAGTCTCGTTCCGCATCCCGCAACCTGGTCACCAGGCCGGCGACCCGGTCCGGCAGGTCCTCCCGACGGGCCTTGAGCTGCTCGGTGAGCTGGCTGACCAGCACATGTTCCTTGGCCAGGTACCTGAAGGCGTCCATGCCCACGAGCGCCTCGACGCGCCGGACCCCCGAACCGATCGACGACTCACCAAGGATCTTGACCAGCCCGAGCTGCCCGGACCTCGCCACATGGGTGCCGCCGCACAGTTCCCGTGAGTAGTCGCCCACCTCGACGACGCGGACGTCGTTGCCGTACTTCTCGCCGAACAGCGCCAGCGCGCCCAGCTCCCTGGCCTGGGCCAGGGAGGTGTAGAAGGCGCGCACATCCAGGTCATCGGTCAGGACCTGATTAACCTCGTCCTCGGCGTCGGCGAGCACGGCGGGCGGTACCGCGCCCAGCGCGGTGAAGTCGAACCTGAACCGCCCCGGGGAGTTCTCCGAGCCCGCCTGGGCCGCTGACTCACCCAGCGCTCCGCGGAAGGCGCGATGCACCAGATGGGTCGCCGTGTGCGATCTGGAGATCGCACGGCGGCGTTCGATGTTGATCTCGGCCAGCACCGGAGCGCCGACGGTGATCTCCCCCGCCGTCACCCGCCCGCGATGCACGATGAGCCCGGGCATGGGCGCCTGCACGTCGGAAACCTCGATGACCGCGCCGTCGCCGGCGCCGCTGCCGACCGCCCTGATCTGGCCGGTGTCCGCGAGCTGGCCGCCGCCCTCGGCATAGAACGGCGTGCGATCCAGCACCACATCGACATCGGTGCCCCGGCCTGCGGCCGGTACCGATACCCCGTCGGCCAGCAGCCCGATGACCGTCGCCTCGTCCGCGATGTCGTCGTAGCCGGTGAAGCTGACCTGGCCGGCCCGGTCGAGGAAGCGCGCGAGAACCGAGATGTCAGCATTCCCGGTCTTCTTCGCCGCGGCGTCCTGCTTGGCCCGCTGCCGCTGCTCGGTCATGAGCCTGCGAAACTCCGGCTCGTCGACGGCCAGGCCCTGCTCCGCCGCCATCTCCAGGGTCAGGTCGATCGGGAAGCCGTAGGTGTCGTGCAGCTGGAACGCGGCCTCACCGCGGATGGTCTGCGCGCCGCGGCGGCGCGTCTCCTCGACCGCGGCGTCGAAGATCGCCGTGCCGGTGCGGAGCGTGCCAAGGAAAGCCTCCTCCTCGGCATCGATGACGGTGTGAATGTACGGCGCGTCCCGGTGCAGCTCCGGGTACTGCTCGCCGAGCGCGCCGATCGCGGCCGAAGCCAGCTCATGCAGATAGTGCTCGCCATCGGCCCCGCGCCCGGGCACTCCGCCCGATCCGCCGCGCTGCGCGCCGGACAGCAGCCGGAGGTTATGAATGCTCCGGCGCAGAATCCTTCGCAGCACGTAGCCGCGCCCCTCGTTCGAGGGGGCCACCCCGTCCGCGACCAGCATCACCGCGGTCCGCACATGGTCGGTGACCACCCGCAGCGCCACGTCCGTCCGGTGCTCCCGGCCGTACCGCTGCTCGGTCAGCTCAGCCGCACGCTCCAGCACCTTCCACATGGTGTCGATCTCGTAGATGTTGTCGACGCCCTGCAGCAGGGCGGCCATCCGCTCCAGGCCCATCCCGGTGTCGATGTTCCGCGACGGCAGCTCGCCCAGGATCGGGAACCCTTCCTTGCCTGGCCCCTCGCCGCGCACGTACTGCATGAAGACGAGGTTCCACACCTCCAGGTACCGGTCCTCGTCGACGACCGGCCCGCCTTCACGGCCATACTCAGGACCGCGGTCGTAGTAGATCTCCGAACACGGCCCGCACGGGCCAGGCACCCCCATCGACCAGAAGTTATCGGCCATGCCCCGGCGCTGGATGCGCTCCTCGGGCACTCCCACCTGGTCGTGCCAGAGCTTGGCCGCCTCGTCGTCGTCGTTGTAGACGGTGACCCAGAGCGCGCGCTCGGGAAAGCCGAAGCCGCCGTCAGACTCCGCCCTGGTCAGCAGGTCCCAGGCGAACGGGATGGCCAGTTCTTTGAAGTAATCGCCGAAGGAGAAGTTCCCCAGCATCTGGAAGAAGGTGCCGTGCCGCGTGGTCTTTCCGACTTCCTCGATATCCGGGGTGCGCACGCACTTTTGCGCCGACGTCGCCCGCCGGAACGGCGGCACCCGTTGGCCGAGGAAATATGGCTTGAACGGGACCATTCCGGCGTTCACCAGCAGCAGCGTGGGATCATCGGCAATCAGGCTCGCCGACGGGACGACGGTGTGCCCGCGCCCGGAGAAGTAGTTAAGGAAACGGCGGACGATCTCTGCCGACTCCATCAACGGCCATCCTTCGCATAGTTGGTGCTGGGGTACGTGCGGGGCGCCGCCGGCTCACCGGGGCCTCCGGCGAGGACGTGCTGAGCATCGAGCGCAGGACCAGGCGGGGTTGCGCGGCGGTTCACATAGAGTTCCATGCCGTCCCGCACGTCGCCCAGGAAAACGGCGAGGCTACCGGATCCGCTGCGCCACCCGGGCCGGTTCCGGCCGCGCGCCTGCGGCTGGATGGCCCGCGCCAGCCGGCTGACCCGCCGGTAGCCGCTCACGCCCGCGGCCGCGCCGACGCTCATCCAGAAGAGCCTGCGGATCATCGCGTCACCCGCTCCCGCCTGCTGGGCAGCACGGTCCGTCGGCCAGGCAGCACGGCCCGCCGGCCGGGCAGCACGGCCTCGCGCCCAGCCGCCGCGGCGCGGACCTTTGCGGCCCGGACCTCCGCGGCCCGGGCCTCCCCGGCCGGGACCGTTGCGGCACGGACTTCCGCAGCCCGGACATCCGCGGCCCGGCGCAGCGCCACCGCGCGGCGGACGCCGAACGTGAGCGCCGCGAGCTTCGTGAGCGGGGTGCCAAGTCCTGCCGATATCCCGCGGGCCACCCCCGCCAGTGCCGAGACCTGGCCGGAGAGCTCAGCCATATTGCTGCTCACCTCGTCCATGCTCGCCGTGATCTCGTCCGTTCGGGATAGCTGCTGGTGGCTCCGGTCGACTGCCGCCTGGGCGCGATCGATCAGCACATCGGTACGGTCGCGGTAGTCGGCCAGCATCATGCCTGCCATCGAGATCAGCCGTCCGAACCTGATCAGGACGAAGACGGCGGCGCACACGCCGATGGCAAAGAAGCCCGCTGCGATGAGCGCGGCCAGCTGCACGGCATTCACTCCTGGCTGCTCCTTCGGCCGGTTGCCTGCTCGGTCCTGCCGACCCTACCGCGTGTGCGGCAGCACCTCAGGTGGTGTTGTCGCTGCCGCCCGATTCGCCGCGGCGGCCCAGAATCGCCCTGATCCGCTCGGCGCGCTCGGCGTAGCGGGCTTCAGCCCCGTGGCCCGATGGCTCGTAGTAGGTGCGATCCGCGACCAGATCCGGGGCGTAGTTCTGGCGGACGACGCCCTCCTCGGCGTCGTGCGGATACTGGTAGCCGCGCCCGTGCCCGAGCCGCGCCGCGCCGCGGTAGCTGGCGTCCCGCAGGTGAGCGGGCACCGGTCCGGCTAGCCCGGCCTGTACATCCTGCGCGGCAGCACCGAACGCCCGGTACACCGAGTTCGACTTCGGCGCGAGCGACAGGTGAATCACCGCCTGAGCCAGCGCCAGCCTGGCCTCGGGCAGCCCGACGAACTCGACCGCTTGCGCGGCCGCCACCGCCACCTGCAACGCGGACGGATCCGCCATTCCGATGTCCTCGCTGGCGTGCACGATCAGCCGCCGGGCGATGAACCGCGGATCCTCGCCCGCCTCGATCATCCGGGCCAGGTAGTGCAGTGCGGCGTCGGCGTCACTGCCCCTGATGCTCTTGATGAAGGCGCTGATCACGTCGTAGTGCTGATCGCCGGCCCGGTCATAACGGACCGCTGCGCGGTCAACGGCGCGTTCCAGTCCCTCGACATCGATGACATCGCCGGCGCCGAGCCCGAGCGCGGCGGCCTCCAGATAGGTGAGCGCCCGCCTGGCGTCGCCGCCGGCCAGCCTGATCAGGTGCTCGGCCACCCCGTCGGCCAGCCGCACGCTGCCGTTCAGCCCGCGCTCGTCGGCCAGCGCCCGGTTGAGCACGGCCGTCATGTCCTCGTCGCTGAGCGGAGTCAGGGTGAGCAGCAGCGACCGGGACAGCAACGGGCCCACCACCGAGAAGGACGGGTTCTCGGTGGTGGCGCCGATGAAGGAGACCCACCGGTTCTCCACCGCCGGCAGCAGCGCATCCTGCTGTGCCTTGTTGAATCGATGCACCTCATCGATGAACAGGATGGTCTGCGTGCCGGTCAGGCCCAGCTGGCTGCGGGCCTGCTCGATAGCCGCCCGCACGTCCCGCACCCCGGCGGAGACCGCGGACAGTTCCACGAACCTGCGCCGGGTCACCAGGCTCACCACGTAAGCCAGCGTGGTCTTGCCGGTGCCCGGCGGTCCCCACAGCAGCACCGACATCGCGGCATCGTGCTCGGCCAGCTTGCGCAGCGGGGCGCCGTCGGCGGTCAGGTGCTGCTGGCCGATGACCTCGTCAAGCGTGCGCGGACGCATCCGCACCGCGAGCGGCGCGGCCGCCTGCGCCGCTTCATCGGCGGCCGCGTCGAACAGGCTGTCTGGCTGGCCGCCTTCTACCCTGGCCACGGCTTGACCCTACCCCGCGCCACCGTCAGGGCCGGCCGCCCCGAACCGCGGCCGCCCTGGCTACGGCAGGGCCGCCTTGGGTACCGGTCGCCGGCTCGACGATCACGTCGATACCGGCCTCCTTACGCTGCGCAGCGGTGATCGGCGTCGGCGCGCCGGTCAGCGGGTCGTGCCCGGAAGCCGCCTTCGGGAACGCGATCACCTCGCGGATCGAATCACGGCCGGTGAGCAGCATCAGCAGCCGGTCCCAGCCGAATGCGATGCCGCCATGCGGCGGCGGCCCGAACCTGAGGGCATCCAGCAGGAACCCGAACTGCGACCTTGCTTCCTGCCTGGACAGCCCGATCACATCGAAGACCCGCTGCTGCATGTCGGGTCGGTGGATACGGATCGAGCCGCCGCCGATCTCGGTCCCGTTGCAGACGATGTCGTAGGCGTCGGCCAGTGCGCCGCCGGGCTCGGACTCGAACTTGTCCGCCCATTCCGGCAGCGGCGCGGTGAACGGATGATGCACAGCAGTCCAGCCGCCCTCGCCGTCCTCTTCGAACATCGGGGCGTCCACCACCCAGGTGAACGCCCAGGCCGACTGATCAATGAGTCCGCCCCGGTGGCCGATCTCCAGCCGGGCCGCGCCGAGCAGGGTCCGCGCGGCAGCGGCGGTCCCGGCGGCGAAGAACACGCAGTCCCCCGGGCCCGCTCCGGTGGCGGCGGCCAGGCCTGCTCGCTCGGCCGCGGACAGGTGCCTGGCCACCGGGCCCGCGTCGGCCACCGACCCGTCGGCGTCGATCAGCACGTAGGCCAGGCCGCGGGCGCCGCGCGAGCGCGCCCACTCCTGCCAGCCGTCAAGCTCCTTGCGGGACTGGGCGGCACCGCCCGGCATGACCACCGCGCCGACATGCGGCGCCTGGAACACCCGGAAGTCCGTCTGCGCGAAATAGCCCGTCAGGTCCGCGAGCTCGCAGCCGAATCGCAGGTCGGGCTTGTCGGACCCGAAGCGCGCCATGGCGTCGGCGTAGCTCAGCTGCGGGATCGGCCGCTGCACGTCGAAGCCGGTGAGCTCGGCCCACAGCCGCGCCACCAGGTCCTCGGCGACCTCGATGATGTCGTGCCTGGTGACGAACGACATCTCCAGGTCGACCTGGGTGAATTCAGGCTGCCGGTCGGCGCGGAAATCCTCGTCGCGGAAACACCGCACCAGCTGGTAGTAGCGTTCCAGCCCGGAGATCATCAGCAGCTGCTTGAACAGCTGCGGCGACTGCGGCAGCGCGTACCAGCTGCCCGGCCGCAGCCGCACAGGTACCAGGAAGTCCCGGGCACCCTCGGGGGTGGACCTGGTCAGGAACGGGGTTTCCACGTTCACGAAGCCATGGGCCTGCATCACGTCACTGACCAGGTACGCGGCCCGGGAGCGGGCCCGCAGGGCGGCGGCCACCTCGGCGCGCCTGATGTCGAGATACCGGTACCGCAGCCGGATTTCCTCGCTCAGCTCCGCGCCGCCCTCGATCGGGAACGGCAGCGGGTCAGCCGCCGACAGCACCTCGATCTCGGCCGCGGCCACCTCCACGTCACCGGTGGCCAGCTCCGGGTTCTCATTGCCCGGCGGCCTGCGCCTGACCTCGCCGGTCACCAGCACGCAGAATTCGGCGCGCAGGTCATGCGCGACATCTTCCTGGCGGCACACGACCTGCACCAGGCCACTGGCGTCGCGCAGGTCAATGAACACCACCCCGCCGTGGTCCCGGCGGCGGGCCACCCAGCCGGCCAGCTTGACCAGCTCTCCCTCGTGCGCGGCTCGCAGGGTCCCTGCCTCATGCGTGCGGATCATTCACAGCCCTCTCGCCGGGCCGGATGCGGGCGTGAGGCCGGCCAGGAACGGATTGGAAGCGCGCTCGGCGCCTATTGTGGTCTGCGGCCCGTGCCCGGGCAGCACCACCGTCTCATCGGGCATCGGCAGGCAAACCCTGGCCAGGCTGTCCAGGATGGTCGCATAGTCGCCGCCAGGCAGGTCGGTCCGGCCGATAGAGCCGGCGAACAGCAGATCCCCGGTGAACAGGGTGGCGGAGTCGGCCGTGGCCGGCAGCCTGAACGTCACCGAGCCTGGCGTGTGGCCTGGCGCGAGGTCCACCACCAGCCGGACGCCCGCCAGCTCGAGGGTCGCCCCGTCGGTGAGCTCAACCACCTCGTCGGGCTCGGTGAAGGTCAGCCCGCGCAGTAGCTGCTGGCCAGCCTGCAGCGAGAAGCCGCGGGCCGGATCGGTCAGCAGCGCCCGGTCCGCCGGGTGGATGTAGGCGGGAATCCCGCTGGCTCCGCAGACCGGCGCCACGGACCAGATGTGATCGAGGTGGCCGTGCGTGAGCAGCACCGCGGCCGGGCGCAGCCGGTACCGCTCGACGATCTCGTCGATGCCCTGCTCAGCGTCCTCGCCCGGGTCGATGATCAGGCACTCCGAACCAGGGCCGGGTGCCACCAGATAGCAGTTGGCGGCGAACGAACCGGCCGGGAATCCCGCTACCAGCACAGCTTCCTCCTCCGCGGCGCGACCGACCACGACGACGTGCGTACAGGCTACCGACGGGCGCCCGCAGCTGCGGCGGCGGTCGCAGTTCGCGCTGACCGGGCCGCCGGCCCGGACACAGCGAGGTCGCAGTTGGCGCGACGAACTCATAACGGAACCGCCACTACCGGCTGCAGGCCGGTACCATTCGCGAAGTTTCGCTGTCACAGCGGTGCCAGAGGGAGGGCAGCACGGGTGGCTGGAAAGAAGGAACGCCAGCGCAAGCTCGCCAGGGAGCGTTACCGACGCAGAGCGATGCGGCGCGCCGAGCGGGCCATGCGGACGCGGCGGTGGACCGCGATCGGCATCATCTGCTGCGTGGTGGTCGCGCTCGCGGTCGGCGGCTACTTCGCGTTCAGCGGATCCGGCAAGCCGGTGGCGGCCAGCCCGGCTGCCGCGACGCCGAAGGCCAGCGCCACACCGAGCGCCACCCCCTCCGCTACCCCCGTCGCGGAGCCCGCCAGGCAGTGCAGCTACGTGTCGACCCCGCCGGCTGCCCGGAATGTCGGAATCCCGTCGGCCAAGCCCGACTTCGCGGCCAGTTACCGGGCCACTATCCGCACCAACCGCGGCGACGTCGTGGTCGACCTGCTGAACAGCAAGGCGACCTGCACGGTTAACTCGTTCGTCTACCTGGCGACGAAGAAATACTTCAACGTCACCCCCTGCCCGCGGCTGAGCACCACCGGGGGCCTGTACATGCTGCAGTGCGGTGACCCGACCGGGACCGGCTCGGGCGGCCCGGGTTACTCATTCGCCAGCGAGAACCTGACCGGTGCGACCTACCCGGCGGGCACCCTGGCCATGGCCAACTCGGGCTCGCCGACCAGCAACGGCAGCCAGTTCTTCATCGTCTACAAGAATTCGACCCTGGCGCCCAGCTACACGCCGTTTGGCACCATCGTCAAAGGACTCAATATCATCCAGAATGTGGGCAGTCACGGATTCGGGCCGCCGCTCAATGCGGCGGGCGGTGGCAAGCCGAAGGAACGCGTCGTCATCGAGAGCGTGACCGTCAAGAAGACCTGACTGGCCGCCGCCAGCCAGGTTGCTGAGCAGGAGGTTCGCGGTGAGTACCGCTAACGATCCGTGGGGCAGAGTAGACGATGACGGCACCGTCTATGTGCGCACTGCAGATGGCGAGCGCGTGGTCGGCTCGTGGCAGGCCGGCAGCCCGGCGGAGGCGCTTGCGTTCTTCGAGCGCAAGTTCGACTCGCTGGCCACCGAGATCAGCCTGCTGGAGCAGCGCATCGCGACCACGGACCTGTCCCCGGCGCACGCCAAGGCCACCATCGCCAGGCTGTTGGCCGCCGTGGCCGATGCCAAGGCGGTCGGCGACCTCGACGGGCTGCGCGTCCGGCTTGAGGCCCTGACCGGCCTGGTCGAGCACCGGCGCGAGGAGCACAAGGCCGCCCGCGAACAGGCCCGGGTGCAGGCTCACGAGGTCAAGGAGCGGATCGTCGCCGAGGCGGAGCGGATCGCGGCCGAGGCGACCCACTGGAAGATCAGCGGCGAGCGGATGCGCCAGCTGCTGGAGGAGTGGAAGGCCGCGCCGCGCGGTGACCGGGCGACCGAGACCGCGCTGTGGAAGCGCCTGTCAGCGGCGCGCAACGCCTTCACCAAGCGGCGCAAGGCGTACTTCGCCGGCCTGGAGGAGGAGCGGGAGACCGCCAGGGTGCGCAAGGAGAAGCTGGTCATCGAGGCCGAGGCGCTGGCGTCCTCGACCGACTGGGGCCCGACCGCGAGCGCTTACCGAGAGCTGATGCGAGCCTGGAAAGAGGCGGGGCGCGCGGATCGAAGCGTCGAGGAGGCGCTCTGGGGCAGGTTCAAGGCGGCCCAGGACAGTTTCTTCCAGGCCCGCTCGCAGGTGTTCACCGCCAAGGACACCGAATTGCGCGAGCACGCCAGCGTGAAGGCCAGGCTGCTGGCCGAGGCGGAGAAGCTCCTGCCGGTCACCGACCCGCGCGCGGCGCGAGTGGCCCTGCGCGGTATCCAGGAGCGCTGGGAGCATGTCGGCGGCGTGCCCCGCGACATGTACGACAAGCTGGAGGGCGGCCTGCGGCGGGTGGAGGACGCGGTCCGCAAGGCTGAGGATTCGCACTGGCGGCGGTCGAATCCGGAAGCGCTGTCCCGCGCTAAGGGGACGGTGGAGCAGATCAGGTCGGCGATCCGCCAGCTCGAGGATCAGCTGGAGCGGGCCAGGTCAGGCGGCGACCAGAGCGCGCAGCAGCGCGCCGAGGAGGCGCTGGCCGCCCGGCGGTCCTGGCTGGAAGAGGCCGAGCGGACCTTGGCCGAGCTGTCCCGCTGAGCCCGGCCAGGCAGTAGCGGCGGATTCGCCGGCTGGCCGTGCGCCGAACGCAGCCGGGAGTTAGTTGGTGATCCGGTAGACGTCGTAGACGCCGTCTATCGAGCGGACCGCGCGCAGTACGTGCCCGAGGTGCTTGGGATCGCCCATCTCGAAGGTGAACCTGCTGACCGCGACCCGGTCCCTGGTGGTGGTCACCGACGCGGACAGGATGTTGACGTGCTGGTCCGAGAGGGCCTTGGTGATATCGGAGAGCAAGCCGGTCCGGTCCAGGGCCTCGGTCTGGATGGCCACCAGGAACAGCGAGCCTTCCCGCGGCGACCAATGCACCGAAACCAGCCGCTCCGGCTGGGATTCGAGCAGGTGGCGCAAGTTGACGCAGTCGGCCCGGTGCACTGACACGCCGTTGCCGCGGGTCACGAAGCCGGTGATGTCGTCGCCTGGCACCGGCGTGCAGCACTTGGACAGCCGGGCCCACACGTCGGCCGAGCCCTCCACCACCACGCCGGAGTCGCCGACCGGCCGCGGCTTCGGCGCCCGGGTCAGCAGCGTGGTCTCGGCCAGGTCTTCCTGGGCCCCGGCGATGCCGCCTGCCGACTTGACCAGCTTCGCGACGATTGACTGCGCGCTCACGTGCCCTTCGCCGATGGCGGCGTAGAGCGAGGACAGGTCCGCGTACCTGAGCTCGTGGGCGATGGCCAGCAGAGCGTCGCCGGTGGCCAGCCGCTGCAGTGGCAGGCCCTGCTTGCGCATGGCCCGCGCGATCGCCGCCTTGCCGGTCTCGGCCGCCGCTTCCCTGCGTTCCTTGGAGAACCAGTGCCTGATCTTGTTGCGGGCCCTGGCGCTCTTGACGAAGCCAAGCCAGTCCCGGCTCGGCGCCGCGTCGACCGCCTTGGAGGTGAAGATCTCGACCGTATCGCCGTTGCTGAGGGCCGATTCCAGCGCCACCAGGCGGCCGTTGACCCGGGCACCGATGGTCCGGTGACCGACCTCGGTGTGGATCGCGTAGGCGAAGTCGACCGGGGTGGCGCCCTGCGGCAGCGCGATGACCTCACCGCGCGGCGTGAAGACGTAGACCTCGCCCGCGCCCAGGTCGAACCTGAGCGACTCGAGGAACTCGGCCGGGTCGGTGGTCTCGCGCTGCCAGTCGACCAGTTGCTTGAGCCAGGCCAGGTCGGCCGCGCTGCGGCCGCCCGTGGCGGTCTCTTCCTTGTACTTCCAGTGCGCGGCCACGCCGTACTCGGCGCGCCTGTGCATGCCCCAGGTCCGGATCTGCAGCTCCACCGGCTTGCCCTCCGGGCCGATCACCGTGGTGTGCAGGGACTGGTACATGTTGAACTTCGGCATCGCGATGTAGTCCTTGAACCGCCCGGGCACGGGATTCCACCGCGCGTGGACGGTACCGAGCGCCGCATAGCAGTCGCGGACCGAATCGACGAGCACCCGAATGCCCACCAGGTCGTAAATGTCATCGAACCCGACATTCCTGGCGATCATCTTCTGGTACACGGAGTAGTAATGCTTCGGCCTGCCGGTCACCCGGGCCTTGATCTTCGCCTCGCGCAGGTCGGCAGACACGTCCTCGATGACGTCCTGCAGGAACACATCGCGCCGCGGCGCGCGCTCGGACACCAGCCGGGCGATCTCGTCGTAGCGCTTGGGGAACAAGGTGGCGAAGGCCAGGTCCTCAAGTTCCCACTTGACGGTGTTCATGCCCAGCCGGTGCGCGAGCGGCGCGAAGATCTCCAGCACCTCGCGCGACTTCTGTTCTTGCTTGGCCCGCGGCAGGTAGCGCAGGGTCCGCATGTTGTGCAGCCGGTCGGCGAGCTTGATGACCAGGACCCGGATGTCGCGGGACATGGCGACGACCATCTTGCGGACCGTCTCGGCCTGGGCCGCGTCGCCGTATTTGACCTTGTCGAGCTTGGTCACGCCGTCGACCAGCGCGGCGATGTCGTCGCCGAAGTCGCGGCGCAGCTCGGCCAGCGTGTAGGCGGTGTCCTCGATGGTGTCGTGCAGCAGCGCCGCGCACAGCGTCTCGTGGTTCATGCCGAGCTCGGCCAGGATCGTGGCCACCGCCAGCGGGTGCGTGATGTAAGGGTCGCCGCTCTTGCGCACCTGGCCCGCGTGCAGCTGCGCGGCAACGTCGTAGGCGCGCTCGATCAGCCGGACATCGGCCTTGGGATGCGTCGCGCGGACCGTCTTGATCAGCGGCTCGAGCACCGGGTTGGTGCCGCCGCCGCGGGGCGCGCCCAGCCTGGCCAGCCTGCGCCTGACGCCGGCCGTCCCGGCGGCCGCGCCGCTGACCGCCGCGGCCTGGGTCTCGCCGCCGTCCGGGGCCGCCTGGCTGGCTTCAGCCTCGTCCGCAGCGGCCGGGCCGGGGCCGGGCGGCCCGGCGGCCTGGTCGGCAGGGACGGCCGCGTGCGCGCCGTTAGCCGGGGTCACCCCGCTGTCCGCCCCGGGCGTCGCCCCACCGTCGGGCTCAGGCCCGCCCGCAGCGGACTGGGTGACACCCGCTCCGGCCGGGCCGGCCGTCGCTACGTCACCGGGCACATGCGCTCCTCACGTCCGCCAAGCATCCAGTCTATCGACGGGCGATTCCCGAAGTGCCCGGCTCGCGGCGAGAGGATCAGACCGCGAGCAGCGACCGGACGTCCAGGCCGCCCAGCCGGTCCCGTCCGCTCAGGAACGAAAGCTCGATCAAGACGATGATCGCCGCGATCTGCGCGCCGCTGCGCTGCACAAGCTCCGCGGTGGCGGCGGCGGTGCCGCCGGTGGCCAGCACGTCATCGACGATCAGCACCCGGTCGCCGGGCTGGAACGCGTCGGTATGCACCTCGATGGTCGCGCTGCCGTATTCAAGCTCGTAGGACTGCGCGTGCGTGGGCCCGGGCAGTTTGCCGTGCTTGCGCACCGGCACGAAGCCCGCGCCCAGCCGGAGAGCCACCGGCGCCGCCAGGATGAAGCCGCGCGCCTCGATGCCGGCCACCTTGTCGATCCGGCCGTGGCCGACCGCCAGCGCGGCTACCACCGCGCCGAACGCGGCCCCGTCGGCGAGCAGCGGCGTGATGTCCTTGAACACCACGCCAGGTTCCGGATAGTCCGGAATATCCCTGATGGTGGCGCCGATCAGCGCGGCGACGTCATGATCGGCTGACGCCTGCAGGCCGCTGGACATGCGGCCTACCGGCGTTTCTTCTTGCCCGTCGGCCGCCGCTTGGCCGCGCTGGTCCGCCTGGGCTGCTGTCGCGGCCCTGGCCGGGCGGCCGAGCCGCCGCGCGGCGTGCCGGCCGCCCGCGCCGCTGGCACGCGCTCATCCGGCCCCGGGTCGGCGAAGGCCCCGGGCTCGACGGCCGTCTCGTCCGCAGCCTGCGGCTCGGTCTCCACCGGGTCGGCCAGACCGGTCGCCGTGGCCGGGCGGCCCGCCGCGCCAGCAGGCCGGCCGGAGCCGCCCTGGGCCGCCTTGGCCTTGGCGCGCTGTGCTGCCCGGCCGCCGGAAGCACGCAGCGCGACCCGCTTGGCCAGCGCCTTGTACTGCGGCTCGCGCTCTTTCAGCGCGGCCAGCACCGGCGTGGCGATGCAGATCGAGGAGTAGGTGCCCGACAGCATGCCGACGAACAGCACCAGCGCCAGGTCCTCGAGCTCGCCGGGCCCGAGCAGCGTGACGCTGGTGATCAGGATGGCCAGCACCGGCAGCAGCGCGATCACGGAGGTATTGATGGACCTGACCAGGGTCTGGTTCAGGGCCAGGTTGGCGGCCTGGCTGTAGGTGCTGCGGTTGGTGCCGAGCAGGCCGGCGGTATTTTCCCTGACCTTGTCGAACACGACCACCGTGTCATACAGCGAGTAACCGAGGATGGTCAGCAGGCCGATGACCGTGGCCGGGCTGACCTGGAAGCCGGCCAGGGCATAAATACCAACCGTGATGACGATGTCGTGCGCCAGTGCCACCAGCGCGGCGGTCGCCATCTTCCACTCGAACGCGATCGACAGGTAGATCACGATCGCGATCAGGAACGCGATCAGGGCCTCCAAGGCCTTCTGGGAGATCTGGCTCCCCCAGCTCGGGCTGTTGAACGTCGAGCTGATCGCGTTCGCTCCGCCGACCGGGTGCAGGTTGGCCGCGATCGCGTCCTGGACCCGGTTCGCTTCCGGAGCGCTGAGCTTGCTGGTCTGCACCTCCCAGCTGGCGTGGCTGCCGACGCCGACCGTCTGGATGATCGCGCCGGC
Organism: uncultured Actinomycetes bacterium; assembly: GCA_963785765.1. Taxonomy (GTDB): domain Bacteria; phylum Actinomycetota; class Actinomycetes; order Streptosporangiales; family Streptosporangiaceae; genus DATBGO01. Next base: position 1,031,386 of record CAWAWM010000008.1, on the reverse strand, counting down.
TCCGCCGCCCGCGTTCACGACCGTCGCGTTCACCTGCTGCTCGGTGGCGTGCGGGGCCTTGAACTCGAAGAGCGAGCCGCCCTTGAAGTCGATGCTCTCGTTCAGCCCGCGGCCGAACAGCGCGGCCAGGCTGATCACCAGGATCAGGCCGGAGATCGTGTACCACAGCCGCCGCCGGCCGACGAAGTCGAAGGAAACCTCGCCCCGGTACAGCCGGCCGCCGATGTTGCCGATCCAGGACATCACGCCTCCTTCGGGGTGGTCCGGGACGGCTGGCCGGTCGCCGTGGCGCTGGCATTGTCGGTGCTGGGCCTGACCGGAGTGCGCCGGGAGCCGCGCCAAGGCGACCTGGCGCCGAGCCGCGCCGGATCAAGCCCGGACAGCGGGTGCCCGTCACCGTAGAACTTCGTCCTGGCCAGGATCGTGATCATCGGATGGGTGAACAGGAACACGACGATGACGTCGATCACCGTGGTCAGGCCGAGCGTGAACGCGAAGCTCTTGACCTGGTCGATCGAGAAATACCAGAGCATCAGGGCGGCCAGGAAGGACACCGTGTCCGACACCAGGATGGTCCGCCGGGCGCGCTGCCAGCCGCGTTCCACGGCCGGCCGCAGACTGCGGCCCTCTCTGACCTCATCGCGGAGCCGCTCGAAGAAGACCACGAACGAGTCGGCCGTGATCCCGATCGCGACGATCAGGCCCGCCACGCCAGCCAGGTTCAGCGTGAAGCCGGAGTACTTGCTGAGCAGGGTCACCGACAGCAGCGCCAGCACGGCCGCGATCGCCAGGCTGGAGACCGACACGATGCCCAGCCCGCGGTAGTACAGGAACGAGTAGAGCACCACCAGCAGCAGGCCGACCGCGCCCGCCGCCAGGCCCGCCTGCAGCTGGGCCGAGCCGAGCTGCGCCGAGATCGCCTGGGTGGACTCGTTCTTGAAACTCAGCGGCAGGTGCCCGTAACTCAGCACGTTGGCCAGGTAGTTCGCCTGATTCTCGGTGAACGAGCCGGTGATCTGGCCGGTGCCGTCGTTGATCGGCTGCGCGATGTAGGCGACGGAGACCGGCGCGCCGTCCAGCACGATGGCGAAGTTGTTCTGCGGGTTCGTGGCCGAGCCGGCGTACTTGGCGTACATGTTCGAACTCAGCGTGCCGAAGGCCTTCGCGCCGGTGCCGTTGAAGTTGAGGTTGACCTGCCAGGTGCCGTTGGTGTTCAGCGAGCCGCTCGCCGATTTCAGCATCTCGCCGGTCACCGTGGACTTGTCCAGCGCGTACTTCTCACCCTGGTAGCACGCCACGATCTGGTTGTTGACGTTGTCCCAGGCCTGCGAGTTGGTGCCGTAGATCTTCTGCTGCCAGTCGGCGTCGTTGCAGTTCAGCTTGTTGAACAGGGCCTTGACCGCGGGAGACAGCGCCGCCGCGTCACCCTGGCCGTCAGCAGTGGTCGACAGCGCCGGGGTGGCCGACGGGGACGCGGTTGGCGATGCGGCCGGGCTCGGCGACGCACTGGCACTGGCCGTCGGCGTGGGCGTTGCTTTCGCCGTCTTCGACGACTTGGCCGCGGGCTTGCTCGCGGAGGCTGACGGGGTCGGCGTCGGGGTGGCCGTCGAGGTGGTCAGGTTCGGCGCGACCAGCAGCACCTGACGGAACCGCAGCAGCGCGGTCCGGCCGACCAGGTTCTCCACCTGCTGCGCGCCCTTGCCAGGCACCGACACGGTGATGATGTTCGGGCCTTCCTGCTGGACCACGGCACCGGTGAAGCCGGCCCCGCTGACCCGGTCGTCCATGATCGTCCTGGCCTCGGTCATGGCCGTCTGGCTGGGCGGCTTGGATGAGTTCGGGGTCACCGCCTTCAACGTGACCGTGGTGCCGCTGGACAGGTCCAGGCCCAGGCCGATCTTGAAGTTCTTGGACCAGCTGCCCGGGTGCGTCAGGTCGCTGCCGATGACGCTGGCCAGCATGATGATGATCAAGACGACCAGCGCCGCGATCATGCGCCCGGGGTGAGACCTATTGGCGCTAGGGGGAGCCACTTCTGCCTGTCCTTACTTGAGGGCCCGCGTCACACCTGCGGATTCCGGTCCTGGGAATTCCAGTCGTCGGCCGCTTTATCGCCGAACGTGTCCGTGGCCTGGCCGTCGAAGGTGGCCTGCGATTCAGCTGACTGCGGGTCGCTGCCGGCCTGGCTCTCGTCACTCAGCACGTCCATGATCGCCCGCCGGAGCATCTTGATCCGTACCCCCGGCGCCACCTCGACCTCCACGTCGGCGTCGTCGACCGCCGTGATGGTGCCGTATATCCCGGCGGTGGTGCGGACCCGCTGGCCGGGCAGCACGGCGCTCTGCCGCTGCGCAGCCTGGCGCTGCCGGTTCCGCTGCGGCCTGATCATCACCAGGTACAGGACGACGAACAGCGCCGCGATGAACAAGATGGGCAGGAGGCTGCTACCGGACGTCTTGGTGCTGGTAGCCGCGAGAAATATGTTCCCCATCACGGGGCATCCTTCCGTTGATTGCCGCGCTGGCCGGCGCCGGTGCCAGGCACCGAGGCTGGCCCGGCCCGGGCCGGTCGGGCCGGCACGGCGCCAGGACGGCGTCATTTGACCAACTGCCGAAGTGTAGCGGCGCACAAGCGACGCACCAACAGGCTACGACGTCTGATGAGTGATCGTGACCAGGCCGCGACCGGACGTAACGTGCCAAATCGCCGCGGCCGCCGCCGCGGAGCTGGTCCTGATCAGCTGAAAAGCGTGTCAGCCGCCGATGGAGGCGGCGCCGCGGGCGGCTCGGGGACGGCCAGGCCGAGCTGTGGCCAGGCGGCCGGGGTGGCCACCCGGCCGCGCGGTGTCCTGGCGATGAGTCCGGCCCGGACCAGGAACGGCTCGACGACGACCTCGACCGTCTCCGCTTCCTCCCCCACCGCCACCGCCAGGGTCGACAGGCCCACCGGGCCGCCGCCGAACCGGCGCACCAGCGCGGACAGCACCGCGCGGTCCAGCCGGTCAAGCCCGCTGTCGTCGACCTCGTACAGCTCGAGCGCCGCGCGGGCCACCGACCTGGTCACCACGCCGTCGGCCCGGACCTCCGCATAGTCGCGGACCCGGCGCAGCAGCCGGTTGGCGATCCGCGGCGTGCCCCGGGACCGGCCGGCGATCTCCGCGGCACCGTCATCGCGCAGCGCCACCCGCAGCAGGCCGGCCGACCTGCGCACGATGACCTCGAGCTCGGCCGGCTCGTAGAAGTCCAGGTGCGCGGTGAAGCCGAATCTGTCGCGCAGCGGAGCGGGCAGCAGCCCGGCCCTGGTGGTGGCCCCGACCAGGGTGAACGGCGCGATGTCCAGCGGGATCGCGGTGGCCCCTGGCCCCTTGCCGATCACCACGTCGACCCGGAAATCCTCCATGGCCAGGTAGAGCATCTCCTCGGCCGGCCTGGCGACGCGGTGGATCTCGTCGATGAACACCACCTCGCCCTCGGACAGGGTGGACAGCACGGCGGCCAGGTCGCCGGCCCGCTCGATCGCCGGTCCGCTGGTGACCCGCAGCGGCGCACCGAGCTCGGCGGCGATGATCATGGCGATGGTGGTCTTGCCAAGGCCGGGCGGCCCGGACAGCAGCACGTGATCGGCGGGCTGGCCGCGGCCCAGCGCCCCCTCCAGAACCAGCGACAGCTGCTCCCTGACCCGGCTCTGGCCGACCAGCTCGCCGAGCCGTTTCGGCCGCAGGGCCCCCTCGATCAGCCGGTCATCGGCTTCGGCCACCGGCGACACCAGGCGCTCGTCGGCCGACTCCAGGCGCTCGTCAGCCCGGGGGCTGGTGCCTGCGGCCGGCCCTTGATCAGCGCGCGGGGCGCGATCGCCGCCGGTCATGGGCGCCCCAGCACCCGCAGCGCGGCGCGCAGCGCCACCGCGACCTCGATGTCCTGGCCGTCCTGACCGGCTGACGAGCCGTGGAGCAGCTCGGGCTCGACCGCCGCGATGGCCTGGTCGGCGTCGCGCGGCTGCCAGCCCAGGCCGACCAGGCCGGCCCGGACCTGATCCCGCCACGGCGCCAGCCTGGCCTGCACCGGCCCGCCAGCGCCGTTACCCGCGGCCACCACCTCGGCCGGCGAGCCCAGCCGCCGGCCAGCTCCAGGACGATGCGCTGGGCGCCCTTGCGGCCGATGCCAGGGACGGTGGTCAGCGCGGCGAGATCCTCGGCCGCGATGGCGCGCCGCAGGCCGTCCGGGCTGAACACGGCGAGCATGGCCAGGGCCAGCCGCGGCCCGACTCCGCTGGCCGTCTGGAGCAGCTCGAAGGTGTTCCGCTCGTCCTCGTCGGCGAAGCCGTAGAGAGTCAGCGCGTCCTCCCTGACCACCAGCGAGGTCGCGACCTTGGCGCGCTGGCCACCGCGCAGCCCGGCCAGGGTGCCCGGCGTGCACTGGACCAGCAGCCCGACCCCGCCGACCTCGATGACCGCACCATCAGGCGCCACCGAGCAGACCACCCCGTCCAGGTGCGCAATCATCAGGTTCCTCCCGACTTGACCTGCTGGGCGGCTCGCGCGGTGGCCAGCGCCGCCGTCAGCCGGCGCTGCGCCGCGCCGCGCCACAGGTGGCAGATGGCCAGGGCGAGCGCATCGGCCGAATCCGCGGGCCGCGGCGGATCGGCCAGCGCGAGCAGCCGCGCCACCATGGCCGTCACCTGTGCCTTGCCGGCCCGGCCGTTGCCGGTCACGGCGGCCTTGACCTCGCTGGGTGTGTGCAGGGCGACCGGCAGGCCGTGCCGCGCCGCGCACACGATGGCAATCGCGCCGGCCTGGGCCGTGCCCATCGCGGTCCGCACGTTGTGCTGGCTGAAGACCCGCTCGACGGCTACCGCGTCCGGGTGATAGACCGTCAGCCAGTGCCCGATCTGCTGCTCGAGCGCGAGCAGCCTGGCCGCGATGTCGGCGCCGGCATCGGTCCTGATCACGTCCGTCGCCACCAGGCTCAGCGGGCGGCCTGGCTCGCCGTCGATGACCCCGATCCCGCACCGGGTCAGGCCGGGGTCGACGCCGAGCACCCGCATGCCGCTCACCTATCCCGGTCGGTCGCGAACTCAGGTTGCGAACTCCAGTTCGGCTAGGACACTACCGGTTCACCGCCTGCCGCGCCTGGACACCGTCGGCGTGTCGCGGCCGGGCCGCGCCGGTTCAGAAGTAGTCGAGCAGGAAAGCGGTCCCGGCGAACGCGCAGTCGAGAGCGTCGTCGGTAGCTGGTTCGCCGCCGGCCGCCAGCCCGGCGCGGCGCAGCGTGGGCAGCGGGATCCCCGCGAACAGCGCGGCGAAGCCGCGGGCGCCCAGCCAGACCGGCGGGCCGGACGGCACTGGCGCGCGGCTATCGGCTCGGAATGGGCTGAGGGTCCCCTTCCCGCCGGCTACCTCCAGCGTCCACCGGCCCGAGTTGGCCGGGAGCTGGGCATCCGCCAGCTGCAGCACCGCGCTGACGGCCACCGCCCCGGGGAAGCCGCGGGCCGCGATGGCCGCCGGAGCATCCAGAATCCGCAGCATCCAGGGCGTCCGCCCGGCCAGGCCAACGTCAGCCTCGCGGGTCAGCCAGGCGACCGGATCATCGGGGGCCAGCTGGGCCTGCACCCGCTGCGCGATGGACGCGTGCGAACCGACGATCGACCAGATCTGGCTGGTGGTCGGCGCGGCGGCCGCGACGGCGCACTCGACCAGCAGCTCACGGCCGCCATCGCGCCAGCGGTAGGCCAGGAAGCCGTCGGCACCCAGGTAGCTGAACAGGTGCGGATCAGACAGCCAGCGCCGGACGTCGTCGATGGCCCTGGTGGCCGGCCCGCAGTGCCGGGCGGCCTCGTGCGCCGCGCCGATGATCTCGATCACCTCGGCCGCGTCGTCCTGGCCGGCCCGGCGCAGCGCCATGGGCGGCGGCGGGCCGCCGACGTCGGGCGGCACCAGGGCGCCCAGTGACCTGGCCGGCACCGTGGCGTGATGCAGGCCGCCAGCGAGCTCCCAGCCCAGCGACCGGTAGATCGGGGTGGTCGCCGGATACAGCACCGAGACCGGGTAGCCGCGGTCCGCGATCGCCCCGAGCAGCGCGGTCGTCAGCGCCTTCCCGACGCCGCGGCCCCGGGCCTCCGGGGCCACCTTGACCCCGGCCACCCCGGCCATCGGCATGCTCCGGCCGTGCCACCACTGCCGCATATCGAGGTACCTGGCCGTGCCGATCAGCCGCGCACCGTCGAAGGCCCCGAGGTGGCGGCCGGCCGCGACGCTCTCGGCGGCCACCGTACGCGTCCGGTCCCGCGCCGCGTCGTCCATCGGCCCGAAGGCCTGGTGCCGCAGCTCGACCTCGGCATCCAGATCGTCATCCTGGCGCAGCGGCCTGATCACCAGGCCTGGCCCGGTCACCGGGCCCGCTTCGCCGGGCGGGTCACCCGATCTTCTCCATGATCTCGTCGGAGACCGAGTAGTTGGCGTAGACGTCCTGCACGTCGTCGGAGTCCTCGATGGCCTCGATCAGCCGGAAGACGCGCTTGGCCTGCTCCTCGTCGAGCTCGACCTCGACGGTGGGCAGGAACGGCGTCTCGGCCGAGTCATAGTCGATGCCCGCCTGCTGCAGCGAGTCCCTGACCGCGTGCAGGTCGGTCGCCTCGCTGACCACCTCGAGCGACTCGCCCAGGTCGTTGACCTCCTCGGCGCCGGAGTCCAGCACGGCCGCGAGCACGTCATCCTCGGTGGCCCCGGCGGCCTTGGGCACGATCACCACGCCCTTACGGTGAAACAGGTACGAGACCGAGCCCGGGTCGGCCATCGACCCGCCGTTCCTGGAGAACGCGGTCCGCACGTCCGACGCCGCCCGGTTCCTGTTGTCGGTCAGGCACTCCACCAGCACCGCCACGCCGCCCGGTGCGTAACCCTCGTAGGCGATCTGCTCGTACGCGGCTCCGCCGGCCTTCAGGCCGGCGCCGCGGCGGACCGCGCGGTCGATGTTGTCGTTCGGCACCGAGTTCTTTTTCGCCTTCTGAACGGCGTCGTAGAGCGTCGGGTTGCCGGCCGGGTCGGCGCCGCCGGTCCGCGCCGCCACCTCGACGTTCTTGATCAGCTTGGCGAACAGCTTGCCCCGCCGGGCGTCGACGACGGCCTTCTTGTGCTTAGTGGTGGCCCACTTCGAGTGGCCGCTCATGACCGTTCCCTCACGATGTCGACAAAGAGCTCGTGGATCCGCCAGTCCGGGGTGAGCTCGGGATGAAACGCCGTCGCCAGCGCCGTTCCCTGGCGGACCGCGACGATCCTACCGGTGCGCGGCTCGGTGGCGAGAACCTCGACATCGTCGCCGGTCTGCTCGACCCACGGCGCCCTGATGAAGACGGCGCGGTAGCCAGGACCGGGCAGGCCGTGCAGGATGATGTCGCTCTCGAAGGACTGCGCCTGCCTGCCGAACGCGTTCCTGCGCACCGTCATGTCGATCGCGCCGAGCGTTTCCTGGCCGCTGGCGGTCGCCATCAGCCTGGTGGCCAGCAGGATCATGCCGGCGCAGGACCCGAAGGCGGGCATGCCCGAGCTGATCCGCTTGCGCAGCGGTTCGGCCAGCTCGAAGGTGACCGCCAGCTTCCACATCGTGGTGGACTCGCCGCCGGGGATGATCAGGCCGTCCACCATGTCCAGCTCGTCCGGCCTGCGCACTGGCACGCCCCGCGCGCCGACCGCGGCCAGCGCGCGCAGGTGCTCGGCGACGTCGCCCTGCAGGGCAAGTACGCCGACGGCCGGGACCTGCCCGGAAGCGAGCCCGGTCACCAGCCGCGGTCCGCGTAGTGCTGCTCAGGCGGCAGCGTGTCCAGGTTGATGCCGACCATCGCCTCGCCCAGGCCCCTGGAGACCTTGGCGATCACGTCCGGGTCGTCGTGGAACGTGGCCGCCTTGACGATCGCCGCCGCCCGCGCGGCGGGGTTGCCCGCCTTGAAGATTCCCGACCCGACGAAGACCCCGTCGGCGCCCAGTTGCATCATCATCGCGGCGTCAGCGGGCGTCGCGATGCCGCCCGCGGTGAACAGCACCACCGGCAGCTTGCCCGTCCGGGCCACGTCCGCCACCAGGTCATACGGCGCCTGCAGATCCTTGGCCGCGCTGTAGAGCTCCTCGGCAGGCAAGGTGGCCAGCCGCCGGATCCCGGCCCGGATGCCGCGCATGTGCCTGGTCGCCTCGACCACGTTGCCGGTGCCCGCCTCGCCTTTCGACCTGATCATCGCGGCGCCCTCGGCGATCCGGCGCAGCGCCTCGCCCAGGTTGGTCGCGCCGCACACGAACGGCACGGTGAACTCCCACTTGTCAACGTGATGTGCCTCGTCGGCGGGGGTGAGCACCTCGGACTCATCGATGTAGTCGACCCCGATCGCCTGCAGCACCTGGGCCTCGGCGAAATGACCGATCCGGCACTTGGCCATCACCGGGATGGACACCGCGGCGATGATGCCGTCGATCATGTCCGGGTCGCTCATCCTGGCCACGCCGCCCTGCGCGCGGATGTCGGCCGGCACCCGCTCCAGCGCCATCACCGCGACCGCCCCGGCGTCCTCGGCGATCTTGGCCTGCTCCGGCGTCACGACGTCCATGATCACGCCGCCCTTGAGCATGTCGGCCATCCCGCGCTTAACGCGCTGTGTCCCGGTTTGCGCCTGCGCGCTGCCGGCCTGGGCAGAACTGGCCGAACCGGCCGAATCGTCGGAACTGGGAAACGGCATCAGGAACCTCACTAGATCGCGACTCACAGAGATCTATCCATGGTAGGTGCTGGACCGGCTGCCGAGCAGATCCGCCCAGACAGGCCGGTTCAGCTGGTCAGATGCGGCATGTCGGCGCCCGGCCGGCCTGCCCGGGAGCGACCAGCGAGTCGTCGATCTCGAAGAACTCCGGCAGCTCGGCGCCCCCGGCCAGGTGGAACAGCCGGACCAGCCAGCGGCGGCGGGCCGCCCTGGTGGCGGCCACCGCGTCGTTGTAGAACTTCCTGGCCAGGAACACCTGATGCGCAGCGCTCTCCAGCTCGGTGAGCAGCTCGGCGGCGTCCTCCCGGCCGGTCAGCGTGGCCAGGAAGCCCGGCTGGCCGAGCGCCGCGCGCAGCGCCCGGGTCAGGTCACTTTCCGGCAGCTCGCGCGCCTGGCTGGCCGACCTCGCGTCGTGAGCCGCCCCGGCCAGCAGCAGGCTGGTGGCCGGGTCGAGCAGGCCTGAGGAGGCGAACTCCATGGCCACCGAGGCCCGCCGCACCAGCGCGGCATCGAGCGCGGCGCGGGCCGTGTCCAGCCGGGCGTGCAGCCGGTCCAGCCGACCCGCGCGCCAGGACACGTAGACGCCCAGCATCGCGACGACCGCGACCACGATGATGATGACGGTGGTCATCTGACCACCTCGACGTGCCCCAGCGCGGGCACGACGGCCTCGTAGACGGCCAGTACATCGCGAGCGACCACCGGCCAGTCGTAGGCGCGCACCGCGGCCGCCGCGGCCGCCGACAGGCTGGCCCGGCGGGCCGGCTGATCGAGCAGCCTGGCGGCCGCCGCCGCCAGCCCCTGCGGGCTGCCGGTCTCGAACAGCTCGCCGGCCTGGCCGTCGCGCAGCACCCGGCGGAACGCATCCAGATCGCTGGCGACGATCGGCGCGCTCGCCGCCATCGCCTCGGCCAGCACGTAGCCGAAACTCTCGCCGCCGGTGTTGGGCGCGCAGAATACGTCCACCGAGTGGTAGACGCGGATCTTGTCTTCCTCGCTGACCTGGCCGAGCAGGACGACTCGTGGCAGCAGCCTGGCCGGCAGCCGGTCGAGCGCTTCGTCGGCATCGCCGGGGCCGGCGATGAGCAGCCGGACTCCGGGGCGCTGCTCGCCGAGGATCTCGAAGGCGCGGAGCATCACCCCGAGGCCCTTGCGCGGCTCGTCGATCCGGCCCACGAAGCCGAGCGCCCCGCCCGGTCCCGGCCAGCCAGGGAGCGGATCGGCTTTCTCGAACCTGCGGACCGCGATCCCGTTCGGGATCAGCACCGCGTCGCCGCCGAGGTGCTCGACCAGGGTGGTGCGGGCCGCCTCGGAGACGGCGATCCGGCCGCTGATCTTCTCCATCGCGGGCTGCAGCATCGGCCCCGCCGCGTGCAGGATCCTGGACCGCGGGTTGGCGGTGTGGAAGGTGGCCACGATCGGACCGTCGGCTACCCAGCAGGCCAGCAGCGACAGGCTCGGCGCCGTCGGCTCGTGCACGTGCAACACGTCGAACTGGCCGTCCCTGACCCACCGGCGGACCCGGCTGGCCGACAGAAACCCGAAGGCCAGCCTGGCCACCGCTCCGTTGTAGGGGACCGGCACCGCCCGTCCCGCCGGGACCACGTAGCCGGGCAGCGGCGTGTCGTCGTCGGCCGGCGAGATGACCGACACCTGGTGACCGAGCTCGATCAGGGCCTCGGCCAGGCCCCTGATGTGCTCCTGGACGCCGCCAGGCACATCCCAGGTGTACGGGCAGACCAGGCCGATCCTCATCCGTCGCCGGTCCCTGGACTCTCGGCCGCCGCGCGCGCCTGCGCGGCGGCCAGCCTGGCCGGGTCGAGATCTGCGCTGAAGACCCGCTGCAGCATGTGCCAGTCCTGCGGGTACTCCCTGATCCCGGCCTCGAAGAACCGCGCGACCTGCTGGGTCATTTCGGCCACCTGCTGCTTCTTGTCACCGTCAGGCGGCGCGGAAATCTCGTCGCCGATGCGCACGCCCCAGCCGTCGCCGTCGAACCACAGCACGGCCGGCATCAGGGCGGCGCCCGTCTGGATGGCCAGCGCGGCGGCGCCGGGCGTCATTCTGGCCGGCTCGCCGAAGAAGTCCACCTCGATGCCGCTGCCGGTGACATCCCGGTCCGAGACCAGGACCACCACCCGGCCGGCCCGCAGCCGCTGGGCCAGCGTCCCGAACGGCCTGGCTCCCCCGCTGGCCGGCAGCACCTCCATGCCGAGCCCCTCGCGGAACGCGACGAACCGGTCATACACCGACGCGGGCTCGAGCCTTTCCATGACGGCGGTGATAGACCCGGCTCCCTCGGCGACGATCCAGGCCCCGGCCTGGTCCCAGTTCCCCATGTGCGGCAGCGCGAAGACCACGCCGCGCCCGTTCGCCAGGTCGGCGAACGCCTTGTCGAACGGGCCCTCCGCGCGCATCCCGCCCACCAGCCGCTCGACGGGCATCACGGGCAGCCGGAACACCTCCAGCCAGTAGCGGGCATAAGACTCCATCGACTCCCTGGACAGTGCCCGCAGTTGCTGCTGGGTGGCGCCCGGGCCGAGCACCCGCCGCAGGTTCGCCTCCAGCAGCTGGACCCGGGGGCCCTGGCGGCGCCAGGCGATGTCGGCGCCGAACCTGAACGCGCCCCGCGCCCAGGACTCCGGCACCCGGCAGACCACCGACCAGCCGAGCCCGTAGGCGGCGTTGGTGATCCGGTCCCTCAGTCCCGGCATCAGGGCTCACCTCCTGGAGCGGTTCCTGCATCACTCGCGGAGGCGAGAGCGGCGGAGCGGCGCGCGGCAAGAACCCGCTGGCCGAAGGTGACGGTGCTGGCCGCCGCGAGCAGCCAGAGCCCCGCCGGAAGCACATACGGTACGCCAAGTCCGGACAGGCCCGCGGCCACCAGGCCGATCAGCAGCCGCTCGGTCCGTTCGGCGATCCCGACGTCGCAGCGCAGCCCCAGGCCTTCAGCCCGAGCTTTCGCGTACGACACCAGTATCCCGGCTACCAGGCAGTACAGCGCCACCCCGGCCATCAGCCTGCTGTGGCCGCCGAGCACGAACCACCCGGCCAGCCCGGCGAAGACCGCCGCGTCCGCCACCCGGTCCAGCGTGGAGTCCAGGAACGCGCCGAACGCGCCGGTGGTGCCCTTGATCCTGGCCAGCGTCCCGTCGAGCATGTCGGTAACGACGAACCCGGTGCAGACCATCGTGCCCGCGAACAGGTGACCGGTGGGGAACAGCGTGAGTGCTCCCGCGCTCATCCCGATGGTGCCGGTGATGGTGAGCGCGTTCGGGGTGATCGGCGTCCGCGCAAGCGCATTGCCGATGGGCGTCAGCAGCCGCGCGAGGGCGGGGCGTAGCACGGTGAGCATGGCCGTTTGATCTTACTGGCGCCCGGCGCACAGGTTTAGTACGTCCGCGGCCAGAACGCCGGGCCAAAAAACGGGACAGCTGGGGTGATTCTCTCCGAGGGCTTGTGATCGCATGCCGGCAGGTAAAGGCTGGTCGTGCAGCAGCCGAACGCGGGAGCAACAGGAGGCGGTGCAGATGGCGGAGAAGACGGGCACAGCTGGAGCCGCGGGCAGGGCACCCTCGGCCGGCCAGCACGACAGCGTGCGCAACGTGGTGCTGGTCGGCCATTCGGGAGCAGGGAAGACGTCGCTGGTCGAGGCGCTGCTGGTCGGCACCGGGACGATCCAGCGCGCGGGGCGGGTGGAGGACGGCACCACGGTCAGCGACTTCGACGAGGTCGAGGTCAGGCAGCAGCGATCGGTCAACCTCACGCTGGCGCCCGTCCTGCACGCCGGGGTCAAGATCAACCTGCTGGACACGCCCGGCTACGCCGACTTCACCGGCGACCTGCGGGCCGGTCTGCGGGCCGCGGACGCGGCGCTGTTCACGGTGTCAGCGGCCGATGGCGTGGACGGCCTGACCAGGATGCTCTGGGACGAGTGCGCGGCGGTGGGCATGCCGCGGGCGGTGGTCATCACCAAGATCGATCACCAGCGGGCCGACTTCAGCGAGGCGCTGGACGCGTGCCGCGCGGCGTTCGGCGATTCGGTGGCCCCGCTGTACCTGCCGGTAGCTGACGGTCACGGCGGTGTCCGCGGCCTGATCGGGCTGCTGTCGGAGCAGTTCTACGACTATTCGAGCGGCAGCCGCAAAGAGAGCACACCCGAGCCGGGCCAGGCCGACGGGATCGCGGAGTCCCGTAGCGCGCTGATCGAGGCGATCATCCAGGAGAGTGAGGATGAGAGCCTGATGGACTCCTACCTCTCCGGCGAGGATCTCGACGTCAAGGGCCTGATCGAGGACCTGGAGAAGGCGGTCGCCCGGGGCAGCTTCTACCCCGTGCTGGCCGCCTCGGCCCCGCACGGCATCGGCATCGCCGAGCTGCTCGAGGTGATGACGCAGGCCTTCCCCGCCCCGCAGGAGCACCCGCTGCCCGCGGTGACGACGGTGGACGGCAAGCCGGCCAGCGGCCTGTCCAGCGACCCGGACGGCCCGCTGCTCGCGGAGGTCGTCAAGACCACCTCAGACCCGTACGTGGGCCGGATCAGCCTGGTCCGGGTGTTCTCCGGCACCTTGCGGCCGGACGCCGTCGTGCACGTGTCGGGTCATGGCCGGGCCGAGCGCGGGCACGCCGACCACGACCAGGACGAGCGGATCGGCGCGCTGACCTCCCCGCTTGGCAAGCAGCAGCGCACCATCGCGCAGTGCTTGGCCGGGGACATCTGCGCGGTGGCCAAGCTGGCCAGCGCCGAGACCGGCGACACCCTGTCGGACAAGGAACGCCCGCTGGTGATGGAGTCGTGGGCGATGCCGGAGCCGCTGCTGCCGGTCGCGATCACCGCCAAGTCGAAGGCCGACGAGGACAAGATGTCGCAGGCGCTGGCCAGGCTGGTAGCCGAAGATCCGACGTTGCGCCTGGAGATGAACGCCGAGACCCGCCAGCTGGTGCTCTGGTGCATGGGCGAGGCGCATGTCGACCTGCTGCTCGACCGGCTGTCCAGCCGGTACGGGGTGGCCGTGGAAACCACCGAGCTGCGGGTGCCGCTGCGCGAGACGGTCGGCGGCAAGGCCCAGGGCCTGGGCCGGAACGTCAAGCAGACCGGCGGGCACGGCGAGTTCGGGATCTGCCACATCGAGGTGGAGCCGCTCCCGTCGGGCTCGGGCCTGGAATTCGTCGACAAGATCGTCGGCGGCGTGGTGCCGCGGCAGTTCATCCCCTCGGTGGAGAAGGGCGTCCGGGCCCAGATGGAGCAGGGCGTGCTGGCCGGCTACCCGATGGTGGACATCAGGGTGACGTTGTTCGACGGCAAGGCGCACTCGGTGGACTCCTCCGACATGGCGTTCCAGAAGGCCGGCCGGGCCGCGCTGCGGGACGCCGCGGATAAGGCCCAGGTCCTGCTGCTGGAGCCGGTCGACGAGGTATCGGTCATGGTGGCCGACGACTACGTCGGAGCGGTGATGTCGGACCTGTCCTCGCGCCGTGGCCGGGTGCTCGGCACCGAGCCGGTGCCCGGCGGCCGGACGCTGGTCAAGGCGGAGATCCCGGAACTCGAGATCACCCGCTACGCGATCGACCTGCGGTCCATGTCGCATGGCACCGGCTCGTTCGCCCGCTCCTACCTGCGGTACGAGCCGCTGCCCTCGCACCTAGCCGAGAAGGTGGCGGCGGCCTCCAAGCCCGGCTAGCCAGGCCAGGCGTCGGCCAGCAGCTCACGGGTGTCGGCCAGCAGCTGCGGCAGCACCTTGGTGCGGCCGACGACCGGCATGAAGTTGGCGTCGCCGCCCCACCGCGGCACCACATGCTGGTGCAGGTGGGCGGCAATGCCAGCCCCTGCCACACCGCCCATGTTCATGCCGATGTTGAACCCCTGCGCGCCCGAAGCCGCCCGTAGCGTACGCATCGCCTGCCTGGTGAGCTTGGCCAGCTCAGCAGTCTCAGCATCGTCGAGTTCGGTGTAGTCGGCCACGTGCCGGTACGGGCACACCATCAGGTGACCGCTGTTGTAGGGATACAGGTTCAGCACCGCGTAGACCAGCGAGCCCCTGGCCACGATGAGCGCCTCAGCGTCCGGCAGGCTGGGGATCCGGCAGAACGGGCAGTCTGGCCCGGTCCCGGTATCGCCGGGCTTGTTCTCGCCCTTGATGTAGGCCATCCGGTGCGGCATCCAGAGCCGCTGGAAGCCGTCCGGGGTACCGGCCCCGTCCTGCCAGGACGGCTCGCCGTTACCGGCGCCGCCTGGCGCAGGCTGGGCCCCTGGACCGGCCGGCTCGGCTGGCTCGGCCGGTGGCGATGGCTCGGCGGATGGCTCATCGGGATGGGCAGACATGAATGCAGCATAAGGACGGCCGGCCACCGGCCGTCGCCCGGCATGCTCAGACCTGGGTCCGGTTCGCGACGGCCGCGACGATCTCGGCGATCGCCTCGTTGACCGGGACGCCGTTTTTCTGCTCGCCGCTGCGGTACCTGAACGAGACGGCGCCCGCGGCCACGTCCTGGTCACCGGCCAGCAGCATGTAGGGGACCTTCTGCCGCTGCGCGTTCCTGATCTTCTTCTGCATCCGGTCGTCGCCGGTGTCGACCTCGACCCGGACGCCGGCGGCCCGCAGCCGGGCCGCGACCTCCTCCAGGTACGGGATGTGGTCGTCGGCGATCGGGATGCCGGTCACCTGAACCGGGGCGAGCCAGGGCGGCAGGGCGCCCGCGTAGTGCTCGAGCAGGATGCCGAAGAACCGCTCGATCGACCCGAACAGCGCCCGGTGGATCATGTAAGGCCGCTGCCTGGTGCCGTCGGCGGCCTGGTACTCGATCCCGAACCGGCCAGGCTCCTGGAAGTCCACCTGCAGGGTGGACAGCTGCCAGCGCCGCCCGATCGCATCCCGGACGTGCACATCGATCTTGGGCGCGTAGAACGCGCCGTCGCCCTCGGCGATCACATAGGGCAGTCCGGAGACGTCCAGGGCGTGCTTGAGCGCCGCCTCAGCCCGGTCCCAGTCGGCCGGCTCGCCCACGAACTTCTCCGGCCGGGTCGACAGCTCGGCCTCGAACTCGGTCAGCCCGAAGTCGCGCAGCAGGCCCACGACGAAGTCAAGCAGCGAGGCGAGCTCACCATCGAGCTGGTCGGGCCTGCAGAAGATGTGCGCGTCGTCCTGGGTGAAGCCGCGGGCCCTGGTCAGCCCGTGCACGACCCCGGACTTCTCGTACCTGTACACGGTGCCGAATTCGAACAGCCGCAGCGGCAGCTCACGGTAGGACCGGCCGCGCGATGCATAGATGAGGATGTGCATCGGGCAGTTCATCGGCTTGGCGTAGTACTTCGCGCCTTCGAGCTCCATCGGCGGGAACATGCTCTCCGCATACCAGCCCAGGTGGCCGGAGGTCTCGAACAGGTCGGCCTTGGTGAGGTGCGGGGTGTTGACGAACTCGTAGCCCGCCGCCACGTGCCGCTGCCGCGAGTACTCCTCCATGATCCGCCGGATGGTCCCGCCCTTGGGGTGGAAGACCGGGAGCCCGCTGCCGATCTCGGTGGGGAACGAGAACAGGTCAAGCTCGGCGCCGAGCTTGCGGTGATCACGCCGCTCCGCCTCGGCCAGCAGGTGCAGGTACTCCTCTTGCGCCGCACGCGACGGCCAGGCGGTGCCGTAAATGCGCTGCAGCTGCGGGTTGCGCTCGCTGCCGCGCCAGTACGCGCCGCCGGTGCGCATCAGCTTGAAGGCCGGGATCTGCCTGGTGGTGGGCAGGTGCGGGCCCCGGCACAGGTCCTTCCAGCACACCTCGCCGCTGCTCGCGTCCAGGTTGTCGTAGATGGTCAGCTCGCTGCCGCCGACCTCGACGGACTCCTCGGCGTCGACGCCGCCGCCCTTCAGCCCGATGAGTTCCAGCTTGTACGGCTCGGCGGCCAGCTCGGCCCGGGCCTGCGTGTCGGTGACCACGCGCCGGGCGAACAGCTGGCCCTGCCGCACGATCTGGCGCATTCGCTGCTCGATCGCCTTAAGATCCTCCGGGCCGAACGGCTGCCGTACGTCGAAGTCGTAATAGAAGCCGTTCTCGACGGGCGGGCCGATACCGAGCTTCGCCTCGGGGAACAGCTGCTGCACGGCCTGGGCCAGCACGTGGGCCGTGGAGTGCCGCAAGATCGCGAGCCCGGCTGCGCTATCGATGGTCACCGGCTCGACCACGTCGCCGTCGGCCAGTTCGCAGGCCAGATCGCGCAGCTCGCCGTTGACCCGGGCTGCGATCACGTCCGCTGCACTGCTGTCAGCGGCACGGCTGTCAGCGGCACGGCTGTCAGCGGCACGGCTGTCAGCGGCACTGCTGTCAGCGGCACGGCTGTCAGCGGCACGGCTGCCCGGCGGCACCGTCCGCTGCCGCCAGCGCCTGGGCCGCCGTCGTGCCCGCTGCCACCACATGCTCGCGTCCGGCGAGGGTGATGTGATGCTTGTCGGCAGGCACAGTTGCTCCTTGGCTGGTGGTTAACCGGGACGGTCGCCCGTGCCCGCATGCTATCGAGGTGGCCGGGCCGGTGCGCGCCGTTGCATTCGGCGGCCTCCGGCGGCTCCGGCGGGCTGACGCCATGGCCGGCCCGCGCGGGCGGGCCCGCTACGGTGCGGCTACCGTGACCAGGCTGCCAAAGGTGAGGTACGGCCAGGCGCGTTCGGCGGCCGCGTAGGGCAGCTCGACACAGCCCAGGCTCTGCGGGAAGCCGTAGGAGCCGCGCGGGAAGTAGTGCACCGCCTCGCCGGCCCGGAAATAGGCGACCCAGGCCACCGGGTCCGCGTACTTGGACCCGTCCGGGTTGGTGCCCCTCATGATCTGGAACCGGTACCGCAGGTAGACCGGGGCGGTGCCGATGGTGGTCGGCGCGACCGGGATGCCGGTGTTCGCGAGGCTACGGAACACGACCCGGCCGTCGTGCCAGATGGTCAGGGTCTCGGGGCTCTTCTCGCTGGCCCGGGCGTAGGTGTAGCCGTGCGAGTCCTGCTCGCCGCTGGCCGCCGCCCTGAGCAGCGCGGTCCAGACCGCCGGGCCGGCT
Organism: uncultured Actinomycetes bacterium; assembly: GCA_963785765.1. Classification (GTDB taxonomy): domain Bacteria; phylum Actinomycetota; class Actinomycetes; order Streptosporangiales; family Streptosporangiaceae; genus DATBGO01. The sequence continues at coordinate 1,013,622 of CAWAWM010000008.1, read as the reverse complement.
ACGCCGTCCATGGTCATGCCGTGGTCAGACTCGAACGCCATGACGGCCCCGGTCACCATCAGGTTCGACTCGCCAGGCCGCCAGAACTCGTGCAGCGCCTTCGGGTAGCCGCCCTGCCAGGTGAACGTGCCAAGCGGTGCGACGTAGGCCGCGCTGAGCTGCGCGTTCGCACCTGCGGCCGACGGCTCGGACGATCCGACGGGCGTCCAGTTCAGCGGCAGGTAGCCGAGTTGCGCGAGCAGTTGCTGGAGCCGCAGAGTGCTGTACGTCCCGGTCCGGAAATGAGCCGAGACCGGCTCGGCCAGCAGTCCGCCGGCGACCGACCGCAGTCCGGCTGGCCCGGCTGGTATCCGGAGCCTGACCTCGGTCTCCTGGGCGAATCCCCGCTCCGGGACGAATTCCAGGCTGTCCGCGCTGATCCGCTGCCACTGGCCGGCGACGTGCGGCGACAGCGTCGGCAGCGGCGAGCCGGCGGCCAGCGCGGCGGAGAAGACGATGCGGACCGGGCTCGCGCCGTCCACGCCGGTCGATCGCGAGGCCGGGGAAACCGAGACCACCTGCAGCGGCTTGGCGGCGACCGTGTGGGGCTGGCCCGCCGCGTCATGCCGCTTGGCGGCCGCCTGGCTATGCCCGGCGCCCTCCTGGGCCGAGGCACGGCTCAGCGCGAACCAGGTGCCAGTGGCCAGGACCGCCGCAATCGCCACTGCGAGCGCAACAAGCCGGACGCGTAGCAGTCCCACTCCCGACAACCTTGGCCCCCTCGTCTTGCCTGCCCGGCCACATCAGCGGGCGAACCGCCACGTAAGTCGATGTATACCAGTTAATCCGCAGCTCTGAGCGTAGCTGCACGGATGCGGCGCGCGAGTTGGGAGAAGGTCAAGAATTCAACGAGAAATGGCTACGGGTACATCACGTCAGCCCGATACGGTGACCAGGCTCCCGTAGCTGAGATACGGCCATGCCTGCTCAGCGGCTGCATACGGCAGCTCGACGCAGCCCAGGCTCTGCTGGAAGCCGTAGGAGCCGCGCGGGAAGTAGTGCACCGCCTCGCCGCCGTCGAAGTAGGCGACGAACGACACCGGATCGGCGTAGCTGCTGCCGTCTGGGTTGGTGCCCCGCATGATCTGGAACAGGTACCTCAGGTAGACCGGAAACGTGCCGTCGGCCGTGGGCGCGATGGGTATCCCGGTGTTGGCCGGGCTGCTGAGCACGACCTGACCGTCGTGCCAGATGGTGAGCGTCTCGGGGCTTCCCTTGCTGGCCAGGGCATAGGTGTAGCCGTTGCGGTTACCGCGGCCCGCGGCCGCGGCCCTGAGCACCGCGTCCCACAGCGCCTGGCTGACCACGCCGGTCACGGCCATCTGATGCTCGGACTCGAACGCCATCACCGCGCCGCGCAGGATGACGGTGAACGCGTCAGGCTGCCAGCGGCTGGTGAGCGCAGCCGGATACCCCGGGTCCCAGCGGAACTTGCCGGCCGGCGGGCTGTAGGCGAGGGCAGCCTGCGCGGCAGCCGACGATCCGGACCCACCGCCGCTCCACGCGGCCGGATAGCCTGGCCCGCTGCCGCTCGCCGCGGCCTGCTCGCCGAGGTGATCCGGCTGCCAGGACAACGGCAGGTAGCCGAGCTGGGCGAGTAACTCGGCCAGCCGTCGCGGTGCCCAGGCCCTGGTGCTGAAGTGCGCGGTCACCGTCCTGGCCAGCAGGCCTCCGGTCGCCGTGCGCACCCCGCCGCGGCCGGCCGGGATGGTCACCGTGAAGCGGCTGTCGGGCCGGAGCGGCACCGCCGGCGTGAACACGATCAGGTGGCCGGCGGACTGCCAGCTGCCCGCCACTGACGGACTCAGGGTAGGCATCGGCGAGCCCGCGGCGAGCGGCGCGGAGAAGGCGACCTGGACCGGCTCGGCCCCGTTGACGAGCCGGGCGCCCGGGCCGGGAGTCACCGAGATCACCCGCAGTGCCGCTGCGCCGCCCATCCGGCCCGCCCGCCCCCGGGCACCGGCTGCGGCCGCCGCCGGCCGGCCGTGCGTCAGCGTGTAGGTCCCGGTACCCGCCAGGATGGCGACGATCACGGTCGTCAGGGCGACGATCCGCGCCTTGGGCTGGGCCGCCGCTGCTCCGGCGATCCGCGCCGCTGCCTGGGCAGGCATGCGGCTGATGACGATCCGGGCCGTGGCGGGCCCAGGCAGCCGCGAAATGATGCGGCCCGGCGCATAGCCAGGCAGCCGGCCGACGATGATGCGGCCTGGCGCAGACCCGGGCAGCCCGGCCGATGAGGCTCGCCACCGGCGGCGCGGCCGTCCGCGCTCCGAGCATCGGCGACCGCGCCGTCGCCGGCCTGCCCTGCCGTCGCGCGCCCACGATTCCGCTCCCCCGTCTGTGGCACAGCCCCAGCGCCATGCTGGTCCGCCGGTCAGCGACCCAGTGACGCCTGATCACTGAGAGTGACTGATGCTCGATGTTAGTTACTCACTGTCACGACGACATCCTTCTTGACCAAGCCAGGGCCATCCACCGTGGACCGCTTGATGAAGCCGTCCGGTCGCCGCGATCCGACGGCGCGACGAGCTGCAGGACGCCCTTCCGACGAAGCACGACGAAGGCCGGTCCCTAGCTCGGAACCGGCCTGTGAGTGGGCGATACTGGGATCGAACCAGTGACCTCCTCGGTGTGAACGAGGCGCTCTCCCGCTGAGCCAATCGCCCGGCGCCGCCAGGCCGGGACCACGATCCCTGCCGCCCGGGGCGAAACACAGACTAGCGCATCCAGGCCCGCAGCCGGCCCGAGCGCCCACGCCAGCACGCCGCTGCGCCGCAGGCGCGGTATCGGCCCTGATCGGGGTCAACGCACATAAACTTTCTAAATATGGACAATATCCTCATTTAATATTGCGGTGAATCCGGTCTCGGCGTGCGCGTAGGTAGATTTGCACCCCGTATAGCGCGCCCCACCACTCCGGACATAGCATGGCGAGGCAGCACAGCCCCCGCAGTGAGTGAGCCCAACCATGTCAAACGCCCCCCGGAGCGCCATCCCCGCGCAAGCCGCGGGCTTCTGGCGGTCTGCCAGCAAATGCTGGTCAAGTCGTGTGAGACGAACGTCACAACACATCGTCCCTGGTCACAGGAACACCGGGAGACGAAAACTGTGTTTAATTTCCGAGAGCGTTTGACCAGGTCGCTGCTGGTTTGTTGACCAGTGACCGAGGTTACGAGTGCCCCCGATCGCGGAATCTTATATCCGTCGATGACAATTCAGCGGCACCTGAGTGCCATAGCTGAAGAATAACCTCGCAGCGTTAACGAAGCCCGGCATTCCGGGACACGACAAGACAAAGGTCTAGCTAGATCATGAACAGCAGCGCACCCGTCTCATCTGAACTCGGCCTGAGCCTCGTCGTTCCCGACCACGGCATCGTGCCGCTGGTGGCGAGCCTCTATTACAGCGCCGAGGACCCGTACGCGATCCGCATGGCCTTCCACGTCGGCACCGACGAGCCGGTGGAATGGATCTTCGCGAGGGAACTGCTAGCTGCTGGCCTGGACGGGCCCGCAGGCGAGGGCGACGTCCGGGTGTGGCCCGCCGACGACGGCGGTGAAGGCGTACTGAACATCGCGCTGTCCTCCCCCTTCGGCCAGGCGCATTTCGAAGCGCCGCTGATCGCCACCGCCGAGTTCGTGGCCCGCACGTTCGGGGTGATCGCGGCCGGGCGGGAAAGCGACTTCATCGACCTCGACGGCGAGCTTGACGTCCTGCTCTGGCGCGCCTAGCCGCGACCTGGGCCGACTGGCGGCCATTCCGGTTTACGGGTCATGACATTCCGCGGACCTCGCCGCAAATGCCTCCGCTGCCTTTGCCGTCACCGGACCTGGCGCGGCCGGAAGTGCGACTGCGTCGACGCTCCGGATTGGCAGTACATCCCGGGTGGTTCCGGTCAGGAATGCCTCATCCGCCGCAGCGAGCGCACCGGCCGGCATGTCCTCTTCCACCGCTCCCGCCCACTCAATCACCAGATCCCTGGTCACCCCGGCCAGGCAGCCCGCGCTCAGCGGCGGAGTGAGCAGCCGCCCGCCGGACACCACGAACACGTTGGCGCCGGTCCCTTCGCACAGGTTGCCCGCCACGTTGGCGAAGATGGCCTCCTGGCCGCCCCGGTCGGCGGCGTAGCGCAGCGCCCGCACGTTCTCCGCATAGGACGTCGTCTTCAGGCCGGCCAGCGCACCGTGCTCGTTGCGCGGCCAGGGGACGGTCACGACATCGCAGCTGGGCTCGTTGTCCGGCAGGCTGCCGAGCGCGATGATGGCGGTGCTCGGCCCGTCGCCCCGCTGGGAGCCGAGCGGGGAGATGCCCGCGGTCACGGTGATCCGCAGCCGCGCCCTGGCCGGCCTGCCTGCTGCCGCCAGCACGGCCTGCACGCCCGCCCGGATCTCCTCGAGGTCAGGCTCGGGTAGCTCCATACCGGCCGCCGACCGCGCCAGCCTGGCCAGGTGCCTGGTCAAGGCGAACGGCATGCCGTCGGTGACTTTGAGTGCCTCAAATACCCCATCGCCCACTACCAGGCCGTGGTCGAACACGGATATCCTGGCTTCCGAGTCGGGAAGCAGCGTCCCGTTGATCCACACCGTCACGGCATTCCCCTATCGGAGCCCGCCGCAGCGCGCGGCAGCCGTTCCGCATATCTCCGGAAGCAGTTCGCTGACCGCGGCCATCTGCCCGGACACCTCACGGTCGGTGTCCATCATCGGCACCCGCTCCCGCACCGTCGCGTGGACCGCGGCCAGCGGCTCGCTCGGGGCGGCGATCTGCGCTCGCAGGTCGATGCCCTGGGCAGCGCAGAGGATCTCGACAGCCAGGCAGGTGCGCACGTTGGCGAGCACCTCGCGCAGCTTCCGCACGGCGGTCCAGCCCATCGAGACATGGTCCTCCTGCTTTCCGGACGTGGGGATAGTGTCCACGCTGGCCGGATGGGCGAGCACCTTGTTCTCGCTGACCAGCGAGGCGGCGGTGTACTGGGACAGCATGAAGCCGGAGTTGGTGCCCGCGTCCGGCGCCAGGAACGGCGGCAGGTCCCTGGACGAGGCCGGGTCGAGCAGCCGGTCCACCCGCCGTTCGCTGATGCTGGCCAGCTCCGAGACCGCGATGGCCAGCATGTCGGCCGCGAAGGCGAGCGGCTCCCCGTGGAAGTTGCCGGTGGTCATGACCTCGCCGTCCGCCACGATGACCGGGTTGTCGACCACCGCCCCGAGCTCGGTCTCGATGACCCCGCGGGCGAAGCCGAGCACGTCGCGGACGGCGCCGTGCACCTGCGGCGCGCACCGCAGGCAGTACGCGTCCTGCACGGCGTGGCGGCTGTCCCGATGGCTAGCCAGCAGGGCCGAGCCGGCCAGCAGGGCGCGCAGGTTGGCCGCACTGTCCAGCTGGCCTGGATGTGGCCGGAGCGCCTGGACCCGCTCGTCGTAGGGCCGGTCAGTGCCGAGCAGCGCCTCGACCGACAGCGCACAGGCCACGTCGGCCGCCTGGACCAGGAGCTCCGTCTCATGCACCGAGAACGCCAGCAGGGCCTGCATCGGCTCGGTGCCGTTCACCAGCGACAGGCCCTCCTTGGGAGCCAGCTCAAGCGGCGTCAGGCCGTGCTCGGCGAGCACCTCAGCGGCCGGCCTGCCGACCGGCCCGTCACCGGCGGTCCGCAGCCGCCCGGCGCCGATCAGCGGCTCAGCCAGGTGCGCGAGCTGAGCCAGATCGCCCGACGCACCGACGGACCCCTTGCCCGGGACGACCGGAAGCAGGCCGAGCGACAGCAGCTCGAGCAGCCGGGCCGGCAGCTCGGCCCGGACGCCCGAGAATCCGGCCGCCAGCGTTCGGGCGCGGAGCAGCAGAACCGCGCGGATCGTCGGATCATCGAGCGGCTCTCCGGTACCCGCAGCATGCGAGACCAGGATCGCGCCCTGCAGCCGTCTCAGGTCCTTCTCCCCCACCCTGGTATCGGCGAGCGCGCCGAATCCGGTGTTCACCCCGTAGACTGGCGCGTCCCCGGCAATCGCCGCGGTCACCACCTCGCGGCTGCGCCGCATTCTGGCCGCCACGTCCGGCCCCAGTTCGGCGCGGGCCGCGCCGAAGGCCACATCGACCACGTCCTCGACGGTGAGCGCGTCGCCGCTAACGATCACAGTTCGCATGGCTGCCAGCCTGCCATCTCGCGATAGCGGTGGCACGGCCGGCTCAGCGCGATTACCTTGCGCAGCCAGCCGACCACCCGAACGTCCTGGCCAGGCCGTCCCGGCCGGCTGGGGTGACCCGCACGGAACGGCGGGAGCGGCCGCGCTCGATCCAGCCCAGCTCCAGCAGCCTGGCCGTGACCGCAGCACCCAGGGCGCCATTCAAGTGCGGGCGCCGCTGCGTCCAGTCCAGGCAGGACCCGGCGAACCGGCGCCGGGAGCGTAGCACGGCGGGCACATCGACGCCGAAGCTGGCCAGGGTGGCCGCGCCCGCTTCGGTCACCGCGTACCGGGCGCCCGGCTGCGTCAGCGCGCCAGCGGCGGCCGCTCCGCTCTGACCCGCGCCGTCCGGATCCTGGCCGATCAGGGCGCCGGTCTCCAGCAGCGCGTCGAGCAGCGCCACGCCGGCCGGCTGGCCAGATGGTCATAACACGTCCTGGCTTCGGCCAGCGCCGCCGCCTCCCTGGTCTGGCGCAGGCCCCGGGCCGGCTTGACCGGGCTGATCTGCGCGAGCACCTCGATCACGGTCGCCACTTCGGGACTGGCCAGCCGGTAGTAGCAGTGCCTGCCCTGGCGCTGCACAGCCAGCATGCCGCCGTCCAGCAGCCGCGCCAGGTGCGCGCTGGCGGTCGCCGGCGTCACCCCGGCCACCTGGCCAAGTTCCCCGGCCGCGCGCGGCAGGCCATCAAGCAACGCCATCAGCATCGCCGCGCGGGCGCGGTCGGCCAGCAGCGCGGCGACCGGCGCGATGTCGCTGTCGAACGGCGCGGCGGGCCGGCGGCCCGCTGTCCCTGTGCTGGCCAGCACTTCAGCCGTGGCCGGACGACCGGTATTGGCCTGAATGACCGTCATGCCTCGACGGTAACCGAAGCATCCTTCGGCCAGGATCGAAGCATGACAGATCATGAGGTTGTCGACACGGGACGGCCGCCCGGTGGCGCCCGCCAGAGTGGCACGGCGCGACGGTGACGCTCGGCACCGACCTGGCCCGTTCACCGGGCCGGATCTCGACGAGGCGCGGTCCAGGCTGGCCCGGCTCGGCCGCTGCTACCTGCTGCGGTATGCCGCCGCCGGGCCAGGCGCCTGGGACGCGGCCCGCGATAGAGCTCTGGACGCTCCGTGAGATCGCCGAACACGTCGCGGACGTTAGCTACTACGCTGAGCAGGTAGGAGAGCTTGGCTGACGGCTAGACGCGGGCCGGAGCCGGGCCGGACGGCGCGCCGGGTCGGCAATTGATCGGCTCATCGGGCCCCGGGTGAGTTTGCCTGCCGGGCAGGATCGGCTACAGTTCTGAACGCATGCCGGCCTCGGCGGCCTGCGCCGCCTCGCCTCGGCGAGGGCATGCGGACGTGGCTCAGCTGGTAGAGCATCACCTTGCCAAGGTGAGGGTCGCGGGTTCGAATCCCGTCGTCCGCTCGGAGGTGCCGGACGTCGTCTCGCGAGCCGACTGTCCGCACGGCTCTTCGGTACCTGGTGCCTCGCTCGCGGGGCCCCTGGCGGAATGGCCGAGTGGCTTAGGCAAGGGCCTGCAAAGCCCTGTACGCGGGTTCGATTCCCGCTTCCGCCTCGCGGGCGGTTAGCTCAGCGGGAGAGCGCTTCCCTGACACGGAAGAGGTCACTGGTTCAATCCCAGTACCGCCCACGATGTTCTCGCAGGTCGAAGGCCAGGTTCCGGATCCGGGACCTGGCTTTCTCGATCATTTGTCCTCGATTTGCCAGTTGGAGGCCTGCTCATCGCCCATGGCAAAATCGGCTAGGTGCAGATCGGGATGCTCGGACCATTCGAGGTTCGCGCGGACGACGGCGTCCTCGCCGACGTGCCGGGCGCCCGGTTGCGCGGGCTGTTGATCGCCCTGGCGCTCGAACCAGGTCACGCAGTCCCGAAGGCCACGCTCGTGGACTGGATCTGGGGTGAGCGGCCGCCCCCCGGCGCGGCGAATGCCTTGCAGCGCTTGGTTTCCCGGCTGCGGAAGGCGCTGCCGGACGGGCTGGTCGAGGGGCAGGCGGACGGCTACCGGCTGACGGTGGAACCCGGCGCTGTCGACGCGGTGCGATTCGAACTCCTCGTCGGTCAGGCCCGCGATGAGGAGGATCCACGGCGGGTACGGCTGCTGCGCGAGGCCCTCGCGTTGTGGCGCGGCGCGGCCATGCAGGACGTCGGTTTGCACGATAGTCCGGCGTTTGACGCGGCGGTCACCCGGCTCGAGGGGCTGCACCTGACCGCCATGGAGGATCGGTTCGATGCGGAGATCAGCCTCGGCCACGGCAGCGAGATGGTCACCGAGCTCACCGACCTGGTGGCCGCGCATCCGCTGCGCGAACGGCTTGTCGCTGCGCTGATGCGTGCCCTCGTCGCGACCGGTCGCGACACCGAGGCGCTGCTCGTGTACCAGCGCACGCGAGAAGTCCTGGCCCACGCGCTGGGTGTCGACCCCTCGCCGGAGCTGTCCGCAGTGCACGTCGCGCTGCTGCCGGGGCGAGCTGGGACGGCGGGAGCAGCGCTGGCGGGAGGAGGGCCGGAAGACCAACTTGCGCGCCGAGCTGACCAGTTTCGTCGGCAAGGACGCTGATGTCGCCGCGGTCCGCGAGCTCATCGCCGAGCACCGGCTCACCACCGTCATCGGGCCGGGCGGCTCGGGGAAGACCAGGCTGGCCACGGAAACCGCGCGCACGCTGCTCGGCGACCTGCCGGCCGGGGCCTGGCTGGTGGAACTCGCGTCGATCGGCCCGGGTGGTGACGTGGCGCAGTCGGCGCTCGCCGCGCTCCGGCTCCGGGACGCGCTGCTCGGCAGCGCACCGAATGCGGAACCGATAGACCGGCTCATCGCCGCGATCCGCGAGCGGGAGGCGCTGCTGATCCTGGACAACTGTGAGCACGTGATCGAGTCGGCGGCGGCGTTCGCCCACCGGGTGCTCGGGGAGTGCCAGCGACTGCGGATCCTGGCCACGAGCAGGGAACCGCTCGGCATCACCGGTGAGGCGCTGTGGCTGGTCGAGCCGCTGGCCTTGCCGGAGCGGGACGCCAGCCCCGGCGAGATCGAGTCCTCTCCAGCCGTCCAGTTGCTGCGGGACCGGGCGGGGGCGGTGCGCAAGGATCTCGCGGTCCACGCCCGCACGTTGCCGACGATGGTGCGCGTCTGCCGGGCGCTGGACGGGATGCCGCTGACGATCGAACTGGCCGCGGCCAGGTTGCGCACCATGTCCCTCGATCAGCTCGCCAACCGTCTCGATGACCGGTTCCGCCTGCTGACCAGCGGCAGCCGGACCGCGCTGCCACGGCACCGGACGTTGCGCGCGGTGGTCGACTGGAGCTGGGAGCTGCTCACCGACGCCGAACGGATGGTCCTGCGCAGGCTCGCGGTGTTCTCGGGCGGGGCGAGCCTGGACGCGGCCGAGCGGGTCTGCGTGGGCGCTGGGGTCGAGCAGGAGCAGGTGCTCGAATTGCTGACCGCGCTGACCGAGAAATCGCTGCTGCGCACCGAAGGAGACAGCGCACCGCGCTACCGGATGCTCGGCACGATCGGGGAATACGCCCGCGACCGGCTCGCGGAGACGGGGGAATCGGATCTGGCGCGCCATGCGCATCTCGCCTACTTCACCGAACTCACCGAGACCGCTGATCCGCACCTGCGCCGCGCGGAGCAGTTGGAGTGGCTCGCCACGCTCGAGGCCGAGCATGACAACATCGCTATTGGCCTGCGGGGCGCGCTCGCGGCCGGCGAGGCGAACGGGGCGATGCGGCTCGCGGCGGGCGCCGGCTGGTACTGGTGGCTCGGCGGGCACAAGGCCGAGGGCATCGAGCTGCTCATCGCGGCCACCAACACCCCCGGCGAGGTGACCGACGACGCCCGGGCCTGGGTGTACGCGCTGGTCGTGATGTTCCTGACCGACGGTGCTGGTGACCAGTACCAGGCGGCGGAGTGGATCCACCAGGCCTACAGGTTCAGCCAGCGCAGTCAGCGCCGCCACCCGGCATTGGGGCGGCCGCGTAGCCGCCCGATGGGGTGCCGGCGAGCAATCCGCGCAACGATTCGGTAATCGGCGTGAAGGGCTGATACTCCGCGAATTGCCGGACACCAGCTCCCATCTTGGCGGCCGGCACGATCGCGCTACTCAGGAAGGGCAGCATGATCAGCGGCACGACCGTGAGGCCTGCGGATTCCGGAGTTTTCGCAACCATTCCCAACGCGACAGTGAGCCAGGCGGCCGCAAAAGCTGTCGCCGCGATGATACCGATCGCGCCGAGCCAGTCGCCGGCGCTCGCAGACGACCGGAACCCCAGCGCGAAGGCCATTCCGATGATGACCGCAATGGCTATCGAGCTGCTCAGCATGGTAGCCACGACGTGACCATTCAGGACGGCACCGCGGGAGACATTCATAACCTTGAACCGGTTGATGATGCCCTTGGTCATGTCGGAGTTCACGGATACCGCAGTGGCTGACAACCCGTAGGTGATGGCCAGCAGGATCAGGCCTGGTGTTGCGTATTCGATGTAGTGCTCGCCGACATTGAATGCGTTGCCGAGCACGTACACGAACATCAACATGATCACGACCGGCATCAAAGCCCCGTTGAATATCGTGGTCGGATTTCGGAGGATGTGCTTGAAATTGCGACGCAGCATGATCCGCGAATCGGTCAACGGTGCTAAAGTGGTGCTCATTCTGGGTTCTCCTTTGTGCTCGCGTGGCCGGTCAGGGCAAGGAAGACGTCATCGAGGTCCGGTATGTGCACGGAGAACTCCGCAACGTCGATCGAATGCTCGTCGAGTTGATCCAGCAGGGCCCGCAGCGACTTCGCCCGACCATCGCTGGGAACCCGCAGAGCCAGAGCCGCGTCATCCACGGTGGAGCAGGTCAGGACCCGCGCCGCCGCGCCGAGTTCTCCGGCGTCGGTGAACTGGAGCCGGACATGGCTGCCGGGAACCTGGCGCTGGAGTTCGTCGGGAGTGCCCTCGGCAACCAGGTGGCCCTGGTCGAGCACCGCGATCCGGCCGGCGAGCTGATCGGCTTCTTCGAGATTCTGGGTGGTAAGGAAAACGGTCACGCCGTCGGCCACCAGCTCGCGGACGATGTTCCACATCATGCGGCGGCTGCGCGGATCCAGGCCCGTGGTCGGCTCGTCAAGGAAGATGATCTGCGGCCTGGTGACCAGCGTCATCGCTAGATCCAGCTTCCGGCGCATGCCGCCGGAATAGGTCGCCGCCATCTTCTGCGCCGACTCCACCAGATCGAACCGTTCCAGCAGCGAGGTGACGACCCGCTTGCCGTCGCCGTTCCGCAGATGGTGCAGATCCGCCATCATCTGCAGGTTCTCTTCGCCGGTCAGCAGATCGTCCACCGCCGCGAACTGACCGGTGACTCCGATGACCGCGCGCACCGCCTTGGTCTCGGTCGCGACATCATGCCCGGCCACCCGGACCGTCCCGCCATCGGCCTTCATCAACGTGGTCAGCACGTTCACCGTGGTCGTCTTGCCCGCCCCATTCGGGCCGAGCAGGGAAAAAACCGTGCCCGCGGGAACATCTAGATCGATACCGTCGAGGACGGTCTTGTCCCCGTACGCCTTGCGCAGCCCGGAGGCTGCAATCGCTGAATTTGTCATGCGCCCACTATCGGCACCGCCGCTGACACGACCCTGCCACGCTGCTGACACGACCACTGACACGGCGTTAAACCTCGTTTGTGCCAGGTCAGGGCACTGCGCAGGCTACTGAAGGCGGCCCGATCGGCCGGAGCCTGCCTCGTGGCAGCGGCTGGGTTGAGTCAGGCTCGGGGGTGGTCCGCGTCGAGCGGCACGGATTCGGCGCTGATCACTCCGAATGATGTCGCTTCTGCGGGCGTGACCGTGTTCAGGGTCCAGTCGGCGAGCACCCGCATCCGGTTGCCTGACATGGCGGACAGGTGGTACCCCCTGGTGACAACGTTGGCTGGCGGCCCGGACAGCGGGATGTGCAGCGGGTTCGCGGCGGCGGCCAGTCCGCCCAGGTCCACCAGGAAGCCCTCGTCGTGGTGCTGGTACGGGCGGGCCTTCCCGGTGCCGAGCGAGGCGGCGACGTTCCTGGCGACCAGCCTGCCCTGCCGCAGGGCGTGCTGGGCGGTCATGCCGCAGACCTGGCCGGGGCGGGTCAGGTCGGGCACCGCCGCGCAGTCCCCGCACGCGTAGATGTCCGGGGCGCCGGGCACGGCCATGAACTCATCGGCCACCAGCCGCCCCCGGTTGGTTTCCAGGTCCAGGCCATCCACCAGCGGGTCGGCACGGACCCCGACGCACCAGATGAGGGAGCGCGTGGCCACCTTCTCCCCGGAGGACAACTGCACACAGCCTTCCAGGGCCTCCACGACCGACTGGCCGGTGCGGACCTCGACGCCGCGCCGCCGCAGCACCCGATCAGCGGTCTTCGACAGGCGCGAATCGAGCTCGGGCAGCAGCCGCGGGGCGGTGTCGAGCAGCATCCACCGGATCTGCTGGCCGGCCAGGCCGGGCAGCGCCTTGGCCAGCCGGGCGGTCAGCAGCTGGCCCTGCGCCGTGACTTCGGTGCCGGTGTAGCCCGCGCCGACCACCACGAAGGTACACCGCGCCGCGCGTTCGGCCGGATCGGCGGCCACGGCGGCCAGCTCGAGCTGCCTGGTGATCTCATCGCGCAAGAAGATCGCCTCGGCGATGCTGCGGAACCCGTGCGCGTACTCGGCGATACCGGGGATCGGCAGCAGCTTATTCACGCTGCCCGCGGTCAGGATGAGCCGGTCATAGCCGACCTCACCCGATGCGCCCTCCGGGCCCGCCCAGCTGACCACCTTCTGCCCGGGGTCGACGTGCTGCACCGTGCCGAGCACGAACCGGACCTTACGCAGCCGCCTGGGAAGCGACACGCAGATGTGCCGCGGCTCGACTAGCCCACCCGCCACCTGCGGCATCAGCGGCAGGTACAAGAAGTAGTCCGCCGAGTTGATCACTACGATCTCGGTCGTGGCGCCCACCAGCCTCGACAGCTCGCGAGCGGCGTTGAAGCCAGCGAAACCCGCCCCCACGATCACCACGCAGTGCTCGTTCTGCGACTTCTTTTGCTCTTGCGACTTCGCCACTTTGGTTCCTCCCGGCAGCGGCCGGTCTTGGCAGCCACGGTTCGATTCGCTCGCCGAGCGTGTCTGGCGTCGCGGCTAGAAGCTGCCGGCTGGGGACTGTATCAGTCAGGATTCCCCGTTGATATCGGCATAATCAGCCCGTCATGCGCGCGGCGTACCAGGCTCTCGAGGGCGCCCACGCGCGGCAGACCCCGGACCGACCGGCCAGCTGACCGGCAGTGAACCGTGACGTGTAAGTTACGCGCCGGTCATCATTTCGTTGAACCTCTTGGTCGCGGCCACCTCTTCGGGCCGCGGTGCATCGCGGCGCGCTCGGCCGCGCTCCACGTACACCGCCACTTCGTCGGTGGCCCGATCGGCCTCAGCAGCTAGCACCGCAGCTACGCGATCGGCTCGCCGGGCGTCTCTTACCGGGTGCTGGAGTGAGCGGTTATCGTGCTGCCCTCCGGTACCGCGTGAGGACGGCGGCGCCGGCTCGCTCGGCCGACTGACAGTCCAGGTACCCGGGCGTGCCGCCGGCGGGGAAGAGCCGCTCGCCGGTGCCGAGGATCGTGGGGAAGGTCAGCAGCCGGTACTCATCGATCAGGTCCCCGGCCATGAGCGCGTGTACGACGCTCAGGCTGCCGGTGATGATCACATCGCGCTGCTCGCGCCGGACGGCGTCGACGATGTCGCCGTCGATGAGGCGCGAGTTCACCCACGCTGACGCGTCGGTCAGCGTGCGGGAGGCGACCAGCTTTGGCACGGCGTTCATCCGCATGGAGAACGGGTCGTCGCGTCCCGGCCAGAGCCGCGAGAACAGCTGCCAGGTCCGCCGCCCCAGCATCATGACCCCGTCGTCCAGCGTGCTGCCGAGCCGGAACTTGTCCCCGGCGACCGTCTCGGGGCCGTGCCGGAACGCCCAGCCGCCGGCCGCGTGTCCCCCGACCCGTCGGGGTCGGACACGATCCCGTCCAGGGTGATGAACTCGATGACGATGACGCTCACGATGGGTCTCCCTCCGGTCGGAGCTCACCGGTACCTACCGGCAGCACCGGCCCAACTCATCGCGGCTGGCGAAACTCGCCCGACGAAATCTGCCCGGGCAGGTCAAATGCCTCGAACACGCGCGGATCGGCGAACACGACGTTGCGCGCGACCCGGCCGCGAGTGGGCGTGCGCGCTGGCTCGGATGACCTTTGATGAGGTTCCGCAAGGTCGGAGGCTGGCTGGGGCAGAATCGGCACCATGACCGAGATGGCTTCGCTGGTCCTGTACGCAGCTGACCCAGGCATGACCGCGGCGTTCTATCGCGCTATCGATCTTGAGCTGGCTGATGAGGACCATGGCGAAGGGCCGGTGCATTTCGCCACCGAGCTGGGACCGGTGCATTTCGCGATCTACCCCGCCGAGGCGCCTGGCCGGGCCAGGGAACGCCGCTCGGGCGGCGGCTTCTTTCCCGGCTTTTATGTCGAGTCTCTGGACCATGCGGCTCAGGCGCTGGCCCGGGTCGGAGCGCCGATGCTGAGCGGCCATGAGCAGATGCCCTGGGGCTGCCGGGTGGTAGCCGAGGACCCTGACGGCCGCGCGGTTGAGGTCAACCAGCGGGGGCACTGCCCCAGCTCATGATTCAGGCCGGCCGAGCTTGCCGGGCGCAGGATCCGGATGTCTGGCGGCAACGATGTCGTGAGCCGCAAAATGGCTAGCGGTATGGCAGTCACTGGCTGCGCACCAGGGCTTGGCCGCCAGGCCCCCGGTCATAGGTCCAGGCCAGGGCGCCGGCCATCCGGATGACGTCATACGAATATGCGTTCTAATTGACTCTCTCTTCACATCAGGCTCGCACGTATGTTCTAATGACGGGCATGCCTGAAGTCACGCGCCCGGCCTGGCCCCGGTCAGATGCCCCGATCCGGAGGCATCCGTCCGGGCCGCCGGGTGGCAGCTGGCAGCCGGGCCGACACGAGCCCAGGCCCCCGCCGGCCATTCACGCTGGCGCCATATTCGCAAATCCGGCGGCTGAGGCCCACGGCCCGAGACGGCCGCCACGGTAAAGCGGCGGTCGCCGCTACGGCCGTCCGGATAGCTGACGGCTAGCAGTAATCCCGTGCTGCCCCGGCGGCCTGGTTATTGCTGCCAGTAGATCGCGTCAGCCTGCCTTCCTGGCAGGTCTCATACGCAGCACGCCAGAGGTGGGAAAGTGAGAACGCATTTCGTAGACGACCGCCGCTCCAGTAACCAGCGCGTCGCCGACCTGAGGAACCAGACCGCAGAACTCGAACGCAGACTCGCCAACGCCCGCCTGTCACTTGACCGGGAACTTGCGCAGTCCGCGTATAGCCGGGCGGTCGCTGATCACCGAGCGTTCGCGGATGACGGCGCCTTCGCCAGTGACAGCGCCTTCGCGGATAACAGCGCCTTCGCAGATGACAGCGCGTTCGCAGATGACAGCGCGTTCGCCGATGACAGGGCGTTCGCGGATAACAGCGCCTTCGCAGATGACAGCGCGTTCGCCGATGACAGGGCGTTCGCCGACGGTGCGGTACACGCGCCGCATGAACGCACCGATGTTCTCGTCAACCATGGCCGATGGACTGCCGCCCACCGGCGCTTCTCAGGCGGGCGCGCGGTAGCGATCAGCGCGGCGCTCGTCGCCATGCTCATCGCCGTTCTAGTCATCACCGTGTTCCGGGGCGGCGCTTCGTGGCCGCCCAGCGTGGCCGTAGTGCAAAGCGAAGCCGCCCGGGCGTGCCAGATTCCGGACGTCAAGTCGGAGCCGGGCCAGGTCAACTTTGCCTGTGCCCAGGGCACCCGCCAGGTGCTGTGGGCCTTCGCCCTCATGACGAGCGACGATAACCCGGACTTCGCTGACGCGAAGAATGGCCGGGTCGGCCTCGAGCCCATCACGCCGGCGCAGGGCGGCGAGGTGGCCTGGTCGCTGAATCTTCATCATCCCTACAGCCCGGCAAATCCGGTCGACAGCCTCGCGGTGGCGGCGCGGGCCATCAACAACATCATCGGCGGGGCGACACTCACCGGCACTAACGGCACCCCGATCGTTCAGCCCGGGCTCGAGAGCAAAGCCGCAGGCTGCCTGCGGTACACCGGCTCCGCAGCGCTCCAGTCGCGGGCAGGCTTTCCCAGCCTCTGCGCCCGGCCGGTGACCAGTCCAGCCGGTCAGGCCGCCCTGGTAGCCGACGTCTACCAGAAATGGGTGGTCGGTGCCGCGCCGCAAGCCGCGCAGGACGCCGCGGTGCTGTTTACGAACGCGCAGAACCCGGGTGACCCCCAGGTCCAGTCCATCCTCAAGCAGCTGCAGGCTCCTCGCCTTTCCGGGTGATCCGCCAGGCCATCGACAAGGCGGCGCGGCAGTCAGCGTCCGCGACGATCAGGAAAGAGTGACCCCCCATGCATTCCGCAGGCAGACCCCGGTGGCAGCAGATGACTGCGCTCGTGAGCCTCGGCGCGGGTGGTGCGGTCACGGGCTTCTCCTTCGTCCCCGGAACGGTGGCTGACCTGACATCGCCAGCCGGAATGCCGATTCGCCTGATGGCCCTGCAGCAGGCCGCTCGGCCCGGGCCAGCGGAGGACGCCACGCTGCGCTCGGCCATCGTCAACGTGGCCAATTACTACCTCCAGATGGCGCAGCGCCGGACCCCTGCCGAGATGGAGGCGCTGATCTGGCAGCACGACAGCATCGACGGTGTCGACCACGGCGAATCCTGCGCGGCCTTTGCCAGCTTGACCCTGGAGCTGGCGGCGCAGGTCGTGGGCCAGCAGAGCTGGGTGACCGGAGGTACCAGCTACCCGTGGCCGTTGCATAAATGGGCGGACGTCCGGGTTGACCCGAATCCGTCGTCCCTCGGGATCACCTCGGTCCTCCAGGACGCACAGGCCCATCACCGCTGGCACCCGCTGGGTGACGGCTACCAGCCGCTGCCCGGTGACTGGGTGCTGTTCAGCGGTCACGTCGAGGTGGTGACCGCAGATGCCGATGGAGTGCTGCATACCGTCGGCGGGGATTCCCTGCCCAACTTCTCCGTCAACGCGCACGAGTATCAAGACCCGCTCGGGCCACAGGGCGTGATCGGTTTTGTCAACAATGGCGACCTAGGACCTAGCGCGACGAAGGCGCCGCCTGGTCAAGATCAAGCGTCCGGCGGCCACTCGGCGACTGCGCAGGCCAGCCCCGGCACCGCGCAGGCCAGCCCCGGCACCGCGCAGGCCAGCCCCGGCACCGCGCAGGCCAGTCCGGCCACCGGCCAAGCCGATCCGGGCCTGGCCGCCATTCCTGGTGCGCCTCCGGCCGATGCCGCGACGCCGGGACCCGGCCAGCGGCAGGCGCCGACGGTACCGGGCCACCCGCGGGCCCGCCAGCAGGCCCAAGCCTCGGCTCACAGGCAGGCCCGGCCCGCGGCCCGCCAGCCAGCTCAGCCCTCGGCCCGCCAGCCAGCCCAGCCCGCGGCCCGCCAGGCGGCCCAGCGCCCGGCCCGCCGGCCGGCACCCGCACCAGCCGATCCAGCTCATCCCGCGGTCGGGGTGACCGCGAGCGTGCCGGGGGCCGGTATCCCGCAGCCAGCCGCCGCGCCGCGAACCGCCAGCAAGGGCACAGCCGCCATCCCGGGCCTCTCGTTGACCGCATACCACGGGTCACGCGGCTCGACGGCTCGGCAGGCGGCCCCGTATCGCAGGCACCGCTCTGCGGCCGTACTGAAGCCGCCGCCATACTCGGCGGCCGGCCAGGCCTTCATCAGCGAGGTGGCACCCGGCGCCGTGGCCGCCCAGCGCAAGTACGGTGTCCCGGCGTCGGTGACGATCGCCCAGGCCATCGATGAGTCTGGCTGGGGCCAGAGCAGCCTCGCCGCAAGAGATCACAACCTGTTCGGCATCAAGGGCATCGGCCCGGCCGGCAGCGACCCGCTCAGGACACAGGAATATGACCACGGGCAGTCGGTAACGCGCATCGCGTCATTTCGCGTCTATCACAATTTCGCGGAGAGCATCGACGATCACGGCAAGCTGCTCGCCACGAGTGAGTACTACCAGCGCTCCATGGCATACCGCCAGGATCCGAATGCCTTCGCGGCCACGCTGACCGGCGTTTATGCGACCGACCCCGACTATGGCGCGAAGCTCATCAGCCTGATGCGGCAATACGATCTGTACCGCTACGACGTGGCTGCGCCGGCCACCGTACCCCAGCGGACGGAGCCTGACCCGGCCGCCATCCCGGGGCTGGTGGCGGCGGCCGCCGTCCCGCCGGTCAGCCCGGCCACCCAGGCCGAGTCGGCTGAGCCGCTGCGCACCCACGCCGAGCCAGCTGAGCCGCTGCGCACCCACGCCGAGCCAGCTGAGCCGCTGCGCACCCACGCCGAGCCAGCTGAGCCGCTGCGCACCCACGCCGAGCCAGCTAAGCCGCTGCGCACCCCGGTCACCAGGCCGGGCCTGCGAACCGCCCCGGACCGCACCAGCACCAGCACCAGCACCAGGCGGTATCAGCAGCGGATTCCGCTGTCGGTGAAGAATGCCTTCATCTCCAGAGCCAGGACGTCACTGATGCGCGCGGAGCCGCTCTATCGCGACGTCGCAAGCTACCGGGGTATTAGCTGGGAACTGCTGGCCGCCTGCGACTGGATGCAATGCCAGGCCCGGCCCCGTTTCTCACCCGTTCATGGCGAGAAGCTCGGCACCCTGAATCCCGATGGCACGATGTACCGCACCAAGTCAGCGGCCCTTCAGCAATGCTGCGATGACCTGGCCGAGCTGGCCCGAACTGTTTACCGGATCGACCTCACCGCGCCCGCTGAGCTTTCCGTCCGCGACCTGGCTAACGTCTTTGCGGCGTTCCGCTGGGGCGGACTGCTTAAGCTGCACCGCACGTCCGCGATGGAGTTCCCGTACTCCGTGGCCGGCCTGACCGCACAGCACCTCAACATGCGCTGGCCCGACATTAACGAGCCGCACGCCCCCGATAAGCCCGGCAGCAGATTTCGGCTGCCCTTCGGAGCGGTGCCGGTCGTCCTCGGCCTGAATTATCCGGCCACGGCTTAACACCGGCACCAGTCATGAGCAACCGGGCCAGCCATCAAGATCAGGTAAAGGAAGAAGGTGGACCGCGTGTTTCGTTTCCTGGTCTTTCTGCTGGGCACGCTCACCGCCGCCGGGCCCGCGCGGCCTGAGGCACTCAATCCTGGCGCCCCGCCGCCGTCCGACCATCGCGGCGGCAGCCAGCCAGGCCTGCCCCCTCCTACCCGGCCTGAAAGAGGTTCCAGCCCGCAGCGCCGGCGGATCTCTTCCCGGGCGCTACGCCTCGCCGCCCTGGTGGCAGCGGGACTGATCTTCCGCCGCGCCATCGCATCGGTGGCCCTGCTCGCGCTGTCAGCCGCCCTGCACCTGGTCGGCCTGAACATCCACCTGCCGAGGATCAGGTTCGGCTGGCCCTGGCAGACGATCAGCGCAGGCACCTCGACGGCCAACACCGACCTGGGGCCGTGGGTGCTGCAGAAGATCGAGGGAATCTCGAAGCCCGCCCTCGGCCAGGCAAACTTCACCTTCTTCTTCACTCACAAGGTCTCCAGGAGCATCGGTCCCTGGCCGTGCTGGTATGCCAGCACGTTCTACGCCGTCGGCCACGCGTCAGCCACCGTCGACCTCAATCCCGGTGCTGCCTGGTGGGCACCGGCCTCGGGACATTTCCGGTTGCGGGTCCTCGGGCGGCCGCACGACGGCCAGCCCGGCCAGGTGACCGTCACGATGGTTCTGCCGCGACCGCAGCTCCCGGGATCGGCTCACGACATCACGATTGACAACATCCCGTCCAAGCCCATCGACACGCAGCACAGCTGGACGTATCCGGGGTTTGGCTGCGGCGTGGTGTTGCGGCCGCAGTTTCCTGAGTCAGTGCTGTATTCCGAGGCCCAGCAGATCGCCTTCGTCAAGTCTCAGCACAGCCCGCAGGTGACCCGCCCGCTGATAGCCACCGCCGAAGCGGTAGCCGGGCAGACCATCAGGGCAAATTTCATTCAGCCCACGGTCAATGCGCTTGGCTACCAGCTGGACCAGTTTGCCATTCGGTGGAGCGCTGGCCCCTGACCAGACTCCGCGAGGCCGGCCGCCTCGGCCTGGAACGCAGTCCGCGGGCCAGCGTCAGGGTGACCGCCACCGAGGCCGCAGCAAGGATCGCCATCGCCGTGGCCGGGGACGTGGCCTGGGCGATGGCCCCGGCCATGGCCGCGGCGACCCCCTGCATGGTCAGGACGCCTGACGAGGCGAGCCCCAGGGCATGGCCGTGGATGTCGTCTGGCGTCAGGGCCATCAGGCGTTCCTGGAGGAGCAGACTCGCCGAGTAGCCGACCGAGGCTAGCAGGACGGCCGCCACGGCGATCGGCAACGGCGGATGCAGCACGAAGACCAGGTATGGCGCGGCGAGCAGCAGTCGCAGCGCCGGGGCCAGCCGCCCCCGCCAGCGCTGCGGCACGAAGCGGCCGGCCATCGTGTCCCCAGCCAGCATTCCGAGGGCCGCGCAGGCGAACAGGAGGCCCGCGCGGCCGGGCGCGTAGGGGATGAACAGTGACTCGCAGCCGACGATCAGCCCGTTGGGCACCCACATGGCGAGGTAGAGGTAGCGGCGCGGCGACGACGACCATAGCCGGGCGTTGGTCCGCCAGGTCTGCGCGAGCGACGGCCGGCCAGCAGCGCGCGGGGTCCGCCGGGTCAGGCCGCACCAGGCGATGACCGCGCCGGCGAGGTACAGGGCGGCGCCAGCCAGCAGCGCACCGCGGGCTGACAAGACGGTCAGCAGCACACCGCCCAGCGCGAATCCGCAGATCTGCATGATCCCGACCGACATGTTCAGCACCGAGCGGCCGAGCAGGTACCCGCCCGGCGGCAGGATCTCGCTGAGCAGCCCGTACCGGACCCCGCCACCTACCGAGGCAGCCAGTCCCAGGCTCACGATGACGGCGAAGATACCCCAGATCGGCAGGCCGGGCAGGGCCAGGGCGGTAGTGCCAAGCCCGTAGACCAGGGCCAGGCCGGTCGTCGCGGCGCGCGGCGGCAGCCGGTCGGACGCCGAAAGCAGGGCCGCCGCCCCGATCACCTGGGTCAGCGAGGAGCCGAACATGCTGAGCGCGGCGAGCAACGGCGAGCGAGTGGCCGCATAGACCAGCGTGCCCAGCGCCAGCCCGCTCAGCGTGGTCGCCGCGACCTGCACGGCCGTGGTCGCGAAGAGCGGGGCGAACTCGGGGACCAGGAAGAGCTCTCGGTAGGTTCGCACGGCCAGAGTCTGATCAGCGCGCCAGCCAGGCCGTTAATGTTTCGCAGGGAGGCGAAAGCTGATGGGCTTGTGGCGGATCGATGCGGACACCCTGGCGAGCAGCCGGTTCGTGGTCTCCGCGCTGGCCGAGGCCACCGCCACTCTGATGGCTCTGGCGACGGCATCGGCCCCGCACCCGGGCCAGCGCGCCTGGCTCGACCACCACCTGCCTGCCTACCGGGAACGGCTGGCCACCGACCCGGTCACCGCGCTGCTGGTCACAGCTCAGCTCGGTAGCCACTGGATCCCGGACTACCTCACCCCCACGCCATCCGGCGAGGCCGACCCTGATTTCTACGACGAGCTGGCGCAGATTCGCGACACGCCCGCCGAGGTGGCCCAGGCGGATCTGGTGGTGGCCCTGGGGCGCCCGCTCCCTGACCAGCTGAACCGCCGTGATCTGCCGGAGCGATCGGCCGACCTGCTCGACTGGGTGTGGACACACGCGGTGCTGCCGTCCTGGAAGAGCCGCCGGCAGGTCCTCGAGGCCGACGTGGTCGCTCGTACCCGGCAGCTGAGCCGGGGCGGCTGGGCGGCGGCGCTGGACGACATCAGGCCCGGCACTCGCTGGCTGGGCGGCGGCCGCCTGCAGATCAACGCCTACGACTACCCGCCGCGCGAGATCTCCGGCGCTCAACTGCTGTTGGTCCCGGTCACGCCCCGGCAGGGCTGGGCCTCCTGGGCCGAGCCGCACCGATACGCCCTGGTATACCCGTGCTCAGGAGTGCTGGCCGGGCTGAACCTGTCGCCGGCGGCCGGGGCCCTGGCCCGGCTGCTCGGCGCGGGCCGCGCGGCCGTCCTGCTGCGCCTGGACACCCCCAAGAGCACTACCCAGCTGGTGGCGCTGACCGGTCAGGGCCTCGGCTCGGTGGGCCGGCACCTGAAAGTCCTGCTCGAGGCGCGGCTGATCGAGCGCCGCCGAGCTGGCCGCTCGGTGCTCTACTACCGGACGAGCACCGGAGACGTACTGGTCCAGGCGCAAGACTAGCTGGCCGCGTCCTGCTCTCGGCTGAGGTGCCCCTGGCTCGCCTGGATGCTGACCGCGGCCTCGTACAGCGCGATGCGGTCGGGGCTCAGGCCCAGGCCACTGGCACGGCCGACGTCTCGGAGCCGCCTGGCCATCTGCCGCGCGACGCCCAGCTGCTCGCCTGCGGCGGGCGGATCACCGCAGCGGGCCGCGGTCAGCGCGCGCAGCAGGGCCAGCGCGCCCCGCAGCGAGATGGCCTCGGCCACGCCGTCACCGGCCGGCCGCGCTAAGGCGGCCATGGCCTTGCTCGCCGTCTCCTCGGCCTGCGCGAAACGGCCCGCTTCCAGCAGGACGCGGGTCAGCAGGTACGCGCTCGCCGCCGCCAGCAGCACGTCCCCGGCCCGCTGCGCGGCGGTCAGGGCGCGGCTGGCGGCGGCCTTGGCGCTCTGCAGTTCGCCAAGCTTGGCCAGCGCCGCCGCGCACGCCTGGTAGCTGGTGGCCAGCACCTCCTGGAGCACGATCCGGTCCTGCTGACCGGGCGCAGCGTCCAGGGCATCCTGAAGGTGCGGTAGCAGGTCGCTGAGCAGCGCGGCCAGCTCACCATAGTGCCGGCCCCGAGCCAGGCCCCAGGCCTGGTCGGCCCGGGCCCGCAGCCCGGCTGATCCCGTGGTCGGCGTGCTGCCGCGGGTCGGCCAGGCGCGCCGCTGGCAATCGCCTGAGGCGATGTACCTGAGCGCTCCCGTGATCGCCGGACTTGCGGCGGGCCGGGAGCTGGCGCCGGAGCGGTCCAGGGGCAGCGGCATGCCCAGAGCGCTGGCCACCGCGCCCAGCAGCGACATAGCATCGACCGGCACCAGCCCCCGCTCGACCTGCGACACCCAGGACGGTGGCTGATCGAGCAGCCGGGCTAGCTCCGGCTGCGACAGGCCGCGTCGCCGGCGCTGCTCAGCGATGGCCCGTCCTAATGCCAGTTGCTGGTCCATCGCGCTCACCTGCTCGTGGCCGTGCCGGTCCAGGTCTCAGGTCCTCGCGTCACCGACCGGCGGTCCGGCGCAAGATCGCACCCGGAGCCAGATCGGCACCAGAGATCATTCATGATGCGAAACGAGAATTGCATACGGATTTGCGCAAAGCAAGTGTGCATGGGCGGGGCGTCGACCGGGTATGCGCGGCGATCGAGCGCCGCCGCCTCAGCGCGACCCCGGCCCGCTCGGATGAGGCCGCTGGTGCCAGGTCCGCGGGTGCTGATCCGAGTGCGCGAACCGGCCGCTGGTGGGATTGACGGCCAGCGATCGGGTAGGGGGATGGCGCATGTCCACCGTGACCGACACGCTTGGCCAGGAACGGAGGAATACGCATGGAACGGGGCAGCTCGAAGCACAGCCCGCGGCTCGACGATGAGCTGGAGCACGAAGCCCAGAGCATTACCCGTAGCGGCCAGCCGCCGCACACCGAAGAGTGGCGCGAGACCGAGCCACTGGACGAAGGGCACCTGACCCTGCCGCCCGATCACGAGCCGGGCACCCCGGCCGGCATGACCCCCGCCGACGTCGACCGGCGGTCAGACCTGGCCCGCTACCTGACCCGCGGCGATTTCCCTGCCGATCGCGACGCCCTGCTCGGTTTCCTGGACCGCAGCGGGGCTCCCGATGACGTCACCGACGCCATCCGCCGCCTTCCGGGCGGCCGCAGGTTCGCCGCCTTTGGCGACGTCGTGCGCGCCCTCGGTATACCGACCGAGGAATAGCCGGGCCTGGCGCCCGGATGTGTAACCGGGCCCGAGCCGGGCAGCGGGACCAGGACACATCCGGCCGTGGTGACGGTCGGCCGCTGACTTACGAGGTGTATGGCGAGGTGTTTATGACGACAATCCAGGCCCGATCCGACTGGTGGTCGGCCGCCGCCTGCCAGTACCGGGATCCCGAGCTGTTCTTCCCGATCTCAGCCCTGGGCTCAGGGGCACGTCAGGTAGCCGAGGCCAAGACCGTATGCGGCCAATGCGAGGTACGTCCGCAGTGCCTGTCCTATGCCCTGACCGCTCGCCAGCTGCACGGCATCTGGGGCGGTACCACCGAGGAGGAGCGCCAGCTGCTGCGCGAGCGCGACCGGGTACGCCAGGCGGCCGGGGTCTAGCCGCCCGCCCCGGCGGGAGCGCCTGATCACAGCGCCTGATCACACCTTCTCGCCCTCCGGGGCAGGCTGCGCCGGCTCGGCCGCCAGGCCAGCCCCGACCGGCTCCGCCGCCGGGCCGGCTGCGGCCGGCTCGCTCTCCGCTTGGGTCAGCCCCACCTGCGCCGGCCCAACCTGCACAGGCGGCCGCGCCGACCCAACCTGCCCAGCCGGCTGCGCCGGCCCAACCTGCCCAGCCGGCTGCGCCGGCCCAACCTGCCCAGCCGGCTGCGCCGGCTTGGCGCGCGTAGGCCTGACCGGTAGCAAGCGCTTGGGGCGCAGACTGCTCAGCGCGGGCGCCCGGGCCACCAGGATCACTCCGGTGACCAGCGCCACGAGACCGATCGCCTGCAGCGCGATCAGCCCGGGCGAAACGTGAATCACGTCACCGAACACGACCACCCCCAGCAGGATGCCGGCCACCGGCTCGGCGGCGGTGATGGCCGGGAGCGAGGCGTGCAGCGGAGCCGCGTTGAACGAACTCTCCATCAGCCACAGCGCGACCAGGCTGGTGGCGACCAGGCAATAGGCGGGCCAGCTGGTCAGCGCGGCCACGAGCGAGTGACGGCTGATGATCTCCAAGGTCTGGCGGGTTAGCGCGTCCGAAATCCCGAAGATCAGGCCGCTGGCGGTCCCGGTGAGCAGCGCCCGCTGGTGACCTTCGCGCCGCCACCCGGCGCGGATGAGGCAGAGCGCGATGGCGCCGATAGCTGCCGCGGCAGGCCAGTAAGCGGCCGAGCCGAAGCGCAGTCCCTGGGTATTGATCGACCGCGACACCGACAATGCCGCCACGCCCGCGCTAAGCAGGACCGCGCCGATCATCTCCGATTTCTGCAACCGCTCACGACTCAGCGGCACGGCCACGATCAGGGCAAAGATGAGCTCGGTGGCCAGCAATGGCTCGGCGAGCGACAGCGAAAGGTGACCGATCGTCCAGGCCGAAAGGATCTGGCCCGCCACCATGATGGCGATCCCAGCCAGCCAGCGCCGCTGCCGCAGCAGTTCAGCGATCAGGCGCAGCCGCAGGAAATAGGCCTTCGGCGCCTGTTCGGCGGCATGCTGCTGCAGCACCAAGCCGACTCCGACCAGCATGGCAGCTACGAGGCCGATCCCGATGTTCACCGGGCCGCCACAGCATCCGCGCGGCCATGCCTGGACCACGCAGAATGACAGCGGCGAACGGTCATGACCTACTCCTTCAGGTATGACAGTCTCATCACTCTCTCCAGCATGACGCACGCGAAACGCGCGGGGTACCAAGAACGGCTGACTTGGCGGCCTGATCAGGCCTGGCCTGGTTCCAGTACGACCGCAGGGCCGCCGCCTGCCGCCGCCGCCCCGGCCGCCGCTGCCCCGGCCGACGCGGGCCAGGCAAGTTTCGCCGCGGCCGGGGACGGGCGCGACCGCGATGATGCACAATTCGGACATGCTCCCTGAGGCCGCCGCGCCGGATGATGATCCCCTGGAACAGGATGCGCCCGATCATCCGGTCGACGATCCGGCCATCGTGTCCTGGTTCCTGGCCGCCGGCGACCGCGCCAATCCCGCGACCGACCTGCGGATGTTCACGGTCGGGAATCTGGTCGAGCCGCTCGTCGACGGGCGGAACTACTTCGCCAGGCTGTGCCGGGAGCTCCTGGCTGCCGCGGCCGGGGACGAGGTGTACTTCCTGGACTTCCGGGGCGACCTGGACGAGCGGCTCGATGGTCCGGGCTCGGAGGTTGGTGAGGTACTTGGCCAGGCCGCGCGCCGCGGGGCCGGGGTCTTCGGGCTGCTGTGGCGCTCACACCCCAAGGCGCTGCGGCAGTCAGAAGAGGCCAACGCGGGATTCGTCCGGCGGATCGGCGAGGACGGCGGCCAGGTACTGCTCGATGCCCGGACCCGGCGGGGCGGCAGCCATCATCAGAAACTCGTCGTCGTCAGGCACCCCGGCTCGCCCGGCCGGGACGTAGCGTTCGTCGGCGGCATCGACCTCGGTCACAGCCGCAACGACGACGCCCGTCACCCCGGCGATCCGCAAGTGATGGAGTTCCCCGCTAGCTACGGCCAGCGGCCGCCCTGGCACGACATCCAGGCTGCGGTGCACGGGCCTGCCGTGCACGACCTGGAGCACACATTCAGGGAGCGCTGGTACGGCAGCAGCGTCCTGGACCTGCCCAGCCCGGTTCGCCAGCTGTATGACCGGGCGTACCACATGGGCGCCATGACGAGCAGGCCGCTGCCTGAACCCACCGCCGACGACGGCACCAGGCGCGGTCCGCACGCCGTCCAGGTGCTGCGCACCTATCCAGCCCGGCTCCGCAGGTACCCGTTCGCGCCGCTCGGCGAGCGGAGCATCGCCCACGCGTACCGCAAAGCGCTTGCGCGTGCTCGCCGGCTCGTCTACCTGGAGGATCAGTACCTGTGGTCCAGGCCAGTGGGCGAGATCATCGCATCGGCCCTGCGTGATCAGCCTGGCCTGCACGTCATTGCCGTCGTGCCGCGCCACCCGGACAACGACGGCCCGGTCACCAGGATGCCCGGCCTGCTGGCTCGCCATCAGGTGATGCGAGCCTGCGCCGCCGCGGGCGGCCACCGGTTCGCGGTCTACGACCTGGAGAATCATCAGGGCACGCCGGTATAAGTGCACGCCAAGGTCGTGGTGGTCGACGACGTCTGGGCGATGATCGGCTCGGACAACCTCAACCGGCGGTTCTGGAGCCACGACAGCGAGCTGTCGATCGGCGTGCTCGACTCCGAGCGGGACCCCAGGGACCCGCGCGACCCGGCCGGCCTGGGCGACGGCGCCCGGACCTTCGCCCGTGACCTACGGCTCAGGCTCTGGCGTGAGCACCTCGACCGGGACGCAGCCGACCTGGCCGACCTGATGCATCCGGAGGACGCCTTCGCCGCGTTCCGGCAGCAGGCGGAGCAGCTGGCCGCGTGGCACGACGGCGGCAGGCCAGGACCCAGCAGGCCGGCCGCGTCGTGCCCCATCACGGCTACTCCCCCAGCACCACGCAGCGGCTGTGGGCCACCCCGCTGTACCGGATCGTGTACGACCCGGACGGGCGCCCCTGGCGTGACCGCGTCCGCGGCCGGCTCTAGTAGCTGTTGCGCCAGGTGGTAGTGAAGCTGGTGCCGCCGGTCAGCGCCGAGGCGCTGGACAGCTGGTAGGAATCGGTGGCGTCCACCATGTTCGTCCGGATATTGGTGGGATAGCTGGAGATCGTGCCGGCCTTGCCGCTAGCGGTCTCCGTGCCGCCGAAGAGCTTCCAGCTGGCGTAGTCGGCCAGCGGCGCGATGCCGATCGAGAACGCGGGCCGCTCCGCGACCCACTCCGCGCTGGTGTCCAGGCAGGTAGTCAGCGCGCAGGTCGCCGTCTTGGCGAAGCTGTCGGCCGGGTGCGTCCAGTCGGTCAGCCCCAGCTTGTAGGCGGTGCCGCTGCGGGACACGGTCGCGGTGATCTTGTCGCCAGGCCGCAGCGTGCTGCCCACCTCGACCGTGCCGGCCGGGTACATCTCGTACCAGGTGAAGTAGGTCGGCCTGCTCTCGAAGCACCAGCCGAGCGTGCCATCCTGCTCGACGGTTCCGCTGTCCCAGCCGTCGATGCCGACCCACTCCGAGGTGATCGTGTCCTCGCTGCTGCACGTCACGTTCGGGGTGATCCACTGACCGCTGACCCTGGTGAAGGTGCCGCTGGTGGTGGCGGAGTCGGCGTAGCCGGACCAGTTGTAGCTGGACGCCACTGAGGTGCCTGCGAGCCTGGAGTGCGCCTGACCTGGATGCACCAGCTCGACCTGCGGGTGATTGTCACGGAGGTAGCTGACCAGCGCGTCGCGCGCCTCGGTCAGGAACCTCGTCGGCGGGCGTTGTGCCATCGGCCGGACCACCCGGCTCCCGGCGGCAGCGGTGGTGGCTGTCGCGCCGGCGGCGAGCGCTGCCGACCCGGCTGCCATGACCGCGGCGGCGGTTAAGATTAGCGAACTGCGCAGTACACCCATACGAATCCCCCTTATACGTCAAGAAAGGAAATCGGCCTCCCGGCCGAAATTGGTTTGGCTGCCGGAACGGTACTGGCCACCTCATTGGCTCGCAACAAGCTTGCCAATATCGGCTACCCGAGGCCGGCAGATTCTGGCTCAGCCATCGGCTGCCCAGGCCGGTACATTTGCGGCGGCTTGATTCCGGCGGCTTGCCCGCCGTCAACCGGTATGACAGCACCGGTGACAAACGATGACTCGGCGGTGCACAGCCAGAGCACCACCCGGGCGACTTCCGCAGCGGTGCCGGTCCTGCGCATCGGCGTGGAGAGCGCGGCCAGTCGCTGCGCCTGCGGCCCGGCCGCCTCGAGGTGATGGGTCAGGATCGGGCCTGGTGCCACGACGTTCACCCGGATCCCCTGGTCGGCATAGTCGAGCGCGGCGACCTTAGTCAGCCCGATGATCCCGGCCTTGCCCGCGACATAAGCGGCCAGGCTGGCCGTACCGGTCAGGCCGGCCAGCGAGGCCATGTTCACGATCGTGCCGCCGCCGCCGCGAAGCATCGCCGGGACCTGGAACTTCATCCCGAGAAACGTACCGCGGACATTGGTCGCGATGCCCCGGTCGAACTCGTCCGGGTCTATCTCCGCGAGCGGCGCTGGCCGCGGCCCGTCGGTCGCATTGTTAAAGGCCGCATCCAGCCGACCGTATGTCGCCATCGCCCGGTCCACCAGGCTGCGCACCGACTCAGCATCGGTGACGTCCGAGCGGACGGCGATCGCCCGGCCGCCGCCGGCCTCGATGCGGTCCGCGACCGTCCGCACGGCGGCGGCGTCGCGGGCGGCTATCACCACGGCGGCCCCGGCGTCCGCGAAGGCCTGCGCGGTCACGGTCCCGATCCCCTTGCTTGCTCCGGCTACCAGGGCCACCCGGCCCTGCATCGGCAGATCACTCATGGATTCCTCCTCGCTCACCCTGGCTGCGTGCCATCGAGATAAATGTTAGATATCTAAGCCTGTGATGTCAAAGGATTACCTGCGACCGGCCAGCCCTCGCGCTGCCGCTGCCCGCAGGCTTAGACTCGCGCGAAGAGGTGATTGCGTGGATGATCCGGCCGAGGTGTTCCTGGAGCTGATTCACAGTCTCGAAGAACTCCGGGATTCCATTACCCCCGAGCGCGCCCACATCGAGTTCGACGAGACGACTCTGCAGCTCTTCTGGAAGAAGTGGCCTGCCCTGTCCGCCTGGGCCGGCTCGCTGTGGCGAATGCTGTCCGAGGAACTGGCCGGACCCGCCACCCCGCACCGTGACGCTGAGCTGGATGAGGTCGGCGGCAGTGGCTGACCGCGCCGGACACCAGGGACGATGGCCATGACGGTGCTCAGGGACCTGATGACCACGCGGGTAGCGGTGATCACGCGGGACGAGTCAGTCGCGGCGGCCGCCGCTGACATGGTGCGGGCCAACGTGGGCTCGGCCGTTGTCATGCAGGGGTCATTCCTGGCCGGGATCCTCACCGAGCGAGATGTGCTCCGGGCCGCGGCCTCCGGCGAGAACCTGTCGACGTCCGCGGTGTCGGAATGGATGACGCCCGACCCGCACGCGGCCAGCCCGGACACCTCAGTCGAAGAAGCGGCCCAGATGATGCTGCTGCACGGGTTCCGCCACCTGCCGGTCGTGGAGGGCCGCACCGTCTGCGGCGTGGTCAGCCTCCGCGACCTGTTCGCGGCCCGGATCCGCCGCCCGCTGGCCCGCTGACGTACCTACCGCGCCGCCCGGGCTCGGGCCACCCGAGTATGGTCCAGAGCATGGAGGATGCGGCGCAGCGGGACCGGGAGGAGACGTTCCGGGCCGATGTGGCTCGCCTGGTCCAGGCGATGCATCATCATCTGCCGACCGGGGATGTCCCGCCCGAGGTCTCGGCTCTGGCGGAGCCGGTGCGGCGGCTGGCCAGCCTGCTGGAGGCTGATGCGCCTGCTGAGCATCTGCAAGAGGCCGCGCTGGCGGTCGTGGACTCCTACGACTGGCCGAGCCCGGAGGCCAGCGGCGGCGGCGAGGGACCAGCCATCGACGGGTCGATCCTGGCCGCGGTCGAGCGGCTCAGGGACGCCATCGACGCACTGGACGAGCTGGACGACGAGGCCTGACCGGCCGCCAGGCACACCGGCCCTGCCCCTGCCCCAGCCGGGCTACGATGAGTGGCGATGAGCAGCCCAGCGCAGGCCAGCATGGTCGGCCGCCCCGCCGGTCCGCCGGCCCCGGTCATTCATACCGAGGACCTGACCAAGGTCTACCCGGGGACCGACTTCGCCGCCGTCGACCGGCTAAACCTGGACGTCCAGGCGGGCGAGATCTTCGGCTTGCTGGGACCCAACGGCGCGGGGAAGACCACCACCGCCGGGATCCTCACCACGCGGGTGGTCCCGACCTCAGGCCGGGCCTACCTGGCGGGCATCGACGTCGCGCGACATCCCGCGCTGGCCAAGCAGCTCAGCGGGATCGTCTCCCAGCAGAACACCCTGGACCGCCAGCTCACGGTCTGGGAGAACCTGTACTTCCACGGCCGGCTGTTCGGCATCAGCGCCAAAGCCTCCCGGCGGACCGCCGACGAGCTGCTCGAACAGTTCCAGCTGTCGAAATGGGGCAAGGCGTCGGTGTACGCGCTGTCCGGCGGGATGGCGCAGCGGCTCATGGTGGCGCGGGCCATCTTCCACCGCCCGTCGGTGCTCTTCCTGGACGAGCCGACCGCCGGGCTGGATCCGCAGAGCCGGCTCGCGTTGTGGGACCTGCTCGGCGAGCTGCACGGCCAAGGCCAGACGATCCTGCTCACGACCCACTACATGGAGGAGGCCGACCGGCTCTGCCAGCGGGTGGCCATCATGGATCACGGCCAGATCCTGGCCCTCGACACCCCGGCCGCGCTCAAGCAGAGCGTCGGCGCTGACACGGTGGTCACCGTGAAGACCACCGGCGACGCCGGCCAGCTCGCGGAGCTGCTCACCGGCGACGTCGAGGGCGTGACCCGCACCCGCCAGGTGGACGGCGGTGTCCAGCTGCACATGCAGGGCAACGACCGGCTCGTGCCGCGCATCGTGCTGGCCGCCGAGCGCGGCGGGTTCGACCTGGTCGACGTGTCGATTTCGGAGCCCAGCCTCGAGACCGTGTTCATCAACCTGACCGGTAAGGAGCTGCGGGACTGATGGCCGCGTCCACGACCTCGCAACAGAGCCCGCAGGATTCGCCGCGCGCGGCAGCCAGGCAGATCGGCGGCGGCCCGGCCCGATCGGTGGCCGCGGCGAGCTGGACCGCACTGGGCGCGCTGATGCTGCGCGACGTCGTGGTGCTGCGCAAGCACCTCTGGGAGTTCGTGCTCCGTACCGTCATCCAGCCGTTCCTGCTCTGCTTCGTCTTCCTGTTCGTGTTCCCCAAGATCGGCCAGGGTATCGGCGGCCACGGCACGGTCGCCGAGTCCGCCTTCGCGACCGTCCTGGTGCCCGGGGTGGTGGGCATCTCGGTGATGTTCCAGGGCGTGCAGTCGATCGCCCTGGCCATGGCCCAGGAATTCGGCTTCACCCGCGAGATCGAGGACCGGGTGCAGGCCCCCTGCCCCATCTGGCTGGTGGCCATCGCCAAGGTGCTGTCGGGCGCGGCTCAGGGCGTGCTGTCGGCGATCATCGTGCTGCCGATGGCGTCGGTCGTGCATGCGCCTGGGGTACACGCTCATCTGTCGCTGCACTGGTGGATCATCCTGACGTTCGTGCCGCTGGCCTGCGTGTCGATGGCCGGGCTCGGGCTCGTTCTCGGCACCAGCTTCGAGCCAAGGAACATCGGGCTGATGTTCGGCTTCATCATCCTGCCGATCACCTTCCTGGGCGGCACGTACTACTCGTGGACCAAGCTCGCGCCGGTCACCGTCGGCGGCTGGCACTGGCTGCAGACGATCGTGCTGATCAACCCGCTCATCTACGTGAACGAGGGAATGCGGGCCGCCTTCACCGAAGCCCCGCACATGCACCTTTACGTGATCTATCCGGTGGTGATCGCCTTCGGTGCCGCGTTCCTCGCGATCGGACTGCGCAACTTCAGGCGCCGGGTGCTGTCCTGACCCCGGCCGGCCCCTCGGGCCCACCGCCAGGATGTCGATGCTCAGGGCCAGGATCCAGGCCGGGAACAGCAGTTCCACCCAGGCGGAGATGCTGACGCCGAACAGCAGCACCAGCGCGCTCACCAGCCCGGCGGGGACCAGCCAGCTAGAAATGAACCTGGTGCGGCGCGCGATGGTCACCGTGGTGAGCGTGAACACCGCGGCCATCCGCATCGCGTAGACATTCAGCAGGATCGACGTGGCGTTGCGGCCGAGCACCAGGGTGTCGGTCCCGGGCGGACCCGACTCACGGGACCCGGCCACGATGAGGCCGCCCGCGAATGCCGCGGCCACGAACAGCATGGCCACGAACAGCAGGCCGCTGCCCAGGAATACGGTGCCGAAGAATCGATCTTCGTGGCCGCCGATCCGGTCCCTGAGTACCCCGATGAACCACAGGAACGCGATCCCGGCGAACGGGACCAGGTTCAGGGCCACCGCCACGGCGGCCCGTCGCGTCGGGCTGGTCAGCCAGCCGCCTGGGCTGCCAGTATCGGCGGGAGTGGAGATCTTGATCAGTACCAGTGCAGCGATCAGCAGCAGCGCAAACACGATCCCGGCCACCGCCGCCGCCCTGGGCGTTCGCAGCGGGTTCACGGCATCCAGGCCGTCCTGGCGCAGCGATCCTTCGGTCATCAGCCAGCCTCCCCCAGGCCGGCGGCGGCCAGCCTGCCGGCAGCGTCACACCCCGGCGGATCCCGGGCTCGGCCGGCCCGCGATCCGTTCGCAGTAGTGGTGCCCTCTGAGCAGCCTGATCACACCGGCCCGCGTGCGCGGCCAGGCGGGGGGACTCAGATCCGGCTCAGAGCTGCCGATCAGCCGCGGCAGCGAGCACGTCCGGGTGCATCCGGCGGTAGTGCTCGGTCATGACGGCGCTCGCCTGGCCGGGCCGACACGCGATGGTCTGCTGGCAGACCTGGCAGCGGACGACCGGGAGCTGGGTGACGGTAACGGGGAAGCGGCGGGATTTCGATGGGCTCATTGCCTTCCATAATGCCAGACCGGCCCGCGGGGTACGGTTCAGGTCGTTACTTATGGAGGGTCCATGGAATTGTTTGACCTATCAGGAAAGACCGCCGTCGTCACCGGCGGTACCCGCGGAATCGGGCTCATGATGGCGCGCGGGCTGCTGTCGGCCGGGGCCAGGGTCTACCTCAGCTCCCGCAAGGCCGACGCGTGCGCCGCCGCAGAACGGGAGCTCAGCCAATACGGGCCCGTCACCGCTATCCCCGCCGACCTGTCCACCGAGCCAGAATGCCTGCGTCTCGCCGAGGAGATCGGACACCGGGAGCAAGCGCTGCACGTGCTGGTCAACAACGCCGGGGCCACCTGGGGCGCGCCGATCGAGGAGTTCCCGGCCGCCGCCTGGGACAAGGTGGTTGACCTCAACCTGAAGGCGCCGTTCTTCCTCACCCGGGCTTTCCTGCCGCTCCTGGAGGCCGCCGGGACCAGGGACGACCCGGCCCGCGTCATCAACGTTGGCAGCATCGACGGCCTGCACGTGCCGTTGCTGCCCACCTACTCCTACTCGGCCAGCAAGGCCGGGCTGCACCACCTGACCCGGGTACTGGCCAGGGACCTGGGGCCCAGGCAGATCACCGTCAACGCGGTCGCACCGGGGCCGTTCGAGTCCAAGATGATGGCCGCCACCCTGCAGGCCTTCGGCGACGCCATCGCCGAAGCGGCGCCGCTGCGCCGCATCGGCCTGCCGGATGACATGGCCGGTGTCGCCGTTTACCTGGCCTCCCGGGCCGGGGCCTACGTCACCGGGGCCGTCATCCCGGTGGACGGCGGGCTAGGCACCACCGTCTGAGCTGGCCGCGGAGCGGGCGAAGTCCAGCGCCTCGCGGGCCAGCGGCAGCCAGGCCAGGTCCGAGTCAGGGTCCAGGCTGAGCCATTCCCTCATCGGCGTGCCTTTGTTCGCGTCGAAACGGACGCCCGCACCGTCCGCGATCAGCTCGGCCACCCGGTCGGCGGGCAGCTTCAGCACCAGCTGCCCGCGTACCCACATCACGAAGATCTTGCGTTCCCAGCGGACCGCCGTCCGCCCGAAACCCCCGCCGCCCCGGGGCGGGGTAACCCCGGGGATCCCCACCAGAGCATCCACGAGCTCCTCGTACCTGGCCTCGGCCTCAGCCTCAGGCGCAGGCTCTGGCTCTGGCCCCGGGTCCGGCTCTGCGACACCGTTCTCAGCCACGACCCAAGGCTAAGCGCAGCCACCGACAGTCGCCGGCCGCCAGCGCATCGCCCGGCGCGGGTGATGGCCACGGCGCGGCCGCCCGGCATCGTGGCTTGCCGTGACCACGCCCGGGCCGGACCGGCCGAGCCTGGCCTGACCAGAGCCGGCCTGACCAGGACCGGCCCGACCAGAGCCTGCGCGACCAGGACCGGGCCGATAAGTACCGGCCTGACCAGGCCGGTGAAAGCCGCTGGCCGATGGCCGTCGCGGTGCTGGCCGCTGGCGCGCTGCGGGGCGTGCTGCCCGCTCAGCTCAGGACCGGAGACGCCCGTTGGCTGTTCGTCCTGGTGCTGGTCGTCCTGCTGGGGATCATCATCATCGGCGACCCGGGCCGCATCGACCGCGACTCCACCTGGCTGCGCATCCTGACCGGCTCGCTGATCGGCCTGATCTCGGCGGTGAACGCGGTCGCCGCCATCCGCCTGATCGCCGCCATCACGACCGCGGCGTCCTTCACCAATGACGCCAACATCCTGCTGGCCAGCGGCGGCGCGATCTGGCTCACCAACGTGATCGCGTTCAGCCTCTGGTACTGGGACCTCGACCGCGGCGGCGCGGCGGCCCGGGCCCGCGGCTCCGCCACCGGGCCCGCCTTCGTCTTTCCGGAGATGATCAACGCCGAGCATGTCAGCCCGGGCTGGTACCCCAAGTACCTGGACTACCTGCATCTGTCGTTCACGGCCGCGACCGCCTTCAGCCCCACTGACGTCTCGGCCATCCGGCCCTGGGCCAAGCTCATGATGATGGCGCAGGAGGCGATATCCCTGGTCATCGCGGTGCTGGTGGTCGCCCGCGCGGTGAACATCCTCAAGTAGCCGCGGCGGCCCCGCAGCGGCGCCCGGGCTCAGACCAGCCGGCCAGCGTCCCGCCAGAACGGCTCACGCAGCTGGGCCTTGGCGATCTTGCCCACCGAGTTCTTCGGCAGCTCGGCGAGTACCTCGATGGTCCGCGGCCGCTTGACCGACGCCAGCCGTCCGGCCAGGAATTCCTGCAGCTGCGCCGGGGCGGCGGCGCTTTCCCCGGTCAGCGACACGAACGCGTGCACCCGTTCGCCCCACTCCTCATCAGGCACCCCGATCACCGCCGCCTCCAGCACGCGCGGGCGCGGGGCGGTCAGCACGGGGTTCACCGCACCAGGCGCGGCGGAGTAGTACTTGTCGTAGTTACCCGCGATCGCCTCCAGCGGCGTGGCCAGGGCGGGTTCGGCGGCCAGATCGGTGATCAGCCTGCCTTGGAAGTAGACCCTCCGGCCGTCCTGCAGCGACGCCCTGCAGTCCGCTCCGGTCAGCATGCCGCCCTCCCCCGACCCTCATCGACCCCGGAACACCGGCGCGCGCTTCTCCTGGAAGGCCGCCAGAGCCTCGGCCGCGTCCGCGGAGGTCAGGTTGATCGCCTGGGCGCGGCCTTCGTCGTCGAGCGCGCGTTCAATGCTGGTCTGGAACGAATCGTTGAGCAGCCGTTTCGACAGGCTGACAGCCAGCGCCGGGCCGGATTTCAGCCGGTCAGCGAGCTCGCCGACCGCCTCGTCGAGGCCGTCGGCCAGGACCACCTGGTAGAGCAGGCCCATCCGGTCGGCCGCGGACGCATCGATGAGATCGCCGAGCAGCACGAGTTGCTTGGCCCGGTGCAGGCCGATCAGCCTGGGCAGGATCCACGACCCGCCGAAGTCCGGCGACAGGCCGCGCTTGACGAAGATCTGCGAAAACCTGGCCCGGACCGTCGCGATCACGAAGTCGCAGGCCAGCGCCATATTCATGCCGGCGCCCACTGCCACGCCGTCCACTCTCGCGATGGTCGGGATCGGCAGGTCGTACAGCGCCAGGCAGGTCTCGCCAGCCAGCCGCATGTCGAGGAGCGGATGGCGGCCGCTACCGCCGGCCGACAGGTCAGCGCCGGAACAGAAGTCAGTGCCGGCGCCGGTCAGCACCAGCACCCGGTCCTGGCCCGCGGCGACCTCGCGCAGCGCGTCCCGCAACGCTGCCCAGCCGGCCACGGTCATCGCGTTCTTGCGGGCCGGGTTGTGCAGCGTGATCGTGGCCACGCCGTCCGCGCTGGTGGTCACCACCTCGCGGTGGTCATCGCGGGGTCCAGCCGAGGTCACCGGGCGCTCCGGGCCGGTATCCAGGCATCCACCCCGATCGCCCGGGCCCATACCGTGGTCAGGGCGGCGAGCAGGGCATCCTCGTCGAACATTGACATCATCATCATCTCGGCTCATCACGATCGTCAAGGCCGCGGGGCCTGACCGCCGGGGCTCACCGATCGTGCCCGACCGGACCGTGCTTGACATACCGCGCGTCTGCTAGGTATAGTTAGCAGTAGAAGAGGACTGAGGAGGAGCCATGATTGACACCCGCATTGTCCCGAAGGACCTGCAGAATAAGATCGCTGATCAGGTCCGCAAGGGCCAGGAAAACATGAACGGCACGGTCCGGGCCTGGAAGGACGCGGCACAGTCGATGCGGCCTCAGCGGCCTGAGCTGTCCCAGTCACTGCCCGCCAAGCTGCCGGGCCGGGAGACGCTGATTGCGAACGCCCACGACTTTGCCGAGCAGCTGCGCGTTGCGCAGCGCAGGTTCGCTGCCCAGGTCCGGGACGCCGCAGAGCCATGGACCAAGCAGATGCACCAGGTCCGCAAGGCCGCCGCGCCGCTGACCGAGCAGATGCGCCACGCCAGCGACCCGTGGGTCGAGCAGATGCACGAGTACCGCAAGGCCGTTGCGCCGCTGACCGAGCAGATGCGGCACGCCCGCGACCCGTGGGTCGAGCAGATGCACGAGTACCGCAAGGCCGTTGCGCCGCTGACCGAGCAGATGCGGCACGCCCGCGACCCGTGGGTCGAGCAGATGCACGAGTACCGCAAGGCCGTTGCGCCGCTGGCCGAGCAGATGCGGCACGCCGGCGACCCGTGGGTCAAGCAGATGCATGAGGTCCGCAAGGCCGCCGCGCCGCTGACCGAGCAGGTCCGCAAGGCCGCCGCGCCGCTGACCGAGCCGATGACCAAGCAGCTGCACCAGGTCCGCAAGGCCGCAGCGCCGCTGACCGAGCCGATGACCAAGCAGCTGCACCAGGTCCGCAAGGCCGCCGCGCCGCTGAACGGTGGCCAGCACGTCACGCCGGCCACCGTGACCAAGCAGCCGAGCGCCCCGAGCGCCAAGGCCGCCCCCAAGGCCGCGAAGACCACCGCGACCAAGACTGCCACGGCCAGGAAGCCGCGGTCCGCGAAGAAGTAACAGCGCGCCGTGAGCCGGTTCGCCCCGGCTCACGGGCCATGGCAGTGCCGACCGTGCCTGCTCACTACAGTGAGCAGGCACGGCCAGTCGCAGTTGGGGTGATCATGAAAGACATGAAGGATCAGTGGGAAGGCCAGATGGAAGCGCTCGGCGCCTTCATCCGCAGCCGGCGCAAGCTTGCGAATCTGTCGCTGCGCCAGCTCGCCGAGCGGACCAGGCTGTCCAACCCTTACCTCAGCCAGATCGAGCGCGGCCTGCACCAGCCATCGGTGCGGGTCATCAGGCTGATCGCCGACGCGCTCAACGTTTCCGCCGAGACCCTGCTCATCCAGGCCGGCCTGCTGCAGGGTGACGACTGGGCCGAAGCGATCGCCAAGCCGGACACGAAGGGCGTCCAGCACGCCATCGAGGCCGAAGACCGGCTGACTGAACAGCAGAAGGCGGCCCTGCTCGCCGTCTATCACAGCATGCTGAATTCGGACTAGCACAGCGCGCGAGCAGGACCCGGAGCCGGGCGCAACATCCGGAAACGACGATCATGCCCGGTGAATCCCGATTAACATACCTCAGCGTGACCAATCCCAGCCCGGGCCTGACCCCGCTGCCGCGGCGCACCGGCCGTTCGCTGCCGCCTGGGCGTCACCGCAGCCCGCACCGCCTCACCCTGCCCTCCGACGCGCCGGCTCTGGTGCTGGCCGTGCCTGGCGCGGCAGGCAGCGTCAGCGACGAGCTCGCTGAGCAGGTCGCGGCCACCGCCGGGATGTCCTGTTCCGGCGCTGAGGTCAGGGTCGGCTACCTGGACGGGCCTGAGCACCGCCTGGCTGATGCCCTGATTTTCGACGAAATGGTCAGTGCGGGTTCGGCCCCCCGGGCGGTGGTGGTCCCGCTGCTGGCCGGCCCGAATCCGCTGATCGACGAGGCGCTGGAGGATCTGATCGGCCGGGCCGAGGCCTCGATCCTGCTGGCCGGCCACCTGGGCCCGCATCCGATGCTCGCCGAGGTGCTGCACGCCCGCCTGGCTGAAGCCGGGCTGGCCAGGGAAACCCGGGCGCGCGGGCTCAGTATCGTCGCGACCGCCAACGGCGTCGTGGTGCTGGCTGACGGCGGTGATGCGGCGGTCAGTGCCGCCGGTGTCACCGCGGTGCTCCTCGCGGCCAGGCTGGCCGCCCCGACCGTCCCGGCCTCGCTCGGCGATCCGCAGGGTCTGGACGCCGCCCTGGCCCGGCTGCGCGATGCGGGCGTCAGCCGTGCGGCGATCGCGCCCTGCGTGATCGGCCCGGAGACCGATCCTGACGAGCTGGCCGCCGTTTGCGCCCGCACTGGCGCGCCTTGTTCCCGGCCGCTGGGCGCGCATCCGGCCGTCGGACAGCTGGTGGCAATGCGTTACGGCGCGGCGCTGGCCGGCCTGCACCTGGCCAGCTCCCCCGGCTGAGTGACCGCTAAACCGCTGACCTCCCGGTTGCGCCACGCCGGCATCCATTGACACCTGGCCGGGCCCTGCGCTGAGGTTCGTATGTAAGCCACGCGGGAGAGGGGACAGGCATGAGCGAGTGGAACGCCATGACCTATGCGGGCAAGGACACGATCTTGCGCGTCGTCCGCGACGAGGCGTCGCGGATGTTCGCGCTGGCCGAGCAGCCCGGTGCCTGGGAGGCGCCGACGGCCTGCGAGAACTGGCAGGTCCGGGACGTGATCGGGCACCTGGTCGACACGACGGAGGGCTACTTCGAGGCCTTCGACACGGCCCGCAGCGGCGCGGCCGCACCGCAGGCTTATGGCCTGGCCGGGATGCACGAGCGAGCCGGCGAGCACGCGAAGACCCTACGCGAGATCTCCCAGCCGGCGCTGATGGCGCGGGCGCGCGGCGACCTCGACAAGATGATGGGCATCCTGGAACCGCTCAGCGAACAGGAGTGGACGGGATTGCTGGTCCCGCATTTCTACATGGGCAGCGTGCCCGCGTTCATTTACGCGGCCGGCCAGCTGATGGACTACGGCGTGCACACCTGGGACATCAAGCAGGGCACCGGGAGCGCGCACGGCATCTCCGGTGACGCGGCCGACCTGCTGGTGCCGTTCATGTTCATCATCTGGCAGTCCACCGTCAAGCCGACCGCCGACCTGACGCCGTTTACCATCGGCATCAGGGTCAGCGGGCGCAACGGCGGCGACTACCGGGTCTCGGTCAGCGACCAGGGCCTGGCCTACGAGCCGGGCAGCGTCGCGGACCTGCCGACGGTGCTCGACTTCGACGCCGGCAGCCTGGTCCTGACCACCTTCGGCCGGATGAACGCAGGTACCGTGCGGGGCGACGAGGCGCTGGCCGACCGGTTCCTGAACCTGTTCTTCCGTATCTAGCGGCCCGCACCGCTGCCGGGCGCCGGCATCCGGAAGGCCGGGAGCGGGGACCAGAGCAGCCACAGTGCGCCGGCAATCGCCCCGGCAGCTCCGATCCACAGCGTCGGGCGCAGCCCGATCAGCGTGCCCAGGGCACCGCCGGCCAGTGCGCCTGGCCGGGTGCCGTAGTTGACCGCCTGGAACGCCCCGCTCACGCGGGACCTCAGCCGATCGGGAATGACCGCCGCGAAGATCGCGCCGATGCTGATGTCCAGCATCATCACCCCGAAGCCGGACAGGAACTCCGCCGCGAACAGCAGGGCCAGCACCAGCAGATGCGGCCCGCTGGCCAGCGGGACCAGCAGCAACGGCACGGTGAACACCACGCAACCGGCCACATAGGCCCAGCCGATGCCGATCCGCCCGGACAGCCGCTTGGTGAGCGCCGACCCCAGCACGCCGCCGACCGCGCCCGCGCCGAGGACCAGCCCGAGCGGGCCGGGGCGGACCTCCAGCGCGCGCGTCGCGTACAGCAGGAACAGCGCGGCGAAGATGTAATTGAAGAAGTTGATCGTGGCCACCGCCAGCAGCGACGCCCGGACCACCGGCGAGCGCCTGATGAACCGGGCTCCGGCGCTCAGCGAGCCCTTCGTCGCGGGGTCAGCCGGCGGCTCGGCCGGCTTGATCCGGCCCAGGAAGAACGCCGAGCCGAGGAACGACAGCGCGTCGGCGGCCACCGCGAGCGGCGCCGACAGCGCCTGGATGAGCAGCCCGCCCAGGCTCGGCCCGCCCACGAACGACAGCGCGCGGCTGGCATAGATCAGCGAGTTCCCGTCCACGTAGGCATCGCCGGGGACCAGGGCGACGAAGAGCGTGGCGTCCGAGACGGTGAACAGCACGCTCAGCGCCCCGATGCCGAACGCGACGGCGAACAGCTGGACGAGGCTGAGCACGCCGAGCGCGTAGCACAGCGGAATGCTGGCCAGCAGCGCCGCGCGGCCGAGGTCGGCGCCGATCATCGTGACCCGGCGCCGGCCGCGCCGGTCCACCCACGCCCCGGCGTGCACTGCGAACAGCAGGCTCGGCAGCCAGACCAGCGCGCCGAGATAGCCCATGTCGGCGGCACTGGCGTGCAGCACCAGCACGGCGGTGAGCGGCAGCGCGATCGCGGAGACCTGGTCCCCGAACAGCGAGACGGTCTGGCCGGTCCAGTAGCGGCGGAACGGACGGTCCCGCAGCAACGGCGGCAGCCAGGAGGTGACCCGGCCGACCGGCCGGGCCCGTTCCTCGGTACCGGCCGTCACCGGCCCGCACCGGCCGGCTTCGCCCCCGACAAGTCGCCGGGAAAGGCCAAGTGCAGATAGGTCACCTCGCGTGCCCCCGGCGGCCGCAGCTCGGGGCGGGTGAGCCGGTCCAGGAAGCGGTCCATCAGGGCTTGCTCCTGCTCGGCGAGCTCGACGAGCTCCTCGGCGGTGACGTACAGCATCGTGTCGCCGAAATGCGCGGCGTGCTGCCAGGCCTCAGGCTCCCCCGGCTTGGCTTCCAGCCAGCGCATCAGGTATTCGAAGTACCGCTCGGCGAGCATCGCGGCCAGCAGGTCGGCCGCCGCCGCCAGCTCGGGATTCTCCGCCACATCCGGCCAGTCGGTGAACATGCTGGTCGCCTTCCAGGGCCGCTCCCGGCCGGTGCCCCCGCCCGCCTCCTCGACCAGGCCGTACTTGGCCAGCTGGCGCAGGTGGAAGGAGCAGCTGGCGGAGCTCTCGCCGAGCAGGTCGCCGGCCCGGGTGGCGGTCAGCGGCCCCTCCCGGCGGAGCAGCCCGACCAGCGAGAGCCGGATCGGATGGGCGAGCGCCCGCAGCGCCCGGGGATCGGTCAGCCGCTTCACGGAGCGGCGGGTCTCGTCAGCCATACATCCCAAGATATCTTTCCAACGCTTCCTTTGGAAAGCTATCTTTGCAACGTATCCAAAGACTTCTTTCGAAGGGCTGAGTGCCGAGGGAGCGCCCGGTCTTCGGGCGGCCAGCTATGCGCGCGGCTGATAGACCACGTCGCGGTCGGTCTGCTCATAGATGCCGGGCCCGGCCGGGCGGCGCATCTCCTCGGCCAGGTGACCCAGGAGCCCGGCGGCCCGGGCCAGCAGCGCGAAACCGCGCAGCATGTCCGGCTCGAAGCCCAGGTCAGCCAGGGCCGCGCCGCACACTCCCGCGCCGTTCAGCGGCAGCGTCCGGCCCAGGATCATCGGATGCACCCGGCCGACCGCCGCGAACAGCCGCAGATGCGGGCCGAGCACGCCCTCGTCCT
Source organism: uncultured Actinomycetes bacterium (assembly GCA_963785765.1). Taxonomy (GTDB): domain Bacteria; phylum Actinomycetota; class Actinomycetes; order Streptosporangiales; family Streptosporangiaceae; genus DATBGO01. The sequence goes on along the minus strand of CAWAWM010000008.1, from coordinate 970,673 downwards.
CGGCGATCTTGAAGAGCACCGGGGTACGCGGGTCACCGCTCTTATGCACGGGATGGCCCAGCCCGGGCACCAGGCGGCCCGACTCCCGGTGGGCCCGGATCGCCATGTCGGCGAGTTCGTCCCAGCCCTCCTCGTCGTCGGGCAGCGGCAGCGGGCCCTCGGAGCTGGCCAGCGCTTCGGCCAGGAACTTGCCGCAGTCTTCGGTCACCCCGAGGAACCTGGAGCCGCCGCCCAGCAGGCCCGCGGCCAGCGCGCCCTGGACCGACTCCGGGGCGCCGGTCAGGGTGAGCCTGGCCGCGATCGCTGATGGGGTGAACCCGTGGTCGGCCAGCGCCACCAGCACGGTCTCGAAGACCCGCAGTTCGCCGCGGCCAGGACGGCGCAGCGCCACCAGCCAGAAGGCCAGCTCGCCGAAGGTGACCTGACCCATCAGGTCGGCGGCCAGGTCGTGGCCGAGCAGCCGGATCGAGGTCGCGTCGGTGGTCCCGATCGAGGTGGGGTATTCGTTCATAGCTGGTCCTTTCGGCCCGGCCGGGACGGGGGCGCCAGCTGGCCGGACGGTGGCTGCGGCGCCTCCGCATCGTACTCACCGGGCGGGTGCCCGGTGGGCAGCCGGTGCTTGGCAACCCGCGCGGTGGGGGTCCGCGGCAGCTCATCGATCAGCTGCCAGTATCTGGGTACCTTGAAGGCGGCCAGCCGGGTGGCCGCGAACTCGATGAGCTGCCCGACATCGACGCTGCCGCCCTCGGCCGGCACGATGAACGCCTTCACCTCGTCCTCGGAAAGCTCCGAGGGCACGGCCACGACGGCGCACTCGAGCACGGCGGGATGCTCGGCGATGACCTCCTCGACCTCAAGCGGCGACAGGTTCTCGCCCCGGCGGCGCAGCACCTCCTTCTGCCGGGCCACGAACGTATAGGTCCCGTCGGCGCCCACCGTGACCAGGTCACCGGTGTGCAGCCAGCCGTCCGTGATGGCCGCGGCGGTCTCCTCGGGCATGCCCCAGTAGCCGGGCGTCACCACCGGGTTGCGCAACAGCAGCTCGCCGGTCTGGCCGGGGCCGAGCTGGCGGCCGTCGCTGGAGATCACCCGCGCCTCGTTGACCTCGCCGAGCACCGGATGCTGGCGAGGCGCGCCGAGGGTGCCGAACGGCCGGCTGCCGCGCGGCCAGATCAGCCCGTACGGCGACTCCGACATCGCGTAGCCGACCACGATCCGCAGCCCGAACCTGGCCTCGATCGCCTCCTGCCGGCTGCGTTCCGGAGCCGGACCCGTGTAGCACAGCCGCAGCGGGTTGTCGGCGTCATCGGCGCGCGGCGGCTGCCGCATCAAGATCTCCAGCATGGCCCCGATCGCATTGAACTCGGTTGCCCCGTGCCTGCGCGCGGCATCCAGGAAACCGCTGGCCGAGAAGCGCTCCAGCAGCACCAGGCCGGCCCCGCAGGCCAGCGAGCCCAGCACCGAGTACGCGGGCGCGTTGATATGGAACAGCGGCAGTGAGGTCATCAGCCGGTCGGCGGCGGTCAGCTCCATCCAGAAGCCGAAACCCTCGCCGGCCATCGCGTACGCCCGGTGGGTCTGCATGACCAGCTTGGACCGGCCGGTGGTCCCCGAGGTCGGGATCAGTACCGCCAGGTCGTCCGGCCGGACGCCGGAGTCGGGCAGCCCGGCCCGGGCGATTGCTGACTTCGCCGGGCCCGCCTCCGCCCTGCCCGCCTTCGCCGCGCCGAGCTCAGCCGCGCTCAGCTCCGCCACATCGAGCACGCCCAGCTCGGCCAGTGCGCCGGCCCCCGCCGCGTCTAGCAGCGGAGCCAGGCCCGCGTCGCTGACCAACGCCCGCGGCGAGGTCTGCCGGAGCAGCCCGGCCAGTTCCGCGGCGGTGCCGTGCGGGTTGACCGGCACCAGTACCGCACCGAGCGCGGCCAGTCCCAGCCAGCACATCAGGTAGCCGGGAGTGTTGCGGGTGGTGGCGACGACCAGATCGCCGCGGCGCACGCCCGCGGCGGCCAGCGACCGCGCCATTGCGGCGGCCGCGGCCAGCGCCCCGGCGAAGGTCAGTGACCCCTCGTCGGTCCGCAGCCAGATGCCATCAGGGTCGCGCTGGGCCGCGGCGGTCAGCAGCCGCGGGATGGTGCCGGTGTAGCTGCCCGGACCCGAAGAGCCCGGCGGGCCGCCCGTCATACTTGAGACGATACGTCGGCGCCCGCGCCTGGCTGCGGCCGCAGGCCCCGGGCCAGCACCTCCATCAGGTCGTCGAGGACGTCATCGGGCACCCGCCCGCCCGCGGTCCACTCGGCCCAGCGCATCCCGACGAAGTTGCCGAGCCCGGTGTAGACGTAGCCGATGACCTCGGGGTCGTACCTGGTGTCGACGTCCCCGGCCAGCTGGGCGCCGCGCACTCCGCGCGCGTACCCGCGGACCAGCCGCTCGTAGTACTGCTTGAACTCGCCGGGCGCCACGAACTCGGCCTCCCGCACGATCCGGTAGATCCACGGGCGCTTGGACATCAGGTCGAAGTAGGCCCGGAAGGATGCCCGCTCCCTGGCCCGCTGGTTGTCAGCCGCCTCGCCGATCGCGTTCCGGATCGCGTCCCGCAGATCGGTGTTGATCTGGCGGATCACGGCCGCGAAGATGTCGGCCTTGGAGTTGTAGTGCGTGTAGAAACTGCCGGTCGCGATGCCGGCCCTGGCACAGATCCCGGCCACCGTGGTCCGCCGGTACGAGCGCTCGCCGAACAACTCCTCGGCAGCGGTTAGCAGCCGCTGGCCAGGCGGCCGTTCGTCGCCGGTGGCGGGCTTGCGGCCCGCGGCGAGGCTCACGTGGGTAACCCCCGTTCTGAATTCTGAACGGGCTAGCTAGGGCCGGTCCGGTTGCCGAGGCGGGCCGGCCCCCGGGGAAGTCCCGGGGGCCGGCCCATCGCGACTGGTCAGGGCGAAGGCACTCCGCTGGCCGGGGCCGCCGGCTGCGTGCCGGTGAACGTCGTGACCGGGCCGGTCGCGGAATTATCGGTGACCTGGACCGGGCCCGTCTGGACGATCGCGCCATTCTTGATGACGCCCATGTAGGCACCGGTGATGCCGTCGTGGTCGGTGGTCGAGTACGCGAACGGCGCGACCGAGACGCCCTGCGGCAGGCCGGCGTTGATCGCGTTGACCAGGTCCTGCCTGGTCGGGTTCCGGCCGGCCTTGAACATGGCCTGGACGAACGTGTAAGCGACCGCCATGCCGTAGCCCACGTTGCCGTCAAACGGCAGCTTCGGCAGGTACTGGCTGTGGACCTTGCTGAACAGCGAGATCCAGCTGTTGCTGGTGTCCCCGAGCGAGGGCAGGTAGCCGTCGGTGATGATGCCCTGGGTGAGCTCGTTTCCTGAGACCTTGGCGCCGCCCTGCTTGGCGAACGCCTCGAGCAGGCCGGCCAGGGTGATCGGGTCGGAGCCGACGTTGCTGACCACGAGCTGGGCGTTGAGGCTGACCTTCAGCTCGAGCAACCGCAGCAGGGCGGTGAACGCGGGCACCGAGAACGAGACCACGACCTGAGCGCCCGCCGCCTTCAGCGCGGCCACTTGCGGTTCGATATTGGTGTTGGTGGGGACGTAGCTCTCCCTGGCCACCACCTGGGACTTCGGGATCTCGTAATCGAGGCCCTTGACGCCGTCCTGGCCGAACTCGTCGTTCTGGTAGAAGTAGCCGATCTTCTTGCCCTTGAAGTGCTCCTTGACGTAGGTACCGAGGATCTTGCCCTCGCGGATGTAGTTGGGCTGCCAGCCGAACGTGTACGGCAGCGCCGAGGTGTTGTTCCAGCAGGCGCAGCCGGACGCGACGAACACGTCGGGCACCTTCTGCGCGTTCAGGTACGGCGCGACCGCCAGGTGCGTCGGCGTGCCGAGGCCGTCGAAGATCGCGTACACGTTGTCCTGCAGCACCAGCTGATGCACCACGGTGGAGGTGATGGTCGGGTTGTACTGGTCGTTGAGGTACTTGTAGACGATCTTGCGGCCGTAGATGCCGCCATGCGCGTTGACGTACTGGAAGTAGGCGTTGGACGCCGGGGCGATCTCGTCATAGCCGGGCGCGGCCACTCCGGTGAGCGGCTGGTGGCTGCCGATCGTGATCGTGGTGGCCGTGATCCCGGGCGCTGACGCCATCAGTGCGCTGCTCGAGCTCGACGAGCTGGACGGCGAGGACGACGACGACCCGCTCGAACCGCACGCGGCGGCCACCAGCGCAAGGGCCGCCAGCCCGGCCACGGCCGCCACGTTTGCTCGATGTGATCTTTTCATCTAGTTCCTTCTTCCTGGTGTTCAGTTGCCGGCCTGTGCCGGCGCAATGCGCTGAAGGGGGGTCCCTGGGCCGGGGTGACCGGCCCGAACAGGCGGCGCAGGCCGCCCTGGATTCCGGCGGGGAACACGAGCATGACGATGATCAGCACGACGCCGTAGACAGCGATCGGAATACTCGAGCTGGCCGCGCTGGACAGGCCATGACTGCTGGCCACATCGGTGAGGTAGGTCGGTACGAAGACGAACAGCAGGCTCCCCCACAGCGCCCCGGCCAGGCTGCCCAGACCGCCGATGACCGCGGCGGTGAGCAGCCCGATGGACAGGGCCAGCGTGAAGGCGCCCGGCGAGACGCTCGTCGTGACCACGGCGAGCAGCGCCCCGCCCAGACCGGCGCAGGCAGCACTGATGACGAAGGCGAGGATCTTCAGCCTGGCCACGTTCAGGCCGGCCAGCGCCGCCGCGACCTCGTCGTCGCGGATCGCCCGCCAGCTGCGGCCGACCCTGCTGCGGGCCAGGTTGGCCAGCAGCACCAGGGCGATCAGCGTCGCGGCGCTGGTCAGCCAGAGCAGCCACCTGGTGGGCGGGAAGGTCGCGCCCAGGAAGGCCGGGGTGGTGATGGAGATGTTCAGTCCCTGGTCGCCGCCGAAGACGCCGGAGTAGTTGTCCGCCACCGACGGCAGCGCCACCGCGAGCATCAGCGTGGCCCCGGCCAGGTAGGGACCGCGCAGCCGGGCAGCGGCCACGCCGACGATCGCGCCGCCCGCCGCGGTGATCACCACGGCCGCCGCGAACACGATCTCGAGCGGCCAGTGCAGGTGCAGTAGCAACAGCGCCGCGGCGTAGGCGCCGATCGCCATGAACGCGCCGTGACCGATCGAGATCTGGCCGCTCAGCCCGATCAGGGCGGTCAGTCCGGCTACCGCTATCAGGTAAGCGGCCACCCCGGCTAGCTGGTAATCGCGATAGCTGCCGAGCTTGATCGAGATCAGGATGATCACCAGCGCGGCGAGCACCGCGACGGCGAGATGGCGGGCCAGGGTCATGGTCACACCTGCCGGGTGGCGGTCGTGGAGAACAGGCCGGACGGCCGGACCATCAGCACCAGCACCAGGATGCCGAGCCCGTACAGGTCCACCAGGTTGGCGCCGAGATAGCCGCCGACGTAGTTGAGCAGGACGCCGAGGATCACGCCGCCCGCGATCGCCCCGGCCGGGCTTTCCAGGCCGCCGATCACCGCCGCGGTGAACCCGAGCACGAAGATCGAGTCCATGCTGTTCGGGTACAGGAAGGTCGACGGCGAGACCAGCACCCCGGCCAGCGCCCCGAACAGGCCGGCCAGCGCCCAGCCCAGGGTCAGCACCCGGCCGATCCGGACGCCGAGCAGCCGGGCGACCGCCGGGCTGAACGCGGTCGCCCGCAGCCGCAGGCCTACCGCGGTGTACCTGAAGAGCGCGGCCAGCAGCAGCGCCGCCGCCAGCACCGCGACCGCCGTGAACACGTCGGATCTGGACACGCCGAGCCCGAAGCTGCCGATCTTGATCCCGGTGATCGAGAACGCCGGCGGGAATGACCGGAACTGGCCGCCGTAGATGATCCCGGCCACGCCCTCGATGAGGATGAGCAGCCCGATGGTCACGATGACCGCGTTGAGCGGCGGCTTGCTTTCGACCGGCCGGACCACCACGCGTTCCAGGACCGCGCCAAGCACCAGCCCGAAAGCGAGCGCCACGACGAAGCCGAGCCAGTAGTTCCCGGTGTGGTTGATAACGATGAGCGCCACATAGGCGCTGAACATCGCCATGCCGCCCTGGGAGTAGTTGAGAATCCTGGTGCCGCGCCAGATCAGCACTAGCGAGAGCGCGATCGCGGCGTAGATCATGCCCACGCTGACCCCGCCGAGAGTGAACTGAACGAACTCCTGCATCAGCCCTCCCCCTAGAAGCCCAGATAGTGCCGGCGCAGCGACACGTCGGCGGCCAGGTTGGCGGCATCCTCGTCCGCCGCGATCTTGCCGAGGTTGAGCACGATCCCGCGGTCGGCGATGCCGAGCGCGCTGCGCGCGTTCTGCTCCACCAGCAGCACGGTCAGGCCCGAGTCATCGCGGAGCTGCCGGACCAGGTTCATGATCTGGGCGACGATCCGCGGCGCCAGCCCGAGCGACGGCTCATCGAGCAGCAGCACCTGCGGCGCCGCCATCAGCGCGCGGGCGATGACCAGGATCTGCCGCTCACCGCCGGACAGGGTGCCCGCCAGCCGCCGCCGCCGGTCGGCCAGCAGCGCGAATCGCTCGTAGGTCCCGGTCAGCGCGGCCGCCCGGTCCGCGCTGGGCCGGATGAGCGCGCCCAGCCGCAGGTTCTCCTCGATGGTGAGCTCGGTGATCACGCCCTGGCCCTCGGGCACGTGCGCGACACCCGCCCGGGCGATCTCCTCGGGACGCCGCCTGGCCAGGTTCACCCCGCCGACTTCGATGCGCCCGCGCCGCGGCCTGACGAACCCGCTGATGGTCCGCAGCAGCGTGGTCTTGCCGGCCCCGTTGGCGCCCAGAACCGCGGTGATGGTGCCCGCCCGCACCGAGATCGACAGGCCGTCGAGCACCGGCCCGCCGCCGTAACCGGCCACGATGTCCCGGATGTCCAGCACGGCCCCGTCACTCATCGCCGGGCTCCGCGTCCTGGCCCGCAGGGCCGGTCTTGCCATCGACCGCGTCCTGGCCCGCAGGGCCGGTCTTGCCATCGACCGCGTTCTGATCCAGGCCGAGGTAGGCGGCGGTGACGGCCGGGTCGGCCTGGACTTGCGCGGGCGTGCCGACGGCGATCACCTTCCCGAAGTCCAGCACCGTGATCGTCTTGCAGACCGACATCATCAGGTCCATCCGGTGCTCGATCACCACCACGCTGACGTCTTCGGCCAGCTTCTCGATCAGCTCGCCCACTTCGGGCAGCTCGGCCTCGGACAGGCCACTGGCCGGCTCGTCGAGCAGCAGCAACCGCGGCCTGGCCGCCAGCGCCCGGGCCAGCGCCACTCGCTTGCGCAAGCCGTAGGCCAGCGTTTCCGGCTTGCTGTCGGCCAGGTCCGCCGCGCCTACCTGGTCGAGCGCCTGCAGGGCCTGGTCCCGCAGCATCCGCTCGTCCCGGTCCGACCAGGGCAGCCCGAACAGCGCGGTCCAGAACCCGGCGCGCGCCTGGCTGGACGCGCCGACCATCACGTTCTCGACCGCCGACAGCCCGCTGAACAGACCGACCCCCTGCAGCGTGCGGGCGATTCCGAGGCGGGCCAGGCGGTGCGGACGCAGGCCGGTCACTTCCCGGCCGCCGAACTGGATGGTGCCGGTATCCGGCTTGACGAATCCGCACAGCACATTGAGCAATGTGGTCTTGCCCGCCCCGTTCGGGCCTATGATGCCGGTGACCTGACGCGGAGCCGCGGTGAGCGAGACATCATCGAGCGCGGTAAGCCCGCCGAAACGGACAGTGACTCCCTGGACGTCCAATGAACCATCATTCATCGGGTGATCCCTTGCTCCGGGACGCTGCACTGCCGCACAGTGAATTCAGATTCAGGGCATGTGGGTGCTCATCGCAACCTTCACCAGCATTCGTGGCCAAACCGAGACCAGCGATGCCTAGCGGCGGCCGGCCGCCCCGCTCCTGCGCACCAGCTCGGTGAGGCTGGCCAGTTCGGCGGCCAGCGCGTCCCGGCCCGGCCCGGTGATTCGCAGCCAGGTCCTGGGGCGGCGTCCCTCGTAGCCCTTTTCCACCTGGACCAGGCCGGCCTCCTCCAGCACGCTCAGGTGCTTGGACAGGTTGCCAGGCGTCAGGTTGAGCGCGTCCCGCAGATACCCGAAGTCGGCGCGCTGCGCCTCCGCGGTGATCGTCAGGATGCCGAGCCGATGGCGCTGGTGAACCCGGTCATCGATGCCGTTGGTCGGATGCGTCTCCCGGCCAGCGCCGGCAACTGTGTCACCCGCCGCTGTGTCACCGGCAGCTGTGTCACTCGCCCCTGTGTCACCGGCAGCTGTGTCACCGGCAGCTGTGTCACCGGCAACCGTGTCACCCGCCGCTGCGTCACCGGCAACTGCGTCACCGGCAGCGGTCACGGGGAGACCACCCGGTTCTGCCGCCGCTCCGAGCCGTTGTGCTGCTTCGCTCATGGCTGCCTCCGGCACCCGTCCCAATGGCTTACACCGTTAGCAATAAGTTTGTATAGCCCAGTACTTTTGTCAAGCAAGTGGATGTGCATGGAAGATCCGGTGAACCACCGCGCTCAGCGCCCTAGCGCGGTCGTGGTCGCTCGATTCGTGCGCCGTGGGTATCCTCGGCCCAGATGCCCATGCGCAGCGTTTCGTCACCATGCCGCCGGACCTAGCGAGCACCGGTCCTGCCGATGCCCCCGCCTGGGCATGCGGGGTCAGCCGCCTCGTGGTGCTGACCGGGGCCGGGATCTCGACGGACTCGGGCATTCCTGACTTCCGCGGGCCGCAGGGCGTGTGGACGCGCAACCCGGATGCCGAGAAGCTGTCCACCTATCAGGCTTACATGGCCGATCCCGCGCTGCGGCGCCGCTCGTGGCAGGCCAGGCTGAAGCATCCAGCCTGGGCCGCCCAGCCCAACGCGGCGCATGAGGCGCTCGCCAAGCTGGCCCACTCGAAGATCGACACCCAGGTGGTCACCCAGAACATCGACGGCCTGCACCTGCGCGCGGGCACTCCCGCGGAACGGGTCGTCGAGCTGCACGGAACCATGTTTGATGTGGTCTGTACCGGCTGCGGCGACCGCGGCACGATGGCTGACGCGCTGGCCCGGGTGCGGTCAGGTGAGGACGACCCGCGATGCGCGCGGTGCGGCGGGATACTCAAGTCGGCAACGGTCATGTTCGGCCAGGCCCTGGAGCCCGCCGTGTACCGGCGCGCTGCCATCGCCGCCGCAAGCTGCGATCTGCTGCTGGCGATCGGCAGCACGCTGACGGTCGAGCCTGCGGCGTCGCTCTGCGCGATCGCCGCCCGGACCGGCGCAGGACTGGTGATCGTTAACCGCGATCGCACTCCGTACGACGGGGCCGCCACCGCAGTGATCCGCGAGCCGATCGGGACGGTGGTACCCCAGCTCGCCGAGCAGCTGCTCGGTGCCTTAACGTAGCTTCGTCCTGGACCTGGGGGGCACGCACGATGCGCCACCGCGCTGCTGGCCGGGCTGCATAAGATGTTCCGCGACCAGGCCGCAGTCAACCATATCGGCCGGCCATTCGAGTCAACCTCGCCGCCTGCCGCCTGCCCATCTCTTTATCCCAAGGGTCTTGCCGTCGGATCGTCGCGCACCGCCGCCGCCCTCTCAACGCGCCTTCCCTTGCACGCCTGTAATAGAAGGCGCATCCTCAATAGGGGCAGCTGTGTGCTACAGCCAACGTTAATTTCACGGGAGGGGCGATGGCGAAGCTTGATGACAGCGGTGATGACATTTCGAGTCTCTTTGATGGCCTTAGCAAGGCTGTGGAGGGGATTTGGGGACTTAAGGGGGTATGCCTGTTATCTTCGATCCCTGCGGGCCTGATCGCCGCCCTGCTGATCTACAACGGTATAGATGGCCCCACCCACAGCCAACGGCTCGGTTGGCTTATCGTCGGAATTTTTTGGGGCATCGGGACGCTGGCGCTCATTTGCTGTGGCCTGGCAGCATCTTCCGACTGATCACCTCACGCTCGACCTCCGGGACGGCGCGCCATGGGCCAGAACCCACAGTCGTGGTGGGCTTGGGCCTACTCGCGGGCCGTCACATTGGTCTTTGCCTATCCGGTCGCCTGGTCTATGGTCAATTCCTCGTAGGCGCCTATCCCGTGTAAGCGGTCGCCGGGTCAAGGGGCGGACAACCCCGTACATCGGTCTGGGCGCCATGGATTCATTCGTGGCTCGCGCTCTGTTCCTGGCCCCAGGCGTGGGCGCGCAGGGCGCAACTCCGCAAGACGTCGCCGAGGTGTTTGCCGCCTGCCCGGATCGGGTCATGCCCAGCGCGTCCCGAGCACTACTCGTGGCCGGTACCGAGGTGAGCCGGTTGCGGGACACGGTGGCCAGCCTCGCGGGTGCCTTTAGGGACACGCTTGGTTCGCAACAGGCACCGGCTCCCCTAAGACGCACCGGCATGCGTGGCCGCGGACCTCTGGCGTCGCGGGTCGGCGTCAGCCCTTGACGAAGCGCAGGCGCTTGATCTGCTGCTCCCATCCGGAGTTCCGCCAGAAGCCGACGGCGGGCGGGTCCGACTCGACAACTATCGCCTGAAGCCGGACCGCGCCAAGCTCGGCCAGGCGCTCCTCGGCGCGAAGCAACAGCTGATCCGCAAGCCCCTGGCGGCGGTGGGACGGCGAGACCGCCAGCCGGTAGACCGACCCGCGCCAGCCGTCCCAGGCCGCAATCACGGAGCCCACGATGCGGTCGCCGATCTCAGCCACGATCAATGCCCCGGGATTATGAGTCAGCAGTGCGCTCAGGCTCTCGGGGTTGTCGGTGTGGGTGCTCTCGGCCTCGGACTCAACCCAGAGCTGCAGCACCAATTCCACATCTGCGGGCTGGCCAGCCCGGAACCGAAGCACTTCTACAGCCTACGAGTGCGGACGCACCGGCGCCGACTCGCTCGCCCGCGGACCGGACCGGGCAGTTCGGAACCAGGACAGTTAGGTTAGTCAGGATAAAGGCCGGGTGTGGTGGTGTAGCTGCGACCGTGGGGCAGGGTCCAGGTGAGGGTGCCTGGGGTTGGCTGGGTGAGTTGCCAGCCGGCGGCTTGCTTGGTGCGGTGGTGGTGGCGGCAGAGCGGCGCGAGGTTGCATTCACAGGTGCGGCCGCCTTGGTCGTAGCCGATGGTGTGGTCGTCGTCGCAGCGGGCTGCGGGACGGCGGCAGCCGGGGAAGGAGCACCTGCGGTCCCGGATTTTGATCAGGTGCCGCAATGTTTCTGAGGGCCGGTACCCGCGAGTTTCCCTGGTATGTGTGCAGGTCCCGGTACCGGTCTCCAGGCCGCAGATCCTGACCTGGGCCAGCCAGGTGATCTGCCCGATGCTCGCCGGTCCCGCGCCCGGCGGTCCCGCGCCCGGCGGTCCCGCGCCCGACAGCCTGCCGTCGGTCAGCCTGCCGTCGGTCAGCCCGCCGCCCACCGCCTTGCCGCCGGGTGGCGCGGTGCCGGGTGGCCCGGTGCCGGGTGGCGCGGGGCCCGCGCCGCGGGGCGGCCAGCGGTGGGGTGGGTCGGAACCGGAACCGGGACCGGCGCGGGCGCAGCCATGTGCTACGGCGCGACCGCCGACCCCGGTCACGGTGATGCACCACCGGGTGGCCGGGTGCCGGGCCAGCAGGTCAGCCAGGTCGCGGCAGGCCCCGGCGTCCAGCGCGCCCAGCCCGGCGACCTCGCCGGGCTGGCCGCTGAGGCCCAGCCACGCGGTCAGCGGCATCGTCAGATTCACCGATCCTGACCAGCCAGGCCAGCCAGACCCAGCCGGCCCGGCCCCGGGCAGGACGCCACCCGCCAGCCCACCAAGCGGGCCACCTCCGGGCAGGCCGCTACCGGGCAGACCGCTACCCGCCAGCCCACCAAGCGGACCACCTCCGGGCAGGCCATTACCGGGCAGGCCAGGGCCGGCGGTGCCGGGGTAGCCTGCGCCTGGGGCGGGGCGATCTGCGGCGGGGTGGTCTGCTGCGGGGGCGGGGAGCAGGGTCGCCAGGGCCCGGCCGGATAGTTTCGCGGTGAATACCTTGGCCCGCAACTGCTCCAGGGTGCCCGCCGCGCCCTGGGCCTTCAGCCACCGCGCGCCCGCGTCGATGTTCTGGTCCGCGGCGATCATCTCGGCCGGCGGCAGGCCCAGCCCGGCCAGCGCCCCGGTCCCCGAGGTCTCCAGCCACGCCTGCACCCGGGCGTCCTTTTCCGCCCTCCGCCGGCGCCGGATCCCGGCCTCCGGGTCAGCGGCCAGCGCGGCCCGTCGGCACGCCGCTCGCAACTGGCCGGTCGTCTGCCCGGGAGCCTTCGCTAGCACCCGCTCTTCGACGGCCACCGCCGCCGCATCGTCCAGCGCCGAGGTCTCATCCGCGATCACCGCTGCGCGCGGCCCGTCAATCCGGCCCTCCTCCAGCGCTGCAGCCGTGCCAGGCAGCCTGGCCAGGCCAGCGGCTAGCCCGGTCAGCCGGGTCGCCGCCCGCCCCGTCAACGTCAGCGCCGCCGCGACCTCCTCATCCAGATGCCCGTCCTCATTCAGGCCGGGGGCCGGCCGCCGCCGGGCAAGCTCGGTGACCGCGGCCAGCTCGCCGGCCATCGCCCAGGACCCCAGCCGCCGCCACGCGCACAACACCCCTACCAGCTCATCGTCGGACAGCTCAGCCAGGCGGCCGTACCAGGCATCAGCGGCCAAGCCGGCCAGGCCTGGCCCCGGCGCCATCCGGTCGAAGGCCGCGCCACCCGCAAAACCGGGTCCGACAGACTCTCCGTCCCGGTGCACGAACCCAGCCGCCAGCGCCTCACGCGCCGCCGACGGACCGCCACTGACCTGGTGACAAGCCATGTTCGTCAGCTCGGCAAGCCACCCCTCCGCAGCAGCGCGGTCGCCTGGCCTGCCTGGACCGCCCGGCCTGCCTGGACCCGACCTGCCTGGACCGCCCGACCTGGCCGGACCCGACCTGGCCGGACAGCCCGGCCAGCTGACGTCCCGGTCACGATGCGGCACGCTCCACTCCTCCCGCTAGGTCTTGACGTTTCCCGCCAGGTCTCGACGTTCTTCGAACATATTATCGACCCCCACCGACATTCTGCCCGCTGAACCCGGCCCGGCACCGAAACCCGTTACGAAATCTTTGAAATCCCCGCGGGCGGACCTGGGCCTGCGCGGGCACCGCGTTACGGTCGGAACATGAACACCGGGGAGCCGGACGTTGCGGTCATCGGGGCCGGGGTATCGGGCCTCACCTCCGCGATCTGCCTGGCCGAGCAGGGACTCAAAGTCACGGTGCGGACCGCCGAGCCGCCACTGGCCACCACCTCAGCGGCGGCTGGGGCGCTGTGGGGCGCGCACCTGGTCGGGCGGGACGATCGGATCGCCAGGTGGACCGATCTCACGCTGGCCAGGTTCCTGGACATGCTCGGAGATCCGGCCACCGGCGTGCGGCTGCTTTCTGGCATCACCGCATCCAGGTCGCCGCAGCAGGAGCCGCCCCCCTGGGTGGCCTCCGCCGATGGCCAGCCGCCCCGGCCAGCCGGCGCCCTGCCCGCCGGCTACGCGGCCGGGTGGGAACTGACCGCTCCGGTCGTCGACATGCCCGGCTATCTCGGCTACCTGCTCGACCGGCTGCGGCAGGCCGGCGGGGAGGTCAGCGAGGACGGCCGGTTCGGCTCGCTGTCCGAGGCGATCGAGCAGACCAACGCCGGGGTCATCGTGAATTGCTCGGGGATCGGGGCGCACCAGATGGTGCCCGATCCGACCGTTACGCCGGTGCGCGGCCAGGTCGTGGTGGTCGTCAATCCAGGCATCAGCGACTTCTTCGTCGGAGCCGGTGACGAGCCCGATGACCTCAGCTACGTGTTCCCGCACCGGGACACCGTGGTCCTCGGCGGGACGCACCAGCCAGACGACTGGAACCTGCGGCCCGACCAGGCGACCGCGGAACGGATCGTCCGGCGTTGCGTCGCGATCGAGCCCAGGCTGGCCGGGGCACAGATCATCGCGCACCGGGTCGGGCTGCGCCCGGTCCGGCCGTCGGTCCGGCTGGAAACCGAGGACCTGAGTGGCGGACGGCGGCTACTGCACAACTATGGCCATGGCGGCGCGGGCATCACGCTGTCGTGGGGCTGCGCACTCGACATCGCGGCGGCAGTCGCCGGATGACCGCCGCCGCGCTTCCCCCTGTCCGGTAGCCGGGTACCGATCGCCGGATAGTCAAAAGCCGGGAAACACCCGGCGCAACCGGTCGAGGTCGGCCGGATCTCCGGTCACCCCTGCCGGGGTGTGGCGCGGGTCGAGCCGTCCGTAGGAAAGCCGAAGCAGCGCCTCGGCCGGCATCGTGATCTCGCTCGCGCCAGTGCCGTCGCCGCCCGGCCAGCCGGTCATGCTGACTGAGTCGGTGACGGTCAGCAGGTAGTCGCGATCCGGCTCGGTCGTGATAATCCGGTTGCGGAACTCCTCGCCCTGCGGCTTGCCGAGCCGCGGGGCGAGGAATTCCGGCACGTTGTCGATGAGCAGCGCCACCGGTTCCGGTGCGACCGTGGCCGCCGGATCGGCACTGACGGCCACATCCCAGGTATGCAGCGAGTGCTCGCCGAGCCGCAGCCTGACCAGGCCGACGGCGTCAAGATCCATTCCGATGAACGGGAACCGGATCTTAGCCAGCTCCGCATCGCTGAGCTGCTCCAGCGCATGCACGTGCTGCTCATCGGTGACCAGGGCGTCCGCGGCTTGCTGGTCGGGGCTCTTGGCGTTCCAGCGGTCCCACACCGACTGGAATGCCTCCCCGCCGGGCGGCTCCGCGTCGCCCAGCGCCGCGGGCAGCATCAACAGGCCGATCTCGGCACCGCTGCCCAGATGCGACAGGACCTGGGCGACTGTCCAGTCGCTGCAGTACGAGGGTCCGCGGACCTGGCCGGCGTCCAGCGGCTTGACCAGGGACACGAGCAGGTCATGCGAGTGGCGCAGCGCAGTGATCCAGATGCGCGGGTCGGACTCCATTTGCTGACTCCATTTCCGGTACGGGGCTGCCGGACGGCCGGCTACCGGCAGTCTAGGGTGATCACTATGAAGATCGGTTTCGGCGCCCCAGTCTCGGGCGCCTGGGCGACCGCGGAGAACCTGGCGGCTTTCGCGGTACGCGCCGAGCAGTCAGGTTACGCGTCCCTCTGGAGCTTCCAGCGACTGATCGTGCCGGAGAACTCGGCCCTGGAGCCGGTGTACTCCAGCGTGCTGGACCCGATGGCCGCGCTCGCCTATGCGGCGGCGGCCACGTCCAGGATCAGGCTCGGCGTAGCGGTGATCAACTTGCCGTTCCTCTCCCCCGCCTACCTCGCTAAGCAGGCCGCCACGGTGGACTTTTTGTCGGGGGGCCGCCTGGACCTGGGGCTCGGCATTGGCTGGATGCCGGAAGAGTTCGCTGCGGCCGGCGCGTCGATGGAACGCCGCGGCGCCCGCGCCGCGGAGTACGTCGCGGTGCTCCGCAACCTCTGGGCGGACGGGGTCAGCGAGTTCACCGGCGGCTTCTATACGGTGCCCAGGAGCCGGATGGCACCCAAGCCGGTTCAGCCGGGCGGACCGCCCATCCTGCTCGGCGGCATGGCCCGGCCAGCGCTGGAGCGGGCCGGGCGGATCGCCGACGGCTGGCTGACCTCGAGCCGGACCGACTTGTCGCGGATCGGCGAGGGGGTCGAGGTGGTCAGGTCCGCCGCCGCCGCGGTCGGCCGTGATCCCGACGAGCTACGGATCGTGTGCCGCGGCGTGCTCCGGCCCGGCGCTGACGCGATGGCTCCGGACGGTGGCGGCAGACTGCTGCTGTCGGGCGGTTATGAGCAGATCAAGGCCGACACCCAGTGGCTGGCCGAGCGCGGCGTCACCGAGATCTTCTACGACCTGAACTGGGACCCGCAGATCGGCGCCCCCGACGCTGACTTCGCCGCCGCGACAGCTCGGGCCACCGAGATACTCGACGCGCTGGCTCCGGGTTCCTGAGTCAGGAAGCCGGCGCGTCAGGAGTCGGCTTCCTGGTCGCGCTGCGGGCGGACCGGCTCAGCCCTTCGCTGTGCCTGTGCAGCCCTTCGCTGTGCCTGCCCAGCCCTAGCTGTGCCTGCCCAGCCCTAGCTGTGCCTGCCCAGCCCTTCGCTGTGCGCGATCGCGGCTGCCTCGGTGCGGCTGGCCGCGCCCAGCTTGGCCAGGATGTTCGAGACGTGCACGCTGGCCGTCTTGGTGGCGATGAAAAGCTCGGCACCGATTTCCTTGTTGCTCTGGCCGGCCGCGAGCAGCCGCAGCACCTCAAGCTCCCTGCTGGTGAGCCCGGCCAGCGGCCCGCGCCGCTGGCCAGCTGACTGACCAGCCGGGCGGGCCCCGCCTGGGCCCGGGCCGTCCGGGCCGACCCGGCGGACCAGCCTGGCCCGCCGAGCCAGGTCGGCCAGGGCGGCCTGAAGGGGAGCCGCGCTCAGCCGGTCCGCTGCGGCCGCGGCCGACTGGTACTGCTGCTCCGCCTCATCGCGGCGGCCTGCCTCGACGAGCGCCTCGGCCAGCCGCCAGCGGGACCGCGCCGACTCATAGACATAGCCGGGGCCAAATTCATCGACCACGGCCTGCCACTGCTCGGGGGTATTCTCGCCGCTGGCCCGGCGCCATTCGGCCTCGGCGCGAGCGAGCCAGCCGCGCCCGTCCATTCCCAGCGCGGACTTCGCGCCACGCCGCCCGCTCGCGCCCTGCCTGGCGATCTCGACCAGGCGGGTGGCGGCCTGCGCCGCAGCCTCGGCCTGCTGCATCTCACCGGCCGCCCTAGCCTGCTTGGCCTGGTCGGCGAGCGCGGCGAGGCCGATCGCCGCGGCCCGGATGACCGGCGGGCCGAAACCCTGATTCCACTCTTCGTTCGCCTTGATGGTCGCCTCGGCCTCGGCGAGCGCGGTGTCGCTGTCACCCTGCCAGAGCGCGTGCTCGGCCAGCAGGCCACGGCCGATGTACTCGGCGAACCTGTCCTGGCTGAAGAAGGGCTCCAGCCAGGCCTGCCGGATGGCGACGCTGCTGCTGCCCCGGGCGACATCGATGAACAGGGCCATCGCTGACAGCCGCGCCTCGGCGATGCTGGTCACCCGGGCCGGGAAGCCGTCCGCCAGATCCTGTGCGTGATCCCAGTCACCGTCAGCGTAGTGCGCGAGGTAGTGCAGGTACTGCAGGTCAAGGCCGTAGGGCGCCAGACTGAGGCCCGCGTCGCTGGCCACCCGCGTCCCGGCGTGCGCGATCGCGCTCGCGGCATCCAGGTCACCCCACTCAAGCTGCGCCCTGGCCAGCTGGAAAGCCGCCCTCAGCTGCACGCCGAGCACGCCGGCGCGGCCGGCCTCGTGATGGGCTGCGGTCAGCCTCTTGATCGCCTCGTCGTGATGGCCGGTCTGCTCGCTCAGCAGGCCGAGCGTCACGAGCGCGTCGGCGTGCACCCACGGTGCGTCAGCAGCCTCAGCCGCGGCCGCGGCCTGCTCGGCGCGGGCCTGCGCCGGGGCCGGGTCGCTCAGATGTAGCAGCGTGCGGGCATGGGTAGCCAGCGCGCGGGCGCGCTCCCAGGTGGGCGGGTCCTCGGGCAGCGCGTTGACCGCCGCGTCGGCAGCGGCGATGGCATCTTCATCGTCATCGACTTCGAGCAGGAAGTACGCGAGCCGCTCGCCGGCCCTGCTGTACAGCACCGGATCCGAGTCGGCGGTCAGGAAGGCGAGCAGCCGCCGGAGCTGCTGCACGGCCCGGAGCGCATCACCGCTGTCCGCGGCGTTGACGGCCGACCGGAACGCCAGCTTGCCACGGTCGATCCCGGCCAGCTGCGCAGGGTCGCTGACTCGGTCCCATAGCGACAGCGCCTGGTCATAGTGACGATGCGCCTCGGCGGGCGCGGCCAGCTGGTGAGCCTCCTGAGCCGCCAGGATCGAAGCGGTGAACGCACCGGGGATGTCATGGCTAGCCAGGCTGTGGTGAGCCAGCTCGGCCGCGGAGCCACGCACCTCGGCCAGCCGCCGCTCATCGCGGAGCAGGGCAGCCAGGCTGGCGTGCAGCCTGGTCCGCTCGCCGGGCAGCAGGTCGGCGTAGATGGCCTCGCGGAGCAGCGCGTGCCTGAACGAGTATCCGCCGCCGCCATCGGGCATCAGCAGCTGATGCGCGACCGCTTCCCTGACCGCTTCCTCGTACTCCAGCTCGTCCAGCCCGGATGCCTGCTTGACCAGCTCGTCGTCCACTCGCCGACCGGTGACCGCAGCGGCCCGGAGCACCTGCTGCGCGGTCGGCGACAGCCGCTCCATCCTGGCCAGCAGCAGGTCCGCCAGGCTGATCGGCAGTTCCCCGGCCACCGTACCGGAGCCCAGCCGGGTGCCCCAGGAACTGGCCGCGCCGCCCTCGCCGGCCCAGCCGCTCACCGGGCCGTCTGCGGCGGCCTCGCCCGGCGCGTCCCACCCGGGCCCAGTTCCGCCCGACCCTGTTCTACCTGGCTCCGTTCCGCCTGGTCCGGAGCCGGCTGGCTGGCTCGTGCCGGTCACGGCCCGGCTGCGGGCAGCGCCGCCGTTGGTCCAGCCCGGCGCGCCGCCGTTCGCAGTCCGGCCCTGTGCGGCGCCAGAGGCGAGCAGTTCCTCGGCGTAGTAGGCGTTGCCCTCGGCCCTGGTGATCAGGTTTCCGAGTGCCGCGGCGTCGAGCGGCCCGGCGGCGATCGAGGTCAGGTGCTCGGCCATGGCGGTCGCAGGCAGCGGCCCCAGGCCGACCGAGGTCACTCCAGGCAGCCGCAGCAGCTCCGCGATAACCGGCCGCAGCGGATGCCTGCGGTGCATGTCGTCGGTGCGATAGGTGACGACCAGCGCGAGCCGCTCCCTGTGCATCACCCGGCTCAGGAATGTCACCAGGTCACGGGTGGACCGGTCGGCCCAGTGCAGGTCCTCGAGGACCAGCAGCACCGGGCTGGCCTCCGCCAGCTCGGCGAGCATGCCGAGGACGGCGCCGAACAGCTGCTGCTGCGCCAGCCCGGGCAGGTCTATGCCAACCGGCTCGGCGGCACCCGCATCCGGGAGAAGACGGGACAGGACCGGTCGCGCGGCCAGCGCCTCGAGCACCGGTCCGGCCGAGGACGGCTCGCTGGTGGCGTCCCGCAGCGCGTCGGCGAGCGGCAGGTAGGGCACGGTGTCGGCCAGCTCCGCACAGCGTCCGACCAGCACGGTGAAACCGCGCTCGCGAGCTCCCGCGGTCAGCTCCGTGACCAGGCGCGTCTTGCCAACTCCGGCATCACCGCCCACCAGTGCCACGACGGGCTGTCCGGCGGCGGCCGCCGTCAGCAGGCCCTGCAGCCGGCTTAGCTCCGCGGTCCGGCCGACGAGCCTGCCCTGGGTGACATCAAGCACGTCTAAAAGTATCCCAGCCGCTTCGGACATTATGGACGAGACTGCCGATCAGCGAGTTTGAGACAGTTGCAGGCGGCTAGGGGGTGCGCGCCTCCACGACGCTTAGGTCACGTTCGGCGTAGAGCCGGTGCTCCCACTCCTCGTTGAGGCTGCACAGCAGGCTGGCGAACGCCAGATGTCGTAGCGTCTCGATGAACGACCATTCACCGGCGACCGACTCATTCAGCAGCTCTGGGTCCAGCTGGCGGGCCCGTCTGACGGTCTCAGCCCAGAGCCGCTCGAGGAGTCCCAGCCTCGCGAAAGCCAGCCGGGTCTGTTGTGCGCATCTTGGCCCGGTCGGGATACCGCCTGTTGAGCTCAGCGTTGACCAGCGGCCCGATGTGGACACCGTTGATCGTCAGGTTCACGATCTCACCGTGGATGTCAATGTCGAGCAGCTCGACGCCGCGGAACCTGGCCCCAGTCAGGTCGGCGGCGCGAAACTGTGAGCCGCTGAGGTCGATGCGCTCGAACTGGATCCGCGCAGATCCGCACCGAAGAAGTCAGCCACCTGCTGACCGTAACGTCACTTGCCGACAATCCGCTCGCACAACCGCGGTGGCCGGTCGGCCACCCACCGCTTAGCTGCGCTGGACAGCCAGCGCAGGCTGCGGCACCGCCGGAGCTAGCCGCCGGCTCAGCCACTCCAGGGACTGCGGCAGCTCACGGTTCCAGGTGCGGTAGTTATGGCCGCCCTGCGGCACGATCAGCGAATAGCCGCGCATCGGCGGCCGGATGAGCCGGAGGAACTCGAGCGTGCCTGGCAGGCTGCGCTCGCCGACCCGGCTCGAGGTGACCAGCACGGAGACGGGCGGGGCCGGCAGGTGGGTCAGCCGCCAGAACAAATCGTTCTCATCCTGGTAGGCCGTGCTGCCTCCGTAGAGGTCGCCGGTCGTCTGGTCCTGGATCGCGTTGTAGTAGCCAGCCATCGAGACCGCGGCCGAATACTGGCCAGGGTCCAGCATGGCCAGCTTGGTCGCGCAGTAGCCGCCAGTGGAGTAGCCGAGCGTGGCCCAGCCGGTGCGACCGGTCTGGACGCGGTACGCCTGCTCCATCGCCAGCGGGACATCGGTGCTGAAGAACGAGAGCACTTGCGGGCCGGCGGACGTTCGTGCACTCGGTGTCACGGGGCAGCGCGGGCGAGACGTTCATCATCAGGTAGATCGCCGGCTTGATCCGCTTGGCCGCGACCAGTCGCGCGGCCGTGGCGGGCAGCGCGAGCCACTTGACGATGCTCCACGTCTCGTTGGGGTAACCGGTCAGCGCCAGTACGACGGGGAACTTGGCCTTGGCGTACGCATGCTGAAAGTACTGCGGCGGGAGGTAGAGGTAGTCTTTCGCGACCGCAATCCCGGACCGCTGTCCGTTGATCGCTATCTGCAGGACCTCGCCGTTGATGACCGCGGCGTTCCGGGGCTGGGCGACCCTGGTCACGCCAAGCCGGCCCCGCCGCCGCCCGCCAGACCGCCGTGACCTGGCCCTTGACACGTGGCCGCCGGACGATCCGAGCCCCGCGCCCGGGTTGAGCCCGGCCACTGGCTGGGGGCGGGCCACCGGCTGGGGGCCGACTGCCGAGCGCGGGCGGCCGACTGGGTATGGCCCGATTGAGGCTCCGGGAGCGCCAGGCGGCTTGCTGGCCAGGGCGCCGTCAGCCTGCACGGGCAGCACGGAGCCGCCGAGCATCGGGCCCAGATCTGTGGCGGTCACCACGAGCGGCTTCGCATGCAGGCCGGGCGCGGCGGCCTGCGCCGAAATCGGCGTGCCCGACCCGACCAGCTCGGACCAGGAGCCGAAGAAGGAAAAGTAGCCGTTCAGGAACGCGAGGAACGCGGCGACGACCAGGGCCTGGCACATGACGAGCAGTCCCAGTCTGGCCGCCAGGTCGCGGATTCGCCGGCCCGCCACCTGGGGCCATAGCCAGACGGTCGCGGCCAGCCCGCCGACGGCCGCGAGCACGAGCAGCGAGATGAACAAGCCACTGGTCAGTCCCATGCGCTGCACCCCGTGCTCATGACCGGCACCGTGCTCATGACCGGCACCGTGCTCATGACCGGCACCGTGCTCATGACCGGCACCGTGCTCATGACTGGGTGCCCATCGTGCGGCCGATCCAGGCCAGGACCGGGGCCAGTGGCCAGTTGCCTGCCGTTAGCGGAATCGACCTCACGCGCATCGGCGGTCTGACCAGTGACAGGAAAGCTCGCGCCTGCCCAGGGCCTGCGAAGAGCACCGAAATTGGCTGCATGGGCTGGTGCTGCAGCCGCCACAGCAGATCGTCCTCGGCGGCGATCTGCGGACTGCCGCCGAACTCCCCGGACCCTGGAGGCACGGCGTAGTCGGCGGGCGGCGCCACCGCGACGGAGTAGACCTGCGAGTCCGTCATCGCGAGCTGCACCGCACAGTAGCCGCCGGATGAGTCTGCCAGTAGTGCCCACCCCGCGGGACCGCTGACCGCCCGGTAGGCCGACTCCACCGCCTGCGGCAGATCCTGGGCGAAGAAGGTACCGACCTGCGGGCCGGCGGGCACGTCGAGGCAACCCTGGTCGGCGGCGTCCGCCTGGCTCCCCACCCGGGCCGGCAGCATGACCATGATCAACGGCTTGAGCCGGCCGGCCACGATCTGGCCTGCCGCGGTGGCCGCCAGCCGGCCCGCGCTGAATGCCGAGCCCTTGCTGCCCAGCTGGTCAGATATCACCACGACGATAGGCAGCGGCGTAGCCGTGGCCGGCGCCCGCTGATACCGCGGCGGCAGGTAGACATACCCGGGTGCGGTCAGCCCCGATAGCTGACCGTGAATCTGAACCGTCTGCAGCCGGCCGCCCTGCATCCGGCGTCGGCCAGGAACCGGCACCGGCGCCGCCGAGATCACCTTGACGAGCGCGATGGTCTGGCTCGACCCCGCGCCGACCGCCACGATCGCCCCGCTCGCACTGTCGGTCCCGAATAGGTCTGACCAGGAGGAATAGAACTCCGCCGACCGGTTGGCGACGACAAAGATGAGCCCGAGGACGCTGACCTGGAGCGACAGAACGGCGGCGATCCGTAGCATCACCGGCCGCCAGCCTGGACCAGCCAGCCGCCGCCACCACCACAAGGTCCCGGCCAGTGCCACGACGGCCGCTGTGGCCAGCACCACGACAAGGGCAGGGCTCGTCAGTCCCAACCCTGGCACCTCCATACGCTTAGAGTGACTGCCCGGTGACGTTTACGCACGACAAACGGATACCGCGCATGGTAAGTGCCCGGTCACCATTCCGACGCACGAAGGGACCAACTTGTTCCCTCGCCTGGCGCACTTGTTGCCTGGCCGATCTAGCTGGCCTGGCTGGCTGGTCTGGCCGGTCTAGCTGGCCGGTCTGGCTGGTCTGGCCTGCCGGTCTGGCTGGTCTGGCCGGCTGGTCTGGCCTGGCTAGATGGCGCCCGGCTGGCGCCGGGCCGCCGACGGAGCGAACCGCACGGGCATGTGCTTGAGCCCGTTGATGAGGCTCGACCGAAGCCTTCTTACCTCGCCACCGGGCGTCATATCGGGCATCCGCTCGGTCATCACCTCCAACAGGACCCTGAGCTCGAGAGCAGCCAGATGGCGGCCCAGGCAGAAATGCGGCCCGCCGCCTCCGTAACCGATGTGCGGGTTCGGCTCGCGACCAATGTCGAACGCGAAGGGGGTAGCGAAAACGTCCTCGTCCCGGTTGGCCGACGCATAGAAGAGCACGACCTTGTCGCCCTCCGCGAGCCGCTGGCCACCCACCTCGGTGTCGCACATGACGGTCCGCCGGAACAGGTTCACCGGGCTTACCCACCGCACGATCTCCTCCGCCGCGGTGGGGATCAGGCCCGGATCGGCCAGTAGCCGCTGCCACTGGCCGGGGTGCTCGAAGAAGGCGAGCATCCCGCCCGAGGCCGCGTTACGAGTCGTCTCGTTTCCTGCCACGGTCAGCAGCAGGAAGAACAGGACGAACTCCTGGCTGGTCAGCACCTGGCCGGTGCCATCAGGCCGCAGCAGCCTGGTAACGATGTCGTCGGCCGGCTGTGCCGCGCGCTGCTCGGCGAGCCGCTCCGCGTACCCGTAGATCTCCGCCGCGGCCAGCATCCCGTCCTCACGCGAGGCCCGGTACTCCGGATCGTCGAAGCCAGCCAGCCGGTTGGACAGGTCGAAGATCTGCTCGCGATCTTCCGGCGCGGCGCCGACCAGCTCGCAGATCACCTGCAGCGGCAGCGGCGCCGCGATGTCGGTGACGAAGTCGGCGTGGCCGTGCGGCACCACCTCATCGATGAGCGCCGCGCAGATCTCCCTGACATGCTGCTCCAGCCTGGCGATCACCCGCGGCGTGAATTCACGGTTCACGAAGGCACGCTGGCGGGTGTGCCGCGGCGGGTCCATGTTGAGCAGCAGCAGCCGCTGCATCTCGATGGCGGCGTCGGAGCTTTCCTCCAGCAGCGCCAGGCGGCGGGCGGAGGAGAAGATCTCCGGGTGCCTGGAGATGTGCCCGATGTCGGCGTGCCGGGTGATCGCCCAGAAGCCAGGCCATCCGGGGCCGCCGCCGTCGGCGTGCCAGAAGACCGGAGCGTGTTCGCGTAGCCAGGCGAGCTGACCGTGCGGGGCACCACCGCGCTGGTAGGCGTCCGGGTCTACTAGGTTGATCTCGGGAGCCATCACACCTGACCCTTCCGCGGAGCGGAGCCCGACATGGACGACGATACGGCTGTTTCCTATCAGGCCGCAGTCACCGGATCGCGAGTGCTTTCTGCCAGCGGGCACCAGATCGGCACGCTGGAGCACGTGCTCGAGGTGCCGCAGCTCGACTTGTTCGACGGGATCGTGATCCATACCCATGCCGGGCTGCGGTTCATTGACCCCGACCGGATCGGGAAGATCACCCGCAGCTATATCGAGTGCACCATCACCGACGACCAGGCCGCCGAGCTGCCGCCCCCGGACGGCCCTCCCGTCTATCACGTGGACGCCCTGGAAAATAGCGGCGATTCGATCCATGACATCCTGGGCCGGATGTTCCGCCGGCCGCACTGGAAGCGCGACCAGTAAGCCACGACCAGCGAGCCGCGACCAGCAGGCGGGTCAGATGCGGCGGTGGCCGCGCTCAACCGCGCGGCGCGTGGATCATGTTCATGATCGTGACCAGCTGCGGAGCACCGTGGCTGGCATAGCCGGGCCCGGGGTAGCCGATGCCTACGCTGTGCTGGCGCTGCGCATGGTCGGCGCCAGGCCCGAGACAGGAGATGTGATCCCGATGGACCTGCCCGCCAAGACCTACGATGCCGAGGTAACCGGCGGGACGCTGCGGGTGCTGTCCTGGGGCGACGGGCCGCGGCCCGTGCTAGCCGTGCACGGCATCACCGCCAACGCGACGTGCTGGCTGGCGGTGGCCAGGGCGCTTCCCGATGACTGCCAGCTGTTCGCCGTTGACCTGCGCGGCCGTGGTCACAGCGCCGCGCTGCCTGGTCCTTACGGCTTCGACCAGCACGTCGCCGACCTGCGCGACGCGGTCCGGGCGCTCGGGCTGGACCGGCCGGTGCTGGTCGGCCACTCGCTGGGCGCCTACCTCGCGTTGCTCGCCGCGGACGCCGACCCGGCCGCCTTCAGCCGGCTCGTGCTGGTCGACGGAGGCCTGCCGGTGCCGGTCCCGGCCGATGCCGACCTTGATGCGGTCCTGGCCGCCAGCCTCGGCCCGGCCGTGGCCAGGCTGACCGAGACCTACCCGACGCCCGAGGCTTACGTCGAGTTCTGGCGTGGCCATCCGGCCCTGGCCCGCGACTGGAGCAGCGACGTCGAGCAGTACGCCCGCTACGACCTCACCGGCGAGCCCGGTCAGCTTCGTTCCCGGGTGGCCGCCGAGGCGGTCCGCACTGACAGCCGGGACCTGCTCACGTCGGGCGAGCGGCTGGCCGCGGCGCTGGGCCGCCTGACCGGCCGCACTCCGTTGCTCCGGGCGCCGGCCGGCATGTTCGGCCAGCCGCCCGGCCTGATCACCGAGGAGCTCGCCGCCTACTGGCAGGCCAGGACACCGGCCCTGCAGGTGCAGACCATCCCGGCGACTAATCACTACACCATCCTGTTCAGCCCGGCCGCCGTGGCCGCCGTCGCGACAGAACTCACCCGGGACTGAGCCACCGCACCTGGCCCTCAGCCGGCCGATCGGCCACGGCCCGCCGAAGCCGGCCCGCCGAAGCCGGGACGCCCGCTGGCCGTGGCTGGCCGGCCGGGCTGGCCGGGCGGCGTGCGTACGGGGATCTAAATCAGCCGCGTGCGAGCAGATTGCCGTTACCATCGGTTCCATGAGTCCTGATTCCCGCGCCGTGCCAGACAAGCCCGTGCTCGACGGCATCGAGGACAAATGGTCGCAGCGCTGGCACGAGGCGCGTGTAGTACAAGTTTGACCGGACCAAGAGCCGCGCAGACGTCTACGCGATTGACACTCCCCCGCTGACCGCGAGCGGATCGCTGCACATCGGGCACGTCTTCTCGTTCACCCACACCGACACCGTGGCCAGGTTCTGGCGGATGCGCGGCCGGGAGGTCTTCTACCCGGTCGGGTGGGACGACAACGGCCTGCCCACCGAGCGCCGCGTGCAGAACCATTTCGGCGTCCGGTGCGACCCCTCGCTCCCGTACGACCCGCAGTTCCAGCCGCCCGCACCGGCTGACGGACAGGCCGGCGCTGTTCGCGACGGCGCGGCCCGCGAGCAAACCCCGGTGTCCAGGCGCAACTTCGTCGAACTGTGCAAGCAGCTGACCGAGCTAGACGAGCGGGCCTATGAGCAGGTGTGGCGGCGGCTGGGCCTGTCGGTGGACTGGAGCATGGCCTACCGGACCATCGAGGACCGCCCGCAGGCCATCTCGCAGCGCGCTTTCCTGCGCAACCTGGCCCGCGGCGAGGCGTACCTCGCCGAGGGACCGACGCTGTGGGACGTGACGTTCCGGACCGCGGTGGCCCAGGCGGAGGTCGAAGACCGGGAAGTCAGCGGCGCCTATTACCGGCTGGCGTTCGGTATCGAGCCCGGCCGAACAGCAGACCGCCCCACGGCAGACGGGCGGGCCGCAGACGGGCGGGCCGCGGACGAGCCGGTGCTGGTGGCCACGACCAGGCCGGAACTGCTGCCGGCGTGCGTAGCCCTGGTCGCGCATCCCGACGACGAGCGGTACGCCGGCCTGATCGGGGCGGTCGCGCGGACCCCGCTGTTCGGCGCCAGGGTCCCGGTGCTCGCGCACCGGCTGGCTGATCCGGACAAGGGCACTGGCCTGGCCATGATCTGCACGTTCGGCGACCTGACCGACGTGACCTGGTGGCGCGAGCTGGCCCTGGACACCCGCCCGGTGCTGGGCCGGGACGGCCGCATCCTGGCCGGGCCGCCAGCCTGGATCACCAGCGCCGCGGGGCAGGCCGCGTACGCGCAGCTGGGCGGGCTGACCGCGAGGGCGGCCAGGGCCAGGACCGTCGAGCTGCTGCGGGCCGCGGGTGACCTGGCCGGCGGCCCGGACACCGTGCTGCATGCCGTCAAGTTCTACGAGAAGGGCGACGTGCCGCTGGAGATCGTGACCAGCAGGCAGTGGTACATCAGGGACGGCGGCCGGGACCCTGGCCTGCGGCAGGTGCTGCTCGCCCGCGGGCGTGAGCTGTCCTGGCATCCGGACCACATGCGGGCCCGCTACGAAGACTGGGTGCAAGGCCTGGCCGGAGACTGGCTGATCAGCAGGCAGCGTTACTTCGGCGTGCCGATCCCGGTCTGGTACCCGCTCGACCGCGACGGGCAGGTGCGTTACGACCGGCCGCTGCTCCCCGATGATGCGGCGCTGCCGGTGGATCCGGCGGCCGACACGCCACCCGGATACAGCCCAGGCCAGCGCGGCGTGCCCGGTGGCTTCACCGGCGATCCCGACATCATGGACACCTGGGCCACCTCGTCGCTGACACCGCAGATCGCTGGCGGCTGGAGCACCGATCCCGACCTGCTGGACCGGGTCTTCCCGATGGACCTGCGGCCGCAGGCGCACGACATCATCCGGACCTGGCTGTTCTATACGGTGCTGCGGTCGTATCACGAGCACGGCGTGCTGCCCTGGCGGCAGGTGGCTATCTCCGGCTGGATCCTCGACCCGGACCGGAAGAAGATGTCCAAGTCCAAGGGCAACGTGGTCACGCCCACGGCGATCCTCGCTGAATACGGAACGGACGCGGTTCGTTACTGGGCGGCCAGCGCCAGGCTCGGCGTCGACGCCACGTTCGATCCGGGCCAGCTGAAGATCGGCAGGAGGCTGGCGGTCAAGATTCTCAACGCGAGCAGGTTCGTGCTCTCGGCGACACCGCCCGCCGGGCCTAGCGACGCGGCGGCTCCCACCGAGCCGCTCGACCGGGCCATGCTCGGCAGGCTTGCCGAGGTCATCGACGAGTGCGCAGCCGCGTTCGAGCGCTTCGACCACGCGCGCGCCCTGGCCCTGACCGAGCGGTTCTTCTGGTTCTTCTGCGACGACTACCTGGAACTGGTGAAGGCCCGCTCGTACGGCGAGCAGGGCCAGGCGGCCGCGGCGTCGGCCGGCCTGGCGCTCCGGCTGGGGCTCTCCGCGATGCTGCGGCTGTTCGCGCCGTTCCTGCCGTTCGTGACCGAGGAGGTGTGGTCGTGGTGGCAGGACGGCTCGATCCACCGGGCGCCCTGGCCCGACGCCGCGGGCCTGCGGGCGCTGGGCTGGCCGGCCAGCGACGCGGCGCTCGACGCCGCGTCGGCCGCGATCGGCGCGATCAGGAAGGCCAAATCGCAGGCCCGGCTGCCGATGCGGGCTCCGGCCCGCAAGCTGGTGGTGTCGGCCTCGGCCGCCGGGCTCGAGGCCCTCGCCCAGGTGCTACCCGACCTGCGGGCGGCCGGCCATCTCGGCGAGGTCGAGCTGCGCCAGGCCGAGCTGGCCGCGCCGGAACACGAAGTGCTGCTCTGACCGGGCCGCCGGCTACTCGCGGCGCTCGATCCGCAGGTCGTGGAAGGCAACCGTGAACCCCTCGCCTTCCGGCGCCGCGCACATCACGCCGGCCAGCATCTCCCGGTCCGGCGGCAGGTAGACCAGGGCGCAGAGCTCTGGTTCCCGGCCCGGCGTCGCGTAGCGCACCTGCACGGCCTCCTCCCGGCGCTCGACGCTCAGCAACACCTCCGCCGCGTCAGCGGGCAGGTCGGCGATCATCCAGCTGGAGTAGCCCACGGTCACCACGGTGCTCAGTCGCGGCTTGCCGCCGAAGACCTCCACCCCGGCCTTCAGCCAGACTCGCTCGTCGGCCCGCAGCATGATCCCGGCCTGGTCGTACTGGCTGTGGAACCGCCCCCGGATCACGACGTCGATGTCAAGATCCCCGGTGATCAGCTCGCCGTACAGGTGGCCGCTGTCGCGGACATACCCGTAGCTGGTGACGCGCCAGAAGTCGGTGCCAGGATCGGTCTCGACCTGCAGCACGCCGCCGGTCCGCTGCCAGCTCTTCGGCTCGTTCAGCCAGTGCATCGACACCTCCGTGATCCCGGCCGGTGATCCAGGCTAAGGAAACCACGACTGGCCCGGGTAGTCTCGCCACCATGGACAAGGTGCAGCTGACAGACGAGGAATGGCGGCAGCGGCTGACTCCGCAGGAGTACCGCGTGCTCCGGCGGGCCGACACCGAGGCCCCGTTCACCGGCGAGTACACCGACACCACGACCGAAGGCGTCTACCGCTGCCGGGCCTGCGGGGCGGAGCTGTTCAGGTCACAGGCCAAGTTCGAATCGCACTGTGGCTGGCCGAGCTTCTACCAGCCATCCGACGGCGACGCCGTGGTCCTGATCGAGGACCGCTCGCTGGGCCCGGTCAGGACCGAGGTCAGGTGCGCGAACTGCGACTCGCATCTGGGCCACGTGTTCGAGGGCGAGGGCTATGAGGTCCCGACCGACCAGCGCTGGTGCATCAATTCGGTGTCACTGACGCTGGAGCCGGCCACCGGGTCCGACCGGCCCGACGCCGGCCAGTGACCAGCTCCGCCGCGACCGGCGCGGCCGGCACCACGGCGCTCCGGCTGATCCGGGCGACCGAACTGTCGGGTGCGACGGCTCAGACGAGCGGGATGACCAGGGCCGCGGCGATCTCCGGTGAGCTGGTCGGCGCCCGCTCGCTGTGGATGGGCCGCACCGTCCTGCCGCCAGGCACGTCGTCGGGTGACCATCACCACGGCCATTCCGAGACGGGGATATTCGTCGTCTCGGGAGACCCGGTGTTCGTCTTCCGCGACCAGGAAACGGGCCAGCTGACCCGGCTGCGGGCCGGTCCAGGCGACTTCGTCTGGGTTCCGCCGCAGGTGCCGCACCGGGAGGAGAACCACTCGCCCGCCACCGAGGCCGTCGTGGTGATCGCGCGCTCCACCCAGGAGGCGATCGTGGTCAACGTCGACGAGCTCTGAGCCGCCGCGACGGTCTCGTCCGGCGTGGCCAGGCCGGTCGCAGCCCGGCCGGTCGCGGCTGAACCGGTCGCGGCTCTAAGCTCAGCCCATGACTGATCCGCAGAGCCCGGCCGACCTGGCCACCGCCATCGGCGCTGCCCGGGACCGCCTGATCAGATTCGCCGGCCGCTGCACCGTCAGTGACTGGCAGGCCGCGCCGCTCCCCGGCGATCCGCGTCCGGTCGGCGTGGTCGTGGATCACGTCGCACATGCGTATGAGTACCTGTCAGGCTGGCTGCGCGATGCCCAGTCAGGCACGCCGCCGGCCGTCTCGGCCGGCATCGTCGACGAGCTGAACGCGGCGCATGCCGCGGCGGGGCTGTGCAGTCAGGCCGACGCCGTCGCCCACCTGCACCGCAGCGGCGACGCCATCATCGACCTGGTCGCCGGGCTGCGCCCGGACGACCTCGATGCCAACGGCGGCCAGGGCCGCCGGCTGGCCCAGATCGCCATCAGGCACGCCGACGATCACCGCAGCGAGATCGAGGCCGCCCTGGCGGCCGCCCGCTGAGACCCGGGCCGAAAGCTCCCATGCCCAGGGCTAACGACCAGGTCGCCGCGCTGCTACGGGAGTACGCCGACCTGCTCCTGATCACCGGGGCTGACGCCGTCAGGGCCCGCGCCTACGAGAAGGCGGCACGTGCCGTGGCCGGGCACTCCGACGATGTCGCCCGGATGCCGGCCGCGGAGCTGCGCCGCATCCCGGGCGTCGGCAAGTCGATCGCGGACAAGATCAGCGAAGCAAGCACGACCGGCACCATCGGGGCGCTCGCGGCGCTGCGCGCCCAGGTTCCGCCCGGGGTACGCGAGCTGACCAGCATCCCGGGGCTCGGCCCCAGGCACGCTCTACAGCTCTGCACCGAATTGTCGGTGAGCTCGGTGGCCGAGCTCACCGACGCGATCAAGGCAGGCAGGCTGCGCGACCTCAAAGGCTTCGGCCCGAAGAGCGAGGACCGGATCCTGCACGGCATCGAGGTCATGCGGACGGCCGGCCAGCGGGTCGCGCTGGACATCGCCATGGATACCGCCGCTGACCTGGTCGCCGCCCTCAGCGCGGTACCTGGCTGCACGCGCTGCGGCTACGCAGGCTCGCTGCGCCGGATGCGGGAAACCATCGGCGACATCGACATCCTCGCCGCCGCCACCGACAGTGCGCCGCTGATGACAGCGCTCACCCTGCTGCCGGAGACGGCCGAGGTGATCGCGCACGGCGAAGCCAAGACGTCCGTCCGCACTACCCGCGGCCTGCAGGTAGATCTGCGAGTGGTGCCGCTGGACAGCTGGGGCGCCGCCCTCCAGTACTTCACCGGATCCCAGGCCCACAACGTCAGGGTCCGCGAGATAGCGGTCCGCCAGAAGCTCAAGCTGTCGGAGTACGGCCTGTTCGACGCCGAGACCGGGGCGCTGATCGTGTCCAGGACCGAGGAGGACGTCTACGCCAGGCTCGGCATGGCCTGGGTGCCGCCGCCGCTGCGCGAAGATACCGGCGAGGTCCAGGCCGCGCTCCGCGGCGAGCTTCCGGCGCTCGTCACTGACACCGATATCCGCGGTGACCTGCACACGCACACCGATCTGACCGACGGCGTCGCCTCGCTCGAGCAGATGGTCACCGCGGCGCAGGCTCGCGGGTACTCCTACTACGCGATCACCGATCACGCGCCGGACCTGGTCATGCAGCGGATGACCAGCGAGAAGATGCTCGCCCAGCGGGAGCAGGTCCGGGCGCTCGGCGCCCGGCTGGCGGCCGGCCCCGGCAGCGCGATGACCCTGCTGCACGGCACCGAGCTCAACATCGCCCCGGACGGCACCGTCGACTGGCCGGAGGAGTTCCTGGCCGGATTCGACATCTGCGTCGCCTCGGTGCATTCGCACTTCGACCAGCCCCGGGACGCGATGACCCGCAGGTTCATCGCCGCCTGCGAGAACCCGCAGGTGAACGTCATCGGCCACCCGCTGACCCGCAAGATCGGCCGCCGCCCGCCGGTGGACGTGGACCTGCGTGAGCTGTTCGCCGCCTGCGCGCGGACCGGCACCGCGCTGGAGATCAACTCGCATCCGGCCCGGCTGGACCTGCCGTCGGCACACATCAGGGCGGCTCGCGACGCGGGCGTGAAGTTCGCCATCGACTCGGACGCCCACTCCACCGCGCACCTGGGCTATCTCCCGTTCGGCATCGGCCAGGCGCAGCGCGGCTGGCTGACCGCCGACGACGTGATCAACACCTGGCCGCTGGGCAGGCTGACCGCATTCCTGGCCAAGGGCAGCGGTGCGGCACGCCGGTAACCGCCCCCGGCGATAGCGCTGAGATCAGGCCGCGATATCGGCTTTGCGCGGCCGGCCGCGCGGCCGCTTGTCCGCGATGACCAGGCCGCGGTCGAAAAGCTCGCCGCCCCACACCCCCCATGGCTCGCCGCGGTGCAGCGCCCCGGCCAGGCAGGCGGCCCGCACCGGGCAGTCGTGGCACAGCGCCTTGGCGCGCCGCAGCTCCGCCGGGCTGTCCGCGAAGAATAGTTCCGGCTCGCGCCGGCAGGGCAGCTCCGCCGCGGCGGCACCGCTGCGCCACCCGCGAGCACCGGTCCCGTGCATCGGTTCCTCCTCGATGCGGGGTGCCGCTGTGCGCCCCGCGTCATCGAGGCTCGTCCTAAGGCCGGTCCGCCCGCATCAGGCAGATGCCTTATCTTCGGGCTGCCGGGCCGACCGAATCTTCAGGCTGCCGGGCCGGCCGACGTCATCAAGGCCGGGAGCCAGGGCCAGGCTGGTGTGAGCCGGACACCACGGTCAGGAACAGGTCCCGCAGCCGGTCGCTGACCCGCTCGCCGGTCAGATCCTCGGTCAGGGCGAGCTCCACCACGCGCGCCGAAGGCAGGTCGATACCGTCCCGGGCGGCGATCCGGAGCGCGGCCGACGTGTTGGTGACACCCTCCACCGTGCTCCCGATCGAGCGGACCGCACCGTCGACCGTGGCCCCGGAGCCCAGCAGCCGCCCGAACCGGCCGTTGCGGCCGTGCTGGCAGGTGACATACAGGTCCCCCGCGCCGGCCAGCCCGAGCACCGTCGCGGCCCGGCCGCCCTGGGCCTCGGCGAGAGCCAGCATGTCGAGCATGCCGCGAGCGAAGACCGCGGCCCGGGCGTTGCCGAAGCTGGCCACCAGCGCGCTCTCGCCCAGCCGGTCGGACAGGCCTTCGGCCAGCCCGACCGCCACCGCTACCACGTTCTTGAAGGCCGCCGAGGTCTCCGCCCCGGCCACGTCGCTGGTGGTGAACACCGCAGTGGTCGGGGAGGTCAGCGCCGCCGCCGCGGACCTCCTGGCGTCCCGGTCCGCCGAGGCACACAGCAGCCCGGTCGGTGAGCCCGCCAGGATCTCCGCGGCCAGCGCGGGTCCGGCCAGCGCGACCACCGGCACATCTCCCAGCACGGCCGTGGCCACCTGGCTCGGGGTCCGCAAGGTGTCATCGGCCCAGCCCTTGGTGGCCAGCACCCAGACCGCGCCGGGCGCGCTGAGGCCCGCGGCCTGGGCCAGCACGCGCTCCAGCCCGGCGCTGGCCACCGCGACGAAGATGACCGACGCGGCCGGCAGCTCATCGGCCCAGTCGCGGGCCGGGCAGCAGCGAACGTAGTGGTGGAACGGCATCCGCAGGGTGGGATGCGGCAGGCCCCGCCGCCACACGTCGACGACGGCCTCGTCGCGATCGGTGGCCAGCAGGACGCTGTCGGCACCCGCCCGGGCACTGTGCACCGCCAGCGCGGTTCCCATCGCGCCCGCACCGATGACGGCAATCCGGCTGGCATCTCCCATCCCCCCATAATCCAGCCAGCAGGCCCGGTCAGCGCGGTCCGGGTGGCCATCGGCAGAACTGCGGCGCGTTGGCCGCCCAGGACGGCTCGCCGCCGTCCGCCCAGCGCTGCAGGTTGGCCGCGAATACCGCCCCGGTCTCGCGGAACATCAGCCAGGTGAGCCAGCCGGAGTGCGGGGTGGCGAGCACGCGTGGATGCCGGATCAGGGCCGAGTCCGGGTCCGCGGGCTCCCGCTGGAACACATCCAGCCCCGCCCCGGCGACCTGGCCGGCTTCCAGCGCGCCCAGCAGGGCGGCTTCGTCGACCAGGGCGCCCCGCGCGACATTGACGAACAGGGCGCCGGGCTTCATGGCGGCGAACTCGGCCGCGCCGAACAGCCCGGCGTTGCCGTCGTGCAGCATGGCGCAGCACACCACCGCGTCAGCGCGGCTCAGCACGCGGGGCAGCCCGGCGAGCCCGGTGACCTCGGCCATCTCCGGCGGTCCGCCCAGCTCCGGCCGGGACCGCACGCCGAGCAGCCGGGGGCCGAACGGGGCCAGCCGGCGGGTCAGGGCGGTCCCGATCGCTCCGAGGCCCACCACCGCGACGGTGGCGCCGGCCAGCGAGCGGCCGGCCGGCCGCTGCGCCCAGTCGCCGTCGCGGAGCGTGGCCCGCAGCTCGTCCAGCCGCCTGGTCAGGGCGAGCAGGTGCAGTACGGCCAGCTCCGCGACACTGTCGGCGTTGCCGCCCGCGTCGCCGGGCACCCGCGCCACCCAGACGCCCAGCTCCGTGGCCGCTGCCACGTCGACCTTGTCGAGACCGACACCGAACTGATGGATCAGCCCGAAGGTACCGGCCTCGATCGCCGCCCTGTCGATCGCGCCGCCCAGCGGGCACACCACGTCGGCGCCGTCCAGATGCTCCGCCAGCCGGCCGGGCGCCGCTGCGGCGATCTCCCAGCCGGGCAGCATTGACTCCAGAGCCGCCCAGGACAGCTCCGCGCTGATCTGCTCCCGGGCGAACAGCACCCTCACGGCAGCACCCTCAGGGCAACGCTGCGAGCAGCTCTCCGACCGGCTTGCGGCGCCCGGTATAGAACGGGATCTCCGCCCTGGTGTGCAGCCTGGCCCGGGCACCCCGCAGGTGGCGCATGAGGTCCACGATCCGGTGCAGCTCGTCGGCCTCGAAGGCGAGCATCCACTCGTAGTCGTTCAGCGCGAAGCAGGACACCGTATTGGCGCGCACGTCCGGGTACTCGCGGGCCATCATTCCGTGCTCGGCGAGCATGGCCCGGCGCTCGCTGTCGTCGAGCAGGTACCACTCATACGACCGGACGAACGGGTAGACGCACACGAAGCCGCGCGGCTCCTCCCCGGCCAGGAAGGCCGGCACGTGGCTCTTGTTGAACTCCGCCGGACGGTGCAGCGCCAGCACCGACCACACCGGCTCGCTGGCCCGGCCCAGGCCGGTCCGGCGGAACCGGGAGTACATCTCCTGCAGGTCGTCCGAGGACGGCGCGATCCACCAGAACATGTAGTCAGC
Organism: uncultured Actinomycetes bacterium; assembly: GCA_963785765.1. Lineage (GTDB taxonomy): Bacteria > Actinomycetota > Actinomycetes > Streptosporangiales > Streptosporangiaceae > DATBGO01. The sequence continues at coordinate 935,524 of CAWAWM010000008.1, read as the reverse complement.
GTCGGCGCGCAGCCCCTGCACGTCATAACAGCCGCGGGTGACGACGCCCTTCTCGGCAGCCTGCTCGCACAGCTGGGTGACTTCTGCGGCCAGGCCTGCGCGCCCGGGCACGCGGGCCGCCGGCGCCGCGTCCAGGCCGGCCGGGCCGGTGACCCGGAACACTGACCACATCGTGTACCGGATCAGCTCGTTCAGGTCCCGGGCCCGTGGGGCGGTCTTGTTGTCAGCCATGCGGTCATTCTCCTCCCCGCCGGCCCGCGCCGCAGCGCCGGACCACCTCGCCGTACCGCAGCCGCTTGTGCTCGGCGAGTACCGCCCGGTCCTTGGCGGCCAGCTCACGGGCCAGTTTGACCGCCGCGGCCAGCACCTCATGCTCGCTGGCTGTCCAGTGCACGATGCCAGCCGCCTGCGCCTGCCTGGCGTCGTATCTGCGGCCGGTGAAGCTGGCCTATTCGGCCAGGAGCAGGCGGCGCCAGGTGTCGGCGAGGAAGCGCTCGTAGCGCTGCGGGCTCCAGCCGCGCTGACCGACCAGGAGCTGGTACATCTCGGCGGAGTTGGTGGCCCATACGATGTCGGCGGCCTGGTCGGGGTCCAGGCGCAGCGGGGCGACGGTGGCCAGGTCGGCGACGAAACGGCGCATGTTCGCTGCGCGCCGTTCGGCGACCTGGGTCCACAGCCTGGCTAGTTCAGGTTCGTCGCGAGCGGCTTGCTGGATGATGGCTAGTACGAGCGCCAGGCGGGGGGCGATGGCCGCGATCGCGGCGGCGTAGATGGCGATCTTGGCGCCTGGGTCGGGAGCGGTCTGGATCGCGCGCACGTAGTCGCGCTGTTCGGCGGGGATGGTCTGGTCGGTGCCGGAGATCGCGGTCTCGATCAGCAGCCGGGCCAGTTCGGGCTTGCGGCCGACCGAGGCGTAGATGGTGTCCAGTGCCACCCCGGCCCGTTCGGCGATCGCGGTCATCGGGGTGGCGGCGTATCCGCGTTCGGTGAACAGCTGGCGCGCGGCGTCCAGGATGGCCGCCCGGGTGCGGGCGGCGGCCTGGCGGCGGCGGGTGGCGTCGTAACGCCTCTTGACGGGAGCTGGCATGCGGGTCATGATACCAATATTAATCCGAAGCTACTTCGGTCCAAATATAGTGGAGGCGATCCGATGACCTACGCAGTCACCTACGACGTGCCGATCAACTCCGAGACCTATGCCCGGATCAAGGAGGCCGTGGGCCCGGAACTGCCGCCCGGCCTGATCGCCCACCTGGCCTGGCGCACCGAGTCCGGGCTGCGCTATGTCGATGTCTGGCAGTCCAAGGACGACGAACAGGCCTTCACCGAGAACCGGCTGCACCCCGCCGTCCACCCGATCCTGCTGGAGACGCTCGGCTTTACGCCGCCAGAGCCCAGCCGGACCGTACTCGACGTCATCGACGCCTGGACCAGCCGGCATCCTGGCTGACCTAAAGTCCGCGGCCCCCGGCGGGCGGCCGGAAGGGAGGCAATCATGACCACGACCACCAGCGCCGACCTCGACCGGCTCCGGGCCCGGATGGCCGCGGCCATCGGCGGACGGATGGCCGGGCACATCGGGCGCCTCGGCTGGAGCGCCGACCAGCTGGCCGGGCTGCAGCGCACCCGGCTGCGGGCGCTACTGGCCCGGGCCGTCGAGCGCTCGCCGTTCCACGCGGCCCGGCTCGCCGGGATCGACGCCAGCCGGTTCGAGCTGGCCGACCTGGACCGGCTGCCCATCATGACCAAGGCCCAGATGATGGCCAGCTTCGACGAGATCGTCACCGACCGGCGGCTCACCCGGGATCGCGTGGAGCAGCACCTGGCCGCATCGGTCACCGAGGCGGCCCTGCTGCACGGCGACTATGTGTGCCTGGTGTCCGGCGGCAGCTCCGGCCTGCGCGGTGTCTTCGTCCAGACCGCTGAGGAGTATGCCGAGTTCGCCGCCTCGGTCATGCGCAGGGCGATGGCCGTCTTCCTGTCCAGCGGCGGCCGCCCGGCCGAGGGCATGGTGATCGGGATGGTGGCCGCGGCCTCGCCGGTGCATTCCAGTGGCCTGGCCGCCGCCACGGCTACCGGGCCGCCGGTGCGGATGGTTTCCGCACCGGCCACCCTGCCGACGGCCATGATCGTCGAGCGCCTGAACGCGGCCCAGCCGCCCGCCCTGATCGGGCACGCGACCAAGCTGGCCGAGCTGGCCGGGGAGCAGCGCGCGGGACGGCTGCGGCTGCGGCTGAGCGCCGTGACCGCGATCTCGGAGATGCTCACGGCCGCGGATCGCGCGGCCATCAGCGGCGCGTTCGGCGTCCCGGTGATCAATATGTTTGTCTCCACCGAGGGGCTGGTCGGCCACAGCGATCCAGGCGGCACGCTGCTGACCTTCGCCGGCGACACGTGCATCGCGGAGTGCGTCGACGAAGCCGGCCGGGTGGTCCCCGATGGCACCGCATCGGCCCGCGTGCTGGTCACCAACCTGCATAACCTCACCCTGCCGCTGATCCGCTATGAGCTCACCGACCGCTTCACCCCGGCCGGGCTCAGTGACGGCGGCCAGCTGCGCGCCAGCGTCGACGGACGCGCCGACGACGTCTTCCGCTATGGCGCCACCATCGTGCATCCGTCCGCGCTGGCCACGGCGCTGCTGCGGGCGGCGGAGCTGCGCGAGTACCAGGTCCGCCAGACGGCTGGCGGCGCCGATATCGCTGTGGTCAGCGACGCCGGCTTCGACCAGGCCGCGCTCGCAGCTGCCGTCGAGCAGAGTATTCGGCAGTCCGGCGTGACCGGGCCGCACGTCACGATCAGGCGCGTCCGGGCCATCGCCCGCGATCCCAGGACGGGCAAGGTCAGGCGCTTCATCTCGCTGGATAGCGGCGCCTGAGCGGGCCCGCGCGGCCGGGCGCACCGGCCGCGCACCCGGTCAGCCTGGCCTGCCCGCCGGGTTCGGCCGGGCCGCCAGGTAGGCCTGGACCTGGCCGGCCGCGAGCCTGGCGGTGGCGATGCAGGCCGGGATGCCGATGCCGTCGTAGGCAGCGCCGCATACGGCCAGCCCCGGCTGGTCGGCCACGGCGGCCCTGACCCGCGCGACCCGGTCCAGGTGACCGACGGTGTACTGGGGCAGGCCGCCGCCCCACCTGCTGACCCGGCTGGCCACCGGCGCACCGGTCACCCCGGTGGCCGCCGCCAGGTCGGCGCCGGCGATCGCCGCGAGCTCGCTGTCGTCACGCTGCAGCACGGCTTCCTCCCCCACCCGGCCGACCGAGCACCTGACCAGCACCAGCTGGCCGTCCGGCTGCAGGTGCGGCCATTTGACGCTGCTGAAGGTCACCGCCTTGACCGGGCGCCGGTCGACGGCGGGCACCAGGTAGCCGCTGCCCTGCGGCAGGCTCGGGAACGCCGCCCGCGGGTAGGCGAGCGTGACGACCGCCATGCTGGCGTAGCCGATCTCGCCGAGCGCGGCCGCCGCGGCGGGGCTGGTTGCCGCCAGCAGCCTGCTGGCGGGCCGGGCGGGCAGCGCGAGGATCACCGCGTCGGCGTCCAGCAGCTCCGGGGACCTGGCTGAGCCGATCACCAGCCGCCAGCCGCCGGCCGTCCGGGCCAGCTCCCTGGTCATGGCGGCGGTGCGGACTTCGGCGCCGGACCGGACGGCCACCGCGCCAGGCAGGGTTCCGAGGCCGCCGGCCAGCGTGGTGAAGACCGGGCTGCCGCCCGGCGCGCCCCGGCCGGCGGCTGGCGGCCGGTCTCCGGCGGTCGGCGCGGCCGTACGGCCTGCCGGCGCCCCGGGATCGGGCAGCAGCGAGCGCGCTGCCGCGGCCAGCGACCGGTGCCGCTGGGCGGCCTGCGCCAGGGCGGGCAGCGTCGCCTCGAAGGACAGCTGGTCAGACCGGCCGGCGTAGACGCCGCCCAGCAGCGGATCCACCAGCCGGTCGACGAGTTCCTGGCCGAACCTGGCTCCGACGTAACTGGCCACCGAGGCATCCCCGGTCCTGGCCGTGGCCGGCCGGTCAGCCTCGGTTCGCGCCCTGGCCAGGCCCGCCGCGGACAGGATCCCCGACCGGCCGAGCTCGTCGGTGTCGGCGGGCACCCCCATGAACTGCCGCCGGGGCAGCGGGTGCAACTGGCCGCGGGTCCAGATGCCCGCCGCCGTGGTGCCCGGCCACACCAGCTGGCCGTCGAGGCCGACGGCGCCGATCAGGTCGATGCCCTCCGGCCGCCTGGCCAGCAGCGCCTCGGCGCCTTCATCGACGGCGACGCCGGCCACCTCGGATACCGCCAGCTTGCCGCCCAGCCGCGGCGAGCCTTCCAGCACGGTCACGGCGGCGCCGCTGTCGCTGAGGAAAAGCGCCGCGGCCAGCCCGGCGATGCCGCCGCCCACGATCGCGATCACCGGTGGCCCGGCGGGTGTTGTCATCCCTCCACTCTGCCGTAGACCAGGTGCAGCAGCGCAGCCACGCTCCGGTACGGGTCCCGGCGGCCTGCCTCGCGCTCGGCGGCCAGCAGGTCCGGCAGCTCGTCCGGCCCGGGAGCGGGCCGGTCGAGGTGGTCGGTGAACACCCGCACCCCGAACCAGGCCCGCCGCTCCCAGCCGAGCGGCGCCAGCATCAGGTCCAGGTCGGCCGGGGTATGCGCATGCGCGGTGAGGCCGAGCCTGTTGGCGTACTCCAAGGTGTCGAAGCCGCGCAGCGCCGCCTGCCAGTGACCGCGCAGCCCGTCCCGCATGGCGGGGGCCAGGCCGTTGCGGACGAGCAGGGACAGGGCGCCGCCGCCCTTGCTCAGCTGGGACAAGGCCGAGAGCATCGGCCGGGGGTCACTCAGATACATCAGCACCCCGTGGCACATGATCAGGTCGAAGGGGCCGCTCACCAGGTCAGCGGCGCGTTCGCCGGGACCGCGGACCAGCCGAACGCGGGCCGCGACCTCGGCGGGCTCGCGGGCCAGGTCGCCGGTGAACCGGGCCAGCAGCTCGCCGGATGAGTCCAGGCCGGTCACGTCATGCCCGGCCCGCGCCAGATACAGCGCCTGGGTACCCTGCCCGCAGCCGATGTCCAGGATCCGGGCCGGCCCGCAGCTGACCTGCGGGAGGCCGGCCACCTGGGAGCGGAGCACCTGCTGGCGCACCACGTCCCTGAGCCGTCCGAGCACGCCGATCCACTCGGTGACCCGGTCGCCGAACGCATTGTCTCCGGCCGGTCCTGGCGCTGCCGTCGTCACGTCGCCTGCCAGCCGGCCTGCTCGCCGCGCTCCCGCAGCGCCGCCCTGGTGCCCGCATCGCACAGCGCTCCGGCCAGGCCAGCCTGGTAGCACTCGCTGGCCGGCACGCCCAGCCGCGCGGCCGCCGCGTATTCGGTGCCCAGATCGGTGCCGAACATCGCCGGATCGTCGGTCGAGACCGAGCAGCGGACCCCGGCTGCGGTTAGTTCAGCCAGCGGGTGCTGCGCCAGGGCGGCCACCGCGCCGGTGCGCAGGTTCGAGATGGGGCACACATCCAGCACTGTGCCCCGGCTGGCGAGTTCGCGGACCAGCCCGGGATCGTCGATCGCGCGGATGCCGTGCCGGATCCGGTACGCACCGAGGACCTCCAGGCAGCTCCGGACCGACGAGCTGCCCGCCACCTCCCCGGCGTGCGGCACGGCGGCCAGCCCGCCCTCGGCGGCCAGCTGGAACGGCGCAGTGAACAGCTCGGGCGGATACTCCAGCTCCGGGCCGCCCAGCCCGAGGCCGACCACGCCGCGATCGGCGTACCTGACCGCGTACCTGGCGGTCAGCTCGGCGGCCTCGAGCGGGTAGCCGCGGGAAATATCCGGCGTCAGCCTGACCTGGACGCCATGGATCTCGCTGGCCTGCTGCGCGCCGTCGCAGTACCCGGCGAACACTTCGTCCCAGCTGGCGCCGCGGCTGACCGGCTCGGCCGGGGTGAAGATGCCTTCCAGGTAGACGGCGCCGTGCCCGGCCGCCTCGGCAGCGTAGTCGACCACTACCTGCCGGAAGTCACGCCCGGTCCGCAGGGCCCCGGTGGTCATCATCCATACCTCGAGAAAATGCGCGAAGTCCTTGAATTCATACAGCGCCGTCAGCCCGGCTACCGAATCAGCCGGCAGCGCCACGCCGTTGCGGCGCGCTATCTGCAACAGAGCCGGCGGCCTTACGGTGCCTTCCAGGTGAACGTGCAGCTCGATTTTCGGATCAGTCACGGACTCATCCTCGTGCATCCGGCTATCACCGTACCCAGATCGTTACCTGCAGGGCGGAACCCCGGGCAGGCCGCCGCGCATCTGAGCTGCATGACCGACATACCAACGGTCCGCCAGCGTCATCGCGGGCCGCGCCGCGCAGCCCTGGCCTGCGCGGTCGCGATATCCGTGACCGGCCTGCTGCTGGCCGGCTGCGGCTCCTCGGGAGCCGGTCCAGCGACCGCCTCAGGGGCCAGCTCCACGGGTGCTCACGGCGCTGCGGCCGGCTTCGGGCAGGCGGCCAGCGAGCCCGCCCCCCGCCAGGCGGCTGCTGGCGCCCAGGCCCCGGCCGCGCAGAACGCGGGCCTGCTGTCCGCGGAGAGCATCATCTACACCGCCAGCCTCACCGTCCAGACCGGCAACGTCCAGGCTGCCGTTCAGCATGCCGCCGCCATCGTCACCGCCGCGGGCGGCTACCTGGCCGCCGAGCAGGAGTCGAGCCAGCCTGGCCAGCGGCACGTCGCGTCCGCCAGCCTGCAGCTGAAGGTGCCCGTGCCTGGCTATCAGGCGGCGCTCGGCAGCCTGCGCATCAAGCTGGGCAGCCCGACCGCGCTGAGTCAGCGGGCCCAGGACGTCACCCAGCAGGTGGCCGACGTAACCAGCCGGGTCGCGTCGGCCCAGGCGGCGATCGCGCAGTTGCGCACGCTGCTGCAGCGAGCCGGCTCGGTCAGCGACCTGCTCGACGTCCAGGAGCAGATCAACTCACAAGAGTCGGACCTGGAGGCACTGCAGGCCCAGCAGCGGGCGCTGGCCCGCGCGACCACGTTCGCGACCGTCTCGCTGCTGCTGGTGAGTCACCACGCCGAACCCGTGCGGAAGAAACAGGAACACGGGTTCGTCACCGGCCTGGCCGCAGGATGGCGGGGGCTGCGGCGCGCAACAGCGTGGCTGCTCACCGCGGTTGGCACCGTGCTTCCGTTCGCGCTCATCGTCGCGCTGGCCGGCGGGATCGGATACGCCGGACGCCGGCGGCTGCTGCGGCGCCGGGTCCCGCCCACCCCAGCGGACTAGCCGGGTGCCGCCAGGAAACGGCATGGTGGGCTGGTGCGTGACTTCCGGTTCAGCCGCGCCATCCCGGGTCAGTGCGGGAGCCTGGCCGAGGCGGCGTGCACCAAGTCGGTGAGCCGCGCCAGCACGCCGGGGTCGGTCTGCGGCAGCACGCCATGACCGAGGTTGAACACGTGGCCCTCGGCGGTCCGGCCTGCTTCCAGGACACCGATGGCCCGCCGCTCGATCACCTCCCACGGGGCCAGCAGGATGGCCGGATCGAGGTTGCCCTGCAGCGCCTTGCCCGGCTCGACGCGCCGGACGGCCTCGTCGAGCGGCACCCGCCAGTCCACCCCGACCACGTCCGCGCCCGCCTCGCCCAGCAGCCCGAGCAGCTCGCCGGTCCCGACGCCGAAATGGATCCGCGGCACGCCAGTGGCCGCCAGCTCGTCGAAAATTCGCTTGCTGTGCGGAAGCACGGACCGGCGGTAGTCATCCGGGCTGACCACGCCCGCCCAGGAGTCGAACAGCTGGACTGCCGCCGCCCCGGCCGCCACCTGAACCTTCAGGAACGAGATCGTTATGTCGGCCAGCCTGGCGAGCAACGCGTTCCACAGCGGCGGATCGCCGTACATCAGCGACTTTGTGGTGTCGAAACTCTTCGACGGACCGCCGTCGACCAGGTAGGACGCCAGCGTGAACGGGCCGCCAGCGAAGCCGATCAGCGGCTTGCCGCCCAGTTCGCCGACCAGGGAACGGACGGCCTCGGTGACGAACGGCACATCATCAGGCTCCAGGGGGCGCAGCCGCTGCAGATCGCCGGTCTCGCGGATCGGCTGCTCGACCACGGGCCCGACACCGGGGCGGATATCCACGCCGACCCCGACCGCCCGCAGCGGCACCACGATGTCACTGAAGAAGATGGCGGCGTCGACCGCGTACCTTCGCATCGGCTGCAGCGTGAACTCGGTGATGAGCTCCGGTGTGCGACACGCATCGAGCATCGATATCCCGGCCCTGGCGGCCCGGTATTCCGGCAGCGATCGGCCGGCCTGCCGCATGAACCAGACCGGCGTATGACTGACCGGCTGCCTGCGGCAGGCTCGTACGAAGATGGACTCGCCCGGCTGCGGATTCACGTCAGTGATCATCTCACAAGCCCCGCGGGCCTGGTCGGCACGCTCGCGCCGAAACGCTGTCGTGACACGCCGCAGCAGATCCACGCCGCCGAGTGCCTGGCATGTCAGCATCATGCTGTACCCGGCGCGGGTGCCCGTTTAGCGCCGCGCACGTACGGCGGGCTCACAGTTACGGCGGGCTCAGTGGTGAGGAGGTGGCGGATGATCGAGATGATCCGGTACTGCCCTGACTGCGGCCGGGGTCAGCCCTTCGAGCAGCAGCACCCGCCGGACGGCGGCTGCCCGGACGCGGCTGACGGGAACTGTCCCGAGTGGTCCTGCGCCGGTTGCGGTGCGGCCCTGTTGATCGGCTTCCTTCGGTACCAGCGTGAGCCGGCCGAGGCGGAGCAGCCGCGCCGTCTGGTCGCATGACGAACGCCCGCCCGTGCCGCATGCTCAGACCATGAGACCTGCCACCGGGCCAGTGCAACGAGAAGACCCGGCCGCGGCGGCTACGTTTCGTTCCGCTGTAGCTGACCTTGAATCCGGGATCGCCGCCGAGCGGCTGGCCCGCCTTGAGCTCTCCTTCGATGGCGAGCCGCCGCCTCGCAAGCTCGCGCCCTACGCCGCTGCGGTCGCCGCGACCGTTCGCGACGGCGACGACGAAGTCGGCTGGGGCCGGTTCGTCCTGCTCTACGATCCGGCGGGGCAGCCGGGCTGGGCCGGGCCGCTGCGGATCATTGCCTACATCCGCGCCGACCTTGACCCCGAGATTGCCGCCGACCCGCTGATCGGGCAGGTGGGCTGGAGCTGGCTCACCGAGGCGCTGGAGGCCCGGACTCACGGTTTCCAGCAGACCAGCGGTACGGTAACCAGGGTGGTGACCGAAGGGTTCGGCGGAAAGCAAGATGAACCGGTGGCAACCGAATTCGAGTTGCGTGCTTCGTGGTCGCCGGTCGGCCCCGATGCTGCTCAGTCCGGCATCGACGGGCACGTCGCGGCCTGGTGCGATGCCCTGTGCACGGCCGCTGGCCTACCGCCGGTAGCGGCGGGAGTGGCCGCGCTGCGGCAGCCGCGGCACCGGCGGCCGCAGTGAGCGGTACCGGACCGGCGCAGCCAGACCAGGCCCAACCCCAGGATGCAGCGCCGGAGCGCACGTCGGTGCCGCTCCTTGAGCCCCGGGATGGGCTGCCCCCGCTCGTGGTGTCCGAGGAGGGCCTGGCTAGTGCGGCCCGGGCGCTCGGCGCCGGCCACGGCCCGGTAGCCGTTGACGCCGAGCGCGCCTCCGGATTCCGCTACGGCCACCGGGCCTTCCTGGTCCAGTTCCGCCGCCGTGGCACCGGGACCGTGCTGATCGATCCCGTCGGCTGCCCTGACCTCTCCAGCATCGACGCGGCGCTGGCCGGGACCGAGGCCGTGCTGCACGCCGCCTCGCAGGACCTGCCCTGCCTGGCGGAGATCGGTTACCGGCCGCGGCTGCTCTTCGATACTGAACTGGCCGGGCGGCTGCTCGGGTACCCCAGAGTCGGCCTGGGAACCCTGGTCGAGTCCGTGCTCGGGCTGGCCCTGGAGAAGAGCCACTCGGCGGCGGACTGGTCCACCCGGCCGCTGCCGGAGGAATGGCTGCGCTATGCCGCGCTCGATGTCGAAGTCCTCGTGGAGCTGCGCGATGCCCTGGCCGAACAGCTCGCGGACCAGGGCAAGACCGAGTGGGCACGGCAGGAATTCGCGGCCGTGCTCGCCACCGAGCCGCCTGGTCCGCGCGCCGAGCCATGGCGGCGCACCTCCGGAATTCACCGGGTCCGCAGCCGCCGTGGTCTGGCCATCGTCCGCGAGCTGTGGCTGGAGCGGGACAAGATTGCCCGGCGGCGCGATCTGTCGCCCACTCGCGTGCTGCTGGACTCTGCCATCATCGAGGCCGCCCGGACGGTGCCCAACGGTGCTACCGATCTGAACGGCATCGCTGGCTTCAACGGTCGCGGCGCGCGGCGGCACGCGCCGGAGTGGCTGCGCGCTATCAGCCGCGCCAGGGCTCAGTCCGAGCGCGCGCTACCCGATGCGTCGGCACCACCCAGCGACGGCCCGCCGCCCGCGCATCGCTGGTCAGAGCGGGATCCGGCGGCTGCACGGCGGCTGGCCGCGGCCCGCGCGGCAGTCGCCGCCCTCGCCGATGAGCATCATCTGCCGACTGAGAACCTGCTGCCGCCCGATGCGGTGCGCAGGCTGGCCTGGCAGCCACCTGAGCCGCTCGGCCCGGAGGCAGTTGCGGCCGAGCTGGCCGGGTTTGGCGCCCGGCCCTGGCAGGTGCAGCTCACGGCCTTGCCCATCGCCAAGGCGCTGGTGCGGCTCGCCGAGAAGGGCGAGGCCTGAGGCCAGGAACGAGGCGGCCTCAGGCGCTCTTGCGCAGCGCTCCCAGATCGCATGGCAGGGCCGACCCGGCCCGAATTACCCCTGCGCACGGCAGCAGCTCGGCGGTGGCGGGATAGTCGGGAAAGACGTTGATCAGCACCTCACAGTCGCAGCAGCAGCCGCCCTGGCGCTGCAGGCGGGCGACCAGCCCGCGGGCCCGTGGTGCGCGCTCATTCCGCCAGCGGACCGTCCACCGGTGGGTGCCGTCGCAGCCGAATTCGCTGATCATCCGGAGCAGAAAGCAGCGCAGGCACTCGCGCTCTGCTGGCTCGGTTAACTGCCGTGACAGATCCGCGAGCTCGGCCTCGACGGCGTCCGCGACGCTCTTCGCCATAGCCTTCTCCTTCTGGCCGGTGACTTGGTAACCGATATGTACCGCGGGCCACCGACAATCCGGTGGTCCAGGAGTGAGCCAGAATGGGCTCATGGCCGAACGCTCCTGGACAACAATCGGCACGCCCGTCGGGCACGTCTCGGTGGCCTGCAGCGGAACCGGCGTTACCGCGGTCAGGTTCGGGTCGCCGCCCCAGCAGGCGGATGGCTCCGCTGGTGGCCTGGCTGGCGGCTCGGCCCATGACCAGGCCGGTCCGGCCGCCACGGCCAGGCACAGCGCGGCGGCCAGCCTGTCCGCCGCGGCCGGCCTGCAGCTTGCCGAGTACTTCTCCGGCCAGCGCCGGGCCTTCGAGCTCCCGCTTGACTGGACGGCCGCGTCCCGTCTGCAGTTGCACGTGCTCGGGGAGCTCTTCGATTCAGTGGCCTTCGGCGAGACGATCACCTACGGGAGGCTGGCCGGACTGGCCGCGTCCCGTGCGGATGGTGTAGCCGTGTCCGCCCGGGCCATCGGCCAGCTCATGGGGTCCAACCCCATACCGATCATCGTGCCGTGCCATCGGGTGGTGGCCGCCGACGGACTGGGCGGTTACAGCGGCGGTACCGGCATCGAGATCAAACGCTGGCTACTGATCTTCGAAGGAGCCGTCCCGCCCACGCTGGACTGGACGCCCGCGGGGACCAGCCACCTGGACGGTCCGGCCGGCCAGCAGGACAGGTAACTCAGCAGGTCAGGTAAGCCAGCAGGTCAGGTAAGCCAGCACATCGGCCGCGCTGAAGTCGCTAGCCGCAACTCCCTCATCGTGCCGGTCCCCGGACATATGCATGCCTCCCGTCACGGCCGGCCGCGGTCCGCCCGACGCGAGCGTGTCCGGGTGGGCAGTCGGAGGCCGGGCCCGCGCCGTGGTCCGCCGCCCGGCGGCCCGGTCCGGGGCTCGCCAGTGGAGGCCGTGCGGGGCTGGGGCCGTTCGTCCTCCAGTTCACCGGCCGGCGGAAGGCCGGAGCCACCCGGTCCAGCTTCGAACCGGAGGTGCCCGGGCCGTGGTGCTGTCTAGTGCCATCCGGCATGATCCGCCGCTCGGGCCGGGAGCGGCGGTCGGCCAGGGATCGGCGCTCCGGCAGGGGACGCACTGGCGGGGGGCCCGCTGGCGGGGGGCCCGCTGGCAGGGAGGCGCGCTCTCCCTCCGCAGCACGCGCAGCGCGCACAGGCTCCGCAGGGCGCACAGACTCCGCAGCACGCACAGACTCCGCAGCACGCACAGACTCCGCAGCACGCAAAGGCCCCGCAGCACGCACAGGCTCCGCAGCGGGCACTGGCCTGGGGCCGCGCCCGACGGCTAGCAGCGGGAGGCTGCTCAACCCGATGCCGGCCAGGATGGCCGTCCCGCCGAATACCTGCTCAGCACCGACCGGATTCTGGAAGACGACGGCACCTGCCACCGCGCCTACCAGCGGCTCGAGATTCAGGAAGGCCCCGGCCACCTCGGCGGACACCCGGACCTGCCCATAAGCGAACAGCGCGAACGGCAGCACCGTGCCGCCGAGCGCAAGCGCGGCAACGGCCAGGAGGGTGCCTGCGCTGCTGGGGAAGGGCGGCATCCCCTCCCGCACCACAGCGATGGGCAGCATGGCGGCGGCCGCCGCCAGGAATTGCACCGCCGTCACTGCGATCGGGTCCCGGCCGCGCAGCAGCCCGGTTTGCGCAACGGTGAACGTCGCTGAGAGCAGCAGTGACGCGAGGACCAGGCCGTCACCGGCGGCGGTCGCGCCACCGCCGGGGCCGCCCGCGACCAGGCCGACGCCTGCCAGCGACAGCACGAAGCCTGCCCAGGCCACTGGCCGCGCCACCGCGTGGCGCCAGACCGCCGCCACGAGCGCCACCAGCACCGGGGTGGCACCGATCAGCAGCGCCGCGTGGCTGACACTGGTCTTGGTGATGCCCGCGTTCTGCACGAGAACTGTCCCCCCGTAACCCACCGCGCCCCAGGCGAGCACGGCCGGGGACCACGCGGTGCGCAGCCGGTGCCGCGCCACTACCAGCAGCACAGCCGCAGCCACGCTGAAGCGGGCGAACGTGAGCCACGCCGGCGGTAGCCACTCCAGCGCCACCTTGGACAGCGGCACGGTCATACCCCACAACAGCCCGGCGGCGGTCAGTGCGATGACGGAGCGGCGAAGGTTGGTCTGCATACCTCCATTTCACCCGTTACCGTCCTAGAATTTGCCGGGTGAGCAGGTTAACGCAATAATGTAGTGCGAGATGGCTATCGAACTTGATGAAGTTGACGTTCAGCTGCTCACTGTGCTGCAGGCCGATGCGGATCGCACCAACGTCGAGCTGGCCCGCCTGGTTGAGCTCTCCCCCGCGGCGACATTGCACCGGGTCCGCCGGCTGAAGGAGTCTGGCGTCATCCGGATCATCAGTGCCAGGCTGGACCCGGCCGCGGCCGGATTCCCGCTGCAGATGTACGTGACGGCTACCCTCGGGCGCCACGACCCCCGCTCGACCCGCGTCTTCGAAGAGCAGATCCGGGCGCTGCCGCAGATCATCGCGGCGGACAACGTGGCCGGCGAGATGGACTACATGCTCACGGTCGTAGCCAGGGACGTCGCGGAGCTGCAGCAGGTGCTGGCCGCGCTCGCCACCAGGGGCGGCCAGCGGCTGGTGACCTACCTACGGCTGGAAGAGGTCAAGCCGCCGTCCGGGCTGCCGCTCGTACCGACCGTGCCGGCCGCCGGGCGGCTATCCCGGCCACGGCGCGCCCAGCGTCAGGCAGTGGCCGCGAATCGCAGCCGGTCTCCGGACACCTCGACGTAGGCGCTCGCGAAGCCCGCCCAGCGCAGCCGGTCCGCCAGCGAGCCAGGCTCGACCGGCACGAAGATGTCGTCATGGTGCAGGCTGCGCCGGGCCGGGGTATCCAGCCCGTCCGTGCCGACCAGCACGCCGCCGGTCCTGAGCACCCGGCATAGCTCGGCCAGGGCGGCCTCCTGGAGCGCCGCCGACGGAATATGGTGCAGCATCGTCAGGCAGGCCGCCGCCGAGAAGCTCCCGGCGGGAAATGGCAGCTCCGTCACGTCCGCCGTGACCACTTCGACGTTGGTACCCGCCAGTCGGCCCGCGAGGCGAGCCGCCAGGCCCGCGTCCAGTTCCACCGCGGTCACCCGGGCAGCATGCCGCCGCAGCACGTCAGTCGTCAGCCCCGGACCCGCGCCGACCTCCAGCAGGTCCTCGCCCAGGTCAAAGTCCTCGAGGACCCACGGCAGCAGTTCCTCCTCCACCAGCCTGGCCCACTCGGGGCTAGAGCACAGCGCCAGATGGTCCTCGTTCACGAACTGCTCCTATCCCGGTCAGCAAGGAGCCGCTGGCCGCTCAGGTGGCATTATCCACCGCACAGCTCTCAGCGCGGTCAACCCATCCTGACGTCAGGATGGCTTGACGTCAGGCGGTCCTGACGGAAAGATATCGACATGACGACACCGGAGGGCATCGAATCCGACCACACTCTGAGCACGGCTGTCACACGTTACGACGAGCTCCGTGCCCGGGACTCGCTCGCTCCGGCTGGGATGAGCCTGGACGGCGAGGTATCCGACGCCACCCAGTTGAACAGGGACGAAGCACTCGAGTTGCTCGCACTGGGCGAGGTGATCAGCCGTAAGGCCGGCTACGGACGGCAGCTCACGATCCGATCCGCCCGGGCAGCGGGCGCCTCCTGGTCACAGATCGGCGCTGCGCTAGGCACCAGCAAGCAATCCGCATGGGAGGCCCATAGCCGGTGGATCGACCAGCAGGCCGAGCGGCACGGGCGCGCCGACTACGAGGGCCTGGATGAGCCGACGGCTGCAGCCGCCCGAGCGCTGGCCGGCCGAGCTGACAGCGAGCCTGCCTAGCGCTCGCATCGCCCCGCCGCTAGCCGGCCAGTCAGGGACTGTGCCGATCGCAGTCACGGACTGTGCTGCTCGGCCCCGGCCAGGGTGCCGTCCGCGATGTGCAGCACCCAAAATCCGCCCTTGTCCAGGCCGGGTCCGTGCGGTCCGCCGGGCCGTTCGGCGCCGAGGTAGCCGCAGATGGCGGCCAGGGCAGGTGCGAGATTCTCGCGGTGCGCGCACAGCACCGTCGGCTGCCGCTCGGCGGCGATCGCGGCGGCCAGGTCCATGACGGCCGCCGCATCCGCCGACGGCTCAAGCACGGTCAGGGCGGGCTCGACCGTTATCTCCACTCCGGCTCGCTGCGCATAGGGCCGCACCGTGGCGAGGCACCGCTCGGCGGCGGAGCTGATCACCCGGCAGGACCCGAAGCAGCTCAGCAGGCCGGCCAGCCGCTCCGCGACAGCGGCGCCATCAGCATCAAGCGGCCGGTCCAGGTCATCGCCGGCCCAGGAGTTCTTGGCTCCGGCGGAAGCGTGCCTGAGCAGTACGATCGGGACGGTATCGGACGGCCCGGCCATGAGCTCGGCGAGCAGCTGAGCGTCGTGGCCGTAGCTGAGCTTGCGCCCGGCCGTCGGTGCCGACGCCCACTCCAGCTCGTCCACCTCCGCGTTGGACACGAAGGTAGTGCTCGCGCCGGGAGCGGGCCGGGCCGCCCAGTAGTCGACCAGCTTCGGCCGGCCGTTGATGTCATAACTGGCCTGGCTGAGCCGCCGCCCCAGGACCACTCGGACCCCGGTCTCCTCCGCTACTTCGCGGACGGCCGCCTCCAGGACGTGCTCACCGGGCTCAAGCTTGCCCTTAGGGAATGTCCAGTCGCCGTACTTGATGCGGTGAATCAGGGCCAGCTCGTCACCGCCGGCGGCGGCCCGGCGCAGCAGCGCCCCGGCCGCCCGGATCGGTCCGGCCGCGGCCAGGCGGTTGGCCCCGGCGGTTGCGCCAGCGACATCGCCGCCGACCGCCGCGGCCGGCCGGCCATCAGGCATCAGCACCCCCGCGGGTGTTCCTGGTCGCGATCAGGTACTCCTGGATGTCGAGCAGCGGATTGCCGGAGTCATCGAGGTGATGCCTGGTCCAGGAGCCGTCCCCGGCCAGCCACCACGACGATGTCCCGTCATCCATCGCCATGTTAATCAGGCCGCGCAGTTCGGTTTGCTGAGCCGGATCGGCCACCCGGACCAGCAGCTCGACCCGCCGGTCGAGGTTGCGGTGCATGAGATCAGCGCTGCCCATCCACACCTCCCCGTCGTCGACGTCCGTACCGAACGCATAGACCCGAGAATGCTCAAGGAACCGGCCGAGGATGCTGCGGACCCGGATGTTGTCCGACATCCCCCGCACCCCGGGACGGACCGCGCAGATTCCGCGGACCCACAAGTCGACGGGTACTCCGGCCTGCGATGCCCGGTAGAGCGCGTCGATGATCACCTCGTCGATGATCGCGTTGCATTTCATCTGGATCCGGGCCTGCTGACCGGCCGCAGCCCGGTTGACCTGGCCCTCGATCCGGTCCAGCAGTCCGGATCTGAGCCGGGCAGGCGCGACGAGCAGCCGCCGGTAATCACTCTTCCTGCTGTATCCGGTCAAGTGATTGAACAGGTCCGTGGCGTCCTCGCCGACGGTCGGATCGCAGGTCAGCAGGCCGAAATCCTCGTACAGCCTGGCGGTGGTCGGATGGTAGTTGCCGGTGCCGATGTGGCAGAACCGGCGCAGCGAGCCGTCCGCCTCCTCGCGCACGACCAGGATCATCTTGCAGTGCGTCTTCAGCCCGACGAATCCGTAGACGACATGACAGCCCGCTTCCTCGAGCTTGCGGGCCCAGGCGATGTTGGCGCGCTCATCGAAGCGCGCCTTGATCTCCACCACCACCACGACCTGCTTGCCCGCCTCGGCGGCGTCGATGAGCGCATCGACGATCTCCGAGTCGCCGCTGGTCCGGTACAGGGTGTGCTTGATGGCCAGCACCCGCGGGTCCGCGGCGGCCGACATGACCAGCCGCTGCGTACTGGCGGTGAACGAATCGTAAGGATGATGAACCAGGACGTCGTGCTCGCTGATCGCGGTGAAGATTCCCTTGTCCAGCGGCAGCGCGTTCTCCGACGGGATGAACGGCGGGTACTTCAGCTTCGGCATGTCGAGATCGGCAATCGCGGAAAGCCCGGCCAGGTCGAGTGGTCCTGGGACCCGGTAAACGGCGCGGGTGTCGACCCCCACCTCAGTCACCAGCTTTTCGAGCACGTCCGCCGACATGGACTCCTCCACCTCAAGCCGGACCGCGGGCTCGAACCTGCGCCGCATGAGTTCCCGCTCCAGGGACTTCAGCAGGTCCTCGGTAACGTCTTCATCGATCTCGAGTTCCCTGGTCCTGGTCACCCGGAAGGCGTGCTCTTCGAGCACGTCGAGGCCGACGAACAGCTCGGGCAGGTGGGCGGCGATCACGTCCTCGATGGGCACGAACCTGTTGGCCGCCACCGACATGAATCGCGGCAGCAGCGGCGGCACCTTCACCCTGGCGAACATCGTCGCGCCGGACTTCGGGTCCGCCATCATCACAGCCAGGCTGAGGGACAGGCCCGAGATATAGGGGAACGGATGCGCCGGATCGACCACCAGCGGCGTTAGCACCGGGTAGATCCGCTCCCGGAACAGCTTCTGCAGGCTCGCCTGCTCCTGGTCGGCCAGTTCCTTCCAGCGCAGGATCTCGATCCCCTCGCTGACCAGCGCGGGGAGCACCGACTCGCTGAAGCATTTGGCATGCCTGGCGGTCAGCTCGCGGGCCGTCTCCAGCGTGTTCACGTAGATCTGGCTGGGCACCCGGCCGCTGGCTTGCTCCACCGGGAGCCCCGCTGCCATTCGCCTGACCCGCCCGGCCACCCTGACCATGAAGAACTCGTCGAGGTTGCTGGCGAAGATGGACACGAACCTGACCCGCTCCAGGAGCGGCAGCGACTCGTCCTCGGCCAGTTCCAGTACCCGCTGGTTGAACCGGAGCCAGCTCTCCTCCCGATCCAGGTACCGGTCGGGAGGGAGCTCAGGCATGGTGGCCTCCAATGCCTGCTCCTGCTCCTGCTCCTGCTCCGCCTTCGGCTCGGCCTCGGCGGTGCTTACCGCCGCCCGGCGCGCGCCGTCCGCACGTGACCGGCGGCCGCCGGGGTGCCCCTGACCACGGGAGCCGGAACTTCCCTGGCCCCTCTTTTCGTTGCTGCGCGCGGAGCTGACCTGACCAGAACTCATGTCCCTATTGTCCCCGGTGTTGCCGATCCCAAAGACCGCGGGGACCCTCCAGCTGAGGGGGTAGCCGGAGATTTCCGCCTAAGCTCAGCACGACGGCTGATGGACGGCAGGCCGCAGAATCGGGACCAGGCTGATTCCGCCAGAACGGAGCAGATCATGCGCATGGGCACGTCTGTCACAGAACGTACCGGTACTGACGCCCTCAGCCTGCTCCGCGGCGAACTCCAGCGGGCCGCCGATGACGGCTTCGCGTCCGCCTGGATGTCCAACATCTTCGGCCTGGACGCACTGACCGCGCTGGCCGTGGCGGGCAGCCAGGTACCTGGGATCGAGCTGGGCACTGCGGTCGTGCCGACCTATCCGCGGCACCCGGCCGTCCTCGCGCAGCAGGCCCTCACCGTCGCTACCGCGGTCGGCGGCCGCCTGACGCTCGGTATCGGACTGTCCCACAAGATCGTCATTGACGATATGTACGGTTATAGCTTCGACCGGCCGGCCCGGCACATGAGCGAGTACCTGTCCGTCCTGCTGCCCCTGCTGAACGGCGAGCCCGTGACGTTCACTGGCGAGACGCTGCGCGCCGGGATCGGGCTGTCCACCCCCCGGCCCGGCCGGGTGCCCGTGCTGCTGGCGGCGATGGCGCCGCAGATGCTGCGGCTGGCGGGCCAGCGGACGGACGGGACGGTGCTCTGGATGACCGGGCCCGCGACCGTGCGGGACTACGTCGTGCCGGCCATCACCGCGGCAGCGCGGGCGGCCGGACGACCAAGCCCGCGCGTGGTCTGCATCCTGCCGGTCTGCGTCACCGATGACCCGGACGCGGCCAGGGCCCGCGCGGCCAAGGCGCTCGCGATCTACGGCCAGCTGCCGTCCTACCGCGCGATGCTGGACCGTGAAGGCGCGCAGGGCCCCGGCGACGTCACGATCGCCGGCGCCGAAAGTGCGGTCGCCGCCCAGGTCGGCGCGCTGGAAGCGGCGGGCGTCACTGACTTTGTGGCCGCCGATCTCGACAAGCCCGGCGAGCATCGGACCCGTGACCTGCTCAGGTCGCTGATCAGCTAGGACGGCCCGGCCGCAGCACGGTTCCTGAGCCAGCACCGGTTTTAATTCAGCACCGGCTTTAATCCAGCACCGGTTCTGCGCCAGCACCGCTTTGATCCGTGCGTCCCTCGGGCTGCCGACGTTACTTCGCGGTGATCGTGATCTGCGGCGAGTGCTTCGGGTTCAGCCACCCCAGCACGGTCAGCAGCTCCCGCTCCGGTAGCGACACGCAGCCCGCGGTGGCGCTGCCGGTCCCCACGTGCAGGAAGATCGCACTGCCGAGGCCCGGCACGCGCGCGGTGTTATAGGCGATGACCGCCGCGTAGTCGTAGGCGGGCACCTGGTGCATCCGCTCCGGCTTGGCGCCCGGATCAGCGTGCCGGTCATCGACCCATTCGTTGTACCTGGGGCTAGCCGGGTCGTCATCCCACACGTCGTAGGAATAGGCGTGCCGGAACGGGAAGCGCACGCCAGGATCGCGGCGGACCCCGAAGAAGAACCCGAAACCGTAGCGGCCCGACGGGGTGCGCCCGTCCCCCTCGCGCTTGGCGCCCGGCCTCGCGATGCCGTTATAGCCGACCCTCGCCCGCCACGGCCCGAACACCCGGATCCAGCGCGCCCCGCGCCGCCGGTAGCCGGTCAGCGTCGCGGTGGTCGCCCGGTACGACGCGGCCGTCACAGTGATCAGCTGCTGACCCTGGACGGGCTTCGAGGCGCCCGCTCCAGCCGCGCCGAGCGCCGGAGCAGCGGTCATCGTCACGGCGCTGACGAGCAACGCCGAAGCGGCTGCTGCTCGCCAGCCGCCACGCCCAGATCCGTGCCGCCTTACCGGTATCGGCCGCCTTGCCGGTATCGGCCGCGCTACCGGCACGTGCGGCCCTACCGGCACCTGCGGCCTTACCGGTATCTGCGGTCCCCGCTGCGCCAGCACTCCGCCAGCTTAGTGAACGCAATAGGAAATGTCCGTCACCATGCGAATGGGCGCTGCAGTACGGTTTGGCCGGACTGAAGCGCCCATTCGCCAGGCTCGGAGAGTCAGGGCCGGTCCAGGCCGCACGCCTGGTACAGGTCATCCCGGCTGGCCAGCTTGACCCGGGCGCCGCGGCCGAGCGCCGCGGCGAGTTCCTTCTCCGCCGTCTCGATTTTCAGCCAGTCGGCGTAGCTGACCGGCCGGATGCCGCGGCTGGCCAGGGCTTCGGCCAGCCGGGAAATGGTCGCGCCCTCGGCTGCTGCGTCGGCTGTTGCGTCGGCCGAAGGCTCAGGAAAGCGCAGCAGGCCGGCCCGGGGCAGCTGGACGTCGTGCGGTCCCGGGCCACCCGCCAGGTCGGCGAGCAGGGCCCGGACGGTCTGCGCGGCGTCGGACTTGTTGGTGCCGATCACGCCGGTCGGGCCGCGCTTGAGCCAGCCCGCGACGTACTCCCCCGGCAACGGCTGGCCATCAGGGCCAAGCACCCGGCCTTCGGCGTTCGGCACGATGTGGTCGCGCTCGTCGAACGGGACCCCGGGCAGCGGCACGCTCTGGTAACCGACGCTGCGCAGCACTAGCTGGACGGGAAGATTCTCCAGCTCGCCGGTCCCGATGACCCGGCCCTGCTCGTCCAGCCTGGTGCGCTCCAGAGTCAGCCCTGACACCCGTTCCGGCCCCTGGATTTCGACCGGCCGCAGCCAGAACCTGACCGTCAGCCTGCGCGCGGCGCCCGCCGGGGACCGCGCCGCCCAGTCCCTGATCACCGCGTAGTTGCCGCGGACGTGCCGGTCGGTCACCGCCAGCGCGGCGCTGCCGCCGGTCGGATCGAACGCGTCCAGATCGGCCTCGCCGGGCCCGACCGTGATATCGACTCCGTCGAGCTCGCCGAGTTCACGCAGTTCCTTGGTGGTGAACTTGGCCTGCGCCGGGCCACGGCGGCCGATCATGTGCACCTCGCGGACCTTACTGGCGGTGAGCGCGTCAAGCACCGGCTGGGACACGTCGGTCTCGCGCAGCTCCGCGGGGTTGCGGACCAGGATCCTGGCCACGTCGACGGCCACGTTACCGACCCCGATCACCGCTACCGACTCGGCGTCCAGGCGGAACGCGGCCGGGTCGATGTCCGGATGCCCGCAGTACCAGTTGACGAAGTCGGTGGCCGCGAAGCTGCCCGGCAGCTCCTCGCCGGGAATGCCCAGCTTGCGGTCCCGCATCGCGCCCGTCGCGTACACCACCGCGTCATAGCAGGCCAGCAGGTCATCCCTGGTCACGTCGGTGCCCAGGTGCACGCCGCCGACAAAGTTAACGCCGTCGTGCTCCAGCACCCCGCGCAGGTACTCGGCGATCGACTTGATCGACTTGTGGTCGGGCGCGACCCCGTATCGGACCAGTCCATACGGGGTGGGCAGCCGGTCGATCACGTCGACCCGGACCGCCTGCGGCGGCTCCAGGGCGGCGGCCTGCTTGATCAGCGCCTCGGCGGTGTACAGGCCGGCCGGGCCTGAGCCCACGACCGCGACCTCCAGCTGTGTCATGACTCCTGATTATCCGCCTCAGCCCTGCGGATCGTTCGCTAGCTCAGGGGTCCGGTGCGCCACGGCCTCGGTGATCAGCCTGGCCAGCTGCTGGGCGTCCAGCCCGGCATCGGCCAGGATGGCGCCGCGGTCGCCGTGCTCGAGGAACTGCTGCGGCAGCCCGAAGATCTTGACCGGAGTCTGGACATCGTGATCGCGCAGCAGCCGGGCGACCGCGTCGCCGAACCCGCCGACCAGGCCGTTGTCCTCGACGGTCACCACGAGCCGGTGCGCGCCGGCGGCGCCGACCAGCGCCTCATCGAGCGGCTTGACCCAGCGCGGGTCCACGACGGTCACGCCGATGCCCTGATCAGCGAGCCGCTCGGCCGCCTGCAGGCAGACGATGGCCATCGGGCCCGCGCCGAGCAGCAGCACGTCGGCCGCGGCGCCCTCGGCCGGCTCGCGCAGGACATCCGTCCCGCCCAGCCTGGCCACCGCAGGGACATCGGCGTCGGCGGTCCCGCGCGGGAACCGCAGCGCGGTCGGCCCGTCATCGACGGCGACCGCCTCGCGCAGCAGCTCGGCCAGGCGGGTCCCGTCCCGCGGCACGGCGATCGCCATGCCGGGCACCAGCTGCAGGATGGAGCCGTCCCACATCCCGTGGTGACTGGCTCCGTCCGGGCCGGTGACACCGGCCCGGTCGAGCACGAAGGTGACCGGCAGCCGGTGCAGCGCCACGTCCATCATCACCTGGTCGAAGGCCCGGTTCAGGAAGGTCGAGTAGATCGCGACCACCGGGTGCATGCCGCCCATGGCCAGGCCGGCCGCGCTGGTCACGGCGTGCTGTTCGGCGATCCCGACATCAAAGACCCGGTCCGGGTACACGCTCGCGAACCTGGCCAGCCCGGTCGGGTGCAGCATCGCGGCGGTGATCGCCACGACATCTGGGCGGCGGGCGCCGACCGCGGCCAGCTCGTCACCGAAGATCTGGGTCCACGGGCGTACCGGCGGCCCGGCCACCGTGCGCGCGGCGGCCAGCGGCACCGCCGGAGACACCTGATGCAGGCAGTCCTCGTCGTTCTCCTCAGCCAGCGGGTAGCCGGCCCCCTTCTTGGTGATCACGTGCACCAGGACCGCGCCGCCGAAATCGCGGGCCCGGTGCAGCGCGTGCTCGACCGCCTGCTCGTCGTGGCCGTCCACCGGGCCGAGGTACTTCAGGCCCAGGTCCTCGAAGAGCACCTGGGGCTGCAGGACGTCTTTGAGGCCCTTCTTGATCCCGTGCAGCGTCTCGAACAGTGGCGGCCCGACCAGCGGCGTGTGCGACAGCGTGGTCTTGATGTAGTCGAGCACCTGTTCGTACCGCTGGGACACCCGGACCGACGCGAGGTGGTCGGCCAGCCCGCCGATGGTGCGCTGGTAGGACCGGCCGTTGTCGTTGACGACGATGACCACCCGGCGGTCCGGGGACCCGGCGATGTTGTTCAGCGCCTCCCAGGCCATCCCGCCGGTCAGCGCGCCGTCCCCGATGACCGCCACCACGCAGCGTTCCGGCTCCCCGCGCAGCTGGTAGGCCTTGGCCAGACCGTCGGCATAGGCCAGGCTGGTGGACGCGTGCGAGTTTTCGATGACATCGTGCTCGGACTCGGCCCGGTTCGGGTAGCCGGATAGCCCGTCGCGCTGGCGCAGCCGGTCGAAGGCCGTGAGCCTACCGGTCAGCAGCTTGTGCACGTATGCCTGGTGACCGGTGTCGAAGAGGATCCGGTCCACCGGGGAGTTGAAGACCCGGTGCAGGGCGATGGTGAGTTCCACGACGCCGAGGTTGGGCCCGAGATGGCCGCCGTTCCTCGAGACAGCCGGGATGAGGAAATCGCGGATCTCGGCTGCCAGACTGGGCAGCTGGTCCGCGCGGAGGTCCTTGACGTCCTGCGGACTCCGGATGGTCTCCAGCAAGGTCACCCGTTCTGCTCCTCTGCGTTAGTCAGCGAGCCGCCTCGCGGTGACCTGCTCCGCCGCCGGCCGCAGGCGGTGATTGCCGTGCGGCTGCGCCAGGGCAGGCTGCCTCCCCGTTCCCCCCGCACCGGGAGGAATCCCACCGAGTCTATTTGGGCCAGCGTTCGGAGTGCACGCAGGCACCGGTCCGCAGCTGACCCGCCCGTCAGCTGGGCCCCCGGTCCCGGTGCGGCAGCCCCCAGCCTGGGGCGCCCGCATCGGGCTGGGCAGCAGCCAACAGCGGCGGGGAGATCATCAGAACCCACGATATCTTCAGCACCAGGACGCCGGAGCCCACGCCCACCCGCCTGACCGGGCCGGGCTGACCCAGGCCGCCCGGGCACCCCGCGCGAGTACTGGTGGGACCGGCTGGACGAATGGCCGGCCGGGCCGCGCGGCGGTCGGCCTGAGATCGCCGCCCTGGTGCGGAACCTGCGCGGATCGGTTAGCGGGCCGGCCCGCGGCGGCTGACCGGATGGCCCGCCTGCTGGCCTGGCAGCAGCCTGGCCACGTCCGCCGCGACCCGCGGCGCCAGGTCCCACAGGCCGGGCTGGCCGATGGTCAGCACCGGCCACGCCAACGGCCGAGGCTGCGCCAGCCGCCAGTGGAAGGAGCCGGGCCGGGCCCAGTCACCGCAGTCGCATGGCCCCCCGCCCAGCGCCGCGTCGCACACGCCGACCAGGCTCACCGCGGCGACGATGCCGCCGATGGCGGCTTCAGGATCACCGGGATCCCAGTTCGCCGACCGGATCACCGCCAGGTCGAAGGCTTCAAGATCAACACGTAGCGATGCGTGGATGGCAATCTCGCCCCGGAAGCCGGTCGCCAAGCCGCAGTTCAGGATCTCCTGGCGGCCTCGGGCTATAGCCCAGGCCCATGGCTGCCGCACGGTCACCGCCCGCATGACCGTCTAACGTCGGGCAGCTGCCGCGGGTTCAATGCTTCCTGAGCCATTGCCCCGGGGCACCGTCCGGGCGCGCCCGGCCAGCCAGCCCGCGATGGTCTGGGCCACAGCCACCGCCAGCAGCACGAGCACAGGTATCGTCCAGCCGCCGGTGACCGCATGCAGGAATCCGAGCAGTAGCGGCCCGAGGCTGGCGATCAGATAGCCCGCGCCCTGCGCGAACCCCGACAGGGACGCCGCCGTCTCCGGATCGGGTGCTCGCGCCACGGTGAAGAAGATCGCGAGCCCCAGCGTCGCGCCCTGACCGAGGCCGAGCAGCAGCATCCAGGCCGCCGCCGAGCCGGGCGGCGCGAACGCGGCACCGGCCATGCCACTGCCGGTGGCCAGCGTCGAGACCGCCACCAGCCAGCGCTGATCGCGGGCCCGGTGCGCGAGCACCGGCATCAGCAGCGCCGTGACGGCATTGCCGAAGTTCATCAGTGCGAGCAGATCGCCCGCGTGGGCCGCGCTGATCCCGCGATCGCGCAGCAGGGTGGGGAACCAGGACAGCGCCGCGTAATACAGCAGGCTCTGCAGGCCCATGAACGCCATCACCTGCCAGGCCAGCGGGTACCTGCGCATCGCGAGCACGCCGCCGGTCCCGGTCTGCCTGGCCTGGGGCACGGTGCGGTACCGCAGCTGCGGCAGCCACACCACGGCGGCCAGCGCGGCGGGCAGCGCCCACATGCCAAGCGTTACCCGCACCGCCTCGCTGCCCCCGCCTGCCGCCCGAAACACCGGCACGGCGATCAGCGAGGCCAGCACCGCGCCCGCGGACAGCAGCAGCAGGTAGCTGCCGATCAGCAGTCCGGCCCGGTCCGGGTTGCGCCGCTTGACCAGGCTCGGCAGCAGCACGTTCATCAGCGCCACCGCGGCCCCGGCCAGCACCGTTCCGGGGAACAGCAGCGCTCCTGGCCACCCGCCGCGCAGCAGCAGCCCGGCGGCCAGCAGGGCCAGGGCCGCCCCCAGCACCCGCTCCTCGCCGAACCGCCGGCCGAGCGGCGCCGCGACCCCGGAAAACAGGCCGAAGCACAACGCCGGCATGGCGGCGAGCAGCGCCAGCGCCGCGCCGGACAGGTGCAGGGCGGCGGCCAGCTCGGGAAAGACCGGCGGCAGGCTGGTGATGGCGGCCCGCAAGTTGACCGCGAGCGCACTGATCCCTGCCAACAGCAAGGCGGTAGCCAGCACGGGCTGACCGGTCCTGCGAACTTCAGGCCTCCAGCGTCTGTCGTAACTGGGCGAGCGCTCAGCCGCGGGCCAGCAGCGACCTCAGCACGTATTGCATGATGCCGCCGTGCCGGTAGTACTCGGCCTCACCGGGCGTGTCGATCCGCACCCGGGCGCGGAACTCGCGGCCATCAGCCAGCACCGTGACCTCGCGCGGAATCTCGCCCTCGTTCATCGCCTCGATGCCGAGGACATCGAACACTTCCTGACCGGTGAGCCCGAGGGAGGCGGCGGACTGACCAGGCTGGTACTGCAGCGGCAGCACGCCCATCCCGATCAGGTTGGACCGGTGGATCCGCTCGAATGACTCGACCAGCACGGCGCGCACGCCGAGCAGCGCCGTGCCCTTGGCCGCCCAGTCCCTGGACGAGCCCGAACCATATTCCTGGCCGGCCAGCACCAGCAGCGGCGTCCCCTCGGCCAGGTACTCGCGGGACGCCTCGTAAATCGAGGTCTGGGTCCGCTCGGGCAGCTTGACCGTGACCCCGCCCTCGGTGCCAGGAGCCAGCTGATTGCGCAGCCTGATGTTGCCGAACGTGCCCCGGATCATCACCTCGTGGTTGCCGCGCCGCGAACCGTAGGTGTTGAAGTCGCGCCGCTGCACCCCGTGCTCGGTGAGGTACTTGCCGGCCGGGCTGTCGGTCTTGATCGCGCCGGCCGGCGAGATGTGATCGGTGGTCACCGAGTCGCCGAGCAGCGCGAGCACCCGCGCGCCATGGATGTCGGCGACCGGCTCCGGGTCGGCCGGCATGCCGTCGAAGTAGGGCGGCCGCCGGACGTAGGTGGACTGCGGGTCCCAGGCGAACACCTCGCCGGGCGGCACCTCGAGTTCCCGCCAGCGGTCGTCGCCGGTGAAGACGTCGGCGTAGTCGCGGACGTACATCTCCGCGGCGATCGAGTCGTGCACCACCCCGGCCACCTCCTGCGGCGAGGGCCACAGGTCCGCCAGGTAGACCGGCTGGCCATCGGAGCCGGTCCCGATCGGATCGCGGGTCAGGTCGATGTCCATCGTCCCGGCCAACGCGTACGCGACGACCAGGGGCGGTGAGGCCAGGTAGTTCATCTTCACGTCGGAATTGATCCGGCCCTCGAAGTTCCGGTTCCCCGACAGCACCGACACCACCGAGAGATCGCTGGCCTCGACCGCGGCGCTGATCGCCTCCGGCAGCGGGCCCGAGTTGCCGATGCACGTGGTGCAGCCGTAGCCGACCAGGTTGAAGCCGAGCTTCTCCAGGTACGGGGTGAGCCCGGCGCGCTCGTAGTAGTCCATGACCACCTTCGAGCCCGGCGCGAGCGTGGTCTTCACCCACGGCTTGCGGGACAGCCCGGCCTCGACGGCCTTCTTGGCCAGCAGCGCCGCGCCGATCATCACCGAGGGGTTGGACGTGTTGGTGCAGGACGTGATCGCGGCGATCACCACCGAGCCATGATCGACCGAGGTCTGCGTGCCGTCCTCCAGCGTCACGGCGACCGGCGCGGACGGGCGGCCTTCGACTGGCGCGCCCACCTGGCCAGCCGCAGCCTGGTCAGCCGGAGCCTGGTCAGCCGCAGCCTGGTCAGCCGAGCCAGCTGAGCCCCCGGGGCTCCCGTTGCTCTCCGCCACGAACGGGTCGGAGGCCGGGAAGGTGTCAGAGATCTCGTCGTCCAGCCGGTCGAGCTGGACGTAGGAGCCCAGTGCGTCGCGGAATGCCGTCTTGGCGTCCGATAGCGCCACCCGGTCCTGCGGCCGCTTGGGCCCGGCGATCGACGGCACCACCGTGGACAGGTCGAGCTCGATCTGATCGGAGTAGCGGGTCTGGCGGCCAGGCTCATGCCACAGGCCCTGCTCTTTCGCATAGGCCTCGACCAGCGCGAGCAGCTCCGGCGGCCGGCCGGTCAGCCGCAGGTACGTCAGCGTCTGCTCGTCGATCGGGAAGATCGCGCAGGTAGAGCCGAACTCGGGGCTCATGTTCCCGATCGTGGCCCGGTTGGCGACCGGCACGGCGGCCACGCCGTCGCCATGGAACTCGACGAACTTGCCGACCACGCCATGCTTGCGCAGCAGTTCGGTGATGGTCAGCACTAGGTCGGTCGCGGTCGCGCCAGACGGCAGCTCGCCGGTCAGCCTGAACCCGACCACCTTCGGGATCAGCATGGACACCGGCTGGCCGAGCATCGCCGCCTCAGCCTCGATGCCGCCGACTCCCCAGCCCAGGACACCCAGGCCGTTCTGCATGGTGGTGTGCGAATCGGTGCCCAGGCAGGTGTCCGGGTAGGCGGCCAACTTGGCCGGGCCAGCTGGCCCGGAGCCAGCCCTCTCCAGCGATTGCGTCATGATCACCCGGGCCAGGTGCTCGATATTCACCTGGTGCACGATCCCGGTCCCGGGCGGGACCACCTTGAACTGGCGCAGCGCGTCCTGGCCCCAGCGCAGGAAGGCGAACCTTTCCCGGTTGCGGGTGAACTCCAGGTCCACGTTGCGCTGGAACGCATCCGGGCTGCCGAATACGTCTGCGATCACCGAGTGGTCGATCACCAGCTCGGCCGGCACCAGCGGATTGATCTTCCCGGCGTCCCCGCCGAGCTCGGCCATCGCCTCGCGCATGACCGCCAGGTCCACCACCGCGGGCACGCCGGTCAGATCCTGCATGATCACCCGGGCCGGGCTGAACTGGATCTCGGTGTCGGGCTCAGCCGCCGGGTCCCATTGCGCGATGGCCGTGATGTGATCAGGCGTTACGTTGCTGCCGTCCTCGGTCCGCAGCAGGTTCTCCAGCAAGATCTTGAGACTGAACGGAAGATCCGCGCCGCCCGCCACCGCGTCGAGCCGGTGTATCTCGTAGCTGGTCTCGCCAACCTTGAGCGTGGCTCGACTACCGAAGCTGTTCGCGGTCATCGCGTGGCCTCCTGCCCTGCGTTGTGCTGCCCTGCGTTCTGCTGCACTGCGTTGCGCTGCACTGCCCGTTTGCTGCACTGCCCATTCGCTGCCCTGCATGGGGCCCGTAGTTGAATCCTGCCGCAGTCTGGCGCGCTGGCCGCGCCCGGCCCCCAAGACGTATCTTGATGTCAAGCTATCTAGCGTCAGTCTAGAAAATGACTATCTCGACGTCAAGCTATCTACGGTGTAGCCCGGTCGCTCCGTCAAGCCGGTCGCTCCGTGGCCACGTCAACGTCAGCCCGGCCCGGAGAGCGGGGCGGGGCCGCTACCCCGGGCCGGAGATCGTGGGCGAGTGTCGCGGGCCTCACCAGGCCCGCTGCCGCTACTCGCAGCCGGACGGCAGGCTCACTTACTCGGCTGGGGCACCGCGCAGTGAATCTTCGGGTTGGCGCCGAAGTAGTTGAGCGGGCCCGCGATTATCGTCACCACGATCGTGCCCGCCTTGGCGCAGTTCGCGTTCCCGCTCGTGTAGTAGTGGCGCTGACCGGCGGCGATCGCACCGATAATCAGCCACAAGACGACCAGAACCGAGATGATGCGCATTGGTCTCTCCGATCGGGCAGGTCTAGCCGGTGATGCGCGGGCCCGCGCCTCGTGGTCGCCACAACAGGTACCGCAAGCGGTGCCATTTAAACAGGCGGCGCCATTCAGAAGTGCCGATTCCCGGACATCGGATCCGCACCGATGGCGCCGCACAGCGCGCTGGCGGTGCCCTGGCGCAACTCTTCCTCGCCGGTCGCGGCCGCCGCTACCTCGGACGCTTTCGCGAAGGTGTCCATGGCAAGCGTCCAGACCGAGGCTGCGGACACCCTGTTAAGGCCGCTCGTCTTGGTCATCCCCGGCATCTCACGCGACCGTCCGCCATATCTGCAGCTGCATCGTCTGGACAACGCCGCCTTCCTGCCCGGCCATCGCAGCGCCAAACCCGGCCCCGGCGCGATCCGGGCCCTGCTGCCCGCGTCCGGGTACTCCAGCCAGGCCGAGGGCTCCCCAGCCGGCCCGCAGCGCGGGATCCGGCGGGAGCCCCGATTTCGCCGGTGAACCCGACTACGGGCAAGAAAGAAGGCAGTCACGGAAGTCGGCTTACGCAGTAACGGAACTCGCATGTTTAGCGGCCGCCGACCGGGAAGTAACACTCGCGTCGTCATCTCTATTGAGGAGCCCGCGGTGCTTGTCATACTTCTGGTCCTGTTGCTTGTGCTGATTCTCGCTGGTGCTGGATTCGCACTCCACCTCCTGTGGTGGATCGCGCTGATCCTGCTGGTGCTGTGGCTGCTCGGCTTCCTGTTCCGCGCTGCCGAATCGGGTGGACGCCGCCGCGGTCGCTGGTACCGCTGGTAGCTGGTCAGCTAGTCACGAACCGAAGCAATTCGCGGTCGGCAGCCAGCCAGGCGGCCGGCCGCGTTGCTATTGGGGAAACGACTGAGCTCAGGTTTCCGGCGGGTCCTCGTCGCCGACGATCAGTCCGCCGCCCCGGGCCCAGGTCAGGTACCGCCAGGACAGGTTGATCAGCGCCGAGATGCGGTTGCGGCCGCCCAGCAGCGTGACCAGATGCAGCGCCAGCCAGGCCAGCCAGGCCAGCGTGCCGCGAATCCGGATCCGGTGCGGCAGCTGGACGACCGCCGACCGGTGCCCGATGGTAGCCATGATGCCCTTGTCGTGATAGCTGAACCTGACCGTGGCCTGCCCAGCCATCAGGAGCGCGATCTGCGCTGCGGCAAACCTGCCCATCTGCAGGGCGGGCTGCGCGAGCTGCGGCAGCTGCTGACCGTCGATGAGCGCGATGTCGCCGATCGCGAAGATCCGGTCCTGCCCTTCGACCCGCAAGTCCGGCCCGGTCAGGATGCGGCCGCCCTGGCCCTGCGGCAGGCCCCAGCCGGCCACCGCCTCCGGAGCGGCCACCCCGGCGGCCCAGACCGTGATGTCGCTGCGCATTGTCTCCCCGTCAGCGAGCACGACCGCATCTTCGGTGACTTCCTGGATCGCGGTACCCAGCCGGACGTCGACGCCCCGCTCGACCAGCTGCCTGCAGGCGTAGTCACGCAGCGCCCGGTCGAACGGCCCCAGCGCTGCGGGTGCCATCTCGACCAGCCTGATGTGCACGCGAGTGCGGTCGATGTCGGGGAACGATGCGGCCAGCGCGATGTTCCGCAGTTCGGCCAGGGTCCCGGCCAACTCCACTCCGGTGGCACCCGCGCCCACCACCGTCACAGCGAGTTCCTCATCGGGCCTGGCCGTGTTCAGGTACTCCAGCCGGGCCATGATCTTGTCGCGCAGCGCGATGGCGTCGCGCCGGGTATAGAGGCCCAGGGTGTGCTCGGCCGCGCCGGTCACGCCGAAATGCGCCGCGGTCACGCCGGTAGCCAGGATGAGATAGTCGTAGCTCAGCTTGTCCCCGTCGGCCAGGACCACCCGGCGCACCGCCGTATCGAGGCCGGCCATTTCGCCATGGCGGAATCGGGCCCGGTACTTGCGGGTGACGCCGCGAACCGGGTAGGCGACGTCGCTGCCATTCAGTCCGCCCGTCGCCACCTGGTACAGCAGCGGCTGGAAGGTGCTGTAGATATTCCTGTCCAGCAGCGTCACCCGCGCGCCGGCGCGCCGCAGCCCGCTGATCGTCGCGAGGCCGCCGAAGCCGGCCCCCACCACGAGCACCTGCGTGCGCGGACCGTCTGGTCCTCTGGCCATCCCCGTCTCACCTCCTCAGCACTGTCCCGACTCAGCACTGTCCCGATCGCACTGCTCCGGTAACTGCTCAGCTAGCACTGCTCCGATAACACTGCTCCCCAACGGCACCGCCGGTACACCTGGCCACTAGCGAGGCTAACCTGCCGGCCGGCCTATCGCCGAGGTCGGCCTGGCGCCGCCGCCAGGATCGCTGGCCGGGCCGGGTGATCGGCAATGCCGCTGGCCAGGGCGCGTGGCCTGCCGGTCGCGGCTCGCGGAGGGCGTTATACGCTGGCGCTCGCCGACCGGTCACCGGCGATCCGGCTACCGGCTACCGGCACCAGGTACCGGCCATACCGCGTTGAGGGGGCGCCAGCGTTGAGCCACCCCAGCACAGCGAGCACGCTGCTGCGCGGCCTGTTCGACGACGCATCGCTGTTCCCGCCGGCTGACCTGCCGATGGCTGCGGCCGTCGCCGCTCACATCCAGCACCAGGATGCCTGGTACAGCTACCTCACCGGCCCGTTCGTGTGCCCTGAGGTCAGGCTCGCCCAGCTGCGCTCCGCCCTCACCGCTGCCGCCCTCGCTGAGATCGACCTCTCGCTGATCGTGACCGGCGGAGCCCAGGCCGTCGCGGACAGCCTGGACATGGTGGCCACCGATCCGCGGCTGCGGCTGCGCTCGGTCGAGGTGCCGACCGGACTCGACGCCGCGGCTGGCCAGGACGTGGCCGCAGCAGCGGTCGCCGGAGTCGTCGCCGCGCTGGACGCGGTCCCGCTGGCGGGAGCCGCTGGTTATATCGAGATCCCGCTGACCGCTCGCGGCGACGATGTCCTCGGACCCATCGATGAACACCGCTACCGCGCCAAGCTGCGCACGGGCGGCCAGGATGCGGCGGCGTTTCCTGACGAGCCCGCGCTGGCCGCTGCCCTGGTGGAATTGGCTGACCGGCGGATCCCGTTCAA
Source organism: uncultured Actinomycetes bacterium (assembly GCA_963785765.1). Taxonomy (GTDB): domain Bacteria; phylum Actinomycetota; class Actinomycetes; order Streptosporangiales; family Streptosporangiaceae; genus DATBGO01. The sequence continues at coordinate 903,062 of CAWAWM010000008.1, read as the reverse complement.
ATGCACCGCAGGCCTCCATCACGCGGTCCGCCATGCTGCGGCCGACACCGGGTTCGAGCATCATGGCTTCCTCAACCTGCTGCTCGCGGTGGCGGCCGCGGCGGACGGGGCAGCTGCTGATGACGTCGCCTCGGTGCTGGCCGCGCTCGATGGCGACGAGCTGGCGGCCCGGATCGCCGGGCTTGACCCGCTCGACGCCGACCGGGTCCGCGCCCAGTTCATCTCGGTGGGCACCTGCAGCACGGACGAGCCCGTGGCGGACCTGGTCGCGCTGGGGCTGATCAGCGAGCCCGGATGAGCATCAGACAGGAGTCTTCATGGCACGGATAGCGGCGGCCCGCTGGCTCGGGATCGCGCCCGACGACCCGTTCGGGCTGGACACGCTGCCCTATGGCTCGTTCACCCCGGCGCATCGCCCGGGCCAGCCGCGGGCCGGTGTGGCCATCGGCGACCGGATCCTGGACCTCAGCGCCGTGACCGGACGGCTGCTGCCCGGCCGGGCGCACCTGTTCAGCGACGGCAACCTGGACCTGTTCCTGGCCGCCGGGCACCGCGCCTGGGACCAGGTCCGGGCCGCCCTGCAGACCTGGCTCTCCGACGAGGCATACCGGGAGGCGGTCGAGGACGTGCTGGTCCCGGCCAGCACCGCCGAGTTGCACCGGCCGTTCACCGTCGGCGACTACGTCGACTTTTATGCGAACGAGTATCACGCGACGAATGTCGGCCGGATCTTCCGCCCGGACGGCGAGCCGCTGACGCCCAACTGGCGGCACCTGCCGATCGGCTACCACGGGAAGGCCGGCACGGTCGTGGCCTCGCACACGCCGGTGCGGCGCCCGTGCGGACAGACGAGGGCGCCGGGCGCGAGCAAGCCGTCGTTCGGGCCGTCAGCCAAGCTCGACTTCGAGGCTGAGCTCGGCTTCGTGGTCGGCGTACACAGCCTGATGAGCGAGCCGGTGCCGGCGACCAGGCTCAGTGAGCATGTTTTCGGAGCATGCCTGGTCAACGACTGGTCGGCCCGGGACCTGCAGTCCTGGGAGTCTGTTCCGCTGGGCCCGTTCCTGGCCAAGTCGTTCGCCACCACGGTGTCGCCGTGGGTGGTACCGCTGGCCGCGCTGGAACACGCGAGGATCCGGCCGCCGTCCCGCGACACCGAGCTGCTGCCGTACCTGACCGAGTCGGAGGACTGGGGGCTGGACATCGACTTCGAAGTCCGCCTCAACGGCCATGTTGTGTCCAGGCCGCGGTACGCGACCATGCACTGGAGCCCGGCCCAGATGCTCGCGCACATGACGGTGAACGGGGCCTGCGTAGGCATCGGTGACCTGTATGCGTCGGGAACAGTCAGCGGCCCGGAGCCTGATCAGCGCGGCTGCCTGATCGAGCTGGCCTGGAACGGCACCGAGCCGCTCACGCTCCCCGACGGAACCACCCGGGCCTGGCTGCAGGACAACGACGAGGTGACGATCTCGGCGACCGCCCGCGGCGAGGACGGCGCGCGGATTGGCTTCGGTGACGCACACGGCCAGATCATCCCGGCCATCGCCGAGGCAGTCGGCTAGCCGGCCCGCAGCCCGCTCAGCCGAGCTTGTCGGCGTCGAAGCCGGGGAGGCAGAACTCGCCGCCCAGGTGTTGCAGGACCGGGTCGGCCGGGTCGGGCTCGCCGTATTCGGCGATCACGTCGGCCGCGTAGCGTTCGGCGTCATCGCGGGGCTCGTAACCGAGTTCTCGCGCCGCGTCCAGGCTGACCCAGCCGCCCCGGGTGTTGCGGGATACCCCGTAGACCACCCGGAAACCAGGACGGTTCACGGTCAGGCAGGCCTCGAACAACCTCCCGGCGTCGTCCGGAGACAGCCAGGTCGACAGCGATCTGACGTCGGTCGGCCGTTCGGCGCAGGTCAGGATCCTGATGCAGATCGCATCGAGGCCGTACCTGTGGTGGTAGAGCGCGGCCAGTGCCTCGGCGGCCACCTTCGAGACGCCGTAATAGGTGTCCGGCGCCGGAAACGCGTAGTCCGGGGCCGGAAAGGCCGATCGGGGGGTGAAGCCCACGGCGTGGTTGGAGGAGGCGTAGACCACCCGGCCGACGCCGGCCCGGCGAGCTGCCTCGAAGACCACGTACGTGCCGTGAATGTTGAGCTCAGCGATCTGCTCCCAGGGGGCCTCGGTGGCCAGGCCGGCCAGGTGAACAACGGCGGCCGCCCCCTGACAGGCCTCGGTCATCGAGGCCATGTCGGTGATCGAGGCCTGGACGACTTCCTCGCCGGGCCCGGCCGTCAGCGGGGCGGTATCGAGCAGGCGCAGCGACCGGCCTTCGGCGGCCAGCCGGCCGCGGAGCATGCTGCCGACTGAGCCAGCGGCTCCGGAGATGAGGATGGTCGACATGATGGCTGTCCTTCCCGCTCCACCGGCCTGCTCGTCATGCGCCGGGTCCCAGCGGCCGCCAGGCGCCGCGCGGCGAGTGTCACGCTGAGCCTGCCATGGGCTGCTGTCCGAAGCCGTGCCAGGCGGCACTCACATCGGCCTCGCCCAGGCTGGTCCGGGCGGACGTCATGCGCTGCATGGGATACCTCCTTGGCGGTTGGCCGTGCGGATGAGGTGACCGGCTGAGCACCTGGGCGCCGGTTCCGGTCCCCCCGGGCCGCGCGGGTACCCATGGCGACGAGCATGGCCAGCCCGGCCGCCACGGCCGCCGCGAGCATGGCGGCCCGGTCGCCGGCCACACCGGCGATGGCCCCGTGCTGGTTCACGGCCACGGCCACGGCCGGGAGCAGGGCGGCGCCGATCGCAGCGCCCATCTGGCGGCTGGTGTTGACCACCCCGCCGACCAGGCCCTGATCGCTGTCGGCGACCCCGCCGCTCGCGATCACCATGGTCCCGAACGCGGTGCCCGCCGTCCCGAAGCCGACCGGCATGACGGCAGCCAGCAGGAGGCTGTAACTGCCGGTCGCGGGCAGCTGAGTGAGAATCAGGAAGCCGGCCATGGCCAGCCCGCTGGTCAGGATCAGCACCCGCCGCACGCCGAGCCGACCCGCCAGCCTGGCGCCCAGCATGCCCGCGGCGAAGCCCACGATGCCCTGCGGCGCGATGGCCAGACCGGTCGCTAGCGGCGAGTCGTGCAGGACCTGCTGGAAGTAGATCGACAGGACGATCATCTCGCCCGCGTTCCACAGGCCGAGCAGCACGTTCACGCTGCTGGCCTTCCGGAGGCTGGGCAGCTTGAGCAGGTCAGCACGGACCAGCGGGTCAGCGTGGCGCTGTTCGACCAGCCAGAACGCGACCACCGCGGCCACCGCCGTGAGCACGGCTCCCCCGGTGGCCGGGGATGCCCAGCCAGCCACGGCCGACTGGGATACGGCAAACACCGTGGCGGCCACCGCCGTCGTGATCAGCGCCGCGCCCCATACGTCCAGGCGGCGTCTCGGGCCGGCTGCTCGCGATTCGCCGAGCAGCCTCGGCGCGAGCAGTGCGGCGAGCACCCCGACCGGAACGTTGACCAGGAACACGGCTCGCCAGCTGAAGAACTGGACCAGCACACCGCCGAGCACCTGGCCGGCCACGAAGCCGACCGACGCCGTGGCGCCGTACTTGCCGAGCGCGCGGTTGCGCCGCGGACCCTCGGCGAAGCCGGTCGTGATCAGCGAGAACGCGGCCGGTGCCACAACCGCGGCGCCGGCGCCCTGGATAACCCGCGACATGATCAGCAGCACTGGGTCCCGAGCCAGGCCGCCGGCCAGCGACGCCGCCGAGAAGGCCAGCAACCCGGCGATGAACATGCGGCGGCGGCCGAACAGGTCGGCGGCCCGGCCGCCCAGGATCAGCAGCCCGCCGAACGCGATCGCGTAGCCGGTGACGACCCACTGCACCGCGGCCGCCGAGAACCCGAACTCCCGCTCGATGGACGGCAGCGCCACGTTCACGATGCTGAAATCGAGGACCACCATGAAGGCGGCGACCAGGATGAGGGCCAGCCCGAGTCCCTGGTGCTCGGCCACCTCACCCGCCTGCGGCCGATCGGCCGGGCCGACGGCGCCGGTGCTCTGCGGGCGGGAGCCAGCGGCGCTACCCGGCCGCAAGCCCGGGCGCGCGAGCCGGGACGGCTGGCTGCTGGTGGTGGTCTGCAACGACATGACCCTCTCACATATACGATACGCTACGTCTCGTTTCTAATTCGATAAGTGTAACCCGCTGGCGGGCCTGGGTATTCCGCGGCAGAGCGCTATTTCACCGGGCGGGCCGCTACGATGAGCCGGTCGCCGAGTGCGGGAGATTTGCGCCATGCCAGGGCCTCAGGACCCGTCGGACCAGGCTGCGGACGCTTACGAGCGCGGCTACGACGCGCCACGCCGAGCGGATCTCGGCACGGCACCGGCCGACCGGCCTGCCCGCGGATCGCAGGCTGAACTGCGACAACATCTGGAACGGCTGCCGGCAGGTCATCCTTCATCGCCGTATCACGATGACGGCAGCCGCAAGCCGCCGGTAGTCCGACTGAAGGATCTCGAGCTCCCGTTGTCTGACGACGCAGCACCGGGCGAGACTGAGGCCCAGGCCCGCGAGGACGAGGCTGAGCGCCACGGCACTTACGAGGACGATGTTCACGCTGGCAACCCGTACGCGAGCGAAGCCAGGCTGACCGAAACCGACTGGGTCGGCTGGCACCAGAGCGAGACGTATACGACCGGGAATCACCGGCGCGAGACAAGCCTGCCCGAAGCAAGCTTGCCTCAGGCGAGCCTGGGCGAGACGGGTCAGCGCGAGACCAGCCCGCCTGAGACCAGCCTGCCTGACACGGGCCAGCGCGAGACCAGCGACCACGAGACCGGCGAACACGAGACCGGCGAACACCAGACCGGCGAACACCAGACCGGCGAACACCAGCACGAGACCGGCGAACACGAGACAGAATCCTCTGCGGCCAATCCGTACCGGACAGACCAGCCCGATGCGGCGGAGAACACACCGAGTCCGCAGGTAGCTGTCGATCCGCCCAGGACCCGGGCTGATGGCTCGTGGGAGTGGAAGGGTCAGCGGCTGAAGTCCGGCGAGTGCAAGATCGCCGAGGAGATGCTGGGCCGGTGCCGCGCCGCTGAAGGGCGGACAGTTTTCGGAACCTACGGGGACACCGGCCTGACGCCCGCGATGCGGCGGGTCGAGGCGCAGCTCGAACACGGGCAGCTAGTACCGGACACCGAGAAGTTCGCCCTCAAGAGCGCCGACCGTTTCAAGGAAAAACTCGCGAAGCTGATCGCGCGATCCCCCGGCGCTGAACCAGCCGAGCTGGCCTCGGACGTTCACGACAGTATTCGGTATACCTTCCTGTTCGAGGCATCGCATTACACACGCGGCGTAGCCGATGCCTGCCAGCAGCTCACTGACGAGGGTTATGAGCTGATCGAGTCCAGGCCGAGCTGGGACAAGGACGAGTACAAGGGAGTCAACAGCCAGTGGCGCGATCTGGCCACCGGACTGTTCTTCGAAGTTCAATGGCACACGTCTGAGAGCTGGGACGCCAAGCAGAAGACTCACGTCGCATACGAGAAAATCAACGATAAGAGAACTCCGATTGCGGAAGTGGAGCGGCTGCGCGCCTATCAGCGCGAGGTATCAGCAATGATCGCGGTGCCGCCGGGCGCGTTGCAGATTCGCCCGTACAAGAAGGAGAGCTAGGTACGAGGTGGCCGAGAACGTCACGTACTACGCGATTATCCGGAACGCACAAGCCAACCGCCCGGTCGGTCTGGCGCGACGGACCTTCACACCCGCAGGTCGTCTGGACGAGGCAATCCGGCGGGACCTCAGCTGGGAGCGAGATTCGGCGATCTACGAGTGGGAACGCGGCGAGGAGCTGGGCGCCGAGCTCGTGGAGATTAGTGACGCGGAGGCGGCGGAGCTGATCGAGAGGTTTCGCGCGGAGTGGGGCGAGCCCGACTGAGCGGGATATCCATCCGGACCGTGGCCCCCGATGACCTCGCGGCCGTCAGCGATATTTTCGCGTATTACGTCCAGAACACGGTGGCCACCTTCGAAGAGACTCCGCGGTCGGTACGGGAGTGGGGCGAACTAGCCGTTCGGCTTCATGGTCTTGACCTTCCGTTCCTGGTGGCCGAGTGCGACGGCGAGATCAGCGGGTACGGGTATGCGACCCCGTGGCGCAGTAAGCCTGCGTACCGGCACACGGCGGAGGATTCAGTTTTCGTGGCGCCTGAGGCCATCGGCCGCGGGCTGGGGCGACTGCTGCTGGGCGGGGTCCTGGCGGCGTGCGAGCGCAGCGGCACGCGCCAGCTGATCGCCGTCATCGCCGACACCGGCGACCCGGCCTCGGCGGCGCTGCATGCGGCGTTCGGGTTCAGCGTCGCGGGCCGGCTGACCGCCGTTGGCTACAAACAGGACCGCTGGATCGACACCGTGCTGATGCAGCGCGCCATTTCCTAGCTTCTGTGTGCCTTCCTGGCCAGCCCGACCTGGATCCATTCTGCACAGTCCGCGCTGCTCGATCGGATCACCGGGCCCGGCGTGGCCCGGAGCGAGTTAACCACTTCCCGGAGCGGCCAGCTGATCTCATGCGTGTCATGCCGGATGCGCGCGGCGCGCCCGACGATACTGTCACAGCCAGGCACACGGACTGCGGCGCGCGGCGTCTCGCTGTGACGCCATCGGACGGGACGCCATCGGACGGGACGGCTGGACTGGGATGGACGGGCTCTCATCACTGCGGCGGCGGGACCCGGCCCGGCCTGGTGGCCGGCTGGGCCGGGCACATTCGCGCCGGGTCGTCGGCCTGGGCACCGCGACCCTGGCTGCGATGGCCATGGGCTGCGGGTTCACCTCAGCCGCATCGGCTGCCGGACGGGCTGCGGCAGCACCAGTCACCTGGAGCCGGGCAGCCGAGATCCGGCTGCCTGCCAACGCCGGCGCCGACCCGGACGCCTCGCTCTATGGCGTGACCTGCACATCAGGCGGCACCTGCCTGGCCGGCGGCGGCTACCAGGACACCTCGGCGAACGACCAGTCAATGGTCGTGGCCGAGGCGCACGGCCGCTGGGCCAGGGCCCGTGAGCTGCGACTGCCATCGGACGCCACGGCGCAGCCGTATTCCGAGGTCAATTCGGTGGCCTGCACGTCCGCACGATCATGCGTGGCAGTCGGCTACTACCAATTCAGCACGCTAGAAGATCATGGCTTCATCGCGACCGAGTCGGGCAGCCGCTGGGCGCGGGCCCGCGCTCCGCTGCTGCCGCGTAATGCTGACACCTCGCTCGGTTCCGCGCTTCAGGCAGTCGCCTGTCCCGGGCCTGGATCGTGCGTTGCCATCGGCTCCTACACCGACAAGGCTCACCACTTCGAGCCCATGGACGTCACCCAGGTCCGCGGCCGCTGGACCCGGGCGACCGAGCTCACCTTGCCGGCCAATGCGGCGGCGAACCCGGATACCTTCCTGGTCGGACTGGCCTGTCCGCGCCGCGGTTACTGCGTCGCGACGGGCAGCTACAACGTGAGCTCCGGCGCTGACCAGGGACTGGGGCTGACTGAGTCGCAGGGTAGATGGCGGCGCGGGACCGAGATCAAGGCACCCTCGAACGCCAACGGACAGGACGCGAACGTGGACTCGGTGTCCTGTGTCACGGCCGGCTCATGCGTGGCGATCGGCCACTACCAGATCGGGCCCAGTCAGTACGGGGCTATTGCCGTGACCGAGTCGAACGGCCGGTGGGGACGACCGCGCCTGATCGCTGACCTGCCGCCGGGCGCGGCCAAGGGCTCGTCTCCCGCAGTTGACGGGCTCGCCTGCTCAGCAGGCACGCCGTGCGTGGCGATAGGCGGGTACGGTCCGCCCGGGGGAAATTTCCTGGCCATGGCGACAAGCCCGGCACGGGGCGGCTGGCAGGATGCGACCCGGATCAGGCTTCCGGCTAATGCCGGTGCCGGCGCACTGCGGAAGGCGTTCCTGTACTCGGTCGCCTGCTGGGCGGTGGGACGTTGCTTCGCGGTCGGTTATTACCAGGACCGCTCTGCACATCTCGTGCCGATGGCTGCTGCTTACCGCTGAACCTGACTGCACCGGCTGGCTGCTGAAGCTGGCTAGCTCGAAACAGCGCTCCGCCGGAGCTTAGCTCTGCGCCTGGTCGTCGCCGGGACCGTGAGCGGGTGGTGTCAGCTGACTGCCCGATTCCCGTCGGGGCGCTCTCCGGTAACCGCGACGGGATGATGGCCTGGCCTGGTTCGACGTCGGTGCGGTGGCCTGGCTGCGGGCCGGCGTTGTAGTCCGGCTGCGGGCCTGTCTCATACCGGGACTGCGGGTACCTGGGCTGCGGGCCAGTCGCGCCGGTCGCGCGGTGAGCGCCACCGCGCGGCTGCACGGGCGGCTCGGGCGGGCGCGGCTCGGGCGGGCGCGGCTCAGCCGCAAGACCCGCCGTGCGGTTGGCGCGCCAGCCATCGTCGGAATAGTCCAGCGCGGGCGAGAACTCATGAATCGGCTCGCCGGACCAGCGAGTCGGCTCGGGGACATGCGGCGCCAGTGGATTGCGGAGCGGGCTCAGCCACTCATCGGCCGAATCGCGGCGCCAGGCATCCTCAGTGCCGCCGTCCCACGCGTATTCGGGCTGGCTCTGGTGCCGGGCACGGTCAGATCGTCCCGCCCGCGCCGCAGCGCCCGCCCGCGCCGCAGCGCCCGCCCGCGTCGCAGCGCCTGCCCGCGTCGCAGCGCCTGCCCAGGCGGTAGCGCCTGCCTGGGCAGGCGAGCCTGGGTGCGTGGCGGTACCCGAAGAGGGGTCGGCAGCTACCCCGGCGAGCGAATCCGGCCTGCTGGCCGGCCGCAACGTTGCTGCGGAACTCGGCCTGCCTTCGGCACTAGCCATGCCCTCGGCAGGCGTCCGGCCGGCAAATCTCAGCGGGCCCTCCGAATGCGCCCGTGCGGCGGAACGGGAACGGATGGCGGGACGCCGCCGTCCGGGCCGCCCGGCGGCCAGGACAGCCAGCAGCGCGAGACCACATCCCAGGCCACAGACCGCGACGACCACGCCGAGCCTGACAGTGCCCTGCCAGCCATGCGGTGACCTCAGGCGCATCACCTCGCCGATCAATGCGGTGATCACGCCGGCCATCAGCAGAACCGCCGCCCCGGCGACAGCCAGGCCAACGGAGAAGCGCATCTTCCCGGTCGCGACGGTGCCCCTCTCCACGGGCCAACCATCGCATGCAGGACACATGGCCGCAACCGATCTGCAACTGCTCGGCGGGCGGCCAGGATCTGCTGGTAATGGCGGTATCCATCAACTCATGACAATGCCGATAAGCCCGCACAAACGGTCTGCTGACCAGGCCCATTTACGTGACAGTTAATCCTCGCAATGGCTACGGTCGTATGCGGCCTGACCTCGGCGCCGATGATAACGTCGAAGTCCATTAAGTTACCGGGTAACGACGGACCGGAGGAGCAGGTGCCGTTATCACCGCGAGCGATCGCCGGGCTCGTCGTCGGCGGGCTCTTATTGATCGCGGGCTGCAGCTCAGCCGCTTCGCCCGGGGCCGGCAGTGCGTCCGGAGGAGGCGCTTCGCCCGCAGAAGCCGTTTCGTCGCGGCCGGGTGCGCCGAGTCCGGCCGAGCCTGTCGTCCCGCCGATGCTCATGACCATTGCCGCGACGCCGCCGGACATCCCGCTAGCTCATCCCGCCTGCAGCGGCTACGCGGATGTGCCGCTGCAGGTCGCCATCGATATCTCGCAGCTCGTCAGCGCCTGCGTCAATCCGCCCGCCTACGCCCCGGATGTTATGGAGATCTTTAACCTGTCCGACGACGTTCTCGACATCGGGTCGGCCAACGCGAGCCAGCCAGCCCTCCGCAGTTATTTCCCGGTCTCGGACGACCTGCTGCCGTCGGGCGATCAGATCGAGACCTATGCGCAGGACGAGTCAGTACGCCAGTTTCAGCCGCCGGCTGGCACGATCCTGCTTCCGGTTGGCGGCCATGTCATCGCGACCGAGGATGTGCCCGTTCACCTGACTGTTCAAGTCGACCAGTACGCATCCGCTGCCAGCTATGCTGCGCAACTGATGTCCGGTTACGTAGTCGACAATCTCACCGAGCAGATCCCCGAAGACAGCGCCTTGTCCTACGAGCTCAGCATCGCCGACTGCGTGAACGGCGCGCATTCACTCTGGCAGGAGCTGTACGAGCAGCCGTCCGCCGACACCGCGGCGACCGTGCGGACCGCACTCAGCACCATTCCCGCCTGCCAGGCACTGCAGAAGAAGCTCACCTCCGATCACGCCGAGGAGCTGTCGGTGGCGGCCGCGGACAACCGGCTCACCGACCGGGCGCTGGACGCGGATCTGGCCCGGGTGGCCGAGGCCGCGGATCAGGCTGGCTGGGAGTCACGCATCGACGAGGTGGCGAAGGCGGCCATTGGCATCGCCGAGGACTCACACTGAGCCCATTCGCCCAGCTGGGGGATAGACCCCTGGCTTGACGAGGATTACGCTTCGCTCGTGATACAGCAACTGGGCATTGGCGACGTGCTCGCCGTTAATACGGGAAACGCCATCACCTCGGAACTCATCCGGCTCGGCGAAGCTATCGACGGCAAGCCCAACCTGGCCAATCACGTGGTGATCGTCCATCACCAGGACGCGAAGAAGACGTGGTGGGGCATCGAGGGACGGCCCGGCGGGGTCGGATACGTGGACATGGCCAGGTACCTCGACACCAGCCTGATCAGGTATGCCGACTCCAACGCGAGCGAGGCGCGCACCAGCGACCAGCGGGCGACCATCGCCAAGGCCGCGGAAGGCATGCTCGGGGTCGGCTACGACTGGGTGGGCGGCATCGCCTGCGACGCGCTTGACGCCTTCAGGCTGCGGGATCTGGCTGGCCTCCTCGATCAGTGGTGGGGCTGGCAAGACCCGGCCAATCCGGCCTTGCGGCCCGCGCATGTCGTCTGCTCGTCCCTGGCGGCCTGGGTGTACCGCAACCTGGGGCTGCCCTGTCCGGCGGTCACCGACGAGGAACTATGCACGCCTGCGGACTGGTGGGACTTCAACAACTCACTCCCGCCTGCATGATCCGGCCGTCCGGCGCCTAGATCATCCTGCCTGCCCGGCCCAGCTGTCAGCGGGCGGGCCGCCGCGGGCCCAGGCACTTCCGTTGCAGGTCGGCTGTCGGATAACGTTTGCGCTGATAGTCGGCCGTTGCGGTTGCCGCGACGGCTTCGCCGTAACTGCCCCGTTGGCGGGCTTGCGGCGGCGCAGCGCCAGATGCACTCGCACCGAAGCCTCGATTCGCACGGACAGCGCGGGAGGACGGCATGGATCGTCAGGTCAAGTACGTTCTGCAGGAATCGGAGATGCCCCGGCAGTGGTACAACGTCATCGCAGACCTGCCGTCACCGCCTCCCCCGCCACTGCACCCTGGCACCCATCAGCCGGTTGGCCCCGATGACCTCGCGCCGCTGTTCCCTGCGGCGCTCATCGCGCAGGAAGTCACCGCGGACCGGCACGTCGCGATCCCGGACGACGTGCTGGACGTCTACCGGCTCTGGCGGCCGACCCCGCTGTACCGGGCCCGCCGGCTGGAAAAGGACCTCGGCACGCCCGCCCGGATCTACTACAAGTACGAGGGCGGCAGCCCGGCCGGCTCGCACAAGCCCAACACCGCGGTGCCGCAGGCCTACTACAACGCCGCCGAGGGCGTGGCCAAGCTGACCACCGAGACCGGAGCCGGCCAGTGGGGCAGCGCGATGGCCTTCGCGTCTGCGCTGTTCGGTCTGGACCTTGAGGTGTGGATGGTGCGGGCCTCCTTCGATCAGAAGCCGTACCGCAAGATGCTCATGGAAACCTACGGCGCAACGGTGCACCCGAGTCCGTCTGATGTCACCTCGGCTGGCCGGGCGGTGCTGGCCGAGAACCCCGACTCGACCGGCAGCCTCGGCATCGCGATCAGCGAAGCGGTCGAAGTGGCCGGCGGCGACCCAGCCGCCCGGTACGCGCTCGGCAGCGTGCTCAACCACGTGCTGCTGCACCAGACGATCATCGGCGAAGAGGCGATCAAGCAGCTCGCCATGGCCGGTGACACGCCCGATGTGATCGTCGGCTGCACCGGTGGCGGTTCGAACTTTGGCGGGCTGGTGTTCCCGTTCCTGCGGGAGAAGCTGGCCGGCCGGATCAGCCCGGTGATCCGGGCCGTCGAGCCCGCCGCCTGCCCGTCGTTCACCAGGGGCGTTTACGCCTACGACTTCGGCGACACCGCGGGCTTCACGCCGCTGCTGAAGATGCACACTCTCGGGCATGACTTCATCCCGGACCCGATTCATGCCGGCGGGCTCCGCTACCACGGCATGTCCCCGCTGCTGTCCCACATCTACGAGCTCGGGCTGATCGAGGCGGTGGCCAAACCGCAGTCGGAGTGCTTCGCCGCCGGGCTGCGTTTTGCCAGGACCGAGGGGATCGTGCCGGCGCCGGAGCCCACGCACGCGGTCGCGGCGTGCATCGAGGAAGCCCTGCGTTGCAAGGAGACCGGCGAAGAGAAGGTCATCCTGACCGCGCTGTGCGGGCACGGCCTGCTCGATCTGCCTGCCTACGGTGGCTACGTCGCGGGGCAGCTGCATGACTATGAGCTTCCGGAGCTGGCCATCGAGAACGCGCTGGCCAAGCTGCCCGCCGGAGTCTGACCCGCGACAGCGTGCGGTGCCGGCCGGGCCGCGACTCGCCAGGACGGGTCCGGCCGGGCCGCGACTGGCCGGGCCGCTACTGGCCGGGACGCAACAGGACCTACCGGAGCGCAGCGGCGGGCACCATCCGGCGCAGCACGTCCCGCAGCGCCTGGTTTGAACAGCTCGGGCTGGTCCTGCTGGGCCATGTGCCCGGCGCCGTCGATGACGATGACCTCGGCGCCGGGAATCAGGGCCGCGCACTCCTGCGGTATCTGGCGCGGAATCTCCGCATCCAGCGCCCCGTGCAGGAACGTGACCGGTAGGTCCAGCTCGCCCAGGCGGGCGCGCGGGTCGTAGCGGGCCTGATCAGCCATCAGCTGGTCAATGAATACGCCTGAGTCGAGGATCTGGCGGACCGTCCAGTCATGCATCGCCGCGCTGGCCCCGGGGCGGTACCAGTTCGGGATCATGGCGGCCACCGTCCCCGCCAGGTCGGCGCCCAGCGCCGCGAGCAGATCCTGCATCTGCTCGTCCATTCCGCGGGAGAAGTAGTGGACGCCGGCATCGACCAGAACGATGCCGCCAAGCCTGGCAGGATCGGCCCGGGCGGCCTCGATCACAAAGGCGCCCGCGATCGAGGACCCCGCCAGCACTGGCGCCGGCAGCGCCAGCACGTCGATGAACTCCAGGATGTCCCGCGCGACATTGGCGATGGTGTTGCCCATGGCCGGCCGCTCCGAACGGCCGCAGCCGCGCCAGTCCACCGTGATTACCCGGTGGTCCTTGATCAGGTCCGGCAGCTGCGCGCTCCAGACCCGGCCGCTGGTGCCCCAGCCGTGCAGGAAGACCAGCGGCTGACCCGCGCCGTGGTCTTCGTAGTACAGCTCCACTCCGTTAACCCTCACCTGCGCCATGACTGTGCTCCTTCATCGCGGATTTCGGTACTCCCCAGTGCACCCGCCCAGCGGATGTGGACCAAGACACAACCTGCTCATACACTCATCAAGAATCGTGATGAATAGGTGCTGGTATGGAGCTGCGGCAGGTTCGGTACTTCGTGGCGGTCGCCGAGGAACTCCATTTCGGCCGGGCCGCACAGCGGCTGCACATCGTCCAGCCCACGGTCAGTCAGCAGATCCGCCGACTGGAGCGGGAACTCGACCTGGATCTGTTCGACCGCAGCACCCGCACCGTCACGCTGACCGCGGCAGGCGGCGCGTTCCTCCCCCGCGCCCGGGCCATCCTGAACGCTGAGCAGGCGGCCTTGCGGGCGATGGCCGAGCTACGCGCAGACCAGGCCACGGTGCTGCGCATCGGCACCAACGTCGGCCTGGGCATTCGGCTGGACCGGGTGCTGGCGACCATGGCCGACCGAGCACCGCACACCGCGATAGAACTAATCAGTGTCCCGCCGGCCGTGCGGCTCGCGCAGGTACGGACCGGCGAGCTTGATGCCGCCTTCGTGCGCGGCATATCTCACAGCCCGGGCCTGCACCTCATTCCGGTCTGGGACGACCCGCTGGTCGCGGTGCTGCCCGCTAGCCATCCGCTGGCGGCCCGCTCGCGCGTCGACCTCGCGGATTTGGCCGGGCTGCAGCTCCGGATCGCACCGCGCGAAGCCAACCCGCACCTGGTCGATCTGATCGTCCGGGCCTGCCACGTGGCCGGTTTCGAGCCCATCATGGGGCCCGCGTTCACCACTGACCAGGACACCCTGGCCGCCATCGGGACCGGCAAGCCCAGCTGGACCGTCTTCTACGCCGCTCAGGCCGAGATCACGCCGACCGTCCGGACGGTCTTCCGCCCGTTCAGCGAGCCGGTCCCGACCATGCAGACCCTCCTCGCGGTCCGTCCGGACACGCCCGCGCACCGGCTGGCTGACTTCCTCGCAGCGTGCCAGGCAGGTTAGCGATCCGTCCCGTCAGACCCCGCCACCCGGCGGCCGGGCTGGTCCTGCCGGAGCGCTGCCGCCCGCGCCGTGGCCACCGCGATCAGCGCGGTGAGCACGGGAATCAGGCCGAGTGCGGTCGGCAGTGAGGTGACCGAGGCCAGCGCGCCGATCAGCGGCGGACCGCAGACCAGGCCCGCCCAGCCGAATGCTGAGGCGGTGGCGATCGCGGTTCCAGGATCCAGGCCAGGCAGCCGTCCGGCGGCACTGAACACCGAGGGAACGACCAGGGCCAGTCCAAGCCCCAGGCAACCGAACCCGACGAGGGCCGTTGCCACCCGACCGCCGAGCAGTCCAGCCGTAAACCCGACGGTGGCCACCGCCGCCAGCACCGAAAGCAGCCGTCCGGTCCCGAACCTGGCCAGCAGCCGGTTGCCGGTCAGCCGGGTGGTGACCATCGCCAGCGAGAACGCCGTATAGCCGAGCCCGGCGATGGCGGCACCCGCAGAGAGCGAGCCGCGCAGGTAGACCGCTGCCCAGTCAGCGCTCGCGCCCTCACAGAGGAATGAAGCAAAGGCGATGGCACCGAGCACGATGATCGTGCCCGAGAGCCGACCGCCGCGCCGACGGACCGGGTCCGGGCTGGTGTTCAGGCCGCTGTTCGGGCCAGTGTTCGGGCCGATGTCTGCGGTGGCGTCAGGCAGCATCCAGGTGGTCAGCCAGCCCGGGATCACCAGGGCAGGCAGGCCGAGCAGCAGCAGCTGATCGGTCAGCGACAGGCCTATCGCTACGCCCAGGACCCCCAGGCCCGCGCCAGCGAACGAGCCGATGCTCCACCAGGCGTGCAGGCCCGACATCAACGGCCGGCCCCTGGCCCGCTCCACCACGACCGCCTGGGTGTTCATCGCCACGTCGAGCGCGGCCTGAAACGCGCCCCATGCGAACAGTGCGGCGAACAGCGCAGCCACGGAGCCCGTGCGACCGACCAACGGCCCGGATACGCAGTAGCCGATCAAGGTGGCCTGGACCAAGCGCTTACTGCCCACCCTGGGCAGCAGCCGGGCCGAGGCCAGGATGGCCGACACGGATCCGGCTGGGGCGCCGAGCAGGGCCAGGCCCAGTGTGGCATCGGTCAGGCCCAGGTGTGCCTTCACCTGAGGGATGTGCGCCGTCCAGGAAGCGAACAGCAGCCCGTTCGCGAGGAATATCACCGCGGTCGCGGCCATCGGGCGGCGAACGTTCACGCTGTCGTCGCTGGCCAGGGCCGCGGCGCGATCAGACACATCGCACCTCGACGCCGGCGGCGCTCAGCGCATCGAGCGCGTCGCCCGGTGCGGCAGAGTCGGTGACGATCAGGTCGGCGGCGGTAGCTTCGCAGACCATCGCGAGCGCCGTGGACCGGAACTTTGAGCTGTCCGTGGCCAGGATCACCCGGGCCGATGACCTGAGCATGGCCTGCTTGACCTCGGCGTCGCCAAGGTCATGGGCAGTGACCCGGCCGCCCGCCAGCCCGCAGCAGGTCAGCACGGCCGTATCGAACCTCAGCGCGCCAATACTGGCCAGCGCCAGCGGCCCCACCATGGCCAGCTCGCCGGGCCTGACTTCGCCTCCGGGCATCAGCAGCCGCACCGAGTCGCTCGCTGAAAGGACGGAGGCCGCGTGCAGGGACATCGGCATCACGGTGAGCCGTCGATCCGCCAGCGCGCGCCCGACCTCCACCCCGGTGGTGCCGCTGTCGAGCACCACGGCCTCGCCCGCGCCCAACTGCGCGGCAACCTCCGCGGCGATCCGGCGCTTAACGTCGGTTCGTTCCAGCTCACGCAGCGCGAACGGCAGTTCGGCGCCGCGCATGAGCAAGCTGATTGCCCCGCCGCGCACCCGCCGCGCCATGCCCATCGCCACGATCCGGTCGAGGTCACGGCGGATGGTCATCTCGGCCGCGCCGAAGGCATCCGCTGCCGAAGACACCTCGATCCGGCCATCGCGCTGCAGGAGCCCAGCCAGAGCCGCCATGCGCTCAGCTGCGTTCACGGCCACTAACTTACATACTTTACGTGCATTCGCACACCTAATATGTGCGGATAGGCCAGGCGCGCAGTATTGTCGGCAGGCTGCGCCACCGGACTGGCACTCACGCGCGTCCGGCCGCTCCTCGGCTCCACCACGGTCCGGCAACTGACCGCCGCCTGGCTCACACGGCTGAGCGATACCTGTGCGGGCGAACTGTGCTGGCGAACTGTGCGCTGGCCGAGCCGCAGTCCTGCTGTCTGGTGACACCGAGTTCGATCCGATCGTCATATTCGTCTGCCACCTTGCGGACGACCCGCTCGCGCGCGCCTCCGGATGACGATCATGGCGCCGAAAGCCCGGCCGGTGCAGTCTCAGCCCGCAGCGGGCGGCCTCCTGGCGAGGCGTCTAAGCTTGTCGTTTAACCTGCGCGTGCGCGTCTTGCCTTGAGGGTGAGTTCCCTCTTGGTGGTTTTTCCCACGTCGTGGCGGGGTGCGGGGCGGCGGTTCTTTGATCCTGGCGGGCGTCCGGGGCCGGGCTTGCCGGGTTTCGGTGCACCGGCCGGCTGGGCTGCTTTCGCGCGGATGTTCCTAAATCCGCGGCGGACGCGGGCCGGGGTGAGGCGGCCCGGCGGGGCGGGTCGTTCCCAGGGGCGGCGCAGGTCAGCGGCCAGCGGCCGGGCGAGGCGGAGCTGCGCATGGCAGGTGATGATCAGCCAGGTCCACCGGTCCGCGGCGCGCGGGTCGCGGATTTTCGGGACCGTCCAGCCGAGGACCTGCTTGAACAGGCGGAAGGTGTGCTCGAGGTCAAAGCGGCGCAAGAACGCCTGCCACAGCCGGTCCACGTCTGCTGAGAGGGCTCCGGCGCGGGAGCACCATAGCCACACGGGCCTGGGGTCCCGGTCGCCGGGCAGGTGATCCACTCGCAGGCGGATCAGGGTTCCTTCGATGACGGGCAGGTCACCGTCGTGGTCCAGCCAGGCGGCGCGGTGGGTGAGCCGCGGGTGCACCCGGTCCCACGCGGCAGCCACGGCCAGCCCGTAGCGGGCGGTCACCGTGCTCGTGGTGATCTGCGGGGCCGGCCACGTCGCCGGGTCAGAAAGGGCCAGCTCCCCGCCGTGCTTGCGAGGCCGGCCCACGGTGCCGGGCTGGCGCGCCGGCGCGGGCAGCTGCATCACCCGGTCGCAGCGCAGCCGGCCCAGCAACTCCACGGGGAGGTCCGTGAGCAGGGAGGCGAGCCGGGTCACGTCGTAGCCGGCGTCGAAGACGACCAGGATGGCCGGGTCGCCCTCACCCCAGTGCCCGGCCTGGATCAGGCGGGTGACAACGTCGCGGACCTGGGCGGCGGTGCCCTCGGTCTCGTCGTCATCAGGGCCCAGGCGGACCGCGTCCAGCACCGCGGTCCAGGACGTCCGGCCCGGTTCCAGGGCCGCGACCACCGAGTACGGCCAGCCGGGGATCATCTGCACCTGGCCTTTCCCGCGCCCGTAAACGTGGCAGAACAGCCGGTCCGGGCTGGTCGCCGCGCCGGGCCGCAGCCAGTTGCTCACGTCCACGGCCAGCATCAGCCGCTCATCGGCTGCCCGCGGTAACGGCAGCCCGGCCAGCGACCGCCGCAGCCGTCCGATGCTGATCCCCCCGTGGTTCACCGCGTCATACAGCGCGCCATGACCGCGCCGGTGCTCCGGGGCCAGCGACAGCCCGGCCAGCGTCTTCACCGGACCATCCGCGCACAGCACACCATCAGCCAGCTCGAACAGCTCATCACGCCGCGCCGTCAGGCACTCATGAAAGTCGAGCCGGAACCGCGACAGCACGGCGAGTGGCCCGGCACCGGCATGCTCTGGCAAGCTGTCCATCACGGCCTTCGTTTGCTGATCATGTGTCCTTTGGCGAGAACAAATGATCACGCGGAGGCCGCACTCACGCGCAACGACACGCCGGCCACACCAGTGCAAGATCCGCAAAGCGCCCGGACGTCAGCCAGGCAGGTTAAACGGCAAGCTAAGTGACTGTTTCTGAACCTCAGCCGGGCCTGGTCAGGAGGCGGGCCTATGACGGTGGTCATGGCCAAGTAGACGGCGATTTTTGTGGTGGGTGGGACGTGCGGGCGTGACGACGCTGTGACTGTCGCCAGGCAGGTCAGGTCCGTCGGCGGCAGAGCCGCCAGAAGCAGCAACCGGCCAGGGTCAGGGCGAGGGCCAGGAAGATCCCGGTCTCGATCCACTGGACGGGCCAGTAGCGGCTCAGGGGCTGGTAAGTGATTGCTTCCCGGATGCCCCGGCTGGCCATGCAGGCGCCCAGGTTGGGGGGGCCGCCCTTTCCGTTTGCCGGCGAGGGCGCCATGCAGGCGGCGGGAACCGTGGTGACAGGCTGCCCCGCCGCGTTGATGGGCCCGCTGGCGAGGATCCAGGCTTCGGGCTGGCCGGGGACGGTGGTAGCGGTCAGCGTGCCGACGCTCATCGACGCAGCCTGGAAGAACGATGGGCCGCTGACGACCGTCCGGTCGGCCGGAAGGAGGTGCGGGCGGACCCACAGCGGCACCGCGACCTGGACGGCGGCGAAAATGATCAGGGTGACGGCCATGGCGGGCACGGCACGGCGGATGAGGGCGCCAGTCGCGGTCCCGAGGGTGAAGGCGAACGCCGCGTAGCCGAGCGGCGCGATGCCGTGGGTGGCGAAGAGCGCCAGGCCGAACGGGCCCGTGAAGAGTATGGAGGAGGTGGTGCCGCCGTGGCCGATGGCCCTGCCGATGGGATCCGCCCACCAGGTGTACACAAGGCTGAGCGCCTCGGTGACGGCCATCGCGGCCAGGCAGGTGAGGGCGAGCTTGACCACGAGCCACCGGGTGCGGGTGATGCTCTGGGTCCAGGCCAGCCGGTAGGTCCCGGTCTCAAACTCGCGCGCGATCAGCGGGGCGCCCCAGAAGATGCCCGTGATCACGGGCGCGGCGAGGATGAGCCCGATGCCAAGTGCGTACACCAACGTGTATGGGCTGGTGGCGTCGACCCGGCTGAGGAAGCCGCTGGCCGCGTTCACGCAGCTGCCGCCGTGGCAGCCGGTGATCCCGCTGGCGGCGTACATGCTGGCCAGGTGCGGTCCGGTGACCACCAGGACGACCGCGAAGGCGCAGAGGGCGGCCAGCGCCACTCCCGCCTGCACGCGGAATTGGAGCCAGGTGAACCGGATCATGACGTGACCTTCAGCTGCGGGCGGTGGGTGCGCTCGGGGCTGGCCGGGCGGCTCATGTAGGCGATGACCAGGTCATCGAGCGTCACGGGCCTGATGGTCCAGGCCGGGTCGTGAACCGGGTCACTGGTGTGGACCAGGAATGTGCTCTGCCTGTCGGTATGGCTTTCCTCGATGACCTGCTGATTGGCTGGCAGGCTGCCCGCGTCCCGGCGGGCCCCGGAAAGCCGGTGGTGCGATGAGAGCAGCTCGCTGACCTCTCCGGCGACCTGCACCTTGGAGGCGACGAGTACGACGAGGTAGTCACAGACCCGCTCTAGGTCGGCGACCAGGTGGGAGGACAGCACGACGCTGATCCCCTGCGCGGCGACAATTTCCATAAGGCTGCTCAGGAAGTCACGCCGCGCAACCGGGTCGAGGCTCGCGACCGGCTCATCGAGGATGAGGCACTCGGGTCGCTTCGCGATCGCCAGAGTGAGGGCGAGCTGGGCACGCTGGCCGCCGGACAGCGTCCCAGCCCGCTGGCGGGGGTCAAGACCGAGCTGCTCGATCCTGCTTTCGGCTGTCTCCTTGTCCCAGCTCGGGTTCAGCCACGCGCCCATCCGCAGATGCGCCGCTACCGAAAGCCGCGTGTAGACGGGCGTGTCCTGGGCGACGAAACCGACCCGGCCGAGTTGCGCCGGGCCATCGGCAGGACTCGCGCCGAGAACTCTGATCGAGCCCGACGTCGGCGCGAGGAGCCCAACAGCCAGATGCAGCAGGGTGGTCTTGCCAGCGCCGTTTGGCCCGACGAGCCCCACAACCTTTCCTTCCGGAATCGCCAGAGCGCAGTCGCGCAGCGCCCAGCGGCGGCCGTACTGCTTGCCGAGGCCACTGGCCTCTATGACGAAGCTCATGCCACCCCCTCCGCGAAACAGCTGCGGAACGCTGTGCGGTAGATCGCCTCGATCTCATCGGGGCCAAGGCCCGCGGCGCGCGCCGAGCGCAGCCAGTCGGTCATCGAACCGAGAAACCGGGTCTGGGCGGCGGGGTCGGTGCGCGGCAGTGACCGGGTAATGAAGGTCCCCTGACCCGGCCGGGGTTGCACCAGGCCCTCGCGCTCAAGATCCCGGTAGGCCTTCAGCACCGTGTTCGGGTTGATCGCCAGCTTGGCGACAACCTGCTGAGCCGTCGGCAACTGGTCGCCCGGTTCGAGCAAGCCAAGCTGCAGGGCCTGATGAACCTGCTGGACCAGCTGCAGATAGGTAGCGACACCGGACCCGGCGTCAAGCTGGAACTCGATCATAACCACACTTCCACTAATCAGTTAGTGGAAGTATGCTAGCGCTCACCGCGACGACCGGCAAGGGCCTGCGTGACGGTTCCTGAGCCGCAGCCGGGCCTGGCCAGGCGGCGCGTCATGAGGGTGATCACGGCCCAGTAGATGGCGGCTTCGTGGTGGGCGGGGAGGCGCTCATAGTCGCGGGCGCAGCGGCGGTAGCTGGTGATCCAGGCCAGGGTCCGTTCAACCACCCACCGGCGCGGCAGGACTTGGAAGGTTTGGGTGTCATCGGGCCGTTTGACGATCTCGACGGTCAGCTTCAGCCACTTCGCCGCCCACGGCAGCAGCTTCCCGGCGTAGCCGCCGTCGGCCCAGGTCCGGCGGACGCGACGACTGGCGCGCTTGAGGTTGAACAGCAGCGGCCGGCAGCGTCACGGTCTTGCACCGATGCCGGGGTGACCAGCACCTCCAGCAGCAGCCCGGTGGTGTCCACGGCGATGTGCCGCTTGCGGCCGTTGACCTTCTTGGCGTTGTCCCAGCCCCGGCTGGCTTTGGGCACGGTCGCCGCGGCGCGCACCGACTGGGAGTCGATGACCGCTGCCGTCGGCTCGGCGGCCCGGCCCGTGGCCTGGCGGGCCCGGCCACGTAACATGTCGTGCAAAGAGATGCAGCTTGGCTTGCTCGAACCGGGCGACCAGTTGCCGACGGCTCAGCAGGTTGTCGCCAAGCTGGCGATCAACCCGAACACGGTGCTGAAGGCCTACCGGGATCTTGAGCGCGAGGGCCTGGTGCAACCCCGGCCGGGTCAGGGGACCTTCATTACCCGGTCACTGCCGCGCACCGACCCCGCCGCCCAGACCCGGTTTCTCGGTTCGATCGCACCGCAGGTGATCCATCAGCGCGATCACCGAGCGGTAGGTGGCATCGACCTGCCACACCGTCTGCCGCTTGCGGTCACCGCGGCTGCCCGGCACCCGGGTGCACACCATCCCGGACCCCTTGGCCACATCGATCGCGGCCGCGAACCGCACCACCTCGACATGTTCTTCGGCTGCCTCAGCACCGCCGTCCCCTAGCTCAGACGGAGCGGCAGCGTCCTTCGTCATCGTCTTCCTGCTTGCGCCCATTCGGCCCTCGCCTCCCTGGTTGAACTGCAACAGACGAGACTGCCCGGGGGGCGGTGCAGGAGAAATCCGAATCTGATCGGCGTGCTCGGAAGCGACAGTACCCAGCCCGTATGATCGCCCCCAGCGCCAGACTAATTTTCGGGCACGAAGCACCAAAGTGCGAACGGCGTCACGAGCAGCACGCCGCCATCCTCCACCTCAACGGCCTCGTCCTGCTGCCCGGACAGAACAACCAGACGCCGCTGGACACCCAGCGCATCCCCGGCCAGGCTAGAACCGGTCACGGAGCCGGCCGCGCACGGGCAGCACACCCACCGCCTCAAACGCCGGCCCGTGACCGCCTGCAAGACACGCACGCAACCGCGTTTCGAGGGAACCTCACGCCGTAAGGCTCATGGACTAATTTGCGGACTGCCACATCTAATTTGCTGTCAGCAATTGCTTGACCTGCGGGGATGTGCCCATCCCGTCGGTCCCGGTCAGCGGATCGTCCGCGACACACGCAACGCGCCGGCCACCGCTGGGCTGCAGCTACCTGTCCAGGGTTCCAGGCAGCGAGTACTCGTTGTGCTACCCGGCGCATCCGGCCTGGGATCGGATCAGCGAGATCTTCCGCGCCACCTTCAGTCGCAACGGCGCCGATCCCTTCATCGGCCGCCGCCTGACCGAGCTGTATCGCCAGGCAGGGCTGCAGCACGTCGAAGTCGAGGCGCGGGCCGTCGCATACCCGCCCGGCCATACCCGCCGCACGATCCGGCTCGACCTGGTCCGCAGCATGCGCCCCGCGATCCTGGAGGCCGGGCTGGCCGACCAGCGCGAACTCGACGAGCTGGACCGGACGCTCCGCCAGCACCTCGCTGACCCGCGCACGCTCAGCATGCCTGGGCTTCACTTCATCGCCTGGGGCCGGAAACCGAACCCTAAGGCAGCGCAGGGCTCCTAGTGGCCTCCGATGACCTCGGCGAGGATTTCGGCGCCGCGGGCCAGCGCGCCACTGCCCGCCGCCGCGTAGGACAGCCGCAGGTAGGAGCCGGGCGGCTCGCCTGCGAAACAGGATCGGCCGGGGCTCACGGCCAGCCCGCGAGCCGCACAGGCTTGCGCCACGTCGGCATCGGAGCAGCGATCGGGCAGCCTCAGCCATAGGTGCAGGCCACCGCGGGGAACTACGGTCAGATCGCAGCTCGGGAGCAGGTCACGGACAGCCGCCGCGAGAGTGTCCCTGCGCTCCCGCAGCGCCCGCCTGACACTGCCCAGGTGCCGGGGCCAGCCGGCCGCGGTCAGCACGTCGAGCGCCACCTGCTGCAGCACCGGCGCCACGAACAGGTCGTCGCTGATCCGGCCGCGGCGCAGCCTGGCCAGCACCGGCCCGCGGGCGGCGAGCCCCGCCACCCGCAGGCCGGCCGCCACCGGCTTGGTCAGGGAACGCAAGTAGATCACCTGACCGCGGTCGTCCATCGTGGCCAGCGGCGGCGGAGAGGGAGCCCCGAGATCGAAGTCGCGGACCCAGTCGTCCTCGACGATGAACGCGCCGTACCTGGCCGCCGCGTCCAGGATGGGGCCACGGCGCTCGGGCGCCAGCACGGATCCGGTCGGATTGGTGTACCTCGGCTGCAGGTAGGCGAGCCGGGCGCCAGTGCGCGCCAGCGCATCAGCGAGCGCGTCGGGCAGCACGCCGTCTCGGTCACCAGGAACAGGTACCAGGATCAGGCCCGCCGCGCGCGCTGCGGCGAGCGCCCCGACGTAGGTCGGCGACTCGACGATCACTGGGTCCCCGGGCGCGCACAGGTGCCTGAACACCGCCGACAGGGCCGCCTGGCCTCCCGGGGTGATCAGCACGTCTTGCCCGGTCATCGCGGCGCCGATCTCGGTGGCGAAATGGCTGCGTAGCTCGGGTAGGCCAGCCGCGGGCAGCCGGGTCCAGCCTTGGGCCGGCGCGCCGCGCGGGACGCCGCCGCGGCCAGCAGCCCGAGCGGCTGCAGCGTCTCATCCAGGAACCCGCTAGCCAGTGGTAGCGCTTCAGGAGGCGGCGGCTCGATGAGGCGCTCGAGTTCCGGGCCCAGGCCGGCCCGGGAGCCAAGGGCAAGCGTCTGCCAGGACACGTCGGGCAGGCCGCCGGACAGACGCCGGGCGGCAGTGAAGGTGCCGCTGCCCGGCCGGGTCACCACCAATCCGCGCTGGGCCAGAACGGCCAGCAGTCGCTGCACGGTGGCTGGGCTCAGCCGGTAGCGCTGCTGGAGCACCCGGTAGGACGGCAGCTTGCTTCCCGTCGGCAGTGCGGCGACAAGGTCCTCGACAGCAGCCAGCGCCGATACCTGATTGCTATCATCATTCATGAGAGCTAATAGAAGCACTTCTGTCGGCCGTTGGAAAGCGCCACCGCTGCTGCTCGGGGCACTCGGCGTGCTGTGCTTCAGCATGACGTTCCCCGCAACCACCGCCGCGGAGACGACCTTCAGCCCGCTGGTGGTGGGCGTCGGCCGTGCGGTGCCGCCCGCTGTGCTGGCGATCGTCATCCTGGCCGTCCGGCGCGAGCCGGTCCTGCCGCCACGCGCGGCGCTGTCCCGGCTGCTGATCGTGGCCGCCACCGTAGGCGTCGGGTTCGGCCTGCTCTCGGCCATCGCGCTGCATCAGGTGAACAGCGTGCACGGCGCGGTGCTGACCGGCCTCATCCCCGCCGCGACCGCCGGGATGGCCGTGCTGCGAGCCGGCGAGCGCCCCCGGCGAGGCTACTGGGCGGCGCTCGCAGTCGGGATCGCCGTGGTCGTCGGCTTCGCGCTGGTCCAGGGTGCCGGGCGGCTGCGCAGCGGAGACGTGCTGCTGCTGGTCGCCATCGTCGTGGGTGGCCTGGGCTACGCCGAAGGGGGCGCGCTGGCCCGCGAATATGGCGGCTGGCGGGTCATCTGCTGGGCCGTGATCCTGGCGCTGCCGGTGACGGTGCCGGTCACGATCGCGGCCGTGCTGGCCGATCCGCCGCGGCACTTCAGCGCTGGAGCGGTAGCGGGGCTGGCATATGTCAGCCTGGTCTCGATGTGCCTGGGCTTCTTCGCCTGGTACGCGGGACTGGCCCGGGGCGGCGTCGCGCGGGTGGGAAAGCTGCAGCTCGCGCAGCCCGCGCTGACGCTCGGCTGGTCAGCCCTGCTGCTCGGGGAGCAGGTGAGCCTGCTCGCCGCGGTGGCCGCGGCCGCGGTCATCGGCGCTACGGCCGTCGGCCGGAATGCGCGCGTGGATCCGGTCAGCGTCGCCGCGCGGCCGGCACAGTGGGCACCGGAACTGTCCGATGATCAGCACGCCGCCGCGAGGCAGGCCGCTCCCGGTTAGCCCGGATGCGGGCGCCCAGCTAATCCCCAGGCCGCGGGCGGATTGCCAGGCGCCGTCCAGTTATCGTGGCAAGATGCCCGATCGCAAGGAGATCCTGGAGGTCGCCGGGCGCACGGTGCCGGTCAGCAACCCGGACAAGATCTTCTTTCCGCGGACCGGGCACACCAAGCTGGACCTGGTCCGCTACTACCTGAGCGTCGCCGACGGGACCCTGCGTGGCGTCGCCGGGCGGCCGATGGTACTCAAGCGCTTCGTGCACGGGGCCGACTCTGAGGCGTTCTTCCAGAAGCGGGCGCCGTCATCGCGACCGGACTGGATCGAGACGGTCATGCTGAGCTTCCCGTCCGGGCGCACCGCCGAGGAAGTGGTGGTCCGCGACGCCGCGGGCCTGGCCTGGGTGGTCAACCTGGGCTGCATCGACCTCAACCCGCACCCGGTCCGCGCCGAGGACCTCGACCACCCGGACGAACTGCGGGTCGATCTCGACCCGGTGCCCGGCGTGGACTGGGCTCAGATCGTCCGGGTCGCGCTGGTGGCCAGGGACGTGCTCAGCGATTTCGGGCTGACCGGCTGGCCGAAGACATCGGGATCGCGCGGCATTCACGTCTACGCGCGCATCGAGCCGCGCTGGACCTTCCCCGAAGTGCGCAGCGCGGCGGTCGCGCTGGCCAGGGAGATCGAGCGCCGGGCGCCCGACGATGCGACGGCGCGGTGGTGGAAGGAAGAGCGGCACGGCGTCTTCGTCGATTACAACCAGAATGCGAAGGACCGGACGGTGGCCTCCGCCTACTCGGTGCGGCCCACCGCCGACGCCCGGGTCTCAACCCCGCTGAGCTGGGATGAAGTTCCCGATTGTGACCCGGCGTCGTTCACCATCGACTCGGTGCCGCCGCGGTTCGCCGAGCTCGGCGATCTGTGGGCGGGCATCGATGGCACCGCAGGCTCGCTGGGGCCGCTGCTGGCCGCGGCGGCCCGGGATGAGGCGGCCGGCCTGCCTGACGCGCCCTGGCCGCCGCATTTCACCAAGCAAGCGGGCGAGCAGCCGCGGGTCCAGCCATCCAAACGCCGCTCGCACCCCGCAGGCCAGGACCAGGCTCCGCGACAGTCAGCGGCCCGGCAATCGGCGGCCCCGCAGTCGGCGGCCCGGCACTCAGCTACCCCGCACTCAGCTGCCCAACAATCGGCCGCCGTGCAGTCAGCGGCCCTGCAGTCGGCGCCGGGCCGGGGCAGCGGACCGACCGGCCGCCGTAAATCGGCGATGCCGCTTATTGAGATCGCCAGGGCAGCCACCAAGGCCGAGGCGATGGCCGGCCTGCAGCGCTGGCAGCACCGCCATCCGGAGGCCGCGGCCCGCCTGGAGCCTGCCGACGTGCTGGTGGACTCGATGCGGGGGCGCTTCTCGACCTGGACGCGGATCCGGCTGAATCTGCGCAACGTCCCGGCCGCGGAACGCCCGCCGCAGGAGCCGCTCGAAGTGGATTACGACCCGTCGGCCAGCTGAGCGGGTGACCGCGAGCTTTCCGGTCCTGGTGCCAGTCATCACGAAATCCCGCCACTGTGCCTCGGTCATCGCAGCCATGCTGCCTACGCTATGGCCGACCGTTCGCGTGCAGTCAGGGCCCGTGCGGTCAGCCCCGTGCGGCCAGGCCCGTGCGATGAAGCCCGTGCGATCAGGCCCGGGCGATGAAGCCCTGCGATCAGGCCCGTGCGGTCAGGCCCGTGCGGTCAGGGCCCGTGCGGTCCGGCCCGTGCGATCAGGCCCGGTCGAACTTGATCAGGAATTCAAGCACGCCGTGGTTCTGGGTCGTGATGACGTTACCGAAGCTGGGATTCGGGATGCTCCAGTCGGCGAAGACGATCGGGATGGACCCAGATATCTCGATCCCGGCACTGGTGCGCTCCGCGCTCAGCGTGAAGGTCACTGGGCGGGTGTGCCCGTGCAGGGTGAGCTGGCCGGCCGCGGTGTAGGTCTTGACGGCGCCCGTAGCGGGCAGTGGGGTCAGCGTTATCGGGCGGGTCAGCGTCAGGGTGCCGGTCGGGTAGACAGACGTGTCCATGATCCGGCCGCGGAACTGGGCGTCGCGCTGGCTCTGGTCACTCTTGATCGTCGCCATCTGCACGGTGAAGCTGCCCGCCGTGACGGTCGTGCCGCTGATCTTGAGCTGACCGGTAATGGAGCCGGTCCGGCCGACGGCGATGTTGTCCTGCCCGAACAGCACCTCCTTGACCCGGTAGCCGACAATCGAGCCGGAGGCCACGCGCCACGTCCCGGTCAGCGGCGTGGCGGTGGCAGCGGCACTGCCCGGTGCTGCCGAGGACGCGGAACCGGTGGCGGGGGTCTTCAGGCTCAGCTGGGCCGGCGCGGGCCCGGAGATGAAATGGATATAAACGAACGTGCCGCCCAGCACCGCCACGACGGCGACGAGCACCGCTCCGGTGAGCCAAAGCACCCAGCGCCGCGTGCGCGAGATCATGGCCGGTCCCCCTCTTCAGTGCCAGCGCTACTGCCGTCACTGCACTCTGGCACCGTTCGCTGACTGGCGTCTGTGGCGTTCCTCTGAGCGGCTGCTGAAAGCTGGCTGGCAGGTCGCTGAGGGAACTGCCGGTTAGGCCACCCGGTCCAGCGCTCCCGGTCAGCGGACCCCGGTTCAGCGCACTTGAGGCAGCACCTTAGTGGCAATCAGCTCGAGGTGGTCAAGGTCCTGCAGGTCGAGCACCTGCAGGTAGATTCGCTCTGCGCCAATCGCCGCGAACCCGCCGATCCGCTCGGCGATCTCATCGGGCGAGCCGGCCAGGCCGTGCTCGCGGAGGTCGTCAAGCTGCCTGCCAGTCGCGCGGGCCCGGCGGCTCAGCTCGGCATCGGAACGACCGCAGCACACTGTCTGGGCCGCCGAGTAGATCATGGATGATTCGTGCCGGCCCGCCGCGGCGCAGGCCTGCTGCATCCGGCCGAACGCCGCTGCCGTGCCGTCCAGGTCAGTGAACGGGACGTTGTACTCATCGGCGTACCGGGCGGCGAGCCGCGGCGTCCGGTTCGGGCCGGTGCCGCCGATGATCACCGGCGGCCGCGGCCGCTGAGCGGGTTTGGGCAGCGCCGGCGAATCGGTCACCGTGTAGTACTTGCCCTGATAGCCGAACGATCCGCCCTCAGCGGCCTCCCACAGGCCGGTGATCACCGCCAGCTGCTCCTCCAGCCGGTCGAACCGCTCGGCCACGCTCGGGAACGGGATGGCGTATGCCGCGTGCTCGGCCCCGAACCAGCCGGCCCCCAGGCCCAGCTCGACCCGGCCGCCGCTCATCTGATCCACCTGGGCCACGGTGATGGCCAGCGGGCCTGGATACCGGAAGGTGGCGGCGGTCATCAGCGTGCCGAGCCTGATGCCCGTTGTCTCGCGGGCCAGCCCGGCCAGCGTGATCCACGCGTCAGTCGGGCCAGGCAGCCCGCTGACCTCACCCATCTTCAGGTAGTGATCGGAGCGGAAGAAGGCGTCGAAGCCGAGGTCGGCAGTGGCAGTGGCGACCCGCAGTAGCGTCTCGTAGTCGGCGCCCTGCTGTGGTTCGGTGAAGATCCTCAGGTCCATGGCCCCATCCTGGCCCATTCCGGTACCGTGCGTCCGCCTTGCGCTGTCGTCACACCGGCTCAAGAATGACATGCGGGCGATTCAATCCATTTCTGACTAAGGAGACGCAATGGCGGCTGAGGCTGTCCAGGTACCCGGCTACATCGCAGGCACCTGGGAGATCGACTCGGTGCATTCACACATAGGCTTCGTGGCCAGGCACCTAATGGTCAGCAAGGTGCGCGGGAACTTCACCAAGTTCGAGGGGCAGATCGTCACCGCGGAGAATCCGCTGGAGTCGACCGCAACCGCGACCATCGACCTCTCCTCGCTGGATACCAGCAACCCCCAGCGCGACGAGGACGTCAAGGGCGAGAACTTCCTCGACGTCGCCCAGCACCCCACGATGACGTTCCAGTCCACCGGCGTCCGCCAGGGGGACGGCGACTTCATCGTTGACGGCGACCTCACCCTTAAGGGGATCACCAAGCCGGTCCAGCTCAAGGTAGAGGTCAACGGGTTCGGCCCGGATCCTTACGGGGGTACGAGGGCCGGCTTTTCCGCGACCGGCGAGCTCAACCGCAACGACTACGGCATCACCGCCAACATGGTGCTGCCGACGGGCGGTGTCATGGTCAGCGAAAAGATCCAGCTGGTGATCGAGGTGGAGGCCGCCCTCAAGCAGTTACGTCCGGGCTGGCTACTGCCCGGTGCCCCGCTCCAGGGTGGCCAGGCACTCCACGTGGTGGGTCATCGGGAAGGCGTCGAACGCGCGCAGGCCTTGCAAGTCCCACCCGCGGGCGCACAGCAGCGCGAGGTCCCTGGCCAGGGTGGCCGGATCGCAGGATACGTAGGCGATCCGGTGCAGCCCGGCGGCAGCCTGGCCGGGGGCCCCGTCGGCGGCTCCGTCGGCGGCCCCGTCGCCGCCCGTCCGGAGCGGCTCGCTCAGCAGGTCGATCACCGGCCTCGGCAGGCCCGTTCTGGGCGGGTCCAGGACGGCCAGCGAGGCACCGGACTGGCCGTGGCGAGCGAGCAGCTCGCCGGCGTCGCCGCAGTGCACCCGCGCCCACGGGGTCGCGCGCAGGTTATGCCTGGCATCGCGGACGGCCTGCCGGTCCTGCTCCATCCCGATGACCGTGCCGGCCGGGCCGACCGCGGTGGCGAGCACGCCGGCGAACAGCCCGGCTCCGCAGTACAGGTCGAGCGCCACCGCGCCCGGTTGCGGGCGCAGCGCATCGAGCACCGCGGCCGCGAGCGTGTCGGCCGCGCCGGGATGCACCTGCCAGAAGGCCGCCGCGCTGACCCGCCAGTCCCGGCCCGCGGCCTGCTGGCGCAGGTAACCGCCGCCGAGGGCGCCCGGCCCGCCACCCGTGCCGCGCCGGGCGCCCTGGCCCCGGCCGCGTGATCGCGCGCGCCGGTCCGTTCGTGGCGACACCATGACCGCGCGGTCCCCGGATCCGGGCGCGGCGGTGACCTCCACCCAGCGCCCCCCCGGCCAGGTCAGGCCGGTCACCCCGGCCGCATCGACCAGCGGGTGCGCGATCGGGCAGTCACCGACGTCGATCACCTCGTGCGACCGGTGCTTGCGCAGCCCGGCAGTGCCATCGGGGCGCACCGCGAACTTGACCCTGGTCCGCCAGCGGAGTCCGGCCGTGTCGCCGGGCACCTGCTCCACCGTTACCTGCCGCTCGATGCCCGCGATGCGGCGCAGCTGCTGGCTCACGACCGCTGCTTTCAGCTCGCGCTGGGCAGGCAGGCTGGCATGCTGCCAGTCGCAGCCGCCGCAGCGTCCCGGCCGGGCCTGCGGGCAGGGCGGCTCGACCCGGCTGGCCGCGGCCTCCAGGATTTCCACGGCGTCGGCCCTGGCCAGCTTGGCCGTCGTCTGGGTGATGACGGCCCTGACCCGCTCGCCGGGCAGCGCATGCCTGACGAAGATCACCTGGCCGTGATCCGCCGCCCGGGCCACGCACCAGCCACCATGCGCGGCCTCGCCGACGCTCAGCTCGACCAGATCGCCTGCGTCAGGCGGGTTACCCGGGGCGGCGGACATCCCACCATGGTCGCGTGGCGGCGCGCCGGGGCGGCGTCCGGGGTGTTCGGTTCGGCTTTCCGGGGTAGTCCGGGCTAGCACTGGCCAGCCGGAGGGCATACCTTGATCGGGCACCGCTAGCGCCGGAAGGAAGACCGTGCATATCGTCATCATGGGATGCGGGCGGGTCGGGTCGACGATCGCGCACATCCTCGAGGACCAGGGTTACTCGGTTGCCATCATCGACCAGGATCCGGACGCCTTCCGCAGGCTGCACGGCCACTTCAAGGGCCAGCGAGTGACCGGCGTCGGTTTCGACCGCGATGTCCTGGTCGAGGCGGGTATCGAGCGTGCCGATGCGTTCGCGGCGGTCAGCAACGGTGACAACTCGAACGTGATCGCGGCGCGGGTGGCCAGGGAGTCGTTCGGCGTGCAGCGCGTCGCGGCCCGGATCTACGATCCCCGGCGGGCCGAGGTGTACCAGCGGCTCGGCATCCCGACCGTGGCCACGGTGCGGTGGACAGCCGACCAGATGCTCCGCAGGCTGCTGCCGGAAGGCATCGAGCCGCTCTGGCGCGATCCGACCGGCGAGATCGTGCTCGCCGACGTTGCGTACTCAGGGGACTGGCTGGGCGAGAAGGTCCGGACCCTGGAGGATGCGGCCCGGGCCAGGATCGCGTACATCTCCAGGCTGGGCGAGGCAATCCTGCCCACTCCGGGCACCGTGCTGCAGGAGGGCGACGTGCTGCACGTGGTCGCCCGCCAGAGCGACCTCGACCGGATCGGGTCGGTCTTCGCCAGGCCCGCGGCGCCCGGAAAGGCGGTCCACTGATGCGAGTCGCGATCGCAGGCGCCGGGGCAGTCGGCCGGTCCATCGCCAAGGAACTGCTCGGCAACGGCCATGAGGTGCTGCTGATCGACAAGAATCCCCGGTCGATCAAGGTGGACAGCGTCCAGCGGGCCGAGTGGCTGCTGGCCGACGCGTGCGAGATCGCCTCGCTCGACGACGCCTCGCTGGAGCGCTGCAACGTGGTGATCGCCGCGACCGGCGATGACAAGGCCAACCTGGTGGTCTCGTTGCTGGCCAAGACCGAGTACGGGGTACCCAGGGTGGTGGCGCGGATCAACCACCCCAATAACGAGTGGCTGTTCAACGAATCGTGGGGCGTCGATGTGGCGGTCTCCACCCCCCGGCTGCTGTCAGCCCTGGTCGAGGAGGCCGTCAGCGTCGGCGATCTGGTCCGGCTGATGACCTTCAGGCAGAGCGAGGCCAGCCTCGTCGAGCTGACCATGCCCGAGGATGCGCCGCTGGCTGGTCAGCGGATCGGCGGCATCGAGTGGCCGGCCGATACCGCGCTGGTCGCCATCCTCAGGGACGGCCGGGTGATCGTGCCGAATGACGATGATCCGCTGGAGGCCGGCGACGAGCTGCTCTTCGTCACCAGTGAGGACGTCGAGGAGGAGCTGGCCAGGCTGCTGCACGGCGGCCAGTGAGCTACCTGGTCTCGACGGTGAGCTACCTGGTCTCGGTGATCTCGGGGCCCCGTTCGAACGGATTCGGGTACTCCTGGCCATCAGCGGCCTGCGCCATCTGCTCCTCGAGCGCCCGGCGGGCTTCTTCGGGCAGCCGGATCTCCAGCAGGTCACGCGGGGGGGCGGGATGGTCGCCCCGCACCACGACCACGTCCGAGAAGAGTTCCTCGAACGGCGTGGCCAGCTCGGGCCGGTGCGCCGCCGGGCCGCTGATCACCCCACGCAGGAACCAGCGGGGCCCGTCGACGCCCATGAACCTGATCGGCTGGAGCTGCTGACGGCGCTGTCCTGGACCGGCTGGGTTGATCCGCGCGTGCAGTTCGGCACCGAACGGGCCGTCCTGCTCCTGGCTCTCGCCCCCCGACTTGGCCACCTCGTCGGCGATCTCGTGCCGGACCTCATCCCAGAGCCCGCTGGTCTTCGGCGCGGCGAACGCCTGGAGCTGAAGCGCGCTTTCGCCATGGACGATGGCGATCCAGACGCCCTGATCCTCGGCCATGTTGACCTGGACGTCCAGGCCCTCACGGGCCGGGACGAGCAGGCTGCCGAAATCCATTCGCTCGGTGTCCGGGTAGGCGACGGCACCGTCCCACGGCCCGTCGCTCAGGCCGCCGACCGCCGCGGCCAGCCCCGGCTGGCCGCCTGCAGGCTGGCCGCCCGCAAGCCGGCCGCCGCAGGCCGGCCGCCCGCAAGCACCGTGTGATCCTCATCCTCGAACTCCGCATCCTCCTCAAACTCCGCGTCGTCCTCGAATTCCGCATCGTCCTCGAACTCCGCGCCGTCCTCGAAGTCCGGATCGTCGTCGAACTCTGCGCCGCCCCCGGGCCCTGCGTCGCCGGGGCCGGCCTCATCCCGGATATCGGCCCGCTCCGGGCCGCGCTCGCCCGCGTCATCGCGGCGACGCCGTCGGAACACCCCGCACGCTCCTTACTTCCGCACCGGAAAGTCATGCCTGCCCGCCGCCTGCCCGGCTGCGTGCCCGCCAGTCGACCCGAAACCGCCGTCTCCCCGGGCCGAGCCGGGCAGCGAGTCGACCTCCCGGAAGACCGGATATTCCACCCGCTGGACCACGAGCTGGGCAATCCGGTCCCCGCGCTGGAAGCGGACCGGGGTGTCGGCGTCGGTGTTGAGCAGAGTCACCCTGATCTCGCCACGGTACCCGGCGTCGACGGTGCCTGGCGCATTGACGATCGTGACCCCGTGCCGGGCCGCGAGCCCGGACCGCGGATGCACGAACGCCGCGTAGCCGTCGGGCAGCGCGATCGCCACGCCGGTCGGCACGGCCGCGCGCGCGCCGGGAGCGAGTTCCACGTCCTCGGCGGCGAACAGGTCCGCGCCGGCATCCCCTGGATGAGCCCGGCCGGGGACCGGAAGTCCGGGGTCAAGTCGCTTGATGAGCACCTGGACCCGCTCAGGTTCGCCGTTCGTGACCGGCATGGGCCACCACCCTTCGATCTGCCGGGGTTCGGAGGTGACCCTATCGCCGACGGGCGGCATCGGCATGCCTACCCGCCTGGCACCGCCCCGCCGGACAGGCCAGCTGCCCCGGAGAGTACCGCTATGTCGCCGCCCGCCACGGCTCCGCCGCCGGGCACCGCACTGCCGCCAGGCACCGCACCGCCGCCAGGCACCGCACCGCCGCCAGGCACCGTGCCGCTGGCCGGCTCGGTGCCGCTGGCGGGCCCGGACGCGCCGGGCGGCCCGGTGGCTCCGGGCGGGCCTGGCCGGCCGGGCTGGTCGCGGCGCAGATACGGCCATGCGTAGCTGAGCGATGCGGCCGCGGGCACCGCGACGATTGCGCCCGCGATGCCGGCGATCACGCCGCCGACCGCCAGGACCAAGATGATCGCCAGCGGATGCAGCCGGACAATTCGCCCCACCACCAGGGGCTGCAGCAGATGGCTCTCGATCTGGTTCTCGGCCAGGAAGACGACCAGCAGGATCACCGCCGCGATCCACCCCTTGGTGCCGAGCGTCACCAGGATAGCCAGCGCGCCCGCGACCAAGATCCCGACCAGCGGCACGTACGCGGCCAGGAACACCAGGATGATCAGCGGCACGAGTAGCGGCACGCCCAGGATCCACAGCGCCAGGCCGATGAATATGGCGTGGATGGCGGCGACCGCGGTGGTGCCGCGGATGTAGTTGACCAGAGCCACCCAGGCCGCTGCTCCCGCGTTGTCCGCTCGCTGCCTGGCCTCCGGCGACAGCCCCTTGACCAGCCAGGTCCAGATCCGCTCGCCATCCTTGAGCAGGAAGAAAGTCACGAACAACATCAGGACCAGCCCGGTGAGCAGCTCAAGGAAGATCTTGCCGCCGGTCAGCACCGTGCCCGCTACCTGTGACTTGTGCTGCGACAGGAACTTGACCAGCTGTCCGGACAGCTCCTGCAGGCGCTTGCTGCTGATATGAAAGGGCGCCCCGGCCAGCGACACCTGCACCTGGTGAGCGGTGTGCTTGACCTCGTTGGTCAGCGTCGGGTAGTCGGCGCTCACCCGGGTGGCGGCCAGCGTGGCGATCCCGGCCAGCACCGCCACCGCGACCAGGACTGTGCACCAGGTGGCCGCCAGGCCGGGCATCCCGGCCCGGCGCAGCCTGGCCGTCAGGGGCTGGAGCAGCGCCGTCAGCAGCAGGGCTGCGATACAGGGCAGCACCACCAGCCGAAGCGTGCTGGCCACCCGGAAGGCGACATAGACCAGCAGGCCGACCAGGAGCAGCCGCCACGACCAGGCGGCGGCCCGCTGCAGCAGGCCAGGGACCTGCGGCTCCGCCGGGCCGCGGGGTGCCCGCCAGTCCCCCGGGCCCGGTGGGATGCCCGCAGGTTCGGCCTGCATCTCCCCCGGGTCCGCCCCGGCCGGCTCTGCCCCGACCGGCTCTGCCCCGGCCGGCGCTGCCCTGACCGGCTCTGCCCCGACCGGCTCCGCCCCGACCAGCTCCGGCGGCGCCGTTCCTGGTGCGCCGGCCGCTGGCCCCGGGCCCGGCCGCGCACGCTGCCTGAACCCCTGGGCGGCCGCCCGGAGCCGCGCGCCCATCCGGTCCGGCGACTCGGGCTCGGGCCCGTCGCCGGGCTCGCCGGGCTCGCTGCCAGCCGCGCCTGCCTGGGCAGGGGCAAGCCCGTCCCCGGCGGTACCACCGTGATCCGGGTCCGTCTTGCCGTGCCTCGTCCGCCAGCCAGTCATGTTCACCATGTAACCAACTACCGTGGACCAATGCGCAACTACCACGAACAGCTCCGCGCGCCGATCTCCTGGTGGGTGACCGGTATGGTCTGCGCTGCCATCTTCGGTACCACCCTCTGGGCGGGCTTCAGCATGTTGGTCGCAGTTGCGTGTTATCTGGCGTTCGGCGGCGGATGCGCTGCGGCGCTGCTGATCTGGGGCGCCGCCACGATCGAGGTGAATGACGGGGAATTGCGAGCCGGCTCGGCCCACTTGCCACTCGCCGGAACGGGCGAAGTCGCGGTCCTCGACGAGGCGCAGTCGCGGGCGCTGCGCGGCCCGCGGGCGGATCCGTCCGCCTTTCTGCTGATCAGGCCCTACCTGCCGGTCGCGGTGTACATCGAGGTCACCGCCCCAGATCAGGGGCCGCCATACTGGCTGATCGGCACCAGGCACCCCGCCGACCTGGCCGCCGCGATCCAGAGATCACGACCGCAGGCCCGCGCGGGCGGCAGCCCCGTGGGATGATCAGCAGACAGCTAACGGAGGGATGTCGCATGGCAGGCAAGCGGTCGGATTCGAGCGGTCGGGCCGTCAGCGCGGTGGTCGGTATGATCGCCGCTTTCGGGGCCCGCAAGGCGATCGGCTTTGCCTGGAAGAAGATCACCGGCAAGGAACCCCCGGCGCACCCCGAGGATCCCCAGGTCGCACTGCGCGACGCGATCATCTTCGGCATCCTGATCGGCGCGGGCGTGCATACTGCCCGGCTGCTGGCCACTCGCGTGACCGCCCAGCGGCTGGGCGGCGACGACGAACTGCCTGCGGAGTAAGGCCTGCGCTGCGCCGCCTCGATCCCTACGCTGGTGTCGTGACTGCGAAAGATCGTTCCCGGCTCGCCTTCAAGATCAGGTATGCCGCCACGCATCCGGGCCATATCGTCCCCTACACGCGCCGCCGGGCCCGCGACGCATTCCTGTGGCTCGGGACCCGCGATCACGTGAGCTACTACCGGGCCGTGATGGCCTCGGACGCGGCCCGCAGCCGCGAGGGCGCGGTGGGCAGCAAGACCCATGACTCGTGGCTCAAGATCGGGCAGATGCAGTTCGACTACCTGCTCGGCCACGGCCTGAAGCCGGACATGCGGATGCTCGAGATCGGCTGCGGAAACCTGCGCGCGGGCCGGTTGTTCATCGAACATCTCGATTCCGGCAATTACTACGGCATCGATATCTCGCCGGAGATACTCCTGGCGGCCCAGGACACCGTGGCCCAGTACGGCCTGCAAGCCAAGCTGGCGCACCTGACGCTGGTCCGGGACCTGCGGTTTGCGTTCCTGCCTTCCGGGCAGTTCGACGTGATCCACGCGCACAGCGTGTTCTCGCACTCGCCCATCGAGGTGATCGACGAGTGCCTGGCGCACGTTGGGCGGGTCATGGCGCCCGGCGGGTTCTTTGATTTCACCTTCGACCGGACCGAGGGACCCGAGCATCAGGTGCTGCGCGAGGACTTCTACTACCGGACGGAGACACTGACCGC
The DNA here is from genome assembly GCA_963785765.1 of uncultured Actinomycetes bacterium. GTDB lineage: Bacteria > Actinomycetota > Actinomycetes > Streptosporangiales > Streptosporangiaceae > DATBGO01. The sequence goes on along the minus strand of CAWAWM010000008.1, from coordinate 865,811 downwards.
ACTCGCCGCCTCCCACGGGCTGCAGGCCGCCTTTATGGCTGACTGGGAAGAGCTACCGCACGAGCAGTCCAAGATGCGAATCACCCGCTCGCCGTGAACCGGCGGCGGGCCAGGACCTCCCCAGGCGCCCCGGCCCAGGCACCATTCGGATAAGTTCTGCCGCTAGTCGGCTTTCAGCCATATCGTTCCCGTCGGCATCAGGCGACACTAGGAACAGCACACCGGGGGGCAGCGCACCAGGGGGCAGCGCACCAGGGGGCAGGGGCCGCGGAGGTTGAGGAGGTGCGGGATGGCGGAACGACGGGTGCTCGGCGTCGTGCTGGCCGGAGGCGCGGGCAAGCGACTGGCGCCGCTCACTGAGGACCGGGCAAAACCGGCCGTGCCGTTCGCCGGCCTGTACCGGCTGGTCGACTTCGCCCTCTCCAATCTGGTCAATGCCGGCTTCCGGCGGATCTGCGTCCTCACTCAGTACAAGAGTCACAGCCTGGACCGGCACATCACCACGACCTGGCAGCTGAACAGCCTGCTGGGCAACTACGTCACCCCGGTGCCGGCCCAGCAGCGGCTCGGGCCGCACTGGTACACAGGCTCCGCGGATGCCATCTACCAGTCGCTGAACCTGATCTACGACGATCAGCCGGACATCGTGGCCGTCTTCGGCGCTGATCACGTGTTCCGGATGGATCCCATGCAGATGATCGACCAGCACGTGGAGTCCGGAGCCGGCGTCACCGTGGCGGCCATCCCGGTGTCGCGCAAGGATGCGACGGCGTTCGGGGTGATCCAGGCCGCGCCGGACGGCCGCACCATTGAGGCGTTCCTGGAGAAGCCCGCCGATCCGCCCGCCCTGCCGGACCGCCCGGACGAGGCGTTTGCCTCGATGGGCATCTACGTTTTCGACACCAAGGTGCTGATCGAGTCGTTGCGGCAGGACGCGGCCGATCTGACCAGCCGCCACGACATGGGCGGCGACATCATCCCGATGCTGGTCACCCAGGGCCGCGCCCAGGTGTATGACTTCCTCGACAACAAGGTGCCCGGGGTCGACGACCGGGACGCGGGCTACTGGCGCGACGTGGGCACGCTCGACTCCTATTTCGACGCCCACATGGATCTGTGTGCCGTCCACCCGGTCTTCAACCTGTACAACGACCTGTGGCCGATCCTCACCCACGTGCCTTCCCAGCCCCCCGCCAAGTTCGTGCACGACGAGGATGACCGGATCGGGCGCGCCATCAACAGCATCGTCAGCAACGGCGTCATCGTCTCCGGCGGGCTGGTGCGCGGCGCGGTCCTGTCACCCGGGGTGCGGGTGAACAGCTGGTCCACGGTGGAGCGGTCCGTCGTACTGCACAACACGCACATCGGCCGTCACGCCGTGATCAGGGACGCAATCCTGGACAAGAACGTCATCGTCCCCGAGGGCGTCCAGATCGGCGTGGACAAGGAGCATGACCTGGCGCGCGGCTTCCTCGTGTCGGACGGCGGCGTCACCGTCGTCGGCAAGGGCCAGGCGGTGCCGGCATGACCCCGCCCGGATCCGGCCGCCAGCTCCGGGTGGCCATGTTCACCAGGGAGTACCCGCCCGACGTCTACGGCGGCGCGGGCGTGCACGTCGCGTACCTGGCCAGGGAGCTCAGCTCCCTGGTGGACCTGACCGTGCACTGCCAGGGCGCCGACCGGCCCGGCGCGATAGCGCACCAGCCGTGGGACCGCCTGGACGGCGCGAACCAGGCGCTGCAGACAATCTCCACGGACCTGTCGATGACCGCGGCGGCGGCGGGCGCCGAAGTCGTCCACTCGCACACCTGGTACGCGAACCTGGCCGGGCACCTGTCCGCGATGCTGTACTCGGTCCCGCATGTCGTCACGGTCCATTCGCTGGAACCGCTGCGGCCGTGGAAGGCCGAGCAGCTCGGCGGCGGCTACGCCTTGTCGTCCTGGTGCGAGCGGACCGCGGTGGAGGCCGCGGCCGCCATCATCGCAGTGTCCGACGGAATGCGGGCGGACGTGCTGGCCGCGTACCCGGAGGTCCAGCCTGACCGGATCCGGGTGATCCGCAACGGGATCGACACCCGCGAGTACGCGCCCGATCCTGGCACCGACGTGCTCGACCGGTACGGCGTCGATCCCGGCCGGCCCTCGGTGGTCTTCGTCGGCCGCGTCACCAGGCAGAAGGGACTGCCGGTGCTGCTGCGGGCCGCCGACCGTGTCGATCCGGCGGCGCAGCTGGTCATCTGCGCGGGCCAGGCGGACACGCCGGAGCTGGAGGCCGAGGTCGCCGCCCTGGCGGGGCTGCTGCGAGAGCACAGGTCCGGGGTCATCTGGCTGTCCGGGATGCTCGCCAAGCGCGAGGTGATCCAGCTGCTGACGCACGCCACCGTGTTCGTCTGCCCGTCACTCTACGAACCACTCGGCATCGTGAACCTGGAGGCGATGGCCTGCGGCGCCGCCGTGGTGGCCTCCCGGGTGGGCGGGATCCCCGAAGTGGTCGCGGACGGGGAGACCGGCCTGCTGGTGCCGCCCAACGATGACGACGCCCTGGCCATCGCGATCAACGCGCTGGTCCGGGATGCCGACCGGGCCGGTGCGATGGGCCTGCTGGGGCGCAAACGAGCCATCGACGAGTTCGGCTGGCAGGCGGTCGCGGCGCAGACGGCCGCCCTCTACGCCGAGCTCGCCGCGGCGAGCTCCTGACGATTGCCCCGTAGGGCATGGCCGCCTCGCCGGGAAGCAGTTAAGATATATCGCGATGGTGCCGCCGGTGCTGTGAGCAGGAGGAATCGATGGAGCCATCCGGCCAGCCAGCGCCAGCGCCGGCCCCCGCCCCGGTCATCCGCGCGTCGGACCAGGACCGGGACGCGATCGCGCAGCGGCTGCAGGAGGCGTTCGCGGAGCGGCGGCTCGATGACCAGGAGTTCGACCAGCGGATGCGCGCGGCGCTGACCGCGCGGACCAGCGCGGATCTGGACTGTCTGGTCGAGGACCTGCCTGCGGCCTCAGCCGCGGCGCCGGCGTCGCGCCCCGCGGGTGCGGGCCCCCGGCCCGGGCGGTTCGCGATCGCCCTGAAGAGCTCGATCAGGCGCGGTGGCCGCTGGCGGGTGCCCGAGCACCTCACGTCCGTGGTCTATAAGGGCAGCGGCTGGCTCGACCTGCGGGCGGCCGAGCTGACCGCGCAGGTCACGACCGTGCTGGCGGTCGCCTACAAGTCGCGGATCGACATCCTGGTGCCGCCCGGGGTCCGGGTCGAGATGGATGGTTTCGGCGTGACCAAGGGCTGGTCACCCGACGAGGAATGGGAACGCCAGCTCAGCCACGATGCGCCCATAGTGCACATCAGGGGCATCGCTTACAAGGGGACCATCGAGACCAGCTCCCGGCCGCCAGGCTCCGACGGCCGCCCGGCCATCGGCCGCTGACGGCGTCCCTCAGCCAGCGTCCCTCAGCCAGCGCCCCCTGGCCAGCGGCCACCCTGCCGACGACACGAGCGGCCATGAATCGGGCCCTGAGTGGGCGCAGCGGCGGTCAGGTGACCGAGCCGGCGGCGGCGCCGGTGACCCGGTCACCCCAGCGGGCCAGCTCGCCGTCCAGGTCGAGCGGCGCGATCATGGCACCGCTGGCGATCTCGGTGTCCCAGTCCTCGGCGGGCACCCGCCACATCACCTCGAACTCGATGCCGCTGGGATCCTTCGCGTACAGCGACTTGGACACCCGGTGGTCGCTAGCGCCGACCAAAGCGCCGCGCGCCTGCAGCTCGGCCCGGATCTGCGCCAGCTCGGCCAGCGTGCCGACTTCCCAGGCCAGGTGATACAGGCCCAGGTACGGACTTTCCTGATGCGGCGCATCGCCGACTTCGAACAGCCCGAGATCATGATCATTGGCCGAACCCGGCGCACGCAGGAAAGCGGCCCGGCCGGGGATCTCGGTGCGCACCTCGAATCCCAGCGCGCCGCGGTAGAAGTCGACGGTGCTGGCCAGGTCGCGCACATAGAGCACGGCGTGGTTAAGGCGGCGTACGGCCATCTGTGGTCTCCCCGGGATCGAATCCTGTCTGCAAGAATGCCGGGCGCCGCCGTCTGATTCCCCGGCCGGCGTCAGGACGGGGCGCTGGTGGCCGCCGGGGCGCTGGCCAGCCCGGAGCGCTCCGCGCAGCCGAAGTCGTCGTCGATCAGCACCACGTCCAGGCCCGCCGCGTCCAGCAACGACGCGGCGACCGACGCCCGGTAGCCGCTCTGGCAGTGCACCCAGATCCGGCCGCCGGGGATTTCGCCCATCCGGCCGGGCAGCTCGTGCAGCGGGATGTGCAGCGCGCCCTCGATTCGGGAGGACCGCCACTCAGGAACGCGGCGCACGTCGAGCAGGACCGCGGGAGCCTGGTCACGGGCCTGCTCGAAGGCGGCGAAGTCAGCCACCGGGTAGCTGCGCAACGGCCCGCCATCCGCCCAATCCTCGGGGGAGCGGCCGGCGCCCGCGCCCGGCCGGTCGATGCCGATCCGCGCGAGATCCCGCTGCGCGGCGATGACATCCGCTGGCGTCTGGCCGAGCAGGGTCAGCGGGGTTCCCCAGGGGATCAGCCAGCCGAGGTAGGTCACAAAGCTGTCACCGAACTCGAAGTGCAGCGAGCCGCGCAGATGCCCCGCGGCAAACGCGGTACGCGAGCGCAGGTCGACGACCCACTCCCCGGCGTCGATCCGGCGGCGCAGCTCGGCCGGGTCGGCGGGCCGCGGCGACGACAGGTCAGGCCCGGCCTGCCCGGCGGAGTTCGCCGGGCCCATATGCGCGTAATAGGCGGGATAGGCGTCCAGGCCAGCCAGGAGCGTCTCGACGTATTCGGTCTCGTCCATCGTGAGGGCCGGGTTGGCGCGCTTCTCGTCGCCGATCGTCGAGGACTTCCCCGATGTCGGCGTAGCCGCGCAGAAGCTGCCGAAACCGTGGGTCGGCCGGACCGTGGCCGACTCCGGCAGTTCACCGGCCAGCCGCCGGGCCGACCGGAACTGCGCCCTGGCCAGCTCGGCCCGGTGGGCCGCGCCGAGCAGGTCGGTGCGGCCGGTCGAGCCGTTCAGCAGCGAGCCGCCCGTGAAGGCCGCGATGACCTGGTCGCCGTCCTGCAGCGCGTAGGACAGATGGGTGAAGGTATGCCCGGGCGTGCCGATGACCCGCACGAACATCGCGCCGGCCTTGATCAGGTCACCGTCGGCGACCGGCGTCCGCTCGAACGCGACCGCATCCGCACCGTTCAGGTGATAGAGCGCGCCGGTCTGCCGGGCCAGCGCCAGCCCGCCGGTGACGTAATCGTTGTGGATGTGCGTCTCGAACACGTGGGTGATGGTCACCTCGCGCTCGGCCGCCACGGCCAGTAGCCGGTCGAAGTCCCGCTGTGGGTCGATCACAATGGCGACGGCGCCGTCGGTCGCCAGGTAGCCACGATCGCCCAGGGACGGCGTCTCGATGGTGACGATCTCGATCACCGCTACGGCCCCCTTCCGTGGCCTCAGGACAGCAGCGCGGGCGGCCCAGTGTAGATGCCACGGGGCCGGATCGGCGAGTCCCGTGCGTACTCTTCCAGCGCGTGCGCCAGCCAGCCGGCCGTCCTGGCCACCGCGAAGATGGCCTCGCCGGCACCGGGAATCATCCCGGCCACCCCGGTGAGCACCGCCAGCGCGAAATCGATGTTCGGCTCGGGCAGCGCCCGGCGTCTGGCCTCGGCGAGCACCGCGTCCGCCACCGCCAGGTGCTCGGCGGCCGGTGCCACCTCCCGGGTCAGATTCAGCAGCGCAACAGCCCGCGGGTCGCCGGTCTGGTAGATGAAGTGACCGAGTCCGGGGATCCGCTCGCCGCGCCTGAGCAGGTCCCCGACCACGCGCGGCGCATCCGCGGGACCGGCAGCGGAACTCAGCATGGTCTCGGCGGCCAGCGCCGCCCCGCCGTGCAGCGCGCCTCCGAGGGCGCCCAGCCCGGTCCCGACCACGGCGTACGGATCGGCCCGCACCGAGGCGGCGACCCGGACGGCCAGCGTCGAAGCGGCCAGTTCATGGTCGGCCAGCAGCACGAGCGCGGCGGACAGGACCCGGGCCAGGCCGGGCAGCGGCGGGCCGGGACAGAGTTTGGGCAGTAGCCGGGCGGCCATCGGGCTGCCGTCCGCGGCCGGCTGGCCGATGCAGGCGGCAGATCCGGGGCGGCAGCGCCAGCAGAGCTGCCAGGCCCAGCAGAGCTGCCAGGCCCAGCTAGGCTGGCAGGCCCAGGCGGGACAGACGGAGTAAACAGGGCAGCAGACGGAGTAAACCGGGCAGACGGGGCGGCGGTCCCGGGCAGGAAATCGGTCCCGGGCAGGAAATCGGTCCCGGGCGCCGGATCCGGTGTCGGCAGGCAGTCGACCATACCGCCGATCAGGCCGCACCCGGCGGTGATCACCGCCGGCGGGTCCAGATGGAGCCGGAACTGGTCGGTGGCGGCGAGCGCCGGCACGATCACCTGGAGCCGTTCCAGCGGTAGCGTGCCGTCCGGGAGCGCGGCCTGGGCCGCCCGGCCCGCGGCCATGGCCTCGCGGGTGGCCCGCCACCGGGCGGCGGGCGGCCCGCCGCCGAGCGCGCCCGTCCACAGCAGGCCGGCCACGTCCTCGAAGCTGCCGGCGGTGGCCAGCCTGATCGCGTCGTGGCCGCGGTACCTGAGCTGGTCCCCGGCGATCTCGGTCAGCTCGGTGAAGATGACCAGCTCGCCGAGGCCGGGAGCGCGCCGCGGCCGCCCGCGGCGGGCCAGCCCGGCCACCTCGCTGGCGTCGAACAGGCTGACCCGGCCCGGCCCGCGGCGGTGCCTGGTCAGCACGCCTCTGCTCACATAGGAATACAGGCTGGCCTGCTTGATGCCGAGCCGCCGGGCGGCCTCCGCGGCGCCGATCCACTCCGTCATGGGGGCTTCCTCATTGAGACTCCGTCATTGCGGCTTCCTCACTAGCGCTCCGGCAGCCAGACTCCGCCAGGGAGATTCCGTCTGGATCTCCGTTACAAGTTGATTTTAATCAACATTGACTAATTAATGCAGTAGATCGAGTATCGAGCTCAGGAGGACGAGGCCGTTCGCGCCTCGCCGAGGTATCCGCGGAGGGCCCGAGCATGCCTGAGATCCACTTCCTTGACGTGACCAACAGGGACGGCGTACAGACCGCGCGCACCGGGCTGTCGAAGTTCGGCAAGACGATGGTCAACTTCTACCTGGCCAGGCTGGGCGTCGCGCAGTCTGAGCTGGGCTTCCCCTTCCTGTTCCACGAGGTGCCCTACATCCGGGCCAACCTGGCGCTGGCCAGGGCCGGGGCGCTCGGCTCGCTCCGGCTGTCGGGCTGGTGCCGGGCCGTGCCCGCCGACGTGGAGCTGGCCGCGCCGCTCGGGCTGCAGCACTACAACCTGTCGATCTCCACGTCGGACCAGATGATCTCCCGCAAATTCCGCGGCCGGCTGGACCGCGAGGCGATCATCTCGGAGATGACCGCCGCCGTGGCCCTGGCCCGGGACGCCGGAGCGCAGACCATCGGGGTCAACGCCGAGGACGGCTCCCGCACGGATGAGGGCTTCCTGCTGGAGTTCGCGCACGCGGCCAGGGAGGCAGGCGCGGACCGGGTCCGCTACTGCGACACCATCGGTGGCGACACCCCGGAGCGGATCCGCGAGCGGTTCGCCAAGCTGGCCAGCGCCATGGCGATGCCCGTAGAGACGCACTGCCACAACGACCTGGGCATGGCGGTGGCCAATTCGGTGTCCGGCGCGCTCGGCGACCTCGACGCCGGCCAGGACGCGTGGATCAATACCTGCATCAACGGCATCGGCGAGCGGTCCGGTAACGCCGACCTGATCTCGTGCATCCTGGCCTTCAGGCACGGCTTCGGGGTGGCCGGACGCAGCCCGATCGGCGACGACCTCGACTTGTCCTGGGCGCGCAGGTTCGCGCTCTGGGCGAGCTACGCCTTCGGCCAGCCGCTGCCGAACAACCAGCCGGGCACCGGTCGGAACGCGTTCGCCCACGAGTCAGGCATCCATGCCGACGGCGCGCTCAAGGACCGGAACAACTACGAGCTCTACGACGACGACACCCTCGGCCCGTTCCCGGCCGACTGGCACGCCCGGGCCGGCCGGGTGGTGCTGACCGGCGAGTACGGCGGCCTGGCCGGCTTCAGGCACGTCATGGACTCGGTGGGCATCGAGATCGGGGCCGGGCTGGAGAATCAGGTGTTCCGGCTGGTCCAGGTCTGCGCGTCGGCGACCAGCCAGCCGCTCACCGACGACGAGCTGAGGCTGATCGCCGCCTATCCGGCCGAGCTGTCGCTGCTCTACCCCGGCCTGCTCAGCTGAGCCCGGTCAGCTGGGCTTGCACAGCCGGGCTTGCACAGCCGAGCCCAGTCAACCGAGCCTGCCCAGCCGAGCCTGGTCACCGGCCAAGCTGGCCGCGGCGGCGCGAAGCGCGCAGGCGGCGCCGCTGGGACGGGTCGAGCATCAGGTAGGCAACGGTCGGGATGATGATCGCGGCGGCGATCACGCCCAGGGCGAGCCACGGGCTGACGATGAACAAGATGAGCCCGATGATGACCCCGGCAATGCCAATCTTCATGTGAGGCGACACCGGACTCCTTCTCTCTGCGGAAGCTCGCCTCCCGCGTGCTGTCCCTAGGACAACTAGACCACATCTGGCCTCGTCAGCGGTAACGATGCAGATACCGCCCGCGTTCCCGGCCGGTCGCGCGGCCCCGGCTCGCCGGCTCCGGCGCGGGCCCGCCGCGCCTGCCGATCACCCGCCGTAGGTGATGCCCGGTCAGCCCGATCCCGTTAGGCCTGGTTACCGATTTGGACGCCAGGCGGACAGACCGCTGGCCGCCAACCGGGATCGGGGAGCGATGGCAACGGCAAGGTCCGCGCCTGCGGCGCCGCCGGCCGCCCGCGGCGCCCCTGAGCGGGCCGGTCTGGTGCTCACGTCATTGATCGTGGTAGCCGCGGTCGCCAACCTGAACCTGGCCGTAGCCAACGTCGCGCTGCCCTCGATCGGCAAGGCGTTCGACTCAACGCAGACCTCCCTGGACCTGGTGGCCGTCGGGTACTCGCTCGGCCTGGCCGGATCGGTCCTGTACCTGGGTGCGGTGGGCGACAGGTACGGCCGCAAGATGATGCTGCTGCTCGGGATGGCGCTGTCGGTTCCGGCCTGCCTGCTGGCCGCGTTCGCGCCCAGCGACACGGTGCTGATCGTGGCGCGGATCCTCGGCGGCATCTCCGCCGGGATGGCGTTCCCGACCACGCTGGCCCTGGTCACGGCACTGTGGTCCGGGCCGGCCCGGACCAGGGCCATCGCGCTGTGGTCCGGCATCGGCGCGGCCGTCGCCGCGCTCGGCCCGGCCATCTCCGGCGCGCTGCTCGAGCATTTCTACTGGGGGTCGGTGTTCCTGGCCACGCTGCCGCTGGCCCTGGTGGCGTTCGTGCTGGCGGTCTGGTTCGTGCCTGGCCATGTCAATGAGACGACCAGCCCGGTGGACAACGTGGGCGGCGTCATGTCCGTGATCGGAGTCGTCGCGCTCATCGTGGCTATCAACTTCGCGCCGGTCCCGGGTAAGGGAGCGCTGGTCATCGGGCTGGCCGTGGTGGCGGTGGCGGCCGTGGTGGCCTTCGTGATCCGGCAGCGCGCTGCGGCGCACCCGCTCTATGACCTGCACATCGCCGGGCGGCCCACCTTCTGGGTGGCGGCCGTCGCCGGAGTGATCGTGTTCGGCTCTCTGATGGGCGCGATCTTCATCGGCCAGCAGTTCCTGCAGGACGTGCTCGGTTACTCCACCCTCCAGGCCGGCCTGGCCAACCTGCCGCAGGCGTTCTTCATGGTGGCGGTCGCACCTGCCTCGGCCCGGCTGATCCAGGCCCGCGGGTCCAGGCTCACGCTGCTCACCGGGTACCTGTTCGTCCTGCTCGGCTTCCTCGCGATGCTGCTGCTCTGGAAGGAGCACATCTCCTACTGGCCGGTCGGCCTGGCCTATGCGCTGATCGGGATCGGGGTCGGCTTCGCCGCCACGCCCGCCTCGCACTCGCTGACCGACTCGGTTCCTGTCCGGCGGGTCGGGATGGCCTCGGGTACCGCCGACCTGCAGCGCGACCTGGGCGGCGCGATCATGCAGTCGATCTTCGGCGCGCTGCTCACCGCCGGCTACGCGACCGCCTTCGCCACGGCGATCGCCGGGTCGCCGCACGGCTCGCAGGTCTCGGCCAGCGTCCAGAACCAGCTCACAAAGTCGTTCGCCGGCGCTCAAGCGGTCGCCCAGCGCTACCCGCAGTACACCAGCGCGATCACCGCAGCGGCCCGGTCATCATTCTTGTCTGGCGACCAATGGGCCTACACCGCGGGGATCGTCGCCGTGCTGCTCGGCTCGCTGCTGGTGTTCGGCAAGTTCCCTGGCCAGGAGGCGGAAGAGCAAGATCTCGCGCGGTATCACGCGAGCGACACAGCTGGGGCGGCCGGCTGAACCGGACGGGGCACCCGGACGATCAGGGCCGCCGCACCGGCCAGCTGCGCCCGGGCCCCGGACACGGCAGGATGTGCACAGAGTCCGCATCTATCGGAGGCCGCCGTGGCGCTGTCGCTGCCCATCGATCCCGGCGCCAACGAGCTGCTGTCAGGCAGCCCGCTGGCCCTGCTCATCGCGATGCTGCTGGATCAGCAGGTGCCGCTGGAGAAGGCGTTCGGCTCGCCGTACGTGCTGATGCAGCGGCTCGGCCACGAGCCGACCGCCGCGGAGCTGGCCGACTACGATCCGGACGCGCTCGCCGCGGTGTTCAGCGAGCGGCCGGCGCTGCACCGTTACCCGCGGGCGATGGCGGGCCGCACCCAGGAACTGGCCCGGGCGGTGGTCGAGCGCTATGACGGCTACGCCGGCCGGATCTGGCTGGATGCCGAGGACGGCCCCCACCTGCTGCGGCGCCTTACCGAGCTGCCCGGCTACGGCACGTACAAGGCGCAGATCCTGGTGGCGCTGCTCGGCAAGCAGCTCAGTGTCCAGCCGGAGGGCTGGCGCGAGGCGGCCGGCCGGTTCGGGGCGGAAGGCTCGCACTACTCGGTGGCCGACGTGGTGGACCAGGCGTCGCTGGACGCGGTGCGTGCGCACAAGAAGCAGCTCAAGGCCGCTGCGGCGGGGGCCCGGCCGTAGCGGTCCGGCCGCAGCCCCGGTCGCGGTCACCAGGCGGCCGGGAACGGGCCGCCTGCGGAGAGATTCGGGTGCGGCAGCGGGGTGAACCGCCCGTTGTCGATCCTGCCGAAGAAGACCTTGCCGTACACGTTCTCGGCCTCGGTCAGCAAGTGACCGCCGGAGGCGTCCACGGTGAGCAGCCCGTCGCTGTTGATCAGCGTGCGGCCGACTGGCGCGCCGTACAGCATCCGCAGCCGCTGGCCGGTCTTGACTGAGTACTCTGCGAGCGAACCTTCCAGGTCAAAGACGCCACCACCACTGGGATCGGGGCGGCTGAGGTATGTCCAGGCGATGATCTCGCGGCCATCGGGCGTCACCAGCGCCTCGCCGTAGGTAACGCCTGGCGGGCCGAACCGCACGACCACGCTGGCCGACAGCAGGTCGCTGCCCGGCCGGGCCGTGTTAAGCAGCCGCAACTGCTGGATCGGCGGGTGGTCAGGCAGCGGCCGCTGATCATAGGTATTGAACGAGATCTCCCCGCCGCGCACCCAGGAAAGCTCGCTCAGCGTGACCTTAGCTGGCGCGGTCCAGGATCGCACGGCTGCCCCGGTAGCCATCGAGACTTCCGTCAGCCGCGAGGGACCCGACACCGAAGAACCGCCGCCGTCGCCGGGGACCGGGCCGATCGCCACCGCGAGCCAGCTGGCATCCGGGCTCAGCGCGATGCTGTTCGCGTAGTACCCGGCCGACCCGGCGGGCACCGTGTAGGAGAGCCGGGTCAGCGCGGCCGGATGGCCGTCCGCCGCCAGGCGCAGCAGATAGAACGAGGTCACGGCGTGCCGGCCGGAGCCCGCGACCGCCGCCAGGACAAACCGGCGGTCGTCGGCGGCCGCCGCGACCCAGGAGTAGCCGAGGTGGGCAGGCGGAGCGACGGTGGCCACCAGCTGCCCGGTAGCGGACCTGCGGATGGCGACCGTCCCGTTGGCGGCGTTGTTCAGGTAGTAGCGCGGCATGGCCGCGACCGGGCCCGCCACCTGGTGTTGCGTGAGGCGTCCGGCGATATTGACGGCGGCCACGATCACGGCCACGGCCGCCACGGCCGCTGCTGCGGCCAGCCAGCGCTGCTTGCGCGAAGGGCGGCCGTCTGCCGCCCATCGGAACCGGGCTGACCAGCCAGTGCGGGCGGCCGGGGCCCGGAGCGGCCGGAGCGTCTGCGGCTGGACCTGCTCCGCCATGGCCCGCAGTTCGCCGCGGAGCCGGTCTTCGAGCTTCGTCATCGTTCAGCCCTCCCCGAGGACGCGGGCGAGTGCCGCCAGCCCGCGCGACGCGTGCGAGCGCACCGCGGCCTGGCCGATGCCCAGCGTCTGCGCTATCTCGGCCACGTCAAGGTCGGCGTAGTAGCGGAGGACCAGCACCTCACGCTGCCGGCGCGGGATCGCGCGGAGCGCCGCGGCCATCTCGCTGCGATCGGCGTAGTCAGCCTGCCCGCCCGAACCGGGGTCCTGCGCTGGTTCAGCTAATTGCGGCGCGTGCCGCCTGGCCACGGCGGAGCGGCGGTGCACGGTGCGGCAGCCATTCAAGACGGTGGAGCGCGCATAAGCCAGCTCGCTGCCCGGATTGCGCAACCGGCCCCAGCGGCGATGCAGTCGCTCAAAGGCGTCCTGCACCACGTCCTCGGCGGTGCCCAGGTCAACGCCCATGAGCAGAGCCAGCCGGACCAGCTCCAGCTGGTGAGCGCGGAACAGCTCGGTCACGTCGGCGGCCTCGACAGCCCCGGAATCGCCATGATCAGGCGCTCCCGCGCCGACCACGTTAGCGTGGTCACCAACTCGCCCGGCCATGTCGGCATCCATATCAGACAGACGCCGAGTCATGGCAATTCGCTGCACGGCCGCCCGGCCAATCTTTGCCGACGGCAGGCGCGATCAGACCGCCTCGCCCTTCAGCGAGAACGCCGACAGGGCGCGGACCGCGAGCGCCAGCGTCACCGCCGTCACGATCACGCCCAGGATGACCGCCGTGCTCAGGCTGAGGTGCGCGTTCAGGTTGGAGTTGTGCGCGATGGCGTTGGCGATGCCCAGGGAGTACTGGCCGGCCGACAGCTCGCTCGCGCCGCTGACCAGGTTGACCAGCAGCCCCTCCCAGACCACCAGGTACAGCAGACCGACCGCGATAGCCCGGGTGGTCAGCACCGAGACCATCACGAAGATCGCGTTATAGATCACCGCCGCGGCCAGCGCACCGGCGAATATCCCCGCCGTGAGCTTGGTGGGGCCGGTCGCGATCAGGCCCGCGAGCAGCTCGGGGACGGCAGCGAACGTGATGGTCAGGACGACAGCCACGGCGAACTTGCTGAACACCACGGCGGACCTGCGTACCGGGGTGGCCAGCAGATGGATGATACTGCCGTCGTCGATCTCGGCGCCGAGCACGCTGGTGCCGATGATCAGCGCGGTGAGCGGCAGCACCACCGAGAACCCGAAGGTGCCCAGGAACGCAGGCGGCCATTGCGTGGCAGTCGGCTGGGTGGCCTTCAGCAGCCCGGAGATACCGATCAGGATCACCGCGGGAATCGCGAACAGCAAGGCCCGCTTGCGGCTCATGGTCGCCCGGAACGTGATCCGCATGACGACCGGGTTGAAGACTGCGGACATGGCTCTCACTTCTTCGTCTCAGCCCGTTCTGGTCTGGCCGGGAACGGGTTCCTGACGGCGGTCAGGATGCGATCAGGTAGGCGAACACGCTTTCCAGTGATTCGTCGGCGGGCAGCAGCTCGCGCAGCCTGATCCCCTCCTGCCTGGTGAGCCCGGCCAGCTCCCTGGTGAAGGCGCCGTAATCGGCGGCCCGTACCTGCAGTCCGCGCGGCGACAGCTCGACCCCGTTGACGGCGGGCCTGCCGATCAGTGCGGCGCCGAGCCGCCGGTCGTCGGACGACCTGACCAGGAAGACATGCGGCCGGCTGGTCATCAGCCGCCTGATGGCGCGAAAGTCCCCGGACGCGGCCAGGCGGCCGCCCACGATGACCTGGATGGTGCCGGAGATGCGCTCCACCTCCTCCAGGATGTGCGAGCTGAACAGGATCGCGCGGCCCTGGTGGGCCAGCCCGTCCAGCAGGTCCATCATCTGCAGCCGCTGCCGCGGGTCCATCCCGTTGAACGGCTCATCCAGCAGCAGCACTTCGGGATCGTGAACCAGGGCGGCGGCGACCTTGATCCGCTGCCGCATGCCCTTGGAGTAGGTGGCGATCTTGCGGTCCTGCGCCTCGGCCATCTCCACGATGCCGATCGCCCGGCCCATGGCAGCGTCGGGATCGGCCAGGCCGTGCAGCTTCGCGGTGGCGCGGACGAAGTCAGCCCCGGTGAGGAAGGAGTACACCGAGTCGCGCTCGGGCACCAGGCCCAGGATCCTGAAGGTCTCCGGATTACGCCAGCTGGGCCTGCCGCCGACGGTCAGCTCGCCGCGTGATGGCTCCAGGAAGCCCGCCATCATGTGCAGCAGGGTGGACTTCCCCGCCCCGTTGGGGCCGAGCAGGCCGGTGACCCCGGGCCCGATCGTCATCGAGATGTCGTTGACCGCCACGACGTTCCCGTACCAGCGCGACACGTTGCGCAGCTCGATCGCGGTCATGAGATGCCCACCTTCCGGTACCTGGCGGCCAGGATGGCGAGACTGGCTCCGAGGAAGACCAACAGCATCACCCCGAACAGCGGGCCGTAGCTGCCCGGGCTGCCGATAGTGCCGGGGCCGCTCAGCTTCGTCGCCCCGCCCAGCCACTGGCGCACGCCGTCCAGGACCGTGAACGGGCTGATCAGGGCGTAGAACTGGGCCGCGGGCGGCGGATGACCGACGGGCCCGAGACCGACGGCGCCGTGAATGGCGGCGCTCTGGATGGAGACCCGGATCAGGATGCGGCCCAGCGTGAGCGTGAGCAGGAAGAAGATCGCGATGCCGCCGGTCGCGTAGGCCCGCCGGCCGGTGAGCGAGGCGATGGCCAGGGCGATGGAGGCCAGCAGCACCGACCACATCAGGCCGACCAGCAGGCCAGGGATCAGCGCCTTCGTCTCGCTCCAGATCGCGCTGCCGCCATGGGCCTGGGCGATCGTGCCCAGGTAGAGGATGAGCAGCGGGATCTCGATCATCGCCAGGCAGGCCAGGATGAAGGCGGTCAGCTTGGCCAGCGGGTAGTCCAGGCGGCTGATCGGCCGCGCGAAGTACAGCGGCAGCACATGGCTGCGCAGGTCGCGGGAGACCAGTTCGGGCGCCTGGGCGGCCAGGAAGACGATCATCACCAGGATCCGGATGGCCGGCGTGTAGGTGTCGTAGCTGACCTGGCGGGTGCCGGTGCGGTTGACGACCACCGCGTCCACCACCGCAGGCAGGCAGATGATCGCGAAGGTCAGGACCGGCACGATCTTGGCCTTCACCCCGCGGCCGATGCCGAAGGCGGAGCGCAGGCTGTGCCAGCACAAGGCCAGGACGATCCGGCCCCGGCTCAGCCGCTCCCCCTCGTAGCTGCGGTACCCGATGTCGTGGATCACGCCACCGCCGGACCTGGGCGCCAGGCCGTGGCCGGCCATCGTGTGGTCAGCTGACATGAGCCGCTCCCTCCGGGTCAGCAGCGGGCGCCTGATCGCCGCGGAACAGTTCCTCGACCCGGTGCCTGCGCTGCTCCATCCGGTTCAGCGGAAGGCCGAGGTCCGCGATCGCGTCGCGGACGGTGTCGAAGGTGTCCTCGCCCGCGAGCCGGACGAGCAGCTCCCGCTGCTGGGCGACCGGCTGCAAGCCGCGCCGGGCCAGCTCGGCGGCCAGCCGGTCGGTGCCCTCTTCCACCTCGATGGCCAGCACCTGGCTGGCCTGGGTGAACGAGCTCATCGAGGCGGCCCGCAACAGCCGCCCGCCGTCGATGGCGACCAGGTGATCGCAGATCTGCTCGACCTCGCCGAGCAGATGGGAGGCCACGACGACCGCGATGCCGAACTCGCCACCGATCCTGGCGATCAGCTCCAGCATGGTGGCCCGGCCGGCCGGGTCCAGGCCGTTGGTCGGCTCGTCGAGCAGCAGCAGCCGAGGATCGCCGACCAGCGCCTGAGCCAGCTTCACCCGCTGCTTCATGCCGGTCGAGTAGGTGCCGATCTGCCGGTACCGCTCCTCGTACAGGCCGACATGACGCAGCGTCTCCGCGGCGCGTTCCTTGGCGGCGGTGGCCGGCAGCCCGGACATCCGGCCCAGGTGGGTGACGAACTCCGTCGCGCTGACATCGGGCGGCAGGCAGTCGTGCTCGGGCATGTACCCGGTCAGCGTACGGATCTGGCTGGCCTCGCTCGCGCAGTCGCGGCCGAGCACCTTGGCCTGTCCGCTGGTCGGCGGCAGCAGGCCGAGCAGGACCTTGATCAGGGTGGACTTTCCAGCGCCGTTGGACCCGACCAGCCCGGTGATGCCAGGCTCGACGGCCACGGTCAGCCCGTCGAGCGCGGTGACCGGGCCCGGATAGCGCTTTGTTAACGCCGTCGTCTCAATGACGGCCGCAGCCGGCCCGCCGGCACTCAGCGTGCCGGGATTCAGCGGCGATGAGTGAACGGTCACGTCACTCCTGCCTCGCCTTCGTCAGCTTCGCCTGTCCTGGGTAGTTCACCGGCCCTGGCCCGGCTGCCGGGCCTGGCGGTTCTCCTACCCTGCCGCATCGGGGCCGCGCTCGTCGTCAGCCTGCAGGCTGATCTCCCGCAGCCCAGGCCGGCGGCCGGAAAACCCGATGGCGGCTCAGCCCGCTGGATCGTAGGCTCCGGGTACTGACTCCGGCCGCCGCACGGCGGTAACGTCGGTGGGAACGGGTATCGGCGGTCAGGATGCGGTTTCGCAAGACGCCGGGAGGGGCGGCCTGGCCTGGTCGCGGAGGCTGGACACATGACGCAGGGGCGGTCGCGCGCCGGCGGCCAGTCCGGCAGCGCCCACGGCACCAGCCAGCGGGCGCGTCTGGCCATGATCGCGCTGCTGGTCGTCCTGGTCGCGGTCGGCCTGCGTGGCACCCTGCCCTCGCTCGGCCTTGACGGCCCGTACTCCCGTGACCAGCTGCCCGTCGACGCCGGCCTTGAAGCTGTCGTCCTGACCCTGCTGCTGGCGGCCATGCTGCGCCGGGCGCATGCGCCACGAGACAACTCGCTGGCCGCCCGGCTGCGGGAGGTGCTGCGCGGCATACTCGGCGTGGCGGCGCTCGCCCTGCCCGTCGTGTACCTGGCGACCAGGAGCATCCACGCGCACTACCGGCCGCCGAAGCCACCGGCGCCGCGCCCCAGCGGCGTGCCGAAGCCGCTCAAGCCTTACCAGCTCCCGCAGGCGTCGCCGCACGCCGCCGGCTCATTTGCCGGGACCGTCGTCGACGCGGTCCTGGTCGCCGTCCTGCTGGCCGGCCTCGTCGGCTGCGTACTGCTGCTGATCAGGGCCCGGCGCCCGAGAGCGCCGGGCTGGCCGGCGGAACCCGCCCAGTTCACCGACGATGACGGCCAGGCCAAGCTGAGGGAGGCGGTCGAGTACGGCTGGCTGGCGCTGCGCGAGCTTGACGATGCACGAGGCGCCATCATCGCCTGCTACCTGGCCATGGAGCAGAGCCTGGCCCGGGCCGGCGCGACCCGGGGCATCGCGGAGACCCCCGACGAGCTGCTGGCCAGGGCGGCGGCCGCCGGTATCGTGCACGGCAGCGCGGCCGCCAGGCTCACCGCCGTCTTTTACGAGGCACGGTTTTCCACCCGAGAGCTCACCGCCGCGCACCGGGGCGCCGCCGAGCGAGCCCTCACCGAGCTGGCCGCGAGCCTGGCTGAGCCGGCCGGGGCGGCCGGGCCGCCGCCGTGACCGGCGAGGCGGCCGGTGGCGCGCGCCGGGGCTGGCGCGCTGCGGCACCGGAGCTGGTCAGCGCCGCCATACTCATCGCCGCTTCGACGGCGGCCGGCTACGCGGAGGCGGGCGCGGCGGGCGCGGCCGTGGTGCTCGCCGTCGCCGGAGCGGTCGGCCTCGGCGTGCTCCGCGTCATCCTGCCGCCCGCCGAGCCGACTGCTGGCGACGATTACCGGCCCGGGATCGGGCGGATGCCGATGCCGTTCACCGGGTACTGGCGCAAGCGCTCGGGGCTGCTTGACGGCACCCACTCCATGACCGCATTCGACCGTGACCTCCGCACCACGCTGCAGAACCTGCTGGCCGCGCGGCTCGCCGAGCGGCACGGAGTCAGCCTGCGCTCCGATCCCGCCGCGGCCAGGCGGCTGCTTTGCCCGCGCCGCGGCGACGATGACCTGTGGTACTGGGTGGATCCGGACCGCCCGGCGGTAGCCGCGGGCAACCAGCCAGGTATCCCGCCCCGTACGCTGGCCCGCCTCATCGACCGACTGGAGCGACTGTGACACAGGACCCGCCAGGACCTGCGGAGACCGCCTACCGGTGCACCGCGGTCCTCGACGAGATCGAGCACGCGGTCGTCGGCTACCGCCGGGCGCTGGAGCTGGTGATGATCGGCATCCTGGCCGGCGGCCACATCCTGATCGAGGATCTGCCCGGCCTGGGCAAGACGCTGATCGCCCGGTCGTTCGCGCAAGCCCTGGGCCTGGAGTTCGCCCGCATCCAGTTCACCCCGGACCTGCTGCCCTCCGATGTGGTTGGCGCGCCGCTGTACGACCAGCGGACCGGCCAGATGGTCTTCCGGCCCGGGCCGGTCTTCACCCAGCTGCTGCTCGCTGACGAGATCAACCGGACCCCGCCGAAGACCCAGGCCGCGCTGCTGGAAGCGATGGGCGAGGGCCAGGTCAGCGTGGACGGCCAGACCAGGCAGCTGCCGCAGCCGTTCGTCGTCCTGGCGACCGACAACCCGATCGAGTATGAGGGCACCTATGAGCTGCCCGAGGCGCAGCTCGACCGGTTCTTGATCCGGCTGCGGCTCGGCTATCTGCCAGCCTCCGATGAGGTGCGGATGCTGCAGCGCAGGCTGGACCGCAAGACCGAGGCCGCCGAGGTCAGGCAGGTCACCGACCCGGCCAACCTGCTCGGCATGCGCCGTTCGCTCGAGCAGGTCGAGGTCTCCCCCGACGTGCTCAGCTACGTGGTCGCGATCGTCTCGGCCACCAGGGACCATCCGCAGATCCAGGTGGGGGCCAGCCCGCGGGGCGGTCTCGCGCTGGTCCAGCTGGCCAGGGGCCAGGCGCTGCTGCAGATGCGCGAGTTCGTCACTCCCGACGACATCAAGAGCGTCGCGGTGGCCGCCCTCGCGCACCGGATCACGCTGCGCCCGGAGCTCTGGGTGCGGCAGGTCCGGGCCGACGAGGTCATCGCCAGGCTGCTGAGCTCGGTGGCCACCCCGCACACCGATCCGGCCGCGGGCATCCGGGGCTGACCGGGTGTCGTGCGGAGCAGCGGGATGACGACGCCGGCTTCCGAACGCGAGGTCACGCTGAGCTGGTCGCTGTCCGGTCATGCCCGGCGCCTGGTCACGCTGGCCCTGGCCGGCCTCGCCATCGCCGTCGTCAGCCGGCGACCCGAGTTCGCGGCCGCCGCGGCGCCGGCGCTGGTACTGCTGGCCACGTGGCCGCGGGAGCGGCCCGGCCAGATCGGCATCAGCTTGCGGTCAACCGCCGGCCAGCTCTTTGAAGGCGACCATGCCGCCGTCGAGGTAACGGTCAGCGGAGCCGACGGCTTCAGCGTTGACCTGCTGATGCATGGCAGTGACGCGGTCGGGGTACCGGCCGGGACCGGCCGCGGGAGCGCTCCCGTACCGGCGGCCCCGGACACCGGCCTCCCGGACGCCGGCGAGGTGACGAGTGCCTCAGGCACTTTGCCGTTCCTGGTCAGCCGCTGGGGCCGCCGTAGCATCGGACATCTGGAAATAATCCTGCGGGACCGCTGGCGGCTGCACGAGAGCCGGGTGACCATGCCGCTGCCGTCGATCGACTGCTATCCGGCTCCGGCCGCGCAGGACACCAGGGTGGTGCTCAGCCGGCTGCTCAACTGGCTCGGCGAGCACGCGTCCCGGGCGCAGGGTACCGGAACCGACTTCACCGGGGTCCGCGACTTCACCCCGGGCGACCGGCAACGACGGATCAACTGGCCGGCCACCACCAGGCGGGGCCGCCTGCAGCTGAATATGTTCGCCGCTGAGCGGTCCCAGAATGTCGTCATCATCGCCGATACCACCTCCGACGTCGGCGAGGTCGGTGCCACCGCGCTGGACCTGGCGGTCCGCGGCGTGGCCGGGACGGCCCGGGCCTACCTGGCCGCGCGGGACCGGGTCGGCTATATCAGCTACTCCAACCGGGCCGCCTGGATCGCGCCCGGCACCGGGACCAGGCAGTTCTTCCGGATCATGAACGCGATGCTGGCCGAACCTGAGGCCAGCCCCGGCGGGACGAGCCTGGACCGGCTGCCCAGGGCGGCTCTGCCACCAGGCGCGCTCATCATCGTGTTCAGCCCGCTGCTCAGCCAGCGGCTCGTCGGTATGCTGCGCGACCTGCGGGAGCGGGGCCTGACCGTGCTCGCCGTCGACGTACTCAACGCCGAGCCGCCCGGCGGGAATGACAGTCTGTCCGGGCTGGCCCGGCGGATCTGGCGGATGGAGCAGCAGGCGATCAGGTTCTCGCTGCGCGAGATCGGCATCCCGGTCGTGCACTGGGACGGTATCCAGGCTCTGGACGAACCCCTCGCCCCCTACACCAGAAGGGTCATGGTGACCAGCCGCTAAATGGCCATGCCACTGAGCAGAACGGCCCGCCTGGTGCGCCAGCACCCGCGGACCCGGCAGAGCGCCGCCGCTGGCCTGCTGGCCGCCGCCTGCGTGGCCTGGTCAGCGCTGCCGATCCAGCGCCACGGTGGTTTCTTCGCCGCACCGGTACTGGTCGCGGCGGCGGGCTGCGCCGTGCTCGGCACCGCCAGGCTGGCGGTGGGTGCCGAGCATTCGTATCCGGCCGGATACCGCACCGGGCCGGAACGGGCCGGGCACGCGCTGCTGGCCGCACTCCGGGCCATCCCGTGGGCGGACGGTCTGGTCGTCGCCGCCCTGCTACTCGAGGCGATGCATCAGTCCGGTGCGTACCACACCGCACTGCTCGCGGTCGCGTTGCTTGGGTACCTGTTCGCGACGCATCTGGCCGAGTCCGGCGCCCGGCCCGGCGTACTGCGACAGCAACTGCCGCTGATCGCCGCCGGGCTTGGCCTGCTGGTGATTGCGACCGGCGCGGTGCTGCTTCCGGTGCCCGGCGGGCAGGCCTCCGGCTGGCTCAGCGCGCTGGCGGTGATCGCTGCGCTGCTGGCCGGCGGCCTCGCCCTGCCGGTCTGAGCCGGGCTGGCCTAGGCTCCGCTGATGCGGATCTTCCAGGTCGACGCCTTCGCCGACGCCGCGTTCACCGGCAACCCAGCCGCCGTGTGCCTGCTCGAGGCGCCAGCCGAGGCCGCCTGGATGCAGCGGGTCGCCGCCGAGATGAACCTGGCCGAGACGGCCTTTGTCGAGCCGCGCGGCGGGGGCTACCTGCTGCGCTGGTTCACCCCGGCCGTCGAGGTAGCGCTCTGCGGGCACGCGACGCTGGCCAGCGCGCACGTTCTGTACAGCACCGCAACCGCGGCACCCGGCGAGCCGATCAGGTTCGACTCGGCCAGCGGTCCGCTGGTGGCCAGCCGGGCGGGCGACGCGATCGCGCTCGACTTCCCGGCCCGGCCCGCCCGGCAGGCCGAGCCGCCGCCCGGCCTGCTGACTGCGCTCGGCATCGCCGCGCCGGTCTGGGCGGGCCGCAGCGACGAGGACTTCCTGGTCGTGCTCGGCTCCCAGGAGGAGGTCACCAGGCTCCGGCCGGACCTGGCCGGGCTGGCGGAGATCAGGGTCCGCGGCACCATCGTTACGGCTCCTTCGGCTCGTCCAGGGGCGGACTTCGTCTCCCGCTTCTTCGCCCCCGCCGTCGGGGTGCCTGAGGACCCGGTCACCGGTTCCGCGCACTGCACGCTGGCGCCGTACTGGTGCGGGCGGCTCGGCAGCGCCTCGCTGACTGGCTATCAGGCTTCGGCGCGCGGCGGCACCGTCGCGGTGCGCCTGGAGAACGACCGGGTGATCCTGGTCGGCCGCGCGGTGACCGTGCTGGCCGGCGAGCTGACCGCCGCGGCCGCGCCCGGCCTGCCGACGGGGTAGCCCTGCCTGCCGACGGGGTAGCCCTGCCTGCCGAGCAGCTAGCCCTGCCTGCGCACCGGGCAGCCCTACCTGCCCACCGCGTAGCCCTGCATGCCGCGCGCGTTCGCGCCCGCCCGCAACATCCCGCCCTGGCGGCTGACCGCGCTGACCCGGCCGAGGGACCAGGGCGGCTGCACGGTGACCACGTGCCCGCGCCTGCGCAGCTCGGCCAGCACCGGCTCGGCCAGCCTCGCCTCGGCGGCCAGCGACCTGGGCAGCGAGCCGCGCGGGTAGAACGAGGACGGGAAGTGGTCGGTGTGGAAGGCCGGCGCGTCGATCGCCTCCTGCAGGTTCATGCCGAAGTGGACGTGGTTGAGGAAGAACGCCAGCGCCCACTGATCCTGCTGGTCACCGCCCGGGGTGCCGAACGCCAGGTAGGGCTCGCCGTCGCGGAGCGCCAGACCGGGAGTCAGCGTGGTACGCGGCCGCCCGCCCGGCGCCAGCGTGCTGGCCAGGCCGGGGGTGAGGGTGAACATCTGGGCCCGGGTGCCCAGGCAGAAGCCCAGTCCGGGAATGACGGGCGAGCTCTGCAGCCAGCCGCCGCTCGGCGTGGCCGAAACCAGGTTGCCGAACGAGTCCGCGACATCCAGGTGGCAGGTGTCACTGGCGCCCAGGCCCGGGATCGTCAGGTCAGCTGAGGCGTCGGCGGCCACCGGCTCCCCCGCGCCGCCGGCCGCGGCCGCGCCAGGTCCAGCCGCCGGGTGTCCGGCCAGCCCATATCCGGGCCAATGCATATCCGGGCTGTGCAAATTCTGGTAGCGCTGGCGCGCGGCCGCCCGGCCAGCCGGGGCGGAGTTCTCCCGATGCTGTCGGACCGACCAGTTGCCTGCGCTGGGCCGCGTACTGCGGCGAGAGCAGCTCGGCCAGCGGCACCGGGCTGAACCTCGGATCGCCGTACCAGGCCTCGCGGTCAGCGAAGGCCAGCTTCGCGCACTCCACCACGGTGTGAATGAACTCGGCACTCCCCGGGCCCATGCCAGCCAGGTCGAACCCCGCCAGCAGGGCAAGCTGCTGCAGGAAGACCGGTCCCTGACCCCAGGGCCCGGTCTTGCAGACCGTCAGGCCCGCATACTCCAGCGTGACCGGCGGCTCGGCGGACGCCCGCCAGGCAGCCAGGTCGGCCCCGGCCAGCAGGCCGCGATGCGGCTGCCCGGTGCTGTCCATGACCTCGGCCCGGTCCAGGTAGGCCGCGATCGTCTCGGCGACGAACCCCTCGTAGAACGCCCGCCTGGCCGCCTCGATCTGCGCTTCGCGATCGCGGCCGGCGGCTTCCCCCTCGGCCAGGATCCTGGTGTAGACGGCCGCGAGGGCAGGATTTGCGAACCGGGAACCTGGCCGGGGTGTCCCGCCCGCCAGGTAGATCTCGGCCGAGCTTGGCCAGTGCTCGCGGAAGGTGCCGGCCATCGCGCCGATGACCGCGCCGGCCGCCGCCGGCATCGGATAGCCGTCCCGTGCATAACCGATCGCGTACTTCAGCACCTCGCGCAGCGGCAGCCTGCCATGACGGGCCAGCAGCAGCATCCAGGTCCCGAACGCGGCAGGCACGCACGCGGCCAGCAGGCCGGTGCCAGGAACCAGATCCAGGCCGAGACCGGCGAACGCCTGCCGGGTGGCGGCCGCGGGTGCCGGGCCCTGGCCGTCGAGCACGAAGGTCTCGCCCCGCGCGGCGTCGAACCCGATCACCGGGACCTCCCCGGCCTGCCCGTTCATGTGCGGCTCCACGACCTGCAGGACCAGGCCGGCCGCCACCGCGGCATCGAATGCGTTACCGCCCTGCTCCAGGGCCGCCAGCCCGGCGGCGGCGGCGAGCCAGTGCGTAGCAGCCACCATGCCGAAGGTGCCCGCCAGTTCCGGCCGGGTGGTAAAAGGCGTACCGCCAGACATAACACCGACGCTACCGTTGACCGGCGCCGGCCGGGCCCGGGCCCGGCCGGCGCTGCGCCTGGCGTGTCCGCGCCACGGGCGGCACACTATGACATCGGCGGGTGCCGCTCCGCAACCGCAGGCCTAGCGACGGCGTCATAGAGGTCGTGGCCATCCGGCCACTCGCCACGACAGGGGGCAGTGTCATGACACCATCCGGCTTCCCGGTCCGGCGAGCAATCGCCGCCAGCGCGCTGGCCTGCGCCGCGGCACTGATCACGAGCTGCAGCGGGACCAGCAGCCCGGCCGCGTCGGCCACCAAGGCCACCAAGCCCGCCGCGAGCACGCCCGCGAGCACCGCCGCAGGCGCCACCGCCCCCGCAAGCGCGAGTGCCTCGCCCACCGCGACAGCCACACCGACCGGGCCTAAGCCGTGCGCGACGGCGGGGCTGAAGGCGACGATCGGCTCGGGCCAGGGTGCGGCAGGCAGCAGCTATTACCCGGTCGATCTGACCAACAACTCCGGCACCACCTGCACGCTCTACGGGTACCCGGGCGTCTCCTTCGTCACCGGAGCGGGCGGCAGTCAGATCGGCGCGGCGGCGACCCGCAACGATACGGTGACTCCCGCGCTGGTGACGCTGGCGGCCGGGCAGACCGCGCACGCCACTCTGCAGGTGGTGAACGCGAGCAACTATCCGTCGTCCAGGTGCACGATCGTGCAGGCGCACTGGCTCCGGGTCTACCCGCCCGGCCAGTTCAGCCCGCTGTACATCAGCTTCTCGGCACCGACCTGTAGCGGCGGCGCCAAGGCGACGGGCATCCTCTCGGTCCAGACCGTCCAGCCGGGCGCGACCGCACAGTAAGCGTGCCCGGCGGGATTAGTAAGCACGCCCGGCGGGATAGTAAGCGCGCAGCGGAACGACTGTTACCGGGCGCTCATGAGCCACCCGTTGCCATACTGATCCGGCCATTGTTTTTCCATGCGCGAGTTCACTGGGGAGATTATTCATGAAATGCATACATCTGGGCCGGCCAATTATCGCCGCGGCGATAATAATTGGCAGCTGCGGTATCGGCCTCGTTCCTGCGGCGGCGCTGGCGGCGCCCGCCCGGACGGCCGCGCCGGCCGCACCAGCCGCCGCCGCGGCGGTGCGGCAGTGCACCGCCGCCCGCACCGTGACGTGGCTCGGGATTCCGGGCAGCGGGGCCGCGGGTAGCACGTTCTATCCGCTGGAATTCAGCAATGTCAGCCATCGCACTTGCTGGCTGTTCGGCTACCCGGGCGTGTCGGCGATCAGTTCCAGCGGGCGCCGGATCGGGCCGCCGGCCAATCACACCGGACGACGGCACCTGGTCACCCTGCGCCCGGGCGCGACGGCCCACGCCATCCTGCAGATCGTCGAGGCCGGCGACATCGCCGGATGTCATGCCCGGACGGCGGCCGGGCTGAAGGTCTACCCGCCAGGCCAGCGCAGCTCGACGGACATCCTGGGCTTCTCGTTCCCGGCGTGCGGCAACCGCCGGGTTCTCGGCGTCGGGCCGGTCCGAGCCGGGACGGGTATCCCGGGATTCTGATCGCGGCGCACCGGGCCCGCATGGCGGGCTCACGGCGCACCGCCGGTCGCGCGGGCCGGTGCTGGCCAGCCGCCGTCACCGGCCCGCAGACGGTAGCGTTTCCAGGCATGGACGACATGACCCCTAGGCTGCGCGCGGTCTGTGATCTGGACGTCGCCGAGCAGCGCGAGTCGAGCGGCAGGCACGAGTACGACGGCCAGATCCAGGATTTGTCTCCGGCCGGAGTCCGGGCCGGGCTGGCCAGCCTCGCCGCCGCGTCGGCGGCGGGTGAGCCACTGGCCGATCCGCATGACGAGGCGCACCTGGCGACGTTCGAGGAACGCGCCCGGGTCGCGTTCGGCCAGCTGGAGCTGCACCGCAGCAATCCGCTCTACCACCTGAGCGAACTCGACCTCGCGTGTTACGACCGTGACTACGCTCCCGCGGCGCAGCGGGCCCGGGCCCGCGACCGGCATCTGGCCGCGTGGCCGCAGGCGATCGACGCGGCCATCGAATCCCTCGACCTGGTCAGCACGCCGGTGGCCACATCGCTCCTCGGCACGATCCGCGGCCTGGCGGCCGCGATCCCCGCCGATGCCGACGAGCAGACCGCCACGGCGGCGCGAGCGGCGCACGCCCGCCTGGTCGCGCACCTGGAACGAGCGGCCGCGGACGGCGGACCTGACGCCGCCCTGGGCACGGCCGGGCTCACCGCGCTGATGAGCAGCGCCGACGGCATGACCGTGGACCTGGGCGCGCTCAGCATGCGAGCCGACACGGAGCGGGACAGGCTGATGGCCAGGCTGGCCTCCAGCTGCGCTCAGCTGGACCCAAGCCGGCCGCCGCTCGAGGTGGCCCGCGAGCTATCGCGAGATCACCCCGACTCCGGCGGCGTCATCGAGGCCGCCCGGCACTGGACCAAGCTGGCGATCGAGTTCACCAGGGACCGGGACCTGGTCCCATTCCATGATGGCGAGTGCCTGGTCGGACCGGCTCCCGAGTCGCGGCGGTGGGGCATGGCGATGTTGTCCTGGGCGGCGCCCGGCGAGCCCGAGGGACCCTCCTGGTATCACATCACCCCGCCGGAGGATTCCTGGCCGGCGCAAGAGCAGGAGCAATGGCTGGAAGCCTTCAGCGCCACCACGCTGCCCGGCATCACGGTGCATGAGGTGGCGCCCGGCCATTTCTCACATGGCCGGGCGCTGCGGCATGCCCCCACCGCCGTCCGCCGCACGCTGTTCTCCAGCGCGTTCGCCGAAGGCTGGGCGCACTACGCGGAGGAAGTCTGCGTCGAGGAGGGATTCCGCGCCGACGATCCCAGGTTCGCGATCGGGATCTGGCTAGGTGCCCTGGTCCGGGTTACCCGGCTGGCCTGCGCCATCGGCCTGCACACCGCCGGGATGACGGTGGCAGAGGGCGCCCAGCGGTTTGAGTCGGATACCGCCCTGCTCGGGCCGGCCGCGCTGGCCGAGGCCCGCCGGGCCACCTTCGATCCGACCTACGGCAGGTACACGTGGGGGAAGCTCGAGATCATGGACCTGCGCGAGCAGGCCAGGCGGAGCTGGGGCGCCGGCTTCTCGCTGCGCAGGTTCCACACGGCCCTGCTCGACCTGGGCTCGCCTCCGCTCGGCCTGCTCCAGACCGCGGTCGAGCGGGGCTGACTGCTATCGCTGCGAGCGGGCCTTCCAGCCGGGAGCCCGCTGCTGCCCGGCGCCGAGGAACAGCACAGCCAGGCCCGGTGGCGCGGCCGTGCCGCGCTGGCCGCCGAATCGCGCCACGGCGGTACCGGTGATGACTGCCTCGGCGAACTGGTCCGTACCACCCGGCGGCACGCATCGCCATGGACGCGCAAGGTCATGGCGGACACGACGACGCCATCGGCGCCCAGCCCGCGTACCGCCTGCTCCAGCCGGCTCCGCGCATCGTGCCGCACCGTGACGATCAGCTCGGTGTAGGCCGGCACCTCAACGTTCCCCACACCCAGGCCGCTGGAGCCGGTCATCAGGCCGTCGTCATGCAACGCGGCCACCGAAATGCCCAGCGCGATCCCGGCAGGCACCCAGCCGCCCATGATCAGCTTGGCGAAGTCCTGGCCGGACAGGGCGGCGGCGAACGGGCGGTACGGCGGCGGGCAGCCGCTAGCCCGCACGGCCGTGCCGATCACCGTGAACTCGACGGCGCCGGCGGTCAAGTTGTCCGCCGGGATCTGGTGAACCTGCACCGACGCGCCCACCACGCCGTGACCGCCTAGCTCGGCGCAGTCAGCGGCCATCCGATCGAACGCCAGCCGACGGCCGTCGTGCAGCGCCAGTGCGATTCGCGCGGCCGGCCCGGGCATGTCCAGCCCGGGCACGGCGGTAACGGGAATCCCCGTAACCTCAGGCGATGCATCCAGGCTGCGCGCGCCGGTCCCTGGGCAGCTGACTCCGGCAGTGGCATTGAGCTGGTAGACGGCGGCTCCGAATACCTGGCCAGCCGGCTCGAATCCGACGCTCCTGAGGGCGGCGAACCCGTCGGCCGACAGGGCGGATGCCCAGGCCCCGCCGCGGCGCAACCCGGCCATCATCACCTCGCCGGTGCTCGTTCGTGCTGCTTGTCAGCCATGCTCTCAGGCTGACCGCTCGGACGAAACCAGCTGGACCGCCGCCTGGGCCCGGCATAATCTTTGACTATGTCAAAGACTTCTGCGCAGGTAGCGGGGGTGCCGCAAGTACCACCGCCCAGTCCCGCCCTGGCCGGACGGGTCGCGGCGGTGCGCGAGTTCAGCCGCTTCTATACCGGGCTGCTCGGCCTGCTCAGGTCAGGGCTCCTGGACACCCAGTATTCCCTCACCGAGGCACGGGTGATCTTCGAGCTGGCCAGGACCGACTACACCGAGGTGGCCGATTTCCGCCGGGCCCTGAACATAGATGCGGGCTACCTCAGCAGGCTGCTGGCCAGATTCGAGGCCGACGGCCTGGTCGTCAGGCGACGGTCGGCATCTGACGGCCGCCGTCAAGTGATCGGCCTGACCGGGCCGGGCCGGGCGGCCTTCCGGCGGCTGGACAGCTCGTCGGCTGACCAGGTCGGTGCGCTGCTGGCCGCCCACCCCGAAGGGGACCAGCAGCGGCTCGTCGAGGCCATGAGCTGCATTCAGCAGGTCCTGACCGGAGCTGGGCGGACGCCGGACATCCGGCTCCGGCCGCCCGGACCCGGGGATCTTGGCTGGGTGGTGCAGGAGCACGGCGCCAGGTACGCAGCGGAGTACGGATGGGACGCGACGTTCGAGGCACTGGTGGCCAGGATCGTCGCCGACTACGCCTCCGGTCACGACCCGCAGGCCGAACGGGTATGGATAGCCGAAGTCGACGGCAGGCCGGCGGGCTGTGTCTGCTGTGTCCGTAAGGACGAGACGACGGCCCAGCTGCGGCTGCTGCTGGTCGCACCCGCCGCGCGCGGCCTGGGCCTGGGCAGGCAGCTGGTCGCTGAGTGCATTTCCTTCGCCCGGGCGAGCGGTTATGGCGAGCTGGTGCTCTGGACCAATGACGTGCTCACCGCCGCGCGGCACATCTACGAGCGAGCCGGGTTCCAGCTGGTCGCCGAGGAAAAACACCACAGCTTCGGTCGGGACCTTGTCGGCCAGACCTGGCGGCTCGGCCTCCGCTAGTCCTCAGCAGTGCCATAACCCCTCAGGAGTGCTGGAAATGACTCTGGCAATCCGCAGCGGATTCGCCAGGCAAGGTCGCGATAACTGGCCTATTACGGAAGGGCGCCCAATGCTCCGGACGGAGTCACGCTGACCCGCAGCTCAATGGAGTCATCCGGCGCGCTTAGTTCCAGGCCCAGCCATCAGGGCTGGCCTGCACAGTGGTGTGCTGCGCCGAGGCCAGGGCCGATGCGACTGGCGTGACGGCAGTGGCGACGCCCGCCACGATACCCAGGGCGGCCACCACGGCTAAAATGTACCGGCGCATTGGTTCGGTCCTTTCCTTTGAGCACGGGAAATTCACGGTACCTATTGGCTGAGAACCCTGTCAAGATTAGCTAGGCAATCCTGGTACAGGGCACCGGAAAATGTCATGCGCCCGACCAGCACAGCCAGTCAGGACGCATCCCGCCTTCGGGTGATAAAAGGGTTAAGGCAACTGGTGACGCCTGCTGGCAGCCCGGGCTAGCGGGACGGTTCGCCCGGCACCACCACGCCGGTCTGGTAAGCGAAGATGACCGCCTGAACCCGGTCGCGCAGGCCCGGCTTGGCCAGCACGTGCCCGATGTGCGTCTTGCCGGTGGCCTCACGGACCACGCAGATCTTCATCGCCACCGGCCTGAATACCACCTGGGCGAGAGCCTGGCCCGCGTTCCGCGACTACTCCTGAGCAGTGCCGTGACCAGTCTCCGTGAGAACATAGCTGCGCAGGAATACGCGCAAGGACAGGATCATGGCAGCAGCAGGAACACCCGGATCGGCCGCGCGAGCGGGCAGCCCCGCGCGAGCGGGCCGCCCCGCGCGGTCCTGGAGGCGGCCGCCAGCCAGGATCGCGGCCGCCGCCTGCCTCCTCGCCGTGACCGCCGCCGTGGCGGGCTGCACGCGGCAGACGGCCGCCGCGCCGATCGACGTCGGTACGGCCTACGTGAATATGCCGTCCTCCTCGGGCACCACCCAGGCCTACCTGATCATCCAGAACAACGGGGCCGCGGACCGGGTCACCTCGGCCAGGACGAGCGCCGGAGGCATCGTGACCTTCCGGGGCCCGGCTGCTGGTCACGGAGTGAGCGTGATGCGGACCGTGCCGGATATCGTCATTCCGGCCCGGACCACGGTCCGGCTGGCCCCCGACAGCTTCCACATCGACATCACTGGCGCGCACCGGATGCGGGCCGGCACCGAGATCACGCTGACCCTGGTCTTTGCCCGGGCAGGGACGATGTCAGTTTCGGCGCTGGTCACCAGCCCAGAGACGGGCGGCAGCAGCTACCTCGGCGACTGACCAGGCCGGCAGTTACCTTGGCGACTGGCCGGGCCCGCCGTGTGAGCCGAATCAAGCTGTCGCGTCACGTCACTTGCTAGTTCCGAAGATCGAGATATATCGTCTTGATGACGGCCCGGGGGAATCGAGCCGCGAAGCCGGAGGATCACATGGCGACCGGACCTGACCTGCGCATCGGAGATTCCGACCGCGAGGCGGCCGCCGCCCTGCTGCGCGAGCATTACGCGGCGGGCAGGCTGACGCTCGACGAGTTCAACCAGCGGCTCGATGCGACCTTCGCCGCCACCACCCAGAGTCAGCTGAACAGCGTCACCAGGGACCTCCCGCATGTGGGCCTGCCCGCTGCCGACCGGCCGCTGAGCACGGCCAGGCCGGGCCGGGAGCGCTCCGGGCAGTACCGGTCCGGGCAGTACCGGTCCGCTCCGCCGCGCGGCGCGCGCTTGCTGCCTGCGATCCTCGCGTTGCTGGCTGCCTGGCTGCTGCTGGGCGGCCTGCACCTCAATTTCCTCTGGCCGGGCAAGCTGGTGATCTTCCTGGCAGTATTCGCCGCTGTCCGCAGCGCGATGCGCTGGCTGTTCCGGTCCGGCCGGGGCAGATAGGGCGGGGTGCCGCGCGGCAGGCGCTACTGACGCTCAGGCGTCACTGAGGCGAAGGCGGCGGCTCGTCCGCGGCCCGCGGGCTCTGCTGCGGCCGGCGGGCTGACTGCTCTACCCGGCGGACTCTGTTGCGGCCGACGGCTTGCTCCACCCGGCGGACTCCGCTGCGGCCGGCGGGCTCCACTGCGGCCGGCGGACTCCGCTGCGGCCGGCGGACTCCGCTCCGCCCGGCGGGCTCTGCTACGCGCGGACCGGGACGCGCAGCGGGACCACCAGGTATCGGAACGCTGGCGGGCGGTCCGCGCCGCTGCCGCCATCCGGGTCGCCCGGGGTGTCGCCTGGGGTGTCGCCTGGCCGACGGTCCGCTTCGTCGCTGGCCCAGGTGATCAGTGCGGGCTTAGCCGCGCTGGTGAACTGCAGCCTGATCCGCCCGGCTTCGGGCGGCGGCTCGCCGCCATCGGCGGCCGGGGCGGCCGGCCTGTCCGGCGCACCGGCGGCCGCCGCGCCGAGCCCGTCCAGCAGGTAATGCGGGTTGAAGGAGATAACGCGCTCGGTGCCCTCGAAGTCGGCCGCCACGGTCTCCACCGCGCGGGCCCGGCCTTCGGCGTGCGCCTCGACCACGACGTTCCCCGCGCCGAACTCCAGCCGGACCGGGCTGGCCCGTTCCGCGACCAGCGATACCCGCCGCACCGCCTCGGTGAAGGCTGCGGCGGCCACCTCGGCCCGGCAGCCGAACTCAGCCGGGAACCTAGACCGGTACCTGATGAACTCGCCGCCGATGAGCCGGGCGATCAGCCTGCGGCCGCCGGCCTCGAAGCTGATCATCCCGTCGGCCGGACGCGGCGCACCAGCCGGGCCTGCCTCGGCGCCCGGCTGGCCGGTCCCGAAGGCCACCGTCACGGGCACCCCGGGCGCCATGGTCCTGGCCACGTCGGCCAGCGTCCGGGCCGGAACCATGGCCACCGCCCTGATCCCGGGCACCGCGGGCGCCCACCCGAGTTCCCGGACCGCCAGCCGGTACCGGTCAGTGGCGGCCAGCGTCAGGGTCTCGCCGTCGACGTCCAGGCACACCGCGGTGAGCATCGGCAGCGTGTCGTCCCGGCTCGCGGCCGGCACCACCTGGCTGGCCGCTACGGCCAGGGCGCCACCCTCGACGGTCCCGGCTGCCGGCGGCGGCTCAGGCAGCGCCGGGTAGTCCGCGATCGGCAGCGACACCAGGCTGAACTCAGCACTGCCGCACACCAGGCTGACCACGTCGCCGTCCGAGCTGAACTCGGCAGGCCGGGCGGGCAGGCTGCGGGTGATCTCGGCGAGCAGGCGGCCGGGAACCAGCGCGGTCCCCGGTTCCTGCACATCGGCCTCGATCCGCACCCGCGCGGAAACTTCGTAGTCGAAGCAGGACAGGGTCAGCCCGGCGCTGTCTGCCTCAAGCAGCAGCCCGGACAGTACCGGGACGACGGGACGGGCAGGCAGCGCACGCGCCACCCACGCCACTGCCTCGCCGAGCGTCTCCCGTCCGACTCCGAACTTCATGCCCGCCGCCTCCGCCCTCCGACCTTCGTCCCGATCCTGGCACGGAAGACCGACATTTCGCAGTGCAGTCGTTCGCGTGCGGCCCTTCGCGTGCGGGGTTCCCGGCGGGCCGGTTCAGGCGAGTCCGGGTGGCGCAGCAGCCAGGGTGGTCTCGATCGCCGTGACCAGCGCCCGCGCCGATTCGGCGGTCAGCTCCACCGCCACCCGGGCGGCCGGTCCCTGCCCTGGATTGAGGAAATCGATGTTGAGCGTGTGCTCGGCACACGCGTGCTGCGGGTGATCAAAGTAGACGGTGGCATCGCTCAGCGCGAACCAGCCGGCCGCGCCCTTGCCGCTCCCGGTCACTTCGATCTTCTCGGTCAGGTACGTGCACATGCGCGCTCCTTCAGCTGGCCAGGTACCGGCCGTAAAAGTCCCAGATCTTCTGCCACCCGTCATTGGCCGCTTCGACCCGGTAAGAGGGCCGTTCCACCGCGAAGAACGCGTGGCCCGCCCCCTCGTAGGTGTGAAATTCATGTTCCTTGCCCAGCTCGGACAGCACCTTGGCCAGCTCAGCGGTCTGCTCGGGGGACGGATGGGAGTCCTCGGCGCCGAACAGGCCAAGGAGCGGGCAGGACAGGTCCGGGGCCAGCCCGATGATCGGCTGCACCTTCAGCGGCATGCCCTCGGGCGGCCGGCCGACGATGAACGCCCCGTAGCAGTCGACGGCGGCTTGCAGCGGCAAGCTGCAGGCGGCCAGGTAGGCTTGCCGCCCGCCGGAGCAGTAGCCGATCACGCCGACGTTGCCATTGGAATGCTCCAGGCCGCGCAGGTAGTTCGCCGCGCCGCCGACGTCGCCGACCAGGCGCTCGTCCGGTACCCCGCCCTGGGCTCTAGCGACCGCCGCCGCGTCATCCGGGCTGGCGCCAGGCGCCTCCCGGTAATAGAGGTTCGGCATCAGCGCCGCGTACCCGTGAGCGGCGAATTTCCTGGCTATCTCCTTGGTTCCCGCGTCGTAGCCAGGCATGTGGTGGATCACCACCACGCTGCCGACCGACTCTTCTCCGAGCGGCCTGGCCAGATAGGCCTCGATCTCATCCCCGCCGTGCCCGGCGATGCTGATGGTCTCGGCGATCAATGCGTCTTTCATCGGCGGTTCTCCCGTTGCGCTCGTGGGTACTACGGCAACCGACCCAATCCTGCCAGCCGCCCGCGTGCGCCCCGGCCCGGACCGGGGTTATGCTGCCCGCAAGCCGGCGGCGTTTCCGCTGGCTCCGGCGCGCTCCATGCGGCATGATCTGCGAAGGCGGGGCGCCTGGGAGGGGCATGAGATGGGCGGAGCCGTGTTCGGCATAGTCGTCATCGTGCTGGCCGTGGGCTGCTTTCTCGGCTGGCACGCCAACCGGGCCCGCGCTGCCCACGGCGACATCAAATCGGTCAAGGGACGGATCCCCGGATATCGCAAGACCAGGCTGCGCAGCGGCCTGATCACGATCGGGCTCGTCATCGCGTGCCTCGCGATCATTCACGATCTGATCAACCACTAGCGGGCCCTGACCGGCTACTGCTTCAGATCTGTTCAGGAAGCTGACCCGATAAAAGATTGACTAGCTCAAGTTCCTGTTCATATGCTTGAGCTACTCAACCGTTGAGGCGCTCAGGAGCATCGTCAGCACCCGGGCGGCCAGACGGGGAAACCGCAGCACACCGGAGTCAGGCTTGGACACGAAGTCGCCCAGCGAGGAACTCGACGAACAGATCGTCGATGGCCTCAGCGAGCTGATCGGGCGCATCATCTCCCGTGGCGAGCAGCTCGCCCGGGATCTGGGCATCCCGTCTTACTTCATCAAGGTCCTGCACACCCTCCACTGCCCGATGGCCATGAAGGAACTGGGTCAGCGCATTCACTGCGACCCGTCCTTCATCACCGTGGTCGCGGACATGCTGGAAAAGCGCGGACTGGCCAGGCGCGAGGCCCATCCGGGTGACCGCCGGGTCAAGAATCTGGTCCTCACCGAGGCCGGAGTCACCCTCCAGCAGCGGGTCGAGCGTGACCTGGCCGCCCGGATGCCGTGGAGCCGCACCCTCAGCGTGGCCGAGCGCGAGCAGCTGCTCGCGCTGATCCGCAAGATGATCAACGTAGACGACAGCGCCGCCAGCCCCGAGGCGCCCCCGGAGGAGGTGGCTGACGTCGTGACCGCTCCGGCGGGCGCTGGCTGAGCTGACCGCCCGCTGACACATTCCTGAACACCCTCAAGGCCGCAAACTCCGGATCCGCGGGTCCGGTGGGTGGTTTCGTGCGGCCTCCGGCGGGCGGCAGCGGCATCTGCCGCCTGGCAAGCCCGCGTCGGCAGCTGACCGCCGACCGACTGGCAACCTAAGGAGTATTGAGATGTCTTCCAGCACGTCCGCAAGCGGGAGGGCCACGGCGCCCGGCATGGTCGCCGTCGCCGACGGCCTTCCTGACGGCTCCGGACGCCCCGTCCATCGCCATCTCGGGCTGGCCCTGGTCGTCATCGCGACCGCGCAGCTCATGGTCGTGCTCGACGCCACGATCGTGAACGTGGCGCTGCCCGACATCCAGCGAGCGCTCGGCTTCTCGGGTTCCGGGCTCGAGTGGGTGGTCAATGCCTACGCGCTGACCTTCGGCGGGCTGTTGCTGCTCGGCGGCCGGGCCGGCGACCTGCTCGGCAGGCGCAAGGTCTTCATCGCCGGGATCATCCTGTTCTCGGTGGCATCGCTGCTGGGCGGCTTCGCCACCACCCAGGCCTGGCTGCTGACCGCCCGCGCCGTCCAGGG
Source organism: uncultured Actinomycetes bacterium (assembly GCA_963785765.1). Classification (GTDB taxonomy): domain Bacteria; phylum Actinomycetota; class Actinomycetes; order Streptosporangiales; family Streptosporangiaceae; genus DATBGO01. Next base: position 830,189 of record CAWAWM010000008.1, on the reverse strand, counting down.
CGTCGGCGGCGCCATCGTCGCACCGACCGCGCTCTCGCTGGTCACCACCACGTTCCCGGAGGGCCCGCCGCGCAACCGGGCGATGGGCGTCTACGCCGCCATGAGCATCGCCGGCGCCGCGGTCGGCCTGATCCTGGGCGGCCTGCTCACCACGTACCTGTCCTGGCGGTGGGTCTTCTTCGTCAACGTGCCGATCGGGGTCGCTGTCCTGCTGGCCGCACCGCGGGTGCTCGGCGAATCGGCTCGCCACCGCGGCCGGTTCGACCTGCCCGGCGCGATCACCGGCACCCTCGGACTGGCTGCGCTGGTATACGGCCTGACCAGCGCGGCCACCACCCCGAACGGCGTCTCGCACTGGGGTGACACCAAGGTGATCATCTCACTGACCGCGGCGGTCGTGCTGCTGGCCTCGTTCGTGACCATCGAGGCGCTGAGCAAGCACGCGCTGATGCCGCTGCGGATCTTCAAGAACCGCAACAGGTCAGGCGCCTATCTGATCATGCTCTGCATCGGCACCGCGATGTTCGGGATGTTCTTCTTCCTGACTGTCTTCGTGCAGACCGTCTGGGGATACAGCGCGCTGCGGACCGGGATCGCCTACCTACCGATGGTGGCCACCATCATGGTGATGGCCGGCGTCAGCGCCCAGCTGGTCCCCCGGATCGGCGCCCGGCCGCTGCTGCTGGCCGGATCGGCCATCGGCGCCGGCGGGATGTACTGGCTATCGCGGATCAACGAGCACAGCACCTACGTGAACGGCCTGCTCGGCCCGCTCATCGTCACCGCGTTCGGCCTGGGCATGCTGTTCATGCCAGTGACCCTGGTGGCGCTGTCGAAGGTCGAGGACAAGGACGCCGGCCTGGCTTCCAGCCTGCTCAACACCGGCCAGCAGGTCGGCGGCTCGATCGGGCTGGCGCTGCTGGGCACCGTGGCCTGGACCGCGGTCGCCAACAGCATCAGGAGCCAGGCCGCGGTGGCGGCCGCGGCGGCCGCCAGGTCCGGCCACACCGTGCACGCGGCAACGTCAGGCGCCATCCCGAAGGCGATCTACGCGCACGCCCTGTCGGTCGGCTTCTCCAAGGGCTTCCTGCTCTCGTCGGCCATCGCGGTGCTGGCTCTGATCGTCACCATTGTGATGATCCGGGTGCGCCGCGAGGACCTGGCCGGCGTGAACCCGATGGTGGCGGGATAAAACCAGGACGACTAACGGGTGTCACGGCCCGGTCCCGTCACGGTGACGGGACCGGGCCGCGGTGCGCCTGACCGCGGCCGGGTTGGCCGGCCAGGCCGCGGCCGAGGTTCCTACGTCCGGTCTTAGCCGCTCCGCTGTTCCGCAAAGCACCGATAGTCCGGTTGAGTACCATTGGCGGATCCTGGCGCGATGGCACCGCATTTCTGGTCAGCCGCCGGGTCCACGCCACCACTGCGGGACAGCTCATGCACCGGCCCCCCCGGATTTCTTTGTGATCGGTCAGCCTAAGGCCGCGCACGGCCGGCAGCGCCGCGGGCGCGCGGGCCGGCGCTGCGGGCGCGCGAGCCAGTGGGCCGCGGCCGCGGTGTTGCTGGCCGCGGGCTGCAGTACCCAGCCGCATGCGACCGCCAGCCCGCCCGCGGTGCGGACCACACCGACCAAGCTGAGCCCGGCTCAGCTGGCCGGGCAGCGGGTGATCTACAGCTATACCGGCGTCACGCCGCCGGCCCGGCTGCTCAGCCTCATCTCCCGTGGCGAGGCGGCCGGCGTCATCTTCTTCACCGACAACGTCGGCGGCCCGGGCCAGCTGGCGGCCGCCGTCCGTGAGCTTGACCAGGCGGCCGCGAGCAAACAGGACCCGGTGCGCCTGCCGCTGCTGCTCATGACCGATCAGGAAGGCGGCCTGGTGCGCCGGCTGCCAGGGCCGCCGGAGCAGTCGGCCCAGCAGATCGGCGAGTCCGCCGATCCGGCCAGCGCGGCGACCCAGGCGGGTAGCGGCGCGGCCATGACCCTGCGCAGCAACGGCCTGAACGTCAACCTCGCGCCGGTCCTGGATGTGTACCGGCAGCCAGGCAACTTCATCAGTCACCTCGGCCGCTCGTTCAGCAGCAACCCGGTCACGGTCGCGAAGCTCGGCGCGGACTATGTCAGCGCCGAGCAGCGCGGCGGAGTGGCGGCCACCGTGAAGCACTTCCCCGGCCTCGGCGCTGCCGCACTGCCGCAAGACACCGACCTGCAACCGGTGACCTTGCCGCTGCCGGCGGCGACCATCCGCGGCGTAGATGAGCTGCCGTACCGATCCGCCATCGCGGCGCACGTGAAACTCGTGATGCTGTCCTGGGCGGTCTATCCGGCGCTGGATCCCAATTTTCCGGCCGGGATGTCCAGCACCATCGCGGTGGGCGAGCTCCGTCAGCGGCTTGGCTTCACCGGCGTGACCGTGACCGACGCGCTGGAGGCCGGCGCCCTGCGCCGGTTCGGCCCGATCGCGAATCGCGCCATGCTGGCCGCCCGGGCCGGGATGGACCTGCTGCTCTGCTCGCAGCGCGAGGTGTCCGAGGGCGAGCGCGCGCTCACCGCGCTGGCGAGCGGCTACCTGCACGGCACCCTGAACCGCGCCTCGTTCCTGGCCGCCGATGATCGGATCATGGCGCTGCGCGCCACCCTCCAGTCACAGCCCGGCGCCGCGGGCTGAGGCCTGCCCGAATCCCGCCACGAACCAGCCGGTATTCATCCGTGCCGGGTGAGGCACCTTTATACCGAGTCAGACACGGTAAAGAGACGAACCATCAGGGAAATCGGTGACATGCCGGTCGCGGCGCCTGGGCCGCTGCCGGTACTTCTTGCTCGGCGGAGGCGACCTTGTCTGACATCGGCGATGAGCCAGGGACAGCGGCCGAGCAGCCGGAACCCGGCGGTGACCCGGGGACGGCGGCCGAGCAGCCGGAACCCGGCGGTGAGCCCGGCCCGGCTGCCGAGGAGCCGGAGCTCAGCCAGGATGAGCGCGCTGAGCTAGAGCGCCTCCGCGCCCAGAATGCCGCCGAGGCGGCCGAGGTCGAGCGGCTGCGCGCCGAGACCGAGCAGCTCCGCAGCCAGGCGACTGGCACGGGGCGCCGGCGGCGGCTGAGCTGGCGGACCCCCGTCGCCATCGTGCTCATCGTGATCGGCTGCATCCTGGCCCCCGTGTCAGTGTTGGGCGTGTGGGGCGCCAACCAGGTCTCCAACACCGACCGCTACGTGGCCAACATCGAGCCGCTCATCCACAATCCGACGATCCAGAACGCCCTGACCGACAAGCTCACCTTCCAGATCACCAGTCACATCAACGTGGCGGCGTACACGAATCAGGCCGCCGCCCTGCTCACGAGCAAGGGCCTGCCCCGCGTCGGCGCGCTGCTCAAGTCATTTGGCCCGTCGATCGCCAGCGCGGTCGCCGGGTTCATCCACGGCCAGGTTCACAAGATCATTACGAGCCCGCGGTTCGCCAACGCCTGGATCCAGGTCAACACCGTGGCCCATGCGGAGATGGTGAAGGCGCTGTCCGGGCAGGGCGGCGGGTCGATCAGCGTCAGCAACGGGCAGGTCGTCATCGACCTCGGCCCGTTCATCAATATCGTCAAGCAGGACTTGGTCGCACGCGGGTTCACGCTGGTGAACAGCCTCCCGCCGATCCACCCCACGCTGGCGCTGTTCTCGGCCCGTGACCTGACCAAGGCGCAGGGACTGTACCGGCTGATCAACACGCTCAAGTGGGTATTGCCGTTCCTGGCGCTCGTGCTGATCGGCCTGGGAGTGTACATCGCCCGGGGCCACCGGCGGGCCCTGATCGGAGCCGGGCTTGGCTTCGCCGCGTCAATGGCCGTCCTCGGCCTCGGCCTGGCTTTGTTCCGGACCATCTACCTGAACAGCGTGCCGCCCGCTGTGCTGCCCAGTGACGCGGCAGCCGCGCTGTTCGACACGCTGGTCCGGTTCATCAAGGAAGCGCTCCGCACTCTGCTGGTGGTCGGGCTCGTCGTCGCCGTGGGCGCATTTTTCTCCGGGCCGTCGACCACCGCGGTCCAGACCCGCTCGGCGTTCCGATCGGGATTTGACTGGATCAGGCAGCGCGGCCAGCGGGCCGGGGTGAGCACCGGCCCGGTAGGCGAGTGGACCTACACGCACCGCAAGGCCCTCCGCGTGACCGCGGTGGCCCTCGCCGCGCTGATATTCGTGTTCTGGGGCCGTCCCACCGCCGCCGTCGTCATCCTGATCGCCGTACTGCTGCTGGTGGTGCTCGGGCTGATCGAACTGATCGGCAGACCGCCCGCGCAGCCGGTGACCGCAGGCCACCCGTGATCGTGGCCACGTCGGACCTGCTGCGACCGCGGCCGCGGTGTCCGCGCCGGTAGGCGGAACCTGGTGATCGCGCAAGCAGTCGGGCTGGCGTTACTGTCGGCGCTGTCCCCGACGGCGCTCCTCATCGCTGCCGTCTACCTAGGGTCCGCACGACCGGGGCTGACCAGCACGTTCTACCTAGCTGGCGCGGTCGTCATGAGCCTCGTCATGGGCGTCGTGGTGCTGCTGGCGCTGCGCAGCGCTGGTCTTAACCATCCGCGGCAGCACGCACCCCGGGATGGCCTTCGGCTCGGTCTGGGCATCGTGCTGCTCGCGGCGGGCGTCTTCCTCGCGGCCCGCAAATCCAAGCCGCGCGATCCCGCGCAAGGGCACGGGCTCGTGTCCAGGATGGTCGGCGATCCGGCCCCGCTGAGCGCATTCCTCGTGGGCCTGCTGGTGTTCGCCCCGGGTGTCACGTTCATCGCAGCGCTGCAGGTGATCGCCACGTCACAAGCCGACCCAGAGCAAACCGCGCTGGCCGTGATCCTCGTCGTGGTGATCAATGTGCTGCTGGTCTGGCTGCCGATCACGCTCCACCTCATGGCCCCCAAGGCGACCGAGCGTCGTCTTACGGCTTTTAACCTGTGGCTGCGAGCGAACGGCAGGACGGTACTCGCCGGGGTACTGGTGGTGGCCGGCGGGATCATGGTCTTCGACGGCATCTACGGGCTGGCCGTCGGCTCCTGACCGCCGCGAGCGACGGCGGGGCCGCCGATCGCGCGCTAGCCGCGGGCTCGCGTCACCCGCGGCGGATGATTCCCGCCATGCTGCCGCGTCCATACTGGTGCAGTGGACCCGCTTGATCGGCTGCGCGCAGCAGGCAAACGCATGACCGACCCGGCCGAGTCGCTCGCCCAGCGGGTCGCCGAGCGCGTGGTCGATCTGCTGGTCCAGGCGGTGGATCTCAACGCGCTGATCGCGCTGATCGACCTGAACGCCGTAGTCAAGCAAGTCGACGTCAACGACGTCGTTGCCCGGGTGGATGTCAACACGCTGCTCGACCGGGTCGATGTCAATGCGATCCTCGACCGGGTCGACCTCGATCCGCTGCTCGACCGGGTCGACGTCGACGCGCTGCTCGATCGCGCGGACGTCGACAGCCTGATGCGACGAGTCGATCTGGACGCCCTGCTCGATCGTATCGATGTGAACGACCTGGTGCGGCGGATCGACATGGACGGGCTCGTCGCGGAGACAGATCTGGGCGCCGTGATCGCGAGGTCATCGGGCGGGGCGGCCAGCGAAGCGCTTGATCTGGCCCGCAGCCAGGCGGTCGGGCTTGATCAGTTCGTCGACCGGTGGGTACGGCGCCTGCTGCGGCGTAAGCGTCCTGGACCTGAGGGGCCGGCCGCCCTGCTGAACGGCCAGGTGCAGTCATGAGCACCCGGGCCGCTGGCTGGGTGAGCGCGCAGGGGCATTACGCGGGATCAGTATCGCGGCTGCTGGCGTTCATCCTCGACGTCCTGGTCAGCGCGGGCCTTTTCGCCCTCGGCCTCGCGGTCACGTCGCTGGCGGCTCAGGTCGTGACCGGCCATCCGGTCAGCTGGAACCGGACCAACATCGTCGTCGCCATCATTCTCGGCGCCTGGGAGTTCTTCTATTTCGCCTACTCGTGGGCGGCCAGCGGCCGGACCTTCGGCATGGCGGTGCTCGGCGTGCGCGTCGTCCAGGCCGATGGCGGCGCCCTCGGCCCGTGGCGCGGCGTGCTGCGCGCGGTGGTGTTCCCGCTCAGCTTCCTCTTCTTCGGCCTGGGCTTCCTCGGCATCCTGGTACAGCGCGAGCATCGCGCCCTGCACGACCTGCTGGCCGGCACCGCCGTCGTCTATGCCTGGGATGCGCGAGCCGCCCGGCTCAGGTTCCTGGCCCGCGAGGCCGAAGCCACTGGTGGCCCACCGCCCCAGGCCGGCCGCGAGGGCCACGATGGCGACGAGGGGACCGACCACGCCGACAGTACCGGCGGCGGTATCACCCGGCAGGGATGATCCCGCGGCCCGCGGGGCTTGCGGCGCGCGGGCCGCCGTCGCGTCCTGACACCCATCCGCAGCGGGTGAAGCAGCGCACCCGTCCAGCCGCGATCGTTGCTAACGAGGACGTGCCTTCGGCACCCCCGCTGCTGCAGCGACCGAAAGGATACTGATCATGACCGTGCCAGCCAGGCCCGATATCGACGATGCCACGAGTGCCGCGCTGGCCGCGCTGGCTCTCGGCGATCCGGATCTGCTGGGCGAGGGCCTGGAGATGCGGGCCGAACTGCAGCGCCAGAGCGGCCTGGATCCGCGCAGCTTCGCCCTCGTCAAGATCGCTGCCCTGATCGCACTCGACGCTCCGCCAGCCTCGTACCTCTGGCAGGTGGGCAACGCGCTGGATGCGGGCGCCACGCCCGAGGACCTCATCGGCGTGCTCCGCGCCATCTCGCCGCAAGTCGGCGGCCCGAAGACGGTGGCGGCCGCCCCCGAACTCATGGTGGCCCTCGGCCTGTCGCTGCCCGAGGATGTATAGCAGCGAGCGGGACAGCTCAGCTAGCTAGGAGGCAGTGATGTTCAGACGCAGACGCCCGCTGATGCGCGCGGCGGTGGTCGGCGGTGGCGCCTATGTGGCGGGCCGCCACATGGCGAACAAATCGGCGGCGCAAGCACAGGCAGAGGACGAGCAGAACGAGCGCATCAGCGATCTCGAACAGCAGCAGCAGGCACCGCCCGCGGCTGCCCAGCAGGCAGCGCCCGCGGCTGCGGCGGCGTCGTCGCCGATGCTCGATGAGCTCAACCAGCTGGCCACCTTGCATCAGCAGGGCGTCCTGACCGACGACGAATTCACGGCGGCCAAGGCCAAGCTGCTCGGCACCTGAACCGCGGCTCGCGGACCGGAGGAACGGGCGCGCCCGGACAGTCAGGGGCGCGCCGGTTCCGTGCTGCCCGGAGTTTTCCGCAGGCCGGCCGCGAGGATGTCGATGCTCAGGGCCAGGATCCAGAGCGGGAACAGCAGCTCGAACCAGGGTGAGATGCCGACGCCGACCAACAGCACCAGCGCGCTCACGAGCCCGGCGAAGGTAAGCCACCTGGACACGATCTCGGTGCGGCGGGCGATGGTCACGGTGGTGAGCGTGAACACCGCTGCCATCCGCATCGCGTAGATGTTCAGCAGGGTCCCGGTGATGCTGCGGCCCAGGGCCAGGGTGTCCGGGCTCGGCGTGCCTGCTGATGCCTCCGCGATGACCCCGCCGGCGACCGCTGCGGCCACGAACATCATGGCGACGAATATCAGGCCGCTGCCCAGGAACACGGTGGCGAAGAAGCGGTCCTCGCGCTCGCCGATCCGGTCTCTGAGCACCCCGACGAACCACAGGAACGCGATTCCGGCGAACGGCACCAGGTTCAGCGCGATTGCTACCCCGGTCCTGCTCCGCGAGTCGGTCAGCCAGGTTCCTGGGAGCTCCGGATGGGCCGGGACGGACACCCTGAGCAGCACCAGCGCCGTGATCAGGAACACCGAGAAAATAATCCCGGCCACCGCCGCCGCCCGCGGCGTGCGCAGCGGGCTGCCGGGTCGCAGCGGAGGTATCGGCGCTTCGGTCATCGGCGTGCCTTTCCGCGGCTGATCCCGGCGGCATCCCCTTCGTTCCGTCATTGTCCGGCCTCGGCACTAAGACCGTAATCATCCGGGACGGGTGAGGACATGTGCTGATCTGCGCACCGACAATTCGCTGGGGGCGGGCGATGCTGCGCTCTGTTGGCGGCCTGCCTGCTCGCTGAAGCCTTTGGAAACGACTTAGGAGCCTTCAATGGCATACGGCGGGTATGACACGCAGCCGGCGTCACCTTCGGTGCTGGCGGCATCCTGGCAAGCGACACTGATCCTCGGCGTCCTGACCTTGATCCTCGGGATCATCGTGAGCTTCCACCCGAGCGGCTCGCTGAACGTGGTCGCGGTCCTGCTCGGCATTCTGATGATCTTGTCCGGGATCTTCCACCTGGTCCGGGTGTTCGACCCCCAGGAAACGCACCGGGTCTGGCTCGGCATCGCCGGCTTGATGTTCATCGTCGTCGGTGTCGTGCTGATCCGTCATCTGCACCTCAGCATCGCGCTCATCGGCTTGATCATCGGAATCACCTGGATCGTCCAGGGGCTGGCCGCGCTCATCGGCGGCATTGCGGGAGGCGTCCGCGAAGGCCGGCTCTGGTGGATCACCTTCGGCCTGGTGAGCCTCATCGCCGGGATCGTGGTCGCGGTCACTCCGACCTCGTCGCTGACCGTGCTGGCCGTCCTGCTCGGTATCTGGTTCATCATCATGGGCCTCTTCGAGATCATCGGCGCGCTCATGCTCAGGCACGAGCTCAGGGCTACGGTGGCGTCGCTCAGCTGACCGGTCATCCGCGACGGGTGATGTCCGGCCCAGCGGGCGCTGCCAGCCTGGTCAGGCGGGTCTTTGGGACGTGACGGCGACCGCGCCCGGCACGGTCATGTCCAGGTCAGGCCCGCCTCATAGGCCCGTCGGGCGCAAGGAGCAGGGGAAAATGAGCGAGCCGTTCAAGGGCACGATCAACGTCGACATCCGCGATTCAGAGCCGGACTGGGCACCGTTCGAGCCGCCCAAGGCACCCGACGGCGCGCCTAGCGTCGTCTACATCGTCCTAGACGACGTGGGCTTCTCGGCCATGAGCTGCTACGGCGGCCCGATCCCGACGCCCAACATCGAGCGGATCGCGGCCGACGGCGTCCGCTACACGCAGTGGCACACGACGGCACTCTGCTCGCCGACCCGCTCCTGCCTGCTGACCGGGCGCAACCACACCCGCAACTCGATGGCGTGTATCACCGAGGCGGCCGTCGGGTTCCCGAACGCCAGCGGGACGATCCCGCCGGAGAACGGGATGATCTCCGAGATCCTCGGTGAACGCGGCTGGAACACCTACATGGTGGGCAAGTGGCACCTGTGCCCGACCGTGGAGATGAACGTCGCGTCGACCCGGCGGAACTGGCCGTCCGGCCGGGGGTTCGAGCGCTGGTACGGGTTCCTGGGCGCCGAGACCAACCAGTGGTATCCGGACCTGGTGTATGACAACCACCCGGTGGACCAGCCCAAGCTGCCGGCCGACGGTTATCACCTCACCGACGACATCACGGACAAGGCGCTCGAGTTCATCAAGGACGCCAAGACGGTCGCGCCGGACAAGCCGTTCTTCCTGTACTACGCGCCCGGCGCGGCGCACGCGCCGCACCATGTCTCCAAGGAATGGGCCGACAAGTTCAAGGGCCAGTTCGACATGGGCTACGAGGCCATGCGGGAGCAGACCCTGGCCAGGCAGAAGGAGCTGGGCATCGTCCCCGCCGACACCGCGCTGCCGCCCGTCAACCCGATCGGCACCACCGAAACCCGCCAGGGACCAGCGGGCCAGCCCTTCCCGCCGCTGGACGTCACCAGGCCGTGGGACTCGCTGTCCGCCGACGAGAAGCGGCTCTTCGCCCGGATGGCGGAGGTCTACGCGGGGTTCCTGGCGCACGCCGACCATCACATCGGGCGGCTGCTCGATTACCTGGAGGAGTCCGGGCAGCGCGATAACACGCTGGTGATCCTGGTCTCCGATAACGGGGCGAGCGGCGAGGGCGGTCCCGACGGATCGGTCAACGAGATGCTGTTCGCGAACGGCATCCCCGACAACATCCAGACCAACCTGGCGATGATCGACGAGCTCGGCGGGACGAGGACCTACAACCACTACCCCAACGGCTGGGCGATGGCCTTCAACACGCCGTTCAAGATGTGGAAGCGGTATGAGTTCAACGGCGGTACCGCCGACCCGTGCATCATCTCCTGGCCCTCGGCCACGGCGGGCGGCAAGGGCGAGCTACGCCACCAGTACCACCACGCCATCGACATCGTGCCGACCATCCTGGATTTCCTCGGTGTCGACGCCCCGGCCACGATCAAGGGCCACGTGCAGAGCCGCTTCGACGGCGTGAGCATGCGCGGCAGCATCGAGGACGGGTCGGTGCCATCGGCCCGCAAGACGCAGTTCTACTCCATGCTCGGCTCCCGGGGAATCTGGCACGACGGCTGGAAGGCCGTCACCACCCACCCGACCATCAGCGGCTGGAGCAACTTCAACGACGACACCTGGGAGCTGTACCACACCGACACCGACCGGGCTGAGCTACATGACCTGGCCGCCGAGCACCCCGAGAAGCTGCGCGAGCTGGTCAACCTGTGGTTCGCCGAAGCCGGGCAGAACGACGCCTTCCCGCTCGATGACCGGTCCGCGCTGGAGATCATCATCACGCCACGGCCGCAGCTGGCCTCGCCGCGCAACCGGTACGCCTACTTCCCCGGCACCGCCGAGGTGCCCGAGGCGCAGGCGGTGAACGTCCGCAACCGGTCCTTCAGTATCGGGGCGCTGGTGGACATCCCCGCGCCGGGTGCGCAGGGCGTGCTGTTCGCGCACGGATCACGGTTCGGCGGGCACGCCCTGTACGTCAAGGACAACCGGCTGCACTACGTCAACAACTTCGTCGGCATGGCGGAGCAGAAGATCGACGGCACCCAGGACATCCCCACCGGGGAGAACCTGATCCTGTCCGCGTCGTTCGACAAGGACGGGGAGGACCCGCCGCACGTCTCCACCGGCATCCTGTCCCTGTATCACGGGGACAAGAAGGTCGGCGAGGGCCGGATCAGGACGCAGCCGGGGATGTTCTCGCTCGCGGGCGAGGGCCTGTGCGTCGGCCGGGACAGCGGCGAGCCGGTCACCAGCGACTACCCGGGCGAGCACCCGCACGCCTTCACCGGCGGCACGATCAGGCGGGTGGCGGTCGACGTCAGCGGCGATCCCTATGTCGACCTGGAACGCGAAGCCCAGGCGATGCTGGCCCGGGAGTAACCGGGCCCGCCGCCTGAGCAGCTCCCGTCCGAGCCAGGAAACCCGGCTCGGACGGGAGTTCGCTGCCAGCTACGCCGACGCCGACGTCAGCGAGGATCGCCGAATGCTCAGCGGGGACGCTGGCCGGGTCGGCGCGGGCACCTGCTCGCGCGACTTACCCCGTTAGGGCGCCCGCTGGTCTGACGCTCGGAGCGCGCGAAGTGCTGTCTCGAAGGACATCAGGCGCTGGCGGGCTACCTCGTTCTGCCCCGGGCCCGCGCCTCCAGGGGCCCGCTCAGCGTCCATGGCGGACCGGACCGCCTGCAGCGACGCGAGCACGTCGGCCACCCGGGCGCGGACGTCATCATCGGGGGCCGCCTCACGCAGCGCGTACAGGTTCTGCGCCAGGTCATCGGCACGAAGCTGGATGTCCGACCAGCGAGCGCCTGCGTCCGCGGCCACCAGCGCGCCCGGCGTGTCAGCGACGCTCATCGCGTCATGCAGGGCCGAGCCCTTCGCGTATACGTCGATGATCCTCGACTGCCAGCTGGCCGCGGCCTTCGAGCGGCGGCCGCTGGCGTGGACGATCCACACGATCAAGCCGATCAGGATCACGGCGCCCAGCAGGATCCACAGCCACAGCAGGCTAGAGCTTGACGCGCTGGCCGCCGGGGAGCTGCTCGGCTGAGCCGCTGGCGCCGAAGTGGCGGCGCTGGGCGTGGTGGGCGGCGCGGTGGTCGGCGGCGCGGTGGTGGGCGGCGCGGTGGTGGGCGGCGCGGTGGTCGGCGGCGCGGTGGTCGGCGGCGCGGTGGTCGGCGGCGCGGTCGTGGGCGGCGCCGTGGTCGGCGGCGCGGTGGTCGGCGGCGCGGTCGGGCCTGCCGAAGAGCTGGCGTTCCGGCTGGGCGACAGGTTGGCGATGGCGCTCTTGGCGCCGCTGCTGCAGCCTGCCGCCAGCCATCCGGCCAGCAAGATCGCGGCCAAGACGGCGAGGCAATGAGTCAGGCGCCGCATGGCTGATCCTTCCGCGGGTCCGTAACGGGGCTGCCGGACTACAGCAACCCGTCAATCATCGCGCTGACCGGGCCGTCCTGGCTCACCCGCCATGGAGGACCTTTCAGCCTTTCAGAGGATCTTCATCCGCCTCATCGGTGAAGGACGCGGTGATCTTTTGCTCGGGCCTGCGCAGCTCCATCTGCGCCAGCCGGACCAGCACCAGCCGGTCGGCCCTGGTCAGCGGGGGCTGGGTCACCGAGCGGGGCCACAGCCGGTAGCGGAGCACCACGTTGATCTCGGCCGCCCACAACGTCAGCTCCGAGCCCAGGTAGAGCCAGCCCAGCAGGGTGATGACGACCGCGAAGACGCCGTAGGTGGGACTGGCGTGCTGCAGCCCGCGGGTCACGTACCAGGTGCCGATACATTGCAGGACTTCCCATAGCACCGTTGCGATGATCGCGCCGACCGCCACCTCGCGGGCACTCAGCGGCTCCGCGGTCAGCAACATGAAGGCGAGCAGGAACAGGCCGAGGTTGACCAGGCACGACGCCGCGAGGGCGAGTATCGTCGCGTCGGTGCCGTGGGCGACCGCGGTGGCGAATGCGGTGAGCGCGGTCGAGGACAGCACCGCCAGCCCGAGCAGGCCGATCACCCCGAGGGTGCGCAGGTAGCGGGGCCCGAAGCCGGGCCAGCGCACGTACGGGATGTTCCAGACCGTGTTCATCGCGTTCTGGGCCGCGAAGCCGATCCCGAAGCTGCCGTACAGGGTCCCCGCGATACCGATGACCAGCGCGGTGGTGCTGCCCTCGAGCGGATGCACCTCCGAGCGCAGCTGGTCCCCGATGACGGGGAAATACCCCAGTGCCGAGTCGATCAGATGCTCGCGCAACTGCGGGTTGCCCGACACCGCGAAACCCACGACGGTCGCCAGCAGCAAGAGCAGCGGGAAGAGCGCGAACAGTCCGTAATAGGCCATCAAGGCCGCCTTGCCGCCCGCCTGGTCATTGCCGAACTTCTGGATCACCGCCCACGGAAACGCGATCACGGTATGGCGCTGCTGGAACTGGTCGGCGCGGCGCACCTGCCGTTCGAGCCAGCCAACCTTCCGCATCCCGCGCCCTGTCCCGTCGCCCGTGGCCAAGCCCCGAGATTATGGGCGTCGCTGCCGCCAGGCACCATCCCTCACGGATGAGGCAGGGACGCCCGGCTATCGCGGATCATTTGACTGCATCGGCCGACAACTCCCCGCTAGTCCGGCGCGGTGCGGGCCAGATGGAGCAACCGGATGATGCACACGCTCGGCTCCGCCGTGGCCGCGGCCCGCCGCTGGCTACGCTCCGTCGGGCCGGAGCGGTCCAGCCTGCGCGCGGATCTCGTGGCCGGGCTGCCCGGCGCGATCAGCAGCGTGCCCGACGGAATGGCGGCGGCGGTCCTGGCCGGTGTCAATCCGGTGCAGGGGCTGTACGCGAGCTTCGCCGGACCGATCGCGGGCGGGCTCAGCTCGAACACCCGGAAGATGGTGATCACGACGACCTCCGCGGCCGCGCTGGCCGCGGGCTCGGCGCTGCGGAGCGTGACCCCCGCCCAGCGGCCTGCGGCGATCCCGCTGCTGGTGATCCTGGTCGGCGTCGTGCTGGTCGCGGCCGGGATCCTGCGGCGGGCCGGTATACGCGGTTCGTCTCCTATTCGGTGATGATCGGCTTCCTGACCGGGATCTCGGTCAACATCGTGTGCGGTCAGATCGCCGATCTGACCGGCGCGACCGCAACTGGTGACTTCCCCCTCGCCAAGGCCGTCAGCGTGCTCGTCCATCCGAGCCGGATCGACCTGGCGTCGCTGCTTACCGGACTGAGCGCGCTGGCCATCCTGGTGGTGCTGGCCCGGACCCGCCTCGCCGTCATCAGCGCGCTGATTGCGCTGGTCATCCCCACCGTGGTGGTGGTTCTGGGCGGGGCGGACGGCGTCGCCAGGGTCGGGGATCAGGGCGACATCCCGCGCGGCATCCCGCTCCCCATCTCCCGGAGGTCAGGTTCCTATCGTTCAGCCTGGTCACCGGCGCGCTCGCGATCGCGGCCATCGTCCTGGTCCAGGGCGCCGGGGTGGCCGAAGCCGCGCCGAACCCCGCCGGTGCCCCGCCGAATCCGAACCAGGACATCATCGCCGAAGGGGCCGGCAACCTGGCCGCGGGTTTCTTCCGCGGCATCGCGGTGGGCGGCTCGGTCGGCCAGACCGCGCTCAACGTGGCCGTCGGCGGCAAGACCCGGTGGGCGGCCATCTGCTCCGGCCTGTGGATGCTGGTGATTCTGGCCATCTTCTCCGGAGTGGTGGCCAAGATCGCGGTTCCGACCCTGGGCGCGATCCTCATCTTCGCGGCGATCGGCTCGCTGCGGCTCGGGGGGCTGGCCTCCATCTGGCGCACCGGGCGTATCTCGCAAGTCGCTGTCATCACCACGTTCGGCGTCACGCTGTTCCTGCCGGTCGCCGTGGCGGTCGGGATCGGCGTGGCGCTGTCCCTGTTGCTGCAGCTCAACCAGGAAGCCATGGACCTCACTGTGGTCGAGCTCGTGCCGCGCGCTGACGGGCGCTTTGAAGAACGGCCCCCGCCGACCACCCTGACCAGCGGGCACGTGGCGATTCTCGATGTCTACGGCAGCCTGCTGTACGCCGGTTCCCGCACCCTGGCGGCTCATCTGCCTGACCCGGCCGGAACGCAGTCACCGGTCGTGGTGCTGCGGCTGCGACGCCGCACCTCGCTGGGTGCGACCTTCGTGAAGGTCGTCGGAGACTACGCCGACCGGCTCGCTCAGTCCGACGGCCGGCTCTACCTCAGCGGCCTCGAGAAGGACCTCACCGAAGAGCTTCGCCGCACCGGGCACCTCGACAGACCGGTGCGCGCGTTCGAGGCGACGTCGGTGGTGGGCGAGTCAACGCAGGCCGCTTACCAGGCCGCCGAGGCCTGGCTGGTCAAGACGCGCGGCGGATGAGCCGGTGCTCGATCACAGCAGTCTCGGGTCACAAACGGCTCGATCACAAACGGCTCGATCACAAACGGCTCGATTACAAACGGCAAACCCGGCCAGGCGCACCGGCTGACGAACGGCTCCGCTCGCCGGTGGCTGGCCGGGCTCGCGCGTGCCCGCTACCTGCGGCGGGAAACGCGCCTGGCCGTGCGCCGTCCAGTGCGCCTGGCTACTCTGCGTCCTCCGAACATGGTGTGCCCCTTAGCTCGTGGGAATAGCGGACCGCCGCCGTCAGTCTGCGGCAGCCGCCGTCTCCAGGTCGTGCAGTTCCTGCGCTTCCTCAGCCGATACTAGCCCGATCTCTACCAGGTCGAGCGGGCTGATGAAGCCGTCGCTGAGGCGGAAGCCGCCGGCCCGGGCAATCGCGTCGCGCAGCGGCACCGCCCAGTGGTGCTCGATCAGGATGAGCGCCGCCGCGGAGTCGTTCGGGATGTCCTCGAGCACATCCCAGCCTTCCTCCTCGGTGAAGACGCTCACGCCGCCCTCGGCGGCTGCCTCCTCGGCACCGAGGATCGCACCCGCCTCGGCACCTTCCTCGCCCTCGACACCCAGGCCGATCAGGGCGCCGATCTTGCTGCCAAGCTCGATGGCCTCCTGCTCGGTGAGATTGCTGAGGTGCTCGATCTCGAGCTCGCCGTCGGCGTCCTTGTAGACGACCAGCGAGTCGATCACTCGCACCGTATCGCTTTCGCGGAGCCGCTCAAGCTCGGCGATGATCTCGCCGTGAAAATCTGGTTGGTTGAACCCCAGGACAAGGAGCTGCACAGGCCCGATTGCCATGTTCCTGACCTCTTTCGCGTGACCGGCGGCTCCGACGTCGGCTGATCCCGTCCGCGGCGCGGCCGGGACCGAAACCGCCGATGTGAGCCGATTAATGGGTCCAACCTGGACCTCTACTCCGGAAGCATCTGGCCGGACCGGGCGGTGCCGCATCACCCGCCCGGGGTGATGCGGCGCCGGAACATCACGCCTCGTCCCGGTCAGTGCGAGGTCAGGTGGATTACTCCGACGTCGGCGAGACCGTCGAGGGCCAGCTGAACGGCCAGCGCGGCGAGCAGGAAGCCGAACACCTTCTCGGTCACGAGCATGCGGTTCGCATCCAGGTGCTTGCTCACCCGGTTGGCCCACCGGAAGACGGCCGCGTCAAGGCCGATCACCACGACCAGCGCGCCGGCGACCACGCCGAAGACCCCGATCGATCCGGCCTCCGCTGACGCCGTGACCAGGACGACGATCCCGGCCGGGTTGAGGAGGTAGGGAACGGCCAGCGGGTAGACGGCCAGCCGCATCGGGTCCTGGCCACTGAGCTGATGGCCATCCGCGGCACTGTCATGGGTGCTCAGAATCATCGAAACGGCGATGATCAGCAGGACGATCCCGCTGGCGACGCCCAGCGCACCGGCCGAGAAATGCAGCAGCCTGGTCAGCAGCCCGCCCAGGACAAGCAGCACCACCGCCACCGCGCCCGCGGTGGTGAGCATCTTCCTGACCACCCGGCTTTTCGTGGCCGCCGGCATATCGGCGGTCGCCTCCAGGAACGGCACCAGGGCGATCTTGGGCCCGATGCCGATCAGGAGCAGTAGGAAGATGTCGATGACCGCGGCGGCGTCGACCGACTTGAACTCCATGGCCTCAGCCTGCGGCCGGGCCGCACCGCCCGCGTCACCCGCCCTGGACTACTTGACGGCCGAAGATCCGGCCGCCTCAGCCTGCGGCCAGGCGAGGCGGCTCGCTGGCGGGCTCGTCATCCCCGCGGGCTGGCTCGCGCCCGGAGACAAGTTTGGCGCTCATCTTGACCGCCTTGACCGCGCCGGTGGCGCCGGCCTGCAACGTCAGCCCGATCGCGATCAGGATGCAGCCAGGGATGAAGAACGTATGTGACCCGAGCATGATCAGCCCGAGCCGGCCGAGGAGGTAGGGCGGAGTGCAGACCACCGCTCCGATGGCCCCGCCCACGGCGCTCGCGGTCAGCTTGTCCCGTTTCGAATGAGTGTTCTTGACGCCGATGAGCCGGGCCGGGACGGCGACGTAACAGAGCATCATCACCCCGACGACGATGCTTAGCGTGAGCCCGAACCACGGCCGCCGCCACCGGGGGAACACCACCGTCGCCAAGCCCAGGGCTAGGCCCACCGTCAAACCCCAGCTCAGCACGACGGCCAGGTGCGACCTGGCCTTGGCAAACGCGGGCCGGATCTCCGGCCGGCCCGGCCCGGAGATGGCGAACGCGAACACGGCGTTCAGGAAGAAACTCGCGGCCGTAACGGCCGCCACGGCCAGCACCAGCGGGATCACGATCGGCCCGGTCAGTTCGTGAAACGTCTTCCCGTGCAGCACGTGCGCCTTCAGGTCGAGCATGGCGGCCCAGATCCACATCGCCGGCAGCACCTGGACCAGGGTGAGCCGCCAGTTCGTGAACAGCAGCTTCACCCCCGCGAACAGCATGGCCACAGCACCGACGGCCAGCGCGAGCGGAGCCAGCCAGCGCCGGGACCGGCTCAGCTGCAAGACCCCGGCTTCGACGGCCGCCATATCGCTATCCCGGACGGCGCTGATCAGTTGAATGGCCCGCGAGCGCAGTGTTGCCCGCCGCGACCTGGGTGCCTCGGTACCCGGGTCGGTTACGGCTCCGGCTCCGTTGCCGGGCGGCGCGGGCTCGCCGGAGGCATCGTCATCAGCGGGCAACGCGGCCGGCAATTCCGGTGCATTTCCTTCGATGGCCACGGGGGGTGCCCCTCTGCGAGGGTCGTGCGCAGGGCGGGTCCTGCCAGGCCGGCCGGGGATGCGACGGCCATGACAGGCGGCGCATCCTGCGCCTATCCATGCGTTATGAGGATAACCCTTACTAAATAGCAGTGTGCCTCACCCGGCCTGGATGAGGCAGACATCCGTTCCGTGCGGGATCGTGGCTGTGCAGCATGCCTTGTCCGTCCGGCACCCACCGGGCCGGAACGCAGCGAGCCTGCTGCGGGTCGCCCGGTTGGCGTGCCTGGCTGAGAGGAGCCGATGATGAGTGTGCCGACGGCTGAGGCTCCACCTCGGGCCATGCGGCGGTATCAGCTCGATTCCGGGGTGGGGCAGCTGACACCGGCGCGGCGAGCGGCCCGCGGAAAGGAAGCGCGGGCTGAGGTACCTCGGGCCAGCCATGCGTCATTCGACCCGCCTGCGGACCGGCCCGACCCGATCGGACTGCTGGAAGAGCAGGCCAAGACGCGGGTACCCGAGCTGGTACCTGTGCGGTGGGGCCGGATGATGGTGTCGCCGTTCACCTTCTTCCGCGGTGCCGCCCTGCCGATGGCCAGCGATCTGGCTACCACCCCGGTCTCGGGGCTGGCCGTCCAGGCGTGCGGCGACGCGCACCTGAGTAACTTCGGCATCTTCGGCTCGGCCGAGCGCCGGCTGATGTTCGACGTCAACGACTTCGACGAGACACTGCCGGGCCCGTGGGAATGGGACGTGAAGCGGCTAGCGGCCAGTCTCGAAGTCGCGGCGCGCGGCAACGGGTACCCGGGCAAGCAGCGCCGGGATATCGTCACCGCGGCGGTCACCAGGTACCGGCAGGCGATGCGCCAGTTCGCCGGGATGACCAACCTGGATGTCTGGTACGCGCACGCGGACATGGACCGGCTGCGGGCGCAGTTCGCATCGCAGCTTCAGCCCCGGCAGCGCAAGACCGTGGAGAAAGGCCTGGCCAAGGCCAGGACCAGGGACAGCATGCAGGAAGTAGCCAAGCTGACCCGGGTCGTGGACGGGCGGCCGCGGATTATCTCTGACCCGCCGCTGCTGGTTCCGATCAACGAGCTGATGGCCGAGGAGCCGAGCCAGGCGGCCATCGAGGAGCAGTTCGCCGCCCTGCTCGCCAAGTACCGCCGCACGCTGGAAACCGACCGCAGGTTCCTGCTCGAGCAGTTCGAGTTCTGCGACATGGCCCGCAAGGTCGTCGGCGTGGGCAGCGTGGGGACCCGCTGCTGGATCGTCCTGCTACTCGGCCGCGATGACTCCGATCCGCTGTTCCTGCAGGTGAAAGAGGCCGAGGCGTCCGTGCTCAGCCGGTTCGTCGGGGCCAGCAAGTACGCCAACCAGGGCCAGCGGGTGGTCGCTGGCCAGCGCCTGATGCAGGCCTCCAGCGACATCTTCCTGGGCTGGCAGCGGATCGAGGCGGGGCTGGACGGGCGGCAACGCGACTTCTACGTCCGGCAGCTGCGGGACTGGAAATTCTCCGTGGATATCGAGAACATCCTGCCCGCAGGTATGCGGCTGTACGGCGAGCTCTGCGGCTGGACGCTGGCCCGGGCGCACGCCCGCTCCGGAGACCGGATTGCGATTGCCGCCTACCTGGGCGGCTCCGATGTTTTCGACCGGGCCATCGCTGAGTTCGCCGCCGCTTACGCCGATCAGAACGAGCGCGACCACCAAGCGCTCGTCGACGCGGTCGCATCGGGGCGGATCGTCGCGGAGTCCGGCCTGTGACATTCCTGCTGGCTCACGCCGAAGAGTCCCGCCGCCCGTCGCGGCCCCGATAGCCGGAGCGGGCCGGTGGTACTTGACCTTCTGCTTATCGCCATCGGGATCACCCTGGAGCCGTTTCCGCTGACCGCCTTCATCCTGATCCTGGGCGCCGAGAAGGGCACCAGGAAGGGCCTGGCGTTCATCCTCGGCTGGCTGGCCTGCCTGGTGGCGGTGATCGCGGCCGTCGTCCTGACGACGGGGGGCAATCCGCCTAAACCGCAGACGGCACCGTCTACTGCCGCGCTGGCCGTGAAGCTGGCCCTGGGCATCGTGCTGATTCTGCTCGCTGAGCGTCAGCGGCGCCGGATGGGCATCCCTCGCAAGCCGCCGAGCTGGATGTCCAGGCTGGACAGGCTCTCGCTGTGGTCCGCCGCCGGCCTGGCCGTGTTCCTCCAGCCCTGGACTTTGGTGGCGGCCGGAGCCGCGACTGTCGTGGGGGCCAAGCTCTCCACCGCCGGCGACTACGTGACGCTGATGCTCTTCTGCCTGCTCAGCACGTCCAGCTTCCTGTACCTGGAGCTGTACGCGGCCTTCGCGCCCGCCGCCGCTGGCGCCCGGCTTGATCAGCTGCGGACCTGGCTGGACACGCATCGAGACCAGGTCATCATCGTGATATTCCTGCTGCTGGGCTTCTGGCTGGCGGGAAAGAGCATCTATCTGCTGGTCAGCTGACCCATGACGAGCCCCAGCCCGCCCGGGCCAGCCGACCCGGACCTGCACCCGCCGCCCCGGGCAGGCGAGAGCCGCTGGCCGATGGCGCTGGCGGTGCTGGCCACCGGGGTCCTACGAGCGCTTCTGCCGGATCAGCTCCGGGCCGGCGATGCCCGCTGGGCCTTCGGCGTGCTGCTCGTCGTGCTGCTGGCCATCATCATCATCGGCGACCCCGGGCGCATCGACCGCGACTCCGCGTGGCTGCGGGTCGTGACCGGGACACTGATCGGCCTGATCTCCGTCGTGAACGCCAGCGCCGCGGTACGGCTGGTCGCCGCCATCGTCGGCGCGGCCCCGTTCACCAACGACGCCAACGAGCTACTGGCCAGCGG
Source organism: uncultured Actinomycetes bacterium (assembly GCA_963785765.1). GTDB lineage: Bacteria > Actinomycetota > Actinomycetes > Streptosporangiales > Streptosporangiaceae > DATBGO01. Next base: position 809,428 of record CAWAWM010000008.1, on the reverse strand, counting down.
GGCCGTGATCTGGCTCATCAACGTGATCGCGTTCGGCCTGTGGTACTGGGACCTGGACCGGGGCGGAGCCGCCGCCCGCGCTCGCGGCGCGGTCGGCCGGATCGCATTCATCTTTCCCGAGATGGCCAATCTTCAGTATCTCGGGGCTGGCTGGTATCCGAAGTTCGTGGACTACCTGCACCTGTCATTCACCACCGCCACGGCGTTCAGCCCGACGGATGTCTCAGCGATCCGGTCGTGGGCGAAGCTCATGATGATGGCTGAAGAGGCCATCTCACTGCTCGTGGCGGTGCTGGTGGTCGCCCGGGCCGTGAACGGCTTGCGATAGACGGCTGGTAATCATCCGTTCAGGTGATGCCCGGGTGATCGACCCGGAATAACGATAGATAGCAGGAGTGCTCGAAATGGCCTGGGAGGCTATAGGTGACGACGCCGCCTGATCCGCTTGCGGTCCTGCGGTCGCGCAGCTACATAGTCCTGCTGGTGCTCGCCACCGTCATTGGCATGCCCATCGCGGCGGCCGCATACTTCTTCCTGGCCGCCGTGCACTGGCTGCAGGGCTGGATCTTCACCGATATTCCGCACGGGCTTGGCTTCGGATCCGAGCCGCTCTGGTGGCCGATCCTGCCGCTGACCCTGGCCGGCCTGCTGGTCGCGCTCACCATCAAGTACCTGCCAGGCACGGGCGGCCGCTCCCCCGCCGACGGCTTCAAGGCGGGCGAGGGCGCCCCAACGCCGATCGAGCTCCCCGGCGTGATCCTCGCCGCCCTGGCCACCCTGAGCCTGGGCGTAGTCCTCGGACCCGAGGCACCGCTGATCGCGATCGGCGGCGGCCTGGGCGTCTGCGCCATCCGCCTCGTCAAGCGGGACGCGCCAGCCCGGGTCAGCGCCATGGTGGCCGCCGCGGGCAGTTTCGCCGCCATCAGCGCGCTGCTGGGCTCGCCGCTGCTCGGCGCGTTCCTGCTGATGGAAGCCTCGGGGCTGGGCGGGGCCATGCTGGAGCTGGTACTGGTGCCCGGGCTGCTGGCCGCCGGCATTGGTTTCCTGATCTTCGTCGGACTGGGCCACGCGACCGGGCTCGGCACGTTCTCGCTGGCCATTCCCAACCTGCCGCATGTCGGGAGTCCTACCCTGGCCGAGTTCGGCTGGGCGATCGTGATCGGGCTGCTGGCTACGCTGTTCGGTACCGCGATCCGGCGGCTGGGGCTGCTGATCCGGCCTCATGTCGAGCCGCGGATGGTGCTCGTCACCCCGGTGGTGGGCCTGGCCATCGCCGGACTGGCGATCGCCTTCGCGGCCGGCACCGGGAAAGGCACCTCCGAGGTTCTGTTCGACGGCCAGGACGCCCTGGGCCCGTTCCTCACCCACGCCTCCAGTTACACCGTCGGGGCCCTGCTGCTGCTCCTGGCGTGCAAGGGACTCGCCTACGGCGCATCACTGAGCAGCTTCCGCGGCGGGCCGGTCTTCCCGTCCATGTTCCTGGGGGCCGCGGTCGGCGTGGCGCTGTCGCACCTGCCCGGACTGCCGCTGGTCCCGGCCGCCGCGATGGGCATCGGCGCGATGTGCACGGTGATGCTCAGGCTGCCGCTGACGTCGGTCCTGCTGGCCACCTTGCTGCTGAGCTCTGATGGCCTGGCGGTCATGCCCGAGGTAATCGTGGCCGTGGCGGTGGCCTATGTCGCCTCGGCCTGGCTCGCTCCGGCTCCGGCTCCGGCTCCGTCCTCCGAACCGCCGCCTGCGGCGGCCAGCCCGGCTCAGGTACCCGGCCACCCGCTGACCGGACAGAACGGCTGAGCCATGCAGCCGGCGGAGCGTGACGCCGCGACGGCCGCGGTTGATGCTCGCATAGGCCCGCCCAATGTGCTGTACATCGTCTGGGAGGACGCCAGCATCGCGGCCTGGGACGCGTTCGGCGGGCTCATCGACATGCCGGCCATGAAACGGCTGGCCGCGCGGGGGCTGCGCTACTCGCAGTGGCACACGCCCGCCCTTTCGTCCCGGACGCGTTCGTGCCTGCTGACCGGACAGGACTGGGACGCCGGCCGAGCGGCCTCGGCTGCCGTCATCCCGCCGGCGGCGGCCACCGTGGCCGAGATCCTGGCTGAGCGCGGCTACCGCACGTACTGCGTGGGCAAATGGCAGCTCAGCCCGGCGGAAGCGTTCGGGATGGCAGGCTCGCGCCGCGGCTGGCCGCTGCGGCGCGGCTTCGACCGCTACTACGGTTTTCTCGGCGGCCAGACCAGCAACTGGTATCCCGATCTGGTCTACGACAATCAGTATGTCGATCAGCCGTATCCGCCCGCCGACGGCTACCACCTGAGCAGGGATCTAGCTGACACGGCCATGGAGTTCCTCCGCGACGGGTCCAGGACTGCCCCCGGGCGGCCCTGGTTCTGCTACCTGTCCTTCGGCGCGGACGACGCCCCGCAAAGTTCCCCGCGGGACTGGATTGACATGTACCGCGGCAGGTTCGGGATGGGCTACGACCGGTACCGCGAGATCGTGCTCGGCAACATGAAACGGCTCGGCGTCGTGCCCGACAGCACCGGGCTGGCCCCGGCTGACCAGCTTCCCGCGAGCAGGCCCCGGGCCCAGGCCGAGGTATGGCGGCCCTGGCGGTCCCTGAGCGAGGAGCAGCGCCAGCTCTGCAATCGTGACGCGGAATCCTACGCTGGCCTGTGCTCCTATAACGATCACCAAGTGGGGCGGCTGCTGGATTACCTGGCGGAGTCAGGTCAGCTGGATGACACCATCGTGGTGGTCTGCTCGGCCAACGCGGTCAGCCCCGACAGCTACCTCTTTCCGGTCGGCTGGGCACTGGCCCTCAGGACGCCCTACAACGCGATCCGGCAGCAGTCACCCGGAGGCAGCGTGGCCAGCCCCCTGATCATCAGCTGGCTGCGCGAGATGCGGGACGTCGCGGGCGGCGTACGCGATCAGTACCATCACGCGGCCGACATCGTGCCGACGATCCTGCACTGCGCCGACCTCGACCCGGCCGACCTCGACCCGGCCGACCTCGACCCGGCCGACCTCGACCGCGCCGGCCTCGACCTGGCCCAAGGCGACCGGGGAATTGCGCGCCGGCCCAGCAACGGTGTGAGCATGCGGTACACGTTCACGGCGCCCGATGCGCCGAGCAACCGGCTTCTCCAGCACTACCAGGCAGCAGGCGCACGTGCGATCTATGCCGACGGCTGGAAGGCCATCGCGGCCCGCGGCCCCGCCGCGGCCAGCAAGACCAGCGCGGCCAGCAAGACCGGCGCGGCAGGCCGCTGGGAGCTGTATCACGTCGCCACCGACCGGGCCGAGCTTCATGACGTGGCCGCCAGCTATCCGGGGAAAGCCGCCGAACTGGCCTCGCTGTGGGATGCGGCGATGGCGGGCCACGACACAGCCTCCCCGCCCACCGGGGTACACCGGGCGGCGGCCGGGTCCGGCCGGATCCTCGGCGCGCGATCGCGCCCCGGCCCCGCCGCCGCGCGCCGCTAGCGCAGCTGATATCGCGCGGTCCGAGTCAGCGCCGGTATGACGAGCCGGGCCTGGCGGGCAGGATCGCGCCCAGTACCCACAGGATGGGGATGAAGATGCCGATGATGCCCAGGACCCAGTGGCCCTTGCGGAAGGTGATGAGGGCCACCGTGAACAGCAGGACCAGGTAAAGGACGCCCAGCCCGATCGAGAGGAACCACATATGCGCCACGTCCGTCCGGGTCGCGTCCCGGCCGGATGGCCCGGCCGGGACGGATGACACGGCCGGCCAGTTGCCGGCCGACCGTGCCTGCGTGCTAGCCCGCCGCCGGACCGCGCTCGGGCGGGACGGCCGGCCGGTGCTGGCTGAGCTGGTTAGGCGGCACTTCCGCCATGCAGCGCATCCTGCAGTTCCTTCTCGCCCTCCTTGGACAGGGAGGTCTTCAGTACGGTGCCGCCATACTTCTTCAGCGCGTCGACGGCCTTGTCCGGGGTGACCTTCTCCACCATGAGGAACAGCGCGGAGGTGCCCGGCTTGATCAAGCCGCGGACCTGCTCCTGGAACTGAGCGTCGATGCCGGACTTGGTGACCTTGCCCATCAGGGCGCCCAGCCCGGCCCCGATGGCGATCCCGAAGACCGGCACGAAGAACAGCACGCCGAACAGCAGTCCCCAGAACATGCCCCAGCTGGCCCCGCGGCCGACCAGGTGGTGATGGGTGTGGACGTGGTAGTCGCCGTCCGCGTCCCGCACGATCACGGCGATTGCGTCCGGCTCGATGATGAGGTCACGCGCGAGCTGCCGGGCCTCATCGGCAGCCGCCTCGGCGGTGGTGGTGTCGGGGTACCCGATCGCGATCAGATCAGCCATTGCCTTCTCTTTCTGCTTAATGCCGGTCAAGCCAGCACTCAGTCCATCAAGCCGGGCGCCCGCGCGCGCCACCCGCGACGGGTGATGCGCTCTGGCCCTCAAACGGATCAAGGACCTTAGACCTCTTGACCGGCCGGGCCCGTCCTGCCGATGATCAAACAGGTGAGCGAAGCGAGTCCGTCCGGAAAGCGCGGTCTGCGGGCAGTGCCCGTGCCGACGTCGAGCGTGCCCACCGACGTGCCGATCGAGACCAAGTTCCACGCTCCGAGCCAGCGCAAGGAGTGGGTGGAGCGTCGCGGGCTCATTCAGGATCTGGCCGGGACGGCCGTCAAGCTCGTCCTGGTTGACGCCCCGGCGGGCTTCGGGAAGACCACGCTCATCGCGCAGTGGCGCGCCAGCGCCGCGGAGGACCGGCCGTTCGCCTGGATCTCGCTCGATGACAGGGATGATGACCCGGGCAGGCTGTGGTGGCACATCGTGCACGCGCTGCAGCGAGCCTGCCCTGACCTGGGCGGCGCTGAGCTCCGGCAGGCGCTCCGGGCCCAGATCCCCGATGTGACCGGGACCGTGCTCCCGCTCCTGGTCAACGAGCTGGCTGCGCTCTCGGCGCCGGTGATTCTGGTCCTTGACGACTACCATCTGGTCAAGGACTACCGGTGCCATGCCCAGCTGGCTTTCCTGCTGCTTCACCTCCCGTCCTCGGCCCAGATCGTGCTCATCACGCGGACGAACCCGCCGCTGCCGCTGGCGCGGCTGCGCGCCGCCGGCGAAATGCTGGAAGTGCGGGCGCCCGAGCTGCGCTTCGCGGCTGCGGAGGCCGCCTCGCTGGTCCGTGCCGTGGCGGGAGTCGACCTCGATGACGGCGACTTGACCGAACTCGTCGAACGGACCGAGGGGTGGCCTGCCGGGGTATACCTGGCGGCGCTCTCGCTGCGCGGTCATCCCGCGCCGGGCGCCTTCATCCGCCAGTTCACCGGCGGCAACCGCTTCATCGTCGACTTCCTGGCCGAGGAGGTACTCAGCCGTCAGCCCGACGAGACGCGACAGTTCCTGGCCCGGACGGCCGTTCTGCACAGCTTCTGCGCGCCGCTGTGCGACGCGGTGGTCGGATCGTCCAACGCGGCGGAGATCATCGAAATCCTGGAGCGGGAGAACCTCTTCGTCGTGCCGCTCGACGACACCAGGCAGTGGTACCGCTACCACCATCTCTTCGCCCAGGTGCTCCGCGGTGAGCTGGCCAGGACCGAGCCGGACGTCGTGACCAGCTTGCATAACCGGGCGAGTGCCTGGCACCGGCAGTCGGGATCGGCTGACGAGGCGATCCGGCATGCGATCGCGGGCGGCGACACCGCCGGAGCCGTCGAGCTCATCGCGCAGCACTGGTACGCCTACGTAGACTCCGGCCGGGCGCCGACGGTCCGCAGCTGGATGCGCTCCGTCGGGGACAGCGCCATCGCCGCCAGCCCGCTGGCCGCGCACTGCGCGGCCTGGGCCGCTGCGCTCACCGGCGATCGCGAATCGCTGCGGCGCTGGCTGCCGATAGTGGCGGCGGGCGAGTACCCGGGGCCGCTACCTGACGGCATGCGGTCCATGCAATTCTCCGCGGCGCTCGTGCAAGGTACCTTCGGATTCGACGGCGTCAGGCCGATGCGCGAGGCCGCGGCCCTGGCCGTATCCCTGGAAGGGGACCGGTCGTCACCCTGGTATGCGCTGGCGCGGACCGCCAATGCCTTTGCGCTCTATCTCTGCGGCGCCCTCGAACCCGCGGCCGCGCACGCGGAGGAGGCGCTGGCAGGCAATCCGGCCATCGCGGTGGTGCGCATGCTCGCCTTCGCCGTCAAGGCCCTGATCGCGACCGAGGAAGGACGGCTCGCCGAAGCCGCGGAGCTGGCGCGCTCGGCCGGCGAAATCGTGACCCGGGGCGTCGGTCTCGGCGAGGCGCCACTGACCGCCCTGGGTTACGCGGCTACTGGTGCTGTCTACGCCGCGCAAGGACGGCTGCACGAGGCCCGCAGCGAGCTGGAGCAGGCGCTCCGGCCACGTCGGCGATGGTCGGGGATCAGCCCCTGGCCAACGGTGGAGATCCTGCTCAGGCTCGCCCCGGTGCTGCTCGACCTGGGCGATAGTAGTGGCGCCGCAGCGCGCGTCGATGAGGTCAGGCAGTTGCTGGCCTCGGCACCGGACGGGGCCGAGGCGCAGCGAGCCCGGCTGGACCACCTGGACCGGCTGATCGCGGGCCCGTCCCGAGCGGCCTCCCTGGCGGACCCGCTCACCGAACGTGAAGTGGCGGTGCTGCGGCTGCTCCGGGGCACGCTCTCGCTCCGCGAGATCGGCCGGGAGCTGCACCTGTCCCAGAACACGATCAAGACCCATGTGCAGGCGATCTACCGCAAGCTGGGTGTTTCGACACGGCCCGACGCCGTGGAGCAAGGCCGCGAGGCCGGCATCCTGTGACGCGCGCTCGGCAGCCCGCTCAGATCAGCTCAAGCTGCCTGGCGCGGCGGACCGCCTCGCCGCGGTGCGCCGCTGACAGCTTGCGGTAGATGCTCCTGAGGTGGGTTTTGACGGTATTCACCGAGATGTACATCTCGCTGGCGATCTCGGCGGTGCTCAGCATCCCGGCTAGGTGCTGGATCACCTCACGTTCACGCCCGCTCAGCCGCTCCACGACCAGCGGCATTGGCTTGCCGGTGGGGTCCTGGCGGGACGGGACCACCCCGCCCGGGCGCGCCGGGCCGGGCTCGAGCAGCTGCGGGAAGCCCTGAGCCAGGTCCGGATCACGGCGCAACAACGGCCTGATCCAGGTCCGCTCCATCGCGAATGGCAGCCTGATCTGCTCTGGCCGACCCAGCCGCAGCGCCTGCTCGAGAGACCGACGACCGCGCACCGGGTCGCCGCTGGAGTAGCAGAGCCTGGCGTTGACCAGCCATCCCTCCAGGCCTACCGGCTCGCGGGGGTCACCCGCGGCCGCGATGACCGTCGTCATCGCAGCCCTGGCCGCCGGGATGTCATCGGCGGCCAGCCACGCGTGGGCAGCCGCCACGGCCGCGTCCGCCTTGGACTGCTGGCCAGCGCGGGTGGCCGCGTCAACCGCTGCCGTGACGTCGCCAGCCAGCGCGCTGGCCCGGGCGTCGAGGAGGGTCAGCCGGTGTTCGAGCCAGTCCGGCGGCGACCAGCCCTGCCGCGCGCAGCTGACCAGCTCCGACGCCGCCCCGGCGCGTCCCTCGGCCAGCTGGCGGCGCGCCGCGACCAGGCTGGCCGCCGCGTTCATCAGCTTGTCGGGGCGGGCCCGCACGGCGGCACCGGCCAGCACCAGCTGCGCGTCCGACTGCTGTACCTCATTACGTTCGAGATGCACGTAGGCCAGGGCAATGCTGGCGGCCAGGGTCGGCTCGGCGATCCCGTCGTCGGAGTTCTCCGCGGTCTTCGCTGCCTCACCGGCCAGCTCCGCAGCGTGGCTCAGCCGCCCGCGCAGCGCCGCCACGAGCGCGAGATACCCGAGGCAGTCGGCTCGCTCGTAGCTGCCATCCGGGGCGCCGGCCGCAGCCAGGCCAGCCTTGAATATGTCGGCGGCCTTGTCGAGCTGGCCCGCCCACAGGCAGACGGCCCCGCGCCCGGCCAGAACCCGGGCACGGATGCCTGGATGCCGCGCGAGCAAGGCTTCGGCGAGCTGCTCCAGCAGCGCCTCCGCTTGTCCGGCCGCCGCCGTCGCCGCCTCGAGATCGCCGGCCCGGCGGCTGATGGTCAGGCGGATCTGCGCAGCGGCCAGCCGGGCCTGGACCGCATCGTCAGCGGGAAGATCGTCGAGGATATTCTCCGCGGCCTCCAGCGACGTCACAGCTGAGTCGCTGCCCGCGGACAGCTCCATGGCGGCGGCCACCAGCAACGACTGCAGGTCAGTGCCCGCCGCCTCACGGGGCATCCGGCGGAACTCATCGGCCAGCAGCTGATGACCCGGTGGTTCGATGAGCTGGTCGATCGCGAGTTCGTCCACCGCTATCTGGGCCGCGAGCTGCCAGTCCCCCGACATTCCCGCGTGCCGCACGGCGTCGGCAAGCCGGCCGCGCTGCCAGCTCCATCGGGCCGCTCGCCGGTGCAGGTCCGGCAGCCGGCCTGGGCATTCGCGGCGCAGCTTCAGCTGCAACACCGCGGCGAACAACGGATGGTACCGGTACCACCCGTGCCCCAGCGGCCGGACGAACGCGTTCGTCTCGGCCAGGGTCGGCAGGACGTCCGGCGCCTGATCGTCATCGCCAAGCTCACGGCCGAGGTCTGCGTTTACCCGGTACAGGATGCTCGTGCGAAGCAGAAAGTCCCTGATGGGTGCGGGCTGTGCGTTCAGGACCTCCTCCACCAGGTAGCTGGTGATGGCGCCATTCTCGGCATCGAACTCCTTGACGAACTGGTCCGGATCGGGGTGTCCCACCAGCGAGATCGCGGCCAGCCGCAACCCGGCCGCCCAGCCCTCGGTCCGCCCGGTGAGTGATTCGAGGGCCGACTCGGACAGGGTGAGACCATGCTGGGCCATGAGCGTGCCGGATTCGGTGACGCTGAAGGCGAGATCGTCGGCCCGGACCTCGGTCAGTTCACCGTTGAGCCGGTAGCGGTGCAGCGGCAGAAGCGGGTCCATCCGTGACGACGCCACCAGGCGCAGGCCAGGCTTGGCATTCCACAGCACGTAGGCGAGCCCGTCCAGGGTGTCGGCATCGGTCAGCAGGTGGATATCGTCAATGACCATCACGACGGGCTGATCCTGCGCCGCCAGTACCGCTGCGAGCCGCAGCAGGAACGCATGGTCCACGGCAGTCCCGCGCGCTCCAGCCGAAGAGACCCGGGGAACCTCGATTCCGGCTTGGCGTAGTGCCGCCACGACGTAGGACCAGAAGACCCTGGGCCGGTTGTCGTATTCGTCGAGGGTGATCCAGACCACCCTGCCTGGCTCAGGGCGGGCGGCGGCCCACAGGGTGATCGCCATGGTCTTGCCCGCTCCGGGCGGGCCGGTGACCGTGGTCAGCGGGCCACGTACGCCCTCAGCGATGAGGCTTTCGATCCGCGGCCGCGGGACAGCCCAGGCCGGGAGGCTTGGCACGATGATCTTGGACATCAGGACCGGATCGCCGGCGCCACCGGGATTTCCCCGGGCGTGGCTCGCCGTTCGCGTCTCGGCACTGGTCAGCATGATTCCCCCTTTGGCAGACAGACGAGCCGTTCGGTGGCCGCCTCGAGCGGTAAACTGCGCCTGGCCGCGGCGCAGCTGACTTCTCGCATGCGGGCTAGCCCGTCCCGCTATGTATCTCTCGTACATCGGGATGAACTGTCATCACCTCCCGCAAAATCTCACCAGGGTGACGAACTCACCCGCGGTGCATGGGGCGCCCCGCACCGTGGAGGGGCACCGTAGAGAGGATTGCCCATTCCCGACCAGCTGGGGGCCGCGGTGCGACCGTCGTACTACGAGATCCGCGTAGCAGGGCCACTCCCCCCCGAAGCTCTGCTGGACTATGAGCGGCTCAGCGCGTCCGTGGAGCCAGTCGAGACGGTCCTGCACGGACCGCTGCTGGATCAGGCGGCCCTGACCGGGCTCCTGGCCAGGCTGGAGACGCTGGGGGTGCAGATCCTGGAAGTGCGCCGCCTCCACGACCCGGATCCGCCCGCTGGCAGTGAACAGCCGCGATAGGCCGGGTAACGATCTGCTCGATGACCAGACCCGGACGACCGAGGCAACCGCAGGTGCTGGATGAAGCCGCCTTCAGCGCTCTGTACCGGCGATTGCGCGACGCGGCCGCCTGGGGGCCGGATGACCGACGTGGCGCGCTGAACAACATTACGCAAGCTCACCTGGTCGCCGCGGCCAGCGAGATCAGGTCCGGACGCACGGTGACGCTGGCCGCTCCCGTGGACACCCGAGTGACGATGGACAATCCGGAACCCAGCGTCCACCAGATGACCAGCCCGGCCGGAAACCAGGCCGACCCATCGGGGCTGTCCTTTGCTACCGACCGGCTGGCCATGAACGTGCACGGCAACGCCGATAGTCACATCGACGCCCTCTGTCATGTCATCTACCGTCGCCAGCTGTACAACGGCGTGGCTGCCGACACTGTCACGGCTGCCGGGGCCTTCGAGCTGTCCATCGAGGTCGCCAGGGACGGCATCGCGGGCCGCGGCGTCCTGCTCGACATCCCGCGGCTACGCGGACTGCGCTGGCTGGAGCCTGGCGACCACGTGACCGCCGATGAACTCATCGCGGCCGAGCAAGCGCAGCACGTCCGCGTCGGGCCGGGCGACCTGCTCTTTGTACGAGTGGGACATCGACGCCGCCGGGCCGAGCTCGGCCCGTGGGATGCCGCCCGTGCTCGCGCCGGGCTGCATCCGGCGGCGCTGGAGTTCGTCGCGGAGCGACGGGTCGCGGTGCTTGGCAGCGACAGCAACAACGACACCACGGCGACCCTGGCTGAAGGCGTTGACTTTCCTGTTCACGTCCTCGCCGTCAACGCGATGGGCCTGCATCTGCTGGACTACCTGCAGTTCGACGACCTGGTGCCGTTGTGTGCGGCGGCGGGCCGCTGGTCATTCTTCTGCGTGATCGCACCGTTGCGACTAGTAAACGGAACGGGGTCGCCGGTGAACCCGATCGCCATCTTGTGACGCTTGGCGTCCTGGCCGCGCGCCCCGTTATCCAGCGAAGTCGAAGCCTTGCTCCGACTCCAATCCGATGAGCAGTGATACGGCCTCGATGAGGGCCAGGTGGGTGAAGGCCTGCGGGAAATTCCCGAGGTGCTGCCCCGTCGTGGTATCGATCTCCTCAGCGTAGAGCTGCAGGGGCCCGGCGAACGACAGCAGCTTCTGGCACAGGGCGTGGGCCCGTTCGGTCTCGCCGATCATGGCCAGCGCGGTCACCAGCCAGAACGAGCAGATCGTGAACGTGCCCTCTTCGCCCGCGAACCCGGTGTCGGTGCCCTCCACCCGGTACCGCAGGACCAGGCCGTCTTCGGTCAGCTCATCGGCGATGGCGAGCACGGTCGATTTGACCCGCTTATCGTCGGGCGGCAGGAAGCCCATGATCGGCAGCAGCAGCAGCGAAGCGTCGAGATCATCGGTCTCGTAATGCTGCCGGAACACGCCCCGGGCCGACACGCCCTTCTCCAGCACCTCGGCCTTGATCTCGTCGGCGCCTGCCCGCCATCGCTGGGCGCGTTCGTCATCGCCGCGCTCCGCGGCGAGGTCGGCGGCGCGGGCGGCCGCGACCCAGCACATCACCTTGGACGCGGTGAAGTGCTTCGGGTCGCCGCGGACCTCCCAGATGCCCTGGTCGGGCTCATGCCAGTGCTTGAGCGCCGCGTCAGCGAATCCGGCGAGCCCTTCCCATACCGGTGCCACGATCTGGGCAGCCCCCCAGCGGAAGTGGACGTCCAGCGCATCCAGGATCATCCCCCACACGTCGTGCTGCTGCTGGTTCCAGGCGCCGTTCCCGACCCGGACCGGGCGGGCCCCCCGGTACCCCGACAGGTGATCCAGGGTCCGCTCGGTCAGGTCACGTTCCCCGCCGATGCCGTACATGATCTGCAGCTCGAACGGCCGGTTAAGATTACCGCCGCTGACCGCGTCAATGATGAAGCCGAAGTACTCGATCGCCTCCCAGTCGAAACCGAGGCGATAGAGCGAGCGGAGCATGAACGCCGAGTCCCTGATCCAGGTGAACCGGTAGTCCCAGTTGCGGGCCCCGCCGGGCGTTTCCGGCAGCGAAGTCGTCGCGGCCGCCATGATGGCGCCGGTGGGCGCGTAGCTGAGCGCCTTCAGGGTCAGCGCGCTGCGGTCGATGTAGGGCTTCCACGGATGGTCAGGGATCTTGGCTGAACCCAGCCAGTCGCGCCAGAAATCGACGGTGATGTTCATGGCGCTCAACGCCGCATCCAGGCTGGCCGGAACGTGGCTGTCTCCCCAGGAAAGAACGCTGAACGCCGACTGGCCTTGACTGAGCGTCGTACGACCGTAACTGCGGGCCCCCAGGACGCCGAGCCGGACGTTACCGGCCAGCTGGAGCTGCACGTCTCCGTCCTGAGCGGCGAGCGTCATGGCATCGTAGCCGTCGCCGGTGTAGCTCCACGTGCCAGCCGTGGTTCCGTAGTTGAAGAGCGGGGCGCAGTTCACGACCACCTCAACACGGCCGCTGATGCACGTTGCGATCCGGACGAGCGCGCCGACGGCGCCGAAATCGGATGGGGCCCGGTGATAGTCCGCCCGCCGTACCTCGCTTTGGGTCGGGCCGATCACCAGGAAGTCATGAACTGTCATCCATCCGGTCGGAGTCTGCCACGTCGTTTCCAGCACCATCGTCCCCGGAACGTATCTGCGATGCTGCGGAACGTGGGTGTTGCTGGGGCCGAACCTGAACAAGCCGGCCGACCGGTCTAGCAGGGCCCCGAACACGCTCGGGGAGTCCGGGCGCGGCAGGCACAGCCACTCGACCGAACCATCCGGTGCCACCAGGCAACTCTGCTCACAATTCGACAGCAACCCGTAGTCGGCAATAGGCGGAAATCTGGTCACCGGTGCGTGAGCGCTGGTAGTCAAGACTGAGCCTCCCACTCTGACGGCTAATCGCACCGTAACGACCGATCTGCGCTGCGCCCTCATCCCCGGCGGATGACCCGGACTGGCTGGTGGGTGGATTAGGGGTCTGCTGGCCGGTCGGCCAGGGCCTGCGGCGTTTCAGTGCCCATGTCGGGGCCGAGCGGAAGCGCGTAGACGTCGCGCATCGTCTGGATCTGCTGGGTGGTGAAGGTCCGCTCGCGACGGACATCACGGGTGAAGGCCAGCCACCAGGTGAGCAGGGCCCCAGCGCGGTTGCGGTAGCCGGTCAGGAACGCGATGTGGATGAACAGCCAGATCCACCAGCCCGCAAAGCCATTAACCTTCAGCGGGCCCGCTGAGACGACGGCCTGGCCGCGGGAAATGTAGGCAGCCGAGCCGAGGTCACGGTACCTGAACGGCTTTTCAGCCATGTCTCCCGACACCCGGTGCCGGATCCGGTTCCCGGCGTAGAGCCCGGATTGCATCGCCACCTCGGCCACCCCGGGCAGCTTGTCCAGGCTCATCATGTCGCCGAGGACGGAGATCTCTGGATGCCCGGAGATCGTGAGGTTCTTCTCCACCAGGATGCGCCCGGCCCGGTCGCGCTCGGCGCCGGTGGCGTTGGCCAGGGCCTGCGCGACGGGAGGCGCTTCCACGCCGGCGGTCCACAGCACGGTGTTGGCGTCGTAGCGGGTCTGTTCGCCAGCGTGATCGCGGACGAGCACGAAGCCCCGGTCGACATGGGTGACAATCGACCCCATGTGCTGCTCGACGCCGAGCTTCTGCAGCGCCTGGTCGGCCTTCTGGGACAGTTTCGGGCCGAACACGGCCAGCGGCGCGCTGCCACCGTCGAAGAGCAGTACCCGCGCGTCTTCAGGTTCGATGCTCCGGAACTCGGCGCGGAGGGTCTTGGTGGCTACTTCCCTGATCTGTCCCGCGAGCTCCACACCGGTCGGTCCTGCGCCCACCAGGGCGAACGTCAGGTAGGCACGACGTTCCTCCGGAGTCGCCGCCGTCTCGGCCATCTCGAACGCGCCGTATACCCGGCGCCGGATCGCGAGCGCATCGGAGATTGTCTTCATGCCAGGTGCCCAGCGCGCGAACTCGTCATGGCCGAAATATGACGACCGGACTCCGGCGGCCACGATGAGGTCGTCGTAGCCGTACTCCAGGAGATCGCCGCCGACCCGCTTGGCGATGACTCGCCGGCCATCGACGTCAAAGTCGACGACCTCGGCCATCACGCAGTCGACGTTCTTGTACTTCTTGAGCAGGTCGCGCAGCGGGCTGGCGATCTTGCCCTCGGACAGGATGCCGGTGGCGCACTGGTAGAGCAGCGGCTGGAACACGTGATGCTGGGAACGGTCGATCAGGGTCACCGATACGTTGCTGCGCTTCAGCCTCCGGGCTGCGAACAGTCCGGCGAATCCGCCGCCGACGATCACGACCCGGCGTCGCCCGGATTGATCTGCCATTGGATACTCCGGTCCCGTCGGTCAGCCGGCCGGATTGTGCCAGGTGGCGCCGCCCTGCAGCAGCCGGTCGGCTTCCTTCGGGCCCCAGCTGCCCCGGGCGTAGGGGTGCACCGGGGTGGCGTCGCCGAGCACCGGGTCGACGACCCGCCAGGCCGCCTCGACGGTGTCCTGCCGGGCGAACAGCCACCGGTCCCCGTCCAGCGCGGCGCCGATCAGCCGGTCATAGGGCCGCATGTCCGAGCCGGGCTGCCCGGCGAACGCCAGGTCCTCGGGCTGCGGCTCCAGGCCGGCGCCGGGCTTCTTGCCCGCCAGCGTCATACCGACCGCGGTCTCCGGCCAGACCCGGAACCGCAGCGAGTTACGGACCGCGAACGGCTCGATCCCGAACACATCATGCGGCGGCCGCTTGAACTGGATGTCCACCTCGGTCGCCGTGACCGGCAGGCACTTACCGGCCCGGATCAAGATCGGCACATCCGCCCACCGCCAGGTGTCAGCGGCCAGCCGCACCGCGACGTAGGTCTCCGTGGTCGACTTCGGATCCACCCCGTCCACCTGCAGATAACCGTCATACTGGCCGCGGACCGTGTCGTCGGGGGTCAGCGGCCGCAGCGCGGAGATCACCCGCGCCTTCGCGTCCCGCCACGACCCCAGGCCCGGCCCGTCCGGCGGATCGGCCAGCACCGTCGCCAGCACCTGCAGCATGTGGTTCTGCACCACATCCCGGATCGCGCCGGTCCGGTCGTAGAACCGGCCGCGGTCGGAGACGTCGAAGGCTTCCGCCATCGTGATCTGGATCCGGTCCACGTACGTGCGGTTCAGCAGCGGCTCGAGCACCGAGTTGGCGAACCTGACGAACAGCACGTTCTCCACCGGGTCAAACGCCAGCCAGTCATCCACCCGGAAGATCGCCTCTTCCGGGAAATACTTGTGCATCGTCACGTTCAGCTGCCGCGAACTGGCCAGGTCGTTGCCGAACGGCTTCTCCACCATCACCCGGGCACCAGCAGTCCGCCCCGCCGACGCGATGCCCTCCGCGATCCGCCCGAACAAAAACGGCGGCACCTCCAGGTAGAACAGGACCCGGGTGCCGGCCCGATGGCGTCCGACATGGCCTTGTAGGTGGCGTCGTCGCCGAGATCCCCGTCCACGTACCGCAGCAGCCCCAGCATCTTCTCCGCCGCCGGGCTCTTGTCATCCATGTGGTTCAGCCGCAGCGACGCCGCCGCATACTCACGGAACTGCGCCAGCCCCCAGCCGCTCTTCGCCACCCCCACCACCGGAACATCAAGCACCCCGCGCTCCACCAGCCCCACCAGCGCCGGGAACGTCTCCAGCTTGGCCAGGTCACCAGTAGCACCGAAGATCACCAGTGCGTCCACACTGTCTTTCGCCATGTCATTTCCTCTGCCAATCGTGCCTACTTACCACGATCGCCGCCGCTGGCAGCGGCCGCGATCACCCGCGGCGGGTGATATGCGCTCTAGCGCGGAGATCAGCCGCCGGGTGTGGCTGGGGGCGCTGGCATGGTGGTGGCGTCATCCTCAGCGCCTCCGCACTGGCTGGCTCCCGGACCGTACCCCGCATCGAGCCTCGTCAGGAAGTTCCTTGCTCAGCGGTCGTTCTGACCGGTTGTTGCGCCACCTCGACACGCCGACCCTGATACACAGTCCTATAACGACGATCACGATCACGCCGAGCACCGCCTTCGTGCCAACTTTTCCGATGCGCTTCGCGATCTCTTCACCAAAAAAGTACGAGAGCCCGACCTACACTCCGATCCAGCCGATGCCAGCGGTGAGCGCTCCGAGCATGAAAACGTAGAACCGAACCCGGAAGATCCCAGAGACAAAAGCCGGCATCGTCACGGATGCCGCGAAGGTATGACGGCCGAACGCACGGTCGCCTTTGGCGAGCAGTTTGCGGCGCGACTTCTCGAGTCGTCCCGGGTGGTCGAGCAGCCAGCGTCCGTTGCGGATACCAATCTCATATCCGACCACCGAGCCGATCATCCAGGCGGCCAGCGCAGTTTCCAGCACGATCCAGATACTGAGCCGGCCCTCCCCCGCCATCGTGCCCGCTGCGATCAGCGCCGATCACCGGGGCCCGGCAGGCCGGCTCCCACGATCGCGACCAGCACGAACAAGGCAACGTATTCGGACAGGCTCACGATTTCGGCGCCAGCGTGATCGTGGGCTCAGACCGGCAGCCACGGCGCTGGCCGGCCCGCCCCAACGCACTGGTATCCAGTCGATCCACCGCACCGCCCGTACCCCCCGCCGCAGCGCTCACGACCGCGCTCCGCGCCGCGATCACCTTTCATAACGCCGAGCGTAGGCCGAATCGCCCCGCCTCGCCCGGACAAAGGCCCTGGAACCGGAGCTTCCCTCGTGACCTGATACAAGGGTGCCGTGGCCAATGAAGCACTGGACCTCGTGGTGCCTGCCTGGCAATGGCGCCGCCGTAGCTGGCTGCCGCATCGGACTGCGCAGCTGCCCGGCGCGCCCTGGCATAGCGGAGAATGGGGATCATGAACGATCTGCCCCGCGGTACTGTCACGCGCTCGGCGAAACTGGCCACGCTGCCGGCCGGGCTCGCTGGCCGGACCGCGCTCGGAGCTGGTAAGCGGCTGAGCGGCCGGCCAGCTGAGCTGGTGGCCCAGCAAATTCAGCAGCGGACCGCAGAGCAGATCTTCAGGGTTCTTGGCGAGCTCAAGGGCGGCGCCATGAAGCTCGGCCAGGCGCTGTCCATATTCGAAGCCGCGCTGCCCCCGGAGATCGCCGCCCCGTACCGGGCTACCTTGGCCAGGCTGCAGGAATCCGCGCCGCCGTTGCCCGCCCGGACTATTCACAAGGTGCTCGCGGGCGACATGGGCCCCCAGTGGCGGGCCAGCTTCGCCGAGTTCGACGACCAGCCGGCGGCCGCCGCCTCGATCGGCCAGGTACACCGGGGCATCTGGCACGACGGGCGCCAGGTTGCGGTCAAGATTCAGTACCCGGGCGCGGGCCGGGCGCTGATCAGCGATTTTAACCAGCTGAGCCGCGTTGCCCGGCTGTTCAGCGTGCTCATGCCTGGCCTGGACGCCAAGCCGCTGCTCGCCGAGCTGCGGGACAGAGTGGCAGAGGAACTCGACTACCGGCTGGAAGCTGCCGCCCAGGAAGCCTTCGCGGTAGCGTACGCGGGCGACCCGGACATTTGCGTACCACATGTAGTCGCCGTCACCGACCATGTGCTGGTCAGCGAATGGCTGGACGGCACCCCGCTCGCGCAGATCATCGTCGGCGGCACGACCGCTGAGCGGGACCGGGCCGGCGTCATGATCGCCCGTTTTCTATTCTCCGGTCCTGCGCGGGCTAGCCTGCTGCACGCGGACCCGCACCCGGGCAACTTCCGCCTGCTCGCCGATGGCCGGCTGGGCGTGCTGGACTTCGGCGCTGTTGACCGGCTGCCGGGCGGCTTCCCGTCCTTCTTCGGCAAGCTGCTGCGGCTCATGCACGACGATGGTGACCTCAGCCAAGTCGAGGATGAACTCCGGTCGCACGGCTTTCTCCGCGACGGCGTCAGCGTCGACCTGACGGCGCTGCAAGCTTTCCTGGCGCCACTCGCCGAGCCGTCCAAGACCGACTCCTTCAAGTTCAGTCGCGAATGGCTGCGCGCGGAGGCGACGCGGGTGCTGGACCTGCGGTCATCCCATGTTGCCCGGCGGCTCAACCTGCCGCCTTCTTACGTCCTCATCCACCGGGTGTCGACTGCTGGCGTGGGCGTGCTCTGCCAGCTCGAATGCGAAGGGCAGTTCCGGGCCGAGGTGCTCAAATGGATGCCGGGATATGCGGACCCGCCCAAGCCCGCACCGCCGCCCAAGCCCGCACTGCCGCCCCGGCCAGATTCTGCCCAGCCGGCCCGGACAACCGAATCCGCGCCGCCGGTCCGGCCGGCGGCGCCAGCGAACTCTGCCCAGCCGGCGAACACTGCACAGCCGGCAAACACTGCACAGCCGGCCAACTCTGCACAGCCGGCAAAATCGACGCCTCAGGCAAGATCGGCGTGGCCGACACGCTCCGCGCGGCCAGCCAGACCAGATCAGATACCGTGGCAGCAGGTGACATGGGAGGACATGATGGCAACCCTGCGGCGCCCCCAGGCACCCGCAATATTCCGCGCCCTGTTCCCGGACCTGGCCGATTGGCTGGAATCGCCGTGGACAGGTCCGCCGCCGTTCCTGGTGGCTCAGGCGTTCCGGGTCGAGCAAGTGGCCCAGGACGACCGCTACGTGATCCGGGCCGAGCTTCCCGGCCTGGACCCGGAGCAGGACATCGAGGTCACCGTCAACGGCAGGGTCCTGACGATCCATGCCGAGCGTCGCCAGGAAGACCAGGAACCGTACCGCTCGGAGTTCCGGTACGGCTCACTCACCCGGTCGGTCATGCTCCCCGCCGAGGTAGCCGCGACGGACGTCAGCGCCCGCTACGAGAAGGGCGTCCTCGAGGTCAGTGTCCCGGTCCGCGAGGTAACGCCGGAAGGCGGCCGGGTCGCGATCGAGACGACCGACTGACGTCTGGCCGGAAACGTCATTGACGACGGGACCCGTCCCGACACCCGCAGAATTGCTGCCGCAGGATTAGCCCGGGACAGGTACCGCAGCCGCGCCGCCCGCGCGACCCACGATCAGATGAGCGCCGTCCCGGCAGCTCGTGACGGCGGATGGCCGCCCTTGACCTGATCCATGGCTTGGGCAGAGCATGGAGCGGCAGATCTTTCTGGGGGCACCGTTCTTTCTGGGGGCACCGTCGAAGCATGAGCGACACCGACGTGCGTCAACGGGTCGGCCGGTCGCGGAGCGCGGGTCGGCCTGGGTTGGACCTTGTCGCGGCGAAGCTCCGCCGTCCGGTGATGCGGCCAGGGACCGTGCACCGTTCGTCGCTGATCGAACGGCTAAGGCGCGGGGAAGCCGGTCCGATTGTCTCGGTGGTCGCGCCACCGGGTTACGGGAAGACGACGGTGTTGTCGCAGTGGGCTGACCGCAACGGCCAGTCCTTCGCGTGGGTATCGGTGGACGAGCCGGACAACGATCCGAAGGTGCTGCTCACCTATGTCGCGGAAGCGCTGGATGCGGTTGAGCCGATCGATGAGAGGGTGTTCGACGCGCTTGCCTCACCGGTAAGTTCGGTGCCCGGCTCGGTCGTCCCGCGGCTGGGGTCGGCATTCTCGTCGATGACGTCGCCGGTGGTGCTGATGCTGGATGACGTGCACGCGCTGCACAACTCCGAGTGCCGGGCCGCGTTGTCGGTGCTGGCCGATCACGTGCCCGGCGGCTCGCGGCTGGTGCTGGCCGGCCAGGCCGAGCCGCCGCTGCGGATCGCCCGACTGCGCGCCGAGGGCCGGATCCTGGAGATCGGCCCGGGTGACCTGTCGCTGACCCGCGAGGAGGCGTCGTCGCTGCTGCGCGACGCTGGCGTCGCGCTCGGCGGAGACGAGCTGGCCGAGTTGCACCGGCGGACCGAAGGCTGGCCGGCCGGGCTGTACCTGGCGGCTCTTTACCTGCGGGAGGGCGGCCCGCTGGCCAGCGCCGCGGTCTCGTTCGGCGGCGACGACCGGCTGGTGAGCGAGTACATGGAGTCGGAGTTCCTGTCCCGGATCTCCCGGCAGCAACGAGCGTTCCTGACCCGGACCGCGGTGCTGGAGCGCATGTCAGGGCCGCTGTGCGAGGCGGTGCTCGAGCTCAGCGGATCCGCCGCGACCCTCGCGGAGCTGGCCCGGTCGAACTTGATGCTGGTGCCGCTGGACCGGCGCGGGGAGTGGTACCGCTACCATCACCTGTTCCGCGACATGCTGCTGGCGGAGCTGGAGCGCCTGGAGCCCGAAGTGATACCCGTCCTGCGCCAGCGCGCCGCCGGCTGGTTCCTGCGGAACGGCCGGGCCGAGGAGGCGCTGGAGTATTCGATGGCGGCCGGGGACGTCGACGCGGCCGCTGGCCTGGTGCAGAAACTCGCGGTGCCGGCCCACCGGCAAGGCCGCCTCACCACCATCCAGGGGTGGTTCCGGTGGCTGGAAGATCGGGACGGCCTCGGGGGACACCCGATGGACGCGGTGCTGGCCGCGCTGCTGGCCGCGCTGACCGGGCGGCCGGTCGAGGCCGAGCGCTGGGCCGACGCGGTCGATCGCTGGCAGTACGGAGATCCGGCGCGGCCCGGCGACCCTGCCACCGAGGCGTGGGCCGCCCTGCTGCGCGCCTTCTTGTGCCGGCGCGGGGTCGAGCAGATGCGCGCCGACGCAGCCGAAACCGCGCGGCGGTTCGCGGAGCAGAGCTTCGTGACGCCGGCACCCGCGATCCTGCTCGGGATCGCGCGCATCCTGTGCGGTGACCTCGAAGGCGGCGATGAATCCCTGCACGATGGGGTCAGCGTCGGGGAGCAAGCCGGCGCGCACGAAGATATCGCGCTCGCACTCTGCGAACGATCGCTGGTGGCGACGGCGCGCCACGAATGGGACCGGGCCGAGGTCCTGGCCGGGCAAGCCCGCGCCGTTCTGCGCCGGGCCGGGATTGAGGAAAGCTACGCCACGCCCCTGGTCAGCGCGGTGCAAGCCCGCGCGGCCCTGCACCGGGGAGATCTCGAGGCCGCTCGCCGGCAGCTCGTCAGCGCTCAGCGCCAGCGGTCCTTGCTGACCTACGCGCTGCCCTACTTCGCCGTCCAGGCCCGGATCGAGCTCATCCGCGTCCACCTGGCGCTCGCCGACCTGGCGGCGGCCAGGACGCTCATGCGGGAAGTCGATGAGCTGCTCAGGCGCCGCCCGCACCTCGGCAGCCTGGCCGGTGAGGCTGCGGCGCTCCGGGCCCGGCTGTCGCGGGAGCGCGGTTCCAGCGCGCCCGGAGCGTCAGCGCTGACCGCCGCCGAGCTCCGCCTGCTGCCCATGCTCGGCACGCACCTGTCGTTCCCGCAGATCGCCAGCGAATTGTTCCTGTCCCGCAACACCATCAAGTCGGAGGCTATGTCGCTCTATCGCAAGCTGGGTGCCTCCTCACGCAACCAGGCGGTCACCCGGTCCCGTGAACTGGGGCTCCTGGACGGGTGAGGACGGTCTTCATGCCATCAGGGGGATGAAGCTCACCCCGGCACGCGATCGAATAGTCTTCGACAGCGAACGGAGCTATATGAGCCAGACGATGCGGTTCCAGGAGACGTTGCGCAGGCTGGCGATGATCGACGAAGGCTTCGTCGAAGACCAGGCCGGGCTCCAGCTTGGCCCGGCCGCAGCACCGGCCCTGGATCCCAGGACCGCGGCGCTGCTCCAGCTAGGAGCGTCGGTGGCCATCGGGTCATCAGCGGTGTGCCTGGAATGGTGCGCCGGCCGGGCGCTGGCGGCGGGCGCGAGCGAGGACGAGATCGCCGAGGTGCTGCTGGCGATCGCCCCGGTGGCCGGGCTCGGCCGGGTCGTCTGCGCCGCTCCCGAGGTGGCGATCGCGCTCGGGTATGACCTCGCGGCCGCGGTGGCGGAACCCGATGACCACTGACGGCTCCCCGGCTGGTCACCGGCGATGAACGCCGAGTTCTTCGCGCTGGCGTTTCTCGCGGCGCTGAACCCGAAGCTGCTGGCCCTCGATCTGTTGCTGATCGAGAACCGGCGGCCGCGGGCGATGTTCTTGTGCCTGCTGCTCGGCGGCATGACCGTGGCCCTGACGGTCGGCCTGCTGGACGTGCTCGTCTTCCACGCCGATGCCATCAAGGCCCAGGGCAAGGTGAGCGCGGGCGTCGACCTGGCCCTCGGCCTGCTACTGCTGGTCGCCGGCGGACTGCTCGCGACGGGCCGCCTGCACGGCCGGCGGAAGACGCCAGTCCCGTCCGGGGACGGGCAGCCGGAGAAGAAGGACGGCTGGGCGCAGCGAGTGCTGGCTGAGCCCCGGCTCGGGCTCGCCATGCTCACCGGCGCCGTGATCGGCATCCCCGGCGCCAGCTACCTCACCGCGCTGCACAACCTGGTCACCGGGAAGTCTGCCACCGCGACCCAGGTCATCGCCGTCGTCATCTTCGTCGTGATCGACTTCTTGCTGATCATCATCCCGTTCGCATTCCTGGAGCTCAGGCCCGAGGCCACCAAGGCGGCACTCAAGCACGCCCAGGACTGGCTGTTGGGCCACGCCGTGCAGCTCATGGCCGCCATCGCCCTGCTCCTGGGCGCCTACCTGACCGTCAGCGGCCTGGTACGCCTGAGCTGATTCCGGGCTCCCCGGCGGGTGAGGGACTGGCCTGTCCCTTTTCATCCGATTGGGGGGATGCCGCTGCGCGCCTGGAGGCGGATCGTGGTGGCGTGGGAAGGGGCCGGGGTCAAGGGTTCCGGCGATTTCGGCATGGGAGGTCACGTGGTGCGCGGACCGGCGCCTGTCCGGGCGCGTGTTCCCCACTCTGACCCCGATAGGAGGCAGCCATGACCACCGGACAGCAACCACCCGTGCCCAGCCCGCTGGGCCCGCTCGCCCGCTACGAAAAGAGCCTCATCGACCGCATCACCGACTTCAACGACCCGCGGCAGGAGTGGCGGCGGCTGTTCTCCGAGCTGCTCGGCACCTTCTTCCTGGTCCTGGCGGCGGCCGGCGGGGGCATGATGGGCCAGGCCTTCCCCGGCGTGATCAGCCACGGCGCCGCGGTCGTGGCGCCCGCGCTGACGGTCATGGCCATCATCTTGTTCATGGGCAAGATCTCCGGTGCGCACCTGAACCCGGCCGTGAGCATCGCCTTCGCGCTGCGCCGCGACTTCCCGTGGTGGCGGGTCCCTGGCTATATCGTCACCCAGCTGGCCGGGGCGACCCTGGCCGCCTTGTTCCTGCGGGCCGTGATCAACGTCTCGGCCAAGTACGGGAGCAACTATCCGGCCTCAGGTTACTCCGCGGGAGCCGCGTTCTGGATGGAACTCATCTTGACCATGGGCCTGGTCAGCGTCATCCTGGGCACCGCCTCCGGCGCCCAGAACGTTGGCATCATCGGTGCCTTCGGGGTCGGCGGCTACATCGCCCTGGCCGGCCTGTGGGGCAGCCCCATCTCCGGCGCCTCGATGAACCCGGCCCGCACCTTCGGGCCCGACCTGGTCGGCACCACCTTCACCAGCTACTGGGTCTACGTCGCGGGGCCGATCGCCGGCGCCGTGCTCGCCGTGGGCATCGCCTTCGTGCTGCGCGGCCGCGGCGGCGACAAATCCGCCCTCGGGGCCGCCCAGGGTGATCTGTTCACCGGGGCCTACGAGTCCGGCCAGTCCTGAGGATCCGGCCATGGCCGCCGCCGGCCCCGGGCGTACGCGCTAGGCCGTCATTCAGTGCCGCGAACGGGACCGGCCGGCCAAGTAGGGTCAGGAGCAATCGAGGCGCTTGCGGTACCAAAGGACGTCCGTTCCTGATGGGAAGTCCTCGACGCAACCCACCAGTTCGTAGCCGTTCCGCTCATACAGAGCCCGGGCTTGAAAGCCGTAGGTGAAGTGGACGGTCTGCGAGCACCCGCGCGCCGCGGCCTCGGCTTCGGCGGCGGCGAGTAGCCGCGTAGCGAGGCCACGCCCGCGAAGACTCGGCTGCACCCAGAGGCTCTGCAGTTCGCAGCAGTCGCCCCAGGTCCAGCCGCTAATGCCGGCTACGACCTGGCCCGCGTCGCGAACGAAGATCGCCAGGTCGACCTCGTCGCCGAGTCCCATCGCGGCGGACGCCGCATGACGGATCTGCGTTTCGAGGACGTCGATATCGAGCGGATCCGGATGGTCCTCGACGTCGAACTCCGCAGCGACCGGCTCGTCAGGCACCGACGATCTGCTCGATCAGCGAGACGTCGTCGAAGTACGTCCGGAACGACCGGATCTTCCCCCCGCGGAAGTCGGCCACCGTGACGCCGGCCAACTGGACATGCCGTCCCGTCGCGTCCAACACGGCATCCTCGGCGAGGACCAGCGGCCCGGTGTGATCGGCTTCGACGAGCCATTCGGCGTACGCCTTGTTGCCCACTTCGTCGAGTCCCCGGAGCATGATGACAACGTTGGAGAACGCGACTTCGCGGAGGGCGGAGAGGTCAGCGAGCGCGGCCAGGCCGGACACGGCGGCGTACGGCGACCAGCCGACGACGTCGTCGGTGAACAGGGTCTCCAGATCAATCGATGCGTCACCGGCCTCGGCCTCAAGCGCCTTCAACAGCACGTCTTTGCGCGATTCGCTCATTGCAGTCCCTCTCCCTGCCGACAGGATCTGTTCAACGTCTTTGGCAATCCGGCGTGCGTTCAGGTCCCGAGTATTTTCGCCTTGGCGGCGGTGAACTCGTCGTCTGACAGCGCGCCCGAGGAGTGCAACTGTGCGAGGTGTTCGATCTCGTCGGCCGGGTCCGCCGGAGGGGGCGCATATTGCGCCTGGTCCTGGCCGTCGTCGGCCGGCTGGTCGTCGGCCGGCTGGTCGTCGGCCTGCTGGTCCTCCCCGGCCCTGGTGGCCGCGTGGTGAGCCAGCGCTGCGCCGCCCGCCGCCCCGACAATGAGCGCCCGCCGCCTCACCCGTCGCCTGAAACCCATGGCGAATTCCTTCCCGTTCGTCCGGCCGACCCGCGTCCGCCGGCGCAGTGGGCGTCCATCATCGCATCACCAATCGACACGAACCACCCGTATTCTGTCACGCCAGGGCTCGAATGCGCGCACATCGGGAGCAAAGACTCCGAGGTCCGCTGTCACCCAGCGGGCTACGATGCTGAGGTGCGGACGCCGATCAGGAACCCGCCGGACCCGATGTACGCGGAGTTCGAGGTACACCGGACGATGATCTGCGACCGCGTTCGCACCGAGGCCTTCCGCCGTGCGATCGACTCGGTGGTGCGCCCCGGCGACATCGTTCTCGACGTCGGGGCCGGAAGCGGCATCCTGAGCGTATTCGCGGCGCGGGCGGGTGCCGCGCGCGTCTACGCGCTGGAGCGGACGTCGGCCGCGGTCCTGGCCCAGGAGCTGGCCGCCGCGAACGGGGTCGCGGAGATCGTTCAGGTGATCCACGGCGACGTCATGGACGTCGAGCCGCCGGAACGTGTCGACGTGATCGTGTCGGAGTGGCTCGGCGGGTTCGGGATCGACGAAGGGATGCTCGGTCCGGTCATCGTGGCCCGCGATCGCTGGCTCAAGCCGGGCGGGGTCATGATCCCCCGCTTGGTCACGGCGTGGGCAGCGCTGGTGCACGACCGCTATCTCGGGGAGATGGTGCAGTTCCTGCGGGACGACCCGTACGGCCTCAGGTTCGACGACTTGGTCGAGAAGACCGTGAGCGAGATCCACTATTCCGGCTCCTTCCGGCACCTCGCGGCGCAGGACAGGCGCTCGGCGGCGGGTCGGCTGTGGGCGACGGACGCCGGCCTGATCCCGCTCGCGCAGGCGCAGGCGCCGCACGAAGCCGAGACGGTGCTCCCCGTCCGCGACCACGGAACGGCCAACGCGCTCGCACTGTGGTTCAGTGCCCAGCTCGCGCCCGGCATCTCGCTTTCCGTGGGACCCGGCGATCCGCCGACGCACTGGGGGATGACGACGGCCCCGCTGCGCTCGCCGGTGCAGCTGACGCCCGGCATGTCCGTCCGCGCCCGGGTGCGGACCGCCCCAGCTAACCCAGTCGGGACCTGGACGAGCTGGGCCATCGCGCTGCCGGGCGCCGACTGGGAGCAGCACGACGAGCAGGCCGTCTGGGCGGAGATCGATGACTGAGCAATCTCAGCAGCCGGAGAACTCCCCGGGCCGGCATTCCACGGCTCGTCCAGCGGAAGGCGCGTAGTCGCGGACCGCAACGGCAGCGTTCACCCCGTTGGGGGGATGTCGTCCTAGCGTGGTGATGTTTGCCTGGTATCGGCATCAGGGACTCTGCCTGGTGCGTTACCGGTCAGCAGCAGCAAGCGGCTGCGGCTCGGAGGGGAGTGGCGATGACGGTGACGAGTGATCGTTCTCGGGCCAGGACGGCCAGCGCGCGGGCGGCCGCCCGGGGCCCGGCGCGGGCGGTGGCGGTGGTGGAGCAGCTGAGCCGGGCGGACCGGGCGGCGCGGGGGAAGGACGCCCGGGCGGCGGCGCCGCTGGAGTCGCATGCGGAGTTCGTGGCGGGCCGGTCGCGGGATCCGGTCGGGCTGCTGCTGAGCCAGGCGGCGTCGCGGGTGCCGGAGCTGGTGCCGGTGCGGCACGGGCGGATGCTGGTGTCGCCGTTCACGTTCTACCGGGGCGCGGCGCTGCCGATGGCCGCGGACCTGGCTGGCACGCCCGCGTCGGGGCTGCGGGTGCAGTTGTGCGGGGACGCGCACCTGTCGAATTTCGGGGCGTTCGCGTCGCCGGAGCGGCGGCTGGTCTTCGACGTCAACGACTTCGACGAGACGCTGCCCGGCCCGTTCGAGTGGGACGTCAAGCGGCTGGCCGCGAGCCTGGCCGTGGCGGGCCGGGACAACGGCTTTCCCGCCAAGGACCGGCGGAAGATCATCCTGGCGGCGGCCGAGGGCTACCGCACGGCCATGCGCGGCTTCGCGGAGCAGCCGTTCCTGGAAGTCTGGTACGCGCACCTGGACATCGAGCCGGCGCTCAGCGAGTTCAGGTCCCAGGTCAAGGCGAGCAGGCTCAAGGAGGCGCAGAAGCTGCTGGCCAAGGCGCACACCGCGGACAGCACGAAGGCGCTGGGCAAGCTGACCGCCATGGTCGACGGGCAGCGGCGGATCATCAGCGACCCGCCGATGATCGTCCCCGTCGAGGAGGTCTTCGCCGACGTGCAGGCCGACGCGATCTACCAGCTGATCAACTCCGTGCTCGGCAAGTACCGGCGCACCTTGCAGTCCGACCGGCGGCACCTGCTGGAGCAGTTCACCATGGTGCAGTTGGCCCGCAAGGTCGTCGGGGTCGGCAGCGTCGGCACCCGCGCCTGGATCCTGCTGATGGACGCCGGTGACGGGGTCGAGCCGCTGTTCCTGCAGGCCAAGGAAGCCCAGCCGTCGGTCCTGGCCGGCTACTGCGGCCGCAGCCGGTACAACAACCAGGGCGAGCGCGTGGTCGCGGGGCAGCACCTGATGCAGGCCCAGAGCGACATCTTCCTGGGCTGGACCCGCGTCCCCAACCCCGTCGACGGGCTGGACCGTGACTTCTACGTGCGGCAGCTGAAGGACTGGAAATTCTCGGTGCCGATCGAGGCGCTGCTCCCGGTGGGCTTGACGATCTACGCCCGGCTGTGCGGCTGGACCCTGGCCCGGGCGCACGCCCGCTCGGGTGACCGCATCGCGCTGGCCGCTTATCTCGGCAGGTCCGCCAAGTTCGACCAGGCCATCGCCGACTTCGCCGAGACCTACGCCGACCAGAACGAACTCGACTACGCCGCCCTCCAGGCCGCCGTCAAGGACGGCAAAGCCCAAGCCACCGCCGACATCTAAGTCGCCGGGGTGCTGGCGATCCTCGTTGCCGTCGCCCGGAACGGTCAACCTGTCCGCTGGCTCGGGGACCTCGAAGGGAGCCTGGATGAACGGGATCGCCGGGTTCGCTCCCGGGAAATCCCTGATCGTCTAGCCACGAGCGCCGGAAAACCATTGCCAACCTCGTTGGCCTGACCGAGGGAGTGCCGTGGACCCCGCCAGGATGCTGAAGGCGGCCAGCAGATCGGGACGGACATGATCGTCCTCAGCCTCGTTCTCATCGGCTTGGCGATCACGCTCGAACCGATCCCGCTCACCGCGTTCATCCTGATCCTCGCGTCGAAGGGCGGCGTGCGGAAGGGCGCCGCGTTCATCTTCGGCTGGCTCCTGTCGCTCGCGATCGTGGTCGCGTTCACCGTCCTGGTCACCCAGAACAAGCCTCCCAAGCCCAACACGGCTCCCTCGCTGGCCGCACTCGCCGCCAAGCTCGCCATCGGCGCCGGGCTGCTGGTGATCGCGATCCGGTACTACCGGAGGCTGGGCAAGCCGAAACCGCCGAAAAAGCCCCCCAAGTGGCAGACGCACATCGACAACATGACGCCGTGGTTCGCCATCGGGCTCGGCCCGCTCACCCAGCCCTGGGGGCTGGTCGCCGCGGGTGTCTCGGTCATCGTCGAGGCGAAGCTCTCGTCCTGGCAGAGCTACCTCGCGCTCGTGCTGTTCTGCGTCATCGCCACAGCCTCGATCCTCGCGATGGAGATCTACGCCGGCTTGCGGCCCCAGGCGGCACAGGAGTTCCTCGCCCGGACGCGGCGCTGGATCGGCGCCCATACCGACCAGGTCATCATCATCGTGTCCCTGGTACTCGGCTTCTGGCTGGTCGCGAACAGCATTTACTACATTGTCAGCTGATGCGGCCGTGACTGACCCGGTCCGGCCGCACCCGCCCGCCATAAGTCTGCCGAAGCTGCTACACCGATGGCCAGGGACACCGAGGTTGCGCCCATGAGCACGATGAGCACCATGCCGGGAGCCGACAGGCTCGCAGCCACGACGGCCCGCCTCGCCGGCCAGGGAACCGGCGTCGACGCTGGAGACGTCGACCTGCTGGCCGCCGCCGGCCGCGACGGGGTCCTGTGGCAGCACGAGGGCTTCGGGCTGGCCGGGCGCGGCGTGGCGCTGCGCATCGAGCTTCCCCGCGGCCTGTCCGACACCGCTGCGGTGGCCGACGTCGCGGGCCAGCTGGCCGCCATCCCACGCAGCGACGACGTGGCCGGCCCGGGAACCGGACCGGTAGCTGTGGGGGCGCTGCCGTTCGCGCGGGACGCGCCGGGGGCGCTCGTGCTACCCCGGGTGGTGATCGGGCGCCGTGACGGCGAAGCTTGGATCACCACCATCGCCCGCCCCGGCGACGGCCCTTCCGCGGCCCGCCTGGCCGGCCAGATGGCCGCCGATGCCCTCGGCGGGTTCACCGATCCCCGGCCAGCGCCGAGCCAGTTCACCCTGACCTCGGTGCTGGATCACCCCGTCTGGGAAGAGCTCGTGGCCCGCGCCGTCGCCCGCATCGAGGACGGAGCGCTCGGCAAGGTCGTCCTGGCCCGCCAGGTCGACGTGACGGCCAACCGCCCGTTCGTCACCTCCGATGTGCTGTCCAGGCTGCTCGCCCTGTACCCGACGTGCATGGTCTTCAGGGTCGATGGCTTCCTCGGCGCCAGTCCCGAGCTGCTGATCGAACGCCGTGGCGCGCACGTCGCCAGCCACCCGCTGGCCGGCACCGTCGGCCGCAGCGGCGATCTGGCCACCGACGAGGCGCTCATCGCCGGGCTTCTTGCCTCGCCCAAGGAGCGTCGGGAGCACGCCTATGTCATCGAAGGTCTCCGCCGCACCCTGGGCCCGGCCTGCGAGAGCCTGGACGTGCCCGGCAAGCCCACGGTGCTCGAGCTGCGCAACGTGACCCACCTGGCCACCCGCCTGAGCGGAGTGCTGTCCGGCGTCCCGGACCGGCCAGGGCCGGCCCTGGCGGCGCTTGGGGCCGGGGAGAGCCGTCCGGGGACGAGCCGGCGCACCCCGGCCTCCGGGTGCCCAGTGCCCTCCAGCTCGTGGCGAGGGTGCACCCGACGCCCGCGGTCGGTGGCACGCCCACCGACGAGGCGGTGGCCTACATCGCCGAGGTCGAGGGCTTTGACCGCGGCCGGTACGCCGGCCCGGTGGGCTGGATGGACGCCCGTGGTGACGGGAGCTGGGCGATCGGGCTCAGGTCAGCTGACGTAGCCGGCGACCACGCCTCGATATACGCCGGCGTCGGCGTGGTGAGCGGCTCTCGCCCCGGAGCCGAGCTGGCGGAAACCCAGTTGAAGCTGCAGGCCCTGCTGGCCGCTCTCGTCCGCCCCTGAGCGCCTGGCCATCACCCTGCTGGGGGAGGCCGTCAGATAGTGCTGGCTGGACATTTCACCCCAACGGGAGGATGTTCCGCGCTGCGGTAGCCGCGACAGTGGATGGATGAGCGAAACCTATGACGTGATCATTGCCGGGACCGGCGCGGGCGGTGGCACTCTGGCTCACACTCTTGCCGATTCGGGCAAGAAGATCCTGCTGCTGGAGCGCGGGGACTTCCTGCATCGTGAGATGGACAACTGGAACCCGGGCGCGGTGTTCGTCGGCGGCCGGTACATTTCCAAGGACACCTGGTTCGACAGCGACGGCCAGCCGTTCCAGCCTCAGGTCCATTACTTCGTCGGCGGGGCCACCAAGTTGTACGGGGCGGCCCTTTACCGGCTGCGCCCCCAGGACTTCGGGGAGATCAGGCACATCGATGGGCTCTCCCCGGCCTGGCCACTGTCCTACGACGACTTCGAGCCCTGGTACACCAAGGCCGAGCGCCTGTACCAGGTGCACGGCAACGCCGGCGAGGATCCGACCGAAGGCCATCGCAGCGGGCCCTACCCGTGGCCCGCTGTCTCCCATGAGCCCAGGATCCAGCAGATAGCAGATGCCCTGGCCAAGGGCGGCTACCACCCCTTCCACGCGCCGTGCGGAATCCTGCTCGATGAAGCGCAGCGCCCCCGCAGCACCTGCATCCGCTGCAGCTGGTGTGACGGATACCCATGCCTGGTTCACGCGAAGTCCGATGCCGAGGTCATCGCGGTACGGCCATTGCTCGACCACGACAACGTCACCTTGCTCACCGGGGCCGAGGTAACCAAGCTGGAGACCGACGACTCCGGACGCACGGTCACCGGAGTCGTCGTGTCCCGGGACGGTAACCGGGAGACCTACCGGGCAGACATCGTGGCCGTGTCAGCAGGAGCCGCTAACAGCGCCAAGCTGCTTCTCAATTCGGCCACCGACCGGCACCCCCGGGGTCTGGCGAATGGCTCGGATCAGGTGGGACGCAATTACATGTTCCACAATTGCAAGGCGGTGATAGCCCTAGCCAAGGAGAAGAACGACACGGTCTTCCAGAAAACGCTGGGCATCAACGACTTCTACCTCGCCACGAAGGACTACGAGTGGCCGGCCGGCAACATCCAGATGATCGGCAAGTCCAACGCCGAGGCCATGCGGGGCGAGAAGCCAAAGCTCACGAAGCTCTCCCCGGAGTGGACCCTGTCTGATGTGGCGGACCACGGCGTGGACTTCTGGCTCACCACCGAGGACCTGCCGGTGCCTGGCAACCGCGTGACGACCGACAGCGACGGCCGCGTCCACCTGGCCTACTCGCCGACCAACGACCAGGAGGCCGACCGCCTCTACGACGAGCTGAAGAAGATCTTGAACCACACCGGGATGGCCGAGCACCACGTGCTGGGCAAGAACTTCTACATGGACATGAGCATCCCGGTCGCGGGCTGCGCACACCAGGCCGGCACCTGCCGGTTCGGCACCGACCCCGCCACCTCGGTCCTCGACGTCAACTGCAAAGCGCACGAACTCGACAACCTCTACGTGGTGGACACGAGTTTCTTCCCGAGCATCGGCGCCGTGAACCCGGCGCTGACCGCGATGGCCAACGCCGTGCGGGTCGGCGAGCATCTGCTCAGCCGCATGGCATGAGGCGTGGCGTGACATTGGCATTCGGCAGCGGGATCCAGGCCTGCGGCGCCACGGTCCGAAGGCCGGCCCGGACGAGCGCGGGCTAGGGTGGCGAACGTGAGCACCGGCGCTTTCCCCGGCCCCGTCCGCCATTTCCTGGCTCAGCTGGATGAGCTGCGTTCCGTCGGCGTTCCCGATATGGACAAGGTCGGGCGGCTGCTGGTAGAGCTGGCCGCCGACGAGGAGTACTTCGGCCCGCTGATCGCGGCGCTGCCCGCCCAGGAATCGGGGGGGAAGTGGCTGGTCAGGCCGGAACGCGGTCCCCGCCTGGTGCTGTTCCACCGGCCAGCGGGGATCATGGCCTGCACCCACTCGCACCATTGCTGGGTCGGGGTCGCTCCGGTCCGCGGGGTGGAGACTCATCAGCGGTGGGACGCAGTCCGCCACGACGACGGCCGGGCCGAACTGCGCCTGGCGGACGAGCGTGCCCTGCATCGTGGTGACGTGGCGACGCTGATCCCGCCCGGAGACGTCCACAACCATGGTCATGTCGCCGGCACCGGGCCTAGCCCCTACTCCCTCATCCTGCTGGGCGACGACATGCTCCTGTTCGAACGCGAGGAATACGACCCGGAGCAGGGAACATGGCGACGGCTTGCACCCGGCGATCCAGGGCAGCCGAACCGCTGAGTTCCTTCAGGCCGGCGGTCCCGCCGGAACTACGTGGGCTGCCCTGCCGCGTCACGTTCCCTGGCCGGCTGGCGGGGGGTTGACGTCAGGCGCTGCTGCTGGGCGGCGCGGGCCCGCTGGCGTGCTGCGTTCGGGTGCTGGCTGGAATTCCTGCCGGCTGATGCGGCGCCGGAAGACGTAGTAGGTCCACGTCTGGTAGGCGAGCACGAAGGGCAGGAAGATGATGACGACGACGGTCATCACCTTGAGCGAGTACCCGCCGGACGCGGTGTTGTGCACGGTGAGGTTGTACGCGGCGTTGGTGCTGGACACCATCACGTTGGGGTACAGGCCAACGAAGATCGACACAATGCAGGCCGCCATCGTGACCGTGGTCGCGGCGAAAGCAAAGCCTTCGCGGTGGTCGTGGACCAGCCAGATGGCGGCGATCGCGGCGAGCACGGCGAGCAGCTCGACCGGGTTGAGGAAGAACGTGCTGCTGGACGTCACGTGCGTCCAGATCGCGAAGGCCACGACGGCGGCGCCGGTCACCGGGGCGACCTGGCGGGCCAGCCGCCAGGACCGGTCGCGCATGTCGCCGGTGGTCTTCAGGCACAGGAACGTCGCCCCGTGCAGCAGGCAGATCAGCACCAGGGTGACCCCCGTGAACAGCCCGTAGGGCTGCAGCAGGTTCCAGAACGACCCGGTGTACTCCTGGCTGGAATTGATGGGCAGCCCGGTCAGCAGGTCGCCGAGGGCCACGCCGATCAGCAGCGGGGCCAGCAGGCTACTCGCCGTCAGCAGCACGTCCCAGGTGCGGCGCCAGCGGATGGCGTCGCGCTTGCCCCGGTACTCAAACGACACGCCGCGGACGATCAGTGACCCGAGCAGGAGCACGAGTGCGAGATAGAAGCCGGAGAACATCGTCGCGTACCAGCCGGGGAACGCGGCGAAGATCGCGGCTCCGGCCGTGATCAGCCAGACCTCGTTGCCGTCCCACAGCGGCCCGATGGTGTTGATGGCCGCCCGCCGCCCGGCCTCGTCCTGGCCGACCGCGCCGTGCAGCATCCCGACACCGAAGTCGAAGCCCTCCAGGACGAAGAACCCGGTCCACAACACGGCGATGACGATGAACCAGAACGGGACGAGTGTCATCGCGACCTCAATACTGAACGGCCGGCATCGGCGCGTCCATTTCGGCGGCCGCGCGCGGGGGCGGGAGCTGTTCGCGTGAGTACTTCAGCATCAGCATCAGGTCGACCGTCGCCAGCACGCCGTACAACAGGACGAAAATCACCAGGCTGATCACGATCGACGTGGCACTGACCGACGGCGAGACCCCGTTTTTCGTCAGCATGATGCCTTGCACGATCCACGGCTGCCGGCCGCTCTCGGTCAGCAGCCAGCCCGCGGTGTTCATCAGGAACGGCAGCACCGCGGCCCAGATCGCCACCCACAGGAACCTGCGGGAGGCCGCGAGTTTCTTGCGCCGGATCAGCGCCAGCCCCCACAACGACAACAGGAGCACCAGGACCCCGGCATACGCCATCACCCGCATCGCCCAGTACTGGATGAACACGTTAGGCACGTAGTAACCGGGCCCGTACTGCTTGCTGTACTGGGACTGCAGCGGGTCTAGGCCGACCACCTGGCCGTTCCAGTGGTTGGTGGCCAGCAGCGACAGCAGGTGCGGGATCGCGATGATCTCCGTCGGGGTCTGGTCGTTGTTACCGCCGCCGATCTGGAACAGCGAGAACGAGCACGGCTGGCAGGTCGTCCACTGCGCCTCGGCCGCCGCGATCTTCATCGGCTGGTATCTGGCCTCGATCACCCCGAGCTCATCGCCCACCAGCATGGTGAACAGGATCGCCGGCACCAGCACTACCAGCGCCAGCCGGGCCGACCGGAGGAACACATCCTTTTCCCCGCCGTGCCGCAACTGCCACGCCGATACCGCCAGCATCACGGCCGCGCCGGTGACCAGCGACGCCAGCAGTACTTTCGCATAACCCCAGACGAACACCGGGTTAGTGAACACCGCCCAGATGTCGTTCAGCTGCGGCTTGCCCTTGACCATCGTGTAACCGACCGGATGCTGCATCCACGAGTTGGCCGACATGATGAATGCCGCCGACAACACCGT
The DNA here is from genome assembly GCA_963785765.1 of uncultured Actinomycetes bacterium. Classification (GTDB taxonomy): domain Bacteria; phylum Actinomycetota; class Actinomycetes; order Streptosporangiales; family Streptosporangiaceae; genus DATBGO01. The sequence goes on along the minus strand of CAWAWM010000008.1, from coordinate 774,836 downwards.
GCCCAGCGATACCGCCCAGATCGTCAGCAGGTGCACCCGCCGCGGCAGCCGGTCCCAGCCGAACAGCCACAGCCCCAGGAACGTCGACTCCAGGAAAAACGCCAGCAAACCTTCCATCGCCAGCGGCGCGCCGAAGATATTGCCCACCAGCCGCGAGTACGCCGACCAGTTCATCCCGAACTGGAACTCCTGGACCAGGCCCGTCACCACGCCGATCGCGACGTTGATGACCAGCAGCGTACCGAAGAACCTGGTCAGCCGCAGATACTCATCGCGCTTGCTGCGATACCAGGTCGTCTGCAGCAACGCGGTCAGGAACGCCAGCCCGATCGTCACCGGCACGAAGAAGAAATGGTTGATCGTCACGAACGCGAACTGCCACCGCGCAAGATCAACGTTCGACATCTACCCCTCCGGCTCAGAACGCTCCAGGAGCGGCTGACCTGGATGCCACAAGGAAGCCTGGCGGCGGATCAGGAAACGCTGGCGGGACTGGCCGAGCGGCCGTTCTGCCACGCCGCCGCACCAGCGAGCGCGGCCGCCTTGGCCTGCGCCAGCTTCAGCTTCGCGAGCTCGCTCGGCGGTACCTCCATCTCCTTGACCCACCGGCGGGTAGCCGACGTCAGATGCGCACCGCCCACCGCGAGCCCCGCCATGACCAGGACAGCGCCGACTCCGACCAGCGCTGCGCTCGTCATCAGTGGAGCGGCACTGAACTGCGGTCCATTGCGCCTCGCATCGTTGACCATGGCACCATCCTTAGTGTCGACCCGGATCTTTACTGTTATCGGCCGAACGGGGCCAGACATCATCCGCCAGGGATGATTGCACCGCCCTCATGATGATCCGCTCCCTCCCGGCAGCTTTCCTGACCCGGGCGGCCTGGGCCGAGCCGGGGCCACGACGAAGGAAACGGTGGCCAGGGCTGCGGCCACCAGCGCGGTGCCGCCGAAGATCGCTGACAGGCTCAGCCCGGTCTTCTGCAGGGGGCCCACACCGAAGGCCGCGATTCCGTAGCCGACCTGGTAGAAAGCGATGACCCCGCCGACGATCGCCGCCGACATCGCGGTCAGCTCTTCCTCGCCGAAACTGATCGTGAGCGGCAGCAGCGCCGAGCAGCCCAGCCCGGCCAGCCCGAAAACGGCGATACCAGCGGTGGCTTCGCGCGGTGCCAGGACGCCGACCCCGGCGAAGGCGGCCACCAGCACGAACGGCAGGACGTGATAGATGACCCGCGCGGGCAGCCAGCGGTCGATGAGTGCGAAAACCACCCGCCCCAGGGTCACCATCCCCCAGAACGCGGCCAGTGCCAGCGCGGCCTGCGTGGCCGACGCGCCCAGCCGCTTGGTCATCTCCAGCTGGGACCAGTTGCCGTTCATCGTCTCGCAGCTGCCGTACAGCACGGCGAATGCCGCGTACCACCAGAACCGCGCGGGCGGGCGCCGCCTCGGCCGCCGCGCGGTCGCGTTCCCTGGTGCTCCGGCGCGCAGCGGCAACCGCAGGCTGATCACCAGCAGTGCGGTGAGCAACACTGCGGAGAGGATCGGCAGCCCCCACCAGAATCCCAGTCCGAGGAACACCGCCACGAACACTGGCGCTAGTACCGTTCCACAGCCCAGCAGCGCGTTCAGGACGAGCACCGAGCTGTCGACATCCGCCGGGTGAAAGACAGACGCGTAGGTGTTCAGGGCCGGGACCGTCAGGCCGAAACCCGCCCCGAGGCAAGCCGTGGCGACCAGCAGCAACGGATAGGCGGCGGCCTGATCGGTCTTGACGAACACGCTCGCCAGCAGGGAGCCCCATCGACGCCAGGCTCAAGGTGAGGCCGAGCAGGTACACCCGCTTTACCGAGATCCGCCGGGCCAGCCCGGGACCAAGCAAGGACCCCGCGATGGCCGTTACCACCTGGGGCAGGAACATGTTCCCGTACTGGCTGCTGGAGAGTCCGTATTCAGCTGGCTCGGTGAAGATCGTGCTGGCTGCGGGAAATGTGACCAGGACGATGCCTTGCACCAGCCCGGCCGCGTTGACGACGGCGCGCTCGGCTCGTGAGGCCACGGGGATACTCCAGAAGGTCCGCGCTCCCCCGGCAGGTTCGCTGCCGCCTACTGAGGGTGTCCCATGCTCAGAAGACGGTGGCCCAGTCGTTTTTCATGCTGACGATCGTCCACCCGTTCCGGGCGGCCTGCTCCAGCGCCTGCTCGGCCCCGCTAGTGTAGTCGAACTCGCGCTGGCCGTCGTCGTGGCGGATGAGCAGCCGGAGCGAGGGCTTGTCCTGATGCTGGGCGAATTCGAGCATCGGGAGGTCGCCGTTCGAATTGCCGGCCGCCAGCAGCGGCCGGCGACCGGTGCGGCTCCAGATCCGGATCGGCTTCTGCGGGCCATCGTCGAGGTAATCGGCCTCGGCCTGGTGCGTGATCGAGCCGCCGTGGTCGTTACTCGTGTACTGAAAGGTGGTTGCGCTGCCGATCACCCGGTCACGAGGTATCCCGTACACCTCCTGGCTGATCGGCCGCATGAAGTCACGGCCACCACCCGACGCGATGTAGTTCGTGAACCCGTTCGCCGCCAGGTATCCGAGCAGCTCGACCATCGGCGCATACGCGCATTCGAGATATCCGCGGCCGAGGGTCGGATGCTGCGCAGTGCGCAGGAAGGCGGCTGACTTCGCCTCGAAGTCCTCGACGCTGATCCCGTCGTAGGCCGCGAGGACGCCAGCCAGGAGCGTCCCCACGTTGGCGTCATTACCCGCATAGTGCTCGGCTAGCACCGCGGCGAGCCAGCCATAGTCCCGCTCAAACGCCGCCTTCCAAGGCTGCCGGCCGCGCAGCCCGGGATCGGCCTGCGCCATCTCGGCCAGCCGACGGAGAATGAAGTCGGCCTGGATCGGCATCGGCTGCTCGCACCACAACGTGCCGTCGTTGTCGAATACCGCTACGCGTTCGGAGATCGGCACTCCGGCTGACCCGGTCCGGTCGACAAATTCCGTCACCGCCCGCTTCGCAGCGCCGTCTTTCCAGCTGGCCAGCTCATTTCCAGCGATCATGATGTGCCGTCGCTCTCCTGTGGTGGCTGATCTGGCGCCGGCAGGCCAGCACCGGTGCCCGGGCGCGCTTGCTGCCTGGCGACCTGCACGGCGCCGATGAACACCCGGATGCCCAGGCCCAGCGCCAGCAGGTCGAGCAGCATCTGGACGGTGACCACCAGCCTGGCGGACTGGCTGACCGCCGTGATATCTCCGAACCCGACCGTGCTGAATGTGGTGACCGTGAAGTAGAGCGCATCGGTCCGGGTGAGGACGTGAGTGCTGAAGTTGGCCGGATTGACTCGCGCCATCGCGAAATAGGCCGAGGAGAACAGCAGCAGGAACAAGGGCACGGTGGTGGCCAGCGCCTGAACGGCTCGGACGGCCGGATACCTGGCTCTGGTGATCGCGCGGACTTGCCACACGGCGCCAGCCAGCAGGATCACGAGCCCGCCGGCCAGCGCCAGCGGCACGCTGCTGATGTGGTCCAACGGCAGCAGGTAGAACGCCGCGACCAGCACGATGGTGGTCACGAGCGAGCGAAACAGCCCCAGCGCGATCAGCCGGCGGCGCCTCGCCGATGCCCGCCGCCCATTCCGGTCCGCCTGGCCGCTCACGGCGCAGCCTCCGTCATCTCCGCACCACCACGTCTCCGCTCATCCGCTCCGCCCTACCGCGCCGCCTGTCCCCGCCGGCTAACCGGGCTCGCCGACGGCCGCCAGCAGCCGGTTCGCGAGCCCGTCCGCGAATTTCCTGGCCGCCTCCAGGTGGTAGTCCTGGAGGTTGGTCGGCGGGATCTTGACCCCGAGGAAGCGCTCCCGGTACTCACCCGACCCGAGGTAGCTCAGCAGCGACAGCAGCGAGCGCACCTGGCCGCCCTGGTAGCGGAAGTGAATGCCGTCGGCGAACCGGCCGCCGCGTTCGGTGCCGAGCCTGCGCACCGTCTTCAGGTTGTGTTTCCAGTACCGTCGGCAGCAGACGGCGGCGGCGAACGGCTTCCCCTTCAGCACCCGGCCCGCGGTCTCGGACTGCAGGAAGGACCGGACCGGGACGTCGGTGGACAGCCACCAGGTGGGGGACCCGATGACCACCAGGTCGTAGTCCCGTTCGGTCACGACGTCGGGGATCCCGATCTTCGCCGGGCGGCGGCGGGGTGACTCCGCCGGGATCATCGCCACCAGCTCGCGGAACGGGTGCGGCATCGGGAACTCCTTGAACCTGCCTGCATAGCGAGGGTCGGTGAACTCGATCGCGGCCAGGTGCGCCGCACAGCCCCGGTCGCGCAGCACCTCGGCCATCGCGTCGACTACCTTCTGGGTCTGCTGGGTGTAGCTGAAATAGACGAACAGCACGCCGGGCTGGCCAGCGGAATCCATCCTGATCCTTCCCTACAGGAACCCTCACCGCCCCGGGCAGGGCTTCGATTTCGGCGCGACGGCTCATCGGCTCCGCACGCCGACCGTACGACCTCGGCCACCCCCGCATCGTCCCTGTATCAGCGAACTATGCGCCGGGCAGCAGCGTGCGGCATCACCCCCAGCAGGATGATTTTGCGGATCGAGGGCTAGTGGGCACGGACAAACATTGTCCGGGAACGTTCAGGAGCTGAGCTGACGGCGAGCCGATGAGTGACGAAACGGACCTGGGCATCGGAAGCGCCGCGTGTATGATGATTTGGGGGGAAGTGAGATAAATGATGATCAACGTCGTCTTGCCAGGCCTGACCGTGTCGCCCGGATCGCCATGATCTCGCACGCTCCGGCCCCGCCAGCGCCTCAGTGGCCGTCCGCGAGCCGATCGCCGAAGATGGTCATGGCCCTGATCGGCGGCGCGACGGTGGCCCGTATCGTGCGGGACCGCCGTACCTACGAACGCCTGATCATCATCGCGATAGTGCTGGCCGCGTTGGCCGGGCTGGCCCGTGAAAGTCAGGCTCGCTCGCAAGACCGGATGGCGGCCTGGCTTGAGCGGACGCTGGGCCGGTAAGCGCTGACTCGCAGCTCCTCAGGCCGAGCAGCGGATGCGGGAGCGCGTGCCGGAACTTCCGATCATGCGCGCGGGCGCGGGTTGCCGAGTACGACGATGGATCGGGGGCCAACGGCAACGCGATCACCTGCCGTCCGGCTGGCCGCCGCGGATCCGGCCGGTGACGTGAGGTCGTAGCTGTCCAGTTCGATATGCCACGCCGCCTGTTTCCTGGCGGCCGGCAGGACGAACTCGAGCGGTTCCCACCAGGCGTTCACCAGGACCAGGAAGTCGTCATCGACCAGCAGCGAGCCATCAGCGGCCCGGTCCGGGTCGTCGGATCCGTCCAGGTACAGCGCAATGGCCAGGGCGCTGGCGTCCGCCCAGTCGGCACCGGCCATCTCAGTGCCCGCGGGAGTGAACCAGCGCAGCTCGGCGGCTTCAGCTCCGGCCAGGAACCGGCGGCGGCGGAACACCGGGTGGGCCAGCCGGAAGGCCACGAGCTGCCTGGTGAAGTCCAGCAATTGCCGGTCTGGCTGCGCCCAGTCGTACCAGGCGATCTCGTTGTCCTGGCAGTAGGCGTTGTTGTTGCCCTGCTGAGTGCGGCCCATCTCATCGCCGCCGAGCAGCATCGGGATCCCGAACGACAGCAGCAGGGTGGTGAGCATCGCGCGGGCCTGCCGCGCCCGCAGCGCCAGCACGGCGGGATCGGTGGTCGGGCCCTCCGCGCCGCAGTTCCACGAGCGGTTGTCGCTGGTCCCGTCGCGGTTGGACTCGCCGTTGGCCTCGTTGTGCTTGTCGTTGTAGGACACGAGGTCGCGCAGGGTGAAACCGTCATGGACCGTGATCAGGTTCACCGAGGCGGTCGGCCGCCGCCGGGCGCTGCTGTACAGGTCCGATGAGCCGCAGAACCGCGCGGCGAACTCGCCGAGGCCGACCGGGTGGCTGCGCCAGAAGTCCCGCATGGTGTCGCGGTACTTTCCGTTCCACTCCCGCCACACCGGCGGGAACCCGCCCAGGTCGTAGCTGTCCATTTGCCCGACATCCCACGGCTCCGCGATCAGCTTGGCCCTCGACACGACCGGATCCTGCGAGACCATGTCCAGGAACGCCGACCTCTTCTCGAACTCGCCCTCCTGCCGGGCCAGGGCCGGAGCGAGATCGAACCGGAAGCCGTCGACCCGCATTTCCGTCAGCCAGTAGCGCAGCGAGTCCATGATCAGCTGCAGCGTCTGCGGATCACCGACGTTGAGCGAGTTGCCACAGCCGGTCGTGTCGACGTAATGGCTTGGGTCGGCGGGGTCCAGCCGGTAGTACGCGGGGTTGTCGAGCCCTCGGTAGCAAAGCGTGGGACCCAGCTGATCTTCTTCCGCGGTGTGATTGAAAACGACATCGAGCAGCACCTCGAGGCCCGCGCGGTGCAGTGCGTCGACCATGGCCTTGAACTCGGCCACCTGGCCTCCGGGCCGTCCCGCCCGTACCTCGGCCGAGTACCCCTGATGCGGCGCGAAATACCCGATGGTGTTGTAACCCCAGTAGTTCGTGAGCCCGCGCGCCACCAGGAAGGCCTCCGGCACGCTTTCGTGCACCGGCAGCAGCTCGACGGCGGTCACGCCGAGATCGAGCAGATGGCCGATGGCCGCCTCGTGCGCGAGCCCGGCGTAGGTGCCGCGTAGCTCGGCTGGCACCCCCGGGTGACGCATCGTGAAGCCCTTGACGTGCACTTCGTAGATGACCGTGTCCGCGTAACGGCGCCGGAGCGGCGCGCAGTCGCTCCAGCTGAACGCCTCGTCCGCGATGAGGCTGCGCGGCAGGTGGGCTGAGGAGTCGAGGGTGCTCGGCGCGTCCGGATCGTCGGCCGAGTATCCCAGCACCTCAGGCCCAAAGCGCACGATCCCGGTGAAGGCTCGCGCATAGGGGTCGAGCAGGAGCTTGGCGGGGTTGCAGCGCACCCCGCGAGCCGGATCGTAACGGCCCGTGGCCCGGTACCCGTAGGCCTGCCCCGCCCCGACGCCCGGCACAAAGCCATGCCAGACGCCTGCGTCGAAGTCTCGGAGCGGGACCTGCGTCTCGGCGCCGCCTTCGTCGAACAGGCAGAGCACCATCCCGTCGGCGATCCCGGATGCGACCGCGAAGTTCGTCCCGCCGTCGCGCACCGTCGCGCCCAGCGGGAACTGAGTTCCGGGCAGCGCGGTGACGGCCTGCTCCGATACGGCGGTCATCGCTCGGCGTCCAGGCCAATGCGCCGGATCGCGTCTCCCACCGGATCGACGGCTCCGTGCCGGCGGCGGATCACGTCGGCGATCAGCCCGGTCCAGCCGGTCTGGTGGAAAGCGCCGATGGCGGCGCCGTTGTCCCCGTGGAAGTACTCGCTGAAGATCAGGTTGTCGTGCCAGGCCGCATCGTGCTGCAGCCGCTCGGTGCCGCCGAAGCAGGGCCGCCGGCCGCCGGGCCCCTCGGTGAAGATCGAGATGAGCCGGTCCTGGAGATCGGCAGCGACCTTGTCCAGGGTGCGCTGCACGCCCGATCCGGTGGGGTACTCGATCGTGAACTCGTCGCCGAAGAACCGGTAATAACGCTCCAGGGCCGCGATCACCAGGTAGTTGAGCGGGAACCAGAGCGGGCCACGCCAGTTGGAGTTCCCGCCGAACATGGCGGTAGTGGACTCGGCGGGCTCGTAGTCGATGCTCGCCTGGATGCCCTCGACATCGAGCACGTACGGATGCTCGCGGTGGTAGGCGGACAGGGCCCGCAGGCCGTGCGGGGACAAGAACTCATTCTCGTCGAAGAGCTTGGCGAAGAGCTTCTCCAGCCGGTCCACCCCGGCCAGGCTGAGCAACAGCCGCTGGTGGCCGTTGTCCGCGCGCAGCAGCCCGGCCTCACTGAGCTTCTCCCGGTCCCCCAGGCCCCGGCGGGCCATGAAGTCGGCGAACTGCTTGCCGACCGTGAGCGACATCTGAAGATCATTCTCATCGACGACCGCGGCCGCCAGGATCGGGATGATTCCCACCATCGACCTGACCTTCACCGGGACGGCTTGCCCGCTCGGGGTCAGCAGCCTGTCGTAGTAGAGCCCGTCGGTCTCGTCCCACAGCCCGAGCCCTTCGAGCGCCTCGGTGATGGCCGCGAAATGCTCGAGGAATTTGAGCACGAGATCTACGCCGGGGCGCTGGCCGGACCGGTTCAGGATCACCGCCATGGACGCCATCGCGATCGCGTAGAAGCCCATCCAGCCGGTCGCGTCGGATTGCTCCAGGATGCCGCCGACCGGCAGGTGCGAACGGTCGATCGGGCCGATGTTGTCCAGCCCGAGGAACCCGCCCTCGAACAGGTTGTTGCCCTCGGCGTCCTCCCGGTTTACCCACCAGGTGAAGTTGACCAGGAGCTTGTCGAACACCCGGCTGATGAAGTCGATGTCCCGGGCACCGTCGACCGCGAACACCTCCACCGCGGCCCAGGCCTGCACCGGCGGGTTCACGTCGTCGAAGTCCCACTCATAGGCCGGCAGCGCCCCGTTCGGATGCTGGAACCATTCCCGGCACAGCAGGATCAGCTGGTACTTGGCGAACGCCGGATCCACATGGGCCAGGGCCACGCAGTGGAAGGCCAGATCCCACGCCGCGTACCACGGGTACTCCCACTTGTCCGGCATCGACATGATGTCGAAGGCGTCGAAGTTGCGCCACCGGGAGTTGCGGCCCGTCAGCCGCTGCGCGGGCGGAGTTGGCTGCGTCGGGTCCCCGTCCAGCCAGCGGGCGACGTCGTAGTAGAACAGCTGCTTGCTCCACAGCATCCCGGCGAACGCCTGCCGCATCACCATGGCTTCGTCGGCGGACGCGTCGGCCGGAGTGAGCTCGGCGTAGAACTCGTCGGCCTCGGCTCGCCGCTGGGCGATGACCTCGTCGAACTGGCGGCCGAGCGGCGCCTGCTTGCTGGCCGCCTTGGCGGGCGGCTGCCGCAGCCGTAGCCGCAGCTCGGCGGTTTCGCCGGCGGGTACCGTCAGCTGGTACCAGAACGCGGCCTTGGTGCCCGCCCGGTCCGGGTTCACCGTGGCCGCTCCGCTCACCACGTGGTCGTTGATGCCGTCCTTGGGGTACGGCGTCAACGGCGCGGCGCCGAACAGCCGCTGCTCGTTGGTCTCGTTCTCGCAGAACAACGCGCGCGGCATCGTCCCGCCTGGCCCAGGGCCAGCGAGCAGTTCCATCGGGCCGATGAACGGATGATCGATCCCCACTGCCGTATCGCCCACCGCCCGCATCGACGGCTTGGCCGCGCCCTTGTCCCAGGACCAGGTATTGCGGAACCAGGTGGTCGGCAGCACGTGCAGCGTCTCGGCCTCGGGGCCCGCGTTGGTCACCTGCACGGTCATCAGCAGATCATCGGCGCTGGCCTTGGCGTAATGCACCTCGACGATCCAGTACCTGTCGCCGTCGAACACCCCGGTGTCCAGCAGTTCGTACTCGGGCTGCAGCCGGTTGCGCGATCCGTTCTGGTCGATCAGGTCCTGATAGGGGAACGCGGCCTGCGGATAGTGATACCGCCACCGGTTCCAGGCGTGGCTCGGGATCGCGTCGAGGTACCACCAGTATTCCTTGACGTCTTCGCCGTGATTGCCTTGCGCGCCGGTCAGGCCGAAGGCGCGTTCCTTCAAGATCGGGTCATGACCGTTCCACAGCGCCAGGCCCAGGCAGAGCCGCTGCTCGATGTCGCAGAACCCGGCCAGGCCGTCCTCACCCCATCGGTACGCACGCGACCTGGCCTGATCGTGCGGCAGGTAGTCCCACGCCTCGCCGTCCGCGCTGTAGTCCTCGCGGACCGTTCCCCATTGGCGCTCGCTGACATAAGGCCCCCACCGGTACCAGTCTCCGGCCTGCCGAAGCCCGTCCTCCAGCCTGCCGAATCCTGCCACTCGCTCGCGTTCGGCGCCCACCGTAGCCTCCTCCGCTCCGGTGCATTCCGCACCGGGTACCCGGCGCCGCCCTCGTAATCCGGCCAGACCGCAGCGGATCGAAGCGAAGCTTCACAGTCGGCGTCAGTGCCTTTGTAGCAATCGCATGAGGCTGGTTCAACACCTGAGCAGGATGATGTTTCCGCCCTATCGCTCATCCCTGCAGGCGTGCGAATGCCCGCTGACGGCCATTCGCTGTGCCAATGTTTCCCGCATTTGTCTGGCACCTGAACAGTTGGCAAACTAAGCCCAGCGGGATCGGCCGCGGCGAAGACCGGCCCGGACGTGTGTCGCTCGCCGACCCGGGCGCCGTGGCCGGACCGCCCGCTCAGATGATCGGCAGGGCGCCGCCTTCGGCGGCCTCGGTCTCATCCTTATCCGGCAGGCCGCGGACCAGGATGATGATCACCACGGCGATCGCCGCGCCGATCAGGTCACCGAAGACATACACCCACCAGCCGGTGAAGTGAACGGCCACGATGTCTGGTCCGAGCGTGCGGGCCGGGTTCATCGACGAGCCGCTGATCGGGCTGGCGAACAGGCCGAGCAGCGCAACCGTCGAGCCGACCGCGATCGCGGCATTGTGGCCGATGCTCCGGCCGCCCGTCGCCGTGTGCAGGATCACGCTCACCAGGATCGTCGTCAGGACGATCTCCATGACGAACGCTCGCCAGTCTCCGCCTGGCGTGTCGATCGGGTAGTTTCCGCCCGCGCTGACGTGCCCGAACATCGCCTGCAGGAACAGCGCAGCGCCGATGGCCCCGGCAAACTGAGCCACCCAGTACGGCACCACCCAGGCCTTGGGGAATACCCGGCGGCTGGCGAAGGCGAAGGTCACCGCGGGATTGATGTGCAACCCTGACAGCGGGCCCCAGGCATAGATCAAGGCCATCACCAGGGCACCCGGCGCGATCACCGCCGCGGTCCTGCTGATCGGGCCGCCCCCGGCATACTGGTTGATCACGCCCGAGCCGGCCGCCACGGTCACGAGCATGAACGTGCCGAGAAACTCGATGATCAGCCGGATCCACAACGGCCGCTGCTTGAGCGTGTCTTCTTCGAACCTGATGAGGTAACGCCGCCGGGCGGCAGCGGCCTGGTCCTCGTCCGGCCCGGTTGCGTTGGCAGCCACTGTCACTCCCCTTCAACCGGCGCGGTGCTGCGGCCTGACCCGGGTCAGGACGTAGCTCGGCTCAGGCCAGGACTTTCGCCTTCTCGCGGTCGAACTCGGCAGCGCTGATGATGCCCCGGTCGCGCAGGTCAGCCAGTTGGGCCAGCTGGTCAGCGGTACTGGTCCCGGCGGTTTCCTGGATATAGCCGCGCGCCGCCTGGTCCCGGCGGTAGGCCTGCTGCTCCGCGCGCTCGTGCATCTTGCTGCCCCGGGCGATCAGGTACACCAGCACGCCCAGGAACGGGATGATCACCACGAACAGCACCCACAGGGCCTTGGCCCAGCCGGACAGATCATGACTGCGGAAGATGTCGATGAACACCAGGACCAGCAGCCAGATCCACACCACCCACAAGAAAAACTCGAGCATCGACCAGAAGATGTTCAACAGCGGATACGAACTCGACGCAGCGGCCAGCGGCATTTCTTCTCCTTAGCGCCCTAGGGGACTGCCATCAGGGCATACGGCTACGGCGCAGCAATCACCGTGCAGACACAGCATTCGCTGCTAGGCGATCACCGGCATCACCCGCCGCGGGTGAGTCAGCCAGGCCCAGCTGCCGCTCCCCCCGGGCCTGGCCCGGGGGCGGAAGATCACCCGGCGTGGCCGCCGCTCGCCGCCCGATCGTGACATCCGGCTTTAGCGCAGACAAACCAGATACGATCCAGGCTGGCCTCATCGGCGGCGATGCTACCGTCACTGGCGATCATAATTACCTCGGCGAACCTTTCACCGAGCGCTTGCAGGATCTTTCCCCGCGGAAACGATGCTGTCCTGATTACTTCCGGGATCAAGACGTACTTGCCGCTCGACTGTAGCTCAAACACCTCGATGTTCCAGTCGAAACATGCCTGGCCGCTGGCGCACACCCTGGTCAGCAAGTAATTATCGCCGAACTGCTGAACTAGCCGCGGCCCGCTGGCCATCATCTCGAGGCTGTGCATGGTGAGCACGTCAAAAACGAGCAGGCCACCGTCGTTCAGATGCCGGTGCGCGCAATCGAAGAAACCTTCCCAATCCGGGAAGGCAAGCAAATGGTTGATGCCGTGGTAGACGCAGACGATGGCGTCGAAGGTCGTGCCGAGATCAAAGCTGCTCATGTCCGCGACCTGCAGCGGCGTCCCGTCAGGCAATCTCTCACGTGCGACCGCCAGCATGGCTGGCGAAATATCCAGTCCGCTCACCTGGTACCGGCCCGCGAGCGACGCGATGATTCCGCCAGTTCCGCAGGCCACCTCGAGGAGCGTCGCGGCCCGGCCGCGACCGTGCCTGATAATTCCATCAATAAAAGCTGCCTCGGTAGCGCAATCGCCTGTTACCGCATCGTAATGCACGGCCAGCGAATCATAAGCTACCATGTTCGAGACTATATGGGGGCCGCCTGCAATAGCGCAATCGCCTGACCGCCTGCGTTGGCCTGGCCGTCTGGGAACGTGAACCATTCAGATAGGACCGCCCATGGCCGTGCCGGACCGGGACCGTGCGGGCAGCGTCGGTCCCTTCGTGACCTTCGTGGACCACGTGCGCCCGGACGGCGCGGTAGCGCGCTGGGAATCCCGCCGCCACCGTAAACACCTGCACGGCGCAGCGGCCAGCGGTTCGACCTGGTGGGCGCCCGCGGCCCGCGGCTGGTGGATCGCGGTTCTGTTCGCCGTGGGATCGCTGCTTTTCGCCCTCGGCGCCGTCCCCGGGTACGCCTCGGCCGTCGGAGCCCGCTGGGACGCGGTGACCTTCTTCACCGGCTCGCTGTTCTTCACCGCGGCCGGGTTCCTGACCTACCTGGAGGCCGTAGCCGCCGGGCCGCAGCCGCCCGGGGCTCCCCGGCGGCGCTTCTTCGTCTTCCAGCCCCGCAGGATCGACTGGTGGGCGACCGCGGTGCAGCTGGCCGGAACCCTGTACTTCAATGTCAGCACCGGGAACGCGGTGCGGGTGGACCTGACCGCCCAGGCCGCGAACCAGCACGTATGGCGCCCGGATGCCATCGGCTCGATCTGCTTCCTGGTCGCGAGCCTGCTGGCCTGGTTCGAGGTCTGCCACGGCTGGCTCGCCTGGCGGCCCGGGTCATGGTCGTGGTGGATCACGCTGGCGAACTTGACCGGGTCCATTGCCTTCGGCGTGTCGGCCGTGGCCGGCTACATCAACCCGGCGACCGGCCAGCTGCACAACGCGGAGCGGTCGAACCTGGGTACCTTCGTCGGCGCGCTCTGTTTCCTCATCGGCGCGCTGCTGCTGCTGCCCGAACGCACCGAGGACGTCAGCGCCGCGCTGACCACCTCCAGTGTGACCGGCACCCCGACCTGATCCCCTCGGTCCAGGCCGGCGATCTTCCGAACTCATCCACGGTGGGTGATGTCGTCAGCAGGCGCTGCTAGCGAACATGGCGGGAACCGTCTCTGCTGGCGAAGTGCGCCGCCTGCCTGCGGCTGCTCCCAGCGGCACGGTCGCCGATCAAGGAGAGCCACCATGCCCCTGCACGACCGCGACACCATCCGTCAGCAGCTGGAGGAGTGCGTGTTCGCCGGGCGGGACCTGACCAGGCCGGTGCCAAAGTACCGGTTCCCCCGGGACGAGACCCTGTCGGCCGAGGCATTCCAGGTGGTTTCTGATGAGCTGATGCTTGACGGCAATGCCCGCCAGAACCTGGCCACGTTCTGCCAGACCTGGGCCGAGCCCGAGATCATCGCCCTGATGGCGTTGTCACTCAACAAGAACATGATCGACAAGGACGAGTACCCGCAGACCGCGGAGGTCGAGCGGCGCTGCGTTCACATGCTGGCCGACCTCTGGCACGCACCCGAGGCCGCCAATAGCGTGGGCGCCTCCGCGATCGGATCCTCCGAGGCGTGCATGCTGGCGGGCATGGCCGCCAAATGGCGGTGGCGGTCCAAGCGCCGGGCCGCGGGCAAGCCAGCCGACAAGCCGAACATGGTGTGCGGCCCGGTCCAGGTGGTCTGGCACAAGTTCGCGCGGTACTGGGACATCGAGATGCGCGAGGTCCCGATGTCCCATGGTCATTACGCGATGGACGCGGCCGACGTGCTGGACCGGGTCGATGAGAATACGATCATGGTGGTCCCGACCTTCGGCGTCACCTACACGGGCGCCTACGAGCCGGTGGCCGCCATCGCTGCCGCACTCGATCAGCTCCAGGCCGATACCGGCCTGGATGTCGACATTCACGTGGACGGGGCCAGCGGCGCCTTCCTGGCCCCGTTCTGTGCGCCCGACGTGGTGTTCGACTTCCGCCTGCCCAGGGTCAAGTCGATCAGCACCTCGGGGCACAAGTTCGGGCTGGCCCCGCTGGGCGTCGGCTGGGTGCTGTGGCGAGACCGGCACGAACTACCCGAGGATCTGATATTCCACGTCAACTACCTGGGCGGCGACATGCCGGTCTTCCAGATCAACTTCTCCCGGCCAGCAGGCCAGATCATCGCGCAGTACTACAACTTCCTGCGCCTTGGCTTTGACGGGTACAAGCGCATCCACGACGCCTCCTACGCGGTCGGCCAGTATCTCGCCGCGGAGATCGTCAAGCTCGGCCCGTTCGAGCTGCTCTGTGACAGCAACCCGGCCACCGGGATCCCGACCGTCACCTGGCGGATCCGGGACGGTGAGGACCCCGGCTACACCCTGTTCGACCTGGCCGACCGGCTGCGCGCGCGGGGGTGGCAGGTACCTGCCTACACCCTGACCGGGACAGCCTCGGACATAGCCGTGCAGCGCATCCTGGTCCGGCTGGGCGTGAGCCAGGATATGGCCGCCCTGCTGCTGGCCGACTTCCGCGACGCCGTAGCGCACTTCTCGAAGCATCCGGTCACGGTGCCCATGACGAAGGAGGAGTCGAGCGGGTTCAGCCATCTGTAACGGCTGGCCCGCCCGGCTCCCGGCCTCCCGGCCTCCGGCTGGCTCAGGCCAGCACCTTCGCCTTCTCGCGGTCGAACTCCTCAGCGGAAATGACTCCCCGGTCGCGCAGGTCAGCGAGCTTCGCCAGCTGGTCCGCGGTACTGGTCCCGGCGGCCTGCTGGATATAGGCGCGGGCAGCCTGGTCTTGCTGGGCGGCCTGGCGTTCGGCGCGCTCGTGCATCTTGCCGCCGCGGGCGATCAGGTACACCAGCACCCCCAGGAACGGCAGGATCACCACGAACAGCACCCACAGGGCCTTGGCCCAGCCGGACAGATCATGGCTGCGGAAGATGTCGATGAACACCATGATCAGGATCCAGATCCAGATCACCCACAGAAAGAAAATGAAGATCGACCAGAAGATGTTCAACAGCGGGTACGAACTCGACGAAGCGGCTAGCAGCGGCATTTCTTCTCCTTCACGCCTGAGGGACTGCCAAAGCGGCACGTGGCTACCGGACAGCGATCACCGTGCTGGCCCAGCATTCGCCGCCCGCCGATCACCGGCACCACCCGCCACGGGTGAGACAATACGTCTAAAAGCCGTTTCCAGACGTCTAAAAGCCGTTTCCAGCCGCACGGTGCGGCTATCCGCGGCCTTGCCGCTGGCCCGATAACCCGCCTGGGCGGGTGATGCGGGCCGATGGCTGACATGTCATCGTCACCTCGAGCAGCTTAACTTAGTGGTGCAAGGTACATCTGTGGCGCAAGGTACATCTGGGGTGCAACTGGCCAGGTGGTCGCCGGAGCTGCGCTGGCCGCCGCGACCCGACGACAGGAGGCCCACGGGCATGGCTGACCGGGGCGTGGCTGACCAGCTGCCGAGCTGGACCGACGGGCCGGCGAAGGCGCAGATCCTGGAGTTCGTGCGGTCGGTGACCGAGCCGGGAGCTTCGTTCGTGCCTGCCGCGGACCGGATCGCGGTGTTCGACCATGACGGCACGCTGTGCTGCGAGAAGCCGATGTGCCCGCAGGCCGATTTCCTGCTGCGGCGCTGGACGGAGCTGGCCAGGGCCCATCCCGGCCTGGCCAGGAAGCAGCCGTGGCGGGCCGTCACCGAAGGTGACCAGGCGTGGCTGGCGGGGATCCTGGCGCCGGTGCCCGATCTGACCAGGGGCGTGACGGAGGCATACGCGGGCATCACGGTCGAGACGTTCGACCGGGCGGTGCGGGCGTTCTTCGATGCCGCGCGCCATCCGGTGCTCGGCGTCCGCTACACCAGCCTGGGGTATCAGCCGATGCGGGAGCTGATCGCCCTGCTGACCGGCAGCGAGTTCGAGGTGTATATCTGCTCGGCAGGCGGCCGGGACTTCGTCCGGGCGGTGGCCGGGCAGATGTACGGCATCCCGCGGCAGCGGGTCATCGGCTCAGGCGCGATCCTTGAGTACCGCCACGGTGCGGTGTACCGCACTAAGGGCGTTGAGCAGCCGGTCGATGACGGCCCGGGCAAACCGGTCCATATCTGGGCCCGCACCGGGCGCAAGCCGCTGCTGGCGGCCGGGAACGCCGACGGAGACGCCGCGATGCTGCGGACCGCGCGGTTCGGCATGCTGATCCGCCACGACGACGCCGGGCGCGAATTTGCCTATGACGCGGGTTCGGAGAAGGCTCTGGGCAAGGCCAAGGAACGTGACTGGACGATCGTGAGCATGCAGAACGACTTCAAGGTGGTATTTGACCTATGACCGCCAAGCCTCCCGGCCCGGCCGCCGAGGTGCGGAACCTGCCGCCCGCGTTTGGCGGTCTGCCCGCAACTCCGCCCCTGGACCGGCCCGAGGCGGCCGGACCGGTGCTGACGATGCCGGGCGCCCCGCTGGCATTCCACGTGATGGCCAAGCCGACCGGCGCGGTCTGCAACCTGGATTGTGAGTACTGCTTCTTCCTGTCCAAGGAAATGCTGTACCCGGGCAGCCGGTTCCGGATGGCCGCCGAGCTGCAGGAGACCTATATCCGCCAGCTCCTGGAGGCGCACGCGCGGGCCCCGGAGGTCGTCGTGGCCTGGCAGGGTGGCGAGCCGACCATGATGGGCCTGGATTTCTTCCGCCGCGCCATCGACCTGGAACGCCAGTACGCCCGGCCCGGGCAGCGGATCCTGAACACGATCCAGACCAACGGCACCCTGCTGACCGACGACTGGGGTGAGTTCCTCAAAGCCAACGATTTCCTGGTCGGAATCTCCATCGACGGACCTCGCGAGATGCACGACGCCTACCGGGTCGACAAGGGCGGGAAGCCGACGTTCGACCGGGTGATGCGCGGCCTGGACGTCCTGAAGCGGCACCAGGTCGACTGGAACGTGCTGACCACCATCCACGCCGTCAACGGCGACCACGGCCGCGCGGTCTACACGTTCCTCCGCGACGAGCTGGGCGCCACGTTCATCCAGTACATCCCGATCATCGAGCGGGCCACCGAGCAGACCCTGCCGATCGCCGACGCCGGCTGGGGCCACGGCGTCAAGGGACGGCCCCTATACACCCAGGACGGGAGCCTGGTCACGCACCGGTCCGTCGGCCCGGCGCAGTACGGCCGGTTCCTGATCGAGGCGTTCGAGGACTGGGTCCGCCGCGACATCGGCACCGTCTACGTCCAGATGTTCGACACGGCCCTGGCCAACTTCTACGGCGAGCCCGGCGGAATGTGCGTGCACGCCGAGACCTGCGGGCTCCAGCTGGCCCTGGAGCACACCGGCGACTTGTACTCCTGCGACCACTACGTCGAGCCCGGCTACCTGCTGGGCAACATCAACGACCGGCACCTGCTGGAGCTGATCGCCTTGCCCCAGCAGGCCAAGTTCGGGCAGGACAAGCGCGACAGCCTCACCCGGTACTGCCGCGACTGCGACGTCCGGTTCGCCTGCCAGGGCGGCTGCCCCAAAGACAGGTTCGCGACCTCCCCCTACGGCGAGCCAGGCCAGCATTACCTGTGCCCCAGCTACCAGGACTTCTTCCGCCATGTCCGGCAGCCCATGGAAGCCATGGCCACGCTGCTCCGGGCGAATCGGGCTCCCGCCGAGCTGATGGCGGCCTACGCGAAGCAAGACGCCCGCCGCGGCCGTAACGACCCCTGCCCCTGCGGCAGCGGCCGCAAGTGGAAGCGCTGCCACGGCGACGGTCCCGGCGAGGTTGCCACCCCCGCGGGCCAGTGACCCCATCGCCGATAGTCTTCGCGTCAGAAACGGCCCGTACCAGCCGGAAGGCAGCTGTCCCGGATGACTGAAGACACCATCAACAGCGTGGGCTCGCTTTCCGAGCCACAGCTGGTGCGGGGCTGGCGCTCAGTCTTGTTCGCTCCGGTCGGTGACGGCCACCGGCGCCGGCGCGGGAGCGACGGAGCGCGCCTGGCCGCCGCCATCCTGGCCCTGGTGTGCTGCGTAGTCCTCATCCGCTACAACTCCCGCGTGGACCGGGCCATCATTGCTGTCATCCATCCGCCGCCGCGGAGCATCACCTGGCTGGTGACGGTGGTCTACGACGCCGGGGCGTTCGGTGTCACGATCCTGCTGGTGGCGCTGGCGCTCATCGCGCGCCGCTGGGAGATCGCGCGCGATATCGCGCTGAGCGCGGCCGGCACCGCAGCAGTGAGCGGGATCCTCGTCGCGCTGCTCGGCAGCAGCGGCGGCAGGCCGAGCGGAGTCGTCATCAACGGCTACTACCTGCGCTTCCCAATCCTCCAGATCGCCCTGTTCATGGCGGTCGCCACGGCCGCGCTGCCCTACCTGGCGCGAGGCTTGCAGCGCCTCATCGAGATCTTCATCGCCCTGGTAGCGCTGGCCTCCGCCGTCGGAGGTCACGGGCTGCCGGTCAACGTGCTGGGCAGCCTGGCCATCGGCTGGGGGGTGACCGCGCTGGTCCGGCTCATCTTCGGCTCACCGCTCGGCCTGCCGTCGGCCGCTGACATCAGGGCGCTACTCGACGAGCTGGGCATCCGCTCGCGCAACCTGCACGCGGCCACCAGGCAAGTCTGGGGGGTGGCGAAGTACGAGGCCACCGAGGTGCAGGCGGCGGACTCCCCCGGCCAGCACATCGGCATCGCCGTCTACGGGCGGGATGCCGCCGATGCCAAGCTCCTCACCAAGACCGGCCGGTTCCTGTTCTACCGGGACTCCGGACCGAGCCTCACCTTTACCCGGCTGCAGCAGGTCGAGCACGAGGCCTACCTCACCCTGCGGGCAGGCCAGCTGGGCGCGGCCGTCCCCGAGCTCATCCAGGCGGGGACCGCGGGACCCGCCAACGACGCGCTGCTCGTCTACCGGCTGCCGACCGGCACGACGACGCTGTCCGAGGCCGATGCCAGCGACATCAGCGACGCCACTCTCGATGACCTCTATCGTCAGCTGCTGGCGCTGCGGAGCGCACGTATCGCGCACGGCGCGATCAGTGCAGACACGGTGCTGGTCGACCCGGCGGCGGGGACCACGATCCTGGCGGACTTCCGCAACGCGACGTCGAACGCGTCGCCGGACCAGCTCGATCGCGACATGGCTGGTGCCATTGCCGCGACGGCGGTGGCGGTCGGCGCGCAGCAAGCCGCCGACGCGGCGGCGAGGTGCCTGGATCCTGAGGTGCTGGCCAGGGCACTCCAGCGGCTGCGGAGGGCCGGGCTCGACCCGGTGCTCAGCCGGAGGCTGCGCGGCGAGCGCGGGCTCCTGGAGGAGGTGCGCCAGCGCGCGGCGCAGGCCAAGTCGATCGACGTGCCGAAGCTGGTGGAGCCGCGCCGGGTGAGCTGGCCAACGTTGATCATGGTGGTCGGCACGCTCATCGGCGGCTGGGCCCTGGTCGGGGTGCTGATCGACGTCTCCAAGTCCTTCGACACCGTACTGGGTGCCGATTGGCTCTGGGTGATCGCCGCGCTCATCCTGGCCCAGCTCGCCTACGTGGCGTCGGCCGTTGAAGCCGTCGGGAGCGTGACCGGGGTGCTTCCGTTCGGGCGGGTAGTGGCCGTCGAGGTCGCCAACTCATTCAGCGCCCTGGCCGGCGGGACGGCGGCCGTCTTCGCCACCCGGGTGCGGTTCTTCCAGCAGCAGGGCTACGACTCCTCGGTGGCGCTGAGCTCGGGCGCCATCATGGCCACCTCGAGCTGGCTCGCCATCGCGGTGCTGACCCTCGTCTCACTGCCGTTCGCCTGGGGGTCCATCCACCTCGAGGTCACCCCGGAGTCAGGCGGGAACTCGAAACTGGTGTGGATCATCCTGGCCGTGGTGGTACTGGTCGGCCTGGTGGTGGGCTTGGCCCTGGCCGTGCCCAGGCTGCGCAGGCTGGCTGCCGAGCACCTGCGCCCCAGGGTGAACGCCATCTGGGCCAACCTCAAGGAGGTGGCCCGCTCACCGCGCAAGCTGGTGCTGCTGGTGGGCGGATCGTTCGCCCAGGAACTGGTGGTGGCCATGGCGCTGTCCGTTTCGCTGCGGGCCTTCGGCGATCATCTCCGGCTGCCCACCCTGATCGTGGTCATCACGCTGGCCGGGATCATCGGCGGCATCTCGCCGTCGCCCGGCGGCATGGGCGTGGTGGAGGCCGGCATGATCCTCGGCCTCACCGCAGCCGGCGTCTCGGAGGCCGATGCCACCGCCGCGGTCTTCATCCAGCGCCTGTTCACGTCCTACCTGCCGCCCATCTGGGGCTGGCTCACCCTGGTCTGGATGCGCAAACGGGAGTACATCTGAGCATTGCCTACGGTCGATGAGCCGTGGACGGCCGACGTTCAGGTCGGCACTCAGCCTTGGTCGACGGAGAGCGGCTGAATCAGGACGATATCCAGCACTCTGGGCTCGGGGCCGCGCTGCCAGAACACGTACCAGTCGTCTACGCGGACTGGCGTGGCGCTGATGCCGCCGAGTTCCGGGGTCTGGAACCCGGCTGTTCCGAGCCGCCGCTCGTAGGGGGCAGCGGAGAGGCGGTCAAGAGTGCGCTCGACAGCATCTAGGACCGCCGACATAGTGGGGTCGGCTGCCAGCTCATCTAGTGCTGCGACCGCAACCTGGAGAGGGAGTCGATGTCCACCACCACAGAAGTCGTCGTCGACGAGCGCGGACGGACGAGCCTCGCTCGTGTTCGCAGTCATCGCTACGACCGCTACACAGCAGAGGAACTTCCCGACGGAACGCTCGTCCTCACCCCTGCCGTCACCATCAGTGCCCTGGAAATGGCAGCTCTTCGAGACGAAAAGGTCCGATCTGCTGTAGCTACCGCGAAGGCCGGCGACCGCAGCACGGTAACGCGCAGGCGACCGAAGCACGGCGAGACGGGCTGAACTCCCAGAAGTCCTCCCGCATCCGCCGGGCCTTGAGCCGGTCCCGTCCGGTGAGGCGCTGGACGGTGGCCTCGGCCAGGCGCCGTCCGGCATCGGACCGCGGCCCTCTTCCGGGCGGCCGCACTGTGACCGGCCGTCTGGCACGTGGCGGGCATTCTATGCGTTTGCGCTGGTCAGGTGGCTCCCGCGATAGGACTCGAACCTATAACCTGCCGGTTAACAGCCGGACGCTCTGCCAATTGAGCTACGCGGGATCGGCGGGCCAGATGCGGCAGACCAGGTGATCACTGCCGTATCGGCGTCGCGGCCACTAGGGTAGCGCACTAGGGCCGCTGCGCGGTGCGCCGAGCACCGTACTGTGGCCCGCCCCGTGCATAACTGGCGTTTCGGCGGGGCATGACCGGGAAGTCAGCCCAGCGCGGGGTGACCAGCGGGGCGGGGGCACGCCCGCGCAGCATGGCACGCTCGGGAGAGGTCGAGATGCACCGGTATCGAATCGCATTCCTCAGTGGCGTAGCCGCCGGCTTCGTGATCGGCGCGCGGGCCGGCCGCGAACGCTATGAACAGATCAAGAAGGTCGCCCGCACCGCCGCCGACAACCCCGCCGTCCAGCAGGCCGCTGGCGCGCTGCAGGCCCAGGCCGCCGGGCTCGCGAACAATGCCAGGCAGAAGGTCACGGATCAGGTGCGTGACCGGGTGCCGGGGATGGCGAAGTCGGCCCAGCGGGTGACCGAGACCCGGCGGCCCGGCCGGGCCAGGCGCGACTCCAACGGGAGCGTCGAGGTCCCCGGCGATGAGTCCTTCGCGCAGACCGGCGACTCAGACCGCCAGCGCGACGTCGGTCCCAGCTGACCTGGGCCGGACCTAGGCCCGGCTGACCCGTAGCCTCAGGCCAGGTACTCGCGCAGCATCTGGGCCCGGCTCGGGTGCCGCAGCTTGGCCAGCGTCTTGGACTCGATCTGGCGGATGCGTTCCCTGGTCACGCCAAACTCGCGGCCGACCTCCTCGAGGGTGCGCGGATGGCCGTCGGTCAGGCCGAACCGCAGCTGGATAATGCGCTGCTCCCGGACCGACAGGTTTTCCAGGACCTGCTCCAGCTGATCCTGCAGCATGATGAAGGCGGCCGCTTCCATCGGCACGACCGCGTCCGCATCCTCGATGAAGTCGCCCAGGTCAGAGTCCTCCTCGCCGATCGGCGACTGCAGCGAGACCGGCTCCTGGGCAATCCGCTGGATCTCGGCCACCCGGTCCGGGGGCAGGCCCATTTCGCTGGCGATCTCGTCCGGGGTCGCCTCGCGGCCGAGGTCCTGGTGCAGCTGGCGCTGGATCCTGGCCATCTTGTTGATGGTCTCGACCATGTGCACCGGGATCCTGATCGTCCTGGCCTGATCGGCAATAGCCCGGGTGATGGCCTGCCTGATCCACCAGGTGGCATACGTGGAGAACTTGTAGCCCTTGGTGTAGTCGAACTTCTCCACGGCGCGGATCAGGCCGAGATTCCCCTCCTGGATCAGGTCAAGGAAGACCAGGCCGCGGCCGATGTACCGCTTGGCGATGGAGACCACCAGCCGCAGGTTCGCCTCGATCAGGCGCTGCTTGGCCCGGCAGCCGTCGGCGGCCAGCAAGGTGAGCTCCGCGATCTCGGCGCCCTCCGGCGCGGCGGTCAGGCCCGGGCCAGGCCCGGCGTTCAGGCCGGAGCTCAGTCCCTGGTTCAGCGCGGCGTATACCCCGGCGCGCTGCAGCTTCTCCGTGGCGAATAGCCCGGCCTCGATCGCCTTGGCCAGGTCAACCTCATCCTGGGCGGTCAGCAGCGGAACCCGGCCGATCTCGCGCAGGTAGATCCGGACCAGGTCGCCGGTGGCCGCCCGCCTGGCGACGTCGGGCGCGGCCGCACGTGGCAGCTCGTCCGGTTCGTCCGGGGGCGGCTCGACAACCTCCACGCCCTCCTCGGCTAGCAGCCGCAGCACCCCTTCGACGGCATCGGGCGGCAGATCGCAGCGCTCGAACGCTGCGGCGAGGTCAGTCATGGCAACGGTGCCACGCTCCCTGGCCCGTGCGACAAGGTCGGTTACATCGTCTACTTGGGGGAGAACCGCAAGGCTCATGCAGACCAGTCTGCGTCAGGAACCCCGAGTTCAGGGGATCTAATATTGTCACCTTCGCGGTAGTTACGTAGTCGGCCGATCACATGCTGTGCGTGCCTACAGGGCCCCTCCGGCCCGGTCGGACAGCACCTTCCTGCGCTGCTCAAGGCCGACCAGATCGCCGAACAAGCGGTTGTAGTCGGCCGTCTCGGTGACCGGGTTCAGCCGCTGCAGGCGCGACTTCACCACTGCGATCTCCCTGCTCACCGACAGCTCGCCGATCCGGGCCAGGACCGCGTCCGCGTACCTGGCGTCGGGCTCGCCGTCGGCGCGGGGGGCGCGGGGCGGCTCCACGGCGAGTTGCGTCACGAACGTCCTGACCTGGTCGTCCGGCGCGGCACCCCGCAGCCGCTCGGCCCACTCCCGGCCGCCACCCGCCGCCCGTCCGGCTCCCCCGCACGCCGCGATGACGTCGAATACCGCAGCATGCGGGGGTGCGGTGAACGCGGCCTGGCCGAGTTCGTCGAATACGGGTCCGCAGAGCGCCGGCCGCTGCACGGCCAGCTTCAGCGCCTCGCGCTCGATCTGGATGACCGGATCACGCAGGTCATAGCGGAGCGGGTCAGCGCGCTCGGTCGGCCGTCCAGGCCCGTTCGGGCCGCCCACCTGCCCGCCGCGCTGCGGCCGGCCGCCCTGCTGTCCGCCGCCCTGCTGCCCGTTGCCGGGCTGTCCATTGTCGCGCTGCCCGTTGGTGCGCTGCCCGTTGGTGCGCTGTCCATGGCCGCGATCCCCAGGGCCAGGCAGGCCCTGCTGCCCGGCCCCGTGCTGCCCGGCCCCGTGCTGCCCGGCCCCGTGCTGCCCGGCTCCGTGCTGCCCGGCCCCGTGCTGCCCGGCCCCGTGCTGCGCGCCGCCATGCTGGCCACCGCGGAGGCCCGGCTGGGCCGGCGCCGAGTGGCTGCGGATCCGGGCGAGCACGAAGCTCTCGTCCATCATTCCCAGCCACCGGTCCAGGCTGACCGCGTAGAGCTGGCGCAGGCCCCGGTCCTTGATCTTGCCCACGATCGGCGCCGCGGCGTCAAGCGCGGCGAGCCTGCCTTCGGCGGTGTTCAGGTCGTGATCGCCAAGCGCACTGCGAATGGCGAACTCGAACAGCGGCACCCGCTGCGCGATCAGGTCCCTGACCGCGCCATCGCCGCGGGACAGCCGCAGGTCACACGGATCGAGCCCGTCCGGCTGGACAGCGACGAAGGTCTGCGTGACGAACTTCTCCTCCATGCCGAACGCGCGCAGCGCCGCCCGCTGCCCGGCCCGGTCGCCGTCGAAGGTGAAGATGACCTCGCCACGGAACTGGCTGTCATCCATCAGCAGCCGCCGCAGGATCGTGATGTGGCCATCGCCGAACGAGGTGCCGCTGGTGGCCACCGCGGTCGTCACGCCGGCCAGCTGGCAGGCCATCACGTCGGTGTACCCCTCGACGATGACCGCCTGGCGGCGCTGCGCGATATCGCGCTTGGCCAGATCAGCCCCGTACAGCACCGAGCTCTTCTTGAACAGCGCCGTCTCCGGGGTGTTCAGGTACTTGGGTCCGTCGTCGTCATCGCGCAGCTTGCGGGCCCCGAACGCGATCACGTCGCCGCTCAGGTCCCTGATCGGCCAGATCAGCCGCCCGCGGAACTTGTCGATCAGGCCGCGCCGGCCATGGCTGGCCAGGCCGCCGGACAGCAGCTCCGCGTCGGTGAAGCCCCGCCCGCGCAGGTGCCTGGTCGCCGCGTCCCACTCGGCAGGCGCGAAGCCGATCCCGAACCGCTGCGCATCGGCCTGCTCGAAACCGCGCGACGACAGGAATCCGCGTCCGGCGGCGGCATCGGCGCCCGCGAGCCGTTCGGCATAAAACTCGGCTGCGGCGCGATGGGCCTCGATGAGCCGGCGCCGCTGAGTCTGCTCCTGGCCGGGAACGTGGCCGCCCTGCTCGTAGCGCAGGTCGATCCCGGCCCGGGCCGCCAGCCGCTCGACCGCCTCGGCAAAGCTGAGATGATCGATCATCTGGACGAACCTGATGACGTCGCCGCCCTCGGAGCAGGAGAAACAGTAGAACAGGCCGCGGGCCGGGGTCACGTTGAAAGACGGTGTCTTTTCCTCGTGAAACGGACAGAGTCCCTTCAGCGAGCCGCCGCCGGCGCTGCGGAGCTGGAGGTACTCCCCCACGACCTCCTCGACGGGCGAGCGCTCCCGGACCAGGGCGATATCCTCGTCGCGGATCCGGCCTGCCACGTCCGCCCTCCGCTCGGATGAGTTGTGTCGCGGCGAGTCTAGTCCCCGCCGCCGCCGCCCGCGGCCGGGCAAGCCCGACGCGGCCGGCTGGTAGCCTCCCGGCGTGGCCAGCCTTCTCGTGCTCTGGGATGTCGACTACACGCTGGTCGACTCCAACGGGGTCGGCCGGATGCTCTACGAGGCGACGTTTAGCGAGCTGTTCGGCCGCGCTATGCCACAGCCCGGGCTGATGTCCGGCCGGACCGACCGGGCGATCGCGCTCGAGGTGCTGACCCTGGCCGGGCTGGCCGAGCCGCAGCGGCATATCGCCGCCTTCCAGGCGGTCCAGGCGGCGCGCGCCGCGGAGCTGGCCGGGGTGGTCCTGGAGCACAGCCGGGCGCTGCCAGGCGCGGCCGCCGCCATCGCGGCGCTGGCCGGCCTGGACGGGCTCGAGGTGGTCCAGTCCCTGCTGACCGGCAACATCAGGCCGCTCGCCGAGGTCAAGCTCGGCCCGCTGGGCCTGCTCGACCACCTAGACCTGGACGCGGGCGCCTACGGCGACGTGCATGAGGTCAGAGCCGAGCTCGTGCACGCTGCGCGGCGCAATGCGGCGCGCGGCTACGGCCACGACTTCGCCGGGCAGGCCACCGTCCTGGTCGGGGACACGCCGCTGGATGTCGGGGCCGCGCTGGCCACCGGCGCCCGGGCGGTGGGGGTGGCCACCGGCAGCTTCGCCGTACCGGAGCTGGCCGCGGCCGGGGCGCACGCCGTGCTCCCCGACCTGACTGACACCGGGCAGGTGCTCGAGGCGATCCTGGGCGGGCCCGGGCCGGGACTGCCGCACCACCTGGGGCAGGTCAGCCCTTGACGGGCGCGGGGCCGGGACGCCCGGCGGCGGGCGCGGCCGGCTCGCGGCGGGCGAGCTTGGACGGCCACCAGTTGTAGCGACGGCACAGCACCACGATGGCCGGCACCATCAGCGTCCGGACCAGGAAGGTGTCCAGCAGCACGCCGAGCGCGATCGCCGTGCCCAGCTGCTTGATCTGGCTGGTGGCGCCGGTGACGCCGGCCGCGCCGAACGTAGCGGCCAGGATCAGCCCGGCTGAGGTGACGGTGGTGCCGGTATGGTGCGCCGCGTTGGCGACGGCCTCGCGCAGCGGCAGGTGGTGCGCCTCTTCCCGGATCCTGGTCATGATCAGGATGTTGTAGTCCTCGCCGAGCGCCATCAGGAAGATGAACAGCAGGAATGGCAGCACGAAGTTCAGCCCGGCATCGCCCGCCCCGTCCTGGAAGATGAGCACCGCGATGCCCAGCGCGGCGAAGTAGCTGAGCAGCACGGTCGCGACCAGGTAGAGCGGCGCCACGATGCTGCGCAGCAGAATCCCGAGCAGCAGCGCGAGCAGGACGATCACGATCGGCACGATCTCCTTCAGGTCGCTCTGGGACACGGAGCTGACGTCGTAGGAGGCTGGCGCCAGCCCGCTGACGCCGCTGTCGGTGGCCTTGGTGGCGTTCTGCACGCTGGTCACCGCCGTCCGGATGGACGGCACCGCGTTCAGGGCCGCGGTGCTGGCGGGCGACCCGGCGGTCAGCGAGGTGTAGAACTGCACGGTCTGGCCGTTCGGGCTGACGAACTGCGAGGTGGCCCGGTAGGCGGCGTACTGCTGGGCGGAGACGCCGGTGCCCGCTGGCTCGGTGGCGGGCAGCTTGCCGGGCGGCCCGAGCTGGGCGTAGAGACTGTTCAGCTGCTGGACACTGACCGCGGTGCCGTTGGCGTCGAACAGCCCGGTAACCGAGGCGAAGACGGACTTCTTGCCGAGGTCATTCTCGGCGTCCTGGACCGGCGTGAGGTTCTTCCACACCGACGAGGGATAGACCAGCAGCACGCTGGTCGGGTTGGCGACGGCCGGCGGGTAGTGGTTGTTGATCACGTTGGTGCCGTCGGCCGACTGGCTGCCCGGCGGCCCGGTGGTGGTGCCGCCGAAGCCGCTGGAGACGTACCCGGTCGCGGCGGTTCCCAGCGCCGCGAGGAACAGCACCCCGATGACCAGCGTGACGGCCGGGTGCGCGATCACGACGTCGGCCACCCTGGCCCACAGGCCCTCGCGCTTGGCCAGCCGGACCGGGCGCGGCCAGAAGGTGGCCCGGCCGAACACCGCGAGCAGCGCCGGGATCAGCGTCAGCGCGGCGACCAGCATGATCGCGACGCCGAGGGCCAGGGCCTGCCCGAGCCCCGAGTACAGGCCGAACGACGCGAGCACCAGGCACAGCAGCGCGACGATGACCGTGCCGCCCGAGAACGTGATCGACTCGCCGACGTAGCGGCCGGCCCGCTCGATGGCGGCGTGCGGTGTGGCGCCGCGGGCCATCTCCTCCCGGACCCGCATGATCAGGAACAGGCCGTAGTCGGTTCCCGCGCCGAGCAGCAGCACGGTCAGCATGGTCTGGGTGATGGTGGACACCTGCAGCCCGGCCGTCGACATCTCGGCGATGACATGCCCGGAGATCTCCAGCACCCAGATCGCCGGCAGCAGCGTCACCAGCGGCGCGATGGCCGCCCGGAACACGATGACCAGCATGACCAGGATGACCAGGATCGACAGGTTCTCGGTGAGTTTCTGGGCGCTGGCCTGCGAATTCTGGTTGTCCACGGCGCTGGGCAGCTGCCCGGTGAGGTACCCGGACAGGCCGGATGGCAGGCCGGCCTGGCTGATTGTGGACCGGACGGCCGCGACGGTCGGCGCCGCCTTGGTGCTCGAGGTCAGGACGTTGAAGATCACCTGGGCCTTGTCGGCTTTGCCGTCCTGGGACAGGCCCTGGCCGGACACCGATACGACGTGGTCGTCTTTGGCGATCTTGTTCTCCAGGCTGGTGATCGCGCTCTGGTCGCTGCTGGTCAGCTTGGCCTGGCCGAGCACCACCAGGGTGCCGGTGGTGTCGTCTACGGGCTGGAACGGGGCGGCCAGGGTCAGCGCGTGCTCGCTGGGCGCGCTGGCCGGCAGGAACGAGCTGTTATCGGTATTCACGGCGGTGGACAGCGCGGGCAGCAGCGCGATGCACAGGACGCCGGCGATCACCCACCCGGCGATGATGGCCCAGCGGAACCGGATCGCGAAGCGGGCCAGCCCGGCCATGAAATTCTCCATCGACCGCCCCCCGGCAACCTGGTGCCCCTCACCGCCGACAAATTCAGGTTTCCCAGTAATTGCAAACCGTAATCAAGGGGCAGTCCGGGCATCCGGTCCAGCGGTTGGCCGGATACCGCCGGCAGACCAGTCCGCGACAGGCCAGCGGCCGGCTCAGAGGTCGGTCAGCGGGACGTCGGGGTCTTCGAGGCGGCTGACGTCCACGCTGGTACCGGCCCGGATCAGCGCCTGGATGTCGTCGTTCACATCCCAGACATTCACGTTCATCCCGGCCACCACGGTGCCGTCCGACAGCCAGAACGCGATGAACTCCAGCGTCTCGGGGTCGCCCCGGTAAACAACCTGGTCATAGTGGCCGGGCTCGGGCACCCCCGCGGCCTCCATGCCAAGGTCGTACTGGTCGCTGAAGAAGTACGGGACCCAGTCGTAGGAGACCTGCTGGCCGAGCATGGACCTGGCCGCGACCGGGCCGCCGGCCAGTGCATTGGCCCAGTGCTCGACCCGGATCCGGTGGCCGAGCAGCGGATTGAACCAGTTCGCCACGTCCCCGGCCGCGAAGATGTCCGGATGAGAACTGCGCAGCGCCTCGTCGACCAGTATCCCGTTGTCCACCTCGAGGCCAGCGGCGGTCGCGATGGCGTCGTTCGGCGCCGCGCCGATCCCGATGATCACCAGGTCGGCGGGCAGCTCCGCATCGGCCGAGGTGACCACCGAGCTGACCCGTCCGCCCGATCCGCGCAGCTCGGCGAGGCCCTCGCCGAACCGGAACACCACCCCGTGGCTGCGGTGCAGGTCAGCGAAGACCTCGCCGAGTTCAGGGCCGACCGAGCGGAGCAGGGCACCCGGCTCGGGCTCCACGATCGTGACCTCGCAGCCGTATTCCCTGGCCGCGGCGGCGGTCTCCAGCCCGATCCAGCCCGATCCGGCGATGACCACCCGGCCGCCTGCGGCCAGTGACGCCCGCAACCGGTCTGAGTCGGGCCTGGTCCGCAGATACAGCACGCCGTCCAGGTCGGCGCCTGGCACCCGCAGGCGGCGCGGCGACGACCCGGTGGTAATCAGCAGCTTGCCGAAGGCGACGGGGTCACCGCCCGCCACCTCGACCTGGCGGGCGGCCGTGTCGATGGCGTTGACGGTGACGCCGAGCCGCAGGTCGACGTCGTGCTCGGCATACCAGCCCGGCTCGTGCACGAATACCGAGTCCGCATCGTCCTTGCCGAGCAGGTAGCCCTTGGACAGCGGCGGCCGTTCGTAGGGGCGCAGATCCTCCGCGCCGATCAGGACGACGGCACCGCTGAAGCCCTCCTCGCGCAGGGTTTCCGCGGCCTTGGCGCCGGCCAGGCTGGCGCCGACGATCACGTAGGCAGGTTCGGCGGGCATCGGCTGCTCCTTCCGGCGGTGGCTGACTGCCCCGCACTACCGTCGGCTGACCGGGCCACGATTGGCTACGACCAGGGTTTCACTGGCACAGGCGGCGGTGCCAGGCAATCGCCGAAGTATCCGTGAGCGAGGCGATCTGGTCGACCACGACACGCAGCCGCTGCGGATCCGACCCGGCCGCCTGATGCGCCGGGCGGAATGCCGGCTCCAGCGTCTGCGGTGCGCCGGCCCGCACCGCGGCGGCCAGCCCAGTGATCAGCTCGCGCTGCTGGGCCTGCACCGCTGCGACCCCGGCCCGGCTCATCACGTAGTGCGCGGTCACCCCCTTCAGCAGCGCGCACTCCAGGCGCTGCCGCCGCGGCACCACCAGATCGGCGGCGTACCTGGTCAGCCGGGCGGTCCGGGCCGCGGCCAGCGTCGCGTCCTGCGCCGCGTCGCAGAACCGGCTGATCAGCTCGCTGGTCAGGTGCTTCAGCGCGGCGAGCGAACCAGGGCCGCCATCGAAGCTGGCGGGCCAGAACGGCAGGCCGAGCAGGCCGCCGAACACCGCGCACAGCTCGTCGGTGCGCACCGTGCCTGGCTCGCAGTAGCTGGCCAGGGTCAGCTCAGCGATGGCCAGGCGGTCCGCGCCGTCCTGCAGCGCGGCCAGCGTGATCGCGCCGGACTGCAGTCCGTCCTCCAGGTCGTGCACGGAGTAGGCGACGTCGTCGGCCCAGTCCATGACCTGGGCCTCCAGGCATCGCCGGCCGTCCGGGGCGCCGTCGCGGACCCAGTCGAACGCCTTGGCGTCGTCGTCGTAGCCGCCGTACTTGAGCTGGCCGGGCCGGGCCAGCCACGGGTACTTCAAGGTGGCGTCGAGGGTCGCGCGGGTCAGGTTCAGGCCGGTCCCAGCCACCTTAGCCTCCAGCCGGGTCAGCAGCCGGAAGCTCTGCGCGTTGCCCTCGAAGCCGCCACAGTCCGCGGCGATGCTGGCCAGCGCCTGCTCGCCGTTGTGGCCGAAGGGCGGATGCCCGAGGTCATGCGCCAGGCAGGCGGCGTCGACCAGGTCCGGGTCGCAGCCGAGCACCGCGCCGAGTTCCCGGCCGATCTGCGCGCACTCCAGCGAGTGGGTGAGCCTGGTCCGCGGGAAGTCGCTGGAGCCGACTTCGACCACCTGCGTCTTGGCTGCCAGCCTGCGCAGCGCGGCGCTGTGCAGCACCCGGGCCCGGTCTCGCTCGAACTCGCCGCGCCACGGGCGCTGGGTACGGGTGCGCTGCTCCGGCGCCCAGCGCTCCGTCGCGTGGCTGTCGTAGCCGGCGGTCACCGGCTCAGGTCGCCTGGGTCACCGGGTGTCGCTGCTTCCGGCGGCCTCCTCGACCGCTGCGCGCCCGGCCTCCAGCCGGGCGACCGGGACGCGGAACGGGGAGCAGGACACGTAGTCGAGGCCCGCCTGGTGGAAGAAGTGCACCGACTGAGGATCGCCGCCGTGCTCGCCGCAGACGCCGATCTTCAGGTCGGGGCGGGTCGCCCGGCCCTCCTTGACGGCGATCTTGACGAGCCGCCCGATGCCGTCGGCGTCCAGCGTCTCGAACGGCGAGACGCCGAACACGCCCAGGTCGATGTACCGGCTGAAGAACGAGCCCTCCACGTCATCTCGCGAGAAGCCCCAGCCCATCTGGGTCAGGTCATTGGTTCCGAACGAGAAGAACTCAGCAACCTGCGCGATCTGGCCGGCCGTGAGCGCGGCCCGGGGAACCTCGATCATCGTGCCGATCAGCGTGTGCACGTTGGTGCCGGTCTCGGCGGCCACCTCGGCCAGCACCCGCTCGGTTTCCTCGCGGGCGACCTCGAGCTCCTGCACGGCGCCGACCAGCGGGATCATGATCTCCGGATGCGGGTCCCCGCCGGCCGCCACCCGGTCGGCGGCCGCGTGCGCGATCGCGCGCACCTGCATCGCGTACAGCCCGGGCACGACCAGCCCGAGGCGGACCCCGCGCAGGCCGAGCATCGGGTTCTCCTCGTGCAGCCGCCGGACCGCGTCGAGCAGCTTGCGGTCGGAGTCGGTAGCGTCATCCCCGGCCAGCGCGATCTTCACGGTCAGCTCGGTCAGGTCGGGCAGGAACTCGTGCAGCGGCGGGTCCAGCAGCCTGATGGTGACCGGCTTGCCGTCCATGGCCGCCAGGATCTCGACGAAGTCGCCGCGCTGCAGCGGCTCGAGCGCGTCCAGCGCGGCCTTCCTGGTCGCATCGTCGTCGGCCAGGATCATGTTCTCGACCAGCTGCCTGCGCTCACCGAGGAACATGTGCTCGGTCCTGGTCAGGCCGATGCCCTGGGCGCCGAACCGGACCGCGCGAGCTGAGTCGTCACCGGTGTCGGAGTTGGCCCGCACCCCGAGCCGCCGCCGCGCGTCCGCGTGCTTCATGATCGCGTTCACGGCGCTGACCAGCTCATCCGACTCCGGGTCCAGCTTGCCCTCGAAGTACTCGACGACCGGCGAGGGCATGACATCGACCTCGCCGAGGAAGACCGCGCCGGACGTGCCGTCGATCGAGATGACGTCGCCCTCCTTGACGATCACGCCATCGGGCGCGGTGAACTTGCGGCCAGCCAGGTCCACCTCGAGCTCGTCGGCGCCGCAGACGCAGGTCTTGCCCATCCCCCGGGCGACCACCGCCGCGTGGCTGGTCTTGCCGCCCCGGCTGGTCAGAATGCCCTGGGCGGCGATCATGCCGTGCAGGTCGTCCGGGTTGGTCTCGCGCCTGACCAGGATGACGTCCTCGCCCGCCGCGGCCTGCTCGACCGCCCGGCCGGAGTCGAATACCGCCTGGCCGACCGCCGCGCCGGGCGAGGCGCTGATGCCCTTCGCGATCTGCTTGACGTCGCCGCTGGCGTCGAACCGCGGGAACATCAGCTGCCCGAGCTGGTCGCCGGTGACCCGCATCAGGGCCTCGTCCATGTCGATGAGGTCCTGCTCGACCAGCTGGATCGCGATCCGGAACGCGGCCCCCGCGGTCCGCTTGCCCACCCGGGTCTGCAGCATCCACAGCTTGCCGCGCTCGATGGTGAACTCGATGTCGCACAGGTCGCGATAGTGGTTCTCCAGCGTCGACATGATCTGCATCAGCTGGCCGTAGGACTTCGAGTCGATCCGCTCGAGGTCCTGCAGCGGCACGGTGTTGCGGATGCCCGCCACGACGTCCTCGCCCTGGGCGTTCTGCAGGTAGTCCCCGTAGACGCCCTGCTGGCCGCTGCCCGGGTCCCGGGTGAACGCCACGCCGGTGCCCGAGTCAGGTCCCAGGTTGCCGAACACCATCGCCACGATGTTGACCGCGGTGCCGAGGTCAGCGGGAATCCGCTCCTGGCGCCGGTACAGCACGGCCCGGTCGGCGTTCCACGAGTTGAAAACGGCATTGACCGCCATATCCATCTGCTCGCGGGGGTCCTGCGGGAAGTCACGGCCCGAATGGTCGCGCACGATGCCCTTGAAGGTGTCAACGAGCGCCCGCAGGTCCTCGGCGTCAAGATCCAGGTCGTTCTTGGTGCCCTTGGCCTGCTTTGCCGACTCGATCGCGTGCTCGAACGCGTCGCCCTCGATGTCGAGCACCGTCTTGCCGAACATCTGGATCAGCCGCCGGTACGCGTCCCAGGCGAACCGCTCGTTACTGGCCTGCTTGGCCAGGCCCTGCACCGACTCGTCGGACAGGCCGATGTTCAGCACCGTCTCCATCATGCCCGGCATCGAGAACTTGGCGCCGGACCTGACGCTGACCAGCAACGGGTCCTGATGGTCGCCGAGCTGCTTGCCCATCTTCTGCTCGAGCTGGCGCAAGTGCGTGGTGACCTCGGCGGCCAGGCCCTCGGGGATCGTGCCCTCTTTCAGGTAGTACCGGCATGCCTCGGTGGTGATGATGAAGCCTGGCGGTACCGGCAGGCCCAGGTTGGTCATCTCAGCCAGGTTGGCGCCCTTGCCGCCCAGCAGGTCTTTCAGGTCCTTGTTGCCCTCGGTGAAGTCATAGACGAGCTTCGGCACTGCACGCACTCCTCGCGATGCCGCGCGACCGGCGCGGTGCGCACGGACGTAGGACGGCTCAATGATCAGCACCCTCACGGGCTGCTTAAGCTTTCGGCCTCACGGCCCCTCTACTGCGACTCTATCGAGCATTACCGCGCCCCGGCGACGTGGCCAGCCCGACATCCGCAGACCGGCCCGTCATGACCAGGTTGTCAGCGCAGCCGACGGACGCTCTGAACCGTGAAGGTGGGACGGGCGAGGCCCACGGTAGCGGCGCAGTTGCGGCCGCGCAGCCCGGCCAGGATGACCCGGCCCGCTCGGTACTCGCTGACCAGCTGCCGCGCATCGAGGGTGTCGGCCCAGCCGTAGCTGAGTCCGTCCGGCGGACTACACCAAGTACGGCTGCGCAATTCAGCAGGCTCGAAGCCGCGCCGACACTGCGCGGCGGGATTCACTTCCGGCTAGCTCAGCGGCGATGCCGCGCGCGTTCCTCATCGCTGCGCCGGTCGGCCTCGCGATCATGTTCCCGGCGCTCGCGCACTTCGGCCCCGTGCTCGTCGACGTTCAGCCGACGCTCCAGCTGCTCGGCACGGCGCTGCTCGTTCGGCGTCGAGTGTCCTTCTCGCTCCTGCTCGTGCAGCGAGTCGAGCTCCTCCTGCAGGGCGTAGTCACGCGGCCGGGGCGGATCATTGGGGTCAGTCATCGCGAGTCTCCTCCTGATCATCCAGCGAGCGGGCCATCCTCCTATCAGATCGCACCGGTGGCGGCCCGGCCAGCGCGGGTCCGCCGAAGCTGGTCACCGTGGCCGTCAGGCGGAGCAGCCGGCCGGTCGTCTTCCTCC
Source organism: uncultured Actinomycetes bacterium (assembly GCA_963785765.1). Lineage (GTDB taxonomy): Bacteria > Actinomycetota > Actinomycetes > Streptosporangiales > Streptosporangiaceae > DATBGO01. Next base: position 739,882 of record CAWAWM010000008.1, on the reverse strand, counting down.
CGGCCTGGCCATGTGCGCGACACTATGCTGGGAGGGTGATCATGAGCGAGACCGTGATCGGACTGCTGCACCCGGGCGAGATGGGCACCGCCGTCGGGCGCTGCCTGACCGGCGTGGGGCACCGGGTGCTGTGGGCGTCGGAAGGACGCGGGCCCGAATCAGCCGCCCGCGCCCGGGGCGCGGGCCTGGAAGACGTCGGGACCGCGGCGGAGATGGCCGACCGCGCCGACGTGATCCTGTCCATCCTCCCGCCGCACGCGGCCCTGGACATGGCCTGGGCGGTGCAGGGCTTCGGCGGGATCTTCCTGGACGCGAACGCCATCGCGCCGACCACCGCGCGCGAGATCGCCCGCATGATCTCCGACGGCGGCGGCAGCTACGTCGACGGCGGGATCATCGGGCCACCGCCGGCCGCCCCCGGCAGCACCCGGCTGTACCTGTCCGGGCCCCAGGCCGGCGAGGTACGCGCGCTGTTCCGGGCCAGCCCGCTCGGCGCTCAGGTGATCAGCGGCAGCACCACCGCGGCGTCCGCGGTGAAGATGGCCTACGCCGCCTGGACCAAGGGCAGCAGCGCGCTCCTGCTCACGGCCAGGGCGCTGGCCAGGGCCGAAGGCGTCGAGGAGACGCTGCTCGCCGAGTGGGCGCTATCCCAGCCCGGACTGGCCGCCCGGTCCGCCGGATCCGCCCAGGCAGCCAGCGCCAAGGGGTGGCGCTGGGTCGGCGAGATGGAGGAGATCGCCGCGAGCATGGCCGCGGCGGGCCTGCCCGACGGGTTCCACCAGGCCGCGACGGAGGTATTCCGGCGCGCCCCGCACGCCGGGCCCGCGGCCGCACCGGCCGACGACATCGTCCAGGCGGTCCTGGCTGCGCTCATCGGGGATAGCCCGCCGGATTAAGCCCGGTCGCCCGGCGCGGCGCCGGCTCATCCCCGCCTGGTCATCCCCGCCTGCTCGGATCGGCCAGCAGGAGCAGGCCGCGCAGGCAGGCGTCCAGGGCCAGCCCCGCGATCGCAATCGTGATGATCCCGGCGAACACCAGCGCGGTATCCAGGTAGTCACCCGCCTGCATGATCAGGAAGCCCAGCCCGCTGGTGGCCGCGAGCAGCTCGACGGCCACGATGCTGCTCCAGGCCCCGGCCATGGAGATCCGCATCCCGGTGAGAATCCCAGGCAGCGCGGACCGGATCTGGACGTGCAGCAGCGTGTAGGCGCGGGACGCGCCCAGGGTCCGCGCGCACAGCCGCAGGTCCTCAGGGACCTCGTCGAGGGCCGCGACGGTGGTCACGGCCATCACCGGGATGACCCCGATGACGATCAGGACCTCCTTGGGCAGCTCGCCGATGCCCAGCCAGACGATGAACAGCGGGATGAAGGCGAGCGGCGGCAGCGGCCTGATGACCTCGATGATGGGATCGACCAGGTGCCGGATGGCCCGGCTGGCCGACATCGCGGCGCCGGCCGCCACGCCGATGATCACCCCGATCACGAACCCGGTCAGGATCCGCCGCAGGCTGATGTACAGGTCGAACCAGAGCGGCCGGCCCTGCGCCGGGTACGGCCGGCCCAGGTAGTGCAGGAACTGCTGGCCGGTCTGGACGACCGAGGGCAACGCGACCTGGTCGTTCAGGACCATGGCGGCCGCCTGCCAGAGCAGCAGCAGCGCGGCCAGCCCGGCCGCTCCGGTGGTCACCCGCCGGGTCCTGGCCCGGCGCCGGGCGCGCCGGTGGGCGAGCAGGTCGGCGCGATCATCGAACGCGTCGTGATCCGCGGCGCCAGGCCCGGCCGGCGCGGTGTCCTCGATCACGGCAGTCGCCCCGAGGGGCGCGGGATACCAGCCAGACATTGTTACTCCTTTGGCGTTGCTCCTTTGGCGGAGCCCGCCCGGGCGCGGCCGCGGGCGCCGCGGCCCGCCCGGGCGGCTCAGCCGGTCAGGGACGCGCGGATCCGGCGCTTGGTGGCCAGGAACTGTTCGGTGTCGACATCGATGGCGTGCCGAGGACGGCGCAGCGGCACCTCGATGACCTCGCTGATGCCGGGCGGCCTGCCGCCCATCACGGCCACCCGGTCGCCGAGCAGGACCGCCTCCTCGATGTCGTGCGTCACGAAGATGATGGTGATCCGGTACCGCTCCCACATGCTCAGCAGGAAGTCGTGCATGCGGATCCGGGTGATCGCGTCAAGCGCGCCGAACGGCTCGTCCATGAGCAGCACCGACGGCCGGGTGACCATCGCGCGGGCGAATGCGGCCCGGTGCCGCATCCCGCCCGATAGCTCATGCGGGAACGCATCGCTGAACTGCGCCAGGCCGACCGTGGCCAGGATGGCGTCGGCCTCGGCGTCCAGTTCCGGATCGTCTCGCTCGTCATGGCCGGCGGCCCGCTGCGCCCGCGGGCCGAACAGCACGTTCTTCCTGGTCGTCAGCCAGGGGAAGAGCATGGGGCTCTGGAACAGCATGCCCCGGTCGGGGGCCGGCCCGGTGACGGGCAGGCCCCCGACGGTCACGGAGCCCTCGTCGCACTCCAGCGCGCCCGCGACGATGCGCAGCAGGGTGGACTTGCCGCAGCCGGACGGGCCGAGCAGGCAGACCAGCTCGCCCGGCGCGACCTCCAGGCTGACCCCGGCCACGGCGACCGTGCGACGGCCAGCCCGGCGGAATGTCTTGCCGACCCCGTCGAGCACCACGTGCGCGGCCGTGGCCCGGCCCCCGGCCTGCCGCCCGGCCGCGTCCGGGATGGCGTCAGCTCGAGCAGCCACCGGCCAGTGCCTTCTTGACGAAGGTCGGATCGACGTGGGTCGCCACCACGGCCGCCGACGGCGCCGCAGTCAGCCGGCCCTGACCGACCAGGAACTGCCCGGTCTGCACGTAGGCCTTGACGATCGGGCTGGTGGTGTCGTTCGGCCCGGAGCCGAGCCAGAAGAGCTGCTGGCTGAGCGGGATGAACGGGTAGCCCCGGGTGGCCGACACGATGAGGTTGCCAGGCACCCCCTGGACCTTGGCGCTCTGGGTCAGGTACTTCGCCGCCTGCGGGCCGGTGAACAGCCGGGTGGCCTGGACCTCGGCGCAGACGTATTTCTGCACCAGGGCGGGATCGCTGCGGACCAGGTGCTGCGAGACCGCGACCACGTTCAGGCCGGGAATGCCCAGCCTGGCGATCTGCTCGGCGTTGACCAGCGGGTGGCCGCCATGCTGCGTGAGCTGGGCTTCCGGGCCGGCCTGCACGTAGGCCGCGGCGACCGAGCCGGCCAGGTAGGCGGCCGCTGCCGCCTGTTCGCTGGCGAAGCCCACCACCTTGACCGAGGCGGTGAGGTGCTGCAAGCCGAGCCAGCCGCGCAGTTCGTAATCCTCCGACGAGCCGACCAGCACGCCGACCGACTTCCCGGCCAGCTGGCTCGCGGCGGTGACCGACTTCGGCACGATGAGCGCGTCCGCGTCGAAGCTCTGCGCGATGACGACGTCGACTCCGGTGCCCGTGCCGATCGCGCCGACCACCGGCGGGTTGCCGACCCCGCTGATCGCCTGCAAGCTGCCGCTGCGCATCTCGGCGATCGCAGTGACCCCCGCATCGAACGGCACGAAATGCAGCTGCGCGGGGATCGTCTTGGCCAGCGCCGCGTCGCTGTCGATGATGCTGTCCGAGTTCGCGACCGTGCCCTGGCCGTAGGCGATGGTGAAGCCAGGCAGGGCGGCCCCGGAGCCGCCGCTGCGGGTGACGGCCCAGACGATGACGGCGATGACCACGATCGCGGCCACGGCCAGGCTGCCGTAGATCCGCCGCCGCTTGCGCTTGTAGATGGGGGTCGGCTTGCGCGCCGACTCCCGGGTGTCTGCTGAGGTACTCATCAGGGTCTTCCTTCGTCAGGGGGATGCTCGGGAGTAAGCGGGCCGGTCCGGCTGGCGTTCAGTTCGCCGCGCCCGCGTAGTAAGCCGACGCCTCGCCCTTGAGCGAGACACTCGGCCGGCCGTCGATGCCGACCGGGACCGGGCCCGCGACCGTGACCCGCTCGCCGCGCCGGTGCGCGGTGCCGTAGTCGAAGATCGCGTAGTGCTGGGTGGCCCGGTTGTCCCAGATGGCCAGGTCGCCTTCGCGCCAGCGCCACCGGACGGTCTGCTCCGGGCGGGTGACGTACTCCTGCAGGACGCGGATCAGGTCACGGGACGCCTGCGGCGAGAACCCGGCGATGCTCCGGGCGAAGCCGCCGAGCACGAGCGAGCGCTCGGCGGTCTCCGGGTGGACGCGCACCGCCGGATGCTCGGTCTCGTAGACAGTCGAAATGAATTCCTTCCGCCGGGCAATCAGCGCCTCGTCGCCGCGTTCTTCCCGGCCGTAGACCGCTGCGTAGTCGTAATCGTTGGTATGCACGATGCGCAGCCGGTCAGCCAGCTCGCGCAGCTGGGCGGGCAGGTTCTCGTAGGCGGTCACCGTATTGGCCCAGATCGTGTCCCCGCCCACCGGCGGGATCACCACCGCATGCAGGAGGGTGAAGGCAGGCGGCCGGTCGACGAAGGTCACGTCGGTGTGCCAGTGGTTGGCGCGGCCGCCCTTGCGCGAGTCGATCTCCTCGAGGAACGGCTGGTCAGGTGGTGAGGCCAGGGTCGGGTGGCCGAGGGTCAGCGGGCCCAGCCGCTCGGCGAAGGCCACCTGCCTGGGGTAATTGAGGTGCTGATCGCGCAGGAATACCACCTTGTGCTGCAGGAGCGCCCGGCGCACCTCGGCGACGGCATCGTCGCTGAGTACTTCGCCGGCATCGACACCGGATATTTCGGCGCCGATGTTGCCCGACAGCCTGGTCACGCCGATGCGCGCACGGGTGCTAATGGTCTCGGTCATGGTGGGTACCTCTCAGGTGGGACGACGGGCGGGCTCGGCGGGCCAGGCACGGCGCCGGGCATCCGGCCACGCGGCTGAGCGCAGGCACGGCGGACCCGGTCGCGGCGCAGCGTCAGCTGGCCCGCGGGTGCTGAAGAGGGATCGGGCAAGGGGCGGGCCGCGCTGGCCCGAAGTCAGCCCCGGCCGTGAGCCGGTGCGCTGAGGCGGCAGGAACGACGCGCGGTGCCGGTCAGGTCCCGGGACAACAGAGCGCGCTGGCCACGCGGAGCTGGTCCACGTGGCGACGCTCGGCACCGTCGTAGGTCCTCATACCCAGAGCATGCCAGGCCGGATTCGCTCAGTCAATATTTCCGACCGAGATTATGGGAATAGCGGAGAATATCGATCCGGGCGCCGTCCACTGGTCAGGCACCGTCAATGGTCAGGATTCAGCCAGCCGTTCGGAAAGGTACGGGACCAGGGCGTCGATGCCGACCCGCTCCTGCTTCATCGAATCGCGCTCCCGTACCGTCACCGCCTGGTCCTCGAGCGTCTCGAAGTCGATGGTCACGCAGTAGGGCGTGCCGATCTCGTCCTGGCGACGGTAGCGGCGGCCGATCGCGCTGGCGTCGTCGAACTCGGTGCTCCAGTTCTTGCGCAGCCTGGCCGCGACATCCCTGGCCTTCGGTGACAGGTCCGCGTTGCGGGACAGCGGCAGGACCGCGACCTTGACCGGGGCGATCCGGTGGTCGAGCCGCAGCACGGTCCGCTTCTCCATGTTGCCCTTGGCGTCTGGCGCCTCATCCTCGGTGTACGCGTCGAGCAGGAAGGCCAGCATGGCCCGGTCCACGCCGGCCGCGGGCTCGATGACGTAGGGGATGTACCGCTCGCCCGACTCCGCGTCCAGGTAGGACAGGTCCTGGCCGGAGGCGCGGGCGTGGGTGGACAGGTCGAAGTCGGTCCGGTTGGCGATCCCCTCAAGCTCGCCCCATTCGCTGCCGGGAAAGTCGAAGCGGTACTCGATGTCGACCGTCCGCTTGGAGTAGTGCGAGCGCTTCTCGTCCGGGTGCTCATACAGCCGCAGGTTGTCCCGGCCGAGCCCGAGGCCGACGTACCAGCCCTGGCGCGCGGCGATCCAGCGCTCGTGCCACTCCTCGTCGGTGCCCGGCTTGACGAAGAACTCCATCTCCATCTGCTCGAACTCGCGGGTCCTGAAGATGAAGTTGCCCGGCGTGATCTCGTTCCGGAACGACTTGCCGACCTGGCCGATCCCGAACGGGACCTTCTTGCGGGAGGTCTGCAGCACGTTGCGGAAGTTGATGAAGATGCCCTGCGCCGTCTCGGGCCGCAGGTAGGCCAGGCCGGACTCGTCCTCGGTCGCCCCGAGATAGGTGCGGAGCAAGCCATTGAACATCCGCGGCTCGGCGAAGGCCCCCTTGGTCCCGCAGTGCGGGCAGGTGATCTGCGTCAGGCCGCCCTCCGGCGGGTGCCTGTGCTTCTCTTCGTAGGCCTCGATCAGGTGATCGGCGCGGAACCGCCGGTGGCAGGACAGGCACTCGGTCAGCGGCTCGACGAACTCGGTCAGGTGACCGCTGGCCTGCCAGACCTCCGGGGCGAGGATCACGCAGGAGTCGAGGCCGACGATGTCCTCGCGTTCTTGCACCATCGACCGCCACCACTGGTGCTTGATGTTGTTCTTTATCTCCACGCCGAGCGGGCCGTAGTCCCACGATGCCCGCAGGCCGCCATATATCTCACTGGACGGGAACACGATGCCGCGTCGCTTGCACAGGCTGACCAGGACGTCCATGCGATCATTACGTCGTGCCATCAAGGGTCTCCATCCGGCTGGCGGTCGGCGGCTCTGCGGGGGCGCGCGCGAACCCGGCTATGGGGCGCGGTTTCCTGCCAGCTTAGCGTTGGCCCGCCGTTGCCGGTCCGGCCATGGTGTCCGGTACCCGGGATCACAACTACCGGCGCTGGCGCAAGCGCTGTGGTAGTTCAATCGCGGCGATGGCGCCCGCGCTGTCACTGTTTCAGCGGCAGAGCGCCATCGCCTCCACTGGAAGGGGCCAGCGACGGTGCGGCCGACCCGGGGCGGTCCGCCGGGCGGCTCCCGGACATCTCGGCCCGCGCGAGGCCGTATCTTTGCGTGCAGAGAATCCGGCGCGCGAAGCTGGCCTGGCCAGCCCGGGAGGAACCGTCAGCGTGAGCAGCAACAGGTCCCGGCAGTCGCAACAGTCCCGGCAGGCTCACCAGTCCCGGAAGGCGCAGCAGTCCCGGCAGCCGCGGCCGATGCCCAGCGGCCAGACCTTGTACACGCCGGGCGCCTCCCCGGGCCGCAGGTCGGTGGAGCAGGCCAGCGCCAGGCCGCTGGTGCTGCTACATCAGCTGCCGGCCTGGCTTCCGCCGCTCGTCGCGGTGGCCCTGCTGATCGCGGGCCTGGCGGTGCGCGGCGTGCTGGGCGCGGTGGCGCTGTGCCTGATGGCGGGGCTGCTCGGGTGGCTGGCCTTCGTGTCCTGGCCGGGCCTGGGCAGCCGCGGGCGGCTCGGCCGGGTACTGGCGATCGCGTGTGTCCTGGCGGTGGCGGGCTGGCAGGCCAGCCGCTGACCAGGCAGATCCGGGCGCAGTGCCATGCGATCTGCAGTGCCATGCGATCTGCAGTGCATGCGATCTGCAGTGCCATGCGATCTGCAGAGCCGTGCGATCTGCAGTGCCATGCGAGCCGGGGCGCCGTCAGAACCGGGGTGCCTTCTGAACCGCGGTGCCTCCTGAACCGCGGTACCTCCTGAACCGCGGTACCTCCTGAACCGCGGTGCCGTGCGAGCGGGGGTGCCTCCTGACCCGCGGTGCCTCCTGAACCGCGGTGCCGTCAGGCTGGCGGGTTCGGGTCCGCCCCGCCGTACCTGCGGTCCCGGCTCGCGTAGATCTCGCAGGCGTGCCAGAGGTGCCTGCGGTCGAAGTCGGGGAACAGCGTGTCCAGGAAGACGAACTCGGCGTAGGCCGACTGCCAGATCAGGAAGTTCGAGATCCGCTGCTCCCCTGAGGACCTGACGAACAGGTCGACATCGGGAATGCCAGGCTCGTCGAGATAGCGGGCGAAGACCTTCTCATCCACCTTGTCGGCCCGCAGCTTCCCGGCCGCCACATCCGCGGCGATCGCGGCGGCCGCATCGGCGATCTCCGCCCGCCCGCCGTAGTTCACGCAGAACTGCAGGGTCAGCACCGTATTGCCCGCCGTCAGCTGCTCCGCGTCTTGGAGTTCACTGATTACGCTCCGCCACAGCCGGGGCCGCCGGCCCGCCCATCGGACCCGGACACCCATCTCATTCAGCTGATCCCGCCGCCGCCTGATCACGTCCCTGTTGAAGCCCATCAGGAACCTGACCTCGTCCGGCGAGCGCCGCCAGTTCTCGGTGGAGAACGCGTACGCCGACAAGTACGGGATGCCGAGCTCGATCGCGCCCATGATCACATCAAAGAGCGAGTTCTCGCCGCGCTTGTGGCCCTCGGTCCTGGGCAGCCCGCGCTGCTTGGCCCAGCGGCCGTTCCCGTCCATGACCAGGGCGACATGCCGCGGCACGAACTCAGCCGGGATCTCCGGCGGCCGAGCGCCGCCTGGATGCGGATACGGCGGCCTTACCTGGCTGTTCACGCGCGCCTCAGCCAGCCCGTCACACATGCTCCACATGGCGCAGCGAGCGGATCGAGTGCTCCAGGTGCCATTGCAGGTAGGCCGCGACCAGGCCGCTGCACTCGACCTGGTGGCGGCGCTCGCTGGCGTCGGCGCGGGCCCAGTCGCCGCGCAGCAACGCGCTCATCAGCGCCAGGGTCGGCGCGGCCGGGGTAGCGGCCCCGGGCGCCCGGCACGACCTGCAGACCAGCCCGCCGGCGCCGATCGCGAATGACCGCATGACACCGGGCGCCGTCCGGCCGGCCTGCTCACCAGGTTCGATCGGGTCCGGGGCGCGGGTGCCGCATACCGCGCACTCGTCGAGGGCGGGCGCGTACCCGGCCACCGCGAGAGATCGGAGCAGGTAGGCGTCGAGCACCAGGCGCGGATCATGATGACCCTCGCCAAGCGCCCGGAGGCCGCCCACCAGCAGCAGGAACTGGCGGATGGCCGGCTCTTTCTCGATCGGGGTGAACCGCTCCGCCGTCTCCAGCATCGCGGTCCCCGTCGTGTAGCGCGGATAGTCACCGGCGAACGGTTCCCCGTACGGCCGCACCGTCTCTGCCTGCGTGATCACGTCCAGCGAGCGCCCCGTGTAGAGCTGCAGATCAACATGAGTGAATGGCTCCAGGCGCCCGCCGAACCTTGACCTCGTCCGGCGCACCCCCTTGGCCACGGCGCGGACCCGGCCCGCCCGGCGGGCGAGCAGGGTCACGATGCGGTCGGCCTCGCCCAGCTTCTGGGTACGCAGCACGATGCCGTCGTCCCGGTAGCTGCTCATCCAGCTATTGTCGCGCATACCCGGTCATCCGCCGGTCACTCGGACGGCGCGCCCTGCTCCGTCATCGTGATGACGTCCCGGGCCCGGGCTGTCCCGATGCCGAGCTGCGCGCCAATCTGCAGCGCTGCGGTCCGCTGCCGCTGGGTCAGCGGCCCGCCGGCCAGCCCGATCCGCACCACATCAGCCAGGAACCACCATCTGGCCTGATCGACCAGCTGCGTGGCCAGCCCGTTCAGCAGGCCGGACAGCTCCTGGGCCGGCCGGGCGGCCCGCGCGAGCTCGGCCTCCAGCGCGGCGTCGTCGTATCCGGTCAGGCCCGCTCCCCTGATCACTTCGACCGCGCGATGCCGCGCCGACACGCTGCGGGGATCACCGGCCCGGAGCATCGCCACCGCCGCCGCCTGCGTCCCGGCCGGGAGGGCCGCCTGCATCTGGGCCACCGTCGGCAGGCCGAGCAGCTCCAGGCGGTAACGCGTGCCGCACACGGTGCACTGCAAGTGGTCGGGCGCCTTCCGCAGCGGCATGACGGGCACCAGCAGCAAGGTCAGCCACCGCCGGCCGGTCAGCTGCCGGTACGCGCGGTCCCCGCCGCATCGCTCGCAGTGGCACCTGCCCTGCCCGGTCGTGGCGAAGAAGAACCGCCGTCCGAGGATGGCGCGCACATCATCTCCCCCCAGCCGCTTCCCGCAGGCCGTCATGGCGTTCTGAAGCAACTCAGAGCCAGCAGATCATCACACAGCCTGGCCCGGACAATAGGAGAGTTGGGTATGATTTTGCCGAATTCCTAGTAATTACGACGGACGGATCGTAACCGCCCGGAGGACTCAACATGACCTAGAACGCCCAGCACCACAGGGATTGCGCACGGCTAAGCGGTCGCACGGCGTGCCTGGCTGCTGTCGGCTCAGCTGGCGGCCTGGTGGTGCTCGAGGTGCGTACCCGCCGCCGGTCAGTCGAAGAAGCCGAGGCGGCGCAGCTGCTTCGGATCTCGCTGCCAGTCCTTGGCAATCTTGATCCGCAGGTCCAGGTAGACCCGGGTGCCCAGCAGGGCCTCGATCTGCCGGCGTGCCCGGGAGCCGACCTCCTTGAGCCTGGCCCCCTTGGCCCCGATCACGATCGCCTTCTGGCTCTGGCGTTCCACGTACATGATCGCGTGCACGTCGATCAGGTCGTCCCGGCCTTCCCGGGGAGCCATCTCCTCGACCACCACGGCGATGGAATGCGGCAGCTCATCGCGAACGCCCTCCAGGATCGCCTCCCTGATCAGCTCCGCGACCAGCCGCTGCTCGGGCTCGTCGGTCTCCTCGCCGCCGGTGTACAGCGGGCGGCCCTCGGGCAGGTGCGAGACAAGCACATCGGCGAGCACGCCGAGCTGGAATCCGGACACCGCGGACACCGGCACCACATCGGCCCACTCGCCTAGCTGGCCGACCGCGGCCAGCTGCGCGGCGATCTGCTGGCGCGACGCCTGGTCGGTCTTGGTGACGATGGCCACCACCGGTGTCTTGGCTATCCCGGTCAGCTCGCCGGCCAGGTACTTGTCACCTGGCCCGATCCGTTCGCTGGCGGGCAGGCAGAACCCGATCACGTCCACCTCGGCCAGGGTCGAGCGCACCAGGCTGTCCAGCCGCTCGCCGAGCAGCGTGCGCGGCCGGTGCAGCCCGGGCGTATCAACGATGATCAGCTGGGCGTCCGGCCGGTGCACGATCCCCCGGATCGCCCGGCGGGTGGTCTGCGGCCTGCTGCTGGTGATCGCCACCTTGGTGCCGACGAGCGCGTTCATCAGCGTGGACTTGCCGACGTTCGGCCGGCCGGCGAAGCAGGCGAAGCCGGACCTGAACCCGGTCGGCTCCGGCACCGGCGAACGCGCTGGCGATGGTGTCTGCGGCGGTCCCACGTCGCGATTGTCCCCTACCTGGGCGCTCCGGCCTAACTCGCTCCCACCAGGACCGCGAGTGCCACCCCCACCAGCGCGACACCAGCCGCGGCCTGAGCCGTCAGCTGCTCCCCGAGCACTACCAGGGCGAGCAGCGCTGCCACCACCGGCTCGGCCAGGCCCAGGGTCACGGCCACCGGAGCGGGCACGGTGCGCAGCCCGCGCCCGTACAGCAGGTACGCGAGCGCAGTGGTCACCACGCCCAGGTATACCGCCACGGCCGCGCCCCGGCTGGTCAGCAGCCAGCCAGGTGAGGTGGCGGCCAGCACCGGGACGAGCAGCACCGCCCCGGCGCCGAACAAGGCGCCCAGCACCGCGCGCTCCCCTGTCCCCGCGCTGATCAGCCGCGCGGCGGTGACCGCGTAGACCGCGTAGCACAGCCCGGCCGCCAGCGCCAGGCCCACTCCCAGCAGGTTGACACCGGCCGCCCGGCCTGCGGTGATGAGCAGCCCGCAGCCGGCGATCGCCGCCGCCGTGGCTGCCATCCACCGCCTGGTCAGCCGCTGGCCGCTGGTGAGCCGGCTGATCAGCCCGGTCAGGACAGGCGCACTACCGATCGCGACCATGGTGCCGACCGCGACGCCGGTCAGCTGGACGGCCGAGAAGAAGGCGAGCTGATATCCGCCCACGCTCACGGCGGCCGCCGCCAGGCCGGCCCGGGCCGGTCCCGGCGCGGACAGCAGCCCGCGCAACTCGCCGCGCTGCCCGCGGTCGCCGATCGCCAGGGCGAACAGGAGCGATCCGCCGATCAGGATGCGCGCGGCGCCCACCGAGAGCGGGCTCGTGCCGCCCGGGGCGAAATGCGCCGCGGTCCCGGTGCTCCCCCACGCCGCGGCGGCCAGCAAGATCGCGACGGCCCCGCCCGCGCGGACCGCAGGTACTGGTGGCGGCCGGCGCCCCTGGATCACTCCGGCTGCAGCGTCGCCCGCCAGGTCCCGTCCGGCGCTATGTGGAACACGACCGCCGCCGGGCCGAGGTCACGGACCGCAGCCAGATCGCCAGCGTCGGGTCCGTCGCCGTCGCTGACCAGCGCCGCAGCCTCCAGATTGGCGGCACCGCTCGAAACCGCCATCGCCACGGCCAGGTGCAGCGCGGAAAGCCGCAGCGACGGGAGGGACACGGCCGCAGCCGCGTAGGTCCGGCCAGTCTCGTCCCGGACTGCCGCGCCCTCGGCGGCCGCCACCCGCGCACGGGCGGCACGCGCCAGTGCGATGATTTTGAGATCTTCCGGGCCGGGCTGAGCCTCGCTCACCCGGCTGAGTCTAGTGCGGTCCCGGCCTGCCCGTCGCCGGCCGGCGCGGTGCGCTCCACGGTTACGGTCCCGATCCGGTTGCGCCGCCCCGCCAGGCTCTCTGCCGTCAGCCGCAGCCCGGCCACCGTCGCCACCGACCCGGCGATCGGCACCTTGCCGAGCTGCTGGGCCAGCAGGCCGCCGACCGTCTCCACGTCCTCGGCCTCGATGGCGACGCCGAACAGTTCTTCGAGTTCCTCGACCGGCAGCCGCGCCGTCACCCGCGCGCGGTCCTCGCCCAGCCACTCGACCGGCGGCTCTTCCTTGTCGTACTCGTCAGCGATCTCACCGACGATCTCCTCCAGAATGTCCTCGATGGTCACCAGGCCGGCCGTGCCGCCGTACTCGTCGATCACGATGGCCAGGTGGATCTGGCGCGCCTGCATCTCCCTGAGCAGCTCATCGATCGGCTTGCTCTCCGGCACGAAGGTAGCGGGCCGCATGATCGAGGAGACCTTCTCGATCGGCTCCCCCTCGGGATGCTCGTGACTGCGCGTCACGATGTCCTTCAGGTAGGCGATCCCCACCACGTCGTCAAGGTTCTCGCCGACGACCGGTATCCGGGAGAACCCGCTGCGCAGCGCCAGCGACAGCGCCTGCCGCAGCGTCTTGTCGCGCTCGACGAAGACCATGTCCGTGCGCGGCACCATCACCTCCCTGACGTAGGTGTCGCCGAGCTCGAACACCGAATGGATCATCGCCCGCTCATCCGGCTGGATCACCCGGCGCTCTTCCAGAAGGTCGACCAGCCCGCGCAGGTCTTCTTCGGATCCGGACGAGCCGTCCCGCGCTCCGCTGGCGCGGCCGAACAGCCTTCCGGACGACAGCAGCAGCGCGGGCACCGGGCCGAGCAGCCGGACCACCGGATACAGGACGGCTGACGCGGCGCGGGCTACTCGCACCGGGTTACGCCGTCCAATGGCGCGCGGCGCGATGCCGGCCACCATGAAGAGCACGAGTGTCATGCCGACGGCCGCCACGGTGAAGGCGCGCCAGCCCGGCCCGATCCAGTGCAGCAGCACCACGGTCACCAGCACGGTCGCCGAGACCTCGGCCGCCACCCTGACCAGCAGCAGGACGATCAGGTAGCGCGGCACCTCGGCGAGCACGGCCTGCAGCGGGGTTCGCGCGGTAGTGGCCCCCGCCCGGGCGAGTTCCTTGGCCCCCGCTCTGGATACCCGCACCAGCGAATCCGCCGCGCCTGCGCACCAGCTAGCCAGCAGGGTCAGCGCCACCGCCGCGATGAGCAGCCAGCCCATTCTGGCCTCACCCAGGCCCTTCCGGGCCGTCCTGGTCGCCGCCCGTGTCCTGCTCGGACCGCCAGGACGCGAGCAGCCGGTCCTGCAGGCCGAACATCGTCGCGTGCTCATCGGGCTCGGCGTGGTCATAGCCGAGCAGGTGCAGGATGCCGTGCGTGCACAGCAGGTCAAGCTCGTCGGTCACCTGGTGACCGGCCTTGACCGCCTGGTCGGCCGCGACCTGCGGGCACAGCACCACGTCGCCGAGCAGGCGGTCAAGGCCGGCGGGCGGTTCGCCGGAGCCGCCGTGCTCGGAGTTGCTGCCTCCCGGCGGGGGCAGCCGCAGCTCGTCCATCGGAAACGCGAGCACGTCCGTCGGTCCCGGTTCGCCCAGCCACCGCTGATGCAGGTCCGCCATGGCCGTGGTGTCGACCAGCAGGATGGACAACTCGGCCAGCGGGTGCACGCGCAGTTCGTCGAGCACGTGCCTGGCCAGGGCCGCCAGCCCGGGCTCATCCACCTCTTCGCCCGACTCATTGGCGATCTCGATGCTCACGCCTTCCTCATCCCGCTGTCTGGCCCGTCAGCGGGACCGGTTGCCCGTTCGCCTGGACCGGCCGCCGGCCAGCCGCTGATCCTGCCCCTGGGTTGCCTTGCGTCCCTCGTACCGCTCGTAGGCATCGACGATGTCCGCCACCAGCTTGTGGCGCACCACGTCGTGGCTGGTCAGCCGGGAGAAGTAGACGTCGTCGACACCGTCGAGAATGTCCTGCACCAGACGCAGCCCGCTCAGCTGGCCGGACGGCAGGTCGACCTGGGTCACGTCGCCGGTCACGACGATCCGCGATCCGAAGCCCAGCCTGGTCAGGAACATCTTCATCTGCTCGGGCGAGGTGTTCTGGGCCTCGTCGAGGATGATGAACGAGTCGTTCAGGGTCCGCCCGCGCATGTAGGCGAGCGGCGCGATCTCGATCGTCCCCGCCGCGGTCAGCTTAGGGATCGTGTCCGGGTCCAGCATGTCGTGCAGCGCGTCGTAGAGCGGCCGGAGATAGGGGTCGATCTTCTCGAACAGGGTGCCGGGCAGGAAACCGAGCCGCTCGCCCGCCTCCACGGCCGGCCGGGTCAGGATGATCCGGTTGACCTCCTTGGCCTGCAGCGCCTTGACCGCCTTGGCCATGGCCAGATAGGTCTTGCCGGTGCCGGCCGGGCCGATGCTGAAAACGATCGTGTGCTTGTCGATAGCGTCGACGTAGCGCTTCTGGTTCAGCGTCTTGGGCCGGATCGTCCGGCCCCTGGCCGACAGGATGCCGAGGGTCAGCACGTCGGCCGGCCGGACGCCGCTCTTGCGCCGCAGCATCGCGACGCTCCGCTCGACCGCATCCGGGGTCAGCTCCGCGCCGCTCGCCACCAGTTGCGTCAGTTCCTCGAAGAGCCGCGCGACCAGTGCCGTCTCGTCGGGCGGGCCGGTCGCGGTGATCTCATTGCCACGGACGTGAATATCGGCGTCGAAAGCATTCTCGACCACGGCCAGGAGCTCGTCCCTGGAGCCGAGCAGGCTCACCATCGAGTGATCGTCCGGGATCACCATCTTCACCCGGGTATGGCCATCCGGCGCCAATGCGCCGCCGCGAGTATGGCTGGGATTGTCTGTCAATGGTCCTTCCCCGCCAGGGCACGTGCCCTCATGGTCATCATGCTACTCGCCAGCCTCATCCGGGCGGCCAGGCCAGGGTCCGGCCGCCGAGGACGTGGGCATGCGCGTGCGGCACGGTCTGCCCAGCCTCGGGGCCGGTGTTGAACACGATCCGGTAGCCGGTCCCGTCAATTCCTTCGGTGCCGGCCACCCGGTGCGCCTGCGCGGCCACCTCGTCGAGCAGCCCGTCGCCCGCGCTGGCCAGCGAGACGAGATCCGGATAGTGATCTTTCGGAATTATCAGCACATGAACCGGCGCCTGCGGATTGATGTCGCGGAATGCGACAGTGCGCTGGCTCTCCAGCACCCGTACCGCAGCGATGTCACCCGCGGCGATGCCGCAGAATACGCACTCCGTCACGCAGCCGATCTTAACTTGTAGCCGCCGACCCCGGCCGGCGACATATATGGTTGCACTACTGCGAACCCTCGGCGCACCCACCCCTCTGGTGCACGGCCCGCCAGTCACTGGCTCTCCGTGGCCTCGGTGCGTTGCCCCGCGGCTATCGCGGCATGGCTGATCAGCGTGGATGGGCGTTCGATGGGCGTGGGGGCAGTGGGATCGTTGAGGCGGGTCGGCGCAGGTCATTCCCGCGCGAAATTCCGGCGCGAAGACTCGTATGACTACCGGTGAACCTAGCGGCATGGCCGCGCGTCCAATGCACGTGACCGAAACCCTAGTGGCGGACACGGCACTGGGCTCGGTACCGGCCGACTGGGATGCCGACCGGGCAGTGACCGCGCTCTACAGCACGCATTACCGCTCCCTGGTGCGCCTCGCGGCACTGTTGGTGCGCGATGTCGCAACAGCGGAGGAAGTAGTGCAGGACTCGTTCGTCGCCATGCATGGTGGCTGGCGGCGGCTCAGGGACAGCGAGAAAGCGCTCTCCTACCTGCGCCAGTCTGTGGTGAATAGGTCACGTTCCGTGCTCAGACACCGTGTGGTCGTTGACCGGAATGCGCCCAAACCTCCGCCCGATATGCCGAGTGCCGAGCACGGGGCCATTGTCCTGCTGGAACGCTCAGCCGTGGTCGCCGCACTGCGAACGCTGCCGCCACGGCAGCGTGAGGCGCTGGTGCTGCGGTACTACGGGGATCTCTCCGAAGCGCAGATCGCCGAGGCGATGGGCATTAGCCGGGGCGCCGTCAAGAGCCATACCGCCCGAGCTATGTCGGCACTGCGCAGCGTGCTGGAGCGTGAGGCATGAGACAGCGCGACTTCGACTATGACGAGATCCTGCGCCGGGCCCTGCGTACGGCAGCCGACGGCATCGAGCCCTCCGGGGACGGCCTGGAGCGGATTCGCGCCAGGCTGACCACGCCCAGGCCGCTGGCATCGGCGTGGCTGATGGCCGCCTGCACCGACGTAGCGCTGCCGGCTCTGGCGCGGCTGTGGTCCGTCCTGGATGACCTGCGCGGCTGGCTCCGTCCCGCCCTCAGCCGGGCCGGGCAGACCCGCGCCGCCTATCACCACTCGCGGCCGGGTCCGGCTGACGGCTTCCGGCCGACCCTGCTGCGCAGGTACGGATGGCTGCGCCCGGCGGCCGTGGCCGCCGCCATCGTCATCGCGGTGGCGGGTGGTTTCGCGCTGAGCCAGCTACCGGGAGCCATCTCGAACTCAGGCGCCGAGAACCTGCCGCTCAGCAGTAGCGGCACGCACCCGCATGGCGGTTCTGTCGACTCCGGGGCCGCCAGCCAGCTGCCCGGCCCATCCAAGACGTCGGGCACCTGGCCAGGCCTCCATCCGACGCCTTCGGCCTCGGCCAGCTGCGGGTCGTCGGCATCGCGACGCGACACGGGCTCTCATCCCAAGACGACACCGACGCCCAACCGGACGCCGTCGCCCACGCCGAGCGCGACGCCATCACCCACCGTCACGCCCACGCCGACCCCGACGGCCACGGCCAGCGGTACCCCGACGACCGCGCCTACCTCGACGGGCGCCCCGGAGACCACGCCCGCCACCCCGGCTGTGGCTGCCGCCGCGATCGTGCCGCCCGCGGATCCGGCTGTCACTGCGAGCCCCGGCAAGAAGGGCAAGTCCCTTTCCCCGTCGCCCTGTGAACCTGCCCTGTCATCCAGCAGCTAGGCCAGCCGGCGAAGACCGGACCGGCGAAGACCGGCAGCCGGGCAGGCCTGGACGGCCCGCAGTCAGCCCGGCCGGCTAGTCCCAGCGGCCGGCGGCGGCCAGGAGTACGGCGGTCGCTGCCGCGCCCGCCGTTGATGCCCGCATGATGGTCGGCCCCAGGTGCGCGCTCACCGCGCCGGCTCCGGCCAGCTCGGCCAGTTCCGCCGGGCTCACGCCGCCCTCCGGCCCGACGATCACCACGATCTCGCCGCGCGACGGCAGCCGTAGCCGCTGCAGCGCGACGGGCGCCTCAGGATCGAGGATGATAGCCAGGCTGGCCGCGGCGGCCAGGCCGACCGCGTCGCGCAGTCCCGCTGGCCCGGGCACCTCGGGGAACCGGCGACGGCGCGACTGCTTGGCTGCCTCGCGCGCTGCGCGCCGCCAGCGATCCAGCGCTCTGCCCGCGCGATCGCCGCGCCACTGGGCAACGCAGCGCTCAGCCTGCCATGGCACCACCACGTCCGCCCCGACCTCGGTCAGCAGCTCGACCGCCAGCTCCCCCCGGTCACCTTTGGGGATCGCCTGAATGACCACGATGCTCGGGTCGGGCGCCGGCTCCGCCAGCCTGGCCAGCACCCGGAGCTCAACGACGCCCTGGGCGACGGCCGTCACCTCGCACTCCGCTACGGCACCTGCCCCGTCGGTCACGTCAGCCCGCTCGCCGACCGAAAGCCGCCGCACGGTGGCGGCGTGCCTGCCCTCCGGGCCGCTCAGCACGATCGGGTCCTGTCGCAGCGCGGCCGCGTCAGCGACGAACACCGGCGGTCTCAGGGCTGGTCCCTCCGGTCCTTACAGCGCGAGGTCAGCGGCCGTTGAATGCGTCACGCAGCCTGGAGAAGAAGCCCTGCTGGCCGGGCGCGAACTTGCCGGGCGGCGACTCCTCGCCACGCATTTTGGCCAGATCCCGCAGCAAGGTCTCCTGCTCAGGCTCGATGCGGGTCGGGGTCTCCACGGTCACATGGATCAGCAGGTCGCCGCGGCCGCCCCCGTTCAGGTGCGCAGAGCCCTGGCCGTAGAGCGGGATCGCCTGGCCCGACTGGGTCCCCGGCCTGATGTCCACATCGGCCGGGCCGTCCAGGGTCTCGACCTTCAGCGTCGTTCCGAGCGCGGCGGCCACCATCGGGATCGTCACCGTGCAGTGCAGGTCATCACCCTGGCGCTCGAAAATGGGGTGCGGCCGCTGGACGATCTCGAGGAACAGGTCTCCGGCGGGCCCGCCGCCCGGCCCGGTCTCGCCTTCCCCGGCCAGCTGGATGTGGGTGCCATCCTCGACGCCGGCCGGGATCCGCACCTTGATGGTGCGCCTGGTTCTGACCCGGCCGTCAGCGTCACATTCCGGGCACGGTCTGCGGATCACCGTGCCGAAGCCGCCGCACGCCGGACAGGGCCTGGAGGCCATCACCTGGCCGAGGAACGAGCGCGTCACCTGGCTGATCTCACCGCGCCCGCCACACACGTCGCAGGTCTCCGGATGGGTGCCTGGCGCGGTGCCCTCGCCCGAGCACGTCGGGCAGACCACGGCGGTGTCGACCGCCAGTTCCCTGGTCGAGCCGAACGCGCATTCCGACAGGTCAAGCTCGACCCGGATGGTCGCGTTGCGGCCCCGCCTGGCCCGGCTACGCGGTCCGCGGGTACCCGCTCCGGCGCCGAAGAACGCGTCCATGATGTCGCTGAACGGGAAACCCGCCGCGAAGCCGCCGGGCCCCGGGCCGCCGGCCGGCGCGAACGGATCGGCGCCCAGGTCATACATCTGCCGCTTGCCAGGATCGGAGAGCACCTCGTAGGCCTGGGTGATCTCCTTGAACCGCTCCTGGGTCTGCGGATCGGGATTGACATCCGGATGCAGTTCACGGGCGAGGCGCCGGTACGCCTTCTTGATCTCGTCCGCATCGGCGTCCTGCCGGACGCCAAGGACGCCGTAATAGTCGTTCGCCACCGGCACCCCTACGACTCCGCCAAGATCTGGCCCACGTACCGTGCCACCGCGCGCACCGCTCCCATCGCTGTCGGGTAGTCCATTCGTGTCGGGCCGAGCACGCCGAGCTTGGCCAGCGCCTGACCCCCGGAGCCATACCCGGCCGCCACCAGTGACGTGCTCTGCAGGCCCTGCACCTCGTTCTCCGCACCTATTCGCACCGTCAGGGATGCCTGGTCGCCTGACTCACCCAGCAGCCGCATCAGCACCACCTGCTCTTCGAGCGCTTCCAGGACCTCATGCAGCCCCTGGGCGAAATCGGCCTGGGTCAGGTTGGCGGCGCCGCCCACGACCACCCGCTCCTCGTGTCGCTCCGCCAGGCTCTCCAGGATCACAGACAGTACCGCCGCCGCGTTCGCGCGCTCACCTGGAGGGACCCGCTCGGGCAGATCCGCGACGAACGACGCTACCTCGGTCAGCCTCCGGCCGTCGAGGCACGCGTTCAGCACGGCCCGCAATTGCAGGATCGATTCGTCATCGATCTGGCCAGGCAGGTCCACCATCCGCTGGTGCACCCGGCCGGTGTCGGTGATCAGCACCAGCAGCAGCCGCCGGTCAGCGACCGGGACCAGCTCGATGTGCCGTACCGCCGACCTGGTCAGCGAGGGATACTGCACCACCGCGACCTGGCGGGTCAGCTGAGCGAGCAGCCGGACGGTCCGCATCACCACGTCGTCCAGGTCGTAGGCGCGGGCCAGGAAGGTCTCGATGGCCCGGCGCTCGGCGGAGGAGAACGGCTTCACCTCCGACAGCCGGTCCACGAAGAGCCGGTAGCCCTTGTCGGTGGGCACCCGGCCCGCGCTGGTGTGCGGCTGGACGATGAAGCCTTGCTCTTCGAGCACGGCCATGTCATTACGGATCGTGGCAGGTGAAACGTCCAGATTGTGCCGGTCGACGAGCGATTTCGATCCGACCGGCTCGTTGGTTGAGACGTAGTCCTCGACGATGGCGCGAAGCACCGCTAGCTTCCTGTCGTCGAGCACGCGCTCACCTCCCTGGCACTCCTGTCTCCCGAGTGCCAAGTCTAAGGCCGGACGGGCACTGGGGCGGCGCGCAGGCGTCACGAAGAAGTTAGTTACCGTCGGCCGCACCAGCTAGCGTGGATGGGGATGGGCGCGAAAGTCGAGGGCCGATGACGAGGCACCCTCAGCAGCCAGCACCAGACTGGTCCGCATCGGGGCAAACCTCGCCGCCGCAGACTGGGCGGCCGCAAGCCCGGCCGCCGCAAGCCCGGCCGCCGCAAGCTGAAGCAGTTGAGGACGATCCGCCGCTCGACGCGCCGCTGTTGGACGCACCGCCGCTGGACGCACCGCCCCTGGACGGTCCGCCGCTCGACTCACCGCCGCCTGATGCACCGCCCCTGGACGCACCGCCCCTGGACGCCCTGCCGCCCGATACTCGGCTGGCCGGCGCCCGGCCGACTGGTGCATGGCCGACTGGTGCATGGCCGATTGCGGGGCCGCCGTACCGGGACCAGGTGTGGCCCGTGCCCAGGGACGGCTGGCCGGCCACGTTCGGCAATAGCCGGAGCAACGGCGCCGGCGACGGCTGGCCGGACGACCACCAGGCCGGGACGGCCGGCGGCCGGACGTCCGGCGGCCAGCCAGACGCAGACCAGCCGGACGCAGACCAGCCAGCCGGACACCAGCCAGCCGGACACCAGGCAGCCCGGGACCCGGCCGACAGGGATCCGGCCGACAGGGGCCCGGCCGACAGGGGCCCGGCCGACGGGGGCCCGGCCCACGGGGGCCCGGCCCACGGGAGCCCGGCCGACGGGGACCTGGCGGACGGGGACCTGGCGGACGGGGACCTGGCCGACGGGGACCTGGCCGACGGGGGCCCGGCCGACGGGGACCTGGCCGACGGCCCGCGGTTCGCCGCGGATCAGGAACTGGCCAGCGAGGAGCGGCTGGCGATGCTCTGCTATCTCGGGGTGCCGTTCCTCGGGTTCCTGGTGCCGCTGGTCATCTACCTCGTCAAAAGAAACACGTCGCGCTTTGTCCGCGGCCAGGCGGCCCAGGCGCTCAACCTGTCGATAACCGCGCTGCTGTACACCGTCTGCGTGCTGATCGTCGGCTCGATCCTGGCGCTGGACACGATCGGCGTGGCACTGCTGATCGGCGTTCCGCTGGTCGCGGCGCTGTGGCTCGCCACGCTCTTTTTTGTGGTCCGTGCCGCTGCCGCGGCCAGCCGCGGCGATTACTTCCGGGTTCCGGCCTGGCTCTGCGCCACTATCGCGCGGTAGCCGGGCCGGGACCGCCGCTCAGTCGGTGATCTCGCGGATCACCGCGTCGGCCAGCAGCCGACCCCTCCTGGTCAGCACCAGCCGGCCGGCCGCGTGCGCGGCGGGTTCGGCGAGCCCATCTGTCACCGCCGTCGCCGCGGCGACGCGCCCGGCGGGGCCCAGCTCAGCTAGCGGGCATCCGGCCGCGAGCCGGGCCAGCAGCATGATCCGCTCGGTCCGGCGCTCAGCCTCGGTCAGGATTTCCCTGGCCTGGCCCGGGCTGGCGCCCGCGGAAAGCCGGGCCGCATAAGCCGCCGGATGCTTAACGTTCCACCACCGGACCCCGCCGACGTGGCTGTGCGCACCAGGGCCGATCCCCCACCAGTCGGCGCTGGTCCAGTAGAGCAGGTTGTGCCTGCACCGCGCGCCCTCGGCGGCCGCCCAGTTGGAGACCTCATACCAGCGCAGGCCGGCCGCGCCGAGCATGTCGTCGGCCGCCAGGTAGCGGTCGGCCAGCACGTCGTCATCGGGAGCGGCCAGCTCGCCCCGCCCGATCCGCCTAGCCATCCGCGTCCCGTCCTCGACGATCAGTGCGTAGGCCGAGATGTGATCGGGCCCGGCCGCCAGCGCGCTGGCCACCGAGTGCTCCCAGTCCTGGTCGCTCTCGCCCGGGGTGCCGTAGATCAGGTCCAGGCTGACCTGCTCGAACCCGGCGCTGCGCGCCCAGCCGACGCAGCGCTCCGGACGGCCGGGCTGATGAACGCGGTCCAGCGTGGCCAGCACCTGGGGGACGGCGCTCTGCATGCCCAGCGAGAGCCGGGTGAAGCCGCGGGCCCGCAACTGCGCCAGTGACACCTCATCCACGGTCTCCGGATTAGCCTCGGCGGTCACTTCCGCGCCGGGCGCCAGGCCGAATTCCCCGTCGACGGCGGACAGGATGGCGCCGAGCTGGCCGGGCGGCAGCAGCGTCGGGGTACCGCCGCCGAAGAACACCGTGCTCACCGGGCCGACGGCGGGCCCAAGCACCCGCCTGGCCAGCCTGATCTCGGCGATAGCCAGGCCCGCGTAGCTGTCCCTGGACGCGCCCGGGCCAAGTTCAGTCGCGGTATAGGTGTTGAAGTCGCAGTAGCCGCACCTGGTGAGGCAGAACGGCACGTGCACGTAGACGCCGAACGGCCGGTCACCGAGCCCGGCGCCCCGCTCGGCTGGCAGGGTGGCGGACGGGAGCGCGGCGGACGGCAGCGCGGCGGACGGCAGCGCGCCGTCGGCGGGCACCGGCTCGCCGTCCGGTGGCAGTCCCGCCACGGTCAGCCCGCCTGGATCCGCTGGCCAGACCGCGGCACATCAAACCGCGGCACATCAAACTGCGGCACGGCCCAGGACCTGCGCGCCGATCTCGTCCCATTTGGTACTCCGGCCGTCCACGTCGAGCAGCTTCCGCATGAGGTCAGCGTCGCCGTAGAAGGCGAGCATCGACTCGGCGACCGTGACCGTGACAGCGGGACGGTCCAGAAGCTCGATGTCATCGCCGGGCCCGACCTCGCCTTCGCTGAGTACCCGCAGGTAGGCGCCGGGCCGCCGGGCCCGGGCGAACCGCTTCACCCAGCGTTCCTCGCCCAGCCAGCTGGCGAAGGTCATGCACGGGATCCGCGCACTGGTGACCTGCACGACCGCGCTGCCCAGCCGCCATGTCTCGCCGATGGCCGCGCCGGAAATGTCCAGCCCGGCCGTGGTGATGTTCTCGCCGAACAGCCCGTCGCGCAGCTCGCGGCCGAGCTGCTCCACCCACCAGTCCAGGTCCTCGCGGGCGTAGGCGTAGACCGCTTGGTCAGGCCCGCCGTGACTCTCCTGGTCGGCTTGCTCGTCGCCGTCCAGCCCGAGCGTGAAGACGGAGACTCTGCCCAGGACCGGCCGCTTGTCGATAGCGGTCCGGCCGAGCTGGGAGCGGATCGCCGGGTCGGCTTTCTCCCGTCCGGTGCTGACCGAGAGCACTCGCGCGTTGGCCATAAGCCGCACCGTATCCGACCCGGCCGGCCAGGTCGAACGCCTTTTCGTGCCGCCGGCCTGCGCGCGGCAGCCGTCAGGAAGCCAGGTTTCCTGGGCACAGCGCGTCTGTCGTTACCGCTTGCGGTCCGGCGCCTGCTCGGTCGACAGCGCCGCGACAAACGCCTCCTGGGGCACCTCGACGCGCCCGATGGTCTTCATCCGGCGCTTGCCCTCCTTCTGCTTCTCCAGCAGCTTGCGCTTGCGGGTGATATCGCCGCCGTAACACTTCGCCAGGACGTCCTTGCGCATCGCCCGGATGTTCTCCCTGGCGATGACCCGCGAGCCGATCGCCGCCTGGATCGGCACCTCGAACTGCTGCCGCGGGATCAGCTCCTTCAGCTTCGCGGTCATCCCGACGCCGTAGTCACGCGACTTGTCCGCGTGCACGATGTGGCTAAACGCGTCCACCGGCTGGCCCTGCAGCAGGATGTCGACCTTCACCAGGTCGGCTTCCTGCTCCCCGGCGGGTTCGTAGTCCAGCGACGCGTAGCCGCGGGTGCGCGACTTGAGCTGGTCGAAGAAGTCGAAGATGATCTCCGCGAGCGGCATGGTGTAGCGGATCTCCACCCGGTCGGTGGACAGGTACTCCATGCCGAGCAGCACGCCCCGCCGGCTCTGGCACAGCTCCATGATCGTGCCGATGTAGTCACTCGGGGCCAGCACCGTGGCCCGGACCACCGGCTCGAAGATGCGGGCCACCTTGCCGTCGGGGAATTCACTGGGATTAGTAACGATCAGTTCGGCGCCGGTCTCCATGACCACGCGGTAGACGACGTTGGGCGCGGTGGAGATCAGCTGCAGCCCGAACTCCCGCTCCAGCCGCTCACGGACGATCTCCATGTGCAGCAGCCCGAGGAAGCCGCACCGGAAGCCGAAGCCGAGCGCGGCCGAGGTCTCCGGCTCGTAGACCAGGGCGGCGTCGTTCAGCCGCAGCTTGTCCAGCGCGTCGCGGAGCTCCGGGTAATCGTCACCGTCCATCGGGTACAGGCCGGAGAACACCATCGGCCTGGGGTGCGCATACCCGGCCAGCGGCTCGGCGGCCGGCCTGGCCGCGCTGGTCACGGTGTCACCGACCCTCGCCTGCCGGACGTCCTTCACCCCGGTGATCAGATACCCGACCTCGCCAGCCGCCAGGCCCTCGGTCGGGACGGGCTCCGGCGATATCACCCCCACCTCGAGCGTGTCGTGCGCGGTCTTGGTCGACATCATCATGCTCTTCTCGCGCCGGGTGAGCAGGCCGTCGATGACCCGGACGTAGGTGACGACGCCCCGGTAGGTGTCGTAGACCGAGTCGAAGATCAGCGCCCTGGGGGGCGCCGCGCGGTCGCCGTGGGGTGCCGGGACCTGCTCGACGATCGCGTTCAGCAGATCGGCCACTCCCTCGCCGGTCTTGGCGGAGACCTGCAGCACGTCGGAGCGCGGACAGCCGATGATGTTGGCGATCTCGGCCGCGTACTTCTCCGGCTGCGCCGCCGGCAAGTCGATCTTGTTCAGGACCGGGATCAGGTGCAGGTCGGCTTCGATCGCCAGGTACAGGTTGGCGAGCGTCTGCGCCTCGATGCCCTGCGCCGCGTCGACCAGCAGGACCGCGCCCTCGCAGGCCGCCAGCGACCTGGACACCTCGTAGGAGAAGTCGACGTGGCCGGGCGTGTCGATCAGGTTCAGCACGTACTGCTGGCCGTCGGCCGCTGTCCAGGGCAGCCGGACGGCCTGGCTCTTGATCGTGATGCCGCGCTCACGCTCGATGTCCATCCGGTCCAGGTACTGCGCGCGCATCTGCCGGTCGGTGACCACGCCGGTGTACTGCAGCATCCGGTCCGCGAGCGTGGACTTACCGTGATCGATGTGGGCGATGATGCAGAAGTTCCTGATCACCGCCTGATCGGTCCGGGTCGGCTCGGGCATTGGTGGCACAGGCATCCGCCAGATTTCCAGGACGTAAAGTCGGCTTCGCGATCGCCGTCTATGGTTGCACGCCCGGGCCAGTGCCCAGGCCAGCCGGGCTGGAGTGGGCCATCTCAGGCCCGCGGCCTGACCCGCGGCCGGCCTGCAGCGGGGCCTGTGGGCCGGCCGGTCGCTGGCCTGCGTCAGGCGCCGCGTTTGAGCTGATGCCGCTGGCTCAGATAGGCTGCTTGTTCGCGTGCCCTCACGCGGGCGCTGGGCGCTCCAGCCAGCCCGGCCCGGGTGCGGCGGCAAGTAACCCTGACTAGAACTCTAGCGAGGCTCTCGCGTGGCAAACATCAAGTCCCAGATCAAGCGCAACAAGCAGAACGAGAAGGCGCGCCAGCGCAACAAGTCGGTGAAGTCGGCGCTGAAGACCTCGGTCCGCCAGTTCCGCGAGGCCGCCGACGCCGGCCACGTCGACGAGGCGACCAGCGCGATGCGCGCGGCCTTTGTCAAGCTGGACAAGGCCGCCAGCAAGGGCGTCATCCACAAGAACCAGGCCGCCAACCGCAAGTCAGCGATCGCCAAGCGCGCTGACGAGCTCACCAAGCAGGGCTAGCTTCCCGCCGAGCGACGTTCCGCTCCGGCCCTGGGCTCCGGCCAGGCCCTGCGCCCCGTCCGGGCGTTCCGGCCCCGGCGTTCCGCTCGGGCCCTGGGCTCCGCTCCGGCTCGGCCCTGCGCACCCGGCGGCCCTGCGCTCCCGGCCCTGGGCTCCGGCCAGACGTTCCGCTCCGGCCCGGAGAGCTGATCTCGCCGCCTGGGCGGTCAGCGCCGCCAGCGGCAGGCCAGGGCAGCCAGCGGCAGCTCAGCGCCGCGAGCGGCAGGCCACGATGGTCTGGATCGCCTGTTCCAGCGCGTAGCCCGGGCTGGCGCCCTCCCCCTTCACCTGCGCGTCGGCCACCACAACCGCCCGGTGTGCCCGGGCCACGCCGTCGGGTGCCCAGCCTCTGAGCTGCTGGCGGACGCGGTCAATCTTCCAGGGCGGCATGCCGAGCTCGGCGGCCAGCGCCTCGGCGCCCTTGCCCCGGGGCGCACTGCCCACCCGGCCGAGCGCCCGGACGCCCTGCGCGAGCGCACTGCTGATCAGCACCGGGGAAACGCCGGTCGCCAGCGCCCAGCGCAGCTGCTCCAGCGCGTCGGCGAGCTTCCCCTCGACGGCGCGATCGGCGACCGTGAAGCCGGTCGCCTCGGCCCGGCCCCGGTAATACCTGGCCACGACCGGCTGGCTGATCACGCCGGTGGTGTCGGCGGCCAGCTGGCTACAGGCCGCCGACAGCTCACGCAAATCGTTCCCAACCGCGTCGAGCAGCGCCCGCAGGCCCGCTTCATCCGCCGACCGCCCGGCCCGGCCAAACTCGGCGCGCAGGAAGTCCAGCCGGTCGCCGAACCGCTTCACCGTCGGGGTGTTGATCCGCCTGGCGCCCTCTTTGACCAGGTTCACAAGCAGCGGCTTGCCCTTGTTGCCGCCGTTATGGGTCAGCACCAGGATCACCTCGCTGGGCGCGGCGGCCGTCTGCCTGACCAGTTCCGCGGCGACCTGGCTGCCGGCATCCTGGATCGACCGGACGACCACCACGCTGCCACCGCCGAACAAGGATGGCGCGGTGAGGCTGGACAGGTCACCGGGCCGCAGGTCAGCGGCGCGCGTCTGGTGGATCTCGCCCGCGATGATCGCGGCCGCCGCCTGCCCGGCATCGTCCGCGCCGGTGCCCAGCCCGCCGATGCCCAGCCCGCTGGTACCCAGCCCGTCGGCACCTGGCCCGCCGCCAGCCGCATCGGCCGCCGCCCGCAGGCCGGCCGCCCCGACCACGCTTTCGACGGCGCGCTCGACCAGCAGTTCTTCCTCCCCGACGATCAGTGTCACCGGTGGCACCCGGGCCGGGCCGGAACCGCCAGGCCGGGCCGCGTCAGCTGACTGCATGCCTGCAGCTTGCCATGAAGCCGCGGATGCACGGGTGGCTAGGCCGGGCCAGCCGCCGCACCCGCAGAGATGGAAAACGATGTCTGTGCCGCACCAGCCAGGTCGGATGCGGCGGCGCGGCCGGGCGGCCTGAACGTCTAGCCGAACTACCCGCGGCTTCAGATCGGCCCGCTCAGCTTCAGTGCCAGCCCCGCGATTCGGGCTGGGTGCCGGGCTAGTACGGCGCCACCACCACGCCCAGCATGTCCTGGCCCGTATGCAAGCCGATCACCGCATCAGCCCGCGCCTGGTAGATCTCGCGCGCGCCAGGGATGAGTTCGGCCAGCTGCCCGGCCAGCGCGACGGCCCGGTCGGGCTGGCCCAGGTACTGGACGGCGAGATCGACCGGCTGGCCGGCCGCCGACTCGACGGCCAGCTCGATGAGCCGCCGGATCGCGGCCGAACGGGTACGGACCTTCTCCAGCTGGGTAATCTGCCCGTTCAGAACGTGCAACAGCGGCCGGGCGGTCAGCCCAGGCCCTGTGCCGTCGGCGGCTGTGCTCCGACCACCGCCCCCGCCGCCCGCGCCTGCTCCCGCGCCTGCTCCCGCGCCTGCTCCCCCCACTGCTATTGCCACTGCCACTGCCACTGCCGAGCCTGCCCCCGGCCCGCAGCCGGTCTGGCGCCGCCACGGTGAAGAAGGACCTCAGCCGGGCCGCCCGGCCGACCGCCGCCGCGGCCACCTGCTCGGCCGAGCCGCCCGCGCAGGCCACCTCGGCAGCGGACAGGACGGCGAACCCGAGCCCCATCCCGAGTGATCCTGAGTCGATGACCCGAACAGGCACGGCCGCAGCCGCGGCCGCCAGGCTGGCCGCGCCGACTGTTCCTGACATCCGCGCGGACAGGTGCACGGACACGATCGCCTCGGCCTGAGCCGCCGCGGCGGCGTAAGCGGCCGCGAACCGTTCCGGGGCCGGGCTGGCGGTCCGGACGGCCGCGCCGCGGCCCAGTTCCGTCTCAATGCCGCCCGGCAGGGCCGCCGGATCATCGTCCAGGCGCCGATCGCCGAGCACCACCGACAGCGGCACGGTCCGGATGTGATACCGCGCGGCCAGCTCGGTCGGCAGGCAGGCGGTGGAGTCGGTGACCACCGCGACCGTGGCCATAGCTGGACGCCGATCCTGGCCGGGTGTCGTCTGGTGTCCTAGCCCTGCACCGGCTCGCCGCCGTGCCAGACCCGGAGCGGCTTGAGGCCGTAGGCCCAGGCGAAGGCGCCCTCGTGATCGGCATCCCAGGCCACGATGTCGGCGTACCTGCCGCGCACCATCGCGCCCCGGTCCGGGGCGCGCAGCGCGTGCGCGCCGCCCAGGGTGGCCGCACGCAGCGCTTCGGTGACGCTCATGCCGAAGTGCGTCACCGCCAGGGCGATGATCAGCGGCATCGAGGTAATGCCGTTACCCCCAGGCGAATGGTCGGAGCCGAGCGCGACCGCCACGCCCTTGTCGAGCAGCGACCGTACCGGCGCAGACCGGCCCGTCTCCAGCGCGGTCGCCGGGCAGACCACCGCCGCGACGCCGGCCTGGGCCAGCGCGGCCACATCGTCGTCATCAGCATCGTGTAGCAAGTCGGCTGACGCACAGCCAAGCTCGGCGGCCAGGCGCACCGCGGCGTTGCTCGACTCACCGCAGGCGTGCAGCCGGGGCAGCAACCCCGCCGCGCGGCCGGCAGCCAGCACCCACCGGGCTTCCCGGTCGGTGAAGCGACCGTCATCGCAGTAGATATCGACGCTGTCGGCACCCGCCAGGCCGGCGTCCGAGCACCAGGTGCTGACCGCGTCCACGTAGTCGTGGCGGCGGCCGAAGTACTCCGGTGGCACCGCGTGCGCGGCCAGGAACGTCACGTGTACGCGCGGCATGCCCGGCTCGTCCTGCAGCGACCGCAGCATCCGGACGTCCGCGAGCTCGCCGTCCCTGGTGAGGTGATAGCCGGTCTTCGCCTCGATCGTGGTGGTGCCGGTCAGCAGCCAGCCGCGCAGCCGCTCCCGCACCCCGTTGCAGAGGGTCCACGGGTCCGTTCCCCTGGTCACGGTCACGGTGGACGCCAGCCCGCCGCCCGCGGCCGCGATCTCGCTGGCCGACGAGCCGCTGGAGCGCATCGCGAGCTCCGCCCAGCGGTTGCCCGCGTAGACCGGATGCGTGTGCGCGTCGATCAGGCCGGGCGTGACCAGCGCACCGTTGAGATTCTCCACGTGGTCGACATCGACGATGTCCTCCAGCACACCCGGGATGCTGGCGGGAAGCTCAGCAGCCGGGCCGACCCAGGCGATGCGGTCATCGCTCGCCACGATGGCGGCGTTGCTCCAGACCTCCGACCCGGTCCAGAGGCGGCCGATGTTGGTCAGCAGCCGGACCGTCATCGCAGCGCACCAGGGCAGGCCGAAGCGCTACGGGCAACAGTCCGGTCGGCCATGAACGGTCACCTGCCACGACTCGTGCCTGATGGTAATACACCGGCAAAGACCTAGTGAAGCGGTTAGCGTGCTGCACCACAAGATGGGAACTCTGCGGATGCGCCCACCAACATATCGGTCCAGTCACGCTATTGCACCAGAGGGTCCCTGTACAGAGCCGTTCTGATGCGGTTTAGGACCGCCGATGGCCTGCGGAGCAAGGCACTTCGCCGCCGCTAGACTGCCTGAACGGTCAGCCAGCCCGGCTATTGCAGGAACAGCTGTCAGTCAGGGTGATCTTTTCGGTCGGCATTTCGCAATTCGCGGATCGCCAATTGACACATTTGACCCCGGGAAGGATTGCCGCCGCGGCCCGGGTATCGTCAGCCCAGCGGCTGCGGCTCACGCAGCCGCTCCAGCTCGGCGGCTAGGCCGGGCGGGACGCGCGCGGTCAGCTCGGTGCCGTCCTGCCCGTGACTAACCCCCAGCACCTCGCCCTCAGCATGCGCGCGCGAAAGCAGATCACCGCGGTCATACGGGACCATGACGCTGACCTGGCGGTACTGCCGGGGCAGCAGCCGCTCGACCTCGGCCATCAGCTCGCTGATCCCCGCTCCGGTGCGGGCGGAGACCACCACCGCGCCGCGCTCGGCCAGCCGGAGGCCCTCGATGTCCAGCTGGTCAGCGGCGTCCGCCTTATTGATCACCACCAGCTCCGGCACGTCCCCGGCGCCGATCTGGCCGAGCACGTCGCGGACCGCGGCGAGCTGGGCCCGCGGGTCGGCGTCCGAACCGTCCACCACGTGCAGGATGAGGTCGGCTTCGGCCACCTCCTCGAGCGTCGACCTGAAGGCATCCACCAGCTGATGGGGCAGGTGGCGCACGAACCCGACGGTGTCGGTCAGCGTGAACGGCCAGCCTGATGGGGTGCGGGCCCGCCGGACGGCGGGGTCGAGCGTCGCGAACAGCGAGTCGTCCACCAGCAGATCGGCACCGGTCAGCCGGTTGAGCAGGCTGGACTTGCCCGCGTTGGTGTATCCGGCGATGGCCACCGAGAGGACGTCACGGCGACGGCGCTGGCCGCGCTGCACCTCGCGGCCCACGGACATCTCGGCGATCTCCCGCCGCAGCTTCGAGATCCTGGCCCTGATCCGGCGCCGGTCGGTCTCGATCTTCGTCTCGCCAGGGCCGCGGGTGCCGATCCCGCCGCCGCCAGCGACCCGACCGCCAGCCTGCCTGGACAGCGACTCGCCCCAGCCGCGCAGCCTCGGCAGCAGGTACTGGAGCTGGGCCAGCTCCACCTGAGCCTTGCCCTCCTTGCTCCGGGCGTGCTGGGCGAAGATGTCCAGGATCAGCGCGGTGCGGTCGACGACCTTGACCGCCGTGATGCCCTCCAGCCTGCGGAGCTGGCTGGCGGTCAGCTCGCCGTCGCAGATGACCGTGTCGGCGCCGTGCGAGGCGACCAGCTCGGCCAGCTCAGCGGCCTTGCCCGCGCCCACGTAGGTGGCGGCGTCCGGCCGGCCCCGGCGCTGGATGAGGCCGTCGAGCACCTCTGAGCCAGCCGTCTCAGCCAGCCGGGACAGCTCGCGCAGCGAGTTCTCCGCGTTGGCTAGCGTGCCATCGGTCCAGACGCCCATCAGCACCACGCGCTCCAGCCGCAGCGCCCGGTATTCGACCTCGGTAACGTCCTGGAGCTCGGTGGACAGCCCCGCCACCCGGCGCAGCGCGTGCCGGTCCGCTAGATCGAGCTGGCCGTCGTCACGCTCGTGATCGCGATCGGCGGGGTGTTCGTTATGCAGAGCTGTCATTACCTGCCTAAGGTCGGTGTCCAGGCGGTGGCCCGCGTTTTCGGCGCGGCGGGCGCCCGGCGGGTGAATCGATAGTGCCACGGAACGGTGTCATGCTTCACCTGGTTAACACCGCGGCGGGCCGCGTTGTGCCCGCCGCCGCCTGGCAGCTGATCGCACCCCCGCCAGCACCGTGTCCAGCCGAGCTTTGACCGGCGGCGAGCAGGCCGTTAGCGTCGTCGTGACTAGCCGCGCGAGGCTGGCCCGACGAAGACCCGCCCAGAAGGAGCAGGAAGCGTGAAGGAAACTGAGGGCGTGGAGGTTACCGGCCAGTCCGGTGACCGGTACGACGAGATCCTCACCCCGGAGGCACTCGGCCTGGTCGCCGCGCTGCAGCGCGAGCTCGGCCCGCGGCGCGCCGAGCTGCTCGCGGCCCGGGCCAGGCGCCAGGATGAGCTTTCGGCCGGCGCGATGCTGGACTTCCTCGCCGATACCCGGGCGATCAGGGAAGACGATTCCTGGCGGGTCAGCGCGCCCGCTCCCGGCCTGGTCGACCGGCGGGTCGAGATCACCGGGCCGACCGACAAGAAGATGACGATCAATGCGCTCAATTCGGGCGCCAAGGTGTGGCTGGCCGATTTCGAGGACGCCAACACGCCGCTGTGGGACAACATGGTCACCGGCCAGCTCAACCTGGCCGACGCGCTGGACCGGAAGATCGACTACACCAGCGAGGACGGCAAGGCCTACCAGCTCCTGCCCGCCGACCAGCTCGCCACCATCGTGGTCCGGCCGCGCGGCTGGCACCTGGACGAGAAGCACCTGCTGGTCGACGGCCAGCGGGTGTCGGGCAGCCTGTTCGACTTCGGCATGTATTTCGCCAACTGCGCCCGCCGCCAGCTGGCGGCGGGCAAGGGGCCGTACTTCTACCTGGCCAAGCTGGAGAGCCACCTGGAGGCGCGGCTCTGGAACGACGCCTTCAACCTGGCCCAGGACGCGCTCGGGATCCCGCGCGGCACGATCAGGGCCACCGTGCTGATCGAGACGATCCCGGCCGCGTTCGAGATGGAGGAGATCCTCTACGAGCTCAGGGACCACAGCGCCGGGCTGAACGCGGGCCGCTGGGACTACATGTTCAGCATCATCAAGAAGTTCCGCACCCGGGGCCGGGAGTTCCTGCTGCCGGAGCGGAACGCGGTGACCATGACCGCGCCGTTCATGCGCGCCTACACCGAGCTCCTGGTCAGCACCTGCCACGGCCGCGGCGCGCACGCGATCGGCGGGATGGCCGCGTTCATCCCGAGCAGGCGCGACCCGGAAGTCAACGCCAAGGCGCTGGCCAAGGTCCGCGACGACAAGGCCAGGGAGTCCAGGGACGGATTCGACGGATCCTGGGTGGCGCACCCGGACCTGGTCCCGGTCTGCCGCGAGATATTCGACGAGGTGCTCGGCAGCGCGCCGAACCAGCTGGCCAAGCTGCGCGATGACGTCCACGTCGGCGCCGCCGACCTGCTGGCCATCGACAAGACGCCCGGGCAGATCACCGAGGCCGGGCTGCGTAACAACATCAGCGTGGGCCTGCAGTACCTGGCCAACTGGCTGGCCGGGACCGGCGCCGTGGCGATCTTCAACCTGATGGAGGACGCAGCCACCGCGGAGATCTCCCGGTCGCAGGTCTGGCAGTGGCTGCACAACGACGTGGCCCTGGCCGAGGGCCCGCAGGTGACCACCGAGCTGGTCGAGCGGATCATCGGCGAGGAGCTCGCGACCATCCGCGAGCAGTCCGGCACGGCCTTCGACGCGGTCAGGTACGAGCAGGCCGTGGCCTTGTTCAAAGAGGTCGCGCTGGCCGACGACTACGCCGAGTTCCTGACCATCCCGGCCTACGAGCGGATGCCCTGAGGCCGCCGCGTGCGGGTCATCGCGGGTGACTTTCCCGCGCTAGCTGCCCGAAAGTCACCCGCGATCGAGACAGACCCCGGCGGCGATGGGAACGCTGACGGTGGGAGGCCACCAGCGATGATCGAGATGCTTATCCCGCGGATGACGCAGATATGCGGGCCGGACGGCGTGGTCACGGATCCGCTCGAGCTCCGCACCTACGAGTGCGATGGCCTGACGTCGCACCGGTGCAGCCCCGGCCTCGTGGTGCTGCCGACGACCGCCGAGCAGGTCGCCGCGATCGTGCGGGAGTGCGCCAGGGCCGGGGTCCCGTTCGTGGCCCGCGGCTCGGGGACCGGACTGTCCGGCGGGGCGCTGCCGCGCGGCGATGGCGTCCTGATCGTCACCTCCAGGATGCGGAACATCATCATGATCGACGCGGCCAGCCGCAGGGCGATCGTGGAGCCTGGCGTGACCAACCTGGCCGTGAGCAAGGCCGTGCAGCCGCATGGCCTGTTCTATGCCCCTGACCCGTCCAGCCAGGTGATCTGCTCGGTCGGCGGCAATGTCGCGGAGAACTCCGGCGGAGCCCACTGCCTCAAGCACGGCTTCACCGTGCATCACGTGACCGGCCTGGAGATCGTCACCCCGCAGGGCGAGCTGACCTGGCTGGGTGACGGCACCGGCGCGGCGCCAGGCTACGACCTGGTCGGCGCGTTCACCGGGTCGGAGGGGACGCTCGGCATCGTCACCAAGATCGTCGTGAAGCTGACCAGGATCCCCGAGGCGGTCACCACGCTGCTGGCGGCGTTCACGTCGATGGGGGCGGGCGGGGGCGCCGTCTCGGCGATCATCGGCGCCGGGATCCTGCCCGCCGCCATCGAGATGATGGACGCGCTGGCCATCGAGGCCGCCGAGGCCGCGGTGGCCTGCAGGTATCCCGAAGGCGCGGCGGCGGTCCTGATCGTCGAACTGGACGGACCGCAATCCGACGTGCGCCGGGAGACCGCGGCGGTCCTGGCCATCTGCGAGCAGGCCGGCGCCTACGAGATCCGGACCGCGCAGGACGCGGCCGAGCGGGCCGCGATCTGGACCGGGCGCAAGTCCGCGTTCGCCGCCGTCGGCCGGATCAGCCCGGCCTACATCGTGCAGGACGGCGTGGTGCCGCGCACCGCGCTGCCGCAGGTGCTGGACCGGATCACCGAGCTGTCCCGCGAGGCCGGCATCAGGGTCGCCAACGTCTTCCACGCCGGCGACGGCAACCTGCACCCGCTCGTGCTGTTCGACGACTCGGCCCCCGAGGCGTGCGAGGCCGCCGAGGTGCTGTCCGGCGCCATCCTCGACACTTGCATCGAGCACGGCGGCTCCATCACCGGCGAGCACGGCGTCGGCACCGACAAGTCCAGGTACATGCCGAAGATGTTCAGTGCCGACGACCTGGAGACGATGCAGCTGCTGCGGTGCGCCTTCGACCCGGCCGGCCTGTGCAATCCGGGCAAGGTGTTCCCGACCCCGCGGCTGTGCGGCGAGGTGCCCGGGGTGCACCGCGCTCCGCATCCGCTGGTGGCCGCCGGGGAACTGGACCAGTTCTGACATGCGCACCGGATCTGGACTGGCGGGCCCCCGATGACCACCGACTCGGCCACCGGCACGCTCGCCGCGGCCTGCGCGCAACTGCGGCCGGCGGGCCCGCAGGACGCGGTCGCGGGCGTGCAGCCGTCCTTCGTCGCGGCCCCGGCCAGCCTCGATGAGGCCAGCGCGGTCCTGCGCGCGGCGGCCGCGCTCGGGCTAGCGGTGCTGCCGCGCGGTAGCGGCTCGAAGCTCGCCTGGGGCGCGCCGCCGCGGCGCTGCGACCTGATCGTCGATACCCGCCTGATGAACACCGTGCTCGAGCACGCGGCGGGCGATCTGGTCGCCAGGGTCCAGGCGGGCGTCGGTATCGCGCAGCTCGCCGACACGCTGGCCGCGGCGGGCCAGCGGCTGGCGCTCGATCCGCCCGCGCCGGACGGTCGCGGGACCATCGGCGGCCTGCTCGCCACCGGCGTCGCCGGCCCGCTCCGGCTGCGCTACGGCACGCCCAGGGACCTGCTGATCGGGATCACCGTGGTGCGGGCCGACGGGGTGGTGACCCGCTCCGGCGGCAAGGTCGTGAAGAACGTGGCCGGATACGACCTGGGCAAGCTCTACGCCGGCTCCTACGGGACGCTGGGGCTGATCGCCGAGGCCGCGTTCCGGCTGCATCCGTTGCCGGCCGGTACCGCGTTCGTCACGCTGGACTGCGCCGAACCCGCCGCCGCCCAGTCCCTGCTCGCCGCCGCGGTCGATTCGCCGCTGGCTCCGGCCGCCGCTGAGCTCGACCGGCCGGACCGCGGCGCGCCGCTGCGGGCCGGGATCCTGCTGGAGGGCGACCGGGATGGCGTGGCCGAGCGGGCCGAGCGGATGCGCAGCCTGCTCGGCGACAGCGCTCAGGTCGCCGCACAGCCGCCGCCGTGGTGGGGCCTGGGTGCCGCGGCCAGTGCGGACGGAACGGTGGTCAGGATCGCGTTCTGGGCCGGTGAGCTGGCCGCCGTGCTCGCGGCCACGGACGCGGCCGCGACGGCGGCGGGTCTCGACCCGGCGGTCAGCGGCTCCGCGGCGGCGGGGGTGCTCTACGTGGCCGCCGGAGCCGGAGCCGACCCGGCCGCGGTGGCCGGGTTTGTCACCGGGCTGCGCGCCGCGTTGCCGGGCGGCTCGCCGGCCCGGGCCAGCGCCGTGGTCGTCCATGCTCCGGCCGAGGTCAGGGAGGTCGTCGACCTGTGGGGCCCGGTGCCTTCGGCCGGCCTGATGCGCTCGGTGAAGGACCAGTTCGACCCTGAGCACCGGATGGCGCCGGGCCGGTTCGCGGGAGGGATCTGATGACTGCACCGCCCGACCGGCCCGGCCCTCCGGTTACCGCCGGGCCGCCTGGCGACGCCGTGCCCCCGGCCCGCGCGAGCGTGCTGGATCCCGCGGGCGAGCTACGCGAACTGGCCAGCGACTGCGTGCACTGCGGGTTCTGCCTGCCTGCCTGTCCGACGTATCAGCTGTGGGGCGAGGAGATGGACTCACCGCGCGGGCGGATCCATCTGATCACTCAGCTCCTGGACGGCGCCCAGGCCGACGATGCGGCCGCCGCTCACATCGACCGCTGCCTCGGCTGCATGGCCTGCGTGCCCGCCTGCCCGTCCGGAGTCCGCTACGACCGGCTGATCGAGGCGGCGCGGGGCTGGGCCGAGGAACCCCCGCCCGGGCCGCCGCCACTGCCGGCGCGGTCGTGGCGGGACCGCGCGGCCCGGGCCGCGATATTCCGGACGTTTCCTTATCCCGGCCGGCTGCGGATCCTGACCGCGCCGCTGCGCGCCGTCCAGCGAACCGGCTTCGACCGGCTGATCCAGCGCACCGGCCTGGCCGGGCGGGTGTCGCCCGAACTCGCCGCGGCGCTCCGGGTGGCACCGGGTACCGGCCGCTCCGGCCAGCCGCAACGCCGGCGACCAGCTGGCGCGCGGTACCCAGGGCGCGTTCCGGCCCGGGGCACCCGCAGGGCCGTCGTCGGGATGCTGCTCGGATGCGTGCAACAGGTGTTCTTCCCGCAGGTCAACGACGCCACGGCGCGGGTGCTTGCCGCCGAGGGCTGCGATGTCATCATCCCGCCCGGCCAGGGCTGCTGCGGCGCGCTGTCGCTGCACGGCGGCCGGCTGACGGAGGCCGCCGGGTTCGCCCGGCGGACGATCGAGGCCTTCGAGCGCGCCGGGGTGGACGCGATCATCGTGAACGCGGCCGGGTGCGGGTCGGCCATGAAGGACTATGCGGACCTGCTGGCCGCCGACCCGCTCTGGGCGGGCCGGGCTGCGGCCCTGGCCGGGAAGGTCCGCGATTTCAGCGAGTTCCTGACCGAGCTCGGGCCCGCCGCCGTCCGCCATCCGCTGCCCGTCATGGCTGCCTATCACGACGCCTGCCATCTCGGGCACGCTCAGCGGATCACCACTCAGCCGCGGGAGCTCTTGCTGGCCATCCCCGGCCTGCACCTCGCGGAGATCGCCGACGGCGGCACCTGCTGCGGGTCGGCCGGCATCTACAACCTGGTCCAGCCGGGGGCCGCCCGCGACCTGGGCGAGCGCAAGGCCAAGACGGTGCTGGCCACCAAGGCCGGCCTGCTGGTGTCGGCCAACCCCGGGTGCGCGATGCAGATCGCCGCGGCGCTGGCCGAGCAGGGCGCGCAGCTCCCGATGGCCCACATCGCCGAGGTGCTCGACGCGTCGATCCAGGGGCGGCCGCTCACCGCGCTCCTGGGCCAGCCTGGTACCTGACTGCCGGCGCACCGCGGCGCTACGGCGCGAGATCCCGCGCGCGTCATCGTCAGCTCCTGCTGCCTCGCTGGCCGGTCCTCATCAGCACGACGGCCGGCCAGTGCACTGACCCCCGCCCTGCCGCAGACCGGGCTCGTGACGTCATCCAAACCCCGGTTGCCACCACGGAGACGTCAGATAGACGCCAACTGACATTTGACTCGACGTCTTTCTGACGTCATAATGACATCATGGAGCTGTCACAGTACGTCGAGATGCTGCGGGGCGAGCTCACCGCCCTGACCCGGTTCGCCGACGAAGACGCCCGGCGGACCGCCGGGCTGCTGGCCGAGAGCCTGGAATCGCCGGTCCGGCTGACCCTGCTGGACGTGCTCTCCGCCGCTGCCGCGGAGATCACCGCCCGGCTGGACGAGACGGTCGTGGAGGTCCGCCTGTCCGACGGCGAGCCAGCGTTCGTGGTCAGCATGGCGCTGCCGCGGGACTCCGGCGAGCCCGCTCGCCCGGAGCCAGCCGGCAGCGCCGACGACACCGGCACGGCGCGGGTCACGCTGCGGCTGTCCGAGTCCCTCAAGGGGGCGATCGAGGCGGCCGCGGCCAGCGACGGCGTGTCGGTCAACACCTGGCTGATCCGGGCGGCGAGCAGCACGCTCAGGGCCCAGTCGCGGGGCGGCCAGCCGGGCGCGCGCCGCGGGCCCGGACAGCGGATCACCGGCTTCGCCCGAAGCTGACCGGGACTGCAGGCCAGCCGGCGGCACTAGCAGATCGACGCCCGAGGGCCGCTCCAGACCCGAAGGCCGCACCCGAGAAAGGACTTTTGCGATGACATCCTGGGACTTCCCCGCCACGGATCCGATTGCTCTGCATGTTGATATCCCAGCCGGAAACATCACCGTGACCGCGCTGGCCACCGAAACCGCCACGGTGACCTTGGTGCCCTGCGCCGCAGGCCGCCGGGGCGAGGAATTCCTCGCGGCCACCCGCGTCGAGTTCGACGGCGGAGTGCTGTCGGTGATCGCTCCCGACCAGCGCGGCTTCCACCGCGGCGCCTCGCTCGACGTGACCGTGGAGGTCCCGTCGGGCTCGGCGGCCGAGCTCGTCACGGCCTCTGCGGACGTGCTGTGCTCCGGTGAGCTGCGCTCGCTGGAGGTCCGGACGGCCAGCGGCGATGTGGCCGCCGAGCGGGTCAGCGGGCCCGTCCGGGTCCACTCGGCATCGGGCGACGTGCGCCTGGGCGATGTCGGCGAACTCCGGGCCGAGACCGCCTCGGGAGACGTCCAGGTCCGGGCCACCGCCGGTGACGTCTCGGTGCGCACCGCCAGCGGCGACGTCCAGGTCGGCACGGTGACCGCCGGCCGCACCGACATCACCTCGGCATCCGGCGACGTCAGCATCGACGTAGCCGCCGGCATCGGCGTCTACCTCGACCTCTCGACCTTGTCCGGGACCGCGACCAGCGACCTGGCCGCCACGACCGGCGACCACGACGCGACCGTCACGCTGCGCTGCCGCACCGTCAGCGGCGACGTCCGGGTCGGCCGGGCCGCCTAGCGCGACCACAACCACCATCACCACCACAAGGAGATTGTCGTGAACCACCACATGATGAAACTGCTCGCCGACGAGCACGCCAGCGAGCTGCGCAGGTCGCAGCGGCATCCGCGGCCCGCGCCGCGACGGAGCCAGCGCGGCTCGGTCAGGTACCGGGCTGGCCGGACCCTGGTAGAGGTCGGCCTCCGGCTGGCCGGCGAGTCAGCCGATGGCTGAGGACGCGGCGACGGCGTGGCCAGCCAGCCAGGCGGCGCTCAGCTCCCCCTCGGCCACGATCACGGCCGGCCCGGTCAGCAGGCTCGTCGTCGCGCTGAGGGTGACGGCGAGCCTGCCGCCCGGCACGTCAACCGTCCAGGTGCCAGCCAGCTCAGCCGGCCAGCTGACCGGGTCCGGCCCGGTCAGGCCGGCTGACCCCGCGACCGGGCCGGGCCCGGATGCTGACCAGGCCGCGGCGGCCACCGCCGCGGCCACGGCGCCGGTTCCGCAGGACAGCGTGGCACCCGAGCCTCGCTCGTGCACCCGCATCTCCAGCTCCCGCGGCCCGACCGCGCGGACCACCTCGACATTGACGCCCTCGGGAAACCGCGCCTGATCGATGACCGGCGGCGCGGACAAGTCGAACCCGGCCACCGGCACACCGACCAGGCAGGCCAGATGCGGATTACCGATGCAGACCTCAAGGCCGCCGCACTCGACGCCGCCGACCACCGCGGCGCTGCGGCCGCGCACCTCGGGCACCCCCATGTCCACCGTGATGGCGCCGTCGGCCTCCACCCAGACCTGCCTGGCCCCGGCCCGCGTCTGCACCTGCAGCGACGGGCCCTCGGCCAGCCCGTGGCCGAGCAGGTAGCGGGTGAACACCCGGACGCCATTGCCGCACATCTCCGCGATGCTGCCGTCGGCATTGCGGTAGTCCATGAACCAGCCGCCCGTACCGGTGCGGACCGCCCGCAAGATCCCGTCCGCCCCCAGCCCGAAGCGCCGGTCGCACAGCCGCGCGACCAGTTCAGCGGGGAGCGCCAGGGCCCCATCAGGATCGGGCAGGATCAGGAAGTCGTTCCCGGTGCCGTGGCCCTTGGCGAATCGCATGATCCGATCGTAGCCAGGGCCAGGCCCAGCAGGCCCGGGGCGCCCGCCGGGAGCCAGCTGATCCGGGGATCGCGCCGGAACCATGACTCCTGGCGCCGCGCGAACCGCCGGGTGGCTCGCACCGTCTCCGCGGCGGCCTGTTCCTGCGACCACTCCCCGGCCAGGTAACGCAGTACCTGCGCGTACCCGAGCGCCCGGCTGGCCGTCCGGCCGTCCCGCAGCCCGGCCTCGACGAGCCCGCGGACCTCGGCGACGAAACCGGCCTGCCAGATCCGGCCGACGCGGTCACAGATCCGCTGGTCCAGCTCCGGCCGGGGCACGCTCAGCCCGATCTGGATGGTGTCGTAGACCGACTCATAGCCGGGCAGGGTGGCGCTGAACGGCTGTCCGGAGAGCTCCAGCACCTCAAGGGCGCGGACTATCCGGCGGCCGTTGCCGGGCAGGATGGCCGCTGCGGCAGCCGGATCCAGGCTGGCCAGCCTGGCGTGCAGCGCCGCCGGGCCGATCTCCGCCAGCTCGCCCTCCAGCCGGTCCCGTAGCCGCGGATCGGTGCCAGGGAAGGTGAGGTTGTCGATGGCGGCCCTGATGTACAGGCCCGACCCGCCGACCAGGATGGGGACCCGCCCGCGCGACCGGATCTCGCCGATGGCCGCCCGCGCGAGCTGCTGGTACTCCGACACGCTCGCCGATTTGGTGACGTCCCAGATATCGAGCAGGTGGTGCGGCACCCCGGCCCGCTGCTGCGGCCTGAGCTTGGCCGTGCCGATGTCCATGCCCCGGT
This sequence comes from uncultured Actinomycetes bacterium, assembly GCA_963785765.1. Classification (GTDB taxonomy): domain Bacteria; phylum Actinomycetota; class Actinomycetes; order Streptosporangiales; family Streptosporangiaceae; genus DATBGO01. The sequence goes on along the minus strand of CAWAWM010000008.1, from coordinate 698,386 downwards.
ACAGCTGCATCGAGTCGGCGTTGATGATCTCGCCGTCCAGCGACCGGGCCACGGCGAGCGAGAGCTCGGACTTTCCCGCTGCGGTGGGTCCCACGACCGCGATCACTGGCGTCGGCATGGCCTCAGTCTTGCAGCGGACCGGAGTCTTCCAGCGGGCCGGAGTCTTCCAGCGGGCCGGAGTCTTCCAGCGGACCGGAATCTTCCTGCGCTCCGGCGAGCGGGCCGTCCCACGACGCGACCAGGTAGCTGACGCCAAAGGGGGCGACCGCGCACCGCAACCTCCCGCGCAGCCGCCCGTCGGCCGCAGCCGCAGCGCCGGCCAGCACCTGCCAGGCCGCCCGCCCGGCGACCGAAAGGACATCGTCGAGTGCGGCATCGAGCCTGGCCAGCCGGCCAGGATCGGCGGCGGCCAGGGCCGCGGCCACGTCGGCGTCGTATCGGTCCGCCACCGGATCAGGCGCGCCAGGCGCGCCGGTCGCCTTCCTGGCCGAGCCATCTCCCATGGCGAGCATGGCCACCCGGGGAGCCGCGACCGCGAGCCGTGCGCCCAGGCGCAGGCAGTCCGGCGCGGGCGTGGCCCGCGCCACCGCCCGCAGCCCCGCCGCGGGCGGCTCGTCAGGGCGCAGGCCGCAGCTGCGGAGCAGCCAGGCACCGACCGTGAGCGACAGCGGCAGGACCGGGGGCCCTGATCCGATCGTGACCGGCACGCCGAACTCCTGCAGGCTGCCCGCCGCCGAGCCGCTGTACTCGCCCGCGGCCGCCGCGCCGCCCACCACCACGATCAGGTCAGGTTCCGCCCGGATCAGGCCGGCCACGGCGGCGCGGCAGGCGGCCCGGACCGACGGCAGGACGTCGTCGCCGAGTTCCTGCCCACCGCCGCAACGGGAGCCGCCTGCCTGCGGGGACTGGTCCAGGCCGCCCGGACCGTCCGCGGCCGCTGCCGCAGCACTGCCAGCGCCCTCGGCGGCCACCGGCTGACCACCGTCCTGGGGTGCTTCGCCGGGCGCTGCGCCGGCTGTCCATCCGGCTACGCCAGCAGCCGCCGGGATCAGCAACGGCGGGTGCGGGCAGACCGCGGCGGCGACCAGCACCGCCTAGACCGGCTGGCGCAGCGCCGGCATGCCAAGCAGCACCCGGGCGGGCGCTGCCGCGGCGGAACCCGAGCCCCCGCCGTCCGGGCCGGCGCCAGCCGCGCCGGTGCCAGCCGCGGTGGTGGCCGCCTGCCGCGCGTCCCACGCATCACCGCCGCGGGTCGGCCGCACCGCGGTGGGCGCGCCGTCCGCGATCAGGTAGTTCGGCGCGCCGCGCGTCACCACCGTGGTCACCATGTCCCCCGGCCGCGGCGCGGTCCCGGCCGGGGCGAAATGCACCAGCCGGTTGTCGCGGGCCCGGCCCGACATCCGGTGGGTGGCCTGGTCCTTGCGTCCCTCGCCTTCCGCGACCAAGATCTCGACCTCGCCGCCGAGCAGCTTCAGGTTCTCCGCCAGCGTGATCTCCGCGACCAGCGCGGTGAGCCGCTCGTACCGCTCCCGCACCACCTCGGCAGGTACCTGGCCGTCCATGGCCGCCGCCGGAGTCCCTGGCCTGATCGAATACTGGAAGGTAAATGCACCGGCGAAGCGAGCCTGCCTGACGATATCGAGCGTGCCGGCGAAATCCCGTTCCGTCTCCCCGGGAAATCCCACGATGATGTCGGTGGTAATCGCGGCGTCCGGCATCGCGGCCCGGACTTTCTCCAGAATCGTCAGGTACTTTTCCCTGCGGTAGGCGCGCCGCATCGCCCGGAGCACCGCGTCCGAGCCGGACTGCAGCGGCATGTGCAGCTGCGGCATGACATTCGGGGTCTGTGCCATCGCGTCGATGACGTCGTCGGTGAAGTCCCTGGGGTGCGGGGAGGTGAACCGGACCCGTTCGAGCCCGTCGATCTCACCGCAGGCCCGCAGCAGCTTGCCGAACGCCTGGCGGTCACCGAACGCGGCTCCGTAGGAGTTCACGTTCTGCCCGAGAAGCGTCACCTCGACGACCCCGGCCGCCACCAGCGCCCGGATCTCGGCCAGCACATCGCCGGGCCGCCGGTCCTCCTCACGGCCGCGCAGGCTCGGCACGATGCAGAACGTGCAGGTGTTATTGCAGCCCACCGAGATGGCGACCCACCCGGAGTACGCGCTGTCCCGGCTGGCTGGGAGCACCGAAGGGAAGCGCTCCAGCGACTCCACGATCTCGACCTGGGCCTGCTCAAGGACTCGCGCGCGCTCCAGCAGCACCGGCAGCGAGCCGATGTTATGCGTGCCGAACACCACGTCCACCCAGGGGGCGCGCGCGGTGATGGCGGCCCGGTCCTTCTGCGCCAGGCAGCCGCCGACGGCGATCTGCATGCCCGGGTGGGCCTTCTTGACCGGCAGCAGCTGGCCGAGGTTCCCGTAGAGCCGGTTGTCCGCGTTCTCCCGCACCGCGCAGGTGTTGAAGACCACGACATCGGGGACGGCGTCAGTGGCGGCCCGCGCGTAGCCGGCCCCCTCGAGCAGCCCGGCTAGGCGCTCGGAATCGTGCATATTCATCTGGCACCCGTAGGTGCGGATCTCAAAGCTTCGCTGGATGTCGGAGCCAACCATGGTCACCAGGGTAGACGGCGCCCGGACCCGGTCCGGCCACGCGTGCGGCGCCGGGATCGGCGCGCTGCGGGCGGGCGCCGCAGGCCATTTTCGCGGCTGGCCGGCCAGCCGCTGATTTCCGCGTTCTTGACGCGGCACATGTCCGGAATCACCAGTAGGCCCACCCGCCCGGTAGGGCACGATATCCCTATGACTGACAGGGTGCCGGGCGCGGCAGCGGAAGCAGCGGAAGCAGCGGACAGAGCGAACGGCACAGCACGAAACGACACAGCGGGAAACGGCACAGCACGAAACGGCACAGCAGGAAACAGCACAGCAGGAAGCGGTCAGGAACCGGCCGGGACCGACGCGGCCCTGGTCGCCGGCGCGCAGCCCGCGGCGGTCCCGTATGGCGCGTGGCCGTCCCCCATCAGCGCAGCGGAAGTTGCCCGTGGCCGGGCGCACATCTCGTTTCCCATGGTGATCGGCGGCGACGTCTGGTGGCACGAGGGGCGGCCCGAGGAGGGCGGCCGGGTCACGATCATCCACCGCGGCCCGGGCGGGCGGCAGACCACGCTGCTGCCAGCGCCGTGGAATGCCCGCACCCGGGTGCACGAGTACGGCGGGCGCTCCTACCTCCCCGTCCCCAGGGCCGCCGCCCAGGCCGCCCCGGCTGGCGGCCGGGTGCCGCGCGGCCACGCGATCGTTTTCGCCAACTACGCCGACCAGCGCCTGTATGTGGCCGGGCCTGAGGTCGCCGACGGGAAGCAGGCGCCGCGGCCGCTCACGCCCGATCCGGCGCCCCCCGGCCCGGCTGGCTCAGGAACCGGCGGGGCGGCGGCGCTGCGCTACGCCGACTTCGTCCTGTCCCCCGATGGCACCGAGGTGTGGTGCGTCCGCGAGCGGCATGAGGACGGCAAGGTCAGCCGCGCTATCGTCGCGGTGCCGCTGGACGGCTCGGCGGCCGGGAACCCCGATGCGATCCGCGTGCTGGTGACCGGCAGTGACTTCGTCGCGTTCCCGACTCCGTCTCCCGATGGCAGCCGGCTGGCCTGGATCAGCTGGAATCACCCGCACATGCCGTGGGATGGCACCGAGCTTCGGGTCGCGATGGTCGAGAACGGCATCCCGGGCAAGGGCCTGGTCAAGGGCGGCCTGGGCGAGTCGGTGCTGGCCCCGGCCTGGCGTGACAACACCAGCCTGTATGTGGTCACCGACTGGACCGGCTGGTGGAACATTTATCAGGTCGGGCTCAATGGCGAGCCGCCGCAGGCGCTCTACCCGGCCGAGGAGGAGTTCGCCGGACCGCTGTGGCAGCTGGGCGGCAGGCCGTTCGCAGTCCTCGGCGACGGGCGGCTGGCCGTCCTGCACGGGCGCGGCAGCATGCGGCTGGGGCTGCTGGACCCGGAGACCTTCGAACTCACCGACCTAGAGCTGCCGGTCGGCGTGTTCGTGCCGACGCTGTCCGCGAACGGGACCGTGATCGTCGGCGCCGCCGGCGGCCCGGCGGAGCCGCTGTCGGTGTTCCGGACCGACGTGGCGACCGCCCGGACTGACATTCTGCAGCGGGAATCCGAAGAGCCCCCGGATGCCAGGTTCCTGCCGGTGCCGCGCCAGGTCGACCTGGAAGGCCGGTTCGGCCGCGTCGTGCACGCGCTGGTGTATCCGCCCGCGAATCCGGATGCGACGGCACCGCCCGGCGAGCTGCCACCGTTCGTGGTGTGGGTGCACGGCGGCCCGACGTCGTGCGCGGTCGCCCTGCTCGATATGCAGAAGGCCTTCTTCACCAGCCGGGGCATCGGGATCATCGACGTCAACTACGGCGGCTCCACGGGGTACGGACGGCTGTACCGGGAGCGGCTGCGCCGGCAATGGGGGGTGGTGGATGTCGAGGACGCCGTGGCAGCCGCCCGCTGGCTGGTCAGCAACGGGCTGGCGGACCCGGGCCGGCTGGCGATCCGCGGTGCCTCGGCGGGCGGCTGGACCACCCTGGCCGCGGTGACCACGGGCGTCACGGCGGGCGCGGCCTTCAGCGCGGCAGCCTCCTACTTCGGAGTCGCCGACCTGCAGGGTTTCGCCGAACGGACGCACGACTTCGAATCGCGCTACCTGGACGGGCTGATCGGGCCGCTGCCGGGCTTCGACGCCGTCTACGCCGAGCGCGCCCCGGTCGGCCACGTGACGGACCAGACCTGCCCGATCCTGCTGCTGCAGGGCCTCGATGACCCGATCGTGATGCCGCAGCAGGCGGAGAGCATCGCCGCCGATCTCGCCGCCCATGGCATCCGGCATGGTTACCTAGCGTTCGACGGCGAGTCGCACGGGTTCAGGAAGGCCGAGACCATCGCCACGGCCCTGGAGGCAGAGCTGTCCTTCTACGGCCAGATCCTCGGCTTCACGCCGCCCGCCACGCCGCAGGTGGCGCTGTCGGCCGAAGCCGGGCGGCAGGCGGCGGCCGCCGGGCCCCGCTGACGGTGCAGCCGGCGTCCCGCTAGCGGGCGAACTCGATCGCGCGCGACTCGCGGACCACGGTGACCCGGATCTGGCCCGGGTAGGTCAGTTCCTCCTCGACCTGCTTGGCCACGTCACGGGCGATCACCTGGGCCTGGATGTCGTCCACGTTCTCCGGCTTGACCATGACCCGGACCTCCCGGCCGGCCTGCATGGCGAACACCTTCTCGACGCCCGGCTGGGCCAGCGCGATCTGCTCGAGCCGCTCCAGCCGCTTAATGTAGGCCTCCAGCGACTCCCGCCGCGCGCCCGGGCGGCCGCCGCTGATCGCATCGGCCGCCTGGGTCAGGACCGCTTCCACCGTCTTGACCTCGACCTCGTTGTGATGCGCCTCGATGGCGTGCACCACGTCCTCCGACTCGCCGTACCGGCGGGCGATCTCCGCTCCGATCAGCGCATGGCTGCCCTGCACCTCGTGCGTCAGCGCCTTGCCGATGTCGTGCAGCACCGTGCAGCGCTTCATCAGCACCGGATCCATGCCGAGCTCGCTGGCCATCATGCCGGCGATGTGCGCGGACTCCACCAGGTGCTTGAGCACGTTCTGGCCGTAGGAGGTGCGGTACCTGAGCCTGCCGAGCAGGTTGGTCAGTTCCGGGTGCAGATCGGTGATGGCCAGATCCACCAGCGCGTCCTCGCCGGCTCGCACGCACAGCTGCTCGATGTCAGCCTTGCTCCGCTCGTAGGCTTCCTCGATCCGCTGCGGGTGGATCCTGCCGTCCAGCACCAGGCGCTCCAGGGTCAGCCTGCCCACTTCGCGCCGCACCGGGTCGAAGCACGACAGCAGCACCGCCTCGGGCGTGTCATCGATGATCAGGTTGACCCCGGTGACGGTCTCGAACGCCCGGATGTTGCGGCCTTCCCGGCCGATGATCCGGCCCTTCATCTCGTCTCCGGGCAGATGCAGGACGGACACGACCGACTCGCTGGTCTGCTCGCTCGCGACCCGCTGGATGGCGAGCGTGACGATCTTCCTGGCCCGCTTCTGGCCCTCTTTCTGGGCCTCGTCCTCGATCCCCCTGACGATGAGGGCCGCCTCGCGCTTGGCCTGATTCTGGATCCCGGTGACCAGCTCCGCCTTGGCCGCGTCGGCGGTCAGGCCCGCCACCCGCTCCATTACCGCGCGGCGGTCCTCTTCGAGCCGGCCAAGCTCGGAGCGCTGCGTGTCGAGGCCCTGCCGGACCCGGTCAAGCTCGGTGGACCGCTGGTCCAGCAGGCGCGCCTCCTCGTGGGTCCGCTGTTCCCGCTCCGCCAGCCTGGCTTCCCGGCGCTCCAGATCGGCACGCAGCTGCTTGATCTCGTCCTTGACCGCCCGGATCTCTTCCTCGACCTCGCGCCGGTCCTCGGCCGCCTGCTGCGCCGCCTCCTCGGCCTTGCGCATGATGGCCTGCGCGTCGGCTTCGGCGCGAGCCCGGAGCCGCTCCGCCTCCTGGCTGGCCGCCGCCAGCTCCTCGGGCGTGGCCGCCCGCGGCTGCGGGCTGGGAGTCTCCACCGGACGGCCGGGTACTGCCGTCTTGGCCGACGATCTGCGGAGGACGAAGACGAGCGCGAACAGAGCGGCAACGAGCCCGATCGCCAGTACGAGCACAATTCCGTTACTCACAGCTCGCCCCTTTCCCGCTCAAGGGCCCCGTGGCACCGCTCACCGATGCCACGTGCGCCCTGCAGCGAGGCGTTACTGCGCGCCCGCGAACGGGCCGTTCAGGGCGACCGGCTCAGCCGGCTAGTCCGGCCAGCCGGGCACGTGGCGGCGGCTGGTGCTGCCTCCCATCCCTCCTGCTCAATCCGGCCCCGGGCTGTGCCCGCGGCGGTGCCGCCGCTACTGACCTGGACGGCCCTCCCGCACTCTGCCCGGCGTCCGGGCCAGCCAGCCTGGCCCCGATCCGGTCTTCCGATCACGAAAGGCCAGGCCAGCGTGGTCACCTAGGTGACCAGCGCTGGTCAAGTGCCCACGGCGGCAGGGCCGCCGCCCGGCCAGGCCGCCGCCTGGCAGGCTCGGACGCCGACCGTCGTGCGGCCGCCATGACAAACGTTCACGGCCTCCCGGCCGGCCGGATCGGCTGACCCGTTCCGGTGCCGTCCGGCGCCTGTAACTCATCTCGTTCATCTCAGTTGATCCGCCCTGCGCGGAGTAAAACCTCGCTGCCGTGAGGTTAAGCGGAGATAACGATTTGGGCAAGCAAGGCCGCCCGTGAAGATCGTTCGCCGGCCGCCCGGGGCCGCTGTTCACCTGCCCGTCACCAGGCCGACAGTTCCCCGTCCTGGCCCCGCTCCCAGTCCTGGCCCGGCTCCCCGTCCTGGACCGGATCCGGCGCGTCGCTCAGGTCGAGCCCCGCTTCCGCCGCGTCGACGCCTTCCTGTTCCAGGGCCTCGCGCACGACCCGGTAGGCCAGCGCCGGCGGATAGCCCTTCCTGGCCAGCAACCCGACCAGCCGTCGGACCCGGGCCGGCAGCGGCTGACCGCGCGTGCCCGCCAGCCGCCGGGCCACCAGGGCCCGCGCCGTGGCGGCCTCCTGCTCCGGGTCGAGCTGACCGACCGCCGCCTGGATGTCCTGCGCTGGCACGCCCCGGTGCCGGAGCTCGGCGGCCAGCGCCCGGCCCGCCAGGCCCCGGCCGTAATGCCGCGACTCCACCCAGGCGCTGGCGAACAGGGCGTCGTCGATCAGCTTCACTTCGGCGAACCGGCTGAGCACCGTCTCGGCCGCCTGGTCGGGAACCCCGCGGCGGCGCAGCGCTTCCGCCAGCTGGGCCCTGGTCCTCGGCGCAGCGGTCAGCAGCCGCAGGCAGATCTGCCGCGCCACGGCCTCCGGATCCGCGTCCAGGTCGGCCGGATCCGTTTCGCCGGCGCGCGGGTCCGGCGGGTCCCCGGGCCGCGTCCGCCTAGCTGGCACCGCCAGGCACCACGATCACCCGCCGCCGATCAGGACGACGGTCACCCGCCACCGCCGGGAACCGTGGTCACCGGCCGCCGCGCGACCCGCGGTCACCGGCCACCGCCGGGGACCACCGTCAGCCCGGCCGCTGATCCGGTACCGGCCCCGGCATTATTAACAGGCCCGGCCGCATTACCAGGCCCCGCTGCGTCGGCGTCCAGGCGCGGCCCGACACCGAGCTTCTCCTTGATCTTCTTCTCGATCTCGTTCGCGACGTCCGGGTTACTGCGCAGGAAGTTCCGCGCGTTCTCCTTGCCCTGGCCGAGCTGATCGCCCTCGTAGGTGTACCAGGCACCCGCCTTACGGACGATCGCCTGCTCCACGCCCAGGTCGATGAGGCTGCCTTCCCGGCTGATCCCGACGCCGTACAGGATGTCGAACTCCGCGACCTTGAACGGCGGGCTGCACTTGTTCTTGACCACCTTCACCCGGGTTCGGTTACCCACGGCGTCGGTGCCGTCCTTGAGCGTCTCAATGCGCCGGATATCCAGCCGAATAGACGCATAAAACTTCAATGCTTTTCCGCCAGTAGTCGTTTCAGGGGACCCGAACATGACTCCGATTTTTTCCCGCAATTGATTAATGAAAATTGCGGTGGTCTTGGTCTGGTTCAGCGCGCCCGCGAGCTTGCGCAGGGCCTGGGACATGAGCCGGGCCTGGAGGCCGACGTGGCTGTCCCCCATCTCGCCCTCGATCTCGGCCCGGGGTACCAGTGCCGCCACCGAGTCGATCACGACGACGTCGATGGCACCGGACCGCACCAGCATGTCGGCGATCTCCAGCGCCTGCTCGCCGGTGTCCGGCTGGGAGACCAGCAGCGCATCGGTGTCGACGCCGAGCTTCTTGGCGTAGTCGGGGTCCAGGGCGTGCTCGGCGTCGATGAACGCCGCGATCCCGCCGGCCTTCTGCGCGTTGGCCACCGCGTGCAGGGCCAGGCTGGTCTTGCCGCTACTCTCCGGGCCGTAGATCTCGACGATCCGGCCGCGGGGCAGGCCGCCGATGCCGAGCGCCGCGTCGAGCGAGATGGATCCGGTCGGGATCACCTCCACCGGAGCGCGGGTATCGTCGCCGAGCCGCATGACCGCGCCCCGGCCGAACTGCCGCTCGATCTGGGCGAGTGCGGTCTCCAGGGACTTGTCCCTGTCGCCGCCCTTGGTGCCGCCCGCCCTGTCGTTCGGTGCCATGTGAACTCCCGTGGGATCAGAAGGCTTACTGCCGTATCTGCCGTATCAGTGTCTGCCGTATCAGTCTGGGCCGGGTAGCCGTGCCGCAAGCAAACGTGCTGCAAGCAACCGTGCCGCCGAGCCAGTCCTGGTGCAGTTGTCCGCGCTTCCGGCCCGATGAAGACCGGCCAGATGAAGAACCGTCGGAGGTGACGCTACGCGCCGCCACTGACAATCCGCGCCCGTGGCGGCGCCGATGCCGTCACGGGCGCGGACTACTGCCGCAGCAGCACTCTAGACGAACAACTGTTCGATCATGAAGCCGACACGCCGACATGGTCGAAATCGCGCCAGCACCCCGTCAAACGGGCCTGGTCAGTGCCGCCGCTCGGGGATATTGAAGGTCTCGCAGACCGCCCGCCAGATGACCTTCACGTCCTCGCCGTCGGCCAGCGCCTGATTGACGGTGCGGCCGTTCAGGATCGTCAGTACATGATCTTTGGCCACGCTGTCGGCATACGCGTCGCCGAACTGGGCACGCATCCGCTCCCAGAAGGTAGTGAGCTGCACGGCGCCCAGGCTACCGGCCGGGGCCGCAGGCCAAGCCGCTCCGGCCGCGGGCCAGGCCGCTCCGGCCGCGCGCCAGGCCGGCACCGGCCGCAGGCCAGCCCCGGCAGCCGGCCGTCCCATCCAGCGGGCCGGTCGTTTCACGCTTGCGCGCGTGCCAAGCCCGATCTACTGTCAAAGCCAGACGTCATGAGCGCCAGCGCCCATCAGGAGACAGCTTTGACCCGCATCGTCGGCACCAGCCAGCTAATCCTGGTGTGCCGGCGTCACGTAGACCTGCTGCACGTCTCCAGCGCCGTCTGTCTGTCCTGCTGCTAGTTCCGCCAGCCCGCGCCACCGCGCCCCCGGAGATACCCGGGTGGCGCCGCGCGGTCCGCCTTCGCAGCAAAAGGACCCCGCCATGCCATCCCGACCTCAACGAGGCCAGGGCCAATGGGCCCTGGGCCACCTTGAGCCGCTGAATGCCGCCGAGCGATTCAAGAAAGACGACGACGGCCTGCACGTCCGCGACCGCATCCTGAACCGCTACGCCCGCCAGGGCTTCGACTCCATTGACCCTGCCGACCTGCGCGGGCGGTTCCGCTGGTGGGGCCTGTACACCCAGCGCCGCCCCGGGATCAGCGGCGGCCGCACCGGCACGCTGGACGACGCCGACATCGAGGACAGCTACTTCATGATGCGCGTCCGGATCCCCGGCGGGCAGCTGTCGGCCGACCAGCTACGCGCGGTCGCTGGCATCGCCAAGGAGTACGGCCGCGACCTGGCCGACATCACCGACCGGCAGAACGTCCAGTACCACTGGATCAGGATCGAGGACGTGCCAGCGATCTGGCAGCGCCTTGACGAGGTCGGCCTGTCCAGCCTGCAGGCCTGCGGTGACGTGCCGCGGAACATCCTCGGCTGCCCGGTCGCCGGCCTCGACGCCGCGGAGGTGCTGGACGCGACCGCCGCGCTGCGCGCCACCGAGGCGGTCGCCGCCGCCAACCCGGAGTTCACCAACCTGCCGCGCAAGTTCAAGTCGTCGATCAGCGGCTGCGCGGCCCAGTGCACCCCGCATGAGGTCAACGACATCTCGTTCGTCGGGGTCACCGGCCCGGATGGCACACCCGGCTTCGACCTGTGGGCGGGCGGCGGCCTGTCCACCAACCCGATGATCGCCCAGCGGCTCGGCGTGTTCGTCGAGGCGGACCAGGTACCTGAGGTGTGGGCGGGCGTCACCGGCCTGTTCCGCGACTACGGCTACCGCCGCCTGCGCAGCAGGGCCCGGCTGAAGTTCCTGGTCGCCGACTGGGGCACCGAACTGTTCCGCGAGGTGCTGCAGAAGGAGTATCTCGGCTTCGCGCTGCCCGACGGCCCGCCGCCGCCCGCCCCGGCGACGGGCTCGCGTGACCACGTCGGCGTGCACCAGCAGCGGGACGGCCGGTACTACGTGGGCGTGGCACCGCATGTCGGGCGGACCTCAGGCAGCCAGCTGCATCAGGTCGCCGAGCTCGCCGAGGCCTACGGGTCTGGCCGGATCCGCACCACGGCCGAGCAGAAGCTGCTGATCCTCGACGTGCCGGCCGACCGGGTCAGCGAGCTGGTCGGCGCGCTGGCCGCGGTGGACCTGCCGGTCCGGCCGTCGGCGTTCCGCAGGTCCGCGATGGCCTGCACCGGCATCGAGTTCTGCAAGCTCGCGATCGTGGAGACCAAGCAGCGGGCCCGCGACCTCTACACCGAACTGGACCGGCGGCTGCCTGGGTTCGACACGCCGATCAGCATCAACGTGAACGGCTGCCCCAACTCCTGCGCCCGTTTCCAGGTCGCCGACATCGGGCTGAAGGGCTCGATCGTGAACGGCGGTGACGGATTCCAGGTACACCTGGGCGGGTCGCTGAGGGCGGACCCGGCGTTCGGGCGCAAGCTGCGCGGCCTGAAGGTCGCCGCGGACGGGCTGACCGACTATGTGGAACGGCTGCTGCGGAATTACCTGGCCGACCGGGCCGACGGCGAGCAGTTCGCCGCCTGGGCGCGCCGCGCCGACGACGGGCTGCTGGTGTGACCGGCGAGCGGCAGGCCCCGCTGTACTGCCCGTACTGCGCAGACGAGGACCTGCGGCCGTCCGGCCCGGATGCGGGCGGCTGGCGTTGCGGAGCTTGCGCGCGCGGTTTCGTGCTTCGCTTCGCCGGAGTAACGGTGACCGGCGCCGAGCTGCCGCACGGTGACCCGAGCGCCTCGCTGCGGACACCCGGTGCGCCCCGGTCGGGCCCAGGCTCCGGCCAGGTTCCCCCGGCCGCCGGCCGCTCCGGTGCGGGCCGGTCCAGCACCGGCCACGCTCGCCACGTTGGTGCGAGCACCGGGCCGCCCCGAGCCGACGGGCCCGCGGCATGACGCCCTATCCCCTGGCCCTCGACTTGTCCGGCCGCCGCGTGGTGGTCGTCGGCGGCGGTCAGGTGGCGCTGCGCCGGGCCGCGGCCATGCTGGCGGCGGGCGCCCAGGTGCGAGTGATCGCGCCGGACGTCACCGCCGGGCTGACCGCCCTGGACGTCGCCCTGCAGCAGCGCAAATACCGGGACGGCGACCTCGCCGGGGCGTGGCTGGCCCATGCCGCCACTGACGACCCTGACGTCAACACCGCGGTGGCCGCCGAGGCGGAGCGCCGCAGGATCTGGTGTGTCCGGGCCGATAACGCCGACGCCTCGCCAGCCTGGACACCCGCGGCCACCACCACCGGCGACGTGACCGTGGCGGTGACAGCGGGCGGCGATCCGCGCCGGGCCCAGCGGCTCCGGGCCGCGATCGCGCAGGCTCTCGCCGACGGCAGCCTGCCGGCCAGGCCGCAGCGCCGCCCCGCCCGGGGCAGTGTCGCCCTAGTCGGCGGCGGGCCTGGCGACCCGGGCCTGCTGACCGTCCGGGGCCGCCAGCTGCTGGCCGAGGCCGACGTCGTCGTCGCCGACCACCTGGCGCCCCGCGACGTGCTGGCCGAACTCGACCCCGACGTCGAGGTCATCGACGCGGGCAAGGTGCCGGGCGCTCACACGCTGACCCAGGAGCAGATCAACCGCGTTCTGACCAGCCGGGCGCTAGCGGGTCAGCGGGTCGTCAGGCTCAAGGGCGGCGATCCGTTCGTCTTCGGCCGTGGCGGCGAGGAGGCGCTGGCCTGCGCCCTGGCCGGCGTCCCGGTCACGGTGGTCCCCGGCGTGACCAGCGCGGTCGCGGTGCCCGCCAGCGCCGGCATCCCGGTCACGCATCGCGGCGTCACCCAGGACTTCGCGGTCGTGTCGGCGCACCTGGATCCGTCACATCCCGGAGCTACGGTCGACTGGGCGGCGCTCGCGCAGGGCCCGGGCACGCTGGTGCTGCTGATGGCGGTCGGCCGTCTCGAGCAGATCAGCCGTGAGCTGGTCAAGCGCGGCCGGGATGCCAGCACCCCGGTGGCGGTGATCTGTGACGGCACGACCCCCAGGCAGCGGGTCCTGACTGCCACCCTCGGCGACGTCGCCGCGGAGGCCGCGCGGCAGCACATCAAGCCGCCTGCGGTCGTGGTGGTGGGCGACGTCGTGCGGCTCCGCGCGCTGCTCGGCGGCGAGCCGGTCGCGCCCGAGACGCTCGCATCCGAGACGCTCACGCCCATGCTCACGCCCGAGCCGGTCGCGCCCGAGACGCCCACGCCCGCGCCCCGTCACGCCCGGGGCGTTCCGGTACGGCATCCGGTACCGGCCGGCGCGGCGGGCGCCGGTGCCAGGCGCGGCTCCCGGTGACCGCCGACGGCGCCGGGGTCAGCGCACCGGTGCTGCTCGCGGTCGCGCACGGTAGCCGGGACACCGCCGCCCAGGACTCGGTTCGCGCGCTCGCCGAACGCGTCCGCCGCCTGTCCCCGGCCCTCGACGTGCGGGTCGCGTTCGTCCAGCACGCCCGCCCGTCCCTGGCCGAGGCGCTCGGCACCGCCGGGAACCAGGCCGTGGTGGTCCCGCTGCTGCTATCGGCCGGATACCACCTCACCGCCGATATCCGGAGCGCGGCGCGCGTCGCTGGCGCGCCAGTGGCCGAGCCACTGGGACCTGACCCGCGGCTGGCCGACGCCCTGGCCGATCGCCTGGCCGAGGCAGGCAGGCCAGCGGGAACTCCGACCGTCCTGGCCGCAGCCGGATCCGCCGACCCGCGCGCGGCGGCGGACGTGGCCAGCCAGGCAGATCTGCTGGCCGATCGGCTCCGTGCACCGGTCATCGCCGGATTCGCCGCTGCGGGCCAGCCCACGGTGACGCAGGCCATCGCCGCGCTGCACGCGGAAACCGGGAGCCCGGTGTCGGTGGCAACGTACCTGCTGTCCCCTGGTCATTTTAATGATCAGCTCCGGGTGGTGGCCGGTACCTGGATTAGCGCGCCGCTCGGCGACCATCCGGAAGTCGCCCGCCTGGTCCTGGACCGCTTTAGCGCTGCCCGCCAGGCCACGGCGACCTAAGTCGCGCACCGGGACGGGCGCAGCCGGTTCGCGCTGACCGACTGACCCTGGTCGAGGAATGGCCTCGCCAAGTCCAGCGCGCCGCGATCGCCGCCCCTGGACTGTCAGTGCGCCCGGCTACCGTCACCTGGCGGGAGCCAGCACGATTACGGCGGCGTTCAGGTCCTAGGACGCTTCGTGGCCTAAACCCTTGATAGACCGCAAGGAAAAGAGGTACGGTAATCAGCCTCCAACGGCAGCAGGAACTGGGAGAAGGACTAATAGGCATGGAGTGGTTCAGCGTTCACCTGGAGGCGCGCGCTCCCGGCGCCGCGCCGCACGTCCTGGCCGAGGGCGCCGCTGCGGACCGTCTGATGGATCTGCTCGCCGGATATGACGGGATCGTGTCCGCAGGTGCCGGAGCCTGGGATGCCACGATCAGCATTCAGGCGACCGGGCCTAGGAAGGCTGCCTGGCAGGGCGCCGAGCTCATAGCGGCTCATGCGGCCAGGGCGGGGATGCCTCAGTGGCCAGCCGTGCGTCTTGAGGTAGTCCGTCAGGACATCCTTGACGCCGAAAACGCCCGGCCGACGTTGCCTGAGCTGGTCTCCGGCCCGGAGGCAGCCGAGATCCTCGGCGTATCACCGCAGCGGCTGCACGAGCTTGCTGCCGGGCATGCGGGGTTCCCCGAGCCCATGTATGAGCTGCGGGCCGGGAAGCTCTGGCTTCGCGACGCGATTGAGGCCTTCGCGATGCGATGGGAGCGCAAACCAGGGCGACCCCGTAAGCGTGCAGCAGCGACGGGATAGGCGCTGGCCCATCTCGTACCGCACCGGCTGGCCGCCGGCTGCGCGGCAGCCAGCATCCCACCGTTTGCCGTTTGCCCGGCCCTAAGGCTGGCCGTGCCTCGAAGCTGGCCGTGCCTCGAAGCTGGCCGTGCCCTAAGGCTGGCCGTGCCCTGGCCTGCCCTAAGGCTGGCCGTGCCTCGAAGCTGGCCCTACCCTGATGTGGCGGTCAGGTCCTCCGGGACCTCGACCTCGCGCCGGATGATCTTGCCACTGGCTCCCTTCGGCAGCTCGGTCTGCAGCCAGATGTAGCGCGGGTACTTGTACGGCGCCACCCGCTCCTTGACGAACGCCCTGAGCTCATCGACGGTCGCGGTGGTGCCCGGCTTGAGGGTGACAGCGGCGCCGATCTCCTCGCCCAGGTCGGCGTGCGGGATCCCGACCACGGCGGCCTCGGCGACGGCCGGATGCTCGTACAGGACCTCTTCGACCTCGCGCGGATAGACGTTCAGGCCGCCCCGGATGATCAGGTCCTTCTTCCGGTCCACGATGTAGTAGTAGCCCTCGTCGTCGACCCTGGCCAGATCACCGGTCAGGAACCAGCCGTCAGGAAGGAAGGACTCGGCGGTGGCCTCCGGGTTGCCCCAGTAGCCCTTCATCACGTTGTAGCCGCGGATGGCGATCTCGCCCACCTCGCCGACCGGCACTTCGGCACCTTCCTCGCCGACCAAGCGCATCTCAACGTCGGCGATCGGGGTGCCAATCGATCCGGGCTTGCGTTCCCGGTTCAGGTGATTGAAGGAGGCGACCGGCGACGTCTCCGACAGGCCGTAGCCCTCCAGGATCACGCAGCCGAAGGCCTTCTCGAAGCCGCGCAGGATTCCCACCGGCATGGCCGAGCCCCCCGAGCAGCACAGCCGCAGGGAGGTGAAGTCGGCGTCCGCGCCGGCCGGATGGTGCAGCATCGCCGCATACATCGTCGGCACGCCCTCGAATATCGTCACCTGGTCACGCCGGATGACCTCCAGCGCCAGGGCCGGATCGAACCTGGTCAGCAGGGTCAGCGTCCCGCCGCAGATGATCGTCGCGTTCAGGCCGCAGGTCAGGCCGAAGATGTGGAACAACGGCAGGCAGCCCATGACGACGTCGTCGGGACCGATGCTGAACAGGTTGTTTCCGGTATCACGGGCGTTGCGAGTCACGTTCGCCTGGGTCAGCTGGGCACCCTTGGGCCAGCCGGTGGTCCCGGACGTGTAGAGGATCACCGCGTCGTCCTCGTCGGCCCGGTCCGCGCTCCGCGGCACCGGGTCCACGCCGGCCAGCAGCGTGGCCAGGTCAGGCTCGGCAACCTCGATAACCCGGGCGGCGGTCTCATCGGCGCCCTTGATGGCCTCCTCCGCGAAGGCACTCCAGACGAACAGCACCTTCGCCCCGGAATCACGCAGGTAGAAGGCGATCTCGCGGCTCTTCAGCAGCGGATTCATCGGCACCACGACGGCTCCGGCGGCGAGTGCACCGTAGAAGGCGATCGGGAACGCGGGCACATTCGGCAGCATGATGGCTACCCGGTCGCCCGGATTCACGCCGAGCGAAGGCAGCAGCGCCGCCATCCGGGCCGCCGCGGTGCGCAGTTCCCCGTAGCTGAGCGCGAGGTCATCCAGCCGCACCGCCGTGCGCTCCGGGTGCTCAGACGCCGCTTGATCTAGTACTGAACTCAAATTTGTCATGCCGACCTCCTGGTGGCAGCAGCAATCCAGCCCCAATTCGCATCGTGGTCGCTCGCCTCCCGGCCCGACAGGGCCGTTAGACCTGTACTTGCCGTGCCAATCGGGCCAGTACCGCACGATAATCACGCCTTAGCGCAGACGTGTCCCGTATCGGATGCACCGCGGCGCGGCGTGGCGGACGGGCCGGGCCACCGCCGGCTGGTACCATCCGGCCGGTACCGTCGGCCGGTATCGCGGCTCGGCCGGTCCCCACCGGACGGGGCTTGCGGCCCGGACTGTCGTAGCGGCAAGGCAGGATGGTGGCATGCGCGCGCCGACCGCCGATGCGGTGCTCGACGGCTTCAGCGGGGCCACGAGCGCCTGGTTCCGCGCGGCCTTCGCCGAGCCGACCCTCGCGCAGTCCCAGGCCTGGGGGGCCATCGGCCGGGGCGAGAATACGCTGGTGATTGCGCCTACCGGCTCGGGCAAGACGCTGGCCGCTTTCCTGTGGGCGATCGACAAGCTGGCCGGCGCGGGCATCCCGGACGATCCGCAGCGGCGCTGCCGGGTGCTCTATATCTCGCCGCTCAAGGCGCTGGCGGTCGATATCGAGCGGAACCTGCGCTCGCCGCTCACCGGCATCGGGCATGCCGCGCACCGGCTTGGCCTGGCCGAGCCGGACATCCGGGTGGGGGTCAGGACCGGCGACACGGCAGCTGACGAGCGTCGCAAGTTGTCGGCGAAGCCACCGGACATCCTGATCACCACGCCCGAGTCGCTGTTCCTGCTGCTGACGTCCCGGGCCAGGGACACCCTCCGCGGGGTCGAGACGGTCATCCTGGATGAGGTGCATGCCCTGGCCGGCAGCAAGCGCGGCGCCCATCTCGCGCTGTCACTCGAACGGCTCGATGCACTGCGCGTTGATGCACTGCGCGTTGACGCACAGCGCATTGACGCACAGGGCGTTGACGCACAGGGCGTTGACGCACAGGGCGTTGCTGCCCCAGTCCAGCCGGCTCAGCGAATCGGGCTGTCGGCGACCGTACGGCCGCCGGAGGAGGTAGCCGCGTTCCTCGGCGGTGCCCGGCCGGTCACCATCGTCCAGCCACCCAACGACAAGCGGATCGAGCTGCGGCTCGTGGTGCCGGTGGAGGACATGGCCGACCTGGAGGCGGCCGGGCCCGCCAGCCCGAGCGGCCCGAGCGTGCGCGGCCCAGGCGGTGCGCGCGGCCCGGGCGGTGCGCGCGGCCCGGGCGGTGCGCCCGGGCCAGGCGGTGCGCGCGGGCCGGGCGGCGCGACTGACGGCGAGCCCGACTGGCCGGGTGACCTGCCGCAGCTGGACGGGCCGGCCAGCGCGAAATCGATCTGGCCGCACGTCGAGTCGAGAGTGCTCGACCTGATCGAGGCACACAAGTCCACGATCGTGTTCGCCAACTCCCGCCGCCTCGCCGAGCGGCTCTGCGCCAGGCTCAACGAGCTGGCCGCTGAACGAGCTGAGGAACGAGCCGAGGAACGGGCCGTGGCACGCCGAGCTGAGGAACCAGCCGGGCCGGCCGCGCCGGAACGGCCCGGTGACCGGGCGGCCGCCGAGATCATGGCCCAGGCCGGCGCGGCGGCCGGAGCACCGGCCGAGGTGGCCAGGGCACACCACGGCTCGGTCTCCAGGCAGGAGCGGAACCAGATCGAGGAGGCGCTGAAGGCGGGCAGGCTACCTGCCGTGGTCGCCACCTCCAGCCTGGAACTCGGCATCGACATGGGCGCGGTGGACCTGGTCATCCAGGTCGAGTCGCCGCCGTCGGTGGCCAGCGGCCTGCAGCGGACCGGCCGGGCGGGCCACAACGTCGGCGATGTCTCCCGCGGCGTGATCTTCCCGAAGTACCAGGGCGACCTGGTGCAGGCCACGGTCGTCGCGCAGCGGATGCGGGCCGGCCAGATCGAGGAACTGCGCATCCCGCGGAATCCGCTGGACGTGCTGGCGCAGCACATCGTCGCGATGACCGCGATGGACGACTGGGATATCGCCGCGCTGGAGCAGACGGTCCGGCGGGCCGCGCCGTTCGCCAGCCTCACCCGCCCGGTCCTGGAAGCCGTACTGGACATGCTGGCCGGGCGCTATCCGAGCGACGAGTTCGCCGGCCTGCGGGCCCGGCTGGTCTGGGACCGCACCACCGGCGTGCTGCGGGGCCGGCCTGGCGGCCAGCGGCTGGCGGTCACCAACGGCGGCACGATCCCCGACCGCGGGCTGTTCGGCGTCTTCCTGGCCGGCGGCGAGCGGGACCGGTCCGGGCGGCACTCCCGCCGGGTTGGCGAACTCGACGAGGAGATGGTCTACGAGTCCCGGGTCGGGGATGTCTTCGTGCTCGGCGCAAGCTCCTGGCGGATCGAGGACATCACCGCCGACCAGGTGCTGGTCTCGCCCGCGCCCGGCCAGCCGGGAAAGCTGCCGTTCTGGCACGGTGACGCCCCCGGGCGGCCGGTGGAGCTGGGCGCCGCCATCGGCGCCTACTGCCGCGAGCTGGGCACGGCCGGCGGGCCCGCGGCCACCGAACGGCTGCGCGGCGACGGCCTCGACGAGCTGGCCGCCGCCAACCTGGTCGCCTACCTGGGCGGGCAGCGCGAGGCCACCGGCTACCTGCCGGACGACCGGACCCTGGTCCTGGAGCGGTTCCGGGATGAGCTCGGCGACTGGCGGCTGGTCCTGCACAGCCCGTTCGGCGCGCGGGTGCACGCGCCCTGGGCGCTGGCCATCGCCGCCCGGCTGCGCGACCGCTACGGCGGGATGGATGTGCAGGCCCTGCACACCGACGACGGCATCGTGATCCGGGTCCCTGACGCCGACGACCCGCCGCCCGCCGGGATCGCGGTCCTCGATCCCGACGAGGTCGAGCAGCTGGTCACCGCCGAGCTGGGCGCCTCCGCGCTGTTCGCGTCGCGGTTCCGGGAGTGCGCGGCGCGCGCCCTGCTGCTGCCCAGGCGGCAGCCGGGCCGCCGGACCCCGCTCTGGCAGCAGCGCCAGCGCGCCGCGCAACTGCTCGCGGTGGCCAGTCAGTACCCGACGTTCCCGATCGTGCTGGAAACCGTCAGGGAGTGCCTGCAGGACACCTTCGACGTGCCCGGCCTGACCAGCCTGATGCGTGACCTTGCCGCGCGCCGGGTCCGGCTGGTGGAGGTGGAGACTGGCGCGCCGTCCCCGTTCGCTCGCTCGTTGCTCTTCCGCTATGTGGGCGCCTTCATGTACGAGGGCGACGCGCCACTGGCGGAGCGCCGTGCGCAGGCCCTGGCGCTCGACTCATCGCTGCTCGCCGAGCTGCTGGGGCAGGCGGATGCGCGCGAGCTTCTGGATCCGCTGATCGTGACAGATACCGAACGGGACCTCCAGCGGCTCTCGCCGTCCCGGGCCTGCCGCGATGCGGAGCGGGTCGCGGACCTGCTGGCGGCGCTCGGCCCGCTGTCGGCCGCCGAGGTCGCCGCGCGGTGCACGGACCCGGACGCCGCGCCGGGCTGGCTCGCCGAGCTGGCCGCGCAGCGCCGGGTGATCGAGGTCCGGGTGGCCGGCCAGGCCCGGTGGGCGGCGATCGAGGACGCCGGCCGGCTGCGCGACGCGCTCGGCGTCGCGCTCCCGGCTGGCCTTCCCGATGCGTTCACCGAGCCGGTCGCCGATCCGCTCGGCGACCTGGTGGCCAGGTACGCCCGTACGCACGGCCCGTTCACCGCCCTGGCGGCGGCGGAGCGCTACGGGCTCGGGGTCGTGGTGGTGACCGGGGCGCTGCACCGGCTGGCAGCGGGCGGCCGGGTCGCCGAGGGCGAGTTCCTGCCCGGCGGCCGCGGCACCGAATGGTGCGACGCCGGGGTGCTCCGGCTGCTGCGCCGCCGTTGCCTGGCCAAGCTGCGCAAGGAAGCTGAGCCGGTGCCCCCGCCGGTGCTGGCCAGGTTCCTGCCGTCCTGGCAGAACGCCGCCCAGGCAGCCCGCGCCGACCGGGCCGGTCCCAGCCCGCCGCGGCACCGGCCGGGGCCGGACGCCGTCTATGACGTCGTCGACCAGCTGGCGGGCGCCGCGATCCCGGCCTCAGCGCTAGAGGCCCTGGTGCTGCCCGGCCGGGTCCCTGGTTACTCCCCGGCCCTGCTGGATGAGCTGACCGCCGCCGGCGAGATCGTCTGGTCCGGCGCGGGCGCGCTGCCCGGCGGGGACGGCTGGCTGGTGCTCGCGCCGGCCGACGCCGCCCCGCTGCTGCTCCCTGAGCCTGGAGAGGTCACGACCACCCCGTTGCACGAGGCGGTGCTCGGGGCGCTGTCCGGCGGCGGCGCGCTGTTTTTCCGCACCCTCGCCGACCGGGTGCACGCCCTGCTGCCCGGGGCCGCGCCCGCCACCGATCAGGCGCTGGCCGCGGCCATCTGGGATCTGGTCTGGGGCGGCCGGCTCACCAATGACACGCTTGCCCCGCTGCGCACCGTGCTCGGCTCCGGCCGGCCGGTCGCCACGTCGCAGGCCGGCGGCCCGGGCCGATCGGCGCCCAGCGGCGGCAGCACTCGGGTGGCCGGCCTGCCGGGCCGGGCCCGGGCCGGCCCGGCCGGATCGGCGGGCGGCGCCCCGGCCTGAGCCGCGCGGCGCTGCCGTCCAGGAGCGGCCCGCCGACTGTCAGCGGCCGGTGGTCGCTACTGCCTGACCCGGAGCCAGATCGCACCCGGCGGCTGTATGCGGTCGCCAATGCCTTGCTCGACCGGCATGGCATCGTGCTCCGCGGGGCGGTCGCCGCCGAGCACGTGCCCGGCGGTTTCGGGGCCCTGTACCCGGTGCTGCGGGCGATGGAGGAAGCGGGCCAGTGCCGTCGCGGCTACTTCGTCGAGGGGCTGGGCGCGGCGCAGTTCGCGCTGCCGGGCGCGGTCGACAGGATGCGCGCGCTGGCCGACCGTGCGCCAGGCTCCGAAGCCGGGCCTGAGCCGGGAGGCCGGGATTTCCCGGGTGCCCGGGCGCGGCAGGACTCGGCCGTGGTGGTGCTGGCCGCCGCGGACCCGGCGAACGCCTACGGCGCGGCGCTGCCCTGGCCGCCCCGGCCTGACGACACGGCCGGCGGGCACCGGCCAGGCCGGAAGGCGGGCGCGCTCGTGGTACTGGCCGACGGCCAGCTCGTGCTCTACGTCGAACGCGGCGGCAAGACGCTGCTGTCCTGGACCAATGGCCAGGAACTGCTGGACCCGGCCGCCGCCGCGCTGGCCGCAGCCGTCCGCGACGGGGCCCTGGGCAGGCTCACCGTCGAGCGGGCCGACGGCGCGGGCGTCTACGACTCGCCGCTGGCCCGGGCCCTGGAGTCGGCTGGTTTCCGGCCGACCCCGCGCGGCCTGCGGCTGCGCGGCTAGCGCGTCAGGCCGGACAGGGCCGGCCGGTCTGGTTACCGGCCGCCCCGCCACAGGGCCGCTGCGAGATTAGTCCCGATCGGCGAGCCCAGCCCGCTGGCCAGGTCGTACCAGCGGGTGGCCGGATACCGGCCGCGATGCGTCCTGGTGTAGTCGTTGTTGCCCCGGCGGATGTCGTTGAACGTCCCGGTAGGCAGCGAATAGAGCAGCGGGTTGAGGAACCCTGCGCGGGCTGGCGGTGGCTCACGCGAGCCGATGTCGGTCACCAAGGCGGCGCACAGCGGCGCGGCTGCGCTGGTTCCGCCCACCAGCGTCCAGTGACCGTCGAAATAGATCACGTAGCCACGCTCAGGGTCGGCTGCCGCGGACAGATCAGGGACCTCCCGGCAGTAGCCGCGGGCCAGGCGGCATGGCCGTCCGCTGCTGTACCGGCTGATCACCCCGGGACCCCGCTGCCAGGACGGCATCGGCCAGATGCTGGAGATCCCGCCGCCGCCGGCGCCTTTCCTGATCCGCGAGTCATTCCAGACCCGCTCGGCCGGCGGCGGACCGGTCGCGGTGAGCTCGGTACCGCCGACGCCGGTGACGAAGGGCTGCGACGCCGGATCCTGGACGGTTAGCTGCTTCAGGTGGCGGTTGAATTGCTCGCACGCCTCCGAGCCGGTATCACCGGCTGCGGCGAAGACCGAGATGCCCTCGGTGGCCGCCTGCTCGAAGACGGTGTTCTCGCTGGCGATCAGGCCGGGGTTGGAGATCCTGGTGACCTGTTCGCACAGTCCGTAACTGGTGGACAGCACCTGGGCCTGGTCGTCATCGACGATCCGCGTGTACTGATCGATGGTGGACTTGGAGGTGAGACTGTATGGCGCCTCGTACACCAGCAGGCTCGCCCGCGGGGCCAGGGCGATGACGGTCTCGATATCCAGGGTGGCCTCCACACCAGGCCGGCGCCCCGCCCCGCCGTCCACCTTGACCGTGCTGATCTGCGCGCCCGTGCCGTAGCACGCCTGGAACCTGCGTACGTCGCTAGCCGACCAGGCCTCGTTCTCATACAGCGCGACGGTCATCCCGGCCCCTTCCCGGCCGGCTGCCGCACGGCTCGTGAACGAGTAGGCACGGGCCAGCTGGTTATAGGTCCAGCTGTCGGTTAGCCTGGCCGCCCGGACGGCCGCCCGGCACGGCTGCGGCCCCGGGACCGCGGGCCGGGCGACCGCCGGGGCGGCCCCGGACGGCCGCCGATGCCGGCGCAGCCGCGGCGTGGCCGGCGCCACCGGGGCCAGATCGCTCAGTCCGAGCACGGCCTGGGTGAGGCGAGCGACGGTCGCCGGAAGCTGCGGCGCCGAGGTGTTCGCCAGGGCCAGCCGTCCGGAGGCCAGACGGTACCGCTCGAAACCGGTGTGCAGGCTCACCCCGGCCCGGCCCACGGTGGTGGAAACCGGGATCACCAGGTGATTGGCGCTGATCCGTCCCGGGGCCAGGCCGACGGCCCGCAGCGCCGCGGCCACGCTGGCGATGGCGGCCGGCGGCTGGCCGAACCGGGCCGCGAACTGTGCCGGGCGCAGGAAATGACGGTACTGCGGCGAGGCGGGGACCGATACCGCGGTCGCCAGGGCCTGCAGGCCGGCCGGGTCGGCCGGCTTGAGCACGATGTCGAAATCGAGCCGCCGCGACGCCACCGCTGACCCGAGGGCGCGGGCCCCGGCCGGGATGTCCGGGGCCGCCGCGACCGGCCGCGGCGTCAGGCTGATCGCACCGGAAACCGGCTCCGCCGCTGGCCGCGCCGCCAGCGCCGGCAGCGCATTTCC
The DNA here is from genome assembly GCA_963785765.1 of uncultured Actinomycetes bacterium. Taxonomy (GTDB): domain Bacteria; phylum Actinomycetota; class Actinomycetes; order Streptosporangiales; family Streptosporangiaceae; genus DATBGO01. Next base: position 674,556 of record CAWAWM010000008.1, on the reverse strand, counting down.
TGCGGCCAGCAAGGCCCCCGTGGATAACGCCAGCGTGATCGGGACCGCACGCCGCCCGTTGACATGTCGCAACCGAACCATTCCCCCCGGAACCGAGCAGCCCGCGGCCCGTGTATCGGCGGGCTGGCGGGCTCAGCGTAGCCGGGCGCAGGCCCGCTGCCGCGCAGCCGCGCCGGTGCTCCCTAGTGCGCCGCGCGCTAGGGGACCGGCGTCCAGGTGACCGTGACCGTCCACGACGTCGAGGTGTCGCCGATCTCCGCCGGGCCGGTGAGCAGCAGGCCCTCGCGCTGTGATTGCCCGAAGGTCGACCAGCAGCCGCTGGTCAGGCCGAACTCAGGGTCACAGGCCACGGCGTTGGTCAGGCCAGCGGGGTTCAGCTTCCGGTTGGGCGAGAAGTTCTGCACCACGTACTGATTCTTGCCCGGGGACAGCCCGTTATTGCTGGTGCAGGCCACCGCCGGCTTGGAGCCTGGATTGCACAGGGTCCACTGGGTGCCGGTGTCGGAGGGGACCGCGTTCGCGCCGTTCACGTACATGTACGAGGCAATGCCGGTATTGGTAATCGTGATGGGGAAGGAGGTCTTGGGCCTGCCCAGCCAGCAGTGCCCGTTCGGGTAGCCGAGCGCCCCCGACGTGGAGGCCGTGTTGAGGTCGGCATTCCCGCCGGCGCAATCACCGAATTTGGCCTTGGCCGGGGTTATGGTGACTGAGCGTACCGTCGGTACGACGTTGAGCGAGACGTCAATGCTCGTGCCTTTGCCGGAGCCCGCGGGCGGCGCGCTGGCCGAACCGCAGCCGGTCAGCCCGACCAGCGCGCCAGCGGCGAGAAAAGCCAGCAGCGCGTTACGCCTCATGGTGTTCCTTCCTGCCGGTCAGTGAAACCAGGCTCGGCCGCCGTGCGCTCGATCCGGATGCGCCACCCTGACTTGCGCAGGCCAACGAAGGCGATTGCGAACAGGAGCAGGCCGCCCGCGGCCCATTCCAGCCAGCCCGGCACCGGGGGCCACAGCCCCGCCGGCGCTGCTCCGGGCGCGATCCTGAATTCGAGCTTGGTCGCGGCCGCCACGCCCAGATTGGCGTTTCCTTCGGAAATCGTCCCGGAACCCGCGGCGACCACGTCACTCAGGTACCCGCCGGTCCTGGCGTCCGCGGGGACGACCAGCTGCAGGGAAATCCGTGCTGACTGATGCGCTGTCAGGCGCACGCCGGGGCCGGCGTGGATCCAGGACGGCGGGACCGCCAGGCCGCGGCCGGCCGACAACCGGTCGATCCGGATGCGGACCACTTCGGGCTGGGTCCCGGTGTTGACCACGTACACCGCCGGGAGTGCATAACTCCCGCCCGGGTGCGCCGCGCTGGTCAGCAGCACCGGGCCAGCTTGCACGCCAACCCCGACGCTCGCCCCGGCCGTCACGGCCAGGCTGACGAGCGCCGCCGAGACGACCGGCGCCGCCCCCGCCACCACCAGCAACCGCCGCAGGTACATGACTTGGCCTTGCGTTCTCGCCGGGTGCTACCCGGAACCCGTGTCCAGCTAACTGTCGTGATCTTGCCGCGATTTTAGCTGATGACCATAAAAGACGAAAGGCCATGACGCGAACACCGCCGGGCCTGTCGATGACAAGATAGCGGACCTTGTCCCTAATCCGGCAATCTAAACCATCAGACCGAACGGTTTCGCCGTGCGGACCATTATCTGCCAAGTATCTGGCAATCTGCGAAATAGTTATGCGCCCGAATCATCAGTGAGCCTTTCCGCGTAACGGCTCGTGGCGTGGCTGATCACCGCCCCGCCCTTCGCCCCCCGTCAGCGGTCCTGGGCGCGGCTGAGGAAGCCGAGCAACTGCTCGTTGAAGTCGCCGGGCCGCTCGAGGTTGGGCAGGTGGCCGACCTCGTCGAAGACGACCAGCTGCGGTTCACGCAGGCAGCCGGCCAGCTCCTCGGTGACCGCCGCGGTGGAATAGGTGTCGCGATTCCCGACGCAGACGAACGAGCTGGTGTCGAGTTCTCGCAGCAGCGGCCGGTAGTCCGGACGTTCCGCCCGCCCGCGCAGCGCCGCGGCGGCACCGAGCGGGCTGGTGGCCAGCATCATGGTCATGATCCGTTCGACCAGGGCCGCATCGGGACCGGGGCCGAACAGCCGGGCCGCCATCTCCGCCGCCAGCGGGGCCATGCCCTGCTCCTCCGCAGTCCGGGCCTTGGCCAGCCGGTCGGCTCGCTCGGCTGGCGTCACCGGCCGCGCGGTCGTGGCGACGAACCCGAGCGCCCACCAGCGCCGCGGCTCGGCGGTGGCGAGTTCCATCACGACCAGGCCGCCCATGCTGAGGCCCACCAGCGCGGCCGGGCCGACGCCCGCCCGCTGCAGGAGGTGGCTGACATCGTCGGCAAGCTGCCGCATGGTGACCGTCCCCGCGGTGACCGGGCTGTCTCCGTAGCCCCGCAGGTCGGGGGTGATGACGCGGAAACGCGCGGTCAGCGCGTCCTGCTGCGGAGCCCACATGCTCCGGTTGAAGGGATGGCCGTGGATGAGCACGACGACCCGGCCCTGGCCGGCGTCGTCGTAGGCAAGATCGACTGCGGTCATGCGGCCGATGCTACGCGGCGCTCCGGCGGCTCCCGCGGACGCGCACCTTCCCCCGGGCGGCGTCCCGCGCTGCGGACCGGCCGCCGGGCCGCGGGGCGGCCGCCGCTCGCGCCGGGCCGGTAGCTCGATCCGGGCCGGGCTGGCTCATGATGGGATCGTGGAAGCCGACGATCTCGCCGCCGGCCGTGCCGCGGCGGCCACTGGTTCGTGCCCGTTCACCATTGACAGGCCGGTCATGGGGCAGCGCTGGGAGCAGCTGACCTTCCTGCACTGGCCGTACGACCCGGCCGATGTGCAGCCGCTGCTGCCCGATGGCCTGTACGCCGACACCTACGGCGGAGCGGCGTGGGTGGGCCTGGTGCCGTTCTTCATGCGGGTCCGCACCGCCGGCGGCCTCCGGGCCCCGTGGGCGTCGGACTTCTGCGAAACCAACGTGCGCACCTACGTCCGCGACGATCACGGCCGCGTGGGGATCTGGTTCCTGTCCCTCGACGCGGCCAGGCTCGGTGCCGTGGTCGTCGCCCGCAGCACCTACCGGCTGCCGTACTTCTGGTCCTCGATGCGGCTGATCACCCGCGGTCAGCAGGTCAACTACGGCTGCCGTCGCCGGTGGCCGGGCCCGCAGGCGGCCAGCCGGGTGCGGGTCCGCATCGGCGCGGCGGTCAGCGAGGGTGACCTGGACGACCGTGACCACTTCCTGACCGCCCGGTGGCTGTTGTTCAGCGTTTCCGGCCGCAGGTACAGGTTCGCGCGGGCCTGGCACCAGCCCTGGCCGTTGTACCGGGCACAGGTCCAGGCCGTCGACGACCACTTGATCACCGCCGCCGGGCTGCCGCCGGCCGAGGGCGAGCCGCTGGTGCATTACTCGCCCGGTGTGGACGTCCGCATCGGGCCGCCTGAGCAGGGCGGCTGACCGGCCGCGGCCAGCCAGCCCCGGCTCACCGGTGCGGCACCGCACGCGCGGACGGTACCTGCTGCCGCGCGAGCAACAGCGCCGTGTCGACCAGGGCCAGGTGCGACAGGGCTTGCGGGAAATTAGCGGTGAGCTCGCGCCGGGCCGGGTCGTACTGCTCGGCCAGCAGGCCCACGTCGTTGCCGAGCGCGACCAGCCCTTCGAACAGCTCCCCGGCCTCGTCGTGGCGGCCCGCGGCGGCGAGGTGGTCGGCGAGCCAGAAGGAGCAGGCGAGGAAGGCATTCTCGGTCTCATCGAGCCCGTCGACCGCGCCCTGGGCCCGGGCCGAGTAGCGCAGCAGCAGGCCGTCGCCGACCGACAGCCCCCGGCGCACTGCCGCAACGGTCCCGGTCATGCGAGGGTCCGAGGCGGGCAGGAACCCGACGGCAGGGAGCCTGAGCAGACTGGCGTCGAGTTCATCCGAGCCATAGGACTGCACGAACGTGTTGCGCACCGGGTGAAAGCCGTTCGCGAGCACATCGGCGCGGATCTGATCCCGGCGGGACATCGAGCAGCAGGACCGGCCCGTCCAGCGCGCTCATGCCCGTCCGCCCTCACCACCGGCCTGAAGGCCGGCGCACTGGCGGACACTCCGGTAGCGGTAATCCCAGTTACGGGTACCGCCGATCGCCTCCGGCAGTGCTGTGGTCGGGGCCGCCACCATGCCGCCGCTGGCCCCGTAGGTGAGCGCCTTGAGGGTCAGCAGCGAGCGGATGACCGCAGGCCGCCACTCGCCCTGGTAGGTGCACCGGTCGGCCCACGCGCGCCACCAGCGCTCGCACGCGCCGATCAGGTCCTCCGGCACCGCGGGTGGCGGCGGCGGCTGGTGCGCGAGGTGCCAGGTGGCCATGAACGGCACCCGCTGCCGGCCGGTCACGGTGAACGACGCGGTCGCCGCACCGTCGCGAACCGTCACCGGAACGGGCCCGGCAACGCGCAGCGCGTGCAGCCCGCAGACCGCGAGCAGGTCCGGGCCGGAGCGTTCCAGCCGCGGCGTGTGCAGGCCGTAGCCAAACCGCGGGACCAGTTCCATCCGCATCGGCACCCGGCCGCCGCGGCCGATGACCTGGCGGACCAGCCGCACCGTCCCGTCGTCCGCGGGCGGCATCGCGTCGACGACCGTGACCGCGCCCTCCGGGCCCTCGTAATCGGTTTCCAGGACCAGCGTGTCCCCGCGGTAGCAGCGCCTCGCCGCGCTGGCGGTCTCGGGAGCCAGCCGCCAGTACCCGTGGTCGCTGCCGCCCAGGATGGCCGCGAAGCAGGCAGGCGAGTCGAACCGGGGCAGGCACATCCAGTCGATCGAGCCGCCCCGGCTGACCAGCGCCGCGGTCTGCGTATCGCCCAGCAGCGCGTAGTCACCGATTTTCCCGTGCATGACCTCACCTCCGGATGGCCCGGCAGCGGCCGGGCCGCAGCGGCTGCCGCGGACTTCGCCCTGCCGTCGGCTTCGGGCCCGCCGCCGGTGACCGGGATGCTCCCAGGGTGCGGCGGCACCGGCGCCCAGACATCGGCCAGCTGGCTGATGTCGCTGCCAGGCAGGCCGCGACGAGCAGGGCCCGCCGCCGCCACCGCATCGCCGGGCCGGGCATCCGGCCAGCTCCCGCGGCTCGGCTCCGGTCCCTGACGACTTCGCGACCTGGATCCGCCCGGCCCGCCTGGGCCGGGCCGGGCGGACCGCCTGGCCGCACCCGGGGAGCCGGATCCGGTCGCCCCGAGACCGCCAGGAACGCCCGGTCCTGCTGCGTGACGTCCGGGCCCTGGCCATAGGCCGGCCGCCTGGCGGATGTCTGCACCGCCGGGGCCGTCGCATGCTGACAGCGTCAGCAAGACGAGCAGCAGATTTCTGGTGATCAAGATGACAGCCATCAAGCACCCGCCCGGACGCCGGCCCGCCCTCCGCTCCTGCCTGACCGGGACGCTGCGCCGAGCGGGCCGTACCATCAGGGACTGCCACCGCGGGCAGGCCTACCTGTGGGAGTGCCTCTACCTGGCCAACCGCACCGTCGTGCCGCAAACCGGGCCGCTGCGCTGGGCCCTCACGCTGGATGGCTACCGGCTGGCCGGCCGCCATCTGCCCGCCACCGCGGCCGAGGCCGGCCCCAGCGACCGCGATTGACGTGCGGGCGCAGGGCGCGCCGGAAGGGTGCAGCAAATGAGCAGCATCGTCGTCACCGGAGCGTCGTCAGGAATCGGCCGGGCCACCGCGCTGCTGCTGGCCGCCCACGGCCACCAGGTCTTCGGCACCGTCCGCAAGAACGCGGACGCGCAGGCCTTGGCCGCCGGCGCCAGATCACCCCGGTATTGCTCGATGTCACCGAGGCCGGCCAGCTCGCCGACGCGGTCGCGGCCATCGAGGCCCAGGTCAGCGCGGCCGGGCTGGACGGCCTGGTCAACAACGCCGGGTCTGGCGCGGCCCTGCCACTGGAGCTGACGTCGCGCGCGGAACTCCGCCGTCAGCTCGAGGTCAACACCATCGGGCAGCTCGCCGTGACCCAGGCCTTCCTCCCGCTGCTGCGGCGCGCCCGGGGGCGGATCGTGATGATCGGGTCGATCGGCGTCCGGTGCCCGCCGCCGTTCTCCGGCCCGATCGTGATTCCGAAGGCCGCCCTCACCGCCGTGACCCACGCACTCAGGCAGGAACTCAGCGGCTGCGGCATCCGGACCATCCTGGTCGATCCCGCCACCATCCGCACCGACGCTGGCGACAAGGTCGCCGCGGATGCCGCGGCGACGCTCGCCGCATTCACCGACTCCGAACGCGTCCGCTACGGCGCCGCGGTCAGCAAGATGACGTCAGCATTCACCCGTAGTCATCGGCAGGGCAGCCCGGCCGAGAAGGTCGCGGCGGTCATCGTCCGCGCGCTGACCTCCAGGCGCCCCCAGGCCCATTACACGGTCGGCAAGAACTCCCGCCGGATGACCCTGATTTCCCGGCTGCCAATTCCACTGGCCGACGCGGTCCGCCGCCGCATCTTCGGGATGCCGGCCCGGGCTCGATCTGCCTCGAGGGCCTGCCGCCCGCGGCCACCACGGTCCCGGACGCCGCGCCGGGCCGGCCATGGAACTCCAGCTGACCGCCGGAAGGACCGGGCACCGCACCGGAGCCGTTATCGCCCGCCTGCCCGGGCCAGTGCGTCCTCGGCCTGGGCGGCGAGGGCGCCGACCAGGCCGGCCGCGGACGGCACGTCGTTGATGAGGTCGACGGCCTCGCCGGCCCACACCGGCAGCGGGACCAGATCGCCTCGCGCCACGCCTTCTCGATAGGCCCGCTTGGCCTCGGCATCAGCGGCGAGTTCAGCTTCCCGGCCCCGCCACTGGTCGAGGAACGGGTGGCCGAGGGTGCGGGCCGGATATTCAGACGGCCACCGGGAGCCCCTGGCGATGTCCAGCACCGTGCTGCGCTCGGTGTCCTGCCCACGTCCCTCGACGATCGCCTTGCTGATCGCGGGGTCGACAAGTGCTTCGGCCGTGGCCTGAAACCGGGTCCCGATGAGCGCTCCCGCGGCGCCAAGAGCCAGGGCCGCGGCCACGCCCCGCCCGTCGGCGATCCCGCCGGCGGCCAGCACCGGCACCGGTGCCGCCAGATCGACCACGACCGGCACGAACGGCAACGTGGATCGCCCGCGCCTGGCACCATGCCCGCCGCCTTCGGTGCCCTGCGCCACGATGACATCGGCGCCGAGATCCACGGCTTGGCTGGCCTCCTCGAGGTCGGTGACCTGGATGATCAGCGCCACGCCGGCCTGGCGAACGGGTGCCGCCAGCGCGCGGGGGTCCCCGAAGGACAACATCACCGCCCTCGGGTTCAGCTCCAGCACCCGCTCGACCGTGCCGACATTGACCGCCCAGCTCTGGAAACCGACGCCCCACGGCTGGTCAGTGCCGTCCGCAACGATCGGCAGCTCGCGGGCCAGCCAGTCCGGGTCCCCTGGGCCGCCGCCCAGCAGCCCCAGGCCGCCGCCGTTGGAGACCGCCGCCGCCAGGGCACCGCCGGCCGATCCGCCCATGGGCGCCAGCGCGATCGGGTACCGCACCCCGAACAACTGCGTGAACGCCGTGGACAACGCCATAGCCGCCATCATCACCCATGCCGCCAAGCCCAGGACGGCCCGCCCGGGCGCTGACCCTACTCAGCCGATTGGCTCCACCGGCCGCGGTGCACGACGTCGGCTGTCGCCCGGCGCCGGCTGCGCAGGTCGCGGGGCGGCTCGTCACTGTAGCCGATGGAGATCGCTCCGATCGGCTTGAATTGAGGCGGCACCCCGAACGCCTCGCGGAAGGCATCGATCCGGTCCACGGAGAACCCGAAGAAACAAGCCCCGAGGCCGGCGTCGACCGCGGTCAGGAGCATCAGCAGCGACGCGAATCCGGTGTCGATGTCCCAGTAAGGGGACGGCCACCAAGCGTCCGAACGATCCACGAATCCCTTGTCGGGCATCGCGTAGCGATCCAGGTAAGCGTCCTTGTTGGAGTGCGGGATGATCAGCAGCGGAGCGTCCACCTTCGCCGCGAACCACCCCTCGGGATCGACGTCAGGGCGAACCGCATCGCGGAACCTGGCCACGTCGGCTGGGTTATCGAGAACCAGGAAACCCCAGCCCTGCGAGAAGCCTGCCGACGGCGCGCGCAGGCCATTGTGGACGATGCGGTCAATCAGGTCCGGCGGAATCGGCCGGTCCGGGTCGTAGCTGCGCACCATCCGCCGATGTCGGACCACATCCTGAAACTCCACGACAGCAACCTACCAGCCGGAGGCCGACGGGCCGCCTGCTGAATGTGCCTGTCCGTAGTGCGCGGCGAGGATGTCGTCCCCGAAGTCGCTGCGCGGGCGTCGCAGCACGGTGTGCGCGTGGTTGCCGTCCTCGGTGGTGTCATATTCGATCAGCAGATCGTCGCCTTGCACCCGGTAATAGTGCCGCGGGCCCGCTGTCACCGGCCCCTCCCAGGCGAAGTGCAGCTCACCCAGCTCGATCCGGGCAGCTTCCCGGGCCGCCAGCTCCGCTGGGAGCCGGTCCAGATAGAGGGCGACCAGTTGCTCGAGCAATGCGCGTGACGCGGGCCCGAGCTCGGCGGCGGCAATGCCGAGCGGCTGAATCGCTTCCTGAGCCCGTGGCCTGGTGCCGGTCCGGATGTCGCGGGGCGCCTGATCGGCTACCACCGCGACGGCCCGTCCGGCTGGCCCGAGAGCCTCCAGCAGCGCCCGCGCCATGTCTTCCTCCGGCGCGAGCGGCAGCGACACCGGGCGCCCCGCGTAACTCACGCAGGCCGGGTCGGCGCCCAGGAATACCGGGGCCGGAGAAACCGCGTCGCCCAGCACGGTCATGGTCACGGACAGGTGATGCCCCTCGAAACGCCACGACCACCCGTCGTCACCCGCAGGGTTGCCGAAAACGCTCACCCAGTAGTCGCCGCTGTGCCGGCCGAACCGCCCCTGCTCCCTGCGGTCGAGCACCTCCTCCAGAGCGATGATCGTCATCGCCTGCGCGTAGGCGTGCTCACTCAGCGCACTGGCCAGCAGCCGGTGAGCGGCCTTGCGGGCCGCCGGGTTCATGACCGCGAGGCAGGCCCCCGGGCGGTGCTCCGGCCGGTACTCGATCCATCGCCGCGCCGCCTCATCAGCGAAGGGCAGTGCCGCGGCCGCGCGCTGCTCGCCGTCCAGGGCCTGCAGCAGCGCGGCCGCGGCCGATCTCATCTGCGCGGATATGTCACTGGCCGGCATGTCTCCGGTATATCAGGACGCCTGCGCTACGGATGATCATGAGCCCCGTGGTCATAAGCCCCGTGATCATAAGCACCGTGATTCAGCCAGCCAGACACCCCGCCGGTCCAGTCCCCGTGGATGATCAGACAGACGGCCCGTGGCCGGCCGGCCACGGGATCCGCCGAGCCGATGAGCAAAGAGGAGAGTTCCTGGATGACCCAGATACTGGATCGCACCGTCGCCCTGGTGACGGGAGCTTCGAGCGGCATCGGCGCGGCGACCGCCGCGGCGCTCGCCGCGCAGGGCGCGGCCGTGGCGCTGGCGGCGCGGCGCCGCGACCGGCTGGACACGATCGCGGCCGACCTCCGCGACCGGGGCGCGACCGCGCTGGTGCTGGAGACCGACCTCACTGACCAGCAGCAGGCCGCCGGCGCCGTGGAGCGCACGGTCGCCGAGCTCGGCCGCCTGGACACCCTCATCAACAACGCCGGCGTGATGCTGCTCGGCCCGGCGGTCGGCGCGCCGCTGTCGGAGTGGCAGCGGATGGTCGATCTCAACGTGCTTGGCCTGCTCTACTGCGCGCATGCTGCGGTGCCGCACCTGCTCCGCGCCGCCGAGGACGGCCCCCGCCAGGTTGCCGACGTGGTGAACATCAGCTCGGTAGCGGGACGGGTGGCCCGCAACGGCAGCGGCGTGTACAACCTCACCAAGCACGGCGTCGGCGCGTTCAGCGAGTCCCTGCGCCAGGAACTGGCCAAGCGCTACGTCCGGGTCTCGCTGGTCGAGCCGGGCGCGACCGCGACGGAGCTGGCCGGGCATAACCGGCCCGAGGTGCTCGACGCTATCCGGAACCAGTTCGGGCAGCGGATGGAAGCCGAGGACATCGCCGACGCGATCACCTACATCGTCACCAGGCCGCGGCACGTCGCCGTCAACGAGATGCTGATCCGTCCCACCGAACAGGAGCGGTAACCGCCCGGGCGAGAGGCCGGCCTGAGCGGTTTCGCGCCACCGCAGCCGGGCCGCCGGGCCGCCGGACAACGTCGGGCCTGTCCCTCAGCTAGGCCATGCGCGTCCTGGTCCCGGGGTCGTTTCCAGCAGGCCACGGCGCCACCCTCGCACATCGCCAGCCGGCTGACGCCGTCGGCCGGCCCGCTGGGTACTGCACCGGGCCCGGCACGGTCGTCATTATCGATCGAGTGGCGGATGTCTCGCAGGCCCTGCAGGACCACGCTGGGAACGTCGCTGCGAGCTGCCGGGCCACCGGCGGGGCTGCTGAGGAGGAGGCCGTTGAACCTTACCGACCGGGCCCAGCAGAACCGGGATTACGTCCGCAACCTGCTCAGGAAAAGGCAGCCGCGATTCGCGGCGGTCCTGGAGTCGGTCGCAGCGGAGCCAACGTTTCTCAGCGCCCAGACCCGGCCCGCCGCCGACCGGACAGGCCCGCGGCGCACCGTGCAGCGCCCGCGCCTGATGGCCGCCCGGCACCGGCCAGCCTCGCCGCCTGCCAGGCCGCAGCCAGGCCAGGCAATCCGGTCAGTTAGCTTTTGTGAGCATGACGTGGCAACCGGAATTGGACGAGTTGCGCCGCAGGCAGCAGCTTGCCGAGCAGCTGGGCGGCCCGGAGAAGATCCGCCGCCAGCATGAGGCAGGCCGCCGCACCGTGCGAGAGCGGCTGGCGGCGCTGCTCGACGAGGGGTCCTTTCATGAGATTGGCGCGCTGGCCGGCACGGCCGCCTACGACGACGGCGAGCTGACCAGCTTCACGGCGGCGAACTTCGTCACCGGTACCGGCCGCATCGGGGGCCGCAAGGTCGTGCTGGGCGGCGACGACTTCACGATCCGCGGCGGCGCCGCTGATGCCGCGATCATCGGCAAGCAGATCTACGCCGAGCAGCTCGCGAACCAGCAGCGGCTCCCGCTCATACGCCTGGTCGAGGGTACCGGCGGGGGCGGCAGCGTGAAGATGCTCGAGCAGATGGGGCATACCTATGTTCCCGCCAACCCGGGCTGGGACTACGTCGTCGACAACCTGTCGGTCGTGCCGGTGGTGGCGGCTGGGCTCGGGCCGGTGGCCGGTCTCGGCGCCGCCCGGCTGTGCATGGCGCATCTGTCGGTCCTGGTCGAGGGGACGGCTCAGCTGTTCGTGGCCGGGCCGCCCGTCGTGAAGAGCGGGACCGGAGAAGCTGTCGACAAGGAGCAGCTGGGCGGGTCTCGGGTGCATGGCAGGAATGCCGCCGTGGATCTGATCGCGGCGTCCGAGCCCGAGGCGTTCGCGATGATCAGGCGCTTCCTGTCCTACCTGCCGCAGAGTGCGTACCAGCAGCCGCCGGTGGCCGGCTGCGCCGATCCGGCCGGGCGCCGCGACGACGCCCTGCTGTCCGCGGTACCGCGTGATCGCCGCCAGCCGTACCGGATCAGGGACATCATGTCGGCGGTCTTCGACGCCGGGTCGGTCATGGAGGTACAGCGTTACGGAGGATCGATGGTCACCGCGCTGGCCAGGCTGGCTGGCCATCCGGTCGGCGTGGTAGCGGGTGATCCTTACGTGGCCGGCGGCTGTCTGACCGTCGAGGGCGCCGAGGCGGTGACCAGGCTGGCGGACCTGTGCTCCACGTTCCACCTGCCGATCGTGACGTTCACCGATCAGCCCGGGCTGCTGATCGGGACCCGGGCGGAGCAGCGCGCCACGATCCGCCATGGCGTGCGGGCGATCAGTGCCGTCTACCAGGCCAGCGTGCCCGCGGCCGAGATCATCGTGCGCCGCGTCTTCGGGGTGGGCGGTGCTGGCATCACCAACAGGCACCGGCTGGTCTGCCGGTGGGCCTGGCCGTCAGCCGACTGGGGCTCGCTGCCGATCGAGGGCGGGATCGAGGCGGCCTACCGGGCTGATCTTGAGCGTGCCGACGACCCGGTGGCGATGCTCGCTGACATCCGGGCCCGGCTTGATGCGGTACGCAGCCCGTTGCGGACCGCGGAGCGTTTCGGTGTCGAGGAGATCATCGATCCGCGCGAGACCAGGCCGCTGCTGTGCGACTGGGTCCGCGACGCCTATGCGCTGCTGCCCGCCGCGCCGGGCAGGCCGTCGTTCGGCACCCGCCCCTGAGCATCAGCAGTCGCGGGCGATCGCCGCCACCACGGGGTAGGGCAGGTGCCGGTGATGCACCAGCAGCGCCCTGGCCACGTTGCGGATCTTCAGCCGCTGCGGCGCGAGCGTCTCCTCGCTGTAGCGCCACGCGCCCAGCTCGTCGTGGCCGAAGCGGGCGGCCAGCGCGCTGCGGAAATGCCGCGCATCCCCGCCGTCGCCCCGCCAGGCCGACAGCCAGCCGCGCAGCTCCGCGTCACCTTCGAGCATGGTCCAGTCCATCAGCCGCTCCGCGATCTGGCCGGCCGCGTCGATGACGAAGGCCTGGTCGCTGGCGCCCCTGATCCCGTGGACCCGGCCCTCGGTATCCCGGCCGTGATGGATGCTGGCCGAGCTGAACCGGGCCCCGACGGCCAGCGCAGCGACCGCGTGACCGGCCTCGTGCCAGGCGGTCCTGACGGTCGCCTTCCTGGCCGGAGTGAAAGTCGGGTAGCAGCCGCAGTCGTATCGCTGCCTGATCCACTTGTCGTTGACCACAGACTCGTCGTCGTAGCGAATGACCCGGTTGAGCTCCGCCCGGATCTCCGCGAGGATGCGCCTGTCCGAGGGCCGCAGCGCTGCGTCAGCTGCCGTCGCGCCAACCCGGCTGGCACCCGGGGCCGCCCGCCGCGGCTGGGCGCGGCCGCGCTCGTTGATTCGCGGAGTCATGGCCTTCACTTCCCGCTCCTGCCTGCCTGCTGACCGGCGGCCTGGCCGTTATGACGGTAGCGCTCACCACCGCATGGCCGGCCAGCAGGCCGGGGATCTAGCTGCGCTCAAGGTAACGCGAAGAGCCGAGCCCGTCCGGGATTGCGGCCGGCCCCGGCCGGGTCAGCCGATCGGTGACAGCGCCGCCAGGCCGGGGAGCAGCCGTTGCGCGGCGGCCAGGTCGCCGTCGAGCGGCCGGTCCGTGGTGTCGGCGGACAGGGCCGTGGCCGCCAGCTCGAACGCCGCGCCCAGCGCGGCCCCCGCTGGCCGCGAGCCGCGCTGCCGCAGCGCCCGCACCGCGGCGATCAGCTCGCACGCCAGCACCACCCGGTAGGCAGAGTTCACGTCGGTGCTGGCGCGGGCCGACTGGGTGGAGAAGCCGGCGTGCTCCTCGACGCCGCGGACAGCACCGCGCTGCCCAGCGCCGCGGGAGCGGCCAGCCTGCGGATGTCAGCCACCGCGGAGTGTGACACGTACTCGAGGATCATGATCCCGGAGCTGGGCGCCGGATCGGTGGCCAGGAACGGCGCCAGCCCGGTGAAGGCCGGCTCGACCAGCGTGCCGAGCCTGGCCGCCGACAGCGCCGCAGTCTGGAACAGGGCGGCCCGGACCGCGTCCAGCGCCAGCCCGACGGAGGCCGTATGGAAATTCCCGTTGTGCCAGACGGTGTCGCCCGCCACGTCGACCAGCGGGTTCTCGGCGGCCGCGTTCAGCTTGATGGCGACCGTCGCGTCCGCCCGCCCGGCGGTATCCACCACTGGCCCGTGGACCTGGGGAAACGCCCGGTACCCGTAGGGATCCTGAATCCGCGCCGCGGGCCTGGTCTGGCCGGTCAGCAGGCCGCGCATCGCGGCCGCTACCGCCTGCTGGCCGGGATGCGGGCAGGCCGCGTGGACCGCCGGCGCGTACGGCTCCATCGAGGCGTCCACCGCGAGGTGCGAGAACGCGGCGACGGGCAGCGCCGCCGCCAGCAGCTGGCGCAGCTCGTGACAGGCCACGGCTGCCTCACCGAGGGTCGCCGCGTTGCTGGAGATGAAGGCGGGCGCGTCGGACGGCGCCAGGGCGAACCGCGGCTGGGTGCCGGTGCCGGGCAACCAGGCACAGCACGGTCATCGCCAGCGCGGTCAGATCCCCGGTGCCGATCGCGCCGTAGCGCTGCACCGGGACGGTCAGGCCGCGGTTAACGCACTCGACGAGGACGTCGAGCACTCCTGGATCTACACCGGACCCGCCCGCCGCGATCTGGTTCAGCCGCACCACCAGCATCGCCCGGCCGAGTTCCGCGCTGATCAGCTCCCCGGCGCCGCCGGCGTGGCTGCGCGCCAGTCGCAGGCCGTGACCAGCAAGATCGTCATTTCCGACGATAACATCACGATTGGAGCCGACGCCCGTGGTGCGCCCGTACACCCCGCCCAGCGCACTGACCCGCCGCACCGCTGAGGCCGCCGCGGCGGCCCGGTCCCGGCCCGCCCGGCCGACCGCCACCTGCGCCCGCCCGCCCGCGGCCGCGGCAACCTCGCCGCAGGTCAGCGCGGTCCCGTTGAGCACCAGCACGGACCGGCTCATCGCGGCATCCCTTCCCTCGTGATCGACTCCATCGTGATCGGCTCCATCGTGCTCGACGCTGGCCGTGATCGAGGCTAACCGGGAGCCGGACCTGCCTCGCGCCGCGCAACACCGGGCCGCCGCTGACCCGGGCCGGTACCATCTGCGGCGCGGCCAGACCAGCGGCCAGGCCGGAGCCGGAGTACTCGGCTACGCGTGCCGCTGAGGAGTCCGCCGCCGGTTACCGGCATAATGCTTGACATGCGTTTGTCCGCCCGCGCCGACTATGCCCTGCGAGCCGCGATTGAACTCGCGGCCGCCAGCACCGGCCACGTCACCGCTGATCAGCTGGCCAAGACACAGAACATTCCGGGCAAGTTCCTGGAGGCGATCCTCACCCAGCTCCGGCGCGGCGGCCTGGTCCGGAGCCAGCGCGGACCGGACGGCGGATTCTGGCTGGCCCGCCCGGCTGGCCAGATATCCCTCGCTGACATCATCAGGGCCATCGACGGGCCGCTGGTAGGCGTCCGCGGCGAGCGCCCGGAGAACCTGGGCTATACCGGGGCCGCCGAGCCGCTCCAGGACGTCTGGATCGCGTTGCGGGCCAACGAACGAGCCATCCTCGAGGAAGTCACGCTCGAGCACATCGTGGCCAGACAGCTCCCTGAGCGGGTCCGCAGCCTCGCCGATAACCCCGAGGCCTGGGTCTGACGCCTGGCGCAGCGTTCAGGGACCTGCAGCCTTCGGGGATTCTGCAGCCTGCAGGGCACCTTGCGTCCTCAGGAACTAAATACGGTCCTCAGGAACTGCAGTCCTCAGGGACCCTGCGGCTATCGCCGGTAGCGGTGGTCAGACGGGCACCATGTCGGTGATCTCGCAGGCCCGCCGCGAGACCTGCTCGATCATCGGCTGGTCGGCGCGGAGCACGGTCTCGTCGAGTACCTGGTCCTCCGCGGCCACCAGCCGCTGGGCCGCGGGCACCGCGAGGTTACGCGCAGACGCGGTAGCGGCCAGCCGTGAGCCGGCCGGGATGGTCACCTGCCGCCCGGGAGCTGCGCCGGCCGGCAGCTTGGCTGCGGTGGTTCGCGGCTCGGCTTCGCCGTTCTCGTGTGCGGGTTCCCTGGCTCCGGTCAGCACCGGCTCGTTCTGCAGCTCGGCCAAGGCGAAATTGTCCGAGACCTCCCGCAGGACCTGCGACAGCGGCGCTCCGAGCGCGCCACAGATCGAGGCGAGCAGTTCAGACGAGGCTTCCTTCTGGCCGCGCTCGACTTCGGAGAGGTATCCCAAGGACACCCGCGCTGCAGCGGACACCTCGCGGAGGGTGCGACCCTGCCGGAGACGCAATCGCCGCAGCGCGTCACCGAGAAAGTGACGAAGCAGCACCATCGACGCACTCCCTTCCCAGGGCCTATCCACTGACTCCTCCACCGTACCTGGCCTCACTGACTGTGCGGGAGAGGGCGTAGCTGCGTGTTCGACGTAGTAACACTGTAATCAACCGTTATCTTCCATCAGCGTACCCATCAGCAGCCTGAGCGCATGCCCGACGGTGGCCACCCTGATCCGGTGCCGGTCACCGGTGAGCGTCAGGGCACGCACGCTACTGTCCCTGCCCGCGCTGGCGGCTATGTACACGGTGCCAACCGGCTGACCATCTGCCGGATCGGGACCCGCCACGCCGGTCGTGGCCGCGCCGACCGCCGCGCCCATCCGGGCCCGGGCGCCAGCAGCCATGGCGGCGGCCACGTCCGGGTGCACCGCCCCGTGCCTGGCTAGCAGGTCGGGCGGGACATCGAGCAGGGCCGCCTTGAGGTCGGTCGCGTAGGCGACGATCCCGCCCCGGAATACAGCCGAGGCGCCGGGAATGTCGGTCAGCGCCGCCGCGAGCATCCCGCCGGTCAGCGATTCGGCCACGGCGACCGTCTGGCCTCGGGTGACCAGCAGGCCGATCACCTGCCGGGCCAGCTCGCTCGCGCCCGCCAGGGTGTCCTGGCCGGCGGGCTGGCTCACGACACCGCTCCGGCGCCGGCGCCAGGCACTGACCGGTGCAGCCGAATGGCCCGGGCGGCGTAGTCGGCCCCGGTCACCACCGTCACCACCACGGCGGCAGCCATCACGATGACCCGGGTGAGGCCGAGCGGGCCGGGCAGGATGTACAGGCTGATGGCAACGACCTGCAGCAAGGTCTTGACCTTCCCGCCCCGGCTGGCCGGGATGACGCCCTGGCGGATCACCCAGAAGCGCAGTCCGGTGACCGCAAGCTCCCGGAACAGGATCACGCCCGTCACCCACCAGGGCAGTTCGCCCAGAAACGACAGTGTTACCAGCGCCGACCCGGTCAGAGCCTTGTCGGCGATCGGATCGGCGATCTTGCCGAAGTCGGTGATCAGTCCGCGGCGGCGGGCGAGCTCGCCGTCGAGCAGGTCGGTGGCCGAGGCGACGGCGAACGCCACAAAGGCCGCGAATCGCCATCCGGGCCCTCCGGCCAGCAGGAATACCACGAACACCGGAACCAGGACCAAGCGGCCCACCGTCAGCGCATTAGCGATGTTGACCAGCCCGGGCGGCGGGACGGGCAGGCCGTCGCCAAGCCCCTCGTCCGCCGGAGCCCCGGCGCCGGGCCGGCGAATGTGCTCACGCGCCTCTCGCGAGCGCCGTCGTGTCCGGGCCGGTGACGTCAGCGACCAGATCGACCCCGTCAGATCCGGTGACCACCGCACGGGCCAGGCCACCGACCGTGAGGCGAGCACTGGAGCGGACCAGGGTCGTCCCGTCCACCTCCGGGGCCTGGTGGGGTGCGCGCCCCAGATACCGGCCCCGGCCGGCGGACTCCTCGATCAGCACCTCGACCACCTCGCCGACCCGGTCCGCGGCCCGCTGGGTCATCAGCTCGTCGGCGAGATCGGCGAGGTCTTCCACCCGCCGGGCGATTTCCGCCGGCGGCAGCTGGTCGGGCAGCGCGGCCGCCTCGGTGCCGTCCTCATCGGAATAGCCGAAGATCCCGATCGCGTCGAGCCTGGCCTCGGCCAGGAACTGCTCCAGTTCTGCCAGGTCGGCCTCGGTCTCGCCGGGGAATCCGACGATGAAGTTGGACCGGACCCCCGCCTGCGGGCAGGCCTGCCTGATCTGCCCGAGCAGCATGCCGAACCGCTCCCGGTCACCGAACCTGCGCATGGCCCGCAGCACGCTGCCGCTGGCGTGCTGGAAGGAGAGGTCGAAGTAGGGAGCTACGCCGGGCGTGCCTGCCAGCACCTCGATCAGCCCGGGCCGCAGCTCAGCTGGCTGCAGGTAGCTGACCCTGACCCGCTCGATGCCAGGGACCGCGGCCAGCAGCGGCAGCGCTTCCTCCAGCAGCCTCAGGTTGCCGAGGTCCTTGCCGTAGGACGTGGAGTTCTCGCTGACCAGCAGCAGCTCGCGGACGCCCTGCTCGGCCAGCCAGCCCGCCTCGGCCACCAGGTCCGGCACCGGACGGGACACGAACGCGCCGCGGAAGGCCGGGATCGCGCAGAACGTGCACCTGCGGTCGCAGCCAGATGCGATCTTGAGCGGTGCCACGACCCCGCCGCCCAGCCTGCGCCGCAGCACGCGCGGCCCCGACGCCGGAGCCACGCCGGGCGGCAGATCGGGTATCGGGGTCCCGGCGCCCGCGACAGCCGGGCCGGCCGGTGCAGCGGCCTGCCTGGCCTGGCCGGCCGTGGCCACGGTGCCGTGGCCGGGCAGCTGGCCGCCGGCCCCGGCCCGGCCCGCTGGCGAGACGGGCAGCAGGCGCCTGCGATCCCGGGGGGCGTGCGCCGGCCAGTGCTCCCCCGCCAGCACCGCATCGAGCCGCGCCCCGATCTCGCCGTAATCGTCAAAGCTGAGGATCTGCGCTTCGGGCAGCGCCTCGGCGAGGCCCGAGCCGTACCGCTCGGCCAGGCAGCCCGCCGCGACCACCTTCGCGCCCGCCGACGCAGCACCGAGCAGCTCGTCGATGGACTCCTGCTTGGCCGCCTGGATGAACCCGCACGTATTGACCAGGACGACCGCCGCGTCTCCCGCATCGGCCAGCGTCCAGCCGGCCGCCTCCAGCCTGGCCGCCAGTTCCTCTGAGTCCACCTCGTTGCGGGCGCAGCCCAGCGTTACGAGGCTGACGGTACGCCCGGCCGGACCCTGCTCCTGTTCGCTCGGCACACCGGCAGACTACGGTAAGTCAGCCGGTGCACGGCCTCCGGGCGGGCCACCGCCAGCTCAGCTGATGCTCTTCTGGCCAGGCCCGAAACTAAGGGTGACCACCTGGTTGGCCGACCCGGGCGGGACCGCGTTCTTCCCGTTGACGGTCAGCGAGATACCGCCCGGGTTGCCGATGACCATGCTGACCGTCTGGCGTTCCGTCCAGTGCCTGGCGGTCCCGGCCGCCACGATCCCGCTAAAGATCGTCTGCCCGCTGGCGGTGGTCAGCTGCACCCAGCAGTTCTCGACGGCGGCCAGATCGATCACCACCCGATGCGGGTCGGCGATCGAGGTCGGCGACGCGGCGGGCTTCGGATGCGCCGATGGCCTCGGGCGGGGCGGTGTGTTCGACCGCGCGGCGGTCGGTGTCACTTTGGGCGACGACACCACGTGGTAAACGGCGAACCCGACAATCAGCGCCAGGATCGCCACCATGGCCAGGCTCCAATTAGGCCTGCGCCGTTCCTTCAGCTTGATCGGTGTGGACGGCTCGAAGACGTCCGCGGCGGTAATCGCCTGGGGCGCCCCCTGGGTCGCGTCGTACTCCCGGATCAGCGGCTCGGGGTCAGCCCCGACCGCCCGGGCGATGCTGCGGATATGGCCCCGGGCATAGAAATCCCCGCCGCACGCGGAGTAATCGCCGCGCTCGATCCCCCGGATAATTGTCTCCCTGATGCAGGTCCGCTGGCTGACCTGCGTTGTGGTGAGACCAGACTGGCGACGTGCCTCCGCCAGGGTGTCACCGATGCTCACGCCGCGCCTCCACTGCTCACTCACACTGCGCGCCGCCGGGGGTGCGGGTACAGTTTCCGGAAATTTTCCCTGTCCCATGATCCCGCTGTAAGGGATCGGTCACTAAGTGTAGACTCCCGCCTTTCGACCGGCGAGGACCGCGGCACCGTTTAGCGTCACGACTCAAGTATCACGCGGCCGGCGCTATGGCCGGGTCGTCACCCGGCCTGGCCGCGCAGCGCGGCGAGCAGTCCGCCCAGGTCATCGGGCTGCACCAGAACGTCCCTGGCTTTGGAACCCTCGCTGGGCCCGACCACGCCCCGGCTCTCCAGCAGGTCCATCAGCCTGCCCGCCTTCGCGAAACCGACGCGAAGCTTGCGCTGCAGCATCGAGGTCGAGCCGAACTGGGTGCTGATCACCAGCTCCGCTGCCTGAACTAGCAGTTCAAGATCATCACCGATATCCGCGTCGATCTCCCGCTGGCGCCCCTCCGGGGCCGTGACATCCTCGCGGTAGACCGGCTCGGCCTGCTTCTTGCAGTGCGCGACGACCTCGCGGATCTCTTTCTCGGTCACGAAGGCGTTCTGCAGGCGCAGCGGCTTGCTCGCGCCCATCGGCAGGAACAACGCGTCGCCCTGCCCGACCAGCTTCTCGGCGCCCGGCTGGTCCAGGATGACCCGGCTGTCGGTCAGGCTTGAGGTCGCGAAGGCCAGCCGGGACGGCACGTTCGCCTTGATCAGCCCGGTCACCACATCCACGCTCGGGCGCTGGGTCGCCAGCACCAGGTGGATACCGGCCGCCCTGGCCAGCTGGGTGATCCGGACCACCGCGTCTTCCACGTCCCGCGGGGCGACCATCATCAGGTCCGCCAGCTCGTCGACGATGACCAGGAGATACGGGTAGGGCACGTAGACGCGCTCGCTGCCGGGCGGCGCGGTGATCTTGCCGGCCCGCACGGCCTTGTTGAAGTCATCCACGTGCCGGAACCCGGATGCCGCCAAATCGTCGTAACGGCGATCCATCTCCCCCACCACCCATTCCAGCGCGTCCGCTGCCTTCTTGGGGTGGGTGATGATCTGCGTGATCAGATGCGGAATTCCCGAATAGATCGACAGCTCCACTCGCTTGGGGTCGATCAGGATCAGCCTGACCTCGTCCGGCGTGGCCCGGACCAGGACCGAAGTGATCAGCGCGTTGATGCAGACCGACTTGCCCGCTCCGGTCGCCCCGGCGATGAGCATGTGCGGCATCTTGGCGATGTTGGCCACCACCGTGCGGCCCTCGACGTCCTTGCCCAGCCCGACCACCATCGGGTGGTGGTCGGTCGCGGCTACCGGCGATCGCAGCACGTCCCCGAGGCTGACGATCTCCCGGTCCGCGTTGGGAATCTCGACGCCGATCGCCGACTTGCCGGGGATCGGCGACAAGATCCGCACGTCGGCGCTCTTCACCGCGTACGCGATGTTTTTGGACAGCTGGGTCACCCGCTCGACCTTGACCGCCTGCCGAGCTCGATCTCGTACCTGGTCACCGTCGGGCCCCGCGTGAAGCCGGTCACCTGAGCGTCGACCTCGAACTGATCGAGTACCACCGACAGCGCCTCGACCATCGCGTCGTTGGCCCTGGTCCTGGTCTTCGGCGCCGAGCCGGGCCGCAGCAGCGCCGTCGGCGGCAGGGTGTAGCTGGCGTCGCTGGAGGAGCTGAGCGTGAGCTGCTCAGCCTTCCGCTGGGCCTGGCCACCCTCGGGCGGCCCAGCCGTCCCTGGGGGGCCGGCGGCCGCGCCGTCAGATCCGAACCAGGAGCTGAGCCAGGAGGCCTCGGTCCCGTCGGCGGCGACCCCCGCGCCGCCCTGGCCGGCCGCGCCCGGCAGGCCCGCGCCCTGATGGGCGGAGGTCGGCGGCCCGAAGCTCAGCCCGTGCGCGACCGCCTCCGCGCCGTCGGCCGCCGCCGCTGCCGCACCCGGGGCCCTGGCGCCGGGCGCCGCCGCGCCGAGTGCGCCCGCACCGGGTGCTCCCGCGCCCGGGGTGCCCGGGCCGCCGGGCCGGTTCTGCCCGGCGGCCTCACGCGCCAGCAGGCCGCCCAGCAGCGGAGTGTCATAGGGCTGCTGATGCTCCCCAGCCTCAATGGCCTCCTGCCGCCGTCGGCCGCCCCTGGTCAGCTGCGGCCCGCGCGCGCCAGGCCCGAGCCGGACTCGAGCTCGCCGGACTCGGACTGCTCAGCGGGCTCGCCGCCGCGCCGCGCGAAACCAAAGACGTGAGCGAGGCGCTCGGGCGCCCGGTGCAGCGGCGTCCCGGTCACGACCAGCAGGCCGAATCCGGTCACCAGCGCGAGCAGCGGTGCGGCCACCCAGGGCGTGACCGCGGCGACCAGCGGGGCCGAGGCGACGTACCCGATCAGGCCGCCGGCCGCTTGCATCGCGATCGCACCAGCGGACGGCCGGGGCGTGCCGTTCGCGATGTGCACGAGGCCCAGCGCGCCGATGATCAGCGCCGTCCAGCCGATCACCATCCTGGCGGTGTCGGCGTTCCGGTCCGGGTGCCGCAAGAAGCGCCAGGCCAGCAGGCCCAGCAGGATGGGGACCGTCCAGGCGCCGGACCCGAACATGCCGCGGACAAAGGCGCCCAGCGGCCGTCCGACCGTGCTGCCGGCGCTGAACCAGGTGCCTGCGGCCGCCAGGATCGCCGCGCCGAGTGCGGTCAGGCCGAGGCCGTCCCGGCGGTGGGCCGGATCCAGGTCCCTGGCATTGCGCCCGATCGCGCGGGCCGCGAAGCCCACCGCGTGCGCCAGGCCCATCCACGCCTCGGCGATCACGCGGGTTACCCAGCTAACCAGGATCACAATCGGATTGGCCGGCGGCCTGCGCCCGTACCTGCGCCCGTTCCCTGGCCTGCTCCTGCCCTTGCCGTACCGGGCACCCCCCGACCGGCGCGGTCGCGAGCCGCCCGTACCTGGCCGCTTGACGGGGCTGGCCTGCCGGGGCCGTCCGGCAGCGCCGCTGCGCGAGCGGGCAGCACTTTCCCGCGAGCGGGCAGCACTCTTGGGCGCACGAGTCGCCATGATCCCCACCGTAGCTAGCTTTCCGGCGACCGCGCAGCATTCGCAGCCCTGGCGTGTCGCGGCGGCTACACCCTGGTGACTGAGCGCTTCGGTTCGGATATTCCGCACCGATGCGCCCATCCACTCGGCAGGCCAGCCGCCACCGTCGCCGCGAACCGGCGCGCCAGCCGACCCGGTGCCGCGAACCGGCGGGCCAGCCGCCCCGGCATCGCCCTGGTCATCGCGATGGCCAGCCTAGTCATTCATGTTGTTGCGTTGACGATCGTCGCTGATACGGAATACCGTCTTCTCATCGGCTCACCACAGCTGAGCAGCGGGAGGCGGCGTGCGGATCGCGGTGACGGGCGGCGGGCCTGGCGGCCTGTACTTCGCGGCGCTGGCCAAGCAGCTCGGCTCCGGGCACGAGATCACCGTCTGGGAACGGAACGCGGCCGACGACACATTCGGCTTCGGGGTGGTGTTCTCGGACGAGACCCTGGGCGGCATCGAGCACGCCGATCCCGCCGTCTTCCGGGCCATGGAACGCGAATTCGCCCGCTGGGACGACATCGACGTGCATGTCAAAGGCCAGGTCATCACCAGCGGCGGGCACGGTTTCGCCGCGATGAACCGGCGCAGGCTGCTGCAGATCCTGCAGGACCGATGCCGGGAGCTGGGCGTGACGCTCTGCTTCGGCACGCAGGCGCCGCCGGCCAGCGAGCTGGCGGCCAGCCACGATCTGGTGGTCGCCGCCGATGGGGCTAACTCGGCGGTCCGGGCCGCCTTCGCCGGCACGTTCCGGCCGGACATCGAGGTGCGGAAGTGCCGGTACATGTGGCTCGGCACCGACCTGGTCTTCGACGCCTTCAAGTTCTACATCGCCCAGACGCCGCACGGCGTGATGCAGGTCCACGGGTATCCGTACGACGCCTCCGGCAGCACCTTCATCGTCGAGATGCACGATTCGGTCTGGCGGGCGGCCGGATTCGACCGGTTCGCCGCTGCCACCAGCCCGCAGCCGGGCCAGTCGGATACCAAGTCGATCGGCCGGATCCGGGAGATCTTCGCTGATGTGCTCGACGGCCACGCCGTGTTTGCCAATAACTCCAAGTGGATCAGCTTCGCGACGCTCCGCTGCGCGAGCTGGCACCACGGCAACGTGGTCCTGCTCGGCGATGCCGCGCACACGGCGCACTTCTCCATCGGATCCGGGACCAAGCTCGCGATGGAGGACGCGCTCGCGCTCGCCGCCTGCCTGCATGAGCAGCCCGATCCCGGCGCGGCGCTGATCGCCTACGAAGCCGAGCGCGGACCGGTGGTGGCCTCGACGCAGCGCGCGGCCCAGGCCAGCCTGGAATGGTTCGAGAACCTTGGCCAGTACCTGCATCAGGAGCCCGAGCAGTTCGCGTTCAACATCATGACCAGGAGCCGCCGCGTCACGCACGGCAACCTCCGGGTGCGAGACCCCGAGTTCGCGCTCCGGATCGACACCTGGTTCGCCGGGCACGAGAAGCGCCGCGGCATGGGCCGGGGCGACATCGTGCCACCCATGTTCCAGCCGCTGCGGCTGCGCGGCCTGGAGCTGAAAAACCGCGTCGTGGTCTCGGCAATGGACATGTACTCAGCCGAGGCTGGCACCCCGTCCGATTTCCACTTCGTGCACCTGGGCGGCAAGGCGCTCGGCGGCGCCGGGCTGGTCATGACCGAAATGGTCTGCGTATCAGCGGCCGGCCGGATCACCCCGGGCTGCGCCGGGATGTACGCGCCCGAGCATGCGGCAGCCTGGCAGCGGATCACCGGGTTCGTGCACAGTGACTCGACCGCGAAGATCGGGCTGCAGCTCGGCCACTCCGGCCGCAAGGGCTCCACCAAGCTGATGTGGGAAGGCATCGACGAGCCGCTGGAATCAGGAAACTGGCCGGTGTGTGCGCCGTCGGCGATCCCGTACCGCCCCGGCGTCAATCAGGTCCCGCACGAGCTCACCATCGACGAGATGACCGCCATCAAGGACGAATTCGTCGCCGCCACCGTCGCCGCGCAGCGGTGCGGCTTCGACCTCATCGAGCTGCATTGCGCTCATGGCTACCTGCTGTCCTCGTTCATCTCGCCGGTCACCAACCACCGGACCGACGGCTACGGCGGCTCGCTGGCCGGGCGGCTGCGGTTCCCGCTTGAGGTGTTTGCCGCGATGCGCGCGGCCTGGCCGGCGGATCGGCCGATGACGGTGCGCATCTCGGCTACCGACTGGTGCGAGGGCGGTATCACGGGCGACGACGCCGTGCAGATCGCGCGGGCCTTCGCAGCCGCAGGCGCCGACGCGATCGACACCTCGACCGGCCAGGTCACGCCCGAGGAGAGACCGGCGTTCGGGCGCTCTTACCAGACCCCGTTCGCGGACGCGATCCGTAACCAGGCCGGCATCGCGACGATCGCCGTGGGCGTTATCTCGTCGTCCGACGACGTGAATTCGATCATCCTGGCCGGCCGCGCCGATCTGTGCGCGCTGGGCCGCGCGCACCTGTATGACCCCAACTGGACGCTGCACGCCGCGGCTGAGCAAGGTTACCGCGGGCCCGCCGCCGGGTGGCCTGACCCCTGGCGGGCCGGCAGCGCCGCCCCGCAGACCGGCCGTTCGGATGGGCCCAAGCCCAGGCTGCAGCTCATCAGGGAAGGCGAGCCCGCCACCAGGCACGCCCGCTGGCGGCCCGCAGCGGCGCGCCGGCCTGACCCGGCGGCCGTCCGCGATCCGATGTCGTGAATGCTGGTCCTGACCGCCAGTCAAGGCGGCTGAGTAACGAGCGCGGTGGCCAGCGCAGCCCGGCTGGGCTCGGCGGCCTGGAGGTGTGCGGATGGAACTGGAGCGGGTGAATCCGCCCGGCCTGGCCGAGCCATCAGGCTTCGCGCACGCCGTGGTGGCTACCGGCGGCCGGATCGTGTTCCTGGCCGGTCAGACCGCGCTCGATCAGGACGGCCGCATCATCGGCGCGGACGTGGCCAGCCAGTTCGAGCAGGCGCTGGCCAACCTGCTGGCGGCGCTGCGGGCCGCAGGCGGCTCGCCTGAGCAGCTGGCCAGCCTCACCATCTACGCGGTGGACCTCGAGGACTACCGCGCGCACGGCCCGGAACTGGGCGCGGTATGGCGGCGGCTGGCCGGCCGCGACTATCCGGCCATGGCTGCCATCGGCGTGGCGAGGCTCTGGGATCCCGCCGCCCTGGTCGAGATCCAGGGCCAGGCCGTCATTCCCTGACCGCGCTGCCCGCGCGCCCGCGGTTGCCCCGGACGGCCGCCGACGGGCCGCCCGCACGCCCCCGTCACGGGCCGCCGTCACGGGCCGCCGTCACGAGCCGCCGTCACGAGCCGCACGTCCCGTTGGCGGCGGCCCCCAGGGTGACCCGGATGGGCTGGCGCGCCGATGGCGTCCTCACCTCAACCGGGATGCAGCTCCCGAGGTTGTTGACATAGCCCTGCCAGAACATGGTCAGCCCGGGCGCGTAGCTCGCTGGGATATCCGCTCCGGCCGGGCCGACCGGGCAGCCGACCAGCGTCAGGCCCGCCTCCCCGACCCGCATGCGGTAGGCACTCGAGCCGGTGAAGCCGGCCAGGAACCGGAACCGGCTGGCCGCCGCGGGGGCAGCCGTCACGGTCGCGGTCCGGCCATTGCTGACCGCGATGACGAAGGCGCCGGCGGCCACCAGACCCCGGGCCAGCCGCTGGCCGCGCGGGAACGACTTGCTGCCCCGGGCGAAGACGAACCACACCGGCCCGGCGTGGATGCTGTGCGCCTTCCAGTCCAGGCTCAGGGTGCCGTTGTTGTTGTTCTGGCAATCCCGCAGCACGGTCCCGGGCGCCGCGGTGGGGACGGAGGTGGGCGTGGGCATCACCACGGCGGGGCTGGTGGCCGGCGCCACCGGGCCACCACCTGCCGGGCCGCCTGCCGCCGGCCCGCGGCCAGCCGGGCTGCCGGTCACCCCGTGCGTGATCAGCGGCACCGCGATGCCGACCGCCGCCACGGCCGCGACACAGGCCCCGGCGAGCCGCCGGACATGGCGCCGGTGCCTGCGGCGGATCGCGTCGATCAGCCCGGCAGGGGGCGCCTCGGCCGCAGCCGCCATGGCATCGCGCAGCCTGCGCTCAAGATCGCTCATGATGCACCCGTGTCTTCCCGGGTCCCGCTGTCCCGGTCGCCGGCCTCGCCGCTCATCTCGCGCAGCCGCGCCAGCCCCCGCGCGGCCTGGCTCTTCACCGTGCCCACGCTGCAGCCGAGCGCCGTCGCCGTCTGGGCCTCGGAGAGATCTTCGTAGTACCGCAGCACCAGCACCGCCCGCTGCCGGGGCGGCAGCGCGGCCAGCCCGCGCAGCAGCAGGTCCCGGTCCGCGACCGCCGATGCGGTGTCGGCGGTGGCCGCCGGATCGGCGCCGGTGACCACGAGCGGAGCCTCCGGGCGGCGCCGGAGCCGCCGCCACCTGTCGACCGACGCGTTGACCAGGATCTGGCGCACGTACCGCTCCGGGTCGGTTCGCCGCGAGATCCGGCCCCAGTGCCGGTAGGCACGCTCGTAGGCGCCCTGCAGCAGATCCTCCGCCTCGGCCCGGTGGCCGCCGGCCAGCAGTTTCGCTGTGGTGAACAACCGGGCCGACGAACCGGCCACGAAGTCCTCAAAGGAGCTGTCGTCGAAGCCGATGACGTCAGGCGGCTCAGCCTCGCTCATCGCCAACCTCACAGCGGATCCCACATAGTTATTGCACGACGCGGCGGCCAGGAAGGTTGACTGGATCCGGGCGCGTTCTCGCCGGGCCCGTCATCGCGGCTGGCCCGTGGCGGCCAGCACATACTCCCGCGCGGGCCCCGCCAGCCGTTCCCGCAGCGCCGCGAAGGCCGCTGCCGCCGCCAGCCCGGGCCAGCGACCTGGCAGTAGCTCGGCGGGCAGGCCCGGGTCCAGGAACGGCAGCCGCCGCCAGGCAGTGAACACGCCCACGTAATCGGCGAACGCCTGCCGGTCGCGGTCGGCAGGGCCGCCCCGCTGCCCGGTGCCGTCCGGCTGCCCGGCGCCGCCCGGCTCCCAGCGGGCCAGCACCGGGGCCGCCCCGGCCAGGAATGCCCGGTACTCGCGGGCCAGCCGCTCCAGGTCCCACCATCGCCCGATGAGCTCCCTGACCTCTCCGAAGGCCAGGTAGTCGGCCCGGAACAGGTCCACGTAACCGGACAGGCCGTGACGGCGCAGCACCTCGCTGGTTTCCCCGGCGAGATGGCCGGGGGCGATCCAGACGCCGGCCGACACCGTGCCGAACCCCAGCCAGGTCAGCCGCGACCGCAACGCGTGGCGCCGCCGCCGCTCCTGTTCCGGCACGCTGAATACGGCCAGCACCCAGCCATCGGACAACGGCGCGCGGGGCGGCTCGAAGATCCGCCGGTCCCCCTCGGCCAGGATCTCGGTGCCGGCGCCCGACAGCGCGTACCCGGCCGCGCCGCCCGCGCGGACCGGCTCCAGGATCCCGCGCTGCTTCAGCCGGGAGATCGACGACCGGACCGCGGGCTCGTCGGCCCCGAGCGCCGCCATCAGCCGGATCAGTGCGGCCACGCTGAGCCAGCCGCCCGCCTCGCGGGCGTACAGGCCGTAGATCGTCACGATCAGCGCTCGCGGCTGGGCGGACCACGAGCCGCTGCCGGTTGTCGCGGCAGTGGACGTCCTCACGCCAGGAACATAGCGCTCCGCGGGCCTGACGGCCCGGCTCCTGGCCATGGTTGCCCCGATTCGTTGACTATCGTCAGCCAGGCGGAATACTGATGACGTCTCTGGTGGCGCACCTGGAGGTCCGGCCATGCAGCTCTCGCCATCCGCGCACGTCGACACGTTCTGCCGGGACAGCCTGCCGTCGGCCAGCCAGCTGCCCGACCTCCAGTTCACCCTGCCTGAGCTGCATTATCCGGATCGCCTCAACTGCGCCGAAGCCCTGCTGGACCAGACGGTCGAGGCCCGCGGCCCGCACCGGCCGTGCCTGCTGTGGCAGGGCGAGACCTGGAGCTACGGGGACCTGCTGCGCAACGTCAGCCAGGTAGCCCGGGTGCTCACCGACGAGCTCGGCATCGTGCCTGGCAACCGGGTGCTGCTGCGCGGCCCGAACAACCCCTGGCTGGCCGCCTGCTGGCTGGGCGTCCTCAAGGCGGGCGGGGTGGCCGTCACCACTATGGCCCTGCTGCGGGCCGGGGAGCTGGCGGCGATCTGCGACATTGCCCGGGTGGACCTGGCGCTCTGTGATCACCGCTTCGTCACCGAACTGGCCGCGGCGAGCGTGCCTGGGCTGCGGATCGTCAGCTACGGCGGCGATGGCCCCGGCGACCTGGTCCAGCGGGCCGCCCGGCAGCCTGGCTCGTTCAGCGCGGTGGCCACCGCGGCCGACGACGTGGCGATGGTCGCGTTCACCTCGGGCACGACCGGCCGGCCCAAGGCGGCGATGCACTTCCACCGCGAGGTGCTGGCCACCGCCGACACCTTCGCCGCCCAGGTGCTGCGGCCGGTTCCCGACGACATCTTCACCGGCACGCCGCCGCTGGCGTTCACCTACGGCCTGGGCGGCCTGCTGATCTTCCCGCTGCACGCCGGCGCGGCGACGCTGCTGCTGGAGAAGGCGACCCCGGCTGAGCTGGCCGACCACATTGCCGCCCGCGGCGTTACCGTCTGCTCGACCGCGCCGACCGCGTACCGGGCCATGCTCGCGGCGGGCAAGGCCGGGCAGCTACGCGGCCTGCGCCGCCCGGTCTCGGCCGGCGAGCACCTGTCCGCCGAGGTCTGGCAGGCCTTCTACGACGCCACCGGGGCGAAGATCATCGACGGCATCGGCAGCACCGAGATCCTGCACATCTTCATCTCCGCCGCCGATGACGCGATCCGGCCCGGGTCGACCGGCCTGCCGGTCCCCGGCTACCAGGCGGCCATCCTGGACGAGGACGGCAAGCAGGTTCCTGATGGACAGCCGGGCCTGGCTCGCCGTCAAGGGCCCGACCGGCTGCAAGTACCTGGCCGATGAGCGGCAGCGCAACTACGTGCAGGACGGCTGGAACCTGACCGGCGACACCTACATCCGCGACGGCGACGGCTATTTCTGGTACCAGGCGCGGTCGGACGACATCATCGTCTCCTCGGGCTACAACATCGCGGGGCCGGAGATCGAGGAAGCGCTGCTCAGCCACCCGGACGTGACCGAGTGCGGCGTGGTCGGGGTGCCCGACGAGGCGCGCGGCCAGCTCGTCACGGCGTACGTGGTGCTGCGAGACGGCGCGGCAGCCGATGCCGCGAAGGTCGGTGAGCTGCAGGATTTCGTAAAGCAGAAGATCGCGCCGTACAAGTACCCGCGGGTCATCAAATTCCTGCCGGCGCTGCCGCGCACCAACACCGGCAAGCTGCAGCGCTACCGGCTGCGTGAGCTGTCCGGGCGGTAGCCCGAGAAAGATCAGTAACGATAAGCGGGCGCGCCAGCCGGCCACGCCGGGTACTCCCGCCCGGCGTGGCCAGGATCCGGCCGGCCGGGCGGGATCGCGACCGGATATCGGGCGGTCAGACCTCGACCAGGACCGGGATGATCATCGGGCGGCGGCGGTAGTTCTCGTTCACCCAGCGCCCCACGGTCCGGCGCACCAGCTGCCTGAGCTGGTGAACCTCGTTGATCCCTTCGGCGGCGGCCCGGGCCAGCGCCTCCTCGATCCGAGGTCGCACCTCCTCGAAGGCCGAGTCGTCAATGCCCGAACCCCGCGCATGGATCTCGGGTCCGGCGACCATCTTGCCGGTCGTGGAATCGACGACGATGACCACCGAGACGAACCCTTCCTCGCCCAGGATCAGCCGGTCCTTCAGGGACGTCTCGGTCACCTCGCCGACCGACAGGCCGTCGACGTACACGTAACCGCACGGGATGGTTCCGGTCACCCGCGCCCGGCCGTCGATGAGGTCGACCACCACCCCGTCCTCGGCGATCACGATGTTCTCGTCCGGAACGCCGGTCAGCGCGGCCAGCTCAGCGTGCGCTTTCAGGTGCCGCCACTCGCCGTGCACGGGGATGAAGTTGCCCGGGCGCACCAGGTTCAGCACGTACAGCAGCTCGCCCGCGGGCGCGTGGCCGGACACGTGCACGAGCGCGTTGCCCTTGTGCACGACCCGGGCCCCGAGCCTGGTCAGGTCGTTGATGATCCGGGACACCGCGGTCTCGTTGCCCGGCACCAGCGACGAGGCCAGGATGACCGTGTCGCCTTCGGCGATCCTGATCGGGTGGTCCCGGCCGGCCATCCTGGACAGCGCTGACATCGGCTCACCCTGCGACCCGGTGGAGATCAGCACGATCTGCTCGGGGGGCATCTCCTCGGCCTCGCGCGGCTCCACGATCAGGCCGCCGGGAATCGACGGCACGTGCAGGTAACCCAGTTCGCGGGCCACTCCCATGTTCCGGACCATGGACCGGCCGACCAGCGCCACCTTCCGGCCGTGCGCGGCGGCGGCCTCGAGCACCTGCTGGACCCGGTGCACGTGGCTGGCGAAGCAAGCCACGATGATCCGCTGCTCGGCGGCCGCGAAGACCTCAGCGAGCACCGGGCCGATGGCCCGCTCACTGGTCACGATGCCGGGGACCTCGGCGTTGGTTGAGTCCGCCATCAGCAGGTCGACGCCGTCGGCGCCGAGCCGCGCGAACCCGCCCAGGTCGGTCAGCCGCCCGTCCAGCGGCAACTGGTCCATCTTGAAGTCGCCGGTGTGCAGAACCAGGCCCGCGCTGGTCCTGATCCCGACCGCGAGCGCATCGGGAATCGAGTGATTCACCGCGAGGAATTCCAGGTCGAACGGCCCGAGGGCCAGCTTGGCGCCCTCGGCGACCTCACGGACGTCGGGCGTGATCCGGTGCTCAACCAGCTTGCTCCGGACCAGGGCGAGCGTCAGCCTTGACCCCACCAGCGGGATGTCAGCGCGCCGGCGCAGCAGGTAGGGCACCGCGCCGATGTGATCCTCGTGCGCGTGGGTGAGCACGACCGCCTCGATGTCGTCCAGCCGTCCCTCGATCGCCGAGAAGTCCGGCAGGATCAGGTCGACGCCTGGCTGGTCGGGCTCGGGGAACAGGACCCCGCAGTCCACCACCAGCAGGCGGCCCGCGTGCTCGAAGACGGTCATGTTGCGGCCGATCTCGCCGAGGCCGCCCAGCGCGATGATGCGCAGGCCGTCAGCGGCCAGGGGCGGCGGTGGCCCGAGGTCGGGGTGCGGGTGACTCACTTGAGCTTCACACCGCCTGCCGCGAGGTCCGTGCGCAGCCGCTCGATCTCCGCCGGGCTGGCCGGGACCAGCGGAAGCCGCGGCGGCCCGCCGGGCAGGCCGAGCAGTCCCAGCGCAGCCTTCGTCGTGATGACTCCCTGCGTCCTGGTCATCCCGGTGTAGACGGGAAGCAGCTCACGATGAATCGTCAGGGCCTTGGTCACGTCGCCAGCCAGGTAGGCATCGATCATCTCGTGCAGCCGGTCGCCGACCAGGTGACTGTGCACGCTGACCAGCCCCGAGGCACCGATGGCCAGCCAGGGCAGGTTCAGCATGTCGGTGCCGCAGTAGTAGGCGAGCTGAGTGCTGGCCATCACCAGGGAGGCGGCGCCCGGGTCATCCTTGGCGTCTTTCACCGCCACGATCCGGGGATGC
Source organism: uncultured Actinomycetes bacterium (assembly GCA_963785765.1). GTDB lineage: Bacteria > Actinomycetota > Actinomycetes > Streptosporangiales > Streptosporangiaceae > DATBGO01. The sequence goes on along the minus strand of CAWAWM010000008.1, from coordinate 642,303 downwards.
TGAGCGAGCCTGATCAACGTCTCGGTGGCGATGGGCGTGGCGGTGCGGCCCGGGATGTCGTAGACCATGACCGGCAGGCCGGTTGCGTCGGCGGCCGCCGTGAAGTGGGCGATCAGGCCTTCCTGGGGCGGCTTGCTGTAATACGGCGTGACCACCAGGAGGGCGTCCGCCCCGGCCTGCTCGGCCTGTTTAGCCAGCTCGCAGGTGTGCGCGGTGTCGTTGCTGCCCACTCCGGCCACGATCGTGGCCTGGTCCCCGACGGCCTCGATCACGGTGCGCAGCAGCCGGTCCTTCTCGGCATCGGTGGTGGTCGGCGACTCTCCGGTGGTGCCGCTGATCACCAGTCCGTCGTTGCGCATCTCGCCGACCAGGTATCGGGCGAGTTGGGCGGCCCCGGCATAGTCGATGGCCCCGGCACTGGTCATCGGCGTGACCATGGCGGTGAGCATCCGGCCGAATGGGGCTGCTGGGGCGCCTGCGGCGCTCCCGCCCTCGGGCGTTGCGAAAGCTGTCATGTACCGAACGCTACCGGTCGCGGCAGCCGGCGGGTACCGCCGACGCGGCCTGCGGCCGCAATCTACCGTCCGCCGGCCGCGTCCGGCGCCTGAGCCAGGCTTCCGGGGCCTGAGACAGGCAGCCCGGGCGGCTTGCTGGGCGCGCCCGGGGCCCTTACGCAGACGCGGCGACGTGAGCTCGGGGGTACCCACGTCGCCTGCGTCTGTCTTATTATCGGCCCCCATTGCACGTGCCGTTACTCGTTGCGCGCAATTCGTTATACTCCCGGGCGCTCGACGCGGTCCGGAAACGCCCCATCAGGCACATTAGCTCCCAGATCGCCGATCCGTTCTGGAGGGGAGCCCGCTGCGGAAAGGAGCCGGCGAATCTCCTGGCAGCGGCTAGGAGGAGATCAGCCGCCGCGGCTGTGACCAGGTGGCGCTCCGCACCCATTCCTTTCAGGCACCCGCCTTTTACGCGCGCTTCGGCTACGCGGAATGCGGCCGTACGGGGGCCTACCCGCGCGGGCATGACCAGATTCATCTGATGAGGCGGTTCAGCTGACGGCACCCGCTCCTGGTGCGCGGGTGATCAAGCCGCCGTGCCGCTCGGTTAACTGCGCCCTGGCGGGGCAAATTACGACCAGGCTGGAAACGCGGCGCGGCTGGAAACGCGGCGCGGCAAGAAACGCGACGCGGCTGGAAACGCGACGCGGCTAGAAACGCGACGAGGCCCCTCCATGTATGAGATGGAGGGGCCTCGCCCGGCCTGCGGCGCCCTGGCGTGCCGATCGCTCGGCTGCCCGGCGCTGCGCGGGCCGACCACCGATCCCAGCTACCCGCGCGAAGTGCCGGCTGCCCGGCCCTTCCCGCCTCCGGGGTTGCCCCCGGCTGGTAGCGGTCCGTGGTGGTCATGCAGTTCTACTGCCTGGCGGGCGGCCCGCACAAGGGCTTCGTGGCCCTGATTCCATGATTCTTTGGCCATGCACAAGACACCGGCCAGTTATCCCCCGTTCATGGCACTTATCCACCCGGCCGTCCACATGCCGGTCCACAGGATGGGCACCTCAGGCGGCCCGCGCCTATGCTGAGGCGTGTCATCACCGATGCGAAACCGGGTTACGCCGCTCGGCGATATCGTCGCCATCGAGCTGCGGGGCGCCTGGACCGGCAACCGGGGCAACCTGCACCAGGGCACCGAGGTAGTCCGCTTCCACCGCAGCCAGTTGTGGATCACCTGTGCGCTGGCCTATAAGGACTGGAGGCTGCCGCAATGGGCGCCCGGCCGGTTCACCGTGCTGTTCTTCCACGACGAGGCGGTGTCGTTTGCAGCAGGTCACCGGCCATGCGCGCTATGCCGGCGGCTGGCCTACAACGCGTACCGGCAGGCCTGGGCAGCTGGGCTGGGCGTAGCGGTGCCGCGGGCCGTCGAGATGGACCGCCAGCTGCACGGTGAGCGGATCGTCCGCGGAACGCATCGCCGCCAGCTGCACCGGTCCCGCTGGCCGGCGTTGCCTGCCGGTACCTTCGTGCTGGTGGCCGATGAGCCTGCGCTGGTGCTGGACGACGCGATCGTGCCGTGGACGATACGCGGTTACTCAGCCGCGCGCGGCCGGCCTGCGGCCGGGTCGGCCGAGGTGATCACCCCGCCGTCTACGGTGGCTGCGCTGCGCGCTGGTTACCAGCCGCAGCTCGACCCGGCCGCCACGACGCAGCTGGGCCGCGGGCCGGCCGCGCACCGCGGACCGGCCCGGCCACGAGAACCCGGCGGGGCTGAGCGCCCCGTTCCTTGATGTCCTCTTGTCCGCCCTCCCGGAGGCCCGCCATGCCCGACCGACCCGCCGCGCCTGGTCCCGGCCAAAGCAGCCAAGCCAGCACTGCCAGCCCGGCTAGCACTGTCAGCACTGCCGAGTTCCGGCGCAGCCTGGCCGTCGTGGACGCGATGGCCGACCACTACCAGCGTCGCGGCGGGCAGCCCGGCCTGGCCTACGGCATCGTGGCCGGGGGGTGCTGGTGCACGCCGGGGGGCTCGGCCAGCGCTGGCTCGGTGGCCCGGCGCCGGACGCGGACACGGTCTTCCGGATTGCCTCGATGACCAAGAGCTTCACCGCGGCGGCGGTGCTCGCGCTACGGGATGACGGCGCCCTGGCCCTCGATGATCCGGCCCAGGAGTACGTCCCTGAGCTGGCTGGCCTGCCGCCGGCCACCGCTGACTCCCCCGCGGTGTCCATCCGGCAGCTGCTGACCATGACCGCAGGTTTCCCCACCGACGACCCGTGGGGAGACCGGCAGCAGGGCACACCGCTGGCGGAGTTCGCGGAGTTCCTGGCGGGCGGGATCAGCTTTGCCTGGGCCCCGGGCACCCGCTTCGAGTACTCGAATCTGGGTTACGCGATCCTCGGCCGGGTCATCACGGCGGTGTCGGGCCGCGAGTACCCCGATTTCGTGACCGACCGGCTGCTGCGCCCGCTCGGCCTGTCCAGGACCGGGTACGAGGCGGCCGAGTTCAGCACCGCCGAACTGGCCCGGGGGTACCGGCATGGCGAGGCCGGCTGGTCCGAGCAGGAGCCGGCCCCTGCGGGGCGTTCGCCCCGATGGGCGGGATCTTCAGCTGCGTCAGCGACCTGGCCCGCTGGGTACACGGTTTCGCGGCCGCGTTCCCGCCCGGCGCCGAGACTGCTGGGGGCGCGCACCCGCTGCGCCGCGCCACCCGCCGCGAGATGCAGCTGCCGCAGGTCGCGCTGGAGCGCCACGAGCCGGTCCGGCTGCCCGGCGGAGCCGCGGGCGGCGAGGTCAGCTACGGTTTCGGGCTTTTCGCCGAAGCCAGCAGGCACGGACGGATCGTGCACCATGCGGGCGGTTATCCGGGCTTCGGCAGCCACATGCGCTGGCACCCGGCCACCGGGACCGGCGTGATCGTGCTGGCCAACGGCACCTACGCACCGGTGCGCGTGCTCGCCGCGAGCCTGCTGGACACCGTGCTCGAGCACCAGACCGGAACCGGCCGCACGGCCGCTGCCGGGCCGGCGGCCGCGGCGCCGGCCGCGCCGGGTATCTGGCCGCGAGCACGGGACGGCCAACGGCCAGGTGCGCGTCCGCGACCTGGCGCCCGCGCCGGGCCGCCCGTGGCCGCAGACCCTGACGGCACGCGACGAGGTGACCCGGCTGCTGCAGTCCTGGGATGACACAGTGGCGGCCAGGTTGTTCGCCGAGAACGTCGCGCTGGACGAGCCGGCCGCTGAGCGGCGGCACAAGATCGAGCTGATCCGGCAGCGCATCGGGGACTTCGGCGACGATCCCCAGCGGCCAGCTGAGTTCGATTCCCCCGCGCAGTGCCGGTGGTGGCTCCGCGGCGAGCGCGGCGTGACCACAGCCGAGATCAAGATGAGTCCGGAACGGCCGCCGCGGGTCCAGCTGCTGACCGTGGCCGTTCCGCCCGCCGCCGATGCCCCGCTCGGGCAGCTGCTGGACGCCCTTATCTCGCTGCTGAACTCGGGCGCGGTCCGGTGGCCGGCCCAGCTGCCCACCTCGGATGCGCTGGATAAGGCGGTAGCGCTCCGGCAGCTACGGGCAGCGGCCGCCTGGGCCGGCCGGTGCCGGCGCGGCGCGTTCCTGGCCGGAAACGGGACAGCCAGCACGACGGTGGAACTGGACGGGCAGACCGCCAGGCTCACCGTCGCCGTGGTCAGCGATCCGGCCGGGCAGCTGCAGCAACTGGATATCGGGCTGCGCGGCTGACGCGCGTCAGAACACCGGGATGATGTCGTCGGGGTTGATATCGGCCGAGACGTCGACGCCCTCGATGTCGAGCTCGGGGATGGCCGGGAACTCGATGCCCCAGCGCACCACGATCGCCCGGATCTTCGCGATCGCGACCTTCCAGTTCTCAGCCTGCTCTTCGTAGGACAGCACGCCCAGCCCGGCCTTCCTGGCGTGATCCATCAGGATCCGGTGGTTGGGCAGGAAATAGGGCGGCAGGTCCCAGAAGCCGTCCGGCGGCTCCCACAAGATCATCGAAAGGAAGATGAAGCCCGCCCGCAGCTGGCGGGTGATCGTGACCCGGACGTCGTCGGTCAGGCCCGGCCACTCGTTCTCCAGGATGGTCATGCAGATCTGGAGGTGCCGCGACTCGTCCCGGCCGATCCGCTGGAACATCTCACCGAAGACCGGGTGGGTGGTGCCCGAAGACATGCCCCGGAACAGCGTGGACGCCGCCATCTCCCCCATCATGAAGCTGGTGAACAGGACCGGCAGCGAGTACCTGTCGACCGCCTTGTTGTAGCCGCTCCAGTACCGGCCGCCGTTGTGGTAGAGCCAGCCGATGTTGTTGTGCGCGGCATGCTCCAGGTCGGTCGAGGGGGTCCAGTTCAGCGGGCCGCCCGGCCACAGCGCCGCGATCGAGCGCTGGCAGCATTCCTCGTGGTTCATCTCGTCCCTGGTGATCGAGAAGAAGCACTTGCGGACGGGGTCCTCCTCGTGCTGCTCGAACGCGCGGATGGTGGCCCGGGCGAAGACCGCGGGCCCGGACGCGTCGAAGTTGGCCAGCACCGAGAACCAGTACATGATCCCGAGGCGCTGCTCGACGGTGAAGTCGTCGGCGCGCAGTCCGTCCCACGGCAGGTCAGCGGGATTCCACGCCATCAGCTTGGACTTCTGGTAGATGGCGGCCAGCTTCTCGGTCTCGACGCGCCATTCCATCGGGTAGATATTCGGCTGCGGGATCTCCGGCGCGGGCCAGAAACCGCCCTCGGGAATGACCAGCCCGTGCTCTGGATTCGCCATCTCGCCGCTCCATCCCTGGTTACGTTGTCCCGGTACTGCCGGCGGCGCTGCTGTCGGCGGCACTCTTGTTGGCCGCGGTGCTGCTGTCGGCGGTGCTGCGGTTGACTGCACTGCTGTTAGCTGCACTGCTGTTAGCTGCACTGCTGTTAGCTGCATTGCTGCTGACCGCACTGCTGACCATGGGCTGCCCGGTGCGCCACCGACGCACACCTTATGACAGCGTAACGCCGAACCTGCTCAGACTCGTCACACGTTCACCCGCGGCGGCCTGCCGCCGGCCACTGCCGAACTGCGGTAAGGTACCCCTGTCCTGGGTCAGTCCAGGATGGCGCAGAGCCCAGCGAAGCCGGTGTGATCCCGGCGCTGTCCCGCAACGGTAATGCCCCTCTCGTGAGGGACGAGCCCGGACGCCTGGCCCGCGCCGGCGATCTGTCCTCGGAGGAAGGGCGGTTCGTTCCGACGCCCCGTTGGCGTCGTGGCGGGCGCACTTCGTCCTCCAGACCCAACGGAGGATGAGCATGCGGGTTCTCTCACATCGGCTGCCGGCCGTGGTGGCCGTCACAGCGGTCGCCGCGCTCTGCGCGGCCTGCGGTACCTCAAGCCCCGGCAATTCCGGGTCGGCCAGTGCCGCCGACGGGGCGGCCACGGCGGCCGGTTCGTTCCCCGTCACGATCGCGGCCGCCGGCGGCGCGGTCCGCGTCAATTCCAGGCCGGCCAGCATCATCTCGTTGTCGCCCACGGCCACCGAGATGCTTTACGCGATCGGCGCCGGAAGCCAGGTCAAGGCGGTGGACGCCGATTCCGACTACCCGGCGCAGGCACCGCGGACGAAGCTGTCCGGCCTGCAGCCCAACGTCGAGTCGATCGTCGCCTACAAGCCAGACCTGGTCGTGGTCTCCTTCGACGCCACGGCACTGGCCAAGCGGCTCGCCGCGTTCTCGGTCCCGGTACTCGACCTGCCCGCCCCGTCCGGCGTGAGCGGGATGTACAGCGAGTTCGACCAGCTCGGCCAGGCCACCGGCCACCTGGCGGCCGCCGAGCGCGAGGACGCCGCACTGCGGACCCAGATCAGCCAGATCGTCGCGCAGATGCCTCGCCACACCAAGCCGCTGACGTACTACTACGAACTCGACCAGACGTATTACTCGATCACGTCGTCAACCTTCGTCGGCAGCCTGCTCAAGCTGCTGGGCATGAAGAGCATCGCCGATTCGGCATCCGGCGCGGCGGCGGCCGGCGGCTATCCGCAGCTGTCCAGCGAGTACATCGTCAAGGCCAACCCGGACTACATCATCCTGGCGGACACCGTCTGCTGCCAGCAGTCCGCGGCCACGGTCGCCAAGCGCCCCGGCTGGTCCAGCCTGGCCGCGGTCAAGACTGGTCACATCATCCTGCTTAACGACGACATCGCGTCCCGGTGGGGTCCGCGGGTGGCCGACTTGCTGCGGACGGTGGTGACCGCCGTCGCGAAAGGCAACGGCCAGTGACAGCGGCAGCTGACGGCACCGGGCCCCCGGCGACGGCCGGCTCGCCGTTGACCGCCAGTCCAGCCGGGCCGGCGAGGGCAGCCACCGCGGATCGCGCAGTCAGCACAGAGCTCGCAGCCAGCACAGAGCGCGCAGCCAGCACAGAGCGCGCAGCCAGCACAGAGCGCGCGGCCAGCACAGATCGCGCAGGCAGCACGGATCTCGCGGCCGGCACGGCACGGCCTGCTGCCGCCGATCACGCTCCCGCGCCGCCAGCCGCCACTGGTCCGGCCGCGCCGCCAGCCGCCACCGATCCGGCCGCCACCAGTCGGACCGACGAGCCGGCCGCGCGGCCGCGGGCCGGCGACGCCGCGGCCGGGGCGCCCCGGGCCGCGCTGGGCCGGGTCCGGCCGGGCCGAGCGATCGCGGTGGCGACCGGCCTGCTGCTGATCGCGATGATCATCGGCGTCTCGGTCGGCCCGGCCGCGCTGTCCTTGCCAGTGATCGCCGAAGCACTGGTGGCCAGGCTGCCGTGGCATCCGGCCATGTCGGTCTCCAGCCTGGATTCGGCGATCATCTGGCAGATCCGGCTGCCCCGGGTCGTCCTGGGCGCCCTGGTCGGGGCGATGCTGGCCGGCGGTGGCGCCGCCTATCAGGGAGTCTTCCGCAACCCGCTGGCCGACCCTTACCTGCTCGGCGTCGCGGCGGGCGGCGGCCTCGGTGCGACGATCGTGATCGTGACCGGCGGCAGCCCGGGTCTGCTGCCCCCGGCGGCGTTCGCGGGCGCCGTCTGCGCGGTCGCGGTCACGTACCTGCTGGGGCCGGCCCGGGCCGCGGCGGCGAGCCGTCCGGCTCGGGGACCGCCACCGCCTCCATCGTCCTGGCGGGCGTGGCGGTCGCTGCCCTGCTCACCGCGGTACAGACCTACCTCCAGCAGCAGCACGCGCAGACCCTGCAGGTGGTCTACTCCTGGATCTTGGGTGAGTTGTCCCTGGCATCGTGGTCGGACGTCGTGCTGATCCTGCCGTACGCGGTCATCTGCGCGGCGCTGCTGATCGCGCACCGCCGGCTGCTGGACGTGCTGCGGGTCGGCGAGACAGAGGCGGGCAGCCTCGGCGTGGATGTCGCCCGGCTGCGCCTGATCGTCGTGCTGGCCGCCACCCTCGGCACCGCGGCAGCAGTGGCGGTCAGCGGGCTGATCGGATTCGTCGGCATCATCGTCCCGCATACGGTGCGGCTGACCGCCGGGGCGAGCTACCGGATCGTGCTGCCGGTGTCGATGATCGGCGGCGCGGCGTTCCTGGTGCTCGCCGACGTGGCGGCCCGCACGGTGCAGGCCCCGGCCGAAGTGCCGATCGGGGTGATCACGGCCGCCGCCGGAGCTCCGTTCTTCCTGTTCGTCTTGCGCTCCCGCCGGACCCGCCGGGATCTGTCGTGATCAGCCTCGACGCGGTGCGCGTCAGCTACGGCCAGGTAACGGCGCTGGACGGGGTCACCGAGGAGGTCGCCGACGGCGAATGGCTCGGCCTGATCGGCCCCAACGGCGCAGGCAAGACCACCCTGCTGCGGGCCGTCGCGCGGCTGGCCAGCTACCGCGGTCACATCACCATCAGCGGCCAGCAGGTGACCAGGATGCCCCGACGGCGGCTGGCCCGCCTGATCGCCTATGTGCCGCAGCAGCCCCAGCTACCGCCGGACATGAGCGTCGGCGATTATGTCCTGCTCGGCCGCACCCCGCACATCGGCTACCTGCGGATAGAGACCGACTCCGACCGCACGGTCTGCGCTGCGCTGCTGGACCGGATGGCGCTGTCCCAGATGGCGGGCCGGGTCCTGCACACGCTGTCCGGCGGCGAGCTGCAACGGCTGGTGCTCGCCCGCGCCCTGGCTCAGGAGGCGCCGATCCTGCTCCTGGACGAGCCGACCAGCGCGCTCGACCTCGGCCGCCGGGTTGATGCGCTCGAACTGATCGACGAACTGCGCAGGGAGCGGTCGCTCACGGTGCTGTCAGCAGTGCACGACCTGACCCTGGCCGGGCAGTTCGCGGACCGGCTGCTGCTACTGGACGGCGGCCGGGTGGCCGCCGCCGGGCCGCCGGCCAGCGTGCTGCGCGAGGAAGTACTCAGCCGCCATTTCGGCCCGGGCGTCCAGGTGCTGACCACGGGGACCGGCGACCTGGCGGTCATCTCCCGCCGTCATGACCGGTCCGGTGCGGCGTGACGACCAGCGCAACTGGCTAGGTCGTGGCCCGCGATAGCTGCGCCCGGCGGTGCTGACTGCCCGCAGGGGATGGGTGCTGACCCACTGCCCGCAGGGGGCAGCTGGCCAGCCAGGCATCCCGGCAGGGCCAACCGGCCCGCCCCGAGGTGCCGACTTGCCAGCGATAGTTCAACGGTATATAACGCCAGTATGACCAGGCGCGCGAGGCGTGCAGCAAGCTTCCTGCTGCTGACCGCGCTGGCTGACGCCACCCAGCGCAGCTACGGGATCGGCCCCGAGGTCCGCGAGAACCCGGGCCGCCTGGCCAGGGCGTCCGACGCCGACCGCGAGCACGTGATCGACATGCTCAAAGCCGCATTCGTCCAGGGCCGGCTGACCAGGAACGAGCTTGACATGCGGGTGGGCCAGGCGCTCGCCTCGCGCAGCTATGCGGCGCTGGCCGCGCTCACCGCCGACCTCCCCGCCGGGCTGACCGGAGCCCGGCCGCGGCCAGGCAGTCTGGCGGGCGGCTGGCTTGTAATAGCTAGTTCAACGTTATATATTGACTACATGAGCACACGGGCGATGCAGGAAGCGACCTTCTTGATCCTGACCGCACTGGCTGATGCCAGCCAGCACGGCTACGGGATCATCACCGAGGTCCGGAAGATCTCCGACGGCCGGGTCCAGCTGCGTGCCGGGACCTTGTATACGGCCCTGGACCGGCTGCGCGCCGACGGGCTGATCGGGGTGGACCGGGAGGAGATCGTGGATAACCGGCTGCGCCGCTACTACCGGCTCACGCCCGCGGGCAGCAAGCGGCTGGCCGCTGAGGCAACCCGGCTGCACGCCAACGCCATTGCCGCGCTGTCGCGGCTGAATCTAGCCGGAGGGATGGCGACATGACTGACTCAGCAGGCCTGGAGCGACGGTACCGGCGGTTGCTGGCATGCTATCCCCGGGCGTTCCGGCGCGAAAATGAGCAGGAGATCCTCGCGGTGCTCATGGACAGCGCCCAGGACGGCCGCCGGCGGCCCGGGCTGGCCGAGTCCGCGGACCTGATCAGGGGAGCGCTGCGGATGCGGCTGCGGCCCGCGTCACGGCCGCCGCGCACGCTGCTGACCGCCGTCTGGCTGGTGTGCGCCGGCGCGGCGGCTGAGCTGGCCGGCTGGATCACTTACGTGGTGACCGCCGGCCGCGTCAGATCGGCCATGGCCCACGCGAACCCGGCGCTGTGGCACCTTTTGCAGATCCATCTCGTCGCTACTGAAATCTGCGCACCGATCAGCATCGGCCTGTGGCTGTGGATGGCCTGGGCGAACGGCAGGGGGCATGACTGGGCCAGGGGCGTCTTCAGCGCGTTCTTCGGCCTCATGACCTTGAGCCTGCTCGGCTTGCTGGCCGAGGGTGCCGCGGTGTACGCCCCGGCCGAGCTGATCGCCACCGCGGTTGTGTGGCTCGTCCAGCTCGCGGTGATCGTGCTCATCTTCGGCAAGACGTCCGCCGCGTACTACGGGCGCGAGCCCGCCTAGCCGTCTTTCCTAAGTGCCTGCATAGCCATTCGTTGCTGACGGGGATGCGGAACGTGGCGAGGTAGCGGACGACGAGTTTCTCGTATCGGCTGGCGCGAAGTCTTGCTGCGCCGCGCGCGGCTGCGGTCCGGCTTGCGGATTTGCGCGGCTTCGCGTGGCTGCCAAGCGTACGGTGCCTGGGCTTGGCCTGCGGGTTGCACGCTTTGCTGCCTGCGACGACCGGCTGGCCGGGCGGCGCCCCGGCGCCGACCGGTCCCGCGGGAGCTGCCGCGCGTGACCACGACGAGCACGGGAAAGAAAATTCTTCTAGACAGCTCTTGCTGTCTTGACAATAAGAATTGTCGGTGACAGTGTGGCCGGCATGCAAGATGTCGCAGTGATCGAGGATGCCGCAGCCGCGGAGGTCTCGCTCGATCCGATCCGGGCTCGGATGCTCGCGGAGCTCGCCGAGCCATCCACCGCGACCACCCTCGCGGCGCGGCTTGGGCTTGCTCGGCAGAAGGTCAACTACCACGTCAAGACCCTTGAGCAGCACGGTCTGGTGGAGTTGGTCGAGGAGCGACGCAAGGGCAACATGACCGAGCGGGTCGTGCGGGCTTCCGCCGCGGCCTACGTGATCTCGCCGGCCGCGCTCGCCGCGGTCGCGCCCGATCCGGCCCGGTCGCCCGATCGGCTGTCCACGCGCTGGTTGCTCGCGCTCGCCGCGCGGCTCGTTCGGGAGACGGGCGCGCTCATCAACGGGGCAGCGCAGGCGGGCAAGCCGCTCGCCACGTTCGGGCTCGATGCCGAAGTGCGGCTCGCGAAGCCGGCTGATCGCGCCGCGTTCTTGGGTGAGCTGACGGACGCGCTCACCGGAATTATCAGTAAATATCATACTGAAACTGGTCGGCCGCACCGCCTTATCGTCGCGGTGCACCCGAGCATCACCGAAGACGCCGACCCGCCCGCAGAGGAGCAGCAGCCATGACGCATCCATTCGAGGTACGCGACGAGATCACCGTCGACGCCACGCCGGACGAGGTGTGGGAGGCGATCGCTACGGGGCCGGGAGTCGACTCCTGGCTCATGGGGCGCACCGAAATCGATAGCGCCAGCAAGACCAGCACGTTCAACATGTTCGGCGAGGTGTCCAGCTCCGGCATCACGGTCTGGGAACCCGGTCACCGCTACGCGACGCAGGAGGACAAGAACCCGGACGGCACGTTCATGGCCTTCGAGTGGCTCATCGAGTCGCGCGACGGCGGCGGCGCGGTGGTGCGTGTTGTGCACAGTGGCCTCCTCGGCGAGAACTGGGAGGCCGAATACAACGGCCTGTCCGTCGGCGACCATGCCTACCTGACGAAGCTCGCCGTCTACCTGACGCACTTCGCACCGCGCACCGCGAAGAGCTCGCTGTTCATGCCGGGGCCGATCACCAAGGACTCGTGGGCGGCCATGACGGCGGCGGTCGGCGCCAGCGCGGACGCGGCGGACGGTCAGCCGGCGCGGCTCAGCGTGCCCGGGATCGAGCCGGTCGACGGCACCGTGGAGTTCGTGGGCTCGCCGAGCTTCGTGGGCATGCGTACCGACGACGCGATGTACATGCTGATCCACGGCTACAACGACATGGTCTTCGCGACCGCGCACTACTTCGACGACCGCGACCCGTCGACCGAGACCGAGGCGTGGCAGAACTGGCTCGGCGGCCTCGCGGCCTGATCAACGCACACCGGCCGGCCGACGCGGCACAGTGACCGGCGATGATTACCGGTCAACGATTCAGACGCCGAGGCCCCGGCCGATGATCTCCTTCATGATCTCGGTAGTGCCGCCGAAGATCGTCTGTACCCGGCCGTCGGCGAACGCGCGGGCCACCGGGTACTCGCGCATGTAGCCGTATCCGCCGTGCAGCTGAACGCACCGGTCAACCAGCCGGTTGCACAGCTCGGTGTCCCACCACTTCACCATCGACGCGTCCTCGTTGGACAGCCGGCCCGCGTTGTGATCCATCACCGCGCGGTCGGTGAAGGCGCGGGCCACGGCCAGCTCCGTGGCCAGCTCCGCCAGCACGAAGCGGTTGTACTGGAAACTGCCGATCGGCCGCCCGAAGGCCTGCCGCTGCTTGCAGTACTCCAGCGTCTGCTCGAACACCTGCTCCGCCGCGGCCAGCGCGGTCGCGCCGATCGCCACCCGCTCCCTGGGCAGGTTCTGCATCAGCGCGATGAAGCCGCCGCCCTCGTCGCCGAGCAGGTTCTCGGCCGGCACCCGGACGTCGGAGAAGAACAGCTCCGAGGTGTCCTGCGCGTGCATGCCGATCTTGTCGAGATTGCGCCCGCGCTCGAAGCCCGCCATCCCGCGCTCCACGACCAGCAGGCTGATTCCCTGATGACCGGCGCCTCCGTCGGTCCGGGCCACGACGATCACCAGGTCGGCCAGCTGGCCGTTGGAGATGAAGGTCTTCTGGCCGTTGAGCACGTAATGGTCGCCGCGGCGGACCGCCGAGGTGCGGATCCCCTGCAGGTCGCTCCCGGCGCCTGGCTCGCTCATCGCGATCGCGGTGATGATCTCGCCCGAGCAGTAGCCGGGCAGCCAGCGCTCACACTGCTCCGGGCTGGCCAGCCGCTGCAGATACTGGCCGTTGATGTCGTTGTGCACCGAGAACGCGGGACCGGTCGAGCCTGCCTTGGCCAGCTCCTCGTCGAAGATCAGGTAGAAGCGGTAGTCGTTGTTCCCGCCGCCACCGTACTTCTCGTCGATGTCGATCCCGAGCAGACCGGCCCGGCCAGCGGCCAGCCAGACGTCCCTGCTGACCACCCCATCTCGCTCCCAGTGCTCGTGATACGGCGTGATCTCGCGGGCGATGAACGAGCGGACCAGGTCACGGAACGCATCGTGCTCGCTGGTGAAGATGTCTCGCTGCATCCCGTCCCCTGCCTTCCGTCCGGCGCGTGCACCGCGAACGTAACATTTCGCGGATCCGCGAGGCACTCCGGGATTGTGAAGCACTTCTTTCGCAATTAATCCTTCACGTATGCCCCGCGACCCCGAGCCCGGTACGGTGCCGGCGGTTACGGCGCGCTGATCGCCTGCCTCGGCGCCGGCTCGGTCGGCGGGACGCTGGCCGCGACCCGGGCCAGGCTCTCCCGCCCGGCCATCGCCGCCTGCCTGAGCTTCCTCGCCGAAGCGGTTGCGGTCAGCCTGCTGCCCTTCCTGGGCGGGCTCGCCGGTGCCGCGGCCGCCACGCTCGGCGCCTGCAACGGATTCGGCAACATCGTCATGATCACGCTGCTGCAGCAGTGGGCGCCCGGCTACCTGCTCGGCCGGGTGATGAGCCTGGTCATGCTGGCCGCCGCGGGGACTTATCCGGTCTCGGTCGCGGTGACCGGCGCGGCGGTGCACAGCTTCGGCCCGGCCCCGTTCTTCCCGATCGCGGGCGGCGTGCTCGCGATGGCCATGCTGTGCGCGCTGACCCAGCGGGTGATCCGGACATTCGGTACAGCGCGGCCGTCGCCCCGCGGGCTGGAGCCTGAGCCTGCTTAGCCGTGCCGCCTGCCAGGTTGGCACGCCTGGCGGGCCGCCGCCCGGCCGAGCCGCCGCGGCAGCCGAGCGGGCGCGGACCGGCGGGCCACCGCTCAGGCGGCGCTCGGCTCCGGCAGATAGGCGGCCCACTGCGGGTCACCGTCGTGAGCCGCGCCGATCAGCCGCCAGTGAGTGCCGCGCGGCACCGAAGGATCGCAGCGCAGGCTCCAGCCAAGCTCCTCGATGAGCCGGTCTGCCTTGCGATGGTTGCACCTCGAACAGGACGCGACGCAGTTCTCCCAGGCATGAGTGCCGCCCCGGCTGCGGGGCACCACATGGTCGATGGTCTCGGCCTTGGTACCGCAGTAGGCGCACAGGTAATTGTCCCTGCGCATCAGCGCGGCCCTGGTGAGCGGGACCCGGCTACGGTGCGGCACTCTGATGTAGCGGCGCAGCCTGATCACTGACGGCGCGGCGAGGATGACCGAGGCGGAGTGCAGGACCGCCCCAGTCGCATCGTCGTGGAGAACCTCCGCCTTGTCACCCAGGACCAGGCACACCGCACGATGCAGGCAAATCGTCGTGAGCGGCTCATACGTCACGTTGAGCAGCAATACCCGACGCACTCGCACCTCCCCACGGGTGCACGGCTCCCGCGGCCCGGGCACCCGTGACCAGTGTGATTGCCTGGAAGCCCGGCCGCCAACAGCAATAGCGTAACCGCGTGCGGTCGCATCCGGGCGGGCCACGCCGGCCGGACCGCCGCAGTTGCGGTATCTGGCCAGGCCAGGGGCAGTAACAAGGGGCCGCGTAACGGGGATCCCGTGATGGCCCGCGGCACCGCCGCTGGGGCCGGCTCATCGGGCCATAAGGTGACAGCCATGACGGCAGCCCCCTATCCGAGCGCACGGCGCCAGGACATCGTTGAGGAAATAGGCGGTCATCTCGTCGCAGACCCGTATCGCTGGCTCGAGGATCCGGCCAGTGAGCAGACCCGCGCGTGGCTGGCGGCGCAGGACGGCCTCTGGGAGGAGGAAGCCGCGGCGCTGCCCGCCGCCGGCCCGCTGGCCCGGCGGATCGCCGAACTGACCTCGGCCGGCGCCGTCGGCACCCCGTGGTGGTGCCGCGAGCGCCGGTTCTTCACCCGCCGGCTGCCCGGCCAGGAGCATTCGGTCCTGTATACGGCGGCGCCCGGCGACGGTGAGCGGGCCCTGATCGATCCCATGGCGATCGACAGCTCTGGCACTACCACCCTCGACGACTGGCAGCCGGATCACGACGGCCGCCTGCTCGCTTACCTGCTGTCCGAGGGCGGCTCGGAGGAGGCCGTGCTCCGGGTCATGGACGTGGCGACCGGCCTGGATGTGGACGGCCCGATCGACCGCTGCCGGTACTCCCAGGTGGCCTGGCTGCCGGACGACCAGGCGTTCTACTACGTGCGCAGGCTGGCCCCGGAGACGGTGCCGCCCGGCGAGGAGCAGTACCACCGCCGGGTCTACCTGCACCAGGTGGGCAGCCCGCCCGACACGGACGTGCTGATCTTCGGCGCCGGCCTGGCGAAGACCAACTATTACAGCGTCTCGGTGAGCCGGGACGGCCGCTGGCTGATCATCGGCGCCGCGGCGGGCACCGCGCCCCGCAACGACCTGTGGATCGCCGACCTGGCCGCCTCGCCGCAGGCCGCGCCCGTCCTGCATCCGATCCAGGAGGGGGCCGACGCGCAGACCGGCGCCTGGGCGGGCCGCGACGGGCGGCTCTACCTGTTCACCGACGCCGGTGCGCCACGCGGCAGGCTCATGGTGACCGACCCGGCCGATCCTGGCCCCGCGACGTGGCGCGATCTCCTCCCGGAGGATGCAGGCGCGGTGCTGACCGGTTTCGCGGTCCTGGACGGCACGGAGCTGGCCCGTCCGGTGCTACTGGCCTCCTGGACCCGGCATGCGGTCAGCGAGCTGAGCCTGCACGACCTGGTTACCGGGAAGCAGCTGGGCGCGGTGCCGCTGCCCGGCGTGGGCAGTATCGGCGGGCTGAGCGAGCGGCCGGACGGCGGCCATGAGGCGTGGTTCGGCTACACCGATCACACGACCCCGGGGACGGTCCTGCGCTACGACGCGCGCACCGGGACGACGGACATCTGGGCCAGGCCGCCCGGGTCAGTCGACGTCGGCGAGGTCTCGGCCCGCCAGGTCGGGTACCGGTCCGCCGACGGCACCGAGGTCCGGATGCTGATCATCTCCGGCGACGCCGGGGCTGGCCCGCGGCCCGCGATCCTTTACGGGTATGGCGGCTTCCAGATCAGCATGACCCCTGCCTATGCGCCGTCGGTGCTGGCCTGGGCGAGGCCGGCGGCGTCTATGCGATCGCCGGGCTGCGCGGCGGCAGCGAGGAGGGCGAGGAGTGGCACCGCGCCGGGATGCGGGAAAACAAGCAGAACGTCTTCGACGACTTTCACGCCGCCGCGGAAGCGCTCCTGGCCGGCGGCTGGACCACCCGCGGGCAGCTCGCCATCTCCGGCGGCTCCAACGGCGGCCTGCTGGTGGGCGCGGCGATCACGCAGCGCCCCGAGCTTTACGCGGCCGCCATCTGCTCAGCGCCGTTGCTCGACATGGTGCGCTACGAGCGGTTCGGGCTCGGTGAGACCTGGAACGACGAGTACGGATCGGCCGCCGACCCCACCGAACTCGGCTGGCTGCTGAGCTACTCGCCCTACCATCACGTGCGCGCGGGGACCAGTTACCCAGCGGTGCTATTCACGGTGTTCGACAATGACACCCGGGTGGATCCGTTGCACGCGCGGAAGATGTGCGCCGCGCTCCAGCAGGCGACGTCGGCGGCCTTCGGCGATCGCCCGGTCCTGCTGCGCCGCGAATCTAAGGTGGGACACGGAGCACGGGCGGTCAGCCGTTCAGTGTCCTTGTCCGCGCAGACGCTCGCCTTCGCTGCCCGGCATACCGGGCTCGGCCGGTAACCCGCGCCTGCGCACGCTGGCCTCCGGATTCCCGGCCAGGCATGCCGCCGGCCGCCGCCGGCTGAGAGGATCCCGCCGTGAGCATCGAAGCGCTCGTGCTGGCGCGAGCCCTCGCCAGTCAGCCTGAGGACACTCTCTACCACGCCTGCGGGGACAGCCGCAGCCCGGGCATCGCCTGCCGGATCGTCTGGAACCTCACGCACAACTCCCGGGCGGCCGGGCTGACCGACGTCTTCTTCGCCGGGCCCGCCCACCTGATCGGCAGGATCCTTTTCGTGGTGCTGCTCGCGGTCGTGGTCAGATTCGCCGTGCAGCGGGTAATCCGCAGGCTGGTCGCCCGGGCCAGCGCGGACAGCACCGGGAGCGACCGGGGCCGGGTGCTGTTCCGCGAACGCCGGCAGCAGCGGGCCAGTGCGCTCGGGTCGGTGCTGCAGAACGCCGCCACCTTGACCATCTTCGGGATCGCCGCGATCACGATCCTCGGTGACCTGGGGATCAACCTGGCGCCGATACTGGCCAGTGCCGGCGTGCTCGGCATCGCCATCGGATTCGGCGCGCAGAACCTGATGCAGGACTTCCTGGCCGGGATCTTCATGCTCCTCGAGGACCAGTACGGGGTCGGTGACATGGTCAACATCGGCACCGTGAGCGGCGTGGTCGAGGCCGTCAGCCTGCGCATCACCAGGGTCAGAGACGTCACCGGCGTGGTCTGGAGCATCCGCAACGGAACGATCAGCCAGGCCGGCAACGGGTCGCAAGGCTGGGCCCGGGCGGTCGTGGACCTTCCGGTCCCCTATGACGAGGACATCCCGCGGGCCAGCGGGCTGATGCGGGGGGTGGCCGCCAGCATGTGGCGGGAACCCGCCTGGCGGGAGGCCATCCTGGAGGAGCCTGAGGTGTGGGGCGTCCAGGACATCGCCAAGGATGCCGTGACGCTCCGGGTCGCGGCCAGGACCGTCCCGCTGCGGCAGTGGGAGGTCGAGCGGGAGCTGAGAGAACGCCTCAAGGTGGCCCTGGCGGCCGGGCCCGCCGCCCAGCCAGCAGCACAGCCAGGGGCATAGCCAGGAGCACAGCCAGGCACGCAGCCCGCCGGGCCCGGCGCCTTGACCGGCACGTAACCTGGAGCGCAGTCATGGACGAGTCAACCGAACCCAGCCTGTACGAGGCAGTGGGCGGCGAGGAGACGTTCCGCCGCCTGGTGCACAGCTTTTACCAGCAGGTCGCGGCCGATCCGCAGCTGCGGGCCGTGTACCCGAGCAAGGATCTCGGCCCGGCCGAAGAGCACCTGCGGATGTTCCTGATCCAGTACTGGGGCGGCCCGGCCACCTACAGCGAGCGCCGCGGGCATCCGCGGCTGCGGATGCGGCACGTGCACTTCGCGATCGGGGAGGCCGAGCGCGATGCCTGGCTCCGGCACATGCGCACCGCGCTGGACGAGCTCGCGCTGGACGAGGCCGCCGACACGCAGCTGTGGGACTACCTGGTGATGGCCGCCCACAGCCTGGTCAACCAGCCGTCGGCGGCGCAGCGCCCCGACCTCGGCCTCAGCCCGGCCTGACGGGCCCGGATCCCCGGCCTGACCGGCCCGGATCCCAGCCTCGCGGGCCCGGATCCCCGGCCGGGCCTGACCGGTACCGGATTCAGCCCCGGCCGACGGCCCTAGCCGCGGGTGAGCTTGCGGTAGGTGACCCGGTGCGGGCGGGCCGCCTCGGCGCCGAGCCGGTCGATCTTGTTCTTCTCGTAGGCCTCGAAGTTTCCCTCGAACCAGAACCAGTTCGCGCCGCCTTCCCAGGCCAGGATGTGCGTCGCGATCCGGTCCAGGAACCAGCGGTCGTGGCTGGTGATCACGGCACAGCCGGGGAACTCGAGCAGGGCGTTCTCCAGCGACGAGAGCGTCTCTACGTCCAGGTCGTTGGTCGGCTCGTCCAGGAGCAGCAAGTTGCCGCCCTGCTTGAGGGTGAGCGCCAGGTTCACCCGGTTACGCTCGCCGCCGGACAAGATCCCGGCTGGCTTCTGCTGGTCCGGGCCCTTGAACCCGAAGGCGGCCACGTAGGCGCGGCTCGGGATCTCGGTGCGGCCGGCCCTGATGTAGGACTCCCCGTCCGAGATGACCTCCCAGACGTTCTTGTCCGGGTCGATCCGGCCGCGCGCCTGATCCACGTAGGCGATCTGGACGGTCTCGCCGACCCTGATGGAGCCGCGGTCCGGCTCCTCCTCCCCCACGATCATCTTGAACAGCGTGGTCTTGCCGACGCCGTTCGGGCCGATGACTCCGACGATGCCGTTCGGCGGCAGGCTGAAGCTGAGGTCCTCGATCAGCATCCGGTCCCCGAAGCCCTTAGCCAGGTCGGTGGCCTCGACCACCAGATTTCCCAGCCGCGGGCCGGGCGGGATCTGGATCTCCTCGAAGTCCAGCTTGCGGTTCTGGTCGGCGTCGGCGGCCATCTCCTCATACCGCTGCAGCCGCGCCCGGCTCTTCGCCTGGCGGGCCCGCGGGCTGGACCGCACCCACTCCAGCTCGTCCTCGAGGCGCTTGCGCTTCTTGGCGTCCTTGGCGCCCTCCACCTTGAGCCTGGCCGCCTTGGTCTCCAGGTAGGTCGAGTAATTGCCCTCATAGGGGTAGGCGTGGCCGCGGTCCAGCTCCAGAATCCAGCCGGCCACGTTGTCCAGGAAGTACCTGTCGTGGGTGACGGCTACGACGGTGCCCGGATACTTCTCCAGGTGCTGCTCAAGCCACAGCACACTCTCGGCGTCCAGATGGTTGGTCGGCTCGTCGAGCAGCAGCAGGTCCGGCTGCTGCAGCAGCAGCTTGCACAGCGCCACCCGGCGGCGCTCGCCACCGGACAGGATGCTGACGTCCGCGTCGGGCGGCGGGCAGCGCAGCGCGTCCATGGCCTGCTCCAGCTGGCTGTCGAGGTCCCAGGCCTCGCGGTGGTCAAGCTGCTCCTGTAGCTTGCCCATTTCCTCGAGCAGGGCGTCCGAGTAGTCGGTGGCCATCTGCTCGGCGATCTCGTTGTACCGCTGGAGCAGCGCCTTGGTCTCCGCGACCCCGTCCTCGACATTGCCCAGGACCGTCTTGCTGTCGTCAAGCTCGGGCTCCTGATCGAGCATGCCGACCGTGAACCCCGGCATCAGCCGCGCCTCACCGTTGGACGGCTGCTCGGTGCCGGCCATGATCCTCAGCAGCGTCGACTTGCCGGTGCCATTGGGCCCGACGACGCCGATCTTCGCGCCGGGCAGGAAGGCGAGAGTGACGTCATCGAGGATGACCTTGTCGCCGTGCGCTTTCCGCACCGCACGCATCTGATAGATGAACTCGGGCATGTAGTCAAGGGTAGGGCCAGCCGCGCTGCGCTCTGCACAGGCGGTCAGGATGCAGGCGGTCAGGACGCGGTGGCTGGGAAAGTCGTGGCCGGGGACACGGTGGCCGGGAACGCGGTGGCCGGGAACGCGGTGGTCAGGACGCTGGCGTCACGACGCCGCCGGGCGGGCGGACCTCAGGATCGCCAGGCCAGCGCGCGGGAGCGCAAGGCAGCCGTAACGATGTCGCGCCGCTCGGCCAGGACGCGTTCCAGGCCAGGATCGCGTCCCTGCTCGGCCAGGAAGGCGTCGATCTGCGCCAGCAGCTCCGGCGAGGACGCCGGGTACGGGAACAGCTGCTCGCTGAGCCTGGCCCGGGCGTGCTCGCTGCGCGACGACCAGATTTCTGGCAGGACGTCGAAGTACCGCTGCACGTAGGGCCCGAGCAAGTCCGCGTGCTCGGGCTGAACCAGGCCGCGGGCGACCTCGGCGATGCCCTGAGTCCCGAGGTCAGTTGTCTGCGTCAGCAGCCGCCAGGCCGCCGCCTTGTGCTCGGCGTCGCCGATCGCCGCCCGGCAGGCCGCCCAGTGCCGGCGGCCTGCGTCGGTGGGATCGCGGTCCAGCTCGGCATCGGTCTGCTCATCGCCGGCCCGCCCCATCGTGGCGAGCCGCCGCAGGATGGCCCAGCGCAGGTCGGCATCGACGGCCAGGCCGGGCACGAGGGCACT
Organism: uncultured Actinomycetes bacterium; assembly: GCA_963785765.1. Lineage (GTDB taxonomy): Bacteria > Actinomycetota > Actinomycetes > Streptosporangiales > Streptosporangiaceae > DATBGO01. Next base: position 621,336 of record CAWAWM010000008.1, on the reverse strand, counting down.
GCCGTCGAGCAGCGCCGCGAGCAGGTCGAGCTGGTCAGGCGCGGTCGCGGTCCAGCTGAGCAGCTGCGCCCAGGCGAGCTGGTGGTCGCTGCCTGGCGCCGCGGCCAGCAGCAGCCTGGTCCCGGCCGAGCCAAGTTCCCGCTTCCCCTCCGCCACCCACTGCGGGTCCCCGGTCAGCGTCATCATCTGCTCGGTGACCGAGGACAGGGCCTGGAGCACCGGTACTGACTCCTGGCCGATACCGTCCGCCACCATCCGCACGAAGGCGGGCAGCGCCAGCTCCGCCTGCCGCACCATGTCAATCGCCGCGTTCCAGCACACGGCGCGCGTGAGCGGGTCAGTGACCGCGCCGATCGCCTCGGTCAGTGTCTTGATCGATCGCTGGTCGAAGCGGACGATCGCGTAATCGAGGTCACCGTCGTTCACCACGATCAGGTCGGGCTGCATGACGCCCGCGAGCTCGGGCACCTCGGTGCGCGTCCCCGCAATGTCGATCTGCACCCGGCGCACCCGCGCCAGCGCGCCGCCGTCGCGCGCGTACAGGCCGATGGCCAGGCGATGCGGCCGCAAGGTCGGGTGCTGCGCCGGGGCCTCCTGCAGCACGGCAAACGAGGTGAACGCCCCGGTTTCGGCGACCTCGAAATCACAGCGGAGGGTGTTGGGCCGGCGGTCTCCAGCCAGGCCTTCGACCAGTCCGCCAGGCTGGTGCCCGCGCTCGACTCCACCGCGGCCAGCAGATCCGCGAGCTCCGCGTTGCCCCAGGCGTGCGCGGCGAAGTAGCCGCGGATCGCTGCGAAGAACGGCTCCCGGCCCACCACCGCGACCAGCTGCCGCAGCACCGATGCGCCTTTGGCGTAGCTGATCCCGTCGAAGTTCGCCACCGCCTGGCTCAGGGTGGGCACGTCCGCCGCGATCGGATGCGTGGAGGACAGCTGGTCCTGCATGTAGCCCCAGCCCTTGCGGCCGATCGCGAATGTGGTCCAGGCGTCGGTAAAGCGGGTGGCCTCGGCGCTCGCCAGCCACCCGCAGAACTCCGCGAATGACTCATTAAGCCACAGATCGCCCCACCATTTCATCGTTACGAGATCGCCGAACCACATGTGCGCCATCTCGTGCAGCATCACCATGGCGCGCAGCCCGTACTGGTTGGCCGTCACCTTCGAGCGGAACAGCATCTGGTCCGAGACGATCACGCAGCCGACGTTCTCCGTGGCGCCGGCGCTGTACCCGGGCACGAAGATCTGGTCGTACTTGTCGAACGGGTAGTCGACCTCGAACAGGCCGGTGAAGAAGTCCAGGCCCTGGCGGGTGATCAGGGCGATGTCGGCGGTGTCGAGGTGCCCGGCGAGCGAGGCCCGGCAGGCAAACCCGAGCGGGATCCGCTGGCCGCGCGGGGTGGTGTGCGAATCGGTGACCAGGTGGTATTCACCGGCCGCCACAGCCGTCAGGTAGGTGGAAATCGGCGGCGTGGGCGCGAAACGCCACACCGCGGCGCCGTGGCCGTCCGGCTCGGCCCCGGCTCCGGGCTGGTTCGACAGCACCGTCCAGCCCGCGGGGACTGTGACGTGAAAGGTGAACGCCGCCTTCAGGTCCGGCTGCTCGAAGTTGGCGAACACCCGGCGGGCGTAGGCAGGCTCGAACTTCGTGTACGTGTAGATCTTGCCGTCAGCGGAGTCCACCGCCCGGTGTAGGCCGGTGCCGTCGGCTGAGTACCGGCAGTCGGCCGCGATGGTCAGCTCGTTGCGGTCGGCCAGGCCGGTGAGCAGGATCCGGCCGTCAGCGGCCGCCGTGGCCGGGTCGATCGCCGTGCCGTTCAGGGTGATCTGATGAATCCGGTCCGCGATCAGGTCGACGAACGTGGACGCGCCAGGCCGCCGGCAGCCGAACCTGATCACGCTGGTGGAGCCGAAGACCTCGGCGCCCCGGGTGAGATCGAGGGCGACCTCGTAAGACTCCACCTGCAGGAGCCGGGCCCGGTCAGCGCTCTCAGCACGGGTGATCTCAGCTATCGGCATCGGCAGCGTTCCTCGCGGCAGGGGTCTCAGGCGGCAACAGGGTATAGGAGGCCGAGCGCTAGGAGGGCCCGGCTTGGCGCTGGCCGGGAGAGGTGAGGCCAGTCTCGTAGGCGATCACGACCAGCTGGGCCCGGTCCCGGCCGTTCAGCTTGGCCAGCAGGCGGCTGACATGAGTCTTCACCGTCGCGACGGATAGCTGCAGGCTGGCCGCGATCTCAGCGTTCGACCAGCCCGCCGCGACCAGCTCGAGGACCTGCCGCTCGCGGGCAGTGAGCAGCGCCAGCGCCTCGTCCGCCGACGGCACGTCCCGGGGCCGGCGTGCGAACTCGCTGATCAGCCGCCGGGTGACGCTCGGCGTCAGCAGCGCATCGCCGGCCGCGATGATCCTGATCGCGTCGAGCAGCCGTTCCGGCGGCGTGTCCTTGAGGATGAATCCGCTGGCGCCGCTGCGCAAGGCCTCGAAGACGTTCTCGTCGTCATCGAAGGTGGTCACGATGAGGATCCGGGGCAGCGGGACCTGGCCGCCGTCCAGGATGACGTTGGTGGCTTCCAGGCCGTGCATGACCGGCATCCGGATGTCCATCAGCACCACGTCGGGCCGCAGCGCCGTGGCCTGACGAACGGCCTGGACGCCATCCCGGGCCTCGCCGACGACGCGAAGATCGGGTGCCGACTCGACCAGGATCCTGAAGCCAGCCCGCACCAGCGCCTCGTCGTCGGCGATCAGGACCCGGATCTCGTCGTCGCGGTGGCCGGCCGGGCTGCGCTCGTGCTCATCCGGGCCGCGGCCCTGGCCAGCCGGGTGGTCGGCCCCGGGCTGGACGGTCACTGGCGGAGATCCTTGACCGGCAGCCTGGCCACGACGGCGAAGCCGCCTTCCGGCCGGGTTCCGGCCGTGAACTGGCCGTCGAGCATGGCCGCCCGTTCCCGCATGCCGATGATTCCGAGGCCAGGCGCGGCGGCGCCGGCCGCCGAGAGCGGCCGTAGCTGCGGCTGCGGCCTCGCCGCGTCATTGGTGACCGCGATGGTCAGCTCGGCCTGGCCGTGCGTGACCGCGACCGAGGCACGGGCTCCAGGGGCGTGCTTCACCACGTTGGTCAGCGCCTCCTGCGCAATGCGGTACGCCGAGAGCTCGACCGCCGTGCTGTACGTGCGCGGCTCCCCCGCGCACTGGTAGCTGAGGTCCAGCCCGGCCTCCTGGAGCCGGGCGACGAGCGCGGGAAGATCGCTGAGCGTCGGCAGCGCGGTCTCCTCGCCGGCCCCTGGGTCTCTGATCCGCCGCAGCAGCTGCCGCAGGTCATCGAGGGCGGAGCGGCTGGCTGTCTCGATGGTGGCGAGCGCGACCCGGGCTTCCCCAGGTCGCTCGTCGAGCAGCAGCCGCGCCACGCCTGACCGCACGGCGATCACGCTCAGGCTGTGCGACAGCACATCGTGGACATCCCTCGACAATCGCAGGCGCTCCTCGGCCCGGACGCGTCCCTCCCGTTCCGCAGCGCGGCTGCGAACCTCAAGATCAAGACGCTGCCGGTACTGACGGCGGACCCGCGTGATGTCGCCGGCCACCCAGGCCGGGATCGCCGCCAGCGCCTGCACAGCATCCTGGTCCTGGCCCGGATGCAGGAGGATGCCGAGCGGGAGCACCGCCCAGGTGGCCAGGCTCGCTGTGATCGCCGCGGTCAGCGATGACCGGCGTGGGCACCGGTCAGCCACGGTGAAGACGGCGATCGCGAAATTAGGTCCGGCGTTGCTGACGAACGGCGTGAACCGCACGCCGGCGCAGGTCGCGGCGACCATGATGGCGGTGATGGCGATGAGCGCCGGGAGCGGCCACCGGCGGCGGACGATCAGGGGCGCGGCGGCCAGGACACCGAAGCCGGCCACCGCCAGCGGCGGGCCGATCCGGGAAACCGCGCTTAGCAGGAGGGGCAGCGTGAAACCGGCAAAGCAGCCTGCTGCGACCGCGTAATCGAAGGCATCGGGAACAGCCCGGTTGCTCGGCCGCGCGGCGAGCCGGGCCGACAGTCTCGCAAACCAGGGCGGCGCGGCCAGCTCGCGTGGCGGCCGGGCAGGCTCGGCCGCCGCCCCGGCCTGCCGCGTGATCGCCACCCTCCGACCGTAACCCGGCGCCCTGCGCACTGAGGTCAGCCTCCCGGCCGAATCACTCCTCATCCCCGGGACTGACTTGGTCGCGAACGCCTGCCTGGGGATGACTCCAGGTCGAGACGCTGGCCCGACGACGCGGGGCGGGCCTGGCGAGCTTGGAGTCATGACCATCAAGATTCGCCGCACAGTCCGGCAGCTGTCCATGCCCCTCGTCACGCTCGGCGCCGCGCTCTTCGTCCTCGGAGTGATCGCGGGCCTGTTCTCCTACCTCGACCGCTCCGCGATTCTGCACCGGTACGTTCCCGGCTCGTCGGCCTGGTTGCAGCAGCTAGCCGTGGCCGTCCTGGCCTGCGCGGCACTGGTTTACGGCCGGTGGCGGCACCGCCGCAGGTACGGCCGGCACGCCGGCCGGCTGTGGCTCCTCGCGCCACTGGGAAAGCCGGCCGCCCGGCGGGTCGCCCGGACCATCAGCGCCATCCGCAGCACGTCCGGTCTCGGCCGCGGCTTGCTGGCACTGCCGCCCGCTGCCCTGTTCCTGTACATCTTCGCCCGCGCCGGCGAGCAGGTCATCGGCGGCCTGGACCCCAATTTCACCGTCAACGCCTGGGGCGGTCCGACCTACCTGGGCGCCATGGCCTGCCACTACCTGGATGGGCTCATGCTGATGGCGACGGCGGCGTGGCTGCTCGACCGGATCCTGCCGCCGGACCTGGGTACCGTGCGGCGCGACGGCGACCCGCCTGCTGATGCCCGGCCCGCCGGCTCCGGTGTCCCGCTCCTGGTGCCGGATCAGCATTGACCAGTGAGCGCGGCCGGCCGGGCCCGGGGCGCCAGCGGCCCGCTGGCCGGTCAGAACGGCGCGGCCGCGCCGGCGGCCTCGCCGGCCAGCGCCGCGATCGCGTCGGCGTCGAACATGTCGCGGTCCGCGGCCCCGTCGCCGCCCGGCGCAGGGCCGCCGATGGCGGCCAGCGCCGCGTCCTCGTCCCCGCCCCCGGAAGCGTCGAAGCTGCTGCCGCCGGCGGCCAGATCGGCGGCGTATTCCGCCGCCGTCTTGCCGGTAGCCGGCCTGGTGCGCTGGAACAGCGCCACGCCACGGCACAGGTCGTGCCCGATCGAGCTTGCCTCGACATCGACCTGAATCCTGGGCACGCCCTGCTTGTCGTCGTAGGACCGGACCGATAGTCGGCCCTTGACCACCACTGGGTCGCCCTTGCGCAGGCAGACGGCCGCGTTGTCGGCCAGCTTGCGCCAGCAGCTCACCGTGACGTAGGAGGTGCTCCCGTCCGCCCATTCTCCGGTGGCCCGGTCAAGCCACCGCGGTGTCCACGCCACCCGCATTGACAGATTCTGCAGTCCTTCGCGAATCGTCTTGATCCTCGGCTCGCTGGCCACGTGGCCGGTCAGGCTGATGTGCGCCTCGTTCATCATCGCGACCCTCCTGGGGTTCCGCGGCACCGGCGCGCGGCTCGCGCCAGGGCTGCCGCTCCGGCGGCGCAGCGCCGCCCGGCTGCGCTCCACGATCCCCGCCGGGCAGCATGAGCGGGACCCTGGCCGCGCCGCCTGTGGACCGCCGGCGGTCCGGACCGGTCCTGTGGACGACCAGGGCCAGGCGGGAGCGCGGTGTGCAAAGATCCGGCCCGCCCGGCACCCGCCTGGCGTCAGTTCAGGTGGCGGCACCGGCACTTCATGGCGGCACCGCAGCACGTGATGGGCGGCACCGCAGCACGTCATGGGCGGCACCGCAGCACGTCATGGGCGGCACAAGCCCGCCCCGATGCCTGACGCGTCCTATCGCAGGCGCGTACCCGGTCAGGTCGGGGCATCGATGCCCGTGGCGATGATCAGCCGGAGTCCGCAGTCGAATTCTCCGAGTTGCCTGAGGTTCCCGTGGCGGGCCTCCCAGGCCCCGGATCGGAGGTCCGCCTGAAGCTGCTGTAGGCCGAGCGAGATCTCCGCGTCATCGAGGAGCCTGAAGGCTGACATTCCCGCGCGTATGCGCGAGTCGAGGTAGGCCTCGGGGCGTGCCCAGAACGCCTCGGCGAAGCCGTCCAGGCAATCGCGCGGAACCGGAAACGGCTCGATGCGGACGTTGCCGCCGAGCAGGGCGGCTATGCGGTTGGGCTGGATCTCGGGCCGCCGTGCCCGGGTCATGGCCGGGAAGTAATCGCGGGTCAGCCAGAGCTGGTTGAGCCGTTCGGAGGCGGCCACGATCACGGCGCTGCGGGCGACCCGCCGCAGCTGCGCGATCCCCTGGCCGGGGTCGGCCCAGTGATGGATGGTCCACAGCGCCATCGCCGCGTCGAACTGCTGCTGGCCGAACGGCAAGGCCTCGGCTGCGGCCCGGACTGCCGGTGCGGCACCGGCCGGACGCTGGGCTATCATCACGGCTGAGGGCTCCACGGCGACGACGGCCAGGCCGCGCGGTTCGTATGCCCCGGGACCAGCTCCGACGTTCACGACCGAGCGGGCATTGCCGAGCCCGGCATGGATGCGGGCCACGAGCCGCGGGTCCTCCCGCCGGGTCTGCAGATATCCCACGCCGAGCCGGTCATACCGGCCCGGGACCCGTTCGCTCGTCGCCATCAGCTCCCCTGCGGGCATCGGCTCAGGAGCCACCCTAAAGCGGCGCCGTAGCTGGCGGCCAGGGCCGCCCGGCGGCCTGCGTGCTGTGTGGCCTGCGTGCTGTGTGGCCTGCGTGCTGTGTGGCCTGCGTGCTGTGGCCTGCGTGCTGTGGTCTGCGCGTGGCGGCCTGCACGCTACGGCCTGCGCGCCGCGGTCAGGCGGCCACGAGCTCGGACGGCTCGGCGATCACATCAACCAGCGCCCCGTTACGCATCACAGTAATAGCCAGCGGCCGGCCTATCGCCTCGCCGAACATCAGCCGCTGCAGGTCCTGCGCCTTTCCGACCGGATGGCCGGCCGCGCTGAGCAGCAGGTCGCCCGCCCGCAGCCCGGCCCGGGCCGCCGGGCCGTCAGGTACCACCTCGGCCACCCGCAGGCCGCTCGGCCGCCCGAAGCGCTCACGCCATTGCGCTGGGAGTGGCGCGGGCACGCTGACCAGCCCTAGGTAGGCCCGGCGGACCCGGCCGTCCTGCATGAGCGCGGAGATGATCCGCCTGCTGGTCGCGTTCACCGGGACCGCGAGGCCGAGCCCGATCCCGGCCACCGCGGTGTTGATGCCGACTACCCGGGACCGCGAATCGGCCAGTGCGCCCCCCGAGTTACCCGGATTGAGCGCGGCATCGGTCTGGATCACATCTTCGACCAGCCGGGCTGCCCCGGCGCTGCGGGTCGGCAGCGACCGGCCGAGCGCGCTGACCACCCCGGCGGTCACCGAGCCCGCCAGGCCGAGCGGGCTGCCCACCGCCACCACGAGCTGGCCGACGATAAGCCGATCGGCCTCACCCAGTTCGGCCGGGGGCGGGGTCGGCCCGTTCGCCCGCACCACAGCCAGGTCGGAGAGCGGGTCGGCACCGACCACGGCGAACGAGGCGGCCGTGCCGTCGGAGAACAGCGCCGTCCCGCTCTGAGCCCGCCCGACCACGTGTGCGTTGGTCAGCAGGAACCCGTCACCGGTGTAGACGACCGCCGAGCCGAGGCTTTCGCCGCCCCGGCCGCCATCGCGCGGCACCCGCAGGCTGGCCACCTTCGGGGTGAGCTCGGCGGCGACTTCGGTGACGACCCGGGAGTACGCGTCCAGCGGCAGGTCAGCTGTCATGTCGCCCTCCAGAAATCTGGATTACAACATTACAACACCTGCGCGGCGCTGTTAATCGCTCAGGACGGGCCGGTTAATCACCCGGGCCTGGCCAGTTAAATCACCCAGGCCCGGTTGGTCACTCAGGCCTGGCCGGCCGCCACGGCGAGTTCCTCCCGGAAGCGACGGTATTCGGACAGCTCCTGCTCGGCCGGCACGATCGCCATCTCGCGGGCCACCGTGGCGATCCGGGCCCGCATCTCGCCCTCGACCTGCTCGTGCTCATGCCGCGCCGCGGTGCGCACGAGATTCATGCATCCTGAGGCCGTCAGCCAGCCGAGGAACAGGAACGCGGCGAGCATGACGCAGATCCACGGGATGAGCGCGACATCCCCGAACAGCCGCGGCGCACTGCCCGCCTTGAAGACCCCGAACGCCACGATCGCCGCGATCCAGGCCAGTCCCACGATCACGGCGCCCAGCAGCAGGCCCTGCGTGGCACCGATCAGCCGCCACCATGGTGCGATCTTGTCCTCGGTCGGCAAAGACTCACCGATCGCGGCGCCGAGCGCGGCCGGGATCTCCTCGGCCCGCGATCGCACCGCGGTCCTGACCGACCTCGACCATGGTTTCGGCAACGGCGGCCCGATCCGGTCGGCCAGCCTGGTCAGGGCGTTGTCGATCTCCGCCTGCTGCGCCCCTGAGGGCCCGGCCGTTATCGTCCTCAGCTCGTCCCAGAGCTTGCCCAGCCGCACCTTTCGCACCGGATCCCGGCCCGTCAGCCTGTCCACCAGCCAGGCGACCGGCCAGCCGACGAAATCGATCGCCCGCAGTTCGCGGGCGCTCTCCAGCGAATCGCCCACCGCCGACACCCCAGCGGCCCGGGAGAACGCGTCAGCCAGGTCGGTCACGGCGGCGGCCGGGATCACGCCGCTATCGGAATCTGGCCAGTCCAGCTGGGCCGACCGCCCGGCGTCCACATCGGCGTAGGGCGCGAACTTCGCGACCACGCCGTCCACGTCGGCCGAGAGGCGGGCGGTGGCCGCGGTGCGTTGCGAGACGGTTTCAGTCAGCAGCTTGCGCAGCTCGGACAGACCTGCGCCGGTGACCGCGGAGGTGACCAGGATCGGGGCCTCGTGCAGGCCCTCCGAGTCGAGCAGCCTGCGCAGATCGGAGATGCAGTCCTCGATCTGCTCCTTGCTCAGCAGGTCACACTGGTTCAGCACCACCGCAACCACCTCGGCGTGACCGGCCAGCGGGACGAGGAACCTGCGATGCACGGCTGCATCCGCGTACTTCTGCGGATCGAGCACCCACACCATCAGGTCAGCCAGCCCGACCAGCCGGTCGGCCTGGCCGGAGGTGCCCGTCACGACTGAGTCGTGGTCAGGCAGGTCGAGCAGGACCAGCCCGGTGAGGGCCTCCTCGCCGCGGTTGAGCGCGCTGCCCCGCGCATACCGGTACCGGCGCGGCACGCCCAGCCACTCCAGTAGCGGACCCGCGCCTGCCACGCCCCACACGCAGGCGTGCGCGTCCCTGGTGATCGGCCTGGTGACCCCCACGGTCGAGAAGTCGGCGCCCGCCAGCCGGTTGAAGAGCGAGGATTTTCCGCTACCCGTGCCGCCGGCCAGCGCCACCACCGTGTGGCTCGCCGACAGCCGCAGCCGCTCCCCGGCCCTGGCCAGTAGCTCCTCGGCGTTGTCCAGGAGCTTCTTGCTGAATCCGTCAGCGCCGCTGCGGGCCGAGCCGATCTGGATCAGCCGGGCCAGCGCAGTCAGGCGGCCCGACAAACCGGATCCGGTCCCCGGCGGGCCCGGATCAGCGAACTCGCTGCCGGCCAGTCCGGCGGCCAGGCCCGCGGATCCGGGCCCGGGGCCACCGGGACCGCGCCGCGGCCGGCTCGACGCGGGCAGGCTGCGGCCCGGCGGGGCGGCGGCGGTCATCGTGCTGCCTCCAGGGTGTAGGCGGCCTGGTAGAGGTCGGCGGCGGCGGCCGGGCCCGGCTGACCCGCCGCGTCGATGACGTCGGTGAACCGCCGCATTTCCGCGGCGAAGAGCAGCGTGATCCGGTCATGGAGGTCGAGGCGGGCTCTGGCGCCGAGGTCACGCAGCGACCCGGCGCCGAACAGCGTCGTCAGCACGCGCTGCGGGACCGCGCTGGTGCCCTCCGTCACGGCCACGTCGCCCGCGCCATACCCCAGCATGCCGATGGTCAGGACCAGCGCCAGCGACTCATCTTCGAAGGTGGCGACCCGGGCCACTGACCGCTTGGTCACGTTCTCCGCCTGGATGAGCTGCAAGACGTAGTCCTGCCAGGCGCTGATGGCCCGGGCCGTGCGGGCCGCCAGGTCGGGTGACGATCTGGCCAGGGCCTCCGCACTGACTGGCGCGGCCGGTTCCGGACGGCTGCCGTCGGCGGCCGACTGCGCGAACTCCAGCTCGGCCGGCGCGGTGAACGGCGGTTCCGCCGGCGATTCGCTCGCGCCCGCGGCGGTCAGCTCGTCCAGCAGCGCCGTACCCGCCCCATGCTCCTGCCACCGGCTGACGACATCCTCGGCCGCCCGGCCGGCGGTCGCCGCCACCAGGGCCTCAACTCCACCGCGCAGCGCGGCTTTCAGCGCGTTGGCCCGCTCCGGGACGCCCCGCCTGCGCGGTCGCCCGGCCGGCCTGGCCTGCGTACCTGCAGCATGCGCAGCAGATCACCGGTACCGGTGAATTCCTGCCAGCGGGCCAGGATCTCGCCGCGCAACAGCGAGCCGTTCCTGGTGGCCTCGTCGATTTCAGCCAGCCCGGCCGCGTAGGCCGACTCGGCGCTGGCCTGAAGTTCCGAGCGAACGGTCAGCTGCTCCTCGGCCTGTGCCGCCAGGGCGGGAATCCTGGCGCGGAAGGTGTCAAGCACGCCCGACATGGTCTGAGTCAGCACGGCGATCCGCCGTTCCTCGCGGATCGCGGTGTCCTCGAGCCATTGCCGCACCGGGTTGTAGACGCCGGGCGGCAGCGTGCCATCGGTGAGGGTGGTCTCGGCGATCATGAAGCGCCGGGCCTCGCTGAGCCCGTTGGCCGCGAGCATCGCGTCGAAGTGCGCGGTGAGCGGCCGGGCGGATTCCTCGGGTACCCGGGACAGCACGATGGCCAGGGCAGCGCCCCGGTCCCTGGCCTGCTGCAGCAGGTCCCAGACGGCAGCGTCGGCGTAGCGGCTCGAGCTGGTCATGAACAGCCACAGATCGGACGCGTCCAGGAACTGGTGCGCGAACTCGCGGTGTGCCTGCACAACCGAGTCAATGTCGGGCGTGTCCAGCAGGGCGACGCCCTGGGGCATCCCCTCGCTAGCCGCCAGCACGAGCAGCCCGTCCCGGCCCGGCATGGCCAGGCCCTGCTGGCGGACCCGCGGCAGGGTCGGCAGGAAGACATTCTCGGCGAACCATCGGACGTCATCGGGATGGCAGGCCAGCACCGGGCTGTTCGTGGTCGGACGGCGGATGCCGGTCGCGCTGACCTTCATGCCAACCAGGCTGTTCATCAGCGTGGACTTGCCCGCGCCGGTGGACCCGACCAGCGCCACCAGGATCGGGGCCTCGGACTGCCGCAGCCGCGGTAGCAGGTAGTCATCGATCTGGCTGAGCAGCTTGCGCCGCTCCGCCCGTGCCTCGCCGACGCCGGGAGACTCGAAGTCCAGCGGCAGCTCCACGATCTGATGGCGGAGCGCGAGCAGGGCCGATTCCAGCTTGCGCGCGTCGACCCGGATGTGCGGCTCCACGTCGGGCCCGGCCTCGTGCGCGGCGTCCGCCTGAGGCGATGAGCCGGCCGCCGAAGGACCCGAGGGACCCGCCGGACCCGAAGGACCCGCCGGACCCGAAGGACCCGCCGGACCCGCCGGAGCGCCGCCCGCTACCGGACCGGCCGGACCCTCCTTGGCGCCGCCCGCGACCGGACCTGGCGGGGTACCGCCCGCGTCCGGACCCAGCGCCTGGACATGCGCGGCAGCTGCCCCGGCGCCGCCACGCGGCATCGACGCAGCTGTCACGCCCTGTCCTTCTGTCATGCTGTGCGGCCTGTCATGCTGTGCGGCCTCCTGACCCCGGCAGCCCGACAGTTCGAGCCTGCCGCTGAGAGTTGACCACTACCTCACCCATCACTGCGGGCGCCGTGGGCCTGCCTGCTGGCCGCGCGGCATCTCGAGTGCCCGCATTCAGTCCTTGCCGTAATTGTGCGCGCGAATAGCAGGTTACCGTCCGTTACTGCGCGAGATGACCGAAACGGGAGTCCTGGCTGACGTCAGTGACGAACCAGGATATCCGTGATGACCTGCAGCTGCCAGGCGCTGGCCAGGCACTGAGGCCAGGCGCTGGCGGGGCGCTGGCCGGGCGCCCGGTTACCGGCCGCCGCCGGTGCCTTGGGCCGCCATGGCACTGCGCAGCAGCGCGTTGAACGCCGCGGCGGCCACGGCCGCACCGCCCTTCTCCGATACGTTGCTCAACGAGGGCAGCCCGCTGGCCCGCAGCGCGTCCTTGGCCTCGGCGGCGCCGACAAACCCGACCGGCAGGCCGATGACGAAGCCAGGCTCCACTCCCCTGCTGAGAATCTCCTGCAGGGCGCTGGGCGCGGAGCCGACCACCCAGATCGCGCCCGGGCCGGCCTGCCCGAAGCCCAGGCGCACCGCCGCGGCGGCCCTGCTGATGGCCGCGGTCCGCGACAGCCGCTGAGTCAGCGGCTCATCGATCTTGCAGAGCACCGGGCAGCCGGTAATCCCGGCCGCCGCCATAGCGCTGTCGACGATAACGGGCGCTCCGGCGGCCACCGCCGCGACTGCCCTGACCAGCGCCTCCTCATCGCAGACCAGGTCGGTCGCGTAGTCGAAATCCGCGCTCGCCTGGATAACGCTCTCGGTGACATCCCGGCTGAATCTCGCCAGCCTGGATAGATCAATCCTGGAGCGCAGGATCTGGTATGACTCTTCCTCCAGCCGATCCGCGTCGGCAGCCGAATCCTCTCCGCTGCTCACTACGCCACCTCCTCGGGCAAGGACCCCCAGGTCCGCCGATACACTAACGGAGCAGATCCGGGCCGTGTACCGCAGTGAGCAGGCTGGCCCGGATGCGGGAACATTCAGCGACCCTTGCGGCAGCGTCCAGGCTGACCGCACGTCAGCTCGGTTTGATCGCTACGCCGGGTTTGCAGCTGACAACTTATGTGAATGGAGCAGCCATGGCCGACGAGAGTGGTGCCCGGGTACTTGTGACCGGCGGGTCCGGATTCATCGGGCGGCGCCTGGTCCGGGCTCTGCTCGAGGCCGGCGCCGATGTCACGATCGCGGACCGGCGGCCCTTTCCTGGCGGCGGTGTCCGGACCATCCTCGGCGACCTGTGCGATCCGGCCGTTGTGGCCCGGACGATCCAGCCGGGGACCGACGCCGTGTTCCACCTCGCGGCGGTGACCCGGGTGCTGCTGTCGGTGGAGGACCCCGCGGGGACTTACCGGCTCAATGTCGACGCGACCGCGGGCCTGCTGGAGCAGGCCCGCATCCACGGTGTGGGCACCTTCATGCTCGCCTCGACCAACGCCGTGACCGGCGACGTCGGCACGGCGACGATCACCGAGCAGGCCACGCTGCGCCCGCTGACCCCCTATGGGGCGACAAAAGCGGCAGGCGAGATGCTGCTGAGCGCCTACGCCGCCAGTTATGGCCTCAGTTGCAGTGCGCTGCGGTTCTCCAACGTCTATGGTCCAGGGATGCAGGAGAAGGACAGCCTGATCCCGCGGCTCATGCGCGCGGCCGTCGCCGGCCGCGGCGTCCAGGTCTACGGTGACGGCAGCCAGCTGCGCGACCTGGTGCACGTGGACGACATCGTCGCGGGTATCTTCGCCGCATGGCGGGCCGGGCATACCGGGCCGCTCATCCTGGCCGCCGGGGAGTCGGTGTCGGTCAACGACATCCTGACCGCTGCGCGCGCCGTCACCGGCGCGGAACTTCCTGCTGAGTACGTGCCGGCCAAGCCCGGCGAGATGCCCGCCGTGATCGTGGACATCTCCGCGGCCCGGGCGCTCGGCTACCAGCCTGTCCACGATCTCAAGTCCGGCCTGGCCACCGTCTGGCCGGAATTCTCGGAGGCCGCACAGTGACTCCCGCGCGCTCCTCCGACGAGATCATCGACGACGCCGCCATCCGGGCCTTCACCGAGCAGTACGGTGCCCTGGCCACCGCGCTGCCGCCGCTGGCGATCGTGATCGCCGCCTTCAACGAGGAAGGCTCGATCGGCCCGGTCCTCGGGGCCTTGCCGGACACCATCGCCGGCCTCACCACCGCGAAGATCGTCGTCTGCGACGGCGCGGCCGACGGCACCGCGAAGGAGGCCGCTGAGGCCGGCGCCCTGGTCTGTGACGTGCCGGTTAACCGCGGCCAGGGTGCCGCGCTGCGGCTCGGCTACCGGATCGCGCGGGAGGGCGGCGCTCGCTACATCGTCACGACCGACGCGGACGGCCAGTACAACCCCGCGGAGATCGGCCTGCTGCTTGCGCCGCTGCTGGCCGGCCGGGCCGATTTCGTGTCCGGGTCGCGGGCCCTGGGCAGCGAGGAGACCACCGATCCGGTACGCCGGCTCGGAGTGCGGGTGTTCGCCCTGATCATCAGCGCGCTGGCCGGCAAGCGCATCACCGACCCGTCGTTCGGGCTGCGGGCCATGCGCGCCGAGGTTACCGGGGCGGTGCGCCTTGAGCAGCCCCAGTATCAGTCAGCCGAGCTGCTGATCGCGGTCATCTCGCATGGCTTCCGCGTCGCGGAAGTGCCCGCGACGATCCGCAAGCGCAGGATCGGCGAAAGCAAGAAGGGGCACAACGCGTTCTACGCGCTCCACTTCGCCGGCGTGATCGCGGGCACCTGGTGGCGCGAGAGTCACCGCCGGACGCGCAGGTCCCGCTGGTCGGCGGCGGCCGTGCCGCCGGGGGCCGTTCCGCCGGGCGCGGTACCGCCGGGGGCCGCCGCCACCGGCACCGGCTCGCCGTCCGCACCCGCGAACTCCGACCCGGCGCGGACCGAGCCAGGTGAGCCCTTGGACCCGCGGTCCGCGAACAGGACGTAGTGGAAGATCACGAACCTGGTCACGAAGGTCACGCAGTTAGCCGCCAGATACGCGGCATTTACTACCGCCACTCGCTGCCAGTGGCTGAGACCCATAGAAATGGCCCACACGCTGGCGTAATGGCTGACCACACCCAGGACGATCCAGGCGCCGACGGAAACCGCCCAGAACGGCAGGGTCTCCTTGAGCACGTGCGGCCTGCCCTTGCGCTCCCACGCCCAGCGGCTGAGCACATAGCTGACTGCCGCCCCGACCATCGAGGCGATCACCGCCGAGGTTCCCGCGTTCATCCGGGTGACGCCGACCAGGATCGCCAACGTCAGCTGGCTGGCCGCCACGGCCGCCAGCGACACAGGCACGAACCGCATGAACCGGTTGCCGGTATTGGTGCGAAGCTTCCGCCGCAGCCCGCCGGGAAGCAAGCGCCACGCAACCTTAGCGATCTTGGGCGGTGCCATGGTCATGGGTGTCCTAGGGTGACGGCAGCGTTTGAGCTGGCTAGACAAGGTATACATTACGGGAGCGCCTGGAGAGGACGATGATGCGGTCCTCCAGATGCGGGACCCGCCCAGGCCCTCCGCGCCGTACAGCGCATCCGGAAGCATTTATAGCACCAGGCTCGCTATGGCGTCGGCCAGGCAGCGAAGTCGGCCGAGCCGGGTAATAAAACCTACAGCCGCTACCGATCACAGGGCAGGAGCATGACCATGAGGATCTTGGTGTTGGGCGGAGACGGTTACCTAGGGTGGCCAACGGCTCTGCACCTGTCTGAGGTCGGCCATGACGTCGCCGTCGCCGACAATTTCGCGCGCCGGTCCTACGACTTCGAGATGGGCGTGGACAGCCTGGTGCCGATCGAGGCGCTGCAGGCGCGGGTCCGCGTGTGGCATGAGCTGACTGGCCGGGTTATCGGCTGTTACGTCGGTGACCTTACCGATGCGGATTTCACGTACCACATTGTCCGGGACTTCGCCCCGGATGCGGTCGTGCATTACGCCGAGCAGCGCGCGGCGCCGTATTCGATGGTGGACCGGAAGCATGCGGTATACACCCAGGTCAATAACGTGGTCGGCAACCTGAACCTGCTGTACGCCATCGCCGAGATCAATCCGGAGATCCACCTGGTCAAGCTGGGCACGATGGGCGAATACGGTACGCCCAACATCGATATCGAAGAGGGCTGGCTCGAAATCGAGCACAAGGGCCGCACCGACCGGGTGCTGTACCCCAAGCGCCCGGGCTCCTTCTATCACCTGTCCAAGGTGCACGACAGTCACAACATTGAGTTCGCCTGCCGGATCTGGGGCATCAGGTCCACCGACCTGAACCAGGGCGTTGTCTACGGTCAGCAGACGCCGGAAACCGCCCGGGATGACCGGCTGGCGACCAGGTTCGACTACGACGCCGTGTTCGGCACCGTGCTGAACCGGTTTGTCATCCAGTCGGTCCTCGGCAAGCCGCTGACCATCTACGGGAACGGCACCCAGACCCGCGGCCTGATCGAGATCAGGGATACGGTGCGCTGCATCCAGCTGGCCTGCGAGAATCCGGCCGACCGGGGCGAGTTCCGGGTCTTCAACCAGATCACCGAGTTCATGTCGCTGCAGGAGATCGCCGACACCATCGCCAGTGCCAGCCCGGACGACGTCACGATCGAGCACATCGAGAACCCGCGGGTCGAGCTGGAGAACCATCACTACAACGTGGTGCATTCGGGCCTCATCGAACTGGGCCTGGAGCCGCACCTGCTGTCGGACACCCTGATCGAGTCGCTGTTCGAGATCACGAAGCGGTACGCGCACCGGGTGCGCCCGGAGGCCATGATCCCGACCGTCCAGTGGCGCAAGCCGTCCAGCGCGATCTCTCGATAGCCGTGGCGGGCCAGCGCGCCCGCCTGCTCGCGCTGGCCCGCCTGCTCGCGCTGGCCCGCCTTCTCGCGCTGGCCCGCCTGTTCGCGCTGGCCCGCGGGGCCTAGCGGCCGAGCCTGAGCGGGCCGGCCCACCTGCCCCCGCTGCCCAGCGACGTGGCCCACAGCGTGCCGCCGCTGCCGCGCCAGAAGACATCCGTCTTGCTCGCGCTATCGCCGATGGTGACGAACGGCGCCGACCCCAGCCGGACCCTGGGCAGCGGTGCCGGGGCCAGCCAGCCTGATCCAGGGCCGTGCACGACCGCCCAGAGCCTGCCGTCCCGGCCGCGCCAGAAGACCCGCACCACCCCGGCGGCCGGCGCCACGGGGAACGGCGCCAGCGTGACGGCGCCGCCCAGGTTATGCGGGCGGCCCCAGCGGCCGGCCGGGCTGGCCGAGGCGAGGTAGAGGTGCGTGTTCCCGGCCCCCCGCCAGACGACGTCGACCGCACCACCGGGACCGGCCGTGGCCTGCGGGGCGCCGCCGAGGGATCCCATCCGCAACCGGGCCGGACCGCTCCAGGAAGCGCCGCCGTCGCTCGTCACCTGCCATAGATTCCGGTCGGTGCCCTGCCAGTACACCTCGAGCCGGCCCGGCAGCGGCTCAACGGGCGACGGGGCCGACGCCAGGCTGCCGCCCAGCGCCTGCGGCCCGGTCCAGCCGCCGCGCGGCGTGAATCGGCCATGCCGCAGCCCGGAGCCTGCGGCTCCGCTCCAGAACACGTCGATGACGCCGCTGGACTCGGCCAGCGCCGCGGGAGCGCCGCCGATCGCCCCCATCCGCCGCAGCCGTACCTGCCGCCAGCCCAGGCGCGGCTGGTAGGCGGCCTGCCACAGGCCGCCGTCGGTGCCCTGGTAGAACACGTCGAGGCGGCCACCGCCCGCGGCCACCGCGGCGGGCGCTGATCTGACCGAGCCGCCCAGGTCGGCCGGCTGCTCCCAGCCAGCGCCTGGCTGATACCTGACCTGCCAGAGCTGGCGGCCTGGCCCACGGTAGAAGACGTTCACGACCCCGCCGCGGCCCCGCACGGACGGCGATGCCTGCGCGGTGTTCACGCGGACGGGCGCACCGACGGGGCCACCGCCGAGCCGGACATTGAGATAATCCTGATCGACGTCGATCTTGTCACCGCCGAAGGTCTGCACCACGTTGCCGTTGAACTGGTGCAGCCGCCGGTGACCCGTCCATTCGCCGGGCGCGAAAACCGAGTCCACGGTATTCGGCAAATTGTTCCACAGCGCGTCATAAATGACGTCAGGGATCGCGTAGGCGCCGGTAAAGTACTGCTGGGCCAGATCCTGGATCCCGGACAGCGAGCTCGAGTACACGCCGGAATCAAAGCCCAGATGGTGGACGGTGAGCGTCCAGGCCGACAGGAAGGCCAGCACCGCCGGGGACTGGCGCGGCGCATAAGCCTCCATGTCGTAGTAGAGCGGAGTCCGCCGCCTGAAGCCGAGCAACCGGGCCTGCGCGACCGCGTCGGTGGCCGCGGCGGCTCCCTGCGCGGCCGGTGACTTGAGCTCGCCGAACTCCGCCTGCGGTCCCACATAGAGCGGGAAGAAACGCCAGCCGGCCGCGGCTTCGCTCCGCAGCCAGGTGGCGGTGAGGTTGGGCTGGGCGCAGGCTCGATCCGACCCGCCGATGTAGATCCCCACCGCCCGGTAGGGCGACCATCGCCGCCAGGCGCTCATGTAGGCCGCGCTCGGCGCGGCACAGCTGTCGAAGCCCAGGCCGTGGTAGTTCGTGACGCGGCGCGGCAACCTGGCCACCCGCACGCGGCTGAGGTGCCCGGCCGCCACCTGGGCGGGCGTCTGTACGCTCGGCTCGGGCAGCGAGGCGCTGCGCAGGATCTGGTCGATCTGTCCAGGATCGGCACCATAGGTAGCCGTAATGCTGATTCCGGGTGCCGTCACCGTGATCTGTCTGGCTACTGGGTTCTCGGTGGCGGTCCGGGCGGACCGGGCAGGCCCGCGGCGGATCAGCAGGGCCTGGGTCGTGCCGATCAGCCTGGCCGGGCAGGACTGGTCGGGACTCGGCGTCCCGATATAGACCGCCTGCCGGTCAAAGCGCACGCAGGTACGCGGACGCGCGGACAGGTTGATGACCGGCCAGAATCGCGGCAGCTCAAAGGAGTACCTTCCGTATGCCATCGGCATCAGCGCTGGCCTCGCCGCTGCCTGGCCGGCCGCTGGCACGGCCAGCGCTGCGAGCACGGCGCCCGCCGCGAGCACCTTTGCGGTACGCGACTGCCAATGGCGCTGGTGGACTGCGAGCATGGTAGTAACCGCCTCCTGTCCTACCCCCGTGCCTCGACCGCGGGCGCCCCCGCCCGTGATCTGGCCTTGTGACAGTGGTGCTTAGGGTGCAGCGACGCGCTGCACGCAGCGCCTCGCCAACTGCTCAGGTAGCCCGCCAGCCCTCATGACCAGCGATGTCCTCTCCGTAGGCTGCGCCTGTCTCCGCACAACGGTGCCCGGCCCCGATGCTGGTCCCTCGATCTCATCAGCATGTGCCTAGCGCTGCAGCCGCCGGATTGGCGCGGCCGGCAGCCGCCCCAGGGCTGCGATTCCCATTCACCGCAAGTGCCAGGAGATTTCCTTTACTGTTGTGACGCCAAGCCCAGGATGGTAGTTCTTTCCCTTGTGGCGCAGCAGTGCGACTCGCCGGAACATTGACAATTGTGTCCCCGGCCATCGCGGATAAACTCGCGGCATTGCTGTTTCTAAATCCTTGACATAGTCGGCGGAATAGTTGCTATCCGGGCAAGGTAACCGAATGAGCTGAATTAAGTGCCATACGGCTCCCCGGCCTGCCCCCCCGGGCACCGGGCCGACCGTCGGCCGGCGCCCTGACCAGCACGTTCTACTCCCAGCTCCGGGACAACAGCCAGCTGCCTGTCGCGGCATCGTGCCGCAGCTCATAGACGGCGGCCGGGACGTTCTTTCCTGGCGCGGCCTCAACCCGCCAGAACTCCCGCTCCGCGGGCGCGCCGGGATCCGGGTGCTGCGCGATCCACCACTCCCGGCTGGTCATCCAGCGGTCTAACACCACGAGCACCGTGTACAGCCTGCCGCGCCAGACGAATCTGGCCGGCTTGCCGTCGCGCAACCAGACCTCGACCGGCTCCCCGTGCATCCTGCTCACGTGCCGCCCGCTTCCCCGCCGGTCCGCCAGCGACCGGTCGGCTCGGCCGCCCAGGGGAAGAGGGGCAGTTACCAACTACAATCGAACATACATTCGTATCGACAGCAGCGCAAGCAGCAGCGAGCTAGCCGCTCCCGACGCCAGGTTGCGGCCGGATTGCCCGCCGCAGCCTGGTTACTGGCGCAGCCTGGTTACTGGCGCCGCCTGGTTGCGGCACGGGTCAGGCGTCCGGCGACCAGCCAGCCATCGGGAATCCGGCCATCAGATCCCGGACCTCGACGGCGATCCTTTCGATGACCTGCTCGTCGTCCTTGGTGGCTGCCTTGATCGCCTCATCCATCCACGCGGCGACCTGCACCATGTGGGCCTCTCCCAGGCCGCGGGTGGTGATCGCCGGCGTGCCGATCCTGATTCCTGACGGGTCGAACGGCTTGCGCGGGTCGAATGGCACGGTGTTGTAGTTCACCTCGATGCCCGCCCGGTCCAGGGCCTTGGCGGCCGGCTTGCCCGCGATGCTCTGCGGGGTCAGGTCGAGCAGGATCAGGTGGTTGTCGGTGCCGCCGGAGACCAGGCTGAAGCCCCGCTCGCTCAGCGCCTCGGCGAGTGCCTGGGCGTTGGCCACCACCTGATGCGCATAGGTGGAGAACTCCGGCTGCGCCGCCTCCTTCAGGGCCACGGCGATCGCGGCCGTGGTGTGGTTGTGCGGCCCGCCCTGCAGCCCAGGGAAGACCGCCTTCTTCAGGGCCGGCGCGTGCTCAGCCGTCGACATGATCATCGCGCCGCGCGGCCCGCGCAGGGTCTTGTGCGTGGTGGTAGTGATCACCGGGGCATAGCCGACCGGGCTGGGGTGCGCACCCCCGGCGATCAGCCCGGCGATGTGCGCGATGTCGGCGACCAGGACCGCCCCGACCTCGGCGGCAATCTCCGCGAAGGCGGGGAAATCGATGGTCCGCGGAATCGCGGTACCGCCGCAGAAGATGACCTTCGGCCGCTCCCGCCTGGCCAGATCCCGTACCTCATCGAAATCGACCCGGCCCGTGTCGGCGCGGACGCCGTACTGGACCGAATGGAACCATTTGCCCGTCGCGGACACCGGCCAGCCGTGGGTCAGGTGGCCGCCCATCGGCAGCGCCATCCCCATCACGGTGTCGCCGGGCTGGAGGAAGGCGAGGAACACGGCAAGGTTGGCCGGCGACCCCGAGTACGGCTGGACGTTGGCGTGCTCGACGCCGAACAGCGCCTCGGCGCGCTGCACGGCGATCGTCTCGAGAGGGTCGATGAACTGCTGGCCCTCGTAGTACCTGCGGCCCGGGTAGCCCTCCGAGTACTTGTTGGTCAGCACGGTTCCTGAAGCCTCCAGGACGGCCTCGGACACGTAGTTCTCCGACGGGATGAGCCGGATCTTCTCGAACTGGCGCCGGGCCTCTGACTCGATCAGGTCAGCGATCTCCGGATCTGTGCTCGCGACGTGCGGGATGGGCGGCTGGTGCATGACGACCTCCAATGACACGACGCTACCAAGTTGTCACGGGTGAGCGGCGGCGATGAGGCCACCGCCGCCGGATGACCGTTTTATCATGCCGAACGGATAACCCCTGGTACATCAGCTCCGCGCTGCCGGTCACGTCGCGACGGCCCGGCTGAGGCTGACTGCACCGCTTTCCGGCACAGCACCCTGCGCTCAGCCGCCGCCCAGGCTGATGAGGTGAGCAGGTAAAGACCGGCTGCCAGTGGCACCACCGCCGCGACGGCCACCGTCGTGTACGGCAGCGCCCGGGCCAGCAGGCCAATCGCGCCGCCCGGCTGCGCTGCTCCCGCCGGGCGCTGCCCACCGGCGTCCTTGGCCGCACCACCGCCCTTGGCCGCACCACCGCCCTTGGCCGCACCACCGCCCTTGGCCGCACCGCCGCCCTTGGCCGCACCGCCATCCTTCGCTGCGCCGCCGCCTTTAGCTACAGCGCCGCCTTTAGCTGCACTGGCGGGCTGAGCTGCACCGGCAGGCTGAGCTACACCGCGGCCCTGAGCTGCACTGGCGGGCTGAGCGGCCGACGCCGCCGCGAACCGCCGCGCGGACCTGGCCGCGAACCACCCGACCATGGCCAGCACCGCGAACAGCCCGAGAAACACCGCGCCCTGACCGCTGATCGGCCCCGGGCCGGACAGCCAGTGGGAGCCCAGCGGCGCCCCGAGCAGATCGTGCCCGAGCAGGCTGTTCGGCCTGCCGTCGATGGTCCGCGGACTCCAGCAGCCGGTACAGCACGCTGAAGAACGGCAGTTGCAGCAGCGCGGGCAGGAAGCCGGCCAGCATGCCGGTGCCTTCGTCCTTGTACAGCACGCTGAGCTCGCGCTGCAGCCGGTCCGGATGGCCGGCGTGACGCTGCTGCAGCTCCCGGACCCGGGGCAGCAGCCGGGCCTGGCTGGCCTGGCCGCGCAGCGAGTAGTAGCTGAGCGGCACCAGCAGGAGCCGCACCGCGGCGGTGCAGGCGATGATCGCGAGCACCGGGGCCAGGCCGCCGGCGAGCGGTGCGATGATCCGGGCCAGCCCGGACACTAGGTGATAGGCAACGGCGACGCAGGCGCCGAACAAAGCGAACATGACGGATACCCTCCAGCGGGTCGATGACCGGATGACAGCTGGAGACGGCCGCGTGGTTGTACTCGCCAGGCCAGGCGCAGGTGATCAGGCGCGCGAGCCAGCGCACCCGGACAGGCCGGGCTGGGCGGGCGAAATTGTCAGGCGGCCGCCGGGACCGCCGATGGCGCCCGGGGCCGGGCCCGGCCTGGCGCGTCCGGATTGAGCTGCCGCTGGAATGCGGCGGACCAGGACTTCTCTCGCAGCGCCGCGGCGCGGCCGATCTGCGGCCGCGCGGTGACGGCGGCCGCCACCCTGGCGCTCTGGGCCAGGAACGAGATGATGATGCCGGTCAGCGCGATCGCGGCCACCGCCATCAGGCCTGACGGGGTCGCCAGCGCGTGCCCGGAGACCGGCCAGTAGCCAGCCAGCTGCGCCAGCAGTACCGCAACCCAGGTGACCATTCACGACCTCCGGGTCAGGCTCCGGCTGTCTCGCCGGATACCACTGACTCTCCTACTGAGCGTACGCGCCTGGATTCCCGCAGGCCACTGTGATCATCCGGCCCCTGCGGCAGCGATCAGCCCGACCGAGGCGCCAGCGAGACAGAGACCGGTGAGCCGCACCGCGGTGAGCCGCTCGCCCACGAAGACCCGGGCCAGCAGGATGGTCACCGCCGGGTACAGCGAGGTGAGCACCGCCGTCACGGCGAGCAAACCGGCCTGCGTGGCATAGAAATACAGCACCGTGCCTGCGCCACCGGCCAGGCCGGTCAGCGCCGCCAGCCCGCGGGCCCGCGGGAGCGGCAGGTGCGCATCTCCGGTCGCCAGGCCGAGCACGAGCACGGCGGCCAGCGCAGTGAACTGCGAAGCCGCCACCGGCCACAGCCCGTTATGAGACCCGGCCCGGTTCAGCGCGATGAACATGATGCCGAATCCGGCCCCGGCGGACAGCCCCCACATCACCCCTGCAGCCGGACTACCGTGACCTGCCTGGCCTGATCCGCCGTGGCCCGCCTGATCCGGCCCGTGGCCCGCCTGATCCGGCCCGTGCGCCGGCCTGACCCGGCCCGCGGCCGGGCCGCTTGCTCCCCGGGCTCGCCGATACCGCGATGATGGCCGGGAGGGCAAGCCCGATTCCGATCATGGCCAGCGCGCCGGGCCGCTCCCCGAGCAGGAGCCCGGCGAGTACCGAGAATCCAGCCGACCCGACGGCGCTGATCGGCCCGGCCACGCTGAACGCGGCGTGCCTGAATCCGGCGTACAGCGAGAGTGCTCCGAGCACTCCGGCCAGCCCGGCGGCCGCTCCCCAGGCCAGGGAGCCCGCGGACGGCGCCCGCAGGCCTGCTAACGGCAGAACCAGGACCATCAGAGCCGCATTGACGCCCTGGGCGAGGATGGTGATGCGGATTAGGCCTGCCCGGCGGGCGGCCAGGCCGCCGGTGTAGTCAGAGGCCCCGTAGCCGGCCGCCGACGCCAGCGCCAGCAGGACAGCGAGCATGGCCGGCTGCCGACTCCTTTCCCGCCACCGACTCTCCTCCGGCGCCGCTAACCGTGATGACCACCGGCACCAGCATGGGCGGACCGGCGCCAGCGGCGCGAATCATTTACCAGCATGGTGAAATAACCCTGTCCCTGAATCCGCGCACGGCGGTACTGCGGCGCTCGCCCGGCTGGACGGAGCGACCCGGGCGGGCGGATCGGGAGGTGAACCGATAGGCGCGGGCATGCGGATCGGGCGGCTGGTCATCGACATCACGCCGTTGCGGGCCAGTCGTGACTTCCGGTGGCTGTTTGGTGGCCGCTTCGTCTCGCTGGCCGGTAACGCCGTAGCGCTCACGGCCGCCAACTGGCAGGTCTACGCGCTGACCCGGTCGTCGCTCGCGGTGGGATTGCTCAGCCTGGCCGACAGCGCCGGGATGCTGGTCGGCCTGCTGGCCGGCGGCATGCTCGCGGACCGGCACGACCGGCGGATACTGCTCGCTGCCGTCCGGCTGCCGCAGGCCGCGCTGGCGGCCGGGATGCTCGCCAACAGTTTGCTGAGCAAGCCGCTGCTGGCCCCGATCTACGTGATCACATTGCTGATCGGCATGCTCGCGGGCATCGGCGCGCCTGCCTCGACGGCGGCCACCCCGGCGCTGGTCGGACCGTCGCAGCTGGCCGCCGCTGTCGCGCTGAACTCGATGAGCAATCAGCTCGGCAGTCTCGGCGGCCCGGCGCTGGCTGGTTACCTGATCGCCGGCCCTGGGCTGGCGGCCTGTTACGGCGCTGACGCACTCGGCTTCGCGGTGTTCGGCGCGGCCATGCTGTTCGTGCGGCCGCTGCGGCCCGCAGTTCGCGCGCAGCGGCCCGGGCTGCGCTCGCTCCGCGAGGGGCTCAGCTACGTCCGCCGCAGCCCCGTCCTCGGCGGAATGCTGCTCATCGACACCAACGCGATGATCTTCGGCATGCCGACTGCCCTGTTTCCGGCCCTGGCCCGCGACCACTTCCACGGCGGCTCATCGACGTTCGGGCTGCTGGCCGCCGCTCCCGCGCTCGGCGCCATCATCGGCGCCGCCACCAGCGGGTGGACCAGCCATGTGCGCAGGCCGGGCCTGGTCGTGATCGGCGCGGGCCTGCTCTGGGGCGCGGCGATCGTCGCCTTCGGGCTGACCTCCATCTTGCCCGTTGCGCTGGCGTTCCTCGCGCTGGCCGGGATGGGCGACATGATCTCCGAGATCCTCAGGAACGCCCTGCTGCAGCACTACACACCCGACCCGCTCCGCGGCCGGGTGAGCAGCCTGTACCTGGCCCAGGTCAACACCGCCCCGGCGCTGGGCAATACCGAGGCGGGCGCCGTCGCCGAGTTGTTCTCGCCGACCATTTCCGTGGTCAGCGGGGGTCTCGCGTGCGTGGCCGGTGCGGTGCTGCTCGGCGCGCTGATCCCCGGTCTCCGCCGCGCCACCCTGGCGACGTCAGGGACCGCCGCCTCCAGTGCCGCGTCACCGGAGGCCGGCCCATCCGGCACCACTTCGTCCGGCACCGCACCCCTCGTCCGGCACCGCCCCCTCGCCCGGCACCGCCTCATCCGGAACCGCCCCAGGCGCCGCGCCCGGCTAAACACCCCCCGGGCTGCGGTAGATCGCTTCGATCAGGGCCATTTTGCGCGGATCGTCGACCAGGTTCATCCCCATCCGGTTCATGACGTACGCGAAGGCGATGCCCCGCTCCGGGTCCGCGCCGACCGCCGATCCGCCGAATCCGTCGTGCCCGAAGGCACCCGGGTTCGGGCCGTAATGGCCCTCAGCGCCGGACAGCCCGAAGCCAAGGCCGAATTCGAGCGGAACGCCCAGCACCAGATCGGTGTACCTGCCCTGACCGACGCACGCGGCGCGCAGCGTCTTCTCGGAGATCAGCCGGTTCGAGCCATCGACCAGGGTGCTGAAGACCGTCACCAGCGCCTGCGCCGTCCCGTGCCCGTTAGCGGCGGGCAGCTCGGCTCGGCGCCAGTCGCTTTCATTGGCCTCGTCCCCGGTCAGCGACGGATTCATCAGCGCCGCCATCGCGGCCGGATGCGCGTTCGCGTAAGCCTGCGCGATCGCCGTCTGCTCTTGCTCAGACGGGCGGACTCCCTGCAACTCGCTGCACCGGCCGAGATCGCTCTCGGCTAGGCCGATGTGGAAGTCGGCGCCCAGCGGGCCCGCGATCTCCGCCGCGAAGAACGTCCCCGGGCTCTGCCCGCTGATCCGCCGGATGACCTCACCGATCAGGAATCCGAACGTGATCGCGTGGTACCCGCTGGCCGTGCCCGGCTCCCACAATGGTGCCTGGGCCGCGAGCAGCCCGGTGATCTTGTCCCAGTCGTAGTAATCCTGCAGGCTGAGCGGCACGGTCAGGCCGGCCAGCCCGCTCTTGTGGCTCATGATCCAGCGGACCGGGATATCGGCTTTGCCGGCCGCGGCGAATTCGGGCCAGTACCTGGCCACCGGCGCATCCGGGTCGAGCTCGCCGCGTTCGACCAGGATGTGCGCGGCCAGCGAGGTCATGGCCTTGGTCGTCGACCACACGTTGGTCAGCGTGTCCGGCTGCCACGGCTTGGTCCTGGCCAGGTCAGCCCAGCCCGCCCAGAGATCCGCCACGGGCTCGCCAGCGACGGCCACCGCCACGCTGGCGCCGATCTCGTCCCGCTGGGCGAAGTTCTCCGCGAATGCCCGCTGCACCGGCTCATAACCTGCCGCGCAAGTGCCGTGAATCTCCGTCTCGACGTCCTGCATGCGTCACCTCGACTGACACCGGGCGCGCCCCGCCGGCGCGTTCCTACCGGCTAGCTACGCCAGGCTTAGGCGCATTTGTCAACGGGCCATCCTCCGCGCGCGGATCACCCGCGCCGACCGCGGCGCTCCAGCCATCGTTCCGGACTAGCCAGCGGGACATAGCCAAGCCTCCGGTACAGGCTGCGCCCGGGCTCGGCCGCGAGCAGCTGCCTGACCTCGCTCACCGCCGGATGATCGGCGGCCGTCTCGACCAGGAACACGCCCAGGCCATGATCGCGATGGGCCGTGTCCACAAACACATCACACAGCCAGGCACAGGTCGCCTGGTCGGTCACGAACCTCGCAAACCCGACCTGCGTTCCGTCCGCCGAATAGAGTCCGACGACCAGCGAGTTCTCGATCGCCGTCGCCATGACCTCGTAGGATCTGCCCAGCGCCCAGTACGCTTCCCGGCTCATCCAGCCATGCACCAGCGCGACGTCGATCAGTCCTGGGTCGTCACTCGCCCAGTAGCCATCCGGCCCAGCCCATCTCATGCTGGGTATCCTGCACTGGTTCTGGCCACGCCCGCCCACCTGGCCGCTGCGTCAACCGCGCCGCCGGCAGCGATTTTCCCTCGCCCGAGCCGCCGGCGCGTAACCTGGACCGTGCAGAATTGCCCCCGGGCGCCTGTAGCTCAGCTGGATAGAGCAGCTGCCTTCTAAGCAGCCGGTCGCAGGTTCGAGTCCTGCCAGGCGCGCCAGCCAAAACACCAGTTGGTCCGTGAGCAGCCCGTTGTCCTGCCAGGCACGGGCTGGCGCGACATGCGAAGACCTGGTGGCCGCCATTGACGCACAGCAGTCACCAGGGTTTGTCAGGCTGAGGTGAAGGCCTGGCCCGCTGCGGGATTGCTCCGGGTCGGGCTAGAACCCGTCAAGGGCGCCTACGGCGTCGGCTTCGCCGCAGACCCTTGACTGGATCTGCCCGAGAGTCCCGGACCTTTGGCAGCTATCGAGAGCAGGGACGCAACTGAGCCAACATGACGCTTACCGTGGACTAGAAAGTTCCAATGTTCCAGTCCTGGTTCGAGGAATAGAAATCAAACGGTTCCACGTTTGCACGCGCCCCACTTGCTGTGCTGTCTCCCGCGATTTGAAGACAATAACCCGACTTGAGGTTATTAATATTGACGGCGGGGCCTCCAGACGGACTAGTGTCCCAGTACTGATCCGCGTGGCCAGTGCCGAGGCACTTCCAGACCACGACAGTTGCCCCCTTGCTTGTGCTGCCGCCGCTAATGCCGAGGCATTGGTGCGTCCCCTGGTTTACGAGCTGACCGTATCCCCCGAGATAGCCGCCCCATTTCCAGTACTGGTTCGCATCGCCGATCGTGCAGCCGAACTGCTCCGCATCGTGGTCGTCGCGCCCGTCAGAACTGAGGCACTTTGCGGAGTGGGCATTCTCCAGCATGATCCCGGAGACGTCGGGCACGATCCTGAGATTGGCGAGGCTGGTCGCAATGACGGCACGGCCAGGAGAGGTGACCGCCGCCTCAGCTGCGGACGCCACGCCAAAGGTCAGAGTGAGCCCAGCGACCAGTCCCGCGGCCGCCATAGCCACTGTCAGCTGCCGGCTCGCGGATGAACGTCCAACCAGCGGTACTTTCCCTCGTAGATGCATGTTTCCCTTTCTGAGCCTGCGGTCCCTCGAACCATCGCTCCGGGACGCGGAGACTGAGACCTTCTGCCTACTCGGTAATCGTACGCTCGCCTCGATCGCAGTGTCCATGATGATTATGATCGATTGCGGGACCAAGCCTTTCGATCTTTACCGGCAGCAGCAAACGGCAGTCCGGCATTGGCTGACTGACCTGCTGAAATGACCTTCAATGACCGTCCTGCCAATAGTTCGCATCGAGTGGATCGGAGCCGAGCCGGACTGTCAACAGCTCATTGACACTAAACTGGATGCCGGGCGGGCCTGGTACCGGTACTCCCCTGCCTCTCCGTTCCGGCTATGACGATTGACGCTTAATCGTCAGCCAGGCCGACTCTCGATACTGACACTTAAAGGGGAGCATCGCCGCGTCCTGCAGCTCTTGCTGAGGACCAT
Organism: uncultured Actinomycetes bacterium; assembly: GCA_963785765.1. GTDB lineage: Bacteria > Actinomycetota > Actinomycetes > Streptosporangiales > Streptosporangiaceae > DATBGO01. The sequence continues at coordinate 592,481 of CAWAWM010000008.1, read as the reverse complement.
GTGGGGACCACCCGATCCGACACAATGCACGAACAGCACGCCGGTGAACGACATGCGCCCACGAGAATCACGTCTTCAGCCACGCTAAGCGCTACCAAACCGTTCTGGGGGCCAAGTTAGGCCTCGTGCCCGTTTGTGCCAGACGAAGGCGCGTCAAGCTCGGCGCGGGCCCGGTCAGCTACGGCATCGGCCAGGGTTGCGCTGGCGGTCAACAGCCGTGCGGGTTTTGTAGAACACCAGCTCAGGGTCACCTTCGTCAAGTCCGTCGAGTTCACCGCTGAATGACCAGTCTTCGGTCTCCAGCAGTGACCGCATGGGGTGGTTGGAGGTGTTGGTGGAGGTGAATACCTGCGAAGTACCCGCAGCGGCGAGCGCCTGCCGCAGCAGGGCCCGGCCGATGCCGGACCGGCGGAGCGCGGGATCAACGATGAGAAGCTCGATGAAATCACGGCCGAAGAAGCGAGCTGGCTTGACGATCATGAAACCGGTCACGGCGCCGTCGGTGACATGGACCTGGCACTCGCCGAGCATCAGGCAGTGTCTGAGGAACTCGGCTCGTTCGCGGCCGCCCTGAGCTGCGAGTTGATCAGCGCGCAGGATGCCGTCCAGGTCATCGGCAGCTGCGCAGCGGATCCCGGCCGGCGGTCGCGTCACTGGCTCAGTCTGGCACGCAGGTGCTGCGGGCCTGGGGGCGCTGCCAGAGGCTCAGCCGGGTCAGCTGGCCTCGCTCCCGATGGCGCGGCTCGCGACCACCGCGTCGAGGCCGCCGTTCCGCACCGGCAGGCTCCCGCGGCTACGAGCATGATTGCCCGGTCAGGAACGATTCGACGAGGGATCCGAAGCGCGCTGGTTCCTGGAACAGGAACGCATGCCCGGCATCGGGGTAGAGCACCAGCCTGGCCCCGGGGATGAGGTGGGCGAGGATGTGGTCATTGGCGACCGGGTCGAGCTGGTCGTCGGTACCGTCGGCGACGAGCGTGGGCGCGGAGAGACTGGAGATCTTGCGTCCGGCTGCGTCGATGCCACCCCACCAATCACTCATGGCGAGCCCCTGACTCCCTTTCGCGGCGGCCGGCGCCGCAGGGGCGGGCGGGTATTTGGCGATCGCCGCCTTGAACGCGGCGACGGCGTTGCCCTGATTGGCAGGGAAGTCGCGCCCGGCCCCGCTGACCGCTGCCGAGGGCACGACGGCCGCGCCGGTGCCGGGGAAGGTGGCGCACAGCACCAGGCGACGGACCTGGGCCGGGTGCAGGATCGCCAGGGCCTGGGCGATCGTGCCGCCCATCGACCACCCCAGCACGTCCGGCCTGCCGAGGCCGAGGGTGTCGATGAGCGCGCTGGTCTGATTGGCCATGGCGTCGATGCTGTACGGCGGGGGCAGCGCCGCCGTATGGCCGACTCCGGAGTTGTCGAAGATCACGACCCGGTTGTGCAGGGCGAGGGCGTGAACCAGCCGCGGATCCCAGTCCTCCATGGTCCAGCCGTAACCCATGATCAAAACCAGCGGGGGGCCGCTGCCGACGACCCGGTACCCGACGGCGCCAAGCCTGGTATGAGCGATTCGCGCGGGCGCCGACACCACCGACGCCGTTCCCGGTGCCAGCCCCGGCGAGGAGTCGCACGCGCCCAGCGCGACGGACATTAATGCCGCGACCAGGCCCAAGACGGCTCCCCGGCGCAGCGCCGGCCAGCCGTCCGCACCCTGCATCCGCGTATCCACCTCCGCGATCCCAGCTAAACCGCAAAGACTTCGCTACCCGACCGGACCAAACGAAACTTGGAGCTGGCAGGCCGCGTCCGCGCTGCGGACGCCCGCCCGCGCCGTTGCCTAGCCTCACTTGAGGCTTGCCGGGTACTGCCGCCAGGCCCCTAGCGGTGATGAAGCCGGAGGAAAGGCAGCTCCGACGCCGGTATTACCGGGGATACCGGTGGGGACAGAAGACGGATCGGCCCCCGGTCGGACGCATCGCCGGCACGAACGGAGCAGCTGACCAATGAGGCATAACGGCACTAAGACATACTTGTCGCGTGTCCAGCCAGCCAGATGCCGATTTCGTCGTGGACTACATGTCGGGTGTCGTGGACTACATGTCGGGTAAGGACAGGCGGTTCATGGTCGGAGCGGCCGTCGGCATGACGACGGGAGTGATTGCTCTTCGTGTTCAGGGCAGTGCGCCCGGGACACGCGCTGGTCGTCAGCACGGACGGATTCACTGTCAATGATTATGCCCTTGACCTGGGGTTTGTCTCGTGGGACGAAGTGGGGAGCATCGAAACGACCAATCGCGGGCCATTCCTCTGGATCATCGTCAAGCTCCGTGACCGGGAGGCGTTTCTGCGCCGGCACCGCCCGCTGCGCCGGGCCCTGCTGCGCCTGAGGGGGAAGTCCGCGCTGGCTACGGCCCGCATCAACGGCGTTAAGCTGCCGCTGCCCGTCAGCGAGGTGGCACAGCTGATGGAGGCCAGATGGCACGGCCAGGGCGGCTGACCAGCGGGCGGCGGTCCGGCCGGCGCGAAGCCGGGTAGCGGGCGCCGCAGCCCCTTTCGAGACCAGGCACCACACGCTGATGGCCAGCAAACCACTTTCGGAGCCGGGCGGGGGCTGCCTAGCATCGGCACGTGGCCGCAGACCTACGACCAGCCGATGCTGACCTGATGCTCCGTGAGGTCCGGTGCGGTCACCAGGTCACCGAATGCGTCCCGCGGAGCGGCGGCCAGCTGAGCCAGGTCTACGAAGCGCGCTTCGCCGACGGCACGCGCCCGCTGATCATCAAGATCTACGCTGAGCCCTGGCCGTGGAAGCAAGGCAAGGAAGTATACGTTTACCAGCTGCTGCACCGTCATCTGATGAGCTGCATCCCCACTGTCCTGCACGCCGGAAGCAGCCCGGAGCAGCTGGGCAGCCAGGCCTACACGGTCATGACCATGCTGCCCGGCCAGCCCTTATTGGCCGTCAGCCCCAGCCTGGCCGACGACGAGATCTTCGGCGTCTACCGGCAGATGGGCTCGATCCTGGCCGAGTTGCACCGCATCGCGCAGGATGCTTTCGGTTACCTTGTCACCGCCATCCTGGACCCCAAGCCCACCAACGCCGCCTATATGACCGGCCAGTTCGGCCAGAAGCTGCGCCAGTTCGCCGACCTGGGCGGCGACCCGGCATTGCGGGCGGCGATGGACCGGTATGTCACCGACCACCAGGCCCTGTTCGCCGATTGCCCGGGGGCGGCGCTGTGCCATAACGACTTCCATGAAGGCAACATCCTGGTTGACCGGGACGAGCGAGGCGGCTGGCAGGTGACCGGGTTCATCGACGTGGAGAACGCCATCGCCGCAGACCCACTGATCGACCTGGCCAAGACCGACTGCTACTCCATCCGTGGTCACCGCGCCAAACTGGCGGGCCTGCTGGCGGGTTATGGTCCCTGCGGCGTGGCGTGGACCGGCCGTCTGGCCATCTACCGCCTCTACCATGCACTCGAACTCTGGGACTGGTTCGCCGCCCTGGGCCAGGCTCAGCCTCTCGGCGGCCTGGCCGACGACATGCACGAACTGGTGTCTGGCGCCGGAGAATAACACCCAGTGGCCGGGACGTTTCCCGGCCGGCCGAAACCGGGTTCCCACCCCTGCTTAACGCATAACCGCCGCCCGAGGACTCCGCTCTGATGGCTCCGCCCTGATGGCTCCGGGAGTGCCGCTGGTGGCACAGTGGTCGGCGCCGGGCCGGTGTCCGGACTTGGCTGGTGGCCTCGACGTCTCTAGTGAAGGGCGCTGGAGCGGGTACCCCACGGGAGAGGAGAGAGTCGTGAAGTACATGATCTTGACCTACGCATCGCAGCAGGACTACGACGGCATGGCCGGGAAGGCCACCGGCCAGCAGGCGTGGTCCGCAGAGGATTTCGCGGCCATGGGCGCGTTCATGGAGCGGTTCAACAAAGACCTGGAGGAGTCCGGTGAGCTGGTCGAGACGCGGGGCCTGGGTGCGCCGGTTCACACCAGGCGCGTGGGCGGCGGGCTGGACAAGGGCGTCCCGGTCGTGACGGATGGTCCGTACGCCGAGACGCAGGAGGTGCTCGCCGGCTACTGGATCGTGGAGTGCGACAGTTTCGACCGGGCGACGGAGATCGCCGCCCGGCTGGGCCACACTCCGGTTCCCGGCCATGTCGCGGCGCGCTCCTTCGCGGATGTCCGGCCGATCGCGGAATCCAGGGCTGAGCTGGAGCTCTGATCGTTCGTGCCTGATACCGAGGTCGAGGACCTGCTGCGCCAGCTGGCGCCGCAGGTCCTCGGCGCTGTGATCCGGCGTTACGGACAGTTCGACATAGCCGAGGACGCGACGCAGGAGGCCCTCATGGCCGCCGCGGTGCAGTGGCCGAATGATGGCATCCCGGACAATCCCCGGGGCTGGCTGATCACGGTCACCTCCCGCCGGCTGACCGACCTGCTGCGCAGCGACCAGGCCCGCCGGCGCCGTGAAGATACGGTCGCCCGGTGGACGCTGTCCGGCGAGTGGCGGGTACCCGCTGCCGACCTGCCACCAGCGGACGCTGACGACACGCTCATCCTGCTGTTCATGTGCTGCCACCCGGCGCTGTCGCCCGCGTCGCAGATCGCCCTCACCTTGCGAGCGGTCGGCGGCTTGACGACCGCGGAGATCGCCCGGGCGTTCCTCGTGCCCGAGCCCACCATGACCCGGCGCATCAGCCGGGCCAAGCAGCACATCAAGTCCAGCGGAATTCCGTTCCGCATGCCGCCCGTCGCCGAGCGCGCGGCACGGCTCGGCGCGGTCCTCCACGTGCTCTACCTGATCTTCAACGAGGGCTACGCCAGCACATCAGGACCGACGTTGCAGCGCACGGAGCTGGCGGCCGAAGCCATCCGGCTGGCCCGGATGGTCCATCGCTTGCTGCCCGATGACAGCGAGGTAGCCGGGCTGCTCGCGCTCATGTTGCTCACCGACGCGCGGCGCCCCGCGCGGACCGGGCCCGGTGGCGAGCTGATCCCGATGGCCGAGCAGGACCGCAGCTTGTGGAACGCCGAGTACATCGCGGCAGGCGTGGCGCTCATCACCGGCGCCCTGCCGCGCGGTGCAACCGGCCCCTACCAGCTCCAGGCGGCGATCGCCGCCATCCATGACGAGGCGCCCACCGCCGAGGCTACCGACTGGCCGCAGATCCTGGCCCTGTACGAGCTCCTGATGCGAATCTCTGATAACCCCGTGGTAGCGCTGAACCACGCCGTCGCCGTGGCCATGGTCCACGGCGCACGCGCTGGCCTTGATCTGCTCGAAGAGATCAAGGCGGACGAGCGGATCGCCGAGGATCACCGGCTCCACGCGGTCCGCGCGCACCTGCTTGAGATGACCGGTGACCGGCCGGCGGCACGTGACTCCTACCAGGCGGCGGCCCAGCGGACCACCAGTCTCCCGCAGCAGCGCTACCTCCACGCCCGGGCGGCCCGGCTGTGCTGAGCTGCCCGCGGCCCCGGGCCGGCCGTCAGCCGGTGGCTGCTACCTGACCGTGAGCACGATCCTGGCCCGCCAGATAAGGGCGTAGCGCTGGATCGGCGCGTTACCGCTCGCGTCGCACTGGCCCTTGTGCTTCCCGGACTTGTGCCTGGGCAGGTGAACAGTGAAGTAGATTCGCAGCTTCATGGGACCCGAGGCGCCTGCGAACGCGCCAGTGCTCTTCCGGCCCGCCACCCTGAACGTGGCTTTCTCCGTCTGCCTGTAACGGCAGGTCCTATTGTTCAGGGACTGGCGATAGCGGCGGCCGGTATTCCTGATGACGAGCCGCCCGGCCGAGGTGCTGATCGCACGGTACTTGGTCACGCCCGTTCGTATGAACCCGCGGGCGCGTACCACTCCCCGCAACCTCAGCGGGATCCTGATGCTCGCGGTCAGCGCCTTGCCGTGCGCCGAGCCCGCGATGAGCTCCAGGCCGGTCACGGACCGGCCGGCCCGATGACCGCCGGCCGGGCGGCTGCTCGCCAGCGCGGGACTCCCCGCGAGCGTGAGCGCGGCCACGCCGCACACTGCGGCTAGCACGCCGAGATGCACTCCGAGTCGTTGCATTTCAATTTCCCCCGTGAACTGGTAACGAATTGCCACCGAGCAGCCTACACGAGCGGAGCTGCCTTTTAAGGTGGCTACCTTTCAGCGATTATCGCTGAAAAGTCGTCAATCATTGAAATGCTAGCGCTTAATGGACCTACGAAGTTGACCGGGATGTCGGACATTCCGGCCAGGGCAGCGTCCGTGGCCTAGCCGACTACGGTACTGGGATTGTGTCCGGTGCCCCGGCTGAAGATATCGCGTCCATATAGAGAGGACGGGCGCGCCGCCCATTCAGTGACCACCATGCGGCGCCGGCCAGGACCGAAGCTGCGCCAGCGGCCATGCCTACGGTCCTGACTCCGGCGATCGCGAGGAATCCGGCGAAGGCCGCCAGCGCCACCCTGGACACCGCGTTGTATGTGGTCATGTGCAAGCTGGTGACCCTGCCCCTGAGGCGCTCAGGCACCGCGGCGAGCAAGATCGTGGTATCCAGTGCGATGATCACGCCGCTCGCGGTGCGCATTACCGCTAGCAGCGCCGCTGCCCAGGCGGCCCCGTCGCCCAGGAACATAGCGCCCCATGCGGCGCCCTGCAGCGCGTACGCGACCGCGTAGGCGGCCAGCTGCGAACGCGGCGCCAGGCGCACCGCGAGCATGGTGCCCACGATCACCGCGACCCCATCCACTACGTAAAACGCGCCGAGCAGCAATCCGCCGCCGTGCAGCCCGTCCGTGACATAGGCGGCGAGCAGGACGTTGTAGGCACCGCCGATGAAACCCCAGGCCATGCCTATCCAGATCACCGACCTGGCCAGGGGCAGGCCCCGCAGCGCGGTGAAGCCCTCAGCCAGGTCGGCACGAAAGGACTGCCGGGCAGCGCATGTCTGCGCACTATGCCGGGTATCGGGCCGGGCCAGGGCGAACAGGGGCACCGTCGCTGCCAGCTGGAGCCCCGCGGCTACGGCGAGCGCACCGACTGTGCTCCATGCCGACAGGATTCCGCCGAGCGTCGCTCCTGCGATCGTCATCACGCCGCTGACTGAACCGATTGCAGCGTTGGCTGCGGCACGACCCTGACCTTCGCGGATCAGTGCATACAACCAGCGCTGCCGCGCAGGCGGCCAGAATGCGTTGGCACCACCTTGCAGGCCGTAGCACACCGCTATTCCCCACAGGCCGGTCCTCAGCAGCGCCAGCACACCCAGCAGGCTCAGCGTCTGAACCGCCATGGAACCTACGGCCAGCGTGCGGACGTTGTGGCGGTCGGCGAACGCGCCGGCGAACGGCATGCAAAGCAAGGCGGGGAGGGTGCCTGCGAGCTCCACGATCGCGAGCGAAGAAGCTGAGAAATTGCGGAGCACGTACACGAAAACGGCCACCAGCATGATCCAGGAAGCGCCGGAGTTGCAGGCACTGGCTGCCCAAAGCAGGCTGACAGGCCGGCCCCAGGGCCATGCTCTGTGCACCGAACCTCCCCAAAGCATTCCGATGATGCATCGATGAGCACCACCGCGGCCGGCCCGGTGCGAGCGGGACATCCAGACCGGGGAGTGCGTGGCGCTGGCAGACCGGTGGCACACCTGCTGCGTCGGCCTGTCCGGCGATTCAGGGACCGCCGGGTCAGGTGGAGGGCCGCACCGCCGATGACGCCGGCATCAAGAACCTGCTGGTGCGGAACCTGAAGGTTAAGTTCGAAGAGCCCGTTTAATGCCGGTGAACAGGACGGCGGCCTTGTCGTGCTCGCCGATCACGCCAGATCGCCGCAGCGCCAGCAGCCCGGCCAGCCCGGAGGAGCCGGTCGGGTCGACCGGGATCCCGGTCAGCGCCACCGCCAGCGTGTTCGCCTCGATCAGCAGGCCCTCGCTGACCACCACCGGCTGGCCACCGGTCAGCAGCATGCCCTCGACGACCGCCCGCCAGTCGTAGGTCTCGTCGTCGAGAATCCCGCCGGCCACGCTCTTCGGCTCCTTTTCCCACGGCCACATGAACTCCGACCTGCGAGCCGCGGCGGCCCCCATCGCCGCGTGCACGGTCTCAGGCTGGGGGTCTTCCGGCAGCATCGCGCAGACCCGCTCATACGCCCGCTCCAGCGGATGCGCGCCGAACGTCTGCACCGTGTGCACTCGCGGCAGCCGGTCCAGCGCGCCCAGCAGCGCGGCTTCCCGCAGCGCCTGGATCGCCGAGCTGGCCAGCGCTCCCCCGCCGACCTGGACGACCAGGTGGTCCAGCCCGCCGGGCATCGCGGCCAGGTCGGTCACCAGCTCATAACCTAGCGTCTCGCCACTCTCGATGGTGAGCCCGTTCTCGTTGCCCTGCGTCGTGAACGGCACCGCTCCGTGGTCAAGCTCCTGCCGCAGCCGCAGGTACGCGGGGTCGCCAGGGATGCCGGGCTCGCGGGGGCAAACGACCACCGTGGAGCGCAGCTCACGCAGCGCCTGGACCACGCCCTCGTCAGCGTCCGGGGGCACGAACACCGTCAGCGGCCAGCCGCCCGCCCGCGCCACGACCGCTGCGGCCAGCGCCGCGTTCCCGCAGCTCGCGATGGCCAGGCTAGGCCGGTTTCCGGCGTCGGTGATGCCGATCCGTTCCATCACCGTCAGGTGCACCAGGACGCCCATCAGGTGCCGTCCTTTGTGCGACCCGGACACGTTGCCGGTCTCGTTCTTGACCCAGACACCGCCGCCGCCGGTGCAGGCCAGCGGCCCGCCCAGCTCCGGGCTCAGGAAGAACGGCGTGGCCAGGAAGCCGCGCCCGGCCACCCTGGCCACCGAGCTGTCGAGCTCAGTGACCAGCTCGCAGTACTCGGCATCGCTGATGCCCCGGGCCGTCGCCAGATGGTAGGAGTGCATAAGAGCGCGGTAACGCAGATACGGGTTACCCTCGCCGTCGCGCGGGAATCGCACCCGTCCGGGGTCAAGGACCCGGGTCAGGACGTGATCCACGTCGTCGTGGCCGGCCTGCGGGCAGCGGAACGGGTACGGCTCGTCCGCGCCGACCAGGTATCCGCAGCCCGCGCACCTGATCGAACTGGCCAGCGCGGTCATCTGCCGCCTGCCAGTCCGGTCCGGCCGTTGAACTCCTCGATCATCGCGTCCCAGGCGGGCAGCAGGTCCCGCAACCCGGTCCAGAACTGCTGATCCCGCCGCGCCTCGAAGTCGGCCAGGCTGACACCCTGCTGCTCGACCCAGGTGAAGTAGCCGAGGTTGAAGATGCGCTCCCGGTCGGCGAGCGTCGTCTCGAGCAGGTCGCTGGTGCCGGCGGCCAGCATCCACCGGCCGAACACCTCCGCCGCGTCGCGGGCGTCGAAGCCGTCAGGGAAGTCGCGGGCGCTGATGCGCCGCCGCTCGCTCTCGTACATCTCCGCGCCGTCGGTGGCCACGGTGACGATCATGTCGTCCGGCCCGAGCCCGAGGTACTTGGCGGTCTTCACGGCGGCCAGGATGTTACAGATGCTGGACAACCCGAACGCGGGCAGAGCCTCGATCGCGGTTTCCGGAACGCCCTCCCGCTCGCGCAGGTGCTCGATGCCCGCGCGGGTGGCGAACAGCACCGACAGCTGATCGGTGGCGCGGTCGGAGATCCCGGCCACGAAGTCGGTGTTCATCACGTTGTGGATCAGCGGGATGTGCTTGTCGCCGATGCCCTGGATGTTGTGCTCGCCGAAGCCGTTCGCGAGCATCGTGGGGCACTCGAGCGCCTCCACCGCGACGATCTTGGCGTCGTAACGTTCCTTGAGATAGTCGCCCGCGCCGAGCGTTCCGGCCGAGCCGGAGGCGGACACGAAGGCAGCAAGCCGCAGCCCGGGCTCGGCCTGGCGCATCGACTCATAGACCGCGCCAAGCGCCGTCCCGGTGCACCGGTAATGGACCAGGTGGTTACCGAACTCCGCGAACTGGTTGAAGATGACGTTGGCCGGGTCGGCCGACAGCTCGGCGCACTTGTCGTAGATCTCCTTGACGCTGCTCTCGGTGCCGGGCGTCTTGATGATGTCGCCCGGGTCGGCGACCCAGTTCTCGAGCCAGGCAAACCGCTCCCGGCTCATCTCCTCCGGCAGTACGGCGACGCCCCGGGCACCCATCAGGCGCGAGATGGCCACGCCGCCCCGGCAGTAGTTCCCGGTGGATGGCCACACCGCCCGGTGCGCGGTGGGATCGAACTGCCCGGTGATGACCCGCGGCGCGAGGCAGCCGTAGGCAGCCAGCACCTTGTGGGCCCGGATCATCGGGAACAGGTCACCCAGCGCCACCACGATCTTGGCCTCGACCCCGGTGAGCTCGGCCGGCAGCACCACGTGCACCGGCGTCCCGGCCAGGCCGGTGCGCTCCGGGTCGTTGTACCAGTGCGACCGGAACAGGTTGAGCGGGTGCGCCTCGTCCGGCTTCACGCCGGCCAGCGAGGCCCGGATCGGCGCCGGGATGCTGGCCGGGCTGGCCAGCTGGGCAAACGTGGGCAGCACGATCTCCGCCGCGCGGAATCGCTCGACGGTCCGGTCGTAGACCGCCTGGTCGACGATGTGCTGCTCAAGTCCTAGCGATGTCATCTCAGGCCGTCCTTCGCGTCAGCTCACATGGTCTGTGCTCACATGGTCTGTGCTCACATGGTCTGTGCTCACATGGTCTGTGCTCACATGGTCAGGGCCATCACGGCCTTCTGGCCGTGCAGCCTGTTCTCGGCCTGGTCGTAGACGGCCGACCGCGGGCCGTCGATGACGGCGTCCGTCACCTCGACGTTCCGGTCGGCGGGCAGCGGATGCATGAACACCGCGTCCTCGCCGGCCAGTTCCATCCGCTTTTCGTCAGTGATCCACGACGGGTACTTGGCGATCAGGGCGGCGCCCTGCGACTCATCGGCGGTGCTCGTCACGGCGCCCCAGCTCTTGGCGTAGACGACGTCGGTGCCGCGGATTCCCTCGTCGAAATCGTCCATGATCTCGAAGCTGCCGCGCCCGGCCCTGGCATTGGCCTCGGCCTGCGCGACGATCTCCGGCATCAGCGCGAACTCGGGCGGATGGACCAGCCGGACGTTCATCCCGAACCGCGGCAGCAGCAGCGCCAGGCTCTGCGGCGCGCTGATCGGCTTCTGGTAGCTGGATGAGCAGGCCCAGCTCACCGTGGCCGTCCGGCCGCGTACGTCGCCGAACCGCTCGATCATGGTCATCAGGTCAGCCAGCGCCTGGTGCGGATGGTAGACGTCGCATTGCATGTTCAGCACCGGCACCCGGCTGGCCTCGGCGACGTCGCGGATGTAGGCGTTGCCGACGCCCCAGTCGCAATGCCTGATGGCGATCCCGTCGTTGTACCTGCCGAGGATCTCGCCGATTTCCTTGGCGGTGTCACCGTGCGCGATCTGGGTCGACTTGCTCTCGATGAACTGGGCATGGCCGCCGAGCTGCGCCATCCCGGCCTCGAACGACGCCCGGGTCCTGGTGCTGGGGAAGAAGAACAGCATGGCCAGCACGCGGTCCCGCAGGTAGGGATGCGGCTGGCCGAGGGCGCGGTCCCGCTTGAGCGCGAACGCCACGTCCAGCAGGGTGTCGATCTCGTCCTTCGTCCACTCCTGGAGGGTGATCAGGTCCCGGCCCCGAAGGTGAGTCTGCATGGCTAGCCCCCTACTCCGCCGCGCCGAGGACGAGCGCCAGCAGCGCCATCCGCATGGCGACGCCGTTGAACGCCTCGACCCAGTACCTGGCATGGCGGGTCCTGTCGACATCAGGCGGCAGTTCGTCCATCCGCGGCAGCGAGTGCAGGATGATCGAGTCGCTCTTGGCCTTGTCCCTGAGCAACTTCCTGGTGACGCGGTAGGCCTCGGGCGTGGTCCCGCGGTGCTCTGTGACCTCGACGCGGGCCTGGGTGTAGTCGGCCTGGACGACCGGCTCCATGTAGATCACGTCAGCGTCGGCGATGCACTTCTCAACCGTTTCGAATTCCCGGTATTGGACGTTGCGCTCATCGAGCTCGGCCTTGAACTCCGGTAGCAGCGACATCTCCTCCGGACTGACCACGAACGCCTCGATGTCGAACTGCGAGGCCGCGTACAGGATGGAGTGCATGGTCCGCATCCGCATGTCGCCCACGCAGAGCATCTTGAGCCCGTCCAGCGTGCCCTTGGCCTGCCAGATCGTGTACAGGTCGGTGAGGACCTGAGTCGGGTGCTCGCCCCAGCCGTCACCGCAGTTGATGACCGGCACCGACGCCCACTTGGCGCACTCAGCCGGCGCGCCCTGCTGGTGATGGCGCATCGCGATGACGTCACCGTAGTACTCCAGCATGTGCGCGGTGTCCTTGATCGTCTCCTGATAGAAGTCGCCGGCCCGGGTCATCTTGGCGTCGGAGAAGCCGAGCACGGCACCGCCGAGCCGGTGCATCGCCGCCTCGGTCGCCATCCGGGTCCGGGTGCTCGGCTGGTAGAAGGCCGTCAGCAGCGTCTTGCTCTTCAGCAGGTCGGTGTTGCGCCGTTCCAGGGCGTACGGCTTGAGCTGGTCGGTGACGCGGAAAATCTGGAAGAACTCCTCGCGCTCCATGTCCTTGAGCGAGAGGATGTCGCGGCCCAGGAAGCTGCGCATGACGTTGGCTCCTTACTGAAGGGGTGCGAAGGTGTCGATCATCAAATTGACGTCGTCACCCAGGGGGTAAAGGATCGGGCAGGTCGCGCCGCTGGCGACGTACTCGCTGACCTTGGCGCGGCATTCGGCCGGGGTTCCCGATGCGGAGATCATCTGGACCGCTTCGTCGGGGACCAGGCGCATGGCCTTGCGGATGTCCTCGGGACCAGCGGGCCAGGTGAGGATCTTGCCGATCCGCTCGATCAGCTCCGGGTCGACCCCGCTGGCCTTCATGATGTGCGGCTGCTGCCCCAGGTACTGGGTCAGCAGCTCGCGCGACCGGTCGAGCGCCAGGTCGCGGTCCTCATCGACGGAGCACACCACCAGCTGGGGACGGTCGATGTCGGCGACGTTGCGGCCGGCCCGGTCGGCACCGATCGCCAGCGCCTCCAGGGCCCTCTTGTTGTACTCGGGGCCGACCATGTAGTTGAGCACGACGCCGTCGCCGATCTCACCGGCGAGCTCCATCATCTTCATGCCCGTAGCGCCGATGTAGATCGGGACCGGCCGCGGCGACCGGTCGCCGTGCACCACGTCGATCTCGACGTCATCAAGGTGCACGAAGTCACCGTGGTAGGTCACGCGCTCCATGGCGAGCAGCCGGCGCGTCGCCGTGACCACCTCGCGCATGGCCTGCAGCGGATGCTCCCGGCGCACGCCGACCTTGCTGGCCAGCGGCTCCCACCAGGCCCCCAGCCCGAGAATGACGCGGCCGTGGGCCAGCTCGTCCAGCGTCGAGAAGGTCGCGGCGAGCAGTCCCACGTTGCGGGTCCAGATCGGGATGACGCCCGAGGCCACCTTGATCCGCTCGGTCACCGCGGCGAACGCGGCCATCGGGACGGTCGCCTCCCTGACCAGGCGGCTCTCGGCTTGCCAGACCGCCTCGAAACCACGCTGCTCGGCGTACCTCACGTAGTCCATGCCGTCCCGGATCGGGTGCTTGTCCTGCAGGTAGAGCGCCATCCGCCCGGCGCTGGTGACCGCCATGTCCCTCACTGTCCCTTCGGGGTGAACGGGTGCGCGGGAATCTCGTCCAGGCGCCCCCAGAGCCTGGCCGCCTCGCGGGCCGCCACCTCGGCGATCTTCGTCTCATCGACACGGGTGGACCGGCCGCCGGAGATGACCAGCTCGCCGGCCACCAGCACGTCCCTGACCCGGCCCGGGGCCACGCCGAAGACCCAGTGGCCGGGCAGGTTCGCCGCGGACAGCGGCGCGGGCGGGTCGTAGCTGAGCACCGTCAGGTCGGCGGGCGCGCCCACCGCGATGCTGCCCAGCAGCGGCTCGCCGAAGATCCGCCCGGCGAGCCTGGCCCCTTCGGCGAGCCGGTCCAGCGGCCAGGTCGGCCCGGCCGCGGCACCTGCCTCAACGGCGCGGAAGTAGGCCAGCTGCGACTCGGTGATCATGTCGCCGCCGATGCCGTCGGTGCCGAGCGCGACCCGCTGCCCGAAGCGGGCCAGCGGCGAGTAGCCCACCCGGTTGTTCATGTTGCTGCGCGGGTTGTGCGCCACGGTCGCGCCGCAGGCCGTGATGTCGGCCACCTCGAAGTCGCTGACGTGGACGCAGTGCGCGAGCAGCGCGTCGGCGGTCAGCACCCCGGCGGCACCCAGCCGCTCGGCCACCCGCGCGCCGTATCTGGCCACCGCGTCGTCCTGGTCGGCCCGGTCCTCGGCGACATGGATATGGACGCCGGCGCTCGCCGTGCTGGCGGCCTGCGCGCAGGCGGCCAGCGTGTCGTCGGACAAGGTGAACGATGCGTGCGCGCCCATCATCCCGCGGGTCAGGCGGCGCCGGCTGGCCAGGAACCTGCTGTTCTCGGCGACACCCGCCGCGGCCCGCGGCAGCCCGTCCCGGTCGCTGACCTCGTAGCAGAGCACCGACCGCAGCCCGATCTCTTCCAGCGCTTCGGCGATGACGTCCAGCGAGCCGTCGATGAAGTTCGGTGATGCGTGGTGATCGATCACGGTGGTGGTGCCGGCCCGCAGCGCCTCCAGCCCGCCGACCAGCGCCGACAGCCGAACGCTCGGCTCGTCCAGGGCCCGGTCCAGCCGCCACCAGACCCGCTGCAGGATCTGCAGGAAGCTGGCGGGCGGTTCCAGCTGGTACGGCATCCCGCGGGACAGCGCCGAATAGAGATGGTGGTGCGCGCAGACGTTGCCGGGCAGTACCAGCGTCCGCGAGCAGTCGCGGCGCGGCACGCCGGGGGGCGCCTGCCCCACCGCAGCGATCCGGTCCCCGGCGATGACGACATCAGCGGTGCTGAGGCGCACCGGATCCAGGGACGAGATAACCATGCCCCCGCACAGTGCTAGCTGGGAACCCGGTGCGTTCTGCTCGGTGTGGCGGCTCATCGCAGATGCGCCAGCTTCGGGACCGCGGCCCGGGCGGCCGCAGAATCCTTCATCGGCAGCCGGGTGCGGTACCCGCCCTCGAAGGCGTGCAGCGCCCCGGCCACCGCGGCGGCCGTCGGCACCAGGCCGATCTCACCGACTCCCTTCGCGCCGTAGGGCCCCTCCGGCTGCGGCTCCTCGACGAAAATGCACTCGACCGGTGGCATGCCCGCGGGCGGGATGATGTTCAGCGACTTCAGCGTCGTGGTCACCGGGATGCCGTCCCGGACCACGTACTCCTCGGACAGCGAGTGGCCCAGGCCCATGTGGACCGCCCCCTCGATCTGCCCTTCCAGCAGCGTCGGGTTGATCACCTTCCCGACGTCATGCGCCGCGACCACCTTGGCGATCGCGCCGTCGCCGTCCAGGATGACGACCTGCGTGGCCCAGCCGTAGGCGAAGTGCGTCACCGGGTTGTCCACCGCCGCCCCCGGCGCTGTCGTCCAATCGACGCAGACCTCGCCGTAGTACTCCCGCCCGGCCCGGGCCGCCAGGGCGGCCGACTCGGCCGGGCCGCCCAGATCGGCCTTGAGCTTGGCCGCAGCCGCCTGCACCGACCGGCCGCCGAGCACGGTGGCGCGGGACGCTGTCGTCTGCCCGCAGCCGAGCTCGTACCTGGTATCGACCTCGACCGCGACCCGGTCCGGGGTGAGGCCGAGTTCCTCGCAGAGCACCTGCATCAAGATGGTGTGCACGCCCTGGCCCATCTCGGTCCAGGCGTGGAACAGCGTCACGGATCCGTCGGCCTCCGGGCGCAGGATGGCGCGGCCGTACTCGGCCAGGCCGTTCCCGACCCCGGTGTTCTTGACCGCGCAGCCGATCCCGGCCAGCGGGGCCGACTTATAGGCCTCTTTCACCGCTAGCAGCGTCTTGCGCAGGCCGACCCCGGGCCCGAGCCGCTGCCCGGTCCCGAAAATGTCACCGACGCCGACCGCGTTCAGCCACCGGATGTCCCAGCCGTCGAGGCCGACGCGCTCGGCGAGCCGGTCGAGCATGCCTTCCAGCGCGAAGTTCACCTGATTGGCGCCGAATCCGCGCATCGCGCCGCACGGGACGTTGTTGGTGTAGACGGCGCGCGCCACGACGTCCACCGCCGCGAACCGGTACGGACCACAGGCGTGCCCGGCCGCGCGCTCCAGCACCTTGTCCCCCACGCTGGCGTAGGCACCGGTGTCGCCGATGATCTCGGCGCGCAGGCCGAGTAGCCGACCGCGGGCGTCGCAGCCGACCGTGTAGGTCATCGTGAGCGGGTGCCGCTTGACGTGGAAGCGCATGCTCTCGGCGCGGCTCAGGGTGAGCCGGACCGGGCGCCCGGTGCGGGTGGCCAGCAGCGCCGCATGCCCCTGGACGTTCAGGTCTTCCTTGGCGCCGAACGCACCGCCGTTGGCGACCAGCGTGGCCCGCACCTGATCCTCGGGCAGCCCCAGCAGGCCCGCCACCTGACGGCGGTCGCTCCAGATCCCCTGGCCCTGCGTGTAGAAGTGAATGCCGCCGTCGCCGTCCGGGCAGGCCAGCGCGGACTCGGGCTCCAGGAACGCGTGCTCGATCCACTGCGTGCGGAAGGTCTCGGTCAGGACGTGCGCCGCAGTGGCCAGCACGGCATCGACGTCGCCGCGCTTGACCTCGGACACCGACAGGACGTTGCCTGGGGCGTGCGGGTGCAGCTGCGGCGCGCCCGGGGCCAGCGCCGCGACCGGGTCGGTCACCGGCTCGAGCACCTCGTACTCGATCTCCACCAGCGCCGCGGCGGCCCGCGCGGCGGCCCTGGTGTCCGCCGCGACCAGCGCCACGATGTCGCCGATGTACCTAGTTGTTTCCCCCGCGGCGTACAGCTGGACCCAGTCCTGGGTGATCTCGCCCTGAGTCCGGTTACCCGGCACGTCCGCGGCGGTCAGGACGGCTACCACGCCCGGGGCCGCCGCGGCCGTGGTGGTGTCGACCGAGACGATCCGGGCCCGCGGGTGGTCGGTGAACCTGACCGCCCCGTGCAGCATGCCGGGCCTGGTCATGTCGTTGATATACGGCTTGTCACCGAGCGCGAGCTCGCGACCGCGGTAGCGGGCGGTCCGGGAGCCCACCCGGCCGCTGCCGTCCGGCGTCGGCAGCGGGACCCCGGCGCGGGCCGCCGCGTTGAGCATGATCGCGTCGGCGATCTTGACGTAGCCGGTGCACCGGCACAGGTTCCCGGCCAGCGCGCCGATCACCTGGGACCGGGCCGGATCGGGAGTCTTGCGCAGCAGCGACTCCGCCTTCATGACCACGCCCGGGGAGCAGAAACCGCATTGCGAAGCGCCGGCGGCCACGAAACTCTCCGCCCACCTGGCCCGTTCGGCGGCCGGCAGTCCCTCGTGGGTCTGCACCTCGCGCCCGGCGAACCTGGCCGCCTTCTGGGCGCACGACACGACGGCCTTGCCATCGGCGAGCACGGTGCAGGCGCCGCAGGAACCTTCAGGCGCGCAGCCATCCTTCACCGAAGTCACCCCGCAGCGATCACGGAGTACGTTGAGCAGGCTCTCGCCCTCGGCCACGTCGACCGACACGGGCTTGCCGTTAAGGATGAACTCCATCACACCGCCCCTAGCGGCGCTCGGCGGAACGGCCGCTGCGCTGGACCAACCGTCCCTCGTGCCACTGGGGCCGCGTAGGGCCGAAGGTCCCCGCCAGCCGTACCCGAAAGCCACCGGAACAGCGCGAACAGCCCGTCGGGCGGCCGCAGGCCCGCCGCGCCAGGGAAATTGGCCCCGGAACGGCCCGGAACGGCCCCGGACGGCCCTGGACGGCCCGGATGACCCGGTGTAGCAGGGCCTTTGGCCCTGTGGGCCAGCTGCTCAGCGGACGAGAGTTAGCTCATGGCGATCATTAGCGCTTACCAGCGCCCGGCCACCCTGGAGGCGGCACTAGCCTGCCTGGCCCGGCCGGCCGCTGTCCTGCTCGGCGGCGGGACCAAGCTGAACGCGGTCACCGCCCCGGGGCCAATCGAAGTGGTGGACCTGCAGGCCCTCGGCCTGGGCCGGATCGACAAACTCGACGGCCGGATGGCCGTGATCGGGGCGACCGTCACGCTCAGCCGGCTGGCCGCCAGCCCTGTTGTTCCTGATGTCATCCGCGAAGCCGCGCGGCGCGAGCAGCCGAGCACGCTCCGGGCCCAGGCCACGGTCGGCGGCTGCGTGGCGACCGGGGACTCCGACAGCGAACTGCTGGCCGCGCTGCTGGCCCACGGCGCTGTCGTGCGCATCGCCGGGCCCGAGGGTGCCTCGGAACTCACCCTGGAGCAACTGCTCGCCGCGCTACCGCCGCCCGCCGGCCGGATCATCACCGCCGTCACGATCAGTACCGCGGGCCGCAGCAGCGCGGCGCGGACCGGCCGCACCCGCGCCGACCGGCCGATCGTGGCGGCAGTGGCGCGGATCACCGCGGATGGCCGCCCCCGGGTGGCGCTCACCGGGGTGGCAGCCACCCCGGTTCTCATCGACCACCCGGACCAGCTCGACACCAGCCAGCTCGATCCGCCCGCTGACTTCCGCGGCTCGGCCGAGTACCGGCGCGCGCTGGCGGCCGTCCTTTCGGCCCGCGCGCTGGCTGCGATCAGATGATGGGCGGCAGCTGATGGACGTCGATTTCGTTCTTAACGGAGCTCCCCGGCGAATCACCTGCGCACCCGGCGATTCGCTGCTGACGGTGCTGCGCCGGGAGGGATGCTTCAGCGTCCGCTACGGCTCGGACACCGGCGAAACGGGGGCGGCCGCCGTTCTCCTCGACGGCCGCCTGGTCTCGTCGGATGTGCTGCTGGCCGCGCAGGCCGGCGGCCATGCGGTCACCACGGTGGAGAGCCTGAACGTGGCCACCGGCGAGCTGCATCCCATCCAGGAGGCCTTCGTCGACAGCGGCGCGCTGCAGTCCGGCTATTCGGCGGGCGCGATGGTGCTGGCGGCCAAGGCGCTGCTCGAGGAGGATCCCGATCCATCCGAGGAGCAGATCCGGGACGCGCTGTCGGGGATCCTCGACCGCGAGAGCGGCTACGTGAAGGTGGTCGAGGCGGTCCGCCGGGCCGCCGCGGCGCTCCGTGGCGACAAGCCCGAGCCGATGACGCCGCTGATCGTCGAGCGTCTCACCGGCAGCACCCCCGGCAATGGCACCCCTGGCCATGGCACCCCGGTCAAAGGCCCAGCAGCCAACGGCCCAGCAGTCAACGGCCCAGCAGCCAACGGCACTATGCGTACCGGGGCTGCGGCCCGCGAGGTGCCCGCGGCGGTGCCGCGCGTCGTGCCGTCGGCCGACGTGCCCGACACCGCGGTGGTCGGCAAGTCCGAGCACAAGGTCGATGCGGTGCGGCTGGTGAAGGGCAATCCGGCCTTCACCGACGACGTCGAGATGCGCGGCCTGCTGCACGTCAAGGTGCTGCGCAGCCCGCACGCCCACGCGCGCATCGTCGCGATCGACGACTCCGCGGCCCGGGCGCTGGACGGCGTGCACGCCGTGCTGCATCACTGGAACACCCCCAGGGTGAAGTACGCCTCCGGCGGCCAGTCCTGGCCTAACCCCTATCCATGGGACCAGGTCAGCTTCGACAACAAGGTCCGGCACGTTGGCGACCGGGTGGCGGCGGTCGCCGCCGACAGCCCGGAAATCGCGGCGCGGGCGTGCCAGCTGATCAAGGTGACCTACCAGGTGCTGCCGACCGTCTTCGACGAGCTGGCCGCGATGGCCGATGGGGCGCCGGTGATTCACGACGAGCCTGACTCCGTCGGCATCGTCAACGCGGACCGCAACATCAGCTCGCACATCGAGGGCCGGACGACCCGCGACATGGAGGGTGCACTGGCCGGCGCCGACCGGGTGTTTGAGCAGACCTTCCAGGTCCATCAGGTCCAGGCCTGCCCGATCGAGCCGCACATCGCGATCGCCTGGCTCGACGAGGACGAGCGGCTGGTGGTGCGCACCTCAACCCAGGTGCCGTTCCACGTCCGGCGAATGCTGGCGCCGCTGATCGGCTTGCCGGTGAAGCGCATCCACGTGATCAAGCCGCGGATCGGCGGCGGGTTCGGCGTGAAGCAGGAGATGCTCATCGAGGACATCGTCGGCCACCTCGCGCTGGCCACCCGCCGCCCGGTGCGGCTGGAGCTGACCAGGGCGGAGGAACTCGCGTTCTCGCGTACCCGGCACGCGCAGACCATCACGTTCCGCACCGGAGTCGACCGCGAGGCGCGGCTGGTGGCGCAGGACATGCGGGTGGTGGCCAACACCGGCGCGTACGGGGTGCACGGCTTCACCGTCCAGTCCGTCACCGGCCTGCGCGGGCTGTCGTCCTACAACTGCCCGGCCAAGCGTTTCTCTTGTGACGTGGTCTATACGAACCGGCTGGTCTCCGGGGCGTTCCGCGGCTATGGGGCACCGCAGGCCCTGTTCGCTCTTGAGTCACACATGACCGACATCGCGGCGGCCCTGGACCTGGATCCCATCGAGTTCAGGCGGCGGAACTGGATCGGCGTCGGCGACCCGCTGGATATCGCGCCGCGGCTCAGTGAGCGGGGCGGGACCGACGACATCGCGCCCGCGGATCTGCCCAAGGTGACCAGCTGCGGGATCCAGGAGTGCGTGGCGCAGGCCAGCCGGGCGATCGGGTGGAGCCAGCACGCCGATCCGGGCTGGCGGCAGGTGCCAGACCGCCCGGACATCCGGCGCGGCATCGGGTTCGCGCTGTGTATGCACGGCACCGGCATCCCGTTCACCGACATGGGTGCCTGCTCGATCAAGATGAACGACGACGGGTCGTTCAACATGCTGGTCGGCGCCACGGACCTGGGCACCGGAGCCGACACCGTGCTGGCCCAGATCGCGGCCGAAGTGCTCGGCACCGGCGTCGACGAAATCATCGTGTACGCCGCCGACACCGACATCACCCCCTTCGACGTGGGCGCCTATGCCTCCAGCACCACCTACATCTCGGGCATGGCGGCGAAACGGGCCGCCGAGGCCGTGCGGGTGAAGATCGTGGCCCGCGCCGCCCGGATGCTCGAGGTCGTCGAAGCCGACGTAGCGCTCAGGGACCGCCGTGCGTGGGCGCCCGACGGCCGCTCGGTGTTCCTGAGCGATGTGGCCCTGGACACGCTGCACACCCACGACCAGGAACAGATCATGGGCTCCGCCTCGTTCGTCGCGACCGACTCGCCGGCGCTGTTCGCAGCTCAGTTCGCCGAGGTGGAGGTGGACTGCCGGACCGGCGAGGTCACCGTGACCAGGCTGGTCATGGCGGTCGACTGCGGGGTGGCGGTCAACCCGGTGATGGCCAGCGGTCAGGTCGAGGGCGGCATGATCCAGGCGCTTGGCTACGCGCTGACCGAGGAACTCCCGCTGGACGACGCGGGCCGCCCGCTGAACGCGCGGCTCGGGCCCTACTGGATCTTCCGCGCCGACGACGTGCCCGCCACCGAGGTCTTCCTGGTACAGACGATGGAGCCGTCCGGCCCGTTCGGCGCCAAGGCCGTCGGCGAGATCCCGATGGATGGCGTCGCGCCCGCCGTCCGCAACGCCATCCTGGACGCGACCGGGGTGGCCATCAACGCGCTGCCGTTCACCCCGGAGCGAGTCTGGCGCGCGCTGCACGACGGGGCGCAGGGCCATGACTGACGACGGCCCCGAGTCGCTGCTGCACGAGCTGGTGGCAGCGGTCGATGCCGGTGAGCGGGTCGTGCTGGCCACCGTCGTCGACACCTGCCGGTCGGTACCCCGCCATGCCGGCTCGAAGATGCTGGTGCATGAAGACGGCCGTCGGTCAGGGAGCATCGGCGGCGGCGCGGTGGAGAGCCGGGTGGCGACAGCGGCGCTGGCCGCGCTGGCCGCCGGACAGGCCAGGCTGGTGCGCTACGACCTGCTGGACCCGCTCAATGGCGAGCCCGGCACCTGCGGCGGGGAGATGACGGTGTACCTGGAACCGCACCTGCCGACCCCGACCGTGCTCGTGATCGGATGCGGCACGATCGGCCGGGCCGTGGTGGACCTCGCCCACTGGCTGGGATTCCGCGTGGTCGCCTCCGACGACCGCGCCGACCTGGCCACCAAGGAGTTGCTGCCCGGGGCCGACATGCTGCTGCCCGGCCCGGTCGAGGACGCGCTGGCCGCCGTGCCCGTCACGGCCGACACCCACCTGGTGCTGTCCACCCGCGGGGTACAGGTCGATGCCGCCGCGCTGCCCCTGCTGCTCGCGAGGCAGGCCCGCTCGGTCAGCGTCCTGGGCAGCAGCAGGCGCTGGCAGGCCACCCGGGCCGAGCTGCTAGCCCGCGGCGTCTCCGATGAGGTGCTCAGCCGGGTGCGGACGCCGGCCGGTCTCGACCTGGGCGCTGAGACACCGCGCGAGATCGCCCTGGCCATCATGGCCGAAGTCGTAGCCGTCCACCGCCATGGCCCGGTCCTCGACGGGCGGCCAGCCGCGCCACCCGCCGGCCCGGCCCCCCACGACCGGCCAGCCACGCGGCCCGCCGACCCGGTCCCCCAGGATAAGCCGAACGGCCACCGTGGCCAGGTTCTCCCGGACCGGCCGTGAGCCGAGCTATCGCGGACGTGCTGGTCGTCCTGCGCGGCGGCGGCGACCTGGCCACCGGCGCCGCCTGGCGGCTGAAGCGAGCCGGATTCGGCGTCGTGGTCTGCGAGCTGGACGCGCCGCTCACCGTCAGGCGCAGCGTGGCGTTCTCGACCGCGGTCACCGAAGGTACGGTGCTCGTCGAGGGGATCAAGGCAGCGCGCGCGACCGTCGCCGAGGCGGCCGAGCTGGCTCGATCGGACCAGGTGCCGGTAGTGATCTCGGCCGGGCTCCCGCCGCTCGGCGCGGACGTGGTGGTCGACGCCCGGATGGCCAAGCGCCTGCTCGACACGACCATCGGCGACGCGCCGTTCGTGGTGGCCCTCGGCCCCGGTTTCACGGCGGGCCGCGACTGCCATGCCGTCGTCGAGACCATGCGCGGCCCGCAGCTCGGCCGGGTCTTCTGGACCGGCTCGGCCGCGCCCAACACCGGGACCCCCGGCGTGATCGGCGGCCGCGGCGCCGAACGGGTCCTGCGGGCTCCGGCGGCCGGGACCGTCAGGTGGCAGGCCCGCCTCGGTGACGTGGTCCAAGCCGATGCCGTGCTCGGGACCGTGAACGGCGCTGAGGTGCGCGCCCCGTTCGCCGGCCTGGTCCGCGGCCTGGTCGCCGACCAGACCGCCGTCCCGGCCGGCCTGAAGATCGGCGACGTGGACCCCCGGGCCGACACCGACTGGCAGCAGATCTCGGACAAGGCACTCGCCATCGGCGGCGGCGTCCTCGAAGCCGTCCTGACCTGGCTGCACCGCGCCACCTGACCGAGCGCACCCTGCAACGGAGCGCACCCGGAACCGGCCGCACCCCGCGGACGGCCACCCCGCGGCCGGCCGTACGGCCGGACCGGGGGAAATCCCCCAGCTGAGGATGGGTGTTAGCCGGCTGCCGCCAGCCCTCGGCCCTCCGTAGCGTGATGACCAACGCAATGGCGCTAGCCAGGGAGAATGCCCGATGATCGAGGCCCGTGGTCTCACCAAGCGCTACGGCTCTGCCGTCGCGGTCAATAACCTCAGCTTCACGATCCGCCCCGGCATGGTGACCGGTTTCCTCGGGCCGAACGGCGCTGGCAAGACCACCACCATGCGGCTGATCCTGGGTCTGGACTACCCCACCGCGGGGACCGTCACTGTCAACGGCCGTCCGCACCCGCAGTTGCCCAGCCCGATGCGTCAGGTCGGCGCGCTGCTGGACGCCAAGGCCGTACACGGCGGCCGCAGCGCCCGCAACCATCTGCTCTGCCTGGCTCAGACCAACGGCATCCCGGCCCGCCGGGCGGAGGAGGTTCTCGGCATCGTCGGGCTGACCGACGTAGCCGGAAAGCGGACCAGAGGGTTCTCGCTGGGCATGAGCCAGCGGCTCGGCATCGCCGCCACGCTGCTTGGCGATCCGCAGATCCTGATGTTCGACGAGCCCGTCAATGGCCTCGATCCCGAGGGCATTCTGTGGATCCGCAACCTGATGAAGGCGCTCGCTGCTGAGGGCCGTACCGTTTTCGTCGCCAGCCACCTGATGTCGGAGATGGAGAACACCGCTGATCACCTGCTCGTGATCGGGCGGGGCCGGCTGATCGCGGATTGCAGCATGGCTGACTTCATCGCCGGCAGCTCCGGCCAGTCCGTCCAGGTGCGGACCCCGCAGCCGGACCTGCTGGACAAGGTGGTCACGGCCGCCGGCGGCCGGGTGACACGAACCACCGTGACTGGCACCGGTGCGGCGAGCACCAGTGCCGATGACGCGGGTGACCTGCAGGTGCGCGGCCTGACTGAAGACAAGATTGCCGATCTCGCTTTTGCCAGTGGCATCCGGGTGCACCACCTGGCCCCGTCCAGGGTGTCCCTAGAGCAGGCGTTCATGGAACTAACCGCCGACAGCGTGGAGTACCACGCGGAGCAGCCCGCCCGTCAGCAGCCGGCCAACAACGGATCGGGGGCATGACATGGCGGCGATAACGACCGGCCGGGCCGGGCGGCCCGCGCCGATACCCGCCCGGCGACGCCGGGCCGACCTGACGGGCACGCTTCGCTCGGAGTTCACCAAGATCCGTTCAGTCCGCTCCACCTACTGGACGCTGCTGGTCCTGGTGGGGGCGAGCGTCGCCTGGAGCGTCGCCTTCTGCGCGGGCGAGGCGTCCCGCTGGCCGCATATGGCGGCGGCCGACCGGGCGGGCTTCGACCCGACCCAGTCGAGCGTCATCGGGCTGGCGCTGCTCGGCCAGCTCGTGATCGTGGTCCTCGGCGTGCTGTCCATCACGTCGGAGTATTCGACGGGAATGATCCGCACGTCGTTGACCGTCATGCCCAGGCGCGGGGTGCTGTACAGCGCCAAGGCGGCCGTCTTCGCGGTGGTCGCCCTGGCCGTCGCGTTCCTAACCAGCTTCGCGGCCTTCTTCGTCGGCCAGGCCCTGCTCACGAGCACCCACGCGGGCGCGGCGCTGTCCCAGCCTGGCGTCCTGCGCGCCGTGCTCGGCAGCGCCATCTACGTCGCGATTTGTGGCCTGTTCGCCTTCAGCCTCGGCGCTATCTTGCGCAGCACGGCCGGTGCGATGACCGCCGCCTACGGGCTGCTGTTCCTGGTGCCGCAGATCGCCAGGGCGCTGCCGAGCGCCTGGTACGCGGACGTAGCCAGGTGGCTGCCGGGCCCAGGCGTCCTTACCGTGATCACGAGCACCAATAGCCAGAACAATCCGCCGCACCTGTTCTCCGCGTGGGGCGAGTTCGCGGTGTTCGGCTCCTACACGGTGATCCTGCTCATCCTCGGTGCCGCGCTGTTCCGCAAGCGCGACGCCTAGCTGCGCACGAACTTGACCAGAGAAGGGCTCTCACATGCACAGGAAGTCTCCTGCCCGCGGTTTCGGCATCCGGGCGACCAGCCCCGCCCTGCTCGCCGACGCGCTCACGATGGCTGGCTGCGCGCCAACCGCAGCAAACACGGGCGCGGCAAACACGGGCGCGAAGCCGGTCTGCAACGGGACCAGCAGATTCCTGTCGCAGGTCATCTTGATGACTGGTTCGGGCTTTGTTGCGTTCTGACCGCGGCGGCGCCGGCGAGCCTGGCAAGTCAGCCACGCGGCGGCCGCCCGCCCCGGCGACCAGCGCCTACCCTGGGAAGGTGCTGCAGGACGTGTACGCGTCGGTCCGCAGTCATCCATGGCAGGCTGACGGGCTGCTGGCCGTGGTGCTGTTCGGGTTCAGCGTGGGTCAGGTCCCCGTCGGGCCGCCCAGCGTGTGGCTCACCGCGATCGCGGTCAACCTGCTGCTCGCCGCCACCGTGATACCGCGCCGCCGGTATCCGGTGGCGGCGTTCGGGGTGGCGGCGACCATCGGGGCGGCGCAGATCATCTTCGGCGTGCAGTCCGGGGCTTCGGCGCCGGTTGCTGCGCTGCAGCCGACCGTGACCGATGTGGCGATCTTGGTGCTGCTGTACACCCTGGCCGCCCACCGGCCCCGCCGGATCTCCCTGGCCGGCCTGGCGGTCTGCCTGCTCGGCTCCGTCGTGGCTATCGCTCGCTGGGCCCCGGCGCACACGGCGAGTCCAGGGGATGCAATTTTCGGCGCGGCGGTCGGCCTGGGCGGCGCTGCGCTGACTGCGTGGGTGCTTGGTGATTCGGTGGCCTACCGTTACCGGCGCGCCTATTACGCCTCGCTGGAGGAACGCGCCGTCCGCCTGGAGGCTGAGCGCGACGCCCAGGTCAGGATCGCCGCCGCCGCCGAGCGCGCCCAGGAACTGCAGGAACGGCGGGCCCAGGCAGTTGACGCGTCGGCGGCCAGGCTCCGGCGGATCGAGCGAGATCTGCATGACGGAGCGCAGGTCCGGCTCACCGCGCTGGCCATGGCCCTCGGGGAGATCAAGGAGGACCTCGAAGCGGCCAGCGGCGGGGTGGCCGACAGCGACGGCGACCGCACCCGGATGCTGGTCAGCGCGGCCCATCAGCATGCCAAGGAAACGCTCGCTGAGCTACGGGACCTCGCCCGGGGCATCCATCCGGCCGCGCTCGACCGCGGCCTCGGGGCCGCCTTGTCCAATCTGGCCCAGGCCGGCGCGACCCCCACCGACGTGACGGTCAGGATGGGCGAACGGGCCTCGCCCGCCATCGAAGCGATCGCCTACTTCTGCGCGGCGGAGCTCCTGGCTAATGTGACCAAGCACAGCGCGGCGACGCACGCCACCATCGACGTCAGCGACCAAGACGGGATGCTACTCATGACCGTGACCGACAATGGGGCCGGCGAAGCTCGTCTGGTTCCCGGAGGCGGGCTGGCCGGGCTGCTCGAACGGGTGCAGACGGTCGACGGGCGCCTGGGCATCGACAGCCCGCCCGGCGGCCCGACCGTCGTCACGATCGAGTTGCCTGGCCACGCGTGATGTCCGCCTCCTTGCGCATCGTGATCGCGGAGGACTCCGCGATCATGCGGGACGGGCTCACCCAGACCCTCATCAGGCGGGGCCACGACGTGGTGGCCGCGGTGGCTGACGCCGCAGCGTTGCGGCAGGCCGTCGATGAGTTCCGGCCCGACGTGGCCATCATCGACGTGCGCATGCCGCCCAACCACACAGACGAAGGTCTGCGCGCGGCCCAGTCGATCCAC
Source organism: uncultured Actinomycetes bacterium (assembly GCA_963785765.1). Classification (GTDB taxonomy): domain Bacteria; phylum Actinomycetota; class Actinomycetes; order Streptosporangiales; family Streptosporangiaceae; genus DATBGO01. The sequence continues at coordinate 565,283 of CAWAWM010000008.1, read as the reverse complement.
CAGGACCATCCCCAGGTCGGCGTGCTCGTCTTCTCCCAGTACATCGAAACCCGGTCCGCTGCCGAGCTGTTCGCCGGAGCACCGGCCGGCGTCGGCTACCTGCTGAAGGACCGCGTTGCCGACGTCAGCGACTTCATCGAGGCCATCTCCCGTGTCGCGCACGGCGGTACCGTCCTCGACCCGGAAGTAGTCCGGCAGCTGCTGCGCGCCAGCCGGCGGACCGACTCGCTGGCGACGCTCACGCCCCGGGAACGAGAGGTGCTCTCGCTGATGGCCCAGGGCCGGTCGAACGCCGCCATCGCCAGCACCCTCACCATCTCGCCCGGAGTCGTCGAAAAGCACGCCGCCAGCATCTTCGCCAAACTGGGCCTGGCCCCCGACGGCCACGACAACCGCCGGGTCATCGCCGCCCTCAAGTACCTGGAATCCTGACGCCCTCGGCGCGACTGGCCAGCCCACGGCCTCAGCGACGCGCCGGGGCCGGCCGCTCGGCATCGTCTGCGGGCATGCCGGTCCGCGGCCGGTCGGCGTGGCCGGGCCACCAGGCGAGATGCCCGATCAGCGCGGTGAGGCTCGGGGTGAAGAACATGGCCATGACGAAGGCGGCGAGCGCGATGCCGCACGACACGGCGAAGCCGAGCTGGGACAGGATCGAGTTTCCGGCCAGGATCAGCGAGGCGAACGTCCCGGCCAGGATCACTCCGGCCGCCCCGATGGTCGGGCCGGTATGCCGCAGCGCCAGCGCCGCGGCATCGCGCGGGTTATTGCCCGCTCTCGCCTCCTCCCGCAGCCGCGTGATCATCAGGATGTTGTAGTCGGTACCCAGGGCCACCACGAACAGGTACATGTAGACGGGCAGCAGGAACACCAGGCCCGCCTCGCCGCGCAGGCCCTGGAACACCAGCACGCTGGCGCCCAGGGTCGCGCCGAAACCGAGCCCGACCGAGGCCATCAGGTACCAGGGCGCGACAACGCTGCGCAGCAGCAGCGCGAGGATCAGCAAGATGATGACGGCCGCGACCGGGAACACGACGGCGTAGTCGTGGTTGACCGCCCGCTGGATGTCGGCGAAAACCGAGGTTGTGCCCCCGACCAGGGCATAGGTGCCCGGCGGCGCCGCGGCGTGGGCACCCGCCCGCAGCGGCCCCTTCATCGCGGCGACCGCGGCCGTAGACGTGGGATCGTGGGTCAGGGTGACGGTGTAGTCGGCGGTCGCCTTATCCGCGCTGACCTTCGGTGCCGCGACCGCTCCCACGCCGTCCAGCGTCTTCAGCCTCGCGCCGTAGACCGCGAGCTGCGCCGTGCTCAGCGGCTGACCCGACCTGGACTGCAGGAACACATCGGTCGGGTCGGTCGCGCCGGGCGGCAGTCCCTTTTCGAGCGTCTTCAGCGCCGTCTGCGACTCGGCGGTGTTCGGGATGCCCGCCGAGGACAGGTCGAACGTCGGATGATAGTTGAACGCGCCGACCGCGAGACCGGCGAGCACCAAGCCGGACACCGCGGCGAACCGCCCCGGATGGCGGCCGAGCGACCGGCCTATGGCGGCGAACCTGGCCGCCTCGGGCTCTTTCCGCCACGACTTGGACGGCCAGAACACGCGGGTCCCGAGCAACGAGACCACCGCGGGCACCAGCGTCAGCCCGGCGACCAGCGTGGTGGCCACGGCGATGGCCAGCGCCGGGCCGATCGCCCGCAGCACGCTCAACGTGGACAGGGTCAGCGCGAGGAACGCCACGATGACCACGCCCGCGGCCGAGGCGATCGCCTCGCCGACCCGGGTGACGGCGGTGACCATGGCCTGCTTGGCGTCCTCGCCTGCCCGCAGCCGTTCCCGGTAACGGAAGATCAGGAACAGGATGTAGTCGGTGCCGATGCCGAACAGCACCACGATCAGGATCGTCGAGATCGAGCTGTCGGTGTTGAGATTGAAGGCCTTGTTGACGTCGCTGACCAGGCCGGTCGCGACCTGGGACACGAGCGCGATCAGGATGAGCGGCAGCAGCGCGATGATCGGGCTCCGGAAGATCACCAGCAGCAGGATGAGGATCAGGGCGAACGTGGCGAGCAGGACGATCTGATCGGCCCGCTGGCTGGATTGCTGGCTATCCAGGACCTGGGCCGCGGACCCGGTCACCCCCTCGGTCAGGCCCGTGCCGGTCATCAGCGGCTTGATATCGGCGCGCAGCGTCTTGATCGCGTCGCCTGCGGCGGTGCCCGACCCGTTCAGCACATTGGTGGGCATGGCCACCAGCGCGGTCTGAACCAGGCGGTTCGGCGACGGCGGCCCGGCCGCGATCCCGTCGATGTTGGGAATGTGCCGGGCGCCGAGCGACGCCGCAATCTGCCCGACCTTGGCGGAGTCGGCGCTGGTCAGCCTCGCGCCGTCGGCCCGCGCGAAAACGATGATGGCCGCCGCGCTGGTCACGTTGCCCGCCTGCGGGAATGCCCTGCTTTGCAGGTCCGCGGCCCGGATCGACTCGTAGCCCTTGGGCAGGAAGCTGCTCTCATTGGTCGTCGTGGGCAGGCCCGGCGACGTGGCGATCACCGCCACCGCGGCCACGATCCACAGCGCGATGACCCGCCACGGGTGGCGTACCACGGCGCGGCCGAGCCAGGCGAAGACCCCGCGTTCGGAGGTCCCCGGCATCCTGTCGCGTCCCGGGCGATCCTGCCCCAGGCGATCCTCGCCCGTGCGATCTTGCCCGGTATCGGTCGTGTGGCCGTCGCTGCCGCTCACGCTGTTTTTCCCCTTCGGATCAGCTCGCCGCCCGCATGCCCAGCATTGGGCGCCCCCGCCGGTCGCCGCGCACGGAGCGCGTCACAACGCCCCGGTGGGCCAGACTGCGCCGGCACCTGGGGCCGGACTCCATCACATCAGTTCCCACAGTCAGGCAAAAGCGAATTATCGGCGCACCGCAGCCGAGCGGCCGCCCCGCAACCGGCTCGCGTCAGGACGTGCCGGTCATCAGCTGCTGCTGCCCCATGCCGAGGCCCGCCACCTCGGGCACCGGGACCTGCCAGGGCGGGTCCGGGTTGGGCGGCCACTGCGCGGCGGTCGCCGCGGCGCGCAGGCCGACGATGTCGTCGGGGCGCACCGGGGCCCGGTTCAGCTCCATCCCGGTCGCATCCCTGATCGCCGCGACCACCGCGGCCGTCGCCACGATCGTGGCCGACTCGCCGATCCCCTTCACCCCGTAGGGCACGCCGGGCTCGGGATCCTCCACCAGCTCGGAGCTGATCGGCGGGACATCCAGGATGGTCGGTATCAGGTAGTCGGTGAAGGACGCGTTCGCGATCCGCCCGCCGGTCAGCCGGATCTCCTCCATGACGGCCAGTCCGAGGCCCATGGCGGTACCGCCCTCGATCTGGCCGGCCACCGCGGCCGGGTTGATGGCCAGGCCGACATCCTGGACCGCATCGATCTGGACCACCCGGACCAGGCCGAGCTCGGTGTCCACCTCCACGATGGCGCGCTCGGCACCGAACACGAAGCTCACATGGATGTCGCCCTGGCCGTCCGCATCGAAGCCGGTGGTGCGGCGATGGTGATAGACCTCGGTCCGCTCGACTGGCTGGCCCAGCAGGTCCGCGAGGTCGTCCTGCCGCGGATCGATGGGCAGGCCCGCTCGCCGGGACAACTCGGCGATGACCGCCCGGCAGGCCTGCTGCACGGCGCCGCCCGCCATCATGGTCTGCCGCGAGGCCGAGGTCGAGCCGGCCGAGCCGATGGTCGTGTCATGCGACCTGAACGTCACCTCATGGAGCCCCAGCTCGGTGCGGGCGATCTGGGTCAGGACGGTCAGCAGGCCCTGCCCGCATTCCACGGCCGCCGTCTGGATCTGCGCCACCGGCCCGTCGGGTCCCTGCGACAGCCGCACGCTGGCCTGCGCCGAGTCGTCGAACCCCTCGCTGTAGGCGACGTTCTTGAAGCCGATGCCGTAGCCGATCCCGCGGCGCAGGCACTCGCCCCGGCTGACGTTCCCCGCGCCGCCTGGATACCTCATGGGGTCGCGGCCGGCGGCCGGCTCGGCCGCTGGCACCGGCATCGCGGCCAGCACGTCGATCATCTCGCTCATCGGCGCCGAGCCCCGGATGACCTGGCCGGTGGGCAGTACGGATCCGGTCCGCAGCGCGTTGCGGCGGCGCAGCTCGAGCGGATCGATCTGCAGCGCCGCCGCGAGCTTGTCCAGTTGTGCTTCGTGGCCGAAGCACACCTGCGGAGCGCCGAACCCGCGCATCGCGCCGCACGGCGGGTTGTTGGTGTAGACGACGGTGCCGTCGATCAGCGCGTTCGGCACCTCGTACGGCCCGGCCGCGAGGGTCGAGGCGTTGCCCAGCACCGCAGGCGACGATGAGCTGTACGCGCCGCCGTCCAGCAGCAGCCTGGCGTGCACGCTGACCAGCCTGCCGTCGCGGGTCGCGCCGTGCCGCAGCCACAGCCGCGACGGGTGCCGGTGCCGGTGACCGCGGAAGGACTCCTCCCGCCCGTACTCCAGCTTGACCGGCCGCCCGGTGGCCAGGGCCAGCAGGCAGGCGTGAATCTGCAGGTGGATGTCCTCGCGGGCGCCGAACGCGCCGCCCATCCCGGCCAGCGTGATCCGGACCTGCTCCTCAGGCAGCCGAAGGCAGGCGGCGATCTGCTGCCGGTCGACGTGCAGCCACTGGGTGTTGACCTGCAGATCCACGCCGCCGTCCGGGGCCGGGACGGCCAGGCCGCCCTCGGGGCCGAGCGGGGCGTTGTCCTGCATGGCCGTCTCGTAATACCCCTCGACCCACACCTCCGCTCCCGCGTCCGGGTCACCGTGGCAGATGTGGACGTGCCTGAGTACGTTGCCGAACTGATGCACTTTCGGGGCGCCTGGGCTCAGCGCCTCGGTCATGTCGAGTAGCGGCGGCAGCAGCTCGTAATCGACCACCACCAGGCCGGCCGCGCGCCGCGCCAGCTCGGGATCGTCGGCGGCGACCACCGCCACCGGCTCGCCCGCGTACCTGACCCGATCGAACGCGAGCGCGGGCTCATCGGCGAACTCGAGCCCGAACGTGGGCTTGCCCGGCACGTCGGCGGCGGTCAGCACCGCGTGCACGCCGGGCAGCGCGAGCGCGGGTCCGGTGTCGACCGAGACCACGCGGGCTGACGCGTGCGGGCTCCTGGTGGTAGCGCCGTACAGCATGCCGTCGGCCCACAGGTCGCTCGCGTACGCGAACGTCCCGACCGCCTTCGGGATGCCATCGATCCGGGGCACCGAATCGCCGACCCCGCCGGCGACACGCTCGGTGGCCGGCACCGTGCTGATCACGCTCACGGGACCCTCCGCTCCGCCGGTTCAGGTTCACCGGGGCCCGGGCCCCTGGCGCGCTGCTCGCCGGTCATGTCGTGCCCTGCCGTGCGCGGCTCGCGGCGAGATGTACGCCGTCGATGATCTTCTGGTAGCCGGTGCACCGGCACAGGTTGCCGGCCAGCGCCTCGCGCACGGTCTCGTCGGACGGATCGGGGTCGTGGTGCAGCAGATCGGTCACCGCCACGATCAGCCCCGGCGTGCAGAACCCGCACTGCACCGCTCCGGCCTCGACGAACGCCCGCTGGACCAGGCCGGGCGAGCCCTCGTCGCCGAGCGCCTCGATCGTCGTGACCTCGCCGCCGTCGGCCTGGGCCGCCAGCACCAGGCACGCGCACACCACCTGGCCGTTCAGCCACACCGAGCACGATCCGCACTCGCCCTGCTCGCAGGCGTTCTTGGTGCCGCGTAGCTGTAGCCCGTCGCGCAGGTAGCCGAGCAGGCTGACGCCAGGCCAGCAGTCCGCCTCCCGCCACTGACCGTTCACCCGGACCCGGATCAGCATCCGATCACCTCGCCTGCGATAGCTGTGCGCCGGTCGGCCAGGGCCCAGCGCAGCGCCCGGCGCGCCAGGACCCCGCAGCCGTACCGCCGGTACGCCGCGGCGCCGCGCACGTCGTCGATGGGAACCGCGACCGCCTGGACCAGCTCGCCGAACTCGGCCACCACCGGGTCCGCCAGCTCGGCCGCCGGGTCCTGCCACGCGCCCGCGTCAGCCAGCGCGCGGGCCGCGAACATCTCGGCCGCGGGCGCCCGCACCACGGTCGGCGCGACCGAGCCCAGCGCCACCCGCACCATCCGCGCGTCCTCATCGATCTGCAGGCACAGCCCGGCCACGGCGATCACCATCGCGTTACGGCTGCCGATCTTCGAGAATGACCCGGGGCCGCGCGGGATGGCCCACCGCATGCCGAGGATGAGCTCGGCCGGTGCCAGCGCCGTGTGCTTGACGCCGACCAGGAAGTCGTGCCAGGGCAGCGCGCGGATCCCGCCGCCGGCCTGGCCCATCACGATCTCGGCCTGGTAGGCGGCCAGGACCGGCAGCGCGTCGCCCGCCGGCGACGCCGTGCCCAGGTTGCCGCCCACCGTCGCCCGGCGGCGGATCTGCGGGGATCCGACCGACCTGGACGCCTGCACCAGCGGCGGGAAATCGATGAGCGAGTGCTCGATCCGGTCGTAGGTCACTCCGGCGCCGAGGAACAGGTGCCCGTCCTCGCGCCGGATCTCCTGGAGCTCGCGGAGCTGGCTCACGTCCAGGAAGGCGTCCGGACGCAGCCGCCCGAAGTTAACCTCGACCATCAGGTCGGTGCCGCCGGCGATGGGCACGGCCGACGGCCGGGCCGCCTTCATCGCGAGCGCCTCGTCAAGCGAGCGGGGCAGGAGCACGTCCATGTCAGGCCGCCCGTCAGGCCGGCAACGGAACAGGCTCGAACCTGACCGTGTCCACCAGCCCCCGGTCGGTGATCCTGAGCTCCGGTATCACGCTCAGGGCCAGGAACGACATGGCCATGAACGGCGCCGGATAGGTGGCGCCGAGGTCGGCATGCGCGGCGGCGTCGAGCCGGGCGGCCGCCGCGGCCACCTCCTCGAACGGCAACTCGGACAGCAGCCCCGCCACCGGGCAGGGCAGCTCGGCCAGGACCCGCCCGTCCAGCACGGCCACCTGCCCGCCGCCGATCTCGGCGAGCCGGTTGGCGGCGAACGCCATGTCGGCGTCGTTCATGCCGACGACCCCGAGGTTGTGCGCGTCGTGCGCGTGCGTGGAGGCGAGCGCGCCGCGCTGCAACCCGAAGCCGGAGACGAACCCGATCCCGATCCGGCCGGTCCCCTTGTGCCGTTCGATCACCGCGGCCTTGGCCAGGTCACGATCGGGTGCTGCGGTGGCAGCACCGTTGGAGCAGCCGGGCTCGGCGATCAGAGCCCGGGTGGTGAGGGTGTCCGGCTCGACGCCGATCACGTGCACCCGGTCGCACGCCGCGACCCTGAAGTCAGCGGCGGTCAGGGCCGGGATCTTGACGCTGTCGTGCATCCACTGCGGGGCCGCCACCTTGGGGATCGGGACGGCCTGCCCGCCTGAGGCCACCAGCCGCCCGCGCTTGAAGACCATCGTGGGCCGGAACTCCGCCAGCGCGGGCACGGCCACGATGTCGGCCAGGTATCCGGGCGCGATCGCGCCGAGATCGTGGCGGCGGTGCCAGCGGGCGGTGTGCAGGGTGGCCATGACGATCGCGTCCACCGGATCGCAGCCCAGGTCGATCGCCCTGCGGATGACATCGTCAATGTGGCCATCGCGGACCAGCTGGTCGGGTTCACGGTCGTCGGTGCACAGCATGGTGTTACGCGGTCCGTATTCGGCCACGATCGGCAGCAGGGCCGCCAGATTCCGGGCGGCCGCGCCTTCCCTGATCATGATCCACATGCCCAGGCGGCGCTTCTCCAGCGCTTCGGCGGCCGTGGTGCACTCGTGGTCGCTGCCGATCCCGGCGGCCAGGTAGGCATTGAGTGCCTGACCGGACAGGCCCGGGGCGTGCCCGTCCAGGTGGCCGCCGGCCTCGAGGACCGCGCTGAGCTTGGCCAGCATGTCCGGGTCGCCGGCGACCACTGCGGGGAAGTCCATTACCTCGGCCAGCCCGATGACGTCGGCGCGCTCGGCGACGAAACCGCGGATGTCGTCGGCCGTCACGGTGGCGCCGCTGGATTCGAAGCGGCTGGCCGGCACGCAGGAGGGCACCATGACGTAGTAGTCGAGGGGAACCTGGCCAGCCGAGTCGAGCAGCGCGGCGACCCCGCGCAGCCCGAACACGTTCGCCACCTCGTGGGGGTCGAGGAAGACGGTCGTCGTGCCGTGCGGAAGCACCGCCCGGGCGAACTCATCAACCATCAGCTTCGTCGACTCGATGTGCATGTGCCCGTCGAGCAGGCCGGGCACGAGGACCTGTCCGGCCACGTCCACCTGCTGGGCGCCGCGGTAGGAGCCGACCCCGGCCACCCGCTCGCCGCAGATCGCGACGTCGGCCTCGATGACCTCGCCGGTGAAGACCGACAGGACCCGGCCGCCCGTCAGGACGAGATCGGCGGGTGTATCGCCGCGCGCTACGGCCAGCAGCCGCTGGAGCTGCTCGGCGGACGGACGGCCCGCTGCCTTGTCGGCGGTCATGATTCCTCCCGGACGTAGGGAACCCCGAGCGCGGCCGGCGTCCCCAGCCGCCGCCTGACCGAGCCCAGCGAGACGAAGACCAGGGCGATCACTGTCATCAGGTACGGCAGCGCCGACCAGAATTCCGATGGTATGGCGGTGACGCCGCGCGCCTGGAGATCAAATCCGAAACTGGTGAACGCCCCGAACAGGTAGGCCCCGAGGATCAGCAGTTCCGGCCGCCAGAACGCGAAGATGACCAGGGCGATCGCGATCCAGCCGGCTCCGGCGGTGAGCCCGTCGATCCAGTTGGTGGCGATCTCGAGGGTGAAGAGCGCGCCGCCGATCCCGGCCAGCGCGCCGCCGATCAGGGTGTGGATGTAGCGATACCTGGTCACGTTGATGCCCATGGCGTCGGCCGACCGCGGTGATTCGCCCACCGAGCGCAGGTACAGCCCGGTGCGGGTGCGGTACAGGTACAGCACCGCACCGATCACCAGCAGCCAGGACAGGTAGACCATCGCACTCTGGTGGAACAGGATCGGCCCGAGGATGGGGACGTTCTTGAGCCCGGCCACGTTCAGCGAGCTGAACTGGTGCGGCCGGCCTTGGCGCCCAGGTTGTTGGACTCGGCCAGGTAGGACGACAACCCGATGATCCCGGCGAAGATCGTGAGGGCCAGCCCCGAGACGATCTGATTAGCCCGCAGCGTGATGGTCATGAATGCGTGGATAAGCGCCATCGCGACCCCGGCGACCATGGCGACTCCGACGGCGACCAGCAGGACTAGCCCGGTTGGCCCGTGCATGCTCTGCGACACCCAGAACGCAGTCACCGCGCCCATCAGCATCATGCCCTCGACGCCCAGGTTGAGGACGCCGGAGCGCTCGGCGAACAGCTCCCCGATTCCGGCGAACACCAGCGGGGTCCCGTACAGGATCGCTGACATGATGATCGAGATCGCGATGTTGTCGTTGATGGCGCTCATGACATCTCCCCATGGCCGGCCGCGGGAACCACCGCGGCTGGGGGCTCGCTCGTTGCGGGCAGGCCGGCTGTGGGCAGGCCGGCTGCGGGCAGGGCCAGGCCGGCGGACTGGTGGCCCGCCGGGCCGCGGCATGCGGCCGCCGGACCTTGATGCGGTACCGGGTGAAGATTTCCGCGCCCAGCACGCAGAACAGCAGGATGCCCTCCAGGGTGCCGGTCAGGCCGGTGGGAAAGCCGGGGCCTTGCAGCGCGAAGCCCGCGTTGACCAGCATGCCGATGAAGAACGACGTCACGACGACCGCGATCGGGTTATAGCGGGCGAGCGCCGCCACCACGATGCCGGTGTAGCCGAAGCCGGGCTGCTCCAGACCGCGCGGATCCAGGACGTGGCTGAAGTCGCCGACCTGGCTGGCCCCGCCGATCCCGGCGATGCCGCCGGACAGCGCCATCAGCGAGAGGATCTTGCGGCGGGTCTTGACGCCCGCGTACGTCGCTGCCTTCGGTGAATCGGCGACCACGCGCATCTCGAACCCGTACTTGGTGGAACGGATCATGCCCCACAGCGCCACGGCCAGCCCGACCCCGACCAGCAGCCCGAACGGGATCGTCAGGCTGGACAGCTGCAGCGCGGGCCAGTTGCCGGCGGCCGGCAGGGTCTTTCCGGTCGGGAAGACCTTCGCCGACGGTGAGGTGAGATCCCGCCAGTAGGACGTGCTGTCGAAGATCAGGTAGTACATGATGTTCGCGGCCACGTAGTTGAGCATCAGCGTGGTGAGGATCTCGTTGGTGTTGAGGTAGGCGCGGAGGAACCCGGGGATCGAGGCCCACAGCGATCCGGCCGCCACCCCGGCGGCGATCATCGCGACGATGACGACGGGCCCGGGCAGGCCGTGCAGGAGCAGGCCCACCGCGGATCCCCCGATCGCCCCCATGTAGAGCTGCCCCTCCCCGCCGATGTTCCAGACCCGCATCCGGAACGCAACGGCCGCGGCCAGTCCGGTGAACAGCAGCGGGGTCATGCTGATCAGCGTCGAGTTGAAGGCGCCCGGCTGGGTGATGCTGGCCTGGACGATCTGCTGGTAGGTGGTGAGCGGATTGTGCCCGGTCACGAGGAGGACGATACCTCCCACGATCAAGGCCAGCACGACCGCCGCCAGCGGGACCACGTAGTTCAGCCAGCGGGGGTGCTTCTCCCGCGCTTCGAATCCGATCATGACGTCACTCCCGCCATCATCAACCCGATCTGGTCGGTGTCCGCGTCGTCCCGGTCGAGCAGGCCGACCACCCGGCCCCGGTACATCACGGCGATGCGATCGGCGAGGTCGAGGACCTCATCAAGGTCCTCGCTGATCAGCAGCACGCCCAGGCCGCGCTCCGCCGATCCGGTCAGGAGCGTGCGGACGCTCTCCGTCGCGGCCACATCCAGGCCCCGGGTCGGGGAGGCCGCAATGAGCACCTTCGCGTGCCCGGACAGCTCGCGAGCCAGCAACAGCTTCTGGACGTTGCCGCCGGACAGCTCACGGGCAAGTGTCTTCGGCCCGCGGGCGACGATGCCGAAACTGTCGATGAGCGCGGTCGCGTTCTGCTGGGCGCGCCTGGTGTTCAGCAGCGGCCCGTGACCGTCCTCGCGATACGACTTCAGGATGAGGTTGTCGGCGATCGTGAGGCCGGGGGCCACGCCGACGCCCATCCGCTCCTCGGGGACGTAGCCGAGGCCGGCGTCGATGGCCTCCCAGGGGGTGCCGTGCTGAGGCCGGCCCGCGATGGTGATCGTGCCCGCGGTGGCGGCCCGCTCCCCCGCGATCACCTCGGCCAGCTCACGCTGCCCATTCCCGGCCACTCCCGCGACGCCCAGGATCTCACCGGCCCGCACCCGCAGCGAGACCCCGGTCAGCGCCGGGATGCCCAGGTCCCCCGAGGCACTGACGTCCGAGAGCGCGAGCACGTCCTCGCCTTCGTTGATCTTCGCCGTTCTTTCCTTACGCTTCAGCAGGACATCGCGGCCGACCATCAGGTGGGCCAGTGATCTGGCGTCGCTGTCGGCCGTCCGCACCGTCCCCATCGCCTGGCCGCCACGCAGCACCGTGACCCGGTCGGCCACGGCGAGCACCTCGGGCAGCTTGTGCGAGATGAACACCACGCTCTTGCCGTCGGCGGTCATCCCCTCCAGGGTCTCGAAAAGCTGCCGTACCTCCTGGGGAGTGAGCACCGTCGTCGGCTCGTCCAGGATGAGAGTCCGCGCCCCGCGGTACAGCGCCTTGAGGATCTCGACGCGCTGCTGCTCGCCCATGGACAGCTGCCAGATCTTCGCGCCCGGATCGATCGGCATGTGGAATTGCTCGGCGATCTCGCCGATCTCGCGTTCGACCCGCCGTGGCGAGAACCAGATCCCGCGCTGCCTGGACCAGCCGAGGATCACGTTCTCCGCGACTGACAGCGACTGAACGAGCGCGAAGTGCTGGTGGACCATGAAGATCCCGGCCTGCTGCGAGTCGCGCGGTGAGTGGAACTGCATGGCCGCACCGCCGACCTCAACGTAGCCGTCATCGGGCCGGTACAGCCCGGTGAGCACGTTGCACAGCGTGGTCTTGCCCGCGCCGTTCTCGCCGAGCAGCGCATGGATCTCGCCCGGCAGCACCTCGAACGACACGCGGTCGTTGGCCAGCACACCGGGAAACCGCTTCGTGACGTCCCGGGTGGCGAGAGCCGGGACGCCGGCTGCGCCGGCCGGCGCCGGCGGACCCTCATCGAGGGTCGCCGGCCGCCCGGTCGTCGTGGCGGGCCCGCCAGTGATCGGCTGGCCCGTGGTCGGCAGGTCAGTCATGGTCGGCTAGCCCTGCGCGCTGCCGAGCACGCCCTGGACGAACCAGTTCAGGGTGTACCTGGACAGGGCCGATGGGTTCGACAGGTCGTAGACAGGAAGCGTCTGGCCGGCCGGCAGCCCGACCTTGCCGTTCTGCTCGGTCAGCGGCCCGGTGAACGGGTTGAAGGTACCCGCCTTGATCTCGGCCTCGCGCTTGACGATCGCGGCCTGAGCCTTAGCGGACACCGACGAGCCGAACGGGGCGGTGTTGATCATGCCGTCGGCGATGTTCCCGTAGGTGAAGCTGCTCTTCCAGGTGCCATTCATGGCTGCCTTGACGGAGTTGATGTAGTACTGATTCCAGTTGTAAACAGTCGCGGTCAGGAAGGCCTTGGGGGCGAACGAGTTCTGGTCGGAGTCGTAGCCGGTCCACTTGAGCCCGTTGGCCTCGGCGACCTCGCCGACGGTGGGGTCGTCTACGCCGTCACCCAGGACATCCACGCCGGACGCCACCAGGCTCTGCGCGGCTGACCGCTCCGTGGCCGGGTCGAACCAGGAGTTCGTCCAGACCACCTTGACGGTGGCTCCGGGATGCACGTACCTGGCGCCCATCGTGTAGGAGTCAATTTCCCTGATCACCTCGGGGATCGGGTACGGCGCGACGAAGCCGATCTTCCCGGTCGTGCTGGCATAGCCCGCGGCCATGCCCGCCAGGTAGTCGGCATCCTCGCCCGCGGCGCCGTATTCGGACAGGTTGGTGGCCAGATCCGTGCCGGTGGCCTGGGCGAAGTAGATGCTCGGGTGCGCCTTGGCCGCCGCGAGCATGGCCGGCTGGTAGCCGAACGAGGTCGCGTAGATGACCTTGGCGCCACTGTTGATCAGCTCGTTGATGACCTGGGCGGTCTGCGGTCCCTCCGGAACGTTCTCCTTGTAGATCGTCTTGACCTTGCTGCCGAAGTACTGCTGGACCGCGAGCCGGCCGACGTCGTGCTGGTGCGTCCAGCCTGCGTCGCTCGGTGACCCGACGTAGATCCAGGCCGCGATGAGTGGCTTCTGAGTTGTGGTCGTCTGTGCTGCCGGCTTAGCCGAGCCGCACGCCGAAATGGCGAGCGCCGCGATGGCCGCGGCGATGACCGCAAAAGCTGGTCGTTTCATCCGACTTCCTCCTTGCTTCCGTTAGCTGCCGGACGCAAGCTGCGCAGCGCAGACACGGGAGATGGCAAAAAGGCCAGGACCCCCTGCCGGAGCGAACCTGCCCCTGCACCGCACACGGTAGGAGGGTGGCGTCAGTGACTGAAGGGTCCTTTGGTCTCCGATAGCAGGACTTAAGGCAGCCAGCCCCCATTACGCAGGCATAACCGTAATATCAAGATCGTCGGAAGGGCAGTCCGCGGGCCACGGCGGCACCGGAGCGGCCGCCGCGGCTGCGCGCTCGGCAGCAGAGCGTGGTCAGGGATGGGCGAGCGTCAGCGGGGCCACGCCGGCCCGGAACGCCGCTTCGGCCAACGTGCTGCCCTCGATGCGCCAGTCCTGGTGGAAGAGCCCGCCGTCCTGGTCCTTGTCGAACCACACCAGCCCGAGCGTCCCGTACTGCTGCATCCCCGCGAACAAGTTGGTGATCTTGAGGAACTGGCCGGCCCTGGGCCCGACGGCGGTCTCCGACAGCAGCACCGGCTTGCTGGTGAAGGCCCGCACCTGACGGATGGTGCGGCCGAAGACGGTGCCGAACGTGTCGGAGGACCTGAAGTAGTAACCGTCGATCCCGACCCAGGTCACATACGAGCTGCCGGGCCACCAGGCAGCGACCGGCCCGGTGTTGGAGAGGTCCTGGTTGACCGTCCACAGCCAGGTGACGTTGTCGGCGCCCTCGCGGTGGAACACCGTCACGATGTGCCGCCACGCCGCGATGAAGGTTTTCGGAGCCACGTGCTTGTATCCCCAGGGCTCCCACGGCGCGTTCATCTCGTGCCCGAAGCCGATCACGACCGCGTGGCCGAAGTCTTGGACGCTCTCGGCATACGACCGCAGGTATCCGTCGTAGGCACCGGAGGCGATGGCGGGGACTGAGGCGAAGGTGGGGTCGATCTGCACGTACGGGATGATGCCCATGCCGTGCAGTTTTTCCGCGAAGGACGTGGCGAAGGGCTCCGCCCAGCCGCTGTAATACCCGGCGATGTTCGGCTGCCTGCCCACGGCCTGGCCAAAGGTCGCGATCGGAGCAGTGTCAGGAGGCGCTCCGCCCTCATAGACGCCCAGGTATGAAGCGGACAGCGGCGGCAGGGAGGCGTGCGCAGCCGGCGGGTGCGATGGCGACGAGGCCGCGAGCCGGTTGATCGCCAAGGCCACGGAGGCCAGCGCGATGGTGAGGGCCGCTAGCAGCACCAGGCGGGATCTCATGCTGTCTTGGCTCCGGGAAAGATGACGCGGCTCACCATGGCCAGGTTGAGCAACGCGAAGAACAACAGGACCGCGAACTGCAAGTAGCCGATCGTCACCGTCCGCCAGACGGCCAGCATCAGCCAGAGCAAGGCCATGCCGCCGCTCCACCAGGTGACGCCGATCCGGAACCGCCGCAGCGAACTGCCCGGGGTCCGGGACGGATGCCAGCCCATGGTCTTGCCCCGGGCACCGTCCCAGATGGCGAAGGCGTGCGCCCACCCGCGCGCGATCCCCAGCGACCAGACCGACGGCCCGTAGCTGGAGCGATGCCACAGCGGATAGAGCACGAATCCGGTGAGCATGGCCGGCAGCAGGATGACGAAGTTCCGCAGCCGGATCTGGCCGGGGAGAAACGCCAGCATGACGATGGGGATGATGGGCCCGAAGAACGTCAGCAGGGCGGTATAGGCGTAGTAGAAGAACCCGGAGATGTACGTGAGACGGGCCGGGATGGCCATCGGCACCGACCAGAGCCGGCGGGAGAACACCACGCCGGCGTTTCCCGTGCACCACCGGTACTGCTGGCGCACGAACGCGTCGAGATTGTCCGGGCAGATCCCGGTCGAGAGCACGATCGGCACGTAGACCATGGACCAGCCGTCCCTGCGCACGTCCAGACCGGTGTGCACGTCTTCGGCGTAGGGAATGAGCGTCGGGCCGCCGTGCGGCTCCAGCGCGGTCCGCCGGTAGACCGCTGAGGTCCCGACGCAGATGGCGGCGCCGAACCGGTCGCGGGCCACCTGAATCGACCGGTAGAACACCTCCTGGATCGCGCCTGCGGCATTCTCGATCCAGGTCTGCGCGGGGCTGCCCCGGAAGAACTGCGGGGTCTGGACTATCGCGATCGCCGGATCGTCCAGGTACGGGAGTGTCTCGGCCAGGAAATCCCGGCGCGGCGCGAAATCGGCGTCGAAGATCACCAGGTATTCGCCGTCGGTGCGCGCGAACGCGTATCGCAGGTTGCCGCTCTTCTTGTACGTGCGCAGATCGGGCCGCCGGATATAGCAGAAGTCGAGCGACTCGCACATCGAGCGAGCCTCATCGGACGGCCCGTCATCGAGGACATACGCCGTCGCCGTCCCTGGGTAGTCCGTGACGAGGTCGGCGACGGCGTGCCAGGCGTTGCGGAGCACGGCCAGCGGCTCGCCGCAGATCGGCAGGAAGATGTCCACGCTGGGGTAGGAGGCCGGGCGCCACCCGTGGCTGCGGGCCTGGTGAGCGGCCAGGTCGAAGCCACGGCCGGTGAAGTTCACCGGCAGGCTGATCGCCTGGTAGATGACGTAGGTGGCGGTGAAGATCATGAACGGCCACAGCGCCGGGTTGTGCATCTCGAACCTGACCTGGCTGATGATCAGGCAGCCCGCGCCGATGACCAGAATCGTCGCGAGGTAGGCCAGGTTCCGGAAAATGTAGGCGAACTTTTCGTCGTCGTCCGGGGGCCGCGGAAGCACCAGGCCTGGCTGCTGCTGGTACCTGGGTGCTGAGGTGACGCTGCTGGCGAGCGGTTCCAGTGATGCGTGGCCGGTGCTGCTCACGGTTTCTGCTCGTATCGCCAGATGACGTAGGTACCCAGCCCGATGGGCGGGACCTCGATACCGTAGGGAACGACCTGGACGATGCGGTAATGCGGGTTGCGGTGCAGGTCAGCGGTGATGGCATGGTCCAGGGCCGTGGTGTCGGTATAGTTCAGCGCGACCAGGGAGAAGTAGCCCGCCTTGATATACCTGGCGAACGCGGCCGGGTTACCTGCGCCCACCACGCCAGCGGCCTTGCCCGGATGGCCGGTGCTCGCCCCCGAGGGCAGGATGATGTTCCGGGTGCTTGACCACCGCCGCCACTGGCTGCCCGCGGGCAGGTAGTACTCCGCGATGGACGGATCCTCGACCAGCAGGTGCCCGCTGCCCTGATCGACCAGCGGCCGCAAGATCGCGGTGAAGCTGGCCGAGTTGGGCCAGTCGCTCGCGAACCCCCGCGACTGGGTGGCCCCGAGGGCGGCCGGCAACGCCAGGGCGATCACGCATGCCCCGCAGGTCAGCGCCCGCATCTGCCCCGCAGGCGCGGCCGCGATCAGCCGGTCCACCGCATAGCCAGCGGCGATGACGGCGAACCAGGCGCCCATGTCCCCGTGCTTGTTCAGGGAAGCCAGGGTTTGCAGGAACGCTTGCTCAGCCGGCACCAGCAACGCGGCCAGCGCCAGCACCGCCAGCAGCCAGGTCTGGGTGGCCGGCTGCCGGCGTGCCCAGCTGACCGCCACGCCGCACAGCGCGGCCACGAACACCAGGCCTGTCCACGCCCAGGAGTGCGCCAGCACGGTCAGCGCCGAATCGGTGCCGCCCACCCGCTCCAGCGTGGTCTGCTCGATCCCGCTGAGATACGAGCTCCCGCCGATCAGCGTCCCGGCCAGCAGCAGCGCGACCAGGACCGTCAGCAACGTCGCGCCGCGCGCCAGCGCAGCCCGCCGGCCGGGTCGCGGGAACGCCGTCAGCACCGCGATCGCGATCACCACCGGATCGAACAGTGCCGACGAGTACGCTGCGGCGTTGGCCACCGCCAGCGCCACCCCGGCCGCCACCATCCAGCCCGTCGCATCCAGCCGCTCCCCCGCCCGCACCACGCACCAGGCCGCCAGCCCGACCAGGAACACCGACAACGCGTCATAGGTAGCAAACGACCCCAGATGCAACGTCGGCCCCAGCACCGCAAACAACGCGGCAGCGAAAAACGCCGCCCGCCGCCCGAACAGCCGCCCGGCCGTCGCCCACACCAGCGCCGTCGCCCCCAGCATGAACACCAGCGACAGCACCCGCGCCGCCGCCAGCCCCCCGACACTGTCCGCCAGCGCCCCGACCGGCGGGTAGATCACCGGCGCCCCGGAGAAATAAGCCTGGAACGGCGGCACCGGGACACCATGCAGCCAGTGCGCCCACTCCAGGTGCCCCGCCCACAGGTACGCCGCCTCATCCTGGAACGCCGTATCCGCCCCGATCAGCCGCAGCGACAACGCCGCCTGCACCACCAGCACCGCGATCAGCGGCCACCCGGCCCACGCCCACCACCGGCCGCCCCGGACCTGCCGCCGCCCTGGTCCAGCCCCGGGCGCCGCCGGGCCGGGCGCGTCAGCGACCATAGGCCCGGCCGATCCCGCCGCCAGGCCGACCGGAGCACCCCCCTCCAGCTCGGCCCGCCCATCACCGCGATCGGAAGTCTCCGCCGGAGCCTTGACCTGGCTCTCGGCACCCGGCGCCACCGCCGCGTCGCCCGCCGCCGGAGCCGCCTCCGGCGGCAACGGCGGAATGACCTCCCAGCCTGTCGGTGTACCGCGGTCCATAAGTCGCACCTGCCTGCGATCAGAGGTATGCCAGGGCAGCTCGGAACCCCCCTCGCAGCCCCACACAAAGTACTGGCAGCGTCACATTAAGTGGCGGCACCCCCCCGGACCGGAGTACCACTTACGAAAAGGTACTGTCCGGACGTCCCGAAGAAGAGGCGTTTTACCGATTTTCCCCAGGCGGAGCCCGGTCTGCTGGGGCACGCTTGGACCGGTGCGGCGGGAGTTGTCAAGGATGCGCCAGGGTCAGTGTGGCTGCGCCAAGCCGGAACGCAGCCTCGGCGGCCTTGCTGTTCTCGATGCGCCAGTCCTGATGATAGATCCCGCTGTGCTGGCCAATGTCGAACCACACCAGCCCCAGCGTCCGGTAGCTGTGCACGCCCGCAAACAGGTCGCTGATCTTGACGGACTGGCCGGCCCTGGGCCCGACGGCGGTCTCTGACAGCAGCACCGGCTTGCTGGTGAAGGCTCGCACCTGGTCAATGGTGCGGCCGAAGACGTGCGCGAACGTATCGGAGGGACGGTAGTAGTAGCCGTCGATGCCGACCCAGGTGACATACGAGCCACCGGGCCACCAGGAAGCCACCGGCCCGGTGTTCGAGAGGTCCTGGTTGATCGTCCACAGCCAGGTGACGTTGTCAGCGCCCTGGCCGCGGAACACCGTGACGACGTGCCGCCACGCGGCGACGAACGTCTGGGGGGGCACGTGCTTGTACCCCCACGAGTACCAGGTGGCGTTCATCTCGTGCCCGAAGCCGATGATCACCGGATGGCCGAAATCCCGCACCGTGTCGGCATAGGACCGCAAGTAACTGTCATAATCGCCGGCCGCGATCGCAGTGATGGAGGCGAAGGTCGGATCGATCTGCACGATTGTGGTTGCGCCGCGGCTGCGGACCTGCCGCGCGAACGGGGCATCGAACGACTCGGCCCAGCCGCTGAAATACCCGACGATGTTCGGCTGCGTGCCTGCGGCCTGAGCGAACGTGTCGACCTGGTCATATCCCGATGGCGCACCTGCCGTGTAGACGCCGAGATAGCCGGCGGTCCTGGGCGGCAGGGACGCGTGCGCGACGGCCGGCCCGGCTTCAGACGACGCAGTGAGCCTGGTGATCGCGAAGACCACGGCCGCGGCCGCGAGCGCGAGCACCACCACCACCAGCACCAGGCGAGATTTCATGCGGCCTATCCCTGGTGCGTAGCCCCGCCGTGAGAGGTGCCGACGTCGGCCGGGCCGGCCGCCACCCCTAGCGCGCGGTAATTCCATCCGGCAGCACGCCACACGACCGGGTCCAGGACGTTACGTGCGTCGATGATATTCCGCCGCGCCACCACATCGCTCAGGCGGTCGGGACTGAGCCCGGCGAATTCGCTCCATTCCGTGAGCAGCAGCACGAGCTGCGCATGCTGGGCGGCTTCGGTCATGGTCGTGGCGTAGCGGAGTTCCGGGCAGGACCGCCGCGCGTTGGGCACCGCGACCGGGTCATACACGGTGACCTGAGCGCCCATCCCGTGCAAGATCTGCGCCACATCCAGGGCCGGGGAGTCCCTGACGTCATCGGAACCGGGCTTGAAGGCGGCGCCGAGCACGCATACTGGCAGGCCGGCCAGGTCCGGGCCGATCAGCTCGCTGGCCAGATCGGCGGTCCTGGCCCGCCGCCGCAGGTTGATGGCGTCGACCTCACGGAGGAAGCCGAGCGCTTCCCCGCCCTTGATGTCCTCGGCCCAGGCGACGAACGCCCGGATATCTTTCGGCAGGCATCCCCCGCCGAAACCAAGCCCGGGGCGCAGGAAGGCGGAGCCGATGCGCGGATCAGCACCGAGGATCCGGGCCAGCGCGCCGACGTCGCCCCCGGTAGCCTCGCACAATTCCGCCATCGCGTTGATGAACGAGATCTTCGTGGCCAGGAATGAGTTCGCCGCCACCTTGGCCAGCTCCGCGGTCTCCAGACCGGTGGCGAAGAACGGTGTTCCGGCGGCGAGTGGCTGCGCGTACACCTGCCGGAGCGTTGCCTCGGCGCGGCGCGAGGTGACCCCGGCGACGATCCGGTCCGGCGCGAGCGTATCCGCAACGGCCGAGCCCTCCCGCAGGAACTCCGGGTTCCACGCCAGCTCGGCATCGCCGCGGACGGCCGCCAGCTCTGCGGCCAGCCGCCGAGCGGTGCCCACCGGGACGGTGGACTTACCCGCGATCAGGCATGGCCGGTCCAGCAGCGGCGCCAGGGTGGCGATGCAGGCCTGCACCTGCGACAGGTCAGCGCGGTCGCTGGCGCGCTGCGGCGGGGTGCCGGCGCAGACGAAATGAACGTCACCGAACGCCGCGGCGCGCTGATAGGAGGTGGTGAACTCCAGCCGCCCACCGTCGCGGCCCGCGCGCACCAGCTCGTCGAGACCGGGCTCGTGAATGGGCAGCCGCCCGGCGTTGAGCGCGGCTACCTTCCCGGGGTCGGTATCGACGCCGAGGACGTCGAAGCCGAGGCTGGCCATGCACGCGGCGTGGGTGATCCCCAGGTAACCGGCGCCCAGCACGGTGAGCCGCAAGCGGTCGGTCATGTGCCGGGCCACTTATACGTCTTGGCGCCCTGCCGGAAAGCAGCCAGAGCCGCGGGGTTGTTGTCGATGCGGTAGTTCGCGACGTTGGTGTCGATGGCGTCGTACCAGATGAATCCCAGCAGCCCGTAGGCCTTGACACCGGCGTACAGGTCGGCGATCTTCCCGGGCTGGCCAGCGTTCGAGGCGACTCCGGTTTCGGAGATAAGAATCGGGTCATGGGTCAGCGTGCGCACCTGGGCGATAGTAGGCCCGAACAACGGAGCGAACCCATAGTTCGACTTGAAGTAGTAGCCGTCGATCCCCACCCAGTTCACGTACGAGTTGCCTGGCCACCAGGGAACCGGCGAGGGAATCTTGTCGTGCCGCAGGTCGATGATGTTGACCGTCCACATCCAGGTCACATTGCGGGCCCCTAGATCACGGAAGAGCGTGACGATGTGCCGCCAGGCGGCGACGAAGGCGGTCGGCGAAGCGTGCTGGTGGCCCCACGAATACCAGTTGCCGTTCATCTCGTGGCCGAAGCTCAGGATGACCGGGTGACCGAAGAGGCGGACGGCCGAGGCGTAAGCGCTCAGGTAAGCGTCGTACTGACCGGCGGCGATGGCGGCCAGGCTGACGTGGTACGGCTCGATCTGAATGAGCGGAACCGCGCCGTGCTGCACTACCGTCTTGGCGAAGCTGGCGTGAAACTGCTCATACCAGCTGCTGTAGTACATGACCACGTCCGGCGCGACCCCTGTCTCGCTGGCGAAGGCCGCCACCCCGCTGTAGGTGACAGGGACCTTTTCTGCGTACACGCCGAGGTAGGTCGCCGGAGTGTGCGGCAGAGTGCCCGGCGGCGGCGCCGCTTCGGGCGCTCCCGTATGGCGGCGGCCGACGGCCACGATGACTGCGGCCAAGACAATGAGCGCTGCCACGGCCATCACGATCCGCAGCGGCCTCGCCTGGCGTCGCCTCTGGTCATGCTTCATCTGTCGCTCCTCCGTGCTGCTTCATCGAGCCGTGCCGCGTGTTCCGGGGCGCAGATCGGGGCGGCCCGGGCCGAAACCCTGGTACCTGGTTGAGGGGGGCGGACGCTCATGCGTTCTCACCCGGTGCAGCGGGCACGGCCACCGGAACGGTGCCCGCCGGATCACGCTCGGCGATCGCGGCGCCCGCAGGATCGCGCTCGGCGCCCGCCGGATCACTTTCTCGCATGACCGTCATCAGCGGTGCGAGCAGATATAGCTGGTACAAGCTGAGCGTCAGCGTCGCCCAGTAAGGCTGCCAGCCGAATTCGTGCGAGCGCAGCGCCAGCGCCGACCAGAGCAGGATCTGATCGGCCGCGATCCAGCCGCGCAGGATCCGGCCCACCGTCGTGGGAACCAGATCCTGGCCGCGGGAGGCGCCGGTCGGCACCCAGTCCGCCACCCGGCCGCGGATCGCGTACCAGATCGCATACAGGTGACAGCAGGAATTGATGATGCAGACCCGGTAGATGGTCGGCCGCCAGCCGCTGCTCAGCATCGGGAACGCGAACAACGTGGCCGCTATGGACGGCAGGATGACCAGGTAGTTGTGCGGATACACCTGACGCGGGAAAAACCACATCATGACCAGCGTCGGGAACGGCCCGGTGAACAGCAGCGCAGCCGACGACATGTAGTAGAGAAACGCGGCCCAGAACGCGACCCGCTGCTTCCAGGTGAACGGCGCCTCCCGGAAATGCTTGTCGATCATCAGCAACATGGACGACCGGCACCAGCGGGTCTGCTGGTTGGCCAGCGAGGCGAAGTCCGCCGGAGCGACTCCCTTGGCCAGGCACAGCGGTACGTATCTGGTTTCGTAGCCGGCCCACCACAGCTTCACGCCGGAGTGGACGTCCTCGCCGATCGGCACCCTCGCGAAACCGCCCGCCTGCTCGACTGCGCTGCGCCGGTAGACAAGGTTCGTGCCCGCGCAGATCGCCGCCTTGTAGCGGTCTCGGGCCGGCTGGATGAACCGGAAGAAGATCTCCTGCAGGGTCCCCGCGTAACGCTGGATGTAGGAGAACGATCGGTTATGGATATCAAAGAACTGCGCCGTCTGGACGACCCCGACCTTCGGGTCGGCGGTGTAGGGCATCGTCTCGTACAGGAAGTCAGGGCGCACGGCGAAATCGGCATCGAGCACGACAATGAACTCACCGTCACTGAGGTCGAAGGCGTGGATGAGGTTGCCGGCTTTTCTCAGCTCCCCGCGGTTGGCGCGTACCACGTAGCGGTAGCCGTACCGCGCGGCCAGGGCGCGTACCTCCTCGCGGCCGGAGTCATCGAGTACATATACCGTCTTGACACCGTGCCAGCGCATTTCCCCGACGCAGCGGAACGTGTTGTCGAGCAGGTCGAGCGGCTCGCCGCAGCTGGGCAGGAACACGTCCACCGTCTCGTTGCCCAGCTGGTAGGCGCACGTAATGCTGCGATGCCCGGCCAGCGTCAGCCGAGGCTTGCCGATGCGGAGCCAGGAATTGACGATGACCGGGGGCACCATGACCGCCAGCAGGATGAGCGCCGGTGATGTCCACCACGCCTTCGTAGCGACTCTGACGTAACCGTAGAGAATTCCTGCCGCCGCGATGAGCAGCCACGCGAACACCCAGGATCTGCGGTTACGGAAGTAGCCGTACTTCTCGGTGCGCGTCGGCGGTTGCGGCAGGTATGCGCACCCTCCGTTCCGCCCGGAACCGGCGGTGGCGGATCGGGTCGGCTCCGCGATAGGCGCTACCGCCCGCAGTCTTCCGAGTTGCGAGACCGGATGGTCGTCGGGTATCGACTCAACGCGATCTCCGCCATCTGCGCGCCCTTGCCAGGCGGTCAACGTGACAGTCCTTCCGCGGTCATCTGCGCCGAGTCCGGCCGCGCCTGGGTGAACCGCTCAAGCACTCCAACCAGCATTACGGCGACTGCCCCGCCGAGCGTCGCCAGCTCGGTGCGCAGTCATGTCTGCCGCCCGGTCGAGAACAGCCGAGCCAACCGCTGATCACCGTGCCATGGTCCATAGGTAAAACCTGCCTGCGATCTGAGCGCAGGGGTATCTTGGCCACCCCCCTCGAGCCCACGTAGCGTACTGGCGGCGTAACACACTGTGGCGATACCCCTCGGACAGGTATATCGCAAATGAAAACGTACAGTTCGAGTCTCCTGACCGGGAGGGGTTTAGCAATTTTCCGGGCTCGCGGCCTCGTTGCTCGGCCGCGCCCCCCGCGCACCGAAGCGTCGCTGACCGGGTCAATCTAGCCGGTTCCAGCCCCGCCGCTGGCTAGCCGACCAGATCTCGGGTCGGTCATCTCGGCGGTCAGCATCGCTGCCCTGGCGAGGCCGGCGGAGATTCCGCACCTTGGCTCGGGCCGTAAATCGGCAAACGCCCTCCCTCTGACCCGGCAGGACAGTACGTTTTCGTTTGCGGTGTTCCTGTTGTGGTGAATCATCACGACATGCGACGCAGCCAATACTCTACGTGACCCGGGTGGGAGCGAGGCCTGGTACGGCCTCTTTTATCGCAGATAGGCGCGCATATGGATCACGGCACGGCCACCGGGCCGGAGAACCCATGTCGATACTCCATGTCGCAGCCCCCGGGCCCTTCTCGGTCCCCCAGGCCCTTCTCGGCGCCGGTGACGAATGCGGAGTCTGGGCAAATTGGATTATTTACACCATATGTGAGCATACGTTGCTGATTTGTAGGGGGTGAGGTGACTATGCGGTTGCATACCGTCTCGGTAGTTATTCCCGCGCTCAACGAGGCTCGTAACCTCCCGTACGTTTTTGCCCGGCTACCTCCGGATATTTACGAAGTTGTCCTCGTTGATGGCTTCTCCGTGGATGACACCGTGGCGGTCGCGCGCCAGCTACATCCAGATGTGCGCGTCGTCGCGCAGACGCGCCGAGGCAAGGGAAACGCACTGGCCTGCGGATTTGCAGCAGCAACCGGTGACATCATCGCCATGGTCGACGGCGACGGCTCGGCCGACCCTGGCGAGATCCCGCGTTTCGTGGCAGCGCTTCTGGACGGCGCTGACTTCGCCAAGGGAACGCGATTCGCTCCGGGGGGCGGCAGCAACGACATCACGCGGCTACGCAGTTGCGGCAACTACCTTCTCACCGGATTTTTCAATGCGTGCTACGACAGGACCTACTCAGATCTCTGCTACGGATTCAACGTGTTTTGGCGGCGGCATGTGCCAGCTCTGGGCCTGGACGCCACGTCTCCCTCCCGGGCTGACGGCGACGGCCGGCTTCGAGGCGATGGCTTTGAGATCGAGACGCTGATCCACGTTCGCGCCGCCAAGGCGGGACTGATCGTGACCGAGGTCCCGAGCTTCGAGCACTCGCGAATTCACGGTGTCAGCAACCTGAACGCCTTCCGTGATGGCGTCCGAGTGCTGCGGACCATCCTTGGCGAGCGTCGCCCGGCGCCGCAGCAGCCTGCGACTCCGGACGCGAGGCCAATGGCTCCGTTCGTGATGCCCGAGTTGCCGGCGGAGACGGCCGAGCGGCCTGTCCCTCCATCGGCGCTGGCGAGTGAGCTTGGGGGAGTCGATTGAGAGTGCCCGGGGAGGGCGTCAGGTTGCCTACTGTCTCGGTTGTCATCGCGGCGTTCTCGATGGAACGTTGGAATGACCTGCGCGCAGCGGTGGCATCGGTCCTAACGCAGACCGTACCTGTACTGGAAACGATCGTTGTCATCGATCACCATCCTGAGCTGCTGGCCAAGGCCCGAAGCGAGCTGCCGGGCGTCACCGTGATCCCGGCTCGTGGCGGCCGGGGTGCCTCGGTAGCCCGCAATACGGGGGTGGCGGCGTCGCACGGCGAGCTGGTTGCGTTTCTTGACGACGATGCCGTCGCCTCGCCGCGCTGTCTGGAGGCCTTCCTATGCCATTTCACCGACCCCAACGTGGTAGGCGTCGGTGGTCGGCTAAGCCCGCTCTGGGCGACCTCCCGGCCACGATGGTTCCCCCCGGAGTTCGACTGGACCGTGGGCGCCTCGTACCTCGGAATGCCGACCAGCGCTGCGCCGGTGCGCAACGTCTGGAGCACTAATATGGCCATCCGGCGACGGGCTTTCGACCTGGTTGGCGGATTCCGCGATGACTTCGGAAAAGTCGGCGCACGGTCACGGCCCGAAGACACGGACTTGTGCCTGCGCGCGGCCGGCAACTCCCAGGGCGGAACCTGGATCTACGAGCCGGCCGGGGTGGCCGACCATCGGGTCCCGGCCCAGCGTGCCACTTTTCGCTATTTTGCCTACCGGTGCTTCAACGAGGGATGGGGCAAGGCGGTGCTGGCGTCCCTGAACGGCATGGGCGAGAGCACTGCAAGCGAGCGGCAATATACCAGGCGCGTGCTGCCGGCCGCGCTGGCTCAAGGCCTACGCGAAGCACTCAGCGGCGACGCATCCGGGGGCCTGCGGAGCCTCGCCATCGTGGCAGGCTTCACGGCTGTGATGATCGGCTTTCTCGCCGGCCACCTGGCCCTGCTGATCCCTGCGACCACTGTCAGGCGCACGCGTCCGGCCCGGGTCACCATGGCCAGTGCCGTCATCGATGCGGAGCTAGCGGCTCCCTACCCAGGGCGCCCGCAGGAAGACGCTCCCCTGGCTCCCAGCGGAGCGGATGGTCCGTGAGGATCGCCCAGGTGGTCTCTTCCTACCATCCGCGGATGGGCGGGGTGGAGACGCACGTCCGCCGCCTGGCCCAAGGCTGCGCCGAGGCTGGGGACCGCGTGACGATTCTTACCCACCAGACCGGCCACTCCCCGGTCGATGAGCGGGTGGGCCAGGTCCGGGTGCTTCGCTTCCCATTGACGGTGCGTTCCCGCACCTATCCGCTCTCGCTAAGCCTGTTCCGCTATCTCGAGCGGCACGCAGCCGACTTCGACCTCGTGCACGCGCATAACTACCACACGCTGGTGGGCCATGCGGCGGTCCGCAGCGGCCTGCCCGTCGTCTTCACGCCGCACTACCACGGCACTGGCCACACGCCGCTCGCTACGTTCCTCCACCGGTTGTACCGAGGTGCGGGGGCCAGGCTGTTCACGGCGGCGAACGCGATCATTTGCGTCTCGCAGCCAGAATACGAGCTGGTGGCTCACGACTTTCCCGGCGCGGCCGCAAAGCTGGTAGTGATCCCGAACGGAACCGATCCGCGGCGCCCCGCGATGGAGGAAGACGGGATCACGCCGAGCACGCCCGTGGTGCTCACTGTGGGGCGGCTGGAGCGGTACAAGAACGTCGATCTGATCATCGACGCCTGTCGGGGGCTGCCGGTTCCGGCGACCCTCGTCGTGGTGGGGGACGGCCCCGACCGTCGCCGGCTTGAGCAGCGTGCAGAGGCCGACGGACCGGGCAGGCCGGTGGTGTTCACCGGGACCATCCCGGATGCGAGGCTCGACCGGCTCTTCGCCCAGGCCTATGTCGTTAGCTCGGCTAGTGACCACGAATCGTTCGGCCTGACCCTCGCCGAAGGCCTTGTCTCAGGCGCCCGGGTGGTGGCTTCAGCTATCCCGGCCCACGCCGCCGTTGCCCGGCTGATCGGCACGGACGCGCCGGTTACCCTCGTCGACCCGCGGGATACGGGGCGGTTCACCGAGGCGCTGGCCGCATCGCTGGAGGCAGGCCGGATCCCGCCCGCAGACCTCGGCCTGCCGTCCTGGGCGGAAGTGGTCGAAACGACCCGCGAGCTATATTCGCAGGTACTCTTGCCCAATCAGCTGGCCTACAGGAGGGGCCCGCCGTCCGGAATGCCCCTGCTCCCCCTCCCGCGTGCTGCGGAATCAGCACCCACGGAGTCAGCTTGACAGCAACGTACCAACGCCCTTTGGATTCAACGCCGCACTCCCAGCCACCCGTGCCCCGCCACCGGGTCCGGCGAGGCTACCTACTCGCCGTAGTGGCTTTGGCTGGCTGCGAAGTGGCCGGCATGTACGCGGTGGTCCGTGCTTACCACATCGGCGAGAACACTCTCACCAGTGCCTTCGAATTCACGTGGTTCTGGGCAGGCATGTTCTTGCTCCTGCTCCCGCTCGCGGGGCTGATCGCGCGCTGGGGCACACCGCCGCCTATCCGGACCGCGCTACTTATCCTTTACGGCCTGGTCAGTTTCGCGCCGAAGCTCCTGCGTAACCCTCTTGGGCCGCTGTACCACGACGAGTATGCACACTGGCGCCAAACCTTCGACATCCTCAGCACAGGCAAGCTTTTTCAGCCTAACCCCATCATCTCGATCATCGCCAGGTACCCGGGGCTGCACGCCGCTACCGCCGCGCTCGTAAACGCCACCGGACTGGGGATCTGGCAAGCGGCAACGGTGCTGCTCATCGTCTTCCACGTCGGGCTGGTGCTGGGGCTCGCCGCGCTCGCCCGGAGCCTGGGCTTGAACGACCGGACCGCGTCGATCATAGCTATTCTTTATGCCCTGAATTCTTCGTTCCTGTATTTCGACACGCAATACGCGTATGAGTCGATGGCCATCACGCTGGTCGTATGGACCCTCGTCGCGTACGTGCGGGCGATCCGCACACCGTCGGGCGGGCGAGGACGAGCCGCCTGGAGCGCCCTGACCGTGGTGCTCTCAGCGGGCACCATCATTACCCACCACCTGTCCACTTTCACGCTCGTCCTGATCATGGCACTCGTCGCGCTGGTCATGACCGTGCCTTGGCTGGCCAAACGAGAGGGGTGGCTCCAGGCGGCCGGAACGGCCTGGGGCCTGACCCTGGTCACGACGCTGATGGCGGGCGCCTGGTTTCGTTTCGTCGCCCCCACCACCTTGTCGTACTTGTCGCCGTTCCTGGGTCAGGGCCTCTCTGAGCTGATGCAGGCCGCTACCGGCTCCGGCTCTGCCCGCCAGCTCTTCGGGGCATCGCTGTCTCCCTGGTGGGAGCAGAAATCCGCCTTCCTCGTGCCGGTGCTCGCCCTGGGCCTTGCCGTGGGCGGATTGCTCCTCATCCGCGCCCAGATCAGGCGCGGCAGCCTGGCGCGCGGCCGGCGCCGCGCGCTCATATGTGCATTCGCCGTGCTAGGGCTGGTGTATTTCCCCTCGACTATCTTCATTCTCTCCCCGGCCGGGGCTGAGGGGGCCCGCCGGTCATGGGCTTTCACCTGGTTCGGGCTGTGCATGGTGGTCGGCCCTGCGGTGGTGTGGCTGCTCGATTGGGCCTGGCGCCGCAGGCACAAGTGGCTGCGCGTCAGCCTCTACTCAGGGCTGATGGCCGCTTTGGCCGTCGCCCTGGTCGGCGGGACGGCGGCAGGCCTGGATGCCTCCTACCGCTTCCCCGGCCCGTTTCTGTACGGTTCGGACGCACGCTCCGTGACCTCAGAGCTACTCCAGACGAGCAAGTGGTTCGCCGCCCGCTTCGGCACCGGTAATAATGTCGTCACCGACCGCTACACCGGGCTCATCTTCGGGTCGATCGGCTTGCAGAACACTGCTGCGCCGTCGGCCGGTTTCCCGGTCTACAATCTGTACCTGGCCAAGCCAGGCGCTACCATCAAACCAGCCTTCCTGCTCTTTGATTTGAGTCTGTCGAATTACAAATACATGATCGTCGACCGGCGCATGATGTATGACGCGCCAGAACTCGGCGTGTACTTCACGCCCGATGAGCCCGCCGCCCAGTTCCGGCCGCAGAATGGCAGACCCGTATTTTACGGCAGGCTGGATAAATTCAACACGATTCAGTGGATGGTCAAGGTCTACCAGTCCGACAACTATTCCATCTACCGGTTTAACTTGCCGGTGGCGCGGACCGGCTACCAGCAGCAAGCTCCCCTGTCGCGGGGAAAGCTAGCACAGGGCAAGTTCTTGGTGACCCCATGACCGGCGCGCAACCTAACCTGCGCCGACTGGCGCAGTTGTGGCTGTCCGCCTGGCCATTGTGGGCGCTCGCCGTCTTCGCGAGCCTGGCGATCGCGCGCTGGCTGCCCAACGGATACGGCCGCGCCGCGGTCGCTGCGCCGATCCTGCTCGTCGTGCCCGGATCAATCACGCTCGGCGCGGTCTTCCATCCGCGGCGCCGGCCCCGGGGAGTGACCTTCGCCTGCTTCGCAGTGCTGCTGAGCGCGGTCTGGTCAGCTTTCGCCTCGCTGATCCTCTACGTGCGTCATGTGTCCATCACGGCCGACAGCACGTACGTGTGTCTGCTCATCGTCTGCGCCATGCTAGCCATCGCGGCGCAGGCACGGCTCATGCTCGCGTCGCCGGGACGCGGCCGCCGGGTCGCTCGCCAGCCGGGCCGGGTGGATCCGTTTGAGGCCGAGGCTAACGAGGCCGAATCGCCCGCGGCCAGCGGCACCGGCTTTTACGCTATCGCCGCGATCGTGGCCGGGGTAAGCCTGTTGGCCGGCGGCTTGTACGCATACGATCACCATTCTCATCCGGCTCCGGTGGGCTACACCTGGATCGCCTGGACGGCGGCCTTCCCGGCCAACGGCGATGTCGCCGTGACCTCCCCCGGCGCCAAGCTGGACTTCCAGATCGTCCATCACGAACCTGAGACGGCTGCCTTCCGGCTGAGCGCCGCTTGGCAGGGCACTCCTTCGCAGCCGCTCGCAAAACCAGTCACCGTCAGCGTTGGCCCGGATAAGACCTTCAATGGCGCACTTTTCGTCCCGCCGCTCCCTAACGGGTGTACATACCGCATCGTGGTGACCCTCACCGCCGCCCGGCAAATCGATCCGCTGACGCACAAGCCGCAGACCTGGTCGCTCAATGCCGATGTCCATGATCCCAGCAAGTCCCCGAAGAGCTGCCCGTGAGGATGGCCCAGCTCGCACCGCCGCGCCGACGGGTTCCCGACATCCTGCACCGGGCCAGGTCGGACAGCCTGGTGCGCAACAGCCTGTACCTCATGGCTTCCACGGTCGTGACGGCTGGGCTGGGCTACATATTCTGGGCCCTTGCGGCGCATGCATTTACGAGCCAGGAAGTAGGCATTGGAAGCGCCGTAATCTCGCTGTGCTCGACGGCGGCGCTGCTTACTTATCTCGGATCTTCGGCACTGCTGATCGAGCGGCTGGCGGCCCGCGAACGCTCATCAGAGTGGACCACGATCCTCGTTCGCGTATGCCTGAGCACGGCCGCGGTCACCGCCGTAGCGACCGCGGTCGCCGTGCCGCTGCTGCGAAACTCCGAGAACTACCGGCTGTTCTTCAGTGATGCCCCGCCGATAGTCGTCGCGGTGGTCGGCGCCGCGGCCTGGACCTTGGTCAACCTGCTCGGGGCAGCGTTCATCTCAGCCCGCCGCGCTGGCCGACTCCTATCGATCCAGACCATGATCAGCGCAACCAAGATTCTCTTCCTTATTCCGCTCGCGGCTGCCGGGGTGGGCGCGCTTGGCCTAGTGGAAGCCTGGGTCGCGAGCGCGGTTCTCGGTGTCTGTGTCGGTGCCGCCTGGCTGGTACCGCGGATGGGGCTCGGCCGCCGACCTGGCTTGCGGTCACGCCGACAGGTGGCAGCCACAGCTGATCTCCGTCCACGTCAGAATCAGCGTCCACGGCACCGGCGAAATCCTGTCCCTCCCAGCGCTGGCTCGGTACGTCACCTGCTCGGTCAGCACCTGACCAGTGTCGGAAGTGCCGTGACACCGCTGGTCCTGCCCGTCTTGGTGGTTGTTCGGCTCGGCGTAACGCCGAACGCGTACTTTTACATCACTTGGATGATGGGTTCAGCGTTCTTCATGGTCAGCCCGTCAGTTGCCGCTGCTGTCTTCGCCGAGGGCGTACGGGCACACGCTGACCTTCGTAGCGTGGTGGTCAAGGCCCTGAGAGTGATCGCCGTACTACTGGCTCCGGCCATGGTGGTCATGATCGTCGCCGGGCGGCTCATCCTCGGTTTCTTCGGGGCCTCATACGCGGCTGCTGGCTACGGACTGCTGATCTTGCTTGCGATCTCTGCCATACCGGATGCGATATCCAATGTCGCGGTGGTGGTCTTCCGGGTTACTCAGCGGCTGGGATACTCGGCGGCGCTCAATCTCAGCATCTTGGTCATGACCCTGGTAGCGGCGTGGGTCCTCATGCCAGCCCTCGGAATCGCAGGCGTGGGAGTGGCTTGGCTAGGTGCGCAGACCGTGGGGGCAATCGCGAGCCTGCCGGCATATGCCCAGATCCGCAAGCCAGCAACCATGCGGACGTTGATGCCTGACCATGGCGACCTGATGCCCGAGGCCTATCCCGATCCTGGCATCGCACAGCTAATCGACCTAGCGAAGCGGCAGTCCACGGACCGGTTCAGCAGCCAGCTCCCGTAGGGAGCGCCGGTATGCTGGCTAGCCAGATCCGGGTGCGTCCGCAGACCACAGCGCTCGGCTTGCGTCGCAGGTGAAAATGGCACCGGCCATATCGGTAGGTCTACTTTTCGTGCGCCGAGATCGTGGAAACTACCGCCGCTGCAGATGCGGGCATCCTCATAACGCGCACCTGCACTACCGGCAGGGATCAGAGTGCTCGCTTTGTTCCAACTGCTCGCGTTACCAGCCGGGACCCGGGCCGGTAGCCCGCCTCATAGGTCTCGTTATGGGCTGGTCCCGACTCCGGTTATTCGCGGCATCGAGATCATCTGGCCAGGCAACCACGCCCTAGCCCTAATACCGTTTACTTAAGGGCTGAGGCTGCGCTACCCTGGCTGTGTGCCTCGAGCGGGATGGGTGAAGCCGCGGAGCGATCAGCGGCTGTCGGATCACATCTCGATCGGGGTGCTGACCCGGGTGTTCCCGCCGGACCTGGTGGACGGTGTGGTCGCGGATGCCGGGCGTGTGCAGGTGCGCAACAGGTTGCTGCCGGCGCGGGTGGTGGTCTATTACGTGCTGGGGCTGGCGCTGTTTTCGCAGGCCTCCTATGAGGAGGTGATGCGGGACCTCACCGAGGGCCTTGCGTGGGCGTCGGGGTGGGCGCGGCCGTGGAGTGTGCCGACCAAGGCGGCGCTGTTTAAGGCCCGGGCCCGGCTGGGATACGAGCCACTGAAGGCGCTGTTTGAGGCGGCGGCGCAGCCGCTGGCGGTGCCGGAGACTAAGGGCGCGTTCTACCGGGGCTGGCGGGTGATGAGCATCGACGGCACGTGCCTGGATGCCGCCGATACCCCGGCTAACGATGAGGCGTTCGGCCGGCCGGGCACGGGCCGGGGCAGCGGGAAGGGGGCCTATCCGCAGGTGCGGCTGGTGGGGCTGGCTGAGTGCGGCACCCACGCGCTGACCGCGGCGGCGATGGGGCCCTACCGCACCGGGGAGGCCACCTTGGCGCGGGACCTGCTGCCCCGGCTGGGTGCGGGGATGCTGGTGCTGGCCGACCGGTACTACTACAGCTACCGGCTGTGGGCCGCGGCTGCCGGGACCGGGGCGCAGCTGTGCTGGCGCACCAAGGCCAATCACGTGCTGCCCGTGGCTGAGCGGCTGGCTGACGGGTCGTACCTATCGGTGGTGCGGGAGGTGCGCGGGCATCACTGCACCGGGCGCCAGATGCCGGTGCGGGTGATCGAGTACGGAGTGGACGACGGCCGGGCCGATGAGGGCCCGCTCTACCGGCTGATCACCACGATCACCGACCCGGCCGGGGCTCCCGCGCCGGAGCTGGCGGCCTTGTATGGGCAGCGGTGGGAGTTTGAGACCACCCTGGATGAGCTGAAGACCCACCAGCGCGGCCCCCGCGTGGTCCTGCGCTCCAAGCAGCCGCAGCTCGTCCGGCAGGAGATCTACGGCTACCTGTGCGTGCACTACGCCATCCGCTGGCTCATGCACACGGTGGCGCTGGAGGCCGGCACCGACCCCGACCGGCTATCGTTCACCCGCACGTTGCGGGCGGCCCGGCGCACCACCGCCTCCCACCCGGGGTTTTCCCCCTCAGGCGCTTGACGCCGCGCATGCCAGGGCCTGCGAGGAGATCAGGCGCGAACTGCTCCCGCCGCGCCGCAAGCGCGCCGCGGCCCGGGTCGTCAAGCGGAAGATGAGCGGCTACGGTGCCAAGGCACCCGGCCACCGCACCTGGCCCCAGCCCGGCTGCCGGCCTGAAGAAGCCGTGATCGTCCTCAGCCCTTAAGTAAACGGTATTGGCCCTAGCCCGAAGTTACGGCTAATTCGGTAGGGGATTCTGGGTCTGGCCTGGGGTTTTGCTTGTCTGGCCGGGTGGTTGTTCTGGCTACTTCAAGGTGAGCGGGATCGGGGCGCCGATGAGGTCGAAGGCTTCGCGCTGGGTGCTGGTCGGCTCGGTGAGCATCGGCACGGTGGCCTGGTTGCGCCGGCGAAGCGGACCTGGTTGCGGGTCAAGGTGGCCAGGTGGGTCGAGCAGGCCGCGGAAGCTGCGGTAGGGGCGGCCGGCCTGGTCGTGCTGGCGGGAGGCCTTGGCCTGGGCGGCGGCGGAGCGGCGGGCGGGGGCGACGGGGTCGTCCGGGGCGGGCGGGTTCTCGTCGGTGAAGGTCAGCGGCGCCCAGGCGCGGCGCAGGTGCCAGATCAGGTAGCAGGCGAGCATGCAGATCAGCACGTGGGCCTTGACGCGTTCTTCGAGGCGGTGGAAGACGGGCCGCAGGTCCAGGTCGTCGGATTTGAGGTGGCGGAAGTCCCGTTCGACGTATTTGAGGTTCTTGTAGGCGGCTGACCACGGCGGGCGCGTCCAGCTGGCTGGCGGGGACGGGGGTGCGCAGCACGTAGAACCCGTCCAGGGCGGCCTCCTCATCGATCTGGGCCTGCCTGCGCTCGACGGTACAGGCTGGCATCGGTGATGGTGATCTCGAAGTGCTTGCCGGTCTTGTACTTGCTGATCACCTTGCCGACCTCGACCCCGATCTCTCCGGCGCCGGTCAGCCTCCCGGCCGGCCACGCGGGCGATGATCGGGGCGAGCAGTTTCTCGGTGGCGGCCAGCAGTTCGCTCGCGCTTGCGGGCGCGGTCGGCGGCCAGCACCGGGTTGCGGCAGGCGATCAGCCGCTCGCCGGGGAAGTCCGGGAGGTGATCTCGGCCAGGTCCTGCTGGTCGAACAGGCGACAGCTGCAGCGGGCCGTCGTCGGCCATCAGCTTTCTGATGGCGGGGGCGCGCAGCGCGGTGATCCACCCGTAGGCGTCCGGCCGCTGCGTCCCGTCCTCCAGCTGGTTCAGGGCCTCGATCCGGGCGCTGGTGATCATGCCCCGGTCGCCGACCATGACCATCTTGGCCAGCCCGAACTTGTCCCGCACCACCGTGACGATCGCGGTGAACGCGGCCGGGTCGCCGGTGTTGCCGGCGAAGACGCGGACCGCGACCGGGCGGCCCTCGGGGTCGGTGAGCAGCCCGTACTCGATCTGCAGCGTGCCTTTCTTGCCGTCGCGGGAGTAGCCGCGGGCGGCCAGCGGGCAGTACCGGCCTTCCAGCCACGAGGACGACAGGTCGAACAGCGCCATCCGCGCCGGGTTCGGCCGCCGGGGCCAGGTGCCGGGCGGCCAGCTTCGCCTCGATCGCGTCCTGCCGGGCGCCAGCCAGTCCATCGCCGCGTAGATGTCATCGGTGGACGCGCCGGCGACGCCCAGGTCGGCGCCCAGGGTGGTGTCGGCCCACCAGGCCAGGGTGGACAGCTTCGACGCCGGGGCCGACCACCCGGGAGATGACCAGCGCCAGCGCCAGGTCCCGCTCGGCGCAGGCCGGGCCGAGCAGCGCGGGCAGCCCCAGCTTCACCGCCATGGCGTGCACCGCGGCGACGTGCCCGTGCGGCAGCGAGGCGGTGATGGTGACCGCCTGCCCGGCCGGCACCAGCCGCTCGCCCTTCAGCGTGGCCTCGACCGCGGTCGACCGCCTCGCCCGGCAGCGCCGACAGGTTCGCCAGCGTCTCGTGCCGGACCTTGCCGCCTCCCGGTAGGTGCGGCGCACCAGCACCGACTCATACACCCGCTGCTCGCCGGACTTCGCCACGTAGGTCCGCTTGTTCCGGGCTACGTGCATCGCACCGCCACGTGCCGCCATAACCTGATCATAGCCAGTAAGCTCCGCCAGGCACGGATCAACACGCAGTATTTCGTGGCTACATCAGGTAGGTGCAGCCGACAGCTTTCAGCAGCTCAAGACGGCAATGTCTACGGAGAGTTACAGCAACTCCGGCCTAGCAGTGCGTCCTCGTAGACCTCGACGACGCGCGGTGCCACTGCCGAAACCTCGAATTGGCGGCCGCGCACGCGCCCCGTCTCACCCATGCGATGCCGTGCCTCCGGATCGTCCAACAGGCCGTCGAGCGCCGCGGCCAGGACTCCCGGATCGCCAGGCGCTACCAGCAGCCCCGTCGCACCGCGCTCAACGACATCCCGCAGCCCGCCAACGTCTGAGGCAACGACAGGTCGCCCGACAAGCATGGCTTCGATGGCCACCTGCCCCATAGGTTCGGCCCAGACTGACGGTACGACGGCTATCGACGCCCGCATCCATGACGCCATCACCTGCGCGGAAGGCACGTCGCGGGCGACAACGACCCCGGGCTCGTCAATACGCGGGGTGTCGGCACGCGGGGTGCCGATAAGGACCAGCGGCGGTCGGTTGCGCATCCTGCGCCAGGCATCCAGCAACACGTTCACACCCTTGTGCGATCCCAGCGCCCCGACGAACATCAGGTAGCCGTCCTCGGACGGCAGAAAGGCCGGCCGGGGCGTCAACTGCGCCAGCGCTGGCAGGTGGTTCGGCACCATCGTGGGGACGACGACGATCTCGGGACCGCGGGGCAGGGCTTGGCGTGACCCGTCGGCGACGGCCGTGCTGATAGCGATGTAGCGGTCGGCGCGCCCGTGCAGCCCCCGGCTAGCTCGCAGTCCGGTGCTGATCGCCGCACCTTTGAGGGGGCCATATTGCTCTGGTGCGCAGCTGAGGCACTTCGCCAGTCGAGGGCCCGAGCACGGTCTGCTCAGCTGGCCCGCCGCGCGCATGAGCTCCATGCTGCCCTCGGCATTCGCCTGCCGGCGCGTGACCTGCTGAAGAGTCTTCTTGGCGCACGCCAGCCCGTAGTCGTGCAGCGTCACAATATGCGCGGGCCCATGCTGCCGCCGGTGCAGGGGAAAGTACGAATACTGGAGCCAGCTGTGGCTATGCACGACCGTCGGACGCTCCCGCTGGACTACCCGCCGCAGTGCGGCCATAGCACCTGGATCGGGAACAGTCGGATGGAACGGCCGGGCGACGTCGGCGTGCAAGGCCGTGAGGGCGCTGCTCCATCCGTGGATACGGATGACACGTACCCCATCGAGCGTCTCCTCGTCCGGATCGTCACCGGTGTGCAGCGTCACGACCGTGACCGTGTGGCCGAGGCGGACAAGCTCACGCGAGAGGGTCTCTACATGTCGTTCTAGACCGCCGATGACGGGCCGGTAGAAGTCAGTCAGCTGGAGGATGTGCATCGGGCAACTCCACGCCGGGAATAATCACGGACCGCCCAGGCGTGCCCGGGAACAGCGAAGCCGGGAGCCGACAGGTGGCTCTCCGAATGGGAACGTCGCGCGCGAAGCCGCGGGAGACCGGCTTCATTGTGGCCGCCTAGCAAGGCCATGGCTTCGACAAGTATGCCGCCTAGGAACTGTCAGAAGATGAAAGCTGCGCGGGTGACGGGCTAGCCGGAGGTCTGAGAAACGCCTGGGCGTCCCGCCGGAATGCGGCGAAAGCCGCTGGGCTGCTGAGGCGCCATGCCCTGCCTTCAACGTCCTCGTCGAACCACACGAAGCCCAGCAGCCCGAAGGTGCGAATACCGGCGAACAGATCGTTGATCTTCGCAGGCTGGTCTGCAGCGAGCGACCGCGCCTGTCTCGGCGATGAGGATGGGTCACCGGTCAGGGCCCGGACGCAACGATGGTCGGCCCGAACACCTGAGCGAAGCTCGAGGACGAAAGTTAGTAGTAGCCGTCAATCCCTACCCAGGTCACATAGGACTTACCCGGCCACCAGGGAGCCGGGTCGGGAATGGGGATCGGATTGTCATTGTCGATGATATTAACTGTCCACAGCCAGATCACATTGCTCGGCACCCGACGGCGCGAAAAACGGTGACGATGTGCCGCCAAGCGGCTACGAAAACCTCCGCCGAGATGTGCTGTGTAGCCCCAGGAGTACCAGTTGCCGTTCATCTCGTGACCGAAAGACAAGACCACCTGGCCCCGAATGCCTTAACGGCGGCAGCGTAAGAGCGCAAGTATGTCGTCGTACTGCCCGGCGGCGATGTTCGCGTGAACGAAACGTTCGTCGGGTCCATCTGTACGAGCGTCA
The DNA here is from genome assembly GCA_963785765.1 of uncultured Actinomycetes bacterium. Taxonomy (GTDB): domain Bacteria; phylum Actinomycetota; class Actinomycetes; order Streptosporangiales; family Streptosporangiaceae; genus DATBGO01. The sequence continues at coordinate 527,494 of CAWAWM010000008.1, read as the reverse complement.
CCGCACCGTGCTTTGCGGCCAAAGTGGCGAAGCCAACCTGGAAAGGCCAAGCCAGGGACTGTAATAGGACACAAGGTTCGGTTGCCTGCCGATGGCCTGCGCGAACTGGTCCACGTCAAAGTATGAGTTTGGAGCGTCTTCCTCATGCACGCCTAGATACCGCACTACTGGCGTAGGGTGAAACGACTGTGCATGCGCGAGTTGCTGGTAAACAGTGAACCCGATTGCGGTACCGATGACGAGCACGCCACAGATTACGACAATGATGTGCTTTCTGGCCATGCTTGTCTTCCAGTGACTGCTCCGCCGGGCAGCAGACTGAGGGCTCGGCTGCGTCACGCCAAGCTCCTGCAGCCTGGCCCGTTGGCGGGGTCGCGATTCATGATCAGTCTATATCTCCGCCACTGCCGCGTTTCTGCAGTAGTGATCGTGCCTGCCCGGCTGACTGACCATATGTTTCGCCCCCATTGCCAGATCACGAGCCCGCATGAGGTCCGGCCGCTCTGAACCTGACCGTGGCGGACAGTCTGGGTCATGTGATATCTGGTACGACCGGGATTCATCCGGCTTGCACCCCGCCGAGATAGCGTACCGGCTGCGCAGAGCAACCAAGCCGCGCCAGCATGGTTGACCCAACGGGCTGAGACCCGGACGCGACACCGGCATCGGGCGTGACGCAGGTCACAGCGCCGACATACTTCCCGGCTCTAGCGCTTTGCCAGCCACCCAACTGATTCGCGAATTCGGGTCCGGCCGCGTCGCCCCCGGCTTGCCTGATGGGGCGGGACCGCCGGTTCGCCGGGCAGTCCTGGATTCCGCCGCAAGGCTGCCGCGACTGCCACCGGCTGCAGCCCGGATACACCGGGTGCTGCTCACGGTTTCTGCTCGTATCGCCAGATCACGTAGGTGCCCTGGCCAAGGGGGGGAACCTCGATGCCGTACGGAACGACCTGGACGATGTGGTAATTGCGGTTGCGGCCGAGGTCCGCGCGGATGCTGTGATCGAGGGCTGTCGTGTCGGCGAAGTTGAGCGCAACGACGGAGAAGTAGCCTTCCGCGATGTAGCGGGCGAAGGCCGCCTCGTTCCCGGCGCCGACGACGCCGGCGGCCTGCGCCGGGTGGCCAGTGCTGGCCCGTGACGACAACGAGATATTGCGAGTGCTTGACCACCGCTGCCACTGGCTCCCCGCGGGCAGGTAATACTCGGCGATGGAAGGATCCTCGACCAGCAGCCGACCGCGGCCCTGATCTGCGAGCGGATGCAAGATCGCGGTGAAGCTGGCCGAGTTGGGCCAGCTGGTGGCGAAAGCCCAGGATTGAGCGGCCCCCAGTGCGGCGGGGAAGGCTAGGGCGACCACGCCCGCCGCGCATGTCAGCGCCCGGGTGCGGCCTGCGGGTGCGGCCGCGATCAGCTTATCCACGGCATAACCGGCGGCGATGGCAGCGAACCAGGCGCCCAGGCCAACATGCTTGTCCAGCGAGGCCGCGCTGTGCAGGCGGGCCTGCTCCAGTGGCCCCAGCACCGCCGCAGCGGCCAGCACCGCCAGCAACAACGTCTGGGCAAATCCCTGCCGCCTTACCCAGCTGGCAATCACGCCGCATGCGGCCAGGACGAACAGAATGCCGGCCCAGGACCAAGAGTTGGCCAGCACCGAGAACGCGGAATCAGTGCCGGTCTGCGTCAGCGTGGTCTGTTCGATCCCCGAGACATAGGGACTCCCGCCGATCAGCAATCCGGCCGTCAGGAGCGCGGCTAGGACGATCAGCAGGGTTACGCCGCGCCGGACGGCGAGCCGCCTCCCGTGCGGCAGGGCGGTCAGGACCGCGACAGCGAGTACCACCAAATCGAACAGTGCCGACGAGTAGTCCGCCGCGTTGGCCACCGCCAGCGCCACCCCGGCCGCCACCATCCAGCCCGTCGCATCCAGCCGCTCCCCCGCCCGCACCACGCACCAGGCCGCCAGCCCGACCAGGAACACCGACAACGCGTCATAGGTAGCAAACGACCCCAGATGCAACGTCGGCCCCAGCACCGCAAACAACGCGGCAGCGAAAAACGCCGCCCGCCGCCCGAACAGCCGCCCCGCCGTCGCCCACACCAGCGCCGTCGCCCCCAGCATGAACACCAGCGACAGCACCCGCGCAGCCGCCAGCCCTCCGACACTGTCCGCCAGCGCCCCGACCGGCGGGTAGATCACCGGCGCGCCCGAGAAGTAGTACGCGAACGGTGGCACCGGGACACCATGCAGCCAGTGCGCCCACTCCAGGTGCCCCGCCCACAGGTACGCCGCCTCGGCCTGGTACGCGGTATCCGCCCCGATCAGCCGCAGCGACAACGCCGCCTGCACCATCAGCACCGCGATCAGCGGCCACCCGGCCCACGCCCACCACCGGCTGCCGGAGACCCGCCGGTCCCGATCTGCCCGCTGCGCATCCGACGCCGGGACGGGCGCGTCAGCGACAGCAGATCCCACCGCCGGCCCGGCGGTACTGGTGCCCCTGGCTAGGTTTGCTGGCCCGCCGTCCCGAGCGGGTACTGCTGCCGACGGCCAAGCTGACCTGGCTTCCCAGCTCGTCGTCGTGCCGTGATCCATAGGTCGCACCTGCCTGCGATCGGGGACACGCGAGAGAGACAGCTCGGAACCCCCCTCGCAGCGCCACACAAAGTACTGGCAGCGTCACATGACGTGGCGATATCCCTCGGACGGGAAATATCGCATACGAAAAGCTACTGCGCAGATCCGCTGAAGAAGGGGCGTTTACAGAATTTCAGCCTGATCAACTCTTTACTGTGGCTTGAGGTGCCAGAAGGCATGAGCATGGCTGTTCATGATCAATCTGTGGCCCTTGACTGGCGGCCGGCCCAGGCCCGACAGGTCAGCGATCTTGGCTGGCTGGTCTGGATTTGGCGCGCCGCGCGCGTGTCGGCGGAGCGGCCGTGATCGGCCCCTCCTAGGTCTTGGCACCCTGGCGGAATGCAGCGAGAGCTGATGGGCTGTTCAGACGCCAGTCCCGGTTCCCGTCCGAGTCGAACCACAAGAATCCCAGCAGCCCGTAAGCGTGGATGCCGGCGAACAGGTCGGCGATCTTCGCCGGCTGGCCTGCACTGGGCGCTGCACCAGTCTCGGCGATAAGAATCGGGTCGCTGGTCAACTCGCGCACGGCGGTGATGGTGGGCCCGAACATGGCCGCGAACGTCCAGGACGCTTTGTGGTAATAACCGTCAATTCCTACCCAGTTCACGTATGAGCCGCCTGGCCACCACGGAGCCGGGGAGGGAATCCGGTCATGCCGTAGATCCATAACGTTAACCGTCCATAGCCAGGTCACATTTGTGGCCCCTAGCTCGCGGAAGACCGAGACGATGTGCCGCCATGCGGCTACGAAGGTCGCCGGTGATGTGCGCCGGTAGCCCCAGGAGTACCACTGTCCGTTCATCTCGTGGCCGAAGCTCAGGATGACCGGCCGCCGGTAGGACTGGACGGCCGCAGCGTAAGCGATCAGGTAGCTGTCGTAGCGCCCGGTCGCGATCGCGGCGAGACTGATGTGCGCGGGGTTGATCTGGACGAGCGGCACCGCGCCGTGCTTGGCCGCGCTCGTCGCAAAGCTGACCTGGAATGGCTCCAGCCAGGCGCTGTAGTAGGAGACAAGATTCGGCTGCCGGCCAATGGCCTGGGCGAACTGGTCTACAGCTGCATACGAGTGGATTGCGCTTGGCTCGTATACGCCGAGATAACGTACCGCGGATGGATGACCCGGCCGCGCAGGCCCAGATCGCCCGACGAGGCCCAGCAGCGCGGCGACCGCTACCACCACCACGCCCAGGATGGCGGCAGCCCAGATGACGGGACCGGCGCGCTTCCTGGCCCGTCTCCTCCCTCGATGGCTCCCCCACCGCTCGGGAGGCCTGGGCCTCGACTGCGTCACGCCAGGTTCCTGGTATCGCGACGCCCATAGTTGTGGTTGCGGTCGCCCGGCGCCGCCGCAATCGCCTCCCAGGCCGTCGTCATGCTGTGTTCCATGGGTCGCACCTGCCTGCGATCGGGGACACGCCAGGGGTAGCTTGGCAGCTCAGAACCCCCTCGCAGCCCACAAAGTACTGACGGCGTCAGATAGCGCAGCGGCACTCCCTGGGACAGGAATACCGCATACCAAAAACTACTGTTCAGACCATCCGAAGGAACACCGTTTGCCGAATCCCGGCTGAAGCAGGCTCCCTCCCGTACCGTCCCAGCCGCGAGCAGATGCCTCAGGTCGTGGCTGAACAGCCTAAATTAGATCATCAGAGCGTAGTCGCTTCACGACAATAAGTGATTTCGGTTGAAACGACGCTCATCGTATGCTGCGCTGTCCTCCAGGACTCGCCTAATCCTGTACGCGGGCCCAAGGGGGTTTGGCCGCATGGGCGAAGACAGCAAGGTTCCACCGCTGTCCAGACGCGTACCAGGAGCGACTGCTCATTCCAGGCCGACGGGCCGGGTAGCGCCGCCGAAGCTGCCTGAGTCGTTGCTGCGCAACCTGCGTGCGGCGCTCGATGCCGAGCCGAAGCAGGTACCCGATCAGGCAACTGGGACATCAGACCGGCCGTCGCCCACGCCCGCCGACCGGCCGTCGCCGACCGCGTCCGATCGGCCAACGCCGACCGCGTCCGATCGGCCAACGCCGACCGCGGCCGATCGGCCATCACCGACCGCTCCCGACCGGCCGTCACCCGCGCCGTCCGATGAGTCGGCGTCCTTGCCACGGCGGGTGCCAGGCACAACTTACGGACCCAAACCGCCGGCCCGATCGGCCCAGTCGGCGCGGCCGACAGTGCCAGCTTCTGTGCTGCAGCGCCTGTCAGAGCGCGCGCCAGCGCCCGTCCAGGAGCCCATCACAGAGCCGATTCCGGTGATCACCGAGCCGGTGGTCCGCTCTCCGGCAGGTCCGGCGGTTGATGAGGCCGCCGCGGCACGGGGCAAGGCCGGGGCACGGGCCAAGGCCGGGGCACGGGCCAAGGCCGCGGCACGGGGCAACGCCGCACCACCGGGCCAGGCCGCACCACCGGGCCAGGCCGCACCACCGGGTGACGCGCCCAAAGTGGCGGTGGCGAGCAGCGCGACCGCCGCCGTTGCGGCACGCGGCGGGCGGCGCAGAGGCGCTTCGGCGCGCAAGGCCAGGGCCGCCGCCGCCGCCGCGCGCAAAGCCACCGCCGCCGCCACGGCCGCTGCCGCTGCCGCCGCCACGGCCGCCACCACCAAGGCCGCCACAACCAATCGACGGTCCAACGGTCAGGCTGCGGCCACGCCCCAGGCCAGCGTCCGCCCCGCCGCCACACCCCAGGCCAGCAGCCGCCCCGCCGCCACACCCCAGGCCAGCAGCCGCCCCGCCGCCACACCCCAGGCCAGCACCCGCCCCGCCGCCACACCCCAGGCCAGCAGCCGCCCCGCCGCCACACCCCAGGCCAGCAGCCGCCCCGCCGCCACACCCCAGGCCAGCGCCGCCCCGCCGCCACACCCCAGGCCAGCAGCCCGCCCCGCCGCCACACCCCAGCGCACCACACGGGACCGGCCCCCGGCCGCGCCGGCCACTGCGGAACGGCAGTTTCAGGAGCGGGCCCGCCAGCGCAAGACGCCGACCGCCGGCCGGCGGTACCGTGTGATCGGCACGGTGGCTGCCCTGATAGTTCTCGTCGCCGCCGGGTCCGTTGCGTTCGTGGTGTCTACGTCTTCCCCAGGCAACGGACGCACCGGACTGAGCCCTGCCCAGCTGCACGCCGAGGCAGCGGCTCGCGGGCTTGCGGCCAGCTGGGTGGCCGCCCAGGTCAGCAAGACCGCCGTGGTGGCCTGCGATCCTGTGATGTGCCGAGCGCTTCAGGCAGATCACTTCCCCGGCGGCGAGCTGCTTCCGCTCGGTCCGGCGGCGCCAGATCCGGTGAATGCTGCCGTTGTCGTCGCCACCCCGGCCGTCCGTAGCCAGTTCGGCAGCAGTCTCGCCGCCGCCTACGCGCCAGCGGTCCTGGCCAGCTTCGGCACCGGGATCGCCCGGGTCGACGTCCGCGTGATCGCACCGCATGGTGCCGCGGCCTACCTCGCCCAGCTCAGGGCGGACGTGGCGGACAGGAAGCAGTCCGCGTCCACGCTGTTGGCAAACCGGGCGTTCGTGGTCCCGGCGGCGGCCGCCAGCCAGCTCAAGGCCGGGCAGGTCGATTTGCGCCTCCTGATCGCGACGGCAGATCTGGCGACGTTTGGCCCGCTGAACATCGTGGGCTTCGGGGGTTCCGCTCCGAGCGCTAGCCCGGGCATACCGCTTCGTTACGTTGACCTGACCAGAACTAACGGCGCCGTTCTGACCCCCCACTCCCCGTTTGTCAAGGCCGTGCTTGCGCAGCTGAGCAAGCTGGTGCCGCCGTACCGTCCGTCCAGCGTCCTGCTGGTGCGAGCCACCGGCGGCCAGACGTTCCTGCGGATCGAGTTCGCGGCGCCGAGCCCGCTGGGGCTGTTCGGCCCGGGCTGATCGGGAGCTCAGGCCCCGGGGCGCGCTCCTCAGCCGGGCACGCTCCTCAGCTGCGGCAACTGAGGCTGGCACCATGGTCAGGTGAGTGCAGAACGCATTACCGAGCAGGCCCGCCGGATCGCCGATGACGTGCTGCTGCCCGCCGCCATGGCGGTGGACGGCGCGGCGCGCGTCCCGGAAAGCCATCTCGACCTGCTGGCCAGGGAGGGTTTCTACGGCCTGGCCGGCCCCGCCGACCGCGGCGGCCTGGATCTCGACGAGCAGTCCGCGGCCCGCATTGTCGAGATCCTGGCCGGTGGCTGCCTCACCACGGCCTTTGTCTGGCTGCAGCACCACGGCGCGGTACGGGCGGTTCGGACCGCCGCCGACCCGGCGCTGCGCGAGCGATGGCTGAAGCCGCTCTGCGGTGGCGAGCACCGGGCCGGCGTGGCCCTGGGCGGCGCGCTGCCCGGGCCGCCGTTGCTGCGGGCCACGCAGGTGCCTGGCGGCTATCTCCTGGACGGAACGTCGCCCTGGGTGACCGGCTGGGGCATGATCGACACCCTGTACACGGCCGCCCGCGATGACCGGGACAACGTGGTGACTGCCTTGCTGGCGGCCTCGGCAAGCCCGACGCTGGCCGCTGAGCCGATGCAGCTTGTCGCCGTGACGGCCAGCTCGACCGTGCGGCTCGTGGTCAACCGCCATTTCGTGCCCGCCGACCGCGTTATCGGGTCTGCCCCGCATAGCGACTGGCTGGCCCGCGACGCGAGGGGGCTGCGGATCAATGGTTCCCTGGCCCTCGGAGTTGCGGCGCGATGCTGCGCGATGATCGGGCCGAGCCCGCTGGACGGCGAACTGCGGGCCCGCCGCGCGGCGCTGGATACCGCGCCGCCTGGGGCCATGCCCGGCGCCCGGGCTGCCGCGTCGGAACTCGCGATCCGGGCGGCGGCTGCCTTGGTGACGGTGCGCGGCAGCCGGGCCATCCTGGCCGGCGAGCATCCGCAGCGGCTGGCCCGCGAGGCGCTCTTCCTGCTGGTCTTCGCCTCCAGGCCGGCCATCAAGGAGAGCCTGTCCGGGCTCCTCACCAGGGCTCGCGCAGACCGTGGCTAACCCGCAGACCGTGGCTAACCGGCAGACCGTGGCTAGCCTGACGGCGTGGCCAGCCCCCCGCGGGGCTAACCGGCAGCTTGAGCTTGAGCTAGCGGCGGCGCGGGCCGTGGCGCAGCCATAGCACCACGAACAGCGCGATCACCAGCCAGAAGGTGTAGGGCCGCACCAGGGCCTGCCCGAGGGCCGCGGCCAGCACGACGACGAGGACCAGGAAGAGGAAACGGATGGTCGGGCGCCGGTCCCGGCGCGGCGGTGCCTGGACTGGTTCGGTGCCTGGCAGATCGGTGAACAGCCCGTTCAGGTCAGCCTGGGTGGTCGCGCGCATAGCCTGGTCCATGCGCCGGTCGAACTCGGCCTGGTCGAGGCGCCCGTCGGCGTAGTGCTTGGCCAGCTGGTCGGCGACGGCGGCTCGTTCAGCGTCGGAAACCCGCATGTTGGGGGGGATGTCGTCGGCGCGGCGGCGGGCTCGGGAGCTCCGGGTCCACGACGGACTGGTGGGAGCTGACATGTCGATGCGACCTCCTTGGTCAGTGCGGCCGTCAGCGTGACCTGGCCTGCCGGGACTGGACGAACTGGGCCGCGATGGACTGCTCGCAGCCCTCCTCGGGGATCAGCAGCCAGCCGGCCAGGTAGATGGGCACGCCCGCGCCGCCCACGACGGCCAGCACGGCCAGGACGATCCTGACCACCGTGACGTCGACGCCGAGGTAGCGGGCGATGCCGATGCCCACGCCGGCCAGCATCCGGTCCTGGATGGGGCGGCACAGCGGCTGCGGGCGGTCGAGCCCCGCTTCTGGGTTGCGATTGAGGTTTTCGGCTTCTGGGTTCGTAGCTGTGGTGTTCATGTCTCCAGCGTGCTGCCGCGGGCCCGGCGCCACCATCGGGAAGACCCCGGATCCGACCCTGATGATCAGCCGCCCGGATCAGGGGCTTGCCGGATAGGCCCGCGGAGCGGAAGGCGCGATGATGGAGGTGTGCAGGAACCAGACCGCTCAACCCCCAGCGGGCGCGCCACCCGGCCGCCGGCCGGTCCCTGGCGGTACCGGCAGGCGGACGACGCGACCACGCCGCAGGCCTGGGCGGACCGCAGGAGCGACAGGCGGCACCGCCCTCGCCGGTGGCTGCGGGGTCCCCGGGGCAGCGGTCCACTACGTCGCGAGCGGGAAGATCGCCTGGTCGGCGGCGTGGCGGCCGGCATCGCCGCGCGGACGGGATTCGACGTGACGGCCGTGCGGACCGTGTTCGTGATCACCGCCGTAGGCGTCTTCGGCCTGGCCATTTATCTCCTGGCCTGGCTCCTGATACCCGATGCCGGCGAGAACACGAACATCGCGAGCAAGGCGGTCGCCGACCGGCGCGGCATCGCGCTCGCGGCCGGCGTCAGTTCGCTGCTCGTCCTGGCCCTGGTCATCGCCTCGATACTCGGTGCCGGCTGGCTCAACTCGGTCGCCTGGTCGCTGGTCGTCAGCACCGTCTGCATCGTGCTGCTCTGGCGGAATGCCCCCGCGGACGAGCAGGCGGTGCTGCACCGCATCGCCGAGCCGCTGGTCGGCCTGGCTACCGGCAGCAAGCGGTCCAGGCTGGTGCTCCGAGTTCCTGTTGCGGTCCTGCTACTGGTCATTGGCCTGGTCATCCTGGTGTCGGGACACGCGAAGCAGGCAGCGCTGCGGCCACTGGGTGGGGCCGCGCTGATCGTGGCCGCCATCGTGGTGGTGCTGGGACCCTGGTGGCTGCGGATCGCCCGGGACCTGGTGGTCGAGCGTCAGGCCCGGGCCCGGGCCGAGGAGCGGGCCGACATGGCGGCGCGGGTGCACGACTCGGTCCTGCAGACGCTGGCGCTGATCCAGCGCCGCGCTGACGATCCGCAGCGGGTCATCCAGCTGGCCCGGGCCCAGGAGCGGGAACTGCGCTCCTGGCTGTTCGACGGCCGGGCGCCCGGGGACCAGGCGGCCCTGACCTTGGCCGCCGGGGTACGGCTGATCCAGCAGGAGGTCGAGGCTCAGCACGGGGTGGCCGTCGAAGCCGTCACCGTCGGGGACTGCGAACTCGACGACAACCTGCGCGCTCTGCTCGGCGCCGCGCGCGAGGCGACCGTCAATGCCGTCAAGTGGTCCGGCGCGGACGTCGTCTCGGTCTTCGCTGAAGTCGAGCCCGCTGAGGTCTCGTTGTTCGTGCGAGACCGGGGGCAGGGATTTGACCCGTCCGCGGTGCCCGCGGACCGGAAGGGCCTGGCCGAATCCATCCACGCCCGGATGGTCCGCCGCGGCGGGTCCGCGACCGTGCGCAGTGTCCGGGGCGAGGGCACTGAGGTGTCGTTGCGGATGCCCCGGGCCGCCGGGGAACGTCAGCCGAGCAGGGCATGACCAGGCCGGCCGAGCCCGATCCAGGTGGCGGCCGCCCGCGCGTCTTCATCGTCGACGACCACGGCCTGTTCCGGGCCGGCGTGCGAGCTGAGCTCGGCGACCAGGTGGAGGTCGTCGGCGAAGCGGACGACGTCGAGCCCGCAATTGCCCTGATCCCGCGGTACCTTCCTGATGTCGTACTGCTCGACGTGCACCTGCCTGGCGGCGGCGGCCAGCTCGTGGTCACGGCCATCAAGGCCGCCCATCCGCAGGTAAGGTTCCTGGCCCTGTCCGCCTCCGATGCTCCCGAGGACGTCATCGCCGTCATCAGGGCCGGCGCGCGCGGCTATGTGACCAAAACGATCTCGGGCACCGAGCTGGTGGCGGCCGTACGCCGGGTGGCGGCCGGAGACGCGGTCTTCTCCCCCAGGCTCGCCGGGTTCGTCCTCGACGCCTTCGCGACTCTCGGCCCGGCCGCCGCGAGCCCCCCGTCCTTCGATCCCGAGCTCGATCAGCTGACGGCCAGGGAACGGGAGGTCCTGCGCCTGATCGCCCGGGGCTACACCTACAAGGAGATCGCCCGCGACCTGTTCATCTCGGTCAAGACCGTCGAGAGCCACGTCTCCTCGGTGCTCCGCAAGCTGCAGCTTTCTACGCGCCACCAGCTGACCCGGTGGGCAGCCGAGCGCCGCCTGACCTGACGACAGTGGAAGGTCGTATTCTCTGCGATGGGACGTTCTGCGTTGTTCGTCTCTCGGTGAGGCTCTGGGAGGCGGAGCAATGACCGCACATACCGACCATCCCGCCTTCCACCGTGCCCGTACCCGTCGGATCAAGGCCTATTCGGCCGCCCCGCTGACGGCCCTGTTCAGGCTGCCAGCCGGCGCCAAGGTCACCACCTCGAAGCACGGAACCACGTAAGTCAACCCCTCGGAAGGCAGCTGCCATGCGATTGCGCGCGGGCGTAGCGATCGACCTCGGCACGGTCAACACGCTCGTTAGTATCACCGGCCGCGGGCTGGTGGTGGAGGAACCCTCGGCGATCGCCATTGACCGGGCCACCGGCATGGTGACCGCCGTAGGCCGCGCTGCGGATGCCCTGGCCGGAAAGGATCCCCTGGATCTGGAGGTCATCCACCCGCTCCGCGACGGGGTGATTGCCGATCTGGAGGCCGCCACGGCCATGTTGCAGGCCTTCCTGCGCCAGGCCCGCGTCCATCGCCGTCCACTGCGGCCATCGGCGGTGGTCTGCGTGCCGAGCGGCGCCACGGAGGTAGAGCGGCGATCCCTGGCGGCCGCCGTCGCGGCACCCAGGCCACGCTGCCTGGTCAGGCTGGTCGAGGAGCCGGTCGCCGCGGCCGCGGGGGCCGGCTTCGACCTCGCCGACGGGACCGGCGCCTTCATCGTGGACATTGGCGGCGGGACCACCGAGGCGGCCGTCGTGGCCGGCGGTCACCTGGTGCGCTCGGAGTCGCTGCGGCTGGGCGGCAACGCCATGGACGAGGCGATCATGCATGCCGTCAAGAACGAGTTCGGCTTGCTGCTCGGCCGTAACGCGGCCAGGAACCTGAAGATGACGCTCGGGCTCGTCGGCGGCACCGGCGCGACCGGCTGGCTGGAAGTGGTCGGCATCGATGCCGGGCGCCGGACGCCCCGAGTCGAGAACGTGCCGGGGCGGCTGGTGGCCGCGGCGCTCGAGGGCCCGGTGGCGACCATCGTCAGCTCGGTGGAGGAAATGCTGTCGGACATCCCGCCGAACCTCGCCGAGGACGTCGTGCGGGGAAAGATCCGGCTGGCCGGCGGGGGCTCGCTGCTGCCTGGCCTGGCCGTGCGGATCGAGGCCACCAGCGGCATCCCGGCCGTCGTCGTCGACGACCCGCTGCGGTGCGTGGTCCGCGGCGCGGCCGAGATCCTCGAGCACGGCGACGCGCTCGGCCAGCTCCCGGCTGACTGAGCACCGGACCGAGTCCGGCCTGGGTGGCGCAGCCGGGCGCTCAGGCCGCCGGTGCGCGAGCGCGGGCCCGGCGCGCGAGGTCGGGTAGCCGGCCGAAGGCCTCGTTCGCCTCGGCGGTGCCCCGGTCCTCGAGATTCGCGGTCACCCGCTTGCCGGCGACGTCCAGCCGCACCGATGCCAGGCCGAGTCTGCGCTGAACCGGGCCTTGCACCCAGCGAACGCTCTGCAGCTTCTCCAGCGGGACCCAGGTCGTCTTACGGGAGATCCGGCCGCGGGAGGCGACCACGTAATGGCTATCGCCGCCCCAGGCCAGAAAGTGGTAGGTGAGCGGTGCCTTCCAGCGGGCGCTGCGCGGTGCCCGCCGGGTCGGCGACGGTCGCGAGCTCAGCAGCTCGCTGATCATCTGGTCCGCTTCTGCTCGTGATCCGACCGGGATGAGCGCCCGCAGCCGGTGCTCCTGCGAACGGTTCTCCTTCCGCTGCCGCGGGCCTGCGACGTCGACCTCGAGCCGGCACCAGCCGAACGCCCGCCAGACCAGCGGCTCGACGAGCCGGACCGCCTGGACGCGACCGGGGCGGATGGTCTCCGCGGTGGTCTGCACCAGCCCGGACCGCAGCCGCAGCCCGTCGGGTGCAGCGGCGACCACGGTCCCGAAGTCGCTGTTGAACCGGCGCCAGACCGCGAGCACGACTCCCACCGCCACCGGCAGGATCGACGCTATGGCGCCAGTCTTGCCGGTCACGGCGATGATGGCGGCCATCGCCCCGAGTACGACCACGGCGGTCGCGCCTGCCCCGCTCAACGCGATCGCCCCGGCCAGGCGGCTGGACTGGACCCGGAACAGCAGGCGCTCGGCCGATCCGGCCCGGTCCAGCGCCCTGGTCAGGCCGGCCGACCGCGCCCCCGGGCCTGCCGTCGCCTGACCCGCCGCAGACTGATCCGCCGCAGCCTGACCCGCCGCAGACTGACCCGCCGCAGACTGACCCGCCGCAGGCAGACCCGCCGCCTTGGCTTCCGTCGCCCGGGCCATCGACAGGAGCTGCTGCCGAAGCTGCTCGGCATCGGCCCGCGGCAGGCTGGCCAGGCGCCCGCCGGAGGAGTCCGCGCCCGCCATCCGCAACCGGATGTCCGCCAGGCCGAGCACCCGCGCGAGCCCGGTCTGGACCACGTCGATCGCCTGGACCTGGGAGAGCGGGAAACGCTTCGACTCGCGCCTGATGAGGCCGGTTTCAATCCGCAGCACGCCGTCGGCGACCTGCCAGCGGGTGACGAGCCAGCTGACGAATCCGGCCGAGAGGGCCAGCCCGATGACGACGGCGTTGCCAACCACATCGCTGCCCGACCCGTTGTGGTTGGCGAAGAACAGGATGAGCACCAGGATCAGGATGCTGGCCAGGTGGCGTCCGGCGCGGACGATCGGTGACAGCGGATGCAGCCGGTGCCATTCCCCGAAGTCGCCTGCGGCGACCGGGGAGCCGGGCGATTCGCCCGGCGGCGGGGTGCTCATAGCCCGGTGGCCCGCGCTTCGCCCAGCGCAGCCAGCTGATCGCGCAGCCTGGCGGCCGCCGCGCGGTCCAGCCCGGGGATGCGCGCGTCGCTGGCCGCCGCGGCGGTGTGCATGCGCAGCGTCGCCAGGCCCAGGCTCCGTTCCACCGGGCCCGCGGTGACGTCGATGAACTGCATCCGCCCGTAGGGGATGACGGACTGGCGCCGGATCAGCACCCCGCGCCTGACCATCAGATCGTCGTTCCGCTCGGCGTATCCCCAGGCCGCGACGCGGCGGGCCAGGAACCGCTCGCCGAGCAGTCCGGCCACCACCAGGCCGAGCCCGACGCCGAGGCCAAGCGCCAGTGACCCGGCGAACCCGGCGATCAGGCCGCCCGCGACGGCGGCCGGACCCGTCACCAGCGCGACCTCTAGCCGCCTGGCGCGCAGCAGCCGCGGCGATGGACGCTGCCACTGGACACCGGGGTTACCGTGCCCAGCCAGTCAGGCCCAGCCAGGTCAGGCCCAGCCAGGTCAGGCCCAGCCACATCAGGTCCAGCCACATCAGGTCCAGCCGGATCAGGCCCCGTTAGCGACGGCACCGGCCCTGGGTCACCGGTGCGCTGTCCATCGGTCACTGTGGCCCTTCCGAGGTACGCGAATCATGACGAGCACCATCATATCCGGCCGATTAGTCCGGATTGGGGCCGATGGAGCGGGCCGCCCACGTGCGCGCCATCTTGTATTCGCGGGCCAAGAATTCGGGCAGCCGGTCACACTTGGCATTAACAGGCTTATTAAGGCTGATTATTGTTGTTCTCTCTACCTGGCTCGGCGCCGATGTGAATCAGGTCTTGCCAGGACAATCCAATTGCCCCGACAATACGGAGCCATGCCCGGAAACCAGCTGCCTGCCGTCCAGCACATCGTCCACCTCATGCTCGAGAACCGGTCGTTCGATCACCTGCTCGGCTTCCTCTATGCGGACTCGGAGAACGTTTCGCCGACCGGAGCCGCCTTCGAGGGCCTGACCGGACAGGAGTCCAATCCGGACACCAGCGGCAATCCCGTCACCATTTTCAAGATCAACCCGACCGACCCGGGTGCCTACTTCATGCCCGGCGCCGATCCGGGCGAAGGCTACGCCAATACCAACTCGCAGCTGTTCGGCAGCGGCACGGCACCAGTTCCGCCGGTCGCCACCAATCACGGCTTCGTCACCAACTTCGACGCCACGATCGCCTGGGACCAGCGGGTCGGCCGCAGCGTGGCATCGGGCACGACGGCGGCCAGCATCATGGGGGCGTTCACGCCCGAGGCCCTTCCCGTGCTGTCCGGCCTGGCCCGCGGCTACGCGGTCTGCGATCACTGGTTCAGCTCAGTGCCGACCGAGACCTTTCCGAACCGGGCCTTCGCCTGCGCGGCCACCAGCCAGGGCCACCTGAACGACAGCACCGCCTCGTACACGGTGCAGAGCATCTTCGGGCTGATGACGGCACACAACCTGGAATGGAAGATCTACGGCTACAACGAGGAACCGCTGACCCGCAAGAACTTCCCGGACACGACCAATGCCCCGGACGCCAACTTCGGCAAGTTCACCGACTTCACCGCCGACGCCGCCGCGGGGAGCCTGCCGCAGTACTCCTTCCTCGAGCCCAGCTGGGGATCATCGGGCAACAGCCAGCACCCGAACTACGATGTGGCGCTGGGCGAGCAGCTGATTCACGATGTCTACTACGCGCTGCGGGGCGGCCCTGGCTGGGCTCAGGGTCAGACCCTCCTGATCATCAGCTATGACGAGCATGGCGGCTGTTATGACCACGTGCCGCCGCCGTCGGGAGCGGTGCCGCCCGACGACTCACCAGGCGAGTTCGCCTTTGATTTCACCAGGTTCGGGGTCCGGGTGCCCGCCGTGCTCGTCTCGCCGCTGATCCCGGCGGGCACGGTCTTCCGGGTGGCGGACGGCTCGACGCCTTTCGACCACACATCGGTCCTGAAGACGGTCGAGACCCGCTGGGAGCTGCCCGCCCTGACCAGGCGCGACGCGGCCGCGCCCGATGTCGGCGACGCGCTGACCCTCGACGCGCCGCGCGCCGACGATCCGCTGGCCGGCGTGGTCGTGCCGGTATCGAGCGGGGCCAATCCCGCCGCGGCCGAGGTATCGCATATTCAGCAGGTCGATGCGCAGCTCACCGCGTCACTGCCGGTTCCCGCTGAGGCGCTGCGTACGGCTCCGGTGCTGTCCGCGATGCACACGCCCGCTGACTACGAGGAGTACACGAGGTCACGCACGGCTACCTGGCAGGCGGTGCGGGGGCCGTCAACCGCCCCGCCCGCATGACGCCACGCCGTGGCGGGCCGTCGTGCGAGCCGGCCGGCTGGGAGTACCCCGTTCGGTCCATTCTGCATTTTGGTAACGCGATGTCATCCGAGTGACTGACGCGGCCCGATGTGAAACAAGGGACGCGGTGACTGGCATCGCGAGAACCGATGTCGCAGAGCAAGCCAACGCGCTCCGCTGCTGCCTGCTACCTTGATCCGGGGCATTAATCAGAAGGCCAGATCGGAGGTCTAGATGGGCCTGCCCGCTAGCCAGCGGAGAAACCTGGAAGAGATCGAAATCGCCTTGCGAGATTCGGATCCCTGGCTGGCTTCGCTATTCACGATTTTTACCAGGCTGAACCTTGACGAGGAGCTGCCGCGAGTCGAGCAGCTGCGCGCTCGGGCGGTTCGGCTGACCGGCCGGCTCGCCGCTGCGGGCCGCTGGCTGATGACGGCGCGCCGGGCCAGGCTGCGCACCGCGCTGCTGCTGCCGGCCGCGCTGGTCGCCGTGGTCGCCACGGCCCTGGTCGGCTTCCCTAACTCCGCGCGGTGCGCCGCCCTGCACCGCGGCTCGCGGGCACCCGTCACCCGGCAACTGAGCTGCCCGCCCGCGGTCGCCTACCCCCGTTTCATCGGCCGGTAGCGGATCCGTCCGGGCGGTCAGCGATTGACCGCCACCAGCTCAGGACGGGCGCACGGCGTCCCGGCCGAACTGGCTGCGCCGGTGGGAGCCGGGCCCAGGGCAGCACATGAGGAGAGCAGTACGGTGCTGCTGCGCGGATCCGCGCTCCCGCCGATGCCCGATAGGTCGACGAAGAAGTGCGGCCAGGGCAACGCCGACGTGGTCCAGATAACTCGCCTGGTCGCGATGTCGTAGCCCCAGGCATCGCCGAGCGCGCCCAGGTCGAGCCCGAGCGCGACGCCGCCCCGGATGGCGTACAGCTCTGAGGAACCCGGTACCGACAGCCTGGCGATGCGGATCCCGGTCTGCGGATTGACCCCGGTCGCCTCGCTACCGCCCGCGACGTACAGGACGCCGCGTTCCGCGTCGACGTCCTCGGGCAACGTGCCCTTGAGTTGCCAGAGCAGCCGGCCGTTAGCACCGCTGTAGGCAGTGAGCCCGTGGCCACCTGAGAACAGCACCACGCCATCGAAAGCCCCGCTCAGCGTCCCGGCGAAGGAACCGCCGGCCGGCCGGATCGTCCGCTCGGCTCCGGTCTTCAGGCTGATCCTGCGCAGCGCGGTGACCGGCGCGGTGCCCAGGTACCCGCCCGCCGCCACGGTGAGATAGAGCTGGCCCTGGTCCACGCGCCAGGCCTGCGGGACTTTCCCGGTGGGGCGGCTCCACAGCGCCTTCCCCGTCTTGTTGTTGTAGCTGGTCACCGAAGCCGGCCCGACCACCACCGTGCTCGCGGCGCCCGCCGCTACCGCACCGCCGTACGCGGCCGCGGGATACCTGCGCAGCTGCTCGCCCGTCCGGGCGCTGAAGATCACCTCGGAGCGGACGGTCTCGCCGCCGGCCACGCGCGGGAAGCTCACCCCGACCGTTACGTAGTTGGACCAGACCCGGACCGCCACGATCGACGCTCCGGCCGGAAACCCGGTAACCGGCGCGGTCCACAGCGTGACTCCGTTGCTGGCCTGGAAGGCGTCGACCGTCATGCCGAAACCCACCGCCGCCACCCGGCTGCCCGCGGCCGCGTACGCCGCGCCGACGCTGGGCACCGTTCCCGTGATGCCGCCCGCTGCGGTCCACGACCCGGGGAGCGGCCGGGCCCAGCGGATGTTGCCCGTGTCACCGCAGCGCCCCGTGCAGGTATGCGACGCCGAGCTGAGCGTATGGCCAGGGATGAGCGCGGCTCCGGCCAGCACCACGGCCAGCAAGCCGCGCCTGACCCACTTCGGCGAATCGCCCGCCATGCTCACGCCCGCACTCGACCCTCTCCGTCCCAGATCCGCTTCGCTGGTCAACCACCGTAGCGGTAGTCGGCGGCCCGGTGCGGGCACGGCGCAATGGCGCACGACGTGGTGGTGCACGACGTAGCGGTGAGGTGCTGGCAGGCTGATCAGGCGACCGCAGTAGCGTGGGCATCGCAATACCGGCCTGAGCGACAAAAGCTATGGAGGAACCGATGACCGACCGGGCGCCGCTCCCGTACGACTTCCTGCCGACAGTGCCGTCATTCACGGTGGAGAGCGACGACGTCAGCGAAGACCAGCAAATGGGTAATGCCCAGGTATACAACGGATTCGGCGCCACCGGGGAGAACATCTCACCGCAGCTGCGCTGGCACGGATTCCCGGCGGAGACTAAGGGATTCGCCGTGACATGCTTCGACCCTGACGCCCCGACCGGCGCCGGCTTTTGGCACTGGCTAGTCCTCGGCATCCCGGCCTCCGTCACCGAGTTGCCGAGCGGGGCTGGCCGCAGCGACGGTTCGGGGCTGCCGTCCGGCGCGTTCTCGGTCCGCAACGACTTCGGAACCAAGGACTTCGGCGGCGCCGCGCCGCCCGAGGGTGAGCCCGCGCACCGGTACATTTTCGCCGTGCACGCCCTGGACACCGACTCGCTGGGCATCGACTCGGACGTCACCCCGGCGATAGCGGGGTTCAACCTCAGGTTCCATACCATCGCCCGGGCGCTCATCATCCCGGTCTACGGCGGCCAGTGAGCCGCCCTGAACGAGGCGCCCACGTTGGAAGGGAACGACAAGATGCCGCTTGACCAGGACGCCGTCCGTCTCGCGAAGGGCGCCAACCTCGCCACGGTGGTGACCCTGATGCCCGACGGCCAGCCGCAGGCCCTGCTGACCTGGGTCGACACCGATGGCGAGCACGTGCTGGTGAACACCGAGCCGCAGCGCCAGCGAGCCAGGAACGTCAGCCGGGATCCGCGGATCACGGTGCTCATCCATTCCGCCGACGATCCGTGGGACTGGGCCGAGGTGCGCGGCCGGGTCGTCGCCACCACGACCGGCGAGCAGGCCCGTGCTCACATCGACCAGTTGTCCAGGAAGTACCTGGGCAAGGATTACAGCAACCCGATCGGCCCGCAGGGGCGGGTCATCCTCACCATCGCCGCCGACAAGGTGAATACGCCGAAGTCCACCAGGCGCTGACTGCGGCCCGGATCCGCAGCGGACAGCGGCCCATCGCAGGCGCCGGCCCGGGGCGCGAGCAGGCGGCTCAGCTGGCCAGGCCGGCCAGCACCTGCTGCTCGCGCTCCGGGTCGAGGCCATTGCGCCGGCCGGGGCGTTCCGGCGGGTAGCCCTCGGCCTGCAGCCATCGCCAGGTGTCGGCGACGGTCTGCGCCACTGGCCTGCAGCGCAGCCCGGCAGCGTAAGCAGCGGACACGTCCGCGTTGTGCAGGCCGGCGTATTCCCCGGTGGGCGGCACCCAGACCGGCAGCTCGGTCCACGGCTCGATGCCGGCCGCTTCGATCACCTCAGGCGGCACCCAGACGAGATTGGCGTGCTGTCCGGTGACGTCCCTGGCCGCCTCCAGCAGGCTCGCCATGGTCGCGTGACCGGACTCGCTCACGGCGTTGAAGACTCCGCCCAGCCCTCGGTCAGCCGCGCTGAGCAGCCAGGCGGCCAGGTCCCTGCAGTCGATGTACTGCAACGGCCGGTCCCTGGGCCCGGGGGCGAGCACATCCCCGCCCCGGTCCAGGCGGCGCAGCCACCACGGCATCCGACCGACGATCTCATAAGGCCCCAGGATCAGGCCGGCCCGGGCGACCAGCGCCCGGTCGCCGAACGCCGCGATGACGGCGAGCTCGCCGCCCCGCTTGGCGGCCGCGTAGTCGGCGCTGCTGGTATCCGCTGGGTCGCCCGCCACGACCGGCGCGCTCTCGTCGATCCCGTCGGGAATCGGCCACTGGTACACCGAGCGGCTCGACACGTAGCCGTAGTGCCCCGCCCGCCCGGCGAGCAGCGCCGCCGCCTGGCTGACCGCGGCTGGTGCGCCGCTCCAGGTATCGATCACCGCGTCCCAGGAGCCGTCACCGAGCGCGGCTGCCAGCGCGGCGCGGTCAGTGCGGTCCGCGTGCAGCGGCTGCGCGCCCGCGGCGGGCGGTCCGCTCACCCCCCGGTTGACCGTGCTGACCTGATCGCCTCGGGCCAGCGCGGTCTCCACCACCGCCCGGCCGACGTGATGGGTCCCGCCGAGTACCAGTAGCCTCATGCCGGCCACTATGCCCGGCCTGCCGCGTTCGCGGTGCGATGTTCATTCACGGCTGAGCGCGGTGCCGCTAGTCGCCCGCCGCCCGGTAGCCGCCGGCCTCGGTGCCGAACACCAGATCGTCGATGTGGGCGCGCAGCCGCGCGTGCCTCGCCAGCAAGCCTGCCCGCTGCTCCGGCCTGATCTCGGCCATCTCCAGCAGGTCGAACCCGATGTCGGCCAGCACGTCGGCCATCCCGGCCACGAGCTCAGCCGCGCGCGTCATGCCTTCCAGGTCACGATCGGCGTGGTCCAGGATCTCAGCCCGTACCAGCAGGTCAGCGATCTCCTGCGAGCATCCGAGCCCGGCCTCGATCAGATCGCTCCACCTGCGGCAGATCTTCCTGAGGCCGGTGGCGGACCGGTAGCCAATGAAGATCGACTCCCACTGCCGGGCGACGAATTCGTCCCAGCCCAGCACGCTGACCTCATCGGGGTCGTGGTCGTACACCCAAGAAACTCTAGTGCCGCGCGCCGCGGGCCGACGGCAGCGTCGCCACGTGTTCCCCGCACCGGGCCGGATCGTATCCGGGCAGGCTGTCGAGCTGGTCAAGCAGCCACCTCGACGAAAGCACCTTGAGCAAGCCGTCAACTTCCCTGGAGCCGACCTGATCTGAGGGGATCACCAGGTCGAAGCGCTCGGCAGCCAGCGGGATGAAGGCCAGGCCGTAGGCCAGCGCGGCTGGCTCGCTGGCTACCCCGGCGTCAGCCAGCCCGGCTGCGATCGCGGCGGCCACCTCCAGGTGCCCCGCCGCCTGCGTCTGGTAACCAGGCAGCCCCCGCGCGTCGATCCCGAGCCGGGCCAGCTCCCGGTCGAGCACGCTGCGCGCCTCCGCGCCCGCCTCCCGGTTGACCAGACGCAGGCCGCGCCGGGCCACGTCAGCCAGGCCGGACACGCCCGCCGCAAGCTCCGGCCGCAGCACCAGGCCTTCACGCCATGAGCAGAACCCGATCACCTCGCCGCCCCGACGCAGCAGCTCGGCAGCCGGGCCGGTGTTGTAGTCGCCCGAGGAACCGCGCAGGTGCGACCCGGCCACCTGCACCAGCCCCCGGGCGGCCAGCTCGAGTGCCTCGCGGCTCGGGCACGGCCACCAGACAAAGTCGATGGGCGGGTCGAGCAGGCCAAGCGGGTTTTCCAGCAACGGCATGGCCGGATCGCAGCCGGCCACCACCAGAGTCGGCCGCGGCGGCCCGATCGGCCGCACCAATTGCACCGGCAGGCCGTCCCCGGTGTCCAGCGCACCCACCGCGCCCAGCGCACCCGGCGGACGGCCCGCGGCGCCGTGGGATCCGTCATCCGGCCCCCCGTCAGGCCCGAAGGCCAGCCCGCCTGCGGGCAAGAACCCGGCCCGGCTGACTGTGCCGCCGGCCAGCGGCAGCGCGACAAACCCGTCGCCCATCGGCGCCAGGCTCACCCGGCCGCCGCCGCCCAGCGCTGCCACCGGGCGCGCCGCGACCGGCGGCGGTGGGCTGCCCGGCCCGAACATCTCCTCGACCGTCATGCCCAGCGCTCGCGCCAGGGCCAGCGCCACCCGCAGCGACGGGTCCGACAGGCCGGATTCGATGGCCGAGACGGCCTGGCGCGACACCCCCGCCATCCCGGCCAGCTGCTGCTGCGAGAACCCCCTGGCCAGCCTGGCGAGCCTGAGCCCCATCCCGCTGCCCGCACCCCCAGCTGGACCAGAGCCGCCGCCATTACCAGGCCCGCCGCCACCGCCAGACCCGCCACCACCAGGCCCGCCAGCACCGCCAGGCCCGCCAGCACCGCCGACCCCGCCAGCACCGCCGGACCCCCCGCCCGAACGAGCCGGGCCCGCCCCCGGGCCGCTGACTGCACCGCCGTCCCGGCCGATCACGCGCGCACCTGCCGGGGTCCCGCCGTCGCCGCCGGACCCTCCAGCGCGGCGCCGTCAGGCCCGAAGGACGGCGGCTGCAGCGCGGTGACGACGGCCGTACTGCCCACCGCGGCTGGCCGGTCTGGCAGACGGCAGGTCAGCACCACCCCGGCCACCTGCAGGTCCGCCTCCCAGCCCGCGCCGGCTGGCCGGCTAGCCGTCACCGTCCCGGCCAGCACCAGGCCAAGCCCCGGATGGCTCCCCGGCCGCACCCGCTCGGGATGGATACCGGCCACGATCTGCGAACCCGCCGCAGCGACCATCCCGTCCCCCGGCCCGGGCCGGACGGGCACGAAGCCCAGGTACCCGACCAGCTCGGCGACCCGCCTGCTGGCCGGCCGCAGCACGACCTGGTCGGGTGCCCCCGCCTGCAGCAGGCAGCCAGCGTCGAGGATGGCCAGCCGGTCGGCGAACGCCTGGGCATCGGAAAGCTCGTGCGCGACCAGCACGGCGGGCACCGAACGGGCTGCCACGAGCCCGGCCACCAATTCGGTCAGGACCCGGCGCAGGCTGCTGTCGAGCCCGGTGTACGGCTCGTCGAGGAGCAGCGCATCGCAGTGCGCCAGCAACAGCCGGCCGAGCGCGACCCGGTGCGCCTGCCCGCCGGACAGCCGAGCGGGCATTGCGGCCAGCAGTTCGCCGATGCCCAGGGCGTCGGCCAGCTGGGTCAGCTCGTCGCCAGCCGGATCGGTGCCCGGCGCGTAACTCAGGTTCTGCCGGACCGACAGGTGCGGGAAGAGCCCGGGGTCCTGCCGGAGCAGCCCGACCCGGCGCTGCCACGGCGGCAGCGTGACCCGCGGCGGCTCGGTCGAGGTGAGCACGCGGTCGGTCAGCGTCACGCAGCCGCGGGTCGGCCGGACCAGCCCGGCGATGGCCTCGAGCAGCGTCGTCTTGCCCGCGCCCGAGGGACCGAACAGGGCCAGCCGCTCCCCCGGCGCCACGCTGAGCGCCGCGCGCACGGTGAACTCCCGGCGGTCAACCTCGACGTCGGCCTCGAGCACGGGCGCTCCAGGTGTAGGCGGCCAGCGGCAGTGGCAGGGCGACCACCAGCAGGACCAGTGCGAACGGCAGTGCTGAGGCCAAGCCGGTCTCCTGCAGCGACGTCCAGATCTGCAACGGTATCCCGAACGGATGGTAGGCGATGATGACGACGGCCCCGAAAGCTCCCATCGCCCTGGCCCACGCGACGGCCAGGGCCATGGCCAGCCCCGGCGCAGCGAGCGGCAGCGTCACCCGGCGGAATACCCGCCGCGGCCGGTCGCCGAGCAGTTCGGCCTGCTGCTCAAGCCGCGGGTCGACCTCGCTGAACGCGGCCTGCGCGCCGAGCACGTAGTACGGCGCCGATTCGTAGACCTCGGCGATGACCAGGGCCAGGAACGTGTTGGTCGCGGATAGGTGCAACGTGCCGAGCAGCTCGCCTATCGGCGTGAACGGCCCGACCATGAAGATCAGCAGCAGGCCGATCACCAGCGGCGGGAGCAGCAGGCTGCACAGCACGCCGGCCTCCCAGACGCGCGGGAACGGCAGCGCGCCGCGGGCCAGCATCCACGCCAGCGGCGTGCCGAGCAGCAGCAGCACCGCCAGCGTGACCGCGCCCGAGGTGACCGAAACGACGAGTGGGTCCAGGGCACCAGGTGCTTCGAGCGCACTGAGAACGGCGCTCCAGGACAAATGCGTGACCAGGGCGATCACCGGGCCGAGCAAGGCCAGCCAGATCAGGCCCGCTGCGGCGACCGGCAAAAACCCGGATATGTAACGGATGGCACGCGGAACTCCCGCCCCCGTACCCGGTCCCGGCGGGGGGCGGCGTCCGGGAGCGTCGTCCCCCCGGATGCCGCCGCCCGCGGCTGCCGCCGGTCTAGCCGCCCAGCTCACTCTTGACCGATGCAGGGATCGCGCTGGTGTCGCCGAAGGCTGTGGGCGTGAGCAGCGTGAACCCTCCTTGCTTGTACAGCGCCAAGCCGGCCGGGGACAGGGTGTACTTGATGAAGGCTAGCCCGGCGGATGTCGACTTGCCGATCGGAGTGATGTCGATCACCTGAGGTGAGCCGGACTTGGTCTTGCCGTTGTTGAGCGTGATCGTGGCCTTGGCGTACTGCGCGGCGTTCGCGTTGCAGCACAGGTTGATAGCGGCCGGCAACGCGATGTAGGGCAGGTGCAGTTCGATCGCCTGGGTGACGAACGCGCTTGAGGCGTCGAGCTGACCGGATTGCAGCGTCGCGTCGAGCGAGGACTCGGCATAGATCTGCGACGACGAGGCGGACGCCGGGGGCCCGCCGAGGATATTCGTGACGGTGTCCTTCGGCAGGTGGTAGTACATCTGCGCCAGTTCGAGCATGTAGATGAAGTCCCGGCCCTGCGGGTCGACATTCGGGTCGGTCCGGCCGAGCTTGAAGCCAGGCTTCTGCATCAGGGTGAACAGGTCCTGCACTGGCTCCTTACCGCTGGCGATGGCCTTGAACTGGCTGGCGTACTTGCTCTTGGGGTTGTAGGCCACGACGATCGAAGTGCCCGCATACTGGACATACCACTTGGTGAACTTGGGCATCAGCGGCGTGATGTTGTCAGCGCCGACGCTCTCGAACACATTCGGGCTGATCTCGCTGGCAGCGATGCTGGACTCCAGATCGCCGGAGGCGCCGCCGCGGCCGGAGTACTGGTACCCCGTGGCCTTCGTGAAGGCGGGTCCGGCCACCTTCTCGTTGAGGTATTCAAGCGACGATGCGTAGGCAACGCTCGCGGTGCCCTTGGCCGTCGAACCGCTGGAGGAGCCGCCCGACGATGAGGAGCTGCCACAGCCCGCTGCGGCCAGCCCGACGCAGGTAATCGCTACCAGCCCGGCGAAGCGTGCGCCGCGGCTTCTTATTCTCAGGTCAATCATCCACCGAACTTTGCCACTGACACTTGCGTAAGGCAAGAAGTCAGGACATCCTGTGACCTGGCCAGGCGGCTCTGCTGACCTGGCCAGGCGGGCTCTGCTGACCTTCCCAGGGGAACTCTGCTGACCTTCCCAGGGGAACTCTGCTGACCTTCCCAGGCGGGCTCTGCTGATCTTGCCGGGCGGCTCTGTGACGTGGCCAGCGGCCCGTTCCTGGCGTACGTTCCCAACCGGGCCTGGAGCATAGCGAGAGCCGCCATTCAGCCAGCGTTCAGGGAATTTCGCTTACCTGGGACGGCAGCCCCATGGCCCGCCGACCCATAGCATTGTTTCCGGCGACGCAACCACCGAGGCGGCGCACGAGGGGCCAGCCCGGCGGCGCAGCGAGGAGCGGACAACTGGCGCCCGCGTTGTTAGGCCAGACAGATCGGGAAGGGTAAGGCAGGCAGCATGGGCAAGGCGGAGCGGAACCGGCGGCAGAGCGCCCAGGAGAAGATCGCGGCTCAGCGCGCCGCGGCGCGCCGCGCCGAGCGCCGCAGGCGAGGGCTGATCGTCGGCGGCAGCGTGATCGCCGTGATCGCGGTCGTAGTCGCATTCGTGCTGGTCAAGACCCTGAGCACGACATCGCCATCGTCGTCGTCAGCGGCGGACAGTCCGGCGGGCACCGCGCTTGCCTCGAATGTGGTGTCCAATGTGACGAGCGTGCCGGCCAGCGCACTGGATGCCGTGGGCACGGGTACCACCTATAAAGGCGCCATTCAGGTGATCAAGGGCGGCACCCTGCTGACCTCAGACGGTAAACCCCATGTCGTTTACGTTGGTGCCGAGTACTGCCCCTACTGTGCGGCTGAGCGCTGGGCGATGACGATCGCGCTGAGCCGGTTCGGCACCTTCACTAATTTGCATTTCATCCACTCGGCTCCCTCCCCCGAGGTCTACCCGAATACGCCCACGCTGACCTTCTACAAGTCCACGTACACCAGCAAGTACCTGGTCTTCTCCCCCACGGAGCAGGAGACGGTCACGCACGCCGCACTGGAGAACCTGACCACTCTCGACAACCAGCTGATGGGCAAGTACGACGTGCCGCCCTACGTGCCGAACTCGCAGTACGACGGGTCCTTCCCGTTCGTCGACTTCGGCAACAAGTACGTGATCGACGGTGCGAGCTACAGTCCGCAGGTGCTGGCCGGAGCGACCTGGAGCCAGGTCGCGACGGCGCTCAAGGACCCGTCAAGCCCGATCGCCAAGGGAGTTGACGGTGCCGCCAACCTGATCACGGCGGCGATCTGCAAGATCACGAACGGCAAGCCGGCCAACGTCTGCACGTCGGCCGCGGTCACGGCGGCGAGCGGGGCGATCTGATGGCCAGCCAGAAACCGGGGAGCAACGCACCCAGCCAGCCGGCCGGAAGCAAGCCGTCCGGATCTAAACCGGGAGGGTCCAAGGGCGGCGGCCGCCCCGGGGCGGCCCAGTCTGGCCACGGGTCAGCCAACCGCAGCGGGTCCGGCAACCGCGGCGGCTCAGCCAGCCTCGGCAGCTCAGCCAACGGCGGCAGCGGGTCCGGCAACGGCAGCGGGTCCGCCAACCGCAGCGGGTCCGGCAACCGCAGCGGGTCCGGAAGCCGCAGCGGGTCCGGCAGCCGAGCCGGGCGCCCGGGCCAGACGGCAGGCGGTAACGCCAGCGGCGGCAGCAGCCGGCCGGGCCAGCCGGGCGGCAGTCAGGCCAGACGGCAGAGCCGGCAACAGGGCCAGCGCGGCGCCGCTGCGCGAGCGCGAGACACCGACCTCGCCGACGTAGCGGTCCCGCGCCCGCCGGCACCGCCGTGGCTGCGCTGGACCACGCTGATCCTCTCGCTCGTCGGCCTCGGCTTCTCGACTTACCTCACCATCGCCCACTACACGAGTTCGGCGATCCTCGCCTGCCCGGCTAACAGCTTCATCAACTGCGGCGAGGTAACGAACAGCTCTGAGTCGATCATCTTCGGGATCTTCCCGGTGGCCGTCCTCGGCCTGGCCTTCTACGTGTTCATGGTCGCGATCAATTCGCCCTGGGCCTGGCGCTCGGAGCTGCCCGCGATCCGCTGGATCCGGCTGGGCGGCGTTATCACCGGTATGGCGTTCGTGCTGTACCTGATCTACGCGGAACTCATCGAGATCGGCAAGCTGTGCGAGTACTGCACGGCCGTGCACATCATCACCTTCGCACTGTTCGTACTGATCATTTTCGATGCCTCATTCCGGACCGGCACCCCTAGCTCAGCTGCCCGCCGCTAACCTGGCCAAGCCGCAACCGGGAGGGTGCACGGTCAGATGAGCACGGTCAGATGAGCACGGTCAGATGCGAGCACGGTCAGATGAGCACGGTCAGATGAGCACGGTCAGATGAGCGAGGCCGACCGAAACAGGCGGCAGGCGGCCAAGGAACGCGTCGCGACCCAGCGCGCCGCCGCCCGCAAGGCTGAGCTCAGGAAGCGGACCCTGATCGTGGCGGGCAGCGTGATCGCCGTGATCGCCGTGGTCGTGGTGTTCATCGTGATCAAGGCCGGCTCCAGCTCCAACAACACGCAGCCGACCAGCTCGGTCACTGGGACGCCGCTACCCGCCAGCGTGGACGGGCAGATCACCGGCGTGCCGGTCAGCACGCTAGCCAAGGTCGGCGCGGGCAGATGGTACGCCGGATCCGTCGAGCCGATCACCGGAAAGCCGCTGACCAGCGGGGGCAAGCCCGAAGTGCTCTATATCGGAGCGGAGTTCTGCCCGTTCTGCGCAACCGAACGCTGGGCGATAGCGGCCGCGCTAGGCCGGTTCGGGACATTCTCCCCCTTGCACGGCATTCATTCCTCCCCGACCGACACGCCACCGAGCATCCCGACCCTGACCTTCTACAAGTCCACCTACTCGAGCAAGTACGTCACCTTCACGCCGGTCGAGGTGGAGAAGGTGGACCACTCCCCGCTTCAGACGCTCACGCCCGAGCAGCAGGCGCTGCAGTCGACCTATGACGTGCCGCCGCGGACCAGCCTGGCCGGGTCCATACCCTTCATGGACATCGGCAACAAGTACATGATCAGCGGTGCCACCTACAGCTATGCCGTCCTGCAGGGCAAGACCTGGGCGCAGGTCGCTGCCGCCATGCAGGACCCGTCGACCCCGATCGCCCAGGGGGCCGTCGGGTCGGCCAACATGCTCACCGCGGCCATCTGCAAGATCACCGGGAATCAGCCCGCCAGTGTCTGCGCCGCCGCCCCGATCCCCGCCCTGCAGTCCAAGCTGTAGGCAGAGAATTCGACCAGGGCGGCTACGTCCGCATGAGCCGTCGGACGGATGCGCTGCGCTTGGTGTGCGGCAGGCCGGGCTCGAGGACACAATGGGGGGCTGGCCGGCCGTTCAGTGCGATCGGGCGGCCAGCCCGCATTGTTGTGCGCAGAACCAGCGTTCGGTCAGGATCCCTCAACGTCTGTCTGCCGATACGAGCCGCGCTCTCCAGGCTGCCGAGATCGGTTAAGCCAGCCGCTGGAAAGAAAGTGGAGAGACGGGCCGTCGTGCAGCCTGTACCTCGTGGGGTGGCTGCGCACCGCCTGGCTCAGGCGGCCCGCCGTTAGGCGGCGGTGGCTGGGGGGCTGTGGGTGTGCAGGGTCCGGCCGTCGGGGCTGGTAGCAGTCACGGTCCCGTCGGGGTGGAGGGCGATGCCCCAGCCCCACCGGTGAATCGCGATCAAATGGTGGAACGAACACAGGTTGATCAGGTTGGTCAGGCTGGTCGGGCCGCCCTGGGACCGGGGGATGATGTGGTGCGGCTGGCATGCCGGGGCGGGCTGGGTGCAGCCGGGGAACCGGCAGTGCCGGTCCCGGACGGTGACCGCCCGGCGCAGGTGCACCGGGATGGTGTCGGTGACCGCGCCGATGTCCAGCGGCAGGCTGACCGACGCGACCAGGTCATCGGGCAGCCGGGTCCGCAGGTAGCTAGCCAGCCCGCCGGGCCCCGACAGCAGGCCGACCGCCCGGGTGATGATCAGCTGCCGGGCGGCCCGCTCGGCCCGCAGCCACCGCCCGCTGGCACGATCAGCCTCCCCGGCCGCGCCGCCGATCCCGGCCGCGCCGCCCGGGCCTGAGCCGGGCAGGCCGGAGCCGTTCTGGCCGGAGCCGTTCTGGCCGGGCTGGCGGCGGAGCAGCTCGGCGGCGAGCTGGCTGAGGAGCTGGTGGTCGAGGTGGCCGGTGACGACCGGGACGATCGACGCGTCACAGTCCGCGCCGGGCCCGGCCGGCGGCCACGCCGCCGCCCACGCCCGCCTGCGCACCGGCCCCGCCGGCCCCGCCGTTCAGGCCGCGGAGCTGATCCAGCGTCATATGCACCTGGATCTGCGCGGGCTGCCCGGCCCGGTCCGGCACGCCCCCCGCGGCGATCAGCCGCCGGCACATTTCCTCCACCGCATCATGACGGCGCTGCCACACCGTCCGGGTGTCCTCCGGACCCGCCTTCTTGCCCAGCGCGTCCAGCACCGCCAGCAGCGCGGCGGTGCACTGCGGGGTCAGGTTCCCGGTCAGTTTCCCGGCCTGCCCGAACGTCACGTCCAGGCTGACCGACCGGTCCTTGAACCCGTCATCACCGTCCGCATCGGGCCGCGCGGTCCGCCGCCGTATTTCCTCCGCCAGCTGCGCCAGGCCGGCCAGGTCCGCGCCGCTGGCGGCGGCGGCCAGCAGGATCGCGTCCGCGCCCGCCCGGTGCTCCGCCGGGCAGCAGGTCCGTCCACCCGCACACCTGCCGGGCCCACGACGGCGACAGGTCACCCGCCGCCAGCGCGCCGGCGACGGCGGGGTGCGCGCCCAGCCGCCGCATCCACGCCATCGCCGTCGCCGCCGCGTTCGTGGTGATCCGGGTCTGCCACCGCAGCCAGCTCTTCGCCGACCCGTGCCCGTCGTCCTGGCAGCCGTTCCCGGCGTGGAACGCGGCCAGCACCCGGGCCCGCGCCGCGGTATGCGCCGCCTCGGCGGCCTCCAGCGCCCGCAGGCAATCCGCCTGCTCCGCGGCAGTCAGCCCAGCCGCATCCGCGCGGGCCAGCCACGCCAGGCTGGCCCGCGCCATCGCCACCGCATCAGCAGCAGACGCAGGCGGCGCGGACGCGGCTGACGCGGCGGACGGCGGCGCCGCGGGAGGCTGACCTAACTCGCACATATGCCCATCTCCCTGGAGTAGCCGGGGTGTCGCATGCGGGCGGTTACCTGCGGACGAGTGCCGAGAAGACGATGACCGCAGTTCGAATCTATGTATGAATAATAGCAGTGGGCTAGGACAATCTCGAATGATTTTCAGCGCCGTGCAGCGTCTCGCGCGAGCCCAGCCGACGTCAGCCCAGCCGACCACTTGCGGCTTTTTGTTAGACTACCGAACTGTACGGCTGACGCACCAAACAGCCACCGGTCTCGCGGAAGCGGGACGACCAGCGGAAACGACTGGCGACTCGCAGTGCAGGCCTGACTGGCCCAGTTCGGGACGCGACGACTGGGGACTGGCAGAACGCGACGACTGGCGCAACGCAGCGACTGGCGACTGGCGGAACGGATGACTGGCGACTGGCGGAACGGATGACTGGCGACCATCACGGCGACCTGAACGGGCACGACCGGCCGGCTATGGCGCCGGAGGACGTATCGCAACTCGTGCTGACCATCATGCGGCTTTTTCGCGGGCTTGAGCGCGTTCAGGCTGGCCTGACTCCGCAGCAGTACCGGATCCTGAAGCTAGCTGGCGCGGGCGGCGAGCGTTCCGCCCGGCTCGCCGAACGGCTGGCCGTCGCCAAGCCGACCCTGACCGCCACCGCCGACGGGCTGGTCGCGGCGGGCTATGTCAGGCGCGACGCGGAGCCCAGTGACCGCCGGGTGGTACGGCTGTGCCTGACCCCGGCCGGGCACGCGGCGCTTGAGCGGGCCGATGCGGCGTACTGTGCCTGGCTCGACCGGTTGCTCGGCGCTACGGCCGACGCGGACCAGGTCCTGGACGCGTTCGCGACCATCGATTCGGCCCTCGAAGATCTGCGCCGATCCAGGCCGGCCGCGGCCGGTCCGCGGCCTGGACCAGCTGACCAGAGTGACCGGGCCGCGTCACCCGGTACGGAAGAAAAGACAGTCAGCCAGCAACCCGCGCAACCAGCCGCGCGGCGACCCACCGGCCAGGGCGCCGAATGACCGCGAACGGATCCGGTCGACCGGAGCGGAACGACTCGCCCCGAGATGGCGCGGTAAACGGCCAGCCGGCCAATGACAAGGCAGCCAACCGCCAGCCAGCCAACGACAAGCCAGCCAATGACAAGCCAGCGGCGGACGGCGGCAACCAGCCGGTAGCCCGCTCCGGAGCCAGTTCTCAGGACCGGTGGCTGCGACGGCTGGCGGCGCATTGCTGGCGGTATCCCAGCCTGGTGCTGATGGCGCTCGGCGGCACCCTGCTAGCCACGGCCGTCACCGCGGTGATCCCGCTGATCCAGCGAGACATCATCGACAACTCAATCCTGGCCCACAAGGAGCCGATCTGGCCCGGGGCGGTCCTGCTGATCATCGCCGCACTGCTGAACTTCGGTGGCGTCTACGTGCGCAGGTATCGCGGCGGCCGACTGTCCCTCGATGTCCAGCACAGCCTGCGGACCGAACTGTTCGGCTCGCTGTCCAGGCTGGACGGGGCACGCCAGGACCAGCTGCACACCGGCCAGATCGTGAGCCGCTCGATCTCCGACCTGAACATGGTGCAAGGCCTGCTCAGCATGATGCCGCTACTGCTGGGCAACGCGGTGCTGTTCGTGGCGTCCCTGGTCATCATGGCGTTCCTGTCGCCGCTGCTCACCGTCATCGCGCTCGCGGTCGGGCCCGCGCTGTGGTTCATCGCGCTCCGGTCCAGGACCCGGCTGTTCCCGGCCAGCTGGGACGCCCAGCAGCAGGCCGCCAACGTGGCCGGCGTGGTCGACGGCGCGGTTACCGGCGTGCGCGTGGTCAAGGGCTTCGGGCAGGAAGAGCAGGAGATCGAACGGCTCGAGGGCGCCAGTCGATGGCTGTACGCGTCTCGGGTCCGCGCGGTACGGCTGATGGCCCGCTATAACCCGGCGCTGCAGGCTGTCCCGGCGCTCGGCCAGGTCGGCGTGCTCGCACTCGGCGGCTGGCTGGCGATCCAGGGCTCGATCACGATCGGCACGTTCTTCGCGTTCTCGGCGTACCTGGCCCAGATGGTCGGCCCGGTCCGTGCGCTGTCCGCGCTGGTCACGATCGGCCAGGAGGCCCGGGCCAGCGTGATCAGGGTGTACGAGGTGATCGACTCCCGGCCGGTCCTGACCGAGAAGCCGGACGCGGTGCCGCTGCCGAAGGGCGCCCCCGATGTCGAGCTCGACGACGTCACCTTCGGCTACGTGCCCTCCGAACCGGTGCTGCGCGGCCTGTCGCTGCGCGTACGGCAGGGCGAGACCCTGGCCCTGGTCGGCACCTCGGGCTCCGGCAAGTCCACGATCTCACTGCTTCTCCCCCGGTTCTATGACGTGCGGGGCGGCGCGGTGCGGGTCGGCGGCCATGACGTCCGCGATCTCACTCTCGACTCGCTCCGGGCCTCGATCGGGCTGGTCCTGGAGGAAAGCTTCCTGTTCTCCGACAGCGTCCGGGCCAACATCGCCTACGGCCGGCCCGATGCCACCATGGAGCAGATCGTGGCCGCGGCCCGGGCCGCCGAGGCCGACGAGTTCATCGCCAGGCTGCCGAATGGGTACGACACCGTGATCGGCGAGCAGGGCCTGACCTTGTCCGGCGGGCAGCGGCAGCGGGTCTCGCTGGCCCGGGCGCTGATCACCGACCCTGCGATCCTGGTTCTCGACGACGCCACGTCGGCGATCGACGCGAGGGTCGAGGCGCAGATCCACGCCACGCTGCGCAAGGTGATGGCCGGCCGGACCACACTGCTCATCGCGCACCGCCGGTCCACCCTGCAGCTGGCCAACCGGATCGCGGTGCTTGACGAGGGAAGGCTGGTCGACGAGGGCACCCACGAGGAGCTGACCGAGCGCTGCGCGCTGTACCGGCTGCTGCTGGCGGGCCCGGGCGATGATGCCGAGGGCATCGACGCGGGCGAGCTTGACTGCTACTCCAGCGACGCCGAGCACCGCGCTGCGGACGCGGCGGCCGGCCGTGCGGGCGAGGTGACGCCGAGCCTGTGGGGACCGGAGGCGGCATCGGACGGTGCCGCGCTGAGTGCCCCGCTGAGTACAGCCGGCGCAGGCGGGACGGCGGGCGCGGCCGGCCCGGCGGCCGCCATCGGTCTGACGAACGGGGCGGCCCGCGGGAGCCGGCTGCGGGGTGCGGGCGGGGGCGGTCGCAGCAGCATGCTGGCCGATCTGCCGCCCACGCCGGAGCTGCTGGCCAAGGTGGACGCGCTGCCGCCCGCCAACGACGTGCCCGCGGTGGACCAGTCCTGGGCCCGCGCGCCGGATCCGCACTTCACGCTGCGCAGGCTGCTGAAGCCGTTCGCAGTCGCACTGACTATCGGGCTGGTCCTGGACGGCCTGGACGCGCTGGCCAGCATCGCGATGCCCGCGCTGGTCCGGGGCGGCATCGACAACGGCGTGCTGGCCAAGGCGTTCGGGGTGGTCGTCATGATCGCGCTGCTCGCGCTGGCCATCGTGCTGGTCGACTGGGTGATCAACTCGGTGCAGACCACGGTGGTCGGCCGCAACGGCGAACGGCTGCTGTACGCGCTCCGGGTGAAGATCTTCGCGCACCTGCAGCGGCTCGGGCTCGACTTCTACGAGCGCGAGCTGTCCGGCCGGATCATGACCAGGATGACCACCGACGTGGACGCGCTCTCCTCATTCCTGCAGACCGGGCTGATCACCATGGTCAACTCCGGGCTGTCGTTCATCGGGGTCCTGATCGCGCTGCTGCTCATCAACATCCGCCTCGGCCTGGTACTGCTGTCGATCCTGCCGGTGCTGATCGCGGTGACGGTGGTGTTCCGGGCCAAGTCATCAAAGGCCTACGGCGATGCCCGGGAGAAGGTCAGCGTGGTCAACGCCGACCTGCAGGAGAACATCGCCGGGCTGCGGGTGGCGCAGGCCTACCGCCGCGAGCAGGTCAACGCCGACCGGTTCGCCGGCCTGTCCGAGGCTTACCTGGGGGCCCGGCTGCGCGCGCAACGCTACATCGCACTGTACTTCCCGTTCGTGCAGGCGCTCTCGACCGTGGCCGGAGCGCTGGTCCTGTTCGCCGCGGCCGGCCAGGTACAGAGCGGTGCGCTCAAGGCGGGCGGCCTGATCGCTTACCTGCTCTACATCGACCTGCTGTTCTCGCCCATCCAGCAGCTGTCGCAGGTCTTCGACGGCTATCAGCAGGCGGCGGTCGGGCTGCGGCGGATCTCCGGCCTGCTGCGCACCAAGACCTCCACCCCCGAAGCAGCGCGGCCGATCATCCCGCACGGCAGGCTGCGCGGCAGCATCGAGCTGCGCGATGTGCACTTCAGCTACGACGGGCAGTCCCAGCAGGCTCTGGACGGGGTCAGCATGTCGATCGCGCCCGGAGAGACCGTGGCCCTGGTCGGCCAGACCGGTGCAGGCAAGTCCACGCTGGTCAAGCTGGTGGCCCGGTTCTACGACGTGACCTCGGGCAGCCTGCTGATCGACGGTATCGACGTCCGCGACTACGACCTGGCTGGTTACCGCCAGCAGCTCGGCGTGGTGCCGCAGGAGCCCTACCTGTTCCCCGGCACGGTGCGCGACGCGATCGCCTACGGCCGCCCCGAGGCCAGCGACGCCGAGGTCGAGGCCGCGACCCGCGCGGTCGGCGCGATCGAGATGGTCGCGCGGCTGCCGGGCGGCTTCCGCCACGAGGTGACCGAGCGCGGCCGCAACCTCTCCGCGGGCCAGCGCCAGCTCCTCGCGCTGGCCCGCGCCTACCTGGTGAACCCGGCCATTCTGCTGCTCGACGAGGCCACCGCGGCGCTCGACCTGGCGGCCGAGGCTGCCGTCAACAAAGCCACCGAGCAGCTCACCGCCCGGCGCACCACCCTGGTGGTGGCGCACCGGCTGACCACCGCGGCGCGGGCGGACCGGATCATCGTGATGGAGCACGGCACCCTGACCGAGACCGGCACCCACGATGAGCTGATCGCCCGCGGCGGCAGTTACGCGGAGATGTGGGCGACGTTCTCCGGTGACGCGGAACTGGTCGCCTGACCGGCCAGCTCGAGATCGGCCAGCGCGCCATCGGCCAGCGCGCGCTGGGACGCCCCATGCTGGTCCTCCCGGGCGTGCCGCACATCACGCGGGATGAGAGCAAGCGCTGAGACGATCACGATCAGCGCGGCCGCGCCGTACTGTGCCGTCGATACCCCGATCGCCGCCGCGATCGGGCCGGCGACCAGGGCGCCGACCGGCATCGCCATGACCGAGCCGAGGGCGTCGTAGGACGACACCCTGGCCAGCTTGTCCGGCGGGATACGCCGGGCCAGGACCACGGTCCACTGGACCATCATGATCTCCATGGTGATGCCCAGGGCGAGGGCGGTCAGGCAGATCACCCACAGCGGCCAGAGCATGGCCAGCGACAGCGGCGAGACCGCGATGGCCGCGCCGATGGCAGCCACAAACAGGATCGGCCGCCGCGGGGTGAACCGCAGCGAGACCAGGCCGCCGATGATCAGGCCCACCGACTCGCCCGCGGTGATCGTGCCCCAGGCGGCCGGGCCGCCCAGGTGCGCGCGCGCCACCACGGGACCTAGCACCTGGAACGCTCCGTACCAGGCCATCAGGATCACGCCGAACTCGGCCACGATCGCCCACAGCCAGGTGTGCGACCGGAACTCCGACCAGCCGTCCCGCAGGTCGCGGAACATGCCCGAGCGCTCGTGATAGCCGAATCCGGTGACCCGGATGCTCAGCAGCAGCGGGATGGTGCTCAGCAGGCCCACGCCGCAGATGGCCAGCGCCCAGCCCGGCCCGAACGCCGCAACGAAGAATCCGGCCACCACGGCGCCGACCATCTGGCCGCCGTTCATGGCCAGCCTGCTCACCGCGCTCGCCTGCTGCAGCATTTCGCCCGGGATCAGCCGGGGCAGCAGCGCCTGCGAGGCCGGGTAGAAGATCGCCATGCCGGTGCCGGTCACCATCTCCAGGGCGATCATCTGCCACAGCCGCGGATGGCCGGTGATGACCAGCAGCCCGAAGGTACCCTCGCCCAGCGCGATCATCGCGTTAGCGGCGACGATCACTCGCTGCGGCGGCAGCCGGTCAGCCACCACCCCGCCGACGACCGTGAAGACCAGCGACGGCGCGATCTGCGCGGCCAGCACGTACGACAGTTGCGCGGTCGAGCCGGTCGCGTCCAGAACGGCGAACGAGACACCGACCAGGGAGAACGCGAAGGCCGCCGGGGCCAGCAGCCGGTCGGCCAGCAGGAGGCGGAAATCACGGAACCTGAGCACGGGAAAGCGGCGCAGCAGCGCACGCGCGAACATGACGAAACTTCCGATCTTGGCCGGAGGGGTGGGGTGCCTCTCGATGCTAACCAGGCGCCCGGCCGCCGGGAAAACCCTTTTTGCCCGGCCAGCGGCGGTTGGCCTGGGTCTTCTTCCCGGGGGGCTCAGGCTTCAACGCTCCAGGCCAGCCCGCTGATTCCCGCAGCCACCAGGCGTAACAGCCCCGCGCAGGGTCGGGTGGCTTCGTCGTGGCACGGCGGCCTAGGTAGAGTCGCTGTGCGGACCGCCGGGCCGGACGGCCAGTGATCCGCTGGCCAGCATCGAATGGGTCGGGCGGCCAGCCCCGCTGGCACGCGCTAGCCGCGGGGCGCTGGTTTGGAGGGGAGCTGATCGCCGGTGAGCATCCTGGGCACCCGGGTCCTTCGGGTGGAAGACCCGCGCTTTCTCACCACCGGCGGCGTCTACACCGAGGACCTCCAGGACGAGCGGCTGGCCGGCGCCTGCCACGTGTCCTTCGTCCGCTCTCCCATCGCGCACGCCAGGATCCGCCGCATCGACGTGAGCCAGGCCGCGTCCGCGGCCGGCGTGGTCGCCGCCTTCACCGGCGCGGACTTGGCCGGCCTGGCCACCGTCGGGCCGGCGATGCCGGGGCTGGTCGACGAGCGGATGCGGCGCAGGCTGCTGGCCACCGATGTGGTGCGCTTTGTCGGCGAGCCGGTGGCGGTGATCGTCACCGACCGGCCCTACCAGGGCGAGGACGCCGCGGAACTCGTCGATGTCGATTACGACCCGCTGCCCGCGGTGGTCGATCTCGACGCCGCCCTCGCCGGTGACGTCCTGCTGTTCGAGGAGGCGGGCACCAACGTGGCGGCCACCTTCGGCGACGCGGCGGCGCTCGACGGGCACCTGTTTGACGGCTGCGACGCCGTCGTCAGGCACACCATCGTCAACCAGCGGGTCGCGCCCGCGCCGCTGGAGGGCCGGGCCGCGGCGGCCGTGTGGGGCGACGACGGGCGGCTGACCGCGTGGATACCCAACCAGGGCGCCCAGGGCACCCGGGCCGCGCTGGCCGGCCTGCTCGGGCTGGCGGCCGACCAGGTCCGGGTGATCACCCCGGACGTCGGCGGCGCGTTCGGGGCCAAGTTCGGCGCCGACCCGGAGCACGCCGTGGTGGCGTGGGTGGCCAGGCAGCTGAACCGCCCGGCCCGGTGGACCGAGACCAGGTCGGAGAACCTGGTCGCGATGACCCACGGGCGCGCCCAGCAGCAGGCGGTCACGATCGGCGGTACCAGGGACGGCACCGTACTCGCCTACCGGCTGGAGATCCTGCAGGACGCCGGGGCCTACCCGCGGCTCGGCGCGGTCCTGCCGTTCCTCACGATCTTGATGGCACCCGGGCCTTACGCGATCTCCCAGGCCGAGGCCGTCGGGCGCTCGGTGGTGACCACCACCACGCCGATGGGCGCTTACCGCGGCGCCGGGCGACCCGAGGCCACCGCCGCGATCGAACGGGCCATCGACCTGTTCGCCGCGGAGATCGGCATGGACCCCGCGCAGGTGCGGCGGCGGAACCTGCTCGCCCCGTTCACCGAGCCGCACGCCACCAAGTTCGGCGCACTGTACGACAGCGGTGACTACGCCGCGGCCCTGGACAAGGTGCTCGAGGCGGCGGGCTACGACGAGCTCCGCCGCGAGCAGGCCGCCCGCCGGCAGCGCGGGGAGACGGTCCAGCTCGGCATCGGAGTGTCCTGCTACGTCGAGATCACCGGCGGCGGCGAGGAGGCCGGCGATCCGCATGAGAACGCCACCGTCGAGGTGCATCACGATGGGACCGCCACGATTCTCACCGGCACCTCCCCGCACGGCCAGGGGCACGCGACGGCGTGGGCCATGCTGGCCAGCGAGGAGCTCGGCATCCCGGTCGAGTCGATCACCCTGAAATGGGGCGACACCGACCTGGTGCCCGAGGGCGGCGGCACCGGCGGCTCGCGCAGCCTGCAGCAGGGCGGTGCCGCCGTGCGCCAGGCCTCGCAGGAGCTGATCGAGGTGGCCAGGAAGCGGGCCGCCGACGTGCTCGAGGCCAGCCCCGCCGACCTGCAGTTCAACGCCGCACGCAGCGCCTTCGAGGTGGCCGGCGACCCGGACGCGTCGGTGCCGCTGGCCCGGCTGGCGCAGGAAGACCGGCTGCTGGTACGGGCGGTGTTCAGCGCGCCCGGAGCCACCTACCCGTTCGGCGCGCACGTGGCCGTGGTCGAGGTGGACACCGAGACCGGCAAGGTGGTGCTGCGGCGGCTGGTCGCGGTTGACGACGCGGGCTTCGTGCTCAACCCGCTGCTCGCCGAGGGCCAGCGGCACGGCGGGCTGGCCCAGGGCGCGGCGCAGGCCTTCCTCGAGGAAGTGGTCTACGACGCCGACGGCAACCCGCTGACGGCTACGCTCGCCGACTACCCGTTCCTGTCGGCGACTGAGGTCCCGAGCTTCGAGCTGGTCGATATGCAGACGCCGACCAGCTACAACCCGCTCGGCGCCAAGGGCATCGGCGAGGCGGGCAGCATCGGCTCAACCCCCGCGGTGCAAAACGCGGTCGTCGACGCGCTCGCCCACCTGGGGGTCAGGCACGTCGACATGCCCGCCTCGCCGCAGCGGGTCTGGCAGGCGCTGCAGTCGGCACAGGCACTGCAGTCGTCAGAACTGCAGTCGTCAGAACTGCAGTCGTCAGAACTGCAGTCGCCAGAACTGCAGTCGGCGTCGGAACAGCAGTCGGCACGGACGGAGAACGGATAGATGCTGCTCGAGCTCACCGTCAACGGCGAGCCGCGGTCCGACGATGTCGAGCCCCGGCTGCTGCTGGTGCACTATCTGCGCGAGGTGTGCGGCCTGCGGGCCGCGGGCGTCGGTTGTGACACCACCTCCTGCGGCGCGTGCACCGTGCTGCTGGACGGCAAGTCGGTCAAGTCCTGCACGGTGCTGGCCGTGCAGGCGGCCGGGCAGCAGGTCCGCACGGCCGAGGGCCTGGCGGCGCCCGGCGAGCTGCATCCGGTGCAGGCCGCGTTCCGGGCCGAGCATGGCCTGCAGTGCGGGTTCTGCACGCCCGGGATGGTGATGGCCGCGGTCGGGCTGCTGACCGAGAATCCTGACCCGACCGAGGCGCAGGTGCGCGAGGGCCTGGAAGGCAACCTGTGCCGGTGCACGGGGTATCACAACATCGTGCGCGCGGTGCTGGTCGCCGCCGCGGCCGGCCCGGTGGCCGCCGCCGGCGATGCGGCGGTGGACGCGTGATCCCCGCATCGTTCGACTACCTGACCGCAGAGTCGGCCCAGCACGCCATCGAACTGCTGGCCCGATACGGCGAAGACGCGAAGTTGCTGGCCGGTGGCCATTCGCTGCTGCCGATGATGAAGCTGCGGCTGGCGGCACCGTCGGTGCTGATCGACATTGGCCAGCTGACCGAGCTGGCCGGGCTGCGGGCCGATGGCGACGAGCTGGTGATCGGCGCGGCTACCTGCCACGCCGACCTGGCCGCCGCTGAGCTGGTCCGGACCGGCGCGCCGCTGCTGGCTCATGCCGCCGCGCAGGTCGGGGATCCGCAGATCCGCCATCGCGGCACGATCGGCGGTTCGCTTGCGCACGCCGACCCCGCCGCTGACCTGCCGATGGCCGTGGTCGCGCTGGGCGGATCAGTCGAGATCCTCGGCCCGGCAGGCCGCCGCCGCGTCAGCGCCGACGACTTCTTCACCGGGTTCTTCGAGACCAGCCTGGAACCCGGCGACTTGCTCACCGCCGTCCGGGTACCGCGCACGCCGGGCGCTGGCTGGGGATACCAGAAGTTCACCCGGCGCGCCAACGACTGGGCGATCGTCGGGGCGGCGGCCACCGGCGGGCGGATCGCGCTGGCCAACATGGGCCCGGTGCCGCTGCGGGCCCGCGCTGCCGAGGGCGCGCTGGCCGCCGGAGCCAGCCCGGCCCAGGCGGCTGAGCTGGCCGCCGAGGGGACCTCGCCCGGCGAGGACATGCACGCCGACCGCGAGTATCGTCAGCACCTGGCCCGCGTCCTGACCCGGCGTGCCCTGGAGCAGCAAGGCTGAGCACCGTCGGCGCCGGCCGACAGGCTAAACCAGCAGCTAACGAGGCTCGGCCGGCGGTGTGCGACACCCGGGGGATGCCGTCGCGTCGTGGGCGGCGGGCCCGCGCCGTCAACCTGGAGAGGAAGTGCGCTGGTGAGCGCCGAGAAGTCAGATGCTGAGCTGCGTGAGGAACTCAGGCTGGTCGAGGACGACATCGAGGGCCTGCGGCGCAGCGCAGTGCAGCTCCGCCAGAGTGTGGGCGAGGATGAGCCGGGCGACTTCGCCGACCGTGCGTCGGCGATCGCCGCGGCTGAGGAGCAGGAGTCGCTGGCCGAACAGTTCGAGGCCAGGCGCGAGGAACTGCTCAAGCGGCTCGGCGAGACCCGCTGACCCAGGTTATAAGGACTGGCACCTGCCGTACTGGCACTGGCCGGGGCACGCGGCACCCTAGCCTGCACCCCCGTAACTACCAGGGTGCCGCGCTCTATCGCACCCCCGCTATGTTCCTCGTTCTGCGGCAGCTCACCTGACGGCACCCCACGTGTTCGCTGGAACTGACCCGCCTTGTTGTACAGCACGCCGAATCAGGTAGTGGCGAGGGTTTAGCAGCGGACCGCCAGCCCGCACCCGCGGCGATCCGCCAGCCGGCCACCGGCGCGGCGGCGATGTGGCCTGGCGGGTTGCGTAACGGCGGCCGATGGCCGACAGTCAGTCGGCATGAACACCATGACCTTCCAGGTGCGGACGGGACGCAGCGAGAGCGTGCACGACATCACGGCGCGGTGCGCGGAGTTTGCCCGCGAGTCAGCGGCGGGCGGCGACGGGCTCCTGCATGTCTTCGTCCCCCACGCGACGGCGGGCATCGTGCTGATCGAACTCGGCGCCGGAAGTGACGCGGACCTGCTGGCCACGCTCTCGGCCGTGCTGCCCGCCGACGGCCGGTGGCAGCATGCGCACGGATCGCGTGGCCACGGCAGGTCGCACGTGCTGCCCGCGTTCGTCGCGCCCTTCACGCTGCTGCCGGTGGTGGCTGGCTCTCTCGCGCTCGGGACCTGGCAGTCCGTGGCGCTCGTCGATCTCAACGTGGACAATCCAGACCGGCAGGTCAGGCTGTCGTTTCTCGGCTAGCGCCGTCCGAAGTCCGGATCAGCTGAAGTACTGGGCCAGCAACGGCGCCAGGACGCCGTCGGCGACGTTGTGGTCCTGGCCGTCGAGCGTCAGCTGCCTGGCGCCAGGAACGAGCGACGCGGCCGCCCGCACCGAGGCACGGGCCCAGCCGGGGCTGGCCGCGCCGCAGAGAAATAGGGTGGGGACGCCGATCCTGGCCAGCCTGGCGGCCGGGATCAAGCCGCCGTCCAGGAGCGCGAGGTCATAGCGCAGGGTGGGAGCGAGTGCCTCCATGGGCGGCCACAGCCGGGAGGCCCGGATCATCGCCAGCACGTCCGGCCGCAACTCCACGGCCTCGGCCAGGAAGCGCTGGACGGCGTCGCCCGGCCGCCCCGCGCCGAGCAGCCGGTCCAGTTCGCCGGCCAGCGCCACGCGCCTGCGGGACAGCTCCGGGTCCACCACGTACGGCGGCTCGTACACCGCCAGCCTGGTGATGGCGACGCCCCGCGCAGCGGCCTCGAGGGCCAGCACCGCTCCCGACGAATGACCGAAGACGAATGCCGATCCCCCAGCCTCGGCGACGAGCGCGCTCAGGTCCGCTATCT
Source organism: uncultured Actinomycetes bacterium (assembly GCA_963785765.1). GTDB lineage: Bacteria > Actinomycetota > Actinomycetes > Streptosporangiales > Streptosporangiaceae > DATBGO01. The sequence continues at coordinate 485,599 of CAWAWM010000008.1, read as the reverse complement.
CGCGGTCGACCGCATACGGGCCGGTGTCCCCGCTGGCGCCACGGCCCCGCCGGTCGTAGCTGTACACGGCGAACTGCGGCGCCAGCCGGTGCCCCAGCACCCGGGCCGCAGACCGGTCCTGAAGCGCCCCCGCCACCAAGATCAGGGCCGGGCCGTCGCCCGCACGGTCGAACGCTATCGGCGTACCGTCCGCTGACCGGACAGTCTGCATCCGCCCGGCCTACGGATCAAGGTGGTCGGGCAGCCCGAAGGGGGCGAACAGGTCGGTGTCGACGAAGTTGTGGTGCCCGGTGATCCGGTCGCCGGATATCTCGATGACCTGGATGGCAAACGGCGCATAGCCGCCGGCCGGATCGATCCGGTACGAGCCGAACGCGGCGGAGCCGTTGGCCGCGGTGGCCACCAGGCGCGACCCTCGGCAGCCGATCCCCTGCCCGCGGAACCACCGGCCCATGTTCGCCGGGCCGCGCAGCCAGAAATTGAACGGCGGCATCGACATGACCACTTCCTCGTGCAGCAGGGCCACGAGCGAGTCGATGTCGTAACGCTGGAACGCGTCCACGTAGCGCGCCAGCAGCTGCTGCTGGTCGGCGGCCATCGACTGCGGCCCGCCGGTGCTGGTGCTGCTGGTGATGTCCCGGGCGGCCAGCGTGGCCCGGGCTCGCTGCAGCGCGCTGTTGACCGAGGCCACGCTGGTGTCGAGCAGATCGGCTACTTCGGTGGCCTGCCAGCGGAGCACTTCGCGCAGGATCAGCACCGCCCGCTGCCTGGCGGGCAGGTGCTGCATCGCGGCCACGAACGCCAGCCTGACGGAGTCCCGCTGCGCCGCGAGCTCGGCCGGGTCACCATCACCGGGCAGCACCCGGCTGTCCGGGATGGGCTGCACCCATGCGTGCTCGGGCAGCAGCGGGCCGATCGGTGTCTCCGCGGTCGAGCTTGGCCCCAGGTCCATCGGCCTGGCCCGGCGCTGGCGGCTGCGCAGCATGTCCAGGCAGACGTTGGTGGCGATGCGGTAGAGCCACGAGCGCGCAGCTGACCGTCCCTCGAAGTCGTCGAGGCCCCGCCAGGCCCGCAGCAGCGTCTCCTGTACAGCGTCATCGGCGTCGAAGACGGAGCCGAGCATCCGGTAGCAGTAGCCGGTCAGCTCCTGCCGGTACTGCTCCAGCTCTTCGGACCGGACCTCGATGCGGGCAAACTCGGTACGGGTCGACATGGATATGGATGCTACGTGACCCGGCTGACAGTCGGCCGGGTCGTGGCCAGCACCACCAGCACCAGCAGGCCCCAGCCGAGGAACAACGGGTCCCAGAGGTAGGCGTGCCAGGCCAGGGCCCGCTGGTCGGCGTCCGCTCCGCTGGCGATCACTCCGCTCTGGACCAGCAGCCCGGCCGCGGTCAGCACGCCCCCGTTGAGGATCAGGATCGCCGCTTCCAGCCACATCAGGATCCGCAGCAGCCGCAGCCACCGCCATAGTGCGGGTAGCCGGTCAGCCCGCGACCGGTCAACCCGCGGCCCGTCAGCCCGCGGCCCGTCAGCCCGCGGCTGGTCAGCCCGCGGCCGGGGCCGGGAGAGCGGGCCGGAAGTCGGCCGGCCGGCCGACAGCCCGCAGTACAGGACCGGGATCATCGCGCCGACGACCTTCAGCACGGCAGCGGCCCAGACGGCCGCGAGCAGGCCGGCCGTGCCGCTGCGGCCTGCCGTCTCCAGGCTGCCGCCCACCGTATCGAGCAGCCAGGTTCCGCCCAGTCCCCAGTAGGCGCTGATCGCGGCGTATGCCATCCCGATGACGAACGCCGCCTGCGCGGCCCAGAGCGCCAGCCGCCGGATCGACGGGCCGGACGCAGGATGAGATGATAGGCGGTGCCGGACGCGGAGCCGGCCATCTCGCCAGCTAAGCCTGGTCGCGGCGGCGCGCCGCCAGCTCGATGTCCTCGACTTCCAGCTGATGCCCAGCGGCACAGCGCAGCTCGGCGCGGACCGCCGCACCACAGTCCCGGTGGTGCAGCTCGACGCCGGCCGGCCCCAGCCAGCGGTCGCCCCACTGCATGAGGGCCGCCAGCGCCGGGAAGAACTCCGCGCCCTTCTCGGTCAGCCGGTACTGCATCCTGGTCCGCTGCCCGGGCTCCCGGTAGGGCTCGCGCGCCAGCAAGCCGTCGGCGACCAGCTCGCGCAGCCGCGCGGCGGCCACCGGCTGGCTGATCCCGGCCCGCTCGGCGAAGTCGTCGAAGCGGGTCGTGCCGTAGAAGGCCTCCCGGAGGAGCAAGAACGCAGACCGCGTGCCGACCACGTCCATGGTCCTGGCGATCGGGCAGGCGGCAGCCGTCCAGTTCGCTCGCGGATTGAGCCGGCCGGCCAGCTGCAGCGTTTTCATCCGGGCATCCTATCTGACTTGCGTACCCCTTATTCAGCTTCTAGGGTAGCTGACTATGGGAATACTAAGCCAGACTCGCCAGGCTCCCGCCAGCCGGGCCCGGGCCGGCCGCGCCGCCACCGCGCCTTCCGGCCGCGCCGCCACCCCGCCCGGCCAGGTGCTGGCGATCGTGTGCGCCGGGGTCGTGCTGGCCAGCCTGGACCTGTTCATCGTGAACGTGGCCCTGCCCGACATCGCCAGAGATTTCGGTCACGCCAGCCTCGGCGAGCTTTCCTGGGTGCTGAACGGCTACGCGATCGTCTACGCTTCGCTGCTGGTGTTCTTCGGCCGACTGGCCGACCGCCGCCGGCGCAACTACGGATTCCTGCTCGGGGTGGCCATCTTCACCGCCGCGTCGGCCGCCTGCGCCGCAGCCACCGGGGTGGCCATGCTGGTGGCGTTCCGCCTGGTCCAGGCGGCAGGCGCGGCGCTGCTGACGCCCACCTCGCTCGGCCTGGTCCTGGCGTCCTACCCGCCGGACCGCCGGGGCGCCGCGGTGCGGACCTGGACCGCCATGGGCGGCCTGGCCGCGGCGCTCGGCCCGGTGGTCGGCGGGCTGCTGGTCACCGCCAGCTGGCGCTGGGTGTTCCTGGTCAACGTGCCCATCGGGATCGTGGCCCTGGTGGTCGGCTGGCGCAAGCTGCCCGATGTGCCCGGGCATCCGGGGCCGCGCCCGGATGCCCTGGGCACGATCCTGGTCACCCTGGGCGTGGGTTCGCTCACGCTGGGGCTGGTGAAAGGCAGCGACTGGGGCTGGGACTCGGCCGCAACGGTCGCTATCCTGGCCACCTCCGCCCTGCTGATCGGGCTGTTCGTCGCGCATTGCGCCCGCTCCGCCAACCCGCTGGTCGAGCCGGCCTTGTTCCGGGCCCGGAGCTTCACCGGCGCGTCGATCGTGGTCGCATCGTTCTCGGCTGCTTTCGGCGCCATGTTGCTGTCGGTCGTGCTGTGGGAGCAGAACGTCTGGGGCTGGTCGGCGCTGCGGGCCGGCCTGGCGATCGCGCCCGGACCGCTGATGGTCCCGCTGTGCTCCTTCCTGGTGGCCGGGCGCCTCATTGCCCGCTTCGGCCCCGCGGCGGTCATCGCGCTGGGCTCGGCCTGCTTCGCCGGCGGCGTGGCCTGGTGGGCGATCGCCACCGGACTGCAGCCCGACTACGCCGGGGCCGTGCTGGGCGGAATGCTGCTGACCGGCGTTGGCGTGGGCCTTACCCTGCCGACGCTGATGGCCACGGCGGCAGGCTCGCTGCCGCCGCCGTCCTTCGCGACCGGCTCCGCCGTCGTGAACATGATCCGCCAGATCGGACTGGCCGTGGGGGTCGCCGTGCTGGTGGCCGTCATCGGCACGGCCGGTCAGGGAGCAGCGCTGCTGGCGGCCTTCCACCGCGCCTGGTGGGTGACCGCCGCGATGGCCCTGGCCGGCGTGGTTCCCGCGCTGCTTTACCTGCGCCGCGAGCCGTCGGCCACCACGCAGCGGGCGGCGGCCAGTCCAGCCGCCGCGGGAGGGGATCAGTGACCCGGTCCCGGCCCGGAGGCTAGGGTCGGGGACGTGACCGGAACGGCGCTTCTCGATCGCCTGCGGTACCCCGTAGTGGTGGCACCCATGGCGGCCGGACCGTCCACCCCGGACCTGGTCATCGCCGCAGCGTCGGCGGGCGCGGTCGGCTTCCTGGCCGCCGGCTATAAGACAGCGGCCGCCATGACCGCGGAGATCCGGGCCGTCCGGGCCGGCGGGGCGGAGGTCTTCGGCATCAACCTGTTCGTTCCTGGCGCCCCGGCGGCGGATCACGGCGCGGTGACCGGTTACCTCGACAGCCTCGGCTCCGAGGCGGCCGAATTGGGCGTCAGGCTCGGCGAGCCAGCCTGGAACGATGACGGCTGGGAGCCGAAGATCGCGGCATTGCTGGATGCTCCCCCGCCCGTCGTGAGCTTCACCTTCGGATGCCCGTCGGCCGAGATCATCGCCGCCTTCCGGGCCGCCGGCAGTCTCGTCTGGGTGACGGTCACCAGTCCGGCCGAGGCCATGGCAGCTGCCCAGGCTGGCGCCGACGCGCTGTGCGTGCAGGGCCCGGAAGCCGGGGCCCACCGCGGCACCTTCACCAATGCTGACCAGCCGGCCGATGAGCCCGGCCTGGCCGCCCTGATAGGCGCGACCAGCCGGGTCACCCGGCTGCCGGTCATCGCGGCCGGGGGCATCTGCGCCAGGCCCGCGGTCAGCGCCGTGCTCGCCGCGGGCGCCAGCGCCGTCCAGTGCGGGACCGCGTTCCTCCGCTGCGCGGAGAGCGGCGCTCACCCGGCGCACAAGGCGGCCCTCGCCGATTCCCGCTTCAGCCAGACCGCCGTGACCAGGGCCTTCACCGGCAGGCCCGCCCGCGGCCTGGTCAACAAGTTCATGCTCGACCATCCGGCGGCGCCTGCCGCCTACCCGGAAATCCATAACGCGACCCGGCCGCTGCGGGCCGCGGCGGCCGCGGCCGGGGACGTCGAGCGGATGAACCTGTGGGCCGGCCAGGGCTACCGCGACGCGACCACGCGCCCGGCCGCAGAGATCGTGGCGGCCCTGGCCGGCCCGCAGGCCCGGCTACGCTGACGCATCGCCAGGGCGGCTCGCGGCACCCGCAGGCCCGGGCTCGATGAGCTGGGCGCCGCCAGCTGAGATCGACATATCACTGGTTTCAAAGCTGCCCACTTCGGCAGGGATTTGCATCCGACGATCCGTAGAATGGTCCCAAACCTCCAGCCGGGCGGCGATAGGCTGCTCGATCTTGTCCAGGTAGTAGCCGGGTATTTCGTAAATCAGCTGGCCGCAAACCGCCGGGCCGGACCGGCCCGCCGGCGCCCGGCCGCTGAGCAGCCAGGCCCGCGGGACGAGCGGCGGTACCATGCCTGGGTGCAAGTCAGGATGAGTCGGCTGTCCAGGTACGGATCCGCACTGGTGGCGGCGGGTGCTATGGCCGTAACGATGATCTCGGCCCTGGCACCGGCCGCCCACGCGGCCAGCCAATTGCCGGCCGCGCGCGGCCTGGCCGAGGGGGCGGCTGGGCCCCCGGCCGCGTTCCGGCTGGGCAGTGTCCGCCTCAGCAAGTGCGGAACGAACCCGCTCACGTTCTGCGGCGGCCTCGCGGTGCCGCTGGACTACTCGTCGGCGGCCAGCCCCCGGATTCACATCGGCTTCCGCTGGCTGCCAGCCACCCGGCAGCCGCGCGGCACGATCCTGGCCGTCGAAGGCGGGCCTGGCTATGCGTCGACCGGCAGCGAGCCCGAGTACCTCGCGATGATCGGCCACCTGGCGTCGACCAGGAACCTGCTCCTGGTCGACCTGCGCGGCACCGGCACGTCGACGCCGCTGAACTGCCCAGCACTGGAGCGGGCCGGCAGCAAGCAGTACGGGCAGCGGTTCAACCGGCTGGTGGCCGCCTGCGGCGCTCAGCTGAACCGCACCTGGCATTACCGGGGCGGCGGCTGGGTGCACGCCTCTGACCTTTTCAACACCGCCTACTCCGCCCGGGACGTGGCCCTGGTACTCCGGGCCCTGAAGCTCGGCCGGGTGGATCTGTACGGTGACTCCTACGGCAGCTGGTTCGCCCAGGTCTTCGCCTCCCGCTATCCGGGGATGCTGCGCTCGGTGACCCTGGACTCGACCTATCAGGTGCTGGGGCTCGACCCCTGGTACACGACGACCGTCGTGACCGCCCGCCGCGCCTTCGAGCAGGCCTGCGAGCGTTCAGTAGCCTGCGCCGGCGCCGCGGGCGGCAGCTCGGCCTGGGCGCGGATCTCGGCGCTGGCCAGGCGGCTGGCCCGGGCTCCCGTCAGCGGCGAGACCACCACGGCCGACGGGACCAGGGGCAGGCTGACCGTGACCGTGCTCACCCTGGTCAACCTGGTGAATAACGCGGGCTTCGACTCGGTCGTCTACCAGGACCTGGATGCGGCGGGACGCGCCTTGCTCCGGCACCGCGATGCGGCCCCGCTGCTGCGGCTGGCCGCGCTCTCATTGGGCTTCGACGACTCCAACGAGCCGCTGCCCGGCTTCAGTGACGGCTTGTATTTCGCGGTCGCCTGCACGGACTATGTGCAGCTCTTCGACCGGTCGGCGGCGCCGGGGACCCGGGCCCGCCAATACCGCGAGGCGCTGCGCAGCGAACCACCGCGCACCTTCGCGCCGTTCAGCCTGACCCAATGGACCTCGATGGATCAGTACACCGAGGCCTACAGCGCGTGCCTGCGCTGGCCGAAGCCCGTCCGCCTGGTGCCCCCGATCACCAGGCGGCCCCCGCTGGTGCCCGCCAGCCTGCCGGTCCTGATCCTGTCCGGGAGCCTGGACTCACTGACCCCGCGGCTGCGCGGCGCGACCCTGGTCGCGCGGCAGATGGGGCGCTCAGCCCGGCTGGTGACGCTGGCCAACCTGACTCACGTCACCGAGCAGGACAGCAATGCCGCCTGCGCGATGTCGATCTACCAGCGCTTCATCGCCGAGCCTGGCCAGCTGGCCACCGAAGACACCTCCTGCGCCAGCCGGGTGAGCCCGGTGCACACGGTGGGCAGCTATCCGCGCCAGCTCGCAGCCGCCCGGCCCGCCACCGCGGTGCCTGGCAACCAGGCCGGCCGCCAGGCCCTGCAGGCGGCCGCGATCGCGGTGGCGAGCGTTGGCGACGAGATCAGCCGCTGGCCGCTGCTGAGCGGCGATCGGGACCTGGGCCTACGCGGCGGCACGATCAGGTTCACGGCCGATGCCAGCCTGCGGATCACCCTCAGGGACGTCCGCTGGGTGACCGACGCGCCGATCGATGGCGTGGCAACCTGGAATTCGTCGTCCGGCTGGGTAACCGCCCGGCTCACCGTGCACCCGCGGGCCGGCCGGGTGGTCCAGCTGACGGCCAGGTGGCTGCCGTTCGGGACGCAGAACCAGCCAGCGGCCATCCGCGGCCGCCAGGGCACCAGGACGCTGGCCGCGATCTGCCCGGCGCCCTGAGGCCGGCCACCACCGGGGTGGTCCGGGTCACGGGGGTCAGGCTGACGAGCACCCCCTGGCCGACATCGGATCAGGATAGGGCCATGCGAGAATTGACGTTATGTCATCGCCGCTGAAATGCCTGGTCACCGGCGCGTCCGGGTACATCGGCGGCCGTCTGGTCCCAGAACTGCTCGGCGCCGGGCACCCGGTCCGGTGCCTGGCCCGTGATCCGGGCAAGCTCGGTGACCGGCCGTGGTCTGACGATGTGGAGATCGCTCAGGGCGACGCCACCGACCCGGACGCAGTGCGGCAGGCCCTCGCCGGCATCGACGTCGCTTACTACCTCATCCACTCGCTGGGCGCTGATGGCTCATTCGAGCAGCGTGACCGCGCCGCGGCGCGGGTCTTCGCCGACGCCGCGGCGGCCGCCGGGGTGCGCCGCATCATCTATCTGGGCGGCATTATCACGGGGCAGCCACAAGAGCTCTCGCCGCACCTGCGTTCCCGGGCCGAGGTCGGGGACATCCTGCTGGCCAGCGGGGTCCCGACCGCCGTGCTGCAGGCTGCCGTGATCATCGGCAGCGGGTCGGCGTCGTTTGAAATGCTCCGATATCTCACCGAACGGCTGCCGGTGATGGTTACCCCGAAATGGGTGCATAACCGCATTCAGCCGATCGCCGTCCGCGATGTGCTGCGCTACCTGGCCAGTTGCGCGACACTGCCGCCCGACGTTAACCGGCGGTTCGACATCGGCGGCCCGGACATCCTCAGCTACCTCGCGATGATGCGCCGTTACGCTCAGGTGGCCGGCCTGCCGCCGCGGGTCATCCTGCCCGTCCCCGTGCTGTCACCGCGGCTTTCCTCGCTCTGGGTCGGCTTCGTGACTCCGGTACCGGCCGGCCTGGCCCGGCCGCTGGTTGAGTCGCTCAGGAATGAGGTTGTCTGCTCCGAGCATGACATCGCCACGTACGTGCCTGACCCGCCCGGCGGGCTGACCCCGGTCGACACGGCGATCAGCCTGGCACTGCGGCACGTCCGCGAGGGGGCGGTCGCGACCAGATGGTCGTCGGCCGCCACCGAGGGTGCCCCGAGCGACCCGCTGCCGAGCGACCCGGACTGGGCGGGCGGCTCGCTCTACACCGACCAGCGCACCAGAATCGTCGGGGCGTCACCGAAGACGGTATGGCGGCTGATCGAGGGCATCGGCGGCGAGACCGGCTGGTATTCGTTCCCCGCCGCCTGGGCGATGCGCGGCCTGCTCGACCGGCTGGCGGGCGGCGTGGGGCTGCGCCGCGGCCGTCGGGACGCCCGGCGGCTGCTGGTCGGCGACGCACTGGACTTCTGGCGGGTCGAGGCGATCCAGCCAGGCTCGCTACTGCGGCTGCGCGCCGAGATGAAGCTGCCCGGCCTGGCCTGGCTTGAGCTGTCAGTGCGGCGTGACCAGGCGGGCCGCACCGTCTACAGCCAGCGGGCGATATTCCAGCCACGCGGGTTCGCCGGGCACGCCTACTGGTGGTCGCTGCGGCCGTTCCACGGCGTCGTGTTCGGCGGGATGCTCCGCAACATCACCGCCGCGGCCGAGCGCGCCCCGCTGGTGCCGGTCGGGTTACCGGCCCCGCGGCCCGTTCCCGGCCCCGCCGTTCCCAGCACCGCCGTTCGCAGCACCGCCGTTCCCAGCCCCGCCGTTCGCAGCACCGCCGTTCCCGGCACCGCCGTTCCCAGCACCGCCGCTGGAAGCACCGGCCGCCGGCTCGACCAGGATGACCTCCAGGGTGCGCGGGCCGTGCACGCCCTCCACTCGCTCGAGCTCGATGTCACTGGTCGCCGAGGGCCCGCTGATCCAGGTCAGCGGCCGCTGCGGGGACAGGATCGCCAGCGCCTCGCCGACCAATGCCACGATCTGGCGTGCGTGCACGATGCACAGGTGATAGTCGGGCACCAGGGTGATCGCCCGCCTGCCCTGGCCGGCTGACCCGTCCAGCACGATCGTCCCGGTTTCGGCGATCGCCACCGCCGCGGTGGTGATCACCCCGTCGCAGCCGTCCAGTACGTGCGCAGGCAGGTTGTCATCGGGCACGAACTCGGCACCAGGGGGCGCCGTCAGCGGGTCGAGGCCAGCCGGGATGACGATGCGGCGGGCGCCGCGCCTGGCCAGCGCGGCGGTCACCGCATCGGCCAGCCGGTCCGGCGTGGTGCGCCGCACCACCGCCCGGTAGTCGGCCAGCCGCCCGGCGAGCAGGCCGAGCAGGACGCCTGGGTCTGCCTCGCCCTGCTGGCGGTAGGCACGCACGACCGGGCCCGCGGGGACGCCCCGCGTCGCCGCGGCGTTCGCGGCCCGGATTCGGGCCAGCATGTCGGCCCGGGTGCTCACGACGGGTCCCGGTGCTGGTGCCGCCACCACTCACGGAAGGTCCTGGCGGGCGGGACCGGCACGTCGCGCGCCCTGGTCCAGGCCGACAAGGGCGGCGGCAGGTGCTGGATCCGGCCGCGCCGGCCGGCGACCCGTCCGAGCCGGCCAGCCCGCTGCGCCGCGCCATAGCGCTGCGGGCTCGCCATCACCCAGGAGGCCGCCGCCATGGCCGTGGCCTCGGCCCCGGGCAGCCGGTGGTCGCGCCGGACCTGCTCCACATGGCGGGCCCGCAGGTCCACCAGGATCGACGGGATGTCGATCTGCACCGGGCAGGCGTCGTAGCAGGCCCCGCAGAGCGACGAGGCATACGGCAGGGAGGCGTTGTCCTCGATGCCGGTCAGCTGCGGTGACAGGACCGCGCCGATCGGCCCCGGGTAGACCGAGCCGTAGGCATGCCCACCGGTCCGCTCGTAGACCGGGCATACGTTCAGGCAGGCCGAGCACCGAATGCAATGCAGCGCGTCCCGCCCGGTCCGGTCGGCCAGCGCGGCGGTCCGGCCGTTATCCAGGAGCACCAGGTGGACCTGCTGCGGGCCGTCGGCTGGCGTGACCCCGGTCCACATCGAGGTGTACGGGTTCATCCGTTCGCCGGTCGACGAGCGCGGCAGCAGTTGCAGGAACACCTCGAGATCCCGCCAGGACGGCAGCACCTTCTCGATCCCCATCACCGTGATCAGGGTGTCCGGCAGGGTCAGGCACATCCGGCCGTTGCCCTCCGACTCGACCACGCACAGCGTTCCGGTCTCCGCGATGGCGAAGTTGGCGCCGCTGACCGCGACCCGGGCGGCCAGGAACTTGCGCCGCAGATACAGCCGGGCGGCTTCGGCGAGGGCCGCCGGCTCGTCGGTCAGCGCCGGATCGACGCCGTCCATCTCCCGCAGGAAGATCTCCCTGATCTCGGCCCGGTTGCGGTGGATGGCCGGCACCAGGATGTGCGAGGGCCGGTCGTGTCCCAGCTGGACGATCAGCTCGGCCAGGTCGGTCTCGTGCGCCGTGATCCCGGCCACCGCCAGCGCCTCGTTGAGGCCGATCTCGTCGGTGACCATCGACTTGACCTTGACCACCTCGTCCGAGCCCGTCGCGCTGACCAGGTCAGTGACAATCCGGTTGGCTTCGGTGGCGTCCGTCGCCCAGTGCACCGTGCCGCCGCGGGCCGTGATCCTTTCCTCGAGCTGCTCCAGATAGGAGTCCAGGTCTCGCATGGTGGCGGCTTTGATGGCCCGGCCTGCCTCGCGCAGCTCCTCCCAATCCGGCAGTTCGGCGACCACGGCGGCCCGTTTGGCACGGATGGTCGCGGTCGCCTTGCCCAGGTTGCGCCGCAACTGGCTGTCGGCCAGCGCCCGGCGCGCCGCGACCGGGAACGGCTCGGCGCCCCGCAGGTGCCCGGTCCCGCGCGGCGCGGTCGGCATGCCGAGAAACGCCGTCATCGGGTCCCGCCGTCCTGTTCGCCGCCCTGCGCGCCGTCCGGCACGCCGTCCTGCGTCGAGGCCAGGATCTCGGCCAGGTGCACAGTCCGGACGCCGGCCCGCAGCCTGGACAGGCCGCCGCCGATATGCATCAGGCAGGAACTGTCGCCGGCCACGCACACCTCGGCCCCGGTGGTCAGCACGTTGCGCATCTTGTCGGCCAGCATGGCCGTCGAGGTGTCCGCGTTCTTCAGCGCGAAGGTGCCGCCAAACCCGCAGCACACCTCGGCATCAGGCAGTTCCACCAGGTCCAGGCCGCCGACCTGGCGCAGCAGCCGGACCGGCCGGTCGCCGACCCGCAGCAGCCGCAGTGAGTGGCAGGTCGGGTGATAGGTGACCCGGTGCGGGTAGTAAGCCCCCACATCCTCAACGCCCAGCACGTCGGTGAGCAATTCGGATAGTTCGTAGGTGCGGGCCGCCACCGCCTCGGCCCGCCGCGCGAGCGCCTCATCTCCGTGCCGCCGCGCCACCATCGCGTGCTGGTGCCTGATCGAGCCGACGCACGACCCGGACGGGGCGACGACCACGTCGCACTGCTCGAAGACGTCCACGTACCCGCGGACCAGCGGCAGCGCGTCACGCTGGTATCCGGTGTTGACGTGCATCTGGCCGCAGCAGGTCTGCGCCCCGGGAAACTCGACCCGGTGGCCGAGCCGCTCCAGCAGCACGACCGTGGACCGGCCCACCTCCGGGAACAAGGTGTCGGCCAGGCAGGTCACGAACAGCGCGATCCGCATGACTCACGCCGCGCGCAGAGCTGATGACCGGGATGCCACGGTACCGTATGCTATAGCGCTTATGGGGAAGCTTGAGCGGCGCGTGGTGCTGGTCACTGGGGCCACCTCCGGGATAGGCCACGCTATCGCGCGGCGCTGCGCTGCGGAAGGCGCCCGCGTGCTCGCCACCGGGCGCGACGAGGCGCGGCTAGCCGGACTGGCCCGCGATTGTCCATCCATCGCCTGCCAGCAGGCCGACCTGGGTAGCGCCACCGGCGCCGATGACTGCGTCGCCGCGGCCATCGCCGCCTTCGGCCAGCTCGATGGCCTGGTCCATTCGGCCGGCATCGTCCGCCGCCGGGAGGACATCCGCGACACCACCGACCAGCAGTGGGCGCAGATGATCAGCGTCAACCTCGACAGCAGCTTCCGGCTGGCCCGGGCCTGCCTGCGAGTGATGGTGCCGCGCGGCGCCGGGTCGATCGTCCTGGTCGGCAGCCAGCTGGCGCACGTCGCCTCCCCTGGCTACGGGAGCTACTGTGCATCGAAGGGCGGCGTGGAGGCGCTGGTGCGAGCGCTGGCCGTGGACTTCGGGCCCGCCGGGATCCGGGTCAACTCACTGACGCCCGGCGTGGTGGACACCCCGCTCGCCTACGTCGACCGGCCCGACTTCCGCGACCAGGCCGACGCGATCGCAGCCCGGCTGCCGCTGCGCCGGATCGGCCAGCCCGACGACATGACCGGGCCGGCCGTGTTCCTGCTGTCAGATGACAGCGGATGGATGACCGGGCAGAGCCTGGTCGTTGACGGCGGGTTCACCATTCAGTAACGACCCTGGCAGTAAGGCCCCGCCGGTCAACGGCGGCGCGCCCGGCCTCACCAGGTGCGGATGCTGGCGATGAGCCTGGTGGCCAGCTCGGCGCCGCCGGGCAGCTCGATCGCCTCCCCCGCCGCCACCGCCGCCGCCAGATTGCCGCCGGTCGTCCAGGGCTCGATACCGAGGCCGTAGGCGCCGCGCAACGGCATGGCCCTCGCGCCGCCGAACGGCTGCCAGGAGATGATCCACTTGAACAGGGCCGGATCCCAGTCGAGCCGGAACGCCATCCGCAGGGCCGGGTTACTGACCTCGGCCCAGCCGCCGTCCAGATCGGTCAGGTAGACATCATCGTGACTGGCCGCTTCCGGGTCGGGCAGCTGCGAGAGGTCGGCCTCCCCGCCGGCCCGTAGCCGCGCCTTCGGCCAGTCGCTGCGCTGCGCCGGCTCCAGGCGCGCACTGTCCTCCCAGGGCTGGGGCGGCGTCACGATGGTGCGGCACGGCGCCCGCAGCCGCGCACCGGCCGCGACCAGCGGCGGCCCCAGCACGCAATGATGGCCCCAAACGAAGCCGACCGCCGTGTCGGAGGTGTTGCTCACCCGTTCGTCAAGCACGATCCGGCGCTCGCCCTGGCGCAGCCGCATCACCCGCTCCAGCCGCAGCGGCAGCAGCCGGCAGTCGACCGAGAACCGCACCGCCACGTCCTGGCCGTCGTCGGCCTCGATCGACACCGACCAGGCCCTGGTGGCGACCTCCCCGTGGAACGGGACCGTGACGGCACCGGAGGTGCAGCCGTCGTTGGTGTTGGGAAAGAGCTCCTGCCAGCCGCCCTCGTAGTTGGCCAGGAACGCATCGCCGCCACTGCCGGCCCTGGGCGCCGTGCCCGGCGGCGCCAGCCCCCAGGGCGCCTTGAACAAGAGATCGATGCCAGTGGCCAGATCGACCAGCGCGAAGATGTCCGCGCCCTTGCCGGGAAGCACCGTCACCTCGATCGCGTCCGTCGCCAGCCGCACGGCACGCCAGCCATTGACGAAGCTCTCCGCCACCCCGGTGCGGGACCGTGCCACCTGCCCTCCCCTACTACTTGACGCCCTCAGATGCTATAGCGTTTACTTCAGGGATGGAACCCAGACCGCCAGTTGCCCTGGTGACCGGGGCAGCGAACGGGATCGGCCGCGCCATCGCGGAGCGGCTGCGTAACGACGGGTTCGCGGTCGCGGCCGTCGACGTGGAATCCATCAGCCCGGAGGCCGGCGGCGAGGCTCCCGGCGGCCAGCTGGCCAGCGGGAGCTCCGACGGGGCATCCGGCCCAGCATCCGGTTGGGCATCCGGCCCGGCATCCGGTTGGGCATCCGGCCCGGCATCCGGTTGGGCATCCGGCGAGCCGGCCGGCGCGGACGCCGCCGGCCGGATCGTGCCTTACACCGCGGATGTCGCCGACCTCGACGGCCACGACCGGCTCCTGGACCGCGTCGAGGACGAACTGGGAGCGCTGGCGGCGCTGGTCAACGTCGCGGGGATCCTCGTTCCTGAACCGGTCGCCAAGCTCACGCTCGCCGCCTATCGCCACCAGCACGCGGTGCTGCTCGATGGCCCCGTCTGGCTGGCGCGGTCGGCCGGCTGCGGATGGCCGCTCGCCACTGCGGCCGGATTGTAAACATCACCTCGGTGCACGCCACCAACGGGGAGGCGGCGTCGCTGGCCTATGACACCGCCAAGGCCGGGCTTGAGGCGGCGACCAGAACGCTCGCGATCGAACTCGGACCCTGCGGGGTCCTGGTCAATTCGGTGGCGCCCGGGTTCGTCCAGACCCGAATGTCAATCGTCGACGGCCGCGACGAGACCGAGTCGGAGTGGTTCCGCCAGATCTATCTCGAGCACGGCAGGTTGCCGTTGCGCCGCGCGGCCCAGCCAGCCGAGATCGCCGCCGCGGTGAGCCACCTGGTCTCACCGGACAATACGTATCTCACCGGTCAGCGGGTTGTCGTCGATGGCGGCCTGATCGTCACCTTCTGAAAGGCAATCTAGGATGCCTATGCTGCACCACACTGGCCTTACGATCGCTGACCTCGACCGGTCGCTCCGGTTCTGGCGAGATGCGATGGGCATGCGCGTGCTGTTCGAGCAGGAGAAGGCCGGCGGATACCTGGAGGCAATCGTCGGCGAGCCGGGCGCGCACGTGCGCATGGCGCATCTCGCGTTTTCCGACGACGGACCGCGGATTGAGCTCTTTCAGTACCTGGCGCCTTCCGGCGGAGGCCACGCCCAGCGTCCCGCGGACGTCGGGTTCTCGCACATCTGCATCGCCTGCGACGATCTGGAAGACCGGCTTGACCGCCTGGTGGCGGCGGGTGGCGTGCCGTTCAGCGGGCCGGTGATGATTGACACAGGCGCTAACCGCGGTGGCCGTGGCCTATACCTGCGCGATCCAGACGGGCACGTTGTTGAGCTTTTCGAACGGCCGGCGGCGTGAGTCCATTTGACCCGCTCGACATTGCCTCGACTCCGTTCGGGGCACCGCTCGTGCCACCGCTGCCGATCAGGCTGCGCAATACCGAGATCCTGACGATCGTGTACCGGACCCGCCGCGAAGCCGCTGAAGCCCTGATCCCGCAACCGCTGCGGCTTGCCTCCGACCTATGCGTGCTGCACGTCTACTACATGCACGACGCTGAATGGTTCGGCGTATATTGCGAATCGGCCTGGCAGGTTCCTGTGCTGCTACCGGACGACTCCGCTGCGGTCTACTCACCGTTTCTGGTGCTCCAGTCTGATGCAGCGGTCGCGGCCGGCCGGGAGTCCTACGGTCAGCCGAAGAAAGCAGGGCACGTGCGGCTCGCCCCGCACGGTGACCTGCTCGTCGGCGTGGTGGCACGCAACGGCATCGACGTCGCGACAGCGACGATGGGCTGGAAGCAGCGTGCCGCCAGCGGCGGCGAGCTGGCCACGCTCGTGCCAGGCGCCGAACTGAATGTCAACCTGAGGGTGCGTCAGGAGGAGGAAGGCGTCGTGAGCCGCGAGCTTGTGACCAGGCGCTTTGCCGACGTTGTGGAACACGAATCATGGATAGGCCCGGCTACGCTCGAATTGCGCCCCAACGCGCAGCTCCCGGTGCACCTGCTCGCCGTGGACGACATCCTGCTCGGCCTGCACCGGACCGTCGACCTGACGCTCAGTCCCGGGCGCATTATCTACCGGTACCGTGCCGCGTGAACGCCAACGAGCCGCTGCCCGACCAGAGCCTGGCGGACGCCGTCGTGGACCGGCTGAGAGCCGCCATATCCAGCGGGATGTATGCGCCGGGCGAGCACCTGGTCGAGCGACGGCTGGCCCATGAGTTCGGCATCAGCCACATCCCGCTGCGCGAAGCGCTGGCCAGGCTGACCGAGGAGGGCCTGGTCGTGCGCCTGCCGCGGCGCGGCGCGCGGGTCGCCAGCCTCACGCCGCGCATGCTGGAAGAGGTCTCCAGCCTGCGCGTGGTGCTGGAACAGTTCGTGGTGCGGCGGCTGAAGGGCCGCTTCACGCCCGACGCGCACGCCGGGCTCCAGGCGATCGTCGACCAGATGCTGCTCGCCGCCGACCAGCACGACCTCGTCCGCGTGCACGAGCTCGACCAGCAGTTCCACCAGCGCCTGTGGGAACTGACCGACAACAGCCTGCTGGTCGAGGTCGCGGCGCAGATGCGCAGCCGGACCAGCCACTTTTACCGCGCGGCGGCGGCCTCGCTCGCGCCGGACGAGCTGCGCAGGCATGCCTACAGCCACCAGGAACTGCTCGACGTCATCGCGTCGGGGGACGTGCGCGCGGCGGAGCGGGCGATGGCCAAGCACGTCGAGGATGCCGCCCGGCGGATTGTCGATGCGCAGGTGACCGGGATGGAGGAACTGTAGGCAATGCTCGCTGGCCCGAAGGTCGTCATCACCGATTCCAATCTCGGCTCCGATGCCGACGAGGACGTGCTGCGGGAGGCCGGCATCACGACCCTGCGCCTGCAGGCCAAGACCGACACCGACGTCATCGCCGGGCTGTCGGAGGTGGCCGCCGATGCGCTGATCGTCCAGTGGGCGCCAGTGTCGGCGACCGTGCTCGACGCCGCGCCCAGCTGCCGGTTCATCAGCAGGCTCGGCATCGGCTACGACATGATCGACGTGGCCGCGGCGACCGAGCGCGGCGTGGCCGTCGCGAATACCCCCGACTACTGCGTCGACGAAGTTGTCGCGCACACGCTCGCGATGGCGCTGTGGCTGCTGCGCGGGCTGGGCCGGTTCGACGCCGCGGTCCGGGCCGGAGCGTGGAGCGCCGCCGAGCCTTACCCGAATGCCTGCCGGCCGTCCGACACCACCATCGGCGTAGTCGGGCTGGGCCGGATCGGCTCGCGGGTCGCCGAGCAGGCGATCGCGCTCGGCTTCGGCGTGCTGGCCTGTGACCCGTACGCCACCGCTCCGGCCGGTGTCCGGCTGACCGGGCTCGATGAGCTGCTCCGCGGATCGGACCTGGTGACCTTGCACGCCCCGCTGAACGACCAGACTCGCGACCTGATCCGGGCCGACACGATCGCCGCCATGCGCCCGGGCGCATTGCTGGTCAACACCTGCAGGGGCGGCCTCATCGACGAGGCCGCGCTGGTCGGCGCGCTGCGCGCGGAGCGGCTCGCCGGAGCGGCGCTGGACGTGTTCGACACCGAGCCGCTGCCCGCTTCGAGCCCGCTGCGCGCGCTGTCCAATGTGCTGCTCACCCCGCACGCCGCCTGGTACTCGCCAGCCAGCCTGGCCGAGCTGCCGGTCCAGGCCGCCCGCCAGGTTATCGACTTCCTGGCCGGGCGCCCGGTGGCGTCGATCATCAATCCTGAATACCTCGACCATGTCGGGCGCCGGGGCACCCTGGTCTGAAGACCGGGTCCGCAGGCCGTCGCTGCCGCGGCTGTCCGCACCGCACCGGCACTTAAGCCAGCTGGGGGCGGTGCAGCCAGCGCAGCATGTCCGCCGGGGCCAGTTCCCAGGCCCGCGCGTAGTAGCGGGTCAGCTCGTCATCGGTGAGCAGCTCGCCCGCGGCGCCCGAGGTGCCGCGGCGGAAGAAGGCCACGGCGCTCTTCAGGATCTGCCCGGAGCCGGTGATCTTCTCAGCGGCAGCACGCATGCTCGCGAACGTGGCCGCCTCGACTAGGTCAGGCCAGGCTGAGTCAGGCACGGTGATACCCAGCCGGCTCGCGAGCCAGCGCATCTGGCCCGTCAGGTCAGCGGACAGTTCGGCGTAGTGGAGGAGTACGACGTTAGGCTCGGAACGCCGCGCCCAGGCATCGGAGTCGTGCCAGAGCACGCCGCGGATCGAGTCCAGTTGCTGGCGCGGGCTGGCGTCGTCATCGATCCAGTCCAGCAGCCATTCCCGCACCGGCTTGCGCGGGCTCTCCGCCTCGGCCGGCACCGGCTGCCCGGTCAGCTCTTGGGTCAGCTCCCGCTGCCGGGCTCGGTTGATGTTGTGGCCCTGGTAGTAGAGCGAGACCGCCGAGTCGAGCGGATGCCGTCCGATGACGATGTAGGTGGCGCGCGGATCGATCGGCAGGCCGTCCAGCGGCGTGTGCGTCTTGATGAACCGGCGATGCTGCTGACCCTCCAGGCGGGCGAAGATCTCCTCCTTAGGCCGGATCAGCCGGTCCAGCCACGGTGAATACCAGCCGATCGGCCGATCCAGCTGTGGCGTCTGGAAGATAAGCAGCGCGCAGATCATCTGCACCCAGGTCGTGCCGGTCTTCGACCGCGTGCTGATTACGATGTCACCGGTTCGGAACGGGAAGCCTTCCCACCGGCCACTGTCTTCGTCCGCAGAGATGTATCTCACCGGTTCGGAAGTCACCCGAGGAGCTTATGGCGACAGGCCGCTAACCGGCGGCCGCCGCAACCGCCGCTCGCCGCGGTGGCCGCCCGCAGCGGCGTGGCCGCCGGGAGGTCGAATGGATGCGATGGCGCACCGCCGCTGAAACAACGACAGCTCAGCGCCATCGCATCCATTGAGGGAACAACAGCGTTTGCGCCATCGCCGCGATTGACGGGCACGGCCATTGGCGGGCGGCCGCCGGACGGCGGCGGCGCGGGTCAGCTGTCGGGCAGGGTCTCCAGAACGTACCAGTTGGCGGTCAGGCCGCCGTCGACGCGCAGGTCGATGCCGGTGATCGCGGAGGCGTGATCGGAGGCGAGGAACAGGAACGCCTGCGCGATCTCGTCGGTGCGGATCAGCCGCTTGATCGGCACCCGCGCGAACGAGCCGTTGAGATAGCCGAGGAGCTCGGGGCCGACGGCCTTCTCGGTCATCACGGTGTGCGTGAAGCCCGGGCTCACGCAGTTGGACCTGATCCCGTGCCCGGCTAGTTCCATCGCCATCGTCCGGTTGAGCCCGAGCAGGCCGGCCTTGGCGGCGTTGTAGGCGGCATACGGCCCGTCAGCTCCTGACGCGTCGATCGACGCGGTGTGCAGGATGACGCCGCCGCCCGTCCGCGCCATCTGCCTGGCCACCGCCTGGGCCATGATGAAGGCGCCGGTGAGGTTGGTGTCGATAACGGCCCGCCAGCGCGCCCTGTCGATGTCGAGGAACGGCGTGTCGTCGTCGATGCCCGCGTTATTGATCAGGACGTCGATATGTTCCCAGCGGCCGGCGGCGCGGTCCACCGCTGCCTCGATGCTCGCCTCGTCGGTGACATCACAGGCGGCCAGCCACGCGTTCCCGCCGTCTCCGGCGATCTGCCTGACCGTCTCCTCCAGATCAGCCACGGTGCGGCCGAGGGCGAGCACCTCGGCGCCCTCGGCCGCGAACGCCCGCGCGGTCGCCTGGCCTATCCCCCGGCCAGCACCCGTGACGATGACATTCCGGCCGGAGAACCGCCCGGTCAACCGCCGGCCGCCTCGATGACCGCGGGCTCATCCTCGATGAACCCGTGCGGCCGGTCGAGCCGGCCGGTCCGGCGGATGCCCAGCACGGTGAAGACCACGGCGAGGATCACCGCGGCGAAGCACGCGACGCTGATCGACGTCTGGGTGGTGAAGCTGGTCGCGTTCAGCACGAAGGTCTGGAAGAAGTTCTTGTAGAAGATGTAAACGTTGATCGCGATGCCGAGCACCGGCAGCACCAGGTTGGTCAGCATGTTGAAGTCGCCGCGGTGAAAGCGCCGGTGGTAGAAGATGTTGGCCACGCAGGTCAGCGTGTACGGGATCAGGATGAAGAACACGTAGGCCTCGCCGATCCAGCCGAACGCCAGCAGCGGGTCATGGTGCTGGTACAGGCTGATCAGGATCGGCAGCACGACACAGCACCCGAGCACCAGCAGCTGCGCGTTCCACGGCGTCTTGTTGGCGTTGGTCCGCGCGAACGCCCGCGGCGCCAGGCCCTCGCGGCTGAGCGCGTACAGCTGCCTGCTGGCCGCGATCGAGATCGCGCTGAAGGCCGCGAAGACCGCGGTGAACCCGGTCAGCGGCACCATGATCCGCAGCCAGCTGACGTAGTGACCGGCGACCAGGTAGATCGGCGTGAACTGGCCGGAGTTGACGTAGGAGGCCATCGTGCCGGCCGGCACCGAGTTCACGATGCCGAACGAGGTGAAGACCCAGTAGAGCCCGGCTCCGACCGTCACGAAGATGGTCGCCTTCGGTACCAGCGAGCGCGGGGTCCTGGTTTCCTCGGCCATCGGCGCGACGATGTCGAACGCGGCGATCGCCAGGACCGCGAAGAGCAGCGCGTTCAGGAACCCAGTCCAGCCCGCCGTCGCCGCCCCCGGGTTGAACGGCTGCCACGTCAGATGACCGGCGACGGCCTGCTTGATCAGGATGTACAAGCACAGCAGCGCCACGAAACCGGCTTCGATGGTGATGAACAGCCCGACGAGCTTGGCGGAGAGGCGGATGTCCTTCTGCGTCATGAACCCGACCACCACGATCGGGATGAGGCCGGACAGGGTGGCGGTCAGGTAGCCGGCGTGCACGCCGAAGAAGTTCAGGAACGAGTTGAAGAACAGCCCGAACATGACCGGCTGGAGGATGCAGCCCACGATATAGGCGATCACCAGGACCCAGCCGAGCCAGACGCCGAGCGGCGGCGTCGTCGCCTCCCACAGCCAGGTGAGCGTCGCGCCGGTCGACGGACGCCGGCTATTCATGATCGCGTAGCTGGCCGCGGTGGGCAGCATCGCTACGGTGACCGCCGCGAAGGCCAGCGGGACGATCGGACCGGTGATTCCTTCCATCAGCCCGAAATTGAAGTACGCGGTCAGCGCCAGGCCCATGTAGGCGATACCCATGATCACCAGGCCCCAGAGGCCCAGCGCATTGGTGTTCAGCAAGCTCTCGCTCTGAGGAACCGTAGTGGCTTCGTTCGCGGATACCTTTGCCATTGATTCCTCCCGCGCTGCCAGGGGGTAATGACAGAATCAAACGCTATAGCATCTAGCGTGTCAAGAGTTAACGTGAACCGCGTCAGAACTACCTTGAACCGCGTCAGTAGTCAGCGTGAAGCGCGTCAGCAGTCAGCGTGAAGCGCGTCAGCAGTCAGCGTGCAGCACGTCAGCAGTCAGCGTGCAGCACGTCAGCAGTCAGCGTGCAGCACGTCAGTGGCCAGCGTCAGCAGTCAGCGTGAGGGCGGCAGAACTAGCGCGTCAGCAGTCAGCGTGAACTGCCGGAGATCCAGCCCATCGCGGTCCAGCCGCCGTCGGCGCAGAGCGTCGTCCCGGTCACGAATGAGGAATCCTCATCGCTGGCGAGATACAGGACCGCCCGGGCTATCTCGTCGGGCTCGCCGAACCGGTGCATCGGCGTCCTGGCCAGGTAGGCGTCCACATCGATCACCCCGTCGTCGATCCCCTTCTGCATCAGGGCCGTGCGCGTTACGCCGGGCGCCACGGCGTTGACGCGGATCCCCCGGTCGGCCCACTCGATCGCGAGCACCTCGGTCATCGCCACGACGGCCGCCTTGGCCGCGCAGTACGCGAGCCGCATCGGGAAGGCCTCCCAGGCATTGATCGAGCTGATGTTGACGATGGTGCCGCGACCTCGTTCGAGCATGTGCCTGCCCACGACCTGCGAGCAGAGGAATACGCCGGTCTGCATGACCGCGATGGAGGTGTCCCAGACCTCGTCGGACAACGTCTCCGAGGGGCCGGCCAGCCCGACGCCGGCGTTGTTGACGAGCACGTCGACCCGCCCGTGGCTGCTGATCACCTCGGCGACCGCCGCGGTGACCGACGATCGTGAGCCGACGTCGCACGCGTGCCCGGTCGCGGTGCCGTCCAGCCTGGCCGCCGTCCGCGCCGCCGCGGCACCGTCCAGATCCAGGATCGCGACGGCGGCGCCCTCAGCGACAAACCGGGTGGCGATGGCCTCGCCGATGCCGCGGGCGCCACCCGTGATTACGCACACTCGGTCCGCGAGCTTCATCGCCCCACCTCCGTGCCCGGCCGCAGCCGCGTATCGGGCGGCCGCAGCCGCACCCGCTGGGGGCGGCCGGCCGCATACCCAGGACTTCCGACATTGAGCCATATGCTATAGCGTTGTGGGTCACCGTGGCAGGCGCTCCTGGCCCGGCCTGGCACAAAGCTGGCACAAGGAGGAAGCCGTGGAGTCAACCGATCGCCCGCAGCCCTCGTCGCCGGCCCGGCTGGACGAGGCCCAGGCCACCGCGGCCAGGATCGGCGAGCGGACCGGGATGGCGCCACCGCTGCCGAGGCTGAAACGAGTGACCGCCTGGCTGGCCGCGGGCCAGCTCGACGCGCTCGTCGTGACCGGACCGGCCCTGGTGAACTGGATCACGGGGTACTCCCGTTATTACGGCGGCCCGTCCGCCGCAGTGATCAGCCCGGACGGCGAGCGCACCCTGGTCGTGGTCCGCGACGAGACCGGCCCCGCCGAGCAGTTGTCCAGCGCCGATCACGTCGCCGCATACGGCGAGCGCGGGTTCGGCCTCGAGCTCAGGCTGGTCCGGCTGCTGCTCGACGAGGTGCTGCGGGTCAGCGCGGTCTCGTCGGCGAGCCGCATCGGCGTGGCCGGGGACTTCGGCACCGAGCTCACCGCGGGCGCGGATGCGGGCCCGGGGGCGGGCGCGGACTGGGTCCGGGCCGACGCCGAGCTGCACCTGATGAGCCTGGTCAAGGACGCCGACGAGATCGAGCGCATCTTCCACTCCTACGAGCTCTGCTGGCTCGCGCACGCGGCCCTGGCCGAGGGCGCGGCGGCTGGCGCCTCGGAAATCGAAATGATGAGCGCCGCCCAGGCAGCGGCCCAGATCGGCCACGGCTCGCCGGTCGAATTCGGTGCGGATGTGCTGGCCGGGGCCAACACGGCGGAGGTGTGCGCACCGGTGGCCGTCGCGGGCCGGACCAGGCCCGGACCTGGCCAGCCGGTCATCGCCGACATCAGCGTGGGCGCGGACGGCTACTGGGCTGACACCTGCCGTACCTACCTCAACGGGACCAACTCCGAGATCGAGGAGGCCCGCGGGCGGCTCGTCCCGATCCTGGCCGGTGCCGCCGCCGAGCTTCGCACCGGCAACACCGGCGCCGCGGTGTTCGGCGGGATGCGGGAGCGGATCGCGGCCGCCTGGCCGGACGGCGAGTTCCCGCACCACGGCGGCCACGGAGTCGGGCTCAGCGTGTTCGACGACCCGCATGTGATCCCGTCCGACAGCCAGGTCGTGCAGAGCTGGATGGTGATGGCGCTCGAGCCCGGCGTCTACCTGCCCGGCCGGTTCGGCGTGCGGCGGGAGAACCTCTTCCTGGTCACGCCGGACGGCGGCGTTGAGCTGGCCGAGGCGGTCGGGCGGCCGCTGGACCAGCGGGCCCAGTCAGTGTGGGGACACTAGCCGGGGCGGCCAGCACCCCGGCGATCATCGTCGGTGGCCTGCCTCGCGCCATCGATTCCTCCTGGGTCGCCGGGAATGACTGACAGCTCAATCGCTATAGCATCTAGCATGTCCAGCTTTCCCTGATTTGCCTGGCCCAACTACCATCGTTTCCCAGGTATCGGACGCCCGCGGCGGCCGGTGGCCGGATAGCCCGCGGTCGCGACGGCCTGGCCGGCGCCCGCGGCTCCCCAGCCCGTGCCCGTCACCCCCCGAAGACCTCAGGAGGACTCTTATGCGCATCGCCAACCTCGGCGGCCGCCTCAGCGTGCTCACCGACGCAGGTTCCGTGGACGTCGAAAGCGCCAGCGGCGGCCGTTTCGGTCCCGATCCGCAAGCCGTGTACGGGCGCTGGGCCGAATTCCTGTCCTGGGCCAGGGCCGCTGACCTGCCCGCTGCCGAGCACTACCGCCCGGCCCAGCTCCGCTCGCCGGCGCCCGCGCCCGCGCAGGTGCTCGGGATCGGCCTTAACTACCGCAGCCATGCCGCCGAGTCGGGGTTCTCGGTGCCCGCGCAACCGAGTGTGTTCACCAAGTTCCCGAGCTGCATCACCGGGCCGTACGGCGACATCACCCTGCCCGCTGACGGTCACACCGACTGGGAGGTGGAACTCGTCGCGGTGATCGGCGAGCGCGCCTGGCAGGTCGCGGCGGCCGACGCCTGGGACCATGTCGCGGGGCTCGCGGTCGGTCAGGACCTCTCGGAGCGGATCGTCCAGCTGGCGGGCTCGCCGCCGCAGTTCAGCCTGGGCAAGTCGTTCCCCGGCTTCGGTCCGATCGGCCCGTGGCTGGTCACGGTCGACGAGTTCAGCAATCCGGACGACCTGGAGCTTGGCTGCTCAATCAACGGCGAAACCGTCCAGCAGGCCCGGACCAGGGACCTGATCTTCTCGGTCCCGCAGCTGATCCGCGCGCTGTCGGCGATCCTCCCGCTGCTGCCCGGCGATGTCATCTTCACCGGCACGCCCGCCGGTGTCGGCCTGGGCCGCGACCCGCAGCGCTGGCTCGGCCCGGGCGACGAGCTGGTCAGCTACATCGAGGGCATCGGCGAGCTCAGGCACCGCTTTGTCGCACCATCGGCCCCCTAGTCCCGGCCAGCTAGTCCCGGACAGGCCCGCACGAGGAGGCCGTGTCGATGGGCGCATCGGTACGGACCCGCCGGACCGATGCGCCCATCCACCAGGCTCAGCGCGGCCAGCTCGCGGTCTCACCGGGTGAGTCCCAGGGAAACTGCGCTCAGCGCCAGCCTGGACGGGCACCGCTGATCAGCAGCCGTCGTAGGGCGCCCAGTTGTCCTCGCCGCCCCGGGCGAGCGCGGTGGCGAACACCTGGTTCTGCTCCGCCACGCTGGCGTTGCCGAAGTCGGCCGGGTTACCGCCGTAGGCAGCCCACGTCGACGCACTGAACTGATACAGGCCGTAATGGCCGGTGGAGTTCATGACCTGCGCATCGCCGCCGGACTCGCGGGCCACCACGCATTGGCCGAACGCCCCGCCGGGGGTGCCACCCGAATAGGCGCTCGTCGCCGCGACCGGGGCAGCCTGCGCCGGATCAGCTTGCGCCTGAGCCGGCGCCGGAGCCGGGCGCGCATGTCGCGGCGTGTAGGCCGGGAGCGCCGGCGGCGCGGGGCTCAGGAGCGTGGGTGGCTTGGGAATCCGGGCCGGCTTCGCCGGAATGCGCAGGACCTGCCCGGCCTCGATGATGTCCGCCCAGTGGACCTGGCCGTGGTTGCGCCAGTAGAGCACCGGCCAGGCGGCCGGGTCGTGGTAGAAATGCCCGGCGATCGCGGATAGTGAGTCGCCAGGCCGGACGGTGTACCTGACGGGAAGCGCGGAGCCTCGCTTCGGCGCGGCTGACGCCCGCCTGGCTGCGGACAGCAGCTGCGCGGGCGAGAGGCCTGGCTGCTTGGCGGCGTCCAGCACCGCGGCATGATGCACGGTGGCCTCGGCGGCCGGCGGAGCCGCAGGCGCCTGGGGTGACAGGCAGAACGCGGCGGCCACGCCGGCGATCGTGGGCGCGGCGGCGGTGGTCGCGGCCTGCGGGAGTCGGACACGTGGCGGTTTGCTGTGGCGGCCCAACGGGCTCCTCTCCGAGAACGGCGCGCTCACCGGCGAGCTGCCCAGGGGGTCAGCTTCGGAGCGCCTGAGATTACGGGAGCCTAGCCAGGGCAGCCCCGGCACATGAGGTGAATCCCTCACAACGGGACGAAGGAGCTGTCAGCGCGCTAAACTACGCCGGGCTGATCATTAGTGGTCAATGATGAATGGCACCCGTGCCGATACCGGGGGCTGACTCTGACCCGGTCTGACTACGAAGACGCGCCGGACGGGCCCGGTCCGGGCCGCGCGTTGGGCCGAGTCGGCGAGCCGTGCCCTTTTTGTACCCATGGCAGCCGGATATTACGGGCATGATTAACGTCATCTGAACATTCGGTGAAATCGGGGGAGGTCAGCCGGTGCCGGGTTCCCGCTGGGCATGGCTGCGGGGCTGGCCGGTCCTGTGCGGGGTGCTGCCGGTCCGCCGCCAGCAGGTAACCGGCGACCTGCTGGCGGGTGTCACGCTCGCGGCGCTCGGCATCCCCGAGTGCCTCGGGTACGCGAAGATCGCCGGGATGCCGGTGGTGACCGGCCTGTACACGCTGCTCCTCCCGATGGCCATGTTCGCCGTGCTGGGCTGCTCCCGTCACCTCGTGGTCGGAGCGGACTCGGCCACCGCGGCCATCCTCGCGGCATCCTTGCTCGGCCTGGCGGTGCCCGGGTCGGCGCGATACGTTCAGCTGGCGGGCCTGGCCGCCCTTCTCACCGGTGCGCTGCTGTTGCTGGCCCGGGTAGCCAAGCTCGGATTCCTGGCCAACTTCCTGTCCCGCACCGTCTTGGTCGGCTTCCTGGCCGGAGTCGGCATTCAGGTGGCCGTCAGCCAGCTCCCCGACATGCTCGGGGTCCGGCATCAGGGCACCCGCACCCTCGGCATACTCATCCACACAGTCGCTGAGCTCCCGCACGCTCATCCGGCCACCATGATCGTATCGGGAGCCGCGATCGTGATCATGCTGGCGGCCCGCCGGCTCACCCGCCGGATCCCTGGGGCGCTGATCGCGGTGGTGGGCACGATCATCGTGAGCAGGTTCGCCCACCTGGCCGCGCGGGGGGTGGCCACCGTGGGAGCCGTCCCGCGCGGGCTCCCGCAGCTGAGCCTGCCCGATCTCGGCGCGCACGACGCCAGGCTGCTGCTCGGCACCGCGGCCGCGATGTTCGTCATCATCCTGGCCCAGAGCGCGGCCACCTCCCGCGCCTATGCCGCGAAATACACCGAGGACTTCAGCGAGGACATCGACCTGGTCGGCCTGGGGGCCGCCAACCTCGCCGCCGCGTTCTCCGGCACCTTCGTCGTCAACGGCAGCCCGACCAAGACGCAGATGGTGGACGGCGCGGGCGGGCGGAGCCAGCTGGCCCAGCTCTTCACCAGCGCGGTGGTGGTCATCGTGCTGCTCATCGCCACCGGCCCGCTAGCGTACCTGCCGACCGCGGCGCTGGCCGCCGTGGTCTTCATGATCGCCATCGAGCTCATCGACATTCCCGGCCTGCGGCACATCTTCGCGGTCCGCAAGACCGAATTCACCGTTGCCCTGCTGACCACGGCCGCGGTGGTGGTCCTGGGCGTAGAGGACGGCATCGTGCTGGCCGTGATCGCCTCGGTGATCGACCACTTGCGGCATAGCTACCGTCCGCTCAGCAGCGTGCTGGTCAAGTCTCCGTCCGGGCACTGGCAGCCCTGCGCGGTCGAGCCCGGGGCCAGGACCGAGGACGGGCTGGTCGTCTACCGGTTCGGCACCAGCCTGTATTACGCCAATGCCAGCCGGCTCATCGAGGACGTCACGACGCTGGTCACGCACGGCAGGCCACTGCGATGGCTGGTGCTGGACGGCGCGGCCATCGGAGACGTTGACTTCACCTCTGCGTCGGTGCTCGGTCAGGTCGCCGCACGGCTGCACGAACGGAAGATCCGGTTCGCGGTGACCAGCATGCTCGCGCAGGTCCGCAAGCAGCTTGACGGCTACGGCATCAAGGGCGCGTCCGGTCCCGACGTCTACTACGACACTCCGGGCCAGGCGCTCAGCGCCTTCCACGCCGCCGAGCGCGCGGCCGATCCTGGCCGTCGCTACGCCGATCAGCCGCCCGCCCCTGAGCTGACCGAGCCCAGCCCGGACGGAACCTGACCCGGACGCATCCGACCCGGGCACCGCCTGACCTGGACGCAACGCAACCGACCGGGCACTACCTGACCGGGGGCACACCCGACCGTGAGCCCCCCACCATCGAGGCTTCGATGTCAAAGCGTTAGTTTACTACGGTAGGCTCGGCTTATGGCACCGCCCCTGCAGCCGCCCATCGGCCTGCGGCTGGCCCGCACGGCCAAGACCCTGAGCCGGGCCTTCGACGACGCGCTGGCCACGGCGGGCGGGTCGCTTCCGGTCTGGCTGGTGCTCATCTCGCTCAAGAGCCAGCAACTGGACAACCAGCGGGCGCTGGCCGATGCCGTCGGGATCCGGGAAGCGACCCTCACCCATCATCTGAACGCGATGGATGCGCAGGGGCTCATCACCCGCAGGCGCGACCCGTCGAACCGCCGGGTTCACCTGGTCGAGCTGACCGAAGCGGGCGAGGCGCTCTTCGGCCGCCTGCGCGGTGCGGCCGTCGAGTTCGACCAGCGGCTACGGGACGGAATCAGCCACGAGGACGTAGCCGTCCTGGGCGACCTGCTCAGCCGGCTCGAGCGCAACGTCGCGACGAACCAGGCGGCCGGGCCCCCGCGCTGACCCAGGCCCTGGCAGGCGCTAAGCCATCACCATCAGGCAGCCGTCCCAGTAGGCCTCGACCCGGGGGCGGCGCCGACCGTGCAAGCTGATCTCCAGGGTGTCGGGCTGCCAGTTGCCGACCCGGCGGAAATGCACCCGCACGCCCGGCGCCGGAATCAGAATGAATCCGGACAAGCCCGCCGGGGCTCGCGTCGCCGCGTGCATCCACGCCGGACTACCGGCGCAGCATATCCGCGGATGGGCGGCCCAGACCCACAGCTGGCCACCATGTTTCGCGATGAAATCGGCGGCGGCCCCGCTGACGTCGACATTCACGCTTCTACGATAAGGCTCTGGCGCCTCACTGCAGCGCGCTGATCACCTTGGCGATCCGCCTGCTGCGGGTCTCGGTTGTCTTGGCGCCCTCGACGGACAGGACATGGGTCCGCCGCTGAGAGTACGACAAACCGCCGAAGCGCTTCTTCGCGGCCGGATCCCGGTCGAGAGCCTCGGCGAGGTCGGGCGGGACCGTCACCTCGCGAGGGCTGGTGTCCAGCTCAAGCTCGATGTCTGCCTCGTCACCCCCGGCCACTCCGGCCTGCGCACGGTTCTCCGCGCTGAGCGACACCATGAATGCCCCGCCCATCGTGGCCACCGTACTGCGGTAGGTGTGCCTATTGATCGTGACGCTGACGGCGGGCCGCTTGCCCGTCCCGAGCTGCGCAACGAGCTCGGCGGGCACCTCGATGCCGGTGGTGTTCTTGCCGGTCTGGCGGATGGTGGTGCGGAACCTGATCCGCGGGGACGGCGACATCGGCGTCTGCGCCACGATCTCTCCTCTCCGGGGCCTCGGACGGGACCGGCGCGGGCGTGACCACCCGTGAGCTAACGGGCATTTTACGTGTTACCGCCGGTCGACCGGCCCCCGAATTGCGGCCGGGCGGCTGCATCGGCCACAATGACGGCTGGCGATGAAGCTCGCCCAAACCGCGGGATGGTCCCGCTGATGGCTTCTACTCCCTGAGTATGTTCTGGGTGTGGAGGAGGCCATCATCGTGGGTGCCCGCTACGGCGCGTGGATCACTGCGTGAGGACCTTGCTGCCGATCCCGCTGATCCAGTTCCTGCAGGTCGTAACCATCGCCGCCGCGGCACCGTGGGTGTCCGGGGTGATCTCGCGGGTGGAGGCACGGCTGCAGGGCCGCCGGGGCCCGCGGGTGCTGCAGCCCTACTTCGACCTCGCCAAGCTGTTCCGCAAGGAAGCGCTCGCGCCCGAGGGCGCGAGCTGGGTCTTCCTGGCCGCACCGCTGGCCGCGTTCACCTGCTACCTGACCGTGCCGCTGCTGATCCCGGTGCTGACCAGCTACCCGCTGCCACTGGGGTACATGGGCGACATCCTGGGCGGTGGGTTCATCCTGTCGCTGGCCAGCTTCCTGGTGGCGGTGGCGGCGCTGGAGACCGGCAGCCCCTACGCCCAGCTCGGGGCGAGCCGGGCCAAGACCTTCGCGGCGATCACCGAGCCGGTCGTGCTGTTCGTGGTCTTCACGGTCGCGCTGATCACCGGGACCGATCTGCCGTACGCGCTGGCCGCCACCGTCAGGTCCTCGGCGGGGCAGATCATCAGGCCGGCGCATGTGCTGGCCGCCGCGGCCCTGTTCATGGTCATCCTGTACGAGACCAGCCGGATCCCGGTGGAGACGCATACCGGCACCAACGAGTTCGGGATGATCGAGGAGGCCCGGCCCTTCGAGCACTCCGGCCCCTACTTCGCGCTGCTGAAATGGGGGTCGGCGGCCAAGCAGCTGATCCTCTACACGATCCTGATCAACGTATTCCTGGCGCCGTGGGGACTCGCCCAGACGCAGCAGACCTGGGCTGTCCTAGTCGCCATGGTGGCGCTGCCCGCCAAGGCCTGCGTGCTGGGGGGCGTGATCGCCGTCATCGACAACTCGTTCGCCAAGCTCAGGCTGTTCAAGATCACCGAGTTCGCGGCGGCCGCGTTCCTGCTCGCCGTGCTCGGCGTGTTCACGCTCTATCTCGGGGGTGGCTGATGGATCCCGGCCAGGCGCCAGGCGTCTATACCGGCGGGGCAAACGTCATAGCGGTGCTGATCCTGCTGGTCGAGTTCGGCATGTTCAGGCAGGCGCTGCTGCGCGATCAGATCCGCCTGTACGCGGCACAGTCCGGGCTGATCTCGGTGCTGGCCGTGATCGTGGGCGCTGCCCGCCACCTGCCGGAGCTCTACGTGCTGGCGGTGCTGGCCGCCGCGCTCAAGGTGGTGGCGATTCCGCTGGTGCTCCGGCGCCTGGTCAGCGGGGCCGGGCCGGCCGACGACCCGGCGGGCGACGCGGCGGCCGACGGCGACATTTCTGGCAGCGGGGGCCTCGGGCTGGCCAGCACCGTGCTGATCGCGATCATCGTCGCCGCGTTCGGATTCTTCGCCGCCGCCGCCCTGCCGGTCAGCGGCAGCGGGGCGCCGGTCACGGCGCTGTCGGTCTCGGTCTCGGTGGTGCTGGTCGCCTTCGTCCTCATGATCCACCGCCAGGATGTCGCCTCCCAGGCGATCGGGCTGTTCTCGCTGGAGAACGGGATCTCGCTGGCGGCCCTGGTGGTGGCGGCCAGCCTGCCGCTCATCCTGGAGCTGGCCCTGCTGGTCGACCTGCTGCTGGCGGTGGTCGTGGTCGGGCTGCTGATCCGCATGCACCACGGCCGGGCCGAGTCGCTGTCCACAGCCGAACTGACCGGACTGCGGGGCTGAGCCGTGACTGTCATCGTCCTCGCCCTGCTCATCGTCCCGGTGGCCGCCGCGATCGCCGCGCTCTGGCTGCCCGGGCCGGCGGCCGGTGCGGTCACCGCCGCGGCGGGGATCGCCAGCTTCGGCCTGGTGATCGCGCTCATCCCGGCCGCGTCCCGGGGACAGGTGCGCTGGCTCGGCCTGGTCCGCATCGACGCCCTCAGCGTGGTGTTCCTGCTGGCCACCGGCTTCCTTTATGCGTGCGTCGCGGTGTACTCGATCGGCTACCTGCGCCCGGCCGGCCCGCACGCCGCCGCAGACAAGCTCTACGCGCGCAGGTTCTGGATCGGCCTCAACCTGTTCGCCTGGTCCATGCTGGCCGCACCGATGATGAGCAACCTGGCGCTGCTGTGGATCGCCATCGAGGTGACCACGATCGTCTCGGCGCTGCTGGTCGCCCTGGAGGGAACCGACGGCGCCGCCGAGGCGGCGTGGAAGTACGTGCTGCTCGCGTCGGCCGGGCTGGCCATCGCGCTGCTGGGGACGATCTTCGCCTACTACGCGGGCGCGCACGTGCTCGGGCAGTCCTACAGCCTGGCCTTCAGCCCGTTGCTGCACGTGGCAGGCCGGCTGCCGCACACCGCGGTACGGCTGGCGTTCGTGCTCGCGGTGCTGGGCTTCGGTACCAAGGTCGGGCTGTTCCCGGTACACACCTGGCTGCCTGACGCGCATTCGGAGGCGCCGACGCCCGTCTCGGCGCTGCTGTCGGGCTCGCTGCTGGCGGTCAGCTTCTATGCGATCCTGCGGTACTACCAGATCGCGGTGGCGGCACTGGGCCCGCGGTTCCCGCGGGACGTCCTGCTGGTGTTCGGGGTGGCGTCGCTGCTGCTCGCCGCGCTGTACCTGCTGGACCAGCGGGACTATAAACGGCTGCTCGCCTACTCCAGCGTGGAGCACATGGGCATCCTGGCCATCGGGGTCAGTTTCGGCGTCCCCATCGCGCTGGCCGGGGTCCTGCTGCACGTGCTGGCGCATGCCGCGGCGAAGGGCAATGCGTTCATGGGCGCCGGGGTCCTGGTCCGCAAGTTCGGCAGCAAGCGGATCTCATCGGTCACCGGGGGTCTCGACCTGCTGCCGTGGAGCGGGCCGCTGTTCCTGGCCGCGATCCTGGCCCTGTCGGCGCTGCCTCCGTTCGGGATCTTCCGCAGCGAGTTCGAGATCGTGACCGGCGGCCTGGCCGCCTCGGACAACACCGCCGCGGTCATCCTGGTGGTGCTGGTCACCGTCGCCTTCCTGGGCCTGTCGGTCACCGCCAACCGGATGCTGCTGACGCCCCGCCCGCCGGTGACGGTGCGGGCCGGGCTAGCAGCCGACGCGCCGAGCGGCATAACCGGCGGTGACCCAGCGCCCAGCACTCCGGCCAGCGGCACTCCGGCTAGCGGCACTCCGGCCAGTGGCACTCCGGCGGGCCAGCTGACCAGGGGCGAGCCGAGCGTCTGGATGGTGGTCCCGGTCCTGGCCGGGCTGGTGGCACTGCTGGTGCTCGGGCTGCATCCGCCCGGCGAGCTTACCGGGCTGCTGGACCGGGCCGTCGCCGTGCTCCGGGGGCAGGCATGAACGCGGGGGCCGGCGCAGCGAGCGTGTCCGGCACTCCGGGCGCGGGCACGCTGGCGGCGAGCGTGCCCGAGCTGTGGGACCTGGTGGCCAGCGAGGTGGCCGGCGGCGCCAGGTTCGCCGGGCTGATGGCGACCCGGCACCCAGCCGGGCTGGCCCTGTCGGCCCATGTGGCGGGCCTGGGCCGGGTCGCCACCTGGGAGGCCGTCCTGCCGCCAGGCGCCGGTTCCTACCCGGCGCTCAGCTCAGCGCTCGACGCCGCGTTCTGGTATGAGCGGGAGATCCACGACCTGTTCGGGATCATCCCTGAGGGGCACCCCCGGCTGGAACCGCTGATCCTGCCGCTGCTCGACGAGCACGCGCCGCGACCGCAGCCAGGCGCGCCCGGCCCGGCGCCGCCCGGGATCTGGCCGGACGAGCACTCGATTCCCCGGCACGTGATGGGTCCTGGCCTGTTCACGATCCCGCACGGCCCGGTCAGGTCCGGGGTGATGGAGTCGATCGAGTACCTGGTCGAGACGCCAGGCGAGGACATCGCGCACTTGAACATGCGGGTGTTCTACAAGCACCGCGGCATCGAGAAGCGATTCGAGCAGCTGCCCGCGGCCGACGGCGTGCTGCTCGCCGAACGGACCGAAGGGGTCGCGTCGGTGGCGCATGCCCTGGCCTACTGCCACGCGCTGGAACGCCTCGCCGGGATCAGCGTGCCCTGGCCGGCCTGGTCCGGGTGCTGCACGCCGAGCTTGAGCGGCTGGCCGCGCACCTGGACGCCGCTGTCCGGCTGGCTGACGCCGGGGGCCTGGCGGTGGCCACCGCCAGGTTCGGCGTGGCCAAGGAACGGATTGCCAGGCTGGTCAGCCGGATGTGCGGAAGCAGGTTCGGCCGCGGCGTCGTCGTGCCCGGCGGCGTGCGGGCCCTGCCGCAGCTGGGCCTAGCCGAGTTCCGCGCCGAGATCGGCCGGCTGGAGCGGTCGATCACCGCCGACGCACGGGTCCTCATGGGCACCGCGTCGTTTCTGGACCGGCTCCGGCGCACCGGGCCGCTGCGCCCGGAACGGGCCCGCCAGCACGGCGCCCTCGGCCCGATCGGCAAGGCATCCGGGTTCAGCGACGACGCCCGGCTGAGCCGCCCCTATGACGCCTATCCGTCACTGGGCCTGACCGGGCTGCGTCCGCACACCGACGGCGATGCGCTGGCCAGGCTCCAGGTCCGCTGGGACGAGGTACGCCAGTCGTTCCACCTGCTGCGCCAGGCCGCCGACGAGCTGGCCGAGGTGAGTGAGGGCCCGCTGCGGGCGCCGTGCGAGGTCAGCAGCGGCCGGGCGACCGGCTGGGCCGAGGCGCCGCAGGGCGAGGTGCTCTACGACGTCGCCGTGCAGGACGGGCAGATCGCCCGGTGCCGCCCCCGCTCGGCGTCCTTTCACAACCTGGTCCTGTTCCACGAGGTGTTCGCCGGTGACATCCTCACCGACTTCCCGTTCATCGAAGCCAGCTTCGGCCTGTCGGTGGCGGGGGTGTCGCTATGAGCCCGTGGGTGCTGCGCGGCTTGCGTGACGGGGTGGTCACCACCCGGTGGCCGGGCCGGCCCGACCCGTACGCCGACCGCTGGCGCGGCCCGGCCACGGTGGCCGACCCGCGCCCGGCCGAGGTGGCGGGCCTGGCTTCGCTGTGCCCGACCGGCGCCATCACGACCGCCGCCGATGGCTCCGTCCGGCTCGATCAGGGCCGGTGCATCCAGTGCGGGCGCTGTGTCGACCAGCGCCCGGACGTGTTCGGCTGGTCCCTGGGGCCCGCCGCCGAGGCGCTGACCCGCCCGGGGCTGGTGGTGCCGCAGACCAGCGAGACCGAGCAGGGCCTGGCGGCGGTCCGGGCCGAGCTGGCCGCCCGGACCACGGCCCTGCGGCGGTCGGTACACCTGCGTCACGTGGACGCGGGCTCGGATGGCGCCGAGGAACAGGAGATCGCGGCGCTGCTGAACCCGGTCTACGACATCCACCGGCTCGGGATCTTCTTCACCGCCAGTCCGCGGCACGCGGACGTGCTGCTGGTCACGGGTGCGGGCGCGCACGGGATGGCGGAGCCGCTCCGCCGTACCTACACGGGCATGCCGGATCCGAAGGTCGTCGTCGCGGTCGGCACCGACGCGGTGAGCGGCGGCCTGGCCGGGAGCGGCTATGCCACCGCGGGCGGTGTCGGTGACGTGGTTCCGGTCGACGTGTGGGTGCCAGGCTCGCCGCCGTCCCCGTTCACTATCTTGCATGCCCTGCTGGTCGCGCTCGGCCGGCCGCCGCGGCGGACGGAGGGCCAGTGAACGCGCCCGGGGCCGTTCTCACCGCCGGGCTGGCCGCACTGGGTTTCGCGGCGGTGGTCGACCTGATCGGGGGGGTCAGGTGGCCGCGGTTGCGGGCCGTTCCTTACCTGGCCGGAGCGGGCGGCGCAGCCTGCCTAGCGGTGGCCGGGGCCGCCGCCGTAGCGGGCCACGAGGCGCAACTCGGAACCGGTGGCTGGCTCGGTCCCGGCACCACGGGGCTGGCCGCCGACCGGCTGTCCGGGCTGTTTCTGCTCATCGCGTTCGGGGCGGCGGCGCCGGTCTCGCTGGCCTGCGCGGACTGGGCCGGGCGCCGGGGCGCGGTCGGCCGCCGCGGCCTGGCCGCTGGCTACGCGCTGACCCTGGGCGCGGTCGCGATGGTCATGACCGCGACCGACGCGTTCACCCTGCTGCTGGCCTGGGAGTTGCTGACGGTGGCGTTCTACCTGCTCGCGGGTTTCGAGCGGGGACGGCCCGGGCGCCCGGCCGCGGCGGTCGTCACGCTGGTGTTCGGCAAGATCAGCGGGGCCGCGCTGCTGATCGGCCTGCTGCTGCTGGCAGTCAGGTCCGGCTCGCTGTCCCTGGCCTCGTTCGCGGTGGTGCCAGGCGGCGTGGCCAGGGATACCGCGCAGACCCTGCTGATCAGCGGGTTCGCGGTGAAGGTCGGGCTGGTCCCGGTCCAGGTCTGGATGCCCCGCGGGTACGCGGCCGCGCCGGGCCCGGTCCGGGCGATCATGGCCGGGGTGGCGGTCAACGTCGGCTTCTACGGCCTGTGGCGGACCCTCGCCCTGCTCGGAGCGCCGCCCGGCTGGCTGGTCGGGCTGCTGCTGGTGCTGGCCGGGCTGACCGCGCTGCTCGGGATCGCGCACGCGGCGGTGCAGCCAAGGCTGCAGCGGGTGATCGCGTACTCGAGCGTTGAGAACAGCGGGCTCATCCTGGCCGGCTACGGCGTCGCTCTGACCGGCGCCGCGACCCGCGATGCGCGGCTGGTCGCGGCCGGGCTGCTCGCCGCCACGCTGCAGATCATCGCGCACGCAGCCGCCAAGTCATTGCTCTACACCAGCAGCGCGGTCATCGCTCCGGACGGCGCAGGCACCGCCTCGGCCGGTGACGACGACCTGGACGGGCTGCGCGGCTCGGCGCGGCGGCGGCCGTGGAGCGGGACCGGGCTGGCCATCGGCTCGCTGACGCTGGCCGGCCTGCCGCTGACCGCGGGATTCGCGGCCGAATGGTTCCTGCTGGAAGCGCTGATGCAGCAGTTCCGGGTGCCCGGGCTTGGCTTCAGGCTGGTGCTCGCGGTGGCCGGGGCGGCGATCGCGCTGACGATCGGTTTCGCCGGGGTCACGTTCGTCCGGCTGATCGGCCTCGTAGTGCTCGGGCCGCCGCCAGCCCAGCCCGGAGCCAGCCAGCCCGGAGCCAGCCAGCCCGGAGCCAGCCGGCCCGGAGCCGGCGGGCCACCGCGTGGCGGGCCCGGCTCCGGCGGACCCGGGACCGTCCGGGAGCGAGATTACGGCTGGCTGGGCCGGACTGCCATCGTGATCCTCTCGCTCGGCTGCCTGCTCACCGCGGCCCTGCTGCCGCTGGTGATCCGGGTGGTGGCGGCCGGCCTGTCCCCGGTGGTGCCCGCCGGCGTGACGTCGGGGGCGCGGAAGTCGCCGTGGGTGGTCCAGCCGGTGTTCAGCGGGTTCTCGATCTTGTCCCCATCCTGGCTGTGGGTCGTGATGCCGCTGCTCGCGCTGGCCGTCCTGATCTTCACCCGGCTGGCCGGCGGGACCCGGATGACCCGGGTGCGCCGGGTGCCAGCCTGGCGCTCAGCCACCGCCGGGGTGGAGGGCGCCGACTGCTACACAGCGGCCGGTTTCGCCAACCCGACCCGCCGGGTGCTGGCCACCGTGCTGCACAGCCAGTCAGACCTGCGTCCGCTGTCCCCCGCTCCGGGCAGCACCGGGCCGCGGTTCGGCTACACATCAGATGTGGTCGAAGTGGTTGAGACCTACCTGTACCGGCCTGCGCTGCGCCCCGTGATGGTGCTGGTGCGGGCGGCCAAGCGGCTGCAATCCGGGCGGCTCGATGCCTACCTCGCCTACATGCTGATCGCGCTGGTGGCTCTGCTGGCCCTCGTCGCGGCGCTGGCCTGAAATTCCCCGGCGGGCTGGCGCCCGCGGTTCCTGGCTGCGAGTGTGGCGTACGGCAGACGAGTACGGCAGACGACTGCAGCGTGCGGCAGATCGAGTGCCGCGTGCGGCAGAATAGCCTGCCGAGCCAGCACGAAGGGAAGGCCACGGTGGATCCTGCCCCTGCCGCCGCCGGCGGCCGATCAAGCGGGCTGGCCAGCCCGTTCCGCAGAGTGCTGGTCGGATGGGATGCCTCGCCGGATTCGGTGGCCGCGCTGCGGACCGCTGCGGCGATGGTCAGCGACGGGCCGGGCCATGTCGTCGCGCTGGCCGTGCTGCCCGCGCCGCCGCACCTGGAAGCGCAGCTGGACCAGGCGGGCGAGATCTCGTCGGGCGCCCGCCGCGCAACCGAGATCTTCGAGCACACCAGAGAGTCGATTGCCGCGCCCCGGGACGTGCGGATTACCCTGCACACCGCACAGGACCGCAATATTGCCAGGTCGATCTGCGCCTATGCCACCGAGCACGGCTTCGACCTGCTGGTGCTCGGCCGGCACGGCGGCGGCGGTGTCCTGCACCCCAAGCTCGGCCACGTCGCGGAGGCCACCATCAAGGCCAGCCGGGTACCTGTGCTGGTGCTCAGCGCGCGGTAGTCCGGCGCGCCTGGTACGCCCCTGACTTCGGGCCCGGAGCCGAAGGTCCCCGCAGACGGGACCATCGGCAGGTTAAGAACGTGGGCCTTTCCGCCATACCATCCTATTAGGAAGTGATCTTCAGCCGTTGGCCTGACGGCGCCCAGATGGGGCCGAGATCAATCTAACTCGGGAAGGGGGCGTCATGGATAGGTTGAATCCGCTGGACGCCCAGTTTGTCGATGCCGAAGATGAGGACAGGCACACGTCCATGGCGATCGCATCAATCGCCGTATTCGAGGGCCCAGCACCGACCTATGACGAACTCCTCACTTACCTGGCCGGGCGCCTTCCGCTCGTGCCCAGATACCGGCAGAAGCTCCGCAAGATCCCCTTCCGCCTCGGGGCGCCGGTCTGGGTCGATGACCCGGATTTCGATCTCCGCTTCCATATCAGGCAGACCGCCCTGCCGCCGCCCGGCGGCGACCAGCAGCTCACCAAGTTGATGGCGCGGGTCATGGGCCAGCGGCTCGACCGTGACTACCCGCTGTGGGAGTACTGGCTGGTGCAGGGGATGGCCGATGACCGCTGGGCGCTGATCTCCAAGATCCATCACTGCATGGTTGACGGCGTCTCAGGCACCGACTTGTACCGGGTGATCTACGACCTGTCCCCCAACGCCTCGCCAGCCGCCGTGGACGACCGGGTCATCGGTGAGCAGCCCTCGTCGCTGTCGCTCGTCGCGCAGGCCGCGGTGGACATGGTGATGATGCCGGTGCGCGAGGTCAGCGCCCTGGGCGGCGCGCTCACCAATCCGGGCGCGGTAGTCCAGCAGGTCACCGACATGGGCCGCGCCATGTTGCGGATAGCGAGTTCGATGCTGCCCGCCACTGGATCATCGCTGTCCGGGCCGATCGGCCAGCAGCGGCGGTACGCCTGGGCCCGGGCCTCCCTGGATGACGTCAAGACGATCAAGGGAAGGCTCGGCGGCACCGTGAACGATGTCGTCCTGGCCGCGATCAGCGGCGCCTTCCGTGACCTGTTGCTGTCGCGCGGCGAGGAACCAGAGCCGTTCATGATGCCGTCGCTGGTGCCGGTCTCGGTCCGCGCCCCGGGCGAGGAGAGCATCTACGAGAACCGGGTGTCCGGGATCTTGGCCTATCTGCCCGTCCACATTGCTGACCCGGTGGACCGGCTCACCGCCATCCGGGCCGAAATCTCTGCTTTGAAGGCAAGCCACGAATCGAAGGTCATGGAATCGCTGGTTTCGCTGGGCCGGTTCGTCCCGTACCCGGTGGCCTCGGTGGGCGTCCAGCTGGCCTACTCGCTGCACCAGCGGGAGATCGTCACGGTCACCACCAACGTGCCAGGTCCGCGCCAGCCTCTGTTCTGCATGGGCCGCCGCCTGGCGGAGATCATTCCCTACGTCCCGATCGCCACGACTATGCGCACCGGGGTCTCGATCTTCACTTACTGCGGCGAGGTCACCTTCGGGATTACCGGTGACTACGCGAGCAACCCGGACATCGATGTGCTGGCCCGCGGCATCGAGAACGGCCTGGCCGATCTGCTCAAGGCCGCCGAGCACGTCACACCACCGCCCGCTCCGACGGCCAGGCCGCCTGAGCCGACTGCCAAGGTCAGCACCCGCGTGGCCAGCGCCCCCAAGGCCAGCGCCCCCAAGGCCAGCGCCGGGAAGATCAGTGTCGCTAAGGCCCGGGTCCCCAGGGCTACCGCCGCCAATTCCAGCGCCCCGAAGGCCAGCGCCCCGAAGGCCAGCGCCCCGAAGGCCAGCGCCCCGAAGGCCAGCATCCCGAAGGCCAGCACGCCAAGGGTCAGCGCCCCCAAAGCCAGCGCCCCCAAGACCAGCGCCCCCAAGACCAGCGCCCCCAAGACCAGCGCCCCCAAGACCAGCGCCCCCAAGACCAGCGCCCCAAGGGCTAGCGCCTCGAGAGCCAGCGCCGCAAAAGCCCGCGCCTCGAAGGCCGGTACGGCAAAGGCCGGGAAGGCTTCGTCTTAGCAGTGAGCCGGCTCATGGCGCCTGAGCCGGCTCATTGCTAGCCAACCGGCTGAGCGAATAGCAGGCGATCACCGGAACTGGCTACCGCGTCCTCGCCGATACCGAGCATGAGCCCGCCGTCTTGTACGAGGCCGAGGGCGAGCCCGGACCGCTCGGTTCGGCCGCTGCAGCAGCCGGAGACTCGGGATCAGCCTGGCTGAACGGGAGGTCAACGACAGCGATGGCGCTATCGCTGTCGTTGTCCAACAACAGCGCTGGCGCCCTGCCGCGGAAAGAACAGCAGCGACGCGCCACCACTGCTATTGCCGAGCCGGATGGCCGCGATGGTCGCCCCGATCGTCGGCCGGATCGGCCGGATGGCAGGCCCTAGCAGGCGGATCGGCCCGATAGCCGGCCCTAGCGGGCGTGCTGACCGTGAGTTGCGTGTCCGGCCGCCGTGTGCGGCCGGCCTGGCCGGTAGCGGCGAAGGCCTGGCCGTTGGCCGCGGCAGCCTGACCGTTGGCCGCAGCAGCCTGGCCCTTGGCCGCGGCAGCCTGGCCGTTGGCCGCCAAGACCTCGCCGGTTGCCGCGGCGGCCGGACTGCTCACTGCGGAGAGCTTGCCGTAGGCCGCGGCAGCCTGGCCAGTTGCTGCTGGGACCTGGTTAGCCATCGGAACCTGGCCAGCGACCGGCTCCTGACGCGAACGGGCCGCACGGGTCACCGGCGCCGGGTGCACGCCGTGCACGTAAATGCCGCCACGCAGCAGCGAAGCCACCGCGGCGATCAGGCAGGCTGCGATCGCGAAGTAGAACGCGATGGCCAGCCCGTGCTCGAACGGCGCCGAGATCAGCGACGGGAAGAAGGTGTGCCCGGTCAGGTAGGCCGCGTGGCTGGCCGGCAGGCGGCTCACGACGGGGCCGAGGAGGGTCTGCACCGGGTTGTAGCCGAGCAGCGCCGCGAACATGATCGAGACCGGCGGCAGCGCCGCCACCCGGGCCGCGTCCGCATGCGGCACGCCCTGCGCCATGAGGCCGTGGGTCAGGGTGGCCGGCAGCGACGAGGCCAGGCCCAGGATGATGAGCGTGAAGAAGATCCCGATGGACAGCACCATCGCCGAGTTCTGGAAGGTCGCGCTCATGCCGGCCCCGACGCCGCGCTGGCCGGGCGGCAGGCTGTTCATGATCCCGGCGCGGTTCGGCGACGCGAACAGGCCCATGCCGATCCCGTTGATCAGCAGGATGACCGCGAACTGCCAGTACACGAAGTTAACCGGCAGCAGCTGCAGCAGCAGGAACGAAGCCGCGGCGACCAGCATGCCGCCGGTGGCGAACGGCCGGGCGCCGAATCTGTCGGACAGCCAGCCGGACACCGGCCCGGCGATCAGGAAACCAACCGTCAGCGGCAGCATCGCGATGCCGGCCCACAGCGGCCCCTGGCTGAAGCTGTAGCCGTGGATGGGCAGGTAGATGCCCTGCAGCCACATGATCAGGATGAACATCAGGCCACCGCGGCCGAGCCCGGCCATGAGGCTGGCCACGTTCCCCGCGGTGAACGGCCGGATCCGGAACAGGTCGAGGTGGAACATCGGCTCGGCGACCTTGGTCTCGATCAGGCAGAAGATGGCGAGCACCGCGAGGCCACCGACGATCAGGCCGAGCACCAGCGGGCTGGTCCAGCCCATCGTGTGACCGCCGTAGGGCTGGATGCCGTAGGTGATGCCGACCAGGACGGCGATCAGTCCAGCGCCGAACGTGAGGTTGCCCCACCAGTCGAGCCTGGCCGCGCGGCGCTCCCCGAGTTCACGCAGCTTCAGGTACGACCAGATCGTCCCGAGCACTCCGAACGGGACCGAGACCAGGAATACGAACCGCCAGTTGAGCGGGCCCAGCACGCCACCGAGCACCAGGCCGATGAAGGAACCCGCGATGCCGGCCACCTGGTTGAGGCCCAGGGCCAGGCCCCGCTCATTGGTCGGGAACGCATCGGTGAGGATGGCGCTGGAGTTGGCCATCAGCATGGCGCCGCCGACGCCCTGCAGGACCCGCATCCCGATCAGCCACCAGGCGGCTTCCGTGCCGTGCAGCCAGGTCAGCGAGAGCGCCACCGAGAACAGCGCGAAGATCGCGAAGCCGAGGTTGTACATCCTGACCCGGCCGAACATGTCGCCGAGCCGGCCGAAACTGACCACCAGCACCGCCGTGACCACCAGGTACCCCATCAGCAGCCACAGCAGCAAGCTAGTGTTGCCAGGCTCTAGCGGATTGACGCCGATACCACGGAAAATATCTGGCAGCGCGATCAGCATGATCGAGGCGTTGACCGTCGCCATCAGCACGCCGAGCGTGGTATTGGACAGCGCAATCCACTTGTAACGAGGTCCGGGCCTTGACTCCGTCAGCACTGACATCCCTCCGGGGCAGGGGCCTGACCTGGGCACGAACGGTCCGCGCCGGGCCAGTTCCCGAGTGGGCTTCGTTAGTTGCTTAATACAAACTAACTTAGCTGGCATAGTGTTCCCCGTATTGGGAACTAGCTGTCGCAAGGACGAACGCTATGGACCAAGCAGAGCCGCAGCCGGCCGTAGAGCCGCCGAAGCGCCCGGACCGACCGAACCGCCCGGACCGGCTGCACCGCGCGGGCTGGCGCCTGCCCGCCGAGCAGCAGCACCCCGAGCAGCAGCACCCCGAACAGCAGCACCCCGAACAGCAGGCCGCCGAGCAGCAGCCGGCGGACCGGCCGCCACGGCCAGGTCCCGACCTGGCGTCAGGCTCAGGCCAGGCGCCCGGCCTGAACCCGGACGTGCCGGTCGAGGACCAGGGCCCGGCACCCGACCATCCGGTCATGGTCGGTTTTGACGGGTCACCGGCCAGCCGTAACGCCCTCGCCTACGCCGCGGGTATGGCCCGGCGGCTCGAGCGGCCGCTGCTGGTCGTGTACGTCACGGCTCGCGGCATCTACTGTGAGCCGCTGAGCGGGCAGGTCATCAGGACAGTCAGCGACCACCAGGAAATCAGCCGCTGGCTGCTCGCCGAACTTGACCAGGTGTGCGGCGCCGACGATCTGCAGGTGCATACGACCACCCGCTGCGGCACGCCGGCCAGGGAGCTTGCCGCCGCGGCCGCGGAGTACAGCGCCGACGCGCTGGTCATCGGCGCGTCCAGCCAGGCCTGGCACCAGCTGGTCGGCTCCGTCCCTGGCTGGCTCGCCCGGCACGTTCAGTGCCCGGTCGTTGTGGTGCCCTGAGCACCGCCGACCGCCGGCCGCCCGCTTCGGCTGCCCGCTTCGGCTGCCCGCCGCGGCGGGCCCTAAGCCTCTACTGCGAACGAAGCTGGGCAACTAGCGTGAACCGGCCGCCACAGCGCGGCGATGGCCGTCCGCCTGGAGGAATCGATGACGCACCTTCCTGTTACGACTGGACGACAGCTCGGCCGACGCTCCTGGGCCGAGCCCTGGAAGATCAAGATGGTCGAGCCGATGCGGATGACCACACCGGAGGAGCGCGCGGAAGCGGCGGCGGCCGCCGGTTACAACACGTTCCTGCTCCGCTCGGAGGATGTCTATATCGACTTGCTCACCGATTCGGGCACGAACGCGATGAGCGACCGGCAGTGGGCAGCGCTGATGCTCGGCGATGAGGCCTACGCTGGCTCGCGGAACTTCTACGAGTTCGAGGCGGCTGTTCGTGAGACCTACGGCTACCAGCACGTGGTCCCGACCCATCAGGGCCGCGGCGCCGAGCACCTGATCAGCCAGATAGCGATCCAACCCGGCCAGTTCGTGCCCGCGAACATGTACTTCACCACCACCAGGGAGCATCAGGAGCGGGCCGGCGGCATCTTCGTCGATGTCATCATCGCCGAGGCGCACGACCCGGTCAGCGAGCACCCGTTCAAGGGCGACGTGGATCTGGAGAAACTGGAGAGCCTGATCGCCCGCGAGGGCGCCGCGCAGATCGCTTACATCAGCCTGGCCGGCACCGTCAATATGGCGGGCGGCCAACCGGTGAGCATGGCGTGCGTGCGCGCCCTGCGGACATTGTGCGACCAGCATGGAATACCGCTCTTCCTGGACGCGACCAGGATGGTGGAGAACGCCTTCTTCATCCAGGAGCGCGAACCCGGGTACGCGGACAAGACGATCGCGCAGATCCTCAAGGAGTTCTGCTCCTACACCGACGGCGCCTGGATGTCGGCCAAGAAAGACTCCCTCGTCAATATCGGCGGCTGGCTCGCCCTCAACGACCGCCAGCTGTTCGACGAGGCTCGCAACCTGGTGGTCGTGTTCGAGGGCCTGCACACCTACGGCGGGCTGGCCGGGCGCGACATGGCGGCCATGGCGGTCGGCATCGCCGAGTCCGTCCAGGAGGACCACATCAGGTCCCGGATCGGGCAGGTCCGCTACCTCGGCGAGCTGCTCGACGCGGCGGATATCCCGTTCGTCAAGCCGGTCGGCGGGCACGCGATCTTCCTGGACGCGCGCCGCTTCTACCCGCACCTGGCCCAGGACCAGTTCCCGGCCCAGACGCTGGCCGCCGAGCTGTACCTGGAGTCCGGAATCCGCAGCATGGAGCGCGGCATCGTGTCGGCCGGCCGCAACCCGGAGACCGGCGACCACAACCGGCCGCGGCTTGAGCTGACCCGGCTGGCGATCCCGCGCCGCGTCTACACCCAGGCGCACATGGACATCGTGGCCGAGGCCATCGAGACCCTGTACGCGGCGCGCGACTCGGCCAAGGGCCTGGTCATGACGTATGAACCGCGTTATCTGCGCTTCTTCCAGGCTCGCTTCGACCGGCCCGGAGGGTAGCCGGGCCGCCGCGCGCGGTATAACGATGCCCATGCGTATCGGCGTGGTATTTCCCCAGACCGAGATCGGCGCGGACGTCGGCGCGGTACGCGCCTACGCCGAACGGGTCGAGGAGCTC
Source organism: uncultured Actinomycetes bacterium (assembly GCA_963785765.1). Taxonomy (GTDB): domain Bacteria; phylum Actinomycetota; class Actinomycetes; order Streptosporangiales; family Streptosporangiaceae; genus DATBGO01. The sequence continues at coordinate 440,842 of CAWAWM010000008.1, read as the reverse complement.
GGCTTCAGCCATGTGCTCGCCTATGACCACGTCCTGGGGGCCGACCCGGCGGCGCACGCGCCGTGGACCGGCCCCTACGACGTGCACACGACGTTCCATGAGCCGATGGTGCTGTTCGGCTACCTGGCCGCCGTCACCTCGATGGAGCTGGTCACCGGGATCATCATCCTGCCGCAGCGCCAGACGGCGCTGGCGGCCAAGCAGGCGGCCGAGGTCGACCTGCTGACCGGGGGCCGGCTGCGGCTGGGGGTGGGGCTCGGCTGGAACGCGGTCGAGTACGAAGCGCTCGGCAAGGACTTCTCCAACCGAGGCCGGCGCATCGAGGAGCAGGTCACGCTGCTGCGCCGGCTGTGGACGGAGCAGAGCGTCACCTTCGCGGGCGAGTACGAGCGGGTTACCGCGGCCGGCCTGGCGCCGCTGCCGGTCCAGCGGCCGATCCCGGTCTGGTTCGGGGGCCAGTCACCGCGCGCTTACGAGCGGACCGGCCGGCTGGCCGACGGCTGGTTCCCTCAGCTGCCGCCCGGGCCCAAGCTCGACGAGGCCCGCGCGGCCGTGGCCGCGGCGGCGCGCGGAGCCGGACGCGATCCGGCCACCCTCGGCATGGAAGGCCGGGTGAGCTGGACCCAGGACGGCCTGGCCAAGCTCACGGATCACATCGGGCGGTGGCGGCAGGCCGGCGCGACGCACGTGTCGATCAACACGATGAGCGCGGGCCTCGGCGCTGTCGACGGGCACCTGGCCGTGCTGGCCGAGGCGGCGGCGGCGCTCGGCCTGCCCGGCGGCCAGGACTGACGCGCGGCCCGGACCTGTGCAGGCCGGACCCGGCCGCACCCGGAACCGGCCCGGACCCCGGGCGCGGCCGCCCTGGTCGCCTATCTCGCGCTGATGACGGGCATGATGGTGGCATCCGGTGCCGGCAGGCTCAGGCACCGGCTCCGGCGGTCCGGCACCGGGCGCCTGGCGACCAGTGATGCAGCGGCCCCGGCTGAAGCGGGCCGCCGCGTCGCGAGCGCTCACCCGCCCGGTAGCGGCACCGCCTGGTTAGCCAGGCAGGCCCGGGGTAGGGCACCTGATCTTCTTCTCGCGGGGAGGTAGGCCGATTGTGAACATGAGGTGGCCTGCCGCCCCGGTGCGGCGGGCGGATTCTTGACGCTCGCCGCCGTCGCCGCCATTACGCAGCCCATCCAGACCTACGGCTACTGGGCGGTCTTCCTGGCGGTCGGACTCGAGAGCCTGGGCGTGCCGATCCCGGGCGAGACCACGCTGATCGCGGCCGCCCTGTACGCGGGCTCCACGCACCGGCTGAGTTTCGTCACGCTGACGATCGTGGCCGCCGCGGCCGCCATCATCGGGGACAACATCGGCTACCTGATCGGCCGGTTCGGCGGCTACCGGCTGCTCCGCCGCTACGGGCACTACGTGCGGGTCGACGAGCCGAAGCTCAAAGTGGGCCGCTACCTCTTCGACCGCCACGGCGGCAAGGTGGTCTTCATCGGGCGGTTCATCTCGGTGCTCCGCACCTATGCCGCGTTCCTGGCCGGGGTCAACATGATGAAATGGCCCCGGTTCCTGCTCTACAACGCCGCCGGCGGGATCCTCTGGGCAGCGGTGGTCACGGCCAGCGCATACGTGCTGGGGACCGCGGTGCACCGGGTGAGCACGGCGATCACCATCGCTGGAGGCGTTCTGCTGGTGGTGGTCATCGTGGTGCTGCTGGTCTACCTGCGGCGGCATCTCAAGCGCTTGGAAGCACGGGCCGAGCAGGCCTATCCGGGGCCGCTGGACGATCACAGGGCGCCAAGCCGCGCCAGCTGACGTCGGTAGCATACGGCGATGGACGTCATCTACCCACCCAAGTTGCGCCCGGGCGACGAAGTGCGCGTTATCGCGCCGTCCAGGTCACGGGCCTTGGTCCTGGAGCACGACCACACGGCCATCATCGAGAGCCAGTTCGCCGGTCTCGGGCTGCGGCTGTCCTACGGTGAGCACGTCGACGAGCGGGACGACTTCGTCTCCGCCCCGGTGCGATCGCGAGTCGCCGATCTGCACGCGGCGTTCGCCGACCCGGCGGTCGCCGCCATCATGACGGTGATCGGCGGCTACAACAGCAATGAGCTGCTGCCCTATCTGGACTGGGAGCTGATCCGGGCCAACCCCAAGGTCTTCTGCGGTTTCTCCGACATCACCGCCTTGGAAGGCGCCATGCTCGCGCAGGCGGGCCTGGTCACTTACCACGGCCCGCACTGGTCCACCTTCGGGATGGCCAGGCACTCCGAGCAGACTGTGGCCTGGTTCACGGCCTGCCTGCTGCGCGACGATCCGGTGCAGCTGGCTCCGGCCGAGACCTGGACCGACGACCTGTGGTTCCTTGACCAGGAACATCGCGAGCTGCTGCCGGGTGACGGCTGGTGGCCGCTGCAGCTGGGGCACGCGGCGGGGCGCGTGGTCGCGGGCAACCTGAGCACCCTGAATCTGCTGCAGGGAAAGGCTTACCTGCCGTCGCTGGCCGACGCGGTGCTGTTTGTCGAGGACGACTTCGAGTCGCAGCCGCCGCATTTCGCCAGGAACCTGACCTCGCTGCTGCAGTTGCCCGGCGCGGCCGGCCTCCGCGGCCTGATCATCGGCCGGTTCCAGCGGGACAGCCACATGACCAGGCCGCTCCTGGAGCAGATCGTGGCCAGCCAGCCGGGGCTGGCCGGGCTGCCGGTCCTGGCCAACGTCGATATCGGCCACACCAACCCGATCGCCACCATCCCGGTCGGCGGCCAGGCTGAGATCTCGGCCGGCCCCGGCGACCTGAGCGTGCTGCTGACCCGGCATTGACTCACCGCGCCATCCAGCGTCGGCTGCGCTAGTCGCCGCGGGCTTCCATGAGCTCAGCCACCGCCTGGGCGCCCTGGTCCTCGGTGGCGCGCAGCCCGTCGATGACTCCGGCCCGGTCGGCCGCGCTGCGGTTCTGGCTGAGCTTGTCCTTGGCCTCGACCTGAGTCACGGTCATCTCGACCCCGACGATGCCGCGCAGCTGTCCTTCTATGTAGGCGGGCGGGGCATCCTCGACCCACCAGCGGCCCGCACGGTCCCGTTCGTACTTTTCGGTCAGCCGGGTGACGATGTCCCTGAGCCAGCCGGCGCCCCGGTGGAAGGTCACCGGACCGGTGAGGTGAACGGTGGTGTAGTTCCAGGTCGGCACCACGCGGCCGTGCTCTGAGGTGCTCTGGTACCACGACGGCGAGATGTACGCCTGCGGGCCGTGCACGATGGCCAGCGCGGGCACGTCGCCGCGGGCAGTGCTCCACTGCGGGTTGGCCAGGGCCAGGTGCCCGAGCAGCCGGCCATGCCCGCCGCCCGACCGGTCCCAGATGACCGGGAGCACGCTGGCCGCCAGCCGCTCACCGTCGAAGGTGACAAGGTCAGCGGCACCGGCCCGGTCAACGAAGGCGGCGACCTCGTCGAGGTCACCGGCCGCGAAATGTGCTGGAACGTACATATCTTCAGGTTAGGCCTCCCGGTGACCCGGCTCAGCCCTGGCCCTGGCCTGCGCCACGCCCATCGGGAGACCAGGGCTCGGCGTCAAGTAAAGGTCGCGCCGGTACGGCTGATCAGCTGGCCAGCAGGGAGCTGATCGCGTCGATGGATTCCTGGGTGCTGTGGTGCAACACCGCGTGGATGCCTAGCCGGCGAGCCGCTGCCACGTTCTCGGGCCTGTCATCGAGGAATACCAGTTCGTCCGGGGCCACTTGCAGCTCAGCGCACAACAGCGCGTAGGCCCGCGGATCGGGCTTGGCGAGCCCCACTTCGTGGGAGTAGATGATCACGTCGAACAGCTCGGCAAACGAGTACCTGGCCTGTTCCTCGCGCCGTGCACCGTCGGCCGAGTTAGTCAGGATTCCGGTCAGGTGCGCGGGCCGCAGCTCCGTCGCGTAGGCCAGGAGCTCCTGGTCCAGTTCGCCGCAGTACCAGTGCCACAGGCCGGCCATGAACTCGGTCAGCTGCGCACCGGACAGGCCGAGCGCCTCGGCGTACCGCCCGCTGTACTCGGCTTCGGTGAGACCGCCGGTGCTGATGACCCCCTCGGGATCGACGCGGCCGAGGGCCGACTCGAACTCCGCCTCCGCCATCCCGAGACGTTCCTGCCACGGGGTGAGCCATTGGCCGACCGGCCCGAGGCGCTCCAGCACCCCGCCGATGTCGAACGCGACCGCCCGTACCGCCATCACGTCAGGGTCGCCGGCGCCGGGCGCCGGCCGCAACCGGTGGCCCGGCCCTGGCCGGTGGCCCGGCGACATCGGCCGGCGGCCGCCGGATGCGGCTAAAGAGCGGGCGGTACTGGCAGGCAGGGCACCGGGATGGGGTGGCTCGGATCAAGCGCGTTCAGCATGTCGGTCAGTGCGACCGGGTCGAAGGCAATGCCGATGTGATCGGTCAGGTCCAGCGGGCACTGCTGCTGCACGGTGATGTTGGTGACCCTGCGGCCGGCCAGGAAGGCCGTCGGGTAGGGGGTGACGACCTGGTCGTACTTGGTCTCGATGACGGTGTAGGTGACACCGGGCGCCGTGTCGCCGCCCGCGTTCAGGTGGGCCAGGAAGGCCGAGCCGGCCTCCTGCTCCACGCAGGCCTCGCAGACCGGCGAGACCAGGCTGTTGGTCAGGCCCAGCAGGCCGAAATCGCGAGCCAGCGTGACCAGGCCATCCAGGCTGGTGCCGTGGCTGGACGGCGCGAGCGCGACGAACCTGCTGACCTTGGCCGCCCCGCCCAGGAACTTCAGGTAGTACCGCGGCATCATCCCGCCCTGGGAGTGCCCGACCAGGTCGACCCGGGCGGCGCCGGTAGCGGCCAGGACCTGGCGGACGAAGGCAGCCAGCCGGGCGGCGCTGGCCGAGATCTCGCCGATCGACTGGATCGGGCTGCCCGGGCGGCCGCCGTAATTGAGCGCGAAGACGCAATAGCCGTGGTCATACAGCAGCGGCGAAATGGAATTGAAGTTGTCCGCCATGTCCGCGAACGTCCCGGGCACGAGCACGACGGGATCGGGGTGGGCGCTGCTCGGCCTGCAGGACCAGTCGTTGGCCCCCGGCGGCGACGAGTCCGGTGCGGCCAGTGCCTGGGCCACGCCGCCGAACGCGTTGTACGGCACCGGGAGCGGAACCCTGGCCTGCGGCGCAGCGGCGGCGCGGCCCGGCTCGGCCAGCAGCAGCAACGGAACGGCGAACGCGGCGATGACCCAGCGGCCGGGCAATGGCAGGCGCAGGCGCATAGCGGCTCCCTTCGCGGCGCCCCTCGAGGATGTATTACTGACCAGTCAGTAACCCGTCTGCCCCGAGTGTCGGCTTCCGGAGGGCGGGTGTCCAGGCCCGGCGGCGCTCCCCGGCAGATCCGCCGGGAACGATATCCGCCGCTGCGGTAGAGTCGTCCGGACCGGACCGGGTGCGTCCTCTTGCGGGAGCGTCAAGACCGGTCGTGGCCATCACTCAGCTGGGATAAATCCGGGAGCGAGCAACGCATGAAGGCTCTGGTAAAGGTGCGACCTGAGCCGGGGCTGCGGATCGAGGAAGTGCCGATCCCTGAGCTTGGCCGCGACGACGTGCTTATCCGGGTGCTGCGGACTGGGGTATGCGGCACCGACCTGCACATCTACGAATGGGATGGCTGGGCCCAGGACAACGTGCCGGTGCCGCTGGTCATCGGTCACGAGTTCGTCGGCGAGATCGTGGAATTCGGGCCGGACGTCGACGACCTGCAAGCCGGTGATCTGGTCAGTGGGGAAGGTCATCTGGTCTGCGGTCGCTGCCGCAATTGCATGGCCGGCCGGCGCGTCCAATGCGCGCGCACCAAGGGAATCGGCGTGAACCATCCCGGCGCCTTCGCCGAGTTCGTGGCTATGCCGGCCGCCAACGTCTGGCGGCACCCGCCGGACATCGACCTCGACGTGGCAGCGATCTTCGACCCGTTCGGCAACGCCGTGCACACCACGCTGACCTTCCCCATCCTCGGCGAGGACGTCCTGATCACCGGCGCCGGGCCGATCGGCCTGATGGCGGCGATCGTGGCCAGGCACGCGGGCGCGCGGCACGTCGTTATCACCGACGTCTCGCCGTACCGGCTCGACCTCGCCCGGCGGATCGGCGTCACGCTCGCGGTGGACGCCTCCTCGACCACGCTCCAGGACGCCATGCAGCAACTGGAGATGCGCGAGGGGTTCGACGTCGGGCTGGAGATGTCGGGTAAGCCGCAGCCGCTGCGGGACATGCTGTCCGCGATGACGCACGGCGGCAAGATCGCGGTTCTCGGGCTGCCCACGGAGCAGTTCGGGATCGACTGGGCCCACCTAGTCCTCAACATGATCACCATCAAGGGAATCTACGGACGGCAGATGTTCGAGACCTGGTACGAGATGGCGGTCCTCATCCAGTCGGGCGTCGACATCGCGCCGGTTATCACGCACCGGTTCGATGCCATGGATTTTGACGCGGCCTTCGCCACGGTGCGCAGTTCCCAGTGTGGCAAGGTCGTCCTCAACTGGGCCAACCGGTAAGAAAACACGATCGCGAAGGGCCAGCCACAAGTGTTCGCTAACGTCCGCGGCGAGATCAGCGCGGAACTCGACCAGATTCGCGCCGATGGCCTGTTCAAGGCCGAGCGCGTCATCATGAGCCCGCAGCAGGCCAGCATCAGGGTGCAGGACGGCGCCCAGGTGCTCAATCTGTGTGCCAACAACTACCTGGGCCTGGCCGACGACCCGCGGATCATCGCCGCCGCCAAGGATGCCCTCGACCGGTGGGGTTACGGCCTGGCCAGCGTCCGGTTCATCTGCGGTACGCAGGATGTCCACAAGCAGCTGGAGCAGCGGATCTCGGCCTTCCTCGGGACCGAGGACACGATCCTCTACTCTTCGTGCTTCGACGCCAACGGCGGGCTGTTCGAGACGATCCTGGGCGAGCAGGATGCCGTCATCAGCGACGAGCTCAACCACGCGTCGATCATCGACGGTGTCCGGCTGTGCCGGGCCAAGCGACAGCGGTACCGCAACCGCGACATGGTCGATCTTGAGCAGCAATTGCAGGCCGCCCAGGGAGCCAGGCGCCGGCTCATCGCCACCGACGGCGTGTTCTCGATGGACGGTTACGTCACCCCGCTCGGTGAGATATGCGCACTGGCCGAGCGCTATCAGGCGATGGTCATGGTCGATGACTCACACGCGGTCGGGTTCGTCGGCGAGCGCGGCCGTGGGACTCCCGAATTGCACGGCGTCACCGATCGCGTCGATGTCGTCACCGGGACGCTGGGCAAGGCCCTGGGCGGGGCCAGCGGCGGTTACACGAGCGGCCGCAAGGAAATCATCGACCTGCTCAGGCAGCGTTCCCGGCCGTACCTGTTCTCCAACTCGGTCTCCCCCGCCGTGGTGGGCGCCTCGCTCAAGGTCCTCGATCTGCTCGACAGCAGCGACTACCTGCGGGCCCGGCTGCACGAGAACACCACCTGGTTCCGGCAGCGGATGACCGACCTCGGTTTCGACATCCTGCCCGGCGATCATCCGATCGTTCCGGTGATGATCGGCGACGCGGCCCGCGCGAGCCGGATGGCCGACCTGCTGCTACAGAAGGGGATCTACGTGATCGGGTTCAGCTATCCGGTCGTCCCGGTTGGCAAGGCCCGGATCCGGACCCAGGTGTCGGCCGCGCACACGCGCGCCGACCTGGAGTCGGCGGCCAACGCATTCGCGGCCACCCGCGATGAGATGGGCTGACGCCGACTGTCCGGCTATTAGCGGGCCTCAGCGGCCGACGGTCACCGGCTTGGCGTGGCTGGCGCTGGCTGGTTCCCCGCACGCCTCGCAGACGACCTGGGCAACAAGCCGGTGACCGCAGTCGTGCTCCAGGATCAGCGGCGGCCCGCCGGGGCCGGCCAGGTGGCGGTCACCCCAGCGCATCAGGGTCAGGATCACCGGGTACAGCTCACGGCCGGCCTCGGTCAGCCGGTACTCGAACCGAGCCGGATGCTCTGAGTACTGCCGGCGCTCCAGGATCTGCGCGTCGACCAGCGTCCGGAGCCTGGCGGCGAGGGTGTCCCGCGGCGCCCCGGTCTGCCGCACCATCTCATCGAATCGCCGGTTGCCGAGAAACACCTCCCGGATGGCGAGCAGTGCCCATTTCTCCCCGACCACCTCGAGCGTGCGAGCTACCGAGCATGCTCGCGGCTGGACTGATGCGGACGTCATGACCACATCGTATCGAGTCAGTCCAACTTCTGGACGCACTGCCGCCGCGGTGTCTACACTGGGTCCATAATCTGGACTCAGTGGAAGGATGCCCGTGACCGATCGGCCGCCGCCACTGGCCGTCCCGCCAGGCGCCATTCCTCAGCTCCAAGCCCTGCGGGGCGAGACCCCGCCCGGAACTACCCCTGGAACTACGCTGTCCGGCGACCTCGCCGTCGGGACCACGCCCAGCTCTCGTCGGGTGACCGCAATTGTCGGCGTCCTGTCGCTGGCCGTATTCATGTCCAGCCTCGACCTGTTCATCGTCAATCTCGCGTTCCCCTACATCGGCAAGGAGTACGCAGGTACCAGCCTCAGCTCCCTGTCCTGGGTGCTCAACGGATACACGATCGTGTTCGCCGCAGTATTGGTGCCTGCGGGCCGCTGGGCGGACCGGGTGGGGCGGCGCAAGCTCTTTGTCGCCGGCCTGATCGCATTCTGCGTCGGATCCCTGTTCTGCGGCCTGGCACCCGGGGTAGCCGAGCTGATCGCCGCCCGGCTCATCCAGGCGGTCGGCGCCGGCCTGATGGTGCCGGCCTCGCTTTCCCTGTTGCTCGCCGCCGTACCGGTCGCGGGCCGCGCACGCGCGATCGGCACGTGGTCGGCCGTCGGCGCGCTCGGTGCCGCGCTGGGGCCGGTCATCGGCGGGAGCCTGGTGCAGTTCAGCTGGCGGTGGGTGTTCTGGATCAACCTGCCCGTGGGGCTGGTCGCCGTGCTGCTGGCCGCCAGGGTCGTGCCCGAGAGCAAAGACGAGCGGGTCCAGGGCAGGCCGGATCTGCTCGGTGCCGCGCTGCTGGCTGCCGCCGTGGGCCTGATCGCCCTGGCGCTCGTGGAGGCACCGGATTGGGGGTGGGGCTCGGCCAGCTTCTTCGGCGTCCTGCTTGCCTCGCTAGCCTTCGGCGCAGCCACGGTGGCCCGGTCCCGCCGCCACCAGTCCCCCGTCATCGAGCTCGGGCTGCTCAGGTCCCGGACCTTCAGCGGCACATTCGTCGCCTCGATCCTCTACTACGCGGGCTTCGGGGCGTTCGTGCTCAACTCGGTCGAGTTCCTCACCGGCGTGTGGCACTACTCGGCGGTACTGGCCGGCCTCGCCATCGGGCCCGGACCGCTCATGGTCCTGCCTTTCGCCAGGCTGGTCGCCCCGCGCCTGGCTGGCCGTCTCGGCGGCCCTGGACGGGTGGCGGTCATTGGCTGTGCCGTCAACGCGGGCGCCCAGCTGCTCTGGCTGTCCCAGATCCAGGCACACCCGGCTTACTTCACCCATCTGCTGCCCGCTCAGCTGCTCGGCGGGGCGGGGGTAGGCCTGACGATCCCCTCGTTGCTCGGCGCCGGCAGCGCCTCGCTGACGCCGTCGAGTTTCGGCACCGGGAGCGGAATACTCAACATGGCCCGTCAGGTCGGCACCGTCCTGGGCGTCGCGGGCCTGATCGCCGCCCTCTCCGGGGTAGCCGCCCCTGACCCGGTCACCGTATACCGCCACGGCCTGGTCCTCATCATCGCTTTCTTCGCCGCCGCCGGCATCGTGGCGGCCGCGCTGCTGACGGGCGCGCCCGGTCGGCCGGGCGTGCCGCCGACCCCGGTGAGGGAGCAGCGGCGCGGCCGGGCGCCGGGTGGCCATGACCACCAGCAGCTGGCTGAGTCACGCCTGCCGACTTGAGCTGGCCCTGCCGACTTGAGCTGGCCCTGCCGACTTGAGCTGGCCCTGCCGACTTGAGCTGGCCCTGCCGACTTGAGCTGGCCCTGCCGACTTGAGCTGGCCCTGCCGACTTGAGCTGGCAGAGTCTCCCGGGCCCGAAGCGGGCCCGGGAGACTCTTCCTACGGCTGACCGGTCCTACGGCTGACCGGGCCGGTAGCTTGCTGGTGCCAAGCACCGGCCCGGATCCGTTCAGGCTGCGGCCTTCCGCCTCGTCGCGGTCTTCCGCCTCGTCGCGGTCTTCCGCCTAGTAGTGGCCTTCGCCGACGACGGCCTGGGCTTGGTGGCAGACATGGTCTTGGCTGCCGCGGTCAGCGCCTTGGCCGCGTGGGTCATGGCCTTGGTGGCGGTGTTCATCGCCTGCATAGCGGCGGACATCGTCTTGGCCGAGGCCACTCCCTTGGTTGCCGCGGACGTCATCTGGGTCGACGCCGTGCTGACCTTGGCCGCTGCCGACGAGACCTTCTTCGCGGCAGGTGCCCTGGTGGGCATGGCCTTGGTAGCCTTGCGCGTCCCCGTGCCGGCGACCGTCTTGCGCGCTGTGCTGCGAGCGGCGGTCTTGCGCGCTGTGCTGCCGGCGACGGTCTTACGCGTCGCAGGCCTGGCAGCGGCCTTGCGGGTCCCGGTGCCGACGGCGGACTTGCGGGCCGCGGTACTTGCGGCCGGCTTGCGTATCCCCGTTCCGGCGACGGCCTTGCTGCCAGCCTTAACCTTCGGACGGCTGGCTGCACTCATGGACACACTGCTGCCGATCCGCCGGACGCGGGCGATATCCGCCGAGACGCGACGAGCGGCCGAGTGAGTCCTAGTTTGCACTGGCATTGATCTCCCCCCATGTTGATCAATTACGGGAGACCTATTCCACCATTGGCCGCTCTCTACACCAGCGCAAGCTATTTAAATACCCGGCCCTGTCCATCTCCTTTAGCCAAGCGTCCTCATGGCAGCGTCGCCTTTAGCTGCGGCCTGGACAGTTCCAGCCACGTATTGAGTGTTTCCGACTCGACGTAATCAGAGTCAGTCAGGAACAGTCCGCGCGTCGGGCAGGTGGCGCCCAGTTCGACGAGCACCGGCTTGAGCAGCAAGTCCGCCGCAAGTGAGTGCCGCCAGTCGCCGCCGAGCATCAGCGGCACCGCGGTGACCCCGGTGAGCCCGCCCGCCGAGATCCGGTCCAGGAACAATTTCAGCAGCCCGGTGTAGGTGGCCTTATAGGTGGGACTGGCAACAATCAGCAGATCGCTGCCTGCCACGGCGGTGATGGTCTCGATCACCTGCTGATTCGTCCAGTCGAGCAGCGCGGCGCCGAATTCCATCAGGTCCACGCTGAGATCGGGCTGCCTGCCGCTCAGCTTCTCCGCGACCAGGTGCGCGGCCTGCCAGGTGCGGGACCGCAGCCTGGGGTTGCCGACGACCACCGTCAAGCTCATCTGCGCTGCCACTCCTGTGCCAGCAACCGGTAGGACCGGACGCGGTCAGCGTGATCGTGGGTGATAGTGGTGATGATCAGCTCGTCAGCGCCGGTGGCCTCCTGCAGCTGCTCGAGCTGGCTGGCCACCTGCTGAGCGGTCCCGACGAACTGGGTCTCGACCCGGTCGGCCACCAGCGCCCGGTCAGCCTCGGTCCAGGCGTAGGCTCTCGCTTCGTCCGGTGTCGGGAACGCGATCGCCCCCGCGCCGGAGCGGATGCTGTGCACCCACGGACCGTAGCCAGCGGCCAGTTCCCTGGCGGTAGCCTCGTCGTCGGCCACCACGACGTCCGCCGACACGCTCACGTGGGGCCGGGCAAGTTCCGCGGCGGGCTGGAACGCGGCCCTGTATCCCGCCACCGCCTCCAGCACGGTGGCCGGGCTGACATGGTAGTTGGCGGCGAACCGCAGGCCGTTCGAGCCGGCCACCTGGGCACTCTGCCCGCCGCTGCTGCCCAGAATCCAGACCTGCACATCAGCGCCTTCGCCCGGGACGACGTGTGCCTCGACGCCGTCGGCCGAGCGGTAGCTGCCACGCAGCAAGGCGAGGATGTCGGCGATCTGATCACTGTAGTCCTCCGCATGCGCGCCCGGCTGCAGCAGCAGCCGCTTCTGCAACTCCACGCGCGGCGAAGCGAGCAGCCGCTCGGCAGCGAACCGCGGCGGGATGCGCAGGCCGTTCGGCGCCCGGCCGTTGACCACCTGGACGGCGCCGGCCAGCGCTGGCTGCTGGCCGCCTGCCGGCGGACGGCCGCCTGCCGGCGGACGGTCGCCTGCCGACGGACGGTCGCCTGCCGGAGAACTGCCGTCCGCCGGCGGACGGCCGCCGGACCGGCCGAGACCGAGATCGAGGCGGCCGGGATGCAGGGCGTCGATGAGGCCGAACTCCTCGACCACCGACAGCGCGGTGCGGTGCCCCAGCTGGACCGCACCGGATCCGATCCGGATCGTCCGGGTTGCGGCCGCCGTCAGCGCGAGGACGACGGCCGGCGAAGTGCTCGCGACGCCGGCGTTGAGGTGGTGCTCGGCAAACCAGTACCGGGCGTAGCCGAATCGTTCGGCCTGCTGAGCCAAGTCGATGCTGCTGCGCAGCGCGTCGCTAGCGGTACCACCCGAGGTGATGGGTATCAGGTCGAGCACGGCAAGGGGCGTGCTAGCCATGGCGGCTCCTTACGGTGATAGCGGGCAGTTCATGACGCCGCCCGGGCGGCGGATGAGCCGTCCGCCAGCGGCGCGAGCCCGAGATGCTCGCGGAGCGTGCGGCCCTCGTAGTCGGTCCGGAAGACACCGCGTTCCTGCAGCAGCGGCACGACCTCAGCCGCGAACTCATCCAGGCCGCCCGGCGTGATGTGCGGCACCAGGATGAACCCATCGCTCGCATCGGCCTGGACGAACCTGTTGATCGTCTCCGCGACGGTGCCCGGCGTGCCGATGAACGACTGGCGGCCGGTGACCTCGATGATCAGTTCCCGGATCGACAGGCCCTGCGCTTGCGCCCTGGCGCGCCATTGGGCGGCAGTCGCCATCGGGTCCCGGTGCATCCGCACGCTCGCCCGGCCCCGCGCGATGGTGTTTTCCGCGGGATCCGGATCGATTTCGGGCAGCGGGCCGTCCGGATCGTAGCCAGACAGGTCGCGGTTCCAGAGCTGCTCAAGGAGCTTGATCGCCGTTTGCCCGCTGACCTGCTGACGGCGGATCTCGTGTGCGTTTTCCCTGGCCTGCGCCTCGGTGTCACCGAGCACGAAGGTCGCAGCCGGCAAAATCAGGAGCTGGTCGCGGGTCCGGCCGTGGCGGGCCAGCCGGCCTTTCACATCCGCGTAGAAGGCCTGGCCGGCCTCCAATGTGGCGTGCCGGCTGAAGATCGCGTCGGCGCTGGCCGCGGCGAACTCGCGGCCCTCATCCGAGTCGCCGACCTGGAAGATGACGGGACGTCCCTGCGGGCTGCGGGGCACGTTGAACCAGCCCTGGATGTCGAAGTACGCGTCGGCGTGCGCGAACCGGCCGGCGTCATCGTCGGCGAGGAAGACACCGGCCTGCTTGTCCGCGACGATCTCGCCGCCGCGCCAGGAATCAAAGAGCTCCGTGGCGGTCTGGAGAAACGCCCGCGCCCGCTCGTACCTGGCTTCCTGCGGCAGGAAGCCACCACGGCGGAAGTTCTCGCCCGTGAAAGCGTCCCAGGAAGTGACCACGTTCCAGGCCGCCCGCCCGCCTGACAAGTGATCCAGGCTGGCGAACTGCCTGGCCACCTCGTACGGCTCGTTGAACGTCGAGTTGATGGTGCCGGCCAGGCCGAGCCGGTCGGTCACCGCCGCGAGCGCGGCGAGGACGGTGAAGGTGTCGGGCCGCCCCACCACGTCGAGGTCGTAGATCTGCCCGTTCTGCTCGCGCAGCCGCAGTCCCTCGGCCAGGAACAGGAAGTCGAACTTGGCTCGTTCCGCGGTCTTGGCCAGGTGCACGAATGAGCTGAAGTCAATCTGGCTGCCCGATCGCCGATCGCTCCACACGGTGGTGTTGTTCACGCCCGGGAAATGGGCGGCGAGGTGAATCTGCTTGGCTGGCTTGGTCATGATCACGTCCTTCGGTAGCCGGGCCTCAGGCGGTGGCGTAGCGGCTGGCGGGCCGGGCGAGCCCGAGCAGCCCGCGCAGCGTGCCGGATTCGTACGCTTTCCTGAACGCGCCGCGGCGCTGCAGCTCCGGCACCAATCCCGCAGTGATCGCGTCCAGGTCATGGCTGATCGCGCCGGGGCGCAGCCGGAAGCCGGACAAACCGCCCGCCTGCCAGTCCTGCAGCAGGTCCGCCAGCTGCGCGGGTGTCCCGGTGAAGACCGCCGCATCGCTGGTGAGCTCCCGCCCGGCCAGCTCGTCCAGCCTGGCCTTGCGGTCCGCCGCCGCCGCTGCGGTGCCGGCCAGGAAGACCACGAGGTCCCCGAAGATGTGGACGGTCTCCGCCGCGCGTCCCGCCGCCCGCTGCCCGGCGCGGATCTCGGCTACGGCCGACCGGGCGTCCCCGGCGTCGCGTGGCGTCACGTACCCGACATCAGCGGAGCGGGCGACCATCTGGTACGCGGCGGCGTGGTGGGCCAGCGCGCTGACAATCGGCTGGCCCTGCGGCGGCCGCGGCGTGATCGAAGGTCCCTTGACAGCGAAATAGTCACCGGCGAAGTCGATGTAGTGGAGCTTGGCGCGGTCGACGAAGCGACCGGTGGCGACATCACGGATCTCGGCACCGTCCTCCCAGCTGTCCCACAGCCGCCGGACGACCTCGACGTAGTCAGCCGCCTCGGCGAACAGCCCGGCCACCAGTTCCTGCACCACCGGGTCGGCCCGGTCCTCCAGCCGGACGTGCGGAAAGGCGCGGCGCCCGAAATGCGCGGCCTCCTGCGGGCGGCCCGAGACCTGCACCCGCAGGCCCGCCCGGCCGGTACTGACAAAGTCGAGGGTCGCGATCGCCTTGGAGATGTGGAACGGCTCGGTATGCGTCACCACCGCCGTCGGCACTAGCCCGATGTGGGTGGTCAGCGGCGCGGCCCGGGCGGCGATGAGCACGGCATCCAGACGCCCGCGCACCTGATCGGCAGGACCGGGCCGCTCCGGGCCGCGGGAAGCCGGCCCGCCCAGACTGTCCTCGATCGTGACGAAGTCGAGCAAGCCATGCTCAGCGCGGCGGATCTGCCTGGTCCAGTAACCCGCTGTGAACAGCTCAGCCGGGCGAGCGTGCGGCTCGCGCCACGCCGCCGGATGCCATCCGGCGCCGTCGAGCGCAACAGCGAGGTGCAACGGGGGCGGTGCGGGCGTGCTCGTAGCTGGCTCCTTCCCGGCAGGTGGGCGCGCCAGAAAGCAGTCAGCCGACGGTACCTTGACGCTGACGCTCGGGACCCGGGAAATCTCGCATCGAGCCTAATTTTAGGTTATCCCGATAGATATTGTCGACTATGCCGCCACCGCAGCCGGCTCAGGCGCGCTGGCTGCTGCCGACCCACACCGACTTGATGTTGCAGAACTCGCGGATGCCCGCCACCGACAGCTCGCGGCCATGACCGGAGTTCTTGACCCCGCCGAACGGCAGCTGCGGGTAGGAGGTCACGTTGCCGTTGATGAAGACCATCCCCGCGGCCAGGTCGCGGACGAACCTGGCCCGCTCGTCAGCGCTGCTGGTCCAGGCGTTGGCGCCGAGCCCGAACTCGGTGCCGTTGGCCAGCTCGATGGCCTCGTCGATATCGGCCACCCGGTAGAGGGTCGCCACCGGCCCGAAGACCTCCTCGGTGTGCACCCGCATGTCCGGGGTGATGCCCGCCAGCACGGTCGGCGGGTAGTACCACCCCGGGCGCTCCGGAGCGGTGCCCCCGCACAGCACCCGGGCACCCTTGGCGACGGCGTCGTCCACTAGCTCCCTGACATCCTCGCGCTGCTGCTCGGACGCCAGCGGGCCCACGTCGGTGCCGTCGAGCATGGGGTCACCCACGGTCTTGCCGGCCATCTCCTGGACGAAGAGGCGCTCGAATTCCTCGCCTACTGAGGCCTGCACGATGAAGCGCTTCGCCGCGATGCACGACTGGCCGTTATTGAGGCAGCGCGCCACGGCCGCCACCTTGGCCGCGGCCTCGAGGTCGGCGGACGGCATGACGATGAACGGGTCACTGCCGCCGAGCTCGAGGACGACTTTCTTGATCTCGCTGCCCGCGATGGCGGCCACGGACTGCCCGGCAGGCCCGGAACCGGTGAGCGTCGCAGCCGTCACCCGGTCGTCGCGGAGGATGGCCTCGATCCGCGCGGAGCCGACCAGCAGGGTCTGGAAGGTCCCGTCGGGAAAGCCGGCCCGGGTGAACAGGTCCTGCATGAACAGGGCGGTCTGCGGCACATTCGAGGCATGCTTGAGCAGCCCCACGTTGCCGGCCATCAGGGCTGGCACGGCAAACCGCATGGCCTGCCAGAGCGGGAAATTCCAGGGCATGATCGCCAGCACCGGACCGAGCGGCTGATAGCTGACGTAGGCCTGCTCGGCCCCGACCGCGGCGGCATCGGCAGGCTGGTCGGCGAGAAACTCGGCGGCCCGGTCGGCGTAGAAGCGGCACGCGGTAGCGCATTTAGCCACCTCCTGGCGCGCCGCGGCCAGCGTCTTGCCCATCTCGGTCGTCATCATCGCGGCGATCTGGTCCTGCTCGTCGTTAAGGATGTCGGCGGCCCGACGCATCCAGCCCGCCCGGGTGCCGAAATCCGTCAGCCGGTAGCTCGCGTGAGCCCGCGCCGCGGCCGCCAGGCACCGCTCTACCTCCTCATCGGAGATCTCGTCATAGGTCTTGAGCGTCTCCCCGGTGGCGGGGTTAACGGTCGCGATTGCCACGCTGCCCTCTTTTCGTTGCTCGCGGATGCATCGCCTGAATCGCCGCTTAGCATCGCTTCTGCCCGGCCCCTGCCCGACCACACGTTCAGGCCGCCCAGGTTGTGGCGCCTCCCGTGCGATCGGCGTGACCGTCCGCAGCATCGAGAATATGCCGGGCGGCCCTGCTCGCCGCCCGGGGCCGGCCCGGCAGCGCTCGGTGCGCGGCGCACGGCCGGGAGCCCGCTTAGCCCGGTTCGCAACTCCTTGTGACAAACCGCCTTCATACAGTCGCCAGAGCGAGCAGAATTTCGAGCTAGTTGCAGTTAGCAGATTGCAGATAGCAGATGTGCGCGGCGGGTCTGGCAGGCCTGGTCCGCGCAGACAGCGGAGAGGTGGACCGCATGGGGGGAACCGCGTGGCGGCACGGGCTGGTGGCAGTACTGAGCGGCTTATCGCTGGCGGCCTGCGCCGCCACCGCGCCCGCGGCGTCGGCCGGACCTGACCGATGGTCCCGCGCGACCGCGGGAAAGGTGGTCGACTTCCGGCGCCTCCCGATCGCGGCAGCCGCGGCCGGGACCAACAGCCGATGGGTGCGGATCTGGCAGGACGACTTCACCGGGCCGGCCGGCCGCGGGGTCAATCCGAGAATCTGGCGGTACGACACCGGTCAGGGAACCTTCGGAAACGACGAGATCGAACGGATGACCACCTCGGCCGGCAATGTTCACCTGGACGGTCACGGGAGCCTGGACATCACCGCGCTGCGGCGCGGGCAGTCCTGGACCTCCGGCAGGATCCAGACCAGGAGTTCCGCCTTTGCCGCCCCGCCCGGCGGCATGCTGCTGGTTACGGCGTCGATCAGGCAGCCTGGCCCGCGCCACGGCCGCGGCTACTGGCCCGCCTTCTGGATGCTGGGGCCAGGCCAGTGGCCGGCCTCAGGCGAGATAGACATCCTCGAAGACGTCAACGCGCTGAGCCAGCACTCAGGCACCCTGCATTGCGGCAGCCTCACCGGCGTCAACCCGGACGGGACCACCGGACGCTGCCATGAGCACGCCGGCTTATCCAGCGGCTTGCGGCCGTGCCCGGGCTGCCAGGCTGGCTACCACACGTACAGCGTGATCATCGACCGCACCGACCGCGCGGACGAACAGATCCGCTGGTATCTGGACGGCCGACGGTTCTATGCGGTCAGCGAGAGCCGGATCGGCCGCCGGACCTGGGCCCGGGCGGTCGACCACGGCTTCTCCATTATCTTCGACCTGGCCATGGGCGGCAGCTACCCGCAGGCCGCATGCGGCTGCGCGGCGCCTGACGGGCGGACTTCTTCGGGCGGTACCCTGAGCATCCGTTCCGTCGCCGTCTACGCCAGGCCCGCGGCGCGCAGCCGAGCCTGACCACGCCTGATGCCGCCGGGGAGAACGGGGTCAGTCCAGCCAGAACGTGTCGTGGCGGATCATCAGGCCAGCCCGCTGCTCGTCGCTGAGCGCCCGGCGGCCCTGCGCCACCTCAGCGAGCGTCTCGAAGTACTCCTCGCGCGGCGCCCCCGGCGTGAACAGCAGCAGCATCGACGCAGGCTGGCCGGAGGTGTTGCGGAACCCGTGGGTCCCGCCCTGCGGCACGTACAGGAAATCACCCTCGGTCGCGCTGGCCCAGCTAGCCCCGTCGTAGAGCTGGACCGTACCGGACAGGATGAAGAACGACTCCGAGATCGTCCGGTGGAAGTGCGGGTCCGGGCCGCTGCGCTTCGGGCCGAAATCCCAGCGGTACAGGCCGAACTGGCCGTCCGTGGCAGCGCCGGTGGCCAGGTAACGGACATTGTTGCCGGGCATGTTCTGCACTTCGGGCCCGGCCGCAGGATCGCGGTGATCTCGCCGGTGCCGCCGTGATAGCGGGGTTCGGGATAGGACACAGGGACCATCCTGAGGCCGGCGGGCGGAGCACAGCCACTGCTTATCCGGTGTCCGGCCGCCGGGCGTTATCCGTCTCCGCCAGCCCGGTGTCAGCCCAGCGGGACCGCGAAGTCGAGATCCGGCCTGCTGTCCGCGGTGCGCGGCGGGGTGGCGAGGTAGGTTATCCGGGCACCCAGATCACTCCGCTGACGGTGCTGCTCGGCGCCCCAGGCCTGCAGAGTCTGCGCGATGACCTGCCACTGGGCCGGGCTGACCGCCGCGGTGCCGAGCTTCACGAACGCCTCCTCGTGCGCGTGCTCGGTACGCAGGCTGAGCTCGGGGTAGCCAGCGGCTAGCTCGTCCGCCTGCTCGTCAGGCACCGGGCGGCACCACTCGATGGGACCGTCGCTGTCCTCGGTCACCTGACCGTGGTAGATCAGGAAGACCGCGCCGGCCCGGCCCGGCATCCGCGGCGCCGGCCGGTCCCGGAAGATCTGGATGAACTCCTTGCCCGCGGCGACCAAACCTGGTTCGCCGTCCACGTGCCGCAGCAGGCAGAGCACGCTGCGCCCGGGAATCTGGCGGGTGGCGACCTCGTACATGATGGACCTCTTTCCGGTCAGGCGATCGACGAGGTAGCCGGCCAGTTCCCGGCGGGCGGCGTGGCCGGCCTCGGCGGCCAGCCAGTAGGCACCGATCTGCTCGGCCGCGGCGGCCCGATCCAGCCCCAGGATCAGCTTGATCTGCGCCAGCGGGACGCCGATCTGCCGCAACGACGCCACCAGCTGGGCCTGCTCCAGCTGCCCGGTGTCGTACCAGCGGTAGCCGGAGTCAGGATCGACCCGTTCGGGCCTGAGCACGCCCAGCTCGTCGTAGCGGCGCAGCGCCTTCGGCGACAGCCGCGACAACCGCGCGAACTCGCCGATGCTCACCAGCCCCATGACGGCTCCTCGCTCCGGGCCGATGCCCGGTCACGACCACTGTGCGGCTTCCCCCGCGGTCAAGGTCAACCGGCTGGCTGATCGATGGCGGCCCGGACCCGCCGCCGGGTGTGCCGTTCCCGCGCATACTGGGAGCGAAGGCGAGGCGTAGTGAAGACCGCCGGTAAGCCAGTCAACACGGCAGCGACGCCGCTTGACGCTGCCGCGGCAACCATGGCACAGGGCGCGTCCGGTGTGTGGCTGCGCGCCGTATCACGCCTCGGCCTCACCTGCCGCGGCACGGTTTACCTGCTGGTCGGCTATCTGGCCCTGCGGCTGGCGCTCGCCGTGCACGGCCGCACCGGCGCCCCCGCGAGCAGCGCCGGGGCTGTGCAGGCGGTCGTAACTCCCGCCTGGGGACGTGTCCCGCTGGTCCTGCTCATCGCCGGTCTCGGTGCCTACGCGCTCTCCCAGCTTGGCGAGGCCGTATTCCGCCCGGCCTACGCGACCAGCGGGATAGGCAGGTGGCGCCAGCGCGCGGTCTCGTCCTGGGGATTCCTGCTGTACGCAGCCTTCTGCCTGAGTACCGCCCAGCTCCTGGTGGAGACGCGCCCGAAAGGAACCGCGCAGTCGGAGCAGCGACAGGATGCGGCCGCCGCGTCGGTCTTGCTGCGCACCGGCATCGGCCGCGTGCTGCTGGTCGCGGCCGGGATCCTGGTCGTGGCGGCCGGCCTGGAGGTGGGCCGCCGGGCGGTTCGGCTCGACTTCAGGGAACGGTTTGCCGCACCGCACCTGCCAGTGGCGCTAGCCAGGCTCACGAGGTCCCTGGGCGCAGTGGGCTGCAGCGCGCGATCGGTCGTCTTCGTACTGGTCGGCGTGTTCATGGTCAAGGCCGGAGTGCTGGCCAGCGCGAAGCAGACCAAGGGGCTTGACGCGGTCTTCCGTTCGGTGGGCAGCCTCGACTTCGGCTCGTGGCTGCTGGCCCTGCTCGCGTGCGGCCTGCTCTGCTACGGCCTCTACTGTCTGCTCGAGGTTCGCTACCGTGACCTGACACCAGGGCGGTAAGTACTCCCGAACGGCGCCGCCAGGCAGGCGGCCGGGTTCCGCGATGGCCCGCCGATACCGTGCCGTCCGCAGCCGGATCTCAGCCCGCCAGCAACAGCTCCACCCGGGACAGCGTTTCCCGCAGGTTCGCCTCCGACGTCGCTTCGTGTGCCGCACCCGCGGGCAGCCAGCGCAGCGGTGCGTCGGGGGTTTCCGGCCGCGCTTCCTCAGGGACCCGGGTGGCCAGCACGTATCGCACGTCGGCGTGCTCGTGCGCGGGCTCGCTGGCGCTAGCCGGGACGGAGACGATGACCACGTGCCTGATCTGGCCGTCCGGCCACGGCACCAGGTCGGCCAGCCCGGTCTCCTCGCTCGCTTCCCGCAGGGCGATCGCCAGCGGGTCGCTCTCTCCCGGGTCGCCATGCCCGCCGACCTGAAGCCACGCCTGCTGGCGCTGATGCCAGCGCAACAGCAGCCGGCCGCTGTCCGGATGCACGATCACCGCCGACGCGGTCACGTGCAGCGGAATCGAGCGCAGCCAGGGATCGGCGGCGGTCTGCGCCAGCGCGCGCATCCGCGCCACGTCGGCCGCCTCGGCCTCGTCCTGCGGACGGTAGCGGCGCAGAGCGTCGAGGATAGGGCTACACATCGACGGTGAGGCCCTCCGGTGGTTCAGGATCGGGCTGGCCAATCCTCGCACAGGCCGTGTGCGCACGGCCGCGCGGCGCGGAACCGGCGCGGGAGAAAGGCAGACAATCATGGGTAACGGGCATCGCACCGCCGGGCGGCCTTGATGGCGAACTGGCGGCACATCGAGAACGACGCCCCGGCTTTCGCGGCCCGGGTACGTGACCGGTTCGAGGCGGGAACCAACAAGACCATCGCCACCCTGCGCCGTGACGGCGGGCCGCGGATCAGCGCATCGGAACTCGAGTTCGCCGACGGCGAGGTGACGCTCGGCATGATGCGCGGCTCGGTCAAGCTCAGGGACGTGCGCCGCGATCCGCGGATAGCCGTGCACAGCCCGACGATCGAGCCGCCGAAGGACGATCCGGACGGCTGGCCCGGAGATGCGAAGCTGGCCGGCACCGTGGTCGAGACCGCTCCGCCCCGGGATAACCCGCATGTGGGCGCCGGGTTCTTCAAGCTCGACATCACCGAGGTGGTGCTGACCTACGTGGGTACCCCGGCGGATCATCTGGTCATCGAGTCATGGCAGCCCGGGCTCGGGTGGCGCAGGCGGACCCGCCAGTGATCGCCCGCCAGTGAGCGCCCGCCGCTGAACTGTCCAGGTCGGTGCGGCCGCCGGCTCAGGCGCCACCGCGATAACGCCGCTGATGGCGGCGCTGTTGGCGCTGATGGTGGTGAGAATGGCGGTCCCCTTGGCGCCGCCGCCCGCCGCGGCGACCGCCTGGCCGACCAGCTTCGGCGGGATGGCGGCCGGGTTGGTGTAAGTGGCCAGCTTGGCGAACAGCGCCGGGTGCGCCTGGATGACCGCCAGCTCGGGCGCGAACTTCACCGCGTTGGCCAGCTGGGTCTTGTACGTCTTCGCGGCGACGACGCCGCCGATGACCATGAACGGCGTGCGCACCCTTGTCGGAAATCACCCCGATGATGATCACCGCGAAGGCATTGAAAGCCCAGTTCCAGTTGCCGAGCCCGTTGGCGTCCTTGACCGAGAACCCGAACACGGTGGGCCGGTTTCCGGAGGGATGGTAGCGCCCCCGCCGGGACCGGCGCCTGGGACAATCGAGGCCAGCGGATCGGGGGGCGATGAACCATGTCGATATCCGGCAGCAGCACGGTGCGGGCCATAGTCGTCGGGGCTGGGCTGGCCGGCCTGGCCTGCGCGGCAGACCTGGCCGCGGCCGGGGTGGCCGTGCAGGTCCTCGAGGCAAACGCCGCGGTCGGCGGGCGGATGCGCACCGATCAGCGCGCCGGATTCCTGCTCGATCGCGGATTCCAGGTGTTCAATACCTCATATCCGCAGGTCCGGCGGCGACTTGCGCTGCCGGACCTGCAACTGTGCCCGTTCACCCCGGGAATGCTGCTGCATACCTCGGCGGGACGGGTGCGGTTCGCCGATCCCACCCGGCGTCCGGGCCAGCTGTCCGATGTCCTGCGCGGCCGTCTGGCCGGGCCGCGGGACCTGGCCGCGCTGAGCGTGCTCAGCGCCCGCGACATGCTGCTTCCGGCCCGCCTGGTCAAGCGCGGGCCGGACCGGACCACCCAGGCGGCGCTGGCCGCCGCCGGCATCTCCGGTGAGCTGACCGAGCGGTTCTTCCGGCCGTTCCTGGCCGGGGTGTTCCTCGAGGATGAGCTGGCGACCTCCAGCCGGTTCTTCCACCTGGTCTGGCGGAGCATGCTGCGCGGCACTCTGTGCCTGCCCAGGCGCGGCATCCAGGCCGTGCCCGAGCAGCTCGCCGGAGCGCTACCGCCAGGAACCGTGCGGCTGGAGAAGCCGGTCCGCGAGCTGACCGACGATGGCGTGCTCCTGACCGACGGCAGCCAGCTGCGAGCGGCGACCGTAGTAGTGGCGACCGGATCCGCCGAGGCCGCGGCGCTGCTGCCCGGCCTCAGCGTCCCGGCCAGCCGGACCGTCACGACCGTCTACCACGCGGCGCCGGTGTCTCCGCTGCCCGAGCCGACCCTGCTGGTGGACACCGAGCGCGTGGTCCTGCACACCAGCGTGCTCAGCGAAGTCACGCGTGGCTACGCCGGTGACGGGCGGGCGCTGATCTCCACCTCGGTGCTCGGTCCTGAAACCGGCCACCCGGGCCAGGATTCCCGCCCGCCCGGGGTCGATGGTGACCGCCCCGGGCCAGATCACGCCGATCTTGAGGCGGCCATCCGCCGCAGGCTCGCCGCGTTGTACCAGACCCCGACCGACGGCTGGGAGCACCTGGCCACCTACACCGTCCATGGCGCGCTGCCGGCCATGACTGCGCCGCATCCGCTCAGCCGCCGCTGCCGCGTTGCCCCGCGCCGCTACGTCTGCGGTGATCACCGGGCGACCGGATCGGTCCAGGGCGCCCTGGCGTCCGGGGCCCGGGCCGCCCGCGAGATCCTGGCGGACACCTGACCGGCCTTCGGAGGGCCAGGCCGCCAGCTGGCTGGATTGTTCGGCGGGTTCGGGGAAGGGATTCAGGTAACACCAGCCAGCTGGCGGCCGGGCACTGGCGGGGACGCCACGGGCCGGCCGCCAGGACACCCCAGAGGGGGCAGCGATGAACCGCGGCACGATCCTCGATGCGATCGGCAACACGCCGCTGATCGAGGTCGACGGGATCTGGGCCAAGCTCGAATTCCTCAACCCGTCCGGATCGATCAAGGCGCGCGTGGCCAAGTACCTGGTCGAGCGGGCGGAGCGGGACGGGCTGCTGCAGCCAGGTGACACGATCGTCGAGGCCAGCAGCGGCAACACCGGTAACGCGCTGAGCATGGTCGCCGCCGTGAAGGGCTACAAAATGCTCGTGGTGATGCCAGACGGCATGAGCGCCGAACGGATGGCGATCTCCCGGGCCTTCGGCGCGCAGGTGATGACGCTCGGGGATTTCCACGTCAACGACGCGCTGGCCAAGGCCAGGGAACTCGGCAGCCAGCCCGGCTACTTCGCGCCGCAGCAGTTTGACTCGGAGTGGAACGTCGAGGAGAACCGCACCTGGCTCGGCCCGGAGACGCTGGCCCAGCTACCGGACGGCGTGGTCCCTGACGCGGTAGTGGGCGGCGTCGGTACCGGCGGCACCATCGTCGGCGTGGGCCAGTGCTTCCGGGAGCGCAACCCGTCCTGCCTGATCGTGGCAGTGGAGCCCAACGAGTCGTGCACCCTGATGTGCGGCGAGGTCGGCAAGCACCTCATCGAGGGCATCGCCGACGGCTTCGTCCCCGGGATCTTCGCCAGGCACCGGGACCTGATCGACGAGATCGTCCCGGTGGACAGTGACCTGGCGGTGCACGAGATGCGCCGCCTGGCCCGCGAGTTCGGGCTGTTCGTGGGCCCGAGTTCGGGCGCGCACTTCGCCGCCGCCCGCGAGCTGCGGAAGCGGCACCCCGAACTCGAGCATGTCGTGACGTTCTTCTGCGACGAGGGCGAGAAGTACATCAACGACTACTTCCTGGACTGAGCTGGCTTCCCCGCCCCGGCCGGGCGGTTTTCTGAGATCCACGAGTCAATGCGGGCCCACCAGTCATACAGCCACCGCTCCTGACTGTCACGATCCGCCGAGCGCGGCACATCGGCGGCCGGTACCCGCCACCACTTGGCGTGGATGACCTGGTCCATCGGCAGGCTGCGCCAGACATCCCTGACACTGACCAGCCGGTCGAGCCCGGCATGCGCCACGAAGATCACGTCGGCATCCGGGCAGGCGCTGATGGCCGAGAACGCTCCCCCGGTGCGGGGCGCCAGGACGTTCGGCATCTTCCTGGCCCGGGCAGCCAGATCGCGCCGGTGCAACCGTTCCAGCCGCCGGATGCCGCGCTGCCACCGGCCGGGGGTCCAGTTTCCGCCTTCCGGGAAGATCACCAGTGCACCGGTCAGGTCGAGACCGCTGGCCAGCCGCTCAATCTGGTCGACAAAGATCCGCTCACCGACACGGTGATGCTGAATGAAGACGTTCGGCACCCGGTTGGCCACCACATCCAGCCCGGGATCGAGCTGCATGGTGGCCTTCATCACCACCCGCGGCCGCCGCCCGTAGACGCTGAGCAGGTGGCGGACGAGCAGGAAGGAATCGCCTGGGCCTGCATGCCTGCTCAGCACGATGACCGGCCCGGCCAGCCTGGCCGCCCGCTCTTGGTCGGTGAATTCTGGCTCGTCGACCTCGACTCGCAGCCCGAAGGTGCTTTCCGCCGCGTTGTACAGGCGGTCCAGGAACCACCGCATGATCGCGTAGTGGCGGTCCTGGTAGGGCTCGCTGTGCAGGCGGCCGCCGAATCCGCTGGCGATCCACAGGCCCAGGCACATGAACAGCGTCGAAGTGTCGGCCACCAGCCAGACGAGCATGAAGTACAGCAGCCGCAGGCCGCGCCTGCGGCCCGGGCGCACCAGTCCGACCCGCCGGAACGCCGCCGCCAGCAGGGTCAGCAACGGCAGCAGCACGGCCACCGCGACCGCGACGACAATCTCGAGCGGCACCAGCACCAGACGCCGGACCAGCCTGGGTGGGAGCATGGCAGGCTCCTCCCGTCCCTGCTGGCCGGATCAGGGCCCGGCCAGTGCGGCCAGATAGCTCGCGGACGCCGCATACGCGCGCTCAATACTCGCTCCGACCTTAGTCTTGTCGCGATATCGCAGCTGGGACAGGTCCGGCGGGCGCGGGTCCACGCCAGCCGGCAGAACGTGCACGCGTACGTCGTCGGGCAGCGCAAGCATCTCCTCGTGGAACCGGTGCCGCCGGGCGATCTCGAAAGCGACCAGTCCGACCTCCCAGGGGCGGCGCGGCACCGTCAGCGGCCGCTCGATCCGGCCGACCTGCAGGACATAGACGATGCGGGCACCCAGCGCGATGGCGCGCCCCACCGGGATGGAATCGACCAGACCGCCGTCGAAAAAGTGCTCGCCGTCGATCGCGACCGGCGGGAGCAGCCCGGGCACTGCGCACGAGGCGAGGACCGCGGGCACGATCGGGCCGCTGCTGAACCAGCGGGCGCTGGCGTGCTCGATGCTGGCCGCCACGCAGTGAAACGGCAGCTCAAGATCAGCAAAGTCGGGCCCGGGCAGCCTGCTGTCCAGCATCTGCCGCAGCGGCTCGATGGAATGCAGGTGCGTGCCGGAGCGCGCCAGCCTGGCCGCGCGGCCCCACAGGGTCTCGCTGAAGGCGTGCCGCAGCGCATCGCCTTGCCACAGCTGGCCCAGCCGCTGCGCCGCGGCGGCCGGGTCGGCGGCCACCAGCGCGCCGTTGATGGCGCCCACCGACGTGCCCACGACCATGTCGGGCGCGATCCCCGCTTCGGACAACGCCCGGAGCATGCCCACCTCGTGGGCGCCGAGCACGCCGCCGCCACCGAGCACGA
The DNA here is from genome assembly GCA_963785765.1 of uncultured Actinomycetes bacterium. GTDB lineage: Bacteria > Actinomycetota > Actinomycetes > Streptosporangiales > Streptosporangiaceae > DATBGO01. Next base: position 414,238 of record CAWAWM010000008.1, on the reverse strand, counting down.
ACGCGGTCTGCACCCGGACACCTCCTCAGCGCCAAGCAAATCAGACCGCCTCGCGCCAGCCGGCGGCCCGTCCCCGCCAGCACCGCGGCGAAGCAGCAGCGTTGTCCATGTGTACCAGCGTCGAGATTTGATGATCTCGCATTGAGTCGACAGGCAGGTCGTCATGGACTAGAATTCTGGTCTATGAGCACGATGCCGCTGTCCGATGTCAAGGCTCGCCTGTCTGAGATAGCCGACGAGGTTGACCGCACCCACGAACGCGTCCACATCACCCGCAACGGCCGCGAGTACGTCGTGCTGATGTCAGCTGAGGATCTGGAGTCGATCGAGGCGACTCTTGAGCTGCTGTCGGACCCGCAGGCCATAGCCCGAATCGCAGCAGCAGAGGCTGATGTCGCCGCCGGAGAAGCGACCACAGGCGCGGAGATGGCCGCACTGATGGAAGAGCGGCGCCGCCGTGAGCGGCACGGTGCCTGATCCCGGTGACTCTCCGGCTGAACAACCACCCCCCTACCGCCTGGTCGTGGCGCCGGGCGCCCGGCGGGCGTTGAGTCATACCCTGCCATCGACGGCGGCCTTCGCCGCATGGGAATTCATCTCCGGTCCGCTGCTGGCCCGGCCTAAGACCGTGGGGGCGCCGTTAAGGCCTCCGTTCGACGGCCTGTGGCGGGCCCGGCGCGGTGAGTATCGAGTGCGGTATCGCATCAACGAAGAGCGCCGTGAAATCGTCGTGCTGCACATCGACCACCGCCGCGATGCCTACCGGCCCTAACCGGACCCGCGCCCGCGACTGCCGCCTCCGCGCCATCGCGTGCCTAGAGGGCGAACAGACGCCGAGTAGCCCGAGTTAGCGAACGGCCCGGCCCTGGCTCGCCCGGCCTGCGTGTGACACCTGTGCCCGCGGCGGCGCCAGTGACTGCAGAGGCATCGCCGGGATCAGGATTAAGCGCAACGCCAGTCACCAGCCCGCGCGGGCTGGTGACTGGGCCGCCCTCCCCGCCGATTCGAATAGCACCGATGGCGCATAGCCGCGAAAACAGCAACAGCGCGGCGCCATCGCTATCGCTCGCGAACCGCAGCGACGGCACATTTGCCGCGGAAACCTCCGGCCGCGGAGCGGCAGCGGCGTCGTGACGGACGGTCGGGTGATCCGGCCCGGTGTAGCCGGCCGGTCAGCTGGCCAGCTGGTCGAGTGCCTTCTGGATCCGCTGCTCAGAGACAGGAACCGGGGTGCCCAGGGCCTGGGCGAAGAGGCTGACCCGCAGTTCCTCGATCATCCAGCGCACCATCCGGGCGCTTTCACTACCGCGGCTGGCGACCGGCAGCCCTCCGCTGGCCCGCTGGTAGGCGTCGGTCACCCGGTGCACGATGGCCATCCGCTCGGCGTCCCGGCGCGGGTCCGCGGCTGCCTTCTCCAGCCGGCGGCTGATCGCCGTCAGATAGCGGACCAGGTCAGGCAGCCGTTTCGAGCCTGTCTCCGCGATGAAGCCCGGATAGATCAGCCCGGACAGCTGAGCGCGCATGTCGTCATACGCGGGCGCCAGCACCGGGCCAGCGTCGCGCCCCAGGCTCGCCTCGACCTGGTGGGCCTCGGCCAGGACCCGCGCGACGGCGCTGACCACGTCCGCGGCCGCGACCGGGAGCGCGGTCCTGGCCGCGTCGAGGAGCTGCGCGAAGCCCGCCGCGTCCCAGGCCGGGCCGCCTGCTTCGGCGATCACCTGGTCGGCCGCGCACGCGGCGCAGTCGTCGAGCAGCGCGGCCGGCCCCGGGTACGGGCTCCGGCTCATCGCGAGCTTGGCCGTGACCGGCAGGCGGCTGGCGACGGAGCGCACCCCGGCGGGCACCGCGAGCAGGAGCAAGCGCCGGTTTCCCCGCCACATGGCCTCGCTGGCCTGTGCCGATGTCTCGAAGAGCCGGATGTCGACCGAGTCGCCGGCATCCTCAAGCGCCGGGTAGCCACGGACCCGCTGGTCGGTGAATACCCGGGGCAGCGAGTCAAAGTCCCAGGTCCGGAGCCCGGAGCGGGTGATGCCCCGGGCGGCTTCGGAGAGCTCGGCCTGCAGCCGGGGCTGCAGCTGCCGCTGCAGCTGGGCCAGGTCCTTGCCGGCCGCGAGCACCCGGTCGCCGTCCAGCACCCGGTAGCTGATCCTCAGGTGGGCGGGCAGCCGGGACAGATTCCACGCCTCGCGCGGGATCTGCACTCCGCCGAGGCGGCCGAGCTCCGCGGCCAGGGCATCCAGGAGGTCGCCGCGGGGCGGGTCCAGGCGGTCCAGCCGGTCCAGCACCGCGCTGGCCGTCTGCGGGGCGGGCACGAAGGCCGTGCGCAGCTGCTTGGGCAGTGACCTGATCAATTCGGTCACCAGCTCCTCGCGCAGCCCGGGCACCTGCCAGCCGAACTCCGCGCCGTTCACCTGGTTGAGCCGGGCCAGCGGGATGTCCACGGTCACGCCGTCGCCGGGATCGCCCGGAGCGAACTCATACGACAGCGGAAGCCCGGCCCAGCTGCTGGGATAGTCGGCCGGGCGGACCTGTGGCGCGGCCGGGCCGGCCAGATCGGCGGCGGAGAAGGCCAGCAGGCCGGGGTCGGCGGCACGGGCCTTCTTCCACCAAGCGTCAAAATGCCGGGCCGAGGTCACGGTCGCGGGGATCCGCCGGTCGTAGAAGTCGAATACAGCCGCGTCGTCGGCGACCAGGCCGCGCCGCCTGGCCCGGCGCTCGATGTCCCCCGCCTCTGCTAGCAGCCGCCGGTTGTCGTGGAAGAAGCGGTGGTGGGTCTGCCAGTCGCCCTCCACTAGGGCGTGCTGGATGAACAGCTCGCGGGCGGCAGCTGGTTCGATCCGGCCGTAGCTGACCTGCCGCGCCGCCACGATCGGCAGCCCGTACAAGGTCACCTTCTCGGCGGCCATCGCCGCACCGCGCCGCGCGTCCCAGTGCGGCTCGCTGTAACTGCGCCTGAGCAGGTGCCCGGCCAATGACTCGGCCCACTCGGGCTCGATACTCGCTACCGTTCTAGCCCACAGCCTGGACGTCTCGACCAGCTCCGCCGCGACGACCCACGGCGGCGGCTTCCTGGCCAGCGCCGAGTCGGGGAAAATGGCGAAACGGGCCCCGCGCGCGCCGGCGAACTCCGCAGGGCCACGCCGCTTTCCGCGTGGTTTCTGGTCCATGTCCTGCATGCCGATGTGCGACAGCAGGCCGGCCAGCAGCGAGATGTGCACCCGGCTGGCCAGCTCCGGGGTCAACCGGCGCCGGCGCCGCACCATCGCGCTCGGCCGCGATGCCCAGATCCCTGGCGGCCAGCCTGAGCTGGCTGAACACGTCCTGCCATTCCCGCACCCGCAGGTAGTGCAGGTACTCGCGGCGGCACATCCGCCGGAACGCGGACGACGACAGCTCCCGCTGCTGATCGCGCAGGTAGTCCCACAGGTTGAGGAAGGCCAGAAAGTCAGAACCAGGCTCAGCGAACCGCGCGTGCATCGCGTCGGCCGCTTCGCGCGATTCCGCGGGCCGCTCCCTGGGATCGACGATGGACAGCGCCGCGGCGATGATCAGTACCTCGCGGGCGCACCCGTTGCCGCCGGCCTCCAGTATCATCCGGCCCAGCCGCGGGTCCACCGGGAGCTGGGCCAGCTTCCGGCCCACGCCGGTGAGCCCGGACCGGCCGCCACCCGGCGCGAAGGCGCCGAGTTCTTCCAGGAGCCTGATGCCGTCAGCGATGTTCCGGGAGTCGGGCGGGTCGACGAACGGGAAGGCGGCCACCTCGCCGAGGTCCAGCGCGGCCATCTGCAGGATGACCGATGCCAGGTTGGTGCGCAGGATCTCCGGGTCGGTGAATTCCGGCCGCGAGGCGAAATCCTCCTCGCTGTAGAGCCGGATGCACACGCCATCCGAGGTCCGGCCGCACCGGCCGGCGCGCTGGTTGGCCGACGCCTGGGAGATTGGCTCGATCGGCAGCCGCTGGACCTTGGTCCGGTGGCTGTAGCGGGAGATCCGCGCGCTGCCCGGGTCGATCACGTACCTGATGCCAGGGACGGTGAGCGAGGTTTCCGCGACATTGGTGGCCAGGACCACCCGGCGGCCACGGTGCGGCTGGAAGACCCGGTACTGCTCGGCCGCGGACAGCCGGCCATAAAGCGGCAACACTTCCAGGCCGTCCTGACCGGACAGCGCGTCGGCGGTGTCCCTGATCTCGCGCTCGCCGCTGAGGAAGACCAGGATGTCGCCTGGCCCTTCGGCGCGCAGCTCGTCCACGGCGTCGCTGATGGCCTGGACCTGGTCGCGGGGTTCGGCATCCGGGCGGCCCGGGTCGGCGACCGGGCGGTACCGCACCTCGACCGGGTAGGTACGGCCAGACACCTCGATCACCGGTGCGTTCTGGCTGTGCTGGCCTGATTCGCCTCCGGCGCGGTGCTGGCCTGATTCGCCTCCGGCGCGGTGCTGGCCTGATTCGCCTCCGGCGCGGTGCTTAATTGATTCGCCTCCGGCGCGGTGCTTAATTGATTCGCCTCCGGCGCGGTGCTTAATTGATTCGCCTCCGGCGAAGTGAGCGCTGAAGCGGGCCGGGTCGATGGTGGCGGAGGTGATGATGACCTTGAGGTCGGGCCGGCGCGGCAGCAGCTGCTTCAGGTAGCCGAGGATGAAGTCGATATTGAGGCTGCGCTCATGTGCCTCGTCGATGATCAGCACCTCGTAGCGCAGCAGCAGCCGGTCTCGATGCAGTTCGGTGAGCAGGATGCCGTCGGTCATCACCTTGATCATCGTGGCGTCACCCGAGGTGTCGGCGAACCGCACCTGATAGCCGACCACCGTGCCAGGCTCGGTGCCGAGCTCGTCAGCGATCCGGTCCGCCACCGTGCGGGCCGCGATGCGCCGGGGCTGGGTGTGCCCGATCTGGCCGGTGACGCCGTAGCCGAGCTCGAGGCAGATCTTCGGCAGCTGGGTGGTCTTGCCGGATCCGGTTTCGCCCGCGACGATCACCACCTGGTGATCACGGATGGCCTCGGCGATCTTGTCCTTCAGCTGGCTCACCGGGAGCTCGGGCGGGTAGGCGATGGCGGGCACGGCGCGGCTGCGCTCCTCGACGCGGGCCGCTGCCGCGTCCAGTTCGGCCAGGACCCGGCCCAGCGCCTGCTCGCGCGCCTGGCTGTCACGCAGCGCGGCCGCCTTGGCGATACGCCGGCCAAGGCGGCGCTGGTCGCGCAGCATGAGCCCGGGCAGCCGGGCTCGCAACGTGGCGGGCGAAAGCGTCAAGGCGGAATCTCCAGTGCGGGCGCGGCCGGGGCCTCGGCCAGGATGGCCAGCTGGGCTCGGCAATGACAACGTATTTACCGGCCGCCAGCTTCCGCACCGGACCCGGCTGGCGGCCGGGCCGCCGCTCACAGGTCGCGGCTCACTGGTCGCGACTGAGCAGTTCCTCCCACCGTTCGCGGCGGACCACCAGCCTGGGCGTGCCGCCGTCCGCGAACACCACGGGGATCCGGCGAGCGCCGTTGTAATTGTTGGACATGGTGTAGCTGTAGGCGCCGGTGACCGGGACCGCGAGCAGGTCCCCGACCCTCGGGTCACGCAGCGGGACGTCGGCGCTGAGCACATCGCCGGACTCGCAGTGCCGGCCAACGACGGTGACCGGCTGGCCGCCGCCGACCCGGTCGGCGATGGTCGCCTCGAAGCGCTGCCCGACCAGCGCGACCTCGAGGTTGTCACCCATGCCTCCGTCGACGGCCACGAAAGTGGTCGCGCCAGGCTTGACCGTGGTGACCCGGTAGACGGTCACGGCGCTAGCGGCCACCATGCTGCGGCCAGGCTCGATCAGGATGCGGGCGCCGGGTGGCAGGTGCGCACGCGCCGCACCGGTCAGCGCGTCCAGGTACTCGGCCAGGCTGGGCGGCTGATCAGCGTAGGTGTACCGGCAGCCCAGGCCGCCGCCCAGATCGTAGACCGGGTAGTCGCCCAGGGCCGCCAGCGGCGCGACCGCGGCGGCCAGCTCGTCGGCAACCAGGATCTGCGAGCCGACGTGGGTGTGCAGGCCGTCCATGCGCAGCCGCGGCGAGGCATGGATCCGCGAAATCGCGCCGCGGGCCGCCGCCGCGGACAGCCCGAACTTGGCGCCCGCGTGCCCGGTCGCGTAAGCGGGATAGGTTGACCCCTGAATCCCCGGGATCACCCGGACCAGGCAGCTCTGCACCTGTCCCGGCGGGACCGTGGCCGCTAGCCGGTCGATGTCATCTTCATTGTCGACGACGACCGTGCCCACCCCGGAGGTTATGGCGAGCTCGATCTCCTCGGTGGTCTTGGCGTTGCCATGCAGGACCAGCGTGGCCGGATCAGCTCCGGCGGCTAGCGCGGTGATGATCTCCCCGCCGCCGGCCACGTCCAGCCACAGGCCCTCGCTGACCATGAGCCGCTGCACAGCCGTGCACGGGAAGGCCTTCGACGCGAACACCACCTGCGAGTCCGGCCACCGCGCGGCCAGCAACTGCCGGTAGTCACGCGCCCGCTGGCGGACCGCCTGTTCGTCCACCACCAGCACCGGCGTGCCGTAGCCCGCCGCCAGCTCGTCGAGACGGCAGCCGCCGATCCGGAGCATGCCATCCTGATCTTGCACCGTGCCCGGCGGGAACAGGCCGAGCAGGTCATCCCCGGTCATGAAACTCCGCAGGCGGCGCGCATCTGAGCATGCTAGCCTCGCCCGGGTTTCGGCGGTGTTCTACGTGGACGGAAGGGTGGCGATATGGCCACGCGCCTGGTGCATCTGGTGGTGGACGCGGCAGATCCGCAGCGGCTGGCCCGGTTCTGGGCGGCCGCCCTGGGCTGGGAACTCGCGGCTGAGGACGATAGCGAGTGGGACGTCTGGCCGGCGGGCTATCACTACCCGGATCCGGCGGCACTGCCGCTGGTGTTCGTACCGGTGCCCGAGGGCAAGACCGGGAAGAACCGGGTACATCTCGATCTGGCGACCACCTCGCCCGAGCATCAGGCGGCCGAGGTGGCGCGGCTGCGCGGGCTCGGCGCGACGCCCGCCGACATCGGCCAGGGTGACGTGCCCTGGGAAGTACTGGCCGACCCGGAAGGGAACGAGTTCTGCGTGCTCGATCCGCGGGCGGTCTACCGGGACACCGGCCCGGTCGCCGCCGTCGTCGCCGACTGCGCCGACCCCGCTGCCCTGGCGGGCTTCTGGGAGCTGGCGGCCGGCTGGGCGGTCGCCGATACCGCTGACGGCTGGGTGGCGCTCCGGTCACCGCAGCGCGTCGGGCCGTATCTCGAGCTGCTGCGGGTCCCCGACGCGAAGCTGGTCAAGAACCGGATCCATCTCGATGTCGCGCCGTTCGGAGGTGACCATCAGGTGGCTGAGGTGCGCCGGCTGCGCGCGGCAGGCGCGCAGCCGATCGACGTCGGCCAGGGCGACGCTCGCTGGACGGTGCTGGCCGATCCGCAGGGCGGCGAGTTCTGCGTCTTGACGCCCCGCTAAGCCACCGGATCGGCCGGCCGGTGATCAGTGCACCGGCTCAGCCGCCAGCTGCCGCGCCAGCGCACCGCCAGGCGGTGCCCCGGTCGCGCTCGCCGGGGCCGGGCTAACCGCACCGGTACCGGCGCCGCGGCGCCGTAGCGATCCGCCCCGCGGGCGTCACCCGCTCGCGCGGAGCCGGCGGCTCCTCGGTTATTTAACTTGATGGCTAACTAACTTTGTGGTTAAGTAAGCGTCATGACCAAGTGGCCCGCAGGTACCTGGAGGCTCGGATGGCAGTGGCGGCGGACCGGCTGGATGCCACCTTCATCGCGCTGGCGGATCCGACCCGGCGGGCGATCGTGGCTCGGCTGGCGACCGGGGACGCCACGGTGAACGAGCTAGCGGGGCCCTTCACGATGACCCTGCCGGGGATCTCCAAGCACCTCAAGGTGCTGGAACGCTGCGGGCTCATCACCCGGACCCGGCGGGCCCAGTTCCGGCCCTGCCACCTTGAGCCAGCAGCACTCGACGCGGCTGCGGACTGGATCGAGGAGAACCGCAGGATCTGGCGCGAGCGGTTCGACAAGCTCGACGACCACCTCCGCGATCTCCAGCAACCACCGCCGGCAACCAGGAAGGACACGGCCCATGAATGACCACGCGGCGAACGCGGCCGAGCTCAGCTACGTCCGCGTCTTCGCGGCTCCGAGAGAACTCGTGTTCCGCTGCATGATCGAGCCTGAGCACCTCACCCACTTCTGGGGCCCGGCCGGCATGCACACGCCCCTGGAGAACATCAAGGTCGACCCTCGTCCCGGCGGAGTCTTCGAGACGGTCATGGTCAACGACTCCGACGGCCGCCAGTACGCCATGCGAGCAGTCTTCGCCGAGGTCGTCGAGCCGGAGCGGCTCGTGTGGACCGACTCAGACACCGGCGTCACGACGACCTCGACCTTCCGGGACCTGGGCGACGCTCGCACCGAAGTCCGCATCCGGCAGGCCAATGTGCCTGACGCGTTCCGGAGCCAGGAAGCCCAGGCTGGCTTCTCGACCTCGCTCGACCGCTTCGCCAGCTACGTCGGGGCCATGTCCGGCGACCGGGACCGATAGCCGATAGCGGCCCAGGCCCAGATCACCCTCGTTACCTGGGAGGCATGACGATGACAAGCTCATCGATGCGGGACACCGAGCTCAGGGCATCGATCGCGGCTCAGCGCCTGGACGTGGCCGACATGCTCAGCGGCCTGCCGTCGCAGTCCTGGGACGCGCCCACCCTGTGCGCCGGATGGCGGGTACGCGAGGTCGTCGCGCATATGACGATGCCGTTCAGGTACTCGACCAGGCAGTTCCTGACCGAGCTCGGTAAGGCGCGGGGGAACTTCAACCTGATGGCCGACCGGAGCGCCCGGCGGGACGGGACGCTACCTCCGGGTGACCTCCTGGCGGCGCTCAGCGACAATGCCGGGCATCCATGGAAGCCGCCCGGCGGCGGGTTCGAGGGCGCGCTGGTCCACGACATGATCCACGGCCTGGACATCACCGTGGCGCAGGGCATCGCCCTGACGGTCCCCGAAGACCGTCTGCGCATCGTCCTGGACGTCATCACCAGGCCGAAGACCGTCAAGTACTTCGGCGCGGAGCTGGCCGGGACCGAGCTGCGGGCCGACGACATCGACTGGTCGTTCGGCTCAGGAACACCGGTATCCGGAGCGGCTCAGCACCTCGCGCTGGTCGTGTGCGGCCGCAGGCTGCCGGCCGGACTGCTCCGGGGCGATCCGGGCCGCCGGTTCGCCGCCGCGTGAGCACGGGCCCGTGACCGGGCGGCCGGGACCGCCCCGGTCAGCCAGGTCACGAGCCGCCAGTGGCGCTGGCGATACCAGGCCGCTCCCCGACCTGCTGCCGCACCCTGGGTGCTGGCCTCAGTCCGGGCGAGGGTCCCACCGGAACCGGCGGATGGCGACGACTGCCCCGGCCGCGCCCCAGGCGAGCAGCACGCCGAGGTTGTGCCAGTCGAACCCGGTGTGGTGGGCGAACGGGCCGAGCAGCGCCTGGTTGAACGGCCGCACCGGCAGCAGCCCGGCGACGCGGTTCAGCGCGGCGGAGTGGATCGGCAGGTACGTGCCGGAGATGAAGACCAGCGGGAACAGGACGAGCTGCACGACCGGGGGCGCGGCCTCGGAATTGCGGATCAACGTCGCGACCGCCACGCCGAGCGCGCAGAAGCTGGCCGCGCCGAGTACCAGGGTCACGAAGATGGCCGCCCAGTGGGTGGGCAGCGGCACGCCGAACAGGCGGCCGACGCTGACGATCAGCGCGACATCCACGACGCTGACCATGACGCAATGCGCCAGCAGCCCCAGGAAATACGTCCACGCCGGCAGCGGTGTCGCGCGGACCCGCTTGAGGATGCCATTCTGGCGCCGCATCGACAGCACGATCGCCAGCTGGCTGTAGCAGGCGCCGAGCACCGAGACGGCGGCGATCGTAGGCACGTAGTACTGCAAAGCGGACAGCCCGTAGAAATACGAGTTCCGCGTCGCGCCGCGCAGCAAGGCACCGAAGACCGTGATGATCACGACCGGGAACACGAACGTGAAGAACGCGCCCTGCGGATTGCGCCAGAAGGACAGCTGCTCGTAGCGGACCTGGTGCCACAGCAGCGCCAGGTCGCCGCGCCGGGCCGGGCGCGCGGTGGTGGTCATCGGGTGCTCCTTTCCATCATGTGCTCCGGCCCGCCAGCGCCGGTCAGGCGCAGGTAGACGTCTTCCAGGCTCGGCCGGTCCACGGCCAGGCCGGCCAGCACCGTGCCGTGCCGCAGGGCCCAGCCGGTCAGCTGGTAGAGCGTCTCGGTCGGGTCTGCCGCTTCGACGGTCACCAGGCCTGCCCGGCAGTCGGCGTCGACCGGCAGGTCGGCGACGGCGTACCCGCCCGGCAGGGCGAAGCGGATCCGGGCCCCAGCGGTATCGCGGCCGCCGATGGTCGACTGCGGCCCCGCGGCGACGATCTGGCCGCCGGTGATCACCGCCACCCGGTCCGCCAGCGCCTGGGCTTCCTCCATGTAGTGGGTGGTGAGCAGGATCGTGGTCCCGGCGTCGCGCAGGCCGCGGACGATCTGCCACGCGTCCCGGCGGGCGTTCGGATCGAACCCGGTGGTCGGCTCGTCGAGAAACAGCACGGCCGGGTTGCCGATCATCCCCAGGGCCAGGTCCAGGCGGCGCTTCTGGCCGCCGGACAGGGCGCGGACCTTCTGCCGCGCCTGCCCGGCCAGGCCGACCAGGCCGATTACCTCATCGGTGTCGCGCGGCGCGGGGTAGTAACCGGCGTCGCGGGCCACCGTCTCACGGACCGTCAGGTAGGGCTCGACCGCGATGTCCTGCAGCACCAGGCCGATCCGCTCGCGCAGCGCCCGGCCGCCAGCGCGGTCGCCGGGATCGCGGCCGAGCACCGCGGCGTGGCCGCCGTCCCGGGACCGGAACCCCTCCAGGATCTCCAGCGTGGTGGTCTTGCCCGCGCCATTCGGCCCGAGCAGTGCGAAGATCTCGCCCTCGGCGACCGTGAAGCTCACCCCGCGGACCGCCTGCAGGCCGCCGTAGCTCTTGCGTAGCTCCGTGACGACGACCGCGCTAGACAGCTGCGATCCCGCCGGCGACCGGGTCGTAGCGGCCGAGGCCGGGCTGCTCTCGGTCGCCATGGTCAGCTGCGTACGCACCGGACCTCCATCGTCAAGTCGAGGTAGCGCCCGGCCAGCCCGCGGGACGCGGTCAGGCCGAAGTCGGTCCGGTCGATCCGCGACGTCACCCGCGTGGTGAACTCGGGCGGCGTGACGTCGGACGACTCGACCGACAGGCGGACCGGCCCGGTGACGTCGCGCACGGTCAGGCTGCCGGTGATCGCCGTTGCCTCGATGCGCTCGGAGACGAAGGTCATGACCGGGTGCCTGCGGGCGTCGAGGAACCGCCCGGACCTGACGGTGCGATCCCGCTGCGGGTTGCCGGTACGGAAGCTGGCCGCATCGATCTCGACGCAGATCCTCGAGGCGCCCAGCGGCTCGGCGACATCGACGATCCCGGTCCGGATCGCGAACTCCCCCCGTACCGGCGCGAGGCCGAACAGGTGCCGGGTGCTGAACCTGACGGTCGAACCGCTGGTGTCGATCTCGTAGCGGCCTAGCCTGGGACTGGTGGACATGTCTGCTGGTTGCGTTGTCATGCCTGCAGTCCACGGGAGGCGGGGCCGGGCCAGCTAGGGCGAGCAGTCGGGTTAACGGGCGCCGACAGGCGGCCCGCGCGGGCCGCCCTGCGACTTTCGTAGGTTTCCGGCCCGCCGAACGGATGGCCGGGCATATTGAGGTCGGCGCCAGCCGGGGCCGCGACGTAACCTGAGCCACGTGGCCTGCCCAACATGGTTTCAGCGGCACTGGGTCGCGATCGACGTGGCGATCGCGGTCTTCTTCGTGCTGCTCGACACCGCGGCGACGCTGGCGGGCGTCACCTGGTGGCCGGCCCGCCCCGGCCCGCTGGCCTGGAGCTTGCTGGGCCTGCAGGCGCTCGTCTGCTGCTCGCTGGTGATCCGGCGCCGCGCGCCGCTGACGGTCATGGCCATCATGGCCGCGTTCACGCTCGCGGTGACGTTGCTGATCTGGCCGGCCGACGCGCTGACTCCGGCGCACGCAGGGAACGTGTGGGCGCCCTACGCCACGGCGCTGGCGGCGTACGGGCCGGTGCTCTACCGGCAAGACCGACGCACCGCGCTCATCGCGATCGGCGCGTTCGCGGTCATCGTCGCCCGGCCGTGGCAGCCGTCGGTCGCGGTCATCACGATCGGCGTCCTCCGGGTCGCGATCGGCCCGCTGCTGGCGCTGTACTTCCTGGCCCGCAGGCGGCTGGTGCAGGCGCTGACCGAACGCGCGGAGCGGGCCGAACGGGAGCGGCATCTGCTCGCCGAGCAGGCCAGGGCCGAGGAACGCGCCCGGCTGGCCGGCGAGATGCACGACGTCGTGAGCCACCGGGTGAGCCTGATGGTGCTGCAGGCCGGCGCGCTGCGGATGACGGCCACCGACGAGCCGACCCGGCAGGCGGCCGAGGAACTCCGGGCCTCCGGCTGCCAGGCCCTGGACGAGCTACGGGACCTGGTCGGCATCTTGCGGACCGGGCCGGAGAGCGACCAGACGCCGGCCACGCCCGGCCTGGCCGAGCTGATCGCGGAGTCGACCGCGGTAGGGACGCCGGCCGAGCTGGTCGAGAAGGGCGACCCGGCGCTGGCCTCCCCGGTGATCGGCCGCACGGCCTACCGCATCGTCCGGGAGGCGCTGACCAACGTGCGCAAGCACGCGCCGGGAGCGCGGGTGGTGGTGCGCATCGCCTATGACCCGGCGCAGGTGCAGCTCACGGTCCGCAACGCGGCACCGGCCGGGCCCGGCCCGATACTGGCCGGCCCGGCGCTGGCTAGCACTGGCTCCGGATTGGGCATCGCCGGCCTGCGCCAGCGCATCGAGCTGGTGCACGGCACGCTCCGGGCCGGGCCGGCGCCCGACGGCGGGTTCTGCGTCGATGCGACGCTGCCCGCCTACGTGCCGACCGCAGAGCCGGCGGTCTGACCGTTGGTCCGGGTGGTAGTCGTCGACGACGAGCCCATGGTCTGCGCCCACCTGCGGACGATACTCGGCTCCGCCGGTGACATCGAAGTGGTCGACGAGGCGCACGATGGCACGGCGGGCGTGGCCGCGATCCTGCGCAGCCGGCCGGACGTCGTGCTCATGGACCTGCGCATGCCGGGCGTCGACGGGCTCACCGCGATCGGGCAGATCAGCCAGATCACCCACCCGCCGGTCGTCGTCGTGCTGACCACGTTCGACGCTGACCAGTACGTCCTGCGCGCGCTGCGGGCCGGCGCGGCCGGGTTCCTGGTGAAGTCCACGCCCCCGGAGGAGCTGATCGGGCTGGTCCGGGTGGCGGCCGACGGCCATACCGTGCTGTCGCCTGCCGCCGCCCGCCGGCTGATCGCGGCGTCCGCCGACCGCCACTCGGCTCGCGACCGGGCACGGGAACTGGTCGGGTCGCTGACCGAACGGGAGGTGGAGGTGCTGGCCTGCCTGGGTGCGGGACTGTCCAACGCGCAGATCGCCCAGCGGCTCTTCCTGTCCGAGGCGACCATCAAGGGCTACGTGTCGCGGATGCTGGTCAAGCTGGACTGCGCCAATCGCACCCAGGCCGGGTTGCTGGCCCACGACGCCGGGGTGGGCAGCCGATAGCCGGTTACCGCCCGCGGGCCTGCGCGCCGCCCATCGGGCCGCCGGGACTCGGCGGCGCGGCACATCCGGTGTCCAGATCGTCAGCGTATGTCGGGCGTACCCGGGCCGGAGGTCTGGCGTCACCGGGCCGTTGGTCCCTGGCCCGGGTGCCAGGCACCGCCGTGAACTGGAAAGGAGGCGAGGTCGAGCACCGCTGATCTTCCAGCTGCGGGTTCGCGCGTGGCGGTCGGGCGGATGACCTCCCGGGAAGGAAGTGCCTGTCATGACGGTATCGGCGGTGTTTTACGTCATCACCCCGATCGTGGCGGTGCTGGCCCTGGGATACTGGCTGACGATGGTGTTCTATGCCGATGCCCATCCCGAGCACCGAGGACGCAGTGCGCCCGTCGTGCCCGGGAATACCGCAGGCGACGGCGACCTGACCGCGGCCGCGCCCGCCGCGATGTCCGGGACCGGGGCAGGATTGTCCGCTGGCGATGAGGACGACACGATGGCCGACGAGCGCCGCAGTGACCGCGCGCCGGTGCCACCCGGCCGCAGAGCCGCCTGACCCGCCCGCTCGGCAGGCCGTCGGCCTGCTGAGGCCTGCGCCAATAGCCGGCGCGGGTGACCGTCAACAGCGTCCCTGACCTTGCCTATTTTGCCGGCGCATTGGTCGTCAGCGCTCTGTCCATTGCCGCTAGGAGGTACGCTCGGCGGCGCAAGGCGGCGAGGTATGTTCACGGCGCCTTAACGATCTGCAGATATGTTCGGCGAGATGAAGGACGAGAGGTAATGCAGGGCGACGGCCAGCCACCCCCGCGGCACCCAGATCCCCTCAGGTCAGCCGATCCGGAGCGGCGGACCGGCGCCGGCCACTGGGACGACGGCGACCGGTCAGCCGGCGCCCAGGACCGCGGTGACCACCAGGGCGTTGGCGTGCTGGAGACGGCCACGACGGAGCAGGGCTCGGTCCCGGCCCCGGCAGGCCGGCCTGGCCGCCGGGCGCGGCACCGTCAACGGCGCGCGGCGCGCCGGACGATGGCCGCCGGCACCCGCTGCTGACCGGCTTGCTCGCGGTCTTCGTGCTGCTGACGCCCATCTGGCTGTCACTGGGAAAGGCGCTGGCCGACCCAGGCCTGGGCACCTCGGTCGCCGCGCGCGGCGCCGAATGGTTCCGCGGGCACGGCGGGAGCGGGATCGTTGACTGGGCGGAGAACCTCTGGTACTCCCATCACCAGCCGCCGGTCGGCGGGAACCCGGCCAGCTCAGCGATCCCGCAGCTGGGCTCGGCCGGGCCGCAGGGCGGCGCCGCCCAGGTCGCGATCGCTCACCTCAGGACGCCGAAGCGGATGACCTCGCCGGCCGGGCACCGGCTGGCCCGCGAGGGGGTGTGGTATCCGGTGGGCCGCCGGGTGGACGGGATCCCGGCAGTGTACGAGACCTGGGTCCGGCCCGACGCCGTCCACACCAGCCTCGTCATCGGCGTGGCCTGGATGGACACCAAAATGCTGCGGGCGACCCTGTACTCAGGAAGCACCATTCCTGGTGGCGGCCCGTACAAGCATTCCGCGCCGGTCTCGCGGACGGCCGCCAGAACCCTAGTCGCCGCCTTCAACGCCGGATTCCTGATGAACAACGCGCAGGGCGGCTACTACACCGACCACAAAACCGTCGCTCCGCTGCGGAAGGGCGCGGCTTCGTTCGTCATCTACCGCAACGGCACGGTCAACATCGGCGACTGGGGCCGGGGCCTCAGCCTCAGCCCGGACGTCGTAGCCGTCAGGCAGAATCTGGATCTGCTGGTCCGCAACGGGAAGCCGGTGCCCGGCCTCGACCCCAACGACACCAACCAGTGGGGCTTCACGCTCGGCAACGCCGTCTACGTGTGGCGGTCCGGCGTCGGCATCACGGCCAACGGTGCCCTCGTCTATGTCGGCGGCCCGGGGCTGAATATCACGACGCTCGCCGACATCCTGGCCCGCGCGGGCGCGGTCCGGGCCATGGAACTCGACATCAACACCGACTGGGTGAACTTCGCGACCTACAACCCGCACCGCGCCAAGGGCGCGGCGACGCCCGGGAACGGCAGGGACCTGCTGCCCGATATGTTCGGCGGGCCCGACCGCTACTTTGAGTCCTGGTGGTCGCGTGACTTCTTCACGATGTCGGCCAGCCCGGTCAGGCTCGCCCAGGCCGGCCGGCGCTGATCCGCGCCTCAGGCGCCCCCGGCCTGAGCCTGCGCACTCTGCTGGGCCTGCGCACCGTGCTGAGCCTGCTCACTGTGCTGGGCGATCTGGTCGCGCACCTCGTCCATGTCCAGCTCGCGCGCCTTGCCGATCAGCTCCTCCAGCGCGGTCTCGGGCAGCGCGCCCGGCTGGGCGTACAGTACGACGCCGTCGCGGATCACCATCAGGGTCGGAATCGACGAGATCCCGAACGCGCCAGCCAGTTCCGGCTGCGCTTCGGTGTCGACCTTGCCGAACACCGCGTCCGGGTGCCGGTCTGACACGCGCTCGAAGACCGGGCCGAACATGCGGCAGGGCCCGCACCAGGCTGCCCAGAAGTCGATCAGCACCAGCCGGTCGCTTCCGGTCATCGCATCGAAGTTCGCTGACGTCAGCTCAGCTGTCGCCATGGGTGGCCTCCTTGTCTCACTGCATCGCCTTTAATACCAGACCGGGTATCTAACCAGGCGTGCCGCCCGGGCATTCCCTGGCCGGCCCGGCGGGCAGCCGGCGGACCGAAGTCCGCATCCGCGCGCCTGCCGGGCGGCAGGCAGCGGCATGCTTGACTCGTATGGTCAGGCGCACGAGGGGAGGGGAAGACGAACACCGGCCGCCCTGCGGACTCAGCCGGTCCTGCGGAACCCGCGGACGGCACCGAGCCTGATGCCCGCTACACCTTCGCCAACGAGCGCACCTTCCTGGCCTGGAGCCGTACCGCGCTGGCCCTGGTGGCTGCCGGGCTGGCCATCATCCAGCTGCTGCCGCCCTTCCCCGGGGTCCCGTGGGGCCGGCACCTGATCGGCACCCCGCTGATCCTGCTGGGCTCCGTTGTCGCGGTGACCAGTTACTTCGAATGGACCGGCAACCAGCGGGCCCTGCGCCGCGGCGAGCCGGTGAGCCGATCACGCCTGCCCCTTATCCTGGCGGTGACCATAGCGATCATCGGCCTGGTCGCCGCGGCGCTGGCTATGCTCTCGGGGGTGATAAGGAACTGATGGCGCCTGAACCCGACCTGGAGGACCCGCGCTCAGGCCTGGCACGGGAACGGACCGAGCTCGCCTGGACCCGGACGGCCATCGCGTTCGCGGCCATCGGCGGCGCCATCCTCAAGTCCCGGCCGTACGCGGGGATCCCGATCCTGGCGCTGAGCGCCCTGATCTGGCAGCTGGGCCGGCTGGCCAGGCCGCCCGGCAACACGCGGGCCCGCGCCAGGCACCTGCTGCTGATCACCGTGGCCATCACCTGCGTGTCATTCGTCGCGCTGGCGATCACCCTGCTCGGTCCCGAGCCGGCCGGACTGCGGCCCTGATGGATGAGCGCCCAGCCGCGGCTGAGCCGGACGGCATGACCGGAGCGGCCGGCGTACGGTGGCTGAAGCTGCTGGACCAGACCCGGTGCATCGGCTGTCACGCGTGCACCACCGCCTGCAAGAGCGAGAACGAGGTCCCGGTGGGGGTGACCAGGACCTACGTCAAGTCCGTGGACGTCGGCGAGTTCCCGCAGGTACGCCGGGCGTTCCAGGTGACCAGGTGCAACCAGTGCACCGACGCGCCGTGCGTGACGGCCTGCCCGACCGAGGCGATGTACCGGCGGCCGGACGGGATCGTCGATTTCGACAAGTCGGTCTGCATCGGCTGCAAGGCCTGCATCGCCGCGTGCCCGTACGACGCGATCTTCATCAACCCCGCGGACAACTCGGCCGAAAAGTGCAACATGTGCGCGCACCGGCTGGATATGGGCCTCGAGCCCGCCTGCGTCACGGTGTGCCCGACCGGGGCGATCCTGGTCGGCGACGGCAACGACCCGGCCTCGGAGGTCACCCGCATCGTGGCGCGCGAGCCGGTGCAGGTGCGGCGGCCGGAGAAGGGCACCCGGCCCAGCGTGTACTACAAAGGCGCGCACCAGGCCACCCTGGACCCGCTCGCGGCGCGCCGCCCCGACGGCGGGCTGTTCGCCTGGGCCAGCCAGGGCACGCCGGACCCGCAGCTCGTCACCGCGGGCCACCCGGGCCAGCCGACGTCGTCGGCAGCGGCGCTGCTGTCCTACGACGTGCCGCACCAGGCGCCGTGGGGCTGGCGGGTCAGCCTCTACACCTGGACCAAGGGCGTGGCGGCGGGCGGTTTCGCGGTGCCGCTGGTGCTCGCGGCGACCGGGTTCCTCCGCTGGGCGGACCCGGTGGCCCGCTGGGCGGCGCCGTCGCTGGCGCTGGGCTTCCTGGCGGTCACCGGCATCCTGCTGATCTGGGACCTCAAGCACCCGGCCAGGTTCTACCTGATCTTCACCAGGCACCAGTGGCGCAGCTGGCTGGTCCGGGGCGCGGTCATCATCGGCGGTTACGGCGGCGTGGCGGCGCTGTACCTGCTGGCCGGCATCGGCGGCTGGACCGGCGCCCGGCAGGTGCTGGCCGGGTTCGGCATCGCGCTGGCCCTGGCCACCGCCTGCTATACCGCCTACCTGTTCGCCCAGGCCAAGGCGCGCGATCTGTGGCAGAGCCCGCTGCTGGCCCCGCACCTGGCCGTGCAGGCGGCGCTGGCTGGCGCCGCGGTAACCCTCCCGTTCGCGGCGTGGCTGTCGCCGGCCCGGGGTGTGACGGCCGTGGCGGTACTGCTGGCCGTGGCGGCGGCGATCCATGTCGCGCTGGTTGCCGGCGAGGTGACGCTGCCGCATGTGACCGCGCACGCTCGGCTGGCCACCGAGGAGATGGTGCGCGGCCGGTTCGCCAGGTTCTTCTGGCCCGGGCTGGCCGGCGTGACCGCCGCCGTGGCGGCACCGTGGATCGGCGTGGCCGCCGCCCCGCTGGCGCTGGCCGGGCTGCTCGCCTACGAGCATGCCTACGTGCAGGCCGGCCAGTCCGTGCCGCTGGCCTAGGGAGGCAGCCATGCCGCAGCGCCGTGACCACGCCGATGACCTGGACGCCCTCGGTGCCAGGGTGTCCGCCGCCCGGTCCGCCGTCGAAGCCCGCGGCGAGACCTTCTACCAGGGCCCCAGCCGCACCCACCTGGCCGCCTTCCCGCCCAGGGAGCGCTGGGACGACTGGACCGAGCTCGACTCGCGGGCCTGGCCGGCCCGCCGCGAACGCCACTACATGCTGGTGCCCACCACCTGCTTCAACTGCGAATCGGCCTGCGGGCTGCTCGCCTACGTGGACACCAGCAGCGGGCAGGTCCGCAAGTTCGAGGGCAACCCCGAGCACCCGGGCTCGCGCGGCCGCAACTGCGCCAAGGGCCCGGCCACCATCAACCAGGTCACCGACCCGGACCGGATCCTGTACCCGCTGCGCAGGTCCGGCCCGCGCGGCAGCGGCGGCTGGGAGCGGATCAGCTGGGACGAGGCGCTGGACACCCTGGCGGCCAGGATCCGCACCGCCATCGTGCAGCACCGCCAGAACGAGATCATGGTCCACATCGGGCGGCCCGGCGAGGACGGATTCACCGAGCGGGTACTGGCCAGCTGGGGAGTCGACGGGCACAACTCGCACACCAACGTGTGCTCCAGCGGCGGCCGGGCCGGCTACCAGTTCTGGATGGGCGCCGACCGGCCCAGCCCCGACTACGCCAACGCGCGGGTCATCTACCTGATCAGCGGACATCTGGAAGCCGGGCACTACTTCAACCCGCATGCGCAACGGATAATCTCCGCCCGGTCGGCCGGGGCCCAGGTCATCGTGCTCGACACCAGGCTGTCCAACACCGCGACGCACGCCGACCACTGGCTCTCCCCCGTGCCGGGCAGCGAGGCGGCCATCAACCTGGCGGTGGCCAGGCACATCATCGCGACCCGGCGGTATGACCGCGAGTTCGTGCGCCGCTGGTGGAACTGGGCACAGTACCTGCGGGCCTGCCACCCCGGTCTGCCGGTCACCTTCGAAGCGTTCGAGGCGGTCCTGGCGGACCTGTATGCCGAGTTCACCTTCGAGTACGCGGCCGCCGAGGCCGGGATCGACGCCGCGGTGCTGGCGCAGGTCGCCGAAGTGGTGGCCGGCGCGGGCACCAGATTCGCCGGGCACGTCTGGCGGTCGGCAGCGGCGGGCAACCTCGGCGGCTGGCAGGTGGCCCGCACCCTGTTCCTCATCTCGGCGCTGCTCGGGGCGGTGGCCACCGAGGGCGGCACGTTCCCCAACGCGCTGAACAAGTTCGTGCCCGAGCCGATCCACACCCCGCCGCATCCGGGCGTGTGGCAGGACCTGGCCTGGCCGCTGGAGTACCCGCTGGCGCAGAATGAGATGTCGTTCCTGCTCCCGCAGTTCCTGGCCGACGGCCGCGGCAAACTGGACACCTATTTCATCAGGGTCTACAACCCGGTCTGGACCAACCCCGACGGCCTGTCCTGGATGCAGGTCCTGACCGACGATGCCAAGATCGGCTGTTTCGTCGCGCTCACCCCGACCTGGAGCGAGTCGGCGTTCTTCGCCGACTTCGTGCTGCCGATGGGGCACGGCCCTGAGCGCCACGACACGCACTCCTACGAGCAGTACGACGGGCAGTGGATCGGGTTCCGCCAGCCGGTGCTGCGCGCCGCCAGGGAGCGGCTCGGCGAGACGATCACCGACAGCCGGCAGGTGAACCCGGGCGAGGTGTGGGAGGAGAACGAGTTCTGGATCGAGCTGTCCTGGCGGATCGACCCGGACGGCTCGCTCGGCATCCGCCAGTACCACGAGTCGCGGGCCCGGCCCGGCGAGAAGCTGACCGTGGACGAGTACTACGGCTGGATGTTCGAGCATTCGGTGCCCGGCCTGCCCGAGCGCGCCGCGGCCGAAGGGCTGACCCCGCTGCAGTGGATGCGCCGTTACGGTGCCTTCGAGATTTCGTCGGGGCAGGGCCAGCTGCATGAGCAGCCCGTCCCGGCCGGCGAACTCGCCGACGCCCGGGTCAGCCCGGCCGGGCGGGTCTACACCGGCGCGCCGAAACCGTTCAGTCCCAATGTCGTACCCACCGGAATGCCTGAGCCTGATCACGTCGGCCGCCGCCCGGTAGGCGTGGAAGTGGACGGGACGGTGCGCCGCGGCTTCCCCACCCCGTCCGGGCGGCTGGAGTTCTACTCCGCCACGCTCGCGGACTGGGGCTGGCCAGAGCACGCGGTGCCCGGCTACATCAAGAGCCACGTCCATCCGGACCGGCTGGCTCCGGACCAGCTGGTGCTGCTGTCCACGTTCCGGTTGCCCACCCAGATCCACACCCGGTCGGCGAACGCCAAGTGGCTGGATGAGCTCGCTCACACCAACCCGGTCTGGATCCACCCGCGCGATGCCGGGCGGCTCGGCGTCGCGCGCACCGGCGATCTGGTCCGGGTCGAGACCGACATCGGCTACTTCGTGGCCAAGGCCTGGATCACCGAGGGGATCAGGCCCGGGGTGGTGGCCTGCAGCCATCACATGGGCCGCTGGCGGCTGGACGGGCAGCCGCGCGGCGCAGGCGGCATGATGCCCACCGTTGAGCTGCGCCGCGACGACGACGCCTGGACCATGCACCAGCAGGCCCCGGTGGGGCCGTACGCCTCGGGCGACCCGGACACCCAGCGGATCTGGTGGAGCGACACCGGCGTGCACCAGAACCTCACCTTCGCCGTCCACCCGGACCCGATCTCCGGCATGCACTGCTGGCACCAGGCGGTCCGGGTGCGGCCGGCCGGGCCGGCCGATCAGCACGGGGATATCGCGGTCGACACCGGCCGGGCCCGCGCCGTCTACCAGGACTGGCTGCGGCTGACCAGGCCCGCGGGGCCGGACTCGCCGGGCGCGCTGCGCCGACCGCCCTGGCTCATCCGCCCGCTGCGGCCGGCCCGGACAGTTACCGGGTGCCGTCACCGTGACCGCCAGCCGCTCGGCGGCCAGCCCTGCCGCTGCCAGCCCCGCCGCTGCCAGTCTGGCCGGGGCCCGCCCGGAACTGCTGCGCGCGCTGG
The DNA here is from genome assembly GCA_963785765.1 of uncultured Actinomycetes bacterium. Classification (GTDB taxonomy): domain Bacteria; phylum Actinomycetota; class Actinomycetes; order Streptosporangiales; family Streptosporangiaceae; genus DATBGO01. Next base: position 392,436 of record CAWAWM010000008.1, on the reverse strand, counting down.
GGTCGGTAGCGGCCAGCCCGCCGCCACATTGCCTTCCGGTGCTGGCCAGCCTCGGGCTGACCGCGCCGACCGCGGCCGAGCACACCGGCGTGTTCGTGCTGTCCGCGCCCCCGCATGCCGCGATCTACCTGGGCGAGCAGGGCCAGCTCGGCGGCGAGGCACTCGACCGGGTGGCCGGGTTCTGGCGGGCTATCGGCCTGCGGCCGCCGCCGGACGCTGATCACCTCGGCGCGCTGCTCATGCTGTATGCGGAACTCGCCGATGCGCAGGCTGCCACGGACCGCGAGACCACCAGGGACCGGCTACGGCACACGAGAGAGGCCCTGCTGTTCGAGCACATCTGGTCGTGGGCGCCCGCCTATCTGAGCGCCGTGACCCGCCTGGACGTGCCGTCGTTGGCCGCCTGGGCCCGGCTGACGCGGTCGGCACTGGGCACCGAAGCGCGCCGCGCGACGCCGCCGGCCGCTCTGCCGCTCGCGCTGCGCACCGCCCCGCCGCCGGTCAGCTGGCCGCCAGCCAGCTCAGCGCCAGCCAGGTCAGCGCCAGCCAGCTCCTCGGCGGAACCGGGCCAGCTGCTCGATGCGCTGTTTGCGCCGGTCCGCTCCGGCGTCCTGATCACCGGCGCGGACCTGCGGGCGGCCGCCGCGGCGTCCGGGCTGGGGTACCGGGTCGGGGAGCGCAGGTACGCGCTGCGGGCGATGCTCGACCAGGACGCCACGGCCACCCTGGCGTGGCTGGCCGGTCACGCCAGCCGGTGGGCGGCGTTGCACGCCGCGCAGCAGCCCGTCGCCGGGCCCGACCCGCGGCACTGGTGGGCGCGGCGCGCCGCGCGCACCGCCCGGATTCTGCCAGGGGCAGGGTGACCAGCGCCTTCCTTGCGGTCCGCCGACGTGGACCTGACTTGTCCTGAATTCATCGAAAGCCCTTCATCCGCTGGAGAATTAGGCGCCAGCGTGGACGTGGGCGGCCCAGAGGAATGGTGCTTGCGGCTCCTCGTCGCGCAGTCGGCGTCCAATGTGGTGGAGCGCTTCGGCGGCCTTGTCTGGGTCAAAGGCACCGGTGCCGGTGCGCAACTGTCCGTAGAACTCGCGCGCGATGGCCGCGGCGGCATAGTCGTCGATCTCCCACAAGGTGCCGACCACCTGGGGAAAACCGGCGAGCTGGAATGCCGATGTCAGGTGGATGGACTCGTCGGCCAGCTCGGTCGCCTTGTTGAGCGCCGTGCTGCAGGCCGACAGGTAGGCCAGCCGCGCCGCGTCGAGACGAACCGGCGCGAGTCCGGCGACGGAGAACGGCGCGGTGCGATGGTCGCCGAGGAGCAGGCCGCTGCGTGACGGGTCAACCGGGTCCGTCGTTCCGTGGCAGGCGAAGTGGGCGATCGCGCATCCGGCCAGCCGACCGATAACCTCCGCCTTGGTCGGGGCGCCGGACACCGTGACTGGATCCAGTCCGTCTGGATACGGGCGCTGCATCAAGATCGTGGCGTTGGGCAGCACGGTACGGAGCTGTTCGGCCTCTTCAGCGACGCCAGGCAGGTCGTAGGCATGGCTGGTGTCCGGGGTGGTGGGCATCGCGACGATCAGGCTCCGCATGGGCTGGGTCGGCGCGGACGAAGCCTTGCGCGCGTAGTGCAACGTGCGGACGCTGGGGGCGTAGGAGGAGATCACCCGGTCCATGACGGAGCGAGGTGTCGTTCCGGATGCGGTCTGGATGTGGTAGCCGGCCGCGTGTAGGGGTAGCAGGCACAGCAGGCCGCTGGGGACCCAGCACACACGCGGCCACGCCTCGCGCGGCCCGGGCGCGCAGTCGGCGCCTAGGGCAGCCATGACCGGTCCGGCGACGACGTCCCAAAGCCATTCCAGGATCTTGAGCAGCATCTTCTCCGCATCGGCGACCGCATCACCGTTGGCACCTGAAACGGTTCGCAGCGCCACGGCCCGACGGAACAGTTCGATCTGGAGCTGGAGGGCATCGGCGGTCAACTCCGGCAAAGGTGTACAGGTGACGCCTTCGGAGGTGACAAGCAGCGCGTCGCAGCGGTAGACACTGACGTTGAGAACAACCACTGTGCCTGAACTCGCTGGCGGCAGGAGGTCTGTGATCTGGGGCGGCAGCATGAATCGCGTGAACCCGTCCAGGCCGCGAATCTCGGCGACGGTCGCTTCGAATTCTGCCGCCAGACGGTGACGGTCGCCAGACTCCTGTTCGAGCCGGAGCGCCGTCCGGTCCGAGCCTGCGGATTCGGCCGCGTCCACCCCAAGCTCGGTGTCACGGTCCAGGAGGTCCCGCAAGCGCGCATATCGCGCGGCGAGGCTGGGGCGATGGCGGAAAAGGTCGGTGAGGTCGTTGCGGGTGTCCAGCGCTTGGCTCAACAGGATGCCGCGTCCCGCTTCCAGGAGACCGAGTGCTCTGGCCGCCCGCTCGGCTGCGCTCTCGCCGCTGCGTATGTCGAGCAGTGCCAGCGCCGCCGCGTTGGCAGCTACTCCGGCGAAGTCGCCGAGATGGCCCTGCTGATCACGCCGGCCCAGGTGACGCGGCGCAATGACGGGCAGCAGGTGCACTGCCGTCGTCCACAGGCGCGCCGCGTCGTCGACCCGGCTGTTTTCGGTCAGGAGCGCGGCCGCACAGGCCGCGCGCGCTCGCAGCGACGGCGCTGCGGCCCCATGCGCCACTGCCGTGAACGCGGACAACGCCTCGGCCCTGTCGGCTTTCGAAGTTGTCCTTCTGAACCTGGCCCGCACGGCGTTGCCAAGGTTGGCAAGGAATCCGTCCCGGCTGGGATGGTCCGCCGGAACGAGGCGCACCGACTCACGCATCAGGTCGATGGCCTCATCTAGATCACTGGTCGACCCGGTTCGCTCGAACGAGGTCTGCATCGCGTTGCCGAGATTTGCCAGAGCGGCGCACCGGTCAGGGTGGCCTGCGGGGAAGCCGGCCGCCGCCCGACGAAGCGCGTGTACGGCTTGATCCAGATCCTCGGCCGCCCCGGTGCACAGGAACTGCTGCCTTAGCGTATTGCCGAGGTTGGACAGCCGACGCGGCCGGTCCGGGTCGCCTGCGGCGGTCGTGGCGAGCGCGTGCCGACTTACCTCCACCGCCTCCTCGATGTCCTCCTTGGCCCCAGCGCTCTCGAAGCGCTCCCGGAGAGCGATGCCCAGATTGGCGAACGTCCGGGGGAGGTTGACCTGGCCCGCGGGACCAGCTGCGATCGCCTGGCGGCCGATGTCAATGGCCGCGTCCAGGTCGGCGGCCGCACCGGTGCGCTGGTGCCGTCCCCATACTGCGACGGCAAGGTTGGACAACGCCATGGCGTGAAGTACGTGCCCTGGTGGAGCCGCAACCACTGCTTGCCGCAGCAGATCAATTGACCTGTCCAGGTCTTCATCTGCCCCGGTGTGCCCGAATCTGACCCAGAGAGCGGCGGCGAGATTGGCCGACGCGGCAGCGTAGTTGCTGTGGGAGGCGGGCGTGCGAGCCAGGGCCTCACCGAGCAGGTCGATGCATTCGGCCAGATCGGATGTCGCATCAGTGATGCCGAAGCGCGCCCTCAGGGCGAGCGCCAGGCTGTTCAGACGCTCGACCTGGTACGGGTCGTCGGGCTTGGCGACGGCCATGGCCTGACGGCACACACCGACAGCCTCAGCCAGATCGCCGAGATCTCCGGTCCGGTCGAATCTGACGCGCAGTGCTGCACCCAGGCTGGACAAGAAGCTCGCATGCCCGGGATCCCCTGGCGGGCTCGCGGCCACGGCCCGCCGGTACGCATCAACGGCGGCGTCGAGGTCGTGCAGGCCCGAGATCCCGCCGACCTGGTCGTACCGACGCTGGAGCGCGGCGCCCAGATTGGCCAGCTGCCGGGGCAGATCGCGGTGGCCTGCCGGGGTAGCCTCCGCCGCACGCTGAGCCATCTCAACGGCCTCGGCCAGATCACTCGCCGTTCCGGTGCGCTCGAAACGGATTTGCAGAGCGACGCCCAGCATCGCCAGATACGCGGGCCGGTTGGAGTCGTCTGCCGGGGTGGCCGCAACAATACGCCGCCATAAGGTCACGCACGCCTGGAGCAGCTCGCTGCTGGCGGCGGCAGCCGCCTGTTCGAGCACGGCGACGGCCATCGGCGCGGCCGCCGCGGACAGGACCGCCGCCTCAGGCAGGTTTCGGGCTGCTTCGATCCTGCTCAGCTGGGCTTCGACGGCCTTGATCCCCTCGTCGCTCATCGCGCCTCCCCGTGCCGTCGTCATCTGAGTTCAGCACCGCTCGTCGCTCGAGAGCGCCACCCGGAACGGAACGGGGGGTTCCGCGGGCATCGATCGCTTCGATTCGAAGGTGCCGAGCAGCCTGCGTGCGATGATCGCCTCGGCGTCGAACAAGCCGTTCAGTTCCGTGGCGTCGGGGGGCAGTTCGAGGACGGCGACGGTGTGCTCGAGCCGCGGCAGTAAAGGCGCGCCGTCCTGCGCCTGGTAAGTCCAGCCGAACCCATCGGGGCCGAGGTCCACGGCGGTGACGACGGGCCGCTGCTCCGTGCGGCTGGTGCTGGTTGTCCTGGTGTGCGTCATCTCGAACTGCAGCAGTCTGGCTAGCGTCGGGGTGAACTCAGAGGTGACTGTCCGGACTGACTGCGATTCAGCGTTCTTGAGCTGGGGCCGCAGCTGCATGACGGGCACCTGGGGCTTGACGGTGATGCGCACGCGAACCTCGGCGTACCGCCAACCGGGCGGAAGCTCGCAGAGCATGAAGGCGAACTTGACCAATTCAATCCGCTGCCGGCGCAGGTCCGCACTCCGGCGTGCCATCGACGCCAGGTCATCGACGGTGAGCCGGAAGCTCGTCATCCGCAGGAAGAGGACGCCTCCTTCGTGGACAAGCCTCGGACTGGCTTGGCCACGCTGGCGGCGGTCGACGAACAACTCGCGGGTGGCGATGGGCTGCGCCGGGGCGAGCGTGGCAGCGGGGCCGTCGGCCGCGTCGAGGAAGGCACGTAGACCAGTGGATGGCCATGAGAGCTCGTCAGTCGATGCCACAGCGTCCTCCTCGTTTTACCCGGCCACGATCTGGTCGGCGAGGTCGGCGCGTTCTTGCTCGATCAGCTCGATCTCTGCCATCAGGTCCCGGAGCTGCGTCCTGCGCCGGGCCACCTTGTCCTCGCCTGCCTTCTTGTCCTGGATCGTGGCGTTGACCTGTTCCCGCACAGTTTCCGTCTGCGCGGACAACCCTTGGTCGACCCGCTCGGACAAGGACCTCAGGTGGTCACCCACCTGTCGGCCGAAGGCACGCGCCTGGTCCGGAACGGAGCGGCCCAGCTGGTCGGCGACGCCTTCGCCCACCTGGCGCTTGACGCTGGTGTTGAGCTTGCTCAGCCTGGTGACGTTCTGGAGGGCCCCGGCTCCCAGCATGGCGGTGAGGATGCCCACCGGAGAGAAGCTGAGCAGCAGCCCGCCCAGCAGAACGCCGATCTGCGGCAGCGCAGCGCGCAGGATGGACCCGGTATCGGCCTTGGCACCGGCTGCGCCGAGCATGGCGTTCATCAGCAGCTGATCGGCCGCACCGGTGATCACCTGTTCCAGCACGGTCTCGCTCTTCGCGTCCACCTTGACCGGGTCGGCTCCGGCGATCGCGAGCCTGATGTCGCGCACCTGGTCAAGGAAGCTGGTCACATCCTGGTCAAGCCTGTCCTGGATCGCGTTGAGATGCTTGTCGAGCAACGGGCCAAGCACGGCCGATTGCCAGGCGCGTATCTCGGCTTGAAGACGGTCGGACAGGACGGTCATCACCTCGGCGGCGACGGTGTCAACTTGCTCCTCGGTGCCCCGCAGCGTGAACGTGATCCTGCTCTCGATCTCCGCCTGGTCCGCCCAGTCCGGACACTGCCCCGCAAGCGGGCCGAGGAACTCACGCGCGGCGTCTTCTACCACGGTCTCGATCAACCGGATTTCGCTGTGCAGGCCCCCGATGATGACTTGGCGCCGCTGCTCGAGCGCTTCCAGCTTGGGGCGTTCCGCCTCGTACCGATCTACCAGCGACTGGAGTTCCTGGTCATACATCCGGTCCCGTTCCCGGATCAGGTCGCGCGAATCCGCGAGTCGGCGGCGGAGCTCCCGGATCGGGGTCATCAGCTTGACCCGGCCTTTCTCATGGGTCAGGAACAGCCGCAGAGCCATCTCGAACCGGGGCAAGGCCGACGACGCGACCATGGCGGTGTCACCATTCAGCCTGCCCTCGAGCGCACCGCGGGCATTGATGAAAAAGATCCTCGCCTCCTTCGTGCTGCCCGGCTGCCCTGGCTCACTGGCTGCGATCCGGTTCAGGCGCCGGGTGGCGGACGCCATCAGGTCGGCGCGTTCCTCCTCGGCCACCTGGTCGATTCGGTTGTAGAGAAAAAAGACGTCCTCGTGTCCCAGGGGCAGTATGTAGTTCTCCAGGTACCGTCGCTCGGTCTCGGAGAACGGCGGAACGGCTGCCAGCACGTAAACGATCGCGTCAGCGCGCGCGAGGTAGCCGCCGGTGACCTGGTCCCGGATACCGTCCTCGTTGAGCCCTGGCGAGTCGACGATCTCCACGCCGTCGCGGCACAGGTCGAGGGGCCAGTAGACCTCGGCCAGCTGGTAGGGGTTCACCCTGGTCTCGTCGTCGTCCTCGATCGTGATGTACGAGGCCAGCTCCTCGACAGGGATCTCGAATGCCGGACTGCCGTCCCTGGGGTGCAGCACAGCGTGCCGCTTGCTGGCGTACTTGACCTCGCTGACCACCGCGGTACACGGACGCGCCACCGCCGGCAGCACCCGCTGTCCCAGCATCGCGTTGATCACCGTGCTCTTCCCCCGCTTGAATTCGCCGACTACCAGCACCTTGAACGTGCTGGTGGCCACGCGCTCCTCCAGATTCGCCGCCGCCTCGATGAGCGCGGTGTTCTCCAGTCCCACCGCCACCGCGTGCTGCCGGCGCAGCAGGTCAGTCAGGGCCTGCTGGCGGAATCGGAATACCTTGAGAGGATCGCCCGCCTGTTCCGTTGACATCTCGGCCTCCATTTCCTGATTCTCCGTTGATCTGTCCGGACTCTCCGTTGGTCTGTCCGGGTATGACATGCCGTCAGGAGGTCGCCGCGCTCTGGGGCACTACGGCGTCACCCGACTCGGCCAGCGCCGCACGGGTCGCGCCAATCGCCTGGCGACGCGAGCGGACCTGGGCAAGGTCGTCCTGTGCGTGCCGACGATCATTGTCGGCGGCACGGATGCTGTCCTGATGTGCTTGCAGCGCTGCGGCAACGACCGGGCCGTAGGCCGCCTGGATCGCTGCGCCGCGCGCATCCAGGGCACCGTGCGCGTTCGCCGAGAACGTGCCCAGGCCGCTCATGACCGTGTCACGGACCTGCATGAAGACGGTGCTGAGGGTCGAACTGGCCTGGGCCAGGTACTGGCTCCGGACCTCATCTAGGGCAGGCCGCATTAGCGAGCCCAGCGCAGCTCCCAGGACGGCGCCGATCGCTGTGCCCACCACGGGCAGCACCGCGGTGCCGATCGCCGCTCCGCCCAGCAGGCCGATCCCGGTTCGCGTGTTGTCTGCGGACTCGGCCGCCGCAGCAGCGGAGTGCAGTCCTTCGAGGTTCTGCGTCGCCCCGGCGCCGACCGGGACGGCGAGATAGCGGATGCCGGCCGCGGCCACGGTGCGCGGAACGAGCTCGCGCAGCCTCTCGTACTGAACGGACACCACCCGGTCGAGGTCGGCGAGCATCCGATGGCAGGCGGCTTCGGTCGCGGACGACATGAGGCCATTGACCCGCCTTTCGAGCCCGGTCAGGCCACCAGCGATCTGCTGCGGGATTGACGTGCGCATGCACTCGGCCAGGGCGCTCCTGTTCTGGGCATTGTCGAGCATGTCGGCGGCCTGGCCGCACAGCCAGCTCTCGGTGGCCGAAACAGATGTACGCAGATCGCCTTCAAGGCCCGACAGGATCCGGTCGACTTCACGGTGCCGGATCGCGAGCTGTTGGCCGACGAATCCGGCCAGATCATGAATCGGCAGGCTGTCCAGCGCCCGTTGTTTGTCGGCGAGCCGGACGGCCCGCCCGTCAAGCCGGTTCTGCAGCGTTTCGAGCGCGCTGTCGAGCAACCGCAGGACCGTCGAGGCCACCACCAGGCCGCGTTGCTGCCGCATCTTCGTTTGCAGTGCATCGACGAACTCGGGAAACCGGTCGGCCCAGACGCGCTGCTCAGCATCGAGCGACCGGCCCTGGCCGGCCTGCAGCGCACAGGTCGCTGCGGCCGGGAACACCGTCACGCTCGGCAGTGAGAGCTTGCGCAGCAGGCGGCGTCGGATAGATTCCAGCAAAGATCCTTGTTCGTCGGCCGGGACGGTGTCCATCCAGGAGACGACGAAGACGCATCGTGATAGCAGGTCCTCATCGAGGGCTTCGCGCAAGAAGGACACCAGGCTGTCCGACACCGGAGACGCTGCCGACAGCACGACCACGGCTGCGTCGGCTTCCTCCAGCAGCACCTGCCGGGTGATCTCGACATGCCTGGCGTCGTCCGCGTTGGCCCCTGGGGTGTCGATGACAACCAGTCCATCGGCGAGCAGCAGGGCCGGATGTCCGAGCTCGAGCTCCGCGACGGCCGCACCGACCACCGGGTCGGCGGTGAGGATCTGCAACACAGAAGATAGATCGCGGAGGTCGAGCCGGGCATTCGTTAACTGGCCCAGTCGGCGTCTCAGCCTTCTTGACGCACGGCTCCGAGCCAAGGGCACGCCTCCTCGCGACGCAGGGAAGGTGAATTCGCCGGCGTCTCCGGTCAGCCGGAAGATCAATCGCTGCTCCGGCGCGGGCCCGATTCTGGTCGCCACTGTGGTAGTGGGCGCTGCTCCGGCTGCCAGCAGTTCTTCTCCGAGCAGAGCGTTGATGAAGGTGCTCTTTCCACTGGAAAACTCGCCGATCACCGCCAGGTACAGCTGCTGGTCATTCATCCGCCGCTCGACTGCGTTCAGCCGCTCGGCCAGCCAGGCCCGCTCCGCGCCGCCGAGGGCGGCCCGATCGGCCATCCGCCATGCGAAGTCCAGATGGTCTCGCACATCCGCGTCCCAACCCGGCGTTCCCCGCATTGTCATCGTTGTCCTTCCCTGGTCAGTTCCGTTTCGGCCACCTGAGCAGGCTGGTCCGCGAGTTGCCCGCCTTCCGCACGGCACTGCTAGCCGAATGCGGCCGCAACTACCGCCAGCACGGCAGCTATTGCATCGGGAAAATCATTCATCAAGTCACCGATTATCTGGCCAACGGTGTCACCGTCGTTCGCTAGCTCGTTCAATTGACCCTCAATCTCTTGAGTTACCGGGGACGATGCTGGCGCTGACTTTGCGGAAGGGGTGCAGCTAGCACACGTGATGGCTATCGCAGCGGATACAATAATTAATACGGCCCGCCTGAGAATGACGCTGCTGCGCAGGGCCGTCCGCCGGAGCGTTCGTCTCGGCCAATCCCGAATGCCATGCCGGGACGGCTTGCGGCCGGACTGGTGCACAGGAGGCGCCGACGCCGCGCCTGCCCCAGGCCTGTCGCAGGGGATGGGCGCCGGGTAACATCGAACTTGGGTATCCGTCGGCAGTTTCCGCGAAGGGTCGCCGCCAAGCGCCTCCGGGGCGATAATGCTTATCATCGTTGTTTCGCCTCCTGCTAATCCGACCATCCTGCCGTCACTCATCGTGGAATCCTCTTTCGCGGCTGATATAGGAAGGCTCTTGTCTAGGAACCTAAGCGGGGCCCCCGGGCTGGCACCATGAGGAGGAACACACGGAGTTACACACGGTCTGCAGACGCCCGATCACCCGGCCGGCTCGCTGTTGGCGTTACGCGGGCCCCCCTGAGGGTCGTTGCGACCTGTCCGTTGACTTATGGCCAGGTTGTTCGCACTGGGATCAGCCGCGGCTTGTGATCGCCGGGGTTATCGGTTCCAGGGTCCGAAAGGAGGGGCTGGCGTGACTGGACCCAATAGCTCGACGTTCGCCGTGCTGCTGAAACAGCTGCGGATCCGAGCACGGCTGACGCACGAGGAGTTGGCCGAGAAGTCTCGCGTGGCGGTGCGGACTATCAGCGATCTGGAGCGGGGCATCAGCACGACCCCGCGTAAGGAGACAGTGCAGCGGTTAGCGGATGCGCTCGAACTGATCGGGACAGTCAGGGACGAGTTCGAGGCGGCTGCTCGCGAGCATCGCGCATCCATCGCCGGGCCGCCGACAACGCGGACCCTGCCACGCGATCTTGCCTCGTTCACCGGCCGGGAGCCCGAGCTGCGCTGGGTGCTGGCCGCGGCGGGACCGGCGGACGCGGTCGGCGCGGTGGGCATCTATGCGATCGCAGGCATGGCCGGCGTCGGTAAGACGGCGCTGGCCCTCCGCGCCGCCCATCGGCTCGCCGGCCAGTTCCCCGACGGGCAGCTGTTTCTCGATCTGCGCGGCTACACCGATGGCCTGGACCCGCTCAGCGCTCAGCAGGCATTAGGTTCGCTCCTGCGGGCGCTAGGCACCCCAGCCCAGCTCATTCCCGAGGATCCGGAGGAGCGCGCGGCGTTCTACCGTAGCCGCCTGGCCGGAACCAGGACCCTGATCATCTTGGACAACGCCCTGAGCACCGCTCAGGTGAAGCCACTGCTACCCGGCACGGCCGGGTGCCTGGTGATAGTGACCAGCCGCAGGAGCCTGCGGGGCCTGGACGATGCCCGCGCCCTCGCCCTAGAGGTCCTGCCCGAGGCCGACGCGATCACGCTGTTCCGAACGGTCGCCGGGCCCGACCGGGTCTCGGCGGACGACCCGGCTCTGGCTGAAATCATCGCCTTGTGCGGACACCTGCCGCTCGCCGTCCGGATCATCGCGGCAAGGATGGCCTACCGCAAGGCCTTGCGCGTCGAGGACCTCGCCAGGCAGCTGCGTCACGAGCGCGGCCGCCTCGCGCATCTCCAGGACGAGGACCGCAACATGACCGCTGTCTTTGCCCTGTCCTACTGGCATCTCCCCGACCTGGAGCAGCACCTGTTCCGCTACCTGGGACTGATCCCAGGACCCGACTTCGACGCCTATGCTGTGGCCAATCTCATTGACGCTGAGCTCGATATCGCCGGGCGGCTCCTGGAGTCCCTGCTCGACCACAACTTGCTCATCCAGCGCACTCCAGGCCGCTACCGTTTTCACGACCTGGTGCGCGTCTACGCCCGAACCCTGACCTCCACGCCGGCCACGACCGGCCGGACGTCAGTACCCGGGGCTGGCGCAGCGGCCAGCACTGGCGCGCCCGACACGCCCGACGCGGCACTCGACCGGGTCCTCGACTACTACCTCTACACGGCACAGGCTGCCGACCGGCGCTTCGAGCGCCGTACCCCCCTCGCCAGCGAGCAAGCCGCGGTAGCCAGGCCGCGCGTCGGACCGCCCCTGAACACCCTCGAGCAGGTCCAAGTCTGGCTCTCCGCGGAACTAGCCAACCTGGATGCCGCCACCTACTATGCCGCCGGCCATGACCGCCCCGGCTGCGCCATCGCGCTGCCAGCTGCGCTAGCCGAGTACCTGCGCGCTCACGGCCCCTGGACCCAGGCCCTGGCCCTGCATCAGTGCGCCCTCGACACGGCCCGGGCCATCGGCAGCCGCCGCGGCCAAGCTGATGCCCTGGCCCACCTGGCCGTCGTACAGCGGCAGAGCGGGGCGCTCGCGCTGGCCCGCGACAGCCTCACCCAGGCTCTGGACCTCTACGGCGAGCCGGGCGAACGCCACGGTCTGGCCGGCGGCCTCGTTGAGCTGGCCGTGGTGCAGCGGCTAACCGCACAGCATCCGCAGGCCGAGGCCAGCCTGACCCGGGCACTTGATCTCTACCGCGAGCTGAGCGACCGCCACGGGGAGGCGGCCGCCCTGGCTGAGCTTGGCGTCGTGCAGCGGCAGATCGGGGCGTTCGCGCAGGCGGAAGACACCCTCAGCGGGGCGCTGGGCCTCTTCCGCGAGCTGGGCAACCGCTTTGGTGAGGCGGCCGTCCTGTCCTATCTGGGCAGCGTGCAATGGTCAACCGGGGCCACCGCGCGCGCCGAGCACTCTCTCACCGGTGCCTTGCGCCTTTATCACGAGCTGGGCGACCGCATGGGTCAGGCCAATAACCTCCTCTACCTAGGCTGCGTGCAGCGGGAGGCCGGCGCTTATCCGCAGGCCAGGGCGACCCTCACCGAGACCCTCGACCTCTACACCGAACTCGGCGAGCGCCGCGGCCAGGCGGGCGCGCTCACCTACCTGGGCGTCGTGCAGCGGCTGACCAGTCAGTACACGCAGGCTGATGAATCCCTCACCCGTGCGCTGGCCCTCTTCAGGGAACTTGGTGACCGCGGCGGCGAGGCCGAGGCACTCAACCACTACGCACAGCTCATCGCCGTGACTAGTTCGCCCCTGGCGGCCCGGGGCCACTACAACGACGCGCTGCGCCTGGCCCGAGAGATCCGGTCAGCCAAGGATGAGGCTGATGCCCTCGACGGGATCGCCGCTACATACCGCTCAGAGGGAAACATCAGCGAGGCTGCGGGCCACTACCGGCAAGCCAGAGCGCTCTATCTGTCGCTGGGCTGTACGGCGGATGCAGCACGCGTCCAAGCCGTCCTCGACACTATGGACAGCAGCTGAGCCCGGACTTCAGCCGGGCGTTCGTGACATTTCGGGCTTTGTGCTCCGGGGAGAGCCGATACACAATTCGCGACGATTGCTATGCCGGGTACATGACCGCCAGTACGTCACTGACCGGGCGTTTCCGGCACGCGGGGCAGATGTCCACGTTATTCCGCCCCGGCTTCGACGCGAGCCTGGCCGCCGCCGCCAGCCTGGCGCCCGACAGCTTGTTGTCGGTCCGGTAGAGGGTGACCAGCTCGTCCTGGCCCATCTCGGCACCGCACAGGTCGCAGATGTGATGCTCGGTCATGTCGGTCTTGGTTGCCATCGTGTCCCCCGTGCTGGTCTACTCCCCGTCCAGCTGACACCGCACCTCGGTGCTGCCGCTACCCGCCGTGCTGCCGCTACCCCGCCGTGCTGCCGTACCCCGCTGTGCTGGCCGTACCCTGCTGGCCATACCCGCAGGTGGGACACGTACTCGCGACGGCCCCGGCCGCGGGTGACCGGCGACTAGCGGGGGCGCAGCGGCGGGACCGTGGCCTCGATGAGGTGCGGACCGGGTTCGGCGAGCGCCCGCCGGACCTGCACGGCGAGCTCGCCAGCGGTCCTGGCCCGGGTCGCGGGCACTCCCATCCCGGTGGCCAGGGCGGTGAAGTCGAGGTCGGGCCTGGACAAGTCAAGCAGGCTCCGGGCGGCCTCCCCGGCCGCCACCGCCCCGACCCGGTCGAGTTCCATGTCGAGGATCGCGTACGAGCGGTTGCTGAAAATGATCGTGGTGACGTCGAGCCCCTCCCTGGCCTGGGTCCAGAGGGCCGAGATCGTGTACATGGCGCTGCCGTCGGCTTCCAGGGCGATGACGCTGCGCTCCGGGCAGGCGATCGCGGCCCCGGTGGCCAGCGGCAGCCCCTGGCCGATCGCACCACCGGTCAGGGTCAGCCAGTCATGCGGGGGCGCGCCCGCGGTGGCGGCGGGCAGCCACAATCCGGAGGTGTTGGCCTCATCAGAGACGACCGCCCCTTCGGGCAGCAGCGCGCCGATGACCGCCGCCGCGCTCTCCCCGGTCAGGTCGCCGTCAGGTAGCCCGGGCCGTTGCGGCTGCTGCGGAGCCGGCCTGGCGCCGGGCGCGACCAGATCGGCCAGTGCTGCGAGTGCGCCGCACACGTCGTCACCGCTCCCGGCGAGCGTGTGCACCAGGCAGTGGTCAGGGACGAGCGAACTGGGCAGGCCCGGGTAGGCGAAGAACGAGACCGGAGCGCGCGCGCCCGCCAGCACCAGGTGCCGCGCGCCGGACAACTGCGCGGTCGCGAACTCGGCCAGGTACGCCAGCCGGTCGACCGCCGGGAGGCCCGCGCCGCGCTCAAGCCGGGCCGGGAAGGTCTCGCACACCAGCCGGGCGCCGGTCGCGGCGCCGATCCGGCTAGCGGCCTCCAGGCCAGGACGGCGGGTTGCCTGGCCGCCGAGCAGGATCGCGCACGGCTCGCCGCTGCGCAGCGCCGCCGCGGCTGCGGCGACCGTTTCATCCGGGACCGGCGCCGCCGCGGCCACCGGGACCGTGGCCGCGGGCTCGCCGCCCTCGGACCAGGACACATCGGCGGGCAGGATGAGCGCGGCCACTCCCCCGGGCGGGGCCAGCGCGGCCGCGACCGCCTGCGCCGCCGCCGCGGCCGCATCGGCGCTGCGGCCCGGGCGGCGGACCCAGCATGACACCGAGCCGGCCAGTGCGTCGATGTCAGACTCCAGCGGCGCGTCGAAGCGCTTGTGATAGGTGGCGTGGTCGCCGATCACGGCCAGCAGCGGAGTGGCGGCCCGGCGCGCGTTGTGCAGGTTGGCCAGTCCGTTGGCCAGGCCGGGTCCCAGGTGCAGCAGCGCCGTGGCCGGCCGTCCGGTCATCCGCCCGTAACCGTCAGCCGCGCCGGTCGCGGCCCCCTCGAACAGGCAGAGCACCCCGCGCATGGCGGGAACCGCGTCCAGGGCCGCGACGAAGTGCATCTCCGAGGTCCCGGGATTGCTGAAGCACGTATCCACGCCGGCGCCGGTCAGCGTGCGGAGCACGGCCTGCGCGCCGTTCATCGTCCTCCCTGGATTCCTGGCCAGCGTCCGCGGAATCGCGCCGGGGGATAACGCCGGATGCCGGGCCGGCGTCAGGCGGTGACTGAGGACTTACGAACGGTCGTAACGCGTGGGCGGGAAAGGATCCCGCTCGCCGCGGACCCGAAGTTCGCCTTCGTCCAGTTCCCGCCGGATCTCGGCGCGCGCCTCCTGGTACTGATCGGTCTCGGTGACGTCCGGCTCAGGCGGTGCGTCGGTGGCGGGCGGGACCTCATCCGGGTCGTAGGGGTCGAGGCCCGCCTCGACGCGTTCTTCCTCGGTGAGCCGGGCCAGCTGGTCATCGTCGAGATGCTCGGGAGCGCCGCCATGCTCGCGGCGGTCGCGGTGGAAAAGCTCCTCAGGCGGATCAGGGATCTGCTCTGTCATGGGACCTCCAGCGTGCCAACGAGAATCGGGTGCCAGCTGCGGCACGGTCTCGATGCTACCTACCGGGACATCTCGCCGCGGCAGGCCGGCGGTCAGGTGCGTAGCGGCAGGCCGACCCCGGCGGGAGGAACGGCAGGCCGGGACGACCGGACCCGGCACCGCGCTACAGGCTGACGTCCACGATCACCGGAGCATGATCGCTCGGCCCCTTGCCCTTGCGGGCCTCCCGGTCAACCCAGGCGTCCGACACCGCGGCGGCCAGCGCGGCGTTGGCGTAGACGAGGTCGATGCGCATGCCCATACCCTTGTGGAAGGCCCCGGCCCGGTAGTCCCAGTAGGTGAACGGGTGCGGGCCCTTGGCGATGCGCGGGATGACGTCGCGGAGCCCGGTCTCGCGCAGGCTGGCCAGCGCCGCGCGCTCAGGCGGCGTGACATGGGTAGCGCCGGCGAACGCGGCCGGATCCCAGACGTCGTCGTCGGCCGGGGCAACGTTGAAGTCACCCATCAGGGCGAACGGCCGCTCCCCCGCCGCATCGGCGGCGACCGCTTTCTCCAGGGCCGCCAGCCAGCGCAGCTTGTAGGCGTAATGCGGGTCATCCGGCGAGCGCCCGTTGGGCACGTACACCGACCGGACCCGCACCGGCCCGCAGGTCGCCGCGATAGCGCGGGCCTCGCGGGAGCCCGGGTCGGGGAAGCCAGGGTCATCAGGCAGGCCGCGCACCACGTCAGCCAGCCCGACCCGGGACAGCACGGCGACGCCGTTCCAGCGCCCGTCGCCGTGGTGGGCCACCGCGTACCCCAGCGGCGCCACGGCATCAGCCGGGAACGCCTCGTCGCTGACCTTGGTCTCCTGCAGGCAGGCCACGTCGGGCGCCGCCTGCTCCAGCCAGTCCACCAGCCGGGGCAGCCTGGCCAGCACTGAGTTCACGTTCCAGGTCGCGATCCGCATCCGCATCCGCCCATCCCGCTCGTCACCGCCACGTCGCCATGCCGGGATGAGGATAACCGGGGCCGCCGACCTGGCGCCCGGTGCCTGGGCACCGGGCGCCGGGTCGGCCCGCCGGGCGAAGCGCCGTGGTCGGCTGGTCTTGAGCGTAACGATGCTGGCCCCCTCCCCGTCGCCTGGCCCGAGCGCCGGGCCTGGAAGTGACCCAGCCGGCGCTCGCCTATCTCAGCAGCAGCGCGGCGATGACCAGCATCACCGCGGCGGTCCCGCCGTGCATCGCGTAGGCGAGGACCTTGGGCCCGTGGTAGCGCAGCACGATCAGCGCGTCGCCGATCGGGATAATGGCGGCGGCCAGCATGAACAGGCCAAGCGCCTGCCGAGATGCCGCGACGATCAGCACGAAGGCGACCAGCCCCGATCCGATGTCGCGGACGGCCTTCACCGCCAGGTAGGCCCCGGCCCGGCCGGCCTCCGGCCCGACGTCGACCCCGAATCCGGCGGCGGACGGCCGGGGCGCCAGCAGGAAGCGTGCGCCGACCACGATGATGCCCAGGCAGATCACCCAGGACAGGCCATAGCCAAGGTGCGTGAGTGTCATAGCTTTCCCTCCTCGGCTGAGTTGCGTACCGCGGCGATGGCAGCGGAGCGCGGGTGCCCGCCGCGAACCTGCCGCAGCCGCCGTGCGTAGACGGCGCGGCCCACCGTGCGCCACACCAGCCCGGCCGGCCGCGGCAGCGCGCCCAGTACGGCCGCGCGCTCGGCCGGGTCTGCCTCGTCGAGCACCGCGCCGAGGGATACCAGCAGCTGGCTCTTGGGCGTGCGGGCCACGAAGTGCTCGCCCATCGCGCTCCACTCCGCCACCGTGAGGTAGCGGGCGGCGAGCGGCAGCAGGTGCACTTCTTCGTCGTCGAGGTGCTCCACCAGGACGGCGCGGTGGTCGATCAGCGCGGCCACGAGGTCGTCGCGGGCCGAGACAGCGGCCGACGATTCCCATTCCTGCAGCGCGGTCCTGGCCCGGGCCAGCGTCTGCGCGACGCGCTCGTGCTGGGCCTCCATGCGCACCACGACGTCCGCCTCGAGGTCGACCCGGGCCAGCAGCAGTGGCCAGATCAGCTCGTCCTCGCCGGTGTGATGATTGTGCACGCCGAGCTGGTACCAGCGGAAGTGGGCCGCGAGCACCCTGGCCCGGGCGGTGTCACCGGCCGGGACCTCCGCGATCAGGGCGGCGAGCAGCCGCGATTCGCGCCGGAAGGCGCGATGGATGATCACCATCTCGTGGGTGTCGGGACGCGGCACCGCGGTGCTGTGCCCGGCTGCGGCGGTCATGAGTGAACTCCTTCCGTTACCTGGCCCGGACCGGTCGGCCGGGCTGTGACCAGTGTCGAAGTGGGCGCTTGGAACCCTCCTGGAAGCGCCTTGGAGCCAGCCTGGGCGGCTGGCCGCGGTGCCTAGGATGGGCTCCGATGGTGCTGATTCGCGTCCTCGGCCCGGTCGAGGCTCACGTGGACGGGAGCCTCGTCCCGCTCGGCGGCCCGCGTCAGCGCGCGGTGCTGGCCAGGCTCGTATCGGCACGCGGCGAGGTCGTGTCCGTGGACCGGCTCATCGACGACCTGTGGGCCGGCGAGCCGCCGGCCCAGGCCGTCACCTCGCTGCAGGCCTACGTCTCCAACCTGCGCCGCCTGCTGGAACCTGGGCGTCCGCCGAGGGCGCCGGCCCGGATCCTGGTCAGCGCCGCGCCTGGCTACACGATCGCGCTGGCGCCTGACGCCGTGGATGCCTGGCGGTTCGAGCGGCTGCTGACCCAGGCCAGGCAGGCGGCTACGGCGCCGGCCGCGGCGCGTGCCCTGCTCCGGGATGGCTTGTCGCTGTGGCGGGGCGCCGCGTTCGCCGAGGTCGCCGATCAGCCCTGGGTCGCTGCCGACGTGGCCAGGCTGGACGAGCTTCGCCGCCAGGCCGAGGAGGCCCTGGTCACCGCGACACTGCGGGCCGGGGAGGCGGCCGCGGCGGTGCCCGCCGCGGATCTGCTGACCCGGCGGGAACCGCTGCGGGAGGAAGGATGGCGGCTGCTGGCGCTGGCCCTCTGGGGCAGCAACCGCCAGGGCGAGGCCCTCGACACGCTGCGCCGGGCGCGGCGCACGCTGGCTGACGCGCTCGGCCTTGACCCCGGCCCGGAACTGGCCGGCCTTGAGGAAGCCATCTTGCGGCAGCGCCGGGACGTGCTGGCCGCGGCGCTGCGCCAGCCAGTCAGCTCGCCCGCGGCGCCTGGCCCGCGGCCGCTGCGGCGCGTCGCGGGCCAGGGTGCCGAGGTCTTCGTCGGCCGTGACGATGAGCTGGCCCTGCTGCTGGGCGCCGCGGACGAGGCAGCCGACCGCGGCCGCGCGCGGGTCGCGCTGCTGAGCGGCGAACCGGGCGCGGGGAAGTCAGCGCTACTCGCCCGGCTGCGACGGGAGATCGAAGACCGGGGCTGGCTGGTGATCGACGGGCAGTGCCCCGAGGCCGATGGCGCGCCGCCGGCCTGGGCGTGGGTCCAGGCCCTCCGCTCGCTGGCTGAGGTCGCGCCGCCGCCCGCCGGTCTGGCCGGGGTACTGGAGCCCTTGCTATCTGAGCCCGTCGCGGGCGTGGCGACCGCCAGCCTGCCGATGACCGGCGAGGCGGTCGTGGGCGGGGCGATGACCGGCGGGGCGATGACCGGCGGGGCCCGCGACGCGACCGGCGACGTCTCGGCCGGCCGGTTCCGCCTGCATCGCGCCGTGCGGGCCTGGCTGAGCGCCGCAGCCCGGGATCACCCGCTGGCGATCATGCTGGATGACGTGCACCGGGCCGACGCGGAGACCCTGGCGCTGCTGGCCATGGCCGGTACCGAACTGGCCGAGGTGCCCGTCCTGCTGCTGGCCGGATACCGGGCTGAGAGCGGTCCCGCCCTGGCTGCGGCACTAGCCGCGCTGGCCAGCCGGTCTCCGCTCCGCGTGCAGCTCACCGGGCTGTCGGAGGCTGCCGTCGCCGAGCTCGTCGGCGCTGTGTGCCAGCAGCCGGCCCGCCCGGCCACGGTCGCCGCGCTGGCGGAGCGAACCGGCGGCAACCCGTTCTACGTCAGGGAAAGCGCCCGGCTGCTCGACAGTGAGGGCGCGCTCGTAGCGCTGTCCGAGGTTCCCGAAGGAGTCCGTGATGTGCTGCGCCGCCGGCTCGGCAGGCTGCCGGAGGCTTCGGTCGTGATCCTGCGGCTGGCCGCGCTGGCGGGCCGCGAGGCCGATGTCGACGTGCTGGTGGCGGCCGCCGACAGCGACGAGGCAGGTGTGCTCGATGCGCTGGAGGCCGGCCTGATCGCGGGGCTGCTGACCGAGCCGGCCGCCGGCCAGGTCAGGTTCGTGCACGCGCTCGTCAGGGATGCCCTGGTCGCCGACCTCAGCCAGCTCCGCCGGGCCCGGATGCACGGCAGGCTGGGCGCGGCCATCGAGCGGCTCCGTCCGGACCAGCTGTCCGCGCTCGCCCACCACTACGGCCGGGCCGCGTCGGCGGCGACCGCGGCGCAGGCCGTGGACTACTCGGTCCGCGCCGCCGAGCGGGCCGAGCGCCGCTACGCTCACGATGCGGCGGTGGGCCTGCTCACCCAGGCCCTTGACAGCAGCGAGCGAATCCCGGCCGGCCAGCGCAGTGGCGGCCAGGCTGACCGGGACGCCCAGCGGGTCGCGCTGCTCCGGCGGCTGCTGGCCGCCCAGCTGCGCGCGGGCGCGGTCGCCGCCGCCCGGGCCACCCGCCAGCAGGCCATCGACATCGCCGCGGCCGCCGACCGGACCGACCTGCTGATCGCCGCCTTCACCGGCTGGACCGAGCCCACCCCCTGGCAGACACGTCCGTACGGAACGGTGGACCAGCCGGTGGTCGCCCAGCTGACCCGCCTGCTCAAGCTGCCCGGGCTCGAGGCGGCCGTGCGATGCCGGCTGCTCGAGGCGCTCACCGCTGAGCTCGCCGGAGAAGGGGATCCACGCAGCCGGGAGGCAGCCGGCGAGGCCGTCGGGCTGGCGGACGGGCTGGCGGACCCGGTCCTTCGCGCGCTGGCCAGGACCGCGCTGGCCCGGGAGCGCAACGCTGACGCGCACTGGCCGCAGCGCGGCCAGATCGCCGCGGAGCTGATTTCCCTCGGCACCGATCACGACCTGCCGGCCTACCGTTCCTACGGCTATTTCACCGCTGCCATCGCGGCCGCTGCCGAAGGCGACGTCCGGGCCGTCGCCCGCCTGGTGAACCAGGGGCTGGAGTTCGCGCGGGCCTACCGGATGCCCGAGGCCGAGGGGGTCGGCGGGTACGGACAGGCGATGCTGGCGCACATCGCCGGCGATCTGGATGACGCCGAGCGCCGGTACACCGAGACCACCGCAGGCCTGCTGCGGCACGGTTCGCTGCACGCCGACCGGTTTCAGGTGCTCGCCGTGGCGACGCTCCGGGTCGGGCAGGGCCGGGTGAGCGAGTACGCGGCCGGGGCGGAGCAGTTGCTCGATGCGCAGGGACCGCACCTCGCCGACCTCCTCACGCTCGCTCTGGCCGAGCACGGCCAGCTCGAGCAGGCCCGGCGGATGCAGGCCAGGGCCGTTCCGCTGCGTCCCGATTTCCTGTTCTCGACCTTCGCGGCGCTGCGGGCCATGGCCCTGATCTCGATCGGCGACCGGGACGCCGCGCCGCGGCTCTACCAGGACCTGCTCCCGCTGCGCGACCAGCTGCCCGGCGCGCTCAGCCTGTCGCTGGCCATGCGGCCGGTCGCGCACATCCTCGGTGATCTCGCCGTCTTCCTCGGCCGTCCGGAGCAGGCGGCTGCCCATTTCGGGCATGCGGTGACGATCGCTGAACGCTGGCATGCCCCGCGCTGGGCAGCCGGGGCGCGCGCCGCGCTGCGGGCCATCCGCTGACCGCCAGGCGGCACCCGAGGGCGGCCGGCCAGGCGGCGGTATCCGGGGCGCGGCCGGTCAGGCGGCCGGTGCCGGGGCAGTGGCGGGCTGCCGGCTCAGCCGCGCATCTGGTGCCCGCGGTGCCCAGGCTGCCGGAATTCCGCCTGGTCATGCGCGGGCACCCAATCGTGTCCTGGGTCGTACTCAAGCCACCTGAACTAGCTCCCGGTCTCGGCGAAGCACCGCAGCAAGTCGCCGAGCATCGGGTGCTGATCCTGACTGCGCCAGACCAGCGACCAGGCGTACAAGGGGGTCGGGCCGGCCAGCGGAACCGAGCGGATCCCGACCCCGTCGGGCAGCGGGAGGTCGGCGGGCAGCAGCGAGAAGCGCCGCGGGTCGGCGCGGATCCGGTCGATCAGGTGGTCCAGTCCGAGGTTGGCTCCGCTGTGCTCGGCGGCCAGCCCGAAGTGGTCAGCGAACCGCTGCAAGAAGTCGAGCCGGTCCGGCGCCACCGGGCACCATAGCCTGCTTTCCCGCAGGTCGGCGGGGCGCAGCTCGGGCCGGCGGCCAGCGGGTGCTCGGTGCTGACGATCGCGTCCACCGGCTCCAGGCGGGCGAGCCGCGTGCTGAGCCGTGCTCCGGAGGGCCCGCCGAGCGGGTGGACGCGGCCGAAGCCGACGTCGGTCTCGCCGCGCAGCAGTGCGGTCACCGCGGCCGGATAGTCACGGCTGAGGCCGGTCTCGGCGCTGGGCTCGGCCAGGTCCGCGAGAACGTGGCCGACCGTGCACATCGGGGCGTACAGGTGGCCCCAGACATCGATCCGCAGCGGCCGGCCTGCGTGCCTGGCCGCCTCGATGGCGCGGTCAGCGCTGGCGAGGGTCCGCCTGGCGGGCTCCAGGAAACGGCGTCCTGCCTCGGTGAGCTCGACGGCGCGCGTGCCGCGGGAGAACAGCCGGACGCCGAGTTCGTCCTCCAGCCGGGCAACCCGCTTCGACAGCGCCTGCTGGGTGACAAACAGCCGTCCGGCCGTCCGGCCGAGATGCAGCTCCTCGGCGGCCGCCACGAACGCGCGCACCTGCGCCAGATCCAGGTCCACGCATCCCACCTTTGCCGACAACCGTCGGCTGTCAAGCCAGCCGGATGGCTGTTGGACCGCCGGCATCGGGGCCGGTTTCGTGGTGCGAAGGCGGGCCGGCCAGCACGGGCAGGCCCGGTACCTGAGGAAGGAGTCCGATGCAGGCCCTGATTCCCACCGGCCGGCCGGAGGCCATGGTCGTCGTGGCCGACTCAGCCGTGCCCCGGCCCCAGGCCGGGGAGGCCCTGGTGAAAGTGGCGGCGTTCTCGGTCAACCGGGGCGAGATCTTTCAGCTCGAAGATCCTCGCCCCGGTGCCAGGCCGGGCAAGGATATCGCCGGCCTCGTGGTTCAGGCGGCCGCCGACGGAACCGGGCCGGCCGCCGGGCAGCGCGTGGTGGGCCACCCGGAAGCGGGCGGCTGGGCCGAGTACGTGGCGGTCCCGGCCGACGCGCTGGCCCCGATCCCGGACAGCCTGTCCGCGGTCGAGGCTGCGGCGCTGCCGCTCGTCGGGCTCACCGCCCTCCGGCTGCTGCGCACGGCGGGCCAGGTCACCGGGCAGCGCATCCTGCTCACCGGGGCATCCGGCGGGGTCGGCCACTACGTCACTGAGCTGGCGGCGAGCGCCGGCGCGGAACTGACCGCCGTGACCGCCTCGGCCGAGCGCGGCCAGCGGCTGACCGAACTCGGCGCCGCGGCGGTCATCCACGACATCACCGAGGCGGCGGGCCGCTACGACCTGATCCTGGAGTCAACCGGCGGCAAGAACCTGCCGCTGGCCCTGGACCGGCTGCGCAACCGGGGCACCCTGATCTGGTTCGGCCAGGCCAGCCGCGAGCCGGCCACGCTGAGCTTCTTCGACATCCTGTCCGGCGCCGCCTCGGTGACCATCCGCTCGTTCGCCTACTTCGACTTCGCCACCCCCTACGGCGAGGATCTCGCCATCCTGGTGCGCCTGGCTGCCGCCGGGCGGCTGCACCCGGAGATCGGCCGGGTGGCCAGCTGGGCCGGCACCGCCGCGATCATCACTGACTTGTACGAGCGCCGCATCCGCGGCAAGGCCATCCTGACCATCCCCTAGGAGGAACCGCCATGACCACCACCGGCACCACCGCCAGCACCGCCGCCGTCGTCGTCCGCTACATCGATGCCTGTCGCGAGGGCGACACCGACGCCATCCGGGCCGCCTTCGCCAGCGACGCCACCTGGACCTATCCCGGTGACCTGCCACTGTCAGGAACCTGGCGCGGGCGCGAGGCCATCGTCGGTGACTTCCTGGGCGGCGTGGGCAGGCTGATCCGGCAGGGCACGCTGCCGGAACTCGAGCTGACCAGCGTCATCAGCGACGGCGACCAGGTCGTCGCCGAGTGGACCTCTCGCGCCACTGCCCGTAACGGCGCCGTTTACCACAACCGCAACATCGGCGTGTTCACCGTCCGCGACGGCCAGATCACCTCCGTGCGCGAGTACACCGACACCCAGCACGTCGAGCATGTGCTGTTCGGCGGGCACTGAGGTGACTGAACAGGAGCCGGTATGATCGTCCGGACCTGGCCCTGACCCCGTTGCGGTCCGCGGGCCGGAACGGGTGTCAGCGGAAGGACGCAGTCGTGGCGGTGACCGGGACCGGGCCGGCCATCCTGGTCGAGGGACTGCACAAGTCATTCGGCGACGTTCATGCTCTGCGCGGGGTCGATTTCGCGGTGCCGGCCGGCACCGTCCTGGGCATGCTGGGCCCGAACGGGGCCGGCAAGACCACCGCGGTGAAGATCCTCACCACGCTGCTGCTGCCCGATGCGGGAACCGCCCAGGTCGAGGGGCACGACGTGGTGCGGGACGCCGACGCGGTGCGGCGCCGGATCGGGCTGGCCGGCCAGTCGGCGGCCATTCAGGAAGAGCTCACCGGCCGGGAGAACCTGGAGATCATGGCCAGGCTCTACCATCTGGGCCGCAAGGTCGCCCGACAGCGCGCGCCGGAACTGCTCGCGCGGTTCGACCTGGAGGACGCCGCCGACCGGCCGGCCAAGACGTACTCCGGCGGCATGCAGCGCCGGCTGGACCTGGCGGCCAGCCTGGTCGCGTCGCCGTCGGTCCTGTTCCTCGACGAGCCGACCACCGGCCTCGACCCGCGTAGCCGGCTCGGCATGTGGGCGATCATCAGGGAACTTGTGGCCGGCGGCACCACGCTCCTGCTCACCACGCAGTACCTGGATGAGGCGGATGCGCTCGCCGATCAGATCGTCGTCATCGACCACGGCCAGGTCATCGCGGCCGGAACCGCGGAACAGCTCAAGGACCGGGTGGGCGGCGACGTCCTGGAGTTCTCGGTGCCCGAACGCCGCCGCCTGGCCGATGCGGTGGGCGCGGTCAGCGGCCTCACGGATACCGAGCCGCACGTGGACGACGTGTCGGGCCGGGTGGCGGTCGGCGTCGGGGACCGAGGATCGGAGGCGCTGGTCGAGGCGGTGCGCCGACTGGACGCGGCCGGGGTCACCACCGATGGGCTCGCGGTGCGGCGGCCGTCGCTGGACGACGTGTTCCTCGCGCTCACCGGTCACGCCGCTGAACAGGACGGCGCGGCGCCCGGACGCCGCCGCCGCGGCCGGCGGGATGCGGGGACGGCCGGGGCCGACTCCGCAGCAGACTCAGCGGGCCAAGACTCAGCGGGCCAAGACTCAGCGGGAAAGGACGGCTCATGACAGCCGCGGCGCTGCGCGAGCCTGGACGGGCCAGCGCGGGTATCGACCGGCTGCGCTGGGCGGTCATCGACGCCTTCACGATCACCCAGCGCGACCTGATCGTGTGGCGACGGGTCCCGGCGTTCCTCGTCTTCACGCTGGTGCAGCCGGTGATGTTCACGCTGCTGTTCGTGTACGTATTCGGCGGCGCAATCTCGGTCGGCACCCCGGGCGGTTACGTCAACTACCTCATGCCCGGGATCATCGGGCAGACCGCGGCCTTCGCCTCCTTCGGCACGGCCATCGCCCTGTCCCGCGAGGTGCAGAAGGGGGTGCTCGACCGGTTCCGGTCGATGCCGATGGCCCGCTCCGCGGTGCTGGCCTGCGCTGATCGCGGACTCGGCGCGGATGCTGGTGACGATCCTGGTCATCGTCGCGGTCGGCTACGCGGTCGGCTTCCGGTTCATGAACGGAGTGGGGCCGGCGATCGGCATGGTGGCCCTCGCCGAGTTCTTTGGGCTCACCGTATGCTGCGTGTCCGCCTACATCGGCCTCACGATCAAGGATGAGGAGTCGGTGCAGGCGTTCGGGCTCATCTGGGTGTTCCCGCTGACCTTCGTCAGCTCCGCCTTCGTCCCGATCGCAAGCATGCCGGGCTGGCTGCAGGGGTTCGCCAAGAACCAGCCGGTCACGCTGGTCATCGACAGCATGCGGTACCTCGCGCTCGGGCCGGTCCCGGGGGCCAGGACGCTGGAGCCGCAGCTGTGGCAGAGCGTGCTGTGGCTGCTGGGCGCGCTGGCCGTGTTCGGGCCGCTGGCCGTCCGGGCCTACCGCCGGGTCAGCTGACTCGGACCCGGAACCCGTGCGTGGCCAGCCCCACGCCGCCGTGGCAGATCTCGAAGCCGGCGTTGACATTGAGCATCCAGTACGACGGCTGCACCCAGTGATGCGCCTCCAGCTGGCTGATAAAGGCGCTCAGCTGGAGATTAGTTACCTGCTGAACCGGGTGCACCCGGCGAAACTGGATGAGACGCCATTTGAAGCCGTTGTTATGCGTTATCCAGCTCCGCAGGTACCACCTCGCGTTGTCCGCCCACACGATGGTGGCGCGGCGCGGCGGCTTGGGCTCGCCATGGGAATTCAGCCAGATCATGAGTTCCGCCCCGGTCGCCTGGCCAGTGGTGATCGGCTGCTTGTTGAACCAGATGTCGTACGTCGCGTCCCAGAGGCCGCTCGCGTGCGCGGAGATATACCAGCTGGTCCGCGGGTCAGGTAACGCGGAGATCGGGGCGGGCAGACGGCTGCCCGGCGTGCACAGGCCCCAGCTGCAGCCCAGGAACAGGTAAGGAAAAGCCTGCACCAGATGCCCGTTGCCGGAGTCGGCCAGGGACTGGGTAACGACGAAGTTCGCCTGAGCGCCAGCGTTGCTGATGCACTCGGCGAGCCCGCCGAAGTTGTCATTCCTGATGATGAAACTCTGGCCTAGCTTGTTCGTGACCGGCATGTGCTGGTATTGACCGCATAGCTGGGTCACTGACGAAGCGGAAACCTGCGGAGTAATGAGGACGCCCGCGGCAGAAAGGACAGCGCAGCACGATAATGCTGCTAATACGGCACTTTTTCGCACCGGAATCCCCCGACTGCGCTGGAATTACATTCCACTGACAACAATTCGGCCGAGTGTAGCCCAGCAATTTGGCCGCCCGCAGCCGGTCACCCGCTAGCCGGCCCGCTGGTAGCGCCGCTCCCCGCAACGACGGGTGGTGCGCTGGCTGCATCAGCGGCCAGCAGGTACCGGTCCACGCGTCGGCACACGTCGCAGGGTCCGCGCTCGCGGCCCCCGGAAATGTCCTTCTCGGGTGGCCGGGGAATGTCGGAGCTGCTCGTTATCATCAAACACATGACCGATATATATGCGTTAAGCAGCACTGATGACCAGATGGACAGCGGCCGGGCAGAGTCAGCGGCACCAGACTCAGCGGCACCAGGCCCCGATGCGCCGCTGGTGTCGCTGGAGCGGCTGGAGGAGCGGATCTGCGAGCTGGCCGCGCACCTGGCCGCCGGGACCTGCCGCTTCCTGCAGCTGGTCGCCGAGTTCGACGCCCGCCACGGCTGGGCGTGCTGGGACCTGCCCTCGTGCGCGGCGTGGCTCGCGTGGAAATGCCAGGTCGCCCCGGGCACCGCCCGCGAGCAGGTGCGGGTCGCCCGCGCGCTGGCCGGCCTGCCGGTGATCACCGCGCAGTTCGCGGCCGGGCGGATGTCATATGCCAAGGTGCGGGCGCTGACCCGGATCGCCACCACGGCGACCGAGACGGGCCTGGCCGAGATCACCGGCCCGATGACCGCCGCGCAGTGCGAGCGGTTCGCCGCCGCGCACCGCCAGGCCTCCGACGACCAGGAACTGGCCAACCAGGCGGCGCGGCGGGTCAGGGTTCAGGTAGCCGAGGACGGATCGGTCACCATCACCGCCAAGCTGCCCGCCACCGACGGGGCGGTGGTGCTGCAGGCGCTGCGCGCCGCCGCGAGCGACTGCGAGCACCCGCACCGCCCGCACCCCCGCCCCGCCGAGGACACCGCGCCCGCCCAGCACACCGCGCCCGCCGGGGACAACCGGCCCGCCGAGGACACCGGGCCCGTTCCCGCCCGGACGCACGCTGGCGAGGACACCGCAGCCGGCCCGCACGACACCGCCGCAGCCGGCCGCGGCACGGCGACGTGCCGGTCGAGCCTGGCCGATGCGCTGGTGGAAGTGGCCCGGGCGTACCTGTCCGGGAAGATCGCCACGGCCGGCAACCCGGACATCTACCACGTGATCGTGCACGCCGGCCCCGAAGCCCTCCACGACACGCCAGCCGGCAGCGACCCGGCCCGCACCCCCCCAGCGGCCCGCAGCGTCCCCGCCGAAACGCCCGCCGCCGCCCCGGCCGGCGTCCCCGCGGAGACGCCCAGCGGCACCCCGGCCGAAACGCCCGGCGCTGCCCTGGCCGGCGTTTCCGCGGAGACGCCCGGCGGCCGGCCGGCCGGACACCCCACGGACCCCAGACGCTGCCACCTCGACGACGGCCCGGCCATCAGCCCGGCCGCCGCGCGCGCCCTCGCCTGCCACGCGACCATGTCCTGGATGCTGCACGACCACGACGGCACCCTGCTCGACGCCGGACGGCGGCACCGCCGCGCCACCCCCGCCCTGCGGCGCGCCGTCCGCGAACGCGACAAGGCCCGCTGCCAGTACCCCGGCTGCCACTCCCGGCGCACCGACATCCACCACATCATCCCCTGGGCCAAAGGCGGCAAGACCCGCCTGCGCGACCTGATCCTCCTCTGCCAAGCCCACCACGTCATCGTCCACGCCCTCGGCTACCTGATCGCCCCCGGCCAAGACCGCACCTTCGCCTTCACCCGCCCCGACCGCCAGCCCATGCCCAACAGCCCCGCGCTGCCCGGCAGCGACGGCGACCTGGCCCGCTGCCACCACGCCGACATCACCACCGACACCATCATCCCGGCCGGGCTCGGTGACAAACTCGACCTCGACCTGGCCATCTGGGCCTGCTTCGCCAACGCCCGCATCGATCAAGAGACCAGCCAGCAGCACGAACAGCACCAAGCCGCCTGAACCCCACCCGGCCGCGCACGGCCACCCGCCAACACCACCGCAGGCCAGGCCAGCCCCCGCGCCCGGCTGCCGAATCGCGGCAACCGGGCCAGCACTGCCGCTGTTGTTGTCACCCCGATGTGCCATCGGTGCTATTCAGCTCATGGCTGACAGACGGCCGGCTGGGCGCACCGCGCGGCAGGCCCTCGCGCATTTCCCGGACCAGGCTGTCCACGACCGCCCACAGGTCGCCGCCGGCCCGGGCGGCCACCGCCCGCTGCCGCTGATAGCTCGCGCCCGCGGCCAGCACGCCGGACAGCGACGCGAGTTCGGCCGCGCACCCCAGCCGCGCCGCCACCGGCTCGAGCTGGTTGAGCAGGTCGTAGAGGTCGTCGGTGACGAGCCGCTCATGGTTGGCCGCGTCCAGGATGACCTCGGCGTCCAGCCCGTACCTGGCCGACCGCCACTTGTTCTCCTGCACGTGCCAGGGCGGCAGGGTGGGCAGCGTCTCGCCGGCCGTCAGGCGGCGGTCGAGATCCACGACCAGGCAATGGGTGAGCGCGGCGACACCGGCTACCTCCTCCAGCGTCGGCAGCCCGTCGCAGACGCGGACCTCGATGGTGCCCAGCGCCGGAGATGGCCGGATGTCCCAGCGGATCTCCTTGAACTCGCTGATCACGCCGGTGGCCAGCATGTCGCTCACGTAGGCCTCGAATTGCGGCCAGGTGTCGAATTGGAACGGCAGCCCGGCCGTAGGCAGCTGCTGGAACATCAGCGCCCGGTTGCTGGCATAACCGGTATCGGCGCCGCCCCAGAATGGCGAGGAGGCAGACACCGCCTGCAGATGCGGGAACCAGCGGAGCAACCCGTTCAGAATGGGCAGTATCTTTCCCACCGAATCGACGCCCACATGCACATGAACGCCGAAGATGAGCATGTGCCGCCCCCACCACTGGGTGCGCTCGACCAGCGTCGCGTACCGCTCGCCCTCGCTGACTTTCTGGTCGTACCAGCGGGCGAACGGGTGCGTGCCGGCGCTGAAGATTTCCAGCCCGCGCTGCCCGGCCACCCGGCGGACGACGTCACGGGTCTCGCGCAGGTCCGCAACCGCCTGCGGCACGGACTCGCAGATCCCGGTCACCAGCTCGACGGTGTTGCTCAGGAACTCCCGGTGCACCCGCGACTCGCCGCGGGGCATCCGGTCCCTGGCCTCCTCGACGACCTCCGCCGCCGCCGAGACCAGATCGCCGGTCCGGGCGTCGACAAGGCCGAGCTCCCACTCGACGCCCAGTGTCGGCCGCGGGGAGGGCCGGAAGTCCACCACCATGCTGGCGGCCTCCCTGATGCGGCGAGTTGGCGCGGCCCGGACCGGCCGGTTCTTGCATGGTAGCGGCCGTCCGCGGCGGGACCGCCGGCATCTGGCAACGTCAATTCCGCGTGGCGGCCCGTTCGTGGCTGACTGCCGAGCCGCTCGCCGTGATCAGCCGCCCGCGGGCGGCGACGCCGACGCACGGCGGTGGCCAGCGGCGCCGTTGGCAGTACTGTCGTTGGCGGTCCTGTCGGCAGTGCTGTCGGCAGTGCTTCCCGCGGTCTCGTCGGTCATCTCACCCTGGGGCAGGCCGAGGTCGCGCTCGATCTCCTGCAGGCTGCGGTTCTTGGTCTCAGGAACCTGCCGCTGGAAGTAGATCACCGCGACCAGGGACAGGCCACCGAACAGGAAGAACGTTCCGGCGTTGCCGATGGCGCTGAGCAAGGTGAGGAAGCTCACGGTGACCACGAAGTTCGCGCCCCAGTTGGCCATGGTGGCCACGCTCATCGCCTGCCCGCGGATCTTCACCGGGTAGATCTCGCTGATCAGCAGCCAGAACACCGGCCCGAGCCCGATGGCGAAGGAGCCGGTGTAGATCAGCAGCCCGGCGATCGCGATGTAGGCGCCGGCGCCGTGCAGGGTGCTCCCGCCGATCAGGAACGTGAAGCCGACCACCAGCATCCCGACGACCATGCCGCTGGTGCCGCTGATCAGCAGCGGCCGTCGGCCGGTGCGGTCCAGCAGCCTGATGGCCACGATCGTCATCAGGACGTTGACGGCGCCGTTGACGACGTTGGCCAGCAACGCGGCGGAGTTGCCCAGGCCCGCCGAGGCCAGCAGGGTCGGCGCGTAGTAGATGATCGTGTTGATCCCGGTGATCTGCTGGAACACCGCCAGCGCCACACCAATGATCATGACGTGGCGCACCGCGGGGTTGAGCACCTCACGGAAGCTGGACTGGCGCCCGGACAGCTGCTTGACCTCGGCGATCTCGGCATCGATATCGCCCTCGGCCCGGACCCGGCGCAGCACCTCGCGTGCCTTGTCCTCCTGGCCATGCGCGGCCAGCCAGTGCGGGCTCTCGTGCTGGAAGAGCATCCCGGTGAACATCAGTATCGCCGGGATCGCGGCCAGCCCGAACATCAGCCGCCAGTTCTGGCTCGACGCCAGCCCGTAGTCGACCAGGTAGGACACCAGGATTCCGGTGGTGATGGCCAGCTGGTTGAAACTGACCAGCGCGCCGCGGATCTGCGGCGGGACGAGCTCGCCGATGTAGAGCGGAACGACCATCGAGGCCGAGCCGACCGCCAGGCCGATGACGACCCGGGCCGCCACCAGCACGCCGAAAGTGGGCGACAAGGCAGCAAGCAGCACGCCGGCCACGAAAAGCGCCGCGGTCCCCAGCACGGTGGGCCGCCGGCCCACCCGGTCGGCGATCTTGCCGGCCAGCAGGGCCCCGATCAGCGCGCCGATCAGCAGGATGCTGGTCAGCAGCTCCTTGTCGAAGGACGTGAGGCCGTGGAAGTCCTTGCCGATGAACAGCAGCGCGCCGGAGATGACGCCGGTGTCATATCCGAACAGTAGGCCGCCGAGCGCGGTGATCGCTGCTCCGGACAGGACGTGGCGCCGCATAGTTCCTGGCGACAACGGCGCTGCTGTCGCCGACTGAGAAGTCCTTGCCATGGGTACCCGCTGCCCGCCAAATCGTGTTCCGAACATGAGCGGCCACGCACCACGGCGACTGGACGGAGAACCTGCAGGTAGAGGCCTTGCGAGGGACGCAAAGCGGAAGGCAGGCGCTGAACCGGCACATCGTGGCCAGCGCGGTGGAGCCGCAGCACGGCGTGGCACCTGTGCCTTGGCCGCCCCCATTACGGACGGTGACTATTCAGGAACGGCGATTCCGGCGTGCGCCTGACCGCCAATGGCCATTTGCCGAATGCC
The DNA here is from genome assembly GCA_963785765.1 of uncultured Actinomycetes bacterium. GTDB lineage: Bacteria > Actinomycetota > Actinomycetes > Streptosporangiales > Streptosporangiaceae > DATBGO01. The sequence continues at coordinate 360,921 of CAWAWM010000008.1, read as the reverse complement.
GCTTTACCGTGAAAATAAGTTCATTACAGGAACGTAACGCCTCTTCCCCTGACTCGATCCCTATGGGAGAAACGTTAGGCGGCCCGCAGGTATTCATGGCCGCCGGTGCCGAGCCGTGCCGCAGGGGGCCACGGCTCCAGATCTCCTGGGAGAAACCCGTGCGTAAGCACCCGCGTCAGCGCAACACACTGGTGGCCGGGGTCGCCGCCACGGCCGCCACAGTTCTCCTGGCCGCGGGAGCCTCCGGGGCGGCCTCTGCGACCACCGGCGGCGCCGCTTCGGCGCGGTCCGTCCCCGCCGCCCCCCGGCCCGCGGCCGCGGGGACCACCGCCGCCGCCAGGCCCGTCCTGCTGATCAACGGCGACCAGCTGGTGGTCAGGAAGACGCCCGGTGGCGGCCAGGCGATCGCGCTGCTGGCGGCACCGGGTTCGGGCCCCTTGTCGGGTCTGAACCTAGGCCAGCAGGTCGAGACCATCCCGGCTGACGCACAGCCGTATCTGGGGCAGGGGCTGGATCCCAGCCTGTTCGACCTGAGCTCGCTGCAGCGTGCTGAGACCGGCGGAGAGCTGCCCGTGCAGGTGACCTTTGGCGGCCGCCGGCCTGCGTTGCCCGGCGTGACGATCACGCGGTGGGGACGGGGCACAGCCAGCGGATATCTGACCGCATCGTCAGCCCGGATCTTCGGGACGGCACTTGAGCGCCAGGCACGAGCCGACTACGCCCGGTCCAGCTATGGCACCGACGGCCTGTTCTCCGGCGGGGTGGAGATCGCCCTGGCCGGAATCGCCGGGCAGAAGACCGGCGCCCGGCCGAACTTCGCGATGCACGCGCTGACCGTCACCGGCACGAACCTGCAGGGCAAGCCGGCCACCGGGGGCTCCTCGCTGACCGTGATCAATGCCGGGGACTGGCGGAAATTCGGCGACCCCGACGAGGTCTACAGCACCTTCTACCACGGCACGGCGAAGTACAGCGTCCCCGCGGGAACGTACTGGGCCATCGCGGATTTTGCCAACAGCACATTCACCTCGCAGCGGATCGTCGTCAAGCCTCAGTTCACGGTCACCGGCAAGACCACGACCGTGCATCTGTCCGAGCGGGCTGCCAGCAGCAGGCTCGCGGTGCTGACCCCGCGCCCTGCCGTGTTCCAGATCGCCACCCTGGCCATCGTCAGGGGCGGCCTGCACGGCACGTCGGCCGCTTATGAGGTGCTCGACTTCGGCGGCCCGACGTGGATCAGCCCGACAGCCGTCAAGCCCACCGTGGGCACGCTGCGGACCTATAACTCAGCGCAGCTGACCTCCCCGTCGGACGCGGCGGGAACCCCTTATGTCTACAACCTGGCCTATGCAGGTCCCAACGGGACCATCCCCAGGCAACGTCTCGTCGTCTCGCCGGCCAGCCTGGCCACCGTCAACGAGCGCTATTACCAGGACGTCGCCTCCACCGGGGCCTGGATGACGGTCGGCGGATTCGCCGAAACGTCGGGATCCGCCGTCACGCTGGTGGCGCCGCTGCAGTTGCCCGGGCGGCAGACGCAGTACATGTCGGCTGGCCCGTCACTGGCGTGGTCGAGTTCTTACTTCGAATTCGCCGACAACTTCTTTGGCAGCGGCCAGAACGACGCCTTCCGCAGCTACCGGGCCGGCCAGAAGCTGACTCAGGACTGGAACCAATATCCCCTGCACCCGCAGCAGGACGTGCAGCTGCTGCACGGCAGCGCGGCGCAGCAGAACCCCGTGTTCGCATCGGCGTTCCGCCAGGGCAACGTGCTGTGGCTGGCCCCGGTTCCGTTCAGCGACAATTACTTCGGGCACACCGGTGACGGGCTCGTCCCCGGCCCCGGGGAGACCGTCACCGGCAGCTATTCGATCTACCAGAACGGCGTCAGGATCGGATCCGGGAACCCCGAAGACGGCATCTCTCCGGTGAACCTGAGTTCCAAGCCGGCGGCCATCACATTCGTGCTCACCACGGGGAGGCAGGGCAAGTCCTATCCGCTGTCCCCCTCCAGCCGGACCGTGTGGAGCTGGCGATCGGCGCCCGAGCCCGCCGCCACCCTGCCGGTGGGCTGGTTCTGCGGATATATCGTCGTCGGCAACCTGTTCGAGCTGGACCGGCACTGCAGCATGCAGCCGCTCCTGACCCTCGACTATCAGGTGCACGGCCTGGCGCTGAACGGCACCGCGCCTCCGGGCCAGCAGGTGATCGGCCTGAGCGTAGGGCATATCCAGGTCGCCACATCGTCGGCGATCACCGGCGCGAGCGCGCAGGTGTCCTACAACGACGGCCAGTCCTGGCAGCCGGCCACCGTGACCTCCTCCGGCGGCGGCAGGTTCCGGGTTTCCTTCACCGCCCCCGGAGGCGTCGACCCGACTCTGCGGGTCAGCGCCAAGGACGCGGCAGGCGGCTCGATCACCGAGACCATCATTCGCGCCTACGGCGTCGCGTCATGACCCGGCCAGCAGGAAGCAGGAAGATGACTATCCTCGCGCGCACCCGTACCCGCGGCGGCCAGGGCGGATCAGCCCGCCGGGCCGGTCGGCTGATTTCGCTGAGCAGCGCGCTCGTCCTGACCGCCGGAGTGCTGGGTACCGGAGTCCTGGGCGCGGCGGTCCCTGCGGGCGCTGCGGGCACTGCGGGCACCGTGGCCCGGGCAGCCGCGGGCGCGGTCCGGCCGGGCACCGCGGCCGGGCACCGGTCGGGCGCCGTGACCGCCGGGGGGATGCGGTACGCCTGCGCGCCGGTACCGCTGGGCGATGCGCGCTGCTTCGCGCTGTTCCGGCCGCAGACCGCCGTCAACCGGGCGCTCGCGGCGGGAATCAGGAGCCAGGTCTCCAAGCCGTCCGGCCTGACTCCCCGCCAGATCGAGTCGGCCTACCGGCTGCCGGTCTCCCGCAACCCGCACCAGACCGTGGCGGTCGTCGAGGCCTATAACACCCCGCACCTGGCCAGCTGGCTGTACATCTACCGCAAGTACTTCGGCCTGCCGTCCTGCACGGTGCGCAGTGGCTGCCTGCGGGTGGTCAATCAGCAGGGCAAGGCGTCGCCACTGCCGGGCTCCGCGGTACCGCTCGGCTGGGATGTGGAGACGTCCCTGGACGTGTCGATGGTGTCGGCAGCCTGCCCGCACTGCCACATCCTGGTGGTGGAGGCCAACACCCAGCGCTTCGGTGATCTGGCCAAGGCGGAGGACACCGCCGCCAGGCTCGGCGCCGCGGCGATCTCCAACAGCTACGGGGGCCGCGAGAACGGCTTCACGTTCGCCTACCGGCATTCGTACAACCATCCAGGCCACACGATCGTGGTGTCGGCGGGCGACTCGGGCTTCACCGCCGCGAACTTCCCCGCTGACCTCGCGACCGTGACCGCCGTCGGCGGGACCGAGCTGCACAAGGCGCACAACAAGCGCGGCTGGACCGAGGACACCTGGTTCGCCGGCGGGAGCGGCTGCTCAGCGTATGTGGCCAAGCCGGCCTGGCAGCACGACAAGCATTGCCCGGGCCGGACCGTGGCCGACGTGTCAGCGGTCGCCTGGAACATCCCGGTCTACGACAGTTTCGAAGGTGGCTGGCTGACGGTGGGCGGTACCAGCGTCTCCTCCCCGCTGATCGCGGCCATCTACGCGCTGGCCGGCAACGCCAGGACCGTCCGGCCCGGCTACGTCTACGCGCACCGCCGCTCGCTGTTCGACATCACCAAGGGCAGCAACTCTTACTTCGTGACGTCGCAGCAGGCCTGCGGCAATGACTACCTGTGCGTGGCGAAGAAGGGCTACGACGCTCCGACCGGCCTGGGCACTCCCGACGGCACCGGCAGCTTCTGAGCGGCCTGGCCGGCGCGCCGCGACTGTCTCCTCCCGGACAGCCGCGGCGCCTCACCAGAGGTCGCCGCCGGTGAGCACGTAAATGAATGGCACCAGCGGGATAAGGCCGAAAATGGCCCAGGCCACCTTCGGGCCACCGCTCATGTCATCGCGGGTGGCCAGGTCGATCCACATCAGGACGACGGCGATCGGATGGAGGAAGCAGAGCAGGAGCTCAAGAATCTTCTTCATCGTCCGAATCTACCCGGCCGCCGCGATCCGGCCCGCGCGGTCAGCCTGGGGGCGCGAACGGCAGCCCGGGCGGCTCCCCCCACCAGCCGCGCAGGAACGTCACGGCCAGCGCGCAGGCCCCCGCGAGCGGCCCGTCCTGATGATCCAGCGCCTCGCGGATGATCCCGGTTATCCGCTCGCCGACGTCCGCCAGCACCTGCTGCGGCGTCGCCCCGCGCGCTGACCGGTAGCCGATCACCGCGCCCGCGTTACAAACGAAGTCGGGGAGCGCCACGATGCCCCGCTGGTGCAGGATCTCGGCACCCGCGGCGGTATAGGGGACGTTGGCCGCGGGCGCGATGATCCGGACGCTGGCCGGCAGTGACCGGGCGGCCCGGGCGCCGAGCACTCCGGGTCTGGCTCCCGGGACCACGACGTCGGCAGCCACGCCCGTGAACAGGCGGTCAGGCGGCTCGACCGGCAGGCCGTAGCGGGTTATGCAGTCATCCCCGTGCGCCTGCCGCAGCTCGAGCAGCCGCTCGACACTGAGGCCGGCCGGGTCCGCGATGCAGCCGGCCACCGTGGAGATGGCGACCACCAGGCCACCGCGGCTGGCCACCTCCCTGGCCACGCCGCCGCCCACCTTGCCGAAGCCCTCGATGGCCACCGACCGGCCGGCCCACCCGCGGCCAGCTCCGGAGCCGGCCCCGCCAGCCGGCCCGCCAGCCCGCCTGGCGCGCAGCGCAGCCTCCGCGGCGACCACGACGCCGAACCCGGTGAGGACATCCTCGAACGGCACCCCGCCGATGACCGCCTGGATGGCCGCAGGCGGGGCCCGGCGCTCGCGCAGCGGCGCGAAATCCTCCTCGCACGTGCCCATGTCCGGGCCGGTGAGGAACCGGCCCGTGTCGACCAGCGGGCGGATCTCCGCGCAGTAACGGGCCATCAGCCCGGCCTTCGCGGTGCGGTCCGCCAGGTCACCCGCCAGCCCGGCCTTGGCGCCGCCGACCTGTTCGCCGAGCGCGGCGAACTTGAAGGTCATGGCCCGGGCCAGCAGCGCCACCTCGGCGACGCTGATGTCCGGCGCCAGCCGCGTTCCGCCCGCGCAGACCGGGGCGCCCGGAAGGTCGAATACGACGAACCCAGGGACCGAGGCCAGCTCGATTACTTCGGGCTGGCGCGGATCTGGTCCGGCGCCAGGCTCGTCTGGCATGGCATCTCCGGGGTCTGCTCGCGGGCGCATGCGTACCCCTGAAGTCTGCCGCAGCCCGGGCCATGTCACCCTGGCGGGCGGGGCCGCCGGGGCCAGCAGCGGGGACCGTACCATCGACTGGTGGAATTCAGCCGCGAGCTGCGCGACGACGTGATCTCGGGCGACATCACCGTTTCCTTCAGGCTGTGGCGCCGGCCGAAGGTGCGGGAGGGCGGCAGGTACCCGGTCGGCCCGGTCGCTATCGAGGTCGACTCCGTGGAGCTGGTGCCGTTTAACTCCATCACCCAGGCCGACGTAGGCCGTTCCGGCGAACGGGACCGCGAGTCGTTGCGCCGGCGGGCTGCCCACGCCGGCCCGATCGCCGACGACACGCTGCTCTACCGGGTGGAGTTCCACCTGGTGATCCCGGAGCCCGGCTGACGGCGCAGCCTCCAGGATCTGCCGGCCGCACGGCGTACGCCTGCGCGTTGATCCGGCACTCGGCCGAGTAACCGACTGCAGCCTGATGTTGTAACATCTTGATATGACAACTGTGACGATGGGTGTGCGGGAAGTTACCCGCAATACCTCCGAGGTATTCGAGCGGACGAGCAACGGCGACACCATCATCGTGACCAACCGCGGCCGGGTGGTCGGGATCATCACGCCTCCCCAGGCGTACTCCCCAGAGCTCGCCGAGCTCATCGCCACCGGCGCGGTGCTGCCTCCCGCCGTGCCCGGCGGCACGTCTGCGCTGCTATCGATGCCGGTCCCGGCGGGCGAGACAAGGAACTCCTCGGCCGACCTCGATGCGATCCGAGAGGATCGCAGGTGATCTACATCGACACCTCTGCTGTTCTCAAGCTTGTCCATCCCGAGCCGGAGAGCGCGCCGCTGCGGACCTGGCTGACCGGCCATCCGGACGACCTGGTCAGTTCGGCCCTGGTCCGCACCGAGGCGCGCCGCGCACTGTTGCGCAATGACCCGGGTGCGCTGCCGAATCTGCCAGCGGTCCTGTCGGTGATAGCCCAGATCCCCGTCAGCGAAGCGATCCTGGATTCGGCTGCGATGTTCCCAGATCCCATGCTGCGTTCGCTGGACGCTATTCACCTGGCCAGCGCCCAGGCCATCGCTGGCGTGACCGCCCTGCTCGGCTATGACAAACAGCTGGCCGAAGCGTCACGTCTGGCAGGCATCACCGTGATCAGCCCAGCCTGATGGGTCCCAGGAGACTGTCATGAAGGATGAACAAGCAAACCTCGGCGGCCCGCGGCCGAGTAGCGCGAAGGCCGCACCTAAGTCAGGAGCCGTGGGAGGACTCGCCCCCGGCTGGCCGCAACAGTGCTCCATCACGCGGACAAACGGCGGCCCGCCCGCTTGGCCACCAGTGTCAGCATGGCCCGGCGGACGCCCCATCGCCCAGTGGTAGCGCCTGGCAGCTGGACGCTCTGACGACCTCGGCGATGGGCCTGATCGTCAGTGGACAGGAGCGCCCCCTACGCCACCGAGTCGATGACCTCGACTCTGTCGGGGTCGGCCTCAACTTGCACCATGAGGTTGAAGTTCTCGGTTCTGTCCTGCCGGACGGGCGAGGTGACTCGCATGTTCTGTCCTGCATAGGCGCTGATGTCGACCACACCGGGCGTCACGCGAAGCCATGCCTCAACAGCACTGCGCACGAGTTCGGAGGGCCGGACACCGCGACGCGCCGCTTCGGCCAGCAGTACCTCCGCCAGGGCTGTGGGAAGGCGCGCCGAAATCACCTGATTGCCAGTGGGCCGACTCTCAATCGGCTCCGGCTCCTCTTCCCACTCGCCGTCGTCCTCGCTGTGGGCAAGAACCTCGTCAGCAACTCTATTAAGTTTGGCCATCTCAGCTCCGCTCCCACCAGTCGCGCTCCGCAGGGCTAGCCCTATGTTTCCTTGTTTCATATCTGGTGCCAGGATGTCGATGCTGATGGTGGTTTTGTAGCTGGTGCGGTCGATGCTGGGGCCGCGGGCCTGGTATTTGGAGATGGCTCGTTTGACGGTGCGGGGCTGGTCCGCAGCCGCCGGGCGGGTAGCAGGCTGGCCAGGACGTGCCGGCCGATGTGCCGGCGAGGTCGGTGACGGTGCCGGCGATGATGTTGGCGGCGTGGGTGATCTGTCGCGGGCGGCGTGCCAGGCGATGGTGAAGCTGGCCCGGTCCGGTCGGTGCCCGGACAGGTGCTGTGGCATCAGCCATCGCGGTGCGCAGCAGCTGATAGGTCACGAGCAGGGCGTAGATTTCCTGGGTGATGCCCTCGGGTGTGCGGGCGCGCAGGACACGCCCGCCCAGGATGGTGGACTTGATCTCCAGGTAGGCCGTCTCGATCTCCCACCGCTGGTGGTAGAGCCTGATCAGGTCGGCTGCGGGGTAGCGGCGGTGGTCGCGCAAGGTGGTGGCCAGCCGGTAGCTGCCGGTGTGCTGGCCTGCGGTGGTGGTGAGGGTGATCTGGCAGTCGATGACGCGGACGGGCACGCCGCCCAGCACCGACAGGTACGAGCCGTCCCGGTACTGGGCGAGCATGGGCGTCACGCGCCCGTTTTTCAGCCGGACCAGCACGTCGGCCCCGTGGCCGCGATCGCGGCGATGAGCTTGCCGGCGGCGAAGTTGCGGTCGGCCAGCACGATCATGCCCTGGTGCAGGCTGGCCAGCAGGCCTGGCGCGTAGGTGGTCTCACCGCTGGCCGTGGGGCCGAACACCGCGTCGATGAGGTGCGTACCGCAGGCCACCAGCGCCAGCAGCCGGACCTGGGTAGCCGGTGCCGCCGTGGCTGCCGCCCCCTTGGTGAACCGGGCCAGGTTCGCCGGGCTGTCCGGCACGGTCACGATGGTCCCGTCGATCGCGCATACCAGCAGCCCGTGCCACCACGCCCCGCGATCGCGCGGAGCGGCGGCCGGGCCGCGCAGCAGGTCAAACAGGAACCGCAGCGGCGCGGCTCCCACCCGGCGGCGCGCCTGCAACAGCGCGCTGGGCGTCGGCGCCGCCACCGGCAGGCCCGCCAGCCCCGCGTCAGCTGCGCCACACACCGGGGTACCCCAGCTCAGGGAACAAGCAGCCGCCAGCAGCAGATAGACCACTACCCCCGCAGATCCCTGACCCGGACTGCATAGTCCTGGTTTGCGCTAAGCCTCATCGACCATCTCAACGGCACGAGCTGGTGAGTTCACCGAGGGACCGGCGCGAACCGGCCTCCGCCACCGTGACCGTGCGATGATGACAGACTATGCCCAACGAGTCCTTGCTAGACGGCGACTTCGACGCAGTCTAGCAGAACTCCTGCCTTCAACCGGCTTGCCAACCACACCGCAGCGCTAACTGAACGGCCTTGGGCTAGCCCTGCGGCCTGTGATTGCGCGCCATCGTCCACTCAGATTCTCATCTTCCTTGATGAAGATCGCAAAGAACTTGCCGTCGTCGCCGGCAGGCCCGATCATCACATGTGATGCCGCCCGGTTTTTGCGGTTCCGTCGATTCTTCGGCTTCTCCCTCCAGAAGGCGAGCACGTTGGCCGGCTCGACGCTATGCCCTCTCAGCGCGCAAATCGAGGCGGGCCGACCGCCAGGCACACCCCCAGGATCCGACTTCCGCAGCGTGCTTGCGGTCGGCGTCGAGATTCAATTCCCGAAGACAGGAAGTTACGAACTCTTTGGCCGAGTTGGACGGACAAACCAACATGCCGTCTTTCGCGTCCACCGTCCTCCGCAGGTCCCTGGCCTCGGCCCCGCAGCGTCACCGCCCACCACTCCGGCCGGCCCCTAGCCCCGCTCGAGACGATGGCGGCCAGTCGCTCGCCGCCGATCGTCAGCTGCGTCATGACACCGTGGCGGGCGTTGGTGACGGCAGCCCTGACTGCCCCGACTGCGGGGCCATCGCTAGCCAGGGCCACGGCCAGGGTTGCCGAGCGCTCCCGCCAGCACCGCAGGCGAGCCGAGCCCGACGGCCATCAGCTACCGCGTTCCTGGGTGCGTGCTCGGGCGAGGCAGTTGCGGCCCTCGTTACTCTTGCGTCGTGACCAGGGAAGCCGACCGCGAGCACGTTCCGGCGCCGATGCGCCGCGACGTCAGGCTGCTCGGCGACCTGCTGGGCGACGTGCTGCGCGAGTCCGGCGGCCAGGGCCTGCTGGACGACGTGGAGCGGCTGCGACGCGCCGTGATCAGCGCGCGGCATCACGCGGACGGCGAGGATCCGCACGTCGAGATCGCCGCGCTGGTCGCCTCCTGGCCGCTGGACCGGGCCGAGGCTGTCGCGCACGCCTTCACCGTGTATTTTCACCTGGCCAACCTGGCCGAGGAGCGCCAGCGGATCCGGACGCTCCGCGAGCGGGACAGCGGATCCCCGCCGCCACCCGAGTCGCTGGCCGCCGCCGTGGCGAGCGTCCGCAGCGAGCATGACCCGAGCGAGGTCAGCCGCCTGCTGGCCGGGCTGCGGGTGCATCCGGTCCTGACCGCGCATCCGACCGAGGCCAGGCGCCGCGCGGTCACCGAGACGCTGCGGCGGATCGGCGTGCTGCTGGCCGGCCTGGACGACGGCAGGCTCGGCGCCAGCGAGCACGCGGAGGCCAGGCGCAGGCTGTCCGAGGAGATCGACCTGCTGTGGCGCACGTCCGCGCTGCGGGTCCAGGCCATGCGCCCGCTGGACGAGGTCCGCGCCGCGATGACCGCGTTCGACGAAACGCTGTTCCTGGCCATTCCCGCGCTCTACCGGTCCCTCGACCGCGCGCTGGCCGGCGCCGCGTCTGGGCACGCCGCACCGCAAGCGCCCGCCTTCGTGCGGCTCGGCAGCTGGGTCGGCGGCGACCGGGACGGCAATCCGTTCGTGACCGCGCGAGTGACCAGGCAGACAGCGGCGATCCACGCCGATCACGTGCTGCGCGCGCTGGAGAACGCCACCGAGCGGATCGGCCGGGCGCTCACCGTGCATGCCGAGCCGCCCGGAACGGACATCGCCCGGGCGCTCGCCACCGCGCGGGACGCGCACCCGGAACTGGTCGCCGAGATCAGCGCGCGCTCCCCGCAGGAGCCGTTCCGCGCCTATCTCCTGTACGCGGCGGAGCGGCTGCGCGCGACCAGGCTCGGCGAAGGGGACCGGCCAGGACTGGCCTATGCGGGACCAGACGAGTTCACCGACGATCTCCGCCTGGTGCAGCAGGCACTTGTCCAGGCGAACGCCCCCCGCCAGGCCTTCGGCGAGCTGCAGCAGCTGCTCTGGCAGGCCGAGACGTTCGGTTTTCACCTGGCCGAGCTGGAGGTCAGGCAGCACAGCGCGGTGCACGCCCGGGTCCTGGCGGAGGTCCGCTCCGGCGGCGCGCCGTCGCCCGAGACCAGCGAGGTGGCCGCGACGTTCCAGGCCATGGCCTGGATCCAGGGGCGGTTCTCCGCCGCGGCGTGCCGCCGGTATGTGGTCAGTTTCACCAGGTCCGCCGCCGATATCGGCGCCGTCTACGAGCTGGCGCGACGTTTTATCCGTAACGGGGGCCTGGCGGAACTCGACGTTGTCCCGCTGTTCGAGAGCGGGGCTGATCTAGAAAATGCCACCCGGGTGCTGGACGACATGCTGCGGCTGGAGCCGGTGGCGGCCAGGCTCGAGGCCACCGGCCGGCGGATGGAGGTCATGCTCGGCTACTCCGACTCGGCCAAGGAACTCGGCCCGGCCAGCGCCACGCTGCGGCTGTTCGACGCCCAGCAGCAGCTGGTGGCCTGGGCGGCGAAGCGCGATATCCGGCTGACGCTGTTCCACGGCCGGGGCGGGGCGCTCGGCCGGGGCGGCGGCCCGGCCGGGCGCGCCGTGCTCGCGCAGGCCCCCGGCTCGGTGGACGGCGGGTTCAAGGTCACCGAGCAGGGCGAGGTGATCTTCGCCAGGTACGGTCACCCGGTGATCGCCCAGCGCCACCTGCAACAAGTCGCGTCCGCGGTGCTGCTGGCCAGCTCAGGGTCACCCGCCGGCGGCGGATCTGCCGCCGGCGCGTTCGGCGAGATCGCCCGGAAGCTGGACGCCGGGGCGCTGCGCGCTTACCGGGCCCTGGTCGAGACGGCGGGGTTCGCCGAGTGGTTCGCCAGGATCAGCCCGCTCGCGGAGATCAGCGGGATGCGGCTCGGCTCGCGGCCCGCCCGCCGGAACGCCGCCGCGAGCGCGGGCCTCGATGACCTGCGCGCGATCCCCTGGGTCTTCGCCTGGGCGCAGACCCGGGTCAACCTGCCCGGCTGGTTCGGCCTGGGCAGCGGCCTCGCTGCGGTGGCGGACAGCAAGGACGGCCTGCGGGCCGCGCAAGACGCCTACCGTGACTGGCCGCTGCTCGCCGTGCTCCTGGATAACGCCGAGATGAGCCTGGCCAAGACCGACCGCAGGATCGCCGCGCGCTACCTGGCTCTCGGCGGCCGGGACGATCTGACCGCGGCGGTCCTCGATGAGTACGACCTGACCAAGACCCTGGTGCTGGCGGTGACCGGGCACGACCGGCTGCTGGCCAGCCGCCCGGTGCTGTCGCGGGCCATCGCGCTGCGCGATCCTTACGTCGATGCCCTCTCCCACTTGCAGTTGCGGGCGCTGACCGTGCTGCGGGGCGGGGATCAGGAGTTCGAGCGGCTGGAGCGCCTGCTGCTGCTGACGGTCAACGGCGTCGCCGCCGGCCTGCAGAACACCGGCTGACCCGGTCCAGTCCGATACCGGTGACCGCGCCATGTTGGCCTGGCGACCGGTGGTGGACTAACCACTTAGCTAAGGAGGTCACATGCCGAGCGACGCAGCCGCGCAGTTCAATATCCATGACGCCAAAACCAACCTGTCCCGGATCATTGAACGGGTCGAGCGTGGCGAGGAGATCATCATTTGCCGCGCGGGGCATCCGGTCGCGAAGGTTATCCCGCTGGTCCGCAGGGTCGAGCGCAGCGGACGCGGGTCATTGCGCGGCAAACTCGTCACCACCGAGGACTGGGATTCCGACGAGGTCAACGAGGCCATCGCGGGTGACTTCGGACTCACGCGGTGAGCCTGCTGCTCGACAACAGCTCCCAGCGGGACTAACCGGTGGCGACGGCCCGGATTTCCCCGGCGAGCTCACGGGCGCGGGCCGCCGCCGACGCTGCCCCGCGCTGGTCTCCCGTCGCGGTCATCAGCCAGGCTCGCTTGGACCAGGCGTAGGTGTTGCACTCCCGGACCGACAGCCGCTCGCTGACCAAAGCCGCGGCCAGGTCCAGCCGCCCGGCCCGGATCGCCGCCTCCAGCAGCGTGCGTTCCACCGCGTCGCGCTGGGCGTGACTGCCGCCGAACTCATGGATGCGGGTCCGGATCGGCATCAGCGCGGTGATGACGCTGCCGTACTCGCCGCGACCGAAGTGGACCAGGCTGCGGCAGACCGGCAGGCCGACCGCCGCGGTCATCCGCGGGCCGGTGGCGGCCAGGTCGCCGTGCGCCACCACCTCTTCCAGGTCCCTGACGACATTCTCGGCCCGGTCCAGCTCACCGTGACCGATGAACGCCATGACGGCGTGCATGTCGTTGAACGGATAGAAGCCGGGCGCGAGCAGCCGGCCCCACGCGGACGCCAGCGGCTGCCAGCGATCACCGACACCGGTGCCTTCCAGCTGCAGCCGCCACAGCAGCGCGCTGGCGTCGAGCAGTTCCAGCGCCACATCGTCGGAGCCCTCGTGATGCAGGATGCGGTCGTAGACGGCCAGCGCGCCGTCCGTATCGCCGCCTTGCAGCAGGTAGAGCGCGTAGTGCCAGGAGTTGTGCACGTTCAGGAAGTTCCCGGCCATCCAGTCGGCCTCGCGGCTGCGCATGTAGCGGACGCCATCGGGGATCCGCCCGGCCATCTCGTAGGTATGCACGACCGCGTGGATGCCCCACACGTCGTCGGGGTTGCGTTCCACGGCGGCCTGGCCGATCTCCTCCGACTGCCGGTAGAGGTTGCACTCCTCCAGGCCGAACGCGTACATGCCGTGGACAAAGCCGAGCTGCCGGTCATCGGCGTGCCAGCCGCCGAGCGCCCGGCCGATCCGGTCCCGCAGGTTCACCGCGCTGCCGGTGAAGAAGTCGATCTGGTGGCCGACCGCCAGGGCCAGCAGGTCGCGCGGGTACTCCACCGAGATCTCGCTGAGCAGCTCCCCCGCACCGGTCATGTCGCCCGTCGCCCAGCGTTCCGCGGCGGCCAGGTGGGCGCGCTCCCTAGGCAGCAGATCGTCGCCGCCGGCCCGGACATTCGCCAGCGCGTCCCTGGCCCCCGCGACGGCGCCCTCCTCGGTCGACATCAGCGCCAGGTAGGCGCAGAGCAGGCTGGCCAGCGCGCAGCCAGGATCGGTCGCGACGGCCACCGCGGCCGCGTCCACCACCTCGGGCTGAAACCTGATCAGGTGATCGATGGCCTGGTCGTAAGCGATCGCGGCGGCCGCCGAGCCGGTGAGGCTCAGGCCCCGTGCGTCAACGCCCATGTAGACCTCCCGTCACGCCCCGCGGCCAGCCGCCGGCTCGGGGACTTCATCTCAGCCAGCGGCAATGTCATGCTATGCACCGGATATCGGAGCCGTCACGACCAGGCAGGACAGGGTGGAGATCGAGATGAGCGATCCGCAGGTGCTTTCGTTCCGGCCGGGCGCCGAGCAGTTCGCCTGGACCTTCGGCGGCGCCGCGCCGGTGGCCAGGATCAAGCCGGGAACGGTGCTCGAACTCTGGACGGAGGACTGCTTCGCCGGCCGGGTGCGCGGCACTGGCGACCTGGTCTCCGAGGTCTGCCAGTTCCCGTTCCTGAACCCGCAGACCGGGCCGTTCTACGTCGAGGGCGCCGAGCCAGGCGACACCCTCGCCGTGCACTTCGTGTCCATCGAGCCGAGCCGGGACTGGGCGGCGTCCACCACGGTCCCGTTGTTCGGCGCGCTCACCTCCACCCATCTCACCGCCACCCTGCAGGACCCGCTGCCAGAGATCGTCTGGATCTGGGAACTCGACCGGACCGCGGGCACCTGCAAGTTCACCGCGCGCGACAGCGACTTCACCGCCGTGCTGCCGACGAGCCCGATGCACGGCACGATCGGGGTGGCGCCGGCCAACCTGGAGGTCAGGTCCGCCCTGGTCCCTGACGCGTTCGGCGGCAACATGGACACCCCGGAGATGCGCGCCGGGGTCACGTGCTACCTCGGCGTCAACGTCGAAGGCGCCCTGCTGTCGATCGGCGACGGGCACGCCCGCCAGGGCGAGGGCGAGACCTGCGGCGTGGCCGCCGAGTGCGCGATGAACACGGTGCTGATCGTCGACCTGCTCAAGGGACTGCCGACGCCCTGGCCGCGGCTGGAATCGGACACGCACCTGATGTCCGCCGGATCGGCCAGGCCGCTGGAAGACGCGTTCCGGATCGCCCAGGCCGATCTGGTGCAGTGGGTGGCCGGCCTGCACGGGCTCTCCGCGATGGACTCCTACCAGCTCATCAGCCAGGCCGTCGAGTCGCCGCTGGCCAACGTCTGCGACACGAACTACACATCCGTCGCCAAGCTGCGCAAGGACTGGCTGCCCGCAGCCGAGATCATGCGCGGCGCGCACCAGAGCCTGCGCGGAGCGGCCCGCGGTTACCAGGGTCACTGAGCCTGCGGAGGACCGGGTCACCGAACCACCGGGCCACCGGGCCAGCGGGCCACCGGGCCACCGGGTCACTGCGCCACCGGGTCACTGCGCCACCGGGCCAGTGGGCCACCGGGCCAGCGGGTCACCGGGCCAGCGGGCCACCGGGTCACTGCGCCACCGGGCCAGTGGGCCACCGGGCCAGCGGGTCACCGGGTCACCGCGTTTTCGCCTGGTAGGCACCGCGGTCATCCGGCTGGGCCTCGCCGGCTAGTTCCGCGGCGACCAGTTCGCGGTAGCGCGCGACCTCCGCCGCGGTGCGGGCCTGGCTCCAGCCGAGTTCGGCGGCCATCAGCCCGGCTGCGTGCGGTGCGGCCGCCACGCCGCGATCGCGAGTCTCGATCATGGTCCGGGTCCGGCGGGCGAGCACGTCGTCCAGCCTTAGCGCGCCCTCGTGAGTGCAGGCGAACACGATCTCGGCCCCCAGGTAGCCGCCGGCGCCCGGGACCGGCGCCGCGAGCCCGGGCCGGGCCGCCATCAGCACGAGCAGCTCGTCGAGGTCCGCACCGTACCGCCCGAGCAGCCGCTCGACCTGACTGACCGGCAGCCCGCTGTCCGCTGCGATCCGCGAGCGGGCCGTCCACCGGGCCGCGTAGCCCGCGGCGCCGGCCAGCGGCACCTGCTCGGTCTGCGACGGCGGGATCGGTCGCGACCTGGCGCGGCCGGCCGTCAGATCCCGGGCCGCCGCGTCGATCAGGTCGCGGGCCATCACCCGGTAGGTGGTGTACTTGCCGCCGGCGATCACCGACAGCCCGGGTACCGAGGAGTCGATGGTGTGCTCCCGGCTCAGCCGGGTGGTATCGCCGCTCCCCCGGGCGGCGACCAGCGGCCGCAGCCCCGCGAAGACGCCCTCGATGTCCACGGCGGTCAGCGGCCTGGCCAGCATGCGGTTCGTCTTGGCCAGCAGATAGTCGATGTCGGCGCGGCTGGCCGCCGGGCTGGCCGGGTCATAGGGCCATTCGGTGTCGGTGTCGCCGATCAGCCAGTGCCCGCCCCACGGGATCACGAACAGGACGCTCTTCTCGGTCCTGGTCAGCAGCCCGGTGCCCATCGTAATCCGGTCTCGCGGGACGACGATGTGCACGCCTTTGGACGGCCTGACCCGCAGGTCCTGGCCGGTCGCCGCGCCGGTCCAGGCGCCCGCGGCCAGCACCACGTGCCGGGCGCTGATCTCCAGGTCGGTGCCGCGGGCCAGGTCACGGGCCCGGACGCCGGTCACCCGGCCAGCCCGGCTGAGCATGTGCTCCATCCGGATGCGGGTAGCCATCGCGGCACCGTAACCGGCCGCGGTCCGGGCCAGGCAGGCAACCATCCTGGCGTCGTCCTCTTGCGCGTCGTAGAACTGCACCGCGCCGACGAACGCGTCCCTGCGCAGGGCCGGCGCCAGCCGCAGGGCTCCCGTTCTGCTGAGGTGCCTGGCCCGCGGCACCGCGCGGCGGCCGCCCATGGTGTCGTACAGCACCATCCCGGCACCCACGTACGGCCGCTCCCACAGCCGGTGGGTGAGCGGCCACAAGAAGGAGACCGGCTTGACCAGGTGCGGCGCCAGCCTGGTCAGCAGCAGCCCGCGCTCGGTGAGAGCCTCGCGGACCAGGCCGAAGTCGAGCATCTCCAGGTAACGGAGCCCGCCGTGGATCAGCTTGCTCGACTTACTGGACGCCCCCGCCGCGTAGTCCCTGGCCTCGATCAGGGCCACCGACAGCCCCCGGGTCGCGGCGTCGAGCGCCGCGCCGGTCCCGGTCACGCCGCCGCCGACGACCAGGACGTCGAACGTCTCGGCGGCCATCCGGGCAGCGCAGGCAGCCCGGTGCTGCGGGCTGAGCGCGGCGCCGGTCACAGCGCCTGCCCGCCGGAAGCGCGGGGTTCAGAGCCGCGGGCATCGGACCCGCCGGCACCGGACCCGCCGGCACCGGACCTCCGGCCCGCCGTGGCGGCCAGGACCGACCGCCAGCCGGACCGGGCCGCCTGCCTGGCCTGCTCGGGCAGTGCGGGCCGCACCCGGCGACCCGGCTCGAAGGGCAGGGCAGCCAGCGCGGTGAGATCCCACTGCCCGGCGCCGAGGCCAGCCAGCGCGCCGGCGCCCAGCGCGGTGGCCTCGGCGGCGGCCGGACGGTCCAGCTGCAGGCCAGACAGATCGGCGATGGCCTGCAGCACGGAGTCGTTGCGGCCCAGGCCGCCGTCCACCCGGATCAGTCCGAGCGGGCTGGCCAGCCCCTCCTGCACGGCGTCGATCGCGTCGACGATCTGGTGCACCACCCCGATCAGCGCGGCCTCGGCGACATCCGCGCCCGTGCTCTGCGCGGTGAGACCGCCGATCTCGGCGCTGGCCGCCGTCGCCCAGTGCGGCGTGCCCAGGCCGAACAGCGCCGGTACGCACCAGGGGCCGCTGCCTGCCCGGGTGAGCGCGCCATCGCTGATCCGCGGCCAGGCGTCCGCGGCCAGCACGCCGAGCTGGCGCAGCCAGGTGACCACCCCGCCCGCGTTCGGCACGAATCCCTCCAGCGCATAGCTGGCCAGGCTGCCCAGCTGCCAGGCACAGCTGGACACCACGCGGCCGGCGGGCAGGCCGGAGGGCTGCTTCCGGCGTGGCACCACAGGAACGCCCCGGTCCCCAGCGTCAGCTTCGCCATGCCTGCCCGCCAGCACCGCTGGCCGAACAGGCCAGCCTGCTGGTCCCCGGCGCTCGCGGTGATGGCCGCCCGGCCACCGCAGACATCGGGGTCGGTCTGGCCGAACGGCCCGGCGGTCGGCGCGATCGCGGGCAGCATCTGGGCCGGGATTCCGAACAGCTCGA
The DNA here is from genome assembly GCA_963785765.1 of uncultured Actinomycetes bacterium. GTDB lineage: Bacteria > Actinomycetota > Actinomycetes > Streptosporangiales > Streptosporangiaceae > DATBGO01. The sequence continues at coordinate 343,269 of CAWAWM010000008.1, read as the reverse complement.
GCAGGACCGGATCCCAGGCCCCGGAGGCCAGGTTGAACAGCATCGTGCGGGCGGCCATGGACGGATCGGTGATGTGGACGGCGCCGCCGGACAGCTGCCAGATCAGCCAGCAGTTCACGTCGCCGAACAACAGCGCGCCGCGGGCCGCCGCCGCGCGCGCACCCGGGATCTCCGCCAGCAGCCAGCGCAGCTTCGACGCGCTGAAGGCGGGCTCAAGCGGCAGGCCGGTCCGGGCCCGGATGTCAGCCTCGCAGCCGTCGCCGCGCAATTCCAGGCACGCGTCGGATGTCCTGGTGTCCCGCCAGCTGATCGCCGGGTAGACCGGCTGCCCGGTGGCCCGGTCCCAGACCACGAAGGTCTCGGTCTGCGCGGCCAGCCCCAGGCCAGCCACGTCCGCCCAGGGCGCGCCCGCCCGTGCGAGCGCGTCGCCGATCGCACCGAGCACGCCGGCCAGGATCTGCCCGGCGTCGTGCTCCACCCGGCCCGGCGCCGGGAACGAGCTGACCAGCGGCCGACTGGCCGAGGCGACCGGCATCAGCTTGGCATCCAGCACGACGCACCTGCTCGACGAGCTGCCCTGGTCGACGGCGAGGATGACGGCGGGCACCGATGGCTCACCCAGCTCCGGCGCCGTCGCCTGAGCGCACCGACGACAACCGCAGCACCGCACTGATCTGGCCGCTGACCGAGGGACCGCCGGGCAGCCGGCCCTCGAAAATGGCGCCGCCGATGGTGAAGCCCCAGGCCCCGGCAGCCTCCAGCGCGTCGATCTGGGCCACGGTAGCCACCGACCCGGCGGCGATGACCGGCCCGCTGGCCGCCTGCACCACGGCCCGGGTCAGCTCGGCCACGTCCGCGGTCGGGTGCCGGTAGGCGAGCAGGTCCAGGCCGAAGACGCCGTCCAGGGCGGTGATCGCCCGGGCACTCGCGGCGATCTCGCCGATCTCTCCGAGCAGCACGCTGGGGTGCCCGACCACGGTGCCGGGGAACGGGCAGTACCGGGCCTGCGCGCCGTCCAGCACGGCCAACCCGTCCTGCGGGTGAGTGCCGCCGAGCACCCAGTCGACTCCGATCTCGGCCGCGGCGGCGATGGACCTGAGCTCATCGTCACGACTGGTGGAGACCACCTCCAGCATGACCTCCAGGCCATCGGCGTGCGCCTGCTCGCAGACCGCACGCAGCTGCGCCACGGTCGCGCCGATGTCCTTGAAGCCGACGTACCGCAGGCCGCAGTCGCGGATATCCGCATAGACCGCCAGCGGCTCGTCGACCGTCCGGTCGTGGTGGGTCAGCATGAAGACGAACTCGATCACCGCGGACTCCCGTCGCTGCGCTCGGTTGCTCCGGCACCGGGCCACAGCTGCCCGATCCCGTCGATGACATAGTCAGGCTGCACGCCGGCCCCGGCCACATCGGCCGCGGTGGTCGCGCCGGACAGCACCAGGACGCTGGCCATGCCGAGGGCCCGGCTCATCGCCACATCGGTGAGGATGCGGTCGCCCACCATGGCCGCATGGCCGGCCGGGACGCCCAGCCTCCGGTGCACCTCGGCGGCCATCTCCGGTCCCGGCTTGCCGAGCACGGCCTCGGCCCGCGAGCCGGTACAGGCCTCGACCGCCGCGAGCATGGCCGCGCAGTCCGGCAGGCCGCCATCGGGCGTCGGGCAGAACGGGTCCGGGTTGGTGGCCACAATCACCGCTCCGTAGGAGTGCACGGCACGGAAGGCCCGCAGCAGTTTGGCATAGTCGAAGCTGCGGTCGAACGAGACCACCACCACACCGGCCGCCGCCGGCTGGCTGGTCACCGGTATGCCCGCGGCCAGCAGGGTCCGGTCCACCAGCGGCTCGGCCACGGTGAGCACGGCGGCGCCGGGATGCTCACGGTGCAGGTAGCCGGTCAGCACGCTGAGCGGGGTGATGATCTCCGACTCGGCCGCCGGCACGCCGAGACGGCGCAGCCGGTCAGCGTAGCTGGCCGGCGAACGCAGCGGGTTGTTGGTCAGGAAGACCACCCGGGACCCGGCTCGCCGGATTCTGGCCAGCACGCCCGCCGCCCCGGGCAGCAGCTCGTCTCCCAGGTATACGGTGCCGTCCAGGTCCAGGACGTACCCGGCGAAGGTACCGGGCGCGGACATCATGGCACGCTCGCTGCCGCGGCCGCGCCGGCCGCCCGGGCCAGCACCGCGTCGATGTCGTCGTCCTCCCAGGCGCCCAGCAGCATGGCCAGGTCGGCCACGCCGAACCGGCGCCGCTGCAGGGCGCAGTTGGCCACCGCCCAGCGCGCGGTGGCGTCATCCACCGGCGCGGGCAGCTCGCCGTACCGGACCGGCAGCCCGGCCGGCCGCAGCCCGGCGGCCAGCGCCTCCGGCCCGGTCAGCAGGGCGCCGAGCACCGCCTCGTGATCCGCCCAGGCGGTGCGCAGCGGGGCCAGCGGATCAGCCCCCGACAGCAGCCTGAGCTTGCTCGCGTAGTCGGCCAGGCACTCGGCGGCCATCGCTCCGGTCGGGTCCAGATGCGCGAACGCCGCGCTGATCCGGTCGGCGGCCAGATCGGGATCGGGCAGCCTGGGCGGCCGTTCGAGCGCGCCGCCGGCGATCAGGTCCCGCACGTGCGCCCAGGTCGCGGCGGCGGTAATGCTAGCCACGCCGACCTGCAGGCCGTGCAGGCTAGCCGGACCGCCGGTGGCGGTAGCGGCCATCTCCAGCAGATGGCTGATCGCGTGCTCCATGCCGGAGGCCGGCGCCGTGGAACCGGTGACCCCCATGGTGATCCCGCTGAGGGTCAGCAGCCGGCCCAGCTCGGCCAGCCGGGCCGCGGTCCCGGTCAGGCCGGTCCCGGTCAGGCCGGTCCCGGTCAGGCCGGTCCCGGTCAGGCCGGTCCCGTCAGGCCGGTCCCGGTCAGGCCGTCCCGGCCAGCTCGCCGGCCAGCGCGAACATCCGGTCGCCGTGCGGCCGGACCAGGGCGGCCACCTCGCCCAGGTACGGCGGGCCGCCGGCCCGCAGCACCGCGGCCAGGTACCAGTCGGCGGTCGCCGTGAACATGGCGGCCAGGTCGCCGGCGCCGGCCAGGTTGAGGCCCGCGGGCGCGCCGCACAGCACATCGGGGTCGACGACCAGCGCGTCCGGCCACCGGGTGGCCGTGGTCCGCTTGACCCCGTCGCGCAGCAGCACCGAGAAGGGATCGGCGTAACCGTTGACGCTGGTGGCCGTCTGCACCGCAATCAGCGCGGTACCCGGGCCGGCGGCGGCCTTGCCGATATCGGTGATGGTGCCCGACCCGACGGTGACGACGCACTCCGCGCCCGCCGCCGCGGCCCTGGCCGCCGCGACGGTCGGCTCGTCGGCGTGCACCGCTCCGCTGGCAGGCCCGATGATCACCCAGCGAAATCCGCAGCGGCTGCCGATGAGGGTCCCGATCGTTTCCCGCAGTCCCTCGCCCCGCACTGACATCGGCGTCGCCGCGGCGAGGACGACGGCGGGCCCGGACGTCCCGCCGCAGGCCGCCGCCAGGACATCGCCGAGCTGATCCAGCGCGCCTGGTCCCTCGGTGATGTGCCGGAGGCCGAGCGGCTGCAGCGGCCCGCCGTCCGGGGCGCGCGGTCCGCCGTCCTGGGCGCGCGGACCGGCCGCGCCGGGCGGCGCCGCGGCCAGCCTGGCGCGCAGGTCATCGAGGTCCAGGCGGCCGACCGCCGGCGGCCCCGCTGATTCAGCGCTCATGCCAGGGCGCCTTCGGCACCGTCATAGAGCGCGAGGTACTGGGCGTACCGTTCGGCGTATACGTCCTTGACCTGGGGGTCGGGCTGGAAACAGCGCGGCGACAACCGGACCGTCCTGGCCACCCCGTCGGCGGCGTCCCGGAACGTGCCCGCGGCCATCCCGGCCAGGATCGCGGCTCCCAGCGCGGTCGGCTCGGCGGTGAGCACCGGCTGGACCGTCCGGCCGGTGATGTCGGCCTTGATCTGGAGCCACAGCTCGCTGCGGGCACCGCCGCCGACCACCCGGATCTCGGTACCCGCCAGGCCGAGCGCGTCGAGGCGGCCGAGCACGTCCCGCAGCGCGAAGGTGCAGCCCTCGATCACGGCCCGGGCCAGATGACTGCGGTCATGGTTCATGCCCAGGCCCGCGAAGACCCCGCGCATCCGGTCGTTCCACCTCGGTACCGTCGCACCCGACAGCGCGGGCAGGAACAGCGCGCCGCCCGCCCCGGCCGGGGCCAGCGCGGCCTGGTCGAACAGGCCAGCCTGATCAATGCCCAGGATGCCCTGGCCCCACCACAGCGTGCAGCCGCCGGAGACGAAGCCGGGATTCTCCACCAGCAGCAGGCCGGTGATCGCGTGCGCGTGCGTCTCCACCACCCGCGCGGGGTCGAACACCGGGACCGGGGCGGTGACCGCGACCGGCTCGGCGGTGCCGGTCACGTCCGCGACGAGACCGGGCACGATCGCCCCGGCGCCGACGCACGCGCCGTGCTCGTCACCGGTGCCGACCACGACGGCGCAGCCGCGGCTGAGCCCGAGCGCGGCGGCGGCCTCGGCGGTCAGCCCGCCTGCCACCGCGCCGGACGGCCTGATGCAGGCGAGCTGGCCGGGATCGAGCCCGGCGGCGTCCAGCATGGCGTCGTCCCAGGTACCGGTCCGTACGTCGTACAGCAGCGTGGAGGAGGCGTTCGCATGGTCCTGCGCCAGGACCCCGGTGAGCCAGCCGAGCAGGTAACCGCCGGCCGGCGGGAAGCAGCGGGCCGCGCGGAAGGTGTCCGGCTCATGCTCCCGCAGCCACATCAGCTTGGGCGCGATGTGCGACGCGTCGGCGTTGAGCCCGGTAGTGGCGAAGATGGGATCGGTGCCGAGCCGGCTGGCGAGCGCGGCCGCCTGCTCGGACGCCCGCCGGTCCAGCCAGATGATGGCCGGGCGCAGCGGGCGGATCCGTTCGTCCACCGCGACCACCCCGTCCACCTGGGAGGCCAGCCCCAGGTGGGTGACCTCGGCGGCACGGACGGCGGTCTCGGACAGCAGCCGGCGGACGACCGCGGCCAGGCCCGCGCGCCAGTGCGCGGGATCCTGCTCAGCCCAGCCACTGGCCGGATGGCTCATGGTGCAAGCCTGCCCGGCCGAGCCGATCTCGCGCCCGTCCGGGTCGAGCAGGATGGCCTTGACGCTCTGTGACCCGATATCCGCGCCGATCAGGTAGCCCATCCGTATCCCGCTCCCTGACGATGTCCCAGGCGGCCTGAGTCCGGCCGGTGCAGCCCTGCGATCCCACCAGCCGGCCCGCGCCAGCCGCCCCGGCCAGCCAGCGGGCCAGCGGGCCGCGCGGCGGGCCGGCGGGCAGGTCAGCGCGGCTGACCGGCCCGCCGGCTCGCAATCCGGCCGGGGAATCACAACCCTTCGTTGATGAGCCGTCCCGCGGACTCGAATTTCTCCCGGTCATGTGACTTGAGATAGAAGGCGAAGATCACGCCGCCCACGATGACCGCCAGGTCGATCGGCCCGAGCCAGTTCGCGTAGCTGTATCCGCTGCCGAGGAACTTGATGTTCCCGAACAGCAGGTACACCACGAAGACCTGGGAGAAGAACGACAGGGCCGGGGCCAGCCTGGTCTTCCACCAGTGCGCGGTGCGGCTCGGGTGCCGCTCGAAGTAGATGAAGATGCTGAGCGAGACCAGGGCCTGCACGGACAGGATGACGATCACGCCCATCAGCGCCATCAGCCCGTAAAGCTGGATGTAGGCCTGGCTGTTCGGGTCGTTGCTGCCGGTGAACAGGGCGAATCCCAGCACGATCAGCACGGCGACCGCCGTCTGGGCGAGCGAGGCCACATACGGGCTCTTGTACTTGGGATGCGTCCGGCCCAGCTGCCTGGGCAGCAGGCCCTCGCGGCCGAGCGAGTAGGCGTACCGCGACGTGGTGTTGTGGAAAGCCATCCCGCAGGCGAACGAGCCGGTGATGATCAGGTAGCTGAGGATCGATCCGACCCAGTGGCCGGCGATGGCGTTCGCCGGGGCGAGGTAGTACTGCGCGGCGTTGGTCTGCGCCTGGTGCGCGGCCGCGTGCACGGTCGAGTACCCGGCGAACGGGGCCCACGAGGTGATGATGTAGAAGATGCCGAGCCCGATCACCGATATGTACAGCGCCCGCGGGACGTTCTTCTTCGGGTGCTTGGATTCCTCGCCGTAGTTGGGCGCCATCTCGAACCCGACCCACGACCAGAAGGCGAAGAACAGGCCGATGCCGATCGCCCCGGCCGTCACGGTGCCGCTGGCGGGCAGCGCCTTGAAGGCGTTCACCGGGTTGATGGCCGCCGCCGGGATGTGGCCGTGGCCGAACATGAAGCCGTCGAAGACGATCAGCATCACGACCTCGGTGATCAGCCCGATGCCGAGCAGCACGCTGGACAGCCGGACGTCGAAGTAGGTCAGCACGGAGATGAGCAGGACCATGCCGAGCGCCAGCCAGGGCCAGCCGACGTTGACGCCGAACTGGGCCAGCTTGAGGTTGAGGAAGTAGGCGAACCCGCCCGCCAGCGAGGCCTCGAACACCGAGTAGGCCAGCAGCGACCCGTAGCCGGCGCCGATGCCGATCTCCCGGCCCAGGCCGTGGCTGATGTAGGAGTAGAAGCCGCCCGCGGTCGTCTTCTCCCTGGCCATGGCGACGTAGCCGACCGAGAAGATCACCAGCACGACCATGGCGAACAGGAACGCGGCCGGCGCGCCGACCCCCTGCCCGAAGCCGACCACGATCGGGGTGTTGAACATCATGGCCGAGATCGGCGCCGAGCCGGTCAGGGTCAGGAAGAGCACGCCGTAGAGCCCGACGGCGTGCTTACGGAGCTTAGGGACGTCCTCGCGATTGGCGACGTCGAAGCTCTCGAACAGGGCGGTGGTGATCACTCCGTCCTGAGTGACCTCACCGCCAGATCCGGCCTGTTCTTGAATATCCGACATGCAGCCAGCCTCCTGTCTTGGCCGGGCCTCGTGCCTGGCCGCGATCGCGGGGCACGACGGGATGGGGGTGGGTGCCGGTCACGGTCAGCCGACCCGGGAAGCGGCGGGAAGTGCGACGGTTCTGGCGCGGGGCGAGGCTGGCGGGCCCGATCGGGGCGCTGGCGAGCCGGTCCGCGGCATCAGGCCGCGCCTGTACCGTTCTGGTCGGACCATGACGACCGCCATATGCCCCTCCTAGACACGCCAAGTTGTGCAGCATGTCCCGGCCGGGCAGCGCGGCGGCTGACGCCGCCATCTGCGCCATTGCAAACGTGTTCGACGGCCCGCTTCGCCCTGCCGGACCATGACCGTAACATGACGAAATTGAGGGTGACAATAGATCTTAGTGACCTAGATCACGCTCTTGACTGTTAGGTCCGACCGATAGATGATTCGGTTCGTTATGGGTTGGCGCGCGGGCGCGGGCGCGGGCCCGGGCCCGCGCGACGCGGACGGCTGCCGGGGACGAAGGCAGGGCGATGCACGACTACGACGTTTTCAGCGTGGAGTCCAAGGCCGAGGTCCTGGAGAAATCCCGGGAGTTCTGGAACCCCGGCAAGACCGACTTCTGGAGCGACAGCGGCGTCGACCTGGTCATTGACCGGCGGGACGGCTACTTCATCTGGGACATGTCCGGGCTGCGCCTGATCGACGTGCATCTCAACGGCGGGACCTTCAACCTGGGGCACCGCAATCCCGAACTCGTCGCGGCCATCACCACCGGCATGCGCTCCTTCGACATCGGCAATCACCACTTCCCATCGAGCGCGCGGGCCGCCCTCGCCGAGGCCCTGATCAGGACCGCGCCGCCGAACCTGACCAAAGTGGTGTACGGCAGCGGCGGCGGCGAGGCCATCGACATCGCGTTGAAGACGGCCAGGCACGCCACGCAGCGGCGGAAGATCGTCTCCATCGTCAAGGCGTACCACGGCCATACCGGGCTGGCCGTCGCCACCGGGGACGACCGGTTCTCCCGGCTCTTCCTGTCCGACCGCCCCGACGAGTTCAGCCAGGTCACCTTCAATGATCTCGACGCCATGGCGGCCGCACTGGCGGGCGGCGACGTGGCCGCGGTGATCATGGAAACGATCCCGGCCACCTATGGTTTCCCGCTGCCCGCGCCCGGCTACCTGGAGGCGGTCAAGGCCCTGTGCGAGCAGCACGGCACGCTGTACATCGCCGATGAAGTGCAGACCGGCCTGATGCGGACCGGCGAGATGTGGGCGATCACCAAGCACGGCATCGAGCCGGACATCCTGGTCACCGGCAAGGGCCTGTCCGGCGGCATGTACCCCATCGCCGCCGTGCTGGTCAGCGAGAAATGCGCGGGCTGGCTGACGGAGGACGGCTTCGCGCACATCTCCAGCTTCGGCGGCGCCGAGCTGGGCTGCGTCGCGGCCCTGACCACCCTGGAGATCTGCGGCCGGCCGCAGACCAGGTCGATGGTTCATTACATTGCCGGCCTGATCGGCGCCGGCCTGCGGGAAATTCAGGCCAGCTACCCGGACTGGCTCACCGGCATCCGGCAGAACGGCGTGGTCATCGGCCTGGAGTTCGACCACGAGGAAGGGGCGAAGTACGTGATGCGCCACCTGTACCGGACCGGCGTCTGGGCCATCTTCTCCACCCTTGATCCGCGCGTCCTGCAGTACAAGCCCGGCCTGCTGATGACGCCGGAACTGTGCGAGGAACTCCTCGATCGCACCGAGGCTGGCATCGCCCGTGCCTACGCCGAGGTGCGGCGCGGCGCGGGCCGGGCCCGCCGGTGAGCGGCCCGCCGCAGGCCGCCGCGGGCCGTGCCGCCGCGGGCCGTGCCGCCGCGGGCAGTGCCGCCGCGCGCAGGACCGGCCCGGGCCCGGCGGGCACGGGCCCAGCCGGCGCGGGCCCGGCGGGCGTGGGCGCGGCGGGCAGCGCGGGCGCGGGCGCGGCGGGCGGGGCGCGGCGCGATAGCGTGACGGCCGTATACCAGGCGCGCCAGCTGCTGGCCAGGGCGCACTGGGCGGCCAGCGCGTTCGCGAGCTATGACCGCGACACGGTCCTGGCCATCGCCGAGGCGGTGGCGACCGCGGCCCATGCCGAGTCCCGGCGGTACGCCGAGTGGGCGGTCAAGGAGACCGGCTTCGGGGTGGCCGAGCACAAGACCGTCAAGAACGAGGCCTGCTCGCTCGGTGTCTTCCGGCGGTACCGGGATGAGGACTTCGTCAGCCCCCGGGTGGACTCGGCAGCGAAGATCGTCTCGCTCCCCCGGCCAGCCGGCGTCATCCTGGCCCTGACCCCATCCACCAACCCAGTGTGCAGCGTGTTCTTCAAGGTCATCCTGGCCTTGCTGACCAGGAACGCGATCGTGGTCAGCCCGCACCCGATGGCCAGGGCCTGCTGCACCGACGCGGCCCGGCTGCTGGCCGAGGCGGCCACCCGGGCGGGCGCTCCCGACGGCGTCATCGGTGTCGTCGAGAATCCGACCGTCGCACTGGTCGAGACGCTGATGGCGGACCCGGTGACCGATGTCATCGTGGCCACCGGCGGCACCGCCATGGTCCGGGCGGCCTACCGGTCAGGCAACCCGGCCCTGGGCGTCGGGCCAGGCAATGTGCCGGTACTCGTGGACGCGTCTGCGGACATCGCCGCCGCCGCCAGGCAGATCGTCGACAGCAAGGCGTTCGACAACTCGGTCCTGTGCACCAATGAGTCGGTGCTCGTCGTCGAGGCCGCGGTGCGCGAGCAGCTGCTGCGGGAGATGCAGCGCCAGCACGCCACGGTCCTGGACGACGCGGGGCGGGACAAGCTGCGCGCCTACCTGTTCCCTGACGGGCTGCTCAACGGCGATGCCATCGGCAAGGACGCGGTGTGGATCGCCGCCCGGGCCGGAATCAGGGTGCCGCCCCGGACCAGGCTCTTGCTGGCCCCGGTCGACCTGGTGGTCCCCGAGGAGCCGTTCTGCCGGGAAAAGCTGTCGCCGGTGCTCGGCCTGGCCACGACCGCGACCGCCGCGCGCGGGATCGAGGCAGCCCGGGCGGTGGTCCGGATCGGCGGGGCCGGTCACTCTGCCGCCATCCACAGCTCCGATCCCGAAACGATCATGCGGTATGCGGCCCGGGTGCCGGTGCTGCGGATCTCGGTCAACGTCGGGAACAGCACCGGCAGCTCGGGCCTCGACACGAACCTGGCGCCGTCGATGACGCTCGGCACCGGTTTCATCGGGCGCAGCTCGATCGGCGAGAACCTGGAGCCGCGGCACCTGGTCAACTGGACCAGGGCGGCCTACAACGCCGACGCGGGGGTCCCGTTCGGCGACTTCGCCGGGATCGTGCCCTGGCGGCAGCCCGCGGGCCGGGTGCCGCCCTATCCGGTGGCGTCAAATCTGCCCGGGGCGGCACCGGGCGGCGGCGCGGCCGGGCAGCACGGCGGCGATCTGAGTCCTGACGCGCTGAGCTCTGATGCACTGAGCCTCGACACTCTGAGCCCTGACGCGCTGAGCCATGACGATCCGGGCCAGCACGATCCGGGCCGGGACGGCAGGCTCTCCGGCTCGGTACGCGACCAGCTGCGGGCGCTGATCATCGAAGAGCTGCAGCAGCTGATGGGGACCTAGCCGATGGCCGAACTCCGGTCGTTCATCTTCCTCGACCAGCTGCAGCCGCAGACGATGTGCTACCTCGGCAGCTTCGTCCGCGGCCGGCTGCCGCGGCTGAATGTCGCCGCGCAGGTGATCGAGATAGCCCCGGGGCTGGACATCGAGCCGCTGACCGACGTCGCCCTCAAGGAGGCCGACGTGCAGGCCGGAATCCTGGTGGTCGAGCGGCAGTTCGGGTACCTCGAGCTGCACGGCGGGACCGCCGCGGTGCACGCGGCCGCCGGTGCGGTGCTGGCCGCGCTCGGGGTCAGCGCTACCGCAGCCACCCGGCCCAGGGTCCTGGCCGCGCGGATCATCACCAGCGTCGATGCGCAGCATGCCTTCCTGGTCAACCGCAACAAACTGGGCTCGATGGTGCTGCCCGGAGAATCGCTGTTCGTGCTCGAGCTGCAGCCGGCCTCGTACGCGATCCTCGCCGCCAACGAGGCCGAGAAGGCGGCGCAGATCAAGCTCGTCGACTACCGGATGATCGGCGCCACCGGCCGGGTGTACCTGTCCGGTCGTGAGGACGACGTGCGGCAGGCGTCCGAGGCCGTCACCGCGCTGCTGGGCGAGGCGGAGTGATGGCCGGAACTGACGCGGGCGGGAACGGATCCGGAACCGACCAGCTCCGGCAGCTGGTCAGGGAGGTGCTGGCCGAGGCGCTACCCGGCCTCGCGCACCGGACCGGCCCGCCGGAGCAGGCACCACCGTCGGTGCCATCGGCGCCGGCCCCGGCCCAGCAGGCGGCCCCGGCACGGCAGGCGCCCCCCGCACCGCCGTCCGTCCCGGCACCGCTGCCTCCGGCTCCCCCGAGCTCGGTCCCGGTCGGCGATACCGCGCCGCCGGTCACCGCCGACACAGCGAACGGGCCGTGGACAGTCCGGCTCAGCACCGACGATGACCTGCACGCCTTCGTCGTCCGGGTCCTCAAGCTCGCCGACAATCCCAAGCTCAGGCGCGATCTGATCGGCGGCCGGATCAGGTTCAGCCTGGCGGGGCAGCCGGCTGGAGCGGCGGCGCAGGCGGTGCACCGGGTCGAGGCGGGCGCGGTCACCGAGCGGACCGTGGTGGCCGCCGCCCGGGCCGGCGCCCGGCTGGTGCTCGGATCGCGCGCCGTGCTGACCCCGCTGGCCAGGGACAAGGCGCGGGCGCTCGGGGTCCCGATCGAGAAGGAGCGGTGATGCTGCAAGCCATCGTGGTCGGCCATGTCTGGTCCACCAAGCGGATCGAGGGCCTGCCCAGCGGGGCGTTCCTGGAGGTCGAGGTGATCGGATCCGGGGACCGGCTGGTTGCGTTCGACGTGCTGGGCAGCGGCCGGGATGAACGGGTGCTGGTCGCGCAGGGCTCGGTGGCGTCCGGCTGGCTGCCCGGCCGCCCGCCGGTGGACGCGCTCATCATCGGGTCCATCGACGAGCCGGTCGCCGACGTCGCTGCGCCCGGTGCCGGGCAGTCCAGGAACGGGCCGGCCGCGACGGGCCCGCAACGGCCTCCCCCCGTGCCCGGCCAGCCAGATAGCCGGGACCAGCCGGCCTGAACCGTTACGCAGGGGTCTTGAATTCTTGCCCGCAACGCCGGGTAAGCCCGACAGGAAAGGAACGCCCGCAATGGCACAGAACGCGCTTGGCATGATCGAGACAAAGGGCTATGTGGCGGCCCTGGCCGCCGCCGATGCCATGGTCAAGGCGGCGAATGTGGTGATCGTCGGCCGCCAGGAAGTCGGCGATGGCCTGGTCGCGGTCATCATCAACGGTGACGTGGGGGCCGTGAAGGCAGCCACCGAGGCGGGAGCGGAGACCGCCGCCAGCGTCGGCGAGCTCATCTCCGTGCACGTGATCCCGCGTCCGCACGGGGAGCTGAGCAAGCACTTCGTGGTCTCGGAGTGAGCGCCGGCGGTTGACCGGGGTGAGGCAGGTGACCGGGGTGAGGCAGGTGACCGGGGTGAGGCAGTGCTGACTTCCGCCATCAGGACCCGCACCGAGCTGCGGGTGTATCTGCCGATCGCGGGCCTGCGGCGGCAGTTCGCCGCGTACCTGGGCACGCCGACCAGGGCCCGCGGGTACCCGGCCGCCGAAGGTGATCACGCCCTGATCGTGGAGGTCGCGCCGGGCCTGGCCATCGAACGGGTCACCGACCTCGCGCTGCGGGCCGAGCCGTCGGTCGAGCCGGGGATCCTGTTCGTCGAGCGGCAGTTCGGGGTGCTGGAGGTGCACTCCCCCAGCGCGGCCGCCGTGCAGCGAGCAGGCCAGGCCATCCTGGACGGCATCGGGCGTACCGCCGCCGACCAGCTCAGGCCTGAGCTGCGGTACAGCGACATCATCGAGGATGTCACCGACCAGCAGGCAGTGATCATCAACAGGTCGCGCCAGGCGTCCATGCTGCTACCCGGCCAGTCGCTGCTGGTCTGCGAGATGACTCCGGCGCTGTTCGCCGCGGTGGCCGCCAACGGTGCCGAGCAGGCGGCCCCCGAGAACACCTTGGTCGACGTGACCATGATCGGCGCGTCCGGGCGGCTGTATATCGCTGGCACCACCGCCGGGGTAACTCGCGCCGGGGACGAGATTGAGCGGCTGCTCGCCGGTGTCGAAGGGCGGGACCAATGACTGTCTCGGACAACTCCCAGGAAGCCGTGCTGCGCGATTACGATCCGTTCGCCCGGGCCGCGCTCGGACCATTCGGATTCCCGGCCCAGGCCGACATCACGCTGCTCAGCCTGTCGGAGAACGCGACCTACCTGGTCAAAGATCGTGCCACCGGGCGGACCGCGGTGCTGCGGGTACACCGGACCGGATACCACCCGCCGGGCGCGATCGAGTCGGAACTGGCCTGGCTCCAGGCCCTGCGCAGGGACGAGGGCCTGCTGACCCCGGCCGTGTACCGCGCCGCCGACGGGCGGCAGGTGGTCGATGTCGAGATCGGGCCGATGACCAGGCAGGCGGTCCTGTTCGAATGGCTGCCAGGCACCGAGCCGCCGGAGGACCGGCTGGCCGAGCAGTTCGGGCTGCTCGGCGAGATCTGCGCCCGCATGCACCGCCATGCACGCAGCTGGCAGCGGCCGCCGGGGTTCGTCAGGTTCGCCTGGGACTTCGACTGCTGCGTGGGGGACACGCCGCGCTGGGGGCGCTGGCAGGACGGCATCGGCGTCGGCCCCGCAGAGCTAGCCCTCCTGACCAGGACCGCGGCGCTGATCCGGGAGCGGCTGCGCAGGTACGGGACCGGGCCGGAGCGGTTCGGGCTGATCCACGCCGACGTGCGGCTGGCGAACCTGCTGGTCAGCGGGGACGACATCCAGGTCATCGACTTCGATGATTCCGGTTTCGGCTGGTTCATGTTCGACCTCGCGACCGCGGTCAGCTTCATCGAGCATGATCCGCGGGTACCCGAGTTGTGCGCCGCGTGGCTGCGCGGCTACCGGCGGGTCCTGCCGCTGCCGGCCGCCGACGAGGCCGAGATCCCGACCTTCATCCTGCTGCGGCGGCTGCAGCTGGTGGCCTGGGTCGGCTCCCACCAGTTCGCGGACGCGGCCCTCGAGCTCGGCGCGGATTTCACCCAGGGCTGCTGCGAGATCGCCGAGCGCTACCTGCTCAGCGTGACGTAAGCCCCGCCAGGTCAGCAGCCTCAGGCCACCACCGCCAGGTCAGCAGCCTCAGGTCAGCACCCCCAGGTCAGCACCCAACCAAGCATCGATTCGTCAGGGAGTAGCGGATGTTCACATCGATCAGCGGCCGGTCCGTACTGGTGACCGGCGGTACCAAGGGCATCGGTAAGGGAATCGCCGCGGGCTTCGCGAACGCCGGCGCTCAGGTGATGATCACCGGCCGGCACCGGGACACCGGCGAGCGGGCGGCCGAGCTGCTGTCGGCCGACGCGGCCGATCTGCACACCGCGGGCGGCAAGGTCAGCTATCTGACCGGTGACGTCAGTGACCCCGCCAGCTGCGCCGCCATCGTCGCGGCCACGGTCGAGCTGCACGGCGGCCTCGACGTGGTGTGCTGCAACGCCGGTATCTTCCCTGCCGCGCCGCTCACGGAGATGACCCCGGCCGAACTCGATGAGGTGCTGGCGGTCAACCTGAAGGGTACGTTCTTCATCGTGCAGGCCGCGCTGCCCGCGCTCAAGGAGTCTGGTCACGGCCGGATCATCCTCACTTCGTCGATTACCGGGCCGATCACCGGCTACTCGGGCTGGTCGCACTACGGCGCCAGCAAGGCGGGCCAGCTCGGCTTCATGCGCTCGGCCGCGCTGGAGTTCGCGAAATCCGGTATTACCATTAACGCCGTCATGCCAGGCAACATCATCACCGAAGGGCTCGATGAGCTCGGCGCAGACTATCTGGCGGCCATGGCGGCGTCGATTCCGCTCGGGCGGCTGGGCAGTATCGCCGACATCGCGAACGCGGCGCTGTTCTTCGCCTCCGATGAGGCCGGCTACATCACCGCCCAGACGCTCGTCATCGACGGCGGCCAGACCGTGCCCGAATCGCTGCAGGCCATGGCGTGATCGGAGTTCCTGATATCGGCGGCCGCCAGTTCACTGACCTGCGCACTCCCGACGGGCCCCAGCAGCGGCTGGTCGATGAGGCCAGGCACCGGCTGCTCGACATGATCTCGTCGGGCGCGCTGAGGTCAGGCGACAAGCTCGGCACCGAGCGGGAGCTCGCCGCGCGGCTGTCGGTCAGCCGCTCGACGCTCCGGCAGGTGCTGGCCGTGCTGGCCCAGGCGGGCGTGGTGCGACGGGTCCCCGGGCGGGCGGGCGGCACCTTCGTGGCGCACTCCAAGGTCGACCGCGACCTGTCGGTCATCGTGGGGCTGCCCGAGTACCTGCGCCGCCAGGGCTTCGCGGCCGGCACGCAGGTGCTGTCGGCCACCATCACCGGCGCCGATGAGGTGACCGCGGCCAACCTCGACCTGCCGGCCGGCGGCCTGGTCGTCGATATCGTGCGGATCAGGCTGGCCGACGGCGTGCCCATCTCGCTGGAGCGCGCCCGGCTGCCGGCCGAGACCTTTCCCGGCCTGCTGGAGCTACCGCTCGGCGGGTCCATCTACGACCTGCTGGAACGGCGCTACGGGATCCGGCCCGAGGACGTGGTGGAGCACCTCGAGGTGGTCGAGGCCACCCCGAACGAGGCGGCGCTGCTGGGCGTCGCGGCGCAGGCTCCGCTGCTGGCGGTGACCCGGACGTCGACGACGGCCGACGGCGTGCCGTTCGAGTTCTCCAACGACCTGTTCCGGGCCGACCGGACCTGCGTCACGTTCCGCACCAAGGCGGAACGGGCCGAGATCGTCGGGAAGACGGCCAGCGAGCGGCTGATCAGCTGAGGCCGCCCGGCGGAACCGGACGGCGGAACCCGGGCGGCGGCTGCCGCGGGGTCCGCGGTTACGATGAGCCGATGTCGTTGCGCGCCATTGACTTTCATGTGCACCTGCCCACCCCCGACTGGCTGGACGGCAGCATGGCGGGCTACGTCGAGGCCGCCGAGGCGTACTTCAGGTCCCCGGTACAGCGCGGATCGCTGGAACAGCTGGCGGCCAGATACCGGGAGCTGCAGGTCAAGGCAGTCCTGCTGGCCTGGGACGCCGAGACAGCCACCGGCCGGCCCCGGGTACCGAACGAGACAGTGGCCGCCGCCTGCCGCGATCATCCGGACGTCTTCACCGGCCTGGGCTCGGTCGACCCGCACAAGGGCGAGGCGGCCGTCGCGGAGGTGGCGGCGATCGCCGCCCTGGGCCTGCGGGGCGTGAAGTTCCACCCGTCCCTGCAGGCGTTCGCGCCCGACGACCCGCTCTACTGGCCGATCTTCGCCGCTTGCGAGCAGCACGGCCTGCTGGCCCTGTTCCACACCGGCACCAGCGGGATCGGCGCCCGCCAGCCGGGCGGCCAGGGCATCAGGATCGACTACGCGCACCCGCTCAAGCTCGATCCGGTGGCCGCCGCGCACCCAGCGCTGACGGTGGTAGCCGCGCATTTTGGCTGGCCCTGGCACCAGGACCTGATCGCCATGGCACTGCACAAGACCAATGTGTACATCGACATCTCCGGCTGGTCGCCGAAGCGGATCCCGCCCGAGGTGATCAGGGAACTGCGGGGGCGGCTGACCGGGCAGTTTGTGTGGGGCAGCGATTTCCCGTTCATTACGCCCGAGCGCTGCCTGGCCGAGCTCAGCGGCCTCGGCCTGCCGGACGAGGTCCTGGACAGCGTGCTGTACGCCAACGCCGCCCGCATCCTCGGGCTCAGCTGAGCGCGGGACCCGCTGGGGTTTCCCGCTCATGGTCGATAGGCATGGCTGCTTCCTCCAGAGGCCGGGGCTAGGCGGGGTTCCTCGTCGGCTGGTCAGGATCAGTTTTCGGGTCGGCCGGCCAGATCTGCGCCGAGAGCGTCAAGCCATTGGCTGGTGCCCAGCTCCCGCCAATCCGGCTGCTCGTGACCGTCGAGGAAGGCTCCGTGCTCGGTGAGGACCAGCCTGGTGCCGTCGCCCTCCGGCGTGAGCTCGACGGTAGTGAGCGACACGGTGACTACGGTGTCTGCGACGGAGAGGGTGGAGGTGTAGGCGATCCGCTGGTCGGCGACGATGTCCTGGTAGCGCGACTCGAAGGACATGTCCTGGCCGCCGGGGCTGCGAGCGTGGTTCACCTCCCGGCCGCCGACGCGGAAGTCCAGCCGGTGGCGGCCGTGGGGGGAAAACCAGCGGGCCTTGGCCGCCGGGTCGGCCCACGTCGCGAAGACCCGTGCGGGCGACGCTGGATAGACGCGCTCGAGGCTGAAGGTCGAATGGATGACGCGACGATCGGTCATGGCGTGCTCCTTCGCTGTAAACGTCCGGGTGCCTCGGGTTGCTCGGCCAGTACCTCGCCGAGCTGGTCGAGGCGTTGCTCCCACGCGGTGCGCTGAGCGGCTATCCAGATCTCGGCCAGGCGCAGCCCTTCGGGGTCGATGCGGCAGGTGCGGACCCGGCCGACCTTCTCGGAGCGGACCAGGCCGCCCGCCTCCAGCACTCCGAGGTGCTGCATCACCGCAGGCAGCGACATGGCCAGGGGCTGGGCGAGTTCGCTCACCGAAGCCGGACCGCGGATCAAGCGCTCGACCATGCTTCGCCGCGTCGTGTCGGCGAGGGCCTGGAACACCTGGTCCAGCGTACCGGGATAGTTAGGCATTTGCTTAAGTATAAGAGAGCCGGCACAGACAGTCAAGCAGTGTGTTAACTGTTGCCTCGGCCAGCAGTTCCGCCCGCCGGGCTTCCGGCGGATGATTGTCAACAATTTCCTGAACATGGTGTCCGCTTCTGGCCCGTGGACATGCCCGATAGGCAGGCGCTCTACTGGAGCCATGGGCCCGCCGACGCTCGCGTCCCGCCTGCTGGGCGGCCGGCTGCGCGGCGCGGGGAGCGGAGCCACTATGGCGGTTGGATCCATGTCCTGTGTCCAGCTCGGGCTGGCCCTGTCGGCGCACCTGCTGGATCAGCTCGGCCCGCTGGGCATCGCGGGACTGCGGCTGGCCTGGGCCGGCGTCCTGCTGCTGATCCTGGTCCGGCCCCGCCCCCGCGACTTCACCGGCAGGGACCTGCTGGCCTGCGGCGTGCTGGGCGTCGTGACCGCTGGCCTGATGATGCTGTTCATGCTCGCGATCGCGCGCATCCCGCTCGGCACCGCCAGCGCGCTGGAGTTCCTCGGGCCGCTCACGGTCGCAGTGCTCGGGCCCGGCGGCGGGCGCAGGCGCTGGGCGGTCCCGGCCGCAGCCGGCGTGGTGCTGCTGACCCGGCCCTGGACCGGCGGCATCGACACCGCCGGCTGTGGCTTCGCGCTGGGAGCCGCAGCCTGCTGGGGCACCTACATCCTGCTGACCCAGCACGTCGGCGACCGGGTCACCGGCCTCAGCGGGCTGGCCGTCTCCATACCGGTGGCCGGCATCGTAGCGCTGCCTGCCGCCTTATCCTCCGGTCTGGGCAGGATCACCTGGCCGCTGCTGGCCGCCATGCTGGCGCTGGCCGCGCTGCATCCCGTGCTGCCGTTCAGCCTGGAACTTCTCGCCCTGCGGCGCCTCACCGCCAGCACCTTCGGCACCCTGATGAGCCTGGAACCCGCCATCGCGCTGCTGGCCGGCCTGCTCATCCTCGGGCAGACCCCGAACGCAGCCGCAGCCGCCGGCATCCTCTTCGTGGTCGTCGCCGGAATCGGCGCCACCCGCGCCGGCGCCCGAGCGCCCCAGCCCCGCGACCACCGCAACGCCACGCCTGCCCCCGCGCGGGAAGCATCCTAAGCGTCGAACGAGCCCAGTTGCCCCCATCCGCCGCCGCCGGACAGGAGGAGGTCAGGGCCGTGCGGCTGCCCTACTGACGCTGCCCTACTGACGCTGGGCCCTGGCCCGCACCTGTCACTCATCGTCGGTGGGGTGAATGTCGACCAGTCAAGACCGCTCAGTTACACCACGTGCGGGAGTTCCGGAAGGGACCTTTGGTCCCTTTTTTGATCTTACACATCGTAGTAACCTCCGGCTAAATGACCAATCGTCCCAGGAAGCGGGAAAACCCCCGAGCCTCGCGCTGGCACCACCCTTCCGGTTAGCCCGCGCGCAACTCCCGGCTCCTTCGGCTGGCGATCATGCCGGCCGCTGCCGGCTCGGCGGGACCAGCTTCGGCGAGCGCACGGGAGGCCGGCTGTGGGAGGCATCGACCAGCGAGGAAGCGCCGCTGCGGGCGAACAGCCGGTGATCGGCGGGGCCGCGCCGCCCCCGGTAGCCAAGATCGAGCAGCGCGGGATCGAGTATGTGCCGCTCGATCGCCGGTGGGGAAAGCCGGCCGGCCTGTTCTGGATGTGGGCGGGAGCGGTCTGGAACGTCGAGTTCGTTCTTTACGGAGCTCTGGCCGTCATCGTTTTCGGGCTGTCGTTCGCCCAGGCTGTCGTGATGATCGTGGTTGGCAATGTTTTCTATCTGCTGACCGGCCTGGCCAGCCTGCAGGGACCGCGGGCGGGCACCACGGCCTTCGCGATCAGCCGGGCGCCGTTCGGGCCGAACGGGAACCGGATGCCGTCGTTCTTCAACTGGATCACCCAGGTCGGCTTTGAGATCGAGGGCATCGCCTTCATCGTGCTGGCCGCGATGGCGGTCAGCAGCAGGTTCCACTTCCTGCCCGGCACCCCGGCCAAGATTGTCTTCCTGCTCTTCGCGGTGGCGATCCAGGCCGTGCTGCCCACGCTCGGGCATGCGGCGGTGCTCAAGGTGCTGCGCTGGCTGGCCATCCCGTTCATCATCCTGTTCGCGCTGATGGCGATCCTCACGACGTCGAAGGTCAATCTGCACGTTCCCGCGCACGGTGCTGGCTGGGGGTCCCTGCTGGTCTTCCTGGCCCT
The DNA here is from genome assembly GCA_963785765.1 of uncultured Actinomycetes bacterium. Lineage (GTDB taxonomy): Bacteria > Actinomycetota > Actinomycetes > Streptosporangiales > Streptosporangiaceae > DATBGO01. The sequence goes on along the minus strand of CAWAWM010000008.1, from coordinate 323,335 downwards.
GGTCATTTCGGCAGGCGGGCTCGGCTGGACGGAGAACGCCAGCGACTACTCGCGCTACCTGGCCCCGACCGCCGACCAGCGGCGCATCGTGATCGCGGTGGCGCTCGGCGGCGCGATCCCGTCGGCGCTGCTGGAAGTACTCGGCGCCGCGATCGCGACGGGCGTGCCCACCGCCACCAGCATCGCCGGCCTCACGGCAGGCTTCCCCGGCTGGTTCATCGTCCCGTTCCTGCTGATCGCCATCGTCCAGCTGTTCGCGATCAACACCATCGACCTGTACTCATCGGGAGTGACGCTGCAGAGCCTGGTACCACGGCTCAAGCGCGTTCAGTGCGTGGCCATCGACACGGTGGTGTGCGGCCTGTTCGCCGCCTACGCGATCTTCTCATCGCGGTTCTTCACCCTGCTGTCCGACTTCCTGCTGTTCATCATCATCTGGCTGGGCCCATGGTGCGCGATCTACCTGGTGGACTCCTGGCTGCGCAAGAACCGCTACGACACCGCGGGGCTGCTGAACGAGCGCGGGCGCTATTACCGGCGGGGCGGAGTGCACTGGCCGGCGATCATCGCCCAGGTGGTCGGGATGGTAGCCGCCGCGCTGTGGCTGAATGCTTACTCCCCCTATGTGTCGCCATTGTCGAGCAGGGTCGGCGGCTCGGACTTCAGCGTGTTCCTGGGCCTGATCGTCGGCGGCGGCGTGTACTTCGCACTCGCGCGGCGGACGGTCCGCGCCGAGGGCGAGGCGAGCCCGGCCGGGCCGGCGCGGCTGGTGCGGCGCCGGCCGGCGCCGCCTGAAGGCTCGCGGGCGCCTCGGTCTCAGGTCCGCTGCCGGATCGCCGAGACCACGGTCGTGGACGGCGACACCACCGCATCGACGCCCCACGCCTCGGTAAACAGGCTCTCGTTCGCTGTGTCATTCACCCGGGCGACCACCCTCGGGATGTCGAAATGCCGTTTGGCGAGCAGCGCCACCACCAGGTTGTCCTCATCGGAGCGGCTGCAGGCGACCAGCACATCCGCGCGCAGGGCCCCGGCCGCCTCCAGGGTCGAGGGCACCAGGGCATCGCCCCAGACGGCGCGCAAGCCGGCTTTGGCCAGTTCCGCTTCGCGGCCGCGGTCGGTGTCGATGACCGTGACCTCGTCGCCCGCTTCGTGGAGGGCCCTGGCGACCTGCTCGGCCAGGCCTGCCCCGCCCATCACGATGATCCGCATCACGGCAGCCTGACGTGCAGGAAGCTCTTCAGCCTGCCCAGTGAGGCGGCGGCCACCACGAAGGTCACGACATCACCGCCTTCCAGCGGGGTCGAATGTTCCGGGATCCGGGAATGCCCGGCCCGGGTCAGCTCGACCACGCCGATCTCACCGGGCACGTTCAGCTCCGATACGCGGCGCCTGGCCAGGTATTCGGGAATGACCGACCGGACCAGCAGAGTCTCGTGGTTGCCGAAGGTCTGATGTGGTTCGAGGGTCAGATGGTGCAGCTGCTGCATTACCTGGTTAACGGTGGTCTGCACGGACCCGACCGTGGCGATGCCGAACTCGCTGAAGACGGGAGCGCGGGCGGGCTGGTAGAGGCGCGCGAGCACTCTCGGTACCCGGAACACCGTCCGGGCCACCCGGGCGGCCACGAAATTCGCGCTGTCGTTCGGCGTGAGGGCGACGAACGCTTCCGCGTGGGCGATGCCGGCCGCCTCCAGCACGCTCGGGGTGATGCCATTCCCGCACCTGAAGGTGCCGCCGTATCCCGAAGGCAGCCTGCTCCGGGCCGCTTCGTCCAGGTCGACCACGGTGACCTGGTCGCCTTCCGCGTCGAATCTCGCCGCCAGAGCCAGGCCGGTCCGCCCGCATCCCATGATCACGACTTGCATGGCTCCTCCTGCCTGCGCGGCGCGCCGTTCCCCGGGCGGGCCGGGGCCTGGGCCGCCGCGCGCCTGCGGTGCCTCGCGCGCAGCAACGCCTTGCGAGTCTCCTCGGCGGCGAGCAGCAGGGCCCCCAGCACGATGAGCAGGAGCCAGTCGTTCAGCGACAGCGGAGCGGTATTGAACACCGACTGCAGTGCCGGAACGTAGCTGATGCACGACATAAAGGCAATACCGAAGAACCCGGCGAACAGCAGCGGCTTGTTGGAGAACACCCCCACGCGCAGGATGCTCTGCTCCTGCGTGCGCACCGCGAAGCTGTTGAAGAACTGGCTGACCACGATCCCGGCCTGGGTCATGGTCAGCGCCTCCCGGTAGGTGGGGTTGTCGGGCGTGAACGCGCTGTAGGGCAGGTGCGCGCTATGGATCCGCCAGAAGAACGCGAAGACCACCCCCGCCGACTGGATCGAGCCGAGGAAGCAGAATCGCCGCACCAGCGCCCAGTTGAACAAATGCTCGCCGGGGGGCCGCGGCGGACGGGACATCGTGCCGGGCTCGGCCCGCTCGGTGCCCAGGGCGAGGGCGGGCATCACGTCCGAGCCAAGGTCGATCGCGAGGACCTGCAGCGCGCTCAGCGGAACCAGCGGGAAGCCGACGAAGACCGCCGCCAGAATCGGCGCGAGCTCGGCCAGGTTATGGCTGAACAGGTAGATCAGGAACTTGCGGATGTTGTTGTAGACGGTGCGGCCAAGTTCAACGGCGGCGGCGATCGAGGCGAACGAGTCGTCCAGCAGGATCATCACCGATGCAGCCCGGGCCACGTCGGTGCCGCCCTCGCCCATCGACACCCCGATGCTGGCCCGCTTCAGCGCCGGAGCGTCGTTGACACCGTCCCCGGTCACCGCGACCACCTCGCCGCGCCGTTCGAGGGCGACGACGATCCGCATCTTGTGCTCCGGCCTGGCCCGCGCGAACAGCAGTTGCTCGGTATCCAGCGTGATGTCGGCGAGCTTCTCGTCATCCATCACGTCCAGATCGCTGCCAGTCACGATCCGCACCGGGCCCTCGGACACGATGCCGACCCGGCGGGCAATGGCTTCCGCGGTCAGGCCGTAATCGCCGGTGATCATGTAGACGCGGATACCGGCCCGGCGGCAGGCGGCCACCGCGTCGACCACCTCGGGCCGCGGCGGATCCGACATCGCGACTAGGCCGAGCAGCGTCAGCTCTGCCTCGGCGTCCGGCATCGCGGGATGGCCGGTGGCCAGCTGCCGCCTGGCCACCGCGAGCACCCGCAGTCCGCTGGCGGCCAGCTGGTCGTTGGCCGTGGTGATCCGCGCCCGCGAGGTAGCGTCGAGCGCCACGTCCTGGTCATCCCAGCGGACCGCGACGCAGCGCTCGAGCAGAGCCTGCGGCGATCCCTTGACGCAGGCCTCGAACAGCCCGTCATCGAGCCGCTGCACGGTGGTCATCAGCTTCCGGTCGGCATCGAAGGGAAAGGTGGCGACCCGCGGCGTGCGGTCCCGCTCAGCCGCCAGGTCAACGCCGGCCTTGCCCGCGGCGACCAGGATCGCCCCCTCGGTCGTGTCACCGAGGACCCGCCAGCCCTGCCGTCGCTGCGGATCGGGCCGCAGCAAGCGTGCGTCAGCGCACAGGCCGCCTACCCGCAGCAGGCTCGTGACCTGGGGGGTGCCGGCCACCACCCCGTCGGGTCCGTAGCCGACGCCGGTCACGCCGTGCTGCCGGCCGGACTCCCACACGGTCTGGACAGTCATCTCCGCCTTGGTCAGCGTGCCCGTCTTGTCGGTGCAGATGACGGTCGTGGAGCCCAGTGCCTCCACCGCCGTGAGCCGCTTGATCAGGGCGTTACGCCGGGCCATCCGCCGCACCGCTACCGCGAGTGAGACGGACATGGTGGCGGGCAGCCCCTCGGGCACCAGCGCCACCATAACCCCGAGGGCGAACACGAACGACCCGACCACGGACCTGCTGACCAGCGCGCGCAGCAGGAACAGGCCGGCGCCCGCCGCGATCGCGACCACGGCAACCCGCCTGGCCATCACGGTCACCTCGTGCTGCAGCGGGCTGTCCTCCTGCGGAATCTCAGCCGTGAGCCGGTAGATGCGGCCGAACTCGGTGGCGAGCCCGGTCGCGAACACCACGGCCCGGCCGCCGCCGTTGACCACGGAGGTGCCCATGAACACGCAGTTGCGCGCGTCAGCGGGCTGCTTCTCCGGCACCGCCTCACAGATCCTCGGCGTGGGACGGCTCTCCCCGGTGAGGGCCGCCATCTCGACCAGCAGGTCATTCACCTCGATCAGCCGGCAGTCCGCTGAGATGGCATCGCCGGCGTCCAGCACGACGAGATCACCGGGAACGAGGTCGGCGGCGGCGATCTCGGCCAGCTCGCCGTCCCTGATGACGCGCGCCGTCGACGGCACCATGGCCTGCAGCGCCTCGGCGGTCCGTTCGGCCGCGTGCTCCTGGGCGAATCCGATCGCGGCGTTCAGCAGGACGACGCCGAGGATCCCGATCGCCAGCACCAGGTTGGCCGCCTGCCGGGGGGTGCTAAGGAGATAGGCGAGGAAGGTGATCCCGGCAGCCACGATCAGCACCACGGCGAACATGTTGGAGAACTGCGAGCCGAACTCGGCCAGGACCGACCGGCGGCGCGCGGGCGGGAGCTGGTTGGCGCCCACCTGGGCCCGCCGGGCCGTTACCTCGGCCGCCGGCAGGCCCCGGGGTGAGCTTCGCAGCTCGGCCAGGACCCGGTGGGGCTCGAGCGTCGGGACGCCCGTCGGCTGGTGCCAGTCGGCTGGCCGGTCCGGCTCCGCTCCCCCGTGCCGGGCCGGCGGTGGATGTGACCACGCCAGCAGTGTCGCAGACCATACTTACTCCGGACTTGCTCCCGCCGGATGACGAAAGTCCCGCCCGCAGGGTCATAACGGCCCTACGTCCTCTCGCCCGCGGCCGAAAGCGTGAAGGCGGACGCCCGCCGTGCGGGCTCCAGCTGGAGGGAATGAAAACCGTCCAGCACCCCGGAACGATGGGGTGGCGTGACGATCGGCAGCGGTACCGCTGCGGATCGGCCGTCCAGCACAACGGCCGGCCGCCTCCCCCGGTTTTTCCTGGCGGCCCGCGCGGCGAGTGCTCCGTAATCCGGCAGTGCTCAGGTACTCTATCGGGCTGGACCAGGAACGTGCACAACCTCGGGGAGCCTGCGTGGAACAGCTCAGCCTGGGACTCCCGGCTCGGTCCAGGAAGCGGGACGAGCGCCGGCTCGGGATTCATCCGCTGCACGTGCAGCGGATCCCCGCCGACCTGCAGGACCGCGTCTACCTCGAGCGTGGTTACGGTGAGCGCTTCGATGTGGCCGACGAGCAGCTCGCGCCCTCGGTCGCCGGGCTGCGCACCCGGGACGAGCTGTTCGCGGACTGCGATGTCATCCTGCTCCCCAAACCGCAGCCGCGTGATCTCCGGCAGATGCGGGCCGGGCAGGTCCTGTGGGGCTGGCCGCATTGTGTCCAGGACCAGGAGATCACCCAGGTGAGCATCGACCGGCGGCTCACGCTGATCAGCTTCGAGGCTATGAACCACTGGTCAGCCGACGGTTCCTTCGCCCTGCATGTCTTTCACAAGAACAACGAAATGGCCGGTTACTGCTCGGTGCTGCACGCCTTGCAGCTCACCGGGACGACCGGCGAATATGGCCGTCGGCTCCGGGCGGCTGTGATCGGCTTCGGGGCCACCGGCCGAGGGGCGGTCACGGCACTGAAGGCGCTCGGCGTGGACGACGTCACCGTCTTGACACACCGCGAGATCAGCGCGGTGGCATCGCCGATCCACTCGGTGCGGATGGTGCACTTCGAGCACGACGCCGACAATCCCGCCCGCTGCCATGCACTGGCCGAAGGCGGCCCGGTGCCGTTGGCCGCCTTCCTCGCCCGGTACGACATCGCGGTCAACTGCGTCCTGCAGGACACCGACGCACCGTTGATCTTCGTGACCGGTGACGACCTGGGCCTCTTCGCTCCCGGCAGCCTGATCGTCGATGTGTCGTGCGACGCCGGGATGGGGTTCAGCTGGGCGCGCCCCACCTCCTTCGTGGAGCCCATGCTCACCGTCGGCCAGGACATCCGTTACTACGCCGTGGATCACAGCCCGTCCTACCTGTGGAATTCCGCCAGCTGGGAGATCAGCGAGGCGCTGCTGCCGCACCTGCGTCCGGTCATGGCCGGCCCCGGTCCTGGGACGCCAGCGAGACCATCAGGCACGCTATCGAGATCAGGGACGGTGTCATTCAGAACCCTCGCATCCTGTCCTTTCAGCACCGTTCACCGGACTATCCGCATCACATCCGCAGGTAACCTGGGCCGCGGGCGGGACTCGACCCGTGATTGACAGGACGCCCAACGGGCAGTGTGCTGAACAGAAACACAATCGTGGAGGTCTCGCAATGATCGGCACGAAACGAAATGGCGGCGCGTCCGATCGCGTGCGCCAGGCGGCGGACCAGGTCAAGCCGGTCGCGGCGCAGACGGCCGCTCAGGTCAAGCCGGTCGCGGCCCAGGTGGCCGCTCAGGTCAAGCCGGTCGCGGCCCAGGTGGCCGCTCAGGTCAAGCCGGTCGCGGCCCAGGTGGCTGCGCAGGTCAAGCCGGTCGCGGCCCAGGTGGCTGCGCAGGTCAAGCCGGTCGCGGTCCAGGTGACGGCCCAGGTCAAGCCGGTGGCCAGGAGCGCTGGTATCGCCACCCGGCGCGGTGTGTACCGAACGCGTGTCTGGGTGGCCCCGCAGCTCCATCACTCCGGACAGGTCCTGGAGGAGACGGTCGCGCCGAAGGTGTCGGCCCTGCTGGCCGCGGCCGCAGAGCGGATCGAGCCGGTCAAGCCACAGCGGTCGCGCTGGCCCAGGGTGATCGGCCTGTCCATCCTGGCCGCTGCCGCCAGCGCAGCGGCGGCGGCAGTTCTGCGCCGCCGGGCACAGCAAGGCCTGGGGACGCCGGCGGCCGACATCGCTCCGGATAGCACGCCGGACACGGCGCAGACCCCGGACCGCCCGGCCACCAGCGACGCCCAGAACAGTCAGGTCCGCACACCCTGACCGCCCGGCACCGCGCTCTCTGTTAGCACGTCCGGTTCCGCTAGCACCGCCGGTCCGCGCGCTCGTCACCCGGCCGCGCGGACCGGCTGCTGCGCCGTGGTCCCGGCGGGCTCCGCCAGCCTCATGCAGTGACCAATGACTCTACGCGCGCGTCCGCTGACCGGGCAGTCTCGAAGCAGGAGGCGATTGACGTGGTCAGCGCTACGCAGCGGGCGGCCGGGCAGGCCGGGAGCGAGGCGGTGCCCCGGGTCGCCGTCGCTGTCGGCACGGCTGGCCCGCAAGGCACGACCTACCAGGTGGAGTCGCCCGATCGGCTGCTGCGCATGCTGGCCCTGCTCACCGAGGCCGATGACGAGCTCCGCGAGGTGGACCTGCCGCCCCAGGCACTGACCCGCATCCAGCGACAGCTCGCCGCGGTCAGCGCGGAGATCGAACGATCGGTGTCTCCTGCCCTCGCCGACGAGCTGCACCGGCTGCTCGGAGACCGGCCCGCGGAGCCAGGCCTTCGCGAGGTGCGGATCGAGTACGTGGCGCTGCTCGGCTGGGTCAGTGGCCTGGTGATCGGAATGTTCAGCCAGCTGGAGGCGGCCCGCAATGACCAGCAGCCGGCCGGCCGCTCACCGGCCGAGCTGCGTTCGCCCTAGCCCGGCCGGCTAGCGGCCGTGCGCGGCCACCCACGACGCGATCAGGTCGGCGGCCTGCGCCCGGGCCCCGGCCGGTTCGGTCAGGTAGTGATCGGCCTTGATGAACTCGAGCCGCTTGTCGCTCGCTGCGAGCTCGTCATAACAGGATCTGGCGTCGCTGGCGTACACGCAGGCATCCGCGGTCGCGTGCACGACCAGCGCGGGCACGGCAATGCGCCGCAGGTGCGGCGCGGCGGTGCACTGCGAGACCCGCAGGCTCCACATCGACAGCCAGGTCCGTAGCGTGCTCTGTGTCCCGATGCCGAACACGCCGTAGTTGGCCCTGACCGGCTCGCCCAGGTAGCACCAGTTGGGCCGGCGGTCGGATGGCTCCAGGGACGGGTCGATCATCCGCAGGTCTGCCCAGCTGCGGTACACGCTGAACAGCCGGTCCCTGGCCCTGGTCCCGGCCAGCGCGGCCAGCTGAGCCAGCGCCCAGTCGGTGATCCGTTCGTTGCGGGCCCGCTGAGCCGCCCGGTAGCGGTCCTGGAACTGCTGGCCATAGGGCGGCCCATGGTCGGGATTGAACGGGTCCAGCGCTGTATCGGCGGACAACGGGTCGCTCTCATCGGTGACCGAAGGATCGAGCCAGGCGGTCAGCACCTCGGGGCGGCCCGCGTGGGCGGCGAGCGCCACGAACGCATCGCCGGGCGGCAGCTGCTCGATCGCGGCTAGCGGCCGCATCCCGGCGACTGGCATGACGTTCGGCTCGGTGGCCTGGGACTGGTAGGCGGCCATCAGCGAGCCGCCGCCGGAGTTGCCGAGCAGGATGACGCGCTGCACCCCGGCCTGCTCGCGCAGCCAGCGGACGCCGACCCCGATCTCCGCGATCGCGTGGTCCAGCAGGAAGTGCGCCTCGTTGCCGCGGAACCTGGTGTTCCAGCCCAGGAAGCCGTAGCCGCGTTCGGCCAGCAGCGACGCCAGGTAATGCTCGGAAAAGTCCACGTTGTAGTGCGTCGCGATGAAGGCGATGCCGGGCCGCACGCCGGCCGGTGATAGAGCCCCTGGCAGGGGTGCCCGCCAGCCCCGGCCCGGCCGACGACCGGCGAAGGCAGCCCGACGAACTGCCTGACGATCTCGGTCATTCCGCCTCCAGCCGCGCTTATCCCGCCGCCCAGGCCGCCCGCACCACCGGGCCGCACTCCCGGGCCGCTGGCGAGCTGGTGAGACTGAGCTTAGATTTGACTTTGTCCCGCTCACCGAACTATGCACCCCTTGGGGAGTCGCTCGTGGAATGGCGCAATCAGGAGTTCGACCTGGGCGGAGTCAACCACCTGGCCCTGGTCTGCTCCGACATGAAGCGGACCGTCGAGTTCTACACCCAGGTGCTGGGCATGCGGCTGATCAAGACGCTGGACCTGGCCGGAGGCGCGGGCCAGCACTTCTTCTTTGACATGGGCGGCGGCAACGCGCTGGCCTTCTTCTGGTTCCCGGACGCTCCCGACCCGGTGCCCGGCATCTCGGCCCCGGTGACCGTGCCCGGCTTCGGCGAGTGGACCAGTGCCGTCGGCTCGATGAACCACGTGGCGTTCAACGTGCCCGAGGAGCGGTTCCTGGAGTATCGCGCCAAGCTCAAGGCCAAGGGCGTGCGGGTCAGCCCGATCATCGATCATGACGACAGCCCGGACGGCATCGCGCGCGAACTGCACCCGGGTGTCTTCGTCCGGTCGTTCTACTTCCAGGACCCGGACGGGATCCTGCTGGAGTTCGCCTGCTGGCGCCGGGTGCTCGGCCTGCCCTCCGACATCCGCCACGAGCCGCGGACCGCGGCCGACCGCGTTCCGGTGGTGTGAGGCTCGCTGCCGGGATCCACCTGCTGGAGTGGCGGGCGGCCGCTACGCCGGACGCGGCGGTACTGCGCGTCGACCCTGGTGAATGCCGGCGCTGACGCAGCTTTCTGAGCTATCCCAGGCCCAAGCCGGGCAGATACGCTGGCTATATACGTCTTTGCATCCGGTTGACTGGCATGGACGGCTCGCTGGCGGGCCTGGTCTCGCTGCCCGGGCCGACCCTTAGCTCACGGACGGCAGGTAAGTGCCAGCAGAGCCCACAGCGGTCGCTACGGCGCCAAGCCCGGCGCTGGGTCTGGCGACCCTGGCCACCTGGCTGCTGACCGCTGGCCTCGGTGCCTTCATGCTGAGCAGGCTGATCGCCAGCGGCGGCCTGCGCCAGCAGCGCGCCACCAGGGGCGGCCTGTCCCCAACGGTACTATTCGGACATTTCAGTCTGGCCGGCACCGGGCTGGTGGTATGGGTGTGCTACGTGGCGACCGGCTGGGTGGCGCTGGCCTGGTCAGCGGTCGGCCTGCTGATGCCCGCGATCGGGCTCGGCGTCAGCACAGTGACTCTCTGGACTCCCTATCCGAGGCCAGGTCGCGCGGCTGGCGCTGACCCGCACGCTGATCCCAGCGATGGCCGGCCAGCCGGTATCGGGACCACTGGCCGTGGTCCTGGCGACCGTGGCGTGCCAGGCTGGCCCGGCGGCAGCGGGCCAGGCGGGCCGGCCGATCGAGGGCCGGGCCGCCAGCTCACCGACGAGGTGTGGGCCAGGGCGCTCACCGACGATGTGCTCGCCAGCGAGCTTGTCGAGCAGGTCATCGCGAGCGTTGCGGCACACCCGTCCCCGGCTGGACGAAGATCCAGAGATCACCTGGCAGCTATCATCCCGGCCGGTCACGGCATGGCGGCCGTGGCCACCTTTGCCCTCGCCGTGGTCACCGCGGTGGGAGCCACGAGATAACCGCGGGCGGCGGCCTCGCCCCGGGATGAACCGCGCGGCGGCCTCTCCCGAGCGGGCGGCGGGCGGCGGCGCCCCGGCCGTCATGCCGATACGGCCGGGACCCGGCCCGCGGCTGCCCTCTTGATGACGTGCTGACGGAACAGCTCGGCGGCGGGCAGCAGGCGTCGCTCAGCCGACCAGGTCAGGCAGATCTCCCGCGCCGCCCGGGGCTCCAGGATCTGCCGGTAGAGCACCGGTCCGGCGGCCGCCTCGGGTGATCCCGCTCGTGGCGCCGGCACAATGGCGACGCCCAGCCCCGCGGCGACGAAACCGCGGACGGTCGAAAGATCATCACCCTCGAAGATGACGGCCGGGCGGAACCCGGCTGCCTCGCACAGCTCGTCGGTCAGATTCCGCAGCGCAGCGGCGGGCCGCAGGCTCACGAACAGTTCCTCGGACACTTCCGCCAGCCGGATGCGCTGCTGCTTCGCGAGCCGGTGATCGCGCGGCAGGGCCATGCGCAGCGGCTCCATCGCGACCTGCCGGGTATGCAGGGCCGGATCGCGCCGACGGCGCGTGCCGATTTCCAGGTCTGCCTGCCCGTCATCGAGTGCGGCCGAATGCAGCTCGTCGCGCACCTGGGTCAGCTGGAAACCGACATCCGGATGCGTAGCCCGGAAGCTGCGGACCAGGTCGGGCACGAGCCACGTGCCGAGCGAGTGCTGGAAGGCCAGGGCCACGGTGCCGGTGTCCGGCTCGATGAGCTGGTTGACGGCGGCGATCCCGTCGTCGAGCTGGTGCAGGAGCGCGTCAACATGCCGCTTGAAAACCGAGCCCGCGTGCGTCATCCGGAGCGTCCGGCCCGACCGGCGCAGTAGCGCCGTGCCGACCTCCGCCTCCAGGCGCGCCAGGGCCCGGGAGACGCCGGACTGCGTGATTGCCTCCAGCTCGCTGACCTCGGTCACCGTCGTGCCGTCAGCGACCTGCTGGAACCAGCGCAGAGCGTCAGTATCCATATCCATGACCGTAATGCATTGATATTCATTCTTCTAGTCATTGGACGCATGGTTCGTACCCGGGCAGACTGGCCGATGACCGGACCATTCCGATCCTGAGGACAGGTTATGGAGAGCACCTCATACTCACTCGGCCCGCTCTGGACCGCGATCAGGGACGAGCACCGGCGAGTCCGGGCGGCGCGCGCCGCACGCAAGTCCCTGGAGAGCGATCTGGCGGGCTATACCTCGCCGGGCGACCTGAGCGATCTGGACGCGATCCTGGCCCGCTACAGCGAGGAGGAGACCGCCGACATCCGCAGCGTTCTCGCCGCGCGCCGCTCAGCGCTGTAGTTAAGGGCGTCTCCTTCACTGCGCTTCCGCTGCGCTTTCACTGCGCGCACCGTGCCGATGCCGCTGGCTGGCGCCCCGGCGATCGAGTACGTCTGCAGGCCGGGCTGCTGGCGGCCTCCTTATCGCTGTTCTGGGTGAGCTGTGCCCGGTGGCCAGGGGCGCGGCGGTGATCACTTCGGTCACATAGGCGTCGATCGTTTTCTGGCCCGTCGCCATGGCGATGGACACCCGGTGATGGCCGTCGATCACGAAATGCTGGTCGCCGACCCGGTACACCTCGATCGGCGGGATCGGCGCGCCGCGCCGTTGCGCCAGCGCCAGCTGCTCCCAGCGGGAGCGCATCAGGTTGGAGGTCGGCCGGAAGCGGAAGTCGAAATCGTGCCGCTGGCCGGCCGAGCCGGTGATCGTGTCCAGCCGGATGGTCTGCAGGCCCTGATACCCCTGACCGCGCCAGCCGAGCTCATCGGTGACCTCGCGGAGCGACCGGAGCTGGCTGCACTCGGCGGGCTGCCTGCGCAGGCGGCCGGCCAGCCTGGCCAGCGCCTGGCGTTGCCTGGCCCGCATGTATTCGTTCTCGACGTCTGCTCGCGGGAAGCCAGTGCTCGTTAGCATCGGGCACCTGCAGCGCTTAACAGACTGCTCTCGGCGCGGCGGCGCGCCGGGGAAGCTGGCAGCGCGAGGATGTTCATGGCACTCGTCTCTTTTCGGCGATCCCAGCCAGTTCCCAGCCGGATCAAAAGCCTGTCAGATCGAAACTGAACTGATAGTATCGTTTTAGATCCGCTACAGTCAACTTGATATTCCGGCTGGCGAGGACGGTCGGGAAGGAGTAGACGTGGGGCAGATGACCGGGGGCGACGGGACGACCGCAGCGCCGCGGCGAGGCCGCCCGCGCAGCGAAGCCGCGCACCAGGCGATCCTCGAAGCCGCCGCGGAGCTGCTGCTGGCGCGTGGTCTCGGGGCCGTCAGCATGGATGCGGTCGCCGAACGGGCCGGCGTCAGCAAGGCCACCATCTACCGCTGGTGGCCGACCAAGGAAACCCTGGCGCTAGACGCGCTCTACCACGAGTGGGCCAGCGTCCCGGCGGCCAGGGACACCGGCTCGCTGCGCGGCGACCTGCTCTCGCTGCTGCGCCCGTGGGCCAGGCTGGCGGTCAGCAGGCCGTACGGACGCGTGATCGGCGCGCTGCTCACCGAGGCCCAGACCGACCCCGCGTTCGCCGCCGAATACCGCGCGCGCTTCGTCGAGCCGCGGCGCGAGCAGGCGCGCGAGATCTTCCAGCGGGCCATCAAGCGTGGCGAGATCCCCGCCGATACCAAGATCGAGATTGCGCTTGACCTCCTGTACGGCCCGCTCTACCACCGGCTCCTGCACGGCCATGCGCCACTCAATGACCGTTTCGTCCACGACGTCATCGACATGGCCCTGGACGGCATCGTTCCCGCCCGGGCGCAGGCAGCCGGGCGTTAGGCGGTCCGGCCGGTGATCCGGAGGTAGTAACCCGCCGGATCGGTGATCCGGAAATCCGTCCGCCCCACGGGCGCTTCTGGAGATCCGTATCGAGGGGCCAGCCCGCCGCCACGACCTGATCCCGCTCCCCCGTCACGTCATCAACTTCACGCACCAGTTCCACCCCGGCCGGCGGCCTGCGTCGGGGGCTGGCGGACTGCGTCGGGCTGGCGGCCTGCGTCGGACTGGCGGCCTGGCGGTGGTCTCGCGGCGGGATCAGGACTCGGTGGCCGTTACATCCTGGGGTTGCAGCGCCTCGGGCGCGATGGTCGCGCCGGGCACCGACGGGTCCGCGGCCGGGACTCCCTGGGCCGGGTCCGGCCACTGCTTGAGCTCGACCTGCGGGATCAGCCAGGTGGCCAGGAAAGCGAGCGCGGCGATCGGCACCGCGACCATGAACACCGTCTGGATCGACTCGGCGTAGCCGGCGACAAAGGCCTGGTGCACCGTGGCGGGCAGGTGACCCAGCAGCGCTGGCGTGGCATCCGCGGCGCTGAAACCGTGCGGCAGCGTGGCGCCGTGCAGGTGCTTTATGAGATTGCCGACCAGCACGTTGGAGAAGATCGCGCCGAAGATCGCCGTACCGAAGGATCCGCCGATCGACCGGAAGAACGTCGCACCGGACGTCGCCACGCCCAGCTCGCTGTGCGGCACGCCGTTCTGCACGATGATGACCAGCACCTGCATCACTCCGCCGATGCCCATCCCGAGCACCAGCATGTAGAGCGCATCCAGGGCATACGGCGTGCCGACGCCCATCAGCGAGAGCAGGTACAGCCCCAGGGTCATGAACGCGGTTCCGGCAATCGGGAAGAAGCGGTACTTGCCGGTCCGCGAGATGATCTGGCCGGAGCCGATCGAGACGACGAGCAGCCCGGCCATCAGCGGGAGTATCTGGACGCCCGAGATCGTGGGTGAAATCCCCCGCACCACCTGGAAGAACGCCGGCAGGTAGGTGATGGCACCGAACATCGCGAACCCGACGATGAAACCGACGATGCTCGTCACCGAGAAGGTGCGGAGCTTGAACAGGTGCAGCGGCAGCACCGGCTCCGCGGCCCGGCGCTCGACCAGGACGAATATGCCGACCAGGACGACACCGGAGGCCCCGAGGATGTAAATGGGCGCTGACGCCCAGCCGTAGGTCGTGCCGCCCAGGCTGGTGAGCAGGATGAAGGACGTCGCGGCCAGCGCCAGCACCGCGGTGCCGAGATAGTCGATGACGTGGTGCACCCGGCGGAGGTGACCGGGCACCTGAGTGGCGACCACGCCGAGGGCCACCACGCCGATGGGCACGTTGATGTAGAAAATCCAGCGCCAGCTCAAGTCGTCGACGAACACCCCGCCGAGGAGCGGCCCGACCACGCTGGCGAAGCCGAATACCGCGCCGAACAGGCCCACGTAGCGGCCGCGCTCGCGCGGCGAGACGATGTCGCCCACGATGGCCTGCGCCCCGACCATCAGGCCGCCCGCGCCCAGGCCCTGGACCGCGCGGAACGCGATCAGCTCGAACATCGACTGGCTGAGGCCGGACAGGATCGAGCCGACCAGGAAGATCACGATTGCAGCCTGGAAGAAGATCTTCCGGCCGTACTGGTCACCCAGCTTGCCCCACAGCGGCGTGGATACGGTCAAGGCGAGCAGGTAGGCGGTGATGATCCAGGCGATGTGCGAGCCGCCCTTGAGGTCGCCGACGATGGTCGGCAGCGCGGTCGAGACGATGGTCTGGTCGAGTGCCGCCAGCAGCATCCCGAGCATCAGGGCACCTATGATGAGCAGCACCCGGCGGTGGCTCAGGCCCGGCAATGCTCCATTACCCAACGGCGCTCCGTTGTCCAACGACGTGGCTGCGGACATCAGCGGCAATCCTTCCGGCGGCCGGGCCAACGCGGCCGTCCCATCTCGTCGGGCTCGGCGCCGGCCCGGACGTTCATCAAACTGGTTCGATCGCTATCTGGACGCCGGAGCGCGGGCGTCCTGACGCTGGCGTGGATCATCAACCGTCACGCTCGCCGCCAGGGAGGCATTGAGCCTCGTGAGAGCGATTCCCAGATCAATCTGCTGTACACAGTCCCAATCGCTAACCAGGGCCTCGATATTCCGCCGCCGCTCCCGCTCCACGGCGCGCATCGACTCGCGGCCCTGCGAGGTCAGGGCGATGGTCGAGGAGCGCAAGTCAGCCGGGTTGGCGCGCCGCTCCACGAACCCCTGGCCTTCCAGGGCCGTGACCTGGCGGGTAACCGTCGAGGCGTCCAGGCACAGGGCATGGGCCAGGGTGTTCGTATTCACCGGTCCCAGCGCTTCGAGCATGCGCATGGCCAGATAGCCGGCCCGGTCCACCTGAACGTAGAGCGAACAGCGCCGGCCGAACGTCTCCAGGTGCCGGACCAGCTTCATCAGCTCCAGCTCGATGACGGCGACCGCGTCGCCGCCGGCCTGCCCGGCCCCGGACGGCCGGGCCCCGGGTTGCTTCGTGTCCATCGCGCCGATCCCCCCGTCGTTCACCCCGTGTATCATGCGGGGAAGTATCTGTATGATACATGCGTCTGTGCTGAGGCGGGTTCGATGGTTTTTGTGCTGGCCCTGGCCGCTTCGCTGGCCAACGCGCTGACCAGCGTGTTCCAGCGGATGGGAGTGGAGCAAGCGCCCGCGGCCGCCACCCTGCGACTCAGCCTGCTCACCTATGCGCTGCGCCGCCGGGTCTGGCTGCTCGGATTTGCCCTGATGATCGTCTCCTTCCTGTGCCAGGCCGTCGCGCTGCATTTCGGCCGCCTCTCCCAGGTCCAGCCGATCCTGACCACCGAGCTGGTGTTCCTCGTCGTGATCCTGTCCGTTTATTTCCGGTTCACGATCGGCCGCCGCGAATGGCTCGGGTCACTGGCCGTCACCGGCGGCCTGGCCGGCTTCTTGTACTTCGCCCATCCCCAGTACGGCACCGGGTCGCCACCACTGTGGGAGTGGATCGTCACCGGCGGAGCGTGCAGCGGCGCCATTGCCATCGCCGTCGCCCTCGCGATGCGCGGGCCGGCCTGGTGGCGGGCGGCCATGTTCGGGACCGCAGCGGCCATCGGCTTCGCCTTCACCGCGGCCTGCACCAAGGCGGTGGCCGGCTTCGCGGCCTCGGACTGGGCATCGCTGTACCGGCACTGGCAGACCTACGCGCTCGCGTTCTTCGGCGCGCTGGCCGTGTTCCTGGCCCAGAACGCCTTTCACGCCGGCCCGATCGTCGCCTCCCAGTCGACCCTCGTGCTGGTCGACCCGCTGGCCAGCATCCTGATCGGGGTCGGGCTTTTTGGCGACAACTTGCAGACCAGCGGCGCCTGGGGACCCCTGGAGGCGCTCTCGCTGCTGGTCACCTTCATCGGGGCATTCTCACTCGCCCATTCACCACTGGTCAGCGGGATGAAGGGCGACAGCGATCAGTACCGCGAGCTGCTCTCGCAGCGGCTCGCCGCCGAGCGCCAGGGCGGCCGCTAAGCATCCAGGGGACTCGCCGAGCGCGGTACCGGCGATCCTGGCCGGTGCCAGGCACCGTCCGGCGCAGAACAGAATCTAACGTTGACGTAAAGGTCCGATATCACCAGCCCGGCGGGGAACGCCGGTGACGACAGCGAGGAGGCTTCATGCCGGTGGCGGGACAGGCGCAGGTGACGCCCTCGGCGGCGGACGGGCGGAGCGTCCATTACAAGTGGATCGCCCTGTCTAACACCACGCTCGGGATCCTGATGGTCACGATCAACCAGTCGATCCTGCTCATCTCGCTTCCCGCGCTGTTCCGGGGCATCGACCTCAACCCGCTCGCGCCCGCTAACACGTCCTACTTCCTCTGGGTCTTTCTGGGATTCTTGCTGGTCACGGCCGTGCTGGTGGTAAGCCTGGGCCGGGTAGGCGACATCTACGGCCGGGTGCGCATGTACAACCTGGGCTTCGCCGTCTTCACGCTCTTCTCGATCCTGCTCTCGGTGACGTTCCTCACCGGGGTGCCCGGAGCCCTGTGGATCATCATCATGCGGATCTTCCAGGGGGTCGGCGGCGCGTTCCTGTTCGCCAATTCCACCGCCATCCTGACCGACGCCTTCCCGGAGGACGAACGGGGCAAGGCGATGGGGATCAACGGCATCGCCGCGGTGAGCGGCTCCTTCCTCGGGCTCCTCCTGGGTGGCGTGCTGGCCCCCATCGAGTGGCGGCTGGTCTTCCTGGTGTCGGTTCCGTTCGGCCTGTTCGGTACCGTCTGGGCCTACCTGATGCTCCGCGACAACGGGATCCGCATCCCGGCCAAGATCGACTGGCTGGGCAACGGGCTGTTCGCCGTCGGGCTGATCTCGGTGCTGATCGGCATCGTCTACTCGCTGTTGCCTTACGGCGGTCACCCCACCGGCTGGACCAATCCCTACGTGCTGGGCGCCATCTTCGGCGGGATCGTAGTCCTGGTCCTGTTCATCTGGGTGGAGACCAAGGTGCCGCAGCCCATGTTCCGGCTGAACCTGTTCCGGATCCGGGCCTTCACCGCCGGCAACATCGCCGGGCTGCTCGGCGCGCTCGGCCGGGGCGGCATGCAGTTCATGCTGATCATCTGGCTGCAGGGAATCTGGCTCCCCCAGCACGGCAAGAGCTTCGCCGAGACCCCGCTGTGGGCCGGCATCGCCATGATCCCGCTCACCGTCGGGTTCCTCATCACCGGCCCGCTTGCCGGAGCGCTGTCGGATCGCTACGGGGCCAGGGCGTTCGCCACCAGCGGCCTGATCGTCTCCGGGATCAGCTTCCTGCTGCTCGAGCTGCTCCCCATCAACTTCAACTACATCTGGTTCGCCGCGCTCGTCTTCCTGTTCGCGGTCGGCATGGGGCTGTTCTTCTCCCCCAATCAGGCCGCGGTCATGAACAGCCTGCCGCCGGAACAGCGCGGCGCGGGCGCCGGGATGCTCAACACCTTCCAGAACTCGGCCACCGTGCTGTCCATGGGCCTGTTCTTCACCATCGTCACGCTCGGGCTGGCCGCGCACCTCCCGGCTCAGCTGTATCGCGGGCTGGTCGGGGCCGGCGTCTCGCCCACGGCGGCTCACGCGGTCGCCAGCGAACCACCGATCGGCGCCCTGTTCTCAGCCTTCCTGGGCTACAACCCCATCAAGGAGCTGCTCGGCCCCACCGGCGCACTCCAGCATCTGCCCCCCGGCCAGGCCGCGTATATCACCGGCCGGTCGTTCTTCCCGAAGCTGATCGAGCAGCCGTTCGCCAGCGGGCTGCACCTGGCGTTCACGTTCGCCGCCCTGGTGACGGCCATCGCCGTGGTGGCCTCCGCGGCCCGCGGCCGACGGTACCTGCACACCAGCGAGCCGCTCCTGGAGGAACTGGCCGAGGGCGCGGCCGAGTCGGCTGCGCTGTATGGCCTCGACGAGACCGCGGGCCTGCCCGGCCTGCAGCATGGCGATCCGGCCGGGCCGCGGGCCAACGGAGCGCCCGTCGGCTCTCGCGCGGACACCGAACTCGACCCGTCGCACGGAAACGGCTGAGCCCGTGACCAGCACGCCCGGCGCGGACATCGCCGATCAAGCCAGCGCCGGGCCGGCGGCGGAGATCGGGCCGCTGCTCGGCATCGGCGCCGCGGCGGCCCGGGCCGGCGTCTCGGAACGGGCCCTGCGCTACTACCAGCAGCTGGGGCTGATCGTCCCGGCCTGCACCACGCCCGGCGGGCTGCGCCGTTACTCGCCGGAGGACATCGCCCGGGTGGAACGCATCAGGGAACTGCAGGCCCTGCTCGGACTCAACCTCGATGAGATCGCGATCGTGCTGCGCACCGAGGACCGGATGGCGCAGATCCGCCGGACTTACCACGATGAGCGCACCAGTGACGCCGAGCGCCGGCGGCTGACCCGCGAAGGCGTCACCCTGCAAGAGAGCCTGCGGGCCACGGTCGAGGCCAAGCTGGCCGCCCTGACCAGCTTGCGCGCCGACATCGACGCCCGCATCCAGCGCGCCAACGATCTGCTGGCAGGCCACGACGCCCGGTAGGCACCGAACGCAGACGGGAGCGCCAGCGAGGTCCAAGACCAGGGCTCCTAACGCGAAACTCACGAAGGCCCCGTCGGCGGGCTCTTCGACATGGCGCTGACCGACCAGCTGATCCGGTACTCCCCCGGCGAGGTGCACGTCGTGCCGGCCGAATTCCCGCGGTAAGCCCGCGCGGGCTACGGGACCACGGTCACCGGCCAGCGGCTGGCGCGCACCAGGTGGACCGCGAGTGAGCCGACGAACCGGTGGCCAGCCTTGGTCGAGGCACCGACGATCACCACGTCCGCCTGTAGCTCGTCGGCCAGCCGGACGATCTCGGTGAACGGGCTGCCGTCTCGCACCACCAGCTCGGCGCGGACGCCGAGCCGCCTGCTGTGAGTCTCGACGGCCTGGCGCAGCTCGCGCGCCATCGCCTCGTGCGCCTCCTGGATGCCGGCGGCGGCGCCGGCACTGAGGCCGCCCACGGCGCTGAACGGGCGTACGTAGAGGCAGACCAGCCGCGCCTGCTGTCGCCTGGCCATCCCCGCTGCGTACGCGCCGGCGCGCATCGAGGTCTCCGATCCGTCGATGGCCACCAGCACGGTGGCGGGCCCGTCTGAAGGCTGATCGCTCACCAGCGAAACGCTACCGGCGGACCGCCCGTGCCACATGATGGTGGCGGGCACCACACACCACGGGGCCCGCGGTGATCCTGGTCTCCGCCGGAGGTCCGGGCCGCCCGGGCCCTTCGGCCCTGGCCGCCGTGGCGCCCAGGGGCTGAGGTGAAGGACGCAGACGACAGGCGGTGGCATGACCAGGCAGACAGCGAGCGGCGGCACGTATCGCCTGGTGGTGCTGCGTCACGGCGAGAGCGAGTGGAACGCCAGGGACCTGTTCGCCGGCTGGGTGAACGTCGCCCTGACCGAGCACGGCGAAGGGGAAGCGGCCCGCGCCGGGCAGTCGCTCGTCCGGTACGGCCTGTTCCCCGGCTTCGCGCATACCTCCGTGCAACGGCGGGCGATCCGCACGGCCGACCTCGCGCTAGCCGAGTGCGACCGGGACTGGATCCCGGTCCGCCGGTCGTGGCGGCTCAATTCGAACCACTACGGCGCGCTGCAGGGCAGGAACAAGGCGCAGGTGCGGGACGAGGTCGGCGACGAGCAGTTCATGACCTGGCGCCGGGCCTTCGACGCGCCGCCGCCGCCGGTGGCCGATGGGTCCGAGTACTCGCAGTCCGCGGACCCCCGCTATGCCACGCTCCCGCCCGAGGCCCGGCCGCGCGCCGAGTCCCTCAAGGACGTGACGGCCCGGCTGCTGCCGTACTGGAATGACGCGATCGTCCCTGATCTGCGCACCGGAGCATGCGTGCTCGTCGTCTCGCACGGCAACACGCTGCGTGCGCTGGTCAAGCATCTCGACCGCATTTCGGACGAGCGGGTCGCAGAGCTGAACATTCCCACCGGCACCCCGCTGGCCTACGAGCTCGGCCCCGACATGCAGCCCGTGATCAGGGGCGGTGTTTATCTCGGCGCGCCGCAAGCCTGCCGCCTGAGCGGTGCCTTCGCCAGGGACCGGGCCCGTTGATATACCGGCTGACGCCCCGCCGGCCGACGTCCCGCGGCCGACGCCCTGCGGCTGACGTCCTGCGGCCGGCGCCCTGCGGTTTGGCGCTCCGCTTGGCATATCAACCAAATGCTAGATATACTAAGCAGTAGGACGACCACAGAGATAATTGGAGGAGCTATGGCTGACACCCTTACCGTCGGGCAGGAGCTTGAAGGCTACATCCTGGACACGGTCCGCAAGAGCGAGGAAGTTGCAGTCGGGGCGATCAACGTCATGATCGACGCGGTCCAGCCGGTTACGGCCGCCATTCCTGGCATGACCCCACCGCTCGCCTATGACTTCGCCGAGCAGCTGATGATGACCCAGCGGAAGTTCGCGGAGGACGTTTTCCGTGCGACCGCACGGCTCACCCCGACCATGCCCAAGAAGGCCACTGCCGCGCAGAAGTAACGGCGGAATGACGCGGCGGACCCGGTACTCCGGGTCCGCCGCACCACTGTCACCAACACCACCAGCACCATGGATCCAACGGGCATCTCAGGCACTGCGGCCCGACCGGGGCCAGTAGCAGCGATGGCACAGTGTTGTTGTTGTTCAATCGCGGCAATGGCACCCGCTGCTGTTCGCGTCCGCAGGCGGGCAGGTTACCGTTACTGATTCTGGCGGGTTACCTTCCGGTGGCACGCTCGCATTCCTGGTTGGGAGCCGCATAGTGACCTCGATCAATCGCCAGGTACGG
This sequence comes from uncultured Actinomycetes bacterium, assembly GCA_963785765.1. GTDB lineage: Bacteria > Actinomycetota > Actinomycetes > Streptosporangiales > Streptosporangiaceae > DATBGO01. The sequence continues at coordinate 301,828 of CAWAWM010000008.1, read as the reverse complement.
CTGGCGGCCCGGCCGTCAGGGCTGCCCACGGCTTCGGACTGGAAGGTGACGAGCGAGCCCGTACCTACAGCGGGCCCCGGGCAATTCGTGGTAGCGATCTCGCACCTGTCGATCGACCCCGCGATGCGGGGCTGGATGAACGCCGGCGCGTCCTACGTCCCGCCCGTCGAGGTGGACGCGGTCATGCGGGCCGGCGTGATCGGCCGGGTCACGGCGTCGCAGCGGCCAGGCTTTGCCGTGGGCGACTACGTCTACGGCGCCTTCGGCGTCCAGGAGTACGCCTCATCCGACGGCCGGGGCGTTATCAAGCTCGACACCTCAGTCGCGGACCCTACGACCTACCTGGGCACGCTCGGGATAACCGGGCTCACCGCCTACTTCGCCCTCTATGACGTCGGCCGGATCCGGTCCTCAGATACGGTCGTCATCTCCGGCGCCGCCGGAGCGGTCGGCAGCGTCGCTGGCCAGATCGCGAAGATCAACGGCTGTCGCGTCATCGGCATCGCCGGCGGCCAGGAAAAATGCCGCATGCTGCGGACGGAGCTCGGCTTCGACGCCGCCATCGACTACAAGACCGAGAACCTGCGCAAGTCGCTGCGCGAGCACGCGCCCGGCGGTGTCGACGTCTACCTCGACAACGTGGGCGGAGCTGTCCTGGACGCCGTCCTCACCCGCCTGGCCCGTGGCGCGCGGATCATTATCTGCGGCGCGGTATCGCAATACAACGCCGCGCAGGTGCAGGGGCCGGCCAACTACCTGATGCTGCTGGTCGCGCGGGCGTCCATGACCGGCATGGTGGTCTTCGACTATGAGGACAGATACCCGCAGGCCACCACCGAGCTCGCCGGATGGCTCCGCGAGGGCCTGCTGGTGTCCAGGGAGCACATCATTCACGGCAGCGTCAGCGACTTCCCCGACGCCCTGCTGATGCTTTTCGCGGGCGAGAACACCGGCAAGCTCATCCTGGCCATCGACGACCAGGGTTGAGCCGCGCGTGACGACGGAACCCACCAGCAGGAGGTCGGCGACCAGGGCGCGGCCATCCAGCTGCTCAAGACCATCGAGAGCGACGAGCGCCTGGACCTGATCAGCGCGCAGCTGCGCCGCGCAGGTACCGGGCCCGCCAGCTGAGCCGGCCGCGATGACGGATTGCAGGCCGGCCGGAGCGCTGGCTCGGCTCAGCCGGCCAGCGCCCGCAGGCGCCGCAGCACCTCGGCCTGGCCCAGTGCCCGGGCGACGGGAGGCAGGTCGGGACTGCGGGTGGAGCCGGTGAGCGCGACCCGGATGATCTGCGAGGCTTCACGGATCGACCCGGGGTAGGCGCCGGGAGCTTGCTTGTACTCCCTGGCATGGGCGGCGAACCCGTGTTTGGCCGCTAGATCGCGGATCTGGCCGAACCACGCCTGCGGATCGGCCAGCTGCTGGTAACCGTCGGCGAAGTCGCGGGCGAAGCTCGCCGCTACGGCCCGGTCCACGCCGACCGGAATGAGGCGCTCGTCGGCCTGCCCGGCCAGCGGCGTGAAGAGCTGGCTGAAGAAGAAGCCGTAGGCGGCCCGGAAGTCGGACCACTTGCGCAGATCCTTGCGCGGGTTATCGACGCCTTCGCGCTCCACGGCCAGGGCCCGCACGGCCAGCTCGGGGTCGGCGTCGAGCACGGTGACCAGCTCCGGGTCGTAGCTAAGGGCCCACGTCCGGACCGCGGCGAAGACCTGCCTGCTGCTGAGGGTGGCGATGTGGTCAGCGCTGATGTCCTCGAGCTTGGCCAGGTCCACCAGCGGGCCGGCGACGCCCATCTGGTCCAGCCGGATCGGCTCGGCCAGCGCCTCGCTGAGCGGCAGCTCGGCGAGGCGGCCGTTGGCCAGGCCCCGCAGGTAGTACGCGATCGCATCGGCGGGGTATCCGGCGGCGAGGTAGAAGTCGACGTTCGCCTCCGGATCTTTGCGCTTGGACAGCTTGCGCTTGCCCCCGGGGATCTGCTTCATCAGCGGCGCGATATGCGCGTACCTGACCGGCTCGAACCCGAGCGCCGCGAACAGCTGCCGGTGCAGCGGGACCGAGGAGATCCACTCCTCGCCCCGGATGACCAGGGTGATGCGCATCAGGTGATCGTCGACGGCGTGCGCGAAGTGGTAGGTGGGCAGCCGCGGCGCCTGGTCGGAGGATTTCAGCAGTACTGCGTCGTTGCGGTTGGCCTCGTGTTCCAGCTCGCCGCGGATGGCGTCGGTGAAACGGACCCGCTGCCCGGCCGCGTCATCGGGAGCGCGGAAGCGGATCACATAGGGGGCACCGCTGGCCAGCCTGGCGGCCACGTCGGCGGGGTCGGCATCACGCCAGAGCGCCCAGCGCCCGTAATAGCCGGGCGGGACTTTCGCAGCTTGCTGCCGGGCGCTGAGCGCGGCGAGCTCGTCCTTGGTCGCGAAGCACGGGTACGCCTGGCCACGGCGCAGCAGTTCCCGCACGTAGGTCAAGTAGATGCGGTGCCGGGCGGACTGCCGGTAGGGCCCGTAGGCACCGTGCCCGGTGCCGTCGCCGGTGCTCGCGTCAGACTCGTCCGGTCGCAGGCCGAAGTAGTCGAACGCGCGGCCGAACTGGGCCAGCGCGCCTTCGACCTCGCGGGACTGATCGGTATCCTCGACGCGCACGAGGTAGCTGCCGCCGGAATGGGTGGCCAGGTCGCGGTCGATGGTGGCCACGTAGACCCCGCCGATGTGCACGAATCCAGTGGGCGACGGGCCGAACCTGGTGACCTCGGCGGCCTCGGGCAGCCGGCGGGGCGGGTAGCGCTCTTCCCAGTGCCCGGGCCCAGGCAGGTCGGCGGGGAACAAGGCGTCAATGACCGCGCGATCCAGCATGGGGTGACGAGTCTCGCTTTCGGGCCGATCGGGGATGGGCGGCACAGGCGCACAGGCTACCAACCGGGCCGCGGTCACCAGGCCCGGCCGCGCGCCCATTCGGCGCGCTAGGGCGGTTTCGGCCGGCATCCGGCGGGTAGTGCGGAGCACCGGCAGCTGACGGCGAGGCTCATCCGATTCCGTGCGGGGGGTGAGGGGCGTGCCTGAACAAGGCTTCCGTCTTTGGTCACTCGGCGGCCTGCCCATCATCGCGTCGCCGGCCGAGATCGACATCGCCAACGCGCATGAGCTGCGCGAGGCCCTGATAGCCGCCTGCGACACCGACCACTGCACGGTGATCATGGACCTGACGCAGACGGTGTGCTGCGATTCCAACGCTCTGAACGTGCTGGTGCGAGCCCGGAAACGGACCGCGGCGGGCGGCGGCGAGCTACGGCTGGTGATCCGGGACGCGTCGCTGCTGCGCGTGTTCGCGGTGACCGGCATCGACCGCATGTTCCCGATCTTCGCCAGCCTCCCCGAGGCGCTCGCCCCCGGACCGCACCGCGATCCGGCGGCCTTCCGCTCCGTACGGGCGGTCCGGCCGGCCAGTGACCGGCTGGTCAGACTGTCCCCGGGACTCCGCCCACCCGTGAGCCATCGGCAGCCCGGGGACCGGGCACGTTACGGAAACTGAACGGCTCGGCGGCCCGGCCGGGCTGGACGTACCAGGCCTGGCCGGTGTGGTCGCTGGCCAGGACGGCCAGCAGCGCGTCGGCCACCTCGCCCGGCGTCATCAGGGGAATGCCTGCCGCGTCGATCAGATGCCTGACCGGCTCGTTTATCGCGGTGTCGGCAAAGCCAGGGCACAGCGCGTTCACCGCCACGTGGTCCGCAGCGAGCGCCGGGCCCAGCGCGCGGGCCAGGCCAACCACCGCGTGCTTGGTCGCGGCGTAGATCGGATCATCAGGGACCGCGGTCAGCCCGGCCAGGCTGGCCGTCAGGACCAGGGCCCCGCGGCCGCGGTCCCGCAGGGCCGGCAGCGCGGCGTTCACCCCGAAGAACACGCCGTCGACGTTGATCGCGCAGGCCCGCCGGTACGCGGCGAGGTCCCAGGCCGGGGTGCCGAGCCTGACGCTCGTGGTCGATACGCCGGCGTTGAGGAACGCCACGTCCAGGCCGCCGAAGGCGGCTATCGCGGCAGCTACCGCCGCCTCGTTATCGGCAGGTTCCCGCACGTCGCAGTGCACGAACAGGCCGCCGGTCCCGGCCGCGACGTCCGTGCCGCGCTCGTCAACGTCAGCCACCACCACGTGCGCCCCGCGGCCGGCCAGCCGCCGGGCCGCGGCGGCGCCGATACCGTTGGCGCCCCCGGTCACCAGGACGACCGCACCATCAAGCTCGACCGCCATCAGGATGTCCTTCCCGCGGATCGGTTTGCGGCCGGCCCGGCGTGCTGGCCCGCCGCCGGACCAGGCTCACGCTCGCGGCCGGCGGCGGCCGCGAACTCAGTTCGATGGTAGGTCCACCACGCCGCGGGCGACCGGCGCCACCGGTCCGCCCACCCACAGGTCGCCGCGGCGATCGGGCGTTACGGCGATAGCGCTCGGCCGCCCGAGAAACCGCCCCTGGCTGATGACGATCCCCTCGTCCGCGGCGGCGAGCCCGTGCGCGATCAGGAAAGCCGCTGCCGGGCCGGCCGCGCTGCCCGTGGCGACGTCCTCGACCACACCGGCGTTATCCCAGCTGCGGCCCTCACGCTGGTCCGGATCGAAGACGTACACGAATTTCGCCCCGGTGCTGGCCAGTCGTTGCTCGAGATCCCCGACCGTGATCCGCGCGCGATCCAGTCCGCCGGCCACCGGCACGATCAAGTACGGCAGGCCGGTCGAGACGACCTGCATGGGCAACCGGTGCAGATCGCCGCGACCGAGCCCGAGGGCGGTCGCGAATCCCGCCGCGTCCTGGCCGCCCAGCGGCGAGCCCAGCGCCGCCGGTCCCTGGTTCATGGCCGCCTCGAAGTAGTCGGCAGCCTGGCTGCTGCGCACGGCGATTTCGCGGCCCGCGATCACGAAGGTCCAGGACCGGTCCGGCTCGGCCGCGTAGTGGCGCTCGTGCAGCGCCGCCGCCGCACCGATGACGGGATGACCGGCGAACGGCAGTTCCTCCTCGGCGGTGAAGATCCTGGCTGATACCCGGCCGGTCTCGGGCTGGCCGTCGGCCAGGATCAGCTCGAACTGCCGCAGCTCCGCGGTGACCGAGATCAGCGTTTCGGCCCGGATGCCCGCCGCGGCGCCGAACAGCACGATCAGCCCGTTGCCGGCGAACGGAACTTCCGTGAACACGTCGACGTGGCGGAACTCCAGTGCAGCGCCCATAAGAGCCGATCATCGCATGGCGGGCGCGGCGCGCCGAAGGAGCGGATCAGCCGCCCGAGTAACCGAAGGCCGCCCAGTAGTAAGCCTTCTCGAACCGCTTCATCTCCGGCGGCATGAACCGCGTGTACCTGCGGACGTGGGGCTGCCACTCCGGCTGGGCCTGCGCCAGGTTGTGCAGCTCGGCGACGGTGATGTCCTTCACCCACAACCGCGCCGCACTGACCGCGGCCGGCAGCGGCAGGCCGGCGCCCCAGTCCCAGTACTGGAAGAGCCCGGACACGAACAGCGCCGCGGCGAGGTCGTCCACCGGCCACATATTGGCCACCACGGCCCTGGCCCCGGCGGCGAGCAGCAAGCTGCCGATATCGGTCGACTCCTCGGGAATGAACCAGTCCGGATGCCCGCTCCAGCAGGCACTGAGCACGGCCAGCGCGACATTGTCCAGCGGCGGGATAGCGTTCAGGTCGTCCACGATCAGCGGTCCGTCGGCCAGCAGGAGCCTGGCTCCCGCCGCTGAGCCCCCTTCGGATCCGTGGCAGCACAAATGCAGCACCTCGTAGTGAGCGGCGTTGGCCAGGAACTCCGACCGGGTCGCCGCGGCGCCGCTGAGATAGCGGCCGCCGGGCGCCCGGCGGCGGATCTCGCTGGCTTCCAGCCGCGCGCAGGCCAGCGGGCTGTAGCCGGGTTCGCTGAGGTCCGGGCCGGCCAGCGACAGCACGCGCCTGGAGGAACCGTCCGGCCGGGGCGCGCGCCTGGCTACCGCAGACAGCCGTGCGCTCGGCGCGTACTTCAGCGGCATGACGGCGGTGATCTCCCCGGACTGATCGTCCTTCAGTATCGGCGACCACGCGTGCACCGGCATATGGCAGAGCAGTCCGGAGACGATGACCGTGACCGGACCCCATGTCCAGCCGGGCGGATCGGTCGGATTGCTGAGCGGGTAAGTCAGCAGATCCTTGAAGGCCGGCCCGAAATACTCCTGCAGGACGGTGGCCACCACGGCCAACGCGAACTCCCGCTCTCGGTCCGGGGCCGGTGATCGCGGCTCCAGGCTGTCGGTCCAGCGCCGGAGGATGTCGCCCACGGTCTTGTTGCCGAAGCCGGACAGCAGCCGGCCTTTGAGCCTGCCGTCGGGCAGCATGAGAGCCAGGCCGGTATCGAACTGGCTGGTCCAGATGTACAGGATCGGATCGGGCCGGGCGGCCCGGCGGATCTCCTCGAGGTCAGGCTTCAGCTGGAAGTAGGCGAGGCCGGGAATCTGCCGGATCTGCGCGAGAACCTCGCCCAGCTGTCGGCTGGCCTCGTCGGCCTCGGCCCGCGCGGCGCCGATGGCGGCCGGATCGGTGCGGGAGAAATGACCCCGGGTGGCCGCGATCCAGCGGGACCACAGCTCCGCGTGCTGCGCGTGCAAGGCCGGATTCGTAACCTTGAGCAGGCGATCAAGATCCGATCGGGCGCGCGCCGCGCGCAGCATCCGCTGCCGGGATGCTTCCAGCCGCACCACGGCCTCGTTCAGCCGGTCCGATCGGGCCAGCGCGCTGACCGCGTCCAGGTTGAGCCAGCGAAACTTGTTGACCGCGAGCGCCCGCTCCGCGGCGGGGACCGTGTAGACGAGCAGGTCAGCGGCGCTGGCCGCCAGATCGAGGGAGTCCCCGGCCGCCGTCCACTCAGCTCGCTCGACCGCGAACTTGGCCCAGCGCCAGGCGTCTCTGGCCACCGCTTCCAGCAGCGCGGGAGCGCGCGCATACCGCAGCTCTTTCCTGAGGCCGGCGCACTGCTCCGACATGACCGCGGCCAGGCTGGCCGGGTCGTCTCGGTCCGCCACGGAAATGCTCAGCTTCGCGGCCAGTAGCCGCATCCTGGCCACCACGAAGCCGGGGATGCCCGGCGCATTCTGCGGGATGTGCCGCCACACATCGAGTGCGTGGTCCAGCTCGGCCGGGTCGCGCTTCGCCACATACCCGCCGCAGTACAGGTCGGCCAGCAGGCCAAGGTGCTGAGTGAAACGGACCGGCTCGGCGGCCCAGACCGGGACGGCGGTCTGCATGATGGCGGTGAGCTGCTCGCTGGTGCCGCCGCTGTCGGTCTGAGATCGGACCATGGCCTGCAGGTCCGCGAAGGTGCCCCGCACCCATGCGGGAGCCTCCCCGCCGCCTGCCGTCACACGACGAGCTTAGGCACCAAACAAGGAAAGGTCAGTAGGCCGTCCTCAGCCTCCGGCCGGGCCGCTCCGGTTAGCCTTTCGAATATGACCGCACCTGCACCTGGCAGTGATGTCAGCATCGAGCTCAACCAGCTTGAGCTGCCCGAGGATTTCGACGAGTCCGACCTGGCCGCCCTGCGGGCGGAACTGAACAGGTCCGGGCTGCGCGCCGACGTCGTAGTCGAGCCGACGAGTGCACCGCGCGACTTCATCATCGTGCCGACCCTGATCGCGATCCATTTCCTGAGCGCGCACGGCGTCGACATGGTGCTCGGCGTGGCCGAGGGAGCGTTCTGGGACGGCATCAAGGCGGCGGTCGGCCGGCTCCGGGGCCGCCAGGCCGGCGCCAGCGCCCCGGATCGGGCTCGGGTCACCGTGCGATACCAGGACGGGCCGACGATCGAGATCGACGTGACCAGCGCCGAGCAGCTTCGCCAGGTGCTCAACGACATCGTGCCGGCTGACCAGCGCCTGCCAGCCGGCCTGAGCGAGGCCAGCACGGGGCGGCCACTGGCCCCGGGCCGAACTGGCAGCGTCAGATCCTGGGCAGGACGGTTAAGGGGCGAGGCTGACCGCCGGAATCGCCGCCGCCCGGGGTGACCGGAACCTGGGTCAGGCCCTGGTGCATCGTGCCGTCGCTCAGGTACCGCTCATGCCAGGACAATGCCTCGCCGAGCAGGTGCGGGGTGTGCTTGGCGCGCGAGGTGGCGAGGGCGCGCTCGAAGTAGTCCTCGAGAGCGGGCCGGAAATCGGGGTGCGCGCAGTTCTCGATGATCTGGCGGGCGCGCCGTTTCGGGGCCAGGCCGCGCAGGTCAGCGACGCCGTGCTCGGTGATGATCACGTTGACATCGTGCTCGGTGTGATCGACGTGGGAGACCATGGGCACGATGCACGAGATGGCGCCCCCCTTGGCCTGCGAGGGGCTGACGAATATCGACACGCTGCCGTTGCGGGTGAAGTCGCCGGAGCCGCCGATGCCGTTCTGCATGGCCGTGCCCATCACGTGGGTGGAGTTGACGTTGCCGTAGATATCGGCCTCGATCATCGCGTTCATTGCCACGCAGCCCAGCCGGCGGATGACCTCGGGGTGGTTAGTGATCTCCTGGGGCCGCAGGATGATCTGCCCCCGGTACCGCGGTAGCTCGCTGGTGAGCCGGTCGCTGGCCGGCTGGCTGAGCGTGAACGCGGTCGCCGATACGACCAGGAGCTTGCCTGACTCCAGCAACTCCAGCATGCCGTCCTGCAGGACCTCGGTGTAGGCGGTGAGCCGCTCGAACGGGCCGCTGGCCAGCCCCAGCAGCACCGCGTTGGCGATGTTCCCGACCCCGGACTGTATGGGCAGCAAGTCCCGGGGCAGGCGGCCCGCGGCGACCTCGCTGCCGAGGAATTCGATGACGTGGCCCGCGATCGCCTCGCAAACCTGGTCAGCGGGCTTGAACGCCGGGCTCCAGTCCGGGGCGTCAGTCAGCACGATGGCGGCGATCTTGTCGGCCGGGCAGGCCAGGTGGGGGACGCCGATCCGGTCGCCCGGCGCAGTGATCGGGACCGGCTCCCGGCCCGGTCGCTGCGCGGCACCGTAGTAGATGTCGTGAAAGCCATCGAGGCCCGCGCTCTGGCGCTCGTTGATCTCCACGATCACCTGGCCGGCGTGGTCAATCCAGGTCTTGTTGTTGCCGACCGAGGTGGACGGGATCAGGTCGCCATCGGCCGTGATGCCCACCGCCTCGATGACGGCGAAATCGAGCGGGCCCAGGGAGCCCTGCCTGGCCAGCTGCGCGACGTGGGACAGGTGGACGTCGAGGTAGTCCATCCGGCCCGCGTTGATTTCCCGGCGGGTGACCGGGTCGGATTGATAGGGCAGCAGCAGCCTGATGCCCTCGACCTGCGCCAGCGCGCCGTCCAGGTCCGGCGCCGTGGCCGCCCCGGTCCACACGCCGAGCTGGAACCGCTGTCCCGCCTGATTGGCGGCCTTGATGCGGGCCGCGAGTGCCACCGGAACCGCCTTGGGGTGACCGGAACCGGTGAATCCGCTCATCCCGACGTTGGCGCCCGGCGGGATCAGGGCGGCGGCGTCCGCCGCCGCCCTGATCTTGCGCCGGAGGTGGGCGGGCTTAATCCGATCATCTGCGGCCATGCCGCCATGCTGTCACGGCTTGGGCGACGGATTCACCACTAGCGCGCTGCCGCCGCCCAGCCGGACCGGCTCGGCGACCGCCTGGACCCGGCCGTGGCGCAGGAACTGGATCCCGGTCGCGTCGCCTGGGTAGTAGTCAAGCGGCAGGATCGGCCCGGTGGACACCGTGAACTTTTCACCGAACTGGCTGGTCAGCTGCTTGGCCAGGGCACTGTTGTAGAAATCGGGCTCGGCCAGGGAGGTCGGCGAGTTGGTCTGGCTGACCCGGGGCGCCGCCAGCGCCGCGGGCAGCGACATGCCGAAGTCGACGTGGTTCAGAATGATCTGGAGAATCGTGGTGATGATGGTCGAGCCGCCGGCCGCGCCCACGGTGAACGCCGGCTTCCCGTCGCGGAGCGCGATGACCGGGTCCATGCTGGAGCGCGGCTGCTTGCCGCCGGCCGGCAGGTTGGGGTCGTAGGCTCCGGGCGCCGACGGTGCGAAGTCGAAGTCGGTCATCTCGTTGTTGAGCAGGAACCCGTAGCCAGGCACGGTCTCGCCGCTACCGCCGAAGAAGTTGATGGTGTTGGTGTAAGCGACGATGTTGCCCCACTTGTCGACCGTCACGATGTTGTTGGTGTGACGGCCTTCGGATGAGGTGGCCTGCGCAGCGGTGGTGACCTTCTGGTTCTTGCAGGTCTGGTAGGGCGGATACGGGTCACCCGGGGCCACCGGGGAGACGAGCGCGGTGTCGTGAATCAGGCAGCGCCTGGTGGCGGCGAAGGCCGGGCTCAGCAGCCCGTGCAGCGGCACCCCGACATAGCGGGGGTCGCCGACGTAGGCGTCGCGGTCGGCGTAAGCCAGCCGGGACGCCTCCAGGTAATGGAACAGGGCCGTCACCCTCGGTTCGGCCGAGAGGTTGTAGCCGCTCAGGATGTTCAGGATCTCGCCGACGGTCGAGCCGCTGCTGGACGGCGGCGCCATGCTGTAGATGTCCAGCCCGCGGTAGCGGACGTGCGTCGGCGCCTGGACCCTGGCCCGGAAGGCGCGCAGGTCGCTCATTTTCATGATCCCCGGAAGCTTGACGATCGTGTTCCCCGGGGTCACGACTGGGTGATCATCGGCCTGGACGATGGCCCGGCCCAGCGGCCCGTTGTACAGGTAGGACGGCCCGTGCCTGGCCAGCAGCCGGTAGGTCCGCGCGAGGTCAGGGTTGCGGAGCAGCGAGCCCACTGGCAACGGGTTACCGGCCTTGGTCAGGAGCAGGGCGCGGCTGGCCGGGTACGCCTGCAGTTCGGGTAGCTCAGACTCGGTGAGCTGCTGGAAGTCGGCGTTGACCCGGAACCCGCGGTCCGCGAGCTTGATGGCCGGCTGGAGGTCGGCGGCCAGGCTCTGGCGTCCGTAGCGGCGCAGGGCCGTGGCCCAGGTGGCCACTATCGATGGCACCCCGGTGGCCAGCGGCTGATCCGATGCGTAGTCGTAGCCGAGCGGCTGGCCGGTCTTCGGGTCGGTGAACATCGTCGGCGTGCAGGCCCGCGGGCAGTTCTCGCGGCCGTCGATGGTCACCACCTGGTGGGTCCTGGCCAGGTAGATGACCATGAAGCCGCCGCCGCCAGGGCCGGCGACGAACGGGATGGTGACGCCGAGCGCGCTCGCGGTGGCCACGGCGGCGTCGATGGCGTTGCCGCCCCGTTTCAGCACTGAGATGCCCGCCGCGCTGGCACCCGGGTCCATCGAGGCCACGGCACCGCCGGTGCCCACGGCGACCGGCTGTTTCGTGACACCGGCCGGAGCCGCGGTGGCCGCCGTGCTGGCCAGCGAGGGCGGGGCGAGCAGCGCGGCGGGGGAAACTCGCCGGCCAGCCAGATAAGCAACCCACGGCCGCTGCGGCGCGGCCCTGCTCAGGAGCGCCAGTATCCGTACTGGTGGCCGCGATAGCTGCCCGCCCAGACCTGGCTGCGGTGCTGATAACCGGCCCACCAGTCACGGCGGATCCGCCGGTAGAACCTGGCGGCCATGAATACCCCTGCCACGCAGGCCGCTAGCCAGAGCAGCAGGACGGCCTGGAAGAACGCCAGGGCGACCCAGCCCGCGCCCGGGATCAGTAGCACGGCAATCAGCGCCAGCAACGCCAGCGGTAGCAGCCGCGGCCTGCGACGGCCCGGCACCCAGCCTGGCCTGACCTGCGGCGGGACCCGGCTGGCCGGCCCCGCCACCGGCGCGGGCTCGGGCAGATCGGCCAGCGCGCGGCGCAGCTCGCCGAAGGTCCTGGCGTTCAGCGTCGCGGTGAGCCGCTCGTCCAGTTCTTCACGCGTGATGCGGCCCGCTGCGAAATGGTCGCGCAGCAGCCCGGCGACGCGGTCCCGGTCGGCGTCCGAGGTCCGGAAGCGATCATCCATGGCCGTACCCGCCTTCTACTCTTCGTCCTGTTCGGCGCTCATGTCTTCGGCCAGGATCCGGTAGAGCCTGCGCCGGGTTTCCTCCAGCAGCCGTTCCGCGGCCCGCACCTGATCGGGCGAGCCGGCGTGGGCGACCTGGACGATGCCGGCCCCGAGCCGGGCGGCCACCGCGAACAGGCCTGGCAGCTGCCACTCTTCCTGCTGGGACATCGACTCCCAGGCGCCGCGGGCCATCTCGGGGTTCTGTTCCACATAGGCACGGCCGGCGTCGGTGAGGCTGAACGTGCGTCGGCCGCCCGACTCCTCCCCGGCGATCAGCCCTTCGTCGGCCAGCAGGGACAAGGCCGGGTAGACCGCGCCGGGGCTGGGCCGCCAGGCACCACCGCTGCGCTCTTCGATCTCGGACATGATCTGGTAGCCGTTGCGCGGCCCGTCGACCAGCACGGCCAGAATCGCCGCGCGCACATCACCGCGGCCAGCCTTCGGGCCCCGCGAGGATCCGGGTGCGCCGGTCGGCCCCGGCCACCAGGCGGTCGAGGCCCCGCCGAAGCCGCCCCACGAACGAGGGCCCGCCCGCCCCGAGCCCCGGTCCCACGGACCGCCGCGCATGCCCGGGCCGTGCGCCGCCGACATGCTGCCCACCGTGCGGTGGACCTGGCTGAGCACGTCGCCCAGGCAGCTGAACGCACCAGACAGATGAGGATCGAAGTCCCCGGACCACCAGTCCGCTGTCGCCATCCCGCACTCCCGCCGTCGTCGCGATACGATCACGATATATCGACAGCCTACGACACCGATGACCCGTTCACAAGATATAACTCGACTGGACAGATCCGGCACGGCGGCCGAGCCCGGATCAGCGGGCTCGTCAAGTGGCCGTTGTCCTTATCAACGGATCTGGGCCATGGCCAGTGTCCTTATCAACGGATCTGGGCCATGGCTAGCCCGGCGTCAGGCCACGGTCCGGCGTCAGGCCATGGGCCGGGTGCCGCCCGATCTCCGGCCGGTCAGGTGCCTTGGTCCGGATGACCCGGTATCGCCTCCGTGGCCCCGACGCGCCGGAGGTACTGCGGCCGCAGCAGGCGCGCACCGATTCCGAGGATGAACAACACCGCGACGGTGCCAAAGAACAGGTAGGCGAACATCCTGGCGCTGCCCGCCGGCAGCGGGACGAGCGAGTACGAGTAATAGAACACCGCCGCCATCACGCCGGTGCCCACCGCTCCGGCCGCGACGATGAACAGGCTCCCCGCGGCGCGGCGGTATGCCCACACCGGAGCGGCCAGCGAAGCGAGCAGGTAGATCAGCGTTCCGCAATACCCGGCCAGGCTGCCCAGGTTCTGCTCGCGGCCGTGCGCGCGCCGAGGACCGGCACGTCCGCGCCCGTGCAGTACGGCCTCGGCTGGGCACTGGCCCCGGGGCTCATGTTCCACAACGGCCGGCTCGACGGTTTCCGGTCGGTACTGCTGCTGGCGCCCGAGCACCGATACTGCGTGGCCATGGTCGTCAATGCCACGGACGCGCTGCCGGCGATGGCCAGCTTCGTGGACGGCCTGCAGGCCAGGCTCACCGGCCGGCGGCGTCGGCGAAGTTGATGTTCTGACCGGACCGGCGTAACTCGGGCTGACCTGGCTTCCGCTTGACGTCGAAGGTGCCCGGCGGCGGGGCCGGCGACGATTCCGCCCGCGCATCGGTGATGGGCCTGGCGCCGGCGGCGAACCGGTCGAGCTCAGCGCCGTGGACCACCCGCCCGGGGAACGGGTCGGCGGCCGCGCGCCTGGCCAGGCCGGCCACGGGCAGGCGGCGGTGCGCGGCGGCCAGCACCAGGTTGCCGAACCTGCGGCCGCGCAGCACCGCGCCATCAGCGATCAGGCATGCGCACGGGAACACCGAGCGCACCGTCGCGACCTGGGCCCGCGCGTAGGCCAGCGGCGGGCCATCGCCGACGTTGACGGCATAGATACCCGAGCCCGTGAGGGCCCGGTCCACGGCGGCGGTGAACTCAGCCGAGGTCAGGTGGGCCGCGGTGCGTGCCCCGGTGAACAGGTCCGCCACCACCAGGGCAAAGGATCCGGCCGGGACCTGCTCGAGGACGGCGCGGGCATCGCCGGTCCGGACGCGCACCCGGCCCGCGCCGGTGCCGCCCGCGCCGGTGCCGCCCGCGCTGGCGCCGCCCGGCCTGGTCCCGCCCGCCCGGCGGCCGCGCTGGTTCAGCGGCAGCTGCCGCCGGACCAGTTCCGCGAGCCTGGCGTCGGACTCCACCGCCAGCTGGCCGGAACCTGGCCGGGTCGCCGCCACATACCGCGCCAGGGTCAAGCCGCCGCCGCCCAGGTGCAGCACCCGCAGTGGCTCACCGGCCGGGGCGGCCAGGTCGACCAGATGGCCGAGCCGCCGCACGTACTCGAACTCCAGGTACCGCGGATCATCGAGATCGACGTACGACTGCGGCGTGCCGTCCACCAGCAGCGTCCAGGCCCTGGGCCGGTCACGGTCACCGACCAGCTCAGCGACGCCGGTGTCGACGCGCTGCCTGATGACGCGCGCGCCGCGGCCGCTCCGCAGGTCAGACATAACCACCATTGTGCGGCGGTGTCCGGTCAGCGGCCCGCCCGCCCGCGCGCCGGCGGCCGGTACGATCACGCCGGCCTGCCAGTTCAGCGAAGCGGTCGCTGGTCACAGGTGCCCTACCATGCGCGTATGCGGTTCGTGACTTCGCCGGTGGCCGTGCGTGTGCCTGCCACCAGCGCCAACCTCGGCCCGGGCTTCGACTCGTTCGGCCTTGCGCTCGAGCTGCACGACACGATTACGGCCCGGCTGGCTGGCGACGGGGTCCGCGTCGCCGTGGCCGGTGAAGGCGCCGGCGAACTCGCCGCCGACGAGGGGCATCTGGTCGCGGCCACCATGCTGGCCACCTTCGGCCGGCTGGGCGGCCTGCCCGACGGCCTCGAGCTGCGCTGCCAGAACGGCATCCCGCAGGCACGCGGGCTGGGCTCGTCCTCGGCAGCCATCGTGGCCGGCGTCCTGCTCGCCCGGCAGCTGGTCGAGGGCGCCCCCGCGGAACTCGATGAGGCGGCGGTTATCCGGCTGGCCGCGGAGGCCGAAGGCCACCCGGACAACATCGCGCCGTGCGTGCTGGGCGGCGTCACGATCGCGTGGACCCACGGCAGGCCGGCCGGGCGCGCGGGGGCCCGCGCGCTGCGCCTGCACGACGCCAAGGGCGTCGTGCCGGTGATCTTCGTACCGGAGCTGCGCGGATACACCGCGCAGGCGCGGGCCGCGCTGCCCGCCGCCGTGCCGCTGGCGGACGCCGCGTTCAACGCGGCGCGCACCGCGCTGCTGGTCCGGGCGCTGACCGGCACTCCGGAGCTGCTCTTCGAGGCCACCGAGGACCGCCTGCACCAGGATTACCGCGCGGCGGCCATGCCAGAGACGAAGAATCTCCTGACCGCGTTGCGCGAGCAGGGCATCGCAGCCGTGGTCAGCGGCGCGGGACCCAGCGTCCTCGCGCTCGTGCCCGACGAGCAGGACCTGGCCAGCCGCGCGCAGCGGCTGTGCCCGGCTGGCTGGCACGCCTCGCAGGTTCCCATCGCGGCGCAGGGCGCGCGCCTCGTCCGCCCGTAACCAGACGGGCCGCCCACTACGGGCGATCAGCAGCCCGCGACCGACGGCCGGCCAGTGCGGATCGCCAGGTCCGTCCGGGCCGTTAGCCCTGCGGGCCCGGGAACTCGGGCCCTGCCGCGCAACGGCCCGGATGGGCGACAATGCCATTATGAGGCGCCATTTCCTTGGCCATGCCGCTAAGGCGGTACAACCGCCTGATGCCCCGCAGCCTGCCGGGCCCGACATTGACTGGCGAGCGCTCCGGACCGCTGACCGCGCGTGCTGCTGCCCCGCCAAGCCGGCCTTTGCCGCCGTCATGCCTCCGGCACCCGGCCGGGACCACCCGACGGAACTGCTGCTGTGCGGCCACCATTACCGGATGTCACGGTCCTCGCTCGCGGCAGCGGGCGCAGCCGTCTTTAACTGCACCGGACCGCCGGATGACGGGCCGGAACCGCCGCCGACCGCGGCCGTGATGACGAAGGGCAAGCAATGACTTACCGATCTAAGCGGCCGCGGCGCACGGCGGCCGCTTTCGCGCTGGGCAGCCTGGCCGTGATCGTGACGGCGGCCGGAACGGTGGCGGATGCCGGGTCCGCGGCCGCGGCCGCGGCCCGGACCGCATCCGCATCCGTGCGGCAGGCGGCCAGCACGGATACGGCGGTCGTCAGTGGCCTGAACGCCCGGCAGCTGGCGGGCCAGCGGGTGATCTACAGTTACTCCGGCCTGACGCCACCGGCCAGCCTGCTGTCCCTGATCCGGGCCGGCGACGCGGCCGGGGTCATCTTCTTCGGTGACAACATCTCCAGTCACGCCCAGATCGCGGCGGTCATCAGGACGCTCGAAACGGCGGACGCCAGCCCGGGTAACCCGGTCAGGGCGCCGCTGCTGCTGATGACTGACCAGGAGGGCGGCCAGGTCCGCCGCCTGTCCGGCGCGCCGGTGCTCTCGGAGAAGCAGATCGGCCAGTCGGCGCACCCCGCGAACGCGGTCAAGGCCGCAGGCAGTGGCGCCGCAGCAAACCTGCGCGGCGTCGGGATGAACGTGAACCTGGCCCCGGTACTCGACGTGTACCGCCAGGCTGGAGACTTCATTGACCAGTTCGGACGCTCCTACAGCAACCACGCGCACACGGTGTCCTGGCTCGGCGCGGACTTCATCAGGGCGCAGCAGCACGCGGGCGTGGCGGCCACGGCCAAGCACTTCCCCGGGCTGGGCGCCGCCACCAGGTCCCAGGACACCGACGCCGCGCCCGTCACCCTGAACCTGTCGGCAGCCACGATCCGGGGCACCGACGAGGCGCCCTACCGCGCCGCCATCGCAGCCGGGGTCAAGCTGGTCATGGTGAGCTGGGCGGTATATCCGGCCCTGGACCGCAAGAACCCGGCCGGGCTGTCGCCGGCCATTGTCGGCGGCGAGCTGCGGACCAGGCTCGGCTTCAAGGGCGTGACGATCACCGACGCGCTTGAGGCCGGCGCGCTGCGGGCGTTCGGGACCTTCGGGCACCGGGCCGTGCTGGCCGCCGGGGCCGGGATGGACCTGGTGCTGTGCTCGGAAGGCAGCGTGGGAGAGGGCGAGAGCGCGATTGATGGCCTGGAGCACGGCTACCTGGACGGCGCGCTGAACAAGGCGGCGTTCACGGCGGCCGTCACGCGGATCCTGGCCCTGCGCGCAGGCCTGCCCGGCTAGCGGGCCCGCCGTGGCCGCCTGCCGGGCTAGCGGGCCCGCCGTGGCCAGCCAGCCCGGCGGTTCGGGCCGATGGTCCTGTGCCCCGCAGGCCATTGGCCCTTAGCCTGAGCGGTGGCCTGCCGCATGCTGGAGGTAGCGCGTCCTTCAGTGCAGCGACGGGTGGGTAACTTCACCCGCCGTACCGCTCTCGCGGGTGAGGCGGCCTTGCGCGTGGCCGGCATATCTTCGCCCCCGGGGGCGTCTGTGGCCACGATGTGGCCTGAACAGGAGGTCAGCCTTGCCGGTTCCGCACAAGGTGGCCACCACCTGGCCGCCGGGATTGCTCGCACCTAGCGAGAGGCGGTCCCACCATGGGTGAGGGACGCAAGACGCTGACCCGCTACACCATCGAGGCCGAGCACCGCCATCCAGGCTCGACGGGCGACTTCTCCGGGCTGCTCAATGCGGTGGCCACGGCGGTGAAGATCATCAGTAACCAGGTCAGCCGCGGTGCGCTGGTGGGCGCGCCGGGAACGGCCGACGCGGCAAGCATCCCCGGCGAGGTAACGAAGAAGCTCGACCTGGTCAGCAATGAGGTGATGATCGGCGAGACGGAGTGGACCGGGCATCTGGCCGCGATGGCGTCCGAGGAGATGGAAGGCATTTATCCCATCCCGGCCACCAACCGTCGCGGGAAGTACCTCCTGCTGTTCGACCCGCTGGACGGCTCGGGCAGCCTGGACGCCGGCATCTCGGTCGGCACTATCTTCTCGATCCTGCGCAGCCCCGACCCGGCCGCCGAACCGCGGGCCGAGCACTTTCTCCAGCCGGGCGTCGACCAGGTTTGCGCCGGGTTCGCCCTGTACGGGCCCGCCACGATGCTGATCCTCACGACCGGCGAGGGCGTCGACGGATTCACTCTCGATCGTGACATCGGGGCGTTTGTCCTCACTCATCCGCAGCTACGCATCCCCGAGGACTGTGCCGAGTTCGCGATCAACGCATCCAACGAGCGCTTCTGGGAACTGCCGGTCCGCCGGTACATCCAGGAGTTGCTGGCCGGCCGGACCGGAGTGCGCCACCGGGACTTCAACATGCGCTGGATCGCCTCGCTGGTGGCGGAGACCTACCGCATCCTCAACCGCGGCGGCGTCTTCCTGTACCCCAGGGACAGCAAAGAGCCGGCCGGGCCAGACCGGCTCCGGCTGATGTACGAGTGCAACCCGATCTCGTTCATCGTCGAGCAGGCCGGCGGTGCCGCCAGCACCGGGCGCGAGCGCGTCATGGAAATCCAGCCCACCAGCCTGCACCAGCACGTCCCGCTGATACTCGGATCACGCAACGAGGTCGAGCGGATCGAGCGCTACCATCGCGACCAGGCCAGCGGACCGGAAGCGACCTTCGACGACTCGCTCTTCAACAGCCGTTCCCTGTTCCGGATCCCTTGATGGGCGGGAGAACCAGTGTCGGCTAAGCATCCCATCGTCGTGATCACCGGCTCGTCCGGCGCGGGCACAACGTCGGTGACCAGGACTTTCCAGCACATTTTCCTGCGCGAGCGGATCAACGCGACGATCGTGGAAGGCGATTCTTTCCACCGGTACGACCGGGCGGAGATGAAGGTCGCCACGGCCGAGGCCGAGAACGAAGGCAACCGCCACTTCTGCCACTTCTCCCCTGAGGCGAACCTGCTCGAAGAACTCGAGGCCCTGTTCCGCGAGTACGGCGAGGACGGCCGCGGCAAGCTCCGCAAGTACCTCCACGATGCGCAGGAGGCGGCGCCGTTCGGGCAGCCGCCAGGCACCTTCACGCCCTGGACAGACGTCGAGCCCGGCAGCGACCTGCTGTATTACGAGGGCCTGCACGGCGCCGCCGTGACCGAGAAGGCGGACGTCGCACGGCATGCCGACTTGCTGGTCGGGGTGGTCCCGATCATCAATCTCGAATGGATCCAGAAGCTACACCGCGACAAGACCACCCGTGGCTACACCAACGAGGACGTCGTTGACACGGTGCTGCGGCGGATGCCTGACTACGTGAACTACATCTGCCCGCAGTTCTCCCGGACGCACGTCAACTTTCAGCGGGTGCCGACGGTGGACACCTCCAATCCGTTCATCGCCAGGTACATCCCGAGCGCGGATGAGAGCTTTGTCGTCATCCGGTTCGCCAACCCGAAGGGGATCGATTTTCCCTACTTGCTGTCGATGCTGCACGACTCCTTCATGTCCAGGCCGAACATCATCGTCGTGCCGGGCGGGAAGATGGAGCTAGCGATGCAGCTGATCTTCACCCCGCTCATCCTGAGGCTGATGCAGGCGCGGCGCCGGGCTTGACCCCGCTGCCGTAGGCCTGGCGCGGGCCATTGGGGCCCGCCGCGGGTATCCAGGGCAGGTGCGACCGCGTAGGCTGCGAGGAAGACGTGCTCGTACCGTGCCGGACCACATCAAGCATGGTGCAAGTGACCGCGTCGCTCTGGACCCTGGCGGCACGGCCCTAGCTGGCCGAATGGGACGAAGGAGCCTGTGCGATGCAGCTGTCCAATATTTCTGCCTCCGCCGCCGTCCAAGTAGCTGAAATGTCCAGCGTCCAGCCGACCCGGGCGCCGCCCGCAGACAGCGAGGGTGCAGTTGGCGGTCGCAGTATGGCTGCCTCCGCGGAGGCGATCCTGCTGCTGGTCGAAGATCATGAACGGATCGCCCATGGCCTGAACGACGTCGTGGTCCGCCGGCTGTTCTCAGCGGGACTCGATCTCCAGGCTGCGCTGGCCCTGCTCGGCGATCACCGCGTGACCAGCAAGCTCCAGCATGTCCTCGATGAGCTGGACCTGGCCATCAGGGACCTCAGGAACACAGTTTTCGATCGCAGGGCCACCTGAACTGCAGGGCCTCCTGAAGAGGGCCACCTGATGGGCGGCCCGGCCCCTGATTCCAGCGGGCCACCAGGAGCAAGCCTAGCCCGCTTCGGATGCGGCGCGGGCAGCGTGTGGCCAGGCCCTGGCCGCTGCCGCGCCGGCGGCCGCGCTCTCCGGATTGGCGAGAGCCGCAGCGACGCGGCCGACCAGCGAGCGGACCGTCGCGGTGGCCACCCGGTGCAAGATCGCCCTGTCGATCCCGCTGCCCAGCCCGGCCAGCGGGGGCCGGTAGGCGCCGGCCAGCGTCAGCCGGGTGGCCTGATCTCCCGCTGGTGTCAGCGTGATATCCGCGTCCAGGGCCGGGAATAGCGCCCCGCCGGGGCCGGTGGCCTCCCATCGCAGCGTCAGCAGCGCGGTGTCATCGCGGGTCACCAGATCCCTGAAGCGCACTTCGACGAGCTTGGACGCACCGGGAACGGCGCCCATCGGGCCAACCCGGATCAGGCCAGCAAGCCCGTCGCGGTAGGCGCCCTGCGACACACTGGACAGCAAGCCGCCATGAGCCAGGTTCGCGAGCCTGGTCTGGGCCGCGCGGAAGCTCAGTCCCAGCATCACCTCATCACCGACGAACATTCGCCTAGTAACCCATGCCGGCTCGCAACCCGACAGGGACGGAGGTCCTTACCTTTCCGATGCGTTCCCTCGACTTTTGGCCAGGGCGGGGCAGACCGGGCAAACCTGGTCACGCCGAGCAGCCGGGCCACCGCCGCGCGTGCCCGGCCGTGGCCGGGCTGCCTGGACTGCGGATCCCGAGGCCCTGGCCTGCGGGTACCTGGCCGTCAGGAACTCACGGCTGCCGCGCGACCCCGCAGAATGGGGCCCTGGGGAGGATAATCCAGCACGTGGGCGAGGAGAGGCGGGAGCCGACCAACGCTGTCGGCGCGGCGGCGCTTGCGGCCGGCTGGTCACATCGCCATCGCGACGTGTCCGGCGGCTGGCTGCGGCCGACTGTCTTCGGCGCGGTGGACGGGCTGGTGACCAACGCCTCGCTGATCGCCGGGCTCGGCGGCGGCGGGGTCGCTACCCACACCATCGTGCTGACCGGCGTGGCCGCCCTGGTGGCGGGGGCGTTCTCGATGGGCACCGGCGAGTACATCTCGGTGACCAACCAGAACGAGCTCGTGCACGCCGAGGTCGCCGTCGAGCGCCGGATGCACGCCAGGTTCCCTGCTGCCGAGCAGGCCGAGCTCGCCGACACCTTCCGCGGCTATGGCGCCGACCCCGATACCGCGGCCCGGATGGCCGCCGCCGTGTCGCAGGATCCGGACACCGCGCTGCGCGTGCATACCCGCGAGGAACTGGGCGTCGACCCGTTCGAGCTGCCGTCCGCGGTACTGGCCGGCGTCTCGTCCCTGCTGGCGTTCTCCGTCGGGGCGCTGGTACCGCTACTGCCTTATCTGGCCGGCCTGTCCGCGCTGGCCGCCGCCCTGGGGCTCGCGGCCGCCGCGCTGCTGGCCGGCGGGATGGCCGTGGGCCGGCTGACCGGCCGGCCGATCCTGCGCGCCGGACTGCGCCAGCTCGCCCTGGGCGGCATCGCCGTCGGCGTGACATTCACGGTGGGCAGCCTGATCGGCGGCCAAATCACCTTTTAGGCCGCTGGCGCATCCATGTCCGCACGCCAGGTCAGAGCGCCTTTGCGGTGCCGTCGACCGGTCATCGCAGGACCGCGGACCGCGGGCGGGGGTGGCGGATGAAGCGGGAGGCCCGGCGCCTGACGCTCCGCTCCAGCCGTTCGGCATGAGTGACTGGAACTCGCGGGCTCCGGGCATGCGGGGCGCGGTAGAAACGGGTCTTCGCCAGCTCGACGAGCAGCAGGTAGACCACGACCATACCGAACAGCAGGAGGAAGAACGTCGTGGGCAGCGGCGTGAAGCCCAGCAGGTTCGCCAGCCCCGTGTAGGGCAGGATCGCGCCGACCAGGGCCGCTCCGGTCGGCACCAGCAGCATCGGCACGCTGGGCCGACTTCTGAAGAACGGGACCCGCCTGGTCCGGATCACGTAGACGACCAGGGTCTGGGTGGCGATCGACTCGACAAACCACCCGGTCCTGAATTCGGTATGGCCCGCGTGCAGCAGGGCGAGCATGACCCAGAAGGTGATGAAGTCGAAAATCGAGCTGATCGGGCCGAACACGGCCATAAAATTGCGGATGAACTTCATGTCCCAGGCCGCCGGCCTGGCGAGCGCCTCGGCGTCGACCCGGTCGGTGGGGATCACCAGCTGCCCCGTGTTGTAGAGCAGGTTATTGAGGAGGATCTGCGTCGGCAGCATCGGCAGGAACGACAGGAACACGGACGCGCCGGCCGCGCTGAACATGTTACCGAAGTTCGAGGACGTGGCCATAAGGACGTACTTCATGGTGTTGTTGAAGATCCGGCGGCCCTCCATGACGCCTTCAGCCAGCACGCCGAGGTCCTTGTCCAGCAGCACCACGTCGGCGGCTTCCTTGGCCACGTCGGTTCCCGAGTCGACCGAGATCCCGACGTCGGCGTGATGCAGCGCCACCGCGTCGTTCACCCCGTCTCCCAGGAATCCCACGTCCTTTCCGGTGCGGCGCGCCACCTTGATGATGCGTGATTTCTGGTCCGGGCCGATCCGGGCGAATACCGTCGTCGTCAGGATCGCCGCTTCGAGCTGGTCGTCATCAAGCGACTCGACCTCCGCGCCGCTGAGCACCCCCGCGCAGTGGACTCCGATGTCCGCGCACACCTTGGCTGCCACCAGGCCGTTGTCACCGGTGATGACCTTGACCTGTACTCCCAGCCGCTCGAGCTCGGCAATGGAGGCCCCGGCGTCAGCCTTGGGCCGGTCGGCGAACGTCAGGAAGCCCGTCAGCGTCAGCCCCCGCTCGTCCCCGGCGGCCAGCGCCGTCATGCCATCAGCCGGGCGGGCGGCCACCGCCACCACCCGGGCCCCTTGAGAAAACAGCCCCTGAAGCACCTGACGACTGCCGTCGGGAACGTTCCTGCAGCGGTCAAGCACCACTTCCGGGGCACCCTTGGTAATCAGGAGCGGCTGCCCGTCAGGGTCCTTGGCCAGCACAGAGGCCAGCTGCCGCTCGTGGTCGAAAGGAAGTACCCCCAGCCTCTGGTAGGCCGCAGCGGTGGCGGCCGCCGGCTCTCCCTCGGCCGCCGCCGGAGCCAGCCAGAGGGCGCGGTCCAGCGCGTTTCCGCCGATCGGTCCCGCGACCGTGACCGACGCCTCGTTACACACGAGCCCGAATAGCAGCGGGCGATCGCTGGCCCGGCCGGCTGCGTCGAGAGCCCGCTCGAACGTGATCACGCCTTCGGTGAGGGTGCCCGTCTTGTCGGTGAAGAGGATCTCGATATTGCCCAGGTCCTCGATCGCAACCAGCCGCTTCACCAGCACCTTCTTCGCCGCGAGAGCCTTCGAGCCCGCGGACAGGCTCACCGTCACGATGGCCGGCATCATCTCGGGGGCGATGCCCACGGCGATGGCCAGCGAGAAGAGCAGCGCGTCGATGAGAGGTCTGGAAAGAGCCACATTCACGATGAAGATGAATGCCGTCAGCGCGGCCGCCACCCCGAACAAGAAGCGCGAGAACCGGGACAGTCCGACCTCGAAGGCGGTCTGGCTGTGCTTCTCGGCCAGGCCCGCGGCGATCTGCCCGAAGGCGGTACCTGTTCCGGTCCTGACCACCACCCCCGAGCCGGACCCCTGGTGCACGATCGTCCCCATGAAGGCACACCCCGGCTGGTCAAGCGGCTGACGGCCAGTGACGGGCGCAGCTGTCTTGGGTACCGGCATCGACTCACCGGTCAGGACGCCCTCGTCGCACTCAAGCTCGCCGACCGCCAGCAACCGAAGGTCGGCTGGCACGAGATCACCGATGCGCAGCGATACCACGTCGCCGGGCACGAGGTCCGTCACCGGGACCTGGCTCGCGTGTCCATCCCTGTGCACTTGCGCGTCCTGCCGGATCTGGGCGCGAAGAGCCGCCATCGCCACCGCGGCCCGGTACTCGTTGAAGAAGCCCAGTCCGACGCTGAGGGCCACAATCACCGCGATGATCAAGGCGTTCGTGGCCCCTCCGGTCAGCCCCGATACCAGCGCCGCCCCGAGGAGCAGAATCAGGATCGGGTTCCGGATCTGGCGCAGCAGGACGGCGGCGGCCCGCACCCGGTGGGTAGCGAGCACGTTCGGCCCGAACCGCCGCAACCGGTCCGCCACATCGGCGGCCGAGAGCCCATCCGCGCCGCTGTCCAGGCGCGACAGCACCTCATCGGGGGACAGGGCCGCGGCCTCGGCTAGATCAAGCTCCGCGGACGGGGCGGGCGAGACCACGACCATAAGATCAGCTTGGCGTGCCGAAGGTCACCGTCGCCAGAGCCGTTGGTCATGCCCGCCGCGTGGTCGGCGTGGCTAGTCGGGGCGCGGGCCCGGCTCGGGACTATCGTGGCAGCAGCACAGGTAAGGAGCACAGATGTCATCGACGTCGGAGCCGGTGCACCTCAGCAACCATCACCGCAACACCCTGCGGCAGATCTTCCAGCATCCGGTGAGCCACAACATCGAATGGCGTGCTGTGGTCTCGCTGCTGCAGGCGGTCGGCTCGGTCGTCGAGCACCACGATGGCATCGTCGCTGTTACGGTCGGGTCAAGGACCGAATTCTTCGATCCCCCGGCCGGGAAGGACATCGATAGCCAGGCGGTTGTGGACCTGCGCGGGATGCTGAGCGCGGCCGGCTGACGGGCCCGAGGGCGAGGAGCCCGCGTCGACGTAGTGTTTGCGGTATCTCGTGCTGCTGTTATCGGGTTGGTATGATCGTGCCGATTTCCGGCCCGCCGACGATACGGGCCAAGCGGTGCGGGAGGCGGACGATGCGGGATCCCGACCGATGGGTGGTGGTCGGCCTCGACAACGGCGGCACGACGAACAACGCCACAGTGCTTGACTCCGCGGGCCAGTTCCTCGTCGACCGGCTAGCCGAATGTCCTAGCTGCGTCGGGGACGGCCCGGACAAGGCCATCGAGGCACTGGCCCGGTCACTGGAAGATGTTCTGGAGCTCACCGGGATCCCTCGCGCGGCGGTGCGCGCGGTGGGGCTGGACACGCCGGGACCGGTCAGCGCGGAGGGCGTCATCTCATCCAAGGGCGCCACCAACTTCTCGGATCCCAGATGGCGCAGTTTCGACGTCCGCGGGGCACTCGAGATCCGCCTGGGACTTCCCGTTGTGTATAACAACGACGCGAATGCCGCAGCGCTCTACGCTCATTATGAGCATTTCGGCTCGGCGGAGGCGGCGCTGCGCTCGTCAGTTTCGGTGATTGTGGGCACCGGGCTAGGAGGCGGGGTGATAGAGGCCGGAAGGGTAGTGCGCGGGGCCGCCGGGATGGCCGGAGAGCTCGGCCATGTCTGGGTCCCGATGGACGGGCTGCTCGCTGCGGGCCAGCCAGTGCCGCGCTGCAACTGCGGCCTGTCCGGCGACGCCGAGAGCGTCGCTTCGCTGACCGGGATCGAGAAGAACCTGCTGCCCTACTGGCTGGGCCAGTTCCCTGGCCACGACCTGGGCGCTGTCGAGTCAGTCAGCAAGGCGGCGAAACTTGTCCGGTCCTATGGGGAGGCCGGTGATCCGCTGGCGCTCGAGATCTTCGAGCAGCAGGCGGCGGCCATCGGCAGGCTGCTCACGATAGCCGCGAACTTTACCGACTCGGACATCTACTTTCTCGGCGGCGGCGTCGTCGAGGCGGCGCCGCAGTTCCGCGACTGGTTCATCGGGCGCATTCGCGAGCACACGGTGCTGCGCGAAGAACAGGCTCGCGCGGCGTCCATCGCGCTGGTTCCCCACCTGGACATGGCCGGGGCGCGCGGCTCGGCGATCGCCGCCCGCGAGGCAATGCTCAGGCCACCTGGCTGAACCCCGCTCCTGACCGGATCACCGCAGCAGGTCCGCGACCGCGGCGATGCCCGACTCGACCGCGCGCTCGCTGACGTTCCCGAAGCCGAGCACGAGCTGGGGCGGCGCGGCTGTGGTCACCGCCCGCTGCGGGCTCATCCCGTACAGGCCGACCGAGCGCTGGCGGGCCGCCGTGACGACTTCCTGCTCGTCAGCCGACTCAGGCAGGTGCGCCACCGCATGGAACCCCGCAGCCAGCCCGGTCAGCCTGACCCCGGGAGCATGCCTGGCCAGCGAGTCGATCAGCACGCCGCGCCGCCTGGCGTACACCGCGCGCATCCGGCGCAGATGCCGGTCATACCGGCCGGACTCGAGCAGCGCGGCCACCGCTAGCTGGTCCAGGCCTGACGAGCCGCGGTCATCGGCCTGTTTCTCCGCCGCGATGGCGTCGACCAGCAGCGGCGGCACCAGCACCCAGCCGAGGCGCACGGCCGGCGCCAGCGACTTGCTCACCGTCCCGATCGCGACGACGCGGTCGGGCGCCAGCCCCTGCAGCACGCCGACCGGCTCCCGGTCATAGCGGAACTCCGAGTCGTAGTCGTCCTCGATGATGAATCCGTCGTTGCGGGCCGCCCAGTCCACCAGCGCGTGCCGCCGGTTCGCCGCGAGCACGACGCCGGTGGGTGCCTGGTGCGCGGGGGTCACCACCACCGCCCTCGCCCTGGTCGCCTCGAGGGCAGCCACGTCCAGGCCAATCTCGTCGACGGGCACCGGCACCACAGCCATACCCGCTGCCCGAGCGGCTCGCGCGCTGTCGCTATCCGTCAGGTCCCCGTGGCCAGGGTCCTCGAGCGCGGCCCGCCGGACGCCCCGCTGCGCGAGCACCCGGAGAACGAGGTTGAGTCCCTGGGCGAATCCCGTGCAGACGACGATGCGGTCGCCGGCAGCGGCCGCTGCCCGCACCCGCCGTAGGTACGCGGCGAGTACCTCGCGCAGCACGGCGCTACCGCGCGGGTCACCGTAATCGAGGTCCGGCGTAGCCACGCTGCGGCAGGCCTCCCGGGTCGCCCACACCCAGTCGCCGCGCGGGAAGCTCGACAGGTCCGGTACGCCGGACCGGAAGTCGGCGATCAGCTGCTGCGGCCGGCCGGGCACCGGAGGTGGGCCGACCTGAGCCGGGCGGGCACCCGCGGCAACCCGCGTTGCCGAGCCAGCCTGGCTGGTCAGGTAGCCCTCGGCGAGTAGCTGGTTGTAGCACTCCTGCACCAGGCCGCGGGAGACGCCAAGCTCACGGGCGAGTTCCCGCGATGACGGCAGCCGCTCGCCGACCTGCAGCCTGCCGCTCCTGATCGCATCGCGGACCCCCGCCTCGAGCTGCGACCGGAGCGGCTGACCGCGTCCGCGGTCCAGCTGGAGCAGCAGCTCCGGCCCCAAACCGGACCACTGAATAGGCATCAGATTGGACCTTATCAGTGCTCCACTTGGCGCTTACGGTCACGTACATGAGCACCATCACCCAGATCGAGCGGCACGGGCGCAGCGCACGGCCGGGGCAGCATGACCGCTCTGCGCCGCGTGCCCGGCTTATCAGCGGCCGCCTCACGCTGGTGCTGCTGTCCTCCTTCGGCGCGCTCACCAGCTTCTACCTCCTGCTGTCGGTGACGCCGATGTACGTTGTCTCGGCCGGGGCCGGGACCGCGACGGCCGGGGTGGTGACCGGCTCGCTCATGCTCACCACCGTGCTGGCCGAGTTCGCGTCGCCCAGGCTGATGCGGCGTTATGGCTACCGCACCGTGTTCGCCGTCGGGGCGCTGCTGCTCGGCGGCCCCGCGCTGGCGCTGCTGGCTCCGCACAGCATGGTCACGATCCTCATGGTCAGCATCGCCCGTGGCATCGGTTTCGGCCTCAATACTGTCGTGACCGGCGCCCTGGTGGCCACCGCGCTGCCGCCGGAGCGGCGCGGCGAGGGGATCGGCCTGGCCGGGGTAGTGGCGTGCGTGCCCGCCATCGTGGCCCTGCCATCCGGAGTCTGGCTGGCCGAGAACACGGGATATGCACTGGTCGTCGCGATCGCGGCCGCCTGCGCGCTCGCCCCGCTGGCGGCAGTCCCCTGGCTGGCCGGGCCTGCTGCTCGCCGGACGGGAGCGGAGCCGGGTGCGGCACCGTCGTCCGGCTTGCTGGCCAGCCTGCGATCGGGCGGCCAGCTGCGGCCGTCCCTGGTCTTCGCGGCCACGACCGTGTCGGCCGGAGTGATCGCCGCGTTCCTGCCGCTCGCGGCCGGCGTGTCCGGCGGCGTCGCCGCGCTCGGGCTGCTGACGCAGGCGGTGGCCGCGACGGCGAGCCGTTGGTGGGCCGGCCGGCATGGTGACCGGCACGGTCACGCTGACCTGCTGGTTCCCGGACTGCTTGCGGTAGCCGCCGGCCTCATCATGCTGATCTGGGTAACAGTCCCTGCCGCCCTGATCGCGGGCATGTGCGTGTTCGGGGCCGGTTTCGGGATCACCCAGAACGTCACCTTCGCGCTGCTGATCGATCGTGCGCCAGTCGCCGGCTATGGCACGGCCAGCGCCCTGTGGAACCTGGCTTACGATGCCGGGTACGGAGCCGGCCCCGCCATGTTTGGCATGTTGGTGATCCACACCGGTTATCCGGCGGCCTTCGGTCTCACCGGGGTGCTGATGCTCGCCGCGCTGGGGCCGGCCGTGCGTGACCAGGCCGCCGGCCGCCCGCTCGCCGAGCAGCGGCATTAGCCACTAGCGGGCAGGTGCCTGCACTATCCGCGGATCGCAGTTGAGCGCAGACTTGATCGCGACGGGGGTCGCTTCCGACCTTGCGGAGGTGCTGGCGATGGGGCTGACCAGGAGGGACCTCGTGTCGTCGGCTGCCGTCGCGGTGATGATCGTGGCATACGGCTCGTTTGCGTACGGAACGAGCCTGGTGCTGCTGTCCAGCGCGTGGGCCGCCAGCGCCGTCGAACTGGTCTTCGGCTCCATCTGCGCCATGAGCGCGGCCGGCGACTTGCACACCCAGCCTCAGCCGCGGCAGGGCGTCATCTTCCGGAGAATCACGACGGTGCTCGGTGCGATCGCGCTGCTGGCCGGGCTGGCCGGGCTGATCGCTAACAGCGCGCACGCGGTGGAGATCCTGGTCGTGGCCACGACCTTCTTGTGGCTGACGGGCACCATCTGGCACGTGCTCAGCATCGGATCCCAGTCGTGAGCCAGCCCGACGCCGCGTTCGGCGCCGCTCGAAGGCCGCAGCCAGCCGGGCGTAAACGTACCCTGGTTCTGGGCTTGTGCCAGTGGGAGGAGCGACCGTGAGCGATGACAGGGACACCGGCCTCGCCGACACCATGGCCGAGGTCGGCCGGAGAGTCGGGCAGGCTATGACAGAGGCGCTCGAGCGGGTCCGGCCGGCCCTCGATGCGCTCGCCGAGGTCGCGAACCGTCCTGAGGTCCGGGCGATGCTCGAGCGCGCGGAGAAGGTCATGCGGCGGCGGCCCTGCCTGTGCTATTGCTCGCGGGCTCATCCGGCTGACCGCGGCGTCTGCGAGATGTTCGACGCAGTGATCACGGGCCAGTACAGCTCGGAGCTGCTGGGCCAGCTAGATGTGCCGCTGTGCGCTCCGTGCGCGGCGGCTCGGGCCGCGCACGAGTTCGCCGGGCGGTAACGCTCCGGACGTTGATCCGGAAGATCGGGGCGGCCTTCGGTGTTGAGCGTCTTGTAACCGTCAGGGAGACCAGATGCACGACACTTACAGGAAAGACCCGCAGGCCATCTCCCGGCTCACGCCCGAGCAGTACCGGGTAACCCAAGAAAACGGGACAGAGCGGGCATTCAGCAACGTCTACTGCGACAACAAAGACCCAGGCATCTACGTGGACATCGTGTCCGGCGAGCCGTTGTTCGCCTCCGTCAGCAAGTACGACAGCGGCACCGGATGGCCGAGTTTCACCGTGCCACTTGAGCCGGACAACGTGATCGAGAAGCCCGACGTGAGCTACGGCATGCGACGGACCGAAGTCCGCTCGGCACACGCGGACAGCCACCTGGGCCACGTCTTCGACGATGGCCCCGCGGATGCCGGGGGGCTGCGGTACTGCCTGAACTCAGCAGCCCTCAGGTTCATCCCGCTCGATGACCTGGATACCGAAGGGTACGGGGCATACCGCACCCTGTTCGATGATGCAGACGGCGAGGAGCCACGATGAGCGAGACCACCGAGAAGGCGATCCTGGCCGGCGGATGTTTCTGGGGACTGCAGGACCTCATCCGCCGCCGCCCGGGCGTACTGAGCACCAGGGTCGGCTACACCGGCGGGGACGTCCCGAACGCCACGTACCGCCATCACGGGTCCCACGCCGAGGCGATCGAGATCGTCTTCGACCCGGAGCAGACCTCCTACCGGGACCTCCTGGAGTTCTTTTTCCAGGTCCACGACCCGACGACCAGGAACAGGCAGGGCAACGACATCGGCCTCAGCTACCGGTCGGCCATCTTCTACACCAGCGACGAGCAGAAGCGGATCGCCCAGGACACGATCGCCGACGTGGACGCCTCCGGCCTGTGGCCGGGAAAGGTGGTCACTGAGGTGGAGCCAGCCGGGCCGTTCTGGGAGGCGGAGCCCGAGCACCAGGACTACCTGGAGCGCTACCCCGACGGCTACACCTGCCACTTCGTCAGGCCAGGCTGGAAGCTCCCGCACCGGCAGCAGGCGGTCGGTCACTGACCAGCGACTCGGACCTGGCCGTCAAGTCGGCGCCGGGGCCGCAGCCATAGGTGTCGGCGAGTGGGCTGCCGGTGCGGCACCGGCAGCCCACTCGCTTGACCTGGCACTGGAAACCTATGGAACTCGGCGTCATATCGCTCAGCGACATCCAGACCGACCCTGCCACCGGCAGGCCGTTCCGCTACAGCCAGCGCCTCGATGAGATCATCAGCTACGCCACCCTGGCCGACCGGCGCGGCCTCGACGTCTTCGCGCTCGGTGAGCACCACACCCTCGACTTCGCGGTGTCCTCGCCCGCGGTCGTCCTGGCCGCTGTGGCCAGCCGCACCAGCCGCATCCGGCTGACCAGCGGCGTCACCGTTCTCCCCGTCCTGGACCCCGTGCGTGTCTACCAGGACTTCGCCACTGTCGACCTGATCAGCCACGGCCGCGCCGAGATCACCGTGGGCCGTAGCGCGTTCACTGAGCCGTTCGGCATCTTCGGCGCGGACCTTCGCGACTAT
The DNA here is from genome assembly GCA_963785765.1 of uncultured Actinomycetes bacterium. GTDB lineage: Bacteria > Actinomycetota > Actinomycetes > Streptosporangiales > Streptosporangiaceae > DATBGO01. The sequence continues at coordinate 270,631 of CAWAWM010000008.1, read as the reverse complement.
GACGGCCTGTTCAGCGAGAAACTCGGCCTGCTCCTCCGGCTGCGCGAGAACGAGCGCGTCAGCTGGTCCGGAAAATTCCGGCCAGCGCTGCACGACGCCCCGATCACCCCGCGCGCCCAGCAGGAACCGCTGCCAGTCTGGCTCGGCGTCGGCGGCTCACCGGATAGCGCCGAACGCGCCGGCCGCCTCGGCCTGCCGATGGTGCTCGGCTACATCGGCGGCCCGCTGGACCACGCCCGCCGAGCCGTGGACATTTACCGCGCTGCCGGTCACCTGGCCGGCCATCCCGACAAGCTCCGGGTTGGGATCTCCACCCACTTCTTCGCTGGCGGCAGTCCGGAGGCTGCGCGGAAGGTCTTTCCCTACTACCACGAGTACCTCCGCCCCAAGACGCGCGGCGGCCGCGGGTTCCTCGTCAGCCAGGCTCAGTTCGACGTCGGCATCCAACGCGGAAATGCGATCATGATCGGCTCCAGCGCTCAGCTGATCGAGAAGATCCTCGATGCCCACCAGGTCCTCGGCCTCGACAGGTTCTTCGGTCAGATCGACTGGGGCGGCCTGCCCAGGACTCTCGTGGAGGACTCCGTCAACCGCTACGCCACCGAGATCGGACCGGCGGTCCGCGCTGCCATTACGACCGGCGCCTAATCCACGGTGAGCGGACCTGCCTGGAAGCGGTAAACCATGGTTGGCCGCTCGCCGTCTAGTGACGGACGGCCCACCGCGGTAGGGGTGCGGGACCAATGGGCACCGCCCCTGGCGATAAGGAGCACGACATACCCATGGCAGCCACGCTCCAGGAGATCTTGCTGGCGCCGGACACCCGGCCACAGGTGGTCAACGACTGCTACCTGCTGATCGAGCAGGAGATCTCGGAAAAGTCCGGGGTCTCCGGGACCGCGGTCAAGCTCGCCTACAAAACAGTGAACGCCTTCCGGCCCGGCCACATCCGCTACATGGTCGATAACCTGCTTCCGCAGTTGGTGGACAGGCTGGAGCCGTACTGGGCGGACTTCAGCACCTCCGGCGGCTCCGGGTTCGGCGACTACCTGGCCAAGCGCGGCGAGGAGGTATCGCAGGCCCTGCTCTCGGTGACTGACGCCCGCGCGGCATCCTCCGGCCGGCCCACGATCATCAAGGCGTACCGCGCTGTTCGCGGCAGCGCGGTCAAGCACGTCCAGGCCGCGCTCCCGCAGGTCGGCGATCTGGTGCTGAGGTACGCGGCCTGACCACCAGGCCCGAGCGCCAGCACCGCGATGGGCCAGGGCACCAAGATCAGGGACCGACGTAAGGACCTCCGTCCCTGACCAGATCACTGCCGCGCGGATCTGATGAAGGCATGTTCCTCGGCGCGAACGTCCCGCCGGGTGTCAGTTTGCGCTGCGCTCAGGCCGAGCGCGCGAATCTGATTGTCGGCGGCTGGATGCGCGGCGTGCCGGTAATCCTGCTGACTCGATATCCGTTGAAAGGCGTTGATGGTCATGTCAGCTCTCTTTAAAGGAAAGAGTGACTGGCCGACAGTCCTGTCGCTAGGCTTTAACGTCGATCGTGCCGGCAAACGACGTAAGCCTATCTGGATGAACATAGTTACTCTGGGAATACTGTTGCCGGTCTTCGCAATGTGGGGACTCTACCGGGCCTTCACCACCCCTACCGGCGTCGGCCTCTGGGCGCTGGCGGCAGCGCTGTACCTGTTCACGATGTTCGGGGTGACGCTAGGGAACCACCGCTACTGGACCCACCGCGGTTTTGAGGCCAGATTCCCCTTGCCGGTGGTGCTGGCCGTGGCGAGCGGGATGTCGATGGAAGGCGATATCCAGCAATGGGTGATGAACCACCGCGCTCACCACCGTTTCGCCGACGTGGTCGGAAAGGATCCGCACTCGCCTTACGAATATTCCGGCTGGCGGGGCTACAAGGGCCTCGCATGGGCGCAAGGCGTCTGGTTGTTCTTCGCGTACGAACGGCCGCCAGAGTACACGCTGCACCGTGACCTGGCCGGGGACAGGCTGGTGCAATGGCAGCGCCGGGCGTTCCCGTTCCTGGCGGTGGCGAACTTCCTCGTGCCGCTGGCGTTCTACCCGCTGTTCGGGTGGAACTCGGTACTGATAGCCGGGGCGCTGCGGACAGCGGCCCTCATGACTTCCACTGGTTTCGTCAATTCCGTCTGCCACAAGTGGGGCAGCCGGGCGGTAGACAGCCGCGGGCACGAGTTTCGCGCGGATGACAGCCGTAACAACGTGTTCGTGGCCGTCGTGGCGGGCGGCGAGGGCAACCACAGCTGGCACCACGCCGACCCTGCCTGCCCCCGCCACGGCCGCAAGGTCGCGCTGGACGCCAGCGCCCTGGTCGCCGGGGCCAAGCCAGACCGCCATTGGCGCCCCGACGCCACCTGGAGGCTTATCCAGCTCCTCGCCATGCTGGGCTTGATCTACAAGGTGAAGCAGCCGAGGGTGCAGGTTTACTTCGCGGACAAGCAGCTCGCTCCCAGCCCGTCGCTTCGGAACACTCACCTCGACTGGCACATCGCGGAGCCGCAGGAACCGCCGCGGATCCTGGTGTCCTAGCAGCGCAGGTACGGCTGCGGAATCCGGCCTGACATGGCGAGGGCGCCCCGCCGACCCGGGTCGGCGGGGCGCGCTCTTGGGCTCCTCCCGGCATGGCCTGGCGCTCAGATGCCGGGAGGAACCACTTCAAATATCACTGACGAACCTGACTATCTACTGTAGATTATCTGCTGATAGTCTGTACAGTTTCTGTAGATATCCTGAATCTTTTCTGACGAACCTTTTGGCGGGTGAACCTTGGCCGGCGAACCTGGCCGGCGAACCTTGGCCGGCGAACCTGCGGCGAACCTGGCGAACCTGGCCGGCGAACCTCGCGGCGAACCTGGCCGGCGAACCTTGGCCGGCGAACCTTGGCCGGCGAACCTGGCCGGCGAACCTTGGCCGGTGAACCTGGCCGGCGAAGCACAGCATGGCTTCCGTAGCAGGCATGACCGCCCGCGATCACGGGTCAGGCACAGCGCACGGGCGGTCAGTGACGCGGGTCTAGCGACCCATCCGGCGGGGAGTGCCAGCCTCGTCGGCCGGGAGCCAAATGGCGCGGCTGGTTTCTTGCGTGCCTCGGGGGACTGCGCCTCGAGGAATGGTTAGAGCGGCTAATCACCGCGATCGAGAGCGTCAGCCCATGACCGCTGCTGCCGGTGCTTACGGGGCTACCGCCGCGTCGATAACGTCCAGCAGGGACTCCAGGTGACCCTGCGCCTGGCCGACCAGGTACATGGCGCGGGCCAGGTCGGTGCCTGCGGCGCGCTCGTCCAGCTCGGTCAGGAACTGGCGGGCTCGCTCGACATCCAGCCGGGCTAGACGGCGCAGCCTAGGCTGACCCAGGCCGACGGGCGGATCGCCGGGCTGAACGGCGCGGAGCCGGCGGGTGCGCGAGATCTTTTCGTCCATGGTTGCTGGGTTTCCTTGCAAGTTCAGGGGCCTACGCCCGGTCCAGGGGGCGCAGGCCCGCGGTGGTGCATGCCCGGCGGCGGCGCTGTGCCGCCGCCGGGAATCCTACGGGTAGGCCGGCGTTCAGCTAGCGGGGCCGGCGCTGAGGGCGACGGTCGCAGTCTGCGACTGACCATACTGATCTGTCCAGGCAATGCTGATCTTGTCGCCGGGGTGGTAGTTCCCCAGCACCGACTGGATGTCCGTGGCGGACGTGACGGAATGACCAGCGACCGAGGTGATCTGGTCGCCCGCGGTCAGTCCGGCCTGGGCGGCTGCTGATCCGGCCACCACTCCGGCGATGCTGACGCCATTGCTGGTCGCGCCGTCGCCGTAGCTCCCGCCGTCGCCGTAGCTGCTGCCGTCGCCGTAGCTGCTGCCGTAGCCGTAACTCCCGCCATACCCGTAGCCGCCGTAGCCTCCGGCGCCGTAGCCACCGGCACCGTAACCACCGGCACCGTAGCCACCGGTAGCGCTAGAACCAGCGGACGAGGTCTGCACGCCGAGGAACGCGGTGCCGCCGAGGTGCTCGGAGGACGACGGCGTGCCTGCCTCGATCTGGCTGGCGATCGAGGCTGCCTCGGTGATCGGGATAGCAAACGCCTGGGTCGGTGCTGACGTCTGCCCACCCTGCGACTGGTAGCCCGTGGTGGAGGACGAGGTGGAGGCGGCGGTGTCCATGCCAACGACCTGTCCGTAGGTGTTAACCAGCGGCCCGCCGGAATCGCCCGGCTGAATGCCGGCGTTGTGGCCGATCAGCCCCGTCAGTTGCTCAGCGGTGCCCGATGACTCATCCGAGGCCGTTATCGACTGGTCGAGGCCGGTTACTGTCCCGGTGGCCACCGACGGGGTGCCGCCCTTGCCCCCGGCGTTGCCGAGCGCGACCACTTTCTGGCCGGTCTGCGGACTGGAGGAGCTGAGCGTGACGGTCTGAAGTCCGGAAGCGCCCTCAAGCTGCAGCACCGCGACGTCATGGCTCTTGTCGTAGCCGACGACCTTGGCGGTGTACGTGCGCCCGTTCCCCACGTCGGTGGCCTTGATCGAAGTTGCGCCGTCGATCACGTGGTTGTTCGTCAGCACCTCACCAGTAGAGGTCAGCACCATCCCGGTGCCAGCCGCCGCGCCACTTTGGTATCCGAGCGTGGACACCACATCGACCAGGCCCGGGTCTACTTTCGACGCGACCTGCGACGTCGTCATTACGGTGGCGCCCATCGCGTCCGCCGTGCCGAGGCCGACGAATATCAACGCGGCCGCCCCGACCGACGCGCCAGCGATCATCGCAGGGCGCCGCCACGACCGGCTGCCCCGCTTGTCTGCCTGGCCGCCGGGCGCCGCATACGCCCAGCCGCCGGGCATCGCGTGCGCCCAGTCGCCCTGCTCCGGTCCCGTGCCGCCCATGCCCGGCTCGTCGATCGTGTCCATCTGGGTTCCGCTCCTTTAGGTCTTCATCCTGGTTTGCCTGTTCGTCATAGTCGGACACCAAACTGGAGAAGCCCTTCAAGCGCGTTGGACGTCTGCTTATGTTCTCCTGAAAGTTCGCTGACCATAACGCGATCGCGCTGGCCGCCAGGCAGCTGGACTCACGGCAGCGAGATGGCGCGGCCGGGCTTGCTCATTGTGCCGGGCGGGCAGTACCACGTCATGATCTCGACGGTGAGCCGCCCGGCGCGGACCGCCGGGTCGGCCTCGGCGAGCGCTCGCGACTGCTCCAGGGAGCCGGTCCGGTAGAAGGTGAGTCCGCGCAGCGCAGGGTCAGGCTGATCGACGACCGGGCCGTTGGTCACTATCTGACCGGCCTCGCGCAGCCTGGCGTGATAGGCCAGATGCTCTTCCTGGATGCGCTGCAGGACATCGTCGGCATAGCCAGGCGGCTTCTCCGGCCTGCGCAACAGCACCAGCTCGAACGCTTCAAGGTCCACACGCCATTGTGACATCGCCCGGGTGGGCACCAGGAAAACCGTCTCCCAGGCAACGCCCGCTGTGCCGCAACGCCCGCTGTGCCGCCCAGGATGAGCCGAGGCAACGCCGCGCAGGCCACGATGACCACCTGCGGTGCCCGGCCGCCTCCTTGTCCGACGCTCCTGCGGCGCCGATACTGCTGAAATGGACGATCGCAATGTCCTCGGCGGTGAGCTGGAGCCCTGTGGCAGCGACCCGGTCACCGGGTTCTATCGAGACGGGTGCTGCAGCACCGGACCGGAGGATCAAGGCAGTCACACGATTTGCGCGGTGGTGACCGCTGAGTTTCTCGAGCACCAGCGTCGCATCGGCAACGATCTGAGCACCCCGATGCCCCAGTACCATTTTCCCGGGCTGGTGCCCGGGGACCGCTGGTGCGTGACGGCGGCGAACTGGCTGCGGGCTCATCACGATGGCGCCGCCGCGCCCGTGGTGCTGGCGTCATCCCATGAGCGAGCTCTGGAGATCGTTCCGCTCGCTGCGCTCAAGGAGCACGCCGTCGACGTCCCGGCCAATCCCGGCGCCCTCGAGGATTGAGCGCCGGGCGAGGTCACGCTGGCTACCGGCCCTGACCGCGCCGCACAGAACGAACGCCGCCGAGAACGAACGCTGCCGAGAACGAACGCTGCCGAGAACGAACGGGGCGTAGCCGACGTTGGGATCGTCATGCAGACCTGGGAAGCGATCACTTCACGTCGCAACGTGCGGTCATTTGCCGACCGCCCGATTCCGGCAGCAGATCTGGACCAGATCCTGGAGGCCGGCCGCCGGTCCCCGTCGTCACAGAACTGGCAGCCGTGGGACTTCATTCTCGTCACCGATCGTGAGCAGCTCCGCGAGCTGGCCGGGGTCTGGCGGGGAGCCGGTCACGTGGCCGGGTCCGCGGCAACGATCGTGGTGATCGGCCCCGCGGCCGACAACGAATTCCACCGGGCCCAGCTGGACCTGGGCCAGGCGACGATGGCCATGATGCTGGCGGCCGCCGACCTTGGAATCGGCAGCTGCCATGCGGGCGTCGCCGACCTGCAACTCGCCCGGAGGCTACTTGGCTTTCCCGAGGACCGCAGCTGGGCGCTGCTCGTTTCGCTCGGCTACCCGGCCGACCGGCCGCTGCGGCCAATCAGGAATCCCAGCCGGCGACCGTTCGGTGAGGTTGTGCACCGTGATCGCTGGTAGGCGGGCGGGCCGCGATCTTCGGCTGCGTCCACCGGGCGGCAAGGCACCCGTGGGTGCGAGTTCGCGGGTCAGGACGACCGCGATTCGAGCACGTCAAAATCCCGCTCCGCGTACAGCCGGTGCTCCCACTCCTCATTGAGGATGGCCTGCAGGCAGCGCCTTACGGCGAAGCTCTCCGGCTCCGGGTAGCCCGGCTCCCTGACTGGTTCGGTCCGGCCGGCCAGCTGCTCGTCGGTAAGACCGGCGAGCACCCGGCGCACGATAACCATGCGGTCCTCGCGCAAGGTGAGCACATCATCCAGCGACGGTCGCGCGCCGCGATCGCGCGGGATGCTGGGTTCGTCGGGCATCTCGTCGTGGGGCAGGTCCAGTCGATCCCAGGGCGACGGATCCCCCAGGATCGCCCGCTTCACCCAGGCGTCCGTAGCGAAGACGAGATGACGCAGCGTCTCGATGAAGGACCACTCACCATCGACTCGCTCGTGCAGCAGTTCCGGGGCCAGCCCGCGGGCCCGCTCGACGGTCCGCTGCCACAGCCGCTCGAGGATGTCCCATGCTTCGCGGTACCCGTCGGCATCGGCCGGGCGCATCTTCACCCGGTCCGGGTAGCGACGGTTGAGCTCGGCCTCCACCAGGGGCACGATGTCGACGCCATTGACCCGCAGGTTCTTGATCTCGCCGCTGATGTCCACGTTCACCAGGGCGGCGCCGCGGATCATGACCCCGGTCAGATCGACCAGGTCGAAGCGCGCGTTGCTGAGGTCAACGTCGTGGAACCTGGCGCCGGTCAGGTAAACGTCCTCGAACCGCGAGCCAGTCAGGTTCTCGCCGGTGAAGTCGGGCACCCTGTCAGCCTGCCACGAAAACGCGGCCGGCTGCCGCGACTGCGGCGGGTACGGCACACCGGATCACGGCGCCGACCGGACGGGCTCTTCGGCTGGCGCCGGTGCGGCAGGAGATCGGCTTGCGGCGACACCCGGGATCATGACGTGCCGCCCGGGTCGGCCACCGCCCCGCGGGCGGGCGGGCTGAGGATGCCACCGGCCTGCTCCACCAGCATGGTCATCTCGTACGCGATCAGATCGAGGTCCGCGGTGGCGCTGCTGAGCACGGTGACGCTCGATCCGTCATCGATCGTCATGATCACCAGGGTGCCTCGCTCCATGGCGACCAGGGCCTGGGTGACGGCGCCGCCGTCGGTTATCCGGGCTGCGCCACCGGCCAGGCTGATCAAGCCGGAGGTGAGCGCGGCAAGCTTCTCCAGCTGATCGGGAGGTATCCGGCCGGATGCTGCCACTGGGACACCGTCTGCGGACACCACGAGGGCGTGCAGCGCTTCGGGAACCCGCTCGGTGAAGTCGGTGATGAGCCGGTCGAGGTCCTGCGGATGGCGGGGCGGATCCACGTGCTCGCCTCTCAGCCGTCCTGAGCCTGTTGCTTCGCGTCACTGTCCATCAGGCCCACCGCCCTGGCCCGGCGGGAGCCCCGCTGGAAGCTGGTCAGCCTGCCCAGCGCGATCCGCGCCGACTCGGCCGCCGTGGCTGGCCGGTTCGGCTGGTCAGCCGCAGCGCCGGCCACGATGCTGGCCTGCGGAACCCGCTGTGGCAGCCCGGCGGAGGTCAGGCCACCAACAGGCGCCGGGATACCGGCCGCCGTCGCGGCGCGCCCGCCGTCGGCGGCGGGCGCCGCCGGCGGCGCCGCCTGGACCTGCTGCCCGGCCGGCCCGGGCGGGCTGGCCTGCAGCTCGCCCGGCCAGACCAGGCCCTGGCCGCGGGTATGCAGATAGTCGGATTCGACAGACCGGAAGATGGGCGGCGCGCCGCCTGGCCCGGAATCCACCGGCTCTGGAACGGTCACAGGATCGGAGGCGGCTGGGGCCGGGGGCGGCACCGGCGCGCCCAGCGTCAGCGGGACAGCATCGGGCCTGGCGATCTCCGGCCCCACGGCGAACTCGGGCCCGGCGGCGGCGAACCGGGGAGCCGAGAAGCCCGGATCCGCGGCTGCGGTCACGGCGCCGGCTCCCCAGCTGGTCCTGGCCCCCAGGACCTGCCGAGCTTGTCCAGGCCGGCGGCCGGGCCTGGCATCCGCCGAGATCAGCCCGGCGGGCACGCGCACTTCGGCGGTGGTGCCGCCGCCCGGGCGCTGGCTCAGCGCCACCTTGATGCCGTGCCCCGCCGCCAGGTGCGCGACCGCGTACAAGCCCATGTGCCTGGCCACCGCCACGTCCACGAGCGGCGGGTGGGCCAGCTGCCAGTTGAGTTGCCTCAGTTGCTCCTCGGGCATGCCCGTTCCGCCGTCGGAAATGTTGATCAGCAAGCCGCCGCCCCGCGCCGTGTGCCCGGACACCGTTACCTGAGTCGCCTTGGGCGAAAACGTCGTGGCGTTCTCCAGCAGCTCAGCCAGCAGGTGCGCGGTGTCGGCCACGGCGCTCCCGCTGACCGAGACACCCCGCTGGATGTTGAGGATCACCCGGTCGTACTGCTCGATCTCGGACACCGCGGCCCTGACCACGTCCACCAGGCTCACCGGCTCGGTCCCGCGGCGGGCTGGCTCGTGACCCGCGAGGACGAGCGCGCTGTCTGCACTGCGCTGCATCCGGGTGGCCAGGTGATCCAGCTGGAACAGACTGGCCAGCCGTTCCGGGTCGTCCTCACGGAATTCGAGGCTGTCGACCAGTCGCAGCATCCGGTCCAGCAGGGAATGGCTGCGCCGGAAGAAACCGGCCAGCAGCAGGCGTGCTCCCGCGACATCCAGAGCTGCTGCTTCAAGGCGTCGCAGCGGGCGCTCCATGGACCTGGCAAAGGTCATGGTGGCCAGCACGATGACGGCCAGCAGGGCCAGTGCCAGGCCGCCGGTGAGTAGCGCTGACCGCAGCGCGCTCTGCTGGACGGCCCGCGTGTAGGCCGTGACCCAGGCTGCCAGCTGCTGCCCGGCGTCGCGCATCCAGCCGAGCGTGTAGGCCATCCCGGCCCGCCACTGCTGGCTGGCACCGGCCCCGATGGCCACCGCGCCATGGCCGGCCGCCGCCGCGCGCCGTTCGACCGCCTGGGCCTGCCCGGCCAGCGGGCTGGCCAAGGCGCCGGTGAGAGCCCAGCTCTCCTCGGGCGTCGCCGAGGTGCGGAACGCTAACAGGTCACTGGCCTGCTGCGCCTGGGCGACGGCCAGCGCGGCGAGCGCCCCGGGTCCGAACTGGCCCGCGGCGAGTGCCGCGCCGAAGATGGCCTGCTGCTGCGAGGCCTGGTCCGTCATCCTGGACAGCCAGCCGAGCGCGCGGACGCTGGTGATGAGCGCGGAATCGCCGCTGGAGTCGGCGATGCTGTCGTTGACCGGGAACAGGCCGGCGGTCGCCCCGGAATAGCCATTGATCACCGCCAGCACGGAAGCCTGGCGCTGCGCCGCCTGCCTGCGCAGGCCGGGCAGATCGGCGATGCTGGCCAGGACCATGGCCGCGCCGGCCCGCGTCTGGGCCGGGTAGCCGCGGCCTAGCTGGTGAACCAGGCCGCGCACCGAGGCCGCCCGGCTGTCGGTGACCACATACTGCCGGCGCAGGGCCACCAAGCCCGCCGCGGGGCGCCCCTCAGCTAAGAACGCGGCCGTGTCGGCCCGCTCGTCCTCCATCGCCTGGGCTAAGCCCGTGACCTGCTGGCCGAGCGCCGCGAGCCGGGCGACCCGGCCGTACGCCTGCGCCCTGAGCGTCGCGTCGGTGACCCGCAGCCCGGTGAGCGCCAGGCCGAGGACCGTCGGAATGGCCACCAGGACGATCAGGCGGCGGGCCATCCCCCAGTTCTGCGGGGCCACCGCCGAGCCCGCGCCACGGTAGGCGGGCAACGCGTCGCGAAGGGCGGCATCGGCAGAACTGGACTGGCTCACTGCGGGTCCTCGCTGATCTTGGAAACTGTTTTCGAGGTAACGGGGCAAGTCTCGAGGCCACCTTAGACAAGGGTCGCGGGAAAGTCACCTTTCCCCCTGTTCTTCCCGGAGACGATACCTCTGGGTCCGTCTGCCGGGATACTACCCGCCAGCCGGCTGCGGGCTCCCCATTCCAAGATCATCACCTGGAGTGGCGGGCCGACCTGACGGTCATCGGCGTCAGCCGTTCTCCTAACCGGAGGCCCGTGCGGCAGTTAGCGACGCGAATACAACCGTAGAGCTGAGGTAATGGCCGGTGGCGTAGTCGAAAGCGCCGCCGCACGTTATCAAGTGCAGGGCCGCGTAGCCGGGCGTACCGTAAATGGCTTTCGACGGGAACTTGGATTTGAGGTATTGGCGTACGCCGGTGACGCGGAAAACGGCGGTGATCCCGTCGGCGAGCGAGACGTCGATGCGGTCCCCGGGGCGGAGGGCTCCGAGCCGGAAAAAACAGCCGGCCCATGGTAGCCGTCAACGTGACCTTCGATGACCGACGCCCCAAGCTGGCCGGGCGTCGCCGAGTACTTGTACCACGCGGCCTCATCGGCCCTCGTGTAAAGCGACGGGACCTGGATTGTGCCGTCAGCGTTGACTCCCAGGTCCAGCAGCCTGGATTTCACCCCAATGGCCGGGATCTCGACGGACAAGGGCAGCGAGCGCGACAGTGACGGCGCCCCGGCGGTGCCCGCGGCCGGCCCGGTAACGCCGGCCGCCGCCAGCGACGGCTGTGGCGCGTGCTGCTGGGCGCCGATCGCGACGCCGACGGCGGCGGCTCCGCCCACGATGAGCAGAACGCCAGCCACCCCGGCCAGCCGGGCCAGCCGGGCCCGGAGGCTTCCTGGCGTACCGAGCCGGGGCGCGAACCCGCTCTGTGGCCAGGACATGACCACGCGAAACCCGGCTATACGCCGCCACTCCGCATGCCCCAATGCCGTTGTCCCTCGCTCCGTCTTCCCCCGGGTGCTCTAATCGCGTAGCCTAATATTCCAGTGATGAATAGGCCATTTTATGCTGCGCCGTCCACGGCCTTTACCTTTATGGCCGCCGGCCCTTCGGAAACCTGCCGTCGGCGGCGCGGGCAGCGACCGGGCCGGCCCGCGGTCTTCTCTCCAGCTGCCGCGGCCGGGAAACGGGCCTGCCAGCTGCCGGATGCATGAGGAGGTCCCATAAAGGATGCGCATAACCATCACGGGGACGAGGCTCAACACGAAGTTGACCGCCGCCGGCTGCGCCACCTTGGCCATACTCGCTTCCGCGTCAGTCTCGGCCTGCTCGGGATCCACTCCCTCGTCGATACCGACTCCATTCTCACCTGCGGTCAGCGGCTCGGCAACACCGACTAGCTCGCCGAGCCACACGGCGAATGCGAACGCGCCGAGCGCGAGCGCCAGCCCCTCGGCCAGCCGGTCGGCAGCGCCCAGCGCGTCGGCAACGTCCCACCCGTCGGCAACGCCCAGCCCCGTCCCCACCGCGGCCCCGGCCACTGGCGGCGGTGGCACGGCCGGCGTCCAGGACACCCTGCTCCTCGGCCTCGGCGGAGCTGCGATCCTGGCCGGCGCCGGGAGCCTCGCCTACCGCAGAAGGGTCAGCAGGAACCGCTGACCCAGGCGCCCGGTGGCCCAGCCTGCCGGTGCCCATGGGGCGATCAGCGGCCCGGCTCGAGCAGCACCTTGACCGCGCCCGTGCGCCGGGAGTTCTTGACCGCGAGCACCGCCTCGTCCCAGCGCTCCAGCGGGAAGCGGTGGGTGATGACCGGCGTCAGATCGAGGCCGTCCGCGACGAAGTCGAAGTAGTGCTCCATGGCATGCTTGGCGACGCCGCCCACCTCCTCGATGCCGAAGCCGTTCGAGCCGATGACGCGCAGTTCCTTGAAGTACAGCGGGGTCCATTCGAAGCGCTTCGGCGGCTCGACGCCGGACACGACCAGCGTGCCGCCCGTGCTGAGCAGCCGGAGCGAGGTCTCGACGGTCTCGGTCGAGCCGATCGTGTCGTAGACGACGGCCGGCCCGTCCTGCAGCCAGGCGCGCTTGCTCCACGGCTCGAGCGGCGTCGTGCCGACGCGGCGCGCGACCTGGGCAACGAGTTCGTCGGGCGAGGAGGACAGCACGACATGACCGCCGAGGCGGGCCGCCAGCGCGGCCCGGGCGCCAGGCCGCGTCGCCGCCCACACCTCGGTGCCCGGATAGAGGTGGCGGAGCAGCGCGACCGCCGCGAACGCGAGCGTGCCCGAGCCGTAGACCAGGACCGGCTGGCTGTCCCGGGGCGGCGCGAGCAGGATCGAGCGCAGCGAGACACTGACCGGATCGGCCAGCACAGCCGCCTCGTCGCAGACGTGGTCGGGAATGGCGAACAACTGCGAGAGGTGCGCGGCGAAGCGTTCGGCGTGCGCTCCGGCGGCCGCCGCGCAGTTGCCGAGGTGGATGGATACCGGCAGGTCGCCCGAGCGGAAGTTGCGGCACCAGGGGTAGCGGCCCGCCCGGCAGGCCGCGCACGGCGGGTCGATGCCGCGGGGTGCGCACGACAGCCATGGGTTGAGTACGACCCGCTCACCGGTATCCGCGCGGCGCCCGACCGCCTCGTGGCCGAGCACATGCGGGAACGACACCAGCGCCGTCAGCGGGTTGTCGCGGGCGCCGTTCAGCAGGATCTGCTTCACGTCGGAACCGCACAGGCCCGAGAAAGTCGTCTCGACGCGCACCCAGTCCGGAGCCGGGAGCGGTAGCTCGTCGACATCCTCGATGCGGACCGGCGCACCGCGCGAGACGAAGGCGCGCTGGTCGACGCGCCCGCCGATCGCCGAAACGGCCTCGCGGGCCAGGCTGTGCCTGAACACGAGCGCCTTCACGCCGGCCTCCTTCGCCCGGGCCGCCCAGCCTGGTCAGGCGCCGGCAAGCCCCGCCGGGCCCGCAGGCATGGCGACGACCGGACCGATTCAGTAGACCTGGCCAGGAGACCGCCATCCACCACCACGTCGATGCCGGTAATGTACGCGGCGTCGCAGACACCGGCGCCCTTCCAGTACAACGACTTCGACAACCAGGCCCGGTGGGGCCAGTACAACAACGCCGGTGCAGACCTTGGCGAGCGGTCCGCCGGCCGCTGCCTCCGGGGCCACGTGCAGGACGACGGTGCCGCTCATCCGCCCGTCGCACACCCGCACCATGTCCCTGACCCCGTGCCTGAGCAGCTTCGTGGGCAACGGCACGTTGGCCACCTCGGGCATGCCCGGGTAACCGCCCGGGCCGCAGCCGCGCAGCACACAGCTTGGGCGTGCTCATGCTGGTGTCCCGTTTGAGGCTGTCCGGTATCTCCGTAGTTGCCTCACCCGGGTGAGGAAAACCCGCTCGACGGCGCCGGGGAAGACGCGGTATGCGCGCCAGGCCCAGCGCACGTAGCCGGGAAAGAGGATCAGCGCGTGGTTGCGCGCCACGCCGTCAAGGATCAGTACTGCGGCTTGTGCGGCCTCGATCATCTTGACCGGTTTGCGGGCTGCCTGTTCTCGGGGCAGGCCGGCCAGGACCGTGTTCTGGTAGATGTTGGTGCGCACGTAGCCGGGGCAGACGGCGCTGACTTTTACCCCGAGGTCGGCGCCCTCCAGGCGCAGTGAGAGGGAGAGCCCCACGATGGCGTGCTTGGCCGTGCAGTAGGGGGCGTTGATCGGCTGGGGCAGCAAGCCAGTGGCTGACGAGGTGTTGATGATGTGGCCGGACCCCTGCTTGACCATGATCGGGTAGGCGGCGAGCGTGCCATGCAGGACGCCGTACAGATCGACGTCCAGCACGCGCTGCCACTGGGCGGGAGTCAGGTCCCGGGCGTCACCCCCGATCGCGATGCCCGCGTTGTTGAACAGGTAGTCCAGACGCCCGTGCGCGGCGGCGGTCTCCTCGACCAGGCGCCTGACATCCTGCTCGTCAGCCACGTCGACGCGGCGCGCCTGGGTCCGCTCGCCGTCGCCTGCCAGGGCGGTGGCCACCCGGTCGGCGTCGTCGCCGTTGATGTCGGCCACGACGACCCGCGCGCCGCGGCGCGCCAGCTCGCGGCAGAGCGCCTCGCCGATCCCGGCGCCTCCCCCGGTCACGATGGCGATCTTGTTTTCGAAGCCCATGGCCTTCCTTCCGGGGGGACGAGACGTGGCCGGGCGGGACAGGGAACCGCTGGCCCCGCCCAGCGTGGCTGCTGTTAGTCAAGCGATGGCTGTGATGGTTCCTGGTTGATCACCGGGCTCGGCTACGGCGTGCTGGGGCCGGAGCGGGCGGGGCGGGTCGAGCAGGGAGCGGCGCAGGTCTTGCAGCAGCCGCAGGCCCTCGGCGGTCATGATGAAGCCGCGCCAGCCGGCCGAGGCCCGGTCGAGCACGGCCCAGACCAGGGTGAGGCAGCTGGTCTCGCCGGGAAGCGGCCGACCGACTCCAGCGCGTTCGTCCTGGTCATGTGGCTGCCGAACAGCCGGGAGGCAAACGCCCAGCCGCCCCGCGCAGCTTGGGCCGGGACAAAGTCACCGGCCCGGCGGTGGTCTTGACTGTCATCTCCCGGTAGCCGTTACGCGACCCAGCGGCCGGTCAGCGGCGAACAGCTCATCGATGTGGCCGCGGATGCGCTCGGTAGGCGATACTCGGGTGAGGCATGGGCGTAGGTCCTTCCCTTCGATGGCTTGGCGGTCTTGAAGGGAACCTACGCCCGTCATGTCATTTACACCGGATCTTGGACGCGACCGTACCGGAATACCACTGGGCGCTGCGGAACTCATTCATCGTGCTCCCATTACCGGATTAACAAGCTGGAATAAAAGCCTGGACTAAAGTCGGGTATCTGGTAAGTCGGGATCCTCATACCGTACTCTCCCGGAACCGGGCATCGCACCCCGGCAGCCCCGACGTCGGCGACGACCGCGGTCTGTGACCTGCGGTCGTCGCCTGCACGCAGTTACCTGCTCAACCTGGATTGCCCGGCGGGTGACCGCCAGGCCTGCCGGTCGTCAGCAGCCGTCGTAGGGCGCCCATGGTGACGTCCCGTCCTGGGCGTAGGCCGTAGCGAACACCTGGTTCTGCTCGGCAGCGGACGCGTTGCCGAAGTCAGCCGCGCTGCCCCCGGCGGCGGTCCAGGCCGAGAAACTGAACTGGTAGAGGCCATAGTGACCGCTCCCGTTCATGGCCTGGGCATCGCCGCCGCTCTCCCTGGAGATGACGCACTGCTGGAAGGAGCCCGCCGGTGCGGCTGACCCCGCTGAGCTGACCTGAGCAGCTACCGGCTCCGCGGTCGCGGACACCGGCGCGGCGGGCAGCGCCACAATCGCGCGGGCCCGGTAGGAGGTGGCCAGCTGCGCTGCTGACGCCGCCGAGGGGATGCGCAGCCGCTCCCCTGCGGTGATCAGGTTGGGGTTCTCCCCGATGACGGCCCGGTTGGCTTCGTAAAGCCCGGGCCATTCGATGTGGTATCTGGTGGCGATTCTGCTCAGGGAATCGCCTCGGTGCACGACGAAATCCGCCGGGGGCCTGGCGGCCGCTTCGCGATGAACCTCAACCACCGATAGCACTGCTGCCGGGTAGATCATGGATCATCCTCTCTAGCAGAGAGCAGGATCCGCAGCCATCACGGCGCAGCCAGGGTTAGGGGTCCGCCATCCTGCCCTCATTTCCGTTCGGATCATTCATTTCTTAACTTACTCACGGGTAACCTTGATGCCAACTTAGCCCGGTCGTTTAGCGGTCGCGGCCGGGTCATTTTCGCCGGGCCGTTCTTGCGGTTTCCAGAGCGGCCCCACAGCGTGAAGGGGCCTCCCACGTGGGCGGATACCAGAAAATCCCGGCACGTCAATAATTCCTGGCTGACGGCCTGCTGCCCTAAAGGTGATTCTCGTCATAGCGGGCTATAGTTCACAGCACCGGGCCCAGCGAAGGCGCTGGCGCGGCCGGCCGCGCCAGACTCGCCACGCTCCCCGTGCCCTGGTTCTCGCGCGCCCGCCGCTGGCCGCGGCCGTGCTGCCGGGGGACCTGCGCGCGGCGGCCGCGCTCACCTCCGGCTTCATCTGCGATACTGGCCCGGTGCCCGAGCCTGTTATCCCCATGTCAACCACCGATGCGCTCCCGCTGGGCCTACCGCAGGATCGCGCGGTAAATCGAGCGATGATATTGACGAGCCGCGGGCATCCCAATCCTGGGTCAGCGCGAGACGCGCTGGCCGAGTGGGCACAAAGAAGCAACTTCGAGGCCGTGGTAGGTGTCCGTTTTGTGGCGGTACCGGAAGTAATTTCTGAAGAGGATCCCACCACAGTGGTGAAATGGGCGGCCTACGGAACGGCGATCGGCTGGTGAGCGAGGCCACGCCAGCGCTCGGGGCTTAGCCTGTGCCTGGGTCCGGGTCAACTCCGTCCTGGTCCATGCCGCCAGACCCGGGCGGCAGCCTGGAGCGGGTCGCGAGATGGCGGAGGGAACAGGGTTAGGGCATGACCCTCACGGTGCTGTTCGCCCTGGCCGCCGCGTTCGCCAACGCGGTCAACGTCTTCACGCAGCACTGGGCGAGTGTCAGCGCCCCGAAGCGGGAGAAGGGCTGGCGCCTGGTCCCCTACCTGTTCCGGCAGCCGCTGTGGCTGTTCGGCTGGGTCGCGGCGGTGGGCGGGTTCGCCTTTCAGGCCGTCGCCCTCAACTTCGGAGAGCTGTCGGTGGTGCAGCCCATCCTGGTCACCGAGCTGGTCTTCGTTCTCGTGCTGCGCCGGGTGTGGATCAGGCAGGACGTGGCACCCGCCGCGTGGGCCGCCGTGCTGGTCGTCTGCGTGGCGCTGGCCGTGTTCCTGACCATGGCCGAGCCGATGGGCGGCCGGTCCGCTCCCGAGACCGCGGAATGGCTGTCAGCCCTGGCGGCGTTCGGCGGGGCCATCGCCCTGCTGTCCCTGCTCGGGATGCGGGGCTCACCCGTGCGCCGCACCACCGGCTTTGCCGTGGCGGCCGCGCTGGCCTGGGCCTTGATGGCCACCTTCATCAAGACGGCCACCGACA
The DNA here is from genome assembly GCA_963785765.1 of uncultured Actinomycetes bacterium. Classification (GTDB taxonomy): domain Bacteria; phylum Actinomycetota; class Actinomycetes; order Streptosporangiales; family Streptosporangiaceae; genus DATBGO01. The sequence goes on along the minus strand of CAWAWM010000008.1, from coordinate 253,098 downwards.
CGCTCGCGTCGTCCGGACTGGGCGCCCTGTTCACCAGCTGGCCGGTGTACGCGCTGGCCGCCGCCGCGATCACCGGCACGCTGCTGGAGCAGGCCGCGCTGCACGTCGGGCCGTTGAGCGTGTCCCAGCCGCTGCTGGTCATCGTCAACCCGTTCGCCAGCATTGCGCTGAGCGTCTGGCTGTTCGACGAGCGCTTCACCGACAGCCCCGTGAAGATCGCCATCGCCGCGCTGGCCTTCGCCGTCCTGGCCGTCGGCGTCACCGTGTTGTCGCGAACGGCGCCGCAGGATTTCACCCCGGCCAGACCAGTCAGCTCGTGACGGCTCGGGCCGACCGGGTCAGCTGCCCGCGGCGCTGGCTTGCGGTGGGCTGGACGCGGCGGCCTGCGGGGCCTGGCGCGGCTGGTAGGGATGCGCGAGCGGGAACGGCGGCCCGTGCAGCATCTCGGCGGCCCCGACCGAGCCGAACAGCTGGATGAGGCGGGCCACGGCGCCGGTCCAGCCGGTCTGGTGGCTGGCCCCGAGGCCCGCTCCGTTGTCGCCGTGGAAGTACTCGTGGAACAGCAGCAGGTCGCGCCAGTGCGGGTCGTCCTGGAAGGTGGCCATTCCCCCGTAGACAGGCCGGCGGCCGGTACCGTCGCGCCGGAAGATCGAGATGAGCCGGTCGGAGATCTCCCTGGCCACCTCGTACAGCGTCAGCTGGCGTCCCGAACCGGTGGGACATTCGATGGTGAAGTCGTCGCCGTAGTAGAGGTAGTACTGCAGGAGCGCCCGGACGATCAGCAGGTTGATAGGGAACCAGACCGGGCCGCGCCAGTTGGAATTGCCGCCGAACATGCCGGTGTCGGACTCGGCCGGCAGGTACTGGACCCGGTACTGCTCGGCGTGCACGGTGAAAACGAACGGGTCGTCCAGGTGGCCCCGGGACAGGGACCGGATCCCGTGCGGGCTGAAGAAGCGGTTCTCGTCGAGCATGCGGGCCAGGACCTTGCGCAGCTTCGGCTCGTCCAGGACCGACAGCAGGTGCCGGCCCGCCACCCCGGGCACCAGCGGGTCGGCCGCGCCGCCCAGCAGGTCAGCGTAGCGCTCGTAATTGGCCCGGGCCCGGGCCGCCAGGCTGGGGAAGCGCTCGATGGCCTCGGCGGAGATGGTCGAGACGGCGCACAGCGGGATCAGCCCCACCATCGAGCGGACCCGCAGCCGGGTGGCTGAACCGTCGGGCAGCCTGAGCACGTCGTAGAAGAATCCGTCCGCTTCGTCCCACATCTCGTCATCGGACTGGCCCACCTTGTCCATGGCGGCGGCGATCCAGAAGAAATGCTGGACGAATTTCAGGGCGAGGTCCTCGTAGCTCGGATCGACCTCCGACAGGATCAGGGCCAGGTCGAGCATGTTCTGGCTGAACAGCGCCATCCAGGCGGTGCCGTCGGCCTGTTCGAGGTGACCGCCGGTGGGCAGCGGGGCGCTGCGGTCGAATACGCCGATATTGTCCAGGCCCAGGAAGCCGCCCTCGAACAGGCTGCGTCCGGCCGGGTCCTTGCGGTTGAGCCACCACGAGAAGTTCAGCATCAGCTTCTTGAACGCGTCGCGGAGGAAGTCCGTTTGCTGCTCGGTGCGCTGGCCCGGGCCGGCCGCGAAGGCGAACAGGGTGGCCCAGGCGTGCACCGGCGGATTGACGTCACCGAAGTTCCACTCGTAGGCCGGGATCTGCCCGCTGGGGTGCAGGTACACGTCGCTGAGCATGAGCTCGATCTGCCCGCGGGTGAAGGCGGGATCGACCATGCTCAGCGGCACGCAGTGGAAGGCCAGGTCCCAGGCCGCGTACCAGGGATATTCCCAGCAGTCGGGCATCGAGAGAATGTGCCCGTTCTGCATGTGAAACCACTGCCGGTTGCGGACGTCAGCCCGTTCCGGAGCCCGCAGCGGGTGCCCCCGGTGCTCCCGCAGCCACTTGTCGAGATCGAAGTAGTAGAACTGCTTGCTCCACAGCATCCCGGCCAGGGCCCGCCGCATGATCAGGGCTCCGTCGGCATCGACGTCAGGCGGGGTGATGGCCAGGTAGAACTCGTCGGCCTCGGCGCGGCGCCTGGCCACGACCGCATCGGCGGCGGCGCCCAGCTCGCCGCCTGCCGCGATCTCGGCGTCGGCGGGGCGAAGGCGCCAGCGGATGGTCCTGGAGCCGCCCGCGGGAACCATCAGCCGGTGCCGGACGGCCGCCTTGGTGCCGGTGCGAGCGGGGTTCACGGCGCCAGCCCGGCCGTGCACCACGTACTCGTCGATGCCATCTTTCACGAACGGCGTGCGGTTCTGGCCGCCGAAAAGGCGGCTGTTGTTGGTCTCGTTCTCGGTGAACAGGCACTCGGCGCCGGGGTCGACCGACAGCACCCGCTGGCCGAGCGCGGCGTGGGTCGCCACGATCCGGCCCGGTCCGTCGGCGGCCAGGACCGGAGGTTCCGCCGTAGCCTCGGGCGCCCAGGTGTTACGGAACCAGATGGTGGCCAGCACGTCGAGCGGAGCGTCAGCCGGCCCGCGGTTGGTCACTGTGACCAGCGCGACAAGATCCTCCGGATCGGCCTTCGCCCACTCCACCTCGACGTCGAAGTACCGGTCCCCGGCGAACACCCCGGTGTCCAGCAGCTCGTACTCGAACTCGGTGCGCGATCGCTGGCGACTGGTGGCCACCAGGTCCTCGTAGGGATAGGCGGCCTGCGGGTACTTGTAGAGCATCCGCATGTAGGAGTGGGTGGGAGTGTTGTCAAGATGGAAGTAGTACTCCTTGACGTCCTCGCCGTGGTTGCCCTCCGCGTTGGTCAGGCCGAAGAACCGCTCCTTCAGGATCGGGTCGGCACCGTTCCACAGGGCCAGTGACAGGCACAGGTGCTGCTGATCGTCGCTGACGCCCGCGATGCCGTCCTCCCCCCACCGGTAGGCCCGGGACCGGGCCTGGTCGTGGGTGAAGTAACTCCACGCATCGCCGTTGTCGCTGTAGTCCTCGCGGACCGTTCCCCACTGGCGATCGCTCAGGTACGGCCCCCACCGGCGCCACCGGACGCCCCGGTCATCGGCCGCCGCCAGGCGCTGTCCCTCGGCCGTGAACTTCATCGCGCCATCTCCGCCCCGCAGGCCCGGGCAGGACCGGCACCGCCGACTCTAGCCAGTTCCGTATTCATTGTGATGTATCGGAGCTGAACGGGAGGTAACGAACGGCTGGCGGATCCGGGCCTGCCCCCAGCAGCCGCGCTGTCGTGACGGCATCGCAGATATGATCGTTTAGCCCCGTCGGCCGAGCTGAGGTGCGCTGATGAGCGAGGGACTGAACCCGATCGAAGCTGGCAAGAAACTGCACGAGCATGGCGAGCAGATGCACGAGCAGACCGAGGCGGAAAGTCAGGCCAAGGCCGAAGACCGGCACTCGCGGATCGTGCAGATCTGCGAGGCGGTGCTGCTGGCGCTCGTCACCCTGACGGCGGCCTGGGCCGGGTACTCGGCGGCCAAGTGGGGCACCGCGTCCCGCGTCGACATCGCCCAGTCCTCGACCCTGCGCAACCTCGCCACCCGGGACGACCTCACCGCCATCTCGCTCCGCAATTTCGATGCCGCCACCTTCAACGCGTGGTTCATCGCGTTCACCCTGAACAGCCCGCAGAAGGAGGCGATCGCCATCCGCCGGTTCCGGCCCCAGTTCCGGGTCGCCTTCGACGCCTGGCTGGCCACCAACCCGCTGCACAACCCGCATGCCCCGCCCGGCCCGACCTATATGCCCCAGTACAAGCTGCCGGCGCAGGCGCAGGCCAACGCGCTCGACAATCAGGCCAACGCGAAGTTCAACACGGGCAACGACGCCGCGCTCACCGGCGACAACTTCGTCCGGATCACGGTGTTCCTGGCCGCGGTGCTGTTCCTGGTGGGCATCGGCAGCTCGTTCAAGCTGCCTGGCGTCCGGTATGCGCTGGTCACGTTCGGCTCCGTGCTGCTGATCGTCTCGATCGTGTTGATCCTGCGCCAGCCGGGGCTCCCGAGTTGATCGGGGCCCTGCTGTGCCGCCGCGTCCGCTTTGGGACTATCCGTGACGCCGCCACCGTCCTAAGGTTCAGTTGTGATGAGGTCCAGAGACCGTCGCGGGCCGGTTCTGGACCGCCGGGCGGCAGCGAGCTGCCGGTCAGCGGTCACGATCGGGGGCAGGTGACCTAGTGAGCAGAATGTCTCCGGGTGTTCTCGCCCCGCCGCACGAGATCCTGACGCCGCAGGAGTGGCGGCTCCGCGGGCGCGAACGGCGCACGGCGGTGCCCCGCTCGAGCCACGCGCAGTGGGCTCCTCCGCAGGACAGGCCCGACCCGGTCGCCATCCTCGAGGAGCAGGCCAAGACCCGGGTACGGGACCTGATACCGATCCGCTACGGACGCATGGCGGCATCGCCGTTCGCCTATTTCCGCGGCGCGGCGGCACCGATGGCGTGGGATCTGGCGCACGCGCCCACGACCGATATCCGCGTGCAGGCCTGCGGTGACGCGCACCTGCTGAACTTCGGCATGTTCGCGGCGCCCGACCGGCGGATGGTCTTCGACGTCAACGACTTCGATGAGACGCTGCCGGCCCCGTTCGACTGGGACGTCAAGCGGCTGGCGGCTAGCTTCGCGGTCGCGACCAGGGACAACGGCTTCCCGGACCGCGATGCGCGCACGGCGGCCCGGCTGGCCGTCCGCAGCTATCGGACCCAGATGGCGAGCTACGCCTCGATGCGGTTCCTGAATGTCTGGTACTCGAGAATCGATATCGAGGAAGTGAGCAGGCTCTTCGACTCGCTCCAGCCGAAGGAGGCCGTGCGCCGCCGCCACCGGGACATCGCCAAGGCGCAGCGCCGCACCAGCCTGAAGGCGTTCCTGAAGATGTGCGATCAGGTGGAGGGGCAGTACCGGATCCGGCCGGCCCATCCGGTCATCGTCCGCTTTCCTATCGAGCTCTATCCAAGCGTCCTCGAGGAGCTGCGCAGCGCCGTCGCGCTCTACCAGCAGACCATGGACGAGGACCGGCGCGAGGTGCTGCGCCGTTACTACTTCGGCGATTTCGCGCGCAAGGTCGTCGGCGTCGGATCGGTCGGCACCGAGGCCTTCGTGATGCTGCTGCTCGGCGACCGCGACGACGAGCCGCTGTTCCTCCAGCTGAAGGAGGCCCAGGAGTCGGTGCTGGCCCCGTTCGCCGGCAAGAGCGAATACCAGCACCAGGGCGAGCGGGTGGTCAGGGGCCAGCGGCTGACCCAGGCCGCCACCGACCCGTTCCTGGGCTGGACGAGCGGTGCCGGGACCGAAGGCACGGGCATCAAGGACTACTACGTCAGGCAGCTGCGCGACATGAAGGGCAGCATGAGCGTGCCGCTGATGGACCCGTCCCAGCTCAACTACTACGGCAGACTCTGCGGCTGGGCGCTGGCCCGCGCCCACGCGCGGACCGGGCGCGCCACCCTTATCTCGGGCTACCTGGGCATGAGCGAGACGTTCGACCAAGCCATCGCGGATTTCGCCATCGCCTACGCCGATCAGAACGAGCAGGACTACCGTCGGCTTCTCGACGCCATCTCGGACGGGCGCGTGCTGGCGACGATGGAGCAGTGACCGCCTTGCTCCGCCGCTAGCGCGCCAGCGGGTAAGGGGCTTTGCGATGACACTGGCCTTCGAGCGTGCCGGTTCGGGACCGCCGCTGGTCTTGCTGCACGGCGTCGGGCATCGCCGGCAGGCCTGGGGAGCGGTCCTGGACCGGCTGACTCCGCACCGGGACGTGATCGCCGTCGACCTGCCCGGGCATGGTGAGTCGCCCCCATTGCAGGCCACCGGGCCAGTACTGGACGAGATGCTCGGCGAGCTGCTCGCGCTGCTCGACGAGCTGGGGCTGGAGCGCCCGCATCTGGCGGGCAACTCACTGGGCGGCAGGCTGGCCCTGCACGCTGCGATGGCCGGACGGGCGGCGTCGGTCACCGCGCTGTCACCGGCCGGGTTCTGGCGTGACTGCCGCGAGGCCCGCTACCCGAAAGCGATCTTCACGGCCATGCAGGTCGCTGCGAGACGCCTCCAGCGGGCCGCACCGGTCCTGTCCCGCAGCACCGTGGGCCGGGCCGTCAGCCACGGCGCCGTGGTCAGCCGGCCGTCCCAGCTGCCCGCTGACCAGGCGCTCGGCGACATGGCGGCGTTTCTGGCCGCCCGCGATGCCCTGGACGCGGTGCTGGCCCAGCTGACGCCATTCACCGGCCAGCTGCTGGACGATGTGCCTGTCACCATTGCCTGGGGAACTCGCGACCGGCTGTTGCGGCCCCGGCAGATCCTGCTGGCCAAGGCACGGCTGCCGCAGGCCCGGCTGCTGCCCCTGCCCGGCTGCGGGCACGTGCCGATGACCGACGATCCGGTTCTGGTCGCCGACGTCCTGCTGCACGGCAGCAGCCGCGGTCAGGCCGCCCAGGCTCGCTAACAGCGGACCCGGGTGTCCGCACCATGAGCCGCCCGGAGCACCAGCGCCAAGCACGATTCTGGCCTTTATCAAAGGGGCTAAGGTCCTCGCATGTCGCGACTCTGTGCCATACCGGGTCCGCCGTTTCTCCAGTACGCAGGAAATTGAGAGCCATAATTACCAGGCCACAATTTACCTGATATGGAAAAGGGGGCGACAAAATGTATATTATTGCTATCTTGATCGCCCTGGGAACAGGGTTATTCGTCGGCAGCCGCCTCGAAGGCGCGCACGACGCTCACCAGCGCTTCAGCAGCTACCGGGTGCGGACCAATGCCAGTCTCGGCACCTGGCTCAAGAAAGCGATCACCGCCATCATCGGCACGTTCGCGCTCATTCTTCTGCTCTACCTGCTCCTGTTCCTCTTCCGTGCGCGCTGAACAGCCAGCTCAGATTTCGCCGACTCGGATAGGTCGACAGTTTTGCGTCCTGCAGCCTGGTCAGGCCAGGCGTGTCAGGCCTGCCGCCGCCCTTCCACTGCGCTGAGCCCGCGTCCCACGTGGTGTAGGTGTAGGGATTGTCGAGCACCTTGGTCTTAGGCACCTCCGGATGCATGCCCTCCGCCCAGGCCTCAGGTCCCAGCTGGTCCTGCAGGTATTCGACGGTCTGCTCCACAATCTGCCTGGCCCTGGCCAAGTCCAGGCCGACCAGCCGGTGGTCGTACTTCACCACCCGCCCATTCACCAGCACCGTGTGCACGTCGCCGCGCTGAGCCTGAAACGCGACGTGCCCGTACGGGTTCAGCAGCGGGAACATCACCGGCGACGCGTCATTCTTGAGCAGGACCAGGTCGGCCTTCTTACCCGGCTCCAGGCTGCCGACCGCCGAATCCAGGCCGAGTGCCCGCGCGCCGCCCCGGGTCGCCCAGCCGACCACGTCCTCGGCGCGGAGGTGGCAGTGCGTGACGGTTTCCTGCCGCCCGTGGGCTTCCAGGTGCTCACGGGACCGGTCCGCGCCCAGCGTGGTCCGCATCGCGGAAAACAGGTCCCCGCTCCACCACACGCTGGTGTCCATCGACAGCGAGACGGGGATCCCATGCTCACGCAGTTGCCAGGTCGGCGGATAGCCCTGGCCCGCGCTCTGCTCGCTTTCGGTGGAGACCGACACCGCGCCTCCGGTGGCGGCAATCCGGTGGTAGGAGTCCCTGGTCAGGGTGGCCGCATGCACATAGATGGTGGACGGCGTCATGAACCCGTTCTCGTGCATGAGCCGGATGCCGTCGTCGTTGGTCGCGCCCCACACCCCCGCGTGCGTGGTGACCGGCACCCCCAGCTCGCGGGCGACCTCGAAGGCGGCCTTCTCCGGGAAGGCCGGGTCGCCGGTCACGTCGAACGCCATCTGGAAGCCCAGCATGTCGTCAGCCGAGCTGAAGCGCCGGCTGACGAAGTCGCGGAACTCCGGGGCGGCCGACCACTCCCACGGGCCCTGCTGGATATTGCCGTAGGCCAGCACGAACCGCCCGGGCACCTCGGTCAGCGCGGTGACCGCGGCCTCGGCGTGCTCGACGGTCTGCAGGCCGTGCGACCAGTCCACGGTGGTGGTCACCCCGGCGTCGATGGCCTCCAGCGCGGCCAGCAGATTGCCCGCGTAGATGTCCTGCGGCCGGAACACCTTGCCCCACTGCAGGTAATACCAGACGAAGTACTGCGTCAGCGTCCAGTCCGCGCCGTACCCGCGCATCGCGGTCTGCCACATGTGGCGGTGAGTGTCGATCATGCCCGGCATGAGGATCCCGCCGGACGCGTCGATCTCGGCGGTGCCCTCGGGAACCTCCAGGCGCTCGCCCACCGCCTCGATCCGCTCGCCGACGATCAGGACATCGGCCGCCCGGTGCACGGTGTGCGCATCGTCCATAGTCAGCACGGTGGCGTTGCGGAACACCAGCGGCCTGCCTGGCGTCAGATCAGGGCTCGATGCGGATGTCATGACGGACCTCCACTCTGCGGCTGGCGAGAGCTGTCTCGGACGGGTGTCCGTAAATTGGCCATTTGTAGTCTGAGCGGAAGCGTGGCCGCCCTAGCCTGGCGCTGTCAAGAGGCAGGCCCGGTCCGCATCGGAGGAGATTGGCACCATTGTCCGCTATGCGGACAAGTTCGCCAGATCACGCTACAGTCGTTTCGTTGCCACCAGCCCCCAGGGGGATCGCATGGGTCGCCGTGACGTGAGCCCGGACTTCATCGAGGCACTGGCCCGCGGTCTCGACGTGATCCGCGTCTTCCAGCCGCGCCAGCCAGCCATGTCGCTGGCCGCGGTGGCCGGCGCGGCCGGGCTGGCCCGGCCCACCGCCCGCCGGATCCTGCTGACCCTGGAGCAGCTGGGCTATGTGCGGGCCGCGGCCGGCCGGTTCGAGCTCACCCCGCGCGTACTTGAGCTGGGGATGACCTACGTGCTATCGCGCAATCTGTGGGAGGTGGCCAGGCCGCATATGGAGCACCTGGTGGCCCAGACGCACGAGTCCTCCTCCATCGCCCAGCTGGACGGCCCGGACATCGTCTACGTGGCCAGGGTGGCCGTGCCGAAGATCATCGCGCTGGCGGTGACCATCGGCACCAGGTTCCCGGCCATGCAGACCTCGCTGGGCAAGGTGCTGCTGGCCGCGCTCCCGCCCGGGGATGCCGAGCAGGTGCTGGCCGAGCCGAGCCGCTCCCCGGTCACCGCCCGCTGGCAGCCCGGCCCCGCCGAGCGGGCCGCGGAGCTGCGCGCGGTGCGGGCCCGGGGCTGGTCGCTCACGGACGAGCAGCTCGCGGCGGGCATCCGCTCGGTGGCCGCCCCGCTGCGGGACGGCGAAGGGACGGTCATCGCGGCGCTGAACGTCACGGTGCACGCGGCCGAGACGCCGGTAGACATCCTCACCGGCGAGTACCTGCCGCTGCTCCTAGCCACCGCCGGGGCGATCAGCGCGGACTGGGCCGCCTACCTTTCGGCGCCCCAGATCACGGTCTCCGCCGCGGCCCTGCCGACCATCAGCGTCTAGGCATGTTGTCCAGCGCCCTCCTGGGGCCAGCCCTGGGAGCCTTGACAGCGCATCGGCTGACGGCCAGACTGCCCTTGGCCGGACAGATGTCCGGCCAGCGGACATAAGGATGATCAAAGCGCCAATGAGCCAGCCCGCCGCCGAAGCAGCCGGGCCGCTGTCGGGCCTGCTGGTCGCCGACTTCTCCCGGGTGCTCGCCGGCCCATACTGCACCATGCTGCTGGCCGACCTCGGCGCCGACGTCATCAAGGTAGAGAGCCCAGGCGGCGATGACACCCGGCAGTGGGTGCCGCCGGTCACCAAGGAGGGCTGGGCTACTTATTTCCTGGCCATTAACAGGAACAAGCGATCCGTCGCGCTGGACCTGCGCGAGGCGGACGACCTGACCGCGGCGCGCGAGCTGGCCCGCCGGGCGGACGTGTTCGTGCAGAACTTCAAGCCCGGCGGCCTGGCCAGGTTCGGCCTGGATTACGAGTCAGTCAGCGCTGCGAACCCGGGCATCGTTTACGCCTCGATCAGCGGCTTCGGTGCCGGTGGCGGCAAGGACATCCCCGGCTATGACCTCATGGTGCAGGCCATGTCCGGGCTGATGAGCCTGACCGGCGCTCCGGACGGGCCGCCGTACCGGGCCGGGATCTCGATGTTCGACGTCATCTGCGGCCTGCACACCGCGTTCGGCATCGTGGCCGCGCTGCTGCACCGTGCCGCGACCGGCGAGGGCCAGCATGTCGAGGCCAACCTGATGTCCTCGGCGCTGTCCGGGATGGTCAACCAGACCAGCGCCTGGGTAGCCGGCGGCGTGGTCCCGTTCCGGATGGGCAACTCGCACCCCAGCCTGTATCCCTACGAGCCGCTACCCACCGGGGACGGCGAGCTCATCGTGACCGCGGGCAACAACACCCAGTTCAGCAAGCTCTGCGAGGTCATCGGCGCCCCGGAACTGTCGGCCGACCCCCGGTTCGCCAACAACGAGGACCGCACCGCCCACCGCGACCTGCTCCGCCCGCTGCTCGCCGGACGGCTCGCCCGGCGCACGGCGGCCGAGTGGTTCGCCGATCTGATCGCGGCCGGCGTGCCCTGCGGGCCCATTAACACCGTGGACGCCGGCGTCGCGTTCGCCACCGAGGTCGGCCTGGATCCGGTCGTGATAGCCGGCCATGGTGATACCGGGGTGCCCGGCGTCAGGCACCCGCTGGGCTTCTCCCGTACTCCCCCGCGCTACGATCTCCCGCCGCCCGCGCTCGATGAGCACGGCGAGCAGATCCGGGCCTGGCTCGCCGGCCGTCGGCCGGACGACTGATGGCCCGCCCTACCCCTTACTGACGCGAGCCTAGGGAGCTGCCATGGCCACTGTTGCCGCGGTCATCGCCTCCACCCACCATCCCTTCTACTATCGCGCGAGCACGTCGGCCGGCGCGGACCGGCCGCCGTTCGCCGACGAGTGGGTGGCCAAGATCGAGGCGTTCCGGCGGACCCTGAGACTGGCTAGGCCGGACGTGCTGGTCATGGTGGGTTCCGATCATTTTCATCAGCTGTGGCTGGACAACATGCCGCAGTTCCTCATCGGCAAGGCGCCGTTCTACGATGCGAACTTCTACAACGAGGAACGCGAGTTCGGGCTGCCCCGGATGTTCCTGACGGGCCACGAGGACCTGTCGGCGTATCTCCTCCGGGAGGGCATCGACGCCGGATTCGACCTGGCCTTCAGCAACGAGCTGCGGATCGACCACAGCATCACCTGCCCGCTGATCACCCTGCGGCCCGAGGCGGACCTGCCCATCGTGCCCATCTACACGAACATCTTCGCCCCGCCGATGCCGCAGCCCCGGCGGTTCGTGGAGCTGGGCAAGACCATCCGCAGGCTGGTCGAGGCCTGGCCATCGGAGCAGCGCGTGGCGATCATCGGCACCGGGCACTTGTCGCTGGAGCTCGGCGGCCCCCGGCAGTTCGGGCCGCACGGCCCGGACCCGGAGTTCGACCGGAAGGCAGTCGGCTGGATCGCGTCCGGCGATCTGGACTCCGCGCTGGCCGAGGTCAGCCTGGACAGCCTGTGGGAACCCGGCAACGCCACGCACGGGTTCATGGACTTCATGCTGATGATGGGCGTGGCCGGGGCGAACGTGACGGCGGATTACACCGACTCGCTTGACCTGTTCCACACCATGGAGGCTTACTTCACCTGGTACCCGGACGGGGTGGACGCGCCGTGAGCAAGTACCTGCTGAACAAGTTCCTGTACACCATCGACCGCGATCCTGAGCTGGTCGAGCGGTACCGGGCCGACCCGCGCGGCACGGTCGCCTGGTGGGAGGCCGAGCAGGCCAATGTGATCCTCAACTGCCCCAGCGGGGAGCGCAGCACCTGGCTTGAATTCACCGAAGCCGAACGCAGCGCGCTGGCGACTCACGACTACGTCAGGCTGTTCGAGTTGGGGGCGCACAACTTCCTGACGCTGACCCTGTTCATCGCCCTGTTCGAGCGTGATTACGCCGAGCCGCTGGGTTTCCAGCGGGAGTTCGCAGCGCGGCTGAGCCACTGGACCTTGCCCTACCCGGACATCGCCACCTGACCGCCGCCCGCCCTCAGGCGGCGGTGGCTGGGGGGCTGTGGGTGTGCAGGGTCCGGCCGTCGGGGCTGGTAGCGGTGACGCTGCCGTCGGGGTGGAGGGCGATGCCCCAGCCCCACCGGTGAATCGCGATCAAATGGTGGAACGAACACAGGTTGATCAGGTTGGTGAGGCTGGTCGGGCCGCCCTGGGCGCGGGGGATGATGTGGTGCGGCTGGCATGCCGGGGCGGGCTGGGTGCAGCCGGGGAACCGGCAGTGCCGGTCCCGGACGGTGACCGCCCGGCGTAGATGGACGGGGATGGTGTCGGTGACCGCGCCGATGTCCAGCGGCAGGCTGACCGAGGCGACCAGGTCATCGGGCAGCCGGGTCCGCAGGTAGCTAGCCAGCCCGCCGGGCCCCGACAGCAGGCCGACCGCGCGGGTGATGATGAGCTGCCGGGCGGCCCGCTCGGCCCGCAGCCACCGCCCGCTGGCGCGATCAGCCCCCCCGGCCCGCGCCGCCGATCCCGGCCGCGCCGCCCTGGCCTGAGCCGGGCAGGCCGGAGCCGTTCTGGCCGGGCTGGCGGCGGAGCAGTTCGGCGGCGAGCTGGCTGAGGAGCTGGTGGTCGAGGTGGCCGGTGACGACCGGGACGATCGACGCGTCACAGTCCGCGCCGGGCCCGGCCGGCGGCCACGCCGCCGCCCACCCCGCCTGCGCACCGGCCCCCCGCTCGCCGTTCAGGCCGCGGAGCTGATCCAGCGTCATATGCACCTGGATCTGCGCGGGCTGCCCGGCCCGGTCCGGCACGCCCCCCGCGGCGATCAGCCGCAGGCACATTTCCTCCACCGCATCATGACGGCGCTGCCACACCGTCCGGGTGTCCTCCGGACCGGTCTTCTTGCCCAGGGCATCCAGCACCGCCAGCAGCGCGGCGGTGCACTGCGGGGTCAGGTTCCCGGTCAGTTTCCCGGCCTGCCCGAACGTCACGTCCAGGCTGACCGACCGGTCCTTGAACCCGTCATCCCCGTCGGTGTCCGGCCGCGCCGTCCGGCGCCGTATTTCCTCGGCCAGCTGCGCCAGGCCGGCCAGGTCCGCGCCGCTGGCGGCGGCGGCGAGCAGGATCGCGTCCGCGCCCGCCCGGTGCTCGGCGGGCAGCAGGTCCGTCCACCCGCACACGGCCCGGGCCCACGACGGCGACAGGTCACCCGCCGCGAGGGCGCCGGCGACGGCGGGGTGCGCGCCCAGCCGCCGCATCCACGCCATCGCCGTCGCCGCCGCGTTCGTGGTGATCCGGGTCTGCCACCGCAGCCAGCTCTTCGCCGACCCGTGACCATCATCCTGCAAACCCGCCGCCGGCGTGGAACGCGGCCAGCACCCGGGCCCGCGCCGCGGTATGCGCCGCCTCGGCGGCCTCCAGCGCCCGCAGGCAATCCGCCTGCTCCGCGGCAGTCAGCGCCGGCGGCATCCGCGCGGGCCAGCCACGCCAGCCCGGCGCGCGCCATCGCCACCGCCTCAGCAGCACTGGCCGGCGCGTCCGGCGGCGCGGGCCCGGCGGGCGGCACCGGCGGGGATGGCGCGGATGGCGCGGAGCGTGGCGCGGGCGCGGCGGGCGGCTGTCCGGGTAAGCACATACCAGGTGACCTCCTCCAGGCTCAGCGACCTGTTCGCTGTTATGTTCGAATCATATCGGCCCCCACCGACAGTTCCGGCTCGCTCGGGCACCCGGCCAGAAAAAACTTCAAAAAACATGCCCGGCAACAGGTGGTCATTTCAGCCGCCTGGCCGTCAGCGGGTGTCCCAGCGGCCGTGCTGGCGGGCACGCTGGATGAGCTGACGGATGGTGACGAGCGCGGCGGCGAGGTATCGGGCGATCGCAGCCGCAAAGCCCCGCTGATCAACCAACCGGCGGGCGACGGTTACGGCAGCTGTAGTTCGTTGCGATCATGGTGCTGTCTCAGCGTAGGCGTTCCAGCGTTGGCGGGCTTGGCGGGCGCGGTGCCGGTAACGGCGTCTCCAGTCCGACCAGTGCAGCCGGTGGGCCCGGTGTGTGCTGATCGCAGCGTGTCGTCTGGATGATGCGGGGAGATCGCCATCATGGTGACTTGTGCCCGATCAGACGCCGGAAGCCGGGACCTGGCCGTCGGGTTCACTTCGAACCAGGCCGGACGCGACGTCCGCCCGTCAAGGTCCAGCAGCGCAGCTCCGGTGCCCCCCGTGCTGATCCACGACCCGCTCGAGCGCGGTAACGGCGGCGGCGGCCGGCGGGAGCGCACAGGTCTCGTCGCGCATGTGCCGTGCCTGCTCGCGGTAGGCGGGATCGCCCAGCACCGTCCGCACAGCTGCGCGGATCACCGGGGCGTTGCGCTCGGCTGGCCAGATAACGTGGCCGACCCCGAGGGCCTGGCAGCGGCTGGCGCAGTAGGGCTGATCGCCCACGATCGGCAGGATGACCAGCGGAACGCCCTCGGCGAGTGCTTCTTTGACGCTGTTGAAGCCGCCGTGTGACACCGGCAGCGCGCACCGGGGCAGCAGCGCCACCTGGGGAAGGGTGGGCTGGACCGCACGCGCGGCGGCAGCGGCCCCAGGCGGACGGGATCCTGATCGAACCCGAGCGCGATGAGCAGGTTGACCGGCTCGTCGCGCAGCGCCGCGAGGATGGTCTCGTGCAGCCCGGGCGTGCGGTGGAACACCGTGCCCATGCTGACCAGCACGGTGGGGCGTCCGGCGAGATGATCCAGCCACGGCGGCAGGTCCTCGTGCGGCGCGGGGGTGCTGTGGTGGGCGAAGAAGCGCGCTGTGGGCGGGAACCGGGCCCCGGACCGTCAAAGCCGGGCGGTGTGAAGCACAGGTGCAGGTAGCGGAACGCCATGTCGCCGTCCGGATCGGCCGGCAGGCTCGCCTGCTGGCGTAAGCCGGTGAGCGGCCCGGCCAGTTCACGGCGGCGGTCGAGCGCGGAATCGGCCGCGGCGGCCACCGAGGCGTGGGGCAGGCCGAGTGCCTCAGCAGCCACGCAGCCGGCGAACTCAAGCGACTCCCGGACGATCAGATCCGCTGACCACTGGCGCGCGACACTGATCAGCTCGGGCAGCATGCACCGGGGTCACCGACCTCGCCACCTGGCGCCTGCTGCGCCGCGAACTGGGCCTTAGCCGGGACCAGACCACAGCCGCGATCCGCGAACTCGTCGATGCCTGCCTGCCATGACGCCGATACGAGCCTTCAGCCCGCCCCTGGGTGTCCATGGGGCTGACACCCAGGGGCGGGCGCTACCGAACCGGCCGGTCCCAGCTTGTTTCGTCGCGCAGCTGCCGTTTGAGCAGCTTGCCCCCGGCGTTACGGGGCAGCGGATCGGCCCGTACGACGACGTACTGCGGCACCTTGAAGTCGGCGATCTGGCCCCGCAGGTAGGCAAGGACCGCGTCGACGTCGATCGTGGCACCCGGCGCGGGCACCAGGACCGCGCCGACCTTCTCGCCCATCATCTGGTCGGGCACGCCGACCACGGCCGCGTCGTAGACTCCCGGCGCTCCGGCGATGGCGTTCTCGACCTCGACGCAGTACACGTTCTCGCCGCCGCGGTTGATCATGTCCTTCACCCGGTCGACGATGTAGATGAGACCCTCGGCATCGATGCGGGCCAGGTCCCCAGTGTGCAGCCACCCGTCGATGAAGGTCGCGGCGGTGCCGTCCGGGTTGCCCCAGTAGCCAGGCACCACGTTGGCCCCGCGGACGAGGAGCTCACCGACGTCCTGCGCGCCGGCGGCGTCCACCTGCACGTCACACACCGGCGCCGGAAAGCCCACCGAGTCGGCGTGCCTGGCGGCGTACTCGTGCGGCAGGTAGCTGGTGACGCTGGAGGTCTCCGTGAGGCCGAAGCCGTTGCCCACCCGCGCGGTGGGGAACGCCTTCATGATCCGCCCCACCATCTCGGGTGCGATCGGCGCGCCGCCGTAGGACAGCGCCCGTACCGCGGACACGTCGGTCTCGGCGAATTGCGGCTGGTTGATGGCCAGCCAGTAGATGGCGGGGACGGTGGTCAGGATGTCGATCCGCTCGGTCTCGATGGCCTGCAGGAAGGCGCCGACATCGAACTGCGGCATGATGACGCTGGCCCCGCCCAGGTACATCACGTAGAGCAGCTGGCTGTTGCAGCCGGTCACGTGGAAGAGCGGCACCGAGATCAGCGTGCGCGGTTCGGCCCAGCCGCTGGTCCCCAGGCACCGATTGCAGGTCTCGCAATTGGACAGGAAGTTTCGGTTGGTGGTGATCGCGCCCTTGGGGAAGCCGGTCGTGCCGCTCGTGTAGAAGATCGCCGCCGCGTCGTCGGGTCCCGCGTCGTCGATCGCCAGCGGCTCACCATCAGGCAGCGGCTCACCAGGCACGAAGACATACCTGGCGCCGCTGTCCGACACCACGAAGGCCACCTCGGACTCGCTCAGCCTGGTGTTGACGGGTACCACGATGCTGCCCGCGAGCAGCGTGCCGAAGAAGGCCAGCACCCAGTCGATGCCGTTGCCGAGGCGCAGCGCGACGCGGTCACCGCGCTGCACGCCGGCCGCCCGCAGGCCGCCCGCCACCCGCGTCGCTCCGTCCCACAGCTCACGGTAGGACAGCCGCGGGCCGCCGCCGGTCTCGGCCAGCGCCTCGCGGCCCGGATGCTCCTCGACCAACGTGCGGAGCATGTGGATGAGGCTGTCGGGCAGGTCGTCGTAGCGCTTGATGCCGTCCGCGCCCCTGGTGACCCTGGTGGTGTCGAACGGCGAGGTCATGACGCGCCTCCGCTGAAGTACCTGCGCGGGTTGTCCACCAGCATCTGGTCGATCTGCGCGTCGGTGACCCCGGCCTCGCGCAGGGCCGGCAGCACGTCGTCGCTGATATGGGTGTAGTGCCAGTTCGGCGAGACGTTCGCCTTCATCGAGGCCTCCTCGGCCCCGAACCAGTCGATGAAGCAGCTCGCGTCGTGGGCGAGGACCATCCGGTCGGCGTAGCCGCGCGCGGCCAGCGCCGCGATGGTCCGCACCCGGTCGGCCGTCGGGTTGAACAGGTCGAGCCCGAACCGGTCCATGCCCAGCGTCGCCCCGGTGTCGGCGATTTCCATCAGGTAGTCGAGGTCGTTGCTGTCCCCGGCGTGCCCGATGACCACCTTGGCCAGGTCGACCCCCTCCTTGCGGAACAGGTCAATCACCAGCCGCCCGGTCTGCGCCGGGCCCGAAGTGTGCACGGTGATCGGCACGCCGGTCTCGACGTGCGTGCGGGCGACGGCCCGGTTGATGCGCTCTACGCCCGGAGTGAGGCCGGGAGCCTCGACACAGGACTTGAGCAAGGCCGCCTTGACGCCGGTGGTGGCGATGCCCTCGCTGATGTCGCGGGTGAAGTCGGCGACCATCGGTTCCGGGATGTCGAGCAGCAGGCCGGGTCCGCGGTAGGAATACTGGTGCGCCAGTTCCTCGTACGCATACAGGCCGGTGGCCACCACGATGTTCAGGTCGACCTGCGCGGCGATCCGCTGGATCCGCGGGATGTAGCGGCCCAGCCCCCAGACCGTGGGGTCGACGATGGTGGTGATGCCCCTGCTGCGCAGATCGCGCAGCCGGGCGACCGCATCAGCCACCCGGGTTTCTTCGTCCCACCACAGGCCATCGCCGTAGTTTTGCACGTGCTCAGTGGAAAGGACGAAAACGTGTTCGTGCATCAGGGTGGCACCAAGGTCGGCGACGTTAACCGGGCCCCGTACCGTTTCGACTGTTGTCACGGGAACCTCCTCTGCAGTTCGCACCATACGTCGTGCCACCCCCGATGGTTAGGGCCCACGGGCCCCGATATTCGGGCCGCCGTTTCGTCCGGATCCTTTCGACGGCGACGAGGACTGCCGGGCGCCCCACCGCAGCCGCGCGGCAGGTGAAAGACTGCTTACCGGCTCGCTGGGCTAGCTGAGGGGACGGCATGCAGGGCAGGAGCAGATGATCCTCGCTGCGGTCGCTGCCGAGGCGTCGGGCGAGACGTTCACCGGGCTGATGGATCACGTTGCCCAGGGTTTCGAGGCGCTGGGCGCCGCGATCCTGGTCGCCGGGGTGATCTTGTCGTTCGTGCTCGCCGCGGTGACCTTGCGGCGGTCCGACCGGCCGGCCGATGCCTACCTGGTGCTGCGCCAGGCATTCGGCGGGACCTTGCTGCTCGGACTGGAGATCCTGGTCGCCGCCGACCTGGTCCGCACCGTCGCCGTCGCGCCTACCCTCGACAGCATCCTCGGCCTCGGGCTGATCGTGGTGATCAGGACGTTCCTGAGCTTCTCGCTGGAGACCGAGATCGAGGGCGTCGCGCCGTGGCGGCGGGCCTTCATCAGCGGCGCGGGGACGATCCGCCGGGCCTCGGCCAGCGCACTGAAACCCGAGCCACCGCCCTGACCGCAGGTCCGCGGCCGGGCCCGCGATCCGCGCCAGCGACCGGGCCAGGTCAATCGCCGAGCTTAGTCCGTTGGCCGGTCACTTCGTGGCGGCTTCCAGGAGCTCGGCTATGCCGCGCTCGATACCACGGGCCAGCACGTCGAGGTCAGGATTGGCGGCGAAGTCGCCGGTCACCCCGAACGTGACAGTGCCGCAGTAGGTGAAGATCGATATGCCGGTGCGGACCGTCGACGCGATGGGGACATAGGGGATGATCTCTACCAGCCGGCGGCCCATCCCGTAGAGCGGCTGCTGGGGACCAGGAACGTTGGTGGTGACCGTCACGATCTCCCGTTGCGGCAAGGAGAGGACGAGCCGGACGCCGCGCGACACGAACGGGAACGGGGTATAGCGGCCCAGCGTGACGAGGGCATCGCCGACCATTGTTTCCTTGCTTGCTTTCAGGTCCGACAGCTGGGCCCGGACGGCCGCGAGCCGTTCGGTTGGGTCGGCGACATCGACGGGAAGGTAAGCCACCAGCGCTGACACCCGGTTCTCGTAGACGTTCTCCTCGCCGGGGGCCCGGCCAGAAACCGGGACCAGCGACGGAACGTTGTGCGGTTCGGGCTGCTCGCCGCGGGCCAGCAGGAGCTCACGGAAGCCGTTGCTGATCGCGGCCAGGACGACATCGTTCACGGTGCCGCCCAGCTCGCGCTTGATCGTCTTGACGTCAGCCAGGGACGCGCGGGCCCAGGTGTACCGGCGCTGCTGGCCGATCTGCCCGCTGAGGGAGGACCCGGTGGCGGGCAGCAGCGACGGCGCCAGCTTCGCCATCGCCCGGGCCGTGTCGATGGCCTGCTGGACGGCCGGGCCTGGATTGGCCAGGGCGCCGCTCAGCGCGCGGGTTTCTCGCAGCGGAAGCAGGACCGCGTCCAGCGCGGCCTGCGCGGCGAGCGCGATCGGCGAGGGCTCCGGGCCCACGGTCCTGTCGTCGGCCACCGGCGGTGGCGGCTCCGGTGAGGCGTCGAAGACCACCCGGTACAGGTCGGTGGCCGAGACTCCGTCGACCATGCAATGGTGCAGCTTCCAGATCAGCGCCCAGCGGCCCTGGGCAAGCCCATCTACCAGCCAGTACTCCCACAGCGGGAAATCCCGGTCCAGCCGCTGGCCCATTACCCGCGCCATTAGCTGGCCGAGCTGCTGGTCGCCGCCGGGGGGCGGCAAGGCGGTCCGCCGGACGTGATAGCGGAGGTCAAAGTTCGGGTCATCGACCCAGACCGGCCGACCGAGGCGAAACGGCACCGTGCGCAGCTTCTGCCGGTAGCGAGGCACCAGCGGCAACTGCCCCGCAACGGAGGCGAGAACCTCCTCCTGGGACGGGGCGGGCCCGTCGAATATCGCGATCGACGCGATCGCCATCGAGGTGTGCCTGTCCTCGTCCTCAGCGTCGATGAACACGGCGTCCAGTGGGTTCAGTCGGTCCATGACGCCCTCGTTCCAAGTTGTGTCGTGCCACTGCCGGACGCTGGCGGACCAGACGGTCAAACTCAGCCTCTCATCAGGAGCGTAAGCCGCGCGGGCTCCGGCTGGACCCGGTCAATCGTCCCGCCCGCCGGGACCTTCGGCTGCGCGTTCGCGCCTGCCTCCCCGGTCGGCGCTGCTACCGCTGCCCAGCGCGGTGGAAGTAGTGCCCCTTGTCGAGGTCGTCGATGAGCCCGGGCTGGGTCGGTTGCCAGTCCAGTAGCTCGCGGGTCAGCGTGCTCGAGGCCGGGCTGTCGGCCCCGAGGAAGCCGGCCAGCCAGGCGAAGTGCCCGGCTGCGTCCTCGGGAGAGATGGAAACCACCGGGATGTCCAGATGCCGCCCGATCACCTCGGCGACGGCGCGGATCGGCACGCCCTCGTCGGCGACCGCGTGCAGCGCCGAGCCCGGCGGGGCCTGCTCCACCGCCAGGCGGAAGAGATGCGCGGCATCGAGCCGGTGCACGGCGGGCCAGCGGTTGGACCCGTCGCCGAGGTAGCCGGAGACTCCCTGGTCGCGGGCGATGCCGACGATGGTCGCCAGGAAGCCGTTGTCTCCGTCGCCGTGCACCGTCGGGGGGAGTCGCAGCACGGTCGAGCGGACGCCGCGGGAGGCGAGCGCGAGCGTCAGGTGCGCATTGGCCAGCCGGGCCTGCGCGCCGCTGAACGGGGTCGCCTGAGCCGGATCGGGAGCCAGCCCGTCCCGTTCGGTCGCCACCCGCCCCGGTGCGAGGCCGAGCGTCCCCGAGGCGATGACGAACGGCCGGCCGGAACCGGCCAGCGCGTCGCCGAATGTCTCGATCGCGCGGCGGTCGGCCTCGGCAGCGCCCTGGAAATCGCCCGAGAAGGCGATGTCGTGCTTGAACGCGAGGTGGATCACGCCATCTGCCGCGGCCGCCGCACCGTGCAGGCTGTCCAGGTCATCAAGAGTGCCGCGATGCACCTGAGCCCCGGCCGCGGTGAGGGCAGCGGCCGAGGCGTCCGAGCGGGCCAGCCCGGTGACCTGGTGGCCCGCGCCGAGGAGCTCGGGTACCACGGCGGAGCCGATCCAGCCGGACGCGCCGGTGACGAAAACACGCATGGGAACCTCCAGGTGGCCAGATGTCCTGGGCACAGGGCGTGCCCCTGGACTTATTGATGTCAGTTGCTGTCATCAGCATAGCAGCGATGTCAGCGACTGTCATCGGATACGATCTGAGCATGGGCCGATGGGAGCCAGACGCGCGCGGCCGGCTGGAGCAGGCGGCCCTCGCGCTGTACGGCGAGCGCGGGTTCGAGCAGACCACGGTGGCGGAGATCGCCAATCGCGCCGGGCTCACCGAGCGAACGTTCTTCAGGTACTTCGCCGACAAGCGCGAGGTTCTGTTCGCGGGCGCGGGCGCACTGCAGGACCTCCTCGTGAGCACCCTGGCCAGCACTCCTGATTCCGCGGCGCCGATCGACGCGGTCGCCGCGGCCCTGGAGGCCGCCGGCGCCCTGCTTCAGGAGCGCCGTGAGTACGCCCGGCAGCGCCAGGCCGTCATTGCTGCGAACGCCGAGCTTCGCGAGCGCGAGCTGATCAAGCTCGCCACCCTCGCCGC
This sequence comes from uncultured Actinomycetes bacterium, assembly GCA_963785765.1. GTDB lineage: Bacteria > Actinomycetota > Actinomycetes > Streptosporangiales > Streptosporangiaceae > DATBGO01. Next base: position 231,602 of record CAWAWM010000008.1, on the reverse strand, counting down.
GGCGCTGGCCGGCGCGCTGCGCGGGCGCGGCGTCCCTGAACCGGCCGCGAGCCTGGCGGCCGAGGCCGGGATCGCTGTGTTCAGAATCGCGTTCGAACGCTGGATCAGCCAGCCCAGCCGGCCAGACCTCCCGCAGCTCATCAGGGAGTCGCTCGACGAGCTCAGGGCCGTGACCGCGGGCAACTGAGCACCGGTGCCCGGCCCCGGCGCGCGGCTGTCACCTGCTGGGGCTGGCCACCGGCGGGTTTCGCTCTGGTGGCCTGCACTTAAGCTGGGCGGTCGTGGTGACTGATGACGACTGGCGGCGGTGGGTGGTCTACCAGATCTACCCGCGCAGCTTCGCCGACGCGAACGGTGACGGAGTGGGCGACCTGCCGGGAGTGATCGAGCACCTCGATCACCTGGAGCGGCTGGGAATCGACGTGGTGTGGCTTTCGCCCGTGTACCGGTCACCGATGGACGACAACGGGTACGACATCAGCGACTACCGGGACGTCGACCCGCTGTTCGGGAGCCTCGATGATCTCGATGAGCTTACCGAGGGCCTGCACGAGCGGGGCATGAAGCTGATGATGGACCTCGTCGTGAACCACACGTCCGACGAGCATCCGTGGTTCAGTGCGTCCCGTTCCAGCCGCCAGGACGCCCGCCGCGACTGGTACTGGTGGCGCGATCCCCGGCCTGGCTACCGAGGCGGCGAGCCGGGAGCGGAGCCGACCAACTGGGGGTCGCACTTCTCCGGCCCGGCATGGGCATGGGACGCCGCGACCGGCCAGTACTACCTGCACGTCTTCTCCCGCAAGCAGCCGGACCTCAACTGGGAGAACCCAGCGGTCCGCCAGGAGATCTACGCCATGATGCGCTGGTGGCTGGACCGGGGCGTTGACGGGTTCCGGATGGACGTGATCAACATGATCAGCAAGGACCCTGCCCTGCCGGACACCGAGCCCCGTCCCGGCTCGCCCTACGGGCCCGGCGACCGCTTCTTCACCTGCGGTCCGCGCAATCACGAGTTCCTCCGCGAGATGCACAGGGAGGTGTTCGCCGGCCGGGACGCGCGCGTCCTCACCGTCGGCGAGATGCCCGGCGTGACGGTAGCGGAGGCCACCAGCTTCACCGACCCGGGCCGCGCCGAACTCGACATGGTGTTCCAGTTCGAACACGTGCGGCTCGACTTTGGCGCGCACCGCTACGACCCGCGGCCGCTGGATCTCGCGGCGCTGAAGGCGACCATGGCCGCCTGGCAGGCCGGGCTCGCCGACCGCGGCTGGAACTCCCTGTACTGGGGCAACCACGACCAGCCCCGCTCGCTGTCACGCTTCGGCGACGACGGTGCGCACCGCGTCGCGTCGGCCAAGACCATCGCGACCGTGCTGCACCTGCACCGCGGCACGCCCTACGTCTACCAGGGCGACGAGCTCGGGATGGCCAACACGCCCTTCGCCAGCATCGCCGACTTCCGGGACATCCAGGCCATCAACTTCCACGCGGAGGCCGCCGCGCGGGGCGGCAGCGACCTCGATGGCCTGATCGCGACCATGGCCAGGATGAGCCGCGACCAGGGCCGGACGCCGGTCCAGTGGGACTCCTCGCCGCAGGCCGGCTTCACGGCCGGTATCCCCTGGATAGCGGTGAATCCCGACCACACCACGGTGAACGCGGCCACCCAGATCGACGACCCGGACTCGGTGTTCGGCCACTACCGCCGCCTCATCAACCTCAGGCACGACGATCCGGTCGTCACCGACGGCGACTTCGAGCTGCTGCTCCCCGACCATCCGGACATCTGGGCCTTCGTGCGCCGCGCTCCGGCGGCCGAACTGCTCGTCGCGGCCAACTTCGCCGCACACCCGGTCACCGTCGACCTCATGCTCCCCGGCGGCTGGGGCGGCGCGACGCCGGTGCTCGGCAGCCTTCCGCAGCCGCCGGCCGCGCCTCGCCGCCCCGGCGATCCGGTTACGCTGCGCGCCTGGGAGTCGGTGGTCTGGCGCCGCGCGGTCACCGTCGCCACCCGGCCGGCTGAGGACCAGCTGCCCGCCAACCTGGGTCTTTCGCCACTCGCGCCGGGCAGACCCGGCGGGCCACCCTGAAGATAAGCACATCCCCCGGGAGCGCAAGCGCAGCCGGTTGGCTCGGGCTCGCAGCGCGGACCAGGTCACAGCCTGGCGGAGTTCGACTCTCCTCGCTCCCACCAGACCTCCTTTCCAGCCGGCCCAGCGCGCTGACCTCAGCGGCAGCGCTGGCGCGGAGCTGAGCCTCCGCATCGCCGGCCGCCAGGTCGGGCTGGCCGGCCCTGGCCACTGGCCTATCGGCGACCGTACGGTAGGCGTCAGGGATCCACGATGAAGGAGTGAAGGATGACGCGCACGCCCGAGGAAGTCTTCCAGCACCACGCCCAGGCGCTCGGCGCGGGCGACCTGGACGAGATCGTCGCCGACTACGCTGACGATGCCTTCCTCATCACGCCCGCGGGGATCAATCGCGGCAAGGACGGGGTGCGGGCGGCCTTCGTCCAGTTGCTCGCCGATGTGCCCGACGCCGCCTGGGACCTGAAGACCCAGCTCTACGAAGGCGACGTCCTGTTCCTGGAATGGGCCGCTGACGCCGCCCGGACTCAGGTCGAGGACGGTATCGACACGTTCGTGTTCCGCGACGGCCTGATCCGGGTGCAGACGGTCCGCTACACGCTGCTGCACAAGGGCTGACGGACCACCGGCCGCGACTCCGTCTCCATCGCCATCGACCGCACCGACCTCATCGTCAGCTGAACCAGAACGGCGGCGTTCGAGGCGTCGATGATCGCGTTTTCGGCTACAGCTTGCTCCGGGCGGCGATCTGGTACAGCTCCGGCAGCCGCTGGTCGGCCGTGCGGGCGGCGATCCGGGTGCCCATCCAGGCCAGCGCGATACCGTCAGCCGGCCGCGCACAGTAGGAGCACCGGCAGCCGGACCGCGGCCGCAACCGAGTGAGTGAACTGCGCAGCCAGGATCACCGGCACGGTGGCCAGTGCCACTCCGGCGATACTGCAGATGGCGGCGGCGAACGCTTGGCCCCCGGCTCCGCTTGCGGCGCCTGGTATCGGGCTGCCGACGCGCTTTTCTGCCGGGTAGGCCAAGGTCACGGTGCAGACGCTGCTGATGGCCAGGCCCGCGCCCAGGCCACCGAAATCGACCGCCACGACCCAGAACCCGTCCGCCGGATGCCCGGCGAAGGCGGCTAGGCCGAAGGACACCGCCACCAGCAGCGGTACCGCGATGCTGGCCAGCGCGAAGTTGTGACCGGTGAAGTAACCGCGCAGGCTGCGCAGGCCGGTGAGGGCGGTCGCTTCCAGGCCGAAGCCAGGTCCGGTGATGCCGATGGAGTTGGCGTGGAAGGTGCTGAGCATCCCGGCCCCGAGGATCGCGCTGAGGATGAGCGCGACGTGGTACGCCGGTGTCCTGATGGTGCTGACGGACGAGGCGAGCATGACGACGGCGATGATGCACCAGCGGACGATCGAGCCTGGTTCACGGCGCTGGTAGATCAGGTACCGGCCGGCCACCGTGCCGCGGATGCCAGCGCGGGCGAACGGGAGTGGTGCGCCGCGCAGTGCCGATGATTGCGTGCTGGTATCGACCGTCACCAGGGCCCGGCCCAGGGATCGGACCCACAGCCCGCCGAGCACGACGATCACGGCGGCCAGCAATCCGAGCAGCAGCAGGGCGGTACCCGCGCGGCCCGTCGAAGCGTCCTGGATCGCATGGGCGGCAAGGCCGGGCGGCAGCCAGCGCAGCCACTTGTCGATCCCGGCGAAGGTGGCGGCGGTGATCTTTCCTTCGGCGGCCATTCTCGGCACGACCTGGGCGAACGCCTCGTACAAGGCAAAGATCGGGATGACCAGGAACGCGGCGAGGTCCTTGCCGCGCCGCGATCGCAGCAGCCCGGCCAGGCCGGTGGTCACGAACCTGGCCAGCGTGATGCAGAACAGCACCTGCAGCAGCACCGCGAGCAGCGCGACGACCATGCCGAGGCCGCCGCGGGCGAGCCCGACCAGCACGCCGAGCAGGCCGAGCAGGTTGGCCAGCGGCCAGGCGCCGGTGGCCGAGGCCGCCAGCAGGCCTATCGCGAGCGGCCGGGTGCGCAGCGGATACATGGCCAGGGTGGCGGGATCCAGGGTGCCGTCCAGGCCGAACACGAGCAGCGGCAGGATCAGCCAGCCGAAGGCGAACACGGTGAAGACAGCAGCGGTCTGGTCGACCGACGCGCTCTGGCCGCGCAGCGCGGCCAGCACCACGAAGGTGCCGATGGCGACCAGCGCGGCGAAGATCGTGCTGACGACAAAGCCGACCTTGGCGGCCCGGGAGGAGCGTAGCGCGTTCGTCAGCAAGCGCAGCTTCAGCTGGACGAGGAGCCGAGCCATGACAGTCCCTCCCCGTCGCCCGCTTTCGAGCCGACCAGGTCGATGAACGCCTGCTGCAGGGTCTTGCCGCCGCGCACCTGGTCGGTGGGGCCCGTCGCCACGATCTGGCCCTTGTCGATGATGGAGACGTGGTCGCAGACCTGCTCGACCAGTTCCATGACATGGCTGGAGAACAGCACGGTCGAGCCCGAGCCGACGAAGTGCGTCAGCAGCCGGCGGATGACGTCGGCGGAGACCGGATCGACGCCTTCGAGCGGCTCGTCCAGGAACAGGACGGACGGGTTGTGGATCAGGGCGCAGCCCAGCGCGGCCTTCTTGCGCATGCCGGTGGAGTAGTCGGCCACCAGTCGCTTCGCATCTGCGGTCAGGTCCAGCACGTCCAGCAACTGCCCGGCCCTGGACCGGGCCTCCCCGGCCGGCAGGCCGCGCAGCCGCGCGGAGTATTCCAGCAGTTCCGCACCGCTCAGCCGCTCGAACAGCCTGGCCTCGGCAGGCACCACCCCGATGATCGCCTTGGCCGCGGCCGGGTCGGCCCACATATCCAGGCCGTCGACCCGAACCTGGCCGGCGTCCGGCCGCAGCAGGCCGGTCATCATCGACAGGGACGTCGTCTTGCCTGCGCCGTTCGGCCCGACCAGCCCGGCGAGGGAACCGGCCGCGATGTCCAGGTCGATCCCGGCCACCGCCTCCTTCGCACCGAAGCTCTTGCGCAGTCCGCGCACCGCGATGGCGGGCTCACCCATATCGGCCTCCCGGACAGGGATGGCGGTCTAGGGACTCAGGGCGGGCGGCGAACCCGCTGAGCTGATTCATAACAACGCCTCCGGTGGCTGGTTACGAGCCTACGGTGTCGGGAAGCTTGCCCTTGGCTCCGAGCTGGTAAGCGATGATCAGCGGTTGCTGCGCGCTCGTTATGGCCAGGCCCGCCCCCGCGATGACGTAGTCGCCGTCGATGGTGACGGGGGCGTTCGTCTGGGCGGACAGCGGCGTCTTGACCAGGATCGCGCCGGTCGTCGCGTTCACCGCGTACAGGTAGCCGCTATAGGTGGTGGTAAACACGACGTTGTTCGTGACCGCGGCCGCGCCGTACGGAGACGAGGGCAGCTGGTCGGCCCATTCGATCTTCCCGGTGTCCTGGTCGACCGCGACCAGCTCGCCGGTCGCCTTGGCGATCGAAGCCGCAAATGCCTTGGAGCTCTCCGCGACACCTTTTACCGACATCGGCACGCCCAGGTTGTTGACGGCGGCGAAGGTGGTCGAGCCGTTGGTGGCCAGCTGGGACTCGACGCCGCCGAACGCGCCGGGCTCGAGGTTGAACTTGGCTGGGATCGGGATGTGCGAGGCCGGAGTGGCGTTCTCGGTCAGCAGCCCGTCGTTCTCATGTCCGCTGTGCGCGCCGACCTGGAGCTTCCACAGCAGCTTGCCGGTCTGCGCGTTGAGCTCGATCAGGATGCCTGCCTTGCCACCGTCGATGACCACCGGCTGGCCGTGCGCGGTCGTGAGCACCGGCGAGTTCTGCAGGTCCCAGTCGTACAGGTCGTGCGGGGTGAGCTGGTAGTACCACAGCAGCTTGCCCTGCGGGCTCAGCTTGACGACCGAGTCGGTATAGAGGTCCGGGCCCGGCCTGCTGGTCCCCCATGGGTAGCCCGCGGGCCACCCGGTCTGGCCTATCGGGCCGGGGTTCGCTATTGCGATGTAGAGGTTGCCGTGGCTGTCGAATGACGGCGGGTCCCAGAGGCCGCCGCCGGAATTGATGGCCGGCTTTCCCCACAGGTTCTGCACCTCGTCCCAGGACCATTCCGGCGCGCCGGTCCTGGCGTTCAGCGCCCACAGCGTCGATGTGGCGCCGCCGAGGTACTGGCCCACATCCGGGTTGACCGGGACGGTCGACACGTACACGGTGCCGTCGTGGTAGCCGGGAGCCATGTCGATGCCCTCGCGGTCGTTGCCGATCAGCGTCCGGCTCCACAGCTGCCTGCCGGTGGCCGCCGAGAGCGCCACGGCGGCGTGGTTCGTCGCCGCGTACACGGTTCCGCCGACCACGTTGACGCCGTCCGGGCCGCCGTTCTGCGAGTTGTAGTTATGTGTCCACAGGACCTTGCCGGTGGCCAGCCGGATCGCCATCACGTTCGATTTGAGATCCTGGGTGTACACCACGCCGTTCACCACGACTGGGGTGGTCGCGTAATTGTCAGTGAGCGCGGACGACGGGCTCGGCTCGATCGGCACGCACCACGCCACTCCCAGCGTCGAGACATCCGAGCTGGTGATCGGGCTCGCGACGTCCCTGGTGTTGGCCACGTTGCCGCCCGGCAGCGTCCAGCCCGCCGCGACCGCCGGATTGACCGGGCCGCCGGCGTACTAGTTGCCTGGCCCGCGGCCGCTGCCTTCGACGCGCAGCCGGCGGTGCCCGAGCTGCTCGTGCCGCTGCTGCTGCAGCCGCCGGTGGCCAGGCTCGCTACGATCAGCAGGGCCACGCCGGCAACGGTGGGCCGCGGAACGAAACACCCCATCCAACTCATCTCCCACGGCGTCGGAGGCCTGCCGGCGGCCCTTGCCGAAATAAATAGATATCAGTATGCTAAGCTAGTGTTATCAGGTCCGTCAAGCGGAGGAGGCGCCAGATGGTCACCCGGGATGCAACGGCCGCGGGCCGCACCATGGTTACTCAGGATCCAGCGCCCGCAGGCCCGGAACTGCCGAGCCGGCGGGTGACCGAGCGCCCGGCCCGGGTCGTGCCCGGCCTGCACATGCTGGTGCTTGGCATCATCCTGGTGCTGGCCGCAGTGGCGCTGCTCGTGCTGGCCGGTCACCAGGGCGGCGGGGTCACTAAGGCGCTGATCGTGCTGGGCATCCTCGTCCTTCTCGCCAGCGGCCTCCTGCTGCGCGGGCTCACCGCCGTCGTGCCCGGCCAGGCGCGTGTCGTGCAGCTGTTCGGCAAGTACCGCGGCACCATCCGTGATGCTGGCCTGCAGTGGGTGAATCCGTTCACCAACCGCATCGTGGTCTCGACCAGGATCCGCAACCAGGAGTCAGCGCAGGCTAAGGTCAACGACGCCGACGGCAACCCGATCGAGATCGCCGCCGTGGTCGTGTGGCAGGTCCACGACACCGCCAGCGCCATCTACTCCGTCGATGACTTCACCCAGTTCGTCACCATCCAGACCGAGACCGCCGTCCGGCACATTGCCTCCAGCTACCCCTACGACAACCGGGGCAGCGGCGCGCTGTCGCTGCGTGACAACGCCGATGAGATCACCAGGAAGCTCTCCGCCGAGATCACCGCGCGGGTCGCGCCGGCCGGCGTGCACATCATCGAGTCCCGCCTCACCCGGCTGTCGTACGCCGCGGAGATCGCCCAGGCCATGCTGCGTCAGCAGCAGGCCAGCGCGGTCGTGGGCGCACGGCAGCGCATCGTCGAGGGCGCCGTCGGCATGGTCAAGCTCGCCCTGGAGCGGCTGCAGGAGGAAGGCGTCGTCGAGCTGGACGAGGAGCGCAAGGCAGCCATGGTCTCGAACCTGCTCGTGGTCCTGTGCAGCGAACAGGCTACCCAGCAGGTCGTCAACACGGGGTCCCTGTACCAGTGACAGCAGCTACGGTCTGCGTGCCAGCAGCTACGGTATCCGCGTGAGCGAGCGCAAGGGCGTCCTGCTGCGGCTGGACCCAGCTGTCCACGATGCGCTGGCCAGATGGGCTAACGACGAGCTGCGCAGCACCAACGCCCAGATCGAGTTCCTGTTGCGCCGCGCGCTGGCCGAGGCAGGCCGGCTACCTCGCCACGCCGGACCGATGCGCCCCCGCGGCCGGCCACCCGCGGGCGACCCGGCCGAGACCAGCCTGCCGGAGCCAAGCGATACCAGGTCCGGCTGACGCCGTCAGGCGGCTTCGCCCGGGGATCATCGTCAAGTCCGGCACCGGTTGGCCGCACGCGGCGCGGTCAGTCTGCCGGGTCCGGCCCCAAGGTCTGTTCATCGGGCGGCGTGTCGATGACGGGCACTGGCTCGAGGCCGATCTTCTCGGCGATCCGGGTCAGCAGCTCATCCTGCGCGGCGAGATGGCCTTGCACGTGCGCCACCTCGTGCAGGGTGGCGCTCGCGTCGTGGAACGTCGCCTCCGAGCGCTTGTCCGCCGCAGCGGCCTGCACGTTCTGCCCGACCATGATGACCGACAGCAGCACCAGCTGCAGGAATGTCTGCGCTAGCCAGGTCACGACCGCGGGCGCGCCGTTGCGGATCGCAGTCGGCAGACTGATCAGGTCGAGCAGCGCGAACGCGTAGGCGCACCACATGCTGCCGACCGCCTGCGTGATGATGAGCGCGACCTTGGTGTTGAACCGGTTGACCGCCGTCCCCCGCGGCAGCAGATCAGCCACCTTCACCGGGCGGTCGGCGAGCCGCGCAGCGATGCGCGGATGCCGTATGTGCTGGTAGATCGCCATGACTAACCTCTCATCGACGGCCTGGACGCTCCTGCTGGCCGATCAGTATCGGGCTCGAAACAGCAACGATGGCCCAGCGCCACGGCTGTTTGCGCAGCGGCGCGCCATCGCCGTGATTGGATTCCGAGCGAGTTAGCGGAACGCGCTGACGCCGGTCTCGGCCCGGCCGATCAGCAGTTTCTGGATCTGGCTGGTGCCTTCGTACAAGGTCATCACGCGGGCGTCCCTCATGTACTTCTGCACCGGATATTCATCGATGTAGCCGTAGCCGCCGAACGCCTGGATGGCCAGGTTCGCAGCCCGGACCGCCGCCTCCGAGGCGAAATATTTCGCCTTGGACGCCGCCACCCCGAAGGGCTCGCCCCGCTCGATGAGATCCGCGGCCCGCCAGACCAGCAGCCGGGCCGCGTCGGCATCGACAGAGATGTCGACGATCATGTCCTGGATCAGCTGGAACGATGCCAGCGGGCGCCCGAACTGATGCCGCTGCGTGGAGTAGTCGACCACCGCCTCGAGGCAGCCCTGGATGATGCCCACGCAGCCGGCGCCGACCGAGACCCGGCCCTTGTCCAGCGACTGCATGGCGATCGAGAACCCCGCGCCCTCGTCGCCGAGCATCGCCGAAGCTGGGACGCGTACGTCGGTGAGGAAGATCTCGGACGTGGCCTGCCCCCGGAGCCCCAGCTTGCCCTTGATCTCCCGCCGCTCGAAGCCGGGGGTGTCGGTGGGCACCAGGAACGCGGAAATCCCTTTCGCGCCAGGTCCGCCCGTGCGCGCGAAGACTATACAGAGGTCGGCCCAGGTGGCGTTGGTGATGAAGACCTTCTGCCCGGACAGCAGGTAGTCGCCTCCGTCGCGCACCGCACTGGTCGCCAGGTGGCTAGGGTCCGAACCGGCCTCGGGCTCGGTGAGGGCGAAGCAGCCGAGCTTCGAGCCGATCGCGATCTGCGGAAGCCACTGCTGCTTCTGTTCCTCGCTGCCGTGGGACAGGAGCGCCTTGCCGACCAGGCCCATGGACACCGACACGATGCCCCTGACCGAGGAGTCGGCGCGGCCGAGCTCCTCCATGCCGAGACAGTAGGTGATGTAGTCGCCGCCGATCCCCCCGTATTCGGCGGGGATCGTCAGCCCGAAGAACCCGATCTCGCCCAGCTTGGGGATGATCGCCGGGTCCACCGCTTCGGCCCGGTCCCATTCAGTGCGGTACGGCAGCACCTCCCGGTCGAGGAACTCGCGCGCCACCGCCCTGAATGCCTTCTGGTCCTCGCTGAGGGTCAGGTCCATGTTTCCTCCGGCAGTGCTCTCGACGTCGTCGTTCCGTGCCCGCCCTCGGGGCGCCCATGATCCCGGCGCCGGAGACGAGGACCCGCCAGATCTCCATCATCACCCATCCGCCGGTCACCGCGGCAGGGCTGGCACGCGCGGACATGCTGTGCGACAGTTACGGCAGAAGTAGCAAGTCGAACACGCCGGCCGGCGACAGCCGGCGCCGGGTGCTAGCCGTCCACGGTCCCGCCTCGGACGCACCGGCCCCCCGCTCACGCACGACCCGTCTGGGGCGGTCGCCTGAGCCGCGCCCGCAACCGCCAGGAGCGCCCATGACCACGTTCGTCACCCCCAGCGCCGCCGATGTGGACGACGGCCCGGCCATCGCGGAGCTGTACCGGTTGCATGCCCTGCAACGCAGGGCATTCCTGGCCGAACCGTACCCGGACCCGGCCGAGCGCAAGGGCCACCTGATGGCCGTGGCCGGCATGCTGATGGGTCACCGGGACGAGATCCGGGCGGCCATGAGCGCCGACTTCGCGGTGCACCCCGAGCTGTTCAGCGACCTGGTCGAGGTACTCGGCGTCGCCGCCCGCGCGGCGTCCGCGGTGGAGCAGCTTGACCGCTGGATGGCCGACGACGAGCGCGACGCCGACCCGGCGTTCTACGGCACCGCGCGAGCCGCGATTCGCTTCCAGCCCAAGGGCGTCGTCGGCAACATCGTTCCGTGGAATTTCCCGTTCGACCTGTCGGTCGGCCCGCTGGTCGAGATGCTCGCCGCGGGTAACCGGGTGATCATCAAGCCGTCGGACTACACGCCCGCGTGCGCGGACCTGCTGCGGCGGATGGTCTCCGAGACCTTCCCCGAGGACCGTGTCGCGGTGTCGGTCGGCGGCCTGGCGCTGGCCAGGGAGTTCCCGACGCTCCGCTGGGACCACCTGCTCTATACCGGCAGCCCGGCCATCGGGCGCGAGGTCGCGGCGGCCGCGGCGGCCAACCTGGTGCCGGTGACGCTGGAACTCGGCGGCAAGTGCCCGGCCATCCTGGCCGCCGACAGCGTCGACGCCGACAGCGTGCGCAGCGTCATCGGCACCAAGCTCATCAAGAACGGCCAGATGTGCATCTCGGTCGACTACGTGCTGGTCCCGCGGGCGCAGGTCGACGCCTTCGTCGCGCACGCCGATCACTACCTGAGCCAGGAACTGCCTGACTACGCAACGTCGGCGGACTGCACCGGCATCATCACCGAGCGGCACCTCGAGCGGATCGTCGCGATGACCGAAGAGGCCCGGGCCGCCGGGGCCCGGGTTGTCTCGCTGGGCGGCGACGGCGACCCCGCGACCCGCCGGCTGCCGTTGCAGCTGGTGGTCGACCCGCCGGCGAGCCTGCGCATCTCCCGCGAGGAGATCTTCGGCCCGATCTTGCCGGTCATCCCTTACGACGACCTCGACGAGGTGCTGACCAAGCTGAACGCCGGCGAGCGCCCGCTCGGGCTGTACGTCTTCAGCAAGGACCCCGGCGTCGCCGAGCACGTACTGCGGCAGACGACGTCGGGCGGCGCTTGCGTCAACTTCTGCGCCGTCCAGGGCGCGCTGCCGGCCCTGGGCTTCGGCGGGATCGGGCAGAGCGGCACCGGCCGGCACCACGGTATCGAGGGCTTCCGCGAGTTCTCCAACCCGCGAGGCGTGGTGGTGCGCGGGACGGGTGACCTGGCCGACGCGTTCCTGCCGCCGTATGGCCCGGTAGCGCAGGCCATCGTGGACAGCGTGTTCGCGAGCGCCACGGATACTGACGCCGCCGCGCCCGGCAGCGCCTGATCGCGCCGGGCGCCTGTCGGCGCGACATACACTGAAGATGTTTCATCGTCTGGCCTGAGGTGGTGGCTGGACGGGCAGGAGCGGGCAGCGATGAGCTTCGTCGGAGAACCGCAGGCGGCGACCGCCTGGACTAGGTCCGGGCCGGTGACGAGACCGTCGGTCGGGCAGTTGATCGCTGAGCCCGCCAGGGGGCTGGCCGCGGCCGCGCGGCTGCCGGCGGCAGCGCCCTGGCTGTCACGTGCGCCCCGCGGCGACGGCCACGGCGTGCTGGTGCTGCCGGGGCTGCTCGCCGCCGATGGCAGCACCGCGGTGCTCCGCCGGTTCCTGCGAATGCTGGGCTATGAGGTGCGCGGCTGGAACCTGGGCCGCAATCTGGGCCCGACCGCCGAGATGCTCGACGAGCTACCGCGGGCGCTGCTGGCTCTGGCCGAGAGCACCGGCCGCCCGGTGTCGTTGGTCGGCTGGAGTCTGGGCGGCATTTACGCCAGGGAACTGGCCCGCCAGCATCCGGAACATTCCCGGCAGGTGATCACGCTGGGCAGCCCGTTCGCGCTGACCGACCCGCGGCACAGTCACGCCCACCGCGCATATCAGCGCCACAGCCACGCACACGCAACGGGCGCTCGGGTAGCCACCCGCGAGCAGACCGCCCGGCCAGTCGGCGTGCCGTCGACGGCGGCCTACTCCCGCCGCGACGGCGTCGTCCCCTGGCAGGCCTGCATCGAACCGGAGACGTCGCTGCACCAGAACGTCGAGGTCAGATGCGGACACCTCGGATTCGGCGTCGACCCGGCGACGCTCTGGCTGATCGCCGACCGGCTGGCGGTCCCTGCTGCCCAGCGCCGCAGGTTCCGCCCGCCGCCCTGGCTGCGCCGGGGCTATCCAGGCCTGCGATGACCCGCGGAGCTGCCGGGCCTAGATCTCCGTGGTGGCTTGGGCTTTGCCGTCCTTGACGGCGGCCTGGAGGGCGGCGTAGTCGAGTTCGTTCTGGTCGGCGTAGGTTTCGGCGAAGTCGGCGATGGCCTGGTCGAACTTGGCGGACCTGCCGAGATAAGCGGCCAGCGCGATGCGGTCACCCGAGCGGGCGTGCGCCCGGGCCAGGGTCCAGCCGCACAGCCGGGCGTAGATCGTCAAGCCCACCGGGAGCAGCGCCTCGATCGGCACCGAGAATTTCCAGTCCTTCAGCTGCCGCACGTAGAAGTCACGGTCCAGCCCGTCGACGGGGTTGGGGACGCGGGTCCAGCCCAGGAAGATGTCGCTCTGGGCCTGCATCAGGTGCTGCCCCGCGACCACGCGCTCGCCCTGGTTGTTGTACCGGCTGCGGCCGCAGTAGCCGGCCAGGACCGACGGCTGGGCTTCCTTGGCCTGCAGGAACAGCGGCTCGACCCCGTCACCGGCGTCCATCAGCAGGATCCAGGCGCGGGTGCCGACGCTGCCGACCCCGACGACCTTGCGGGCCAACTGCACCATGGTGAACTGCTCCAGCAGGTGCCGCCGGTCGGACTGCAAGGTGCGCCGGTACTTGCCGAGCACGGAGTTGATCAGCTGGTAGATCGCGTCGGCCTGCACGTCGGCGAAGACCTCCTCGACGGGGACGATCATCGGCGGGTCGCTGATGATCCGCCGCTGCCCGTCGACCATGGCGGTCAGCTTGCCCAGCGCCTTCGTGCTGTCCGCGGTGTGCGCCTTGGCCAGCAGCTTCTGCGCCTCCTTGAGCCTGCTCGCCTTGACCTGGGACCTGAACTCGCTGAGCGCCGGCTCGATGTCCAGGTGCGCGTACCAGACTTCCAGGAACGGCTGCTCCGCGAAGCCGCGCATGGCCGTGCGGTAGCCCTCGGCCGCCGCCAGGATGATCTTCCGCCGGTCCTTGGCGGGAAAGCCGTTGTCCCGGCCCGCCACGGCCAGGCTCGCGGCCAGCCGCTTGACGTCCCACTCGAACGGGCCGGGCAGCGTCTCGTCGAAGTCGTTGACGTCGAAGACCAGCCGCCGCTCCGGCGACGCGAACGCCCCGAAATTCGACAGGTGCGCATCCCCGCACAGCTGCACCCGCAGCCCCGACGCGGGCGTGCCAGCCAGGTCCGCGGCCATCGGCAGCGCCGCGCCCCGGTAGAACGTGAACGGCGACACCAGCATCCGCCCGTGCCGCACCGGCACCAGCTCCGGCACCCGCGACGCCGCCTGGCTCAGCAGCAGCCCGACCGGATCCCGCGACCGGCCCGCCACGAACTCCGCATGCGACTCCAGCGGCGCCGCCGCCCGGGCGTCCTTCCCCCGCGCCGCCCGGTCCGCCCGGCTCAGCTGCTCCACCACCGCCACCGCCCGCGCCGGCCCCCGGGCGGCCGCCCGCGCGCTGGCCGTCCTGGCCCGAGAACGATCACTCGTCACCGTCATCGCCACTCCCCTCCGAGCCGCAGCGGCGCGATGGTGCTGGCCGGTACGGACTGTGGATAACCTGCTGATGGCTAGCTAAGCACGCCACGCAGCGGTCGGCATCACCCGAAAGGGTCCAGAAACGTAACTCGCGGCCCTATCGGTCCGCAGCGCGGCCCCGGCGCTGCCAGTGCAGCGGCAGCGAGAACTCGCCGGTGGCTTCCACGGTCAGCTCGCCGCGCTCGTTGAGAATCCGGCCGTCCACCAGGGTGGTGCGACGGTCCACGCCGGTGATCCAGGCCTCGGCGACGAGCGGGACGCTCAACGGCGTCGGGCGCAGGTAACTCAAGATCAGCTTCGCGGTCATTCCCGGCCGCTGCCCCGCGGCGGCGGCCGCCCCCAGCAGCGAATCAAGCACCGCCGCGCAGACGCCTCCGTGCACGGCGCCAGGTGGCCCCTCATAGACAGGTCCCAGGCTGAACTCGGCGCGTGCGGTTCCCTCCGGGGTCGTCGTGATCCTGATCGGCGGCGCGAGCGGATTCGCCTCGCCGGTCACCGGGCCGCGCGGCCGGCGCCGCGGCCAGTCGGGACCAGCCTCAGGCCCGATGGGCCCCGGCCGCTGCGCGCCGAGCCGCTCGGCCAGGCTCCCGATCTCGGCCGCCACCGCGCCGAGCTCAACGATGGCCACGTCACTGAGCACCACCGCCTCGACCAGCTCACGCGTCCGCCTGGCGAGCAAGGCACGCGCTGCCTCCAGGGCCGGACCGGCACCGGGCCCGGACGGGCCGCCGCCAGCGTCCCCGGTCCGGCCGGCGCCGGTCAGCTTGGCGGCGCCGATCGTCTTTTCATCCCGCTCATCGGGGCTCAACCCGCGGCCCTCCCCGCCTATCCGGGACCGTCACCGGACACCATCCGGTCCAGTGTGCAGCTTCCCAACTCGCTGCACCGCGGGTCAACTGCCGCCGGGCGCGCTCACCGGCGCTGCCGTCACCGTGTTCTGGACCCCGCCCACCTCACCGCTCTGCTCGTCGGCGACCGACGACACGGTTACGCTGCCGAGCTGCGAGGCCAGCGCGCCGATACCGAGGCCAGCGAGCAGCATCGGCCAGGTCACGATCTCGGGCCCGGCACCCGCGTCGAGCGCGGCCACCATGACGACGATTCCGGCGAACAGCGCGAGGAACCCGACCTGGACAACGCGCCTGGGTGAGACGTTCGGGAACACTCTGGGAACGCCCGCGGCGGCCAGCAGCAGGGCGACGGACAGCGGCAGCAGCCGCACGCTGGTCGCGATCGCCGAGAGCCCGAGCGCCACGGACGGGAACAGCGGCACCGCGAAGAAGCTGGACGAGACCCCACGTCCCGGAGCGGAGGATCCCGAACACGATGAGGCCGAGGGCGAGCGCGGACAGCACCGTGCCCACGAGATCGAGCCGCGCGCCCTCCTCAGCCGGAGTGTCAGCTATCCGGCGGGTCAGCCACAAGATGATCAGCACAATGAGAACTTCACCGACGAACACCCACCGCCAGGACAGATAGGTGGTGACCAAGCCGCCGAGACTGGGCGGGGGCTGCGCGTCGCCGACCCCACATGATCGCGGATGAGGACGTCTGCATCAGTCCTCCAGAATCCAGCCAGGCTGCGGTACTTTCGTGCTATGCAGTCCCGCTGGGTTCGATCATAATTATCGCCTCGAAATGGTGGCGAGGTAGGTATGGGGAGCCGCAGAGACGGTAGGGATGTAAAGGCCCATGACGTGATTCCTATACACGGCATTCCCCGTCACAAGACTGCAGCCACCCGAGCATAGCGGGCTGGCCGCGACATTGACGGGATACCACCTGGCCCTGCCAAAGGACCCGTTGCGGGCTATGACAGGAACGAAGGCCATCGACGCAGCCTGAGCGGAGCTGCCGGTGACGAGGTCGAAGCCGCCAGGCACGGCGGTGATGCCCTCGAAGTGCGTGACCAGCGCCGGAGCATTGGCGTAGCGAAAGTACTTCGGCCGCCCGAAGCGCCCCGTCCGTCCGTTGTAGTTCATGAGAAAGGCCTGCTGGGTTTTGCGGTGCGATGAACCGCCTGCCAGGGTGTAATCCGGGCTCTTGCTCCCGCCGTTCTGCCAGATTCCATAAAGCGAGGTGTCATTCGAGAGGCTTCCGCCTAGGCGGAGCAACGTCCATTGATGCCTGGCCATGTTGTAGATGAACGCATTGCCAGAGACCAGGCCGCCACGCACGCCAGGGCTCAGGTCGTAGTTGCCCACCACCAGATCGCCCATCGTGCTGTGCGCGATGGTGTCCATCACGAAGCAGTGGGCCCGCCCCCGGGGGCATGCCCGCACATGTCCGACCGTATGGGCGCCGTCGGCAGGCACGTCAATGGATGTCCATGATCCGCCAGGCCCGTGCACCGGCCCGAGGTAGACCATGCCCTGGTTGAGGACACCCGCAGGCGCCGACGACGACAAATAGCTCCCGACGGCGCGAACCTTGCTGCGCGGGATGGCTGCCGGATTGAAGGAGTGGGTATCAGGGCCGTAGAAGGTCGCCGACGTCACACCGCGAAACGATGGCCGCAGCACCGATACCGCTGCTCCCGCAGCGCTACTAAGATCGCCCCGGTAGAGGAACGGAACAGCCTGCGTGCCATTTCCGGTCGCTGCTGAACCCGTCAGCACGACCTTCCCGTTCGTCGTACCTCGGACACCGGTGACTATGTCCCCGGTCCTCAGAATTGCGGTGATCGCGCGGGTACCACGGACGTCCGCGCGGGTACCGCGGATGTTCAAGCGGGTACCGCGGATGTTCGCGCAGATGAGCGGGCGGAAGAAGATGGTCGGCTGGCCGTTGCTGAGGATGTTGCCGCTGTTGCCCTGATGAATGTTGAGGTACCAGCCGCGGGCGGGTATCGGCCTCGTCACGTTGGTGAATACCCGGACGGCGCGGACGATTCTGCCGTGCCGGTTGGCGACCAGGTCCCGCAGCATGTACTTGACCGGTCCCTGACGCTGGCAGCTGCCCAGGTGGATGTGGGCGGCGTGCGGCCCGGGCGTGACCCCGCTGGCGCGGACGGTGACGGTGAGCGTGCGGTGGCGGGCGTTGTAGGAGATGGTGGCCAGTCCCCGGGGCGTGCCGTAGCTGACACCGGCGCGGCTGACTTCGACCGCGATGAGCCGGTGCCGGCCGTGACCTGGCTGCCCCAGCCGCCTGGTGACGGCGATCGGCTCCCCGGCGACGCCGCCGCGGCGGGCGCCCATCCGGACCAGCAGGCGGCTGCCGGGCGGCACCGGGCCAGTGAAGCTGCTGTCCAGAGTGCGGTCGGCCTGGCCGGCGCTGGTGGCGGTGAGCGGGCTGAACCGGATCGTCCCGGACCGGCCGGGGAGCACGAGATCCACCTGATGCGACGAGCCTGGCGTGAGCCCGAACTCCTCGACCCGGACCGTGAGCCGGCCATGGCGCCTGCTGCCGAAGGCAACCGTCCCGGCCGGCATGGGCAGCAGGTGCAGGACCTCGACGGCCGGGCTGCGCTGAACGGCCCCGGGGCCGGCCGGGCCCGGGGCGGCGGCGCTCGTGCTGGCGCCGGCCGAGGCACCCAGGGCCAGGACGGCTGCCGCAGCGAGCGCGCCCGACGTAGCGACCCCGGCGCCGAGCCGGATCCCGGCCCGCCGCGACGGCCCGCCGCGGATACCGCGCGGACGCCGCCCGTCGGTCCCGGCGCCGCGATGATCGCTAACGGCAAAGCTCATCTGTCCGGCCCTTCCATTCGCTGGCTTTAGCTGGCAGCAGCAATTGGGCTGATTTATCAGCAGGATTGCCGGCGAGACCGAAATCCGCGAACGCCTTTTGCTGGCACCCGGAAGCCGACTATAGCGCTTGGACCTTTAACTGCTTGTCCACGACGGCCTGAAACAGCGCGTGTCACCGGTCAGGGCCGCCGGAGCAGCACAGGCTCAGGTTCGGGGAGGTGCGGAGCGGTCGACAGCCGTATCCATATAGCCGCCCAAGAACTGCAATGCGGCATTCACCAGGAACCACGCTGACCACCTGAAGCATTTGCGCCGATCTCGGTCATTTCCCGCGCTGCGACCGAGGGAGAGCAGAACGAGGCCGATGCCAAGATTAAAACCGCCCGCGGCAAAGCGCACGCCCGCGACGGCACGGCGGTGCCGGTACTCCCACGGCCTGATCAGACGCCGCATAACGGTGACAGATCGCGATCCAGTAGTGCTGTCATCTGGTGCGTGCATTGGGATGCCTCCTGCCGTCGGCCACGTCGCTCTTCGGGACCCGCTGGGTTCAGCCCCGCAGTGCCACCACCTCGGCCAGCCCGGCCCGAAGGTCATCGGCGAGCCCGCCGGGATCGTCGATCGACCGCGTATCGGTGTTGATGCCGATACAGCACTCCCCGTCATGGGAGATAAGGGTGATCATCGCGGCGCAGCCGGGCAGCGGGCCGAAGGGGTACATGTGCGTGATCCGCGAGCCCGCGATGTACACCGGGTAGGGCACCCCGGGGATGCTGGACACCTGGACGTCGTTGGTGCTGGTCAGCCGGCCCGAGACCAGGCCGATGACGGGCGCGGGCAGCCAGCCGAGGGCTCCGGCGAGCGCCGCTGGCACCGTGTCCGCCGCCGCGGCACTAGCCGCGCGCGCGGTCAGCACGAACTGCCGCACGGCGGCGATCCTGGCGACCGGGTCGCGCTCGGCCATCGGCGCGGCGAACCTGGCGCCGGTGAAGCGGTTCCCGCCCTGCGGATCATCCTGGGTGCGCAGGCTGATCGGGAACCCGATGGTGAGCCGGTCCAGGGGGGCGCCGTGCCGCTCGTGGTAACGCCGGAACCCGCCGATCACCGCGGCCAGCAGGCCGTCGTTGAGCGACCCGCCCGCCGCCTTCGCTCCGGCCTTGAGATCAGTCAGCGGCACGTCGATGACATCGAAGTGCCAGCCGCCACCGCGCCGGGCCAGCAGCACCGAGCCTGGCGGCGGGACCGCGTTCTGGCCTGCCCAGCGGGCGACGCCAACCGCCCGCCCCGCCACCCGCGAGGCCGAGTCCCAGGGCCGGGCCAGCGCGCCAAGGAGCCCGGCGCTCTCCCGCAGCGCCGTCCCCGGGGTGGCCAGGACCGCGCCCGCGACCTGCGTGGCGAGCAGCCTGGCGCGCGACGGCTCGGACGCGGCCGGGACCGCGGGCTCGGGCCGCTGCGGGTCATGCTCGGCGCTGCGACTGTGCAGCCGCATCATCAGCTGGACCGCGCCGAGTCCGTCGGTGACGCTGTGGTGGCTCTTGACGGCGTACCCGGCTCGCCCGCCCGCCAGGCCCTCCACGAGCAGCGCCTGCCACAGCGGCCGGTCGCGGTCGAACGGTATCGCGGCGAACTCCTGCACCACGTCGAGCAGCTGGCGCAGCGAGCCAGGGGCGGCCAGGCGGACCCGCTGAACATGCCAGGACAGGTCCAGGTCGCCGACGGTTACCCAGGTCGGGGTGCCGAGCGCGAAGGCCGGCTCCACCACCCGCTGCCGCATCCGCGGCACCATGCGGGAGGCCCACTCGTGCGCGGCGAGCAGCCGGTCCCAGTCGGGGGCAGGGTCGAGTAGCTCGAGCAGGCTGACGTTGACCCGCAGCCTGGGGTCAGCCGCCTCAGCGCGCCACATGGCTGTTTCGAGCGGATTCATCTGGTCGCAGGCGCCCCAGTCCAGCGGCACCGCCAGCGGCGGACCTGGGCTGGCCAGCGCCGTCGCCTCCACCCGGCCCGAGCCGGCGGTCGGCCAGTTGGCCAGCGTCGCCAGGTACTGCCCGCGGATCTCGTGCACCCGGGAATCGAGATCTCCGGCCACCCAGCCGGTCGTCGGGACCGCGGGGAGGACCGCGACTTGCACCGTGCCCGCGTGGATCGTCGTGGCCCCGCGCCACATCAGCTCGCCGGAGTTGCGGATGACGATCGGCACGATCGGCACTCCCGCCTGCATCGCGACGTGGAAGGCGCCCTTCTTGAAGGACCCGAGGGCCGGGGTCGCCGACCTGGTGCCCTCCGGCGCGATGGCCAGCGAGATCCCGTCCCGCAGCCGCTGCACCGCCGGCTGGAGCGCCTTGCGCGCCTGCGCGGTGTCGTGCCGGTCGACGAACGCGACGTCGGCGAGCCTGAACATCAGCCCGAACCCGGGGCTGTGGGCCAGTTCCTTCTTCGCTACACCGGTGAACCCGCCGCGCAGCAGCTTGGCCAGGATGAGCACGTCGAGCTGGCTCTGGTGGTTGAACAGGAAGACCGCGGGCCTGGTAGCGAGGTTTTCCGCGCCATGGACGTCCAGCCGCACGCCGGCCAGCACACTGCCCAGCTCGCCGGCCAGGGTGGTGCCGAGGTCGACAGCTTCGCGCCGGGAACCCGTCACTGCCCCCAGCGCCGCGCCGGTGGTGAAGCCGCCGATCAGGCCGGCCAGTCCGGCCGCGGTCCGGGCGATGTCCCCGATCCCTGGTCGGCCGCGGGGGCGGAACCTGGCAACCGGCCACCCGTGCTGCCGGGCCGCCGCTTCCAGGGCACGGCCGGGATTCAGGGCCCGCGGCCGCCCGGCGGCCTGCAGGAACGGCACGTCCTCGGCGCCGTTGGAGTACGCGTAGCTCTCCGGCAGGTCGATGTCGTGCTCAGCGGCGAACGCGCGGACCGCCGTGGCCTTGCCTGCGCGCCACAGCAGCGGGCCACCGGGGCGGCCGGTGCAGATGCCGTTCACTATCTCGACCGGTGAGACCAGGATGTATTCCACCCCCATCGCCCTGGCCGCGGGCTCCACCTGGAACCGGGTGGCGGACGAGGCCAGCACGACCGTGTGCCCGGCCTGTTGGTGGGCCTGGACCAGCCGCCACCCCTCCGGGTACAGCGAGCCGGAGATGCCCTGCACGAACAGCCGCTCGCCGAGTTCGGCGAGCTCGTCTTCGCTGCGTCCGGCCCAGGAGCGCATGCCCAGCTCGGTGAACCGCTCGAAGTCCTCCTCGGTGGTCACGCCGCGCAGGCCGGTGAGCAGCATCCGGCCCAGGTCGGCCGGCGCGATCTGCAGCGACCTCAGGTGATGGCGGGCGAACGTCTCGAGCGAGTACCCGTCGATGAGGGTGCCGTCGAAGTCGAGGAATGCCCCGACGCGCGGGCCCCGCGGCGCGGCCTGGACGTCGGCGATCAGTTGCTCTTCAGTCCACGGCCTGGCCGTGGACTGGCTAGAGTGCGACACCGACCGCCTCCCGTCGGCACACTGCGTCGATCTCGTCGATCATAATGAGCCGTCCCACGACGTCGCGCAGCCGCACGGCGAACGCCTGCCTGCGGTCAGCCAGCTCCTCCCGGCCCGGATCGACCAGGTCCAGGTTCGCCGCGAGCTTCATGGCGCTGGAGAACAGCTCCCTGGACAGCGACTCCGGCCCGTGCAGCTGCCCCTGCAGCAGCATCTGCTGCCCGACACCGCCGCACTCGTCGAGGAACTCCTTCGCCACGATCGGAAGGCGCGGCGAGCGCGCGGCGAGCCGCTCGGCGACGACCAGCTGCGCGTCCAGGAACGACCGCAGCACCCGGTTTGCGACCAGGACTTTCGAACGTTCCAGCACGGCGCGCCCGTCGGCCGCCGTCTGAAAGCCGGGATCCAGCCGTTCGAGTTCGGCGCCGAGCTCCGCCCGGTAGGACGCCTTGTCCGAGAAAAAGAACTCAAACTTCAGCTGGTCGCGCAGCCGCATGGCCTCGTCCCAGCGGTCGGCGGGCGCGCTGAGCATGACCAGCTCCGCCACCGCCCGATCGACGAAATGGTGAATCGCGCTGTTGCGGTAGAACGCTGCGACCAGGTGCTGGCCCCGCTCGATGGCGTAAACAGGCTCCTGTCCGCCGGCGTAGACCGTGACCACATTCTGCTGGGCCAGCGCGCCGAGCACGCGGCGCACCCCGGCGTCCGTTCGCAGCACGTCACCCGAGTGCGGCAAGCTCCGCTCCGCCAGGTAGCCGCGCAGCGGCTCGAGAACCCCGCGTACCTGTCCCAGGGTCAGTGCCCGGTCACGAACGCCCAGGAGCGCGAGCGTGACCAGCGCCGTGGCCGTCACCGGGGTGACCCGGTTGATCCGGACCGCCACCTCGAACGCGGCCTTCTGCAGCGCGAGCCTGCGGGTATCCGGATTGTCGTCAAGGCCGCCAGGCTCCAAGGCCGCTCGCACCGAAAGCGGCTCCGCAAACCGCACGTGCACCGTGCCGACCTTCGCGAGCTGCCCCTTGGCGTAGGAGGCCAGCCAGCCGAGCCCTTCGGCCTTCTTGGCCGCCCCGGCCTGTTCAGCCGCCATCGCCGATACTTCCCTGAGCTGGTCGTAGGTAATTGCCACCGGCACCAGATAGGCATCGTCGGCCCGGCCGCGCGCGACCGCGTCGGCGACGTAGGCCAGCAGGCCGTAGCGCGGCGGGCGCAGCTTGCCGGTCCGCGAGCGGCCGCCCTCCATGTACCACTCGAGATTGAAGCGCTTGGCGAGCAGGTAGCCGAGGTACTCGCGCAGCGCCAGCTTGTAAATCTCGTCGCCAGCGAAGCTGCGGCGGATGAAGATGATCCCGGCGCGCCTGGCCAGCGGGCTGATCGGCCAGATGCGGAGGTTGTCACCGCCGAGCAGGTGGTTGCGCGGAAAGTCGTGCTCGGCGAGGACGTCGGCCAGCAGCAGCGGGTCCGCGTAGGAGCGGTGGCTGGGGAGGAAGACCAGCGCATGACGGCGGTTCAGCTCACGCAGCCGGTCAAGCCCGGCTGTGTCGGCCTGGACGTCCCACGCGTAGGCGTGCAGCGGGCGCAGCACGCCGGAGAGCAGGTCGACTGCGATCGGGCTCATGGAGGCCACCAGGCCGTCCAGCACCGCCCGGGTGCGGTCCGCAGCCTCCGGTTCGGTCAGCTCGAGCCGGGCGGCCAGCGCGGCCACGTCGGCACGGAATTCCCGGCTGTCCTCGATCGCCTCGACGACGTCCTTCGGCACCTTGTAGCGGTATCCGAGCAGCGCCCGCTCGGAACGATCGAGTGCGAGCCCGGCTTGCCTGGACACGAAGTGCGCGAACGAGCCAGCGCCGCCCCAGCGCTCGCGCAGCGCCGCCACGGTGGCCGGCTCCGCAACCACCATCCGGGCCCGGTCGGGCTCGCGCCGCATGATCCGGGTCTGCCAGAACACCGGCGGCCGACGCGGATTGACCTGCGACAGGACGTCCGACCAGCGGACCCGCCGCTCGCCGTCCCGCTCGCGCGGCAGCCACGCGACGCGAGCGGCGGCGATGACCGTGCCCGGCGGCGCTGTGGCCAGCGACCTGGCCAGTTCCTGACTATCAAGTGGCAGCACCTCGGACGGCCGGACGTCCGCCGTACGCAGCCACTTTGTTACCAGCGCGCGCTCCACCTCACCGGCCTGCTCGGCCAGCAGGATCAGCGGTGCCTCGCCGCCGGCCCGGCCGTCGCCTGCCGCGGGCTGCGCTGGCCGCGGACCGCTCATGCTGGGCTCCTTCCTGCGGGCCAGGATGCCAGGCGCGGAGCGGACAAAGCTACCGGCCACCGAAACGGGGTTCGCGTTTGTCCACGAAGGCCTGGGCGGCCTCGCGGTGGTCCTCGGTGAGCGCGGTGTGCAGATGGTGCGTCACTTCGAGGTCCATGCAGTCACCCAGCTCGCCGGTCACGGCCCGGTTCAGGTTCTCCTTCATATAGCGGTAGGCGATCGACGGCCCCTCGGCGAGCCGCCGAGCCCGCGCCATGACCTCCCGCTCGAAGTCGGCCGCCGGAAAGATGGCGTTGACGATCCCGAGCCGCTCCGCGTCCTCGGCGCTCAGGCGCTCAGCGAAGTAGTAGAGCTCTTTGGCTTTGCCGCTGCCCACCAGCCGGGTGAGAAACCAGGTCCCGCCATAGTCTCCGGCGAACGCAACCCGAGCGAAAGCAGTGGTCAGCACCGCCCCGGGCACCGCGTACCGCAGATCGCACGCCAGGGCCAGCGATAGTCCGGCTCCGGCCGCCGGCCCGCCGATGGCAGCGATCGTCGGCTTGGGCATGCTCCACAGCCGACCGCTCGTGGCCCGCTGGTTGAGTCGCTGACGATGGATGACGGCATCCAGCGACCGGCCGGCACCGTCGCCGCTGCGGGCCGCCGGCGCGGCGGCCATGCCCTTGACGTCGCCGCCCGCGCAGAAAGCGCCGCCTGCCCCGGTGAGCACGACCGAGCCAACCGCATCGTCGGTCTCCACCCGGGCGAGGATTTCCGCCAGGGCCGTCACCATGGCCTCCGAAAGGGCGTTTCGCCGCCCTGGGCGGTTCATAGTGATCACCGCGACGCCGTCGTCGATCTCGGCCCGCAGGTCCTCGGTCCCGGTATCCAGTGCGGTCATGTCATCCTTCCTCGCCGGCGAAGCGGACCCCGCCGATCTCCAGCGGCCCGCCGGCCAGCCCGGCGATGATCACTGCGGTAATTCCCTGGCCGTGCCCGCTCCGGGCCAGGCGCGAATCGCAGCCGCTGGCCCGAGTTCGAGAGCTCCACCACCGCGGTGCTCCCGGCGGTGCTCGCGGACACCCCGAGCACCGCTGCCCAGCGCTGCGCCGCCACGGATGGGTCCTTGACCTCGATCGTCAGCCCGATCACACCGCCGGGAGCATGCTCGGGCGCACGCCCCGTCCACGACGGGCCCGCCCACCGCCACGACTGGGCCGGCTCCGCCCAGTCCACGGACACGATGGCACCGGGGACGTCGCCGGGATGCAAGTGGGTGCCGGCCATGTCAGGCAGATCAGCTGTCCAGACCACCCGCACCCCCAGGCCAGCGATCCGGCGGCGGGCCGCGGCCAGGTCAGGAACCTGGAAAATCGCCATATACCCGCCGTCACCGCCGCGCCGCTCGAGGTACCGGCCGGCGGTGGTGTCCGGCTGGGCGGGCGCCACCACTTCAATGAACGTGTCGCCCACCGCGAACACCGCATTGGTCAGGCCGAACTCCGCGACTCCAGGATCGCGGAACGGCGGTGCCCAGCCGAAGGCCTGACTGAGCGCATCAGCTACCTGCCCGCAGTCGTGCGCGACCAAAGCCACCTGGCGCAAACGAGGTCCGGCGAGCACACTCCTAACCATAGAAGGGGTCTGCCCAGTTCGGACTGAGGAGGAAGTCATGACCGATTCCCGCGCCATGGGCCGGGTCCAGGAGGAGATCCTGAACACGGTCCGCAAGAGCCAGGCCGCCGTAGTCGACGCGCTCCAGACCTGGGCCAGCGCAGTCCAGTCGATCACGCCGTCGCTGCCGGACGTGAACGTGCCCTTTGCCGACGAGCTGCCCAAACCGCAGGATCTTGTCGCGGGCGCCTACGACTTCGCCGAGCAGCTGCTGGCCAGCCAGCGGAAGTTCGCCGAGGATGTGCTGAAGGCCACCGCGCCGCTGCTCCCCGGTAAGGATGCGGGCCCGGGCCAGAAGAACAGCGGCCCGGCTAAGTGACCTAATCGCGCGGCGAGCGCGCCCGCGGCGCGGCGCACGCGGCCGAGCGCGTGATGAAGTGCAGGTTGTCGCCGGCGGCGAGCGAGAAGCCCTCCGGTGGACCGGGAGCGACGTCGAGAACGAGGTCATCGCGTCCCCACGCGTCGTCGAGCCTGGCGTCGATGTAGAACGGGCAGCCGTCAATGTCGCCCAGCAGCACATCGATGTCGCCGATGACCAGCTCCCCGTCCGGAAAGCACATCGGGGTGCTGCCAGCGCAGCAGCCACCGGATTGCACGAACATCACCCGGCCGCCCCGGGCGGCACAGAGGCGGCTGATCGCCTCATGAGCCGCCGGGGTGACCGTAAGCCTCGGCACCGCGGGAATGTCAGGCACCTGGGGCTCAGAACAGACCGAGTGGCTTAGTGCTGTAGCTGACCAGCAGGTTCTTGGTCTGGCTGTAGTGGTCGAGCATCATCCGATGGTTCTCGCGACCGATGCCGGAGATCTTGTACCCGCCGAATGCTGCCCCGGCCGGGTACTGGTGGTAGCAGTTCGTCCAGACCCGCCCGGCCTTGATGGCGCGCCCCATCCTGTAGGCGAGGGTGCCGTCCCTGGTCCACACGCCGGCGCCGAGCCCGTACAGGGTGTCGTTGGCGATCGCCAGCGCGTCAGCCTCATCCGTGAAGGTAGTCACGGCGAGCACCGGCCCGAAGATCTCCTCCTGGAACACGCGCATCTTGTTGTCACCCTTGAGGACGGTGGGCTCGAAGTAGTATCCGCCAGCGAGCTCATTGTCGACCTTCGCGCGGTTTCCGCCGATGAGGACCTCAGCACCCTCGTTCTTGCCGATCTCGACGTACGAGGCGATCTTGTCGATCTGCTGGGCGGAGACCTGCGGGCCGAGCATGGTCGCGGTATCGAGGGGGTTGCCTTGCTTGATCTTCGCGATCCGGTCCAGGCAGCGCGCCATGAACTCGTCGTAGATGTCGGCCTGGATCAGGGCCCGCGAGGGGCAGGTACACACTTCGCCCTTGTTGAACGCGTACAGCACCAGGCCCTCAACGGCCTTGTCCAGGAACTCGTCGTCATGGGCCATGACATCGCTGAAGAAGATGTTCGGTGACTTGCCGCCGAGCTCGACGGTGGACGGGATCAGGTTCTGCGCGGCGTACTGCATGATCAGCCGGCCGGTCACCGTCTCACCGGTGAAGGAGACCTTCGCGATCCGCGGATTCGCGGCCAGTGCCTTGCCGATCTCAGCGCCAGGGCCGGTCACGATGTTGATCACACCGGGGGGCACGACGTCCTCGATGACTTCGGCCAGCTTCAGGATCGACCAAGGGGTCGGCGAGGCCGGCTTGAGCACGGAGCAGTTTCCGGCCGCCAGCGCGGGCGCGAGCTTCCAGGCCGCCATCAGCAACGGGAAGTTGAACGGGATGATCTGCCCGACGACCCCCAGCGGCTCACGGAAGTGGTACGCGACGAGGTCCTTCTCGATCTCGGTGGAGCGGCCCTCCTCCGCGCGGGCGGCAGCGGCGAAATAGCGGAAGTGATCGACGACCAGCGGGATGTCCGCGTTCAGGGTCTCGCGAACAGGCTTTCCGTTCTCCCAGCTTTCGGCGACGGCCAGCATCTCGGAGTTCTTCTCGATCACGTCGGCGATGCCGTTCAGCACCACGGCGCGCGCCGTGGCCGAGGCCTCGCCCCATGCGTCCTTCGCCGCGTGCGCGGCGTCCAGGGCCAGTTCGACATCCTCTGGGGTGGACTCCGCGACCTCGGTGATCGGCCGTCCGGTGGCTGGACTCAGGTCAACCCGGTACTTGCCCCGGGTTGGCGCCAGCCATTTGCCGCCAATGAAATTCTCGTACCTCGGCTGGACCGAGACGATGCTGCCGGGCTCGCCGGGCGGAACATACTTCATGCGAAGCCACCTCCAGGAAGGAATATCAGTCGCCCCATGCGACTGCTCGCCACCCCCCAGGCAGGAGGAACGCCTGTTTCGACTGAATACCTGAAATGGATTTCATGTGTAGGGCCAAAGGTCCCGCGGTCACGGTCAGGGCTGGTCGAGGATCTTCAGCAGGTCGCGGAAGTCCGTGATCGTGTAGTCCGGCACGCAATCCCGGTAGACCTTTGTGCCCTGGTCGGAATCGAACATCACCGTCGCCAGGCCGGCCTGCCGCGCCCCGAAGATGTCGCGGTGCATGTCATTGCCGACGTACAGGGTGTTCTGGGCCGGCACGTTCAGCCGGTCGAGCGCGAGCTGGAAGAGCCGCCGGTCGGGCTTGCGGAACCCGTGGTCGCCGGAGACGATGATCGGGTCGAAGTAGTCGAGCAGGCCAACCTTGTGCAGCTCGGCCCGGGTATACGCGCTCTGCGCGTCGGTGACGAGCGCTAGCGGGTAGCGTTCCCGCAGCACATCGAGCACCTCGCGGACGTGCGGGTAGAGACTGAGCTTGCGGCGCGCGATGCCGCGGCTCATCTCGGTCAGGAACAGTGGCAGCTGCTGGAGTTTTCCGGCCGGCAGAGCGCGGGTGAAATCCGTCAGGTGCGCTTCGATGATGCTGCGCCAGATACTGACGGCGTCGAATTCGGGATGCTCCTGTGGACTGGCCCGCTGCTGCTCCTTCATGATCCGGAAATAGAGCTCCTGGACCTGGTGCCGGCGCAGGTCGATGCCCTGGTAGGTGAGGAAGTGCGCCGCGGACCTGAAGATCTGATCCATGCCGTCCTCGGTCAGGATCCTGACCAGGGTGCCGTTCACGTCGAAGGCGACCGCTCGGATGTCCATGCTTGGCTGTCCCGCGGATGGTGCGTTGGTCATCGCGGCCCGTGCCTGACATTCGCTGGTGGGTGCGATCGGCGTTGTCGTCCCAGCCCAGTGTAGAGCCCGGATCAGGCCGCCAGCGATCACCCGCGCGCTGCGCCACGCCGCTGCCATGATCCTGGCTGCCACGATCCGGGCTGCCACGATACGGGCGCTCAGGCGGCGGCTCGAAGCAGCTTTTTGGCCTGGGCCACGAGCCTTCCGCCATAGTCCCGGCCGATGTAGTCGTTTCGCGAGATCCGCAGCAGGTTCAGCGCCATATAGTACGGCGCCCGCGCGGTAATCGACTTGAACGTCCGCTGACGATCGGGAAAGTGACAGCTGTATTCCCAGAGGAAATGGCCGATGAACGGCTCCGCGCGATGCCGGTCGCCGACCGCGCTCATGAACGCATGCTGGAGCTCGCCCGCGACGCGCCCGACATCGAACATCCGGTCCCCGCGCTTCATGCGTTCCAGGTCGATCGCCGCGACGTCCATGTCTAAGCCGAACAGGAAGTTCGCCGGAGTCGCGTCGCCGTGCAGCCAGACCTCCTGGTCCTGCCACATCTGCGGCCGGTCCCGCCACAAGTCGCGCAGCCAGGAGAGCTCGTCGATGTCCCACTGTCCGATGCGGTGGGCTTTCTTGAGCGCACCGACCACCGTGTCGAAGTACCTGCAGTCGGGATCAAAATCGACGCCTGCCCGGCCGGCGGTGCGGATGTGCTGCGTGGCGAGGAAATAGGCCAGCGCCTTCAGCCGCCAGTAGAGGTGCGCATCGTCGCGGTGCTGCGTCGCCCGGGCGATCGCGTGGCTGAATTCCTCGCCGGCATAGTATTCGACGGCCAGCACTCCGTTGATGTCGCGGCTGAATCCAAACGGCCGGATCACGTGGTGCGGCGACCCGATCAGGTCGTACCGGCGCAGCGTTCTGAGCCCCTCGTACTCGCGGCGCGCCATCGAGACCGCCTTCTCGCGGTCCGATCCGAATCGCGGGCCGTAGAACTTGCAGATGACCTTGACCCCGCTGAACTTCTCCTCGTATCCGTAGACCTCGTTGCTGCCGGACAACCGGAAGACGCGGAACGCGGGCCGTGGCTCGCGTACCCGCATGTCGTCGCGGATAATCTTGCCGAGATAATCGTAGAGCGGATCTTGACCCGCGACGTATCCGAGATACTTGCCGTTCATCAGAAGAGCCTTTCCCCACGCCGGCTCCTGTGGTATAAGCCGCGCACTACCTCACATAGAGACAGCGGAGTCGCTCCTGATACGTGGCCGGGCCTGAATAAGCGATCGGGCCGGCGCCGCATGCCCCTCGGCCGGCGATGGCCGAGGTTGGCTAACGGGTGAAGAACAAGTGGATGGCGCCGCTGGGGACGGTGACCGTTTCGATGGAGTGCCGCTCATGCAGCCCGTCCAGGCCGTCCCAGAGCCGGACGCCCCGGCCGAGCACGATCGGCACCTGCTCGAGCGACTGGCCGTCCCCGCTCGCGTACCCGTCAAGCGAGACGATCAGGTTGTGCACCCGCAGATTAGGCATGCTGAACCTCCGCTGGACAAGATCGCGCACCCGGGCCACGAGACAGGGCCGCCGCGAAACGAGAAGCACCGATTAAGACGACGGCGGGTCCGCCAACTAATCGGTCCGCAGCCCGGCCGGGCGGCCCTGGTGCACCGGTCATCCGCAGCGCCTCCGCAGCAGGACCGCCAGGCCTGGACGGGATGCACATGCGCATCAGCGGGGTGGTGACGTTCGCCTCTGTCGTGGTGCTTGGGGGGTGCGCACGGTTGGCTTAAGCAGTGGCGGGAGGATGCAGATCATGGTGGAAAACATCGACGGCGACCTGCCGGGACTGGCTCGGCGGCAGGGCATCAGCGACATGCTGCATCGCACCGCGTGCCGCGTCCCTGGCAAGCTCGCCATCGTCTCTGGCGCTACCCGGCTGACGTTCGCCGAGCTGGATGCGGCGGTGTCGCGGACCGCGGCCGCGCTCGCGGCCGAGGGCCTGCACCAGGGCGACCGGCTGGCGCTGCTGTCCCACAATTGCTGGCAGTTCGCCGTCCTGTCGTTCGCGACCGCGCGGCTCGGCGTGATCCTGGTGCCCGTCAATTTCATGCTCGGTCCCGGCGAGATCGCCTACCTGCTGAACCACAGCGAAGCGACGGCGTTTGTGGCCGAGGACGCCCTGGCCGCCACTGCCGACCAGGCGATCGCAGCGGCTGGGCTCGATATCTCGACGCGCGCGGTGATCCGGCTGTCCGCCGCCCAGGTGCCGGCCGGGTGGGCAGATGTCCAGCAATGGATCGACTATCAGGGCACCCCGCCTGATGTTCAGGTCGCCGACGACGACCTGGTGCGACTGATGTACACATCAGGCACCGAGTCACGGCCCAAGGGCGCCATGCTGTCGAGCCGCTCGCTGATGTGGCAGTACGTATCCTGCGTCATCGACGGCGGCATGGACGGCGATGACGTCGAAGTGCACTCCCTTCCGCTCTACCATTGCGCGCAACTGGACTGCTTCCTCGGGCCCGACATATACCTCGGTGCCACGAGCATCGTGCTCCCAGCGCCCGACCCGGCGGCGATCCTGACGGCGATCGAGTCGGAGCGTGCCACGAAGCTGTTCTGCCCGCCGACGGTGTGGATCAGCCTGCTCAGGTCACCACAGTTCGACCGGACCGACCTCAGCTCGCTGCGCAAGGGGTACTACGGCGCCTCGGCGATGCCGGCCTTGGTCCTGCGTGAGCTGCTGGAGCGGCTGCCAGGCATCCGCCTGTGGAACTTCTACGGGCAGACGGAGATGGCTCCGCTGGCGACGATCCTCGGGCCGGGCGAGCAGGTCAGCCGGGCCGGGTCGGCAGGCCGGGCGGCGCTCAATGTGGAAACCAGATTGGTGGACGATGACGACCTGGTGGTGCCACCCGGCACCGTGGGGGAGATCGTCCACCGCAGTCCGCACGCCACGCTGGGCTATTACAAGGACCCGGCGATGACCGCGGCGGCGTTCCGCACCGGGTGGTTCCACTCCGGCGACCTGGGGGTCATGAGCGAGGACGGATACCTCACCGTGGTCGACAGGAAGAAGGACATGATCAAGACCGGCGGGGAGAACGTGGCCAGCCGGGAAGTCGAGGAGGCCATCTATCAGATGGACGGCGTGGCCGAAGTCGCCGTCTTCGGCATCGCCCATCCGCTGTGGATCGAGGCGGTCACCGCGGTAGTAGTCCCGAAGCCGGGCGCCGTGCTTACCGAGGAAGCGGTGATCGGCCACACGCGCGAGCAACTGGCGGGTTACAAGACACCCAAGCGCGTCATCATCGCCGACGACTTGCCGAAGAACCCCAGCGGCAAGATCCTTAAGCGTCAGCTCCGGGACGAGCACCAGGACCTCGCCGCCCGCCCGTGATGCCCAGGCTCAGCGCGGCCACCGGACCTTTTCCGCCTCGGTGACCGGATCACCGGCCAGCAGCCTGGCCCCCACGGCCGCCGCGAGTTCCGGTGTGGCGCCGGCCCCGGCCAGGGCCAGCGGAGCGCGCTGGGCGAGCGCCGTGAGTTGCGGAGCCAGGCCGTCGAGGTTCTCCGGCACGGCGGCGGCCAGGACGACGAGGTCCGGATGCCTCTCGTCGACCGTCTGGGTCAGCTCCGCCACCGGCGTGCTCATCCCG
Source organism: uncultured Actinomycetes bacterium (assembly GCA_963785765.1). Taxonomy (GTDB): domain Bacteria; phylum Actinomycetota; class Actinomycetes; order Streptosporangiales; family Streptosporangiaceae; genus DATBGO01. The sequence goes on along the minus strand of CAWAWM010000008.1, from coordinate 199,408 downwards.
AGGTAGTCAATCCGCCACCCGTTGCGGTTGAGCACGATGCCGAACGCCATGAGCGCCAGGTCGTGAAGTTCCCCCGGCGGGCAGGCGAGGACGGCGCGGGGACCGTGTCCGGTCCCCCAGCCCCTGGCCAGCCCGGCGAGCCGCCCGCGGATGACGTTACTCGCGAAGTGCTCCTGGGCGACGCTGGCCGTTCCCTGCTCCCAGCGCTCTCCGAGTTCGGTGAGATACGGCAGCACCACGGTGCGCAGCACCGCGGCCACGGATAGATCGGACAAGAGCCGATCCAGGACTGCCTGCGCGGCCGGCTCGTCGAAGGCGTCCAGCGCCTGCCGGAGCGCATCGGGCGCCGCACTCTGGATCGGCCGGGCGTCCTGAGGCCTGGCCGTTCCCGCCGGGTCCGCCCCGTTCTCCGGCGCGGCCGCGGGCGCGGTGTCCGCCCCGGCCCGGCCGTCCTCCCCGAGCACCGCCTTGGCCGCCTCGGCGGCGGACAGCCCGTGCGCGAGGTGGGCCTGCATCCGGCGCACCCGCCCGGCGTCCGCCTCCGAGTACAACCGGAAACCGCCCGCTGAGCGCACCGGCCGCAGCAGGCCGTAGCGGCTCTCCCAGGCCCGCAGGACGTGGTCGCTCACGCCGAGGCGGCGGCTCAGCTCGCCGATGCGCACCTGCGAGCCCTCGGGATTGTCCATCCCGACACTCTACAGTACCTAGACAGACGTTTGACAAGACGGTCCAGGAAAGCTACCTTCATACCTAGACAAACCTTAGACGAAAGTTGACATTGATGGACTCGCACAGCAGCGGGCCGGCGACCGCCGGCCTCCCCCACCGGGAGCCGGCCACCGTCGAGCGCCCGGGCCGGCCTTCGGTAGCCGTGATCGGGGCGGGAGTCTCCGGACTGACCGCCGCCTACCTGCTGTCCCGCACCCACGACGTCATCCTCTTCGAGGCGCAGGACCGGCTCGGCGGCCACGCGCACACCCACGACGTGCCCGGCCCGGGTGGCAGGCGGCATGCGGTCGACAGCGGATTCATCGTCCACAACGACAGGACCTATCCCTGGCTGCGCAAGCTCTTCGGCGAACTCGGGGTCCAGGTGCGCCGCACCGAGATGAGCATGAGCGTGCACTGCGCGGAGTGCGGCCTGGAGTACGCAGGCGGACGCGGGCTGCGCGGCATCCTCGCCCAGCCGCGCCGCCTGCTCGACCCGCAGTTCATCCGGATGCTGTGGCAGGTCAGGCGATTCCACCGGCGAGCGGCCGCGTTTTTGCGGGCCGCGCAGGCCGGTGACCAGACGAGCTACGGCGAGTTCCTCGAGCGGGCCGGATTCAGCGATCACTTTGTCGCCCACTACGCCGTCCCGGTCGTATCGTGCGTGTGGTCCGCGGGCCGCGAGGCGTCGCTGCGTTACCCGGCCAGGTACCTGTTCAGGTTCCTCGACCAGCACGGGATGCTGCGGGTAACCGGCTCCCCGCAGTGGTACACGGTCGCCGGCGGATCCCGCACCTACGTCGACCGGCTCGCCGCGCTGCTACCAGACGTCCGGGCCGCCCACGCCGTCACCGACGTCAGCCGCAGCGAGGCCGGCGTCGAGATCCGCGACAACGCTGGCCACGTCACCCGGGTGGACCGCGTCGTCATCGCGACCCATGCCGACCAGGCCCTGGACCTGCTCGCCGACCCCACCGACGAGGAGGTCACCACCCTCAAGGAGTTCGGCTACTCGCGCAACGTCACCGTCCTGCACACGGACAGCTCGGTGCTGCCGGCCGCGGCTTCGGCCCGGGCTTCCTGGAACTACCGGATGACCTCCTGCGGCCAGCCCGACCAGCCCACGGTGGTGACGTACTGGATGAACCGGCTGCAGGGGCACCAGGCCGCGCAGGACTTCCTGGTCACGCTCAACGATTCCGGCCGCATCGACCCGGAGTCCATCGTCTCGGTGATGCACTACGAGCACCCGATCTACACCTCCGAAGCGGTCCGCGCGCAGGCCCGGCTGAGCAGCCTGGCCACCGACCGCACCGTCTACGCGGGCGCTTACCACGGCTGGGGATTCCACGAGGACGGCTGCCGCTCTGGCGTAGCGGCGGCCAGGCACTTCGGGGTGACCTGGTGAGCACGGCCGCGGTCCTGCCGCCCGGGCCCGCCCTCCCCGCGCTGCCCCAGCTGCCGGCCCTGGTCGCCGGCCAGGTCACGCACCGGCGCCCAGGACCGGTGCGGCATGCCTTCAGCCACCAGGTCTACCAGTGGCTGGTCGACCTCGACAACCTCCCGCGCCAGCCCTGGTACCTCAGGGCGTTCGCGCACTTCAGCAGCGCTGATCACCTCGGCGACCCGGGCCTGCCGATCAAGCGCAACATCGAGAATTACCTGGCCCGCAGCGGCATAAGGCTCGGAGACCGGGGACGAGTGCTCATGCTCGCGGGCGCCCGGGTTCTCGGTCACGTGTTCGACCCGCTCTCGGTCTTCTGGTGCTATGCCGCCGACGGCGTCCTGGCCTGTGTCGTCGCCGAGGTCCACAACACCTACGGCGAACGGCACGCCTACCTGCTGCGACCCGACGGTGCCGGAGCCGCCGTGACGGACAAAGCCTTGTACGTCTCCCCGTTCTTCGACGTCAGCGGCAGCTACGCGGTGCGGTTCGTGCTGCGCCCTGACCTGGTCTCCGCGACCGTCTCGCTGCGCCGCCAGGGCACCGTGGCGTTCACCGCGACCTTCCGGGGCCGCCCGGAACCCGCGACGCGCCAGGCCCTGGCCCGCCGGCTGATCCGCCAGCCCCTCATGACCCAGCGGGTCTCGGCCCTGATCCGGATGCACGGCATCTGGCTCTGGCTGCATCACCTGCCCATCCGCACCCGGCCACCGCACACCACGCAAGAAGGGGTCTGACCATGACCGTCTCCGCCTTCGTCAGCCGCCGCAGCGCCATCGCCACTCCCCGCGCGCCGGTCCGGGCCACCATCGCACGGATGATCTTTTCCCGCGCCGTCCGGCTCGTCCAGGTCCGCGTGACCTCCGCCGACGGGCGCCTGCTCGGCGGCGGATCGGCGGCCTCGCCAGAGTTCCAGCTCGTCCGTCCCGCGGCCTTCTTCGCCCGGCTCGGCCGGGACGCAAAGATCGGCTTTGGCGAGGCGTACATGGCCGGCGACTGGCGGGCCGCGCCCGGCACCGACTTGGCCGACCTGCTGACGCCCTTCGCCGAACGGCTCACCAGCCTGGTCCCGGCGCCGCTGCAGAAGCTGCGGGCCGTTGCGGACCAGCACATCCCGCGGGACCAGGAGAACACCCTGCACGGCGCGCGCACCAACATCGAAGCTCACTATGACCTGAGCAATGACCTGTTCGCCGCCTTCCTGGACCAGACGATGACCTACTCCTCGGCGTGGTTCGATGAGAGCGAGCCCACCGCGACCGCGACCCGGCTCGAGGAGGCACAGCTGCGCAAGATCGACGGGATCCTTGATCTCGCCGGCGTGGGCAGCGGCACCCGGCTGCTGGAGATCGGCACCGGGTGGGGCACGCTCGCCATCCGCGCGGCGCTCCGAGGAGCGCGAGTGACCACGGTCACGCTCTCCCGCGAGCAGCTGGAACTGGCCCGCGAGCGGGCCGGCGCGGCCGGCGTAGCCGATCGCGTGGACGCGCGGCTGCAGGACTACCGCCAGGTCGAGGGCGAATACGACGCCATCGTCAGCGTCGAGATGATCGAAGCCGTGGGTGCCGCCTACTGGCCGGTCTACTTCGCCACCCTGGACCGCCTGCTGGCCCCAGGCGGGAAGGTGAGCATCCAGACCATCACCATGGCTCATGACCGGCTCCTGGCCACCCGGCGGAGCTTCAGCTGGATCCAGAAGTACATCTTCCCCGGCGGGATCATCCCGTCCTTGCAGGCCATCGACGACACCCTGGCGGCGCACACCACCCTGCGGGTCACCCAGCGGCGTGAGCTTCGGGCGCACTACGCCAGGACCCTGCAGCTGTGGCGAGGGCGCTTCACTGACCAGTGGCCGCACATCCACGCCCAGGGTTTCACCGAGACCTTCCGGCGGATGTGGGAGTTCTACCTGGCCTACGCCGAGGCGGGCTTCCGCAGCGGCTATCTCGGCGTGAGCCAGCTCCAGATGACCCGCGAGCCGGCCGGTGCGGCTGGGTCGTAAGCTTTGAGCCATGACCAGCCCGACCGTGCTGGTAAGCCGCCGCGAGACGTTCAACGCCGCGCACCAGCTGCGTAACCCGCACCTATCAGAGGACGAGAACAGGCGCCTATTCGGAAAATGTGTCAGCCTGCACGGCCACAATTACGCACTAGACGTCGTGGTAGCCGGAAAGATCGACGACGCCAGCGGCTACGTCCTGGACTTGAAGCTGCTTTCAGACGTCATGCACCAGCAGATCATCCAGCACGTCGACCACCGCAATCTGAATACCGACGTTCCGTGGCTGGACGGAATCATTCCCACGGCGGAAAACCTCGCCATGACCTTCTGGGAAAGGCTCAAATGCGAGCTTCCTGCCGGGTCACTGCGGTCAGTCCGGGTCTGCGAGACCGACAAGAACTGGGCCGAGGTCGGTGATGACCGCTGAGGACCCGGGAGTTGAGCAGCCGCTACTGCGCTCGGGACCTCCGGGTACTCACCCGCGACGAGGCGCGGCGCTTTGCGCCTGAGCCGGGCTGCGATCCGCAGGCCGATGTAACCCTGGCCTGGGAATTGCTCTACCGGCTCGAGCCGGAGCTTTACGAGCGGATGGCCAGCGCGGAGCGACTCCATCACGGGATAGTTGCCTGGCTGCCTGCCAGCGCGGACCGGATAGTCGAGGTCGGCGCCGGGTCAGGGCGGCTGACGATGGAACTCATCGAGCGGGGACAGGAGGTAGTGGCTATTGAGCCCGCGGCCGGCCTGCGCCAGATACTTGAGCGGAAGCTGGCCACAGCCGACCACGGATACCGCGCCCGCGTCACGCACGGGTTCTTTGACGACCTGCCCGTCAAGACCGGCTCCGCCGATCTGGTGGTCGCGTGCTCTGTCCTCACCCCCGCCCCTGGCCATGGCGGCGACGCCGGCCTGGCCGAGATGGAGCGGGTTTGCCGGCCCGGTGGCTGCGTCGCCATCATCTGGCCGAACAACATCAGCTGGCTCGCCGCCCGCGGCTATCGCTACCAGAGCTTCGCCGGGCCGATGGCAGTGGAGTTCGCGAGCTACCGCGAGGCGGTCGAGCTGGCCGAGATCTTCTATCCGCTTGCGGTCACGGAGGTCCGCCGCCGCGGCAGCCGACTGGTGCCGTATGAGGTACTGGGGATCAATCCGCCGCGCGATCTGGCCGTCAAGGTGATCACACGGTGAAGGTCGCGATCGTGGCGCCGCTCGTGTCAGCCATCCGCGAGCCGCAGGGCGGCGGCTCTCAGGCCTTCGTGGCCGACCTGGCGCGCGGCCTGCTCCGCAGAGGCCACGAGGTCCACGTCTACGCCGCCTCGGGATCGGAGATACCAGGGGTTACGGTCATCGATACCGGGGTCGATCCGAGATCTCTGGCCGCCACCTTGTACCGGGCCGCCGGCCCGCCGGACCGCGATCAGGCCCCGGCCGCGCTGGCCTTTGCCAGCGCCTACGCGACCGTCATCCAGACCCGGTACGACGTGGTCCACAATCACGCCTTCGACGCCCCGGCGATCGCTCTCGCGACCGGACTGACCGCGCCGGTCGTGCACACGCTCCACCTGCCACCGGACGCGGCGATCGCGGCCGCGCTGCGCGAGGCCGCGCAGGGCAGTCAGCCCCCGGCCGTGGCCTGCGTGTCCGCGTTCCAGGCGAGCACCTGGCGCCGGGTCATCCGAGTCGATGCGATCCTCCCGCCCTATGTGCCGACGCGTTCCATCCCGTGGTCGGACGCGCCCGGGGCCGGCGCTATCTTCGCAGGCAGGCTGAGTCCCGAGAAGGGCGCCGCCGAGGCGATCGACATCGCCAGGCGGGCGGGAACCCGGATCGACGTCTACGGCGACAGCTACGACGCCGAGTACGTACGAGAACAGATCGACCCCCGGCGTGATATGCCAGGCGTGGCGGTGCATGAAGGAGTACCCCGGACCTCGATGTGGGCGGCCCTGGCCCGCGCAGCGGTCGCCCTCTGCCCGGCCAGGTGGGACGAGCCCTTCGGCATGGCTGCCGCTGACGCCCAGGCCTGCGGGACCCCGGTCGTCGCGTTCCAGCGGGGTGGGCTCAGCGAGATAATCGTGCCTGGCGTGACCGGCTTCCTGGTGGCGCCGGATGACCTGCAAGCGGCAGCGGATAGTGTCCTGAGGACGGCCCGGATCTCGCGTGCGGCGTGCCGCCAGCATGCCGAAAAGCATCTCGACCTGGAACGGAGTCTGGATGCCCACGAGCAGCTCTACCGGCGAGTCATCCGCCGGCGGACCGGGGCCGCAGTCCATGAGTGACCCGCGGCACTGGCTAGCGGGACGGGTCGCGATGGTCACGGGTGCCAGCCGGGGAATCGGAGCCGCCACCGCACAGGCCCTGGCCGGCGCCGGAGCGCACGTCGTTCTCGCGGCCCGGGACCGCGACGCGCTGGCCAGCGTCGCCCGCGGCATCCAGGCCGGCGGCGGCCAGGCCACGCCCGTGCCCGCCGATGTGAGCAAGGTCGACGATGTCGAGCGGCTGTTTGCCGTCGCCGCGCAGACCGGCCGGCTCACCGCCCTGGTCTGCGCAGCCGGCGTGCTGACGGCCGCGCCGTTCGCCGAGACCACGTGGGACATCTGGCAGCAGACGCTGGGGGTCAACCTGACCGGCTCGTTCCTGTGCTGCCGCGCGGCATTCACCGTCATGCGCGCCGCAGGCGAAGGACGGATCATCAACATCGCGTCGCTGTCGGGCATCTACGCCACCGAGAAGTTCCCCGGGCTGACCGCCTACAACGTCTCCAAGTACGGCGTCATCGGCCTGACCGAAGCGATCGCCGTGGAAGGCAGGCCACACGGCGTCAGCGCCATCTGCGTGAGCCCGGGAGCGGTCGACACCCAGATGCTGCGCCGGGCCAATCCCGAACTTCGCCCGGGCCTCACCCCGGGGGATGTCGCGGAGCTGATCCTCGCGCTGCTGGATAGCCCGCTGGCTCCGGCCAGCGGAGCGAACATCCCGCTGTTCTCGAATGCCTAGGCCGGGTTGCGCGGGCCGCCCGGGCGATTTAGGCGTCTTTCCCCAGCGACCACAGGTCCACCCGTTCGTCGGCGAGCAGTCCAGCAGCAGGCCGGGCCCGCACCGCCACCAGACGCGCGGCCGCAGCCATCTCACCGTCGCGGTCCAGCTCGGGGTCACCGCCCCGGTCGAGCCCGGCCGCGGCCCGCACGACGCCGTCGACGAGGTAAAACCCCACGAGCCTGCCGTCCGGCGAGCTCCCGCGAATCACGAACTCGTCCCACTTCGCAGCGTGGCCGACATACTCGAGCTTGTGTTCGTACTGATCTGACCAGAAGCTGTGGATGTAATCATAGGGAGCATCCGAGCCCAGCATCGATCTCGCCGCCGCGGCACCCTGCTTCTCGGCGTTGTTGTAGTGCTCGACCCGGACCCGGCCGAATACCGGATGAAGATGGTTCGCGACATCGCCGGCGGCGTAGACGTCTTCGGCACTGGCCCGGCACAATTCGTCGACCAGAACACCGTTATCCTGCGCGATAGATTGCCCCGCGACGGCCGGAACCACGGGCTCAATCCCGACCCCCGCCACGGCGAAGTCACAGGCCACGAGAACGCCGCTAGCCGTCCTGACCCCCGCCAGCCGCTCCGTCCCTTCGAACGCGGCCACCTGATCTCCGGCGAGCAGCTCGACGCCGTGCCCGCGGTGAATGGCACCGAATAGTGCCCCGACTTCCCCGCCCAGCACCCGCTCAAGGGGGAACCTGCCGGGAAAGATGGCGGTCACGTGCACCCCGAGCTGGGTCAGCGAGGCCGCCACCTCGGAGCCGATGAAGCTCATGCCCACTACGACCGCGCGGCGGCCCGCCACCGCTTCGCCCTTGATCGCCTCGCAATCGGCGACCGTGCGCAGATAGTGCAGGCCAGGCAGGTCAGCCCCCGGAAGCTCGAGCCGCCGGTGCTGTCCGCCCGTGGCCAGCAAGACCTTCTGGTACTGCAGCTCCTGGCCCGAGCCGAGCCGCACCGTGTGCGCGGTGGTGTCGATGGCCGCGACATCGGACCCCACGAGAAGGTCCACGTCGTGCTCCTCGTACCACCGCGCGGGCCTGACATACCAGTCGGCGAGATCCTCCTCCGACCGCAGGTACGTCTTGGACAGCGAAGGCCGGCCGAAAGGGACGCCGGGTTCCCGGCCGATAACGACGACCCGGTCCCGGAAATCCTGCTCCCGCAGGGTTACGGCCGCGTTGGCCCCCGCCATGGCGCCGCCGATGATCACGATTCCAGTCCCGCCTGCACCCTGGGGCATCTCATGCATCTGCCCGCCCAGGGGCGGCGAGAAACCCGCCGTGCGCGGACGCCGTCGCAGCCTTCTCAGCACGGGGCCGGGCGCGCGTGGTGATACCTTCGGGCGACCAGTTTCGACGAGCCAGGTGGAGGCAGCTGAGTGCGGCGCCTTGACGTTCAGATCCCCGCGCCCGATGGCCACAGCAACGGGACGCTGCACCTCCCTGACGCGACCGGGCCCTGGCCTGGCGTGCTGGTTTTTCCCGACGCGGGCGGGGCGCGAGAGACGTTCCGGCAGCTGGGCGACCGGCTGGCGAGCATGGATTACGTCGCGCTGATCCCGGACATTTACTACCGCGCGGGCGAGTGGGCACCCTTCGACATGGCCACTTTGTTCGCCGACCAGCGGGAGCGGGCCCGGCTGTCCAGCCTCACGAGCGTGCTCACCAATGACCGGATCATCGCTGATTCTGACGCCTACTCGGACTTCCTGCTGGCGCGACCGGAAGTGGCGGGCGCCGCGATCGGCACCACCGGATACTGCCTAGGCGGACGCATGTCGCTGATCGCGGCGGGCGGACTCGGCGGCAAGATCGCCGCGGCGGCATCGTTTCACGGCGGCAGGCTGGCCGTGCTCGGGGACCCGTCGAGCCCGCACCTCTCGGTGAACCGCGTCACCGCCACGGTCTACGTGGCCGCCGCGAAAGATGATGGCTCGTTCACCGCCGAGCAGGCCCAGCTACTGGAAAGCGCGCTGGCTGCCGCCGGAGTCGAGCACACCCTCGAGTTCTATCCCGCCCAGCACGGATTCGCGGTGCCTGACAACCCGACCTACGACGCCGAAGCGGACGCCAGGGGATGGGAAGCACTCCGCGAGCTCTACCGGGCCCACCTGCAAGGTTCCTGAAGCACACGCAACACCGAGAGCTCAAGGCAGTGTCGCTCAGCAGCGGGCCGCGTGTGGTTAGCGGTCGCCAGCCTGGCGACGCCGCCAGCGCTCCGCCAGGCGGTCCATCAGCCTGGATCTCGCCAGCAGGCCAGCCCGCCGGCCGTCGGCAGCACGCCGGTCCTGGCCAGCGGCCCTGTTCTTGGCCGGGACGCGTCCGGTGGTGATGCTGGTCATGCGCCGGTAGCTGGTCACCGCCCACAGGCTGCAGACGAGCATGACCACAAAGCCCGCCACCGCGATCACGATGACATTGATCACGACCCCGGCCAGCAGTAGCCCGACGCCGATCACGAATCCCACTGCCGCCGCCATGACCCGGCGCCGGTAGTGCACCCGCGGGTCGGCCGCAGCTACGGCGTCAGCGAACCGCGGGTCATCGGCGCGGAGCGCCTGCTCGATCTGCTCGAGCTGGCGCCGCTCATGATCAGAGAGCGGCACGGTGCCCTCCGGGGAACTCAGGCGAGCGACCCCATCCGTACCGGGACCGCCCACTCCACACTACCAAGCTGCGCCTGCCACCCCGACCCAGGCAAGAGCCATTAGTCCTCACCGTGAAACGAGTCTAGGCGCTCGGCGTGACCATTACGACGAGCGCGGGGTGGCGGGACATCGGCGCCGTTCGCAGGCTGTGCGGGCATCGGGTCTTCACCATTGACGCCCCGCCCATCGGTCCCGAGGAGCACGAGCCCCTGCTCGTGCTGCACGGCTTTCCCACCTCCTCGTTCGACTACGCGGCCGTCCTGGACCCGCTGCGCGCAGGACGGCGCGTTCTCCTGCTCGACGATCTCGGCTTCGGCCTGTCGGACAAGCCGGACCTGCATTACTCCATGGCCCTGCAAGCCGACGTGGCCGCCGCTTTCGTGGCCGCCCTGGGCATCGGCAGGCTGGCCATGCTTACTCACGACATGGGTAACACCGTTGGCGGTGAACTCCTGGCCAGGCGCCTGGACGGGACCTGGCCCGTGCAGGTCACCCGCCGCGTGCTGGTCAACGGCAGCATCTACATCGATCAGGCTCAGCTGACCGACGGCCAGCAGCTACTGCTCAGCCTGCCCGATGAGAAGCTCTCTCCCGGGATCCCGCTGGATGCCGAGTCGCTCACCCGGAGCTTGCGCGCCACCTTCAGCACCCGGACGCCACTCGTGCCGCCCGGCTGGCCCGACGACCCGCTCCCGGCCGCCGTCGAGCAGATCCTGCATGACGACGGCCAGCTGCTGCTGGCCCGCCTGATCCGCTACATAAACGAACGCCGCCGCAACGAGCGCCGGTTCACCGGGGCTGTCGAGTCTGACCCGTCACCCCTGCACGTCGTGTGGGGACTCGATGACCCGGTGGCCGTTCCTGCCATGGTCGGCACATTGATCGCGGCCCGTCCCGACGCCACCGTGGTCCGGCTCCCAGGCGTGGGGCACTACCCCATGGTCGAGGCCCCGGCCAGCTTCCTGGATGCGGTACTTCCCGGGCTACAGGACGAGTAACGGCCGCGCGGCGCGGCCGGCCCCGCACGGCCAGCACTGAGCCCCGACCAGGGCCGGTGCGCACGCGAGATCAAGGCGAGCTGCGGCCGACCGACTGCCCAGACCGAAGATCAGGCTGGCGAGCGCCGGAGTGTCAGCGCCTGGCCGTCGATGACGAGCGTCAGGACGGCGCCGGAGACCGTCGCGTCGATGGCCATCGACGCGCCCATCACATCGGTGACGACGCGCCCGGCCGGATCCACCGACCAGCGGCCCGGTTGGGCCGCGCCAGCGCCCATCGTGGCGGTGAGCGTGCCGTCGGCGCGGATGCTGATGCTCAGAAACGGGCTCTCCCAGTCTCCGATGACTGCCTCGCGCAGCCGGCCTGGTGCCAGCCGCCGCTGCGCGGGGAGTCCGGCTGCGGACAGGTAGCTCGCGGCCTCCCGGCTGATCGACGCCATCCCGGCGCGCGCCTCCGCCTCGCCCACCGCATCGCGGGCCTGGCGAGCGGCCCGCCAGTCGCGCAGCGCCTGGTGCGTCCGGTCACCGAGCCTGCTGCCCTGTGCCGCGTCCGGCAGCCACTCGAAGTTGACCGCCCACTTGCTCTGCGGCAGGTAGAAGAGCCGGACGAATCCGTCATCGGGCGCGGAGTCGTAGAACTCCTGGTCGGATCTGAACTGCTGATTACCAGCCTGCCGGCTGGCCACCCAGATCTGATAGGACGGCGGCGCCACGCCGTCGCCGCCGAATCCCACCCGCACCATTTTCTTGGTGATCGCCCCTTCGACCGAAGCGACCTGGCCGTTGGCCACGTCCTGAGCGAACGCGTCGCCGCTGTGCAGAAGGTGCCCGACCAAGCCTCTGCGTCGATACCTGGCCCCGGCTTGCAGGGTGCGCAGCTGGTCCGGGCCGAGCCGTCCGGCCCGGTTCGCTTCCAGCGCACCAGCCGAGAACGCGATGTCCGTCATGACGACCTCACCCGGCTGACCGGGCCGGAAGACAGGGCCGCAAGAACGGCCATGGGCTACTCGTCAATCTCCCAGAGTCGCCGTACCAGTGCAAGATCAGAATCTTGCCGGCGGCTGTGCCTGTCAACATGTGACGCGACCGGCCGAGCCGGGGCGCAGAGGGGACCTTTGGTCCCTCGTATCGGGCCGGACGCCCGCTGAGCAAGCCCGCCACTGGGTGCCAAGGTGGCAGATAGGTCCCCGAAGCGAGACACCCCGCGCCGCGCACCTGTGGCGACCCGGCACGGAGTCCCCCCGACGAGCCGTAGGCAACCAAGATGCTAGACCGAGCCGGAAAACCGGTACCTGTCACAGGCTGGACGCTGCACTACGAAGGGCTAGCGCCGGCGCAGGAAGGACTGCGCGAGGCGCTCTGCACCGTGGGCAACGGCTACTTCGCCACCCGGGGCGCGGCGCCGGAGTCGGAAGCGGACGGAACCCACTACCCTGGCACCTACATCGCGGGCTGTTACAACGAGCTGCGGACCGAGATCGCGGGTCACACCGTGGCGAACGAGAGCCTGGTCAACGCGCCGAACTGGCTCCCGTTGACCTTCGCCGCCGAGGACGGGCCCTGGTTCGGCCCCGGTGCGACGAAGGTGCTCGAGCTTCAGCAGGAGCTCGACATGCGCCGGGGGGTGCTGACCCGCCGACTGCGGGTCAGCGACGAGGCGGGCCGCATCACCCGGACCACGTGCCGCCGATTCGTGCACATGGGAGCCGCGCACCTGGCCGCGCTGGAGATGACCATCGTGCCGGAGAACTGGTCAGGACGGCTGCGCGTCCGGTCCGTACTCGACGGCACGGTGGAGAACACCGGCGTCCCCCGCTACCGCGAGCTACCTAGCCGCCATCTTGTCCCCATCGAGGCGCGCAGCCTGGACGCCGCGGCCGTGCTGCTGGTGGTGGAAACCAGCCAGTCGCACATTCGCATTGCCGAAGCGGCCCGGACGCGCCTGTTCCGCAACGGAGCGCGGGTCGCCGAGGACCTGGCCGCGATCGGTGAGCCGGGCCGGGTCGGCCACGAAACCGTGCTCGACGTCACCGCGGGAGACCGCGTCACGGTCGAGAAGATAGTGGCCATCGCGACCTCGCGGGATCACGCGACGTCGGACGTGGCGGTGGCGGCGGCCGACTGGCTGGCCACCGCGAACTCGTTCGAGGAGATGCTTCGGCAGCACGTGCTGGCCTGGGCGCACCTGTGGGCGCGCTTCCATATCGAACTGGAGGGCAGCGAGGACGACCTGATACTGCCGGTCCTGCGACTGCACATCTTCCACCTGCTCCAGACGGCCTCGCCCAACAGCATTGATCGTGATGTGGGCATTCCGGCCCGCGGGCTGAACGGCGAGGCCTATCGCGGGCATGTCTTCTGGGACGACATGTTCGTGTTCCCGGTCCTGAACCTGCGGCTGCCCGAGCTGAGCCGGTCCCTGAAGGCCTACCGCTACCGCCGGCTGCCCGCCGCGCGGCGAGCCGCGAGCGACGCCGGTCACGTGGGCGCCATGTTCCCGTGGCAGTCCGGCAGCGACGGGCGGGAGCAGAGCGCGCTGCTGCACCTCAACCCGAAATCGGGCCGGTGGCTGCCGGACACGACGTACCTGCAGCGCCATGTGGGCATCGCGGTGGCCCGCAGCGCCTGGCAGTACTATCAGGCCACCGGCGACCGCGAGTTCCTGGCCCTGCAGGGCGGCGAGATGATCCTCGACGTCGCCAGGTTCTTCGCCAGCATCGCCGCTTACGATCGTGACCGGGACCGGTATGTCATCCGGGGCGTGGTGGGCCCGGATGAGTTCCATACCTGCTACCCGGACTGTCCCGACCCGGGGATCGACAATAACGCCTACACCAACGTGATGACGGCCTGGCTGCTGCTGCGTGCTCTCGAGGTCATCGAGTTGCTGCCTGCCCACCGCCGGGCCGAGCTCACCGAGACGCTGCGCCTGTCGGCGACGGAACTCGAACGGTGGGAACACATCTCCCGCCGCATGTTCGTCCCGATCAACGCCCAGGGCATCATCAGCCAATTCGAGGGATACGAGGACCTGAAGGAACTCGACTGGGAGGACTACCACGCCAGGTACGGCGACATCAGCCGCCTCGACCGCATCCTCGAGGCCGAGAATGACAGCCCGAACCGGTACAAGGTCTCCAAGCAGGCCGACGTGCTGATGCTGTTCTACCTGCTGTCCGCCGACGAACTCGGTGCGCTTTTCGACCACCTCGGCTACGCATGGGATCCGCGCCAGATCCCGGAGACAATCGACTACTACCTGGCCCGCACCTCCAACGGCTCGACCCTCAGCACCCTGGTCCACGCATCGGTGCTGGCCAGGTCCCACCGCGAACGCGCCGTGGAGCTCTTCGTTGACGCGCTGCGCAGCGATGTCGCCGACGTCCAGGGCGGTACCACCGCGGAAGGAATCCACCTCGCGGCGATGGCCGGCACCATCGACGTGCTGCAGCGCTGCTTCGCCGGGGTTGAGCTGCGCGGGGACGTGCTGCGGCTGGATCCGTTCTGGCCCGAGCGGCTCGGCACCCTCGAGTTCACTATCTTTTACCGTGACCACGCGATCACCCTGCGCATCGCGGACCGCGCCGTCCAGGTCAGCAGCAGCCCGGGGAACGTCCCGCCGGTCCGCGTCGGCTGCCGAGGCCAGCTGCGCGAGCTCGCTCCCGGGCAGACCCTGCAGTTCCAGCTCGGAGCCTGACCAGCCGGACCGCGCGGCCGGCGCGCCGTGAATGTTGACTTCGGCTGCCCCGCCGCCCCCGACAATGGATACCTGCTGGCCGGGCCCGCTGGGGAGATGATCTCGCCGGTCAGCTCCGGACGCCCGGCGAGGAAGGGCCAGCGTGGACGGCAGCTGGGAGTTCTGGATCGACCGGGGCGGCACGTTCACCGACGTGGTCGCGCGCCGGCCTGATGACACGCTCGCGGTCTGCAAGCTGCTTTCCGAAGATCCTGGCCGGTACGCCGATTCCGCCGTCGCGGGCATCCGGCGGCTGCTCGGCGTGCCGGAAGGCGCCCCGATACCAGCGGGGCGGATCTCCGTGGTGCGCCTGGGCACCACGGTCGCGACCAATGCGCTCCTGGAACGCAAGGGCGAGCCGACGGTCCTGGTCATCACCCGGGGTTTCGCGGACGCGCTGCGGATCGCCTACCAGGACCGGCCCCGGATCTTCGACCGGCAGATCGTCCGCCCGGAGATGGTGTACTCGCGGGTCATCGAGGCCACCGAGCGGATCGGGGCCCGCGGCGAGGTCATCATCGCCCTGGACGAGGACGCGGTGGCGCGCGACCTGCGGGCCGCTTACGACGAGGGCTTCCGCTCGGTGGCGGTGGTGTGCATGCACGGCTACCGTTACCCGGCCCATGAGGCCAGGATCGGCGAGATCGCCCGCCAGACCGGGTTCGCGCAGGTGTCACTGTCGCATGCCACCAGCCAGCTGATGAAGCTGGTGTCCCGTGGCGACACCACCCTGGTGGACGCCTACCTCTCCCCCATCCTGGCCCGTTACGTGGATCAGGTCGCCAGCGAGCTCGACGGCGTCCGGTTTCAATTCATGCAGTCCAGCGGCGGCCTCACCGACGCCCGCCTGTTCCGGGGCAAGGACTCCATCCTGTCCGGGCCCGCCGGTGGCATCGTCGGCATGGCCAGGACCGCGCGGGCGGCGGGCTTCGACAAGGTGATCGGGTTCGACATGGGCGGCACTTCGACCGACGTGTCGCACTACGCGGGCGAGTTCGAGCGACAGTACGAGACACAGGTCGCCGGGGTGCGGATGCGGGCGCCAATGCTGAGCATCCATACGGTCGCCGCTGGCGGCGGGTCGGTCCTGCACTTCGACGGCAGCAGGTACCGGGTGGGCCCGGACTCGGCCGGGGCGCAGCCCGGGCCGGCGGCCTACCGGCGCGGCGGCCCGCTCACGGTCACCGACGCCAACATCATGCTGGGCCGGATCCAGCCAGCGCACTTCCCGAGCGTGTTCGGCGAGAGCGGTGCCGAGCCCCTGGATGCCGGGATCGTGCGGGACAGGTTCGCCGCGCTGGCCCGGCGGATCGGGGCAGCGACCGCAGGCGCCTCGCGCCCGCGGGCATCCGCAGGACCCGTCACCGGGTCCGGCCCGCCCCCGTCAGCTGAGCAGGTCGCCGTCGGCTTCCTGGAGATCGCGGTGGCGAACATGGCGAACGCGATCAAGAAGATCTCGGTGCAGCGCGGCTATGACGTGACCCAGTACGTGCTGGCCACATTCGGCGGGGCGGGCGGCCAGCACGCCTGCGCGGTGGCCGATGCGCTCGGCATCACCCGGGTGCTCATCCACCCGCTGGCTGGCGTCCTGTCCGCCTACGGGATGGGGCTGGCGGACGTGACCGCGATGCGCGAAACCGCGGTGGAGGCACCGCTCGGCGCCCCGCTGCTCCCCGAACTGGACCGGGTGGCCGGCCGTCTGGAAGCCGACGCGCTGGCCGAGCTGGCTCAGCAGGGGATCGGGCCAGGCCGCGCCCGGCCGACCCGGCGCGCGCACCTGCGTTACGACGGCACCGACACCGCGCTGCCGGTTCCGCTGGGCGGCGTGGCCGAGATGGTCGCCAGTTTCGAGCAGGCCTACCGGCAGCGCTTCTCGTTCCTCATGCGCGGCAAGACCATCCTCGTGGAGGCGGTGTCGGTCGAGCTGGTCGCCGCGTCGGCGGCGCTGGCCGCGCAGCCGACGGGCGGGCGGCCGACGGGCGGGCGGCCGGCGGACGGGCAGCCGGCGGACGGGCAGCCGCCGGACGGGCAGCCGCCGGACGGGCCGCCGCCGGGCGGGATCCCGCGGGGCCGGCCGCCGGGGACGGGGCAGGCGGGCCCGGCCGGAGCCACCGCGGCGATGTTTGTCGCCGGCGAGCGGGCCGACGTGCCGCTGGTCCGCCGGCGGGACCTGCGACCCGGCCAGCGGGTGGACGGGCCGGCGCTGATCGTGGAGGACTTCGCGACCACGGTGACCGAGCCGGGCTGGCGGGCGGAGCTGACCGGGCTCGGCGACCTGCTGCTCACCCGCGTGACGGCGCGGCCGGAGCGGCACCCCGCCGGGACCACGGTGGACCCGGTCATGCTCGAGATCTTCAACAACCTGTTCATGTCGGCCGCCGAGCAGATGGGGGTGCGGCTGCGCAGTACCGCGCACTCGGTCAACATCAAGGAGCGGCTGGACTTCTCCTGCGCCATCTTCGACGCGGACGGTGGCCTCATCGCCAACGCCCCGCACATTCCGGTGCACCTGGGCTCGATGGGGGAGAGTATCAAGATCGTCAGGAGCCGTAACGCGGGCCGGATGCGCCCCGGTGACGTCTACATGCTCAATGATCCCTACCATGGCGGCACGCACCTGCCTGACATCACCGTGGTCACTCCGGTCTTCGACAGCGCCGACCGCGAGATTCTCTTCTACGTGGCATCCCGCGGCCATCACGCGGAGGTCGGGGGCATCACGCCGGGCTCGATGCCTGCGTTCAGCACCCGGGTTGAGGAAGAAGGCGTGCTCATCGACAACTGGCTGCTGGTGCGCGACGGGGTGCTCCGCGAAGCGCAGACACTGGACCTGCTCCGGTCCGCGCCCTACCCGTCCCGCAACCCGGAGGTGAACCTGGCCGACCTGCGGGCGCAGATCGCCGCCAACGAGAAAGGGGTCCAGGAGCTCCGGCAGATGACCGGGCACTTCGGGCTGGACGTGGTGCTGGCCTACATGGGGCACGTCCAGGACAACGCTGAGGAAGCCGTGCGCCGCGTCCTGACTACGCTGAGCGACGGCGAGTACGCCTACGAGCTGGACAGCGGCGCGGTCATCCAGGTCGCGGTCCGGGTGGACCGCGCGGCCCGCGCTGCGGAGGTCGACTTCACCGGCACCTCGGCGCAACTGCCTGGCAATTTCAACGCGCCATCGTCGGTCGCCATGGCGGCCGTGCTGTACGTGTTCCGCACCCTGGTGGCCGATGACATCCCGCTCAACTCCGGCTGCCTCAAGCCGGTCCGCGTGATCATCCCGCCGGGTTGCATGCTGGCGCCTGAGTACCCCGCCGCGGTGGCGGCCGGGAACGTGGAAACCTCGCAGGCGATCACCGGGGCCCTGTATGCCGCGCTGGGCGTCATGGCGGAGGGGTCGGGCACCATGAACAACGTCACCATCGGTAACGAGCACTACCAGTACTACGAGACGGTGGCCAGCGGATCGGGCGCGGGGCCGGGCTTCGCCGGCACCGATGTGGTGCAGACCCATATGACCAATTCCCGGCTCACCGACCCCGAGGTGCTGGAATGGCGTTATCCGGTCCGGCTGGATTCGTACGCGATCCGGCCCGGCAGCGGCGGGGCAGGTCGCTGGCCCGGCGGCCACGGCGGCCGCCGCGAGCTCCGCTTCGGCGAACCGATGAGGGTCACCACGCTCAGCAGCCACCGCCGCGTCCCGCCCTACGGGATGGCGGGCGGCCAGCCGGGCGCGCTCGGCAGGCAGTGGGTCGAGCATCCCGACGGCTCGGTCACCCCGATGCGCGGCTGCGATTCCCTGGCCGTGGCCGCCGGAGACGTGTTCGTGATCGAGACGCCGGGCGGCGGCGGATACGGGTCGCCGCGCTGATTCAGACTGCCGTCAGCGCCGGACTCAGCACCGTCACAATGCGGCCGACCCGCTACAATCGCGATCACCCGCCAGAGGGCCGTCGTGGCGCTGACGATGAGCTAGCCGGGAGGCGAACCTGATGGATGGGCGGACTGCGGTCATCGCGATCGGCGGCAATTCTCTGATCAAGGACAAGTACCACCAGACGGTCCTTGACCAGTACATTGCCGCGCGCGAGACCTGCTACCACATCGTCAGCATGATCAAGGATGGCTGGGGCGTCGTGATCACCCACGGCAACGGTCCCCAGGTCGGCTTCATCCTGAGGCGGTCCGAACTGGCCGCCCACGAGCTGCACGAGGTGCCGATGGATGTCTGCGGCGCGGACACCCAGGGCGCCATCGGCTATGAGCTGCAGCAGAATCTCTATAACGAGTTCCGGCGCTACGGCATCGACAGGGACACCGTCACGCTGATCTGCCAGACCGAGGTGGCCGCGGACGACCCGGCCTTCGCGGAGCCAAGCAAGCCGATCGGCTCCTTCATGGATGCCGAGCAGGCTGACCGGCGCCGGGCGGAAGGCTGGGACATCGTCGAGGATGCCAACCGCGGCTGGCGCCGGGTGGTCGCCTCGCCGCAGCCGCTGCGGATCATCGAGCTACCGTCCATCAGGCGGCTGCTCGCCGCCCGGACCGTGGTCATCGCGGCGGGCGGCGGCGGGATCCCGGTGGTGGCTGACGAGTCGGGCCAGCTGCGCGGTGTCGCCGCCGTCATCGACAAGGACCTGGCATCGGCCCTGCTGGCCAGCGAGATCGGCGCCGACCTGTTCGTCATCTCCACCGCCGTGGAGAAGGTCGCGCTGGAATTCGGCACCCCGCAGCAGCGCTGGGTCGACCACCTGACGCTCGCGGAAGCCCGCCGCTATCTCGCGGAAGGCAGGCATTTCGCGGCGGGCAGCATGGGCCCGAAGATCCAGGCTGTCGTCTCCTACCTGGAGCGTGGCGGGACAGCGGCGCTGATCACCGACCCGGACAACCTCGGGCGCGCCCTCGCCGGTCAGACCGGGACACGGATCACCCGCGACTGAGATCACCCGCGACTGAGATCACCCGCGACTGAGCAGCACCGGGATGGCCCGTTACCGTCCGGTCACCGGACGCAGACGGCCTCACCAGGCGATGGGGCACTCCTCGTGAATCCAGTTGCCGTTGGTCCGCAGCCGCGCGGCCTGGTCGGGCGCGATCGCGTGGTGGCAACCGTCGCAGATCCGTCCAGGGGCGTGCGCGGTGTGGTCGGCGAGCAGCGGCGGCTCATGAACTGCGCCGGCGCCGGAAGCATTCCAGTCGTGAGCCTGCTGCTTGGCGAGCCAGGCAGGCTCATTGAAGTGCCCTTGTGCCATCTGCCGCCTCCGTGGCCCGCGCTGTTAGCGCTGCCACCCTGAGATTACGGCGCGTCCACCATTACTTCAATGAGCCCGCGCCGGGGCTTACCAGCCCGCCGAAACCCGAAGACAGCCACCGAAACCCAACGACAATCGACCAGCAGCGCTCACGTCACCGGTCCGGCGGCGGCGCCTGATCGCCGTGGATGACCAGCACGGGGCAGGAGGCATGCTCGGCGACGTTTGAGCTGACCGAACCGAGCAGCAGCCCGGCGAAACCGCCGTGGCCGCGGCTGCCGACGATCAGCATGGTCGCGCCCTTGCAAGCCTCGAGCAGGACTCTGGCGGCGCCCCCCTCACGTACCTGCTGGTGCAGGGCCGCCGGCGGCTGATCACCGAAAACGGCCCGCACGGTGTCCTCGAGAACCTTCTCCATGTCCTGGCCAGGGTTCCAGTCCGGCGGCACCGACGCCCATCCGTACGACGACGGGAACTCCCAGGCGATCACGGCGTCGAGCCGTGCACCGAAGGCCGCAGCGAAGTGCGCACCCCACCGCAGTGCCTGCTGAGAAGGCTCTGACCCGTCCACGCCGACGACAATCCTGCCCTCGCCGGCACCCGGGCCTGCAGTCATGGTCTGCTCCTCGCATCGATCAGCTACCGGTGTACCTGGTCCCGGCTTCATGATCAGGTTAGGCGATGGCGCTGACATTTTCGGAGCGGTCGGCGAACTGTGCTCCTGGTCCTGCGCAGCTGCGGGGTGACACCCGCGGTCGCCCGCTCAGCTGTCCGAGCCGGGTCACTCGCCAGGAATCATGGCGTGGCATTGCGGGCAGGCGGCGGGCGGGTCGGCGTCCGCAACGCCGCCGCAGGCGGGGCAGACGCGCTTCATCCAGCATGCCGGGTCGCCAGGACGGTCTTCGTCCAGGTCCGGTTGCCCGTCATCGGACCGTTCGCCGGTCATCGCCTGCCGCAGTCGTTCTGCCAGCACGGCCGCCTGGCTGTGCCCGACGTCCCTGGACGCCGTGAGCAGGGTGACAGTTCCTTGCCTGGCCGACTCGGTCAGCTGCGCCAGCGCCGCGGCCCGTTCGGGCTCACGCAGCTCCTCGTGGTAACGCCGGCGGAACTCGGTGAATCTCGCGGCTCGTGACCGTACCAGCGCCGCAGCCCGGTCGACGGAGCCACCGCCTTGAGCCACTCATCGAGCTGTGCGGTGCCCTTGGACAGGCCACGTGGCCAGAGCCGGTCCACCAGGATGCGCTGACCATCGTCAGGCGACGGCGCCTCATACACGCGCCGCACCCGCACATCCTGCTGCCTGGCCATCCCCGCCTCCGGTGCCGGGCCGGCCAGGTCCGCGGTGACCGGCCTGGCCCGTCCTTCAGTATGCGCCCGCCTGGCGCCTGGGTCAGGCGGCGGAGCGCTCGCTGAGCGGGCGGCGGCGCAGTTCCGTCTTCTGGATCGCGGGCGGCACGTAGGCCTGGTCGAGGGTGCCGATGTCAGTTCCGGGCGGGACGATCTCATCGATCAGGTCGAGGACATCGTCGGATAGGACGACGTCCAGACCCGCGAGAAGGTCGTCGAGTTGCTCCATGGTGCGGGCACCGAGCAGCGCGCTCGTGACACCCGGGTGCGAGATCGCGAACGCCATCGCGAGATGGGGCATCGACAGTCCCGCTTCTTCGGCGAGCGGGATCAACCGCTCCACCGCGTCCAGGCGCCGCTCATCACTGAACACCGTGAAGAGCTTCGCGCGAATGACGTCGTTGTCCTGCCCGCGGCGGACCCGGCCGGTGAGCATGCCCTGACCGAGTGGTCCCCAGGCCAGAACGCCCATGCCATACTGCTGCGCGACCGGGAGGACCTCACGCTCGATGCCGCGGTTCAGGATCGAGTACGGCGGCTGCTCGGTACGGAATCGCTCCAGGCCGCGCCGGTCCGCTACCCAATGCGCCGCCACGAGGTTCGATGCGGGCATGTTCGAGGTTCCGAACGCACGGATCTTGCCGCTGCGGACAAGGTCGGTCAGCGCGGACAATGTTTCCCCGATATCCGTGTCCGGATCGGGGCGGTGGATCTGGTACACGTCGATGTGGTCGGTCTGGAGGCGGCGCAGCGAGTTCTCGACTGCCATGATGATCCACCGCCGGGAGGCACCCTGCTGGTTCGGGTCGGTACCCATGGGGCGGCTGACCTTCGTCGTGAGGACCACGTTGTCACGGCGGCCCTTCAGGGCCCGGCCGACCACCTCCTCCGAGTCTCCGTACGCGTCAGCGGTGTCGACGAGGTTGATGCCCGCGTCGAGCGCCTTGCGGATGATCCGGATCGAGTCCTCGGGGTCGGGGTTGCCGACCTGGGTGGCGAACATGAGCGCGCCGAGCGCGTACGGGCTGACCTTGATGCCCGTTCGGCCAAGGTTCCGGTACCGCATGAGCGTTCTCCAGCCGACAGTGGGGTGGGCGCGCCCTAAGCAGATCACGGATCTGGCCGGAGTGGGCGTTGGAACGCGCTACCGGCAGGCTCAGCTGCCTTTCGCCTGCTCGGCGGCATAGACATGCTCCGGCCACGGGCTGGGCTGGGCCGCTGCAGGCTTGCTGGCCGCGGTGCCGAAGAAGTCGTTGCCCTTGTGGCGCGGGTTATCTGTTCCCCAGTGCCGCACCCGAGACTGCGGAATCATCTTGGGAATATGCTTGGAACAATGAATGAATGCCTCGGTGACATGCACAAGTACCCACTGAACCGGCTGACGGCCGCCAGGCCCTGATCCCGGAATATTAAGATCAAATTCCAGCATGCGGGCCGGAGTGACCAAGCTAGCCTCGCCATTTACATGTAGACCGATGAGATCGTGGGTAAAGTCCGCGAGGAAGATCCCGATGTGCGGGTTCTCCAGCATGTTGCCGAGACTGGCCAGCACGCCGTTGCCCCGGTACTCGGGATAGGCGATGGTCTGGTCGTCCAGGACCCTGATGAAACCAGCGGGACCTGCGCGGAAGCTGCAGTCGCACTGTCCTGAGCCGTCGCTCGTCGCAATGAACGCCATTTCCATGCGCTGGATGAATTGCTGCATGACCGGGGTGAGCTGACTGGTGACCTGGGTCTGGTAGAACTGCTGGGCTCGCTGCACAGTGCCGTAATGTTCCTGGAGAATGCGTTCACCCCCAGCGCCAGGCGGGCGCCGGTTATCGTTGCGCTTCCGCAGCAGTTTGAAAGCCATCCGCATGACATGCCCTCCGGTAGCTGGCTCCGGCGGCTTCCCTGGCAGGATCCGCAGCACCAGCGTGTGCCGCCCATCCGGACGCCGATGTTGCACTCGCCTTGACGCCTGCCTTGCAGCGCAGGTCGCAGACACACCCCGATACGGCGACGGCCCAACCGGACCTGCAGTGGGCGGCACTCGGCCGGACGGCCGGCCGGCCACCGTAATCGCCCGGCGCACCCGGGACCTGGCAGGCCGAGCAGGCCG
This sequence comes from uncultured Actinomycetes bacterium, assembly GCA_963785765.1. GTDB lineage: Bacteria > Actinomycetota > Actinomycetes > Streptosporangiales > Streptosporangiaceae > DATBGO01. Next base: position 176,140 of record CAWAWM010000008.1, on the reverse strand, counting down.
GTTACGAGAGTTCCACCGTGAGGTGTTCGGGGCTCAGCGAGCGCAGGAAGTCCGCCGAGTCGGAGATCTCGCCGACGGTGACGACTCCCGCGATCCGGATCCGGCTGTCGAGGAGCCGCCGCGCCGCTTCCACCACGATGGGCGCGGTGACCGCGTAGATGTCCCGTCCGTGCGCGACGGCGCGGCGCTGCCTGCCTCCGGCCCTGACGATGACCTCGACCAGGAACCGCTGGGCTGACCGGAGCCCGGTCGGCGGGGTCAGGCGGGGCCCGCCGAGGTCCTTGAGCGGCGCGAGCGTCATGACGCTGCTGATCTCGGACACCTTCAGATGATGCGGGAGGGTGACGCTGTCAGCGGTGGTGAAGTCCGCCTGGACGGGCTGCGTTCCGAACGGGTCGGGGAACGTCCAGCGCGTCGTCGGAGCGGGATCGGAACGTAGTTCCAGCCGGCCGTCGCGGAAGACCAGGCGCCTGCCCTGCCGGCGTCCGGCCGAGACGGATCCGGTGACCACGGTTCCTTGCGTGGGGCGCCAGCTGTCAAGGGCATAGGCGATGCAGATCTCGTCCGCGGCGGGCAGGTCCCCCATCGCCGCCGTGGCGAGGAGGTCGGCCAGGCCGCCGTAGAAGGCTGCTGACGGAACGACCGCGATTCCCGCCGCGGGTGCGAGTTCGGTGTACCTGTCGATCGTGGCCAAGGCGACTTCCACCTCGGCGGCCACGTCCAGGTAGTCGATTCGGGCCCGCAGCGCGGCGTCGATCACCGGCGCTGCCGTGGCGGCGAAGGGCCCGGCGCAATTGATGACAGCCGCCGCGCCGGTGAGCGCGCGGTCCAGCGACGCGGGGTCGTCAATCGAGGCCGGCCGGGGTTCGAGGTCGGTGTTCGCGGCGGCGAGTTCAGCCAGCTTCTGGGCGTCGCGGCCCGACAAGACCGGTGTCCAGCCGCGGCGGCGCAGCTCCGAAACGACGAAGCGGCCGGTGTGCCCGTAAGCGCCGAAGACGGCGACCGTCGGATGCGATGGCATGAAGAACTCCTGGTCACGGGGTTGATGGACAGGCTCGCTTTGCCTATACGCCCGGTTGCGCCACCAGCCGTCCCGAGCTGACGGCGTCGGCGAACGCCTGGTAGTCCCGCTCGTTCTGGTCGGCGTAGGCGACGGAGAAGTTCGCGATCGCCCGGTCGAACGCCTCCCCGTTGCCGAGGTAGGCGGCAATCGCGATCCGGTCGCCCCAGCGGGCGTGCGCGCGGGCCAGGGTCGCCGCGCAGATGCGCGAATACAGGGTGGCACCAGGCACCAGCATGGTCTCCGCGTCCGCGCTGCCCTTCCAGTCCTGGAACTGGCGCACGTAATAGTCCCTGGCCACGCCGTCGAGGCCCTTGATTCGCTGCCAGCCAAGGAAGATGTCGGTCGCCGCCTGCATCAGCCGCTGCCCCGCCACCACGCGCTGGCCGTGGTGGGGGTAGGTGCTCTGGCCAGCGAAGCGCTCGAGCACGGAAGCTTGCGCCTCCTTGATCTGCAGGAACAGCGGGTCGTCGTGGTCCCGGCCCAGCAGCAACATGATGTAGCAGCGGGTCCCCACGCTGCCCACCCCCACCATCTTGTAAGCCGTGTGCACGTACCGGTACTCCTCCAGCGGGTGGTGGTGGTGGCCGAGGGTGCGCCGGTAGGAGCTGAGCAGTTTCTTGATCAGCGGAGTGGGGTTCTCCCACTCCGATCCCGGCTTGACGAGATCCTCGATCGGGATGATGACGGGCGGGTCGGCGACGATCCGCAGCTCACCATCGACCTCCTCGGCTCGTTTGGTGAACACCCGGGTGCTGTCGCGAGTCCTCGCCTTCGCGACCATTTCCTCAACCGCCTGGGCCTCGCCTTTGCTGACTCGCTTGACGCGGACTTCCTTGCGAACCAGTTTGAGCAGCATCCCGGCTTCCAGATGGTCATACCATGCGTCCAGCCCGCCCATCCCGGCGGCCTGGCGCATCCGGTCCCGGTATTCCCTGACCCCGGCCATCACGATGGCCCGCCGGTCGGCCGGGGCGAAGCCGCGGTCCCGCCCCATGACCTCGAAGCTGGCCGCGAGACGCTTGACGTCCCATTCCCACGGTCCGGGGAGGGTCTCGTCGAAATCGTTGATGTCGAACAGCATCCGGCGCTCGGGCGAGCCGAACAGGCCGAAGTTCGATAGGTGGGCGTCACCGCACAGCTGCACGGTCACTCCCGACACCGGCGTGGCCGCGAGGTCGGACGCCATGATCAGAGCGGCGCCCCGGTAGAACGTGAACGGCGAGGCCAGCATCCGCCCGTACCTGATGGGCACCAGCTCAGGAACGCGGCTTTGCGCCTGCTCCGCCAGCAGCGCGACCGGATCCGGGCGGTCTGCTGCGGGCTCCCATCGTCCATGGCCCGACCTGGGCGCTTGCTGGCGAGCGTGCCGCCCCCTAGCCAGCCGCTCAGCCACGGTCAGGTGCTGACGCCGCCAGGCGGACGCAAACGGCGCACCCCGCGGGCCCTCGCCGCCCGTGACTTCAGCGCCGGCGGAGGATGTGCTAGCAGGCATAGTCGGCCCCAGTCGTGATGTCTGCCCGGTGATAGCCGCCTTCAGACGGGCTGCGCGATGGCGCCGCTCGGGCACCGGCAGTTTGTTCTCGTAACCATGATCTGCACCAGAGTAAGCCTGTATGCGCGGTATCTTGCCCAGACCGGCGCATGCCGCACACTGAAGGCTGCGGATCTGGGGAGTTGGGCATGCCGGCTATCTCGTTCAACGGTCTCCTGATCATCGCGGGGATCGCGGTTCTGGTCCCTGTCGTGCTCGGTCTGCTGCCGAAGGTCCCGCTGCCCGGCGCCGTGGTCGAAGTCATCGCCGGCATCGTCGTGGGGCCTTCGGTGCTCGGCTGGGTACACATCGATGCCCCGGTCCAGGTCCTCAGCGACCTTGGCCTGGGGATGCTGCTGTTCCTGGCCGGCCTGGAGATCGACATTAAGCGGCTGCTGGGGCCGCTCGGGCGGCTGGCAGGGTGGGCGTTCGGCGCCTCGGCGGTGCTCGGGATCGGGTGTGCCTTTGCGCTGAGCCTGGCCGGCCTGGCTGACCGGCCGCTGTTCCTGGCGATCGTGCTGATGTCGACGTCCGCGGGGCTGCTGCTGCCGTTGCTGAAGGACGCGGGCGAGGAGGACACCAGGTTCGGGCAGCTCGTGATGACCGCCGCGGCGCTGGCGGAAGTCGGGCCGATCCTGCTGCTGTCCTTGTTGTTTTCCGCGACCTCCAAGACCACGGCGGACCGGCTGGCCTCGCTGGCGATATTTCTCGCGCTGCTGGCGGTGATCGGCCTCACCCTGGGCCGGGTGCGCCGGCTGGACGGCCTGGAACGGCTGCTCAACCGGCTGGAAGACCGCAGCGCCCAGCTACGCGTTCGCGCCACCCTCACCCTCGCACTGGGCTTCGGCGTGCTGGCCTACCGGTTCGGGTTCGCCTCGATCCTCGGCGCGTTCGCCGCCGGGCTGCTGGTACGCATGATCGACCTCTCCGGCCACGCCCCGCACCCGCAGTTCCAGACCAAGCTGGAGGGCATCGGCTTCGGCTTCCTGGTCCCGATCTTCTTCATCGCCACCGGCGTCCAGTTCGACCTCAAGGCCCTGCTCGGAAATCCCACCGCGATCGCGGAGGTACCGCTCTTCCTGGCCGCCCTGCTGCTGGCCCGCGGGCTGCCCGCGCTGCTGTACCGGCGGTTCGTGGGCCGCCGCCGCGCCGTGGTCGCCGGCCTGATGCAGGCGACCACGCTCACCTTCGTGATCGTGGCCACCCAGATCGGCCGCGCCGCCGGGCAGCTCACCGCCACCACCAGCGCCTCGCTGCTGACCGCCGGGCTGCTGTCCGCGGCCGTGTTCCCGGCCGCGGCGGTGAAGCTGCTGGCTCCCGAGAGGCCGGCCCGCGAGCCGGTCCAGCTGCCGGAACCCGGCTAGACCCGGCGGCGACAGCCGGGTCGGCGCGCAGGCTCAGTGGCGAGCCGCCATGGCCTGTACGCCGGCGATGAACAGGTCGACGCCGAACCTGTAATGGAACTCGGGATCGCCGCCCGACATCGGCCCGGCCGCTTCCACCAGGCACGGATAGCGGTCCGGCGGCAGCAGGGCGAGCCGGATCCGCATCTTGCGCTGCTCCTCCGCCCGGTCGGCCTTGGTCATGGCCAGATCAAACCCCGGCTCGCTCATGGTCAGCATCAGGCAGGTCCACAGGGCGTTCCGGGTGACCGCGGCCGCGTGCTCCGCGTCGAAGCCGCCGCGGCGCAGCACCTCCAGCACGGTCTCCGACGCGGCCAGCGCGGCGTCGTTCTGCTTCTCCCCTTGCAGGATGAGCTGCGCGGCGCACGGATGGGACCGCAGCACGTGCAGCAGTGATTCCATGAGGCCGCGCATCTGCAGGTGCCAGGGCGCCGCCGCGTCGATGTCTGTGTCGAGCTCGCGCCAGACTTGCTCCCCCAGCGCGGCGAGCAGTTCCTCCTTGTTCCGGAAGTGCCAGTACAGCGCCATCGGCGTGACGCCGAGCTCGGTCGCAAGCCGCCGGATCGTCAGCGCGTCGAGGCCCTCGGCATCACCGAGGGCCAGGGCGCGCTCGACCACGACCTGCTTGGTCAGCCGGGTCCGGTCCGCTTCTCGTGCCTGAGTTCCTGCCATCGCTTGACAACTATACGCCGTACAAGTCAAGGTAGCCATATACAACGTATAAGAACGATGTACATGGTGGACGTACAAGTACGCGGTACATGAACGGGAGAGGAGCCCGGCCCATGCCCAGACGCTGGTGGTCCCTGGTGGCGGTGTCGCTCGCTACTTTTATGACCTACCTCGACAACAACGTGACCAACGTCGCGATCCCGACCATCCAGCACAGCCTGCACCTGTCCCTGGCGGGCCTGGAGTGGGTCGTCAGCAGCTACATCCTGGTCTTCGCCGGGCTGCTCCTGGCCGGCGGCCGGCTGGCCGACCTCTACGGCCGGCGCAGGCTCTTCCTGATCGGCCTGTCGGTCTTCACGCTGGCCTCGCTCGGCGCGGGCCTGTCCGGCAGCGGGGCCGTGCTGATCGGCGCGAGGCTGGTCCAGGGCCTAGGCGCGGCGATGGTCGTGCCGACCACGCTGGCGATCATCATGGCGACCTTCCAGGACGCCAGGGAACGCACGACGGCCATCGGCACCTGGACCGCGATCGGCGCCCTGGCGCTGGCCTTCGGCCCGCTGATCGGCGGGTTCATCAGCCAGCACCTGCACTGGGGCTGGATCTTCTTCATCAACGTGCCGATCGGGATTGTCACGTTCGCGATCGCGGCACTAGCCACGCAGGAGTCCCGCGACCCGTCCATGGTGCGCCGCCTCGACGTCTCCGGCCTGATCACCTCGGCGATCGCGCTGTTCTCGCTGACCTACGCGCTGATCGAGGGTCACGACCGGGGCTGGACGTCCGCGCTGATCCTCGGTTCCTTCGCCCTCGCGGCGGCGTCCGGAGCGGCTTTCGCGCTGATCGAGTCGCGCACCGCGGACCCGATGGTGCAGATCCAGCTGTTCCGCTCCCGCGTGTTCGCCGGCGGCACGGTCACCATGATGCTGTGGGCGTTCGGGATCTTCGGTATCTACTTCTTCACCTCGATCTACCTGCAGTCGATCCTCGGCTTCTCGCCGACCAAGGCCGGGCTGGCCTTCGTGCCGATGGCACTGTGCATGGCCCTGTTCGCCGGGCTCGCCGGACCGGTCTCCCGGGTGCTGCGGCCGAACCAGACCGTCGCGATCGGCCTGGCGGTCATGGCCGCGGGGCTGTACCTGTTCTCGCGGCTGGGCGGCGGCGTCCCCTTCGCCAGCCTGATGCCCGGCTTCCTGATCTTCGGCGCGGGCGCCGGGCTGATGAACGTCCCGCTCACCAACGCAGTGCTGCACTCGATGCCGGCGGAGCGATCCGGCGTCGCCTCCGCGCTGCTGAACGCCTCTCGCGAGGTCGCCGGCCTGCTCGGCATCACGATCATCGGCGCGGTGCTGCGCTCCCGCCAGGGCGCGGCGCTGCGCGGCGGTGCGCACCCGGCCGTCGCCTATCTGGACGGCTACCACTCCGGCCTGATCGTGACCGTCGCCCTGATCGCAGTGGGCGCGGTGGTCAGCTACCTGGCGCTGCGGCGGCTGCCACGGCAGCGCGGCACGGCCGGCGTGGTGCCTGCCACCGCGGCCGAGCTCTCCGGCTCCGCGGAACTGGAACTCGCTCAGCAGCCCGCCCTCAGGTAGAACTCGAACGAAGCCTGGCCCGGCCCCTCAACAGAGGGCCGGGCCAGCCGCGGCCCGGCTCGTATCCTGCTGCCTGGCCTTTCGATCCGGTCAGGTGGCGGTGAGTTCGCCGGGGACCGCGGCGGCGTCTGGCTGCGGGTCTCGGACGGCGCCAGCCAGCCGGTCCGCGACGCGTTCCAGCCAGGACCCGGCCGCCAGTGAGGTGACGATCGAGAGCATCACGAGGCTGACGAAGAAGGTCTGGTTGATGATGCCCGCCGCGTAGGCGGTCGAGGCGAGCACGATCCCCGGCCCGCCGCGGGCGTTCATCGCGATCGCGAGGCTGGCGGACATGAACTTGTTCTCCCGGGACAGCCGCGCTCCCAGGTAGACGCTGGCCGCCTTCGCGACGCAGGCCAAGGCGAGGAAGCCGAGGAAGAAGACCACGTCGAAGTGGTGGATCAGGTCGAGCTGGATTCCGATGATGGCGAAGTAGACCGGGATGAAGAACCCGAACGAGACGCCCGCGAGCGCGTTGCGTTCCGGTACGATCTCGCCGTCTGTCGCGACCGCCACGGTGATCCCGGCCACGAACGCGCCGTACAGCGGGACGAGGCCGAGGGCCAGCGCGCCCGCCGACAGCGCGAGCATCCACAGCAGCTGGCAGGCGACCGGGCTCCGGCGCGCCAGCGGGTTGACCCGCATCCCGGTCAGCGCCTGGTAGACCCGGCCGCCGACGGTGAGTGCCACGCCGAGGAAGAGCACGGCCGCCACCGTGTGGTAAATGCTGCTGCGCGCCGCGCCGTGGACATTCAGGGCCGTGGGGACCCCGAACGCCTCGCTGCCGCTGGTCTGCACGAGTCCGATCGCGACCGCGAGGATGACGTAAAGCACGATGTCCTCGATGACCGCGACCGACAGCACGATGCGGGAAAAGCGGGTGCCGAGCAGTCCGGTGTCGTGCATGATCCGCGAGATCACCGGGATGCTCGTGACCGCCACCGCCATCCCGAACACGAGGGTCAGTGCCGCCTGGTTAGCTGCGGTGCCGATGAAGTCGCCGACGCCCAGCACCGCCACCAGGCCGAGCCCCGCCGCGAACGGCAGCACCAGGCCGAAAGACGCGATCAGGCCGACCGCCCGCACCGCGTTTCGCTGCAGCAGCCTGCGCATCTGCGCGCCCGCGGCGAACATGAGCAGCAGCAGGCCCAGCTGATAGACAGCGCCCAGCGCCGCCGCCGACGAGCCGGTGGCCGGGAAGATCCAGTGCTGGACATCAGGGAAGGCCGCGCCCAGGGCCGACGGCCCGAGCAGTATGCCGCCCACGATCTCCCCGATGGCGGGCGGCTGGTGGAACCGGGCGAACAGGGCTCCCACGCCATGCGCGGCCAGCAGCAGGACCGCCAGCGCGATCAGCAGCCGGGCCAGATCAATGTCTGTAAACGACATATTTCTCCTCACCGAGTCGTCTCAGACGCCCGGCCTGGGCGCGTGCTGACTGATGGGCACAGCCAGCCCTGTTCGGGCCAAATGCCATATAGACGTCCATGCCGACGCTCGGGGTTACTCGCACCTTCAACGTCGCGCAGCTTCTGGCGCTTCGTGCTCCGCATCGCCGAGGGCATCATCAGATCCGATCCGCGGACCGGCGGTCCCGGGACCGCGGACAGCGGTCAAGTGCGACTTTGAGTAGTTATGGCTGGTCGGCGGAGTGTTCGGCCGTTACCATCGGGACGCATGGCACTACCCACCACTAGCGGCGTGAAGTTCGAGATCGAGGTCTGGTACGACCAGGCCAACCGCACGATCACCTTCTCCAGCACTGACCGTGACCTCGGTCCCCAGGCCATGACCGGCAGCTTCAGGCCAGGATCCGCGGCCGAGAACCGGGCCAGGGAGCTGCTGGCGAAGTACGGCAAGCTCCCTGGGGGGGCCACCTGATACCGCGCCCGGAAGGCTCCGGCGCGCTGAGAGCCTGGGCTTGGAGCGATCATGAATAAGACGAAGTTCCTGGCTGTGGGATCTCTCCTGCTGTGTGCCAGCGGGCTGCTTACCGCCACGCCCGCCGCGGCGGGAACCTACCGGCTGGTATCCACATCGCCATCACTCATGGCAACCACGAACGACGAGGTGACCGCGCTGGCTTATGCCAATAAGGTGGTATATGCGGGCGGGTATTTCACAAGAATGTATTTCAGGGGACATCGTTACATCCGGCACCATATTGGCGCAGTCAGTTCATCGACTGGCGGCCCGACGGCCTTCAGGCCCGACATCAACGGCACCGTCAGGAGTCTCGCGCTGTCTCCGGATAAGAAGGTGCTGTACGTCGGAGGGAGCTTCACCGCAGTCAATGGCGCGGCCCGGACGGATATCGCCGCCTTTCGCACCGCCACCGGGAGGCTTACCAGCTTCGCGCCCAAGGTGGTGGGCACGGTGGTGGCCATCACCGCCACGCCATACCGGGTCTATCTGGGCGGCACCATCAGCCAGGTGAACGGGCAGCGGCGGACCGACACCGCAGAAGTCACCACCACGGGCAAGGTCACCGCGTGGGCGCCGGTGCTTGACGGGTGGGTGCGCGCCTTGCTGATCTCGCCTGACAAGACCCGCATCTTCCTGGCTGGCGGCTTTCACCACGTCAACGGCGTGACCTACGAGGGCCTCGGCTCGGTGAACCCGGCCACTGGCGCGAACGAGCCGTTCCGCAACGGCTTGATACCCACATATCATGACGGCCGGGTCAGCCAGGCGACTTCTCTGACTACCAACGGAACACTGATTTTCGCGGGGGCCGAGGGAACCGGCACCGGGGCCTTTGACGGCACCCTGGCCTTCAGGCCGGACAGCGGACGGCTCGTCTGGCGCAACACCTGCCTCGGAGCGACCCAGACCGTGCTGTACCTTCGCGGCGTGCTTTATAAAGGCAGCCATGCCCATGACTGCAGCAGCGCCGGCGGCTTTGGGCAGATTCGGCCGCACTGGCAGGCGCATCACCTGCTCGCCGAGAATCCTCTCAACGGCAAGCTGCTGACCTGGGGCACGTCCGCCCGATCGATCCCGCAGCCGATACCTGACACCAACGGTGGCGTGCGCGTCGAGCTGGGCCCGTTCGCCTTCGCCACCGATGGCGTCCAGCTGTTTGCGGGCGGCGACTTCACCACCGTGAACACCCGGCGGCAAGAAGGCCTGGCCCGATTCAGGTAACCGTGCCGCCGCGCTCGCTGGGCGGGTTGGCCGGGCGGGCCGGAAATCGCTTCGAGCGCCGACCCGGTCGCCTCTACCGTGACCTGGTGACAACTCAGGTGATCGTGTTGAACGGCGGGTCCAGCTCGGGCAAGTCCGGGATCGTCCGGTGCCTGCAGGCGGTACTGCGGGATCCGTGGCTGGCCGCCGCGGTCGATTCGCTGGTCGAGGCGATGCCCGCTGCCATGCAGGCATCGGACGCAGGAATCGGACTCGCCGCCGATGGCACGGTGCGGGTCGGATCGGAGTTCCGGAAGCTGGAAGCAGCATGGATGCAGGGGGTGGCCGCGATGGCCCGGGCAGGCGCCCGGGTCATCGTCGATGACGTGTTCCTCGGCGGAGCGACGTCCCAGGAGCGGTGGCAGCAGGCTCTGGGCGGACTGGACGTGCTGTGGGTGGGCGTCAGGTGCGCGAGTGCGGTCGCCGCAGGCCGCGAGGTCGCCCGCCGGGACCGGGTCCGGGGAATGGCCGCATCGCAGGCGGAGATGGTCCACCTGGGCGTGGTCTACGACCTGGAGGTGGACACCACGCACATGGAGTCCCTGGACTGTGCGCGGGCTATCGCCGCCCGGGTCAAGTGATCGAAACTCCTCAGACTGGCTGAAGCGCTCACATCGGCTGGTTCCTCCGGAAGCCGCCCGCTGGCGCGAACCCTGGCCTCGCATCAGGGTTGACCCTGATGCCTGCGGCGCCGCAGACCGGGGTGTGACCGGGGCTGATCCCGATCGACGGGGGCGCTCGCCCGCAGCAGTCTTGAAATATGAACACAAGCACTGCAGACGCCGGGTGCTGCACCGTTACTGACCAGCCCGCGGTCCGTCAGCTGCGACGGTCCGCCAACAATACTGAACGGAGACCGATCGCCATGCCCGCGATCATCGCCCTTGCCCTCATCGCCATCGTGGTCCTGATTGTCCTCAGCTTCACCGTGCACTTGCTGTTCTCGCCATGGCTGCTGGTGGCCATCGGGATCGTGGCCTGGATCAAGTTCCGCCCGCGCCGCTCCCGCCCGTAGCCCGATCAGGACGGCCGGCCGTCCCGGTGCGCTGGTACTGGGTTGCCTGCGTCAATGGGACGTTCGCCTCTGCGCCGGGTCGCCGGGCCCGCCGATGATGGGTGCGTTATAGGTGCCGCCGACCATGCGGTCTTCGCACCCGTCGCCGTCGGCGCGCGGCGCCCGGGTTCGGTGATTGACCAAGGGGGCCGGGCGGCTGGGCTGGAGGAGGTCCGATGGACGGCTTGATGATGGATTACCCGCTCACGGTGCCGCTCCTACTGGACCGGGCGGCGCGTTATTTCCCGCAGGTTGAGGTGGTGAGCCGCAGGCCGGATCGGTCGGTCGCCCGGTCCGACTATACCGATGTGCGACGCCGCGCCCATCAGCTCGCCGGCGCGCTGTCCCGGCTCGGCGTCGGCCGCGGCGATCGCGTCGCGACCCTCGGCTGGAACCATGCCCGACACCTCGAGGCGTACTTCGGCGTGCCGCTGATGGGCGGCGTGCTGCACATGCTGAACCCGCGGCTGTCCGCTGAGGACCTCACCTACATCGTGAACCATGCCGGCGACTCGGTGCTCCTCATCGACGATGTGCTGCTGCCGGTGCTGGAGCGGCTGCGCAGCCAGAGCCTGAAGCACGTCGTGGTCTGGACGAACGGCACGCAGGCCCCCGACGGCATGATCGACTACGAGGAACTCATCGCCGCGGAGCCGGGCGAGTTCGCCGGGCCACGGCTGGACGAGAACGAGGCGGCCGCCATGTGCTACACCTCGGGCACGACGGGCCGTCCCAAGGGCGTGCTGTACTCGCACCGCGCGATCGTGCTGCACTCGCTGGCCTCGGCCGGGCCCGACTGCCTGGCGATCGGCCAGCGGGAGGTGCTGTGCCCGGTGGTGCCGATGTTCCACGTCAACGCGTGGGGCCTGCCGTTCACCGCCACCATGGCCGGGTGCAAGCAAGTGCTTCCCGGGCCGCACCTGGACCCCGAAAGCCTGCTCGACCTGTACGCCCAGGAGGACGTCACCTTCACCGCCGGAGTGCCGACGATCTGGATGGGCGTTCTGCAGGCGCTGGACAAGGAGCCGGATCGCTGGAAGCTCGGCGCGATCCGGATGGTGGTCGGCGGGTCGGCGGCGCCGGAAAGCCTGATCCGCGGATTCGACCGGCACGGCCTGCGGGTCATTCACGCCTGGGGAATGACGGAGATGACCCCGCTGGGTACGGTCAGCGTGCTCAAGCGGTCGCTCGACGGGCTGCCGGAGGACCAGCGGTATGCCTACCGCGCGAAGCAGGGGCTGCCTGCCCCGCTGGTCGATACCCGGATCATGGGACCCTCAGGTGAGGAGCCCTGGGACGGCGAGACCATGGGCGAGCTGGAGGTCCGCGGCCCGTGGGTGGCCTCGGGCTACTACCAGGCGCCGGAACTAACCGAGAAATGGTCCGATGATGGGTGGTTCCGCACCGGCGATGTGGCCACCATCGACGCTGAGGGGTATGTGAAGCTCACCGACCGGACCAAGGACCTCATCAAGTCCGGCGGCGAATGGATCTCGAGCGTGGATCTCGAGAACGCGCTGATGGGGCATCCCGCCGTCGCGGAGGCGGCGGTGATCGCGGCCAAGCACGCCAAGTGGGACGAGCGCCCGGTCGCGGTCGTGGTCCTCAAGGAGGGCGCCTCGGCCACGCCCGATGAGCTGCGTGCTTTCCTGGAGGTGAGGTTCGCGAAGTTCTGGCTGCCCGACGAGTTCGTCTTCATCAAGGAGATCCCGCGAACGGCGGCGGGCAAGTTCCTGAAGTCCGCGCTACGGGAGCAGTACGACGGGCTCCTCATGGACGGCCGGGGTCCGGGGACTGCTGACCAGACCTAGACCTTGCCTCAGCCGAGCGTGGCTGCGCCCCGGCGGTCATGCCCACCGGCCGACTCGCGCCGCCACCTAGATCCACCTGCGAACCCGGGCGTGGTAGTCGTCATATCCGGGCACGCAGTTCAGGCTGGCTTCCTCGACCGGGATGACGAACCAGTTCACGTAGGCGAGCACCAACGGAAGGAAGAGGAGCGCCCAGAACTCCGGGATGGCGATCGCGTCACCGACGTAGGCCACCGCCAGCCCGGCATACATCGGGTTGCGGGTTAACCGGTACGGACCGGTGTTGACCAGAGCCTGCGGCGCGTCGCCCGGCACTGTGGTAGTTCCCGCCCGCCTGAACAGCCGCCAGCTCCAGCCGGCCTGAGCGGCGCCCAGCAGGAAGACGATCCCGCCGCAGACGCCGAGTGCGGTGACCGCCCCCGGGGCGTGGACGCGGGCGGGGACAAGGGCCTGCAGCCCCACGCCCAGAAGAAAGCCAAGCACGAACACCCACGGGACCGGCATACGCAGGAGGGGCCTGTTTGGAGGTCCTGCCGGCGCAGCGCCGCGCGTCGTCATCCGCGCACCTCCAATATTTACTTGAGTCTGTCAAATATTTTTAACGACGGGTACGTGGAGGTGACTGCCAACCCCCGGCGACCATCGCTCGTGCCTGATCAAGCTGACCCCGCTGGCACCGATCCGATGACCCGGCTTCAGCGGGTCGGCCTTGAGCACCGGCGCCTCCCGTGTCAGGGGCGCGGCTGCCCAGCGGGCCGCCGACGATGTCGCGATGTCGGCCCATGATCGTGTCCTGGTGAACAGCGGGCCGCAAGTCGCGCCACCAGTGGCTCAAAGTGAGATCCGCCAGATACCGCCAGCCGCGGTAGGGGTTGTGCAGTGGCCCGCGCCCGTCGCGGGGATGCTACGACCTCCTGCGAAGGAGCAGCCATGGCGGCTCTGCATGGGACCGATGCCGATGACTCTGCCGGACCCGGCAGCCGAACCGAAGAAGCGGCGGCGGCTCCGGCTGCGGCTGCGGCGGCGGGATGGCTGGCCGGGGACCCGAACATGCTGGGACTACCGGTCTTCATCGTGGGCTCGGTGGCGCTTGGACTGGTGCTGGTCGGTGTGGTGCCCGCCACCGCCGTCGGCGCGTCGCTGCCGATCATCTTTGCGGCTACGTCTTTGGGGCTGATCATCGCGGCGATCTGGGCCGCGGCCCTCGGACAGAGTGCGGTGGCCAGCATCTTCGGTATCTTCGCCGGTTTCTGGCTCAGCTACGCCGTGCTCGTGTTCGGGCTGATCCACGCCTGGTTCGGGATCACCCTGCTCGCGGTGGTAGCTACCGAGAAGTTGTTCCTGATCAGCTGGCTGGTCGTGATCGTGATGCTCACGTTGGCGACGCTCCGGCTACCGTCGGCCTTCACGGCCTTGTTCGTGCTCGTCGACATCGCGCTGTTCCTGGTTCTGCTGGGTACCGTCAATGCATCGGCCAACCTGACCAAGGCCGGCGGGTACGTCGTGCTGGTCTTCGCCGCGCTGGGCGCGTACCTCTTCTTCGGCTCCGCCTCGCAGGCTACCGGCGGCCAGGCGCTTCCCCTGGGCCGGCCACTCCTGCGTGGCTGACCGGGACCAATGTCAGGGCCGATTGGCCCTTCCGGTGCGCGGACGTGCCGCCCTAGAGTCCGCTCTGAGGGCAGCAGCCCCGGCCAAGCTGGCGCCGGCCGGTGGAGCAGCGAACCAGGACAGCGCGGTGGGTGAGTGGTGTATGTCGTAATGGTGGCGCCGGAGTGCGCGCCTGCTGCCAAGGCCGGCGGCCTCGGCGATGTGGTATCCGGCCTGAGCCGGGAATTAGAGCTCAGGGGAAACGCGGTCGAGATCATCCTGCCGAAGTATGACACCCTGCGGTACTCCGATATCTGGGGCTTACAGCCCAGCTACCGCGACCTGTGGGTGCCGTGGTACGGAGAGGCAGTCCGCTGCACGGTGTGGTTCGGCTACGCAAACGGACGGAAATGCTTTTTCATCGAACCGCACTCACCAGCCAACTTCTTCGGCCGGGACCGCCTGTACGGCTACGGAGACGACGCGGAGCGGTTCGCGTTCTTTTCCAAGGCAGCAGTCGAGTTCATATTCCGGGCTGGTAAGCGCCCCGATATCATTCACTGCCACGACTGGCACACGGGGCTCGTCCCGGTCTTGCTGCATGAGCAGTACGGCCAGGTAATGCCGGGCCAGCGAGTCTGCTACACCATACACAACTTCCGCCATCAGGGCACCAGCGACGAGCAGGTGCTCTGGGCTACCCAGCTCGGCCGGCCCGATTACTTCCTCGACGCCGGCCGGCTTGGCGATGACTTCCGCTACCGGGGCCTGAACCCGATGAAGGGCGGGGTGGTGTATTCGGATTTCGTGACCACGGTATCCCCCAACCACGCTGACGAGGCACTTTATGGTGACGGGGGCTCCGGGCTCGGAGGCATCCTCAAGAAGCATCGAGACAAGTTCCGCGGAGTGCTCAACGGTGTCGACTATGACGTATGGAACCCCGAGACCGACCCGCACCTGCCGGCCCGTTATTCGGCCGCCAACATCGAGCGAAAGTACGAGAACGCAGAAGCGCTCAGGGACCGGTTCTGGCTGCGCAAGGCCCGTCGGCCCGTCGTTGCATACGTGGGCAGGCTGGACGAGCAGAAGGGCATGCACCTGGTCCACCATGCCCTCTTCTACACCCTGGCCCTCGGCGGCCAGTTCGTGCTCATGGGTGACGCCCAGCACCAGGACAGCATTAATGGCCATTTCTGGCACCTCAAGGACTATCTCAACGACAACCAGGATTGTCACCTTGAAATCGGTTACCGCGAGGAATTGGCTCATCTCCTCTACGCGGGCGCGGATCTGCTGATCGTGCCCAGCATGTTCGAGCCGTGCGGGCTGGCTCCGTTGATCGGGATGCGCTATGGGACCGTGCCCGCGGTGCGCGCGACCGGCGGAATGATGGACACCGTGTTCGACCGCGACCATTCAGGGCGCCCGTTGGCCGAGCGTAACGGGTACGTCTTTCACCATACGGACAACCTCGCCATCGAATCCGCGCTCAGCCGCGCCCTCCGGCTGTGGTCGGTCCGCCCGCGCGAATTCCGTGAGCTTGTCGCTATCTGCATGCGTGCCGATTACTCGTGGGCCCGGCCTGGCCAGGACTACCTGGAGATTTACGAGTACATCCGGCGCAACTGAGCTACCGGAATTGACCCCATGGAGCCGCTCGCAGGCTACGTCGACGGGCGGTCGGTGCAGGTGGCAGCGGCGCTCGGCGGTCACGGCGCCTTGTCGCGCGGCGACATCACCGCGGACCGGCCGCCGGCCTGGTGTTGACACGAGCCAGCCCCGCACGGTATTCAGTACGACTTAGTAAGCGGTGCTGAATGAGTGGGGTGATGGACGTGCACGGCAAGTTCGACGACCTCGGGCGGTTCGCCGACCCGTCGCTGCTGATCTTGACCAGCCTCGCCGACGCGCCCAAGCACGGTTACGCGATCATGACCGACATCGCCGCATTCAGCGGCGTCAGCATGGAGCCAGGCACCTTGTACGGCGCGCTGTCGCGGCTGGAACGCCGCGGCTGGGTCCGGCCACTGGCCACTGACGAACGCCGCCGCCCCTACCAGATCACGGCCGCAGGCCAGGCGGTGCTGGCCGAGCAACTCAAGACCATGCAGCAGATCGTGCGCGTCGGCCGCCAGCGCACCGCGACCGCGTGAGCCCGCGATGAGGCCCGCGCTGGCCGCCCGGCTATCCCGGGCGCTGGTCAGCTGCTACCCGCGTCGCTGGCGGGAGCGCTACGGCCCGGAACTGCTCGACGTCCTCGATCAGCACCGCCCGGGCGCGCGGACCGTGCTGAACCTGGCCGCGAGCGCCCTCACGACCCACCTGGAGCGGGCCTACCGCACGGAGAGGCAGCCCATGACCTTAATGCGCCGCGGCAGCATCCTCGCCGCCGTCATCGTCGTCCCTGTCCTCATGCTGCTCGCCCTGACGGCCGTCGTGGCCAGGCAGGAACGGGGGCCGGGACCGCCGCTCAGCCAGTCACTGTTCGGGGTGGCGTTCTCGCCGGACGGGCGCACCGTGGTCACTATTTCCACCACCATGATGACCTGGAATATCGCGGACCCGGCCCGCCCGGTACGGCTCTTCCAGTCGCCGGGCGACGTGGTGGGCGGACCAGACCCGGCCTTCTCGCCGGACGGGCGCATCCTGGCCAGCAGCGGCGGCATGGACGAGATCTTGTGGAACGTGGCCGACCCAGCGCGGCCCACCAAGATCGTGGACCTGCCGAGTTATCCCGCCCCGTCCGGCCCGGCACTGTTCTCCCCGGACGGGCGCACCTTGGCCAGTACCTACGGCGGCTCGCTGGTCTTGTGGAACGTCGCCGACCCGGCCCGCGTCACCCGCATCGCGACCCGTACCAGCCAGGCCGGCAACGTCGCCGCCGTCTCGTTCTCCCCGGACGGGCACCTGCTGGCCAGCGCGGGCGACGGCGGCTCGCTGGTCCTGTGGCACGTCACCGACCCGGCCCGCATCACCCGCATCACGACCCTGACCGGCCAGGCCGGCGACTTGGCCGCCGTGTCGTTCTCCCCGGACGGGCACCTGCTGGCCAGCGCGAGTGACGACGGCACGCTGGTCCTGTGGAACGTCGCCGACCCGGCCCGCATCACCCGCATCACGACCCTGACCAGCCAGGCCGGCAACGTCGCCGCCGTGTCGTTCGCCGCGGACGGGCACCTGCTGGCCAGCGTGACCGACGACGGCACGGTGGACCGGTGGATCGTAGCTGACTCCGGCGCGGTCACCCGCGTCACCTCCATCACCTGCCACAGCATCGGCACCGGAAGCGCGGCGTTCTCCCCGGACGGCGCCGCCGTGGCCGGGGCGCCCATTACCGGCGACACAGTGGCCCTGTGCACACGACCCTGACCGCCCGCCCGGTTCGGGAATGAAAATGGCTGCCTGAGGCCACCGGAGGACCGAGCCGGTAGGCCGCGGGACCGCCCTTTCCTGACTCTCTTGCTGAGGCCATGATGGTTACGGGAGGGGAGCCCGGATGCCGGTGCCGTGTCGTCGTAGGCCACCCGGCGGGGTGCGCAGTGACGGCTGAGCACGCCGAGCAGCCAAGCGGGGCTCAGGCCGGGTCCGGGCAGTCAGGTCAGCCCGGCTCGCTTCGGACTCATCGTGACTTCAACAAGCTCTGGCTCGGCCAGGCGGTCTCCGATTTCGGCAGCCAGGTCACCGTTCTCGCGCTGCCGCTGACCGCGGTGGTCTACCTGAACGCCGCCGCGACCCAGGTCGGCCTCATGACCGGCGCCGCGCAACTCGCTTACCTCGGGCCGACGCTGTTCTTCGGCGTGCTGGTCGACCGGATGCGCAAACGGCCCGTGATGATAGGCGCGGATCTTGGCCGGGCTGGCGTGCTGGCCCTGATCCCGATTCTGGCCTGGACCGGATCGCTCAGCATGCCGGTGCTGTATTTCGTGGCCATCGTGCATGGCTGCCTGACCGTTATGTTCAATCTGGCCTACCGTTCCTACCTGCCTGGCTTGATCGCCAAGGACCAGCTGCTGGCCGGCAACAGCCGGCTCCAGCTGACCGAGTCCATCGCCCAGGTGGCGGGGCCGGGTCTGGGCGGTGCGCTCGTTCAGTTGCTCCGCGCACCGTTCGCGGTGCTGGTGGATGCCGTGTCGTTCCTGTGCTCGGCAGCGTCAGTGTTCGCGATCCGTGCGCACGAGCCAGCTCCCAGGCGTGCCGCCGACGGCGGGCCGACGGGCCTGCGCAGCGTGCTCGAGGAGATTGGATCTGGTCTGCGTTTCATCGCCGGGCACCCGGTGCTGCGGTCGCTGGCCGGCGCCGGGGCGACGTTCAACTTCTTCTCGCAGATCCAGCTGACGCTGATCGTTATCTATGCGACGCGCGACAAGCACATGTCGGCCGGCGAGATCGGTCTGCTCTTTGCCGGCTTCGGCGTTGGCGGCCTCATGGCCGCGACCACGTTGGGACGCGCGCTCAACCGGCTCGGCTACGGGCACCTGCTGCTGCTCGGATACGTGACCGGGGCGCTCGGGCTCAGCTGCCTGCCGTTCGTCCCCGGAGCGGCCATGGTGAGCACCGCGCTGTTCGTGGGGCTTTACCTGCTCGCCGGCTTGGGCATCGTCGCGCTGAACATCGTCTCCATGACGCTGCGCCAGGTCGCGACGCCCAGCGCGCTGCAGGCCAGAGTCAACGCGAGCTTCCTGGTCTCGATCAGCGGGCTCATGCCGGTATCTGCCGTCGCGGCCGGCCTGCTCGGCGACCGCATCGGCCTTCGCCCGACCTTGTTCATCACGGCACTCGGCCTGCCGGTGTCCGTGCTGTGGATCGCGGTCTCGCCGGCCCGCAGGATAAAATCGCTGGCCGGACTAGCCGCCGTCGAGCCCGTCGCCGCCCGGCCCGCCGGTCGGGCCTGAGTCCTGGCCAGCGGACAGGCAGCAGCCGACCGACGCGCCCGTGTCCACGTTGATCACCCCGGTGTTTGACGCCACCGTGGCGGCGCGGGCCAGGACGCCTCCGTAGCCGCCGACTCCGGTGAACACTCCCCAGGTGACGATCCACGGCACTAGCTCACCGTCGTCGCCGGGGAACAGCTCGGGCACTGGCCGGATCCTCCGCTGGATCACGTGCGGGCTGGCCACGGCCTCGCTGAGCCGCTGCTGCCATCGGCGCGGGCCCAAGCCAGGCTGCCAGCCGGGCAGCACGCCGTCCCCGCTGTGCAGCAACACCGGCTTGAGCACGAGGTCCTGCTGGTGCCTGACCGCGTAGTCGAGCAGTTCGACCCGCTGGCCATCCTCCAGCGTGACCTGGCCAGGGACGACCATCGCGGTCCAGGGCACGATCCGGTCGAAGCTCGCCAGTTCAGCGGCGCTGAACAGGTGCCGGTTGCGCTGATCGGAGATCATCGCGAGCGCGGCCTTGTTGCCGAGCAGCTCAGAGTCAAGCGGCGTGAACATCTTGACCTCGCCGCGGGCCGCGGCGTCCAGCACCGGGCCGATCACGTCGAGCGCTGCGGGCTCCTGGAGGTCCTCAACGAGGAACAGCCGGGAGATGATGTCCACCCCCCGGCCGCGGAGCCAGACCCGGCCCTTGGCCACCTCAAGCTCCTCGACCCGGCAGGCGTGGGCGTCCAGCCCCAGCTCGCGCCAGCGCGCTACGAGATGGTTCAGGTAGGAGCCGATGTCAGCGTGCCTGGCCGGCGAGGCCGCCAGCGCCACCACCGGAAACGAGCCGCGCTCCGCGCCGGTCTCAGCGAACATGTTGTTGACCTGTTCGCGCATGCTGTCGACGTAGCCGAGACCGTGGATCCCGGCGAACTCCGCCAGGACCGGATGTGCCAATAGCCCGCGGCAGATATCGGCGTTGTCCATTCCGGCGACGGCGGCACCGATATTGAATTCCAGCAGGCGGAAGCCAGCGGAGTCCGCATACAGGTCCGCCCGGGCCTGCCGCGTCACCGGCCTGCCCGTGCTCCGCAGCGCCGCACGCACCTGGACCTCGTTCGCCCCGACGGCGCGCGCGTACGACGCGAGGTCCCCGCCGAACAGCCGGTCAGGGAGGCTCACTAGCGCCGCGCGCACGTTCTCCAGGTCGCCGTAGAGCTGATCCCGCTCGGCGCGGCCGATAAACAGTGGCCGGGACAGGTACCGGCCGAGGTAGATGGAGCCGAGCAGCTCTGACTCCGGCACCGCGCCGAGTAGCTCGCTGGCGCGGGCGCGCCGCGACGTGACCTCGTGGAGGTATCGCGTAGTGAGAAATGCTCGGTCCATGACAGCGGCTCCTTCCGGAGCGGGCCCGCCGCAGGTTACTCACAACGGCTCGGGGCCAGGGCGACTCCGTCATCATCATCGGCACCCCGCTGGCCGCCGGCAACTGTCTCGCCGAAACGCGCTGACCCATGCAGACAAGCGTCGAAGCCCCTGGTAGCGTGCGGCCCGTCGAAGCAGGGCGAAACGAACGCATAGGAGGGTCTTGATGACATTAAGTCGTCGATCTGCCGTACTCGTCGGCGGGGCTTCGTGCGTGGCCGCGCTGACCGGACTGGTGATTGCCAGTACGCCGATGGCGTCCGCGCACAGCGTGGCCGTGACCGCTAAGGCGTCCGCGCAAACACCGGTGCCAGTTGGTCCGCGTCCGCCGTTGGGGCGAGCCAAGCCGTCGGGGTCGAAGCCGTATCTCGGCCGCGCGGACACGGCGGGCACGGCGTCGCCCTGGACACCGCTGAACAACGCGCCGCCGTTCGGGACGCCCGGCACGATGCTGTTGGAGAGCGACGGGACCGTGCTCGTGCACAATGAGCCGGACAACAACACCACGGGCGGCACCAACGCGTGGTGGAAGCTCACGCCGGATTCACACGGCAGCTACATCAACGGGACCTGGAGCCAGATCGCTTCGATGCCGGCCGCCTACACGCCGTTGTATTTCGCGTCGGCGATCCTGCCCGACGGGCGCATGATCGTCGAGGGCGGCGAATACATCGGGGAAAATGCGGTGTGGACCAACGAGGGCGCGATCTACAACCCGGTGACCAACGCGTGGGCTTCCGTCGCGCCGCCGCGGGGCTGGACGAGCATCGGGGACGCTGCGAGCGAGGTACTGGCCAACGGCACTTTCATGCTCCAGCAGCCGTGCAACACCTGCCTCACCAATCCAAATCTCACCGTCGATGATGCGCTGCTCAACGCGAAGACGCTGACCTGGAAGGTGATCCCGGGGACGGGCAAGAATGATCCCAACGACGAGGAGGGCTGGACCCTGGAGCCGAGCGGTCAGGTGCTGACCCTCGACACCTGGATCCCTGCTGCGACCCAGCTGTTCAGCCCCGCCACCAGGACCTGGTCGTTCGCGGGAAACACGGCCGCGACCGGCAATCCGGTCAATCCGTTCCCGGTCGTGGAGATCGGGCCGCAGGTCGAGATGCCAGGCGGCAACACGTTCGTGGTCGGGGCCGGATCGAGCACGCAAGAGCCGCCCACGCCGTGCACCACGGACGCGACGACGCAGAACGCGCTGTATACCTACCAGGCCGGGACCGTGGGCACCTGGACCGCGGGACCGCAGATCCCGGCTATCGGCGGCCAGCAGTTCGACAGCACCGACGGACCTGGGTCGGTCCTGCCGGACGGCAACGTGCTGTTCGACGTGAGCGCGTGCGTGTACAACACGCCGACTCACTTCTTCGTCTACAACGCGGGCTCGAACTCCCTTACCCAGGTCCCGGACGTGCCCAACGCGCCGAACGACTCCTCGTACTACACGCGGATGCTGGCGCTGCCGAACGGGCAGGTGCTGTTCAACGACGGCACCAGCCAGATGGAGGTTTACACGGCCGGCGGGACGCCGAACGCGTCGTGGAAGCCTTCGATCACATCCCTGAGCTCCACGAGGCTGGCCCCGGGGAGCAGCTACGCCCTGTCCGGCAGGCAGCTCGCCGGGCTGGACCAGGGAGCCGCCTACGGTGATGATGTCCAGGACGCCACCAACTTCCCCCTGGTACGGATCACCAACTCCGCTACCGGCGTGGTGACCTACGCCCGGACCAGCCACTGGACCTCGGTGTCGGTCCGGCCCGGCACCTGGTCCTCGACCAAGTTCACCCTCCCGTCGGGCACGCCGGCGGGCAAGAGCACGCTGGTCGTGGTGGCCAACGGAATCGCCTCATCGCCGTCGACGGTGACGATCTCCTGAGGTCAGCACGGCAGTCGTTCCGCGCGAGCGGCGCAGCTGCTGTCCAGGCCCCGTCCCGAGCATTCGGGGCGGGGCCTGGCGCTCGCTGGCTTGGCGGGCGGTAAGCACCGGATCTCCCGCGCGTGCAGGCCAGGTCCGGGCCTGGGTGGCGCCGGCTGCGGTCAGTCGATGGCGGCGGCGGATCGGGCCTGGCCGCGCAGGACCTGTTTCTGGATCTTGCCGGTGGAGGTCTTGGGCAGCGGTCCGAACACCACGTTCTTGGGCGCCTTGAAGTGCGGCAGGTTCGCCCGGCAGTGCTCGATCAGCTCCGCCTCGGTGGCCTGCGCACCGGGTCTGAGCTCCACGAAGGCCAGCGGGGTCTCTCCCCACTTGGCGTCTGGCTGGGCGACGACGCCCGCCATGGCGACGGCGGGATGGCGGTAGAGCACGTCCTCGACCTCGATCGAGGAGATGTTCTCCCCGCCGGAGATGATCACGTCCTTGGCGCGGTCCTTGATTTTCACGTAGCCGTCGGGCTCGACCACCGCCAGGTCACCGGAGTGGAACCAGCCGCCGGAGAAGGCCGCCTGCGTGGCGGCCGGGTCCTTCAGGTACCCCTTCATGGTGATGTTGCCGCGGAAGACGATCTCGCCAATGGTCTGGCCGTCGGTCGGCACGGGCTGGCCGGTCAGCGAGTCGATGACCGTCATCGCGTCCTGGACCTGGTACCGCACGCCCTGGCGGCCCAGGCGCTGCGCCTGCCCCGCGGCGTCCAGGTCGTCCCACTCCTGATGCTTGGCGCACACGGCCGCGGGCCCGTAGGTCTCGGTTAGCCCGTAGACGTGGGTGAGGTCGAAACCGAGCCGCTCCATCCCCTCGATCATGGCGGCCGGCGGCGCTGCGGCCGCCACCATGGCGCAGACCCGGCCGATGCCCTCGTGCAGCTCGGCGGGAGCGTTGATCAGCAAGCTGTGCACCACCGGGGCCCCGCAGTAGTGCGTAACACCCTCGGCTCGCATCAGCCGGAAGATCTCCGCGGCGTCCACCCCGCGCAGGCACACGTTCGTGCCCGTGCTGGCCGCGACCGTCCACGGGAAGCACCACCCGTTGCAGTGGAACATCGGCAGCGTCCACAAATAGACGCTGTGCCTGGGCATGCCCCAGGCGACGATGTTCCCCACCGCGTTCAGGTACGCGCCGCGGTGGTGGTAGACGACGCCCTTGGGCTTGCCCGTTGTCCCCGACGTGTAGTTCAGCGAGATCGCCTGCCACTCATCAGCCGGCTCGGCCCGCTGGTAATCCGGCGCCCCGCCAGCGAGCAGCGCCTCATAGTCCACGTCGCCCAGCAGGTCTCCCGGCCCGTCGTACGCAGGGTCGTCGATGTCGATCACCAGCGGGCTGGCCTCGCACTGCCGCAGCGCCCCGGCCACCACCGGGGCGAACTCACGGTCGGTGATCAGCACCCGGGCCTGCGCGTGATCCAGGATGAACGCGATCGTGGCGGAATCCAGGCGGGTGTTGATCGTGTTCAGCACCGCGCCGGTCATCGGGACCCCGAAATGCACCTCGACCATCTCCGGTGTATTCGCCGCGATCACCGACACCGTGTCGCCACCCGCGACACCCCGCGCGGCCAGGGCCGAGGCCAGCCGCCGGCATCGCTCGCGGGTCTGCGCCCAGGTGAACCGCCGGTCACCGTGGACGACGGAGAGCCGGGCGGGATACACGTCGGCGCTCCAGTCCAGGAACGCCAGCGGCGTCAGCGGCGCATAGTTCGCTGCCGTTGCCTCCAGGCCCGTCACATACATCTCGCTCATCGGGTCTCCCCCGTCTGGCACCTCGGGATCGGTTGACTGAAAGACGTTCGATCATCCATCCGTTTCGCCTGTCTGGTTACGCCAGGGCGGCAAGGCCACGGGCGCCAGCCGTGCCGCTGGCGGCAGCGGCGCGGCGCCCGGACTGGCCTGGAGGGCCTGGATCGCGAGCGCGGCGAAGCGCCGGGAGGCCGCGACCGCAGCGGCCGGTGAGGCAGCGCGGATGCCCCTGTTGGCCATGAGGATGAGGATCACATCGTCCAGAACGAAGTCGGGGCGCAGGTGGCCGGCGTCCTGGGCCCGGCGGGCCAGTTCGGCGATCGAGCTCAGCGCGTATTCGCGGCCCGCGGCGAAATCCATCGCGTGCGGGAAGGCCGACATGAAGGCTGCGGTGAAGCCCCGGTTGCGCGCGTGCAGCGCACAGGTTTTCTCGATCACGAGGCAGAAGCCGTGCCACGGATCGGGGTCGGCCAGCCCCTCGTCGACGATGCCGTGGCACGCGCACATCTCGTCCGTGAACGCCTCGGTGACCAGCATCTCCTTGGTCGGGAAGCGGCGGTACAGGGTGGCCGGGCCGACCCCGGCGGTCCGGGCGATCTCCCGCATCGGCACGTTCAGTCCCTCGGCGGCGAACACCGCGCGGGCCGCGCGGAGGATGCGTTCGCGGTTGTCCACGGCGTCGGAACGCAGGGCGTGAGGAAAACGGTCGGCCACCGCTCTCACTTTAGCTAACCGGACGCCACCGTCCGATAGCGTCGGGGGGCGTGCGAGCTTTCCCGGTCGGTCTCAGAACACGCGGACCACAGTGAAGGCAGTGGCGATCCGGGCGTTCGGAAGTCCGGAGGGCCTCGCGCTCATCGACCTTCCTGACCCGAGTCCGGCTGCCGGGCAGGTGCTGATCGCCACCGAGGCAATCGGCGTCGGCGGCGTCGACGCCACGATCCGAAGCGGTGCTCTCGCCGCCTACGGTTTCACCGAAGGCCACATTCTCGGCGGCGAGATAGCAGGCACCGTGGCGGCGGTCGGCGAGGGCGTCGACCCGTCCTGGGTCGGTCAGCGCGTGTGGGCGTTCCTCGGCCTGGGCGGCGGCTACGCCGAGCAGGCGATCGCTCCCGCGGTGGCGCTCCTCCCCCTTCCGGCCGGTCTATCGGCCGCCGACGCGGTAACGCTCGGGAGCTCCGGAGCGGTGGCCCACTTCGGCCTGCGCCAGGCCCGCTTCACTCCGGGCGAGTCAGTGCTGGTGCGCGGCGCCGCCGGCGGCATCGGGATCATGACGGTCCAGCTCGCGGCCCGTGGTGGGGCCAGCGCCGTGGCGGTCACGACGTCCTCGGCCGAGCGCGGCGATCGCCTCCGCAGGCTCGGCGCGACCCACGTGCTGGACCGCGCCGGCCAGGGCGGCCACGACGCCCCCGCGGGCTACGACGTCATCATCGACATCATCGCCGGCCCGGATATGCCCTCCTTCTTCGCCAGGCTCAGCCCCAACGGCCGCCTGGTGGCCGTCGGCGCAGTCGCGGGCCCGCCGCCGGCGGACTTCGGCATGCAGATGTTCGCGGCGTTCGGAAAATCGATGTCGTTCGCGACGTTCAGCGGGGCCACCGTCACCGAACCCGACCGGCGCGCCGTGACCGCCGAGCTGTTCGCTGCCGCCTGCCGCGGCGAGCTGCATCCGGCGGTGCACGAGCTGCTGCCCCTGGACCAAGCCACGCGGGCGCACCAGAAGATGGAAGCGGGCGAGGTGTTCGGGAGGATGGTGCTCGCGCCCTGGTAGCGCCGAGTGCCAGCATGGGTGGATGAACACGGGCACAGGCGTTCCGCAGTGGGCGATGGTGGATGAGGGCTGGGGCCGCAGGGCGGTGGACTTCGCGACGCTCAGCGAGCCGGGCAACTGCCGGGAGTACGTCGCTGTGCACCATCGGCTCGGCGTCGATGCCGGGGACCGGCTACTCGACGTGGCTTGCGGGTCCGGGCTCGCTGTCGAGCTGGCTCGCCTCCGCGGCGCATCCTGCTCCGGTGTCGATGCGTCGGCCCGGCTGGTCGCGGTGGCCAGGGACAGGAGCCCCGAATGCGACATCAGGGTCGGCGATATGCACGCCCTCCCGTGGCAGGAGGCGGCGTTCGACGTCGTCACCAGCTTCCGCGGGATCTGGGGCACCACGCCGGCCGCGGTCGCCGAGATACACCGGGTCCTGCGCCCCGGCGGACGCGTCGGGATAACGGTGTGGGGTCACCTGAAGGTCTCTCCCGGCGCCTGGGCGCTGGCACCGTTCCGCCTTGCTGCGGTGGAGAAGGTCGACAACCAGGCCGTGATGGTGTCGCTCGGCCGGCCTGGTGCGGGTGAGCAGCTCCTCGAGTCCTATGGATTCCTCGATGTCGAGCGCCTGGACGTTCCGTTCGCCTGGGAGTTCGCGGACCCCGACCTGTACGCGCGCGCGCTGGCCGCTACCGGGCCGGCTTATGAGGCCATCCAGAACGTCGGCGAGGCTGAGTTCCATCGCGCGGCCGTCGAGCAGGCTCGGGGGCAGCTGAGGGACGGCTTGCCGCTCCGGGCCGAAATAAATGTCGTGGGCTACCTGGCCCGCAAACCCGAAGGAGCGCAGCATCCATGACCGGCAGCTTTCTCGAAGAACCCGCGGCGTCCCCGCGAGTGCAGGGGCTCTACGACGAAGACCTCGCCGACAGCGGATACGTGTGGAACGTCTCCCGGCTGTGGGCGCACCAGCCAGACACGCTGCAGCAGCTGTTCAGGCTGATGTCTGAGGCCTTCACGCCGAGCGGCCTGATTCTCCGCCAGCGCGGGATCCTGGTGACCGCCGCCGCCTCGGCCCTCGGCGACTCGTACTGCTCGCTGGCGTGGGGCGGGAAGCTGGGCAAAGCCTCGGACGCCGCGCTCGCGGCGGGGGTCCTGAACGGCAGCGACGCCGGGCTGACGGACCAGGAGAAAGCCATGGCCGGGTGGGCCCGCAAGGTCGCCAGGGACCCGAACGCGACGACGCCCGCCGACATCCAGGCGCTGCGCGACACCGGGCTCGATGACGGGCAGATCTTCGCCATCACCGCCTTCGTGGCCCTTCGCCTGGCGTTCTCCACGATCAACGACTCGCTGGGCGCTCAGCCCGACGCGCAACTCGCCCAGTTGCTGCCCCCGGAGGTGCGCGAGGCCGTGACCTACGGACGGCCGGTAGCTACCTGAGATCGCGTGCGCGCGGTGCGCAGCTGGGCCGGGACGGCCCACCACTGGTCAGGACGGTCGATGACCGGGGCGGCTGGCCCGTCCTGGATGACTCGGGCCAGCCGGAGCAGGAAGGCAGCGATTCCTGCGGCGCCCTGCATCCACGAGGTACCTGGCGGCAGCAGCGGCGGGTCCTGGCGGTGCTCGGTGAACCGCCACCGCGCCCCGGCCTCGTCGGTGCTGGCCCGCTCGACGAGCGCGTCGGCCATGGTGCGCGCTGCCTGCAGCAGCTGGCCGGCGCGCGCCTGGTCCGTGCCGTCCTGCACGGCGTCAAGCAGCACGTCCCCGACCCCTGCGGTGCCGCAGCAGCGGCCGTCGTTGTCCCAGAAACCCGGGCGCAGCCGCTGCGGGACACCGGAGGCCAGGATCGAGTTCAGGCACCGCTGCCGCAGTCGCGTCACCCCGAGCCCGGCGACCGTGTCCACGCCGGCCTGGGCCAGCGCCGCGAACAGGTAGGACGTTCCGGCCGGGCCGTGGCACCAGGTGTAGGTCACCGGATCCGCGTCCCGGCTGGAATACGGCAGGGTGTGCGGGACGATGAACCCGTCGTCGTCCAGCGAGCCCACGGCGAGCAGGTGCTGCGCGCCCTGGCGCGCAGCCGCGATGAAGTCAGCGCGGCCCAGCGCCGCCCCGGCGATCGCCAGCGCGGTGGCTATCCCGGCGGTCCCGTGCGAGTAGTTCGGGCACCTGGACGGCGAGCCCGGCCGCATGCCCCAGTCCAGACCGCCCGCAGCCTGATCAGCCGTGCGCAGGAGCCACTCGCCGCCGGCCGTGGCGATCTGCCGGGCCTGCTCACCGCCTGCCCACACCGCGGCCAGCACCACGCCCGCTGCGCCCCCGATCAGATCCGTGACCGGCGCGGCCGGCCCGGGCCCGAGCTGCAGGGCGGTGTTCCAGTCCGCCCGCGCCATCAGCTCAGCGAGGCACTGCATCGCCAGCTGCTCACGGCCCGGGGCGAGCAGCCGCAGCGCCGTCACGTCTCCGGCCAGCCCGCTGTACAGCGACGGCTCGGTCCGGATCGGCGCCAGGGCGGACAGCCGGGCCACGATCCCGGTCGCGAGAGCCTGCTCGGCGTCGCTCACCGCCCGGTGCTGACCGATCTCGGCCAGCACCGGGGCCAGGCCGGCGATCCCCGCGTACAACGAGTCACGGTCCTCGCCCGGAGCGACCGGCCCCTCGTCGGGCACCACCTCGGGCAGCCACGGGCCGTCCTGCTCCCGGACCTGGCGCAGAACCCAGGCCCAGGCCGCCTCGCCCAGCTCCCGGTATACCTCGCTCACCGCCACCGCAGCAGGCTACGCGGCTGCGGGCCGCGATGCTAAGCCAGCTCGGCCAGCACGCCCGGCAGCACCAGGCCGGGCCGAGCCACCCCCGGCCTGGCGACTCCGCACCGGGGAGAAGTTCGGCACTGCCCGTCGGAGGGCAGGCCGCTCGGACGACGATGAGGATGTGACGCGCCCGCACCTGCGGCCCGACCCGGCGCTCGGGCTGCTGAAGCTGTATGACGATGCGCTGCCGCACGTCTACGGCTACCCTGCTGGCCCGCTGCGGCGACACCGGGCTAGCCGAGGACCTTACCGCCGAGTCGTTTCCTGGCCGCCGTGTGACGTTCAGCCACACCCTCCACCTGGAGGTGGCTGACGTCGACGCGACTACCGAGCGGGCCCGGCGCAGCGGCGCCTCGGTGGAACGGGAGCCGGCCGACCAGTTCTACGGTCGCGGCTCGGTGATCGTCGACCCGTTCGGGCACCGCTGGATGCTGCTCAGGCGGCCGGCCCGGGCCACCGGGCAGCGCCCGGGCGACTGATCGCCGAGTGCGTCGATGACCAGGGCGCAACGCTGGCCGCTGGCCGCCGGCCGACTGACCGAAGCGCGAACGCGGCGGCGAAGCCCGGGGTGCGGGCCGATGGTTATCCGAACTGACCGGGCTGGTAGTCGCCCGCGGGCTGCTGGATGATGACGTTCATCCGGTTGTAGGCGTTGATGAGGGCGATCACCGTCACCAGCGTGACGAGCTGGTCATCGTCGTAGTGCTTGGCCACGTTCGCCCAGGCTTCGTCGGTGACACCACCGGCGGCGTCGGCAATGCGGGTGCCTTGCTCGGCGAGTTCCAGCGCGGCCCGCTCGGCTTCGGTGAAGACCTTCGCCTCCCGCCAGGCCGCGACCAGATTCAGCCGCTGCTGGCTTTCCCCGGCGCGCAGGGCGTCCTTGGTGTGCATGTCGGTGCAGAAACCGCAGCCGTTGATCTGGCTGGCCCTGAGCTTCACCAGCTCCTGCGTCGCGGTCGGCAGGCCCGAGTCCTGCAGAACGGCCGCTGCCGAGTTGATGTGCTTGACGACCTTCATCGCCAGCGGGCTGCTGAGGTAATCGAGACGGGCTTCCATCGTCATCTCCTTGCCGTTCGCGCGGGTCCCAGCCGGAGCTGGAGGTCCGCTTGATGGTGTGTTCTTCTCAATAGGACGACGACACAGGTCGCCGAAATGTCAGGCAGCGCCCTGGCCTCACAATCCGGTCCCCTGTCTCGTCGAACTTGGTGAGGGCAGCTGCGACCAACGAAGGGCGGCACCATGACCACCCGATCCGGGCTAGGAGACGGTCAGCCCGACCCGGGCCTGAGCGCGATCATGCGCGAGCGCCGTCAGCTGATCAATCTCTGCTACCGGCTGCTGGGCTCCCTGGCTGAGGCCGAGGATGCCGTGCAGGAGACCTACGCCCGCTGGTACGCGATGACCCGGCCACAGCAGGAGGCCATCGAATCTCCCGGCGCCTGGCTGACCACGGTCGCCAGCCGCATCTGCCTCGACCTGCTCGGCTCGGCCCGGGCCCGGCGCGAGCGCTACGTGGGCGAATGGCTGCCCGAGCCGCTGCCCGACCCTACCGAGTGGATCAGCGGGCGGCCGGGCGGCGCCGCCGCCGACCCGGCCGACCGGGTCACCCTGGATGAGTCGGTCAGCATGGCCTTCCTCGTCGTGCTCGACTCGTTGACCCCGGCCGAGCGCGTCGCGTTCATCCTGCACGACGTCTTCGGCTACCCGTTCGCCGAAGTGGCCCAGATCACCGGCCGCAGCCCGGCGGCCTGCCGCCAGCTGGCCTCCGCAGGCCGCCGCCGGATCCGCGCCGCGCAGGCTCCCGCGACTCCTACCGCCCGCCAGGCCGCCATCGTCAGGGACTTCAAGCAGGCCTGGGAAGCCAAGGACATCAGCGCCATCATCGGCCTCCTGGATCCCGGCGCCACCGTGATCGCCGACGGTGGCGGCCTGGCCAGCGCCGCGCTGCGCCCGGTCGAAGGCAGCGAGCAGATCGCGCGCTTTATCGTCGACATCGCCAGCCGGGCGGCCAGCAACGTCACGATCCTGGAGCGCACGGTCAACGGCCAGCCCGGCCTGGTCGCTCAGCAAGACGGCGCCATCGTGACGGTGTTCGCGTTCGAGATCGCCGACGACCAGATCACGCACATCTGGGCCATGCGCAACCCCGACAAGCTCCGACCGTGGACAGCGGGCTGACCCGCGTCCGAATGCCATCGGGTCCGCGGCCGCCTCCGCACGCCCGCGGGCCACAGCATGGCCGCCCGCGATCACGGTGAGACGATGAGTCGCGACGGCCCGACAGCCAGCAGCTGCCCGATGGAATGGGAAACCACGACCATGACCGACAGTTTCAGCGCCGAGCTGTGGCACGGCATCGCCGACATCTACGCTGCCATCCTGGCGCACCCGTTCATCGCCGGGCTCACCGACGGGAGCCTGCCGCGCGACGCCTTCGCGTTCTACCTGGTTCAGGACGCCCTGTTCCTGCGGCGGTACGCCCAGGCGCTGGCGGTCGTGGCCGGCCGGGCGCCCGATACCGCCGGAACGGAGATGTTCGCCCGGCACGCCGCGGGCATCGTCGCCGCCGAGCTGAGCCTGCACGAGTCGCTGCTGGCCGACCTGGATATGGACCCCGCCTCGGTGGCCGGGGCGCAGGAAGCACCCACGACGCTGGCCTACACGAGTTACCTGCTCGCCACGGTCCGCGGTGGCTCCTACGGCGAAGGGGTCGGTGCCGTGCTGCCCTGCTACTGGATCTACTGGGAGGTCGGCAGGCAGCTGCGCGATAAGGGCTCACCCGACCCGCGCTACCAGCAGTGGATCGACAGCTATGGGGCAGCAGAGTTCGGCGCCGAGGCGCTCGAGGTGATCGCCGTCGCCGACCAGCTGGGCCCCGCCCTCGCTCCCGCTGAGCGCGAGCGCGTCCGCCGTCACTTCCGCGCCACCAGCCGCTACGAGTGGATGTTCTGGGACATGGGCTACCGCAGGGAGAACTGGCCGCTATGACCGTCCAGCCAGGCATCCTCTCGGGAGTAGGGGAAGAACGACCGGAAGTACGGGTCCTCTGATGACGGCAGCACCCCTTCGGGGTCGCCCGACCGCGCGGCGCTGACCAGCCAGTCGAGCTCTGCCGTGACCGTCTCCGCATAGCTGCCTACGGGGACGAATCCGAGTCGCTGCGCCGCGGACGTGTCCAGGACGAAGGGCGGCAGCGTGTTCCACGGGTGATCGCCGAGGTCGGCGGGCGCGGTTGCGTCGAGAAGAACCTCGGTCCAGGTGTGCGCCAGGTGCGCAGCGATGGCCCTGGAGATCGCGAGCCCGTCCGGCGCATCGGGGTCGGCACTGTTGAGGATGCGGGTCGCCGGCCGCGCCGCGCAGAACTCGACCAGCGCGGCCAGGTTGAGCGCTGCGGTCGGGTGGTTGATTCCGCGGCCGCCGCGCGCGAGCAGCAGGTGCCGCCGGCCGTCGAGCACGCGCTTGACGAACACCCACTCCCGCGGCCGGGTGCCCCCGATGCCGTGGATGCGCGAGGGCCGCAGGACACTGACTGCCATCCCGGAGTCGAGGAGGACGTGTTCCGCAGCTACCTTGTTCGCCCCGTATCCGGCTGGTGAGTCGTAGTCGATGTCTGACGGCGTCATAGTCGGCTGCTCCTCAGTCACGGCAGCAGCGAACTCGGGCGGCTCAGCAGAGTTGGAGTGGCGCCCGTGATCGTCGACGTAAACAGCCTTGCTGGAGATCAACACCAGCGATCCGATGCTTTGCTGCGCAGGCAGCAGCATCCGGACGTGTTCTGCGGTGTATCCCACGCAGTCGACCACGACATCGGCGCCCTCGTGAAGCAGCTGACGGAGGTCCTCGGCGGCGTAACGGTCGGACTGGACGAACCGGACCCCCGCATCCCGCAGATCCTGGGGAAAGCGGGCGGCTGCCCGGCCGCTCGAGGTGACGTCCCAACCTGCGCAGGCCAGCCTGAGCGCAGCGGCGCTGCCTACTTGCCCGGTTCCGCCCAGCACGATGGCCCTCGGCACCCTGGCAGCCTAGTGTCAAGGTCGGTCTGGTCGAGGGTGACCAGGGCGGTATCAGCCCGGCCCGGCGTCGATCTCGGCCTGCACCGCCGCTTCGGTGGGCTGCAGGCCGAAGTACGTGACCGCCCAGGTCAGGCCCGCCCGCTCCCACGGCCCGAGGTCGGTGCCCGGCGGAAGCTCGGTGATCAGGTCGAACGGGCCGCCGTCGGGACGGGCTTCGCGGATCTCGGCGGCCAGTTCGGCCAGCGCCTCGGGGCCGGGCAGGCCGATCGAGAACAGGCCGTCCCAGCGCAGCGCCCGGCGCACCGGACGCCGGTTCGGCCACTCCCCCGCCACCCACACCGGGGGCCTCGGCCGCTGCACCGGGACTGGCTCGAACTCCCCGGCCCAGTACCTGGCCAGAGCGTCCAGGCCGTGATCGAGCAACCGGGCCCGCTCGCGCGGGTCGGTCACCTCCCCGAACGGCTCCAGCTCGTTGTTCCGTGCACTGCCGAGCCCGGCACCGAAAATGAGCCGGCCCGAGCTGAGCAGGTCCAGCGTGGCCGTCTCCCTGGCCACCTTGTGCACCCGGCGCCGGGAAAGCGGGGTGACCAGCGCTCCTATCCGTACCCTGGACGTGGCGCAGGCCACTGCGGCGAGGGCCACCCACGGGTCGGCCACGGCCCGCACCGGCGCCCGGTAGACGATGTGATCCCAGACGAAGAAGCCGTCCCAGCCCCGCTCTTCGGCCCGGGCCGCCAGGCGGGCCGCCACCCGGGGGTCAGCCAGCTCACCGAACAGCCCGACATCAATCGCACGCTTCACTACGCCGATCTTAACTGCTGACCGGCAAGCTGAGCCCGACCGTGCCGGACCGGCGCAAGGCAGCCTCCTCCCGGCCCCGACCTACCGGTGATCCGCTTCCCGCCCCCGGCACTGGGCCGATGGTCAATCGGCGAACTAGGTTGGCGGCATGAATAGTCCCACTGGCCAGACGCCGGGCCCGGCCGAGCTGCGCGGCGCGTCGAGCGGGAATGGGAGGTAACCGGATGCGGCTGGATCCCACCGAGCTGACCGAGGATGAGCAGGCGCTGCGCGAGGAGGTGCGTGCCTTCCTGGCCGCCCGGCTGCCCGCGGGCAGGTTCACCCCCAGCCTGGGCATGAGCGGCAGCATCGACCCGCGGTTCTCGCTCGACCTCGGCGCGAAGGGCTGGCTGGGCATGGCGCTGCCGCAGGAGTACGGCGGCGGCGGGCGGAGCGCCGTCGACCGGCTCGTCGTCGTCGAGGAGCTGCTCGCGGTCGGTGCCCCGGTGGGCTACCACTGGGTGGCCGACCGGCAGTCCGGCCCGAACATCGCCGCGAACGGCACCGCGGAGCAGAAGCGGTACTTCCTGCCCCGTATCGCGCGCGGGGAGCTGTGCTTCGCGATCGGCATGAGCGAACCTGAGGCCGGCTCTGACCTCGCCTCAGTCCGCGCGAAGGCCGCCCCGGCCGACGGCGGCTGGCTGATCAACGGCCGCAAGATCTGGACCACCGCGGCGTACATCGCCACTCACATCCTCGGCTTGTTCCGCACGTCGGGCGACCGCTACGGCGGGCTGACCCAGTTCATCGTCGACCCGAAAGCGGCGGGGCTGACGGTCTCGCGGATCCCGTTCATCGACGGCACGCAGGAGTTCTGCGAGGTCGCGTTCGACGATGTCTTCGTGCCCGACAGCATGCGGCTGGGCGCGGTCGGAGCCGGGTGGGGCCAGAACACGGCGGAACTGGTGCTCGAGCGCGGCGGCGTCGACCGGTGGATGTCGCTGATGCCGGTCCTCGAGCACTGGGCGGCGAACGTCTCCGGGCGGGTGCCCGGGTGGGCTCAGGCCGACCTCGGGTCGATCACCGCGCGGTGCTGGGCGTTCCACGGCATGTCGCTGGCGATCGCGCGGATGGTCGACGGGGACCTGTCGCCCACGACAGAGGCCGCGCTGGCGAAGGAGATGGCCACCCGCTTCGAGCAGGAGTGCATCGAGATCGTCACCCGTCACTACGGCCGCACCCCGCAGCTGACGTCGCCGGACCCGCAGGAGTCGCTGCTGGCCCGCGCGGTGCTGACCGGCCCGTCCTGGACGATCCGCGGCGGTACCACCGAGATCCTGCGCAACATCATCGCGAAGGGACTGATCCGGGCATGAACAGCAATCCCGAGCTGACCGGGCTGGTCGATGAGTTCTTCCGCGAGACGTTCGGCCCGGATGTGATCACCGCCGTCGAGCGGGACGGGCCGTCGGCCGCGCTGTGGCGGGCCACCGGGAAACTCGGCCTGCCGCTGATCGGCATCCCCGAGCGCAGCGGCGGCTCCGGCGGGACGCTGGGCGACCTGCTCACCGTGCTGCAGGGGCCGGCCGGTGGGCGGTGCCGCTGCCGCTGGCCGAGACCAGCCTGGCCGCCTGGCTGCTGGCCTCCTGCGGAATGCAGGTACCCGCCGCCCCGATGGCCGTGATCCCCGACCCGAGCGGACTACGGCTGGACGGCGACCGGCTCACCGGCCAGGCGCGAGCGGTCCCGTGGCTGCGCGGCGCGGCCCGGCTGGTGGCCGTCGTGGACGCGTGCGTGGTCGCGGTCGATCCGGCCGCCCTCGACGTGACGCCGGGCACAGATCTAGCCGACATGCCCAGCGACTTCGTCACCGCGTCCGGCGTGCCGGCCGAGACGTACCCGGCCAACGTCACCGCCGACGACGTGCTGCTACGCGGAGCGCTGCTGCGCTCGGCGCAGATGGCCGGCGCTATCACCGGCGCGTACGAGTTGACCCGCAGCTACATCAAGGAGCGGGTGCAGTTCGGCAAGCCGATCGCCGCGTTCCAGTCGGTGCAGCTGCACCTGGTCGAACTCGCGCAGGCCGCCACCCTCACCACGCTGTGCGCGGAACGCGCCGGGCGGGCCGCCGCCATCGGAACAGCGTCGCTGGAGATCGTCGCCACCAAGTCGGTCGCCAACCGGCACGCCGGGGCCGCCGTGCGCGCCGCGCACCAGGCGCACGGCGCGATCGGCATGACCCGCGAGTACCGGCTGCAGTACCTCACCCGCCGCCTGCACACCTGGCGGGGCGAGTTCGGTGACGAGACCAGCCTCAACCTGCGCCTCGGCGCCGCGATGGCCGATTCGGGCGGCATCATCGCCGCTGCCGCCTCCGTTGCCTCGACCGTAGGAGTCTGACCGTGGCTGACGAGATCACCGTCACCGAGGACGGGCACGTCGCCGTCATCGAGATCAACCGGCCGCCGGCCAACTACTTCGACCGACAGCTGATCGCCCGGATCGCCGACACCGCTGCCGATCTGCACGCCGAAGGTACCCGGGCGATCGTGCTGTGTTCGGAGGGCAAGCACTTCTGCGCCGGCGCCAACTTCGGCACCGGCGAGATGGCCGCCGACCGCGAGCGCGCAGCACGGGAGTTGTACCGCGAGGCGGTGCGCATCTTCGAGATCGCGGTTCCGGTCATCGCGGCCGTGCAGGGCTCCGCGGTCGGCGGCGGCGTCGGCCTGGCGTGCGCGGCCGACTTCCGCGTCGCCGCACCGTCGACGAGATTCCACGCCAACTTCTCGGCGCTCGGCTTCCATCAGGGCTTCGGCCTGAGCGTCACCCTGCCCGAGATCGTCGGGCTGCAGCAGGCGATGGAGCTGCTCTACGCCAGCCGGCGCATCGACGGGCAGCGCGCGCTGGAGACCGGCCTGGTCGACCGGCTGGTGCCGGACGGCACACAGCGCAGCGAAGCGATCGCCTGGGCCGCCGAAATCGCCGAGAACGCCCCGCTGGCCGTGCAGTCGATGAAGCAGACGCTGCGCGCGCCGGTCGTCAGGAAAGTCCGCGCCGCGCTCCAGCGCGAGCTGTCCGAGCAGGCCCGGCTGTGGGCCACCGAGGACAGCAAGACCGGTATCGCCGCCAACCTGGCCCGCGCGAAGCCGGTGTTCACCGGCCGCTAGCCGACCACGTCGCGGAGGTGCAGGAGCACGCCCGCGGCCAGCAGCGCCGCTGCGGCCCACGCGGCCAGCACGCCGAGGCCGGCCCACGGGCTGATGACCAGATCGCGCAGTCCGGTGGTGTTCAGGACGGCCAGGCCGGCGCTCGTCGGCGTGTACCGTTCGACCCAGCGCTGCCAGGCCGGCTCGCTGCCGAGGAACAGGGCGATGACCGGTGGGACGTACAAGATGCCGAGCACCGCGCCGGTGGCGGCGGCCGAGTCCCGCACGATCGTGGCGATGCCCAGGGCGAGCAGGCCGACGAGCGCGAGGTAGAGCACCGAGCCCGCGGCCGCCCGGACCGTCGGCCCGTGGGCCAGTGACACGACGGCGAAGCCGTGCGCGGCGGTGATGCCGTTGCCGGTCAGGATCAGCCGCCCGGCCGCGAGGCTGCCGCCCACCGCGACCACTGCGGCCGCGAGGACCGGGCCGGTCAGCACCGCGGCCTTGGCGGCCAGCACCGTCCAGCGCCGCGGCATCGCGGTGAAGGTCACGGCGATCATGCCGGTGCTGTACTCGCCGCTGATCATCAGCACGGCCAGGACCGCGACCACGGCCTGGCCGACCTCGATCCCGGTCAGGCTCACCTTGGTGGGGTCGATCGCGCACCCGGTGCCGGTGCCGCACCTGGTGGCCGCCGCGGTCGCGGCTCCGACCGCGACGGTCAGCACGCAGCTGGCGGTCAGGATCCAGACCGTTCCCGGCTCGGTCCGCAGCTTGGTCCACTCGGCCCGCAGCGCGTCGGGCAGTCTGGCCCAGGCGCGGCCGGCCCAGGCGCGGCCTGCCAGGGACGCCCGGCCCGGGCGGTCTCGGCCGGGCGCGGCCGCCCGTGCCGTGCGATGGTCATGGTCTGGTTCCTGCCGCGGGTCATCGTCTGGTTCATGGCGCACCTCACGCGTCCCTGCGGCGCAGCAGCCAGGCCGCCAGGCCGAAGGCGACCGCAGCGTAGCCGCACAGCACGGCCAGGCCGGACCACGGCGCCAGCGGGTAGTAGTCGGGCGGCCCGTAATGTCCGACGACCTGCTGGTACTGCGGGACGCTCTGCTCGACGGCGAACGCGGCGGCCGGGGTTACCCGCAGCACCCACTCGGACGCGCTGGCCGGCAGTATCCCGGTGACGCCGACGATGTACGGCAGCACGATCACCACGATGACCGCGGCCACGGCGGCGACGCTGCGGCGCAGCACCGCGCCGATGGCCAGCGCCAGCACCGACGCCACCGCGAGCATCGCACCGGTGCCCAGGATGACCCGGAGCTCGATCGGCCAGCCGGACGCCAGCACGTATATCCCGCTGTCATGCGCGATCCGGCTGCCGGCGATGACGGCCACCGCCGCGGCGGCCGACCCGAGCACGAATGTCGCCAGGCCGATCACCACCGCCTTGGCGGCCAGCATCCGGCCGCGCCGCGGGCTGGCGGCCAGCGTGGTGCGGATGAGACCGCGCCTGTACTCCACGGTGATGAACATGGCCGCGATGACGATCATGATGAGCAGCCCGATGAACACCCCGAACAGATGGTCGGCGAGGGTGCCGGTGATGAATATGCTGTTTGTCCCCGCGGCCACGACCGGCCCGATGTCGCCCGAGCCGGTCACCGTGAACTGGCCGGCCGCCTGGCGCAAGCCGATCCGCGGTCCGCCGTAGTCCGCGCCGATGGTGCCCACGTTCTGGCCGGCCCACCGGCCGCCCGGCGCGCCGCCGCGCAGGCTGACGTCGTCGAAGGCACCGGTGGCCACGCTGGCGGACAGACTTCCGCCCGGCTCGGCGTAGGTCGGGAAGTTCGGCGTGAAGTCCAGCGGCGACGCGGCGAACATGCCCGCCCGCACGGTGCCGGCCAGCCCGGCCAGGTGCACCGCAGCGACCTCGGTCCAGTGCCTGCCGTCGGCCGAGTCGAATCCGGTGACCACGTCGCCCGAGCGGGTCAGCCGCAGCCAGCGCGGGGATGCCGCCGACACCGAGCCGGGCAGGCCCGCGACGTCGCTGGTGTAGTCGTACTGCATGCGCACGCCGTGGCGGCCGGTGACCATCATCGCGGCGTAGGCCGATCCGGGCCTGGTGCTGCCGGTGATGATGATCCCGGCCTTGGCCCACGGCACGAGGCCCGGGCTCAGGGTGCCAGGCGGAGGACTGTTGGGCCCGGTGAAACCGCCGTTGCCGGAGGAGATCAGGCCGGTCAGCGACGTCACCCGGACGGTGATGCTCCCGTCGCCGGCCAGCGGCTGGGCGGCGAGGTAGTAGCTGTCGTTGACCGCCTCGCCGCCTGGCCCGGTCGCCACGAGCCCCAGGCACGCGGCGCCGCTGCGCATGTTGCTCTGCGAGCCGCAGTGACTTTGGCCGCTGGCGGGCAGGAGCACCCCGACCACCGCGATCGCCGCGGCCGCGATGCCGATGGCGATCACCCAGCCGCGCAGGGTGCGGAACTTGGTCCACTCGGCGTGCAGCAGCTGCGCGAAGCCGTCCCGCCCGGCCTGCTGCGGCGGGCGGTACGGAGTGATGGTCGCGGTCATCGGACTTCCTCCTTGGCGGGCTGCGCGCGGAACTCGACCGCGTCTCTGGTCAGTTCCATGTAGGCCTCTTCCAGCGTGGCCCGATGCGCCGAGACCTCCGAGAAACCGATCCCGGCCTCGCTCAGCCGCGCGACGATCTGGTCGGCGGCCAGGCCAGTCACCGCCAGCGTGTCGCGGCCGGTGACGGCGACGGTGGCTCCGGCGTGCGCCAGCGCCGTCATCGCCTCCGACCGCGATCCGGTCCGCAGCAGCACCCGGTCGCCGGACGCGGCCGCGATCAGCTCGGCCACGCTGGTGTCCGCGATGACCTGGCCGCGGCCGATGACGACCAGGTGAGTGGCGGCGTCCTGCAGCTCGCTCATCAGGTGGCTGGAGACCAGGACGGCCCGGCCCTCGGCGGCCAGCGACCGCAGGTACCCGCGCATCCAGACGATGCCCTCGGGGTCCATGCCGTTGAACGGCTCGTCGAACATCAGCACCGGCGGGTCGCCCAGCATGGCCGCCGCGATGCCCAGCCGCTGCCGCATGCCCAGGGAGAAGCCGCCGGCCTTGCGCCGCGCGGCTGAAGTCAGGCCGGCCTGCCCGATCACCTCATCGACCCGCCGGCCGGACAGGCCCTGGGAGTGCGCCAGCCACAGCAGGTGGTTGCGGGCGGTGCGGCCCGGCTGCAGCGCGGCGGCGTCCAGCATCGCGCCGATGTGGCTGAGCGGGCGCCGCAGCCTGGGGTAGGGCTGGCCACTGATCAGCGCGCGGCCCGCCTCGGGCGTATCCAGGCCGAGGATGACCCGCATGGTGGTGGACTTCCCGGCCCCGTTCGGTCCCACGAACCCGGTGACCTGGCCTGGCCCGGCGATGAACGACATGCCATCCAGGGCCAGCGTGGAGCCGAACCGCTTCCGCAGGCCGGTCACTTCGATCGTTGCTTCCATGCCAGCAACGCTAGGGCTGCCGCTGGCCACCGTCGTCCCGCCGCAGAGCCGTCTTTCGCGTCCCTGGCACCAGGGACGTGACCAGGCCCGCATCCCCCGTGCGGGGGACCCCAGAATGCACGTCCAGGGGGACGCCCGGACCGGCCCGGTGCAGCGACAATAGCAACCGTGGGCCGCATAGCACGCTGGAGCGACAGCCGGGCCGCCACGCCGTGGCGGGTCGCCGCCGATCGGCGGGCCGGCACGGTACAGCGAGCCGCCGCCGACCGCCGTGCGCCCATGGTGGTCGCAGTGCTGCTCGCGGCGCTCGCCGCCGGGCAGGCCATCGCGGCCGCGGTGAGCCAGAGCCCGGGCAGTTCGAGTAGCCCGCTGGCGGCCGTGGCTACCGCGGGCTGGCTGCTCGCCGCCGTGGTGGTCCTGCTCCCGAGCCTGGCCGCCACCCTGCCGCTCGGTTTCTACTGGGACCGGCCTGCGGTCGCCGCGACCGCGATCTGCGCGGCCAACCTGGTATCACTCGGTGTCTTCAGGCTGCTCACGATCGCCGGCCTGGTCGCCCAGGTCATCGTCTTGTACCGGCTCGGCCGCCGCGGGCCGCAGCTGCTAGCCGCCGCGCTCACCCTCCCGTTCCTGGTCGTCGCCCTGGTCACCGCGACCGGCCACGCCACCGGGCCGGCGCCGGGAGGGACCGTGGTGGCCATCCTGGCGGCCAGCCTCGGCCCCCTGGCCGCCTGCGCCGGGGCAGCGCTCCAGACCCGCAGCCTGGCGGTTCAGCAGACCGCCACCTCGGAGGCCTTCGCCGGCACCCTGCTCGAGAACACCGCCCGCGGGGAACGGGCCCGCATCTCCCGCGAGCTGCACGATGTGGTCGCGCACCATGTCTCCATGATCGCGGTGCAGGCCGAGACGGCCAGGCTCGCCACCCCGGGGATGCCGGCGGCGGGAGCGCAGCAGCTGTCCGCGATCGGCGACACGGCCCGGGCCGCGCTGACCGAGATGCGGCGGCTGCTCGGGGTGCTGCGCGAGGACAGCGGCGCCGAGACCGCCGACCGCCAGCCCCAGCCGGGGCTCGCCCAGCTCAACGAGCTCCTCGACGAGGCCAGGGAGGTGTCGGGCAGCGCAGCCAGGCTCATCGTCAGCGGCTGGCTGACGACCCTGGATTCCGGCGTCGAACTGGCCGCCTACCGCATCGTGCAGGAGGCGCTGACCAACGCCAGGCGGCATGCGCCCGGAGCGGCGGTCGACGTGGAACTCCAGTTCGCCGCCGACGCCTTGCGGGTCCGGATCCGCGACAACGGGCCCGGCCCGGCCGCCGAGCCGAGCCGGCCGAACGCAGCAGGGCACGGCCTGCTCGGCATGCGGGAACGAGCCGCCGCCGTGGGCGGCGAGTTCCGCGCGGGCGCGGCTCCCGGCGGGGGCTTCCTGGTCCAGGCCACGCTGCCGGCGAAGGCCGAGGCCGGGCGGTGACCGGGCCCGTTCCTTCGGTAAGGATCGTGGTCGCCGACGACCATGAGGTGGTCCGCGCTGGCTTCGCCGCGCTGCTGGATACTCAGCCGGACTTCACCGTGCTCGGCACCGCGTCGGACGGTGCCCAGGCGGTGCAGCTCAGCCGCGAGCTGCGCCCGGACGTCATCCTCATGGACGTCAGGATGCCCGGCACCGACGGCATCGCGGCGACCAGGCAGCTGACCGGCCGCCCCGGCGGCCCGCGCGTCATCATTCTCACCACCTTCGACCTGGACGAGTACGTCTACGACGCGCTTCGCGCCGGCGCCAGCGGGTTCCTGCTCAAGGACGTGACGGCCGAGCGGCTCTTCGACGCCGTGCGGATCGTAGCGACCGGCGAGGCCCTGCTGGCCCCGACCGTCACCCGGCGGCTGATCAGCGAGTTCGCGCGGCTCCGGCCGGCCGCGCCCGCTCCGTCGGCGGCGGTGGCCGAGCTGACTCCGCGCGAGACCGAGGTGCTCACGCTGCTGGCCGAGGGGCTGTCGAACCCCGAGATCGCGGGGCGCCTCGTGATCACCGAAGAGACCGTCAAGACGCACGTCAGCCGGATCCTGCACAAGCTCGCGCTGCGCGATCGCGCCCAGGCCGTGGTCCTCGCCTACGAATCGGGCCTGGTCCGGCCCGGCTCCAGCGACCAGCCGCAGTGACCTGCCGCATCCTGCGCCCATCCAGCCCAGCGGCCCGATGCGGCAGCAGCGGCCCGAAGCGACGGGCAGCGCGGTCCCCCGGGCCCGATCCGTCGGCGACGGCCGCGTGCCGTCACCTCCAGGCGGAATCCTCGGCTGGGATGGCATTCTCCGGGCCGGCCGGCGACGGCTGATCGTGCGGGGTCAGCTGCGCTGGTGGTGACGGGCGGGACCGCCGGGCGAGGGCGATGCCGCCGAGCGCGGCCACGAGGCAGGACGCGCCCCCGACGGCGAGGCCGGTGCGCGGGCTGGTCACGGCGATGATCCAGCCGATCGCCGGGCCGCCGATCGGCGTCGTTCCCTGGAAGGCGACCTGCCATAGCGCGATCACCCGGCCGCGCATGCTCGGCTCGGCGCTGAGCTGGATCGTGGAGTTGCCGATCGCGATGAAGGAGACGCTCGCCCAGCCGACGAACAGCAGCGCGGCGTAGGCAAGGCCGAGCACGGGAGAGAACGCGCAGGCCAGGATCGCGACGCCGAAACCGGCCGAGGCGATGATCATCGGCCGCAGCCCGGTCCGGCCCCGCGCGGCGGTGAACAGCCCGCCGATCACCGCCCCGACCCCCATCGCCGCGGTCATGAAGCCGAACGCCTCCGCGCCGCCC
Source organism: uncultured Actinomycetes bacterium (assembly GCA_963785765.1). Classification (GTDB taxonomy): domain Bacteria; phylum Actinomycetota; class Actinomycetes; order Streptosporangiales; family Streptosporangiaceae; genus DATBGO01. The sequence goes on along the minus strand of CAWAWM010000008.1, from coordinate 133,453 downwards.
TGGAACGTCTGCCGGGCGAGAACCGGGAGCGTGACCTGGAATTCATAGGCCAGCAGCCCGACGAGGCTCATCATGGCCAGCGGAATGGCGATCGTGGGAGTGCGTGCCGCGTAGCGCAGGCCCTCGCGCAGCTGCCCGCTGGTGCGCCCGGCCGGGGGGCTGGGCCGCAGCGCGGACCGGTCCATGATGAGCAGGGAGGTGACCACGGCCGCGAAGCTGGCTGCGTTCAGCAGGAAGCAGACCCCGATGCCGACCGTGGCGATGAGGATGCCGCCGATGGCGGGCCCGACGGCCCGGGCCGCGTTCACCGTAACCGAATTCAGCGTGATGGCGTTGCGCAGCTCATCCCGGCCGACCATCTCCCTGACGAAGGACTGCCGGGCGGAGTTCTCGAAGGCGTTGTTCAGGCCGAGGATGACGGCCAGCACGCAGACCTGCCAGAAGCGGACCGTTCCGAGCACGGTGAGCAGCCCGAGCGCCAGGGCCTGGAAGCCCATGGCGATCTGCAGCACGATCATGAGCCGTCTCTTGTCCACCCGGTCGGCGACGACGCCGCCGTAGGGGGCGAACAGCAGCACGGGCAGGGTCTGCAAGGCCACGGTGAAGCCCAGATCCGTGCTGGAATGGGTGAGGGTCAGCACGAGCCAGGACTGCGCCGTCATCTGCATCCAGGTGCCGACGAGGGATATCGACTGGCCGGTGAAGTACAACCGGTAATTCGGGACCTTCAGCGAGGAGAACGTCTGGCGCCAGAACCGCCGGCCACTACCAGTTCGCTCGCTCAAGCGTCATCCTGACCCGAGTTCCCTGAGTACCCGCAGGATCCGCCTGACCTGCCCGGTCGCACGTGCTCGGCGGGGGTCTTCTCGACGACGCGGCGGTACAGCTCGGGCCTGCGGTCGGCATGAACGTTGTTCCTCGGGCTGATGGCCTTGTCCAGGGCGTCGCCGAGCCGGCACGCCGCGGTAATGGTGATCGGCCCGCCGGCCGGGGCGGCCGGGATGGTGGCGCCGGCCAGCGGCCATCCGTCGGCATCCACGATGACCGAGCCAGCGACCCAGGCGACGCCACGCTCCTCGCCGGTCCGGTCGCACGCGGCGATGAACATCCTGTTGACGGCCGCGCCGGCCTGGACCCGCACTATCTCCGCGGGCCGCTCGCCGTCCGGCCGCGGGAAGGCCGGCCAGTTGACCGGGGCGCACAAAAGCTGTGCGCCGTCGAGCGCGGGCAGCCGGACCCATTCGGGGAACTCGAGGTCGTAGCAGATCAGCACCGCGATCCGGCCGTGCCGGGTGGCTATCACCGGAGGGGCGGCGCTGCCCGGGGAGAACCAGCGGCCCTCGCTGTCCCATAGGTGCGCCTTGCGGTAGACGCAGCGCAGTCCGCCCGGGTCCACCAGCGCGGCGCTGTTGAACAGCTCGCCCGCGGCTATTTCGCAGAAGCCGCCGACGATGACGATCTGGTAATCGGCGGCCAGCCGCGCCCAGCGGGTGACCGTCGCGCCGTCGGCCGCCTCGGCGCTGGCTCGCGCCTCGGCCTGGCTCTCGAACGCATACCCGCTGGAGACCAGCTCGGGCAGGACGACGACATCAGCGCCCCGCGCGGCGGCGTCCGCCACAGCGTCGGCGGCGAGCTCACGGTTGGCCGCCGGGTCGCCCAGCGCCGGGGCGAGCTGACAGCAGGCCACTACGGTTGTGTTCACGGTGCCGGTTGCCTTACCTCGAGGTCGGGGCGCGGGGTCAGGGAGCGGGTCAGGGCGGGCCGGTGCCTGGGGATTGCGCTCGGTTGCGCTCATGGGGCGGGCTTTCCCGCGGCGAGCGCCGACAGCAGCTCGTAGCCGGCGTGCGCGGCGGCGATGCCGGTGATCTGCGCGTGATCGTAGGCGGGCGCGACCTCGACGATGTCGGCGCCGATGAGGTTCAGCTGGGCGAAAGAGCGCAGGGTGGCGAGCAGCTCGCGGCTGGTCAGGCCGCCGGCCTCCGGGGTCCCTGTGCCCGGCGCGTGCGCTGGGTCGAGGACGTCGATATCGACCGAGACATACACCGGCCGGTCCCCGACCCGCTGGGCGATGCGCTCCACCATGCCGGGCACCCCGAGCTGCTCCACTTCTGCGGCCGGGAGCTGCTGGAAGCCCAGCTCGGAGTCCTGGCTCAGGTCGGCGTCGGTGTACAGCGAGCTGCGGATGCCCACGTGCAGGCAGCCTGACCGGTCGAGCAGGCCTTCCTCTGACGCGCGACGGAACGGCGTGCCGTGGGTGTAGGCGGCGCCGAAATAGGTATCCCAGGTATCCAGGTGCGCGTCGAAGTGGACCACGGATACCGGGCCGTGCGCCGCCGACATCGCCCGCAGCAGCGGTAGCGCTATCGTGTGGTCGCCGCCCAGGGTCAGCAGGCGGCCCGCCCGCTCGAGCAGACTGCGGGCCGCGCGCTCGATGGTGACGATGGCCTCGTCGATGCTGAATGGGTTGACCGCGAGATCGCCTGCGTCGGCGACCTGCTGGCTGGCGAACGGCGAGACCTGCAGCGCCGGGTTGTACGGGCGCAGCAGCCGCGACGATTCTCTGATATGGCTGGGGCCGAAGCGGGCTCCGGGCCGGTAGCTGACTCCGCCGTCGAACGGAACGCCGATCACCGCGACGTTGGCGCTCGCCACCTCGCTGATCCGCGGCAGCCTGGCGAATGTCGCCTCGCCGGCATACCGGGGTACCTGGGTGGCGTCCACCGGGCCGATGTTGCCATTGGATGTCACTCGCGGGATGGGCTCAGTCATCTCAGCTGTCTCCTTGACTTGCCGCCCGCCCGGTGCGGCAGGCCCTCTGGGCCGCGACGTCGATCGCCTGCAGTCGCCGTTCGCTGGCCTCGATGGCGCCCTGCTCCGCGGTCAGGTCGAGGGAGCGGCACAGCAGCAAGTACACCAGGCCGGAGACCACCAGGCCCACCAGCCAGGAGTAGTCCACGCCGTTGGTCAGGTGGGAGGGGAAGTAGCCGGTGTAGGAAAGCCCGGCGATCGGCGGCAGCACCATGAACGGGATCTCGGCCGCGAGGCCGACGAAGTAGGCGGTCAGCCCGCGCCAGCCCCAGGCACCGTAGACGCCATCCGGGCGGAAAATGTCGGTAATCGCATAGTGACCGCGGCGGACGAAGAAATAGTCCACCAGGTTGAGCGCTGTCCACGGCACCAGCAGGTAGAGCATCAGGGTCAGCGAATTGAGCACCGCGCTGACCGCCGTGGTGGAGCCGCTGGTGGAGATGCTCGCCCCGATGGCGTACCAGATGACGGCCAGCACGACGACGGTCGCCGCCCGCAGGATTCTGCTGGTGCGGATCTTCTTGAACGAGTCGATGCCGGTGAGCACGGTCAGCATGCCGCCGTAGGCGTTCATCCCCATCGTGGCGAGCAGCGCCGTCGCGGACAGGAACGCGGTGATCGAGCCGAGCGGGGCGGCGACCTTGTCGCCGACGAGCTGCAGCCCGACCAGGCCGTCGGTCACCCCGAGCCGGGTGGCCAGCCACGCGCCGAGCGCGATCAGCCAGACCGCCGAGCCGGAGGCGCCGAAGAACACCGCGCCGATGATCCCGCGGGGCGAGGTTTTGCGCGGCATGTAGCGCGAGTAATCGGACACATACGGCGCGTAGGTGATGTTGTAAGCCGCGGCCACCGAGAACTGGGCCATGAACGCGGCGAAGAGGAACCCGCCAGCGTGATGGGGCGCGGTGCCGCCGGCGTGCCCGACCAAGATGGCGACCGAGATGATCGCATAGCACGGGAACGAGATGACGAGCAGCAACCGGAAGACCCGGTGCACCCAGTCGTAGCCGAAAATGGCCAGCGCCGCGGCGAGCACGGCGGTGCCGATCGCGACCGCTCCCGCGCTCCAGCCGAAGGCACCCTGCAGGCCGCTGGCCAGCAGTACCTGGTCGGCGACGTTGAAGGCCATGTAGGTGAACAGCACCGCGAACAGCGCGACCACGACGCCGCGGTAGCCGAGCTGGGCCCGGGTCTGGATCATCTGCGGCAGGCCGAAGACCGGGCCCTGGGTGGCGTGGAAGGCCATGAACAGGGTGCCGAAGCAGATGCCCAGGGTGCCCGCGAGGATGGACCAGCCCAGCGACAGGCCGAGCGAGGGACCAACGAAGCCGATCGGGATCGTGAAGTACTGGAAGTTCCCCAGGAACCACAGCATCGCCTGCTGCCAGGTCTTGCCGTGCCGCTCCGGGTCCGGGATCCAGTCGATCGAATGGACCTCGATCTGGCCGAGCAGCCCGCGCTCAGCCTGCTCCTCGACGGTGGGCTCCCTGGACTGTGTGGCCATGCCGCCTCCCATGCAGATGTGACCTACCTCACGAGCTAGAATGACCAGCAGTTGCCTGAGAGTCAACCCTTGTTTCATAGAAACGGCCAAGGTTTCATCAAGGGTACTGATGTTTCATCGCGATGCCACCGGCCTGGCCCGGGCACCGCGAGGAGGAGGACGAGTGGCCGGCGCCAACAGCGGGAACGGCCCGCGAGATGGTGGCCCCGACGGCACGCGCATCGGCGCGCAGCTGAAGGCGGTCCGGCTCGCCGCCCGCATGAGCATGGCCGAGGTTGCCGAGCAGGCCGGGCTGACCAAGGGATACGTGTCCAAGCTGGAACGCGATCTCGCGAACGTCTCGGTGGCCGCACTCATCCGGATCTGTGCGGTACTCAACGTCTCCGTTGGCTCCCTGTTCCAGGCGCCCAAGGGCGAGATAGTCAGGGCAGGCGCGTACCCGGCGATCAACTTCGGCGGGCGAGGAGTCACGGAATACCTGCTCACGCCGTCCGGCGAGAAGCGGCTGCAAGCCATCCTCAGTGACATCGAGCCAGCTGGCGGGAGCGGCGACGAGCCCTACTCGCTACCTGCAGACGTTGAATTCGCCTTCGTCCTGACCGGGCAGCTGCAAATCACCGTCGCCGAGGGGCAGATAATTCTCGATCAGGGTGACGCCTACACCTTCCCGGCCGGTACCCCGCACACCTTCCGCGCGACCTCCGCTACCGGCCGCACCCGGGTCCTCTGGATGTTCTCACCCGCCCTGCCTGACACCGGCCTCGACCCGCAGCCGCCGGCTGAAGCGGCCGGCGACGCGGGCCCGGCAACCGGCTGAGCCAGCCAGGCCGGAGGCCCGCGGCTTCTTGCCTGACCGCATGAAACGAGCCCCGGGCGGCTTTGCGCATGGGCGGTGATCTGGGCGCCGGAAATGCGGTTCGGCCGGGTCGGCTATCGTGCTCGGCTATGAGCGAGGATTCGTCGCTCCCTTCCGGGGGCGGCGGCGCGGACGCCGGGTGCTACGACCTTGCCGTGGTAGGCGCGGGGATTGTCGGGCTGGCCGTGGCGCGCGAGTTCCTGCGCCGCCGCCCCGGGTCGCGCCTGATCGTCATCGACAAGCAGGCCAGTGTCGGCTACCACCAGACGAGCCATAACTCTGGCGTGATTCATCGCGGGGTGTACTACCAGCCGGGCTCGCTCAAGGCCCGGTTGTGCGTTGAGGGCGCCCGGCTGATGTATGAGTTCTGCGATGCGAACGCGATTCCGTACCAGCGCTGCGGGAAGCTGATCGTCGCGGTGCGTGCTGCTGAGCTGCCACGGCTGGCCGAGCTTGAAGCGCGTGGCCACGCCAACGGGGTCCCTGGGTTGCGCCGGGTGGAGGCGGGCGAGATCGCTGATATCGAGCCTGAGTGCCGGGGCCGCGCCGCACTGCACTCGCCGGGCACTGGAATCGTCGATTACGGCGCGGTGGCCCGGGCGCTGGAGCGTGAGCTGCGCGGCGCGGGAGCGGCGTTCGCGCTCGGCTGCGCGATCAGGGTAGTGCGCCGCGAGCACGGGCAGACAGTTCTGGCGCACGCCGCCGGGTCATACCGCGCGGCTTGGTCGATCTTGTGCGCCGGGCTGTGGTCAGACCGCCTGGCCGTGTCGGCCGGGGCTTCACCAGATCCGCGCATCGTGCCTTTCCGCGGTGCCTACCTGCGGCTCGCAGCGGGCCAGCCGCCCGTCGTCCGCGGCCTGGTTTACCCGGTGCCCGACCCGGAGCTGCCGTTTCTCGGTGTTCATATCACCAGGCACATCGACGGGCACGTCATGCTCGGGCCTACCGCGATGCTGGTGGGAGCCCGCGATGCGTATAACGGGTGGGCGGTGCGGCCGCAGGACCTGCTCAGCACGCTGAGCTGGCCGGGAACATGGAGCGTGGCGAGGAAGTTCTGGCGCACCGGGATCGGCGAGCTGCATATGGCGGCCAGCCGCAAGGCATTCATCCGGGCCTGCGCGCAGTATGTCCCGGTCATCGAGTCCATGAAGATCGACCCGTCCGCGTTCAGCGGCATCCGGGCGCAGGCGGTGGGCCGCGACGGGCAACTGCTCGACGACTTCGCGATCTCGCACACCCCGGGCGCCACCCACGTCAGGAATGCCCCATCCCCCGCAGCAACGTCATCACTGGCGCTCGCCAGGGAACTCGTCGACCGCTACGAGGCAACCGCGAGCTGACCAACTCACCAGTGGCGGCGCCGTCACCGGCGGAAAACCTCGGAGCGGTTTCCGGTGAGCGTGCTGACCATTCGCGGGAACCCGCCTCGCGGCCGGGCCGTCCAAGCTGGCAACGGATTCGGCCAGGAGGACGCCGTGAAGCGAGCACCGGTCCTGATCTGTCTAGCTGCCATGCTGTGGCCCGCCGGATGCACGGCCGCTAACAGCGCCGTCTCCTCGAACGGGACCGTCACCGGGCGGCTCATGCTCGAAGGCGGGCCGCTCGGCCCAGGCGGCCAGCAGCCGGGCTCCCGCTCCATCCCGGGAACGGTCAAGTTCACCGCCGCCCAGCACCGGCTGATCACGATCCGAACCGGCAGTTCAGGCAGGTTCTCGGCGCAGCTACCAGCCGGGCGGTATGACGTGTCAGACCGCTCGCCCCGCCTGCTCCAGGTGAACGGCGCGGGCATCAGCCGCCAGACCTGGTCCCGTCCGGTGTCAGTGACCATCACTGCACACCACACCACCAGGATCACCCTCACCAGCCTCGTCCCCTGACCCACCGCAGCCGTCACCGCTGGACCGGCACGGCAGCCCTGTCGTGATGGCCCACCCGGAAAAGCTGCCGGCCAGAGCATGATCCCGCACCGCACCGCCGCCGTCCGGCCAGGAGAGGGAGAATGGGCTGGTGGATCCGCACTCTCCGATGCGAGTGACGCTCGCCGAGCTGGTGGCGACGCTGTCGCTTGCCTCCGACCTCGGGATGGGACGGCCGATGGAGCGGGTCCTGCGCCAGACCGTCATCGCCATGCGGCTGGGGACGGCGGCCGGGATGGAGCAGGCGACCTGCGCGTCTGCGTACTACACATCGCTGCTGACCTGGGTGGGGTGTGCCACCGAGACCAGTGAGGTGGCAGCGCTGTTCGGCGACGAAACCGAGGTGTACGCCGACACGCGCGATGAGGACCTCGGGGGTGTCACCCTGGCCACCTTCGTCGCCCGTCATCTCGGTCGCGGTAAGTCGGGTTTCCGCCGGATCGGGATGGTCGGAAAGTTCCTGGCCACCGCCGGCCGCTCGGTGCAGCAGATGATGATGGCGCACTGCCAGGCGGCGAGCGATTTCGCCGACTGGCTGGAGCTCGGCCCAGCGGTGTGCGAGCCACTGCTGCAGACATTCGAACGGTGGGACGGGCGAGGGGTACCCGGTTCGGCTGGCGCCGATGCTCTTGCTCCCGCCATCCGCTTGGTGCAATTGGCCGACATTATCGAGGCGTTCCACCACACCGGCGGCCCACAGGCTGCGCTGCAGGTAGCCCGCGAGCGGAGCGGCACGCAGTTCGATCCGGAACTCGTCGACTGTTTCGGTGCCCACCACGGCGAGATTCTCGATGGGCTCGGGGGCATCTCCGCGTGGGATGAGGTGATCGGGCTCGATCCGCAGCTAGGCGCGGCATTGACCGACGACCAGCTGGACCGGGCGCTGGCGGCCTTCGCCGACTTCAGTGACCTTAAGTCGCCGCTGCGCCTCGGCCATTCCCGTAACGTGACCGTCCTGGCTGCGGAGGCAGGGCTGACGCTCGGGCTCCCGGCCGACCAGGTCGTCATGCTGCGCCGGGCCGCGCTGGTGCATGACATCGGCATGATCGGGATTCCCAGCGGCGTCTGGGACGAGCCGGGCGAGTGGAGCATCTCGCAGCGCGAACGGGCCCGGACCCACCCGTACCTGACCGAGCGGATGCTGGCCCGCACACCGCTGCTGGCTCAGGTCGGGCACTGCGCGTCGCTGCATCACGAGCGGCTCGACGGCTCGGGCTACCCGCACGGGTTGCGGGGCGACGCCATCTCGCTGCCGGCCCGGATCCTCGGCGCTGCCGACGTCTACAGCGCTCTCCGTCAGCCCCGTCCGCACCGCCCGGCGGTCGAGGCTGGTGACGCCGAGCGGACGATGCGCGACGAAGTGCGGGCCGTGCGGCTCGACGGCGACGCGGTCCAGGCGGTACTCAAAGGGGCCGGCCATCGGCCACGGCGCCGGGCGGGCTTGCCGTCCGGGCTGACGGCCCGCGAGGCCGAGGTGCTGGTGCAACTCGGCCGAGGGCGGTCCAACCCGCAGATCGCCGCCGAGCTGCACGTCAGCCGCAAGACAGTCTCCTCCCACCTCGAGCACATCTACGCCAAGCTGGGGGTGAAAACCCGGACCGAGGCCGCCCTGTTCGCGATGCGCCACGGGCTGGCCGGGCCGGCAGGCGAATCCGGGACCTGACCAAAAGATCGGGCAGTTACCCGATTCGCTCCGGCCGGCGAATCCGTACAACGGATCCATGACGACAGCACCACATCACAGCGTGGCTACCGCGGTGCCGCAGTTCGCCCTCGCCGGGTCGTTCCTCGAGAGCCTGGCCGCCCAGGACTTCGCCCGGCTCGGTGATGCCCTGACCGCCAACGTCCGGCTCCGCGCGCTGCTGCCCGGGGGCCTGCGGGAGTGGACCGGAGCCCAGACGATCGCCGATGTGTTCGCGCGCTGGTTCGGCGACACCGAGGACTTCGAGCTCGTCGAGGCCACCGTGGGCGACGTTGGTGACCGGCTGCACTTGCACTGGCGGCTGCGGCTCCAGGCGGAGCGGCTCGGCACCGGCTGGTTCACTGTCGAACAGCAGGCCTACGCCGACGCCGACGACGGCGGGCGCATCGCGCGGCTCGACCTGCTCTGCACGGGCTACCGACCCGGGCACGAAGATGGCTGACACCCTGGCCACCTGGGGCGGCTGGGAGCCGGCGATCCGCGACGACCCGTTCGGTCACTTCGCCGAAGCTCGCACCCGGTGTCCAGTGCAGCAGGCCCGCCTCGCTGACGGTCACTCAGCCTGGGTCGTGCTCAGCTACGACGCGGCCAGGCAAGCGCTCAACGACCCCCGCCTCTCCAAGGACATGCTCGCCGCCCTGCAGGACAACGGCGACGTCGTGGCCGAAGGACTGCCCGGACCTGAGTTCTCCCGGCACATGCTCAATGTCGACCCGCCTGACCACACCCGGCTGCGGCGGCTGGTGTCACGGGCCTTCGTGCCAGCCAGGATCGCCGCGCTGGAACCGGCCATCCGTGCGATCGCCAGCAACCTCCTCGACGAGCTGGACGCCGCCGGCCCTGGCGCCACCGTCGATCTCATCGAGGGGTATGCCTACCCCCTGCCGTTCGGGGTGATCAGCGAACTGCTCGGCATCCCCGACGGCGACCGCCCGCGCCTGCACGCCTGGTTCCAGGTACTGCTGACCGGGTGGGCCGGTGACCCGCCGCCAGCGGCGGTCGGGGCGTCGCACGGCATCGTGGCGTACCTGCGCGAGCTAGTCAACACCAAGCGCCGGAGCCCAGCCGACGACCTGGTCAGCGTCCTGGTTGCCGCCGGAGACGACACGCTCACCACGCAAGAGCTGCTCTCGAGCTTGTTCCAGCTCATCGTCGCCGGCCACGACACCACGGCCAGCCTCATCGGCAACGGGGTGGTGGCTCTGCTGGATCACCCCGGCCAGCTCGAAGCGCTGCTGGCCGATCTCGGCCGCCTGCCCGCCGCGACCGACGAGCTCATCCGGTTCACCGCCCCGGTCCCGCACGCCACATTCCGGGTGACCACCGAGCCGGTGACCCTCGACAGCGTCGAGATCCCGGCCCACGAACAGGTGCTGGTGAGCCTCGGCTCGGCTAACCGCGATCCGGCTCACTTCCCAGCGGCCGACGTACTCGACCTCGCCCGCCGCAACGGCTCGAACCTCGGCTTCGGCCACGGGATCCACTACTGCCTCGGCGCGCCGCTGGCCAGGCTCGAAGCCAGGGTCGCCTTCGAAGCGCTGCTCGGCCGCCACCCGGGCTTGCGGCTCGCCGTCGACCGGGACGCCCTCGCCTGGACTCATGGCGACGGTCTCGTCCTGCGCGGTCTCGCCTCACTCCCCGTCGTTCTCGGCCCCAGCCGGGCGGCAGGGACAACCAACCATCCGATCTCATCGAAACCAAGGAGACACCGATGACCATCACCGACCGTCCCGTCGACAACGGCGTCAACGTCGCCGCCCTGCTCGGGGCCCGCGAGGCGCTATCCGCCGCGCCGGAAGCGGCCCAGTTCACCTGGCGGGCCAGCTGCACCTGGCAAAACGGCACTCACAGCCAGTCCACCGTCGCCGGCTTCACCGGCCTTGGTACCGAGCAACGGCACCGCAACACCTACGAGTTCGACGTCGACCACCCCGAATGCTTCGCGTCCGAAGACAACGGCGCCACGCCGGTGGAGTTCGTGCTGGTCGGCCTGGTCGGGTGCCTGGCCGCGGGCGTCGCCTCGGTCGCCCAGCACCGGGGCATCCAGCTTCGGTCGGTCACCGCCACGATCGAGGGCGAGATGAACGTCCTGGGCATCTTGGGCGCCGACCCCGACATCCGCAACGGCTTCGAAGCCGTCACGGTCAGGTTCACCATCGACGCCGACGCCTCCCGCGACGACCTCCAGGCGCTGATCGCCCAGTCCCAGAAGCGCTCGGCCGTCTTCGACATCGTGACCAACCCGACCAAGGTGCTCGTCGAGCTGGCCTGACCACGACGGCCAGGACGCCCGCATGATACGGACCACGGCAGTCATCGTCGGTGCCGGGCACGCCGACCTGGCCATGAGCCGCCACCTCACCGAACGCTCGATCGACCACGTCGTCCTCGAGCGCGGTCAGGTGGCGAACTCCTGGCGCACCCAGCGCTGGCCGAGCCTGCGGCTGCTCACCCCGAACTGGCAGACCAGGCTCCCTGGCTACGACTAGGCCGGCGACGACCCCGACGGATTCATGCCCGTCACCGACGTCGCGGCCACCCTGACGCGCTGCGCCCGTTCCATCGGCGCACCGGTCCGCACCAGCACGACGGAGCGCAGCGTGCGCGCCGTGCCGCAGGGCTTCGAGATCCAGGCCAACGACGACCTCCTCCGCGCCCAGGCGGTGGTGCTGGCCACCGGGGCGTGCGTCCTGCCAGCGACCCCAGCCGTCGCCGACGCACCCCGGCCTGAGCCCCGTGCGGCCGCGGACGCGATCGTCCTGCGGCAACACAGGGCCGTTGCGAGCAGCCCGTTCGTCCTCGCGCTCGTTGCGTTCCTCCCGGCCGTCGCCAGAGGGATAGTCCAGCGGCAGCCGGCTGCCGTGGCCATCTTTGGTGCGCTGGCAGCGCTGACCATCTGGCTGTGGGTCCTGGTGATCCGGCGATGTGGCCACCTGGATATCGCCGCCGACGCGATCACCCTGGTCACCGGGAGGGGCAGGACGGTGGTCCTGAACCGCCAGCAGGGCGATGTGCTCCGGGTGGGCGGAAGCGCCTCACCGCAGTCGGGTAACACGCGGTACCTGACTATCCAGGGAACCGCGACACGCATCCCGCTCGCCCTGTTCAAACTCAGCCAAGTGCGCCAGGCCTGCACCGCAAAAGGATGGCAGTTCCAGTAAGACCGGCGCCGTTCCGCACTGGTGACTGCGGCCACCGAGCGCTCCTCAGCCGAGGAGCCACTGCACGGAGAACGACGCGTTGACCGCACCGCCGAGGGCGTCGTAGCAGGTGATGAACGCGGACGGGCTCGACCCCTGAGAGTAGCTGTACGGGGTGCACCGGGCGAAGGTGCCGCCGGTCGTGGTGACCTGCACGTCGCCGCCGATGACCGGGCCGGTCGGCCCGCCCGAGCCGTTGAAGTGCACGCGGTAGTGGCCCACGCTCAGCCGGACCACCTTCACCCGGGCGCCTGGACGGCTGTCGTACTGCGGACTGGGATAGTAAGCCTTCGTCTTCGGCTTCGACGCCGAGGCGCTCGCGGCCGTCAGCCCGGACCGGCCGAGGATGTTGTTGTTCCGCGCGTACACCAGCAGGAACTCCCGGTTCCGCCGGTGCCCGCCGTAGCCGAAGCAGTCCACGTACACGGTCGTGGCGGTGCGGCCGCCGTGCCAGGATGCAGCCTGGCAGTTCCCGTCGCCGAAGCCGTAGGGCGAGACCTTCACCGAGCCGGTGTTGGTGGTCTTGGCCCGGCCGGCGAACGTCACCTCATACCGGCCGGTGCCCAGGTGCTTCACCCTGCTGGCCTGGTGCGCGGAGTTGAACAGGTCCTTGCCGGAGAGCTTGTAGGACTTGTTCTTGTTCGAGACCCAGGCGTAGTCGAGCAGTCCGTGCTTGATGGTGCCGGCCCGCGTCGCGGTCAGGTCGAAGTAGGTGTCGGTGAGCGAGCCCAGCAGGTAGCAGTCCACGTAGACGATCGCCGTGCCGCCCGTGCCGGTGTCAAACGCGGTGATCGTGCAGTTGTGGGCGGTCTGCACGGGCGTGACCTCGAAGTTGCCGCCCTTGTCGGTCAGGTCAGACAGATTGGGGAACTCGACCACGTACTGTCCGTCGGACACCTCGGTGACCGACGGTGTCCCACCCTCGGAGTCATACACCCGGCCGCCCGGCTCGGTGTCGATGTACCCGGACTCCGCGGCCACCGTCACCGCCGGCCCGGCCGCCCGCGTCGTGCCCGCCACCGCCGGCCCGGTCACCGCGGTGGCCGCCGCGAGCAGGGTCAGTCCGGCCAGGCTGGCCGCCGCCATCCGCAGTCTCATGGGTCCCCCTCGGCGCCCGCCAGCAATCGGGCGCTGGCTCCTGTCCAGAAGGCGTTCCATCCCGTGCCACCCCGTGCCATCCCATGACACGGTCCAGCGCCATCGTCGGCACCGCCCCGGCGGAGTAGGCGCATCGCGCGCCAGCGGTACGGACGACCGGCTCAGTCCTGGGCCAGCTGCGGGATTACTTCTGCGGCGAGGCGCTCAGCGTGCTCGGCCTGCTCGAACAACGGCGTGAACAGGATCAGTTCCGCGCCCGCAGCGGCAACCTCGCGCAGTTGCCGTAGGCAGTCGGCGGGCGTGCCGACGACTGCGGCCGCCTCGATGCTCGCCACGCGCTGCCCGTAAAGCCGCTCCAGCGTCTCGTTCACCCGGCTGCGGGCCCGCGCCGCGTTCTCGTCGATCGCCACGTAGACGCGTTTGGCAATCTGGAAGTCCGCCGCAGAACGGCCGGACTCCGCCAGAGCACGGCGCACCACCTGGACCTGTTCGGCGAACTTCACGGTGGGAGACGAGCCCGCACCGAAGAAACCGTCCCCCTCCCGCACCGCGCGCCGCAGCGCGGCCGACCCGGAGCCGCCGAACCACAGCGGCGGATACGGCTTCTGGAACGGCTTGGGTTCCATGCTCGCGTCTTCAAGCTGCCAGAATTCCCCCGGGAACGTCACCCGCTGCCGGGTCCACAGCGCCTTCATCAGCGCGACGCCCTCGGTGAACCGCGCTATGTACCGGTCCGGCTCGAGGCCGAACGCGGCGAAGGGCCGCATCTTGCCGCCGCTGCCCACCCCGACCTCGATCCGGCCGCGGCTGAGCTGGTCCAGCGATGCAATGGCCTTCGCGAGGTGCACCGGGCTGTGCAGCGTGGACACGAACACCACACAGCCGAGCCGCAGGCGATCCGTGCACGCCGCGGCGAAGGTCATCGCCTCGAGCGGGCTGAGCTGCGGCCACGAACCCAGCGTCTGCTCCTGTGCCCAGGCGCTGTGGAAACCGAGTTCCTCGGAGCGGGCCAGATAGGCGCGGAACGCCTGCGGATCGAACTCGCCATCGGCGTAGAACTGCGGGATAGCGATCGCGAACCTCATGGCCCGATCGTATCGGCCGGGCCGCCGGGCAGGCGGCCGTCCGGGTTTCACCAGCTAGGTCCAGTGTTAGGACTCGGTACGCTGGCTGTCGTGAAGCGCGCTTCGTTCGCCAGGTGGCCGTGTTCGATCGCACGGACCATGGATCTGCTCGGCGACTCGTGGACGCCGTTGGTGCTGCGGGAGGCCTTCTACGGCATCCACAGGTTCGACGAGTTCCAGCGGGAGCTGGGCATCGCCCGTAACACGCTGGCCGGCCGGCTGAGCCGCCTGGTCGGCGAGGGACTCCTGGAAAAGCAGCTCTATCAGCGGGAGCCGCCGCGTTATGAGTATGTCCTCACCGAGGAGGGCAGAGACTTCTTCGGGGTGCTCGCGGCGATCTCCGCCTGGGGTGACCGGTGGCTGGCCGGGCCGGACGGGCCGCCGGTTGTCTTCCACCACGAGTCGTGCGGACAGGACACCCGCGCCGAGGTTGTCTGCGCCGGTTGCGGTGAGCCGATGCGCGCGCAGGACACGACCATGCGGATGGGGCCGGGCTACCCTGAGCGCCTCAAGTCACGGCCGGATGTCCAGCGGCGCTTCGGCCTGAGCCCGCTTGACACTTAGCGTCTAGTTACGCAACTGTTGAGGTCAGACCCCTGATTACGAGGTGGCTGACGCGACATGGACTGGACGGGCGCACGGTACTCGGACACGCCCACAGTGCAGGCGCGGACGTGGATCGGCGCCCCGCCTGAACGCGTCTGGCCGCTGGTGTCCGACATCGGGCTGATGCCGGGCATGAGCCAGGAATTGCAGTCGGTGGAGTGGCTCGACGGCGCGACGAGGGCGGCGCTCGGCGCCAGGTTCGTGGGCCGCAGCTGCCACGAAGCGCTGGGCGAGTGGGCGGCCACCTCGCAGGTCGTGGAGTTCGAACCGGGACGGGTCTTCGCGTGGGCGGTCGGGGATCCCGGGCACCCGGCTGCGATCTGGCGGTTCCGCCTGGAGCCCGCGGACGGTGGCACCGAGGTGTCGCAGTGGGTACAGCTTGGCCCGGGGCGGTCGGGGCTGTCGGTGGCGATCGACCGGATGCCGGACCAGGAACAGAAGATCGTGTTCGTGCGGATGCGTGAGTTCGAGCGCAACATCACGGCCACGCTGGCGCACATCAAAAGGCTGGCCGAGGCGTGATGCGCACCGCCACGACCGTCGAGGCGTCCGGCGGCGTCAGCTGGCAGGAGCAGGCCGACTTCGTCGTCGAGGCCGAAAAGCTCGGCCTGGACGTCTGCTGGGTGGCCGAGGCCTGGGGCTCGGATGCGCCCGCAGCCCTGGGATACTACGCGGCGCGGACCGAGAAGATCCTGCTCGGGTCGGGCATCATGCAGATCGGCACGCGGACCCCGGTGGCGGTCGCGCAAACGGCGATCACGTTGTCGAACCTGTCGCAGGGACGGTTCCTGCTCGGGCTGGGCGCCTCCGGCCCGCAGGTGATCGAAGGGCTGCACGGGGTGCCGTTCGCCCGGCCGCTGGCCCGGATGCGCGAGACGGTGCAGATCGTGCGCCAGGCCCTGACGGGCGGCAAGATCGCCTTTTCCGGGGCCGAGTTCACTATCCCGCTACCGGGGGGCCATGCGGTGCCGATGCGGCTGTCCGCCCGGCCCGAGCACGAGATCCCGGTCTACCTGGCCGCCCTGTCGCCGGGAATGCTGCGGCTGACCGGGGAGATCGCCGACGGCTGGCTGGGCACCAGCTTCGTGCCGGAGGCGGCGGCCGACGGCTATTTCAGCTACCTGGACGAGGGCCTGGCCCGCGGCGGCCGGTCGCGGGCGGACCTGGACGTCTGCCAGGGGGCGGAGGTGGCCTTCGCGCCCGACGAGGATGCGCTGCGGGCCATGGTCGCCGGCCGCAAGAAGGAACTGGCCTTCAGCCTCGGCGGGATGGGCTCGGCGGCCACCAACTTCTACAACCAGGCCTACAGCCGCCAAGGCTGGGCTGAGGTCGCCGCTGAGGTCCGCGAGCAATGGCAGGCAGGTGACCACGACGGCGCGGCCAGCCTGGTGACCGATGAGATGGTGCTGGCCACGACCTTGATCGGCACCGAACCAATGGTCCGGCAGCGGCTGCAGGACTGGCACCGGGCCGGGGTGAGCACGGTGCGCCTCTACCCGGCCGGCGACACCCTGGAGGCCAGGCTCACTGCCTTGGCCCAGGCCATCGACATCGCACGGCAGATCGGACCGTCACCGTGACCCAGGCGGAACGGTCTGGTGCCCGGGTTCAGGTGGCGAGCGCGGGTGTCGCGGCAGGGCCATCCGGTAGCCGGTCGCCGCCGCGGCCAGCCCGACGAGGAAGATCCACGGCGAGGCTGTGGTCCGCACCGCGAGCACGGTCAGGATCACGCCGACGGCAGTGAGCGCGGCGATTCCCGACGGCAGCTGCCCGAGCAGCCAGCGTGTCGTGACGGGGCGCCCGGCCCGCTGCGGGCCGCCATCAAGGAACCTCACCTCGGCATCCTCATCAGCCCCGTGCGTCACCGTCGTTGCCAACGCGGTCAGCGGCGTCACGCCGACCGGCAGTACATCCCGGCCCAGCAGCGCATTCACCAACGTGCTCTTGCCCCGCTTGGCCTCGCCGACCACCAGCACCCGCAGCCGGGCCGCCCGCAGCCGAGCCCGCAGGGCCGCGAGCAGTTCGCCATCCGCGGCGGGAGCCAGGGCGGCCAGCTCGTCCAGGGTTACCAGCAGCCCGCCTGGCCGTTCAGGTGCGCGCATGCGGCCTCCTACCGGGTCAGGCAGGGACCGTTGGCGGCATCGCCGCGATTTGTGGGCGGGCCCCTCCGCCAGCGCAACACTCCCAGGCTAGCCGGTTCCCCGGGACTCCCGCCGGAGCCACCCATCAGCCCTACCCGGCGCCGCTAGCACGTCAGGCTGCTCGCCGGGCCGTTCCCCGACAGAACCTGCATATCTGGGTGCGGTCAGTAGGCGCCGTAGCGGAGTGCGGGGGTGGTGGCTTCGATTTCGATGAGGCGGTTGTATTTGGCGACGCGTTCGCCGCGGGCCGGGGCGCCGGTTTTCAGTTGCCCGGTGCCGGCGCCGACGGCGAGGTCGGCGATGAAGGAGTCCTCGGTTTCGCCGGAGCGGTGGGACACGAATTGCCGGTAGCCCGCGGCGCGGCAGATCGCGATGGCCTCGAGGGTCTCGGTGACGGTGCCGATCTGGTTGAGTTTGATCAGTGACGCGTTCGCGATGCCGCGGCTGATGGCGTCGGTGATGATGGCCGGGTTGGTGCAGAAGTTGTCGTCGCCGACCAGTTCGACGGTGTCGCCCAGCCGGGCGGTCAGCGCGATCCAGCCCTGGTCGTCGTCTTCGCCCAGGCCGTCCTCGATGAGGTGGACGGGGAACCCGGCGGTGATGGCCGCGAGCCGGTCGATCATGTCGGTGCTGCTCAGCGACGCGCCCGCGACCCGGTAGCGGCCGTCGGGCTGGCGGAACTCCGACGCCGCCAGGTCCAGCCCGATGGAAACCCCGCCGCTGCCCGGCCGGTACCCGGCGTCGGAGATGGCCTGCACCAGCAGCCGCAGCACTTCTTCGGGCTCGGTGATCTGCGGGGCGAACCCGCCCTCATCACCCAGCCCGGTGGACAGCTTGCGGTCGGTCAGCTCACCGCGCAGCGCGGCATACACCTCCGCGCCGGCCCGGACCGCCTCGGCCATCGACGGCGCGCCCAGCGGCGCGACCATGAACTCCTGGAAGTCCAGGTCGTTCGGCGCGTGCACGCCGCCGTTGAGCACGTTGAAATGCGGCACCGGCAAGCTCGGCGTCACCCCGCCGGGCTGCAGCCACCGCCACAGCGGGACCCCCGCCGAGGACGCCAGCGCCCGCGCCAGCGCCATCGACACCCCGACCAGCGCGTTCGCGCCCAGCCTGCTCTTATTCGCGGTGCCGTCCAGCTCGATCATCGCCTGATCGGCAGCGGCCAGCGACGGCCACGACCGGCCCCGCAGCAGCCCGGACAGCTCGCCGTTCACCGCGCCCACCGCGCCGAGCACCCCCTTGCCCCCATACCGGCCCGGATCACCATCACGCCGCTCCACCGCCTCCCGCGACCCCGTCGACGCACCCGACGGCACCCCGGCCCGGGCCACCGTCCCATCACCCAGCCCCACAGTCACCGCCAGCGTCGGCCGCCCCCGCGAATCGAGAATCTCCAGCGCCGACAACTCAGCAACCCCAAAACCTGCCATCATCCCGCTCCAGTCCTGTCGTGTTCACGCCACTGCTGCCGGGCCTAACGGACCCGGTCCCTGCCCCAGCGCACGGTAGTGGTTCGAGTCGAGCCGCGACGGCTGGCGAACCGTGATCGGTCACGATCGCGCCCGGCCAGGCCGAAGCCGACGGTACGGATTGTCCGCCGCAGCACCACCAGGCGATCGGCGTTGCCTCCCCCCGCTGCCGCGTCATGCCCGGGCGGCCGTATCACCGGGTAGCCGTACCTGGAAACATCAGCAATGCCCTCGCGCCGCGCCTGCCGTATTCGGTACCTCAACTCCAGCGCGTAACCGCAGCCCTGGACAGAGTCCAAAGGCCCTGGACAAGCGGACCTCCAGGCCGGCTCGGCAGCCAGGCACTGGTCGCGGCGGCGGCGCGGCGCGCCTGCGCCAGTTCTCCAGCCGCACGAGCCGAAGGAGGAAGAGCCGCCACAGGTCACCGGCTCAGGGCGGCCGGATCAATCCTGCGGAATCCAGGGCCGGTTGCTACTGTCGTGCCGTGGCATCCGGCGCCTTCGCACGGCCGCGCTGCGCCGGGCTGGCCTGAGTTCCGCGATGATCTTGACGATTTATACGGGGGGTGCTCGTGCGGCCGTTCTTTAAGGATGACGCCTTCAGCTTCCTCACTGAGATCGCGCTCGGCGCGACCTACCATCAGGCAGCTGACGTGGGCGAAGTGCTGTCAACCGTGGAGCGGATCCGCAACGGCCATGCGCAGTCCTGGGTTGATGAGTGGACGGCTACCGCGGACCGGCTCGCCAGCGAGGCCGGCGCCAGCGCAGCCGCCGGTCGCTCGCAGTCCGCTGCCCGGCAGTTCCTGCGCGTGTCTATGTACTACTCCCTGGCCAGCTCCGCGGCGGACGGGACCGATGACCGGGCGCTGTTCGCGGCGCTGTGGGAGAAGCACCGCGCGGCCTGGGACCGCTTCGTCGACCTGACCGACCGTCAGGTCGAGCGCATCGAGATCCGGTATGAGGACACGAAGCTGCCCGGCTACTTCTTCCGCTCCGGCCCGGCGGGCCAGCCCAGGCGGACGCTGATTTTCAACAACGGCAGCGACGGCCCGGTGACCGCCGCCTGGGTGATGGGCATCGCCGACGCGCTAGCCCGCGGCTGGAACGCGGTGACCTTCGACGGTCCCGGTCAGAACGCCGCGCTCGTCCGGCAGCACCTGCCGTTCCGTCCCGACTGGGAGAAGGTCATCACCCCGGTCGTCGACCACCTGCTGACGCGGCCAGACGTCGATGCCGGCAAGATCGCGCTGCTCGGCGTCAGCCAGGCGGGTTACTGGGTGCCCAGGTCGGTGGCCTTCGAGCACCGCATCGCCGCCGCCGTGGCCGACCCGGGCGTCGTGGACATCTCCACCACGATGACCAGGCAGGTTCCTCATTTCCTGGTGAAGATGATGGCGGCGGGCGAGCAGGAGAAGTTCGACCAGGACATGGCACTGGCGCTGAAGTTCTCCCCGGCGACACGGTCGATGATGGCGTTCCGGATGCGCCCGTACGGGACCAGCTCACCGTATGAGTTCTTCACCGCGGCCCGCGCGTACGCGCTGACCGACGAAGTGATCAGGCAGATCGCCTGCCCGGTGCTGGTCACCGATCCCGACCACGAGCAGTTCTGGCCAGGACAGTCCCGCGAGCTGTACGACAAGCTCCCGGCCGGAAAGGCACTGATCCGCTTCACCGAGGAAGAGGGCGCGGACTCCCACTGCGAGCCCGCAGGCAACGGCCTGCGCGGCGAGCGCATCTTCGACTGGCTCGACCAGCAGATCCCGGCCTGACCAGCCCGCATTCCACCCTGTGCCAACCAGGCGCACTGGCGCTACAGGTGTTCTGACAGCCAGGCATGCACCTCGGGTACGCGATTCTGCAGCAGCGTCAAGTGCCCGTCGTGGTCAAGCAGCCGGGCTCGGACGCCGGGAATGTGCGCGGCCAGCCATTCGCCGTGGCCGAACGGCACGAACATGTCCTGCCTGCCATGCAGCAGCAGGACCGGGACGGCGATCTCCGACAGGTCGAATCCCCAGGGTCTGACCAGGCAGTAGTCCTCCCACCAGCCCTGGCTGCCTGGTGCCAGCCCGGCCTGCCCGGAGGAGATCAGGTACTCGGCCAGCTCGCCGCGCAGGACCGCCGCATCTGTCGGCGTGAGGAGCGATCCAATTCCCCTGGCCGCATCGTCTAGTGACGTGGCCAGCAGCTCCTCCCGGTCCTTGTCCAGCTTGGCCCTGGACGCTGCCTCGTCGGTGAGGTAGAGCGAGGTGTCATCCACGTTGCCCTGGCCCATGCCGACGAAATAGTCAAGGCCATCGGCGTCAATCGGGGCCAGCGAGGCCAGCGAGGCGGCGGCAGTCACCAGATCCGGGAGCAGGGCGGCGCACGCGAGCACGTGCGGACCGCCGCCTGAGATGCCCCACGTGGCCAGGCGATCGATGCCGAGCTCAGCGCAGATCACGCGGACATCGCCAGCGCAGTCGGCGACGGTGCGTCCAGGCTGGGGCGAGGACCCGCCATAGCCAGGCCTGTCGTAGCTGATAAGCCGCAACCCGCGCTCCGCGGCATCCCGCACGTTCGGGCCATAAAGGTGCCTGGAGTTCGGCGTGCCCAAGTGGACCAGCACCGGCCGGCCGGCCGGATCACCGCGATCTTCTACCGCCAGCGTCCGGCCGTCCGGGGTGCGAACCGTGCGCTGCACGTTTGCCTCCTTTGCACTGCGCCGAGTCAACCCTAGCCATCAGCCCCCAATTACGGACAGCAGATATTCAGTGGGCAGCGCCCCGTCCAAGCCCACGGCCGGATCATGGGCGTGACCACAGCCATCGGCTCCGGCCGGGCTCATACGGCGGCGCCGGGACCCGCTCGGGCGGTGGCGGCAAGTGCTGAGTTAGTGCCTTCGCAGGAACATGACGACCAGGACGATGATCAGAATGATAACAATTGTCCTGACGCCGATATACATGGAGTGGCTCCTTTCTCATCGCACCGCCCTGCTGGGCGGGCAATTTGATCCGGCCACCAGACCTGGCCGGTGAGTGAGCGATCAATTGCGGGATGCTCGAACCCGCACGGGAGAAATCTTCGACGGTTCCAGAACGTGCGGTACTGCTGGAGCGGTACGCGTAGTTGCCCGATCCCCTCGTCACCGCACTGCCAGGCGGACCGCAATGCGTGCTGCCTTTCCCGGCGCATTGGGAGTCGCGGCCGTCGCCCGCTCGCGACGAGGGCCGCGACAGATGCCGCCTGTGGCTGGTCTCAGCGGTGCGCGAACCAACCGAGCCGGCGGGACCGGCCAGATTGCCCGGTGACCAGGTGGTAGGCGAGCAGCAGCACCGCCGCCCCGGCGATGGCGGTCAGCCACGTCGACAGGTTGAAGAACCCTTGCAGGCTGTGGATGTGAAAGAGCTTCGTGGCGACCCAGCCGCCGAGCAGTGCCCCGACGACGCCGATCACGCAGGTGAGGATGAGGCCTTGTGATCTCCTGCCGGGGATCAGCATGTTGGCCAGCAGGCCTGCAGCCAGGCCAAGAACGATCCAGGCGATGATTCCCATAACCGACTCCTTCAGTCAGCGGCAAGGGCGGCGTGCCCGGTAGTCAGTCATGCCGGGTAGATCGCGATGGGAGAGGAACTCTCCCGGGTTCTCACCATCCTGTGGCCGAGGCGTCTTGCCGGCACCGTTCCGTGCACGAAAAAAGTCCGAGCCAAGGCATACAACGCGATTCTCGCGCGATTGCAATTGCCTGGGTCCGGAGCTTGCCATTATACTAACATTGCCCCAGCTTATATGCATAGGGTATTCCGCAGCCAATAACGGAACCGTGATGACAACATAACTTGCCCGGACGGAGCACCTTTCCGGGCCGCCCTTCCAGCACGGCCAGGACACGCCGCCAGGCAAAGATTCTCTCCTGCTGCCCGCACCGCAGCTCGAGGGCGGACCGTGCGGATCGTCAGCGCTTGACGGCGTCCTTGACCTTCGCCCCGGCTTGCTTCATGTTGCCCTTGAACCGGTCATTGCGGCCTGCGGCGCGCAGGCGCCGGTTACCGGTGACCCGGCCAGCGGTTCTCTTGAGGCTGCCTTTGGCCGCCTCGGCCTTGTGCGCGAGCTTCTTGGCGACACTCATGGCTGGCTAACCTCCAGGGATTCATCGGCCGGGGCGGGGGCACCAGCGGGCACCTCGGCGGCCAGCGCGCCGGCCGGGACACCATGGGCGGACAGGGCCGCAGGGATGTCGGGGGGGCTCTGGCTGGTCAGCAGCTGCGGCGCAGCGGCGGCCGGCGGCGCGGCGGTGGGGCGGCGGCTGAACAGGCGCGGCCTGGTGCGGTGGCCGTTCTCCGGGCTGGGCTGGCGGCCGTCATCCGGGCTGGGGCCCGCGGCGGCGACCGGCACGGTGCCGGTCAGCGCGCTGGCGGTGTAGGCACGGGCGGTGTCGCGCTGGTCGATGAGGTCGTCGCGCGCCTTGCTGACCGCGGCGGTCTCCTGGCGGGACTGGGCGGTCTCCTGGCGGGACTGGGCGGTCTCCTGGCGGGACTTCTTGAGCCCGCGCCGCGCCGCGCTGCCGCGGCGGGCGGTGCGGCGTGCGCCGGCCAGCAGCAGCCACAGCCCGAACAGGGCGATGACCCCGACCGCGATGCCGTACAGGAACACCGTGCCGGAGCCGGTCACGTGATAACCGAGCACCGAGAACCCGTGGGCGAGCCCGTGCGTGCCGCCGTTGCCGAGCACCCCGGCCACGCCGACGACGACCGCGGCGACCAGGATGACGAGCCCGATAATGATGATCATGATGCGCTCCGCGAAGTATTTACACTGTAGGCCTACAGTGAAGCATGCAAGATAGAATAGTGTCAACGCCGTAGACCTACATTGCAGACCATGTGACCGCCGATCCCCCCGGCGGCAGGGAGAAAGGCGCCGCCGCGATGACCACACCGCCCGCCGCCCGTACCGCCGATGCCGGTACGGGCGCCAACGGCAGCGGCAAGATCACCCGGGACGTGATACTGGCGGCCGCGCTGGACATCATCGACCGCGACGGGGCCGACGGGCTGTCCATGCGCCGGCTCGCCCGCGCCCTGGACCGGGACCCGATGATCTTGTATCGGCACGCGCCGAACAAGGCGGCCCTGCTCGACGGCGTGGCCGAGATGGTCCTCGCCCAGCTCACGGTCGACGCCGACGACCCCGACTGGGCCGCCCAGCTGCGCGCCGTCGCCCGCCGATACCGCGCGCTGGCGCTCGCCCACCCCAACGTCGTGCCGCTGCTGGTCACCCGGCCGCTGGCCACCCCGCTCGGGCTCCGTCCGCCCGGCACCCTGCGCCCGCTGGAAGACATCCTCACTCTGCTCACTCGCGCCGGATACAGCGGGCCCGACGCCCTGCACATCTACCGTGCGCTGTTCGGGTTCCTGCACGGCCACGTGCTCAACGAGCTGCAGGAACTCGTCGAGAAACCCGACGAGACCGACGACCTGCTGCGACTCGGACTGCACCGGCTGCCGATCGGCGAATTTCCCCTGCTCCGCAGCCTCGCCACGGCCCTGGCGTGCTACGACGGCGCCGCCGAACTCGAACGCGGCCTCGACATCCTGCTCACCGGACTGACCACCAGACTCACGCCGACACCAAGAGAATTACCCGCACGACGGCGCGCGCCGCTGGGCGGCTAGCCAGCGGCGTGCTTGGCCGGCCCGCGGCACGGGGCAGCGGTCGGACGTCAGGCCACGGCACCAGGGACGTGCCTGCCGACGGCGTGGAGATGATGCAGGGCCCGGGCGTAGGAGCCCGCCAGGCTGGCCTGGCAGTAGGGCAGGTCATGCTCCGAGCAGGCGCGCCAAGCACCCTCGTAAGCAGGGCCAACGCCCCCCGCCCCAAAGACAGCGCGGCACCGTCTAGTGACCTTCCGGTCGCCGGGCAGGGCGGAATATTTGTCAGGCCCGTCGTGTCCAACCACGCCCAGGCAAACGCGGATAGCGGTCGACGAAAACGAACACGGCGAATCCGACCGCCAGGCCGACAACAACTACCACCCACAGCGGTACGGCCTTACCGAGCACGCCGCCGACCACGAACGCGGCGAAGAGCGCGACCGCGATGGCGTAGGGGGTCATGGCCGGCGGCCCATTGCCCGCAGTGGCCTTCGGGTCGGGCGTGGGATCGGTCGCCATGATCGCTCCTGCGAAGGCCGTCGGTCCAGGCGGATCCGTGTTCCTGCCGCCGTCTACCGCTTCCCGCCAGGCTACGCCGCGGCCCAATGGCGGGTCCAGAAGTGACGCCGCGCTTCACGGCCTCCAGGCGTGATTGCTCAATAGACCACCAATGGTGGTCTTAACATCAGCCAGATCAAGCGAAACGGAGCCTCAACCCGAGCCTGCGCAGGACCGAGAGGAACCACAAGGTGGACGCGCCGGTCCCGGCGACGACGAGCGCGGCCGTAGCGGCGCTGGAGAGCATCAGGAATAGGCCGGCTCCGTTACCATCAGCACCGCCAGGCCGACGGTGAGCAGCAGGAAGATGGCCGCCCACAGCCAGGTCGCCCCCTGAAAGAAGCGGTGCAGCCCCGGGTGCGGGACAGCCGGCTGCCGGAGCGCGACCACCTCGGCCGCCAGCCGGGCCACGAGCGGGTTCGGGCCACCGGCTGTCCGGGCGAACAGGACGCACATGCACAGGTTCGCCAGCGGGAACTGCAGCAGGAAGAGCCAGAGTTCGCCGGTGGCCAGCACCACCGCGGTCTGCAGCGTGAGCACCACCGCGGATATCACCAGCAGGCTCGGCACAGATCCCGTCGCGACCTTGCGGATGACCGCCGTGAGCCAGATAGCCGCCAGCGCCGCGACCAGCCCTCCGTCACGGCCGTAGATCCAGGCGGCGAGTGCGTAGGCGGCCACCGGCAGCCCCGCGGACTCGGCCAGGCTCCAGCCCGCGGTAAGAAGGAGCCTCAGCGGCCTGGGCAGTTCCAGGCCGTCGGCGATGCGGCCGGGAGCCAGGGAATTCCCGGTGCCATCATGAGCTGCTCGTACCGTGGCTGCGGTCATCAGTCCGCCTCGCGGAGGTAGGAAATGCAGCGAGGGCGACCTCGAGACTGGCGTACGGTCTAGGCCCGATCGGGAACTCGTTCATGCTGCCTGAGCAAATGACCCTCTCAGGATACGCCGGCCCACAAGGGGCGCCGCCTCAGCGCACAGGTCCCTTGATCCGCTTCAGGTCGAGCCGCGCCATGCGTCCCGCTGGCCAGGCCGCACAACATCTTGGCCAGATTTTTCCGGAAATCTATTGCTAGTTATTTATTACAAACGTAGGCTACGAGCAGACGCTGGAGATCAACACCCCGCAGCCAAGTTCCCAGCTCGCCGACCGGGCCGGGGCATGTCCCCGCATAGGCTCGGTCGCTTCTCCGGGAAGGAACTAACGCCATGCCCGACCCAGCGGCATCCCGCCCGCGTACCGCCAGCACCCTGCCGCCCCGCGTGGCCAACGGCTCGGCTCCGGCCCGGCCAGCGCCCCAGCGCGGCGGCCTGCCAACTGGCCAACGGGCCGCCGGGCCGACTGGCGCACCGCTGGACCGGCCCACCGGGCAGGTCCAGCCCGGTCAGCCGGTCAGAGCCGGACGGCGCGGGATGCGGACCGGCACGGTCATCTTCCTCATCACGGCCGGCGCCATCTTGCGGTTCGCCGTACCGGCAGGCTCGCTGCACGGGCTGAACGTGCACGTCGTGGGGATCATCCTGATCCTCGCGGGCGTGCTCGGCCTGGTGCTCCCCCAGATGGCGCATGCCTCGCAGCACACCGACCGGCTGCGCCGCTGGGTCCGCCCCAACCAGCCCCGGGCCTACGACACGCCACCGACGGGCACTTATCCAAGCGGCAACGACGACAGCCCGGCACTGGTCCAGGACCACAGCACCGACGGCCGTCCGCCGCTGATCGACGACCTGCTCGACTACGAGCACCCGCTGCTCTGAGAAACCGCCGGCCAGCACGGCTGGCGGAGCTAGCGACGCCGCTACCAGGCCGCTCCCGCCGGAATCACCCAGCGCACCCGGCTCACCCGAGGCACTGCCCTGGTCAGCTGGCCATTGGCGGGCTGCCGTACCGGGAGCCTGGTTGGTCACCTGCGGACTCGGCGCGGTGTATGGCCCGCATGGCGCCGCGGAACACCCGCTGCTGGCTAAACATCAGGCGCGCGGTCCGAATCCCGGCGGTCGCCGCCATATCGCTCAGCGGGCCCCCCGGCCTGCCGTACATCCGCCGCGCCCAGCCCGGCAGGGTCGAGAACGCCAGGGCGCTTACCGGCGGCAGCCCCAGCTTCAGCACGCGGTTGCCTTCGGGCACTGGCGGATGGAAGGTCAGCCGCAGCGCTTCTTTCGCCTCCTCGCACGCGGACAACTTCGGCTTGATCTGCTCGTAGTAGGCGTCGAGTCCGGCCATCGAAGCGGGCGCTGCCGCCCGGTCGAGGCCGATGAGCTCCGCACTGGTGCGCTGCTCGGCCACGAAGGCATCCAGATCTGCGGCCGAGAACGGCAGCCGGCTGCGCCGGGCGACGTCGGCGCAGGAGGCCACCTCTCCGCAATGCACCCACAGCAGCAACTCGGGCTCGTCCACCCGGTACCGCGTGCCGTCGGGGTCGGTTCCGGTGAGCGACTCGTGAATCTTGCGCACGCGGCGTCCCGCACGTTCCGCCTCGGCAATCGTCCCGAACGTACGCGTCTCGATGAACTTCCTGGTCCGCCTCAGCCTGGCCCAGGCATCCACCGGATCTGTGATGGTAGCGGCGTTCTGCAGCGTGCCGCGGATCACCCGCGGATGCAATGCCTGCAGGTACAGGGCGCGGACCACCGCCACCCACATTATCCGGCTGTTCATCAACCGCCAGGTCACCGACTCGCGGCCAAACAATCCCGCATCTTCCCTGGCGGGATCATCCGGACTTGTATACGTGTACGGCGTGTAGGGCATCGTTCTTTCCCGCGTCAATCCGGACAGCCGCAATCAGAGCCAATCGCGCCTATCCCGCGCGCCAGCATATCGCGCACCTCCGGGCCGCCCGGCCGCGCTGCCACTGGCTGGACGGGCGGCGCCGCCGCCGCTACCGCCAGATCTTGGTGATCAGCCAGAACGTGGTTCCGGTGCCCGCGCCGTACCCAAGATGGGCGCTCAGGTCATCGGCCAGCGTCTTGGCGTCGTATTCCCAGATCCGCTTGTAGAGCCCGCCCTCCGGCAAGAGGACGTACCCCGAGACCCAGACCACCGCACCCAACGGCAACCCATAGAGGGGGTTCGGCCTGCGCAGGGAGCCGACCAGGACCCCATAAAGCGCTCCCCATCCCGATCCGTAGGACCAGTGCATGACGGTGCTGACCGGCCACGCCCAGCGGTCCGGAAGTTCCCGCTGCGTGAAACCCTCGATCAGGCGCTTTCCGACCTGCCCGGGGTCAGGCGCCTTCTCCCAGCCGTCGACCGGCGGGAATTCCCACGCGAGCGGGCTGTCCTTGCCGCCGGAGCGCCGGTACTTTACGTAACGCACCGCGTCCAGGCAGGCCGTCCCGACGACTCCGGCCAGGAGGCCGCCCACCACGGCGGCGAGCGGTGTGATGCCGTGCTTTCCAGTGCCCATCCCGGGTCCAATCGCCGTCTGCGGTGCCTTATTTCGGCCCCAGCCACGCTAGCGCGGCCGTGGCCAGGGCCTCGGTGCCAGTCCGCAGGCAAGGCTGCAGCGGCGGCAGGAATTTCGGTGAGTGGTTGCTGGTCAGATCCTGCAGGCGCCCGACCTTTTCCGCGGCGCGGTAGGTCTTCTCCGCAGTGAACCCGAGCGCCCAGTAGGTGTAGGGCACCCCGGCGGCGTTGGGAATGTTGCTGAAGTCCTCGCTGACGGTCTGCCGGTCGATTTCGCCGGCCTGGCCGCCGAAATGAGCGGTGAACGCGCTGGCCACCCGATCCGTGGTGGCCGGATCGTTGACGGTGAGCGGGAAGCTGCCCACCGTGTCGAAGTCCGGGTCCCGGGGTGAGCCGGAGGCCTGGCTCTCGGCCCGCACGATCCGCCGGACCGACGCGAGCATGCGCTGGTGGGTCTGCTCCGAGTAGCTGCGCAGGTTCAGCTCCAGCAGGGCGTGATCGGGAATGAGGTTGCTCCTGGTACCGGACTGGACACTGCCCACGGTCACCACCGAAACCTCGCCGGGCGCGACCTCGCGGGACACGATGGTCTGCAGCCGGACGATGGCCATGGCCGCGATCACCACCGGGTCGATGGTGAGCTGCGGTATGGCGCCGTGGCCGCCCTTCCCGTACACGGTGACGTTGATGCTGTCTTCCGTCGCCATGAACGGCCCGGACCGGGTCAGGACCGTCCCGGCGGCGCCGGACAGCA
Source organism: uncultured Actinomycetes bacterium (assembly GCA_963785765.1). Lineage (GTDB taxonomy): Bacteria > Actinomycetota > Actinomycetes > Streptosporangiales > Streptosporangiaceae > DATBGO01. The sequence goes on along the minus strand of CAWAWM010000008.1, from coordinate 104,673 downwards.
GATGCTGGGTCAGGGCCACGTCGGGAACGGGAATGCGCTTGAACAGGCCGTCGTCAACCATCGCCTGCGCCCCGTCGCCGGTTTCCTCGGCCGGCTGCATTGGCGGAACAGTTCCTGCGGATGCGTCTCCTGGAGGTACTGCAAGCCGATCTCGACCCGCGGGATATGCGCCGCGACCGCCAGCACCGGCACCCGGCTCCGGTTGGCGTCGTACAGGCCGTTGATCAGGTGCAGGTTGCCCGGCCCGCAGCTGCCCGCGCATACCGCCAGCTCGCCGGTCAGCGCCGCCTCCGCGCTGGCCGCGAACCCGGCCGCCTCCTCGTGACGCACGTGCTGCCAGGTGATACCGCCATCCCGGCGCAGCGCATCGGTGAACCCATTCAGGGAGTCACCGGGAACCCCGTACACCCGGCGCACCCCAGAGCCTTTCAACAACGCCACCATCGCGTCAGCCACGCTGGAAGCCACCGCCTGCTCCTCTCCCGCCGGCCTGCGGGACGTGTCTGCGGCCGTATCGAACCGCGCCGGGGGGTGGAGTGGGCGAGCACCTGGCAGGAGTGCTCACGCCGGGAACAGCATCGGGGCCCCCGGCAGGCTCCGACGATCTCCGGCAAGGTCTGACGCCAGCGTGAGACAGCCAACAACCGGCTGATCACGTTGGCCGGGGAGGCACGGATCTACGGAAAACAGGCTAACAACGGCAGCAGCGAATAAGAAGCCGGCCATCGCAGCGTTCCGTCCCTCGGCAGGTGTGTTTACGGCGCGTCGTGCCGGTCCGGGGGGAGCTGACGCAGGAAGGGGTCGGCGAGGCGGTGGCTGGTCACCCGGATGCGAGCGTCCACGGCGACGACACCGTCCGGGCGGGCGATCACGGGGTTGAGGTCAAGCTCGGCGACCTGCGGCAGGTCATCGGCGAGCCGGGAGACCCGCAGCAGGGTGTCACGCAGGCTCCTGATGTCGGCGGCGGGCTGGCCGCGCTGGCCGAGCAGCAGCGGTGCCGCGCGGAGGGAGTGGATCAGGTCGTCGGCGTCGGCGCCGGTGAGGGGGGCGAGGCGGGCCACGTGATCACCGAGGACGTCGGTGGCGACCCCGCCCAGCCCGAACACCACCACGGGGCCGAACACCGGTTCCTGCACCACGCCGACGATGGTCTCGGTGCCGCCGGTGATCATGGGCTCGACCAGGACTCCGGTCATCCGGCTGCCGAACTTGTCCTGGAGGCGGCGCATCGCCGCGCGCACCCCGTGGTCCCCGCGCAGGTCCAGTTCGACGGCGCCCGCGTTGCTCTTATGGAGCAGGCCAGGAACGTCAGCCTTGATCACCACATGGCCGCCGAGGCCAGCGGCCGCGGCGGCGGCCGCATCGGCGTCACTGACCCGGCGGAATTCAACCATCGGGATGCCGTAGCAGCGCAGCAGGTCGTTGGCTTCGACGGCGGACAGCCAGCCGCCGCCGGGCATCCGGGCGAGGAAGGAATCGACGATCGAGCGCGCGTCCGCGGCCCGCAGGCCCTCGATATCGGGCACCGTGCCCGCTGGCCGGGATCGCCAGGAACCGTAGCGGGCCGCCCGGGCCAGCGCCCGGGCGGCCGCTTCGGGGGACGCGTATGCTGGCACGGCCGGCGCGCCGCCGTCACCCTGCAGCAGCCGGACCGACTCGGGCTGATCCAGCACGACCGCCGCGATCGGAACCGGTAGCCGCGCGGCGGTCAGGGCGGGAGTCAGGTCGGCAGAGCCATTACCGACCACCAGCGCGATCACCGCGTCCACGCCGTCCTCGCTGGCCGCGATCAGCAGGGCCGCGCCGAATTCCGCCACGCTGACCGTCGCGGTAGTGTCCACCGGGCCGCCGACGGCGGAGCCTTCGGGCAGCACCTCGCGCAGGCGGCGGCGGGCCTCGCAGCCCGGCGCGGCAATGGCCAGGCCGGCGTCGGCGCAGGCGTCGACGGCCAGCACGCCCGCGCCGCCGCCGCTGGACACGATGGCCACCCGGCTGCCCGCCGGGACCGGCTGGGACGCGATCAGCACGGCCGCATCCAGCAGTTCGCTGAAGCCGGTGGTAGCGATAATGCCGGCCTGATCAAACAGTGCCTGCCTGGCAATGAGCGGCGCGGCCGCGGCTGTGGTGTGCGAACTGGCGCCCCGCTGGCCCGGGGCTGACCGGCCGGCGTGGACGGTGAGGATGGGAACCTTGGCGCTCACCCGGCGCGCAGTCCGGACGAACCGGCGCGGGCTGCCGAAGGATTCGAGGTAGAGCACCGCCAGTCTGGTGGTGTTATCCGCCTCCCACCAGATCAGCATGTCGGTGCCGGAGACATCCAGCATGTCGCCGACCGAGGCAAACGAGGAGGTCCCGATACCGAGCCGGGAGAAATGCTCCAGCAGCGCCGCGCCGAGCCCGCCGGACTGGACGACCAGGCCGGCCTTACCGGGCGACGGCGGGCGGGTGGCGAACGTGGCGTTCAGCCCGATCCTGGGCACCGCGACGCCGAGGCAGTCCGGGCCGACCAGGCGCATGCCTGCCCGCCGGCTGGCTTCCAGCAGGCTGGATTCCTGCGCCGCCGTCAGGCCCAGGGTAATGACCACCAGCGATCTGGCCCCGCGCTTCCCGCACTCCTGGGCCACATCCACGACGCGCGCCGCGGGGACTGCCACCACCACCAGGTCGGGGGCCTCGGGCAGCGCAGCCACCGACGCCACGCAGTCGATGCCCTCGAGGCCGGTACCAGGCGAGCCAGCCGCGGGCCGGGCACCCGCAACGGAGTCGACCGCATGCAAGGCTCCGGCGAAGCCGGCGTCGCGGATGTTGAGCAGTATCCTGCGGCCCATTGATCCGGGCCAGGCTGACCGCGCCGACCACCGCGGCCGACCGGGGAGCCAGCAGCGGCGCCAGGCTCGCCGCATCCGCATGTTCGTCCCGGCCGGTCACCGCGTCGACGTAGGCACTGGCCTCGCCGAGAGCCGGGTTCTGCGGCACCGGCATGGACAGCTCCACCATGCCGGCGCCGGACTTGCGCCGCACCGCCAGCCCCGAGTCGGCGAGCAGCCGTAGCACGGCGCTGTTCTCCGGCAGCGCCTGAGCGGTGAGGACCCGCACGCCGCGGGCCCGGGCCAGCGAGACCGTGTGCTCGAGCAGCAAGGTGGCGATACCGCGCGCATGCATGCCTTCGGCAACCGCCAAGGCAAGCTCCGCCGTCTGAAAAGACACGAGCTCGTAACTGGCCACTCCGACCAGTTCATCGCCCAGCAGGCCGAGCAGCGCCCCGTGGTCGGGACCGGCCTCGCGGCACACCCGGCGGGCTTCCCGCTCCGCAGCCACCCGGCTCATGCTGAAGAAACGGAAGTACAGGTTCTGCGGCGACATCGCCTGGTGCAGCCCCTTGACGGCCTCAAAGTCCCCGGGACCCGCGGGCCTGATGATCATGGTGGTGCCATCGGCCAGCAGCGCATACGACCGCCCGGCCTCCGCGAGCCCGGTCAACCGATCACCTGCCTCCTACTGGCACCCCGGGCAGCCGCATCGTCCGCAGCAGCACCGACGATCTCCACCAGGATCCCACATGGCTGAGATGCCCGGATGATGGCCGGACGGAAGCCCTGGGACGATGCTCCGCCATCCGGGGAACGCCGGTCAGCAGCACCACTCCCAGAACGGACGGGGCGGGCTCAGGCCGGCTGCCTGTCGGCGTGCGGGTAAACCTCGAGGTCGGTGGCTTTGACGGTGAGCCACACCTGCCTGCCAGGGCCGAGCGATAGTTCTGCGACCGCCGCCGGCGTGACGTCTACCAGGGCAGGCGGCTGCCCGTCGAGGTCGAGCCTGACGCGGTCGGCCAGCAGGGTGAGCCCGGTGACCTTCGCGGACCAGGTGTTGCGGGCGCTGCTGGGCTGCGGGTGCTGATCGCTGACGACCACGGCGGAGGGGCGCATCGCGACGAGCACGTCACCGTGCTGGCCCTGGTCGGGGACGACGAAGACCCCGCCTCCGGTGAGTGCCACCTGGGAGCCGTCGGCGCGGCCGGCGTACAGGTTCAGGCCCACGAGCTTGGCGACATAGCCGGTGGCGGGCTGGCCGGCAATGTGCGCGGGGGTGCCGTCCTGGACGATGCGCCCGTCTTCGAGGACGATAAGCCGGTCAGCTAGTACGAGCGCTTCGAGCGGGTCGTGGGTGACCAGCAGGCACGGCCCGGTGAACTCTGCCAGGTGGCGCTTGAGCTCGGCCTGCACGTCTAGGCGGGTGCCGGCGTCCAGGGCCGACAGGGGTTCATCTAGCAGCAGCAGGGCTGGCTGCCCGGCCAGCGCCCGGGCCAGCGCCACCCGTTGCGCCTGCCCGCCGGACAGCTGGTCAGGCTTGCGGTCGGCGAGGTCGGCCAGGCTGAGCCGCTCGATCCAGTGACTGGCAGCTGACCTGGCGGCCCGCCGTCCCAGCCCCCGGGCACGCGGCGAGAATGCCACATTGTCGGCCACGGTCAGGTGCGGGAAGAGCCGGTAGTTCTGGAACACGAAGCCGACCGGCCGCGCGGCCGCCTCGACAAAGGCTCCGGTATCGGCGTCGTCCAGGACCTGCCCCGCGAGCGTGATGCGCCCGGCGGAGACGGGGACCAGGCCTGCCACCGCGCTGAGCAGCGTGGACTTTCCGGCCCCGTTCGGCCCCAGCAGGCCGAGGACCTGGCCTGGTGCCGCGGCGAGGCTCACCGCGAGGGTGAAGCTACCGCGGCCGACCTCGGCATCGACGATGAGGCCTTCGCTGCCCTGGTGCGTCATGAGGCTGAGCCGCCCCGCAGCCAGCGGTCGCGGAGGGAGACCAGAACCACGACGGAAACCACCAGCAGCACCAGGCTGAGAGCGATGGCCGCTTCGGGGTCAGTCTGCAGCGCGTAGTACACGGCGATGGGCATCGTCTCGGTCTGGCCAGGGAAGCTGCCGGCGAAGGTGATCGTCGCCCCGAACTCCCCCAGGGCCCGCGCCCAGCACAACACGGCGCCCGCCCCCAGGGAAGGGGCGACGAGCGGCACCGTGACTCGCCGGAACACGGTCATCCGTTTCGCGCCCAGCGTGGCCGCAGCTTCCTCAAAGCCCTGATCCGCGGACCGCAGCGCCCCCTCGACAGTGATGATCAGGAACGGCATGGCCACGAAGGTTTCGGCCATGACGACCGCCAGCGGGGTGAACGGGATGGTCAGCCCGAACCAGTCGTCCAGATAGCGGCCGACAAACCCGACCCGGCTGAAGGCCAGCAGCAACGCGACCCCGCCGACCACCGGCGGAAGCACCAGCGGCAGCGTCACCAGCGCACGCAGCAGCCGCTGTCCGGGGAAACTGCTCCGGGCCAGCACCCACGCCAGCGGCACCCCGATCACCAGGGCGATTCCCGTGGTCACGGATGCTGTCCACAGCGAAAGAACGAGAGCCTGGGTAGCATCCGCCCCGCTGAGGGCCGCTCCGAGATGGCGCCAGGGGGCGCGGATCAGCAGCCCGGCCAACGGCAGCACCAGGAAAGCGACGGCAATCAGGGCCGGCGCCAGCAAGGGCGCCGGCACTGATCGCGAAGCACCGCCCCGCGCGGTCCGCCTGGCTCGTTCCCTGGCTGTGAGGTGCGACGGCGCGGTTCGGGTCACCGTGGCGGCTCCGGTACTTGGTCAGGGCTTCTCGAACCCCGCGGCCGCGAGCACCTGCTGGCCTGCGGGTGACAACACGTAGGCGGCAAAGGCCTGGGCTTCGGACTTGTGCTTGCTGCTGCTGATGGTGGCGATCGGGTAGAGCGTCGAGGCGTTCTCGCTCTTCGGGATCGTGATCCCCTTGACCTTGGTGCCGGCCGCCTTCGCGTCGGTCACGTAGACCATGCCCGCATCGACGTTACCGAGTTCGACCTGGGTCAGCACCGACTTCACGTCCGTTTGGAGCGTCACCGGCTTGACGGTGATCCCGACCTTCTTGAACACCTCGGCTGCCACCACCCCGCACGGCACCTGCGGTTGGCACAGCGCCACCTTGACGGACTTCTTCGCGAGGTCGTTAACGGATGTCACTTTCGCGGGGTTATTCGGGGGGACGGCGACTTCCATGATGTTCTTGGCGAAATCCTGCGGATGGGAAGCGTCCCCCGCGGAAACGACCTGGTCAATGTTCGCCGGGGCTGCCGAGGCAAACACGTCAGCTGGCGCGCCGCTGGTGATCTGGGTCGCTAAGCCGGAACTTGGCCCGAAGCTGAACTTCACGGTGTCCCCTGGATGGGCGGCCTCGAATTGCTTTCCGAGCTGAGTGAATGTCCCCGTCAGCGATGCGGCGGCAAATACGGTGATCGTCGCAGTCGACGCCGACGCGGACGCAGAACTGCTCGCGGCGGAAGTCGCGCTTGACCCGCCGCTGGAGCAGCCGGCCACGGCGACTAAGAACAGCCCGGCTATGGTGAAAATGAAACGGCGCATTGTTACCCCCTGGTTTGACTATTGGCGAGCCGGGATCAGCCGGCCTTAGGAATCTCGACGAAGACGCTGGTGGCCTTGACGGCGGCCACCGCGAGCATCCCCGGCTCCAGGCCGAGCTCGTCCGCGGCCTCGCGGCTGAGCAGCGACACGAGCCGGTGCGGCCCGGCCTGGATCTCTACCTGAGCCATCACGGCGTCTCGGACCACCCGGCTGATCAGGCCGGTGAACCTGTTCCGCACCGAATGCGCCACGACCGCCCTGCTCTCCCCGTGATCGGCCGACTCGGCTAGCTCCTGCGCGAACCTGGCCAGCACCACTCCGTCCACAGCCAGCCGCCCAGCGGCGTCAGTGGTCGTTTCGATCCGGTCCCCATCGGCCCAGCGGCGCAAGGTGTCAGCGCTGACCCCGAGAAGGTTCGCGGCTTCCTTGATCCGGAACGTCGGCATCCCGCGACTCTAACGCAGCTGCGGCTGCAGACCGTAACATCTGGCGCGTTCACGCCAGCTAGCGCGTCTGCGGGGCGCATCTGCGTTCATCGCGGGGCGGCACAGTCAAACCAAGCCGTCCCCGGCGTATGCCGCAGCGGCCGCTTCCCGGTCGGACCTGGTCCCCCGGTGGGCCTGGGCACCCTCAGTCGCTGGTCGCGAGGATCACCTCAGACGCCTTGATCACTGCGATAACCTCGCTGCCTTCAGCAATGCCGAGGTCGCGGACCGCTTCCACGGTGATCGATGCCACCAGGCGCACTCCATTGGCGTCAAGCTCGACGTTGGCTATCGCCTCGCCAGCGGTGATGCCCGTGACCCTAGCCGGAATCTGGTTGCGCGCACTCAATCGCATCAGGCACTCCCCGTTAAGTGATCAAGATAGCTTGACCTCCACACGCTATCGCGAGGCCAGCCGAAGGCCGAACCGGCCGGGACCGAGTCCGTTGATGCGGGCGCAGCCACGATTGTGGCTGCGCAGCTCCGGCCCGGCCCGGTCACCCTGAGAGCCCAGGCATCGTGGTGAGAACCCCGCCCCGTATGGTTGCGCATAAATTCAAGAACTTTATTGCTTGTTTTATGCAACTACCGTAGCGTCGGTTGCAGACACCGAGGTCCGGCCGCCGCCGACGGCCAGGCCGCCCGGGGTCGGCGAAAGGACCGTCATGGGTGGAGATCGACTGCAGCACGTTGTGTTCGGGACCGGCCAGGTCGGCAGTGCTCTCGCCGCGCACCTGGCCAGGGCGGGTGTTGCGGTCCGAGCGGTGTCAAGGAACCGGCCAGCCACGCTGGCGGCGGGCGTCGACTGGCTGGCCGCGGACGTCAGTGACCCTGAAGCCGCGACCGACGCGGCCAAGGGCGCGGCGGTGGTGTACCAGTGCGTCAACGCCCCTTACACGCAGTGGCCGGACCGCTTTCCGCCGCTGCAGCGGGGCGTGCTCACTGCAGCCGAGCGCACCGGCGCGCTGCTGGTGGTGCTGGAGAACCTGTATGGCTACGGTCCGACCGCCGGCCGGCCGATGACTGAGGACCTACCGCTGGCCGCGACGGGCGTCAAGGGCGCTACCCGGGCGGCCATGACCGCCGAGCTGCTGGCCGCTGCCGAGGCCGGGCGGGTCCGGATCGCCATCGGGCGTGCCTCGGACTTCTTCGGCCCGGGCGTCGCCAAGGGGTCGGTACTGGGCGAGCGGGTCTTCGGCAACGCCCTGGCCGGCCGCGCGCCGACTTCATCGGCCACCCCGACCTGCTGCACACCTACAGCTACGTTCCCGACATCGCCGTCGGCCTGGCCACGCTCGGAACCGACGCCCGCGCCGAAGGCGAGGTGTGGCACCTGCCCGGCCCGCCGACTGGCACCACCCGGGCGCTCCTCGACCTGGTCGCTCACGAGGTCGGGCATCCGGTTGGCATCCGGCCGGTGCCCAAGCTGGCCCTGCGGGCCCTCGGGCTGGTCAACCCCATGCTGCGCGAGCTAGCCGAGACGGCCTACCAGTTCGACCAGCCGTTCATCCTGGACACCAGCAAATACCAGGCCGCCTTCGGAACGGCCGGCACCCCGCTGGCCGACGCTGTCGCCGCGACCGTCGCCTGGTACCGCACCCGGCCGGGCACGCCATGACCACCCCGCCGCAGGCGGCCAGCACGACGCCTGACCAGCCGATCCCCAGCACCGCGAAACCCCAGGCAGCCGGCGCCGCTGAGCTGACCCCGGTCGCGGCATGGTCCAGGCGAGTGCGGCGCATCGGCGGCCTGATCCAGACCGCCTTCGCCGCCTTCTGGCTAGCGCGCGCGAGCCTGGCCATCGGCGGCCGCGCCGGAGACGTGCTGATCGCGGTGTCTGCCGTCGCGGTGATCGGCGTGTTCGGCTACGCCATCAAGGTCACCGCCGGCACCGCCCCCCGGCTGGCCGGGCCGCAGGCCAGCCGGATCGAGCGGGCGGTGACGATCGCCACCATCATCGAGCTGGTCGCCGCGTTCGTGCTGCCCGTCATCGTCATCGCCGCTGGCCGCTCCGACTGGGTGCTGCCGTCCGTCGTGATCACCATCGGCCCGCTGCTGCTGTATCTCGACCACCTGGTCCGCATCCCCCGCTACCGCGTCGTCGGCTGGGCGCTGACCGCCGGGCCGGTCATCCTTGTCGCCACCATGTCGGGATCGGCGCTCGCCGTGACCACCGGCCTCGCCGCCGGCGTCGTGCTCCTGGCCACTGCGGCCGCCGGCTTCCACGACCTGGCCGCCATCCGGCGCGCCAGCCGACCGTCCCCGGCCTCGCTCAGCTCGAAGGACCGATGACCATGCCTCAGGCGGACAGCCCCGCGGACGGCTTCCGGCCCTTCTTCAACCCCGCCACCGGCGAGTGGATCACCTACACCGCCATCGCCGCCGACAGCGACGGGCAGCTCGTCCGCTTCAACTGGCGCAGCGTCCCCGGCGGCGTCATCACCGAGCACATCCACCCCCGCCAGGAAGAGCGGTTCACCATTCTGGCGGGCGAAGCCCACTTCACCCTGGGCGGCGAGCACCGCATCGCCAGAGCCGGCGAGACGATCGTCGTCCCGGCCGGCGTCCCGCACTCGGAGGGCAATCCCGGACCAGGCGAGATCGAGGGCATCGTCGAACTCCGCCCGGCACTGCACACCAAGGAGTTCCACGAGGCGCTGGCCGGCCTGGTGGCTGACGGCAAGACCACTCCCAGGGGCGCGCCGAAGAACCCGCTCCAGCTCGGCGCCACCTTCTGGCACTTCCGCCACGAAAGCCGGGTCACCTCGCCTCCCGTCTGGGTGCAGAACCTCATGTTCCCGCCGCTGTCAGCGCTCGCCAAAGCGGTTGGCCTTCGTCCCTACTACGACCGATGGGACAGCCGGACCTGAGCAGCTGGCCTGTGCTCCGGACTTGAGTGCAGCTGCGCCGGGCGCACTACCGGCGAAGTCATGACCTGTCCCGGCACCTTCAGCGCAAAACCCTGGGGGTGGCACCGTGATGCGCTAGTGGTGCCGCGCGACCGACGATCCGGTTTATGGAAAGCACCCGCCGGGTGGTCCTGCAGCTCGAGTGAGCTGGCACCGCGTCTGACCGGAGCCTGTTCAACGCACCTGGTCTCGGGGCCAGTGACCGGGACATCGTGTGGAACGGCAGCAGCCTGCCGTACGGGGAGGAATACTGGCAAGGCTGGGTGTGCAGTACAGCCATGACGGTCCCGCGCTCCGTTCCGAAGCAGGGCCGGGCGGAAGAAGACGGGGCACTGACCAACGGCTCGTGATAGCTGGAGGCATGGTGAGCGGGGAGTTTTGCGGGCTGGCAGACCGCTTATTGGCCGACTTTGCGGCGGGCTCGCGGGTCGCCGGGTACCGGCTCGAGGGGCGGGTCGGCGCGGGCGGGATGGCAGTGGTGTTCCGGGCGCGGGATGTGCGGTTGCACCGGCTGGTGGCGCTGAAGATCCTGGCGCCGTTGCTGGCGGCCGACCGGGCGTTCCGGCACCGGTTCATCCGGGAGTGGCGCGCGGCGGCAGCGGTCGATGACCCGCACATCATCCCGGTGCATGAGGCCGGCGAGGCGGACGGGGTGCTGTTCATCGCGATGCGCTACGTGGCGGGCGGGGATGTGCGGGCCCTGCTGCGCCGGATGGGGTCGCTTTCTCCAGGGCGCGCGGCCGCGATCATCTCCCCGGTGGCGTCGGCGCTTGATGCCGCGCATGCCGCAGGCTTGGTGCACCGTGACGTCAAGCCGGCGAACATTCTGGTGGATGCCGGGTTAGGCAGGCCCGATCACGTGTACCTGTCGGATTTCGGGCTCAGCAAGGGAACGCTGCCTTCGGCCGGGCTGACCGAGTCTGGGCAGTTCATGGGAACTGCGGGCTATTCAGCGCCGGAGCAGATCCAGGGCCAGCCGGTGGACGGGCGGGCCGACGAGTACTCGCTGGCGTGCACGGCGTTCGAACTGCTCAGCGGTGCGCCGCTGTTTCCACGCGATCACGCGACGGCAGTGATCTGGGCGCACATGGCGGAGAACCCGCCGCCGCTGACGTCCAGGCGGCCCGGCTTTCCGCCTGCTGTGGATGGCGTCCTGGCGAGGGCACTGGCCAAAGCGCCGGGGGATCGTTACGCCAGCTGCCGGGATTTTGCTGATGCGCTGAGCAAGACATTCGGCCTCGCGCCGGATGACTTCGGCTCCGGGAGCGTCTCACCGGCGGATCACCGACTCCCTGAAGTCGTCTGGCCCTGGCCAGGTGTCCGCTCCGACTGCTGGAAAAGGGCGTAAGACGCACAGCCCAGCTGGCCTCCCCGTCATCCCGTCCCGCCAGGGCTGTCATCCCCCGCCGATGTTGGTAAGGCTCTCCCGCGCGGCCCGCGTCAGGGGATCCCCTGGTGGCAGGACCTGTTCACATCGTGCGACGGTGTCGCGGAGCATGGTCGTCGCATCGCTCAGCCGACCCACCGTGTAATAGGCGTTCGCCAGGCTTACGCGGTACGTAAGGGTATCCGGATGATCGGCGCCCAGAATCCGTTCGTGACCCGCGCAGGTCTGCTCATAGAGCTGCAGCGCGGAGCCCATCCGGCCGGCCGCGTGATAGGCGGAGCCAAGGCTGCCGCGGACCGCGATCGTGTCCAGGTGGTCGGGGCCAAGGACGCACTCCCGGTCGGCCAGAACCCGCTTGTAAAGGGAAACGGCCTCCTTGATCTGGCCTTCCGCCAGGTAGGTGTCGGCTAGCACCTGGCGGGTGGTCATGACGTCGGGATGCCGTGGTCCCTGAATGCGCTCACGGTCGGCCAGCGTGCACCGGTACAGCCGGATCGCGTCAGCTAAGTCCCCGGCGGCGCCGTGCGCGGCAGCGAGATCTCCCCGCGCGCCAAGCGTGTCGAGATGGTCAGGACCGCGGACCCGCTCGTAATCGCGGACCGCCTGGTCGAGGAGCGTGAACGCGTCCCCGGGCTGGTGCGCGGCGACCAGGGCATGGCCGAGGTTGCACCGGGCTGCAATGGTGGCGGGGTGATCCCGCCCGAACTCACGAAACCGGGCGGCCAGCACCCACTGAAACCAGGAAACGGCCTCCGCCGCTCGGCCGGCGGTCAGGTACGCGTCGGCCAATCGTTCGCTGGCCACTATGGTGTCCAGGTGGCCTGGGCCCAGGACCCGCTCACAGCCTGCGGCCAGGTCCCGCCAGTACGCGGCGGCAGGGACGGTCAGACGCGCAGCGTCGAGGCTCCGGCCGAGCCGGAACAGCAGGGGATGACAGCCACCGGCCCACAGTATGCCTTCGGCGGCCGCCTGAAGGCTCGCCGAACACGACCGCAGGTCCTCGGTGAGCCATGCCAGCGGCTCATCCTCTGGCCAGACCTCCAGCAGCGCGTCCGCTGCCGCTCTCGCCGTCCGCTCAAGCATCTCTTTAGGCATCTCCGCCCTGACCGCCGCCTGTATCACCCGGCTCATCCGGACCGTCGCATGGCTGCCCGCCAGATCGAGTCTCAGCACACCTGAGCGCTCCAGCAGGAGCAGCAACCCCCAGGCACGGGCCGGATCCGCCTGATTTCCGCCGCCATCTGCCGCAAGGCATTCGCACGCAGCCGACGTGGTGAAGAGCGCGTCGCGCATCCCATTGCCGTCAAGAAGCGAAGCAAAGGCCAGCAAGAACCGGGCATCCCCGCCTGGCGCGAACCGCTCAGCTCCCTCGAAACTTAACGTCCAGGTGACCGCAGCGGGCGGCGGCTTCCGGTCTGCTGTCGCCGCCAACTGCCCCCGCCTACGGGCAAAATACTTCCGGTAATCACGGCAAGACAGCGACGAATTCGCAATCACCGCGGTGGCCTGGGCAAGCGCCAATGGCTCACCGCCAAGGTCCTTGACGAGGTCCATCGCTCCGAGGCACTGGTCCTGGTCCGCAGTGAGGCGACCCGCCAGGTAGCTCAGGGCCTCGCGAGGGCTGAATGCTCCGACCGGGAGGACCACCGCTTGGCGCTGGTCGGAGACCTTCGCGGGATTCGTGGTCGTGATCAGCACCCGGCCCGTCGGCCCCGCCGGCCAGAGGCCTTCCAGATCCGCTGTATCGGACAGATCGTCGAGCACCACGAGCCACGATCTGCTCGTCCTGCCGAGCCAGCCTACGAAACGGACAGCAACCGACTCGGCGTCACCCGCGGGCTCGATTCCCATCGCCGCCACCGCCGCCTGGACATAGCCCGACAGCACCGACGCCCGGCTTGCGGCAACAATCCAGACCAGTAAGTCCACCACGCCCGACTGCCATAGCGACTCTGCACAGGACACCGCGAGCTGAGTCTTTCCGCACGGCTCGAGCCAGTCCGCCGGCCGCTCCGCGGCCACCTGGCCACGCCACAGCACCACTACGGCACCCGGAACAAGTGCCGCCTCAAGACTTGGCGCCGTCTCTGGTCTGCTGATGAAGCCATCGACGAGCTGAGGCATCACCCCGGACAGCACCCGCCCGTCGCGCGAACCCACCGGTCCCCCGGCCGACATCCGGCTGGTCATCGACTGCTACCGGTAGCCAGCATCCATGAGCAGCGCCACTGCTGATGGAAATGCGGGCCACGCCCATCGAGACGGCTTGGCTGCGGGCCGCGGCCTCCCCCATGTCCTGGACCTGGTTGAGCGCGAGCATTCTGGGCCGCAAGCTAAGCAGCCTGAACTGATCATCTTGTGTGTCACCTTCCGAGGATGTTGCCACGCTCCGCACGTCAGCTCTTCGACCATGGGAACATCGGCATGCCCTGCGATCAGTTAAAACCTGCTTGTCCGAATTTAGGGGATGCTGCCGACGAGCGCCCGGGCAATCCGCGCAGATATCCATGGTTATGTCATTTCCAGCACCCGGCGGTGGTTGGCGTCCGAGGTGGCCAGACCGAGTTTGCTGAAGATGCTGTCGACGTGCTGCCCCGCAGGTGCGCCGACCGGGAACTGTTACGAGACAATGCCCGCCATCCGCCGCCGCGGGTGCCCGGGCGCAAGGTCATCAGGACGGGAGTGGGTCGCATGAGCCGCGCCACGGCCATCACCAACGTGCGAATCTTTGACGGCGAGCGCGCGATCAGCGACACGACTGTTGTGGTCGGCGGCGCTCGCATCGAGGCGGTCGGTCCCTCGGTGCCGCGCGATGCCGTGGTCGTCGATGGTCGCGGCGCCACCCTGACGCCCGGGCTGATCGACTCCCACGTTCACACCGACATGGACGGCCTGCACGACGCGCTGAAATTCGGCGTCACCACGGAACTGGAGATGATGGGGCGCTGGTCAGCCAGACGGCGCAGGGAGATAGCCGAAAGGAACGATGTCGCGGACCTGCGTTCCCCGGAAATGGGCGTCACCCCGAAAGGAGGCCACCCTACCGAGTACCTGAAGTCGAGCAGCAACCTGTTCATCCGGTTCCTCTACCGGTTCCCGTCCGTCTCGACTCCCGGCGAGGCGGCACGATTCGTGTCCAGGCAGGTATCCAGGGGCGCCGACTACATCAAGGTCTTCATCGAGGACGGCAGCTGCATCGGCTTCCCAGGACTTCCCGTCCTTGACGACGCCACGCTCGCCGCCGCGGTGAACGAAGCGCACCGCCACGACAAGCTCGCCATCGCGCACATCACGACGGCCGAAGGTGCCCAGCGAGCCGTCGATGCCGGAGTTGACGGCCTCGGGCACTTGTTCCTCGATTCACCCACCCGCGACCTCATCGCCAACATAGCCACAGCCGACGTTTTCGTCATACCCACCCTGGTGACGCTGTCGACGGCGTTCGGCAACAGCGCGGCCACGCTGGCCGCTGATGACCGGGTGCGCTCCAGGCTGGACAGAAAGTGGCTGGACTCGCTGTCGCGCAGCATGAACGTCTATCCGCAGGGGAGCCTGGACAGCGCGTACGCCAGTATCAGGGCCCTGCGTGACGCGGGCGTGGACATCCTGGCGGGCTCTGACGTGTCCGAACCCATCCCCATCCTCGGGGGACTCGCGCACGGCGCCAGCCTGCATCACGAACTGCAACTGCTGACCGCGGCAGGACTGCAGCCCGAAGACGCCCTGCGCGCGGCCACCTCCACCCCCGCGCGCCGGTTCGGGCTCACCGACCGCGGCCGCATCGTCCCGGGCGCGCTCGCCGACCTGCTGCTCATCGACGGCGATCCGCTGACCACCCCGGCCGACACGCTCTCCATTCGCGGCGTTTGGCACCGCGGAGTCGAACTCGCCTCCAGACGTGAGCGGAGTTGAACCTCGTCGTGCCGGAGGCGGTGAAACGCCCCGCGACGGGCCTGCTCGCACTTTGTCGCGTGCCGAAACCGCTCGCTGCAATCAGGAGAAGCGTTCAGGCGGGCCGGCGCACGTGCCTCGTCCCCGGTGCAGGAGCCGGGCCAGGCCCCTATCCGGATATGTCATCGGTCGGATGGGGTGGACATCTGGCGCTGTTTGGCATCACCCTGGACAGGTTGGGGTATTTGACCGGTTAACCGTCCCTGGTCGTCGGTCTGGCGGCGAGGGCGGGCGGTGGCCGGGAGCGGCTTCCCGGGAGGGGACGCGGCGTGATCGCCGGGGGTCGGCATGGATGGCGGGGGCGGCGATGGGGTGGCTGAGGCCGGACGGCGCTCCTGCGGTCGGCTGCGAGCGCAGCCGATGACCACGGCTCATTCCGGCGACGTGGCCAGGCGCGCTGTTCAGTTGCCCGAGGCCAGGCGGGCGGGCGCTGAGCTGGCCTCGCTGCAGGCTGGCCGGGATGCCGACGGTGTGCTCACCCTGCTGTACGCCGCGCACTACCGATCGCTGGTGCGGCTTGCGGATCTGCTGGTAGGTGATCTGGCGGCCGCGGAGGAAGTGGTGCAGGAGTCGTTCGTCGCGATGCACGGCCACTGGCGCCGGCTCAGGTATCGGGCGGCACTGTCGTATCTGCGGAAGTCTGTGATCAACCGGTCTCGCTGTGTGCAGAGCCGCGTGGTCGTTGACCGGCATGCGCAGCCGCAGCCGCCGGATGCGCCGAGCGCGGAGCAGGACGCGGAGGCGCCGCTGCAGCGTTCCGCGGTGGTCGCCGCGCTGGGCAGCCTGCCGCCACGGCAACGCGAGGCGGTGGTGCTGCAGTACTACGGGGACTGGTCAGAAGCTCAGGTCGCCGCGGCGATGGGGATCAGCAAGAGTGCCGTCAAGAGGCACACGGCCCTGGCCAGGTCAGCGCTGCGTGCGATGCTGGAGCGCCGGGAATGAGCCCGCGCGATCGTGACTATGACGAGCTCGTGCGACGCGCGCTGCAGGTGGCAGCGGACTCGGTGGAGCCCGCTGACGATGGCCTGAAGCGGATTCGCGCCCGGCTGACCACGCCGTACCCGGTGCCGGTCGCCTGGCTGATGGCCGGCTATTCGGAGGCGGCCCGGCGCGCCCGGGATGGCGTGCTGAGCGTCTCGGCGTGGCTGCGGACCTCATGCGGCCCTGCGATTAAGCATTCCCGGGCGGGGCTGCTCGGGCCGCTGCGCTCTGCCGCTGTGCTGGCGACTGCCGCTTGCGCCGCTGCAGCGGGCGTTTTGCTGCTCACTCCGCTGCCCCGGCAGGCGATCACGCATGCTGCCGCGCTCATCCGGCCTTTTGAGAACGGCAGATCTTCGGGCGGCGCAGGAAGCCCAGGGGTGAGCGGTCATGGCACCCAGCTGTCCACCGGCAGAACGGGCTTGACCGGTTCCGGGCACGCCAAGCGGAGTCCCAGCCACCCGGCCACGGCCAGCTGCGCGGCGGCGGCGCCAGCTCCTACCAGCCCCGCGACAAGCCCGGCCGCCAGCCGTGCGCCGAGCGTGAGCCGGTCGGCAAGCCCGGCCGCCCGCGCGAAGTCTGCTGCCTGTCCGGGCCCGGCGGCCAGCGCCACGCCCAGCGTGACCCCACCGGCCAGCCGGGCCCCCAGCCCCACGCCCAGCGTGACCCCACCGGCCAGCCCGACCCCCAGCCCCACGCCCAGCGTGACCCCACCGGCCAGCCCGACCCCCAGCCCCACGCCCAGCGTGACCCCACCGGCCAGCCCGACCCCCAGCGCTACACCGAGCGTGACCCCACCGGACAGCCCGGCCCCCAGCGTGGGCTCCTGATCTTGAACCAGGTGAGCGTCGCCGCGCCGCTCACCAGCCGGCGCTTTGGAGTGGCGAGCATATAATGGCGGTTTGTGCAGGGGATGCCGGTGGCTTTCTGGCCGGTGCGGTTGCGTCGACCTTGAGGAGAAGTCCCAGGCTGATGGCCACGCCGACGCTCACGTTCTTATTCACCGACATCGAGGCTTCCACCGCGATGGTGCAGCGGCTGGGGGACGCGCGGGCTGGGGTGCTGGCTGATCATCACCGGCTGATCCGGGCCGGCGTGATCGCGCATGGCGGCGAGGAAGTCATCACCCCGGGCGATGGGGTTTTCGCGGTATTCGCCTCGCCGCGGGCATGTGTGGACGCGGTGGTCCAGATGCAGCGGGCACTGGTGTCACATCCGTGGCCGGCCGGGCAGCGGGCGCGGGTCCGGATGGGCATCCATTGCGGTGCGGCCGCCCCGACGGCGGCCGGGCTGGAGGTGCACGAGGCGGCCCGGATCGCGGCGGCGGCGCACGGGGGCCAGGTGGTGGTGTCGGCCGCGGCGGCCGGGCTGCTGGCCGGTGCGCTGCCGGACGGCGCGTGGCTGGCGGATCTGGGCCCGCACCGGCTGACTGACGCGGGCCGTCCCGAGCAGATCTTCCAGCTGCGGGCCGAGGGCTGGCCGGCGGCCTTCCCGCCGTTGCGGTCGCTGGAGGATCCGGGGCCGCGCAGTAATCTCCCGGCGCAGGTGTCGAGCTTCATCGGCCGTGACGGTGAGCTGGCTGCGGTCCGCGCGCTGGTGAGCGGATCGCGGCTGGTCACGCTGACCGGTGCGGGCGGGGCGGGCAAGACCCGGCTGGCGCTGCAGGTGGCGGCAGGGCTGGCCGATGGCGCCGGGGACGGGGTGTGGTTCGCCGATCTGGCCCCGCTGGGCGACCCGGACCTGGTGGCGGTGACGGTGGCTGATGTGCTGGGCGTCCGCCAGGAGCCGGGCCGCCCGGTGCTGGACACGCTGGTGGGTGCGGTGGACGACCGGGCCCTGCTGCTCCTGCTAGACAACTGCGAGCACGTCATCGGGGCCTGCGCGAAGCTGGCGGACGCGCTGCTGCGGGGCTGCCCGAACGTAGCGCTGCTGGCGACCAGCCGCGAGCCGCTGGGCGTCGACGGCGAACGCATCTACCTGGTGCCCTCCATGCGCACGCCAGCCGACGGCGACGACACCGCGGCGATCCGGGCCAGCGAGGCCGTGCGGCTGTTCACCGACCGCGCCGAGCAGCACGGGGTGAGGCTGGTCTGGGATGAGGAGACCGCCTCGGTCACCGGCCGCGTCTGCCGGCGGCTTGACGGCATCCCGCTGGCCGTCGAGCTGGCCGCGGCCCGGCTGCGGGTGATGCCGCTGGCCGAGCTGGATGCCCGGCTGGACCAGCGGTTCGCCCTGCTGACCGGGGGGTCGCGGGCGGCCCCCCCGCGGCAGCAGACGCTGCGGGCGATGGTCGAGTGGTCGTGGGATCTGCTGACCGGCGCCGAGCGGGCGGTCCTGGCCCGCCTGTCGGTGTTCGCCGGCGGATTTGACCTGACCGCCGCCGGGGCTGTGGCCGCGGGCCAGGATCTGCCCCCGGAAGGGGTCGTCGAGCACCTCTTAGCGCTGGTGGACAAGAACCTGGTGCAGTTCGATGACACCGGTGTCGGCCCGGCCAGGTACCGGCTGCTGGAAACCGTCCGCCAGTACGCCGCCGGGCGGCTGGACGCGCAGGTCCCGGCGACGGCCGACCGGGCCAGGATCGCCCACCGTGACTACTACCTGGCCCTGGCCGAGGCGGCCGCGCCGCGGCTCGTGGCGGGCGATCAGGCCGCCTGGCTGGACCGGCTCGACGCCGAGCTGGGTAACCTGCGGGCCGCGATCGCCTTCAGCCTGACCCAGTCCGACTCCGAGCCTGGCCTGCGGCTGGCCGCCTCGCTGCGGGTGTACTGGCGGGCCCGCGGGCACGCCGCCGAAGGCGCCGACGTGCTGCGGGCGCTCCTGGACGCCCCGGCCGCCCAGGGGCCGACGCTGCCGCGCGCCCGGGCGCTGGCCGCTGCGGCCAACCTCCTCCAGCAGATAGGCAGCTACGCGATCGCCGGGGACTACTGCCAGGAGGCGCTGGCCATTGCCCGGGCCGCCGGGGACAGCCACTTAGTCGGCGAGCTGCTGTACCTCCAAGCCTGGATCCTGCTGCGCCAGGGGCAGCGCGACGCCGCGCTGCCGCTCATCGAGCAGGGCCTGGACCTGGCCAGCCGCCTCGGGGAACCCCACCTGACCGGCTTCCTGCTCATCGCGCGGGCGCACGCCACCTACGCTGCGGGAGACCCTGCGGGCGCGGCTCGCGATGTGGCCGAGGCCCTGCCGCTGTTCCGCCAGGCCGGTGACCGGCAACATATGGGGACGATCCTCGGCAACCTCGGCAACTACGAGCTGTCGGCGGGCGACCTGGACGCCGCCCGCCGCCACCTAGCCGAAGCGCTGGCCATCTTCCGCGCGCTCAACCACCGCGACGGCATCGCCTACCAGACGCTCAACCTCGGCCTGGCCGAGTACCTCAGCGGCTCGCGAGGCGCGGCCGAGGCCTTGTTCGCCGAATCACTCGACCTGACCAGGCGCATGGGGATGCAGGCGCTGATGGCCTACGCGCTGATCGGCCTGGCCATGACCGGCCACGGCGGGGCCGACCCGGGCTGGTCCGCCCGGCTGCACGGCGCGGCCGACCAGGCCCTGGCCGACCTGGGCCGGGTACTCGACCCGCTGGAAGGCCGGCTGGCCGGCCTCGACCACCAGCGCCTGCGCGCCGAGCTGGGCGACGAGGCCTTCGAGGCCGAATATGCCGCGGGCCGCGCCCTCGACCTGGGGCACATGTTGGCTACGCTCGGGCGCACGGACACAGCCGCCGGGCCGGCGCAGGTGGCCGGATCCGGTGCGGCCGCGTCGGTGCTGTCGCCTCGCGAGCTCGACGTGCTCAAGCTCGTCGCGCAGGGACTGAGCAACTCCGACATCGCCAGGCGGCTGGTGCTGAGCGAGCACACCGTCCACCGGCACCTGGCCAACATCCTGCGCAAGCTCAACCTCTCCTCCAGGGCCGCGGCCGCGGCCTGGGGCGTGCGCGCCGGGCTCGTTTGAGCCCGGACCGATCGGGCCATCGAGGGCAGCTCAGCCTCCCAGCAAGTCGGCGGGGATGTCGCGGAAGCCCGCGGCGAAGTCCCGGAACCGGTAGACGTCGGCGAAGGTGCTGGCCAGGCCGAGCGAGGCCCGCGCCGCCCCGGTGGTCTTCCCGTCGATCACCTGGAGGAATTCCTGGTAGCGCAGCCGGCCCTTGTCTTTGAAGGCGGCCGCCATCTCCTCGGTGGAGAAGCCGAGCGCGACCTCGCGCACGCCAGGGTTGCAGTGGCAGCCGCTGCGCAGGGAGATTCCCGCCAGGTTGGCCCGGCGCTCGACCCGCACCGAATCGATGAGCGCGCCGGAGGGATCGAAGAAGTTCATCGCGATCGTCGCTCCGCGGCGGTCAGTGCCGGCCCGTAGCGGCGGACGACGGGCGCCCCGTTGCTGTGCCGCAAGGCGCCGAGTTCTTCCAGCAGCCAGCCGGTGAGGCAGGTGACCCTGGTGTGGATGGTCTCAATGCCCACCGAGCTGATGTGATCCAGGCCGATGCCGACGGCCGGGATGCCCAGGTAGTTGACGGTCCCGTCCTCGAAGCCGGCCGGTCCGGGAGTCAGGTAGAAACCCTCGCCGGTGGTCGCCTCGGCGCGTACCGAGGAGAAGGTGATCGTGCCGCCGGCGTACCACGGGCGGCGCAGCTTGGCCAGCGCCGGCTTGCGCACTAAGAGGGCCCCGATGCCGGTCGGGTACCCGAAGATCTTGTAAAACGACAAGGACACGTAATCCGGGTGCCACCGGGACAGATCCAGCCGGTTGGTCGGCGCGAAAGCGGCGGCGTCCAGCAGCACGTCGTACCCCGCCGCCTGGGCCTGGGCGATCCAGGTCAGCGGGTGCTGGACGCCGGAGAAGTTGGACTGGGCCGGGAAGGCGAACAAGTTGCCGGCTCCGGACCCGGAGCGCCGGCGGCCGAAACGGCCGCGGGCTGGGGTTGCGGCCTGGAGGTGGCGGTCCAGCGCCTGCTGTGAGACGCGCAGGTCGGCGGGGGCGAGCGGCACGTAGCTGACCGAAGCGCCGCGGGCGCGGGCGAACTGCCGGATCCCGTTGACCGAGTTGTGGTTGTCGAAGGTCAGCAGGTACCGGCCGCCCGGCCCGAAGGGATAGGACTCGCCGACGAGCCGGAGGGCGCCGGTGGCGTTGGGGGTGAAGATGACCTCGTACTCCTGCGGTGAGGCCCGGAAGAACTCCAGGATCTGGGCCCGGGTGGCCTCCACCCGGGCGGTCATGTCGCGCGAGGGCAGGTTCTGGGAGTGCGGGTTGCCGAACACGGCGGCGGCCAGCAGGTCCCGGTGGCGGGCTAGCTGGCTGTCGGCGTACAGGGACCCGCCGGTGTAGTCAAGATAGACGTGGCCGGCGGCGTCCAGCCGGGTGTAGTCCACGGCCCGCATGCCGTCCAGAACGGCGGTGCGGGCATAAGCCGGGTAGCGCCGCTTGAAGTCGCGAAGCGCCGCGGCCATCGTCGGCTGGCCGTCGAGCAGCACCGTCGGGGTCAGGTCCTGGGCCGCGATCATGGCGGGGCTCCTTCTTTCTTGGTCTACGGTCGTCTCGTTGCGGGCCGTCGTGCCCGGCGTCTTGTTACTGCGGGCCGCCGCCACGCGCGCTCAGCGCCGGCTCGAGCCCGGGCCACGGCGGCATCTCGTCCAGATCAGCGGGCTGGGCGGCAGCGCAGGCCACAAAGGATTCGCAGCCGAAAATCTCCTGGAGCAGGAACTCCGGGAACATGTCCAGCTGCAGCGGGAACTGGCTGCGGTACGCGGACAGGGCTTCGACCTTGCGCCTGACCTGTCCGGACACGTCGCAGCTGACGACGCCCTGACCTGCTCGCATGGTCCCGGCCGCCGGGGGCGGGTTCGCCGGTGCGCCGGGCAGGGCACTGGCCAGCCGGGCTCCCCGGCCCCGGCCGGCGAATTTGGCCGGTGGTGCCGGGGACAGGACCAGGCAGGTGAGGCTGGTGGTGGCGACCACGTCGGCGCTGCGGTGCCGGTGCCCGAAGAACTCCCCCACCCCGAGCCGGCCGGGCTGCTCGCGGCGGCCGCCGTGGCCCGCTGGCCACACCTGCGCTTCACCGGACAAGATCAAGAACAGCTCGGCGGCCGCCTCGCCCTGCTCGACCACGTACGAACCCGGCGGGTACCAGCGGACCTGGACGTGGTCGCGGATGTGGCCCAGGGTGCTGGCCGCCTCGGCCAGCAGCAAGAAAGCGTGGGCGAAGGCGGGCGTCCCGGCAAAACCGTCCGGCTGGCTGGTCAGCCAGGCCGCCAGCTGATCCATGATCAGCAGGTCGCCCGGCGGGAAGCTCCGGTAATACAGCCGGGGCGGCCGACGCACCGTCCCGTTGGCCGTCCAGTCCGGGCCGGGCCCCGGGTCGGCGGCCCGCTGGCAGGCTGCCGTGGTCGCGGCGCTGATGGTGACGTGGTCGGGATGGCCGTAGCCGCCGTCGGGGCCGAACGTGATGACCACGTCCGGCCGGAACTCGCCGATGACCTCGGCCACCTCCGCCACCAGGGCCGGGAACGCGGCGTCGGCGAGAGTGCCGTCGACGTGGTCCAGGCAGCGCACCGTCGTGATGCCCAGCCGCTCGCAGGCCAGCCGCAGCTCGGCCTCCCGGACAGCGGCGATGGTCTGCCGGGTGCCGACCGCACCATCGCGAATCTGGCCCGCCTGGCCCCGGGTCGCCGACACCACCATGATCTCGGCCCCCTGCTCGGCGTACCGGGCGAACGTCCCCCCGGCGCAGAACGTCTCATCGTCGGGATGGGCGAAGACACCCAGCAAGCGGCAGCGGCCTCCCGGCGGCACCCCGTCATCGAGCAGGCCCGGCCCCGCCAGGCGCGGCCGGCCAGCGCGCGCCCCGCCCGGCGAGCGCTCCCGGGCCAAGCCCTCCGTCCCGGGGACGCGCATTACCCGGTCAAGCGTCCCGATCAGGGCCGCCGGATCCGGCCTCCGGTGCAGCCCGGGCACCTTGCCGTCCCCGGCGAGCCCGGAGATAGGCCGGCCGGAATGGATCGTCCTGGCGACGGCCCGATCCGGTGCGATGCCGCCGCCTGACCGCTTTAAGTCAGTTCGGTGGCGATGCTGCGCCTGGGGGATCATCGTGGTGCTCCTTCGGTGGCAAGTTGACGTCCGGGCGTCCGGCGGCCGGCTCCCGGTAGCCGGGCAATGACGTGGTTCAGGCACCCGGGACTGTCGGGCCGGCCGCCGGGACCGCGGCCCGGGCCTGCCGGCCGGGCGCCGGGATATGGCACCAGGGCGCGCGCTCACCCCGGCTGGGGGACGATGCGGATGTAGGGCTTGACCGACTTCCACTCGCCGAAGATCACCCTGGCCTGGTCGTCGGACACCGAGTTGTGGATCATCACATCGTCGCCCGGCATCCAGCTGGCCGGCGTCACGACCCGGTGCCTGGCGGTCAGCTGGAGCGAGTCGATGACCCGCAGCAGCTCCTCGAAGTTGCGGCCGGTCACATTCGGATACGCGATGATCAGCTTGATCTGCTTATCGGGGCTGATCACGAACACGGTCCGGACGGTCAGGTTGTCCAGTGCGCAGCGCGAGCCGGCGTCACCCCCCGCGGAAGCGGGCAGCATCCCGTAGAGCTTGGACACATGCAGATCCGTGTCGCCGATGATCGGGTAGCCGGGCCGTGCGCCCTGGGTCTCCTCGATGTCATCAGCCCACCTGTGGTGGCGCTCGGTGGCGTCGACCGACAGGCCGATAACCTTCACGCCGCGGCGTTCGAACTCTGGCGCCAGCTTGGCCACCTGCCCGAGCTCGGTGGTGCACACCGGGGTGAAGTCCTTGGGGTGGGAGAACAGCACCGCCCACGAATCCCCGATCCATTCGTGGAAGCTGATCCTGCCCTGGGTGGTGCTGGCCTGGAAATCTGGTGCGTCGTCGTTGATGGACAGTCCCATTGCCGTGCTCCTATTTCGTTGGTGATGGCGGTGTGCTTGACCGCTTGCCGGTCAGCACGCTCACGGTGGCGCTTTGAACTCCTCACCTGCCACGCCGCCACAGGCGCTGGGCGGCGATGCTGGCGAGGGCGCTGGCCACGGCGAGGGTGGTAAGCAGGCTGGTGCGCCAGTCAGCGCCGAGCGCGGCCCCGCCAGCGGGCAGCACGAGCAGGCAGCCGGCGACTAAGGCAATGGTGCCGAGCCTCTTGTGGCGGCCAGCGGCGCCGGGCGGGACCGGGTCACCGATGATCACCGGCATGGCTGGGGAGAGCAGGGACTCGCCAACCGCAGAGATGATCATGGCGGCGGCGAACACGGTCTGCGCGGCCGCGGCGCCGCCTGGGTGGCCGCCGCCGTCGATTTCCGCCGCGAAGACGGCCGCCAAACCCGCAGCGGCCAGCGCCACGCTAGTGACGCGCCGTCGGCCGGCCAGCCATCGCAGCATGAGCAGCTGGGCACCTCCCACGGCGCGGGCCGGCTCGGTGACCGGTCGGCTCCCCCGCCCCGACGTGGTCGGCCTGGCGGCTGTGATGATCGGCATCTGGCTCCCCTTTAGCGGCTTGGCCTGCTGGTAGTGATACGCACGCATCCCTGCGCGGGTCTGACCTAACCAGTGGTATCCGGCATTGCCGTGCCGCCGCTTCGCCCGTACGGGCCAGCTTCAGCCGCCGACGGCAGATGGCCCGGTCGGGCCAGGCTCACGAGGAGATCAGCTGCTCCCGGCCCGAGTCCCGCCCGCCCGAGGCGCTCGCAGGGAAACTGCCCCCGCTCCGGCGCGCGGGCCAGGTCAGTGACATCGTGAACGCTGAGCTACCCAATGCCGACAACGTCAGGAGCGCAACAATGGACGGTGACGCCCAGGTCAGGGCAAGGATCATGGAGCATTGGCAGGCCTCCGAGCAGGGGGACAGCGAGACGGAGCACGCCATCTACGCGGCGGACGCGATCCTGGACTACCCGCAGTCGGGAGAACGGTTCCGCGGCCGCGCCACCATCGCGGCGCAGCGCGGCGGGCATCCGGCGAATCGGCACTTCACCGTGCTGCGGATCACCGGCGCCGGGGACCTATGGGTCAGCGAGTGCGTGATCAGCTACGACGGCGCGCCCTCCGACTCGGTCAGCATCATGGAGTTCTCAGCTGGCCTGGTAGCCCATGAGACCCAGTACTTCGCCGACCCCTTCGACCCGCCCGAGTTTCGGGCCGCGCTGGCAGAGCAAATGCCGGGCCATTCAGGCTGATGCCGATGATCGCGAGAGTCCAGTGTCGTTCTAGGGAGCGAGATCAACGTGATCTTCGCCGTCGATGCGCCGCCGGTCCGGCACCAGGACCTCGCGGACCTGGCCGCCGAGCAGGACGACGAGAGCGCTGCGATCCCGCTGCACGCGGGCAAGTCGTTATGGACGGCGCGGGTCAACGCGCGCAGCCGGGTCCGGGCCGGCGACCGCATCGAGCCCGGGGTGGATACCCGCAACCTGCACTTCTTCGACCCCGACAGCGGGCTCGCGATCGGGTGAGGTAAGCAAGGACGGCGTCCGGGAGTTCGCCGGCGGCTCCAGGCCGGAAATCAGGTGGCGAGCAAGGGCTGGCCGGTCTCTCACTCGACGTTGCGGTTGTGCGGGGTTAGCTCGTGCACGTGGGTGTCGGGTTCGTCGATACCAAAGGAGATGATCCGCTTGGGGTAGATCCGAATCAGCGGAACCTCCAACTCGCCGAGGGCCTCGCCTGAGCCACGGATCTCCAAGCAGCGGACTCGCCACGGCGAGATCGACGGCAGGTCGTCGACCACGAAGGCCACCCGCTGATTGGAGCGGATATTGCGAAACTTCTGGCTCGAGGTCAGGTTGTGCCCGCGGATGTCAATCGTCTGCAACTCGCGGTTGTACGCGAAGGTTACGGGGCTCACCTGCAGCGTGCCGTCCTGCTGCGCGGTAGCCAGCCGGCCCAGCCGCTGGCTGTCAAGATAAGCAATCTCCGATTCGGTAAAAATCACGAGGCGACGCTATCGCAAGCGTCACCCGCCGAGGTCACCGTGTCGGCCACGGAGCGGAAGAGATCGGTCCTGGCAGTAGGCCCGAGACGCACGACAAGGTCGCCGCATCGTGGCGGCACTACCTGGCTCCGCGCCCACCGGGTACCGCGTCATGAAGACGCGAGAACCTCATCGAGAGCTTGCAGAAGAAGGTCGGCGTGTTCGTGCTGGAATACCAGGGGCGGCCGGATCTTGAGCACGTTTCCGGCCGGGCCGGTTGCGCTGAGCAGTATCCCCCGCTCACGCATCGCCTCGGTTACCTGGCGGGCGTTCCCGGCTGCTGGCCCGCCCGCCTCATCGATCAGTTCGACGCCGAGCAGGAGGCCTTCGCCCCGGACGTCCCCGATCAGGGGGTGGCGCTCTGCGAGTGTCAGCAGGCCGTAGCGGAGATAGGAGCCGACCTTCGCGGCGTTGGCCACCAGGCCCTCTTCCTCGATGACGTCCAGGACCGCGAGCGCGGCCGCGCAGGCTACCGGGTTGCCGCCGAAGGTGCTGAACAGCTCGACCTCCTCAGGTACGGCCTCGAGCAGCTCGGACCTGACCACTAGGGCCGCGACCGGGAAGCCGTTGCCCATCGGTTTGCCCGTCACCACCATGTCAGGCGCGATTCCTGACGCCTGGAAGCTCCACAGGTGCGTCCCGGACCGGCCGTGACCGGCTTGCACTTCGTCGGCCACCACCAGCCCTCCCAGCGTCAGCGCCCGCCGGGCTGCTTCCTGCAGGTAGGCGGGAGGGGGCGACAGGATGCCCTCGGCGGTGAAGGCCGGGTCCAGGTATATGGCGGCGAAGCCGCGGTCGCCGAGCGCCCGGGCCGCGTCATCGATGTGGGCGGCGTACCGCTGCACCCAGCCGTCGTCGCCCCGGCGGTACGGGCCGCGGTACCCGTCAGGCGCCGGGATCGTCGCGACGTGGGCAGGCTGCTCCCCGGTGGCCCACTCCTCGGGGGACAGGGCGTGGGTGGCCTCGGTCAGCCCGTGGTAGGCGCAGGCGGTCACGACCGCGCCTGCCCGGCCGGTGGCCGCGCGGGCGATCCGCCAGGCGAGATCGTTGGCCTCGCTGCCGGAGTTCACGACCATGACGGCGTCCAGCTCCGGCGGCAGGGTGGATGTGAGCCGTTCGGCAAGCTCGACGATCGCTTCGTGCAGATAGCGGCTGTGAGTCGCGAGCAGCTGCTGCTGCTGCGTCACCGCCTGCACGACCGTGGGGTGGCTGTGCCCGACCACGGCCACGTTGTTGTAGCAGTCGAGGTACCGCCGGTCGTCGGGGTCGAACAGCCAGACACCCTCGCCGCGGACGAGATGCACCGGGCGGGAATAGAAGAGCGGAGATCGGGGCAGCGCCCGACGGCGGCGCTCGAGCAGCACACTGGTGGCAGACCTTCGGTACGGGAGCCGGCGGCAGGCCTCGCGGAAACGCCGCGCGACGGCGTCTATCCCGATCGCGTCGATGGCATCGAGGAAGGCGCGGGCCCCCGGCTCGCCGCTCGCGGCGTATGCGGCGTTGTCCGGGTAGAGCCCGCGCCGCCAGGCGGTGATAGTGACCTCAGCGGCCAGCCTGGCCGCCACCAGCTCCGCGAGCAGCCCGGCCTCATCGTCTTCGAGCGGCGTCACCGAGACGTAGCCGCCGATTATCGTGTCGGCCGCCTCGATGGCGTCGTCACGGCCATGCAGCACATCGGCGATGGCGACGGCGAGATCGCAGACCAGCGGCGCGTGGGTCATGTCCCCGAAGTCCACGATCCCGCTGACCCGAAGGTCATCGCTGAACAACACGTTATCCAGGGTCATATCGCCGTGGATCACCTGCGCGCGAAGCCCGGGCAGCGCCGGCGCGGCCCGGGCCTCGAACCGGTCCAGAATCAATTCCACCTGATCCCGGCGGTGGCCCTCGGAGACGTGGGTGAGCAGCGGCCGGAGCTTGAGCACGCGGGTGATATCCCACAAGATCTCGTAGTCGGCCGCGGGGTGGAAAAAGCCACGCAGCGCCCGCCCCAGCCGAGCCGTGATCTGCCCATGGGACCAGATCGCCTCCGTGGTGAGCGCTGTGTTCGCGGCTACCTGCCCGGGCAGGAACGTGAAAAGCCGGGCAGAGTAGGTCCGGCCGTCGGGCCCCGGCACCTCGACCCAGGACTCCCCCATCGCGGCCGGCCGGGCGCGCATCACCGGCAGGCCCGGATCCACTCGCTCGATGTGGCGGAGAGCGGCGGCCTGCATGGCCAGGACGGGCCCGTCATCCGCCGGATTAGAGATCTTGAACAAGAAGCGCTGCCCGGCGGCCGTGTCCACCCGGAAGTTCTGGTCCCGTTCGCCCGCGAGGGGCTTGAGGGACGACGATTCGACGCCGAAGTCTTCCCGCAGGATCTGCCTGGCGGCCTGCTCGCCGAAGGCAGGCGGTGTGCTTTCCAAGGGGTCAGGGCGCTTCACCATAGGCCCGAAGGCTATCTTGCGGCCCACCGGTAGGCCACCGCCCGGCCGCGCTGCCGCCTTCCCGCGGGCCGGGGGCCTGGCCTCCGGCCCGGCTAGGATCAGACAATGCCCATGCCAGCGGCGTTTGACCTGTCCGGCCGGGTGGCGGTGGTCACCGGGGCAGGCGGCCCCCACGGCATCGGTTTTGCCACCGCCAGGCTGCTCGCCGAACTCGGTGCCGCCGTGATGATCAGCGCCACCACGGCCCGGATCCAGGACAGGGTCAGCGAACTGCGCGGCGCTGGTTTCGACGCGGCGGGGATCATCGGCGATCTCACCGATGCCAGCGTGGCGTCCGGGCTCGTGTCGGCTGCGCTGGAGCGATGGGGCCGGCTGGACATCGTGGTCAACAACGCCGGCATGATCTCCGCTGCTGACCCCGTGTTCGAGTCCGGCACCGTGGCGTCCATGGACCTGGCGACCTGGCAGGCTGCGCTCGCCCGCAACCTGACCTCTGCCTTCCTGGTCACCAAGGCGGCGGTGCCGGCCATGACCAGCCGCGGCTGGGGGCGGATCGTCATGGTGGCCAGCGTGACCGGCCCGGTGATGGCGATCCAAGCGGACGTCGGCTACGCGACCGCCAAGGCGGGCATCGTCGGCCTCACCCGGGCCGCCGCCGTCGACACCGCAAGGCACGGAATCACCGTCAACGCCGTCGCCCCGGGCTGGATAGCGACCGGCTCCCA
The DNA here is from genome assembly GCA_963785765.1 of uncultured Actinomycetes bacterium. Classification (GTDB taxonomy): domain Bacteria; phylum Actinomycetota; class Actinomycetes; order Streptosporangiales; family Streptosporangiaceae; genus DATBGO01. The sequence continues at coordinate 75,424 of CAWAWM010000008.1, read as the reverse complement.
GACCCCGGAAGAGCGCCGCCAAGGGCAGGCCACCCCGGCTGGCCGGAGCGGCTCACCCGACGAGATCGCCGCCGCAATTACCTGGCTGGCCAGCCCCGGCGCGTCCTACATCACCGGGCAATACCTGGTCATAGACGGCGGCAACTCGATCGCCGAGCAGCGCGCCACGCCGGCGTGAACCGGGCAGTACCACCTGGCCTGCGAATCGCCGGCCAGGCACGGTCACGGCTGTCTCCGGTAGCAGCCCGTGAGTGGTTTGGGAGGACGTCGCGGGCGGTCACGGCTGGTTCAGCGGGTGTTCGCGCAGTGGGGCCTGAGCGCGGGGGCGCATACAGACAGGTGACCGGCGGAGGTCGCCGGCGTCGCGCCTGGCGCGGCATTCGCGAATGGGGAAGATCATGCCAAATGATGTAGGAGTCACTCCGTGCACGCTCGAAGCCAGGCCCACATCTGGGATCTGGGCGGCACGATGACCGCCACCTTCGCCGACAAGTCCGATCCGACCTCGCCGGTCGGGTTCATCGATTCTGACCAGGTACTGCAGGTGACGGTCACGGTCACGCTGACCGGCAAGATCCGTTACTACCTGTGTAACACGAGCCTGTGCGTGTGCCTGGGGTTCGATGCCTGCGGGTGCGGCACATGCGGAGACTTCTGTGAGTGGATCGAACTCGAGGGTGACTACAGCCCCTGCTGCACGGACACGTGGGTATTCGTGATCGACGTGCCCGCTGGCACGTTCAACCCGGGCGAGTGTGGGCGAGAGTACAACCTCTGCATCACCCTGGGCTCGAAGGACTGCTGTGGCAAGGTCGGGTTCGTCTTCGGCAGCTGCAAAGACTACGTCATCACCGTGTCGCCACCGCAGACGGACTGATCGACGCCGGGTAGCCCGGACACCACCTCGGTAGCTGATGGCCGGTATCTGATGCGCGGTGGGAGGTGGGAGCTCATGCGCGATGGGCCGGCGGATGGCGCGGTACCGGACCGGTGGCAGCAGCGGGCCGGGTTCTCGGTCTTCTTCGACACCCAGCCGGGAGGGCCGGGTGAACTGCGCGGCCGGACCCGGCTGTATCACGAGGAGACCGGCGAGGAGGCCACATTCCCCGACAGCTGGCGGACGGATTGGGTGAGGTGGATGCTCGACCGGCTCGGAACGGCGCAACCGCCGTCCGAGCCGGCCGGCGTCCTGGCGTCGGTGGTGTCGATGGAGATCATCAACGTGCGGCTAGTCGGAGACCCGATGCCAAGCGCGGGCGATGACAGCGTGGCAGTGGAGCTGCAGCTGCGGGTCACCGGGATGGCCGAGCTGCATCGGGCACCGGGGGCGAGGGTCGTCGAGGTGGTGTTCGGGCCCGAGCGGCAGTGAGCTCACGGCGAGGCTCGGCCGGCCCTGCGCACCGGATCTGATCGTAGACGCGGGTGGTCTGCGCAGCGGGTGTGATCCCGAACTCGCAGGTCAGTGCTTCGGTGCAGGACCGGTACGCCGCGGCAGCCATCGAGCGGGCACCGGTCTGCGCATGGCAGCGCATCTTGAGCATCGTGGCGTCCTCGTTCCACGGCTCCATGCTCAGCACCGGGTCGACTACGGCAAGGGCCGGTCCGTAGTCGCCGCGCCAGGCTAGTAGCTCGCCTAGCTGGATGCTGAGCAGCACGAAGCGGGCACGAAGTCGGTTGCGCTCCGTCGTGGCCCAGTCCGCATCAGTGGCCTGGCACAAGAAATCGCCGCGATAAAGGTCCAGGGCCTCCTGCGCTAACTCGATCGCCTCGTCAGCCCGCTGCGCGGTAAGCTGCGCACCGCAGTCGACACGAGATCATCGAATTCCTCGACGTCGACCCAGATGGGCACCTGGTGATTGATACCGTACCCGCCGTCGAGGCAGACGACCGGCGAGCAGTCGGGGTCGATGGCGCGCAAGGTGCTGCGCAGTTCATAGACGCCCTGGTGCAGCCGGTGCCGCCGGTTGTACTCATCAGCGTCAGGCCACACCGCGGCGATCAACTCGTCTCGCGACACGCTGCGGTGGCGGTGGGCGGCGAGGAACTGCATGACCGATCGCGTCCGCTGCCCGCGCCAGCTCGTCACCTGCCGCCCGTCAATCGACAGTTCGAAAGCACCCAGCATGCGCACGGCCAGAACACTGGCCGCGTCGCGGCCCAGCCCGGGTCGTGGTGACAGGGTCAGCCCACCCGCACGGGCCGGTGCCGAGCCCGGTCCAGGCTGCTCGACGAGCTTGTCCAGCAGATCAAGCACATTCCGCAGCCGGGCCATTGCCCTCGACTCGCTTAAGGCCAGCCGCTCGCAGTCTCGCTCCAGATCCCGCAGCCGGCCGGCCAGTTCCTGCCACTCGGCCAGCGCCCGGCGGCCCATCGTCACCGCGCTGATCAAGGTCTCGTCGCCGGCCTGCGCCGCGCTGGCCTCCATCTGTCCAAGCACGCGGACAACGGCCCGCGGGGTGAACCGGTGACGTCCCGAACCTCGCGATTCCCGTTCGCGGTCCTCGTCTGTCGCAGACATGCCCGCCCCCGCTCAGCCGACCGGCCACATAGCGCGCAGAAAGGCCGACCGGCCGTCCATCTGAGGTCGTGCGTGTATGACCTCTATGCGGTAGTCTGACTGGCTTCGGGGCCTGCTGCAGCCGCTTGCGGTCAACTTATTCCCGGCCGGTTCAGCCGGCAAGAGGTCCGCCGGGCCGCATTTGCCGAATCTGCCGCCTGCATTTCCGCCAGGCATCAACGGATCCGGACGGCAGCAATCCAACGAGAACCACCGTCGACGTCTGGCCAGCGGAAGAGATGTCGACAATCGCCAGGTACGAACTCCTAAAGCTGGTTGAAGCCCGCCAGCAGCATGGGACCACCGTGCGGTGAGTTTCGTTACGAGCATGGGATCACCTGTCCGCCAGTTATGGGACCACCCAGGATCAGACGGCAGTGGTATGCGCTGCCGCTTGACTCGCTTCCAGGCCTGGGCTGCGCGTTTCGCTCCGTTCCGAGCAGAGGAACGCGATAAGCCGGTAGCCGGACCGTGACTGCGGATAACCGGCGCGCCGCCTCAGGCGCGCATCCGAGCCGCGTATTCGCTGGCATCGTCTTTAACGGCGTCGGCTGAATTTGTCGTGGCCGCCCAACAGAGCCATGCCGCCGGGGCGGCCGGAGGTGCCTGAGCATCTCCGGCCGCCCCGGCGTGTCCTGCTTATCGCGGCATGCGTACCCCGGCGCTGACCGAGCTGAAGCTCGACACCACTGCGCCGGAGGGGTTGGTCAGCGTAGTGGTCGCCTCGCCGGTGTACTGCCCGGCATCATTGCGGAGGGTTTCCACCTCGCGGACGGTTGTCTGCCCGATGTAGTTACCCGCGGAATTGAAGCGGTACTTGTGGAAAGTCGAAATGACCCGCTGGCCGGGGACGGCACGCCAGACCCCGAGGCCTCCTGACATCGGACCCTTTGATGTCACCTCAACGACTTCACCTCCTGGCAGGAAGCTGAGCGTCGACTCGAACCGCGGGATGGGGGCATTGGGCGTCACGGTCACCACCCATGTCCCCGTGATCGAATGCGGTGACCGCGGCATCGCCGTGGCCGTGGATGTGCTCACCAGGTCGGCAGTCATGCCGTCCGGCCCACCCGCGGGCGGGGGAACCCGCACCGCAGGTGCAGCGAGGGCGCTCGTGGTGACGGCACCGGCCAGTGCTAGGCCGGCGGCCGTAGCCAGCAACAGCTTGACACTCTTCATGTCTCCTCCTCGGGACTTCGGGTTGCCGGTAATGGCGACGGCGCCGCCTCGCGAAGCGAGGCCGTCTGGGGTGAGGTTCCCTACCAGCACGATCGGCCCGCACGACCGGTGACCGCTTCCGTGAACCCCGCAATACCTGCTTGTTCCGCCTGACGTGATGACTTATCGTGCGGGCATGCTCCTGGGGCGCGACGAGGAGCAGCGGCAGCTTGATCAGTTGCTCGGGACTGCCCGGGCCGGGAACAGCGGCGTGCTGCTACTGCGGGGCGAGGCAGGCATCGGCAAGACCGCCCTGCTCAACTATGCGGCGTCCCGAGCGGGGGGCATGACGGTTTTGCGGGCGACCGGCGTGGAGTCCGAATCGGCGCTACCCTTCGGCGGCTTGTATGCGCTGCTGAGCCCGGTGACGCAGCATATTTCCGCGCTGCCCAGCCAGCAGGCCGCCGCGCTGCGGCAAGCGCTGGGAATGGACCCCGGCCCGGCGGCTGCCGGGCGCCTGGCGGTCGCTGCGGGGACCCACGCGGTAATCACGGTGGCGGCGGCGGCGCAGCCGCTGGTGTTGCTGGCAGACGACCTGCATTGGCTGGATCCCCCGTCTGCTGATGCACTGTTATTTGCCGCTCGGCGCTTTGGAGACGACGCTGTCGCATGCGTGCTTGCCGCGCGCCCCGGCATGCCAGCACTGGCGGGCTTGCCGACTCGCGACCTGACCGGCCTGCGGCAGGCAGAGGTGCGTCGGCTGGCCGAGGTTGTCACCGGGGCCCGGCCGACGGCTGCGGTGGCCGAACGGCTGGAGACTGAGACTGGCGGCAACCCGCTCGCGGTGGTGGAGATGTCGCGATCTATGACGGCCGCGCAGCTGGGCGGCGCTGACCTGCCGGAGGCGCCGCTGGAGCCTGGCGCCGGGGTGCGGCAGGGTTTCGCTGACCGGCTAGGCCGGCTCGATCCGAAGGTGCGGACAACCCTGCTGGTGGCCGCCGCGGCCGGGAGGTGCGCGGTCGCAGACGTGACGGCGGCAGCCAGGCTGCTGGGCGGCGGCGAGGCCTTGACCGCGGCCGAGGAGGCTTTGCTTGTCCGCGTCACTGCGGGCGGCGTGGAGTTCTCCCATCCGCTGGTGCGGTCGGTTGCTTATCACGCTGCGATCCCAGCCGAGCGGCGGGCGGCGCACCGCGCGCTCGCGGACGTGCTCGGCCGCCGCGACACCGACCGCGCTGCCTGGCACCTGGCCGCGGCCGCGACAGGCCCGGACGACACCGTGGCCGCCTGCCTGGACGCCGCGGCGAGCCGGGCCGCGCGACGGAGCGCCCCGCTGGCGGCTGCGGCCGCGTGGGAGCGAGCGGCGGATCTGTCCGGCGATGACGACGCCCGGGACGAGCGGCTGCTGCTGGCCGCGGAGGCCGCCCTAAGTGGCGGCGACCTCGAACGCGCCGACTGGCTTGCCCGGGCTGCCCCAGCGGCCACGCTGCCGGCGCCCCGGCGGGCACGGCTGCTCGCCGTCCGGGGCCATATCGACCTGCTGCGCGGCCACCTGGTGGCGGCGCAACGTGCCCTGGCGGATGCGGCCGGCCTCGCCGAAGACAACAACCGCGGGCTGGCTGTAGGGCTGCTCGCCGAATCAGTCGAGGCGGCCATCGAAGGGGGGCTGCTGGACGAAGCGGCCAGCGCATCCGCGCGTCTGGCGGCCCTGGCTGATCCTGGTGATGGGATCACCCAGTTTCAGGCCGATCTCGCCTGCGGCAACGTTGCCTGGCACCGCGGCGACCCTGAGCAGGGGATGGTTCTGCTACAGCGCGCTGCTGCCAGGCTGGATGCTGATCCGGCCATCGCCGCCAGCCCTGAGCTCCAGCTCGATGTGTGCTCGGCCTGGACTGATGTTGGTCACCCCGAGCGCGCCTGCCGGTATGCCGAACGCGCGGTCGACCTGGCCCGGGGCGAAGGAGCGCTCGGCCGCCTGCCGGATGCGCTTGGCGCCGCCGTATGGTGCTACCACGCGGCGGGACGCTGGTCGCTGGCGCTGGCGCTCGGCAGCCAAGCCGTCCAGCTGGCTGATGCGGCCGGGCAGGACTATCAGGCCTGCCAGCTGCTCACCCTCATGGCCTCCATCGAGGCTGCCCAGGGTCGCAGTGACGACTGCCGGCAGCATGCCCGCGACGCAGACAAGGTGGCTGGTGAGCTTGGCCTCCACCCCCAGCAACTGCTCGCACGTCGCCAGCTGGCCCTGCTCGACCTCAGTGCGGGCCGACTCGAGGAAGCGATCGCGCGCTACGAGGCCCTTCGCCAGCTGGCTGCGGACTGGGGCGTCTCCCACCCCTACCACTCGCCGGTCCAGGACCTGATCGAGGCATACGGCCGGGCGGGCCTGCTGGAGAAGGCGCGGGCGCTGCTGCCGGAGTTCATGGCGCTGGTCCCCGGCGAGGCTAATCCGGTTCCGGCCGCACGGGCGGAGCGCTGCGCAGGCATTCTCGCCGAGAACGACTTCGAAGCCCACTTCCAGAGGTCCCTCGCGCTCAACGCCCAAGGCATCATCTTTGAACAAGCACGCACCCACTTGTGTTACGGGGAACGGCTACGCCGGGCCCGACGGCGTCGCGACGCCCGCCTCCAGCTCCGGGCAGCGGCCGAGATCTTCGACCGGCTCGACGCACGGCCGTGGGCCGAGCGGACGCGGGCCGAGCTGCAGGCCAGCGGGGAGAGAGTCGAGAGCGGGCCAGCAAACGAGCGGCTCACCCCCCAGGAACTGCAGATCGCCATGCTCGTATCGCAGGGGCGGACCAACGCCGAGGTGGGCCGGGCGGTCTTCCTTAGTACCCGCACGGTCGAGTTTCACCTGTCCCGCGCCTACCGCAAGCTCGGCGTCGCTTCCAGGACAGAACTGACGCGCCGGCTCCTATCCATGGCATAACCAGCCGGTTCGGCGCCACGAGCGTCCCGCGGGGGGGAATTTCATGGCTAGACCCTGGATGGCAATACGCGATCCGCTGACGTATCGCTTCGCCGCGTCCTGGTGGCTCTATCCGCTGGGGGGATCGGTGTTCACCGGCGGCAGGTTCTCCACCTGCTGCTTGGTGATGTTGAGCTGGACGTTGTCCACGACCGAGGTAACGGCGCCGATCGGGATGGCCACTTGCCTGCGGCCAAACAAATGCCCGTGTTGCAGCAGCACGTGGCTCACGTGGTGGTTGCCAGGGTCGATGACAAGCCCCTCGACTCGCCCGATCTCGCCGTCGGTGGCATAGACGCGCTTATTGCGGCGCACGCCGACCTCGCCCGGGGGCAACGAGTCGTCGGCGCCTGTCGGCGCATCTTCCCCGGGCTGGGGTATGTCCCCGCCGGCGATCCGGCCGTAGTAAGGCAGTATGAGCAGCTGTTCCGCGCTGTAGCCTGCGTACTGGTCCAGGTTGGCTCTCGGCACGAAATCCGTATCGTCAGCAAAGCGGAGCCCGTCGAACACCGCCCGAGTGCAGCGCAGCCGGACCTCCGTCGGTGTCGCGGCATCGACAGGGTCGAGTGGCACAAGCCGACCCAGGCCCGGCCAGTGACTCGGTTGGACCAGCAGATGGGTGACCGCCCGCGCGACCGGGTCAACGACCACGCGATTTACCTTGCCGCAAACCCCATCGGTACACCTGACGTCAGCCCTGATCATGAAGGGTGTTTCTGCCATGGCCGACCTCCTCATCCGCTCGGAGCATAACGCGGGACCCTATCCGGAGCGCCCGTGCCTTCCTGGCCGGGGTCGGGCCTGTACCTGCTCATGTCACTGGCCACCGGTAGGTATGTCTAAAGACGGCGCGGCCAGGCTGGCGCAGTAGCGTGGCAGCACCGCTTCGGCGAAGGAGGCACCCATGCCGCTGTTTTCCAACCAGGGTCAGTCCGGCTCCGATAGCGCTGTCTGGGAACCGGAGGCCGCGGACAGCAGGCTCGCGCACACTGCCGGCGCCGAGCAAGCCGGCGTCTTCACCTCCGACCTGTCCGTCTCTGAATACGTGCTGCTCGGCGAGGCAGGGTTCGAGCCGCTCGGGTTCGTCATCGGTTCCTCGATCTACCACATCGGCATACAGGTCGGCCGCTGGTCGAAGAATCAGGAGCTGCAGGTCCTCACCCAGGCCATGTACAACGCCAGAGAGCTGGCCATGGCCCGAATGCAGGCCGAGGCCGACCACCTCGGTGCCGACGGCATCGTCGGCGTCGACCTCAAGTTGCAGATGTACGCCTGGGGCCAGGGTGCCCTGGAGTTCGTCGCGACCGGCACCGCGGTCCGCGCCATGGCCGGTACCGGTGCGCACAAGGCCCCCGATGGTCGCGCGTTTACCTCGGACCTGTCCGCCCAGGATTTCTTCCGGCTGCTCGCGGCCGGCGCGGTGCCGGTGGCGTTCGTGCTTGGCACCTGCGTGTACCACATCGCGCACCAGTCGGTCATGCAGAGCCTGCGGCAGACCGGCCAGAACCGGGAGATGCCGCAGTTCACCCAGGGCGTCTACGAGGCACGCGAGCTGGCGCTGTCCCGGATGCAAGCCGAGGCGACGCAGGCGGGTTCGTCGGGCATCGTGGGCGTGACGATCGAGGTCAAGAATCACGTCTGGGGCGAGCACGCAACCGAGTTCCTGGCCACAGGCACCGCCATACGCCGGCTCTCCGAGGAGCACCGGCTGCCCGAGACCACGCCGAAGCCCACCTTCACCCTGGGCCTGGACAGGTAGCGCGGGCGGCTGGACTGTTTCATCGCCGACTCGATTAAGCACTCAGGTTCCGCCTCATATCAGCGGCCGCCGCGCGGTTCTCGGCGCCGAGCTTGGCCAGCACGGCGCAGACGTGGTGATTTACCGTCTTGGCCGAGATAAACAAGGTGCGGGCGATTTGAGCGTTGGTCTGCCGTTCGCAGCTCAAATCGAGCACCTCGCATTCACGCGGAGTGAGCCCGAGCGGATGCGCCCGGCCGTTGCCGACCAGGCGTGGCGATGCCTGGTTGACGCGACCCGCACACCGGCGTATAGCAACGAATGGAGAGATGTCCGGAAAGGAGCCGGAAATGGCGGATCGAGTAGCTCACCTGGTCTGGGCCAAGCCGAGGCGTCGCTTTAGATTTAGCGTGGGCTTGGCGGCGGTATTCATCGTGACCGTGGCGCTGCTGGCGAGCGGGCCGACCACGCCTTCATCGGCCGCTCGCACGATCCGCGCGAGCGCTCTAACAGCTAACCAGCAGTCGATTAACGCGAAGGTCAGCGCCCTGCTGGGGCGGATGACTGTCGCCGAGAAGTTCGGCCAGCTGGAGATGGCGGGCCCGGACGGGCCGAACGGCACGCCGGGTGACTTGCTGACTGAGGCGAAGAACGGGCAAATCGGCTCGGTCCTCGACCTGACCGGTGTGGCCCAGATCAACCAGGTCCAGCAGCAGGCGCTGGACTCACGGCTGGGAATCCCGCTGATCTTCGGGCTCGACGTCATCCACGGTTACAAGACGATGTTCCCGGTACCGCTCGCCGAAGCCAGCAGCTGGGATCCGGCGCTGGTGGAGAACGACGAGTCCGTGTCGGCCTCGGAGGCCACCGCCGACGGGATCAAGTGGACGTTCAACCCGATGGTCGACATCAGCCGCGATCCGCGCTGGGGCCGCGTCGTCGAGGGCGCGGGTGAGGATCCTTATCTGGGCGCCGCGATCGCCGCCGCGAAAGTTCGCGGCTATCAGGGCTCCGATTTCAGCGCCCCGGACAAGATGGCGGCCACCGTCAAGCACTTCGCGGCCTACGGTGCCCCGGTCGCCGGCCGGGAATATAACACCGTCGACATGTCCACCCAGCAGCTGTTCAACGACTACTTGCCGCCCTATAAGGCGGCGGTCGACGCCGGCGCCGCGACGGTGATGGCCTCGTTCAACTCGCTCAACGGCGTGCCCAACACCGCCAATTCGTACACGCTGACGACGATCCTGCGCGACGAATGGGGCTTCAGCGGCACGACCATCAGTGACTACCAGGCCGTCCAGGAGCTCGAGGCATTCGGCTACGCCGCAACCGGGGCGCAAGCGGCACAGCTGGCACTGACCGCCGGAATCAACATCGAAATGGCGGTACAGGTGGGAAGCTCCAGTGCCTTCTCCACCTACGACAACTACGGACCGCAGCTGCTCGCGTCCGGGAAAATCACGATGGCCCAGCTGAACGACGCGGTCCGGCACGTGCTGACGCTCAAGTACCTGGCCGGCATGTTCTCCCACCCCCTGACCGATCCGACGCGGGTGCAGACGGCGGAGCTGACGCCCGCCAACCTGGCCGCGGCCCGGAAATCGGCAGACGAGTCGATGGTCCTGCTCGAGGACCGCAACCACGCGCTGCCGCTGGACACCAGCACTGCGTCGATCGCGGTGGTCGGCCCGCTCGCCGACGACGCGCTCGACCAGCTCGGGCCCGACGTGCCGATCGGATACGACACCAACCCGAGCGATTTCAGCACGGTCGACAAGATCGTCACGGTCCGCCAAGGGATCATCAACGCTGTCCCGAAAACAACGACGGTTAACTACGCGCCGGGCTGCGCCGACCCGTACTGCACGTCGACCGGTGGCTTCGGCGCCGCGGTCGCCGCCGCGCAGGCCTCGGATGTGACCGTCGTCGTGGTCGGCGAGCCGTCGGCCTACACCGGTGAGGCATCCTCGCGCACGATGATCGGGCTGCCTGGCCAGCAGCTCGCGCTCGTGCAGGCGATCGCGAACACCGGCAAGCCGTACGTGGTCGTGCTGATGAACGGCCGGCCGCTGACGATCGACTGGCTGGCCGCCAACGCACCAGCGCTGCTGGAGGCGTGGTATCCCGGCACCGAGGGCGGCGACGCGGTCGCCGACGTCCTGTTCGGGAAGGTTGATCCCGGTGGCAAGCTGCCGATGACGTTCCCGGTGAATGTCGGGCAGATCCCGATCTCCTACAACGAGCTGCCGACCGGCAGGCCGTATGACCCCAACAACAAGTACACATCCAGGTACCTCGACGCGCCCAACGCGCCGCTGTACCCGTTCGGCTACGGACTCTCGTACACGACGTTCTCGCTGTCGAGCCCGCACCTGTCGTCGACCACCGTGTCGGCGAATGGCCCGCTGACCGTCAGCACGAACATCACCAACACCGGATCTGCCGCCGGCGATGACGTCGTGCAGCTCTACCTGCATGAGAACTACACCAGCATCCTGCAGCCCGTGGAAAAGCTCGAGGGCTTCCAGCGCGTGACGCTGGCGCCGGGACAGTCCAAGACGGTCACGTTCACGCTCGATCGCCAGAACTTCGGCTACTACAACGATCAGGGCCAGTTCGTGGTGCAGCCAGGGCCGTTCAACCTGTGGGTCAGTGACACCTCCGCCGTCGGCACGCTCACGCCGGCCACGTTCACGGTCGGCTAGCAGGCTGGCCGTGAGCGTTCGCAGTTACCTCCCCGGCACCGTCCGCGGCACCTACACCTCGGCGGCGAACATCGGCTTTTCTTTTCCGGGCCTCGTGTTGTTGGATACCTATAAGGAGGTCCAGATATGCCGAGTGCCCCGACGCCGGGCCTTCCTGTTAGCCCGGTAATGGCCCCCGGCCCCAAAGACGCCGTCACAACTGGCCTGGGTACCGGCCGCGTATGGGCGACCATGGGCCAAGGCATCCTCAATGAAGTGTACTGGCCCACCGCCGGCGAACCGCAGATTCGTGACATGGGTTTCATCGTGGCTGGTGACGGCTGGTGGTATGAGGTGAAGGCAGTCGCAACCTACCAGGTGCAGACCGCCGATCCCGCAGTACCGCTGGCGTCTCTCGTCCATAGCGGCCCAGCGCAGCATCCCTATCAGCTGACACTGCAGGTCATACCCGATCCCGGACGTGACGTCGTGCTGGTCAGCTACACGCTCGACGGTGTTTCCGACGCGCAACTCTACGTTTTCTTGGCAAGTCATTTGCAACAGCACCCGGCCGTCAATGCAGACCAGGATTACAGTGGCGGCTCTGACAACACGGCCTGGGTGGACTCAGGAGGATCTCTGTTCGCGCAGGGTGCCGGGCGGTTTCTGTGCTTGTCGAGCGCATCGGCGTTCAGCCAGGCAAGCGTGGGTTACTTCGGATCCTCCGACCTCTGGCAAGATTTCAGCCGTAACGGCTCCATGAGCTGGAATTTCACGGACGCCGGGCCGGGTTTTGTCGTTCTCGGCGGTGAGCTTTCCGCGACCTCCGGTGCGATTGCAATTGCATTTGCGACGGACGCCGGGACCGCGGGTGCGCTCGCGGCGGCCAGCCTCGCCGCGGGCTCGGCCGCCGCCAGCGCCCAGCTGACCAGCAACTGGCAGGCCTGGTCCGGCACCTGCACATTGCCGCCGTCTTCCGGAACCGACCCGGCGGACCTGGCGGACGCCCTCAGCCAGTCGGCCACCGTGCTGCGGGTGCACCAAGACTGCGCGTCCTACCCGGGGGCCATCGTGGCCGGGTTGTGCACGCCGTGGGGCGACACGAGCAACAACGCGGGGGGATATCACCTCGTGTGGCCGCGTGACGCCGTCGAGGTCGGCTTCGCGCTCACGCTGCTCGGGCATCTGGACGACGCGGCGCTGCTGCTCGGCTACCTTGCCACCCGGCAATCGTCGGACGGGCACTGGGGGCAGAACTTCTTCCCCGACGGCACGCCCTTTTGGACCGGCGTGCAACTGGACGAGACCGCGCTGCCGGTCATGCTGGCCGCCAAGCTCGACGACCTCGGGCAGCCGCCGTCTGAGACGATCACTGCGATGATCAAGGCTGCCATCGGTTACCTCGTCCAGAATGGGCCGCTGACCCAGATGGACCGGTGGGAGGAAGATGCCGGGGGAAGCCCCTTCACCCTCGGGATCATGGTGGCGGCCATGGTCGCCGGGGCCAACTACCTCGACGCCGCCTCCAGCCAGTACGCGCTCGCGCTCGCCGACGACTGGAACGAGCGCATCGAGGAATGGTGCTACGTCGCGGGCTCATCGCTTGATGTGCTGTTCGGACTCGACGGCCACTATGTGCGGATCGGACCCGACCCGCAGCACGGCCTGACGCGCGTCGCCAACCAGCCTTACCCGAACTACGAGATCGCGGCCTCGAGCGTCCTCGGGCTGGAGTTCGCCTACCTGGCCCGCCTGGGCCTGCGCAGCGCAACCGACAAGAAGCTGTCCGACACCGCCAACCTGATCGACGTCATGCTCGGCAGAAACGTCGGCACCGGCACCGGCTACTACCGCTACGACTACGACGGCTACGGCGAGCAGGTGGACGGCGCGAACTTCTCCAGCGTGGGAGTCGGCCGCGTCTGGCCGCTGCTCGCCGGAGAACGCGGCCACCTGGCGATCCTCGCGGGCGAGGACGGACTTGCGCAGCTCACTGCCATGCTGACGATGCGGACGCCAAGTGGGCTGCTGCCGGAACAGGTCTGGGACCAGTCGCCGCTCTACCCGCAGAACGGGGTACCGACCCTGCCGCTCAGCACCGGGCAGCGCACGCTCAGCGCGACGCCGCTCGCGTGGGCGCACAGCGAGCTCATCAAGCTGGCCTGGACCAGGGCGAGCAAGACTCCCGCGGAGCAGCTGACCGCCGTCTCGGCTAGGTACAGCGGTCAGCCGCCGACGCCGTCGACGTCTTACTGGCGGTTGGCCGTGCCGCTGACCGGGCTGGTCGCGGGCCGCAACCTGGTCGTTGAGGATACCCAGCCGTTTACCCTTCACTACGGCTTCGGCGACCCGGCCAACTGGACGGGGGTCACCGATGCGGACTCCGTATCCCTGCCGTTCGAAATGTATGGCGTCACTCTCATGGCGGAGCAGTTGAGCGGCCAGACCGAGCTGAACTTCATCCGCCGGTACGGCAGCACGTGGGATCCGAGCGGCAACCACTTTGTCCCGATCGTGGCTGCCGCGACATCGCGCCTGCAGCACCAGAGCGGCCGCTGACAGTGGCGGGCCCGTGGAGACGACGAAAGACCCCCCCGCCTCTATGGTGGACCGATGGCGTCGGTCAAGCAGATCCAGGTCACCTTCGACTGCGCAGAACCTGAGCGGGTCGCTCGTTTCTGGTGCGAGGTGCTGGGGTACGTCGTACCGCCGCCACCGGAGGGGTTTGCTACTTGGGACGACTTCGATCGCGCGCTGCCGCCCGAGCAGCAGGGTTCAACGTTCGCCTGCATTGATCCCTCAGGTGTGGGCCCGCGACTGTTCTTCCAGCGCGTTCCCGAAGGCAAGGTCGTCAAGAATCGGCTGCATCTTGACGTGCGGGTCGGCACCGGGCTCGTGGGTGCAGAGCGCCTGGCCGCACTTGAGGCCGAATGCGCACGGCTGGTCGCGCTCGGCGCGGTGCGCGTGCGACTACTGCCTGCCGATGACGACAACGAGTCGTGCCTCGTGATGCAGGACATCGAGGGCAACGAGTTCGACCTCGACTGAGTGGCTGCGAACGCCGCACCTTCGCGAGTCGGCTGGCACCTGCCACTACGCCGGCGGGCCCGCTCGTGCGAGGTGTGCCGGCGCCCGGCGTAGCTCGCGGCGCGAACTGATTCCGAGCTTGGTGAACACGTTGCCCAGGTGCCATTCGACCGTGCGGGCGCTGAGAAACAGCTGGGCACCGATCTCGGTGTTGGTCTGGCCGTCCCGCGCGAGCCGGGCGATGGACGCCTCCTGCGCGGTGAGCTCGGTGCGGGCCTGCGTCGCGCGTTTGCGCGCCGTCTCACCGGCGGCTAGTAGTTCGCGGCGGGCGCGTTCGGCGAACGCCGCGGCACCCATCGGGGCCAGTATCTGGTGCGCGGTCCGCAGTTGCGTGCGGGCGTCTGCGCGGCGGCCCTCGCGGCGCAGCCATTCGCCGTAGAGCAGATGGGTGCGGGCGAGTTCCGGACGGAGCCGGGTACGGGTCAGCCGGTCGATTGCCTGGCGGTAAAGGCCGTCGGCGGCCGCGCCGCCGCTCAGCAGAGCGCGTGAGCGTGCCTCGAGCCCCAGGCCGTAGTCCGTGCCGCTGGCTTGGGTGGTTTCCGTCAGCTCTTCCAGCGCGTCCTGGGCGGCCGGGGTGTTTCCGTTGCGTACGGCGGCTTCGATCAGCTCGGGTAGCGCCCACATGGAGATATACAGCGTGTCCTGACGGGCTTGCTCCGCCGCGGCCTGCGCGGCGGCGTAGCGGCCGAGGCCGTTGTAGAGAATCGCGGCCAGGCACTGCGCGAAGCTCACCGCGTGTCCCTGGCCTCCGGCGGTGCCTTCGGCGATGGTGGCCTCGATCAGCGGCGCGGCTTCGGCCTCGTGGCCGGACATGCAGGTGAGCCACAAGACGGCGAAGGGCGGGTAGCGGATTCCGGTGGCTTCCGAGACGACGTCAGCTTCGGCGATCAGGGAGGCCGCCGTAGCGAAGTCACCACCGCGTATGACAGTCGCGGCCTCAGAAGCCAAGTCGATCGGCAGCTGATCCAGGGCGCCGGCCTCTCGGGCGAGCCGAGTCTGCCGCACGGCGATCGCGTGCCAGGCGTCCTCGTCCCATAGCGCGATAGCGGCGGCCTGGGCCAGCCAGCCCCACCGGAGGCCTTCGTCTGCCGAAACGTCTCCGCCGGTGAAGGCGCTTACGATCTGGCGCAGTGCCGGTGCCGCAGCGGCCCGGCTGTCGGTCACCAGCTGCACTAGGCCGTCTAGCAGCAGGTCGGCCAGCAGTGGCGGATCCGGCGGCCGGGGCAGCGCCCGGGTGGCTCGGGAGATCTCGGCCAGATCACCAGCGCCGGCCAGGTGCCCGGCGAACATCGCTGCGATCCAGGCGTCCAGGTAGGTTTTGCGCGCCAGGTCCAGGTCGTACGGCTCAAGCCGCTCGGCCGCCTTCAGCAGTAGCGGCGGAGCGTCGCTGCCCAGGCCGGAGGCGAAAGCGAGCTGCCCGCGCAGCAGGTCAGCCTGGGCGTTGGTGAATTCATCCAGCGGGCCGATCTCCGCCGCGCCGAGCAGCTCCAGAGCTTTGCCGAACGCCCCGGCCTGCATGCTGACCTGGACCGCAGCCAGCATGCGCCCGGTACGGCGCGCCGGGTCGATAGTCAGCGCGACCGAGCGGTCCAAAAACGCCGCGGCCGCGGCCAGCCCGCCGCGGGACTGGGCCCGGCCCGCCGAGCGCTCCAGTTCCGCCGCGACCTCCTCATCTGGCGCGGCTGCGGCCTGGGCCCGGTGCCAGGCCCGGCGGTCCGGATCAGCCTGGGGGTCGGTGATCTCCGCCAGCGTGTAGTGCACCTTCTGCCGTTCCTCGAACGACGCCGCCCGGTAGGCCGCCGAGCGCACCAGCGGATGCCAGAACCGCACCCGGGAGCCGAACTCCACCAACCCCGCCCCCACCGCCGGCGCCACCGCCTGAACCGGGATGCCCAGCCGCCCGGCTGCCTGCCACACCAGCGACGGATCGCCGGACGGATCGGCGGCCGCTACCAACAGGAGCAGCCGAGTCTGGTCCGGCAGGGCCTCCAGCCGCCGACCGAAGCTGTCCTCGATCCGGCCCACCAGCGGCAGCGCGCCGGGCAGCCCGAAGCCGCCCGCCAGTTCCGCGGGACTCAGGCCCCGGGGCAGCTCCAGCAGCGCCAGCGGGTTACCCCGCGTCTCGGCGACGATGAGGTCCCGCACCCGGGCGTCCAGCGGGCCGGCCAGTACCGACTCCAGCAGCGCCCGGGCATCGCGCTCGCCGAGCCCCCCGACTTCGAGTTCCGGCAGCCCGGCCAGTTCCGGTCCCGGAGTGCGGGCGGCGAACACCAGGCCGACCGGGTCGGCGGCCAGCCGCCGTGCGGCGAACCCCAGCGCCTGCGCCGAAGCCCGGTCGAGCCACTGCTCGTCATCAATCAGGCAGATGAGCGGCCGCTTCCCGGCCGCCCCGGCCAGCAGGCTGAGCACGGCCAGCCCCACCAGGAACCGGTCCGGCGGCGGGCCGACGCTCAGTCCGAACGCGGTCCGCAGCGCTTCCCGCTGCGGCACCGGCAGGCGATCGAGCCGGTCGAGCATCGGCGCGCACAGCAGATGCAGCCCGGCGAAAGCCAGCTCCATCTCGGACTGCACGCCCGCCACGCGCACTACCTGGCACCCCGACGCGCGCCCCGCCACGTAGTTGAGCAGCGCTGTCTTGCCTACCCCCGGGTCGCCGCGCACCAGCAGCACCTGGCTCTGCCCGGCACGGACATCGTCAATGAGCCGGTCGAGCACGCCACGTTCGTCGCGCCGGTCGATCAGCGGTGGTGTACGGCCCCGCAGGCCGGACTGTGCGGCCACCATGACCGCGGCTACGCCACGGCGGTAACGTCGGCCGTGGCGACGGCGCCCGCCGGAGCAAGCTCATTCCCGGGCGCCGCTCCCGGGCCGCCCAGGCGGGCATAACCGTTCATACCGCCTCCACCCGGACAGGACACTCTGGCTGAGGAGGCCAAGCCCGGCCCGCGAGCGCCTCAGTGCAATCCACGGCGGCTCCAGTTCAGGGCCGGTTCCAGGTACCTGCCCAGGCCATGGCGGGCGGCCCCGCCGAGCCAGCCGGAGCTGCGTCATCGCCCGCTCAACAGCGTAACCTGGCAGGTCAGCCTCGGGAAGCCCGGATGCTGTCCGTCGCTACCTGAGGGGTACGGCCAGCGGCACCGGGCAGGTCCGGATCGCCTCAGGGGTCCGGGCTGGCCAGCCCTGCTCATCGGTGGCGGACCCTGGTCAAGGCCCGGCTCGGCGGTGCCCTGGGCAAGACCCGGGGACCGAACCCCGGGACTATCCCTGGGCCGACGGCCGCCGGCCAGCGTGAGACTGGCCCGGTCAGCACAGCTGCAGGCGCCGCTTCTGCCCGGCCTGACCCCTGGCACCGCAGCGCCGCAACGAAAGGAACGTCCGTATGTCTCATCACCTGGACACGCCGCTGGCGGCTCAGACCGGCCAGCTGTACATCGACGACTTGTACGTGTTTCCCGGCCAGGACAGCACGGTGTTCATCATGGACGTCAACTCGAACGTCAACGGGCTCCATTCCGAGCCGGGTTTCCACCCCGAGGCGCGCTATGAGTTCAAGGTGCACTTCGACGGGGCCGACTATGAGACCCTGACCTACCGAGTGTCCTTCGGCGAGGCGGACTCCGACGGGCGGCAGGCCGTCCGGCTGGACGCCCTGACCGGTGACGATGCCCGGGACGATTCGGCGGCCGGTGACCTGGTGCTGGAAGGCCGGACCGGCGAGACGGCCAGCGAGAGCGGAACCCGGCTGTGGGCCGGGCGCATCGCCGACTCGTTCTACATCGACCTGTCGCTGCTGGCGATCATCAACGGGGCGGTGGCCAACGGGACCGCGCCAGACCTGTCAGGGTGGCGCCCGGAGGCCGCGCAGAACAGCTTCGCCGGGAGCATTGTCCAATCGATCGTGCTAGAGGTCTCCCACCATCACCCGCAGTTGCGGCCGGGAGCCCGCACGGGCGTGTGGTGCGCCACCAAGCTCGCCACCGACGCCGGTGGCTGGCGGCAGATCAACCGGGCCGGGCACCCGATGATGTGGCCGATCTTCTGGCCGAACGACACCGACTTCACCAACCCGGCCAACACCCGGCACCCGTCGGAGGACGTCAGTGCCGCAGCCAAGTACGTCGGCGAGCAGATCGCCGCCGTGGTAGCGGCCAGCGGTACCTCCGACGACCCCGCGGGCTACGGCCAGGCGGTGGCCGGGGACCTGTTCCCCGACGTGCTGTCGTACGTGATCGGTACGCCCGCGGTCTACGGGTTCGCGGCCCGCAACGGCCGCAGGCAGGCCGACAATGCCCCGGAAGCCATGCTGTCCCTGGTCGCCAACACCGCGGTGCCCTCCGGGCTCAAGCCGTCCGTCGCCAAGGATCAGCGGGCCAGCGGCTTCCCCTACGTGGTCCCGGCGTGACCTTCGCAGGCGGGAGCTTCGGCACCCAGACCGCTAAGGAAAACCAGAAGGGGACGGGGCAATGGCATACATCACCGCAGGCGAAGAGAATTCCACGCCGGTCGAGCTGTACTACGAGGATCACGGCGCGGGACGTCCGGTGGTGCTCGTCCACGGGTTCCCGCTGTCCGGCCGGGCCTGGGAGCGCCAGGAACGAGCGCTGATCGCTGCCGGGCACCGGGTCATCACCTATGACCGGCGAGGCTTCGGCAAGTCCGCCCGCCCCGCCGTCGGCTATGACTACGACACCTTCGCTGCCGACCTGGACAAGCTGGTCACCGCCCTGGATCTGCGCGAGTTCGACATCGCCGGCCACTCGATGGGCGGCGGGGAAATCGCCCGTTACCTGGGGACGTACGGGACCGACCGGGTCCGGCGGGCCGTCATCATCTCCGGGATCCCGCCCTACCTGCTCAGGACCGACCAGACGCCGCAGGGCGTCCCGCAGGAGGTCTTCGACCAGATCGCCGGGGCGCTGGCCACCGACCGGTTCGCCTACTTCACCGAGTGGAACAAGAACTTCTTCAACACCGACCACAACCTCGGCACCCGGATCAGCGCGGAGGTGGTCCAAGACGCCTGGAACACCGCGGTCAGCGCCTCGCCCGCCGGGACGGTCGCCTCCGTGGCGACCTGGCCCACCGACTTCCGCGACGACCTGCCCAAGATCGATATCCCGGTGCTGGTGATGCATGGGACCGCCGACCGGATCCTGCCGATCGAGGCCTGCGGCCCGCGCACCCATGAGCTCATCAAGGGCAGCGACTTCGTCGCCATCGACGGCGCAGACCACGGCTTGTGCTGGACCCACGCCGAGGAGGTCAACGCTCACCTCGTCCCGTTCCTCAGGTGACCGGCCGGTTGCCGCCAGCGTGCTGGTGCACTGGGAAGGAACGCCGCAAGCGTCAAACCTCCTCGACTGTCAGCTGCCATGACGGCCGCGGCTCGGTCATGCTGCGGTCGACCCCTGATCGGGTGTCTGCGCCGGGCCCGGCGGGAGCGGCGCGCCGCCCTGCTCCGGGACGAGCGTCGGGGTGGCGCGGTTGAGGACCTCGCCGCGGAAGAACGCGGGGCTTCCGAGCCGCCACAGCAGCATGGCCAGGACTCCCACGGCGGCCGAGGTCACCGCGATGAGGAACACGCCGCCGACGTCCGAATGCGGCGGGAACGGCAGGTGCCAGTGGGTGTAGCTCTGCGCTTGCACGTTGTCGTAATTCCAGTCCTGCCACAGGCACCAGCCCATGGCGAAGTAGAGGATCACGCCACCGAGCGCCGGGATGACGCCCTTCATCAAGAAGTCCCGGAGGCTGCGGGTGAGTATCTTCCGGTAGTACCAGGCGCAGGTGAACCCGGTCAGGCCGTAGTAGAACGCGATCCAGATCCCGATGGCGGTCACCGCGTCGGGGATGAGGTTGCCGCCGGCGAAATGGTTGAACGCGACGTAGAGCACGATCGAGATCCCGCCCATCGCCACCGTCGAGACCGTTGGCGACAGGGTGCGCTTGTGCACCCGCCCGAACGCGTCGGGCAGTGCCTTGTAGACCGCCATCGACAGCGTGGTCCGCGCGGTCGGCAGGATGGTGGTCTGGGTGGAGGCGGCCGCCGAGGTGAGCACCATCAGCACCAGCAGGTGGGCGAAGAACGTCCCTACCCAGGAGACCCCGAACACGGCGCTGCCCATGACGGAGAAAACATCGCTCTGGTGCGCCGGGTTCGCCAGCCCGATCCCGGCGGCACCGACCCCGGCGAAGCTCTGCGCCGCCAGGGTCACGATGAAGTAGGTGACGAGCAGAAAGACGGTCGAGATGATGGCCGCCCGGCCCGGGTTCCTGGTGCGGTCGGCCGTCTCCTCGTTGATAGACACCGAGGTGTCCCAGCCCCAGTAGATAAACAGCATCAGCAGGACCCCGGCCGCCAGCTTCGAGAACGAGATGTCGGAGAGGTTGAACCAGTTCCAGTCCGGGACGAGATGACCCGCGGGCGCGGTCCCGGTGCCCACCCGCACCAGGGCCACCACCGCGAAGATCAGCAGGATCAGCACCTCGATCCCCAGCAGCGCGCGCTGCAGCCTGGCGGACACCTCGATTCCCCGGTAGCAGACGTACGTCATGGCCACGATGAACAGCACGCCCACGAGCAGCACCCATGGGCTGGTGGGCTGGTGCCCGATCCCGTTCGCGTTGAACAGCAAGAACCCGTATTGCCCGGTGACCTGGGCCAGGCTCGCCATGACGAGAATGTCGGAGGCGATGATGCCCCAGCCGCCGAGCCAGCCCACCCACGGGCCGAAGGTCCGGCTGGCCCAGGTGAAGGTGGTGCCGCAGTCGGGATCGGCCTTGTTCAGCTCGCTGTACCCGATGGAGACGAGGAGCATCGGAACGAAGGCGAGCACCACCACGATGGGCGACAGCACGCCGACCGCGACAATAATGAGGCCCAGCGTGGCCGCGAGGCTGTACGCGGGCGCGACAGATGCGACACCGATGACAATGTTCGCGACCAGGCTCAGGGCGTTGGGTTTGAGCCCTTTCCCGGCGGGCGCGCCGACAGGTAGCTGCTGGGGCGCCTCCGAAATGTCCGACATTCCATATCAGCCCCTTCCGGTGCAATCGGCCCCTTGAACAGCGTCGAAGCAGGCAGATAGCGCAGGTCAGAGCCCAAGGTCCGGAATCACGCGGGACCTTGAGCATTAGTGGGCGGCAGGCTTAGCTCCTGGCTGCCGGCGTGCCGAGGCGATCTAGAACGGCGTAGGGATGTGGCGCAGCGGCACGTCGGGCTCCGTGTAGCCGCCGGGTCGCTGCCGTCTGGGCAGCGTGACATCCCGGGAGGCGAGGGGCTGGTAGGGGACCTGGCTGAGCAGGTGGCTGATGATGTTGAGGCGGCCGCGCTTCTTGTCGTCGGTGTTCGCGATGTACCAGGGCGCCCACCCGGTGTCGGTCGCGGCGAACATCGCGTCCCTGGCCCGGGAGTAGTCATACCAGCGGCGGTAGGACTTCAGGTCCAGGTCGGAGAGCTTCCAGATCTTCCGCGGGTCGTGGATGCGGCTTTCCAGCCGCCGGGTCTGCTCGGCGGCGCTGACCTCGAGCCAGTACTTCAGCAGCAGGATCCCCGCATCGGCCATGGCCTTCTCGACGCCCGGCACCAGCTCCAGGAACCGCTCCGTGTCCTGCGGCGTGCAAAAGCCCAGCACCGGCTCGACGCCCGCCCGGTTGTACCAGCTGCGGTCGAAGATCACGACCTCGCCGGCCGCCGGGAAGTGCGGGAGGTACCGCTGGATGTACATCTGCGACTTCTCCCGCTCGGTCGGCGCGGGCAGGGCCACGACCCGGAACACCCGCGGGCTGACCCGCTCGGTGATCCGCTTGATCGTGCCGCCCTTCCCGGCGGTGTCCCGGCCCTCGAACACGATGCAGATCTTGGCCCCGGACGCCTTGACCCACTCCTGCATGGCGACCAGCTCACCGTGCAGCAGCCTCATCTGTCGCTCGTACTCCTTACGCTTCATCTTCGGTGGCGGGCCGGTTACGGCCTCGTCCTCCTGGGCTGCGGCCGGCGATACCCCGATCTTGGCGTGGTCCTGATCCTGCTGGTCGCTCTTTTTCTTAGCCATCTCGCTCACCTCTCGGATGGTGCGGGCCGCCCGCCAAGGCCGTTCGTCCCGGCAGTCCACTGGGCGCCGGTTTCCTCGCGGAATGCGGTGATGGCGGAGTCGATGGTGGGGAAGAAGTGGTGTGGGTCGATGGTGCGGGTGAGCCCGTAGCGTTCGATCTTGCGGCGTACCGGGCTCTTGAGTTCGGCGAAGACCAGGCTGATGCCCTGCGCGTTCAGCGCTTCGTCGAGTTCGGTCAGCACATCGGATGCAGTGGTGTCCACATCAGTGACCGGCTCGGCGGCGATCACGATCCAGCTGGGTGGCGGCTCGGTCTTGGCCAGCCGCCTGATCTCGTCGCGGAACGTCTTGGCGTTGGCGAAGAACAGCGGGCCGTCGAAGCGGTAGATCACCAGGCCAGGCAGGCGCTTGGCATCGGGATATGAGTGGACGTCGTGGTAGCCCGCCAGCCCATCCACCCGCCCGAGCACCGTGTCGTAGGGCCACCAGGCCCGCCGGAAGACGTTAAGGATCGAGAGGCCGACCGCGATCGCGATCCCGGGCAGCACGCCAAGCAACGCGACGCCGAGGAACGCCGCGATCGACAGCAGGAACTCGGCCTTGCGCTGCCGCCATAGCCGCATCGTGGCGGGGATGTCGGCCAGGGACAGCGATGCGGTGATCACCACTGCGGCCAGCGCAGGCTGGGGCAGGTTCCGGAACAAGCCCGGGACCAGAACGATCATAAGAATGATCAAGGCGGCCCCGGTTACACCGGTCAGCTGCGTTTTCGCACCCGATCGTTCTGCCACCGCCGTCCGCGACCCGCTGGTGCTGACCGGGAACCCCTGGAACAAGCCGGCGGCCAGGTTGGCCGCGCCGATGCCGATCATCTCGCCGTTGCCGTGGACCTCCTGCCCGCTGCGGGCCGCGAATGCCGAGGCGGTGGAGATCGTGTCGGCGAGGGAGACCAGGGCGATCCCCAGTGCCCCGGCGAACAGGGGCCCGAGATCGGACAGGCGGACGGACGGAATCGTGAACGGCGGGAAGCCCTTGGGAAGCACCCCGACCAGGCTCACGCCGTGGTCGGCCAGGCTGAAGACCGTGGTGGCCGCGATCGCAAGCACGACTGCTATCAGCACCGCCGGAACCTTCGGCAGCCAGCGCTGCAGCACCAGGATCACCGCGACTCCCGCGATCCCGACCGCGGCCGCGGCCGGAACCGCATCGCCGTTCGCCAGGCCACTGGCAAATCCGGTGATCTCACGGATCAGGCCATCAGCCTCGACCTTGAACCCGAACAGCTTGGGCAACTGCCCGATCAGAATGGTCAGGGCCAGGCCGTTCATGTAGCCGAGCATCGTCGGCTTGGAGATCAGGTCGGCGATGAAGCCGAGCTTCGCCACCGCCGCCACGATCATGATCGCCGCGACCATGATCGCGAGCAGTGACGCCAGCGCGATCGCCCGCTTCTCGTCGCCATTGGCCGCCATCAGCGGCAGGATCGTCGCGGCGATCATCGGCCCCAGCGAGGAATCCGGGCCCAGCACCAGGATCCGCGACGGGCCGAACACCGCATAGCCGAGCAGGCACAAGATGGACGTGTACAGTCCGGTGATCGGCGGCAGGCCCGCCAGTTCCGCATAGGCCATGCCCTGGGGCACCAGCAACGTCGTGAGCACAACCCCCGCGATAACGTCTTTGGGGAGCCACTCACGCCGGTAGGACCTCAGCGCCTGCAGGCCAGGCAGCCATCGGAACAAGGGCATCACACCTCGGCCGCGGTCGGACGCCGCACCAGGATTGTCGCCGCTGGAGCAGCCCGGGCGCATCACCCACGCGGGGGTGAACGCCATAGCTGAGCACTGATCGCCGGCAGTCTCTGCAAAGATCTCGAAGATGCGGGCTTAGCCTGCCCGCGCGCTCCAGGTATTCCGCCCGCCAGGCGATGCCTCCCTGGTGGTGACTTCCGGACATGCTGCTGTCCAGGTCTCAGGCTCGCGGCCGCGGACCGTAACAGGCGGACCGTAACAGTAGGAGCGCCCCGGCGTGCCACCCTCGATGGGTGAGATTCCGGCCTAATTCGCGGCCATCGGCTCGACACGGTCAGCGAGATCGTCACGATCCTTCACGCCCGGGCGCAACTCCCAGGACGCCGAAGGCGCGGCGGGTCTTCAGGCACGGCGGATCAGCCTTCGCGCGGGCGTCTCGGGACTGCCTGGATCGTCAGGTCCGTCGGCGGCGATGGCCAGACGCGGCCCGTAACGGCGTGCGAGCGGGTCAGCGGTCAGGCCATGGGCGACCACGCTGAGCAGCACGGTGAGGCCGATCACTGAAACCGCAGGCCGGGCAACCTTGCCGATGTCCTCCAGCGCCAGCAAGGCAAACACCACCGACGCCAGTCCACGAGGACCGAACCAGCCCACGAAGGCGACGGCAGGGCGGCCGAGTCCGGCACCGATCAGCGACAGCGCTACCGGTGCCATCCGGACGACCGTCAGGCTGAGCACGGCGTACAGCACCGTCTGCCAGGTCAGGCTCTGCAGGGCCGACACCACCGCGACGGCGCCGAACGCCAGCCAGACCAGCAGCGACACAAGAGCACCCGTCTCCTCCACGTACGGCACCAGCCGCTCGCCGCGCCGGCCCCCGCAGATGCGGTAAGCGAGGCCGCCCACGAACGCGGCGATAAAACCATTTCCGTGCAGCGCCAGAGCACAGGCATACGCGCAGACCGCCAGGGCCAGCACGGCCGAGCCAGCGAAACCACTAGCGGCCCACCCGCGGCGGCGCGCCACATTCACGACCAGACCGCCCGCGCCGCCCACGACAGCGCCAACGAGCAGGCCAAGCGCCAGCTCCGCGACCGCCGTGCCCGGGCCGACACTGGCCGCGTGCTCGGCAGTCTCTGCCCCGGCGATAGCGACCAGGACGACTGGCGTGGCGATCCCGTCGTTGAGCCCGCTCTCGATATTGAGCAGCTGGCGGATCCGGGCCGGGACCGCCGGGTTCACCATCACGGCGGCCCCCAGGGCAGCATCGGTCGGCGCCAGCGCCGCACCCACCAGCAGGGCCAGCCAGATACTCATTCCGTTGAATAGCCCGAGCGCGAGCACGGTGCCCAGGCCGATCGTCAAGGGCAGCCCGATCCCCAGCAGCCGCAGGCACAAGCCCAGGTCGGCGCGCAGGTCCCGGAGCCCGACCCGGGACGCGTCCGAGAATAGGACCAGGACCAGCGTGATCTCGGCCAGCGCCTTGACCAGCTCCGGGGACGGCACGAAACCGACCGTAGCCAGCGGGCCGTGGGTCAGCAGCAGCCCGGCCAGCACGAAGATGATCGGCGCGGTCACGTCGAATCGCTCCAGCCGTGCCGACAGCGTTCCCCACGCGAAGACCAGCGCCGCTACGATCGCCAGGTCAGAAGGGCTCATCGAATCCTGCCTCGGATCGGGGCGGTCAGCCCCCTGGTCACCAAGTCAAGGACCACGTATACCCTCCAGCCCCAGGTGGCGAGCGGCGCGGCCCACGCTGCCGGCCCGCGCCAGTGCCGTTCGGCTCGTTGATTAGCTGCTATCCGCGGTCCGCGCGAAAGTAAGGGCCTGGCGGCGTAGCAGCGCCCAGTCCATCGGCGGCCGCGGTGCGGGGACGCCAGGCCGGCCGCGGGGGACCTGGACCCGCAGCGCAACCGGGCGGATGGTGCAGCGCACCGGGGTGGGCATCAGCACGGATTCGCCGTCGATCCCGACCGGGATCCGCGGTTGGTCGGCGTCGATGATGACCTCGCGGGCGGTGAGCGTCGTGAGGTGGCGGGAGCGTTGCGCCGTGCGCAGCAGGCCGGCGGCCTGGGCGGCGTTCTCGATCTTGATCCCGACGACGCCGAGCACGCCCTGATCGAGCCGGGCGCGCCGGCCCAGGCCGGCGATGTCTCCGGTCTCGTAGGGGTTGTTGCTGACCAGCACCGCTTGCGGGCCGTCGAGGATCAGCTGCCCGTCGGCCCGGACTATGAGGTGTGCTCCCTGGTGGCCGGTCAGCAGGTCAGGCAGCATGGCCAGCGCGGTGCCGGTTTTCTCGTCGCGGTAGGCGGGGCTTTGCACGACCTGGGCGTAAGCGCCGAAGGACGCGTTATTGACGAAGGTGCGGTCGCCGATCAGGCCCAGGTCGATCCGCAGCTCGACGCCGTCGGTCAGAGCATCCAGGCAGGTGGCGGGGTCGTCCCGGTCCAGCCCGAGATCGAGGGCGAAGTGGTTGCGGGTGCCTGCGGAGATCACCATCATCGGGATCTCCTGGTCGGCGGCGATGCCCGCCACCAGGGCCTGGGTTCCGTCGCCACCAGCCACCCCGAGCAGGTCGGCTCCGCCATCGACGGCTTGGCGGGCGAGCGCGGCCACGTCGACGATCCCCGGACCCTCCAGCAGGGCCACCTCAGCGCCGAGCGCGGCGGCCTTATCCGCGAGCCCGAATTTCGCGACTTTCCCGCCGCCTGATCTCGGATTCATGATCACGAAAGGCCGCTGCTGCGGCGCCGCGGCGTGCTCGCGCGGCCCGGCCGGCGAGCGGCCGCTGGCCAGTGCCGTGCGCCCGGCGGTCACCGCGGCAGCCGCGAGCACGACGCTGAGCGCGATCTCCCACAGCAGCCCGGCCATGACGTACACGACGATCACAAACACCGGCGCGGCGACCAGCAACGTGACCGCGAGCCAGCGCAGGACGCCGCGATTGGCCAGGAACCACCAGGCCGCCGCGCAGGCGATGGCCAGCCCCGCGAAGCCAAGGACCAGCGCGGTAATGCTCCGCAGCGCCCCCGACAGCAGCAGCACCAGCACCGCGGCCACGGCGGCGCCGAGCGCCATCCGGGCCATCCACCGCTGGCCACGGCTGACCTGGGCCGATGCTCCGTCAGTCGCGCCGGCGCGACCCGTTCCTTGTCGCGGACCATTGTCCTGCGCTGCCATGCCATCACCCTTGCGCCTGGTGGGCCTTTCCCGCTAGTACTGTCGCCCACGCATGGCCGGCCCGACCTCACCCATCTGGGGTGGCGCCGGCCCGCGCGAGATTCGCCGGGTGCTGGTCAACGGGTCCGGCAGGTTCGCCAGAGATGTCTGACCGGCGCCGAGTTGGCCGGACCTCATCCACGCTGGGTGATGTGGGACCCGCCGCGGCGTCGGAGGATGTGGGTCATCAGGAGCGCAGCAGAGCATGGGGTGAGGTTCAAGTGGCAGTTGTCGAATACGAGCCAGGTGCCGCGTTCCCCGGCGTGATCGGGCGGACCGCTGAGGAGTCCTCGCCGGCCTGGCCGGCGCCGGTGCGGGCCCCCGAGGGCGCGCCCAACGTGCTGTTCATCGTCTTGGACGACACCGGGTTCGGGCAGCTGGGCTGCTACGGCAGCCCGATCGCCACGCCCAGCTTCGACGCGATCGCGGCGAACGGCCTGCGCTATAACAACATGCACACGACGGCGTTGTGCTCGCCGAGCCGGTCGTGCATCATCACCGGCCGCAACCATCACAGCAACGGGATGGCCGCCATCACCGAGCTGGCCAGCGGCTATCCCGGGTACAACGGCGTCATCCCGTTCGAGAACGGCTTCCTGTCCGAGATGCTGGTCGAGCACGGCTACAGCACGTTCATGGTCGGGAAATACCACTTGACGCCGAGCAACCAGGAGACGGCCACGGGCCCGTTCGACCGGTGGCCGCTGGGGCGCGGCTTCCAGCGCTTCTACGGCTTCCTGGGCGGTGACACCAGCCAGTGGTATCCGGACCTGGTGTACGACAACCACCAGGTGGAGCCGCCCCGCACGCCGGAGGAGGGTTATCACCTCAGTGCGGATCTGGTTGACAAGGCGATCGAGTTCATCGCCGACACCAAGCAGATCGACCCGGCCAAGCCCTTCTACCTGCATCTGTGCTTCGGCGCCACGCACGCTCCGCACCACGTGCCGAAGGAATGGGCGGACAAGTACGCGGGCGCGTTCGACGACGGCTGGGACGCCTACCGGGAGAAGGTATTCGCACGGCAGAAGGAACTGGGCATCGCTCCCGCCGACGCCGAGCTGTCGCGGCACGATCCCGACGTGCCCGACTGGGCGTCGCAGCCGGCGGCGGCACGGCGGCTCTTCAGCCGCATGATGGAGGTCTTCGCCGGTTTCCTCAGCCACACCGATCATCAGGTCGGGCGCCTGATCGAGTTCCTGCGGCAGCGAGGGGAGCTCGACAACACGCTGATCATGGTCATCTCCGACAATGGCGCCAGCGCCGAGGGCGGCCCCACCGGAACCACGAACGAGGCGCAGTTCTTCAACAACGCCCAGGAGCCGCTCGAGGAGAGCCTCAAGCTGATCGATGAGATCGGCGGCCCCAAGCACTTCAACCACTACCCGTGGGGCTGGACCTGGGCCGGGAACACGCCGTTCCGCCGGTGGAAGCGGGAGACCTACCGGGGCGGCGCCAGCGATCCGTTCATCGTGTCCTGGCCGCAGCGGATCCCGGCCAGCGGCGAGGTCCGCAGCCAGTACGCGCACATCATCGACATGGTGCCGACGGTTTTGGACCTACTGGGCATCGAGCCGCCCAAGACGATCCGCGGCGTCACCCAGTCACCCTTGCACGGAGTCAGCTTCGCCCACACGCTGGACAACGCCGACGCCGAGAGCAACCGTCACACGCAGTACTTCGAGATGCTCGGCCACCGGGCGATCTACCACGATGGCTGGCGCGCCGTCTGCCCCTGGCCCGGCCCCTCGTTCACCGAGGCGGGCATGCCCTTCGGGCAGCCGATCTCGTCCCAGACGCTGTCCGAACTGGACGCCACCGGCTGGGAGCTCTACCACGTGGCGGAGGATTTCGCCGAGAACCACAACGTGGCCGCCGATCATCGCGACCGGCTGATCGCGATGATCGGCACCTGGTACGTGGAAGCCGGCAAATACGGTGTGATGCCGGTCGATGGCAGCGGCCTGGCCCGCATGATCGCCGAAAAGCCGCTCGTGGCGGTGCCCCGCGACCGATACACCTACCTGCCAGGCACCCAGTCGGTCCCGTTCTTCGCCGCTCCCCGGGTACTAAACCGCCCGCACAGCATCACCGCGGACGTCGAGATCCCCGCAGGCGGAGCCGAAGGAGTGCTGCTGAGCCAGGGCACCGCAGCCGGCGGGTACTCCTTGTTCGTCAAGGACGGCAAGCTCCGCTATGTCCACAACTATGTCGGCCGGGCCGTCTACGGGGTGCAGTCCGACCAGGTCCTGCAGCCAGGCAAGCACGAGCTCAGGTTCGAGTTCGAACCAACCGGACAGCCGGACCTGGCGCACGGTAAGGGGGCGCCCGGGCGGCTCCAGCTCTACGTCGACGGCACCCTCGCCGGACATGCCGAGGCTCCCGTCACCAACCCGTTCGTACTCAACCCAGGCGCGCTCACCTGCGGCGCCAACCCCGGTTCCGCGATCACCGACGACTACGCCAGCCCGTTCAAGTTCACCGGCACGCTGCACGGCGTGACGGTGGACGTCAGCGGGCAGCTGATCCACGACTCCGAAGCCGAACTGCGCATGCACATGGCCCGCCAATAGCCCATCGCGGCAGCAGCCCATCCGGGCGCAGACGGCCAGCCAGGGCCGAGATGCGGCCCGAGGGATTTACTATGGCGGCGGCGCTACCACTCGCATGTCGACCAGCTCGAGGCCCAGGCCGTTCATCCGTTGCAGGAGTCCTTGGAGGGCGCTCTGATCTGGCAGTTCGGCTCGAAGCGTCGTGGTGCCCTGGCCCACCCTGACTTCGCAGTCGTCGAATTCCGCGCGCAAGGCACTGCCTGCTTGACCAACGAAAGTGATCTCATACGTTTTTGATTGCACCGGATTTGCGCCTCGCAGCCAGCTCCCATTTCAATGTGCTGCTCTATGTGTGCTGATCCTTTCCTTGTTCTTCGCTTTGGTCATCACCCCCCGGAGGGTGAACTATGAATCAGCGCAGCTCGCCGACCTTCGCCAGACGCAGAATCCACGTGCGCGGGCGGGTGCCGACTCCGGCTGGCCGCTCGGCTGACCGGCGGATTGCCGATCTAGCTTTGCGATCAGGCTGCCGCCTACAATGACGGGGCGCAGGGCACCTGTGCTTGCGTGCTAGCGGTAGCCGGGACTGCTGGGGGCGTAGTGGCGGAGGGCTTGGTGACGGGGCGTGACCTGCCGCGCAACGTGCGGTTCGCCCAGGCCAAGTTCCGCCCGACGACACTGCCCACCACGCTGCTGAAGAGGCCGGCGCTGGATGGGCGGCTGGCGGCGGGGGCCGACCAGAAGCTGACGGTGGTGGTGGGATCGGCGGGCGCTGGCAAGAGCGTGCTGTTGTCGAGCTGGGCGGCCAACCGCCCGGCCGGGCTGACGTCCTGGCTGTCGTGCGATGAAGCTGACGCGGATCCGGTCCGGTTCTGGGCGGGCTTCATCGAGGCTCCCCAGGCCGTGGCGCCCTGGTTCGGCGGCGATGCCGGCGAGTTGCTGGCGTTGGACGGCGCGGTGTCCGCCGACGTCACTGCGTCGATCGCGAACGACGCCGCGCGATTGCCGGCCGGGTCAGCGATCGTCGTGGACGACTTCCACGTCGCCGCGGCTGCGGTGGCCAGGACCATGACCCATCTGGTCGAGCGCTGGCCGGCCAAGACCGCGCAGCTGGTACTGGCCAGCCGTATCGATCCGCCGCTGCGGCTGCACCGGCTGCGCCTGTCCGGCGAGCTGTGCGAGCTCCGCGACCGCGACCTTCATCTGTCACTGACGGAGAGCCAGGCCCTGCTCGCGAACTTCGGCGTGCACGTCGCTGCCGGTGACCTCGCGCTGCTACACCAGCGAAGCGAGGGGTGGGCCGCGGCCGTGCAGATGGCCGCGCTGACGCTGCGCGGCCGCGCGGACCCGGAGCGGGCGGCACGCGCGCTGAACGTCCGCAGCTATGCGATCGCTGACTACTTCATCTCCGAGGTCCTCGAGCAGCAGCCACCGGAGATGGCCAGGTTCATGCTCGACACCAGCGTGCTCGACGAACTGACCGCAGATGCCTGCGCGGCCGTCACCGGCAGGCAGGACGCCGCAGCGCTGCTGCGCGCCATGGAGGCAGCCAACCTGTTCATCGTGGCACTCGATCATGACCGGACGAGCTACCGGTACCACCATCTGGTGCGCCAGGTACTGCGCGCCGAGCTGCGTGCCATGGACCGGGCTCGGGAGCTAGAGGTGCAGCTGCGGGCGGCCGAATGGCTGGAGTCCGCCGGCGACACGCGGCGCGCGACCCGCCACTTCCTGGCGGCGCGGCAGCCCGACCGCGCGCTTGGCCTGCTGCAGGAGCGGGTCGTCACCGATTTCCTGCACAATCCTCATATGCCCGCCGAGCTGGACCTCAGCGTGCTCGACTCGTCGCTGCTCGCGGGCGCTCCGGACCAGCTGCTCGCCGTGGCGGCCGACTTGCTGCTGTGGGGTGATTGGGTTCGCGGCGGCGAGTACCTGGACCTGCTCGATCGCAGTCAGCCGGCTATCCCCCCGGATTCCAGGCTGGCGGCCCGGCTCGCGGCGATGCGGTCGCTGCGTCACGCGCTGACCGGTCAGGCGCACGAGGCGGTGCGCGAAGCCCTTGCCGCCCGGGACATCGAACAGCGGATCCTGCTCGCGGATGAGTGGAATATCGCTGCGCCGACGATCCTGCTGCGCGCCTACACGTGGCTGGAAGACTTCGAAGCGGTTGCGGGCGAGGTCGCCGCGGCCCTGGCGATCCCGTCGCTGACCGAGGCGGTCAAGCTGGTGGAGGTGCCCGGGGCGCAGGCGCTCGCATGGTTCGAAGCCGGCCACGTTGTCCAGGCCGCTGATGCCGCCAGTGCCGCGGATGCCGAGGCGAGACGGCTGGGATTCGACCAGCACTTCAATGCGGTCGACTACCTGAGGACGCTGGCGGGAGCGGCACTCGAACGGCGTGATCTCGACGCGGCGGAACATTTCACCGAGCAGGCACTGTCGATATCCGAGCACCGCAGGCCGCCCTTTGAGTTCCTGGCTCTCCTTGACCGGGCCCAGATCTGGGCCGCCCGCGGGCAGATCCACGATGCGCTGGCCACGGTCGAGACGGCGCGCTTGGTCCTGGCCGGGACCGGATCCTTGCTCCTGGCGCGTGCTGACGAGCTGGAGGCGCTGCTGCGGTTGTCGCTCGGCGACCTGCGCTCCCCGGCCGGACTGGCTGGCAGGCTGCCCGCGGCCCGCCGCGGCCTACTGCTGGCCAGGGTCGCGCTGGCGGCGGGCCATCACCAGGCCGCGCTGACGCACCTGGCAGCGCTGTCGCCGGAGGAGCTGACACCGCGACATGCGCTGGTGCGCCGGATACTCCTGGCCGGAGCCGCGATCGGGAGCGGTGACCCGGCGGCCGCCGCCATCGTGGGCGGCGTGGTGGAGATTGCCCGCCGCGAGGGTTTCCTCAACACGATTGTCACGACCACCCCCCAGGTGACCAGCTACCTGGTCGAGCATTCGGCGCAGGTGCGGCCGGAACCGTTCCTCGAGCGGCTCATCATCGCGGCCTTGCAGGTGCGCGCCACGCAGCCAGCCGCCGCACAGCCCGACGCCGTGCTCGGCGGGCCGCTGACCGCGGCCGAGCAGCGGATCCTGAGGATGCTGCCGACCAGCACCTACCTGCAGATGGCCGCCACTTTGTACGTGTCCCGCAACACCGTGAAGACTCACCTGCGGTCGATCTACCAGAAGCTGGGCGTGTCGTCACGTTCCGAAGCGATCGAGCGAGCCGTTGACCTCCGCCTGATCTGAATCCGCCGGGGCCACGCTCGTCTAGTCGGCAGGGGCCGCATCGCCGCACCTGTCCGATCATGTCGCAGGGCAGTCATACGTATTCGCAGCGCCGCATCCGAGCCAGGGCCCGGTCAGGCGTTCACAGCAGTCCGCGGCGCCGGGCGGCCGGCCGGCGCTCCCCATCAAGCTGCGGCCGGCTCACGCTGACCCGCGACCGGTCGCGTCACGCCAGATCAGCGGGAAGTTGCTGGCCCCAAGGTCCTCGGCGTGATGGAGCCGCCAGGCGATCGACGACTGGCGCTGCGGCGGAGCAGCGTTCAGCAGGCTGGTGAGCAGGACACGGGCCCGCAGCAGCACCATCGGCGACCGTGAGCTGGACTCTACAAGGTCGTCCAGCGCGATCCGCAGGTAGTCGTCCCAGGACGGAAGGGCCAGCACCACCCGGAGATTCCCGGCATCGTCGGCGATTTCTGCTACGTCCAGCTCTCGTGTCGCCAGGGGCACCAGGAGGCTCTCGACCGTATCCAGCACTTGCACAGCGGTGGCCGGGTCGTTGACCGCCGGCGACATCGCCCGCAGCCCGATGTCGGCCAGCAGCCGGAACGCGAACAGCGGATCCTGGTGGAAGGTGCGCTCCTGCCCGGTCACTAGTCCGCCGATTACCGCCGCGTCGCTCGCATCGCCGCCGTGCAAGCCGGCGATGACAGCGCCTTCCTGCAACGTGTCGCCGATGCGGACCCGGAGCACTATGACGGCGCTGCCAGCGGCCCCAGCAAGCCGGCGCAGGTCGAGTTGCTGCAAGGTGGCCTGCCGGTGCGGCCAGGCGACCGCCCGGCGCAGCGGCGGCAACGTCGACGCGGGATGCTGGGCGGCCGCGCCGGACCGGGGGTAGAGGTCGTTGAGGACACCGCTGCCCAGCGTGGCGATGGCAGAAAGCGTCGGCGCCAGCTGGATGGAGGCGAAGGCTTTCACCTGCAGGGCCCGGATCATGGCCAAGGCGGCGAGGACCGCGACCACCTCCGCGGCCGGCACGATCACCGATACCTCCTGCTGGTCGCCGATGACCAGCGCTGCGGTGACCGAGAACACGAACACGCCGATAGCCAGCCCGAACGTCCGCCACACGATCGGGTCGTCGCGGAACAGGTTCAGCCGGGGCGACAGGCTGCCGAAGGCCCACTGCACGACCAGGAAGAGCAGCGAGAAGATGATGCTGACCAGGCCCAGCACGCCGAAACCGATCCCGACCAGCGTCTCGGTCACGCGGCTGGCGGCCACCGTGGGCTCGGTGGTGATCCGCGGCAGCAGCAGGCCGAGCACCAGCCCGACCAGCGCAAACAGCAGCTGCACCAGGCCGGCCCGAGCCGGCGCCGGGGCCGGCCGAACCGCCCGGGCCAGCGGCCGCCGATCTGCTGCGTCACCGCGGTCGCACGTTGCCGGGCGGGAACCCCGCCAGGCAACGCTTTCCTGGCGCTTCTTCCGGCCTGTCATCCGCCAGCCGTGGTGGCCGCTCTAGGCGGCCATTAACACGGGACCAGCGGCACCATCCTGGACCGGATACGGCGGCCGATCCGGGGTCACACGGCCCCGGGGGTCTGGCGGTGGTCTGGGATGACGAGCTCGTCTTGAACATGCTGCGCACGCTCCCGGTTCTGCCGACCCTGCACCGAAAATGCTAGGGACGCCTGGGCCTGCCTGCATCACCTCCTGGGGGTGAGGTCGGCGCGGGCCGCAGGTACAGATCATTAGGCGGATCGGCCTGATCGACCAGGCTCAACTCGCAGGCCAGGAGCGGACCCGCGTTCCGACCGGTGGGCAGGGCAGCTGCGCCCGGACATGAACGGGCATTACGCGCGGCTGCTGCTACGCTGCGACCAGGTAGTTACGTGTTCGGCGGTCGTGCCGTGCTGGCAGCGCCGAATCATCGAGAGGAGGGGTAAGCCCATGTGTCTTTTGCTCACTGCGCTTGCCGCCCCCGGGAGCGACGCTCACTTCTGACCCTGGGCGGGCCAGCGCGCCTCAACAGGAGAGTGCCGTGACCCGACCTCAGAACGACATCACGATCCGTTCCATAACCGGCGCCGAAGAACTTGACCTCTTCTGCGCGCTCGACTACCTCTTTAACGACGAACTGGCAGACGACCTGGCCGCTGACCGAAGGCGGCCAGCGTGGATGTGGGTCGCGCTGCGCGGCGAACATCTCGTCGCCCGGGCCGGCTGGTGGGGCTCAGCCGACGAGGCTGCCCCGTTCGAGCTCGACATCCTGGACGTCGCCGACGATCCTGACCGCATCGATGTTGGTGTGCGCCTGCTGAAGCGCGCGCTGAGGGAGATAATCCCGGCGGGCGCTCGGCCGCCGGAATACAGCCGCTTCATCCCGGCGGACTGGCGAGAGGACGCCAGCACACGGCGTGCTGTCGAGGACCGGATGGCGATCGCCGGCCAGCTCGGGGCGCGGCTTCTTACCGAGCGGTTCCGCTTCGAGTGGAGACCGGGGACACCGATCGCCGCCCCGACCGGCCGCATCGAATTCCGTCCCGTCAGCGACGATGGCGAGTTGCTGGACCTGATGACGCTGACGATGGACGGCACGCTGGACGCGCACAGCCAGCAGGACCTCGCCCTGATGTCGCCGCGGCACGGCGCCGTCCGGCATTTCGAGGAAGAACTCGCCCGCTACGGCAGTCCGCGGCAATGGTGGCAGATCGCGACATTGCCCGGCGGCGAGCCCGCTGGCTTCGTCATCCCCGCCCGCAACGACTACCACGCC
Organism: uncultured Actinomycetes bacterium; assembly: GCA_963785765.1. Taxonomy (GTDB): domain Bacteria; phylum Actinomycetota; class Actinomycetes; order Streptosporangiales; family Streptosporangiaceae; genus DATBGO01. The sequence continues at coordinate 39,673 of CAWAWM010000008.1, read as the reverse complement.
ATCATCGCCTACCTCGGCGTCCTGCCTGCCCAGCGGGGAAATGGATACGTCAACGAGATCCTCGCCGAAGGCACCCGGATCCTCGCCGCGCAGGATGTGCCGCGCATCCGCGCCTCGACCGACCTGGGCAACGTCCCCATGGCCGAAGCGTTCACCCGGGCCGGCTGGGTTAACTTCCAGCGCTCCATCAGCATGACCTGGCCGTGAGGAATGTGGGCGGCCCTGCTCGATACCACTGATATCCGCCTGCGCGGTACTCATGGAAGTATGAGTCGCGTGCACGCGGTCGAGCTCGTCTTTGCTATCGGATGGGCTGCGTTCTGGATCTACTGGCTGGTGGTGGCCTTCTTCATGAAAAGGGGCCGCGTCGCTTGGTCCCGCGAGTTGCGTATCAGGGCCGTGCTCGGCGTCCTGGCGATTCTGTTGCTCCGCTTGGGAGCCTTCCGACACGGCGGCCTCAATTCGGAGCCGTGGCGCGCTGGCCTTGGGCTCTTCCTCTTCGCGCTCGGGCTGGGGTTCGCGATCTGGGCCCGCCTGCACATCGGGCGGAACTGGGGCACCCCGATGTCGCAAAAGGACGAGCCAGAGTTGGTGACCAGCGGCCCCTACCGCCTGGTCCGCCACCCTATTTACGCTGGCATCCTGCTCGCGGGGGTCGGCACCGCGGTGGCGCTGAGCTGGATATGGCTTATCGTCATGGCCCTGGCCGGGGTCTACTTCGTCTACAGCGCGACCGTCGAGGAGCGCTACCTGACCAAGCAGTTCCCCGACACCTACCCGGTGTACCGGCGCTCGACCAAGATGCTCGTGCCCTTCGTCTTCTAAGCTCGGCTCCGCCAACGTGATCAGCCACGCGGTGGTGGCTGCGGTCACAGTACCGAACGGCCCCGGCCCGTGGTAAGGAGTCTTTTTTAAAGGAGCTCTGATGGCTATCGCCACGCCCGCGCGCACGGACCTGCCGAATCTGCCGCACTGGGAGACGACGCCCGACGACCTGCCCGGCGCCATCCGGCAGATCAAGGCGGCCCTGCGGGCCCGGATCAGGGCCTCGGGCCGCTCCGTCGAGGAAGTGTTCGCCGTAGTGGAGCAGCGGGTGCGTCTGCGCGTCGAGCAGATCGCGGCCGAGAAAGCCCGCGGCGAAACCGCGTGGCCGATCATCGACTACGCCGACATCGCCGCGGGCACCGTGACGCCGGACCAGCTCGCCCAACTCCGCCAGCGCGGCTGCCTGGTCGTGCGTGGCCACTTCGACCGCGGCCAGGCACTCAGATGGGACCGCGCCATCGTCGACTATGTCGAGTCCAACCGGTTCTTTGAGAGCTACCGGGGTCCTGGCGACGACTTCTTCGGCAGCGTCGGATCCCGGCCCGAGATCTACCCGATCTACTGGTCCCCGGCCCAGATGCAGGCCCGGCAGAGCGACCGCATGGCCCTGGTGCAGGCCTTCCTCAACAGCCAGTGGACCAGCCAGTCCGACGGGGTGCAGTGGTTCGACCCGCAGCGCGACTCCCTCTACCCCGACCGCATCCGCCGCCGCCCGGCAGGCGCCGACTCCGCCGGCCTGGGCACCCACCTCGATCCCGGCACCCTGGACCTATGGCTGACCCGGGCCTACCAGCAGGCGTTCCGGCACCTGTTTGACGGCACCGTCGAGGCCTACGACCCCTGGGACGCCGCCTACCGCACCGCCGGCCCCCAGTACCCCGGCTCCACGATGTGCTCAGTCTTCCGCACCTTCCAGGGCTGGACGGCGCTGTCGGATATGGCCCACGACCAGGGCGTGCTCCACACCGTCCCGATCCCGGAGGCCATGGGCTACCTCCTGCTGCGGCCACTGCTGCCCGACGTTGCCGACGACGACATGTGCGGTGTGACAACCAACCAGGTCTTCCCCGCCAGCGACACCTGGCACCCGCTGCTCATGGATGCGCTCACCGGCATCCCCGATGTCCGGGCCGGCGACTCGGTCTGGTGGCACTGCGACATGATCCACAGCGTCGCTCCCGTCCAGAATCAGCAGGGCTGGGGCAACGTCATGTACATCCCCGCCGCCCCCTGGTGCCCCCGCAACGAGAAATACGCAGCCGTCGTCCGCGAGGCGTTCATCACCGGCTCCAGCCCCAGCGACTTCCCCGACGAGAACTACGAGCGCGACTGGCCCAACCGCTTCCGGCCCGACGAGCTCAACGAGACCGGCCGGCGCGGCCTCGGTTTCGACTGACCGCACCGCGGCACCGCACTAAAGGCGGGACCTCATTCTCCCGGCCGGACGGGATGTAGCATGCACCGTTGTGATACCATAACGGTATGGCTATGACACTCCGCCTGCCGCCTGAGATCGAAGACCAGCTCAAGCAGGTTGCCGAGGTTGAGCACCGCAGCGTGCAGCAGACCGTGCTGGTCGCGATTGAGGAGTATCTGTCGATGCGGGAGACCGCCGAGATCCTCGCCGATCCGGCGGCACTGCGAGGACTGGCCGAGGCCAGGGAAGCTGAGCAGGCCGGCGACGTGGTCTACGGCGCAGGCGCAGCGCGCGCGTTGCTGGCTGAGCGCAAGCGGTGAACGGCGAGCCTTATGAACTCGGAATGACCCGCCCGGTCCGGCGCGCGATCGCAGAGTCGCTGCCGGAGGATGTTGCTGCCGCTGCTGTTGAATTCATCACCGGCCCGCTCCTGGAAGTGCCTTACCGGGTTGGCAAGCCGCTCCGGGATAGCTTGTCCGGGTTCCACAGCGCCCGGCTCGGCACCCAGTGGCGCGTGCTGTACCGGATCGACGAATCAAAGCACGCGGTCATCGTCCAGGACATCCAGCACCGCTCGGCCGCGTACCGTCGCCGGTAGACCCAGCGGCGCAGCTAGGTCAGCAGGCGTGAGCCCGGCATGCTGCTCTTGCCGCGCGCGGTCTTTCGTCGCGGGCCGGCCAGGAGTGAGGTGCCAGGACTCGCCGCGCCAGAACGCCCGGGCGGTTCCGCCCGGGCGACCATCTGGAAGGGTCGATGACCGGCGCGGTACACGTTGGTGGCCGGGAGCGAGCCGCTGGCCGCCCCGGGGCGAGGATATGCGGACGGAGTCCCTGGCAGGCCGCCTGCCGATAGCCGATAATTTAAGTAAGTACGGCATGGTCGGCCCGTCACAGAACCGGGGGCGATGTGAGCGCAGACGCCGAGCCCCGGATCTACGCTCTGCTGACCGACGGCACCACGATCGAGATCCGGCCCGCGCGGCCTGACGACCTCGACGCGGTGCGGAACATGCACGAAAAGCTGACGCCGGACAGTCTCTACCTGCGCTTTTTCAGCATGAGCCCGAGCGCGGCCGGCCAGGAGGCGCTCCGGCTCTGCCGTCCGCCCGCGCCGGACCACGCCGCGTTGCTCGCCCTGATGGACGGCGAGCTGATCGGCTGCGGCAGCTACGAGTGCGAGGATCCCCCGTCCCAGTCGGCCGAGGTCGCCTTTACGGTCGCTGATGACATGCACAACCGCGGCGTCGGCATGCTCCTGCTGGAGCACCTGATCTCGCTGGGCCGCAACCGCGGCCTGCACGCCTTCACCGCGGAGACGCTGAGCGAAAACGCGCTCATGCTGCGAGTCTTCGCCGACGCCGGGCTGCAGGCGCATCGCGCCCTGGCCGACGGTATGTTCCACCTCACATTCCCGCTGCCGACTGGCGAGTCCGACGTCGCCCTCGGCACCTACCGTGACGCCGTGGCCAAGCGGGAGCGGTCGGCCACCGTGGCCAGCCTGCGGCACGTGCTGGCCCCGGCCTCGGTCGCGGTCATCGGCGCGGGCCGGCGGCCCGGCTCGGTCGGGCGGGCCATCCTGCACAACATCATGACTGGCGGCTTCCCCGGCCCGGTTTACGCGGTCAACCCGGCCGTAGCCGAACTGGACGGCGTGCCCTGCGTCCCGTCGGCGGCCGCGCTGCCCGAACACGTCGACCTGGCCGTCATCGCCACGCCAGCCGCTGCCGTCACCGGCATCGCCGAAGAATGCGGGCGGCGGGGGGTCAAGGGGCTGGTGGTGCTCACGGCGGGACTCGACGGCGCCGGCCGCACGGAGTTGCTGGACATCTGCCGCCGCCACGGCATGCGCATGGTCGGGCCGGCCAGCTTCGGAGTGGCCGACACCAGTGCCGGCCTGGACGCCACGTTCGCGGCCCGCCATCCCGAGCCGGGAAGCGCTGGCCTCGCGCTGCAATCGACCGGTGGCACCGGCTTTGTCCTGGTTGAGCACCTGTCGCGGATCGGCATCGGGATCTCCTCCCTCGTCTCGCTGGGCGACAAGGACGACGTGTCCGGCGAAGACATGCTGCTGTGGTGGGAGTCCGACACGGCGACCAAGCTGGCCCTGCTGTATCTAGAGTCAATCGCTAACCCGCCCAAGTTCGCCCGCACGGCCCGCCGCGTCGGCCGCAGCGTGCCGGTCCTGACCGTGATTGTGGGCCGGTCCATGACGGGCCGGCGCCTGGCTGGGGCTCGCGCCACGACGGCTACCCCCCTGCTCACCAGGCAGGCCCTGTTCGAGCAGGCCGGGGTGATCGCCACGGCGAACCTCGGCGAGCTGCTCGACACCGCGGCCCTGCTGGCCTCGCAGCCGGCGCCCGCCGGAAGCCGGGTCGCCGTGGTGTCCAACACCCGCGGCGCAGTGGTGCTCGCCGCGGACGCGTGCAGCGACGCGGGCCTGCAGGTGGCCGGCCTGGCCCGGGACACCCAGCGGGCACTCCGGGACCTGCTTCCCCGCGACGCCACCGTGACCGGGCCGGTCGATACCACCCTGCTGATCGGCCCCGGCACCTTCCGTCAATGCCTGGAGCTGGCCGGCGCCGATCCTGGCGTCGACGCCGTCCTAGCGCTGACGGTCACGAGCGCACGCGGTGACCCGGTTCCCGAAGTGCCCGCCGCGCGGCTGCCCGTGCCGATCGCCGCCGCGGTGCTGGACCAGGTCGAAGTGGTCCGGCTGCTCCGGGCCCCGGACGGAGACTCCCCCGCCGTTCCGGCCTATGCCTACCCCGAATCCGCCGCCCACGCCCTCGGCCACGCCGCCCGCTACGGCATGTGGCGGGCGATCCCGCCGGGAAACGTACCCGACCTGGACGGCCTGCGCCCGGACCAGGCGAGAGAACTGGTCGCCGGTTTCCTCGCCGGCACCCGGGGCGGCTGGCTGCCGCTGGACCGGACCGTGGAACTCCTCGGCTGCTACGGCGTGCCGCTGGCCGAAAGTATCGGGGTCGTAACGGAGGACGCGGCCATCGCGGCGGCAGCACGGTTCGAGGGCCCGGTCACGCTCCGAGCGGACGTGCCCGGCCTGCTGCGCGCGCGTGGCGCCGGCGCCCTGCTGATCGATCTGCACGGTCCGGACGAAATCCGGCGCGGGTTCCGCTCCCTGCAGGAGGCTTTCGGCCGCCGGCTGACCGGTGTCATCGTGAAACCGATGGTCACGGGCGGCGTCGAGGTGACGATCAGCGTACTGCACGAACAGTTGATCGGCCCGCTGGTGCTATTCGGGGTCGGCGGCGCGGCCGCCGATATGCTCGCTGACCGCGCCGCGCGGCTCGCCCCGCTCACCGACTCCGATGCCGACGAGCTGATCCGCTCGGTACGCGCCGCCCCGCTCCTGCTCGGGCGCCCCGACGCCCCCGGCGCTGACCTCACCGCACTGCGGGACCTGCTGCTGCGCGTCTCCCAGATGGCCGACGACCTGCCGCAGATCGCCGAGCTCGAGCTGAGCCCGGTCTTCGCCCGCCCGGACGGCGTGCAGGCCGTCGATGCCCGGATCCGCCTTCAAGCTGCTGAGCCGGCCGACGCCCATCTCCGCCGGCTGCACTGACCGCCGGGCCAGCTACCCGGGCCCGCACATCGGCGCGGCCAAGGTGAGCTGGTCAGACTCGGCCTCCGATCGCTGCGGTCTGGCGGAACGAGCGCGACAAGAGGACGATTGGCTCGCTGCTCCCGTTCGGAAAGGACTCCGCAATGCCCGACAGTGACACGCCCGTCCTGGACACCCTCGCGGTGATGACCGCCGCATCGCTGGAGAGCAGCGGCCTGCCCCCGCGCGAGTTCATGATCGCCCGGATCGCCGCCCTGGTCGCGGTGGACGCGACCGCCGCGTCCTATGCCCTCAACGTCGAAGCGGCGGCCGACTCCGACATCACCCTCGATGACGTCGAAGACATTCTCGTCGCGGTGGCACCCATCGTGGGCACCGCGCGCGTGGTCTCCGCGGCCGCGAACATCGCCGAGGGGCTGGGCTTCGTGGTCGCCATCGCCGAAGCTGAACTGGAGGCCGAACTGGACGCCGAGGACGGCGACGACACCTAGATAAGCGGGGCCGTGCCAGTCGTGTCCGGCGCATACCCGACCAGCGGCGATAAGACGGCGTCGATCGCGAACACGATGGGAGCGCCGAAGGTGAACCCCGGCACGCGGCGAGCCTAGGGCCTCGGCGACCGGCCACGACCGGGTGACCAACTGACTGACGATCCCGCCGTCGGAGGCTGGATCCATGAGCTTCGAAGGGTTATCCGGACGGGTGAACCGGGTCATCGCCTGGGCGGACCGTCTGCAGCGCAAGCATGGTGTGCTGGGGTTCCCCTACGCGGTGGTGAAGAAGTACAGCGACGATGAAGGCGGCCGGGAGGCGGCCCTCATCACTTACTACGGCTTCCTGAGCATCTTTCCGCTGCTGCTGCTGGGGGTGGCAGTACTGTCCCGGGTGCTGGCCGATCACCCGGACCTGCGTCAGCGGCTGATCTCCGCGATCGTGCCGCAGGCGCTGCGGTCCACGGTTGAGCACTCGATGGCCACCTTGCCGACGTCGGCAATCCCGTTCTTCGCCGGCCTGATCGGTTTGCTGTTCTCCGGCACCGGTGTCGTGTTCTCCGCCTACCAGACGCTGAACCATGTCGCGGCGGTCCCGCACCGCCTGCGGGCCGGTTTCGTCCCACGCTATGCCCGGGTCCTGATGATGCTGGCGACGCTGATGCTGGGGGCGCTGGCGGTCGGGACGCTCACAGTGGTGGCCACTGCGCTGCCCGGCGAGTCCGGGGTCGAGCGGGCGGCGGCAGTGCTCGGGTCGGCGCTGGCCGTATTCGCGGTGTTGCTGCTTGGCGCCAGGTTGCTGCTGGTGCGGCCCGCGCCGGTCCGGGCCCTGTGGCCGGGGGCCGTCCTGGGCTCGGCGCTGGTGACGGTGGTGCTCAACGGCGGGGCGTCGTTGCTGGCCAAACTGGTTGCCAAGGCCGGCCCTGTCTATGGCAGCTTCGCCACCGTGGCGGGCATGTTCGCCCTGCTCTACCTGGTCGGCCAGGCGCTCGTGTACTCGGCCGAAGCCGCCGCCGTCCGCTATGCCCGGCTGTGGCCGCGCGCCCTGGACCTGACCCGCCCGACTGCTGCGGATGGCCGCGCACTGGCCCTGCTGGCCCGCGAGCAGGAACGCATCCCTGCTGCGCGAGTCGAGTTCCACCTCACGGCGCAGAACTCCCCGCCGGTACCGGGCGGTCCCCCGCCAGCCAACGATGAGCCGGGGTAACGGCAGTACTACTTCAAGAAGCCGACTGGCGTGACTGCCGAAGTCGCGGCGGATTCACCCGCCGACGGGTGAATCACCGTCTCCGCGGCGGTGATTCAATTGCCACATGGTGGTGATCTTTGGCTTCGGACGGGGCAACCAGGAGGACCTGGGCGAGGTTGCGCCGGGCCTGTACTGTGCAGCAGCCAAGCGGCGCATTCTCGATGGGCGGTAACCGCGCCGGCCGCGAGCATCGCAATCGCGCGCTGGCCACCGAACTGGCCATCAAGTTGTGAACGCCGGTCGCTGCTTCGTTCTGGCCGTTGGCGTCTTGGTCTTGTTCACCGTCGGGCGCGCGTTCGGGCTGTTGGGGCCGCCGGTAGTTGCTGCCATCCTGCTCACTTCGGCGCTGGTCCTGATCGCTTGGAGAGCGCGAGCGACACTTGCTGACCTTGGGCTTAGCCGAACGGACATGGTCGCGGGATTGCGTTATGGAGCTGGCGCCGTCGGGATCGTCCTGCTGGTCTTGATAGTGGCTGCCGTCATCCCGGCGACGAACGGCTTCCTTCACGATTCGCGAGCGCAGATCCACGGCGGGCGGCTGCTTTACGAACTGGGAGTGTCGATCGTGCTGCTCACGGCGATCCCGGAGGAGTTCGCGTTTCGCGGCGTACTGCTGGGGTCGGCGCTGAGACTATGGGGTCCATGGCGCGCGAGCCTGATCACCTCGGCGCTGTTCGGCCTCTGGCACATAGCGCCGACCTTGCACACCATGTCGGACAACCATGAATTCAGGGGCGCCGCCGCGAGTATCGCCGGGCAGGTACTGCTGGTGCTTGGCGCGATAGCGGTCACGTTCATCGCCGGTCTTATCTTTTGCTGGCTCAGGCTGCGATCCAGGAGCCTGATCGCCCCGATTATGGCTCACGCCGCGACCAACGGCCTCGCCCTCACCGTCGCGTGGTTCACGGTCCACTACTGCAGGGCAGCCTGCTAGCGATCTTGGCCGCTAGGCGGGGATCACCCGCGGAAGGGTGACGACACTCCGAGCCCGCTCGATCATGATCTGGCACAAGTGGTACCCGTGATGGCTCAGCGAGTGACCGTCCGGCCCGGTGACCAGGGGGGCACCAAACCAGGGCCGCCCGTGAACCCACCGGACATCAAAACCACGTCACGCCATCCATCCAGAGGTTAGCGACATGGCAAAGAAGAAGGACAAGCAGCAGCAGCACGACGGGGAGATCCACGCGCCGCCAGCTGCAGCCCAGGAGGACGAGCCCGTAACCGGCCCGCCACCGAAGATGAAGCGTAAGGAGTACGAGCGACAGATGAGGCTGCTGCACGGTGAGCTGGTCGCCATGCAGGAGTGGGTCAAGGCGTCCGGGGCCAAGATCTGCATCGTGTTCGAGGGCCGGGACACCGCCGGGAAGGGCGGCACGATCAAGCGGATCACCGAGCGGGTCAGCCCGCGGGTGTTCCGGGTCGTGGCCCTGCCCGCGCCGACCGAGCGGGAGAAGTCGCAGATGTACATCCAGCGGTACCTCCCGCACTTCCCGGCGGCCGGCGAGGTCGTGATCTTCGACCGCAGCTGGTACAACCGGGCGGGCGTCGAGCCGGTGCTGGGCTTTTGCACGCCGCAGGACACGGAGCGGTTCCTGGAGCTGGTGCCGGGCGTCGAGAAGGCCATGGCCGATGCGGGGATCCTGCTGCTGAAGTACTGGCTCGAGGTCAGCGCCGCCGAGCAGACCCGGCGGCTGGAAAGCCGCATCCACGACCCGCGGAAGATCTGGAAGCTCTCCGACCTGGACCTGAAGTCCTACCGCCGCTGGTATGACTACTCCCGGGCCAGGGACGCGATGTTCGCCGCGACCGACACCGGGTGGGCGCCCTGGTACATCGCGAACACCGACGACAAGAAGCGCGGCCGCCTCAACATCATCAGCCACCTGCTCAGCCAGGTCCCCTACCAGCCCCTCGCCCCCCGGGATGTCACGCTGCCCACACGGCAGCGACCCGGCGGCTACACCGAGCCGGACCTGCCGCTGCGGCACATCCCGGCACGGTACTAGGAGGCTGGCAGGCCAGCATCGCTGGCGGCCTGGCCGCCGCGCGCAGGAGGAACCTGTGGCCTCGGTGACAAGCAAAGGCGTCGCGGGCGCGGACCGTCCGGCGGCGCAGCGCTGGCGCGCTGCTGTGCTTGGGCCCCGGGGCGGGGGCACGACCCGGCGGCGAGCATCCGACGCGTTCCGGCTGGGGTTCGCGGCGGCCGTGGTGGCGGTGTCTGTCCCGGTCATGCAAGCGAACTCGGCCGCCGAGCTGAGTGTCGTGCATGCTCTGAACCCGCCGCCCGCGGGGATCAGCTGGCTTGTCACCTCGGTCTTCTGGCTCGGCTCCGTAGGCGTCATCGTGCTTCTGGTCATCCTTGGGCTCCTTGTTCCGAAACTGACCGCGGTCCGGTGGACAGCCGTGGCCGCTGTCGTCACCTGGGGTGCGTGCCTGCTTATTGGCCAGATTCTCGGGCCTTCAGCCGGGCGGCCGGTGACCGATTCGCTTGCTGGGCTTGATACGAGCTATCCGGTGACGCAGCTGGCGGTCACGATCGCCGTGGCGGCCACCGCGCTGCCCTATCTGAGCCGTCCGCTGCACCGCCTGGTGTCGCTTCTGGTGGTGATGGCATCGATCGCCGCGGTTGTCGGCGGGTCGGCGCTACCGGTCAACGCCGTCTCTAGCCTGGTGCTGGGATGGGGGGTCGCAGCCGGCCTGCACCTGGCCGTGGGGTCACCGCTCGGCCTGCCCTCGGCGGAGGAGGTTACTGACTGGATCGCCGACCTGAATGTCGCGGTCGGGGGCATCGCCCGGGCACCCCGCCAGGTCTGGGGGGTGGAGAAGCTCACCGGGCACGACGCCGTCGGCCGGAAGATCGAGCTGTCGGTCTATGGCCGCGACGCCTCCGATGCCCGGGTGCTGGCGAAACTGTGGCGATTCTGCTTTTACCGGGATTCGGGTCCCACGCTCATCCTCGATCGTCTGCAGCAGGTCGAGCATGAGGCGTATCTGACTTTCATGGCCGGGCGCGCCGGTCTTCAGGTACCCGAAGTGCTGGCCGTCGGCCGGTTCGGGCCCAGGTGCGATGCCGCGCTGGTAACCAGGCTGCCTGATGGCCCGGCTCTGTCGGAGGCCGACGAGGATAGTCTGTCCGACGGAACTCTCGACGAGCTGCTCCTAGCCGTGCTCCGGCTGCGCGAGACGGGCATCGCGCACGGGACGCTGGGGGCTGAGACGATCATCGTTTCCGCGGAGGGTATCTGCCTGAGGGACTTTCGCTGCGCGACCTCCGCAGCCCCCGATGGCCGCCTCGACGGCGATCTGGCGGCGGCGCTGGCCGCGATGGCTGTGCGGGTAGGCGCCGAGCGCACGGCCGCGGCGGCGGCCCGGGTGCTTGACGCCGATGCAGCCCGCGGCGCCCTGGTCCACCTGCAGCGCTCGGCGCTCGATTCGGTCACAGTGAGCGCGCTTCAGCGGCACAAGGGCCTGCTCCCTGGGCTGCGGGCGGCCGTGGCCAGCGCGGCCGGCATCGAAGTGCCCAAGCTAGCCGAGGCAAAGCGAGTCAGCTGGATCAACCTGGTGTTCGGCGTCGGCACGCTGATCGGCATCTGGTTGATCATAGGGGTACTTGCCGACGTCCGCGGATCGCTCGATGTGATCAGGGGCGCCAGCTGGGGATGGGTGGCGCTGGCCTTCGTGCTCGCTCAGCTTCCGATGGTCGCGGAGGCTTGGGCTCTTACCGGTACAGTCCCGGGCCAGCTGCCCTTCGGGCGGTGCGTTGCCCTGGAGACCTCGAACACCTTCACCGCGCTCGTCGGCGGCGACGCCGCGGTGTTCGCCGTCCGGGTCAGGTTCTTCCAGCGCCAGGGTTACGGCTTAGAGATGGCGGTCAGCTCAGGTGCCATCGCGTCAGCTGCGAGCTGGACGGCGAAAGGGCTGCTCTTCATCGTTTCCATCGGCTTCGCCGCCGGGAGCTTCCACGCGCCGGCGAGTTCGGGCGGGCGCCAGACGGCGGTGTGGATCGTGGTCGGCGTGGTGCTCGCGGCGGGGATCGCCGCTGCAGTGATCAGCCTGGTACCGCGGCTGCGGCGGCTCGCAAGTAACCGGATCCGGCCGCATCTGGTGACCATCTGGGCCAACATCAAGACGATCGCCACCGAACCACGCAAGATCGTTAATGTCGCCGCCGGCTCGGTGCTCGCCCAGCTGCTCGTGGCCATGGCGCTCGGCGCGTCGCTGCACGCGGTCGGGCAGCAGGAGAGCATCGCAACGCTGCTGGTGGTTATCACGATGGCCTCGATAATCGGCGGCGCCGTACCCGTGCCCGGCGGCCTCGGCGTCGTGGAGGCCGGCCTGATCGCCGGGCTCACCAGCGCTGGCGTGCCCCAAGATCAGGCCGTCGCGGCGGTGTTCATTCAGCGCCTGTTCACCGCCTACCTGCCTCCGATCTGGGGCTCGGTGACCCTTGGCTGGATGCGCCGACGCGAATACGTCTAACACCGATCGCGCTTGAGAAATGGGACCACGGCAGCACAGTTCCCGCCGTCACGTCGCAGCTGCATGGCCTGGATCCGCTGACTCAGCGGCGTGGACCGCCTGGCGAGGGATCAGGATGCCTAGGACGAGGCCGATGACGGTGAACACCAGCATCATCGTGAGAGCGACCGCGAAGGGCTGGCCCGCGGGCAGCCTGACGGCCACCAGGACCGAGCCGACCAGGGCGGTGCCGAACGATGATCCCAGGTTGGAGACGCTGCGGGACAGGCCGGAAATATCACCCTGGTCGGCGTCGGGGAAGCTGGACTGGACGACATTAACCGACGAGGTCAGCATGACCCCCACCCCGGCACCGAACAGCAGTAGCCCCGGCACCCAGGTCCAGATGCCCGAATGTGCCCGCACCAGGGCCAGCAGCAAGATCATGCCGGTCGCGGTGACCAGGAAGCCGGCGATGATCAGCCACCGCTGCGGATGGCGCCGGGCGAACCGGTCGGCCGCGGCCGAGGCGGCCAGGATCCCGATGGTGCCCGGGGTGAGTACGAGGCCGGTCTGGATGGCGTTGTATTTCCAGACTTCCTGCAGGTAGACCGAGACGATGAAGAAAGTACCCTGCAAGATCAGCCACTGGATGGCCTGAGTGCCCAGTCCCAGGTTGGAGATCTTGTTGCGGAACAGCCGCAGCGGCAGCAGGACGTCCTTGCCTTTTTTCTCGCTGGCACGAACGTGCAGGAAGAACCACAGCAAGAACAGCGCGCCGATGGCCACGAACAGCCACACCGGTGAAATCGAACCTTTGGGGATCACCACGGTGTTGCCGATGGTGAAGTCCGCCCGCGACTTGAAAAAGCCATAGGTCCGCGACTGCAGCAGCCCGAGCACCACGAAGAACAGGCCCAGCGCCGACAAGACCGCCCCGGTCAGGTCGAACCGCGGCTTCGGCCCGGTCCGGGCCGGGTCTTTGATCTTGCGAGCGAGCAAGATGATCCAGGCCACCACGAGCACCTGCAGGCCAAACGAGGCCCGCCAGCTGATCGCGCTGGTCACCACGCCACCGATCAGCGGCCCGGCAGCCGCGCCCAGGCCGCCCGCCCCGCTGACCACGCCGAAATACCGCGCCCGCGACTTGACGTCCGGGAAAGACACCGTGACCAGGATGTAGATGGGCGGGATCATCAGCGCCGAGCCCACGCCCTCGAGCAGCGAGTACCCGACGATCAGCTGGGGCAGCCCCTGCGACAGCAGCGCTAGCAGACCGCCTACCGCATAGATCGCCAGGCCGATGATGAAGCACCGCTTGCGGCCCCAGATGTCGGTCAGCTTGCTGCCGGGGATCATCAGCGCGGCCATAGTGAGGGTGAACAGCGTGATCGCTGTCTGCACGCCGGCGACGGTCGTGCCCAGGTCCTTGGCGATCGCGCTGATCGCCACGTTCATGTTCGTGGCCGCGTAACTCGCGATGAACTGAGCCAGCGCCAACGGCAAGATCATCGACCGGGCCGCAGCGGCCGCCCGCGGCGCACCGGTATCTGTCATCGCGGCCCCCTGGCCCAGGTCCCGTAAGCCTCCATCCTGATTCCGCAATCCGTCTGCCCGATGCCGCCAGGGTTAACTTTCGGCCTCGCCGACCTGACCCACCCGCTCAGTCTGGTCAGCCGGCGTCCCTCGTCCGGGGCAGCCACGGCAGTCGTCCCGTCCGGGCATCCGGTGGCGATCAGATCAGCCATGACAGTCCCTTCGCATGCCCGGTACCTGAGCACCGGCGCAGTCTGCTAGCCCTGCGCGGCATGCTATTACCTCACCGCCGCAATGATTTTCCTGAGGCTGGCCAGGTCCTGGGAGGTGAAGCCAGCCGGCCGCAGGACGGCATTCCACCCGTCGACGTACTCGGCCGAGTACCTGTGCCCGTGCCCGTCCGGGACGCCGGTGGCGAACGGGAGGTCGGCCGTGACCTGCCAGAAGGTTATGAACGGCATCCAGAACATGGTCTTGAGCACGTCCTTGCCCGGAGGCTCGCTGATCCAGTCCGGCTCGCTGAAGATCAGATGAGGGCTCCACCAGACGATCGGGTCGGACGGGTGCAGCATATAGAGGATCCGGCTGCCTTCCCAGGGCTGGCCCTGCGGCGGGATTGCCGTAGTCGGATCGTTCGCGAACCGCACGATCCGTCCGTCCTGGTAGACGGGCTGGACCTCCGGGCTACCCGCGTCTCGGTCGTCGCTGAATTCCCGGAACAGCGCGTTGAAATTGGGCGGGCCGGCGAACAATGCCCCGGAGGTGCGGTTGGCCAGGTCGTTCTCGCCGGTGAACGCCGCCTCGCCGCCGAATGACCCCAGGCTTTCCCCGGCGACGAACAGCCTGGGGCGGTGATCCGCGGGCAGCTTCGACCAAGTGCCGTAGACCGCGTCGAACAGTGCACGGCCCGCCGCGAGGGCCTTCGACTGGTCGACCAGGTAGGAAATCCACGACGGCAGGTAGGAGTACTGGATCGCCACGGTCGCGCAGTCGCCGCCGCTGAGGTACTCGAAGGAGTCCGCCAGCGCCGGGTCGACCCAGCCGCTGCCGGTCGTCGTCACCACGACCAGGTTCTTGCGCTGGAAACCGCCTGCGCGTTCGAGGTCCCTGACCGCGAGCGCGGCCTGGGCCGGCGCGCCGGCGGCTGACGCCAGTCCGGCGTAGATCCTGATCGGCTCCATGGCCGGATGGTGAGTGAACTTCTCGATATCACTCGGTGACGGGCCCTTGCCGATGAAGTTGCGGCCTTGATAGCCCAGCGTGTCCCACGGGATGAGCGAGCCCGGCCCGCCCGAACGCAGGCTGGTCGCGGGCTTCTGCACTCCCTCCGCGGTTGTCGTGTCGCGCACCGAATACGCCTTGTTCATGAGGCCGACGAAGCCCTGCAGCAGCAGGCCGCTGACCACGACATACGTCAGGCCGACGACCAGGACCCAGCCGACTGCCTTCGCGGCGCGCGGCCCGATCCAGCGGTTGAGCAGCTTCGCGGCCCAGCGGTACAGGCCGTGCAGGCCGCGCCCGATCAGCAGGAAGACGCAGAAGACCAGCGCCGCGATGAAGGGCGAGGCAACGACGAGCGGGATGTTGTAGTCCGTTACCCCCATCAGCTTGCGGATCTCATACTGCCAGTACTGCCCGAGCCCGAACGAAACAAGGTATAGGGCCGCCGCGCAGATGAACAAGGTGAGCCAGGCCCAGCGCCGCGGGCGACGGGGGTCCCGATCGGCGAAAGCGCGCCAGATCCACGCGGCGAGTACTCCGAGCCCGTAACCGATGGCTGCGGTGATGCCACAGACCACGCCCTGGATGACACCGCCGCGCGGCAGCAGCGACGGAGTGAACGAAAGACACGCGAAAATGAGCGCACCCCAGCAGCCGGGAAGCGTGACATAAAGCAGCTTCCGCGGCTTTCCGGGCTCCGGTGACGGCGGAGCGCCTTCATCCGCTACTACCGGCGGGGCCTGGCGGGCTGGCGCTGGCGTCGCTTCGACGGCCGCAGTCGGCTGGCCGGCCTCGGCCGGATTGGCAGCATGCGGGCCCACCACACCTGGCTGCTCACTCGGGGACGGATCGGTCGGCGGCCCCGGCACATCCCGCGCCATGGCTACCTCCTCCTTAAACCCGCTTACGCCAGATTCTGTTCAAGCGATCTTGATATGTCCTCACCCTCCCGAGGGTGATTCCTGCGGAGCTCGGCAGCTCTCGCTGCTCCCATTCGATGCCTGATCCGGGGAGCGCGAAAATGGAAGCGGATTTTGCTGGAAGAGGCCGCTGGGCGACGCTCGCAGCGCTCCCGGGGAGTTCAAGTCCTGCGTGGCATGCCGTCACCCGGGCGGCGTCACCCCCGCCAGGGTGAGGCGCCTGAGCCGGCCGCATGTGACGATCTCGGGTATGGACAAGACCCTGGTCTCCGTCGGCCTGATCTGCAGATCTGAGCGCTGGCATGTTCCGGCCGGGCACATTCGATATGGACACTGCCCCGGGATTTACGTTGCCCCGCGGTGACGATCCGGTGCCTGCCGTGATGCCGGAGGCGAGCTTGCCGAGCACGCGCTCGCAGCGTTGGCTCGCGCTGCTGAGCTTCATGCTCGCGGGTGCGGCGATCGTGATTCTGGCGGTTTTGCCGGGCTGAAGAGCGTCGCGATGCTGGCCGTCGGTCTAGCGGCCGCCGCGGTGACCCTGGCCGCAGCGTACTTCTTCCTGTCCCGGCGTGGCGCGCGGCGCTGGCTGTCGCTCGCGGTCGTCATCCTTGCGCCGATCACGGTGATCGTCGTCTACGCGTTCGCCGGGCTGCTGTGGGTGGCGGTGGTGTCGGCCGCCGCGTGGCTGCTCGCGGGCCTGACCGCGCGGTCGGCGCTGACCGGCGAGCAACCGGACTGGCGCATGCCCGAGTTCCCGGCGGAGCCGCCTGCCGCGCACCCGTACCTGATCATGAACCCGAAGTCGGGCGGCGGGAAGGTGCGGAAGTTCGATCTGAAGCGCAAGGCAGAAGGACTGGGCGCCGAGGTATTCGTGATAGGCGGGCCTGAACCGGTCGACGTGGCCGAGGTGGCTCGTGAGGCTGTGGCCGGGGGTGCCGATCTGCTGGGTGTCGCCGGGGGCGACGGCACGCAGGCCTTGGTGGCCGGCGTCGCCGCCGAGCACGGTATCCCCGTTCATCGTGATCACCGCTGGCACGCGCAATCACTTTGCCCTCGACCTCGGGCTGGACCGTGACGACCCTGCGGCGTGCCTGAACGCGCTGTCCGATGCCGTCGAGCTGCGCGTCGACCTCGGGGTGATCGGCGGCCAGACGTTCGTCAACAACGCGTCATTCGGCGCCTACGCCGAGGTCGTCGAGACCCCGGCCTACCGTGGCGACAAGCTGAACACGACCCTGAACACACTCCCGGACCTGTTGCAAGGCCATCGCGGAGCACGGCTTGCGGCACGGGCAGACGGCGCGGAGATCACGGCACCACAGGCTCTGCTGGTAGCCAACAATCCGTACGGAACCGGGGACATTGCCGGCCTGAGCCGCCGTGCGCGGCTGGACCGCGGTGTGCTCGGTGTGGTGGGCGTCAACGTGAACAGCGCGCGGCAAGCTGTCGGCCTGCTCCACGGGACACACGCAGCCGGACTGAGCATGCTGACTGCGAAGACGATCGAAATCAGTGCCGACACACCGCAGATCCCGGTCGGCATTGACGGCGAGGCGGTATCGATGTCCACGCCAGTGCAGTGCGCGATCCGTCCCGGCGCGCTGCGCGTCTGGGTACCGCGGGATCGCCCAGGTGTCGCCCCGCCGAAACCTCCGGTGAACTGGGCCAGACTGCGGCACCTCGTAGCACCCCGGAAACGGCCAGGCCAAAGCAGTCTCAGATGACGATCAGGCGGATGCTGTAAGCGATGAGCCAGAGACCCAGGATCAAGCTCCCCCAGATGATCACCTGGTCGGTGTGGGTGCTTATCCAGGTCCTGAACTTGGCCAGGAACGCCTGGCTCTGGTCGGGCTTGATACCGGCGTAGATCTCCATGGCGAGGTAGGACGCCGAGGCTAGTACGCAGAACAGGAACAGCGCGAGGTAGCTCCCGGCACTGGACAGTTTGGCCTCGACGACAGTGGCGGCGCCCGCGCTGATCAGAACCCAGGGCTGCAGGGCGGCGGCCAGGCCCATGGCGAACCACGGGGACATGTTGTCCACGTGTGCCTGCCACTTCGGAGGCTTCTTCGGCTTCTTCGGCCGCCCCATCCTCCGGCGCTGCCGGAGCGCAATCACGACCAGGATCACCCCCAGAGCAATCTTCACCGCCAGATCTGCGAGTGATGGCGCCGTGTTCGGCTCGGGCGGATTATTGCCAGTAGCGAGCACGGTGACCGTGACCACGATCGCCAGGGACGCCAGCCAGCCGAACACGAACGCCGCGCCTTTTCGCACGCCACGCTTGGAAGGCAACACGACGAGGAATGTCGTCAGCGGCAGCGGGTCGAACGCTATCGCCAGGCCGATGAGAACGAGGTCGAACACCACGGCTGTCCCTCCCTTCTCATCCTGGTGGAAGGGGGTCCTGAGGTGAAGCCTGAGGTGTTCCTGCCCGGGTGACTACTGTGCAGCCACCGCGCCGCCGTGCAGGGCTTCCTGGACGGCCTTTTCGTCGTCCTTGGACAGGGAGGTCTTCAGGACAGTGCCGCCGTACTTGCTCATCGCCTCGAGGGCCTTGTCAGGAGTCACCTTCTCCAGCATCAGGAACAGCGCCGAGGTGCCTGGCTTGACCATGTCGCGCACCTGCTCTTGGAACTGCTTGTCGATGCTGGTCTTGGCCAGTTTGCCCATGAGGGCGCCCAGCCCGGCGCCGATGGCCAGGCCGAAGACGGGGATGAAGAAGAGCAAGCCGAATAGGAACCCCCAGAACATGCCCCAGGTCGCTCCAGCACCGACCGCGTGGTGGTTGGTATGGACGTGGTAGCCGCCGTCTTTGTCGCGCACGATCACCGCGATGGCGTCCGGCTGGATGATCAGGTCTTGAGCTAGCCGACGTGCCTCGCCGGCGGCGGCTTCCGCGGTCGTCTCATCCGGGTATCCGATAGCGATCAGATCAGCCATGATGGGGCCCCTTTCTCATGCATCGTTATGCCTAACCCTGCTACCGGCGTCTCATCAAGTCCTCACCCCCTCGCGGGTGAGATCTTTCGCCAGGCGAGAAGTAGCCGGCGATGACGAAGGCGCTGGCCTGCGCAATGCTGTTATCCGAGGCTGGCGACGAGGCTCGCCTTGATGGCGGAAGTGCATGCGCCTTCCCAGGCTCAGGCATCGGCCAGGAACGGGTGGTGGTGGTAGCCGGACTTGTCGAGTACGGCGACCGTCGACTCGGGGACTTCGATGAAGGCCCCGGGCAGGTCGTTGAGCGGCTCCGAGACCACGACGTGGGCATGCTTACCGAAGACGCGCAGCCGTGCGGCGTCCGGGTACATCTGCTGCAGCGTGGCGATGTCGGCGGAGTGGAACAGGGTGCGCGTCTGGTGCTGGGAGGAGTACCGGAACGCCCACATGGTGATGCCGTCGGAGACCGCGACGGTGCCCTGCATCGGGAAGGTCACCCCGTGGTCGCGGCCGGCCGACTCCACCAGCTGGATGGCCTTGGCCATCGCGGCGATGGGATCCTCGCGCAGCCCCAGGGTCAGGGCGAGGTGGAACAGCACCTCGGAGTCGGTGGTCCCCTGGATGCGGGGGTACAGCGACGGCTCGACGGCGAAGGTCAGGTCACGCTTGATGGAGCTGAACCCGGCGATGGCGCCGTTGTGCATGAACAGCCAGTTCTGGAAGCGGAACGGGTGGCAGTTGGTCTGCTGGATGGGCGGCCCGGCCGCGGCGCGGACGTGGCTGAAGAACAACGGCGACTCGATGGCCTGAGTGAGCTCACGCAGGTTCTGGTCATTCCAGGCGGGCTCGATGCTGCGGAACAGCCCGGGGACGTTGTCCCCTGGCGGGTCAGCCGGGTACCAGCCGAACCCGAACCCGTCACCGTTGACCGTCTCCGCTCCGAGCGGAGAGTCTAGCGACTGCGCGACGAGCGAGTGCTGCGGGTGCAAGATCACCTCCGACGGCCGCAGCGGCTCCCCGCAGTACGCCAGCCAACGACACATGGGTGAACCTCCCCGACCCAGAAGGCTTATCGCAGCTCAGGATTTCCGACGATCGCCTGCGCGCGGGCCGCCTGCCAGGGCCGTTGGTCCCAGAGGAAGGCTCCTTTGTCCAGGCGCAGGCCCGTCCGCCGCTCGGCGCGGGGGTGATCATAGGTCGGCATGGCTGCCTCCTGGTGCGGCCGTCTGCGCTGCCACGGCCTGATTGATGGTTGCGTGGATCTTGTCGTCACCGATGCGATCGAGGACGCCGTCGCGGTGCAGCACGTCGTGGACCGCGGGCTTCACCCGGGCGAGCCGCAGGGTGATACCAGCCTGCTGGGTGAGCTCGAGGATCTCGTGCATTTTTGCTGACCCCTGGGAGTCGATGAAATCCATGCCCTCGCAATCGAGCACGATGCCGCTGATACCCGCGGTGGACAGTGCGACCTCCCGGACCCGGTCCTCCAAAGCATCCGAGGTCGCGAAGAACAGGCCGCCGTCCAGCCGGAGCACCACGACCCCGGGGAATTGCTCGTCGCCGGGGTGCTCGTCCAGCTCCCGGAAGGCGTGAGTGCCTGGCTGCCGTCCCAGCACAGGCATGCGGGGGCGCGTGGCCACGGAGATGAGCCAGATCAGCGACAGCCCGATCCCGATCAGGACTCCGGCGAGCACACCGACCAGGAGTGTCCCGATGATCGCCGCGATCGCGATCCAGAAGTCGAATCGCTGCACCCGGGCGAGCCGGCGCATCTCGGGGACGTCCATCATCCCCATGACCACGGCCTCGATGATCAGGGCGGCGAGCACGGGTTTGGGCAGATGCGAGAAGACCGGCGCGAGAACCAGAAGCGTGAGCAGCACGATCACGCCGGAGGTGAGCGACGCCAGGCCGGTGCGCGCACCGGTGTGGTCGTTCAGTGAGCTCGCGGACAGGCTCGTCGAGACCGGCATCCCCTGGAACAGGCCGGCCCCGGCGTTCGCGATGCCCTGGGCGGCCGATTCCTGGTTGATGTCGATGCGGTAGTGATGCCTGGCTGCGAAGGTCCGGGCGTCGCCGGCGGTTTGCGAGAACCCGATGAGGACCAGCGCCACCGCTGCGAGGGCAATCGTGCTGGCGTGATCCCGCAGCAGCGAAGCGTCGGGGACCTGAAGAGAAGGCAGCCCTCTGGGCACCTCGCCTACCAGGGCCACACCGTGGGCGCCGAGATCGAACAGCCATGACGCCAGCAGACCGCCGACGACCAGGACCAGGGCACCAGGGATGCGCGGTACGATCACCCGCACCCCGAACACCACCGCGAGCGAGACGGCGCCAACGGCCACGGTCGCCAGGCTGGCATCGCCGAGCGTCCCGAGCCAGGACCACAGCTCCTGGATCGGGTTCGAGCCGGTGACCTTGGTCCCCGTCAGCTTGGGAAGCTCGCCGATCACCACGTCGATCGCCGCGCCGAACAGGAAGCCGGTGACCACCGCGCGCGACAGGAACTGCGCGATCCACCCCATCTTGAGCACCGCGAGGAGAAGGAACAGCACGCCGGAAACGAGGGTGATCATCGCCACGAAGGACGCCGCGTCATCGATTTCCTTGACCCCGGCCACCGCGACGGCGCTGGCGGCCACGGCCGCCAGCCCCGAACTCGGCCCGGTCGAGATCTGCCGGCTTGTCCCGAAGACCGCGTAGAGGATCGCGCCGGCGGCCGCCGCGTAGAGGCCATTCTGCAGCGGGATCCCCGCGATCCCGGCGTAGCCGAGGTTCTTCGGAACGATCAGGGCAGCGACGGCCACCCCCGCGATGAGATCACCCCTGAGCCAGCGGCGCTCATACGAGCGAATCCACCCGACCATTGGCACGAACCGCCACCGGTCCCGCGGCGGGGCCGCCCCAGGCCCGCTCACCAGTCCACCTGTTGTCCGACCTGAACCTGGGTGTCCATCCTCCAGCACCTCCCGAACTCAAGGGTCCTGGGTAGCTACCTGCCGGGCGGGTTCATGCGTCTGATTTCACTAGCGGTCCGGTGCCGGTCGGGACCGGGCGCGTGATCGCCGGGCCAGGAGCTTGCCGAGTTCCCAGAGCAGCAGAAGGGCGACGGCGGGCACGAGCGCCCACGCGAACTCGCGCATGTTGATCTGGGCGGTCCCGAGCAACCGCCGGAAGGCGTCCATCTGGGTGACGAGCACCGCCAGGACGAACTCCCCGAGCGCAGCCCAGTTCATCTGCTTGCTGTCGAAGGTGCCGGTGGTCAGGACCGTACCGGTCTCGCTGCGGCATTCGAAGGCGGCCACGATCAGGCAGAGCGCGAAAGACGTGAACGCCATCGAGTTGCCGATGTGGATACTGCCGAAGTGTGACTGCCCCAGATGGATCAGGGACAGCAGGCCGATGGTCATGGCCAGCCCGGCGAGCCCGACCGTGACCATCACCGGCGTGGTCAGCACCGACTCGCCCCGGGGGCGCGGTTTGCGGGCCATGAGCCCCGGGCTTTCCCGGTCGAAGCCGAGCGCGAAGCCGAACGGAGCGTTGACGACGAAGTGGATCCACAGGACCTGCGCGGGCGTGAACGGCTCGCCGGCGGCGATGTTGAACAAGGTCGCGCCCAGGAAGGTCAGCACGAAGACGACCAGCAGCACCAGGACGAACCGGATGTATTTGGTGAGGTTGTCGTAGATCTTGCGGCCCTGCTCGACCGCGAAGACGATGGTGGCGAAGTTATCGTCGGACAGGATCATCCGGCCGGCGTTCTTGGCCACCTCCGTGCCGGTCCCCATCGCGATCCCGATGTCGGCCGCCTTGATGGCCGGGGCATCGTTGACGCCGTCCCCGGTCATGGCCACGACCTCGCCCTTCTTCTTCAGCGTGTCGGCCAGCAGGACCTTGTGCTCGGGGGCGACCCGGCCGAGCACGCCGATGCCGTCGATACGGGCCAGCCGGTCGGCCTCGGGCAGGGCAGCGAAATCGGCGCCCAGGATGGCCTCGCCGCCGATGCCGACCTGCTTGGCGATGGCTGCGCCGGTGATCACGTCATCGCCGGTCACCATCCGGACCCGGATGTGCGCGGCCTGGGCACTGGCCACCGCGGCCGTGGACTCGTCCCGCGCCGGGTCAACCATGCCGACCAGGCTGGTCATCTGCAGATCGGTGACATAGCCGGGCAGGTCGCCGTCCGCGTTGAAGTCGGCGGGATCGAGATCCCGGATGGCGGCGGCCATTACCCGCTGGCCCGCGCCTTCCATGCGCTCCAGGTGCGCCCGGGCCCGCTCGCTCAGCTCGGCATCCCACGGGATGGCTTTGCCGCCCGACAGCGCGGTGGCCGCGCGGGACATCACGGCCGGTGCCGCGCCTTTGACGAAGCACCGCACGACCGGGCGGCCGGCCGCGTCAGCGGCTGAGTTGAAGGTGGCCATCAGCTTGTAGGTCGGGTCGAACGGGAGGGTAGCCAGCCGGGGCAGGCTGTCGCGGGTGCCGTCGATGTCCAGCCCGGCCTTGTGGCCCAGCACCAGCAGGGCGCCCTCGGTGGGATCGCCGACCACCTTGCCGTCGACGAGCTGGGCGTCGCTGGCCACGAGATACGGCAGGATCGCGTCCTCGATGGTGGCGGTGGCGCCCGCGACGTGATGGACCTTGCCCTCCAGGCCGTAACCGATGCCGGAGATCGTGAAGCGGTCGGTCGGGTCCACCACCTCGACAGCGGTCATCTGGTTCATCGTCAGGGTGCCGGTCTTGTCGGAGTTGATCGCCGAGGTGAACCCCAGCGTCTCGACGGAGGGCAGGTCCTTCACGATCGCGTTGCGCTTGGCCAGATCCACTCCCCCGAGCGACAAGATCGTCTGCGTCACCGTGGGCAGTGCCTCGGGGATGGCCGCGATGGCCAGCGAGATCGCGCTGACGAACAGCGCGTCCCACGCCTGGCCGCGGCTGCGGCCCAGCGCGAACATCACGACCATGGAGCGGCACTACTGAGGCAGTCGCTTCCTCCGGCAGGCGCAGGCTCAGAGCAGGCGCAGGTCGACGGCCCGCTCGATGGCCTCCAGGCGCGACGTCACACCGAGTTTCTGATAGATCGACCGCAGATGGGTCTTTACCGTGTTACGCGAGATGAACAAGGTAGCGGCCATCTGCAGATAGGTGCTGGCCGGCAGGAGCTTCAGGATGCGCAACTCGGCGGTGGTCAGCGGCTCGGCGAGCACGTGACCGGACCGGAACGCGTCCGCCTGCACGGCCCGCACCTCGAGAGCCGCGACGATCAGGTGCGCTGTGAACTGGTCTGATCGCGTTGGTATCGAGTGCTCGACCAGGTAGCTCGTTACCTGGGGCGCGGTCATGACGACCGTGTTGACGAAGCCCTGCTGGCGGGCAGTCTGGACGGCACCGCCCAGGATGCCGGCGGTCATGGGGTCACCGCGCTCGATCGCCGCCGCGGTCAGGAGCAGCTGGCGCACCAGGGCGCGCCGCGGCGTCAGGTCGCCCAGTGACGGCGCCTGCAGGTATCCGTGCGCGGCGCGGTGATCGCCCGCGTCAAGCGCGATCCTGGCCAGCAGCAGGTCGCGGCGGGCGGCGGGCAGCCTGGCGGCCAGCTCAGTAGCGGAGCGCGGGTCGCCGAGCGACAGCCGCACCAGCGCCTCAAGCTCATCGGCCCGCGCCAACAGCACCGAGCCGGTCCCGGCCAGGACCAGACGCGCCGCCTCGAGGGTGGCCAGCGCGTCCCGGACCTGCCCGGCGGCGGCCCAGATTCCGGCCCGGTCGAGCAGCGCGAGGAACTCAAAGATGGGCCGCCGCCGCTCAGTTATCGAGAGCACCTGCTCGGTGAGCCGCGCTGCAGCGCCGAGGTCCCGCCGCTCTAGCGCGAGGCCGGCCAGAACGCGCAGGTAATCCACGGCGAAGAAATGCTGGTCAAATCCCAGCCGCCGGGCGTCGGCTTCGGCGGCCAGGGCGGCACTGCCGGCTTCAGCGAGGCGGCCGGCCTCGAACCAGGCCACTGCCTCAGCGCCGGGTACCAGCACCAGCCTGGCCGGCTCGCTGAGCTCGGGCATCGCCAGCGCCGCGGCTGCCTCACGGTCCACGGCCTGAAAGTCTTCCAGGCCCGGATAGACACGCAGCAAGATCAGCGGGACAGCAGTGTGCCAATCGTCGGTGAGCTGCGCCCGCTCCTGGATAGCGCGCGCCGTGCGGGCCGCGCCCACGGCCTCGTTGAGCTGGCCGATCAGCCCGTAATGAAAGGACCGCATCGTCGCGAACCTGGCCGCCAGCTTCGACTCGGGCGGGATCGGCGACTGCGCGCGCTCAAGCAGGTCAAGGTATTCGCCGCCGCGAGCGGTGTCACCTGACGTCAGCAGGTCAGCCGCCAGGGCCAGCAGCCGACCCGGGGCATCCGCCAGCAGCGATGGGTCGACGGTGCTGAGATCCAGGGTGGCCGGGAGCACCTGGTTGTGCAGGAAATCGGTCACGACCCGGTCCTGCATGATGGCCAGCGCCCGGTCGGCCTGCTGCGCCGTAAGGAAGTGGCGGGCCGCACGCCGCGTGTCACCGGTGGACTCGTACCAGCCGGCGGCCCGCAGCTGGGCCGCCTGCTCGCGATCCCGGTCCCTGGCCCGCAGTTCGGCGCGCAGTACCTGGCGCACCAGATGGTGATACCTGAAGGTGGTCCGCTCGTCATCGAGTGCCACCAGGAAGAGGTTGGCCGCGTCAATGCTGCGCAGCATTGACGCGGCCTGCCTCCCGGTGACGGCTGCGCAAGCACCCTCGGTCAGCTCGCCGAGGACCGCGGTGTCGAGCATGAACTGGGCAACCTCGGGTGATTGCCGCTCGAGGACCTCCGAGATGAAGTACTCGGCGATCGCATGGGTACGGACGTCAAGAGCCTGTGCGGCCCGGACGGGGTCTCTGGTACCGCGCAGCGACAGCGCCGCCATCTGCAGAGCCGCGGCCCACCCCTCGCTTCGCTGATGAAGTAGCGCCAGCTCAGCATCGGTGACTTCAACACCGAAGTTGGCCAGCAGGCCGCGGCTGTCGGCTGGCGAGAAATACAGCTCGCGGTCGCGGAACTCGCACAATTCGCCGACCATCCGCAGCCGGTGCAGCCGCAGCGGGAGGTCGAAGCGGCTGGACAGGACCAGCTGGGTGGTCTCAGCCGGCCAGCGTTCGACAAGATCGGTCATGCTCCGGCCGACCGTGGCCGCCGCGATATGGAAGTCGTCTACGATGATCGCCGACCCGGCGGACAGCTTGGCGGCATCGTTCGCAATCGAAGCGGTGATGTCAGCCGACATGACACCGTCCATCGTCAGCAGGTCGGCAGCGTCGGCGCCGAACCAAGGTGCCATCACCCGGGCGGCCTCAATGAAGCCGAACCAGAAGCGGACCGGGTCAGCGTCTGCCTCATCGCAAGACAGCCAGGACGTCAGGCCAGGGGGCCTGGCTGCCGCCCAGCTCGACAGCAGCACGCTCTTGCCCGCCCCGGCCGACCCGGTAACAACGGTCAGGCGCTGACCAGTCCCGGACGTCAGCCGACCATGCAGCGCCGACCTTTGGACCAGCGTGGCAGGCAGTGTGGTCGGCCGGAATTTCGTCAGCGCGAACCGGGGCTCCCGCGAAGCGCCGCGCAGCATCACCGCGCGCTGTGGCACCACTCGCCCCCTCGCATGTCCGGCCGAGCTGAGAGAGATCCGTTCTTAGGGAACCTCGGCTGGAATCTCGTGAAAAGTGACCAAGGTCACCGTTAGTGAGGCAATGGTCCCGGATCACCCTCAGACGGGTGATGACGCACAGGTCAACCAGCAGACATGCTGACGGCACGCTGAACCAGCGAACTGCGAGGCATAACTGTGGTGCGATCACAAATATATGAGGTCACGTTCACGGGCCAGGCGGGCACCACGCTGCGCGCGGAATTCGACGACTGTGAGATCACCACGGGTGCGGGCACGACAACCCTTCGTGCCGCGCTGCCCGATCAGGCTGCGCTTACCGGGCTGCTGCAGCGGATCACCGGCCTCGGGCTCGAGGTGCTCCACGTACACCGGGTGGCGCCGTCGCCCGAGCAATGACTGATCCCGTGGCAGCACCCGCCTATCTCGGGAGCAGGTGATGATGCCGACCGCACCGCCTGAGTGCTCGACCCCAGATGGTGTCCGCAGCCTGGAAGTGCGCTGGATCTTCCGCGGTCAGCTGAGCACCGCGGTAGCCGCCTGGTTCGAGCGCTTCCCGGCTGAGACGTAGTCACGAGATGACGCCTATCTCCTCGCTCCACACCTGCACGGCCTTTCGGTGAAGCTCCGCGGGGGCAGAGCATTGGACGTCAAGGTCTACCGCGGGAGCCCAGGAATCCTCGACGTAACCGGACGGGTCCGCGGCTGCCTGGAGTCCTGGCAGAAATGGTCATTTCCCTATGCCACCGTCAGCCAGAACAGCGGTAACCGAGCAGGATGGACAGCGGTAAGCAAAACGCGGCGGATCAGCCGGTTCTCGCTGGTCAGTGGACAAACCTTGGCACGCGTCCCGGGGCCAGGTGACCCGGGCTGCGCAGTGGAACTCGCCGAGGTCAGCACGCGCGGCGAGGCCTGGTGGTCGCTGGGGTTCGAAGCCACCGGCCCCGCCGACCTGCTCCGGGGTCAGCTCGAAGCCACCGCCGCGCTCGTTTTCACCGAGACCCTGCCGGGCGGGATAGAACCCGGCCCGGATGACTCCAGGTCCTATGCGGAGTGGCTCAGCCAGTGGCTGACTGCCGAGCCTGACACCGACGACTGATTACTATTACCGCCCCTGGTCGGGCTCCGTTCCCACACGCCCATTAACTAGACCGCATCCGCACCGGCCGGGGTGGCCGCGTCCCAATCGCAGGCCGGAACTCGGCCAGCGTGACCCGGCGTCCGGCCGTCTGAGACAGCTCGTCCAGCCAGACCGCGGTGTTGATCTCATAGATCACCGGTTGTTCCGGTCATCGCGGTGCCCTCGGCCGCAGTGGGCGTGGAGCCAACATCATCGCGGTGGACCGACGTCGGGCAGTCAGTCCCAGCCGCGATCGGCCGGTCACTTGGCCTGCGGACGGTGGCGGCGGCTTGGGGTAATGGTCACCTACTCGTCGGGCTGCTGGCCTTCATCGCCGGGCCAGATCCCGGTGAGCCTGCGCGTCCCCTCGGCGGCGCCGCGGTCAACGGCGGCCTTGACCAGCGCGAAGATCGTGCCCTGCAACATCGAGGCCAGCAGGATTTCCCCCCAGCCCCGCCGCTCATCGGTGGGCTTAGGCGCGTCTCCCCGGCCGATGAGCTTCCAGACCCTCTTGAAGATCAGCCCGGCGAGCAACCCGCCAACCATGCCAGCGATCAGGTCCACCGGCTTGTACAACAACTTGATCATCGTCGTCTCCCATCCGCCGGATAGCCAGCCAGCCATCAGCCCGACGGCCCGGCTGCACCCGCCGCTAGCTGGCGGTCGGTTGCCCAGCTCTAGGCCTGCGGACCTTTAGCTTTGCCCGGACAGCAAGGCGCCGGGCCTGCCGTTCAGCTTTGCGCTCAAGGCGCCTAGCTTTGCGCTCAAGGCGCCGGGCCTGCCGTTCAGCTTGGCGCTCGAGGATCTGGACCTGCCGTTTATTCCAGGCAGCCAGGCGCTCGAACGCGCTGGCCCGGTTCTCCTGTCCCAGCCCTCGCAGCGCCCCTAGCACGATGGCGCCGACGATCACCCGCTCATGGAAGCGGCGGCTTCGCAGCATATGACCCACCACGCCCAGTCCCACCAGTCCCAGCGCCGCCTTACCGGCCAAGCCCGAGTTTCCCGGCTGCGCCGCCGAGTTGCCGCTGCCTGCCGCGACGATGGCCAGTGGCGGCCTCCCGCCCCCTTGTCCCGATCTTGTCATGCAGCCTCCCGCCGTGAAGCGCCTGCGCACAATGCCAGCATGCCGCGCGATGAGGCTTCCTGGCATCACCCCCGAGAGGGTGACCCTCTCTCAGAGTCGTGATCTTGAGTACGGCCTTTGACTGGTCAGGGTGGCAGGATCATGGGCAGTCGCGCGCGGCAGGTGCCGGCGTGGGTGGCTGGTCACTCCTTCCATGCCCCGGTCACGGCGAGCCGGTGCGCCCATTGCGTTTCCCCGGGTCCTCCTGGCTGTCGCTGGCGGCTGAGGTCAAACAGTGACCGGCACCGGGCCAGCATGGCCGCCTGGCGAGCCGGCCAGGGCGGGATAGCCCCGCCATAAGCGTCGAAGAACACGCCGAGCTCGCTTACCAGGCGGGGATGGTGCATGCGGATGATCCATTCACAGCACGCGATGTCCTCGACCGGGTGCCCCGCGTGGGCCCATTCCCAGTCCAGGACCGCTGTGATCTGCAGGGTCGCTGGGTGGAGAAGGACATTCTGCGGGCCGTAGTCACCGTGCACGAGCACCTGGCCATCACCTGCGGCGGTGGCGAGGGCTGCGATACCGCCAGCACCGAGCTGGTGGATTCGCCAGAGCATGGTGCCGCAGGCGCGCAGTACGCCGTCCGCGCGGCCGACGTCAAGCAGCTCCTGTCCGTGGACGCCGTTCATGAACGTCATGGTCAGGCACCCGTCGCGGTAATCCAGGATCTGCGGTACTGGCACCTGGCCTTGCAGGGCGTGCAGCATGCCCTGCTCAAGACGGGACCGGGTCAGCGCGCCGGGCCCCTGGTAGCACTTCACGACGGTCGCGCCGTCTGCGAGCGTGCGGTTGGTGTAGCTGTGCCGCAAAGGCCGCATCCCCTCATCCTTGCCGAAGCCGCGCGAAGGTATCGCGCTCAGCTTGCTGTCCGCTACGAAGCCACCGTGCACATCGCCGCGATCAACGAATGGCTCCCACGCCAGTTATGAAACAGGGGAACGCCAGCCATATGCCAGAACGTATTGGGACCAGGCCGACCCGCGCGAGCACCTCGGTGACGCCCATGGCCTCGACGAGCGCTCGATCGTCCAGGCGGTCACCGCCGTCACGCAGGTACTGGCGAGCCGGGGACATCTCACCCGGGCGCAGCTGGCTGCACAGCTGCGCGAGCGCGGTATCCGGGGCAGCGGGCAGATGCTGATGACCTTGCTAGCCCACGCCGAGCTGGACGGCCTGATCTGCAGCGGCCGACTCGCCGAGGGCGAGCACACCTACGCACTTATGGACGAGCGCGCGCCGACACGACGCAGGCTCGGGCGGACCGAGGCCCTGGCCGAGATCGCCCTGCGCTACTTCACCGGGCACGGCCCGGCCACCGAACGGGATCTCGCCTACTGGGCAACGCTCTCCCTCACCGACGTGCGCGCCGGCCTGCAGCAGGTGCGTGACCGGCTCGGCTCGTTCCAGTACGACGGCCGCACCTTCTGGCACCACCCCGGGGAAGCCCCCAGCGGACCGCAACAGCCCGCAGGTCACCTTCTCCAGATCCTCGACGAGACATACCGCGGCTACCAGGACTCCCGCTGGGTGCTCGACGCCGCCGGCGACGTGCCACGCGCCCGGCGGCTGTGGCGGGGATGGCCCTGGTCGACGCGCAGCTCCTCGCCACCATGAGCGAGTCCATCGGAACGAACGGTATGATCCGCTCATGGCGACAGTCTCTGTGGCCGGCGACGATCTCGTGGTTGAGGTAACGGGGTTTGACCGATTCTGTGCCCTCGGCAAGCGCGGGGTCACGGTTCCCGTCGAACACGTCGTCGCTGTTGGCCGGGGCGCGCAGCTGGGCAGGCCCCTAATGCCCGGTCTCCCATGGCTGGCCAACAGCTTTCCCGGACTGTTCACGGTAGGTTCCTACCGGCGTCGCGGCAAATGGACTTTCTGGGTTGTGCATGATCCTAAGCAGGCGGTGCTGATAACGCTGCGAGACGAGCATTACTCGCAACTTGTGATCGACGTAGACGATCTCCAGGCGACCATCGCGTTGGTCAACGAAGCACTCAAGAGTCGTGGATCGAGTTAGCAAGGGTTCAATCCGCTGAGATGCGCCTCGTCCATCACCTCCCTGATGGACGCCTTGGGAGCCTTCAGCATGTGGCGTATGCAGGAAGTGCTCTTCCGCGTGTCGTGACCGGGAACCGCCGGCTCGGCCGCGGCAGCCTGGCTGATCTGGTACTGGCGGGCCTCGTCCCTGCGCTGCTGGCCGACCAGGTTGGTGGCGATCCCAAACAGCCAGGGCCGGGCATCCGGGTGTCCGATGTCATAGCGGTCCCGCTTGGATGCCCTCGCCTCATCTCCGCAGCCAGCCCTTGGAATTGATCATCCAGACAGCAGTCGCGCCATGCGGCTTGAAGAACGCGCCGGAGGGCGGGCGCCAGAGCAGCCACACCGCGGCCAAGCCGGTCAGCCAGAGCAGCACGGGGACGATCAGGCCGAGCACCGTCGCACCGAACACGGAATGGATCACCGAGTACACGTGGCCCCCGATGACAAAATGAGCGAGATAGTTGCCTGGATACTGCGGCCTGACCCTGATCAGCCCCAGCGTCGCCAGGCCGAACAACACCGTGCACAGGATGCGCGCCCAGTTCCTGCCCTGGCCGTTCGCCCGCGCCATCCACAGCCACAGGGCGATCACGACCAGGCCGAATACCACCGCCAGCGTAATGAGCGTGTTCACGTGGCTAACCTGGGCCGCGGTCAGGCTCGGGTGCGCCGTGCGGAGCGCGGCCTTGATGGCGGGGATCAGGGCCAGCGCGATGATCAGGGTGACGGTACTGACGGCGGCGCCGGCGTACATGAGCTTGGCCGCGGTCAGCACCGGCACGGGAGCAGGAGGCCGCAGCGGCTCGGCCTGCTGGCCGCTGGACGGGTAGGACTGGGACATGGTGACCCCTGTCTGCAAGGAGCCTGCCGGGAGCGGGAGGCTATATCTGTTATCCGCAACCGGCGCCAAACATGTTCACGGTCACCGCCAAATCCCAGGTCAGCCACATGCGGTCCGGCCCGCCGCCTGACCATAGAAGCCACGGTCCTGCCGATCCCGAACTTGCCGGGAGCAGCAGGAGGGAAGGAAAGCACGCTTCAATCAGTGTCGTGCGCCGGTGGTTTCCGCTGCATGGCCGTCGGCCGATCCGGTCAGGACCAGGGGTTCGCTGGGTTCCCCAGCTTCGCTGAGGCGTGGAACGGCACCAGCTGGCGGCTCGTCAAGACCGCGAACCCCCGCACCGGGGCGAGGTCATTGAACGGGGTGTCCTGCACAGCCGCCGCCCGCTGCATGGCCGTCGGGAATTCCACGAACGCCCCAGGGAACCCGGGCACTGGCCCGTTCGCCGAAACGTGGAACGGGGCCAGCTGGCACCTGCTGAAGGTCCCCGGTCCCCGCTCGCTCGCCGACGGCCTCGGCATGGCCGGGGTCTCGTGCCCGCTGGCCTCCCGCTGCGTAGCCGTCGGCGGCTTCTTCACCCACCCCGGCGTGAACTCAAGGAGTAGTAGCCTCGCCGAGGCGTGGAACGGCATCAGATGGCGCGCGCTGCGGCCCCTCAACCCCTAACGCGTCCCCCTAAGCGAGCGATCCCGTCGGCGTCCGCATCAACCGATGTGGGGCGTTATGGTTCCCGCGGTCATGGCTGGCTTCTTGCTAGAGGAGGCTGGCGAGCAGCGATGCTGCCCGGGCGGCGCCGTCGGTGGCGACCGGGCGGTAGTCGACGTGGCGGCCGATCTGGCTGGCGATCGCCGCAGCGATGTCGGCAGGTTCGGCGGTCTGGTAGTCCATGCACCGCCCGGCGCCGTAGCGGTCGAGCCGGTGGCGGACGTGGAAGTTCTGCTCGAAGTGGTGGCGGAGCGGGAAGTACAGGAACGGCCGTCGGCTGGCGGTCAGTTCCATTGTGGTCGTCAGCCCGCCCTGGACGACTGCGAGATCACAGGCCGCCAGATGGCGATATAGCTCAGGGACGTACGGGCGGATCTCCAGCCCGTCGTGGGCCGGCAGGCTGGCGGGATCGATCCGCGGGCCGGCCACCACGATCATCCGGAGATCGGGCACGCGGTCTTTTGCCTCGGGGAAGGCGGCGATTACCCGCCGCAGCAGGTGGCCGCCGACTGCCGAGCCGCCCACGGTCACGATGCAGACGCGCTCGCCGGCGTGGTAGCCGAGCGCTTCGCGGTCCCCGAGCTGGCGCGGGTCGAAGCCGGTGACATAACCGGCGAAGTCGTAGTGCTGCTCGGTCCACTCGCGGATCGGCGGCAGGCCGGGGCCGAAGGCGCCGGGGACGATGTCGTCGGGGTCGCCGACGAAGATGGCGCGGTCACGGACGCGCGGGTAGCGGGCGATGTGCTCGATCATCTCGGCGTTGTAGTCGGCGGTGACGAACGCCTCGCGCGGGCCGCCGTCGGGCATCGGCAGCCAGCCGACGAAGTCGGTGAGCCAGGCGTAGGCGGCGCGCTTCTGCTCGGGGTTCTCGTGCAGGTAGTAGTCGAGTTCCCAGGATTCGTCGCCGATCCACAGGTCGTAGTCCTCTTCGCGGACCAGGTCGTGGAAGACCATGAAGTTGGCGAGCAAGATCTCGTCCATCCGCCGGATGGCCTGGAAGGCGTGCAGGTCGTGCTCGGCCGACTCGGACTCGATGTGCCCGGACTCGCTGGCCAGGTGCGCGCTGGCCGGGTGCACGTGCTCACCGCGTTCTTCTAGCATCCTGGTGACCGGGTGCTGGGCGAGCCAGTCGATCTCCAGGTCGGGGTGCAGCTTGCGCAGTTCGTCGGCGATCGCGGCGTCGCGCTGGGCGTGGCCGAGGCCGATGGGCGAGGAGATGTAGAGCGCGCGCTTGCGGCGTGCACTGCCGCGCACCCAGCGCTGGGGAACGGCCGGGGGGACGGCGAAATCGCGCAGGAGTAGGTTCACCTTGACCGGGTCACGCACATGCGGGCCGTGGCTAGAGCCCTCGAGCAGCACGAGATCGCCGCCGGTCTCCGCGGCGAGCGCGATCCCGCGGCCGGGCCCGGTGATCGCATCCGCTGTGCCCTGGATCACCAGCACCGGGCAGCGAACCCGGCCGCACAGCTCGCGCGCGGCCGGCTCGTCCAGGCCGTTACCAATCTCCGTCGCGACGAGCGTCTCGGCGGTAGTCTCCAGGCCCCAGCCGATGCAGTCCTCGGCCGACTTGGTCGAGTGCGGCTCGGTGAACATCTGGGAGAAGAAGAAATCCAGGAAGCCGCGGTAATCCCGCAGCCAGTTGTAGAGGTTGTCTTTGACCCAGCCCTCGTCGGTGGGCAGCACCTCATCCCACGGGTAACGCGTGCGGTCCTCCGGCGTCGAGGCGAACGGCACGGCGGGGCAGATGAACACGGCCCCGGTCACGCGGTCCGGGTGCTCAGCCGCCAGGATGAGGGCACGCTGCGCGCCGACCGAGAGCGAGACGATCATCGCGTGCCCGGTCGCGGTGGCGTCCATCACCGCCAGGGCATCGGCGGCGAACTCGTCTTCCCCGTATCCGGCCGCCGGGCGATCAGAGCGGCCGTTGCCGCGACCGTCGAAGGTGAGCACGCGGCAGTGCCGGGCCAGGTACGGGATCTGCATCTTCCAATGCCGTGAATGGATGATCGACCACGTCGGCAGCAAGAAGACGGTCGGCTCGCCGGACCCGTAGACCTCGTAGTAGAGACGTACCCCGGCGCGCTTGGTGTAGCCGGAGATGTCGGGGTACCGTGCCCGCGATTGCTCGCGGGCGGGTTCAGTCATCGGGAGATCCATTGGTCGATCCAATCCAGTAGTTCGCAGTGACCGGTGTCGATGCCGCCCAGTCGCTCGACGATGATGCCGAGGTTGAACGTCATCACCAGCGACACCAGCGCAACCAGCGGCATCTCGATGCCAAGCTCGCGGCGCGGCTGTTCGAACGCTTCGGTCAGCACCGCCCGCCACTCGGCGTTCACCCGCGCCAGGCGCTCGGAGATGTCAGGGTTGTTCCAGGCCAGCGCCTGTAGCTCCAGCCAGATCTTCTGGTAGCTGACGTCCTCGCTGACCAGGTAGCGCATCGCCGTGCGCCACTTGTCCGCGAACGGCAGATCGGCCGCATACAGTTCCCGCTGGCGGGTGATCAGCCGGTCGGTGAACCGTTCCAGCGCGTGCACGAGCAGGTTCTCGTTCGAGCCGAAGTAATAGTGCACCAGGCCGTGGTTGATGCCAGCCTCCTCGGCGAGCCGGCGCGTCGTGATACCCGCATACCCGACCGCGGCTAGCAGCCGCTCCGCCGCATCCAGCAGCGCCTCCTCCGCGGCGGTGCGCGCCGCCGTCTTCTGCGCCGCCGGGCTCACTGCGGCAGCCACAGCGTGTCCGCTATCTGCCACCCGTCGCCGGTCCTGATCAGGTGCAGGTACTCCCGGTAAGGGGCTGAGCGGACAACGGCGCTGGCGATGTCGCCGCAGACATCCGCGATGTCGATCTTCACCCACCGGTCCGCGGCCCTGGTTCCCGCACCCTCAGCACAGGCCTGAAGCATGAGCTCCTTGGTCAGGATCGCACCGTCGGCTTTGGCCGGTGAGCGCTTGACCAGGTCTGGGTAGCGCGCCCGGTCCATCCGGGCGACGCCGGCGTCATACCAGCCCCCGAAGTAGTCGCGCACCATCTGGGTGATCAGCTCCTGATCGGTTGCCATCGCCAGCCCCTTCCGGGCGGCCGCGTCCTTAGCCGACTGGATTAGTCGACTGACTAAGTCAGTCCACCAAACCCTTCGACCGCTGTCAAGGTTGACCCCCCGCGGAATGACCACTTCCGGACGGAACCGTCGCGGGCCGCTTAAGCTCCGCCTCGCCCAGTCGCTGCTGGCGGGCAGGCAAGCTCATCGTGCTGCACGGTTATTCATCAGGCTGCCAGGAGGGCCCCGGAAGGACGACACTGGCTTGGCTCGCGCCTGGTCCGCCGTCGAGTCTGGCCAATGCCCCCGGGATCCACCGCCGATCAGCTACCCGGCAACTGCGGGTTGAAGTAATAGCCTGGGGGTGCCGGCGGGCGCACGATCAGCGCCGCACCTGTGCCTGGGGAGGGCCGCATGCGTATCAGCGATGTGCTTCGCGTCAAGGGCACGCAGGTCGTCACCGTCACCCCGGACACAAGGGTGCGGCGCCTTCTGGCGGTGCTGGCCGAACATCGGATCGGTGCCGTCGTCGTCTCTCGCAACGGCACCTCGGTCGACGGGATCGCCAGTGAGCGGGACATCGTCCGAGCGCTGGCCCAGCGAGGCGCCGCGGTGATGTCTGAGGAGGTCACGGCAATCTACACAGCCGAGGTGCACACGGTCACGCCCCAGACCCCCCTCGAGGAGGTCATGCGCATGATGACCGAGCACCGGGTGCGGCACGCGCCGGTCGTGGTTGACGGCGGCTTGCGCGGGATCGTGAGCATCGGCGACGTGGTGAAGAACCGTATCGACGAGCTCGAAACCGAGCGAACTGCATTGTCCAACTACATCACCGGTAGCCGCTAACGCGCCGGCTCAGCCTGCGGACACCTCTCCAAACTATGACGTGGCAATGGCGCACTGAAGTCTGAGCCGCCGCCAGCCGGGCGCGCTGCTGGTCAACCCGGGCGCGGCGGCGGAGCGGCCAGGGCCCGGGCTCACTATCCAGGCTGGCAGTGGTCGGCGCCAGGCTCGCTCACGGCGCGGATCGGGACGCTCGCACGCCCGTCACCGCGCCGAGGAGGCACAAGACGAGAAAGACTCCCACGCCGCCGAAGAGGAAAGCCCCCGC
Source organism: uncultured Actinomycetes bacterium (assembly GCA_963785765.1). Classification (GTDB taxonomy): domain Bacteria; phylum Actinomycetota; class Actinomycetes; order Streptosporangiales; family Streptosporangiaceae; genus DATBGO01. Next base: position 3,378 of record CAWAWM010000008.1, on the reverse strand, counting down.
CAGGCGCTTCGGAACAGCCGCGGCGAGGACACCGCAGACCGCCAGGATGGCGCCACCTGCGGCCGTCAAGGGCGCCGCGGCCTTGTTGGCCGATTCAAAGGCTGCATCGCTGCGCATCGTGGCCGGTGTTCGTACCCCTGCGGCCGAGCCGCGCGGTACGCGTCCGTGCCGCATCCGGATGGCCAGCCACAGAACGATGAGGCCGGCGAACACCTCGGCGATCGCCGGAACGAGCATCGCGACCACCTCCCTGGAGCAGGCTACCGGCGATGGCTGCCAACGGGCTGGCCAGCATCCCGCGGTTTCTACTCGCCGCAGCGGACCGGCAGCAGCAGGAAGCACGGAACTCCTGCCGTGCACTCGCAGCAGACCTGCGGGCGGCCGGGCTGTCCGTGTCGGATACCGCCGCGATCCTAGGCGTTTCCCGCGGACGCGTGCCCCAGCTCAGCAAAGTGTCATGGACCCGCCGACCGAACTTGTGCCGCTCGAATACTCGAATCCTGGGGCGCGACGGCACCTCCGTGAGCGCGGAGATGTGGGGGGTGCGCTTCGGCAGGATCAGTCGTGTCGATTGACTGACTAGATCGATTTGTAGCCTTGCAGATGGCACATTAGCGGTCCGGATTCCACGGCAGCCGGTAGGCACGGTAGGTACCCATGCCGTCGGGGAGCTTGGCGTTGAACAGCAGCTTTCCTGACGGGCTGAACTCGGAGAAGTATGACAGCCCGCCCCAGCTGACGAACAGGTCGCCGTTCTTGGTCGTCTGCGCGCTGCCGGTCGCGCCCGCCGTCAGGCCCTCCGGCTGGTTTACGGACTTGGTCAGTGTCGCCGTGTCGGTGGCCAGGTCCAGGCTGATCGTGACCACCCGGCTGGAGGAGTACAGGGTCGACTGCCCGTCGGACTCGTCGTCGAAGACCGTGTACACGTTGCCGCCGAGCGCCTCGGGGTCGTGCTGGAACGCGAAGATCTCGCCGGCGCTGTCCAGCTTCTGCCCGGGAGCGGCCTTGATGACGAACGTGCTGTGCTTGCCGCCGAGCTGCCACATCATCGCCGCGGTGCGGAGGTTCACCTTGTAGATGGTCCAGGTGAAGCGGGAACTGATCAGCAAGTTGCCGTCGGTGTCGAGGTGCACGGCATTGATGTGGAACCAGTCCCACGGCTGGCCCGGCTGCGGCGTCGGCGCGTGGCTATCGCTGTAGGGAACGTGGTCGGAGCTCACCCACTGAAACAGCAGCTTGCCGGTCTTGATGTCGATCTCCTGCACCACGCCGTCCATGACCTGCTGGTGCGCGGACAGGCCGAGCGAGGTCAGGTTGGCGGTGCCGATCCTGTCAGCGAGGATCAGCGCAGTGTTCCACGGCGTGATCAGGAACTCGTGGAAGTCGGGCAGATATCCGTTCGCCGGCTTGACGGTCGCGATCTGCTGGTAGCGGGCGTTGTAGATAACATCCTCGCCGCCGTTGCTGCCCCCCTGGAACCAGGTCAGCACCGGCTTGCCCAGGTAGGTCTGGGCGCGGAAGTCAGTGGCGAACGTGCCCGCCGGCAGCCGATGGAACCAGAGCACCTTGCCGGTGATGCTGACGATCTCCGGGCCGGTGCCGTACTGGCCGCCGCCCTGCGGGGCCAGGAAGATGTCGCCGTTGCCGTTGTCCGCGCCCTTGGTCAGCACGGTGATCGCAGGTGCTTGCGTGCCCGCTGTCGCTACCGGTCCGGACGAGCACGAGACGACCGCGGCGCACAGCGCGGCAGTCCCCAGTGCCGCGGCTACCTTGAACCTCACGAAAACCTCCGAGACAATCCGCCGCCCGGTACTACAGTCCCGGTTTGTGATCTAGCGACTGGATGATCATGGTCTGCCCAGCGACCCGGCGCATGCAGCGGACGGCCACCTGGATGATCATGTGCTGTGACACAACAAGATCAGCAGGTGGCCGCTGCGGCCATCGTAGGGGATGGCCGCTGGCTGGGGAGTCTGCGGGATGAACTGCGGGCGGCGCTTGCGCCGGTGTTCTGCCAGGCCAGGTCCCGTTTAACGGCGTTTGCCTATGTGGATGCGCTGCTCGCCGAGCCCGGGGACCGCCGCTCGTGCTGGCAGCTCGCCGAGACTGCGGGGCACGCGACGCCGCGGCGGATGCAGGCGCTGCTGGCCGATCACGCCTGGGATCACGCGGCGGCGCTCGCGGCGCTGCAGCGGTTCATCCTCGATCACCTGGCTGACCCGCAGGCAATCCTGGTGCTGGATGAAACCGCGGAGCTGAAGCAGGGCCGGCTGACGGTGGGGGTGGCCCGCCAGCATGCCGGGATCACCGGGCAGGTGGAGAACTGCCAGACCGTGGTGAACTGCGCGTATGTCACCGCCCGCGGCCACGCGCTGTACGACTTCCGGCTCTACCTGCCCAAGGGCTGGTGCGAGGACAAGCGCCGGCGGGAGCGGGCGCACGTGCCCGCGGACGTGGAGTTCGCCACCAAGACCGAGCTGGGCACCGCGATGGTCACCGATGCGGTCAGCGCGGGCGTCCCGTTCGGCTGGGCCGCCGCCGACGAGGTCTATGGCCGCAGCTCGAAGCTGCGGGCTGCCTGCGAGAAAGCAGGCAAGGGGTACGTGCTCGCCGTGCCGTGCGACTTCCGGGTCCGGCTGCACCCGTGCCGCGGCAAGCTGCGGGCGGATGCCGCGGCGCGGCGGGTGCCCGCCGCCGGGTGGGAGACCCGCTCGTGCGGGCGCGGCTGCAAAGGCCACCGCGACTACCAGTGGGCCTGGCTGGCGACGGCCTCGCCCCGGCACTGGCTGCTGATCCGCCGGGAGCATCTCCGACCCTTCTGACCTCGCATTTTTCTACTGCCACGTCCCCGCCGGCCGGCCGGTCACCCGCCGCTGCTGATCGCTGTAACCGGGAAGAGATGGCCGGTGGAAGAGTGTCACCAGCAGGCCAAGGGGCAGGTCGGCTTCGACGCTCACCAGGTCCGGCTGTGGCAGTCCTTCCACCGCCACACGGTGCTGTCCCTGTGCGCCCTCGCGCTGCTGGCCATCGCCGCCGCGCGACCGGCGGCCAGCCCGCCAGCACAGGCCGCCAGCCTCGTCCCGGCCGGTGATGACGCCCAGCCCGCAGGCTGGGCCGACACCGGGATCCTCCCCGCCAGCGCGGACGAGCCGCCACCCGAAGACCCCGGCCTGGTCAAGGTCAGCGTCCCCGAAGCCCGCCGGATCCTGCACCTGGCCACCGCCCCGATCAGCGCCACCGCCCGCCAGCTCGGCTACGCCTGGTCCCGCTGGCGGCGAAAACACCAGGCCCGAGCCCGCTACCACCACTTCCAGGCACGCCTCCGGGCACGCCTGGCATGAATCATGATCAAGTCACAAACCGGGACTGTAGTACCGG
>CAWAWM010000007.1:0-19831 GCA_963785765.1 uncultured Actinomycetes bacterium | reverse complement strand
TGCTGGTGTTATTCGGTGGCGGTGCGGGCGCGGTCGAGGGTGCCGGCGGTGGCGCCGACGTACATGTCGAGGGTGATGCGGATGTTGGCGTGCCCGGCCAGGCGGGAGACGTCGGCGGCGTCCATCTTCCAGGTGAACAGGGCGGTGGTGCAGAACACGTGCCGCAGGCTGTGCCAGACCCAGGTGCCGTTGCCCTCGGCGTCGCGCCATCCGGCCGCGAGGTAGGCGGGTGCCAGGACGCGCCGGGCGAAGTTGGAGGACCGCCAGTGCTTCCCTCGCGGGGAGGCGAAGACCAGCCCGAGGGGGCTGGTCCCGGTGTGCTGGGCGGCTTGGGCGGCTTCGATGCGGGCGGCGATCATGTCGGCGAGGGGGTAGCCCTCGGGGGTGCGGGTGGGGTAGATGGTGCGCCGCCATTTGCGGCCCTTGGGCGGCTTCGACGTGCAGCTGCCCGCCGATCTCGATGACCTTGCGGTCCACGGTGACGGTCCGGGCGGTGGTGTCGATCTGGCCGATGGTCAGGGCGGCCAGCTCGCCCCACCGCAGCCCGGTGTAGGCGGCGAAGCAGGCCATCAGCTCATACTCCTCCCGCAAGACGGCGAGGGCCTGGCCGAGCCTGGGCGACATCGGCGGCCGCGGGGATCTCAGCCGGGTCGACGAACAGGCCGGCTTCCCCGGCGATGCTCGCGGCAGGCTGCGGTGCGGGCCGGTCGCCGGCCTGCCAGTGCACTTCCTTGAGCCGCGGGTTAGCCAGGTAGCCGCCGGTGAGGCCGGCTGTGACCAGGGCGGAGATGCACCGCCGCAGCCGGGCGCCTTCCTGCGCGGTCGGCGCGGCGTTCACGACGGCCTGCATGTGGCCGGTCTTGATGTCCTCGCACGCCAGCCCGCCGATCACCGGGGCGACGTATTTGCGGCATAGCCGGGCCTGGGTGTCGGCGTGCTTACGCGACCACGGCGCGGCGGCCGGGTGCCGGCCCGGCGACAGGTAGTAGCCGATCAGCTCGGCTCCGGGCAGTTCCAGGCCCGGCGCGTCCGCGGCCAGCCGCACGGTGACCTTCTCCAGCCGGGCGGCCAGGCCGTCCTCGGTCGCCGACTGGCACTGCCGCCGCCTGCCGTTCTCGTACCACACCGCCCGCCACCGGTCCCCCGCCCCCCGCGCCGGGTACACCGTGATCCCCCCCGCCACCTCCACCACCACACGACCTTCGCCGCGGGTGCCCTCACGGACGTCGCCGGTCACGATGGCGGCGCGCTGTGCGGGACGGCGTCCGCGTGCCGTCGCAGGGGTGCGGTTTGCGGGGCCGCCGCGGGCCAGTTGTGGGTTTTTTGTGGTGATCTTGGAACGCGAGAGCGCAGTCTGCGCCATGGCGTATCCCTCTCTTCCTGCGTTCTCGCAGGTGAGAGGGCTTGCGATGCCCGGAGAACATGGGTGGTCAGGGGCGGGGTCGAACCGCCGACCTTCCGCTTTTCAGGCGGACGCTCGTACCAACTGAGCTACCTGACCTCGACCGGACTCCGGCACCGGGAGGTCCGGAAGCGCCGACCCGAGCGGTCCTGACGGGATTTGAACCCGCGACCTCCACCTTGACAGGGTGGCGAGCACTCCGAGCTGCTCTACAGGACCAAACTGCGCTGGCGGATGCCAGCAGTGCCCCCAACGGGATTCGAACCCGTGCCGCCGCCTTGAAAGGGCGGTGTCCTAGGCCGCTAGACGATGGGGGCTCGACAGCTACCGCCGCCGTTTGCCCGTGGCGCCCGCCGTCGGGGACCGGTCCAGCATAGGGGACGGACGGCACGGACAGCAAAGCGGTGGGCCGCGCCGATGTTACGAGACCACTTGCGCCGCGTGCGCTTATCCGACACCCTATGCAACTGAAGGACAACTTATAGTTACCGTTCGGGCAGGGAGCTTGTGACCGGTGCGGAGTGGGTGAGACCGGCGCAGAGCGCTGTAACTGGTACACATCTCCTCCCGGTGACGAAACCAACCGCATCGCCAAGTCCCTGCGAGAGGCGGATATGAGCAACGACGATGACCGGCCACGGCGTCAGGCGGAGCAGCCGCTCACCGATGGCCCTCGCCGGTGCGAACCAGGAAACCCCTGGTCGGAACCTGTATACGTGGCAGTCCTGGAAGCCTTTCGGCCGCCGCTGGGGCAGGATGAGAACATCGGCAGGCTGACGTCAGACTCGTCGGGCCCAGCTCTGGGCGAGGCGAAGGCTCGGGTGAGGACGTGCCGGTTCATGGCGAACGGGCGGCCGCTGCGCTTGCTCCCCGGCGGCCGACAGTCAGACAACGCGGGCGGGGCGGACCAGGCCGAGGCGGGAATCCGGCCGGACCAGGCCGATGCGGACCAGGCCGACGAGACAGCCCGGCCTGACCAGGAAACTCAGGCGGATCTGGCCGGGCGGGCGAATCTGGCCGGACAGGCGGATCTGGCGGCCCGGTCCGGCGGTTTAGGGCCTGCGCCCGCCGGTCCGGCCGGACCGGCCGCTGCTGCCAGGTACCGCCTCCAGCTACTGCGGCCGCCCGAAAACGGCGATGCCTCGCTCGAGTCTCCTGGCCGGTCAGGCGGCCAGAGGTACCGGTCGGACGGCCAGAACGTCACGGCGCACAGTCGGCCCCGCCAGCGCGACCGGCCGGACCCTGGCCAGGCTGGCACCCACGACGTCTACCCGGGCCGCCATGATCAGCCCGGTTCCAGCCTCCACCTAGGCCAGCCGGCCCGCAGGACCTCTCATTACCTGGCCTCGACCTGGGAGTACGCGGGAGCACGGGCGCTGGCCACCGTAGGCCGGCACCGGTACTGCGAGCACGCGGAACGCAACCGGTCCGCACGAACAGCGCTGACCCTGGGTGAATCGCGCGCGCTGTGGGCCGCGCAGTTCTTGTCGTCCATCGGCGACCTGATCGCGCAGGTCGCCATCGCGATCGGCGTCTATGACTGGACCCGGTCCCCGTTCCTGACCGCACTGGCCTACGCGCTGACCTACCTGCCGCCAGCTCTCGGCGGCCGGTTGCTGGGCCCGCCGGGCCGCCCGTATCACCCCGCGCACCGTGATGATCGGGCTCGACCTGGCCCGCGCCGGGCTCGTGGCGGCCATCGCGCTGACCGGCCTGCCGCTGCCGTGGCTCTGCCTGCTGCTGCTCGGTGTCATGCTGCTCGGCGCCCCCTTCACCGCTGCCCGGACAGCGCTGCTGCGCAGCGCCCGGCCGGCGGAGCAAAGATCAGGCGGCTTCTCATTCGGAGCGTCCGGGGCCTTGAACTGGCAAGCCAGCCAGGTGCTCGGGTTCCTGCTGGGCGCGGCGGCCGTGGCCGTCCTGCAGCCCAGGCGTGTCTTGCTGATCGACGCTGCGACCTTCCTGGTCTCCGCCTGCCTCCTCATCGTCCTGGTACGGCATCGCCCCGCCGGGGCGCCGCAGGCCGGTGCCGGGCCGGCGAGATCGCGGCCACCGGGCCTGGGGTGGCGGCCATCCTGCGTGGCAGCCCGGTCCTGCGCACGCTGCTGCTGTTCGGCTGGCTGGCAGGCTGCTACGTGGTGCCCGAAGGCCTCGCGGCGCCGTACGGGCACACGCTGCATGGCGGGCCGCTGGCGGTCGGCCTGCTGATGGCGGCCATGCCCGCCGGGGCGGTCGCCGGGATCATCGTCCTCACCAGAGCAGCCCGGCCCGAAACCAGAACGCAGCTGCTCGGCTGGCTGGCGATGCTGTGCTGCATGCCGCTCGCGTTCTGCTCGCTGCGGCCGCCGTTGTGGGTCGTGCTCATCCTGTGGGCCCTGGCCGGCGCCGGAACCGCCTATCAGCTAGTCGTGGCCGCCGCGGTCGGCCAGGCAATCCGCGCTGACCTGCGGCCTGGTGCATTACAGATGGCCCAGTCCGGGCTGCTCGCCGCGCAGGCCCTGGGCTTCGTCGCAGCTGGCGCTCTAGCCGAGCTCATCGGCCCGCAAGGCGCCGTCGCGCTGGCCGGGCTGGTCGGGCTGACCGCCGCCGCCGTGCTGGCCAGAATCTGGGATCGGCAGCACGACCGGCTGGTCCTCGCCAGGCGCGCCAGCGCCATCGTCGTGCGCGACAAGCCGGCGGCCTGGTAGGCCAGCCGGAGATTATCCGTTACGAATCCTTTTTGATCATTTTCTCGGCGATGGACGTCGGCTCGCCCTCCTCAGGAACCACCACCCACGCCGCCAGGTACAGCAGAATGCCCAAGCCTGCAGTGAAGACCGTGATGAGGGCGAAGACCAGCCGGATCACGTTGGCGTCCACGCCGAGATACTGCCCGATGCCTGAGCACACCCCGGCCACTCGCGGGCCGTCGCGGGTGCGGATCAGCTTCTTGGTGCCGTTAACGTCGCTCATAGTGCCATCATGCCCGATCGCCGGGCCAGCCGACCGGGGCCGGACCCCGGCGCATACGCTGGCGGCGAGGGCAGCCAGGGAGGACCAGCCATGCCGCGCAGCGCCGACCCCGCAGGCAGCGACCTGCTCCGTATTGACGACGAACTCAGCGAAGAGGAGCGGCTGGTCCGGGACACAGTGCGGGCGTTCGCCGCCGACCGGATCATGCCGAACATCGCCGACTGGTTCGAGGCGGGCACGCTCCCCCGCGAGCTGGTCCCCGAACTCGGCAAAATGGGACTGCTCGGGATGCACCTGACGGGTTACGGCTGCGCCGGCATGGGGCCGATCGCCTACGGGGTCACCTGCCGCGAGATGGAGGCGGCCGACTCCGGGCTGCGCAGTCTGGTCTCGGTGCAGGGCTCGCTGGCCATGTTCCCGATCTGGAAGTACGGCTCCGAGGAGCAGAAGAACGAGTGGCTGCCCCGGATGGCGGCTGGTGAGGCCGTCGGCTGCTTCGGGCTGACCGAGCCTGACCACGGCAGCGATCCGTCCGGCATGACAACACATGCGGTCCGTAACGGGGAAGACTGGCTAGTCAACGGCACCAAAATGTGGATCACCAACGGGTCGATCGCTGACATCGCCGTCGTGTGGGCCCGGACGGACGAGGGAATCCGCGGCTTCCTGGTACCGCGCGGGGCGCGCGGCTTCACCTCCAGGAACATCCACAAGAAGCTGTCGCTGCGCGCGTCGGTGACCTCCGAGCTCCATTTTGACGACGTCCGGCTGCCCGCCGACGCCGTGCTGCCCGGGGTGCAGGGCCTGAAGGGCCCGCTGGCCTGCCTGTCGGAGGCCAGGTTCGGGATCGTCTGGGGCGTCACCGGCGCCGCCCGGTCCTGCTTCGAGGCCGCCGCCGAGTACTCGCGGACCAGGGAGCAGTTCGGGCGCAAGATCGGCGGCTTCCAGCTCACCCAGGCCAAGCTGGCCTGGATGCTGGCCGACCTGCAGCGGGCCCAGTTGCTCGCGCTGCACCTGGGACGGCTGAAGGAGGCCAAGAAGATCACGCCCGAGCAGGTCAGCCTGGGCAAGATGGCCAACGTGCGGACCGCCATCGAGATCGCCCGGCAGGCCAGGACGGTGCTGGGCGCCAACGGGGTGACCCTCGAGTACCCGGTGATCAGGCACGCCAGCAACCTGGAGTCGGTGCTCACCTACGAGGGCACCGAGGAGATCCATACGCTGGCCCTCGGCCAGGCGATCACCGGGATCTCCGCCTACCGGTGATCCGGCCGCCCGGCCCGCTGTCACCCGGCCCGCTGTCACCCGGCCCACCCTGGCACGCCACCCAGGGCACCCGGTAACTGCGCCACATGATCCAGTAAGAAATGGGGCTCAGACGACCCGAACGGGAGAGAGATGGCCGTTCATCCAGTCGCAGCCTTGCTCGACGACGTGGCGGCCGGGCGGTTCCCTGAGCCGGACGGGTCGGTCACGATCCTGCCGCAACCATCCCCGCGCTACGCCGGCGTCTTCGCGTTCACGGCGCACTCGGTGGTCTTCGCTGATGCTGATCCCGCCTGGATCCGCGATATGCTCCCGCCCGGAGACCTGTCGGCGCCGATGCTGCCGCCGTTCCTGCAGGCCCTTTCGGCCCGGACCGGCCGCCGGGTGAACAGCATCGACATGCTCTGCGTCGCCGCGCCGCTGGCTGGGCTTGCCCCGCTCAAGCTCAGTCCGCGCAGCGTTCACGGCCCCGGCGCCCCGCGCAGCGTGCACAACCTCGGCAGCACCCTCAGCCACGGCAGCGCCGGCCCGCCCAGTCCCGCCGGCCCGCCCAGCCCCGGCAGGCCGCCCAGTCCCGCCGACCCGCCCAGCCCCGGCAGGCCGCACAGTCCCGGAAGAGTGACGGCCGACGCCGGTCATCCTCGCGTGGCCCGGGCCATGCGGTACCGGACCGAGGTGCGAGCCTGGCAGGCACCCGGCGGGGTGGTCGTGATAGGCAGAGGGGTCGCCGGGCGCTGGGAGGCCGCGATCGAGGTCGATCCGGGCGGCCGGGGCCGCGGTCTTGGCCGAGAGCTGGCCACTGCGGCCCGCCACCTCGTCCCAGACGGCGCGCCGGTCTGGGCTCAGATCGCGCCCGGCAATGCGGCCAGCGTGCGGACCTTTCTGGCGGCCGGTTTCGCGCCCGTCGGCGGCGAGGCGCTGCTGCTCCTGCTCGCGTGATGCCGACCCTGCCAGGGTGCGCGGCTGGTCAGTGCTTCGGTGAGCTCGGCCGCGCGGTGTCATCGCCGGGCCGCACGCGGCCCGGCGCGTTGGCCTGAGCGCGGGCACCTCATACCTTGGCAGTCATGCGCGGGCCAAGGTCGTGGCGGCGAGCTGGCCGGATGACCGGCTGGCTGCGCGGCCTGTCACCGGTCAGGCGGGCCCTGGCTGCGAGCATCGCCCTGCTCGTTGCGGTGGCCGGGGTATCTGCGGCTGCTGCCATCCGCGGCGGATCTGCGGGCCCGGCAGCCACAGGCCCGGCGGGCGCAGGCCCGGCGAGCGCAGGCCAGTCGGGCGCAGGCCAGTCGGCAGCGAGTGGGCCAGGCACAGGCGGGCCGGGCGCACGCGGGCGAGGCACGACCCGCCCGCCCGGAAGCACGCCAGGCGGGCGCGAGCCAGATCCGGGCTCTCAGCCGCGCTATCCGGCGCAGGACCGGCCCGGGCCGGTTCTGCTGGTGCCCGGCTACGGAGGAAAGTCCGGCGATCTGTCGGTGCTGGCCAGCCGGATCACAGACACCGGCCGCAAAGCCATCGTTGTGCGGCTTCCCGACCACGGCACCGGTGACCTGACCGCCGACGCGAGGGTCCTCAACCGAGCTGTCACCCGCGCGCTGCGCCACGGGGCTCCTTCGGTGGACGTGATCGGCTACTCGGCTGGCGGTGTCATCGCGCTGATCTGGGCACGCAATGATGACGGCGCCCTGAAGGCACGGCGGGTGATCACGCTGGGAGCGCCGTTCCACGGCACCACAGTCGCCGCGCTAGCGCAGGACTTCGTGCCCCGTCTGTGCCCGGTGGCCTGCAGGCAGCTGGTGCCCGGCAGCGGCCTGCTCACCAGGCTCGACGCGCCGCCCGGGCCTAGCCAGCCACCCTGGCTGTCGCTGTGGACGACTGACGACCTGGTGGTGACGCCGCCCGCGTCCGCCCGGCTGTCCGGAGCCCTGAACGTGCCGGTCCAGGCGATCTGCCCGGGGCGGCAGATCAGCCACGAGCAGCTGCCCGTCGACCCGGTTGTGGTCGCCATCGTGCTGCGGGCTATCAGCCGGGGTCCGCTGCGCTACCCGGCCACCGCCAGCTGCGCTGGCTAATCGCCGGCCGACGCCAGCCGCCGTGGCCAGCGGCCCGATCTGGCGGCTGGCCACGACGCGGCCCCGTCCCGGGGGGTCTTCCGCGGGCGCCGAGCTTGGGTGCAGGATCGATGATGGCGTCAACCATCAGGTGCCGACCACCGACCTCAGCGACCGGAAGCGCAAAGAGAAGCCGCAAGGATGGGGGGAAGCCTGTGCCCGAAGCAACGGCCAGCCCGGCGGAGCGGGCGCGACCGGACCTGTATGACACCGTCGGGCGCGGCTATCCGGCGACCCGGCGCACCGAACCGCGGATCGCGGCGCAGATCTGGGCGGCGCTCGGCGATGCGCGCAGCGTGCTGAATGTGGGCGCGGGCACGGGATCCTACGAACCACCCGATCGCCGGGTGACCGCGGCAGAGCCCTCGGCCATCATGCGCCGGCAGCGGCCCGCGGACGCGGCCCGCTGCGTGGCCGCCAGCGCCGAGCGCCTGCCGTTCGGCGACCAGTCCTTCGATGCCGCGATGGCCGTGCTGTCCGATCACCACTGGCCTGACCCCCTGGCCGGGCTGCGCGAGATGCAGCGCGTGGCCCGCCGGGTCGTGGTGTTCCAGTTCGATACTGCGCGGCCAGACCGGTTCTGGCTGACACGCGATTACCTGCCGGAGTTCGTGCAACTCAACCGCGGTCGCCCCACCCTGCAGGAACGGGCTCGGGCGATCGGGGCCCGGATCGAGCCGGTGGCAATCCCCTGGGATTGCGTCGACGGCTTCTTCCACGCCTTCTGGCGGCGTCCCGATGCCTACCTGCAACCCGACGTCCGCCGCGGGACATCTGTCTGGTCTAGGCTCGGACCGCAGGTTGAGCAGCGTGCCGTCCGCCGCCTCAGCGATGACCTGACCTCAGGCCGCTGGCTTCAGCGAAACCACCAGCTCACGATCCTGGCCGCGGCGGACGTCGGCGCTCGGCTGCTGGTCGCGTGAGGCGGGGCCCGCCGCCCCGCCCGCTTGGAGCGCCGCCGGGCGGGCAGGTTTGATTATTCCGCCGCTGCCGTATCTGATGGATCCGCGTCAAGTAAGGTGTGCCTAACCTACCCTCCTGGAGGACGTTTTCATGCTCGCCACGTTGGTCATCTTCCTGCGCGAGGGCGTTGAGGCCAGCATGATCGTGGCGATCCTGCTCGCCTACCTCAATCGCATCGGCCGCCGTGACCACTTTCGCGACGTCTTCATCGGGGTAGCGGCCGCCCTGGCGCTGGCCACCGCGGGCGGCGTCATCGCCTACGAGACGATCCGCAGTTACGACGGCTCGCGAGCACAGACGATCTTCGAAACGGCCACCTTCCTGCTGGCGGCCTCGGTACTGACCTACATGACCTTCTGGATGCGCGGGCATGCCCGGTCGCTCTCCGCCGACCTGCGGGCGCGAACCGACGCGGCGCTGGACGGGCGGGCCCGGCTCGGCCTGGCGCTGCTGGCCTTCCAGGCGGTCGGGCGGGAAGGCCTGGAGACGGTGGTGTTCACGTTGGCCATCATCTTCTCGGTCTCGGCGGGCGGCGCGCTGATCGGGGCGATCATCGGACTGGCGGGCGCCCTGGCGATCGCCTTCGTGATCTACCGGCTCGGCCACCGGCTCAATCTGAGCAAGTTCTTCACCGTCATCGGGGTCCTGCTGATGGTCTTCGCCGCAGGCCTGCTGGCCGACGCCGTGCAGAACCTTCAGGAGCTCGGCTGGCTGCCGGTGCTGGACTCGCCGATGTGGCATTCAGCACGTTTCCTGTCGCAGGACAGTGCGATCGGCGACGTCCTGCACAGCTTCTTCGGCTACAGCGATGCGCCGACGGTGCTGCAGCTGCTGACGTACGTTGGCTATCTGGCGATCGTCATTGTCGCCTTCCTGGGGCTACGCTCCCGGTTTCTCTCGAGTCCCCGGCATCATGCCGCATAGCGCCGCCCGCTTCAGCCACCGTCATAACTGATAGTGATCGAAGCACTACAATGTTGCATATGCTCCGGTAACTATCAGGATCGGGATATATTGCAGCATGCCCCATGCGCGGATCTTAACCCCGATCGCGGACATCGCTGAGGATCAATGGGGACTGGTCACGCGGCGGCAGGCCAGCAGCGCGGGCGTGGCCACGGCTACCCTGGACCGCCTCACCTCGGCGGACCGGTCGGTCCTGGAGCGGGTCGCGCATGGTGTCTATCACCTCATCGGCGCGCCGCTGCCTGATCACGTCAGCCTGCGGGCGGCGTGGCTCCAGCTAGATCCGGCGACTCTCGCCTGGCGGCGCGGCCCGGACCAGGGTGTCGTATCCCACCGCTCGGCTGCGGATCTCTACGGTCTCGGCCACCTCCCCGCCGACCAGCACGAGTTCACGTTCCCGGTCCGGCGGCAGTCCCGGCGCGCCGATGTCCGGCTGCACCACCGTAAGCTCAGCCCCGGCGACTTGACCACCGCCCGTGGCATCCTGGTCACCCGTCCGGCCCGCATCGCTGCCGACCTGCTGGCCGAGCACGAGGATCCGGAGGCGGTGGGTCACGTCATCGCCGACGCGATCCGGGCCGGCCTGGAGCGGCCAGAAACCTTCGCGGATGCGCTGGCCCGGCACGCTGCCCACTTCGGCCTGCGCCGGGGCGACGGCGTGGCGCTGCTGCGCTGGCTGCTCGACTTGACCGGCGCCCCCGAGGCACCGCGCTGGATAAGCCAGGCCAAGAACCGTCCTGACCTGGTCAGTCAGGCAGCCGAGGCAGGGGCGCCAGCGCAGGTGATCCGGTGACCGCGGCGGGCATGTACGCGAGCCCGACTGCCTTCAGGCGCGCGCTCACCGACCGGCTCAGGGCTGCCGCGCAGGATGGCAGGTGGAGTCTGCAGCAGCTACAGCGCCGGACTGCCTACGACCGGCTGCTTGAGCGCCTGTACGCCGCCGATGACAGCTGGGTCATCAAGGGCGCGACGGCCCTGCTGGCCCGGCGCATCGGCGTCCGCGGCACCCGCGACATCGACCTGTTCCGCGACGGCGACCGCGAGTCGGCGGAGCGGGATCTTCGTGCTCGCGCCGCGCACGACATCGGGGACTGGTTCCGCTTTGAGCTCGCGGCCGGCCAGCCGATGCTGGAGCGGGCCCGCGGCCTGCGCATCCCGGTCACCGCCTACATCGGGACCCAGTGGGCGGAATTCCACCTCGACCTGCTCGGCCCGGACATCAGGATGACCGGCGAGCCCGACGGAGTGCCTCCCCTCGTGCCGCTGGCCATGCCCGGCGTGGAGCAGCGCGGGTATCGCGCTTACCCGCTCGTGGATCATGTAGCCGACAAGGTCGCTGCCATCTACCAGCGCTATGGCGAGCTGCAACGGCCGTCGACCCGGTACCGCGATCTGGTCGACCTGGTCGCCATCGTGACGGCGGCAGACATCCCGGCCGGCCCGCAGATGTCGGCCCTCACCGCCGAGGCGGAGCAACGCGGGATCGCGCTGCCGGCCAGCTTCGGCATACCCGACCACAGCCTGTGGGTGCCCGGGTACGCCGCCGCGGCGGGGCGTTCGCTGCTCGGCCACGGGCACAGCCTCGACGAGGCGCTTCGCATCGTCAGGCCGTTCGCCGACCCACTGCTGCGCGGCACCGCCGCCGGCCGCTGGGACCGGCGGCGCCAGTCATGGACGGCCTGACCAGCAGCTAACGCGGCGCCACCAGCAGCGTCTGCATTGCGCCGCCGCACCGGCCGCTGGTGTCTGATAGCACCGACTCGGTCAGCCCGGTGCCGTCCGCGCCGATCGTGGTGGCCGACTCGAGCAGCAGCCACTCACCGGCCGGGTCGCGAGGCAGCACGACGGTCAGGTCGACGTTGATGTACAGGAATTTCGCCGGGTCGAGCGCCGCGCCGACGCCACTGCCCGAGTCGGCGACCAGCAGCGACCTCGACATCGGCGAGGGCCGCTCGCCAGCCAGCAGCGGGATGAGCGGCCTGGTCCACGCGCTGCCCGCCGCGTGCTCGCGGAATGCGCCCCCGCTGACGAACCGCCACTCGATCGCCGACATGTAGCCCGCCGTGTGCGCCCGGCCGAAATCGAACTGGCCCGCCGCCGCCGGAATCGCCGGCGGCGTGCCCGCGGTGCCGATGGCCGGCACCTCGCCGTCTGGCCGGACGATCCGCCAGCCGCGGGCATGCAGCACTTCCTGGCCATCCGATTCCATCACGGCTTCCAGCAGCGTGACCCGGCGGCCAGGCCGGACGGTCCGGACCCGCAGGCTGATCTTCCCCACCGGGACCGGCCGCATGATATCAACGGTCACCCTGGCCAGGCGCTGGCCGGGATCGGCTTCATGCAGCTCGAACGCCCGCGCGGTCAGGGCAGATGGCGGCCCGCCGTGCTGAGCGTGCGGGCTCCACGGCCCCGCCGTCGCCGCGGTGGCCACGAACCGACCTGGCCCGTCGGGCTCATAGAAAACGCTGTGCACGGACGGACGCTACCCGAGGACTTCTCCCGGCGGGAGCGCGCAGGGGCGACGGGTGCCAGGTCTTCGACGCCGTCCACTGGCGTGGGCCTTGACCTTGACCCTAGGTCAACCCGCGACACTCTGGTTCATGAAGCTACGTCTCGAAGCGAGCGCAGCATGACACCCACGCCGCCTTCCTCGCCCGCGATCGCCGTGACCGGCCTGCGGAAGGCCTACGGCCAGCAGACTGTCCTCGACGGAATCGACCTGGATATCGCTGCGGGAACGATCTTCTCGCTGCTCGGGCCCAACGGCGCGGGCAAAACTACCACCGTCCAGATCATGACGACCCTGATCCGTGCCGACGCCGGGGACCTGTGGGTCGCGGACCACAGTGTGACCGGGGAGCCTGATGCGGTGCGGGCCGTGATAGCGGTGACCGGTCAGTTCTCGGCGGTGGACAAGCTGCTCACCTGCTGCCGACGCAGGAGACGATGGCCGGGCTGCCCGGCTCGGCAGCAGCGAGCGGGAGTCGGTACGCTCGGGCGGTGGCGCTCGTTACCGGCGAGCGCCGCGGGGCGTTAGCTCAATGGTAGAGCAGCGGACTTTTAATCCGTGGGTTCTGGGTTCGAGCCCCAGGCGCCCCACCGAACGCACCATTGCGCGAACCGGGACCGCGCTGGTGCTGGTTGTGCTGGTTTCTCCGGGGATAGGACTGCGAGGGCCGGGGATTCTGAACACCGGGATGATTCCTTCCCCGGTGATGCGGATCTCGGCGATAAGGGCTTCGACGGCGGCTTTGCGCTCGGCGGGCGTGCCGGCGTTGAGAATGTCGTGCAGGTAGGTGCCGAGCCGCTCGATGGTGTGGGGCGGGGGCGCGGCGGGCTGGTCGCCGATGGTGTCGGTGATCTCGCGGTGGCGGGCCTGGAGCTGGTCGATCTCGGCTTGCAGGGCGGTGATGCGGGGGCCGGCGGTGGTGTCGTCCATAGTGCCGTTTTCGAACGCGGTGAAGTACCGGTCGATCGCGGCCTGCTTGTTCTTGATCTGGGCGAGGACGGCGCCGGCTTCGGCGTGCCGGTCAGCGTGGCCGTCGCGGTGGCGGGCTTGGGCGCGGGTGACGGCGTCGGTGATGAGGCCGGGGGCCTGGGCGTAGAAGCCGGCGAGGGCGCGGAGGACTGCGGTGTCGGTGTCGTCGGCGGGCAGCCGGGCGGCGTCGCAGCCGTGGGTGCCGTAGCGGACGCGGGAGAAGCAGGTGTAGTAGCGGTAGGTGCGGCTGCGGCCGGTGGCGGAGGTGCCGATGTACTTGTGGCCGCAGCCGGGGCAGGTGATCTTCCCGGTGAGGTCGTAGTCGCTGTTGCTGGCGGCGCGCTGGGTCTGCGGGCCGGCGCGCTCGGCGGCGATGGAGGCGGCGCGCTGCCAGGTCTGGCGGTCGATCAGGGCCTCGTGGGCGTCCTCGACGTAGACGTCGCCGCGGGCGATGTCGCCGGCGTAGGCGGGGTTGGCCAGGATCCGGGCTATGGCATGCCCGGACCAGGACTTGCCGGTGCGGCTGCGGACGCCGCGGCGGTTTAGCTCGGCGGCGATGGCCCGGGTGCCGAACCGCTGGCCGGCGTAGAGGCGGAAGATCTCCTTCAGGTGCGGGGCTTCTTCCGGGTGCGGGATGAGCTTCTGGGTGTCGCGGTCTGCATAGTAGCCGTAGGGCCGCCTGCTGCCGGGCCATTTACCCTTGGCGGCTTTGGCGGCCATGCCCTTGGTGACGCGGTCGATGATGGTTTCCCGCTCGAACTCGGCGAACACGCCCAGCAGCTGGACGAGCATCCGGCCGATGGAGGTGGAGGTGTCGAACGGCTCGGTCGCTGACACGAACGCCACCCCGGCGTCGTCGAGTTCGGCGAGCAGGGCCAGCAGGTCGGACAGGCGGCGGGAGAACCGGTCGACGCGCACGACGAGCAACACGTCGAACCGCCCCGCCCGCGCCGCGGTCAGGGCGCGCTGCAGGTCAGGGCGGCCGGTGGTGGCCCCGGAGGCGTCATCGCTGTACTTCGCGACGAGGGTCCACCCCGCCTGGGAGCCGATGTAGTTCAGCAGCGCGGCTTCCTGGGCGCTGATCGAGAAAGGCTGATGCTCGTCGTCTGTGGAGCGGCGCAGGTAGATCGCGATCCGCCGCACCCCGACCGGCATGTCTCCGAGGAAGGCGCCTGGCCGCCGGCGCTTGCCGCGGGGCCTGGGCCTGGCTGGCGCGGGTGCTGCCATTGGTTCCTCCTGGAAAGCCAGGGCGGGCCGGGGGCGGATGCTGCCCGCCCCCCGGGTGCCCGCCGGGTCAGGGGGTGCCAGGCCCGGGATGGCCGTCCCAGAAGCTGGCGAGCAGGACAGCGAGGGCCTCGACGGCGCTGTCGTACTCGGCGGCTGTCATCGGGACGGTCTCGGTCCTGGTAATACGGATAGAGCCGGGAAACGGGGCAGTAGCGTATTCCCGTGCTCCGCCCCGCGTTTCACCATTCCCATTATATTCGCCTGGTCGGTGATTATCGACGGTTTTCCGGGCCATCCTCCTCCAGTTTGGAATGCTGGCTGATGGGCGAAATTGCGTCTTTGGATAGCGCTCTGGCGGGATGCGGCCGGGCATCCGCGCGCCGCAGGCGTGCCGTCAGGCGGCGTCGGAGAGGCTAGCGGGGGTGATGGCCCTGGAGTAGGACATGACCGCGTCGTGGGCGGCCCCGTGACTGGAGCTGACGTGGACGAACTCGCAGGTGACCGGCCCGAAGGACTTCACGGCCCGGTAGTGGCCGCCGCCGGAGAGTCGTCCCGGGCGGTGACCCGAGCATCGCGGCGACCTCGTCTACCGCGGCGCGCCCGGCGTCGTCGCTGGCGCGGCCCGGAAACCTGTGCAGGCTCTACCCGTGTTCGCTCACCGGCACGTCCGGGTGGTGGTCAAGGTAGTCGGCGGCCCGGCGCAGGCCGCTGATGATCCCTGGCGCGGGAGGATGATTCGCCTACAATAGAATGGTCGGGCATTGATCTCCTCTTGTGCGGTGGCCGCCTAATATGGAGGCCAGGCCAGCCCGGCTGCGAGGCGCCGTCAGGCCTGGCCTTCCCGGAGGCCGCAGGGTTCTTCCTGCACTTACATAAATCCGGTTTTCGGGGCCCTTTTTCACGCAGACCCGCGGAATCGCGCTGGGCAAGCAACCGGACGCGCTGATGCGGGGGCCGCCGAGGATGTCGTCCAGCGTGCCGCGGCCTTGTCGGCTCGCAGGTCAGCATGCCGGGAGGCCGGACGTTAACGGGAAAGCCGCAGCAGCGAGGCCAGGATCGCCACCAGGCTGGCGCGAACAGGTAGTAGGCACGCACGCAGGGGCGGTGATCAGACTCGCGGGATAGCTGCCACTGCTTCGGAAGTCATTGAAGAGGGCCAGTGGGGCGTCCGGCTGCTCCGTCCCGTGTCGCCGCGGCCCGCGTGCTGTCCTGAACGGCGCTGTGTGCCGCGCTGGGGCTGTCCGGGGCGGTGCCGGGGGATGCACACGGGCTGCTAGGTGGCGGGGGCGGTTCCGCGGCCGGTGCGGGCTCCGGGGGTGCGGGTGGCCAGGCCGCTGGTTTCGAGGGCAGCCATTTCCCGCCGGCGGCGATCCGGGTGGTGCCGGTGGCGGCGTCGATCTGGGCGGCGGTCGTGCCGGGTGCGGCGGTCAGCGGGCGCGGCTGCGGCCGGCGGGCCGGCCTCGCCCGCGCGGGGGCCTCGCCGCACGGCGCCGCGCCCGCCCCGCGCCGAGCCTCGTGCGCGCCATGTTCGTCCTGGCCAGCCTCACCCGGACTCGCGCTGCGCGCCTCGCTGGGCACCGGCCAGGACAAGCACCTCGCCGGGCGGCACCCCGGAGGACGAGCTACTTGAACACATATAAGGGGAGCTGCCGGGCACATTAGCAACCGCCATCAGCTGCATATGATTACCGCCCCAGCCACCCCCGATATTTTTTTACAGGCAGGTCCTGTATCAGTCTGGGAGTCCGCCGGGTGGTCCAGATCGGCCCCTACCTGGGTCAAGGCGCCCAGCGGGGCTTCCGGTCTCAGCAGGAATGCGGAAAGGAGTACGGATTAGCTGACGGAAAGGAAGCCCTGCCGGTCGGTTCGCTATTTCCCCCGGAACGGGCCATCCTCGCAGCCGTAGGTGACCATCTGCCATGCCTACCGGGCCGTGAGTTCCGTTCTGGCTGCGGACCGGCTGGTTCCAAGGGCCGCCCTCGTCGTGGACTTGCCAGGTGGGCGGGGCCGGGGCCATGCGCGCGCAGCTCCGCCACCTGGCAGAGGCGGCGGGCCGGCCCAATGTCCACCTTCAGGTGCTCCCGAACGCGGCGGGCGCCCATCCGGCAGTCACGGGTGAGTTCACGATCTTGCGCTTCCCGGAGCTGATCGCCCCGGACGTGGTCTACCTGGAGAACATGACCAGCAACGTCTACGTCGAGCGGGAGGCGGAGGTGTTCCGATATAACCTGGCGCTGGAACGCTTGAGCACCCTTGCCCTCGGGCCTGAGGAAACGGTTGCCCTCATCGCCACGCAGGCAGACGCACTGGAGTAATCACGAGAGGGGGCACGGAAGTGGACGTGCGAGACCTGCGCCGCGCCGACTGGCGCAAGAGCGCCCGCAGCGGCGGGAACGGCAGCTGCGTCGAGGTTGCCCGTAACCTGCCGGGAATCGTCGCCGTGCGCGACTCGAAAAACCCCGACGGCCCGAAGCTTGTGCTTACCCCTGCCACATGGCAAGAGTTCACCGCCAGGGTCAAGACTGGCCAGTTCGACCTCGGCTGAGATCCTCGGAACTATGCCCCATTACGAGCGGCGCCGGTGCGGCTTCTGGGGACCGGAACCTGCGCTCCGCCAGTGTCCGCCCGGCTCACCGGCGCGGAAACAGTTCCGCGCGGAGCCTGCGATCCGGTGCGGGTGCGGGTCATCGCGCCGCCTTCCGGGCCGGTGACCTGCGCAGACACACCGGAAGCAGGTCACCTTCGATCAGGACTTCGCGGTGCGCATGCTGGTACGTTTCGGCCACCGAGACATCGGCACCCTCATGATCGCCGTCACCTGCTGTATTACTACTGGCAGGGGGCACCGACGGCCGAGTCGCTGCGGTGGGCTGCGGTGGGCTACCCCCTGACTTTATTGCCCGAGCGGGTGACTTGTGAGGGGCGTGAGTTGATGAATGTCGTGGCGGCGCCGTAGCGCCGCGATCTCGGCTTGGTCTGGTGGTCCTGCGGCGGCCAGCAGGTTGGTGAGTTCCTGGAGGTAGATCTCGTGGCCGGCCGGGGACACGAGGAAGAGCATCCGGGCCGGTTCGGGTCCTGGATTGAAGAAGGCGTGCGGGCATCCGGCCGGAACGAACATGAAACTTCCTGGTCCGCCCCGGAACACCGGGGCGCCGGTCGCCGACTCCCAGGTGCGCCAGTCGCCGCTGGCCTTGGCAGCCGGCTGGAAGGCGAGCAGGTCGAGTTCGCCTTCCAGCACGTAGAACACCTCTTCAGCCTGATGGTGCAGGTGTGCTCCGACGTCGAATCCGGGGGCGACCTCGGCCTCGAACGCCGACCATATCTTCGACTGTTCGGCGCCCGCCTTCAGGGTCATGGTCTGGATCTTGCGGCCGCCACCGGGCGGTAGCAGCAGTCCGTCGGTCATATCTGCTCGCTTTCTGCGCTCAGGGTTTCCATGCGGTCGCGCGCAGCCAGGTCTCCAGTCGCATCAGGCCCGGGTGTTCCGCCCGCAGCGCCGAGAGGTCGGCTAGTTCGGAAGGGTGCTCGTTGAAGAATGTGAACATCTGGGCCAGCTGCGCGTCGAAGGCGCGGATCTGCTCGATGGGCATCTGGCGGAAACGCGCCGGCAGGCCGCAGACACGGCCGAAGGTCTCGGCGATCTGCGGAGGCGTGAGTACGTCTCCGGCGATCTCGACGGTCCGGCCGAGGTACTGGTCCGGCCGGTCGAACGCGATCGCCGCGAACGCGCCGATGTCGCGCACCGAGATGAGCTGCATCGGAAGCTCTGGCTGCACGGCGAGGCTGACCACTAGCTCGCGGTCTTCCATGACCGGGCGATTGTAGGTGGCGAAATTGTCCATGAAGGAGACGGGGCGCAGGATAGTCGACGGAAGCCCGAGCGCGCGGATGTGCTCCTCGATCCGCGCCTTGCTCTCGTAGTAGGGGATTCCCGAACGGGCGCTCGCTCCATTGAGCGAGCTGTACACAAGATGCTCGATGCCGGACTCCCGGGCGAGGTCGGCCACCGCCTTCCCCCGCCGTTCTTCTGCCACCACACCTTCCTGGCTGATCTTGGGACCGGCCATCATGGTCAGCACGAGGAAGACTCCGTGCGCGCCTTCCATCGCCGTCCGCAGCGAACTCGGGTCATCAAGGTCACCCACGACGAGATTGGCTCCTGCCCGCTGCAGCGCATTGGCGGCGGGCGAGGCTGGGTCGCGCACCAGGGCGCGGACCGTGCGATCACGTTCAAGCAGGTGCCGCGCGGTCGCACCGCCCTGCTGCCCGGTGGCGCCGATGACCAGCACTGGTCCCTCATGACCCGCCATACGAGCTCCTCTTATCAGGCCTCGGGTGTATGACCATGATCGCCAGGATAATGAGGCGTGACCGGCCGGTCCGGGTACTGATACTGCTAGCCTGCGGCCTGTAACCCACTCTGCCCGGGAGTCAGGTCGGCGTGACGAATGGCAAATGAGACCCCGCAGTCAGCGCGCCGGGCGGAGCTGGCCGCCTTTCTCCGCACTCAGCGGGCCCGGCGCGGCAGGCCGATGTGGGCCTGCCGGAGGACTGCGATCCCGGCCGCCGACGGACTCCCGGCCTGCGGCGCGAAGAGGTCGCCCAGATCTCCGACGTCAGCGTCACCTGGTACACGTGGCTGGAACAAGGCAGGAACATCTCGGCATCGGAACAGGTGGTCGAAGCGCTGGCTCGAGCGCTGCTACTCGACCCCGACCAGCGCCGGCACATCCGCGGCCTGGCCGGCTTCTCCACCGCGACGGGCAAGACACACACCGACGATGCGCATCCCCGGCTGCAGCGACTGGCCAACGCGGCCGCCCCCAACATCGCCTCCGTCTATGACGTGCATTTCGACTACGTCGTGTGGAACGAGCCTTACAGGCGGCTCCGGCATGACCCTGCACTGCTCCCCGCCGACCGGCGCAATCTCCTGTGGATGATGTTCAACGACGCGGACCGTACCGTATGGTCCGCTGGGAACTCGCCGCGCGCGCGGTGCTCAGCCAGTCCCGAGCCGCCGCCCGCCAGAGACCCGACGACCCGCGATTCGCCGCAATAGCGGCGGAGTTGACCGAGGCCAGCCCGGAATTCCGCGAATGGTGGGCGGAGTTTACCATCCGCGACTTCAGACCAGCAACGATCGGGATTGATCACCCCGAGATCGGGCGGCTCAACCTAGAGATGTTCCAGTTTCGCCCAGTCGAGCACCCCGACATGCTCATCGTCCTGGGTACCCAGGAGCGTGGATGATCTGCAGCGGGTCAGTTCGCTGCTTGACGCGCCGGACCGGAGGCTATAGTACCTAACTGCCGTGCCACCGGGGACCCGGCGCCCAGTGCGCCGGTCGGCCAGCAGCAGGTGCGCGCGGCTTATCATTTGCTCCCCATTTGTTGTGCCTGACCTGCGCAAACCTACCGGCAGCAGATCACCTTCGATCAGGACGTCGCGGTTCGCATGCTGGTACGTTCGGCC
>CAWAWM010000006.1:0-30144 GCA_963785765.1 uncultured Actinomycetes bacterium | reverse complement strand
GTGTTCGAAGTGGTCGGCGGCGATGTCCCAGACCCGTACGGTGCCGTCGTCGCTGCCAGAGACGGTGTGCCTGCCGTCGGGGGTGACGGCCACCGTATTGACCGCGCCGGTGTGGCCTTTCAGGGTGCGTTCGAGGCGTCCGCTGGCCAGGTCCCAGACCCGCACGGTGCGGTCGTCGCTGTCGCAGACGAGTGCCGGCTGTTGGGGGTGACCGCCACCGCCTTCACCCCGCCGGTGTGGACTATCAGGGTGTTTTCGAGGCGTCCGCTGGCCAGGTCCCAGGCCCGCATGGCCCACCTGTCGGCGGAGACGATGCGCCGGCCGTCGGGGGTGACCGCCACCGCTGTGACCGCGTCTTCGTGGCCTTTCAGGGTGCGCAGGGTGCGTTCGAAGCGTTCGCCTGCCAGGTCCCAGACCCGCACGGTGCGGTCGCCGCCGCCGGAGACGATGCGCCGGCCGTTGGGCGTGACCGCCACCGCTGTGACCCCGCCGGTGTGGCCTTTCAGGGTGTGTTCGAGGCGTCCGTCAGCCAGGTTCCAGACCTGCACGGCGCCGTCGCCGCCGCCGGAGACGATTCGCCGGCCATTGGGCGTGACCGCCACCGCTGTGACCCCGCCGGTGTGGCCTTCCAGGGTGCGTTCGAGGCGCCCGCTGGCCAGGTTCCAGACCTGCACGGCCCCGTCGCCGCCGCCGGAGACGATGCGCCGGCCGTCGGGCGTGACCGCCACCGCCTTCACCCCGCCGCTGGGGCCTTCCAGGGTGCGTTCGAGGCGCCCGCTGGCCAGGTTCCAGACCCGTATGGTGCCGTCGCTACTGAAGCTGCCGGAGACGATGCGCTGGCCGTCGGGGGTAACGGCCACCGCCCTGATCCAGGTAGGACTGAAACGAGCGTGGCCTTGCAGGACACGTTCGAGCGGCCCGCCGGGCTCGGTGAGGCAGCCTGGCGTTCGGGGGCACAGCCAGGGGTGGCCATCGGAACGGCGGGCGGCGTCCAGCAGTGCTCGTATGCTCGGCGCGGGTTGGCGAAGGAGACGCCCCGTCAGTTGGCGGCGAGCTGGCCGGGGTAGCGGGCGAGAATATGGGCGGACAGTTGCAGTGCCCCGTGGACCGCGTCGACGTCGGACGGGCGGGGCTGTTGATATGAGTAGTCGGCGAGCAGGTCGCTGATGCCGGCGACCACGAGCTTACGTTCCAGCCAGGCGAAGTCGACGAGCAGCTCGTCGAGCTGCTCGGAGCACCCGGCCCGAGCGAGGTGGAAGGCGAAGTCTGGAACAGATAACCATCATCCGCCCCCCCGGCCCAGACCAGCGCGCTGTCCTGATCGGCGCTGGGGACACTAGCCGCTCGCGGCAGCCGGGAGCGGTACCCGCCGAGGAGGCGGCCATGGGCTTGTGCGAGGCCGACTGGGTTGAGCTGGTGGGCGGCGACGTCGTACTGGAGGTCGTGGAGCATGATCCATCCCCGGTCGTCGCGCTGGGCCAGGGACCGGTCGGTCAGCCGGGCGAGCAGCCGCCCGGTGTCTTGGGCACTGTAGCCCGCCGGTACCCACAGGGCGCCACTGCGGCGGGCGGGACGCTGCCGCGGCGGCGAACACGGCGAGTTCCCGATAACGGTCCTGATCGGCGGCGGGAAGCTCGTCAATGCTGACAGTGATCGAGGCCAGGACACCGGCGTACTTGTAGCCGTCCGGCCCGTACGCGTCGGCGATCGCATCGACGTCCGCAGATTCGAGCAGCCCCATCACCTCCTCCCAGGCGCGTGGCTGGCCGCCGCGGCCTTTCACCATCCCCCCGACCAGCGCCACGCCCAAGGCGAGGTTCCCGACGCGCAGGCATAGCGCGTCCCCGACCGGCGGCCGCCGCTCGAAGTCGGTGTCGGTCCAGCGGTCGAGCAGGGTCAGGGCCTGCTCCAGCGACAGCTCGTCGACCTGCCGGAGGGTCGCGCCGGCGGCGCGAACGATGCCAGCGTCGCGGGTGGTGAACAGCAGCGCCCCTCGCGGCGCGCCGACCACGTTCAAGGCACCGAGCACCTCGGCGTCCCAGATGTCATCGACGACCAGCAGGACCGCGGCGCGGTCGGCTAGCAGATCGGCTAGCCGGTGGCGGCCCACCTCGACCGCCGGGAACGACACCGCATGGCCGGTCAGCCGGGCGGCGAGGCGCTCCTGCAGCAGCGTCGGCTCGGCATGCTCGCCGGCCTTTACCCAGGCGACCCCGCCGGGGAAGGCGGCCTGCACGGCCGGGTCGCGTGCCACGGCGGTCGCCAGGATCGTCTTGCCCGCGCCGCCCATGCCGACCAGGCCGACGGTGGCATGCGCCAAGATGTCGTCGCGCACGGTGCCGAAGACTTTGGCCCGGTCGATGAACCTGGACGGCAGGGCGGGAACATAACCGATCGACGCGGGACCGGGCACCAGCCCCGGCAGCGGAAGTGTCTGCCGGGGCTCGTCGCCAGAAGGGCCCGCGGCCCGGCGCCCTTGGCGCACCTGCAGAACGCCGATCACCGCCGCGCCGGCCGCCACGACGCCCGCCGCCGAACCGACGATCGCCCAGGCAAGGCCCGCATCCATGGCCCGACCCTACGAAGCCGACGCCAACTGCACCACCCAACCTGTCCTAGCGGTTCTCAAGACCGATAAGGCTGACCTCCTGACCTGCGCTGATGCCCAGTAATGCGGTCCAACTTGGGCATGCACTCGGCACGCCCGAGTCGGCATTGCTGAATGGGCGGCTCGTCGTTGGCGAAACGGGCTCCCGGGAACTCGCGGTGATCTTTCCGGTAGCAGCTTCAGGATGGCACTGAGCCGCTTGCCGTCGCGGTGAGCCGCTCAGCTAACCGCATGCCGATTTACGCCGAAAGTCCTCGCGCTCCCGGCAGAGCCACCAGGTAGGGCCGTTACCGAGACGGCCGGTTCACGCCTGGCCCTGCCTCCCGCTGGTCGGGGCAGGGCCAGGGGTTCCCGCGACGTCGGCTGGGCGCGGGCTGGTGAGCGAGGGGCGGACCGCCGGGGTCCTGACGCGGGGCTCTGGCTGGGTTCGCGGTCTCTCCTTTGTGCGCAACGGGTCCTGGGACGACCGGCGGTGGCGCCTGGACTGCGGTTCGACCCTTTCCCGGCTTGTCAGCTTGCGCCGCTTCGTCGGTTCCCGCAACCGGCCTCTCGCTGCGCTCGCCACGGGCGGCGCACAGATCTTTTCCCCGAGCCGCGGGCCATCCTGGTGCCGGCTGCGCCGGCGCTGCTCCTTTCTTCCGGGGCCCGCTGGGAAAACATCTTGCGCCGCCCGGCCGGCCGGTTGACGGGCCCCTTCCTTTGCGGCGCTGGCACCTGACCGCCGGGAAGGGCCCCGCAGTCCCCGGGCCGCCACCAGGGCGGCCAGCCCTCCCAGGCACACGCCCACCAGGAGGGAAGCCATGAACCCCATCGCCATCACCGTCACCGGCCGCCTCGGCGACGACCCCCGCCCGTTCACCACCCGCGACGGCACCCCCGGCGTCGAGCTGCGGCTGGCCCTCGACCTCCCCTCCCGCATCCCCGGCGGCGACGGCATCACCCGCTGGGTCAAGGTCACCGCCTTCGGCCTGCTGGCCTCCCGCACCGCCGAGTCGGTCCGCAAGGGCGACCGGGTCACCGTCCTGGCCGACGACTTCATCGCCGAGGCCTGGGCCGCCACCGGCACCGGCGAGCCCCGCGCCCGGATCACCCTGCGCGCCGCCGAGATCGCCGCGTCGATGGCCTTCGACACCCTGTCCACCGGCTACGCCGCCCGCAAGGCCGCCCGGCTGGCCGCCGCCAACGGCGAGCCCACCGACCTCCCGGCCGCCGAGCAGGCCGAGGTCCGGGTCCTGCGCGGCGTCACCACCACCTGACCCCGACCGGCGGGGGCGGGCAGCCCGCCCGCCCCCGCCTTCCCTGTCCCGCCGCCCCCTTTGTCATGGAAGGAACCACCGATGAACCCCCAGCCACAACGGCCGTCAGTCCGGGTCGGTGACCCGGCCGGCCTGCTCGCGATCGTCCCGCACCTGCTCGGCTTCACCCCCCAGACCAGCCTCGTCGTCCTCGGCGCCGGACCGCCGGACGGCCGGGTCCAGGTCGCGCTGCGCTACGACCTCCCCGACCCGCCCGACACCGACGCCGCCGCCCAGATCGCCGCGCACGCCGCCGGGGTCCTGTCCCGCCACGCACCTGGCCACCGTGATCGTGGCCGGCTACGGTCCCGGCGCGCTGGTCACCCCGGTCGCCGACGCGACCCGCGCCGCCGTGACCCGCGCGGGCCTGCGGCTGCATGACGTGCTGCGGGTGGAAGACGGCCGGTACTGGTCTTACCTGTGCCGCGAGCCGTCCTGCTGCCCGGCCGAGGGCGTCCCGTTCGACGCCGCCGCGCATCCCGCCGCCCAGGTCCTGGCCGGCACCGGCCAGCCGGTCCGGGCCGACCGGGCCGCGTTGGCCGCGACGATCGCGCCGCTGACCGGATCCCAGGCCAACGCGATGCGCGAGGCGACCCGGTGGGCGCAGCGGGCCGCGACCCGGCTGATCACCCGCGCCGGACCGCGCGGCCTGGACGCACCCGGCCGGGCCGCGGTCCAGGCCGCCATCGGCACCTACCGGGACGGCGGGTCGATCAGCGACCCCGGGCGGCACGCCTGGCTGGCGCTCGTGCTGACCAGCCTGCCGGTCCGCGATGACGCCTGGGCGCGGATGGACCCGGCCCACCGCGACGCCCACCGCCGGCTGTGGACCGACCTGGTCCGCCGCGCCCAGCCCGGCTACGTCGCCGCGCCCGCCTCCCTGCTCGCCTTCGTCGCGTGGCAGAACGGCGACGGCGCGCTGGCCAACATCGCCATCGACCGCGCGCTCGCCGACACCCCCGGCTACTCGATGGCGCTGCTGCTCCAGGAGGCCCTGGACGCCGCCATGCCGCCGTCAGCAGGCCGTCTTGCCCATGACCCCCGAGCAAGTCGCCGCCAGCTACGCCGCCCGCGACACCAGCCAGCCGGCCCCGCCGCCAGGCCGCACGCCGCCCCGGGCGCCGGCAGCACCAGCGGCACCTGACCACCTCACCGTGCGCGGGCCGGACCTGGCCGGCCCGCGCACCGCATGCCCGCACCCGTCATCCCACAGGAAGGACCTGGATCCATGACCAGCCACACCGCGCTTCTCGACCGTGTCCGCAAACTGCTCGCCAAGGCAGAAGCCGAGGGCGTCACGCCCGCCGAAGCCGAAGCCCTCACCGCCAAGGCAGCCGAGCTGATGGCCAAGTACGGCATCGACCGGGCGCTGCTCGCCGCCGACCGGCCCGAGACCGACCAGCCCGCCAGCCGGATCATCGACGTGCCCAACCCGTGGGCGCGGGTCAAGGCCCATCTGCTGTGCGGGCTCGGCGCGGCGATGCGCTGCCAGTGCATCCTGCTGTCCGGATCCGGTCCCGGCGCCCGGATCCACGTCTTCGGCTACGCCTCCGACCTCGACGCGCCGACCTGCTGTACACCTCGGTGCTCATCCAGATGTCGCACGGGCTGGCCGCCGCCGCGATGCCGGAGTGGTGCCGCAGCCCGCGGGCCTGGCGGCGCAGCTGGCTGCTCGGCTTCGCCACCGCGGTGATCTCCCGGGTCCGCGCCGCCGAGCAGGCGGCCGCCCGCCAGGCCACCGCGCCCGCCGCCGAGACGAGCTCGAAGGCTGCCCTGGTCCTGGCCGACCGGACGCTGGTGATCCGCCGGACCGTCGAGCAGGGCCTATCCGGTCACCCGCACGGCCAAGGTCACCTACAGCGGGACCGGCTACGGCGCCGGTTACGCCCAGGGCAGCCAAGCCGACCTCGGCACCAGCCGCCTGACCGGCACCGGCCCCCATGCCCTCAGCGGCGGCCAGTAGCGCCGCCCCAGAACGCAGGCGCAATCCGCTGGCCCCGCCGGCACGGACACCGCCTCCAAGCCCGCAATGGGAACACCGGGCGCCCCGGCCGAGCAGCCACCAGCCCAAACGACCAGGACCCCCGTGGACCACTCCCGTCCCGAACGTGACCTGCCCCGGGCCGCAAGCCGCTCGAACATCTTGACGTCGCTTTGCGATGGCCTTCGGCCACCCTGGAGCAGTTCTGATCAGGGGGCCGGGGGGCCTGCCAACAGGCGGACAACCCGCCTCGCTCGACGCTCGGAAGGAGCGCGTCATGATCAGGATCAGGATTCACCGGTGGTGGCCGCTTGCGGTATTCGTGTACGTCGGACCGTGGTCCACGCTCGCGGGGTGGACCCGCGCGGAGTGGGCCAATGGGTCGCGCTGGTGCAGCGGGTGGACGCATCGGGACTGGCCGCCGCCGTTCTGACGGCTGCGGTGCGTGTTCGGGGGGCCTGGCGCCCCCCGGACCCCCGCTTGGTGTCTCCGAGGTGCCCGGTCCTGCGCCAGGTCGGCCATGCGCCCCCGGCTGGTCCTCGTCATCGGCGCTGCCAGGGTCGGTCCGGCCCTGGACGGGCGGACCTCCCCCGCCATCACCGCTGCCGAATTCGGCACCTGCCCTGAACGGGCGGTGCCTCCGCCGGGCTGCTGCCGGTGACCCGCGCCGGGCTGGCGGCTGAACCCACCGGACGGCGACTGCACGCGATCGATATGCGAGCCTGCCGTCCGCGGGGGCAAAGGGGCGGGCCAGCGTGACGGGTGCCGGGGTGCGCGGCGCCTGGGTGCAACGCGCCAAGTGTGCCGACGCGCCGCACGGGGTGCCGGGCTTCGGCTTGCCGACGTCGAGGCGACCGGAGTGGCCGCCGCTGCGCTGCGGTGCGTCCGCCCCGCTCAACCGCGCTCACCCCTGATCTCCTACAAGCCCTGTGCACCCTTTCTGCTGCCTCTCACCCCCGCCTCGCTGCCAGCACAACATCCCCCATCTCAGCCACCATCACTACCAAGCCCCCACCGCGCTTCACACCGAGGCATTACTAATGATCTTGGTCAGTCGAGATCACGATCAAAGACATCCGGTCACGGCCGCGGCGCGGGAGCGCGGGCAGGAGGAGGCGGAGGCTGTGGCGGGGATCATCACCATCTCGCCCGGGCATGACGCGTCCTATCCGTGGCGGCAGATCGGCACGTCGGCCGAATCGGCGCAAGCCGGCCTGGCTGGCGCGGGCTACTACCTGTCGCCGGCGGAGAAAGGCGGCGAGCCACCGGGCAGGTGGCACGGCGGTGGGGTCGCGGAGCTGGGTTTCGGTGAGGGGCAGGTCATCGAGCGGGATGTGTTCGAGCGGCTGTACGGGAAGTTCATTGATCCCCGTGATCCATCCGGGCAGGCGCGATTGGGGCGGGCGCCGCAGCAGTTCCGATCTGCCGACCAGATTTACGCCGTGCTGGCGGCGCTGGAGCCGGAGGCGACCGCGGAGCGCCGCGCCCAGCTCATGATCGAGGCGAAATCACAGGTCCGGGCGCCGGTGCAGTATTTCGATGCGACGTTCAGCGTGTCGAAGTCGATCACGTTGCTGCACGCCTCGGCGATGGCAAATGCCGCCAGGGCTGCCAGCGATGGCGACGTGGAGGCGGTTGCGTACTGGGAGCAGGCTGCCGCTGATGTCTGGGCTTGCATTCAGGCAGGGAACCGGGCGGGCTTGGAGTACCTGCAGCGTGAGGCGGGGTACACCAGGTCCGGTTATCACGGCCGGCTGGCGGGCGGGGTAGCGGCGGGCCGGTGGGAGGACGCTCACGGGTTCGTGGTCGGCTCGTTCGCGCAGCACACCAGCCGGGACGGCGACCCGCAGCTGCACATCCACAACCTGATCCTGAACAGGGTGATGCGCGAGCGCGATGGCGCGTACCGGACGCTGGACTCCCGCGGTCTACATGAGCACCGGGGCGCCGCGGCGGCGATCGCCACGACAGTCATGGAGTCCGCGCTGTCCCGGGAGTTCGGGACGGGCTGGACGGGGCGGGCCGACGGGCACGGCCGGGAGGTGCGGGGCGTGAGCCAGGAGCTGATGGAGGAGTTCTCGTCGCGCCGGCAGAGCATCTCGGCGCTGACCGTGCGGCTCGCGGCCGAGTTCGAGGCGCAGCACGGCCACGCGCCGGACGCGCGGGCGCTCGGCACGCTGCGCCGCTGGGCCAACCACGCGAGCCGCAGGGGCAAAGACGCCGAGCCGCTGGACCTGGCCTCGGAGGCGCGGCGCTGGGCGGTTCAGGCTCGCGCGAGTGAGGCGGGCGCGCTGGAGCCGGTGATGCCTGGCGTTACGACCCGGCGCGGGCCTGTCACTGCGGCGCCTGCTGAGCCGCGGCCGATCTGGGAGCTGACCCCGGCTCAGGAACGCGACCTGATGGCTCAGGCGCTGGCCAGGGTCCAGGAAGCACAGCCCACCTGGCGGAAGGCGGATCTGATTCGTCACCTGGGGGAGCTGCTGCCTGATGACGTGGCCTGCCGGGATGATGCCGCGGCCGCGGCGCTGCCGCTGCGCCTGGCGGAGCGGGTGCTGTCCGGCGGCGCAGGCCCGCTGGTGCTGGCGCTGGAAGCACCGGAGTGGCCGCCGGTACCGGCGTCGCTGCGCCGGGCGGACGGGCGCAGCATCTACCAGCCGCACAGCGGGACCCGGTACGCGGCGCGCGATCAGCTGCTCACCGAGGAACGGCTGGCGGCTCAGGCGGCGCAGGCGGGCGCGCCGCGCCTTGCGCCGGAGCTGGCCGCGCGCCTGCTCGGCGCCGATCAAGACCAGCTGGAGGCTCAGCTGCTCGCCGCGGCGCAGACCGCCGGGGCGGCGCAGCGGGCGACAGGCTCGGGGCTGCGCCTTGACCAGGCGGCGGCGGCGTTCCTCGCGGTGACCAGTGACCGCCGGGCGGAGATCCTGGTCGGCCCGGCAGGGTCCGGCAAGACCCGCACCGCCGCGGCGGTCGCGGAGATGTGGCGGCGGGCTGGCATGGGCGAGGTATACGGGCTGACCACGTCACAGGCTGCCCGCAACGTGCTGCGGGACGCCGGGGTGGACCTGGCGGCCAACACCGCGCAGTTCCTCGGCCACCTGAGAGGCAGGCGAGGAGCCAGGGCCGCGAGCACGGTCCGGCCGGGAACCCTGCTGCTCCTGGATGAGGCGTCGATGATGTCGATCGCTGACCTGGCGGCGATCATGCAGCTGGCCGCCGAGGGTGACTGCCGGGTCCTGATCACAGGCGATCATGAGCAGCTCGCTGCTGTCGAAGGCGGCGGCGGGATGATGATGCTCGCCCGGCGGATGGGGTACGTGCAGCTCGCCGAGCCGGTCCGGTTCGCTCAGGAGTGGGAGCGTGACGCGACGCTGCGGCTGCGGGCCGGCGACGTGTCGGTGCTCGCCCGGTACGACGAGCAGGGCAGGCTCCGCGGCGGCGACCCGGAAGAGGCCATGGAGCAGGCGTGCCGGGCGTTCCTGGCCGATCACCTGGCGGGCAAGGACTCGCTGCTGCTGGCTCGCACGGGCGAGCAGGCACGGGAGATGTCCCGCCGGGTCCGCGGCTACCTGACCCGCTACGGCATCGTCGACGGCCGGCGAGGAAGCCATGCTGCGACATGGCGCGGCAGCCAGCCGCGGTGACCTGATCGCGGCCCGCAGGAACGAGCGCTCGGTCATCGCCGGGGAGCCGGGACGCTGGCTGACCAACCGTGACGTGCTCCGGATTGAAGCCGTCGGCAGGCGGACTGTCACCGTCCGCCGCCTGCTCCGCCGGGGCGCCGGCAGCGGCCAGCCGGCCTGGACCGCGCCGTTTGAGTTGCCGAGAACGTACCTTTTCTCAGACTGCGATCTGGCCTATGCGGCCACCCCGCACGCCGTCCAGGGCCGGACCGTCGACACCACCCACGTGCTGGTCGACGGGCTCGGCACCCGGCAATGGCTGTATGTGGCCATGTCCCGCGGCCGCGAGGCGAATAATGCCTTCTGCGTGACCGGCTTCCCGCGCCTGGCCGACGCCCGCGCAGGCTCCCGGCCAGCCGCAGAGCTGCGGCGGGTCCGCAGGCTGATGCGCGAGCACGCCGGGCACGGCCCGCGACAGGACGGCGGGGGCCCGGCTCGGCCTGAGGCTGTGCACAGGGATCCGGTGTCGGTGCTCGCTGACGTGCTGCAGCGTGACGGCGGGGTCATGTCGGCGACCGAGACTCTGCGCAATGAGCTGTCCAATGCCGATCACCTCGGCGTTCTGGGATCGATCTGGTACGACCTGGCCCGCAGCGCGCAGGCCCGGCGGTTTGAGCGGTCGCTCCACGAAATCCTTCCCGCGGCCGCCGCTGGCGCGGCCAGCAGCGATCCCGCGTGCACGTGGCTGTGGCGGTCGCTGCGCGAGGCGGAGGCAGCCGGGCTGGACGCTGGCGAAGTGCTCCGGGCGGCGGTCGCGGCCAGCCCGCTGGAGGGTTCCAGGCATCTGGCACGCGTCATCGACGCGCGGGTCCGCCGCAGGCTGAAGGACACCGTGCCGCAGCTCCCCGGGTCATGGGCCGGGCGGGTCCCGGACATGGGCGACCCCGAGCTGGACCGCTACATGGCGGACCTGGCCGCCGCGATGGATGACCGTGTCCGGCGGATCGGCGAGCACGCCGCCCGGGACCGCCCGCGATGGGCCATCCGGGCGCTCGGCGACGTGCCCGCAGACCCGGCCAGGCGGGCGGGCTGGGAGGCACGAGCCGCGCAGCTCGGCGCCTACCGGGAGCTTTACGGTTACGGCGCCGACGACGACGCGATCGGCCCGGAGCCGGGGAAGACGTCGCCGGAGGCCCGGGCCGACTGGCATGCGGCGTTCGCGGCCCTCGGCCGGGCCGAGGGCATCGACCTGCGCGGGTGCAGCGACGGCCAGCTGCGGCTGCGCCGCGCCATGTACGAGCGGGAGACCAGCTGGGCGCCGGGTTTCGCCGCAGAGGACCTGCGGCTCGCGCGGCTGCAGGCCCGCACCGCCTGGGAGAACGCCATCAGGGAAGACCACGAGGCCCGGGCCGCCGCCGGCCAGGATGCGGCCGGGCGGCATCAGGCACTGGCCGGAATGTGGCGGGCCATGGAAGGCAAGGCGACGCGCATCGCCGGCATGCTCGCCGAGGCACAGGAAACCCGGCGGCAATGGGAAGCGCTCACCGAGCCAACCCGCCGGATGGCCATCGCCGCCGACCTCGAGCTCCGCCGCCGCCACCCGGACACGGCGCTGGACCCACTGCGATCCGCCGAGCCCGCAGCTGCCCCGGTCTAGTCCTGACTCGCCGCCGGCCGGCCGGGAGGTGTGGGTCCAGGACACCCTGGATGGCGCCGTCCACCTGGCCCGGGAAGGCACGGCGGCCGCCGCGAATCTGGATGGCGAGCCTGCGGCGCCAGGCCGCAGGGAAGCGCGCGGCCAGCAGGCACTCGGACTCACGCCGTCCGCCGTGCACGACGAGGTTCCTGAGCAGGTCCACCGGATACGGGAGAACGCCCGCAAGGCGCAGGCGGAGATCGACAGGTTGCGCGGCACCCCGCAGTACGCCGAGGACGATGACGCTGTCTACCTCGGCGCAGCGTGGGGGAACCTCATCCGTCGCGACCGCGATGCGATCCTCCAGCCGCCCAAGCCCGACGTGGTGCCGGCCAGCGCGATTCTTCAGCGGGCAGGGCACCGTGGAACGGACATGGAACCCGAGGCAGGATGATCAGGCAGCCGTGAATGACCGGCACCGAGGCCCCGTTAATCCCGGATTTTCCAGGCCTCCTCCCCGGCGCGGCCGGGGTTCTGCGCTCCGTGACTGGCCATGACGGCGCTGTACAGGCGGCGTATCGTGCGGTCGTGGGGATGATTCAGGTCCTGGACTGCGTGCCGGAAGGCATCGTGCAGCGTCCGGGGCGGATCTGGAACGTATTTGCCCGCAGCCTGGGCGAGCAGGGCGCCAGCGGGCGCACCGCGCTGGCGTGGCGGTGGGCGCTGACCGGATCGTGCCCGTCCCCGGTGACGCTGAGCGCGCCCGCTGGCAGGCTCCCGGATCGCGGCGAGATTCTTGCCGAGGCAGGTGCCATCGCGGAGCTGGGCGGCGACGGGTCTGATCCCGGCGGGCAGGTCATGCACGCCCGGTTCGTGCTGCAATGGCTGGCCGGGGACCTTGCGGCGCTGCCGCTGTGGAACGTCGGCCCGCAGAACCCGCACGTCACCGACGGCGCCGACTATGCGCACGCCCGCGCTGAGATCGAAGAGGCCTACGGCTGGACGCTCGCGGCCCGGCTGCGTTACCCGTGGCCGGGCGAGTCCGCGCCGGATGGCGCGTGGCTCGGCTTCGGCTGGGCCTTCGGCGCGATGCAGCTACTCGCCTGGGCGTGCGGAGAAGCCGAGGAAGGGCCGGTGTCCGGCATGCGGGTCGCCGGACGGCCGTCGCTGTATCAGGTCTCGCTCGACGTCCGCCGGGCAATGACCGCCCTCATACATGCGCGCGAGGATGGGCAGCCGACCGGGACCGGCCGCCTGGAGGCGGTCATGGAAACGTTCTTGTGGCTGGCGGGGTGGAACCAGCAGCCACCGGTAGACCGGCACGGCCATGGCTTGTTCGAGGATTGCCCGGAACGGGAGACGCTATGCCGGTGTGGCGGTTCCGGCGGGTGCCTTCGCGGGCGATGCCCGGCCTGCTGGCGTGTCAGCTGCGCCGACGACAGTGCGGAAAGCGTGCCGGCCGCTGACGTCGGAGGCGGTTAATGCACTGGCTGCCTGGCCGTCTCGGGAGGCCGGGCCCCAGTCCGAGGATCTTGATCGCCCGGCTGGCCGCCGGGCCGGCGAGGAGCCGTCCGGCCGGGCTGTAACGGCGGTACCGGGCCGGAACCCGGTCGGCGACCGCCCAGCCGAGTAGCTCCGTGAACGTGTCGCTGCTGGCGGCCGGATCGGCCAGGAGCACCGTGATGTCTTCACCTGCCGTGATGGCCGCGAGGACCAGATCGCACCAGGCGGCCGCGGACAAGTCAGCGACGAGGGAAGGTTCGGCCCCGGCGGTCAGCAAGGCACCTTCCAGCCGCTCCAGTTGCGGGACGGGGACTGACGCTAACGCGCATGATCCGTCTGCCCATGACCGGATCGTGTCCGCGCTCACGCCCGACGCTCTGGCTATGAACGCCTCGCTCATCCGTGCTGACAAGCACGCGGCGCGCAGAACGGCGGCCGCGACGATCCCTGGCCGGGATTCGCCGGCCCTGGCCCGGCCCCGGTCAACGGCGTCCATGACGCCGCCCGCTCTGCAATGGCTGCACGGCGGCGGCGCCGGCGCTGCACTGCGGCGTCCGCACCCAAAGACCTGTGAGCCGGCGGGAGCCGGCGGCCGCGAGTGTCGGGGCCTCTCCCCTCAGGGAACCGTCCCGGTCATCACGACCGGTGCCCAGCCACAGCACGGCAAGCGCGCCGAGGAGGGTGCCCGCGAGGAATGTAACCACGAGGATCACGATGACGATCATGAGCCCACCTCCTGCGCCGGGTCGCCCGCTGACAGTCGGTGCTCCTGCTTGCCAGACGGGATTCCGCGCTTCTCCAGGCCGTCTTTGCCGCTTCCGGCTTGCTATTCCTGGAGCGTAAGGAGAAATAGGCTGAGATTTTAGGACAGTTTGTCTGCTGGGATCGGCGGACTATGACTGGTTGTCATATCCAATGGCAGGTATGTCTGCTGCGACGAGAATCTGCCGCTGTCTGGTATTCCTGTCAGGAAATTTAACGGGCCCGGCACAGAGCATGGGGCATGTTACGCGTCACTCGCCATGCGGCGTCGTTGATTGTGAGCATGGTTGGGACCGTAATTCTCTGGCTGTCGGCGACAACTTCGCGAGCATCACGCCCGCTAGGCCGACCCGATGGAAACCTTGAGCCGAGCCAGCGGTGTTACGAAGAGTGAGCAAACCTGCCTGGGCGGTGAGCTGTCAGCGAGGCGCCGGGCTCGCCTGGCTCGGCCCCGGCCAGTGGGCCGCGCCACTGGGGCCATCCTGGGGACCCTACGCCGAGCGAACACCGTCGACCTGGCATTGCACGTGCTGGACGAGGTCATTCACCAGGGCGCCGAGGTCGGCTTGCTCAGAGACCTCTACTCCCACTGCTCCTCACAGCGCGGCTGAAGCGTCCACCCAAGACCAGGATGAAAAGGCTTACTGGCCGACCGCGCCCGGTTTCACCTGTATCAGGTGCGCCCGGGCCAGCTTCTCCCTAACATTGCTTTATGAGACTTAGGCGGGGAACGACCGTGATCACGGTTGCCGCTGCTGTGTCAATTGTCACCGTGATGGTCGGTCTCGTGACCAACGTAGCCTCATCCCAGCGGAACTGGCCGCGTTGGCTGAGACCGATTCAGCATCATCCTTGGCTGTCATTTGTTCTCCTGGGAGTTGTTGTAGTAATCCTAACGGCTGTCTTTAGCATCGTCACAGAGGCTGGGCTGAAACGGCAGGATCGCGATTCTGATCTTCCCAGTCGGCTCCCCGATAGCCGGACATTGATCGGCGATGTCCCTTCTGGCTCTGTAGGATATCGGGAGAGAAAAGATCTGCTCGCCAAGCTGGAGCGGCCGCCTCGCGGCCGAGGGGCATCGAGAATTCAGTCGGTGACCGGGATGCTGGGAGTCGGCAAGACGGCCTTAGCGGCAGAATATGCACGCGCACGGCATGCCGATGGCTGGCGACTGGTGGCCTGGATCAACGCCAGTGATACAACTGCTATCTTGAGCGGCCTCGCACAAGTGGCCTCGAAACTTGGTTTAAGACCTGAAGGATTGGACGCCGGAGCTGCCGGACGGGCAGTGCGCCGTAGGCTAGAGACGGACGGGGATCGTTGTCTGCTCGTATTTAACGACGCCGCCGACCTGGATGCAATCTCGCCATTTCTTCCCACTGTAGGGAAGGCGCAGGTACTAATCACAACTAACCGGCGGGCGGCGGCAAACCTAGGCGCAACGGTGAAGGTCGACGTCTTTACGCCGCAGGAGGCACTAGCGTTTCTGCACGACCGAACTAACCCGCAAACAGCTCTTGCCGCAGCCCAGCTGGCAGCCGAACTCGGCTATCTGCCACTTGCACTGGCACAAGCAGTAGCAGTGATCGAGGGGGAGGGCTTGAACTATGAGACTTATCTAGAACGTCTCCATAGTAGACCAATAAAGGAGTCCTTGAATCACATCGATGGAGACCACTACTTGCGGGGAACAGCGGCGGCGATCATGCTTTCGCTGAAAGTCGTCGCGGAACGTGACGGCACGGGAGTGAGTGAGCGGATAATGGAGATAATATCCGTGCTCTCACCGGGTGGCGCACCGCGACTGCTGCTGCAAGCGGTCGGGCGGTCGGATGAACTGCCGTGGAATGGTCCTCCGGACGGCATCTCAGATATAGACGTGGACAAGGCCTTGGGGCGGCTCGTTGAATCTTCGCTGCTGACCTCCAGCATGGACAGGGACCATGTCAGGGCACACCGACTAGTGACGCGCGTGGTCCGAGACAAGATGACAGGAGGACGTCTCGAGACAGTCTGCATGGCTGTCGGTAAAGTGCTGATCGAGCAAGCCAAGTCGGTGCGAAAGGCGTGGAAGCAGTCAGCAGTCAGGGATTTGGCCGAACAGATAAAGGCAGTGCTCGAGCACATGGCGTCCCTTTGTAACGAGACTAACAATGACCTGACTCGATGCATGCTCAAACTCCGGCTGGAAAGAGCCCGATTCCTTGACGATCTCGGCGACCTCCCAGCGCAGGCTGTCCAGGACGGCGATCAGTTGCTCAAAGATGCCGAGCACAACCTCGGCGACGACGACCCTATCACTTTGACCTGCCGACACAATCTCGCCATTGCATACCAGCAGGCTGGCCAGGATAGCAAGGCAATTGCGGAATACGAAAAGAACCTCGCGGATCGTGTGCGGATTCTAGGCGTAGACCACCCCGACACGCTTGCCTCCCGGAACAACCTTGCTACCGCCTACCAGGACGCTGGCCGCATCGAGGAGGCAGTCGCACTGTATGAAAAGAACCTCGCGGATCGTGTGCGGATTCTAGGCGTAGACCACTCTGACACGCGTGCCTCCCGGAACAATCTTGCTACCGCCTACCAGGACGCTGGCCACGTCTGGCAGGCGATACCGCTGCACGAAAAGAATCTCGACCTGGAGGCTCTGACCCCGTGGAATGAACCCCCTATGATTCCCGACGGGATGAACCGAGTTAGCCGGTTGCGCCCGTTGCACGAGCGAACCCGTGCCGACGGCAATCGAACTATCCGTGCCGGTCATCCCGACTTCCTCGGTTATCAGAACAACCTTGCGACCGCCTATCTCGAAGCGGGCCGAGCCCGTGAGGCGACCACGCTGCTTGAGCACACCTGCAGAGACAAGGTCCAGATCCTGGGCCCAAACCACCCCAGCACCTTTGTCTCACAGAACAACCTAGCAATCACATGCCTGGAGATCGGTCGCGCCCGCCAGGCGATCACGCTGCTTGACAAAGCTCGGACTGACAGTGGTCACATTCTAGGCACCAGCCACCGCATTACGCGGACAATAGAAGGGAATCTTGCCGCTGCCCGTGCAACTACGACAATGGTATCCAGGTTGCGCCGGATACTCACTTGATGAAACAACGAAGATAGGTAGCCTTATCAGGCAAGCTGGAGATCAAGGTGGCCATAGCGGGCAGGGTTCTGGCGGCCATGGGCCAGGCTCTTCCGGGCCGGGTCGCGTTGTTGTAAGCGTTGAGAGGTTCTTCCATGGGCGTCGACTGCACTCCTAGCAAGAAAGGTCCGCAACGTGCACCAGTTGCTCCTCGGACTATCGCTGGGCCTCGGGTCTGGTCTCGCTCCCGGTCCGTTGCTCGCGCTGGTCATCCGTTCGTCGCTGGAGCGTGGCTTCGCCGCAGGGGCACGTGTCGCTATCAGCCCACTGCTGACAGATGCACCGATCATTGCTCTGGCCGTGGTGTTGGCGGCCCGGTTGCCCATGACTGTGCTCGGTGCACTCGGAATCGGTGGTGGCGCATTCGTGCTGTGGCTGGGTGTCAAGGCGCTGCGCGAGCAGACCCCACCCGCTGAGGCGGCCGCTGATACAGCCTCACCGCACACCGACGTGCGCCGCGGGGTGGTGACCAACCTGCTGAGCCCGCATCCTTGGGTATTTTGGATCATGGTCGGTACGCCGATCCTTGTCGGCGGCGGGATCGGCGGCGCGGCGCTGTTCTTGTGCGCGTTCTACCTATTGCTGATCGGCACCAAGGTCGTATTGGCGTGGATTATCGCCACCGGGCGGAGTCGGCTCATCGAGGGTAGAGGCTATGCAATCGCGCTACGCGTTTCGGGTATGCTGTTGGTCGCGGCGGGTATCCTGCTGATCATCGAGAGCACGAGTGCGCTCCGCACCTAAATGAGTGCTTAACTGTTCGGTTCATGGAGGCCGCTGCGAGCGCTTTGTGGGCAGGCTGGGCGGCCGCGGAGATGTAGCGGGCCAAGCGCCAAGTCATGAGGCCAATATTCATCAGGAGCGACGTTCGGCACTCATGACGAGTGACGTGCAACAGGGGCAGAAGCGAAGGTGCGCGCACGGTCAGTCGCTGTCCGGCCATAGCGGCAGCGTCAGATCACCCTGCGGGCTGTCGGGCCAGCCTGTCCGGAGCGCTCGCTCGGCTACGACCTCGGCTGCGACGTCTGGCCGTAAAACGGACCAGCGGTCTTCCAGGTCGCTGCCCCAGTAGTACCAGTAGTAGGCCGGGTGCACGCGGATGCGCCGGGTGCGCCCGTCCTGGTCGCTTACCGCGATGTACGGCGGATCGCCCGGTTCGCGTTCGGACTGACTGTCGATCAGTTCATGCGGGACACCACGCACGGTCAGCTCGACGCTGAGCGCGTCAAGGAACTCTCGCATTGTCATTACATGGTGTCCCCCTCCTGGCAGACGGGCCGTAGCTGAGTTGCGGATCGCTGGCACCACGAACCGCGGAATGGCAGGCGGCCGCCAGGCAGTCAGTCATTCCAGGGTTTTGCTGAGTTTGTCGAGGTGGGTCCTGGTGGCGGCGGGGACGAGCGCGGCGTCGCCGATGCGGGCACGCGGGTCCGTCCAGAGCAACGACCAAACCACCTTGCCGTATCCGCCGCCTGCGTACCCCCACAGGCCAGACAGCTCACTGACGATCTGCAAGCCACGGCCGGCCAGCGCGTCGCGGTCAGCCGGGCAGGGAGCGGGGGGCAGCGGGGAAGGGTCCCAGACCAGGAGGAACACCCGTCCCTGATCCTCCGCGATCAGTAACGTCACATGGCCGCCGGCCGCCAGCGCGGCCGTGGCATCGATGGCGTTGGTGACCAGCTCGGAGACGATCAGCGCCGCGTCATCCGCCATGGACGCCAGGCCCCAGCCGGCGAGCGCGTCCCGCGCGCAATGGCGGGCATCCGAGACGGCGGCGGGATCGGCCGGCAGTTCCAGCCAGGCCGTTTCGGGGCTGGAGGAACCCCCTCCGCCGGAGGAGATCTCAGGGCCGTCGTCTGCGGTCGCGGTGCCGGCCCGGTGACAGCGGAGGGGGTGCCGATCAGGAAACATCAACTTAACCTTAGGCGTACAGTCATGGCTAGTGTTGCTCAGTCATGACTAATGATGCACACTCGATCAGGCTGCGCGCAACCGCTGCGTACACATCACATGCGAAGGAGCCCAGGCATTTGCGCTACACACCGACCATCCGTCACCGCCGGCTGGCTGCGGAGCTGCGGCGGCTGCGTGAGCTGTCCGGGCTGACTCAGGAAGACGTGTGCCAGAAGACCGGCAAAGACCGGTCCACGCTGTACCGGCTGGAACATGCCCAGCAGCGCCCGCAGCGCGCCACCTTGATCCAGCTGCTTCACCTGTACGGCACAGACGCGGAGCGCACGGCCGATCTCCTGGCCCTGCTGCGGCAATCAGGGCAGCGGGGCATGTTCCAGCCGTACCGCTCGGTTCTGCCCGAGGTATACGCCGACTTCATGAGCTTCGAGCACGAGGCCGACTCGATCTGCACCTATGAATCTCTCCTCATCCCGGGTCTGCTCCAGACCGAGGACTACGCCCGTGCCGTGATCACGGGCGGCCTGCCGGCCGCCAGCACCGGCCAGGTAGACCATCGCGT
Organism: uncultured Actinomycetes bacterium; assembly: GCA_963785765.1. Lineage (GTDB taxonomy): Bacteria > Actinomycetota > Actinomycetes > Streptosporangiales > Streptosporangiaceae > DATBGO01. Next base: position 11,121 of record CAWAWM010000006.1, on the reverse strand, counting down.
CACGGCGCGCATGGAACGACAGGAGATCCTGACCAGGACGAGCCCCGCTCAGCTCTGGGCGATCATGGATGAGGCAGCCATCCGCCGCGTGGTCGGTGACCATCAGGTCATGCGAGACCAACTCGACCGGCTGCGCGAGGCGGCGGCCATGCCCAACGTGATCATCCAGGTCATCCCGTTCCACGCCGGCGCACACCCCGGGATGCCCGGCTCATTCATAGTGCTGGACTTCGCGGATGCGCCCGACCAGGGTCTCGTATACCTTGACTCCATGGCCGGCAACCTCTTCCTAGAGGACGAGGCGGAGCTGCGCCGATTCGTCCTGATGTTTCAGTACCTTCGCGCCATGGCCCTCAGTCCCGACCAGAGCACCGCCCTGATAGCCGAAGTCGCGCGGGACACGTAGAAAAGGAAAGGCGGTACGGGTTGAACACCCCGGACCTATCCCGTGCCCAGTGGCATAAAAGTACCTACAGCAGTGCTGACGGCGCATGCGTGGAAGTAGCCAGCAACCTGCCAGGGATCATCGCCGTACGTGATTCCAAGGTGAAAGACGGCCCCGCGCTGGTATACACGCCGAAGGAATGGGAAGCGTTCATTGCCGGCGTGAAAGATGGCGAGTTTGACCTGGCGTAGCCTCCGACGTGCCCCTGCCGGCTGCCTCCGGCATGGGGCTGCGCCTCGTCGCGGCCGGTACCGCAGCGAGCGCGGCCATCGCCACCAGCCCGGTCACCTCCGGTGTCATTCAAGAAATCCGTTCGGCCCGTCTTCTGGTCCCGATGGCTGGCGAGTTACCGGGCAAAGCCGCTATCTAATCCGCCCAGTGACCTCGTCACGATCGACGCGCTCTGCTCAAAATGAAGAAGGACTCACAGTCGCAAGGCTGTATTTTCGGCATCATCAATCGGAAGACGTGGGCTTGGACCGCTTAGCGGCGTATTCCTGTCGGTGGCGTTCGCGGTCCTCCGGGGGACTTACGAAGGCCCCCTTGCCTTTTACTGTGAATACATACCCCTGGGCTATCAAGCTCGTCACGGCCCGTGCCGCAGTCCCGCGCGCAATCTCGTACGTCGCGACCAGTTCCGATTGGGCCGGGATCGGCTCATTCACCGGCAAGGTCCCGTTGTCGATGGCTTCCCGGAGCAGGCTGGCAAGCTGACGCCATAGCTCTACGGGACTCCGCGGATTCAAGCCTGCCTGCTTCACAAGATCGACACTACCGGCCGCAGGTGGCCATCATGAGGGCTGGGGGTGCCAGAATGAGCAGGTCAGAGCCACGCTAGACATCACTGTGCATCGATGGGCTACCCGCTCAGCGGGGCCTGCTCAGGGCCACGCAGGACCCCCGTCCAAGGAGGAGGCACGCCGCCGCCTCGCAGGGCATCCGGCGGGAGAGGGGCTGGCCGCCCATAGAAGAGGTCCCGCGAAGCATCCGGTATCTCGTACGGCAAGCGCACCTCGAAGGGAGCCTAAACTATCGGTGGCATTCCGCCGCAATGTTGCGGGGCTACTGTTAGCGCGGCGGCCATTGAACGCGCTTGGCTAACTATTAGCGACGCAATCATTGCGTCCCCTCGGCGCCCAGGTCGCTGTCGGCCGCGCTCGCTGGAGCACTGGTCCCGGCCGGCGAGTGGCCGCTGCTCCTTCACGGGATCGATGCCGGTCTCATCGGCTCGTTCGTGCGGCCGCGGGTCTTGCCGCGCAGCCATTCCATGTGCCGGTCACGGTTTGGCACCGGCCGGCTAGAGGCTCAGAAGTTTCGCCCGGTGTTCCCACGCGAGGCAGAGCGCTGCGGCGCCCGCTGCCTGCATGGGCTCGCCGCCCTCGGCGAACCGGGCAACAGCTTTCCTGGTGAACGGGATTCCGGTTGCATCACGCTCGCTGACCACCCGGCCTTCGGCGTTGGTAGTGACGAGCCCGCCGAATGTTGCGTCGAAGAGGCCGCCGTCGAATACGGCCACCGTCAGGATGTCGACGGCGAAGGACAGCGGATCCACGCCAATGCCGAGGCAGGCGACGTTCAGCTTGCCGGCCTGGCGTGCGCCGGTCAGAGACTGGTACAAGGCCCAGCGGCCGTAGTCGACTGGGCTGCCAAGGGCACGGTAGTCCTCTGGCGTGCCGAGGAGTTCCTCGCTGAACTCGCGGACCATGCACCGCCACAGGCTGAGGTCGTTGCGCTCGGATTCCGCGGTGTCGTCGACGGGCTGGAAGATGCCAACCGGCATGACCTGGTACATCCCGCCCGCATGGGTGACCTTGGCGGGATCACGCCAGTGCAGGAGGAACGATGCATCGCCCGGCGTGCCTTGCCGGAGGGTGAGCGTGGTGATTGCCGGGATGGCGATGCGACGGGACAGGTCGCAGGGATCACCCACCAGCTCGCGCAGCGGTAGCCTGCTGGCCGGTGTTACGGCCGGGTCGGCGACCCATGCCTGGGCGAGCTCGTGGGCGATCGCCTCGCCGATGCTGACGCCATCGAAATACCGGGCGCGGCCCAGGTTCAAGCTGCTCGTGCGGTCGGCCAGGTCCGCAGCCAGCAGCCGGTAACTGAGGCGGTTGTCGAAGAGCGCGGGAGCATCGATGGCACCGAGCGCGTCAGCATAGGTCGGGTAGCGCTCCCCAGCTGCGCTGATCGGCCGAACTTGGGCAGACTCCGGCTCGCTGCCGTCCACGACAGGCGCTGGGCCGTGACCGGCCCAGTTCAGCTTCACCTCGTCCAGGTCAAGCGGCCGATCCGGGATCCACTCCGGGCGGCATAGCAGCGGGGTATTGGCTACCCGCGGCGCTGCCGGGTAGCGGCGGCTGGCCAGGCCGGCTAGCTCGTAGCGGTGCCTGTTAAGGGCGCGGCGCACAGCCTGCCAGTGCCCCGGAGTGTCGGCGGCCGGGCGGGTTTCGCGAGGCGAGGTCAAGCTCCCTCCCGATGATCATTGGCGGCGCGAGTCCGGTCACTTTATCCGGCTAGCTGGTCAGCAGCGCGATGCGGTGCCGCCAGGCTAGTGCCAGGCACGCGGCGCCTGGCGAGGCCATCGGCTCGCTCCTGAGCAGGCGGGTCACCGTCCGGTCGATGAAAGGCAGCCCCTGGCCGGTGTCCTCACCGCGCTCATCGAAGACCGTGATGCCTTCGGCGTTGACCCGGACCACGTCGCGGAACGCCTCGTCGAACACGTCGTCGTCAATGACGACGGCCGTCAGGATCGTGGCCGCCAGGGTCAGCGCGTCCAGTCCCGCACCCAGGCAGAAGGCGGCCAGTTTCCCCTCAGCACGGGCCTGGCCGAGCAGCCGGTAGAACGGCCACGCCTCGTAGTCGATCGGCGTGCTTCTCGAGCCGTCGTGCTCCGGTGCGCCCAGCAGCTCCTCGCTAAACTCACGGACGATGTTGCGCCAGATGTCGAAGTCGTTGGTCAAGTCGTACGGGGCAATGCTCGATGGCTGGAACTCGCCGGCCGGAATGACGTCATACAGGCCCGCCGCGGTCGCTACCTTCGCCGGGTCGCGCCAGTGCAGCAGGAAGCTCGCGGTGCCGTTGCTGCGCCGCCGGCGCAGGGTGAGGGTCGTGATCGCGGGCAACACCGCGCGCCGCTCAAGGTCGAAAGGATCACCGATAAGCGACCGGAACGGCAGATCCCTCGGCGTGACCTTGCCGTCCTTGCTGCGCATCCGTGCCTCGGCAAGTTCGTGCCCGACCGCCTCACTAATGTCGAGCTTGTCGAAGTAGGTGGCCAGGCCGAACCGCATCGCGCCGGTCCCGCCTGCCCAGGCCAGCCCGTGCAGGCGGTAGCTCGGCCGGTTCTCGAACAGCGACGGAGGATCGAGGTAGCGGATCGCCGAGGTGTAGCGCTCGAACTGTGTTCCCGGTATCCGCAGCGGCCGGACTGCTTCGGTCTCCGGCTCGGTGCCGGTCACTCGCAGCTGGCGGCTGTCCGGGACCCAGGCCATATCGATCGCGCCAAGGTCGACCGGCTCGGCTGGAAGCCAGGACGGGGGCGCGATCAGGGGCGTTCCTTTGACTTGTACTTCTGGCGGGTACAGCCTGCTGGCCGCCTGCGCGAGGTCGTTGCGGTGGTGGTTGAGATACCGCCGGGCTGACCGCCAGCCGTCCTGGCTGGCCAGGACTACCTGCTGGGCGGCCTCGGCCCAGCTGCGAGACGCCGGTCCTGGCTGACTGCGATCCGCGCTCATGGCCGCCGCGGCGAACTCGTTGGACAAGCCGAGGTCGGCGGGCGGAATGCCGAGCAGTCTGCAGGCCCGTAACAGGAAGCCCATGTCACGGATCTGGCGGCGCCCGCGCTCGATCATCGACACGTAGGTCTGGTCAACTTGCAGTAGCTCACCGAGCGCGGCCTGGGTCAGGCCGTGCTCGCGGCGATACTCCTTCAGTACCGCGCCCAGACGCGGCAGGACGACCCGTTCCATATCTGGTGTTCCATGCCATAACCAGGGATCAGGGACGTCTGTCATAGTGCTCCCAGCGTGCCGGACTGTGATCTTGGTAAGCGTGCCGGAATGACGCTGCGGCCGCGCCGGTCAGCCATTCCGGCTGACCGCATCGAGCCGGGCGTGCTCCCAGTGTCCATTACAGACCGCGCTGTGGATATTCGCAGGCACGACGGAGAATCCGCTATCCCTGCGAGGGCTGCGGGCAGGCTGCTTGCGGCCGCCGTGTCGAGGGTGCGGCGACAGCGATCCTTCCTCATGGCTGGTCAGGGTCCGGATCGTGTGCCGTTCCTGGGTGGGAGAGCGGGCCCGGCAGGCTGGTGCCGGGTCGCGGCGGTGTGCTGGCAGCCGGTGGCCTCGTAAGCCATCTGCTCGGCGGCTGCGGGGAGCAGACGGGTTTGCCATTCGCCCTGGGCGGCGAGGCTGCTGCCGGTGCGGCGGTCGTCAAGGTAGAGGACGGACCATAGTTCACTGAGCCAGTCGAGTGCGTACAGGCAGAGCGGGTGGTGTTCCCAGCAGGGCGGGAGCGCGGCGGCCAGCTTGCCGTAGCCGGGCCGGTAGATCTGGTCGACCCAGGCGCGCAGGCGGTCCGACTGCTGCCTCGCGCTCGGCGGCGGTGAGCTTCCACCACCGCGGCGGCGGGACCGGCAGGTAGGACGGCAGGCCCGGCTCGTCGTCTTCGCCGTCGGCCTTAAGTTCGGCGAGCTGGCGGGCGAGGGCGGCGACCTGGCCGTCGAGCCCGTCGAGCGCGTCGATGATCGCGGCCTGCCGGGCGAGGGTGCCGCCGATGCCGTCGATCCGGGTGCTGGCCGATGCGGCCTCGGCGGCGAGTTCTCGCAGCTGGGCGGCGACCTGCTGGTAGTGGCCGGTCTCCCGGGCGTCCAGGCCGCCGATTTGCTCGGCGTGGGCGCAGATCTGGATGAGGGCGGCGGCCAGGCCGTCGCCTGCGCTGTCGGCCGTCATGCCGGCCCCGCGTCGTCATCGGTGTCCCAGGGGTAGCGGGCGTCGCGGCGGGTGCCGTTCGTCGCACCCGCCGGGATCACGGGCTCTAGCTCGAAGCCCGGGGGGTATTCGCCCGGCAGCGCAGCCATGCGAAGCCGGGCATCCTCGGCGGCCGGGGTGAGGCGGGCGATGACCTGCCCGATGCGCCGGGCCCTGCGGTAGAGCGGGTCTTTCCAGCACATGGGCAGCCTGGCGATGACGGGTGCGTATCCGCCGCGGATCACCAGGGCGCGCCCGGCGGGGAGCTGCCGGATCATCTCCGGCGTCATCACCGGGTGGCGGGTGTGGTGGTCCTGCCCGTGTTCCCGCATCGCCGCGGTCCCGCAGAGCGTCGAGGCGGCTTCCAGGGCGGCGGGGTCGGAGATGCCCGGCAGCCAGATCTTCGCGCCGGAGGTGTCCATGATGACGCGGGCGCCGTCGCGGCCCCAGCGGGCGCGTAATTGTGCTTCGCCGTGGGCGACGGTGATGATCTGGATGCCCTTGCCGCCGGAATCGGCCAGCCAGGACGGGACGGGCACGGGGCAGATCTGGGTGACCTCGTCCAGGGCCATGAGCAGGGGAGGGTCGAGCCTGCCGCCCGGCATCCGGCTGCCGGCCAGCGCGGCGGTGTAGTGGAGCTCGCTGGCCAGGCACGCGAACAGCGGGGCGACGGGGGAGTCCTCGCCGCGGGTTTCGGCGATCAGGTACAAGGTCCCGGCATCCCGCAGGAATGCTTCCAGGTCCAGGGACTGGCCGGGTTCGGGCAGCACCGAGGCGGCGAGCGCGGGGTCGGCGAGGAACGCCAGCGCGCGGCTCATCGTCATCCTGATCGTCTGCGCCGTCCTGTTCGCCTCGCCGCGCAGCTCGGCGAGCTGCGCCGCCCACTGCTGGCCGGCCCCGGGGATGCGGTTGAGGATGTCCTCGGCCTCGGCGCTGGCGGTGCCGGTGACCCACCGGGCGATGTGCCGCAGGTCCAGTCCTTCGGCGGCGGCCGCGTAGAAGTAGGCGCGCAGGTAGTCGCTGGCCTTGCTGGCCCAGAACGTGGCGTCCTCCACGCCTTTCTGGCTGACGGAGTGCGCGAACGCGTCAGCGCGGCGGATCGCGGTCGCGGGGTCCTGGCATCCTTCGAGGGGGTTCCACCGGAACGTTGATGGCACGCCGCCGACGAGCTGGGGGTTGAAGACGTGCACGGGGCCGCGGCGGGCGCGGATGCCGGAGGTCAGCTCGAACACGTCGTGCTTGGTCGTGGTCGACAGCACCGGCCCGGGGTAGCGCAGGATCACGCGGGCGAGCCAGCCGGTCTTGCCGCCGCGGGGCGGGCTCGTGACGACCGCGTGCTCGTCGAGCGGCAGCCGCAGGGCGTGCCGGAAGTGCGCACGGCCGACCAGTATTGAATACGACGCCGCCGGGGCCAGCGCCCGCTGCCACCAGCTCATGGACCGGCGGGCCCGCCCGCTGCGCCGGAACGCGGCGAGCCGGCCCCACCGCAGCCACAGTTCGGGGAGGGTGGCCTGGCCGGGCCCGGGGTGCAGCCGCAGCCGCAGCCGAAGCCGCATCTGGCGGACGCGGTGGCGGGGCAGCCGACGGTACGGCAGGGACGGCAGGAACGCCCACTTGACCCCGGTGAGCAGAATCCCGGACGCGGCGATGATGACGATGACAGTTCTCATGACGTGCCTTCCTGGCCGCTGCCGTTCTGCAGCGCGCGGACGTGAGCGAGGAGCACCCGGCGCGCGGTGCCGGGCGACAGGCTGACCTCGGCGCCGATCTGGTTGGCGATGCCGGACACCTGCCGCAGCGGCAGGGCGGCCAGATCGTGGCGCTGGCCGGCGATTTCCAGCAGGCGGGCCTGCTTGCCTGGCCTGCCGGTGCTGGCGGGGGAGCGCGGTCCGTTCTGGGTTGGGCGTGCCGGCCGGGCGGGTGCGGTTGCCGCGGGGCGGGGGGCCTTGCGGCCGGGGGCGACCGGGCATTCGTCGAGTGCCCAGCGGCGGAATCCGGTGATGGTGGACGGCGGGGCGAGGGCCAGGCGGAGCAGCCAGAGGAACAGCCCGCCGATCATGGCCATCGGGGTGGCCTCGTCGTCGGCGATTGCCTCGCCGGTGCGGCGTTCGCGGGCGATGACCCAGGCCCGGATGACGCCGATGAGCGTGTCGGATGCCAGGGCATAGATGGCCGACGGCATGATCCAGATGGCCAGATCCCGCCAGCCCGGGGCGGACGCCAGCGCGTTCATCACCAGGCTGATGCCGACGCAGGCGACGTTCAGGACCCGCGCGCGGATGGCTCGCTTTCCGTGCAGGGCCAGGGCGACCCCGAGTGAGGCGAAGACGAGGGCGCCGACGTCGGGGATGCCTGCCTCCAGGGCAGCTACCGCCGGGTCGTGCTTGACGGCCCGGACCAGGACGTACTGGGCGTCCCAGCTGACCGCCGCGGCCGCCGCCGCGAGGACGGCTAGCGCCGCCATCGCGCTGCGCAGCCAGGCCTGGGCCCGGTCCCTGGCGTGACGCCCGGCCGGCCTCATGTCGATTACCCGCACGCTGCGGGGGCCGGGCCGGCCGTTGTCCTCGTGGCGCGCGGGCGGATGCCATCCAGCCGCGCCGCGCGGGTCAGCGGCTGACATGGCTTGCCTCGCGTCCGGAACTCGCGAGCCGGCCCAGCTGAGCCGTCAGGTCCGCCGCGGTGGGCAGGGCGCCGGGCACGTCGTCCAAGGCATGGCTGAGGCACCGCCAGCCGGATCAGCGCGAGCTGCCGCAGCCGCGCACCGGCGTTCTCGGTGATCCGCGTGCCTAGCCGCGCGTTGTGCGTCCTGGCCACCTGCCGCCTCCTGACTGAATACTTAGCGTCTGTCACAGGATAAAAGCTACTAGGTAATTGTGACAGATGTCGAGACGGCCTTGGCCCGGTAGTGATGCCGTGTACCATCCGGCATGGCGACTGAGCAGCCAGTACGCTGTGACGCGGGAGGGCTGATGCTGGAGCGGAACGCGCCGTACGTGCAGATCATCGAGCACTACCGCCAGGAGATCCGGGCAGGACGGCTGCAAGACGGCGACATGCTCCCGTCGGGCCGCGAGATCGCCGGGCAGTTCGGCGTGTCCCTGGCCACTGCCGCGAAAGTCGCCACCGGGCTTCAGGCGCTGGGGCTGGTGACGGCCCGGCCCGGCGCCGGGACCATAGTGACCGCCGGGCGCCCGCCCGGCGACCGGGCCCGCGGCGGCCCCATCCTGATCACCCTGGCCTCCCGCAGCCCCATCCGGCCCGGCGACCAGGCCCGCGTCCTGGACGCCGAGACGGTGGAGGCGCCGCAGAACGTGGCAGCGCAGCTCGGCGCCGAGCCGCTCGCCCAGCTCATCCGGCGGCGCCAGGCCACGGTCCGCGACGGGCAGACCGTCGCGCTGCTCACCTCATGGTTCCCGGCGTCCCTGGCCGAGGCTGTCCCGGACCTGCTGGGCAAGGCGCGGCTGACCGATGAGATCAGCGGCTACCAGCCGGCCTGGGGGGAGGACTGGGTATCAGCCCGGCCCCCGACCTCCGCCGAGGCCCGCGAGTTCGGGATCAAGCGCGGCTCACCGGTGGTGGTGGTGCACAGCCGCCGGTTCGCCGCCGATGACACCGCCATCGAGTACGCCGAGCTCATCTCCCGCGCGGACACGCGAGTCACCTACAGGTACGAGTTCCCGCCAGCGAATGCCCGGCGAGATCGCCGCCAGGGACCGCCTGCCGTCGCTCATTGACCAGTACGGCACGGCTACCTGGATCCAGGGGTGAAGATCCTCACGGCAGCAGGCCCACGTTAGCCTCAGCACATCCGGGCCAGGCACTCTTGCATGATGTGACAACACGCTAGTAGCTTGCTGAATGTGTCAGCAATTCTGCAGAGTGCCGCCGCGTGGCATGGGCGGTCTCCGGACGGCGTGGCGGGTACCTGGCCCGCAAGCCGGGCTGGCGCGGGGCTGGCATGAGAGCCGGGGTTCCTGTCGTCATCAGGGCGGAGCAGGCGCTGCTGGGCGCGGTCATGTCGGACCCGGCCGGGCAGGCGCACGTGCTGGATCTGGTGGACCCGGATGACATGACCAGGCCCTACCACGGTCAGGTCCTTGCGGCGATGCGGCGGCTGCGGGGGAGCGGGACCGCTCCGGGGCCGCTAGCCGTGTATGCGGAGATCAAGAGGGACCCGGACCTGCCGCGTAGCGTCTCGCATGATGGCGTCCTGCTCGCCGGGCTGATGGAGGCGGCGCCGCGCCCGGGCCACGCGCCGGCTTACGCGGCCATTGTGGCCGGCAACGGCATCCGGCGGCGGATCGCCGTGGCCGCGTCGCGGATGATCCAGGCAGCCGAAGGCCAGGACCTGGAGACCGCGCTTTTCATGGCAGGCCAGGCAAGGCGGGAACTTGGCCGCTGCCAGGCACGGTGGGACGCATTGCCCGAGCCGATGCGGCGGGAACAGCCGGTGACTGACGTGGTGGACCTGGCGGAGTCGGGCTCGGATCTGCGTTGGCGACAGGCCCAGGCTGGCGCGGCGGCGGGTGCCTGCACGGGTCCGGCCGACGCCGATGAGGCTGGCGCACGAGTTCTGCGAGACCTGGCTTGCCGGATCGTCTCAGATCAGCGCCGTCTCGGCGTGGCTGAGGCCCGAGGATTTCTCCCGGGCCGGGCACGGCGAGCTGTACGAGATCATGCGCGACCTAGCCGATGCCGGACAGCCCGTCGACCCGGTCACCGTGAGCTGGGCGGCGTCGCGCCGCGGGATCGAGGCCGACGCCGCGGATCTGGCCGGTGGCATGGCGCCGTTCGCCGTGGCAAGCGCCCGGGAGGTCCACCGGCGAGGGCTTCTCGCCCAGATCGCCAGGGCAGGGCAGGACATCCAGGCAACCGCCGAGGATCAGCGATCTGCTCCAGGACTGGTCCTGCGAGTAGCCGGCGAACGGCTGCGCCGCATCGAGCTCGACCGGCGCCCGGGCGCCTGGCAGCCAGCCGGCTCAGCGTCCAGGGCCGGGCTGGGAGCCGGGTGATGGCCGCGCCGGGTTCGCGTGCGCACCGGGAGTATGCCCGGTGGCGGGCCAGGCAGATCGCCTATGGCCGGTGGGAGCCATGGGCGGCGGCGGCGCCGGTCCGTGAGCACGTGCGGGCGCTCAGGCAGGCCGGGGCCAGCTATGAAGCGATCGCCCAGGCAGCCGGAGTCGCCACGATGACCGTCCACCGGCTGCTGCACGGCGAGCCCGCCAAAGGACGCCCCATCCCCGGGCGCATCCGCGCCGCGCACGCGAAGCAGCTGCTCGCGGTCACTGGCGCCACGGTGCAGGACGCAGCCGCCCGCCGGGACGCCGCCGGGACAAGACGACGCCTGCGAGCCCTGATCGCCATGGGTCATCCCGCGGCGAGCCTGGCCCGCGCCTCGGGCATCCCGCCGCGCGTGGTCTGGGGGATCGTCCGGGGGACCACGGCCACCGTTAGCCAGGACGTGCACGCCGAAGTATCCGCCCTATATGAGAAAACATGGCACCTGCGGGCGCCAGAGCGCAGCGCGGCTGAGCGGCGGGCGGCTGACGCGGCCCGGCGAAGGGCTGCCATGCAAGGGTGGCCGGCCCCGATGGGCCTGGATGACGAGAAGATCGACGACCCCGCATACCGGCCGCGCGCGCAATGGCGCCCGGCTACCGGTGCTGGGGCGGTCCCGCCGATCCGCGAAGCGGACCCGCCAGACGG
>CAWAWM010000005.1:0-467001 GCA_963785765.1 uncultured Actinomycetes bacterium | reverse complement strand
CGACCGGATCCGGCAACGTCCCGACGTTGTGCTCAAGCAGCCGCCAGCGTCCGGCCCGCCGGCCAAGCACCGACCAGGCGCAATTGTCCAGGCCGCCGAGCACGCGGGCCTTCTCAGGCAGCCCGAGCAGCCGGGAGATTCCCAGGCTGATCGCGGCGCCATGGCTCACCACCACCGCGAGAGAACCGGCCGCCAGGCTATCCGCCACCCGTTCAAACGCGTCAGCGGCACGCTCGGCCACCATAGCCACCGGCTCGCCGTCAGGAGGTATCCAGGCCGCGTAGGCGGCCGGGTACCTGGTCCTGATCTCGACATCCGTCAGGCCCTCCCAGGAGCCGCCGTGGCGCTCCCTCAGGTCCTTGTCGAGCCGGACCGCCACGCCGGTCAGCGCCGCCAGCCGGTCAGCGGTGCCGACCGCACGCATCAAGTCGGAGGAGTAGATGGCATGCGGCCGCAGCGCGGCGAGATACCGGGCTGCCCGCTGCGCCTGACGGTCGCCCTGGGCGTTCAGCGGAACGTCACTCTGGCCCTGAAACCGGTGCTCTGCATTCCAGCGCGTCTGGCCGTGCCGCCAGAGCACCAGTTTGACCCCTCCCCCGCCGGTGCGCTCCGGCCCAGCGCCGACGGCCGCGGTACCCAGTTCGGCCTCCGACCCGGCACCTGCCCCAGCGCCCTGCCCCGCTTCTGGCCCCGCGCTGACCCCCGGACCCAGCTCCGCTTCCGACATGATCAGCGCGACTCGCGGTGGCCGGAGCCATTGCTTCCTGGAGCGGGCCGGCCCGCACTGACCGGCTCGGGCAGCGGTATCCGCGGGCAGTCCTTCCAGAGCCGCTCGAGCGCGTAGAAAACCCGCTCCTCAGCATGCTGGACGTGAATCACGACGTCGAGGTAGTCGAGCAGGACCCAGCGGCCCTCGCGCTCGCCCTCGCGCCGGACCGGCCTGGCGCCGACTTTGCGTAGCTTGTCTTCGATCTCGTCAACGATCGCCTTCACCTGGCGGTCGTTGGACGCCGAGCAGAGCAGGAAGGCATCTGTGATGACAAGCTGCTCGCTTACGTCATAGGCGATGATGTCTGCGGCCAGCTTGTCGGCCGCCGCCCTCGCGGCGATCTCAACGAGCTCGACGGCCTTCTCAGTGGCTGTCACGTGTGCTGCTTGTCCTCCTCGGCTCTGTGCCGTGCCCCTAAGTTCCCACACTCTCACGTCCCCATTAAGTGCAGGACGAAGCCAGTTCAGCGTAACCCGGCCCGCTGACTAAATAAGGCGCCTGCACCGGCGTTTCGTTCCGCAGCACCAACTGGCCCGGCCAGGGACCGGCCCCAGCAGACCGGCCCCTCAGACCGGGTCAGCACGGGCCCCGATCGCTAGCCCGGGTGCCGGCCCGTGGTAGAGCTTGCGTTTCGCGATGTACTGCACGATCCCGTCCGGGACCAGGTACCAGATCGGATGACCGGCCGCGACCCGCTCCCGGCAGGCGGTCGACGAAATCGCCAGCGCCGGGATCTCGATCAGGCTCACCCGCTCGTCGGGCAGGCCATCGCCGCTCAGCTGGTGCCCGGGCCTGGTACAGCCGACGAAATGCGCCAGTTTGAACAGTTCGTCGGCGTCCTGCCAGCACATCAGCTGCCGCAGCGCGTCAGCCCCGGTGATGAAGAAGAACTCGGCCGGCCCGCGGACCGCATGCAGATCGCGCAGCGTGTCGATGGTGTACGTCACGCCCGGCCGGTCGATATCAACCCTGCTAACCGAAAAGCGGGGGTTCGACGCCGTCGCGATCACGGTCATCAGATACCGGTCCTCGGGTGCCGAGACCTCCCGCGATTCCTTCTGCCACGGCCGGCCGGTCGGCACGAAGATGACTTCGTCGAGCTCGAAAAAGTGCCCGACCTCACTGGCCGCCACGAGGTGACCATGATGGATAGGGTCGAAGGTGCCGCCCATCACGCCGATCCGCATCTGCGCTCCCGTCGTGTGCGGCCCATCGTCTGCACCCCCGTCACGTGCCCCAGCCCGTGGCCGCGTCACCATGTCCTGAACCTAATCATCCAGCCCAGGCAGCGGCGGCTCCCCCTCCCCCCACCGCGCGACCCGGACCGCCTTGCCGACCTCGCTGCGCGGCACCGTCCCGGCCGGCAGCACGTTGACTCGGACACTGAGGCCAAGCTCGTCCCGCAGCGTCGCCTCGAGTTCGTGCTCGGCCGGGAGCTGGCCCTGGTAATCCGTTCGGTATTCGCAGCACGCCACCAGCCGGGGCTGAGCCTCCCGGTGATCGACCACCACCAGATAGTCGGGGGCCAGCGCCGGATTGGCCAGCAGCACCCGCTCGACCTCGCTCGGGTAGACGTTGACGCCCCGGATCACCAGCATGTCGTCCCGCCGGCCGGTGATCCTGGTCATCTTGACCAGCGTGCGGCCGCAGGCGCAGGTCCCCCGCCGCAGCGCCGCGATATCGCCGGTGCGGTACCGCAGCAGCGGCAGTGCCTCCTTGGTCACGGTGGTGAACACCAGCTCCCCGGGCGTGCCGTCGGGCACCCGCGTGCCGGTCTCCGGATCGATCGCCTCGACGAGGAAGTGGTCCTCGTTGACGTGCAGCCCGTCCGCGGCCACCAGGCACTCCGCGGCCACGCCCGGGCCGATGACCTCAGACAGCCCGTAGATGTCCAGGGCGCGGATCCCGAGCAGTTCCTCGATCCTGGCCCGCATGGACTCCGTCCACGGCTCCGCGCCAAACAGGCCGGCCCGCAAGCTGAGCCCGCCAGCCCCGCTACCCGGACCCCGGCCGGCCGCGGCCAGCGCCTCCCCCAGCCGCACCGCGTAGGACGGCGTGCAAGTCAGGATGTCCGGCCGCAAGTCCGTGATCAGCGTGACCTGCCGCGGCGTCATCCCGCCGGACACCGGGACCACCATCGCGCCGAGTTCGACCGCGCCCTGGTGGATGCCGATGCCGCCGGTGAACAGGCCGTAGCCGTAGGCGTTGTGCACGATGCTGTCCGTCGTGGCGCCCGCGCCGGCCAGCGCCCGCGCGCACATCCGCGCCCACAGCCGCACGTCGGCCCGCGTGTAGGAGACCAGCGTCGGGCGGCCGCCGGTCCCGCTCGACCCGTGCACCGTGACCACCTCGGAACGCGGCACGGCCAGCAGCCCGAACGGATAGCTGTCCCACAGATCGACCTTGGAGGTCATCGGCAGCCGCGGCAGGTCCTCGAGCGTGACGCCCTGACCGCTGTCCACGCCGGCCTCCCGGAGCCGGCGGCCCTGCACCCCGCCCGCGGCCAGCAGCCGGTCAATCAGCGACCGCAGCCGGCCTGCCTGCAGCGCTGTGAGCGCCTCGGCCGGAATTGCTTCAGCGTCCGGTTCGAAAATGCCCGGCCTTTGCTCGTCCTGCATATGGTTCAGCCTCCACCCGATGCACTTACGATGACAGGTATGACAACTGTGCCCGACCGCTCCCGGGTGCGTCTGCCCGGGATCAGCTCCCGTGCCTACGAACACCCGGCCGACCGCTCAGCCCTGGTAGCGATGCGCAAGCTGACCGGTTTCGACGTCCTGCTGCGCCGCCTCGCCGGCCTGTTCAACGATCGCAGCCTGCGGCTGATGTTCCTGGCCAGCTCGGTGCGTGCGTCCGAGCACCAGTTCCCGCAGCTCTACCAGGCGATGCGGGACGGCGCTTACGTCCTGGACCTGCCGACCGTCCCCGAGCTGTTCATCAGCCAGGACCCGCTGGTGAACGCGATGACACTCGGCTCCGACAAGCCATTCATCGTTATTACGACCGGCATGGTCGATCTCTTCGACGCCGAGGAAATGCGATTCGCGATCGGGCACGAGCTCGGCCATGTGCTTTCCGGGCACGCGGTCTACCGGACCATGCTCTTCCACTTGATCAGGCTGGCCGCCCGGATCGCGTGGATGCCGATCGGTTATATCGGGCTCCGCGGCATCATCTGGGCCCTCGAAGAGTGGTACCGCAAGTCCGAGCTGTCCTGCGACCGGGCTGGCCTGCTGGCCGGCCAGGACGTGGAGGCGGCCCGCCGGGCGCTGATGAAGACGGCCGGCGGCTCCCGGATGTCCGAGCTCAGCCACGACGAGTTCCACCAGCAGGCGCACGAGTACGACGCCGTCCCTGATGTGCGCGATGGCCTGCTGAAGCTCCTCCAGCTGCAGGGGACCCTGCACCCGTTCGCGGTGGTGCGCTTCGCTGAACTGGACCGCTGGGCTAGCAGCGGCAGCTACGCCGAGATCCTGGCCGGAAACTACCCGCGCCGCGAGGATGACCCGCAGGCGTCGGTCACCGACGAGGTCAAGTCCGCCGCCCGTGCCTACCAGGAGTCATGGAACCGCAGCTCCGATCCGCTGATCGGCGCGATGCGCGGCGTAGCCGAGACCGCGGTCGGGGCGGGCGAGCGGCTGTTCAGCAGGTTCAACAGGAACGACGACGAATAGCGGCCGACCCAGCCTGTGCACAGCTCTGTGGATAGGCCAGTGGAAAAGCATTAGTAACGGGGGATAACACGCTGGTGTCCTGTGCATGGCTAAAGAATCATGGACGGGGTGCCAGGAAGCCCTTGTGCGGGCTGGTCGCCGCGCAGTAGAACTGCTTCACCGCTAGAGACGGGCACCGGCTCGGGGGAGACCCCGGGGACGCGGAACGGCCGGGAAACCGGCAAGTTCCAGCGGGTGGCTAGCACCGGCGGGGGCCCGCAGCGCTGGGCAGCCGAGCAATCGGCCCGCTAGAGCGCCGTGAGGCCGAGCGAGGCCCCTCCATCTCATACATGGAGGGGCCTCGTCATATTCTGCCCGATGGCGGCACCCGCAGCCCGGAGCGACACGCCGCTGTCCGGCGGCGTGCACACCGCACCTGTGCTCAGACCGCCTGTGCTCAGCTGCCGGCCCGGCCGCCGACCTCCGTCCAGATCGCCAGGAGCGCTGCTAGGCCGTCCACCGGCGGGTCGCGGAGCAGGTCGTACACCTGTTCCTCGAAAAGATCAGCCGATGTGCGCTCCTGGGCAACGGCCCGCAGTTGCGCTTCCGCATCGGCTGGCTGACCCAGCATGAGGTGGGCCAGCGCCCGGAGTTCGCCCTGCCGAAATTCAGAAAGGCCGTCCGCGATGCACGGGAGGGCCGAGGAGCAAAGCTCCCGCGCTTCCGCCGGATCGGTGCCGCGTAGCAGCACGGCGAGCAGCACCCGGGCCTCGACAGCTTCGTCATCGGCCGGGTGGATAGCGCTGCGCAGCGCGGTCCTGGCCTCGTCATATCGGCCCAGCAGGAGTAGCGAGTCACCTCTGCTGGCGTGGGTCGCTACGTCGTCCGGGCGCAGGCTGATGACCTGGTCGTAGGCCGCCAGCGCGTCCTCGTACCGGCCCAGCCGCCGTAGTACGAAGCCCTTGTTGTGCTGGGTGGCCGCGTCGTCGGGCCGCAGCCTGATCGCCTCGTCGTAGGCGGCCAGCGCGTCTTCGTCCCGGCCCAGGCGCTCCAGCACGACACCCTTGTTGTGCTGGGTGTCGGCGTCGTCGGGCCGCAGGCTAAGCGCCTGGTCGTAGGCCGCCAGCGCGTCGGCGTCGCGGCCCAGGTGCCAGAGCGTATTGCCCCTGCCGTAGTGGGTATCGGCGTCGTCGGGCCGCAGGCTGAGCGCCTGATCGTAGGCCGCCAGCGCGTCGGCGTCCCGGCCCAGGTGCTCCAGCACGACACCCTTGTTGTGATGGGTGTCGGCGTCGCCTGGCCGCAGCCTGATCGCCTGGTCGTAAGCGGCCAGCGCCTCCTCGTCCCGGCCCAGGTGCTCCAGCGCGAAGCCCTTGTTGTGATGGGTGGCCGCATCGCCTGGCCGCAGGCTGATCGCCTGGTCGTAGGCGGCCAGCGCCTCTTCGTCCCGGCCCAGCCGCCAGAGCGTGTTACCCCGGCCGTAGTGGCTGTCAGCATTGCCCGGCCGCAGGCTGACCGCCTGGTCGTAGGCCGCCAGCGCCTCTTCGTCCCGGCCCAGCCGCCCCAGCACGAAGCCCTTGTTGTGCTGGGTGGCCGCGTCACCAGGCCGCAGGCTGACCGCCTGGTCGTAGGCCGCCAGCGCGTCGTCGTCCCGGCCCAGCCGCCGCAGCGCATTCCCGCGGCCGTAATGGGCGTCAGCGTCGCCAGGCCGCAGGTCGATCGCCTGGTCGTAAGCCGCCAGCGCGTCGGCATCCCGGCCCAGCCGCTCCAGCACGACACCCTTGTTTTTCTGGGTCGCCGCGTCACCGGGCCGCAAGCTGAGCGCCCGGTCGTAAGCCGCCAGCGCTTCGGAATCCCGGCCCAGCCGCTCCAGCACGACACCCTTGTTTTTCTCGGTGGCCGCGCCGTCGGGCCGCAGGCTGAGCGCCCGGTCGTAGGCGGCCAGCGCGTCCTCGTAGCGGCCCAGCCGTCGTAGTACGAAGCCCATGTTGTGGTGGGTGGCCGCGTCGGCCGGCCGCAGGCTGACCGCCTGATCGTAAGCGGCCAGCGCCTCGTCGTCCCGGCCCAGCCGCCGCAGCGCATTCCCGCGGCCGTAATGGGCGTCGGCGTCGTCGGGCCGCAGGCTGAGCGCCTGATCGTAGGCCGCCAGCGCGTCGGTGTCCCGGCCCAGGCGCTCGAGCATGGCACCTTTGTTGTGCTGGGTGGCCGCATCGCCAGGCCGCAGGCTGAGCGACTGATCGTAGGCGGCCAGCGCGTCCTCGTACCGGCCCAGGCGGCCCAGCACGAAGCCCTTGTTGTGCAGGGTGGCCGCATCGCCAGGCCGCAGGCTGAGCGCCTGATCGTAGGCGGCCAGCGCGTCGGCGTCCCGGCCCAGGCGACGCAGCGCATTGCCTCTGCCGTAGTGGGTGGCCGCATCGGGCCGCAGGCTGGCCGCCTGATCGTAAGCCGCCAGCGCCTCCGCATCCAGGCCCAGGCGCTCCAGCGCGACACCCTTGTTGTAATAGGTAGCCGCGTCGCCTGGCCGCAGGCTGAGCGCCCGGTCGTAGGCCGCTACCGCGTCCTTCGACTGCCCGCCGCGCTGCAGCACAAGACCGGAGAAATACCAGGCTTCCGGGCTCCGACCGTCGCGACGGACCGCGATATCGGTGGCGGCCAGCAGGGACTGCAGCAAGTCTTGTTCCGGCGAAATCGACCGCCAAAGCTCCGCGGCGAGATCCACGGCGCACCTGGTTACCGCCCGGGAGAGCAGCGGTACTCGCTGGGCGGCCGGAAGCGCGGAGTCG
Organism: uncultured Actinomycetes bacterium; assembly: GCA_963785765.1. Taxonomy (GTDB): domain Bacteria; phylum Actinomycetota; class Actinomycetes; order Streptosporangiales; family Streptosporangiaceae; genus DATBGO01. The sequence goes on along the minus strand of CAWAWM010000005.1, from coordinate 459,799 downwards.
ACCTGGCGAATGAGGTCAAGGCGCTCCATGCTGTGAATCCCGAAGCTGTCCGGATTCCGGGCGGTCAGCAGGTCTAGCAGCGCATCAGCCTGCGCGTCACTGGCCAGCACCGGGCTCGCCAGACAGCTGCCCTCGCGTAATGCGGTGACCGCAGCGGCCAGCGCACGGCTGTCGACGCGGCCGTTGCTCGCATACTCCGTTTTCCCGGCGAGCGCGCGCAGCCTGCGGCCCGGCGGCGCGGCGGGCACCAGCACATGCAGCCCCGCTACCACGCGCCTCGGCTCCTCGGGAAGCACCGCTGCGAAATAGTCGGTGGTACGCAGCAGCACCAGCGCAAACTCGGGACGTATCAGCTGGGCGGCTGGCAGCAGGCTCGACAAGAGCCGGAGCCCTTCGGCGGAATCCTGCCACAGCGTATGCCACAGCAGTGCGGTAAGAGCCGAACACCATTCCGCGCTGGCCAGTTGCGACTCAATGTTGGTGATTCCCAGCGAATCAAGCTGCTGGCGCAGGACCTTCGTGGCGCGCTCGTTGGCGGGCCGGACCCTCGCCCGCTGCTCGGGCCTGAGCAGGAAGCCCCTGATGGCGTCGCGGACGTCCTGGTGAAGTCCCAGCCCGCCGCCGGACAGGAACTGGTGCCGCTCCCCCAGTGCTTGCCTGCACGCTGCCACCCCGCCCGGCGCCACGTCCCACAGGGCAGCTAGCACGTCTGGATCGGTCTGGTTGCCGGACAGCAGTGCCATCCCGAGGATGAGGTCAAGATCAGGATCGGGTTCCCGGCCGCTCGCCGCGCTCAGCTGCGCCACGTAGCGCACGGCGAGACGGCTCACCAGGCCCGATGCCGTCCCCTGCGGCGAAGTCTCCAGGACCAGATCCTCGGGGCGGCATCCGCGCCGCAGCAGGTCAACCGCTAGCTGAGCGGCGAGCGGTATCCCAGCGGTCAAGGCAACTATTGCCTCGGCAGTGCTGCCGTCCGGCCCGGGCGCGCCCATCCGAGCAATGAGATACTCGGCGATGTCCCCTGTGGTGAACCGGGTCGGGCTGACGGCCCGCAGCCGAGAAGATGGCAGCTGCTTCAAATACAATGCGGATATCGGATCGTGCGGGCCGTCAGCGGCCGGATCGCGGTCGGCCGCACCGGGCTCCATTCGCATTCCGAGCAGCCATATCACCCGTCGGCCACTGAGCCTGATCAGATCGTAGAACGGCACGCGGATATCGCCGAGAATCTCGGCCGCACGCAGGCTCAGCACCAGCGGGCGAACCTCGCGGCTCACCTCCCTGACCCCGTCGGCGAACGCGTGTACCAGCAGATTCTCGGAGCGCGCCAGGAACTCAGCCTTCTCCTGGCTGACCGCTCCGTTCCCGGCGACCTGTGCGGCGGCAGCCTGTGCGGCAGCCGCATGTTCCCGGAACCTCTCGAAGGCACGCTCGATACGGCGCTGATCCTTGACATCATCGGTGACCGCGCTGATCGCGCCGTAAATCGTGCCGAGGGCACGCCACAGCAGTGGGCCAGCAGGCGGGTAGTCAGCCGGTCGCCGCTGTCGTTCCTGTTCCCAGTCGACCGTGGCTAGCAAGAACTTGCCGCGGAAACCCTCATCGCCCGATGATTCTCCGAGAATTATCTTCCGGTACTGCCTGAGCAGTTCGCTCTTACCTATTCCGCCGAGTCCGTAAACGAGGATCAGATAACCATGGTCCAGCTCATCAGCATCGCGGAGCACCTGGGCCAGCACCCCGCGCAGTCGGGCCCGCTCGTCCTCTCGTGCGAGAACCAGGTCACCCATCGTCCCTCCCCATGCGGCGGTGCGGTACATATCTGGCCGGAGCCTGCCATGACGCTACCGCGCACCGTGATTGATGTCTTGTCCCAACATGTGACCTTAGGGAGTCGAGGCCTCGGCTGGGTGCCGATAAACGGCAAAACGGTTGTAACGGTACGGTTTCGCCAATATGCCCATCCTGCACCATGCGCACCGTAAGAGCTGTTTCTGCACCAGGTTCAGATTTCTCACTCTGTTAACAACCTATCCACGCGGGGTTGGCTTTCGGCCCGTAAACCTTTTTCATAGTTTGGACGTCATACTGATGCCATGCGCCTTACGAGGGGGCTAGGGGTGGGGAGGCACCGTTGCGAGGTTTGCTGGAGCGGGACGCCCGTGACCAGGCCAGGTTACTTCAGCTACGGGAGACATATCATGATATGCGGCAGCCTGTCGCCGGCGTGCTGGCTCTGGCCGCCGCGGCACTAGCCGAACCTCAGCTTCCGATGGCCGCGCATGCGCGGCTGAAGCAGATCGTCGAGCAGGCAGAGTGGCTGGCCGAGATAATCGGGCATGGGCTTGAGGACGACCGAAATACGGCACCGTCGTATCGGACGGATGTGGCGCTGGCCGCGAAGGAAGCCGCCGCCGCCCAGTGGCTCACCTGGACCGGCGAAATAAGCCTCGTTGACCCCGTCGAGTCGGTCTGCGTGGCCGTTCATCCGGTTGTTCTGCGGCGCATGGCCGCCAATCTTCTCGACAACGCGGCGCGCGCGGCGGGACCGGCCGGCACGATGCGGATCACGATCAGTTCCCGCACCGGCTGGGTGCAGATGGTGGTTGAGGACGACGGCCCGGGCTTCGGCCAGATACAAAAGGGCCTCGGGCTTGGCCTGTCCGCCGCCACGCGGTGCGTCGTCAAGCACGGGGGACGCGTGGAATGTACTCGAAGTCCCCTCGGCGGAGCCTGCGTCGCGCTATGGCTCCCGGCCGCGGCCGGGCCAGCTGAGCGGCGCGTCGCAGCGGCCGGCCGGTCCCGATCACGGTGGCGGAATTGGGGCGCAGTCCGGCCACACTGGCCGCGTTCGCCGGCCACCCGGACCGGTGATCAGGGCCACCAGCAGCGCCAGGGCAGCGATCTTCCCGCGGCCAGCCCGCCGGGCCTGCGTCCTCGAGCCGACCCCGAGCGATAGGCCGTCAGACTCGATGAACCATGACTACAATGCGGCCGACGGCCGGAGCCTGCGCGAGTATTTCCGGTCCCTGAACGTCAGCGTCGCGCAGGGCATTCGTTCCGTCGTTCTCGCGGCGGCCAGTGTTTCCATCGCCGTTACCGCTGCTGTGGCGCTCGTCCCGCAACTGCACGACACGCACAAGATCGCCGCCTACATCACCGACCACAGCCCGGCCCTGCACGTGGCGATCGAGACGGCGGTCTCGCTTATCGCCCTGCTGGCGGGCTTCCTCATCGTCGTCCGGCTGCAGCGGCGGACCCACCTGGACGAATTCGTGCTGGGCTGCTCGCTCGCCGTGCTGGCGCTGTCCAACCTGATCTTCGTGACGGTGCCGATGCTGACCTGGCGCCAGCCGGGCAACCAGACCGTCTGGGCGGCGCTGCTCAGCCTGCTACTCGGTGCGCTGCTTTTTGCCACCGCCGCATTCGTTCCGCGTCGCCGGCTCCCGCGTTCAGGAACGCTGCTGGCCGTGGGGGCGACTGGCGTGACCGTGGCCCTGTCGCTGATCGTCGGCTGTGTCCGGGCCCTCGGTCCGAGCTTGCCGCAATTAGTAGCCCCCGCCTTGGTGCCTGGCCGGCCGAGCCGGCCCGACCTTCCCGTGGATGGCAGGCTGCTCGCGCTGGAAGTCGTGATGGCCGGCCTGTACAGCATTGCGGCGGTCGGATTCCTGGCCCGCTCGCAGCGCCATGATGACGAGCTGTTCGGCTGGCTGGCCGTCGGCGCGGTCATGGCTGCGGCGTCACTTGTCAATTACTTCCTGTATCCGTCTCAGGCCTCGCAGTGGGTCTACTCAGGCGACGCGTTCCGGCTGGCCTTCTACGTTGTGCTCCTGGTGGGCTCGATGCGGGAGATCTGGTCGTACTGGCGTGAACTGTCGGACGCCGCTGTGCTCGAAGAGCGACGGCGGATCGCGCGCGACCTGCACGACGGGCTGGCGCAGGAGCTGGCCTTTCTCGCGCGCAACCTGGGCGGCCTCGACGGAACCGCCGACGCGGACACGCTGCGCCGGCTGCGGTCAGCCGTGGACCGGGCGCGCCTGGAGTCCCGGCAGGCGATCGCGACGCTGGCGCCGCCACGCCCGCAGGCCTTCGAGGATGCCCTGGCTGAAGCCGCGGCTGACATCGCGGAGCGGTACCGGATCGAGCTTGATCTCGATCTCATCCCCGAGGTGCGGCTGTCACCGACCCGGGCCGAGGCGCTGGTGCGGATCGCTTGCGAGGCGATCACCAACGCGGCCCGCCACAGCGGCGCCGGGCGAGTACGCGTCAGCCTGCAGGGAAATTCCTCGTGCGTCCGGCTACGGGTCAGCGACACCGGAAGCGGGTTCGACACCACCGTCAGCAACGGCGGCTTCGGCCTCGTCTCGATGCGTGAGCGGGCCCGGTCCGTCGGCGGCGAACTGCGAATCTCGTCCACGCCCGGTTCGGGCAGCGTCGTGGAGGTAGCGGTGTGAGCGCTCACGCTGGGCCGCTGCGGGTTCTGATCGCCGATGACCACGCGCCGACCCGTGAGGATGTCCGGCGCGCCCTCGAGGCTGATGTGCGGTTCAAGATCTGCGCGACAGCCGCAGACGCCGCCGGGGCGGTGCAGGCCGCCGTTCGTGCGGTGCCTGACATCTGCCTGCTCGACATACGCATGCCGGGAAGCGGCCTCGCCTCGGCATGGGAAATCACGGCCAGGGTGCCGAAGGCGAAGATAGTGATGCTGACCGTCTCTGACGAAGACGCCGACCTCTTCGCCGCGCTGCGGGCCGGCGCCGTGGGCTACCTGCTGAAGACGATGAACATGGCGCAGCTCGGGGATGAACTCCACGGCGTCAGCTGCGGTGAAGCGGCCATGTCCCGCGCGCTGGTAGCGCGCGTGCTGGAACGCTTTCACGGGCGCGCGCCGCGCTGGCGGCGGCCGGTCACCAGGGAGCCGGCCGAAGGACGGCTGACGAGCCGTGAGTGGGAGGTGCTCGAGCTGCTCACTCAGGGGCGTTCCACGGCCGAGATCTCGGAGCGGCTCGCCGTCTCGGTCGCCGTCGTGCGGGTGCACATCTCCGCCATCGTCCGAAAGCTGGAGGTCGCTGACCGCGCCGCGGCCGTCGCGCTGTTCAATCGGCGTTCAGGAATCTGAACGGCCGATCGGCTCCCTGCCCTTGCTGGTCAGCAGCATTGCAGTAAGCCTGGTGAGAGTCGCCCGCTGTTGACCGTGCCACGCGCTAAGGAGCCTGACGCATGCGCATCGTCTTGTGTGACGACAACCGGATCTTGTGCGAGGCACTCGGCAACGCGCTGGAGTCACGGGGCCATCAGGTGCTGGCCATCACCACCACCGCTGCCGACGGCATCGCCGCCGTCGGCGCGCACCGTCCCGATGGCTGCATACTTGATCTTCGATTCTCGACCGGGCCGGACGGACTGCGCGCCGCTCAGGCGATCCGGGATCAGTATCCGGACACCAGAATTCTGGTGCTCTCCGGTCTGTCCGAGCCTGCCGCCTGGTCACAGGCGCTGCGGATCGGCGTCGCCGGCTTCCTGCGCAAGGACCAGAACGTCGCCCAGATCGCCGATGCCCTGGACCTGATCGCCGCAGGCGGATCGGTCTTCGATCCGACCGTGTCCCGGCACCGGAGCACGCCGCCCGCCCGGGCGGGCCGGGACCCGCTGCACGTGCTCAGCCCGCGCGAGAAGGAGGTGCTGCGCCGGATTGTCGCAGGCCAGACCACCGGACAGATGACCTGCGAGATGAACGTAGCGCCCAGCACCCTGCGCTCCTATGTCAAGAACGTGCTGGCCAAACTGGGGGCGCACAGCCGGCTGCAGGCGGCCGCGCTCGGAAGCAGGAAGGGCCTCTAGGTGATGTCCAGGCAAAGGTGTGGCAGTCAGCATGCGTCGGGCCGGACTCCCCCATCTGGCGTACGACGGGCCACTGCAGGCGAGGGTTTCGCGGTGCAGAGATCTCAGCCACGCTCGCGGCCATGGCCATCAGCGTCCTCGTGGTAGACCAGGAGCGCACGTTCGCCGACGCTCTGGCCATGCGGCTGGAGGCCGAGCAGGACGTCGAGATCGTGGCTGCCATCCGCACCAAGACGCCGGTGCAGTCCCCGCTCGTCCGGGGTCAGGCCGACGTGATGCTGCTCGATGGCGATTTCGCCGACGGGTCCGCGATCCGGATCTGCACGGAGCTGTCCGCTCGCGACGCAGCGCCTCAGGTCATCATTCTCAGTCACTCTTCCGAGGCTGAGCGGATCCTGGCCGCGATCGAAGCGGGAGCGGTCGGCTGGGTGCGAAAGGACAGCTCGCTGGAGTACCTGCTGCGGGTGATCAGGGGAGTGGTCAACGGCGAGGCATGGCTGCCGCCGGCCGAAACGCGGATGGTGCTGCGGCTGCTGTTGCACGACCGGGATCAGCAACGTCAGAACGGTCAGCTCCTGGCCGGGCTCACGCCGCGTGAGCGTGAAGTTCTGGCTTGCCTGGCGGAGGGCGCCAGCCGGCAGGACGTCGCCGAGCGGCTGCAACTGTCCGCCCACACGATCAGGACCCATCTGCAGAACCTCATGGCCAAGCTCGGGGTCCACTCCGCGCTGGAAGCGGTGGCACTGACCAGGTCTGAACTCGCGGAGCTAAACTCCGGCCCAGATTCATAGCACGCGGGACTAGGTCCCGCTGCGATTCATGCGCCGATGGCTGGCCAATGCACAGCCAATATTATGGCGTTCTCGCGTGATATCCCAAACTAACGGATCACGCCACTCGATAAGGCGCTGACAGGCCGCTGAGCTGAACCGCGCCCGGCCGCTAGCGATGCTACGTCGTATGGGGGATGTGCGGGGATCTGCCCGAGTTTATATTTAATCGACAAACGGTTCGCACCCGGAACTGTTAGGGCTCGCTTGCTGGAGCGACACTGATCTGGCCAGGGGGGCTTGGTCGATATATGAATACTTCGAATGGCATACAGTTGCGCGTCGCGGTGGTTGGCTGCGGCTACTGGGGTTCGAAGCATGTCCGCGTCGTCCACGCTGCCGACAGCGTGGCCGAGGTGGCCCTCGTCGACACCCGTGAAGACCGTTTGCAGAATCTGGCCCGTAGCCATAAGAGCGCCGTCTCATTCGCAACCCTGGCGCAGGCACTGCCGCACGTGGACGCGGTGATCGTGGCCACGCCGCCGAGCACCCACGTCGCTACGGCGCTGGACGCCATCGAGGCGGGCAAGCATGTGCTGGTGGAGAAGCCGCTCGCCCTCGATTCCGCCAGCGCGCGCAAGCTGGTGGCCGCGGCGGAGGACGCGGGCGTGATTCTCATGGTCGGCCACACTTTCGAATATAATCCGGCCGTACGCAAGCTCCGGGAAATCGTGCGCAATCATGAACTGGGCGAGCCGTATTACATCGACAGCGCGCGGCTTAATCTCGGTCTATACCAGCACGACGTCAACGTAATTCTCGATCTAGCGCCGCACGACGTCTCAATCATTAACCACGTACTCGGCCGGAAACCGGTGGCCGTTCAGGCCTGGGCATCTCGTCATGCGCACCGGCGATTCGAGGACGTCGCCTATCTGCGGTTGTTTTACGATGATTTCTTCGATGACCACGGCCTGTCCGCGAACATCCATGTCAGCTGGCTCGACCCGTGCAAAGTGCGCAGGGTCACCGCGGTCGGCAGCAAGAAGATGGCCGTCTACGACGACCTGGCCACCGAGGAGCGCATCCGTATCCTGGACAGAGGCGTTTTCGCTCCATCCGAAGGGGACGACCTCACTCAGCCCCCGATGTCATACAGGTACGGCGACATCGTGGTCCCGTTTATCTCTCCCGATGAGCCGCTCGCCGTACAGGATCGCCATTTCTTCGAATGCATCGCAACGGGCGCTCGCCCGCTGACGGACGGCCAGAACGGCCTCGCGGTCGTCGAGGCTCTCGAGGCCGCGGAACTGTCGCGGCGGCTGGGCCGCCCGGTGCTGCTTGATGAACTCGGCTCAGCCGGGCATCAGGTCCGCTCGTTCGCGCTGAGCAACGGCCGGTCGGCCACCTTCAGGCCCGCATCCGCGGCTGGGCCGGACGGCGCGGGCAATTCCGGGCCGCTGCTGGTCGGACCGGGCCAGGGGGCGGGATGAGTCACGAGGTCCCGTTCATGGACCTGAGCGCGATGACGCGTGAGGTCCGCGGCACTCTTGAGGAAGGCTGGGCGCGGCTGCTTGACTCCGGCCGGTTCGTCGGCGGCGCGGCCGTCGAGGAGTTCGAGCAGGCCTGGGCCGCCTTCTGCGGCGTTCCTTATGCCGTCGGCGTGGGAAATGGGACGGACGCCCTGCAGCTCACGCTGGCGGCGCTCGGCGTTGGCGCGGGTGACGAAGTGATCGTTCCCGCGAACACGTTCGTGGCGTCCGCTGAGGCGGTCGTGCTGGCCGGGGCCACGCCGCGGTTCGCTGACGTGAGCCCGGACACCCTCCTGCTCACCCCCGAAGAGCTCGAGGCCGCCATCACTCCCCGGACCCGGGCGGTGATCGTGGTACACCTCTACGGCCAGCCGCCCGACATGACCGCACTGGGCCGGGTGGCCGACGCCGCAGGTATTGCGGTGATCGAGGATGCCGCCCAGGCACACGGCGCTACCTGGCTCCGGAGCCGGGTCGGGTCGATCGGCCTGGCCGGCTGCTTCAGCTTCTACCCGGCCAAGAATCTCGGCGCGTTCGGCGACGCGGGCGCGGTCGTGACCAGCGACTGCGGGCTGGCGGACCGGATCAGGATCCTCCGTGATCACGGCCGGGTCCCCGGGTCGCATTACGGCCACCTGATGGTCGGCACCAACAGCCGTCTGGACAGCATGCAAGCGGTGGTACTCACCGCCAAGCTCGCCAGGCTGGACGCATGGACGCGAGCCCGCAGGTCGATCGCCGCGCGATACCGGGCCGCCTTCGCCGCCGGGCCGGTTCGCGTCGTCGATGAGGTATCCGGCGGGGCGGGCGTTCATCACCTCGCCGTGATCCGGGTCGCCGACCGCGCGCGAGTTCAGCAGCGGCTCGCGGCACTCGGCGTCGCGTCCCAGATCCACTATCCGGTCCCCTGCCATCAGCAGCCGCCCTACCGGCGGTTCGCGACGCGCCCGCTGCCCGTGGCCGAGCAGAGCGCCCGCGAGGTTCTGTCGCTGCCGATGTTCCCGCATATGACAGACGGCCAGGTGGCCCAGGTGTGTGACGCGGTCAGGGAGGCAGTCGTGGTGCAGGAGCAGGGCGTTGCGTGACGTGTCGGTCGGGGACGGTCTGGAAGCTGACCCTGGCGCGCTCATCGGCTATCCGGCTGCGCGCGCCGGGCCGCGCGGGCTGGCGCTCGGCGAGGACGCGCGAGTCCGCAGCGGCACCGTGCTCTACCTCGGAACCAGCATCGGGGCGCGCTTCCAGGCCGGGCACAACGTGGTGATCCGTGAGGACTGCCGGATCGGCGACGACGTGTGCGTGTGGAGCAACTCAGTGGTGGACTACGGGTGCCGGATCGGCGACCGGGTCAAGATCCACTCGAACTGCTACGTCGCGCAATTCACCGAGATCGACGACGGGGCGTTCCTCGCGCCAGGCGTGACGATCGCGAACGACCTGTACCCCGGGCAGGCGGCCTCGGCCGCGGTGATGTCGGGGCCATCGATCGGAGCCGGGGCGCAGATCGGCGTCAACGTGACCATCCTGCCCTTCGTGCGTATCGGGCCAGGATGCCTGATCGGCGCTGGTTCGGTGGTGGTCAGGGACATCCCGGACGGATGTGTCGCCTTCGGCAACCCGGCCACGATCCGGGGCGACGTGCGTGACCTCGCGCCGATCGAGGCCCGCGTCGATCCGGTGCTCACCTCGGCCAGCCGCTACCGCCTGGTCAGTTCGGCTAACAGCGAGCCTCCGGTTCCAGGACGGGGACCACGATGATGTACCGCGACATCCTTCGCTCCCGCAGCCACCAGCGCTACCCGGACCGGGCCGCGGCGCCGCCGGGGACATCGCAGCCCGCGTCGGCCGGACAGCGGCTCGCCAAGCGAGCGTTCGACTTCGCCGTCGCCCTGTTCCTCCTGCTGCTCATGTCGCCGCTCCTGGTGACGGCGGCCATCTTGGTGCGCGTGACCACGCCCGGGCCGGCTCTCTTCTCGCAGACCCGGCTCGGCAGGCACCGCCGCCCGTTCGTGTTGTACAAATTCCGGACCATGTACACGGGCAGCGCCGACAACAACCATCGGGACTATGTCCGCAAGCTGCTCACCCAAGACGAGCCGCCCGCAGTTGGTAAGCGCGGCCTGTACAAGCTTGAAAATGACGAACGGATTACCCCGGTCGGCCGCCTGCTGCGGCGGACCAGCATTGACGAGCTTCCCCAGCTGCTCAACGTGATCCGGGGTGACATGTCGCTGGTCGGGCCGCGCCCGTCGCTCCCGTGGGAGGCGGACCTGATCCATGAGGTGCACTGCCAGCGCTTCGTCGTGCTGCCCGGCCTCACCGGCCTGTGGCAGGTGAGCGGCAGGAACTACCTGACCATGCGGCAGGGCCTCGACCTCGACATCGAGTATGTGCAGCGGCAGAGTTTCGGCTTTGATCTGGCGATCCTCCTCAAGACGGTGCCGGTCGTGCTCTCCACCCATGGTGCGTTGTGACCGATACCAGCAGGGAAACGCCGGCTCACTATCACGTCCGCGCTGGTCCAGCCGCGCGATCTCACCCGCCCAGCGGCCTGCAGCGCCGGCCACCCGGCAGTGCGCCTGCCCTGGCCACCGATCGGGGGGCCCGGTCATCGGCTACCGCGGCCGCCGGAGACTCACTCACGGTGGCCGCCTGGACCATTGTGAGCCGCGTCACCGGCGTCGCCAGGTTCGCGTGCATCGGAGCCATCCTTGGCCCCACGTTCTTCGGGAACACCTACCAGCTCACGAACTCGCTGCCGAACCTGATCTACTACGGTTTCCTGGCCGGCTCGCTCTTCTCCTCGCTGCTGGTTCCCGCGCTGGTGCGGCACATCGACGCTGGTGACCACCGGGCCTCGGAGCGGGTGGCCGGCGGCTTCCTGGGCATGACGCTGGTGGCGCTGCTGGCTGTCGCGCCGCTGGCGATCGTCCTGGGGCCGCTGGTGCTGAAATTCGCCGCGATTGGCAGCGGGACGCACCTGGCGAACGCCGCCCAGGTACGGGTCGGGCGGCTGCTGATCATCATGTTCATTCCGCAGATCTTCTGCTACGGCGTCGTGGGTACCTCCACCGCGGTGATGAACTCCCGGCAGCGGTTCGCGCTGGCGGCCGGTGCGCCCGCGGTGGAGAACCTCGGAACGATCGCCGTGCTCATCGCCACGGCCGCGATCTACGGCACCGGCACCAGCGTTACCCAGGTGCCGACGGGCGAGATGCTGCTGCTCGGGCTCGGCTCGACCGCCGCGGTGGTGCTGCACGCCGCGACCCAATGGTGGGGGGCCAAGCGGGCCGGCGCGGTACTCGTGCCGAGGCGCGGCTGGCGTGACCCCGAAGTCCGGGTGGTCGTCCGGCGCGCGCTGCCCTCGCTCGCTCAGGCCGGACTGCTCGCCCTGCAGGTACTCACCCTGCTGACCGTCGCCAACCGGCTGCCGGGCGGGGTCGTCGCATTCCAGATCGCGCTGAACTTCTACTACCTCGCGATCGCGCTGGGCGCCACGCCGGTGGCCCTGTCGCTGTTGCCACGGCTGGCCCGGATGCACCTGGACGGCGACTCGACCGCGTTCCGTGACACGCTCGTGCGCGGCTTCGCGCTGGGACTGTTTGTGACCATTCCGGCCGCTGCCAGTTACCTGGTGCTGGCCAGGCCGCTGGCCGAGGCCATCTCGTTCGGCAAGATGGACAGTGCGGCGGGCGTCACCATGGTCGCCGTGACCCTCGCGGCGCTGTCGGTGGCGGTGGTCAGCCAGACCGCCTTCATGATCGCTACCTACGCCTCCTACGCCCAGAAGAACACCCGGTCGCCGCTGATGTCGATGCTCTTGCAGGCCGCCGTGTGCCTGGGCCTGGCGGGCGCCGCCACGCTGCTCCGCGGCATCGTGGTGCTCCTCGCGCTCGGGCTCGCGCTGTCCGCGGCGACAACCATAGCCGCGTTGCACCTGACCTCCAGGGTGTGGCGGAACCTCAGCGCAGGCGGCACCGAGCGCCTCGCGCCATCGCTGGGCAAGTTCCTGTTCGGTGCGGCCATCATGGCCGGGCCGCCTGGGCCACGGCCAAGTTCGTCTCGCATTGGCTCGGCCGGCCGTTCGGTCCGCGCCTCGCGATAATCGCTGCCGCGCTGGTCGGAGTCGCGGTGTACCTCGCCGTCGAGGCCGCGTGGCGAGCCCCGGAACTCGACTGGCTGGCCGGCGGCCTCAGCTACGTGCGTGGGAAGACCGAGCGCACGCTTATCCGGGTGGCCCATGACTAGGGCCGTCCCGCCTGCGCGGTTAGCGACGCAGCCGGCTGCGCCGCCCCCCCAACTTGACGTAGGCCCGGCCGCTCATGCGGGGGTAACACTCCCAGCCGGGCATAGGCCAGGCTCGTGCACATGGCGCAGATCAGCGTTTTGTTCGCCTGTGAGCCGGGCCCGCTCGCCGGTGCCCGCACAGGCCGCCTCGACGTGGCTGCGAAGAACACCTTCAGGCTGGCCGCGGCCAGCCCGGCCAGCCGGGCGGCAGTTGCGGCTCGCTCGCGTTGCTGAGTGGCGAGATATCGGGTTAAGCCGGTTATGACTCGCCTACCACAGGTAAACCGGGGGGCACGGTGACCACGACGGGCCCGGCGGCCATCGCCGCAGAGCTTGTCGCCGGCGGGCCGGGCCGCCGCCACGCGGCCATAGCCGATGCCATCGAGGCGCTCAGGCCGGTACTGAGGCGGCGGCTGCTGGACGTATCGCTGCTGCTCGCCCCCCTCGCGGTCGGGGCGCTGGCCGCCATCAAGGTCAAGTACGGGGTGCTCGCGGTCATTGTGATCGGCATCATCGCGTGGGTGATGGTCAGGCCGGTCATCGCGGCTTACGCGCTTATTCTCCTGACGCCGCTCATCGTGGGCGTCAACGCGGGCGCCCTTATTCCGGTGCTGCGGCCGAACGAGGCCCTTATCGCCTTGTTCGGCGCGGCTATCGGCTTGCGCTGGCTGATGGGAGTCCGCACCGGCGGCGTCCGGTGGCCCCGGATCACCGGCATCGAGGCCGCCCTCATCGCGCTCGGCATCACCAGTTCGGTGCTGCCGCTCGTCATGATGGTCGTCAGGCAGCGCCCGATCACCAGCGACGACATCCTTTACTGCATCGTGATCTGGAAGCTGCTCGGGGAGTACGTCATCGTGCGGTCGGTGGTCACGACGCGCGAGCAGGCGATGCGCTGTCTCGTGCTGTCGATGTTGTCGGCCGCGGTCGTCTGCGCTATCGGCATAGTGCAGTCACTCGGGGTGTTCGGCATTACCGGACTGCTCGCGAAGTACTACGCGCCGAGTGGCGTTACTGCCTCGTTGTCCGATGGCCGCGGCAGTTCCCTGCTGGGGCTGCCCGCCGCGGTCGCCGACCTGGCCACCATCAACCTCGGGATCGCGGTCGCAATGATCGTGCGTGGTTACCCGCGGCGGCTGTGGCTGGGTGGCCTGGCTGCGCTCTTCGCATTGGGCGTCGTGGCCGCGGCGGAATTCTCCACCTTGATCGGCCTGATCGTGGCGCTGGTCGCGCTCATGGTGCTCACGAAATCCGGCCGGATCGCCGTCTACGCCGTTCCGGTGGCGCTCGTCGCCGGAGTGCTGCTCTGGCCGGTCATCCAGATCCGGCTGGGCGGCTTCAACTCTGCGACGGGTCTTCCGGTCAGCTGGCTCGACCGGCTCTACAACCTTCGGACGTACTTCTGGCCCGTCCTGTTCTCGGATTACAACTGGATCCTGGGCGTCCGGCCGTCGGCCCGGATTGCCACCTCGAGCAGGCAGTATGGCTTTGTCTGGATCGAGAGCGGCTACACGTGGCTGCTGTGGGGCGGCGGGATCCCGCTGCTCGCCAGTTACTTTGCGGTCGTCGGCACGGTGCTGCGAAGGGGATGGGCATACGCGCGACGCGCCGACCCGGCCGGGGTCGCCGCCACGGCGATAGCCGCGGCCATGTGCGCGCAGCTGGTTCTCATGGTCTTCGACCCGCACCTGACCTACCGCGGCTCGGGCGACTTGATCTTCATGTTGCTGGCTCTCGTCCGCATTCTGCCCGGGCGGCATACGTCAGCCGGGGGCGACACCGAGCCCGGCGCCGCGGTGGCCGGCGCGCGCTGGCCACAGGAGGTGCCCACATGACCGCACCGCACCATCGCGCCGTCCGCCGGCGCCCATCAGGCGGACCCGCGCCAGGGCCCACGCTGGCCAGGATGCGCGGGGTCGGGGCAGCACATGAGGCAACTGGATTGGCGGATCGGCAGCTATGAGATTGTTGCGTAAACACGCCAGGTGGCTGATCCTCGCCACGCTCGCGGGCCTCGTGGGGGCTTGGTTGATCCGCGCGGACCTGCCCGTCCAATACACCTCGACCGCCCAGGTTGACGTGGAGTCGAACGCCGTCGCCGGCGCGGTCCCGATCGAGCCGAACATGGCGACGGAGAAGCTGGTGGCCACGTCTGGGATCGTCCTGGAGACGACCGCGCGCGCCCTGGCCGCGGCGCCCGCCGCCCTGGCGACGGAGCTGAGTGCCCTGGTGTCGGGCACGTCCAACATCCTGTCGATCAGCTGCACGATGCCGACGGCGGCCGGCGCTCAGCATTGCGCCATGGCCGCTGCGCAGGCCTACGTCGCATTCCGCAACCGGGCCGCGGGCTCCGCCAAGGACCGTGCGGCTGACCCGTTCCAGGCCACCGTGGTGACGCCCGCCCTGCTGCCGATCGCGCCGGCCGGGACGACCAAGAAGATCCTGCTCCCGCTGGGTGCCATCCTCGGGCTGCTGCTGGGCGTCGGCGGCGTCTTCCTGCGCGATTATTTCGACGGCCGGGTGCGCGACCGAGCCGACCTGGAACGGTGCCTGGATGGCCAGGTGCTGGCCGCGATCCCGCGCGTGCGGGGCCGCCGGGCCGACCCGGCGCTGGTCTTCAGCGCCGCCCCGTCCTCCCGGGCGGCCGAGGCCTACCGCTATCTCCGGGCGCGTCTCGATCCGCTGGTCACCTCGACGGCGGACCGTGGCGCGGTGCTGCTCGTGGCCAGTGCGCAAGCCCGCGATGGCCGCACGTGCGTGGCAGCCAACCTGGCGATGGCCCTGGCGCGGACCGGTGCCAGCGTCATTCTGGTCGACGCGGACCTGCGGCACCCTGCGCTGGACGAGGTGTTCGGCGTCGGCGACCGGCCTGGACTGACCGACCTGCTGGCGGGACGGGCGTCGCTGGACGAGGCGGCAGTGCCCACGGACGTGGCCGGGCTGCGGCTGGTGAGCGCAGGCGAGCTAACGGACCGGCGAGCGGACTTGCTCGAAGGCACCCGGCTGACCCAGGCCTTCGCCCAGATGAGAGCGGCCGCGCAGGTCACGGTGGTGGACAGCGCGCCGCTGCTGACGGTCTCCGACGCGATCACGATGGCAGGCGTCAGCGACATCGTGCTGGTAGTGGCCGATGTCCGGCGCACTCGCCGGGCCGCGGTCAGCGCCGCCGCGCAGGAGATCAGGGCGAGCGAGCCGGGAACCATCGTGGGCATCCTCAATGGCGTGTCCCAGCCGCTGGCGGCTGGCCTGGCCCGGCCCGGCGCCGGCCGAGCGCAGGAGTCGCGGGCCCCCGCGGCAGTCCTCCCGACGCTGCCGGGTATCCCGCTGGCACCGGGGCCGAACGGCCTGGAGCGAGCGTCGGTGAGTACCGCACGAGCGGCTCAGAACGGAACCGACACCGACACGGATGTGGGCGATGCTCCTGCGTCAGCGCACGACCCCGGGTAGCGCTGCCGTCCCGCTCTGGCGGTCTGCCGTCGCGAACCGCACCCGTCCGCTGGCCGCTGCGGGGCCTTCGATGCTCCAGCTGTCCCGGTCCGGGCGGATCGTCGAGCCGCTGCGCTGGCGCCACCAGTCGGCTACCTCCCTGGGCAGCGCATGCCAGACGGTGTCATCGCCATGGAAGGTCTCGAGCAGTTCCCGGTAGCCGCCTGCCAGCCGCTGGTCGCGCGCGTAGTCAGGGTGGGTGAGAACGAGCGCCAGCCCCTGCCGCTCGCGCAGGTGCTGCGCCTTCTGGATCCACACGTCCGCGCCAGGATTCTGCAGGATACGGAACAACGTATGGTCCTGCGGCAGCGTTATCGGTAGCTCGACCATGTCCTGGTTGAAATACGGCAGGTAGGTACAGCACCCGCCCGGCTGCGGCTCGTACGGATCGGTGTCGCTGTAGGACGAGTCGTATTCGAAACCAAGTCGGGGCATCAGTTCCCATTGCCGCTGGGTGCTCGGCGAGCGGAAGCCAACGGCCTGCCACCGCTCGGCGTTCTCCCGCATCGCCGGGAGCCGCTTTTCCATCAGCCGCCTGGAGCCCAGGTCCCGGCCGTCATGCCGGAGCCCGTGCACACCGACTTCGCAGCCCTCGTCCTGCAGCGCGCGGACGGTGTCCGCCTGCACCTCATACCGCTGCGCGACAAAGTTCCACGACGACCGGTAGCCGAGTTCGCGCTCGGCGCCGCGCAGCAGGTCTATGTCGCCGTAGCCGACGTCGGTTTCCACGTCGTGCGTCAGCACCAGGGCCCACGACCGGCCGCCTGGCCACAGGTCGAGGAACGGCACCGGACGACCCGCGAACTCGGCGATCAGCGCGAGCAGCCATCGGTAGAGATCATGGAGGCTGTCTTCGATCGGCCAGGCGGGGAAGGATGTCCTGGCCTGCACGCTGGTAAAGCCCTGGCGGAGTTTAACCTGGAGCCGGCGAGGCAGCGCGGGCCGGGTGAGGTAATAGCAGCGCAGGATGGCCGAACGGCCGGCCGCGGCCACGGCTGAGCGTCCGACGTTCAGGTACTCCTCTGACCAGAATCGGTGCATCACCTCGCCCGGATCGAAGGGCAGGAAAATGCTGCCGTCGCGGTCCCGCCAGATGGCGGCGACCTGATCGCCGCCGGCATCGAGAATCGACTCGGCCGGGCGCCAGTCACGGCCGGGTTCCTGCGCCATGGCCGGGACGGCGGGCGCGACGTGCCCGAAGAAGGTGCAGCCCTGTAGCTGGTAGCGGCCGAGGCCGGCGGCGGGCAGGCCAGCCGGGCGGCCATCCGTGCCCAGCCAGATCAGCGAGCGCGCGGTCTGGCCAGCAGGCGCCACGACCCGCAGGCGGTGCACCGCCGGCGCGCCGGGATCGCCCGCCGCAGGCTGAGCCGGCCGCACCTGGTAAGGGACGCGGAAATAGTCGAACAGCGCAAACGGATGCGAGGCTTCGAACACTGGCTCCTCCACAGGGCACTAAGGTCAGAGGCCACGTTTGATCGCGAGGTACGGAAGCAAGGCCATCTCGTAAAGACCCGGCAGCGGATCCCGTAGCGAGAACACCGCTTCGGTGTCCACGCCGCGCAGCGACCGCAGATAGTCCCGCCACTGCATCGTTCCGGCCCTGATGTCACGCACGGCATTGGGCACGTCAGTGGCCAGCCGGATCCAGCGGACGCCAGGCCGGGCATGTGCCTCATCGACCGGTGCGCCCTGCTGATCGCGAAACAACAGGTAAGGGAAGTCCACGCCTGCTGACCACCCCAGCGTGTGATATCCCCAGGTCCTCGCGTTCACATCGAGAAGCTTGAAGGCACCGTCGCGAGGATCCCGCTTGTACTCGAGTTCCACGAGGCCGTAATAGTCGATCGCGCGCAGGAACCTGATGGAAGGCTCGGCGATCTCCGGCAGGCAGATCGTCTCCACGTACGTGCTGGCGCGGCCGAAGTCCGACGGGTGCTGGCGGCGTCGGCGCACCGTCATGCTGGCGACCGCCCGGCCAGCACGGAAGAATGCGCAGTACGCATACTGCTCCTCCCCGCCGCCTGGAATCATCTCCTGAACGATAATCTCGTCCTCGTTCACTATTTCCGCGGCTCTCCGGAAGCCGTCGGCGAGCTGGATCTTGGTGTCGGCGCGCCATGCCTTCGCCCGGCTGACATAGAAGAAATGTTCCTTGATCGCGGGCTTGATCACGGTCGGGGCGCCAGCGTCGATCGCGGCCAGGTCGGTCTCGGCACGCGGGAACCACGTCCGGGGTATCGGGATGGACAGCTGGTCTGCGAGCCGGTAGGTCTCCCGCTTGTCCCAGGCGCGGCGGATCGACGCCAGCTCGGGGACCGGCACCCTGAAGTCCTGCAGCAGCGCGTCACGATTGGCCGCGATGGCCGCGACCGTCTCGTCCCTGGTCGGGAAGAGCACCCAGCCGGACAGGCCGAGTCTCTTGCGGGCGATGGCCAGCGCCTCGAGCATCGACTCCTCGCTGCGCAGGTCGCGGACGCGGACGACGGACTTGACATAGCGCGACGCGCGGGCGATGGAGGTCTCGTCGTCAATGACGCACACGGGAATCCCGTGCCGTCCCAGGCTCCGCGCAATGCCAAGCCCCTGGGAGTCGCCGCCGATGACCACCCCGCCAGGCGCCTGGCCAGCCGGACCGGAAGCCGGCCCCGGCTGCGCAACTGGGCGAACAGCGAAGGTCATGAGCCACGAGCCTGGGTGATCACGTCAGCGTCGAAAGACGGCCGCCGGCGCCGGAATCCCGGTCGGCTCGCCGTCCTGCTCAGCAGGTTACTGGGAATGTCCGTCATGGCCCTGTCCTTCTGGGTGCTGTCCTTCTGGGTGCTGTCCTTCTGGTTCGGGCGGCCACTGTGGTCAATGGCATGACCTCATTGGGACTGCGCAATCGGCTGAGGCTACTTTCGCGCAGCCTTGGCGACCACCCCCACCCTGGCGAGGAACGCTACGTCGCATAGGTGATGCGCCGATCTCCGCCGCCCGGCTACGTTCGCTGAAGAAGGCAGGGTCAGCGCCGGGGCGCTGACTTGCTCGCCAGCGCATTGGAGTGATCCGCTGACGTGCTGACCAGGCTGGCGACGGTCCCTTGCGAATCGGCCGATGGCAGGGGGATATGACGTGCGAATCGCGATGATCGGCTATACCTTTTACGACATCGACGCTCGCGTCAAGCGTGCCGCCGAGGCGCTCACCGAAAGCGGCCACCACGTCGACATCTTCGCCATCGACCACCCAGAGGTTAAAGAAAACAGCAACGAGCTCCTTCGCATCCGCCGTCTTCGGGTGACCAAACAACGGACGGTGGCGGCCCGTTACGCATTCGAGTACGGCATCTTCTTCGCCTGGGCCTTCGCCCTCGTCAGCCTGCGGCACGCCTGGCGCAAGTACGACGTTGTATACGTCCACAACATGCCGAACTTTCTGGTGTTTGCGGGAATCATCCCCAAGCTCGGCGGAGCCAAGATCGTCCTGGATGTCCACGATCCAGCGGTCGAACTGCTGGCCTCCGTGCGCGGCCAGGAGCTTCCGCCGTGGCTGCGGCGCCTGGCGAGTGCCGAAGAGCGGGTCAGCATGTCCTTCTCCGACGCACTGATCACCGTCAACGAGTCGATGCGGCGGCGCCTCAGCGCCACGACTGGGCGGCCGGTCACCGTGGTGATGAACCTCCCGGACCCGGCTGTGTTCTTCCCGCCGGAGGTACCCAGCGCGAACAGCAGCCCGGATTGGCTCGTGTACAGCGGTTCCATTGCGCATCGCAACGGTCTCGATCTTGTCGTGACGGCCCTGTCCCGGCTGGCGGACGAATTCCCCGCACTGCGGTTCCGGGTCATCGGGAAAGGCCCCGCTCTGGAGTCTGTCGTGAGACTGGCGGCGGACCTGGGCGTCGCTGACCGCGTGGATATCCTGGATTGCGTAGCCAACGACGAGATCCCCGCCCTGGTGAGCGGCGCGGCCGCCGGAATCTCAGCACAGCGTGAGGATGCCTTCGGCTCGCTCGTGTTCTCGATGAAGGTCGCCGAGTACGTCGCGCTTGGACTGCCGGTGATCTGCTCGGGTATCACCACGATGCGTCATTACTTCAGCGGCGACGAGTTGCTGTTCTTCGAGCCGGCGAACGCGGACGACCTCGCGCGGGCGATCCGGGATCTTCTGGCCAGTCCTGAGGCCGCTGCCGAGCGCGCGGCCAGGAGCAGGATGAAGCTCGGCAAGCTCGACTGGCCGGCCCAGCGGGATGAGCTGGTGCGGACCGTCGAAGCGCTCGGCCGATCCAGGAAGCTGCCCTCGCGAAGCGATGCGGAGCGAGTGCGGATCCGTTCGTCGAGGCGGTCCGCCCTGGGCGGGTCGCCCAGGGCCAGGACATCGCCCAGCAGAAGGACAAGGTGAGACTGAGCATGCCCGATCCGCGCAGTTCCCTCGGCCGAGCCGCAGTCGGGACCCTTCCCGGGGAAGACGACCTGCCGCCGGCGGCGTCCATCGAGGCCCCGGTGCTAGTCGTCGGCCTGGGCGAGGTCGGGGGGCCGCTGCTGGAAATCCTCCGCGGTACACACCGGGCGGCCGGCCGGGACGTCGAGGACCAGGACTTCCACGGCGTGCGGGTCCTTCATCTCTGCTTCCCGTTCGGCCCCGACTTCGGCCGCGCCGCCGCCCGCTACGTCGCGCGCTACGAACCGGACGTCGTCGTGGTGAACAGCACCGTGGTTCCCGGGACCACCAGAGCGATCCAGGACGAGACCGGCACCCCCGCGGTGTACAGCCCGGTGCGCGGAAAGCACACCAGGATGACGCAGGAGCTGCGGCGCTACCGGAAGTTCGTCGCGGGCCCGTCGGCGGAGGCCGTCGCCCTGGTCGAAGACCACTTCGCCGCCGCGGGCCTGACCACACAGCGGATGTCGTCTCCCGAGTCGCTCGAGCTCGCGAAGCTCCTGGAGACCAGCTACTTCGGCGTGCTGGTCGGGTGGGCGCAGGAGATGGATCGGTTCGCCGCTTCGGTAGCTGGCAACTACTGGGAGACCCTGGCCTTCTTTGACGAGATCGACTTCTTCCCGCCGGTCGGCTTCGAGCCGGGCTACATCGGCGGTCACTGCGTGATGCCGAACCTCGAACTCCTCGAGCAGGTCCGGCAGTCCCCGTTCATCGACGCGATACGGGCGTCCAACACCGAGCGCGCGCGCGAATGGCAGGAGCGCGGGCGGTCGACGGCGGACCGGCTTTCGCCCCGCGCACGTGGGCCGCAGGCCTGACAGCTCCGGGGAAGCCCGGCCTCATGACCCCGACAGCCATGACCCTGGCAGCCATCACCCTGGCAGCCACGACCCTGGCAGCGCAGCCCGCCGGGCGTCCTTGACCCGACCGTAAATAGGTCCAGGCGTACTCAGGCAGCGCCGCGGGTCAGAGCGTCGCCGCGCGGATCAGAGCGTCATCCGCTACCCGCAGTCGTTCATGGCCTGGCAGACGTCCTTCACCACGACTCCTGCTGGCGCACCGCCTGGCTGACCGGCATCCGCCAGCCAGCTGAGGAACTGTCCGAAGACCGTGTCCTGGATCGAACCGTACTTGGACATGCAGTCGCTGTAATCGGAGGCGTTGGCGTCGCAGACATCGTGGAATGTGATCGGCAGCCAGCCGCCGCCGTGGGCGGAGGCCGCGTCCACGAAGCTCTCCAGGTCCGACAGATTCTCGTCGGCTGCCCCGTCGACCGCGATCGTGCGTAGCGCCTCGGGGTTCTGCGGCGGGATGGTCTCCACGTAGGGCGGCTCTGGCGTGACATTGGAATCCGACAGACCGCCGCCTACCCGTGCGGTGAGCCAGCCGCACTGCGCGGCGACGCTCTCCACGGTTGAGTTGTAATCCCCGAAGGGATAGGCCATCGATACCGGGCCGGTGATGCCATTGCTGATCATGTCCTGCCGGGAGCCGCAGAGTTCCGCTTGCATCTGCGCTACGGTCAGGCTCGTGAGGTCCGGGTGGTCGATGGTCTGCCCGCCCACGTCATTGCCCGAGGCCTGCAGCTGATCCAGCTGCGACCATGACATGCAGCACCCGTAGCCGTT
Source organism: uncultured Actinomycetes bacterium (assembly GCA_963785765.1). GTDB lineage: Bacteria > Actinomycetota > Actinomycetes > Streptosporangiales > Streptosporangiaceae > DATBGO01. The sequence goes on along the minus strand of CAWAWM010000005.1, from coordinate 437,842 downwards.
ATCGCTGTCGGAGGTGATCACGTAGTAGGTCGCGGTCATGTTGTCCGCCGCGATCAACGGCACCGAATACAGCCACTGGTCCTCGTACTGGTCGTCGAAGGTGAGCGAGACCACGGTATCTACCTGGACCTGCTGCGTATTCACCTGCTCGACGTTGCCAGCAAGGTCGGTGGAGAAGAACTCCACCGTCGTAGGCCCATTGACCGTGAACGGTCCGTTGTACACCGGGCTCGACGTGGTGGGAGTAGTCCCGTTGGTGGTGTAGTAGGTGTTCGCCACTCCCCAGCCGCCATTGTCGGTCGCGCTCAGCGCCACTTGCACCGGCTGGTAGTACGGTGCGCTCTGGCAGGGCGCCCCGTTACACGAGATCGTGGTGGTCGGCGGCGTGGTATCCGGGGGTTCCTGGATCGATATGACCTGCGTCTGCACGGGCCCCACGTTCCCGGCGTTGTCCCAGGTGGTGTACTTCACAGTGGTGTTAGCCGTGAGCGGGAACGCCCCGGTGTAGGTGGGGCTGGACAGCGTGGGTGTCGTGCCATCGAGCGTGTAGTGGGTGCTGGCGACCCCCGAGCCCAGGTCGGTCGGCGACAGGGCGACGGAGACCGTCTGGCCGTAGGTGCTCGACTGACACGGCGCCCCGTTACAGGAAATCGTCGTGACGGGCGCGACGGTGTCCTGCGCGATGGCCGTGGCTGACATCGTCTTGAACGTCGTTCCGGCTGGCGCGTCACCCGGCTGGCCGGCGCCCTGGACCCAGGAGATGAAAGTCTGAAGGTCGCTGAGGGCGATCCACCCGGCCGAGGCCGTGCAGGCAGCGTAGTTCGACGGATCCAGCGTCGCCGAGCACACCTTCTCGATCACGATCGGGATCCAGCCGCCGTGGGCGGCCGCGCTGGTCACCAGCGATTCCAGGTTGGCCAGGGTGATCTGCCCGCTCGGCGCGTAGGCGCGCAGCGCCAGCCAGCTTTTCGGCGGCAGGGTCTCCGCATAGGTGGGCCCCGTGGTGGTGATGCTGCCAGCGGTCCGCGCATTCCCGTACCCGCAGCCCTGCACCTCACTCTGGATGGCCGCGTTGCTGGCCCCGCTCGGATAGGCGAACGTCATCGGGGTTATGCCGTGCGCGATGATGTTCTGCCGGTCGGTGCAGATCTCGCTGACCTGCTGCTGCGCGGTCAGGGTGGTCAGGTTGATGCCGTCAACGGTCTTGCCGCCGATGTCGTCTCCCGCGGCGGCCAGGGAACTCAGCTCCGACCAGGTCAGATGGTTGGAGGTCCCGATGCTGCCGCTATTGACGTAGTAAGTCGCGTCCACCCCGGCGGGCTGCAGAGCGTCCTGGTAGCCCAGCGTGTACTCGCTGTAGGTCTGGTTGTCGAAGTTGAGTGACACGACGGTCGAGGTCGATGCCGAGGTTACCGGGGCGACGACCGCGAGCCCGGCCGTGGCGAGGATGACACTGGCCGCCGCCGGCACCCAGCCGCCGCGCAGTCGGCTACGCCGCCGTGGCCGGAGCCAGCCATTGGACCGGCGATCCTGTCCTGACATGTCGACAACCCCCCCACGTGACCCGCGAGCGGCGCCGCAACAACGCTGAGCTCAGCCTTTCGCTGCCGCGCCGCCCCAGTGCACATCGCGCTGGACGACACCGGACCGCACGCCACACCGATACTGCCTGATCCTGCACCGGCAGGCCCGGGCGGACTACCCTCACCCGGCGTAGTTTGATATGTGCGCTGGCAGGACGCGCATTGGCGCCGGGCGATCCGGAACTCCTGCTGATCCCCAGGCAGCAGGCCGCCCCCCGCCCGGGCGGGCGGGGGGCGGCCGGATCGAGTGCGGGTGCTACCGCGGGGCGGTGATCACGGGGAGTCGCTCATCGTCACCACGGCGGGCGCCGCAGCGCTTCGCCGGCCCGGTTGGCTGCTGCCGGTGACCGTCTGGGTCAGCGCCCGGCCGGTGTACCACCCGCCCGATACGAAGCGCATGATCGGTCCGAAGCTGAATGCCGCCGGAGCGCCGAGGAAGTGCAGGCCCGCGACCGACGACTCCAGTCCGCGACCGAGCACCGGGTAACCGTTCACCCGTCGCACGCGCGCGAGCAGGGCTGGCGCGAGGAACGGATAGCGCGCGATGTCGACACGGTAACCCGTGCCGAGGAGCAGGTGATCCACGGTCCGGGCGTCGCCGTCCCCGAACGTGACCCGGAGGCCGCCGCCGTGCGCGGTCACCGACACGATCGACCGGGCGGTCTTGATCGGCACATCCCGGAGCCGGGGCGTCAGCCATGCGGCGCCAGCGGGGCGGATCGCCCGGTAGGCAAGCGGGCGCTGAATGCGGCGCGGGAGTCGCCGGAAGAGATCGGGAACGGCTACCAGCCGGGACAATCCCATGGGCCCGACGTCGGTGGGCGCGTAAAGCACTGGCGACAGGCGGCCGAGCTTGCGCTGGTATACGCCGCCATGCAGCCAGTTCACATGGTCACTGCGCACGATGACCTCGGGCTTGGCGCCGCTCTCGTGCAGCAGCGCGGCAGACTCCAGGGCGCTCTGACCGCCGCCGACGACGAGCACCCGCGCTCCCGAGAACGTCGCCAGGTTCTGATGATCCCCGGTGTGGGAGGCCAATTCGGGTGCCAGCCCGTCGGCATAGCCAGGGCGATTGGCGAACGGCTTGATGCCCGCCGCAATCACGACGCGGCGGGCCGAAAGGTGTTCGCCGCCCGCGAGCGCCAGCTGAAAGCCCCGCCCGTCGGCATCGACGGTCTCCACGACCCGGCGGTCCACATCCGGGGCGATCTGCTCCTGCACCCACGTGCCGTACTCGATGAAGGTTTCCAGCGGGACGGGACGGTTGATGTGCGCGCCGACCGCGGTCCGGAACGCGTCGAGAGAGACCGGGCCCTGATAGTCGGCGATAGACGTAGCAGTCCAGTTCGACCTTAAGAGCATGCCCACGGGCATGCTTCGCCAGAAGGACATCGGTTCTCCCAGCACCCGCGCATCCACCCCGGCGGCGCGCAGGTGCGCGGCCGCGGCCAGCCCGTAAGGCCCAGCGCCGACGATGGCGACATCGGTGTCAGACAATGGCTCCGCCCCTTTGCTCGCAGTGGGTGACCACTCGTAACGGCACCCAAAGCCTGTACTGTACTGGATCTGGCAAAGGTGATCGGGAGGTCTCAATGCGGCTTGGCTACACCATCCGGTCGACCAGGGTCATGGTGCGACATCCCGTACAGGGCGTCGAACGCATCCGCGGCCGCATGGACAGGCACGATGACCTGCGCCAGCTCGGGGCGCTCCCGGTGTCGGCCAGCGACTTCTACGAGGCAGCCGAAGATTGGGACGAGCGGCTGCACGCCGCGCTCGATCTGCCGTGGCCATGCGAAGCCGCGAGATCGTTCGATCAGGTCTGGGACGGTATCGTCGCCGACCTGACCCGGGCCGGCGTGCGCGTCGGAGTCCAGTCCTACGGCGGGTGGAACGACGGCGACAAGGCATTCGCGCAAGCCATCTGGTGCGTCATCGCGCACGTGCGCCCCGAGAAGGTCGTCGAGACCGGGGTGGCTCACGGGCTTACCAGCCGGGTAGTTCTTGAGGGCCTGAAACGCAATGGAAGCGGTCATCTCTGGAGCGTTGATCTGCCCGCCGTCGATTCGGCTCTGCACTCCGAGATCGGCATGGCGATCTCACCGGAGCTGCGATCCGGCTGGACCTATGTCCAGGGGACGGCCCGTGAGCGGCTCCCCGGCTTGCTCGCGGAACTCGCGGAAATCGATATGTTCATCCACGACAGCCTGCACACCGGGCGTAACCAGCGGTTCGAGATAGAGTCCGCATGGTCCGTCATGCGACCTGGCGCAGTGGCTGTGATCGATGACATCGACCATAGCCTCGCTTTCCGGGCCTTCGTCGACGGAGGCTCGCCGCGAGCATGGCTCGCCGCCAGGCACGTCACCGGACCAGGCCTCGCGGGAGCCGCCGGGCTGTGGGGACTGGCGATCAAGGGCACGGCGCCAGCGCGACCGTTACCACAGCCGCGTCGCCCCTGGATATACCGCGAGTATCAGGCTGCGAGCCGAAGACGCGCGACTCGCGCGGCGAGTATCAGCGATATCGAGGCCAATCCGCATTACCAAGCGCTCAGGCCATTGCTGAGCGACGCAACCGTGCGCGGACGGCGGCATGGGCGGATCGAATTGGTCGTCATCCGTGAAATGGCACGCCTCATCCGAGGGCTCGATCTGGCCGAAGCCCGCCTGCTGCAGGTCCAGGCCCACCAGGGCCAGGAGGTCCTGCTTTTCCGCGACCAGCTTGTCCGGCCTCATCCCCCGGTCATCTACGACCAGGAAGACGCACGTGATCCGGAGGTAACGGCGGCGACGGAGTTCGCTGCGGTGGACGTCGAGTCTGCGACGTTTCCTGCCCCCGACGGTCAGTTCGATCTGGTGGTCTGGAACCGTGACCTGGTCACGCTCAAGAACGCCGTGCCCGCTCTGCGCGAGGCCCGCCGGGTGCTGAAGCCGGGCGGTTTCCTGCTGCTCAGCGTCCCCAACCTGGCCGCCCTGCACAATCGCCTGCTCCTGCTGGCCGGCCGGCAGCCGACCACGCTGCACATCAACAACGGGGATCACGTACGCGGCTTCGCGAGCGCATCGATGTCGACACTGCTCGAGCGCGACCTGGACTTCCGTATCGAGCACGTCATCGGCGTAGGTATCGCTCCGGTGACCGGCGCCGCGCTGCCGGGCGCGATGACCGGGTTCGGTCACACCGTCGTATGGGTCCTCAGGAAGCCGGACGCGAGCGCGCCGGACCGCCCCGAACCTGTCCGCGACGTCGCAGAATAGGTCACCGCGGCGCGCGGCGCGGGCGACGCCGGCGCAGGCCGAAGGCACGGTCCGGCAGGCTAGGGTCCGGTACCTCAGAATCCCTTGCTCAGCCAGGGCTCTACCGTGTACCAGTGCTGTGCCCGGTGGATATAGTTCTCGCCGCTATGCGGGTCGTTAACCGAGCCGTCGAACCAGTTGCCGGAATTCCAGGCTCCCACGCACCCCCAGATGTCCCCGGCGTGATAAACACCGTGCGACCGGTTGCCGTGATCGCGAAGCCACCAGACCCAGCCCTCGTAGCAGCCCCGCAGCCATCCGCCGAGCACGTCCACAGCCGCTGCGGTGGAATCCCGGTTCCACGGAAAGATCCCCGGCCAGCTCGTTGACTTGGTTCCCATGATCCCGAACGTGACCGGGCACGGCAGCGTCCGATATCCAGGCAGGCACTCCGCGCGGTCTTCGACGAAGTCTCCGAAGTTGGACTGGCGCCAGCCGGACTCCATGTACGCGATGGTCCGGAGCAGGTTGTCCGGCAGCCCCCATTTCGCAGCTGCCCACTGGAAAATCTCATCGGTCGTGCCCCGGAAATTGCCGGTGATACGGCCAAGGATGTATTTATTCCAGCGTGGATCGTACGCACCTGAGTAGATACTCTGACGCCGCAGCTTCAGGTCCACGGGAACGGTCTCGTTATATCGTTCATTGCCAGGCCGCGGCTCCCATCCCGACCGGTGGATCTCGGCCGCGGCCGCGGCATCGCCCGGTAGGGAGGCATAGGAACCCACCGGAGCTAAGGTGAAATATCCAGCTGGCGGCGGCGGTGCATTACTGGGGTCCGACAGGTTGTGGTAAACGACCAGGCCTGCGCACAGCAAGAGCGCACTAGCGATCAGGATCCCGGGACGAGCCTTCTCCCAGTTGTGCGGCCAACGCCGCTGACGCGCCGCACCGCGTTCCATCAATCCTGTCAGGGTACCTCCTGGCCTCGCCGGTGCACCTGGTCACCGGTGGCAACGTGCCAAAAGAGTTGGTCACCCAGTGGGTGTCCCGTCGCCCTAGTTGTCACGACTCATTCCGACGAGGCTCGCGCACCTGGACGGCTGCGCGAATCCCCACTTTGCGGGAGCAGCGCTACGCCATCTGGGGGGGCAAGCCGCGCCGGCCGTCGGACAGTGGCCCGTTACCGCCTCAGCCGCGGGTCACCGGCTCAGCCGCGGGTCACCGGCTCAGCCGCGGGTCACTGCCGCGCGGGCCGAAACCAGCGCCAGTCGGCAGCTGCGGGTCCCAGTCGAACACGACCGCGTTGTCCTCAGCGCCGATCAGCACCTCAGCACCAGCCGCTGCGCCCGCCTCGGCGAGCGCCTCCTCGATGCCCAGCCGCGCTAGCCGGTCGGCCAGATAGCCGACCGCCTCGTCGTTGCTGAAGTCGGTCTGCAGGATCCACCGGCGCGGCTTCTCACCGCGGATCACGAACCGGTTCTCGCCGGTCCTGATCACCTCGAATTCGGGGCCCGCCACCGGCTCAGGCCGGATGACCAGCCGGGTCGGCTCGGCGGCCGGCGCCGCGGCCCGGGTGGCGGTGATCACGCCGGCCATGGTGAATGCGAGCTCGCGGAGGCCTTCCCTGGTGGCCGCGGAGACTTCGCAGACGGTCAAGCCGCGGGCCTGAAGGTCGGGCTTCACCAGCTCGGCCAGGTCGCGCGCGGCTGGCACGTCGATCTTGTTCAGCGCGACGACCCGCGGCCGGTCCTGCAGGTTCGCGCCGGTCGCTGCCTCGTAGGCCGCGAGCTCGTCCTCGATCACGTCCAGGTCACTGATCGGGTCCCGACCCGGTTCTTCGGTGGCGCAGTCCAGCACATGCACGAGCACCGAGCAGCGCTCCACGTGCCGGAGGAAGTCCAGGCCCAGGCCCTTGCCCCGGCTGGCGCCAGGTATCAGGCCCGGTACATCGGCGATCACGAACTGGGCCTCACCGGCCTCGACCACTCCGAGGCTCGGGATCAGCGTGGTGAACGGGTAGTCAGCGATCTTGGGCCGCGCCGCGGACATCGCCGACACCAGCGACGACTTTCCGGCGTTGGGAAAGCCGACCAGCCCGGCGTCCGCCACCGTTTTGAGCTCGAGCACGAGCTGCAGCTCCGTGCCGGGCTCGCCGCGCAGCGCGAACCCTGGCGCCTTGCGCTTGGCGGACGCGAGCGCCGCATTGCCAAGACCGCCGCGGCCGCCTCGGGCCACCACGAACCGGGTTCCCGAGCCGATCAGGTCGGCAAGCACGGTGCCGTCCATGGTCTTGACCACTGTCCCGTCGGGCACCCGCATGATCAGGTCGGAGCCCTCGGCGCCGTTCCGGTTGGAGCCGGATCCGGGCTTGCCGTTACCCGCCCGGCGCATCGGCCGTCGGTGGAAGTCAAGCAGGGTGGCCGCACTGGGATCGACCTCGATGATCACATCGCCGCCGCGCCCGCCGTTACCGCCGTCCGGACCGCCGAGCGGCTTGAACTTCTCCCGGTGGATGGAAGCGCAGCCGTGCCCGCCGTCGCCGGCCTGCACCCGCACCTGGGCCTGGTCCGCGAACTCGGCCACGACATGCTCCCTTTCTAGCTCCGCGTCTCTAGCTCCGCGCCGACGCACCGCCGATCGATTCCGGCTGCTCATCGGTCCCGGACGTCGACCGGTTCCGGGCCGCCCGCCGGTTCCGGGCCGCCCGCCGGTTCCGGGCCGCCCGCCGGTTCCGGGCCGCCCGCCGGTTCCGGGCCGCCCGCCAAGCGCGACAAGGGCGGACCGGTGACCGGTCCGCCCTTGGCCGCTAGGTCTGGTTTGCCGCTAGGTCTGGTTGCCGCTGGGCCTGGTTGCCGCTCGGCCTGGCTGCTGACTCCGGGCAGATCTAGCTGGCTTTCGCCGTCGCGGTTGTCTCGGCCTCCGCTGCCACCGGAATGACGCTCACCGACCGGCGGCCGCGCCGGGTGCCGAACTCGACCTTCCCGGTGACCAGCGCGAAAAGGGTGTCGTCGCCGCCTCGGCCGACCCCGAGCCCGGGGTGGAAGTGGGTGCCGTGCTGGCGCACGATGATCTCACCGGCGCCGACCAGCTGGCCGCCGAAGCGCTTGACGCCGAGCCGCTGGGCGTTGGAGTCGCGGCCGTTCCGGCTGGACGATGCGCCCTTCTTGTGTGCCATCTCAGCCCTTCTTCCTCGAGCTGGCGCGGGCCTTACCGTCGCTGATACCGGTGATCTTCACCTGCGTGTACTTCTGCCGGTGACCCATCCGGCGACGGTAGCCGGTCTTGTTCTTGTAGTGGATCATGTTGATCTTGGGGCCGCTGGCCGCGCCGACGATCTCAGCGGTGATCTCGTACCGGCCGAGCTCGGCGGGGTCGCTGATGACCTCGTCGTCGTCGACCACGAGAACGGGCGCCAGCTTGATCTTGGCGCCCACCTCACCGGCGAGCTTGTCCACGGTCAGGACGTCGTCCACCGACGCCCTCTCCTGCCTGCCGCCACAGCGCACAATCGCGTACACCGAAGTACTCTCTCTCCCTTGTGCGGGCCCGCCGCGAGATCCGCGGAGTCGTTCGACACCGGCGCGAACGGGCTCGCCTGCGTTACGGACGAGCATCCGGTGACGTATTCCCACCGAACTCGCCTGATGCGCCGACCTCAAAGAGTATCAGACCGCAGCGGCCTCATACCGCCGCCGGTTCCGCATCCTGTCCCTGACCCGCTCCGGCACCGTCCGCGGCCCCGGTGTGCTCCGCCGCGGGCGGGGCCTGCTCCCGCCGGGCCGGACCCCGGCGCCGGCCCCGTCCGCCCGACGACGGGCGCTGCTCGGCCTGCGCGCCACTGACCTGCGCGCCACTAGTCTGCGCACCACTAGTCTGCGCGTCACTGACCTGTCCGCCGCCGGGCTGCGCACCGTCCGGGCTGGCCTGCCGTCCGGTCGCCTGCTCGCCACCCTGGGACGCCTCGTCCTGGCCGGCCCGGCCCTGCTCGGCCTGATCCTGCTCGGCCCGATCCTGGTCCGTCTTGGCCTGGCCAGCCTGATCCTGGCCAGAACGGGCCTGGTCCGCCTTGGCCTGAGCTGCCTTGGCCCTGGCCGAGGCGGACCTCGACCGCTTCGCTGGCCCGGCCGTCTCGGTTGCGCTCCCGCTGTCCTCGTCACCGTCACTGTCGCCGGTGCGGGCCTCGTCCGCACGCGCCTCGCCCCCGCGAGATCGCCCTCTCCCCCGGCCGCCGGACCGGTCATCCTTGGACCGGTCATCCTTGGACCGGTCATCCCTGGACCGGTCGTCCCCGGACCGGCCGCGCTGATTGACCGCTGGCGCATGATCGACCGGCTCATGGGAGATGAGCACGCCCCGCCCGCCGCAGTGTTCACACGGCACCGAAAATGCCTCAAGCAGGCCCGACCCGACCCGCTTCCTGGTCATCTGCACTAGTCCAAGGGAGGTGACCTCGGCCACCTGATGCTTGGTCCGGTCGCGGGCCAGGCATTCGAGCAGCCGCCGCAGCACCAGATCCCGGTTGCTCTCCAGCACCATGTCGATGAAGTCGATCACAATGATGCCGCCGACGTCCCGGACCCGCAGCTGCCGCACGATCTCTTCGGCAGCCTCCAGGTTGTTGCGGGTAACCGTCTGCTCCAGGTTCCCGCCCTGACCGGTGAACTTGCCGGTGTTGACGTCGATGACCGTCATCGCCTCGGTGGTATCGATGACCAGCGAGCCGCCGCTCGGCAGCCACACCTTGCGCTCCAGCGCCTTGGCGATCTGCTCGTCGATCCGGTACGCCTCGAAAACGTCGTGCTCGCCGGTCCATCGCTCCAGCCGGTCAGCAAGGTGCGGGGCCACATACCGGACGTACTCGTCCACGATGTCCCACTCGCCGTCACTCGCGATGACCAGCTTGGTGAAGTCCTCGTTAAAAATGTCCCTGACCACGCGGATCGTCAGATCCGGTTCGCTGTACAGCAGCGCGGGCGCGGTCGCCGACTTGGCCTTCTGCTCGATCGCCTCCCACTGGGCCGCCAGCCGCTTGACGTCGCGGGCCAGTTCTTCCTCCGCCGCGCCCTCCGCGGCGGTCCGCACGATGACTCCCGCGTTTTCCGGCATGACCTGCTTGAGGATCTGCTTGAGCCGGGTCCGCTCGGTGTCGGGCAGCTTGCGGCTGATGCCGGTCATCGATGCGCCGGGCACGTAAACGAGATACCGGCCAGGCAGGCTCACCTGGCTGGTCAGCCGGGCACCCTTGTGGCCGATCGGGTCCTTGGTGGCCTGGACCAGGATTGACTGGCCGGATTTGAGCGCCGACTCGATCCGCTTGGACTCGCCCTCCAGGCCGCTGGCGTCGAAGTTGACCTCGCCTGCGTAGAGGACGGCATTCCGGCCCTTGCCGATGTCGACGAAGGCCGCCTCCATCGAGGGCAGCACATTCTGCACCTTGCCGAGGTAGACATTGCCGACGTAGGACTGATGGCTGGCCTTGTCCACGTAGTGCTCGACGAGGACCCCGTCTTCCATGACGGCGATCTGGGTCCGGTCGCCGGTCTGCCGCACGACCATGACCCGGTCGACTGCCTCACGGCGGGCCAGGAACTCGGACTCGGTGATGATCGGCGGCCTGCGCCGGCCGGATTCACGTCCCTCCCGGCGCCGCTGCCGCTTGGCCTCAAGCCGGGTCGAGCCCTTGATCGACCGGACGTCGCCGGCCGCTTCCTCGGCCGCGGTGCGCGGCGCCCGGACGTGGACCACCGTGTTCGGCGGGTCGTCGGACGAGAGCGCATCGGTGTCGCCGCCCGATCCGCTGCGCCGCCTGCGCCTGCGCCGGCGCGCGGGCGGCTCCGATCCGCCATCCGCGTCGTCGCCGTCCGGCCCGTCCGTCTCGGCCGAGTCGCGCGCGCCCGCGGCGTTCCCGTCCCGGTCGTCCTCGGCGGAGGTAGCGTCGTCCGCTCCGTCCTCGGCTCCGCCGCGGCCCTTGGCATGACCCCGGCCGCCGCGCCGCCTGCGGCGGCCCGCTGGCCCGCTGGCCTCTGCTTCGCCGTCCGGTCCCGCGCCGGCGGGACTCTCGTCGTCGGCCCGCTCAGCACCGTCACCGGACCGGCGAGCTCCGTTGCCTCCGTCCGCCGGCCTGCCGTCGTCGGCCGGTCCGCCGCCCGTGCCGCTTCCCCGCCCCGACCTGGTCCGGCGCCGGGCAGATCCGCCCGAGTCCCCGGCCCCGTCCGCGGGCGCGTCCCGGCCGCCGCGGCCGGGTGCGTCTCGGGCAGGCGTCTGGCCGGCGGCCAGGTCCGGCGGCTGGAAGATGACCACCGGCGGCTGGAACATCGCTGCCGGAGCGGCCTGGGCCGAGAGAGTGAACTCAGGTGCCGGGACGGCCGCCGACCGATCGCCGCCTGGCCCAGAATCCGCCGCAGACGGCGCCGAAGCCGGCTGAGCCGCCGAGGCCTGGGCAGCCGAAGCCGGCTGAGCCACCGCGGACTGAGCAGCCGCGGACTGAGCAGCCGCGGGCTGGGCTCCTTCGGGCTGGGCTCCTTCGGGCCGCGGCTGCGGGCCGGCTGGCCGAGCGGCGGCGCCTAGCCGGCGCACCGCCCGCCCGGGCGGCCGGCTGCTCCGCAGTACCCGCACCTGGGTCCGCAGCTGGCTGCACTCGCGGGCCGGCCTCGGCCTCGCCCGCATCAGGGCTGGCTGCGTCTCCCCCGGGCGGCCCGGCTGGCCGGACCACGGCCTTGCGGGCCCGCCGGAGCAGCCGCCGGCCGGGTCCAGCCCCTTCCTGGCCGGGCTCGGCCGCGCCAGCAGGGACGTCTGCCCCGTGACCAGCCGCGGCCGGGGCGCCTGTTACTTCAGCGCCTGTTACGTCAGGGGACCGGCTATTGCTAGCCGAGCCCTCGTTGTCTGAATCCGTGTTGTATCGCTCGCTCTCGAGCATCCGGGCAATCTCTCCCGTCAGGCTCCCGGGCGCGCGAGCCGGAGTCCCGGTCCGCTGCGCCACACGGGAGCTGTTCGTACGCGCTCACTGGTGCGGTGTTCATCTCTGCGATGCCTCCGCTTCCCGGCGCGTTGCCTTTTCTTGTCCCTGTGTCGCGCTCAGCCCGGACGGCGAGGGCGCTACCGCAGCGGGCGGCACGGGCCCGGAGGGCCCAGCCAGCCCGGAGGATCCAGCGGATCCGGGTGAACCCGGAACGTTGATCCCCGCGGCAGCGGGCGCCATGCCGATCGGCCCCTGCGCCAGCCGCGTCACCAGTGGAGGAGACGACGGCGCGAGGGCCGCTAGGTGGCCGAGCGCGGCCAGGATGTCATCGGGTCGGACGGCAGGTGTCATGTGCCGAACAACCATTCGAAGTATCGCACACCCGGCGTCCTGCTCTTCACCGGCACGCCGGTCAAGCTCCAGCTCGAGCACGGCGGGCCTGGTATCAAGCCGCCGAGTCCCCTTGCTGGTCAGGCGATCGACCGGGGCACTGTCCGCGGCCAGGAACGCCTGCACCGCCCGGGCCGCGTCGCCCGGCCCAACGCCTGGCAGCACCACCCGCCACTCAGACGCCTCGAGCGCAAGCCCGTCTGTCGCGTCTGCCAGGTCAAATACCTCGGTCACGTCGATCCCGTCCGGCAGGGCCGCGTCCAGCCTGTCCCGCACTTCTGCTGCGGCGCATGCGCCCGTCAGCGAGATCTCCAGGTACTCAGCCTCACTCGCGGTGCCAGTCGTGGCACCGCCCGAATAAGAAATCTTCGGGTGCGGCGAGAACCCCGCCGAATAAGCGACGGGCAACCCTGCCTTCCGAACTCCCCGCTCGACAGCCCGCGCGATGTCCCTGTGGCTCGCAAAACGCATCCTGCCACGTTTAGCGTACCGGATCACCAATCGCTGGGCCACCGGTGCCGGGGGCGGGCCGGACGGCGCAGGACGCTGCATCTACGCCCCGTTTCCTGTTGCTTCATCCGCAACTGAAACACCCGGCGTAGTCCCGCTCATTCCCCCGGCCGGCGCCCGCGCCGGACCTGCGGCCACCGGCACCGGACCGGCCGCCACCGTCAGGGGAAGCATTTTCGCCCCGGTCGGGCCGGTCTCGATCTCGGTGCCCATCGCCGGGCAGACGCCGCATTCGAAGCAGGGTGTCCAGCGGCAGTCCTCGACCTCGGCCGCGCCCGCCGGGTCGATGGCCGCCAGCCAGTCCTGCCACAGCCAGTCGCGGTCGAGCCCGGCGTCGAGGTGGTCCCAGGGCAGCACCTCACCGTAACCGCGCTCCCTAGTGGTGAACCAGGCCAGGTCGATGCCGTCGGGAGCCAGCGCCTCGGCGGCGCACCGTGCCCAGCGGTCGTAGCTGAAGTACTCGCTCCAGCCATCGAACCTAGCGCCGTCCTGCCAGGCCGCCCTGATCACCTTGGCGACCCGCCGGTCACCGCGGGACAGCAGGCCCTCGACCGCCGACGGCTGGCCGTCGTGGTACCTGAAGCCGATCGCCTTACCGTAGTTCCGGTCGGCTCGCAGTGCCTGGCCGAGCGCCCGCAGCCGGGCATCGACCGTCTCGTGGCCGCACTGGCCTGCCCACTGGAACGGCGTGTGCGGCTTGGGCACGAACGCCCCGATCGACACCGTGCAGCGGATGTCGCGCCGGCCGGTCGCCTTCCGGCCCGCCTCGATCACCCGCCGGGCGACCCGCGCGATCGCCAGCACGTCCTCATCGGTCTCGGTGGGCAGCCCGCACATGAAGTAGAGCTTGACCTGCCGCCAGCCGCTGGCGTACGCGGTGGTGACGGTCTGGATCAGGTCGTCCTCGGTGACCATCTTGTTGATCACCCGGCGGATCCGGTCGGTCCCGCCCTCCGGGGCGAACGTCAGCCCGGACCGCCGTCCGTTCCTGCTCAGCTCGTCGGCCAGGGTGACGTTGAACGCGTCGACCCGGGTGGATGGGAGCGACAGCCCGGTGTTGGTGCCCTCGTACCTGTCCGCCAGGCCGGTCGCGATGTCATTGATCTCGCTGTGGTCAGCGCTGGACAGCGAGAGCAGCCCGACCTCGGAAAAACCGCTCGCCGCCAGCCCGGTATCCACCATCTCGCCGATCGCGGTGATGGACCGCTCCCGCACCGGCCGGGTGATCATCCCGGCCTGGCAGAACCGGCAGCCCCTGGTGCAGCCACGGAAGATCTCCACGCTGAACCGCTCATGCACCGACTCCGCCACCGGCACCAGCGGCTTGCGCGGATACGGCCAGGAGTCCAGGTCCATCACGGTGTGCTTGGCGACCGCCCGCGGGATGCCTGGCCGGTTCGGCGCCACCCGGCTGATCTGCCCGTCCGGCCCGTAGTCGACGTCGTAGAAGCGCGGTACGTACACCCCGCCCATGGTGGCCAGCCGGGTCAGCAGCCCGTCACGGCCGCCCGGCCTGCCCTCGCGCTTCCAGGCCCTGATGATGCCGGTGATCGCCAGCACGGCCTGCTCGCCGTCGCCCAGCACAGCGCCGTCGATGAACTCGGCGATCGGCTCCGGATTGAACGCGGCGTGGCCGCCGGCCAGCACCAGCGGGTCGTTATCGCCCCGCTCTGCCGCGGACAGCGGTATCCCGGCCAGGTCGAGAGCGGTCAGCAGGTTGGTGTACCCGAGTTCGGTCGCGAAACTGACGCCGAGCACGTCGAAGGCCCGGACCGGCCGGTGCGCGTCCACGGTGAACTGCGGCACCCGCTCGGCGCGCATCAGTTCCTCGAGGTCAGGCCAGACGCTATAGGTGCGCTCGGCCAGCACCCCGTCGCAGCCGTTGAGCACCTCGTAGAGGATCTGGACGCCCTGGTTCGGGACGCCGACCTCATAGGCGTCCGGGTACATCAGCGCCCACCGCACTTCGGCGGCGTCCCAGTCCTTGACGACCGAGTTCAGCTCGCCGCCCACATACTGGACCGGCTTGCGGACCGCTGGCAGCAGCGGTTCGAGCTGCGGGTACACCGACTGCACTGGCATCGTTACAGCGTACCGATGCGATGGCGCGGCCACGACGCGGCGCCGCAGCAGGTATCCGCAGCCAGATACCGGCCCTAAGCATACGGATCATGCCGGGAAGGTAGGATACTGGCTCGCGCATGGGGCAGACTTACTCGCTGAGCCGCAATCCAGGCTGGCCGGGCTGCCCGGCCCGCCCGGCAGCAGCTCGACCCGGCGCCCGAGCCAGCCGCCCGGCCTGGCATCCCAGCCAGCTACCCGCCGACTCCGCGACTCACGACAGCCCGCCAGGCAGCAGCCCATCCGGAGGTGACGATTTGCACGTCGACCCCTACATCGTGCTCGGTAGTGCCGTGGTCGGGCTGCTCGTCGGCCTGACCGGAGCCGGCGGCGGGGCGCTCATGACCCCGATGCTGATCCTGCTCTTCGGCGTGAAGCCATCGACCGCCATCTCCAGCGACCTGGTTGCCGCGGTGGTGATGCGGCCGTTCGGCGCCGCCGTACACCTGCGCAAGGGGACGGTCAACCTCAGAATGGTCGGCTGGATGGTGCTCGGCTCGGTGCCGATGGCGTTCGCCGGTGCCTACCTGCTGCACCTCATCGGCGACGGCGGCGCAGCCCAGCAGCGGGTTGAGACCGCCCTGGGCGCGGCGCTCCTGACCGGAGCCGCCGCCATGGTGCTGCGCTTTGTCCTGGACGTGCGCGGCGGCCACCGCCGCCAGGGCACGGTGGCGAATGTTCCCGTGCGGCCCCTGCCCACGGTGCTGATCGGGATGGTGGGCGGCGTCATCGTGGGGATGACGTCGGTCGGCTCAGGATCGCTAATGATCGTGCTGCTGCTGTTCTTGTACCCGATGATCGGCGCCAGCCAGCTGGTGGGCACCGACCTCACCCAGGCCGTGCCGCTCACCCTGGCGGCCGCTCTCGGCGCGCTCGCCTTCGGCCACGTCGAGCTGTCGGTGACGACTTCGCTGGTCATCGGTAGTGTCCCCGCCGTCCTGCTCGGCTCGTACTTGTCCTCGCATGCCCCCGACCGCTACATCAGGCCGGTCATCACCTTCGTGATCTTCGCGTCAGGCCTGAAGTACATCGGGCTCGGGACGACCGCGCTGGGCTGGGTCCTGGCCGCCGTCCTGGTGGCCGGCGCCGCTGTCTGGGCCGCCCAGGCGTGGCTGACCAGGCGCAACACGAAGTCACCCACGGAGCCAGCAAGCACGCTCGAGCCGGCCTCGGCCCAGGCCCGCACCGCCGCCCACGCCCCGCCCGACTAGTGCCACCTCCAGGCCATCGAGCAGTTCCATCATGTTGCCGCTATTGGGCAGCGATCAGCGGCTAGCTCCGGGAGGCAGCGTGGGCCCCGACAGTAAGGACGCCGAGCCCGGGGCCAGCCTGGTGCGCGCATCGGACGGGGACCGGGACCGGACAGTCGAGGCCCTCGCCGCCGCCAGCGCGGAGGGGCGGCTCAGCCTGGCGGAGTACTCGCAGCGAAGCGAGGCCGCTCTCGCCGCGGTCACGCTCGGTGACCTGGCCAGCCTGACCACGGACCTGCCCCCGGCCGGCCTGGCCGCCACGCCGCACGGCAGTGCCGCGGCGATCCCCGAGGAGATCACCGCGGTACTGGGCAACGAATCACGCAACGGCCCCTGGATCGTGCCGCCGCACCTGGCGGTCCGCTCGGTGCTGGGCGACTGCCACCTGGAGATGCAGCAGGCGGTCATCGGGCAGCATGTCACGACCATCGACGCGACCGTCAGGTTCGGGACGGTGACCATCTCTGTGCCCGACGGGGTCGACGTGAGCATGACCGGCCGGGCCGTGCTCGGCGCCAAGTCCTCGGAACTGCGCGGTGAGCCGCAGCCCGGGGCGCCGGTGATCGTGGTCCGCTGCGACGTGCTCTGCGGCGCGGTCACCGCACCCGGACTGGCTGATGCGCCGGCGCGCCAGGCGAGCTGATGCCGGGTCAGGGTCAGCCAACGTCAGCTGAAGACGGAGTGGCGTTTGTGTACCGCTTGCAGCGCGCCGATCGCGATCATGTCGGCGAAGATCGCCGATCCTCCGTAGGACACGAACGGCAGCGGCAAGCCGGTCACCGGCATGATCCCGACCGTCATCCCGATGTTGATGAACGATTGCACGGCGAACCAGATCGCGATGCCGGCCGCGACCAGCATGCCGAACTGGTCATCAGCGCGGGCCGCGATCCGCAGGGCACGCAGCAGCACCACGGCCAGCAGTCCGATGATGAGCACCGCGCCGACGAACCCGAGTTCCTCGCCCGCCACCGCGAAGATGAAGTCGGTGTGCTGCTCAGGCACGAAGTTGCCGGCAATCAGCTGGCCGTGGAACAGGCCCTGGCCGGTCAGGCCGCCGGAGCCAATCGCGATCTTGGCCTGGGCGGCGCTGTACCCGGTGCCCCTGGGATCCGCCGACGGGTTGGCGAACGAGGTCAGCCGGCCGAGCTGATAGGCCTTCAGCAGGTGCAGCTTCAGCGCGGCGATGGCCACGAGGGTGCCGCTGGCCAGCACGGCTGCCAGCCACCACAGCCGGATCCCGGATAGCGCGATGAGGCCCACCAGCAAGACGAGCAGCAAGATGACCACGCCAAGGTCGGGCTCAAGCACCACCAGGCCGATGGGGACGGCCGCGCAGACCACCGTGCGGGCCACGGCGCGCATCCGCGGCCTGGCATCGGACTGCCGCAGTTCGCCCAGGAACATCGCGGACATCAAGATGATGGCCAGCTTGGCGAACTCGGACGGCTCGATCTGAAACCCGCTGACCAGCGAGATCCACGAATGCGCACCGTTGACCGTGCTGCCCAGCGGGGTCAGCACGACGAGCAGCCCGAGGCAGGACGCGGCGTACAGGAACGGCGCGTAGAGGCGCAGCTGCCGGTAGTCCAGCAGGCTCACGGTGAGCATGAAGATCAGCCCTAGCCCGATGTTGAGCAGCTGCTTGTACAGGTAGGTCCGCGGGTCGGCGCCCGAGGCGAGCAGGCCGGGCTGGGTAGCCGACCAGACCAGCAGCGTGCCGACCAAGCTGAGCGCGAGCACCGCGGCCACCAGCACATAGTCCAGCTTGCGCAGCGGCGACTGCCGGGACAGCAGGCGGCGCAGCAGGGGCGTGCGCGGCGCCTCCTGACCGAGCGGTGAGCCTCCCGGCCAACGCCCGGGCGGCCGGACCGGCGGCAGCTTGCCGTAGCCGGTGGCGCGCTGGCTCGGCGGCCGGACTGGCGCGAGCTTGCCGTAGGAGGCCTTGCCACCGGGGCCCTTACCGTAGGAGTTCTTGCCGTACGCGGCTCCGCGCCGTCCGGAACCCAGCCCCTGGGCGGTGCGCAGCCAGGATGACCCGCGGATTGAGCTCATGGCCGTCTCCCCGGTGATTGGGCTGCTTGCAGATGTGACCCGGCCTGCTTGCCGCTGCCCGGGGCGGTGCTGACCACCTGCCCGGCGTCGTTGATGTAGGGCAAGGGTGGCTGGTTGCCACCCGGCAGCGCGGCGCGGTGGCCCTCAAGGCCGTAAATCCCGTCCCAGATCTGCCGGACCGCGGGCGCGGAGACGTCCGCGCCGTAGCCGGACTTGGGGATCATCATGACGACGACATATTTCGGGTCGCTGCACGGGCCGAACGAGGCGAACACCGAGGTCGCCAGTCCCCCTGCGACCTGCGCGGTACCGGTCTTGCCTGCCACGCAGACCTTTCCGAGCGGGAAGCCGCCGAACGCGCCTGCCGCGGTGCCTGACGTGACCACGCCAGCGAGCGCGCTCCTGATGTAGGCCAGCGTCGCCTTGGCGACCGGCAGATGCCCCACGACCGGCGGGTTGATCTTCTTGACCGTCTTCCCGTCCGGGCTGAGCAGCGCCTTGCCGATGCGCGGGGCATACACGGTGCCGCCGTTGGCCAGCGCCGCGTAGGCCCTGGCCAGCTGGAGCGGGGTCACTGTGACATAGCCCTGGCCGATGGCGGCGATGACCGACTGGCCAGATGTCCACACGTTGGCGCTATGGCAGTCGTCGTACTCGATCTGCTGGGTGTAGCTGCCATTTGCCCTGCCGTATTTGCACCAGTTCTGTCCGGTGTGAGCGTTGTCCTTCCAGAAGTAATACAGCCATTCGCGGGTCGGCACCGTGCCCGGGTTCTCGGCCGGCAGGTCAATTCCGGTGTCCTTGCCGAAACCCCAGGCCAGCTCCATCTTCTGCATCTCCTGGACCCGGGCCTTGGGGGTGGTCACGTCGTCGGCCTTCACATCGTCGCGCTGCCAGATCTGGTAGGCGAGGTTGTAGAAGACCGTGTCGCAGGAGACCACCAGCGCCTGGTGGAGGCTCATGTCGCCGAGGCTGGGGCTGCCGTCGTTGGCATAGGTGTGCCCGTCGATGGTCACCGTCGCCGGGCAGCTGTACAGCCCGTCGAGCGGGTCGCCCGCCGCCACCGCGGCCGCGGTCGAGGTCACCTTCCAGGTGGAACCGGGTGCGTACTGGCCCTGAGTCGCCCGGTTCAGCACCGGCTCGGAGTCATGGGCCCCGAACAGGGCCTTGAATTCCGCGGTGGAGATGCCGCCGGTCCAGATGCTCGGGTTGTACGTCGGATAGCTGGCCATCGCGATGACCCGGCCGGTGGTCGTCATCACCACGGCGGCTCCGGTGGTCGCGCCCGAGTTGCCCTGCGCCTCGGTCCGCTGGATCGCCGCGGCCAGCGCGTTCTCGGTGTCCTCCTGAACCTGGGAATTGATGCTGGTGACCAGGTCATCGCCGGCCTCGGCCGGGATCTGGCTGATCGTGCCGGTCACATCGCCGGCCGCGTCGACCGCCACTTTCCGGTCGCCGGTCGTGCCGCGCAACTGGCGGTCATACTGCTGCTCCAGTCCGGACTGGCCGACCAGGTCGACGCCGGAGAATCCGGTCACAGGCAAGCCGAACTGCTTCACTTCCTGCGAGGTGATCGGCTGCAGGTAACCGAGGACCTGAGCGGTATCGGTGCCCGATGGCTGCGGATAGTTCACCACCGGCTGCACCTGGGCCGTCACGCCAGGAAACTCGCGCTGGCTCTCCAGCACCTGCACGGCCACCTGGTCAGGCACATGCTCGGCCACCGGGATCGGCTGATAGGGCGACCCCTGCCAGCAGGGCTGGGACACGCCGACGGTGCACAGCCGCACCTTCTTGGCCAGCACCGAAGCCCGAATGCCGAGCAGTCCGGCCAGCTTGTGCAGTTCGGCCGTTCCTCCGTCCTGCTGCCGGGACACCTCGGCCATGTTGACGGCGACCACCAGCGTCGAGCGGTTATCCACCAGCGGCTGACCGGTGTCGTCCAGGATCTCGCCGCGCACCGCCGGCACGATGACGTTCCTGACCTGGTCCTGGCTGGCCTGGCTCGCGTACGAAGAACCGGATGCGATCTGCACGTTCCAGATGCGCACGCCGAGCCCGATCAGCAATGCGGCCACGAGCAGGTGGAGGACGGCCAGGCGGCGCCGGGAGGCCGGGATCACAGCGGACCTCCGATGCGGGTGCTGCCGATCCGCCGGACGCCCGACCGTGAGCCAAGCCTGCCCCGCGTCCAGGCGGACAGCAGCGAGCGCCGGCTGGAGCGGAACCTGGCTTGCTTCCCTGATCCGAGCCTGCCGCGGCCGGCCAGCGCCGCGCTACCGGCGTTTCGGCCGCGGAAGCGCGGCGCAGCGAGCCGGGCCCGGCGCCCGAACCGGCGGCCGGGCGGCGCCAGGCCAGCTACCATCCCGTCGCGCCGGCGGGTGCCGCGAAGCCGCAGCCGGACCGGCCTGGCGCTGCGCCCACGGCGGCGTTGCGCGCCCCGGACCAGGCCGCTGCCCAGCGCTCCGTCGCGCCGCCGCGGGGCCCGCAGCCGCAGCGTCACGGAGCGGGCGGGCAGCGTCCGCCGCCTGGTCGCGCTGAAGGCTGACCCCCCGGAGAGCCGTCCATCCGGGCGGAATCTGGGCGCCCGCGCCGACGGCCCCGACCCGGCCAGCAAGGAACGGCCGCTACCGGCCCTGCCGCGGGAGAACGCCGGACCAGACCCGCCGCCACCCCGGAACGCCTTGCCGGGCGGACCGTGACCCGCGCCGCGGAACGACGGGCTGCTGGCTCCCGACCCGCGAGACCGGAATGCCGACCCGCGCGGCTTGTGCGCAGCACCGGCGCGGGACCCCGATCCGGCGACGGCCGAGCTCGGGCCGCGAAACGCCGACCCGCGCGGACCCGACCCCGAACCACGAAACGCCGACCCGCGCGGACCCGACCCCGAACCGCGAAACGCCGACCCGCGCGGACCCGACCCCGAACCGCGAAACGCCGACCCGCGCGGACCCGACCCCGAACCACGCAGCGCCGACCCGCGCGGACCCGACGACGAATCACGGAACGCCGACCCGCGCGGACCCGGGCCACCGCCGCGCTGGTACGCCGCGCCTGCGGGACCGCTCCGCTGGCCGGCCGCCCCGCCGCGGTGCCGGGCGCTGCCCAGCCGCAGGTTTACCGGGCGCCGGGGCAGCTGCCTGTGCAGCTGAATGGCCGCCGAGGAGCCTGCCTGCCCGGAACCTGGCCGCAGCCGCGGCGGCCGGCTCCCGCCCGGCCGGGCCCCGGACGCCCGCCTGGCTGCTGGGCTGCCGCCGATCCAGCCGTCACCTGTCCTGGCGGCGGCCTCGCGCAGCCGCGGGACGCGCCTCGATGAGCTGCCCCGCGTGCCGGGCGCGCCCTGCGGTCCGGCCAGCCACCCGGCTCCGCCCAGCATTCCAGCACCGCCCGGCAGCGCGGCCGCCGCCCTGGCCTGCGCCGGCGAGCGCGACTTGGCCAGTTGGGCACCGGCCAGCTGGTTCACAGGCCCGAGCGCGGCCGCCCAGGTCAGCACGCGCATCACGAGATACAAGACGAACGGCATCAACGCGACGTCGTAGGCGATGGCGACCGGTAGCGCCTGCCGGATCGCCAACCAGGTGACCTGCGGGTCGCCGATCAGCTTGCCGACGGCCGAGACGAGCGCCTCGCCGGCGGCGGCGGCCAGCACGGCCACGCCTATCGAACGCCATACCGAGTCACCCAGCAAACCGCGGAGCCGGCCGCATCCGTATCCGACCAGGCAGAACACCAGCGCGTACTCACCGATCAGGTAGCTGCCAGGCGGCGCGATGTCGAGGCCGAGGCCGGCCAGGAAGCCGGTCACCGCGCCAGCCGCCGGGCTGCCGTACAGCCCCAGCGCCACCACGATGAGCAGCACCAGGTCCGGGGTGGCGCCGCCCGGCCAGGGCAGCCTGTTCACCACCGTCAGCTGGAGCACCAGCGCGACGATGATTCCAGCGGCTGACAGGACGGTCCGCCTCATCTGCGGCTCCGGGATCGGGGGCTGAACGAGACCATGTCAGCCTCCTGTGGCCTGGCCGGGGCTGGCCGACGCGGTCGGGGATGCCCTGGGCGTGCCGGTCGCGGTCGGCGTGGGCTGGGGTTTCGGCTTCGGCGGCAGCACCGAGAACCTGGGGTCGTGGCGCGGCGGCACAACCACGATGCCGACCACGTTCAGGGCGGTGAAATTCGCGTAGGGACGGACCAGGGCGATGGCGGTCAGCGACCCAGCGCGGTTTTCCACCCGGCTGATCACCCCGACCGGCACGCCAGGCACGAAGGGGCGGTCGTGGACCGAGGCGGAGGTCACCAGCTGCTGTCCCGGGCTCAGCGTGGTGCCAGCGTTCAGAACCTGCAGGCGCAGCAGCCCGCCGTTCCGCACGGTACCCTCTCCGGTTACCCAGCCAATCTGGCCGCTGCCGGCGAGCCGCACGCCGACCACCGAGGTGGCGTCGGTGGCCAGCAGCACCGTGCAGGTCTGCGGATTCACCGCGGTCACGGTTCCGACCAGGCCCTGGCCATCGAGCACCGTCTCCTGCGCCCGCACTCCGTCCTGGCTGCCCGCGTCGAGCGTCACCGTCTGCCCGTACCCCTGTCCGATCGCGATCACGTTCGCCGCGACGATCCGGTAGCCGCCCCGTCCCGATAGCTGGAGCAACTGGCTGAGCTGCTGATAGTCCGCCTTGCTCAGCTGCTCCTGGCTGACCTCGGCGCGGAGCCTGAGCACCTCATCCTGCAGCGCGGTGACCTGCGAGCTGCTGCCGCCCGATGTCCCGGCTGAGTGCCACAGCCCCCTGATCGGGCTGGTCGCATCGCTGACCACGCGCTCCGCACCGCCGAATACCGAACCGCCCAGCCCGCGCAGGCCGCGCAGCGGCATGGCCGACCCGTCCCGGTAATCGGCGGTGATCAGCACCACGGCTGCCACCAGGAGCACGCCGAGAACCCAGCGGGTCCGCCGGGAGTCGTGCACAACATCACCTCGTCCGGAGCCGCAGCGGCAGGCGCCGCTTCGGCTGTTCAGTTACTCAGGCTGGTCAGCGCCTCGACTCCGGAACGAGCACCTGGCGGAGCGTCTCAAAATCTTCGACGCATTTGCCGGTCCCGAGCGCCACCGAGTCCAGCGGGTTGTCCGCCAGATGCACGGGCATCCCGGTCTCCTCGCGAATGCGCTCGTCCAGCCCGCGGAGCAGGGCGCCGCCGCCGGTCAGCACGATACCCCGGTCCATGACGTCGCCGGCCAGCTCGGGCGGGCACTTGTCCAGCGTGGTCTTGACCGCGTCCACGATCACGCTGAGCGGCTCCTCGATCGCCCGGCGGATCTCTTCCGCGGAAATCACTACGGTCTTGGGCAGCCCGCTGACCAGGTCCCGGCCGCGGATCTCTGCGTTCGGCTCCTCCGCCGAGGGGAACGCCGAGCCGAGCGCCATCTTGATTTCTTCCGCGGTGCGCTCGCCCAGCATGAGCGAGTACTCCTTCTTGCCGAAGGTGATGATCGCCTGATCGAGCTCGTCACCGCCGACCCGGATCGACTGGGAGGTCACGATGCCGCCCAGCGAGATCACGGCCACCTCGGTCGTGCCGCCGCCGATATCCACGACCATGTTGCCGGTCGGCTCGTTGACCGGCAGTCCGGCCCCGATCGCCGCGGCCATCGGTTCCTCGATGATGTAGACGCGACGAGCGCCCGCCTGGTGGCCCGCTTCCTTGACGGCGCTCTGCTCCACCCCGGTGATGCCGCTCGGCACCGCGACGACGATCCGCGGCTTGGCCAGGTGGCTGCGCCGGTGCACCTTCTGGATGAAGTACCTGAGCATCCGCTCGGTGACGTCGAAGTCAGCGATGACGCCGTCCTTGAGCGGCCGGACCGCGACGATATTGCCGGGAGTCCGGCCGATCATCCGTTTGGCCTCGACTCCGACGGCCACGATCTGCCCGGTGTTCGTGTTGAGGGCCACCACGGACGGCTCGTTGAGCACGATCCCGCGGCCCCGCACGTAGACGAGGGTGTTTGCCGTACCGAGGTCGACCGCCATGTCGCGGCCCAAAAACGCCAGCGCGTTACTCATGTGGAACGAGAGCCTTCCGGAAACGTCTTGCTAAATGATCTTGTCGCTCGTGCACGCCAGCACTCAGCCCCCGAGGCTGGCCCTGTGTCATTCATCGGCCAGGGCACGGCTTCCTAAACAGGGTCAGGAAACAAGATCTTGATGTTGTTCCCGTCCCGGTCCGGCCGCCCGATCCGTATGCAGTATTTATCCGCACTTTCCAACGCATGATCTTTGCCGATAGTGCCAGCGACCGCCGGCACATCGTCCGGCCGCCCGGACAGCGGCACCCGCCATGTCTACGGCGCCTACCCCGCCATCCGGGTTGCCCAGGGAGCCGGTCTGCGGATCGGCACATCTGGCTATCGGCAGCGCCCGGCCGGTGAAGTATCCGACGACATTACAAAAGGGCACGTCATCGGGGTTGGTCTGTCTCAGAGTGTGGCCAGGCACGAACGATCTCCTTACCAGCAGCGACGATCCGCTAGCTTGCAGTTACGGGCTTCGCTGAAACTGGTCCCCTGGGTAGAGCCTACCGGTCCCGGCTGTGGCCAGCCCAGGGCGGCGCGCCGTGCTCCGCGCCGAGCGCGCCGCTATCGCGTCCAGACTTCCTCGGCCCGGCGGCCGAGCAGAATTCCGGTAACCCACAAGGCGGCAAAAATGGCACCAAGAAAATACATAACAGCGACCACCGCGCCAGTCGCGATCACGAGGACCTGCAGCACGCTGCCGCCCACCAACGTCCAGCGGAGCCGCCACCTGGCCAGCACCGCCAGCACGACCGCCGCGACCGCCAGCGCGGCGCCGGCGATGGCCGCCGGGGCCTTGGGCGCGTGCTGCACGGTCAGCGCGACCGGGATGGCCAGCCCGATGATGACCGCCTCAAAGACGAGCACCGTCGCGCAGAGCCGCTTCACGCCGGCCCCGGCGCCGGATCCTCCGCCGCGGCCCCGGTCAGCAGCCGCCTGGCATCGCCCGCGGTAACCACCGACCCGGTCACCAGGACCGCCGCGCTGCCCGGCAGCCCCGCGCCGCGAGCCTCGCCCGCGTCCCACTCGTCGGTCAGCCGGACCGCGATCTCGATCGCGTCGTCCAGCCGGGCGGCCTCGGTGACCCGGTCCGGGCCGAACACGCTGGCCGCCAGATCGGCAAGCTTGCCTGGCTCCATCGACCTGGCCGATGAGTTGCCCGTCACGATCAGCCGCGCGGCAACCGGCTCCAGCTCATCGAGGATCCCGGGCACGTCCTTGTCCTCGCTGATCGCGATGACCGCCACCAGCCCGCTGACCGTGAAAGCCTCCGACAGCGCCGCCACGGTCGCCGCCATCCCGGCCGGATTGTGGGCCGAGTCGACAATCACGAGCGGGCTCCGCCGGACCACCTCCAGCCTGCCTGGCGAGGACATCTCGCTGAACGCCTGCCGCACCAGGTCATCGTCGAGCGCACCCGGCTCGCCGTCCGCCCTGGCCCCGCCAGCCTGGCCGGCCCGGCATCCGGGCTGGCCCCGCCATCCGGGCTGGCCCCGCTAGCCGCAGCGGCCCCGGCGAAGGCCTCGACCGCGGCCAGCGCGCACGCCGCGTTGCTGGCCTGATAGGCCCCGAACAGCGGCAAGAACAGTTCCTCATAGCTGCCCAGCAGGCCCTGGACGCCGAGCAGCTGACCGCCGATGGCCAGCTCGCGGCTGGTGACGCCGAACTCCAGCCCCTCCCGCGCCACGGTCGCGCCCACCTCGGCTATCCGGCGCAATAGCACCTCGGCGGCCTCCAGCTGCTGCTGGGCGAGGACCGCGACCGAGCCGGGCTTGATGATGCCCGCTTTGTCGGTAGCGATGGCGGGAATCGTCGAGCCCAGGTAGCGGGTGTGGTCGATGGAGATCGGCGTGACGACGGCGACCGCGCCGTCAGCGACGTTGGTGCAGTCCCAGGTGCCGCCGACACCGACCTCGATGACCGCCACATCGACCGGAGCGTCGGCGAACACGGCGAACGCCATCGCGGTCAGCACCTCGAAGAAGGACAGCCGCACCGGCTGGCTGGCGTCAACGAGGTCGAGGTAAGGGACCAGCTCGTCGTAGGCATCGGCGAACCGCTCGGCGCTGAGGGCCTCGCCGTCCACGCAGATCCGCTCCCGTATCGACGACAGGTGCGGGCTGGTGAACAAGCCGGTCCGCAGTCCCCGGGCGCGCAGCAGCGTCTCGATCATGCGAGCGCTCGAGGTCTTGCCGTTGGTGCCGGTGATGTGGATCACCGGATAGGCGCGCTGCGGGTCGCCGAGCAGCTCGGTCAGCGCCCTGATCCGGTCAAGGGTCGGCTCGATGGAATGCTCAGGCCGCCTGGCGAGAATCTCCTGCTCGGCAGCAGCCAGCCTGGCCTGCGGATCGGCGGTCATCGCAGCGCGCGGGTGGTGGCGGTCATCCAGGCAGCCTACTGGCCGCCGGCCGGTGACCAGCGACCAGCGCCGCTCAACAGCGGCGATGGCGCAGCGCTGTCGTTGCCCAATCGCGGCGATGGCGCACGGCTGCTGAAACAGCAGCATTAACGGCGCATTGCATCCATTGTCGCCAAACCCGCTAACCGGGTGGCCCGGCCGGCTGCCATACGGCGGCCGGGCTCGCAGCCATACCGCGGCCGGGCTCGCAGCCATACGCTGGCCGGGACCTGACTCCTCAGCCATACGGTGGCCGGGGCCTGATTCCTGAGTCAGGCGGTCGGCAAGGCGGCGAGCCTGTCCTCCAGGCGGGCGATTTCCGCCTCGGCGGCGGCCAGCCGGTCCCGGTTCTTCGCGACGATCGCCTCCGGAGCCCGCTCGATGAAGGACGGGCTGGACAGCTTGCGCCGCGCCGCGTCAACGTCACCGCGCGCCACGGCAAGATCCTTCTCCAGTCTCCGCCGTTCCGCGCCAAGGTCGATGGCCGCGGCGGTGTCCAGCCGCACGGTCACCCCCTCGGCCTGCACGGTCGCGGTGGGAGCGAAACCGGCCGCCGGCGCAGTGAGCCGCAGCAGCGACCTGATCCTGGCCTCGTGGCCGGCCAGCGGCGTGGCCTCGATGTCAGCCAGGTCGGCGGGCACCGGCTGAGACGGGCGCAGCCCCTGGTCCGAGCGGAACCTACGGACCTGGGTGACCAGCCGCATCAGGGCGGCGATCTCGGCCTCGGCCGCCGGATCGGCAAAGCCACCCGCCGCCTGGCCAGCCGGAGGCCCGCCGGCAGCCTGGCTGGCCGGGCCCGCTCCGGGCCACGGCGCGGTCATCACCGTGTCGCCACCCGTCAGCGCTGTCCACAGCTCGTCGGTGACGAACGGGATCACCGGATGCAGCAGCCGCAGCAGCCGGTCCAGGACCGTGCCGAGCACCAGCCGGGTCGCGTCGGCCGCGCCCGGGTCAGCGCCGGTCAGCGCGGCCTTGGCCAGTTCCAGGTACCAGTCGCAGAACTCGTCCCAGGCGAAGTGATACAGCACATCGCACGCCTTGCCGAACTCGAACCGCTCGAACAGCGCGTCCACCTCAGCGGTGACCACGGCGAGCCGGGACAGGATCCACCGGTCCGGCACCGAAAGCTCCGACCGCCGTGCCAGCTCCGCCAGCCGCGACCCATCCGCAGCCGGGTCAGGCTCCGTGGCCCGCTCAAGCCCCGTAGCCGGCTCAGGCTCCGCTGAACGTGACGGCCCCGAAGCGGACAGGTCATCCGTGACCGCCCCGTTCAGCAGCGCGAACCTGGTCGCGTTCCAGAGCTTGTTGCAGAAGTTGCGCGCCCCGGCGGCCCACTCCTCGCTGACCGCCACGTCGCCGCCCGGAGTCGCCCCGCGGGCCAGGGTGAACCTGGTCGCGTCCGCGCCGAACCTGTCGATCCAGTCAAGCGGGTCCACGGTGTTGCCGCGGGACTTGGACATCTTCTTGCCGTGGCTGTCCCGGACCAGCCCGTGCAGCGCCACCATGCGGAACGGCACCGAGCCGGCCCCCGGTCGGCCATCGCGTACAGGCCGAACATCATCATCCGGGCGACCCAGAAGAACAGGATGTCGTAGCCGGTGACCAGGACGCTGGTGGGGTAGAACGTGCGCAGGTCGGGAGTGTCGTCCGGCCAGCCGAGCGTCGAGAACGGCCAGAGCGCGGAGGAGAACCAGGTGTCCAGGACGTCCGGATCCTGGCGCCACCCCTCGCCGTCAGGCGGCACGTCGTCCGGGCCGACGCAGGCCACCTGCCCGCCCGGCCCGTACCAGACCGGGATCCGGTGCCCCCACCAGAGCTGACGGCTGATGCACCAGTCGTGCATGTCGTCGACCCAGTCGAAGTACCGCGCGGCCAGCTGCGGCGGGTGGATCCTGACCCGGCCGTCGCGGACCGCGTCCCCGGCCGCCTTGGCCAGCGGGTCGACCTTCACGAACCACTGCAGCGACAGCCGTGGTTCGACCGTGGTGCCGCACCGCATGCAGTGCCCGACCGCGTGCAGGTACGGTCGCCGCTCGGCGACCACCCGGCCATCCTCGCGCAGCGCGGCCAGCACCGCCGGCCTGGCCTCGAACCGGTCCAGGCCGAGGAACGGCCCGTGCGCGGTGATCACGCCCCGGTCATCCATGATCGTCAGGCTGGGGAGGCTGTGGCGGCGGCCGATCTCGAAGTCGTCCGGATCGTGCGCGGGCGTCACCTTGACCGCCCCGGTGCCGAACGCCGGGTCGACGTGCGGGTCGGCGACCACCGGGATCCGCCGGCCGCTCAGCGGCAGCTCGACCTCCCGGCCCACCAGCCCCGCGTACCGCGGATCGTCCGGGTGCACGGCGACCGCGGTGTCGCCGAGCATGGTCTCCACCCGGGTGGTCGCCACCACCACGGAGTCCGCTCCGTCCCCGTACCTGACCGAGACCAGCTCGCCCTCGTCCTCGACATGATCGACCTCGATGTCGGACAGGGCGGTCAGGCAGCGCGGGCACCAGTTGATGATCCGCTCGGCCCGGTAGATCAGCCCGTCGTCGAAGAGCCGCTTGAAAATGGTCTGAACCGCCCGGGACAGGCCCTCGTCCATGGTGAACCGCTCGCGAGACCAGTCGACGCTGTCCCCCAGCCGCCGCATCTGGCCGAGAATCCGGCCCCCCGAGGTCGCCTTCCAGGCCCAGACCCGCTCGACGAACGCCTCCCGGCCCAGGTCGTGGCGGCTCAGGCCGGTGGTCGCCAGCTCGCGCTCGACGACGTTCTGGGTGGCTATGCCCGCGTGGTCCATGCCGGGCAGCCACAACGCGTTGTAGCCCTGCATCCGGCGCCGCCTGACCAGCGCGTCGATCAGGGTGTGATCGAGGGCGTGACCGATGTGCAGCGAGCCGGTGACGTTGGGCGGCGGTATCACGATGGTGAATGCCGGCGCGCTGGAAGCCGCGTCGGCGGTGAACAGGCCCGCGGTCTCCCAGTACTGGTAACGGCGGGCTTCTACCTCGCCCGGAGCGTACTGGGGCGGGAGCTGAGTTTGGTCTGCGTCGGTCACGTCAGGTGAGTCTAGGAGAAACTGGCGCTACCCGGTCCGGCGACGCGGCAGCCGGTCGGACCGGCCCGGTCAGGCGGACTTCTCGCGCGGGGTCCTTCTGGCCACGTCCCGCGGCACCAGCGTCGGGTTGACGTGCTCGAGTACCGACTCGGCGGTGATCACGACCCGCTCGACATCCTTGCGGCTCGGCACCTCGTACATCACCGACAGCAGCACCTCTTCCAGGATCGCGCGCAGCCCGCGCGCCCCGGTGCCCCGCAAGATCGCCTGGTCGGCGACCGCCTCGAGGGCGTCGTCGGTGAACTCCAGGTCCACCCCGTCCAACTCGAACAGCCGCCGGTACTGACGGACCAGCGCGTTGCGTGGCTCGGTCAGGATCCTGATCAGCGCCTCGCGGTCCAGGTTGTGCACGCTGGTGATGACCGGGAGCCTGCCGACGAACTCGGGGATCATCCCGAACTTCAGCAGGTCCTCCGGCATGACGTCGGCGAACGCGTCGGAGGTGACCCGGTCGGTCTTGACCCGCAGCACCGCGCCGAAGCCCATTCCGCTGCGGCCCACCCGGTGCTCGATGATCTTCTCCAGGCCCGCGAAGGCGCCACCGCAGATAAACAGCACGTTGGTGGTGTCGATCTGGATGAATTCCTGGTGCGGGTGCTTGCGGCCGCCCTGCGGCGGTACCGAAGCGGTGGTGCCCTCCAGGATCTTCAGCAGGGCCTGCTGGACGCCTTCGCCCGAAACGTCCCTGGTGATCGACGGGTTCTCGCTCTTGCGGGCGATCTTGTCGATCTCATCGATGTAGATGATGCCGGTCTCGGCCTTCTTGACGTCGTAGTCGGCCGCCTGGATGAGCTTGAGCAGGATGTTCTCGACATCCTCGCCGACGTATCCGGCCTCGGTCAGCGCGGTGGCGTCGGCGATGGCGAACGGCACGTTCAGCAGCCGGGCCAGGGTCTGCGCGAGCAGCGTCTTGCCCGACCCGGTCGGCCCGAGCAGCAGGATGTTGGACTTGGCCAGCTCGACCCCGTCCTCACCGGATCGCTCGCCGCCGGACTGGACCCGCTTGTAGTGGTTATAGACCGCTACCGACAGGCCCTTCTTGGCCTTCTCCTGGCCGATCACGTAGGAATCGAGGAACTCGTAGATTTCGCGGGGCTTGGGCAGGCTGTCCCACTTCAGCTCCGGGGGCTCGGCGAGCTCTTCCTCGATGATCTCGTTGCACAGATCAATGCACTCGTCGCAGATGTACACACCGGGGCCGGCAATCAGTTTCTTGACTTGCTTTTGGCTCTTGCCACAGAACGAGCACTTCAGCAGGTCACCACCATCGCCCATGCGTGCCACCCAGCTACTCCTTTGCGTGGGGCCGCCGACAGCGGCCGCCTCACTGCCTCCGGCGAGCGTCTCCTACCGAACCCATCATTGGCTTGAACCTAGACGGTACCGCGTCGGCAGCTCAAGTTGTGGCCTCAGGACCCCGTTGCCGCCGGCGCGCCGCGGGCAACTGGGCCCTCCTACTAAGACGACCCTACCTCGGTCCGGCGCTTGAGCGTCGTCAGAACCTCATCCACCAGACCGTAATCCTTGGCTTCCTCGGCGGTGAAGAACTTGTCCCGCTCCACGTCCCGGCGGACCTGATCTTCGTCCTTGCCGGTGTGGTGCGCGATGACCCGCTCCATCGCCGTGCGCATCCGCAGGATCTCGCGGGCCTGGATCTCCAGGTCGCTGGACTGCCCGTAGCCGCTTTCCACGGCCGGCTGGTGAATCAGGATCCGCGAGTTGGGCAGCGCCATCCGCTTGCCCTTGGTGCCCGCGGCCAGCAGCACCGCCGCCGCCGAGGCCGCCTGGCCCAGGCAGAACGTCTGGATCTCCGGCTGGATGTACTGCATGGTGTCGTAAATTGCCATCATCGACGTCATCGACCCGCCTGGCGAGTTGATGTAGATCAGGATGTCGCGATCGGGGTCGATCGACTCCAGCGTGATCAGCTGCGCCATCACGTCGTTGGCCGATGCGTCATCGATCTGCACGCCGAGGAAGATGATCCGCTCCTCGAACAGCTTGTTGTACGGGTTCATCTCCTTGACCCCGTACGAGGTGCGCTCGACGAAGGACGGCAGCACGTATCTGCTGGCCGGCCCGCTTACACTGCTCACTTTCAGCTCCTCAGTTCCCGGTAGCGACCTCACGAGACCGGCCCTTCGGTGGGGACCTCGCGGGCACTGCGGATCACCCGGTCCACGAAGCCGTAGTCTTTCGCCTGGTCGGCGGTGAACCAGCGGTCCCGGTCGGAGTCGGCCTCGATCTGCTCGACGGTCTGGCCGGTGTGCATGGCGATCCGCTCGGCGAGCGTGCGCTTCAGGTACAGGATCTGCTCGGCCTGGATCCTGATGTCGGTCGCGGTGCCGCCGATCCCGCCGTGCGGCTGGTGCATCAAGATGGCCGCGTGCGGCAGCGCGTACCGCTTACCTGGAGCGCCCGCGCAGAGCAGGAACTGGCCCATGGACGCCGCCATGCCCATCGCGTAGGTGGCCACGTCGTTCGGCACGTACTGCATGACGTCGTAAATCGCCATTCCGGCCGTCACCGAGCCGCCGGGCGAGTTGATGTACATGCTGATGTCGCGCCGGTCATCTTCGGAGGCCAGCAGCACCAGCTCAGCGCAGATCCGGTTGGCCAGGTCATCATCGACCTGCTGGCCGAGCAGGATAATCCGGTGCCGCAGCAGGCGCTGGAACAGCTGGTCGCCCATCGGCAGCGGCGGTGCTTCCGCCGTCCGCGCGAGAACGCTCGGCAGCCCCTGATCATCGGCGGGCGTGGTCACAGGTGCCCTCCCCATCCTCATCTTTGTCGTTGACAGTGACCATAACGCGCGGCCGGCGCCGCCAAGTCCGTCGCTGCGGCGTGTTCGCTGTCGGCGCAGGTTTCAGCCTTCGCCAGCCCCGGGTCAGCCTTCGTCAGGCCCGTCGGCAGGTCTCAGCCTTCGTCAGGCCCGTCGGCAGGTCTCAGCCTTCGTCAGGCCCGTCGGCAGGTCTCAGCCTTCGTCAGGCCCGTCGGCAGGTCTCAGCCTTCGTCAGGCCCGTCGGCAGGTCTCAGCCTTCGTCAGGCCCGTCGGCCTCGTCAGCGACTTCGGCCTCGATCACTTCGCCTTCCACGGCCTCGTCAGTCTCATCGATCACCACAGCCTCTTCCGCTGTGACCGTCTCGCCCTGAGCCTCCGCGACCGCTTCCGCCTCCAGCGCCTTGATGTCGATCACGCGGCCGGACTCGTCGGTGACATTGGCGCGTTCGGCGAGCAGGGCGACCGCCTTGGTCCGCAGGACGTCCGCGGCGACCGAACCAAGCTGGCCCCGGTCAGCAAGTTCCCTGGCCAGCCGGTCCGGTTGCACCCCGAGCTGATAGGCCTGCTGCGTGACGTAGGAGCTGAGCTCGGCCGGGTCCACCCCGAGGTCCTCGTCGGTGGCCAGCTTGTCCAGGATGAAGCCGGCCTTGACGCTGCGGCGGGCGTCGTCGGCGAACTGCTGATCGAGTTCGGCCTGGGTGGTCCCGGTCGCCTCCAGGTAGGCCTCCAGCGTGCCGCCGGACCGCTCAATCCGCTCGTTCAGGGCGTTCCGCCGGTTCTCGGTCTCGTACTCGACAAGCTCGTCCGGGAGCGGGATTTCCACCCGCGACAGCACCGCGTCCAGGGCGCGTTCCCTGGCCTGGCCGACCTGGCCGGCCCGGCGCATCCGCTCGAGCTGCTGCCGCGTCGAAGCGCGGAACTCGCCCAGGGTGTCAAACTCGCTGGCGGCCTGCGCGAACTCATCGTCCAGCTCGGGCAGTTCCTTGACCTTGACGCTCTGCACCGTCACCGTCACGTCCGCGGTGGCGCCGACCAGCACGCCGCCGGCCAGTTCGGCGGCGAAGGTCTTGGTCTGGCCCGAAGTCATCCCGGCCAGCGCCTCGTCGAGGCCGTCCAGCATCGACTCGGTGCCGACCTCGTAGGACACGCCGGTGGCCTGCGCGTCCTCCACCTGCTCACCGTCGACGGCCGCCGACAGGTCGATCGAGACGAAGTCGCCGTTCTCCACGGGACGCTCGACGCCCTTGAGCGAAGCGAACCGCTCCCGGAGCGCGCCGAGGTACTCCTCCACCTGGTCGGGACCGACCTCGGCATCATCGACCGTCACCGGCAGACCGTTAATGTCGGGAATTTCAAACTTCGGCCGCACATCGACCTCGGCGGTGAAGGCCAATTCCTTGCCGTCATCCAGCCGCGTTATCTCCACGCTGGGCTGGCCTAGCGCGAACACGTCGTTCTCGGCGAGCGCCTTGCCGTACAGCTGCGGGACGGCCTCGTTGACCGCCTGCTCCAGCACGGCGCCGCGGCCGATCCGCTGATCGATCACTCGCGGCGGGACCCGCCCAGGCCGGAACCCGGGGATCTTGACCTGCCGGGCGACCTCGCGGTACGCCTGGTCGAGGTTGGGCTTGAGCTCGGCGAACGGGACCTCGATCGTCAGCTTGACTCGGGTCGGGCTCAGCTCTTCGACATCGGTCTTCACGTCGGGGTCTCTCTCTAGGTTCCCCAGCCAGGCAGGCACGCACGCGGCCCGGGCATGGGTGGTCACTCGCGGCTACGGCCGCCAAGTCTAGGGCAACGCGGGCCGGGATCACCCGGTGCGGGTGGCGATCAACACCACCGAAAGCTCGCACTATGGGCCCGACGCAGGCCGGCCGCGGAAAGCCGGCTCGCACCAGATACCGGGTCCAGCCAAGGGAGGCCCACATGACCACATCGCGCGGTGCGCCGGTCGGCCAGCCAGGAGCAGGTAACGCGAGCCAGCCGGGACCAGGCCAGCCGGGGTCGGGTGCCGGGCTGGCTGGCCAGCCGCCAGCAGGCTATGAGCCCAGCCAGAGCGGCGGCCCGGCTGCGACCGGGAGCCAGAACTACAGCGTGCCCGTGTTGCCCGGCGAACATGGCTGGCTGGTCATCCTGACCGCCGCCGTAGCGTTCCTGGCGGTCGGCGTGATCATGCTGGTATGGCCCACGGCCACGCTGACCATCGTGGCCATCCTGATCGGCATCGCCCTGCTGGTGACCGGGCTGCTGCGGCTCTTCGAGGGCTTTACCGCCAAGGACGAGAGCGGCGGCCGCCGCGTCGCCGACGTGGTGCTCGGCGCGCTGGCCGTGATCGTGGGGCTGTACTGCCTCAAGCACCACGGGCTGAGCATCGCGATCGTGGCGTTCGTGGTGGGCGTGTTCTGGGTGCTGCACGGCATCGCCGATCTCGCGGTGGCGGCCGGTGGCCGCGGACTGCCCGGGCGCGGCCTGCGGGCCATCGGCGGCCTGTTCAGTCTTATCGCCGGGCTGCTCGTGCTGTTCTGGCCCGCGATCACCGTGCTGCTGCTGGTGATCATCCTGGGCATCTGGCTGATCTTCTACGGGGTCGTTCTCGCGGTGCTGGCGTTCTCGCTCCGGCCCGGCCGACGGCGGGCCGCGACCGCACACCACGCGACCGCCTAGCGCTCGCCGGCACCGGCTGCCGCACGGGCTGCCGGCCCGGGCCGCCGCCGCAGCACGGCCTCAGACCAGGTCGAGGCGGCGGCCCCGGGCGATGGCCTCGCGCCGCGAGGTGACGCCGAGCTTGCGGTAAACCGAGCGCAGGTGGGTCTTGACCGTGTTGATGGACAGGAACAGCGCCTCGGCGATCTCCTGGTTGGTCATGTGCGAGGGCAGGAACCTGAGCACGGCCAGCTCACTGTCGGTCAGCGGCACCTCGGCGCGGGCCTGCGATCCGTCGCCCCGCGGCAGCTGAGTATCGAACCGCTCCAGGATCCGGCCCGCGAACACCGCGCTGCGGCTGGTGGGCGGCACCAGCACGGTCACCGCCGACCTGGCGGGCTGCCCCGCGTCCAGGAACACGCGGTAGGCATCATCGGGCTCAGCCAGGGCGAGCGCCTGCTCAAGGAAGTCGGCCGCGGTGTCGGTCAGCCCGAGCCGCCGGTGCGCCACCGTGCTGACCAGGAGCGCGGCCACCTTGTCCCGAAGGGTCATCGCCTCGGCGGTGCCGTCCAGGCAGGGCGCCACCGCCTCGAGCGCCCCCTTGTAGTCAGCATCGGACAGCAGCAGCCTGCCCTGGGCGAGCCTGCCGTCGGCGCGATCGAAATACGCCCCTTCCTCGGTCAGCGCGAGCAGGATCCTGGCCCGCCCGGTGTCTGCGGACCGCAGCGCGATCTCGCCGTCGAGAACGTTCAGCACGCCGTCGAGCGCGGGATCGGCAACCGCATGCACCTCGCGCAGCCTGATCACCAGTCCGCGGGCCCCGGCGGTGTCGCCGTCGGCCAGTAGCACCCGGGCCCGGATCAGTGCCGAGACCACGCCGGGAGCTGGCTCGCCTGGCAGCTGCCCTGCGGGCTGCTGATCAGCGCGATCCAGCAGCTGCCTGGCCGCGGACAGTTCGTCGCGCGCCAGGCTCACCTGGGCGGACGCAAGATCGGCCAGGCAGCGCGCCGCCGCGTCCGCGGTGGCGCTTTCCCGCACCGCGTCGGCCTCCCGGCCCGCCCGGACCAGATCCCCATACCAGGCATCGGCGATGGCCTGCCAGCCGATCGCCCGGATCCGGAGCCCGGCCAGGGTCCCGGCCGCCAGCTGGCGATCGGCGTGATCAAGCGCATAACGGGCGTCCTGGATCTCCCAGCGGCGCAGCCTGGCCGCCCCCAGGGCGAACCAGAGCAGCCCAAGGGCCCGGTGGTCGGCCAGCGTGCCCGCCGTGGCCTGGGCCTGCTCGGCCAGACTCCAGGCCTGCGCGAGCAGGCCAGGGTCGGCATCCGCCCTGCTGGCGGCCTGCATCACCCGCAGCGCGGCCAGCCATGGTTCGATGACCCGCCTGGCCGCCTCGGCGCAGCGGCCCAGGCTGCGGTGGGCGGCCTCTAGATGATGCGTCGCGCCGTCCGGATCGCCGTTCCACAGCCGCACCGTGGCCACCGCAGCGGCGACCGCTGCATCATCAGCCCAGCGGTCGGCGGGGAACAGCCCCAGTACGGCCTCAAGCTCGGCCGCACCGCTCTGCAGCAGCGCTGCCACGCCCGCCTCGGCCAGCACGTGGGCGGCGTAGTCCCAGTCGCCGGCCTTCGCCGCGTACCGCACCGCCTCGACTGGCTGGCCATGCGCTGCGTGCCAGCGGGCCGCCCGGCGCAGCAGGATCGGCACCTCATGCGGGACCTGCCTGTGCAGCTCGGCCTTGAGCACGTCGCGCAGCAGCGGGTGGTACCGGTACTGCGCCTGCTCATGGCCGAGCGCCTCGACGAAACCGCTCTCCCTGCTGAGCCGTTCCAGCATCATGGCGGCCCCGGGCTCGCCGGTCAGCTCGTCGGCAAGTTCTCCGGTTACCCGCTCGGTGACGCTGGTCCTGAGCAGGAAGAGCCGGGTCTGAGCCGACTGCCTGCCGAGTACCTCGTCCCAGAGATAGTCCGTGACCATGGGCTCGTCGCCGGCGATGTCGGTGATCCGCGCGGTGCCGCCCGGCCGGACGTCGTCCGGCAGACCGGTGCCGTCGGGCCGCCCGCTGCCGTCGGGCCGGCCGGTCCGCCCAGCACCGCGAGCCGGCGCTCGCGCGCGCATCGCGGCCAGTCGCATGCCCGCCATCCAGCCCTCGGTCCGCCAGAGCAGTTCGTCCCGCTCGGCCGGATCGACGTCGAGCCCGAGCATCGTGAAGTAGGCGTCGGCCTCCTCGGCCGTGCAGGCCAGGTCCGCCGCACCGACGTCGGCCAGCTCGCCGCAGACCCGCAGCCTGGCCAGCTGCAGGCCCGGCGGGCACCGTCCGGACAAGATCAGCCGCAGCGCCGGAGGCGCGTGCCTGATCAGCAGGTCCAGGCCGGCCAGCACCGCACCTTCGGCGATCTCGTGCACGTCATCGAGCACCAGCACCACCGGCTCGGTGAGCAGCTGGGCGGCCTCGACCAGGTGCAGCGGGAACGCCTCAGGCGGCGCATCGGCCACCGACCGCAGCACATCGGCGGGCACGGTCCTGGTGCGGGCCAGCGCGCTCCCGACGTAACGCCAGAACCGGCCGGGGTCGGCGTCCTCGGCGTCCAGCGTCAGCCAGGCCACCCGGCGAGCAGCGGGCGTGGTCGCGGCCCAGGTCGCGCACGCGATCGTCTTTCCGGCGCCGGCCGGCCCGGATACCACCGTCACCCGGTGCTGAGTCGCCTGCTCAAGCTTGTCGGTCAGCCGACGGCGGCGCAGCAGGGCCAGGCTCGGCTGCGGTATCTGCAGCTTGTCCTCGAGCACCCGCGGCTGGCCAGCCGGTCCGGGCCGGTCCGCTGGCTGGCGGCCTGCCGACCCCTCCTGGTTCGGCCCCGTCCGCTCCCGGTTATGCACTGTCGGCTCCCGGCTCGGCCCCGTCGGCTCCCGGCTAGGCACTGTCGGCTCCCGGCTCGGCCCCGTCCACTCCCGATTTTGCACTGGCGGCTCCCGGCTAGGCACTGTCGGCTCCCGGCTCGGCCCCGTCCACTCCCGGTTTTGCACTGGCGGCTCCCGGCTAGGCACTGTCGGCCGTGACTGGTCAGGCGACCGCGATGACCCGCCGTCGTGGTTCGCGTCCGCGACCGGCCGGGCTTCCGCCGGCGCAGCGCCACCGGGCCGCTGCGCGTTCCCGGCTGGCCGCCAGACCTGGCCGTCCGCCGGGGTGACCTCAGCAGTTGGTGACGTACCCGCAGGTGGTGACGTGCCCGCAGGTGGTGACGATCCCGCAGGTGGTGACGAGCCCGCAGGTGGTGACGTCTTACCCTGCTGTGCCGTCTTCGACTGCGACTGCGCCCCTTTGGCCTGCTGTGCCGCTTTAGCCTGCTGTGCCGTCTTACCTTGCTGTGCCGTCTTCGACCGCGACCCTTTGGCCTGCTGTGCCGCCTTAGCCTGCCGTGCCGCCTTCGCCGGAGCCGGGGCCCCCGGCTGCCCTCCGGGCCTGAACGGCCCGATCTCTTGCGGCAATTCGGTGTCCCCAAACAGCCCGGTACCCCCGGCTGCCTCGGTACCCCCGGCTACCTCGGTACCCCCGAATGCCTCTGCATCCCCAGAAGCCCCTGCGTTCCCAGAAGCCCCTGCGTCCCCAGAGATCCCTGCGTCCTCAGAGGCCGCTACGTTCCTGGAGGCCCCAGTGTCCTCGGACAGCTCGGTAGCCTCGGACAGCCCGCTATCCCGAGACGCCCCGGTGTCCCCAGATGGCCCCCCGTCTCGCGCCCGCAGCGAAGCGCGCTGTGCCGAAGCACGCTGTCCCGCCGCGCGCTGTCCCGCCGCGCGCGACTGTCCAGCTGGCCGCGGCCGCCCCGCGCGGCGCGGCTGCCCGGATGCCCGTGCCGCCGTGCGTTCCGCGGCGGCACGCTTTGTCGTAC
Organism: uncultured Actinomycetes bacterium; assembly: GCA_963785765.1. Lineage (GTDB taxonomy): Bacteria > Actinomycetota > Actinomycetes > Streptosporangiales > Streptosporangiaceae > DATBGO01. Next base: position 398,862 of record CAWAWM010000005.1, on the reverse strand, counting down.
TCGTCATGAATTCCCCCGACGGGCGCCGGCCACATGTCGCGAGCGAACTGTCGGTCCCTCACCCTGCCGGGTGAAATGTGCAGCTCAGAGCCCCTCACCCTCCTACCCAGGGCGGCCGAAAGCCAACCGCGGGCCGCGCTGAGGCGCCGCACCCGGCTAAGCCGTATCACCCGAGGCGGATGATGCCCCTGTGGCACTGGCCTCCGTAGCGTCGCCAGAGTAAGGCACCGGTTACGCTTGGTAATGCCGGCTGACTGACAGCCGGCTGGTTCCTGGCCGCCGGGGGAAACGGAGTCGCGCCTGACGCGCCGGAGCCGCGAGCACTTGTCGCGGCCGGCCTGGAGAAAGGGGGCTGCTTTCATGAGCAGTGCACAGGAGCGAGCAACCGGATATCAGCAGGGCGCACAGGGCGCAGCAAGTACACAAGGCGCAACAGCCGGCCACGCTGCACCACCGGACCGGACTGCCGAGTACGAGCGCACTGCGGCCCAGCAAGAGTACGGGTCCTATCAAGCCCGCCCTGCGGCCACGGGGGGCATGGTCCTCGCCGGGACCCTGCTTGTCCTCGCCGGTCTATGGGACTTCTTCGTCGGCATCACCGGGATCATCAAGGGTGGCTTCTACACCACGGTGCCGAACTACACGTTCACCTACAGCATCAAATCGTGGGGCTGGACACACCTGATCCTCGGCTGCGTCCTCTTCGCCGTAGGTGTCTGCCTGCTCCTCGGGCAGACCTGGGCGAGGTACGTAGGTGTGTTCCTCGCCGTGGTCGATGCCGTGGCGAACTTCCTGTTCCTCCCCTACTATCCGCTCTGGTCGATCATCGTGATCGCCATTGACGTGTTCATCATCTGGGCACTCCTGGCGGTGGGCCGAGAGCGAAGGGCCGCCTGACCCTAGTAGCTGCTGTACGCGAAGGCGCCAGGCGAAGCGAAAGGCCCCGTCCCCGGCTCGGGGACGGGGCCTTCCCCTGCCGAAAGCGGGATCAACCCGCCGATCCCGTGTCCAGATCCCGGATCCCTCGTCCAGATCCCGATGCCGGGCCCGAGCCTAGACGACGCCGGTGAGGCCGAGCGTGCCGTCCAGAATCAGCAGCAGCCCGGCCACGATCATGCTGCCGGCCAGCAGCAGGTGACCGTTGGCCCGCAGCCAGGCATTGAACGACCTGAGCCTGCGGGTCGTCGCGTCCGGCCTGATCAGATAGCCCACAAACGGCAGCCAAACGAACATCACGTCGATGACGACGATCAGCGTCAGCGCCAGCACGTCGACGGCGGCGCTGGTCCGGGCCGTCGCGATCACCTGCACGGCGGCGATGAAGGTCACCGACGGCGAGAAGATCACGATGCCGGTCGCGAATGCGGCCAGCGGCGCCGGGCTGGCCACCAGCCGCGACACGAAGCCCTGCTTCGGGTTGGCTGGATCGGGCGGCTTTGGCTTGCGGCGCTCGACCACCAGGCCGATCGCCAGAATCAGCAGGCCCAGCGCGAGGCGCAGCCCATACCTGGTCTGGTGGTGGCTCGGGAGCTCGAAATGTCCGGCTCGCAGCACCAGCAAGACGACCACTGCCATGCTCCCGCTCATGACCAGCGCCCCGGCCAGGTAGAGCAGCGCGGTCCGCCGTGGGTTCGCCGAGCCCAGGTAGACCGCCGCGACCAGCAGGGCCGTCGGTGACAGCGCGGCTAGCAGCGCGAATCCGGCGGCCTGGACGAGCAAACTGCTAGCCTCGCGGCCGGCGCGTCGCAGCCCTGATTGCGCCGGCAGCGCTGACGTAGGCCCGGCCAGCGCTCACATGTGCCCGGCCGGGCGCGGCATCGGCGGCCTGCCGATGAGCTCGATCAGCCCCAGCAGGACGAGCAGCACGACGGCGAGCAGCAGCACGACCAGCCCGGTCGGCTGGCTCCAGAAGATGAAGATCAGCACCATCAGGACCACCGCGCCGATCCGCAGCGCCCTGCGGTGCCCGTAAGTCCAGATACCCACCGGGCCGGTAGACAGGCCGGCCCGCTCGCCGCGGGCGCGGACCAGGCCGAGCCCGGACTTCAGGGCATTCCTGGCGCGGACGGCGGTCACCGACGGCCCCATGAAGAACCCGCCCGCCGCCACCAGCAGCCCCAGGACCAGCAGCGCCCGCAGGCCGTCCTTGATGAACCTGACCAGGGTGTCGAACAGCGCGGCGGCCGCGTCAGACGGCAGGGTGGCGTTCGGCACGCTGTTCAGGTAGATGGCCCGGCCGATGGCCAGCCCGATGGCCAGCACGAGCATCGAAGCGGCCAGGCCGAGCCCGGCCCCGATCAGCGCGCGCCGGTGCCGTTTGGCGATGTAGATACCGGCGGCGAGCAGCACGATCGCCAGCAGCGGCAGCGCGATCTTGAGGTCATTGATCAGCCGGTAGCCGGTCTGCGCTTTCACCAGATACTTCGAGGAGAAAAGGGTGAAGGTCGGATTGATCGGCGGAATCTTCTGGACCACGGTCAGCCCGTGGGCGCTCAGATTCTGCTTCACCGTGTTGATGAACGGGCCGAGACCGAGCGTGACGCTGCCGTTGGTTATCTTGATGGCTCCGTTACCTTGCCCGGAGAGTGCCTTGACGACCTCGGCGTGGGCCACCTGGTTGGCCTGCGTCCAGATCTTGGCGGCGGCCGGGCTGGCCACGACCTTGGCCACCGCGCTGTGCACGAAACCCGCCACGCCGCCGGCGATCGTCCCGGAGAAGCTGTGCAGGAGAGTGGCGATCTTGGGCAGGCCGCGGCTGTTCAGCTCGGTCGCTACCTGGTTGGTCAGGCCCTGCACGTTCAGCTTGCCGGTGATCTCCGGCGTGATCTTGTCGGTCAGGGCGCCCTGGATGGCCGGCTGATGGATCAGCGGCGCGACGTTCGCGACATACCTGCTGGTGTTGGAGACCTGGTTGGCGGTCCAGACGGCCAGCACCGCCAGCGGCGCCAGGATGCAGCCCACCACGATGAGTACCGCGGATACCGGGGACCGCCAGCTGATGTGCCGCTTGCGGCCGCCTCGGGCCGTGGCGCCCCCGGCCGCGTCCCCGCCGGGAGCCTGGCTGACCTGCGCCCGCAGCCGTTCCACCTCGGCCCGCAGCCGGACCAGTTCGGCCCGGTCGTCCGCCGATGATGCGCCCTGCCCAGCCGGGGGCATGCGCGGAGGCTCGGAAGCGGGCTCAGGCCCGCCGGTCGCGCCGGCCAACGGTCACCTATCCTCCTGCCGCAGTACGCCACGGCATCCGCGTCGTCGCGGAACCGGCCCCGCTGTCGCGAGGCAGGCCCCGTGATCAAGGTGTCCGACTCACGGTCTCCAAACGGCCAGGCCAGCGCGTCGCCCGGCGCGGGTGAACCTGCCCGCACCAGGCGCCGAGTCCATCGAATCCAGCGCCGCGGCGGCCGCCGCGGCCGCGGTGTGGCTGGCGGTCAGCGGGAAATTCCCGGCGAACCGCCTGCGCAGCGGGTCGTACTCCTCAGGCAGCAGCCCCACGTCGTTGCGCAGCTCAAGCGCGTCAGCGAAGGTCCTGCGCGCTTCGGTGCGCCTGCCCGCCGCCGCATAGCACTGCGCCAGCCAGAACGTGGCGGGCAGGTAGCCGCCGCCGCCCGGCGGCAGGCCATCCAGTCCCTCCGCCGGATCCTGCCGGTAGCGCAGCAGGACCCCGCCCCGGTCCAGGTCTCGCGCGACAGCGGCGACCGTGTTGCTCATCCGCGTGTCGCTGGGCGGCAGGAAGCCGAGCTGGGCCAGGCGCAGCAGGCTGGCATCGACACCGGTTCCCGAATAATGCTGAACGAATGTCTCAGCGGTGGCGTCGTAACCATGTTCGAGCACGTCCGACCGCACCTCGGCGCGCAGCTTGCGCCACCGGTCAGCCGGCCCCGGGTCGCCGAACCTTTCGATCATCTTGACTGCGGCATTGGCCGCCGCCCACACCATGACCTTGGAGAACACGAATTGCCTCGGCGGCCCGCGGACCTCCCAGTTGCCCGGATCTGGCGCCCGCCAGGCCGACTCGAGGAAGCCGACCGCCTCGTCCTGCTCCCACGGGTCGATCGAGCCCGGCATCCCCGCCATCCGAGCTGCCAGCCGCGCGGTCAGCACCTCGCCGAACGCGGCGAGGTTCCGCTGCGCCGCGGCGGCGTGGCCGGTCCGGACCGGCTGCGCGCCCTCGTAACCGGGCAGCCAGTCCAGCTCGATTTCCGGCAGCCAGCGCCGGCCGTCGACCCCGTACAGCGCCTGGACCTGGGACGGCAGCCCGGCGACCGCATGCGTGATGAACCGCAGCAGCGTGCTGGCCTCGCCGAGCGCGCCGCTGCGCAGCAGCACCGGCAGGGTCGCGGCCGCATCGCTCAGCCAGCAGTACCGGTAGTCCCAGTTACGGGCGCCCGAGGGCTGCTGCGGCAGCGAGGAGGTCGGCGCTGCGATGAGACCGCCGGTCGGGGCGAAGGTGAGCGCCTTGACAGTGATCAGCGACCGGACCACGGTCTCGCGCCATTCCTCGCCGCAGTCCAGGCCGGACACCCAGGCGGTCCACCACCGCTCGGCCCGGTCGAGCAGGGTCGGGACGAACGGCGGGTCGGGTGCGGTCGCCCTGGATGACCGCCAGACGGCCGCGAGCGGCACCCGGTCTCCTTCGCTCACCGAGAACTCCGCGACCGCGACCCCGCGCCGGCTCCGCAGGTGCACCGGGCCGAACAGCCAGAGCACCTCCGACCCCCCGACCACGCAGTGCACGCCATCCCGGCGCTGGATCCGGGGCTGGGCCGAGCCGTATTCGAACCTGGCCCCGAGCGTCATCCGCATCTCGACGGTGCCGGTGACGCCTTCGATCATCCGGGCCAGCACCGGATCGCCGTTGCGCGGCGGCATCCAGTCGATGAGCCTGACCGTGCCCGAGCCGGTGGCGAACTCGGTTTCGAGGATCAGCGTGTCCGGCAGGTACCTGCGGCTGACCCGGCCGCCGGCCTCGGTCGGGGCAATCCGCCAGTGTCCGTGCCTGTCCTCGCCGAGCAGCGCCGCGAAGCACGCTTTCGAGTCGAACCAGGGCAGGCAGAGCCAGTCGATGGAGCCGTCCCTGGCCACCAGCGCGGCAGTGTGAAGGTCACCGATGAGCGCGTAATCCTCGATCATCCGGGACATTCGCGAGCCTCCCGTGCCTGGCGGCCGCCGCGGAGCAGGAGCCCGCCCGGTCAGCGGTGACCGGGCGGATCCTCGCTGCTCTGCTCGCAGTCTGCGCCAGGTCCGCCCGGTTCGTCGTCATCCCCCGCAGGTGACGGCGCCGGGCGGCCGCTCCGGCCGGCTCCCCGCACGGCCGCGGCGGGCGCCCGCACGGGCCCGCCGCGCCCGGGCCGCACGGCCCCGCCGCAGGCCCGCCGGCCGGTCAGCCTTCCCGGCTGAAGACCTCGCGCAGCCTGGCTTCCTGTTCGGCCGACAGGTTGGTCCTGATCAGCTCCGGACGGGTCTTGCTGAACGCCGCGGCCACCCGGTCAGGCAGGGCGTCCGAGGTCAGCGCGAACAGTGCCGACGTCCCCGGGGTCACCTGGTCGCGGACGTCGGCGATGAACGTCTCGCTGATGCCGACGTCCTTGAGCGAGCCGAGGATCGCGCCGCTTGCCGCACCGACGGCCACCCCCAGCAGCGGCACGAAGAAGATAAGCCCGAACAGCAGCCCCCAGAACCCGCCGCCCAGCGCTCCCGCGCCCTTCGCGCTGTGTATCTCGTGCGTAGCCGGCTTCCTGGCCCCGGCTGGCCAGCTCACCACCGCGGCGTCATATAGCTGGATCTGCCGGTGGTCCTGCAGCCTGCCCAGGGTGTCCAGTGCCTCGTCCGCGCCAGCCGGCGAGCTGAACCTCCATACCGTCAGGGCCGCCATCACCTCACCCGGCCAGGGTGAAACGCCGCTTAACGCCCATGGGACAGCACGTTTTCGACCGAGCCCGCGCCGTGGTCCAGCTGGTAGTCGAGGTTGAGCGCGGCGTTGATCAGCGACAGGTGGCTGAATGCCTGCGGGAAGTTGCCCAGCTGCTCGCCAGTCTGGCTGATCTCCTCGGAAAACAGCCCGAGGTGGTTGGCGTAGGTATGCATCTTCTCGAAGACCAGCCCCGCCTCTTCCAGCCGCCCCGCCCTGGCCAGCGCGTCGACGTACCAGAAGGTGCAGAGCGAGAAGGTGCCCTCGCTGCCCCGCAGCCCGTCCGGCGAAGCACCCGGGTTGTACCGGTACACCAGGCTGTCGGAGACCAGCTCGCGGTTCATCGCGTCGAGCGTGGACAGCCACATCGGGTCCCGCGGGGCCACGAAGCCCATCAGCGGCATCAGCAGCAGCGACGAGTCGAGCACGTCGGTGCCGTAATGCTGGGTGAACCCGCCGACCTTGTCGTTCCAGCCGCGCTTCATGATCTGCCTGTAGATCAGGTCACGTTCGGTGGTCCACCGGGAGACGTCGGCCGGCCGGCCATGCCGCCCGGCAAGCCGGATGGCCCGGTCCATGGCCACCCAGCACTGGAACCTGCCGTAGGTGAAGTCCTGGCGGCCGCCGCGGGTCTCCCAGATGCCCTCGTCCGGCTGGTCCCAGTGCTCGCAGAGCCACTCGATCATCTCCGCGATCGCCAGCCAGCCCTGGTGCGCCATCTGCAGCCCGTTGGTGTCGGCCAGGTACATGGCGTCGAGCGCTTCACCGTAGATGTCCAGCTGCAGCTGATCGGCCGCGCCGTTGCCGAGCCGGACCGGCCGCGAACCGCGCCAGCCCTCCAGATGGCCGAGGATCTCCTCGGTGAGATCGGACGAGCCGTCCACCCGGTACATGATCTTCAGCGGGCCCGAGCCGTTGCCCGCCTGCTCAGTGGCCCGCTCCCGCATCCAGAAGCCGAACGCGGCCGCCTCCTCCAGGTAGCCCAGGCCGAGCAGGGCGTAGATGGAGAACGAGGCGTCCCTGATCCAGGTGTACCGGTAATCCCAGTTGCGCTCGCCGCCGACCTGCTCGGGCAGCCCCATGGTGGCGGCCGCGACCGGCGCCCCGGTCGGGGCGTAGGTCAGCAGCTTGAGCGTCATCGCGGACCGGCTCACCATTTCCCGCCACCGGCCGGTGTAGGTGGAGCGGTTCACCCAGCTCCGCCAGGCGCCTGCGGTGTCGTCGGCCAGCCGCGCCAGCTCCGCAGGCGGCAGCCGCCTGGGCGGGCCGCCGTTGGACTCGATCACCACCCCGGTGGTCTCGCCCTCGTGCAGCGTCCAGCTGGCCCGCAGCCCCTTGCCATGGCGCTTGAGCTTGGTCTCGAGCCGCTGGCCCGAGCCGCGCTTGCCGATCGTGTGCAGGGTGAGTTCCTGGCCGCCGTCGCCGTGGAACACCGCCCCGTTCTCGGTGATCTCGATCGTGTGGCTGGCCCGGCCGTAGTCGAACCGCGGCTGCAGGTCCATCGTGAACCGCATGGTGCCGCGGGGCACCCGCAGCTGCCGGACCAGCCGGTGCCTGTCGGTGGCCTTGCCCATCACGATCGGCATGAAGTCGTGCACCTCGCCGACGCCATCCGGGGTCATGAACCTGGTGATCAGGATCGCGGTCTCCGGGAAATACAGCTGCTTGGTGGCACACTCATCGTCAGGCGCGATCGTGAAATGGCCGCCCTTGTCCGCGTCGAGCAGCGACCCGAAGATGCTCGGCGAATCGAACCGCGGGCTGCAGAACCAGTCGACCGTGCCCTTGGTGGTCACCAGCGCAGCCGTCTGCAGATCGCCGATCAGGCCGTGATCGGCGATGTTCGGATAGCGGTCCATGGGATTCCTCCTCAGGCCGCCCGCAGGCGGCCGTAGTTCGTCAGGTGAACTGGCCGAGCAAGTGATCGCCCACCCGCAGGGCGTTCGCCATCCCGGTCAGCCGGATTTACCGGATGTAGGCCCCGTCCACGAAAACCCGGCCCGGATCCCAGTTGGCCATTTCCCTGGGCAGGAGGTCGCCGCGCTCCAGCAGCAGGATCCGCTGGCCCGACGGTGCCAGGACATGGGCGAGCGTGCCGCCGCCAGCCCCGGTGCCGACGATCACGACGTCGTAGTGTTCGGTCACGCCTCGACCCTGTCCAGGCCCCCGGCCCGGCGCACCCTCCGCGCCGGGTGAACAGCTGCCCGCGCCTCACCGCCCTCTTCCGTCACACTGGCCTCACGGCCCCCAGTTCTCGGCGCACTACCCGGCCGCTGCGGTCGTGAAAGCGGCCCGGGGCCGGGACGTCATTAGCGGCAGTGGACCTCCGCTGCTGAAACAGGAACAGCGGCGGGCCATAGCCGCTATTGACCAACGACAGCGGCGGGCCATCGCCGCTACTGGGGAGTCACAGCGCCGTGCCTGGCTTCCGCCGGCGGCGCTCTGGGTCAGCCAGGCCGGGTGTGCCGCCCGAGTCCGGTGCGCCGCCCGGGCCCTGCGGCCAATCACCCTGAGCGGATGATGCCTGCGTGTGCGGGCCGGGGCAAAAGTGACCAGCACCAGCGAGATCAAAGGAAGGTGACATGGCAAGCACACAGTCATCCGGTACCACGTTCCAGGTCAGGTCGGGATCGCTGATCCTCGGGGCGGCGCTGATCGGAGCGGGCTGGGTTATCGGCCTGATCGGCCTGACGATCTGCAGCTCCACGGTGATCGCCGCGACCCGCAGATGGGTCAAGGAGATGGACACGCCGCCGAGCGAGCTGGCCAGGCTCAAGTGGGAGCAGGCCAAGGCCGCGACCGCTGCGGGAACCAGCGCCTGGCAGGACGGCGTCACGACGGGCGGGCGCTCCTAGCCGCAAACCGGACCATAACGATTATCCCGGTTGCACCATCAACCGCGCCACAGACGGCGAGGTCACGCTGATGATGGCGAGGCGTTAGCGGATGCAACTTGACCTGGCGCGATGGCAGTTTGCCTTCATCTCGGTCAATCACTTCTTCTTCGTCCCCGTCACCATTGGCCTGGCTTTCCTGACCGCGCTGCTGCAGACCGCCTGGCACACCGGCGGCCGCCCCGAGTACCTGCGGCTGACCAGGTTCTTCGGCACGCTGCTGGTGATCAATGTGGCGATCGGCGTGGTGACCGGGCTGGTGCAGGAGTTCCAGTTCGGGATGAACTGGTCCGCCTACTCGCGGCTGGTCGGAGACATCTTCGGAGCGCCGCTGGCGATGGAAGGCCTGCTCGCCTTCTTCCTCGAGTCCACCTTCCTCGGCCTGTGGCTGTTCGGGTGGGACAAACTGTCCAGACGAATGCACCTGCTGACCATCTGGGCGGTGGCGCTCGGCACGGTCCTGTCCGCGGCGTTCATCATGGCCGCCAACTCCTGGATGCAGCACCCGGTCGGTTACACGATCAACTCCCGGACTGGCAAGCCACAGCTGAACGACATCTGGGCGGTGCTGACCAACCCGGTATTCCTGTGGGGTTATGCGCACGTCCTGCTGGCGTCGCTGGTGACCGGGGCCGCCGTCATGCTCGCCGTCTCCGCCTGGCAGCTGCGCCGCGGTGGCGACCGGGACGTCTTCACGCGGTCGGCGCGGCTGGCGCTGATCGTGCTGGCCCCGGCGATGATCTTCGCGATGCTGATCGGCAGCGAGCTCGGGGTCATCGAGGCGAAGTACCAGCCGATGAAGATCGCCGCCGCCGAGGCGCAGTGGACCACGTGCCAGCCGTGCTCGTTCTCGCTGTTCCAGGTCGGCGGCGGCACCCAGGACCAGACGCCGACCCAGATCCTGGAAATCCCGCACCTGCTCTCGCTGCTGGCGACCAACTCGTGGAACGGCAAGGTGACCGGGCTCAGCCCGTTGCAGGCCCAGTACAGCAGGCGCTACGGGCCGGGTAATTACGTGCCCAACGTGTTCATCCAGTACTGGTCCATGCGGGTGATGGCGTACACCGCGGTACTGATCTTCCTCGTGTCGGTGTGGGGTCTCTGGCTCATCCGAAGGAAACGGCTGGCCGCTTCCGGCTGGTTCCTGTTCGCTGCCACCTGGGCCGTCGTGCTGCCGTTCTTGATGAACACGGCCGGCTGGCTGCTGACCGAGAGCGGCCGCCAGCCCTGGATCGTCCAGGGCATCATGCTGACCCGCAACGGCATCTCGCCCTCGGTGAGCACCTCCGCGCTGGCCATCAGCCTGACCATCTTCGTGGTGCTGTACATCACCCTCGGCGTGGTCGACCTGCTGCTGATGCTGCGTTACTCCAGGAAGGAGCTGCCGGCCCCAGTTCCCGAGGGCGACGAGCAGCTGCCCATACCCGCCGTTCAGTACTGAGGTCCCGATGACACTGACTGATTTCTGGTTCGCCGTGATCACGGTGCTGTGGACTGGCTTCTTCGTCCTGGAGGGGTTCGACTTCGGCGTCGGCATGCTGCACACCGCGCTGGGCGGCGGCGAGGCGGGCCGGCGGGCCGCGATCAACACGATCGGGCCGCTCTGGGACGGCAACGAGGTCTGGCTGATCGTCGCGGGCGCCGCGATGTTCGCGGCGTTCCCCGGCTGGTACGCGACGATGTTCTCAGGCTTCTACCTGGCGCTGGTCGTGCTGCTGGTCGCGCTGATCGTCCGCGGGGTGGCGTTCGAATACCGTGGCAAGGGCCTGAGCCCGGGCTGGCGGCACACCTGGGACGTGCTGCTGACGGTGGGCAGCCTGGTGGCGCCGCTGCTGATCGGCGTGGCGCTCGGCGATCTGCTGCACGGGCTGCCGATCAATGCCAGCCAGGAGTACACCGGATCGTTCTTCACCCTGCTGCAGCCCTATGGCTTGTTCACCGGGGTGACGCTGGTGGCGATCTGCCTGCTGCACGGTGCCACCTTCCTGACCCTGAAGACCACCGAGGACCTCAGGGAGCGGGCCTGCGCTGGCCCGGCGGGTGGCGCCAGTCACCTTCGCGCTGGTCCTCGGCTTCGCCATCTGGACGCACGTCACGGCGGGCAAGGGTTTCCTGCTCAATGTGGTCGAGGTCGCCGCCGTGCTCGCGGCTCTCGCTGCCGGGTGGCTGCTCATCGAGCACCGCGAGGGCTGGGCGTTCACCGCCACCACGATCGCGATGGCCGCTTCGGTGCTGTCGATCTTCGTCGAACTGTATCCGCGGGTAATGGTGTCCAGCACCAGCCCGGCATTCAGCTTGACCATCCACAACACCGCCTCGGGCTCATATGCCCTGACGGTGATGACGATCGTGCTGGTGATTTTCCTGCCATTCGTGCTTGTCTACCAGGCCTGGAGCTATTACGTCTTCCGGCGGCGGATCAGCGCCAGCTCGTTCGGGCCGCCGGCGCGCCCGCCCGTCCAGCCGCCCGGTCAACCGGCGCCGAGGTAAAAGTGATCGGATGGGGGCGCAGCCCGGAGCAAGGACCATGACGGCGGAGGAGCACAGATGACAACGAATCGGGTGGACGCACTGGTGATCTTCGGTGCTACTGGTGACCTGGCCAAGCTGGAGACGTTCCCGGCGCTGGTGGGGCTGGTCGAGCGCGGGGTGCTTGATGTTCCGGTGGTGGGGGTGGCGAAGAGCGGCTGGGGGCTGGCGCAGTTCCGTGAGTATGCGGCGGCGTCGCTGCGGCTGAACCACATGGATGACAAGAGCCCGGCGGCGGAGAAGATGCTGGGGCTGCTGCGGTACGTGGACGGGGATCTCGGCGACGACGCCACCTACAAGGCCATGTCGGACGCCATCGGGGCCGGCACCGGGTCCTGTTCTACCTGGAGGTGCCGCCGTTTTTGTTCGGGCGGATCGCGGAGGGCATCGCGTCGGCGGGCCGGACTGCTGGTGCCCGGGTGATGGTGGAGAAGCCGTTCGGCAACGACCTGGCCAGTTCGCGGCAGCTGAACGTGACGATGCACAAGTATTTCCCGGAAGAGGCGATCTTCCGGGTGGATGACTGGCTGGCGTTTGACCCGGTGGAGAACGTGCTGTTCGTCAGGTTCGCCAACTCGGTGCTCGAGCCGCTGCTGAACCGCACGTACGTGGACCGGATCCAGATCACGATGGCGGAAGCCTTCGACGTCTCCGACCGCGGCCGGTTCTACGACCGGACCGGCGCGATCCGGGATGTGGTGCAGAACCACATGCTGCAGGTGCTGGCGACGGTGCTGGCCGATCCGCCGGACGGGCCGGACCTGGGGTCGTGGCGGGACGCGAAGGCGCGGGTGATCTCCGCGCTGCGGCCGCTGACCCCCGACGACACGGTCCGCGGCCAGTATGACGGTTATCTGCAGGTGGACGGGGTGGATCCGAAGTCGACCACGGAGACCTACGTCGCGGTGCGGCTGGCCGCTGACACCTGGCGGTGGGCGGATGTGCCGATCTTGATCCGGGCCGGTAAGTGCCTGCCGGTCACGGCGACCGAGGTGGACATCCAGTTCAAGCGGCCGCCGCATGATGTGTTCGGGATCGAGCCGTTCGCGGTCCGTAACTCGCTGCGGTTCCGGGTCTGGCCGGAGACCGCGGTCGGTATGACGCTGGCGGGCAAGAAGCCCGGCGCCGGCCTGGAGCCGCAGCCCGAGGACCTGGCGTTCGCCGGGCAGCCCGGCTCGGACATGCGGCCCTATGACCGGCTGATCGGCGCCGCGCTGGACGGGGACCGGTGGCTGTTCGCCCGGCAGGACACCGTCGAGGCGGCCTGGCGGGTCGTCGACCCGGTGCTCGGCGACGCCACCCCGGTGCACCCCTACGCCCGGGGCAGCTGGGGCCCGAAGGAAGCCGACCGGCTGCTGCAGGGCGGCGCCACCTGGCACAATCCGGCCGGCTGACCGATGAGCGGAGGTCCCGGACCGGCTGAGCAGTCCGGGCAGGCCGGGCAGGGCGGGCAGGCTGGACCGGGACCGGGACCGGCCGGGACCGGGCCTGCTGGGGCCCGGGTGGTGATCGTGGGCGGCGGCTTCGGCGGCCTGTTCGCGGCCCGGGCACTGCGCCGCGGCCCGGCCTCGGTTACCCTGATCGACCTGGGCCAGCACCATCTGTTCCAGCCGCTGCTCTACCAGTGCGCCACCGGCATCCTGTCCGAAGGTCAGATCACCAGCCCGCTGCGCAGGGTGCTGCGCAAGCACAAGAACGTCGAGTGCGTGCTGGCCGAGGTGACCGCCATCGACGCCACGGCGCGCCGGGTACTGTGCCGGCGGCCGCTCGGCGAGCAGCTTGAGTACGGCTACGACTACCTGATCATCGCCGCCGGAGTCAGCCAGTCCTACTTCGGCCACGACGAGTTCGCCAGCTGGGCACCAGGCATGAAGTCGATCGCGGACGCGCTCACGATCCGCAGGCGGGTGTTCGGCGCGTTCGAGATGGCCGAGACCGCCACCGACCCGGCGGACCAGCGGCACTGGCTGACGTTCGCGCTGGTCGGCGCGGGGCCGACCGGAGTCGAGCTGGCCGGGCAGATCCGCGAGCTCGCCACCAAGACATTGCGCGCCGAGTTCCACCGGGCCCGGCCCGAGGACACCCGAGTCCTGCTCTTCGACGGCGGCGACGCGCCGCTGGCATCGTTCGGGCCCAAGCTGTCCCAGAAGGCAGCCAGCACGCTGCAGGCGCTGGGCGTGGAGCTGCACATGGGCTCGATCGTCACCGACGTCGATCAGCACGGGCTGATGGTCCGGTGCCGCGATGGCAGCCAGGTCAGGCATGATGCGGGCACGGTGCTGTGGACCGCCGGGGTGGAGGCGCCACCGGTGGCCGCGGCGATCGCCAGCGCGACCGGTGCGAGCCAGGACCGGTCAGGCCGGATCCAGGTCTCCGCAGACCTGACCATCCCGGGCCACCCGGAGATCTTCGTGGTCGGCGACGTGATGAGCCTCAACAAGCTGCCCGGTGTCGCCGAGGTGGCGATGCAGTCGGGCCTGCATGCCGCGCACGAGATCCGGCACGCCATCGCCGGGCGGGACTGGTCCAGGCCCTTCAAGTACCGGGATCTCGGCTCGGCCGCTTACATCTCCCGGGGCAAGGCCGTCGTCAGCGCCGGCCGGCTGCAGTTCGGCGGGTTCCCCGGCTGGGTCGCGTGGCTGTTCATTCACATCGCCTTCCTGACCGGTTACCGCAACCGGGTGGGCGCCATCCTCACCTGGTGGGTCGCGTTCACCCGCGATGTCCGCAGGGAGCGTGCCTTTACGATCGGGCGGGTCGGGGTGGTCCGGGACATCTACTCGCCGCCGTCCGGCGCGCGGGCCCCGGGCGGCGACGCCGGTTCTGCTGACTGACCAGGCTCCGGTGGCTCTGCTGGCGGTCCCGGCGGCCCGCTGAGACTGGCGGCCGCGGGCAGCGGCCCCTGGTCGCCCGCCTGATTCAGGTCACCGAAGCGGCTGACCGCCACGGCCGCGGGTACCTTGTCCGGCGCACGTCCGACAGCCACCCGGCCGAGCTCGGCGATGGTCGAGCCGGACAGAACCCGGACGGTCCTGGCCGCCGGAGACGGCCGGACGCCATCACGCGGCAGCCGGACCCGCAGCGCGCCCGGCAATGATTCGAAGACCAGCGGCGGGTCCATCCGCAGTGCCTCGCCATCGATGCCGATCTCCACCGGCCCGCCCGAGCCGACCTCGAATCTCGGCGAGCTCCACTCCATCCAGCCAGGGAACCTGCGGAGCTGGCCAGTGGCCTCCAGCGCCGCGAACCGCCGGGCGTCGGAGGCGTTGCTGACCCGGGCCGCGACGATCCCGAGCACTCCGAGGTCGATCCGTTCCCTGGTCCCCCGGCCGCCGGGGTGATCGAGCTGGTACGGGTCATTCGAGACCAGGATGAGCTGAGCGGTCGGGTGGCTGGTGCCATCGGGGCCATGGAACTTCAGATCCAGCGGGACCGCCTCAGGACCGAGAATCTCCGGAAGCATCGTTCCGGCTGTCTTGATCTTGGCATCCCGGTAGTCGGCTGACTGGACGACCTTCGCGTAGACGCCCAGCGAGGCGTTGTTCACGAAGATCCGCCCGTTGACGCGGCCGAGGTCAATCCGGCGTTCGACGCCGTCAGCGAAGGCATCGAGCGCGCCCACCACGTCATCCCGGTCCAGGCCGAGATCGAGCGCGAAATGATTCCGGGTCCCGGCGGGCACGCAGACGTGCGGGATGCCGCGCCGGGCAGCGACGGACGCCACCAGCGCCTGCGAGCCATCACCGCCCGCCATCCCGATCGCATCCGCCCCGCGCGCGATGGCGTCCTCAGCCAGCTGCAGCAGGTCATCACCCTGGCGCAGGACGATGGCCTCGATGCCCCGGCTGGCGCATTCCTTCGCTAGCCCGAACTTCTCGGCCTTACCGCCACCCGACTTCGGGTTCATGATCAGCACCGGGTGGGCCGGGCGAGCGGCCGGTTTCAGCCGCTGGTGTGATGCGGTCCGCAGGGCCCTGGTCGTCCGGTTCAGCGCCTGCCGCGCCGCCCCCACGGATACCGCGGCGAGCACGATGATCGCGGCCAGCCTGATGCCCGAGATGTCCGCGAACACGATCGTGGTGATGAATCCGGCCACCGCGACCAGGATCGCCAGCAGGGCGACGAAGCGGACCACGCCGCGCCTCGACACCGCGTACCACCCCCCGGTCACGAAGACCAGGAGGGCGACGATCGCCAGGATCACCGACACGAAATGGCGGACGATGCCCACGAGCAGCAGGACCAGCGCGCCCGCCACCGCGATCAGCGCCAGCGCGGCAGCGGCGCGTTCCAGCGCTGTTGGACGACGTGACTGGCTGTCCGGCATGCTCCCCGTCCCTGTCCGGTGCAATCCGCCAGGTCAGTAACGACTCCCCGGCTGAGCTGTCCGTACCCAGCATGAATCACTGGGTACCCTGATCGCGACCATAAGTCCGGAATGCGCATCCCGGGCGCGGTTGTCCAGGGGGGCCGCTGGTCCGGGGCGCCCCCGGTGGCGCTGCTAGCATGCGGCGCGTGGCCAGACGAGAGATCCTGCACGAGCTCAACTCGGTGGACCACGCCGTTTATGAGGCCATTGCCCTGGTACCGACGCCCATCCTGGACCGCCAGATGCGCCGGCTGTCGCAGGCCGCGAACCGTTCGGTCATCTGGCTGGTCATCGCGGCCGGGCTGGCCGCCTTCGGCGGCGGTGCCGGGCGGCGCGCGGCGGTCCGGGGCGCGGCCGCCATCGGGACGACCTCGGCGCTGGTGAACATCGGGATAAAGTCCCTGCACAACCGGCCTCGGCCAGATCGCGCTGGCCTGGAGGTGCCCATCGGCCGCCAGGTGCCGATGCCCACGTCCAGATCATTTCCCTCCGGCCATTCGGCGTCAGGATTCGCGTTCGCCGTGGCGGCCGGAAATGAGCTGCCCTGGCTGGGGCTGCCGCTGCGCTTCCTCGCCGCGGCGGTCGCCTATTCCCGCGTGCATACCGGCGTGCATTATCCCGGTGACGCCGTGGTCGGCTCGATCGTCGGCGCCAGCACTGGGCAGGCCGTGACCGCCGTGTTCGATCGCACGGCGCGGCGCGGCCAGGCTTCAGCCGCCGAGGATGTCACACATCGGTCTCCGCGATGATCCGGCCGTCCTTGCGGGCGGCCTTCAGCTCCTTGTAGTCGGCCTCGTTCTGCTCGGCGTAGGCGACCGCGAAGTCGGCAATGGCCTGGTCGAAGACGTCCTTGCCGCCCAGGTAGGCGCCGATCGCGATCCGGTCACCGGACCGGGCGTGGGCCCGGGCCAGCGTCCAGCCGCACATCTCGCCGTAGATCCGCATGCCGGGGGGCGCCAGCTCGCTGATCTCGATCGACAGCTTCCAGTCCCGGAGCTGGCGGAAGTAGAAATCGCGGGCCTTGTTGTCCAGGCCGGTCACCCGCTGCCAGCCGAGGAAGATGTCACTGGCCGCCTGCATCAGCCGCTGGCCCGCGACCACCCGCTCGCCCTGGTTCGTGAACGTACTGGCGCCAGCAAAGTTGCTGAGCACCGATGGCTGGGCCTCCTTGACCTGGAGGAACAGCGGATCCGAGTCGTCACGCCCGAACATCAGCGCGATCCAGCACCGGGTGCCGACGCTGCCCACTCCGACCACCTTGCGGGCGATATCGGCCAGCTGGTACTGCCTGAGCAGCATCTGGCGGCTGTATTCCAGCGTCCGCTCGTACCGGGAGACCAGCACGGCCAGCGTGGTTTCCGCGCCGCCCTCCAGCTGCTCAGGCAGCAGGTTGGCCAGCGGGACGATCAGCGGCGGGTCGGCCAGGATCCGCGGCCGGCCGTCGACTACGCCGGTCAGCTTGCCGAGTTCCTGCACGCTGGTCCGGCCTTGCGCCTTGGCCATGCCCTTCGCCAGGAGCTTGCGCCGTCGCGCGCCCACCTGGGCCTCGACCCGGGCGCGCACCGCCGAGACGTCCGCCCGGGCGTACCAGACGTCCAGATTGCTCATGCCGGCGAAGTTTCGCATCGCACGGCGGTAGTTACCGACGGCGGCCAGCACCACCTGGCGGCGCTGCTTGGCGGAGAAACCGCTGTCCCGGCCGGCCACCTCCAGGCTGGCGGCCAGCCGCTTGACGTCCCACTCCCAGGGCGCTGGCAGCGTCTCGTCGAAGTCGTTGACATCGAAGACCAGCTGCCGTTCCGGAGAGGCGTAGAAGCCGAAGTTGGACAGGTGCGCGTCGCCGCAGGCCTGCACGACGATGCCGGTCGACGGCGTCTTGGCCAGGTCGGCCGCCATCGGCAGCGCGGCGCCGCGGAAGTAAGTGAATGGAGAGACCAGCATCCGGCCGTACCGGATCGGCACGAGCTCGGGTACCCGGGAGGCCGCCTGGCTTTCCAGCAGGACAACCGGATCAGGCCGGTCAGCGGGCAGGTCGAGCGTCGCATGGGCCTCCCTGGGCACCTCGGCACGCGCGGTCTTGCCCCGGGCCACCCGCTCGGCCGGGGTGAGCTGCGGTGACCCGGGAGCCGGCTCGGCGCGCCGTACTTCCGGCCGGCGTGACGGCGCGGCCGCGGGCTTGGCCGGCCTGGCCGTCCGGGCCCGCTGGCTGGTCGTGGTCCTGGTACCGGCGGCCCTAACCGTCCGGGCCCGCGTGGCGGTCGCGGCGGGCTTGGCAGCGGACTTAGCGACGGGCTTAGCCGTCCGGGCCCGCGTCGAAGTCCCGGTACCAGCGGCCTTAACCATCCGGGCCCGCGTCCTGGTCGCGGCCGGCTTGGCAGCGGGCTTAGCCGTCCCGGCCCGCGTCCTGGCCGCGGCAGGCTTAGCGGCCGACTTAACGGCGGGCTTGGCCGTCCGGGCCCGCGTCTTGGCCGCGGCGGGCTTGGCAGCAGACTTGGCAGCGGGCTTAGCCGTCCTGGCCGCGGCGGGCTTGGCAGCCGACCTAACGCCGGGCTTGGCCGACCGGGCCCGCGTCCTGGCCGCGGCCGGCTTGGCAGCCGACCTGGCAGCCGCCTTAGCAGTGGGCCTAGCCGTCGTCTGGGCAGCAGTCGCGGTCGCTGTCCTGCTGCTGGTCGTGGCCGGCCGGGCAGCCTTAGCCGACTGGACCCGCGCCCGGGTGAGGGATGAAGCGGACCTGGCTGGCTGAGCGCGCCGCGTCGCGTGCTGCCCCGTTCGTGCCGCTGTCGCTTTAGCGGGCCGGGCACGCCGAGCCGCGCGCTGCCGGGTAGGTGCCGCTGCGGGCCTGGAGGGCCGCGCCTTGCGCGGCCGCGGTGTCGCCGCCGCGGCCCTTGGGCGCCGCGGCGCGCCGGTCCGGGGACTTCGCCCGGCTCCATCCTTGGTTGCCTGCTCAGCCATCAGTAGCTCCTCGTCGAATTTGGCTGCTCACGCCGTTGGCGCAGCTGCTGCCGTCAGCAGCCCAAGGATGGAGCGCCTCGATGAGCCACGCGTCATCCGCACCGGGTGATGCGGTGCTCAGGCGCAACACTCACGCTGGCGCACAGAAGGATGGCGTCCGCCAAACGCGTCAGGCCATCCGCACCACTGGGCAGGGGGAGGCGGCAACGGTGCTATCCAGGGCCGGGCGTTCGGCACGCCCGGAGTCTGGCGCCTGGAGGCCGCGCCGCAGGTACGGACAGCTGCTCATCCTGCTGATCCTGACCTACCTGCTGTCAGCGTTCATCAACGCTCGCTGGGTGGGCTTCATCCAGGTCGTGCTCTTCGTCGGCGTAGCGATCATCACGCTGCGCGGCTCAAACTTGTCGAAACGGCGCACTCAGATCATTATCGGCATCGGACTTGCCGTCTCAGTTGTCGCGGCCTGGCTCGCGCTGAGCCATATCAGCGAGGTCGGCGATGGGATCGCGAACGTGTGGACCGGTCTGGTGCTGTGGCTGTCAGTCGTGATCATTGTCCGGCATATCATGACCACGGGCACTGTCACCCTGCAGAGCATCTACGGGGCGGTGAGTGCTTACCTCATCCTCGGCCTGATGTTCGCGGCCTTCTATTCGGCGATGTTCCACTTCGGTGGCGACCATTTCTTCGCCCACAACCACCCCGGCACGACGCAGACGTTCCAGTACTTCAGCTTCACGACGCTGACCACCCTCGGATACGGGGACTTCACCGCCGCCGGGAGCAACGGCCAGGCGGTGGCCGTCATAGAGGCACTGGCCGGGCAGGTCTTTCTCACCACCCTCGTCGCCCGCCTGGTCGCCTCGTTCCGCGCGCCACAGCAACAGGCCCGGGCATCAATTAGCCGGCAGCGGCAGGCCGGGCACAGCAAGAGCGCGAGTGTTGACCTGTACGGAACCGTTGCGTCGCGCCAGGCCAACGGCAGGCCAGCGAGAAAGCCGCCGACGGGCGGATCCCGGGAACTGCCGACCGCGGTGGCGGAGAAGGAGTACTTGTTCGACGGACCGGAAGCCCAGCGTAGGCGGACATAGGCCTGGCCAGCTTCCTGGTTAACCCCGGTTATGTGACTTGACGAGACTAGGCCAAGCTCAGCCGCCAGCGCTGCTAGCTCGCCTGGGCCCGGGTACATCCGAACCCGCGCCCGCCCATCAGCTTTCGCTACCTCGGGCAGCCCGGCCGTCCGGTTTGCGACCCCAGGCCAGGAACAGCAGATTCGGCACCATCAGCGTGTTGGGATCGCTGAGGTGTTCACGTACCGCCTGGTCCACCTCATCCAGCTCACGCTCGCTCGCGATGCCCGCCGCCAGGATCTTGGGCCGCATGCTGCGCACCAGGTCAGCCCGGATGGTGCGGCGTGAGTGCCCGGCCGGGTAAATGTCCGCCTTCCCGTCCACGCCGATATCGACCAGGCCTGCCTGGCGGAGCAGCTCGGGCAGGCGGCGGCCGATGAACGTATCGGCGCCGTCCACCTGCTGGGCGCTGAAGAATATCTGAGTCAGCCGGTCCCAGGCCGGGAGCGCGGGGTAGCACACGCTCTCGCCGGCGTCGGGCTCCAGCACCGCGACCCAGCCTCCGGGCCGGGCCAGCCGCACCATCTCCGCGACCACCGCCGCCGGGTCCGGGATGTTGATCAGCAGGGTCCGGGCATGGACGAGATCGTAGGAGGCCGAGGGGAAGCCCGTTCGGTGGGCGTCCCCCCGCAGCACCGCTACATTCGTCAGGCCGCGCTCTGCGGCAAACTCGTGGGCCAGGGCCACATTGGCCGGTTCGAAGTCCAGGCCGACGACCCGGCCTGCCGGGCCGACCCGATCCGCCAGCAGATCCAGGATCCCGCTAGGCCCGCAGCCCAGATCGATCGCCTGCCACCCCTCGGCGACCCCAACCCGGTCCAGCAGCAGCACGCTGTGGTCGCGTAACTCGCCCGACTGGCGCCGCAACCGGTCACGTTCCGCGGGACTGCTGCCCAGCGAGTAGACGACACGACCCGCCGCGGCGTCATCCCCTGAGCTCACCGGGCCAGGCATGCTGTGATGCTAGTGCTCCGCACGCTTCGGGCATGCCGCACTTGACCGGGCGGCTACCAGCCGTTTGCGATCGGGCACGCGGCGGGCATGCCTGCAGTTGCTGGGGTTATGAGCCCCTACGACATCCGTCTCCGGCGTCTGCGGACCGCGCGAGGTGTCGCGCGGCCCACAGCGCCATGCGGCCGGGTTAGCAGTCGGCCGCCTAGCTGCCAGTGCACTGTGGGCTGGCCTCAACCAGGTTCACGTTCAGCTGGAAATTGTCCGCCGCTCCCGGGGTTCCTGAGGTCCAGATCTGCAGCCCGGCGCCGGACGGCAGCGCCGAGGGGTGGATGACGAGGGCGTCCGGAGTGTTATAGGCGGCCTTCGGGTTGTGAATGAAGCTGGGCCCGCCCAACGGGCCGGTCCTCGTGCCGAAGGGCCGAAGGGCCTGGCCGGTGCCAGCGGGGTAGGGCCGGCAGGCCGGGTTCTGCTGGCCGGTGAAGGTGACGCTGACCGGGACGCCGTCGGCGCGCAGCGTGCGCTGGAGTCCGGCCGCGTCGGTCGCTTCGCGGAAGGTGACCCGGATGCTGCCGCTGGCCTGCCGGGTGACAGTCCATGCCGTCAGCTGGACACCAGGACCGCTGGCCGGGTGGCTGACGGCCGGGTGGCTAACGGCGGGGTGGCTGGCTACGGGGTGGCTCGCTGCCGGGTGGCCGCCGGGCAGCGCAATGCTCACGGCCACAGCCGCCGCGGCTAGCCCGCCCGCGCCCGTCAGCACACTCTGCCGGCGGCGTCTGCGTGCCTTGTCGGCCCTGGTCATGATTTCGCTGGCCGGGATGGCCAGGTGCACAGTGCTCAGGGATTCGCAGGCCTCGGTGAGACCGCGCCTGACCGCGTCGGCCAGCTTGGTGTCGTTCATCTGATGCGCTCCTGGCAATCGAGAGCGGGGATTTCGCGTCGCAGCGCGGCAAGGCCCCGGTGCAGGTGAGAGGCGACCGTTCCGCTGGGCATGCCCAGCGTCTGGGCCGTTGTGGCTGTGTCGAGGTCCAGCAGCAGCCGCAGCACGATGACCTCGCGCTGCCTGGGCGGTAGCCGACGCAAGGCGGCCGCCAGTGAGCTGTCCAGGCCGGGATACTGACTGGCGGCGGCCGCTCCGTCCTGGCTGCCCAGGGCCACCTCTCGGCGGCGCCGTCGCCACCAGGACACATGCAAGTTCAGGGCGGTGCGCACCACCCAGGCTCGCGGCGCCGGATGGCCGCGTACCTTCCGCCACGACGCCCAGGCCCTGGTGAAGGCCTCCGCGACTAGGTCATCGGCCAGGTGCCGGTCGCCGACGCTGAGGAGTACCAACTGCAGGCAGTGATCACGGGCAGCCGTGTAGAACTCTTCGAATTCGCGCCGGTCTTGCTCCATGTCCCATACACGCCGCAGCGGTCAGATTCCTTGCACTGGAGCATGCCCGATCCTGCTCTGCTCCGTCTTCCCCCTTGAGACGTCCTGCTTATAGTGCGCCGCCGTCCGTGAGTGACCGCTAGTCGCCTGGCTTGGCCAGGCTGAAACGGCCATCCGGGCCACGCCGGCTAAGCACGAGCCCCGCGCGTCGCAGCTCGGTCGCCACCGCTTCGAGAGCCTGGCCGGGTATGGCTTGCTCCTGGGCGTGTGGCGATGCCTGACGGAAACTCAAGTGGCCGCAGCGCGCCATTTGGGTAGAGTCGGGCGGTGCCCGAGTTGCAGCGCCTGCGAGCCGACCATGCCTCGGCGGTCCTGGCCTTCGAACTGGCGAACCGCGCCTACTTCGCTGCCTCGATCTCCGACCGGGGCGATGAGTTCTTCGACCAGTTCACCGAGCGGCACAGCGCGTTGCTGGCCGAGCAGGAGGCCGGCAACGGCGCCTTCTACGTCCTCGCCGCCGAGGATGGCTCGGTCCTGGGCCGGTTCAACCTGGTCTTCGCCGGAGACGGCACGGCGGAACTCGGCTACCGCGTCGCGCAGCACGTCGCCGGCCGCGGCGTGGCGACCGCGACCGTCCGGGACCTGTGCCAGGTGGCCGCGACGCGACACGGGCTCCGCACGCTCAGGGCAGCCACGTCCCGCGAGAATGCCGCGTCGCAGAAGGTGCTGGCCAGGGCCGGGTTCGTCCCCGTTGGCCCAGCCGGCCCGGCTGACCTCGGCGGTAAGTCAGGCACCTGGTATCAGCGCAACCTTGCCGCCGGCTGACCCTGGCAGCCATGAGCGGGAGCACGGCGTGAGTGAAGTCCCAGAAGCTGACAGATGGCCGGTACAGGTAAGTGCATCTTTCGGCTTTGTCGAGCAGCTGGGCTTCCGGGTCATCGACAGTGGCTCCTACAGGCTGGGCAACTGGACGCTGTTCGGTAACGGCTCCGTCGGGATCCACATCGACTGCGACGGCGACACCCGGTCCTTGGCCGTAAAGCTGGTCCGCCTCGAAAACGGCCACCTGCCAGACCGGTGGTGGGACTGGCAGGTCCCGCGGGTGGCCCTAAGCCTTCGTGACATTGCCGAGCTGCTTGCGCCCCAGTCTCTGGCGGGTGAGGTCAGCCTGCCGTCGATCGAACGCGAAGCCGACCGTGCTCCTCATCTCCGCTTCTGGGCCTCTGTTCTCCAAGCCGTGGCTGGAGATTGGGCGCATGTAGATGAAGCCTGGTACGACAGTGTCGAGACTCGGCTTCGCGCCTAGCAGCTCGATAGCGGCCCACGAGCCAAGCGTCCGTTTGGGCCTGTCACCGTCGCTAAGGCCCATCGGCTTCTGCACGCCATCTTCGAGACGGCCGCTGATGACAAGATCATCCGACGTAACCCGTGTCGGATCGGCTGCAGCTGCATAGGGCTGCACCAGTGCTGCCCTATGCAGCTACTCGCGGCTGAGCGGGGCCATCGCGAAGCCACAGGGTCTGGACCCAGCAAAGTGTGTCCGTGACCCGGCCATCTGGGCACTCCGGTGTAGCACTTTGCCGTGTCAGTTTAGATTGACACAGCCACGCCTGTCAGTCTAAACTGACAGGCGTGGACATCGAAGAACTCAGCGTGAATCTCTCGTCGGATGACCCGGCAATCGGGCTTCGCGCCTCGTTGGCGCTCCATCGCCTGGCTGAGCGGGTCGAAGCGAACCACGTCGCGTCGGCCCGGGAAAAGGGCTGGTCGTGGCAGCAGATCGGAGACGCTTTGGGCGTCACCCGCCAGTCCGTGCACACCAAATACAACAAGGAGTCATCATGACCACCGAATCCGCTGTGCCAGAGGTGCTTCACGCCTGGGCCGTCTATTTGCGGGCCAGTGAGGAGGCCCGTCGCCGGGGTGATCGCCGAACCGGCACCGATCACATCTTGCTCGCCTTGTTCGAGGATCCCTCGATCGAAGTCGTGTTGGGCGTGAACCTGCAGCAAGCTCGCCAGGCCCTTGAGTCACTCGATCACGAAGCCATGGGCGTCCTGGGCCTGGGGTCGAGCACCGACGCACCCCCGCTGCCGATGCGCGCCGTGCCGAAGAAGCCGAAGTTCAGAGACGTCGCGAAAAAAGGTCACTTCCCCATGACGCCCGCGGCAAAGAAAGTACTCCAGGATGCGGTCAGGCCCAACCGTCGGAAGGCCTATGTCACGGCCCAGCAGGTGCTCGCCCAGATCCTCACTCTCCAACCACCAGATCCTGCGGCGGCGCTGCTGGGAGCTCTGGGCGTGAACACGTCAGAGGTCCGGCGCCAACTGGACGCAGTCACCTATCTGCCCAGCGACGTCGCTGGCCCGTTCAACGGCCGGCCACGCGGATGACGACGGTCGTCGAAGCCGAGTCGTTGACCAAGCGCTTTGATGAGGTCTCAGCGGTCACGGATCTGTCATTTGCGTTGGAGGCTGGGACGATCACGGGCTTTCTCGGCCCCAACGGCGCTGGCAAGACGACGACGCTGCGGATGATCCTGGGGCTGGCGGCGCCGACGAGTGGACGGGCACGGGTGTTCGATCATCCTTACGCGGAGTTGCCGCGCGCGGCGTTGCGGATCGGTGCCGTGCTCGAGGCGACCGATTTCCATCCCGGCCGGTCGGGCCGCGATCACCTGCGGATGCTCGGGCAGGCCGTCGAGGTTCCTGACTCACGTGCGGACGAGATGTTGCGCCTGGTGGAGCTGGGTGACGCCGCCCGGCGGCGGGTGAAGGGATACTCGCTGGGGATGCGTCAGCGACTCGGGCTCGCGGTGGCGCTGCTGGGCGACCCGGAGCTGCTGATTCTCGACGAGCCGGCCAACGGGCTTGACCCGGAGGGCGTTCGCTGGCTGCGGGACTTCCTGCGCAGGCTGGCCTCAGAGGGCCGCACGGTGCTCATCTCAAGTCATGTGCTCGCCGAGGTTGCGCAGACGGTCGATCGGGTGCTGATCATTAGTCGCGGGCGGCTCGTGCTCTCGTCCTCGCTAGCAGAGCTGACCGCCCGTGCTGGCGGCGCGGTTCGCGTCCGCAGCGGCGATCCGCAGCGTCTCACTACGGCGTTGCGTGATGAGGCGCTGCAAGTGACGACGGGTACCGACCACGGGCAGCTCGTCCAGGGAGCATCGAGCGGGCGGATCGGTGAGATCGCCTTCGCCGCCGGCGTCCCGGTGCACGAGCTGGTCAACGATGGAGGCTTGCTGGAGGACATCTTCCTCGAACTGACCTCAGAGGCACCGGCATGATCGCGCAGATCAGGGCAGAGCTGCTGAAGATTCGCTCGACCCGGACCACGATCGGGCTGATCCTCGCGATGATGGCGCTGATCCTGCTCTTCACGCTACTCACCGGGCTGCTTACCCACCCAAGTGGGCTTACGAGCAAAGAGGACCAGCGTCAGCTGCTGAGCGTGGGCAGTCTTACGGCCGTGTTCTCAGCACTTGCCGGGGTGTTGCTGGTGACCAGCGAGTACCGCTTCGGCACGATCCGTCCGACGATCCTGTTCAACCCGGCGCGCTCACACGTCCTGGCCGCCAAGCTCGTCGCCGGCGCATTGGCCGGAATCGCATTCGGGGTTCTCGGCGAGGCAGTCGGCTGGGCGATCGGGTACGCGATTCTCGACGGGCGTGGCATTACCGTCGTGCTCGGCAGCGGCGACATTCTGCTGCTCACGCTCGGCGGGCTCGCCGGCGCGGCCCTGTGGGGCGCGATCGGCGCCGGCCTCGGAGCGATCATCCACAACCAAGTCGGCGGGGTCATCGCGCTGCTCGCGGGGGGCCTTGTCGTCGACAGCCTTCTGTTCGGCCTTGTCCCTTCAGTGGGGCGGTTCACGCCAACCCGTGCTTCGGACGCACTCATGGGCCTCCGAGTCGATCACCTGGTCTCGCCAGGCGCCGGCGCGATCACCTTGATCGCCTGGGCCGGCGCTCTGGGGGTTCTCGGTATCGCCCGGACCGTTCGGCAGGACCTCAACTGACTCCCTGGGTGACCGGCATGGGGTCACGGCTACGCCGCACCAGTGACCAGAGGGCCGAAGTGTCTCACTGAATGATCGTCCGTGCGGCGCTTCCCTTCCGGGATCTACGCTGTGACGGTGGAGAGGATTAGCGATGGTTTCTTGTCGTGGCGGCCGTTGATTGCCGGGGACCTTCCCATGCTGGCCGAGTGGTTGCGAGAGCCCCAGGTCGCCCGGTGGTGGAATCATGAGACAACCCTTGAGGCGGTCGAGCGCGACTTCGGCGCGAGTACGCGAGGCGAGGAGCCGGGGGAAGACCTCCTCGTTCTCCTCGACGGCCGGCCAATCGGCCTGCTGCAGCGCTCGGCGATTTGCGACTACCCCCAGGATCTCAAAAAATTCTCGGCAGTTATCGAGGTGCCAGTCGGCGCCGTCGAGCTTGACTACCTCATCGCGGACCCAGCGCTGCGCGGTCGCGGTCTCGGATCCCGCATGATCGCTGCGGCCGTTGAGGACACCTGGAACTCGTATTCTGATGTGCCCGCGGTGCTTGTCGCCGTGGTGGCCGCCAATGTGGCCTCCTGGCGTGCGCTGGCGAAGGCTGGCTTGAAGCGGGTCGCTGAAGGCCCGATGTCGCCCGACAACCCGATTGATGATGCGCTGCACTACATCTACCGTGTTGACCGGCCTGGCGCCGCCTCGTCGGCCTTTAGGCGCTGACACGTACGAACGAATCGCCTGCGCGGACGGACCTCGGAGCTACTAATTTCGCGGTCGGCAAGAGGATGTACTCACTGAGCACCTGGTCCTGCCCGTCGAAGTCGCGCGCTGGTCGCCGGGTCGTCGCCTTTCCTCGCGAGATCGCGCCAGAACTGCGCTGGCACATGGAACGGTTCGTGGAGCCTGGTCCTGACAACCTAGTGTTCGTCGGCCCGAAGGGCGGACGGCTTCGCCGGTCCAACTTTCGCGATATCTGGATCAAGGCGGCGGGATCAGGCGATCGCTGCGGGCATGGGGCAGGTCTTCGCTTCGGCCCGGCAGAAAGGTGCCTCCAAGAGGCGATCGGGCACGCAACGGGCACGAAGGAAGGGCACGGCTTCCTGATGGCGGGCTGGGCACTGGTCGGTACCGGTCTTGAACTGGGGTTTCTGGTTGGAGCGGGCGAAGGGAATCGAACCCTCATGACCAGCTTGGAAGGCTGGGGCTCTACCATTGAGCTACGCCCGCGCAGCGGCACTGCCGCCACGCCGTAGAGTACCGTCTCCCGGGCACCGCCACACCTCGAGACAGCGCTGAGCGATCATCTGGCGTTGGTGGGTGATGGATCGAGAAGCCTGTAGCGATCCCCGACCCGACTGTTCACGCCAGGAGACGATAGCCTACCCATGCCTGACGGGATGTGGCGCAGCTTGGTTAGCGCGCCTGCTTTGGGAGCAGGAGGCCGCGGGTTCGAATCCCGCCATCCCGACCGACCAATGGCCCAGATCAGCTAGCTCTGACGATCAGCCGTCCCCTGGCTGCATCCGTAAAATGTCGCCTACTCGCCGGTAAATCGGAATTCTGGCTGCCATGGACCGTCCACATGGACAACCTCCCAGTAGCGTTCAGCGATGCGCTCCGGGTCAAAGGAAGTACCCTCGCCGATCACCTGATAGGCAACGCGAAGGCTCCCTGACCTGGCGTAGTGCGTCTCGGGTTCCATGTATGAGTGATTCTCGCGCTGCCCGCCAGAAAGCGCGATCGTCAGTGCCTAACTCGCCCGCGGCGTGCACGGCGACGAACGCCGCTTCCCTGGTGACGGCGATCGGGATGCTGTGTTCGCCGGACTGCGCCCGGACCTGCGCCAGCGGGCACGGACATCCGCTGGCTTCGCCTCGACGACGTGTCGCGCACTATCACGACGAGGACGTACAGCAGCAGGAGCGTTACTCCATCGAAGAACAGGCCCGCGGCAATGTTCGCGATCGCCGAGCCGTCGCCACTGGTGAGATTCCGCCCGGTGCCCCAGGCCCAGAGCGGGTCCCGGACACCGAACGGCTGGCCGAGTGTCACCTGGCCGACCCAGGTGACGTGCGCGCCGCTGTTGGAAAGGTAGCCTTCGGTCACCAGGTGGCAGCCGCCCCGCGGGACGCCGCTGCAGGCCTGACCATACGACACCGGGTTGAAGGTGTCCTGGTTCCCACCGCCGACCACATATGCCCACGAGTTCACCTCGGCGGGCAGGATGAACACGGTGATGCCAGTCATCGCCACGAGCGTGAAGATGGCGAACATCCAGCTGCCACGGTGGTGCGGCGGATAGTGCTGCGCGTGAGCATAGAGCGGGTAATGCGAAACGCTGCCCTTCGCACTCACCCGGACGGCCGCGTCGGCGCGGTGCATGCGAGCTGTGTCGGCGATTACGACAACGAGCCCGACCAGAACCAGGGCGAGCAGCACGAAGACCGGGATAACGCTGAGCGTTTCCGTCGCCCCGGTGAGGTTCTCGACCAGGTCTGCGCCGATCCCCAGGTACACCACGAGGCCAATTAAGCTGCCTATCGCCACCCAGGCCCACCCGCGCCGCCGGTGATGCAGCCTGACGAGCTTGGCGACATCCGATGACTTGCTGGTATCCCGCCGTGCTGGCGCTTGCGGCACCGGCTTCTCCTCACTTTAATTGCGCCGTAATTGCGCCGTCTCCGCCTACGACGTCACGTTCAACAGGTCAGGTGGTGGCCCGGGCCATGGCCAGGAAGGTTTCCTGGACCAGGTCGACGTGGGTGCTGGGCTGGAGGAGCATGCCTAGGTCTGCGGTGAAGCTGGCCTGATCTTGCTGGCTGTAGCTGAGAAAGGTGGCGCGGGTGCGCTCGACTCCCATCACGGTCTGGGCGGGAAGCTGGAGATCCCTGGTGTGAGCCGCCTCCACGGCCGGGCCGAACAGGCTGGTCTCACGCAGCGCGGCCAGCCAGGCCGGCCGAGCGGCCCATGTTACGTTCTGATGGCCGTATCTGATCCACAGCTCGCGCAGCTGGGTCCGCAGCGGCTCGGGGTAGCGCTCCCCGGTGCTCAGCAGCGCCAGCCAGCCGCCGGGCCGCAGCAGCCGGGCGGCCTTGGCCAGGCCGATGGCGGGATCGATCCAATGGAAGGCCGTGGCCGAAACGATCAGATCGAAGGGCCCGTGGCCGTCAAATTCCTCGAACGAGCACACCTGGAACCGGGCCCTCGGGTCCGCCACGTTGCGGCGGGCAGCCGCCACCATGGCCGCGCCGATATCGATGGCGGTCAGGTCGAGCGCCCGGTCGGCCAGCTGCCGGGTGAATTGGCCGGTGCCGCAGCCGATCTCCAGGACGGCGGCGCCCGCGCCCGGGCCCACGGCGGCGGTGCTGAATATGGTGCTGACAATTTCGGCCGGATAGCCCTGGCGGGTGGCGTCATACAGCCCGGCGACGCCGTCGAACAGCCCCCGCAGCTGCTCCCGGCTCCGGCGCTCCTCGGCGGTCTCAGCGGTCACCACCACAGTCTGCCCCGCCATTCAGCCACGCGGTACTTGCGCCCGGCTCGCCGGGGTCCCGTGGCGTCCTGCAACGCTCGGCCGGTCTGCTGCCAGCTGGCAGACTGAATGGCCGAACGGCATTTGCGCGACAGCGCGTGGGAGGGTGAAGACCGTGCCGAGTGACCTGGATGCTGATCCCGATACGGCGATCGATCTGTGCCGGGCGGCACACGCGCGGCTGGCTGCGAGGGTGGACCACATCACCGACGAGCGGGTTCGCTCGCCAAGCCGGCTGCCCGGGTGGACGGTTGCGCACGTGCTGACGCACCTGGCGCGTAACGCCGACGGGCACGTCCGGCGGCTGGAGGGAGCGCTGCGGGGAGAGGATGTGCCGCGTTATCCCGGCGGGTCGGCGCAGCGAGACAGCGAAATCGACGAAGGGGCACGGCGGTCCGCCGTTGACATCGTCTACGACCTGGACATTGCGCAGCGCCGGCTGGAACTGGTCTGGGATCGCAGCGCGGCGGCCGGGTGGCCGCACCTGGAGCTGCGCGGCGACGACCACTGGCCGACCACCGCCAGCCCGGTGCGGCGATTGCGCGAGGCTGAGATGCACCACGTCGATCTCGGCCTGGGCTACGAGCCCTCTGACTGGCCGGAGGAATACGTGGCGTGGGAGCTGCCCGTGCTATTGGCCACGGTGCCGGGCCGGGTACACCGAACCGGCGATGCCGGCGGACTTGTGGCGTGGTTGTCGGGCCGGCGGCCGGTCCCGGCCGCGATCGAGCTTGATCCGTGGTGAGCCGAGGGCCCGAGACCTGGCCCTGACTAGTCTGGCGAACCCATGAGCGGTGCTGGAGGTCTGGATCAGGTCTTGGATCTCGCCACAATGGTCGCCGCGCCTGGCTCGGTGACAATCTCGGTGGCCAGCAGATGCGAATGTTCCAGCCAGTGCAGGCGGGCCAGGTCCGGCTCGCCCCGGCTGGCTGGCGGCCAGCCGCGGGCGGGGGTGAAGTCGTCCATCACCAGGACACCGCCATGGCCCAGCCATTTCGCCGGGTCAATGGGCGGCTCCTCACCCTTGCCCTGGCCGCCGCCATCAAGGGCCAGGAGCGCAAACGGGCCCGCGCCGCGCAGGTCGGCATAGTCACCGGCGAGCACGGTAACGGATGGCACCTGCGCGAAGACGGTGCGGGAAATCCGGGCCAGCCTGGGGTCGTGATCAATACTCACCAGGCGCACACCCGGTCGAGCGCTGCTCGCCAGCCAGGCCAGCCCAACGCCGCATCCGGTGCCCGTTTCGCCGATTACACCCTGATCGATTCCTCCCGCAAGCAGTTGCAGCAGGCGCCCATGCGAGGGCAGGCATGACTTCGCGAAGCCTGCCTGCCGCGCGGCCCGCACCGCCATGGCGACCAGCGGTGGCAGGTCACGCAGGCCCTGGTAGGCAGCCGTGCCGTTCGGGGACATTACCGCAGCATCCCACGGGGGCAGTTCGTCCTCGGGAAGCCGCATCGCCGTCGATTGGACTTCACAGCCAGGCCGGATTCGTCGCGCGTTCGCTGGATCCCGGCCGCTGTCAGCCGGTGCCCAGGGGCCCGGCTTTCCGCCGGCGGCGAGCCTGGGATCCTCATGCCATGGACGCAAGTTTGGAGACGATGTTCGAGCAAGCGGGCTGCACGGGCCGAATGTGCGTGCAATCCCTCGACGGCGCCCAGGAGATCGCGGTGCGGGCCGACGAGCCGGTTGTCTGCGCGTCAACGTTCAAGGTCTCGGTGCGTGCCCGCCAGCTCATGGGCCACCCTCACCGGTCAGGCCACCTGAGCCAGGGATTCTCCCGCGGGCCCGGCGGCGGGCGGCTCACCGGCGAAACGCCCTGAACGACCTGCCCACCGTGCCCGCACTCATGATCCCGGACCTGCTGGAGCGCGGTCGCGAAGCCGCGGCCCACGATGCGCCCGCCCGGGTCCCGGTTAATCGCTATCCCGGCAGCGCAACGGTCTGGGTGACCGGGACATGGGCCGGGCGCTTGCCCGTGAAGATAATGGTGAGCCGGCTGAAGTACCGTCCCCCCGCGTGATGTGGCCATGGCCTGGCTCGCCATAGCACGGTGAGGACCGGGTACTTGATGTACGTGCCCTGCGCGCAGCTCGGCGTGCAGTTATTGACCTTCAGAATCCCGCCGCCGAACGCGACCGAGCGCCAGCTCGTCCAGCGCAGCTGGGCCAGGTACTCCTGGGAGGCCATGCAGCCGATGTCGTACTGGGCTGGCCGAACCTGGCCATGCCCGCAATTAACCACGACCACCTGGCTGGAACTGGCCGAAGCGGGACCTGCGACCAGGACGGCTGCTGTCGTGGGGCCGGCCAGCGCCATCAAGGCGGCCACCAGGATGACCCGCACGCGAGTAAGTCTCATGGGGTGACTCCTTTTCAGAGCTGGATCCCATCACCAGGTAGGACGCCGATCTTGAACGGCCGGATACAAACGGATGATCACAATCGCGTATCGTCGGCACCACCATTGCGGTGAGCGGTCAGTAAGGTCGTGGCCGGCCGCGCAGCGAGACAACCAGCTGGGCGCCGGGGCCAGCGCCTGCCGCGCTCCGCATCAGCGGGCCGACAGCAGCCCCTTGGCTTCCAGCTGGGCGCGCAGGACCTGCGGGGACTCGAAGCGGACCGCGCGCATCCCGACGGTGCGCGCGACCGCGACATTGCCGGGCCGGTCGTCGATGAACAGCGTGCGCCCAGCGGACAGCCCATATCGCTGCAGCAGCAGCCGGTAGATTCTCGGATCCGGCTTGACCATCCCCTCCAGGCCGGAGATCACGTGCCCGTCGAACCAGCGCAGGAAACCGAACCGCAGCAGCCGGAGCGGAAACGTCTCCGCCTCCATGTTGCTCAGCGTGTAGCAGGCGACGCCGCGTTCCTTGAGGTCGGCCAGGATCGCCACGCTGCCTGCGATCGGGCCTGCCACCATCTCCTCGCTCCGCTGCCGCCAGGCCCAGATCAGCTCAGCCTGGCCAGGGTAACGCGCGGCCAGCTCGCCGCAGGCCCGCGCGGTGCAGTGGCCGAGGTCCTGCGTAGCGTGCCATCGGGGCGTGCACACCTGGTCCAGGAATCGCTCCATGGCTGCCTCGTCAGCACCGAAGAGCTTCCGGTACAGATGGCGGGGGTCCCAGTCCAGCAGCACCCCGCCGAGATCGAACACCACGGCGCTATAGCTGGCCACCCGCCAATTCTGGACTACGCCGCTCCGCCCGCGGCCGCCGGGCGCGGCGGCCCCGGTTCCGGGCCCGGCCCGGACCTCAGCCGCGAAGGTGCCGCAATTGCCGGTCATGCTCGGCGCGGAGCCAGCCGGGGCGGAGCCGGGGGTCGGGGGGATCCTCGCCTCGCTCCACGGCGGCCAGGTAGGCCAGATCCGCGGCCACCCGGTCCCGGAACGCTGCCGCGTCCCCGACGCCGCCGTGACCAGGGATCACCCGCTGCACCCCGGAGAGCCCGGCCAGCAACTCCAGCCCGGCGCGGTAGTCGCCGACCGGATCGGCTGCCGTCAGGTCAAGCAGCGGGACCTCGATGTCGGAGCACATGTCCCCGGCGACGAGCACCCCGGTGTCCGGCAGGAACACCGCGCCGTGCCCCGGCGCATGCCCGTCATGAGCCAGCACGGCGGCCACCGGGCCGTCCCAGCCGATCTCGTCCTGGCCTGGCCCGAGCGGGCGCAGCTGGCCGAACAGCTCGAGATCATGCCCGGGAGCCTCGTCCTGCACGGCGCTGATCATGGACGCCCGGTCGCGCCGCGCGGCCCGCGCGGCTGCTGCGGTGGCGAGTCTGGGTGCCTCGCCGAGCTCCCGGCACCACAGCACGTGATCCCAGTGCGCGTGCGTGGCGAAGCCCGCCTCCGGCCGCAGCCCGCGTGCGGCCAGGTCCGCCGCGAGCACCTGGAGCTCGGCGGGCGTAACGGCGGGGTCGATGAGCAGGCAGCCGCGGCGCCCGGCCACCGCAGTGCTGTTCGTCACGTACAGCTCGCCAGTGGCAACCAGGACGCCGGGCACGATCTCGCGAAGGCGCTGCACGGCTCCTGCCTATCAGAACCCGCCTGGCCAGACTTAGCCGGCCGGGAGCCGGCGATGCCGACCCGGAGCGGGCCGGACCGGGCAAGGCCGGCCGGAGCGGGCCGGACCGGGCAAGGCCGGCCGGAGCGCTGCACGGGGGCGCCAGCACGGCAGATGCCCCCCCGCCTGACTTGGCGAAGGGGCATCTACGGTGGTCTTGCCTGGCCGCTGGGCTATCTGCCTGGCAGGTGGGCCCGTTGCGGCCTGGCCTGGCGGGGGTGCCGGACCGGGCGGCCTTGCGCGGCCTGGCCCGGACCGGGCACCTCAGCTACGAGCTAGCTAGATGGCCGGGCCGATCATGCCCGGGTATGCCCACCACAGCTGGTTGTTGGCAACCGAGCCATCCGCAAACGAGTGGATGCGGGTGGTGAACAGCTGCTCGGTCGGCGGCGTGCCGGCGCTGAGCACCTGCGGGTTGCTGAAGTTGGTCGTCGAGCCGGCGATGACCGGAACGAAGACGCCATAACGCGGGTTGTGGTACGGCGAGTCCTGGAAATCGAGCACCCAGACCGTGTTGGCATTGACGCCGCACACCTGCAGGGTGACCCTGCGGCCGGTGGTCGCAGGTGCGCTGGTGCCCTGGCACAGGCCGGTGTGCACGCCGTACGGAGACCACTGCAGCTCGTAGGCGGGCTCCCGGCCGTAGTGAAGCGCCAGGTTCCCGCTGACCAAGCCGTAGTGGTAGAAGTAATCCACCGAGCCCTGGAGGTAGATCGTCCAGTCCTGGCCCGGCGCATTGTTGTTGGCGTACTGCAGCTTGAGCGGGTTGCCGACGCCGTTGATCGCCCGGTAGTTCTGCAGCACCCATCCAGGCCCGTACTTAGCGGTGTACGGGTTGATGCAGTAGTAGCCGCAGGGCGGGGTGGCGTCTGGCTTCGCACTCGTCGTGGACGCGCTTGCGGCGCCGACCGTAGTGAAGCCGACCGCCGCGGTGACGGCAGCACCAGCCGCCAGCGCGAAGCACGCCCGAGTAAAGCGGTTGTGCATTGGTGATTCCTTCCTGTCGATAGCCGACCGACCGCAACTGCGGTGGCTTGGGCGGTCAAGCACTGGCCGGTCGCGGCTGTTGATGCTGGCCTCGGTTGCTTTCCGTAATCCCGCCCTGCCAGTCAGTAGTTGGTACGTTACCACGGGTAGTTGAGCGATGGCGGTAAGCGACTGCCCCAGTCTGATTGCCGGTCCTGGGACCGGTCGGCGCGGGCCAAGCCAACGGAAAGTTATGCCCGCGCCAAGGACACCGCAGGCGGCCGGCAGCGAACTGGACGGGCGCGAGCTGGCCGGGAGCGAGCATGGGACGCTCGTCTCCCGGCCAGGTCGCGGTGCCGAGCCCGCTACGGCAGCACGCCGACCGTGTTGTTCCACATCTGGTCGTCGTAAACCGTCCCGTTCGCGAACGTCTGCAGCCGGTAGCTGATCAGCTGCGGGTTCGGCCAGCGAGTCGGCCAGCCGGGCTCGGTCAGCACTTGCGGGTCACTGAAATTGGTGTCGGAACCGTTGATCAGCGGCGTGTAGCTGCCTGACTGGTCCGCCGCGTCGATGACCCAGACCGTCCGGCCGCTCTGGCCGCACTCCTGCAGCGTGACGCTCTCGCCGTTGGCCGCGGTCCTGGCCAGCCCCGCGCACAGCCCGCTGCCGGTGCCGTAGGGCGCGTACTCGGCTTCGAAGGCCTGGTCCGAGCCGTAGTGCAGGGCCAGGTTGTGGCTGACGATGCCGAAGGCGGCCAGCTGCCTGACCGTTCCGGTCGGCCAGATGGTCCAGTCCTCCGCCGGGTCGCTGTTACTGGCGTAGTGCAAGGTCACCCGGGTGCCCGCGACCTGCCGCGCGCGGAAATCGTTCAGGACGTATTCGCTCCCGTACTCCTCGGTGAAGTAGCTGGCGCAAAATACGCCGCAGGGCGGGGTGGCGGCCGGCCTGGCGCCAGGGCCGGGTGGCCGGGACGAGCCGGTGGCCGCGGCCGCCGGGATCAGGCCTAGCGCGGTCACGCCGGCGATGACGGCCGTCAGCGCGCCAAGTGCTCGGGGCAAGCGACTCAGCATTCGTTGTCCTCCTGTCTGCTCGGGTAATAGCGCAGCACACATCGGCCCATTTGCTGACAATGCGTAGTGGTCCGATGACTTTGCGCCATAGTTCACATCAACAGGATGACGCACAGCATTCACTTATGGTTGTCATCTGATTACATTACGGAGCCATATGGGCTGCAGAAGGACCAGTGGCACCCTTTGCGAGGGCCTTTACTGACCTGCCTGGCCAGCCGCGTAAAGAGGACGACGATCCGGCTGGCCAGCATCGCTCAGACGGCCAGCTCGGCGCCGGTCAGGTGCTACGCGACCGCGAACTCAGCGGATTTTCCTTAACGGATGCCCGGTCCCCGTCCCGGCACCCGGCGACCCGGTCCGGGGCCAGTCCGGACCGGGCCGACGGGGAGCTCACGTGCCCGGATCGGTGCCGTCAGCACCCGCCCCGGTGCCGACCGCGGGTGGCCCGGCCGCGGCGCTCGAGCCAAAGCTAAGCGCCCGGTCGTCGGCCCCCGACAGGCTCTTCTTTACTGACTCCAGGATCGTCAGGCCCTGGCCGACCAGGCCCGCGGCGATCTCGCTCAGCCCGTCCGCGCCGTTCAGCACGCTGATATTCGCGCCGGACAGGCCGGCCGCGGCCTCCCGGACGATCTGTGGCAGCTGGTCGATCAGCATCCGGTCCAGCGCGATGCGGTTGTGCGAGGCGGCCGCCTCGGCCTGCAGCTGAACCCGCTGCGCGTCGGCCTTGGCCAGGATGCGCACCTTGTCCGCCTCGGCCTCGGCGGGCTTGATCACCTCGGCGACCAGCTGCCGCTGCCGCAGGTCGGCCTGACGCTGGGCCAGGTCAGACTGCGCGGCGATCACGTTCATCTGGGCCTGGGCCTGCGCGAGCGGGCCCGCCTGCGCCGCCTCGGCCTGGGCCTTGTCAACCTCGGCCTTGTACTGCGCCTGCACGACGGAGGTCTGCCTGGCATACTCCGCCTGCGCGCGCTGGGACTGCTGCTGCGCTTCGGCCGCGGCCTGGTTGGCCTGGGCCTGAGCGATCTGGGCCTGGCGCTGGATCGCCGCGTTGTGCGGTGCGGCCATCGCGTCGATGTAACCGGTGTTCATGTCGTCGATCGACTGGATCTGCAGCGAGTCGACGGTCAGGCCGATCTTGACCATCTCCCCCTTCGATCCGTCGAGTACCTCGCTCGCCAGCTTCTGCCGCTCGGTGACAATCTCCTCAACGGTCATCGAGCCGATGATCGAGCGCAGGTGCCCGGCGAAAATCCGGCCGGTGAGCGTCGACATCTGATCCTGGTCGGACAGGAACCGCTGCCCGGCATTGACGATGCTCTCCTCGTCGTTGCCGACCTTGAACGCGATCACCGCCCGGACGTTAAGCGAGATGCCCTGCCTGGTGACACAGGTCTCAGCCACCTCAGCCTCGTACATGGACAGGTTGAGGAAACTGGCCTTGCGCACGAACGGGAGCACGAAGGCGCCGTGACCGGTCACGACCCTGAAGGGCGCGCCGCTGCGCCCGTACCTGCCGCCAGCGATCAGCATCGCCTCATCAGGCGCCGGAACACGATAGCCGAGCATGACTCATCTCCAATAGGGGGTAGACCCGGGGCCGCCCCCGGGAGGTCACTTCGTTCTCCAGTCGTCAGGAAAAGGATCGACCGGATCGGTCCACTCGCTCACGTCAACCGTGCGGTGGCCGCGAGATTCGATGACCAGGACCGTGGCGCCCCTCGGTATCGGGGTCAGCGACCAGGCAATATAGGCCTCGGTACCGCCGCGGATCTTGATCAGGACCTCGCCCGGGCCAGCCGGGCCCCGGGTGGCAACAATGACGACACCGATGCTGCCGACCAGCGAGGTGTCCTGAGTCACCGGCAGCCACTCCTCGAAACCGCCCGAGCCAGAAAGCTCACCATATCCCCGTCCCACATTCTGGGCGACATCGAGCAGCGTGCCCGTGGCCAGGGCGCCCGCCTGGCCGGCATCACCCCGGCATGCGCCGCAGCCGGGCGCACCTGACCCTTTCGTCACGACGTCGGCGGCGAGAGCGTCTGCGCTGATCACGAGCTCTTTGCGGCCCGCCAGGAATAGCCAGGGGGCCTGCCGGGTTCTCCAACAGTGCCAGTGTGTTGTGTCCCCCGGGCCGCAACTACTGCCTTCGCGGAATACCGTTCGGCTGGAGCCGCGTTGTGCCACTCGCCGAGAGGCGACGCGCACACTGGCGCCTGGCACGCCCTCGCGAGCAACTGCTCCGGGGGCGTCGTCATGCGCTGGCCGGGACAAGCGCTGGCAGCACATGGCCAGCGCTTGCGGAATGCCGGCACAGCACTGAGGTGCGACACGACGGCACGACACCGCGGCACGAGGCCGCGGCACCGCGGGCGAACGGCCCGCAGGACGATCAGGAGGCTGGCGCAATGGCCGAAGCACTGCCCGACACGATCCGGGCTACCCTGGATGACCCGTTCGCCCAGCTTGCGGGCCCGCTCGCGGGCACCCGCCGGCTGGACCTCGAAGTGGTCAGCGCCAGCGACGTGACGCCGCACATGCGACGGCTGGTACTCACTGGACCGCAGCTGGACGGCTTCGGCTACCTGCCAGGCCAGGACGTGATGCTGCTGGTCGCCGCGGACGGAATCCGCCCGGTCCGGCGCCGCTACACCATCCGGTTGCTGGATCAGGCCCGGCAGCTGCTCACCATCGACGTGGTCCTGCATGGTGACGGGCCCGGCGAGCGGTGGGTGCGTGCAGCTGGCCCCGGCGACCGGATCGAGGGCATCGGGCCGCGCGGGAAGATCACCGCATCGCCGTCCGCCGACTGGCACCTGTTCATCGGGGACGAGTCGGCACTGCCGGCGATCTTCTCGATGACCGAGTCGCTGCCCGGCGACTCCGTCGCCACCCTGATCATCGAGATCCCGGGACCCGACGACGAGCAGGACCTCGCCGCGGCCGCCCGGACCCGGCTCAGCTGGCTGCACCGCGGCGACGCCGTCCCCGGCGACGCCGCCGCGCTCGCGGCGGAGGCCGCCGAGGTGGAGCTGCCGCCGGGCGACGGCCACGCCTATCTGCTGGGCGAGGCGAGGGTGATATCCCGGCTGCGCGACGTACTTGCCGCCCGCGGCCTCCGGCCGGATCAGGTGTCCCCGAAGGCCTACTGGGGCCGGGGCCGCGCCAACGCTGGTCATGGCGAGCCGGCCAGGGACTCCTAGGACAGTCGCACGCCGCTGCGAAGCGGGCCGATAGGCCGCCGAACGCCGCCGCCGGCCAGCACCATCCTCCCGCTGGCGGTCAGCGCAGCACCAGTCCGGCGGTCACGTTAACCATCGTGCCGGTGATGCCCGAAGCCAGGTCCGACGCGAGGAACACCGCCGCGCCGACCACATCAGCCAGCCGCGGCGCGCGGCGCAGTACCGACATCCCGGCGATCATCTGCAGCACCTCGCTCGCGCCGGCGCCCCCCTCCCCGGCCACATCCGTGATCATGGCGTCGGTGAGCGTCTCGGCCACCCCGGCCGTCCACATCCCGACGACCCGCACCCCGGACGGCCCCACCTCGGCGGCCAGATAGCGCATGAACGATTCGGTCGCCGCGTCCGCCGGACCGGTGCTGCCCATGCCCGGGTGCGCGCCTGCGCCGGACGCGCTGTTCAGGTGCAGCACCACCCCGCGGCCCTGCGCAGACATCTGCCGGGCCGCCGCGCGCGCGGTGATGAAGTTGCTCTGCAACCCGACCGTGGTGGCGCGCAGCAGGTCCGCGGTGGTCATGTCGACCAGGGGGATGCCCTGGACGTCGCCGCGCTTGATCAGGTTGAGCGAGATATCCACACTGCCGTGCCGGGCCACGACCTGCGCCAGGTGCGCATCGACCGCTTCCTCATCCATCGCGTCGAGCACGGCCGTGTCGGCCGCCCCGCCCGCGGCGGCGATGGCCCGCGCCGCAGCGTCCAGCGGGCCAGGGGTGCGGCCCGCCAGCTGGACGCGAGCGCCCTCGGCGGCGAAGCCGGCTCCGATGGCGGCCCCCAGGCTTCCACCGCCGCCATAGATGATCGCGTTCTTGTTCGCCAGTACTGCCATGATGTCTCATCCCGTCCAAGTGGTTGCGATGGTCGTGACGTAATACACCGGCCGGCCCCGGGAGTCATCGGTGCTCCGGTGACCCTGGCCGCCCGCACGTCGCCAGCAGGGGTTCCGAGGTCCAGCTAGCCCAGCGGCCAGCGGGCGCCAGTGGCGGCGAGGATGTCCGCCGGCCGCGGCAGCGCGTCCTGGGTGCCTCGGCGGGTCGTGGCCGTGGCGCCTGCCGCGCACGCGGCACGGACCGCCTCGATAGCCGGAATCCCGGCTGCCAGCGCCACAGCGAGCGCCGCGACGAACGCATCACCGGCCCCCACGGCGTCCACACTGCGCACGCTCAGCCCGGCGACGGCCGCACTGTCGGCCTGACCTGCCGCACTGTCGGCCTGACCTGCCGCACTGTCGGCCTGACCGGCCGGGCCGACGCCTGGCTGCGTTCCGCTGGCCCCCGGTTCCGCGTCTCCGGCCCGGGCCCCGGGTTGCGCGTCTCCGCCCCGGGCGCACGGTTGCGCGTCCCCGCCCCGGGCCTGCGCTTCCGCGTCCCCGCCGACGGCCAGCGCCGCCCCCCCGGCTCCGGCCGTGACCACCGCGTTCCTGGCGCCGAGCCGGCACAGGTCCCGCGCCGCCGACCGGGCGCCGTCCAGTCCCGCGACCGGCCGCCTGAGCAGCGCGGCCGCCTCCGACTCATTCACGACC
Source organism: uncultured Actinomycetes bacterium (assembly GCA_963785765.1). GTDB lineage: Bacteria > Actinomycetota > Actinomycetes > Streptosporangiales > Streptosporangiaceae > DATBGO01. Next base: position 358,376 of record CAWAWM010000005.1, on the reverse strand, counting down.
AGCCAGTCGACCCCGCCGGACACCAGCCCGGCCGCTTCGGGGGCCGCCGGAGCCAGGTTGAGCAGGCAGGTAACCCCGGCCGTGCGCGCCCCGGCCAGCGCCGCCCGGACCGTAGCCACCGGAATCTCCGCGGAAACGATCAGCAGGTCGGCCGGCTGGCTCAGCGCTGCCTCGACGTCCGCCGAACCGGCCTCGCCATTGGCCCCCGCCGCCACCGTGATCATGTTCTCGCCGGCCGCGTCGATGGTGATCAGCGCCAGCCCGGTGGCGCTTCCCGCGACCTTCCGCACCGCGCCCGCGTCGACCTGCTCAGTGGCCAGCGCGGCCAGCAGCGCGGCACCGAAATCGTCGGCCCCGGTGCAGCCGGCCATCCGGACGGCCGCACCGAGCCGCGCCGCGGCGACCGCCTGGTTGGCGCCCTTACCGCCGGGAGCGATGACTGCCGCCGGGCCGAGCACTGTCTCGCCGGGCGCGGGCAGCCGCGGCACCCCCACCGAGATGTCCATGTTGAGGCTGCCGAGCACGGCCAGCCGCGGACGTCCTGCCATTCAAGCCTCCCGTGCTGGCCGCCACAGCCAGCCTCGTACCCGAAGCCCGGACCGCGCCGGCATCGCCAGTGCCGCAAACACCGTGCGCAAACACCGTGCCGCAAGCTCGATGCCGCATCCTCAGCTAGGCCCGCACCAGGCGGCGACGGCGGCCTGGACGGCGGCGGCCCGCGCGGCCTGATCCCGTTCATCGGACGCCCACGCGACGTAGCCGTCCGGGCGGACCAGCAGCGCGGCAGGCAGCCGCGGCGGGTCACACCGTTCGTAGCTGACCACTTTGACATGGGCGGGCAGTTCGCGGGCGGCCGCCCCGGCGGATGCCGCCCCGGCGGATGGCTCGAGCAGCACGAACCGGCCATCGTGGAATAGCTCGTATAGCCGGGCGGCCGAGCCGCCGGGCCTGGTGACCCTGCCGGGGGGCAGCCGCTGGCCGGCCATCGAATGCGCCGTGCCGGGGCCGGCCTGCGGGTAGCGGATCGACAGGCCGGAGTAATCGGCGGCCAGCCGCGCCTGCACCGGGGGCAGCGGCACGACCAGCCGGTGCACCGCCCAGCGCAGCGCGCGCCGGCTGGCGGTCCTGGCCGTGTTCAGCCGGAACTGGCGCCCAGTTAAGGCGAGCACGGCCCGGCCCACCGGATAGCGCTCGTCGTGATAGGAGTCAAGCAGCCAGTCCGGGGCCCAGCCGGATGCCGCGGCGCCGAGCTTCCAGCCCAGGTTCATCGCATCCTGCAGGCCGGTGTTGAGGCCCTGCGCGCCGGCCGGTGAGTGCGCGTGCGCGGCGTCACCGGCCAGCAGGATCCGGCCGTTACGGTAACCGGGCGCCTGGCGGCTCTCGCTCCGGTACCGGCCCGACCAGCACATATCCCGGGGCCCGAAATCCTGGCCCGTGATCCGCAGCAGGCCGGCCCGGACGTCATCGATAGTGACAGGCTCGGCGACGGGCACGTCCGCGCGAGCGTAGTCATACAGGACCACCCGGCAAGAACCATCACGGAACGGGAACACCAGCAGCATGCCGCCCCGGGACAGATCCCCGTACGCGCTGGTCATCGGGAGCCCGTCCAGGTGCAGATCGGCCAGGATGACCGAGCCAGGATTGGGGAAGCCAGGGAATGGCATCCCGATGGCCTCGCGCACAAAGCTGCGCACCCCGTCACAGGCCACGGCGTAGGCGCTCCGCGCCGCGGTGCCGTCAGCGAGGGTCACCCGCACGCCACTGTCGTCCTGCTCGATTCCGGTCACCCGGGACGACCAGCGGATTTCGGCCCCGAGGCCGATCGCCCAGGCCGCCAGCAGCCGCTCGATCTGGCTCTGCGGGATGTCGAGCAGGTAGCTGAAGTCGCTGTCGAGGACCCCGAACCTGATCGCGGCGCCCTTCGGCCCGAGCGGGAAGGACGGGACCGGCAGCCCGGCGCTGGCGAATTCCCGGGCCTGGCCGCGCAGGTCAAGCTGTTCCATGCTGCGCGCGTGCAGGCAAATCGCCCGGGAATCCGACCTCGGGCCGTCCCGCCGCTCCAGCACCACGCAGCGGACTCCCGCCAGGGCGAGTTCTGCGGCCACTACCAGCCCCGTTGGCCCAGCGCCCACCACGACAACGCCGTCATCGCGCGCTATCGCCACGCATCCTCCCGGCCCCCCGGAACGCTGATTTGCACTTGCTCACGCTAAGCCACCCGGATGTTATGGCTCAATGCGCGGGAACCTGCTTCATAATGAGGCGAACAGCTCATGACCCGTGCAGAAGGGAGTGCACCGGGTGGTGCCAGCCGGAATGGCTTCGGATGTCCCAGCGCTCGTGCAGAATACGTCTGCGCGGACCTTGATCCTCGGCATCGATAAGGCCGGTCGGATCCTGCAGCACGACCGCAATGCGGCCGATGTCCTCGGCGCGCCGGGCGCGCTGCTGGGGGTCGAGCTCGGCAGCCTGATCACCACGCCCGCCAACGTCGTCACGCTGACCGAGATGATCGGCTCGGCCTGCGCCGACCGCGAGGGCACCGCCGTGCTGACGATCAAGCTGCGCAACGGCGACCACGCCGATGCAGTGGTCACCGTCCAGCCCGTGCGGTCCGCCGACACCGATCTCGCCGCGCTGGCCATCCTCCGGATCACACCGCTTTCCGAAGGCCGGTTTCTCGATCCTGCGGTCATGCGGCATTCGCTGCTCGACGGCGCCATGCACCGGACCGGCGGGGCCCTCGACATCGATCAGATGGCGCCGGAGCTCATCAATATCATCGTCCCGCATTTCTGCAACGCCAGCGGGCTGCTGGTGCTGGAGAACCTGATCAGCGGCGATGAGATACCCGCCGACGAGCTGCACGGCACGCAGGCGGTCCGGCGGCTGGCCGTGGCCCACGACGACGGCGACCCGGGCTGGGACGCGGCCTTCCCGGTCGGCGAGATCCTGCGCTACCCGCCGGGCACTCCCTACACGCGGTGCATGGAAACCGAGCAGCCGGTCTGCGAGGTCAGCGTGGCCGGCGAGACGGCCACCCAGATCGCCAGGACCTGGCTGCGCAAGCCGGTGGCCAGGCTGCTGTCCGGCGTCTCGATGCTGCTGCTACCGCTGGTAGCCAGGGACACCATGCTCGGCTTCCTGGTCTGTATCAGGAAAGCCGGCTACCGGCGTTTCGACGCCTATGACACCGAGATCGGCATGGAGTTCGCCAACCGGGCGGCGATCTTCATGGACAACGCCCGCCGATACACCAGGGAGCGGGCCACCGCGCTCACGTTGCAGCGCAGCCTGCTGCCGACCGGCCTGTCCGCGCCGTCCTCGGTCGAGGTACGGCACCGCTACCTGCCGGGCAGCAAGATGATCGAGGTCGGCGGTGACTGGTACGAGTCGATCGCGCTGCCCGGCGGCCGGGTCGCGCTGGTGGTCGGCGACGTGGCTGGCCACGGCGTGCGCGCTGCGGTGACGATGGGCAGGCTGCGGACCGCCATCCACACCCTGGCCAGGCTTGAGCTGCCCCCGGTCGAGACGCTGCAGCAGCTGGACGAGCTGATGCAGGAACTCGGCGTGCGCGAGCCGCACTTTGCCACCTGCATCTACGCGATCTTCGACGCCGTAGCGGGCACCTGCGAGGTCGCCTCGGCCGGCCACCTGCCACCGCTGCTGGTCCGGCCGGACGGCACCAACGAGTTCCTGGATGTCTCCCCCGCGCCGCCACTGGGCATCGGCACCGGGCCCACCAAGAGCCGGACGCTCGACATCGACGACGGCAGCCTGCTGGTGCTTTATACCGACGGCCTGGTCGAGAAGCGCACCGCCGACATCGACGAGGGCCTGACCAGGCTGCGGGGGATCTTCGGCCCGGGATCGACGGACCGCCCGCTCGAGGATCTCTGCAAGGCGACCCTGGACGGCGTCTACTCAGATCATCAGCGCGACGACATCGCGGTCCTGATCGCGAGGCTGAGCAGGCTCCCGGCCGACCAGCATGTCACCTGGACGCTGCGGGCCGAGCTGACCGCCTCGCGCCGGGCGCGGTTCCTGATCGGCCGGCCGCTGCGCCGCTGGGGGCTCGCCGAGCTGATCCCCCTGGCGGAGCTGGTCGTCTCGGAGCTGGTCACCAACGCGGTGCGGTACGCGCAGGGGCCGATCGGGCTCCGCATGGTGCTCGAGGACGGGCTGGTCTGCGAGGTGTTTGACGACTCCGCCGCACTGCCCAGGCTCAGGCACCCGGGCACCGAGGACGAGCGCGGCCGCGGCCTGCAGGTCGTGAGCCAGCTGGCCCAGCGCTGGGGTGCCCGGCGGACGCCGTCCGGCAAAGTCGTCTGGTGCGAGCTGTCGCTGCCCAGATCCTGACCTGGTCCGGCTCCTGATCTGGACGCGCTCCTGAAACCCGGTCCCGCCCGAGCGGCTAGAACTCGATCCGCTTAGGTCCCAGCCCGCTCAGGTCCCAGCGCCCCAGGGCCCAGGGGCCCGGAACTGGGCTTCCTCGCCGGCTCTGACTGGCTGCTCCCCGGTGTCCTGGTACTGCCGGGCGCCGGGCGCACCCGGCAGGCCCGCCGCGCCCGGCGGTCCGTCGTAAGCCCCGACCGGCTGCTCCCCGAGGACCGGGTACTGCGGCGCGCCTGGCGCGGCCGGCCCGCTCCCGTAGCCTCCGGCCGCCTGCCTGGCCGGAGCCTGGTGCCTGGTGTCCTGCTTGATCGACAGCTTGCCGCCCCGCATCACGCCGACTCGCTCGGCCCGGCGCGCGATGGCGCTGTCGTGGGTGATGAGGACGAGGGTGAGGCCGCGGTCCCGCCAGAGCTTCTCCAGCAGCCCGATGATCTCGTCCCTGGTCCCTTCGTCGAGGTTGCCGGTGGGCTCGTCGGCCAGCAGCACCTTGGGCTCCTTGACCAGCGCCCGGGCGATCGCCACCCGCTGCTGCTGGCCGCCGGACAGCTCCGCGGGCAGGTGCTTGAGCCGCTCCCCGAGTCCGAGGTCCTCCAGCGCCTGCCTGGCCCTGGCCTGCCGCTCCCCCGCGCTCACGTGCAGCGGCACCAGCGCGGTCTCCACGTTCTCCTGCGCGCTGAGCGTGGGGATCAGGTTGAAGGTCTGGAAGATGAACCCGATCGAGTTAGCCCGCACCTTGGTGACCTGGCTCTCCCGCATCTCGGCCAGGTCCTGGCCGTCGAACTCGACCGATCCCGAGGTGGGCCGGTCCAGGCCGCCGAGCATTTGCAGCAGCGTGGTCTTGCCGTGCCCGGTCGGCCCCTGGATGGCCAGCCACTCGCCGTCCTCGATCACCACGTCCACGCCCTGCAGGGCCTGCACCGGGGTGCGGCCCTTCTGGTAGACCTTGGTCACGCCGGTCAGCTTGTACATGGTCTTCTCTCCTCGGTGTCCGGTCGGTCTGCTCAGGTGGCCGGGTTACTCGACCCGCGCCAGTGCCGCCGCGGGCCTGAGCCGCGCCGCGCGCCAGCCGCCGAATATCCCCGCGATCAGGCCGCCGGCGATCGCCAGCAGCACGGCGGCGATGACGATGCCGATGGTCATCGGGGCGGTGAGGTGCACGTCCACGGTGTGAGCCGCGGTGGCGGCGAACCGCCGGAAGCCGCCGCCACCGCCGCCACCACCAGCGCCGCCGAATCCGCCGCCGCCGCCAAATCCGCCGCCGCCACCACCGAAGGCGCGGGCGCCGCCCGGTGTCGCGCTGCCGGTCGTCTGGCCGATCGACGCCGTCAGCGGCGACGACAGCTTGGTGATCAGGGTCGTGCCGAGGTAGCCGAGCCCCACGCCGATGATCCCGCCCGCAATGCCGATCACCACGGACTCACCCATGACCTGGCCGATCACGCGCCTGCTGCGCCAGCCGAGCGCCTTGAGGGTGCCGAACTCCCTGACCCGCCGGGCGACCGCGGCCATTGTCAGCAGGCTGGCGATCAGGAACGCGACGATGAGCACCGCGATCGCCAGCCACTTGCCGAGGTTGTTGGCCAGGCTGGAGGTGCTGGCCAGCGAGCCGGTGACCTCCTTGGCCAGGTCGCTGGACGTGGTCACGGTGGCCTTGGGCAGCGCGGTGGAGATCTCCTTCGACACTGCGGTGATGTCCGATGCGCTGGCTGCCGCCACGTAGATCGAGTTGACCTGGCCCTTCATGCTGGGGGTGGTCAGGCTCTGGGCCAGCGCCAGCGGGATGTACACGTCGGATGGACTCGCGCCCTGCGGCTCGGACACGATGCCGATCACCTTGAAGCTCTTGCCGCCCACCGTGATCGCCGAGCCGACCTTGAGCTTGTTCTGGGTGGCGTAGGTGGAATCAATCACCGCGACCGTCGAGCTGGCGTCGCCGCTGGCGAACGTGCGGCCAGCAGTGATCTTGCCGGAGCTGAGCGGACCGAGTTCACCCGCCGAGATGTCGACACCCTGCACCCCGAACGAGTTGACCTTGAACGATCCGCGGAAGCCCCCGCCGCCGCCCCCGCCGCCGAAGCCGCCACCGCCTGCGGAGAACGACGGGATCTTTCCCGACACGGTCGAGTCGGTGAGCGTCAGGCCGCCGGCCGCCCCGGCCACGTTCGGCATCTTGGCGATCGACGTCACCGCCGAGGAGTCCAGCGGCGCCAGGGAGAACGAGCGCAGGGTGTTGGTGTGGATCGTGGTGCCGGGCGCGGGCCGCGTCCGGGTACCTGCTGACCCGCTGAACCCGAACCCGAACCCGCCGGCCGCTCCGGCGGCGGGCGCCTGGCTCACGGTTATGTCGGTGCCGACGCCGTAGAGCGAATGCAGGACAGTGCCCTGCGCGTTCTTCACGCCCGTGGACAGCGCCGTCACCGTAATGACCAGTCCGATCCCGATGGCCAGGCCCAGCGCGATGACGATCGCCTGGCGCATCCGTCGGCGCAGCTCACGCCGCAGATAGGTAAAGAACATCAAGGCTCCTCAGCAACCGCTGGCCCGGCTGATCACGGGCCGGCCCGGGCTCCTAACGGCGCGGATCGTCCGTGCCGGGCGCGGGAGGCGCCGGTCATGATGATGGCGGCTGTTCCTGAGCGGATCCTGAAGGGGCGCTGCGAAGTTACCCGATTCGCCGCCGGCCGCGGCCACCGGGCCAGGCTCAGTGCGTCGCGTAGAGGAACAGCCAGAGGTCAGCGGTGTGCCAGATCCGCAGCTGCCGCAGCCCGAGGCCCTGCAGGACCGGCAGCCGGGTACGGTGATGCACCTCGACGACCCACAGCCTGGACACGCCGGCGATCCGCTGTCGCACGGCGGGCGCGGGCAGGGTGGTCCCCGCCAGCGTCCCGGACACGATCGGCGACTGGTACTGCGCGATATTGGTCAGCCTGGCCAGTCCGTACGGATAGGCGGCGGTCAGGTTCTCGTCGGCCGGCGTGTCGTAGATGACGGCATCGCCGGGCCGCATGTTCGCGGCGACGATCTGGTCGGCACGGCGGATATTGTCCTCGTGACCGGCTGGCCCGCGGACGCTGAGCTGGGCGCCGAACCCGAGCGCCGTGATCATGGCCAGCACCGCCGCACCGGCCGCCCAGCCCAGCGCCCGCAGCCAGGTACGCACCGCCCCGGCCGGGTCACGGCCGAGCCCGGTGGCTATGGCCCGGCCGATCGCGGCCAGCCCGGCACCGGCCAGGAGCGCGCCGCCCGGGACGCAGAACAACACGTACCTGAAGGTGTACAGGGGGGTCAGTGCCGACGCCGCCAGCAGCAGCACAGGCGGCACGGCGAGCCAGGGCACGGCGAGCGCAGGCAACATCACCGGCCAGCCCCGCCGTAGCGCGGCCCGGCCGCTCAGGGCGCTGACCAGCAGGCCGCAGACCACGATGATGCCCAGGCCAGCCGGCATCAGGCCCGCGCCGACCAGCTGAGCCAGGCCCGCGATGGTGCCGATGCCCGGCGCGTTCAGCCAGGCCAGCTGGCTGCGCTCGACCCAGGCCAGCAGCACGACCGGGCTGGTCAGCAGGGCCGCCCCGGCCGCGGCGGCCAGCCAGCAAAGCGCCAGTGACCTGCGCCTTCTACGGTCGCCCTCGCGCAGACAGGCCACCACCACGGTCACCGCGTGCGCCGCGATCAGCAGCAGCCCGAAAAAGTTCAGGATGCCGACCGCGGCCAGGCAGGCTCCGTACCCGGCCGCCCAGCGGCGCCTGCGGCTGGGCGCCGTGATCAGCCGCACCAGCAGGTAGCTCGCCCCGGTGGCGAGCGCTGTCACCATCGCATAGGACCTGGCGTCCTGCCCGTACAGGCTCACCACCGGCAGCACCGCGAAGATCAGTCCGGCGGCCAGCCCGGTGGCCGGCGAGACCAGTCTCCTGCCCAGAGCGGCCACCAGCGCCGCCGCCACCGCCATCGCCACCGCCGACGGGAACCGCGTCACCAGCGGGCTGCTGCCCGCCACCCGCACCAGCGGCCACATGATGACGTAGTAGGCGCCGTGCACCGCGTCCACGTGGCCCAGCATCCGCACCAGCTGAGCAAACGGGCGCTGCACGGCGGCCAGCGTCGCCGATTCATCCCGCCAGTAGGACGAGCCGGAGATCCCCCACAGCAGCACGGCCAGCGTGGCGACCGGCGGCACCACCCGCATCCAGACCGGGCCCCCGTCATAGCGCGTGGGCGGCCGCGTGACCGGGCCTGCCGCGACGTGCGGCTCCCGGGCCAGTACGGCCCGCTGGCTGGGCGTCGTCATGGCGATCCCCCGGGACTGAGCAGGCGGCGACGACCTCAGGCGCGCCTACGCGGGGGCATTCGTGAAGCGCGCCAGCACGGCGCGTCAGTTCTCCGGCTTTATGCCCAGCACAGGGGCGAGTCAGTCACACCCGCTTTAGCCGGTAGAGAACAATCCAGTTCTTGCCAAGCCGCCAGGCGCCCAGGCGGTCGATGTGCAGCCCGGCCAGGAACGGTGACTTCGGGTAACCGTACGCGTCAAGGACCCAGACCCGGGAAATGTGGGCCAGCCGCTGCTGGACCACGCTGACCGGCAGCGTCGTCCCGACCAGCTCGTCGTTCTGGGCGGCCGTTTTGTCCTGCGCGATGTTGTCGAGCTGCGCGAGCCCGTACGGGTAAGCGGCGGTGTAGTACTTCGAATCCTGGCCGACATAGATCACTGCATCGCCAGGCTGACGCTGCTGGGCAATGATCTGGTCAACACCACGAATGTTGTCGGTGTGGCCATTGGGCGCGCGGACGGCCAGCTGGGTGCTGTAACCGAGCAGCGCGATCACCACGAGCGCCACCGGCCCGGCGACCCGGCCGAGCCCGGCCAGCGCAGCGCCGATGAGCAGCGCCAGCGCCGGGAGGCAGTACAAGATATACCTGGTCACGAACAGGGGCTGCAGGAAGGAGAGGGCGATCAGTAGCAGCGGAGGCAGCACGATCCAGGGCACGGCCAGCGCGGGCAGTTGCAGCGGCCAGGCCGCGGCCAGCCGGGCCCGCCCGCCTACGGCGCTGACGGCGATCCCGAGCGCCACGACGACGGCACAGGCGGTGAGCAGCTGCCACGAGCCCACCAGCAGCTGCAGATCCACCAGCGTCCCGGAGCCGAGCGGCAAGATCCAGCTTGCCGTACTGCGCTGCGAGACGCCGCCCGCGAGTGCCGGGCTCGCCACGATGACCGCCACCACCGCGGCGGCCAGCCAGCCAAGCGCCAGCGACCGGGCGGCCCGGGCCCGCCCGCCATGCAGCGCGGCCAGCGATCTCCAGTGGTCGTCTTTCCGCAGGCAGGCCAGGCCCACCGTCACCGCGTGCGCCGCGAGCAGCAGGATCCCGAAAATATTCAGCAGGCTCATCACGCCCATGCACGCCGCGTACCCGGCCAGCCAGCCGCGCCGGTGGCCGGCCGTGCTTATCGCGCGGACCAGCAGGTAGCTGGCCACGGTGCCGAACGCGGCCACCATCGCATAGGATCTCGCGTCCTGGGCATACCGGCTGATCTCCGGCAGGAGCGCGAAGGTGAGCCCGGCAGCCAGCCCGGCGCCCGGCGATACCACCCGTCGCCCGATCGCGGCCACCGCCGCTGCGGCCACCGCCATGGCTATGACCGACGGCAGCCTCGTGACGACCTCGCCGGTGCCGAACGCGTGCACGACCGGCCACATGACGATGTAGTAGGCACCGTGCACTGCATCCACACTTCGCAGCATTCGCAGCAAGTCGGGGAACGACCGGTGCACGGCGGTCAGCGTCGCAGCCTCGTCACGCCAGTACGAGGGCCCGGTGATGTTCCATAGCCCCATCGCGAGCATGACCAGCGACGGAAGGAACCACATCCAGACCGGGCCACCGCGGTACCCGCCGCTGCCACCGTCGGTGGCCGCAGGCGGGCGGCGCAGTGCAGCCTGGCTCCCAGACGACGTCATCCTGTCCTCTCGGGGGGTCAGTGCGAGCGCATGATGCGCCCAAGCGACAACGGCGCGGTGGCGGCTCGTCCATTATGCCCCGTCCAGGTCGATGCGTGGCACGGCGCGGGGGGCACAGGATCTGGCCGGGGCCCCCGGCTGCGGCGGGAGCGCAGGCTGGGGTCCCCGGTGCAGTCTGAGGCCGGAGCGAGGGCTGAGGCGAAAGCGAGGGCTGAGGCGGAGGGCTGAGGCGGGAGCGCAGACTGGGGCGGGGCGCAGTCTAGGCCGGGCACCTGGTCCAGGCGCGGGCCGCGCGCGAGCTCAGTCCGTCGGCCTGCCGGCGTAGAGGAGCAGCCACAGGCCGGCCGGATGCCAGGTCCCGGCCAGCCGCAGGCCCAGCCCCTGCAGCAGCGCCACATGTTTGAGGTGGCGCACTTCGACCACCCAGAGCCGGGAGACGCCCATGATGCGCTGCCGGACGACCTGTGCAGGGAGAGTGGTCCCAGCCAGCGTCGCGGACTGAGCAGGTGGCTGGTACCGGGCAAGGTCCGTCAGCCTGGCCAGGCCGTAGGGGTAGGCAGCCCACAGGTTGTCCGGGGTCTCGTAGATGACGGCGTCACCCGGGCGCATGTTCGCCGCGACGATCTTGTCCGCGCGGCGGATGTTGTCATTGTGCCCGGCCGGACCGCGCTCGCTGACCTGCGTGCGGTACCCGAGCAGCGCGATCACGGCCAGGGCCGCCGCCGCGGTGACCCAGCCCGCCCGGCCCGGCCAGGCCTGCCAGCGGCCGGACCGGGGACCGGCCGCCCGGCCGCCCGCGGCCAGCCCTGCGGCGACCGCCCGGCCCAGGGCCGCCAGCCCCGCGCCGGCCAGGAGCGCTGCGGCGGGCAGGCAGTACAGGACATAACGCGGCACATAGAGCGGCGTGACGAAGGAGATGCCGATCAGGATGGCCGGCGGGACGACCAGCCAGGGCACCGTCAGCGCGGGCAGCGCCGCCGGCCAGTTCGCGCGCAGCGCTGGCCGGCCGGCCAGCGCGCTGGCCGCCAGGCCGGTCACGGCGACCACGCAGATGCCGATGACCAGCTGCCCCGGACCGAGCAGCCGCCCCAGGGTCGCGACCGTGTGGGGCCCAGGGGGCTTGATCCAGCCGGCCGTGCCGCGCTGCTCGATGCCCAGCGTGAGCACCGGGCTGGCCAGGGCCACGGCGGCGGCGGCCGCGGCGAGCCAGCCCAGCGCGAGCTGTAGCCGGGGCGCCCGGGCCGGCTGACGCAGGCAGGCGAGCGCCACCGATACGGCGTGCGCGCCGAGCAGCAGAATGCCGAAGATGTTCAGGGCACCCATCGCTCCCAGGCAGGCCGCGTACCCGGTCAGCCAGCCGCGCCGGCGCCCCGGGGCGCGGATTGCCCGCACCAGCAGATAGCTCCCGGCCGTCCCGAGCGCGGTCACCATCGCATACGACCTGGCGTCCTGCCCGTACAGGCTGATCAGTGGCAGCGCCGCGAAAACCAGGCCGGCGGCCAGGCCGGCTGGCGGCGATACCAGCCGCCGGCCCAGGGCCGCGACCAGGCCGGCCGCCACCGCCATGGCCAGCGCCGAGGGCAGCCTGGTGACGATCTCACCGGTCCCGGCCACCCGTACCAGCGGCCAGATGATCATGTAGTAGACGCCGTGCACCGCATCCACGTGCCCGAGCATCCGCACTAGCTGGGGGAACGAGCGCTGCACCGCTGCCAGCGTGGCGCCCTCGTCCCGCCAGTATGACGGTCCCGTGATTCCCCACAGGGCCACGCCGAGCATGACCACCGACGGGACCAGGCGCATCCACACCGGGCCGCCGTCGAAGCCAGGCTCCCCGCCCGTCCCGGCGCTCCCAGCTCCCGCCGCCGCGCGGCCGCCGGGCAGGCGGGCCAGCACGGGCGGGGTGGGTCGCGGGGTCACGGTTCGGCCCTCCCGGGATCGCCAGGCCAGCAGCCGGGTGCTCCCCGCAGCACGCAGGGACGACCGCCCGGAGCACATCGCCGTCACGTCCGCCCGGCAGGCTAGCGACCCGCCTTCGGGCGACCATGACTACCGTAGCTTACCGCGATTGCATAACTACTTACCGTAATATCTGACCGCCGGGCGCGGCCACCGCTCCGGCCCCGGACTCACTCCCCTCAGGCGCCGCGCACCGCGCGGATCGACTCCCGCAGCGAGCCCATCGTGGCCAGCACGGCGGACGGCTCGTAGCCGCAATGCGCCATGCAGTTCGCGCACCGCGGATCGCGGCCCCGGCCGTACTTGGACCAGTCGGTCTCCTCGACCAGCTCCTGGTAGGTCTGGGCGTACCCGTCATTCATCAGGTAGCACGGCCGCTGCCAGCCGAACAGCGAGTAGGAAGGGATGCCCCACGCGGTGCAGCCGAAGTCGGTCTTGCCTTCGAGGAAGTCCAGGAACAGCGGCGAGTGGTTGAGCCGCCAGCGCTTCCTGTTGCCGTCGCCGAACGCCTTGCGGAACAGTTCCCGCGTCTCGGTGACGCCCAGGAAGTGCTCCTGGTCGGGCGCCTTCTCGTAGGCGTACGCCGGGGAGATCTGCATCTGGTCGATGCCCAGGTCGTCGTTGAGGTAGCTGAGCACGTCGATCACGGTCTGCGGGGTGTCGGTGTTGAAGAACGTGGTGTTCGTGTTGACCTGGAATCCACGCCGCTTCGCGTCCTTGATGGCGGCGACCGCCTCGTCGAACACGCCCTCCTTGCAGACCGACTCGTCGTGCCGCTCCCGCAGCCCGTCGATGTGTACCACCCAGGCGAAGTACGGCGACGGCTTGAACTTCTCGATCTTCTTGGGCATCAGCAGCGCGTTCGTGCACAGGAACACGAACTTCTTCCGCGCGATCAGCTGGCGCACGATCTCGTCGATCTGCGGGTGCATGAGCGGCTCACCGCCGGCGATCGACACCATCGGCGCACCGCATTCCTCGATCGCGGCGATGGCCTGTTCCACCGGCATGCGCTGCTTCAGGACATCGTGCGGCTGCTGGATCTTGCCGCAGCCCGCGCACTTCAGGTTGCACGCGAACAGCGGCTCAAGCTCGACGAGCAGCGGGAACTTCTCCCGCCTGGCTAGCCGCTGGCGCATCAGGTAGGCGCCGACGCGCACGCTTTGGCGCAGTGGCATACTCATGCTGGCCTTACCTCCTTGGGCAGGCTGAATTTGATGGATTCGGTGGTGACAACGCGCTCGCTGACCTCGATGGGACCGAGGCCGGACAGCGCCGCGACGATCTGCCCGACTGCGGCAGGCGGCGCGGACGCGCCGGCGGTTACCCCGATCACCGACACTCCGGTGAGCCAGCCGAGCTCGATGTCCTCGGCCCCGTCGATGAGATAGGCCGGGGTGCCGGCCCGGCGCGCGGTTTCCACCAGTCGTACCGAGTTGGATGAATTAGCGGAACCGGCCACCAGCACCAGGTCAGCCTCGCGGGCCACCGCGCGGATCGCCTGCTGCCGGTTGGTCGTGGCGTAGCAGATGTCGTCGCTGCCCGGGCCGCGGGCCGCGGGAAAGCGCTCCAGCAAGGCGTCGACGATCTGGGTGGCCTCGTCTGCCGACAGCGTCGTCTGCATCAGGTAGGCGACCTTTTCCGGGTCCGCCGGGCGCAGCCTGGCCACGTCGGCCGCGCTCTGCACCAGGACCATCGCGTCGGGCGCCTCGCCGAGCGTGCCGTCGACTTCCTCGTGCCCGGCGTGGCCGATCAGCACCACCTGGTACCCCTCGGCCGCGAACCTGCGTGCCTCGGCGTGCACCTTGGCCACCAGCGGGCAGGTCGCGTCGACCGCCTCAAGCCCGCGCCGCGCGGCCTCCTCGCGTACCGCGGGCGACACCCCGTGCGCGGAGAACACCACAGTGGCGTCGTCGGGGACCTCGCTCAGCTCGTCCACGAACACCGCGCCCCGCCGCTCCAGCCCGGTCACCACGTGCGAGTTGTGCACGATCTGCTTGCGCACGTAGACGGGCTGGCTGCGCCGGTCCAGCATCCGGTCGACGATCTCGATCGCGCGCTCCACGCCGGCGCAGAACGACCGCGGGCCAGCCAGCAGCACCGTGCGCTGACCGCCTGCCGCGGCCCACTTGGCGAGCACCGGGCTCGCCAGCCGCAGCGACCGCAGCGCCGCCGCGCCGCCGGCCAGCGCCCGCGGGCTCAGCAGCGGCTGCTCGGCGGTGTCGGACACCGCCCGGACCACGATGGCCGGGCGGCCGTCCGCGGCCGTCAGCAGCATGGCGGATTCCAGGTCCGCCGCCTCGGCACCATCGCTGGCCAGGGTGGCCCGCTCGCGGCGGCGGACCAGATGGTCAACGGTGACGATTTTCCCGGCCCGGGCCCGCAGGCCCGCCCGCCGCAGTTCGCCAGCCAGCAGCGGAGCCGACGGGCAGCTCAGCGGGGCCGCTCCCGCGCCGCCTGGCTCGCCCACCTCGGTCCCCACAACAAGATCACCGGGTTTGAGGTCTGCGGACAGGCCGCCGCCAGTACCGCTGACCGCCAGCATTCCGAACGAGGAGCCACGCAGCCGGTCGGCCGCCTCGAGGGATCTGCGGCTGCCGTAACCGGTCCGCAGGACCGCGCCGCCCGCACCGATGCCACGGCGCACGGCACGTGCCTCCAGCCGCAGCGGCGAGCAGACCACCAGGCCGCCGGGCTCGCCGCCCCGGCTCGCCGCGGGGGCGCTCATGCCGCACCCGCCGCGGGCAGCTGGCTCGCGGCGCCCAGGAACCTGCCCAGCGCGCTGACCGGGAAGACCAGCCGGTAGAGGTGATAGTTGATGTAGAAATCGCCGGGGAAGCCGGTTCCGGTGTACTGCGGCTCGTCCCAGGTCCCATCCGGGCGCTGCGTCCGCGCCAGCCAGCTCACGCCGCGCTCGATGCTGTCCGCCACCTCGGCTCCGGCGTCCGGCCCGGCGGCCAGCAGCGCCAGCAACGCCCAGGCGGTCTGCGACGCGGTGGACGGGCCACGGCCCGCCCAGCTGGCGTCCTGGTAGGAGCGCAGGTCCTCACCCCAGCCGCCGTCCTGATTCTGGTGCGCGGTCAGCCAGCCCAGGGCCCGGCGGATCGGCGGCTTCTCCGGCCGCACGCCGGCGGCGATCAGGGCGGGCACCACTGCGCCCGTCCCGTAGACATAGTTGGCGCCCCACCGGCCGAACCAGGACCCGTCAGGCTCCTGCGCGCGCAGCAGCCACACGACGCCGCGGCGGACCGCCATGCTGCCAGCCAGCCCGGCGGCGGCCAGCGCCTCGATGGTGTGCGCAGTGACGTCGGCCGAGGGCGGATCAATCACCTCGCCGAAATCGCAGAACGGCAGCTTGGTGACCAGCGTGCGGGTGTTGTCGGCATCAAAGGCGCCCCAGCCGCCGTCTCGCGACTGCATCCCGATCAGCCAGCGCACCGCCCGCTGCGCAGCCCCGGCGGAGCCCAGGTGATCGGTGAGCGCCACCCGCCGCAGGGCGAGCAGCGCCTCGGCCGTGTCGTCGATGTCGGGATAGCCGTCGTTGTCGAACTCGAAGGCCCAGCCGGCCGGCTCCAGCCCGGGCTGGCGTACCTGCCAGTCGCCGGGCCCGCGGATCTCCTCCGTCAGCACCCAGCGGGCCGCTGACCGCAGCGCCGGATGCTCGGCCGGCAGCCCCGCATCGGCCAGGGCGATCATCGTCAGAACGGTGTCCCACACCGGAGACTGGCATGCTTCGAGCCTGCGCACCGGACCGTCGGCGGTCTGCTCCCAGACAGTGAAGCGATCCAGGCCGGCCAGGCCGCGCTGGATGACCGGATGATCAAGGCCGTAGCCCAGCAGGTGCAGTGCGATCAGGGAGTAGACCCAGGGCGGCTGGATCCCGCCCCAGCAGCCGTCCCGCTCCTGCCGTGCGATGATCCATTCCGCGCACCTGCGGAGCGCGGCCGTCCTGACGGCCCGCGCCGGCGGGGCCGCCAGGCCACGGCGGTGATAGCCGTGCAGCACCCGGTCCAGGCCGCCGAACAGCCCCGCCCAGCCGGCTCGCGAGCCGCGCCTGACCGGGCCGGAGCCGGGGGCCGCCCGCAGCTCATCGAGGCTGAACGGCAGCGGCCGCACCGGGCGCACCGAGCCGACCACGGTCAGCGGGACGATTGTCTGCCTGGCCCAGCACGCCCAGTCATACACGTTGAGCGGGAACCAGGCGGGCAGGTAGATCATCTCTGGTGGCATGACCGGCAGGTCGTCCCACGACCACTCGCCGAACAGCGCCAGCCAGATCCGGGTGAACACGCGGGTGGCCGCGATCCCGCCCCGCTCGGTGATCCAGCCGGCCGCCCGGGCCATGTGCTCAGCTTCGGGCTGGTCGCCGGCCAGCCGCAGCGCCACGTAGGCCTCGACCGTGGTGGACAGGTCGGCGGTGCCGTCGTGAAAGTTAGCCCAGGTCCCGTCAGGACGCTGCTTAGACCTGATCCACCTGGCCGCCGCCGCGGTCTGCTCGGCCGTCCGGATCCCGAGGAACTCGCGAAGCAGCAGATCCTCCGCGTCCATCGTGACGTTGGTCTCCAGCTCCCCCTGCCACCAGCCCTGCTCGTGCTGCAGGCCGAGCAGGTGCCGCGCGGCCGCGTCCAGTGCGGCCCGGCCGGCCGCCCGGGTGGCCTGCCCATCCGGGCGGGCCTGCGTCACGGTGCCGCCGGAACCGGCGTTGTCCCGCCGCTGCTGCCGCTCGCCGGTCACCATTGGCGCGCCGTGATGAACTCGGCGATACCGGTGAACTCCGCGCGCACGTCATCGGGCATCTCGGTCTCCGCCAGGCACTTGCTCGCCGAGGCCAGCTGCACGTCGGCCTCCGCCTCGGTCCAGCTCTTGCCGCCCGCCGCCACCACCAGGTCGGCGGCGCGAAGCAGGTCGTCCTCATCAAGCGGCTCAGGCCGGGCCAGCAGCTTGCCAAGCTCGGCGCCGTCCGGTGTCCCGCTGGTCAGCGCCGCCACAACCGGCAGTGACTTCTTCCTGGCCCGCAGATCCGACCGGACCGGCTTGCCCGTCGTTTCCGGGGCGCCCCAGATGCCCAGCAGGTCATCGGTGAGCTGGAACGCCAGCCCGACGTGCGCGCCGAAGCCGGCCAGCCCCATGGCGACGGCCGGCGGGGCGCCGACGTAGATGGCGCCGATACTGCATGCGCAGGCCATCAGCGCCGCAGTCTTGTCCCCGGCCATCTCCAGGCACTCGGCCAGCGTCACGACTTCGCGCCGCTCAAACGCCAGGTCGGCGCCCTGGCCGGCGATGAGCCGCTGGACCGCCGCCGACAGGCAGCGCGAGGCCCACAGGCCCTGCGGCGCGGGCCCCTCCAGCAGCAGATCCTGGGCCAGCGCGAGCAGCGCGTCGCCGGCCAGGATGGCCGAGCCGATGCCGAACACCGTCCAGGCCGTCGGCCGGTGCCTGCGCTCGATGTCGCCATCCATGATGTCGTCATGCAGGAGCGAGAAGTTGTGCACGAACTCCACCGCCGCCGCGGCGGCGACCGCGCGCTCCGGCATGGCGCCCGCGGCCCGCGCCGACAGCACCGCCAGGGCGGGCCGTAGCGCCTTCCCTGCGGCGCCGGACTGGCCGCCCGGGCCCGCCGGGTTGCCGCTGGTGTCGGCGAGGCCCAGATGGTAGGCCGCGACCACTCTGACGTCCGGGCTCAGCCGGTCCAGGGCAGCCGCGATCGCCGGCCCTACCAGGTCACGGGCGGCCGCCACGCCGACCGGCATCGTGGCCGTCATGACGCCGCCCGGGCGGGCGCCTGCGCCGCGTCGGCCGGGGCTGCCTGCTGCGCGGCTGGCCCGGCAGCGAGCTGGCTGACTAGTACCTGTGCAGCGCTGTGTCCGCTTCGCACGGCCCCCTCCATTGTGTCTGGCCAGCCGGTATCGGTCCACGCGCCCGCGAGCGCCAGTCCCGGCAGCGAGGTCGCGGCGCCCGGACGGAGCGATCCGCATCCTGGTCCCTGGCGGAATGTTGCCCGCCGCTCTCTGGTGACAAAAAAGTCGGCCACGCGAGCCTCTCGTGCCGCCGGGAAAAGGTCTGCCAGCGCGGGCAGGAACAGCTCGCGCAGGGCCGCCACCGGGACGTCCACGTAGCTATCGGCGGCGGAGACCGACACAGCCAGGTACTGGCCGGCCGGCACGCCCGCCTGGCTGGTCTTGTCGAATACCCACTGGACCGGCGAATCCACCGCGGCGGCCAGCGGCAGCCTGGTGACCCGCCGGTCGTAGATGACGTGCACGTTCACGATGGGCGATGAGCCGAGCTCTGCCCAGCTGGCGGCGCCACCGGCAGCGGCCGGTGGCGCGAGGCGGGCGGCTGGTCCGGACGGGACCGCAAGCACCACCCCGTCCGCGCTGATCACCGGGCCTTCCGGGCCGCCCGCGGGCGGCCCGCCCAGTCCCGTGCCCGCGGTGCCCGCACTATCTGGGCCCGTGCCATCCGGGCCCGCACCATCCGGGCCCGCGGTCCCTCCGGATGACCATGGGTCCGCGTGGCCGCCACGCGCGGCCGCGCCGCTTTCGGCTCCCGCCGCCGTCCGGACCACGAAACCGCCGGACGGCCCGGGCGCCACGGTTGTCACCTTGGTCCCGACCCGCACGTCGGCCCCGAGCCGGCCGAGCAGGCTGGCTGCGGCCCGGCCGTGCAGGTCGCCGAGCGGCACCGCGGGAATGCCGATGTCGGCGGCGTCCCTGGCGCCCAGCAGCGCCGTCTTGATCACGGTCGCCGCCAGGGCAGCATTGGCGTCGTCGCCGTGGATGTTCAGCGTCGAGACGATGAACAGGTCCCAGAGCATCCGCCGGGCATGCTCGCCCTGGCCGTGCGCGGCGAGCCAGTCACCGAGCCGCTGGCGGTCCAGCCCGGGCGCGGCCGGATCGGCAAATCGCATGGCCAGGGCGGCCCGGATGGCCCCGAGCCGCTCGCCGGGGGACAGAAATGGATACCCCGCCAGCGCCCGGCCCATGTGCAGCGGGCCCGGCAATGCGGTCCGTCGCAGCCTGGCCCGGCCCGGCCGCGGCCCGTGCTGTCCCGCATCGTGCTGTCCCGCATCGTGCTGTCCCGGATCGTGCTGCCCCGCACCGGACAGGACTGTGACGTCGAAGCGCTCCTGGATGGTGGCGGAGCCGGTCATCCCCAGCCTGGCCAGCAGCTCCCGGTAGGCGGTGCAGCAGCGCAGGAAAATGTGCTGGCCATTGTCGATCGCCAGCCCGCCGCGCGAGAACGAGCAGGTCGCGCCGCCCAGCCACGGCCTGGCCTCCAGGACCGTAACCCCGAGGCCTGCCTCCCGCAGCGCGATCGCGGCGGTGATGCCGGCCAGGCCGCCGCCGATGACAACGACATGGCGAGCCGTCATGGCGAGGCCTCCTCAGCGGTCACCGCGTCGTGCGCCGCGGCCATCCTGCCCTGCTCCGCGGTCATCGCGTCCTGCGCCGCGGCCATCCTGCCCTGCTCCGCGGTCATCGCGTCCTGCGCCGCGGCCATCCTGCCCTGGCCGGGCAGCCCCTGGCGGGCGGGCCGGGGCGTCAGGCCCGCCAGCGACCGGGCCGCCACCATGGCCTTGGCCCGGGCCGGCACCGACATCCGGTGCCGCAGCGCGGCGCCGGGATCCGCCGAGATCTGCTCGAGCAACCGCAGGTAGATGCCTGACATAGCCCCGGTGCAGGCCGCGCTCCGCCGATCCAGTAGCGGCATCAGCCGCAGCCCGACGGCATACCACTGCAGGGCCCGCTGTGCCTCGAACCGCACCAGCCGCTCCAGTGCCGCACCGGCCTGCAGCACCGCCCGGTCGTCCTGGCCGCCCGGGACCAGCGAGCAGCCAAACCGAGCGAGGTCTTCGGCCGGCAGGTACACCCGGCCGGTGCCGAAATCCTCCCGGATGTCCCTCAGGATATTGGTCAGCTGCAGCGCGACGCCGAGCGCATCCGCCAGCGGCTCCGCGGCGCCAGGGTCGCGACTGCCGAAGATGCCCAGTGACAGCCGCCCGATGGACCCGGCCACGCACCTGCAGTAGTGCTCAAGCTCGCTGAACGTGGCGTAGGCCGTGCCCCGCACATCAGCTTCACAGCCGTCGATGAGCTCGCCGAACGCGCCGAGCGGGATCGGGTACCTGGTCGCGGCGTCCGCCAGCGCGACGAGCACGGGATCACCTGGGCCGACCGTCCCGGCGCGGCCGCCGCCGGCCGGGCCGTCCTGGCTGGCCAGCCCGGCCAGCTGGGAACGGATCTCGCTCAGGGCGGCTAGTTTGTCCGCGGCGGGCAGTGCGCCGTCGCCGATATCGTCAATCCGGCGCGCGACGGCATAGACCGCCGACAGCGCCCGGCGCTTGGCCGGCGGCAGCAGCCTGATGCCATAGGAGAAATTCCGGGCCTGAGTCCTGGTGACCTGCTCGCAGTGCTCATAGGCGGCCCGGATCGCGGTGGGGTCAGCCACGCTGGCACTCATCGCATCACCGTCCCCTCGCATAGGCCAGGACCAGCTCGCCCGCCACCCGGTGCCGGCGCGCCACCGGGGTACCGCGCAGCACGTCGTAGTCGGCAGCCTCGATCGCCGCGAGCGCGGCGCGGCCGCCGGCCACGTATCCGGCCACCGCGGCCCGCGCGGCGCCGCGCAGCGCTCCGATGAGCGGAGCACCGGCCGACATCAGCCCGCGGGCCCGCGTGACTTCGAATGCCATCAGCGCGCGGACCGGCGCCGCCGCCGACGCGGCCGCCAGGTCCTGTTCTGAGCAGCCATAGCTTTCCATGTCCTCGGCGGGCAGATAGATGCGGCCCGCCCGCAGGTCCTCGGCCACGTCCTGCCAGTGCTCGGCCAGCTGGAGCGCGGTGCAGATGGCGTCGGAGAGCTCAGCCAGGGGCTCGGTGTAACACCCGAACACATGCAAGACGATACGGCCGACCGGGTTGGCCGACAGCTGGCAGTATCCGAGCAGGTCCTCGAAGGTCCGGTACCTGCTGACCATCTGGTCCTGCTGGTTCGCCTTGATCAGATCGAGAAAGGGCTGCATCGGGATCCCGCACTCGGCCACCGCCGGCCCGAGGGCGCGGATCACGTCCATCCTGGGCGGTCCGGCCGCGCCGTCGCCGGTGCCAGTTTCCCGGCCAGCACCGCCGGACTGCGCGTAGAGGCGAAACAAGTCGGCCTCAAGCTCCTCGAGCAGCCGCAGCCGGTCCCCGACGGGCGCCTGGTCCCCGATGTCGTCGGTCGTCCTGGCGAACCCGTACACGGCCATCAGGTGCCGCCGGTGGCGCGCGGGCAGCAGCCGCAGAGCGACCGGGAAGTTCTCGCCCGTCGCCCTATTGGCCAGCGCGTCCGTTGCTGTCGGCACGTCTTGAGCCCCCCGAAGCAACCCGGCGCTGATTCGCATCTGCTCGCGCGTCACGTTCCATATTTCTGCACAGCTCTCATTTGAAAAGCAAATAATGACACGCCTGTCAGATGACGCCGATGTCGCCTTCCCTAGGCTGGAACCCGGCGGTTTCCCGCCGGCCAGCAGCACCCATTTGCGCTCGTGACCGTACCAGACTCGTTGTTCCCGGCCTGGCCTGCCGCAAATCTCGTTTCTTTGCCGCTGTTATAACTGACGATCATGTCATATCCCGCCCTGGCGCATACGGTTCCGCGGGGCGCAGCCATGGCCGCAGTGCAGTCACGCAGCGCCACTAAGGTGCTGCACTGCGAACTTACCGGCAGGGCCAGCGCTGAGCGCCGGTGCCCGCCGTGGCCGCCCACGGCCCGCTGGGCCCGCCCGATCGGCGGCGGCGCGCAGGCGGCCTCTGGGCAGAATTCGCGCCCCCGTAGTGCCCCATTTCCGGGCAAAACGATCATGCGCTGCAGCCAAAGCATCCTGAACATTGAATTTTGACATATGCAAATTGCGGCCTTCGTGCCGTTCAATCCGGACATGCCGCCTTTCAGCAGTGATCTTGCTATTGCGATGTTAAGCTCGCAAACCTTCCCCGGCTACCTCCGCAGAACGGTGTCTGCCGGTTACATCTCACGCGAGGCCACACTCATGGGTTTGCACCGCCGGTCCATTCGTTTGAGGATCCTCCTGCTTGTCCTCATCCCCATTCTTTCGCTGATCGGGTTGTACGCGTTTGCCGTGAGCATTACGGCCAGGGACGCCATCAACCTCGCCAGGTCCAAGACCGTGAAGAACACCATTGGCTTGCCCACCGGCCGGCTCGAGGCTCAGATCGACGCCGAGCGCCTGCTCGCAGTGGTCTACCTGGCCAATCCGAGCCAGCAGAGCCTGGCGGCCCTGACCGGGCAGGAACTCGCGACCAACAAGGCCCGATCAGCCTTCGCCGCCGCCGTATCCTCGGCCGCCGCCACCGGCAGTGCCTCCCCGCAAGCGAAGCAGGCCTTCGCCGGGCTGCTCAAGGACATGGCGGGCCTGCCGGCACTCCGGGACCAGATCACCAACCTGGCCATCAGCCGGCCGCAGGCGATGAACAGCTACAGCAGTCTTATCGCCGGCACGGGCGCGGTCTTGAATCAGCTCCTTCTCCAGCAGACCAGTGTTCCGCTGGTAACCCAGGGAATCGCTTTCGTCAGCATGGGCAAATCCGAGGAGATGCTTCTCCAGGAAGATGCCCTTCTCATGGGCGATATGGCCGCCCGCACTTTCGGCGCCGCCGGGCGGCAGCAATTTGCCGAGCTGGTCGGGGCGCGCCGGGCCATTTACGCCCAGACGCTGCCGGACCTTGATCCGGTCTACCGGGGCTACTACCAAAAGGATGTCAGTCCGCAGGCGTCCGCGGCCCTCGCCAAGCTCGAGAACACCGTGATCAACGACCCGCGTCCGCGCAGCGTGCCGCCGGTGTCACCCGCATCGTGGACCAGCGCGGTCGGAGCGGTATCGGCTGGGCTTTCGCGGGCCGGTGACCAGTCGGCGAACGAGCTGACCCTGCGGGCCCAGCCCGTCGCCAACTCAACATATCTGCGGCTCTTCCTGGCCGGGGGGCTCGGGCTGCTGGCCATCATCGCCTCGATTGTCATGTCGGTCTGGATTGGCCGCGGCCTGGTCCGCCAGCTCGCCGGTCTCCGGCAGTCAGCCCTCGAGCTGGCCCACCACCGGCTGCCGAGCCTGGTGGAGCGGTTGCGGGCCGGCCAGGACGTGGATGTGTCCGTTGAAGCGCCGCAGCTGGAGACGAGCTCCGACGAAATCGGCCAGGTCAGGGAGGCTTTCAACGCCGTACAGCGGACAGCGGTCGAGGCGGCGGTGGACGAGGCCAGGCTGCGCCGTGGCATCAGCGACGTGTTCCGCAATCTGGCCAGGCGCAGCCAGTCGCTGCTGCACCGCCAGCTGGCCCTGCTTGACGCCATGGAACGGCGCGCCACCGAGCCGGGCGAGCTCGAAGACCTGTTCCGCATCGATCACCTCACTACCCGGATGCGCAGGCACTCCGAGGGCTTGATCATCTTGTCCGGCGAGTCACCCGGCCGGGGCTGGCGCAACCCGGTGCCGCTGGCCGACGTGCTGCGCGCCGCGGTCGCCGAGGTCGAGGACTACACCAGGATCCGGGTCACCACGGGCACCAGGGCGGCGCTGGTGGGCACGGCCGTCACCGACGTCATCCACCTGATCGCGGAACTCGCCGAGAACGCCACGATCTTCTCGCCGCCCAATACCCCGGTCCGGATCCACGGTGACATCGTGGGCCGCGGATTCGCCGTCGACATCGAGGACCGCGGGCTCGGCATCCCTGAGGAAAAGCTGGCCGAGATCAACCACAACCTCGCGCACCCGCCGCCCTTCGATCTGTCCGGCAGTGACCAGCTCGGCCTCTTCGTCGCCGGGCAGCTCGCCAAAAGGCACCAGATCCAGATATCCCTGCGGCCATCGCCTTACGGCGGCACAACCGCGATCGTGCTGATCCCGCTGGCCCTGATCGTCGACGATGGCGACTACGAACTGGAGCCAGGGTCGGCCGCCGAGCGGGCGAGCCGGCTGCCCGGACGGCACGCCGTGCTGCGCCAGGAGATCGGAGCCGAGCCAGCGGTACTGGAGCAGCCCAGCGCGCTGACGTCGCTGGCAGGCCGGGCCGCCGGGCCGGCTGCCGCCGCAGCCAACGGGACGGCGGATCGCTGGCCGACGGCGGCCGCAGCCCCTCCGGTGACGCTGTCCAGCGATCCGCCCGCGGTGCTGCCCGCCGATCCGCCCGCGATGCTGCCCGCCGATCCGCCCGCAGTGCTGTCCAGCGATCCGCCCGCGGTCCTGTCCAGCGATCCGCCCGCGGTCCTGTCCAGCGATCCGCCCGCAGTGCTGCCCGCCGATCCGCCCGCAGTGCTGTCCAGCGATCCGCCCGCGGTCCTGTCCAGCGATCCGCCCGCGGTCCTGTCCAGCGATCCGCCCGCAGTGCTGCCCGCCGATCCGCCCGCAGTGCTGTCCAGCGATCCGCCCGCGGTCCTGTCCAGCGATCCGCCCGCGGTCCTGTCCAGCGATCCGCCCGCAGTCCTGCCCGGCGAGCGCCCGGCCGCGCTGGCCACGGGGCAGCTGGGCGTAACCGCGGCCGGGCCCACGGTCGGCGAGCCCACACTCGACGAGCCCACGCTCGATGAGCCCACGCTCGATGAGCCCACGCTCGATGAGCCCACGCTCGACGTGCCTCCGCCCGCCGACCAGTGGTCCGCCGACCACTGGTCCGCCGATCCCTGGTCCGCCGATCCGTCGGACGCCAGCCCCGCGGGCGCGAGCCCATCAGGCGCGAGCCCATCAGGCGCGAGCCCATCAGGCCCGAGCCCATCAGGCCCGAGCCCATCAGGCACCAGTCCCGCTGGGGCTGGTCCCGCTGGGGCTGGTCCATTGCCCGCGGATTCGTCAGCGGCGCTCGCGGCTGCCGCGTCGTCCGGATCGGCCTTTGACCCGTGGGTCATCCCGGCCCGCCGGACGGCTGGCTCGGCCGCGGTCCCCGGGCGCGCCTTCGTGGAGACGACTCGCACGGCACCGGCCGCGGCTACGGGCCGTTCCTCGGCCTTGGGACGTGACCAGGCGCCGGCGGAAACCGGCGGCGCCGACGACGCACACGTGACAACTACCGACCTGACCGAGCTCGGCCTGCCGGTCCGAGTCCGCCAGGCCAGCCTGGCGCCCCAGCTGAGAACCAGCGGCGTAGCCTCGGGCGGAGCAGCCGGCGGGGCGGCTGGCGGGACAGCAGGGAACGGTCCGAGCACGCCCTCACCGGAAGCCGCCCGCAGCACGGTCTCGGCTCTGCAACGGGGCTGGGAGCGCGGCCGTACTGAACCGGGTACCCAGGCAGCTGGGCCCGAGACGCCGCCGAGCCCGGAGCCTCGCGACGCGGCCGACACAGAGCGGAGTGACGAGTGACCCGCGAACCAGCCGCGGGCTAGACCACCAGGGGGCATCCTATGAGCCGCGCTAGCGAACTCGACTGGCTTCTTGACGACCTGGTCGCCAGGGTCGTCCACGTCGACAAAGCCGTCATCCTGACCAGGGACGGCCTGGCGATCGGCGCATCCACAGGGCTGAGCCGGGAGGACGCCGAGCACCTTTCCGCAGTCGCGGCTGGTTTCCAGAGCCTGGCCAGGGGCGTCGGCGCGCAGTTCGGCGGCGGTCAGCCCAGGCAGACGATCGTGGAGATGGACGCCGCGTTCCTGTTCGTGACCTCGGCCGGGGAGGGCAGCTGCCTGGCCGTGCTGACCGCGGCCGAGGCCGACGCGGGCCTCGTCGCCTACGAGATGGCGGTACTGGTCAAACGGGTGGGTAACCATCTGGCGGTGGCACCCCGCCCGGTGCCGGCCAGTTCAGAGACGACGTGATGTCAGGTGCCCCCGCCTGAAGACAGATGGCTTGACCGGGACGCCGGCCCGGTGGTCCGCCCCTACGCGCTCACCGGCGGCCGGACCCGGCCGGCTGGCGAGAGCTTTGACCTGGTCTCCATGGTCGTGGCGATCCGCGGTACCCATGCCGACCATCAGGGCCTCGAGCCAGAGCACCTCACGGTGCTGCGCCGGTGCCGGCTCCCGATCTCGGTGGCCGACCTCGCCGCAGACCTTGACCTCCCGCTCGGCGTGGTCCGCATCCTGATCGCGGACCTACGGGAGCGCGGGCTGGTCGCGGTCCATCACCCGGTACCGATGAGGCTGACGGACCCGAAGCTGCTCAGGGAGGTGGCTGATGGGCTACGCAGGCTCTGATCAGGGTGTTCAAGGGCAGGCGACGCCGGCAGGGATCAAGATCCTGATCGCGGGCGGATTCGGAGCGGGCAAGACCACCTTGGTCAGCTCGGTGACCGAGATCCGGCCGCTGCGCACCGAGGAGCAGCTGAGCGAGCCCGGAGCGCACATCGACCGGACCGACGGGGTCGAGGAGAAGACCACCACGACCGTCGCGATGGACTTCGGGCGGATCACCATCCGCGAGGACCTGGTCGTTTACCTGTTCGGCACGCCTGGCCAGCGCCGGTTCTGGTTCATGTGGGACGAACTGGCGCTTGGCGCTCTCGGCGCGGTGGTCATGGCGGACACCCGCAGGCTCGCCGACAGCTTCGCGTCCGTTGACTATTTCGAGCGCCAGGGCACGCCATTCATCGTGGCCGTGAACTGCTTCGACGGAGCGAAGCGCTTCCCCGTAGGCGCGGTACGCACCGCGCTCGACCTTGATCCCGACGTGCCGGTCATTCTGTGTGATGCCCGTCAGCGGGCATCGTCGCGTGACGTCCTGATCACCCTGGTCGAGCACGCCATCCAGCTGCTCTGTGCGAGCGCGGACTACGTCACCCCCGCCAGATGAGGACGAGCGCGCAGTCATCGGAGGTACGCTCACCGGCCTGGATCGTCTGGACCAGCCGGGCGGCGCCCGTTCCGAATCCTGATGTCACCAGCCGGTCAGCGGCACCGAGCAGCCGGTCGATGCCGACGTCGATATCACGACCCGGTGCCTCGATCAGGCCGTCGGTGTAGAGCATCAGCGCGTCTCCGGGCCGCAGGGC
The DNA here is from genome assembly GCA_963785765.1 of uncultured Actinomycetes bacterium. Taxonomy (GTDB): domain Bacteria; phylum Actinomycetota; class Actinomycetes; order Streptosporangiales; family Streptosporangiaceae; genus DATBGO01. The sequence continues at coordinate 331,090 of CAWAWM010000005.1, read as the reverse complement.
CCCCCGCTCAGGGACGCCGCGCAAGTCAGGCACTACGCCGAGGACCACGCCACGCGCCTGGGTCAGCCGCCATTTGCCGCTGCCCGCCTCGAAGTGCGCGGCCGGCGGGTGCCCGGCCGAGGCGACCACGTATTCGCCGGTGGCCAGGTCCAGTGCCAGGTGCACGGCGGTCACGAAACCTTCGGCCGCGTCGCCCCGACGCAGGTAGGAGTTGCAGCAGGCCAGGAACTCCCCGGCCGGGACCGAGCCGAGCAGGCCGCCGAACGCGCCCGATAGCAGCAGCGCCCGCGTCCCGGCGTCGATCCCCTTGCCTGACACGTCGACGAGCCCGACCTCCAGCGTCTTCCCGTCGCACGCCGAGACCACGAAGTCGCCGCCAAACGACGAGCCGCCCGCCGGCCTGAGTACCGAGACGGAATTCCAGCCCTCGGGCAGTTCCGGCAGCTTGCTCTGGGCCCGGATCCGGTCCCGCAGCTCAATCAGCATCTGATCGCCGCGCATCCCCTGCACGCCGAGCTTCTCTCTGGTCCTGGCGAGCACGTCAGCAATCAGGGCGGTCACCACGATCGTGGCGATGATGCCCGGGTCAGCGCGGCCCTCCAGCGCGTCATAGGCCAGCATCACCGCGACCACGCCGAACAAGATCCGCAGCGCCCGGGGCCACAACAGCAGGCCGCCCGCCAGGATCGGCAGGATCATGACGCCGGGCGAGAACCAGGACACCGAGACCCGGACCGCCGCCGCGCCGATGATCACGACCGCGGTCGCCAGGCCGAACGCCAAGCGCCGGTTACTGGTGATGAACTGGCGGCGGATCACCCGACGGAGCCGCTGCAGTGCTGTCTGCACTGCGGCGGCGAGCCGCTGCGGGACACGATGAACCTTGATGCCGGCACTGTACCGGTAGATCCGGACTCCTAGCTGCCCGGTGCGCCCTGGTGGCGCCCGGGCCAAAACCGGTTCGCGGCGGCGGCCGCCCGCAGGGTACGAATGGTTCCATGGCAGCCGACTATCCGGTCCGGCCGATCACCGTGGCCGAGTTCCCCGCCTTCCATGCGGTGGCCGAGCACGCCTTCAACTCCGCCGCGCCGAGCGAGCCCAGCAGGCAGCACGAGTTCGCCACCTTCGAGGCAGACCGCAGCCTGGCCGCATTCGACCAGGCCAGCATGGTCGCGACGGCCAGCGCGTACAGCTTCACGATGGCGGTGCCCGGGGCGCTGGCCGAGGTCGCGGGGGTGACGGCGGTCGCCGTGCTGCCCTCGCACCGGCGCCGCGGCATCCTGTCCGGGCTGATGCGCCGCCAGCTTGCCGACCTCAGGGACAGCGGCGAGGCCGTGGCGGCGCTGTTCGCCTCAGAGTCAGGGATTTACGGCCGGTACGGTTACGGCGCAGCGTCGGCTCAGCTCAGGTTCACCCTCCGGCGCGGCGAGGCGCAGCTGACCAGACCGCAGGATGCCTGGCCCGGCGCCCCGGCCGCCCAGGGGGTGCGGCTGCGGATCGCCGACGCTCATCAGCCCAGGGCTGAGCTTGCTGCCGTCTTCGACGCCATCCTGCCGACCAGGCCGGGCATGCACGCCCGGGATGACCGATGGTGGGACTCGCTACTTGCTGATCCGGAGCACAACCGGCGCGGCGCGTCCCCGCTGCGCTGCGTCCTGGCCGAAGACGACACGGGCCCGCGTGGTTATGCCCTCTATAACGTGCAGCCCGAGTGGGGCGATGACGGCATTCCCGCTGGCGTGCTGAATGTCAGGGAACTGCTGGCCGACGGACCCGAGGCGTTCGCGGTGCTCTGGGGAGACCTGCTCACCAGGGACCTGGTCGGCGAGGTCCGGGCCCGCCAGCGTCCGGTCGATGATCCGCTGCTTCACCTGCTCGCTGACCGCCGCCGGGCCCGGGCGCAGCTCACCGACGGGCTCTGGGTCCGGCTCGTCGATGTCCAGCGAGCCCTTTCGCAGCGCCGTTACGCCTGCCCGGTGGATCTCGTGATCGACGTGACCGACGACCTCCTCACCAGCAATGCCGGGCGCTGGCGGCTGCAAGCGGGCGGGCCAGCCAGCCCGGCGTGCTGCGAGCGGACCACGGCGCCCGCCGATGTGGCCCTGCCTGTCCAGGCGCTGGGTGCCACCTACCTGGGCTGGACCAGGCTGGGCGCGCTCGCCGCTTCGGGTCTGGCTGCCGAGCACCGCGCCGGGGCGCTGGCCGGGCTCTCTACGGCCCTGGCGTGGGATCCGGCGCCCTGGTGCCCGACGATCTTCTGACCAGTTGTGGCGATAATGGGCCGGGGAGGACCGCTATGGCAGGCATGAAGGTGACGGTGGACGCCGCCATGCGCGCCCGGGACGTGTCCCGGCCCCACGCTGAGCACGAGGTGCTGGCCCAGAGCCTCGATTCGGAGGCGGCCGGCCCGGACCGGCGCGGACAGCCGGACCGGTCGCAGGCTGGGCGGCCCGGACAGCCAGACCGGTCGCAGGCTGCCCGGCCCGGACAGCCAGACCGGTCGCAGGCTGGCCGGCGCGGACAGCCAGACCAGTCGCAAACTGCCCGGCCCGGACAGCCAAACCAGTCGCAAACTGCCCGGCCCGGACAGCCAAACCAGTCGCAAACTGCCCGGCCCGGACAGCCAGCCCCAGCCCAGCCAGCCGCCGCTCCGTCCGGCGCAGCCCAGCCAGCCCCGGCCCAGCCAGCCGCCGCTCCCGGCGCAGCCCAGCCGGCCCCAGCCCAGCCAGCCGCGGGCCAGCCAGCCACGGGCCAGCCAGCCACGGGCCAGGCGGCGGGCCCGGCCGCTTCGGGCCAGGCAGCCGCCGGTCCGCCCCGCGCAGCCCAGCCAGCCCCGGCCCAGCGCGCGGCAGCAGCCGGTGGTGCCGCTGGCAAGCGGGCTCGCCGACGTCGTCGGCGCTGACACCATTCTTCTCGCAATAGCGGCAATGGCGCTTTGCTGCGGCTGTTTCAGGCTGTTTCAGCAGCTCTGCGCCATGGCCGCTATTGAACAACAACAGCGCTGCGCCATCGCCGCTTTTGCCCAGGTTGATCGCGAGGTGAAAGCCGTCCGCGATCTGAACGTCGGACTTGCGCAGCCGTTCGGGCGGCGCCAGCAACGTCCGGTGGCAACGATAAGGCCGCCGTTGATTGTTACGACCTCGCCCGCTGTGATCGGTGCCTCAGCGACCAGGCCACGGCCCCTGGATCGCGCTCGGCAGTCCCTGACAACCTTCGGTGCCATGTCGCGAGGTCGGGCCACAGCGGCGGCCAGCCCGCCGCATGGCGCCAGCTTCACCCCGATCTTCGGAGTCGGCCAGATTCCGGGAACGACGCCCGTGCGGGAGTGGCCGCGGCGAAGACCAACACCGGCAGCCACGGACGTGCCGCTAAGTACCGGCCATGATCCGGCCGTTTAGCGTATTTGCAGGCCAGCAGCTTGCGCATGGGCCGAACTGACGGTCTCCTGACGGGCTGCCGCATCCGGCTGCGACCGCACCAGGACCGGCTCGGGGATAGTTCTTGCGGCAAGCTCCTTGTCCCAGCGCGTGAGCGTAAGCCACAGCGGGATCCCGCACCAGCAGCAGAAGAATAGCGCTGCCAGCGGTATATTCAGCCAGAACCATGTGCCCATCATGACTCCTCGTGATCATTGGATCCGGCGGCCAGCCGATATGCGGTCTCTATGCGCATGGCCGAAGCAGATATGTGGCTAATGCACCTAAATCGCGGGCCCGCCAGGCTCGCTTCTCCGGATAATTCGGATGTGATCAGGCCCGGCCACGACCGCCCGGAATTCTTCGCTCCGCGAACATACACACGCCGGACGCTACGGAGCCAGGTCCCCTGCCGTCGTCCGGGATTTCACTGGGTTTTTCACTGGGGATCGATCCCGGTAGCTTCGAGGTCGCGAACGCGGGCCGTGAGCTGGTGGCGGGTCCGGAGGTCAAGCTTGGTAAAGACGCTAGCCAGGTGGTACTCCACCGTTCTCGGGCTCACGTACAGCTGCGCGGCCACCTGGCGGTTGGACAGCCCTGAGGCAACCAGCCTGGCCACGCGGAGTTCCTGAGCGGTCAGGGCCTGAAGGCCAGCCTCCGCCCCTGGACGCAGCCGCAGGCCCAGCCCGGCCAGCTCAGTTTCGCTGGCCAGCATGAACGGGCGGGCCCCGAGAGTGCTGAAGGCCTCCTGCGCGGTGCGCACGGCATCGATGGCAGCCGCGCGACGCCGCTGCCGGGCCAGGCACCGCCCGTACTCGAGATCGAGCAATGCGCGGCTGAACGGGAAGTTAAGGCCGCACCAGGCGAGGCGGCCCTCCCGCAGTATCTGCTCGGCGCGGTCGAGGTCACCGTTAACGATGGCCAGCAAGCCACGCAGCCAGGCCGCGTGGCTCAGCGCCGAACGCTCACCGCGGGCGGCCGCCCTGGACTCGAACGCCGCCAGGACCGGCTCGGCGTCGGCGAGACGTTCGGCGCGGATCAGGGCCCAGACCTGCATCGGACGCCACCAGAAGGCGGCCGGGTCGTCGTAGCGGTCGATCTCGGGCACAGCCAGCGCGGTGGCCACCCCGCGCAGCGTCTCTTCTGGGTCATCCCTGGCGAAACCGAGAATGGCGCGGGCCGAGGCGGCGAAAATCGAGGCCAGGCCGCCGAAGGCGCGGGCCGCGTCCTCAGCTGCTTCGACGTGAGCCGCGGCGACCGGCCAGTCACCCCGGCAGGCAGCGACTTTAGCCGCCGTGCCGTGGACGAACGTCAGATCGTAGTGGCGGTCAGCATCCCGGGCCAGGGATATGGCCAGGTCAGCGTGGCCCTGAGCGTCATCCCAGCGCCCGCATCTGAACTCCGTCTCGGCCAGGAAGGCCAGCGGCTGACCAGGAAACCGCACGTGCAGCCCGGCCCTGATCCTGCTCACCACCAGCGTCAGGTCCTCGACCGCGCCCGGCAGATCGTCGCTCCACAGTTTGACCAGACCGCGATAGGTGACCGAGTCGGTATTGGCCAGCGGCACCATCGCCGCCCGCTCCGGGAGGTCACTGAACAGGCTGAGTGCCTTGCCCACGTCGCCGCTGAGCGCGAACGGTATAGCGCGCATGCTGCGGGCGGCGTCATACCATGGCTCGCCGCCGGCGGCGCTGCCCAGCGCGCGCTCCAGCCACATGGTGGACTCGGCCACCGATCCGGATATCCCGAGCAGGATGCCGAGGCCGAGGGCTGCCTCCGCGCCTGCGGCCGTCTCGGCCGCTCGGTCATGGGCCTCCCACGCCTCCCGGAGCAGGACCTGCGCGTCCATGGGGCGGGCCGCCAGCAGCGCGAGCTGACCGAGCGCCGCGCTCCGGCGCGCGCTGGCGGGCAGCTGCTCGACCGCCGGCCTGGCGGCCTCGGCCGCCGCGACGTCGGCGCTCCGCAGCAGCATCTCGAAAGCCGCCAGAGCTCGATCGTCCCGCTCGGGGCCTGGCCCGGTGACCGCCGCGGCCTGCTGCAGGTAACGCGCGGCGAGGCCGAGCTTCCCCGACCCGGCTGCCGCCCCAGCCGCCATGCCGAGATCACCGGCCAGCTCCGGATCTGGACCGACGGCCGCGGCCGCCCGGTGTGTGAGCGCCTCGTGAGCCGCCACCACCGACGCAGCGCGCAGATGCAGCTGCCTGCGCCGTTCCGCACCGAGGCTGCCGTAGACGGCCTGCCGGACAAGCACGTGCCCAAACGAGATCCGCCATCCTGACGGCGTTTCCTGCTCGGTAAGGAGTCCGGCCCGCTCCGCCTCGTCGAGCGCCGCAGCCGGGTCCGTCGTCCCTGACACCGCGGCCGGGTCCGTCGTCCCTGACACCGCTGCCGCCTCGGCCAGCGTGCAATGCTCCCCGAGCACCGATGCGGCTGCCACCAGGTCACGAGCGGCCTGCGAGAGCGCATCCAGCCGGGGCAGGATCAGGCCCGCAACCGATGCCGGGGCCGGTAAGGGCCGGTCCGGGGCCTTCAGTGCCTCGTCGGTCAGCTCGGCGAGCAGCGCCCGGGCCAGCAGCGGGCTGCCCGCGGTATGGTCCGCCAGCCGCCTGAGCGTTCCCTCGGACAGATCGGCGCGCCCGAGTTCGCAGCACAGCAGGCCCAGCTCCCCGGTAGTCAATCCGCCCAGGGGGAGCCTGACGACGCGGCGGTCACCCGATACGAAGCGAGCCCACCCCTCGCCGAGCTGCGGCATCCCTTCGCTGCGGCACGAGAGGATCACCAGTACGTGATCCGCCACCAGCCTGCGGCAGGCGAAGAGCAAGGCCCGGGAGGAGGCCAGATCGGCCCATTGCAGGTCCTCCACGACGACGGCCACGGCCTGCGCGGCTGGCACTGCGGAGATCAGCGCGAGCAGCTCCACGCCGACCGCCAGCGCGTCCGCGTCGGCAACCGGGCCGTGCGACAGCAGTTCGAGGCCGGCCAGCTCCCCGGGTGAAACGGCAGCAGCCGCCGCCACGAGCTGCTGCACCACGCCGTAAGCCAGCACCGCCTCGGCTTCCTCGCCGCTGGCGGTCATGACCTGCATATCCTGCTGGGCATCGAGGAATTCGGCAATCAGCGACGACTTGCCGATCCCGGCCTCGCCCTGGATCAGCACGACCTGCGGCTCACCCGCCCGTGCCGCAGCCAGGGCCGCGGTGATCGCGGCCAGCTCCTGCTGGCGGCCGACGAACACATGCGCCGGACGCGCCCGCTTCCGATCAAAGTCCATGCCGGAGCCCCACCCCTGAGCGCGCCAAACACTTCCTACGTTCGACGCGCAGCCCTTCCCAGTGTATGACGGCTCGCCTCAGCCAGCCATGGCAGATTTACCCCGAGTGCCTATCCGTTCTACCCATAGTTACCTCGCCGTTGGCGATGCTGCGGCTCGATTAGGTGCCGGCCAGGCTCTTTGGTGCTCGGTCACTACTGGATGCGCCGCCCGCGGCCGCTGCGACCCGAGGCTGGCCTCGACCGTTCCGGCCTGCTCATTCAGGCCCAACGCGGATTCCGTGCGGCGCGCCGGTCTAGTGCCGCTCTTCGTCCGTTGCGGCATTGTTGAGCTGGCGGAAGTAGTCCTCGACGCCGCCGGGAACGACGATCAGGAGCAGCCGGGCAGCCTGGCCGTGGCCCGGGCCGGCGGATCTCCTAGGCTGCCCAGGGTGGCAGGACATTCGACTCCGGCAACGACGCTGCTGGACCGGCAGCGGGTCGCGCACACCGTGCATTCCTATGACCACGACCCGCGCAGCTCGTCCTACGGCGCGGAGGCCAGCGAAGCGCTGGGCGTGCCGGCCGAACGGGTGTTCAAAACGCTGGTCGCCGACGTGGACGGCCGGCTGACCGTGGCCGTGGTGCCGGTCGCCTGCCAGCTCGACCTCAAGGCACTGGCGGCGGCGGCAGGCGGTAAGAAAGCGGCGCTGGCTGACGTGACGGCTGCCGAACGGGCGACCGGATACGTGGCGGGCGGCATCTCGCCGCTTGGCCAGCGCAAGCGGCTTCCCGTCATCGTCGACGCCAGCGCGCTGGACCTGGCGACGATCTTCTGCAGCGCTGGCCGGCGTGGGCTCCAGATCGAGCTGGCCCCGGCCGACCTGATCCGGGCCGCGAACGCGGCCGTGGCCAGGATCGCCCAGCCCCAGCCCCAGCCGCACTAGGGTCAGGCCACCGCCTGGGCGAACAGCCGCCCAGGTGGCCGGCGCGGCCCGCTGGTCAGCCTGAACTGGCCTGGCGCCGGTCCCGGTACCTGCGGGTCTTGGCACGGTTGCCGCAGGTGGCCATCGAGCACCAGCGCCCGGCTCCGCTGCGGGAGGTGTCGTAGAAGACCCAGCGGCAATCGGGGGCCGCGCAGATCCGGAGCCGGCGCCAGCCGCCGTTGGCCGCGCAGTCCGCCGCGATAGCGGCGATGCCGCCGACCCCCGCCCCAGGTGATTGCGCGGACAGCCGCAGCATCCCATCTGAGCGCATATCCAGCCGGAGCGGGAAGCGGGCCAGCACGTCGTTGACCCGGCCCGGGTCGTCGTCGCCAGATGGCTGGCCGGCCCGCAGCAGCAGTGCGCCGCGAAGCGCCTCGCGCAGCGCCAGCGCCGCGCGCAGGTCGGCTGCGTCCGCCTGGGCGCCGGGCCAGGCCAGGCCCTGCCCGGCTAGCCAGGCGGCCAGCTGCGCGGGAGTGGCGAGCGCGTCACCCCGGGCGTGCCGGACGCCGTGGCGGCTGAAGCTGCGCTCGTCGACCGTGTTGAGGAAGGCCTCGAGAATGCGCGGCCCGGGCCCGGGCATGGTTACCACGACACCAGTGTACCGATTAGCCGGTTGCATCGCCCAACACCAGTGTTATTGTTCAGAGGTGTCGAAACAGCTGATTGTCGAACCGTTCACGATCGCCGTCGACGACTCAGTCCTCGACGACCTCAGGACGCGCATCGCCGGCACCCGGTGGCCCGACCAGCTGGCTGGCGTCGGCTGGGACTACGGCACTGATCTGGACTACCTCCAGGACCTGCTCACCACCTGGGCAGACAGCTTCGACTGGCGGGCGGCCGAGCGCGCGCTGAACCGCTTCGCGCAGTTCCGGGCCCGGATCGATGGCCTGGAGGTGCACTTCATCCAGGAGCGCGGCCGGGGCCGCGACCCGCTGCCGCTGGTGCTGACCCATGGCTGGCCTAGCTCGTTCACCGAGTACGCCGACCTGATCCCGCTGCTCACCGATCCTGAGGCGGCAGGCGGCGACCCGGCAGACGCGTTCGACGTGGTGGTGCCGTCGCTGCCTGGCTTCGGCTTCTCGGCCAAGCCGGCTGCCCCGGGCCTGGTCAACTCGGGTATCGCGGACCTGTGGCACCAGCTGATGACCGGCGCACTGGGGTATGACAGATTCGGCGCGCACGGCAGCGACATCGGCGCGGGGGTGACCAGCCGCCTCGGCAGCCAGCACCCGGACCGGCTGGCCGGCATCCACCTCAGCGCGCCGAGCTTCGCCGAGCCGCCCCAGCCCTGGTCGCCGGCCGAGCGCGAGTACCTGGCCGCCGTGAACCGGTGGGATCAGGCGGAAGGCGCCTACTCCGAGGTCCAGTCCACCAAGCCGCAGACGCTCGGCTACGGGCTGACCGACTCACCGGCCGCGCTGGCCGCCTGGATCGTGGAGAAATTCCGCGCCTGGAGCGACTGCGGCGGCGATGTGGAATCCCGGTTCACCCGCGACCAGCTGCTCACCAACCTGACGATCTACTGGGCTACGGCCACCATTACCTCGTCGGTGCGGCACTACTACGAGTACCGCCGCCACGGCGCGCCGCTTCCGGCCGGGGCACCGGTCCCGGTGCCCGCGGGTTTCGCCATCTTCGCTAACGAGTACGTCCCGGCAGGCCGGCCGCCTCGCGAGCTGGCCGAGCGCTACTTCACCGTGCACCGGTGGACCGAGCTGCCCCGGGGCGGTCATTTCGCCGCGCTGGAGGAACCCGGCCTGCTCGCGGCCGAGATCAGGGCGTTCTTCCGGCCGTTGCGCTGACGCGGGCCAGGCCCGCGCCCGCTCAGAACTGCAGCGCCTTGATCTCTAGGAATTCCTCGAGGCCAGGCACCCCGAGCTCGCGCCCGTAACCGGACTGGCCGAATCCGCCGAACGGAGCCACCACGTTGAACGCGCCGCCGTTGACCTCGACCTGCCCGGCGCGAAGCTTCCTGGCCACGGACACGGCATGATCCTGGTCGGCCGACCACACGCTGGCGGCCAGGCCGTACCTGGTGCCGTTGGCGATCTGCACCGCCTCATCCTCGGTGGCGTAGCCGAGCACCGACAGCACCGGCCCGAAGATCTCCTCCTGCGCGATCGTCATGTCCGGCCGCACGTCGGCGAAGACGGTGGGCTGCACGAAGTAGCCGTGATCGAGCCCCGCGGGGGCCTGCGGTCCGCCGACCACCATCCGGGCGCCCTCCGTCAGCCCCTGCTCGATGAAGTTGCGGACCCGATCCCGCTGCGCGGCCGAGACCAGCGGGCCGAGCCTGGTGCCTTCGGCGAGCGGATCGCCGGTCAGGTAGCGTTCGGCGTTCTTGGCCGCGTATCCCACCGCCTCGTCGTAACCGTCCCGGTGCACCAGCATCCTGGTCAGCGCGTTGCAGGTCTGTCCCGAGTTGATGAACGCCTTGGCCACCCCGACCTTCACCGCGGTGGCCAGGTCAGCGTCAGGCAGGATCACGTTGGCGGACTTGCCGCCCAGCTCCAGGGTGACCCGCTTGACGGTGGCGGCGGCCGCCTCGGCCACCCGCAGGCCGGCCGCCGCGGAGCCGGTGAAGGACACCGCATCGATGTCCTGATGAGCGGCGATGGCCGCCCCGGTCACCGGACCGGTGCCGCTGACCAGGTTGAACACGCCTGCGGGCAGCCCGGTCTCGTGGAAGATATCGGCCAGTTCGTAGGCGGCGAGCGGCGCGACCTCACTCGGCTTCAGGACCACGGTGCAGCCCGCTGCGAGCGCCGCGGCCACCTTGGCCACGATCTGGTGCAGCGGGTAGTTCCACGGCGTGATGGCGCCGACCACCCCGACCGGCTCCCTGACGATCAGGGAGTTGCCGACCCGCTCACCGCCGAAGTCGTAGCTGGCCAGCAGGTCGACATAGCTGGCCAGCACCGCGAGCGGCGTCCCGACCTGCACCTTCCTGGCAAAGCTGACCGGTGAGCCCACGTCTGCGGTGATGGTCGCTGCGACCTGGTCGGCGCGCTGTTCGAGGAGCGCGCGCGCCGCCTCCAGCGGCCGGCCCGGTCCGCCGGGCTGGTACCCGACCACGACGGCAGCGCGGCCGCCGCGGCCCGCACCGCCTCGTCCACATCTGCCTCGTGCCCCGCCGGGACCTGGTCGATCACCTGTTCGGTCGCGGGGTTCAGCACGTCGATGGCCACGTCGCTCGCCGATGACGTCCAGTTACCGCCGATGTAGTTGCTGCGCATGCCTTCCATCCTCGCGCATGGCACCCAGGAGGCAAAGCCGCTGGCGCCGGGCAGCGGGGACGATTACGGAACGTAGATAAAATTCTGACTAAACGTCATTACCTGACTGCTCTCGGTACAAACAGGCCCGTCGCTGCCGCGACTGACGGGAGTGGCCAGCCGGACCAGCCGGACCAGCCGGTATGAGCCGACCGCCATTTGCCAGCCAATATGGCTATTGGCGCCGGACATTGTTTCTAACCGTGATAGAACGATTCCTGTGGGTGACCAGTCGATCTCATTACTTCCTGTCACCAGTCCAGTTCGGGCGGCTGAGGGGCCCGGATGATGCGCAACCGCACCCCCCGGCGGTCGCCGCGACGCCGCCCCCGGCATGCGGCCGCCGCCCGGCTGGCGCGGCCGTACCGGCTGCGGGACCGGCGGGCCACCAGGCTCCTGGCCATAGCAGGGTCGGCGGTGGCGGGCCTCAGTCTGGTCGTCGGCGCGGTCGCGCTGGTGGCCGAGATCACGGCGCTGCCATCCGCCACGCACGTCACCGTGACCGCCCGCCAGAAGCCGGTCCGCCGCCTGGCGGCGGGCCGGGCCAGCGGCGCGGACCGGCTCGGGGCGCCAGGATCGCCGGTCATGGCGCAGTTTGCCGGGCATGGCCCGAGCCGCACCTTCAGCTTCACGATGACCGGCCACGGCACCTGGCGCATCGGCTGGTCCTACGACTGCTCGGCGCTGGGCCGTCCGGGCACCTTCATCGTCACCGCCACGCCCGCAGGCGCCCCGCGCCTGCGCGCGGTTGACCAGGCGCGCCGGAGCGGCCAGGGCATCACGCCCGCCTATCCAGGCCCGGGCGCCATTGACCTCGCCGTCGATTCCGGCTGTGCCTGGACGTTGCGGGTACTGGCCAGCCGCTGAGCCAGCCACTGAGTCGGCCGCTGGGCCGGTCAGCGGCGGCCGGGCCGGTCCTGGCCGCTCGCAGCGACCTAGTCGAAGATCGGGTCCCTGGTCCGGCTCCGCTTCAGCTCGAAGAACCCGTCGGTGCCCGTCACCAGCAGGAAGCCGTCCCAGAGCCGGGCCGCAGCCTCGCCACGCGGGATGGGCGTGACCACCGGGCCGAAGCAGGAAAAGCCGTTGACGGAGATCACCGGGGTTCCCACCTCGTAGCCGACCCGGTCCATGCCGTCACAGTGCGAGGCCCGCAGGGCGTCGTCGTACTCGGTCGACTCCATGGCGTCAGCCAGCTCGGCCGGCAGCCCGGCCGCAGCGAGGGCCGCCTCGATCGTAGGCCGGTCTCGCTCTGCCTTCTCCAGGTGGAAGCGCGTGCCCAGCGCGGTGTAAAGGGGGCCGAGCACCTCAGGGCCGAACTTCTGCTCGGCCGCGATGCAGACCCGGACCGGGCCCCACGCCGTCCGCATCGCCTCTTGATAGCGCTCGGGCAGGCCCTCCTTGCCCTCATTGAGGACGGCCAGGCTCATCACGTGCCAGCGCACCCGGACCGGGCGTACCTGCTGCACCTCGAGCATCCACCGGGAGGTGATCCACGCCCACGGGCAAAGCGGGTCAAACCAAAAGTCAACGTCCACGAGCTCCTGCTCGGTCATGCGAACTCCTGACGGGGAGGGCGGCTGATGCAGCTGGTAACTAGGTTGCGGCCCAAGTCATTCCATGAGGCAGCATGGGATCATTCAAGAACAGCCAGCCATCGAAGGGATCAGCACTTTGGCCCGGAACCTCACGCGCAACGAAGCGCGGGACCGCGCGCGACTACTCGACATCGACTCCTACCTGGTCGAACTCGATCTGACCGGCGGGGAGACCACGTTCAGGTCGGTAACCACCGTCAGGTTCCGCTGCGCGGGCCCGGGCGCATCCACCTTCATTGACCTGACGGCGCCCGCGGTGACCGAGATCACGCTGAACGGAGCGCGGGTGCCAGTCGAGAATTTCGACGGCTACCGGATCACCCTGGACGGCCTGGCGGCCACCAATGAGCTGCGGGTCGTGGCGGACTGCGCCTACTCGCGCAGCGGCGAGGGACTGCACAGGTTCACCGACCCGGCCGACGGCAGCGTCTACTTGTACTCGGACCTGGAGACCTTCGACGCGAACCGGGTCTACGCCTGCTTCGACCAGCCGGACCTGAAGGCCACCTACGAGTTCACCGTGATCGCGCGGCCGGGCTGGCAGGTGATCTCCAACGCCGCCCCGGACATCGAGGCCGAGCCGGCCGGCGAGGGCCGCGAGCACTGGCACTTCCCGGCCGGGGCGGTGATGTCGACCTACATCACCGCGGTCGCGGCCGGTCCCTACCACGTGATCCGCGACGAGCACGACGGCATCCCGCTCGGCATCTTCTGCCGCGAGTCACTCGCCAGCTTCCTCGACCCTGACGAGATCTTCGAGGTGACCAGGCAGGGCTTCGACTTCTTTCACCGGGAGTTCGGCGTCCGTTACCCGTTCGGTAAGTATGACCAGCTGTTCGTGCCCGAGTACAAGGCCGGCGCGATGGAGAACGCTGGCTGCGTCACTTTCCTCGAGGATTACGTGTTCCGCTCGCGGGTGACCGACACCGCGAGGGAGGCCCGCGCCGAGACGATCCTGCACGAGATGGCCCACCAGTGGTTCGGTGACCTGGTCACCATGCGCTGGTGGGATGACCTGTGGCTGAATGAGTCCTTCGCCACCTGGGCCGGCACCGTCGCGCAGGCCGAAGCGACCCGCTGGAGCACCGCCTGGACCACGTTCGCCCAGGCCTGGAAGGCGTGGGCGTACCGGCAGGACCAGCTGCCCACCACGCACCCGATCGCGGCCGACATCCCCGACATCGCCACGGTCGAGGTGAACTTTGACGGCATCACCTACGCCAAGGGCGCCGCGGTCCTCAAGCAGCTGGTGGCGTACGTCGGCCGGGAGCACTTCCTGGACGGGCTGCGCGGCTATTTCGCCGGGCACGCCTGGGGCAACGCGACCCTCAGCGACCTGCTCGCCGCGCTCGAGGAGTCCTCCGGCCGCGACCTGTCGACCTGGTCCAAGGAATGGCTGGAGACCGCCGGAGTGAACACTCTGCGGCCGGAGTTCGCCCTCGCTGCCGACGGCAACTGGGCCAGCTTCGCCGTGCTCCAGACGGCCAGCGCCAGCCACCCGGTACTGCGGCCGCACCGGATCGCGATCGGCCTGTACGACCGGACCGACACCGGCCTGAGCAGGCGGCAGCGCCTGGAGGTGGACATCGCCGGAGAGCGCACCGAGGTACCGGCGCTGGTCGGCACCCGGGGCCCGGACCTGGTGCTGGTCAATGACGACGATCTGAGTTACGCCAAGATCCGGCTGGATGACCGCTCGCTGCAGACGCTGATCAGCGGGATCGGCGAGTTCACCGACCCGCTGCCCGCCGCGCTGTGCTGGTCGGCGGCCTGGGACATGTGCCGGGACGCCGAGATGGCGGCCCGCGACTACGTCAGCCTGGTGCTGGCGGGCGTGGATTCCGTCACCGACATCAGCGTGACGCAGACGCTGCTGGGCCAGGCCGACGCGGCGGCCCGGCGGTTCGCCGACCCCGCCTGGCGGCGCGGCGGCCTGCAGCGGATCGCCGAGACGCTGCGCGAACTGCTCCAGCGCGCCGAGCCAGGCTCGGATCGTCAGCTGAGTTACGCCCAGGCCCTCACCGGCGTGGCCGCCACCGCCGACGACCTGAGCCTGCTGTCCGGGCTGCTGGCGGGGTCGACGGCCATCGACGGTCTCGCCGTGGACACCGAGTTCCGCTGGCGGCTGTTGCGACGGCTGGTCAGCCGCGGTGTGGCGCAGGCCGCCGACATCGGCGCCGAGCTGGCCAGGGACGCGACCGACGCCGGAGCCAGGCACGCCGCGACCTGCCGGGCCGCGATCCCGACGCCCGACGCCAAGGAAGCGGCCTGGGCCGAGATCACCGGCGGGACGCTGGCCAACGCGACGTTCCGGGCCATGCTGGCCGGCTTTGCCAGCCCGGACCAGGACGACCTGCTCTCGCCGTACGCTCAGCGATTCTTTGACGTCGTCGCGGACGTCTGGGAGAACTGGACCTCCGATATGGCGCAGCATTTCGCCAAGTTCGCCTACCCGTCCTGGGTCATCACGCAGGATGCCATCAACGCGGCCGACGACTACATCGCCGCAACCGATCCCCCGGCTCCGTTGCGGCGGCTGCTGGCCGAGGGGCGCGACGACGTCGCCCGCGCGCTGCGCTGCCAGCAGCGCGACCGCCAGGCGGGCGGCTAACCGGGCGCCCCCGGATTCCGGAGCCGGGCGGGCGGCTGACCGCCCGGCCGCCTCGGTCGTCGCTGCCTGCGGGCCGCGGAACCGCCGCGCCGCCGGCCCGCTTCCTGCGGCCCCCTGATGGCCGTGCCGCCGGTCAGGTCCCCGCGGCAGCCCGGGCCACCGCCTGGACCAGCGGCAGGGACGGCAGGTCCTCGAGCAGCACCGCGCGGTGCTCGCTGTCGCACAGCGGGATCCGCCAGTTCGGGTACTCATCGCTGGTACCAGGGATGTTCTGGGTCCGGGAGTCGCCGACCGCATCGGCGAGCGAGACGCCGATCAGGACGGCAGGCGTCCTGGCCAGGTAGGCATAGAGGGCGATGGTGAACTCCGCAGGATCCGGGTCCGATCCGGCGCTGATCAGCCCTTCCCGCGCCAGCGCGACCCGCCATCGGGACAGCATCAGCGCCGCGGTAGCTCGTTCCGCTGCCGCTGGCACTTTCAGCAGCCCCAGCCGGGCGCGGACGGCCACCTGCTCGCCGGTCACGAACCC
Source organism: uncultured Actinomycetes bacterium (assembly GCA_963785765.1). Classification (GTDB taxonomy): domain Bacteria; phylum Actinomycetota; class Actinomycetes; order Streptosporangiales; family Streptosporangiaceae; genus DATBGO01. The sequence continues at coordinate 315,426 of CAWAWM010000005.1, read as the reverse complement.
CGAGACAGGCGGAACGTCATGGGTGCCCACGGTCGCCATGCAGGCCTGCCGCCAGTGCTCGGGCCGCAGCGGGGTGCCATCGGGCTCGCGAGCGAACCACAGCAGCGAGGTGCCGAGGATGCCGTGGTCGGCCAGGTACCTGCGGAACCAGGGCTCGACGGTGCCAAGGTCCTCGCCGATGGCCAGCGCCGCGGCGCTGGCCGCCTCGCCAGCCAGCGCCGCGATGCTCGCGCCGTAGTCGTACTGCACGTAGGCGCCACAGTCGGGCGGCATCCCGGCGGGCACGCACCATAGCCGCCGCAGCCCCATCACGTGGTCCACCCGCAGGCCGCCGGCGTACCGCAGGGCGGCGCCGAACAAGCTGGCCAGCGGACGGTATCCGGCCGCCGCCAGCCGCTGCGGGTGCCAGGGCGGCTGCGCCCAGTCCTGGCCACGCTGGTTGAACCCGTCCGGCGGCGCGCCGACGTTCAGCCCCGGGACCAGCAAGTCCTGCTGCGCCCAGGCATCGGCGCCGGCCGGGTTCACCCCCACCGCGAGATCGTGGATGATGCCGGTGTCCATGCCGGCCGTCTTCGCCGCCTGCTGCGCCGCGGCGAGCTGCTCGTCAAGGAGCCACTGCAGCCAGGCATGGAAACCCGGCTGGGCACCGAACGTGCCCGCCGCGATCATGCTGGCGGCCGAACGCGGATCCTTGGCCTCCGCTGGCCACTTGCGCCAGTCTGGCCCGTGCAGTTCCGCGACCGCGCACCAGGCGGCCCAGTCGTCGAGATCGCTGCCCTCGCGCTCGCGGAACCGCTGGTAGGCGGCCTGCCGCGGCCCGGTCAGCGGCACGGTCCTGATGATCTCCAGGGCCGCGCGTTTCGCCGTCCACACCGCGTCCCTGTCGATCAGGTCGCTGGTGGCGTTCCTGGCCCGCAGCGGAGCCGCCAGGCGGGTGATCTGATCCCGATCGGGTTCGGGCAGCAGCTGGTATTCCGGGATGTCCTCGACCCGCAGGTAAAGCGGGCTGACGAAGCTCCGGGTCATGGGCAGGTACGGCGACGCGCTGATCGGCGGGACCGGCTCGGCGGCATGGAGCGGGTTGACCAGGATGAAGCCAGCGCCCAGCTCGCGAGCGCTCCAGGCGGCCAGCTCAGCGAGGTCGCGCAGGTCGCCGTGCCCCCAGGAGCCGCGCGACCGCAGCGAGTACAGCTGGACCGTAAATCCCCAGGACCGGCAGGCCGGCACCGGCGGCTGGCCAGTCGCGGCTGGTCCGTGACCGTCACCAGCCGTCCGCGAGGCCGCCCGCCCGGCGCCCGCCGCCCCGGCGCCCGCGGTCGTGCTCGCTCCGCCGGTCCTGCGCCGCGGGTCGATCTCGGGGACCTCGTTGAGCGCGGTGAGGATCGCCTCGAGCGTCTCCTCGCTCACCTCAGCGGTCTCGCCGCGCCAGTTCTGGTACACCGGAGCTATCCCGGCCGCTTCGGCCCGGCGTACGAGGTCGGGGTCGATCATCCCCCCATGATTGCCTCCCTCGCGCGGCCCTGCACACCGGGGCGGCGGACTGCCAGCGAAGCCGCTTTTGTTCCCGGTTATCCACGGCCCGCGGCCCGCGAGGCCGGCCTGCTTCCGCCGCCGTGGGACGGCGCCGGGCGCGCGGCGGCCACGCCGCGCCGCGTCCTTCGCACTGCCGGGCGGCCGCCGGTGCATCCGGCTAGCCTGCTAGCACCGGGACGCGATCCCGGTTCGGTAGGGCCTAACCCCGTCCGGCTGGAGTGCGCAGTGACTCTGGAGTGCGCAGTGAGTACAGCGCGATCTTCGACTACAGCGCGATCATCGCTCGGAGGCCACCGCGCCGGAGGCAGGACCGGTGCCTGCTCCCTCGGCCTGGCCGCCGCTGCGACCGCCATCCTGACCGCAGGCTGCGCGGCCACCGCCGGGACAGCGGCGCAGCCGGCCCGCACCGCCGCCTCCAGCCAGGCTGCCCCGGCCACCACAGCGCCGGGCACCGTGCCGCCGGGCAGCGCATCGCCCCAGGCACGGCCAGCCAGTTTCCCGACGCTGGTCCAGGTACCGCCAACTCACGCGACGTCGCCGCAGACCAGGGCGCTCCCCAGCGCGGACACGGCTGCTTTCCGCGCCGAGATGATCGACTTGTGGGCCTCGGTCGTCAGCGGCAAGCCGGACTATGGCATGCGCGCCTTCTTCCCGCTGGCCGCCTATCGCCAGGTGAAAGCGATCGCCGACCCGACGTCCGACTGGCACGCGCGGCTGGTGGCGGACTTCATGCTTGACGTCAAGGCCGCCCATGACCTGCTTGGCCACCCGGCCCGCGCCGCCCGGCTGGTCCGGGTCATCGTGCCTGAGGCTCAGTCCAGCTGGATCAACCCCGGCGTCTGCTTCAACCGGGTCGGCTACTGGCACGTGGCGGGCGCCCGGATCGTCTACCGCGTGCACCATCAGCTCAGGTCGATCGGCATCGCGTCGCTGATTTCCTGGCGCGGGCGCTGGTACGTGGTGCACTTCGGGGCGGTCCTGCGGAACTCAGCCGCCGGGGTCGTGGATCAGCCGGCTCAGGGCCCCGGCGTGCCGGGCCCGCCCGGCGGCTGCTGACCCGTCCGCTGGCCCGTCCGCCGACTCGCCCGCCCGTCCAGGCGCCGCAGGTGCGCCGCGGCACTCACCAGATCGACGGGTGCCGGTGCTGCCACGGCCGCGCGGCCTCGAGCTGCGCAGCTAGCGAGATCAAGGTGGCCTCATCGCCGATCCGGCCGGCCAGCATCACCCCGACGGGCAGCCCGTCAGCGTTCCAATGCAGCGGCACGTTAACGGCTGGCTGCCCGGACAGGTTGTACACCGCCGTAAACGGCGTGAACTGCTTCTGCCGCTCGAAGTTCTCGGGCGGCTCCACCTCGTCGAAGTAGCCGATCGGGGCTGGGAGTGAGGCCAGGGTCGGGCTGAGAATGGCGTCGTAACTGTTCGTCACCTCCAGCCCGGCACGCATCACGGCCTGCAGGTAAGCCTGCGCGAACAGCAGATCAGGAGCCTTGAGCTGCTGTCCGCGATCGCGCAGGTAACGGGTCAGCGGCAGCAGCCGGGCTCTCCTGGGCCGGATCGATCGGGGCCAGCGTTGCCATCGCGTACCAGAGGATCTCGAACATCGGCACGACATCCGGGCCGAACGGCAGCGCAATGTCCTCGACCTCGTGGCCAAGCTCCGCGAGCAGGACAGTGGCCTCCTCGTAAGCGGCAACGCAGTCCGGATGGACGGTCGCTCCCTCGACCGCGTGCTGCAGCGACCGGCCGATCCTGAGCCGGCCAGGGTCCCTGGCCGCGTGGGCCAGGAAGGTCTCGCCGGGCGGCAGCGGCGGCAGCGTGTACATGTCGCCGACATGGTTGACGGCCATGGCGTCGAGCAGCAGCGCCGCATCGGCCACCGTGCGGGCGATGGGCCCGTTGGTGGACAGCCCGGCCAGGTCGGGCATGAGCGGGCCGCCGGAGATCCGGCCGCGGGACGGTTTGATACCGAACAGCCCGCAGACGCTGGACGGGATCCGGATTGACCCGCCGCCATCGCTGCCCTGCGCGGCCGGGGCCAGCCCGGCGGCGACCGCTGCCGCCGCGCCACCGCTCGACCCGCCCGCCGAGCGGGTCAGGTCCCACGGCGTCCGGGCCGGCGGCCCGACGCTGGTCTCGGTGTAGCACGGCAGCCCGAACTCGGGCGTGGCGGTCTTCCCGATGATCACCACGCCCGCGGCCCGCAGCGCAGCGACCACGTAGTCGTCCGCATCCGCGACGTTGTCGGCGAAGACGGCGGACCCGAAGGTCATCCGGACCCCGGCGACCATGTTCAGGTCCTTGATCGGGATCGGCACGCCGAGCAGCGGCGGCAGGGCCGATGCGCCGGCTGAACCGCGCGGACTGCCGGTCACGGTCTTCTCCGCCTGGACGGCCTCCTCCCTGGCCAGGTCGGCGGTCACCGTAAAGAAGGCCCCGACCCGCTCGTTCAGCCGGTCGATGCGATCGAGGTAGTGCTCGGTGATGTCGACGGGGGAAAGCTCGAGTCGACGGATCGCGGCAGCGAGTTCCGTCACGGTCAGCTCATGTATCTGGGTCACGTTACTGAACGGTAGACCGGCCATGCCGCAGGGTCCAGCGCAGCCTGCGGGCGGCGCCCGGCGGGCCTGAAACCGAGCACGCGTGTTCTCAGCGCAGTCATTCGATTACTCTCTGAGATATGGATCAGGAGGCAGGGAAAGCGGCGGATACGGACAGCGAGCCTGCGGCGGATGCCGCCGGATCAGCGGCGTCAGCCGACGAAGCCACCACGCAGCCGATTGTGGTCATCCAGAAGACCGACCCGCGGGATGCCGGACCGCAGGGAGCCGAGCTCAGGGAAGCGGGACCGCGGGAGGCCGGCGGCCAGGAACCCGCCAGTAAGCAAACCGGCCGCCGGCAGGCCACTAGCCAGGAGACCGGCCGCCCGCAGGCCACTAGCCAGGAGACCGGCCGCCCGCAGGCCACCAGCCAGGAGACCGGCCGGCCGCAGGCCACCAGCCAGGAAACCGGCCGCCCGCAGGCCACCAGCCAGGAAACCGACCGCCCGCAGGCCACCAGCCAGGAAACCGACCGCCCGCAGGCCACCAGCCAGGAAACCGACCGCCCGCAGGCCACCAGCCAGGAAACCGACCGCCCGCAGGCCACCAGCCAGGAAACCGGCCGCCCGCAGGCCACCAGCCAGGAAACCGACCGCGACGAAACCGGCCGCCCGCAGGCCGGTAGCCAGGAAACTGACCGCCACGAAACCGGCCGCCAGGAAACCGGCCAGGCCGCGCGGACCCCCGCCGGGCGCACCCCCGCCAGCCTGACCCCGGTCAGGCGCACTCTGGCTCGGGCCGGGGACAAGAACTTAGCCAGGACACCGGGAAGGGAACCGGCCGAGGCCGCGCGGCGCGGCCGGGTCAGCCTGTGGGCGCAGCCGCCGCGCCGCCTCGTCCCGGCGTTGCGACCGGTCTTTCCCGCCCTCGCGACCGATCCGCGGCTGCCGATCTGGATCGCCCGCATGCTGACTGCCACCGCGGCCGGCGTGGCCGTCACGATCTGGCAGGACTGGCGCCTGGGGCTGACGGCTGCGGCCGCCGTGGTCATTCTGGACATCATCTACCGGTCCAGGACCACCTCGGTCATACCCGCCGCGGTCCGGGTCACGTCGGCGCAGCGCCGTACCAGGCGCCGCCTCGCGCTGCTCAGGGGCCGGGGGTACGTGGCGCTGAACGCGCGGGCCATACCAGGCAGCGACTCGGTCATCGATCATCTGGTGATCGGGCCACCAGGCGTTTTCGCGCTGGACTCCGAACGCTGGGATCGCAGGCTGCCGGTCCGGACCGCCGCGTCGGGACGGCTCTACCACGGCCCGTTCGGCCAGGAGGAGCGGCTGAAGCATGCCGTCTGGGAAGCGGCGCAGGCCAGCAGCCTGGTGGGAGCCTCGCTGGGACGTCCGATCAGCGTACGGCCCGCGATGGCCATCTACGGGCCGACGATTCCGTGGACGGTGGCCAGCCTGCGGGAGGTCGACGTGCTGGCCGGGCGGCGGCTCCGCAAGTATTTCAGGCGCCAGGCCAGGGCGGCCGGGCCGCAGCTGGACGCCGACCAGGTCAGCCAGATCCACGCGGCAGCCGCCGAGGCACTCCCCCCGGCACGGTGAGCCCGCAGCTGGCCCCGGCGCACCCGGCGTACCGCGGACGGGCCGGCTCAGATTAGTCTGTGACCCGCCGATCAGCGACGAAGGGCGGGCCGTGGCCGCAGCACGGGACTGGGTAGCAGGCGCGCGGCCGCGGACCCTGCCGGCGGCCATCGTGCCGGTCGTGGTGGGTTCTGGCGTCGCCATTGGCTACCACAGCTTCTCGCCCTGGCGGGCGCTGCTCGCCCTGCTGGTCGCGCTCGCCCTGCAAGTCGGCGTCAACTACGCCAACGATTACAGCGACGGGATCCGCGGCACCGATGAACGCCGGGTCGGCCCGGTCCGGCTCGTCGCCGCCGGGCTGGCCCCGCCCCGCCAGGTCCTGGCCGCCGCCTTCGGCTGCTTCACGCTCGCCTGCGCGGCCGGCCTGGTGCTGGCCGCCGTGACCTCCTGGTGGCTGGTCCTCCTTGGCGCTGCCGCGGTCGCCGCCGCGTGGTTCTACACCGGTGGCAGCAAGCCGTACGGGTATCGTGCGCTCGGTGAGGTCGCCGTGTTCCTGTTTTTCGGCGTCGCCGCCGTGACCGGGACCGCCTATGTGCAGATGGGCAGGGTGGCCTGGCTGGCCCTCGCGGCCTCGGTGCCGGTCGGGCTGCTCGCCTGCGCGCTGCTGGTGATCAACAACCTTCGGGATATCCCCTCGGACACGCTCACCAGCAAACGGACGCTGGCCGTGGTGCTTGGTGATCAGCGCACCCGGGTGCTGTACCTGGCCTGTGTCATCCTGCCGTTCTGCGTGGCCGCGGCGATGGCGGTGACGGCACCGCTCACGCTGCTGACCCTGGCCGCGCTGCCGTTCGCGCTGGCGCCCATCCGGCTGGTGACCGGTCGCGCCGTCGGCCCGCAGCTGATCACCGCGCTCGCCCAGACCGGCCGGCTCCAGCTGGCGTTCGGCGCTCTGCTCACTCTCGGCCTCGCGATCAGGCCCTGACGACCGGGCCTTGACGACTAGGGCCTGACGATCCGGCCCGGACGGCCGTCGGCGGCTAGTTCTCCAATTCCGCGGGCGGCGCTTGGCCCGGAACCTCCGGACGCACCGGCGCCCGCCCGGGACCGAGGTCGGCTGGCTTGCGCTCGGTCCGGGCGGGGCCAGGTGCGGCGGGCGCCGCGCCATTCTCCGAGGGTCCGGAACCGGGGCCGAACGCCGAGCCCAGATTCTTCAGCGCGCTGGTTATCTCGCTCGGGATCACCCAGACACTGCTGCCCGCGCCCTGGGCGATCTGGGGCAGCGCCTGAACGTACTGGTAGGCGAGCAGCTTGGGATCGGGGTCTCCATCGTGGATCGACTGGAATACCGTGCTGATCGCCTGCGCCTGCCCTTCGGACCGCAGGATCGCGCTCTGCTTGTCGCCCTCAGCCCGCAAAATGGTGCCCTGCCGGTCACCTTCAGCGGTGAGAATCTGCGACTGCCTGACCCCCTCCGCGGTGAGGATCGCCGCCCGCTTCTCCCGCTCCGCCCGCATCTGCTTCTCCATCGCGTCGATGACGCTCTTCGGCGGGTCGATCGCCTTGATCTCCACCCGGGTGACCCGGATCCCCCACTTGCCCGAAGCGTCGTCGAGCACGCCGCGCAGCATCGTGTTGATCTTGTCGCGGGAGGTCAGGGTAACTTCCAGGTCCATCGACCCGATCACGCTGCGGAGCATGGTCGCGGTCAGCTGCTCGATCGCCTGAATATAGTTCACGATCTCGTAGTCAGCCGCACGCGGGTCGGTGACCTGGAAGAACAGCACCGTGTCGATGCGCACGACCAGGTTGTCCTCGGTGATCACCGGCTGGCCGAGGAAGGACACCACCTGCTCGCGCAGGTCGATGAGCGGCTTCACCCGGTCAATGAACGGGATGATGATGTTCATCCCCGGTTCGAGCGTCTTGCGGTACCGGCCCAGACGTTCCACGTTCCTGGCCCGCGCCTGCGGCACGATGCGTACCGTCTTGAGTGCCAGCAGGGCGATCACGACGACAAACACTGCGGCAACGATCAGGCTGGCCAGTTCCACGGCTACTCCCGGGGGTATACGAGGGCGTTGGCGCCCTCGATCTGCATGACGTCGACCTTGGTGCCCGCCGGGATGGTCAGGGTCTCGTCGTAGGAGCGCGCGGACCATTCCTCGCCGCCGATGCGCACGCGTCCGCTCTGGCCGGTGACCTCATCGAGCACGATCGCTGTCCGCCCGACCAGTGCCGCCGTGCCGGTGCGCAGCATCGGCGGCTGCCGGATGTGCCGCATCGCGAACGGCCTGGCGATCCCGAGCCCGGCGGCCGAAGCGATCGCGAACGCGCCGAACTGCAGCGCGCCGTTGCCGCCCGCGAAACCGACTCCGGCCGCGACAAATGCGGAGATAGCCACTAAGCCGAAGGCCAGTGTCGCCGTCATGATCTCGGCGGCGCCCAGCACAGCAGCCACGACGAGCCAGACGATCCACAATCCCATCGCCGCTCCGTGGGCCAGCTTGCGGGCAGTTACCTTGACAGTAGCTCTCCATGGGCACCACCGCAGCCTGGGAGCAGGCCACCGTGGTCGCCACCCGGCCTTCCCACGAGCATGCCTAACGGAGCACGATGGAGTCATCTGATTCCGGAGGATGTGTCATGCCAGGTGCAACTCAGCTGTCCTATAGCCACGGAACCTCGACCCGCGAACTGCTCGGCCAGACCATCGGCGAGAACCTACGGCAGGTCGCTGCCGCGCACCCAGATAGCGAGGCCGTGGTCGAGGTGGCGACTGGCCGCCGCTGGACCTACGCGCAATTTGACACCGACTGCGACACCGTCGCGCTGGGCCTGCTTGAGGCCGGCGTCCAGACCGGAGAACGGGTCGGCATCTGGGCGCCGAACTGCGCCGAGTGGGTGCTGCTGCAATACGCGACGGCCAGGATCGGCGCGATCCTGGTCAACATCAACCCGGCCTACCGCAGCTACGAGCTCGGCTACGTGCTCCGCCAGTCCGGGATCCGGCTGCTGATCAGCGCGGAGAGCTTCAAGAACAGCAGTTACCGCGCCATGATCGGCGAGGTGAGCGGCGATCTCCCGATGCTGGAGCGGGTGATCTACCTGGGCACCGCGCAGTGGCAGCAGCTACTCGCCGACGGCGCCGCCGTCCGCGCCAACCGCGGCGAGGACCCGCTGCACGTACGGGCGGCCAGCCTGGCCTTCGATGACCCGATCAACATCCAGTACACCAGCGGGACCACGGGCTTCCCGAAAGGCGCCACGCTCTCCCATCACAACATCCTCAACAATGGCTTTTTCATCGGCGAGCTGTGCCGGTACACGGCCGACGACCGGGTCTGCATTCCGGTGCCGTTTTATCACTGTTTCGGCATGGTGCTCGGCAACCTGGCCTGCACTACGCACGGTGCCTGCATCGTGATCCCGGCGCCCGCCTTCGAGGCTGCCGCCTCGCTGCACGCGGTCCAGGCTGAGCGGTGCACCTCCCTGTACGGGGTGCCCACGATGTTCATCGCCGAGCTCGCCCTGCCGGACTTCGCCAGCTACGACCTGTCCACCCTGCGGACCGGGATCATGGCCGGTTCGCCGTGCCCGGTCGAGGTGATGAAGCGGGTCATCAACGAGATGCACATGTCCGAGGTAACGATCTGCTACGGGATGACCGAGACCTCCCCGGTCTCCTGCCAGACCAAGGCCGACGAGGACATGGAGCGCCGGGTGTCTACCGTCGGCCGCGTACACCCGCATATCGAGGTTAAGGTGATCGATCCGGAGAACGGCCTGGTGCTCCCGCGCGGGACGCCGGGCGAGATGTGCACTCGCGGGTACTCGGTGATGCTGGGCTACTGGGACGAGCCGCAGAAGACCGCTGAGGTGATCGACGCCGCGCGGTGGATGCACACCGGCGACCTCGCCGTCATGGACGACGCCGGTTACCTCAACATCGTCGGCCGGATCAAGGACATGGTGATCCGCGGCGGCGAGAACATCTACCCGACTGAGGTCGAGGAGTTTCTCTATACCCACCCGCTGATCGAGGATGTCCAGGTTGTCGGGGTACCGGACGCGAAGTACGGCGAGGAGCTCTGCGCCTGGGTGCGGGTCCGCGCGGGCAGTGAGCTGTCCGTCGAGGAGATCAGGGCGTACTGCACCGGCCGCATCGCGCACTACAAGATCCCGAAGTATGTCCGGTTCACTGCTGAGTTCCCGATGACCATCACCGGCAAGGTGCAGAAGTTCAAGATGCGGGAGGCCTCCATCACCGAGCTGGGCCTGGAAGCGGCCAGCCGGACGCAGACCGCCTGACCTGCCGCTGCCCCAGGGGCTCGCCGCCCCAGGGGCTCGCCCTAGGGGCGGCAGGCGGGGCGGCTGAACCATCCCTCGCTGGCATTGCCCAGCGTGATCGGACGCCGGGAGGCGCAGGATGTTCGGGCATAAATGGCAGCGCGCGGAAGCCACGATCGTCGAGTCGCGGGCCGCGTCCGGGGACGGTGCGGGCCCGCTGGGCCCGCACGAATATGTGGTCGACGTCCGCAAGCCCACCGGCGAGGTGTTCCGGGCCACGGTCAGGGCCCCGGGCGGCATCACCCCGCCCGCCATCGGCGCCGTCGTCAGCGTGGAGTTTGAGGCCAAGACCGGCAGCGTCCGTTTCAACGCCGGTGACTCAAGGATGAGCTTCCGGGCCATCGGAACCGCGATCCAGGTTGCCGAGCAGGTGCGCTTCCAGGTCGCGGTCGAGGACGGCGTCGCCAGGGAAGTCCTGGTGTCGGGCTCGACCCCGGCCGAACCTGCTCCGGAGCCTGCGGCGAGTCCGGGATCGCTTGACGGGACCGGTACCAGGCCTGGCCCGATGCAGCAGGCTCTGTTCGCCGCATTTCAGAACCAGGCGGCCGGCCCGCAGGCGGCGGCCGACCTACAAGGGGCTTCCGGCCCACAAGGGACTTCCGGCCCACAAGGGACTTCCGGCCCGCAAGGGACTTCCGGCCCGCAGGGGACGCCCGGCCCGCAGGCCGGGCAGCTCCAACCGAGCACCTTCGACCCGATCGGCCCGATCGGGCCCCTCGGTCCGGCGGCCCACCCGAGCTCCTTCGACCCCATCGGCCCGCTCAGCTCGGCGGGCCACCTGAGTACCTTTGAGCCCGTCGGCCCGCTCGGCCCCGGGGGTCACCCGAGTACCTTCGATCCGATCGGCCCGGTCAGCACGCCGAGCACGTTCGATGCCATCAGCCCGATCAATACCTTCAGCACACCGGTCGGTCCGCAGAGCCCATTCAGTCAGCAGAGCCCGGCCAGTCCGCAGAGCCCAGCCAGTCCGCGGAGCCCAGCCAGTCAGCAGAGCCCGGCCAGTCCGCAGAACCCGGCCAGTCCGCCGGGAATGGCGAGCCCGGGGAGCTCATTCAGCGCGGTCGGGCCAGGTGACCAGGCCCAGCGAGTGGCCAGCCTGCAGGCGCTGCGCGATCAGGGACTACTGAGCCAGGCTGACTTCGAGTCGCAGCGGCAGCGGATATTCGACGAGATCTGACCGGATCCGGGGCAAGATGACCTGGTGACCACACCTGGCGGAGACGGCCGAGTTGCGACGCTGACCCGCGCCGGGCTGGCCGCGGCGCTGGCCGTCGCCCGGCAGCACAACCTGCCCGCCGATGATCCGCGAGTCCTCTCCAGCCGCGGTAACCTGCTCGTTCACCTGGCACCTGCGCCGGTGGTGGCGAGAGTCGCGACACTGACCGCATGGACCCGGCGCGCTCCGTTCGCCTGGCTGGCCCGCGAGGTCGCGGTGTCGGGCTACGCGGCGCGTCAGGGCGGCCCTGTCGTGCCGCCGACCGATCTCGCCGATCCAGGACCGCACCGGAGCGACGTTTTTGCGCTCAGCCTGTTCTCCTACCGGCCGCCGGCCGAGGACAAGCCGCGGCCCGCAGAGGTCGGAACGGCGCTGGCTCAGCTGCATATCGCGCTGGCCGGATTTGCCGGGGAGCTGCCGATCCTGTCGCCGGCCCGGGCTCAGATCACCGACGCGCTCGCTGCCCTGGAGCGGGACCGGGTGCTCGATGACGCGACCGTGGCAGCGCTCCGTGCCCGCCACGACGCAGTGCTCGCCTGGCTGGCTGCCGCACCCGGCGCGGCCGGCCCGGGCATCGTGCTGCATGGCGACGCGCACGCGGGCAATCTGATGCGCTCGGGCGGCCGGTGGCTCTGGCTTGACCTGGAGGAGACCTGCCGCGGCCCGCGGCACTGGGACCTCGCGGTGCTGGCCCGCAGCCAGGCCGCCGTGGCGGACGCAGCGCTGGCCGCCTATGCCGAAGTGGCCGGGCGGCCGGCACCCGGGCCGGACGAGCTTGCGCCCTATCTGCGGGCCCGGGAACTTGAGGGAGCGGTCTGGAGCCTCGCCATGGCGCATCAGTATCCGGCCCGCTACCACGAGGTGGCGCGCACCTTGCTCGACAGCGTTCTGGGATGACCGGCGACCTGACCTGCGCGGATTGCCGCAGTTGCCTGCCGATGGTTAGCTAACTTGCTATGCAGGATGGCGCTCAGGACAGTGCTGTCACGGCCGCCTGGACACCAGGCGCGGCAGTCATAGACGCCGTGACGCGACCAGCTATCGAGGCCGCCGAGGCCCTGATCCGCCCCTTTATCAGGCTCACGCCGGTCATCGACCTCGACCGGTCCGAGCTGGGGCTGCCGCCCGGGCCGCTGACCCTGAAGCTGGAGCAGCTCCAGCACACCGGATCCTTCAAGGCTCGCGGGGCGTTCGCCAACCTGCTGCTCCGCGCGGTGCCTGCCGCCGGAGTGGTGGCCGCGTCCGGCGGCAACCACGGCGCGGCAGTCGCCTACGCGGCGGGCGTTCTTGGCGTTCCCGCCCGGATCTTCGTCCCGACGGTCTCCTCAGCGGCGAAAGTCAGCCGGATCCGCTCCTACGGGGCTGATCTCGTGGTCGAGGGTGACACGTACTCCGATGCGCTGGCGCTCAGCGAGCAATGGGCGGCCCGCTCCGGCGCCATGCCCGTGCATGCCTTCGATCAGGTCCAGACCATGCTCGGCGCAGGCACGCTGGGGCTCGAACTCAGCCGGCAGGCGCCCGGAGCCACGACGGTGCTGGCCGGAGTCGGCGGCGGCGGCCTGCTATCCGGCATCGCGGGAGCGTGCGAAGGGCGGGCCCGCATCGTCGGCGCGGAACCTGAGGGCGCTCCGACGATGACCGAGGCCATCAGGGCCGGCCCGTCGACGCCGTGACCGGCAGCGTGGCGGTGGACTCGCTCGCGCCGCGGCAAGCCGGCGCGCTGACGTTCGCCATGATCGCGCATCATGCCGACCGGGTGGTGCTGGTCAGCGACGAGGCCATCCTGCAGGCGCAGCAACTGCTCTGGGACCGGCTGCGGGTGGTGGCCGAGCCGGGGGCGTGCGCGGCGTTCGCGGCTCTGCTGTCTGGCCAGTACGAAGCCGGGCCCGGCGAGCGGGTGGCCGTCGTGATCAGCGGCGCGAATACGACCGGGGTGCGCTTCGGCAGCTAACAAGTTCTGCTGACGGCCGGCGGGGCCCCGGGCTCGACCTCACGCCCTGCTGGAGCCCCCGCCCTTAAGGGACTCTTAGTGCAGGATGCACTGCTTCAATGCGGCTGCGGCGTTGTCCAGTATGTACCGGGACAGGTCGGGGTCGTCGACGGCCCGGGCTATGGAGATCGCGCCGACGAGAACACCGAGCGTGAGGACCGCTTCGCGTTCCCCGGCGTGGCGGTCCGGGTTGCCGGTGAGGTCAGCCAGCACGGCCAGGCATTCCTGCACCTGGCGGCTGTAGCTGGCCCGGGACGGGCCGTCGGCGCGGGCGACGTCCGTGCCGACGCCGGCCACGCCGCAGCCAGCCTCTGGATGATCCCGGTGCCAGGTGCTGAGGTAGCCGTCGACGAGCGCGGGAATCCCTGCTGCCCGCCGAGCTTGCCGGCCGCCACCGTCCAGGCGCTGCCCTGGCTCAGGGCCAGTTGCACCGCCTCGGCGACGAGCTGATCTCGTGAGCCGAAGTGCCGGTAGAAACCGCCGTGGGTCAGCCCGGCTTCCTTCATGAGGTCGGCCTCCAGAGAGGCGGAAACCATGACCTCCGACGAGGCTGCACCCGCCCCGGCTGGCCTCACGATCGAGGTTTACACGACCCCGGGCCGGCCGTTCGCGAGTACCGCCACGCCCGAGGGCCCGGGTGACCTGCCGACTTGGTCGCCATCGTTGGCGACCCTGATCTACGGCGGCCACGACGCCATCCTCGTCGACACGCTGATCACCTATGACCAGGTGGACGCGCTGGCCGACTGGATCGAAGCGAAGGGGCGGCGGCCCTCCCGGATCTACATCACCCACGGCCACGGCGACCACTGGCTCGGGCTGGCCCGGCTGACCCAGCGCTTTCCCGGAATCACCGGCCTGGCCACCGCCGAGGTCCTCGCCCAGGCGACTGACCCCGCCATGGCCGGGTACTGGGAAGCGCTCTTTCCCGGCGAGATCCCCGGCGCCGGAGAGAAGATCCTGCCGCAGCTCCTGACGGACGGCACGCTCGACCTAGAAGGAGACGAGCTGCGGGTCATCCGGATCGGCCAGGCCGACACCGCGCAATCCACCGTTCTCTTCGTCCCGTCCCTGGCCGCGGCCGTCACCGGAGACCTCGCCTACAACCAGGTACACATGATGACCGCCGAGACCGGTGAACCCGAGCGGGCACAGTGGATCACCAACCTGGACACGGTCGCCGCGCTGCAACCCGCCCTCGTCGTCGCCGGCCACAAGAAAGTCGGCACCGGCAACGACCCGAAGATCATCGCGGAATCCCAGCAGTATCTGCGGGACTCCACCAGGATCGCCGCCGAGGAGACCACCAGAGCCGGCGTCGTCGCCCGGATGGTCGATCTCTATCCCGATTGGGAGAACCTCCGCACACTCTGGCACTCCGCGCGAACAGCCATCGCGCGGAAGAACGGCTGAAAATAAATAACGAGAGCAGTCCCGGCGAGCCGGACGGCAAGCTGCGGGTGGAACGGGCCGCCGGCCGGGGCCGGAACGGGCCAGCCGAGGCCGGGACGGCTAGTTCTGGGGCGGCCCAGGCAGGGGCGGGCCTGGAGGACTGCCTGCGGGCCCGCGGCTAGGCCGAGACGCGGGGCGCCGGGGACCCGGCGGCCCGGACTTCCAGCTGCTCAAGAAGGGCGCTGGTGGCTCCGGCCACTGCTTCCACGGCGCGGTCGAAGGCCTCGGCGTTATGCCGGGCCGGCTGCCGGAAGCCGCTGATCTTCCTGACGTACTGCAGGGCGGCCGCCCGCACGTCCGCTTCGGTCACGTGCTCGGCGTAGGGCTCTCGCAAGGTCTTGATGCTGCGGCACATGTACCCGAACCTACGCCATCCGGCGTGGTGCCGGCCGCGGCGGCGGCCCGCGGCTCAGGCGACGCCGGAGTACTGCTGCTCGGTGGGGACGATCTCGACCCCGAGCGGCAGCAGCGAGATCGGGATGATCTTGAAGTTAGCTATCCCGAGGGGGATGCCGATGATCGTCACGCACAGCAGGGCGCCGGTCACCAGATGGCCGATCGCCAGCCACCAGCCGAACAGGATGATCCAGATGATGTTCCCGATCAGCGCGCCGGCCCCCGCGTCCCGCCGGGGCTCGATGGTGCGGCCAAATGGCCACAGCACATAGCTCGCAATCCGGAAGGAGGCAATACCGAACGGAATCGTGATAATCAGGATGAAGCATACGATTCCGGCCAGCACGTAGGCGATAGCCATCCAGAAACCGCACAACACCAGCCAGATCACGTTGAGGATGAACCTCATCTGGTCCTCGCCCCCTGCCGCCCGCCGGCGCCCCCCGGGCCGCGTCCCACGCGGGCCGGGCCCGGCCCGCAGCTGTCCGTTGCCCGGTGACCGGCCCGCGCCAGAGCACACTGCGGTGCGCATCCGGGCGGCTCGGCTGGCGAGACTCGCCAGGGGCATCCGTTACGTCACTGGGGTGCATACCCAGGCGCGGCACTGGCTAGGCCTCATCCGAGCCCGAGAAGGCCCTCCAGCCCGACCGTCAGGCCAGGCGCGAGGTCCGCGGCGCCGCGGACCGCGAGGAGCACTCCCGGCATGAACGAGGCGCGGTCGAGCGAGTCATGCCGGACGGTCAGGATCTCGCCGGGGCCGCCGAACAGGACCTCCTGATGAGCCACCAGCCCGGTCAGCCGGACCGAATGTACATGCACTCCGGCGACGGCGGCACCCCGGGCGCCGTCGAGTCCGGACACGGTGGCGTCCGGAGGCTCCGGGAGGCCAGCGGCGGAGCGGGCCGCGGCGATCAGCGAGGCGGTGCGGGCCGCGGTGCCGGATGGCGCGTCGGCCTTGGCCGCGTGGTGCAGCTCGATGATCTCGGCAGACTCAAAGAACCTGGCGGCCTGGGTGGCGAAGCGCATCATGAGCACCGCGCCGACCGAGAAATTCGGCACGACCAGCACCCGGACCGACGGCGCCGCGGCCAGCCATCCCGTGACGGCATCCAGGCGCGCCTCGTCGAACCCGGAGGTACCGACCACGGTGGTCAGCCCGTGGTCGATGCACCAGCGCAGGTTGTCCAGGACCGCGCCCGGGTGGGTGAAGTCCACCACCACATCGGCCCCGGCCAGCGGATCCCGGTCGTCGCCCTCGTCGACCGCGGCCACCAGCTCCAGGTCGGGCGCGGCAGTGACGGCCCGGTCCACCTCGGACCCCATCCGTCCCTTCGCGCCGAGTACCCCGACCTTGATCATCGCCAGCCTCCCAGGCCCGGGATTCGTGATCCGGCAAGTTCCGCTGCCCTACGCGACCCGCATCTTACGGGATCATCAGGCCGCCGGAGACGCGATGGTACCGCTATCAGGTAGCGCGGTCAGGTTGCGCGGTCAGCCCAGGGCGGCGGCGAAGGAATCCGCGTCGTCAAACGGCCCGACCACCGCCAGCGCCTTGGGTTGCGCCAGGATGGCCTCGGCGATTTCGCGCACGTCATCGTGGGTAACCGCCTCAATCGAGGTCAGGATCTCGTCCACCGGCTCCAGCCGTGGATAGACCAGCTCGGACTTGCCGAGCCTGCTCATCCGGGACGAGGGGTCCTCCAGGCCCAGCACGATCGAGCCGCGCAGCTGTCCCTTGCCCCGCTCGAGCTCAGCGTCGGTCAGCCCGCCGGAGACCACCTTGGCGATTTCTTCCTGGCAGATCGACAGCACCTCGTCGGCCTTGGACGGCAGGCATCCGGCATAAACGCCCCACAGCCCGGTGTCGTAGCTCTGCGAGCTGAAGCTGTACACGGAGTAGGCCAGGCCGCGATTCTCCCGGATCTCCTGGAACAGCCGCGAGGACATGCCGCCGCCCAGAGCGGCGTTCAGCACGCCGAGCGCGAACCTGCGCTCATCGGTCCGCGACATTCCGGCGCAGCCGAGCACCAGATTGGCCTGCTCGATTCCGCGCGACACGAGCCGCACCCCGGTGCCGGTCCCGGGAATGGCCGTGTCCTGGCTGGGCACCCGCGGCGGGGCGGGCGGTGCGTCACCGCTGGCCACCGCGCCGAACGCCTCGCGGGCCAGCTCCACCACGGTGTCGTGATCAAGACTGCCGGCGGCCGCGATGACCAGGTTGTCCGGCGTGTAGCGGGCCGCATAGTGCTCGGCGATCTGCTCGCGGGTCATCGAGTTGATCGACTCCGCGCTGCCCAGGATGGGCCGGCCCAGCGGGGTATCGCCGAACAGCTGCGCGCTGAACGCCTCGTGCACCGTGTCCGACGGCTCGTCGTCGTTCATGGCGATCTCTTCGAGGATCACGCCGCGTTCGGCGTCCACGTCCTTGGGTGCGATCAGCGAGCTGGTCACCATGTCGGACAGGATGTCGATCGCCAGCGGCAGGTCCGCGTCGAGTACCCGCGCGTAGTAGCACGTGTACTCCTTGGCGGTGAACGCGTTGAGCTCGCCGCCGACCGCATCCATCGCCGCGGAGATCTCCAGCGCGGTGCGCCTGGCCGTGCCCTTGAAGAGCAGGTGCTCCAGGAAGTGCGTCGCGCCGGCGTGCGCGAGATCCTCGTCACGGGAGCCGACACCGGCCCAGATGCCGAACGCCGTGGACCGCACGGTCGGCAGCGACTCCGTGATCACCCGCAGTCCGCCGGGCAGCACGGTGCGGATGACGGCGGCATCGCCACCCGCACTCAGCTGCTGGCCTGCCGTCATGAGTTGCGTGGCCCGCGGTGCCGCTCGCGGGTGCGGTAGTGATCGCCGCCCCGGTCCCGGTCCCCGCCGCGGTCGCCGCCCCGGTCCCGGTTACGGTCGCCGCCTCGGTCCCCGCCGCGGTGCTCGTCGTGGCCGCCGCCGAGGTCCTCGCCGGCGGCTTCCCGCTCGACGACCTCGACCGGCACCAGGGACAGCTTGCCGCGGTCATCGACCTCGCGGATCTCGACCTGGATCTTGTCACCCACCTTGATCACGTCGTCCACGTTCTCGATCCGGACGCCACCGTGCAGCTTGCGGATCTGGGTGATGTGCAGCAGGCCGTCCTTGCCCGGCAGCAGCGACACGAACGCGCCGAACGTGGTCGTCTTCACGACGGTCCCGAGGAAGCGCTCGCCGACCTCCGGGATGTGCGGGTTGGCGATCGCGTTGATCGCCGACCTGGCGGCCTCCGCCGAGGAACCGTCGGTGGCGCCGATGTAGATGGTGCCGTCGTCCTCGATCGTGATCTCGGCGCCGGTGTCCTCCTGGATCGAGTTGATCATCTTGCCCTTGGGCCCGATCACCTCGCCGATCTTGTCCACCGGGACCTTCACGGTGATGATGCGCGGCGCGTTCTCGCTCATCTCGCCGGGGGCGTCGATCGCCTCGCGCATGACGTCCAGGATGGTCAGCCTGGCCGCCCTGGCCTGCTTCAGCGCGGCGCCGAGCACGGAGGCGGGAATCCCGTCCAGCTTGGTGTCCAGCTGCAGCGCGGTGATGACGTCCTTGGTGCCCGCCACCTTGAAGTCCATGTCACCGAACGCGTCCTCGGCACCGAGGATGTCGGTCAGCGTGACATACTCGCCGCCCTCGTGGATCAGGCCCATCGCGATGCCCGCCACCATGTCCTTGAGCGGCACGCCGGCATCGAGCAGCGACATCGAGGACGCGCAGACCGACCCCATGGAGGTCGAGCCGTTGGAGCCGATGGCCTCGGACACCTGGCGGATCGCGTAGGGGAACTCCTCGCGGGTCGGCAGCACCGGGACCAGGGCCCGCTCGGCGAGCGCGCCGTGGCCGATCTCGCGCCGCTTGGGCGAGCCCACCCGGCCGGTCTCGCCGGTGGAGTACGGCGGCATGTTGTAGTTGTGCATGTACCGCTTGGTGCGCTCCGGGTTGAGCGTGTCGATCATCTGCTCCATCCGGAGCATGTTCAGCGTGGTGACGCCGAGCACCTGGGTCTCGCCGCGCTCGAACAGCGCCGAGCCGTGCACCCGCGGCAGCACCCCGGCCTCGGCGGACAGCGACCTGATGTCGGCCAGCCCCCGGCCGTCGATGCGGACGCCGTCGCGGATGATCCGGCTCCTGACCAGCTTCTTGGTCAGCGACCTGAATGCGGCGCTGATCTCCTTCTCGCGGCCCTCGAACTGCGCGGCGAGCTTCTCGGTGGCCAGCGCCTTGACCCGGTCGGTCTCCGCCTCCCGGTCCTTCTTGCTCGCGATCGTGAGCGCGCGGGCCAGCTCGTCCGAGACCTCCGCGGTCACCGCGTCGTAGACGTCCTGCTGGTAGTCAACGAAGATCGGGTAGTCGGCCACCTCTTTGGCCGCGGCCGCGGCGACCTGCTGCTGCGCCTCGCACAGCAGCTTGATGAACGGCTTGGCGGCGTCCAGGCCCTGCGCCACGGTCTCCTCGGTCGGGCTGATGGCGCCGCTGTCCTGCTGCTTGAGCAGCCGCAGCGTGCTGGGCGTCGACTCGGCCTCGACCATCATGATCGCGACATCGCCGTCGTCGAGGACGCGGCCCGCGACGACCATGTCGAAGGTGGCGTCCGCGAGCTGGCTGTGCGTCGGGAAGCCGACCCACTGGCCCTTGATCAGCGCGACGCGCACCCCGCCGATCGGGCCGGAGAACGGCAGTCCGGCCAGCTGGGTGGAGAGCGAGGCCGCATTGATGGCGACCACGTCGTACAGGTGCTCAGGGTGCAGCGCCATGATCGTCTCGACGATCTGGATCTCGTTGCGCAGCCCGTTGACGAACGACGGCCGCAGCGGCCGGTCGATCAGGCGGCAGGTGAGGATGGCGTCCTCAGACGGGCGCCCCTCCCGGCGGAAGAACGAGCCGGGAATCCGGCCCGCCGCGTACATCCGCTCCTCCACGTCCACGGTGAGCGGGAAGAAGTCGAGATTCTCCTTGGGGTGCCTGGACGCGGTGGTCGCCGACAGCACCATGGTCTCGTCGTCGAGATAGACGACGGCGGAACCGGCGGCGAGACGGGCGAGCCTGCCGGTCTCGAACCGGATTTTATGAACGCCGAAGGCACCGTTATCGATGACGGCTTCGGCGGTATGCACACCCTCCACGGGTGACCTCCTTGACTGAGGTCCCGCGCCTGCCCGCCGCCTGTGGAGCGCCATTCCAGCCAGCTAGCCGGGTAGGCCGCCGGCCGGTCTTCGATCGAAGCCCTCGGCCCCGGGGTCTCGCCGCGCCAGTGCGCCTGCGTCATCCCCCGACCCGAGAACCACTACCGAGGACCGGCACTTTGGGCGCCTGGAGCGCTCCGGGCCGGGGCCGCGGGACGTCGTTCGTTCGTGGTGTATTCAGTTATGTCGCTGGCCCGGGCCGGTCGCCTGCGAGGCCACCGCCCCGGCTACGGCCCGCGCCAGATCCAACCTACCTGCGCAAGCCGAGCCGCTCGATGAGGGCGCGGTAGCGGGTGATGTCCTTGCGGGACAGGTACTGCAGCAGCCGCCTGCGGCGGCCGACCAGCAGCAGCAGCCCGCGGCGGCTGTGGTGGTCGTGCTTGTGCACCTTGAGGTGCTCGGTCAGGTCCTGGATCCGCCGTGTCAGCAGTGCGACCTGGACTTCCGGCGAGCCGGTGTCTCCCTCATTGGTCGCGTGCCCGGCGATGATCTCTTTCTTCACCGTGGTGTCGAGCGGCACGTTGCTCCCTATCGTCGTGAATGTCCTCGGGGGCGCCCGCTGATCGCTTGGTCCGGCGGGCAGGGAAGGCACTGAGCAGATCGCCTGGGTTTGCAGATCGCCTGGCTTTCCCGACTGGTCAGCCGCCTGAGGGCGCAGCCGACCGGGCCGGTTACTCCGGCCGCTCCATAGAATACCACGCCGGCATTCCGCCCCCGGCCAGGAAACCCGGGTCCACCGCGCGGCCGGCCGTGTTCTGCTAGTCGCGTCCTGTCACGGCGCGAGCCGCGCTGACGTCGCGGTGCATCTGGGCCACCAGCTCGTCCACCGAGTCGAACCTGACCATGCCGCGGAGCCTAGCCGCGAAGTCCACCGCGACATGGGTGCCGTAGAGGTCCAGGTCATCCCGGTCCAGGGCGTAGGCCTCGACGGTCTGCTCGGTGCCGTCGAAGGTCGGGTTGCTGCCCACCGAGATCGCGGCCGGCCAGCGCTCCAGTTCCGGGCCGTCGGGGTCGAAAGCGGTCAGCCAGCCCGCGTAGACGCCGTCCGCCGGGATCGCCATGTACGGCGGCGTTTCCAGGTTGGCGGTCGGGAAGCCCAGCGCCCGGCCGCGCCGGTGGCCGCGCACCACTACGCCCTCGACCCGGTGCGGCCGCCCGAGGTCGGCCGCGGCCGCCGCCACGTCCCCGGCCGCGAGATGGTCCCTGATCAGCGAGGACGAGATCGTCACCTGGCCTTCTGCCAGCAACGGCACGCCCTCGGCCGTGAACTCGTACTTCTCCCCCAGCTCGCCGAGCAGCGCGACGTTGCCCGCCGCCCGGTGCCCGAACCTGAAGTTCTCCCCCACGACGACGGCCGCCGCCCCCAGCCGGTCCGCCAGGACCGCCCGGACAAAGTCCTCCGGCCCGAGCCTGGAAAACTCCAGGGTGAATGGCAGCAGCCAGACAGCGCTGGCGCCGAGCTCACCGAGCAGTTCAGTGCGGCGGCGGGGCGTGCAGAGCAACGGCGGATGCGACCCTGGCCTGATCACCTCGTCCGGATGCGGGTCAAAGGTGACCACCGCGACCGGCAGCCCGCGCTCGGCAGCCACGCTCAGGGCCCGGCCGACGATGCGCTGATGACCCCGGTGCACTCCGTCGAAGATCCCGATCGTCACGACCGACGGGCCCCAGCCGTCGGGCCCGTCGTCCATTCCCTGCCAGCGCAGCACTGAAAGATTCCTCCCGCCGTGGCATGTGCGGCACGCTCCGCCCGGCCGGTGAGCCGTGCGCCCGTGCCTTCCAAGCCTGCCATGTGAGCTGCACCCGCGCCTGATCCGGCCACCCTGATGCGGCCGCTGTCCCGTCAGGGTACGAAGACGGCCAGCGGGCGCGTCGCACCCTGGTCCTGGCTCAGCAAGGCGATCAGCGTGCCGTCCGGCGCGAACGCCGCGACGGGCCCGGCACCAGCCAGCCGGCCAGCGCCGCTGGCCGGCAGCCTGGCACCGTGCGAGACCAGGCGTGCCTCCTCCTCCGTCAGGTCCAGGCGCGGGAATGCGGCGGCCGCCGCCGCGGCCAGCGGCACGATCTGCAGGTCCGCGGCGAGCTGGTCCAGGGTGCGGGCCGCGCCGATCTCGTAGGGCCCGACCCGGGTCCGGCGCAACGCGGTGAGATGGCCGCCCACGCCGAGCGCGGCGCCCAGATCGCGGGCGATCGCGCGGATGTAGGTACCGCTGGAGCAGGTGACCTCGACGTCCACATCCAGATAATCCCCGGCGGGCCGCACCGCGCCGACCGCCAGCTTGCTGATGGTCACGGTCCGGGCGGGCAGTTCGGGCGCCGTGCCCTCGCGGGTCAGCCGGTAGGCGCGCCGTCCGGCCACCTTGATGGCGCTCACGCCGGGCGGTACCTGCTGGATCTCGCCGGTCAGCGCGGCCACGGCAGCATCGAGCGCGGGCCTGGACACGCCCGCGGCCGGCGCCGTGGCCAGGATCTCGCCGTCGGCATCGTCGGTGTCGGTGGTGGCGCCGAGCCTGATCGTGGCCGCGTATTCCTTCCCGGTCAGCGCCAGATGGCCGAGCAGCCTGGTGGCCTTCTCCACGCCGACCACCAGCACCCCGGTCGCCATCGGGTCCAGGGTGCCCGCGTGCCCGACTCGCCGGGTCCCGGCCAGCCTGCGGATCCGCGCCACCACGTCGTGCGAGGTCCAGCCCGCTGGCTTGTCCACGATGACCAGCCCGCTCACCGCCGTCACCGGCTGCCAGCCGCCCCGTCCGCCAGCCGGGCGCCGTCCCCCGGGCGGGCCCCGTCCGCCAGCCGGGCACGCAGCGCGGCCATGGTGTCGCCGACCGCGCCGCTCGCGGTGAACCCGGCGGCCCTGGCGTGCCCACCGCCGCCCATCGCGACGCACGCGCGGCCGACGTCCACACCGCCCTTGGACCGGGCCGAGACCTGCCACTGCCCGGCGTCGTCTTCCTTGAGCACCACGGCCACGTCAGCCTCGTCCGTCCGGCGCAGCACGTCGATCACCGCCTCGGCGGCGTCCAGCGGCAGGCCGTAGGCGTCCCGGTCCGCCCGCGTCACGGTGGTCCAGACGAGGCCGTGCCCGGCCGCCAGGTCAGGCTCGAGCAGAGCTCGGCCGAGCACCGCGGAGAGCAGGCCAAGATAACTGAACGGGGCGCTGTCCCAGAGTTTCTGCGCCACGGCTCCGGGCTCGATGCCGGTCCGCAACAGCTGCGCGGCCAGCTCATGCACCCGCGGCGAGGTGGTCGGGAACTTGAACGAGCCGGTGTCCGTCACGAGCCCGGCATACAGGCCAAACGCGATGTCCCTGGATACTTCCACGCCCAGCCTGCCGACCAGGTCGAAGGCCAGCACCGCGGTAGCGGCCGCGGCCGGGTCGACCAGGTTGACGGTGCCGAACCTGGTATTGGAGGCGTGATGGTCCAGGACGATCAGCTCCCTGGCCCGGGCGGCACTGGCCGCCAGCAGGCCGAGGCGGTCCTCGCTGGCGGCATCGAAGGTGACCATGACCTCCGGCTGATCCGGGTAGCGGTCCGGCGGGCTCAGCAGGTCCACACCGGGCAGGAACCGCAGGATCCGCGGGATCTCGAACGGCAGGTCCCCGAACGAGGCGACCACCCGCGGCTGCCCGGGGCCGCCGCGCGCGCGTAGCGCGTGCGCCACCGCGAGCATCGAGCCGAGCGCGTCAGCATCCGGCCGGATGTGGCAGGCCAGGCAGATCTCGGCGGCGCCGTCCAGCGCCTTGACCGCCCGCACCCACTCGTCCTCAAGGTCGCCGGCGGCATCCTGGCCAGATGGTTGCGCGCAATCGCCAGTCACGACCGCGAGTATCCCGCGCCATGCTCGCCGCTCGCGGGTGTTTCGCTGACTGTCCCGCCTCGCCGGGCGGAATCGCCGGCCCGGTGATCGTCGCCCAGGTCATCCTGGACCGCTTCGTCTTCGCCCGCTTCGTCATCGTCCGCGGCCGCAGGAGTCCGGTAGGGGTGGGCGTCGCCGGCCGGCGTGGCGCCCTGCCTGGCCGCGGCCACCGCGGCGTCCGCGTCCCGGGCGCGCGCCACGAGCTCCTCGATGTTCCTGGCCGTATCCGGCACGGTGTCCTGGATGAACGTGATGGAGGGCGTGTGCTTCAGGCCAGTTTCGCGGCCGACCTCAGACCTGATCAGGCCGGTGGCGCTGGCCAGCGCCGCCGCGGTGTCCGCGCGCTCCTGGGCGGACCCGTACACGGTGTAGAACACGGTCGCGTCGCGGAGGTCGCCGGTGATCCTGGCCTCGGTCACGGTCACGAAGCCGAGGCGCGGATCCTTGACCCGCCGTTCCAGCATCTCGGCGACGATCTGGGCGATCGACTCACCGAGCTTGCGTGCCCGGGCGGCATCCATTTCTCGTTCACTCCCCCTCGCTGAATATCCGCTGCCTGGCCGACAGCAGCTCGATCTCGGGGCGGGCCGCAACGTACCGCTCGCACGCGTCGAGTACTTCCACCGCGTGCGCCGCCGTCGACGACACCACGGCGACACCGATCTCCGTCCGCCGGTGCAACTCCAGGTAGCCGGTCTCGCTGACGGCTGCCCCGGGGAAGCGCCGCTGCACCTCGGCGATGAGCGGCCGGACCGCAGACCGCTTCTGCTTCAGCGAGCGGACGTCCCCGAGCAGCACGTCCAGCGTCAGGGCGCCCACGTACACGGCTGCCCTTTCATCCTCAGGTGCGCGGCTTCTCCCGCATCTCGTAGGTCTCGATGACGTCACCGACCTTGATGTCGTTGTAGCCGATGCCGATTCCGCATTCGAAGCCCTCGCGGACCTCCGTCGCGTCCTCCTTGAACCTGCGCAGCGAGTCGACCGTGAGGTTGTCGGAGACGACGACGCCATCGCGCACCAGCCTGGCCTTGCTGTTTCGGGTGATGGTGCCCGAGCGCACGATGCAGCCGGCCACGTTGCCGACCCGCGGCACCCGGAAGATCTCCCTGACCTCGGCCGTGCCGAGCTGGGCCTCCTCGAAGATGGGCTTGAGCATGCCCCGGAGCGCGGCCTCGACTTCCTCGATCGCCTGGTAGATGACCGAGTAGTAGCGGATGTCGACGCCCTCGCGCTGGGCCAGCTCCCCGGCCCGCCCGGCCGGGCGGACGTTGAAGCCGATGATGACCGCGTCAGAGGCGATGGCCAGGTTGACGTCGTCCTGCGTGATCGCGCCGACGCCGCGGCCGATCACCCGCAGCACCACTTCCTCGCCCACATCGAGCTGGAGCAGAGCATCCTCCAGCGCCTCGACCGAGCCGGACACGTCGCCCTTGATGATGAGCAGCAGTTCCTGCCGCTCGCCCGACTTGAGCGCGGACTCCAGGTCCTCCAGCGTGATCCTGGGCCGACGCTGCGCGAACATCGCGCTGCGCTCCCTGGCCTCCCGCCGTTCGGCGATCTGCCTGGCCACCCGGTCATCGTCGACAACCAGGAAGCTGTCACCGGCGCCGGGCACCGCGGTGAGGCCGAGCACCTGCACCGGCCGGGACGGCGGCGCCTCGGCGACATGGTCGGCGTTCTCGTCCAGCATGGCGCGGACCCGCCCGAACGCCTCGCCGGCCACGATCGAGTCGCCCACGTGCAGCGTGCCGCGCTGCACCAGCACGGTCGCGACCGGGCCCCGGCCCTTGTCCAGATGCGCTTCGATCGCCACGCCCTGGGCCTGCTGGTGCGGGTTGGCGCGCAGGTCGAGCTCGGCATCGGCGGTCAGGATGATCGCTTCGAGCAGCTGCTCGATGCCGGTGCCCTGCCTGGCGGACACGTCCACGAACAGCGACTGGCCGCCGAACTCCTCGGCCACCAGGCCGTACTCGGTCAGCTGGGCGCGGACCCGCTGCGGATCGGCGCCCTCCTTGTCCACCTTGTTGACTGCGACCACGATCGGCACGCCGGCCGCCTGCGCGTGGTTGAGCGCCTCGGTGGTCTGCGGCTTCACCCCGTCGTCGGCCGCCACGACCAGCACGACCAGGTCGGTCGTCTCCGCCCCGCGGGCGCGCATGGCCGTGAAGGCCTCGTGACCGGGGGTGTCGATGAAGGTGATCTTGCGCTCCTGGCCGTCCACGACGGTATCGACCTGGTAGGCGCCGATGTGCTGGGTGATGCCGCCGGCTTCCTTCGCGACCAGGTTGGTGTGCCGGATCGCGTCCAGCAGCTTGGTCTTGCCGTGGTCGACGTGACCCATCACCGTCACCACCGGCGGCCGCGCCACCAGGTCGGCCTCGCCGCCCTCGTCCTCGCCGAACTCGATGTCGAAGGTCTCCAGCAGCTCCCGGTCCTCTTCCTCCGGGGAAACCACCTGGACGCTGTAGTTGAGCTCAGCGCCGAGCAGCTGCAGTGTCTCGTCGTTTACCGACTGGGTCGCCGTCACCATCTCGCCGAGGTGGAAAAGCACCTGGACGAGCGCGGCCGGGTTGACCCCGATCTTGTCGGCGAAGTCACTCAGCGAAGCGCCCCGCGACAGCCTGATCACCTGGCCGTTGCCGCGCGGAACCTGCACGCCGCCGATGGACGGGGCCTGCATGTTGTCGAATTCCTGACGGCGCTGCTTCTTCGACTTCCGGCCGCGGGACGGGCGGCCGCCCGGGCGCCCGAACGCGCCCTGGGTACCGCTGCGGCCACGACCGCCTGCGCCGGGCCGCGCCGGGCCCATGCCCGGCCGCGGCGCTCCAGCGCCGCCGCCGCCGCCCCGCGGGCCGCCGCCGAAGCCGCCGCCACCACCACCACCACCACCGGGGCCGCCACGGCCGCCTGGCCGGGTGCCGGTACCGGCGCCGCTCCGGCCGCCGCCTGGACCGCCAGGGCCCGCTGGCCCGCGTCCCCCGACTGGCCGGGGCGGCATGTTGCTCGGGCTGGGCCGCGGGCCGCCGGGCCGCGGGCCGCCTGGGCGGGCACCTTCGGTGGGACCGCCGGGTCCCGGACGGCCGCCGAAGCGCGGAGCCGACGGCCGGGGCCCGCCGGGCGCGCCCGGCCGGGCCGCCGTCTGGCCAGGACCTGCCGGGCCCGCGAGCCCGGACGGGCCGGCCGGGGCGGGCGTGCCTGGCTGGCCGGGACGGGGCGCGCGCGGCGCCGACCCCATGCCGGTCGCGGTCGAGCTGAATGGGTTGTTACCTGGCCGTGGCCCAGGCCGGGGGCCGCCCTGGCGCGAGGCCGGGTGCGCGCCGGAACCGCCCGCTGACGGGCTGCCCGGCGTCCTGGCCGCCGTCGGTGCCGCGGCCGGGCCCGGGCGCGGGCCGGACGGCCGGGCCGCGGGCTGCGTCGCGGCCGCGGCCGCTGGCTCGGTGACCTCAGGCTGTGCGTGCGGGAACGGCACCGGCGGGCGTGCGGCCTGGCCGGATCTGCCCGTGTCGGCCGCTGGCCGCTCGGTGGCAGGCTCAGCCGGCGCGCTGGGCGCCGGGGCGACAGGTGCCGCCGGCCCGGGCGCCTCGCGTCGTGCTGCGGGCTTGGCCGGCTCGGCGGCGGGAGCGGCAGGTGCCGCCGCCCCGGTAGCCGCGGCCGGGCCCTGGCCGTTGCCGCCGGCCTGGCCGGCGGCCGCTGCGCCCGCGCGCCCGGCCGGGCGCTTCTCCTGCGCCTTACCGGCCTGGGCCGAGAATGCTTCCTTGAGCCTGCGGACGACCGGCGCCTCGATCGTCGATGACGCCGAGCGCACGAACTCGCCCATTTCCTGGAGCTTGGCCATCACGGCCTTGCTTTCCACGCCGAACTCTTTCGCGAGTTCGTATACCCGGACCTTCGCCACTGCGCTCCCTCTACTCGGTCCGGCACACCGGACCAGTCAGCCGTCCGGGGCAGCGCGTGCTCCGTCCGGCGTCAGCCTCTGCTGTTCATCGCCGCATGCTCATCGGTCGCTCATCGCAATCTCAGCCTGCTTTCCCCGGCGGTTGCCGCCGTTCGCGCGTTATGCCGGGCCACCTTGTCCTGGCAGGCCGGCACCGGGTCCCGACATCGCAAGATATCCGGTCAGCCTGCCGGCACCAAGCGGTCCCGGCCAGCGCAGCGCCCGCGGGAACACCCGACGGCGCTGCGCCCTGTCAAAGCACCCCTGGCTGGGATGCAGGTATGCACCCCGGCCAGGCATCCGCGCTAGCGGATCGGGAACGAGCTCGTCCCCGGCTGCCACTAGGCGAAGCAAATCAGACTTGGCCGCGCGGCTCCCGCATCCTACGCACGTCCGGATCGCTTGCGCGGGCCGGGCGCGCCCGACAGGCCGCGGATGCCGTGTGGCCATTCTGCCCCAAGCTTACAGTGCCGGGGCATCTGCGGCACCGGGCACAGTACCAGGGTCCTGGGCGTCGCTGGCCGTGGCGGTGAGCGACGCCGCTGTCGCGGGCTCATCCGGCCCTGCGGACGCCACCGGCGCCTCCGTTCCCGGAGTGTCCGGCTGGATGACGATCCGCCAGCCGGTCAGCTTGGCCGCGAGCCGGACATTCTGCCCTTCCTTCCCGATGGCCAGCGACAGCTGGTAATCGGGAACGATCACCTGCGCGGCTCTGGCCTGCGGGTCCACGACCGCCACCCGGGAAACCCGGGCCGGCGACAGCGCGTGCGCCACGAACTCGGCCGGGTCCGGCGAGTAGTCGACTATGTCGATCTTCTCTCCGTGCAGCTCGGTCATCACGTTGCGGACCCGGCTGCCCATCGGGCCGATGCACGCGCCCTTCGCGTTCACGCCCGGCTGGTGGGAGATGACCGCGATCTTGCTGCGGTGCCCGGCTTCCCTGGCGATGGCGGCGATCTCCACGGCACCGGAGGCGATCTCGGGCACTTCCAGCGCGAACAGCTTCTTCACCAGGTTGGCGTGCGTGCGGGACAGGGTGACCGATGGTCCGCGGTAGCCCTTACGGACGTGCAGCACATAACATTTCAGCCGCTCTCCGTGGACGTAACGCTCGCCGGGGACCTGCTCGGTCGGCGGCAGGATGGCCTCGAGCTTGCCCAGGTCGACCAGGACCGCCCGCGGGTCCTTGCCCTGCTGGATCACGCCCGCCACGATGTCGCCCTCGCGGCCCGCGTACTCGCCGAACGTCAGCTCGTCCTCGGCGTCCCTGAGCCGCTGCAGGATCACCTGGCGGGCAGTCGTGGCCGCGATCCGGCCGAACCCTTCGGGCGTGTCGTCCCGTTCCTCGCCAGTATCGCCGTCCCTGGCCCAGACGGTCACATGGCCGGTGCCCTTGTTCACCTCGACCCGCGCGGACGCCGCCGCGCCTTCGGTCCGGTGATAAGCCACCAGCAGGGCATCCTCGATGGCCTTGATGGCCAGGTCCATCGAGATGTCCTTCTCGGCTTCCAGGCTGCGCAGGACGCTCAGGTCAATATCCATCGGGCTCCTCCTCGTCCGCGCCGTCGTCCGGGGCGTCGGCCAGCCGGGCGAACTCGATCTGAATCCTCCCCGGGCCGAGGTCGCCATAGCTGAACCGGCGGGAATCGCCCTGGACGTCCAGCGTCACGCCGCCGGCGTCCGCCTGGCTGACCCGGCCGTGCACGCTGGCCGGCCCGGCCGCCGCGTCCGGCTCACCGGGCGAAGACTGACCGTGCGGCGCCAGCGGAACGGTGACCAGGCGGCCGACCGCGCGCCGCCAGTGCCTCGGCTCGGTGAGCGGGCGGTCGACGCCCGGCGAGGAGACCTCCAGGGTGTAGGGCGCCTCGCCCATCGCGGCCGCCTGGTCGAGCACGGCCGAAACCTCCCGGCTGACCTGCTCGATGTCGTCGAGGCTGACGCCGCCGTCGGCGTCCACGACCACGCGCAGTAGCCTGCGCCGGCCGGCCGAGGTGACCCGGACGCCCTCCAGATCCATGCCCAGCCCCGTAACGGCCGGCTCCAGCAGCGCGGCCAGCAGCTGGGCGTCGACCCGGCCCGCTGGGCGCGCAGCCCCTTCGGGCTGGGCGGGCCGCAGCGCACCGTGACGGGAGTTACCGCTCATCACTACCTCCTCGCCGCCACCTCAGCTGTCCCCGGGGCCGGCCTCTAGCCTAACCGGGACGCGCCCCTGCAGGCCCCAGCCTGGCCCGCCGCGGCGATCGGCGGGGCCCGGCGACGTTCCCGTGACATGCTGGGAGGCTGCACGCGGGGAATGGCGGGCGCCACGGCGGGAGGATCCGTGACCGCAGGTCCAACACGGCGAGTCATGCTCGCGGCGTCGGCGGCGCTGCCGCTTGTCGCCCTGGCGGGCTGCCGGGGCGTCGGCGCGCTCGCCCCGCCGCCAGCGCCAGCCCCCGATGTCGACGTGCTCACCACGGTAATAGCGGGCGAGCAGCTCCTGATCGCCCGCTACGAGGCGGTGCTGGCCGTGCCGCGCTACCGGGCCGCAGGCCTCAAGGCGACCCTGGAGCCGTTACTGGCCGAGCATCGCGCGCATCTGGCCCAGCTGCGCTCCCGCCTGATCGTGCCGGCCGGTGCCGCGCGCCCCTCGCCGTCCTCCCCGGCACGCCGGCCGTCCCGGCCGGTCGTGCCCGGCAGCGAGTCCGCCGCAGTCGCCTTCCTGCGCGCTGCCGAGCTGCAGGCGTCCGATGCCCTGCTCAGCCAGCTCGGTAAGGTTCCTCCGTCGCTGGCTCAGCTGCTGGCGAGCATCTCGGCCTCCGAAGCGACGCATGCAGCCTGGCTGCAGGCGGGCGGGCCGGCCGGATGAGCTCGTCAGCTGCCGGAGCCCGGGACGCAGCCGGGAGCCGCCTGGCCGCATCGGCCGCCGCAGCGCGTGGCGCGGCCCGCGCGGCCGTGAGCGCGACCGTCAGCGCGACCGTCAGCGCCCTGGAGATGGCCCTGGGCGCCGAGCATGCCGCCGTCTACGGCTACGGCGTGGTCGGCGCGCAGCTGACCGGCGCTGCGCAGGCCGCCGCCGCCCGCGACTGGGTCGCGCACCAGGTGGCCCGGGATGACCTCGAGGCCATGCTGAGATCGCTCGGAGCCGAGCCGGTGCCCGCTGCGCCCGCTTACCGGCTGCCCGCGCCGGTGCTGACCGCGCACGACGCCGTCACCCTCGCGGTGCAGCTCGAGGACAGGACCGCGACAGCCTATCTCGGGCTGGTGGCGGCCAGCGCCCCCGCGATCAGGCGCTTCGGCGCGCTGCGGCTCCGGGCGACGGCGCTGCGCGCGGCCTTCTGGCGGGGTACCACAGTGGCCTTCCCCGGATTGCCGGCCAGCGTGCTGGCCCGCCGGCCGCAGCCGTGACGTGCCTGCCGTGCCGCCGTGACGGCGGATTATTCGGTGACGGCCAGGACGCGCTGGATGAGCGCCGCGGCGCCGTCCAGGTCCGCTTCGGCCCCGATCCGCTCGGCCCAGGACCACCAGAACCACCAGCTCCCGTCCTGGCTGCGCCCGGCGTAGACGTCCTCGGCCAGCGCCGACGCCGCCGGGTTCACCACGTGCAGGCTGGGAACGCGTCCCGGCGGGGTCATCAGGCGGGCCCGCAGGCCGCGCCGGGCGAGCACCTCTGCGAGCCCCTCAAGCCGGTCCAGGTAGGCGTGCCAGAGCTGCGCTGGCCCTTGGGCCTGCTGAGTTTCCATCATCATCTAGGTGACCCCTTGTGATCACTACACAGCGTAGAGTGATATTCAGACCAGCATGCCCGTGCGCGATGCGAATTGCAACATGCATCGCGAAAGTCGCAGGTGGCAGCCGGCTTTCATTCCTGGTAACGGATCTGATCAAACTGGACGGGGCGGCCCGCTACCGGCCACACTTGACCCCCAGCACGCGAAGATCCGTCGGGGAAGGTGCACATGGCGAGTGAGCAGAGCCCGACAGTACGGCGGCGCCGGCTCGCTCTCGAGCTCCGCAGGCTCCGCGAGGCGGCCAAGCTGACCTGCGAAGAGGTAGCCGAGCATCTGGAATGCTCGGCATCCAAGATCAGCCGGGTCGAGACCGGCCGGGTGTCGGTATCGCCCCGTGACGTCCGCGACATGCTCGAGCTGTACGGCGTGCCGCCGCAGGAGCGCGAGAGCCTGGTCCAGCTGGCCCGTGACTCCCGGCAGAAGGGCTGGTGGCACGCCTACAGCGACACGATCCAGCCGCAGTTCGCGACCTACCTGGGCCTGGAGAGCGCCGCATCGGAGATCCGGATCTACGAGGTCAGCCTGATCCCGGGACTGCTGCAGACCGCGGACTACGCCCGGACGGTGATCAGCTCGGGACTGATGAACAATCCCGCCGAGGATATTGACCGCCAGGTGGCGCTGAGGATGGCCCGCCAGCCCGCGCTGACCAGGAACGACCCGCCCCGGCTGTGGGCGGTGCTGGACGAGGCGGCGCTGCGGCGCCGGGTCGGCGGCGCCGGGCTGATGCGCCTGCAGCTTGAGCACCTGCTCGAGCTGGCCAGCCTGAAAAACGTGGCGGTCCAGGTCATTCCGTTCGGCGGCGGCGCGCATCCGGCCATGGGGCGGCCGTTCATCATCCTGGTCTTCCCCGAGCGGGTGGATCCGGACGTGGTGTACCTGGAGGACCTGACCAGCGCGCTGTACGTGGAGGATGTCGACGAGGTCGACCGCTACAACGTGTTCTTCAACCACCTGCGGGCGACCGCGCTGTCCTTCGACGACTCGGCCGCGCTGATCACCTCGGTGCTCAAGGAGATGTAGCCGGCGCCGGCCCGGGCCGCAGCGGCCCAGGGAGCGGCTCGGCGTGCAGCACGGTGAGCCGCGACACCGCCCGGGTCAGCGCCACGTAGAGCCGCTGCAGGCCGCGTGACTCGGCGGCAGCGATCCGGCCGGGCTCGACCACGATCACGTGATCGAACTCCAGCCCCTTGGCCAGCGTGACCGGCACCAGGACGAGCTGCTCGCGGCCCGGATCGTCGGTCAGCACCGCATGCGGCAGGCCGGCCCCGCGCAGCACGCCGGACAGCGCCCCGACCTGATCGTCGGCCGCGATCACCGCCGTCGATCCCGGGCTGTCCAGCGCGTCGGCGCAGGCGGCGGCGAGGGCTCCGGGAAGCTGGCTCCCGGCCGCCTCGGTGACCACCAGCGATCCGGGATCCTGGCGGAGCGACCTGGCCGCGGCCAGGCCGGGGGCGATGTGACCGAGCAGCAGGCTGGCGAAGTCGAGGATCTGCCGCGGCACCCGGTAGCCGGTGTCGAGGACCCGGACCCCGGTGTCCTGCTTGCCGAGGTGCTGCAGCAGCTGCGGCCAGCTGGCCGCGGCCCACGGCGTGGTGCCCTGGGCCAGGTCGCCGAGCACGGTCGCCGAGCCGGTGGCGCATCTGCGGCCGATCGCCCGGCACTCCATCGGCGACAGGTCCTGAGCCTCGTCCACCACGACGTGCGCCAGGCTCGGGGTCCGCTCGATCAGGTCGGCGGCCTCGTCGACGAGCACCGCGTCCGCGGCGGACCAGGGCGCCGACGCCGGTCCCCGGACCGCCCGGCGCCAGCTAATCGCCTCCTGCTCGGCCGGCTCGAGCAGGCCGGACGCGGCCCGGCCCAGCAGCTCAGGATCGGACAGCAGCCGGATCACCAGCCGAACCGGATCCGCCTTCGGCCAGACGGCGTCGACCGCCGCCCGCACCGGCCTGGTCCGCCGCACCGCCTCGTGAGTCCGGTCGTCACAGGGCTCCCCGGCCGCCTCCATCTTGGTGAGGATGACGTGCGCGATCCGGTGGGCCAGCAGGTCACGGCCGGCTCCGTAGCGCACCCCGCGGGCCCGCAGCTCGCCGATCAGATCGGCGATCTCGGTCGCTGACACCCGCCACCGGCGGGCTCCGCGCGGCAGCGTGATCGCCTCGGCGGGCTCGGCCAGCTGGGCCCACACGGCCCGGCGGAGCACCTCCGCCATCCGGGCGTCGGCCTTGACCCGGGCCGCCTGGCTGGTGTCGGTGCCGCGCACCGGGACCGTCGCGACCAGGTCAGCCACCGTCACCTGGGTCACGCTCACCTCGCCCAGGGCCGGCAGCACGCCCCGGATGTAGGCCAGGAAGCCGCGATTGGGCCCGACCACCAGCACCCCGCCGCGGCTCATCCGCTCCCGGTTCGCGTACAGCAGGTAGGCGACCCGGTGCAGGCCGACCGCGGTCTTGCCAGTGCCTGGCGCGCCCTGCACGCAGACCGTCTGGTCGGCATCCGCGCGGACGATGTCGTCCTGATCCGGCTGGATCGTCGCCACGATGTCCCGCATCGGGCCCGACCTCGGCCGCTCGATCTCCTCGATCAGGATGCGGCTGACTCCGGCGGGCGAGCCGTCCGGCGGCCCGCCGCGGTCGGCGCCGGGCCGGAACACCTCATCTTCGTAGGCGCTCAGCTCGCCGGCGGCGAAGCCGAACCTGCGGCGCATGGCCAGCCCCATCGGCTCGGTCCGGCTGGCCCGGTAGAACGCCCGCGAGACGGGGGCGCGCCAGTCGATGACCGCCGGGCGGCCGTCCGGGTCGTGCACGTGACGCCTGCCGATGTGGAAGCGCTCGCCGTGCGGCGCTTCATGCGGCACTCCGTCCGGCGGCCCAGGCGCGTCGGCTTCGCCCGGTGGCCCGGCACCGCCCGGCCCGCCCAGCGGGCCCGCCCCCGGCGCGAAATCGAGCCTGCCGAAGAACAGCGGCGTCTCGGGCAGGTCCTGCAGCGCTTCGACCCGCATCCGCAGGGCAGCCTTCAGGTACTCCTCCGACACCGGATCGCCGCCCAGGGCGCGCAGCGAGAGCACGTCCTCGCGCATCAGCCGCAGGTACCGCCGGGAGCGGCGCATGTGCTCCTGCTCCGCGGCCAGCACGCCGGCCGGATCTGCCGCCGCGGGCTCGGGGTCGCCCGCAAGCGCCCCTGGCCTGGCCTTGATGGTCTGCTGGCCCGGTCTGCTGGCCGCAGGCATGGCAGGTCAACTCCTCACCTGATCGGATCGGGCGCAAGAGCCGCGAGCTTAGCAACGGCCCGATAGCAGCTCAACGGGATATTGGCGGGCGCCCCCCGGGTGCGCCGCGACCCGGTGCCCGCGCGCCGCTACTCACCGGGTTCCCAAGACCAGTGGAATCCGACCACCGTCCGTTCCAGGAACCGCAGGTAACGGTGGACCGAGAACTGGGTGTCGGGCGCGACGAGCTCGTTCTCGACGGGCGCCCCGTCCACGCCGTCCCAGACCGACCACCAGATGGCCGCGGGCAGCTTGTCCGGGTGGAACTGGACCCGCATGTCGAAGTTCTCCAGCCGCCCGATGGCGGCCCGCCTGAACTCGCATTCCTGCGGGTCATCGAGGTTGCCCGGGTAATGGTAAGTCGTCCAGTACTCCAGGGTGAGCGTCTCGCCGACGGCCAGCGACTTGGCGAGCGGGATGTCGATGACGAACACGTCGTCCTGGATCTGGTAAAACGTGCCGGACGGCTGGGCACAGCCCTGGCCAACCTCCAGCGTCAGGACGTTGGTGTCGTACAGGTAAGGGATGCGGTCCAGGCCGTCCGTCAGGGCCTCGACCACCTGCATGGTGCGGGTGCGGGCCATCCGCCCGTCCGCCCCGACATGGACGTGATCGTGCATCGAGACCGTCTGGTGCTTGCGCGGGCCAAGCACGGCGGCGACCTCGGCCATCTTGTCGGGCTGCATCGCCCGGGGGCCGGACAGGACGCTGATCGTCCCCGACCCTTGCCAGAGCCGCCAGAGGCGGAGCGCCTCATCGTCGCTGAACCCGAACGCGTCGATGAACAGCGAGAGCGTCGAGCGGCTCAGCAACCGGCCCGACAGCGCCCGCCCGACCGTGTCCTTCAGCTGCCGGGGAAGCACGTCGGCATCGCTCTTCGAGCGGGGAAAGTCCCACAGGTGATGGGCGAGCGCCTCCGCCACCGCCAGCTGATTGATCTCGCCGGGCCTGGTCCGTTCGGCGAACTTCTCCCACAGCCGGCGGTAACGGCCTGGTCGCAGCAGTAGTTCACCCAGGTACCTGGACGCAGCGCGGCGGCCGGCGGCGGACGGCGATTCGGTCACGAGATCTCTACCTGATCGTTGCGAATTTACTGCGATCTCCCGCAGGTAGCCTACGTCCGCGAGCCGAAACATTGGCCGCCTTGCGACCCGGGGATGGCGGGGAGCACCGGGCAAGGCCGGGTAGCCGTTTGGGCTCCCGTCGCTCGGCCGGGAGCGGGCCTGCCGAGCGACGGGACCAGCTAGGCGCACCAGCCAGACGCAAGTCGCGGCTGCGAGCGCCCGTCCGCTCAGCGTTACTACCCGCTGCGGCGAGGTTATTCCGGGCAATTTCCGAACGAAGCTCCGGTGCTGGCCCCGTGAACCCGGTCGGCCGGACGCCTGGGTCGGTGTCACGCCAGCGACAGTGCGCGGCCGTGGCGCCCCTGCGCGGCCGACGCAGCAGCGGGCCGATCAGGCCGCAGGCAGGCCAGGCCGCAGGCAGGCCAGGCCGCAGGCCGGCCACAGCCATGACGGACTGGCTCGGGAACGGTCGCACGGGATCGTCCGGCCGGCGGTGCGCACTTACTGCGATATCCATCAGTTAGGTTTTAGGCGGCAGTCCTGAGGGAGGGTGGCTGGCCGTAACCCGGCTGGCCGGCGTTCAGGACTGCGGGATTAGGGGGGCGGGCCCGCCGCCGCCCAGGCGGCGGGCCCCCGGCTCCGCCGCACCAGCAGCCTCAGCGGGGCCGTGAGAAGAGCACGGAGCCTCAGAAGAGCACGGAGCCTCAGAAGAGCACGGCACCCTCGGAAGAGCACGGCACCCTCGGAAGAGCACGGCACCCTCGGAAGAGCACGGCACCCTCGGAAGAGCACGGCACCCTCGGAAGAGCACGGCACCCTCGGAAGAGCGGAGCCCTCGCAAGAGCACGGGGCTCAGAACGGGGCTCAGAAGAGCACCGACATGAAGGTGCCCGTTTCGGTGAACCCGACCCGCTGATAGGCGGCCCGCGCCGGCGCGTTGTAGTCGTTCACGTAGAGGCTGACCACCGGGGCGACCGAGCGGAGCGCCTCGGCGACCACGGCCGCCATCCCGCGGCTGGCGTGCCCCCGGCCGCGCAGCCCCGGCGGCACCCAGACGCCCTGCACCTGGCAGGCCAGCGGGGTCACCGCGCCGATCTCGGCCTTGAAGATCACCTCGCCTGCCTCGATCCTGGCGAACGAGCGGCCGGCCCGGATCAGTTCGATGACCCGCGCCCGGTACGCGGCCCCGCCATCGGGCCCGACCGGCGAGACCCCGACCTCCTCGGTGAACATGGCCACGCAGGCCGGCATCATGATGTCCAGTTCATCGGGGCGCACCGCGCGCACCCGCGGATCGGGGGCCACCAGCGGGGCCGCCGAAATCTCCATCACTGGCTGCGCGGACCTGATCTCGCGGGGCTTGCCCCAGTACGGTGAGAGCAGGCCCCACAGGTCCCGGACCGCCGCCGCCGGCCCGACGATGGACGAGCACCTGCGGCCCTGCAGCCTGGCCCGCTCCGCGAAGGCGGCCAGCGCGGCAGGCGTCGCCGCGACGGGCACCAGGTTGGCGCCCGAATAGCACAGCGAAACGAGCCGGCCAGCGTCGGCATATCCCCACATCTGCGCGCCGAGCCTGCTGGCGTCAAGTCCGCCACCGCGCACCCGTGAGCCGACAAAGACGTTGGCGACCGCATCGCGGTCGCAGATGGCCAGCACCTCATCCCGATCGCGCTCAGTCAGCAGGCGCAACGACGACGACCGCCGTGCCTTGGTGCGCAGCACACATTCAGCCTAACGGCATCGCGCCCCTGACCGCTCGGCTGGTGTCCATGCGGCCGGTCAGCCGTCGGGCGAGGGCGGCGGCAGGGCCGGGCAGACCGCATTGACCAGGCCCGGCCTGCTAGGCAGGGCCCCGGTGGCCAGGTAGCGGTTGAGATAGCCGTCGACGCAGGTGTTGGGCGGGCTGGCCAGCGACTGGCCGTGGTTGCCGCCGCCGGCCACGACGACCATCCGGGCGCTGGGCAGCAGCCGGTGCGCCACCTGCGCGCCCGCGTAGGGGGTCGCGGCGTCCAGGGTGCCCTGGATCATCAGGATCCCTGGCAGCCCGGCCCCGCGGATCTGCAGGGGCTTCGCCGGGCCGTGCACCGGCCAGAACGCGCAGGCCGCGTTGAACCATGCGTTATCCCATGCTTCGAACGGCGCGGTGGCATAGACCTTCCTGGTGTCGGAATCCCACCGTGACCAGTTGCGCGGCCAGCTGACATCAGCACACTCGACGGCGTTATAGACCGCGAACTCGTTGGCGTTCTGCTTGCCCGCCTGCTGGTAGGCGCCGATCAGCTGGGTGGTGGTGCCCGCGTGCAGGTAGGAGGCCAGCGCGCTGGCCAGGATCGGCCAGTACTCGTTGTCGTAGCCGCCGGTCAGGAAGGTGTCGTCGTACTCGTCCGGGCCGATCATCGGGCCGGACGGCCCGCTGATCGGGTGCGCCGCCAGCCGCGCCCTGGCCTGATACCAGGCCGCGCTGGCCTGGGCCGCCGTCGCGCCGAGATGATAGGTGGCCGCGTGGCTGGCCAGCCAGGCAAAGAACGCCTTCATCCGGCCCTCGAACGCGTAATCCTGGCTGATGTTGTCGGCGTACCAGACGCCGCTCGGATCGACGATGCTGTCCAGCACCATCCGGCGCACCCGGGACGGGAACAGGGTGGCGTACACCTGGCCGATGTAGGTGCCGTAGGAGTAGCCGAAGTAGCTGAGCTGGCGCTGGCCGAGGGCGGTCCGGATCGAGTCCAGGTCCCGGGCGATGTTCTCGGTGGTCAGGTAGGGCAGCAGCCAGCCGTACTTGCTCTCACAGCTGGCGGCGTAGGCCTTCGCGCGGTCGATCTGCACCTGCTCGGCGGCTTTAGTCGCCGGGATGTAGTCGGGCCTGGCACCGGCGAAGAACGACGGGTCGCAGCTGATCGCGGGCACCGAGGAGCCCACGCCCCTGGTGTCGAAGCCGATGATGTCGTAATCGGCCGCGACCGCGGGCGACAGCCCGCTGGCCACGAACGCGGCCATGCTCAGGCCGCTGGCACCGGGCCCGCCCGGGTTCACCAACAGGATGCCCTGGCGCTGCGCCGGCGGGGCCGTCGCCGGCACCTCGGACAGCGCCAGGGTGATCTTCCGGCCGTCCGGGCGGTTGTAGTCGAGCGGTACCTGCAGGCTCGCGCACTTCAGTTGCGCCCCCTGCTGGGAGCAGGAATGCCAGCTCAGGCCGGGCCCGGCCGACACCGGCCCGGCCGATACCGGCCCGGTCGAAGGCGGCGCCGAAGTCGCTGACCCGGCGCTGCAGCCGGCGATCGCGAGGACCACCACGGCCGCGGCAACACCGGTGAACCTTCCCATGCAGCCATCCTGTCCGACTCCGGCCACCGCCCGGGCAGCGCGCTCAGCTGGTGTCCGGCGACCCGGTCAGCGTTCCGCGGGCTCGATGGCGGCCGCCAGCTTCATGGCCTCCTCGATCAGGGTCTCCACGATCTGCGACTCAGGCACGGTCTTGACCACCTCGCCCTTGACGAAAATCTGTCCCTTGCCGTTGCCTGAGGCCACTCCGAGGTCCGCCTCGCGTGCCTCACCAGGCCCGTTGACCACGCAGCCCATCACCGCGACCCGGAGCGGCACATCCAGCCCGTCCAGCGCGGCCGTCACCTCGTCGGCCAGCTTGTACACGTCCACCTGAGCCCGGCCGCAGGACGGGCAGGACACGATCTCCAGGCCCCGGTCGCGCATGCCCAGCGACTCCAGGATCGCGATGCCGACCTTGACCTCCTCGACCGGCGGCGCGGACAGCGACACCCGGATCGTGTCGCCGATGCCCTCGGCCAGCAGCGCGCCGAACGCCACCGCCGACTTGACGGTGCCCTGGAAGGCGGGTCCCGCCTCCGTCACGCCCAGGTGCAGCGGATAGTCGCAGCGCTGGGCGAGCAGCCGGTACGCATTGATCATCACCACCGGGTCGTGGTGCTTGACCGAGATCTTGATGTCGGTGAAGCCGTGCTCCTCGAACAGGGAGCATTCCCACAGCGCCGACTCCACCAGCGCCTCCGGGGTGGCCTTGCCGTACTTGGCCAGCAGCCGCTTGTCCAGCGAGCCCGCGTTGACGCCGATCCTGATCGGCACGCCCGCCGCCGACGCGGCCCGGGCGATCTCGCCGACCTTGTCGTCGAACGCCTTGATGTTCCCGGGGTTGACGCGGACCGCCGCGCAGCCCGCGTCGATCGCCGCGAACACGTATTTCGGCTGGAAGTGAATGTCGGCGATGACCGGGATCTGCGACTTGCGGGCGATATCGGGCAGCGCGTCCGCGTCATCCTGGGACGGGACCGCAACCCGGACGATCTGACAGCCCGCGGCGGTGAGCTCGGCGATCTGCTGCAGCGTGGCATTGACGTCAGCCGTCAGGGTGGTGGTCATCGATTGCACCGAGACCGGCGCGCCGCCGCCGACCGGCACCGCGTGCGTGCCGTTGCCCACCACGATCTGGCGGGACTTCCGGCGCGGCGCCAGCGGCTCGGGCGGCAGTTGCGGCAGGCCTAGATCAACAGTCATATGCGTGAACGCCTCACTGGACGAGATGGACCGGGTTGATGATATCGGCCATGATCAGGAGCAGGCTGAAGCCGACCAGCACCGCGAAGACGCCGACGCTCACCGGGATCAGCTTCCGCATGTCTACCAGGCCGGGGTCGGGCCTGCCGCGCAGCCTGGCCAGCCAGGCCCTGATCCGCTCGTAGATGACCACGGCCAGGTGCCCGCCGTCCATCGGCAGCAGCGGGAGCAGGTTGAAGATACCGACGAAAATGTTCAGCGAGATGATGATGGCCAGGATGAACGCGACCTTCGACTGCCAGCCGATCTTGGCCGCCACGACCTGGCCCGCCGTGTCCCCGGCGCCGACCACGCTGCCGACCTGGCCCGCGGCGGTCTTCGCCCGGTCCTTGGCGAACAGGTCAGGCAGCGCCGCGGGCAGCTTCGCGACTCCCGACACCGACTCGCTGACGACCTCGCCGAACGCGGTGCCCGCGTAGGTCACCGCCCGCAGCGGGTTGAGCCGCTGGAAGATCGTGTCGTTCCCGATGCCGAAATAGGTGCCGAAGCCGGGAATCCTGACCGGCTTGATCGTCAGGGTCTGCTGCTTACCGTCCCGCTCCACGACGACCTGGGTGGGACGGCCCGCGGGCTGGGCGAGGATGGCCGCGCGGAGCTGCGTCCAGTTGTGCACCGGGGTCGCGCCGACCTTGACCACCTTGTCGCCGGGCTTGAGGCCGGCCAGCTGCGCGGGCGAGGTCGCCCTGCTGCCCGCGCACGACTGGTTGTTCAGCGCGGTGGCGCTGGCCGGCACGCAGCTGTCGATGCTGCCGATCGCGGAGGTGTTGTCGTTCTCCAGCCCGAGCCCGGCGGCCAGCACGAACAGCAGGAAGAAGGCCAGCGCGAAGTGCATGAACGAGCCCGCCGCCAGCACGATGATCCGTTGCCAGCCCGGCTGCCTGCGAAAGGAGCGGGGCTCGTCGGCCGGGTCCACCTCGTCGAGCGCCGTCATGCCGGTGATCTTCACGAAGCCGCCGAGCGGGAGGGCCTTGACGCCGTACTCGGTCTCGCCGCGGACCGTTGACCAGAGGGTCTGGCCGAAGCCGACGA
Source organism: uncultured Actinomycetes bacterium (assembly GCA_963785765.1). Taxonomy (GTDB): domain Bacteria; phylum Actinomycetota; class Actinomycetes; order Streptosporangiales; family Streptosporangiaceae; genus DATBGO01. Next base: position 273,652 of record CAWAWM010000005.1, on the reverse strand, counting down.
AGAACTGGGTGACCTTCATGTGGAACTTCTTGGCGGTCAGGAAGTGCCCCGCCTCGTGCAACATGATCGAAACCAGCAAAGCGAGCACGAAAATGGCCACGCCGAGCAGGAAGGTCATCCGGCTGGCTCTCCCTCCCCGCTAGCCGCCCCTGCGGCGGCAGGCCCGCGCCGCTGCCCCTTGCTGGTCAGCTCTCCCGCGCGGTCCCTCGCCCACCGGTCCGTCGCGAGCACGTCGTCCAGCGTGACAGATTCCCGGCCGGTATCACTATGTTCAGAGACTACCTGGGACACCGTATCGGTGATCCCGGCAAAGGGAAGACGGCCGGCCAGGAACGCCGCGACGCATACCTCGTTCGCCGCGTTGTAGGCGGCCGGGGCGGTGCCCCCGGCGATCCCGGCCTGGCGGGCCAGGGCTACGGCCGGGAACGCATCGGTGTCCAGCGGCTCGAAGGTCCAGCTGTGCGCGGCCGTCCAGTCGACGGGGCGGGCCGCGCCTGGCACCCGGTCCGGCCAGCCCAGGGCGACGGCGATCGGGATGCCCATATCGGGCGGGCTGGCCTGCGCGATCGTGGAACCGTCGGTGAATTCGACCATCGAGTGCACCACTGACTGGCGGTGCACCACCACCTCGATGTCCTCGAATCCGACGCCGAACAGCAGGTGCGCCTCGATGAGCTCGAGGCCCTTGTTGACCAGGGTGGCGGAGTTGACCGTGATGACGGGGCCCATGTTCCAGGTCGGGTGGGCCAGCGCTTGGCGCGGCGTGACATCCGCCAGCTCGGCCCGGCTGTGGTGCAGGAACGGCCCGCCGCTGGCGGTCAGGATCAGCCGCCGCACCTCACCGGCCTGCCCGCTGCGCAGGCATTGCGCGATGGCTGAGTGCTCGGAGTCGACCGGGACGATCTGGCCGGGCGCGGCCCGGCCGGCCACCAGCTGGCCGCCCATGATCAGCGATTCCTTGTTGGCGAGAGCCAGCGTCCGGCCCGCGTCGATGGCCGCCAGGGTGGCCGCGAGGCCGACCGCCCCGGTCACCGCGTTCAGCACGATGTCGCAAGGCCACGCCGCTACCTCCGCGACCGCGTCCGGGCCCGCGAGGATCTTCGGCAGCGCCGGGGCGGCGCGGCCCGCTGCCGCCGCCCGCAGCGCCTCGCGCAGCGCCGGCGCCGCCGATTCGCTGGCCACCGCGACGACCTCGGCCCCGAACTCGAGCGCCTGGCTGGCCAGCAGCCCGGGATCGCCGCCCCCGGCCGCCAGTCCGGTGACCCGGAACCGGCCGGGATTGCGCCGGATGATGTCCGCCGCCTGGGTCCCGACCGAGCCGGTAGAACCGAGCAGGACGATGTCGCGGGGAGCTGGCTGGGCAGAGTCCACCCCGCCATTGTGCCCCTGCGGCCGCCCGCGCCCGCATCCGGCGCGTAGCGTGAGACCGTGCTCTCCGAGATCGCCCGGGCCTTCCCCGTCGCTGCCGCGGCCCGGCCATGACCGCGACCGCTGCCGCCGTTCCCGGCGTCGCCAGCTGGCACGGGCTGCCCGCCGCCCAGCAGCCGGACTGGCCTGATCGCCAGCGCCTGCGGGAGGTCACCGCCGAGCTGGCGGGCCTGCCGCCACTCGTCTTCGCCGGCGAGTGCGACCTGCTGAAGGACCGCCTGGCCGCGGTGACCCGCGGCGAGGCATTCGTCCTGCAGGGCGGCGATTGCGCGGAGACGTTCGCCGGTGCCACCGCCGAGGCCGTGCACGCCAAGCTGCAGACGCTGCTGCAGATGGCGGTGGTGCTGACCTACGCGGCGAGCGTGCCGATCGTGAAGATCGGCCGGATGGCCGGGCAGTTCGCCAAGCCGCGGTCCAGCCCGGCTGAGGTGCGTGACGGCGTGGCGCTGCCCGCCTACCGCGGCGACGCGATCAACGGCTTCGATTTCACGCCGCAGGACCGCATCCCCGATCCGGCCCGGCTACTGCGTGCCTATCACTGCTCGGCGGTGACGCTGAACCTGTGCCGGGCCTTCACCGCGGGCGGCTACGCGGACCTGCGCCAGGCGCACGCCTGGAACCAGGACTTCGTCGCCCAGAGCCCGTCCGGCCAGCGCTACGAGCGGCTCGCGGGCGAGATCGACCGGGCGATCGCCTTCATGCGGGCCTGCGGGACCGAGCCGGAAGAGCTGCGGACCGTAGAGCTTTTCTCCAGTCACGAAGCCCTGATCCTGGCCTACGAGCAGGCCCTGACCAGGACAGACGCGCGGAGCGGGCAGGTCTACGACGCGTCGGCGCATTTCCTGTGGATCGGCGAGCGGACCCGGGCGGCCGACGGGGCGCACGTCGAGTTCGCCAGCACCGTCCGCAACCCGATCGGCGTCAAGATCGGCCCGGATGCCACCCCCGCCGAGCTGGTGACCCTGGCCGCCAAGCTCAACCCGGCCGGCGAGCCAGGCCGGCTCACGCTGATCACCCGGATGGGCGCCGGCCGGATCCGCACGGCGCTGCCGCCGCTGATCCGGGCGGTCAGTGCGGAGGGCATGCCCGTCGCCTGGGTCTGCGATCCGATGCACGGCAACACCTTCGAGGCGCCGAGCGGCCACAAGACCCGCCGCTTTGACGACGTGCTCGCGGAGGTGCAGGGTTTCTTCGACGTCCATCGTGCCGCCGGCACCCACCCGGGCGGCATCCACATCGAGTTCACCGGCGACAACGTGACCGAATGCGTGGGCGGCAGCCGCGAGATCATCGCCGACGACCTGCACCAGCGCTACGAGACCGCCTGCGATCCGCGGCTCAACCGCAGCCAGGCGCTCGACCTCGCCTTCACGGTCGCCGCCAGCTACCGCACCGCTCCGGGGTCAGGGCCCCGCCGCTGACCGGCACCGGCGCCCGCATTCCGGCGCCTCCGGGTCCCGCTGGTGAGCCGGGACCAGCGCCCGTATCCCGTCAGGGCAGTTTCCATTGCTGCTTGCGACCGCCGTCGCAGGTGTAGAACGTTAGATCCTGGCCGGGGCGGGGCTCAGGCGTTCGAGGGCACCGCGCTGGCCGCAGGCTCCCAGTCGGGCCGCAGCGGCATGCCCGCTTCGCCGTTGGCCCCGAGCTTCACGCCGAGGATCTGGTGCAGCTGGATCTGGTTCCGCTCGAAACCGAGCCGCGAGCCAGCCATGTACAGCCGCCAGACCCGCGCGGTGCCCTCGCCGACCTCGGCCACCGCCTCGTCCCAGTGCGCGTCCAGGTTGGCGCACCAGCCGGCCAGCGTCTTGGCGTAGTGCTCGCGCAGGTTCTCCTCGTGCCTGACTTCGAAGCCGCTGTCGTTCATGAGCGTCATCAGGTAGCCCGGACCCTCGAGCTCACCGTCGGGGAAGACGTAACGGTTGATGAAGCCGCCGGTCACCCGGCCCGGGTGGCGGTTGTCCGGGCGGGTGATGCAGTGGTTGAGCAGCCGTCCTTCCGGCTTCAGCTTGCCGCGCAGGAACGCGAAGTATCCGGGTAGCTGTGCCCTGCCGATGTGCTCGGTCAGCCCGATCGAGCTGACCGCGTCGAAGCCGGTCTCGGCCACCTCCCGGTAATCCAGGTGACGTACCTCGGCCAGGTCCGAAAGGCCCGCTTCGCTAATGGCCCGTTGCCCCCACTGCGCCTGCTGCTTGGACAGCGTCACGCCGAGCGCCCGCACGCCGTACTCACGGGCCGCGTGCATGACCATGCCGCCCCAGCCGCAGCCCACATCGAGCAGCCGCATTCCAGGGCGGAGCCCCAGCTTCCTCGCGACCAGGTCGAACTTGTTGGCCTGCGCCTCTTCCAGGGTGGCGTCCTCGCTCGGATAACACGCGCAGGTGTAGGCCATCGAGGGCCCGAGCACCCACTCGTAGAAGGTGTTGGACACGTCGTAGTGGTGCGAGATCGCGCTCGCGTCGCGATCCCTGGAGTGCAGCCGGCCTGACAGCCACCTGCGGTTCACCCGCACCTCCTGCGGTGGCGGCGGGATTCGCGGCCACAACAGCGCGACGCCGCCGAGCTGGCGGAGCATCCGGAGCCGCTCCGCGGTATCCAGGCCTATCCGCTGGACGGTCGCCATCCTGGCCAGCGCCGTGTACATGTCGCCATCGAGGTCGAGATGGCCGGCCACGTAGGCGCGGGCCAGCCCGAGCGCGCCGGGCGCCTGCGCCAGGTAGGCCACGGCGGTCGGGTTCTTGACGGTGATCCGGATCGGCGAGTCCGGCGAGCCGGCGCTGCTTCCGTCGTAGGCGACGAACTGAACGGGGGCGTCAGGTCCCGCGAACCTCTCGAACACGTCGGCCAGTGCCATGACCCTCTCCTTCATCACCGTCGGCCAACACACTTGTCGTAGAGCCCGGCTAGCCGGCCTTCGCCGTCGTAGTCGTGCTTGAGCCTGCTGTATTCAGGCCCGTTGTAGTGCGCCCAGAAATCGTCCTGGGAGTAGAACGAGGTGGAGTACAGGCCCTTCTGCCCGCCGAGCGCGCTGACCTGGTCCTCGACCAGCCGGTTGTAGTGGCCGTCGGCGGCTCCCGAGGGCAGTGCGACGGTGCCCCAGAAGCCGAAGTTCACGTAAACCTGCCCGGGCCGCAGCGGATACAGCGGCCAGGTCATCTCGCCGCGCAGCCGCAGCGGGCACATCCAGACCGGGCTCATGCCGACCTGCGCGGTGAAGAACCGCAGGAACTCGGCGCCGCGCTCGACCGGGATCTCCACGTCCTGGATGACGTCTTCGTGCGGGCTGACGCCGCGACGCGCGTTCAGGGCGCTGGACAGGCCGTGCCGGCGGTCGAAGGCCACCAGCTTGCGGTAGACATCCGAGCGGCGGTAACGGCGCGGCCAGGCCCGGCGGATGACCGGGTTCTGCACCCCGAACGGGCGTGAGCACCAGAACCAGTCGGTGTCCCAGCGCCACAGATAATCGCGGATGCTGAGGAAGTCCTCCCGCGGTCCCCGGATGGACTGGTAGTAGATCCGCTCCCGGGTGTAGTCGCTGCGCCACGGGGCCACGTCACTGAAGGCGCCGACGGTCAGGTACATCTCGTCGAGGCTGAACGCGGTGCCGTCCACGAAGTCCGCCCGGTGCCCGTCCAGGCTGCCGTCCCTGGCGATCGCGGCCACCGCCGCCATACAGTCCTCGGGACTGCTGAACCGGAAGTGCCGCAGGTGAACGTAGGGCCTGACCGGCTCGAGCTCGATCGTCAGCGAGAGCGCGTAGCCGAGGGTGCCATAAGAGTTCGGGAAACCGCGGAAGAGGGCCTCGTGATCGCCGCCCGGCGCCGCGGTCACCACCCGGCCGTCGCCGGTCAGGATCTCCATCTGGGTGACCGATTCGTGCGGCATCCCGTTGCGCAGCGAGGTGGATTCGATGCCCAGGCCGGTGACCGCGCCGCCCAGCGTGATCGTCTTCAGCTGCGGTACGACCAGCGGCATCAGCCCGTGGCGGAGCGTGACGTCCACCAGGTTCTCGTAGGTGGTCATCCCGCCGACGATGGCGGTGGCCGACTCCGGATCAACCCGCAGGACCCGCCCGAATGCGGACACGTCAAGCCCGGCGGTGCTAGCGCCGTCGCTGAACCGGAACAGGTTTGACGTGCGCTTGGCCAGCCTGACCGGGCTACCGGGCGGGATGGCGGCATAGGCCGCCCGCAGCTCGGCGACGGCGGCCTCGTGGGCGGCCAGGGCGCTGCTCGCGGCGCCCGACAGCCGCCTCTTCGTGGCTGTAACCTCGGCCACACAGTCCTCCTCATGCTCGCGGAGCCCGGGCCTCACGGCGAGAATGCACACAAGGAGACTCCATGGGCAAGACCTACACCGGTCTGGACAAACGGCTCGCTGAGTTTATCCGCAGCCAGCATGTGTTCTTCGTGGCCACCGCCCCCTCCGGCTCCGGCGGCCACGTCAACGTGTCCCCCAAGGGCTACCGGGATACCTTCGCGGTACTTGGGCCGCAGCGGTTCGCGTACCTGGATCTGACCGGGAGCAGCGCGGAGACGATCGCGCACCTGCGGCAGAACGGCCGGATCACGATCATGTTCTGCTCGTTCGGGGACGCGCCGAAGATATTGCGGATCTACGGGACGGGCCGCCCGGTGCTGCCCGCCGACCCGGACTGGCCGGAATTCGCCGCGCGGTTCGCCGACCGGGACGGTGCGGGGACTGACCGGGGCAACCAGCGGGCGATCATCGTGGTCGAGGCGGACCGGATCGCGGATACCTGCGGCTACGCCGTACCGATCATGGAACTCGTCAGCGAGCGCGATGTCCTGACCCGCTGGACTGAGCGCAGGTCGCCTGAGCAACTTGCCGCCTACCAGGAAGAACACAACAAGGTCAGCATCGACGGCCTGCCCGCGCTGGGCTGACCTCCTAGAGTTGGCTCATGCGGATCGCCCTGATCAACTCCGGCCTCGGGCTGCTGGCTGCCGCGGCGGAGGTGCACCGGCTGCGCCCCGACGCCGACCTGGTGCTCGCGATGGATCCCGACGGGATGCCGTGGGGGCCGCGGACGCCCGACGACATCGTCGGGCGGTCGCTGGCCTGTGCACGGGCGGCGGCTGCCTACCTCCCTGACGCGCTGGTCTTCGCGTGTAACACCGCTTCCGTGCACGCGCTTGGCGCGCTGCGGGCGGAATTCGAGCCTGGCATTCCGGTGGTCGGCACCGTACCGGCGATCAAGCCTGCCGCGGCCTGCAGCGACTCGGTTGCCATCTGGGCGACCGTTGCCACCACGGGCAGCCGCTACCAGCGTCAGCTGATTGCCGACTTTGCCGCTTCGGCGCAGGTCACGGAGGTGGCCTGCCCGGGCCTGGCGGACGCGATCGATGCCGGCTACGGCGACGCCACCCAGGCCGCCGTAACCACAGCGGCCGCCAGCACGCCGGAAGATTGCGGAGCCGTGGTGCTCGGCTGCACCGAGTACGAGCTCGCCGCCGACCTGATCGGTGCGGCCCTGCCCGGGACCACGCTGTTCGGATCGGCTACGGCCGTCGCCGCCCAGGCGCTCCGCCGGGCCAGCACGGGTGAGCGCCGGCCCGGCGCCGGACCGCTCAGCGCCCCAGCGGGCGGGACTGCGGGCCGACCGCAGCCCGTCTTGCCGGGGACGCTCCAGGTGCTGCTCAGCGGCAGGCAGGCTGACCTGCCCCCGGCCGCTCTCCGGTACCCGTCCGGCCGTCTCCTGGCCAGGCTCGCGCAGGCTCCCGCGTCCACTGCCACCACCACAGGCCGGCACCCGGCCCGACTGCCGTGACAGCTGTCTCAGGGCCTCGCGGCCGGATGCGTGGCGGAGTCCCGCGCCAGGGCCCCGCGCCAGGGCCCCCCGCGACAGGGCCCCCCGCGACAGGGCCTACGCGCCAGGGCCCTCGCGCCAGGCCAGCGAGGCTGAGCGGGTCAGTCGGGCGCCGCGCGGAGCGTCCGGTCCCGCCCGGCCGCCTCGTAACTGGCCTCGACCTCATCGGGAGTCATCGGCAGGTGGGCCGCGGATGGCGGCAGCCCGGATTCGATCGCCTCGGCCAGTAGCAGCGCCATCGAGTAGGCCGGATCAGCGTCGAGTGCCCGCTCGATGGCAACGTTGGCCAGCGCGCCGTCGCCTGACTGCCAGGCGGTGAAGGCCAGCAACGACGCTGGCGCCGGAACGTACGCGGGGCAGGCGCGCCGCACGACGTCAGTCCATAGGCGCAGGTGGGCGTCACGGTGCTCGGGATCCATCCGTGCCCACGCGTCGTCGCGCACGCGCACGTCCGTGATGGCGACCGAGAGCCAGGCAATCTGATCGTCATCGCTGACCTGGCCACCCGCCCGGTACGTGGCAATAGCGTCACGCACGGCGCGCCGCGGCCCTGGCGACCAGCAGCATCGCGTCGTCCATGGGGACGCGGCCAGCGGGTGCCCGCCGCGGTGCCGTCGGCGCTGGTGCTGACGGGGCGGGAACGTCGCGCGACGCGGGCCGCAGCGCCGCGGCCAGCAACCGCTCCCGCCGACGCAGCGCCCGCTGGGTGGCCTGTGTCATGGACTCAGCGGCCGGACCGGTCAACGGCGCCAATGAGCGCGACAGCGCCGCCCGGTCCGGGTACGCGGGCAGTCCTGCCCTCGTGAGCGCCACCGCGGCCGGGTGTGCGCGCGTGTCAAAAGGCACGCCGTCCGCCGGACAGCAGTCCGCTCCCCCGCAGAAATAGGACCAGTACCTGTTGCCCTCCACCCGCACCACGTCCCGAAGCGTGATCTGAGTGCCGTCGATCCCGGCCCTGATCAGCTCGATGACCGGAGTGACCAGGGTGCCAGGGCCATAGCCGACCACGATGACCTGGCCGACCTGCTGACGTTTGAGCACCGCGACCGCATGCGCGGTGATGTCACCTGCCTGGCTGGGGTCAGGCGGATCCGGCAGGTCGTAACGGAACGCGAGCTTGATCTGGCCCCGCGGCGGCCCGATGCCGATCACGACGAGGCTGCTGCTCGGATGGAATCCCAGCAGGTAGGGAACGACGGCCAGGATGCCGGCCACCGAGTCAACGCGGACCCGAGGCTTGGGCCCGGCTGACTGGTTACGCCCGGCCGACTCGTTGCGCCCGGCTGGCTGCTTGCGCCCGGCCGACTCGTTACGCCCGGCTGGCTGCTTGCGCCCGGCTGACTCGTTGCGCCCGGCCGACTGCTTGCGCCCGGCCGACTCGTTGCGCCCGGTTCCCGGCTCGCGACCGGTCCCCGGCTCGCGGCCGGCCAGGCGCTGGCTGGCATGCTGAACGTGGCTATGCGGGGTCGCCTCACCCGCGGGCTGGTGCTCTGTCATGTGGCCAGGCTCATCGCAATGGGGACAGGCTCACGAGCTGAATATCGGCGGCCTTGTGGACAACCCGGTTGTCTCGCCTGTTTCCGCAAATCATTTGACACACGCCGGCGCCGCTGCGAGCAAACCAGGCACCCGGCGGACCAGTGGCCTGCTTTTCCGATTATTCAGATAGGAAAAGATACCGGCGGAGTTAGCGTGCTAATGGGGTTCAAAGCGTGGCCGGCTTACGCAGCGGTCATCGTGCGGGGAGCCCGTCCCGGCGGTATATGCCGCCATTAGCGGCTCCCCGGCCCATGATCCGCGTGAAATGCCGGCGGAAATAATTTCTGAGAGCAGGCGTCCACGGAACCCGGTACAACTGCCGGCCGGACAGCCACACATACTGGGCCCGGCTGAGGGCGTTGCGCCAGACGGCAACCACGGCCGGGATCTTCGCCGCGCCCGTCAGCGGGTTCCGGCCGTGCGACAGCGCGTAGTCGGTGCCGATGGAGTCCACCAGCAGCGGGCAGCCGGGAACATCAGAGACGAAGCGGTCGGCGACAAGCGTCAGCGACACCTGATCGGTCACGACACAGGCACCCGGCGGAATCAGCCGCCGTGCTGCGGCCACCGTCGAATAGGCGACATGCGGCTCCAGGGTGGTCTCGGACCGGCCCTGTACGACGGCCATGGCCACGATCGCGAGCCCGGCCAGCCCGGCCGCGGACCACTGCAGCCTGGATGGGGCCGTCCACCGGCGGGCCGAACCCGCTTCCCGGCCGTAGGCCGCATCCCGGGCGGAATCCGCTTCCCGGCCAGAATCCGCTCCTCGGCTGGCAACCGTGCGCCGGGCCGCCCTGGCGTCCCGCATGAGCCTGGCCGTCGGCAGCGCGATGGCCAGGGCGAGGAACGGCATCAGGAAGGCGGGGAAGTGGTAGTGGAACTGGCTGGGCCACATGAACGAGGCCGCCACCAGAACGGTCGAGGCAATGGCGAACCACTCCAGGGCCGTAGGCGGCCGGCGGCTGACCCAGCAGGCCAGGCAGAGCACCGCGATCACGAAGGCGCCGATCACCGCCGCGACAATCAGGGGGGTGGCGTGCGTGACATGGAAATCAGACAGGCCCACCATCTCCTTGACGCGATACCAGTTCGGAACCCGGCTCGGGTGGTACCTGCTACCGACCTGGGCTACGACCAGGCCCTGGTACAGCCCGCGCGGCGCGATGACAGCGAACGGCAGAACCGGGATCAGGAAGCCAGCGGCCGCCCCGGCCAGGTAGAACGCCAGCCGCCGTGGCGCGCGGAGCGAGAGCACGGCGATGACAGCCAGCGGGAAGATGGCCCAGACCTCGACGGCGCCGGCGAAGCCGAACGCGACGCCTCCCCAGACCAGCCGCCTGTGGCTGGCCGTCAGCCGGTCGCCCTGGAACACAGCTAGCGCGCCGGCCAGGCAAAACAGCGCCAACCACGGCTCGACGAGCACCGTGTGAGCAGCCTGGATGCTGTCCGGGAAAACGGCAGGCAGCCCGCATGCCACTACCACCGCGAGGACACCGCGGTGCCGCGCGAGCAGGCCGCCCAAGGTGACGCTGGCCGTGCCCGCGACCACGGTCAGCAGCCGTCCGCTGGCGAAGGCCCAGTCGGTGCCGGCCAGCCTGCCCAGCAACGCTGACGGCGTCATCAGCAGGGTGATACCTGGCGGCTGCACAAGCAGAAAGTCGCGATACGGAATCGACCCGTTGACGAACCGGACAGCGCTGCCAAAATACGGACCGTCGTCGTACTCGGTGACGCTGAGCAGGTACCCGGGACGGGCCAGCTGGTAGAGGCGCAGGCCGAGGGCGAGCAGGGTGATGACCGCGATGGTCGCGTTCACCGGCGTCAGGCTTAGGCCCCGCCTGGCAGGCTCCGGCCGGGCCAGTTCGCTGCGTGGCTCACTGGCTCCCGCGCCCGCTGGCGCTCCGCTGACAGTCGTTCCGCTCACTGCTCGCCACTCCCCGTACTCATCCGCTTAGCCACTCACTGTGCGCATCCATTCAACTACTATCCGCGAATGTCCCGCCTGCTGGGGCGGAGTGCGCGAAGCCGAAGGGCGGGGCAGGAGCGGTATAAGCGCCGACGGCCTCGCGCGGAGCGGCCGGAGCCCCAGGCGGAGCGGCCGGAGCCCAGGCGGAGCGGCCGGAGCCCAGGCGGAGCGGCCGGAGCCCAGGCGGAGCGGCCGGAGCCCAGGCGGAGCGGCCGGAGCCCAGGCGGAGCGGCCGGAGCCCAGGCGGAGCGGCCGGAGCCCAGGCGGAGCGGCCGGAGCCCAGGCGGAGCGGCCGGAGCCCAGGCGGAGCGGCCGGAGCCCGAGGCGGCCGGAGGAAGCCGGGAGCCGGAGCCCGACCCCAGGACCCCGGGCCGGAGAGACCCGAGTAGCCGGAGCGACCGGAACCCGACCGACGGTCTTGGGGCCGGAGAGACCCGAGGGGCCGGCGGTGTTCAAGGCCTGGGGACGTCGGGTACGAACGGCAACGCGCTGGCGCGGACGCTCTTTTCCGTCAATGGGTACCGCGGCATTTGCGGCGGCTCGCTCGCGACGTGCAGTTCACCCTGACTGGGAAAGCGAGACTGATCGAGCGTTTTTGCACGTCGAAGCGGCCCGCGTCCAGTACCGTGGTCGCCGGCGCTATCGCAATGATCCCGCTCTTCCCGATCTGCGACACCACCCGCCCGTGGTGATTATCGTGAGGCAGGGATGACTCGCTCGACTTGGAGACGGACGGTAGATGCTGATGCGACGGCGTTCTGCTAGCCAGGTCTACCGTGCCTTGCATGAGGCACCTGACACGGAGCAGATCACCAGCGCAGCGCGAGAAGCATTTACGCTTGCTAATCCGGACGTCAAGCTGCAAAGGCTCGTTATAGTCATCGCGGCGTACAACGAGGCGGGCAACATCGGCGCCGTGCTGGACGAGATACCCGACCAGATCGCGGACGTGCCGGTCTCGCGCCTGGTGATAGATGACGGCAGCAGCGACGGGACCACGGCGGTCGCGCACCGCCACGGCGCGCTGGTCTGCACGCTCGCGGCCAACCGCGGGCACGGCGTCGCGCTACGGCTCGGTTACCGGATTGCCCGCGAGGGTGGCGCCGAGTACATCGCCACGCTCGATGGTGACGGGCAGTGGGACCCTGCCGACCTGCCCGCGATGGTCCGGATGCTTGACGAGGGCCGGGCCGACTTCGTGGTCGGCTCCCGCCAGCTTGGCCGGACCGAGAACACCGACAGCTTCCGTAACGTCGGGGTCCGCTTCTTCGCCCGGCTGATCAGCCTGCTCACGCACACCCAGCTGACCGACACATCCAGCGGACTGCGGGCGATGCGAGCCGAGCTCACCGGCGTCGTGCGCCAGACCCAGCCGCAGTACCAGACGTCTGAGTTGCTGATCGGCGCGCTCCTGCAGGGCTTCAGGGTCGCCGAGGTGCCGACCACCATGCGGCAGCGGATCTCCGGTATCAGCAAGAAGGGCGACAACCTGCTCTACGGCTTGCGTTACGCGCGGGTCATCGGGCGCACCTGGTGGCGGGAGCGCAGGGATGCCAGCCCGATGCCGCGTGAGGTCAGCGTCCGTCCGTTAGCAGAGCAGCCCGACCTGTCCGCGTCGGCCAGCACCAACAGAACCCATCCCTGACCTCCGCCACGCCGAAGCTCCGCTAGGCCAGCTGCTACCGGGGCCAGCTGCTACCGGGGCCAGCTGCTACCGGGGCCCGCTGCTACCGGGGCCAGCTGCTACAGGGCGATCCCGAGCAGCGCGTCGACGGTGTCCCTGACCTGCTGCCCGTCTCCGACGGCAGTGGGCGCGCGCAGGACGGCGTCCGCCCAGGCGTCCACCACCGCGAGCGCCCCGGGAGCATCCAGATCGTCGGCCAGGCGAGCCCGCACCGCGGTGCGGACGTCCTGACCCCCGAGCACCGCGGCGCCCGCCGGACCCGAACCCGTACTCGCACCCGCACTCGCACCCGCAGGAGCCGAGGCCAGCGCCACGGCGCGGCGCCAGCGGGCCAGCCGGTCACCCGCCGCGGCCAGTCCCTCCTCGGTCCAGTCCCAGTCGCCTGCATAGTGGTGCGCCAGGATGGCCAGCCGGATCGCCATCGGATCAGCGCCCGCGGCCAGCAACCTGGATACGAACACCAGGTTGCCGCGGGACTTGGACATCTTCTCGCCGTCCAGCCGCACCATCCCGGCGTGCACGTAGGACCGGGCGAACACCCCGGTCCCGCCGCCAGCACCGCCGAGCGCCACCCGGGCATGCGAGGCGCTCATCTCGTGATGCGGGAACGCCAGGTCAGTGCCGCCCGCCTGGATGTCGAACGAAACACCCAGGTACTCCGTCGCGATCGCTGCGCACTCCACGTGCCAGCCCGGCCGGCCGCTGCCGAACTCGGACGTCCAGGCAGGCTCGCCGGTCCGCGCGGCCACCCAGACCAGCGGGTCAAGCGGATCCTTCTTCCCCGGCCGGCCCGGGTCGCCGCCCCGTTCCGCGGCCAGCGCCAGCATCGTCTGCGTGTCGAGCCGCGCCACCGCACCAAACGCCGGGTCGGCTGACCTGGCGAAGTACACGTCGCCATCCAGCTCGTACAGGGCTCCGTGATCGGCGAGCACCCGGTTGAACCGCTCGATCACATCCAGTGCCTCCACCGCGCCGATGTAGTGCGCCGGGGGCAGCACCCGCAGCGCCTCCATGTCACTGCGGAACAGCGCGATCTCCCGGTCGGCCAGCTCTCGCCAGTCCTCGCCGTCGCGGGCCGCCCGCTCGAGCAGCGGATCGTCCACGTCGGTCACGTTCTGCGTATAGCTGACCTCGTGACCTGCGTCGCGCCAGGCCCGGACCAGCAGGTCCCAGGCGATGTAGGTCGCGGCGTGGCCGACGTGCGTGGCGTCGTAGGGAGTGATACCGCACGCGTACAGCGTCGCCACCTGGCCCGCCGCCGCAGGTACCAGGCGGCCGCTCGAGGTATCCCTGACCTGAGGCTCTGGTGCCCTTCCAGGGAGGCTAGGGAAGCGCGCGGCACGCCAGGAATCCATGCGGTCAGGTTATCCGGGCCACTGGGTTCCGCTGCGCTGGCCTGCTTGCTCAAAGGCATGAGCCAGGCCGAGCAGCCGGGCCTCACTCCAGGCCGGCCCGGTGAACGACAGCCCGACCGGAAGACCGCTGACAAGACCAGCAGGAACGGATATCGACGGGTATCCGGCTACGGCAGCCGGGCTCGACGTGCCGAACACATAGTGGTCGCCAAGCACATGATCGGTCAGCCAGGCCGGGCTGCCCGCCAGCGCAACGACCGCATCCAGCCGGTGCCCGCCCAGCGCGCTGTCCAGGCCGTCGCGGGCCAGCCGGCGCGCCGTCTTCCTGGCGGTCGACCAGCGGGGGTCGGCCGGATCGCCGCTGGTGGCTTCGGCCTGCTCGAAGAGTTCCTGGCCGAAGTGGGCCAGCACGCGATCCCCGTTACGGATATTGAACGCGATCAGCTCTGCGAGGGTGGCCGGGTGGTCGCCCGCGAGTCCCGCCAGATAGGCGTTCAGGTCGCGCTTGAACTCGTGCAGCAGTGCCGTCAGCTCGGGCTCGCTGATCTCATCCGCGCCTGGCAGTTCCACCGGGTCGACCACCTCGGCGCCGAGCGAGCGCAGCCGGGCCACAGCGTCGTCGAGCACGGCCGTGGTGGCCGTGGTGGCCGCCTTCGAGCCGTCCCGCCAGATGCCGAGCCTGGCACCGGCCAGCGCGCCGGGATCCAGGAACGCCGCGTAGCCGGACACCGTGCCCGCGGGGCCGGTCAGGGTGCCCGCGGAGCCGGCCGCCGCCCGCGTGGCGGGGTCGGCCGGGTCGGACCCGGCCAGCGCCGCGAGCAGCAGCGCGGCGTCGGCCACGCAGCTGGTCATCGGGCCCGCGGTGTCCTGGGCGGCCGAGACGGGCACGATTCCGGTCCTGCTGACCAGGCCAACGGTCGGCTTGAGCCCGACCACGCCGCAGGCGCTGGCGGGCGAGACGATCGACCCGTCGGTCTCGGTACCGATGGCGGCGGCCGCCAGCCCGGCTGCGATCGCCACCGCCGATCCCGAACTCGAGCCGGACGGGTTCCTGCCCTTGCCCCAGGGGTTGACGGCCTGGCCGCCGAGCGTGCTCCAGCCGCTGCTAGAGCTGGTCGAGCGGAAGTTCGCCCACTCCGACAGGTTCGCCTTGCCGAGGATCACCGCGCCTGCTGCACGGAGCCTGGTGACCAGGAAGGCGTCCGCGGTGGCCGCCCCGAGCAGCGCGGGCGACCCCGCCGTGGCTTGCTGGTGCCTGGTGCCGATGTTGTCCTTGATCAGGACCGGGATGCCCTCGAGCGGACCACGGGCCGCTCCGGCGGCCCGAGCACGATCACTGGCCTGCGCTTCATCGGCCGCTGCCGGGCTGACCGCGATCACGGCCTGCAGCCGCGGGTCAAGCCGGCCGATCCGGTCCAGGTAGCAGGCGGTGAGGTCAGCTGAACTCAGCGTTCCGGCGGTCATCGCGTCCTGAACCTCGGCGATGGTCGCGCCGCGAGCGCCGATGCCAGTGCTGCCGAGGGTCTCGCGGTCCGGTTGTCGTCCCCGCATGGTGGAACAATAGGGGAGCCGGCGAAGGCGCGGCGGGGGGAAATGCATGGATTCGTCATGGGGTGCTCGCAGTCGCGCCCGGACGACGGCCGGGCGGACTGCCCCGCAGCGAACCGCCACCCAGCGAACCGCCACCCAGCGACGCCACCCAGCGGACGGCCACCCGGCGGGCTGCGGCCGCAGCGGCCCTGCTGGCAGCCGGCCTCGCCGCATGCGGCGGCGGCGCTGCACCGATCGCCTCCTCGCAACTGCAGGCCCAGTACCAGCGGGTGGTGGCCATCGTGCTGCCGTCGGTCGTGGAGATCACCGGGAAAGACTCGGCCGGGTCCGGCGTTGTCTATGACAAAAACGGCGATATCGTCACGAATGCTCATGTGCTGGGCAAGGCCAAGACCGTTGACGTGCTGCCGTCTACCGGGACCAGCCTGCTGCCCGCCAAGGTCATCGGCCTTTTCCCGCCCGACGATCTGGCCGTGATCCGCGTCGAGCGGGACGCCGGCTCGCTGAAGCCGGCCGCCTTCTCCAACTCCGCTGATGCGCGCATCGGCGAAATTGTGATGGCGATGGGCAACCCGCTCGGCCTCACCGACAGTGTCACGCAGGGCATCGTCTCGGCCACCGGCCGGACGGTCACCGCCGCGACCAGCCCCGGCGCCGCGGAGGCCTACATCACCAGCGCGATCCAGACCAGCGCAGCGATCAACCCAGGGAACAGCGGCGGGGCGCTGGCCAACATGGCGGGCCGGGTCCTGGGCATCCCGGCGCTGACGGCCAAGGATCCGGAAGCGGGCAGCGCGGCGCAGGGCATCGGTTTCGCGATCCCGAGCGACACCGTAATGGACATCGCCGGCCAGCTGATCGCGCACGGCAAGGTCGCCCACTCCGACCGGGCCTCGCTGGACATCGAGGCGCAGACGGTCGCGAGCGCAGCGGGTCAGGCCGCGGGTGTCTTGGTCCTGAAGGCCATTCCAGACGGCGCCGCGGCGGCGGCCGGGATCCGCAACGGCGACGTCATTGTCACGCTGGACGGGCAGAGCACGCCAAGTCTGGCGGTGCTCGAGGAGGACCTGGCGGAGCTCAAGCCCGGCCGGGAGGTAACGGCCGAGGTCAAGCGCGCGGGCCGCAGCCACGACTATCAGGTGAAGCTGTCCAGCCTGACCGGCTGACTCCCGATGATCAGCTCACCGATCGTCCGGGGACCCGGTCCAGGATGATGCCAAAGTGGTTGCGGTAGACGGCCAGCACCTCAGCTGCGCCATGCAGCCGCTGCTCGGTCCGTACTCCGCCGCTGGTCCGGATCAGGGTTTCGCCGCTGACGGAGATCCGGCCCTCGCCGGTCAGCCGCGAGCAGATGGTGGCGCCGGTGAAATGGGAATCGGGTGAGGTCTGCTGCCACCAGCAGGTGGGACTGAAATCGGCCAGCGCGCGGCTGCGCCGCTCGATCTGGTACTGCACCGCTGCGTCCTTGGACACCACCACATCGCCCTCGGCCGTGTCGGCCAGCAGAAACCGGCCGCCCGGGTCGTCCTGACCCGCTCTGCGGTCCAGCAGCAGCGGGAACGTGCTGTGACTGCCGAACCCCACGTCGGCCAGCCAGGGACCGGTGCCATCCGTGATATTGACGATCAGCGCCAGGTGGTCGAACGGCGGCCCGAGCCGTCCGTCGCGGTCGGCCGTGCGCGCGGCCACGCGCGTCACCCGCGCACCCAGAGCCTCCAGGAGCAGCGCGAAGGCGCCGTTAAGCTCGTAACAGAAGCCGCCGCGCCGCCTGGTGACGATCTTGTCCAGCAAGTCGCCCGGTGCCAACGAGATGGGCTCGCCCAGGTGGATGCTCAAGTTCTCGAACGGCACCGCCCGCTGGTGGGCCTGGTGCAGGGCGCGCAGCGACGCGGCGTCGATGAGCTGGGGACGGCTGACGCCGATGCGGTCCAGGTATGCGGCAAGCGTGCTCCGATTCATCCCAATAGCCTGCATCCTCAAGCACGATTCAGGTCAAGCGGCGGGGCCGGCCGCCAGGCCTGACTGCTCCAGGCGAATCAGTTCCGCTCGAAACGCTCGAAGCCGAGTTCGGGCGCTAACCCGTGCCGGTCATCGCGTCGATGCCGGCTCACGACAGTTCGCAGGGCCGTTCAGGGGGACAGCGCTTCCCCCTGTCGCACCTCTAGTGTGTATAGTTAGGCGTATGCCACGGATGCAGGTGTACCTGCCCGACGATCTCTACGAGCAGGTGAAGGCGCGGCGGTTGCCAGCGTCAGAGCTGTTGCAAGAGGCAGTCCGCGCCGAGGTGCGTCGGCAGGATCTGCTCGGCGAGACCGATGCCTACCTGAGCGAGTTGCTCACCGAGGTCGGCGAGCCGTCTGCGGAGGAGCGGGGTCGCGCCCAGGCCATCGCCCGGCGGATCGCCGCTCGGCGGACGCGGCGGGCCAGCTGACAGGCGCACCCGTGTTGGTCCTGGATTCTGGTGCGGTCACCCGGCTGGCCGAACGCTCGGGCCAGGCGGCCGCGCTGATCAGTGCCTTGCGCGCAGAAGGCCTCTGGCCCCCGGTAGTCCCGTCAGTCGTGCTCATCGAATGCCTCACCGGAGACGGCCCTAGGGATGCAGCCCAGCACAGGTTCCTGCGCACGTGTGACATAGCTGAGCCAGTTCCCCTGGCGCTCGCGCACAGGGCCGCCTGGCTACGAGCCCAGGCACGCACAGGATCAGCGGTCGACGCCCTCGTCACAGCGGTTGCCGAGCCCGGTGGAACCGTTATGACCGGAGACCTCGCAGATCTCCGGGCTTTCGCCGAGCATGCGTCGGACGTGGCCATCGAGGCCATCTGAGACTCAACCGGTCGGTCAGGGGAACAGCATGCTGCGACCAGGTCTGGCTGGCTGCGCGCGCCGCGGATACGGCGAGTTGCCTGCCGGTTCCTCGGGGCACGGCGGCGCACACCGAGGTGCATGTACCTACACTCATGATCATGGGAGAGCCAGCGCGTGACGTGCCCGCCGACAGCCCGGCAGTCAGGGCCGCCGTCGCTAATGCCCGTCATGGCGTCATAACGCACCTGACGATCGGCGGCGAGCGCGTCGCCGCTATCGTGCCCGAGTCGGTGATTGCGGCACTGCGCGCTGCGGAAGACGCGGAGGACGTCGCCGAGGCCGAGGCCGCATGGGATGAGCCGGGTGACTCCGTCCCTCTCGAAACGCTCGAAGCCGAGTTCGGGCGCTAGCTCATGGCTGTTTCTGTGGTCCAGGCGCGTCCGCGTGTCCGCAAGTCGCTGCGTCAGTTAGATCCGGTGACGCGTAAGGACGTGCTGGCCGCGATGCGCGCCCTGGCCGATGATCCCCGGCCGGCCGGTGCCACCGCCCTCAAGGGTCACCTGATGTCTGCGGCCTCCGCTGGCTCAGCCTAATGCGCATGCGATCGCGCGCGTTCGACATGGCCGCCGATCGATCAGCCTGGCGATAGCACCGGAGCGGGTGCAAGCCCTGGCCGACCTGAGCGTCGCCCCAGCGAGAGCCCGCGGCCGCCTCGGCCCGGCGATAGCGCCGGGGGGCGACCGTCAGTTGATGTCGAACTCATTGCCCTCGGGGTCCTTCAGCGCGACCGCGTAGTGGTCCACGCCCTCCTCGAGTTCCTCGCTCAGGTCGCTGAGCAGCGTGGCGCCGAGATCACATAGCCGCAGGGCCTCGGCGTCCACGCGCTTCTTGCGGGTCTCGATCGGGAGGTCTCGCCCGCCGCTGGCGTGGATGTCGATGTGGAGCCGATTGCTAGTGGTCTTGCGGTCGGGCACGACCTGGATCCAGATGCGGGGTCCGGCGCCATCCGGATCGATGATGCAGTCCGTCCCCCGGCCGAGCCAGGACTCGGGCAGTCCGATGTCGCGCCGCCAGTCGTCCCAGGTGGCGAAGTCGGCCGGCGGTGGCTCCAGCACGTAGCCCAGGGCCTCGGCCCAGAAGCGGGCCAGCGGCTCCGGGTGGCCGACGCAATTGATGACGAGCTGGTATCGGACAGCCATGGGTCTCCTCAAGTCAGGCCGCGGCGTCGCCGGACGGCGCGGCAAGTATGCCGAGAACCTACGACAGTCCGGCGCGTCCAGAGCGGATCGGTCGTGACCCATCGCCGGGACTGCGCGGGCTCAGAAAAGGGTCGGCGGCCCGACTGGGACTGGCTCAGGGAGCGGTTCGCCGACTGCCAGATAACCCTGCGGGACCGTTCTCGGTTCGCGCGGCCTGCGCTGTGACGCATGTGCCCGTAGCGGCGCCAGTGACAGATGCATGGCCAGCACCGGGCCAAGCGCAAAGCCAGCTGCACCGGGGCCAGCCTTCCGCCGATTCGAATAGCCTCGATGGCACATCGGGGTGAAAGCAACAGCAGCGCAGCGCCATCGCTGCTGCTGCAGAACAACAACGGCGCGCCAGCACCGCTCATGCGGCCGACCGCGAGCGGCCTTTCGAGCTGAGCGCCGGGCCGGCGGGCGGGCCGCAGGCCCGGCTGGCTACCGCAGCTGCGGCCCGGACTGGGCCAGGACCTGCCCCGCGCCTCTAGACTGCGGCAGATGACCATGCGCATTGGCCACCTGGACGCGGTGGCCGCCCTGACCCGGCCGGACCTCCTCGCGCCCAGCGTCGCCGCGGCCCTGGCCGCACTCGACGGCAAGATCGACATAGCGGAGGTCGGCGTCGCCGCGATCGACCCTGACCTCGCTGACACCGCGGCGTTCTGCGAACGGTACGGCGTGCCGCCGGAAGAGTCAGCCAACTGCGTCGTCGTCGCCGGGCGCCGGGACGGCGAGACCCGGTTCGCGGCGTGCGTGGTGCTCGCCACGACCAGGGCGGATGTCAACGGGATCGTCCGCCGCCAGCTGGACGTGCGAAAGGCCTCGTTCGCGGCGATGGACGTCGCGGTCGCGCAGACAGCCATGGAGTATGGCGGCATCACGCCGGTCGGCCTGCCGGCGCACTGGCCCGTCTTCGTGGACAAGGCCGTGGCCGGAGCGTCACGGGTGGTGGTCGGCAGCGGCGTCAGGCGTTCCAAGATCACGCTGCCCGGCGAGACGCTGAGCCAGCTGCCCGGTGCGGTCGTCGTGCCCGGCCTCGGGCGCTGATCGCGGGGCGGCCGGCCGGGCGGGCCTGGTCCCGATGACGACGCTGGCATGCAGCTCGTCCGAACTGGCCAGTTGCGGGATCAGCCCGGCGCGGGCAATGGCTTCGAGGGCCTGCGGCGCCTGGCGCTCGCTGGTCTCGACCAGCATGCTGCCGCCCGGCGCCAGCCATTGCGGGGCTGCGGCAGCCACCCGTCGCATGACGTCGAGCCCGTCGCCGCCACCGTCGAGCGCCACCCGCGGCTCGTGCAGGCGAGCCTCCGGCGGGAGCAGCCCGATCTCTCCGGTTGGCACGTACGGCACGTTGGCGGCCAGGATGTCAACGCGCCCCCGCAGGGTGGCGGGCAGCGGGTCGTACAGGTCGCCTTCGTAGACCTGGCCGCCGGCACCGACATTACGCCGGGCGCACCTGACGGCGGCCGGGTCGATGTCAGCGGCATGCAATTCGACCCCGTCCAGGGTAGCGTCCAGCGCGGCACCCACCGCGCCCGCGCCGCAGCACAGGTCGACGATAACCGCCCGCGGGCGGCCGGACGCGCCGGGATCTGCGGCCGCCGCCTGGCGGGCCAGGGCGACGGCCTGGCGCACGAGAAACTCGGTGCGGTGCCTCGGGACGAATACGCCCGCATCCACGACTATCCGCAGGCCGCAGAACTCCGCCCAGCCCACCACCTGCTCCAGGGGCAGGCCCGCGGCCCGCTGGTCCAGCATGGCGGCGAGTTCGGCCGGGGTGCGCGCCGCGGAGCTGAGCAGCTGCGCCTCGTCCTCAGCAAAGACACAGCCCGCGGCCCGGAGCCTGGCGACGATGTCGGACTGCGGCCCGGGCCGCGGGGAGGCCGACATGAGTTCACCTTTCGCAGACGCTGACCGTGCCTGGTCACGGTAGCCAGGACACCCGGCCGTGCAGGGCCGCGTAGCCGACGAATGCCACGGCATCGATGAGCCCGTGCGCGATGATCATCGGGGTGACTCTCCCCCACCGCCGGTACAGGACGCCGAATATCAGGCCCATCGCGGCGTTCCCGAGGAAGCCGCCGAGCCCTTGATAGAGATGATAGGAACCGCGCAGCACCGCGCTGAAGACAATCGCCTTCCACGGCGTCCAGCCCAGCTGGTCCAGCCGGTGCAGGAGATAGCCGATGACCAGAATCTCCTCGAGGATCCCGTCATGCGCGGCGCTCAGCACCAGAACCGGTATCCGCCACCAGACGGCCGGCAGCTGCTCAGGAACCACGTTCAGGCTGACCCCGGCATGGAACGCGGCCAGGTACAGACCCAGGCCGCTGCCGCCGATTACGGCGGCGAGCACCGCTCCCCGCAGGGTGTCCCTGGCCGGCTGGCTGGCGTCCAGGCCCAGCACCGACAGCGGTTCACCGGAAACCGTGATCACGTAAAACACCAGTGCCACCGGAGCGAGCGCCTCAGCGATGCCGACCAGCTGCAGGACGAGATCCAGCCAGTGGTTAGCCGCGCGCGACCCGACGAGCAATGCCTGCTGGCTACTCAGCGACTGGCGCGCGAGCAGCGAGCCGATCAGGGAAAGCAGCGCATTCAGGCCACTCGCGCCGAGCGACACGGCGAAGACGACGAAGATCTCCCAGCGGATCAGCCGCGCCGGGAGCGGCCGCTCGCTGGCCTCCTGCCAGAGTGTCACCTCAGGACTCTAGCGGTGTCAGGGGACCCGGGCAGCTGACCGGCCGCTGGTCGGTAGCTAAGATCCCCCCAGGGATCACGTTCCGTGTGATCCTGCTCACTGTCCGCGACATGGGGAGCGGCTGCCTGAGCGTGCCGGCCGGCGCCGTTGTTGCGGGGCAGTTCCCGGACCGCCAGCGCGGCCGGTGCGGGGCGAGGAAGCAATGAACACAGCAGACGGCACTCCGCGAGCGCCCGTCCAGGCCGTACCGCCGGACGACGACGGCCACGGACGGCTCAGCACGGACCCGGCCTGCCCCGTGGCGGCCGGCCCCGTCGCGGCCGGGGCGCCCGCCAGCGCGCGGCGCCCGGTAGCCGCCCATCCGGTGCTCGGGCAGCTAGCGCTGCTCGCTGCCTACCTGGCCGCCGGCGTGGTGGTGACCTGGCCGCGGGCGACCTACATCACCGGCCGGCTGCCGAAGACCCGGGATGTCTCCAACTATGTCTGGGGCCTGCAGTGGACCGCCCATCAGGTCGTTCATCTGGGCAACCCCTGGTTCACCACGCAGATGGCCGCCCCGGTCGGCATCCAGATGGGATTCGGCACCACCATGCCGCTGGCCGGGCTGATCATGACCCCGGTCACCCTGGCGTTCGGCCCCTCCGCCGCATTCTCCCTGCTCACCATCATCGCCCCCGGCCTGGCCTGCTACGTGATGTACCGGGCGGCCCGGCTCTGGCTGGCCGCCCCGGGCGCCATCGCCGCCGGCGCGCTGTTCGGCCTGTCCGCCATGCTCGACTGGCAGGACTGGTACCACCTCAACATCGCCCTCGGCACCCTGTTCCTGCCCATGACCCTCGAAGCCGCCGTCCGGCTGCGCCGCCGCCCGGGCCGGCGCCAGGCAGTGATCCTCGGCCTGGTCCTCGGCGCCTCCGTCCTGGTCAACCAGGAGTCCGCCGTCCTGGCCGCCATCCTGGCCGCGATCATCCTGCTGCCCTGGATACTCGGACTCGGCACCACACCCACCGCAGGTTCGCGGACCAGGCTCAGCGTCGCCGCGCTGGGCGGGCTGGTGGCCGCCGTGATCGCCAGCCCGCAGCTGATCGCGATGGTCCAGCAGGCACTGGCCGGGGGCGCCAGCATCGCCCCGGCGAAGCTCACCGCGACCTATGCCCTGTACGGCGCCGGGCTCCCGACCTTGTTCGCGCCGTCTCCGCGACTGGGCACCTTCGGGCTGAACGCCCTGACGACTGCCTACACCTACAGCCAGCCGGCCGAAGGACTTGCCACGTTCGGCGTGCTGCTGAGCGGCCTGGCCCTGGCCGGCCTGGCCGCTAGCTGGCGGCGCCGCTCGAGCTGGCTGTTCGCCCTGTTGTGGGCGTGCTGCGCGGTGCTCGCGCTCGGGCCGACGCTGATCATCGGGACCACCACGCATATCCCGCTGGCCGAGAACCTGCACGGGACGAAGGTCTCGCTGCTGATGCCCTACACCTGGCTGGTGCACCTTCCGGTGCTGTCCGCGCTCCGCGAAGCTGACCGGTTCGCGCTGCTCGGGCTGATCGGCGCGGCGGTGCTGGCGGGCGCGGCCGTCGACTGGCTCGCCCGGCACGCCAGGCCGTTGATCGGCGCGGTGGCCGTGCTCGCCGTCTTCGAGATGGGCTGGGCGGGTACCGCCAGCGTGGGCAGCATGCCGACCACGCTGCCCGCGCTCGATGGCCCGATCGCAGCCGACCACAGCCACTCAATCGTGCTCGACATCCCGTACGGCCTGCGGGGCGGTATCCCGCTGTACGGGTCCCCGATCATTCCCCAGGAACAGCTGCTGGCCACCAGCGACAGCCACCCGCGGGCGATGTCCTACACCGCCTGGGTGCCCGAGCCCACGGTACGGGCGATCAGGAAGCATCCGTTCTACGCCGGGCTTGTCGCCGCCCAGCACGGGCACCTGAGCACCCCCCCGGAACTGCGCCGCGAGCGCCAGGACGCCCGCCAGCTTGGCATCGGCTGGGCCCTGGTGTGGCGGCGTCGCGGCGTGGCCGTCCGCTACCTGACCGCAGTCGGATTCCGGTTCGACTACCGGGCCGATGGCGTCCGGGTGTACCGGCCGCGCTGGTGACGTCGCGGACCGCTGACCGCGAGGGCCGGCGGCCGCCGACTGCCGCGCGGGACCGCCTTAGCGAAACCTACTCGGCAGGGCCGCTGCCGCTCTCCGGCACGCGCGCGACCGCAAGCACGGACTGCCCGAACGGCGGGCGCCCGACGAGCCGCTCGAGGAACTGGACGACCGGCACCACCAGGCGGTCATAGATGGTCATCGTGCCGCCGGTCGAGGGCTGCTTGCGCAGCACGCTGGTGAAGGCGTAGTAGCAGATCAGCCCCAGCGAGTTCGCGTAGCGCACGTTGACGACCTCAAGGCCCGCGTCGGTGAGCGCCTTGCGCATCGAGCGCTTCGTATAGCGCCGCACGTGGCCGGTGGCGACGTCAACCGGGCTCATCGCGAACGGGAACGCCGGGCAGACCAAGACGATGTAACCGCCGGGCCGGACCAGCCCCGCCATGCTCTTCAGCGCGCCCACATGATCATCAATGTGCTCGAGGACGTTGTAGGAGACGAGACAGGAGTGATCGCCGCGCTCCTGCGTCGGCAGCATCATCTGGCTGACCGTCACGTTGGGGTACTTCGCCATCTGCTGCTGCAGGCCAGGAAAGAGCGCCGGATCAGCCTCGGTCGCGGTGTACTTGTCGACGAGCGGAATCCATTCCTCGGCGTAGTCGCCGAAACCGCTGCCGATCTCGATCGGGTGCTCACCGAGGTACGGCTTGGCGAACCCGGCAAACCACTTGCGGTGGTTACGGCACTCCGACAACGCCTCCAGCACGTCGTGCTGCGTCTCGCGGTCTCCGCGCAGGTCACCCACGTCAAGGGCTGCTGGCTGCTCAGACCGAACTGCTTCCACTCGATCAACCTCTCGTCGCGGTACCGCTTCAGCCACGCCAGCCGCGCGGTTGGCCGGCCCGTGCATTCACTTCGTTAATTCTTGACAACCGACCCGTTGTCAGCATCGCCGACGAAAACGTGAGCATACCCGGGGTCTTCAGGCAGGCGGGGCCATCCGAGCACATCGGCACGGCGATTTTACAACCGGCCGGCCCCAGCGCAGTACTATCCGGACTATCCGCGCCGAACGTCCCGAGGGGCGCTACCCGCCGCCCGGCAGCCGAAACCACGCCCGGCCCGCTCGCTCAGCCTGCGGCGGCCCAGGTTCGGTACAGTCCGTTACGGGTTTGGGTAGCCGGCCCGCAGGACGGGTCGTCATGCTGGGTAGAACCAGGCTTAGGGAGCAGTGATGTACCAGGCATACCCGTCGGGCGGGCAAGCACCCGAGCCGCAGCAACTCCCGGCCCCCAAGCCGGTCCTGACCGCGGTCAAGCTTATGTACGCGGGTGCCATTATCAGCGCGATCACCTTCGTGATCGGCCTGATCACCGTGGGGGCCACCCGGACCGCGCTGAAGAAGACGTACCCGAAATACACTGCGCACCAGATCAGCACCCTGGTTACGTTCGACGTCACCGTGGGCATCATCGTCGGGCTGCTGTCCGTCGGGCTGTGGATCTTCATCGCGCGGGCCTGCCTGCGCGGCCGGAACTGGGCCAGGATGACGGGCACGGTGCTGTTCGCGCTGGACACGCTGCTCATCCTGCTGTCGGCGAGCAGGCTCACGGTCGGGGCCGCCTTCCTGATCGACCTGGTCATCTGGCTGATCGGGCTCGGCGTGGTCGTGCTGCTGTGGCGGAAGGAATCCAGCGCCTTCTTCGCGCCGGCGCTCCGCACGTAACCGGGCCGCGCCCGGCATCCGGCGACCGCCGCCAACCGGACCTGATCAGGTGCGGCCCGGGGCCAGCAGATAGCAGGCGATCGCGGCCGCGGATGCCACGTTCAGCGAGTCCACTCCCCCGCTCATCGGTATCCGCACGCTGAGATCGGCGTCCTGGCGCCAGCGGGCTGACAGGCCGTCCCCCTCCGTCCCCAGCAGCAGCGCCAGGCGGCCCTCCGCCGGCACGTCGCTGATCGGCACCGAGTCCTCGCCCACGACCAGCGCGAGCAGCCGGAATCCCGCCGCCCGCAGGCCGCCCAGCCCGGTCCGCCAGTCTGCTATCCGGGCGTAGGGAACGGTGAGTACCGCTCCCATGGACACCCGGACCGCGCGGCGGTAGAGCGGATCGGCGCAGCGCGGCGAGAGGATCGCCGCATCGAAGCCAAGCCCGGCCACGCACCGGAAGATGGCGCCCACATTGGTGTGGTCGACGATGTCCTCCAGCACCACGACCCTCGTCGCGCCCGCCAGTACGTCGGCCACGCCGGGCAGCGGCAGCCGCTCCATTGCGGCCAGGACGCCGCGGTGCACGCGGTAGCCCGTCAGGGCCTGCGCGACGGACGGCGATACCACGTAGACCGGCGCTGGCCAGGACCCGGCCAGGCCCGCGAGGCCGGGCAGCCGGTCGGAGGTGACCAGCAGCGACCGGGCCGGATAACCGGCGCGCAGCGCCCGCATGATCACCTTCTCGCCCTCGGCCATGAAGAGCCCGTTCCTGGGCTCCAGGCTCTTGCGCAGCTGGACATCGGTCAGCCTGACATAGTCCGCCAGGCGCGGATCGTCCGCGGCGCTGACGGTAACCAGGCTGCCCACCGCACCAGTGTGGCGGTGCGGGGCGGCCGGCGCCTGGCCGCCGTGCGGGTTAGCGCCGGGGAAACCTGGCCCCGGGCCAGCTGCGGGCACCGACCTGCTGGCACCGCCCTGCGGGAACCGGGCAAGTCAGCTAATCTGCCGATGAACCTTTTGCTGCAGTCGGCGGTCCGGGACCGGTCGCGGCCACGGCTGCCTGATCAGCAAGGACCTCGGTGATCGCAGGACGCGCTGGGCGCAGCCCCGGCAGGAATGACCGCCGCGAGCGCCGGATCAGCATCAAGATCCTCGTTGCGCTCGCGGTCGTCGCTGCCTCCTCGCTGATGGTCACGCTCGCCGCCCAGGCCAACTCGGCGCGCCGCAGCTGCCCCGGCCACCCGCTGACCGCCAGCGTGGCCGTGTCCCCGGAGATCGCCCCGGCGGTCAAGACGGTCGCGCAGCTGTTCAACCGCCAGCGGCACCTCGTGGCGGGCCACTGCGCCGAGGTAGTGGTCACCGCGGCCACTCCGGCCGCCGTCGCCGCGCAGGTCGAAGGCCAGGGCCCGGCTAAGGGCCTGCCCGCCGTCGACGCCTGGATCCCGGACTCGAGTCTCTGGGTGGACGTGGCGCGCGGTTTCCCGATGGGCGCCCGGGTCGTCCAGCCCACCGGAATCAGCGTCGCCCGCTCGCCGCTCATGATCGTCATGCCGCAGCTGGCCGCTGCCCGGGTCGCCGCCTTCGGATCCTCAGTGGGCTGGAATTTCCTGCTGCCCGCCGCCGACGGCGGCCCGCCCACCAGTCAGCACCTGCGGGTCGACCTGCCCGACCCCAACCAAAGTGCCGCCGGGCTCGCCACCTTGGTCCAGCTCGACAGGATGCTCGGCACCGGGGCGACGGCGCGCACCGCCTTCGCCAAGTTCGTGTTCTCCGTTGAGGTGACCTCGCAGTTTCAGGGCCCCCTGGGGCTGACGCCGCTCGTCACGCTCGCCAATCCGCCGCTGAACGGCAACCCGGTGACCGTCACCTCCGAGCAGGCGGTGATCCAGTACGACCGCGCCCACCCCAGCCAGCCATTGGCCGCCAGGTACCCGTGGAGCCGCAGCCCCGGCCTCGGCAGCCCGGAACTGGACTACCCCTATCTGGTTACCGCCTCGCAGCCCAGCCAGCTAACCGCGGTGCGCGAATTCGGGCGCCTGCTCAGCCAGGGCTACGCCGCCGGGGTGATGCGCTTCGACGGCTTCCGGTCAGCCAACGGCGTGGCAGACGTGACACCCCGCCAGTACGGCCTGGCCACGCAGCTGCTGCAGCCAGCCCCGCCGGCCCCCGCCAGCCAGGCCCAGACCACGCTGCAGGCCTGGCAGCGGGTCGGGGCCAACGCCCAGGACCTGGCGCTAGTCGACGTCTCGGCGTCGATGGCCACGATCGCCGGGCCCGGCGGCCTGACCCTCGAACAGGAACTCGCCCAGGCAGCCGGGCTGGGGCTGGCGCTGTTCCCCGACAACACGCACATGGGCCTGTGGGAGTTCGCGGACAAGCTGAACGGGGCGCGGCCCTACAAGCAGCTGGTCTCGGTCGGCCCGCTGACCGGAGAGCTCGGGCTGATCAGCAGGCGCCAGCAGCTGCTCGAGTTCAACCAGTCGCTGAAGCCGGTACCGCACAGCGCGGCCGCGCTGTACTCGGCCATCCTGGCTGGATACAAGCACATGCTCGCCAGTTACCAGCCGAAGTACTCCAACGCGGAGCTCGTGCTGACCTCGGGCGCTGACAACGCCCACGACGACATCTCGCTGAGCGATCTGCTGTCTCAGCTGCACCGGCTCTACAATCCGAACCGGCCGGTCCAGATCGTGATCGTGATGTTCGGCCCGGGCGGGAATTACGCCGCGCTGAAGCAGGTCGCCGCGGTGACGACGGGCACAGCCTACGAGATCAGCAACGCCGCGCAGATCGGCAAGGTCTTCTTCTCGGCCATCGCACGACGGATCTGCCAGTCAAGCTGCGCGCCATAGCCGCCGGCTGACGCCGGGCGGCGAC
Organism: uncultured Actinomycetes bacterium; assembly: GCA_963785765.1. Classification (GTDB taxonomy): domain Bacteria; phylum Actinomycetota; class Actinomycetes; order Streptosporangiales; family Streptosporangiaceae; genus DATBGO01. Next base: position 244,878 of record CAWAWM010000005.1, on the reverse strand, counting down.
GCCGGACGGCCGAACCTGACGCCGGGCCGACGGCAGGCGGTCGCCCCGGGGGACGGCGCCGGGCCTTCTCAAATCTGCCTTAACTATCTCCACAGAACCTTGCTGTCGGTGTGAACCGAGCATCCAGACTGCGCGTCATCTCTTGTGAGGCCCGGCGAGAGCGGGGCGCCGGGCCTCCTTTATCTTCCCTGCCGCGGGGTTTCCCTCCGCGGCAGCTCTATTTCCGCGGGGTTTCCTCCCGCCGCAGCTGTCCTCCTGCGGCTCCCGTCCCCGCTGCGGCTCAGTCCGGGCCGTCGCGATCCCTAGCTGGCCAGCCCGGCCCCTTACGGCCCGGAATCAAGCATCTGATGGGCCCGCTCGATGAGCACCGGCACTGCGAGACCTTCCCGCTCAAATCCCTCGCCGACGGTCTTGCGCTGCAGATACCTCGCGTGAATCCCCTCCAGCACCACGGCCAGCTTGAAGCACCCGAATGCCATGTAGTATCCGATACCGGACAAATCCCTGCCGGTGATCTCCGCGTACCTGTTCGCCACCTCGGCCCGGGTCAGGAAGCCCGGCATCGAGGTCACCACGGCGCCGACGTTGATCGCCAGCCAGTCGGCGTCACCGGGGTCGGCCCAGTACATGAGGGTCAGGCCGAGGTCGGCCAGCGGATCACCGAGCGTGGACATCTCCCAGTCGACGACCGCGGCCACCGCGGGCCGGTCGCCGAGTGTCACCAGCATGTTGTCGAGCCGGAAGTCGCCATGGACCAGGGTGCCGTCGCCCTCCTCCGGCAGTCCCGCCTCCAGCCTGGCCACCAGCTGCTCGTAGCCGGGCACCTCCCTGGTCGACGACAAGGCCCACTGCCGTTGCCAGCGGGACAGCTGCCGGGCCAGGTAGCCCTCAGGACGGCCGAAACCAGTCAGGCCGGCGGCCTCGAGGTCCACGGCATGGATGGCGGCCAGCATCTCGACCAGCCGCTCGGACAGCTGCCGCGCCTGGTCGGGCGCCAGCCGCTGGCCGTCCTCGGCACTGCGCAGCACCACGCCGTCGACGAACTCCATGAGGTAAAACGGCGCCCCGATCACCGCGGCGTCCTGGCAGATCGCCACTGGCCGCGGCACCGGGATATCGGTTCCCGCCAGCGCCGAGAGTACCCGGTACTCCCTGGCCATGTCGTGGGCCGTCGGCAGCACATGGCCCAGCGGCGGCCGCCGCAGGACCAGGCACGACGCGCCCAGGTCCAGACGGTATGTCAGGTTTGACCGCCCGCCCGCGATCAGCTCAATCCGGTTGAGCTCGCCGGCGTCGTCGACGCCAGCCTGGCGCAGCCATCCGGCCAGCCGCTCCGCGTCCTCGATCCCCGGGACGCTGATTTCATCAGTCACTCGTACCTCGCCATGGCTGTCGGTATGCCTGCCTGTCCCATGATCCCGTGCCCGCATGTCCGTATGCGCCGGGGCTGGACTATTTCTTCGCACTGACGTAGGCAGGTAGGAAGGGATTCCGAAGCCAGAGGTCTAGACCTTCGAAGGGGATCGCCGTGACTGACGCGTGGATGCCGGGTGCCACACGCATTCGGGCAGCGACCGATGGCGGAGTGCTGAAAGGGGGTGCGCCGCGCACCGTCTGGCAAGCTCTCGGCTCAGATCCGCGGACCGTCTCCGCACGATCGGCTGCCCAGGGCCTTGACCACCTCAAAAGGGCCAGTCATCTGGTGTGGAACCCCCTTACTGGCGAGATCGTGCAGCTCATTCCCGTGGTCAGGGCGGCCAGGTCGCTCGGCTGGCCGGAGGGTGTAGAGCAGCTGTGCCACCCGAACCCGGAGCAGCTGCGCGCGCTCGGCGGGCGCCAGCCCCTGCCGGAGCCCGGCACGCTCAGCGAGATCAACGCCCAGGGCAGGCTGTGCGTCCAGATCTGCGTCGTCGCTTTCGCATGGGAACCCTTCACCTCCGGTCCGATGGCCGGCTTGCAGGAGATCCTGGACTGGCTCGACTCGTGGGGAATGCCCAGGAGCTGGCCAGGCCGGCCCGCCCCGTTCCCGCACGGCCACGCGACCTACCGCAATCGCCGCCAGTGGGCCCGCGGCGGTCACTTCGGCGCCTCCCAGGTGCCCGACTGGACAGCCGCAGGCCCGGGCGCCGTGGACGTTGAGCGCCTGACCGGACGGCGGCGGGCCGCCGCGCTCCAGGTCCCCCAGCACGCGATCGCCCGTGGCGCCACGGTGCAGGCCGCCCGGATGCAGACAGGCACCCTCACCGATTTTGCCGAGATCTTCGATACCGACGCGCCCGGAACGTCGTCCCTGACCCGCGTCGGCTGAAACCCGCGCCGGCTGAGACCCGCGCCGGCTGAGACCGGCACCGGCCAGGACCAACCCCGGCCGAGACCGCGCCGCCCCAGGCCTGCGCCGCCGCACGCCTGCGGCGCGTCGGGCCTGCGTCGCCTGACCTGGCGCTCCGGCGCCCGGTACCGTAGGGCAACATGAGCGCCGATCTGCCCCTGTCGACGACGGAACGCACCACGTTGCACCGGCTCCGCGAGCGCGGCAGGACCGACCGCAGCGACCTGTATGCGGTCCTTGACGCCGGGCTTGTCTGCCACCTCGGCGTGCTCGTGGATGGCACGCCGATGGTGCTGCCGACGGGTTACGGGCGCCGTGGCAATACCCTCTACCTGCACGGGTCCTCGGCGAACCAGTCCCTGCTGGCCGCGGACGGGCAGCAGGTCTGCGTCACGGTGACGCATCTGGACGGCCTGGTCTGCGCCCGCGCCGTCTTCCACCACTCGATGAACTATCGCAGCGCCGTGATCTTCGGCACGGCCAGGCTCATGAGCGACGAAACGGAACGCCTGCTGGCCTTGCGCGCCATCACTGACCAGCTCGTGCCAGGCAGATGGGATCACGTGCGGCCGCCGACCCGCAAGGAACTCGCCGCGACCGCGGTCCTTGAGCTGCCGCTCGATGAGGCATCGGTGAAGGTCCGCACCGGCCCGCCCAAGGATGACGAGGAAGACTACGACTCCGACATCTGGGCCGGAGTACTGCCCGCCAGCCTGACGTTCGGCGCGGCGGTGCCGGACCCGGCGCTCCGCCCGGGCCTGCCGACGCCGGCGCACATCCAGGCCCTAACCGGGCATCAGCGCGGCGCGAGCCCTGTCGCTTAGGCCCGCCCCGGTGCCCGGCTCCTGGCCGGTGCCCGGCTGACCTAGGCTAAGGGAATGACCGACCGGCTCGTTTGGATCGATTGCGAGATGACCGGGCTTGATCTGGCCCGCGATGCCCTGGTGGAGATCGCCTGCATAGTGACCGACGGCGAGCTGAACCCGGTCGATGACGGCGTGGATCTGGTGATCAAGCCGCCAGCCGAGGCACTGGACCAGATGCCGGAAGTCGTGCGCGACATGCACACCGCCTCTGGGCTGCTGTCTGAGCTAGCGGCCGGCGTCACCCTGGCCGAGGCCCAGGATCAGGTGGTCGCCTACGTGCGCGGGCACGTGCCCGAAACGAGGAAGGCCCCGCTGTGCGGCAACTCGATCGCCACCGACCGCATGTTCATCGCCCGCGACATGCCCGAACTCGATGCGTTCCTGCACTACCGGATGGTGGACGTATCGAGCATCAAGGAGCTCGCCAGGCGCTGGTACCCGCGGGCGTACTTCGCGAGCCCGCAGAAGCACGGCGGCCATCGCGCCCTGGCCGACATCAGGGAGAGCATTCAGGAACTGCGCTACTACCGGGAGGCGATCTTCGTCCCGCCCCCCGGCCCGGACACGCCTACCGCCCGCGAGATCGCAGCCAGGCATGGCGGAGCAGCCGCCAACCGAACCGCGGGGCCCGCAGCCGCCACGGGAGCTTCGGCGGCCGCTCCCGGGACGGCGGGCGACCCCGGGAGTGCAACCGCGGGGGATGCCGCCGCCGGGCCTGCTGGGCAATCCGGTTCTGCACAGTGAGCCGGTCCCGGTATGCTTCCTGAAGCCACCAACGGCGGAGCCGCCAAGTGGCGATGGTGGGCGTAGCTCAGTTGGTTAGAGCGCCAGGTTGTGGTCCTGGATGTCGTGGGTTCGAATCCCATCGCTCACCCGAAATGTGATGTCGCAGGACATTGACGGACACCCCGGACCCGCATCAGGGTTCGGGGATCGTCGTGTATAAGCGGGGCCCGCCCGGGTCGGCGCAGAGTTGCGTTCGGGCGCGGCCCGGCGTCGAAGCGCACATCAGAACGGCCCTGGGCCCAGCCACTCCGCATAGGACCTGCATTCATCCGGGCCGAGTTCCACACCCTCCGGCAGCGGCTGGGCGAACACGAGCGCGGCGGTAGCCTCCAATGTGCTGCGGAGCAGATCGGCAGGACCGGTCGCCTCGAACCCCAGAGTCCACCAGTCCTGGCTCTGGATGCGGACCTCGGTGAGTTCCACCTCGCACCGCGGCTGCCGGCCCGGCCTCGGGCCGCGTGTCACTACCTGTCCGCTGGCCAGTGGGAGCCGGCCGATGCGCCGCCTTTTGCATACTGGCATCCAGCCCGCCGGGCCACCGCTGTCCGGGCTGAGCGGGCTCCTGGGAAAGGACCACTTCTGCCAGGACTCCATGCGTCCGCGGACGCGGCCCGCCAGATCCAGGACTCCCTGGCTCCCGCGGTACGCCTTCACCTCGAGCCCCCCGCCCCCGCGGACCTTCACCGACAGCCCGCGCAACTGCGGATCCAGGAGGTAGATGTCCTCGCGTGCCTCCGTCCAGGCCGGAAACCGCCCGAACCATCCGGCCACCGCAGCCGTTAGCTGGCCCGGACAGATCCAGCGCACCTCGAGGCTGCGGGCTCCTTTGATGACCAGGTTCTCCGGCGGTTCAGCCGTCATCGTCACATGCTCCTGATACCGGCCTCGGGGCTAGCCAGGCCAGGCGGGCCGCGGCCCGTTGCACCCCAGGCTGTCAGCGCCATCCGACAGCAGCGGGCCGTCCAGCCACGGCGGCCGTTCAGGACCCGAGCCGGTCCCGGGACGTGGGTAGCTGTTGACCGTGGCCCCCGAGTGCCTGTCGCGGCCGGTCCGCCCACCGCAGTGCTCGGCGGCCAGGTCCTTGCGCCCGCCTGCGCCGGCGGCGGCCGGGATGTCGTCATGGTGGCCTCCTCTGCCGGAATGGCCGGGACCCTGGCTCCGGTGCCTTACTTACGCCATTACCATCCATCTCCTCCCGCACAGCGGCATCGCCCCAACGGGGTGAAAGGGGGCGAGGCGGGCCCTGCACCGGCCCTGGAGGCAGGGTCCGAGACCGCGAGACCGGCTCGCCAGGAGCCTCCCAGCCGCGCTGACCGGGCGGGACTCCTGGAGGGATGATCATCGCGTTTTCACCCCATCTGGGGGAAGAAACTCATCTCGGCCCGAGGTGCAATGGCGTTCGGCGGCGAGCGGAGACACGTGGGCCAGACGATGAGATTCCAGGAGACGTTGCGCAGGCTGGCGATGATCGACGAAGGCTTCGTCGAACAGCAGGCCGGGCTCGGGTTTGACACAGCCGCGGCATCGACCCTGGATCCCAGGACCGCGGCGCTACTGCAAGTAGGGGTGTCGGTGGCCCTCGGGTCGCCGGCGGTCTGCCTGGAATGGAGCGCCGCCCGTGCGATGGCGGCGGGCGCGACGGAGGACGAGATCACCGACGTGCTGCTGGCGATCGCCCCGGTGGCAGGGCTCGGGCGGATCGTTTCGGCCGCTCCCGATGTGGCGGCCGCGCTCGGCTACGACCTCGCGGCCGCGTTGGAGGAACAGTAGCGGCAAGCTGGCCGGCCGCCTGGCGAGCACCGGCCAGCCGCACTAGCAAAGACACGATCGACTGGGGGTCCCATGACTGGCGCCGACTTGCACATCGCAACCGATACCCGGCCCGCCGACCGTTCGGATCACGGCCAGGCACCCGGCGGCCGGCCTGATCCCCGTGATCCGTGGCTGCGCATGGACGCGGACGGTCTCATGCGGCTCCCGCTTGCCGGCCAGGCTGGCCACGGCTGCACGGCGAGCCTGCGGCGCCAGCCGACCCGGATTGTGAACGGCCGGCTGGAGGGCGGCTACACCAACGTGTTTGAGCTCATCTGCTGCCAGTGCGGTGATCACCCGTACCTGGATTACTCCGAGATCTCGCCCAGGCTCCAGCGGATCCGCGGGCCCTACCCGATCGAGGCAGGCCTGGCCGCGTACGCGAAACACCTCGGGCTGACAGCTCAGAACGAGAACACCCCGGGCTGACCGGCTGATGTCGCCGGTCATGCGCTGCGGCTCCTAGTTCTCCTCGCCGGGAAAGGTCCGGATCCACGGGCGGTAGTCGGCGCCGGGCCACCGGCCATCCGGCGCCTCCTGGCCTGGCCACGGCTGAGTCGTCGGCGGCTGCTCGGACTGGGCAGCCAGCGCCCGGGGGGCCAGCAGCGGCGATACCGGACCGCGCGAGCCGGTCCAGGCGGGCAGGGACGGCGCGCCGAGCCCGCTGAACGAGCCCGCTGCCATCGCCGAAGGCCCGCGCGCCGACGGGGAGAAGGGCTCCGGTGCGGGCTCGCTGGCCTGCCGCCGCCCGCGCAGCGTCGCGACCCACCGGATCGTCAGCGCGAGCCCTACCGCCGCGAGGCACCCGCCGTAGCTCCAGTCCACGTAGGGCTTGGCGGCCCGGCCGGCCAGCAGCCCGTGCAGAATCGCCATCGGCCAGGCCAGGTAAGCCGCCGCGTGCAGGGTGCGCCACACCCACGGCCGGGACCCTGCGGCGAACTTCTTGCGCAGCGTTCCTGTCAGTATGACGACCACGAAAAGGTCCGTGGCGATCGTGCCCAGGCCCATATAGAGCGTCTGACGCTGCGCCAGGAAGGGCACGACCGCATCGGCGGCACGGGCCCGGTGGGCGACTATCTCGAAGGTTATGTGATTGAACAGCGCGGCCAGCGCCAGGACCGACAGCGCCCGGTGCATGGCCTGCGTGACGACACGGCGCCCGGGCGACATGACGACCTGGTCAGCAGCCAGGAGACCGGCGCCGACCGCCGCAGTCAGTGCGACGAGCGCGAATACTCCGGAATAGAAAAGCAGGAACCGCTGCACCGCCATGGCAATGGCGCGGAGCTGGCCCGTGGCTGTCGAACTGGCCATCGGGATCAGCGCCGACAGGAGCAGAAATACCGCAGTCACTATGACAACCGAAGCGGCCTTACGGCTCGGCGCCGAATTTGCCCGGCCCATGGAACCCGCATGCCGCTGACCGCGCCTGGCTGACATCCTTTTCTCCAGAGAACGACCCACACACAAGCGTTAGCCAGCTGGCCAACGCCACTTCGCGCGCAGGCAGCATTGCCGCCACCAGGCCGCGCCCATATCCAACTGATATCAGCGGCGATCTCGGCCCGGTAACGGTTAATGCTAGCGCGCATGATTCCCGTTGACTGCGAAACACCGGATAAACGGGCCATAGCCGACCGTTCGCCCACGTCAGCGGCCTGCTGGCCGAGACAGCTAGGGAGGCCGGCCGAAGCCGCCGAGGACGGCGCCTGGCGCCGGTGCCGGACGTCCCAGGAGCCAGCGGATGCGGGCTGAGCAGGCAGGAACACGCGCCCGCCGGCCCGGGCGGCCGCCGGCGTCCCGGATCAAGCCGGACGCGCCACGCCTGAGCCGAGCTCACGCGAGTAAGGCTTGCCCAGTTCACGGGGGGTGCGGGCCGGCTCCGGCTCACAGGAGTGCGGGCTCCGCCAGGCTCGCGGGAGCAGGGCGGCCCCGGGCCGCGATCCGGCGCCCGCTACTCGGCGGTCCGCGGTCGATCTGGGCTGGAAGACCAGCAGCGATACCCAGGGAACGGGCCGGACCAGAATCGGTCGCGGAGTTATTACCAAAGTATGACCAGTCGCCGATCTCGCTTTGCGCGACGCTTCAGGCCTGCTATAGAAGCCATTATGGCTACGCCAGGAATGCTCAGCCGACGGCCCGCCGTGCTGCGGTCAGAGCCATGGCAGATGTCTTTCAACATGCAGCTGAACTGGGAAAACTACGCTGCGCTCGATGCCGTTTACAATTTGGCTGGCCATCGCGTTAGAACGGACAAAGCGGACAAATCGAATCTTATCTCGATTCGGTATCACTAGCTAGATTCTGGGTCTACTGTTGCCCCCTGGGAGCAGTTCCGAAAGAGAGATACTGTCATGTCTTATCGGAAGGTCGCTAGGTCATACCGGCGAAATGCCGCTGGCACTAATGGAAGATTCGAGCAGCGGCCACGAGCACGACTCGCGGCGGCGGCCGGGATCATGGTGATGGTCCTCGGCGGCGGAATAGCGATCCTGATCGGTACGCATTCCGGGACCGCGCTCGGAACCGCGGGCAATGCGGCGGATCTCGCGGCCGGCTGCGCCACGCCGACCGCTACCGCCTCCGCTTCCAGCACCGCACCGGCTCCGACGGCCACCGCGACGGCGGCGCCCACCGCGACGCCCGGCGCTTCTTCGGCGGCGCCCGTGGCCAACGGGACGGCGGCGCCTGCGGCCGCACCGGCTGCTAATGCCGGGAGCACGCCCACCAGCACCGCCGCGGCGACCACGTCCGCCGCCGCCACTCCCTCCGCCGCCGCGACTCCCTCCGCCGCCGCGACCCCCTCCGCCGCCCCGACGGCTACCGCGACCGCCACGCCGACCGCCACCGCCACGCCGACCGCCAGCGCGTCCGCCACGCCCTGCCCGTCTGCTACGCCCTCTGCCACGCCGACCACTCCGACGACGGCCGCCAATGTCAGCTGCGACATCATCGTGCCGGCGAACCCGCTCAGCGCTCAGGGCCTGGCCACGCCGTATCAGCTCACCGGGGCCGATGGCGCGTCGGCGGCCGCATCAGGCTGCACTGAGGCCAACGCGGTGAACCTCGGGGCCTTCGTGCAGGCGACCATCCTGAATCCGGCCACCGGCGCCCTGTCGGTGTATGAGCCGCTGGTCATCACCCAGGGCACGACCCCGGCGGCCGCGCCGGTGGTGCCGACGCTGCCGGCCGGCGCGATCGTCACGATTGATTTCGGATTCAACGGCACCAACCTGACTCAGGTCGGCGCCACGCCAACAGCATTGCGGCAGGGCCGCTGTGTCGACGGCCTGGACGGGTCGATATTCGGTCAGGTGTCGTTCTGTAACGGCACCGCGTTCTTCCGCGCCGCGCGCCGCGCCGAAGCGGAAGGCAAGCTTGTCGTGCCGTCGGCTGGGGTCTCCCCGAAGACCGGCCAGGCGTGCCCGACGACGCGTGCCTTCAACCTGGTCGATCAGGACCCGAGCGACAACGTGACGACCGACTACCTGCTCACCGCGAACGGGGCGACGGCACAGTTCAACGCGACTAACCAGACGGCCCTGCCCGACGCAACCGATATCGTGAACGGCAGCGACAACAAGCTGCTCACCGCGTTCATCGATCCGACACTCGGCTGCACGCCGTTCGAGGCACCTGATCTGTCGCAAGCAGGAACCCCCGGTACCTCGCAGGCCCTGAATGAGCTATCGGCGGCCGCGAGCAACGTCTCACCGGCGGCGCTGATTCCGGAGAACGACGAGATGGTGCTGGTCAACAACGCCATCAGTGCTGCGAAGACGAACCTGTACCGGGTAAACGTCGGCCAGCCACTCATCTCAGCGGCGAACAATGCGGCCGACAGCCCGGCGAACTTCTGCCAGAACATGGTCAATATCCAGACACCGTTCCTCAGCGCCGACCAGTCACTGCTGGCTACGGATTCCTCGCCGGTCCCGGGCATCGGTAACAACTTGCTCACCTTCATGGCCAACCGGCTGAGCATGTCCTTTGTCAACCTCGGCTGTCAGGACTTCGGCCTGACAAACCCGGTGACGGTCACCCTGGACGGCAACGGCGCCGCGACGGCCGCTACCTTCAATACCGCACAGCAAACAGCGTCGGATCCGGCCGCGAATCCGACGCCGACGCCGATGCCGACGGCGAGGCCCGGACGGCACCACCAAAGGCGGCAGAACCCGTCAGGAATGTAGCGGCCCGGAGAATCACCGACCGGAGCTGATCATTGCCGCAGGCCGCGGCCCGCCCACTGCTCGCAGGCGGGTCGCGGCCTGCGTTTTCCTGTATCTGGCCCGGCGGGCCGCAGAACGGCTGCCGACCAGGCCGGGCGGAGCTTGCGCGCCAAATATTACGATCCTCTGACCCCGGGGAGAACTCGGCCCTAATGACTGTCCAGCGCCACTAACGTCATTGTCGTGATCAGTTCTGCACGTGGAGCTGAACGGCCGCTACTGCCGTGCGGCATAGCGGAGGAGCGGACGAACCTAGCCGCGGTTGTGATGCCAGCTTGAAAGAGCGATCTGACAGCGAGGTATCAGGATCTATGGGAAGGGAATCTCAGTGAGAACGAGTCATGAAAGGTCCGGGGCGACCTGGCGCAGACCGAGAAAGAATCGCACGATCATGGCGGGGGCGGTCGGTATCACCGGCGTTGCCGCGTGCGGGATACTCGTCAGCGTGCTGGCCCAGGGCGGCGGTTCGGCCAAGCTCAGCCTGTCGTCTGATTCGAGCATGCACGGATCCGCCATGCATTCCGCAAGGCACTGGTCGTTCAGCACGCTTGACAACAAGAATGACGCTACGTTCAACCAGCTGCTGGGGATCAACAACCGCGGCCAGATCTCCGGGTATTTCGGGTCCGGCGCGAAGGGTCACCCGAACCAGGGTTACCTGCTGGTTCTCTCGCGTAACGGATCGCGGTATCTGAACGAGAACTTCCCCGGCGCCGTCCAGACGCAGGTCACCGGGCTCAATGACTGGGGTGTCACGGTCGGGTTCTACTCGACTCAGAACACCGCCAGCATGACCAACAACAACTTCGGGTTCTACACGATGCACGGCGTGTTCCACCGGCTGGACTTCCCCACCGGCAACCCGGCCAAGCCGCCGGTCGACCAGCTGCTCGGGGTCAATGACAGCGGCGTGGCAGTGGGATTCTTCGTCAACAAGCAAGGCAACAACCGCGGATACGTGTACAACATCCGCACCCGCCGGTTCCACCGGGTCATGGTGCCCGGCGCGCCGATGGGCCTGAAGAGCCCCAGCCTGACCGCCACCGCGATCAACAACGCGGGCGACGTGGCCGGCTTCTACACTGCCTCCGGCGGGCAGACCGACGCCTTCCTCAAGACCTCCCATCGCTTCACCAAGCTGGCCGTGCACGGCGCTTCGATGACTCAGGCCTTCGGGGTGAACGACCGGGACGAGGTCGTGGGCGCCTACACGACCGGCAGCGGCTCCAGCGCCAAGACGTACGGGTTCACCTGGACCCGGCGGATGGGGTTCAGGGCCGTCAATGACCCCATGGGCGTCGGCAGCACGATCATCAACGGCGTGAACGACGCCGGTGACCTCGTGGGCTTCTACAACGACGCCGCCGGGAACACCCACGGGCTGCTCTGGGCAGCCGGCCGCCACCTGGCACCGGTCGCCCCGATGCCTGGCCAGTCGATGATGCCGGGCATGTCACCCGCGCCGATGCCGAGCATGACCCCGATGCCGAGCATGTCGCCCACGCCCATGCCGAGCATGACGCCCATGCCGAGCAGGCCGCCGACGCCAGCCCCCACATCCACAAGCACGGCGACGCCGCCGCCTGGTGGTCCCTGGTAAAGACCGGGAAGGAGGCGAGCCCGGTGGGGCGGCCAGCCATGGGACCGGCCGCCCCACCGGCGTGCGGTGCGCCCGTCGGCGTGGCGCGGCGCCGCCAGCCTGGGGTCCTCGCGCGCCCGGCCCGGAGCCCGCCGCCGCGCGCGGCAGTTCTTACGAACTCATGACTTATCCGCTAAGCACCGGCAAAGCTGCCCGGCCCGGTTACCGTGGCGACTGTGCGTTCGAACGAGTGCGGTCGCGGGGACGGGATAGCGAGGTACCCCGAATGCTCAGTAACCCGGATCCGCCCGGCCGGATCATGGTCGTGGATGACGACGAGACGCTGGTCGACGTGGTCGGCCGGTACCTGTGCCGGGACGGTCACCAGGTGGAATGCATGCCGGATGGTTACACGGCGCTCCGCAGGATCGCGGCGGAACCGCCGGATCTGGTGATCCTCGACCTCATGCTGCCGGGCATGAGCGGCCTGGAGGTGTGCAGGCGGCTGCGTGAGCAGTGGCCGATCCCGGTCGTGATGCTCACGGCCCTGGGCGAAGAGACCGATCGGGTGGTCGGCTTCGAGACGGGCGCCGACGACTACGTCACCAAGCCGTTCAGCCCGCGCGAGCTCACGCTCCGGGTGCGGTCGGTGCTCTGCCGGGCCAGGGGCGGAGTTCCGCAGCGTACGCCGTCCACGGGAGTCCTCGCCGATGGCGACCTCAGGCTCGACCTGGGGGCCCATCAGGTCCAGCTCGGCTCGGCGCCGCTGGCCCTGACCGCGCGTGAATATGACCTGCTGGCGTTCTTCATGCGGCACCCGCGCCAGGCATTCGCGCGCGAGGAGCTGCTCGAGCAGGTCTGGAACTGGAAGTTCGGGGACACCTCGACGGTCACCGTGCATGTCCGCAGGCTGCGAGAGAAGCTCGAGGCCGGTCCGGCCGGGGCACGGCGGATTGCCACCGTCTGGGGCGTGGGTTACAGATACGAGCCGAGTGGGCCATGATTTCACCGTCGAATCTGTGGATGTTCAGCTATACCGTCGCCGGGATCGCGCTCGCGGTGGCGGCGGTCGGGCTGGTGACGCTGCGGCTGCTCGCGGCTCGCTCCGTTGCGACGAGCCTGACGGCCATCGCGGCCATCACCGTCGCGGCGACCCTGGCCGGCGTCGTGGTGATCGCCAAGGAGATGTTCATCTCCCAGGGCGATCTCAGCGTGGTGATCGCGGTGGTCGTCATCGCCGGCGTGGCCGGCTTCGGTGTCTCGCTGCTGGTGGGCCGGCGCGTCTCAGCGGCCAGTCGCGCGCTCCTGCATGCGGTCCAGGAGGTCGGCCGCAGCGGGACCTACCAGCGGCCCTCGGCGGTACTGCCCGCTGAGCTGGCCGGCCTGTCGGACGCACTCGCCACGGCGCATCAGCGGCTCGCCGAGGCCAGGGACCGGGAGCGAGCGCTGGAGGCCAGCCGCCGGGAGCTGGTCGCCTGGGTCAGCCACGATCTGCGGACCCCGCTCGCGGGCCTGCGCGCGATGGCCGAGGCTCTGGAGGACGGTGTGGTCAGCGATTACCCGACCGTGAGCAGGTATCACACCCAGATCCGCAAGGAGACCGCCCGGCTCACGCTCATGATTGATGACTTGTTTGAGCTGTCCCGCATCCATGCCGGGGCACTGCGGCTGTGCAGCCGGCCCGTAGGCCTCGGCGAGCTGATCGGCGAGGCGCTCACCAGCGCCGAGCCGCTGGCCCGGGCTAAGGGGGTGCAGCTGCGCGGCTCCTGGACCGCCCGCAGGCCCGTCCTGGCCGACACCGCCGAAATCGGCCGTGCGCTCCGCAATCTGGTGGTCAACGCCATCCGGCACACGCCATCGGCCGGAGCCGTCGTGGTACTGGGCCGCGAGGAACTCGATGTGGCGAAGGTGAGCATCTCCGACTGCTGCGGCGGGATCCCGGCGGAGCACCTGCCGCGGGTCTTCGACGTGGGCTTCCGCGGCGAGCCGGCGCGCACGCCAGGGCCAACCGAGGGCGCGGGCCTGGGCCTCAGCATCGCCCGCGGCATCATCGAGGCGCACTCAGGCCAGATCGGCGTCCGCAATGTCGGACTCGGCTGCGAGTTCGTGATCCGGCTGCCGCTCGCGTCCAGGACCGGCAGCGGGCGGCGCCCGCAGGGCGCGGCACTGGTCGGGCCGGCACGGGGATAACGCCTGGTCCGGCGACGGATACGCTGCCGCCGTGGAAGTCATGGACCCCGCCGCCGCTGACCGGGCCGACCAGGCCGGGGTCTGGCCGTGAGTAGCCTCACCGGGCGACTCGACCGGTGGCGCGCCGACCTCGCCTCGTGGGCCATCCCCGAGCACGTCATGACGGCGGCCGACGAGTCACCCTGGGTGCTGCCGCAGCAGGTCTTCGCACGCCGGGCGGACCGGGTCGCGGCGGCCCCGGCGGGCATCTCCTACGACCGGGAGTGGGCGGCACTCGACCCGCCGGGCAGCGTGCTGGACGTGGGTTCCGGCGCCGGCGCCGCGTGCCTGCCGCTGATCCCTCGCAGCACGGAACTGACGGCCGTCGATGTCGAGCCCGGGATGCTCGCGGCGCTGGCCGGGCGCGCAGCGGCGCTGGGCCTGGCCGCCCGCTGCGTGCCGGGAAACTGGCCGGAGGTGGCTGCCTCGATAGCCCCGGCTGACCTGGTCACCTGCCACAACGTGCTCTACAACGTGCCCGAGCTGGCGCCGTTCGTCACGGCCCTCACCGTGCACGCGCGCCGCCTGGTGGTCGCCGAGGTCACCACTGTGCACCCGCTGGTGACCCTGAACCCGCTGTGGCTGCGATTTCACGGTCTGCAGCGGCCGGTCTCCCCCACCGCGGACGACCTGATCGAGATCCTGGCCGCGATGGGCCTGGCGCCCGCCAGCCAGCGCTGGAGCCGGCCGGGCGGACCGGACTACGCCAGCTTCGAGGAGGTGGTCGATGTCACCAGGCGGCGGCTCTGCCTGCCGCGCGAACGCTCCGCCGAGGTGGCAGATGCGCTGATCGAGGCGGGCATCGACCCGGCGCATCCGGTCGACCCCGGCTCCGGCCGGCGGCAGGTGGTCACGATCTGGTGGTCGGGTGGCGCTGGTGCGTGACCGGAGCCGGCTTAGGCACGGAACGGGGCGAGAAGTGGCTGAGCAGGCAGCCCGGATTCGCTGGCCAGGCCCGGCGGCCGGGTATTTCCAGGAATCTGGAATCTGATGCGCGCGGGTAGCCAATTTGGCGGGCCGTGCGTCTGGCAGGTAGAGACGATGGAAGCAGCGACGGGTGACGATAGGCGACAGGCATGAGCGAGTGGCCAGAAGGCTGGTTCAGGGAGCCCACAGGCACGGGCAGGCCTTCAGGGAATCCTGGTCAGGCCGATAGTCCGACGGTCCGGGTGCCCCCGGGCCCGGCTGCCCGCGGTGGCGGCCAGGCCCGCCCGGCAGCCGGTAGCGGCTGGCCTGCTCAGCCGCCGCCGCACCGCGTGGCGCCCGCCGCCCCGGCCGGGAGCGCTGCGGGGGCCGCCACGCCCGCGGTGGCTCGTCGCGGTGGCCCGAACGGCGGCCGGCGGCGCGGGCTGCGGCCCCGCCGGATCTTCGCGATCATCGCCGTGATTATCGCGCTGATGCTGGTCGCCACCGTCGGCATGTACTTCTACTTCAACGGGAAGCTGGACCGCAGGAACGTGCTGGTGGACTATGCGGGACGGCCCGCTGCCGGCGCCGGGCAGAACTGGCTCATCACCGGCTCGGACAGCCGGCAGGGCCTGACCGGCAAGGAGGAGGCGGTGCTGGCCACCGGGCACGACATCAGCGGCCACCGCTCGGACACGATCCTGATCCTGCACATACCCTCGGGCGGGGGCCTGCCGGTCCTGGTCAGCATCCCGCGCGATTCCTATGTTCCGATACCTGGTTACGGATCCAGCAAGATCAACGCTGCGTATGCCTACGGTGGCCCCAAGCTGCTGGCCAGGACCGTGCAGGACGCGACCGGCCTGTACATCAACCACTTCATGGGGATCGGCTTCGGCGGGCTGGTCAGCGTGGTCAACTCCGTCGGCGGGGTGAACATGTGCCTGCCGGGCCCGATGGTGGACCCGAAGGCCGGGCTGGACCTGAAGGCGGGCTGCCAGACCCTGGATGGCGCCCAGGCCCTGGGCTTCGTCAGGACCAGGAACTTCGCCGAGAGCGACCTGCAGCGTGAGCAGGACCAGCGCCTGTTCCTGAAGGCGCTGCTCAGCAAGATGACCAGTCTGGGCACGATCATCAACCCGTTCGCCACCATCCCGGCCGCGTCCGGGGCCACCGGGGCGCTCACCGTTGACCAGGGCACGAGCCTGTATGACCTCCTGCACGTGGCGCTCGCGCTGCGGAACCCGGAGACCACGACCGTGCCGATCGCCAACGCGAGCTACCTGACGGCGGCCGGTGACTCGGTGCTGTGGAACACCACCGAGGCCTCGCAGCTGTTCAACGATCTCAAGACGGACACGCCAGTCCCCCGCAGCCTGCTGACCGGCTCGAAGGTGACGGGAACCGGCTGACCGGCAGCGGAGCGCGTGCGGGCATCCACCGAAGACCTGGCGCGGAGCACAGCCTCAGCACGCGTTCAGGTAACACTCAGCCAGAGGTCGCAGAATAATAGGCATGAGCAGCCCGCAAAACGACGGACACCGACAGCCGGACGCCAGGCTGCTCGTCGTCGAGGACGAGCCGAACATCCTGGAGCTGCTCGCGGCGAGCCTGCGTTATGCCGGATTTGAGGTCATTACCGCGGGCGCGGGAACCGAGGCGGTCCAGGCCGCCCAGCGGCACCGGCCCGATCTGATCGTGCTCGACATCATGCTCCCCGACATGGACGGCTTCGACGTCATCCGGCGGCTGCGTGGTGGCGGCACCAGGATTCCGGTTGTCTTCCTGACCGCCAGGGATTCCACCGAGGACAAGATCCGCGGCCTCACGCTGGGCGGGGACGACTACGTCACCAAGCCGTTCAGCCTGGAGGAGGTGATCGCCAGAATCCGGGCCGTGCTCCGCAGGACCAGGGGGGACGGCACCGAGCCGCCGCCCCGGCTCAAGTTCGCCGACCTGGAGCTTGACGAGGACAGCCACGAGGTCTGGCGGGCGGGCCGGCAGATCCAGCTGTCGCCGACCGAGTTCAAGCTGCTGCGTTATTTCATGGGCAACGCCAACCGGGTGCTGTCCAAGATGCAGATCCTCGATCACGTCTGGGACTACGACTTCCGCGGCGACACCGGAATCGTCGAGTCCTATGTCTCGGTGCTGCGGCGCAAGGTCGACACGTCCGAGCCGCACCTGCTGCACACGCTGCGCGGGGTCGGCTACGTGCTCAGGCTGCCCTCTTCGTGATCGCGGGCCGCCATGCCTAAGCAGCGAGCAGCGACCCGGTTCCCCGGCCGCGTCAGGGAGCTATCGAGCCGCACGCCGCTCCGGATCAAGCTGATCTCCGCGGTGCTCGCGATGGTCGCCATCGCGCTCGCGGCGATCAGCATCGTGGGCATCTCCGAGTTGAAGGGCTACCTGCTCGGCCAGGCCGACAACCAGCTCCAGAGCATCTCCACCGGCGCGCAGCACTTCGTCGGCCAGGCCATGGCGGGAGAGCCCGGCCAGTACACCTCGTCCACGTACGCGGTGGACTGGGTTCCTTCGGGCGGCCACGTCGAGCAGATCGTGCTGCCGGCCGCACAGCAAATAGACGCGCAGCCTGGTTTCCGCGTCCAGCCGCAGCCCCGGGTACTGCCCGGCCCGCAGGTGCAGGCTGACCCGGCCTGGCTGGCCGCCAACAACAACAAGTTCATCACCGTGGCGGCCACGTCTGGTGGCGGCCGGTGGCGGATACTCCTGCAGAGCGCGACCTACCAGACGGTTAGCGGCGGCACGATCAGCGGCACCGTCATTGTCGGGATCAACGTGACCAGCGCGTACGCGACGACTGCCAGGCTCGCCGCGATCGACCTGATCGTGAGCGCCGTCATCGTGCTGCTGGTGGCGATCATCGGGATCGCCCTGGTCCGGGCCAGCTTGCGGCCGCTGACCGAGATCGAGGAGACCGCCGAGGCTATCGCGGCCGGAGACATGACCCGCCGGGTGCCTGACCGCGATCCGCGCACCGAGGTCGGCAGGCTGGGCCGGTCGCTGAACACCATGCTGGCCCGGATTGAGGCGGCATTCGATGCCCGCGCCGAATCCGAGCACGCGGCCCGCCGGTCCGAGGACAAGATGCGGCAGTTCGTCGCGGACGCCAGCCACGAACTGCGCACCCCGCTGACGGCGATCCGCGGCTTCGCGGAGTACTACCGGCAGCGTGGCGGGCTCGCCGACAGCACGGCTAAGCCAGCTGCAACCACGCCAGCCGGAACCACGCCAGCCGACGCTACGCCGCCGGCCGAGGCCACGCCAGCTGCAACCACGCCAGCCGAGACCACACCGGCCGCGCCAGCCGTCCCGGTGGCCAGTAACGGCGCGAACGGGCGGTCCCGCGAGGCCCAGGGGGCCCCGGCCGAGACAGCCCATGCGCCTGAAACCACCCAGGCGGCGCAGGCGCTGCAGGCGGCGCAGGCGCTGCAGGCGGCGCAGGCGCCCCAAGCATCCCGGGCGGCGCAGGCGCCCCAAGCACCCCAGACAGCGCAAGCACCCCAGACAGCGCAGGCAGCGCAGCTGACCAGCAGTTCCCAGGCACCCCGCGCAACCGACGCGACTGCGGCTCCCGCGCCCCACCAGGCGCCCCTGGCCCGGGCGGACCTGGATCGCATCATGCGGCGGGTTGAGCAGGAATCGTCCCGGATGAGCGTGCTCGTCGAGGACATGCTGCTGCTGGCCAGGCTCGATCAGCAGCGCCCGCTGGACTTCCGTCCGGTCGACATGCTCACGCTGGCCGCCGACGCGGTCCACGACGCCCGCGTGGTCGCGCCCGACCGCGCCATCGAGCTGACCGTCGGAGCAGGCGCCGCGCTCATCGTGGTCGGCGACGAGATCAGGCTCCGTCAGGTCATCGGGAATCTGATGAGCAACGCGCTCACCCACACTCCGGACGGGACCTCTATTGACGTCCGGGTCCGCTCGGGGAACATGGCTGAAGGCCGCCTGGCACCGCTTCCTGCGGTGGTCTTCGAGGTCGCCGATCACGGGCCCGGGCTTGCGCCCCAGCAGGCGGAGCACGTGTTCGAACGGTTCTACCGGGCGGATCAGGCCAGGACCAGGAAGGCGGGCGGCACCGGGCTGGGCCTGGCCATCGTGGCCGCGCTGGTGGCGGCGCACGGCGGCGCCGTCTGGGTTGAGTCGTCGCCTGGCGCGGGCGCCACCTTCCGGATCGCGCTGCCGCTGGCTCCCGAGGCCAGGCAGGCTGACCTGGAACCCGGCGACCTGGAACCCGGCGACCTGAAGCCCGGCGAGTTAGTGAAGCCGAACCCGGACCTCGTGGATGAAGTTGGCCGCGTAACCGAGCCGGTTCCACTCCGGAACCTCGGGCTGCCGGCGACCGGCCAGGTCGGCAGCCCGGGCCCGGATAACCGTTTCACCTCTTTCGAGACCAGCAACGAGTAGTTCCCACCGCTGCCAGCCATGCGGCGCGGGCGCTCCGGCCAGCCGCGCCTGCCGCCACAGGCCGCCGGCCACGCTGACCTCGACCCGAACGATCGGCGCGGCGCCTGACCAGGCCACGCCGCGGACGACCAGGCCGTCGCGGGCTGCCTCCTGGCCGGCTGCCGGGCTGGTGATCAGGGCCCGGACCTGCTGCAGCCGGACGGGTTCGCGCACCGTCCGGCCGTCGCGGGACCATTCGTAGACGTAGTGCGAGGCCTGGAAATAGCCGTCGAACGGCTCCGGCACGACCTCGACGTCGGTGAGCCACTTCACCGAAGCGACCGCGTACCAGCCAGGCACGATCAGCCGGAGCGGGGCGCCATGCCTGGCCGGCAGCGGCTGGCCGTTCATGGCGTAGGCGAGCAGTGCGCCCGAGTCCAGCGCATCGGCCAGCGGCAGGCTGCGCTCGAAGCGGACCGGCACCGCCGAGCCGTTCACCGGGCCGCGATCGGCACCACCGAAGATGACCTCGCGAGCGCCGCCCCGGATCCCGGCGCGGTGCAGCACGTCGGCGAGCCTGACCCCGGTCCACTCGGCGGTGCTGACGGCGCCGAGCCCCCACTGCTCCCCCTCGGCCGCCGGCCGGAACAGCGACCTGCCGTTCCCCGCGCACTCCAGCGTCACCACCGCGGTCTGCGCGGGCAGCTGGGTCAGCTGCTGCAGGCTGAGGCTCAGCGGCTCGCGGACCAGGCCGCGGATGCCGAGCCGCCAGGCTTCGTGATCGAGCACCGGGACCGGGAAATGGCTGCGCCGGTAGAACCGGGCGGTGGGTGTCACATCCTCGCCGAGCAGCGGCGCGGGTGTCTCACAGTTGAGCGGTTCGGTGTTCCGCACCACGAGCCCCGCCTGAGCGGCCAGCTGCTGCTCGCGCTCCGGATCAGCGGTGCTGTCCGCCGCGCTCACCGAGGTCATCGGCAGGACATTTCCGATGATCAAGCTCCCGTCCCCCATCAACCAGCCGGAATAGGAGCCTATCATATCGATAGGAATTATCGACAAGCACGCACATCGACGAGCACAGCCGCACCCATCGCAGGCCAGCATCAGGGGCCCAGCGGGCCGAGCTGCTTACCTAGTGCCATAGCAGGTCACGTTTGCCCGGTGGCTGAGCGCTGTCCCGGGGATGCCTGATCCCTTAGGAACCTTAGGCGACCAAAGTCGCCATGATCGAGTCAAGTTCTGGGTGTCGGGTCGTTTCTCCTGCCGGTCAGTGCTTTCAGGCGGCGAGGCCAGCGTGGCGGGCGAGGTCATCGATGGCGGCTTCGTAGGCGCGTGCGGCGGTGCGGAGCCTGGAGTCCGCGGGCGGGCTGGGGCCGGTGACCTGGGCCGCGCCGGGGATGAGGAACCGCTGGCTCAGCCGGGTGAGGAAGAGGGCTTGGCGGATGCCGCCGGGGGTGATCTGGTACCGGTGCGTGCGCGGGATGCGCTCGATGATGGCGTGAGCGCGGAGCCGCCTCAGGTCGTAGGAGACCTGGCCGCTGGTCATGTCCCCGGGATGCCGGCCAAGCAGCGGCGCGAGGCAGTTGCGCAGGTCACGGTTGGTGAAGCCGTCGGGCAGCAGCTTGAAGGCGCAGACGGCGGCCAGCAGGGCCTGCACCCGCGGGTCGGTGATCCGCATCCCGGCGATGCGGGTACCTGACGGCGCGATGACGGGGTTGCTGACCGCGGCGAGCGCGGCACTGCCTTCGGCGGGGTCGTGGCTGATCCGCTGGACGCCCAGCAGGCGCCGGTTGGCCGTGAAGCCGACCTGCCGCAGCGCGGGCAGGTTAGACAGCCGCTTCCCGAGGCCGAAATCGGCCGGGTTGTTGATAGTCGTCTCGGTCCGGAGGGCTCGTCCTTCCTTGTGGTATTGCTTCACGGTGGTGGTCTTGTAGTCGATGTGCACGCTGGGGATGACGTCCTCGGAGATGATCCGGGTGCGGAACCGGCCGGGGGTGGGCTTCTTGCGGCCATGGTGGATCTGCCGGTCGAAGACCAGGCCGACCTTGTCCGGGCGGCCGATGTCCAGGTTGTCGCGGATCATCTGCTCGAAGAAGACCCGGCCCGACAACGGCCGGTCCAGCATCTGGGTGAGGGAGAACTCGGCCTGCAGGACCGACACCTCATACCGGTAGTCCGCGGCGGTGTCCTCCGCGGTGAACGGGTACGGCAGCCGGGCCAGCCACTTGCTGGCCAGCGCCTCGAGCTTCTCGCCGGTCAGCGAGTCGCAGATCGCCTGGACCGCGGCGACGTCGTCGACCGCGGCGAAGGCGTTATCCAGCGGGGTGAACCCGATCCCGGCCTTGGCGGCCTGGCGCTTGGCGTACTCGTTTCCGTTGCAGCACAGCCGGGCCGTATAGGGGAAGTAGCTGCAGAACTTCAGGAAGAACGGGCCGAAGTCATCGTCGAACCCGTAGAAATAAAAGTGATTGACCAGGACGGACTCGCGGACCAGCCACGCGTAGCTGCCCCCGGTCACCGGGTTGCGACGCTTTTGGGTGCCGAACACCAGTGCCTTCTCCTGGGCCCGGCCAACGAACAAGATCCCTTCCGGGACCGTCCCATCAGCCCTGGTCGCCTCGGCCAGGTAGCGCTTGGCGATGTCGTCCTTGCGCTCCCCCTTGCGGAAGTGGACCAGGTCCAGGCCCTGCACCGCGACGTAATGGTGGATGTTCGCCACGAACGCATCGGTCACCGGCCGCATGAGGACCGAGGAAGCATACTTGTGGCCCCGGTGGCCGACGAAGAATCCCTGCACGCCGCCGCCGTACTGCAGCCTGGGCTGGTAGACGTTCAGATAGAGACGGTCGATGCTCTCGATCTCGAACACCACATGATCGGACAGCACATCAGCGACGGTGCGGGGTAGCGTCATGGGAAGGCTCCGGCCGGACGACTCGGCCCGCCAGGCGGGCCACCTAACCGCTGCACGCGGTACATGAACGGGCACATCGTGGCACCGTTTCGTCGCCGGCCGGAGCCCCTTTCACCTACCTCAGCCAGCACCGGCACGTCTCGTCGGGCTGGGGTGAAACCCCGGTAGTACTCCAGCAGTAGATCTTGATCTTTGCTCTGGGGGGCCCTGGACGGGGTACGGCCACCGCGGTGATCATCGCGGGTTGTGTGGACTCTCGATGACCGTGCGGTGGCCGCTGAGGCCAGCGTAGACCCGGCCCGGTGGCCGGAGATATTCGATGAGCTGATGGGCCGGATCGCGGGCCGGTTCGCCCGGGTGGAGCCGCGGCGCCGGGCCCGGGCGTTCGTGCTGGGATTACTGGCTGACCTGCCGCGGAAGAACTGCTGGACGATTCGCCGAGCATGCCGGTGACTCCTCGCCGGGCGGGATGCAGCATCTGCTGGGCCGGGCCCGGTGGGACGCCGACGGCGTCCGGGATGACCTGCGGGACTACCTCACCGGCCACCTGGGTGACCCCGGCGCGGTGCTGGTCGTCGATGAGACCGGCGATGTGAAGAAGGGCACCTAATGCCGACATCGGCATTAGGTGCCTTATGACGAGGCTGTGGTTATGCCGCACCCTGGCCCTGGTGGCGGGGTGGCGCTGGAGGCACCGGCGGGCGGGTGCGGCATAACCGGGGGCGGATTGGCTGGTCAGAGCTGGGTGAGGAAGGCCAGCAGCTCGTCGGGCGGCTGGTAGCGTCCGGCCCGGGTGTCGGGCGGGGCGGTGCGGGCGATGGCCTTTTCTTTGAGTGCCATGTCAGCGTGCAGGTAGATGCGGGTGGTAACGGGGCTTTCGTGGCCGAGCCACAGTGCGATGACGGTGATGTCGACCCCTGCATGTAGCAGGTTCATGGCCGCGGTGTGCCGCAGGGTGTGCGGGGCGAGCTGCAGCCCGGCGACTTCCCCGCCGCGCAGCGCCAGCCGCGACATCGCCAGCACGATCGCGTGGTCACGGCGGCCGCCGGCGGTGGCACGGTCACAGCCGGCCAGGACCGCGCGGAGATGATCTGCTGAGGCGGCCCGCGGCAGGCCCGGCCGCCAGCGCCGCCCCGCCGGGACTGCCCCGGCCAGCGGCAGCGGCGTATGCCCGGCCGCGTGCAGGTAACGCAGCAAGGATCGCAGCGCGGGCAGCATCACCATGTCCGGTGCCCGGTCCCGCCTGCGCCTGGCCTGCTCCAGGACATAGCCGGTGACCTGCCCGGCCGGCAGCCCCGCCAAGGTCTCCGTGAGCGGTCCGGGGAACCCCGCCAGGAATGCCCGCGCATACCGCAGGTAGTGCGTGACCGTACCAGCCGACACGCCCCGCTCGTCTTCCAGGTACTGCCGGTATGCGGCCAGCAGCGCCTCCAGCGCGTGGCCGGAACCGGCCGGGCCGGCGGCGGAGCCGCCTGCACGCTGCGCAGATACCCCAGCACCGGGCCAAGCGCCCGGGCAGTCACCCCGGTGCGGTGCCCGGCCTCCCGGCGCGCACCGAGGAACTCTCCGGCCGATTCGGCGGTCAGATCCGCAGCGGTCCGGCCGCCGCCGGCCAGCCACCCGCTCAGATCCGCGAGCAGGTGCACGAATCGGTAACCGTGTCCAGGGCATACCCCTGGCCCGCCAGGTCCCGACGCAGGCCATCAGCGAACGGGGCGAGCGGGCCAGATACGACGACCCGCCTCAGGCGCCGTGTGTGACCACGAGAATCCATTACGTCCTCCTGTCTGGTCGATGAGACGCATCGACCAGACAGGAGGCACGAAGATCATCACGGCAAGACCGGGAAATAATGCGGCCCACCGCAGGAGGCGCACCGCACAAGACCAGCACCAACAGCTTCACCGCGGCATAACCGCACGCTCGTCATAAGGCACCGCCACGGCCGGGGTGCAGCGCCAGTACACCGGCACCGCCGGGCGCACCGAGAACGCCCAGGTCGCGGTCTACCTGGCCTATGTGGCCCCGGCCGGGCACGCGCTGATCGACCGGGAGCTCTACCTGCCCAAGTCGTGGATCGCTGACCCGGGCCGGTGCCGTGCGGCGGGCATCCCGGTCGGGACAGGGTTCGCGACCAAGCCCGCGCTGGCCCGCCGCATGCTCGCCCGCGCCCTGGATGCCAAGGTTCCCGCGGCCTGGGTTGCGGGCGATGAGGTTTACGGAGCCGACCCGGGCCTGCGGTCCGACCTGGAGAAACGGGGCACCGGGTACGTGCTGGCCGTGTCCTGCCGCCACACCTTCACCACCAGGCTGCGTGCCAGCCGCGCCGACCAGCTGGCCCGCCGCCTGCCCCGGTCCGCGTGGCAGCGGTACTCCGCCGGCCCGGCGCCAAGGGCCACCGCTACTACGACTGGGCCTGGGTGGCCACCGACCCCGGCCAGGGCGGGCACCACTGGCTGCTCATTCGCCGCAACCGGCGCACCAAAGAACTGGCCTACTACCGGTGCTACGCACCCCGGCATATCCCGCTGCCCACGCTGGTCAAGGTCGCCGGTTCCAGGTGGCCGGTTGAGGAGAACTTCCAAGCCAGCAAGGGCCTGGCCGGGCTCGATGAGCACCAGGTCCGCACCTGGGCCTCCTGGCACCGCTGGGTCACCCTCGCCATGATCGCGCTGGCATTCCTCACCGTCACCGCCGCCGAGCACGCCACCCGGACGCCGCCGCCTGGGCAGATCCCACTCACCCGCAACGAGATCGCCCGGCTATTCACCGCCCTGACCACCCAGCCAGATCGCAGCTCCCAGCACCTGCTCCACTGGTCCAAGTGGAGACGCCGCCACCAGCACCGCGCCCAAACCAGCCACTACCAGCGACAAGCCCGCGAACCGGTCTGCGACGGACAACGTCGAGGTCGCTTACACGCCCACGGCCTCGTACTGGTTAAACCGGATAGAGGCTCAGTTCACCGCGCTGCGGTAGTTCGCACTGGAGTCGTCCGGGGGAGGTCCTCCTCCCCCTACCCCTACATCGACCTGCTGTTCGACGCCATCGTTGCAGATATAATATATGATATTTCCGCTCTGCCAAGAGACTTTGATTCCACCGAAGTTTTGGCAGGGGTTGCTGCCGCAGCCAGAGACCATAATCGTTAAAGATGCAGCCAGTATTATCCCGCCGACGACGAGTAGCAATTTCCGCATAGTTTATACCTGCGATTACCTAGCGATACACTTGTCCCCCCATGAGACTATAGTCCTGCCGACCAAGATCACTATCAAGAGTGGGAAGGCGCCTTTCCACACCCAAAGACCCTCTGACGGGCCTAACAGAACAGGGAGCCATAGGCGCTGAGCGCCGGCTGGCCGCCCAGGTGGGCGTAGAGCACGGTGGAGCCCTTGCCGATCTCGCCGTTGCGGGCCAGGCCGACCAGTCCGGCCATGGACTTCCCCTCGTAGACCGGGTCGATGATGATGCCCTCCAGCCGGCCCAGCAGCCGGATCGCGTCCATGGTCGAGGCGTCCGGGACGCCGTAGTAGTCACCGGCCCAGCCGCTCAGCACGATGATCTCCTCCTCGCGCAGGTCCCGGCCGAGGCCGATGAGCTCGGCGGTGTTGCGGGCGATCTTCTCGACCTGGGCACGGGTTTCCTCGCTGGTCTGGTGAGGCGGGGTCGTTCAGACTGGGCCGGTGGCTGAGCGTGTGCGGGTGCGTGAGATCGATGACGATGAGGGCCGCCGGGCTGGTGCGGATCGTGCGCCGTGACAGTGGCTCGGTGGTGACCTGGCGGCGGGCGCAGATGGTGCTGCTCTCGGCGCAGGGCATGGATGTGGCCGGGATCGCGAAGGTGGCGTTCACCAGCGAGGACCGGGTCCGCGATGTGATCCATAACTTCAACGCCGACGGGTTCGGCTCGCTCTACCCCAAGTACAAAGGCGGGCGGCCGCCGAAGTTCACCCTGGGCCAGCGCCGGGAGGTCAAGAAGGTCGCCAAGTCCCGCCCCGCGGAGCATGGCCTGCCGTTTTCTACCTGGAGCCTGTCGAAGCTGGCGGAGTTCCTGGTGGCTGAGGGGGTGGTCGACGACATTTCCCATGAGGGCCTGCGGGTGCTGCTGCGTGAGGAGGGCGTCACCTTTCAACGGCTGAAAACCTGGAAAGCCTCCACCGACCCCGACTACGCGGTGAAGAAGGCCCGCATCGAGCACCTGTATGCGATCGCCGACCGCGAGGTCGTCCCCGAGCCCGGCGAACCTGAGGTGATCTCCTGCGTGGATGAGTTCGGGCCGCTGAACCTGCAGCCGCATCCGGGGCGGCAGTGGGCGGCGGTCAGCGGCAAGCACAAAGAGCCCGGGCGGGCACCGCGGCGGCGCCGCCGTGCCACCTACCGGCGCACCGCGGGGGTGCGGCACCTGTTCGCCGCCTACGAGCTGGGCGAAGACAAGCTGTTCGGGCACATCAAGCCGCGCAAGAACCGGGCCCGGTTCCTGGAGTTCTGCCGCTACCTGCGCTCTCTCTACCCGCCCACCGTGCGGATCGCGATCGTCTGTGACAACTTCAGCCCGCACCTGACCACCCGCAAAGACAAGAGGGTCGGGCAGTGGGCCGCGGCGAACAACGCTGAGATCGCTTACACGCCGACGAACTCGTCCTGGTTAAACCGCGTGGAGGCGCAGTTCACCGCGCTGCGGTACTTCGCCTTGGACGGCACCGACCACCTCACCCACGAGGAGCAGGGCAGCATGATCCGCCGGTACATCATCTGGCGCAACAACCACGCCTACGACGAACGGCTACGGCGCATCGTCGACCGGGCAAACGTAGCTTGATGCGGCACTAGCGCGCAGATCCGCGCAACACGGAAAGCAGGCGCGCTCCGCGGCGCCGTCCGTTACGAGATCATGGTTCAGCCGCCGGATCCTACGTCAGCACGGCCGGCCGCCCCGGCCGACCGAGCCGGCCCAGCCGGGAGCTCACCCGGCAGCCAGCGCGCGCCGTGCCGCGTCCAGTGCGGCATCCCGGTAGGCGGCGCCGAACAGGCAGACGTGCACCAGCAGCGGATGCAGCTGGTGTAGCGGGACCCGGGCTGGCCAGCCTGCCGCCAGCGGCGCCACCTCCTGGTAGGACGCGACGATCTGGTCCAGGTACGGGGCTCCGAACAGCGCCAGCATGGCCAGGTCGGTCTCCCGGTGCCCGCCGTGCGCGGCCGGGTCGATCAGCACCCCGCGGCCGTCGGACCACAACAGGTTGCCCGACCAGCAGTCGCCATGAATCCGGCTGGGCGGTTCAGCCGGCCCGGCCAGCTCGGCGGCGCGCGCGGCCACGGTTTCGACGAGCCGGGCATCCGCCGCGCCGAACGTCCCCGCGCCCACGGCCAGCCGCAGGTAGGGCAGCAGCCGCTGGCTGGCGTACCACTCCGGCCAGCTCTCCCCCGGTTCATTCGGCAGCGGCAAGCCGGCGATCGTTCCCGGCCACGGGGCGCCGAACCCGGCCGCTCCGGCCGCATGCAGCAGCGCAAGCTCCCGGCCGAACCTGCCGGCGGCCCGCCGCTCCGCCCGCTCAGCCTGCACCCAGGAGATCACCAGCACGCCGTCGTCCCAGCCCAGTACCTCAGGGACCGGCACCGCACCTGCCTCACCGAGCCAGCCCAGGCCGCGCGCCTCGGCGCCGAATCCGGCTTGCCCGGCGCTCAGCTGCTCCCCGGCGACCTTGGCGAACGCGACCCGGCCGTCGGCGAGCACGCACCGGTAATGACCGACGCCATGCTGCCCGCCGAGGCTCCGGCACTCCCGCAGCCCGGCACCGAGCAGCCGCTCCAGCTGCCCGGCCGCGCCCCCCGGCCCGGCCGCGGTCACCCGGCGCTGGCCGGCTGGGCCGGCAGCAGCCCGGCCAGCTGGGCGGCCAGGCCCGCGGCGGCCGGCTGCACGAGATCGAAGGCCAGCGCGTAGTCGGCCGCCGTGCCGCCGTAGGGATCGGGGACGTCCGGATCCGTATCGCCGCGGCCGCCTGGGCCGCCTGGCCGGACAGCCAGCCCAGGATCGAACGAGCGGAACAACCGGATCCGGTCCACGGCCTCTTGATCGGGCGCCATCGCGCGCAAATCCCGCAGGTTCGCGGAGTCCATGGCCGCTATCAGGTCGTAGCGGCCGAACCAGGACGGCCCGAATTGCCGGGCCCGGTGGCCGGAGCCGTCGTAGCCGCGCAGGCCAAGCTCGGCCCGGGCCCGGGAATCCATCGGCGAGCCGATGTGCCAGTCGCCGGTGCCCGCGCTGTCCACCTCGACCCGGCCGGCCAGGCCGACCCGGTCAAGCTCGCTGCGCAGGACCACCTCGGCCATCGGTGACCTGCAGATATTGCCCAGGCACACGAGGCAGACCCGATATATACCGAACGGATGACGCGGCGCCGGCGCTGTGATCCGGGCGCGACTGTCGGCTGGCATGGCACAAGCATGCCCGACCAGGTGCCCGGCCCGATCAGTGAGGCGGCCCCGGCGTCCGGCCAGCGCCCGCGGCGCCCGGCCTGGAACAGCCAGGCCGGGCGCCCCGGGTTTGCCAACCAGTCAGGCGTTAGCCGATCCTGGCCAGCGCGTGCACGAACTTGTAGGCGTCGATCGTGCCCCAGCCACTGGCCAGGTCATAGCCGGTGGTGGCGTTGTATCCGGTCACGCCGCCGAACGAGTTGTTCCCTGTGGTGATGTCCACGATCCCGGTGGGCAGACTGGTGTGCTGGCTCAGCGCGCCGAGGGCGTACAGAGCCGGGTTGATCAAGCCCAACCGGTGACCGGCCAGCTGGTCGGTCAGCGCGACGATGCCGGAGAAGATCGGCGATGCCTCGGAGGTACCGCCCACCAGCTGCCAGCCTGGCCCGCCAAATCCGGCGAAGGACAGGTAGATCCAGGCCGCGCCGTTGACCGCGGCACTCATCGAGATGTCCGGCGTGCCGCGCCAGTGACCGACCACGTTGCGGACGCCGATCTGGAACAACGGCCGGGTGAAGACCTGTGAGTAGCCGCCGCCGCCCGCGCCGAAGCCGTCGTTCCAGACCGAGTCGGGCTGCAGCCGGTTGCCGTTGTTGTCGAGGTAGAGCTGTGAGCCGCCGAGCGAGGTCACCAGCGGGTCCGACGACGGCCAGGAGTTCACCGGGTACGGGTACAGCGTGGTCCCGTCGGCCTCGTCGTTGGTCACGCCCTCGTCGCCGGATGCGGCCAGGACGGTCACGTGGTGCCGCAGCGCGTCCTTGAACGCGTACCGCAGGTTCAGCAGGCTGGGGGTGTTGGGCCCGTCGAAGCCGGGGAAGGTGTTCTCGGTCGCGCCGAAGCTCTGCGAGATCACGTCACCGATGCCGCGGTTGATCAGCGACTGCTCGGCGTTCATCATCTCGGGGAAACCGACCGTTCCCTCGGTCTCGGCGACCGGGGTCTCGGCCAGCACGATCCTGGCGCCGGGCGCGATCGCGTGCGCGTACTCGACGTCCAGCGTGGTCTCGAGGGCCCATCCCGTCATGGTCGGGTTGTTCGGGTCGAACGGCGGGATGGTGCCGAACTGCTTGATCGTCAGCTTCAGTGGCGGCAGGCCGAACTGCGCGTCGAACGTCTTGATGTCGCTGGCGATGGTCGGCGAGCCGTACGAGTCGACGATGTCGATCGTCCGGCCGCGCCCGGTGATGCCCTGCCTGTACAGCGGGTTCAGGTCATAGGCCCGGTAGTACTGCAGCGGCGTGTAGCAGCTGATGCCGAAGTCGGCCTGGCAGTCGGTCGTGGAGATCGGTGCCGGAAGCTGCGTCTTGATGTCGATCGGGCGGCTCAGGTCGGGAGCCGCCACGGCGACGTGCGCGGCCAGGTGCGGGCAGGCCGGCTGCGGTAACCGTCGCGCCTGCGGCCTGGAAGGCCAGCAGCCCGGTCACGGCGGCGACCGGGACGGCCAGCCGCGCGATGCGGCGGAGCGGGGACTTCGCTCGCGGCGTTCGGCGGCCGGCCACGGCACCGGTGACGCGCGCGAATCTGGGCGTGGGGGGCATAGCGCTCCTACTCTGTGCTCACGACAGTGTGACGAAGTCGAGCGGGGACCAAGCAATACAATCCCGACTTATTTCGCTGGCGCAATAGGGCGCCGGCAAATTCTTGGCCGGATCTTCCCGGCCCCGCGGTCTGGTGGCCGGCCGATTCGCCGATCTGGCCGCCTGACACGATGGACCGCATGTCAGCGGGCCGCGATTACCGCAAGCTGTCGTTCTGGCTGGACACCGTGCCAGGCGCGCTGGACCCCGGCCCGCCGCTGCCCGGTGACCGGGACGTAGACGTGGCCATCGTCGGCGCCGGATTCACCGGTCTGTGGACCGCTTATTACCTGTCGCTGGCCGACCCCGGGCTGCGGATCGCCATCTGCGAGAAGGAGATAGCCGGGTTCGGCGCGTCCGGGCGCAACGGCGGCTGGTGCTCGGCGTTGTTTCCCGCGTCGTTGGCCAAGCTGGAGCGGATGGCGGGGCGGTCCCAGGCGGTCGCGATGCACCGGGCCATGCAGCACACCGTGGACGAGGTCGGCCGGGCAGCGGCCGCGGAGTCCATCGACTGCCACTGGGCCAAGGGCGGCACTGTACAGATCGCCCGGTCCGTCACCCAGCTGGACCGGGCCGCCGCCGAGGTACGCGAGGCCAGCGAGTTCGGATTCGGTCCAGATGACCTGCGACTGCTGACCGCCGACGAGGCCCGCGGCCTGGCCGGTGCCACCGGCGTGCTGGGCGGCACTTTCACGCCGCACTGCGCCGCGATCCACCCGGCCCGGCTGGCCCGCGGCCTCGCCGAAGCGGTCCGGCGCCGCGGCGTCCAGCTGTACGAACGCACCCCGGTGCTCGGCATCCAGCCCGGGCGGCTGATCACCGCGACCGGGACCGTCCGGGCCCAGTACGTGATCCGGGCCACTGAGGGATACACCGCCACGCTGCCCGGCCTGCGGCGCGCGGTGGCCCCGGTGTACTCGCTGATGATCGCCACTGTCCCGCTGCCCGAAGCGGCCTGGGACGAGATCGGCCTGGCCAGCCGGCCGACCTTCGGCGACCTGCGGCACCTGATCATCTACGGACAGCGGACCGCCGACGGCCGGCTGGCGTTCGGCGGCCGTGGTGCCCCCTACCACCTCGGCTCGGCGGTCCGGCCGTCCTTCGACCGCGTTCCGGCCGTGTTCGCGGCGCTGCGGCGCACCCTGGCCGAGCTCTTCCCGGTCCTGGGCACGGCCAGGATCACGCACGCCTGGGGCGGCCCGATCGGCGTGCCCAGGGACTGGTGCGCCTCGGTCGGGCTGGACCGGTCCACCGGGCTCGGCTGGGCGGGCGGTTACGTCGGCGACGGGGTGTCCACCACCAACCTCGCCGGCCGGACGCTGGCCGACCTGATCACCGGCGCTGATACCGACCTCACCCGGCTGCCCTGGGTCGGTCACCGCTCTCCGCACTGGGAGCCCGAACCGCTGCGCTGGCTGGGCGTCAACGCGGGCCTTCAGGTGATGAGCTGGGCCGACCGGCACGAGGCCAGGACCGGCCGCCCGGCCCGCGCGGCCGCTCTCGTCGGCCGCTATCTCGGCGGCTAGCCCCCGTCCGGCACCGTTCTGGCGGCCCGTGATTCGCTCCGGCCTGAGCGTTCCTGCTAAGCTCACTGGGTCTTGCGCCGCTAGCTCAATTGGCAGAGCAGCGGACTCTTAATCCGCGGGTTCGGGGTTCAAGTCCCTGGCGGCGCACCCGTCCTGACCTGGGCTTTTACAACCGGGTCGCGTGTCCTGAGCTTTTCCTGGTTGCAGTTCTAGTTGCGGTTGTTGTGCGATCCCGGTGTGTGCGATCCCGGTGCGCGATCCCGGCATCGGCTCGTCAGTCCGGGCCTAGTCCATCCAGGCCCGTCGAGGCCGGGCCGCTGCGTCCCTCTTCGGCGCCGGGCCGCAACCGCGCTGCTCTCGCCCTACCCCACTGACGGTCCCTTCGAGTTCTTCCGCCTCGTGCTGCACCCCTCCAGCGTGTCGATGGCGACCGGCTTCGGCACTCTGGTCGTCGGGCCGGAGCTGCCGAGCGTCCGGGAGCTGCGGGCACTGCATTTGCACCTTCCGACGAACAGTGCGTTGCCGACGCGACGATAGAGTGCGCTCGGTCAATTTCGCCGTTCAGACGAGTTCAAGGCGCTTTTCGAGGGCACTCGCGAGACGCTGCAACGTCGATTCGGTGGGGTTGCCAGCGCCGCGTTCGATCCGGCTGATGTCAGCTTGGCGGACCCCTGACCGTTCTGAGAGCTCTCGTTGCGACAGGCCACGGTCGACGCGGGCGTCACGGAACTGCAGGCCAAGCTCGATAGCGGCCGCGAACCTGCGCCGCAGCTCAGCCTCGCCAGGAGTCTCGGCCACCTCACGCCCGGCCACCCACTCATCGAACCTGGTTCCCACTGCTCCATCCTCCGCAGAATCGCCGACGCCACGTGGATACGTTTTAACGTATCGCTCTACTATGCGCTTTAACGTATCGATCCGTCAAGGCTTTCCCTCCGGCTAGCGCCGTTTGGCAGCCCGTCTCAGAGCTTCCCGGTGGGCCGTCAGAAGCTTGCGGGCTCTGGCGATCTCGCGCTGCTGGCGGCGGTCGCTGGGGTCCCGCGCTTTGTCATAGGCGCTCACGAGCAGCCCGCCACGCTGGCGACCCGACTGTGCCAGGCAGTCGCCGAGGCGGCTGATCCTCCCCGGTAAACCGCTGATCCTGCCCCGCCGCCGGACTGGTCCCCGCCGCCGGGCCGGTCCCCGCCGCCGCGAACACCTCGGCGAAGGTCTGAGTCTGCCGCGCGAGCTGCCGGACTGCCGCGGCCGGCAGCCGCGGGCACAGCTCGGCCGCAAGGTCCGCCCGCGAGGCGTATCCCATCCTGGGATCGGCGGCCGCCCGGTGCACCCGGCTCTCGGTCGGGCCGTAACGGGCCCGCGACGTCAGGGCCGCGGCCAGGTCACTGCCAGGGGCAACCGCGACGACCACGAAGACCCGGCTGTCGCGGTGCTCGATCAGGCCCTCGACCAGGGTGAGGGCCAGCGCCGGATCCAGGCAGTCAGCGTCGTCGACCAGTACCGCGGCCGGCGCCCTCGCCGACACCGCGGCGAGAACGCGCGCCGCGCGCGCGACCGGGCCGTTCCGCCCGGCTGGGCTGTCGTCAGGGTCGCGGGCCGCCGCCGCGGTCAGCCCCCGCCGCAACAGCACCGACGCGGCGGCCATCCCGGATGAGAACAAGCTGACCGTGCCCAGCCGCGCTGCGCCGGCCGGCCAGCCCGCGCACAGCATCCCCGCCGCCCGCCGTCGTACCCCGGAGTCCAGAAGCAGGTCCCGCAGTTCGAGCGCCTGGGCGCCAAGCCCGCCCGGCAGCGACCGGCCGTCGATGCGCACCACCAGCCCGGCCGGGTCCGCTGCCCGGCCGGCGACGTCGGCCAGCTGGTCGAGGACGGCGGTCCGGCCCCAGCCGCCGGCACCTCCAGCAGGACCGCCCGCGGGCCTGCGTCCGGCTGCCTTAGGCCGTCCCACCACCGCGCCAGTTCCGCCGCTGCCGCCTCCTGCCGTCCGCTGAGCATGACCCTCAGCTTAGGAGACGCCCGCCGGGGATGCTGCCGCACCTGCCCGGCGGCCCCCCGGACTGCGGCCACGGCGACGACGTAAACCAGGCCGCCAAGGCTCTCAGCGGCCAGGTCCCCCACGGGCACGCCGTTCCGGGCAGGTGGTTACGGGATTTCGATGGTATCGTTTTCCCATGGAAGCGGTCATCGATCAGGCTGGCCGGGTCGTACTGCCCAAACCCATCCGCGATGCGCTGGGCTTGCTGCCCGGCACGAAGGTTGACATCACGCCCTATGGCGCCGGCGCGCAGATCCTGCCTGCAGGCCGGACCGCGCGCCTGGTCGAGGAGGACGGCGTGCTCGTCGCGGACGCCGAGACCCTGGTCGATGACGACGTGGTCTTCGCCCTCATCGACGCGGGCCGCAAGTGACGGTCGCGGTCGACGCCAGCGTCGCCGTTCCGCTGCTTGTCCGCTCCCATCACGGTCACGCGCGCGTGGTGCGATGGTGGGCCGGGCAGGAGGTCGCGCTCAGCGGTCACGCCCTCGCCGAGACGTACTCGGTTCTTACCCGGCTGCCCGGCGACGCGCGGCTCGCGCCAGCCGACGCCGCCCGGCTGCTCAACGCGCGCTTCGCTGCGCCTTTCATGCTGAGCAGGCCGCTGGCCCGTAAGCTGCCGGACAGGCTCAGCCGCCTTGGCATCGCAGGCGGCGCCGTTTACGACGCGCTGGTGGCGCTGGCCGCCAAAGAGCACGGGGCCGCCCTCGCCACCCGGGATGCGCGGGCACGCGGCACCTACGACGCCGTCGGCGTCACGGTAATCGCCGTTACCTGACCGCAGCAGGAGGCGTCGTCGCGGACCGGCGTCAGCAGTCCGAGGAAGCGTGCCGCGTGCTCACGGCGGTTCACCACAGCCTTCCTCGATCGGCTAGCGGCGCCGTCGAGAACGTGAGCACGTCACTACGCGATCAGTGGTCGCGGGCCTGGCGGCGCGCGTCACCGCTCCTGGTCAGTGGCGGCGAGTGGGGCATCGCCGGTCGTGGCCGCCCGGCAGGGCGGGGCAGCGAGGGGCGGGCTGGTTATCGCTGGCCCTGGCCCAGGTGGCGCCCGATCCATGCCTGCCACCTGACCAGCACTCGCGGCGGGTGCTCGTGATGCGCGCCCGGGCTCCTGAGCGGGGCGTTGCGCAGCGGCGGGTTCGGCAGCGAGCGATGATGGCGCCGCCGGGCGGCCGCGTTCGCGTTCAGCTCCGGCGCCCTGGCATGCGCGGGCATCCCGGGTAGCCGGTGCAGAGCCTCATGCAGGCGCGAGCCCACAGCCTCGCTAGTGCCCATGGCAAGTCCTTCCGATCGGGCCTGGACCTTGTTCGTACCACATACGAATAGCTTATTCGTATGCTATACGAGTGGCAAGCGAAAACGACAGCCGGCCCATCTGGGCCCGCCCTCAGCCGGCCGACCGCAAGCCGCGCTACACGCGCGAGCAGATCGCCGGCGCGGCGCTGCGCATCGCGGACGCCGAGGGCTTCGACGCCGTCACGATGAAGCGCATCGCCGCCGAGGTCGGCGCGGGAACGATGACGCTCTACTACTACGTGCGCACCAAGACCGACATCGTCGCGCTCATGCACGACGCGATCCTGGCCGACGTCCTGGTCCCCGACGCCGATTTGCCCGGCAGCTGGCGGGACGCCATCGCCGCCATCGCCCGGCGGACCAGGCAGGTGCTCATCGCCCACCCGTGGTCGCTGGCCTCGCTCAGCGATGCCCAGTTGGGGCCGAACGCCATGCGCCACGTGGAGCAGTCCCTGACCGCGACCGCCGGCACCGGACTGCCCGCCCAGGCCAGGCTGGAGTTCCTCGCGGCGGTCGACGACTACGTGGTCGGCAACGCCCTGCACGCCGTCGAATCGCTGGCCCGGGCCAAGGCGGCCGAAGCCGACTCAGCCATGGCCGCCGCCGCGATCGCATACGGGCTCGAGCAACTCCAGACCCGGGACTTCCCTCAGCTAAGCGCGGTCTACGAGGAAAGCACCACAGCCCAGGCCGCGGCGCCAGCCGGGCCGCCGATGACCGAAGGGGCCCTCGCCAGCCAATTCGAACGCGGCCTCCAGGCCCTGCTCGACGGCCTCGCCGCGCGCCTGAATATCAGCTGAGACGAGTGGCTCGGGGGTGCGCGATGCTCTCGCCCGCCCGCAGCTCGCTTGAGCGCCGCCGTCACGCCGCGCTGACCGGAGCCGCCCGCACCCCGAGGACCGGCTGGCCGCCCCGGACGCCGCGGTATCCCACCTCCCACGGCCAGTGGCCACGGTCGTCGGCATGGACCAGCTGGAGCGCCCGTATCCGGGGCCCGTAGAACTCGGTGCCGATCACCAGGTGCGCCGCCGGCTCCGCGACCTCGACAATCTCGATCACCGGGCCGCCGCGCAGCGGGATCTGCTCGCCTGGCCGGGGAGCGGTGGCGTGCAGCACATGCGAGGCGACATCGTTCAGAAGCCCGGTGGCGCGGCCCAGCGGCAAGCCGGTCACCACTAACTCGGGCCTGCCGTGCGGGGTCAGTCCCACCGTGTACGCCCAGGGCGGATGTATCCGGTCACGCTCGACGCCCTGCACGGCCCAGCCGTAACGGGCGATGAGATCACGCAGGTGCTCGAGATAATCGAGCCGCGTGCTGCCAGGGTGGTCGCATGCCCAGCACATGTGGTGCCTCCTTCACGTCGGCGACGGTTAGCACCACTCTGCCGGGAGGTACCGACAATGTGTTCGATTTCTCGGCTAACGGTGCCGGTGCGGCGCCGTGACGAGGATGGCTATCGGAAGAGCGGCGGCGAGCAGGATGCCTGCGCCCCAGGCCATGGCGACGGTAAATCCGTGGACGGTGGCGGCGGTGGGGCCGGCGGAGCCGTGCGCGGCGAGGTAACTGCTGGCGGCAGCGGCGGCGATGGTGTTCAGCAGGGCGGCGCCGACCGATGAGCCGAGCTGGCCGACGGCACTCGAGCAGGCGCCAGCCGCTCCCCGGTCCGCGGGCAGGACCGCTCGCAGGGCGGTGCCCAGGGCAACGGGCCCGGCGATGCCGGTGCCGATTCCCTCGACGATGGTGGCGGTCAGGATCAGCGGCACGTAATGACTGTCCGGCGTGAGCCAGACGAGGGGCAGCAGGCCCGCGGCCTCGATCACGATGCTGACCGTGATCAGCCAGCGGCTCGATATCCGGGCCATGAGCCACGGGGCCAGGAACGCCGAGCCCAGGGCGGCGGCGACCGCGAACGGGACGATGGCCAGGCCGGTCAGGAGCGCTGAGTAGTGCATGACGGACTGGAGCTGGTAGGTGAGGATGAGGAACATCCCGAAGGTGCTCAGCGCGTTGACAATCATGGCGATCATCCCCGCGCCGCGGCTGCGGTCGAGCACCACGCGCAGCGGTAGCAGCCGGTTCGGGTGGCCGACCTGGCGGGCCACGAAGCCGCCGAGCAGCACCACCGCGGCGATCAGCGAGCCGCCGACCCGGCCGGATCCCCAGCCGAGAGCGGCGGCCTCGCCCAGTCCGTAGATCAGCGCCACCATCCCGGCCGACGCCAGCAGGACGCTGGCCACGTCGATCTTTATCTCCGGCCGGCCGGGTATCACGGGCAGCACCCGGGGGGCGCCGATGATGGCCACCAGGGCGAGCGGCACGTTCACGTACAGGCACCAGCGCCAGTTCAGCTCGCTGGTGAGCACCCCGCCGAGGACGAGCCCGAGTGCCATCCCGGCGGTGAGGGTGGCGGTGAAGATGCCTATCACCCGGGCCCGCTGGTCTTCATCGGTGTACACGCTGATGAGCAGCGATTTCGTGGATGAGATCAGCACGGCGCCGAACGCGCCCTGCACCGCGCGGGCGGCGATGAGCATGGCGCCGTCGACTGCGGCACCGCCGGCCGCCGAGGCGAGTGCGAAGCCGGTCACCCCGATGAGCAGGGTGCGCCGGGCGCCGAGCCGGTCAGCGAGCCGGCCGCCCGGCAGCAGCAGGCCCGCGAGGGCCAGGGTGTAAGCGGTGACGACCCACGGCCGGCTCGTCACCGTCATGCCCAGCCCCCGCTGAACCGACGGCAGCGCGACGAACATGATGGTGGTGTCGAGGACGGCCATGAGATGGGCCGCGGCGATCACGGCCAGCGGCCACCAGCCACGCTGCCGGTGCGGCGCGGCGGCCAGGGCGGGGCTTGCCAACGGAGGGGCGGGATGCATTGGCCGGCCTCCAGTCAAGATACGATCGTATCTTAATTAGATACGATCGTATCTTAACTAGCTGGCGCGCTAAGATGCAAGCGTCCCTTAAGGAGCGAGCATGACGAGATTCCCGGGCCCGCCCGCGCCATCAGAGTCGGCGCTGCGGCACAGCGGCGGCAAGACCAGACGGCGCGGCGCGGCGCTCGAGACCGCGCTGCTCGACGCCGCCTGGGACGAGCTCCAGGCCGCCGGCTACGCCGGCCTGACCATGGAGGCCGTGGCCGACCGGGCCGGCACCAGCAGGGCCGTCCTGTACCGGCGGTGGCGGAACCGGACCGAACTGGTGATCGCCGCGATGCGCCGACACCGGCCTATGCTCTCCGGGGAGGTGCCTGACACCGGCAGCCTGCGCGGCGACGTGCTCGCCGTGCTGAGCCGGATGTCTCAGCGGCTGGCCGAGGTCGGGCCGGAGACCGTCTATGGCCTGCTCAGCGACTACCTTGCCGATCCGGAGCTGTTCTCCCGCGCCCAGGAACAGGTCCTGCACATCGGCGCGGGGGTCATGACCACGATCCTCAAGCGCGCCGCCGACCGGGGCGAGGCCCGCAGCGACATCACGCCCCGCGTCGCCACGCTCCCCACCGACCTGTTCAGGAACGAGCTTTTCCGGGCCCGCACCCCGCCGCCCGAACGCGTCCGCACCGAAATAGTCGATGAGGTATTCCTCCCCCTCGTCCGGCTGTAGGGCCGTCGCTCGCGGCCGCCGACGCAGACCGCTCACGGCGTGATGGCGATCGCGAACAGGCCGTTTCCGAGCTTGACCTGCCGTCCTGGCGTGTTGGTAGCGGTCGCGATCGGCGTCACGGTGCCCGAAGCGTTGCAGACGACGTAGGCGGTCTTGCCGTCCGGCGTGATCGCGATCGCCAACGGCCCGCCGCCGACCTCGATGGGCTTGCCTGGCGCGTTGGTAGCGGTCGTGATCGGCGTCACCGTACCCGACGCATAGTTAGGGACGTAGGCGGTCTTTCCGTCCGGGGTGATCGCGATCGCCTGGGGTTCCGTGCCGACCCTGATGGGCTTGCCCGCCGTGTTGGTGGCGGTCGTGATCGGCGTCACCGTACCCGAGTCGAGATTCACCACGTAGGCGGTCTTGCCGTTCGGCGTGATCGCGATCGCGAACGGGAACTTGCCGACCTTGATGGGCCTGCCTGGCGTGTTGGTGGCTGTCGTGATGGGCGTCACCGTATCCATGCCGTTGAGGACGTAGGCGGTTTTCCCGTCCGGTGTCAGCGCGATCACCAGGGGGCCGCTCCCGACCCTGATCGGCTTTCCTGGCGTGTTGGTCGCCGTCATGATCGGCGTCACTGTGCCGCCTTGATTAACGACGTAGGCGGTCTGCCCATCCGGCGTGATCGCGATCATCCTGGGTCGGACCCCGACCTTGATCGGCCTGCCCGGCGTGTTGGTGGCAATGGTGATCGGCGTCACCGTGTTCGAGTTGATGTTGGCGACGTAGGCGGTCCGCCCGTCCGGCGTGATCGAAATGCCGTCGGGATAGCGCCCGACCCTGATCGGCTTGCCCGGCGTGTTGGTGGCAGTGGTGATCGGCGTCACCGTGTTCGAGTTGGCGTTGGCGACGTAGGCGGTCCGCCCGTCCGGCGTGATCGCGATGAGCCCGGCCCCGTCGCCAGCCTTGACGGACCGGCCCGCCGTGTTGGTGGCCACCGTGATCGGCGTCACCGTGTTGGCACCGTTGTCGACGTAAACGGTCGTCCCGCGCCCCCGGTTCGAAGGCCCCGGGCCCGGCGCGGAGGGCATATGGCCGAGCGCCCCGGAGACCGCCGGGACGGAGGCGGCGATCGCGGCCACCACGGCGGCGCTCCCAGCGACGGCCCAGGCCCGGCGGCGACGGCGGAGCCGGAGGCCCGCCCGCAGCGAGTTACGGGCGACCGGCCCGATCGGTGGCTCGTTGACGAGGGCCCGTTCCAGCAGCCTGCGCAGCGATGTCTCATTCATGGCCGGTACCGCCCCCCTCGGGCCGTCTTCCCGGCGGCCGATCGGGCGAGCCAGTTTCGTGCATGGTCTCCCCCAATACCTCCCGCAGCTTGTCCAGCGAACGAGCGCTCTGGCTCTTCACGTTGCCTGGCGAGCAGCCGAGTACGGCCGCCACCTGCTCCACGCTCAGGTCGGACCAGTAGCGCAGCACGACGACGGCACGGCCCCGCGGCGGGAGAGTGGCTAGCGCATCCAGCACGACTATTCGCGTCTCGGGCATCGGCGACACAACCGGGCGCTCGGGAGGGGTGTGGGTCAAGATCTCGCCCGCGCGCATCAGCCGCTTGTCGGCGAGATAGGTGTTCACGAGCGTGCGGGTGGCATAGGCCTGCGCTGCGTCTTTCCGCCTGATCCGGTGCCAGGACAAAAAGACCTTCGCCAGCGCCGTCTGGACAAGATCCTCCGCGGTATGCCAGTCGCCGCAGAGCAGGAACGCCGTCCGCCGCAGTCGCGGTGAGCAGGCCTCCGCGAACTCAACGAACTCTTCCGCGGATGTCACATGACCAGTGCTCCTTCAAAGACGACCGACCCGAAACCGGTCATGTCCACGCCCCCACGGCCGACATGCCGACGCACGACAGATGCATCAGACACCGCATCGGGTTGCATACCAGCCGCAACAATTTTCCAGGAGCCCGGCCGCCGCGGCGGCCAGGACGGCCGGTACGTTTTGGGCGTGGCCGTGGATGAGCCTGGTGCAGTGGCGCAGCGCAACGGGGCAGTCCTCGCCGCCTCCGCTATCGGCGCGGCGGCCGGGGCGGCCCTCGCGGGTCATCGGGGCGCGCGAGCAGCTGTCGTGGGTGCGTTCGCCGGCGCGGCCGGCCTGTCGGCGTCGGAAGCCGTGGCCCGGGCCCGGCAGCGGCCCGGCGAGATCCCGCCGCTGTGGCAGCGGATCGCGACTAGTGCCGCGCTGGTGGCCCCGCTCGGCTGGGCCGCAGGCCGGCTGACCGGCGCCGGGCCCGTCGCAGTGGGGGCAGCTACCGGGACACTCGGCGGCCTGCTCGGGATCCGCCCGCAGAAAGTGCTGCTCGGGCCGCTGTTCGGAGCCGCGGTGGGCCGGGTGCTCGCGGCAGGGCGACGCCCGGCGCCGGCGGCGGTCATCGCCAGTACCACGATGGCGGCCTACCGGGTGGCGTCGGCGCTGGCCTTCAGGGACGCGCAGGTGAGCCTGCTCGCCGAGCGGGTCCGGGCGGAGGATCTGCCGTTCGTCGTGCCGCGAGAATCCCGGTCAAGGTACGTCGGCACCGGCTACTTCCGCGAGCTGGCCGAGGTGGTGGGCGGCCGCTACCTCGCTGACGCGGCCGACGCCGGGATCATCGCCTCCGTGGACGAGCTGGCCGGTCCGGAATTCGACCCGGCGGGCATCGACCCTCGGGTCCGCGAGTTCTATGAGCACACCACCAGGTTCACTCTCGATATCGTGCCGCAGTGGCGGATGTGGGTCCGCCCCGGCTACCTGCTCTACCGGACCGCCGTCGCGCGCCCGCTCGGGCAGGCCAACGTGCCGATGAATCAGCGCGAGACCCAGCGAGGCATTCGCAGCAGGATCGACACCATCTCTTCGGGCGACAGCGACGTGGTGGCGATCCGCGGCTGGATCCGGTCGTTCGCCGACACCGACGAGCCGATCTACGTCGGCGTCTACACCACCTACCGGCACGGCGACCGCGGGTACGTGAGCGTCGGCTTCCCGCTACCGCAGGCCAGCTTTACCGCGACGCTGCTGCCCCGCGACCGTCCGGGCGGCGGCCTGACCCTGACCAGTCGCAGCGAGCTGGACCAGCCCGGTCATTACCTCGCCTATATCGACCCGGCCAGCAGGGACCTCACCGCGCTGGCCGTCCACGGCTTCGCCGAGCGGCTCGACGTCTACCTGCAAGACGATGAACTGCGAGCCGAGCACGCCTTCTCCGTCTTCGGCTTTCCGTTCCTCGTTCTCCACTACCGGATGCACCGCAAACTGGTAGCGGCTCACCAGACTCCAGGTTCGTGCTGAGGGCTGACTGCCTGAGCCTCCTGCCGCGGCAGCAGGATCGCGGCCAGCGCCGCCGCGGCCAGCAGCGCCAGGCCCGACACCCAGACCGCGTTATGCAGCCCATCGACGAAGAGCGCCCCTTGCGCTGG
Organism: uncultured Actinomycetes bacterium; assembly: GCA_963785765.1. Taxonomy (GTDB): domain Bacteria; phylum Actinomycetota; class Actinomycetes; order Streptosporangiales; family Streptosporangiaceae; genus DATBGO01. Next base: position 202,878 of record CAWAWM010000005.1, on the reverse strand, counting down.
ATCGAGCCGCTGGCCCGCGGTGCTGGTGACCGGCAGCCGCGCGTAGACGAGCGCGCCGAGCACGGCGACGCCCAGTACCTGGCCGAGCTGGCGTATCGCGTTGTAGACAGCCGAAGCCATGCCGGCGTGCGACATGTCAGCCGCCGCTACCGCGATCGCGGTCATCGGGGTCAGGCACAGGCCGATCCCGGCACCGACCAGCGCGAAGTTCCACCACATCGCGGCGACGCTGGTGTGCGGCCCCAGCCGGAGCAGGCCGAGCGTCGCCACGCCGCCGATGATCAGCCCGGTGAGCATGGGCAGGCGCGCGCCTACCCGGCCCACGATCCGGCCGGATGCCACGGCAGCCAGCGCGAACGCGACGCCGAGCGCGGAAACCTCGAATCCGGCGTCGACCGGCGACCGCCCCTGCACCTGCTGCAGAAACGCGCTGAAGTAGACGATCGCGCCGACGAACGCGAAGAACACGACCAGCGCCGCCACGTTCGCCGCGGTGAAAGCCGGGCGGCGGAACAGTGACACATCGACCAGCGGTTCCGCCTGACGGTTCTCCCATCCGACGAAGCCCAGGAGCGCCGCCAGGCCGGCGGCGAAGGCGGCGAGAATCAGCGGCGAGTCCCAGCCCTTCCGCTGGCCCTCGATCATGGCGAACGTGATGCTCGCCACCGCGGCGGCGGTCAGGATCGCGCCGACCCAGTCGAACCGGCTGCGCGCAGGACTGCGCGGCAGCCGCGGCACGAAATACGCGGCCAGCACGATCAGCGTCGCGGTCAGCGGCACGTTGATCAGGAACACCCAGCGCCAGCCGACGGCGCCAACGATCAGACCGCCGAGCGCGGGACCCACCGCCAGCCCCAGGCCTGAGCCCATCGACCACAGGCCAATCGCCGCGGCCTGCCGACGGGGCTCCGCGAACGTCGCGCGGATGATGGTCAGGCTGCCTGGTACCAGCAGCGCGGGGCCAAGACCCTGCAGCAGCCGCCCGGCCAGCAGCACCCCTATCGACGGCGCCATACCGGTCACCAAGGACCCGAGTCCGAAGATCACGGCGCCGAGCAGGTACATCCCCTTGCGCCCGCGGCGGTCGCTGATCACGCCGCCCGCGATCATCAGGCTCGCGTACACCAGCACGTAGGAGTCAACGATCCACTGGAGGTCGACCGGGCTGGCATGCAGATCGCGGCCGATGGTCGGAAGCGCGACGCTGACGACCGTCGTGGACAGCACGGCCAGGAACGGCCCTCCGGCCACCACCGCGAGGATGTGCCACGAGCCGGCGGTGGCAGGTTCGGCCCGGCTGAGCCGGATCGCCACTGGTTATCCCCGGGACGGCGCGGGGCGCCGCATCGGAAGGACGGCGCCCGTCAGAGCAGATTGCTGGCTCACGACGCCTCCTCGGCTCCGGGAGCATAAATTTGGTAACACAATGCATTCATACGATTACTAATCGTAGCCGGTGCGATAATGTCGCCCGCCACTGCCCAGTGGGCTCAGCCCGCTCTGCAGCCGGGCCTTCACGATCCCAGGCCGCCGGCCGCTCTGCACGATCTGAGCTGCGCAGGGCCTGGCCTGGCGTGGCTGTGCCCCGCTCCGGGCCCGCCCGCTCCGGGCCCGCCCCCATCACCCTGGTGCCGAGGCACCGTCCAGGGTGAACGCGCGGATGGGGCGAGCGCGGACGGGACGAGGGCAGCGAGCATTCGCAGCCATTCGCGTTGATCTACTTGACAGTGAAAAGGGACCGCAGGTGCTTGCCGTTGACCAGCACAACGACGCCCACCAGGAGGAGTCCGCAGACGCCCTGCTCGATCTTCATCCAGAGCGGGAACGTGCCGGGGACCGCGATGATGGCCGCGATAGCGGCCACCATGATGGCGGAGACAATCCGCAGGCGCAGAAATGCCCGGCGTGAGCCCTGGGCCGCGCGGACTACGAATGCGAACGTCAGCAAGGAACTCGCGACGACAATGGTGCCGCGCGTCCAGACGGCTGAGTTCACTTCGGCGGTGTGGCCGCGCAGCAACACGATGGCCACGAAAGTGAGCACGCTGACGCCGAGATAGCAGCCGACGAGCCGCTTCACGTCGCGAAACGCTGCCAGGGTGCGCGGATGGTCCAGGTGCTCTTGGGCTATGGTGCGGGTGTTCACGATGAGCCTTTCATTTCTAGCCGGTAAAGCCCCGTTTGCTTGTCGGGCTCGCTGCCAAAAGCGTGCGTCATCCGGGGCCCGGATCGCATCGGCGCCGGGTTAGAACTTCGCCGCGCGGCGGGCCATAACCGCAGTTAGAACCCCATCCACCCTGGGTTAGATGCGCCAGCTCCACCTTGGGGCCGATGCTTATGCAAGCGTGGCCTCATAGAATTCATTGGGTGAGCGCCGACCACACCACCGCACCTGCCCTGGCCAGGCTGCGCCAGGCGCGGTGGCCGCAAGAAGCGGTCGTGCAATGGCTCAACCGGCTCGCTCCGGTGCTGCTCATCGTGTTCGTCCTGGCTGCCTCCCGGGCTGATCCGGGCCTCGGGCTGGCCGCCGGCGCCTGGTCGTGTCGGTGACCGTGGTCGCGTTCGTGCTGGGCGTATTCGGGCGTAACGCCACGGCGCGGCGTGCGGGCCCCGCCCAGGTGGGCTTCGTCGTCATCCTGCTCGCCAGTTCCCTGGCGCTGATCTGGGCGGAGCCGCAGGGGCCTGGAGCCGAGGGCGTGCTGCTGGGCGTCGTCTGCGCCGCCCGGCTGCTGCCCCGGCGAGCGTCGGTCCCCGTCCTGGTGATCGCCTTTGTGGTCCTGGAGGTGATCGCGGGGGTCACTAACCAGGGGTTCGGGAGTCTCGCGGTACTGGCCGCGTGCGCCGCGTTCTACGGGATTCTGGTCCTGGCCTACCGGCTGGCTGAGGCCAACAAGCAGGCCGAACGGCTCCTCGCCGAGCTGGAACAGAGCCAGGCGGCGCAAGCCAGGGCGACCGGCCTGGCCGAGCGCCAGCGCCTGGCCAGGGAGATGCACGACGTGCTTGCGCACTCCCTGTCCGGGCTCATGCTCCAGCTCGAGGGCGCCCGGATGCTGGCGGCCGAGGACCCGGCTGACCCTCGCCTGCCCCAGGCCATCGAGCGCGCCCACCAGCTGGGCAAGACCGGCCTGGAAGAAGCCCGGCGAGCGATCGGGATGCTCCGCGACGACGAGCTGCCCGGACCCGGGAGCCTGGCCGGACTGGCGGCCCAGTTTCAGCAGGACCGGGATATCCCGTGCCGGCTCACCGTCTCCGGGGAGGCATACGAGCTCGGTTCCGAGGCTCGCCTCGCGCTCTACCGGGTCGCGCAGGAAGCCCTGACCAACATCGCCAAGCACGCCCGCCCGGAGCGGGTCGAGCTGCACCTGGCCTACGAACCGTCCGTCACCCACCTCACGGTCGAAGACTTCACCAGGACCAACGGCACCCGGCCAGCCCCGGGAGGCGACATGAACGGCTACGGCCTGACCGGCATGCGCGAGCGCGCCGAGCTGCTCGGCGGCACGCTCACCACCGAGACGACGGACAGCGGTTTCCGCGTCGAGCTGGACGTGCCGGCATGAGCAGCCAGCCGATCCGCGTCCTCATCGCCGACGATCAGCGGGTCGTCCGGGAGGGACTGACGATGGTGCTGGGGCTCCTGCAGGATGTCGACGTGGTGGGCGCCGCTTCGGACGGCGCCGAGGCGGTCGCCCTCGCCGCGGACCTGCACCCCGATATCGTCCTCATGGACCTGCGGATGCCCCGCTGCGACGGCGTCGAGGCCACCCGCCTGCTGCGGGAGCGCGAGCCTGACGTCAAGGTCGTCGTCCTCACCACCTACTCCGATGACCGATCGGTGATCGACGCGCTCCGCGCGGGGGCTCGCGGCTACCTCACCAAGGACGCGGGCGGAGCGGAGATCCGCCAGGCCCTCCAGCACGTCCTCGACGACCAGGCGGTGATCGACCCGGCCGTGCAGCACCACCTCGTCGACGCCATCGTGACCGCGCCCCCGCCGCCGAGCCCGCTGCCGCCGTCCGCGTTCCCCGGCGGGCTCACCCCCAGGGAGGCTGAGGTGCTGTCCCTGATCGCCGCTGGCCTGTCCAACACCGAGATCGCCGAACGCCTCGTCATCAGCGAAGGCACCGTCAAGAGCCACGTCAACCGCCTGCTGGCCAAGATCGGCGCCCGTGACCGTGCCCAGGCGGTCGCCTATGCCTACCAGCACGGACTCGTCTCCTGACCGGCCAGGGAGCCAGCCAGGCAGGCACCGGGCAGACCTCCGGCCCTGGCGAAGGTCTTCATCTCGCCAGGGCCGGAAGTGCCGGATCAGGTCAGTAAGAGCCTGACCTAGCAGCCATCAGAGGGCGCCCAGGGCTGCGCGCCGTCCTGCGCGTACAGCTGGTTGAACGCCGCCTTCTGCTGGGCCACTGACGCCTGGCCTGCGGTGCCTGAATAGCCGAGCGATGCCCACGTTGACGGCAGGATCCCGAACAGCCCGTCGGGATCGGTGGCAGAGTTGGAGCTCTCGCGCCACGCAACGCACTGCTCGAACGAGGACATGCCGCCCGTGGGCGACGACGCCGTCCCGCTGCTCGATGGCGCGGCAGCCTGACTCGTGGACCCCTGCGCTGTGGACCCTTGAGCTGGAGCCTGCGTGGCCGCGGGCTGCGGTGGCGTGTATCTCGAGGCCCAGAGGGCTGGGTCGGCAGGGATGCGCAGCCGCTCGCCGGTGGTCAGGACGTTGGGGTCCTGAATCCGCGACCTGTTCGGCGGAGCGGCATAGAGCGCCTGCCACGACATGTGGTGCGCCGCGGCGATGCCGCTGAGCGTGTCGCCGGTGCGAACGGTGACCCACCGGTGATATTTGGCCTGCGCGGCCGGGTGAACAGTGGCCGCGCTGGCCGCACTCCCAGTTGACAGTGCGACTCCGGCGATGGCCGCCGGCGCGATCATTGCTGCTGCGATGTACTTGATATTCATCGGAGGTCTAACCCTCCTCTGTCCGCCCTCAGCTCTTCGCGAACTAGCGCGACTAACGGTGTTGGGCGTGACCTAAAACCGCCATGACCCACGGGGGTCATGGTCATGGCTGGGGACTTGCTCGCGTGTTCCGCGACCCGTTCTAGCCGCTCGGTCTCCCCTCAGTCGACGGCAATAGCCAGCCCACCTCAGGCACACGGCATTCACTGAGAACGCAAGCTCAGCCGAAGATCCGGGGACTAAGGGGGGCGTGCAAAAAGTGACCCCCAAGCGGAGATCACTCCCTGGTATAACGCCCCGGAGAACCAGCGAGCATCCATCTCACGCTCAATATGATGCTTGTCACTACTGACGGGTAACGGGAATACGCCGGGCGCAGCCGCCGGCCGTCCGGGTCCTGGCCGCTCCAGTCGCCGCGCCTGGCGTGCCCTCGTCGCGGCCCCGCAGCTAGCGCGCCGAATGAATGGGGCGCATCGGTACGGATAACCCGAACCGATGCGCCCATCGACTGGGGACCAGTGATCGCGGCTAGCTGGCGACTTCCTGCAGCACCGGGGCCTGCCCGGGCTCGGCACCGGCCAGTGCGGCGGCGGCGAGCCGCTCGCCGCGGCGCTTGGCCCGCCGGCCGTGGGCGATCATCCAGCCGACCAGGGCGGCGGCGACGGCGTACGGCATCACCTTGGAGACGGCGAGGGCGGTCCCTGTGCTGGTCGTCTCGACGATGATGACCCTGGCAGCCGCTTCGGCCAGGTACGCGATACCCCAGACGATCGTGTAGATCCGAAAGATCCGGCGGAATCCCGGGTAGCGCCAGTGGTCAGCGAACTCGCGTCCCTGCGGGGTGTCCGCGCCCATGAACTCAACGGCGAAACGGAACATCAGCGGCCGACCGGACCACAGCGACCCCAGACATACCAGGCCGAACGCCGCCGTAGGCACCGATCCTTCGATGAGCACCTGCCGGGCGTCGCCGGTGACCAGCCCGAGGACCGTGCCAACGGCGATACCGATCAGCACGATGCCGCCGACGGCGTCCAGGCGCCGGTGCCGCGCGAATCCCAGCGCTACCCCGAACGCCGGGAAGATGCCACTCAGGACGAGAGCCGATACCGCGCTCTGCCCGGCCGAGCGCAGCAGCGAGTAGGCGACGAGCGGCCCGGCGATGTCGAACACCGCGATCATCGCCAGTGACCGCAGGCGGTTACGGTTCAGGTGACGGGCGGCGGGGGCGTCGGGCGACCCGGCGGCCAGGCCCTGTCGCGAGTTGCTTCTCATCATGTCCGCAACGCTAGAAGCGCTGCACCGCCCGGCCCAGTGCGCCAGCTCCTGATCTCGGCATGACGGATGTCATAACCTGCCCGGCCGGAGACGCCCAGCCCGCAGGCCAGTCAGCTGGCTTCCGGCCGCCCATCCGGGCCGAACGGATCGGCGCCAGCCTGCTACGGCGCGATCAGCGCGCCGGTCAGCGGGCCGATTCCGGCGAGATTCCCGCACGCTCAGGACGTCTCCGTCCGTGCCGTCCCCGTCCCGCGGGCCGCTGACCAGCGACCTAGCCCGGGAACTCCGCCGTCGACACGATCTTCCCGCACCGCAGGCAGATGCCCTGCAGCTGGTACCCGGGCTCGTGCGCGCACTTCTTGCCGACGCGGTCCAGCGGGTGAAAAGGCTTGGCCCCGGCCGCCTGCGACGCCCCCTCGAGCGACATGACCATCCCGCAGCGCAGCCAGCTGCCGCGCATTTGGTACTCGTGCTCGTGCGCGCAGTTCTGGCCGACGCGGTCCAGCGGATCGAACGGTTGCACAGCCAACGGTAACCCGGCGCGGGCCGCTTCGGTCAGCCGCTATACCTCGCCCCGTCATCGGCCGGTGACTCCGTCGATCGCCTCGCGCAGCAGGTCGGCGTGCCCGTTGTGACGGGAGTACTCGGCGATCATGTGGACGTAGACAAGCCGCAGCGAGCAGGGCTCGCCGTCAAGGAGGAACGTGTCGTCGAAGGCCAGGCCGGCGGCGGCGGCATCGGCCAGCCTGACTTCCTCGTCGAACCTGGCGAAGTCCTGCTCGGCCAGCGCCGGGTCCAGATCGTTGAAGTCGGCATCCTTGCCCCTGGCCGGGTCATACATCGGCCCGACGGGCTCGCCGGCGGCGCGCTGCCTGAACCAGGTCCGCTCCACCTTGGCCAGGTGCCGGACCAGCCCGAGCAGCGACAGGTTGGAGGAGGGTACTGATCGCCGCGCCAGCTGGTCGGCGGTCAGGCCGGCGCAGATATTGCGCAGCGCGTTCCGCTCCCAGGCGAGGAATCCCTCCAGGATGAGCCGGTCGGCTCCGACGAGCGGCCCGTCGGCGAGTTCGGGCGGGCTTGGCGCTATCCATGTCATCGCACCAGGATGCCCGGCTGTCGCCGCCGCTCGTGCGACGGGGAGCGCGGCCAGCGCGGCGAGCTCGTGACCGGCGCCTGAACATCGTTAAGGGCCCGCCGGGAACCCCGAGCGGGCCCGGTTCTGCCATCCGGGCCGTGACCTGCGTTCCGGCCCGCGCGAGTGTTCCGGCCCGCGCGAGCGGGCCGCGGGCCGGCTAGACCGCCGGGGGCCCGGGCGGCGCGAACGGCGCGCCGTGGCCAGGCACGATGAGCGCCGGCCCGAGCGCGAGGAGCCGGGCGCGGGAGCGCTCGAGCAGCTCCTGGTCCTCGGCGAGGGGATCGGTGTCCGGCCCTGCCTGCGACCACCACAGGTGCGTGCAGGCGACGAGCCCGCCGTCGGTTGCGACGAGCGTGGTGATGTCCTGCGCGGTATGGCCGGGAGTTGCCATCAGCGTCACCGAAGGCGACAGCAGGAACCCGTCAGCGGGCCGGTCGGTCCACACGTCACCCTGGTAGATCGCCCAGAAGTCATGGAAGCGGGCCTGCTCGAACAGCGCGGCGTTCAGCGTGTGGTCAGGATGATGGTGGCTGAACACGACGTCGGTGACCGCGGCGGGGTCCACGCCAAGCTGCGCCAGCGGGCCCAGGATCCGCGCCCGGCCGGCCACCATGCCAGGGTCCACGACGATGGTGGCGCTCTCGTCGCGGATCAGCGCGACGGTGCTGGCCACCCGCCGCGCGGCGTACCCGGTGCACAAGACGTCGAGACGCGCGGTCACGCCAGCCATCCTGCCAGCTGCCTGCACTTCCGCCCGCACCGGGAGCCTGCGCACAGCTTGCCGGCCAGGTGATCGGCAGCGTCAGGGGGCAGGCCCGGAGGCCCCTATCGGCAGGAATGACTGTGCCGCCGGCGATCATCCGCTGCATCCTGGTCGTGACGCCGGTTATCGCGCTACCTGCGGATCGTGCGTACGGGCCGCAGTCCCCCGCCACCGTGAAGGGCAAAACAGTGGGACCTAACGAGAAGATCGCGATAGTCACGGGCGCGGGGCAGGGCATCGGACGGGCGATCGCGGAAAGACTTGCGACGCACGGCGCCACGGTCATCGTCACCGACATCAACGAGGAAGCGGCCGCGCAGACCGCCCGTGCCATCAGCGCCCGCGCCACCAGCGCCAGTGCCATCGCCATGGCCGCCGACGTCACCTCGGCCGAATCCGTGGCCGCGATGACCAGCCGGGTGCGCAGCCAGTTCGGGCGCATCGACGTGCTTGTCAACAACGCCGGCTGGGACAAGGCCGGCCCGTTCACCGGCTCTGATCCCGCCGACTGGGATCAGATCATCCGGATCAACCTCTACGGCGTGCTCAATACCTCCAAGGCGGTGCTCCCGGTCATGGCGGAGCAGGGCCGCGGGACGGTGGTAAACATCGCCTCCGACGCCGGCCGGGTCGGCTCGTCCGGCGAGGCGGTGTACTCGGCGGCGAAAGGCGGCGTGATTGCCTTCACCAAGTCGACCGCCCGCGAAATGGCCAGGTACCAGGTCACCGCCAACTGCGTCTGCCCCGGCCCGGCCGACACCGCGCTGTTCGCCTCCCTCGGCGGCGACGACCCGAAGCTGCGGAACGCGCTGATCCGGGCCATCCCGCTGCGCCGCCTGGCCGATCCCGCCGACGTCGCCGCCGCGGTGGCGTTCCTCGCGTCCGACGACGCAGCCTTCATCACCGGGCAGACCCTCAGCGTCAGCGGCGGCCTCACGATGAGCTAACCGGAGGAGCCCGGTCCCGATCAGGGACGTTTGGCTCTGGCGCCGGGCCGCCCGCGGAGCGCCTATAGATGGAGACAATGTCGCCGCGGAAGCGGCACGTACCGCCATTCAGCCGAGGAGGCAGGATGACCACTTATGACCTCCTGGATGAGGCGACCATCCTGGCGACCCCGGCTGAAGTTGTCCGGGCCCTGATGGACGAGGCAGCAGGCCGGAGCCAATGGTGGCTGCCCTTCGTGCAGATGCGGCAGCGCGGGGACAAGCCCCCGTCCGAGATCGGCGCGATCATCGACTTCACTATCCATGACGGCTCGCTCGGCCAGCGACTGACGACCGTGCGGTTTTCCGGGCGGGTGACTATTTTCGAGCCGGAGCGGCGGCTGGTCATGGACTACTTCGACGGTGACTTCCGTGGTAGCGCGGAGTGGACGCTGGAGCCGGTCGACGCCACGCGTACCCGCATCGCGACCCGGTGGATGACCGACCCGCAGGGCGGGATGCGGCTATGGACCAGGTTCGTGGACGTGCCCGCCAGCCAGTCAAAGGTCATGCAGGAGGGTTTCCGCGCGATCGAGCGTTTCGCGGCCGAGAAAAGAGCCGAATCGCCCGCCTGACAACCGTTGCAGGCGCAGCTACCAGGCTTCGGCGGCCAGCCGCAGCCCGAAGCTGATGAGCGCGAGGCCGGTCCCGCGTTCGAGCCATCGCTGCACTGCCGGGTGCCGCAGCCAGCTGGCGCCGCGGGCGACCAGCCAGGTCACGGTCGCGAGCCACGCACCGGTCTCGGCGATGAACCAGAGCCCCAGAATGAGGGAGAACGTCATCGCCGAGGTCCCGGCCGGGATAAAACCTGGCAGGAACGCGATGAAGAAGACGCCGATCTTGGGATTGAGCAGGTTGGACAGCAGCCCGGTGAGGAAGAGGCGGCTGCCCCGTGCCCCGGCCGGGAGCCGCCCAGCGGGCTCACCGGTGCCGGTGCCGATGCCAGTTCCGGTGCCGGCCTGCTTGCGGCGGGATGGCCTGAGGCTGCTCGCGCCGAGCCAGATCAGGTAACCGGCGCCGGCCAACCTGACGATGTCGTAGCCCAGGTGGCTGACCTGGAGCAGCGCGGCCAGTCCGAGCGCGGCGGCCATCGCCCAGACCAGCAGCCCGGACAGGGTGCCGCACGCGGTGACCCATCCGGCGCGACGGCCGCTGCGCAGAGTGTTGCGCAGGACCAGCAAGCTGTCCGGGCCCGGCGCGAGAATCAGCAGCGTGGACGTGAGGGCGAAGGCCAGCAGCGGGGTGAGCATCGCTGGGATCCTCCGATCTTGGCGCCAGAACGCGTCCGCACTGGTCAAATTAGCGCAGCTATGCCGCTATGCGGTGCCAAATATTGCTCAGCAGATGGTCATCGCTAGCATCTGATGCCATGGATCGGACTGACCGGGCAATTATCAGCCAGCTGATGCAGGACGGCCGGCTGGCCAACTCCGAACTGGCTGACCGCGTCGGGCTATCCCCGTCTCCGTGCCTGCGCCGGGTTCGCAACCTGGAGCGCAGCGGTGTCATCACCGGATACCACGCCACCGTGGACCTGGCCGCGATCGGCCGGGGATTCGAGGTTCTGCTGCACGTGGAGATGGCCCTCCAGGACCGGGCCACACTCGAAGCATTCGAGGCGGAGATAGCCCAAATCAGCGAGATCACCGAGGGCCGGCGAATGTTCGGTCACCCCGACTACCTGCTATGGATCGCCACGACCGATCTCGAAGCCTACGAACGCCTGTACATGGCCAGGCTCGCCGGCCTGCCCGGCGTGGCCCGCACGAATTCACAGTTCACGATGAAAACCGTCAAGCACAGCGCCGGGCTGCCGGCGTTAGCCAGGTAACGCTGCGTCGCCGACCCGGGCTGGCCCGGGTACCACAGGGCGGGCCGCCTGCTGTCAGCCGGTGCCGGCCAGGCCTCCCGGCGGGCCGGTCAGACCTCCAGTGCCGCCGCGAGGTCTTCATCGACCACCAGGACGAGCTTGCCCCGGGTGTGCCCGCGTTCTACCACGCGGTGCGCCTCCGCGGCGTTGTGCCAGAAGTACCTCGCCTGCACAGTGACCGTGAGCGAGCCGTCGTCGAACCACGGGGCCATCCGGATCAGGCGGCTCCCGCGCGGCTGCCCGTCGTACTGCTGCCAACGGAGCCGGTGCGCATCGGGCAGCTCGGCGTGCACCGGGGTGGCGACGAGCGCGCCGTCACGGGCCGCTCGGGCCGCGCCGTCCAGGGTAGGCGCAGCGCACGCCAGCACCCGCTCCGCGCCGCCGCCGGTTACGTCGCGTACCTGCTCGGGCCAGTCGGGCTTGGTGTGGTCGATGACCACGGCCGCGCCGAGCTTGTGCACGAACTCGTGGTGCTGCGGGCTGGCGGTGGCCACCACATTGGCACCCAGGATGCGGGCGATCTGCACCGCGAGATGGCCGAGCCCGCCCGCCCCGGCGGTAATCAGGATGCGATCCCCAGGCCCGACGCCCAGCACGTCGGTCAGCCCCTGCTCCGCCGTCAGCGCGTCGATCGGCACTGCGGCCGCATCGGTGGCTGACAGCCCCGCGGGAATGGGCGCGAGCTGTTCGGCCTGGCAGGTCACGTATTGCGCATAACAGCCGGTCAGGCCAGGGTAGCCATACACGGGCGCCCCGTCGTCCAGGGCCGCGTCGGCGCCGGTGTCACCTACGACGAGCCCGGCAAACTCACCGCCAGGTACATACGGCAGGGGGCCGGTCCGGCCGCCGCTGCGAAGCGAGGCGTCCCACGGGCCGACCCCGGCGGCGAGCACCCGGACGAGCACCTCGCCAGAACGCGGCTCCGGCCTGGGGACCTCGCCGACCTGCAGCACTTCCGGGCCGCCGAGCTGGCTCACCATGATCACCTGCATCGCCGCTCACTCCCGTCACCAGCAGCCACACTTTGTGAGAGCTCCCACACTATTGGTCCGCACCGCCACTCATTGCACCGTGACGGCACGAACCCGGCGGCCCTGGCGACGAAACGGGCAGCCGGGCGGCCGGGCGGCCAGGGCGGTCCGGCGAGTGATCGCGGCTGCTTGCCCGGCGGGTTACCGCGGCTGCTTGCCCGGCGCGGACTCGCGCCGGTCGTGCCGCATGATCCGGCGCAGCTGGGTGATCCGCGCGGTCCCGGCCGCGGCCATCAGCAGCGCGCCCGCGATGGCGGCGAAGAACAGCGCCACAGCCAGCGACAGCCGCAGGTGCGCGCCCAGGAAGCTGATGTCCACGGCGTGCGCGTTCTGAATAACAAAGATCAGCACCACGATGAGGGCCACGATGCCCGCGATCAGCCCGGTGCGCGCGCCACTGATCCGGGTGCGCAGCCTCCCGCGCGCCGACGGCTGTGGCGGAGCCGGGGGCGAGGGCGGCTGGGCTGGCGGGGCGGAGCCATTGACGGAGGGCGGCGGCAGGGTGCTGGCGGCGGGGCGAGGCGCAGCTGGCTCGGTCATGACGTTGTTCCTCCGCGAATGGGACCGGGTCGATGCGGTATCTGGGCCGGTTCCCTGCTGACCCGGGTACCCGGCCGTGACTGGCCGCTGTCCCCCGGTGTCTTATCGCCATCCTATAGAAGAGTTCAATAACTAGCAATGGATTTCTAGAAAAATGAATCAAAAGGCAGGCAGTGCTGACCCTGGTGAAGGAGCAGGGCCCTGGTGAATGTGCCATCGGTACGGAAATCGAGGCGGTCAGCTGACGCAGGCGGCGGCACGCTCGAGCAGGACCGTGCGCTCGGCCGCGTTCCTGGCCAGCGCTGCCGCGCGGGAGAACTCCTGGCTGGCCTCGGCGCTGCGGCCCAGCCGGGCCAGCAGGTCGCCGCGCACGCTGGGCAGCAGGTGATAGTCCCGCAGCGCGGGCTCGGCGGTCAGCGTATCAACCACCTGCAAGCCCCGTTCCGGGCCGAACGCCATGCCGACCGCGACCGCCCGGTTCAGCTCTACCACCGGGGATGGCGCCAGCCTGGTCAGCAGCTCATACAGGGCTACGATGCTTGCCCAGTCGGTCCGCTCCGGGCTCGCCGCCCGGGCATGGCAGGCGGCGATCGCGGCCTGCACCACGTAAGGGCCGGGCGGCTGGCCGAGTTCCTCGCAGCGCAGCAGCGACGCGAAGCCGCGCCGGATGAGCAGCTGATCCCAGCGCCCTCGGTTCTGCTCAAGAATCGGGATGGGCTGTCCGCCCGGCCCGATCCGGGCCCGCAGCCGGGACGCCTGAATCTCCATCAGCGCGACCAGTCCGTGGACCTCCGGCTCGGCTGGCGCGAGTCCGGCCAGGATCCGGCCGAGCCGCACTGCCTCCTGGCACAGCGCCGGGCGCATCCAGTCGTCCCCGGCGGTCGCCGCATAGCCCTCGTTGAAGATCAGGTAGATGACCTCGAGAACCGAGGCCAGCCGGGCGGCACGTTCAGCCTGCGGTGGGACTTCGAACGGGATCTTCTCGGTCGCGAGGGTCCGCTTGGCCCGCACGATCCGCTGCGCGACCGTTTGCTCCGACGCCAGGAACGCGCGCGCGATCTCCTCGGTGGTCAGGCCGCCGAGCAGCCGGAGGGTGAGCGCGACGCGGGCCTCGGTGGACAGCACCGGGTGGCAGGAGATGAATATCAGCCGCAGCAGGTCGTCATCGACCCGGTCGTCATCGATGACCGCGTCGAACTCGGCCACGCCGCTGAAGGCGGCCATCTCCTGACGCGCGGCGACCTCGTGCCCCAGCTCCTCGAGTTTTCGCTCCAGCCGGTCGTTGCGGCGCAGCCGGTCGATCGCCCGGTGTTTCGCGGTGAGCATCAGCCAGCCGCCCGGGTTGGCCGGAACTCCCGCGGAAGGCCACTCCTCGAGCGCGGAGACCAGAGCATCCTGAGCGAGTTCCTCGGCCAGGCCGACATCGCGGACAATCCTGATCAGACCGGCGATAATCCGCGCCGACTCGAGCCGCCAGACCGCCTCGATCGCGCGCTGCGCATCAGGAGCCGTCACGCTGCCGATCAGAGCATCGTCACGGCAGCGGTGCAAGCCGGTTGCCGTCATGGCCGCTACCGGCGCCGAGCGCCAGCCGACGCCGCCCGTTCCCGGCACCCGGACCGGGGCCCGCTCCCAGCACCCGGACCGGGCCGATGCCGCCCGTTCCCGGCACCCGGGCCGGGCCGATGCCGCCCGCGCTGACGCCGGACCAACGCCGGGACCTGGCCCCGGCCCGGTGCCGCCGGCGCTGACACCGGACCAACGCCGGACCAGCCCCGGGCCCGATGCCGCCGGCGCTGGCGCCGGGACCGGCGCCGGGACCCGGCCCGTGGCCGGCGCCGGGACCCGGCCGGTTGCCGTCCGCTATTCCGGCCCGAAGACCTGGCGGATATCGCCCTCGCCGTCGCCGACGATCTGCCAGAACCGCTTCGACAGCTCGATCGCCTCTTCCTTGGACCGAACGTCGACCAGAGCGAAGCCGAGGACCGCCTCCTTGGCCTCGGTGAACGGGCCGTCGGTGACGGTGATCTTCCCGCTGGATGACTTGATGTGCGTGCCCGCCGGGTCGAGACCACCGGTCGCAAGCAGCACGCCGGCCCTGGTCAGCTCCTCTACGAACCTGCCCATCTCGGCCATTAGCTTCTCGTCCGGCATGTCGCCGCCGCCCGTGGTGGTCATCAGGAACCGCATCGCGAATGTCTCCTTCTGCTGTGATCCACAGGCTGGACGCCGGGACCGTCCAGACTGACCCGGCACCCACCCTCTCTACTTGTGCTGCGAACGGCAACCGCCCAGATCGACATGGCTGCGACTGGCGAGCGAAATCCGGTAAGAAAATCTATGCTGCTCGTCTCGGCAGCACGCTGGTCACCTGGCTGCTGCGGGAAAGCCTGCTCGACCAAGTCGACCTGCTCGTTCTCCCGGTCGTGCCGGCAGCGGCAAGCGCCTGTTCCCCGGCGACGGCGGCCAGTTACCGCCGCGGCTGGTGACCTCGGCCGCCTGCAGCTCGGGCGTAATGCACGTCACCTACCGGCCAGCGTGCGGGCCCGGCGACCAGTGATCCGCGGCACAGCGGATGATCAGGGCATGACCGTGATCCTCAGCCGCGGCGACGTCGCAGCGGCGCTGGATATCGATGACACGATCGCCGCTCTGGGCGACGGTTCCGGCGGGACCAGCAGGCCGCCGTCCCGGGCCAGCGGGTACGCACCGAGCTGCCCGGCCCGGGCCCGGCGGTAGTCCTGCTGCCTGGCCTGATAGCGGATGTCCCGGCCTACACGGTGAAGGTGAACGCGAAGTTCCCGGCGGCGGCGCCGGCGCTACGCGGCGCGGTGTGCCTGCACAGCCTGGCCGACGGGGAACTGCTGGCGATTATCGACTCGGCCAGCCTGACCGCCTGGCGGACCGGCCTGGCTGCCGCGCTCGCCACGCACGTGCTGGCCGGCCGCGGCGCGGCCCGGCTCGGCGTCATCGGGGCCGGGGCCCAGGCTGACCTTGTCCTGAGTGGCCTGGCCCGGCTGCGGCCCTGGATCTGGTGACGGTGACCGACCTGGACCTGGCGGCCGCGCGCCAGTTCGTGACCCGGCACGCCGGCCGAGCGGGCCGCGGCTGGCGATCGCCGCAGACGCGGCGGAGGTGGCTGCGGCCTCGGATCTGATTGTGCTGGCCACCTGGTCCCGCACCGCGCTGCTCACGCTGGCCGATCTGCGGCCCGGGCAGCATCTGACCAGCCTGGGCGCTGACGAACCCGGCAAACGCGAGCTGTCGGACGATGTCCTGACCGCCGCCACCGTCGTCGTCGACGATGTCGAGCTCAGCCGGGCGGGCGGCGCGCTCGCGCCCGACGGGCTGCGCGACGTCCAGCCAGCCACCTTCGGCCAGGTCCTGCGCGGCGAGCAGCCTGGCCGCAGCCACGACCGTGAGATCACCGTGTACGCGCCGGTCGGCATGCCGTGGCAGGACCTGGCCGTCGCCTGGACCGCGTACAGGAAAGCCGTCGCTACCGGCCGCGGCACCACCGTTGACCTGCTGGGGTGACCGGCGAGAGCGTTCAGGTGCGCCGCGAGTCCCGGCTGATCGCAGCGCGGCCGTCGGTCCGCCAGGCCCGTACCGACAAGAACGAGAATCCCGACAGGACGGAAGCGGCGCTCGCCATCGAGCCAATCGAGAGCACTGAGGCCAGCGATCCTGCCGAGCCAATCGAGAGGATCGAGCCCGCCGAGCCGATCGACAAGATGGACCCGGTCGAGCCGATGCTCAGGATCGATCCACTCGACCCGATGCTCAGGAGCGACCCGCTGTCACCGCGCATAGTCCGCATGCGGACATTCTCGCAGCAGGCGCTGGCCCGTAGGCCCAGAGCCAGGCAGGCCGCGGGCCACGGCAAAGCGCGGGGCGGCTCCGGGAGCCGTCCCGCGCTTGCCGTCTAGACCGCCGGGCTGGCGGCCTTCGGTCTATCGCAGCCGATCGGTCAGATCGGGCGGACCTGCTCGGCCTGCGGGCCCTTGGGGCCCTGACCGGCGGTGAAATCGACGCGCTGGTTCTCCTGCAGACTGCGGAAGCCATCGGTCTGGATTGCGGAGTGGTGAACGAAGACGTCGGCTGTGCCGTCGTCGGGGGCGATGAAGCCGTAGCCCTTGTCGGCGTTAAACCACTTCACGGTGCCCTGAGCCATGTTGCTTTCTCCTACTGAGACGATCTTCGGGATCCACGAGCGTGTGCCCCGGGCTGTCGCGACCGCCTGCCTTGGAAGGCTGGACTCTGAGCATCCTCGGCGCCCGCTGTCAGAATTCCGCAGGCGCTGTGACACGTACGAACTTCGACTACAACCAACGTCAATCTATCACGATCACGCGACGCCACTGGGTAGCAGGCCCCAGATCAGCCCCGCGCGCCCGTCCGGCTAGAGCGCCTCGATGTCCCAGCGCCAGCCGTACTGCTCATCGCAGACCGGCCGGACCAGGAAGGCCCCGGCCGCGTCGGACAGCTCGGCGAGAGCCCGGATCAGCTGGCGATGAAAGTCATCCGGGGTGCGGTGGCCATGCTGAATACTCGGCTCGACCAGCCGCACCGTAGCGCCCTCGCCGTTGGTCAGCTGCGCCGTGACATTGCCGTCGTAGTCGATGCCCACCCGCGCGATCACCTCGGCGCGAACGATGTCGCTCCCGTCGTCCTTGGCCACCCACACGTGCGCTACATCCATCCGGCGTCATCTCCATGCTCACTGTCGCGGGTGTCCTCCAACAGTGCCACAGGATCCGCGCGCCACTGCCATGCCGGACCTGGCCGTGACGAGCCGCCTTGGCCAGGCCGTCCGCCGGCGGCACCGGCCGGGCCGACTCGGCCCTGGCCTCGCCACCTGCGCGATGCCCGCCCGCGCGGGAGCCGACCGGGCACCCCGGGTCCGGCCGGAGCGTGGCACCCAGGCCGGAGCCGGGCACCCGGTCGGGGCTTGGCTCCCCGGGTCCGGCCGGAACCAGGTGTCCCGGCCGGACCAGGGAAACGCGTTAGCCAGTGAAAATGATCTTGATGTGCCGGAACGCGGTGAAGCGGTGCGGATAGCCGTCGCCAGGCCCGTTCTGGCTGTCATCGCCCGCGGCCGCGATCTTCTGCAGCACCGCCATGCCGCCGATCACCTTGGCGAACGGCGTGTAGTCGGGGGCGAGCGTGGTGTCCTTCCAGACGAAGAAGAACTGGCTGCCGTTGGTGTTCGGGCCCGCGTTCGCCATCGCTACGGTGCCTGCCGGATAGGTCGCGCCGGCCAGGTTCTCGTCGTTGAAGCGGTAACCGGGACCACCTGACCCGGTTCCCGTGGGGTCACCGCACTGCAGCACGTAGATGCCCTGGGTGGTGAGCCGGTGGCAGTGGGTCTGGGTGAAGTAGCCGCGCTGGGCCAGGAACCTGAACGAGAACGTGGTGCAGGGCGCCTGGGCCGTCAGGGCCCGGATCACGATCACGCCCTGGGTCGTGCGCAGCCGCGCGATGTAGGGCCGCGCCGCGCGCTTCGGCGTGAAGTCGGGCAGCCCCTTGTACCGGTCGTAGGGGATCGCATTGGTGAAGCCGCAACCGGGCGCGGCCGGTTCGCCGCGGACCGTGCCTCGCTGCAGCGTCGGCTTGCCGACTCTGGCGTGCACGGCGGCCAGCCTGGCCGGGCTGGCGGGGGCCTGGGTTAAGGCGCTGGCCGAAGCGACACCGGTCAGGCCGAGGGTGACCGCCGCGGCGACGGAGGCGATAATCTTGCCCTTTCGCATCATGCAGACCTTTCTGTCGGCTTTGTGGCGGCGCCAGCCTAGGGGACTACCGCCGCCGCGGAAAGGGGCCGGCGATGCCGGCGGCAGGGTCAGATCCATCCGCCGGCCGGGACGCTCCGGCCGGCGCGCAAGGACGACCTGGTAGCTGGCCAAGGCGGCCCGGCCGGGGCTGGCCAGGCGGTAGATTGTGGCTCCAGCTTTCGTCCTGCCCAACTCGGAGTCACGGATGAGTAAACTCCCTCGCGACGTAACCGGGTCTTCATGTTTTGCGGGTAGACCGTTTCGCGTGGGGGCGCCCGGCCCTGGCCCGCGTGGCGCGGTGGTAGCGGGCATGGAACCGGGCGCCTTCACGCACTTCGACGCGGGGGATAATCGTCTGAGCAGCGGCGGACCTGCTGGCCGCGGCTGGTCAGCTGCTGGCTAACGGGGAAAGGGAGGACGCGTGCGCAGTTCGGCGACGTCCGGTCCCGGCCAGCAGGCTGGCCCGGCAGGACCGCCGGACCGTCCGGGACGGCACGGGATCAGACGGCGCCACCGGTCAAAGCCGCGCCGACGGTTCAGGGACCGGCGCGGCTTCCGGATCGCCGCGGTCGTGCTGGCCGTTTTTCTCTGCCTGATCGGCTGGTCGGTCGGAAACGCGCTAACCGCCCCGGGCGGCGGCACCATGGCCGAACGGCTGGCCGAATGGGCGCGCGACCACTACCTCGGGCCGGTCGTCACCCTCGGCGAATGGCTTACCTACCAGCCTCCTAAGGTCGGCGGCAAGCCGTCGTTCGCGCTGACCGGCCCGACCGCGGGACCGGTGCCGTTGCAGCCGGTGGGCAAGCGCAAGACGGAACTGCGAGTCAGCTTCGAGCCCCCGCACCGGCTCAGCTCGCCCGCCGGAAAGCCGCTGGCCGGTGAGGGCGCCTGGCGGGTCCTGGCCACCGTGGGCGGGAAGCCGGCCATCTTCGGCACCTACCTGCGGCCGGACAGCGTCCACACCTCCTACGTGGCAGGGATTGTCTCGATGAATCAGCAGCTGGTCAGATTCCAGCTGCACCCCGGCTCGGAAGATCCCGGACCTGGCAACTGGCATTCCGAGGCGATCATCCCGCCCGGATCCCGCCGGGGCCTGGTCGCCACATTCAACGGCGGGTTCAAGATATCCACATCAGACGGCGGTTTCTATCTCAACGGGGAACGCCGGGGCTCGCTCACTCCCGGAGTTGCAGCAGTCGTCTATTACCGGGACGGAGATGTCGCGATCGGCCTGTGGGACCGGGGCGGCCTGCACATGACCAGCAAGGTCGTCGGTGTGCGCCAGAACCTGCACCTAATCGTCGTACACGGCAAAGTGCCCTCCTCGGTCGACAACAATGTGCAAGCAAGCTGGGGCGCCACCCTCGGCGGCGCGTATTATGTTTGGCGCTCAGGCATCGGCATTACCCGCGACGGAAGGATCATCTTCGTCTATGGACCGGCACTCGATGTGCGAACGCTAGCGGACCTGCTCAAACGCGCAGGTTGCGTCACGGCGATGCAACTCGACATCAACCCGGACTGGATGTCCTTCATGTACTACCTGCCTAAGCATCATCCCGGCGATCCGACGCCGGTCAACCTCCTTCCGGATCAGGTACAGCCCCCTGACCGCTACTACGAGGGCGCCAACCGCGACTTCACGGCGGTCTACGCGCGATGACGACACGATCGCCGGAGACCGGCGTCGGCCGTGCGCGCGCGGCCGAGCGGCTGGCCCGCTACCCGGCGCCGCTGCGCTGGGCGGCTGCCGTCGTGCAGACCTCCAGGCCCCGGCAGTGGCCGAAGAACCTGCTGGTCTTCGCGGCGCCGCTGGCGGGCGCGACGCTCGGCCGGGCCAACGGCCTGGCGTATGCATTCGTCGCGGCCGCCGCCTTCGTGGCCGCCTCCAGCGCCGTGTATTTCGTCAACGACGTCGTCGACGCCGACCGCGACCGGCAGCATCCGTACAAGCGCTACCGGCCGATCGCGGCCGGCGAGTTGCCGAGAGCACAGGCGCTGGCGCTCGCCGCCGCGTGCGCGGCCCTGGCGGAGGCGGCCGGCTTCCTGATCGGCGAGCCCAGGCTGACCCTGGTGATCTGCGTCTACCTGATCTTCTCGTTCCTGTACACGCTGGTGCTCAAGCACATCCCTATCGTCGAGATGATGTTCGTCGCGTGCGGGTTCCTGCTGCGTGCGCTCGGCGGCGCCGCCGCCACCCACGTGCCGCCGTCCGGCTGGTTCCTGCTGGTCTGCAGCCTGGGCGCGTTCATGGTGGCGATCGCCAAGCGCTTCACCGAGCTGCGGGTGCTGGGCACCGAGGCCGTCGGGCACCGGCCGGTGATGCGCTGGTACAGCCAGGATCTGCTGCGGCTGAGCGAGCGGGTCGTCGCGGTGGCGCTGATCGGCGCGTACCTGATGTGGGCCTACACCGCGCACGACGCCTGGATGCGCGGCTGGCACCTGGCCAGCGCGATCCCGCTGGCAGCCGCGCTGGTGCGGTTCGACTGGCTGACGGCTAAGGCCAGCAGTAAGGCGGTCGAGGATCTGATCGCACGGGATACCGGGATGCTCTGCTGTGAGCTGGCCTGGCTGGTGCTATTCGCGGTGGGACTGTAGATGAACGATGCCCTGGGACGGCCCGGCCGGGTCTTGCTACTCGGCGGGACCAGCGAGATCGGCCTGGAGATCCTGGCCGCCCTGAACGCGCCCGCCGAGACCGAGGTGCTGCTGGCGGGCCGGGATCCGCAGCGGCTGGAGGCGGCTGGCAAAACACTCCGCTACCAGGTGCGGACCCTGCCCTACGACGCCACCTCTCTCCCGGCTCATCAGGCGCTGATCGAGGACGCGTTCGCAGGGGGCGACGTGGATCTGGTCATCTCCGCCGCCGGAGTGCTGGTCCCGCAGGAGAAGCTGGACGCGGACCCGCTGCAGGCGGGCCAGCTCATCGAGACCAACTTCACCGGGCATGTCACGACCCTGCTCGCGGCCGCGGCGCGGCTGCGCGACCAGGGCCACGGGACGATCGTGGTGCTCTCGTCCGTCGCCGCGATCCGGCCCCGCAAGGCCAACTTCGTCTACGGCGCAGCCAAGGCCGGCCTGGACGCGTTCGCCCGCGGGCTCGCCGACTCGCTGCACGGCAGCGGCGTGCGGGTGCTGCTGGTCCGGCCCGGTTTCGTGACCGGCCGCATGACGGCGGGCATGAGCCCGGCGCCGCTGGCCACCACTCCGGCCGCGGTCGGGACGGCCGTCGCCGCGGCGCTGCGCGGCAACGCGGCGGTGGTCTGGGTCCCGCCGCAGCTGGCCGTGCTGGCCGCCGTCTTGCGGGCGCTACCGAAGCCAGTATGGCGACGGCTGCCCCGCTAACCGCCCGATGGAGCTAGCTGGCCTGGCGTGCTGCCGGACTCGGCCCGATCAGGCCTGCCGAGCAGGTAGAACTATGACGATGAGGGTGCTGGTGGCCGAGGACGACCGGGGCCTGCGGGACGTGCTGGCCCGCGGCCTCCGGGAGAACGGCTATGTCGTGGATACCGCGCCGGATGGCGAGGCGGCCCTCGGCTACCTCCGGGCCTACGAGTACGAGGTAGCGATCCTGGACTGGCGGATGCCGTCGCGGACCGGCCTGGAGGTCCTGCAGCAGATGCGCCGGACCGCCTCGCCGACGCCGGTGCTGATGCTGACCGCCAGGGATACCCCCGCCGACCGGGTGACCGGGCTCGACCAGGGCGCCGATGACTACCTGGTCAAGCCGTTCGATTTCGCCGAGCTGCTGGCCAGGATCCGCGCCCTGCAGCGCAGGCCGCGCGCCCTGCAGCAACCGCAGCTGGTGATCGGCGACCTGGTGCTTGATCCGGCCACGCGCGAAGTCAGGATCGGCAGCCAGCAACCCTCGCTGACCGGCACTGAGCGGGGCATCCTGGAAATGCTCATGCGGCGGGCACCTGCCGTGGTGGAACGCAGGTCGATAGCGCTGCACGTCTGGGACCACGAGGCTGACGCGCTCGGCTCCAATACCATCGACGTCCACCTGGCCCGGCTGCGGTCCAAGCTGGCCGGCAGCATGGTCAGGATCGAGACCGTCCGAGGGGTCGGATACCGGATCATGGCCAGGTAAGGATGCGGCGCCTATCGATTCCGCCGCAGGTCACCCACGCAAGCCGGGTGGCGCTGGCTGCCACCTTGCTGATCGCTGTCGTCTACGCCGGATCCGCCGCGCTCCTGGACAAGATCGTGGCTGACCGGCTGGTGGGCCAGGTCGACGGCCGGCTGACCGAGCGCCTCGCCGATTTCACCGGGACCACCCGGGCCGCCCTGGCCCGTGAGGACGACGACGACGTGGACGTCGATGGCGCACCGGTGTTCCTCTGGCTGGTCAGCCCGGGCGGCAGCACGGTGCGGCTGAGCATCGAAGGGCCCGGGCTGCCCGCGGCCGCGGTGCCGGCCAGCGGCCAGCGGCAGACCGCTCGCCTCGGGCCGGGCGCCTTCATGCTGAGAGCATCGCAGGCCGGACATTCCCGGCTGGTGGCAGGCGAGAGCCTCGCGGAGGAGACGCACATCCTCGGCGTCCTGCGCGACGGCGAGCTGCTGGGCGCGCCGATCCTGCTGCTGGCCATGTTCGCCGGATCGCTGATCATCGGGCTGCGGGCGCTGTCACCGGTTGAGCAGTCCAGGCGGCGTCAGCTCGAGTTCACCGCCGACGCCTCGCACGAGCTGCGCACCCCGCTCAGCGTGATCAGCGCGGAGACGTCCATTGCGCTGAGCGCGCCGAGGAATGCCGCCGACTACAGGTCCGCCCTGGTCCGCGTGGACGGCGAAAGCCAGCGGCTGCGCCGCATCGTCGAGGACATGCTGTGGCTGGCCAGATTCGACTCCAGCCCGCCACCGCCGACCGACGAGCCACTCGATCTCACCACGATCGCCCAGGAGTGCGCGGATCGCTTCGCGGCGGTCGCCCGGGCGCAGTCCTTTGACATCTCGGTGCTGGCCGCCGAGCCACGGGCGGCCTGGATCACCGCGCCGCCGGAATGGATCGACCGCCTGGCCGGCGTCCTGGTCGACAACGCCTGCAGGTACGCGGGGCCGGGCGGCACCGTCCGGATCAGCGTTGTCTCCCGTGGCAGCCGGGTCAGCCTGGTGGTGGAGGATAGCGGCCCCGGCGTGCCCGAGGCCGACCGGCCGCGGCTATTTGACCGGTTCCACCGCTCGACCGAGCGGGGCGGCGCGGCTGGGCTCGGGCTGGCGATCGCTGATTCGATCGCGAGATCGACGGGGGGTCACTGGCGGATCGGCGACTCCCCGCTCGGCGGCGCGCTGTTCGAGATCTCCTGGCGCCGGTATGCCGCGCGGCAGCACGGCCCGGCCGCCTGGCCGCTGCCCGTCCGCTGACGCGCCGGGGGAAGGCGCTGTCGAGCTGCCGGTGCCCGGCTGCGAAACTACCGATCATGCATACGCTGGTAGCCGATCACCCGCTCATCGCGCACAAGCTCACCGCGCTGCGCGACGTCCGCACCGAGACGCCGACCTTCCGCAGCCTCGCCGAGGAACTGGTCACCCTGCTCGCCTACGAGGCGACCCGCGGCATGCGGGTCGAGCAGGTTTCGGTGCAGACGCCCGTCGCTGTGGCGGGCGGCGTGAAGCTGGCCAGGCCGGCCCCGCTGGTCGTTCCGGTGCTGCGCGCGGGCATCGGGATGCTCGACGGCATGGTGCGCCTGCTGCCCAGGGCTGACGTCGGCTTCGTCGGCCTGGCCCGGGATGAGGAGACGCTGGTCGCCTCGACGTACGCGGACCGGCTGCCCGCCGACCTCACCGACCGCGAGGCTTTCGTGCTCGATCCGATGCTGGCCACGGGCGGCACGCTGGAGACCGTGATCACCATGCTCGTCTCCCGCGGCGCGGCCGCGGTGACCGCCATCTGCCTGCTAGCCGCGCCCGAGGGCGTCGCCCGGCTGGAGGCGGCGTTCCCCGATGATGTGCCGGCTCCGGTCCAGGTGGTAACGGCCGCGCTGGATGACTCGCTGAACGACCGTGGCTACATCGTCCCTGGCCTCGGCGACGCCGGCGACCGGCTGTTCGGCGTGATCTGACCGCGCGCTGGCCGGCCCTGCTGGCCCGTGCACCGGTGGCGGCCGGTCGGTAAGATAAGCCGCATGTTCGCTCTGAACGGGTTGCTTACCTGGCCGCGTTGACGCGCTGAGTCAACGCGGCTGCCCCTCGTCCCGAGGGGCTTTCTGGTTTCCAGCCACCGGCAGGACGAGCAAGGCGAGGGCGACATGAGCCGGACAGAACCGCAACCGGGCACCAGCGACGCGGCTAGTCACGACGGGCAGCCGCCGTTCCGCTACACCGCACGGCTGGCCGGCGAGATCGAGGCACGCTGGCAGGAATGGTGGGCGGCGAACGGCACCTTCGACTCGCCCAACCCGGCCGGGCCGCTCGCTGCGGGCTTCGCGCAGCAGGCCGGGCGGCCTAAGTTCTACGTCCTGGATTTCTTCCCCTACCCGAGCGGGATCGGGCTGCACGTGGGGCACCCGCTCGGCTACATCGCCACCGACGTGTACGCCAGGTACCTGCGGATGACCGGGCACCACGTCCTGCACGCCCTCGGATACGACGCGTTCGGGCTGCCCGCCGAGCAGTACGCGATCGACACCGGCCAGCAACCGCGGGTGACCACCCAGGCCAATATTGGCAACATGCGCCGCCAGCTGCGGCGCCTCGGCCTGGGCCACGACTCCCGGCGGGAGATCTCCACGGCCGACCCCGGCTACTACCGCTGGACTCAGTGGATCTTCCTCAAGATCTTCAACAGCTGGGCCGATGCGCGGACCGGACGGGCCCGGCCGATCGACGAGCTGGCCGCCGAGTACGAGACCGGCCGCCGGGACACGCCGGACGGCCGCCCGTGGACCGAGCTCACCGGCGTGCAGCGGCGCGAGCTGATCGACAGCCACCGGCTGGCCTACATCTCCGAGGAACTGGTCAACTGGTGCCCGGGGCTCGGCACCGTGCTGGCCAACGAGGAAGTCACCGCCGACGGGCGCAGCGACGTGGGCAACTACCCGGTGTTCCGGCGGCCGCTGCGGCAGTGGAAGCTGCGGATCACCGCGCTCGCCGACCGGCTGATCGACGACCTGGACCTGGTGGACTGGCCCGAGTCCCTGAAGCAGCTGCAGCGCAACTGGATCGGCGCCCGCGACGGGGCGCGCATCACCCTGGCCGCCGCACGGGGCGGCACCGCGATCGAGGTCTTCACCACCCGCCCGGACACGCTGGCCGGCGCCACCTATGTGGTGCTGGCCCCCGAGCACCCGGCCCTGGGCCAGATCGTCCCGAGCAGCTGGCCGGACGGCACTCCCGAAGCCTGGCGCAACCCGGCCGGGCGGGACGGCGCCGCGACCTGGACGCCGCACCGGGCCGTGACCGCGTACCAGCAGCGGGCGGCGCGGCTCAGCGACCGGCAGCGGACCGCCGGCGCCGCCGCCAAGACGGGCGTCTTTACCGGCGCCTACGTGATCAACCCGGGCACCGGCGAGCAGATCCCGGTGTTCGCGGCCGACTACGTGCTGATGGGCTACGGCACCGGCGCCATCATGGCAGTGCCCGCCCATGACCAGCGGGACCTGGACTTCGCGGATCGTTTCGGGCTGGACATCCGGCCGGTGCTCAGCGCCGATGACCGGTACCTCGGCACGCCCGGGCCGGAGCTGACCGGGCTGAGTATCCGGGCCGGGATCAGCGCTGCCGTTGGCTGGCTGGAGCAGACCGGTGCCGGCCGGGCGGCCCGGTCCTACCGGCTGCGCGACTGGCTGTTCTCCCGGCAGCGCTACTGGGGCGAGCCGTTCCCGATCGTGTATGACTCCAGCGGGCTGCCGATCGCGCTGCCTGAAGACGAACTGCCGGTGCGGCTCCCTGAGATGACCGACTTCCGGCCGCGGCCGCAGGACGACGAGAACGGCGAGCCGGTGCCGCCGCTGGCCCGGGCTACGGACTGGGCGACGGTCGAGCTCGACCTCGGTGCTGGCCGGAGGTCCTACCGGCGGGAGCTCAACACCATGCCGCAGTGGGCCGGTTCCTGCTGGTACTACCTGCGGTACCTGGATCCTGACAACCAGCAGGCGTTCGTCGATCCCGCGGTGGAACGGTACTGGATGGTGCCGCCGGATGCCGCTCACGCCGGCGACGGCGGCGTTGACCTGTACGTCGGTGGCGTCGAGCACGCGGTGCTCCACCTGCTGTACGCGCGGTTCTGGCACAAGGTGCTCTACGACCTGGGATACGTCTCCACCCGCGAGCCGTTCCGGCGGCTGTTCAATCAGGGCTACATCCTGGCCGACGCCTTCACCGACGAGCGGGGCCGGTACGTGCCGGCCGCCGAGGTCACCGACCGCGGCGACGGCTCGCCCAGCTACCAGGGCAGGCCCGTGACCAGGCGGGCCGGCAAGATGGGCAAGAGCCTGAAGAACGGCGTCAGCCCGGACGAGATCTACGAGCGGTACGGCGCGGACACGCTACGGCTGTATGAGATGGCGATGGGGCCACTGGACGCCGACCGGCCCTGGCAGATCAGCGACATCGCCGGCGTGCACCGGTTCCTGCAGCGACTGTGGCGGAGCATGATCAACGAGCAGACCGGGCAGGCCCGCATCAGTGACCTGGCGCTCGACGACGACACGATCCGGCGGCTGAACCAGACGATCACGATCGTCCGCAGGGACTTCGGCGGGCTGCGGTTCAACACCGCCATCGCCCGGCTGATGGAGCTGACCTCGCACGCGGCCAGGATCACGGCCGCCGACGGCGCACTGCCGCGGGCGCTCGCCGAGCCGCTGGTGCTGATGGTCGCGCCGCTGGCCCCGCACCTGGCCGAGGAACTGTGGCGGCGCCTTGGCCACCAGGAGTCACTGGCCTGCGTGCCGCTGCCGGAAGCTGACGAGCGGCTGGCCGCCGAGCAGACCGTCAGCCTGCCCGTCCAGATCAACGGGAAGACCCGCTTCACCATCGGTGTGCCCGCCGGGGCGGGCCGGGAGGAAGTCGAGCAGCTGCTGACCGCGCACCCGGACTTCGCGCTGCACACCGCGGGCCTGGCCGTCCAGCGCGTGGTCATCGTGCCCGGCCGGATCGCCAGCGTGGTGGCGCGGTAGCGGCACGCCGCGGCCAGTCCACGCAACCCGGCGAACCGCCGGTCCGCCGGCCGCCTGCACGGGTGCCCACATCGCGCCCGCGCGCGGGGATCTATCGTGGACACGTGCCCGTTCCGCTGATACCTCAGGAGCTGGCGGACGCCTTCGCCCGCGACGGCGTGGTCTGCGTCCGGCAGGCGCTCGGCCCCGGCGAGGTGGCTGCCGCCGCCCGGGCGATCGATGCGGTCCTGGCCAGCCCGGGCGCGCTGGCGCAGGTCGCCAGCGGCGGCAGCGATCCGGGCTCGTTCACCGAGGACTTCTGCCGGTGGCGCGAGATCGGCGAGATCGAGAACCTGGCCAGGAACTCGCGCCTGCCGCAGCTCGCCGCGGAGCTGATGGCGACCCCGCAAGTCAGGTTCTACCACGACCATGTGCTGGTGAAAGAGGGCGGAACGCGGCAGCGCACCCCGTGGCATCAAGACCAGCCGTACTACAACGTCGACGGCCCGGGCGTCAGCGCCTGGATTCCGGTGGATCCGGTCCCCGAGGCGGGGTGCCTGGAGCTGGTGGCCGGCACGCACCGCGGCCCGTGGCTGATGCCCCGCACTTTCCTGGCCGGTGAGGCCAAGTGGTTCCCGGCGGGAAGCCTGGCCGAACTGCCCGACATCGAGGCCGACCGGCACGCCTTCGACATCCGCCGGTTCGAGCTGCAGCCCGGCGACGCGATCTTCTTCGACTTCCTCACCGTCCACGGCGCTCCCGGCTTCCCGTACCCGGGCCGCAGGCGGGTGCTGTCGCTGCGATACCTGTCGGCGGCCGCCCGCCACGCCCCGCGTAGCTGGCGCACCTCACCGCCGTTCGACGGCCTGGCTGCGGTGCTCCCCTCCGGCGCGGTCATGGACCATCCGCTGTTCCCGGTCGTCTGGCCGCCTGCGCCTTGAGCGCGGCGATTTACCGTGCTGCCTGCCCGGCGACGAAACCGCGCGCTTCGGCCAGGTACGCGGCGCAAGCGTCCGCGTCGGCGGGCCTGACCCGGACCCATTCCCGCATCTGGTGCCCGGCGCGGGGGCTGCATGGCCGTCCCTCACCGGTGACGATGAGCTCGGCCACCCGGGCGGTCGGCAGCTTGACCACGAGATCGTCCTTGGTCGCGAAGGCAAAGAACGTGCCCGCGGTCCGCAGCCCCGGGGACCGCAGCATCTGTCCCTGATCGTCATCCGGATGCGCGCCCAGCCACTCCTGGCTGACCGTCCCGAAAAGCTCCCCGGCCGGGACCGCCCGGCCCGGCAACTCGCCCGCGGGCTCCGTCATCGGCCCGGATGCTGTCCCGAGCCCGGGTCCGCCGGCACCCTCCCCCGTCCCGCCGGCACCAGCCCGGGCCGCCCGGCCGTCGCCAGCGGCTGGCGCCGCCGGGCCCGGGGCCGGCGCGGACGGCCGCAACCGGTTCAGGACGGTGAGATCGCCGTCGGTCTCCAGCCCCCGGGCGCAGGCCTCGGCCAGGCTCAGATTGCCGACCAGGACTCCCACGATCAGCTGCGGAAGGCCGGTCAGGACCAGATCAGGCGCGTCGGCGTCGCCGGGGCGGCTGCGCACGGCGCCACCGATGGTTTCGAAGGTCAGCGCCTCGCCGCCGGACCGCAGCACCAGCGTGACCGACGGCTGGCCGGGCTCGTGGTCGGTCAGGTGCAGTCGGGCCGGGACCGCGAGCCAGTGAATCCGGAAGGAGTCCTCGTCGGCCTGCTCGGCGAGCAGCGGGCGGCCCCAGCGGTCGAGCTCACGGACGACCGGCCACAGATCCTGCCCGCGCGTGGTGAGCTCGAAGACCGTGGTAGCGACCGGCGGCCCGGCCTCGTACCGGCGCACCACCCCGGCCGCCTCCAGGTCGCGCAGCCGGTCGGCGAGCAGGTTGGTGGCGATGCCCGGCAGCCCGTCGTGCAGGTCGGTGTAGCGCGACGGGCTGCGGGCCAGCAGCTCCCGGACGATCAGGAGGTTCCACCGATCACCGATCACGTCCAGCGCCTTGGCCAGGCCGCAGTACTGCCGGTATGACTTCATGACAGACCACGGTATCCAGCCCTTTAGAGGACCTCAAGCGGTTACTTGATTTTGTAAAGCCACATAAGGGACGGCCGGCGACGGCTGCCTCGCCCCGCCGGGCCGGCCAGTCAGTCAGGCCGCCACCGGACCGGACCGCCGCGGCCACCTACACCAGCGAAACGACAAAGGTCGCATGCCTTGCGGGATGCGCTGCTGCCGCGTTTTCCGGCCGGGAGGTCCCGGCCGGATAGGCGCCGATGCGCAGCCGGTCGGCGCCCGGGCGTTTCGCGCCATCCCAGGCCGTGACCAGCTCGGCGAGCCTGACTACCTCCTGCTCCGCCGGGCCGTAGCCACGTGCGGCCAGCTCGAGCAGCGGGTGCGCGCCTGAGTCACCGGTGGCGGCCCGCGGCGCTGCCAGGTCGAGCACGGCCAGGCCGTCCGGACCGAGGATGCACGGGCTGGACCACTGGGCGATGCCGCAGTGCTGGAGGCCGGCCAGCCTGGCCGACCGGGCCGGCGCGAACGCAGCCACCGCGGCGAGCAGTGCGGGCGCGATGGCCAGCAGTAACGACGACCACGTGACCGGCAGCGGATCGGCGCTGTTGAGCGCGGAGATGGTAATCAGCTGGGCGGCCGCCGCCAGGATCAGCGCACCTCGCCGCCACGGCCAGCTCGGCGCAGCGGGCAAGGCACCGCTCCGGTCCAGGCGCCTGTCCGCCTTACCTGTTCCAGCGCCGCGACGTCTGAACGGCCGATGCCCGGCGTCCGTCGGCGGCCGCCGCTGCCTGGATCTCGGGTAGTCCGGCGTGGACGCGCAGCACGGTTTGGTAGGCCCGGTCAATGTCGGCCAAGTCGGATTCCTCGTCCACTGAGGCCACGCTGAGCCGGCCGATCATCGCGGCCTGGTCGAGCAGCAGCTGGCGTTCTTTCTCCGCCGTGGCCCGCTCCATGATCTTGGCCAGGGCGTCGAGCTGACGGATCATCACCGCGGGCATTCCCTTGCCGCTTTGCCGGATCTTCTCGAACGCCCGCTGGACCAGGCGCTCGTAGCTGGCCTCGGTGGTGACCACCCGCACCACCCCGGCGTCGTCCCGGTAAACCCGGATGGGGTGCCACCGGCCCGTCACCTTGCACAGGCTGTCGCCGATCCAGTCAATGCAGGTCAGCGCGGTGAAGGTGTCGTTGACCGCCGGGGACAGCGCGCGGATAGCGATCTCGACCAGCTGGTCGACGCCGAAGGAGACATCCTGAGCGAGGGTCCGGTACGGCCCGGTGACATGAGCGCGGGACAGTTCCCGCGCCACCCGGCCGGCGGCCTGCGCGGGCCACACGGTGGCGTAGGCGTGGCCTTGCACCAGGAAGTGGCCGGGCCGGTAGCGCAAGTGAATCACCACGTCGAGCTCGGACGCGAGCCGGACCAGCAGCCGGTGCTGGATGTACTGCAGGTAGCCGCTGCGGGGCGCCGCGACGCTGCCGCCTGGCCCGTCCATGTCCGCGAGCGCGCTCGCGGCCGAGTCGGTGCCCGAGCCCGTTGCGCCGCGGCCGGCCTGCAGCTCGATCGCCTTCGCGAGGTCACCGGCGATGCTCGCGATCACCTGCGGGAGCTGGATCTGCGTAGTGATGTGGTGGAGGAAGTAGATCAGCACCGCGAGGTCGGCGACCATCAGGGCCAGGGTCACGGTGATGCTGATATGCGGGACAAACCCCGCGCCGCCCTGGCCGATCGCGCCGAGCGCCAGGACCGCGTAGACGAACGTCGCCACGAACGTCCCCAGCGTGACCTGCGTGCCGCGGTCCCGGATGAAGTTTCGCAGCATCCGGGGGCCGAACTGGGTGGACGTCAGGGTCAGGGCCACGATCACGATCGAGAACACCACGCCGACGACGGTGATGACGGCCGCTGCGATCGCGGTGAGGATCTGCCGCGCTGCGTCGGGAGATCCGCTGAGCACCCAGCCGGGCAGGCTGAGATCCCGGTCAAAGGCGGCCCGATCGAGCGCGTAGGTCGCGGCGAACAGCAGGCCGGCCCCGGCCACCTCGATCGCCGGAACCAGCCACAGGTTGGTGCGTAGCACCTCGCGGCGCCAGTCAGAGCCGCGCAGCAGCCTGCGGATCACCGGCTGCGCCGCTGCGCTGGTGTCCTGGAACTCATGGCAAGCCTCCCGGGACCGGCATACGTACCGTCATGCGCGGATTGCTGCCGACCAGGCTTCCCGGCTCACCTGGGACTGATGTTAGCGCGGCCGGCCAAACTGGCTGTTGCCGCAGGCGAGAACGGCACGCGGCCTGGGTATAGGCGTTCGGAGCACCCCAGTAACCACGACCATGAAACCCGGCCGGGTGCGGCGGGACGGGTTGCGCGAGGCGGCTAGCTGCCGACCGGGTGCCAGACCGTCTTGGTCTCGAGGAACGCCAGCAGCCGGCGGAGCCGCGGTGGCTCGGCCCAGTCCTCGTCGGCCGCGAACACCCGCTTCACGTTGCCCGCCGCCAGCCGCTCCAGCTCGGCCCGGCCGGAGAGGGCCACCCCGGACAGGTCGATCGCGTTGACGTCCATGTGCGCGGCGAGCACCGGCGCCAGCTCCGCCGTCCGGCCGGTCAGCACGTTGACCACCCCCGGCGGCACGTCCGAGGTGGCGAGCACCTCAGTGAGCGTGACCGCAGGCAGCGGCCGGTCCTCGCTGGCCACCACGACCGCGGTGTTGCCGGTCGCGATCACCGCGGCGACCACGCTGACCAGCCCGAGCAGGCTCGACCCGGCGGGCGCCATGACCGCGACCACGCCGGTCGGCTCGGGCACGCTGAAGTTGAAGTACGGGCCGGCCACCGGGTTGGCGGCGCCGGCCACCTGCGCGACCTTGTCCGGCCAGCCCGGCATACCAGACCCACCGGTCGATCGCCCGCGCCACCTGGTCGTCCGCAGCGGAAAGGTCAAGACCTTCATTCCGAACGATTTCCGCCGCGAACTGCTCCCTGCGGCCTTCGAGCAGCTCGGCCACCCGGTAAAGGACCTGGCCCCGGTTGTATGCCGTCGCACCGGACCAGGCGCCGAACGCGCCGCGCGCCGCGACCACAGCGTCCCTGGCATCCTTGCGGGACGCCTGCGCGGCCTGGGCCAGCAGCGCGCCGCCGGGACCGGTCACCGGGTACGAGCGGCCTGACTCCGAGCGGGGGAACTTCCCGCCGATGAACAGCTTGTAGGTCTTGCGGACGCTCAGCCGCCCGGCACCGCCGGGAGAACCCAGCGCGGCCGGTAGGCCCGCATCGCTCCCGCCCGGGTCCGCCGCCGCAGCGCGCACCGCCGCCAGCGCCGACTTCCTGGCCGGCTTCGGCGGCGCGGCGGCCCGGGCCGCCGTCGGCTCTTTCGTCGCCGGCCGCGCCGCAGATACGCCGGTGGCCGGCGCCGCGGGCTCTCCGGCCGGCTTCGCCGCCGGCTTCCTGGCCGGCTTCCTGGTCAGCGCACCGGTCCCCGGCTGCGCGGCTCGTTTCGCTGCTGAGGATTTCGCGGCCGGCTTGCCCGCGGACCGCTTCGCACCGCCGTCAGGCATCCAGATACGCGGCCAGCCCGTGCCGGCCGCCCTCCCGTCCGTAACCCGACTCCCGGTACCCGCCGAACGGGCTGGCCGGGTCGAACCTGTTGTAGGTGTTGGCCCAGACGACGCCGGCCCGCAGCCGCTGCGCCATCCACAGGATCCGGCTGCCCTTGTCGGTCCAGATCCCGGCCGAGAGCCCGTACGGCGTGTTGTTCGCCTTGATGACCGCCTCCTGCGGGGTGCGGAACGTGAGCACCGACAGCACCGGGCCGAAGATCTCCTCCCTGGCGATCCGGTGCGACTGGCTGACCCCCGTGAACACCGTCGGCGGGAACCAGAAGCCCCGCTTCGGCAGCTCGCAGGGCGGTGACCAGCGCTGCGCGCCCGCCGCCTCGCCCGCGTCAGACAGCTCCTTGATCTTGTCCAGCTGCTGCCTGGAGTTGATCGCGCCGATGTCGGTGTTCTTGTCCAGCGGGTCGCCCAGGCGCAGCGTGCCGAGCCGGTCCCGCAGCCGTTCGACCAGCGCGTCCGCGACAGACTCCTGGACCAGCAGCCGGGAGCCCGCGCAGCAGACGTGCCCCTGGTTGAAGAAGATGCCGTTCACGATTCCCTCGACCGCCGCCTCGAGCGGCGCGTCGTCGAAGACAACATTCGCTGCCTTGCCGCCGAGTTCGAGGGTCAGCCGCTTGCCTGTGCCTGCCACCGCGCGGCTGATTTCCTTGCCGACCTCGGTGGAGCCGGTGAACGCGACCTTGTCGATCCCGGGATGCGCGACCAGCGCGGACCCGGTGTCGCCCGCACCGGTGATGACATTGACCACTCCCGGCGGCAGGTCAGCCTGCTGGCACACCTCGGCGAGCAGCAGGGCGGTCAGCGGAGTCGTCTCGGCCGGCTTGAGCACGCAGGTGTTGCCGGCGGCGAGCGCGGGCGCGAGTTTCCACGCCGCCATGAGCAGCGGGAAATTCCACGGGATGACCTGGCCGGCCACCCCGAGCGGCCGGGGCGCGGGACCGAGCCCGGCGTACTCAAGCTTGTCCGCCCAGCCCGCGTGGTAGAAGAAATGCGCGGCCGCCAGCGGGATGTCGACGTCGCGCGATTCCCTGATCGGCTTGCCGTTGTCCAGGCTCTCCAGGACCGCGAACTCCCGGGACCGCTCCTGCAGGATCCGGGCGATCCGGTACAGGTACTTGGCTCGCTCCGCCGCGGGCATCGGGCCCCAGGCCTGCTCGTAGGCGGCCCGCGCGGCGGCCACAGCGCGGTCGACGTCGACCGGCCCGGCCGCCGCCACCCGGGCCAGCGGCTCCTGAGTCGCCGGATTCTCGGTCTCGAACTGCTGACCGTCGGCGGCCGGCCCGAACTCGCCGTTCAGGAACAGCCCGTACTCCGCCGCGAGGTGCACGACGTCCCGCGACTCGGGCGCCGGAGCGTAATCCCACGCCAGGCCGGCCGAGTGCGGCGCGACCTGAGCCTCGTGCCCATCAGCACCGGCAGCACCGCTGTCCGGGGTTCTCGCCGCCTTGCCGGCCTGCATCAGCAGTGCTTCCCGTCGTCCGCCGTCGTTGCCAGGGCCTCATTCTCGCACGGCGCTGCCGGCCATCCGGTCCGGCCGGGACGCATCGAAGACAGGCAGGGTGTCTCCGGTTTCGAGCAGGGTCTTGAGGCTGGCCAGGAGCATCGGCCAGCCTCCGCTGATCGACTCCCGCACGGCGCTGCCTGGTTCGAAGCCGTCGTGCAGCACAGTCAGCTTGACCTGATCCCCGAGCGGCTCGATCTCGAAGGTGACCCTCGACCGGGGCTCGCTGGCCACCCTGGCGAGGAACTCGTCGCTGAACCCGGACGCCTCCCCCAGCTCCGGAGTGAAGCTGTGCCAGGAGTAGGCCAGGCGGCGGTACGGCTCGGATTCCAGGATGACCTGCTCGGGATCGGCGATCGTCACGCCCCGCTGTTCCCAGGTCATCGCCGACCCCGCCGCCCAGTCCGTGTCGAAGGTGACCCCCCAGTAGCGGCTGGTGAACGCCGGGTCGGTCAGCGCCTGCCAGAGCCGCTCCGGAGTGGTCTTGATGTAGGTGATGTACACGAACTCGTTGCCCATGGATGTCTGCTCCAATGCTTTGGTCAGGTCAGCGAGTGCCCGCACCCGCTCACGGTGGTACTGGCTGATCCAGCGCTCGGCGATGGCGTTGATCGGCGCGGCGTTGAGGTAATGCAGCTTCTCCCGGCCCCGCCGCATCGTGATCACCACATTGGCCGCCTCCAGCACGGCCAGGTGCTTGCTGACCGACTGCCGGGCCATGTCCAGTCCGGCGCACAGCTCCCGCAGGCTCTGCCCGTTGCACGCGTTCAGGCTGTCCAGTAGCCGGCGGCGGCTGGGGTCGGCCAGCGCCTTGAAGACCTCGTCCATCCTCGCCATCCTCAACATGCAGCCACTTGGCTGCATGAAGCAGAATAGGCAGCCAAAGAGCTGCGTGTCAACGCCTTAACGTCGGCCAGCCGGCCGCAGGCTGCCCCGGGTGACCCGCCGTCTTGCTCGTAGAGCGCGCTCCGGCAACCAGTTACATTGAAGTGGTGCCGCCCTATCACGCGGCAGGCCAAGACCAACTGGATGGTCGCCATGCGCCGGTGCCTTGTCGTCGCCAACCGGACACTGCTGAGTACCGAGCTACGGGATGAGCTTCGTCAGCGGATCGGATTAGGACCGAGTTCCTTTTACCTGCTCGTCCCGAATACCAGCGCCGCGGACTACCAGATTCCGGTCGGCAGCGGCGTTCTCCCGCCCAGCCTGGCCTGGTGGGCAACGAACTACCGTGGCCCGGCCACCGACGAGGAGGCCAGCGCGCAGGCCCGGCAGCGGCTCGGCGAGACGCTAGCCGACCTCGCCGCGCACGGCGCCACAGCTGAGGGCGGCCTCGGGGATTCCGAGCCGCTCGAGGCCATGGAGAAGGTTCTCGCTGATCGCCGGTTCGACGAGATCATCGTGGCCACGCTGCCCAAGCCGATCTCGCGCTGGCTCGGGACCGACCTGCCCCATCAGGCCGAGCGGAGATTCAAGCTCCCGGTCACGACCGTCATCATGAAGCGCTGACCCCCGCCGCGATGGTGAGTGCACTAGCAAAGCCCCATCGGGGAAACGCGTCATGATCGGCGCGATGCGGACCCTGCGCCCCGTGGCCAGCAGCGCCTGCCTCGCATATTCTGCGTCTCATGCCTGACCGGCCGCCTGATGCTGCGTGGCTGAAGCTGGGCGCGGAGCCGGGGCTCTGCCGGGCCTGCAGTCATGCGAAGCTCAACGAGACCCGGCGGGGCGCCGCCTACCTCCGCTGCACGCGCGCCGCATGGGACCTCGCCCTGTCCCGCTACCCACGTCTCCCAGTCACCCAGTGCGAGGGATTTGAGCAGCGCCGCGAGGCCTGGTGAATGGGCGCATCGGTCCGGCGGATCCGTACTTGCACTCATCGACACGACGCGCCCGGCGCGCCCGCGGCACGACGGCAAAGCGGCAGTTCCCCCGGAACCGTGCCGCACCCTGAATTTCTCGTGCGTGGCTACTGCCAGCCCGCGATGGTCGCGTGCATCTCCCAGAGGAGGATCTCGCTGGGCTCGGTGGCGGTGACCTGCTGCCCCCCGGTGGCCGTGAACCGGACGGCATCGCCCTCAGCCAATGGGCCGGAATTTTCCAGCGTCACCGTGCCCCGTGGCACGAACAGATGCAGGAAGGGAGCCTCAGGGAGTTCGATCACCTCGCCGGGCTGCAGGCGGGCAGCATGCAGGGCGGCGTAGGAGTTCTTGATCCGGATAGCGGATGCGCCGTCGTGCTTACTAAGGCCGGACGCGACGGGGACCAGGCCACCGCGCAACAGCTCGTCGTCGATCTCCAGCTGCTCATAGCCGGGAGTGATGCCATCCTCATCCGGCACCACCCACATCTGCACAAAATGCACCGGCTCGGTGTGCTCCGAACCGCCCTGCAGCCGCCAGGAATCGTTCTTCTCCGAGTGCAAGATTCCGGTGCCTGCGCTCATCCGCTGCGCCAGGCCCGGGTAGATGATGCCGGCCTGCCCGGTGGAGTCCTGATGCACCAGCGAGCCGCGCAGCACCCAGGTGACGATCTCCATGTCCTGGTGCGGGTGCGTCTCGAAGCCAGTCCCCGGCGTGACCACGTCGTCGTTGTTGACCAGCAGCAGGCCGTGGTGGGTATTGAGCGGGTCGTAGTGCCGGGAGAACGAGAACGAGTGCTTGGAGTCCAGCCACGAGAGCCTGGTCTTGAACCGCTCACCGCTGCGGCGGATATCCACCGTCGGCGCAAGCGGTCCGGTGGTCTGCGTCATCGTCGGTCCTCCGGATCGGCCAGCTGCGCCCGGCTCAGGCGCGTGACGGCAGGGCTTCGCTCGCTGCGCGCTGGCCCGCCGCGACGATCTGCGCGGTCCTGGTGACGTGCAGTTCCGCGCAATACTGCTCGGCGATCTCGGCGCAGATCTGCGCCGCTTGCTCGCAGATGGGGTTTCCGATGTCGGCGGCGTTCAGCGCCATGATCATCTTGTACCGGAGATCTTCCACGGGCACCTCCGTGACCACCTCGCAACCGGCTAACAGACAACTGACGGCTCGCTGACCCTGCCTCCCCAGCGATGCTACGCGCCAGCCCAGGGCGAACCAGCGGCCTGCCCCACCCCGGCGGTTCTGGCCGTCCCCGGTAGCTGGCTACCTCCCGCCGTCCAGGGCCAGGCGCGCGGCGCTGACGTCCTGGCGACCGTGTCCGGCGTCCACGGCTGCGCGCCATTGCGTGGCCAGCGCGGCCAGCACGGGCAGCGGGCCGCCCCCGGCCGCGCTGAGCGCCAGGTCGACGTCCTTGAGCGCCCACTCCAGGGGGAACTCGGGCGCGAAATCGCCACGCTCGATCTTGTGGAGCTTGGCGTCGGCGATCGGCGCGTCCAGCGGGCCGCCCTCGATGACTTCGTCGAGCCTGGCGGCATCTATCCCCAGCCGGCCAGCCAGCTCGAGCGCCTCGGCCACGCCTTCGATCAGGACGGACATGTAGGCGTTGACGACCAGCTTCATCCGGCTGCCCTGGCCGGCCAGCCCGAGCCACACCGTCTTGCGGCCGATAGCCGAGAACGCCGGGGCCACGATTCCTTCGGCCGCCGGCGGGCCGGACGCCAGGATGAGCAGCTGGCCACTCTCGGCCGGGCCCTTGCTGCCCGACACTGGCGCATCCACGAACAGGACATCAGGCCGCTGCTCGCTCAGCCGGCCGGCGATCTCGGTCGTCGCCGCGGCGCCGATCGTGCCCATCTGAGCCCACACCGCGCCGCCGGCAAACGCCTCGGCCACGCCGCCGTCGAAGACCACCGCTGTCACCACCTCGGCGGTCGGCAGCATCGTGATCACCACCTGGGCATCCCGGGTCGCCTCCGCCGCTGACGCCGCCACCGCGGCGCCGGCCTTACCCAGCGCCGCCGCCGCCGCCGGCGACCGGTCCCACACGGTAGTGGGCAGCCCGGCAGTGACCAGGTTGCGCGCCATCGCCGAGCCCATAATGCCGGTGCCGAGCACCGCGACCCGCGGCTCGCCGCGGTCGTGATCAGGAGCAGTCATCGAGGTCCCTTTCCCGCCGCCATCGTTCGTTGCCACTTCCTGCCGCCCCCGCTGAGCAGAATCATCTCAGTGCAGAATCATCTCAGTGCATACCCAGCTCGCGCCGGGTCGATGACGCCGCAGCTGAAGGCGGGCTCGCGATCGCGACCCCGGAGTCCGGCGCGCCGCTATCCCGGCGGCCGCCCGGGAACAGATCTGCCCGGCGAATCTGCGTGGCGAATAGGAGGGCGGTCGATAGCCGTACCGGGTCGGCTGCCGTGTTCGCTGCCTGGACACCGTGTCCCGCCAGGAGATTCCGCCGCTAATCCCGCCGCTATGACGATCGGTCTACTGAACCGCGATCAGCAGGACGAATCCGAGCGGGTTGGCGTTTTCCTGATGCCCGGGCCGGACCGCCGCGACGTTCGGGGCTAAGCGGCGCGCCCGCTCTGGCCGGACGTTGCGAGGCTGACCGCGGCCTGGCGGGGCCGCCGGTTCCGGCCGACCGCTGCCCGGCCGCTCGCTGCCCGGCCGACTGCCGCCCGGCCGCTCGCTGCCCGGCCGACTGCCGCCCGGCCGCTCGCTGCCCGGCCGACCGTTGCCCGGCCGAGCGTTGCCCGGCCGACCGGACCGGCCCGGCGGGCGGCCGCGATTCCTGGCGCCCGGACGGCTTGGCCTGCGCCCGCAGGCCGGGCAGCAGGTCGCGGAACCGGCTCACTTCCGCTGAGCCGCCGACCGAGCGGAGCACCGGCAGGACACGACGGCCCAGCGGGGGCAGCAGCAGCGAGCCAGCCGTGGCCCCCGCCGAACTGCCTCCCGCGATGGCCCACCCCACCGGCCCGATCGGCACGCAGCCGAAGAACTGGCTGACCCCCGGCGTCTGCACGATGCCGACGAGCACGCCCGCGCTGGCCAGCCCCGCGATGGCCACGGTCGGGCTGCGCCCGCCGACCAGCAGCGTCTGCCCCAGTTCGGTGCCGACCAGCGTCGCCAGCCCGATGGTCCGGGCCCGGGCCGGCCAGTGAGCCGCCCTCCCAGCCACCCGACGGTGGCCCCGGCCGCGGTTGCCACCGCGCGCACGGCCACTTCTTCGGTCAGCGCCGACCCGAGTGATGCCTCCGGTCCCTCGGCCAGCAGCGTGCTGGCCGCTTCCGGATCGGGCGGCCGCAGCGCGACGGCCAGCGCGGGAGCCAGGTCGGTGAGCAGGTTGACCAGCAGCAGCTGCCGGGCCGACAGCGGCGACGTCCCGGTCAGCAGCGAGCCGAGCAGCGTATAGCCGATCTCGCCGAGGTTGCCGCCGACCAGGATGCCGATCGCCTGCCGGACCGAGGCCCACATGGCCCGCCCCTCCACCACTGCGGCGATGATCGTCTCCAGCCGGTCGTCACTGACCACCAGGTCGGCGGCGGCGCGGGCGGCAGGCGTGCCGCGCCTGCCGAGCGCAATGCCTACGTCCGCCAACGCGATCGCTGCCGCGTCGTTGGCACCGTCGCCGGTCATCGCGACGGTGCGGCCCTGCCGCTGGAACGCCTGGACCACCCGGACCTTGTGAGCCGGCGTGCTGCGGGCGATCACGGACGCATTGGCCAGCACCGCGCACAGCGCATCGTCATCGAGCCGGTCCAGTTCGGTGCCGGTGACGATGGTGCCGCCGTTCAGCACGTCGAGCTCGGCCGCGATCGCCGCGGCGGTGGCCGGATGGTCACCAGTGATCATGACGACGTGAACGCCGGCCTCGCGAAGCTCGCGCACCGATGCCCCGGCCGTCGTGCGGACCGGGTCGCCGAAGGCCACGAAACCGGCGAAGGTCAGGTCTGCTACCTGGTCGTCGGCCAGTTCCCGGCGCGCGGGCACCATATTCTCCGCCACGGCCAGGACCCGGTAGCCCTCGCGGGTGAGCAGGTCGAGCTGGGCGCTCAGCCGCTTCCTGGCCGCCGGGCTCAGGCTAAGGCCGCGCCAGCGCGCACAGCGCGGCAAGATCACTTCCGGGGCGCCCTTGACCGACAGCAACGTGCCGTTCCTGGTATCTCCGAGGGTGGCATGGTAGCTGCGGCTGGGCTCGAACGGCAGCGCAGCGACCCGGCGCCAGCCTGGGTATCCGTTCCCCCGGGTGACCTGGCCGCCGGCCGCGGCGACGGTTACTGCCTCGTCGGTCATGTGCTCGGTCTTGCGGCCGCGGCGTGGTTGCGGCGTGGCCCGCAGCGCCGCCGCCAGCACCTGGCGCTGCAGGCTGCCGAGCGTGCCGCCCGGGCGGCGGCCGCCCGTCCTGGCCGGCACCGTCCTGGCCGGCACCGTCCCGGCTGGCACCGTCCCGGCTGGCACCGTCCCGGCCGGCGCCGTTCTGGCCGATACTGTCCCGTCCGACACCGCCGCGACCGCCATCCGACCCTGGGTCAGCGTGCCGGTCTTGTCGAAGCACAGCACGTCCACCCGGCCCAGCGCCTCGATCGTGCGGGGGTTGCGGACCAGCGCACCGCGGGCGGCCAGCCGGCGGGCCGAGGCGAGCTGGGCCGCGGACACCAGGAACGGCAGCCCCTCAGGCACCGACGCGACCGCCAGACCGACCGCAGCTCCGATGCTGTCAGCGGCCGGCCGACCGCGCAGCAGCCCGGCCGCCACCACCGCGCCCGCCGACCCAAGGGCCAGCGGCAGCGTGGTGCGGGTGATCTGGGCCAGCCGCGCCTCCACCCCGGTGACCGGGGCGGTGCCGGACGCCGCGGCCAGGCTGCGGCCCGTTTCGGTGGCGCTGCCGGTCGCCACCACGACCGCGGTGGCCCGGCCCGCTGCTACGGCGGTGCCCTCATACAGCATCGACCGCCGGTCAGCTATCGCGCGGGCGGGCACCGGCGCGGTCGTCTTGTCCACCGGGAACGACTCGCCGGTCAGCGATGACTCATCCACTTGCAGCGCCCGGGCCTCCAGTAGCCGGCAGTCGGCGGGTACCACGTCACCGGCCCCGAGCAGCACGATGTCGCCGGCCACCAGCCGGGCAGCCAGCACTGCCTGCTCGCGCCCGTCCCGCATGACGTGCGCGGTGACCGCTGAGGTCTCGAACAGCTGCGCCATCGAGCGGTCGGTCCAGACCCGCTGGACCCCGCCGATCAGCGCCGACAGCGCGCCGACTCCGGTGACGATGACGGCGTCGGTCACCGCCCCGATCGAGGCGGACAGCGCGGCGCCGCCGGCCAGAATCGGAGTCAGCGGGTTGGCCAGCTCGGCCAGGAAGGCCCGCGGCAGCGACGGCTCGGGCGGCTGCCGCTCGTCCGGGCGCCAGCGGCGCTGCGCTTCGGTGCTGCCCAGGCCGCCGGGCCCGGTGCGCAGCCGGTCGAGCACGGCCTCGACAGGCATCGCGTGCCACGGCGTCCGCGGCGGCGGTGCGGACACCGGCCGCCGGGCGAGTTCGGCGGCCGACCACGCGCCGCTGGTCAGCGCGATCGCACCGGCCCCGTTGACGGCCAGCATGCTCCGGCGGGCCGCGCCCGGCGCGGCACCGCCGAAGGCCAGCGCCACCCCGAGGGCGCTGCCGGCCTGCGAGAGCAGCACCGCGCGGCGGGCCACGGCCCGGGCCGACTGCACCGCCTCGATGATGAGCGCGACCGCGGCCAGGTCCTCGCCCACCAGGATGTGCGCTCCCCAGGCCGGCAGGCCGGTCCCGGACGCCAGGCCCACGCCGCAGTCGGCGGCGGCCAGCGCCCGGCGCTGCCTGGACACCAGCAGCACGCCCGCGCCGTCGGCCTGCAGCCCCCGGATGGAGGCCACCAGCCGCCGGCCGTCCGGCAGCAGCCGGTCACCGAAGGTGGCGCGGTGCGCGGCGATCAGCGCCGTCAGCGGATGGCCGCCGGCACCCGCGCGGGTCCCGGCACCGGGCGCCGGGGCAGCCACCATGGTCGCCAGCCCGGCCCGGCCAGCGACGTCGAGGATCATCCCGGCCGCGTCGACTGGTTCCAGCACCACGCTGACCAGCGCCACGAGCCGTCCGCCGCGGGCCAGCCCGAGTACCTGCGCCGCACCGCCGCGGGTCAGTTTCGCGGCCGTGCGAACGCCTGTCCGGCCGCGCAGGCCGAGCGCGGCCAGCGGCCCGAGCGCCCAGCCGCCGCCGGTGCAGACCGCGCCGAGCCGCTCGGCGTCGAACAACCCGTGCACCGTGCCGGTGAGCTCGGCCGCGTCGCGGCCGCCCACGGCGACCACATCGCCGACCACCAGGGCACCGGTGGTCAGCACGTCGGCATCCACCACGATCGTGTCGATGCGGTCGAGCCGGCGCAGCACGCCCGGGTCCATCACCACTGCGCCGCGCCTGGCCAGCAGGCAGCCGAGGGTCGCGGCGAACCCTTCCCGGCCGAACCGTGCCGCTTTCGGCAGCCCGGCCAGCGCGACGCCCGCCGCCCGCCGCGGGCTCTGCGACGCCGCGAGGACGCCGCCGAAGGCACCCACCGACAGCAGGCCGGTCTGCTCGCTGTAGCGCTCGATGGGCCCGGGCGGCAGCGCGACCGGCCGCTCCGGCGTGACCGGATCGGCCGCCGACCTGGCC
Source organism: uncultured Actinomycetes bacterium (assembly GCA_963785765.1). GTDB lineage: Bacteria > Actinomycetota > Actinomycetes > Streptosporangiales > Streptosporangiaceae > DATBGO01. The sequence goes on along the minus strand of CAWAWM010000005.1, from coordinate 159,775 downwards.
GCATCCCCGCACAGCTGCGGCTCGGCCCGAGCCCAGGTGTCCCGCTGCAGCATGGCCTCGGCGAGCCGCGCGGCCCGCAGGCCCGCGTCCAGCGCCAGCCCGCTCACGCCCTGCGCCGCGGACTGGGCCAGCGCGTTGGCCGCCGCCAGCGCGACCTCCGCGCGGCCCGGCCCGATCGCCCGCTCTACGACGCCGCGCAGCCGGGGCTGGGTGTCGATGAAGTTCACCAGCGAGCCGAGTTCGGCGGGCAGCCGCACCGTCCGGAACGCCCGGCCCGCTCCGGCGAACGACAGCCCGGCCACGTTGGCGGCCAGCGCGGTCATCGCGCCAGGCACCCGGTCGATCGCGACGGGCCGGGCCGCTGCGGTCTCGGGCTGCGCCGGGTAGTCCCGTTCCAGGCGCTCGATGATGGCGATGAACTCGGCCGGGCTCGGCGTCGCCGGCGCAGCCGACTACGACGGTCCCGAGCGGGGCGTTCACCACCGCCCAGGTCACCGCCGGATGCCGGGCCAGCTCCGCTTCGACCGCCCGGGCCAGGCCGGCGTTCCGCTCCTGGGTGACCCCGCGGACGGCCAGGTGCAGCCGGCCATCGCCGCGCCACACCAGCCGCTGCACCGGCTGCCCGCGGGCGGCCCGCCCGATGGCGGACGCCACCGCGGCCGGGCGCGACAAAAGCGAGAGACCAGGCACCATAACGGCGGCCCAGCTCAGCCGGGTCCAGCGAAGCGGGCTCCCGCCTGCGCCAGCCCGCTGTTCCCGGTCCCGGTGATCACCCGGGCATGGTGGTCGGCCGCGCCCTGCCGGCGCATCACCCCGGCAGGGTGATGCGTGCCCTTGGCACCAGTCTGATGCTGGCGCTATGAGCGACAAGACCGCATCGAAGTCGGCCGCTGACCGGCGCAAATCGGCCAATGGACAAGCCGAACATAACGGTCGTGACCAGGCGCATGACGACTACTCAGCCGGAATGGACCTGCCCGTTTTCGGCCACGTGGCATACAAGAGCCTCGGCTTCTGGGCCGGCCTCGGTGTAGCCGGCGCGGTCGGGGTCATCGAGTGGCCGGTCGTGGCCGCCGTCGGCGTGGGCTACGCCCTGGCCCGCCGGTGACCGGCCCATGACGGCCGGGCCAGCCGAGCGCGGCGCCGCCCGCCGCGCGCCCGCCCGCCGCAAGCCCGCCCGCCGCACCCAGCCGGCCACGACCACCACCGCAGGCCGCGCGCCCGCCCGCCGCACCCAGCCCGCCCAGACCACCACCGCAGGCCGCCCGCCCGCCCGCCGCACCCAGCCCGCCCAGGCGCCAGCCCCGACGCCGAGACCGGCCAGGCCAGCCGCGCGCGCCACCGCCCGTCCCGTGCCCGCCCGCACTGCCCGGCCCGCATCCGCCCGTCCCGCGCCCGCCCGCACCGCCAAGGCAGCGGCCGCCCCGGGCACCTCGTCCGCCCGGCCCGCGCAACGCGCCGTCGCGGCGGCCATCGAGAAGCAGGCCGGGCACGTCGCGCTGCCTTACGGCATCGGGCCGATGCGGGTACCGTCGCCAGACCGGCTGGCCTTCTACGGCGGGATTGCCGCCCTCGCCCTGTTCGGCATCGTCGAGTGGCCGGTCGCCCTCGTCATCGGCGTCGGGCACCTGCTCGCCGATGATCACCATCACAAGCTGCTGGCCGACTTCGGCGAGGCACTCGGCGAGGCGTAACCACCGGTCAGCCAGCCCGCGAAGCGATCCGGGGCAGCCGGGCGCCGACCGGAGCACACCGTCGCGAGCCTGCCGCACCAGGCCGGCGCACTCGCCCGCAGGATGATCGCGGGCCCGAGCAGCAGGGCGGCGGCCGCGCCCGGGCCCGGGCCCGCCGAGGTTGACCGCCCGCGGCGCGGCCCGGACTGACCCGGCGAAAAAGCGTCCGGGCTCAGCGCCCGGTCCGGGCTGGCGATGATCTCCACAACCGACCGGCGACAGGCGTACGGCCATGGGCGTGGCGGCTACCTGAGCATTCACTCCCCCGGCCCGGATCGCTCCGCCGCGCAGCCGATCACGAGCCACTGGTCTCGAACTTGTACCACTCTTACCAGTCCGCTTGACGAACCCATGACCACAGCGTTAGCTATTTCCGTTTCTATCCGGCGATTCCCGGAATTGGGGCTTGCATGGGATCTCCTCGTTTTGCCCGACACAAAGTAGCGATCGGGCTGCTCGCTGCCGCGACGGTGGCGGGTCTCACCGCGGTGGCCGGGCCGGCCTCGGCCTCGTCATCGGCGGGACGGCACGCGCGCCCGCTGGCCGGGAGCACGCCGCGCTGGCTGCACCGGGCCCGTAACCTCGGTGCCACGCCCGCGGCGAACCAGGTCAACTTCGGCGTGCTACTGGGCATGCGTAACCAGGCCAGCGCCGAAGCGACCTTGCGGGCGATCTCCGACCCGACCAGCGCGAGCTACGGGCACTGGCTGTCCAACGCGGCGTTCGACGCACGCTACGCCCCGTCCAGGGCCAGCGTGACGGCAGTGCAGGGCTGGCTCCGCTCCCAGGGCTTCCGCATCACCACCACGCTGCGCAGCGGGATGTACGTGGAGGCGAGCGGCTCGGTCGCGCAGGTCGAGCACACCTTCGCGACCAAGCTCAACAACTACTCCTACCTGGGCAAGACGGTGCGCGCGAACGCCACCGAGCTGAGCCTGCCCACCAGCACTCCCGCGGCGGTCAGCAGCGCGATCACCGGAGTGATCGGCGTCGACCAGGGGTCCACGCTGAAGCAGCCCGCCGACACCCTGCCAGGACCGCCGCCCGGGGCACGGTATGGCGTGCAGCCCTGCTCGGCGTACTACGGCCAGAAGACCGCTTTCACCAAGCCTGCCGCCTACGGCAAGCACCAGCCGTACGTCGTGTGCGGCTACGTGCCGCAGCAGTATCAGTCGGCCTACGGCGAGACCTCGCTGCTGCGGCACGGGGTGACCGGCCGCGGCGTCACCGTCGCGATCACCGACGCCTACGCATCGCCGACGATCTACCAGGATGCCCAGAAGTACAACCGGGTGCATCACCAGCCGCTGTTCCGCCCCGGCCAGTTCTCCCAGATCACTCCGGCCGCTGACGGCTACGACCTGATCGACGAGTGCGGCGCGCAGGGCTGGTACGGCGAGGAGACCCTCGACGTCGAGGCCGTGCACGCGATGGCGCCCGGCGCCAAGATCGTCTATGTCGGCGCGTCGGACTGCGCCAGCGGCCTGGACGACGCGTGGGCCAGCGCGATCGACAACCACATCGCCAACGTGATCACCAACTCGTGGACCGACGGCACCGACGACATCACCCTGCTGGGCTCCGCCTACGTGGCGTTCTACCAGCAGTTCTCGACGGAAGCGGCGCTGACGGGCATCACGGTGAACTTCTCGGCCGGCGACTCCGGCGACCACACCAACGGCGGCACCGACCTGGCCGCGAAGACCGTGGAGTTCCCCGCTGACCTGCCGTACGTCACCGGCGTCGGCGGGACCAGCGTCCTGATCGGCAAGCACGGTCAGTGGCTCGGCGAGCACGGGTGGCAGAACGCGTACTCCACCCTGACCAACGGGGCCTGGACCCCGGCTCCGCCAGGAACCTACAACTCCGGTGGCGGCGGCGGGACCAGCCAGTTGTTCACCCAGCCGTTCTACCAGGCCGGCAAGGTGCCGACGAACATCTCGGAGTACTACGGCAGCACCCCGATGCGGGCGGTGCCTGACATCGCGATGCCCGGCGACCCCAACACCGGCTTCGAGGTCGGCGAGACTCAGGTGTTCCCCGACGGGACCTACTGGGCTCAGTACCGCATCGGCGGGACCAGCCTGTCCTCGCCGCTGCTCGCCGGCGTGGTAGCGGTGGCCGACCAGTTCAACCACCGGTCGCTGGGGTTCATCAACCCGCTCTACTACCGGCTGCTGGGCACCAGGGCGCTGCATGACATCGTGGCGCCGACCGCCCCGCTGGCCCAGGTCCGCACCGACTATGCGAACTTCCTGGACAACTCCCAGGGCAAGCTCTTCCGGCTGCAGACCGTCGATGTCCAGAGTTCGACCCTGCACGACACTCCGGGATATGACGACGAGACCGGAGTGGGCACCCCCGACGGCCCGGCGTTCTTCATCGGGACGTTGTTCGCAAGGCGCTGACCTAACGGACCGGGGGGCCGCGCTGGGTCCCCCGGTCGGCTAGGTTTCGCCGCACGTGCGGAACGGCCCGGCAGTCTTATGACTCCCGGGCCGTTCCCTGAGCCGCCGGTCTCGGCCGGGCGCTGCGCCGCCCGGCGCCAACCGCCTGCGCAGCCCCGGTGGCGGTTGCGCCAGGAGGCGATGGACTGTGGAATACGCCGCGCAGCAGTTGTTCGGCTCGGCTGTTGCTTACTATGCGCGGTACCGGGCCGGGTATCCGCAAGGCCTGGTGGACACCCTGGCGGCCAAAACCGGGCTTGACGGCACCCAGCGGGTGCTTGACATCGGGTGCGGTACTGGCCAGATGACGATCCCGCTGGCCCGCCACGCCCACGCGATTTTGGCGATCGACCCGGTCGCGGACATGCTGGCCCGCGGTCGCGAGGCAGCTCAGGCGGCCGGGGCGGGCAACATTACCTGGCTGCAGGGCGACTCCAGCCAGATCGCCGCGCTCGCCGGGCCCGGGGCAGATCTGGCGGTATTCGCCGCGTCGTTTCACTGGACCGACCGGGCCGTCGTCCTGGCCGCACTGGACGGGGTGCTGGCACCGGGCGGATATGTCGTGGTGGTCAACGACATCCTCGGTGACAGCGAGGAGCCCGACTGGGTGCGCGCCATCGCCCGGATCCGGGCCAGGTATCTGGGCACCAGGCGCCGCGCCGGGATGGACGTCTACCGTCACCGCGATGTCCTGGCCAGCTCGGCGTTCCGCGCGGTGGACACGCTGACCTGGTCATGGTCACGCCAGCTGACCGTGGAGGAAGTGACCGGCCTGCAGCTGTCGTATTCGTTCTCCACCCCGACGCTCCTGGGAGACAGCGCCCGGGCATTCAGCAGTGACGTACGCGCCGCCGTCCTGGGCCTGCACCGAGCAGGCGTGGTCACCGAGCCGCTCCGGGTCGAAGTGCTCATCGCGGCGCGGCCCAGTATCAGTACATCGAGGTCAAGCACAACGACCGCACCGTCGCCTCGGCCCAGGTAACCACCCGCGGGGGATCGGGCGGGATCGCCCGGGCGTCTTCTCCGACCTCGCGCTACCGGCCGATCAGGCCGGCATCGACATCGGCGCCAGCCTGTCCGGAGCACGGTCCCTGGACATCACCCGCGCCTAGCCAGAACCGCTCAGCCCCGCGCAGGGCAGGAACCTTCCGCGGCTCGAGCACTGCTGTCATGCGTACAGGAATCTGTACACCGGCTGGGCCGCGCAGGCCGGCTTGCTGCCGCCCTCGATCTCCACGGTGCAGTCCAGGCTCACCTGGACTCCCCCGGCGACTGGCTCGGCCCCGGCCAGCGCGACGCGGAGCCGGATCTTTGACCCGACCGGCACGGGGGCGGGGAAGCGAGCCTTATTCAGGCCGTAGTTGACCCCCAGCCCGGCGTCCGTGACGGTGAGCACCTGCTCGAGCAGCGGGACCACCAGGGACAGCGTCAGGTAGCCGTGTGCGATCGGCCCGCCAAACGGGCCCGCGGCGGCGCGCGCAGGATCCACATGAATCCACTGGTGGTCGTCGGTCGCATCGGCGAACGTATTGACCCGTGCCTGGTCAATCTCCAGCCACTCGCTCACTCCCAGTTCGCTGCCGACCAACTCGGCCAGCCTGTCGATGGTGGTAGTCGTGCCCATCACTGCTCCTTTCAGCCCGCCGCCCTGGCGCCTGCCGCTCGGCCGGCCGTGCGCCCGCGCGTTCCGCAGTTAGGCACCGGCGTGCCCCGCTGTCCGCAAACCGCCGGAAGCCCGGGAATCGTGCTGCCGCAGCCCTCCGGCTGCCTGCCGACTTCCTCGGCCGGGATTCGGCGATGGCCTCGGCGGACCAGCCTGCTTCCTCGAAGGCTACGCTCACTTCCTGCGGGTGCGGCTGGACCTGGACGATCGGGCGGCGAAGAAGCCTGCTACTGCTTCGCGGACCGCCTCCGGGCCGGGTCACGGGATCCGCGTTGCCGAACCTGAGCCTGGCGTCCGGGCTCAGGTGAGCCACGAATTTGTCCGGCTCGAAAGCGTCGATGTCGCCGGCGGCGCGCCGAGGTCCGTGCCCGCCAGTACCGGCACCGCCACGCCGTGCTACGCCTGCGGGTCCCGACGGCCGTTGTGGCCTATGTGGCAAAGGGCAAATGAACAGTGGCTGCGTACGGTTTTGGGCCCCGACCGGACGGGGTACGCGGCTAGCTAGTGAGCGGGCCGAGGCAGTGTCCGGGAGGCACCTCGAGATTGTAGGTGGCTGGGTGAACCGGGTCTTTCCCAGGGTCTTATTCCGCTTGCGCCTGCGTCCATATGAATCCGTCGCTGGAGGCAAGGCATGGCCGAGCATGACCAGTATCAGTACATCGAGGTCAAGCACAATGACCGCACCGTCGCCTCGGCCCAGGTAACCACCTGCGGGGGATCGGGCGGGATCGCCCGGGCGTCGTTCCGCGCCGAGTCGGGGCACGTCCCGCCCGGGCATCGCGCGAGCCTGGTCGACGCGGTGCTGGATCTTCCCGAGGTACAGCAAAGCGCACGCCTGGAGGCGGCCATCCCGCTCGGCGACACCGAGTCGCTGCACCGGCTGCAGGAGCGCTGCCTGGACGTGAGTACCCGGCCAGCCGGCGGAAGCGCGCTCCTGGATGCCGGACTGCCCAGCACCGCCGCCCGCTTCGGAACCGGCGGCGGAGCGACCGGCGGCGGAGCTAGCCGCAGCGCAGTGAGCGGCGACAGAGTTAGCGGCGGCGCCGCGCCCAATCTGGCCACCCGGCCGCCTGCCGCGCCGTGACCGGCTGAGTCCTCCCGGTGGTGACGAGTATCGGGACGGCCGGCTGGAGCTACGACCACTGGGAGCCTGAGCTCTACCCGCCCGGCCTGCCGGCCGCAGACCGGCTGGCCCGGTACGCGGCGGCCTTCTCGACCGTCGAGCTCAACAGCAGCTTCTACCGCTGGCCCCGGCCCGCCGCCTTCGCGGCCTGGCGGCGGCGGCTGCCGGATGGCTTCCGGCTGTCGGTGAAGGCGCCGCGCGGCCTGACCCACGGCAAGAGGCTGTACGCGCCCGAGGCCTGGGCGGCGCGCATCGCGGCCTGCTGGCATGAGCTGGGCAGCAAGCGCGCCGTCTTGCTGGTCCAGCTCCCGCCTGCCCAGGCCAGGGACGACGCACGGCTGGCTTACTTCCTCCAGTCGCTGCCCGGCTGGATGCGGGTAGCGGTGGAACTCCGCCACCCCAGCTGGCAGCGCGAGGATGTCTTCACGCTCCTGGAACGGCGTGCCGCTGGCTACTGCGTGATGAGCGGCGCCGGGCTGCCGTGCATTCTGCGGGCCACCGCGGACTTTGCCTACGTCCGGATGCACGGCCCAGATCAACACCATTTGTACGCCGGTTCCTACGGGAACGACAGCCTGCACTGGTGGGCGGACCGGATCCGCGAATGGGAGCACCTGGGCAAGGACGTGTTCGTGTACTTCAATAACGACGGTCACGCCAACGCCGTGCGTAATGCGGGAACGCTCCGCGCCCTGCTCGGCTGACCGGCGGGGCGCCGGGTAAATCGGGTTGCCCGCCGCGCGGGCATCTGCTGTACTCGCTACGGCCCGACTCGCTACGGCCAGCCGACCAAGGAGAGTGCCATGCGTCCAGCGTTCATGTCCAGCCAGGAGGGAGTTACCGCCTATTCAGAGGACATGACGCTTCGTGAGCACGCTGAACTTGGGGATTCTGGCGCATGTAGACGCCGGTAAGACGAGCCTGACTGAGCGGCTGCTGTTCACCGCCGGCGTTATCGGCGAGATCGGCCGCGTCGATGACGGCAGCACCCAGACCGATACGCTGGCGCTGGAGCGCCAGCGCGGCATCACCATCAAATCCGCCGTCGCGTCGTTCGCCATTGACGACCTCACGGTCAACCTGATCGACACACCGGGCCACCCGGATTTCATCGCCGAGGTGGAACGGGTGCTGAGCGTGCTCGACGGTGTCGTGCTGGTGATCTCGGCTGTCGAGGGCGTGCAGGCGCAGACCCGGGTGCTGATGCGCACCCTGCAGCGGCTGCGGCTGCCCACGCTGATCTTCGTGAACAAGATCGACCGTGCCGGGGCGCAGGATGAGCGCGTGCTGCGGGCCATTGCAGCGGCTGACCCCGGACGTCATCGCGATGGGATCGGCCACCGGCCTGGGCACGCGCAGTCCGGGTTTCACGCCGTTCGGCGCGCCGGCCGGGGAGAAGGTTGCCTACGTCCGGATGTTCTCGGGACTCGTGCGGACCAGGGACCGGGTGCGATTCGGCGACGACCGGGCGGGAAAGGTCACCGCGATCAGCGTTTTCGACCGCGGCCCGGCCGTCCGGACCGGATCAGTCGCCGCGGGCCAGATCGGCAAGCTCTGGGGCCTGGCCGAGATCCAGGTCGGCGACCCGATCGGCCGACCCGGCCAGGCCCCGGCGCGGCGCTATTTCAGGCCGCCCACCCTGGAGACGGTGGTCGTGCCCCGCCGCCCGGCGGCCAGCGGCGCGCTGCACGTCGCGCTCGCCCAGCTGGCCGAGCAAGACCCGCTGATCAACCTGCGGCAAGATAATGTCCGCCGGGAAATACTCGTCTCGCTCTACGGTGAGGTCCAGAAAGAGGTCATCCAGGCGACGCTGGCGGACGATTTCGGCATTGACGTCGAATTCCGCGAGACGACCACGATCTGCATTGAACGGCCGGCCGGCACCGGCGCCGCCGTGGAGATAATCGACCAGGCGCCCAACCCGTTCCTGGCCACCGTCGGGCTGCGGGTCGATCCGGCCCCGGCCGGCTCCGGCGTGCGATTCCGGCGGGAAATCGAGCTCGGCTCGCTCCCGTTCTCGTTCCTTAAGGCCATTGAGGAAACCACCACGGAAACCCTGCGCCAGGGGCTTTACGGCTGGCAGGTGACCGATTGCACGGTCACTCTCACCCGGTCCGGCTACTGGCCGCGGCAAAGCCATGCCCATGGCACCTTCGACGCCGGCATGTCGAGCACGGCGGGCGACTTCCGCAACCTGACGCCGCTGGTGCTGATGAGCGCGCTCCGCCGCGGCGGCACCAGGGTCTGCGAGCCGGTGCTCCGCTTCCGCCTGGAGATCCCCGCGGATGCGTCCGGGCCGGTGCTGCCGGTCCTGGTCAAGCTGGGAGCGCTCCCGCAGGCGCCCGCCAGCCGGGGGCCGTGGTGCGTGCTGGACGGCGAGATCCCGGCGGCTCAGGTACGCCAGCTGGAACAGCAGCTACCGGGCCTGACCCGGGGCGAGGGCATGCTGGAAACCGCCTTCGGCCGCTACCGGCCGGTCCGCGGCGCGGTCCCGGTCCGGCCGCGGTCAGACCGGGATCCGCTCAACCGCAAGGAATACCTGCTGCGCGTCGCGGGCCGGTCCGCCGGGCGGCCTCAGTCGATGGTGAAGTAGTCAGGCCCGGCGTAGGCGCCGGTGAGCTGCTTGCTGCGCTGCATCAGCAGGTCGTTGAGGAGACTGGACGCGCCGATCCGGAACAGGCCCGGCGTCAGCCACGGCGCTCCCGTGGTCTCGCGGACGAGCACCAGGTAGCGGATGGCCTCCTTGGCGGTGCGCACCCCGCCGGCCACCTTGACCCCGACCCGGCGCCCGGTCACCTGCGCGTAGTCCCGGGCCGCCGCGAGCATGACCAGGGTCACCGCGGGCGTGGCGGCCGGGGTGACCTTGCCGGTGGACGTCTTGATGAAGTCGGCGCCGGCCAGCATCGCCAGCCAGGAGGCCCGGGACACGTTGTCGAGGGTGGCCAGCTCGGCGGTCTCCAGGATCACCTTGAGGTGCGCGCTCCCGCAGGCCTCGCGAACCTGGCGCACCTCCTGGAAGACCTGGCCGTAGCGGCCCGCCAGGAATGCGCCCCGGTCGATGACCATGTCCACCTCGTCCGCCCCGGCCGCGACCGCGTCGGCGACGTCGGCCAGCTTCACCGCCAGGGACGCCCGGCCGGACGGGAACGCGGTGGCCACGGATGCGACCGCGACCGGGCTCCCGGCCAGCTCGGCCCGGCAGATGCCGACCAGGTCCGGGTACACGCACACGGCCGCGACCGGCGGGACGCCCGGATCGGCCGGGTCGGGCCGGAGCGCCTTGGCGCACATCGCCCGGACCTTGCCCGGCGTGTCCGCGCCCTCGAGCGTGGTCAGGTCCACCATCCGGATCGCCAGCTCCAGGGCCTGCATCTTGGCGCCCCGCTTGATGGACCTGGTCGCCAGCCCGGCCGCCCGTGCCTCGGTACCGACCTGGTCGACTCCGGGCAGACCGTGCAGGACCTGCCGCAGGGCGGCGTCGGAGGTCGCGACCTCGGCCAGCCACCGCCGGTCGGCCGCCGGCTGGGTCATCGTCTCGATCCCCACGTCCTGACGTTACCGCTCAGCCAGCGAACGCGCGGCCGCGAAACCTGGCTTGATCACCCTGTCAATGATCTTGAGACGCTCGTCGAACGGGGCGAACGCGCTCTTCATCGCGTTGATGGTCAGCCACTGGATGTCCGCCCAGCCGTAGCCGAAGGCCTCGGTCAGCGCGTGGAACTCCGACGACAGGCTGACCCCGCTCATCAGCCGGTTGTCGGTGTTCACCGTGACCCGGAACAACAGCTCGCGCAGCAGCCCGATCGGGTGATCCTTGATAGACGCGACCGCGCCGGTCTGGACGTTGGAGGTCGGGCACATTTCCAGCGGAATCCGGCGGTCCCGCACATAGCTGGCGAGCCTGCCCAGGCTCGCGGTGCCATCCGGCCCCACCTGGACGTCGTCGATGATCCGGACGCCGTGCCCGAGGCGCTCCGCCCCGCACCACTGCAGCGCTTCCCAGATGGACGGCAGCCCGAAGCCCTCGCCCGCGTGGATGGTGATGTGGAAGTTCTCCCTGGCGACGTACTGGAAGGCATCCAGGTGCCTGCTCGGCGGGCTGCCGGCCTCGGCGCCGGCAATGTCGAAGCCCACCACGCCCGCGTCCCGGTGCCGGACCGCCAGCTCGGCGATCTCCAGCGAGCGCGCCGCGGTCCGCATGGCGGTCAGCAGCGCGTACACCGTGATGCCCCGCCCGCTGCTGCCGCGCCGGAAGCCCTCGAGCACCGCCTCGACCACCTGGTCCAGGCTCAGCCCGCCGCCGACGTGCAGCTCCGGGGCGAACCTGACCTCGGCGTAGACGACCCCGTCGGCGGCCAGGTCCTCGGCGCATTCGGCCGCCACCCGGATCAGCGCCTCCCTGGTCTGCATGACGGCGACGGTGTGCTGGAAGGCTTCCAGGTAGAGCTCGAGCTTGCCGCGCTGCGCCACCCCGGACATCCAGCGCGTCAGCTCGGCCACATCGGCCGACGGCAGGCCCTGGTAGCCGGTCTGCCCGGCCAGCTCGATGATGGTCGCAGGGCGCAGCCCGCCATCGAGATGATCATGCAGCAGGACCTTGGGGACAGTGCGGATCTCGTCCAGTGTCACAGGCACGTTTCCCATTGTCACAGACCTATCCGCGCCAGCACGCGGGGGCCGAGCACGGGCGGGCCTGCCGCTATCTCGATCGCCCCGGCCAGCGCCTCGCGGGCCCGGCCGAACCGGTCCCCGGTGTCCGCGCGCAGCTCCAGCACCGGCTGGCCGCGCTCGACCCGCTCCCCCGGCTTGGCCAGGCAGATGATCCCCGCCGCGGCGCTCACCGGGTCCTCCTTGCGTTCCCGGCCCGCGCCGAGCCGCCAGGCCGCCACTCCGACCGCGCGGGCGTCCAGCCGCCGCAGCCAGCCAGCGGCCGGCGCCGTGACGGTCTGCACGCAGGCCGCCTCCGGCAGCGGCGCGCCTGGGTCACCGCCCTGGGCGGCGATCATGGCGCGGTACCTGTCCATCGCGCGGCCGTCGGCCAGCGCCGCCGCCGGGTCGGCGTCGATCCCGGCCAGCGCCAGCATCTCCCTGGCCAGCGCCAGGGTCACCTCGACCAGGTCGGGCGGCCCGTCGCCGCCCAGGGCGGCCACCGCCTCGGCCACCTCCACGCCGTTGCCCACCGCCCGCCCAAGCGGCTCGTCCATCGCGGTGAGCAGCGCCGTCGTCCGCACGCCCTGCTCGCCGCCCAGCGCCACCATGGTCTCCGCGAGCCGCCGCGCGTCGGCGACGTCCGGCATGAACGCCCCGCTGCCGACCTTGACGTCGAGCACCAGCGCGGCCGTGCCCTCGGCGATCTTCTTGGACATGATCGAGCTCGCGATCAGCGGGATCGACTCGACGGTCCCGGTGACATCCCGCAGCGCGTACAGCTTCCGGTCGGCCGGGGCGAGGCCAGGGCCGGCCGCGCAGATCACGCAGCCGGTCCTGGCCAGCACGGTCATCATCTCGGCGCCGGACAGCGAGGCCCGCCAGCCGGGGATGGACTCCAGCTTGTCCAGCGTGCCGCCGGTGTGACCGAGCCCGCGGCCGGACAGCTGCGGGACGGCGGCGCCGCAGCTGGCCACCAGCGGAGCCAGGATCAGCGACACCTTGTCACCGACACCGCCGGTCGAGTGCTTGTCGACCGTGGGCACCGGCAGGCCGCTCAGGTCCAGCCGCTCGCCGGAGCTGACCATCGCCGTCGTCCAGGCGCGCAGCTCGGCGGGATCCAGGCCCTGGAAATAGACCGCCATCGCCAGCGCGGACATCTGCTCGTCAGCGATCAGCCCGTCGGTGTAGGCACTGATCAGCCAGCCGATCTCGGCGCTGGTCAGGGTGCGGCCATCCCGCTTGGCGCGGATCAGCTCGACCGCGTCAGGCATCGGCGTCGCGCCGCGCGGTCAGGTCGGTCCCGGTGAACGCATCGGGCAGCAGGCCGCCCAGCTCACGGGGCCCGGCGCCGGCATCGAGCAGCAGCCCGGGCCCGCCGGCTTCCAGCAGCAGCTGGCGGCAGCGCCCGCAGGGCACCAGCGGGGCACCATCCGCGGCGACCACGCTGACCGCGACCAGCCGCCGGGCCCCGGCGGCGTGCAGCGCCGACACCAGTCCGCATTCGGCGCACAGGGTGAGGCCGTAGGACGCGTTCTCCACGTTGCACCCGGTCACCATCCGGCCATCAGGCGCCAGCCCGGCCGCCCCGACCTGAAGCCGCGAGTACGGAGCGTACGCGTTGGCCGCCGCCGCGGTGGCGGCGGCGCGCAACGCGGGCCAGTCGATCACCATTCGGGCCTCCTGCCAGACACGGGCGGCCGACTGCCGGGCTGCCGCGGCGCGGCCGACCTGCGGCCCGCCCGCGGCCAGGCCGCACCTCGCGATACCCGGATCTTCCCTGACGTTGCTGCTGATCTACGACCTTAACGGTCTCGATTTCGCAACAGCGCAGACAGCGGATGGTTTCCGGCTTCCAGGATGGCACCACCAGGAATAACCTTCGGGCATCCCGGGGGGGACTTCCGGGACAAACGCTGCCCCAGCCGGCTGGGGCCACTTCACCGAGCCGGCGGCCTCAGGGCGGCCGCGGGCCGCCCCCTGCAGAGGAGGTAACTGTGAGAGGGACAGTCAGGATCGCCGCCGGCTTGAGCGTCGTGGCCCTGCTGGCCGCGGCGTGCGGATCCAGCGGCAGCTCGACCGCTTCACCGAGTGCTGCCCCGAGCAGCTCATCCAGCAGCTCGTCCAGCGCATCGACGACGGGCAAGTTCCTGGCCTGCATGGTGACCGACACCGGCGGCATCAACGACAAGTCGTTCAACCAGTCGTCCTACGCCGGCGTGCTGGCCGCGGCCGCAGCCGACAGCAACATCACGCCCAAGTACCTGCCGTCGACGACCACGTCCGACTACGCCTCGAACATCACCGCGTTCCTCGGCCAGAAGTGCGGGATCATCGTCACCGTCGGGTTCCTGATGGGCGGCGCCACCCAGGCCGCGGCCAAGGCCAACCCCAGCGCGAAGTTCGCGATCGTCGACTTCCCGCAGTACTCACCGCCGCTGAGCAACGTCGACGCGCTGACCTTCAACACGGTCCAGGACGCCTTCCTGGGCGGCTACCTGGCGGCCGGGATGTCGAAGACCGGCAAGGTGGCGACGTTCGGCGGGCAGAAGCTGTCCACCGTCACGATCTACATGGACGGGTTCTACGACGGCGTTCAGTACTACAACGCCAAGCACCACGCCCACGTGACCGTCCTCGGCTGGAGTGAGCCCAGCCAGAACGGCGAGTTCACCAACAGCTTCACCGACCTGACCGCCGGGCAGCGGATCACCAACACCTTCATCACCGAGGGCGCCGACGTCATCTTCCCGGTCGCCGGCGGTGTCGGGCTCGGCGCCGCGAAGGCCGTCCAGACCGCCAACCAGTCCGGCCAGAACGTGAACATGATGTGGGTGGACACCGACGGCTGCATCAGTGCCGCGCAGTACTGCAAGTACTTCATCACCAGCGTGGAGAAGGGCATCACCACGGCGGTGAAGGTCGCGGTCCTGAGCGCCGCGCACGGCACCTTCAAGGGCGGCAGCTACGTCGGCACCCTGGCCAACGGCGGTGCCATCCTGGCCCCGTACCACGACTTCGCCAGCAAGGTGCCCGCCTCGCTGCAGGCCGAGCTCGCGCAGATCGAGACCGGGATCGAGAACGGAACGATCAAGACTCCGACCAAGAGCCCCGTCTAAGTCCTGATCGGCCGGCGTGACCTGGCGGCCGGTGCCCGCCAGGTCACGCCGCGCGGACCGGATGACCGACCAGCCGGGGAGGGAGGACTGCCGGTGCGGCTGGAGCTGCGGGGCATCACCAAGCGGTTCGGCTCCCTGGTGGCCAACGACCAGATCGACCTGGTCGTCGAGCCCGGTCAGATTCACGCCCTGCTCGGCGAGAACGGGGCCGGCAAGACCACGCTGATGAACGTCCTCTACGGCCTGATGAGCCCGGACGATGGCCAGATCGTGATCGACGGCCAGCCGGTCGTGTTCGGATCGCCGCGGGACGCGATCCGGGCCGGGATCGGCATGGTGCATCAGCATTTCATGCTGGTACCTGTGTTCACGGTCACGGAGAACGTGACCCTCGGCGTCGAGCGCACCCGCGGCCTCGGCCTGCTCGACCGGCCCCGGGCGCGGCGCGACGTGCTGGAGCTGTCGGAGCGCTACGGCCTGAACGTCAACCCGGACGCCTATGTCGAGAACCTGCCGGTCGGCACCCAGCAGCGGGTGGAAATCATCAAGGCGCTGCTGCGCGAGGCCAGTGTCCTCATTCTCGACGAACCGACCTCCGTGCTGACTCCCAGCGAGACCGAGGACCTGTTCCGGGTGGTGCGCGAGCTGAAGGCGGGCGGCCGGTCAATCGTCTTCATCTCGCACAAGCTCAAAGAGGTCCAGGCCATCGCCGACACGATCACGGTCATCCGCCGGGGCCGGGTCGTCGGCGACCGGCCGCCGACCGCCACCGACGCCGAGCTCGCGGCCCTCATGGTGGGCCGGGCAGTGGAACTCAAGGTCAGCAAGGAGCCCGCCAGGCCCGGCGGGGTAGTCCTCGACGTGCGCGGCCTGACGGGCTACGACGATCACGGCAACGCCGCGCCGGACGAGATCTCCTTCCAGGTGAAGGCGGGCGAGATCCTCGGCGTGGCCGGAGTGCAGGGCAACGGGCAGACCGAGCTCTGCGAGGTACTCATGGGCCTGCGGCCCGCCGAAGGCGGCTCCATCTTGCTGGACGGCCAGGACGTGACCGCGGCCACGCCGCGGGACCGGCTGCGGGCCGGATTCGGTTACGTGCCCGAGGACCGGCAGGAGGATGGCCTGGTCCCGGACTTCTCGGTGGCCGAGAACCTGGTCCTCGACGTGTATGACCGGCCGCCGTTCGCTTCGGGCGTCGCGCTCGACCTGGGCAAGATCCGCACCAACGCGGCCAGCCTGATCCAGGAGTTCGATGTCCGCACCACATCCGCGGAGCGGCCGGCCTGCACGCTGTCCGGCGGTAACCAGCAGAAGGTCATCCTGGCCCGGGAGCTGAGCCGGGACATCAAGCTGCTGCTGGCCAGCCAGCCGACTCGCGGCCTGGACGTCGGGTCCATCGAATTCGTGCACCGGCGCATCGTCGAGGAACGCGACCGGGGCGTGGCGGTGCTGATCGTTTCCTCCGAGCTCGATGAGATCTACGCGCTCGCCGACCGGATCGCCGTCATGTACGAGGGAAAGATCGTCGCCTTCCGGAGCCCGGCGGTCCCGGTGACGGAACTCGGCCTGCTGATGGCGGGGGCCGGTGACGCCGCGAGCGCAGACCAGGCGGGCAGCACCGAGGCGCCCGGCCCGGCTCAGGCCGATCGGGCCGCCCAGGCTGATCCGGCCGCCCAGGCTGATCCGGCTGGCCAGTCCGATCCGAGCGAGCCGACTGCGGGGCCGTCATGACCGAACCGACACCTGCGACGGGCCAGACCGCCAGGCCGCCCGCCGAGGATCCGGGGGCGCCGCGGCGCCGGGCGCCGTGGCAGGACACCAGCCGGCAGCGCCAGGCCTTCATCGACGCGATCGTCGAAGGCAGCCCCGCGGTCGTCACGGTGCTGTCCATCCTCGCGGCCCTGGTGCTCGGCGCCCTGCTGATCGCGTTCACCGATACCACGGTGCTGCACGCGTGGGGCTCGCTGTTCTCCAACCCTGGCAACGCGTTCGCGCAAGCCTGGGATGCCATCTCCGCTGCCTATTCCGCCTTGTTCGACGGCGCGATCTTCAGCCCGGGCACGGTCGCGGCGGCCTTCCACGGCGGCTCGGTGGCCGCCATCTTCTACCCGATCTCGCAGAGCATGTCCGATGCGACGCCGCTGCTGCTCACCGGGCTGTCGGTCGCGATCGCGTTCCGGTGCGGGCTGTTCAACATCGGCGCGGCCGGGCAGTGGATCGGCGGCGCGATCATCGCCGCCTATCTTGGCTTCGCGGTCAGCCTGCCGCCGGTCATCCACGTCATCGTCTGCCTGATCGGCGGGATCGCCGGGGGCGCGGTGGTCGGCTGGGTGGTCGGCGAGCTCAAGGCACGGACCGGCGCGCATGAGGTGATCGTCACGATCATGCTCAACTACGTGATGTACAACCTCCTGTCCTACCTGCTCGGCACGACGAAGGTACTGCAGGCACCGGGCCAGTCCAACCTGATCAGCCCGAACATCGCCGCCAACGCCCAGCTGCCGCACGTGGGCGGGCCGCCCCCGGAGGTCGACGCCGGCTTCCTGGTCGCGCTGGCCGCGGCCGCCGCCGTGGCCTGGCTGCTGAACCGCAGCACCATCGGCTTCCAGTTCCGCACCGTGGGCGCCAACCCCAGTGCGGCCCGCGCCGCCGGGATGAGCGTCGAGCGGTCCTGGGTCCTGGTCATGCTGATCGCAGGCGCGCTGGCCGGGCTGAGCGGAGCCTCGGTGATCCAGGGCAGCTCGGTACACGCGCTGACCTTCAACAGCTACGGGACCTATGGCTTCGACGGCATCACGGTCGCCCTGCTCGGCCGGGCCAGGCCGGGCGGCGTGGTGCTGGCCGCGCTGCTGTTCGGCGCGCTGCACGCCGGCGGCACCACGATGCAGGCCGCCACCTCGGTCCCGACCGACATCGCCACCGTCCTGGAGGGGCTCATCGTGCTGTTCGTCGCGGCCCCGCTGTTCATCCGGGCGGTGTTCCGGCTGCGCGAGGCCAAAGGCGTCGGCCTGGAGGCGGTCGCGAAGGGGTGGAACGGATGACCGCGCTGGCCGCCACGGTCGGCCGGCCCGCCACCGTGAACCGCAGGCTGGTCGCGTCCGGCTCCTTCATCCTGTTCGGGCTGATCGACATCGCCGTGTTCGGGTACTTCGCGCACAAGGGCGACGCGACGTTCGCGCTGTCGCTGCCGACCGCCTCGGTCAAGGTGCCGAGCATCCATGTGCCGGCCGCGCTGGTCTGCTACGTGCTCGGCGCCGCGTCGATCGCGCTGGGCATCTGGCGGGCCGTCGCCGATCCGTCGCAACGGGCCAGGCGGCTGTCCATCGCGGCGGTCCTGCTCTTCTTCATCATCTCGCTGCTGTGCTGGGCAGACGCGGGCAACGCCATCCCGCTGAACATGGTCAACCTGCTGCAGAACACCCTGACCGGCTCGATCCCGCTGATTCTCGGCGCGCTGGCCGGCTGTATGGGCGAGCGCGCCGGCGTCATCAACATCGCGATCGAGGGCCAGCTGCTCGTCGGCGCGTTCGCGGCGGCCGTGATGGCGAGCATCTCCGGAGTCTGGATCGGGCTGCTGTCGGGATCGCTGGCCGGGGCGCTGGTCGGTGCCCTGCTCGCGGTGTTCGCGATCAAGTATTTCGTCGACCAGATCATCCTCGGCGTCGTACTGAACGTGCTGACCCTCGGGCTCACCAACTACCTGTACGACCGGCTCCTGGTCAACAACCCCAACCTCAACCAGGCGTTCACGTTCAACGTGCTCAAGATTCCCGTGCTCGGCAACATTCCGGTCATCGGGCCGATCTTCTTCGACTCGAACATCTTCCTGTACATCACCTACGCGGCCATCATCCTGGTCCAGATCGGCCTGTTCAGTACCCGGTGGGGACTGCGGGTGCGGGCGGTGGGCGAGCATCCGACCGCCGCCGACACAGTCGGCATCCGGGTGCTGGGCATCAGGTACGGCAATGTCATCATGGGCGGTGTGCTGGCGGGAATCGGAGGCGCGTACCTGACGGTCGGCTCGGTCGGGACGTTCAGCCCGGGGATGTCGTCCGGGCTGGGCTATATCGCGCTGGCGGCGATGATCTTCGGCCGCTGGACGCCGCTGGGCGCGACCGCGGCGGCGCTGCTGTTCGGCTTCACCGAGGCCCTGGGCAACGTGCTGGGCAGCATCAATACGCCGATCCCCAGCTACATCCTGGCCATGGCCCCCTACGTGGCCACCATCTTCGCCGTGGCCGGCCTGGTCGGGAAGGTCCGGGCGCCGCGGGCCGACGGAAAGCCGTACGTCAAGGCATGACCGCCGACGACCCGTACGCCGCCGCGGCGGCGAGCGCCGCACGGCTGGCGCAGCTCACCGGCCAGCCCCGGCATGACATCGCGGTGGTCCTCGGCTCTGGCTGGGCCGCGGCCGGCGACGCCATCGCCACCGCCCCGGGCCCAGCCGCCGCCCCGGACTCAGCCGCCCCGGAGCCGACCGCCGCCCGGCACCAGGCCACCGCCCGGCGCCCGGCCGGCCCGGGCCCGGTCGAGGTAGCGCTCGCCGACCTCGGCGGCTTTCCTGAGCCCACCGTTGCCGGCCACGTGCCCACGGTCCGCTCGATCGGCGTCGGCGGCCGGCGCGTCCTGGTGTTCCTGGGCCGGGCGCACCTGTACGAGGGCCATCCGGTGGCCAGCGTGGTGCACGGGGTGCGGACGGCCATCGCGGCCGGGTGCCGGGTCGTCGTGCTGACCAACGCCGCAGGCGGAATCCGCGCCGGTCTCACGGTCGGCCAGCCGGTGCTGATCAGCGACCAGCTGAACTTCACCGGCCGGTCCCCGCTCGCCGGCCCGCCGCCGCCCGACGGGTACCCGTCCCGGTTCACCGACCTGACCGACCTGTACGCCGCACGCCTGCGCGCGCTGGCCACCCGCGCCGACCCGAGCCTGGCCGAGGGCGTCTACGCGGCGCTGCCAGGCCCGCACTACGAGACCCCGGCCGAGATCAGGATGCTCCGCGCGGCCGGCGCCGACCTGGTCGGGATGTCCACCGCGCTGGAAGCCATCGCTGCCCGCCATCTCGGCGCCGAGGTGCTGGGCATCTCGCTGGTCAGTAACCTCGCCGCCGGGCTCGGCGCCGAGGGCCTCGATCACCTCGATGTCATCGCGGTCGGCCGCGAGGCGGCGGCCCGGATGGGGTCGCTGCTCGCCCAGATCCTGCCCGGGATCGGCTGACGTGCTCGCCGAGGGCCTGCAGGCGCAGGTAGCCGCCTGGCTCGCCGATGATCCCGACGACCGGGACCGGGCGGAGCTGACGGCGCTGGCCGCCGACGACAGCCCGCAGGCGCGCGCGGAGCTCGCCGACAGGTTCGGCGGGCGGCTGGAGTTCGGCACCGCCGGTCTGCGCGGCGCGATCGCCGCCGGCCCGAACCGGATGAACCGGGCGGTGGTGCGGGGCACCACCGCCGCCCTGGCCCGGTGGCTGCTGGGCCGCCGCCGGGACGCGGCGCAGGCCGGCGTGGTCATCGGCTGTGACGCCAGGCACCGGTCCGGCGAGTTCGCCGAGGAGGCCGCCGCGGTGCTGGCCGGGGCCGGCCTCCAGGTGCACCTGCTGCCCAAGCAGCAGCCCACGCCGCTGCTGGCGTTCGCCGTCCGGCACCTGTCCGCCGCCGCCGGCATCATGATCACGGCCAGCCACAACCCGCCGGCCGACAACGGCTACAAGCTCTACCTCGACGACGGCGCCCAGATCATCCCCCCGGCTGACACCGAGATCGAGGCGGCGATCCGCCGGGTCGGCCCGCTCGCGCAGGTCCCGCTGGCCGCGCCGGACAGCCCGCTGATCACCAGGCACGGCGACGAGATCACCCGCGCCTACCTCGACGCGGTCTGTGCCATCTCCCCCGCGCCCGCCGGGGCGGCCTGGCTGCGGTTCGTCTACACGCCGCTGCACGGAGTAGCCGCCGTCACGGCGCTGCGCGCCTTCGAGCAGGCCGGCTTCACCGAGCCCGACCTCGTCGCCGCCCAGGCCGAGCCCGACCCCGACTTCCCGACGGTGGCGTTCCCCAACCCGGAGGAACCCGGGGCCCTCGACCTGGCGCTGGCCCAGGCCCGCCGCTCCGGCGCCGACCTGGTCATCGCCAACGACCCTGACGGTGACCGGCTGGCCGTGGCGGTCCCCGACCCGGAGGTGACCGGCGGCTGGCGGACCCTCACCGGCGACCAGGTCGGCGCGCTGCTCGGCGCGTACCTGCTGGCCAGCAGCCAGTCCGAGGCGCGGCCTGAGAACCGGCTGGTGGTCACCACGATCGTGTCCTCCACCCTGCTGTCCCGCATCGCGGCGGCGGCCGGCGCGCAGTACGCCAGGACGCTCACCGGATTCAAGTGGATCGTCCGAGCGGGCGAGCACCGCCCGGATACCCGTTTCGTCCTGGGTTATGAGGAGGCTCTCGGGTACGCGGTCGGCGATGTGGTCAGGGACAAGGACGGGATCGGCGCCGCGCTGGCCGTGCTCGGCCTGGCCGCGCAGGCCCGGTCCAGGGGGGAATCGCTGCAGGACGCCTACGACGCGCTGGAGGCCGAGCACGGCGTGCACCTGACCGCGCAGCTCACCGTGGCCAGCAGCGCGCCGCTGGACATCATGGCGCGGCTGCGGGCCAGCTCGCCGCGGGACCTGGGCGGCGCGACGGTGTTCTCGACCGACGACCTGACCGGCGGGACCTGGGAGCTGCCCTCGGCGGACGTGCTGATCTACCACCTGGCCGGGGCCCGGGTGGTGATCAGGCCGAGCGGCACCGAGCCCAAGATCAAGGCTTATCTCGAGGTCGTCGAGCCGCTCATCGGCGGGCGGCTGGAAGAAGCCCGGCTGGCCGCGCGCAAGCGGCTGGACCCGCTCCGCGACGCTGTGCAGGAAATGCTGGCCACCTAGCGGCCCGCTGGTGCCGGCCGGCGCCTCGGGGACGATTCAGGCCGGTGGCCGCCGCCGGAAAACGCCGGCGCAAACGGGCCGCCGGGCCGAGCCGGGCCCGGTCCCGCCCGGAGAGTCCCGGCGCCTGCGGGTCGCCGTCGCGGGCCGCGCGTGGCAAGCTCGGGATTATGACCAGTCCGCACGATGACCCTGCCTGCCAGGTAGCGCACGGCACCGCGCCCGCCGAGGCGGACGACCGGGTGCTCGTCGCCGTCTTCGCCTCCCCCGTCGCCGATTTCCTGCTCAGGTACGCCGCGGACGCCGGCTACCGCACGGTGCTGGTGGAGCCTGACGCCGAGCTGGCCCGGGCCGCCAGCACACGCGGCACCCCGGTCACGGCCGCCATGCCTGATCACCTGGCCGGCTCGGCTGATGTCGTGGTCACCGACCATCACCGGGACGAACTCGGGGTCATGCTCCGCGACGCCCTGGACGGCAAGGCCAGGTGGGTCGGCATCATGGGCAACCCGCGCGTCCCGGCGCCGCACATCCCGGCGCTGGCCGCGCTCGGGGTGCCGGAGGAGCAGATCAGCCTGGTACACCGGCCGGTAGGGCTGAACATCGGGTCACGGACGCCCGCCGAGATCGCGGTCGCTACGCTCGCCGGGCTCATCGCCGACCGGAACTCCAGGCCGGGCGGCTTCACGTTCTGAACGTGCCCGGGTGCAGATGGCGGCGCGCCAGGCGGCCAGCGCCGGCTCGGCCTCGATCAGCGCGCCGAGCCTGGTCGAGTCGAGGACCAGCACCCGTGAGCTGCTCAGCAACCGCACCGTCACGCCGGCCGGCGGCTGCGGTCGCCCGTCGCGGCCGAAATCACCGACGAACTCGCCCGGGGCCAGACTGCGCAGCCTGGCCCCCGACCGTTCGATCACCGCCGCGCCTTCCAGGATCACGAAGCACTGATGACCAGGGCGCATCTCGTCGCAGAGCCTGCTGCCGGCCGGCAGGACCGCCTCGTCTCCCGCCAGGCCGAGCAGGCCAGCCACCCCGTAGTCAGCTGGTCGCTCCGGCCGGACGTTCATCCTGCAGTTGTGCCTGACGTCAGTTACAAGATGGTGACAAGCTGTCTGCCAGCAGATCGGAGAGGAACGTCATGCAGGCACCAGGACCGTCGCGACGATGACGCAGGAAACGGGTTACTCGCAGACGCCGCTGCCGAGGAAACTTGGCATCGGGCCGGAAGACACCATCGCGCTGATCGGCGCGCCTGAGTGGTTCGTCGACCGGCTCGGGGGGCTGCCTGAGGTAGCCGCCGTGCACCTGGATCTGGCCGGCGCCGACCTGTTCGACGTCATCGTCGTGTTCGTCGAGCGGCGCGCGGAATTCGAGGCCGAGCTCGGCCGGCTCCGTGATCGGATGGCCCCGGCCTGCGGACTGTGGATCGCCTGGCCGAAGAAGTCCTCCGGGATGGCCACCGACATGTCCGACGAGGTCATCCGCGAGGTTGCGCTGCCTACCGGGCTGGTCGACAACAAAGTCTGCGCGATCGACGAGACCTGGTCGGCGCTGCGGCTGGTGATCCGGCGGGAGAACCGCCCGCGGTAGCCCGGCGGCGGGCCGGTCAGTCGAGCAGCGGCACCCCGTTGAAAACGCCGAGTTCCTCGCGGTACAGCTCGAGGCCGATGCCGTTCGGGTCGCGGAAGTACATGCTCTCCTCGACGCCCCGGTCCGGGCCCAGGTAGTCCACTCCCGCCTGCTCCAGCTTCTTCTTGGCGGCCTCGAACTGCTCGGGCGACACCGAGATCGCCAGGTGCTGAACCCCGCCGATCGTCTCGGTGAACGGCGGATGATCATGTCCGGGGAAGTCGAAGAACCCGAGCAGGTTGCGGTCGCCGATGTCGAAGAAGAAGTGGTTCGAGCCCGCGTAGTCCCGGTTCTCGACCAGCTCCACCAGCGGGAAGCCAAGGAACTCCTGGTAGAAGCGGATGGTCTCCTCGGCGTCCCGGCAGATCAGGGCCAGGTGGTGCACGCCCTGGACCGTGGTCGCCGGCCGCTCGGCGGGCGGCCGCAGATAGCGTTTGCGCAATTCCTCCCGGCGTGCCCTGACCCGCTCAAGCTCCTCGCCCTGTGGCTGTGGCATGGTCTCGCCTCCCGCCTTCTCGCTCCGCCGGCCGCTCCCTCGGTCAGGCCGGCCGCCCCTCGGCTGACATCCAGTCTCTCTCAGCATGTCAATCACGGCGGTGCCCGGCCGGCCGCCCCGGCAGGCCGCCTGGATCGCGGCCAGCGCCGCGGCACCGGCAGGCCGGCCAGCGGGCCCTCAATCGGCGGGCCCCTCAATCCGCGGGCCCCTCAATCGGCGGGCCCCTCAATCCGCAGGCAGGGTCGCCAGCTCCTGGTTCAGCCCGCGGTGCCGGAATGCCCAGCTGCGCGGGCCGTGGCCGATCCGGGCGAGCGCAGGCGGCGGTACCGCCAGGACCGGACAGGACGCATGCGCAACGCAGTAGCGGCTGATCTGGGCGGCCAGCATCCGCGCCGCGCCGCGCCGGCCAGCCCCGACCACCAGCACATCGCCGGTCCGGCTCGCGACGCCGGTCAGCGCCGGGCCCGGCGCACCGCGCAGCACCCGCGACTCGACGGCCAGATCCGCGGGGACCCCGCCGAAGGCCAGCTCCATGGCGCTCCATAGCCGTTGCCACGCGGCGTCCCGCCAGACCTGGCGCAAGGCCATCGACGGGTGCCTCCGGTCGGCGAGGTCACCGCCGGGGGGCAGCCAGCTGAGAACGGGAACGAGCGCCGCGTCATGCGCCCGGGCCAGGCCCGCCGCGTAGCGCAGCGCCTGCAGGCCCCCCGGCGATCCGCTCACGCCTACGATGACCCGACGTACGCCGGACACGTTAGGGCTCCTTTCGCGCACAAGTGCTTACGCCGCTCAGTAAACCGCGACCCGGACGCCCGGATTGGCACCCTAACGGCGTTCATATGCGTCTCAGGCCAGACTCATGCGCGTTCCCCGCACCGCGGGCGGCTAGCAGCGCGCCCGGTCCCGGGAGGGCAGAATAACGAGCATGACTGAGGTGACCGGGCCGCCACGGCAAGGCGGGCTCCGGGAACGCAAGAAAGCCAAGACGCGCGCCGCCATCAGGGAGCAGGCGCTGCGGCTCTTCCGCGAGCAGGGCTACCAGGGGACCACCGTCGAGCAGATCGCCGCGGCCGCCGAGATCTCGCCGGCCACGTTCTTCCGCTACTTCCCGACCAAGGAGGACGTCGTCCTGCAGGACGACGTCGATGTCCTCACCATGGCAGCGTTCGATGCGCAGCCCCCCGGCCTGAGCCCGGTCGCTGCGGTGCGCGCGGCGGCCGCGGCTACCTTCACCGCGCTGTCCGCGGAGGAGATGGCCCGGTTCCGCGAGACCACCGAGATGACCTTGTCGGTGCCGGAGATCCGGGCCCGGGCGGTCGACGAATTCACCCGGTCGATCGATGTGCTGGCGGTCGCACTGGCCAGGCGGACCGGAGCCGCTCCTGACGACTTCGCGGTGCGGAACCTGGCCGGCGCGATCGTCGGCGTGATCATGGCGGCCGTGCTGCCCGCGAAGGCGGAACCTGGCGCGGACATGTTCCAGGCGATCGACGCGGCCCTGGCGCATCTGGAGGCGGGCCTCCCCGTGTAGCGCCCCGCGCGCAGAATGGGGAACCGCCCAGCTCAGGTCGGCCCAGCCCAGCCAGCCCAGCCCAGCCAGCCCAGCTCAGGCAGGCCCAGGTCACGCCGGCCGCCCGCGCCGCCTGACGCCGGCTCAGCCCCGCCGCCAGATGATCCATCAGCAGCCGCATCCGCCCGGCCGGCAGCCCGGCCCGACCCCATCGAGTCACAGCACCCTCCCAATCAGGTCAGGCGTCGCGACAATCCCTTGAGCCCAGGTACGGAATTTCCGTACCGAAGCGCCCATTGACCAGGTTGTGGGCAGGTGCGCAGCCGGACGGACCCGGAATGTTGCGGGTTCAATTATCGTTCACCAGCTGACACGCTAACGAGGAGGAAGCAATGCCAGCGGTCACCGTGGATGACGTCCTGGTCCTGCCCAGGATTGCCGAGCCGGACCGGACAGCGGCCCAGGACCGGCCGGTCCTGGGCGTGACGACGGCGCCGTCGGCCTATGAAGGCGAGGGCTTCCCGGTGCGCCGGGCCTTCGCTGGCGTCGACCTGCGGGCGCTCGACCCGTTCATCCACATGGACCAGATGGGCGAGGTCGACTACGCGCCGGGTGAGCCCAAGGGAACCGCATGGCACCCGCATCGCGGTTTCGAGACCGTCACTTACATGATCGACGGAACGTTCCGGCACCAGGACTCCAACGGCGGCGGCGGCCTGATCACCAACGGGGACACCCAGTGGATGACGGCGGGCGGCGGCATCCTGCACATCGAGGAGCCCCCCGAGCAGCTGGTCATGACCGGCGGGCTGTTCCATGGCTTCCAGCTGTGGGTGAACCTGCCCGCGCGGCTGAAGATGTCCCCGCCGCGCTACCAGGACATTCGGGCCGGCCAGGTGGCCTTGCTGAGCTCGCCCGATGGCGGCGCACTGGTCCGCGTCATCGCGGGTGAGGTGGCCGGGCACCAAGGACCGGGCTCGACCCACACACCGATCACTCTGCTGCACGCGACCCTGCAGCCAGGTGCCCAGCTGCGACTGCCGTGGCGGCCCGACTTCAATGCGCTCGGCTACGTGCTGGCGGGCTCCGGCACTGCGGGACCCGAACGGCGGCCGGTCCGGACCGGCCAGCTGGCGGTGTTCGGTGCCGGTGACGTGATCACCTTCGACGCCGCCGACCAGGCCGAGGGCCCCAGTGCGGGGCTGGACGTCCTGGTGCTCGGCGGTCAGCCGATCAGGGAGCCAGTCGCTGCCTACGGCCCGTTCGTGATGAACACCAGGGACGAGCTGGTCCAGGCGTTCGAGGACTACCAGGCGGGCCGGCTCGGGTCGATCCCGGCCGAGCCGCGGGTGCTGCCCGACGAGCCGCGCCCCGGCCACGACGTGCTCTGACCGTCTCCAGACTCCGAGCCACCAAAGACTCCGAGCGACCAAACGGGGACGCCCGCGCGCCAGCCCGGCGCGGGGGCGTCCCCGTTGTCGTGCCGGGCTGATCCCGGCCAGGCAGGCTAGGCCCGCCGGGCCTCGAAGGCGAAGCAGCCGTACTCGACGGCCCGGACATGGACAACGGCGACGGCCGGATCGGCCAGCACCTCAGCGAGTACTGATTCGGCGGCCGCCGGGTCAGCCAGCTCCGCGGCGCTGGCCAGCCGGCCGCCCAGGATCTGGCCGCCGCCCGAATAGGCGCGCAGGACCCGATGCGCCCCGGCCAGTTCGGCCGGGAAGCCGGTACCGTCCGGGCCCGGGCACTCCGTGGGGTGGATGAAGACCGGGCCGACCTCGTCGTAGGCACCGGGACGGGCGCCCGCCTGCCGGGCCCAGCGGCGCAGCGGCGCGTAGGAGACCAGCGCCACCCGCTCGCTCGGGCGGATCCGGCGCAGGCAGCAGCGCAGCGGGCTGCCGCCCTCCTCGTCGATGAACGGGGCCATTGGCTGTCCGGCATCATCGGTGACGCGGAGCTGGCTCAGCACGTCGGCGGGAATAGCGCGAATCTGGACTGCGGTCATGACTGACGCTTGCGTTGTCATGACATCCATGCTCGGCGAGCCACCTGCGGGAAGCTGGCGAGAATCGGACATCACGCTGCCCAACCGGCCAGCCGACGGCGCACGTGTCACCCGGCCAGCCGACGGGGCACCGCGTCACCCGCCAGCCGACGGGGCACCGCGTCACCCGCCAGCCGACGGGGCACCGCCGCACCCGCCAGCCGGCGCGGCGCCGCGTCACCCGGCCAGCCGGCGCAGGGCGCCGCGCACGACCTCGGGGTCGGTCGTGGTCCAGAACGGCGGCAGCGAGGCTCGCAGGAAGCCGCCGTATCGCGCTGTGACCAGGCGCGGGTCGAGGATCGCCACCACTCCCCTGTCGCTCATCGTCCGCAGCAGCCGTCCGGCTCCCTGGGCGAGCAGCAGCGCAGCCTGAGCCGCGGCAACGTCCATGAAACCGTTGCCGCCGCGGGCAGCCACCGCACGCTGCCGGGCCGACGCCAGCGGATCATCAGGGCGGGGAAACGGGATCCTGTCGATCACTACGAGCTGCAGGGCCCGGCCGGGTACGTCGACGCCCTGCCACAGCGACAGCGTCCCGAACAGGCAGCTTGCCTCGTCGGCGGCGAACTGGCTGACGAGCTGCGCGGTCGGGTCATCGCCCTGGCAGAGCAGCCGTTGATCGATGCGGCCGCGCAGCTCGTCGGCTGCCTGCCGGGCGGCGCGCATCGAGGAGAAGAGCCCCAGGGTGCGCCCGCCCGCGGCGGTGATCAGCTCGCGCAGCTCGTCCAGGTAGGCCTCGGGCAGCCCGTCCCGCCCCGGCGGCGGCAGCCGCCGGGCCACATACAGGATGCCGCTGCGCGGATGGTCGAACGGCGAGCCGACATCCAGCCCGGACCAGGCGAGCGAGTGCGCATCGGCGGAGCCGGCGGCTACGGCGCGATCCGGCTCGACATCAGGCGGTGCTGAATCAGGCGGTGCTGAATCAGGCAGTGCTGAATCAGGCAGTGCTGAATCAGGCAGTGCTGAATCAGGCGGTGCTGAGACCGCTGCCCCGGCCCCGGCCCCGGATCCTGCCGAGGGCCCGGAAGGGGCAAGGTCCACAGGCGCGGGCCGTGGTTTGGCTGCTGCTGGGGGCAGGCCCGCGACGGGGGCCGCTGGCGCGCCGGAGCGCGGCAGGCCCCATTGCCGGGCCAGTGGCTCGAAGGACCCGCCGAGCACCAGCGTCGCGGACGTCAGGATGACCGTGCGCTGACCGAACAGGCGCTCGGCGAGCAGGCCGCCGACCTGCAGCGGAGCCACCCGCAGCGTGGCGGGCCTGGACGACTCCTCCGCCAGCGGCCGGTCCATCCAGACCACGTCCGGCCGGGCGGCGATGTCAGCCCCGAACGCGCCGAGGATCCGGTCGGCACTGTCGCGCAGCTCGTCCAGCGCGGCCAGGGCCGACCGGCGCGCGGCCATCCGTTCGGGATCTTCTTCGGTATTCCTGGCGCTGCTGCGGAAATCGGCGGCACAGGCCCCGGCCGCGTCGCGGATGGCCTCCAGGGGCAGCGCCAGCGCCTCGGCCAGCACGTCGAGGCGGCCGGCCGGCACCTCAGCCAGGACCAGGCCGAGGTCCTCGCCCGCCTCCTTCAGCCTGGTCACGAGCTTGTCCTCGATCATGCGGCCGCACCGGCGGGCCGCGGTCTCCGCCGCCATCGCGGACAGTTCCGCGGAGGCCACCGACGTGACCCGGTCGACCAGGTCGTGGGCCTCGTCGATGATCACCACATCGTGCTCGGGCAGCACGATGAAGTTCTCCAGCGCGTCGATGGCCAGCAGGGCGTGGTTGGTGACCACCAGGTCCGCCCGGCCTGCTTCGTCACGCGCCTGCTCGGCGAAGCACTGGGCGCCGAACGGGCAGCGCTGCGCCCCGACACACTCCCTGGCGGTGACCGCGACCTGGCGCCAGGCCTGCTCGGTGACGCCCGGCACGAGCTCATCGCGGTCGCCGGTCTTCGTCGTCTCGGCCCACTCGTGCAGCCGCTGGACCTGCTTTCCCACCGCGGAGACCGTGCGGGGGTCAAAGAGCGCGTCCTGCGGCTCGTCCTGGGCACCCAGGCGAAGGCGCTGCAGGCACAGGTAATTGCGACGGCCCTTGAGGATCGCGAATACCGGAGCCCGGCCGAGCGCGGGCTCAAGCGCCTGGGCCAGGCGGGGCAGATCACGGTCGATGAGCTGGCGCTGCAAGGCGATCGTGGCGGTCGACACCACGACCGTCGCATCCTGCTCGACCGCGTGCCGCACCGCCGGCACGAGGTAGGCCAGCGACTTTCCGGTGCCAGTGCCGGCCTGGACGGCCAGATGCTCGCCGGTCTCGATGGCGCGGTTCACCGCCTCGGTCATCGCCACCTGGCCTGGGCGCTCGGCCCCGGCGATGCCCGCGACCGCGGTAGCGAGCAGGACGGCGACACCGGGCACGCCCGGCGCCTCGCCATCGCCCGCGGGCTGGTGGCTGCCCTCACCCGGCGGGCTGCGGACCTCGGCCGGGGACGGCTTTCGCGTAGGACGGGTGGGCACGTCACAGAACGCTATCGCGCCGGGTGCCCCATCGTGGCTTGCGGTGCGCCCGCGTCATTTCCCGGAATGGCTGCGCCGCCTATCCGACGATGTCGACCGGGCTGCCGGGCGGGACGCCGCGCAACTTGAGCAGGTCTTTTTCGTGCAGCCTGATGCAGCCGTGGGAGATGCGGGCGCCGGTGGTACCGATTTCCTTGTCACTGCCGAGTGGCCCGTGGATGCCGATCACGGCGTCGTCAGAGCCCTGCCAGTTGCGGATGGCATCCGAGTGCGCCGATATGACCATGATG
This sequence comes from uncultured Actinomycetes bacterium, assembly GCA_963785765.1. Classification (GTDB taxonomy): domain Bacteria; phylum Actinomycetota; class Actinomycetes; order Streptosporangiales; family Streptosporangiaceae; genus DATBGO01. The sequence continues at coordinate 129,674 of CAWAWM010000005.1, read as the reverse complement.
AAGGCGCCATATCCCGGCTCAGATTTCGGCGGGGCCTCGAGGAAGGCCACGAAATACTGCCCGGTCGGGGTGGGATCGGTCCTGGTGCCCACGCCGACCGGGGCAGTGAAGGCCATCCGGTTGTCCTTGTACAAGGTGAGGTGCGTGGTCGCCAGGTTGATGACGACGCGGTAGGGCGTCATGCTCAGGCTGACGTCGCTGGCGGGTACCCAGGCCATCGAGCCGTTGGGACGCTGCGCAAGGCGCACCTGCATCCAGCCCGGCCGGGTCGCTACCACGGGCAGGGTGGAGCGGGTGCCGTACCAGGTAGCTGGCACCAGGCCCGCTGCGGTGGCTCCTGGGTGCGGGTACCTGGCGGCCGGCCTGCGCAAGGTGGCGAGCAGTGTCGCTCCAGCAGGGAGCGCGGCCGGCCTCCCCGCGGCGGTCGCGTGGGCGGACGGGGATGACGCGGCAGGCCGGCCGCTACACGCCGACACGAGCAGGCCGCCCGCCAGGGCGAGCGATGTAACAGCCGTGATCCTCGTCCGGGCCCGGTGGATTCCAGCGCCCGGCCTAGACGTGCCTGGCGTGTTACCTGATCCCGGGGTCTGGCTGCGCCTGGATCTCATGGTTGGCAGGTCCCTTACTGCTGGGGCTGGCCCAGCGCCTGGCGGATCACGCAGGTCACGTCGACGTGCCCGGCAGCACCGGTGGCTGACCAGTGCCTTCGGGCACCTGGCCCGGTCCGCCGGACGTGAACGACCTTGGTGTCCAAGACGGTGTCGCCCTTGTGGCTGACGAAGTCGACGACGATCGAGTAGCTGCGGGCCGAGGATGTCGAGTTCGTCACCGTGCCCTTGAGTAGCCAGCCCTTCCGTCCGTCATGGCGGCAACTGGTGGTGGTCACCTCTTGACGCGCATTTTCGGAGGCAACGTACTTGGGAACGCTGACGGCCGGGGCGGTCACGCCGGTCGGGCTAGCAGCGGGCGACGTGGCGGTCCGGCTGGCGGCCGACGGTGACCCAGCCGACGCCGACCCAGCCGGCGCCGGGGCAGCCGTCGGACTGCCCCCGCAGCCGGCCAGGCCGAAGGCGAGCGGCATGACGATCGCGGTGCCGCTGATAGCCACCCGAGTGCTGCGGCGGCTGCTGAGCTTGGTCATCTCGTATCTCCCGGTTCAGGATGGGCGCATTCTCGAAGCTCGTCTTCGCGGCTCGTCTTCGAGCCTCGCAGCCCGGTGGCTCGCCGTGCTGCCCGGCATGATGGCCGGACAGCACGGTGCGAGCAGCACGGCGCGAGCAACACGGTGCGATCACGGCCGCCGCGGGTGCCTTAGCCGGTCACCGGAACCTTCGGCGGCACCACCGGCCCTGGCGGGGCGGGCGGGACTGGCGTAGGTCTGGGTGTCGGGCTCGGCGTCGGCTTGGTCGGACTCGGCGTCGGCCTCGTTGGAGTCGGCGTCGGCCTGGTGGGACTCGGCGTCGGCGTTGGCGGAACGGGCGGCGTCGGCCTGGTCGGAGATGGCGTCGGCGTCGGCGGCACCGGCGGGCGCGGGCGGTGGACGTACTTCACCGTCACCGTGGATGGCTGGGAGATCACCGGGGTGGTGGACCCTGGCGGGTCGCCTTGTGCCGTAGCCGTGTTGGTTACCCGGCCAGCCCGGACGTCGGCAGCGGTGGTCACGTAAGTTGCGTGGCAGGTTTCGGACGCCCCCGGGGCCAGCGTCGGGTCCGGACAGGTGATCGCCGACAGACCGGGCAGGTCGGTGTCGTTGACCTGCACGCTGGTCAGCGTGACGTTCCCGTTGTTAGTCACCAGGAAGCTGTAGCTGATCAACGTGCCCGGCCTGCTGAAGGTTAGCGGCCGAGCTGACTTCACCACGGTGATCCCAGGTGCCCCGATCACGGGCACCGTCGCGGTGGACGGATCCGACACCACCGGCGTCGTGGTCGTCGGCGGAACACCCTGCGCGGTGGCGGTGTTCGTCACCGACCCCGCGTCCACATCCGCGGCCGTGGTCACGTACGTCGCGGTGCAGGTCTCGGATGCGCCCGCCGCCAGCGTCGTGTCCGGGCAGCTGATATCCGACAGGCCCGGCAGATCGGTGTCGTTGACCTGCACGCTGCTCAGGGTCACGTTCCCGCTGTTAGTCACCAGGAAGCTGTAATGAATCGTCTCCCCCGCCGCGTCGAAACTCGACGGTGAGGCCGACTTCACCACGGTGATCCCAGGCGCCGCGATCGCGGGCACCGTGGCCGTCGACGGATCGGACACCACCGGGATATCCGACCGGGGCGGGTTGCCCTGCGCCGTGGCCGTGTTCGTCACCGAGCCCGCGTCCACATCCGCGGCCGTGGTCACGTACGTCGCGGTGCAGGTCTCGGATGCGCCCGCCGCCAGCGTCGTGTCCGGGCAGCTGATATCTGACAGCCCCGGCAGGTCAGTGTCGTTGACCTGGACGCTGCTCAGGGTCACGTTCCCGGTGTTAGTGACCAGGAAGCTGTAGTGAATCGTCTCGCCCGCCGCGTCGAAACTCGACGGTGAGGCCGACTTCACCACCGAGATCGACGGATGATGTTCCGCCGGCACGGTGGCGGTGGACGGATCGGACACCACCGGGATATCCGACCGGGGCGGGTTGCCCTGCGCCGTGGCCGTGTTCGTCACCGACCCGGCGTCCACGTCTGCGGCCGTAGTCACGTACGTCGCATGACATGTCTCGGATGCGCCCGCCGCCAGCGTCGTGTCCGGGCAGCTGATATCCGACAGCCCCGGCAGGTCAGTGTCGTTGACCTGGACGCTGGTCAGCGTCACGTTCCCGGTGTTGGTGACCAGGAAGCTGTAGTGAATCGTCTCGCCCGCCGTGTTGAAACTCGACGGTGAGGCTGACTTCACCACGCTGATCGACGGATGATGTTCCGCCGGCACGGTGGCGGTGGACGGATCGGACACCACCGGGATATCCGACCGGGGCGGGTTACCCTGCGCCGTGGCCGTGTTCGTCACCGAGCCCGCATCCACATCCGCGGCCGTCGTCACGTAGGTCGCATGACATGTCTCCGATGCGCCCGCCGCCAGCGTCGCATCCGGGCAGCTGATATCCGACAGCCCCGGCAGGTCGCTGTCGTTGACCTGCACGCTGCTCAGCGTCACGTTCCCGGTGTTGGTGACCAGGAAGCTGTAATGAATCGTCTCCCCCGCCGCCGCGAACGACGACGGTGAGGCCGACTTCACCACACTGATCGACGGATGACGCTCCGCCGGCACCGTCGCCGTCGACGGATCGGACACCTCCGGCGTCGTCGACCCCGGCGGATCACCCTGCGCCGTCGCGGTGTTGGTCACCGACCCGGCATCCACGTCAGCGGCCGTCGTCACATACGTCGCATGACATGTCTCCGATGCGCCCGCCGCCAGCGTCGCATCCGGGCAGCTGATATCCGATAGGCCCGGCAGATCAGTGTCGTTGACCTGGACGCTGGTCAGCGTCACGTTCCCGGTGTTAGTCGCCAGGAAGCTGTAGTGAATCGTCTCCCCCGCCGCCGCGAAGCTCGACGGCTCCGCCGACTTCACCACCGAGATCGCCGGATGACGTACCCCCGATACGCTGGCCGAGGACGGGGCAGACGTGATCGGCTCGCCTGCTCGCGTGATGCCCGTGGCGGTGGCGGTGTTACTGACCGTGCCGTCGTCCACATCCGCCTGAGTGACGGTGTACGTCGCAGTACAGGTGACCGAATCGCCGGGCGCCAGCGAGTCAGCCCCGGCCGGGCATCTGACCGTGGGCGGGGTGCCGTGGCCGGTGAACTCGGTTTCATTCACAGTGACCGGCGCGAGCGGCACGTCGCCGGTATTGGTGATCAGGAAGCTGTAGTGGAGCGTCTCACCCAGGGCCAGCGTGGTCTCCGCAACCGACTTCTGGAGCGTGATCCCGGGAGCGTGCGGCGTGTTCCTGAACGTGCAGACGATCGCCGGTGAGATGTCGGTGGTGGCGGGAAACGGCAGGGTGAAGGACTGGCCCGTGCCTGAGGTCACTGGCGCATTGTTATTGGCGGTGTCGACGCAGGCGTAAGTGGTGGTGTAGTTCAGCAGATTGCTGCTGCCCGCCCCGGTCTCGGTCAGGGTGTAGGTCGCGCCCGAGTGGGCGATAATCGGCCCGGCCACCGCGTCCGACTGGATGCCGGTGGTGTTACCGCTCGTGGTGGCGGTGTTACCGCCCCTGATGCTGTCGCCGCTGATGCTCAGGCCGAACTGGTCGCCGGTCGCGTACCGGCCGACGATGTCCTTCTGCAAGGCCAGCGTTGGGTTCAGCGAGCAGGCGGCCAGGTCCACCGTGCCGAGACCCTGGGCATTCGAGCTGAGCGGGGTCGGGCCCGCGAGGACCGCCCCAGTATTCGGATCGAGTTTCGTCAGCACACCGGGTGCTTTGTTGCCCGGCTGGCCGCCCACATACAGATTGCCTGCGTTGTCGAAGGCGATCCCGTTGTAGGTGTTCTTGTCACTGAACCTGTTCAGCACGTTGTCGGCCAGCGCTGGGGGGGTGGCTGATCCGGTTGTAGGGAGCGGGCCCTTAACCACCCCGATCCCGACCGTTGTGCTGTTGGAGGCCAGGACGAACATATTTCCCGCCGCATCGAATGCGATGTCACCGTTGTTACCGGTGTTCCCTCCAGTGCTGTTCCCCGCAGGCAGCGGGAAGGTGGCGATGGCACCGCTAATCGGGGTGTTGGTGTTGGTGTTGAAGCCGTACACCGTGGCGGTGCCCGGGGAGCTCGTGGTGCTCGAGCCGTAGGTCACGTAGTAGTAAATGCCGGTGGCCGGATCAACCGCGCCAGCGACGAAACTGCTGGAGGCGCCCGAACCGTTCTTGGTGTAGGTCGTCCAGGCCTGCGTGCTGGTGTTATATCCGTGAATGACTGCGGAGTTCACCGACGATGTCGTCTGATCGACCGCATACATCGCGGTCCCGCCCTTGGTAATGCCCAGGGCGTTGCCGTTACTGCCACCGGGCACCGTCGTGACCAGGGTGGCGGTCACGGTGGCTCCGGTGATGGTGCTGGTGTCCAGGGCGAAGACGCCCGCGGCAGAGCCGCTGCGCTGGTACGAATAGATCGTGTCACCGGTGCAGGAAAGCGGCGCGCCGGCCGCGCTGGCCGGGCCCGGGACCGCGATGGCCGCGATGGCCGCGATCGACAATGACGCGGCGGCCAGGGCGAGGCTGGTCACAATCCTCGCTAATCCCCAGTGAACTCCCCGCCGCTTACGTGAATACCGCCGACGGGTACCGTGCGTGCTTCTCATGACGCCCCCGAACCCCGGCTCGCGTCCCCCCGAGACGCGAACGACCCAGTGACGATGAGTAGCTAGATCGTCACGCGGAGCAATGTAGTTGGACTGGGTCCCGGTGTCGAGCCGCGCTGCCGGAAAGAGCTGGGAATTCTGCCCGCTGACGCTGGCCCGGGCCCGGGCGAGACCGGGGGTGGTGTCAATGGCCTTGGCCAGGCCCGTCTTCGCGCGGCCCCGTATCCGCGTGGCACTGAGTGTCGGCATGGCTGACCGCGTCTTCGGTCAGCTGGCGTGGCGCCGGAACAGCACGCCGGAGACCGCGATCGAGACGGCCGTGATGCCGCCGCACCACGCCAGGGCAATCCAGGGACTGTCGCCCACGGGCGTTCCCATCAGCAGGCCGCGAACCGAGTCGATAACCGGAGTGGCGGGCTGGTGATGCGCGAAGCCGCGGATCACGGCCGGCATGGTGCCGATCGGGACGAACGCGCTGCTCGCGTAAGGCAGGAACAGGAGCAGGAAGGTGAACCCGTTGGCCGCCTCAGGGGACCCAGCCACCAGCCCGATCGCGGCGGACAGCCACGAGAAGGCCAGGATGAACGCCAGCAAGATGCCAGCTGCGGCGATCCAGTCCAGCGGCCCGGCGTCCGGCCGGAACCCGATCAGGAACCCGACGCCGAGCACCAGGACGGTCGAGATGGCGTTCCGGACCAGGCTGGCCGCCACGTGGCCGGACAGCACCGCGGCTCCGCTGATGTCCATGGACCGGAACCGGTCGATGATGCCGCCGGTCATGTCCTCGCTGACCTGCACGGCGGTCAGCGCCGCGCCGAATCCGGCACAGAGCACCAGCACGCCGGGCACCACGTAGTCGTGGTACGCGGTACCGGTGTGGATGGCACCACCGAACAGGTAGACGAACATCAGCATGAGCAGGACCGGCAGCAGCAGCGAGGTGACCAGCGCGTCAAGCTTCCGGCTGGTCAGGCGGAGCGACCGGCCGGCCATGATCTGCCATTCGGCCGCGGCCGGCCTGGCCGTGAGGCCCGCGGCGGCTCCGGGTGCGATGAGTTCAGACACTGACAGTCTCCTTTTCTTGGCGGCCGCCCTGCTGCTCGGCCGTGGTAGCGGCATGGCCGGTCAGGGCCAGGAACACGTCGTCCAGCGTCGCGGTGTGCACGGCGAACCGCTGCACCGCTGCGCCCTGGGGGTCAATCTCGTCGAGCAGCGCGCGCACCTGCGCCGCGCTTCCGTCGGTCGCGACGCCGATGGTGAGGGTGTCCTGGTCAAGGTGAATCGCGCGGGCGCCGAGCTGACGGGCCAGACCGGCGAAGAACGAAGGGCCGGCCAGCATCAGGTCCAGCCGCTGATCGGCCACCTGCTGCTTGAGCTCGGCCGGCGTGCCCTCGGCGACGACGCCGCCCGTCGTCCACGACGGCGACGCCGGTCTGCCAGCCGGTCGGCTTCCTCCAGGTACTGAGTGGTGAGGAACACGGTCACGCCGGCGCCGGAGAGCTCGCCGATGACCTGCCACATCGACTGACGGCTGCGCAGGTCCAGGCCGGTGGTCGGCTCGTCGAGAAACACCACGGCCGGGCTGGCCGGTCAGGCTGGCCGCCAGGTCAAGCCGCCTGCGCATCCCGCCCGAGTATGTTGCGACCCGCCGGCCGGCGGCATCCGCCAGGCCGAACTGTTCCAGCAGCTCGCGGGCGCGGCGGCCCGCGGCGGCGCGGCGCTGGCCGGAGAGCCTGGCCATCATGCGCAGGTTCTCCTCGCCGGTCTGCATGCCGTCGACCGCCGCGTACTGCCCGGTCAGGCTGATGCTGCGGCGGAGCAGACGCCGATCGCGGACGATGTCATAGCCCGCGACCGTCGCGCGGCCTGCGTCCGCCGTGGTCAGCGTGGCCAGAATGCGGACGGTGGTGGTTTTCCCGGCCCCGTTCGGGCCGAGCAGCGCGAAGATGCTGCCGCGTGGCACGCGCAGGTCGACCCCGGTCAGCACCCGCACCTTGCCATACGACTTCTCCAGGCCGGCGGCCTCGACCGCCAGGTCGTTGCCCATATGTCACAAACTCCTCAGCTCAGCCGCCTGGCCGGCGGCGACTTATGCGTACGACGTACGCTCTACTGCGTAAGTTATACGCAGTCTCTATGATGGCTGTCAACCGAGATAGAGGGCGGGGCGATGGAAGACGACGGCGGCACCGGCCTGCCGGCCAGCATCGAGGCGGCCTGGGGACTGCGCGAGCGCCCGCACAAGGGGCCCAAGCGCGAACTGAGCCTGGACCGCATCGTCGAGGGCGGCATCCGCCTGGCCGACTCCGAAGGACTGGCCGCGGTCTCGATGGGGCGGGTAGCCGCGGCCATCGGCGCCTCGACCATGGCGCTGTACCGGTACGTCACGGCCAAGGACGAGTTGCTCGAACTCATGGTGGACTCGGCCCACGGATCGCCGCCCGCGCCCGAGCCAGCCGAAGGGTGGCGGCCCGGCCTGGCCCGCTGGGCCTGGGCGGAACTCGCCGCCTACCGGCGGCACCCGTGGGCCCTGTCCGTCCCGATCAGCGGGCCGCCGTTGCTGCCGAACGTGGTCGCGTGGGTGGAGAGCGGGCTGCAGAGCATGAGCGGCACCGGCCTGTCGGAGGACGAGAAGATGTCGGTCATCCTGCTGCTGACCGGCTACGTGCGGAACGCGGCCACGGTGGCCGTCCAGGTCGATGCGGCATTCCTGGCCGCAGCGCCCGAGGGACAGGACGCGATGTCCGCCTACTCCAGGCTGCTCGGACGGCTGATTGACCCGTACCGTTTCCCCGGCCTGACCGCCGTCCTGGCCTCGGGCGCCCTGGAGACGGCCGACGAGTGGGACCACGAGTTCACCTTCGGGCTGGAGCGCACGCTCGACGGCATCGGGGTGCTCGTCGCCGCCCGGGCCTGATTCCCCTGCCTCTGCGCATGCATGCCTTGACAGTTATATGCCTGATCACGCATGCTATGAGCATGACAACGGTCTTTGAGGTGGTCGCCGAGCCTCGGCGGCGCCAGATCCTCGATCTGGTCCGCGACGGCGAGCGCTCGGTCGGCGAGCTGGTGGCCGAGCTGTCGCTGAGCCAGCCCGCGGTCTCCAAGCACCTGCGGGTGCTGCGCGAGGCCGGGCTGGTACAGGCCCGGGTCGCTGAGCAGCGCCGGCTCTACCGGCTGCGGCCGGGCCCGCTGCACGAGCTCGACGCGTGGCTGGCCCCGTACCGGGCGGTCTGGTCGGCGAGCCTGGACCGGCTTGAAGCACACCTGGACAAGGTGCACGACGACGACCGGAGGGAGCAGGGCTGATGGGCACGCAGACATTGGGCACCCTGGAGCAAGCGGGCGGCCGCTGGCGGCTGCGGTTCATCCGCCCGCTGGCCCATCCGCCGGAGCAGGTGTGGCGCGCGATCACCGAGCCGGAGCACCTGCGGGCCTGGTTCCCGCAGCGGATCACCGGCGACTGGGTGGTCGGCGGCACCCTGAAGTTCTCGGACCCCGAGGGCCGCGGCCCCGACTTCGACGGGCAGGTACTCGCCTGCGTGCCGCCCTCGCTGCTGGAATTCCGCTGGGGCACCGACGTGATCCGGCTGGAGGTCGAGCCGGCCGACGGCGGCAGCACGCTGACCCTGCTGGATACGATCGACGAACTCGGCAAGGCCGCCCGGGACGGCGCAGGCTGGCACGAGTGCCTCGACCATCTCGCCGCTGACCTGGACGGCCAGCCCCCAGCGCCAGCTGGCCAGCGCTGGCTGGCGGTGCACCCGGGCTACCTCGAGTCCTTCGGTCCCGAGGGGTCAGCGATCGGGCCGCCGCCACGCCAGGACCCGCGAGCCGGCCACGGGGCGGCCGGGCGGAGATAGAGCCGCGCACCGCACGTCCGCCCGGCGGGACGGTCCGTGCCGCCGGCCGCGTTGTCAGCCCGCCGCGACATCGGCCATAATGCGCTTACGCCTCAGGGCGTCACGTGCCGCACGTCAGGGCCGGATGCGAGCGATGAGAAGTTACCCAGGCACAGTCCGCCGGGTGGTGGTTTCGCTGGTCATAGTGGCTGCCTTCTGCTGCGTGCCGGTAATACTGCTATTCCAGAACGTCAGAAATTCAGCCGGAATTCAGGAATTAGCCAGGCCGGCCAGCCTCAGCCCGTCGAGTAATGGTGACTACGGCGAGCCAAAGAAAATTTACTCTCCTCATGGGGTCAGTGATGTCTGTGTCACCTTTGAGTTCTTGGGCCTCGATCCCACTACCGCACTAGCCAACTTCGGAATCCTGGTCGGACTCACCGGCGATGGCCTAAAGTATGTCAGCTCGCCGCTGCGGCGCAACGGCAGCCTGTCATTGGTCATCGACAGTGCGATCGGGCTGAACAATATAGCTATACCAGTTCCCCTTTCAGCTCTGGAGAACAGTCCCGTTACCGCCTGCCAGCCGAATCGAAATAAGATCCTCCAGACAGTGGGTTTCCGAACACTTCAGGATTTCTTCGTTCTAGGAGAGCCGCAGGCATTCCCGGACGACTGGTACGAGGCTAGTAACAACGTAGCTGTCTATCTGTGCCCCAGCGGGTCCGTTCCAGGCCCATGCGCCGCTAAGATCCAGATCGGGGAGCAGATAACGCGCGGGCTGCAGTCGCTGCCGGTCTCCCTCATCGTGATGACCAGGGCCGCTGACCTATCCATGACCGTGAACACGGATAGCACGCATCGCACGGCGAGCGTGCTCGAGTTCACCGCGCGTCGCCCCACGTGGGTGGTCGTCTACACCTACTGGGTCGCCGCGATGCCATTCGTGCTGATGATAGCGCTGTTCACGGCGTATGCCAGGAAGAAAAAGCCTTCCGGTCCCGACAGAAAGCTTCCCGCCGTCTATGAGGTCGCGTTCGGCGTAGCCGCCACGCTGGTCGCGATACTTCCCCTCCGGGCCGTGCTGGTACCGAGTTCGCTGCCCAGCCTGACCCGGCTCGACATTGTGTTCAGCACCGGCGTCACCCTATTGGTCGCGTTGTCAATTACCTGGGTGTTCGTCTGGGCGAAGCCCGCAGAAAACCGCACGTGACCAGCACGACGAGGGCAACCCGCCCGGCGACGGTGACGCATCCCGAGGCCGCGGGCACGAAATATCTGCACATGGCCGGTTCTTCCGCGGTACGGTTCCGGCGATGAACGTTGACGATGGCTACTTCGGGGAGCACGTCGCGGAGCGGTACGACGAGTCGTACGCGGACATGTTCGAGCCGGCCGTCGCGGACCAGGTGGCCGGCCTGCTGGCCGGGCTGGCCGGCGGCGGCCGGGCCCTGGAGCTGGGCATCGGGACCGGGCGCATCGCCCTGCCGCTGGCCCGCCGCGGCGTCCCGGTGCACGGCATCGATTCCTCGCCCGCGATGGTGGCCCGGCTGCGCGCCAAGCCGGGCGGAGACGCCATCGGCGTGACGATCGGCGACTTCACCACGGCGAGGGCGGACGGGACATTCTCCGTCGCCTACCTGATCTTCAACACGATCATGAACCTGACCACGCAAGCGGCCCAGGTGGCCTGCTTCGGCAACGTGGCGGCCCAGCTGGAGCCCGGCGGCTGCTTCGTTATCGAGGTCATGGTTCCGGATCTGCGCAGGCTCCCGCCGGGGCAGAACGCCGTGCCCTTCGAGGTAGGCCCGGCGCGGTGGGCATTCGACGTCTACGACACCGCGACGCAGGCGATGAGCTCGAACTACGTCCGACTGACCGACGGCCGCGGCGAGTTCACCTCGATCCCCTTCAGGTACGTGTGGCCGGCCGAGCTCGATCTCATGGCCCAGCTCGCCGGCCTGCGGCTGCGCGAGCGGTGGCAGGGGTGGGCCAGGGAACCGTTCACCAGCGAGAGCCGCCAGCACGTCTCCATCTGGGAGAAGCCTGCCAGTTAGGGCTAAGCTCGCGGCGGTGAACGTAATCTCGCTGGGGTACCGCACTGACTTGATGGTCCGGGCCCTTGAGGGCAGCGAGGTCATCGATCACGCCGGTTACATCACCGTCCGCACCGCGGCGAACCCCGAATTCCGGTGGGGCAACTTCCTGCTGCTGCCTGCCGAGGCCGTGCTGGGCGGCGCGAGCCAGTGCCTCGCCCTGTTCGCCATGGAGTTCCCCGCCGCGGCGCACGTGGCGCTGGGCATCGACAGCACCCGCGACGGCTCGGCAGATCTCGCGAGCTTCGAGGCAGCCGGGCTCAGCGTCCAGCGCGAGACCGTCCTGACCGCCTCGTTGCCTGCCGGGCCACCGCATCCCAACCGGGACGCTCAGATCCGGGAACTCACCAGTGACGGCGACTGGGAGCAGTCCGCGGACCTGCGCGACCTGTGCAACGCGGCGGACGGATTTCGTACCAGCCGGGCCTTCACCGAAGCCAGGATCACGGCTCAGCGCGGGCTCGCCAGCGCTGGTCACGGAGCCTGGTTCGGCGCGTTCCAGAACGGCAAGCTGGTCGCTCACCTCGGCGTTGTCTCCGACGGGAGCGGAATCGCCCGGTACCAGGACGTCGGCACTCATCCAGGCGCCCGACGCCAGGGCCTGGCCGCCACGCTGGTCTGTCACGCCGCCGGGTACGCCATAGACCGGCTGGCCGCCACCACCCTGGTCATTGTCGCCGATCCGGATGGGCCCGCCATCGGTGTCTATCGCTCGGTCGGGTTCGCTGACCTCCAGGCCCTGGTCAGCATGCACCGGCTGCCCGGGTAGCCGCGCGCGCCAGCAAGGTCTGGAGTGAGCCCGCCAGCTCGCCGGGCGGCCCGCACGCGGCAGCTGACGGTCCGGAATGAAAACTTTAGGAAAACGCGTGATAGCTGCTACTCGCGCTGCCGCCGGCGTTACCTATCGTGGCGGTTGGCCGCATACGGCCCGCTAGATCCTCGTTGAGGAGTCTGGCCAGCGCCAGCGCGGCCCGGTCCGGGCCGCACCGGCACTGATGGCCGTGGCCGGATAACGACCGACTGCCGAGCGAGCACGGAGAGACTTCGCATGCAGACAGACGGGAGCGGCAGCTTCCGCTCGCCCGTCACGCTTCAGCAGAGCCAGGCCGGCCGGGATGCACAATCCGGGCCGGCCGGACCTGCCCAGCCTGGCTCAGCACCGCCCCAGGACCTGCCACCGGACACGGCCCGCAGGCTGCTCGGCTGGTCGGCCGCGGCGGCGATCAGCCTGGCCACGCTGATGATGATCGCCGCATCGGTCGGGAGACCTATCCGCGACGTCATCCGGGTGCGGCCGCCATCGGGCGCGCCGCCATGGTGGCTGCCAGTGCGGCTGCCGGTGCCGATGGTGACCCCGGGCCTGTGGGCAGCGGCCATCATCGGCGGCTGCGGGGTGATCGCCGGCCTGGCGGCCGTCGCCCGCGGCGCCCGGCCACCGGTCCGCCCGCTGCTGGCCGCGGCGTTCATTGCCATCGCGGTGTTTACCGTGCTCCCGCCGACCGGGTCCACCGACAGTCTGGACTACGCGGCGTACGGCAGGATGGTGGTGCTCGGCCATAACCCGTACGTGATGACCCCGTACCAGCTGCGCCGCACTCATGATCCGGTCGGCCGGGCGGCGCCAGCCGACTGGGACAGGTACGCGTCCGCGTACGGCCCGCTGGCCAGCTCCGAGCAGGCGGCCGCCGCCGAGCTCGGCGGCACCTCAGCGCTCTTCATCGTGTTCTGGCTCAAGCTCTGGAACGCGCTGGCCTTCGGCGCGGTGGCGCTGGTTCTGGACCGGCTGCTGCGCCGCGACCCGGCCCGGCGGGCGCGGGCGCACCTGTTGTGGACGGTGAACCCGCTGCTGTTGTGGTGCCTGATCGAGGGCGGTCACGCGGACGGGCTCGCGGCCGCGGTCGGCTTTCTCGGGCTCGTGGTGCTGACCGTGGCGCCGGACACCGGCCGGACCACGGTCCCGCGCGCCCTGGCGGCCGGGCTCCTGGTCGGGGCGGCCATCGACATCAAGCCGACGCTGGCAGTGTTCGGGCTGGGCGTGGCCTGGGCGGTGCGGAAATCAGTCAGAACGACGGCCGCGGCGGCGGCCGGCGCGCTCGCCGTCCTGGTCCCGTCCTATCTGTGGTTCGGCCATGCGGCGCTGGCCGCGCTGTCGTCGCGCCGTGCCTACTCCAGCGCCGACAACATCTACGAGTTCTTCGCCCGGCCGTTCGGGTACGCAGCATTACCGCATGTCACCCGCGTGGCGGGAGTGGTCTTCCTGGCGGTGGCCGGACTGCTGCTGTGGCGGCTGCCTGAGGGCAACCCGGCCCGGCCCGCCATCCGGCCCGCTCTGGCGCTCAGCCTGGCCTGGCTGCTGGCCTGGCCCTACGAGTTCGCCTGGTACGACACCATGGCGTTCTGCCTGCTCGCCCTCTACCCCGCGTCCAGGATCGACTGGCTGATGGTCCTCCGGCTCACCGCCGGCCTGGTCATCTCGCTGCCCGGACTTGACGCGCAGGTCGTGCGGACGCCGTGGCTGGTTTCGGTGACTTACTGGGATACGGTGCTGGTCGTGCCGCTCATCCGGCTGGGCGTGCTGGCCGGGGTCGTCTTCCTGTGCATCTCGGCGAGATGGCGGCCGGATCGGGTCAGAATGCGGCCGCTGAACTGAGACCATAGCCCTATGACCGATTCGCGCCCGGGCACTGCGGCATTCCGCGCGGCCCGCGATCTGCTGCTGACGACCCGCGAGGACTACCAGACGGCCAAGAGCCAGTTCAGCTGGCCTGAGCTGACCGAGTTCAACTTCGCGCTCGACTGGTTCGACGTGCTCGCCGCCGAGCAGCCGGACACCACCGCCCTGCGCGTTCTCACCGAGGGCAGCGACCAGCAGCTCAGCTACGCCGAACTGGCCGCCCGGTCCGATCAGGTGGCCAACTGGCTGCGCGGGCTCGGCGTGCAGCGCGGTGATCGCCTGCTGCTCATGCTCGGCAACATCGTCCCGCTCTGGGAGGTGACGCTGGCCGCGATGAAACTCGGCTCGGTGATCATCCCGGCCTCCACGCTGCTGCGGCCCGAGGATCTGACGGACCGGGTCGCCCGGGGCGATGTCAGGCACATCATCACCGAGGCGGTCCACACGGACAAGTTCTCGCATCTCACCGGGGACCAGACCAGGATCGCGGTGACCGCCACCCCCGACGAGGCACCGGGCTGGCACCACTACCGCGAGGCCGACAGCGCGCCGGCTCGGTTCACGCCTGAGGGCGTGACCATGGCCAGCGATCCGCTGCTGCTCTACTTCACCTCGGGGACCACGGCGCAGCCGAAGCTGGTCGAGCACACCCAGGTCTCCTACCCGGTCGGGCACCTGTCGACCATGTACTGGCTCGGGCTGCTGCCCGGCGACGTGCACCTGAATATCTCCTCCCCGGGCTGGGCCAAGCACGCCTGGAGCAACGTGTTCGCACCCTGGATCGCCGGCGCGGCCGCGCTGGTCCTCGGCCATGAGCGGTTCTCCCCGGCCGCGCTGTTCGATGCCATCGGCAGCTGCGGCGTGACCTCGCTGTGCGCACCGCCCACCGTCTGGCGGATGCTGGTCCAGGCAGACCTGTCCCGCACTGATATCAGCAGCCTGCGGGAGTGCGTCGCCGCGGGCGAGCCGCTCAACCCGGAGGTGATCGAGCAGGTACGGCGGGCCTGGGGCATCACCGTGCGGGACGGCTACGGGCAGACCGAGACGACCCTGCAGATCGGCAATACCCCAGGCCAGAGCGTCAAGCTCGGGTCGATGGGCCGGGAACTGCCCGGCTACGAGGTGGCCCTGGTCGATCTGCTCACCGGCACGCCAGGTGACGAGGGCGAGATCTGCCTCGGCCTGGCCAGGCGGCCGCTCGGCCTGATGTCGGGATACCGGGATGACCCCGAGCGCGCTGCGGCGGCGATGCGCGACGGCTACTACCACACCGGCGATGTAGCCAGCCGGGACGCGGACGGCTACATCACTTACATTGGCCGGACCGACGACGTGTTCAAGGCGTCCGACTACCGGATCTCGCCGTTCGAGCTGGAGAGCGTCCTGATCGAGCACGAGGCGGTGGCCGAGGCCGCGGTGGTGCCCTCCCCCGATCCGCTCCGGCTGGCCGTCCCCAAGGCCTACGTCCTGCTGGCCGTCGGCTACGAGCCGTCGGCCGAAACGGCGCTGGCGATCTTCACCTACACCAGGCAGCGGCTCGCCCCCTACCAGCGGATCCGCCGCCTCGAGTTCGCCGAGCTGCCGAAGACGATCTCCGGCAAGATCCGCCGCGTTCAGCTGCGGGCGCTGGAGACCGAGCGGCACGGCCCGGCCGACGACCAGCCCCCGGCACCCGGCGCGGCAGCCGCGCCGAGCGCCGCGCCTGGCCCCCCCGCGCCTTACCCCCGCGACCGGCACCCCCGCGCCCCGCGGCCCCGCCGAGTTCTGGGAAGAGGACTTCCCGGACCTGAAGCGCTAACCCCGGCGAGTGCTGTTCAGCCAGTCTTAGCTAGCTCGGCACACGTCGCGCCTGTGGTCGATGTCCACCACAGTGACGGTGCGGGTGCGGTCGTCAATCCGATAGCTGATCCGGTAGGTGCCACGCCGTGCGCTGAACCGATCGTCCAGCGGTGCGAGCAAGCGCTTGCCGACCCGATACGGTTTCTCGACCAGCGGCCCAGTGATGAATTCGTAAGCGGCGGTGGCGACCGCTTCCCAAAAATCTGCTCGTCGTCAAAACCCGGCGGCGTGACCAGTCAGGTCAGCTCGTGACGTCCGCGGTGGTGAACCTGGCCCATGCGATCGAGCCGAAGATGATCACGTAGGCCGCGAACGAGGCCAGCCCGTGCCAGGCGCTCGTCCAGTCGACCGGCGAGCGGAGCAGCGCATCGAACGACAGCCAGAAGTGCGTCGGCAGGAACGGGTGGATCACCGCGAACTGCGAAACGCTGTCCGCCACCTCACTGCCGACCACCACGACGAGGATCGCGGCCATCGCGGCGATCGCATGCTCGGTGAATGTCGAGATGGCGATCCCGATCGCGCCGACCGCCGCCATGGCCGCACCGACATACAGCGTGACCAGCAGCAGTCGCAGCAGCCCGGCGGCCAGCGGCACCGTCGTCCCGGACAGCAGCGTCACCGGGCCGACCGGGAACAGCGCCGCGCCGGTGGCCAGCGACACCACCGTCACCAGCAGGCAGGCGGCCAGGCCGAAGATGACCAGCGCGGTGTACTTGATGAACAACAGCCTGGTCCGGCCGACCGGGACCGCCAGCAGATATCGCAGCGTTCCGAGCCCGGCCTCGCCGGCGATGGAATCCCCGGCCACCACCGCGACGGCCAGCGGCAGCACCAGGATGAGCAGCACGGTGATCGCGGCCAGCGCGAGGAAGACGCCGTTGTCGGTGACCTGGGAGAAGAACGCAGGTCCCTGGCCGCCTCCGCCGCCCCCGCCAGCCGATGATGCCTGCAGCCGCAGCGCGACGCCGATCAGGATCGGAAGCGCGACCAGCACGCCGAGCAGCGCCTGGTTCCGGCGGCGGCCGAAGATAAGGCGAAGCTCCGAGCCAAGAAACCGAAGCCAGGAACTAACCGGAGCGCCGGGGTGAATCGCGAGCTCAGGATGGTAACCGGACCCGTCAGGAACCGCCCGGGCGACCGCCGTTGCGCCCGGCCCGCCTGCCCAGGCGCCGGGTCCGCCAGCTGCCCGGGCGCCGGGTCCGCCAGCGCCGACCGCGCCGCCGCCTGGCCCGCCCGCACCGGCCGGTACGCCCGCGCCGCCCGCGCCGCCGCCCAGGTCAGCCGTTGACATCGAAGCCCTCGCCGGTGAGCTCGACGAACCGGTCCTCCAGGCTGGGCCGCGGGGTGGCCAGCCCGGCCACGGGCACGCCTGCGTGCACCAGCTCAGCGCAGATGACCTCGGGCAACTCCGCGCCGAGATCCGCGCTGACCTCGGAGTCCGCGGAGCGGACGTCGGCCAGCCCGAGCTTGGCCAGCACGCCCGATGCGGCCGCGACGTCCGGGGTGCGGACCACGATCCGGGTCGCGCCGCCGCCGCGCAGGTCGGCCAGCGTGCCCTCGAAGACCAGCTGGCCCGCCCGCATGACGCCCACGTGCGAGCAGATCTGCTCGACCTCGGCCAGCAGGTGCGAGGAGACGAAGATGGTGGTGCCCTCGGCGGCGATCTCCCTGATCAGCGAGCGGACCTCGCGGGTGCCCTGCGGGTCGAGGCCGTTGGTCGGCTCGTCCAGGATCATCAGCTCCCGCGGCTGCAGCAGCCCGCCCGCGATGGCCAGCCGCTGCTTCATGCCGAGCGAGTAGGCGCGGAACCGCTTGCCCGCGGCGGCCAGCAGCCCGACCCGCTCCAGCGCCCGGTCGATCCGCTCCGCCGCGGTGCGGCGGCTGGCCATCCGGTCCGCCGCGTCCAGCCTGGCCAGGTTGGCCCGGCCGGACAACTGCGGGTAGAACGCCGGCCCCTCGACCAGCGAGCCCACCCTGGGCAGCACGGCATTGACGCCGCCCGGCATCGGCACGCCGAGCATCTCATGGCTGCCGCTGGTCGGCTCGATCAGGCCGAGCAGCATCCGGATCGTGGTGGTCTTGCCCGAGCCGTTCGGCCCCAGGAAGCCGTACACCGCGCCGCGCGGAACCGCCAGGTCGATGCCGGCCACGGCTAGCTGGCTACGGAACCGCTTGGCCAGCCCGCTGGTGGCGATGGCCAGCCCCGCACGCTGGTCCTGGCCGGATGCGCCCTGGCCGGATGCGCCCGGCCCGCTAGCGCGCTGTCCGCTGGCGCCCTGCGCGCCAGCGCCGTGGCCGGTCGCGAGCGGGCCCCAGACCGACGCGCGGTGGCCAGGGCCGGTCTTCTGGTCACCGCCCGCGTCGCCGTCGCCGCCGAAGCTGATCTGGTCGGGCTGCGCGTCCGGGCCGCCGCCCGGACTCACTTGACCTGGGCCGCGTCGGCGTAGAGCACCGCGGGGGTAACCGCGCCGACCAGGATCTTGCCGTTGCTGGTGACCAGGACCGAGACCAGGCTGGTGGTCAGCAGCCGGCCGCTCCCCCAGGTCCCGTGAACCGGCTTCGCGGCCTGTAGCAGCGCGCCGAGGATCGCGAGGTTCGGTCCGCCCGGGACAGCAATGGCCTGCTGCGAGCCGGCCGGCGCGTGAATCACTTCCTGCGAGGTGACCGGGCCCGCATGAATGCGGATCGTCAGGCGCGAGTGGTAAGCGGCGGTCCCGCCGCTGGCCGGCGTCCCGGCCAGCGGGCCCGTGCTGGCCGCGGCCAGGCCGTTGGCCGGGATGACCACGACCGTGAGCCAGTCCTTGCCCAGCACGGTCAGTCCGGCGCCGGACGGCAGGCCGAGCCCGGCTACCGCGTGCAGTGCGGGCGGCGGGATCATGCCCGGCGTGAGGGCGATCCGGGACAGCGGCCCGCCGGTGGCCTGGTTTACCGCGATCGGGCCGCCGTGGGAGATCGCGGCGTCGAACTTGCGCAGCACAGCCGCGCGCTGGGCGGCGGTCAGGTTCTTGGGCAGCTGCGCGGCGAACGCCCGGCGCAGCTGCCGCACCGACGCCGCGGCCTGAGCGGGCGTCAGGCGCACCTGGGTGCCCTTAGGCAGGCCCTTCAGCGCGACGGTCCGGCCGATGATCGCCACGCGGGCGATCTGCAGCGCGCGGGCACCCTTGACCGTGACCTGGCGGCCCTGCACCGTGACCTGGCTGCCCTTGACCGGGACCGGGACGCGGAACACCGCCTGGCTGGAGGCGCCGCTCAGGCCGGCGCTGGCGCCGAGCACGCCCAGCGGCAGGCCCAGCGGAAGCCCCCGGAGCAGTCCGGGAGCCGCGCCCGCGGGCACCGTCACCGTCTTCACCTTGGCGCCAGACGGCGCGGTGAACGCGAAGTTGCTAGCGGCCGGAGTGCCAAACTGCAGCGATGTGAAGCCCACCTGGAAGGCCGGGCTACTCGAACCGCGGGCGAAGATCTGCACCCGCAGCGGCAAGGCCCGCTGGGCATCGATGGCGATCCGGATCTCGCCGATCAGCGACCGGCTGTCCTTGGGCGCCAGCGAGATCTGGTAGGCCGGCTGGCCGGCGACGGTGACGTTCTGCTGGAGGCCGACCTTGGTCGTGGGCCCGACCGCCGCGAGCGCCTGCTTGGCCAGCTGCTGCGGGGTGGGCGCGCTGGGGGTGACGCTGGAACTGCTGCCCTGCGGGGCAGTGGCAGCGCCCGCGGGCAGCACCAGGTGGGTGGCCTGGTTGGTCTTGCTGTTCCAGTACCAGACGTTGCGGCCGTCCCGGCGGACATCGGACTCGCCGAGCGGCACCGGAACCGCGATCCGCAGGTGCGCCGGATCCGCGTACCAGATCTTGACCGTGTGCGAGCCGGACAGCCAGGACAGCGCGGACAGCGGGTCGCCGGAGGCCACGTTCGGCAGGCTGGGGATCCCGAGGGCCGCCGATTCCTCGACCACCGCGGTCATCGGCGGCAGCACCCGCGCGGAATTCACCGCGGCCAGCAGCTGGGCCGGGGTCCTGGACGGCAGCGACGGAGCGGCCTGGGCACCGGACATCGCAAACCCGGCCACCACAACTGCGGTGAGGGCCACTGCGCCCGCCGGCACCCCCCAGCGGGCGATGCGCGGAACCTTGCGCTGGGCAGTCATGCCGCCTCCGGGGTTACTCGGGCCCGGCGAGCGGGATAGTGCTCCCAGCCGGGCCGGGTACCGGCGTCATCATCGGTTATGCGTCCACCATACGGCGCACGGCCGCCAACGGCGGAATCGGCGGCCAGGGCGGGTCCCGCCGGGGGTTCTGCGGCGGGTTCTGCGGCGATCACAGCCGGACCGGCGGCCACAGGTTGTGCTTCGCCGCGAGCGGGTCACCTGGCCACTCATCCATGGCGTCCAGATTATCGTGCGCCGGATACTTGGCCGCCGCAGGTCCGTCGGCGAACGCCCGCAGCACGTTGGCGGTCACCTTGCGGGTGAAATCGCCGCACTTCCTGGTGATGCCCCAGTTATACAGCGGCGGGGCAAAGGACTCCACCCACCGCATCGTGCCCGCGTTGAACACCCCGGCCCCGCTGCGGTGGGTGTAATAGGCCGAGTCGGAGTAGCTGTTAACCCCGTTGCAGGTCACCGGCGAGTGAGCGAGGACCTGGATCGGCCGCTGGACCGGGTAGCCGGGGTTGACCCGGTCGTACTCGATACCGACCAGCGCGGTGAACCTGGTGCCCTTCCTGGCCCCGGTTCCCTTGAACATCCAGGCGTCCGGGGTGGCCACGACATAGTCAGCCACGGTCGGGAAGCCCTCGTAGAGGGTGCCGATCACCGACGATTCCGGGTCCGGGTGCGGCTCCTCCCGCCAGTCCGTGGTGACCAGGGCATTGTCCTTGCCGTACATGGGGTCCTGCTGGTAGCTGGTCCGGTAGCAGACCACCAGCCGGTCGGCGCCCAGCTCGGTCGGCTCGAGGCGGGTGCGCCGGAACATCGCGTTGGCGCCCAGGAAGGCGAGATTGACCCCGGCGTCCCTGGCCGCCGTGACATGCGCGCGCTCGGGCGGCGACCAGTACTCGTCATGCCCGAGCGAGATCAGCGCGCTCGCCCCGTCCAGCGCATGCGCATCACCGGCGATGTCCATGCTGGTCAGGTAGGCCAGCGGGAGACCCAGCCGCTCGGCGAGGTTGATGAACTTCCGCTCGTAGACCATGAACAGGTAGGCGCCCTCCTGGTCGTAGGGCCGGTCCAGGCTCACGGCCAGCGCGCGGTTGGCGTACTCACCGGTCGGGCCGGTGTACAGGTCGTAGCCGCCCCAGGTGTTGTAGGCCTGCCAGGTCGCGACGCAGTTCTTGATCACCACCCGGCCCGCCGTGCTTTCCGACCGCACGGTCAGCGGCACGTACCGCTGCCCGGTGTCGCCGTCCAGGCGGAGCAGGTAGGAGCCGGCCGGCCAGCCGTCGGTCGGGATGCTGAGCGATGCGCCCCAGTCGGTGTGGACCGTGTTGGTCTGCGCGGTCATGGACGGCGGCCGTTGCCGGCGACCGCGCACCGGCCCGGACTTCCACACCTGGCGCGCCAGGTCACCGCGATACCAGCCCATCCGGAAGGCCCGGACCCTGAACTCGCGGGAGGTGGTCGACACGTACAGCTGGACCTGTTCGCCGGGCAGGACGCTGGCCTGGCCGGCGTAGCCCACGATGGCGTCGGGCGCGCCCAGCTTGCTGATCCACCAGTCCCGGTCGCCATGCAGATCGTTCTCGGCCACCACCCGGCTCCGCCCGGCGGCGGCGCTCTTGGCCGCGGCGTTCTTCGCTGCTGAGGGGGATGCCGGACCGGAACAGGCGGCCGCGGCGGCCGGAACGGCGGCTGCGGCCGCGGCGGTGCCAATGAATCTGCGCCGCGAAAACGCATCGTGCCGAGTCATGTGCCCAAGCATCGCCCATCGGGTCTCATCGGCAAGTCAACCCGCCGGAAATGTTTTGCTACGGCTACCAGCGGCCGATGGGGAGCAGCTCGACGACCGCGATGGCGGCGAACAGCAGGGTGAGGTAGGCGATCGACTGGTGGAACAGCCGCATCGGGGCGGGTGCGTCACCGGCGGCGACGCGCGCCTTGAGCCGGTGCGCCTCCAGGAGGAACCAGGCGCCCAGCCCGGCCGCCACGCAGCCGTACAGCCAGCCGGCGTAGGGCACCAGCGCCAGGGTGGCCGCGACCATCGCATAGGAGTAGCCGAGGATCTTGCGGGTGACCGTCACCGGGGACGCCACCACCGGCAGCATCGGCACGCTGGCCGCCGCGTAGTCGTCGCGGAACTTCATGGCCAGGGCCCAGAAATGCGGCGGCGTCCAGAAGAAGATGACCGCGAACAGCACCACGGCGGGCAGGCTGACCGTGCCGGTGACCGCCGCCCAGCCGACCAGCACCGGGAAGCAGCCGGCCGCGCCGCCGATCACGATGTTCGACGCGGTCCTGCGCTTCAGCCCGAGCGTGTACACGAAGACGTAGAACAGGATCGCCCCGACCGCCAGTGCCGCAGCCAGCCAGTTGACCAGCAGGCCGAACAGCAGCGTCGACGCGGCGCCCAGCACGATCCCGGAGGCCAGCGCCTCGCCCGGCTTGATGACGGCCTGCGCGCCCTTGGCGACCAGCGGGCGGCGCGAGGTGCGCCGCATGACCGCGTCGATATCCCGGTCGATGTAGCAGTTGATCGTGTTGGCGCTGGCCGCCGCGAGGGCCCCGCCGAGCAGGGTGAGCGCGAGCAGCCGGGCCGAGGGCACCCCGCGCTGGGCCAGGAACATGGTCGGCACCGTGGTGACCAGCAGCAGCTCGATGATCCGCGGCTTGGTCAGCAGGAACAGCGACCGCAGCACCAGCCGGGCCTGGCGCCGCCCGGCGACGGGCGCGCTGACCTGCCCGGGCAGCGTGCTGGTCACCTGTGTCACTCGCTAGCCTCCGTGCCGTCGGCGGGCCCGCGCCCTGGATCTCCGGTATCTGGGGCGGCGGGCTCCTGCCCCGATACGTTACCGGTCGCGCGGTCAGCAGCGGACGTGCCGCCCCGGAATCTGCGGGCGGGCCAGCAGTCCCGGACGGCTCAGTCGTCCCGGCGGCGGTTTCGGACGTCGCCGTGGCCGGGCCTTCGAGGCCGGCGGCTGCCGCGCTGGCCCCGTTAGCCTCGTCCTTTCTTACCCCCCCGGCGGGTTCGATCTCGGATTCCGCGCCGCCGCCGCCGACCGCGGTGGGCAGCCCGGCCGCTACCGACGCGCCGCGCGCCACCTCAGGATGGGGCGCCTCGGTGGCCGCGGACGTAGCCGACCGGGGTGGTCAGGTTGGCCGGGACGCGCCGGTGCGGCCTGCCCAGCCACAGGTACAGGACGGCGACGATGACGACGAACAAGATGATGGGGAAGGCAAAGGTCAGGTTGGCGCCGCCCGGGGTGTTATCGGGCGTCACCGTCGCGAGGATCAATCCAGGCACCGCTGCCTCCTGCTGCAAGCGTTTCGTTAGGTCAGTGGACCAGGTAGAACAGCACCCAGGCCAGGATCGCGATCAGCGCGAGGTAGTTCCACACGAGGGTGAACGCGCTCAGCGAGGCCTGGAACCGCTGCACCGCGAATGCTTCCACGTAGGTCGGCGGCTGCTCCACGAACGAGATCTCCGGGATCGGCCGGGACCGCATGATGAGAATTTCCAGCCAGATCATGGCGGCCAGCACGACCACGATGAACACCGGCCAGAACCCGACGAAGACGCTGGCGAACCCGGCCGCACCGGGGAAGAAGGGCAGGTTCAGCAGCTGCCAGATCTGCAGGCCGATGGCCGCGAGGCCACCCGCCAGGGCCGCCAGCGCGCCGGCCTGCCAGGGACTCTTGTGGCCGGCCTTGATGCGCTGCAGCACGAGGGTCTGCAGCGCGGCGCTGGCCACGACGAGCGCCATGACCAGCGTGCCCGCCCACATCTGCGGCGCATGGAAGGTGGGCGACGGCGCCGGGTACCACAGCCCGTGGGCGTTGATCGACCGCAGGTAGAAGAACGCGAATGCGAACGCCCCGAACCCGAACGACAGGCTGCCGATGGCGATCCTGGAGCCGGTCCACGACGCGTTCAGGGCCGCCTCGTGGTAGAAGCCCGCCTCCTCCGCCGCCCGGGTCAGGCCGGCCGGCGGCTGCGCTGAAGTCTGCGTCATGGCTATGCCTCCGCTGCTGCGGTGTCGGACCCGGCGTAGGCGGAACTCAGCACCCCGACCGGCGGCGACAGGTCGGCCATCGGGCCTGCTCCGGGCACGCCGTAGTCATACGGGCTGCTCAGCACCACCGGGACCTGGGCGAAGTTACCTGGCGGCGGCGGCGAGGAGGTCTGCCACTCCAGGCTGCGGGACCCCCAGGGGTTCCCTTCCTCCCGGACCCTGGCGAACGCGGTCGACCAGACGAAGTTGATCACGAAGATCAGGATCGACGCGCCGAGCAGGAAGGACGAGATCGACACCCAGTCGTTGGCGGTCTCCAGGTTGCGCGCGTACTCGAACACCCGGCGCGGCTGGCCCGCCATCCCGATCCCGAACAGCGGCAGGAAGGTCGAGTTGAAGAAGATGAACATCGTCCAGAAGTGGATCTGGCCGAGCCGCTTGTTCAGCCTGATCCCCATCATCTTCGGCAGCCAGTAGTAGACACCGGCCATGAACGCGAAGATCAGGCCGCCCATGATCGTGTAGTGGAAGTGCGCCATCACGAAGAAGCTGCCGTGCGCGGTGGTGTCGGCCGGCACGTCGGACAGGAACACCCCGGTGATGCCGCCGATCAGGAAGTTGAAGTACATGCCGAGCGTGAACAGCATCGGCACGGTGAACCGGATCTTCGCCTTCCACAGCGTCCCCATCGCGACCAGGTAGATGAAGCCGGTCGGGACCGAGATCAGCTCGGTGGTGAGCATGAACACCGGCCGCATGTTCGGGTTGATGCCGCTCACGAACAGGTGGTGCTGCCAGACGAAGAAGCTGAGCAGGGAGACCCCGATCATGCCGGCCGCCGCGACCTTGTAACCGAACAGCGGCTTGCGGCAGGACACCGAGAGGATCTCCGAGACGATGCCGAACCCGGGCAGCGCCAGGATGTACACCTCGGGATGGCCGAAGAACCAGAACAGGTTCTGGTACAGGTAGCTGCTGCCGCCGAGCTGGTCGGCGAAGAACGCGGTCTGCGCGGTCCGGTCGGTGATGATCATGTACATGCCGCCGACCAGCACCGGGGCGGCCAGGACCATGAGGAACGAGGTCGCGATCATGGACCAGACGAACATCGGCAGCCTGCTCCAGCGCATGCCAGGCGCCCGGTAGCAGATGATCGTCACGATGATGTTGAATCCGGCCATGATCATCGAGATGCCCATCAGGCCGAACGCGATCGCGTACGAGTCCGCCCCGACCGTCGACTGGATGGACAGCGGCGCGTAGCCGGTCCAGCCGAACGGGAAACCGCCGAGCAGCAGGCCGGACAGCAGCACCAGGAACGCCGCCGGGGTCAGCCAGAACGACAGCGCCTCGATCCTGGGGAACGCCACCCGCTTGGAGCCGATCATGAGCGGCACCAGGTAGTTGCCGAACGGGCCCAGGATGACCGAGGTCATCAGCATCATCATCATGGTGCCGTGCTCGCCGACGATCTCCACGTAGGTGCTGGCGCTGAACACGTGGGTGGTGGGCGAGAGCAGTTCGGTCCTGATCGCCATCGCGAACAGGCCCGCCGTGCAGAAGTAGATGATCATGCCGACCAGGTACTGGATCCCGACCACCTTGTGGTCCAGGGAGTACCTGAAGTACCTGGCCAGGCCCGAGGCCGCCGACGCGTCTTCCTCCTCGACCGGCACCGGCCGCCCGGCCATCTGGCGCAGCAGGTCGTTGAAGATGCCGAGCCCGGCCAGCCAGCCGACCACGGCCAGCAGGTAGCCGAGCACGATCGGCAGGTCGCTGGAGTCAGACAGCGCCAGGTTCTGGTACTCGGTGTTGATGTTGGCGGCGGCCAGCCAGTTGCCGAGCAGGTGGCCGATCAGGTAGCCGATCACCGCCCCGATCAGCCCGGTGTGCACCGCCGGGCGCATCCACCAGGGCCGCTGCCTGGGCGTGGCGACGGGCTCGCCGCCGCCGGGTCCCTGGGCCTTCTCCGGCTGAGTCTCGATGGCCATCCGGTCACCTCTTCATCGCTGGGTTGGCTATCACGGCTGCACCGGATCCTGCGGCGGGTAGTAGTAGCCGTTCGCCCCGGCGATCCCGGCCTTGGCCATGGCCTTGTTGATGGTCGGGATCACGGTCGGGTCGTAGGTGGTGGCGTACGGCGGGAGCATCCTGGTGATCGGGACGAGCCGCGCCTCGGTGCGGATCGCCCAGGCCCGGAACGCCGGAACAGAGACCACGGCGCCGTAGTCGAACATCGCGCCGTGCCAGAGCCCGCACAGCTCCGCGCACCGGACCGTGACGCTCCCGGTGCTGGTCGCCTTGGTGTAAGCGACGTTGTTCACCCCCGGGTTGGCGTCGGCCTTCACCCCGAGCTGGTAGGCCCAGAAGCTGTGGATCACGTCGATGGAGGTCACGTTGAACTGGACCCACTGGCCGACCGGCAGCACCAGGGCCGTGGTCTCGAAGCCGCCGTACTGCGGGTACCGGTAGGTGAACTTCCACTGCTGCCCGATGACCTGAATCTGGAGCGGCGTGCCGCCCGGCGTCCACAGCGGGGTCGGGCCCTGGCCCGCGCCTGCGCCGTCGGGCGTGGCCAGTTCCACGACGCCGAAGATGAACACCGCCAGGACGAGGACCGACGTGACGGTGATCCAGGTGGCCTGCACCCGGGTGTTGCCGTGGATCGGCGGGCCGTCGGTGTCGTCACCCTCGCGCTGCCGCCAGACGATGAACGCGTAGCTGAAGTAGACCAGCACTAGCACCATGACCGGCGCGGCCGTCACGGCCAGGACCTTGACGGCGTCCTGCTGGGTCTGCGCGGCCGACGCCATCCGGCCCGGCGGCATGTGCGGGCCCCAGACGAACCAGATGAGCAGGTCGGCCGCCAGGGCCAGGACGACCCAGATCAGCGCGATCCGCAGGCCGTGGTTGGGGCCGGTGGCCGCCGCCGGCGGCGCCGGTTCGGTTGCGGCCGACATCAGGACACCACCTCCATGTTGCCGGTCATGAATCCGATCGTCTGCATCGGGCCGCCAAACCCGTCGAGGAAGCCGCCACCGCAGGGAACCCGGCACTGCCAGAAGTAGGTGCCGGTCGCCCGCGGGGTCCTGAAGCTGAAGGTCACGACCTTGTGTGGCTGGTTCGTGGTGCACGGCGAGCTCGAGCACAGGGTCGCGGTCAGCGGAGGCGTGGCCATCGGCACGTTCAGGTTGATGGCGGGGATCGAGAACGTGTGCCCCACCGTGCAGCCCGACCACGAATTGAGGTACGAGACCGGCTGGCCATCGACCCGCATGATGTTGCCGGCGGTGCCGGTGACCTGGCCCCAGACCGGGTTACGCAGCGGAGTGCAGCCGTCGTAGCCGAGGATGGTCATATTGATCCGGGACCCGGCCGGGACCTTGAACAGCGTGGTGTGGACCCACTGGCCGGTCTGCGGGCTCTTGATGAAGTAGGAGACCCAGTCCGGCGTGCTGGTCACCGAGTTCTGCGGGTCCTCCTGCATCACCACATTGACCGCCGCACCGGTGTCCGGCGTTACCCCGGCGGTGAAGTCCTCCACCGGCGGACCGCCCAGGAAATAGTGCACCACGATGAAGGCCCCGCCCGCGGCGACCGCGAGGAACGCCACGATGAGGGTCAGGACCCTGGCCGGCACAGACACCAGCCACCACCTCGCTTCTTCACGGCAAGCAACACCGGCCGCCCGCCCGCCTTCGCGTTCGGGGACCGGAAGCCATTTATGTGTCCTGAATCTTGCGTTTGGGCACCGAGCACGGCAAGAACAAACGTCCTGAATGACGAAATTGTCATAATCACGCGCCTCCGGGCCTGCTGGCTCCGGCCGCTCTCGTAGTCACTCAACGGATGTTTCCCATTACTGAAAGTAATCACACTGGCGGGCGGACCTTTCGCCGGCCGCGCCGGCGTGACCGGTTGCTCACTCATAACGGATCGGCAGCTTCGGCTCTGAAGCCTTGACCTGGGGTGTCGGAAGGAGTAGATCCTCTTCCTATGCACCGGTCAGGTGCGCAAGAGCGGGGCCAGTCGCCACACCCGCTATGTGGCCAACTGCAAAGCGAAGTGCCCGCAATGCTGACAGATCGACCAGTCCATCGGTCGGCCGGATCGCGCATCCTGCTCGTCGAGGACGAGCCGGGGATCCGTGACTTTATTTTGCGTGCCCTGTCCGGCGCAGGCTACGAGACCGACAGCGCCCCGGACGGATCGGCCGGGCTGAGCCGCGCCCAGGCCAGTGACTACGACCTGGTCATCCTGGACCTGGTCATGCCGGACCTGGACGGCCGCACGGTACTGGCCCAGCTGCTGCACGGCCGCCCGGATCAGGCCGTCATGGTGCTGTCCTGCCTGGACGAGGTGACCACCAAGGTCTTCTGCCTGGAACTGGGCGCGAAGGACTACCTGACCAAGCCGTTCTCGCTGGCCGAACTGCTGGCCCGGGTCCGGGTCCAGCTGCGGGCCGCCGGTCACCTGCGGACCGAGGTGATCAGGATGGGTGAGCTCATCCTCGACGTGGGCCGACTCGAGGCGAACTGCGGGAACGGCCCGATTGCCCTGACCCGGCTGGAGTTCCTGCTGCTCAAGGAGCTCGTGGAGCACGCTGGCCAGTCGGTAGGCAAGGAGCAGCTGCTGGCGTCCATCTGGGGATACGACTTTGATCCCGGCTCCAACGTGGTCGACGTCTGCGTGCGGCGGCTGCGCTCGAAGCTGGGATTCGAGCTGATCAAGACGGTGCGCGGTGCGGGATATCAGCTCGCCTCCTAGCCAGCTCGTCACCAGGCTGCTGCCGGGCAGGCTGGACTGGCGCCCGCCGGCCATGCGCAGGCCGCCGCGGTTGCTCACCGACGGCTGGCGGCACACCAGCGGGCTGCGTCACTGGCCCTGGTGGCTCGACTTCTCCTGGGTGGCGCTCTGGCTGCTCGGGCTGGCCGGGATCGTGCTGTTCGCGCACTGGGAGGCCATCCCGTTCCATCTCATCTGGATCGGCTTCGCCCTCTTTTACGGCTTCCGCGTGCGCCGGACCAGGGCGATCGCCTGGATCCTGGCCGCGATGATCGCGACGACCTTCGCCGCCATCGGCCTCGACGTCTGGCGTCATGCCCAGACGGCCGACGAACTGGCCGAGGTCCCGCTGATGGCGGTGCTGCTGTGGGTGATGATGTGGCACGCGCACCGGACGATGGCCGCGGACGCCGAGCGGGCCGCGGTCAGCGAGGAGAACGCCAGGCTGCTCGCGACGCAGCGCAGGTTCCTCCAGGATGCCTCCCATCAGCTCCGGACCCCGATCACCATCGCCCTCGGCCACGCCGAGCTGCTGGCCCGCGATCTCGCCGACCGGCAGGGCCAGCGCGATATTCACGTGGTGGTGGGCGAGCTGACCAGGCTCAAGAGCCTCGCTGAACGGCTGCTGATGATCGCCGCCTCGGAGAATCCGGACTTCCTGCACCTGGAGCCGGTCGCCCTGGACGGCTTCATCATGGAGGCGCTGCGGCGCTGGCGGCCCACAGCGGACCGGCTCTGGCAGCTGGGCCGCCTCGATGCGATCACGGTCACCGCCGACCGGGAGCGGCTGGGCCTCGCACTGGACGCGTTGCTGGAGAACGCCATCCAGCACACCGGCCCCGATGACGTCATCAGGCTCTCGGTCCTGCTCATCGACCACGCGGCGCACCTGATCATCGAAGACTCCGGGGCCGGCATCCCGCGCAGTGAGATCGCGCGCATCTTCGACAGGTTCACCACCAGCCAGGGGGCCGGCGGGCACCGTGGCACCGGGCTCGGCCTGCCACTGGTCCGCGCGATAGCCCGCGGACACGGCGGGGAGGTGCGGGTACGCAGCGCACTAGGCCAGGGCAGTAAGTTCGAATTCATGCTTCCCGTTACCGCGCCGCCGGCTGATGGCCTGGTGCACCTGCCGATGCCGGCGCAGGCAGGCGATCCACGCGGGATCAGGCAGCCGTGACGGACGGCGAGCCGGCCGACCCGCCAGGCCACCGCGGCTCCGGCGCACGAGCCCGCGGGCAGCCAGGTCCCGCAGGCCGGGTCAGCAGCCGGGTCGCCGGCCGCCGGGCCCCAGGCTGGGTCACCGGCTGAGTCACCCGCCGGGGCACCGGCGGGCGGGCCGCCGCCCGGGCGGCGCGGACGCCTCCCGTCAGCGGACGTACTTGAGCACGATGCCCTGTTCGGTGGCTGGATAGCCAGGCTCGGCGGGGCCAGCCGGTCGGGCCGGATGGCCTGGACGGCCGCCGCGGTCGCGCTGGCCGTGATCATCGTGGTCTCGGTGGCCGGGGGCCGGGCCGAGACGTCGCCGCGCCCGTCGCTGCCGGCCGCCAGGCCCTTCGCTCTCAAGGAGCTTGGCCATCCCGGCCAGGTGGTGAGCCTGGCCGCCTTCGCGGGCCTGCCGCTGATCGTCAACTTCTTCGCCTCGTGGTGCCCGCCCTGCAAGCGCGAGACGCCGCTGCTGGCCAGGTTTTACCGGGACGCCAAGGGCAGCGTCGTGATCATCGGCGTCGATGCCAACGACGAGGCGGGACCGGCCGAGCAGTTCCTGAGCAAGGCGGGCGTGACCTATCCGATCGGCTTCGACCCGCTGCCGGCCTTGACGACGACCTCATACGGCGTGTACGGGCTCCCGCAGACGTTCTTCCTCAACAACGAGCACCGCATCGTCAAGCACGTCTTCGGGGCCCTGACCCTGAACGACCTCCATAGCGGTGTCACCCTCATGGACCGCAAGGCTGGAGGCTGACCGTGAACGCGCCGACCCGCACCGACCCGCCGTACGTCCCGATCAGGCACACCGCCTGGCCGACCCGCCGCGCCCCGCGGCCGGTCGTGCTGGCCGCGGTCGGCCTCCTCGCGATCGCGGTGCTGGTGGGGCTCGCGCACCGGCCCTCGCAGTCGCAGCGCGCCGCCGACCTGCGGGCCTTCGTGTCCGACATGACCACCGACATCGAGTCCTGCGCGGGCGGGGTCAGCGAGTCGCTGTACGCGCTGGACCAGGTGCAGTCAGGAGCTACCCGCGACGTGGCGACCGCGGTCAACATTGCCCAGACCGGCGCCGCGAACTGCTCGCCCGCCAACAATGAGCTGCTCGACGACCTGGAGGAGTACCAGGTCACCGAGTCCCTGGCCAGCTTCCGCCTGAGCCGGGTGGTCAACGGGCTGGTGAACTGGGCGGCGCCAGATGCCCAGCAGGTGCAGACTGATGTGGCGCGGGTCCTCACCGCTGCGGACCAGCAGGTCAAGGACCAGGACCTAGCCAGCCTGCGACAGGCTCGCGGCACGCTGGACGCGCAGCGCACGGCCGTCGACTCGATCATCTCCTCCGCCAGCCGGTCGCTGTCGGCCAAGGTAGCACCGCCGAGGTTGCCCGCCTGACCGGCCCGCAGCCGGGCGCCCCGTCCGCACCGAAGCGTTCGCAAGCACCTAAGGATTCGCAAGCACCTAAGGATTCGCAAGCACCTAAGGATTCGCAGGCACCGAAGCACCGACGTATTCGTCCGCACTGACCAGGGAGGGAGGACCCCGATGCCCGGGATGAACTCCGGACTGAACGTCACCAACCCGATCCTGGTGACCGCGTTCCGTTCGGCACTCCTGCATCAGGGCCTCATCATCCTGCTCATCCTCGCGGTGCTGGCCATCGCGCGGGTCAGCGCCAGGGAGTGGCTGGGAGCATCGGCCGCCGGGCGGACCGTGGCCGCCGAGGCGGCCGGGCACCGGCTGCTGCGGATCAGCTTTGGCATCATCTGGGTCTTCGACGGGATCCTGCAGGCTCAGCCGGCCATGGCGGCCGGGATGCCGTCCAACGTCATCGAGCCGACCGCGTCAGCCTCGCCCGCCTGGGTCCAGCACCTCGTGAACTGGGCCGGGACCGGCTGGTCCTATCACCCCATCCAGGTGGCGGCCAGCGCGGTCTGGATCCAGGTAGGCATCGGCGCGTGGCTGCTGGCCGCGCCCCGCGGACGATTGTCCCGGCTGGCCGGCCTGGCCAGCGTCGGCTGGGGCCTGGTGGTCTGGGTGTTCGGCGAGTCCTTCGGCGGAATCTTCGCTCCGGGCCTGACCTGGCTGTTCGGAGCACCGGGGGCCGCGGTCTTCTACTGCGCGGCCGGCGCCCTGGTGGCCATGCCGGAGCGCGCCTGGCAGACGCCGCAACTGGGCCGCAGGATCCTCGCGGCCATGGGCCTGTTCTTCGTCGGCATGGCCGTGCTGCAGGCCTGGCCCGGGCGCGGGTTCTGGCAGGGCAGCCTGCACGGCTCGCCCGGCACCCTCACCGGCATGGTCCAGTCGATGGCCGGCACGCCCCAGCCCGCTCTTTTTGCCCGCTGGGTCGCCGGCTTCGGTAACTTCACCGCGGCCCACGGCTTCGCGGTCAACCTGGTCGCGGTGATCGCGCTGGGCGCGATCGGCGCGGGCCTGCTGAGCGGCCAGCCGAGACTGCTGCGGCCGACGATCGCCGTACTGACCGTGCTCTGCCTCGCCGACTGGGTGCTGATCGAGGACTTCGGCTTCTTCGGCGGCCTCGGCACCGACCCCAACAGCATGATCCCGATCCTGCTCGTCGTGTTCACCGGCTACCTGGCGCTGACCCGGGTGCCCGCCACCGCCTCCGCAGCGGTCCCCGGAGCGGCCCCGGCCACGGCAGCAGACCCGGCCACGGCAGCCGGCACCACCGCGGCAGCAGACCCTGTTGCGGCAGCAGACCCTGTTGCGGCAGCAGGCGCCGCCGGGTCACACCCGGGGCCCAGCTGGCGCGACCGGCTGCAGCCCGCCGCCTGGCGCGGTCGTTCGGGTCGGTCAGCACCCGGGCGGTGCTGGCCTCCTGGGCCGTCGTGATGATCATCGTCGGAGTGGCGCCCGCGGCGCTGGCCCAGGCGAACCCGAATGCGGACCCGATCATCGCCCAGGCCATCGACGGCAACAGCGCGCCGCTGAATTTCGCGGCCCCGCCGTTCCGGCTGACCGACCAGAACGGCACGCAGGTCAGCCTGGCCAGCATGCGCGGCAAGGTCGTCCTGCTCACCTTCCTCGACCCGGTGTGCACCAGCGACTGCCCGCTCATCGCGCAGGAATTCCGGGCCGCCGACCAGATCCTCGGTGCGAAGTCGCGCCATGTCGAGCTGGTCGCCATCGTCGCCAACCCGGTGTACCGGGCGGTCACCTACACCCGGGCCTTCGACCGCCAGGAATTGCTCACCTCCGTGCCGAACTGGCGCTACCTGACCGGATCGCTCGCCCAGCTCAAGCAGGCGTGGCGGAATTACTCGGTGGCCGCCGAGATCGTGCCCTCGGGCGGGATGATCGCGCACAACGACGTCGCCTACGTCATCGACGCCACCGGCCGGACCCGCACCGAGCTCGATTTCGATCCCGGGCCCGGCACGACAAGCTCGGTGTCGTCGTTCGCGGTCGAGCTGGCCAGCGCCGCCCAGCACGTGATGACGTCGCCATGAGCGGCCGTTGGCTGCGGGCCGCGGCGGTTCCCGCCGCTGCGGCGCTCCTGATCGCGGGCTGCGGCAGCAAGCCGGCCAGCGCTCCGCAGCGTCCCGCTGCCGTACCGCCGCCGCCCCAGCTGAACGCCGCCACCACCACCGCCGCCGGAACGAGCTGGGCAATCGTGGTGATGGGCGGCTCTACCGCACAGAATGAGGACTTCTGGCAGCTGTTCGCGCGTCCCGCGGGCGCGGTGAAATGGCGGCAGGTCACGCCGACGGGAGTGGCTGACAACGGCGGCCTGGTCGCCGGGGTCACCGGGCCAGGGTCACTGGTGGCGGGCTTCCGCCCTAGCCAGGACCTCTCGTTCTCGCCCCTCGCGGCGACCGCGGACAGCGGCGCGTCCTGGTCGACGGCCGGCCCCGTCAACCCGGGCCTGGCCAACGTCCCCGACGCGCTCGCGGCCGGTCCTGGCGGGCAGCTGATCGCACTGACCCAAGGCGGCGCGCAGCTCGGCACCCACGGCGGAGCGGCCTGGACCACGCTGGCCAGCGCGCGCTCGCTGGCCGCGACCGCCGCGGGCCGGGCCTGCGGGCTCACGAAGCTCACCGCCGCCGCGTTCGGCAGTCCCGGCGCCGCCGCCGCGCCGCTGCTGGCGGGCAGCTGCGACCACCCCGGGATCGCGGGCATCTTCGTGCTGCGCGGCGGGACCTGGCGGTCAGCTGGGCCGCCGCTGCCGGCGCCGCTGACGGGCCGGACCGTCACGGTCCTGCGGATGGCGACGGTCGCGGGCCGCACCGATGCGCTGCTCCAGTCCGGCACCGGAGCCACGGCGGACGTCCTGGCCGCCTGGTCGGACGACGGCGGCGGTCACTGGCTGACGTCCGCGCCGCTGCCGACCGGGACGGCCACGGTGCGGTCGGCGTCGTTCGGGCCGGACGGGGCCGTCGGGGTAGTGCTGGGGCGGGACCAGAGCCACGGACACGGAGCCGTCCTGGCCAGGTCGGGCGCGCCGTGGCGGACGCTGCCCGCGCTGCCCAGCTGGACGGCCACGCTCGCGGTCGGCCCGGCGGGCCGTCTCGACGCGCTGACCGCGCACGCCAGCTCGTTCGGTGACTGGCAGCTGCCCGCGGGGGCCGCGGCCTGGCGCCGGGTGCAGACGTCGCAGGTCACGATCCCTTACGGTTCATCCGGCTGAGGGGGCGCCATGAGCTACCTGACCGAGCACTGGTCGTTCGACCCGTTCCTGATCATCGTGATCATCCTGGTCGGCTGGCATGAGATCGGGCTGGCGCGGCTCGCCCGCCGGTCCAGGCCGGAGCGCACCAGGCAGCGGCGGCGGCGCTCGCTGCTGTTCTACGCCGGGCTGGGCGTCCTGCTGATCGCGGTCCAGTCACCGATCGACTACTGGTCGGACGACTACTTCTTCGTGCACATGCTGCAGCACCTGCTGCTCATGTTCGCCGCGCCGACGCTGATCGTGGCCGGGGCGCCGTGGCAGCCGCTGCTGGACGCGCTGCCCGGCCGGCTGGGCCGCAACGCGACGAAAGAGGTCATGCGGAGCGGCTGGGCCCGGCCGCTGCGGGCGGTGACCGGCGCGGCGCTGCGTCCCTGGGTCGCCATTGCCCTGTTCAACGTCGTGATGGTGATCTGGCATCTGCCGGTGCTGTTCGATCTCGCGGAGAACAACCAGCTCGTGCACATCTGGCTGATGCACGCCAGCTTCTTCATCGCGGGGGTGCTGTTCTGGCTGCAGTTCATCCCGTCGCCGCCGCTGCGGCCCACGCTGCCCCCGCTCGGCCAGGCGGCCGCTTTGGTGGTGACCAACGTCGTGATGTGGTTCCTGGCCATGGCGATGGGAATCTTCACGCAGTCCTCCTGGTACCCGGTCTACAACCACATCGCGGGTGTCACCATGCCGCCCTTCGCCGATCAGCAGATCGGCGCCGGGATCTTGTGGGTGTGCGGCGACTTCTGGGCCATCCCTGCCATGATCGTCGTGGTCCGCAGGCTGATCGCCGAGGATGGCAGCGTGAGCGGGGCGGTGGACAAGATCCTCGGCCGTGGCGGCGCCCCCGGCTACCGCTGGGCCGGCCGGTCCGCCGGACCCTGGCAGCGCTGAGCCCGCTGCAGGCCGGCCGGGGCCGGGCGCTCAGCGCGCACCCGGGCGGGGCCGCGTCAGGCGCCGACGGTGACCAGGGCCGCATTGAAGGCCGACTCCCACTCGGCCTGGGTCCTGGTCGGGCCTGCCGGGCCGGCTTGACCCGCTCCAGCGCGGCCAGCGCCCCGCGGACGACATCCGCCGGCCGGGCCGAGGTCACCGCGGCATCACCCAGCTCGAGCTCATGCTGGAGATTGTCCCGACCGTGCCCGGGGACCACGTCGAGCAGCAACAGCGACCGCCCGATGGTCCGTGCCTCGGTGCAGGTATCGCCCGAGCTGGTGATGACCAGGTCACAGGCGGCCATCAGGTCCGGGATGGCCTCGGTGAAACCGAACGCGCGGACCCGGGGCTGGCGTGCCGCGACGGCCTGGAGCCTGCGCTCCAGCTTGGCGTTGCGGCCGGCCACCGCCAGCACATGCACGCCCGCGTTGCCCAGGGCCCGCGCCGCGGCCGCCACCGGGCCGAGCCCCCAGGCACCCGACATCAGCAGGACGCAGCGTTCGGTGGCGGGCACGCCCAGGCTGGCCCGGGCCTGCTCCTGCGGCGCGGGCTGGTAGAACGCCGGGCGCACCGCCGCCGGCACCACCAGCACCCGCGCCTCGGGCTGGAACCGCTGTACGGCGGCCACCGCAATCGACGAGCTGACCAGGTAGAGGTCGACGTTGGGGTGCACCCACATCCGGTGCGGTGTCACGTCCGTGCAGAACACCACGTGGTTCATGGCCGGATAGGAGTCGGCGAGCTTGCTGATGGCCGACGCCCCGGTCGCGAACACCGAGATGACCAGGTCCGGCTGGTCCTGTTCGAGGTGCTCCCGCAGCCGCGGGACGATCCGGCGCCTGGCCGCGGCGTCAGCCAGCAGCGCCAGCCGGTTCCCCGGCCGCAGCGCGGTGAAGTGGAACGCGTCGTACAGGCCGGGTACCGCGAGCATCCCGCGGAACACCGCCTCGCCGACCGCCCCGCCGCGCCGGCCGAGCAGCCGCATCGCGTCGAGCGTCTGGGCCGACCAGCCGGACGCCGACAGCGAGGCCGTGCACGCCTCCGCGAGCTGGTCGTGCCCCATGCCGATCGATCCCGTCAGCAGCAGCGCCTTCCGGCGCGCCGTCGTCGTCACCGTTGTCGATGTCACCGTCGTCACCGGCTTCCCGCCGTAGCTCTCGCCGTGTTCACTGCCCGGGTACGGGCCCGGCCGCGGCCCCGCTGAGCCAGCCCAGGTACCTGCGGACGCCCTCGGCGAACGGCGTCACCGGTGACCAGTCCAGCAGTTCCTTGGCCAGCTGGTTGGAGATGGCCTGGCCCTGGAAGTCCGCCGCGCGCGCGGCGGTGTGCCGGACCGGCACCGGGCGGACCAGGCTGCGCACCACGTCGGCGATCTCCCGCACCGAGACCGGCGTGCCGCCTTCGAGGGCCAGCGTCTGGTTGGCGGCGGCCGGCGCCAGGGCCCGGACGTGCGCGTCAGCGAGGTCCTCGACGTAGACGTAGCTGCGCTGCTGCTCGCCGGTGCCAGCGATGGTGATCGGGTCACCGTCCAGCGCCGCCCGGACGAACCTGGCCACCACGAGCGCGTCCCGCATTCGCGGTCCGTACGGGATGCCGTACCGCAGGATGGTGAACTCCTGCCCGTACATCTCCTGGTAGCTGTGCACGAGCATCTCGGCGGCCAGCTTCGTGGACACGTAGACATGCCCGGGCCGGCCCACATCGACCAGCGCGTCCTCGGTCCGCTCGCCGCGCCCGGCCGTGGCGCCGTACACCCAGACCGTGCTGGCCAGCACCATCCGGCCGCAGCCGACCCGGCCCGCCGCGTCGAGCACCCGCGCGACGCCTTCGACGTTGAGCCGCACCGCGCTGGCCGGGTCCGCGGCGATCTCGTTGACGTCGGCGGCCCCGGCTAAGTGGAAAACCGCGTCGGTGCCAGCCAGCGCGTCATCAAGCGCGGCGGCGTCGAAGAGGTCAGCCTGGCGGTAGTCGGCCGCCGGGTTGCGCCACTGCTCGCCGATGTCGATCGCGCGCACCTGGTGACCGGCCCGCAGCAGCTGGTCCACCACGTGCGAGCCGATGAACCCGCACCCGCCGGTGACCGCTACCCGCACGACGCCGCCCCGGACCCGGCCCGCGACTCAGCGACCTCGCCGCCGACCTCCGCTATCGCGGCCAGCACCTCATCCACCTCCGCGTCGGTCATGTCCGAGTGGACCGGCAGGCAGACATGCCGCTGGCACACGTCCTCGGCCACCGGCAGCGGCGGGCCCGCGTACTGCGCGAGCACCGGCTGCCGGTGCAGCGGCAGGTCGTAGACCTCACCGGCCAGCCGCACCTCAAACCGGGCCGCGAGCTGTTGCTTGAACCAGACGCGGTCCGCCCCGGCCGGGAGCATGGCGAGGTACTTGTAGATGTTCCCGCGGCAGCCGGGCGGCTCGGCGACCGGCGTCAGGCAGCCCAGCTCGGCCAGCCCCTTGTCATAGCGGCCGGCCACCTCGCGCCTGCGCACGATGGACTGGTCCATCCGGCGCAGGTGGACCAGCCCGGTGGCGGCGTTCTGCTCGCTCATCCGCCACGCGTAGCCCTCCCGGACATGATGATTGGCGCCGAACGAGCCCTTGCCCTGATCCCGGTAGATGCGCGCCTCGTCCGCAACATCGCCGGACGCGGTCAGGATCATCCCGCCTTCGCCGCTGGTGACTACCTTGGTGGGATAGAACGAAAAAGCCGCCGCGGTGCCGAATGACCCGGCGAACCTGCCGTCGTAAGAAGAACCATGCGCGTGCGCAGCGTCCTCGACCAGCGCGATGCCGGCCCCGTCGCAGATCAGCCTGAGCTCATCGACATCAGGGGTGATGAGCCCGCCCACGTGGACCAGCACCGCCGCCGCGGTATCGGGCGTCAGCGCGGCCACCAGCGTCCGCGGGCTGAGCGCGAACGTGGCCGCGCTGATGTCGGCGAAGACCGGCCTGGCTCCGGCGCGCAGCACGGCAGCGGCGGTGGCATAGAACGTGTTGGCCGGTACGATCACGTCCCGCCCGGCGACGCCGACCGCCCGCAGCGAGATCTCCAGGGCCGCGGTGCCGCTGCCGGTCGCGACCGCCTGCGGCGCGCGGTGAGCGGCCGCGAAATCCGCCTCGAACCGCTGGGTATAAGGCCCCAGGGTGAGCATCCCGCTGCTCAGGATGTCCGTTATGGCCGCCGCGATCTCCGCCCGGTCCGCAGCGGGAAAGACAACGCGCGCCGCTTGCACTCCCAAACTGACCCCTATGTGATACGACGTGTTGTCCTTAGCCTCGCACCTGTCCCCGGCCAGGCTGTAGCCAGCCAGCCGGGTTTCCATCCAGCAGGCGACCCAGCAGGCTCAGCTTCGCCATGATCGCAGGGAAAGCCGGGCCGCGTCTTGCAAATTTTGCGCCTGTGGCCCGCCCGCACTCCTGTGACCTGGGACCATTCCGATAGATCAAGCCAAAAACAGGCGGAGGAATGACGGACCTTGTCAATGCCGCGCAGCGGCGGCACCGCCGGGCGCCCCGGGCGCCGGCTGGGCCTCCCGCGCTGGCGCGCGCGGGCGGGCTGGGCTTGCTGCTGGCGGCCGGGGTGGCGGTCGCCCAGGCTGGGCCGGGGATCACCGCGCTGCGCCCGGTGCGTACGGCGCTGTTCCCGCGGCTGTCGGGCTGCGGCGCGGCCGATCATGTGGCGATCACCTTCGACGACGGACCCGACCCGGCGGCGACCCCGCACTTCCTCGACGTGCTGGCCAGCCAGCGCCTGCACGCCACCTTCTTCATGCTTGGCTCCATGGTGGACCGGGCCCCGGGGCTCGCCGCCGAGGTCGCCGCGGCTGGCCATGAGGTGGGGGTGCACGGGTTCGATCACCGTTACCTGCCGCTGCGCGGTCCGCGAGCCACCCGCGACGACCTGACCAGGGCCCGTGACTCGGTCGCCGCCGCGACTGGCTCGGTGCCTGCGCTGTTCCGGCCGCCCTACGGGGTACTGAGCACGGCCGCCCTGGTCACGGCCCGGGGGCTGGGCCTGACCCCGGTGCTCTGGACCGCCTGGGGCCGGGAGTGGGCGGCCGGGAGCAATCCCGGCACGGTGTATGCGACGCTGGCGGCCGACGTCACCGGCGGCGGCACCGTCCTGCTGCACGATTCCGACTGCACCTCGCCGGCCGGATCGTGGCGGGCCGGGCTCGGCGCCCTGCCCCTGTTGCTGGAATACTGCGCCCGGCGGGGCCTGCGAGTCGGCCCGGTGCGTGAGCATCAGGCCTGACTAGACGGCCGGGTCCAGGCGGCCGTCGGCCGGCCCCAGCGCGGGCGTGACGCCTGGCGCGGGCGTGACGCCTGGCGCGGGCGTGACGCCTGGCGCGGGCGTGACACGTGGCGCGGCCTAGTAGGTGGCGCCGTCTCGGTAGGCGGTGCGGTCCTTACGGCTGCCTGCCACCGTGCCGGCCAGCCCGGTCAGGCCGAAGGTGATAGCGCCGTGCCAGAGGGCGTCGAACGCGCCGCCGACCAGCCCGCCGCTGCCCAGCACGACAGCCAGGACGAAAACGACCACCGCCGTCGCCAACCCGGGCAGAACGGCGAAACGCCATGGATTGCGCCGAGCCCAGCGCATAGCCCGGCCAGAGTGCGATCGCAGCACCGCACCGCCCCCGGCGACTGCGAAGAAAGCCACCGTCCCAGCCGCCAGCGAGGGGCTCAGGCCGAGATGGAGGCTCGCGAGGTGCAGCATCAGGTCGCCACCGGTGACGACCGCTCCGGTGACTGCCGCAGCACCCCAGGGCGCATGGGACATCGCCGCGCCGGAGACCGCTAGCTCATCGCGCCGGGTCAGCCCCGGCCCGTCCTTGCGAGGTGGTGCCGACATCGTTCACTCCCAGAGTTCGCCAGACGCGCTGAGTTGCGAAGCGCGCAGACTCAAGATATATCGCTTCTGTGCCGGAAGCTACTCTAGCGAGAAATGGTTATGCGACGGTGAGGCTCGTCACAGCGGGAAAACCTCAGAGGGCGTTCAGGGAACACCCAGGTCCGTAGGGCTAACTAAGGAAAGCGGTGGCCCGGTCGGCGGCGGCGCGAGTTAGCCGACCGGAGTTGGGCAGCAGTAGACCGAACGTACGCTGGCTTCGGCGCAGAGGGGATGTCAGATGCAGGAAGACGAGAGCGGCCGCGATAACCAGCAGCCTGAGTTCGTGGGCCCCTGGTCAGCTACTGAATCGCCGTCCGCTCCGAACTCGCCCGAGCCGGCCAGCGCGGCTGGGGCAGATAGCGCGGGCCAGACCGCTCCGTTGAGCTTGCCTGCCGAGGGGCAGGCACCGACCGAGCAGGCCCCGACAGTGCAGCCGCCGGCCGAGCAGGCCCCGATAGGGCAGGCACAGCCAGGGCAGGCACAGCCGGGGCAGGCACAGCCGGGGCAGGCACAGCCGGGGCAGGCACAGCCGGGGCAGGCACAGCCGGGGCAGGCACAGCCGGGGCAGGCACAGCCGGGCGGCTACGCCCAGGCGGCCTACTTCGGGCCGGGCGGCGCGCTCCTCAAGGCGGCGGTTATGGCCAGCCCGCCGCGGGGGGCTACGGCCACCCTCAGGCGTCGGGTGACTACGGCCAGACTCAACCGGGTGGCGGCTACGGCCAGCCCGCGGCCGGCGGCTACGCGCAAGCCGGCGGCTATGGCCAGGGCCCCTACGCAGGCCAGGGCCAGTACGGCGAACCGGTCGGCCAGGGCCCCTACGCAGGCCAGAGCCAGTACGGCGAACCGGTCGGCCAGGGCCCCTACGGGGCCAGGGCCAGTACGGCACCGGCGCAGGGCCCCTACGGAGGTCAGGGCCGGCCCCGGGCCCGGCGGCCCGGGCGGCCCCTATGGTCCCGGCGGCCCGGGCGACTACCTTCAGCAGCCGCCGCCACCGCCGCCGCGCCGGGGTCGTGGCCTGGTGACCTACATCGCGATCGCCGCGCTCGCCGCGGGCGTCGGCGCGGGCACCATGCTGGCCATCAAGGACTCCGGCTCGAACACGGCCCAGTCGTCCGGCCAGAACAGCGGCCTGGGCCTGGGCAACGGCTCCGGCTTCAACAACGGCCTGGGCAACGGCGCGGGCAACGGGTCAGGCGCGGGCAACGGGTCAGGCAGCAATGCCGCCGGCACCGGGCTCAGCAGCGCCAAGCAGCAGGCCGTGGCGAACGCTGTCCAGCCCGGCCTCGTCGACATCACCAGCGACCTGCG
Source organism: uncultured Actinomycetes bacterium (assembly GCA_963785765.1). Classification (GTDB taxonomy): domain Bacteria; phylum Actinomycetota; class Actinomycetes; order Streptosporangiales; family Streptosporangiaceae; genus DATBGO01. The sequence goes on along the minus strand of CAWAWM010000005.1, from coordinate 87,977 downwards.
CTACGAGAACGGAACGGCCGCTGCCACCGGCATGGTGATCAGCAGCTCCGGCCTCGTGCTGACCAACAATCACGTCATCGACGACAGCACCGGGCTGTCCGCCCGGGTGGTCGACACCGGGAAGCGCTACACCGCCCGGGTGCTCGGCTACGACAAGAGCGACGACGTCGCGGTCATCCAGCTGGTCGGCGCGTCAAGCCTGAAGACGGTGCCGCTCGGCAACTCGACCTCGGTCAAGCTCGGGGACGGGGTCGTGGCCATCGGCAACGCCGACGGAACCGGCGGCGCGACGGTCGTAACCGGCTCGATCACCGGGCTCAATCAGACCATCACGGCGAGCGACCAGGGCAGCTCCAGCGGCAGCGAGACGCTGCACGGCATGCTGCAGACCAACGCCGACATCATCCCCGGCGACTCAGGCGGCCCGCTCGCCAACGCCTCCGGGCAGGTGATCGGCATGGACACCGCGGCCGCCTCCGGCAGCTTCGGCGACACGGAGCCCAACGTCGGATTCGCGATCCCGATCAACCGGGCGATGACTCTCGCCAACCAGATCATCTCGGGTAAAGGCAGCTCCAGCGTCCAGATCGGCCTGACCGGGTTCATGGGCGTGCTGGTCTGGCCGACCACCCAGTCCAGCCCCAAGGCCCAGCAGACCCTGCAGTCCGAGGCGGGCGCGCAGTTCGGCACCGAGGGCTGCCTGAGCAGCGACCAGAACGCCCCGGTCCCGCAGACGGTCGCGCCGGTCAGCAAGGGCGCGCTGGTGGACGGGGTGCTGTGCGGCACGCCCGCCGCCACGGCGGGCCTGGGCGGCGGCGATGTCATCACGGCGGTCGACGGGCAGTCGGTGACCTCGCCGACGTCGCTGACCAACATCATGCAGCAGTACCGGCCAGGCACCAAGGTCTCGGTCACCTGGACCGACACCGCAGGCAGCCAGCACACCAGCAGCGTGCTGCTGATCCAGGCGCCGCCGCGCTGACGTCAGGTTCTCCGGCCGCGGCCGGCCACCGGTCCCCCGGCCAGATCCCATCGGCCGGGGGATCGCTGCGTCAGCCCGCCCCGGCCGACTGCCGCCTCAGCCCGCTCCGGCCGTCTGCCGGTCTCGGCCCGCCCCGGCCTGCTGCGCCCGCAGCCGGTCGCCGGCCGCCCGTCAGGCCTCCGAGAACGGCTGCCCGCTCAGCCACCTGCGCATTCTCGCCTCGCACTCAGCGATGGCGGCCACCTCGACGTGCTCGTCCCTGGTGTGCGCGAGCTGCGGGTCGCCGGGGCCGAAGTTGACCGCCGGGATGCCCAGGGCGTCGAACCTGGCCACGTCGGTCCAACCCAGCTTGGCCCGCGGGGTCCCGCCGACCGCGGCCACGAACGCCGCGGCGGCCGGCTCGGCGAGCCCGGGCCTGGCGCCGCCCGCCGAGTCGGTGACCTGGACATCCCAGCCCGCGAACACCTCCCTGAGGTGTGCCTCCGCGTCGGCGGCCGAACGGTCGGGCGCGAACCTGAAGTTGACCGTGACGACACACTCGTCGGGGATCACGTTCATGGCCACCCCGCCGCTGATCGCGACGGCGTTCAGGCCCTCGTGATAGGCCAGCCCATCGATCTGCGGCTGCCGGGGCTGGTAGCCGCGCAGCACATCGAGGATGCCGCCCGCCTCGTGGATCGCGTTGCGGCCGAGCCAGGACCTGGCGCTGTGCGCGCGCCGGCCGGCCGCCCTGACCTGCACCCGCATGGTGCCCTGGCAGCCGCCCTCGACCACATCCCCGGTCGGCTCCATCAGCACCGCGAAGTCGCCGTCCAGCAGGTCGGGGCGGCGGCGGCTGAGCCGGAGCAGGCCATTGCGCTCCGCCTCGACCTCCTCGCAGTCGTAGAACACGAAGGTGACGTCCCTGGCCGGCTCGGGCACCGTGGCGGCCAGCCGGAGGGCGACGGCCACCCCGGCCTTCATGTCCGCGGTGCCGCACCCGTGCAGCACGCCCTGGGACAGCCGGGACGGCAGGTTGCCCGCGACCGGCACGGTGTCGATATGCCCGGCCAGGATCACCCGTTCCGCCCGGCCCAGGCCGGTCCGCGCGACCACCGCGTGGCCGTCCCGTTCCACGCTGAGGTGGGGCAGCGGGCGCAGTGCGGCCTCGATCGCGTCGGCGATCGGGCCCTCCGCGCCGCTGACCGACTCGATGTCCACCAGCTGCGCCGTCAGGTCAGCCGCATCGGCGAAAAGATCAACCTGCATCGCGGCAGCTTACCGGGCATGAAATAACAGATCGTGAAAGCAACCGGGCCAGGATAGGAGCGCCATGTTCGGTGTTGACTCAGAGGTCGGCCGCCTGCGCCAGGTCATCCTGCACCGGCCCGGCCTGGAGCTGAAGCGGCTCACCCCCGATAACGCAGCCGAGCTGCTCTTCGACGACGTGCTGTGGGTGGCCGAGGCGCAGGCCGAGCACGACGCGTTCGCCCAGACCCTGCGCGACCACGGCGTCATCGTGCATTACTACGACGAGCTGCTCACCCAGACAATGGAGATCCAGGACGCCCGGGACTACGTGCTCGAGCACGTCTTCGATCCGCGGCTGCACGGCCCGCTCGCGACCGAACCGCTACGCGAGGCCTTCGGCGCGCTGGACGCGCCGACCCTGACCAGGTTCCTGATCGGCGGGATCACCAAGCACGAGTTCCTCGAGCTGGCCCCCGAGCCGAGGAGCATCGCCTTCCATTCGCTGGACCCGGACGGTTTCGTGCTCGCCCCGCTGCCGAACCTGCTCTACCAGCGGGACACCTCCTGCTGGATCTACGGTGGCGTCTCCATCAACGTGATGCGGCGCCAGGCCCGGATCAGGGAGACGATCAGCGACGAGGCGATGTACCGGTGGCACCCGATGTTCGCGCTGGGCGGTTTCGAGGTCTGGTACCACGGCGCCGACAGCGCGCCGGCCACCATCGAGGGCGGCGACGTGCTGGTGCTCGGCGACGGCGCGGTCCTGGTCGGGATGAGCGAGCGGACCCAGCCGCAGGCGGTCGAGGTCCTCGCGCACCGGCTGTTCACCTCCGGGGCGGCGCAGCGCCTGGTGGCGGTGAACATGCCGAAGGCCCGGGCGTTCATGCACCTGGACACGGTGCTGACGATGGCGGATTACGGGGTGTTCGTGAAGTACGCCGGGATGGGGATGCTGCCGTCCTACACGGTCGAGCCGGGCAGCGGGCTGAAGGAGCTGAAGGTCACCGACCATCCGCCGGAGGAGATGCACGCCGCGATCGCCGCCGCCACCGGCCGGGCCGAGATCCGGGTGCTGACCGCGACCCAGGATGTGCATTCCGCGCAGCGGGAGCAGTGGGACGACGGCTGCAACGTGCTGGCCCTGGCCCCCGGCGTGGTGGTGGCCTACGAGCGCAACGTCACCACCAACAGCTTCCTGCGGGCCAACGGGATCGAGGTCATCACCATCCGGGGCAGCGAGCTCGGCCGCGGCCGGGGCGGCCCCCGGTGCATGACCTGCCCGATCGAGCGAGACGCGTGAACTACCCGTTACGCAGGCTTATGAGCCATCCTGGGCCGGGCTGCCCGTCCCGGCACCGGGCAGGCCCGCGGCGGCGCCCGCCAGCGCGGCCAGGATCACCGACACTGATGACCGGTTGACACTGGAGGCCCTGGCCACGGCGTAGACGGACCGGGCCGGGGCGCCGGCCGGCAGCTCCCGGACGGCCACCCGGCGCTCGCCCGCGGCCAGGACCAGCCTGGGTAGCGCGGCGATCCCGATGCCGCGGGCCACCAGGCTGAGGATGGTGGCCAGGCCCTCGAACTCCCACGGCGCCGGCGGCGCGCCGCCCGCCCCGGCCAGCAGCCGGTCGACGGCCTGCCGGGACGGCTCTCCGGCGGGCGCGGCCAGCCACGGCTCGCCGAGCAGCTGCCGCAGGTCCACCGGCTCGCCCGGGCTGGCGGCCGGATGCGCGCGCGGCACCACCAGCACTAGCGGATCATCGAGCAGGTGCCGGAACCGCAGCGCGCCCCGGTCGCTCCCCGGCGCCCGGCCGGACCAGTCGTCGATCAGCGCGATGTCGGCCTCGCCGGTGCGGACCTGCCGCAGCCCCTCGCCCGGCGCGGCCTGCCGTAGCAGCAGCGTCAGCCCGGCGTGCGCCCGGACCGAGCGGGCCAGGGCGGGCGCGAAGGCGACCGCGGCGGTCGCGAAGGCGGTGACCGCCACCCGCCCGGACGGCTCCCGCCCGGCCAGGTCCGCCTCGGCCTCCTCGACCAGGGCCAGGATGCGCTCGGCGTGCGCGGCCAGCCGGCGCCCCGAGTCGGTCAGCTCGGCGGTCCTGGCGGTCCGGTCAAGCAGCGCCACCCCGGCTTCCCGTTCCAGCGTGGCGAGCTGCTGCGACACCGCTGACGGCGTGTAGCCGAGCGCGGCGGCAGCGGCCACGATGGTGCCTCGTTCGGCGAATTCCTTGAGCAGTCTGAGGCGATGCGTGTCTAGCATAAGGAAAGCTTACTCAATACTATGCATATCACTGCTTGCGCTAATTCTCGTGACCAGACATGCTGGTAGGCGTGGCAACGCGGACGTCATGACGCCTGGTTAGGGCTCCGCTGCAGAGCACCCGGCGCCACGAGTTACCCGGACGTCCCCGCCCTGATGGCCTAGGAGCCACGTCATGCCCTCTGCAGGCCCGGCGCGTCCTGCTGCCCTGCCCGCATCCTCCGCCCGCCCGCCGGTCACGGTCGCGCTGCCCGCTCCAGTCGCCCGGCCCGCCCCGGTCGCCCTGCCCGCTTCGGCCGCCCTGCGCGGTCCGGTCCCGCTGCCCGCCCCGGTCGCGCTGCCCGCCCCGGTCTGGCTTCCGCGCCAGTTCCCGGAGCGGGCCCAGCCGAGTGCGCGGCGCCCCGGCCGGGGCGGCGTCCCGGTGTCCGCGACGCTGGCCGCCAACGAGGTGATGGCGGCCCGCCGCCGCCGCGGCCTGCCGGTGCTGCCGCTCGCGTTCGGCGAAGCGGGCCTGCCGGTGGCGGCCAGCCTCCGCGCGGCGCTGGCCGAGGCGGCCGGCCAGGGCGGCTACGGCCCGGTGGCCGGCCTGGCCGCGCTGCGCGCCGCCGCCGCCGGTTACTGGCGGCGCCGCGGCCTGCCGACCGAGCCCGACGCGGTGATCTGCGGGCCGGGCAGCAAGCCACTGATCTTCGCGCTGCTGCTGGCGCTCGGCACTGACGTCGCGGTGCCGAGCCCCAGCTGGGTCAGTTACGCGGCGCACGCCGACCTGATCGGCGCACGCTGCCATTTCGTGCCCGCGCCACCCGGTGCGGGCGGGATCTGCGACCCGGGCCTGCTCGCCGCGGCGGTCGCCGCGGCCCGGGCGGCCGGGCGGCCGATCGGCGCGGTGATCGTGACCATGCCCGACAACCCGACCGGCCGGCTGGCCAGCCCGGATACGGTCCGGGCGCTGTGCCGGGTGGCTGAGGAGCACGACCTGGTCATCATCTCCGACGAGATCTACCGCGACCTCATCCACGACCCCGCGGCGGCGTTCCTCAGCCCGGCCGCGATCGCGCCGCACCGCACCGTGGTCACCACGGCGCTGAGCAAGAACCTGGCGCTCGGGGGCTGGCGGCTCGGGGTGGCCAGGATGGCCGACGGCGCGCTCGGCCGGTCGCTGCGCGAGGCGGTGCTCGGCGTCGCCAGCGAGATATGGTCGTCGCCGGCCGCGCCGGTCCAGCACGCCGCGGCCGTCGGGTTCGGTGAGCCACCGGATATTTCGGAACGGATAACCCGGAGCCGGTCGCTGCACGCCAGCGTGGTCCGCGCGGTGGCGGACCGGTGCGCGGCCGCCGGGCTGCTGGTGCCGCCGCCGCAGGCCGCGTTCTATCTCTATCCCGACTTCGAGCCGTGGCGGGGGCACCTGCGGGACACCTGGGGCGTCACGACCGGGGCCGGGCTGGCCAGCCACCTGCTGGAGCGTTACGGCGCCGGGGTGCTGCCCGCCAGCGCGTTCGGCGAAAGCTCCCGGGCGCTGCGGGTCCGGATCGCGACCGGGCTGCTGTACGGGGAGGATGACGCGCAGCGCGAGGCCGCGCTGCAGTCCGCCGAACCGGTCACGCTGCCGTGGATCGCTGCCGCGCTGGACAGGTTCGGCGAAATCCTGACCGACCTGTCTCCCTGACTCCGGGCCCTACCGCCTGGCGCAGTCCCGGCGCGCACCGCCCAGCCCATACTGCCCGGGCCCATACCGCCCGGCGCGCGCTCCCGGCCGCACTCCCAGGCCCGCACCACCCGGCGCTAGTGCCGGAGCCCGATGGTCAGACCCTCGGCCGATGCTGACCGGCATGGGCGCAGCAGGGATGGCGCCCGACTATGCTGGCGGCGCGCGGCGACCGGATCCTGACCAGCGATCCCGATGACCTGGCCACGCTGGCCGTAGCCACCAGCAGTCGCCCCGTCATCATCGCCTGCTGACGCCGCGGGTCACCCGGCCACCAAGCGTCCGCTGCGCGCCCAGGTCGCTCCGGCGGTAGCAGTCGGGGAATCATGGCTGGCCTCGGCTCCGGCCTTATTACGCTCGGAGCATGGCCTCTTCGCCCCCGGAATCAGTCGGCTTCGCCCCTCGGAAATCAGTCGGCTCGACGCCAGGCACTTCGCCGGGCTGGGCTGACCAGTGACCGTTTATGCGATCGCCCAGCTGACCATTCACGACCGGCCCCGCTACGACAGGTACGTGGCCGCCTTCATGCCGGTCCTCACCAAGTACGGCGGCCGGCTGCTGGCCGCCGAGGACCGGCCCGCTGTCGTGGAAGGGCAGTGGAGCGGCGACAAGGTCATCGTCATGGCCTTTCCGGACCGGGACGCGTTCACGAGGTGGGCGAACTCGGCGGAGTACCTGGAGATCTCGAAGGATCGCGTTGCCGCCACCGAGGGCGTCGTGCTCCTCGTACGCGGCCTCGCCTAGGTTGCCGCGACCACCCGCTCCAGCCAGGACAAGACATACTGCTGGCTCCGGCGCGCCCGGGGCCGGACGCCGGACAGGTCCAGGGCCCCCGCCACGGCCATCGCCCCGCCGAGCAGCACGAACAAGACCTGGCCGCCGGCATCCGCCCGGGAGTCACGAAGAATTCCGATCGCCAAGCTCAGGCCGATCACCAGCGCTAACAGCCCGGTGAGGACCTTGGCCGCCTGCTTTCCCTTCGGCACGAAGAAATGGCAGCCGAGCATCGTTCCGTCCGCCGAGGGCTCCGGCCGGTAACCCTGCTCCAGGGGGACAAGCTCAACGCGGCAGCTGTCGACCGCGAGCCTGGCCATGACCTGGTCCCACTGCTCGAGGACGATCTCATCGTCAGCGATGAAGCGGGCGCGCACTCCCTGATCTCGCCTCAACCTCAGCCAGGTGGCCAGGCCCCAGCGCCCCTGATCCGGCCGGGCGAACCCCCAGTGTCCAAGCAGCGGCTTGTTCTTCGCCGCGGCCGATATCCGCTCCCGCACCTCGGCCGGAGGAAACGGGCTGATGAGGCGCACAACGGAAGCCACTGTTGGATGGTAGGCGCGTCGTGCTGATGGATGGCCTGCGGCCGCCGCCCCGCCGGTCAGCCGGTTAACGAGATGGCCGGCGGCGAAGCCGGTGATCGCGCACGATCAGCTGCTGAATCTGGCCGACTTGCTGTTCGTCCAGCACCGGCGGCGCGGCGCTGACCAGGCCGATCACAGCGTCCGCGGAGGTCGCCAGGCGCACGGTCAGGTTGCGGCAGGTCCCGAGCCTGGATCGGGGATGGGTGAGCAGGACCACGCGCTCGATCCGAATCCGGAAGCCGTGATCGCGCAGGAGCTTTTCCAGGAGGCTGGCCGGCTCGTTGAGCTGCACGCTCGGCGAACGTCCCCGCCGGTCGCTGATCGTCCCCTGCTCGACGAGATTGCCGAAGCGATCGTACTTGTCGAACGACCAGTCATCACCGTCGCAATGCACGGTGGCGTTGCGATATTTGACCTCGATCGCGACGAGCCCGTTCGGGCCCAGGACCAGCTGGTCGATCTCGCCGCGGGAATTCCGGTAGCCACGCAGCAGAACCCAGTCATCACTGAGCGCGCGGCCGAGCGAAGCCGCGACCATTTCCTCACCGGTCATTCCGGCTGCGAGGATCTCTTCCTGGTCGGTGACGCCCAGCGGTGCGGGCGGCCTCGGAGTCAGCCGCTGCTCGCGCCGCACGGCAAAAGTACCCCGGAGCCACGCCCACCACCGATGCTGACTGCGGGCCTGATCCCGCGCGTGGCGAACGTTCTCGAGTCGCTGGCGATGCTGGGCGAGCGCATCCTCGAATTGCGCGCGCGCCTGCCTTTCGGCGGCGACGCGCTGGGCGGCAGCTTCCTGGAGCATCGCACCCGGATAATTTGACAATTCAATTAGCCGCACGAAACACCCATCCGCGTGGGCCGACCTTCCCGGGCGTGTTCCGGTACTCCGTGCGTGCCCGCTGCACCGCGGTGCAACCATGCGCGAGTGGCGCCGTTCGCGGCTGCCGCCCTGGGAGCCCGATCGACGTCCTGTTTCAAACCTGTCAGCTGACGGCCTCCAGTACGAGTTCCAGGCTATGCCAGGGAGTAACTTCAAGGCATCGCTGGAGCGGCTGCTCGACCACGGCTACATCACGGAGGTGGCACCGTGAACCGGCGAGAGCTGAAGGACCGGCTGGTGACCGCCGGAGTGCCGGAAATCCACTATTTCATTGTCGGCATTGACAGCCAGCTGAGTCCGGGCCAGGGCGGCGGCTTCGGCGAGCTTGTGATCACGCGCGCCGAGGACGACCGTGCCTGGAGCCTCGTCTCCGAAGAGCGCGGCCGGGTCCAGTACGAGGAGGTCTACGCCACGGAGGAGGACGTGTGCGAGGCGGCCTGGGCGAGGTTGAAGCCGGGTGACCAGGCGATCAGGCAGCGCACGGCTGAAGAGCGGTCCCAGGCGCGGGCGCGCGCCCGTGAGGCGGTCGCCGAATACGAGAAGCTCAGCCAGGACTACCGCGACTGCGGCAACCAGCCCTGATCCGGTCGATCCAGCTGCGGCGCCGGCGCCTGGCCGTCACCTGGTGGATCCTGGGCGAGCCGCACGGCTCGCGGCGTGACTGCCTGACCGACGCGCTAGTGAGCCGCGTCGTATTTGCTGAGCACCTCGGCGCTGATCCGGCCGCGTTCGGATACCTTCAGCCCGTGCGCCGTGGCCCACGCGCGCACCGCCGCCCGGTCCGTCCTCGCTCCGGTGCCACGGGCGGCCTTCGCCGCCCTGCGGTGCGCGGTCCGGCGGCCGGCATCGATATATGGCTGCAGCGATTTCTGGAGCTTAGCGAGGTTCTTCGGGCCAAGATCGATCTCGTAACTATGACCGCCAAAGCCGAAGGACACGGTCTCCGCATCGGGCGATCCGTCGAGATCATCAGTGACGACGACGTTTACAGTCTTTGCCATATCCAGAATCGTCCAGGTTCAGGGCCGCAATGTCAAAGAAGACTCGCCAGATTCGCCATCTTCCTTCGTGACCCGGCGAACGTCGCTGTCACTTGAGCGCAGGTCATCGGCTGAGATCATGAATCTGCAGATGTCTGAGCACGGCTTGCGCTACTTCCACCGGAGCTTCGCGATGCGGGAAATGACCAACACCATTGAGCACGATGCGGGTATAGCCGCCTGTGAAGAAGCGGTCCAGCCCCTCGGATGACTGCGGTTCATCACACAGATCAGCGGCGCCCTGCATCATAAGGGCCGGCCGCGACAGCGTCCCGGTCTCACGCAGACGACGTTCCAGCAGGTCGTATCGCGGATCGCGCACCTCGCCCGGCAGGAACCGCGCGCGGTAAGCGCTGAGGGTGACCGGTACCCAATCGGGATTGGTGAAATTCTCGGCTGTCGCGGCGAACTCTGCCTCGTCGAACCAGCCCGGCGGGCTCCAGGTATCCCACTGGATCCGGGCAAAGCCCAGCGGGTCGCGCCGGACAGCATCCGCCCCCTGATCGAGGCACAGGAACCACTGGTACCAGAAAGCGCGCGCCTGGCTGAAACCGGGAATCGTGAAGGTGCCGCCTGGCTGGTAGGCCAGCGCCAGCGCCGCGATCGCCGTTACCCGGTGCGGAAACAATGCCGCGACGGTATACGCGGCCCGGGCGCCCCAGTCGTGCCCGACGATGGCAAAGCGATCCAGCCCCAGCGCGTCAGCGAGATCCACAATGTCCTGGGCCAGCGCCACCCCGTGGCCGGCCCTGGGAATGTCGGCCGACCGGAATCGCGTCGGCCCGAATCCGCGAAGATACGGCCTGATGGTGCGCCACCCATCCGCTTCCAGCGGCCTGGCTACGGCATCCCAGCCGCGCGGGGCATCCGGCCAGCCGTGCACCAGGAATACCGGCGTCCCGCCCGGCGGGCCGCCCGTCTCGTAGCAGATCTCCAGCACGTCCGTGCGTACCCTATCCACGGCGCCTCCGTCCCGCTCGCTACGGCTCATCATCGCGCTGCCGCTAGCCGGCAAGAGCCCGCGGGCCAGTCCGGAGTCCGGCCCCTGGCCCTGGCCCGCGCCGCTCCAGGACCGGTCTGGACCGTCGGGGTGACCTCAAGGACCCCGCGATCGGGCCTGCGCGCCGGCGGGCTAGTCAGACGGGGCAGAACCACTCATCGCGGCCGGCGACCGGCCGGCCACCGCGGTCGCCCGGCGCCGGATAGCTGTTCTGCAGCGTGAACGCCCGCGGCGTCGGACCATGCGAACGGAGGTACTGGACGCGCTCCTCGGCCTCGCCGGTGGCGGGACGGTGCCCGGCCTGGACCCACCAGCACGCCGTGTGCGCCTCGCGGATGCGGTGGAACCACTCCCGCCGCCGCCGCAGGACCTGGCGGTGCATCTCGCCGAATACGAACGCCGCCAGGTGCTCGACATCTGACCAGACGGACAGGTTGACGATGACACCGGCGCTGCCGGCCGCATCCCAGGTGAAAGCCTGGACAGCGGTAGCGTTCCCGTCCTCGGTCTGCAGCCGCCAGACGAAGCCCGGCGCCTGGTCAGCGGCGGCGTTGACCGGATCAAGCGCCGCCACGAAGTCGGCTAGCAGCGGGTCATCGAGCGGCGCGGCGAGCCTGGCGATATTGACCTGGGCCAGCTGGAACGTCATGCACCGAGTCTGCCAGTCGCTTCCCCGCCCGGCAGCCGCTATTAAACGTCAACCGGAGAAGGGGACCGAGCCATCGGGGCGGCGGCCGGCGCGTGGGCAGCAGCAGGCGCGTGGGCGGCGGCCAGCGCGGGGCGGCGGCCAGCGCGGGGGCGGCTGCTGGCGCGGGGCTGGCAGACTGGTCGGCATGGCCGGAGCTGAGACCAAGTCCGCGCGAGAGCCTGGCCCCTGGAGGGCCGCAGACGGCTGCCAAGGCTCGTCAGCAGCACCCGGGCCAGTGACCCGCCGCAGTGACGACGTCGACGATTACCACGGCGAGGCCGTGCCCGACCCGTACCGGTGGCTGGAGGACAGCGAGTCAGCTGAGGTCGGTTCGTGGGTAACGGCGCAGAACGAGGTCACCGAGTCGTGGCTCGCCGGTGCAGCGGCCAGGCCGGCTATCCGTGCCCGGCTCACCGAGCGATGGGACTATCCGAGATTCGGGGTCCCGTTTGAGCGGGCCGGACGCTGGTTCCAGGCGCGCAATTCGGGCCTGCAGAACCAGCCGGTCCTGTACGTGATGGACGCGCCGGACGCTGCGGGCCGGCCGCTCCTCGACCCGAATGCGGTCGCGGCCGACGGCACCGTCGCGGTGGCCGCGACCTGTGTCAGCCCTGATGGCTCCAAGCTGGCTTACGCCGCCAGCATGTCCGGGTCCGACTGGCTGACCTGGCGGGTGAAAGACGTGGCGTCAGGGACGGATCTGGACGATGTCCTCGAGTGGTCGAAGGACTCGTCCGCGCAGTGGCGAGCCGATAGCTCGGGTTTCTATTACGGCGCGATGACACCACCGCGCCCCGGCCGTGAGCATCTGGATGTCGGCGAGAAGCGGATCTTCTTCCACCGGACAGGTACTGCTCAGCTCGACGACGAGGTCGTCTTCGCGCCCGGAGAAGACGAGCTGTTTCCCCGCGTGGCCGTCAGCGCGGACGGCCAGTACCTCATCTTGACGCTCAAGGGCGGCATCGGCCCGGGCGGCGAAGTGCGGGTGCTCGACCTCGACCGCCAGGAGGCAGGTTTCCAGGTTCTGGTGCCGGCCTGCGACGCGATAGCCGAGGTGGTCGCGAACGCGGCGGGCACGTTCTACGTGCTCACCGACGACACTGCCGACCAGGGGCGGATCGTCGCCATCGAGCTGGACCGGCCGGGCCGTCCGCACTGGCGCGAGGTGGTCCCGGCTGCCGCCGAGACGCTGCTCGAAGCGCACTTCTTCGGCGGCCGCCTGGTCTGTCACTACCTGCGGGACGCCTGCTCGCTGCTGCGGGTGTTCGAGCTTGACGGCACGTTCGCCTGGGACATCCCACTGCCGGACATGGTGACCCTGGGCGGCAGCCAGGCCGAGCACGAACTGATCGAGGGAACCCCGGACAGCGACCTCATCCACTTCGAGGTGGTGTCCTTCACCGAGTCAGCCAGCCTCTGGTCACACGATCTGCGCACCGGGGAAACGGCGCTGGTCCGGGCCGCCGCCGCGGCGCTGGACCCGCGCGAGTTCGGCACCGAGCGCGTCACGGTCACCTCGGCCGACGGCACCGAGCTGCCGATGTTCCTGACCCGCCGCCGTGACCTGCCCCGCCATGGAGACGTCCCGGTGCTGCTGCACGGCTACGGCGGCGTCGGGGTCTCGATCACCCCCTCGTTCTCGGTGCCCTGGACGGTCTGGCTCGAACGCGGCGGCATGCTGGCGGTGGCCAGCCTGCGTGGCGGTGGCGAGTACGGCCGTGGCTGGCACGAGGCAGGGCGGCGGGCGAACAAGCAGAACGTCTTCGATGACTTCTGTGCCTGCGCGCGGTGGCTCGCGGCCTCGGGCTGGTCGAGGCCGGCCAGCATCGCGATCAACGGCGGTTCGAACGGCGGCCTGCTGGTCGGAGCGTGCCTGACCCAGCACCCGGAATTGTTCGGCGCGGCGGTGGCCGACGTCGGTGTCCTCGACATGCTCAGGTACCACCGCTTCACGGTCGCCTGGCTCTGGAAGACCGAATACGGCGACCCCGACGATCCCGCGCAGTACCAGTGGCTGCGCCGCTACTCACCGCTGCACAACGTGCGGCCCCAGCGCTACCCGCCGACCATGATCACCACGGCCGATCACGACGACCGGGTCGTGCCCGCCCACTCCTACAAGTTCGCTGCCGCCCTGCAGGCAGCGCAGCAAGCCGACGCGCCGATTCTGCTCCGGGTCGGGATCGGCACGGGCCACAGCAGCGGCAAGCCGACCGCGAAGGCCATCGCCGAAGCCGCTGACCGCCTCGCCTTCCTCGACCGCGCCCTCGCCGTTACGGCTTCAGCCGGCCCGGTTGTGGCGCACGGGGCGGGTGCCCGGCGCCACCGGCCGGCCTGCTGGCCGGCGCGCGGCGGACAGCAGCCCGCTGAGCAGCAGGCCGGCGGATAGGATGATGAGTACAGGCACGATGCCGAAGGCGGCAGACAGCCCGAGGTGGTCCGCCAGGCTGCCGAGCAGGAACGGGGCGGCGATGACGACCAGGCCACCGAGCAGCCGGGTGCGTGCGTTGGCCACGTCGGTGCGCCCGGGCGCCGCGGCCAGCGTCAGCGCCAGGGACAGCGGAAACAGGTTGGCCACGCCGACTCCGGTGAGGAACAGTCCCGCCAGCGCGATGACCGGATGCCGCGACAGCCAGAAGGCCAGGAACCCGGCGGCAGTCACCGCGAGGGAGGCCCAGAGCAGCCCAGCGCCCTGCCCGGGCCAGGCGCACGAGCACACCGGCGCCGACCCGGGCGGCGAAGATACCGGCATAGAACACGGACATCGACGTCGCCGCGGCGGCGGTGGACAGCCCGGCTCCCGCCGACAGCAGTTCAGCGCCGAAGTACACCACGCAGAACTCGATTCCGATGCCGACCGCTACCAGCAGGGCGAGCAGCCAGCAGGTGACCGGCAGGCGAGCGGTGCGCCCGGCGGCGGCAGGCCCGGCCGGACTGGCCGGCAGCGGCAGCCGGCGGCAGGCCAGGTACAGGACGGCGAAGAAAACCGCGGGCAGCGCCATGGCGCCGCGCCAGGTGACCGGGGTGCCCTGCAGGAACCCCAGCGCGATCGGCGCCACCACGGCACAGGCCCCGGCGACGGCATTGGCCTCGATCAGCGCCAGGTCGCGGCGCCTGCCGTGCCGATCGGAGAGCACCGACGAGGTGGCGGTCTGGACCATGGTCCCGGCCAGGCCCAGGACCGCGGCGCCCGCCATGGTGGTGATTACCGCATCGGTGGTGGTGAACAGCGCGGCACCGCCGATGGCTCCGAGCGCCGACCACCACAGCACCGAGCGCCGCCCGACGCGCCGGCAGGCCCGCGCGAAGGTCAATCCCACCACGGCCGCGCCGGCTGCCCACAGCGCCGAGTAGACGCCGACGATCGCATAGGAGAAGTTCAGCTCGGCGCGGAGCAGCGCCAGGGCGGGCCCGAAGGCGTAGCCGCCGAGGGCGCCGTAGCACAAGACCGTGACTCCGTCGCGGGCGAAAGCATCCCCGCCCGCGCCCGCGGACCCCAATCCTCAGTTCCTCCCGGACTGGCGGGCCACCGAGATGAGGTCGCTGAGCACGCCCTGTCCGGCCAGTTCCGGCCCGGCCCCGGGCCCGACGATCGTGATCTCGCCGACCGGGCTCGCCCGGCAGACGACGGCATTGGCCATCCCGTCCACGGCCGCCAGCAGATCGTCACCGGGCAGCGGCATGGGTGCTACCCGAGCGCTGACCTCGCCGGCTCCGCCGGGCCCGGCGAACTCAAGGGTGCCGACATGCCGGATCCGGCCGCCGCTGGCCGCGGCGTCGTCGATCTCGGCCCGGGTGATACCGGTGATTCCCTGGCAGGCGACGTCCTCGCGGCGCAGCTGCCTGCCGAAGACGAGCGCCGAGATGATCATCAGCTTCGCCATGGCGTCGTGGCCCTCGACATCCGCGGCCGGGTCGCGCTCGGCCAGGCCCGCCTGCTGGGCGTCCGCGAGCGCGCGCTCGTAGGACTTGCCCGCCGCCATGTCGGTCAGGATGGCGTTCACGGTCGCGTTCATGATCCCCCGGACGCCGATCGGGGTCGCGCCCGCCAGCCCCTCGACGAGCGTGCTGAGGACCGGGGTCCCCGACAGGACCGTGGATTCGGCGCGCAACGGTATGCCCTGGCTGCGGGCCAGCCGGGCGAGCTCGACGCCGTGCAAGGCGACCGGCCATTTGTTGGAGGTCACGACGGGGATGCCACGGCCCAGGGCTTCCCGCAGGTGAGACAGGCCCCGGCTCACCGTCGGCGGCCGGGCTGCCGGTGACCTCCACGAGCACGTCAGCGTCGGTGGCCCGGAGCCCCTCGATGGCGGTCGGCCAGCGCCGCACGCCCGGCAGCTGCGCGATCGGCATCCGGCCGGGGCCGTCGCCCAGCAGGGCGGAAAGGTCGACGCCGCCCGGGTCGTAGCCGAACCCGTCGCGCGCGCTGGCCACGCCCACCACGCTGATGCGCACGTCGTAGGTGTCGGCGAGCGGTCCTGCGCGCGCGTGCAGAGCGCGCAGGACCCATTCGCCCACCGTGCCGAGGCCAATCACCCAGATCCGCAGCGGCTTCGGCGGAACCGGGTGCCAGGCCTCGGCCGTCACAGTTGCTTCATCCGGCGGAAGCGACGCAGGTCATCTTGGCCGGCGAGCAAGGCCACGACGACGACGGCAGCCGCGGCAGCGGCCGCCCAGGCCCACCACTTCATCGGGATACCTCCTTCCTCCCCCAGTGTCTGCCTGCGGCCGCCCCAGGGCTACGGCGGCTGTGCCGTCGATGACCAGTACCGGGCTAGCCGGTGACGGTGAAGCCGCCGCGCAGCGGCAGGCCGGCCAGCGCCGACGAGTCGCCCACGTAGACCCCGAACCCGCCGTCCGGGATGACCCAGCCGTTCGCCGCGTCGCTCCAGTAGGACAGGTCGTGAGCGTCCAGGGTGAAGCGGACCACGGCCGACTGCCCGGGCCGGAGCGTGACCTTGGTAAACCCCTTCAGCTGCCGCGGCGGCTCGCCCGCGGCCGCCGGATCGCCCAGGTAGAGCTGGACCACATCGGAGCCGGACACGCGTCCGGTGTTGATGATCCGCGCGGACACGCCGACCCGTGCGGCGGACCGGTTCCGCACGGTCGCCGGGCTGACGCGCAGGCCGCTGAACCTGAAGCTGGTGTAGGACAGCCCGTACCCGAAGGGGAACATCGGCGTGATGGACCGGGCGTCGTACCACCGGTAACCGACGTCAAGCCCCTCGGAGTACTGCACGGTGCCGTTGACTCCGGGGAACTGCGCGGGCGTCGAGGCCGGCACCTGCGACAGGTCCTGCGGGAACGTGACCGGCAGGTGCCCGGACGGGTCGGTCTGCCCGTACAGGACGCTGGCCAGGGCAGTTCCGTTGCTCTCCCCCGGGTACCAGGCGTCGACGACCGCGGCGACCTGGCCGAGCCACGGCATCGTGACCGGGGCCCCGGCGTCGACGACCACCACCGTGCGCGGGTTGGCGGCGGCTACGGCCGAGATGAGCTCGTTCTGCGCGGAGGGCAGGGTCAGGTCGGGCCGATCGGCCGCCTCGGTCTCGGTGTCGTCGGAGACCACCACCACGGCCGTGGACGCCGACTTCGCCGCCGCGGCCGCCGCGTTGATGCCGGGAGCGAGCGCCGACGGCGTCCCCCAGCTGAAGTTGGCGGAGTCCCCGCTGATCTGGATGGCGTAGGTCTGCCCGGCCTGCAGCGGCACGCTCGCGGAGTAGGTGCTGACCGGTGGCGTGCCCGGGTTGACCAGGATCGACTGGCCATCCACCGACAGCGTGGTCGGCGTGTAGCAGCCGCACGGGTTCTGCAGCGCGAGCACGTAGGTGCCGGTCTCCGGGGCGGTCAGCGTGCCGCTGTAGCTGCCCCCGAATCCGGTCGGGCTGTAGGCGGGCGACAGCGCGCTGGCCGGGATGGCCGGCAGGCTGGTGTCGGTCGGCAGCCCCTGCTGGTAGGTGACATTGGTGCCGGCGCCCGCCGCCGTGGTCAGGCCCTGCAGCGGGGTGATGCTGAACGGCGGGACGACGCGGGCGCTGCCGCCGCCGCCATCGGTCGGGCTGGCCGAAGCCGACGGCCCGATCACCGCGATCGTGCCGCCACGGCGGGCCGACAGCGGCAGCACCGAGCCGGAGTTCTTCAGCAGCACCGTGCCCGCCTCGGCGACCCGGGTGGCGACGGCCTGATGTTCGGGCGTGGTGACGGTGCTCGTCGGCGTGCCGGTCGGCGGGTTGTTGAACAGGTTGAACCGGAACATCTCGGTCAGGATCCGGCTGACCATGTCATTGAGAACAGCTACCGGGACAGTGCCGTTCTGCACGTCCGTCTGCAGCGCCTGACCGAAATACGTATTGAACGGCTGCTCCATATCGGTGCCGTCCAGCGCGGCCGATGTGTCGTGAATGGCCCCGTAGTCGGACGTCACGAAGCCGGGGAAGCCCCAGCGCTGCTTCAGGGTGGTGTTCTCCAGGTAGGAATTCTGGCAGGCGAAATTGCCATTGATCACGGAGTAGGCGCACATCACCGACGCCACCTTGGCCTTGGTCACCGCCTGCTCGAAAGCCGGCAGGTAGATCTCGTGCAGCGTGCGGTTGCTCACGATGACGTCGTCGGCCGGCGTGTTGCGGTTGGTCTCCTGGTTGTAGGCAGCGAAGTGCTTCACCTGGGACATCTCGCCGGTGCTCTGCACCCCGTCGATCTCGCTCACGGCCAGGGCGGCGTTGAGGAACGGGTCTTCGGTGAACGACTCGAACGACCGTCCCCAGCGCGGGTCCCTGTCGATGTTGACCGTGGGCCCGAGGTTGACGGCCGCGCCCTTGCCCCATTCCTCCGACCCGATGACCTGACCGTACTGGCGGGCCAGCGCCGGGTCGAACGTGGCGGCCAGGGACACGCCCGCGGGCAGCTGGGTCACGCCAGTGAGGCCGTCCCCGACGCCGTTCGGGCCGTCTTCCAGGCCCAGCGCCGGGATGCAGAGCGCCGGCTGCGCGGCCATGTAGAAAACGTAGGGCTCGCTGGTGCCCTGGCCCTCGACCACCGTGATCTTATTGGCCAGGGTCATCTGGGCCAGCAGCATCGACACGCGCTTGCTGATCGGCAGGCCCCGGTTGAGCCAGGGGCAGCTCGACGTGGCGGACGCGCCGGGCCGGGCCGGCGCAGCCGAGGCGGCGGTGCGGGCGGGCGCAGCCGAGGCGGCGGTGCGGGCCGGCGTACCCGGGGCAGCGGCCCGGATCGCCGCGGCCGAGGCCCCGGCGCTGCCCCCGGGCCCGGCCAGGAATGCGACGAGCAGAAATAGCGGACCGAGAATGGCGACGGCCCAGCGGGCGGACCAAGTCATGGCGTTACCTCCAGCCTCCGACTTCGCTGTTTGCGCCTTTGGTCCCCTGCTCGCTCAATTTGGACGCTAAGCCGGGCTGCCCTGAGGGTCAACACCCAATCTGAATGCCCGTCGCATTAATCCCGGCCGCCGGCGGGCCGGACCTGATCGACGGCGACGGCGTCGCCCCCCGCCGCGCTACGGCGTGAAACTAGGGCAGCTCGACGCCCGTGAGCTTGGCGCACGCCTCGAGCAGCTGCTCCTGCACCGCGTGGCTGCGCGTGGCCGGGTTGGTCTCGCGCAGCCGCTGGTGGTAGAGGTACTGCCCGCTCACCATGGCCGCCGGATCGTCGCTCGTGGCCAGCCAGGCCTGGGTGACCGGGCCCAGTGAGATGTCATCAGGCGCCCCGGGGCCGCCCATTTTGGTCGGCACCCAGCCAGGCTCGACTGCGTTGGACAGCACATCAGGCCAGCGGCGCGCCACCGCGAAGCAGAGCACGACGTCGAAGAGCTTCGAGTCGGCGTAAGCCTGCCAGCTGACCCAGGCCCGGTGCGCCCACTGCAGGTCGGAGAAGTCCGCGCGACCATCGCGGTGCGTCCCCGAGCTCAGGAAGACGAAGCGATCGGGCGGCGTGATCAGCGCCGTGAGCAGGTACGGCGCCAGCACGTTGATCGCGAAGACGTGGCTGAGGCCATCGGCGGTCTCGATCCGGCCTGGTTCCCTGGGACCGACGCCCGCGTTGTGGATGACAGCGTCGTAACGCCCGAGCGCGTTGGCCTGGTCAGCGACCTGCCTGGTGCCCTCGATGCTGGACAGGTCGCCGGCGACCGTGTGCTCCGCCGCCGGGAGGGCGGCGCGAGCCTGCGCCGCCCGGGCGTCGCTGCGGGCGTGCAGGGTGACCGCGTGCCCTTCCCCGGCGAGCAGCCGGGCCGCCATCAGGCCGAGGCCGTCGGCTGATCCGGTGATCAGGACGCGGGCCATCGACCGCCTGTCTTCCCGTTACGGGGCCCGGTGCGCGAGAAGGCGTCCCGGTAGTGTCTTCACCTAATCTCAAAAACCCTACCGGAGCAGTCGATGTCACTGGAAATCAAGCGGTTGCACCTGGCCAGCCTGCGTGGTGTCGACGGCCGGGAGTGGCCGGTGCACGGCTTCGTGGTCACCCACCCCGGCGGCGCGGCCCTGGTGGATACCGGCGCCGGCGGCCCGGCCAGGCTGCTCAGCGACTGGCGGGTGGTCAACCGCACGGTGGCCGACGCGCTGGCCGACCTGGACATGACCCCGGGTGACATCGGGCTGGTCATCAACACGCACCTGCACTTCGACCACTGCGGCCAGAACGCCGTCTTCCGGCACGCCGCCTGTTACGTCCAGCGCGCGGAGCTGGACCGGGCCGAGCGCCAGTCACCGGAGCTGTATGCCTGGTTCGACTTCATGAACGCGCGGTTTGAGCTGCTCGACGGGGACGCTGAGGTGCTACCGGGCCTGTCGGTGATCGCGACTCCCGGCCATACCGTGGGTCACCAGTCGGTGCTCGTCCAATCCGGCGACGGCGCCGGCGACCTGCTGATCGGGGACGCCGCGTACACGCCGCGCCAGTACGCGGGCCCGCCGGACGCCGACCTGCAGGCCGGCCAGGCCAGCGATCCGCAGGCCTGGCGCGCCTCACTGGACCGGATCCGCGCGGTGGCCCCCGAGCGGGTGCATTTCTGCCACCACACCGACATCATTCACGCCTAGCGCGTTCGCCCGCGGGTCCTCCAGGCCACGCATCAGCCGTAGAAGAACAAGCGCACGAGGATGACGACGGCCACGATCAGCAGGGCGATGGCCGCTTTGACGACCAGGCCCTTCTCGTACTTGACGGCGGCGGCGATCTCGGTGTCGAAGACCTGCTGCTGCGCGGCCGTGGTCAGACCGGCATCGCCACCTTGCCGGTCTTCTCGGTTTTCTCCCATCGGATGTCAGCCCTCCGGAGTTCCTTGATGTAGGCGGCGGTGGTGATCGCGCACAGCAGCGGTCCGTAACCGCCGATGTAGATCAGCGCCGGGCTGGTGAACCGGCCGAGCCAGCGGGTCTCGGCGGACTTGGCCAGGAAGGCCACGCCCATGCAGCCGGCCAGCCAGATGTAGGTGAACAGCTCAAGGCCGCGTATCTCGGCGCTGGTGTAGGACACCCCGACCGCGGACGCCCCGTGGAAGGCGAGCCAGCGCAGCGGCCCGGGGATCACGGCGGCCAGGATGATGATCACGCTGACCGCGCCGGGAAACATCAGCGCCTGGCGCCAGACCCGCCTGGCCGTCTGGGGATCGATCATCAGCGCGAACGAGGTGATGAACGCGTAGGTGATCACGTTGGTGATCCACAGCACGTGAAACGCTTCCCAGGCCAGCCGGTAGTCGATGAAGAACAGCACGACCAGTGACGACGAGGCCAGGACCATAATGATCGGCAGTAGCAGCAGCGCGAACCAGAACAGCCCGAAGGTGTTGCTGCCCAGCCGGTTGCCGGCCTGCGGCTGGAACCACAGGCGCCGGAACCGCATGGTGACCTGGATGTTGCCGCGCGCCCAGCGCAGCCGCTGCTTCCACAGGCCCGAGACGGAATCTGGCTCCTCGGCCCACACCGTGGCGTGCGGCTCGAAGATCACCCGCCGCCCAGCCCGCTGGGTCTGGAAGGTCGTGACGGTGTCCTCGGCCAGCGACCCGGTGTCGACCCGGCCGCCGAGCGCCTCGATGTTGGCCCGTGAGTGCAGCTGCGCGCCGCCGGCCAGGCAGGCCAGCACGCCGAGCACGTTCTGGGTGCGCCGTGCCGCCGCCTGAGCGGTGATGTACTCGTATCCGATGAACCTGGTCAGGTAGTTACCCGGGCGGCTGCCTTCCTTGATGTAGGCGGTGACCGCCCCGACATCAGGATCGGCCAGGTGGCGGGTCATCTTGCGCAGCGAGTCCGGCTCGTAGATGACGTCCGCGTCCATGATCAGGACGGCTTCCATCCAGTTGTCACGCAAGATCTCGGCCAGGCCATGGTTGAGCGTCTGCGCCTTGCCTTCGCCGCCGGTCGTCCTGCGCAGGTGGAACACGTTGCCTGGATACTGGTCCGCCTTGGCCCTGATCACGTCGGGAGTGTCGTCGGTGCTGGCGTCATCGACGACAAAGATCCGCAACGAGGCCCGCGGGTAATCCAGTAGCATCAGCCGGTCGATCGACGCCCCGATGACGGCCGCTTCATTCCACGCCGGTATCAGGATCGCGGTGCGCGGGAACACCGGCGCGCACCGGTGGTAGTGCAGCCGCCGGAAGTGGCCGGCCACCAGCAGGAACTGGTAGTTGGCCAGGACCAGCGGCACGGCGCCGACCATGACGAACGCGACGAGCAGCCACTTCAGGCCGGTCAGCAGGTGAAAGGTCATGGCGGCGCCCGGTCCGCTGCTGCCTCGGCCAGGATCCGCCGGACCCCGGCGTAGCTGCCGATGGCCGCGCAGTCGTGGCTGTCGGTGCTGGCCACCAGGGGCACGCCGGCCTGCTGGAAGGCACGCAGGGTGCGGGCTGACGGGCAACCCCACTTCTCGTTCACCTCGACGAGCGCCCCGGCCGCGCGGGCTTGCCCGGCGAGCAGGCGCAGCAGCGAGTCAGGGACCTGCGATTCGTCCAGGCCCATCTTCGGCAGCACGCTGAACAGGTGCGCGATCAGCGGCCGGGGCGCGGCGGGCCCGGGCTCCCACCCGGACCCGGATTCCGGCGCGGAGCCGGACTCCGGCGCGGAGCCGGACCCCGGCGCGGCCGACGCCACTCGCTGAACCGCGCTGGCCGTGGCCTCCACCAGGCAGGCGATCACGTCGGGCGCGGCCGCCTGGCCGGACGCCAGCGCCGCGCCCATCTCCCGCGGATCGACCGGCCCGGTGTCGCCGGGGAACTGGTGATCGGCGACCAGCACCAGGTCGATACCGTCGATGCTGGCGGGCAGGTCGAGCCGCCCGGCCCGGTCCAGGATCTTGGCCTCGACGCCCGCCAGGATTCCGATCCCGGCCAGCGCCCGCAGCGGCCAGACCGCGCGGACGAAGTCGGGCACCCAGCCGGTGCCGGCCCGCACGTGGTCGACCAGGCACAGGGTGCGCAGCCCGCGCTGGCGGGCGACGATCACGTTCTCGTCGATGGTGCTGATGCCGTCGGAGAAGTCCGAATGCACGTGATAGTCCTCATCGAGCGCGACCATGGCGGTCATGCCGGCCCCCGCAGGACCTCGCCGATCTCGACGGACCGCGCCACGGGGAACCCGGCCGTCCCCACGGGCCCGGTCCGATCAGCCGGGGTCATCAGGCTCACCGGCCAGGAGGTTGGCCTCCGCCGTCACCGAGAGCGCAGGCACGATCTGATCATCGGCATGCACGCGGGCCGGCGCGGTGGCCGGTTCGGTGACCGGCCGGCGTGCCTTGACCGCCACGCCGTCCCTGATCACCTCGAAGGCCTCCGCGTAGCGGCCGTCGCCGAACCTGGACCAGTACCGTGCGGTCGCCGAAATCAGGTCAGGCTCCAGGTAGGCACGTACCGTCACCTGACTGCCGAAGGCATCGATCGCCTCCAGCTTGGCTTCCAGCTGGCCATCGATGCGGACGAATCTGGTGGGCCGGAAGTCGACGGTGGCCGACGGCGACTGGAAGCAGAAGACCCGGCCGATCTGCCGGGCGGCCACCATGACGGCCCGATGGGTGTTGCGGTGGTCCTGGTGCACATCGTGGATCGAGTGCGTATAGATCATCGTCGGGTTCACCTCGCCGATCACCCGGCTGATGATCCTGATCGTCGGATCGCCCTCGCTGATCCTGGTGTCCTCGAGATCCTCCAGGTACAGCCGTGCCCCGAGAACCTGGGCGGCCTGCTCGGACTCGCTGGCCCGCTCCTTCTCGGCGCCGCCCCGGGCGCCCCGGCTGAGGGTCAGGATCGCGACCTGGTGGCCCATCTGGTGGTAGGCGGCCAGCGATCCGCCCACCCCGATCTCGACGTCGTCAGGATGCGCGCCGACGGCCAGCACCACCTCGCGCCTGAGCTGCCGCTCGGCGCGTCCCTTGGCCACCAGGCGGGTCACCGTGGCGGTCAGCTGAGCGGGCCGGAGCGGTTTCTCCAGGAACTCATCGGCCCGGCTGCGCAGCGCGCCGATCGCGTTGCCGACGGACGCGTGCGCCGTCATGATCGCAACCGGCAGGTCAGGCGCGACCTGGCGGAGCGACTCGAGCAGCTCGATCCCGGTCATGCCCGGCATCTCGACATCGGTGAGGACCAGGTCCCAGGGCTCGGTGCCGGCCCGCAGCAGCGCCGCGACCGGATCCGCGGTGTGGGTGACGTCAAAGTTGCCCCGTACCCCGAGGACCTGGATCACGAAGCTAGCCGCCTCCGGATCGTCCTCGACGACCAGGATCCGTCCCGCCGGGCCAGCCGCACTGGCCGCGTCGATGTCGTTCATGCCGCCGCCATCAGCTCCTTTGCCGGCCCCGGTCATGACGCGGGCCCCAGGTAGCGGTAGCCAGCGCCGGGGATGGCCTCGATCGGCGAGCCTGCCGCGCAGGCGTCACCGAGCTTGCCGCTCAGCTGCTCGACCATCGCGGTCAGCTGCCCGGTCCCCGAGGCCGGCCGCTCGGTGCTGCGCGGATCCCCCCAGGCCTGCTCGCGCAGCTCGTCGGTGGTCAGGATCTGGCCGGCCTGCCGCACCAGGACGGCGAGCAGCCGTCCCTCGCCCGGGGTCAGCGGGACCGGCTGATCGTCGACCCGGACTTCCTTGGATGTGAAGGCCAGCTCGACGCGGCCATCGTCGAAGATCTCCAGATCCGGCCGGCCGGACCGCCGGCGCCGCAGCAGCGCCCGGACCCGGGCCAGCAGCTCCGCGTTGCGGAACGGCTTGGCGAGGTAGTCGTCCGCGCCCGACTGCAGGCCGCGGACCTTCTCGGACAGCTCGCCGTGCGCGGTGAGCATCAGCACCGGGACATCGCTCGCGTCGCGGATCCGCGCGAGCAGTTCCCAGCCGTCCAGCGTCGGCAGCCCGACGTCGAGCAGGACCGCGTCCTGGCGCCCGTTATGAAATCTTTGCAGCCCGTCCCGGCCGTCGGTCGCGGTGCTGACCTCGAGCCCGCCGCCCCGCAGCACCAGCCCGATGGCGTGCGCCACGTCCGCATCGTCCTCGACGCACAGGATCTGGGCGGTCATGGGCTGATCGGCAGGTAGACGCTGAAGGTCGTGCCGCTGCCCAGCGTGCTCCGCGCCTCGACGCGGCCGCCATGCAGCTCGGTGATGGCCTTCACGATGGACAGCCCGAGACCGGTTCCCTGCAGGCTGGCCGCCGCGGCGTTGGAGGCCCGGACGAACCGGTTGAACAGCTGATCCAGGTCGGCGGGCGGGATGCCGATGCCCTGATCGGCCACGTCGATCCGCCAGGTCCGCTCGTCGTGCGTCGCGGTGACCGTGACCCGGCTGCCGTCGCGGGAGAACTTGACCGCGTTGGACAGCAGGTTGTCCAGGACCTGCTGCAGCCTGAGCTGGTCCGCGTGCAGCGGCGGCCCGTCCGGCACGCTGGCCTCGATGCGGATGCCGCGCTCGGCCGCCGAGGCCGATGCGGCGCGGACCGACTCGTCGATGAGCTCGGGAACGTCGACCTCGCCGAGGTCCAGCGACAGCACCCCGGCCTCCGCCCGGCTCAGCATCAGCAGGTCGCCGACCAGGCGCAGCAGCCGCTCCGCGTTCCTGCGGATGATGCGCAGCGAGTCCAGGGTGTCGGCGGCGAGCTGCTGCTCGGTGTCCAGGACTAGCTCGACGAAGGACACGATCGAGGTGAGCGGCGTCCTGAGCTCGTGCGACATGGTGGCCAGAAACTCGGATTTCGCCTCGTCGAGTTCCTGCAGCTTGACGTTCTGCTCGGCCAGCCGCTGCTGGGCCTGCTCCGCCGCGTCCCGCGCGGCCAGCTCGGCCCGCAGCATCCGGTCCCGCTGCTCCTCCAGCGCCTTACGCTCGGATATATCCCAGAACAGCCACAGATCGCCCCGGTAGTCACCTTCGGCGAACACCGGCCAGTAGTCCCCCTCGATGGCCCGCCCGTCCGCGCAGCTGAACTGCTCGCCCTCGGCGGGCCGGCGATGCGAGTGCAGCCTGGCCGTCCGGCGCAGGAATTCAGCCGGGTCCGCGAAGGCGGTCTTGACGTGCTCGGCCAGTGTCGCGGCCGAGCTGCCGACCAGCTGCCCGGTCGGCGTCGTGATGCCGAACAGGTCGCAGAAGCTCTGGTTGACCTGGGTGATCCGGCCGTGCTCGTCACGGACCAGGATCCCGGGGATCGCGTTGGCGATCAGGCTGTTCAGCCGCTCGGTCTGGTCAGCCAGGCTGCGCCGGGCGGCCCGCTCCGCGTTCAGCAGCCGCTCCCGCTCGGCCTCCGCCCGTTTGCGGGCCGAGACGTCGGTGAGCGCGGCCAGGAAGCCGGCCTGGCCCTCGGCGGTCAGCAGCGGGATGGCCGCGGCGTGCACCCAGATCTCGCGGCCGCCGGCGGAGACCAGGCGGCAGTCGGTGCTGAGCTCGGTGCCGCGGGCCGCGGCCAGCGCCCATTCCCGTTCCATCCGCACCGCGTCCTCGGGATGCAGCGCCGCGGCCCAGCCGATCCCGACGGCGTCGGCCGCCGTCATCCCGGTCAGCTCGCACCAGCGGTCGTTGGCGAACGTACACAGCCCGTCCGCGTCCGTCTGCACCATCCCGACCGGGGCCAGCTGGGCCAGCACCCGGAACCGCGTCTCGCTGTCGGCCAGCGCGGCGTGCGCGATCTCGAGCTCGCTGATGTCGCGCATGAACCCGCAGAAATGGACCACCCCGTCGACCGTGATCGGGACCGGGGTCAGCTCGACCATCCGCTCGGTGCCGTCCGGGCGCATCGCGGGATGCCGCAGGCTGCCGACATAAATACCGCGATCGCCGGATTCCAGGTAACTCCGGATACCCGCGGTGAACTCGGCCCGGTGGCGCTCGGGGAGCAGCAGGCCATCGAGTTCCTGGCCCAGCACGTCCGCGCAGCGCCGGTCGAACAGCACCTCGGCCGCCGGGTTGAACCGCACGATCCGCCCGTCCGGGCCGGTCACCACGATCGCGTCCGGCGAGCCCTCGATCAGCGCCGCGGTCAGCGCCTGGCCCTCGGCGAGTTTCGCCTTGTCGTTGGCGTGCCGGATCTGGGCGGCGATGACCGCGGCGATGACGTGCGCCATCGACTTGACCTCGGGGGTCCAGCGGCCCCGTCCCCGATCAGCGCGAGCGCGCACAGGCAGTGGTCCTCGGCGGCTGAGTAGGCCATCAGGGCGCTCATCGGCGGCCCTTCCGGCTGCGCGGTCCAGTCCAGCTGCACCTCGAAGGAGCCGCCGTCACGGGCCGGGAGCGCGCGGGCCGCGGTCAGCTCGCCCAGTTCGCCCAGCAGGCCGGCGTCGGCCGCCGCGCGCTGCGGATGCGCCGCCAGGACGACCAGCGACCTGGCCGCGGTCTGCTGGACCGCGAGTACGGCGCGGCAGCCCAGCCCTGCGGCCAGGCGGCCGAGGACGGCCGGCAGCGCGTCGGCCGCGTCACCGTCGTGCAGCAGCTGCCCGACGGCATATTCAACCAGGCCAGCCGGCCCGGCGGGCGGCAATTCGCTGCCAGCCGGCGGACCGGAGGCGGTCCGTACCTGAGAAGCCCCCATGACCCGCGATCTCACCTGCCCCCGAGACTTCGCGGTTCGCGTTCCGGTCGGGATGGACCCCGCCCGGTGAGCCCGGTCAGAGCGCCGCCGCGTATCTCCCCGTCGCGTCCCGCTTTGCCCGGTGATTACCTACAGGGTGATCCCTACCCCCGCTGACCGGCCCGAATCGTGAAACGGGGCCAGCTGGGGCCGTTTGGGCGGCATCCCGTCACCGGCCGACACCCCGCGCAGCCGCCGCACCAGCCACGGCGCGGCGTGATCGCGCGCCCACCGGGCGTCGTTCCCCCGCGCCGCCAGCCAGGACGCCGGCCTGGCCAGCCAGGCGCCGCCGCCGGGCCGGTCAGCCAGCGGCTCGCGCCAGTCCTCGCTGACCTCCGCGCCCATCACCTCGCAGGCCAGCAGGGCCACCCGGCGGTGCCCGTCGGCGGCCAGGTGCAGCCGGTCCGCGCTCCACTCCCGCGGGTCGGCCAGCATGCTCATCGACCACAGGTCGGCGAGGTGGCAGCCGCGGCGCTGCGCGATCGCGCGCAGGTGCACGTTGTACGCGGCCACCTTGCCGCGGATCAGGCGGAGCACCGGGAAGGCCCGCGGGTCGAACCCGGTGAACAGCAGCACCTGGCTGCCTGCCCGGCGCAGTTCCGCCACCGCCTCGTCGGCCTGCTGGGCGAGCACGTCCGGGTCGGTCCAGATCCACAACAGGTCGTTGCCGCCGGCGAAGACGCTGACCAGGTCGGGCCGCATCGCGACGGCGAGCGGTAGCTGCTCGTCCGCTACCTCCCGCAGCCGCTTCCCGCGGACCGCGAGGTTGGCGTAGCGGAACGCCGGGCGGCCCGCCGCCAGCCGTTCGGCGAACCGGTCGGCCCAGCCGCGCAGCCCGCTGCCATCGTCGTGCGGGTCGCCCATCCCTTCGGTGAAGCTGTCCCCGAGCGCCACGAAGGAGCCGATCTCTGTTCCCACCTAACCTGCCCCCATGTCAATCAGATCCTGCCTTTGGCGGCAGCTGGCGCCGGTGCACGCACCGCGGGGGCCGCCAGCCGCTGGCCGGTGTTAGTGCGGTGCGATCGGGGTCACCGTGAACGGATAGCGCCGCGCGAAGGCCGCGACGGCGTCGTGCCTGATGGCCTGCCACAGCTGGCGGGTGATGCGGTGGTTGAGGGTCTCCGCGCTCTGGCCCCTGAACCTGAACCGCCGCTGCACCGGAGCGGACACGAACGAGCCGGCGTGACTGCCCAGCAGCCGCAGGCTGGTGGCCAGCGACACGAGCCCGGCGTTGGTGAAGTTGCTGTCCACGCTCAGCGCCTTGGTGAAGGCGTTCAGGATGCTGAAGTCGCCGGTCGGGTTGGTGAGCAGGTGCAGCCGGTCGAGCTTGACCAGGATCGCGCGCAGAAATGCTGACTGGCGCAGCACCCGGCCATCCTGGGTGAGCGACACCTGCCGCACGTAGTCGAGCGCAGTGACGCCATTCAAGTGATTGAGCCCCTTATGGAACACCACGCCGTTGCTCGACGTCGTTTCGGGCAGGAGCACGTTGACCCCGCCGAGCGAGCTGAGCGCGCTGGCCAGCCCGTCGAAGTCGACCACGGTGTAATGGTCGATCCGCACATTGGTGAGCTTCTCGACCGTCCGGATCAGCAGCGACGGGCCGCCCAGCGGCAATGCGTTCCACAGCTGCGTGATGCCGTGCCCGGGCACGTGCACCAGCGCATCGGGCGGAATATGGACGATCGCCCCGGCGTGCCCGCCCGCGTTGATGTGCACGAGCGCGATCAGGCCGCTCATCTCCTGCGGGGCCGTCGAGGAGCCGAGCACGCCGTGGCCACCGATCTGGGCGGGCGTCTTCTGGGATCCGGTCAGCAGGATCGTCATGCTGTGGCGCGTCGCGGCCGGCATCACCGGCTGGTCGGCCGCGTCCAGCGCGGCGTCCGCGCTCGGGATCCGGTGAATGTTGTCGGCCAGGTGGCTGACGAGCGCGTAGCCGCTCACCGCCACGCCGGCCACCAGCACGAACAGGGCGACTCCCGCGGCCAGGCCGATCCGCACGGCGCGCCGCTTCCAGCTGCGCCGGCGCCGCGGACCTGGCTCCTGGCCACGCTCGGCAGTTGCCGCAGGCCCGGCGGTTACCGCCGCCCCGGCGGTCTCCGGCTGACCGGCAGTCCCTGGCTGACCGGTGCCGACGCCGTCAGCCGAAGTCGGATCGTCGGACAATTCTCTTTCTCCCTTGGTCAGGTGCGGCTAGGTCGGGCCGGCTGAGCGGGCCAGCCGGCTGACGTGTCATCGCGGTGCGTTCGGGGTTACGGTGAACGGATACCGCCGGGCGAAGGCCGCGACCGCGTCGTTCCTGATCGCGCGCCACATCTTGCGGCTGATGCGGAAGTTCAGGACCACGGCGCTCTGGCCGCCGACGCTGACCGTCCTGGCCACCGGAGCGGACACGAACGTGCCGTCGCTGCCGCCCAGCAGGTGCAGGTGCAGCGCGAGCGATTCGAGCGCGGAGTTGGTGAAGTTGCTGTCCACGCTTAGCGCCTTGGTGAAGGCGTCCAGGATGCCGAACCCGGCCGTCGGGTGGCTGAGCAGGTGCTCGTGGGCGATCTTGTCCAGGATCGCGCGCAGCAGCGCCTGCTGGCGCAGCACCCGGCCCTCCTCGCTGAGCGATGTCTGCCGCACGTAGTCGAGCGCGGTCGCGGTGGTGAGGTGGTTGATGCCCGGGTGGAAGACGACCCCGTTGCTCGAGGTCCACTCGGGCACGTCCACATCGACGCCGCCGAGCGGGCCAAGCGTGCTGACCAGCCCGTTGAAGTCGACGACGGTGTAATGGTCGATGCGCACATTGGTCAGCTGCTCGACCGTCCGGATCAGCAGCGACGGGCCGCCCAGCGGCAGCGCATTCCACAGCTGCATGACGCCATGTCCTGGCATCCTGACCAGGGCATTGGGCGGGATGGACACGATGGCCCCGGCGCGCCGGTCGGCGTCGATGTGGACGAGCGCGATCAGGCCGCTCTGATCCTCGGGGAAGGTGGATGAGCCGAGCGCGCCGCTGCCGCCGATGTGGGCCGGGACGAATTCGGACCCGGTGAGCAGGATCGTCATGCTGCGGCGGGTCGCGGCCGGCATCAGCGGCTGATTAGCCGCATCCAGCGCGGCGTCCGCGCTCGGGATCCGGTGAATGTTGCCGGCCAGATGACTGACCGCCGCGTAGCCGGCCACCGCGATGGCCGCCACCGCCACCACCACGGCGATGGCGCCCCCGAGCGCCAGCCGCACGGCGCGCCGTTTCGGTCCGCGCCGTTTCGGTCCGTGCTGGCGGCGGGGCTGCGGACCCTGGCTGGCCGCGGCGGCCTGCCGTTCGTCGCCGTTCCCGGCGGCCTGCCGTTCGTCGCCGTTCCCGGCGGTCAGCAGGTCGCCGCCGTTCCCAGCAGGCAGCAGGCCTTCGTAGCTCCCGGCAGTTAACGGCTGCGCGTTGACTGCCTGGTCAGCCGAGCCTGGGTCGTCCGACATCTCTCTTTGCCCCCTTGGTCAGGCGCTGGCAGATATGGCGGCCAAACGGTCGCGGCAGCCGCCAGCACCGGTGTAACCCCACGTGGCCGGCCCGCGAGCCCGTGCCGCGCGTTAGCAAGCGTAGCCCTCCTGATTACGGTTAGTGTTCTACCCGGCTACTGAGAGTAATGTACAGCGGCGCGGGAAAAAATCATCGGGCATGCCGGGGAAACCAGGACCGGGCAGGAACGGAGGGGCGCGCGGGTGAGCGACCAGGTCATTAATGGCGGTATGCCAGCCGCGGCGGCCCGCCGGGTCTTCGCGGCCCGGCGGTCCTGGTGCGTGGCCCTGGAGACCGGCTACGACATCGCCGCCTGGCTGACCGGACTGCTGGCCGCCGCCCGGACCACCGGGGACCTGCCGGACCTGGTCGCCTGGTCCATCCGGTTAACCTGCCTGGCCGTGCTCACCTGCCTGTCCGTCGTCGGCTGCGGGCTCGTCGCCGGGCTGTACCGGGGCCGCCACCAGCGGGGCAGCCTGGACGAGGTAGCCGGGGTCAGCATCGCGGCGGGCCTGGCCGCGCTGTGCACCGGCGCCGCCGGGCTGGTCCTGATCCCCGGCCAGCAGGCGCCGCTGGAGACCGCGGCGGGCGGTGCGGGCCTGGCGCTGCTGGCCATGCTGGGCGCCAGGTACGCGGTGTTCGCCGTCCGGCAGCGATCGCGGGCGCCCGCCTCGTCGGCCGTGAAGATCATCGTCTTCGGCGCCGGCAGCGCGGGCACCCAGCTGGTCCAGCAGCTGATCGGGCAGCACGACGCCGAGTACCAGCCGGTCGCGATGCTGGATGACGACCCGGCCAAGCGGCGGCTGCGGATTCGCGGCATCCCGGTGGTCGGTGACCGGACCCAGCTGGCCGCGGTGGCCGCCTCGACCGGCGCCACCGTGCTGGTGATCGCCCTCGCCGGGGCCAGCGGCGCCGTGATCAGGGACCTGACCCGGGCCGCGGAGGCCTGCGGGCTGGTGCCCAAGGTGATTCCCTCGGTCAGGGAACTGCTCAGCGGCGGGGCCAGGATCGACGGCGTGCGTGATCCGCGGATCAGCGACCTGCTCGGCCGCCGCCCGGTCAGGACCGACGTCGCCGCCGTGGCCGGGCACTTCGCCGGCAAGCGGATCCTGGTCACCGGGGCCGGCGGGTCGATCGGATCTGAGCTCTGCCGGCAGCTGCACCGGCTGGGGCCCGCGGAGCTGATCATGCTGGACCGGGACGAGTCAGCGCTGCACGCCGTCCAGCTGGCGCTGCACGGCCGGGCGCTGCTCGACTCCGACCAGGCGGCGCTGGCCGACATCCGCGATCCGGACCGAGTCCGGCAGATCTTCGGCCAGTTCCGCCCGGAGATCGTCTTCCACGCTGCCGCGCTCAAGCACCTGCCGCTGCTGGAGCGCTATCCGGCTGAGGCGTTCAAGAGCAACGTGCTGGGCACGCTCACGGTCCTGGAGGCCGCGGCGGCCTGCGGCGCGCAGTCGTTCGTCAACATCTCGACCGACAAGGCCGCCGATCCGGTGTGCGTCCTGGGATATTCGAAACGTATTGCCGAACGGCTCACCGCCCACCAGGCCAGCCAGACGGGCGGCAGTTACCTGAGCGTCAGGTTCGGCAATGTGCTGGGCAGCCGCGGATCGGTGCTGACCAGCCTGAGCGCGCAAGTCGCCGCGGGCGGCCCGGTCACGGTGACGCATCCGGAGGTCAGCCGTTACTTCATGACGGCCGACGAGGCGGTGCAGCTGGTCCTGCAGGCCGCCGTCATCGGGTCCGGCGGCGAGGTGCTCGTCCTGGACATGGGCGACCAGGTGCGGATCGTCGACATGGCGCGGCGCCTGGTCTCGACCGCGAGCCGGGACATCGACATCGTCTACACCGGGCTGCGGCCGGGCGAGAAGCTGTCAGAGGACCTGCTCGGCCGGGACGAGGTGGACCAGCGGCCGCATCATCCGCTGATCCGGCAGGTGCCGGTGGCTCCGCTGCCGCCCAGCGCGGTCACCTGCATCGACCCGGCCGCCGGTGCCGATGAGCTGCGGTCGGTCCTGGCCGCCTGCTCAGACGGTGACCGGAGCGCGGACCGGACCGACGCCGGGCGGGTCGGGCTGGCGGACCGTGCCGCGCCGAAGGACCGTGCCGGGCTGGGCCGCCGCATCGAACTGCTGCGGTAGCCCGCCCGGCGGCGGCCAGTTCGCCCGGCAGGATCAGTTCGCCCGGCAGCGGTCAGGTCAGATCCAGCGACGGTGCCACCGGCGGCGGCTGCGGCCGCGCTCCAGGCCGGTGACCCGCAGGATCAGCAGGACGACCACCGCGCCGATGATCGAGCCGATGATTCCCGCGGAGTAGAAGTGGTGGACTTCCAGGGTGTGGTATTCGACCAGGCGCTGCAGAAAGCCGCCGACGAACGACCCCACGATGCCGAGCAGGATGGTGGCCAGGATGCCGATGTTGTCCCGGCCGGGCACCAGCAGCCGGGCGACGAGGCCGACGATCAGCCCGATGACGATGAGAACAACAATGAATTCCAGCATGCCCGGGTAGCTACCGCGATTTTCCATGATCATGCAACGGCATGACAGCCAGGCGGGCCATTACTAAGCCCCGTGCGCAACGTCCGTCTCATCGTTCGCCCTGGTCGCAAAGTGCCTGGGGATAATGACCAGGACGGCCACCAGGGTGACGGCCGCCACCGCGGCCAGCCCGATGTAGATGTCCCTGGTGCCCGCGGCGATCGCGTCCCGCAGGTAGCCGACGCCCGCCGAGGTGAGCTGGCCGGGCCGGGCCAGCGCGCTGCTGATGTCGTTCACCTGGCCGGGCAGCCTGCCGTGCAGCGCGGGCGGCGCGGCCCGGAGCCGCTGCAGCAGCACGGCGTTGAAAATGGCCCCGAAAATGGCCGCGCCCAGGCTCTGGCCCAGGTACCTGCAGAACATGATGGCCCCGGTGACGACGCCCCGCTGGTTCCAGGTCACCGTGGACTGCGGGCCGACCACCGTGCACACCGACAGCAGGCCGAGCCCGAAGCCGAGCACGAACGTGCTCGTCACCGGGAGCCACACCGAGCGGTTGCCCGGGGCCAGCGCGAAAATGGCCACGCCCGCCAGGCAGATCCCGGCCCCGATGGCGGCGGTGTCGCGGAACCCGATCCGCAGGAAGAACCGGGCCGACTGGGACGACGCGAGCGGCCAGCCGAGGCTCATGGTGGCGAGCACCGCCCCGGCGGCGACCGCGCCGAGCCCGAGCACCTCCTGCCCGTAGGTGGGCAGGAACGTGCTCGGCCCGATCACCAGCAGGCCGAGCCCGAGGGCACCCGCGCCCGATCCGGCGAACACCCGGTTGCTCCAGAACCAGGGCGGCATGATCGGCTCAGCCGCCCGGTGCTCGGTCACGACCGCCGCCACCGTCGCGGCCAGCGCCACCCCGAACACGGCCAGGCTCGGGCCTGATCCCCAGCCCCAGGCCACGCCCCCCTGCAACAGGCCGAACACCAGCGAGCCCGCGGCCACCAGGATCGCCGCCGCGCCAAGGACATCGATCTGGTGCTGCTGCCTGGCCACCCGCTCGTGCAGGAACTTGGTGATCAGGACGATCGACACCACGCCCAGCGGCAGGTTGATCAGGAAGATCCAGCGCCAGGAGGCGTACTGCGCCAGCGAGCCGCCCAGGGCCGGCCCGAGCACCGCCGAGACGCCCCAGACACTGGACAGCCAGCCCTGCACCCGGCCCCGTTCCTCCAGGTCGTACAAGTCGCCGGCCAGCGTGTTGACGGTCGCCATGATCGAGCCAGCGCCGACGCCCTGCAGCGCGCGGAACGCGATCAGGCTCACCATGCTCCAGGACGCCGCGCACAGCGCCGACCCGGTCAGGAACACCACGGTCCCGAAGATCAGGATCGGCTTGCGGCCCCACAGGTCGGCCAGCTTCCCGTACAGCGGGATGGTCACGGTCTGAGTGAGCAGGTACGCCGAGAACACCCAGCTGAACAGGGAAAACCCGCCGAGATCCCGGACGACTTGCGGGATCGCGGTGGCCACGATCGTGTTGTCCATGGCCGACAGCGCCATGCTGACCATCAGCGCGGCGAGGACCGGACGGCGGTGGCGGACGCGGGCGGACCTGGCCGGACCCGGACGGGCGGGGGCAATCATGTGCTTTTCAGCTTAGAACGCCGCTCTCGCGCCGCGCCCGGCGGCACCGGCGACCAGGGCATCACCGTGGCGACGGTACGGTACCAGGCCACCATCTCCGCAGATCAGGCCCTCGGATCGGCAGCGCTGAACCCGGTCGCGATCATCCGCTGAGGTCCGCCGGCTCGCGGGCCGCTGAACTGCGTCAGGCGCCCGGCGACACGCGGGACGGCGGGCAGACGACGAGGCGCTGGCTGCTGGCGGTGTCGTTCCAGGCAGCTTCGATGTCAGTGAGCGGGATGGTGCGCGCGTCGATCTGGAAGGCTCCGCTGGTGATCTCGGTGGCCAGGCCGGGGAGTTCGGCCACGATGTCCCGGGCCGGGACCGAGCCCTGCCCGCTGCCGACGATCTGCAGGCGCGCCGCGCGAAGCGCCGCGGACGGGATCGCGGCGGCGGGTCCGGCGACCGAGCCGACCTCGATCCAGGTCAGCGGCTGCCCCCGGTCGGTGCGGTTCATGACGATGGCGAACATCGCGTCGGCGGTGGGCTGGCCCCACAGGTAGTCGACGACCACATCGACGTCGCGGGCTGCCTGGCCGAGGCGCCGGGCGACCTCGGCGGGGGCGCCGCTGAGCGCGACGGTCATATCCGCGCCGAGAGCGGTGAGAGCGGCCAGCCGTTCGGGCTGGCGGCCGGCGCCGATGACGTGGCTGGCGCCGAGGTGCCTGGCGACCTGGACGGCCAGCCTCCCCGCGTTGCCGGTCGCGCCCAGGACCAGGACGCGCTGGCCCGGCGCGAAGGTGACACGCCGCCGCAGGGCGATCCATGAGGACATGGCGGGGTTCATGGCGGCCGCGATCAGCACCGGGTCGCTGTCCTCGGACAGGACGACGCTGCGGCGCAGGTCGACGACCGTCTGCTCGGCCATCGCGCCCATGGTGGTGTCGGGCAGGATGAAGTAGCGCAGGGTCCCGTCGGGGGCGCGGCCCACGCCGTCGATACCGGGCACCAGGGGCAGCTCGCCGGTGCTGGTGTAGTGCGAGCCGTCGGCCTGGGACCGCACCCGCGGGTGCAGGCCTGCGGCGATGACGTCGACGAGGACCTCATCGGGCGGCTGCGGCGCCGGCGTGGGGAAGTCCTGGCACGCCGGCGGCGTGCCGAAGGAGGTAACGACCGCTGCGCGCATGCTGATTCTCCACGGTGGTCCGGGCGCGGGCCCGCTCGCCTAAATGAGTGGTACTACGAACTAAATTAGTTGGTAATGCGAAGTAGTGCAAGGTAGCCTGGCGGCGTGACCGCTCGTCCCGGCCAGGACCGGGTGCCCGTCGATGTGATGGACAGCCTGGTGCAGGCCTCGTTCACGGTGATCGCGCTGCTGAGCCAGGTGGCGGCCGAGCATGACCTGTCGCTGACGCAGCTGCGGGTGCTGGCCATCCTGCGGGACCGCCAGCCCAGGATGACCGAGCTGGCGACGCACCTCGGGCTGGAGCGGTCGTCAGTAAGCGGCCTGATCGACCGGGCCGCCGGACGCGGGCTCGTGCGGCGAGAGGTCAGCAGCGACGACGGGCGGGCGGTCCGCGTCAGCCTCACCCCGGCCGGGCAGCGCCTGGCCAGCCTGCTGAGCCGAGGAAATCAATGGCCTGCTCACCCCGATGACCCGCGATCTCAGCCCGGCCGAGCAGAAACGCCTCAGTGCCCTGCTGACCAGGGTGCTTGTATGACGAGGCAGGTCTGGTGCCGCATCAGGCCACGTTCGCCCTGTTGTGAAGCCTGGCCGGCCGGCGGCTTCGCCTGCTGGCCATAATCGGCCGGTGAGCACCATCGACCGCCCCAGTCCGCCCTGCAACGCCGGCGAGCGCACCACGCTCGAGGGCTGGCTCGACTTCCACCGCGCCACCCTCGCCATGAAGTGCGAGGGCCTGGACGATGAGCAGGCCACCGCCGCGTCCGTGCCGCCGTCCGCCGTCACGCTGGCCGGCCTCGTCCAGCACATGGCGGAAGTCGAGCGGAACTGGTTCCGCCGGGTGTTCGCCGGAGAACAGGCCCCGCCCATCTACGACCCGCGGGCAGATCCGCAGGGTCCCGACGGCGGCTTCGAACTGGCTGCGGGCGCCACCTTGCGCGACGCCCTCGCCACCTGGCGCGCCGAGATCGCCCGCGCCCGTGAGCAGTGCGCCGACCGCAGCCTGGCCGACACTGGCCGCTTCGCGGACCAGGACGTCAACCTCCGCTGGATCTATGTCCACATGATCGAGGAGTACGCCCGCCACAACGGCCACGCCGACCTGCTCCGGGAACGCATCGACGGCACCACCGGCGTATAGCGCCGGTCAGGCAGCGTTGCCCCGGTCGAAGAGGCGCGCAGGCGCTGGTCGCTGGCGCGGCGGTCCCGCCCCCGGCACCGCCGTCAGACAGCGGTCACATCGCGACAGGGCGAACATGGCCTGATGCGACGTTAGCTGGCCCGGGCCGGGGCGGGCGGGGTGAGGGCCCAGCGGATCGCGTGGATGACGGCGTGGCCGGCGGGCCTGACCAGCGCGGTCTCGGTGATGGGCAGCCGCGGCAGGTACAGCGGCCGACGGGCCCAGCCGGGCAGCAGCGAGGTCGCCGCGGCGGCCAGCACCCCGTAGGGTGCCCGCGCGATCATGGCAGCGGCGGGCTGAGCAGCAGGAACCTGGCGGCCGACCGGGCCTCAGCGGTGCCCCGCAGCTCGGGCAGGTACTGGCGGATCCGGTCGGCGAGCTCGGCCTCGGTCCCGGGCGGGTCCTGGACTCCGAGTGCCGCGCCGATCCGGGCCATGTCGGCCACGTAGCCGTCGCGCCCGGCCTGGTCCAGCGGCTGCGCGCCGAACCGGCTGTGCGCGCGCAGGAAGCTGTCCGCCTCGGCAATGTGAATCCAGGCCAGCAGATGCGGATCCGAGGCCGCGTAGGGCCGCCCGTCCGGCGCGATGCCAGTGACCCGCTCATGGACCGCCCGGACCCGCCTGATGGCGGCCTGGGCGTCGCTCTCCCGGCCGAACGTGGTGACGGCGAGGAAGTAACTGGTCCGCTGCAGCCGGCCCCACGGGTCCCCGCGGTACCCGGAATGCGCCGCGACGCCCGCCATGGCCAGCGGGTGCAGCGACTGCAGCAACAGCGCCCGGATACCGCCGACGAACATCGACGAGTCCGCGTGCACCCGGCGGACCGGGCGGTCGTCGGCGAACCAGCGCTCCCCCGGCGCCCCGTGGATCGCCCGGCGGCGGCCCGGCCCCTCGGCCCCGGCCACCCGCTCGAATATCGACGCGCCGACCCGGCTCCGGACCTTCTCAGCGGCAGCCTGGACTCTCATCACGCCATTATCCCTGGTCCCGGGCGATGTCTCCGCATCAGATGTCGGCGGGAGATACCACCTCGAAGTGGGCCGACTGCTGATCAAAGCGGCTGAGCAGACGGCGGGCCGCGGGCGGGACCACGGCCGCCTGCGGATCAGGGCCTGCGACTCGACCTCGTCCGGGCCGTTGTCACGGCCCAGAACGGGGGGCCCGCTCAGCCCAGCGATCTGGCGGCGGCGCGATCCCACTCGCCGGCAATTGGTGGCAGTTGCACCGATCGGACAGTCCTTGATCATCCACGCCCAGCGCGACTGCACCCTTAACGGGCCCACTGTCTCAGGTCTCGGCTATCGTCAGGCCATGCCGCGCATAAGCGCGTTCTACGGCGTCGTGATCTATATGTACTGGAATGAGCGCGATCATCCCGTCGCACATTTCCACGCTTACCACGCCGGACGCCGTGCTTCTGTGGCGCTGGACGGGACAGTGCTGGCGGGCAGCCTCGAGCCCCGCGCTCTGCAATTTGTCCGTGAGTGGGCGCGCCTTCGGAGCGGGGAGATCCAGGCGAACTGGGACCGTGCCCGGAAGAATGAGGCGCTGCTCAGCATCGCGCCGCTGCCGTAGCATAGTGGAGATGAGCGAGAATTACCTGCCCAGCGTGGTGGGCGTCGCGGTGGTCGGAGACCACATGCTCCGCCTGCTGTTCAGTGACGGCACGGTCGGCGATGTCGACTTCTCCGCCGAGCAGTGGACAGGAGTCTTGGAGCCGCTCAATGACCCTGCCCACTTCGCGAAGGTCACGGTCGATCCTGAAGCAGGGACAATCGTGTGGCCTGACGGCCTGGACCTAGCGCCCGAGTCACTATACGAGCAGGCACGCGCCCACCCACTCGTCGCTGCCAGCTCAGACGCCGCGTAGCGGGCCGCAAGGCCGCAGTCACGCAACCTCGCGATCCGCTACCTCAGGAGCTAGCGGCGATAACCGCCGCGGGCTCAGCCCTCCCCCTTGATCGATTCCGCAGGGCCGTTGGCCTTCACGACGCCGACCGGGCAGGACACCCCAGTGCCGTGGTCCGGCCAGTACCCGTACGGGTTTTTATTGCTTGAAAGATACTGCTTGTGGTAGGGCCGCCGGTCGGAACTCGCGCGAGATCAGTCCCGTGGCGATACGACGGCCAGCCCAGCACCACGAGCGGCAGTCGTGCGGCGAATGTCGTAGGTGACAAGGCCGTCCAGGTCCGGCCCGACGATACGCGCGGTAGCGAGATGGATGGCGTCGAGAGAGCGAAGGGCACGGTCAGAGCTCGTCCATCGCGGCTGCGACGATCTCGTCATCAATGGCGATGTAGGAGAAGGCCGACAGCAGGTCCCGGACGTCGGGAAGCAGCGCGGGCGCAGCGCGTGCGACAGCCCTGGTGATCTCGATCCGCAGCAGCGCTGAACTCACCCACTCGGCGTCTGCGTGGCTGTCGTAGAACGCCGCGAACGCCTTCGAGTGGGCCACGTCCGCAAGGAGCTTGATCACTGCGGAAGTGCCGGCATAGTAGAGACTCACCAGCGTTGCTCGTCCCGCATCGCCGCGAGGGTCTCGGAAAGCTTGTCAGTGCCATCGGCTGGCCGCATCCGGGGACGGTAGCCGGGCCTGCGTGCGAGTGTCGCGCGCCCGGACTCGACCAGGCGCTCCAGGATTGGTATTTCTGTCATGTCTACCGGCGCTTCTGGCCGCCTTGGCCCGCGCGGCGGCGCACCGCTTCAAGCCCGCATCGAATTCCTCCCGCCCGATCCGCTCAATGTGCTCGTCCGGGATATCGGACCACCCGGTGAATGTCATCAGCCCGTTCCGCTTCCTGCGCCATTGCCGCACGCACTCGTATGGTGCCACGGCTGAGTGCCAGACCGGCCGGACGGCCTTGAGCCGGGCATGTTCTCTGACTAAGGTCAGAGAACATGGCGGAAGAGGACCTGATCGGGGCGGTGCGCAGGTTCAACCGGACGGTCACCCAGCGGGTCGGCGCGCTCCAGGAGGAGTACCTGGCCCGCTCGCGCCCGCTGGGCGCGTCGCGGGTGCTGTGGGAGATCGGCG
This sequence comes from uncultured Actinomycetes bacterium, assembly GCA_963785765.1. Lineage (GTDB taxonomy): Bacteria > Actinomycetota > Actinomycetes > Streptosporangiales > Streptosporangiaceae > DATBGO01. The sequence goes on along the minus strand of CAWAWM010000005.1, from coordinate 47,802 downwards.
ACGACGGCGCCGACGTCAGGGCGCTCCGGGCCCGGCTCGATCTGGACTCCGGCTATCTGAGCCGGCTGTTGCGCGGGCTCCAGGACGAAGGCCTGGTCCTGGTACAGCCGTCCCGAGATGACCACCGGGTGCGCTCGGTCAGGCTCACCGAAGCCGGACACGGAGAACGAGCGGAGCTGGACACGCGCAGCGACGACCTCGCCCGGTCGCTGCTGGCCCCGCTGAACGACCGCCAGCGCGCCCGGCTCATCGAGGCGATGGGCACGGTTGAGCGGCTTCTCACTGCGGGCCTGGTCGAGATCGGGGTCGCCGACCCGGCCGGCAGCGCCGCCCAGTTCTGCCTGCAGTCCTATTTCGCCGACATCAACTCGCGCTTTGACGAGGGGTTCGATCCCGGCGCCAGTCTCCCTCTCGCAGCCGCCGATCTCGTCGAGCCCGCTGGTCTCCTGCTGCTGGCCCGGCTGCACGGCGACCCGGTCGGGTGCGGCGCGCTAAGGTTCGACGGCACCGGACCGGCCCTGGTCAAGCGGATGTGGGTGGCCGACAGCGCCCGCGGCTTCGGCCTCGGCCGCCGCATCCTGGCCGAACTCGAAGAACGCGCTCGGCTCCGAGGTGCCACCGCCGTCCGGCTGGACACCAACCGGCGGCTGACCGAGGCGATCGCACTCTACCGGTCCGCTGGATACGCCGAAGTCCCCGCGTTCAACGACGAGAGGTACGCCCACCACTGGTTCGAGAAACAGCTGACAAACCGATAAGGCCAGCAGGACAGTGCTCGGCCCAAGAGCTGACCTGGGTGACAGCGACTCCGTCGCCCGCATCTCAGCGAGCCTGGCGACACTCGGCCGCGGCGAGCCCGGGGCAGACCTGAAGACTGTGCGCCAGGACCGGCCGACGTCACGCGGCGCGCCGCTTGGATGATTTGACCCGGTTCGCCTACACTCGGGCCGCATGAATCGTAATTCAGGCATCGGTCTAACGGCGTTCGGGATAGTGCTGGTTGTTATCGGAGCAATCCTGAGGTTCGCGGTATCAGTGCATACCTCTGGATTCAACATTCACAAGATCGGCGACATCCTGCTGCTGGTCGGGATCGTTCTTGTCATTTTGAGCGTTGCGATCATCGCAATGGGCAACAGGACCCGGAGCACGATCCAGACCGAGGTCCGGCAGACTCCCGCCGGGCAGCAGCGCACCCAGCAGCGCGACGACTGGGGCACCCCTTAGCAGCACCGGCTCTTGCCGGGCGCATTGAACGTCCGTTGATGGAATTGACGTTAAAACACGTCAGGACGGCTTGATTCCAGCGTAACTGGCCAGGTACCGGGTTTTCGGCCCGGCACGGTCATGGCCATGAGCGACAGAACTCCCCCGCCAGCTAGCCGACGATCAGCGTGGCGGAATCCTGGTTCCGCCTGATGGCCACCACGGCCAGCCGGGCGGCTCCGGGCCGCCACGCCGCCACCTGCACCTTGGTCAGGAAGTTCAGTTCGGCGACCAGGCGGTCACCGCCACCTGGCCAGCCGAAGCCCACCAGCGCATCGCTGCTCACCCAGGTGCCTGGCACCACCGTGAGATGGCCCGTCGCGGTCGAGGCGACCTGGAGTTGCATCGCCAGCGCGCCGCCATCGCCGCCGGGGCCGAAGCTCACCTGAAGCGCGAGGTAATCGCCGTCGGGGCTGAACGCGCCATCCGTGGCCGAGCTCCCCGCGGGCAGCCTGACCACGGTGTCCCGGCCGGTCGCCAGGTGCAGGACGTGCACCTGGCAGGACGTGGCGCATTGCGGCATCCAGGCGATCTCGGTCGCGCTCGCCGCGATCACTCCGCCGGGAAAGACGCGGCTGGACCCCTTGGCGCCCGGCTGCCAGAGCGGGAAGCCCGTTATTCCGGGCTGGATCTGCAGCGCCAGCAGCAGCCCGCGGTCGGTCGCCTGGTCGATCAGGTAACCGGCCGGAAGCTTGATCTGCGGCCCGAGTGGCGTGCCTGCGACGCTCACCTCCTGAGCCGTCGCGGCGGTGATACTCGTGTCGGCGCCTGGCGGGGAAATGGTCAGCCACAACGCGCCGGGAGTGGCGGCGGGCGCGACATGATCAGCCGTGCCGATCCGGGTCGCGGCTCGCGCCCGGTCGGCGAGAAAATAGACCGGCGCTGGCTGGCCAGCGCAGCTGCCGCAGCCCGGCTGAGGCGCAGCGCCGGGCTGGATTGCCCAGCCGCCGCCGGCGCGGGTGAACTGGTAGCCGGACCGCTCCGGCGGCAGGCCGCCGATCAGCTCAGTACGGCCGGTGGCCGGCCAGAACCAGGCCGGCCGCGTTCCGGCGACGGGCAGCTGAAGGCTGACGTCGCGCAGCGAGGCCTGCCCGATGATCCCGTCGGGCCCGACCGGCTCGCCGGGCCCCACCACCTGAAAGCCGGCCGGCGCGGACGGCACCGGGCTCGCGGTGGCCGCGGCCTGGCGCGCCTGAGCATGCCCGTGCCGCGGAAGGTAGTACACGAGCCCGACGATCAGCAGTACGGCGAGGACGGCGGCCGGGGCTAGACGAGGCGGCCACGAACGGGGCTCGCGGTCCTCGCCCTGGCTGAGGATGTCACGCGTCACCGCACCGCCCAGAGCAGGCTGATCTGTGCTCACGACGATACGTTGGCCGGGCGGTCTCGGCGACCGGCCATCCGGGGCGCGTGCTGACGGACGCGCCCCGGTGCCCGGTCAGCTAGCGGGACAGGCTCGCGCGTACCTGCAGGCCACGGCGGCTGGCTGCTCGACCGGGTGGCCTGCCTGGATGGACCAGGCCAGCCGGATGTACTGGGCGGTGGTCCAGCCGAGCGGGGTGGCCGACATGGTCGCGGTGCCGGTCGCGAAGCCGGGCTGGCCGGCCTGCGGATTGTTGTCCCAGACCTGCTCCGGCAGGAAGTAGCTAGGCGTGGCCGCGCCCGCCATGGTGGCCAGTTCCTGCCGCGCCGCGGCCGGCTGGCCGGCCAGCAGATCGTATTCGCCGCGTTCCCCCGCCAGCAGGACCCACAGCCGGCCCGGGTGGCGTAGCTGTCGGGCGGGTTAAGGCCCCACGGACCGCCGGTGGCCGTCTCGCCGTAGCCGTCCTCGCTGTAGCGGTGCCACAGCAGGCCCTCGGGGGTCTGCACCCCGAGCTGAGCGTCGACGACCTTGACGGTGTTGCGCACGGCGGGGTTGCTGGCCGGCCGACGCCCAGCCGGACCAGCTCGAGGAAGCTCGGGTCCACGACCCGGCGCTGGTCGATGGCGGACGGCCCGCTGTCGCCGAGCGAGTAGGTGGTGGCCGCGTTCGGGTCGCCGTTCTTGGACAGCCGCAGGAAGTACGGCTGAGGCGACAAGGGCCCGTTCGTGGTCACCGTCCACGCCTCGACGTTGCGCTGCCATTGGTCGGCCACGGCCAGGTAGTGGCGGGCAATCGCCGCCTGCCCGTTGGCCGACGCGATCCGGGCGGCACAGACCAGGCCGGCGATCTCGGCGGCGATGGTGGCGGGCGAGTAGCCGCTCTGGTTCTCCCAGCGCTCCTCCGGGCTCCAGGGCGCGCGCTCGCTGCCGGACTGATAGCTGAGCAGGAAGTTGGCGGCCCGCTCGACGTGCCGCCAGTCCGCCGCGTCGGTCCGGCCGAGCTGGTAGTCGAGCAGGATGGGGAACGCGACCTCGTCCAGTTCGAGGGCCGTGAAGACCGGCTTGCCCGCCAGCGTGGAGTTGGCCGGGAAGGAGCCGTTGGCTTCCTGCTGATAGCGGAACAGGTACTCCAGGGCTCGCACCGCCGCGGCGCGGTCCCCGTCGGCGATGAGTGCCGTGGCCATCTCGTCAGCGTCCCGCGCCCAGACCAGGTGGTAGGCACCGGTGGGCGTCGACAGCCCGGTCCCCCAGGCCCACGGCATGGTCGGGGAGGCCACGAAGGCGCCGCGGTAGGTCTTGTCCTCCAGCGCGGCGAGCACCATTTCCGACACCGTGTACAGCCGCCGCTGCCTGGCTCCGCGCAGGCTCGCCGGCGGCCGGCGCAGCGTGGCCAGGTAGCCGTGCCAGGTGGCCGCGTAGCGGCGGGCCACGGCGCTGAAGCCCGCCCGCAGCGAGGTCCCGCTGGCGGTCAGTGCGCCCGCCGCGCCGGTGGAAAAGCCCAGGGACAGCGTGTCGGTGGCGTGCCCGGGCAGGCCAGTGAGCGGCAGCCGCGCCGTCTGGACCACGTCCCCGTCGGTGGCGGAGCTGTAGTGCCAGGCCATCCGGCCGTGGGCGTGCAGGTCGGTCCAGCCGTCGGAGGTCCCGAGGAAGCCGTTGGACGTCTCGGTGAAGCCGGTCCTGGCGGTGAGCGCGCTGGCCAGCCCATTGCCCGTGGCGAGCAGGGCGCCGTGCCTGGTGTAGCCGCTGTTGTCGTTCCCGTTGTTGCCGAGCGCGGGCTCGTAAAGGAGATAGAGCCGGTACCGGCGGCCGTCGAGGGAGGCAAAGCGCAGCTTGATGAGCACGGTGGCCCGGGCCGGGTCCGTGACGTAGGTGGTACTCAGCTGCCAGCGGTGGTGCGTCTCGGTGTCGATGAGCTGGTAGGTCAGGCTCCGGCTGCCCACCTGCCTGGCCACCGTGGTTGAGGCGGCGGTCACCCGCTCCACGAGGCCGTGGCCGTCGGTGACGACGAAGTCGAGGTCCCGCACGCTGGGCGTGCCCAGGTCAGGGTAGTAGACCTCGCTCATCCGGCCGCCCTGGAGGGTGTACCAGACCTTGCTCCTGGTCCCGTAGGCGGTGCCGAACCCGGTCTTGTTGGCCGGGGCAAAGACGGCCGTCTGGCCAGGGCCGCCGGGCGCGGCGCCACCGGCGGGAGCGGCGCCCGGGGCGGCGGCGGTGTTACTGGTGGCGCCTCCGCTCGTGGCGTGACTGGCCGCCTGGACCGGCGCAACGCTGCCCACGGCGGGAATGAGAGCCGCCGTCAGGGCCAGCGCGCTGGCGCCCAGCGCCGCTTGAGGAACCCGACGACCAAGGTGGCCGGTCCTGAGCCGCATGGTTCTGCCTCCCTCATGGGCACGCGTTCCCGCGCCCGCACCGGCCCCAGGTGCCCCGATGAAACATGATCACTCATGTGATTTCCTGACAGGTCTTGCTGATTGGCCGCACGAGCCCCGGTAAGCAACCTGTCGCCTTGTCGGTGGCGGCTCGTAGCCTGTGCCACATGAACGTTCTCTTCATCGCGAGCACGGCAGTCGTTGCCGCTGACCCGCCGCAGAGCCGCAAGCTGTTCGTTGATGCCCTCGGCCTGCCGCTGCAGAAATACGAAGCCGATGAGTACTACTCCAGCGAGAGCATCCCCGGCAGCAGGCACTTCGGCGTGTGGCCGCTCTCACAGGCGGCCGAGGCGTGCTTTGGCACCCCGACGTGGCCCGCCGGCCGGGTGGTCCCCCAGGCCTCCATCGAGTTCGAGGTCGAGGACGCAGAAGCGGTCGCAGCGGCAGGCAGCGAGCTTCAGCGCGCGGGCTACGAGCTGCTGCACCCGGCGCGCACGGAGCCGTGGGGACAGACGGTGGCCCGGCTTCTCACCGAGGATGGCTTGATCGTCGGCATCTCCTACGCCCCGTTCCTGCACGACGAAGGTCAGCCTCAGTAGCGAACAGCCTGGGCAGGTCCTCTAGGCCGCCAGCGACGCGGAGCACCGCGCCCGTTACGTACGAGGCTTCGGGTCCGAGCAGCCACGCGATGTCCGGGGCGATCTCGCCGGGTTCACCCGCACGGCCCAGCGGTATGTTCCCGGCGACGCGGTCCGCCGTGAGATAGTCGTCCCTCGGTGCGCTCGCGAACCGGCGACCGGCGTGGCTAGCCGGTCAACCGAGGAGGAACCGCATGGCCGATTCTGACCGCCGGAGCACGTTGCTGGATTCTTACGAGAACGCTGCGGCGATCGTGTCAGGAATAGTTGCTGACGAGCTCGGCCACCCGACACCGTGCCCCAAGTACGACGTGGCCGGACTGATCGACCACCTCGTCGAAGCGGGCCACCGGGCGGCCGCTCTCGGCCGCGGGCAGGCACCCCCGCCCGGAGACAAGTCCCCGCACGTGGAGCTGTCCGACGCGCCCGGTCAGCTCCGCAGCGCTGCGGAACAGGCGGCACAAGCATGGGGCGACAATTCCAGCTTGTCGCTGAGGTACACCATGCCGTGGGGCGAGGAGTACACGGGGGCCACCCTGGTGGACATGTACCTGGCCGAGCTGGCCGCACACGCCTGGGACTTGGCCAGAGCCACCGGACAGATCGACAAGCTGGATCCTTCCCTCGCCGGGCCGGCGCTCGAGGCGGCACGGGCCATGATCAAACCTCAGTACCGCAACATGGTCGAGCCTGGAGCCCCGTTCGGGGCGGAGGTCTGCCCAGCTCCCGATGCTGACGACTGGGAACGCCTCGCTGCCTTCATGGGACGCGACCCACGGGCAACGCCCGGTCTATAAGGGGCGAGCGGGGCGCCGGGCCTTCGATCGACATGGCGTCGTGAGCCTGGGTAACTAGCCGAAGGTGAACACGTATGCCTGGACTCCCGGGTCGAGGAAGGCGATCTCGAAGGTGCGGTCGGTGATGCGGCCGCGCTGCCGGATGAGCTGGTAGAGCCGCTGCTGCGTGACCTTCCCGTGGCCCTGATCGTCGACGTCGGCTCCGCGGTCCGCGCCCGGTGGCTGTCCGTCGATGAGCAGCGCGGAACCGCACCGAGGTTCCTGGTCTCGGCGGCCCCAGGACGAGGTGAAGATCGCGGGCGTGGAACCGGCAGACGATCCGCCCGTCGGGCGCGTTCAGCGTGGCGGCCTCTGCTTCCATCGTCCAGTCCCCGGACAGGGCCCAGTCGTTGAGTCCCAGCCGCGCCGGGGCAGCGTAGCTGTGCCGCTGGCCCGGCTGGACGCCGCCGGGGGAGGCGAAATTCTCGGTGCGTTCATAGCCGGTGTAGTTCTCCGGTGATCTCAGGCTGGCCCAGTCGGCAGGCGCTTCGATACCGCGGGCATCAACCGATACGAGTTCCTGGCCGACGTCGCCGGATCCGGCCTCGGCCAGCAGCTGCTGGATGATCATTTCCGACTGCTGGTATTCGCCTTCGCCGAAGTGGTGATGCCGGATATGTCCCTGGGCGTCGGCGAAGTAGAGAGCGGGCCAGTAGTGATTGGAAAAGGCGCGCCATATCGCATAGTCGCTATCGAGCGCGACTGGGTAGGTGATTCCCATATCCTTCGCGGCCTGGCTGACGTTATCGGAGTTGTGCTCGAACGAGAACTCCGGCGTGTGCACGCCGATCACGGCCAGCCCGTGGCCGGCGTATTTCGCGGACCAGGCGCGGACATAGGGAAGCTGGCGTAGCCAGTTGATGCAGGTATAGGTCCAGAAGCCAGCCAGGACGACGTTCCCGCGCAGGCCTGCTGGTGTCAGCGGCGGCGAATTGAGCCACCCGGTCGCGCCGTCGAACGCGGGCAATTCGCCCTCAACGGGCAGCCGGACCGAGGCCGTGTGCAGTCCGGCGGGCGTGCGCCAGTGTGGGTTCATGACGATGCCTTCCTGGGCTGGATGTCCCGGCCCGGACGCTCCCGGCCGGTGTCGCCAGGTCCGCGGCGGCCGGCGCGCCCAGTCTGGGCGCGCCTGCCCGCCGCTGCCCGGCTAGCGCAGTGACCGGAAAGCGGCCCGCATCTCGGCGGCGAACAGGTCCGGCTGTTCCCACGCCGCGAAGTGGCCCCCTCGGTCGAGCCTGTTGTAATAGATGAGGTTCTTGGGATACGCGCGCTCGGCCCAGCTCCGGGGGGCTTGATAGAGCTCGTCCGGGAAGACGCTGATGGCAAACGGAATGGAGATGTTCTTGGCGTTGAAGAAGTCCGCCTTGTTCTCCCAGTACAGACGGGCCGAGGAAACCCCGGTGTTCGTCAGCCAGTAGAGCGTGATGTTGTCGAGGAGGTCGTCTCGGGTCAGGTCGCTGGCCAGGGTTCCCCGCAGGACTTGCTCGACGAGCCCGGGCTGGCCGGTGCCGTCACCGTGGTCCAGCATGAACGCGGCGAGGTCGGCGGGTGAGTCCGCCAGTCCGTACAGCGTTTGCGGCCGCGTCGCCATGATGAGTGCGTAGGCCACGTGCTTGGCATAGAAGTTGCTCAGCTGCTCATACGCGCGGAGCTCCTCGTCGGACAGGCCGGATGGCGGCGGGTCGCCGCGCTCGAAGCCCTGGGTGACGTCGGCTGGAGCGGTCCCGGGCATGTTGGAGTGAATGCCGAGCAGCTCCGGTGCGGCCTGTTCGCCCATCGTCTGCGTGACGGCCGCGCCCCAGTCGCCGCCCTGTGCCACGAACCGGTTGTATCCGAGGCGCTTCATCAGCACTACCCAGGCACGTGCGATGCGGACGGGATCCCAGCCGGTGGTGGCCGGCTTGGCGGAGAACCCGTGCCCGGGCAGCGAGGGAATCACCAGATGGAACGCGTCCGCCGCGCTCGCGCCATGCGCGGTCGGGTTGGTGAGCGGCTCGATGATCTTCAGCTGCTCGATGATCGAGCCGGGCCACCCGTGCGTGACGATCAGCGGCAGCGCGTCCTCGTGCTGCGAGCGGACGTGGATGAAGTGAATGTCAAGCCCGTCGATCTCGGTCAGGAAGTTCGGCAGGGCATTCAGTTTCGCCTCGCACTTCCCCCAGTCGTAGTGTGTCCCCCAGTAGCGCGCGAGGTCCTGCATCATCGCGAGCCGTACGCCCTGCGAGTCGTCGGTGACCGTCTCGCGCTCGGGCCACCTGGTCGCGTTTACGCGCCGCCGCAATTCGGTGAGTTCCGCGTCCGGAACGTCGATGCGGAACGGGCGGACAGTGTTGTCTCCGGCGGGCATCTTTGCCTCCTATTTCCGCCTAACCTTTGCGATTCCGCGCGGCCCGGGGTCAACTCTCTGGGCTGTACCCGCATCCGAGGTCGCGCTCGGGTGGCCGCTGGCGGCCTGATCTTCACCGGTCAGTTGCGGTCGATGTCGACGACGGCTTGGGTAAAAGCATTTCGCCCTCCGCCAGTCCGAGCCGCCAACGGCAGTTGGGAGCGACGACGGTATAAGCCTGCTGCTGCAACCGCTCGATGACGCCGTTCCAGCTGGACGCATCCGCGAAGTCGCCGTGCACGAGCACGATCGCCGGGTTGACCTCGGTTTGCTCAGACATCAGGCTTTTCTCCCGGTTGCCTGAAGTTGGTGATATCAGCGTCGCACACCGGGCGGCGCCTCACTACCCCTGAAGTCACAGGGTCAGGACCCACGTCGCAGTGCTCACAACCCAGCGGCAACAAGCCGGGCGACGCACCTCGACGGCCGTGTTGGAACGCATCGAAGGTTCAAGATCAAGAGCGGTCGAGTCCAGATCAAGAACCAAGATCCGGCGAGCCCGCCCCGAGCGCGTGTCAGATCCTCTTGACGGAGGAAGGACCTGCGACAGCGGACGCCGGGGAATGACGGTAGGAGTCGCTAGCCTGGGCGAATGTCAGCCACAAGGATCGAGCAGCGTGTGCTGCTGCGCGCTGAGCAGCCGCTCCCGGGCGCGACGATGGTGGTCCGCGGCGGTCGAGACACTATTGACAAGCTGCGCGGTCACGCGCTGCGAACAGCTCGGGCCTGTCCCTTGACGGCCAGCCGTTGCTCGGCATCTCTGTCTTCGCAGTTCTCGGAATGTCGTTGGACGTCCTGCTCCGGCGGCGGTTCACGAGTTTCCGCGCGATTTACCTGCCGACCGTCGGCCAGCTCGGCGAGCACGGGTTCGAGCTGCTGGCCACCGGGCAGCGGCCGCACTTCTCGGTCCGCCTGCGTCGCGCCGACGATCGGGAGCTGGCCGAACTACTGGCGGCGCTCGGTCCTGCCCGGCCCAATCCCCAGTACGCTAGAACTGCTGTGTGGGGAGAGGAGGGCTGAGATGTACCGGGTCGATATCGCCGCTGACCTCAACGATGAGGATCAGACTGGTTACCTGTGGACGTTCCTGGATGAGGCCCGTGACCCTGCCCAGATAACGCCAGGCGCTCTCGTCGTTGCTGGGGACGAGGACGTGGCCGCTGTGTGCCAGGTAATTGATCTTGTCCCGGCGGGTGACGGCACCATCGTTCACTTGCGGCTGCTGCCGGGCCTCGTTGATGACTACCGGGCCCTGGTTGACCGGGCGCTGGCCAGCTAGCTGCGGACTCTGAAGCCTCGCGCGGATGACCATTCCTGCGGGGAATCGGCCGTCGACCCCTCCGATCGTCTCGTCCAGCTCATGACGAAATGAACCTGAAGCAAATCACGACGCAGCATCGCCCGGCTGATGCCGGAGCGGGCATCCGAGGGTTACCTCGCAAGACAGTGCCATCGCCGCGATCCCGGCAACGATTTCTCCTCTCTTCGACAGCCGCCTCGTCGCGTACCTCAGCTGCAGCGTGAGCCTCACTAACCGAGCAGCCTGGGCAGGAAGACCGCGATGCCCACGCCGAGGGCGGCCACCGAGGCGATCAGCACGGCCCCGGCCGCGGTGTCCTTCGCGATCTTGGCCAGCGGATGGTACCGGTCGGTGTAAAGGTCCGTGAGCGCCTCGATGACCGTGTTGAACGCCTCGGCGGTGAGCACCAGCCCGATGGCCGCTGCGATGCAGGCCCAGTCCACCGCGCTGATCCCCACGACCAGCCCGGCCGTGATCGCGCAGGCCGCGGCCAGCAGATGGACCCGCATGTTCCGCTGGGAGCGCACCGCATGCCATACCCCCTGTCCGGCGAAGGAGAAGCTCCGCCAGAACCCGGACCGGGGCGCCGTCCAGGAACGGCCGGTGCCGTCGTCGCCCTGCCCAGGAGGACTCATCCTGATCACCTTCGTCTCCAGCCTTCAGGCCGGTCGCCAAGTCGTTGCGACCGCTTCCGAAGACCCTTCATTTTTGTGACGACCGTGGAGCGTGAGTGGTAGACGATCATGAAAGTCGGCAGAGCACCCTGGACGGGGGCCGATGCCAGATACTCAGATACCCAGAAGCGGGATGCTTGCATTGCTAGCAAACGAGAGGCGGTGGCCGCGCTGTCTGCTATGAGTATCCGTAACCTTGACGCTCGGGTTAAGGAGCGACTGCGCGTCCGAGCCGCACGCCACGGCCGGTCCATGAAGGCTGAAGCCCGCGCAATCCTCACAGATGCACTCAGCGAGCCCGGCGAAACGGACGGCTTGCTCCAGGCAATGCTTGCCCGCTTTGGGGAGCTAGGAGGCGTGGAACTCGACCTACCCCCAGGACGGCCGAGACTCTTGCGGCGGACTTCGATTAATGATCAGGCCCCACTGATCAATGACCGCGCGTCTTCCGGGCCGACTACGAGATCGTGAAGGTCGCCGCCCACCTCGAGCCGGCCCGACTGGTCGATCCCGCCGACCTTCACCGGCTCGAAGCCGGCCGTCCGGATCAACCGCTCGACTTCCTCGCCCGCACGGTCGTCGTCGGTCGCGTAGAAGAGGGCCGCTGGCTCCGGTGACCGGTTGCTAGCGGACTCGAAGAGATTGCCCGACATGGATCCGAACGCCATGGCCAAGCGCGCCCCCGCCGGCAACCACCCGGCTACCACCTCGCCGGAGGATTGTCCTTCCGGCAGGAGACGTTGGAGGTTACCTTGCGCATCGATGCCGACCGGGTTGCTCGGAACGACCACGAGCTTGCCGGTTAGCGGCTCGGCGATCTCGCCTATAACGCCCTTCAGCACGCCAAACCGCAGCGCGAGGACGACGGCATCGGCGCCCTGCAACGCGTCGCGGTTGTCGACGGCGGCGACCGCAGGCCGGCCGATCTCGGCAGCCAGCCTTCGTGCCGACTCCTGGTCGGCGCTGGAGAGCCGCAGGGTCTCGCCGCCTGAGGCGAGCACCCGGGCGATGACCGATCCGAGCCCTCCAGTGCCGATGACCGCGGTGGTCATGACCGGAACCTCCGCAGCGTCACTCGGACTCCTCGGCGGCCGTACTCGACGGCCAGTGAGCGGGTGACCAGTCACCGTCCGGGTCCGTGGTCTGACCCACTTCGATCAGATGACCGTCGGGATCGCGGATGTAGCAACGGATCTCGTACTGGTGCTGTTTCGGCGGCGTCAGGAAATTAGCACCCCGGGCGCTCCATTCGGCGTACACGGCCGCGATGTCCTTGACCCGGATATTGAGGAAGCTGCTGACCCGGTCGAGATCGCGTGGCGCCTCCAGGGTGACCGTCGGCTTGTCGTCGGTCGGGCCGCCGCCGACATTGATGATGATCCAGGTGTTGGCTAGCGCGACATAGGTCAGCCCTCCGGGGCCGGAGAAGGCCAGCCGACCGCCGAGTACCTCGGTGTAGAAGCGCCGGGAGCGCTCGACATCGTCCGAGACGATGAAGTGGGCCAGCACTATGCCCTCTGGGGGCGGTGGGAGCTCGGCCATCTGGCACCTCCACTGGTTGGGTCTCACACCCCGCTTACGACTGGTCTACAGCGTGTAGGGGTTAGTCCCGCCGCTGCATGCCAGGGAGTCTAACGCTGTCTACGCCTTGATCCACATACGCCGACCGAGGCTTAGCGGTAGCCAGTACCCTCCACGTCCTCGGGTCCGGCCCGAGCGCGGCGATATCGAGAGCAAATGCTCGGAATGACGTCTGGCCACAGCCGGGCCAGACCAACATGGCGCGGCGCCTTCCCCGGCGGTCAGCTCGCGGCCGTGAGCGGGCGGATACCGTCGAGCGCGTCGCTGGCCGTGCACAATCTCGTTGATCCGCCGGGCCGGGACCCCGATTTCCTTGGCCAGCTGGCACTGGCTCACCGCCAGCGGCTTGAGGAACTCCTCCAGCAGGATCTCGCCTGGATGAGCAGGCGCCATCACCGTGTCCGCCGCCATACCCCTCGCCTCCCAGTGGCAGTCAGTAATCTCAACGTCCTGGGGCCCGGCATCGGTCCATAGCGCTAGCTGTCCTGTCCGAACAGCGACTCGCCTGCCGCGCCCGGCGCCCAGACCAGGGCCTTCTCGAAGTGGACGGTCGTGCCTTCCCGGCCGTTGCCGGTCAGGCGCAGCTCATCGACCACCGCGTCCATGATCTTCAGACCGCGGCCGTGCTCGGCGTCCAGGGGCGCCGGGCCGCGGCCGGGAGTTAGCACGCCCTGGCCGTTCCCGGTGTTCACCACCTCGATGATGCAGCGGCCACCGGTGACCCTGGCCAGCACCTCATACTCGTCGCCGGGCCCGGCGTGCCTGATGACGTTCGCGCACGCCTCACTGAGGGCCAGGGCGATGTCCAGCCGCGTGTCCGCCGTCACGCCGAGGGTGTCCAGGCAGCCGTCGAGGACCTGGCGGCTGACCGGCACGCTCGCGGCGTCGCGCGGCAGGAACAGCACCAACTTGATCTCCATGTCAGCAACCTCCGGGGGCGGCGATCGGGGGCACAGGCAATCGGGCCGGCTCCATTCACGTTCCCTGCAATCGCCGTCCCTAACTCAGGTCGTCCGGCGTCCCGGTCCCGGCTAGCGCGCACCGGCCTGCTGGAAGGCGCGCGCGATCACCGCATAACCGGCCTGGTTGGGGTGCTCGTTCGGCCCGCGCGGGGGCGCCGCGCATTCCCAGGTCCAGCTGCAGATCGCCGCGACGTTGCGGGGCAGAGTGCCGAAACCGGGCAGCTTTTCCTGCTGACCGAAATCCCCGCTCTGGAAGGCCGCTGACACGTCGGCCACCCGCACGCCGAACAACTGGTAGGTCTTGGCCAGCACGTCGTTGAAGCCAGTGGCGGCCACCTCGGTGAGCCGCGCCACCGTCCGGCCGACCAGTCCGTCGCGCCACTGCGCCAGCGCGGGCAGGTAGTAGTTCATGGCGATCATGCGAGTGGACGGGGCGGCCTCCCGGAGCCTGGCCAGGATCCTGGTCAGGTTGGCGGCCGTCTTCGGGATGGCCCGCAGCGCGCAGGACGCCAGCTCGAGGGCTGAGGCCCGGGTGACGCAGGAGTCCGGGTCGTTGGCGCCGATGTCGATGGTGATCAGGGACACCCGGCTGCCGTGCGCGCGCAGGAAGCTGACCGCGGCGGCCAGCTGCGACCCGCCGGCATACCTGCAGACGCCGCCACTGATCATGGTGGCGGTGGTCTCGCCGTTGCAGCCGAGCTTGACCAGCCGCAGGCCCGGGTGGCGCGGGCGCAGCGCCGCGTAGAGCTGATCGGCGTACCCGTCCGGGGTGTCGACGCTGACGCCGGCCGAATCCGGCTGGACCCCCTGCGACAGGGAGTCGCCGAGCGCCAGGTAGTAGCTGGCCGGCGGTACGGCACGGCGCGCCTGCGCAGGCGCGGTACTGCCGGAGGAACAGCCGGTGACCGCGGCGGCCAGTAATCCGGCCAGCGCCGCGATGGCCCAGACAGCGCGCATCATTCCCCGTCTCGGTCGAAGCACCTATTCTACGAACCAGCCAGCCGCGAGGTTCCGGCCCGCGGGACCGGTTCCGGGCCGCGGCGCGGTTCCGGCTCGTCCCGGCGCGCGACAATGCAGAGGTGATCGAGGACCGTCAAGGTCCCTCGCAGATGCCCTGGAGGCGGCGGCCGATGACGGACGATCCGTTCCGAACGATCTTTGAGCCCTTCCGCATTCACTCGGTGGAGCCGATGCGGCTGACCACCCGGGCCGACCGGATCACGGCCCTGACCGCCGCGGGCTACAACCTGTTCGAGGTGCGGGCCGAGGACGTGCTGATCGACCTGCTCACCGACTCCGGGACCGGGGCCATGTCGGCCGAGCAGTGGGCCGGAGTCCAGCGGGCCAGCGAAGCCTATGCGGGCGCCCCGTCGTTCTACCGGTTCCGCGACGCGATCACCGGCTTGTTCCCGTTCCGGCACGTGCTGCCCGCCCATCAGGGCCGGGCGGCCGAGCACATCCTGTTCGCCGCGATCGGCGCGCCGGGCCTGGTCATCCCGAACAACACCCATTTCGACACCACGAGGGCCAACATCGAGTTCACTGGCGCGCAGGCCGTTGACCTGCCCATCGCCGAGGGCCTCGAGCCATCGCACCGGCACCCGTTCAAGGGCAACATGGACGTCGCGGCGCTGGAACGGCTGCTGGCCGCGCAGCCCGATGCGGTCCCGCTGGTCATGCTGACCGTGACGAACAACTCCGGCGGCGGCCAGCCGGTCAGCATGGCCAACATCCGGGCGGTCCGCGAGGTCTGCGACCGGTTCGGCAAGCCGCTGTTCCTGGATGCGTGCCGGTTCGCGGAGAACGCGTGGTTCATCAAGACCAGGGAGCCCGGCTACGGCGATGTGCCGGTGGCCGACATCGTCAGGGAGATGGCCTCGCTCGCGGACGGGATGACCATGTCGGCCAAGAAGGACCCGTTCGGCAACATCGGCGGCTGGCTCGCGCTCAACGACGACAGCCTGGCCGAGCGGTGCCGCAACCTGGAGATCCTCACCGAGGGGTTCCCCACCTACGGCGGGCTGGCCGGCCGGGACCTGGAGGCGATCGCGCAGGGACTGCACGAGTGCGTCCAGGAGGACTACCTGAGTTACCGGATCCGCTCGGTCGCCTACCTCGGCGAGGCGCTGGAGGCGGCGGGCGTCCCGGTCGTGGTCCCGTTCGGCGGGCACGCGGTGTTCATCGACGCGCGGGCCATGCTGGCGCACCTGGACCCGCTGCAGTACCCGGGCCAGGCGCTGGCCTGCGCGCTGTACGAGGAGGGCGGGGTGCGGGCCTGCGAGATCGGGACGGTGATGTTCGGCATGCACCCGGATGGCACCGAGACGCCGGCCGCCATGGACCTGGTCCGCCTGGCCATCCCGCGCCGGACCTACACCCAGAGCCACATCGACTACGTCATCGAGGTGGTGGCCCGGGTAGCCAGCCGGGCCGCCACGCTGCCCGGGATGCGCATCGTGTCCCAGCCCCGCCAGCTACGGCATTTCACCGCGCGGTTCGCGCCGCTGCGCTGAACCGCGCCGTCAGGCGCAGATCAAAACCACCGCGTCCATGATCTTCAGGCCGCGGACGGACTCGGCGTCCGCGGGCAGCGTGCCAACCCCGCGAGTTGTCACCTTACTGCCGCCGCCGGTGTCCACGACCTCGATGAGGCGTCGCCGCCTGGGCCGATAAGGCAAGTAGCTTGACTTGAACTAGCAAGTTGCTAGCCTTAGCATGTGAGACGTCGCGAATTACTCACCCAGATGGCCAGGATCGCAAAGCGCTATGGCATTCCCTTCAACAAGGATCAGCCTATTCACGGTGGCAACCACGACAAATTTTACGTCGGCGGCCACTCTGTCGAGGTACCGCGCCATAACGACATCGTCGATTATACCGCCCGAGGGATCTTGAGGAGAACCTTCGAACAGATGTGCGCCGACGCCGAGAGAGAGGAACGCTGATGGCAGGCAGGAACTTCAAGGTCACTGCCCATCGCAGCGGTGGCTGGTGGGCTCTTGAAGTCACTGGCGACGACCTCCGCTATCCGGCCTATACGCAGGCCCGGCGCCTGGATCAGGCTGAAGCTATGGCCCGCGATCTGCTAGCGCTGCATTTCAACATTGGCGCGGATGAGGTCGGCGATGGTGGAGATAGTGCCCGTGCTCGATGCTGCGCTGGCCGAAGAAGTGAGCCGAACCCGGCGGGCTCGCGAAGAGGCCGATAAGGTACGCGCCGATGCCACATCCCAGACGCGGAGCACCGCTCAACGCCTGAAAGAGCAGGGCATGGCCCAGCGGGACATCAGCGTCCTGCTCGGCGTGTCGCATCAAGCAGTCAGCCAGCTCCTTGCCAGCTGATCGCGGCGAGACCTAACGTCCGCTAATCGGCGGGCCTGCAGGAAATCGGCGTAGCCGCTGGTTGACCATGATCCGATCCCCGCGGACCCGATCCCCAGTGGACGCTGGCAGATAACTTTGTAACTGGCCCGACGCCTGCCCCGCATGACAAAACCGGGAGCGAGAACCTGACTGCCAGCCAGAGTTCGACGACACGATCCAGGCCGTCCGGCCGGTCACCGTTGAGGACCTGCTCAGTTACCGGCTCTAGTTCGGCTCGGTGATGGCGCCGCCGGGCAGCTACCCGATCCAGCAGGCCGAGGCCGCGGCCGGGCTGCGGAGCATCGGCGGCCCGCCGTGGCCGCCGGGTACCCACGACCCCGACAGCTGGATCGCCGCTCTCGGGTCGCTGCCGCTGATGTACCAGCCGGGTGAGCAGTGGCTCTACAACACCTCCGGGCAGGTGCTCGGGATCCTGCTGGCCCGGGCCTGCGGCCAGGACCTGGAGACGGTGCTGCGCCAGCGGGTCTTCGAGCCGCTCAGGATGACAGACACCGGGTTCAGTGTCCCAGCCGCGAAACTGGGGCGGCTCACCACCTTCTACCTGCCCGATGCCGAGACGGGCGAGCTCACGGTGCTCGACGATCCCGCCAGCAGCTGGTGGAGCGCGCCGCCGTCATTCCCGGACGGGAGCGGGTGGCTGGTGTCCACCATCGGCGACTACTGGGCGTTCGTGTCGATGATGCTGGCCGGAGGCACCGGGCGCGGCCATCGCATCCTGTCGCCGGCGACGGTCGCCTTGATGACGACGGACCGGCTCACGCCGGCGCAGCGCCGCGCGTCGGAGCTGTTCCTCGGTAAGCACGGCGGATGGGGCCTGGGCCTGACGGTGCCCGCCGCCGGCTCACCAGACCAGCCGCTGCCGTACGGGATCGGCTGGGATGGCGGCAGCGGCACCACGTGGCGCTCCAGCCTGCGCAGCGGCGTCACCGGGATCCTGTTCACCCAGCGGCAGGCCGTCTCCCCGGTGCCGCCGCCGCTGATCGGGGAGTTCTGGGCCGGTATCAACGCCGCCACCGAGGCGCCCTGCGGCGCATTATGTGGGTGCCGACTTCCACCCGTCAGCGTGGCAGAACGCTCCTGACGACTCATCCCGGCAATGATCCGCTGAGGATCCAGGGTGAACTTGCCTGGTAGCGGCATACTCAACCGGGCTGGCTCCAGAACTCCTGCATGCGGGCGATCGCCTCCTCGCGGCTCATGACTGCAACCTCGGCGCTGGACAGGCGCAGGCGCGTGACTAGCAAGTGCGCGAGATCGGCAGGCAACGCCTCTGCCGGAGCCTCAGGTTCCCCCCGGTTCGGTTTCACGCCACCTTGGACGCACTGCCAGAAGGTTTCTTCATCCACTTCAAGCTGATCGCGGAGGATGTGGCTCCAGATGTTCGCCCCGTAGGTGGATCCGTCCGGTGGATGGGAAATCCGCGTCCTTAGGATCCTGCCGTCGTGGAGCTGGAACTCGTAGGTAACGGCATGATGGCCCGAAGTCTTTCCGCGGGCGTTGCGTACCGGCTCCCAGCCCTCAGTTTCACAGAAGGCCTGGTGATCACTTCGCGTGGGAGCCGGCCACGTCATTCCGTCGCCCCGGTGATCCACTGGCGTAGCTGGTCATCGTTGCTCAGTGCAACCAGCTGCACCAGCCCCCAGTGCTCTCTATGGTTAGGCGCGTGCTGTAGGCGCGGCCAGTCCTCGGCGTATTCGCGTAGCGCGTCTGCCATATCTGCTACTGCTGCGTCGAGGGTGGCACCCGCGCCAGCCACCGGTAGACCGGGGATATACGCTGACCACCCCTCTGCCTCGGCTACGACTCGGGCGCATGGGGGCACTACCGAGGTCAGGAAGTGCCGCAAGCGATCGGCATTGAGAACGGCTGCTGTGGCGGAGTCTCGCCGGACAGTAACTACCTGGCCGCCTTCAGCCTGGTCAAGGACATCCTTGAGATGCTCCCGGGCCGAGGTATAGCTGTCATAGTGAACTGCAGACATGTGGCGCTCCGTGGTGGTGGTGACCTCAGTTAACCAGGCGATGTAAAGTACGTCAAGTACGCGACGTACGTATGTCCTCACCCCGCCAGCCAGCTCGCAGGCAGCGATCGGTGTGAACCAGGCTGGCTCTAGCTACCGTGACCGAGCTGCCGTAGGTCGGCGAGTTCCTGGCCGATCCGGGCCAGGTCATCTCCGCCCCCGCAGCCCACGTCCAGCAGGCGCGCGCCGTGGGTCAGGGCCAGCGCCGACAGGGCACCAAGGAGCGCCGCCCGCCGGGTGTCCGCGTTGCGCTGCACGCCCGGGTTGGCCTCGTCGCGCTTGCGCTGCTCCTGCGCGCTGGAATCGTAGTGCCGGTACGCGGCCCGGATACGCGCGTGCTCGCGAGCGCGGTCGGCATCCGCTGGGGCCACCTCCGCCGGACCCGGGCTGACCGTGCCGGTCACCGCTTGGTTCCCCGGCCGCTGACGACGACGCCCGCCGTTCGCGCCATGATCTCCAGATCCAGCCGCGTGCTGCGCCGGGAGACGTATTCCCGGTCTAACTCGAGCTTCTCCGGGATCGGCAGGTCGTCTCGGCCGTTGACCTGCGCCCACCCGGTCAGCCCGGACGGACGCGCAGCACCTCCCGCTGCTGCGGGTGTAAGTCTCCACGATCGAGACCAGTTCCGGGCGCGGGCCGACCAGGCTCATGTGCCCGGCCAGGACATTCACGAGTTGCGGCAGCTCATCGAGACTCCAACGGCGCAGGACCGATCCGACCCGGGTAATCCTGGAGTCGCCGTGCTTGTCAACCGGGTCCGGTACGTGCGCTCGCACCACGTGCGCAGCTGCTGAAGGCGGCCACCACATCGAAGCGCAATGCCGGAGCGGAGATCCGGGCGATTCGAGGCCGATGGCGACGCAAGCGGCAGACAAGATCCGCGCACGAGGAGGAAGCAGCTCAGGATCACGTCGAGCCACCGCTTCAAGGCCTCCGACGCGAGGTTCGGCCTGGACCCGAAGTGGCGAGCGAGGGCCTCGGCCGACCGCTGGCCCGGAAACCCCACAGGACGGGTTAGGGTTCCGGCCGGCGGCAGGGTGCGCTCACCGCGCATAGCTGCCGACCAGGCTCGACACCGCGCTGATCACGCGGTCGACGTCCCCCTCCGACATCCCCGGGTGCAAGGGCAGCGACAGCACCCGCGCGCTGCTGTCCTCGCATACCGGGTACTCGCCGCCGTGGAAGCCCAGCCGCTCCTTGATGTAGGAGTTGAGGTGCAGCGGCTTGTAGTGCACGCTGGAGCCGATGCCGAACCGGTCAAGATCCTCGATGAGCTGGTCGCGCCGTCCGCGCGCCGCGCCGGCCAGGCGCAGCGGGTACAGGTGCCAGGCGGAGCGCACGCCCTCCTCCACCACGGGCAGCTCGACAAGGTCGCCCAGCGCGGCGAAAGCGGCCGAGTACCGGGCCGCGATCATCTCGCGGCGCGCCCTGATCGCGGGCTCCCGCGCGCAGCTGGCTGAGGCCGAGCGCAGCCTGGAAGTCCGTCATGCTCATCTTGAACCCGATCTCGGGCACGTCATAGGACCAGTTGCCGCCCCTCGCGTACCTGCGCCAGGCGTCGCGCTCGATGCCACTCATACGCAGTCGTTCCACGCGATCGGCCAGCTGATGGTCTGCGGTGGTGAGCATCCCGCCCTCGCCGGTCGTGATGCTCTTGGTGGCGTAGAACGAGAAGGCGGTAACGTCGGCGATCGAGCCGACGGGCCGGTCGCCGACGGCCGCGCCGAGAGAATGCGCGGCGTCCTCGATGACGGCGATCCCGCGGGCCGCAGCCATCTTGACGATCTCGTCGATCCGGCATGGGTGCCCGCCGTAATCGACCGCGATAATCGCCTTGGTCCGCGGTCCGAGCACCCGCTCGACCTGCGCGGGGTCGATCTGCATCGTCACCGAGTCGATGTCGGCGAACACCGGCCTCGCGCCCACGTGCTCGATCACCTGTGCGCACGAGCAGAACGTCAGCGGCGTGGTCACGACCTCGTCCCCGGGACCAACGCCGAGCGCGATGAGCGCGAGGTGCAGCGCCGCGGTGCACGAGGAAAGCGCCACCGCCCGGCCCGCGCCGACATGCGCCGCGAACGCCGTCTCGAATTCCCGGCACTTCGCTCCGTGCGTCAGCCAGCCGCTCTGCAGTGCCTGCCGGACGGCGGTCAGGTCTTCCTCTTCGATCAGCGGGCGGTGAAAGGGGATGTACTCACCAGCCTGGTGAGCGGCCGGCCGCTCGTCGCCGGTGCGCGCGGCCAGGTAGCCGACGCGCTGTCGCGTGCCGTTCCCGTGCACGTCAGGCAGCCTGACCTGCTGATGTCGGGCGATCCGCTCCCGATGCGAGGGCAGGTCCTCGAGCATGATCCGCACTTCTTTGGCCACGTCGCGGGCGGGACGGTAACCGAGTTCGCTGAGCTTCTTGTGATCGGGCGCGTAGTGATGGTCGTGCCGCTCGACCGGTGCCCCTCGGGTTCTCGACGGGCGCTACCTCGGCCTTGAGGCCGATGTCACGGGCCGCGTCCCTGACGATCCCGGCCAGGTCGCGGATCCTGTAGACCTCGTCGAACTGGTTGAAAACGCGGTACTCGCCTGGTTGCGGAGGGTTCTCCAGCGCCGTTTGATCTGGACGAACATCGTCCGCTCGCGGTCAATCATCGAATATGGGGCCGGTGGGCACTCGCCAAGATGAATGACCGCTTCCGGCTGAAAGTCCCGGAAGATGTGCTCGACTAAGCTCACATTCCCGCAGATCCCCCTGCCAGAACGGCACTTCCTGGCCAGAGTGCTCGCGCAGAGCGGCAAGGCGGTCATCGATTTCGGCGATAGGGATGGCACTGACGGATCCCATTCCTTCGACCCAGGACCGGCGCATCAGCGCGTCGGCACCGGCGACCTCGTGCCCGCGCCGGGCCAGATGCTGGGCCAGCGACCAGCCAATGTAACCGTCTATCCCGGCAATGAACATTCGCATAGTTAGGGCTCCCCCAAGCGAAGCCTTCTCGGGCACGACGCCGACCATCAGGCCGACCGTCGTGCCGAAACGGTACAGCACGATGCGACTCACCGTAAGCGAACGCTACGCATCGCCACCGGCGCGTGGGCGGCGCCGGATGAAAAGGCGCGCGGCACCGAAATGTTCGGGCCATGTGCGTGGTTACAGCCGCCATGGCTGACGAGACGATGCGAGCAGTGCGATTCGAGCAGTACGGCGAAGGTGACGTGCTTCAGGTAGTGCAGGTGCCCCGCCCCCGGGCCACCGCCGGGCGGGCGGTCGTGCAGGTGAAGGCGGCCGCCATCAATCCGGGCGAGGCTTCGATCAGGAGGGGGCTGCTGCACGACCGGTGGCCCGCGACCTTCCCGGAGGGCGAGGGCACCGATTTCGCCGGGGTCGTGACCGAGGTCGGTGACGGGGTCACGTCGGTGGCCGTGGGCGACGAGGTCATCGGGTGGTCCGACGAGCGGTCCAGCCATGCCGAGTTCGTCAGCGTCCCGGCCGGCCAGCTGGTGGCCAAGCCGGCCGGGGTGCCCTGGGAGGTGGCAGGCTCGCTGGCCGTCGCGGGCGTCACCGCGTGGGCGACCATCCGCGCCGTCGGCGCCGGCGCCGGCGACACGGTGGCGGTCTCGGCCGCGGCCGGCGGCGTCGGATCGATCGCCGTCCAGCTCGCGCGGCACGCGGGGGCTACCGTGCTCGGCATCGCGGGACCGGCCAGGGCCGGGTGGCTGACCTCGGTCGGGGTCACGCCGGTGGCCTACGGCGACGGCCTAGCCGACCGGCTGAAGGCCGCCGCCCCGGAGGGCCTTAGCGCCTTCATCGACTGTTTCGGCGGCGGGTACGTGGACCTGGCCCTGCAGCTCGGCGTGCCCAAGGAGCGGATCGACACGATCATCGACTACGCGGCCGCCCAGAAAACCGGGGTCAAGATGGCCGGCATGGCCACGGTCGAGGACCCGGCCGCGGTGCTGTCCGAGCTGGCCGCCCTGGTGGCCAGCGGCGAGCTGGTGGTGCCGATCGCGAAAACCTATCCGCTGGATCAGGTGCGGGACGCCTTCGCGGAGCTGGAGCAGCGGCACACGCTGGGCAAGATCGTCTTGCTGCCCTAAGTTGGCCGGACTGACCGGGCCCTCCGTGCTGGCCGGGCCCACCGTCGCCGGGCCCACCGGCTGGCCGGGCTCACCGTGCTGGCCGGGCTGGCCTCGGTCGGTTCGCCTGCCAGCGGCCCGGGCCCAGCCGGCTCCGGGGCGCCGTAGAGGTCGAGCAGGCGCACGCGGGTCGCCATCAGGCGGTACGACATGACCTGCGCCACGCGCTGCGCGAACTCATAACCCAGCCGCGGGTTGGCGTCTTGTTTCCCGCGCAGGCAGGCCGACTCCAGCGACACCACGCTGGTGGGCTCCACCGCCCGGGCATCGGAGAGCCAGCGGTGCGGCGGAATCAGCCATGGCCAGTCCAGGACCTCACCCTCGCCAGCCGATTCCAGGACGTGTGGCCCGGAGTTCGCGTCCGAGAGCTCGAGCGCGACCCGGCCGTGCATGATGACGTAGAAATGCTCGGCCGTGGCGCCCTCGCGGAACAGGTACTCCCCGGCCCGGAAGTGCTCGTTGCGCGCGCACCCGGCGAGTTCCTGAACAGAGCCGGCGTCAAGGCCGGCGAAGAACGGATGTTCAGCTAGATAGTCGGCAATCGACCGGATGGACATGTGGTCAATTGTCCATCCAGCCAGTCGCATGCGGCCAGAGTCCAAGGTCCCCGCGCGGGCCGGGCGGCCGCCCGCCTGCTGGCGCAGCCGGCCGTGCTGCTGGCCAGCAGAGGTCGGCGAGCCGGTGAGTCAGGTCGCTGAGCAGGTCGGCGGTCTGCGCGAAGGCCTGCGGCGGGCCGCCGATCGGGTCGGCGACGTCATCGTCGGGACTGTCGCCGAGCAGCGCCGCGCGGTCCCGGCCCTCATGCGCCTGGTCGAGCCAGTCAGCGAGGCTCATGCCGGGCGGCCGCGGCCCGATCTGCTCGCCGCGGCGCACCAGTTCCTTGAGGGTGAAGGCCCGCGGCCACACCTCGGGAACCAGCACGACCGCCTCGCGTAGCTGGGCCCGGGCCATCGCGAGCACCAGCCCGGCGGCGGTCAGGTCAGCCGGGCGGACCACCCGGCTGCGGTGCGCGGAGATGTCGAGCCCGCGATCGGCCATGGCCGAGGTGGCCAGCGGGGCCGGCGGCTCGCCGTCCACGAGCAGTCCGGCTGAGCGCACGGTCACGCCCGGGCCCGGGGCGTGTACCTCCCGGGCGGCTAGCCCGCGTGTCTCTAGCTCGCGGGTCAGCAGCGCGGCGGCCATCGGGGACCGGCACATGTTGGCCGCGCAAAGCACCAGGACATCGGTCATGCGGCGTAAGGGCAGGGTAGTAACGGCCCCGTCACGGTAACGGAGTACCCAGGAAAGGTCATTTACTCAGAGTAACCACTAGTACACTCACTGCTTGCTCATCATCGCAATGACGGTCGGGGGTAACGCATGACAAGCGAGCTCGGTACCGAGCCGACTCTCCGCAGCTACATCCAGCTGGTGCGGCGGCGGAAGTGGTGGGTGGCCGGGCTCGCCGTCGCGGGCTTAGGCATCAGCCTGGCGCTGTCCTTCACCGAGGCCAAGCAGTACACGTCGACGGCGCAGGTCCTGATCCAGTCCGTCGGCGGTCCCTCGGCGCTTGACAGCGCCGCAGTACGTCACCCCGACCGACGTGCAGACCGAGCTGCTGCTGGTGACGAGCGCGCCGGTGGAGAGCGCCGTGACCAGCAAGCTCGGCAGTGCGCCTGCGGTATCGGCGGCCGAGGTGGCGCAGACCAACGTGATCGCGATTACCGCGATAGCCGCCGACCCGGCGCTAGCTGCGCGCACGGCCAACACCTACGCCCGGGCATTCGTGACGTATCAGCAGACCGTGGCGCTACAACGGCCTGACCGCAACGGAGGCGCAGCTGCGCACTCAGATCCGGTCGCTGAAGAAGCAGATCAGCAACCTGCACGGTACGCCCGGCGGATCGTCACAGAGTCGCCGCCCTGGTCAACCAGCAGGTGGTGCTCAAGGAACAGCTGGCCCAGATGCAGATCAACGGCTCGGTGGCGAGTGACGGCGTGGCCCTGGTCACGCCCGCCGAGGCCCCGACCTCGCCGAGCGCGCCCAAGCCCGTGCAGAACGGGCTGCTCGGGCTGGCCGCCGGCCTGATCCTGGGCCTCGCCGCGGCGTTCCTGCGCGACAACCTCGACGACGCGGTGGCCACCAAGGACGAGGCCGAGCAGCTGACCGGCACCCCGGTGCTGGCCATGGTCCCGATGGTGACGTCGTGGAAGCGCAAGGACAAGCCGGTGCTTGTGGCGACGGCCAAGCCGACCGCGCCGGCCGCCGAGGCGTACCGGTCGCTGCGGACCTCGCTGCAGTTCGCCCAGCTGGAACGCGAGCTGCGGACCATCCTGATCACCAGCCCGGCGGCCGCCGAGGGCAAGACCTCGACGCTGGCCAACCTGGGCGCGGTCTTCGCCCAGGCCGGGCCAGCAGGTGGTGCTGGTCTCCTGCGACCTGCGGCGGCCCCGGCTGGGCAAGTTCTTCGGGCTCGACGAGCAGGCCGGCCTGACCACCGTGCTGCTCGGCGAGGAGCGGCTGGAGCAGGTCATCCAGCCGGTGCCCGGCCACGAGGGCCTGAGCCTGCTCGGCGCGGGCGCACTGCCGCCCAACCCGGCGGAGCTGCTCAGCAGCCCGGCGGCCCGGCAGCTGTTCGCGGCGCTGCGCCAGCAGTTCAGCCTGGTCCTGATCGACAGCCCGCCGGTGCTGCCGGTCACCGACGCGGTGATCCTGTCGAAGGAAGCCGACGCGACGCTGCTCGTGGTGGCGGCCGGCCAGACCCGGGGCAATGACCTGCAGCGGGCCGCGGAGAAGCTCGCCCAGGTCAACGCGACCGTGGTGGGCACCGTCCTGAACGAGGTGACCAGGCAGAACGGCTACGGCCATGGGTACGGGAACGGCTATGGCTACGGTTACGGCTACGGGCCGTACGCGTCCGAGGCGGCGCTGGCGAACGTGCCGGTGCCCGCGAACGGCCAGTCAGCCGACGCGGCCGCGATCGCCAGCAAGCACGGCCGCCACCCGAAGTAATAAGTGACCCATCTTCAGCCACCTATCGTGACCATCTGACTACACTTAGTCACAGCAGCTGCTAGCATCCGATGCGTGCCGGGGGACTTAACTACTGTGCTCGCCGCGGGGTCGTGCGGCGCTTTCGTGGTCGCCGCTGAGCCGGTGACGATCCCGCTGCTGCAGCGGGCGGCGGCGATCGACGTACCGGGCCTGCGGTCATCGCATACCGTGCCGACGCCGCGCGGCGGCGGCGCGCCGATCGCCGTCGGGCTGATCCTGGCCGGGCTGCTGGTCAATGGCTTGACCGGGCTGACTTTCGCGGCCGCCGTCGCGGTTTTCGGGGCCATCGGGTTCACCGACGACCTTCGCGGCCTGCCGGCCGGACGGCGGCTGTTACTGCAGAGTGCTGGGAGCGCCGCGGTGGCGATGCCTGCTGGTCCTCCGCACCGACATGCCGACCGCGGCGAAACTGGCCGCGGCCGTGGTGCTCATGGTGTGGGTCATCGGGTTCGTGAACGCGTTCAACTTCATGGACGGCGTCAACGGCATCTCGGCGGCGCACGCCGCGATCGGCGGCGCCGCCTACGCCTGCCTCGGAGCCTGGCACCACAACGCGTTCCTGGTCCCGGTCGGCGCGGCCGTCGCCGTCGGCGCGCTGGCCTTCCTGCCCTGGAACGCGCTGCGCGCGCGGGTGTTCCTCGGCGATGTCGGCAGCTACGGGCTGGGTGCCGCGCTCGCCGTGCTCGTAGCCTGCGCCCTGATCGCTCGCATACCGGTGGAGGCCGTGGCCGCGCCGGTCGCGCTGTACCTGGCCGACACGGCGTGGACGCTCCAGCGCCGGATCCGGTCCGGCGAAAGCTGGCTCGACGGCCGCATCGCACGCATACCTATCAGCGGCTGTGTGATGCCGGCTGGTCACACCAGCGGGTGACGCTGGCGACCAGCGCCGTGACCTCGTTACTTTGCCTGCTCGGAACCGCGAGCCTGACCGGCCATCCGGTGCTGCGGGCCGCCGCCGACGCGGCCGGGCTGGGCCTGCTCGTCCTCTACCTCCGCTCCCCCGTGCTGCTGGCCCGCGCCCGGGCCGTGAGGAACCTGCCGACGTGCGCATCCTGATCGTGACCCACTACTTCCCGCCCGAGACCGGCGCGCCGCAGGCCCGGCTGTCCGCGCTGGCCGCCACCTGGGCCGCCGACGGCGACGAGGTGACGGTGCTCACCGGGATGCCGAACCATCCGACCGGCGTGGTGCCGCCCCGCTACCGCGGCGCGTTCCGGCGGACCGAGCGCACCGACGGCTACCGGGTCGTCCGCACCTGGCTGTACGCGACGCCGAACGAGGGCGTGCTGCGCAAGACGATCGGCCACCTGAGCTTCATGATCTCTAGCGTGCTGCTCGGCGGCCGGCGCAGCGGGCCGGCTGATGCGGTGGTCGTCTCCTCGCCGACCTTCTTCTCCATCGGCGCCGCCTGGCTGCTGGCCCGGGCCAAGCGGGCCAGGCTGATCGTGGAGATCCGCGACCTGTGGCCGGCCATCTTCGTCGAGCTTGGCGTGCTGACCAGCCGCCGGGTGATCCGGCTGCTGGAGCGGCTGGAACTGGCCGCCTACCGGGCGGCGGACGAGATCGTCGTGGTGAGCGACGGGTTCCGGGAGAACCTGATCAGCCGGGGCGTGCCCGCCGGGAAGGTGCACACGATCCGCAATGGCGTCACGCCTGGGCCGGTTCGACCCGGAGGCACCCGCCGACCCGGCGCTGCGCGCCCGGCTCGGCGCGCGGCCGGGCGACTGCCTGGTCCTGTACGCCGGGACGCACGGGATCTCGCACGGCCTGCCCGGCATCGCGGACGCGGCGACGCGGCTGGGCGGCGAGCCCGTCCATTTCGCGTTCGTCGGCGAGGGCTCGGACAAGCACCGGCTGCAGCGCCGGATCAAGGAACTCGGCCTCGACAACGTCACGCTGCTGCCCGGCGTGCCGCACGCGGAGGTTCCGGCGCTGCTGGCGGCGGCCGACATCTGCCTGGTGCCGCTGCGCGACGTGCCGCTGTTCTCGACGTTCATCCCGTCGAAGATGTTCGAGTACCTGGCCGCCGGCAAGGCGGTCGTCGGCGCGGTGACCGGCGAGGCGGCGCAGATCCTCGAGGAGGCCGGCGCGGTGGTCGTGCCGCCGGAGGACGACGTGGCACTCGCCGACGCGATCCATGCGCTGGCCGGTGACCCCGAGCGGCGCCAGCTGATGGGCAAGCGGGGCCGCGCCCATGTGGAGCGGTACTTCGACCGCACCGCGCTGGCCCGGGAGTACCGCAAGATCATCGAGACGGCCGGCGGCCGCCGATGAGGCTGCTGGTCACCGGCGGCAGTGGCTTCGCCGGCGAGTACGTGCTGCGCGAGGCGGCGCGGCGCGGTCATGAGGTAGTGGCGCTGGCCCGCAGTGATGCGGCGGCCCGCGCGGTCGCTGGCTGCGGTGCCCGGCCGGTCAGCGGTGATCTCGACCAGGCCGACCGGCTGCCCGACGTCTTCGCCGCGGCGCGCTGCGATGCGCTGGTCAATCTCGCCTCGCTGGGGTTCGGGCACGCGCCGGCGATCATCGCCGCGACCGAGCAGGCCGGGATCGGCCGCGCCGTGTTCGTCTCCACGACGGCGGTGACCACCGCGCTGCCCGCGCCGTCGAAGCGGATCAGGCTCGCCGCCGAGCGGCAGATCCGCTACTCGCGGCTGCAGTGGACGATCATCCGGCCCACCATGATCTACGGCGCCGCCGGCGACCGTAACCTGTCCCGGCTGCTCAGGCTGCTGAGCCGGACCCGGGTGCTCCCGGTGCCCGGCGGCGGCAGGCACCTGCAGCAGCCGGTGCACGTCGCCGACGTCGCCGATGCGGTGCTGACCGCGGTGGAGCGGCCGGGTGCCGCCGGGATGACCTACGACGTGGCCGGGCCCGAGCCGCTGTCCTTCGCCGAGCTGCTGCGGGTGTGCGCGCGGGCCGTCGCCAGCCGGGCCCGGTTCGTGCCGGTGCCGCTGACGCCGGTGATCGCGCTGGCCAGCGGTTTCGAGCGGGTCAGCCAGCATCCGCCGATCCGGGCCGAGCAGCTGCGGCGGCTGGCCGAGGACAAGGCGTTCGGCATCGAGGCCGCGATCCGCGATCTCGGCTACGCGCCGCGCCCGTTCGCCGATGGCATCCGGGCCGAGGCCCGGGCGCTGGGGCTGGCGCGATGACCGGGACCGTTGTCGCGCAGCCGGGACTCTCGCCGGGACTGGCGTCATGACCGGGGCCGACCTGGCGCTGCTGGGCCGCACCGTGGTGCATCTGCAGCCGGCCCAGGTGGCGCACCGGGCCCGGCTGCGGGCGCAGCGCACCGCCCTGCAGCGGTGGCCGCAGCTCGGACGGCGCGTGCTGGCCGGCCCGGATCCGTGCGACGCGGTCGGCTGGCCGGCCGGGTTCCGGCCGCTGGACGCGGCCGGGCCGCTGGACCTGTGCTGGCCGCTGGACCTGGCCGGCCTGGCCGAGCTGCTGCCTGACCGGATCACGCTGCTGGGAACGACCCGGGCTCTGGGCGATCCGCCCGACTGGCGGCAGGCCGATGCGCCGCAGCTGTGGCGCTTCCACCTGCATTACTGGGACTGGGCCTGGGCCCTGGCGGCCAGCCCGGACCGGGCCGCCGCGCGGTCGCTCTTCGCCCGGCTGTGGCGGTCGTGGCGGATGTCGGTCACCTTCGGCCACGCCGACGCGTGGCATCCGTACCCGGCGGCGCTGCGCGCCTGGTCGTGGTGCGGGCTGCACTCCGAGCTGGTCGCGGGCAGCGACCTGGAGCCGTCCTTCGCCGCCGAGCTCGCCGCGCACGCCGGGTTCCTGCGCAGGCATCTCGAGACGGACGTCGGCGGGAACCACCTGATCAAGGACCTCAAGGCGCTCGCCGGGCTGGCGGTGTTCTTCGCCGACGACCGGCTGCTCCGGCGGGTCGCTGACCCGGCTGAGCAGGCAGCTCGACCGTCCAGGTGCTGCCGGACGGCGGCCACTACGAGCGGGCGCCCGCCTATCACTGCCAGGTGCTCGCCGACCTCATCGACATCGACGGCCTGGTCGGGGCGCTCGGGGGCCCGGCCGTGCCGGGCCTTGGCTCGGCGATCGAGCCGGATGCGCGGCTGGCTGGAGAGCGTCATCACGCCCGACGGTGAGGTGCCGCTGCTCAACGACGGCTACCCGGTCGGCGGTGCGATGCTGACCGCGCTGCGATCGCCGACCCTCGTGCCCGGGCCGTTGCTCACCTTGCCCGACACCGGGCTGATCCGGGCCACCGCTGGCGACTGGCACCTGCTGGCCGACGTCGGCGCACCGTGCCCGGACCAGCTGCCCGCGCACGCGCACGCCGACACGCTCAGCTGCATCGTGCATGTCGACGGTGAGCCGCTGCTGGTCGACACCGGAACCTCGACCTACGCGCCCGGGGCCACGCGCAGCTACGAGCGGTCGACCGCCGCGCACAACACCGTTGAGGTGGATGGCGCCGACTCGACCGAGGTGTGGGGCGCATTCCGGGCCGCCAGGCGAGCCAGGGTCCGTGGCGTAGCTACCGATAGCGAGGCCGGACGGCGTGACCATCGAGGCCGCGCACGACGGGTTCTCGCGACTTGGCGGCCAGCCGGTCCATCGCCGCCGCTGGTCGCTGACGGCCGACGGGCTGAGGGTCGATGACATGGTGACCGGCAGCGGCCGGCACGCGATCGCGGTCCGCTGGCATTTGGCGCCCGGATCGACGGTGAAACCGCGCGCGGGCCAGGCGGTCGAGGTCACGTCGGCCGGGGTCATGCTGACCGGAGCGGCTATAGCTAAGCAGGCCGGAAGGTTCGACGTCACCATCAGTACGCCAGGCGGGGCGTTCGATGTCACCATCACCGCGCCAGGCCCGTGCGACGCTCACGACCGAGACCAGGCCGGTGGCGCTCGGGTTTGAGCGCCGGATCGATGCACCGGTCCTCGTCTGCCACACCACCGGCGTCCTGCCGATGCGGGTCAGTACCGCTTTGCGGCGGGCCGGCGATGCCAGCGCGGCGGACGAAGGGAGGGTCGCATGAGGCAGGTCACCGGTTTCCTGCGGACTGCGGCGGCGCCGGTCCTGACCTGCCGGCTCGACACGACCCTGCCAGTCCGGCTGTCCACGAGCTGGCGCCGGGTTAGCGACCTTCCCCATAAGCGGAGGCCAGCATGAAGAACGTCGTCCAGCCGCTCCGGGGCGGCCCCGTCGAGGTGCTCGACGTGCCGCGGCCCGTGCCGGGGCCGACCGAGGTCCTGGTCGCCACCATCGCGTCGGTCATCTCGCCCGGCACCGAGCGGGCGGTCACCGCGCTGGCCCAGTCCAGCCTGCTGGCCAAGGCCCGGGCCCGGCCCGACCTGGTCCGCCAGGTGGTGCGCAAGGCACGGACCGAGGGCCTGGCGGCCACCGCGCAAACGGTTCGCGGCCGTCTCGCGGAGGACCTGCCGCTGGGCTACTCGGCCGCCGGCGAGGTCATCGAGGTCGGCACGGCCGTCTCGGGCATCCGGGCCGGGCAGCTCGTCGCGACCGGCGGCGCGGGCAAGGCCAATCACGCGCAGTTCCAGGCCGTGCCGGGCCTGCTGTGCGCAGTCATCCCCGACGGCGTGCCGCCCGCCGACGCGGCCTTCACCACCGTGGCCGCCATCGCGCTGCACGGCCTCCGGCTGGCCGAGGCCGGGCCGGGGGCCAAGGTCGTCGTCATCGGGCTGGGCCTGGTCGGCCAGCTCGCCGCCCGGCTGGCCATGGCCGCCGGCTGTGACGTCTCCGGCATCGACCCGGCCCCGCATGCGCGGGCCGTGGCCGCCGCCTCGGGCGTGCTCGCGCTCGACGAGCTCGCTGGCGCCACCACGGGGCGGGTGCTGGCCTGGTCGCGGGGCCGGGGCGCGGATGCCGTGCTGATCTGCGCGGCGAGCAAGTCCTCCGTGCCCGTGCTGCGGGCCCCCGCGCTGTGCCGCGACCGGGCCCCGGTGGTCGTGGTCGGCGACATCGGTCTGGATCTGGACCGCACGCCGTTCTACGAGAAAGAGATCTCACTGCGGTTCGCGCGCTCCTACGGCCCCGGCCGGTATGACGCGTCCTATGAATCCTGGGGCGTGGACTACCCAGCCGGGCACGTGCGCTGGACCGAGGGCCGCAACTTCGAGGCGGTGCTCGACCTGATGGCCGCCGGCCGGCTCAAGGTGGCCGACCTGGTGACGCACACCTTCGGCATCGACGACGCCGCCGCGGCGTACCAGCTGATCGAGGAGCGCGCCGGAGCCCTATCTAGCCATCCAGCTCACTTACCCGGCCGGCGCCGCCGACGAGCCCGTGGTGCTGGCGGCCACGCCCCCGGCCAGTGCCTCACCAGGGGTCGGCTGGGTCGGCGCCGGCGCGTTCTCGACCGGGACGCTCATGCCCGCCTTCCGGGACGCCGGCTTTGACCGGTACACCGCGATCGCCTCGGCCAGCGGGATCAGCGCCCGCCGCGCCGCCGAGCGCTGCGGCTTCGCGCGGGCCGTGTCGGGCGGCTTCCGCGTCATCGACGACCCGGACACCGAGGTCGTCGTCATCGCCACCCCGCACGACACGCACGCCGAGCTCGCGGCGCTGGCCCTGAAGGCCGGGCGGCACGTCTGGTGCGAGAAGCCACTCGCGCTCACCGAGGACGAGCTTGACGAGGTAACGCGCGCATGGCAGGGCTCCGGGCTGCAGCTGGCCATCGGATTCAACCGGCGCTGGTCCCCCGCCGTACAGGCCGCCCGGAAGGTCCTGGCCGAGGTGAGCACGCCGAAGCTGCTCGTGTACCGGGTCGCGGCCGGCCCGGTTCCGGACGGGCACTGGTACCACGACCGGCGGCAGGGCGGCCGCGTGCTGGGCGAGGTCTGCCATTTTGTCGATACCGCGCAGGCGTTGATCGGCGCACCGATCGAGGAGTCCGTCGGCGTTCCCGGGCGGCAAGCCGGGCGACGACGTGGCGATCTGCCTGCGTTTCGCCGACGGGTCGCTTGGCACCATCGCCTACAGCAGCGTCCGGCCGACGGCGGGCAAGGAGTGGATAGAGGTGGCCGCTGATTCGACCAGGGTGACCATCGATGACTTCCGCCGGGCCGAAGCGGATGGCCGGGTAATCTGGAAAGGCCGTCAGGACAAGGGTCATAGGGCCAGCGCTAAGGCCTTCCGTGAGGCAATCACTGGCGGGAACGCTGTACCGACGGAAACGCTGCTGGCCACGACATCGGCGTCGATCCGGGCGGCGAACGGTTTCCTTGACTAACTGGCGAGGCCGCGCGTACCGGACATCCCTCGTCCGGCGGCAGGGTCCTTACCTCGCACGCCATCACCGAATGAGAGGCTATCTATGCCCGTGCATCCTGCGCGTCGAGCATTTCAGGACCTCACCTCGGTATGCCAGCGGACATCGCCTGCGACGGCGGCCCGCTGGGCTATCTCCCTCGTGACAAACTTGCCAGAGTGCACAAAGGACCGGTCGCTCGTGCCGGCTGACCGGAGCTGGCAGGTGACTGGGGCCAAATTCAGAACCTCGACCGGAACGATCGTCGCATTGCCCGGTGCCTACACCGCCGGCGCTCGCGAAATGTACTGCCGCAACGTCTATCTCCGAACTGGCCTGACCATGCCGAGTGAAGGCTGGGTTATAGACCTAGGCGCCAACCGCGGGCTTTTTTCAGTCTGGGCCGCCCTGAACGGCGCTACCTCCATCGCTGTCGAGGCTCAGCAAGGCTATCACCAGGAGATACACCGCCTTGCCGCGCATAACGGAGTCGCTGAGCGCGTAAATATTGAGATCGCGCTAGCGAGCGGAGCCAGGACATCGGGTGCAGCAGTTGGCACCCTAGCCGACGATCACGTGTGGTCAGCGGCATCACACAGCGGGCGAGTACGTCCAGCGGACCGGTCAGTCCCCGATTTGATATCCGCATATAACATCGACCGCATCGGATTCATGAAGATGGATATCGAAGGCGGCGAGTTTGCCGTTCTTGCAGCCGACGAGGACCTGGGCTGGCTCAGCCAGGTAAGTCAGCTCGCGATCGAATTGCATGCCGGACATGGCGATATAGGCGCTCTGGTCGACCGACTCCGCGATCGTGACCTAATGGTCGACTTGCGCGATGAGGGCGGCAGTTCGGTTACGGCCACTTCGACTTCCGTCGCCTACGCATATTGTAGTCGACTGCTTAACTAATAGTCGATTACTTAACTAATATCTGCGGCCTTTAGCAGCAACGCAACCCTGGAGGACACAGAATGAGCGAGCGCGTGATAGTAGACGCCGCAGGGGCAAGAATAGGAGGTGCCGCGCGGTATAAGGTTGAGCTCGATAAATATCTGGCTCGGGCTCAACGCGACGATGTAAAAATCATTGGCACAAGACATCAGATGGGTGCAGCATGGCTGCTGGGCCGGGAAATTGGCACTCCGATTAGCGCCAGGCGGGTGGCGACAAACAACGTCAGCTTCATGACACCGGGCAGTGAGCGATGGACCTTGCTGCGCAATCCCCTCGACTTTCTGACCGACGAGGAACAGTCCAAGCTGAGCCTTTCGCGCCTACCCCACATCTGGCGGAGGGCACCGGTAGTGCGTCTAGCTGCCCGGCGTGCTGACGTGATCGTTACACCGACGACAGCAATGGCCGAACGTGTTCTCCGGATACTTCCGGACCTGAGTAATCGGATTATAATCCGCGCACACCCAGTTTCGGCAGATTACACCCTACGAAAGCAACGAGATCAGGTAATACTTTGCCCAGTTCTCTTCTCAAGATATAAGGGCATGGTAGCGCGGATCACTGATTGGCTCGCGTCTACCGAGGGAAATATCGATCCGGCAATCCGTCTTATTGTTACTGCCGATCATAGCGAAGTACCCCACGACATAGCTCAGCATCAAAGAATTAAGCTAGTGGGGCGAATAGATCATCGCGCACTGCGCAGCCTATGGGCGCACAGCCGTGCCATCTACTTTCCTACACGCATCGAGTCATTCGGATACCCTCTCGCCGAGGCACGCGTCAATGGGCAGCCGGTCATTGCTCTCGACACGGATCTCAACAGGGAGGTCGCAGGTCCAATGTTGCATAGCTTTACCTCAGGCGATCCGGACTCACTCCTTCATGCAACACAAACTGCTCTTGCCGCCGACCTGACCCCTGACCCGGCGCCGTTCGATCCAGATATCTATTTCAACTGGCTACTTGGATCACCGCGATGACGAAACTTGGTCTCCGCCCGTACCGTGCGGGCGACGAACCTGCGGCTGGAGCCGTCCCGGTCAGCGTCGTGGTCCTGACGATGAATGAGGAGCCGAATATTTGCAGGTGCCTCTCATCGGTAGCTTGGGCTGATCAAGTCATCGTGGTGGACTCCGGATCGACGGACCTTACCTTGCAGATCGTGCGCTCCCTCGGGGTGGAGATTGTCGAGCAGCCTTGGCTCGGCCACTCGGATCAGCGGGAGTTCTCCCTGCGCCTGCCTCAGATCAGGCACGACTGGGTGTACTTCGTTGATGCCGACGAGTGGGTGTCGCCCCAACTCGCGCAGGAGATTGCGGAACACCTCCGGGCGCCATCGTGCGCTGGATTGTCGCATCGCCTGCGACTCGTATTCCTCGGCACCTGGATTCGCCATTGCGGTTGGTACAGCGCATCGCTGGTTGTTCGCCTTTGTGATCGGCGATATACTAAATTCAATGGAAAGATAATCGGCGAGCGCGCCTGTGTCGACGGGCCCGTACACCGCCTGCGCAACGACATTGTGGACGAGGATCTTAAGGGCTTAGCTTCGTGGCAGCATAAGCATGTGCGCTATGCCGAACTAGAAGCTCAGCGCCGCGGCGAGCCCAGTTCCCTCAGGCACCGTTTTCGCGTTGCCCGCGCCGGTGATCGCAACGATGGCCGTCCGCTCATCCGGATGCTGCTGAAGGATGTGATATTTCCGTCCGTTCCGGCCAGACCCCTAGTTTTGTTTCTCTACATGTACATCATCCGGTTCGGATTTCTTGACGGCCGGGCAGGACTGCGATTCTGCTTCTATCATGCTTGGTATGAAGCGAACGTAAGCGCGCTACGGGACCAAACTGAGGTTGCCACGCCAGAAAGCTCGAAGCCCTGCATTTGAGGAGGACCCGCGCGATGCGGATTGGTGTAATCGGCAAGATGGGCCTGGATTTCTTTGCAGAAAACATAGGCGACGCGCTGCAACGAATGGGTCATCACGTTGTTCCTTTGGGCTCGGCTCAACCACGCTACCAGAGACGACTGGCCGATCGTGCCGCCTTGATCGCCCGTCAAGCGCTACCCGGCCTTGATGAGAGAATTCAGCGCCGTATCGTGCGTACCGCGCTGGATGCAGAGTGTGAGGTCGTCCTCAACGTGGACGCTAACCTTATGCCGGATGCGGTTGCCCGCCTCCAGCGCGGCGGCATCCGAGTGGCATTCTGGTTTCCGGACCATATCGCGAGTCTCGGGCGAGAACTGATGTTGCTCGGATCATACGATGCGCTCTTCTTCAAGGAACCGCATCTTGTCGACCGACTTCAGGCCATCCTTGGCCTGCCCGCCTACTACCTTCCGGAGGCGTGCAATCCACGGTGGCATCGTCCACTCGTGACAGCTGGAACGGAGCCCTACTTCGTTATCGCCGGAACCATGCGCCCTAGCCGTGTGCGGCTGATCGAGCGGCTCTTGGCTAAGGGACTCCCGTTGAAGCTGTATGGGGGAGAAATCCCTCGCTGGCTTGGCGAGAGCCCGATTCGTGCCGTCCACGTCGGCTATCCGGTCTGGCGTGAGGAGAAGGCCAGGATCTTCCGGTCCGCCGTCGGTGTGCTTAACACGCTTTACACGGCCGAGGTAGTCGGCGTGAACGCACGTCTTTTCGAAGCCGCTGGATCTGGCGCCGCAGTTCTGACGGAATTTCGCCCGAGCCTTCCCGAACTGTTCGACATTGGCGCGGAGGTAATGGCATATCATGACTTCGATGGCCTCGTCGATCAGGCGCATCGGCTGCTCAGCGAGGTCGGCTTGACAGCCCAGCTCGGCGACGCCGCGGCGCGGCGTGCGCACCGCGATCACACATACGACCTGCGAATTTCGACTATTCTGGAGAAACTGTTCTAGCCGCGGTAATTATTTCGCCACTATCCAGTCCGTGCCGCTGTCGCTGAATTTCCCTCACAGCAAACGCGCCACCGCTCGGGCCGCGTACTGCTGTGGCAAGAAATAGCTTCTTGTCCATTCCGCTGCCTGTTTGCCCATCCATTCGAGCCGCGCTCGATCCCGGAGCAAGCCGACGAGCACCGCTTCGAGCGCCCCGACCGTCTCGTCGGCCGGGGCGAGACCCGTGACCTGGTCAACAAAGGCATCATGAGATCCCCCGAATGCCGGGGCGACCACGGGTGTCCCTGCGACTTGCGCCTCCAGCAAGACCAAACCGAATCCTTCGCCGGACCACGCGCGCCAGGATCCTACCCTGGTCGCTAGGATAAAAAGGTCCGCATCAGCGAGCTCATCGGCCAGGCTGGCGTCGTCCAGCCCTGCTCGCAGCGTGCACCAGCTGTACCGGCCTACCAATCGCCTAAGCTCGGACGGTGGCTCGCCAGCTCCGCAGACGCTTACTCGAACATCACTTCGACCCAGCCTCGCGACCGCTGCCAGCAGTTGCGGTAGGCCCTTAAGCCGCCAGTCCACCAGGCGGAATGCGGTGACCAGACGGGTATATGGCCGAGGCTCCCGCGGCCGGGCTGACGCGTCGGCGAGCGTGCTAAACCATCGTTCTGACAGGCCCGGCGGCAGAATGTTGGTCTGGCAACTCCGAGACATCGCACCCGAGGTGAAGCTACTGACGGCGATCACACGGACGCTGGGCTGCCGCATCAGGCAGCTCTCTGCATACGATCTGGCCCGGAAGCGCCCACCCCAGGCATCGCGCCCGTGACAGATAACCGATATCCCGGATACCGCGCGATCGCGGGCCAGCAAGGCCGCTGCGGGAAGCAATGCCCGATGTGCGAGGACAAGGCGAGTCGGTTCGCCAGACTCGCGGAGCGCCGCCCGCGCTTGAGCGAATAGTCCGGCATGGGCACAGACGCCGGACCGGCGGAGGTCAATCCGCCGATACGCCACACCCTGACAGTCGAACGCCCATTCAAGCGTCTCGGTATACCGCTCGATCCCGCCACTGCGACCGCGCGATGGTGTCAGTATCAGGGCGCGTCTCGCGTCGATTGCCACTCAGCGATGCTACTCGCTTACAGTACGCAAGCGCATAGTGATAAAGCAATCCTGTTAGACATTCCTTTAGTCATGCTGTCCGCGATCGGCACCCGTGGGACATTTGTTGCGAGATTATGCGCGTCACTGAGCAGAGATCGGGGAAGAGTTGCTGGCCAGCTTTGGGTAAGGGCGTCGAGGCCGTCAAAGCTGTGGTTTTACTCGACTGAGAGGCGAAATGCTGTTAGCGTGCGATGGCATGAAGACATCACGCTGGGAGGAAGCCCAGAAGAACGAGCTAACCATTTGGCAGCGTACCGTGACAGATGCGGCTGACGTTCTTGCCGAGATGGCCGAGGCTGCCTCACTGGTTCGCTTCGGGAAGGCGCACGGCCTGGCATCTGGCGCGACCGTGGCCGAGTTGGGTATCGGGCCAATGGGTATCGGATGGGCAGCCTTTGCTTCAAGCCCGCGGAGCATCGGCATCGAGCCGTTGCCTCAACTTACGATCTCCACCGGTGATAAAGATATTGACCGATTCGTCACCGATCTTCAGCAGCGCACCGAATTCCTCCAGGCTGATGCGACACGGCGACTCCCAGTCGATGACGGAAGTTTCGACCTGATAGTCTGCGACAACGTCGTCGACCACGCCCAGGATCCACGAGCGATCCTAGCCGAAGGGCGACGCATTGTTCGATCTGATGGACGCTTGCTCTTCGGTGTCAACGTATTCTCTACCATCGGCCGCTTGAAGTGGCGTCAAGTGACGCGTCGCTTGCACCCCCAGCACCCAAACGTCGTGTGCCATCCGCACTCGTTTCTCACGGGCGACCTCAGCCCGCTGCTTTCCAGCGCAGGCTGGCAAGTACTCGTAAGCGATGACCACCGAAGCGCATGGCAGCACCTCACCGGGCACGGCTACAGAGTTCGCATGGTGGCACGACCGATGTGAAGATCACATGACAGCCGTGCCGGTCGTCCAGGGATTCGTCAAAGTCGCGGATGGTGTTCAGCCTGGTGAGAGGCCTGTGAGATTGAGGAATTGGAGGGCTCTTCGGGGGTCCTGGGCGATGCGGCGGGTTTCGGCGGTGTAGCTGGTTACTCCGTGTAGGCGGAAGAGGGTGATGACGAGGTTGGTGAGGGCGGACCAGATCTGGGGTGCGTTTCCGGTACGGATGAGTGATTTGTCTTCTTTCCAGATCACGTCGCGTAGCCAGTGCGCGTGCTCCACCCGCCAGTGCCCGCGGACGTGGGCGAGCAGGTCTTCGGGAGTGGTCTCGTCCGCGCCGAGGCTGGTGATGTACAGGACGGCCTCGGCCCGGGTCAGCCACTGGCCTTTCTTCTTGTACGTGGTGTACCGCTCGATGAGGACGGCCTGCTCCGCGCCGGCGAAGCCGGTGCCGGCGGGGGCGGGCAGGACGCGGATGGTGCGGGTCTCGATCCGGCCACGGCTGATCTCGCTGGTCGCGGCGGCGACCGGGACATCTTCCCAGGGCAGCGCGTTCAGGGTCTGGCTCAGGTTCGGCTGGTTACCCAGGGCCGGCCACAGGTAGTGCGCGTTCTTCGCCTCGCGCAGGAACAGGGCGTTGTCCCTGTTCGCCTGCATGGCGTCGGAGGTGATCAGGACATCGTCCAGGGACAGGGGCGCCAGCAGCGGCCTGAAGTGGCTGATCTCGTTGGCCTTGCCGGATTTCGCAACCTTGTCCTGGGCGATGACCAGGCCGGGGACGTGGGTGACGGCGGCGAGCAGGTGCACCTTCTTGTTCCCGCCGGCCTTGGCGAGCTTGCGTTCCTTGCCGTCCACGGCGACCGCGCGGCGGGCGGGCACGTGCCCGGGATCGCCGGCGACGGCGGGGGCCAGCCAGGGGTGCTGCGGGTGCGGGCGGAACCAGCCGTCCTCCCGCTCCTCCCGGAAGCTCTCCGCCGCCGGCGGCTTCCGCTTCTTCCGCTTTTCCTCCTGCTCGCGCTGCCGCCCCGCGCGGTGCGCGGCATACGCGGCCGGGATCGCGGGATCGAGCGCGGCGGCGGCCACGCACGCGGACAGCGCCGCCTCGAACTCGTCCGCGTCCAGCAGCCTCGGGAGCCGGTCCAGCATGGAAGCCGACGGCGCCACCCGCAGCCCGGTCCGCGGGCTGACGCGGCAGCCGTGCGCCGCCAGCACCTCCTGGTCCCAGCCCGCCGCCGCCTGCGCGACCGCCAGCGGCCCGCCGTGCGCGGACGCCACGCCCGCGACCAGCACCGAGACCAGCGACGGCAGCGGATGCCGCTTCCCCCGCGGCTTCCGCGTATCGGTCAGCCGCCCCTCCAGCACCGCCCGCAGCGACGCCGTCCGGCGCCGCCCGCACGCGCCCGCCGCCCTCCCAGGTGGAAACGGGCAACCTCACCAGCGATGATGCATACACGGGCACAGCCTTCTGCTGATCATTCGGCTGAATAGGCAACCAAATGATCACCAGCGGGCCGTAAGCTTATTAGAAATACAGTTTAAAGAAGTACAGGCCGATGGCAGCCCGGAACGAAATGAGGTAGGTAGCCAGCGGTCTCCGGTAGTCAGTGTGGAGAATGCGCCAGCACTTGATGTGGGCGATCGCTCGCTCCACCGGGGCGCGCAGGCGGCTTACGTCCGCGTTGAACTCCTTCTCCCATTTAAGCAGGTCCCTGTATTGCGGTTTCTTGATCGGCGTGATGTAGCCCATTCTCTGTATCCCTTGTCGCCGATGCCGCTGAATGCCTCCGCGATGATCTCGGCGGTCTTAGTTTCGCTGAGGACGGTCATGTCGTGGTTGTGTCCGGTGAGCGGTTCGGAAACGAAGATCACGTTGCCCGCCATGTCAGATATGACCTGGCTGCTGAAGCCAGTCGTCTTATGCTTTCCTGACCACAGGCCCGGTAGCCCGCGCCAGGACCAGCATGGCGCCAGGAAGCCGTCTACCAGGACGGTCTGGCCGCGGGCGGCGGCCTGGGCCTCCTCGGCATCCGGCCGGAATTCCGCGGTT
Organism: uncultured Actinomycetes bacterium; assembly: GCA_963785765.1. GTDB lineage: Bacteria > Actinomycetota > Actinomycetes > Streptosporangiales > Streptosporangiaceae > DATBGO01. Next base: position 6,691 of record CAWAWM010000005.1, on the reverse strand, counting down.
GCCTTTTCGATGAGGGGAGTGATCTCGGTGATGATCCGGGAAACTCCCGGCTGTGAGATGTCGAAGATCTCTGCCCAGACGTCCTGGATGATGTTCTGCCGGGTATATCCGCTCGCGATGATGATCGCTTCCCGGAGCGTGAGTTCCTTTGGCCTGCCGGTTGCGCTTTTCCAGGGATTCTCGATCATCCCCGCGACCCGCAGCTCGAGTTCGTCGAGTTGCTCAGAGTCGAGTCCTGACATACGATCGAATCGCAACGGCTTCTCCATCGGTGAAAGTTTTGGCTTAGACACCCTTCTTTCTACCGAATGGAGAAGCCGTTGCCTGTTAGGCGCGCCGTGCGCCTATGGCATTATCTGATAACAAATTCTGGGCAGTCTTGCAGGCAAGATCATCTAGGGACTTTTGAATAAGACTCGGTGTCAAAGTATTCTCTACCATCGGCCCGCTTGAAGTGGCGTCAGGTGACGCGTCGCCTGCACCCCCAGCACCCAAACGTCGTGTGCCATCCGCACTCGTTTCTCACGGGAGACCTCGGCCCACTGCTTTCCAGCGCTGGCTGCCAAGTACTCGTAAGCGATGACCACCGGAGCGCCTGGCGGCACCTCACCGGGCACGGCTACAGAGTCCGTATGGTGGCACGACCAACCTAAGGCTCACAAGAGGGCCTGTTCCGGCTGTATGCGCGTCATCGGTTCAGCACCGCGGCCACGGCTGCTTCGATACCGTCCGCCGTTGCGGCGATCCCGTACGCTGCCGAGCGTCGCTGTGCCTCAGCTCTGCGTTCGGTCAGGGCGCCTGGTCGGCACCCTTCGGTGATAGCACGAGCAAGCGCATCAATGTCGCCTGCCGGATGCAACCAGCCGACGTCGCGAGTGACCAGATCAGGTGCGCAGCCCACGACATCGGACACAATGGGCACGGCACCGGCGGCCATGGCCTCGTTGACTCCCAGACCCCATTTCTCACGGCCCGAGGGAAGCACGAACAGGTCAGCAGCGCCGTACCACTCCGCGATCTTGCTCTGATTCACAAAGCCAAGCATCCGCATCCACGGGCGGCCCCTCGTCAATTCCTCCATGTCGGGCCTAAGGGGTCCATCGCCGATCATGATCAGGTTCGCCGGTTGCCTCAATTGATCCATTGCCAGCACCACATCAGTTGGGCGTTTCCATGGCACAAGCTTGCCCGTGCACAACACTACGGGAATATTGGGATCCAGGCCGAGAGATCGCAGCATGCTGCTCCGGCGGGCACGTCCGACCGCGCCAGCCCTGGAGAAGCGCTCAGTGTCTACTGAGTATGGGGCAAAGAAAATCCGATCCGGACGCGCACCGTAGGAATTGTAGAAATGACGGTTCTGCTCACCGATAGCAAGGCAGGCGCCCGCATTCCGGACTAAGGGTCGTACGAGTGCGTGCTTTGCCAGCATCTTCGTGCCATGCGCTCCTTCGCGATCCGGCTGGAGTCGCCTCTCAGGAGGTATGGAATCCCAGAGACGACCGCTGTGGCATAGGCCAGCCAATGAGAAATATTATTGTACCCGTGCACTAATAAGACATCGACATGAGCGCGCTCGAATTAGTCTCGGCAATGCGGGATTAAACATTCCCCACGACGAGCCTAATGGCGCCGACCTAGGACCGTGGTTACGAACCATTCGGTGTTTGTAGCCGCCGAGCAGCGGCACGTCAAATTTAACTGCCCGGCCGAACCCCGGATCGAATGACTCGGCGAGCCCGTGCTCGGACAAGAAGAACACGAGCGGCTCGACCGAAGTCGAGGCTGCCAGGTGGCGAAAAAGCGGGACCTGGTACTGAATGGGGTGGGTGACGACGATCCCCAGCCGTGCCCTACTCATGCCTGTGCGGACCACCCTTCGCGAAAGGCCGCCACCAACTGGCTGCCATAGCGATCCCATCCTCCGAAGGACTCAACTTTATGCCGGGCCGCCGCGCCCATCGCCTGAGCTCGATCGCTGTCGGACAACAAGGAGTCCATCGCTTCGGCGAGAGTCTGAGCATTCGGGGCGTCCGGCACCACGATTCCCTCGACCCCATCAGTAATGAGCTCCTCGACCCCGGTGGCCTCCGTGGCGATCACCGGCAGACCACACGCCATGGCCTGGGCGATTACCAGTGCCAGGCCCTCCTCAATTGATGCGAGCACGAAGACCGATGCTCGTTGGAGCTCTTCAATTACCCGGCCACGGCTGACCGGTCCCGTCGCCCGCACTCCGGCCTGATCCAGGCGGAGTCGCTTGTCCCAGCCGGGCAGGACGGCCCCGACCAGCGTCAGGCTCGCATTCCGGGTCTTCAACATGCGAAACGCCTCGACCAAATGAGGATGGCCTTTCCGAAGACCCACTGCAGCGACCGAAATGACGGCACCGGGACAGCGATCCCCGGTCGGTAACGAGAACGCTGAGATATCGACACCATAGGGAACCTTTACCACGCGCCCGGCGTCGACGCCTTGCCGAAGGAAGGACTGCCTCGCAGGCTCGGACGGAACGAGGATCCGGTCTGCCAACTGATACTCGCGCAACTCTCGGTCCACTATGAACGGGTCAAAGTACTCGCGCGGAGCATCGATCCGCTTCGATTCCTCGTCCAGGACACGCTGCTGTTCAAGGATGTGCCACGATCCCCGATCGCAGAATACGGTGAATCCGCGAGCCGCAGCCTGGGACAGCGTGTCCGTAGCCATCCCCGACAGACCGTTGACCACGGACGGCTCACCGAGCTGCGATACAGCCCACCGATCAAAGTCGCGGACTACCCCACGGCTGAGGAGCGGAGCGGCCGTCGGCACTACGCGACGAGCCGCGAGCCGGAAAGCGTTCCACCTCATCCGGGTACTAACGAACTCTCCGGGTAAGCCGACGCGACTGCGCGGTACTGCTGTGACCATGCGCTTGAGAACCCCGGCTTGGTGCAACTGACGAGCCTGATCCACCATATGGAACGGGGATGGGCTGAGGACCGTGACTTTGAGATCTTCGTTCAACTCGCGCCTCCCTGCCGGGCCCGCCTCGGCAAGAGGGCGACACTCCGGCCGACTAGTGATTTCGTGACCGGCCAGCTCGGGATGACGAGCGACCGAATGTCCTGGTTGGTTGAGCGGCTGATGGCAATGACGGTAAACACCGCAATCACCGAATAGCCGAGCAGCGAGGCCACGGCGGCACCGAGGATGCCATCGGTATGGAGAAGCGCTGGCAGCGCCGCAAGGGTGACTGCCGCTGCGGTTACCTCGGCGACCAGGACGACGGTCGGCCGTCCCAGGCCCCGCAGTCCCTCCTCGGCGATCCCTGCCCATGCGAGGATGGCGCCGGCAGGGACAAGTACGAGTGCGGAGGGGATCGACGGGGCAAAGCGCGAACCGAAGACTAATGGTAAGCCGAATGGTGCGAGCAGCATGAATGGCACGCTGGTAGCTGCCGCAACGAGTCCGCCGCCTTGCAGAGCAACGGCCAGTGAGTGTCCCTGCCGTGCTGTGTCCCGCTCAGCCGATACATGGGGGAACAGAACATTTCCCACAGCTGACAACAACGGAGCGACTGCTCCGCTCCAAGCCACCGCGATAACGTATAGACCCAGTGTCCGCGCGGGAAGAAACGCGATTATCAGCATTTGATCAAAACGCAGATTTATGGTCTGCGGAAGTGACGTTAGCGCCGACGGGAGTCCGAAGCGTAACATCTTCGGCGCCAGCCGAAAATCAAGATTCGGCGATCCCTGTAGCGTCCGGTTCACGATCAGGAGAAAAGGGAGTCCGCATATCAGAACTCCCCCTAAATACCAGTGGGAAAGTCGGATCGCACTGGGATGCCCGAGAATCCACGCGGCAAGAAGCATGCACAGCCACGCCACGCCGGGAACAATACGAAATATGTTCCATGAGGTGTATGCCTGGGCCGCACGTAATGATCCGTGGGGAATTCCGACTACCGCATAAATCACTCCAATTAAGAGGAATATGCGCGCCGCCGAAACTACTTGCGGCCGTTGCGCAGATAGGAGTAATGGCATCGCATACCATCCAACAGCTCCCACGACGAACGATGATAGGAGACCTATCACGACAGCCGTTGATGTGAACTGCTTCCCCATCTCCGGCTGGCGCGCAATAAAGTAGACGAGCGCCGAATCGAGACCAAGCATAGCTAGCGTCCCCAGGAGAAGCGGCCAGGTCTGAATCGCCGTCAGTTCGCCCTCGCCCGAAGGACCCAGGATTCGAGCGGCGAGGACTCCTGTGGCCACCGCGAGGATCGCCAGAGCCATGTTCGTGGCGAACGTGGTCCTTATCGCCCGGTCTGGTGTACTTCGCGATTGGACTACCGGACGACCAGCCCCGCCCACACGCGTTGCTGTCATGTATCTCCTCGTTACGTCACATTTATCTTGGGCAACACTGACTAGACACCGCAAAGCTGAACGGGTAGCGCCGATTCTTGCCAATCTTCCTCGGCCACTCCTTAGACGTTGAAGCGACTATGAGCGGGAACCTGCGAGTTCGGTGGTCCTGGTAGTAATTTTGCCGATAGTCAGCTATTAAGGTTCAGCCCGGCCAACGCCACACAGAGATCGTACACAAATCACCCTTGGCCACTGACTGCTTTCACGGAACTACCCGACTCGCAAGCCAGAATCGGAGTCGCCGACTGAAACTCTTCATGCGAGTTCATGTCTGGACTACCAAGAAGGCCCGGCCACCGGGCACCATGGCCAGCCTTTATCCAGCCGAACAGGGTGATCTTGACGTTTGCCGCGATTCCGGCGCGCTGGTGGTACCAGCGTGGGCGGGCCCCGGGCAGGCCCGGTGGTAGGTCCACCTGGAGTAGCTATTCATCACGTGAGTTGATCGCTTGCCGGTGAGCGAGTGCGCCCGGCGGCTGGGCTGGGCGTCGTAGCTGGCGACACGCCGGGGCGGGTTGTTGATCAGCTGGCCGGAATAGTGATCATTGCCAGGTGTGCCCGCTGTGCCTGGTGTGCCCTCCGCTGAGGAGCTGTCCGCTCTGCCTGCTGCTGAGCTGGCGGTGCGGCTGACTGAGGCGCACCGGCTGATCGGCGAGCTGACCGCGCGGATCGAGCGGCTCTCGGCCCTGGTGGAGCAGCTGGAGCGGCAGGCCCGCAAGGACTCATCCACGTCATCACGTCCCCCTTCCTCCGATAGCCCGTACAAGAAGAAAGGCAGCGACCGTTCGCTGCGCGAGCGCGGGAAACGGCGTCCGGGAAAGCAGCCGGGCGAGCCCGGGATGACGATGAGCCTGGTGGATGACCCGGATGAGAGGATCGAGTGCCTGCCGGCGGCGTGCTGCGGGTGTGGCGCGGGCTTGGCCGGGGCGCCGGTGACGGCGCAGCGCCGGCACCAGGTCACCGACATCGCCCCGGCGCCGGCGTCGAGGGTCACCGAGTACGTGGCGCAGGCGAAGGAGTGCGCCGGGTGCGGGACGGTCACCGCCGGGGAGCTGCCCGCGCACGTGCGGGCCCGGGCCAGCTACGGGCCGGAGACCTGCGCGCAGGCCGCGAACCTGGTCAGCGGCCACGGGATCCGGGGGAAGGCCGCCGGGCTGGTGGAGGCCAGCGGGTTCATGGACCGGGTCCGGGAGCTGCTGAAGGCCGCCCCGGCGGTGCACGCTGATGAGACCCCGGCCCGGGCCGCGGGCGGGACCCGGTACGTGCACCTGGCCTGCACCCGCTGCCTGACCTGCATGCATACCGGTGACCGGTCAGCGGACGCGATCGACGCCGACGGCGTGCTCCCCGGCTACGACGGCCGTCATCGTCCGGGACGGCTACGCCGGCGTACGGGCACCTGACCGATGCGCTGCACGCCTGGCGCGGGGTTCACCTGCTGCCCGACCTCAAGGGACTGTACCAGTTCGAGCCGGGCAAGCAGGACTGGGCATCGCAGATGGCCTCCCTGCTCGTTGAGGCCCGTGACACCGCCACGGCCGCCCGCCAGGCCGCCAGTCCGCGCTGGACGCCGTGGTCCTGGAAGACCTGGTCACCCGCTACCGGGCACTCGCGGCCGCCGGGCTGGCCGGGAACCTCTACCGCCGCACCGCGACCGCGAAGGACGCCCGCCGCATCGCCCGCCGGTTCCTCGGCTTCGAAGACCTCATTCTCCGCTTCGCCACCCGCCCTGACCTGGACATTTTCTCCAACAACGAAGCCGAGTGTGGGCGCTCACCTAATTCCCCAGGGGTTGTGCTCAGGTAATTCCCCAGGTCCTGGCCGTGTTCAGATTTTAGCTGCCGCTCGTGGTCCCGGTGGGGGTGACACGCCCGGGGCGTTTGCTGGGCCGGTAGCTGGGGCCGTTCATGAAGACCTGGTGGCTGGTGTTGATGAGCCGGTCCAGGAGGGACTCGGCGACGACGGGGTTGGGGAACAGCGGGTACCAGTTGGCCGGGGCCCGGTTGCTGGTCAGGATGAGGGAGCGCCGGGCTCGTTCGGTGATCAGCTCGTAGAGGTCGTCGGCCTGGGTGGCGGTGAGCTCGCGCATGGCGAAGTCGTCCAGGACCAAGACAGCGGGGCGGGCAAGCTCTCGGAGCCGTTTGTCCCAGGTGCGGTCGGCGTGCCCGCCGGCCAGGCAGGCCAGGGCCCGGCTGGTTTTCATGAACCGGGCGTCGGCTCCGGAGCGGACGGCCAGGTGCGCGAGGGCCTGGGCGATATGGCTTTTGCCC
>CAWAWM010000004.1:0-1562254 GCA_963785765.1 uncultured Actinomycetes bacterium | reverse complement strand
CGGATACGGTTCGTCAGGTGGCGGATGAGGCCGATCACGGAGCGTGATGCCCGGGGGCGGCTGGTATGGGGATCTTACCGGCCAGAATCGGCGCTGAGCCGGTGCAGTAGCGAACATACTTGTCGTATGCGCTTATTACGCACCGACGAGGCGGTCCGCGCCGCCGCCCAGCGGCTGGCCGCGGAGCTGGCCGCGGCTGGCCTGGGCCGGGCCGTCGCCGCCTATTTCCGCGAGCCGGGCTTTGCCGGGATGACGTTCACCCACCTGGGCGCAATCCGCCCGGTCAGATCGCTGCCGATGACCTGCTGGCCGTGGCGCTGCTGGACATCACCTGGCGCCCGCAGGTCGTCCGCATCCTGCTCGGCAGTGACGGGCAGCGGCTGTCGGCGATCCTGGCGGCCATCCCGCAGGACACTAACTTGTGGGATGCCGGGGATGACACTCTGGCGCGCATCGATGTCCTGTGGGATGCGATGACGGCGATTGAGGGCATCGGCACGGCCAGCGCCACCAAGCTGCTGGCCCGCAAGCGCCCGCGGCCTGGCCGATCAGCGACAGCATGGTCATCAAGGCCGTCGGGGTCCCCGGCAGGACCCTGGACGTCCTGCGCTGCCTGGTGCAAGACCCAGCCGCCCGGACCCAGATCGAGGCGCTCCGCCCCCGACGCCGCCGGGGCCACCCTGCTGCGCATCCTTGATATTCCCCTGTGGGTATCGCACAGCGAATCCGCAACAGCCCACTGGGTACGGGAACAAGCCGGGATGACCCTGCTGTAGCGCGACAGCATTCTCCGTCCAGTTCACGGAAGTCTCGCAGGCTCGCTCGTAGTAGTTCCGCAGCGCTCCCCAGGTCGCCGTGGTCCCGGGCGAGCAGCCCCTCGGCTTTGGCGAGGGTGCCGTCGAGGGCCAGGTCCTGCAGCCAGGCCAGCAAGGTGGCGGCGATCAGGGAGGCGGTCAAGGCCTTCGCTGTTTGGCATAGGCCTCGTGGACACACCCCGAAAATGACTCCAGATAATCGGCGTTCTGCGCCTCCGCCGATTTCGCAATCAATTTCAGCTGGTCACGATACGTTAACGCAGCCAGGGCCGTCAGTCGTCCGGCGGGTGGATCCTAGACCTGCCAGCTCCCGGCCGGGTGCTACCGCGAGGCCCACAATTTCCCCACAAGTCCGCGGCCGGGCGAAGGCCCCACAGAAAGCCCACAGACGAAACGGAACTATGCGGTACTCGGCGGCACGGTCGCTATGATGGCTGTGAGACTGGCTGACCAGCGGCAATGCGGGTGAGCTGGGCTTATGGATGATTGGGGGATCATGGTTTCAGGGGTGATAGAACCCCTGATCCGAAAATCGGAGAGTTAGCGGGCGCGCGGCAGCGCCCGGCGGAGCGTCAGCGGAGCCGGGCTGGTTGGCGGCGGTGGTCAGGCCGCGCGTTCGAGGATGACCTTGTAGCCGAGGGCTTCGAGCTGGCGGATGTGGTTGCGCTTGCGGCGTTCGGGGTTGATGCGGGTGTCGTAGAAGTCACTGCCCCGGTCGGTATAGCGGGCGTCGGGGTCGGCGAGCAGGTGCCAGATGATGACCAGGATGGACCGGCCGATGGCCACCACGGCTTTCTTTCTGCCGCGCCGGCGGCGATGCGGCGGTAGCGCTCTCCCAGGAAGGTGTCGGTCCGGCCGGCGGAGACGGCGGCGTTGCCGAGCACCCGCGCCAGGTAGGAATTGCCGTGTCCGGTGGTGTTCTTGCCCTTCTTCTTCCCGGCGGACTCCTTGACTCCGGGGGCGAACTTGGCCCACGAGACCAGGTGCCCGGCGGTGGGGAACCGGTCCATGTTGATCCCGATCTCGGCCAGGATCACGCACGCTGCGATGGAGTTGATGCCGGGGATCTCATCCAGGCGCTGGGCCGCGGCGGCGAAAGGGGCGATCATCTCCTCGATCTTGCCGTCCAGCGCGGCGATGTCGGCGTCGATCGCATCGACTCGCGCCAGCATCCGCTGCAGCAAGAACGCGTGGTGGTCGGTGAAGTAGCCGGTGAATGCCTCCTGGAGTGCGGTGATCTTGCCGCGCATCGCGGCCCGCGCCATCTGCGCCAGTACCTTGGGGTCGCGCTCGCCGGCGATCAGCGCCGCCAGCATCTGCCCGCCGGAGACCCCGAAGATGTCCGAGGCGACCACGCTCAGCTTGATCTGCGCGTCTTCCAGCAGCTTCTCCGCCCGCTGCTTCTCTGCGGTGCGCACCGCTACCAGGTCAGCGCGGTAGCGGGTGACATCCCGCAGCCGCCGGAACACAGGGGGCGGTACGAAGCTCGGCCGGATCATCTGCCGCTCGGCGACTTTGCACAGCCACACTGCGTCGAGCTTGTCGGTCTTGGGCCGCCCGGGCAGGTGCTTGACGTCCCGGGCGTTCACCAGCCAGGTCTCGAACCCGGCTGCCTCCAGCACGTAGAACACCGGTTTCCAGTAATCCGACGTTGCCTCCATCACCACCCGCGTCACCCCCAGGCAGCGCAAGTGGTCGGCCATGCCCAGCAGCGACCGGGTCATCGTGGAGTACGTCTCCACTTCCTGCAGCCGCTTCCCCTGCCGGTCCTCATCGGGGACCCGCACGCAGCACACCAGCTCAGCCTTGCCGATATCCAGCGCCGCGACCCGCGCGATGATCTCTTCGTTGTCCTGCGTCTGTGTGAGCATCCTGACCTGCCTTGCCGTCACCGGAATCGAGGGCGGCCGCTGCCCGCGGGAGTCATAGGGACACTGGAGGAATCTGATCCTCGTGCTCAAGGCGACACTGAAGGGCCCACGGCTGGCTCCCGGCACCCGGCTGAAAATCGACCTCGAAGATCATGGAGTAGTCGGCGTCAGCGGGCAGCAGCCACACCCGATTTTCCGCCCAGAACGGGCGTCACCGCAGGGATATCAGAGGCTGAAAAGTCATTCGTGCCCTGGGGTGACGCCGCTACGGCGTGAAAATTTGGGGCGGCTCGCCCGCCGTTACCAGTGACCGGGAGCCCGGCTGCGCCGGGCGCTGCCGCGTGCGGGGGGTGGGCGTTCCTGGTCGGGTGCGCTTGAATCTCGTGTCTGGGCACGGGGCGGTGTGGAGACTGGGTCTGCGGTCGTCCGCTGACGTCGTTCCTCTTTGGCGGGCTGGACCCCGTTGAAAAGTCTGACGCCGGGAGCCTTATCTTCAGGGCCGCTGAATGGTGCTTCGAGCCCGCGGACCAGATTTCCCTTATGCCTCAGGCTCCTGCGGACGACCGCGACCGTGACTGCCCTCTCATCGTAGGAGCCATCGATGGAAGATGTGCGCGAGGAGCCGCTGTTCGTGCAGCGGGTCGCCGGCCTGGATATCGCCAAGGCCGGGGTCGAGGTCACCATCCGGGTGCCCAGCGACACCAGCGCGGGCCGCCGCCAGCAGGAGACCCGCACCTTCGGCACTACCCGCAGGCAGCTGCTGGACTTAGCGGACTGGCTGCGCAGCTGGGGCGTGACCAAGGCCGGGATGGAGGCCACGTCCGACTACTGGAAGCCGGTGTTCTTCCTGCTCGAATCCCGCGGGTTCGACTGCGACCTGTATAACGCCGCGCAGGTCAGGGCCCTGCCCGGCCTGCCCAAGACAGACCGGGCCGACTCCATCTGGCTCGCCAAGATCACCGAGCGGGGGATGATCGCCGCCAGCTTCGTGCCGCCCGAGCCGGTCCGCAGGCTGCGGACCCACACCCGGTACCGCCGGCACCTCACCCAGGCCCGCACCGCCGAGAAGCAGCGGGTGGAGAAACTGCTCGAAGACGGGCACCTGAAGCTCTCGTCGGTGATCTCCGACATCCACGGCGTCTCGGGCCGGGACATGCTGGACGCGCTCGCCGCCGGGCAGCGCGACCCGCACGCGCTCGCGGCCATGGCCCGCGGGAAGATGCGCGGCAAGATCCGCCGGCTGGAAGAGGCGCTGGAGTGCTCGTTCTTCACCGCTGAGCACGCCGCCGTGCTGGCGATGATGCTGGCGGTCATCGACCACTACACCGCCCAGATCAGCCAGCTCACCGCCACGATCGACAAGCTCGCCGAGCCCTACCTGCCCCAGATCACCCAGCCCGACGCCGTGCCCGGCATCGGGATGATCTGCGCTCAGGACATCATCGCCGAGATCGGCACCGACATGGCGGTGTTCGCCACCGCCTCCCACCTGGTGTCCTGGGCGAAGTGGTCACCCCAGGTCCGGCAATCCGCCGGGAAACGCAAAGGCAGCAACGCAACCGGCCGCGGCAACCCCTACCTCGGCGCCGCCCTCGGCGAGGCCGCCATCAGCGCCGGCAACACCCAGTCGTTCCTCGGCGCCCGGTACCGGAAGCTGACCCGCCGGATGCCCAGGAAGAAAGCCCTGGTCGCCACCGGCAACTCCATGCTCACCATCATCCACGCACTGCTGTCCGACCCCGCCGCCGTCTACACCGATCTCGGCGCCGACTACTACGAGCAGCGCATGCACGCCCGCCGCCAGGCACGCAACCACGTCAAGAGCCTGGAACGCCTCGGCTACAAAGTCACCATCGAAGCCATCGACCCGGCAACCGGCGAGCTCACCGCAGCCAGCTGACCACGACGCCAAGAACCCGGAGACGCTGACGCGCCACCGGGCGCTGCCGCGCGCCCAGCCGAGGTCTATTTTCGGACCAGCGGAAGGTCGGCGGTTCGACCCCGCCCCTGAACACCACACCAGTACGGCGCTGACCAGCGGAAATGCTTGCTATCGACTGCTGCGGCCCGTGGCTGTAAGTGACCGGCAGTGTCCGTTTCTGACCGCAGGCAGCCGCGCGTTATCGCACGCGGATCGCACGCCTAGATCATCAGCTTGGAAGGCTGCGGAGGCGTGCCATCTGACCAGTTGATCCGCAGCTCAGGAGCAGCACAGGCTGACCATGAGCTACCGTCCTTGACCCTAGAGCACTGCCCGATCGGACAGGCAGCGGGCACGATCTTGGCGCTGCCCACTCACGGGCTCACCTGTCGTTTACAACTTCGCGGGATGCCCTGGTGACCCTGGCTCCCGCCTGCCCGCTCGGTCTGTGACAGTGTTCCGTCGTCCGGCCCTGTCTGATCCCTTGGCTGCACTTTATGGCTGCACGCACGTGGCCGGGCTTCGAGACGGTGAGCTGGGTGGGCCTGAGAGGACTTGAATCTCTGGCCTCTTCCTTATCAGGTTTCCTTAATGATCGCCGTGACGTGCTGGAGCCTAGGTCAGGCCGGATGACAGCTTATCCGTGAGTGACTGGGAGTTGCCCTGGCGGACTATCCGGTCGGGCACGCTATGGGCACGTCGCCTGCGGTCGCGCCCGGCATTTTTGACCCTCGTGACCGCCCGCACTGTCTTCTGGTCGCTGGCCGGGGCCTATGCCACGGAGATCGCCTTCGTGAAGTCCCGGCACAGCAGCCGTGCCAGCGTGGATGTCTGGGCTGATCTCGCCGTGCACTGCGTCGTCACCTGGTTAGTCACTATAAATCGAACAGAGGCCCGGGATCAGTCGGAGCAATGAAGGGATTCGAAACGGCAGTCAAAACTGCCGGTCAGATTGCCGGTCATACTTCCTTTCATCGAGGGGAACCCCGTGATAGGACAAAGGTGCATGCGTGTCTCACCCCTGCTATATGGAGGTCCGCAGGGGACGGCCAGCCGCGCCCGGCTGCGGCAGGCCACCGGTATCGGCCCGGTTCGTGCTGCGTTTCGGCGCTGACGTAAGGAGGCGTAAAGATGAGGCGAAACTACAGGGTGACGGTCCGCCGTATTTGTGCCGTGGTCGCGCTGGTCATGGTCACCGCCTGGGGAATCCCGGCACTGGCAGCGGCACCGGCTGCGCTCGCCAGCCCGGCCGTGGCGTCCGCCGCCACGCACAGTACACCGCCGCACGCCCACCCACGCGACGCCGCCCGCCCACTTGCCGCCGGGGATTGCACAACGAAGGTCGAGAAAGCCGGATATACAGTCGGTGCTCTAGTAACTGCCGGCTGCCAGGCTGGGGCAACAAGTATTCCAGGTGCCGCCCCCCACGTCTCAATAAGCATTCAACTGGCCGTCTGCGGCGGTTTCCTCACGGCGGCCAAAATAGATCCCATTACTATGACATTCGCCTGTCTTCTTGCTGTGGGTCCCTCTCTACTCAGCATACAATTCTGCGGTCCCAATTTCGGCAGCGACTGCCTGAATGCATGGGGCGGCGGCCCGTGGGTGGATGTTTATACGGGCGGCGATGAGACCGGTGATACTCATCAGCACTTTATGGTAATCGACGAAAATGGCGACCAGAACGGTACCGCCGAAATCATGTTCACCGGCAGCGGCTCATGGAACGGAGAGTGTATCGGAGACGCGTATAACAACTCAGGTTACGCTGACACGAGCCTGGATGGTTGCGCACTCCCAGGCCAGAGCGCAGGATGGGGTACCCAGATGACGTGGGGAACCAGCGGATGCCCTTCTGGCACAGCGTGGTTCCATGATAATCACTGGAACGGTTATCTCGCCCCGGCTAATGGCGCCGTCAACGGATCGCATTGGTACCTGAACGACCAGACCAAAACTTGCCTCGCCATCTGGACCGACTTGGCGGGATAACCGACCAGCTAAGCACCGTCCTGGCAGCAGGCCCGCCGCCGGCCCGGCCGGTCGCGCCACCTGATCGTCACACCTGCACCCCATCACCGGGCGCCGGTGTGACGGAACATGCAGCGGCGGTGAGCTGGCCCCCTCAGCCAGCTCACCGCCAGTATCACCAGGACCGCTCTGACCACCGGCGATCTTGTCACGTTTGCTCGTGACGGCTTGACAGAAATAGGAGCGTCAGACGAAGAGCGACGATCGCACTACACCCAGCCATGGCCAGCTACGGATCGAGCACGCCTACGTCGACGCAGTGACTGAAAAGCTGAAGGTCGGCGTCCGACCCCGCCCCTGACCATTCTTCATCTGACGGCCTGTGAGTGCTCTGACCAGGCCAGATCCCCGCCGCGGTGTCCACGGCTTTCTCATGGCAGTTGACCGTGGCGTACCTCCTGTGGCCGCCAATCCCCGCTGGCTGGTGCACGTGGGGTGCACGCCCGGCTTATCGCGGCGCTTTCCTAGCTCAACCCCTCGCACCAACTGGAGGGTCGTTCGGCGGACGTACTGCCACCCAGCCATACCGAACCACCGTCCCCTACTCCCGCCCGTCTTCCTCGTCGCTGCCAAACCCCGGTGAGTGGTTGCCGGGTCCCGGGTCGGCGCAGCCGATCGCGTGCGACGGCCCGGAGGGCCGCCCTGGACACGGTGGCCGCGAGCCGGACAATGAGAAGCGAGGAAGACGACCCCGCAGTAACCTCCTGTCGAGCGCGGCCCGCTGTGTTCCAGGACGTGTTCGCGGGCGGTCGGTGTCATGGAACCAGTTAGCCACCCGAAGTTCATTTGCCTCTTTTACCGGGCATTCGGCTCATGATGCACAATAGCTGCATGGCGATCTGTCATCGAGTCGCCGGGCGCGATAACGACACCGCTTTCCTCCGGGCGCAGCCTGTCCGCATGATCGACGGCCATGTTGATGGCGGCTACACAGGCCAGTATGAGGTCATCTGCCCGGCCTGCGGCGACGACCCGGACCTGAGCTATGACCAGGTGCCGCCTGACCTTCAGAGGCTTCGCGGGCCGAGTGAGTCGCTGATGGGCGGGCTAGCGGCGTTCCATGGGCACATCGGGCTCGCGGACGCCGCGCCAACGGATGAGGCAGTGAAGTAATTGGGTGCTTGCTGCCACCGCCGGTGCTCGCCAAGGCGGATCTGCCTGAGAGGTCCCTCCGCGGCGTGCGCTGTGCCCGCCAGATGGCGCCTGGCTGGCTAGGCTCCGCCCGTGCGGGAGGATGACGAGGTCAGCGCGGTCGGCGGTGCGACCCGGGAGGAACGGCGCCGGGATCCGTCACGCGTTCTGGCGCTGACCGATGGGGTGTTCGCCATCATCATCACGCTGCTCGTGCTCGACATTCACGTGCCGGAGCTCAGCCCGCACGAGACCCTCCGGTCCGCCATTTCCGACGTGCGGCCCAGCTTCGTCAGCTTCGTGATCGCCTTCATCGTGGCGGCGATGCAGTGGACCGGCCACCGGGACCTGTTCACGCTGATCAGGTACACCGACCGCGGCATCATCTGGCTCAATTTGCTGACCCTGTTCGCGGTGTGCCTGCTGCCCTTCGGCTCGGCGCTGCTCAGCCGCCATTACGAGGACCCGCTCGCGCTGCGCCTGTTCGGACTGATCTTGATGGCCACGTCCGTCACCCGGACCGCCATTTGGGCCTATGCGACGCAGCGGCCATCCCTGGTGCACGAGCCCCTGGACCGGGCGTCGATCCGGTCGGGGCTGGCGCTGTCCGTCTTTCCCTTGCTGGTTTACATCGCCGCGTTCGCGATCGCCGCGGTCTCGCCGCGGGCCAGCCTGGCCGTCTACGCCTCGGCGCCCGTCCTGTACTTCATCACGATCACGCTGCTGCGATGGCTGGCTCCGCGCGGGTCGGCCGAACGTCAGTTCACCTAGCCAAGGGGATCTTGCGCTCCGCTTGGACGGGCGAGATGGCCGCACGTGCCGGGACTGACTGCAACGGCCAGATGATGGCGAGCTCCGGGATGCCCCACACGGTGAGACGCAAGTCGGGTCGGCGGCCTGACCCTGCCCAACGGCAGGATCAGCGACGCGGCCACCATTCACCTGGTGAAATGGGGCTCCGGGCAGTTCGTGCCCTGGGAGGTCGCCGGCACCGACGACACCACGCTGACCCTGGACATCCCGGCGTACGGCTCCACCGTGTCGTCGCCGGTCACCGTCGGCGGGACGATCACCGGCGTGGACGAGAACCTCCAGGCGGACGTGCATGTGCTCGGCTCAGCATCTCCGGTCGGCCGCTTCTGCTGCACCCCGGCAGGCGGCTCAGCCACTCCGTTCTCGCTTTCCGTGCCGTTCCGCGCTCCTTCCGGCCAGCTGATCACCATAGTGGTGCACACTGGCGGTCATGTCGCCGCAGTGGAACGGTTCGCAGTCACCGGGGCTGCAGTCCGTTAGCTGATTCGCTGCCTCCGGCGGCGCGCAGCGGTCCGCCCCGGGGATCTGTTTCGGCCGGTACCGGACGGTGGCCTTCGACGGGTGCACCTCCATCAAGGTCCCCGACACCGCCGGTTACAGGTCCTGGCTGGGGAAGATGAAAGCCGCGCGGGGTCACCGGGTGATACTGGTGAGCGAGGATCGGGCCGTCGTCTCCCACCTCGCTGGCACGGCGAACGGCGGTGCTGCGCAGCTGGCTCAGCACGTCAGGTGCAGGACGGCGTTGGTGTCCTTAGTAGTCCCGGTCAGCACGCCGATCGCTTCAGCCGTGGGCAGCACCACAAGGTCGACCTTGCGGCGGCGGGCCTCGTCCCGGACTTGCGTCATCACCGGCAACGCGCCCTCAGCACCGGTGCCGATCACCAGCCGGCGACATCGCCAGGGGATGTCTTCCGCGACAGAGAGCGGAGTGTGCCCGTACCCGGCGCGGAACCTCTTGGACGCGGCCTTCTTCCGCTTGCGGATCTTCCCCCGGTCGATGATCAGGTCGTGATCGTAGGTCACGCCATCGACACGGACAGAACCGAAGGAGTACCCGGTGAATCGCACGCTGAGCTCCTTCCCCGCATCGGGATCGTATGGCCGGTACCAGCTGCCGGTCCAGACGCTCGCGGCCTGGTGGCCGCACAACAACGCCCCGACTGCTGTTGCGTGGGCATGGACGGCCGCGCAATCAACCCGGTATTGCGGGATCCGGCCCGGCGGACTGGCTTATGTCGGACTCGTGGGCCAGCCACAGGACGGCCAGTGGCGGCAGAGTAAGTGTCGTGGAGTAGTCGAGGTCGTTCCAGCCGGTGGCCTCGGCGGTGACGGTACCGGCGAGGACATTGCTGCCGCCGAACTTCGCACTGTCCGAGTTGAGTATTTCCTCCCAGCGTCCCGGATGCGGGAGCCCGATACGGTAGTCATGGCGAGGCACCGGGGTGAGATTCGCCACGCAGGCGATGCTGCGCCCGCCCGTCACCGGAAACCGGAGAAACGACAGCACGCTGTTATCTGAATCGTTGGGGTCGATCCAGCGAAAGCCCGTCCAGTCGAAGTCCTGCTCCCACAGTGCGGGCTCGTGCCGGTACACGGTGTTGAGCTCGCGAACCAGCGCCTGTACTCCGGCGTGCTCCGGGTAGTCGAGCAGGTGCCAGTCGATGCTGCTGTCGTGCCGCCACTCGTCATTCTGGGCGATCTCGCCGCCCATGAACAGCAGCGGCCGACCGGGATGCGCCCACATCCAGGCCAGCAGGGCGCGCAGGTTCGCCAGCTGCTGCCAGCGGTCTCCTGGCATCTTGGCGAGCAACGATCCCTTTCCGTGCGCTACCTCGTCGTGGCTCAGCGGCAGGATGAAGTTCTCGCTGAAGGCGTACAGCAGCGCGAACGTGAGCTCGTGATGGTGGTAGCGCCGATGCACGGGATCGATGGCGAAGTATTCCAGGGTGTCGTTCATCCACCCCATGTTCCATTTGAACCCGAAGCCGAGCCCGCCCAGGTAGGTCGGGCGGGAGACGGCCGGCCAGGAGGTGGACTCCTCGGCGACCAGCATGACGGAGGGGTGGTGCCGGTACACCACCTCGCTGGTTTCCCTGATGAAGTCGATGGCCTCCAGGTTCTCTCTACCACCGAACCGGTTGGTGATCCACTCGCCCTCCCGGCGCGAGTAGTCCAGGTAGAGCATCGAGGCCACCGCATCGACGCGCAGGCCATCGACGTGGAATTCCTCGATCCAGAACAGCGCGTTCGCGATCAGGAAGTTCCTGACCTCGTGGCGCCCGTAGTTGAACACCAGCGTGCCCCAGTCCGGGTGCTCGCCCAGGCGGGGATCGGCGTGCTCGTACAAAGCGGTGCCGTCGAAGCGCGCCAGCGCCCAGTCGTCCTTGGGAAAGTGCCCGGCGACCCAGTCGACGAGCACCCCGATGCCTGCCCGGTGCAGCCGGTCAACCAGATAGCGGAAGTCGTCGGGCGTCCCGTACCGCGCCGTGGGCGCGTAGAACCCCGTTACCTGATAACCCCAGGAGCCGGAGAACGGATGCTCCGCGATCGGGAGGAATTCAACGTGCGTGAAGCCGAGGTCGGCGAGGTATTCAGGCAGGGCCTCGGCCGCCTCGCGGTAGGTCAGCGGCCGCCACCCGCCGTGTGCGTCCTGGGTCAGCCGCCACGAGCCCAAGTGACATTCGTAGACCGACACGGGAGCCCGCAGCAGTTCGGTGGTCTGCCGGTCAGCGGACCACGCTGCGTCCTGCCATTCGTACCGGCTCTGGGTGACAATACTCGCGGTGGCCGGCGGCACTTCGGTGGCGAACGCGAACGGGTCCGCCCGCAGGCTCACATGCCCGTGCTGGCTCACCACCTCGAACTTATAGTGCGTGCCTGGGCCGACCTCCGGTATGAAGATCTCCCAGACCCCGGAGCTGCCCAGCACTCGCATCGGGTGAAGGCGGCCGTCCCAGCCGTTGAAGTCACCAACCACCCGCACCGCCTGGGCGCTTGGCGCCCACACCGCGAACGACGTGCCAGACCTGCCTTGATGCACTCGCACCTGCGCACCGAGATGGCGCCATAGTCCCTCGTGCCGGCCCTCGGCCAGCAGGTGAAGGTCGAGCTGCCCGAGCGTGGGCCAGTACCTATACGGATCATCGGCGGCCATCACGACGCCGTCTTGGTAAGTCGCCTCCAGCCGATAGTCCGGGATGTCCAGACCTTCCAGCACCCCGGCGAACACCCCCGCGGGGTGCACGCGGTTCATCTCGATCCGCTGCTCACCAGCCAGGATGACCATACTGATGGCGTCGGGCCGCCACCCGCGGATCACCACGTAATCGCGGCCGTCGTCGTTCCGTACCGGGTGCGCGCCCAGCAGCAAGTGTGGATCGTGGTGCTGACCAGAGACCAGACGCTCAAGCTCCAGGCCGTCCGCCGTCAGCCCGAGATCATCCTGTGAGTCCATGCTCTCCCCTCCCGGGCAACACCCGCGACCGGGCCCGCTGATCCGGACCGGGAAGACGAGGTCCTGCCCCTCCGACACCTGCTATGGCGTCTGGCTGCCCTGCTTGCTCCCGCCGGGATGGTGCTCGACGACCGTGTCGGAGGACGGAAAGAACAAGCTCTCGTGGCCATCGCTCCACCGGACCCGGTACGGTGGCGCGCCTTCCCCGCCCTGCACCTCCATGATCACTGCCTTGCGGTCTGCATCACCCACGTGACGTCCCCTGATGATCAGCTCATCGCCGGCATTTGCTCGCATCATGTCCTCCCTGTCCACAACAAGATCATCAGCTTGCAGCCCCGCTGCGGGAGACATCGCCGGCGGCAACATGACGCGGCCGAGCCGGCGGCTTACCTTCGCTGGGCATCGGCGCGCTCCCGGCGAGGCAGTCCGTCGCCGCCCGCGGGGGCTCTGACCGGCGCCCCCAACTCGTCATAGACGGCCGCGCCAGCGGCCGCCACGGCAGCCCGGCACACTCGGTAGTGGTGACCGCACAACAGCAGATCCACCGGATGCGGGCGCCCCGGCGCGGGCGGCATCACCACCGTGACCACCGGCCTAGCCGGACAGCAGCAGGCCCGCCAAGCGCCGGCAAGCGGCTCAGCCCGATCAGGCGGGTGATAGCCGGGCTTCCTGCCAGCCACCGCGCCAAAGTTCGGAAACCTGGCCTTCATGCGGCAAGCGTCGCGCGCCAGCGTTCCCTCCGATAGGGACGTAGGTCACCTTGCCGAAGCCGGCCAGGCTGAACCTGCCTGTGCCCGGGTTGCCAGGCCGGCGTGCTGCCGGTCATGGGCGACCTCGGAACTCGCCACCGGAGCATGTTATGTGACCGCTGCCGGCGCTGGCCCGCAGGTCGTTAACCTGGCTCGAGGGCTTCATCACCCTGGTGGCGGGGACCGCGCTCGGGATCGTGTCGGCGAACTGGTTTATGGCGCGCTACTGTAGCAGCGGTGCTTCGCTAACGCGTTCGAGGATTCGAACAACAAAAGATCTTGCGGTCCAGGTGGGAAGCAAAATGGGAGCCACCGACCACACCTCCGGGGACTCTTCCAGACCCCTCAGGACCGAGTGTTCGC
Source organism: uncultured Actinomycetes bacterium (assembly GCA_963785765.1). Classification (GTDB taxonomy): domain Bacteria; phylum Actinomycetota; class Actinomycetes; order Streptosporangiales; family Streptosporangiaceae; genus DATBGO01. The sequence continues at coordinate 1,549,103 of CAWAWM010000004.1, read as the reverse complement.
AGCTCAGCGACATGTCACCTGTCCTTCTTTCCCGCCTGAAAAGCGGAAGGTCGGCGGTTCGACCCCGCCCCTGACCACGCGTTTTGCAGTGTAATCCACGAATTTGGTCTGCTGCGGGGAGCCTAAGTGTCGGGTCTCGCACGACAGCCGAGCCGATTTGGATTCCGTTTCCAACAACGGCATCTAGTTCGGCCGTGAACGCTGCGGCAAGGCCGCGGATAGCCGCACCATGCGGCCGGAAACGGCTGCGAGGGGCGCGGCGCATGCCATGAGCGGCTGGGCCGGAGTCCGCGGCGAGCGCTCATGGGACTTCCGGTCCCCAGATTCTCTCGGCCGCTGCTTTCGTGGTCCAGGCCGCCGCTGCTCGGGCTTGTTCCGCGAAACGATCCGCTCCTCCCTCGCCAGCTGCCGCGCGGTCGGCTCTGGCTTGTCTTTTCCCCGCTGCCCATGGCGACTAGTGTCGCGGTCATTGCGGCACCTTTCCGGCCGGGCCCGCACGCCTACGTGAGGGCCCGGCCGGAAGCAACGTTGCTACAGCGCACGCAGCGCACGCCGCACTTACGACCGCATCATGAACGGCAGCCCATGGCCGTCGGATAGGTGATGTCAATGCGCGGCTGGCCGCAGGTGAACCCACCCTGGACGGCTCGAACGGCGGGCCGGGCGAGGTGGTGCAGGCCATTCTGCGCTTTGTCGGCAAGTGCCTTACTGGCATACCGGAAGAACTCCCGGACGTCGCCTTCTAGCCGCGCTGAGGGAGGCCGGTCTGCCGGTGTGGGGGAGTCGGGGAGGGCTGATGCGAGCGTCTACGGCGGGCGAGGTCAGGGCGCTGGTTGGTAGAGAGATGGATGGGCTGCCTGGGACTCTGGCCGGTCGGCTTACGGTGAGGCTTACGGGTCGGTTGAAGGATGCCGTTGGCCCGCGGGGGATCCTGGGCCGGGCCTGCCCGTGGATGGGCGGACAGGCTCGCTGCGGATGCCGGGGCCCGGCTCGCTGGAGGTGTGATGGGGCCGTTCGCGCAGGGTGCCGGCGGCGCCGCGGCGGTCAAGGGAGGAAAATAATTGCAGAACGGATATCGGCCTGGGCGTGGTTGCCGATGGCTATCTCCGCGCCGGGCCCTTGAAGGAGGCGATGATGGAGGAGTACTTCGTCTGGATGACGACACGGCAGATCCGGCCGGGCACGCTGGCTGACTTCGAGCGGTCGTGGCGGCCGGACACCCGGGCCGAAGGCATGCTGCGCGCCTATGCCTACTGGTCGGAGGATGAACGGGAGATCGTCGGGATCTCGTTCTGGGCTTCCAGGCAGTCGTGCGAAGCGTGGCGGGCCTCTGCGGGGGAAGCCCGGCGGCGGGAGGCGATGGCCGCCTATGTCGTGGGCGAGCAGGAAGCCTTCTACCGGGGCCGCGAGCTGGTCATGTCAGCTCAGTAGCGCCGCGGCCGGCGGGCCGGACGGGTGGCCCGGCGGCGAGCGGGTCCTCGCCACTGACGCGGCGATGCGCGCCGGTCTGCCCGGTGCGGCATCCGCGCTGGCCTGGCCGGTGCGGCATCCGCGCTGGCCTGGCCGGTGCGGGGGTGGTGACGGGCGAGTCTGCCTGACGTTAAGCCGGACTGAGGGAGGAGGAAAGATGAGCGAGATCTCATCCTTCATCGCAGGGATGCCCAAGGCTGAGCTGCATGTGCATCTTGAGGGCACCTTGGAGCCTGAGCTGAAGTTTCAGCTGGCGGCCCGGAACCGCATGGACCTTCCCTACTGTTCCGCCGCCGGGATGCGCGCCGCCTACACCTTCGACGATCTGCCGTCATTCCTGGCCATGTACTACGAGGGCATGAGCGTGCTGCGGTCCGAAGAAGACTTTTATGACCTGGGCATGGCGTACTTCCGGAAGGCTCGCTCGCAGAATGTTGTGTATGCCGAGGCCTTCTTCGATCCCCAGGCGCACACATCCCGCGGCGTCGCGTTCGAAACGGTCATCAGTGGCCTTCGGCGGGCGCAGCAGGCCGCTGACGCGGAGCTCGGCCTGCGCAGCCAGCTCATCATGTGCTTTCTGAGAGACCTGCCGGCGGATTCGGCGATGCGCACCCTGGAAAACTCTTTGCCATACCGGGACTGGATCGGCGGGGTTGGGCTCGATTCGGACGAGAAGGGCAACCCCCCAGTCAAGTTCAAGGAGGTTTTCGGCCGGGCACGGGACGAGGGCTACCATCTCACGATGCATTGCGATGTGGATCAGCAGGACTCCGTCACTCACCTCTGGCAGTGCTTGGATGACATCGGGGTGGAACGAATAGACCATGGCGTCAACTGTCTCGAAGACGAAGCGCTCGTGCAGCGGCTCAAGGCTTCCGCGGTAGGCCTGACCGCCTGCCCGATCTCAAACAGCTACGTGACCGGCAGTCTCAAGGCCCGCGAGATCAAGGTCATGCTGGACCGGTCCCTGATGGTGACGATCAACTCCGACGACCCGGCGTATTTCCCCGGATACATGAACGAAAACCTCTCCGCCGTAACGGACGCCGCCAATCTGACGAGACAGCAGATCGTGCAGGCTGTCCGTAACGCCTTCACCATCGCCTGGCTTCCAGATACCGACCGCGCCCGGTATCTCGAGGATCTCGCAGCGTACACGGCTGGCAAAGCATGAATTCCCGCCCTGGGCATATCCGCTACGCCGCTCCGGGGGCGCCTGGATTCGGCAGGCAGTGGTCGCCTACCGTCGCCGATGTCGCAGTCACGGTCGGCACGTCATACCACGGCCTGGAAGATGGACGCCGCCGACGTCTCCCGCCTGACCGGGCACGCCAACATCCGCATCACCCTCGACATGTACATCGGCGCCACCGCCGGCACCCTCGACCGCGCCCGCACCGCCACCGAATAAACACCAGCAGTGGCACGATGGCGCGGCCAACCGCCAGTCCAGCTGAGTTCCGTGCGCCCGTCACCGGCCACTGTCCGCTGCCGCTCACCGGCTGAGGTCCCCATTTTCCGGTCAGCTGGCGGCTCGGGCGAGGCCGGCGCGGTGCATTGTGATCGCCACTTGTACGCGGTTGGCCACGTTCAGCTTGGTCAGGATGCGGGATACGTGGGCCTTGACGGTTGCCTCGCTCATGTACAGGCGGGCGGCGATCTCGGCGTTGGACTGGCCGTGCCCGACCGCTGCGGCGACTTGGTGCTCGCGCTCGGTGAGCAGCTTGAGCGCTTTCTCCGCGGCTGCACGGCGGGCCGCAGTGGTGTCGGCGCTGTAGTGGTCGATCAGCGTGCGGGTGACCGATGGTGACAGCATGGCGTCGCCGGCGGCGACGAGGCGCACCGCGCCGACGATGTCGGCCGGAGGGGTGTCTTTCAGCAGGAACCCGCTTGCCCCGGCCCGGAGCGCGCCGAACACGTACTCGTCAAGATGGAATGTGGTCAGCACGATCACTTTCGGCGGGTCGGGCAGCGCGGTGATCTGCTTGGTCGCGGTGATCCCGTCGACGCCAGGCATGCGCACGTCCATCAGCACCACGTCCACGCGGTGAGCGCGGACGGCCGTGATGGCGGCGGCACCATCGCCTGCCTCGCCAGTGACGTCCAGGTCTGCGCCGGATGACAGGATAGTCCTCAGCCCGGCGCGGCCGAGCGGATCATCATCGACCAGCAGCACCCTCAAGGGCACGAAAGCGCCGGGCTCATCGGATCGCGGTGTTCGGCTCTGTCGCTAGGGGAGAGGTCCGTCCTGGGAGTGATCTCGACTTGCTCGTAGATTTTGAGCAAGGCGCCTCTCTTCTTGATCACGTTGGGCTGTTCCAGGATCTTGAGGACTTGCTAGGTGTCGGAGTCGACGTCGTCGCGCGAAGCGCCCTCAAGCCGCGGGACGAGCACATACGCGCCGAGGCCGTGAATCTGTGACCCGAGGACTCGATGATCTGCTGGCAGATCTGGCGGAGCCAGCCGACGCGGCAGCAGAGCTTGTGGGTTTCGGGAAGGAGCGCTGGGACGCCGAGCGCCCGCTGCGCCTGGCAGGCGAGGCCGTCATCGGCCGCTTGGGTGACATTGCAACCAAGCTCCCCGACGAGGTCATCGAGGCTACGCCCGAGATTCCCTGGCGGGAAGTTAAGGGCATGAGGATCATCGCGGCGCATGCCTACCATCGCATCGACTACGACGAGGTCTGGGTCACGCTGCGCGACGACGTCCCGAGCATGGGCAAGGCGATCAGCCGCTGGCGTCAGACCCTAGCTTGATCATGCCGAATATGCGCCGAAACCCGCCTGAACGGGTTTGCCATTATCGGCATTTTCCCAGGTCAATAGCCCGAACGAAAGCTGCTGGTAGTCCGGACTCATAATCTACTGGTCGTCGGTTGGACCACACACCAGAAAGGGTTAATCTGACGCCATCGGTAAGTTCGATTGTTGAAAAGCCCACCAGTTCCTAATCGGCAGGGAGGATGTGCTAGCGCTGAATCCACATGCAATGTCAGCTCGTCACGATACGCACCGCACTCCAGGGTCGTCGACCGTCCGTCCGGTCAGTGCGAAACGTGCATGCGCCGTACTTGCGCGAGGCGCACAGTTCCCCCACAAGTCCGCGGCCGGGCGGACCCACCACAGTAAGCCCACAGACGAACTGGGTTGTGGCCGGCCGTTCGCGAACTTGCGCCGCTCGCCCGGGCAGAGCAGCGTGCTTGCATCTTCGGCAAGGTCCGCTATGAGGCGCAGGCTGGCGCGCACCGCCCGCACATAGCCGAATAGCGGATGTTTGATGTTGATCGAACTACCTCGGTGGTTGGGCACGAGCAGCCAGCTGGTTGTCGGCGAGTTGCCAGCCGGGCTCGCGACGGGTCACTCTGATGACGGGGAGTTGTGTGTGCCGAAACCACGTCCATACAGGTCGAGTGGTATGCCGGTACTCATGGAAGTTTCCGTCGGAACGGTCTCGCCGACGTATCGCAAGGCGTCCAACCCGGTCAGGCTCAAGAGCCTCAGGCAGTGCTCGCAGGCATGTCGCCGGGGTCAGCGAACTGCAGTTTGCCTGAGGTGACGCGGTGTCAGAGGTCACGTCAGCACGGTGACTGTCCTGTGTCAGGACGGCGGGCGATCGTGGCTGTCGTGATCAGTTCAGCGATCGCGGCCTCGGGCTGCGAGAAGCATGCCAAGACAAGACCGTGCTGGACGGCGTCGACCTGGACACCGCCGGCCGGTCCGGAGACCGTCGAGGTACGCGCGCACCTCCTGTGGCGACGTCACCATCCGCCGCTCGTGATCCACTTCCAATCCTGGAGAAGGGAAGACCATGACCATCAAGCAATCCGCCTGGACCGGCATGGTGCCGGTTGACGATACGGCCTTGGCCGTCACCGATACCGGCGGTCCCGGCATCCCCGTGGTCTACCTCAATGGCCAGTTCGCCACTCAGGGGTACTGGCGGCGGGTCATCGCCGAGCTGGGGACGGGGTGGCGGCACATCACCTACGACGAGCGGGCTCGCGGCAAGAAATCGAAGCGTTCGGCGGACTATTCCTTCAAGGCCGCCGTCCGGGATGTCGATGCCGTTCTCGCGGCCAGGGGTGTGGACCGGCCGCTGCTGGTCGGCTGGTCCTACGGAGCGGTCGTCGCGGCGCACTGGGCCAGCCGGAATCCGGACCGTACCGTGGGTGCGGTCCTGGTCGACGGCGCGTACCCGTACGACTGGCTCGACGAGGCCATGGAGCAGCGGATCCGGAAGCTGTTCCGGCGGTTGGGCTGGTTCACGCCGCTGCTGCGCCCGACGGGCCTGACCCCGCGGATGACCGCCGGACAGCAGGCCGACAGCAACATCGAGCTCGGCAAGCTCTCCCGCGCACGCGAGCTGGGCCCCGTTCTCGACAACATCACTGTCCCGGTTCGGTACGTGGTTGCTTCGGGGACGTCCTTCGGAAGCCGAGGTGATGAGCAAGAAAAGATACGCACCAGCCTCGATACGGTGACCGCCCGCAACCCGAACATCCAAATCAGCGCGAAGGTCGCCAGCAACCACGGTGCGATCCTAAAAAGGGACGCCCCGGCCATCGCTGAGGCCGTACGCGAGGTCGCCGCCCTTGACCGCGGGCGGCACTGAAGATATGACCAGCGGACCGACGATGAGCCGGGCAGCGGCCTTCGCCGGTGTCACATGAAGACCATGCACCATTACCACCGGGCTCGGCCAGGTCGGCGAACCGGCACGCAGGCCCGCATGACTACGATGCGCAGCCCGGCCTGCTCATACATCAGCGTGACGGCTGCGAGGGCCTGGTTGATAGTGCCCGGTAGGGGCGTGGCTGGGCCGGTGCTCATAGCCGCATATAGCGCGTCCGGTCAGGCAGGATCTGGCCAGCGGTCGACCGGGACGTTCGCTGGGTTCATCGACGCGCACCGGGGCCCGGCGGCGATCTACAGGCCAGTCAAGCCGGGCCGAGTCGGTGGCGTCTATCGGCTACGCCAGTAGAGGGCGTCACGCTGAGTGACGGCGGATGTCGGGGGGGCGGGGGCCGCTCGCCGATCCGCCTAATCTGCGCGGCCGCCGAAGCCTTCGCGACTACCGGTTCAGACGCGCAGAACAGGCTGATCTGGACTGCAGTCTGTGCAGATCAGCGATTCGAGACGCCCTCTTCTGGTTGATATGGAGGTACGTAGAACATGCTTATGGAGATGTAGAAGCAAGCTGGTACTCCTCGGCACTGTAGGGCGCAGGCTGGCCGGCTTGAATAGCTGCATGAACGGAACGATAAGGGTCAAGCGACGGTAATCGATGTTCGTGCGAAGGCGCCGACGACCGCGAGCAACACTCCCTGCCGCCATCGCTCCAGATCACGGGGGGCCGCATCCGGTCCACCGGGCAGCGCAGCCGCCGGCTCGGAAATTCATCACCTGGACAGCGTTGGCGATGATGACGGTGGGATCGGTCGGCTACCTTGGGTCGGCGCCCGCGCTGTCGGTCTTCGGGCTCGCCTCGGTCTTTCTGTATGTCCTGCCCGCGTTCGTATTTCTGCTGCCCGTGTCGCTGGTCGCCGCGGAGCTGGCCTCCGGCTGGCCGGGTGGCGTCTACAACTGGGTGCGCGAGGGGATCTCCGCTCCGATGGGGCTGCTCGCGGTGTGGTGCGAGTTTGCCCAGACGATCTTCTACTACCCGGCATTGCTGGCCTATGTCGCCGGCACGCTCGCCTACGTCATCGATCCACGCCTCGCCGGTAACGGTGCCTACATTGCCGCCATCATCATCGTTCTGTTCTGGGGCGGCGTTCTGGTGTCCTCACGCGGGGCGGCACTGGTGGCCAAGCTCTCGGCAAGCGGGACCATGATCGGGACGCTGATCCCGGCAGCGATCCTCGTCGCTCTTGGCGTCGCATTCCTGCTCCAGGGGAACCATCCGGCCGCACCGATGACCGCTCACCATCTCCTGCCGGCGTGGAATGGGCTCGCCAGCATCGTCTTGGTCGTCAACAGCTTCTTCACCTACGCTGGCATCGAAGTCAACGCCGTGCACGTCGACGAGCTGCGGAACCCAGCACGCGACTATCCGAAGTCCATCTTCCTGGCCATGGTGCTGGTCCTCGCTGTCTTCATCGGCCCGACGCTGGCGATCGCATGGGTGATTCCCGCACAACAGATCAGTCTCACCGCCGGCGTGATGCAGGCCTTCAACGGCCTCCTGACCCACTTCGGCCTCGCGTTCGGTGTGCCGCTGATCGCGATCGCTCTGGCGGTCGGGGCGCTCGCCGGGATGATTTCCTGGCTGGACGGCCCGTCTGAGGGGCTGCTGAGGATTGGGCGCGAGCAGGGTTTTCTCCCTCCTTTCTTTCAGAGGGTCAATGGTCAAGGTATCGAGGTGCGCATTCTCGCGGCGCAGGGCACCGTGATCACGGTCATCGCCTTGCTCTATGCCTTCATACCGAGCGTCTCGCGCGCATACTGGATTTTCGCCGTGATGGCCACGCAGGTCTACCTGATCATGTACGTGCTGATGTTCATCGCGGCGATGAGGCTGCGTCGTTCGCAACCGGAGCACCCGCGCGGTTACCGAGTTCCGGCGCTGGGCCTGCTGTGCCTGCTCGGCGCTGTGTCGTCCGTGGCCGCGTTCGTGATCGGGTTCGTCCCGCCATCGCAGTTCGGCCACTCGAACCAGCTTGTGTACATCGTCCTGATCGTCGCAGGGATTCTTGCCGTCGGGGTTGTCCCGCCGCTGCTGATGGACCGACTCCGCAAGCCGGGGTGGAAGGAGAAGTCCGGGACGGAGGCGGGCTACGCCGCTCGGCGGACAGGCCGCTAGTGTCCACTGCACGGCGGTGCGATCTTCCGGCCCAGGGCCTGCTGATAATCCGGAGTGCTCATCCACCCGTGCCCTTGCCGGTCTGCAAGGTCAGCCAGTCAACCTCCGCGCTGGCCAGGTACTGGTCCCGCTCGGCGAGGTAACGGCGGGTGTGCGGCGCGGCTTCGTGCGCGTGGAACGCGGCCTCGTCGCGGTACAGCTCGTAGAAGATCCGCTGCAGCAGCTGGCCGTCCACCAGGTGGGAGGCGTACACGAGCGTTCCGGGCTCGCCGGGCAGCAACCGTGTCGGCATCGGGTGCTCGCAGCCGACCTACTCGATAAGCATGTCGAATCGCTCGCGAAGCAGGGGATATGCGAACCTAATCTCTCTCACGGTGTCATGGAAGTCGCTTCCGGTGCGTCGGTGACCGAAGTCACCCGCCGTTATGGGGTTGCCTGACGCGGCACTAGTTATCCGGCACCCCTCCGCCTCCCTCTATAGTAACTTGCGTCGTGGTGTTATCGTTGCAGATATAGTATATGGTATTTCCATTCTGCCAATGGCCTTTGATCCCACCGTCGTTATGGCAGGGCGTGTCACCGCAGCCAGAAACCCGCAGCGCTGGCACGAGCAGTTCTTGAGCGAGTACCGGGCCGCGCTGGAAGCCGCGCGTGACGTCCGGCGATGGCGGCACCTCGCCGAGTTGCTGGCGCGGTGGCGGCTGCGCGCCACCGCCTACTCCGATCCCGGTTTCGACGCGGCGGCGCGGGACGCCCGGGACGCCCGGCCAGAAGACCTGACACCCGTACCCGGGCTGGCGGACTGGCGGTGAGCTACCGGCCGGTTCTCACCGGACGGGCCCTGGGGCAATTCAACGACTTCATCAAAGACCATGAGGAAGCCTACGAGGCGTTCATGCGGCGCTTACTGTGGCTGATCGATGCGCCCTGGGACGCATGGCTGGTCTATCCCGGCGGGGACGAGCCCGAGTTCCGGGAGAGCCAGTTCGGCGAGCACGGCCTGATCTCCTTCCGGGTCTACGACGACGCCGAGCTTCTGGTCATTTCAACATCGTGTGGGCTGGCTGACCCTGTCCCGCTCGAAAATAGGATCTTGTCCCGCTCGAAAATAGGAATTCGGTAGGTGACCTGCGGGTCTTGCGGGCGTCAGGCGGCGTGCGTGTACTCGTTGATCAGGCCGCCAAGGACGCTCGGAGCGCTTAGCACCCGCGCAACCATGGCTTCTCGTCCACGGTTCCCTATGCCTTGGCGTAGGCGTCATGAAGCCAGGAGAATATCTTTCGATCAAGTTCTTTGGCACTGGTCAGACTGACCCGGTGGGTGACCATTGAGTTCCAACTGCCCGAAGTCGTGAGACGGCCGCTCGGCTCGGTGCCCTTGAGTTTGATGCCCAGGTCGAGACGTGCTGCGGAGACCTTCACGATGGCGAATTTCTTGCCATTGCGCAGGAGGCTGATGTGGGAGTTGCCTGCCTGCACGGTGACGTCGTCCCCGAACTTCTGTGCCTGCGCGATCAGCTTGTCGTAGGTGGGTCGCCACGCGGACCGTTTGGCGGTGAAGTGCTTGTCAATGAGGTCCTGCGCGCTGGCCTTCGGCGCGTTGGCCGCTCGGATCGTCCCGTATACGGCCATCGCGTGCCCGTGGCCGAGTCCGTAGTCGGCTTTGAGCCAGTTGACCACCTCTCCGGCCTTTACCCCGGGCCGTAGGAAGCCTCTCTCCTCGGCGCGGGCACGGAAATCGCCGGGAGTGAGCCCGGTTTGCTCCTTCACGCTGTCGAGGTATGCCTGGTAGGTCATCGTTGGTCCTTTCTCAGCCCGCGGACACGGGCTGTGATCGTGGATTGGAGGGGGGCTCGCCGGTTGCGGTCGGCACTGCCTTTTCGTGGCGGCACAGGGTCACGAGCAACGTTTCGCCGAATGGTTGAACGCCCGATACGGCGAAGCGTGCGGGGTGACCAAGGCCGGCGAAGATCGAGGCGCCGTGGCCCAGCACGGCCGGGAACACCATGAGCCGGACTTCGTCCACCAGGTCGTGGTCGAGAAGCTCACGCACGACGGCGCCGCTGCCTACAACCAGGATGGTCCCTTCGCCGTCGCGCACAAGGTCACGTAGATCTTCGGTAAGATCGCCCGTGAGGATCGTGGAGTTGCTCCACTCGGCTTGTCGCAGGGTGGAGGAGACCACGTACTTCGGGATCGTGTTCATCTTGTCCGCGAAGCCCGAGCTGTCGGTTCGCGTCGGCCACGCCGCGGCAAAGGCTTCGTAGGTGACGCGGCCCAGCAGGAGGGCGTCGGCTTCGAGGATCTCGTCAAGTTTGAACCGGTCGCCGTCGGCTCCTCGCTCGTAGCCGAAAGCCCATCCGCCGTGCTCGAAGCCCTCGACGCCACCGGGGTCTTCGAAGACACCGTCGAGGGTGACGAACTCGGAGACGACCACCCGCATCATGACGCTGGCCTGTGCACAACAGGAGCGGGCGGCACCGGCGAGGTAATGGTGGCGAAGAACCTGTCGATCGCTGGTGCAGTAGCCGCCGCCTTGACCATGTGGCTTTGCCGTGCCAGACGGGCCAGCTCGGCCTGCGGGACCGAGGCGGCGAGCATCTCGCAGCTCGTCTGGATCCACTGCGGGCTCTTTGCGCCCGCGATGAGCAGGGTCGGTATCCGCTGCGCCGAGAAGGCTCCATCGGGCAGTGGCGTGCCGCGCTGGTAGGCGCTCATTATGGTGGCGTCGTAGGCGACGGTGTGGGCAATCTTGGACAGCCGCCCCGCCCCCGGCATGATCGACATCGCTATCGAGATGACCTTCGGCGTCCGGATCGCCTGGTCCATGAACGTCCGCACCACCGCGCGGCCCCGCCCGGCGTCGGCCAGGCGGGCGAGGTGCTCGGCGAGGTCTACGGGGACCGGCGGGCGCGTGTCATCGAGCACGAACGGCGGCTCATAGAGTGCCAGGGCGGCGACGGGTACGCCGGCCCGGGCCGCTTCCAGGGCGAGCACCGCCCCCGAGGAGTGCCCGAACACGTAGGCGCTGCCCCCGGCGGCCGCGATGATCGCCGCTAGGTCCTCGACCTCGCGGCCAACCTCATAAGTCGACGCGTCGCCGCTTTTCCCACGGCCGCGCCGGTCGTAGACGAAGGTGGTGTAGCGGTCGGCAAGCGCCGGTACGAGCGTCTTGCCCGGGCCCATCGTCATAGTGCAGAAGGCTCCGTCGACGAAGATGAGGGACGGACCCTCACCTCGTCGCCGGTAGGCGATCTCGGTGCCGTCCGCGGAGCGGACCCGTTGGATTTCAGTGGTTGACATTGAAGCCTCCTTGTCCTTGGTTTGGCTGCTTCTGCATATGGATCGAGACCGTGCTGTCTGCCGTGGTGCGGCCCAAAGAGCGGACGGCATGCAAAATGTCGGCACTAACGGCGAGCCAACCGATCGAAACCCCGAGAAGAGGATCACCGGTCCGTCGTGACCGCCCGACAGCGCCAGCGCCAGGGCGAACAGGGCCCCGCCAGCCCGTGACGTCATCGCCCAGGAGCGGTCGGCGGTTCGGTTGAAGCGACGACCGAATACGAAGCACGCCACGATCAGGGCCAAGGAGGCGGCAGAGATTGAAGCCAGGACGCAGCAGCGCCTGGAGCAGCGAGACCGCGAGGAACGGGGGCCCAGCCGCGAGCCCGAACCCCACCAAGGTACTCGGCGTGCGGCTCAACGGTGTTTCTGCGCGAGGAGCGCCACTACGGGATGTCGCTCCTGCGATGATCGACGTCATGGCTACCGGTGTCCTCTCTTGGCTCGCCGAAGTTAGCTGGACCCGGTCAGCTCTGCGCTGGCCCGTAGACGGCATGGATGACGCCGTTATCGAAGGTCTGCGAACTAAGTAGCCGGAGACCTACCTGCTCGCCGTCGTCGCCGAAGATGCGGCGGCCGCCGCCCACGACGACGGGGAAGACCAATAGGTCGACCTCGTCGAGCAGGCCCGAGCGGAGCAGGGAGGCCACGAGGGTGGCGCTGCCGCTCATGTTGATGTTGGTGCCGTCCTCATCCTTGAGCGCCCGAACTGCACCCTCTACGTCGCGGCCAACGAGCGTCGAGTTCTGCCAGTCGGCGCTCTTGAGGGTGGTGGACACCACGACCTTGCGGATGGCGTTCATCTGCGCAGCCATCGGATTGCCGGTGTCGGAGCCGAAGGACTGGGCGAACGTCTCATAGGTCCGGCGCCTGAGTAGCAGCGTGTCGCCCGCGGCGATCAACGACCCGACGACCTGGCCGACCTCTGGGCTGAAGTAAGCCCCCGTCCAGGTCTCAGGGGCCTCGACCACCCCGTCCACCGACACGAACAGTCCCGAAACGATCTTCCTCATGGTCCTCTCCCCACGCATCGAGTACTAGACTGCACAGTACTCAGCCAGTACTGATCTGTCTAGTACTGATATGTTTGAGAGTCAGGACCGTAGCGATCTGCCTTTCGCCGGGAGGCGAGATGTCTGACACCCCATCACCGAGCCGGTGGACCGAGAAGCACCTAGTAATCGCCGAGGCCGCAACTGCGCTCTTCTTGCGCAAGGGCTATCAGGGCACGAGCATGGACGACATCGCCGCGGAGGCCGCCGTCTCCAAGCAGACCGTCTACAAGCACTTCTCTGACAAGTACCAGCTCTTCGCCGAGATCGTGCTAGCCACCACCGACCAGGCCGAAGGCCTTGTCCGCATGGTCAGCGCGGCCCTCGACACCACCACCGACCTCAGGGCCGATCTCGGGGAGCTGGCCCGACAGTTCCTCAACACCCTCATGCGACCTGAATTGCTCCGGCTCCGGCGCCTCGTGATCACCACTGCCGACCAGTTCCCCGAGATCGGGCGGTCCTGGTACGAGAACGGCTTCGAGCGCGCCCTTGGCACCCTCGCCACCCACTTCGCCCAACTGTCGGGACGCGGGCTCATGGTCGTCGAGGACCCGACGATCGCCGCCCACCACTTCGTCGGGCTCCTCTTGTGGATCCCGATCAACCGGGCCATGCTCACCGGAGACGAGACCAGCAAGATCAACGACCTGGAGAACTACGCCGACCGCGCCGTCGAAGCATTCCTACGCGCCTACGGCAGCGGGCAGACCACGCCAACGCCACAGCAGCCCGCGAGTGAAAACAGCCCGTGAAGCCGAGTCCCGTGCGAGTCGCGGTTCCCACCTCACAGACCTGTAGGGTTCCAGAACTCGGCCACAGATGTGGACCTGGTCTTCTACGCGGCCCGCTCGTATTCGTTGATGAGGCCGCCGAGGACGGGTCGGCGCTTGATCTGCTTCTGGGAGGGGTCGGCGGCGGGTGGTCGGGCCGGGGCGGGCGAAGCTGGCGGCTTCGGTGAGGTCGTCGTCCGTTGTAGTGCCGGGCATACGACCGCAGGTCGCGTTCACCGAAGATCAGCATGTGGTCGGTGATCTCGGTCCGGGCTGTGAGGACGAACCTTTCGGCATGAGCGCTCGCGCGAGGGCGGTCGGCGGTCGAGCGCGTGCAGCCGGTGCAAGGGCAGGGCCAGACGCAGTTATGAGTGTGGCGGCGCGGCGTCCCCGGCAGCGTTATCAGTCTGCCGCGGGGGGCGTTCCCGCTGGTCATCGGCTCGCTCTGGTCTGATCCGGCCGGTCGAGGCAGCCACCTGCCTGTCGTATCGATGAGCGTCCGATTATGTGCGTCCTTGTGGGGCAGGTGACGGCCGCGCGGCCGCTGAACGGCCGCCTTCGGCCGCCAGCCGGATCGGCCGAAACAGGTCCTCGGCGGAGTCACGCGAGTGCCGCGTCGTCGCCTGACGGCTCCAGGCTGCTGCTACCAGACGACACAGGTCACCGTCTTGGTGGTGTGCCCGAGCCCGCGGGGCTGCCGAGTGCCGTAGCCCCGGCCATTAGCCCGGAGGCTCCCGCACAGCCTGCGCGCGGTTTCCGCGGTTACAGTTCCTCGACGCTGATGACGTCGAGGTTCCGGAAGAGCGGCGGTCCGTCGCACAGTGCGGCCAGTCGTTCCGCGAAGGCCGTTGTCGCCGGCAGGCGTGAGTTCGCCATCGCATCCCCGTATGAACCGAACTCGACAATCTGAATATAGGTACCGGGGCGATCGCGGTCCTGGGTCAGGGTGGCGCGCACGGCGGTCCGCTGTCCCTCGGTCTGGGCCTGCCACTCCGCGGTGAGCGCTTCGATCTCGCTGACCTGCGAACTCGTGATCTCGATGAGCTGAATGAATGCCATGTGCTCCCCCCATGTCCTGCCGCACGGCGTGGCCGCTTCATTCCCCGGGCGTTGCCACCAGACGGATGTTACGCCGGGTTGAGCTCACCCTTGCGCTAGCACGCCGCTTCGCCCTGCTCAGCGGCGGGCCGTACTGATCACCATAGTTGTCCGCTCGCCGACCGGGACGGACGCGACAGCGGCGTATCCGGGCAGGCGTCGGCCGCTACGGATCGTGTTAGCACCGTCTACTCAGGTACGCGCGGCAGCGGCACTAGGCGCGAGCTGAATCTGGCCGCGACGCTCTCGGTCGGATGTGCGATCACGGCGGATGGGTCGCCGGTTCCCGCTGGTGGGCTAGGCCGTCTCGGGGCACCCGCTGATTGCTGCGGCGGTGTAGTGTCGGGCCGTGCGCGGGTATACGCAGGAGAAGGACGCTTATCTGAAGCGGCTGCGCAGGATCGAGGGCCAGGTGCGCGGCCTGCAGCGGATGGTGGACGAGGACGTGTACTGCATTGATGTCCTCACCCAGGTTTCGGCGGTGACGCGGGCGCTGCAAGCGGTCGCTCTGGGACTGCTCGAGGATCATCTCGGCCACTGCGTCACCCAGGCGGTTGAGCAGGGCGGCCCGGAGGCCCAGGACAAGATCAGGGAAGCGGCGGAGGCCATCTCGCGCCTGGTCCGGTCCTGACCCTGGCATCTGGTCAGCCAGGGTCGGGTGCTGGGTGGGGCGGCTCAGGATGCAGCCTATTATGCAGGGGCGTGTTGCCCGGTGGGCTGTTGGCTGTGGCTGGTCAGAGCATCAGGATCAGCATGTAGCCCATACCGAGGCTCATTGCGATCTTGGTGCAGGCTGAGCCGCGGGGCGAGCATCGGCCTGCCCGCCGGGTTTGCGGCCGGGCTCCGTCAGCGCTGGCGGGCGCAGATGGGCACGATCGGCCTGGCGGAAACGACCGACATCGCCAGCCGGCTCGGCCAGCTGCGGCCCGACGTGATGTTCGTGGACGCGCCCGTATCGGGCAGCAAAGGCCCCGCCGAGGCCGGCCAGCTGCTCATCCTGGCCTCCGGCCCGCCCGCAGCGGCAGCGGTCGTGCGCCCCGTATTCTCAGCGATCGGCCGCAGGACCGTATGGCTGGGCGAGGCCGGTCAGGGCAGCCGGATGAAGCTGGCCGTCTACGCCTACATGTCCATCTTGATCGAGGGCGTGGCTGAGGCCCTGGAACTGGCTGGCCAGCTCGGCATCGATGACTCGAAGCTGGCCGAGGCCATCGAAGGCGGCCCGCTGGACGCGCCGATCGCGGACGCCAAGCTGCACAAGATGGAGCGAGGCGATTTCGCGCCCGAGTTCCCGCTGGAATGGGCGCTCAAGGACGTGGACCTGGCGATCAGCGCCGCGGGCGACGACGATCTGCCGCTGCTCGCCGCGCTGTCCCGCCAGTGGCACGCTGCCGTTGACGCCGGACACGGCCGGGAAGACGTCAGCGCCGCCCGCCTGGCCCTCGGCCGCCACCAGCAGCCCTAATCTCCTCACCCACAGCGGGCGCGCAACCCCGCGATTGCAGCCCCTGGGACATGGACGCTGGCGGCCACTGACGGACGATCGGCCAGGGTGTCCTATTCGGCGCCGATGATCTTGAAGTTCTGGTTGAGGAAGACGTGGTGGGGCCAGTTGACGCCGATGTAGTGGACGTTGTAGCCGCCGTTGCTCAGCTGCACGACGCGGTCGACGATGGCGCCAGGGTAGGCGGCCAGTGCAGCTGCTGTCGCTTTACTGGCTGCTGTTCCGCTGACGATCGTCCCTGATCCCTGGCTGAAGTCCGCTGGGATCTGGCCGACCTGCCTGGACGTGGCTGGTGCTCCGCGCTGGAAGGGGATCACCTTGGCCGCCGAGGAAGCCGCAGATCCGCTGCCGGCCGGTTCCACGATGACCTGCGTGGCCGTGATGGTCGTATTGCTGGTCGTCCCCAGGACCAGGACGCTTTCGCCAGTGGTGATGGCGCTCGCCGAGGCCGGGCCTGTCTGCTTCTGGTATGTCGTGGAGGACGCCTCCTTGACGGTTACCTTCTGGCCCGCTGATGTCGTTATCGTGAAGCCCGCCGTGGACAGGCTGCCGACTTTGCCGGCTGCTCCTCCTGCGGCCGGCCCGGAACGGGCATTGGATCCCCCGCCGCCGGATCGGAAACCGCCAGCGGAGGCACTGCTGGCCGCCGCTGGGCTGCTGCTGGAGGTGGCGCTGACGATCCCGTAGGAACCGCCCGCGATCACGATGGCCGCAGCGCCGACCACGAAGGACCTGATGAGCTTGCGGGAATACATGTGCCGGGCTCCTAATGAGATGCCCAGATCTGAGCGTGGCAGCCGACGCTGGAACTGCGACGGAAGCAACCCGTAAGGTTGCCGAGAGGGTGAGCAGCGCAGGCTGAGACTTAGCTCTCAGGTTTAGCTGAGGCTTCAATTGATCGTCAGCCCGAAGTGCCGATGCGGTGGCGCGGTGTGGCACTGTCTTGTGACGCGCCCAGCGTCCGCCGGGCAGGCAGGCCGTGAGGGTGACGGTGAGCAGGCTGTCAGGGGGCGTAGCGGCGGGTCCGGATCAGTCGGCGCCCTCCAGGCAGACACCCGGCGCCTGGTTCAGACCGTGTGCTGTCGGCTCACACACTCAGAACTGGTGGATCCGCCTGGGGCGAGCCATCAGGGCGGAGTCGACTCACAGCCGCGCTAAATCGGCGTTCGCGTCAGCCGAGCAACTCTGCTGGTCAGAGCAGTGAATGCGATTCTCGGCACGCACAGGATAAGATCCAGTGTCCTCTAAACCTAATCGGTGGTCTGGAGACCTGGATCATCAGCGACAACGCCGGTCGTGCCAGTGTGGACGATATCGGGATGACGAAAATAGTTACCTAGCATTGGCATGGTGAATCTGACGTCGAAACTTTCGTCATCCCATATTTTCCCATATCCAGCGCTTAGCTCTATTAGATCACGCCCGGCCAGATTAGAGAGAAGCCTCCTAAGCTCTCTATTGTCGTCAAATAGATCTCTAACTTCGTTGTTATCATGGAAATCAAAAGCTCTACAGAGTTCAGCTATCGATTGAAAACTGGCAATGCCGGCATCGAGACGACTCGCAATCAATGCCATAAGATCAATTTCCAGTTCTGGAGAATTTCTTAGCAGTCTAGGGAAGAAACCGTGATAAAGCTGCCCTGTCACGTGGTCTGTTGCTTTGTTAACATCACGGAGCTCAATTGGAGAACGTTCAGCTGCCTCCCAAGCAGCCGCACCGAGAAGTTGAAGAACCCAAGTGTTTCCACTGCAGAATGTAACAGCTGCGTCAAGAGCTTCTTCAGTGAAAGTGACTTGTTCTGCAAGGGCCGGCCCTGCCAAGGCCCGCTTAGACGCTTCGACGTCAAGAGGCTTAAGCCGGATGTATGTAGAAGCAGACATCCGCGCCGGGTAGGAATCAACAATTGTTGGATCGACGTTTTGATTCCCGGACTTCTGCCAGGACGGAAACAGCCCAGCCCCAATGAAGGCAACAGGAAGCTGGCGCTGAGCAGTTTGATGAAGAGCAGAATTCAGATCTTCGAGCTCCGTCTCATAGAGTGTATGAAGTTCGTCGAGAGCGAACACGACGCCCACCGACTGTTGCTGCGCAAGTGTACCTATCTCGATAAAGAGGCGACGGAGATCGCGGCTGAAGATACCGGTATCTGCGGTTCCCGTAACCGCATCCGCGTCAATGTTCAGAGTGACTCCAAGTGCTGACACAGCCGTGAACGCCTTCAGTATTCCGAGAACACGCCGAACATTGGCGGCAATCCGATGGCGCCTACTCATTTCCAGCAGTACTTCATGAGCTAGGATGGCAATGAGAGCGGAAAGAGGAGTTCCCGGAATCGCCTCCTCAGATGCGACGAACCAACCTCTTTGCTTTGCATTCTGAACCAATTTATTGAGGAGGACAGTTTTCCCCAATCCCCGAGAGCCAGTGATCAAGGGGGCGACATCCGGCCGGCCGGATTCCAGGCGAGACAAGGTGACATCGAAACGTTCAAGTACATCATCACGGCCGGCGAGTGTCATCGGCGTCGTTCCTGCCCCGGGAGCGTAGGGGCTCTGCCGCGGATCCATGAGAGAAGGTTACGGGGCCTTGGCCGAGATTGGGACTGTTGAGCTGCTCTACTTCCCTGTCTTCGGCACCGGCGCTAGGACCATGCGCTTGACAGCAAATCGACGATCAGCCGCTCGCTTGGCGCGTGCCACTACCGTGCCGGAACCAGGAGCGAACTAAGGGCACAGATGGCTGCCTACGGCTATCCAAGACTCCGGGCAGGCGACCTTGCATGCCAGGCGAGCCGGGTTAACTGCCCGGCAGCGAAACGTGGTACGCGCGCGTAGCCAGCTTCAGCTGGGGTGCCGGGACCATCCGCGACCACGACGGCGGCACGCGCCGGGCGTTCATCCGGTTCTTCGCCTGCGAGCGGGATCTGTCCCGGGACTAGCCGACGTGGGAGTCGCGAGCGAGCCTGTGGCCCTCGCCGACGGTCTGGCCTTCGTCCCGCTGACCGCCCGCAGATGTCGTTCGCCGAGGATCAGCGCGCGGTCCAGGAACTCGCGGCGCAGGGTGCCGACGAGGCGTTCGCAGGTCGCGTTCATGTGCGGCGCCTGGACAGCAGTACGCAGAATCCTCGCACCGGTGGCCTGGAACACTGCGTCGAAGGAGCGGGTGAAGTTCGGTCCGCGGTCGCCGGGCCAGCGCGGCGAGCCACACCCGGTCGGCCGGCTCGTAACTCACCCGGCCGGAGTGGCGGGGCGGCACCACGTTCTCGTGCCGGAGTACCAGCAGTTCAGCATCCTTCGCCAGGTCCGTGCGGAACACCAGGACGGCCAGGCCGAGTATCCGGCGGACTAGCAGGTAGACGATCTTGAGCAGCACCGGCTAGCCAAGCATGACCGCTCGAGCCTGCTGGTGACATCACAAGTCAGCGACGCAATCGATTATTCGAGCGGCACAGGATCACGATGAGGTACAGAAGTCGAATCGGCACAGTCCGCGATCTTGCCTCATCGCGGTCAGCGCGCCAAACCGCAAGTCACGGCCCCAGCATCGAGTTCTGGAGCGGTACAGGGTCGTCGCAGAGTCGGCCGGGGCGAGCCGGGGCCTGTCGGCTACGTCAGCCGGGTGCCTGCCGACGATCACCGGCCGCCATGCGGTATGGCTTTGCAGCGGGCTTGCCGCGGCGCGTAGCTGCCCCGAGCTGGGTGCGGCCAGCTTCAGGCCGCGGCGAGCCGCCGTTATGGTCGGCCTTGAACTTGGATTTTCGCACTATCAGCCTCACAGTTGGCAATCGGTCGCTCTGGACAGCCGCTCCCGTTACCGGGATAGGCCGGGATATGGCGATGTGCCTGGTGGCGCATCAGTTCTTGCGGCCTACACCGCCCCAAAGTCCGGCCGGGCTGTTGGCCTCGCGCTCCGACGCGGGCCGCCATTGCTGAACTCGCACCAGCCCTGGCTCGACCAGTTCCAGGCCGTCGAAGAAACGCGTGACCTGAGCCCGGTCGCGCATGGTCACCTTTTCCGCCATCGTCTGGTTCAGCCGCTCGGCCAGCTTGCCCTGCGCCTCGGCCTCGATGTCCGAAGCCGGGTGGGACAGTGCCAGGTGGCTGCCCGGAGGCAGGGCGTCGAGCAGCGTCGCCACGATGGCGTAGGGGTTCTCGGCATTGTCCACGTGCTGCAGGATCGCCATGAGCATGACGGCCACCGGGCGGGAGAAGTCCAGCGTCTGGGCCGCTGCCGTTAGCACCCGCCCGGTGTCGCGGAGGTCGGCGTGCAGGTAGCTGGTGACCCCGTGCGGGCCGCTGGTCAGCAGCGCGCGGGCGTGGGTGAGCACGACCGGGTCGTTGTCGACGTACACCACCCGGCTTTCTGGTGCCACGGACTGGGCGACCTCGTGGGTGTTGTTCGCGGCCGGGATGCCCGTGCCGATGTCCAGGAACTGCCTGATGCCCGCCTCGCCGGCCAGGTAACGCACCACGCGGCCGAGGAAGGCCCGGTTGGCTCGAACCGAGAAGACGATGTCCGGGTAGGCGGCGATCGCCGCCTCGGCGGCCGCCCGGTCGGCGGCAAAGTTGTCCTTACCGCCCAGCCAGTAGTCATACACCCGCGCGATATGCGCCACGCTCGTGTCAAAGGACGCGCGCTCCGCGCCGCTGACGGCAACGTCATCCGGCCATCCGCCGGTTTCTTGCCTGCCTTCGCTGTCCAACACGTGCGCCTTTCTCGCGCATCACCGGCAAGGCGATGCGCAGGGCGACCCCCGCCGTTGACCACATCGCCCGACGAGCCTACGCTGCCGCGGGCCACTTGCCGTAGCCGCGCAAGCTTCAGGGACCGGGGCTGCGCCGATCACTCGCCGGTACAGCTCCTGCTTGGACCTGAAGTAGTGCATGACCAGGCCTGGGTCGACTTCGGCGGCCGAGGCCACCGCCCGGATGGTGGTCCTGTCGTACCCGGCGCTGAAGAAGACCTGGATCGCGGCGTCAAGGATGCGCGCTTCGGTGCGGCGGCGCTGCTCGGCGCGTGAACCGGGAGCGGGACGCCGGCGGAGGCAGCCGAGCAGATCCTCGCCGAGCTCGCCAGCCGGCTGGAGAGCGAGCCAGTCGCCTCGCTAGCCCTCTTGCGCTCGATGCTGACCAACCCCGAGGCCGCCAGCGCCGGCATCGCCCGCTACGAGGCGCAGATAGCCCAGGCCATCCCCGCGGACGACGCGAACCTGCGAGCCGCGATCATCAGCGCCGTCACCATCGGCATCACGGTCTCCCGGCACCTCATCAAGACCGACGAACTCGCCACCGCCGACCCGGCGGACGTCATCAGGCTGTTGCGTCCCTGCGTCCTTTCGCTGGCAGCCCGCCCCGACCACACCGGGCCGCCTAACTGAGACCCGCCAGTACTGGTCCGGGCCTGGGACAGAGCCGACTGGGCCGCGGTCCCGCCCGCCGTTACTACGACGTCCGCTGCACAGGCCGCGGCCAGGTAGCAGCCCACCGGGCATGAGCCCGCTGCTCATTTTTCTGGCGCTGACGGTCCGGCACCGTGGGCGTCGTCGGTTGTCTTCCTCGTCCAGGTCCCCGGCGTCATCCTCGCTCTTGCGCAGGACATCGTGGCCTGGTTTAACGGATCTACGGTTGACGACAGGTTGGAGCTGGTCGCGCATCGGGCATCTGGAGCTGGTCGGTTCCGATCAGACTCAGCGGCCCGTTTACTTATCGGCGATCACGGTGCGATTCGTGATGGCGTCCGCCCAGTTCAGTTTCGGGCGGCGCGGCTGCCGCCGCTGCAAGACGGCGAGCTGCTGGCGCAGGATCAAGATTTCGGCGGTTCTCCACGTCTCCTCGCGCCGGGACAGCGGCAGCCACGCGGCTAGTCGCGTGATCAGGCGAGTGGATCCTCACCCGCAGCAACGACTGGCGCCTGACCAGCAGCAGCCGCGACGGGGTCAAGAACGGCGACGCATGGCTCGTCACGAGGCTGACGGCCGGGATGCCGCCGCCGCAGCCCACGACCCGGCAGCTGCGCGTCGTGCTTACTGTTCCTGGTAGAGGTCGGCCAGCAGGCCGAACGCGCGCTCGAACACCTCCGGCGTGACAAGGCCGGGGGCCAGGCGCTTTTCGATCTGCAGGCCGACCAGCATCGCCTGCCCGATGGCCCAGGCCTGGACGGGCGTGACCCCCGCGGCGAGCTCGTCATTATCGGCACTATCGGCGTCGGCCAGCTGTTGGAGCCGGCGCTCCCGTCCGCTGCTGTAGCGCTGCAGCGCGTCCGGGGCACGCAGCAGCGCGGCGAAGAACTCCAGATACATCGCCAGCTCCTCAGTGTCCCCGGGGGCTTCCGCGGCGACGGCGCGGCTGAACCCTGCCAGCCGCTCGCGCAGCGGCCGCGACTGGTCGTTCAGCGTGGTCGAGTAGTCCGGGGCCGGGGCTGCTTCGAGCGCGCTGAGCATGAGGTCCTCCTTGCTGGCGAAGTGCCCGTAGATGGCGCCCTTGGTGACCTCCGCCGCCTCCGCGATCTGCTCCAGCGACGTCGCGGCGTAGCCGCGCTCGCGGAACAGCCGCTGCGCCTCCGCCAGCAGCCGCTGCCGCGTGCGCTCCTTGGACTCCGCTCTGGTCACTCTGGCCACGCCCTCATTCTGCCACATTGACATACCGGCAGGATACAGATACCTTCAGAACATAGAGACCGCGGGTACGTGAACTTATGATGGCCTGGCCAGCAACGACTGGCCCGGCTGCGCGGCGAAGGAGTGCGGGATGGGCCTCGGAGAGCGAGTCAAGAGCCGCGTCGTCGAGCCGGCCGTGCTGCGGCTGTGCCAGTGGCGAGGCGACCCGGTCGCCCGGATGATGCTCCCGGCAACGAAGGCTGACCCGTACCCGCTGTACGCGCAGCTGCGGCAGCGCGGCCTGGTGCGCAGCCCGCTGGGCCTGTTCGCCGCAGCCGACCACGCAACGGTGGCGAGCATCCTGCGGGACCGGCGGTTCAGCAGCTCGCCGGTGCACCAGCCCGGCTACCGGCCGCCGTCCTACCCGCCGGGCGACCCGCGGGCCGCGCTGCCCGCCGCGGACCTGCTCACGATGGACCCGCCCGACCACACCCGGCTGCGCCGGCTCGTGGCCGGCGCGTTCACCCCGAGGGCCATCGCCGGACTCGAGCCGTGGATCCGCGAGGTCACGGTCCGGCTGCTGACGGCCGCGGACGGCGCAGCCGGCTTCGACCTGATCGACGCGCTAGCCTTCCCGCTCCCGATCGCGGTCATCTGCCATCTGCTCGGCGTGCCAGCTGAGGATCAGGCCCAGTTCCGGGCCTGGGGTCATGACGTGGCCGCCACCCTGGACCCCCAGACGACGGCGACCGCGCAGGCGCAGACCCGCGCCGCGGAGCTAGCACTGACCGGCTACCTCCAGGACCTGGTCCGCGAGCGGCGGGCCAATCCCGACGACAGCATCCTGTCCGCGCTCATCGCGGCCGAGGAGGAGGGCGACCGGCTGAGTTCCGGCGAGGTGGTGAGCACGGCTTTGCTGCTGCTGATCGCCGGGTTCGAGACCACCGTGAACCTGATCGGGAACGGCACGGTCGCCCTGCTGGGCGACCCGGACAGCTGGGACCGGCTCCGCCAGGATCCGGCCCTGGTACCGGCGGCGATCGAGGAGATGCTCCGCTACGACAGCCCGGCCCAGCTGACCGCCCGGATAGCCACCGAGGAGGTCGAGGTCGGCGGCAGCGTGATCGCGGCGGGCCGGGCCGTCATCGTGTTCATCGGCGGCGCCAACCGCGACCCGGGGGTCTTCGAGCAGCCCGACGAGTTCCGGATTGACCGCCCGGACCCCGGCCGGCACCTGTCCTTCTCGCTCGGCATGCATCACTGCCTCGGCTCCTCGCTGGCCCGGCTGGAGGGCCGCATTGCCATCGAGGAGCTGACCCGGCGGTACCCGGCGCTTGAGCTGGCCGCTCCGCCGACCCGGCGCCCGCTGCTCGTGCTGCGCGGCTTCGAGAGCGTTCCCATCCGCGCCAGGCAGATGCCATCGCGGTCCGCCGCCTAGTGCCGGACGACGCTGGCACGCGGCATCGACCTCGGCCGTTATCATTGCGCGTTCTTCCGTCCGCATACGTTGAAGTTGCGGATCACGTCCTGGACCCGGTCCTCGCTGGTGAACGCCACCTTCGTGATCGCCGCTGCGTCCATGCCCTGCGCGAATAGCAGCACCATTTGTGCCCGCCGCCAGGTCACCACCGACCCGCTGCCCGGCGCACGATCCGCGCCAGCGGCCGGCCCTCGTCATCATCGATCTCACGCACCAGCACACGTTCGGCCACCGGCCCAGTCTGCAGGGCCAGCAGCGGCCTGGCCGGGTGCCCGGTCACGGACCCGCAGATGTCAGTCCTTCATGACGCGAAGCAAGGGCAGCGCGGTCACCAGAACGAACACGCCGAACAGCGTGATGGGCAGCAGGCCCACCGGGTGCAGCAGCCGGGCGGGATCCTCCTGCAGCGACGGCCAGTTCCCGGTCCAGTTCGCGACGACGTCCAGCACCATCACGCCGGCCGCCAGCCAGATGCCCTCCCGGCGCACGAACGCGACCAGCACCACCACCAGCGGATCAAGGACAACCAGGCTGACGAAGAACACCTGGATCCAGGTCTGCGGAAGCGAGGAGTAGGCATGTATCCCGCCGCGCGTCAGGTCCCTGATATGAGCGCCAGTGCCTTGCGCGAAGCCAATCAGGTACACCGCCAGGACCCATCTCGCCCACCCCGGCAAACGAGCCCACGCTCTTCGCAGACGGGCGGCCACGCGCGCAGCCTATAACCACCCTGCCGCCCCGGCCTCGATGCTCGCTGGGCCTGTACTACCATCACCCGGGCCTACGTCCTCTACCGGGCAAACCTTGCCTGACGCGGCACTAGTTCGGCCATGAACCCTGCGAGGGGCGTGGCGCATGTCATGAGCGGCCGGGGCCGGAGTCCGCGGCGACCGTTCATGGGACTTCGGGTCCCCAGATTCTCCCGGCCGCTGCTTTCGTGGTCTAGGCCGCCGCCGCCGCTCGGGCTTGTTTCCGCGAAACGATCCGCTCCGTCGCCCACTGCCGCGCGGTCGGCTCTGGCTTGTTTTTTCCGCTGCCCACGGCGACTAGTGTCGCGGTCATTGCGGCACTTTCCGGCCGGGCCCTCACGCCTACATGAGGGCCCGGCCGGAAGTAACGTTGCTACAGCTCACGCAGCGCACGCACGCCGCACTTACGACCGCATCATGAACGGCAGCTCATGGCCGTCGTGCCTGCATCTTCGGCAAGGTGCGCTATGAGGGCGCAGGCTAGCGCACCGCCCGCACAAGTAGCCGATGAGCGGATGCTGGGGCTAGGCCGGGTCACGGTACATCGGAGCCGGTTCCCCGTAACGCACTCGTCGAACAGTACCCGGCAGGGCTCTAGCCAGAGCCTGGGACGCCTCCGCGGAACAACCCACGGTGAACTCGATCTCCTCGTCGACCTCGCAGGCCAGACACCAGGCTTGATCCTCCGGCCACACGAGGTGCGGTTCTTGTGCGACGGATGCAGAGCCGTACCAAGCCAGAGCTGGTGCGTCCCTGAGCTTTTCGACAGGGCCGGTGAAGAGCAGCATCATTCGATTAGGAATCTCCACTCGCGGCGCTCGAGGAGCCGGCGTCCCGCTTACCCAGCCTTCCCATATGGCCGCATACCCTTTGAAAGGCGTGGCCGTGTATGAAGCGAGAGTCGTGAGGGCTGCGCGAACGGCATCGGCCGGTGCTTCGCCTGACGGGTTATCCGCCCCGGAATCTTGGGGAAATGCGATACGCACATACACATCAAAGCCTGTTGGGCCGTACCGGACAAGATCCCACCAATCAACATCAGATCGCAGCAGCCATTGCGCTGCGTCCGCGTCCGCAGCGGGCCGTATCTCCGTCACTCTCATCAGTCTGGTGCGACGCACCCGCCGATGACCAGTTGCACTCTCATGCCGCGTGCTGGGTGTGGCTCGGTCGGCTGGGTTCCGGCCGGTTGCGTGGTTACCTGGCAAGGAAACGGCTTGGCTGGTCGAGGAACTGCTGGCGCTCGGCGAACAGGAAGAACATGTGGCCGCCGCGGAAGAACTCGATCCGCGAGCCGGGGATGCCCGCATGCATCCGTTTGGCCAGGTCCGCCGGCACGGACCTATCCCGCCGGCCGTGCAGGATCAGGGCAGGCACGCGGATGCCGCCCAGCCGGCCCGTGGCGTCGCAACTGGCCGAAGCCTGGCGCTGCCGCAGATAGGCATCGCGGGGCTGCGGCTACTTGCCGCGCAGCAGCCCGGCCCATCTCAGCGGCAGCAGCAGCCGCATCGGCCAGGACACGGTGACCTTTCCCCGCCCGGCCGCCGAAGTGCTGACCAGCACCAGCCTGCCCACCCGGTCCGGGCAGGACAGCGCCAGCTCCAGCGCAATCCGCCCCCATGGAGACCCCCAGCACGCCCGCCCCCTCCAGGGACAGACCGTTCGAACCAGGCAATGATCGGGGCCAGCAGCATGATGTCGGCACCCAGGCCGTTAATGAGCAGCAACGCCTCACCGCGCCATGCTGCCCGTCATACATGGTGATGCCATCGACTCGCGCGGTGGGCATGCTGGGCGCGGTAGCAGCAGCCCAGCGGCGCTTCGCGGCCACGCCGACTCCCCGGTGGATCGCCACGCGGGGAACAACGCACTACCTTGCCGCGGGTCGGCGTGTGGGCCGCCTTGTCACGGACGGGGTTCGGTGGCGTTCCTCAGTCGTGTGGTTATCTTCTCGACCGAGTCGAGATGACCGGTTGCGACATCGATGACGAAGTCGTGGGCCTCGTCATTGGTGAGCGTCAGACGCCGCCCGTTAACGCCATAGAAAGCGATAACCGCGGCCAGGGCGAGCCGCTTGTTGCCATCCACCAGAGCATGATTTCTTGCCAGCGACTGCAGCAAGGCAGCTGCCTTGCTGTCCAGATCAGGGTAGGCGTCCGCTCCGAAGGCTGTGGCCTGCGGACGCGCGACAGCTGATTCCAGCAGTCCGGCGTCGCGGATGGGCGGATCGCTGCCCAGGACTCGCGCGGCAATATGCAGTAACTCGGGCAGCGTCAGGTAGATCACTGCGCAAGCCGCTCCAGCGCCTCGGCGTAGCGGGGCAGTTCCTCGTCAAGAACGCGGTCGAGCAGCTCGGCGCGGCTGTGGCCTTCTACATATTCGCGAATGGCCTGGCGGGCCACTTCCTGCATTGGGCGGCCCTCATGCTCCGCCCGTCGGCGCAGCGCCCGAGCCTCAGCGTCGCTGAGCCGCAAAGTCATCGCCATGCCAACATGGTATCACTGTTGATACCAGCCGCCGGGTCGTCCGCATATGCCGCTGGGAGTGCGCTATCTGCCGTGCGTGGTTTGCGTTAATCTTCGGCCTGCTGGGCCAGCAACCGCCTGATCGGCTGGGGCGGACCAAGGCTGGTCGGTGTCAGGAAAGGGCGCAAGTACTCTTCCCCGGCTGGGCAGCGTGCTACATGCTGGGCGCTGCTGCGCGCATCATGCCCGATGTAAGTGACGTCGTTGATGTCGACGGCGAACAGCGCGAATCCGCCAGGGACAGGCTGCCAGCCCAGATGAGCACCGACCGCTGCAGCGTAGCGCCGCTGTACCTCATCGCCAGTCTCGGCTCGCACGGTACCGCGCATCGTGATCTCGGCCTGAGGGGAGGGACTTGTCAGGCGGCCGGGTCGCCGTCCCAGCCATTTGTGGTGTCGAACAGGTGACGGCCGATCACCGTCACCTTGATGGCGTCCCAGAAGGGCTGGACATAGGCCGCGGACGTCTGCGAGACATGGAACGTCCAGCCGCTTACCCTGGCGGACACCTCGGTATCTCCGTTGCCGTACCAGTCGAACAGCGGCCCGACCGTGTCATCGGGATAGGCGATGTAGCCGTCCACCGACACGACCGCCTGCATGACAACCCTGGCCATCCCCGTTCCTCAGCCAAACGTCGGAACGATTACATGCGCCGGTCTGACGAGGATAACCAGCTTGCTCGCCGGCTTAATGATCTGGGCAGGAGGTCCGCCGGTTCAAGCCCTCCACGGTGTCGCGCCGCTTCTCGGTCACTGCTGGGTTCTACCGGACCTGCGTGATCGACGGCCTGCTGGAGCATTCACCCGCCGAGCACGTCCGCCGCCCCGCGGTCCCAGCGCAGTCACCCACGCTGGGGTTCACTCACCTGCTGTTCGAGGCACTGTTAAACCGCAGCCTGCCAGTCTGGCCGTCCCAGTGATTTCGCCCTCGTCGCCATGCTGGGCCTGCTGGGCCTGCGGATCTTCGAAGCAACCTGTGCCGACATCACTGACCTCAGTGAGGAGCACGGCCACCGGGTACTGCGCGTCTGCAGCAAAGGAACCAAGATCGTCCTGACCCCGCTGCCTCCAGCGGTCGGCCGGGCCGTCGACGAGGCGATCGGCGCTCGCACTCGCGGGCCGACGTGGACCTGCGCGACGTCCAGATTGCCGCCCGGCACGCCGACCCGAGGACAACCATGCGGTACGACCGGGCGCGCAAGAACCTCGACCGCCACCAGAACTACATCCTGGCTGTCTACATGGCCTCCGGTACCTGACTGAGCCCGTGTCTCCTGAAGCTCAGGCCACAGGAGATGCCCGGCATTTGCCGAATAGAGGACGTTGCTCTTGCACATGCCTATGCGCTGATCAGCATGCATATTCGCTATCGGTAATCTCGTCGTAGCTGGCGGGCCAGGCGCTTGACCCAATCCTGAGGCGGCCTGCCTGCCGACTCGGTACCGCTTGCAGGTGGTGGTCGCATGGCAGCTGAGCGGCACAGAGCAACCGGTTACGCGCCGGGCGGCGCACCCCTGGGCCGACTCGCTCAGGTCCGGTGACGTAACGTCGCTGGGGTCACCTCACCAATCTTGAGGAGAACTCCATGTCTGGTCCCACCGTCGTCCTGGTCCACGGCGCCTTCGCCGACGCATCCGGGTTCGCGGGAGTGATCCGCGAGCTCGAGAGCGCCGGCCACACGGTGCTCGCCCCGCCGAACCCGTTGCGAGGCGTCGCCTTCGACGCCAGCGTCGTCAGCGACGTGGTCAAGGCCATCGACGGCCCGGTCGTGCTGGTCGGGCATTCCTACGGGGGCGCCGTGATCACCCAGGCGTCCGCCGGCCTGGAGAACGTGACCGGCCTGGTCTTTCTGGCGGCGTTCGGGCTGGAGGTGGGCGAGAGCTGCGCGAGCGTGCAGCAGCCGTTCCCGCCACCCCTGCTCGCCAAGACGGTCGCCCCGACCCCCTACGACGCGCCCGGCGCCGCGGGCGGTCCCGACCTGTACGTCCAGAAGGACCAGTTCCGGGAGACGTTCTGCGCCGACGTGCCAGTGGACATGGCCGATGTCATGTTCGCGACCCAGCGCCCGCTCGCGGTCGCGGCGCTCAACGAGAACGCCACCGCGGCGGGCTGGAAGAGCAAGCCGTCCTGGTTCCTGGTCTCCGAGCACGACAACGCGATCTCGCCGGACGCGGAACGGTTCATGGCGCAGCGGATGGGCGCCACGACCGACACCATTGACGGCTCGCACACAGCGTTCATCGCGAAGCCGGTCGCCGTGGCCACGTTCATCCGGCAGGCGCTGCGGTGACCACCTCGTAGACCGAGATGTGGTCCTGGCTCTGCCCGGTGAACGGGCCGCGGTCCCAGTCCTGGTAGCGCTCCCGCAGCCGCAGGCCGGCCAGCCGGACCATCAGGTCCAGCTCACTCGCCCAGCCGTAGCGGCCGCACGTCCCGCACTGACCGGTGGCTAGCAGGTCGTGACCGGTGATCTGATGGCTGCAGCTCGGACAGCTGCCGACCCTCTGGGCGGCTCGCTGCGCGAGCGCATTCAGGGCTGCCAGTTGTGTTGTCTCGGCCTGCAGGCGCCTGCTTCGGCCGCAGCCTTCTCGGCGCTGACACGGGCCAGATTGGCCTCCAGTTGCCTAAAGGCGGCAGGCACATGGCCAGGACACCGGCGAGCGTGAGTACCGGCCGGGGCAGTGGATGATCCAGTTCACGGCCTTGGACAGCCACCGGGCGACGCAGTGCGCACGGCAGGGCTCAGCAGCAGACGGGGTGCTGGAGGTCGCAGCGGCCGGGCGGTACGGGTTCGCGGCCGTGGGGGGCACACCGGCAGGTGATCGCGCTGAGGGACGTGGTGATGGCCGACGGTGAGTCGTTCGCGATCACGCATGCGATCATGGCCGAGCTGAACCCGGACGGGCAGTTGCCGTTCTACAACGGCGGCGACCCGGGCGCCTTCCGCCAGGAGACTAAGGAGCGACTTGGACTCGACCCCGCTGACGATGACCGGTGGGAGCTGACACGACAGTTCTGGTGCCCAGCCAGGATGCCTCACCTCGTCTTGACCGACTACAGCCAGTGGCGGCTGCGCCCGGAGGACGATCACTGAGCGCACACCGCCGCAACCGATCGTTCCGGCCGTTGACAGCTTCCCTGCGCTCATCCTCTGGGACGCATACATCCGGCATCCTGTGCATCCGTGTCGCCTGAATCTGCCGAATAGCGGGCGTTGCCTGCCGTATAGTAATGCGCTGACCTTATGTTGTTAACTATGGCGATAATGGTCATTTTTGCCTGTCGACACGTACCACGTGCCAGGCTAACGCGGCGGGAAAGCGCGACCGTAGTCTGCACCATACCCGGGTCATAGCCATCCCTGGGCTATAGCGGACCGGACGTGGAGACTTGGAAAGAGTGCTGGGGCAACCCCTCAGGAGTTCGATCTCCTATCCTCCGCCACTTTGACTAGGCAAGATGCTGGACCGCCGGAAGTCGTACGTGAGCCTGTCGTCCTGCCCACTGTCCTTTTAGTCTCATTCGGGCTCGGTCAGGGGCCCAGAGGCTAGCTACCAAGCCCGCGACGCAGGCTGACGCGTGGCGCTGAGGCGCCAACGGCCATTATTAGCAATTTATCACAACAAAGTGCTGCTCTCGCACTGCCCGATGTAGACTTTCCGCGGGGATCTAGCAAGTCTGATGTTAAGGGATCAAAGATCGATAAGGGGCGGGATGTTACGGAAGAATCATGTCATACGACTGAGCACCTCAGTCGTGGTGCTGGCGGTCGGTGCATGCCTGGCGCTGGCCGGTTGCGGCGGAGGCGGTTCACCGTCCGCCGCAACCTCGGGCAGGAGTGCCTCCAGCGGAAGCGGTAACTCTGCCGCAGCCTCAGGCGCGAGCGCCCTAGGCGGAAGCAACAGCGCCGTCTGCGCCGCCTTCGCGGCGGCATACAAGAAATTCCTGGCCGGATACGCTCCTCCGGAGAGCGAGACGGGGACCGATGAAACCCCGCTACACGCTCTGTCGGATGCTCTCGTCAAGATCACTGGCTCGGGCCAGCTGGGAAATGACCTCGCCGACTTGGGGATAGACGCCGGCCTCATCACAACCGGCGAGACCGAGGGGGGACAGACCACGCCCCCTTCGGCGTTCTACTCCGATCTTCAAGCGGTCGGGAAGGACTGCGGCACCACGTTCACTCAGCCCCCCGTCTCTCTCGTTCGCGAGGGCTGAAGCGATCCCCGAACGCACAATTGCGGCGTTCTGTCCTTGGTAACCCCGCGATGCCCGAAGACCTCGGCCGGTCCATGCAGTGCCGCCGCTCGACGGCCCCAGGGCGGTACAGAACATAGCGGCACGTGATATCTGAGATGGAGTTGAAAGTCGACGTGAGCGATAGCAGACAGGGCACTCAACGTGGTTTCTTCGCGCGGCTCGGCGAGCTCGGGCCGGCCTGGATCAGCGCGTTAGCAGCGCTGATCGTCGCGCTTACGGGGGCTGGTTTCTTCGCCGGACGGGCAACCGGCCAGCCACGGCCCAGCCCAACCGTGACCGTCACTGTTCCGGCCAGCCCTACGACGAGCACGGGATCTTCTTCTCCGCCAGCATCCGCCGTCGGCAAGGATCTCGACTCCTACACCGTTGACCTGGCCGGGAACTACGGAGTCCCGCTGGGCCCGGCCAAGCCCACACAATCGCAGTACTCCGCGGACGGCACCGGCGACCTCGTCAAGACCTACTCCCGCATCGGCGCGGGCGGGAACGACCAGATGGTCCTGCTCCCGGACGGCACCACCCCGACCTACCGGCAATGCAAGGGCACCACGAACTTCAGTGGTCAGATTGTTCCGACAACGGGAAGCGCCTTCTGCATTATCGAGACGACGGGCTATATCGTCGGCGCCGTGGTCACGGCTGTGAGCGCGTCGGTCAATAATGTCAACCTAACGATCACGGTCTGGAAGAACTCTACGTGATCACCAGAATTCAGCACGGGCCGATCCTCTGCCTGGGACGTCAGTTACGGATGATCGCGCCGTTCACCCCTGTGGTCGCGGCGCCATTCAGGCACCTGCGAGCGTCGCGCCAGCGGGTACGCTGGCGATAACGTCTCCGCAGACCCAGAGTTGATACCTGCCGCGGGCTAACCCAGATGCACGCGTTACGCTTGCTGGTGTGCCCGCCGAAAGCACGCTAAGAGATTGCCGGGCGCGTAGAACGGCTATGCGGGCGGCTAAAGGGATGCCGTGTGCCCAGCGCCAGATAAGTCGGCCCACCATGGCGGCTTTGACCTGGACGGCCTAATTGAGTGCCAAAGGATCAACGTGGATCTTGTACTCCAAGTCGGCCTACGACGGCGTTCGAGGGGCTTCTTGCCACTTGACTAGCTTGCACTGCAACACTCGCTCATGCCCCATATGGCGCGTCAGGTCAAGCATGCTGTAGCTGCCGGGCGGGCCGTAGCGCTAGATCCACAAGCACCTCGGCTGCGACCGACTGTGACCTCCTGCAGATCACTCACACCGGGCTGGTCCGAGGTCGGCCTCCGGCTAGGTCGATGGCCAGCAGCACCCTGGGTGATGGGCAGAAGTCAGGGAGTGGGCTTGCCCCGCTTATCTGTGAGGCCCGGTCCGGTCAAGCCGAGCGACGGCTGGATTGCGGCTGGGGTTGACTGGTTGTCTCCGTTGCTTTCTCATAGCTCCCGATCATCGCGCGGCGAGGAAGCGGCTGGGGTGGAGTGGTCAGGTCATCGGGGATGCTCCTGTTCTGGGCGTGCTCGACTTCCCGCCGTGCCGGGCGCCCAGACTTATCTCGGTGCGCGGAGCGTTCTGCCTGGCTCCGGCGACATGATGCGTGATCGGGTGCCCCGGCTGGGGTGCGGCCGCTCATTCTTTGGAGGCTGGTCCCGGGGCAAGGACCCGGGGGCAGCAGCGAGTTGGCGGGAGCTGGCCGCAGGTTCATCGGTGTGCGGGCGCGGCGGCGGGCGGCGGGGCCGGCGCTATGGTCGGCCTCAAGGCATCTCATTTGAGGCACGCAGAACAGGTCGATCTGGTGCGCCATGATCAGGGCGGACCCCGCCCCGGGCGACCGCACAGGTAACGGCGGAAAGGAGCACCTGTGGAACTGAGTGAAGCTCGGGCGCAGTGGCGGGGCCTGGAGACCAAGGCATTTCTGGACGCAGCGTGCTGCAGCATCATCCCGCAGTCGGCGAAGAGGGTGCTCATCGAGTTCATCGAGATGTGCGAGATCTGCCCACAGGAGTCGTCGAGCGCTTATCACGTCGCTATGGACACGCGGCGGGTCGAGCCGGTGCACGAGGCCGCGCGGCTGCTCAACGCCGACGTCGAAGAGATCGCGCTTGTGGAGAGCACGACGTACGGGCTGAACGTGGCAGCCATGTGCCTGGAGATGCCCGAGGGGTCGACAGTCCTCACCTCGGATCTGGAGTTCCTTCAGGTCGCCATCCCGTGGACGATGCGGAAGGACCGAGGGATCACGGTCAGGGTGGTCCCGAGCGACTACGGTCGCATCGAGGCGGCCGACTTCGAGAGGGCGGTCGACGACAGCACGAAGATGATCGTGCTGAGCTCGGTGCAGTGGTGCAACGGGTGGAAGGCCGACCTCGAGGCCTTCGGCCGGCTGTGCCAGGAGCGAGGCATGTGGTTCGTCGTCGATGCCGTGCACCACGTGGGGATCGTCGACCTCGACACCAAGGCATGCCACATAGACATGATGGTCGCCGGCGGGCACAAGTGGCTCAACGCGCCGTTCGGCTGCGGAATCCTTTACATCAACAGACGGCTGCTGCCGACGATAGAACCGAAGATGTGGGGCTACTTGGCACTCGAGGAACCGGAGGGTGGCTGGGGCACCTACTTCGGGACGCCGGGCATCACTCCGGTAGCGGACTGGACCTTCCAGCGGTCGGCCAAGCGGTTCGAGATCGCGGGCACGTCGAACTACCTCGGTGCCATCGCTCTCGGCGAGAGCCTCAAGATCGTCAACGCTGTCGGTATCGGCGCGATCGAGCAGCACGCCAGGGAACTGACTAGCTATCTCATGGACCAGCTCGAGTCGGCCGGCGCGTTCCTCGTGACCCACCGGGACGTGGAGCACAGGTCCGGGATGGTTGTCTTCCGGTTCTACGCCTCGCTCGGTGAAGAGAACCAGCTCCTGCGAAGGCTCCACGAGCGCGGCGTGTACGTCGCGATGAGGTTTACGTCGAATATCGGCGGGATCCGGGTGTCCTGCCACTTCTTCAACAACAGATCGGACGTCGACCGCCTCATCGATGAGCTGCACAAGGCGGCCGGCGAGAAGCCCCCGGACTACCGACCGCCCCGCGCGGAGTGAGGACGTGTCGCCCACCGTCGTGTCCGGTCGACGTGGTCGACGTGCTGGATGAGCGGCTGGTCGAGGAGCTGCTGGGCGCCGCTTCGGGCGGCGAGAGCGCGGCGCTGGAGCTGCCGTGATCACCGGCTTGGCAACGGCGGGAATACGGCGGCGGAGGGTTCTGGGCGGACTGATCAACGAGTGCCAGCGAGCATCATGACCACCGTCGGCCAGCCGCGAGGTCGCAGGTCAAAGACTATGACGGGGTTATAGAACCCTGCGGGCTTCAGCGGGCCTTCCGCTGTCGCGCGCGGGCCTGCTCGAGTCCGTCGAGGATCAGGTCCAGCCCGAACTCGAACTCGTCGCCGTAGTCATAGCCCGGCTGCAGGACGTGCTGGGTCGTCAGCTCGGCGAGGTGGGGGAAAGCCTCGGCGGGGAACTGCTCGAGGAAGGTCACGGCCATCTCCGCGGTTTCCTCAGGGCTGCTGAAGGGCAGGCTGAGTTCTTGCCGCGCGAAACCGTAGAGGTAGCTGTCGATGGCCGAGATCGCATGGGCCGCCAGCTCGATGGAGAAGCCGGCCCCCCGCAAGCAGCCGATGACCGCATCGTGGTGCCGCAGCGTTGCCGGGCCAGCGTTCAGCCGCGAGTCCATCAGCCCGATGGCCCAGGGGTGCCGCCGCAGCGCGGCGCGCGCGGAGGCGGCCCGGTCGCGCATGGCCGTCTTCCACTCGGCGCCCGCCGGGGGCAGCTCGACCTCGGCGAAGACGAGATCGACCATGCCGTCGAAAATCTCGTCCTTGCCGGCCACGTGGTAGTAGAGCGACATCGGCTCGACGTGCAGCCGGTCCGCGAGCCTGCGCATGGTCAGCGAGCCCAGGCCGGCCTCGTCGGCCACGGCGACCGCTTCGAGAAGCACGCGCTCCCGGCTCAGCGGGGCCCGGTGGTGCCTGCTCAGACCGGTACCTGACGCCACGGCCTCGTCCTCCTCCGCCTGTTGGCCCGCTGCCTATTGACAGCCTTACATCGTAGGGTTACCTTATGACGTAAGGTTACCTTACACCATAAGGTAACTCGGAGGGAGCGCGCACCGCTGACCGTCAAGGCCAGGGGGCCCGTCACACCGGAACGAGGCTCAGGCCATGACCACTACGCAATCAGCTCCTTCTGGCACGAGGACCACGGCGATCGATCCGTCAGCCGGGGCAGCCCGCCGGATGCGCCGCCCCGCGCTGGTCGCGGGCACCGGGCTTCTCGCCATGGCCGTCCTGGCCCCGGCGGCCAGGTTCGGCGTTCTCCAGCGCCTCGTGACCCCGGGCGATGCGACCCGGACGGCCGGGCGCATCCTGGCCTCCGCCGGGCTCTTCCGTCTCGCGATTGCCGGACTCGCGGCGGTGGTGATCCTGGACGTCGTCGTGGCCTGGGCGCTGCTGAAGTTCTTCGAGCCGGCCCGCAAGGGCCTGGCGACCCTCGCGGCCTGGCTGAGAATCAGTTATGCCGCGATCTTCGCGGTTGCCGTCAGCCAGCTCACGGGCGTCCTCCCCCTGCTGAGTAACGCCCGCCACCTGACGGCGCTCAGCATCAGCCACCGGCAGGCCGGGGCACTACTGAAGATCCAGGATTTCCAGGACATCTGGAAGGTCAGCCTGATCGTCTTCGGGCTGTACCTCGTTCTCCTCGGCTACCTGGCCTGCAGGTCCGGCTACGTTCCCCGGCTTCTCGGCGTGCTGCTCGTCATCGCCGGCGGCGGCTATCTCATCGACAGCATCGCCGGGCTGCTCAGTCCGAGCTACACGGCCAGCGTCTCCAACTTCACGTTCATCGGCGAGGCGCTGTTCATGCTCTGGCTGCTGCTGAAAGGACGAAAGATCACCGTCACGGCCTAGAGCCAAGCCCGCGTCCGCGCCATCCTCGGCAGCTCACCGGTGATGGCGCGGACGCGGTGCGGTCTGACCGCGCTGGCCGGCGGCCCCGACGTGCGGGAGGTGGCCCGCGCGGTCAAGTCCGCCCGGAGCACGGAACCCGAGCCCGCAGACGACCGGCTGCCCGGCCTGATCACTGACAACAGGGGCACTCCGCTGCGGCTCACCGCACCGCCGTCCGGTACTGGGCCATTGAAATCGCATCATGCCTCAGCGTTGCCGCGCTGCCGGTTTGGACGATGAACTTTGGCGGCCCTTTTCCGGCTGGATAGGTTCTCTCGCGCAGTCTCCGTATACGGATGATCATGTCCTAGGGTGCGCTCGTAGTTCGCCAGGACGGATTCGAGCAGCGCTTCAGCTTCACGTTTCCTGCTGTCTGCGCGGCATGTGTTGGCGAGGTTGCGCCGCGAACTCAATGTCGCCGGGTAATCCGGCCCGACGCCTGATCCGGGCGCGCCCTCGATCGGCACCGCGTCGGCGTACCCCTCGTTGATGGCCGCCGACTTGCGCTATAACGTGGAATGTCGGTGGCGCGGCGCCGCCACGTCGTCGCCGAGGAGGCCGGATGTCGGCAGATCCGCCCAGCTCACCCGCGCTGCGCGCGTCCGACGCGGACCGCGACCGGGTCATCGAACTGCTGCGCGGCGCCGTCGCCGACGGTCGGCTCGACCCGGTCGAGTTCGACGAGCGGCTGGACGCAGCGCTGGCCGCCCGCACCATCGACGCGCTGGCCCCGCTCACCGCCGATCTGATCGCGGTGCCAGGCAGCGACGGCGCGCTCAGGCTGCCGCTCGCCGGGACGCCGGCCGAGCCGGCCGCCGAACTGCTGACCATCGACGAGCGGCACGGCTCGGTGCGCCGCGACGGCCGGTGGACGCTGCCGCACCGGCTGGCGCTGCGCACCGCGTGGTGCGATGTGATGCTGGACCTGACCAGCGCGGTGCGCAGCGGGCCCGAGCTGGTCATCGAGCTGCGGGTGCGCGGCGGCAGGGTGGAGCTGGTCCTCGCGCCAGGCATGGTGGTGGACGCCAACGAGCTGGCGGTGCGGCACGGCAAGCTGGCGATCAGCAGGGACGCGGGCGACAACACGCCGGAGACGCTGCGCGTCCGCTTGGTAGGCCGGATGCGGCACGGCCGGATCGACACCCGGTGGCTGGCGCCGCGCCGGTGACGCGGCAGGGCCCGGATGCCGCGGTATCCAGGTCCTGACATGTCGCGCGTGGTGCGGGCGCGCCGCCGTGC
Organism: uncultured Actinomycetes bacterium; assembly: GCA_963785765.1. Lineage (GTDB taxonomy): Bacteria > Actinomycetota > Actinomycetes > Streptosporangiales > Streptosporangiaceae > DATBGO01. Next base: position 1,511,236 of record CAWAWM010000004.1, on the reverse strand, counting down.
TACGCGTCGACCGGCGCGTCTCAGTCAGGACGGGGAGTGCGGGCCGTGGGGCATCATCATGACGAGGCAGAAGTAGAGCAGGTCCCGTTCCGGCTTGAGGGCGCCTCGGGGGCGGGGCGTCACGTCGTGATGACTGCGGCCAAGCGCCGGTGGCTGGGATGAGCGTCAGCCGAGGAGGTGTGTCCCGGTAGGGCCGGTGATCTGCTGGAGCATGGTGCGGGCGAGTTGCCGGACCTGGGCTGGTAGGGACACATAGAGGTTCGCGGCGGCGTAGGCCTGGCCGTCGTGGGTGAGCCAGTCCAGCATGGTGACGAGTGCCTGCCCGGTGGCCTGGCTGGGCTGGCGGGTGTAGACAAGCGCCCAGCTGTATCCGCTGATGGGGTAGCTGCTGGCGCCGGGCTGGTTGACGATGGAGAAGTCGGTCGGCGTGATGTCGGGTTTCTGGGCGGCGGCGGCGCCGATGGTCTGGGTGGACGGGAGGACGTAGTTCCCGGCCTGGTTGCGGATGGCGGCGAACGGCAGGACCAGGCCTCGCGAATATGACTGCTCGATGTATCCGATGGAGAAGGGGGTGCGGTACACCGTGGAGGTCACACTGGCGTTGCCTTCGGCGCCTTCCCCGACCGGCCAGTTAAGCGTCTTGCCGGTGCCGACCTTGGCCGCCCAGGCCGGGTCGACGCTGGACAGGTAGTTGCTGAAGATGTAGGTGGTGCCGCTGCCGTCGGAGCGGTGCACCACGGAGATCGGCGCGGCCGGGAGGGTCAGGCCGGGGTTGAGGGCGGTGATGGCCGGGTCGTCCCAGCGGGTGATCTGCCCGAGGAAGATGCGGGCGATCACCGGGCCGGTCAGGCGCAACCTGGCGCCCGCCGGAAGGTTCAGGTTGTAGACCACCCCTTCGCCGCCCAGGGCGTCGGGCACCTGCACGACGGAACCTCCTTTGGCGGCTGCTTGCTCACTAGCGGTCATGGGCACGTCGGAGGCGCCGAAATCGACCTGCCCGGCGCTGAACGCGGCGATGCCGCCGCTGCTGCCCACGGCGGAGTAGTTGATGGTCACCGCGGGATGCTGCTGAACGTATTTGGCGAAGGCCACGGCGAAGAACGGCGCGACGAACGTCGAACCTGACCCGGTGAGGGTGCCCGTATGGCCGCTGTAACCAGGGCTGCCCGTGGCCAGTACCGACGCCGGGGCGCTCGTGGTGGTCGTGCTGCCGCAGGCGGCGAGGGCGAGGAGGATGATCGCGGCGAAGGCGGCCTGGATGGCCGGGTGCGCTCTGTGGCGGGGCTGGGGCCCGGGCGGTTGGTAATGCGCTGACATGGCTGTTCCTCTGCTCAAATCCGGGCGGGTTGGGGCCGCTGGGTGTCTCGGACCCAGGCCTGGGTGCCCATCTGGACCGCTTCCCAGGGGCTGCGCAGCGGCGGGGTGTAGGACAGGCCGAGGGCATTCTCAGCGGCCACCCGGCCCTGCTTGTGCGCGGTGGTGCCTGGGCCGGTGCGGCTCGCCTCAGCCAACGGCACGCCACACGTGGTGGCGTGGGTAGGCAGCGACTGGACCATCGGGGAACAGAACCTTGCGGCTGGCTGTCTTTTTATCTCTGCGACAGAACTATGATTAGTTCTATCACAGACATGACTGAGCGAGCTAGTGGCGTTGGCCTGCTGCCATCGCGTTCATCGCCCAGGCCGCCGGCTCGGGCTTGCGCTCGGGCACCGGATCAGCGAACGCCTCAGGGGCAGGCGCCCGGCAGGTCGCGGCGGTCGCGCTGATCCTGCTGGGGCCTACCTCATCGCGGGCGGCTGTTCACGCGCTGAGCGGTGTTTGCCGTTTCCGGCGTCAGTCAGAGGCTGGTGAAGATCTCGCGTGCCTCACGGGCGGCGTAGTAGACCAGCGCGTACCCGGCGGCGGGATCGGCCCACCACCAGCCCAGGGCGGCGTTCAGCGCCAGGCCAGTCAGGACTGCGGTGGCCAGGATCCCGTCGATCAGGGTGACCCGGCCCTCGGTCTGGAGCACCGGATTGCCGAGAGCGGCCCCGGTGCGGGCCTTGCCGAGAGCGAGCGCGAACATGACAGCGGCGGTGACGGCCGTCCATCCGATGCCAACGGCGGAGTGGCGCGGGTGATAGCCGAAGGCCAGCACCACGGTCGACTGGACCAGCAGGTAGACGGCCAGCGCGGCGAAGGCGCAACCGATCAGGCGGAGCGCCCGGTGCTGCCGGGCCTGCCCGGTGCCGGACAACTCCCAGATCACCACCGTGGATGCGCCGATCTCGATGAGCGAGTCCAGCCCGAACCCGGCCAGCGCCACCGACCGCGCCGCGATGGCAGCGATGGCCAGGACCGCCACGCCGATCATGTTCCAGCCCAGCGTCGCGAACTCCAGAGCAAAGCCCCGCCGGAGCAAAGTCCTGCCAGCTGCCTCATCCACGAAGACCTCCGTCTGAGTCTGCCGGATCGCGGCATGGGCGACCGGACCCGTATCAGGAGCCTCCTGAGCGTGACCCGCTCAGGACCCTGCGGCGGCCGGGCCCGTCGGCCGGCTGCGGGCTTTGCCGACGCAAGTCTTTCTGTGATAGAACTATAAACAGTTCTTTCACAGAATTAATCTGCGAATCTCCTGCGGGAGTAATTGGCGAGCGTGGGGAGTTCTGGCTTGGCGCGGGCCGTAGGGCTGGCAGGGATGCTGCTGCGTGAGCCGCCCCGGCCGGCCGTGGTCCGCGAGCACCGGCTGGCGCCGTGGCTGGCGGTGACCACGGTGTGCTTCGGGGCGTTCATGGGACAGCTCGACGCCAGCATCGTGACGTTGGCGTTCCCCGCGTTGCAGCGTCAGTTCGGCGTGAGCCTCGCTGGAGTTCAGTGGGTGTCGCTGGCCTACCTGCTGGCGCTGGTGGCGCTGCTGGTGCCGGCGGGCCGCTGGTCGGACCGGTACGGCCGCAAGCTGATGTACCTGTACGGATTCGTGGTATTCGTTGGGGCTTCGGCGGCGTGCGGGCTGGCACCGTCGCTGCCCGTGCTGATCGGGCTGCGGGTCGTGCAGGCGGCCGGGGCCGCGATGCTGCAGGCTAACAGCGTGGCGCTGGTGGCCACCAGCGCGCCGGGCGGCCGGAGGCGGGCGGCACTGGGGATCCAGGCCGCGGCGCAGGCGCTGGGCCTGGCGCTGGGCCCGGTCGCGGGCGGGCTGCTGGTCGCATCGGCTGGCTGGCGGTGGATCTTCTTCGTCAACGTGCCGGTGGGAGTGGTAGCGGTGGTGGCCGGATGGTTCCTGCTTCCGCGCACCCGCCAGCTCGCCCGCGACCGGGGCAGCGACCCGCTCGGGATGACGCTGCTGGCCCTGCCCGTCGTGGGCCTGCTGATCGCTGTATCCTCACTCTCCGGCCTGGGCCTGCCGCTCCGGGCGCTGGCCGGGTCGGCGGCGGCCGCGGCGGCGGCCGCGGCGGGCCTGATCTGGTGGGAGCGGCGCTCGCCGGCACCGCTGATTGACCTGCCGCTCCTGGCCGCGGCCGGGATCGCACCCGCGCTCGGCGGTGCCCTCTGTGTCTACATGGTCTTGTTCGGCCCGCTGGTGCTCCTGCCGCAGACCCTGGCCGCGCACGGCGACGGTGCGCTGCGGGCTGGGCTGCTGCTGACTGCGCTGCCGGCCGGGTTCGGGCTGGCTGCCGTGGCTGCCGAGCGCGCGCTGCCCGCGCGCTGGCCTACCCGGCGGCGCTGCGCCGCCGGGGGGCTGCTCGCCACGTGCTCGGTGGCAGCGCTGGCGATCCCTGGCCCCGCCGCTGTCACGGTGGTGTCGCTGGCACTTCTGGGCGCGGGCCTGGGTGTCTACATCCCGGCGAACAACGCGCAGATCATGGCAGCCGTGCCGGTCCGCGACGCAGCCACGGCAGGCGGGATGGTGAACATGACCCGGGGGCTGGGCACCGCCCTGGGCGTCGCGGTGGTGACACTGGGGCTGCACGCCGGAGCACGCCTCAGTCATGCTGATGGGGGGAGCCTGGCCGTCGCAGCCCTGACCGCAGCCGCACTGGCCGCGACGTGGGCCGGCACCCGCTGCACCGCCGCACCCACAGGCGCGGCCGGCAATCCAGGCCAGGAGGTCACCGGTGAACGAGACGACCGCGGCTGACGGCATCACTGCCCGCAGCGCCGACCGGCACGACGGGCTGGCCGAGGGAATCGCGCGGCTGCGCCGCGCACTGCGGCGCGGCGCCCGCGTCGCCGACCCGGGCAACCCACTGGCCGTAGCCCAGCTAGAGCTGCTGTCCGCAGTGACAGAACACCCCGGCGCCCGGCCCGGGCAGCTGGCCCGGCTGTTGCACATGCGGCCCAACACCGTCACCACCATCGTCAACAGCCTCACCACCCGGGGCATGGTCAGCCGGATCACCGCCGACGGGGACCGGCGGGCAGTGGAGCTGACCGCGACCGACGCCGGGCAGCAGGCCGTGCACGCCTGGCAGGCCACCAACGCCGCAGTGCTGCACCTGGCCCTATCCACCCTGCCCGCACCCCAGCGGCGGGCGCTGGCCACCGCGGTACCCGCTCTTGCTGCTCTCGCCAGTGCGGTCGACCGGCTAGCCGACAACCCCCCTGAACCACCAGCTGAGCCGAGCAGGAAATGACCCAGAGCCCGGCCCATGTTCCTCCACCCGTGCGCCGGCACCCGCCCGCCTTGGTACCCGACAGCGCGACGAACAAGGAGCCCCTCGGCACCTTGCTGGCAACCCCTGGCGGTCGTGCAGGCCCTGCTGGGTTCACTTCCGAGGCCCGCTGGCTGCGGCACGCCCGCGCTCACCTGCGGCATACGCCGCATGCTGAAGGCTCCCCAAGGCATCCATCAGGGAGGTGATGGACGAGGCGCATCTCAGCGGATTGAACCCTCGCTAACTCGATCCACGACTCTTGAGTGCTCCGTTGGACCAACGCGATGGTCGCCTGGGGATCGTCTATGTCGATCACAAGTTGCGGGTAATGCTGCGTCTCGCAGCGTCGCCATGGGCGGACCATAACCCCGCGGCGCCTGGGCCGAGTCCCGGCACACGCTGGCCCGGGCGTTCGTGCCGGGCCGCCCTACTCTTCGGCGGTCTGGCCGATGCGCTGGAGGGAATCGCGCGTCCCGGGACTGAGCAGCTGAAGAAGCGGTGCCGCGGCACTCTCGAGCTGTTGCACGGCGTCGTCCAGCTGGTCGCCCGGCACGGCAGCGCCGTCCGCCGATCTGTCTATCACCGCGAGCGTGCGGGCCATTACTCCGCCGAGGTACTGGGCCTGCTCGAGGAAATGCCGCGCGGCTGGGTCGTCGATGACCACCGGCGCGCCTATGAGCAGCATCATCATGTAGGTCCGGAAACCATCGGAGGCGGCGCCGCGGTCGCCTGATCCGCCGGTCAGGGACGACACGGCCCCGGCCGAACGAGCGGCCTGGGCTGCCATGATGGCGGCCTGGGCGACGACCGCATGGCCGCGTTGCCGCGTTGCCGGGCCTGCCGCCTGTTGAGCAGCTGATTCACGACCAGGACCGTGACCAGCAGCACCAGCAGCCCTGCCACCGTGTCCGTCGTGAGCGGGCGGGCCGCCCACCAGCGTCGCTGCCCGGCGTCGGTGAGCTCGCCGACGACAAGCGCCACCGTGATCAGCATGGCCAGGACGGCAGCGGGCCACCCGAGCAGGCGCATAGGCACCAGATGACTCTACGGGAGCCCGACCAGGTCAATCCGGGGCCGGCCCGCGCCATCATCAACACCTGCAACCGGGTGAACGTCATCATCAGGCAGCCCGCCGGCGACTTACAGTCCCGGCCAGTTCGGAGAACAACGATCGAGGGCCACCGGAACTGCGGGCGCTCAGGCAGGATGCTGGTGGGGCGTGGGCGGGCCAGGCGGCTGATCGGCGGTGAGTACTTTCAGGGCGTCGGCGTGCGCCTGTACGCCGGCGTCTCCGGTGAGGGCTCGCTGGGCGACGAACCCCAGGGTTATCGACATCAGCAACTGCGCTACCGCGTCGGGATCGGCGCCGGGGTCGAACGTCCCGGCCGCCTGCCACCGCCGCACGGTGTCGGCGAACAGTTCGCGCTGTCGGCGGTAGGCGGCCCGGGTGGGCGCCTTGAGCTCGGGATCGCTCTGGGCGTGGCTCCAGCCGTGCAGGGCGACGAGCAGGCGGTCGATGCCGCCGCGCTTGTGCTGGCCGAAGTCCGCGATGGTGCGCAGTAGCTGCTCCATGAGCCTGGGAAGGGCCGGCGGCTCGGGGTTCGTGAGGATCGGGAGGAGTTGCCGGCCCATCGCGGCCGTTCCATCGGTCACGACGGCGTTGATGATCTCGTCCTTGCCCGTGAAGTAGCCGTAGACGGCGCCGGTGGACAGGCCGGAGCGGGCGATGATCATCTCCATCGACACGGCTTCGAGGCCGTGCTCTTGCAGGCAGGCGCGTGCCGCCTCGAGGATTTGCTCGCGCCGGGCCTCCCGGCGCTCGTCGGTGATCCTGGGCATGGCACCAGCCTAGCATCAAAAAGAAGGAAGGTTCGGTCTTGACAGCCGGGATGCCGTCGCTAACATAAAAAGAACATTCCTTCGTTTATGGAGGCACGTCATGCCCAGTCAGGTCCCGGCCAGCACCATGAACAACGCCGCCGCCCCAGCGCACACCCGCGCCAGACCAGTCGTGGCAGCGAACCGAACCCGGCAGGCGGACGCCCCCGGGCCGGCGCGGGGACCAGCCCCGGAGCCAAATGTGACCGGCGCGGACCCCCGGCGCTGGCTGATCCTGGCCGTGGTCGCGCTGGCCCAGCTGATGGTCGTGCTCGACGCGACGATCGTGAACATCGCGCTGCCCTCAGCCCAGCACGCCCTGCGCTTCTCCGACATCGAGCGCCAGTGGGTGGTCACCGCCTATGCGCTCGCGTTCGGCAGCCTGCTGCTGCTCGGCGGCCGGCTCACCGACCTGATCGGCCGCAAGGCGACGTTCCTCGCCGGCCTGACCGGCTTCGCCGCCGCGTCCGCGGCCGGCGGCGCGGCGGGCAGCTTCGGCATGCTGGTGGCGGCCCGCGCCTGCCAGGGCGCCTTCGGCGCACTGCTCGCCCCGGCCGCGCTGTCGCTGCTGACCACCACGTTCGAAGGCACCAGGGACCGGGGCAAGGCGTTCGGGGTCTTCGGCGCGATCGCGGGCGCCGGCGGCGCGGTCGGCCTGCTGCTCGGCGGGCTGCTAACCCAGTACCTGGACTGGCGCTGGTGCCTGTACGTCAACCTCATCTTCGCTGCGATCGCTGGCGCCGGCGCCCTGGTGCTGCTGCGCCGGCAGCCGGGCCGGCGGCGGCCGGGGCTGGACCTGCCCGGGCTGGCGGCCGAGGCCGGCGGCATGTTCTGCATCGTCTACGGCTTCTCCGACGCGGCCAGCGACGGCTGGCACGCGCCGGCCACGTGGGGCTTCCTCGCCGCCGGCGCGGCGTTGCTGACGGCGTTCGCCTTCATCGAGACGCGGGCCCGGCAGCCGCTGCTGCCGCTGCGGATCGTCCTGGACCGCAACCGGGCCGCCTCCTACCTGTCGATCCTCATCACCGGCGCCGGCATGTTCGGCATCTTCCTGTTCCTCACCTACTACCTGCAGGAGACCCTGGGCTTCAGCCCGGTCATGGCCGGTGTCGCCTTCCTGCCCATGGTCGGCGCGATCATCGTCGGCGCCAACCTGGCCAACATCGTGCTGCTGCCCCGCATCGGCCCGCGGCTCATCGTCGCGCCGGGCATGCTCGCCGCCGCCGCCGGGCTGGCCTGGCTGACCCGGATCGGCGTCCACTCCGGCTACGCCGCGGATGTCCTGCCGCCGCTGCTGCTCGCATCCGCCGGCCTCGGCTTCGTGATGTCACCGTCGATGAACACCGGGACCGCCGGCGTGGCGCCCGCGGACGCAGGCGCCGCGTCGGCCATGGTCAACACCGGCCAGCAGGTCGGCGGTTCCATCGGCACGTCGCTGCTCAACACCATGGCGGCCAGCGCCGCCGCCGGCTACCTGGCCAGCCACCTCAGCCCCCGGCTGATGATCGGCGGCCACCCGGTACCCGCACTAGCCGAACTAGCCCAGGTGCACAGCTACACCACCGCGTTCTGGTGGGCCGCCGCAATGTTCGCGGCCGGATCCGTCCTCGCCGCCCTGCTGTTCCGCCGCGGCGCGCCCGCGGCGCCGTCGGTCACCCAGCCGGACGACCGGGTCGTGGCAGCATGAGCCCGCAACGGACCGGCATCGCCACGTCCGCGCGGCGAAACGCCGCCGATTTCGATCCGCTGGCTGCGCTGGACGGCCTGCGGTCGGACGCCGGCCTGTGCCGAGCCCGCACAGGCGGCACCGTGGCGTTCGCTGGCCAGGATCCCATCCTGCCCGCCGCGCACCGGCTCCGGGCCTGCCTCGGCATCGCGCTCATGGCGAACGCGGTCGCGGCGGTCGCCTTCCACCGGCACCAGGGCGGCTCCCGGCAAGACCTCGAACCGGACCTGCGCCAGGCCAACCACGGCTTTTCATTGGATTTCTATCCGGGAGCCGCAATCTGTCCTCGACCGCTTTTGCCGTCACCTTCGGCGACCGGTTCCCGGCCGCCGAGACCTACTAAACCAAACGCCGGAAATACCGTTGGCGAGACAGACCCGGCCTTCGGCTCGCGGCGCGGGCAGATATCCGATGTCGTCGCCGGGGTGATCCGCCGAGCATGAGGCGGTGTCTTATGTTGCCGGGAAGATGCGAACGCAGCCCGGGGGAAGCGTAACCTGGACCGCCCTGTCGGCTCGCACGTCGAGCCGCTCGAGGTCCCGGTGCAGCATCAGGGCTGTGATGGGCGGGTCGGACGCCAGGGTGATGCGGGCGAGCGGGCGGGTGAGCAGGATCCGCCCGATCTGCACGGTGAGGCTGACGTCGGCCCGGGCATCGGGGGCCGGCGTGCCGAGGAGCACGTCTTCGGGCCGGTAGAAGATGTGCACGGGCCCATGGGCGGCCGGGGGCGCCGCATCGGGGAGGAGGATCTGGCCGGCCCGCACCGCTGCGGCGGTGGCGGTGCCGGGTCCGAGTTCTGACCAGCCAAGCAGGCGGGCGGCATCGGGGTCGGCGGGTTCGGCGGCGACCTGGCTGGCCAGTCCTGTCTGGCGGAGCTGGCCGGCGACGATGACGGCGAGGTCGTCGCCGATGCTCAGCGCCTCGTCGCGGTCGTGGGTGACGTGCACGGCGGGGATGTCGAGGTCGGCCAGCAGTTCTTGCAGCAGCGCGCGCATGTCTTCGCGGGTTGGCTGGTCGAGGGCGGACAGGGGCTCGTCGAGCAGCAGCAGCCCGGGCTTGACCGCCAAGGCGCGGGCGAGGGCTACTCGCTGGCGTTCGCCGCCGCTGAGCGAGCGCGGTGACCGGCTGGCCAGGTGCCCGATGCCCAGGCGGCGCAGCAGCGGGCCGGTGTCCGCGCCGGAGGCCTGGCGGGTGGCCCGGGGCCCGAAGGCGACGTTGTCCTTGACGGACAGGTGCGGGAAGAGGGCTGCGTCCTGGAAGACCAGTCCGATGCGGCGCCGTTCGGGCGGCAGGGCGGTGAGGTCGGTTCCGCCGAGACGGATGCGGCCAGAGCGCTGTGGGCGGAGCCCGGCGATGGTTTCCAGGAGCATCGTCTTGCCAGCCCCGGACGGGCCGAGTACGACCAGGACCCGGCCGGGGTCGACGGCGAGGTCGATCGGGCCGATGCCGAAGGATCCGGCCCGGCCGGCCAGCCCGCTGACGGTGAGCCCGAGGTCAGTTGTAAGCACGGTTGATCCGGGCCAGCAGGCGGCCGGAGGCCAGGGTGCGGAAGACCAGGAACGTCGACAGAGTGACGATCAGCAGCACGACGGCGGCCGATGCGGACTGGGTGAGGCCGGATTGCAGGAACAGGTTGTAGATCTCGACCGGCGCGGTGGCCGGGTAGTAGGCGATGATCACCACGGCGCCGAACTCGCTGATCGAGCGGGCGTACACGAGCACGGCGCCGGTCAGCACCCCGCGCAGCCCGAGGGGGAGGGTGACACGGCGGAACGCGTGCCACGGGGTGGCGCCCAGGCTGCGGGCGGCCCGGTCCAGCTGGGGGTCGATGGTCTCGAACGCGACACGGGCGCTGTTGACCGCGAAGGGGCAGCTGACGAACAGCATCGCGGCGACGATGCCCCACTGGGATCCGTAGAACGACACCCCGAGGTGGGTGGCCGGGGCTCCGACCCATCCGGTGCGCCCGAGCAGGAACAGCAGCGCGATGCCGGCCACGGTGTGCGGCACGACCAGCGGGAGGTCGACCACGGCCTGGATTAGGCCGCGGCCGCGGAAGGTGCCGCGGGCCAGCAGGTAGGCCAGCGGCACCCCGAACAGCGTCGCGATCCCGGCGGTGATCGCCGCAGCCTGCAGGCTCAGCAGGGTGGCGTCGCGGATCGCGGTGGTCTCGGCGGCCTGGCGCAGGCTGGCCACCGACGACGTCGTGGCCAGCCGCACGATCGGCAGCACGATGAACGCGAGCAGCAGGCCGCCGAGCAGCCACATGACGGCTCCGAACCAGCCTCCCGGCCAGCCGCGGGCAGGCTTCCTCCCCGCTGCCGTGTTCATGTGCCCGCTTCGCCGTCCCGCGCGGGCAATTCCCGTTCCGGATCCGGGTGCAGCAGGCGGGGTGCGCCGGTCAGCCTGGTCACCCGCCGGACGCAGGCCACGGCGTGGTGAGCGACCGCAGCGCCGCCGGGACCTGGGCCTGGTTGCTGGCCAGGGCCGGGGAGATGACCACGAACCCGTTGCCCCGCATGATCGCCTGGCCCGGCGGGCTGAGCACGAAACTGACGAACTTCTGCCCGAGCGCCGCGTCGGGCGCGGTGCTCGGGATGGTCAGCCCGTAGATGATGGGCTTAGCGGTCAGCGTGCCCAGCGAGCCCGCATGGATGGTGGCCTTGGCGTAGGCGGCGGCCATGGCCTGGTCGGACAGGTTGATCTGGGCGGGCAGCGCGATGTACTTCAGGTGCTGCTCGAGGGCGTCGGACCGGTAGATAGCCAGGTAGTCGATCTGGCCCGACTGCAGCGCGGCCAGCAGCGAGGTCTCGGTCTCGGCGACGCTGGAATCCGGCGAGTTCTTCAGCACCGACGCCGCGAGCGTCGGGTCGTGGTAGTAGCCCCGGGCGAGCTGGAGCATCTGCAGGATCTGGTAGCCGGACGGGTCGGCGGCCGGGTTGGACCGGCCGATGTGCACCCCTGACTGGGCCAGGACCTGGTACCAGTTGGCGGGGGTGAGCTGGCTGGCGCCCTTGCTGTGGCTGGTGTAGGCAAAGGTGATCTGGTTTGACACGAACCCCAGGTACCAGGTCGCGCGCGGCTTGGCGGCATCGGACATGAGCTTGGGGATTAGCGAGTAGTCCGCCACGCCGAGCACGTCAGCGGGCTGGCCGAGCTGGGTGATGTCCTTGACCATGTCGCCGCTGGCGCCGAACTGCGAGTGGATGGTCACGCCGGGGTTCTGCCTCTTGAACGCCGCAAGCTCGGCGGTGAACGGGGTCGACAGCGTGCCCGCGCCGAACACGATCAGGGTGCCGTGCGCCCCTGGCGTACTGCTGCTCGCGGTGCTGGGCGAACTACTGCTGCTCCCGCTGCTCCCGCTGCCGCAGCCGGCGGCCAGCGCCAGGACCAGCCCGGTGGCCAGCGCAAGCCCGCCCAGGCGCAGTCTGCGGATCATGTCTGCCTCCTAGTGAGCTAGCACAGATCGGTGCAGAGCCTAACAGCGCGCGGCGGGGTGGCCAGGACGCGAGACCACATTGCAACGCTGGCGATAACATCCGGGGACATGGCGAGGTATCTGCAGGTCAGTAGCGACATCGCGGAGAGCATCGCGTCCGGGAAGCTGGCTGTCGGGGATGAGCTGCCGAGCATCCGGGATGCGGCGCGACGCTACGACACCACCGCCACGACCGTCGGGCGCGCCTACCGTCACCTGGCCGACGCCGGCGTGATCGACGTGGCCGACCGCCGCCGCTCGCGTGTCACGGCCGGGGGCGACATCGCAGCCGGGCGCCTGCTCGGCGGGCACGCGGCGCTGCGCCTGGCGGGCAGCGACGACCCTGGTCTGGATATTGTGCTGCGCGGTGCCGGGGCGTCCGTCGTCACCGTCGGCGCGCGCGGCAGCTTCCACGGCCTGACCAGGATCTGGCGCGGCACCGCCGACGCCGCGGCCATCCACCTGCGCCACCGGTCCGGCGCCCACAACAGCCCGTTCGCCCGCGCCCTGCTCCGCGGCCGTCAGCCCGCGATCATCCACCTGTGGCGCCGCGAGCAGGGCCTGCTCACTCCCGAGGGCAACCCCGCCCGGATCAGCGGCCCCGGCGACCTTCGCGCGCTGCGGGTCGCCCGCCGCCGGTTCGGCACCGGGACCCGCGTGCTGCTCGACCAGCTGCTGACCGACGCCGGGGTCCCGCCCGCGTCGGTGACCGGGCCGGAGGCGGCCTCCCACCTGGAAGTCGCCATGACCGTCGCCTCCGGGCAGGCCGACGCCGGGCTGGGCGTGCGCGCCGCCGCCACCGCGCTGGACCTCGGCTTCGTCCCGGTCATCTGGGAAGACTTCGACGTCGTGCTGAGCGCCGCCGCCCTGCCCGCCGCCGAGCCCCTGATCGCCGCGCTGCGCGACCCGCACATGCAGTCATCCGTGCGCTCGCTGGGCGGTTACGACCTGTCCCGGGCCGGCGCGGTGCAGCTGTTGGCCTGACCGCCGCCGCTGGCCGTTACATTGGCCAGATGATCAGCGGCGCCTGGGTCGAGATCACGGCCCTGGCCGCAGCGTTCGTGATCGCGGCGGTCACCACTCCGGCCGGGGTCTCCGGAGCGGTGCTGCTGCTGCCCTTCCAGGTCAGCGTGCTCGGCACGCCAAGCCCCGCGGTCACCCCGACGAACATGCTCTACAACGTGGTGGCCACGCCCGGCGCGATCTGGCGTTACCGGCAGCAGGGACAGACCGGCGGGCGCCTGCTGCGGGTGCTGCTGGCCGGAACGCTGCCCGGCGTCATCGCCGGCTCGGTCATCAGGGTCTACCTGCTGCCCGGGCCGGTCGTCTTCGACCTGGTCGTCGCGGCCGTGCTGATCCCGCTCGGAGCGTGGCTCGGGCTGACCCCCCGGCCCCCGCCGTCGGCACCCCCCGCCGGAAACAGCTGTCCGGCGTGCTGATCGGGCTGATCGCCGCCGCCGCGGGCTGCGTCGGCGGGATCTACGGCATCGGCGGCGGATCGATCCTGGCCCCCATCCTCATCGCTGGCGGGCGGCCGTCGGCACAGGTCGCGCCGGCGGCGCTCACCTCAACATTTGTCACCTCCCTCGCGGGCGTCGTGACCTTCGCCATCCTGTCCATTAATCACCACGGCAGCATCGCCCCGAACTGGCCGACTGGGATCGCCCTGGGAGCCGGCGGCCTGGCGGTCGGCTACCTTGGCGCCCGCCTTCAAGCGCACCTGCCAGAACCGATCATCCGGCGCCTCCTGGCGCTCATCGTGGTCGCGATCGGCCTTCGCTACCAGTGGGCAGGCCTTGCCTGACGCCTCAGCCAGATGAGCTGGATCTCAGCGGGTCGTACCTGCGGACTCTAGGTCTAGGGCCGGCTCGCCTTAAGCCGGCGGCAGCGTCGCGATGTGCTCGCCGCACCGCGCCGGGTCATACCCAGGCAAGCTGGCCAGCTGATCGAGCAGCCATCTGGACGACAGGACCTTCAGCAGGCCCTGCACCTCGCGGAGCCGGCCTGGCTGGCCGGGATGACCAGGTCGAAACGCTCGGCGGTCAGCGGGACGAAGGCCAGGCCGTAAGCGAGGGCCGCAGGCTCGCTCGCGACTCCCGCGTCGGCTAGTCCAGCGGCGATGGCCGCGGCGACTTGCAGGTGCCCGCTCGCCTGGGTGCCGTACCCGGGCAGCCCGCCGGCCTCGATCCCCAGCCCGGACAGTTCGCGGTCGAGCACAAGGCGCGCCTCGGCACCTGGCTCCCGGTTCACCAGCTGCAGGCCGCGCTCGGCGAGATCGCCGACGCCGCAGACGCCGTCGGCTAGCTCGGGTCGCAGCACCAGCCCCTCGCGCCAGGAGCAGAACCCGATCACCTCGCCGCCCTGCGGCAGTAGCTCCGCGGCCGGGCCGGTGTTGTACTCGCCGGCCCGGCCGCGAAGGTGCGCACCGGCGACATGCACGAGCCCCTCAGCGGCCAGCCCGAGCGCCTCCCGGCTCGGGCACGGCCACCAGCTGAACCTGACCGGCGGGTCGAGCAGCCCGAGCGGGGTTTCCAGCAGCGGCAGCGCCGGGTCGCAGCCCGCGGCCACGAGCGTTGGCCGCGGCGGCCCGATGAGCCGTACCTGCTCACCTGCGCCCGGTTCACCCTCGGCGCTGCCGGCCCCGGCGGCCAGGCCGCCAGCCGGGAGGAACCCGGCCCGGCCCACCGTGCCGCCCGACAGCGGCAGCGCGACGAGTCCCTCGCCCACCGGCGCGAGCGTAACCCTGGCTCCCTCGCCGCCCAGTGGCGCGACCGGCCTGGCCACGACCTGCGGAGCCGGACTGAACGACCCGAATATCTCCTCGACGGTCATGCCCAGGGCTCGCGCTAGTCCCAGCGCGGCCCGCAGGGACGGGTCGGACTGGCCAGATTCGACCGCGGAGACGGCCTGCCGCGACACGCCGGCCATGGCGGCCAGTTGCTGCTGCGAGAACCCGCGAGCCTGCCGGGCCAGCCGCAGCCGCGCGCCGGTTCCGGCGCCCTGCCCGTCACTCATGATCTACCTCCCCGGGCGCACCGGAATTCTGTCCCGAACTCACCGGGAACGACCGGCGGTCGCGACGATCAAACGGCTCCAGCGACGCTATCGCCAGCTGCCCGCCAACATGTCAGATGTCCCCTGCGCGCTAGAAGCATCTTCGGATGTGGACGACAGTTTCACCGACTGGGAGCCAGCCGGGGCGATGAATTTCTGGCCTGGCGGCCGTCACAACGTCAGAGGGCCGTGATAGGCCGGTGGAGATGGGCGGAGGCCGGGTCAGGCGGGGGTCGTGCCCGGGCGGCCCGGGCGGGTCGCCGTGCCTGGCATCGCTAGAAGGGGAGTGCGGATGAGTGGCGTACGGGTACTGGTGGGCACGCGCAAGGGCGCGTTCGTGCTGAGTTCGGATGGCAAGCGTGCGCGGTGGGACGTCAGCGGGCCGCATTTTGCCGGGTGGGAGGTCTACCACGTCAAGGGGTCGCCGGCGGAGCCGGACCGGCTGTACGCCTCGCAGTCCAGCGGGTGGTCGGGGCAGGTGATCCAGCGTTCCGACGACGGCGGCGTGACCTGGGAGCCGGTGGGCAACAAGTTCGCCTACGACGGTGTCCCCGGGACGCACCAGTGGTATGACGGGACGCCCCATCCGTGGGAGTTCGAGCGGGTCTGGCACCTGGAGCCGTCGCTGGACGATCCGGATACGGTCTACGCCGGGGTGGAGGACGCCGGGCTGTTCAAGTCGACCGACGGCGGCCAGCAGTGGCAGGAACTGCCCGCGCTGCGCGGCCATAGGTCCGGGCCGTCATGGCAGCCGGGCGCGGGCGGGATGTGCTTGCACACGATCATCCTGGACCCGGCCACGCCCGGCCGGATGTTCGCCGCCATCTCGGCGGCGGGTGCGTTCCGGTCCGATGACGCGGGCCAGACATGGCGGCCGATCAACCACGGCCTGCAATCGGAGGGCATCCCGGACCCTGACGCGGAGGTGGGGCACTGTGTGCACCGGCTCGCTATGCATTCCTCCCGCCCGTCCGTGTTGTTCATGCAGAAGCACTGGGACGTCATGCGCAGCGATGACGCCGGCGAGTCGTGGCACGAGGTCAGCGGCAACCTGCCGACCGACTTCGGCTTCCCGATCGACGTGCACGCGCACGAGCCGGACACCATCTATGTGGTTCCGATCACCAGCGACGCGGAGCATTTCCCCCCGGAAGGGCGGCTGCGCGTCTACCGGAGCCGGACCGGCGGGGACGAGTGGGAGGCCCTCACCAACGGCCTGCCGCAGGAGCACTGCTACGTCAACGTGCTGCGCGACGCGATGGCGGTTGACACCCTTGACTCGTGCGGCGTCTACTTCGGCACGACGGGCGGGCAGGTGTACGCCTCAGCTGACGCGGGCGACAGCTGGGCGCCGATCGTGCGGGATCTGCCGGCCGTACTGTCGGTCGAGGCCCAGACGCTGCCATGATCCGGGTCGTGCTTCCCGCGCACCTGCGGACCCTGGCCCGCGTCGATGGCGAAGTCGAGCTGGACGTGGCGGGCCAGGTCACCCAGTGCTCGGTGCTGGACGCGCTGGAGGCCCGCTACCCGGCGCTGGCCGGGACCATCCGCGACCACGACGGCGGCGCGCGCCGGGCGTTCATCCGGTTCTTCGCCTGCGAGCAAGACCTGTCCCACGAGCCGCCGGACACCCCGCTGCCGGAGGCGGTCGCCTCAGGCGCAGAGCCGTACCTGATCGTAGGGGCCATGGCGGGTGGCTAGATCAGGGCAGGCTAGTACGCGAACGCCCTCATCTGACTCTGACCGAACGCACTTGTAGCGGGGGATCGCTCAGCTAGTAGTTCAGGGAGGGGTACCAGTCGCCCCGGCCGTTTGGCGTGAGATCAAGCAGGTGCCAGACCGGGCTGAGGAGGTCGATCCCGCGTTCGCGCCGGTCATCGGCCAGCTGCGCGCCCGTGGAGTAGACGTGACGCACGGTACCGTCGCCGCCGCGGGTGAATACCGAGATCCACTCGGTCTGAGTGCCGTCGGCCTCCTCGCTGCCGAGGTCGTACTTGAACGCCGACTCTGCGGCGCTGAGCAGGCGCAGGTTGGTCCAGCCACGCGATTGCGCGTGGGCGCTGAGGGCAGCGGCCTGGGCGGCGGCGACCACGGCGAAGTCGGCGTTCTGGGCGAGGTGGGGTGCCGCCGCGTTGTACCCGTCGATCCACATCGTGCACAACGGGCACGGCTCCGTCTGGGCCTTGCCATACATGAAGTGGTAAAGGACCAGCGCCCGGCCTGGGGCGCTGAACAATCTGGAAAGCCGCACGCGGTCACCGCTGGCGACATCGACCAGCTCGTAGTCGTCAACGACGGTGTCGGCGGGCAGCTTTCGCCGCAGCGCGGCGACCCGCTCGACATGATCGATCAGGTCCAGCTCGGCGACTCGTAGCTCTTCACGCTGACGCCGGTACTCTTCGGATTCCCTCAGCCTGGTGAAGTCCATGTCTGTTCTCCTGTTCGGCAGAGCTCTGCTGCCCGTAGCCGATGCTCGTGACAGTACTCACCGTCGGCGCCCATCGCCCGGGTCGGACGCCGGTGACCATCCCCCCGAGTGCCGGGCGCCGCGATGCACAACAGCTCGACGACCCCAGAGCACAGAAAACACCAGCTCAGAGCGCATGTCCGAGCTTTGGCACGGCATAGGCTTCAGGCTCCCAATAGCTGATCGGGCTCCCGGTACCCTCAGACAGGAGTGCCTGGCTGCATCGTGTCCCCGTCCCGCCTACCCTGAGGCGCATTAATGCCGATCGATGAGATTCCTGACCGGCCCGAGGTCACGCAAGCCAGCCGGCGGCCGGTCCGTCGCAGACGCCTGCGGATAGTAGCTGCGGCGCTGATTATCGTGCTTGTCGGGCTCGGCGCCGCCTCGGGCGCGTTATTCATCTGGCCAGCACAGGGCATGCCGCTGCCGGCGCGCGTGGACGCCATCGTCGTGCTGGGGGGGCAAGGGGACCGGCTGGGCAAGGGCCTGCAGCTGGCGCACCAGGGCCGGGCATCCGTCCTCGTCATATCGCAGGGCCTGCCGCTGCCGGTGCCCGGCAGCACGTGCAGGCTGCATGGCCAGACCTTGAAGGTGATCTGCTTCGAGCCGCACCCGCGTTCGACACGGGGGGAGGCCGAGTTCGTCAGCCGTCTGGCCAGGCAGTACCACTGGCGGTCGGTGGTGCTGGTGGTCACGCCGGATCAGGTCATCCGCGCGCGCATGAGGTTCGCGCGCTGTTACGGCGGCAAGATCTACGTGGCCACCACCCCGCTGCCGACCTTGGAATGGCCTTATCAGATCGCCTATCAGTGGGCAGCGATGTTCAAGGAGGTCGTACTGCAGCGAAGCTGCTGACCGGACGGCAGGCCGAGCTGGCCGGAGGCGCCTTTCCGCCCGAGTCCGGCGCGCTGTCGCCGTGCCGGTCAGTGACCGGCTACAGAGGTTGAAAGGCGGTGGCCACCACCATCGAGTCCGCCGGATGGCGGCTCGCATTACTGCAAAAATCCATTGCCGACAGTAACAATACTCAGTATGATACTCATCATGAGATCGAGTATGACCGGCCCATGAGCATATGGCGTACAAGACCGCGCCGCTGAGCGAGGGACCCCAGCACGGGCGAGGGTTCCGCGAGGAGTGCGAGGACCGCACCGGCGAGGGCTGGCCGCTGCACGTGGCTCCCGCGGTTCTGGCCCTTCCCGCTCATCGAGGCCGGGCGGCTGCTCGTGGTCGCCGTGCTCCTGCTCGCGGCGACCACGTGGTTCGTGCGTCCCCGCGCGGCGTGACTGCCTCGGCTGGCCTCAGTCGCGGACGCCGGCCGGTGCCGGATGCTTGACGCACCGCTCGAGCCCCAGGCCGGGGCGTCGCCCGAGCGGCCGGCTGACCGCCGGACCGCCCGCCGCTCCCTGTCCCGCTGGGCGGTCCATCTCGGTCTCTTGTGCTCGGCAGCGGCCGCACTCGGCACGCTGCAGCTACTGCACGTGCGGATCGCTATCCACACCGACGTCGGCTTGGTCTTCGTCGGGCTGGTGGTCGTGCACCTGGCCCAGCGCCGCCGGACCCTCGCTGGCATGGCCACCCGTATCGTCCGGGCCAGGTCGTTCGCCGGACGGGCGGCCCGCCTCATCGTCTCGGACCTGGTGCTCTTGTTCATCACCCTGAACGTGCTCGTGTCAGGCGTCCTGGACTGGAACCGCGGCGTCCCGATACAGCTGCCGCTCCCCGGGCCCTTCGGCAGGTGGCACGCCATCTCCGGGCTCGCCCTCGTCGTCTACCTGAAGGTGCACGTCTGGCGTCGGTGGAGGCGCCTCCGGCGGTCGACGATCCGATAGCGGGCGATGCCGGGTGGCACAGTGTGCCGTGCCCGGCACAAATGCCGGGCGATGGTCCGGATCCGTGCCCGTCAGTCAGCAGCTCGTGCACCATCGCGTGGTGCCGCCGGGCTCGCTCGGCGAGCTTCCCGGCCGTCGTCTTCGCACTGGCCGGCTCGTCGCAGAACAGCCGCCGGACCTGCAGCCGGATGATCACCCGCTGCGGTGGCCATGAGTTGCTCCAGCCTTGGCGACCTCGGCCTGTACTGGGCCCGGGGCACTCAGGTCGAAGCGTCCGGTTCCTGGACGTCTTGGCTCCGGGTGAGTCTCAGGGTCAGGATTTCCCGCTTCCGCGGCTCTCCTTGATTGATCCTTGGGCCATTCACAGCCTGGCTGGGGATCCACCCTGGGGCTGATCCGCCGGGCAGAACGTAGAAGTCGAAGTACAGCACCTTTGCGACACCCCGGCGGTTGACGTAGATGTCCGTCATCCTGCGGTAGGACGGCTGGCCGTTGTGCGTCAGGATGTCCTGCAGGCGCACGGTGACCGGGTACGTGGCCGGGTGCCAGCCGGAGATCGGACCTGGCTGCGGCCAGTAGATGTCCAGTTTGCCCGTCGCCCATGCCCGGGGGCCGCCCCAGTTCCGCCAGGCCAGCTGCCGGGCAATCGGCGCTCCGCCCATGCCCACGTCGATGTGCTCAGGGCGCTGAACCATTCCGGACCAGCCGACCGCGTCTGGCTGCACCCGCACCGGGACGGCAGCCGCGCTGGCCTGGCCCGCCGCTACCGGGCGGGCGCTTGTGCCGGGCATGCCACATGCAGCCAGCCCACCAGCGAGAACGGCGGCTGTGATAATGCCCAAGATCCTTGATGTAGCGCTCAACTGACGATTCACTCCCCGTGACCCCTCAAGCACACGCCCTGGAGCAGCGCAACGCAAGGCGTTAGTCTTGACCACCTCGGTTTCGGCGTCGCCAGCCGCGATGACCTCGAGCAAGCGGTTCTGCTGCCGATGTGCCAACGGGTGGCGCGAGGACATCGTGATCATCAACGCAGTCAGTGCCAGACGGCAGCGGGCTAGCATCATCGAACGTGACCTGAGCACGCCAGTCACCGACCGCCAGGCCTGGGCTCGTACGTAGCCCAGGGCGGGAGCAGGAGGAGAGCAGGAACGTGACATCGGCTGAGACCCAGTACACGACGCGTCTGCTCACGCCCGATACCTGGGATGACTTCGCCGCACTGGTTGAGGCGAACAACGGTGTCTGGGGTGGCTGCTGGTGCATCGGCTTTCATCCCGAGGGCATCACCAAGGACAGCACCGCGGCGGGCAACCGCGAGGCCAAACTTGCTCACGTGAACAAGGGCACTATCCACCAGATGCTCGTCTATCGTGACGATCGCTGCGTGGGCTGGTGTCAGTACGGGCCACCGGCCGAGGTGGCTAAGATCAATAACCCCAAGGCCTATGAAAAGGGCCTAGGCGAGTTGCCTGACTGGCGGATCGGCTGCTTGTTCACCGGCTCCGGATCCCGCCGCAAAGGCGTGGCGCGGGCCGGAGTTGCCGCGGTGCTGGCCGCGATAGCGCATGCTGGCGGAGGCTTGGTCGAGGCCTACCCCGAGCAGGTGGATGGACGTGACCCGCAACGTGGCGCCTACCTGCATACCGGGCCAGAGAACCTGTTCGAAGAGTTCGGATTCGTCCGCGACCGCCGCATCGCCAAGTGGCGCTGGGTCATGCGTCTTCGCATCTCCGCCTAGAAATGCCGCGTCAGGCTCCGGGACAGTTGCCCAATCTGCCTGCTCGTCCCCGTCTCCCTTGATAGGCGCCGGACAATCGGTCGCCGGGGGAGCGACGACATCACCGCGGCCGTGATCACCGACCTGGCAACGGCGGGAATACGGCAGCGGAGAGTTCTGGGCGGACTGATCAACGAGTACCAGCGAGCAGCATGACCACCGTCGGCCAGCTGCGAAGTCGCAGGTCAAAGATTATGACGGGGTTATGGAACCCCACCCGCCTGTCTGGCATCATGCCCGGCGGGTGCGTACGCCATAGATAGTGGCGGGACTCACCCGGATGAAGTGCGCGGGTACGTCCGCGACCCACGGCTCGAGCCCGGCATCGATGAACGGCGCGCGCTCGGCCTCGGTATCCAGATGATGTGCCGCCCCCCGCACCAGGACGATCCAGCCCTCGCGTGCTTCCAGGTTGATCTGGTCGGCCTCCACGGCGACGTGGTATTCGGCGTGCTCAATGCCAGTGCGCAGGTCCTCGTCAAAGACGGGGTCCCAGGTGCCCAAGACAAGCGACCCCTCGTCGAGCTTGTACACGACCGGCAGCGCTGTGGGCCCATACTGGCTGGTGAAGACCAGCCGCCCCATGCCCCCATCGGCGAGCAGCTCCATGCATTCGGCCTCACCCAAACGCTCCAGCACGCGCCGGGCACTCACCCGCGGGCCGGGCGAAGCAGTGTCGCTAGCAGAACTGAGGTCGGCTTCATCATCTGGCACAGCTCCAAACCCTAAGCCAACGTCACCGGAGTGAACGTGGCGGCCCGGGAGTCTGACCGATCGGGGGCAGCGGGCAGCGCGGCGTGCCGGACATCTTGCCGCGATCGCCACATCGAGCCTGGCCTGATCTATGGGTCGTAGCTGAAGAACGCGGTGGATCTGCTGTGACCGGAGCCGGTGAAGTCGCTCTCAACCGTAGTGACGGTCACTTTCACCTTCGCGCCCGCCTGGCCGGCTGGGGAGACGGATTTGACGAGAGTGGTCGACCCGCAGTCAAGCTCCGCCTGCTGATTACTGAATTTCGCCGCGGCCACCGTGCCGAAGAAGACCCCGGTGATGCAGCCGAGGTTCTGGCCGCGGATCGTGACCTTGGTGCCGCCGCCGGCCGGGCCGGATGCCGGGGTGACCGAGGTGACCTTCGGGTTGCCCGGCGGATACAAGTAAAAATAGTCCGATGGAGGGTTGAGTGAACATGCGGTAACGCTGCACACCTCCACGTCATCAAGCCCTGGATTCGAGGCGACCGACTCGGTGCTGATGCTCGAGTCGGTCCGGACGGTGTAGGTGTACTGGGTTGCGAAGACCGGCACTTGCGTTGAGACGTCGACGAACTCAAGCGGCCCGACTGCCTGGTCGAAACCGTGCCCGGTGATTGCCATCGGCGCGCCGCCGGTGTCGGCGGCGCCGTTCTTCCCTGTCGCCGTGTTCAGCGCGGCGGTCACCTGCGGCACGCCCGCGTACGTGACGGACGACTCGGGGGACTGGCCCGCCAGGGATCGGACTGAGAGCGGAACAGCCACAGGCTCGTTGCTGAGCGGCTCGGCTGGCACGGCGATCTGCATCTCGGTGCCGGTCAGGTAGGCGTAGTCGGTGTCGATCGACGACTCCAGCGCCGGCGGACCGAAATCGGCCCATTCGATGGTGAGCGGGTTGAACCCGTTGCCGGTGACCGTGATCAGCGTCCCGCCGGCCTCGCTCGCGAGCGACCCTGGTCCCCCGGCCGCGGTGGAGACCGACGTGATGGAAGGCGCCGGCGCATAGTCGTACTCGGTCGGGGCGGGTGCCGTCTCGCAGCCACAGCCAGGGGGGGCCACCAGCACGCCCATTGCGTTGAGCGCGATCGCTCCTTCCAGCGGCGGGAGGATGTGGCCGACGGCGCTGCTGCCGTGGCTGTTGCTCACCCGGATCTGCACCTGGCAGATGTCGTTCCGCGCATCCTCGCCGGAATACGCGCCACCGGAGGGCAGCGGGGAGCACGCCGTGCGCGCGGAGTACGCGGGCGGCGTCACGGCGATCCGGTAGGGACTGTCCACGGTCAAGCCGCTCGCGGCGACGCCACCGAAAGTGACGGCGGTGGCATCGGTGAAACCCGATCCCAGAATGATCACTTTGCCCGGCGCGGACTCGGACCCCCCGTAGGGGATAACGCCGGTGATGCTGGGGACCGTGCTGGCGCCGGCGGTGTCCACGTACTCGATGGTCGAGTTCGGGCCGGGCGCGCTCGACTTTCCTGCCCTGCTCGTGACGATCACCGACGCCGGGCCTGCCCCGTCTTGCGGCCGCGGGGAGTTGGCGGGCACCGTGTCGGCGGCCGGCGGGAACGTCGCCGTGATCGAGGTGTTGCTGTCGACGGTGAACCTGTCCGCCGGAATCTGCCAGCTCCCGACCTGGATCCCCGCCACATCGGCGCCGCTCGTAGTCTTGAAGCCCGACCCGGTGATCTCAACCGTCCCGCCGGCTGTCGGCAACACCGCCGGGGTCAGCTTCGTCACCGCCTGGCTCGCCATGCCGCCGTAGCTGCACAGATAGAACGCCAGGCCCGCCTTGTCTCCCGGCGCGGTCAGCTGTGGCGAGCCCAGGCCGGACGCGAGGTCATAGCCCGGGGTCGCCGGGAACACCTGGCCATCATCCAGGCCATAGATGTCGTTGTTGCCGGCCGTGATGTCGGTGAACGACGCACGGTAGGCGGCCGGTTCCGATGCCACCGCATAGAGCAGCGGGCTCGCAAACCCGACCCCGGCCCGCGTCGTGGCGTTCGCGGCGCACGCCGGCGAGGCGTTCACCAGCGCGAGCATCGCCGCCCACAGCGGCGCCGCCGACGATGTGCCGCCGATGGTGACCCAGCCATCGGGCGTGCTGGGACTTTCGAAACTGCTGCTGTAGACAGTGATCGCGCCGGTGTACTCGTCCGCCTGCGCCGAGACGTCAGGCACGGTCCGGCAGGGCGTGGCCGACGTCGCGCCGCTCAGGTAGGCCTGGCAGAAGTTCGAGGGATAACCGAACTGCTTCTCGACCGCATTCGCTTGCGCGTAGCCAGCGCCCGGCCGCACGATCCCGGGCACCCGCGCAGCGGCCTGCCAGGACGGCATCGCCCACGACATCGAGATCCCGCCGCCGCCCCCGCCGCCGTCGGCTCCGTCATTCCACACGTGCTCCAGCGGCGGCTGGGTCGCGTCGTCGATGGTCGCGCCGCCGGCCGACACCACGTAGGGCTGGCTGCCCGGGTCGTCGACCGAAACCGGGTTCTGGCCGGACACCGGGCTGCTCGTCTCGAACGTGTTGCAGTCGTCGCTGCCGTTGTCCCCCGACGCGGCGAAGATCGACTGCCCTTGTGTGGCCGCTTGCTCGAACAGCAGGTTCTCAGCCTCTTGCAGGCCGGGCTGACCAAGTTGTATTGCCTGCTCGCACAACCCCCAGCTCGTGCTCACGACCTGGTCGCGGTCGGCGCCGATGATCGCCACGTAGGGGTCAACCGGGTCGTAGATCACGCCGTCCGCGCTAGGGCTCGCGCCCTCGTAGACGTCGATACCCGCACCCGGCGCGATCGCCGACAGATCCTCGACGTCGAGGATCGACTCACCTGACCCGGGGCCGGCTGGCTGGCCGCCGTCAACACGGATCACATGCAGGCGCCGTTGCATCTGCGAGGCCGCGCTGGCGCCGAAGTAGCACGTGTCGAACGTCTTGACGTCAGAAGCCTGGAACGGCTCGAGCTCGTAGAGCGCGATGCGCTGACCAGCGCCCAGGTCGCCCGCCCGGTACAAACCGAAGGCGCCATAGGCGTTCGCGATCTGATCATCGGTCAGCCCTCCGAATGCCCGCGCATCCGCCCGGGCGTCGGCGCACGCCGTGGGCGAGCCCGGGGGGTGCGCGAACGACGGCGCCGCCGCCCGGGCGTACCGCCGCTGACCGGGGGCAGCGGCGCGCGGCAGCCCAAGCGGCTGCAGGCGCACCACGGTGTTCAAGCCGACAACCGCGGCTACCGCACCAGCGATCGAGGACGGCAGCCGGACCGCGCCCGTCGTCGCCTGCCCGATCGACCCGTTCGCCAGCCTGACCTGCTCCAGCCTGGTCCCGAACGCCCGCTCCAGCTGGCTCGCCGGCGCCCTGACATCGATCACCAGCCCGTCGGCCACGCCGGTGACCTGGAGCCCATCCGCCTGCAGCTGTGACCTGACCGTCGCGATCGTCGACGGCGCTGGACCGAACCTGCTCGCGAACTCGCCCCGAGGCAGATAGTGGTGAAACAGCGCCGACCGGGCATCCGTCACCGCCGCGATAAAGCTCGTCAGCGCCCCCTCGTCGCGCGGCCGCAGCACAACCTCAGCAGTCTGGGTGGCCGAGGTCGGCACGGCGCCGATCGCCCTCGCTCCGGCCGGCAAGCGCGGCGCGGACGTAACGTTCTGCATGGCAGGCGATCCGCCGGAATCGCCGACTGCCGCAAGCGGCCGGACCGCCACCAACGCCGCCGCAAACACGACGATCACGGCGATCCGCGCGACCGGCGACCGGGCACCGCGCCATCCGGCTAATGCCGATGAGCCGGGCCGGAGCGCCAGCTTGTTTCCTCTGATCAAGGTCATCCCCACCCCTTGGCCCAGCGCCTCATTGGTCGCTGACCGGTCCGGGCCCGATCGCCGCCTCGCGCCCGGTTTACACCATGACCGGCACCAACGAAATAGTTTTGGCGTAACGTCGCTGATCTCGTTGTCCCGGAGATGGCCCGCCACCCCCGCATATGGCGAGTGCCGCAACGCCTCCAGCGGCACGGTGCAGAGCTTCCTCCTGATCACGCGGAAGGCACGCTCGGCGAGATTACACCTTTCGGTATAGGATCCTCTGTACAGATGAGCGACAGTTAGAGTGTACAATCTGGTTATGGATGTCCCCGTTACTGAACTCCGGGCACACCTCAGCGATTGGCTGCAGCGAGCACGCCAGGGCGACGAGGTGGTGATCACCGACCGCGGCGTCCCGGTCGCCAGGCTGCTCGGCCTGAGTGCGACCGCCGTACTCGAGCGCCTGGCTGCCGAAGGGGTGATCGGGCAGGCGGGCGGGGGCCGGCGGCTGGCCGCGTCGGGGCGTCCCCGTCCCCGTCCGCGCCGGCCGGTGGGCGACATCGTCAGCGAACAACGGCGCTGAGGGATGCCGCTGGTCTACTTCGACTCCAGCGCCCTGGTGAAGTTGCTGACCGAGGAGGAAGGCAGCGACCTGGCCGCGGAGTTGTGGGACGGATGTGACGCCGCGCTCGCGAGCCGGCTGGCCTATCCCGAGGTGCGTGCCGCGCTCGTTGCGTCCGCCCGCAACCACGATCTCGATAGCGGGGATCTCGCCGCGGCCGAGCAGGCCTTCGATGAGTACTGGGCGGCCACCCGCCCGGTCGAGCTCACTGCGGCCGTGGCGCGGCGCGCCGGGCTGCTTGCGGGCCTGCATGCGCTGCGGGGCGCGGACGCCGTTCACCTGGCCAGCGCCCTGGCTATCGCCGACCCCGACCTCATCGTCGCGGTCTGGGACCGGCGCCTGCACGCCGGCGTGGCGGCGGCTGGGCTGCTCGTTGCCCCGGCGCAGATCGCCTGATCGTCGGCGGCGACCAAATACCAGGACGGCAGCGTTTTCCCAGGCCGGGACGCCCATCACGTCCGCGAAGGCGGACCCAGCCGGGGCCTGCTGCACGGCATACATCACCTTCGCCTTAACCGGATCGACACCAGCCGCGAAGTGGATCGGCGCCCGTGAGGGTGACATCCTGGGCCACTGGCAGTCACCGACGTTACGGATCACGTTCTCCAGCCCAGTTGAGCAACTCCAGAACGCTGAGGCTGGCGATCGTCGGCCGCCAGGCACTTTGGCCGGTGGACCTGGTCAGGCGAGTGTAGATCGCTGGGAGCACGAGCTGGACTGCATCGTTCCATGACGGGGTGGCCGTGAGCCGGACGGTTATCTCGACATCCCCGCCGGTATACGCGTCGTGTTCGAAGAAGCCGCAGCTGAGCCTGAAGCGCCGCGCCGGGCTTTGCTCGCCAGGTGCCGCGGGCCCGGGCTCGTCTGACTGCGGCTCGGCCGCAGTGCGCTCCATGCACTCCGGTACGGTTTCCCGCCTGGTAGTGAAGGTGCAGCCCATGGCGTCGGCATAGTCCCGGCTATCCCTGCCGACACGGGCCTCCAGATGCCAAGGCCGCATCGCCGGCCCGTCGCCGACCATGTCCCAGAACTGGTGAAACCAGGTCATGACCTCGGGATCGCCGGACACTGGCTCGCCGGTGTCGCGGTCCCGGATGCAGCGGCGGCCATGGATCGTGACAATGAGCCGGGCCAACGGCGGCGCAGCGTCCGCCTCCAGGCGCCAGAACTGGATCACGTCGATCTGCGGCTCACGCACAACCAGCCGGGTTCGCGCGCCCGGACCGCCAGGTCGCAGCAGCGCTGGTGCGACCAATGGGCTGTCATCCTGCTCCGAAGCCGTGGCATCTTCCCCCACCGCAGTGACCCAGGCCGCCAGCGTCTGGCGGATAGCCGCCTCCAGCGACTCGGGATCGAATCGCTCATCGGCAATCCCGGCAGCCAGCACGGTATCCTCGGCGGCTGGCCCGTAGATAATCTCGGCCGTCTGCGCCGACCCGGGCTCAGCGGCCGAAGAATGCACCTCCGCCATACCTGGAATCTACCCGTCCACCCCAGGCCGATTTGTGGCCCAGGCCATGCAGACTTTTGGCACCTCGCAAGGTGCTCTAGGTACTGTCGTCGGCAACGACATCCTCTGCGCCCTGACCTGATGTGCCGCTCTCACTATGGGCTGCGCCGTTACCTGCCGCTTCGCCTGCATCTTCCGCTGACGTCACGGTCGTTCGCTGGGTTCTGGGCCGCCGGTTCCAGCGGCGTAGCCAGAGCAAGCCGAAGACGGGAAGGACGAGCGGGACGAAGCCGTAGCCGCTGCCATAGCCAGACCACACCGTGGCGTCGGGGAAGCTGGCCGGGTCGGCGAGGCTCCAGGTCCCGACCGCCAGCACGCCGACGAGTTCGATCGAGCAGGAGACGACGGCGATCCGGCGTGCTACCGGGTTGCCGATGGTGAGGGTGACCGTAGCGAGGATGTAGACCGCGCCAGCGAAGGCCGACAGCACGTAGGCGACCGGGGCGTGGCTGAACTTCGTCGCGATCTGCACTCCGGCCCGTGCGGTGGCGGCGAGCGCAAAGAGCGCGTAGATGGCGACCAGCAGCCGGCCCGGGCCTGTCCTGGTCGAGCCCGGCTGCGATGCCGCGGGCTCAGTCGGTGCCATGGGTTCAGACATGGAGGACCGGCCAGATCTGATGCAGCCGGACCATCAGCACGGCCACGACGAGCCCAGCTACTGCGATGACCGCGGGGCCCCACCGGGATCGCTCCATCAGGCCCCAGAACGCGGCGGCCACCAGGACGAGGGGCGTCGCGATCAGGTATCCGATGAGCGTAGCCAGCCCGGCCGGGCGTTCACCGCCGGCGAGTTTGGCCACGATGATGCCGACCTGGACGAGCAACAGGATCTCCAGGACGCCAGCCGCGGCGAGCAGGGGGACGTTCATTCGGTGGTTCAGGGCCGTCATCAGCAGCGCGTACCCGGCCAGCGCAAGCCCGGCGACGATGATCGTCGTGGCGACGGCGCCGTTCACGCACGTTAGGTTACTGCTTTTCGTACTCACTGGCGTTGGCCCGGAGCCCCTCAAGGCCGAGCTTCAGCGGCTTGCCGACCGCGTTACGCGGTGGATCGACGCTCAGTGTCCGGAGGATTGGCTATCGTCGATGTGACGGACTGCGCCGATGATCCCGGCGTTCACCCGGACTCCCCGGCGGGCGTACTCGACGGCCAGTGAGCGGGTGACCAGTCCCCGTCTGGGTCCGTGGTTTGACCCACTTCGATCAGATGGCCGTCGGGATCGCGGATGTAGCAACGCTTCTCGTACTGGTGCTGTTTCGGCGGCGTCAGGAATTGAGCACCCCGGGCGCTCCATTCGGCGTATACAGCCTCGATGTCTTTGACCCGGATATTGAGGAAGCTGCTGACCCGGTCGGGATCACGCGGCGTCTCCAGGATGACCGTAGGCTTGTCGTCGGTCGGTCCTCCGCCGCCATTGATGACGATCCAGCTGTTGGCTAGCGCAACATTGACTGGATCTCCGGGAAAGGCCACCCGGCCGCCGAGTACTTCGGTGTAGAAGCGCCGAGAGCGCTCGACATCGTCCGAGACGATGAAGTGGGTCAGCACAATTCCCTCTGGGGGCGATGGGAACTCGGCCATCCAGGCACCTCCGCTGGCTAGGTCTCACACCCCGCTTTGCGACGGGGCCCGCAGCCGACGTTACTACGAGTTAAGCGTTCGATCTCCTTCCACGTCCGGGTGGGGATCCGGGCCGCGGGGGGCGGCAGAGGCTGCGCTATACCCCACCCCAAGGCACCTGCGGGGCGCGCGCCCCCCGGACCGCAGATAGCCAGTCCGTTCCTGGCCCACAAGACGGCCCATGCTGCCGCGTCCACTGGCCGATAGCGTGCGTGGCGACCGCGCTCACGCCCGCCGTCGGCTGGAGCGCAAGGTGATCGAGGCGGAACGTGACGAGAGGACCCGCCTCCGCTTTTCGCGGATTTCGATTGCGCGGTGCGCGGATCTGGTCCGTTCCCCCGCGTCTGCCTCGGGTCCTCTGTCACCTTCAGTCCACCCCGTCACGGCAGCACGCGCCACGGACCAACGTCCCTGCGCACAGGACCTTCGGCGCGCGGCGGAGTAGAAGTACGGCAGGACTCCTACGGCGGGAGATGGCGAACGAGCCGGCAGGCATGGTGGTGCCGGCTGCTCACGCCAGTGACCGTGGTGTTACTAATACATCTCGCAGCATCGGGCGATCTTCTCGATTCCAAGCCCATAATCCGGCTCCGGCGCGTCCGCGCTCCCAGCTGAGAAAGGATCTACAATAAAGTGCGTCGTGCTCGTAGAGTCGGCCAGAGTTTGTCACTGATCTGGTCCGTGGAAAGAAGGTCCTCGACGTCGGCTGTGTCGACCACGACTTCGAGCTGGCCGACAAGTCGGCGTGGCTCCACGGCATCATAGCGAAGTCCGCGAGCCATGTTCTTGGCGTCGACTATGACGCTATCGGCGTCGAAAAGATGCGCCAGGCTGGATATGACGTGATCCAGGCGGACATTACCGGCGACCTGTCACTGGTGGCCAAGCGGGGTCCCTTCGACGTCATTGTCGCTGGCGAGATCATCGAGCACGTACGGGCTCCGCAATCGGTGCTCGATTTCGCGGCGCCACTCCTGGCGCCCGGCGGGCAGCTCCTTATTACGACTCCGAACCCTTACGCGGCGTGGCGGGTCCGCAACGGTCAGTGCGGCCGTACCTGGGAGAACGCCGACCACGTCGTGTACTGCTTTCCCGCCGGAATAGCTGAGATGGCGGACCGGGCCGGGCTCCGGCTTGTGCAGTACGGGACCATCTACAGAAAGGTCCCGTGGATCGGGCGCGCGGCCCGTCATTGGCTGGGCGCCAAGCTGCGGGGGGTACCCATTTACGCGGGGATGATCAGCCCGCTGGACGCCTTCATCAGGCGAGCTCGTGGTGGCCCCATGCTGGGCGAGACGGCGGTGTACCTGCTGGAGGCGCAGGAGTAGTAGGCGAGATCGATCGGTTCGGGTAGCGGTTTGGCCGCCAAGGTCCATGACCAGGTTGCGGGCCTGCTGGGCAGTCCACCCGGCAGGCGGGTAGCGTCGGGGAAGCGGATGCCGGGTGGTCATTGTGAGGGGGTTGACCCCGATGCCGGTTGAGCTTGTGAACGGGGTTGATCTGTATTGGGAGCGACGGGGCAGTGGTCCTCGGTTGTTGTTTTGCAACGGGTCGGGACTGGCCGTGCCGGACGTCCGGCTGTTGCTTGATCCCCTGGCCGCCGCCTTCGATCTGCTGGCCTGGGATTACCGCGGCTTTGGCCGCAGCGCCCCGGTGACGCGCCCCTACACCATGGCCGATGTCGCGGCCGACGCCGCCGGCCTGCTGGCGATCGCCGGGTGGGAGTCGTGCCGGGTGGTCGGGGTGAGCTTCGGCGGCATGGTGGCCCAGGAGTTCGCCGTCACCAACCCGGGCCGGGTGGAGCGCTTGGCCTTGGCCTGCACGTCGGCAGGTGGAGCAGGCGGGTCCTCCTACCCGCTGCAAAAACTGCTGGAACTCCCGCCCGGGGAACGGGTGGCGGCGGAGCTGAAGCTGGTGGACAGCCGCTGGGACGAGCGCTGGCTGGAGGCCCACCCGGTGGATCGCGCCATCGCCGGGCGGCTGACCGCCGCCGTCGGGCAAGATCAGCAGGAACCGGCCGCGGCGACCGCCCGCGCGGCCCAGCTCGAAGCGCGCGAAGGTCATGACGTGTGGGACCGGCTCGGCGCGATCACCTGCCCGACCCTGGTTGGCTACGGCAACCACGACGGGATCGCCCCGGCCAGCAACAGCAGCAACATCGCATCGCGCATTGGCCGCGCCGAGCTGCACGGCTACGAAGGCGGCCACGGGTTCTTGTTCCAAGACCCGGCCGCCCTCCCGGCCTTCACCGCATTCCTTCAAGCGTCGTCGAACTGAAAGCGGAAGGTCTGCTCGGGGCTGAGGTCCAGGTAGAGAGTGCGCACGACGGCTTCCGCTGGCGGGCTGGCAGCCTGTGCAGAGCCAGGGTCACGGCAGAGCCGCAGGGCCTTCGGTCGGCGGTGCCTGGTGCCGAGCGCCGGTGCAGCCAGGCGGCCCCGCCCCCCCGGCGGGGCCGCCTGGCTGCCGTCCCCGAGACGGTAATGCCTGGCCAGCAGTGGCTCAGATCCAGGTACATCTAGGAAGAAACAGGAAGCTATTCCCTACTCCAGAACTCTAAGTGAGCAATAGACAGGAAGTAAAGAGCATAGGCAAGATAAACTGGAAGAGGAGTACGGATCCTGGCCGATAGTTGCCGACAGAACGGCTGGACTCTTCCGTCTTCTTCGGGTAGGGATGGTCACGTGGCCGGTGAGGGTCTGGCGGCGGCTCGCGGGAGGGACGGTCCTATGACCGATGAGGACTGGCAGCGGCTCGCCGATTACGTCGTCGCACGCCGGGTCGAGCTAGGCATGCGGGACAGGCGGGCATTTGCCGAGGCGACCGGGGTGACCGAGCGGACGCTGGGGAAGCTTGAGAACGGCCAGCGGGTTTCCCCCAGCACTCTGGGTATGGTCGAGAATCGGCTCGGCTGGGCCCCGGGTTCGTGCCGACGGACACTGGGCGGCGGGGAGCCTGAGGTGGGCCCGCCGGACCGCGGGCATGCCGAGTATGAAGACCCGACGCTGTGGCACCTCGCGAGCACCCCGGGACTGCCGCCCGACGTGGTTCGCGGCCTCGTCGCACTGGCCCGGACCTGGCGGCAGGGCGACGACGGCCCGGACGAGCAGGCCCGGCGGCGCGCTTGACCGCAGCCGCCGCACCGACTGCGGAGCTTTCGCCGCCGAAAATCTGACGTAGCTGCGGCAACCTTGCTCGCGAGCCGTCCCTGACCAGCGTAGACGTCGTCAGATTCTGGACGCGCGGTGAAATTGCAATGCAGAATGGCCAGGTGAGTTTTCCGCCGTCCGCAATGTCCGAGATGCTCCCCCTGCGGGTCACCGATCCGCAGGAGGTGGGCGGATACGGGCTGGTCGGCCGCCTCGGCGAAGGCGGCCAGGGCGTCGTGTTCCTGGCCGTCAGCAGCGCGGGAACCCGGGTGGCGCTCAAGGTCCTGCCAGCGACCACGGACTCGCAGGTCCGGAACAGGTTTCTGAAGGAGGTAGCCGCGGCACAGCGGGTAGCCCGGTTCTGCACTGCGCAGGTTCTGGATGCGGGGATCTTCGAACGCCGGCCCTTCATCGTCAGCGAGTTTGTCAACGGGCCGTCCCTGGTAGAAGTCGTCGAGCAGGATGGGCCCCGCGGCGGCTCGGCGCTGGAGCGCATCGCCGTCGCGACGCTGACCGCGCTAGGTGCCGTGCACGCCGCCGGGATGGTGCACCGCGACTTCAAGCCCGCCAATATCCTGCTCGGGCCGGACGGACCAGTGGTGATCGACTTCGGGCTGGCGACCGTGCCCGGTATGACCACCACGGGCCTGTCTGGCCAGGCCGCCATGGGAACTCCGGCGTACATGGCCCCCGAGCAGTTGGCCGGCGAGCGAGTGACCGCGGCAGCCGACATGTGGTCGTGGGGGGTTTCGATGGCGTTCGCCGGAACGGGCAAGCTACCGTTCACGGGTGAGTCATTGACCGCCATGGCCTTCGCCATTCTTCATAGCGAGCCGTCGGTTGGCAGCCTTCCCGAACCACTTGGCTGCCTCGTTCGTCGCTGCCTCGACAAGGACCCGGCAGTTCGGCCCTCCGCCCGCGATGCGCTCAGCGAGCTTGTCGCCGCGGGGGCGCAGCCCATGGGCCCGCTCCCGCCGCAGGTCACAGCCCCGGCCGTGGATGACGAGGCAGCTAGCTCATCGACAGCACCAGTCGAAGCGCCCGAGCCGCCGCGGCGCATCGCGGGCCCGAACTCGAGGCACGACGGGGCAGGGGATAAGGCAGAGCATGCGCGGGGCAGCATTGGTCACCTCAGGCGGCGCTGGCGGGTGACCGCGCTCGCCGCCTCAATCCTGCTGCTTAGCGGTGCCGTGGGACTGACGCTCATCCTGTCCCGGCACGGCCCGTTGCCAAGGCATCCAAGGAGCGGCCCCGCTGTCAGCAGCCAGGAGCTCGCGTCCGACGCCTCGGCAAGGGCGCAGGCCGTCACCTGGATACTGCAGCAGGTCAGCCGCGCCACAGTGGTGTCATGCGATCCCCAGGTGTGCGCCGACCTCGCCCAGCGAGGCTTCCCGAGCCTCGAAACACTTGGGCCGGGATCGACAGATCCGCTCGGCTCAACCCTGGTCGTGGCCACCGGCGCTATCCGAGCCCAGTTCGGCCGCCGGCTGGCCTCCGTCTACGCTCCGGCCGTCATCGCGAGCTTCGGCTCAGGGAACGCCAAGGTCGAAATCAGATGGGCCTTTCCTGGCGGCACCTCCGCGTATCGCGCCGCTCTGCAGCCGGATCTGGACGCCAGGAAAACCCAGGACGCTCAGCTCCTTACCAACAGCCACATCACGGTCTCGGCCACCGCCAGGGCACAGC
The DNA here is from genome assembly GCA_963785765.1 of uncultured Actinomycetes bacterium. GTDB lineage: Bacteria > Actinomycetota > Actinomycetes > Streptosporangiales > Streptosporangiaceae > DATBGO01. Next base: position 1,477,249 of record CAWAWM010000004.1, on the reverse strand, counting down.
TTCTTAGCGGCGACATTGATCCGCGGCTGCCGATGCTCATCGCCGCCATGACCGCGGCATACCCGGTGCGGATCGTGGACTTCGGCGACCAGCCACCGGGTGGCGGACCTGCGAGCCTCCTGCGGTCCATGGACTTGGCCACGCACGTCAGCGCGGCGCACCTCGCGGCGCCGAGCTACATCAGCTGGATGAAGGGGCTGGTAAACGCTCAATGGGCCCAATACCTCCCGGCGTCCAGCAAGCTGGTCACGCTGCCTGCTGGCCAGACCGTGCTACGGATCGAGTTTGACGCGCCCAGCCCGCTCAGTTAACCCGGGTCGCCTTTGGGAGGATGGACGGCATGCGATTTGCCTTCAAGACCGCTCCGCAGAACACCACCTGGCGCGACATGCTCGCGGTGTGGAAGGAAGCCGACGGTATCGAGCTTTTTGAGTCGGGCTGGACCTTCGATCATTTCTATCCGATCTTTTCGGACTCCGAAGGCCCCTGCCTGGAGGGATGGATGACGCTCGCCGCGCTTGCGCAGGCGACGCGCAGGCTCCGGCTCGGCACGTTGGTCACCGGCATTCACTATCGGCATCCTGCGGTCCTGGCCAACATGGCCGCCACTCTCGACATCGTGTCCGGCGGCAGGCTTGAGCTCGGCATCGGCGCCGGGTGGAATGAGGAGGAGTCCGGCGCCTATGGCATCGAGCTGGGCGGCCCGGCGGAGCGCAGCGATCGGTTCGAGGAAGCGTGCCAGATCATCGTCAGCCTGCTGACGCGAGAGATAACAGATTTCGCGGGCAAGTACTACCAGCTCACCAGCGCGCGCTGCGAGCCGAAATCGGTGCAGCAGCCGCACCCCCCGCTGGTTATCGGCGGCAGCGGCGAGCGGCGCACGCTGCGTACCGCTGCGCGATTCGCCCAGCACTGGAACTTCGTCGGCGGGCCCCCCGAGGAGTTCGCACGCAAGCGCGACGTGCTCTACGCGCACTGCCAGGACATCGGGCGTGACCCGAAGGAGATCACGTTGTCCAGCCACGTCCGGCTGGGACCCGGAGGCGAGTTGGAACCGGCCGTGGACACCGCGGCCGCGCTCGGCGAACTGGGACTCGACCTGGCGATCGTCATCCTTCCGCCACCACACAACCCCGCCGTGCTGGCACCCCTCGCCGAGAGCCTCGCCCAGCTACGCTGACCCGCAAAAGCCTCCCGGCATAGCCGCCAGCCCGCTACACCGGACGCGCCTGCTACCCAGCTCAGCTCCGGCATCATGCGCGGACGGCCGGAGAACCCAGTCCTGATCATCACGCCAGCCGCGCCGGAGCAGCACAGGGACTGACGCGGGCCGGGCAGGTGTCGCTGGTCACCGGGGGCTCGGCCGGCCTCGGCCTGGCGATCGCCAGGGCGCTGGCCGACGCCGGATCCCGGACGGTCAGGGTCCTTCCGCCAGGCCTGCGAGCCGGTCCAGCGAGGCTCGCAGCCGGTCGGCCGTGGTCGCCCGGGCCACCGCAAAGCGCGTCTCATCGGTCAGCCGGGTCCAGTCATAAGTGCAGGTGACCCGCGTGCGTGAGCCGCCCGCCGGCTCGAGCTCCCAGCGCCACAGGTGCCCGGGACGGTCCTGCCCGACCTCCGCGGGCATCCAGGCGATCCGGCGGCCCTCGTCGAACTCCACCACATGGTTCTCCCGGATGGCGCCGCGGGTCAGCGTCATCGTGAACACGTCACCCACGCGGCAGACGCGCTGCCCGGCCGGCGCCCAGGCCAGGTTGTCGTTGCCATCCCAGCGCGGCTGCGCAGCCGGGTCCGCGATCAGCTCGAAGATACGCCCCGGCTCGGCGGCGATCTCGCGGCTGGCGCTGACCACGCGCGGCGGGTCCGGCCCGGATGTCATACGCCCATCTAAGCACCAGCCGGCACCCGGCCGCCGCCACGAACGGCGACGGCACATGGCTGCCGCACCCCTGGGGCAAGCAAAAGATCACGCGGCACCGGAACAAGCCGCCGGCTGCGCGAACGTCAGCCCGGCGCACGCCGCTGGGCGCGTTACCGCTGCGGCGGGGTTCAGGTTACGAGCAGGCGAAGGCCAAGCTCCGCTGCATCGAGAGTGACGAGGTCGCGGTTGCGCTCGGCCCACCGGCCTGAGACAAGGTCATCACGCAGGCTGCGCACGGCCCGCTGCTCGGCGTCCGGTCCGACTCTGGCCCACACCGACACTCCGCGGCGGACCTGCTCCTCCAGGTAGGCCTCGGGCCGGCGCCAGTAGGCCTCGAAGAAACCGTCCGCGCAGTCCCACGGAATGAGCACCGGCTCTATGCGGGCTCCGATCGCGCGGGCCTGCTCGGTCAGCGACGGCCGGCCGGCGAGGAGGCCAGCGGCCTCAGGCAGGTAGTCGCGAGTCAGCCAGAACCGACCACGCCATCCGGTGTCACTGGCGTCGTAGGTGAACACCACCACGCGGCGAGCCACGCGCCGCATCTCGCGCAGGCCCGCGATCGGGTCCTGCCAATGATGAACGGTGCTGAAAGCCATCGCGGCGTCGAAGGACTGGTCGTCGAACGGAAGCCTCTCCGCGGTGGCAGCCAGGCATGGCGCCGCGCCCGCGGGACGCTGCGCACGCATGACCGCCGACGGTTCCACCGCGGTGACGTCGCGGCCGGGGGGCTCGTAGGAGCCGGTGCCAGCCCCGACATTCAATACCGTCCGCGCATCGCCGAGCGCAGCCCAGACCCTGGCGGCGATCCGCGGCTCGGTGCGGCGCGTCACCGTGTAAGTGGCCCCGATGGTGTCATACAACTGCGCGCTGGACATGCCGCTGCCTCCCTGGCTGTCACCATCTCCACGCCGCGCACGTGGCCTGGCGGCGGTGCGCTGGATACTCGGTCAACTGCGCACCATTGCACCACCTTGGCCGACTTGACGTTCCGGAGCCCGCTGCTGGGTCAGGGCAGTGCGGCGGGCAGGCCGAAGGGCGGGAAGTGGCCGGGGCCGAGGAATGAGGTGATCTCGGCGATGTATTCGCCGCGCAGGGTCAGCACCGTGATCGACCAGGCGAGGTGCGGGCCTGGGTGGCCGGGTCCGAGGTAGAACGCCACAGCTGGCTGCGCGTTCGCGGTCGTCAGAAGGTAGCGCCAGCTTGGGCACCGGCCGATGGGGACCTGCGTGGCGAAGTCTGTGACCGCCTCAATGCCGCGGTACCAATGCGGCAACGGCGGCATCGACCAGGTGACGTCTTCGGTGAGCAGTGCGACCAGAGTGTCGGCGTTGCCCCGTTCCAGGGCGGTGGCGTACCGGGTGGCGATCTCCCGCACCCGCGCGTCGCCGATCTTGCGCAGCGTTTGCTGCTGGCTGCGCGAGGGGGCCTGCTCCGCGACTATTCTGCGGGCCCGCGCCAGCGCGGAGTTCACCGACGTCGCGGAGGTGTGCATCATCGTGGCGATCTCGGCGGCGGAGAACCCGAGGACCTCGAACAGCAGCAGGGCGGCCCGCTGGTTGCCCGGCAGGTGCTGCAGGGCGGCGACGAAGGCGAGTTCGATGGCTTCGCGTTGCTCATAGCGCGCGGCTGGGCTAGCCAGGCCGCCGGGAAGGCCGTCATCGTGGTAAGGGCCAAGCCAGGCGACGTCGGTCAGTGGCGCGTTGCCGTCGACCACGGCGCGGTCGCTGGACGGGCCGAGGTCCATGGGCATGGCCCGCCTGCCGCGCGCGTCGATGAAGTCCAGGCACGTGCGGGTGGCCACGGTGTACAACCACGTGCGCAGAGCGCCACGGCCCTCGAAGCGCGCCAGCCCCCGCCATGCCCGCAGCAGCGCGTCCTGCAGCGCGTCGTCGGCGTCGTGTGCCGAGCCGAGCATGCGGTAGCAGTGCGCGTGCAGCTCGCGGTGCAGCGGTTCCACGAGCCGGGTGAACGCCTGGTCGTCCCCGGCGCGCGCCCGGGCCAGGTCGGCGTCCGCTGAGCCCGCCGTGGCGGTGTCCGCCGGCCGTCCGGAAAACCCTTCGCCCACGAGCGACGATTCTGCCTCATGGTGGGAGTCCTACCTCCGACCGGGCACGACCGCCCCAGCCGAACCGCGCCAGCAAGAAGCTTCACCGCCCCTGCCAGGAGGACCCGATGACACCCCTTTCACCCGCCACGGCCCAGACTCTCGATGCCCCCGGCGCGCGCTTGTACTACGAGGTGCGCGGTACGGGACCGCTCGTGGTGCTCGTCGGCGCACCGATGGACGCCACGCCTTTCGCCCCGCTGGCCGACCTGCTCGCCGGCGACTATGCCGTGCTCACCACCGATCCGCGGGGCATCAACCGCAGCCCGGTCGGCGACCCCGACCAGGACTCGACCCCGCAGCTGCGCGCCGACGACCTGTCCCGGCTGCTGACCCATCTCCAGGCCGGCCCGGCTGCGGTCTTCGGCTCCAGCGGTGGCGCCGTCAGCGTGCTGGCCCTCGCCCAGGCTCACCCCGAGCAGGTCCACACGGTCATCGCCCACGAGCCCCCGCTGATCGAACTGCTCCCTGACCGTGCTGAGCGCCACGCCGGGAACGAGGAGGTCATCGCCAAGTGGCTCGCGGGCGACCGTGCCGGATCGTGGCGGACGTTCCTGGACAACGCGAACATCCAGCTGCCGAGGGCGTGCTCGAGGCGATGATCGCGGGGGAGCCGGATCCGCAGGCGGCCGCGGACACCAGCTACCAGAACACGCACATGTTGCGCCCGACCACCCACTGGCAGCCCGATATCACCGCCCTGCGCTCGGCGGCCACCCGCGTCGTGGTCGGCATCGGCGAGACCTCCGCAAGCCAGCTCTGCGACCGCACGTCCAGGGCGCTCGCCACGGCGCTGGGCACGGAGCCCGCGATGTTCCCGGGCGGCCACACCGGGTTCGCCGAAGACCCCGACGGGTTCGCTACCCGGCTGCGCTTGGTCCTGCGCGATGGCTGACCGGCCGGGAAAGGCGGAGATACCACGAGTTCTTACGCGGATGCCGCTGGGGGGACCCTGACGCAAAAGGTTCACTCGCTCATCACCGGTGTGACGCTTGCCGTTGTTGGCGATGTACGGCTGGGACATTAGGTAGGTCCCATGACTATTTCTGGCTTAGGTCGTCGTCTGCCGCGAGCTGTCGCCGCGTGCGGGGCAGGGGTGCTCGCCCTGGCCGGGATCGCGGTCCCTGCCTCAGTCATTGCCGCTGCGCCCGCCCAGGCCAGTGGCATCACTATTGCCAGCACGGGCCTGCGGCCCGGATCAGTCAGGCACGTGTGGCTGATTATCTTGGAGAACAAGTCCTATGACGCTACGTTCACCGGCCTCAACCAGAACAGCTACCTGTGGAACACGCTCCCGAGCCAGGGTGTCCTGCTCAAGAACTACTACGGGACCGGCCATTCCAGCATGGACAACTATCTCTCGATGGTGTCCGGGCAGGCGCCTGAGGAGGACACCCAGGAGGACTGCAGCGTCTCGAACAAGCTGATCGGGCCGAACTCCGACATTCTGGACGCCGGCTCGCTGCGGACCAATCCCAATTACGGCCAGATGAACTCACCTGCCAACGCGTCCCAGCCGAGCGGCGCCAACGCCCCGCTGGGCGACAACGGGTGCACCTACCCGACCGACGTCCCGACGCTGTTCAACCAGTTCAACGCGGCGGGGGTGACCTGGAAGGGGTACGCCCAGGATCTGGGCGGCGCGCAGACGCCGGGCTCGACGCAGTTCGTGCCCAATACCGTGCCGGACCGGGAGGCCGCGGCCTGCGGCGGCCCGGGGTCGTCAGCCAATAACCCGGACACCAATCCGACCGACATGGAGGGCGACTACCCGCCCGGCGTCACGACGTTCACCGCGGCGCAGCCGGACGACCAGTTCGTGGCCAAGCACTTCCCGTTCCCGTGGTTTGAGTCCCTGACCGGTGCCGTCAATGCCGATGGCACGACGACCCCGCCGCTCAACGAGCCGTCCCACGGCGGAACTAACTGCGACGAGAACCACATCGCCAATCTGGACAGCCCTGTCGACGGCCTCTACAACGACCTGCAGAGCGTCAAGACGACCCCGGACTTCAGCTGGATCACCCCGGATAACTGCAGCGACGCTCACGACGCCGTGTGCCATGGCAACAATCTCTCCGGAGCCTTCACCGCGAGCGGAACGCCGGATTACAACTCGCCGATCCCCAACGATCCCGAGTCGACCACCCCGAAGAACTACACCGGCGGCCTGTACGCTGCCGACCTGTTCCTGGAGTACTACATCCCGATGATCGAGCAGTCGCCGGCCTTCAAGCAGGGCGGCCTGATCGACGTTACCTTCGACGAGGCCTTCGCGCCCTTCACCTACACCGGCAACAGCTTTAACAACGCCAACGACTACGGCCCGACCTCCTCCGACCAGCCGAACTACACGAGCAGCCTCAAGTCTGACTCGGCCGGCGAGAACCTCTACGGCCGCAACGTCGACTACGAGCCGACCGGGCCGAACTCCACGCTCGGTACCAACGCCCAGGGTGATCAGCTCTACCCCGGCCCGGGCAACAACGCCTACATCGACCGCCCGCCGGCGTGCACCCAGACCAGCCCGACGCTGGTGCCCTCCGACTGCGTGCCCGGCATCGTGCGCGGCGGAGCGGGAAGCCCGCCAGGGGCCAGGACCGACACCGTCACCGGCGGGCCAGGATCGAACGTCATCTCCGACAACTCGATCCTGGCCGATGACACCGGCCGGGAGGTGACCGGCACCAACATCCCGGCGAACTCCTTCGTCGGCGCCGTGACCGACACCGGGCCCGACTTCCCGACCACCAACACCGGCTCGGCGACAACCGGGTCATTCCAGCTGGTCAGCCAGGACGGCAGCCCGGTCGACCCGACCGGGTCCTTGACCAGCGTCACGCTCAGCGCCGAGGGCGACCCGTCGGACCTGGCCGCGGGCGAGACTCCCGACCCGCTGTTCAACGCTACCGGCGCCACGCCGGGCGGCGGAGCCACCGGCAGCGTGCTGATCAGCCCGTTCATCAGGCCGGGCACGGTCTCGGACGTCTTCTACAACCACTACAGCTGGCTGCGCACGATGGAGGACATCTTCGACGTCGCGGCGGGCCGCGACTACGCCCGGCTGCCGGCCGGCACGGTGTCCGGCGGGCTTGACGGGCTGGGCCACCTCGGCTATGCGGCGCAGCCCGGCCTGCGGCCGTTCGGCCGCGACGTGTTCAACAATCCGCGCGGCTACGGACAGGCCAGCCTCGATGCGGTCACCATCCTTGGCCACGCTGCTCCCGGGCCGCTGTGGCCGCGGACAGCCCTGACGGTGGGGGTGCCGCTGCTGGCCCTCATCGCACTCGGCGGATCCGCCTGGTACCTGCGCCGCCGGCGCCGGACCTCGCCCGGGATGTCATGAACCTGCTGGCCCGCAGGGCACGCTCAGCCAGGCTCGCCCCGGCCTCCGCAGTCACTGTGGAGGCCGGGGCGAGGGGGCGGGCCGGCATGGCACTGGCCGCGCTGCTGCTTTTCGTTCTTGCTGGCTGCGGCTCAGCGGCCAGCAGCGCTGCCAGCTCCAGCCACTACGGCGGCTTTCCGTCCTTCTTGCCGCCCAGCACCGTGCACTATCACAGCGACATCGCGCTGACCGGCACCGTCCGGCGGCCCGCGCTGACCAATCAGGGTGACGCCGTGGAGGTGCAGACGCCGCACTGGTCGGTGCTGGTGACCGTAACCGGTCCACAGGTGCCGGGCGAGGGCCTGCCCTACCAGGCTCCGGCGACCACCGCCACGTGGGTGGTGAGCATGTCCGTGGCCACCGGACTAGTGCCCATCTCGGCGTCCGACTTCACCAGCATCGACGATACGAACCACGTTTACCGGCCCTACTTCGTCCCTGGCCGGCCCCGGCCGCCGAAGATCCTGCGTCCCGGGAGGACGGTGAGCTTCGAGCTCCGGGCTGTCGAGGCGACCGGGGAGGGGCTGATGCGCTGGGCGCCGGACGGCTGGAACATTGTCGCTAAATGGGACTACGTGGTCGAGAACGACTAACCCACGCACCGTCACGGGCGTCCCAGGATCCGCACCGTCCAGCCAGCCGCCTGCCAGAACTGATCGTCGAGCGCGCACCTCGCGTCGATGATATTGCGCTGTGCCACCACCTCGCCGAGAGCGGCCGGATCGATGGCGCGGTAGTCAGCCCACTCGGTGAGGTGCAGGACAACAGCGGCGCCCTGGGCAGCCTCGGTGACCGTCTCCGCGTAGTGCAGGTTCGGCCTGGCCAGGGCGGCGTTGCCGGTGGCGACCGGATCGTGCACCCTGACGATGGCACCCTCCCGGGTGAGCTGGTCGCACACGGCGAGACTCGGCGAGTCACGCACGTCGTCGCTGCCCGGCTTGAACGCGACGCCGAGTACCGCCACGCGCTGGCCGGCCAGTGTCCCGCCGACAATTTCCCGCGCGATCTCGGTGACCCTGGTCCTGCGGCTCAGGTTGATGGCGTCCACCTCATTCAGGAAGCGATCGACGGAGCCGACTCCGAGCGAGCGTGCGGTTGCCCGGAATGCGCGGATGTCCTTGGGCAGGCAGCCGCCGCCGAATCCGAGGCCAGGCGACAGGAAACGGGCGCCGATGCGCTCGTCGTGCGCCAGGGCCGCGGACAGCCGGATTACGTCGGCGCCCGACGCCTCGCATACCTCAGCCATGGCATTGATGAATGAGATCTTCGTGGCCAGGAACGAGTTGGCCGCGACCTTGACCAGTTCAGCGGTTTCCAGGCCCATGACCAGGCAGGGAGTTCCGTTGCACAGCGGCACGGCATAGGCGTCCCGCAGCCGGTCAGCGGACCATGATGAGGTGACGCCGAAGACGAGGCGGTCCGGTGACAAGCTGTCCTGTACGGCCGTCCCCTCACGCAGGAATTCCGGATTCCAGGCCAGCTCGACTTCGTCGCCGGCTGGCGCCTGCGCCCTGAGGCGGGCGGTGAGCAAGCGCGCGGTCCCGACCGGGACCGTGGACTTACCGACTACCAGGCACCGGCGGGTGAGGTGCGGCGCGAGTGCATCCACAGCAGCGCGCGCGTACTGCAGATCGGCCGACGCATCTGCCGACTGGGGTGTCCCGACGCAGAGGAAGTGCACCTCGCCGAAGCGGCCCACCTCGGCGTAGGAGGTGGTAAAGCGCAGTCGTCCGGCCTCAAGGTTCTTCCGCAGCAGCGGCTCGAGGCCAGGCTCGAAGAACGGCGCCTCGCCGCTGGCCGCCTTGGCAATCTTGGCCGGGTCTGCGTCGATGGCCAGGACATCGTGACCCAGTTGCGCCATGCAGACCGCATGGGTCAGGCCCAGGTATCCAGTCCCGATCACCGTCAGGCGCATGCGGGGGGAAGGCAATTCCATTGCTCAGTCTCCTTAATCCTGTCCGTTAATCTCATCTGTTCTGGCATGGAACGTTCGAAAGCTGAGCGCCGGCGCTAGCGACGACGTTATTGCAGGCCACGATTGTTTGCAGATGATGGCTCTGCACGTAGATTCCATAGCCAGCGCCGGTTACCGTTGCGCTATTTCCCCGGAAGACATTTCCGATGCCCCAGCCAGGATAGACCTGGTGCACCTGGAACCCGTCACCAATGCTGTCGATGCCAGTGTTGTCCAGCACTGCCCAGTCGTTGCCCTTAACGTTGACCCAGGCTGTCGCGGCCGATGCGACCATGCCTGCGCCGTTGAAGGTGTTACCCGCTATCGTGCCCCCGGTCGTCCCTTCCTTGATATCTATATTCTCGGCTGTCGTGTCCGCGATATTATTGTCCACGAGCACGTTGTAATTACTCTCGTCAGGGCGGCAGCTGGTGTATCTGCACCAGTTCCCGTGAGCGGAGCCGACATATATTCCCTCACCGAAGAACTGCACGTTAAGACCCGTGTCGCGTATGACGTTGTGGCTGACGATGTTATAGCTGCTGAAGGATCTGAGATGAATGGCTTCATCTCCCGTTCCGTGCACGTACAGGCCATAGATGAGATCGTGCGTCGCGCCGTCAGCCATGACGCCCTTCTGGCCGCCTTCGACGCTGAAGCCCGCTAGTCGCCACCACGAGGCCTGGTCGAGATAGAAGGTGTAGCCGTGAGTGATACTCGGGCCCGCCAGGACCGCGTTCCTGCTGCCGCACAAGGTGATCGGGGCGGCGCGGGTACCGGAGGCGGTGGCCGCGAAGTCGCCGTGGTATGTGCCGGGTGCCAGCAAGATCCTGGTGCCGGGCTGCGCGCTCGCCAGCGCCCGCTGCAGCCCGGCGGCGGTTGACACCGTCGTGACCGCCCCGCCGCAGCTGAGCGTGTTGCCACCGCCGGACAGCGAGGCCGGGCCGGTTCCGCTGGACCCGGAGCCCTGGCTGGACGCGGCGTGCGTACTGGCCGGTGCGGGCGTGCCTGCCGGCGATGACGGGCCGGCGCACGCGGCGGCCGCGAGCAGGAGGGACCCGGCCACTGCCGCGCACGCGGCCGCCCTGAGGGCCGGGGTGCGCGTCCTCATGGCCGATCGTCCACTCGGGCCAGCGGGCTGGTCGCGCCGATCAGCCCGGCGCGGTCATGCAGTGACATCTGCGGGCCGCCGTCGGCTTCCCTGATGTCGGGCACTACGTCGCTGACGTCGGGCACTACGCGCGCCAGCGTGCGGTCGTGGGGCACCCGGCCATCCGGCATGGCAGGCCCGATGAGCCCGCGGCCCTGCGGGACCGTATCCTCCAGCCAGGCGTCATGATCTCCGGCCCAGGACTGGCCGTCCGGTCCGCCCCTAGCGGCAGCCACCAGGACGGGAGCGTCCCGGCCCGGGTCGTCTTCCGGACCGGTCCAGCGGGTGCTCTCCGGGTACGGATGCGCCGACAGGCGGCGGCGGCGTGTCCAGAGCGCGCCGACGGTCACCAGGAAGACGATGCTCAGCCACAGGATGGCAAGCGGGTGAAACTCGAGGTAAGTCAAGATGGTCTGCTTCACGTGATAAGCCCAGTGGGCCGTGTCGCTTCCGGACAGGGCGGGAGGCGCGGCGTCAGCACGCGCGTCCACGGCCCGGAAGCCGGTCCCTGAGATCACGTTGTCCCGGCCCGAAACGACGGAGTTCGCTCCCCGGACCGAGATGCCGAAGACGGTGGCCCCGGTAATCAGGCTGTTGTCCATCGCGACGCTGCCGGAGCTGCGCACCAGGACTGCGATGCGAGCACCCGAGACTGCATTCCCTGAGACGAGAGTGACCGGTGCGGCTGGCCCGATGGAGAGCCCGACCCGCGGGTTACACCGGACGTCGTTGCCATCCACGATCGTGTTGCTGGCTCCGTAGCGCAGTGCGATGCCGGTCTGCCTGGCGCACACCTCGTCCGCCTTGAGCACCATCCCGGTCCCGCCCTCGACGAGGATGCCCGTCTCCCCGTTGCCAACCGCGGCACTGTTCTCGATGCGCGTCCCTGACCCTGGTGCCACGGCGTTCCCGGAGGGAGAGGCGGTGCTGACGAGCGGGCGCCCGTCGGCCAGGAAGCCGTTGGTCGCGTTGTGCTGGGCCACGTCGTCGCGCAGGACTGTCCCGTTGGCCCCGCGGTCAACGTGGAAGCCGTTCTCGCCGTTGCGCACTGCCGAGCTCAGGGTGGCCGACGCGCCGACCGTGCCCCGGTGGATGTGGAGACCATCCAGCTGATTGGACTCGAACAGGTCGGCCGAGAACCTGATGTCATGAGACTGCGTCACGAATGCGCCGTACGTGTTGCCCGTGAAGGTCGTCGAGGTCGCACCGCCGGTGCTGGGGTAGTCGGCCAGTCCGGTCCAGGCGACACCGCCGGTGCGGCCGCTCCAGAAGCCAAGCGACGATACGCGGACGTTGGCGAGGGTCATTCGGCCGGCTACCTCACGGATGTAGGGCCGGCCGTGGCCGGCGTCCCGGGCCGGCGTCATGGTCGCCTCGTCCCAGCCCGCGATGGTCAGGGGCCGCCGGGCGGTACCCCGGAACGCAAGGCCGCCCTGCCAGCCGACGATCGAGGCGGGGCCGGTCGGCGTGTTGTCAAGGTAGACCGCCCGCACATTGGCGGAGGAGAGGTCCAGCTGGGCTCCGGAGGCGACGAATATGTTGTCCTCCAGGAGCGCCGCGCCGTGCGGCAGTGGCGCCAGGGCCCCGTACTGAACGAGATCGGCGGCGGTGTACGTGACCGGCGGCGCGGTGTACGTAGCCAGGCCGCCGCCGGATGAGTAGGGTGCCCCGGACGTCAGGATGAGCGTGGGCAGCGAGCCGCGGTAGGGGACGACCGTGGGCTGGTACGAGCGGAATGAAGCGTGCAGCATCGCCCGGAGCCAGTTGTCCTGCGCGCTGACCGCCGCGGCCTCCTGTGCTTCGCTCACCCTGGGCAAAGTCGCGGGCCGCTGCCCCGGATCGATCGGCCTCGCGGCCGGCGGGAGCGGCACGCTGCTGAGCGCACTCGGCGCGGGGAGCAGCTGGATCCTCTCGCTGGAAGGGAGCGGCGCGGCCTTGATCTTCAGGTGCAAGGCGGACAGGATCGTCGGGAGCCCGCCGAGGCACACGAAGAAGGCGAGCGCGATGACCACGGTGTAGCGCCTGCGGCGCACTCGCTGGTCGCGGTGCGGATGACGGGTCTTGGCCACTGAAATTCTCCTAACGCAGCGACGCCGCGGACTGAGCCTCGCCGCCGATGAGGTCACTGCGGCGGGTGAGCCATCCGTGCCTGTTCATCGTGACGAAGGCGTAGGTCTTGACCGGAAGCGCGACGATGATGGTCATGATCGCGACCAGCGGCAGGACCCAGATGTCACCGGGCCGCCGGAGCAGATGCGAGATCCCGCGCAGGGCCCTCCCGGCGAGCAGCCACGCAACGGCGATCGCGGCAACGTACGGTTCCGGACGGAGCACCCAGACTGCTAGGTAGGCCATGGCGAAGCCCATGGTCACCGGCGTGAGGGTGACCTGCAGGACGCTGAGCTGGCAGATGAACGGCTGCCGCCAGAGCCAGCCCTTCCACATCGCCGTGAGGTAGCAGCGGTAGGAGTTCCTGCTCCAGCGCAGCCGCTGCTTGAGGAAGGCCCGGCCGGTGTCGGGGAACATCGACAGCGCCCGCGCCGTGGACTGGTACACGGTCTTGTAGCCGGATCCGAGGACAAGCCAGGTCAGCCGCCCGTCGTCGCCTGCCACGCAACGGCGGCCGAGGAAGAACTCGTCCTCCAGGTGCTCCAGCACCGGCAGCACGACGCTGCGGCGATAGGCCACGGTCCGCCCGGAGAGGCAGGCGACTGCTCCGGCACGGGACTGGGCCCGGACATAGTCGAGGTAACGGACGTCGATCATCCAGTCGGCGACCCGCCGCCATGCGCTCGTCCGCGGCAGGTAGGCGTTCTGCCGGGTGCCGACTCCGCCGACCCGCCGGTCCCTGAATGGCGCCAGCACCGCAGCGATGAGCCCTGGCTCCCACATCGTGTCCGAGTCCGCCAGGACCAGGATTTCCGAGCTGGCCTTGCGGATGCCGACGCCGAGCGCCGACCGCTTGCCGTGGTGCCGGAACGGGACCACCAGCAGCCGGGAGTCGGTGCGGGCGCGCTGCTGCAGCAGCTGGATAACCTCGACATCCTCGACGTCGGGAACGACGATGACCTGGGTCGGATTCTCCGCAAGCCACGAGCGCAGACAGCGATCGAGTATGTCCGGGTCCTCGCGATACGCCGGAACGACCACCGAGGTCGTGGCGGTGAACCCGGGTGGCACCGGGCGGTAGACCCGTGACAGCGTGAACCGCAGGAGCCAGACCGACCACGAGACGAGGCCGACAAAGCCGAGCGGGACCAGATGACGCAGCTGCTCCAGCTGCACGGTGCTGATCTTCGGCACAGCCAGCGCTGCGTGGATGACTTGCGAGTGCATCCCGCCACCCCATTTACGCGATCATGCCGGGCGGCCGGGGTCCTGCTGGCCCCGCCGCCTGACTTGCCCCACGATCAAAAGCGCGCACCGGCCCCCGTCTGGGCGGTACCTACCTGAAAGAGAGGCCTCGGGGCGATTGCGAACAGCAAACTGGGTGAAATTCAGGTAAACATCAAGCAAAGTTCAGGTAAAGTGCAAAGATCACGCGCTCGCTCGCATTGAACACATTGTGTAATCTATTTACAACAAAGCGTGATGACAACGGCAGCGGGCCAGCGGTAGCACGCGGGCGCGGCCGGATAACGGCCAGAACGCGATGGACCAGAACGCGATGGAACGGCCGGCTGCCGCAGCCGGCCCGGCGGCGGCTGATGTTGTTGGAGCTGACCTGGCCGGTTCACGGTGACACGTGACGCTGTCGCCCGAACGCGGCTACGTCTGTCCTGCTATGACTCCTCAGACCGGCGCCGCATGCGGCGCGCCGGACACCATCGTGGTGCCCAGCCAGGACGTGCGGGCCGCCGCGAGCTTCCTGGCCGCATCCGCCCACAGCATCGAATCAGGCGCGGGCCCGGGCCTCCGCCACGGTGAGCTCCGCGGCAGGGTCGGCATCGAGGCGCTCATCGGGAATGGCCTGTCCGCTGAGCACAGAACGGCCGTAGGTGCCCGCGTCCAGCCGCTGCAGGGCACGATCAAGTGCGGCCAGCCGGTCGCGCAAGCTGTCCGCGATGGCGTCGTCCATGCCCTCGGCAGTCAGGGGCTGGGCGGAATCAGCGATGTCACCGGTCTCGTCTTCGGTTGCCCGGTCCTGCTGTCCTGCCACCTGGGCATCGGTGAGCAGGCCCGCTACCTCGGCGCGCTCGGCGCGAAGCCGCGCCCGCGCCTGATCCTCATCCATCGGTCCCCCTCGCGTCCGTCGGCTGGCGGGCTTAGCGATTCATCGCCAACCACCTTACGCACGCGGCGCGGCGCCGGCGGGCGGCCCGGCGAGGGCGTGGCTGAACGGGTCGCCCGGCTTGGCTACTGATGACCCGCTTCGGGTCTAGCCGCGATGGTGCGGCCATGCTCCTGGGCCTGGAGCTGGGCCGGGCTTGTCCTCTGGCATAGCCCGCTTCCCCCGGGGGGCTGGCCTGGGCCGGCCGCGTCGTCAGGTTGGGCAGTTCCCGGGTGGCCTCGGATAGCTCGCCGTGCGTTGTAGCAGTCAAGGTGGCGTCAAGGCGCTCGTCGAGTGTCAGCCTGCCGTGCGCGAAGTGCTCGCCCAGCGCCGCGGCCGCCGCGTCCCGGTCAGCATCGCCAGCGCGCACGCGGGGTGCTGGCGCCTGATGATCCTGCCTCGCCATCCGGGACAGCTGCCCCAGCTCGGCCACGTTAGCGTCCGCGATGACCTGGCCGCGGCCGATGACGACCAGGTGAGTGGCGGCGTCCTGCAGCTCGCTCATCAGGTGGCTGGAGACCAGGACGGCCCGGCCCTCGGCGGCCAGCGACCGCAGGTACCCGCGCATCCAGACGATGCCCTCGGGGTCCATGCCGTTGAACGGCTCGTCGAACATCAGCACCGGCGGGTCGCCCAGCATGGCCGCCGCGATGCCCAGCCGCTGCCGCATGCCCAGGGAGAAGCCGCCGGCCTTGCGCCGCGCGGCTGCAGTCAGGCCGGCCTGCCCGATCACCTCATCGACCCGCCGGCCGTGCTGGACTTCCCGGCCCCGTTCGGTCCCACGAACCCGGTGACCTGGCCTGGCCCGGCGATGAACGACATGCCATCCAGGGCCAGCGTGGAGCCGAACCGCTTCCGCAGGCCGGTCACTTCGATCGTTGCTTCCATGCCAGCAACGCTAGGGCTGCCGCTGGCCACCGGCGTCCCGCCGCAGAGCCGTCTTCAGCGTCGCTCTCAGGAGGGACATGACCAGGCCCGGCTTAAGCCGGTTGCCCGCGGAATGCAGCAAATGATCGAATCGGGCGATGCGGCCTGAGCCCGAGACGTCGTCCCTGTTGCTCGTGCGGTGCCACGCGCTGTGGGAGGGCCTTGCGGGCGTGCCTGTCACATTCATCCCGGCCCCTCAGGTCGCGCTGTCGCCGGAATCCCGCCTGAGCCCGCGAGGCTGGGTCGGCATCGTGGTGATCGGGGACGCTGCCATCGCCACCGCGCCGGATGCGTCCACGGCGCGCGTGTTCCAGCGCGCGATCAGCGACGTCCCGTCGGGCGCGCTGACCGACCCCGAGCTGCTCCACGAGCGGTGCGAGATCATCGACATCCTCGGCCCCGCCACTCTCGCCTATCTCGATCCAGGCGAGTTCCGGCCACGATACGGCGCCGCTGTCCGCCAGTCGCAGGATGCGGAGCTACGCCAGTTCCTGGCCGCCGCCGACACGCAGGACATTAAGGAAAGCGGCCTGACGGAAATCACGTCCCCGCCATTCGCAGTTCGGCACCAGGGGCAGATCGCAGCGGTCGCCGGATACCGTCACTGGCCTGGTCAGGTCGCGCATCTGTCGGTATTGACCGCTACCCGGGCACGCGGCCGTGGCCTTGGCCGCCTGGTGGCATCCGCTGCCGTCGAGCACGCAATCCATGAGGGTCTGCTGCCCCAATGGCGAGCCCGGTCACCAGGATCACGACGCATCGCCCGGGCGCTTGGATTCCAGGAGCTTGGATCCCAGATCAGCATCCGTCTCAGTGCTGACCAAGCCCGATGAGATCCCCGCGTCGGTGATGATCGCCTGCGCGACGGTCCGCACCCTCAGGACATGGCGTCGTGGTTCTTCCCCGAGAGCACGACGGCAGACGGAGAGCGATTCGCTGCGGGCTACGCGCATCAAAACGAGGCCGACAGGCCTCTACAGATTATGTGGGACGCGCTCGCCGGTCTCGTGACCGGCACATCCTCAGAGCCCGAGCAGAAGGAGCCAGGGCGAATGGCTGCCGGATGCCAGTGCGCCTACGACGCATCATGCCGGACTCCGGCGCCCGCAGGCGAGGCCTGCCAGGACCACCAGGCCGACGCCCTGGTGGCGAAGCTCGCCAAGTCCAGCTCATTGACGCCAAGGAATTGACCGGCTGATTCAGGCAGAACCCGGAGCATGAGATGAACGACTCGACGCAGCAGTACCCGACCGAATTCGCGTTCCTACGGCAGCTCCCGCCTGCGGAATTGAGGCAGTGGGTAATCGACCACAGCACGCCCCGCAGTAGCCAGCTCGAAGCGCAGATTGATGGCATCAACCGTGAAGCTGCACCTGGATAACTATCGCGCCTAAAAAGAGCAGGACCACCAACAGGGTCCGTGACGCGTCAAACAATCGTCGGGCAACCACGAATGAGGTGAAGATGATCAAGAGGATCGCAGGCGCGCTGGTCACTGGAGCGGTGTCAGCCTGCCTGATTACGGGTACGGCGACCGCTGCTCCCGATAACTATGTCCATCGTGTCGCCTCGTGTCGTGCTAGCGGTGATTTCGCCATATGTGTGGCAGGCGGAAACGTCAACCGGCCTCTGGCACTGTACGTATACGTCTCGGCGACCCCCGGACAGCACGTGTCGGGCGCGTGGGACGTGGTGTGCAGCAAGGGACTCGGCGCGGGCAGCAAGTCCGGTAGCTTCTCAGGCCACACAACGCTGCGGCGCCGCATCTCCATGCCGTACCGTCGCCCAGATTCCTGCACCGTGTCCGCAGACGCCCAGCTATCGCACGGCGGACGTATTCACGTGTGGATCGACGCGGTAAAGAAGTAACCTCGATCAGAGCACGGAAAGGCCCTTACTGCCGCTGCTGGCCGTGCTCCTGCTCTGCCATCCCGCGTTTCCGCCCTGGCAATGACCGCATCGCACGCACCCTGTCTGCTTGGTCAATCGGCCAGCAGGCCGCAGTCGCCGTCTGCACCGCGCTCGGCGGCCTGTTCGCCGACGCCACCAGCCCATGGACGGACCTCCCCAGTCGGGGAGCTCGTCAGGATGACGAGTTGCTGGGTCGGCCGGGTCATCGCCACATAGCGGTCGACCGCTCCTTCGATGCCCTGGCCGAACGCCGCTGGGTCGATGAGGACGACCAGGTCGAACTCGAGCCCCTTCGATAGCTCCGGGGTCAGCGACCGCACGCGGGACGTCGCCCGGAACGTGGGATCGCCGATGACGGCGGCGATCCCGTCGGGGTGCGCGGCGAGCCAGGTGTCGAGGATCGAGCCCAGATCCGAAGCAGATCCGTGTATGACGGGGACGCCGGTGCTGCGAATGGAGGTCGGCACGTTGGCGTCCGGGAGCACGGCTCGGATGACCGGCTCGGCTGCTGCCATGACTTCTTGCGGCGTCCGGTAATTGATGCTCAAACAGGCTTGGTTGATCCGGTCGAACCCGACCCGATCGAGGCGTTCCCGCCACGACTCCGTGAACCCGTGCCGGGCCTGGGCGCGGTCCCCGACGATGGTGAAGCTCCGGGACGGGCAGCGCAGCAGCAGCATCTGCCACTCTGCGTCGGTCAGTTCCTGCGCCTCATCCACGACGATGTGCGCGAACGGGCCGGCCAGCAGGTCCGGATCGGTGCCGGGCAGTGCTGCCTCATTGACCAGGGCGTCCTGGAAGTCCTCGCCGCGCAGCATCGTCACCAGGCCGAAGCCGTATTCGTCGTCCGCGACCTCGATCAGGTCGTCGACGACCCTGGCCATGCGCTCGCGTTCGGCGGCGACCGCGGCGTCATGCCGGTGGTTACGTCGTGATGCCTGCGGGTCGCCGAGCCGCTGCCGTGCCGCGTCCAGGAGCGGCAGGTCGGACACCGTCCAGGCCTGAGCGTCCTCGCGCTGCAGCTGCTGAACGTCGTCGGGGCTGAGCCAGGGCGCGCACAGCCGCAGGTAGGCGGGTACTGACCAGAGGTCTGCGACGAGGTCAGCCGGTTCGATCAGCGGCCATGCCCTGCTGAGGGTCGTGCGCAGCTCCCTGTTCTGCTGCAACGATTTGCGGAGCAGGTCGGCTGGCACGTCGCGGTCGCGGGAGTCCATCAGGATCACGAGCAGTTCCGCCCAGATCTGGTCGCGCGCCTCGTTGTGCGGAGTACCGGGCTCTGGTGCTTCGAACGCCTCGGCCCAGTCGGCGGCGCTCAGCCAGATGTCGGACCAGTGGGTCTCGACCGTCATCCCCGTGGTAGGCGGGTTCTCGTAGAACCTGACCGCGGTCTCGATCGCCTTCACCAGATCCGCGGATGACTTCAGGCGGGCCACGTCCGGGTTGGCCTCGATCGCGGCCGCGGCCCCCTCGGCGACGAGGTCCCGCAGGGTGCAGGTCTGCACGCCCTCCTCGCCGAGGCTGGGGAGGACGTCGGCGACGTAGGCCAGGTAGGGCTGGTGCGGACCGACGAACAGCACGCCGCCCCGGTGGTGACCGAGGCGAGGGTCAGAGTAGAGGAGGTAGGCGGAGCGGTGCAGCGCGACGACGGTCTTCCCGGTACCTGGACCTCCGTCGACGACCAGAGCGCCGCGGGATCCCGCGCGGATAATGGTGTCCTGGTCGGCCTGGATGGTGCCGAGCACGTCTCGCATCCGCGCCGACCGGCTGCTGCCCAGGCTGGCGATGAAGGCGGACTGGTCGTCGAGCGCGGCCGCGTGCCCGTCAAACCCGTCCGCGGTGAACACCTCGTCCCAGTAGTCGCTGATCCGGCCGCGGGTCCAGCGGTACCTGCGGCGGCTGGCCAGGCCCATCGGGTTGGCATGGGTCGCCCCGAAGAACGGCTCGGCCGCGGGGGAGCGCCAGTCGACGAGCAGCCGGCGACCCGCGCCGTCCCGCAGGCCAAGTCGCCCGACGTACACCGGCTCGGCGTTGCCTGCGCCGACCATGTGCCCAAGGCACAGGTCCAGACCGAAACGGCGCAGTACGCGCAGGCGAGCGGTCAGCCGGTGGACCTCCATGTCCCGGTCCATTGCCTCCTGGCCGATGCCGCCGGGCGCCTTGCGCTCGGCGTCGAGGCGGTCAGACAGTTCGGCGATCGACTGCTCCAGGCTCTCCGCGATGGCCGCGAAGTGCCTTTCGTCGCCGGCGATCAGGGCCGGGTCAGCCTTGGCGGAGAGGTGGTCGGGAAGGTCAAACGCGCTGGTAGTCAGGGGGTTCACGGCATCAGCTCCAATCCCAGGTTCGTAACTTTAAATCGAAATTTTTTTGCTCATGAACTCGGCTGGACTCTGCTATAAATGAAAATGAGGGGTAGTTTGCGGCCATTGCGCGCGTGGACCGGCGTGAGCGTCTGGCGATCTTGCGGGACCCGGACAGCCACGCCGGCGAGGGCATAGCCGAGCGGGTCATTTCGGGCAGCAGGATGGAGTGCGTGGCGCGCGAAACGCCCGATGACTGCTGCGAGAGCCGCCGTCCCCGCCGACCGTCATGAGCCGAGTCCGGTCATACCGGGTTGATCACGGATGCCCGTTCCCGGGCGATCTATCAGATCTTCGGGTGAGGTCATGCGGGCCCGGCTAGCATGACCGGGCATGCGGCAGATGCGTGGCTTGACCACATTCGTCGGCGGGCTTATCGGTGCGGGCTGCGTGACAGCTGTGATCATGACAGGCGCGGCGGCCAGCACCGCGACCATCCCCTACGCACCGCGCGCCTCGGCCGCGCAGTCAGGCGGCCCGGCTGAGTTCGGCAACCCCGCCGGGCACGCCTACGTTCCGCCAGCCGCCCGCGCCGTTAACACCAGTCATCCCAACCATGTCGTCGGCCGGGGCACGCCTGCGAGTTGCACCTCGGCCGCCGTGGTCAGGGCCGTCGCCGAGGGCGGCATCATCACTTTCAACTGTGGCCCGAAGCCGGTCACGATCACGATGACCGCGACGGCCAAGGTCGTGAACACCCGCCACCGGATAGTGCTGGATGGCGGTGGCAAAGTCACGCTGAGCGGCGGCGGCAAGCTGAGAATCCTGTACATGAACACCTGCGACCCGAAGCAGAAGTACACCACTGATGACTGCTGGGAGCAGAAATGGCCGCAGCTCATCGTGCAGAACATGACCTTTGATGACGGCTACTCGGCCGTGCGCCAGACCAGCACGTCGAGCTACGGCGGCGGAGCCATCTTCGATCAGGGCGGTCAGCTCAAGGTGGTCAACTCCGGCTTCTTCGACAACCGGTGCTACCGGTACGGCCCGGACCTCGGCGGCGCGGCGATCCGCGCGTACGGCATGTATATGCGGACCCCCGTCTTCATAACTCACGACACCTTCCGCGGCAACCGCTGCTCCAACGGCGGCGCGCTGAGCGGCCTGTACGCGAACTTCGACGTCATCAATAGCCTGATGACCGGCAACGAGGCGATCGGCCGCGGCGCCAATCCGGCCAGCCCCGGCACGCCAGGTGGCGGCAGCGGCGGCGCCGTTTACACCGACGGCGATCACTACAACCTAGTCATCGACGGCACGGTCATCCGCTACAACCGTGCGCGTGAGGGCGGCGGAGCCATTTTCTTCGTGGTGGACGCGGGCGGCGGAGCGTTGAAGATTGAGTACTCTACGCTGCACCGCAATCCGAGCGGAGCGTTCCAGAACGCCCCCGGCATTTTCGACAGCGTCAACGGACATGATGTCCGGCCGGTCGTGATCCACTCCACGATCAACTAGATAGCTGACCAGAGGCTCGTGACCGGGAACTCGGTCCCGCGGGCCTGCGCGCCACCCATGTGGTCCTCGTGGTGCGGATGGTGAGGTCGTCGCGCTGCAGTACCCCGTCGGGCCCGTCGCTGTCGATCAGGAGGTCGAGGGTGGCCAGGTCGTCGGCGCTCATCCGGCCGTCGAGGTGGGACCTGGCGCGTCGCAGGGATGCCTGAGCGTACCGGCCGGCGGCGGCGGGAAGCGGCGGCGTCAGATGGATGACGAAGGGCCGCCGGGCCTCGATGGTGAAGCCGGCCCGGGACAGGTGCGAGCCCCAGTCCGCGCCGAGTTGCGGTAGCTCCTCGCCGTGTGCTTCGGCGAGGGCGGCGTGGCAGCGTGCTTCGAGGCCGGGGCGGCCGAGGCCGAGGTGGTCGGGCAGGAAGCGCGGGAAGGAGTCCATCTCGATCACGGCCAGCAGCCCGCCGGGACGGAGCACGGCGAAGACCTCGGCGAGGGCACGAGCGGGATCTGCCATGTGGTGCAGGGACGAGGATGCCCATACCAGGTCAACGGGTTCGATGGCGGGCCACGACGCGTCCAGGTCCGCCTGGACGGTACGGACTCGGTCGGCCACGCCGGCCACCCGGGCCTTGTCGCGGAGGCGCTGCAGCAGCTGCGGAGATATGTCGAGGGCGATCGCGTCGGCCCCCGCGAAGCGCTGCAGCAGAGCGAGGGTGCCGGTGCCCGTCCCGCTGCCCAGGTCGAGGATCCGGCGGGTGGGCGGATCGCCAGCCAGCTCGTGAACCCAGGCGGTCATCTCGGACAAGTACGAGTGCAGCACCTCGGCATCGAGGTCCAGGAGCCCGGCCATGGCCGCGTCGTCTGTCCCGGCTGGGGGCTGGTGCTCATGGTGGTGATGACTGTTCATGTAGCCAACCTACGGTCATCTTGCACTATTGACATACGATCTTGCGTGTGAAGCAAGATGATGACCTCGACGGTCTGGTCCGCAAGCGGATCAGGGGGCTGCGCGTGGCCCGGGGCTGGTCGCTCGATGATCTGGCGGCCCGCTGCTACCTGAGCCCGTCCACGCTGAGCCGTATCGAGACGGGCCACCGGCGGATCAGCCTCGACCAGCTGAGCTCGATCGCCCGGGCGCTGGGCAGCACCCTCGATCAGCTGGTGGAGTCCGTCGCCGACGACGACGTGGTGATCAGGCCACAGCGAGATGCGGTGCGAGGGGTCACCACCTGGCTGCTGAGCCGGGAGCCCGGGCCGCACGGTGTGACCGTGGCCAAGATGCGTGTCACCAGGCCGGCCCCCGGCCCGGTGCCAGCGAGTTGAAAGTCCATCCGGGCCGGGACTGGTTCACCGTCTTGTCGGGAACCATTGTGCTGCTGCTTGGCGAGCGGACCATCGTGGTCGAGGCCGGCCAGGCGGCGGAGTTCTCCACCATGATTCCGCACGCCTTCGGAGCTCATGACGGCCCGGCGGAGGTGCTTTGCATCTTCGACCACGACGGGCAGCGCACCCATCTGCGGCCACTGGCCTGACACCGGCCACCGCCTGGCGAAGGCGGTCCCGGAGTCCGCGGCGGCGGCCGCGGCGGGCCGGGCCTCGCTAGCCAGCCGACGAGGGTGACGAGGCCGCCAGCAGTTCGCTGACCGTCACGAAGGTGTACCCGCGGTCCTTCATGGAGCCGACCAGCCGGTCAAGTTGCTGCATCAGGCTGGCGTTGGGCTCTGGTCCCCCGTCGTGAGCGAGCACGATGCTGCCGGGCGACGCCTGCCGCAACGTGGTGTCCACATCGCCGCGCGCATTGCTGCCCGTCACGTGATTCGACCACAACATCACGCGGTAGTGCAGGCCCGCGCACACGGCTAGCCCGACGCTGTCGATGCGGCCATAGGGCGGCCTGCACAACGTCGGCGCCTGGCCGGTCAGGTGCGTTACGAGTTCGTGGGTGCGTTCCAGGCTGTCGCGGTCGAACGGCTCGTCGTTCTGGGTGAGATCGCTGTGCGCCCACGTGTGATTAGCCAGTTCGTGGCCGGCGTCCGCGGTTCGCGCGACCGAGCTGGGCGCCGCCTGGGCCCGCTCGCCGACCACGAAGAACGTCGCCTGCGCCTGGTGCCGCTGCAAAATCCGCAGCACCTGCGGTGTCCATTCCCGGGTCGGGCCGTCGTCGATGGTCAGCGCGACGAGCCGCTCCGGCGGCGCGGTACGGAACGTGACGGTCGCCACATACGCGGCCGGCCCGACCGGGTGCGCGGTGCGCGCAGTCGGGCCCTCGGCGTTGACAACCGGCTCAGCCGCGAACCCGGCCGCGGCTCCGGCCACGCCACCGGCCGTGACCAGGCCTACCCCGGCGAGGAACTTGCGGCGATGCATGTGTTCAGTCTTACCCGACCGGCCGCCCGCAACAGGCGGGCGGCCGAATTGTGAGCAAGGTGCCAGTCGGCCACAGTGCCGCCGATTGACGCTTGGCCGGGCATCGTGGCGCGGCAGGGCTGGCACTTCGCTGGCCGTCCCGTCCGTTCCGCTAGCTGAACTACGCGACAGCGGACCTCGGTCCGTCGGCATTCCGCGCCGCGGCGGCGCCCGGCATCCGGGTCAGCGCGAGTGGTCGGCTGGCCGAAATGCCCCTAGCGCGGTAACATTGCATACTGCAAAGGGCGTAGCGAGCCTTGCCATGGATTGGTAAATGGCTGGCAAAAGGGCGGCGGTGCTGGCCCTGGTGCCGTCCCCTTCGTCGAGCGGACTTGGACCGCGGCGATATCAAGCTGAGCGTTCACGTCTTCGTTACGAGCAGGAAGCACGCCTGCAACAGGGCAGCGGCACTGTCAAGACTGGCACGGTCGAGACTGGCGACTCGAGACTGCGAGGTCTGTATGTCCATGTGGAGAATCCGGATTACCCTGCCCGGCGGTCCGGGCAGTCAGGCGGCGCTGGATGAGGCCCTCGCCGGCCAGCCAGTCCGTGAGGTCCTGCTGACGTCCGGGGACACCGATAAGGCCGAGATGACCGGTGAGGTCGTGCTGGACCTCACGCACGACGATGGGCTGGGGGTATTGCTGTCGCACCTGCATGCCATCAGCCCGCAGGTTTTCGTCAGCCGGGCGGATCAGCCCGCAGCCGCGAATCAGCCGCAAGCCGCGGCTCCGCGCCAGGCGTCGCGCGGGCGGCGGCTCAGTCTGCTGCGCGCCAGGGCGGCCGCCCAGAACCTGCACTGACGATCTGCCTGGCGTCGTGCCCCGCCGGATGCGACAGTCCGCGATGCCAGCTCGGCCGTCTGGTTGTCGGTTCCGTCGCAGCAGAAGATCTGTCAATACAAAGAGAAGTATCGCAATTCTTTAATGGCCTGAGTGCTGTGGTATTTTCGCCGGGCGGGACGCCCGCCGGTTCTGGCGGCAGCGCGTTCATCCGGTGGCAGCCCTTTCTCGCAGGCCCGGACGAGCCCGCCCGGACGAGCCCGCACTGACGAGCCCGCACTGAGGGCGAGAGCCAGCCGGGCGCGGTCGCCCGGGTCACGCCCGGGTCTGCGGTTGCCTGACCTCTTGCACCATCCAGCTGTTGCCGTCCGGGTCGCTGAAGGAGAAAAACGACCCGTAGTCACGGCGCTGCGGATCAGGCCCGGGCACCTGGCCGCCGCCATCGAAATGGAAGACGTCACTGACCGAGGTCCCGCGTCCGGCTAGCTCGCCGCGCGCAGCCTCGATGTCGGAGACGATCAGATGCAGGCCCTGAACGGAGCCTGCCGCACTGGTGTTCCGCATGAGGGTGACCGAGCACGCCGAGCCTGGCGGCGTCAGCTGCACCACGCGGAAATCCTCCCCGGCCCGGTGATCGACGTCCAGGTTGAATCCCGCGTTCTCGGTGTAAAAGGCCTTGGCCAGGTCCACGTCCGACACCGGGACCACGACGACCTCGAGCTTCCAGTCCACTATGCCGATCCTTTCGCAAGTTCGGGCCGGATCCCGCTCCTTTGCCGAACGCCAAGACTCGTGTGGCATCCTTTGGCCGTGACGACACCGCACCTGGGGCCGGCGAAGCACACAGCGTATAGCCGACACCCGCTGAGCAAAGTCCCGCAGGTCACCGCCATCTTCTGGATCACCAAGGTCCTCACCACCGGCATGGGCGAGGCAACTTCGGACTACCTGGCGCACCGGCTCGGCCCGGCGATCGCGGTGTGCCTGGGTGGTCTGGCCCTGGCGGCGTCGCTGATCGTACAGTTCCGCGTCCGCCGGTACCTGGCCTGGGTCTACTGGACGGCGGTCGTCATGGTCGCCGTCTTCGGCACCATGGCTGCCGACGGCCTGCACGTTGAGCTGGGCGTCCCGTACGCGGTGTCCACCCCGTTCTTCGCCGCCGTGCTGGCGGTGATCTTCGTCCTCTGGTACCGCACCGAGAAGACGCTGTCGATCCACAGCATCTACACCCGGCGCAGGGAAATGTTCTACTGGGCCACCGTGCTGGCCACCTTCGCGCTCGGCACCGCGGCGGGTGACCTGACCGCCACCACCCTGCACCTGGGCTACCTCGGCTCCGGGATCCTGTTCACCGTGGTGATCGCCATCCCGGCCGTCGGGTACTGGCGTTTTCACCTCAATCCCATCCTGGCCTTCTGGTTCGCCTACATCGTGACCAGGCCGCTCGGCGCCTCCTACGCGGACTGGATGGCGGTGCCGCGCAGCCTCGGCGGACTGGACATCGGCCGCGGCCCGGTCAGCCTGGGCCTGACGGTCGTGATCGCCGGCTTCGTCGCCTACCTGGCGGCTACGCATAAGGACGTCGAGAAACCCGCCGCCGGGCCCAGCCGGGCGGCCCTGGCACCGAAGGGCCGGCATGTCGGCGCGCGGCCGGAACGCTAGCGGCCCGCGCGCACCGGGCGTCGAGATCCGCGGGCCGAGGCTGGTGCTCCGGGCGATCCGGCCCGACGAGATCGATGCGCAGTGGCGAGCCATGGCCGGTGCCGATCCGATGACCATCGCCGAACTCCCGGACGAGGCCAGTTTCCGGTCCCGGCTGCAAAGATCAGGACAGCTGCATGACGGCTGGCTCGACCTGGCCATCGACCTCGGCGGCGAGTCAATCGGGCGGATCCAGACCTTTGTTCCGCCGCACCGGCCGCTCGCCCCCGGCGTGTTCGAGGTTGGCATCAGCCTGCGCCAAGACACCCGCGGCCGGGGCTACGGCCGGGAGGCACTGACGCAGTTCACCGACTGGCTGTTCGAGCACGTGGCCGCGGAACGGGTCGAGGCTCCGACCGATCCCGCCAATGTCGCGATGCGGACGGTCTTCCAGCGGGCCGGCTGGGAGCTGATCGGCACCCTGACCGAGTTCGGCCGCGCGTGGGTGATGTACGCCATCACCCGGCCGCAGTGGCAGGCCCGCCGCGGTGACCGCGAATAGAGGCGATGGCGCAGCGCTGTTGAAACAGCAGCGGCGATGGCACTTCGTTGTCATTGGGCAGCAACAGCACAGGCACATTGCTGTTGCTGACGTCAGGACGGCGGCCTGGCCACGAGGATCTGGTCCGGCTGCACCGCACCGTCATGTCGGCGGTGGTCGGCGCGATCCGGCGCTGAGATCCTGCTCCAAGTGGCTTAATCAGAGGTCTAAAGACTCTATTGGCGATCTTGGTGCGACCAGACGCTGGAGGTTACGGGGCCGTCGGGCTGTCCGTATCGCCGGAATCCGGGGGGGGTTGCGGCGCATCGTCTGACCACGGGGGGACCAAGATGCCTGAGCCGACCGCTAATACCGCGCCTAACGGCACTGACTTCAGTGACCACACCGACTTCAGCAACGCTGACCGGGGTTTCGTCGGCACGGTGGAGCCGATGGTCATCGAGACCGCAGACGGGCGGGCGGTCTGGGACATGGATTCGTGGGGATTCCTGGAGGGCGACTGCCCGCCGACGGTCAGCCCCAGCCTGTGGCGGCAGGCCAGGCTCACCGCCAAGCACGGCCTTTACGAGGTGGCCGAGGGCATCTACCAGGTCCGGGGCTTCGACATCTCGAACATGACACTGATCGAGAGCGATCACGGCGTGATCGTGATCGACCCGTTGGTGTCGGCAGAGACGGCGGCGGCGGCGATCGCGCTGTACCGCAGGCACCGCGGCGACCGCGCGGTGACCGCGGTCATCTATACCCATTCGCATATCGACCACTTCGGCGGAGTGCTGGGCGTGGTCGACGCGGACACCGATGTCCCGATCATCGCACCCGAGCACTTCCTTGAGCATGCGGTGTCGGAGAACGTGTACGCGGGAGTGGCCATGATCCGCCGCGGCTATTACTACGGCGCTCTGCGGATGCCCAGGGGCGCGGTCGGCACCGTGGGGATGGGCCTTGGTCCCGGCACGTCGCGGGGTACAGCCGGGCTGATCGCGCCGACCGTCGAGGTCAAACGCACCGGTCAGGAGGAGGTCCTGGATGGGGTCCTGGTGGTGTTCCAGCTGACGCCGGGCACCGAGGCGCCCGCGGAGATGAACTTCTGGCTGCCGGACCGGCGGGCCCTGTGCATGGCCGAGAACGCCACCCATAACCTGCACAACCTGCTGACGCTGCGCGGAGCGCAGGTGCGCGATGCCCGGATCTGGTCCAGGTACCTGGCCGAGGCCATCGCGATGTTCGGCCGCCAGTCGGACGTGGCGTTCTCCTCCCACCACTGGCCTACCTGGGGGACCGGCGAGATCGTCAGCTACCTGGCCCAGCAGCGGGACCTTTACGCCTACCTGCACGACCAGACGCTGCGGCTGGCCAACCAGGGCTACACGGGCGGCGAGATCGCCGAAATGATCGAGATGCCGCCGGAGCTGGACCGGGCCTGGCACACGCACGGCTACTACGGGTCGGCCAGCCACAACGTCAAGGCGATCTACCAGCGCTACCTCGGCTGGTACGACGCCAACCCGGCTCACCTGTGGCAGCACCCACCACAGGCGGCCGGAGAGCGGTACGTGCGGGCCATCGGCGGCCCCGCCGCGATAGTGGCCAAGGCCAGGGAGTTCGCCGAGCACGGGGACCTGCGCTTCGCCGCCGAGCTAGCCAGTCACGCTGTCTTCGCCGACCCCGGGCACGAGGCGGCCAGGGAACTGCTCGCCGATGTCCTGGAGCGGCTGGGCTTCGGGGCAGAGAACGCGACCTGGCGGAACTGCTACCTCACCGGCGCCCACGAACTGCGCGGCGGCATCCAGCACACTGAGCTCAGCGGCGCGGGCCTGGCCCCGGCGCTGACCATCACCCAGCTGTTCGACTCGGTCGCGATTAGGCTCGACGGCCCGAAGGCCTGGAGCGAGCGCCTGTCGATCGGCTGGCATTTCACCGATACCCACGAGAACTACCGGACGGAACTCAGCAACGGCGCCCTGATCCACTTCCCGACCACAGGCAACGAGGACGCGGACCTGACCGTTACCCTGACCAGGCCCCAGCTGGTCAAGCTGCTGGCCACCGGCCAGCCCGGCGGGGCCGCCTTGTCCGGCGACGCCGGCGTGCTGCAGCGGCTGATTTCGCTGACCGACGATCCTGACCCGGACTTCGCGATCGTCACCCCGTAGCGGCAGTCGCCGCGGGGCGATGCGAATCGGGTTGCCCCGCGGCGGTCAGCCGGTCGGCGTGACCACTACGACCGGTATCCTCCGGCTGGTCTTGGCCTGATAGCCGTTGTAGCGACCGTGATTGTTGTCGTTGACCAGCTTCCACAGCCGCGGATAGCCGGGGTCTTCGGCCGTGACGACGCGCGCGGTGGCTGGCCTGCGGTCCCGGCCGACCTGGAGCCCTACCTTCGACTCGGCTTCGATGTTGAAAAGCCAGGCCGGAGGGTGGTCCGAGCCGCCGTTGGACGCCACGAACAGGTAGTCGCCGCCGTCTCGAGCGTAGACCAGCGCTGACGTCCGGGCCTGGCCGGTCTTGCGCCCCGTCGTCCGCAGCAGGGCGCACGGCACGCCAATGAGCCGGTGACCGACCCGGCCGTCGGTGCGCTCGTAGAGTTGCTGGTGCACGCTCAGCAGGTTCATGGCGACAGTCTGGCCGACCAGGCTGCCACGGCCAAGAGTCGTCAGCGGTCCGTCGCCTTCGAGATCATGGCGACCGGCATCCCGGCAGACTGCCCGGTGCGGCAGGCCGGCGACCGCATCACCGCACCGAAAGACGGCGGGGTAATATCCCCGGATAAGACCGGAAGCTACCGTTTTGCGCGCCCCGCCCGGCTTCCGGCGCGAGGAGCACCGGGAACGATAACCGTTTCCGGCGACGAGGAGCAATGCCGGATCCCGAAGACATCGTTGACCGGCTGGACACGCTGGTCGAGCCCAGCCGCGAGCCGGAGAACGCGGTCCTGACCGATGATTCGCGTGTCGTGCGGTGGACCGGCCCGTTGTTCGCCCTGTTCTCGGTGATCCTGCCGCCGTGGATCGTCTACCTGGCGGTTACCCTGCCGTCCCGCCAGATCTCCTCGCATTACGACGTCGCCTGGGCCGGCTTCGACATCATCCTGCTCGTCGCGCTGGCCAGCACCGCGTATTTCGCGCTGCGCAGGTCCAGATACCTATCGACCGCCGCCACCGCCACCGCGGTCCTGCTGATCGTCGACGCATGGTTCGACGTGATGACCACGCCGTCGGATCAGGTCCTCGAGTCGATCATCCTGGCCATCTTCATCGAGCTGCCGCTGGCTGCGGTCTGCCTGTGGCTCAGCTATCACACCCACCAGCTCACCGAGCGACGGATCGTCCTGCTGCTGCGCCGTCGTGGCCATGGCAGCGCACGACGGTGACTTGGCGGCGGGGCTAGCTCGCGGTCGTCGCGGGGACGCGGATCAGCAGTTTGCCGTCCGCGACGCGGACCACTAGCCGCTGCGTCCTGCCGATGACTTCCCCGTCGATCTGCCATGGCTGCGAGCGGCCGGTGTCGATCCGCAGCTCGCGGAAGGTAACGCGGGCCAGCCGGCTGGTCGCCCGCTGGCGCGTCAGCACGTGCGCGGCCAGTGCCAGCCAGGCGGTCAGCCCGCGCGCCGTGAGCATCACCGCATCGAGCAGGCCGTCGCCAGGATTCGCATCCGGCAGCAGTGGGACGCCGCCTTGCAGCGCGCCGACATTTCCGATGATCACGGCGCTGGCCCGGCGCCGTAGCGGCCGTGCGTGGTCGGCCCGCAGGGTTACCCGCACCGGCCGGTCCCGGAGGTGCCGGAGCCCCGACACGACGTAGGCGGCCCAGCCCATTCGCCTTTTGAGCGGCTCGCTGGCACCATCCATGATCCGCGCGTCGAAGCCGAGGCCGGCCATGACCAGGAACGCCCTGTCGTTCGCACAGCCCATATCCAGCTGCTGGTTGGTGCCGGTCAGCGCCACCAGCAGTGCCTCGTCAAGTTCCAGCGGCAGCCCGAGGTTACGGGCCAGCAGGTTCCCCGTCCCGGCCGGCAGGACGGCGAGCGGGATGCCGGTGCCCGCCACCGCGGCCGCGCACGCGGTGATGGTGCCATCGCCGCCGCTGGCGAGCAACAGGTCAACCTGGGCCGCGACCGCGGCCCTGGCCTGCCCGGTACCTGGGTCATCGACTGTCGTCTCCAGCCACAACGGTTCGGTCCAGCCGTGCGCCGACATGGCCGTACGGATCAGCTCGCGGAATTTCTCGCGGTCGTCGACCCGGATGGGGTTGGCCACCACGGCAGCGCGCTTCATAGCGGGGTGGCTCCCGCTGCCCGTCTGGCGGGCAGCTCCGCACGCCTGTCCATGTCAGTGGATCGCGCCCGGCAGCATCCGGCTGAGCGTAGCCGGTGCCCTCACGGCTGGTATCCGGCGGGCGGGCCCTGCTGGCCTGGCGGTGCCGGCTGGCCTTGCGGTACCGGCTGGCCGGCTACCGGCTGGCCGCCGGCGGCGCGCTGGCTGTCGGGCAGTGGCTGGCTGGGCAGTGGCTGGCCGGGCAGGGCCGGATCCCCTGGCGCGTTCGGGCCGGACTGGCTGGGCTGAGCCTGCTGGGCAGCCGGCGCCGATTGCGCGGCTGGCGGCTGGGGAGCAGCGGCCCCGCGCTGGGCGTCGAGGCGGCGATGCCGCCGGGCCAGCAGCCGTAGCTGGATGATGCGCCCGGTTCCCGGGATCACCACGAGCAGCACTCCGAGGACGGCGGCGAGTAGCAGCGCAACTCCCAGCGGCAGGTGGCCGTGCGCCCCGAAGTAGCCGATGTCCACCCGCTGGCCGTTCTCCAAAATGAAGATCAGCAGCAGCAGGAGTACCACGGCGAACAGCGCGGACGCGACCCAGACCCCGCCGACGCGGGTGCGCTTCACGACGTGCTGGGCGGGCAGCTGGCCGCCCGCGGAGGCTGGCGGCGAGATACCCGGGGAAGTGTTGCGCCCATTTGCTGGCGGCGATGTCATGGAGCATCACGCCTTCCTGCGCGGGGCTGTCCCGCGCTCGTCTCTACTGCCCCCGGCAACCGCGCCTAACCAGCCCCGGCAAACCGCCGCTTAGCCAGCCCCGGCAAACCGCCGCTTAGCCAGCCCGCGGCCACGTCATGGCCGCCTGCCTCGTTTGCCGCCCGACGTCCCCGGCCGGGATCGGGGGTCTAGAGTGCCCGGAAAGTGATGGATCTCCGGATTCGTTAGGACCGCTGCGGAGGCCGCCATGTGGCATGACATGTTCGTCGAGCAGATCCCGGTGGCGGAGAAGATCCTGCGCACCGTCATCGTGTACGCGGTGATCGCCGTCTTGTTCCGGCTCACCGGCAAGCGGGGACTGGCCAGCATGAACACGTTCGATTTCGTGGTGGTATTCCTGCTGTCCAACGTGGTGCAGAACGCCATCATCGGGAACGACGACTCGGTGATCGGCGGCATCATCGGCGCGGTCACCCTGGTGGCGGTCAACGCGGGCGTCAACCGCCTGATCGCGGTCAGCGCCACCGCGGCCCGCATCTTTGACGGCCGGGCCACGGCCGTGATCAAAGACGGTCACGTGATCGAAGGCGCGCTGCGGCGCCTGGGCCTGCGGCGCAGCGAGCTTGACCACGCCGTGCGGCTGGAGAACGGTGATGATGTCTCCGAGATCGCGCGGGGCAGCCTGGAGCCTGGCGGGCAGCTGGTGCTGGACCTGAAAGCGGCCGAGCAGGGTGCCACCAAGGCCGATGTCGCGGAACTCACCGACCGTCTGCGCCGGATCGAGAAACTGCTCAGCGCGGCCAGCTGAGCGCGGCGCGATGCTGATCAGCTGACCGGCGATTCCGGGGCGCCACGGCCTGGCGTCGCGACGGACCGTGCCGTGCAGGTCGCCCTGCCTGGCCGGCCCGCCTCATAGCGGCCAGTCGCGTTCGACATGCCACAGGACCGCAGCCGTGGCCGCGGCCGCCGCCGTACCGACCAGCGTCCAGGCCAGCCGGATCTCGCCCACTGCGACGGCGTTGGCCCTCATCCCGCCGGAAGCCAGGATAATGATGGTCAGTGTCATGAAGGCCGACTGGCGGATGTACTCGCCGGCCAGCAGGTACGAGACAAACGCCAGGCCGCTCAGCGCCACAATGGGCGCCAGGGCCGCCTGCGGCAGGAAATAGATCAGCGGGATCGGAATGAGCACGCCGAGCAAGGTTCCGGTGACCCGGTTGACGGCCTTCCGGCCCGATTCCTGGACGACCGGGCGGAGCGTGGCCACGAGGGCCAGGACGATCCAGTAACCGTGCGGCAGCCGGAACGCGGCGGCGAGCCCGGCCGCGGTGCCGCACAGCACGGCCAGCGCGGCCGCGTGCACGGCAGCCCGCCGCGCGTCGACGGGCCGGCGGTGCAGATGCACTTTCAGTAACGCCACCGCGGCGATCCCGTACAGCCCGCCCGCCAGCAGCCAGCCCCCGGCCACCACCCAGGTGAGCCCGGGCGGCCAGGATGCGGCCACGGCCGCTGCCACCGGGGCCATGGTGGCCACGCCGGCCGACCACCTGTCGGCCAGTCCCGCTGTCGCGGCGGCGACGGCGACAATGAGGCCGGCCGCCAGTGCCGGGCCGCGGGCGGCGGTGGCCGCCGCCGCGATTCCGGCGATCGCGACCGTCACAACTGCGCTACGGGCCGTGTTGAGGACGGCCCGGGCGGGGAGCCCGGCCAGCAAGCCGAGCACGGACCATACCGCCCCCGTCGTGCCGCTCGCCAGTGCGGCGGCGACGACGATCGGTAACGCCGCCGCCACCACCACGAGCGCGCGGCCCACCGCCTTCGCCGGCGGGGCGGGGTGGATGGCCCGCAGTCTGGTGAGCGAGATCACAGGCACCGACTCTAGACAGCAAACGCCCTCGTAGGGACCGCGACCAGCGGTAACGTCAGTCAGCTCAACATGTCCCGGTAGACTGCCGGCCTACGGGATGCCATGCCTGGTCTACGCCACCGTCCAGCTGGCCCCTTCCCCCCACGGCAGCTGTCGCGGGCTTCGCTTCAATGGCGGCACATGATGGGAGTCGGAATGCGCGTTCTGGTTCTGGGCGGCGACGGGTTCTGTGGCTGGCCGACCACGCTCTACTTGTCGGACCGGGGGCATGACATCACCATCGTCGACAACCTCAGTCGGCGGAAGATCGACGTCGAGCTTGAGGTGGAGTCACTGACGCCCATCCGGCCGATCGGGGAGCGGATCCGGGTATGGCGCGAAGTCTCCGGACGCGACATCGGCTTCGTGAATCTTGATCTCGCCACCGAGTACGACCGCCTGACTTCGCTGCTGACCGAGCTCAGGCCCGATGCGATCGTGCACTTCGCTGAGCAGCGTGCGGCGCCGTACTCGATGCGCACCCCGCAGACCAAGCGCTACACGGTCGACAACAACGTGCGCGCGACGCACAATCTGCTGACCGCGCTGGTCGCGACCGGCGTGGATGCCGCGCTGGTACACCTCGGCACGATGGGCGTCTACGGCTACGGCTGGTCGGGCAGCGCACCCATCCCCGAGGGCTACCTGACGGTGAAGGTACCGACGCCGGACGGGGAACTCGAGCGCGAGATCCTGCACCCGGCCAATCCCGGCTCCGTTTATCACCTCACCAAGACTCTCGACCAGCTGATGTTCTCCTTCTACGCCAAGAACGATCAGCTGCGGATCACGGACCTGCACCAAGGCATCGTGTGGGGCACGCAGACGTCGCAGACCGGCCGCGACGAAAGGCTGATCAACCGGTTCGACTACGACGGCGACTACGGCACCGTCCTCAACCGGTTCCTCATGCAGGCCGCCATCGGCCACCCGCTCACGGTGCACGGCACCGGCGGCCAGACTCGTGCCTTCATCCACATCCGCGACACCGTCAGGTGTATCGAGATCGCGCTTGCTAACCCGCCCGAGGCAGGCTCCAGGCCACTCGTCCTGAACCAGATCACTGAGACGCACCGTGTCCTGGAGCTCGCCAAGCTGGTCGGCGATGCGATGGGCGTGGATATCGCGTATCTGCCGAACCCGAGGCGGGAGGCCGACGAGAACGAACTGGCCGTTCGCAACGACCAGTTCCTCGCCCTCGGTCTCGAGCCCACCACACTGTCTGAGGGCCTCCTGGAGGAATGCACCGACATCGCGGGCAGGTACCGGCACCGCGCCGACCCATCCAAGATCATTTCTAGATCGGTGTGGAAGGCGGGCATGGAAACCGCGGACGACCTGCTGATCCAGCTGCCGGCCCAGTAGTAAGGAGCCCGGGCAGTCGCGCTATGCGATGCGCGACTGCCCGGGCTTGCGGCTCGCTGATTCCCGGCGGGCAGCCGTGCCCGGCTACGCAGCCTCGGCCGTACGCCGGTACGCGGCCCGGCTGAGCCAGCCCGGCGGCTGCGCAGCCCCGGACCGGGCCCGCTGCGCGGCAGGCTGGTCAGCCGTCGTCAGGCACGGGCCGGTCGGCGCCTAGCGCGCGTCCGGCCTGGTCGGCCAGGGTCACGGCGACCAGGCGCGCCTGCAGGGATGGCTTGGAGCCTGGCTTGGGCCGCAGCATGAACCGGCCGCAGAATTGGCCGTTGCCAAAGGTACGCAGCTCGATGTCATCGGCGGGCAGCCCCCATTGCTCGACGTCCCAGCGCTGGTGCCCCACGGTCACCGTGCCGTCCGGCCGCAATTGCGGCGGATGGCCGAGCAGGGTGCCGTATTCGAAGCGGCATTCCGCCAGCCCGAGCAGACCGGTCAGCTGCTTTTTCACGAGATCGACAACGGCGAAGGGCGACTTGGCGGCCTGGGCTAGCTCAGCGGCTTCGTGAATCTGGGCCAGGTATCCCGCGTCGGTGATGGTGATCACCTTCAGCCGCCTGGCGCGCGCAGCAAGCTGTGACACCGCCACGCCCACCAGCAACAGCAGCACCGCGGTCGTGACATCCGACGAGCTGCGGATGGTGAATCGCTCATAGGGCCGGGTGAAAAAGAAGTCGAACCAGGCCGCCGCCGACACTGCGGCCAGCGCCCCGGCGGCCCGGTTTCCGATCGCTGCGACCGCGACCACCACGACCACCAGCAGCAGAGCAACGTTGGTATTGGACCAGTTCGCGCGGAACGGCAGCAGAATCGCGGCGGCCACTAGCGGAGCCACCAGGGCGGCTGCGATCGCGATGCCGTCCCGGTTCAGGTAGCGGGCCATCGGCGGCACCCTCCAGCCTCTTATCGGGCCACGAGAGTCACAGCCGCGAGTGGCAGCCCGAAGTCATGATCGCCCCGGGACCGGGCCCGAGCGGCATCTCTAAGACTCTAAGAGACACTCCCACTAGACCATCCAGCCGGTCCGGCCCGGGCCGTCCTAACAGCAGCCGTGCGGTTCCGCCGGATTTCCTGACGACTTCAATGCGCTCCTCGTTACTGTTTGGCTATTGCGAGGTTAGCGAGGTTTCTGATGACTAGCCACCCGGGTGCCGCAAGCTACTCACTGGCCGGTTCCGTGGCGAGTTCACCGGCGGGAAGCTGGGCAAGTTCACCGCGAGCTGGGCGGGTTCACCGGGGAAGCTGGGCAAGTTCACCTGGGCAAGATCGGCGAGTTCACCGAGCCAGGTGGCGAGGTGGCGAGGTAGCGGCCAGGAACCGGGGAGAAGGTTTCGCCTTGAGCCACTGCTCCATACCCTGGAGCGGTGACGGACACTGAGAACGCCGCGGATCTGAGCGCGGCCCGCGACCTGCTGGCCCGGTACCCGATCGTGGATGGCCATAACGACCTCGCCTGGACGCTGCGTGAGGCGGCCCCGGGTGACCTTAGCGACATTGACCTGGCCGGCTCGGTGCCGTTTACCCAGACCGACCTGCCCAGGCTGGCCCGCGGCGGAGTCGGCGCTCAGTTCTGGTCCGTCTACGTTCCTGCCGAGCTCCAGGGCGACGCCGCCGTGGCGACCACGCTGGAGCAGATCGACCTGGTGCACGAGATCATCCGCAGCTATCCGGATGCGCTGGAGCTGGCGCTGACGGCGGCCGACGTCGACCGGATCACCGCGGCCGGGAAGGTCGCTTCGCTGCTCGGCGCCGAGGGCGGGCATTCCATCGGCAGCTCGCTCGGCACACTTCGCGCCCTGTACGCGCTCGGCGTCCGCTATATGACGCTCACCCACAGTCTGAACGTGCCCTGGGCTGACTCGGCTACTGACGAGCCGGCCTGGGCGGCCTGACGGACTTCGGCCGCGAGGTAGTCAGGGAAATGCAGCGCATCGGCATGCTGGTGGACCTGTCCCACGTGTCGGCCGCCACCATGGCGGACGCGCTGGAGGTGGCCGAGGGCCCGGTGATCTTCTCCCATTCGTCCGCCCGCGCGCTCTGCGACCACCCGCGGAACGTGCCCGACGACATACTCAGCCGCCTGGCCGCCAACGGCGGCGTCTGCATGGTCACCTTCGTGCCGGCCTTCGTCGCGCAGGCCTGCCGGGACTGGGATGCGGGGCTGGCCGAGGAGATGGGCCTGGCGCGGCCTGGACCCCAATAACTTCGCGCATCGGGCACAGGTGGCCGATGAATGGAGCCTGGTTCACCCGCGGCCGCGGGCCACCCTGAAGGACGTGGCCGATCACGTCGATCACGTCCGGGCGGTGGCAGGCGCCGGTCACGTCGGCATCGGCGGCGACTATGACGGCACCAACCAGCTCCCGGACGGCCTGCAGGACGTGTCCCGCTACCCGGCGCTGATCGACGAGCTGCTCTCCCGCGGCTGGAGCGAGGCGGATATAGCGGCGCTCACCCGCGGCAACGTGCTGCGCGTGCTGCGCGAGGCGGAGGCGGCGTCCCGGGCTATCTCCGCTCGCCGCGGCCCGTCCCGGGCGCGGATCGGCGGCCAGGAGCCGTCGCCCCCGCTTGACCCCCCCGCTTGACCGGGCCGCCTGGTGCCCGTCCTGGCATCAGCCGAACGGCCATTGCTGCCTATCCCGCGGGACGCCAGCCAGGCGACAGTTCAGCTCGAACCGAACGTAACTGCCCAGGATGGCGGGGGCAGATTGGGCCTGCCGAGGGAATGCATGCTCTTTGCGCGCAGGTTGAGTAGCGTCAAGGTATGCGACTGGGTGTCCTGGACGTCGGATCCAACACTGTCCACCTGCTCGTGGTGGACGCCCACCGCGGCGCGCGCCCGCTTCCGGCGTTCTCGCACAAGGCCGAGCTGCGGCTCGGCGACCATCTGGACGCCAAGAACCGGCTCTCCGATGACTGTGGGGCGCAGTTGCGAGCCTTCGTTGACGAAGCCCTGCGGATCGCAGAGGACAAGGGCGTGCAGCAGGTGCTGGCGTTTGCCACCTCGGCGGTGCGGGACGCGGCCAACGGCGACGAGCTCCTCAGCTGGATCGAGGCGGAGACCAAAGTGCACATCCAGGTGCTGCCTGGTCATGACGAGTCACGCCTGACATTCCTGGCCGCCCGCCGCTGGTTTGGCTGGTCGTCGGGACGGCTGCTGATGCTGGACATCGGCGGTGGCTCGCTGGAGATCGCGTCCGGTTACGACGAGGAGCCCGACGTGGCGATCTCGTTGCCGCTGGGCGGTGGCCGGCTGACCAGGGACTGGCTGGCGAACGACCCGCCGTCGGCCCAGGAGGTCCGGCAGCTGCGCAAACACGTCCGGGCCGAGATCGCCGCGACAGCTGGCTCGGTCATGCGCGAGGGGCGCCCGCACCACGCCGTGGCCACCTCGAAGACCTTCAGGCAGCTCGCGAGAATCGCAGGCGCGGCCCCCTACAGCGAGGGCCCGTACGTGAAGCGCATCTTGCACCACCCGGACGTCACCAAGATCGCCGAACGGCTGTCTCGGACCAGTGCCGACGAACGAGCCCAGCTACCGGGTGTTTCGCGCGGGCGCGCGCCGCAGCTGGCCGCCGGGGCCATCGTGGCAGATGCGGCGATGGACCTGTTCGGCCTGCCGCAGCTGGAAATCTGCCCGTGGGCGCTGCGCGAAGGGGTTATCCTGCGCCGACTGGACGCCATGCCGGCGTAGCTCACGTCGTGCTGGGCCGCGCTGATGAAGCCGGCGGACTTTGCGGTGGGGCGCGCGGACCGCGGTGGGCGCGCAGATCGGTGGGTACGCAGACCGCGGTGGGGTGCGCAGATCGGTGGGGTACGCAGACCGCGGTGGAGTGCGCAGGCCGATGGGGCGCGCAGATCAGCCGACGGGTGCGCAGACCACGCGATGGACCGCGGATGCTGGGCCACGGCCCGCGGACGCCGAGAGGCCGGTTCTCGCGCATCGCGGCGAGAGCCGGCCTCTAGTCTTACCGGCCTGACGTGATCAGGGCCGCCCAGGCCCCGCGCCGGCGGCGTGCTTGGCCTCGTCGCCGGCGCCGCTGTCAGCAGACCGGGTTTCGGCCGAGTCGGGCTGGCCTTCGGTGTCGAGCGGGTCGCCGCTGCCTGATCGGACGGCCGACCGCGGTCCGCTTCCTGGCGGAACCTCAGCCGCGCTCGGACTGCCGCCCAGGCTCGGGCTGCCGGGACCCTGGCCGACGGCGCCACGATCAGCCGGGTTCTGACCGGCCGGGCTCTGACCGGCGCGACCCTGCCCGGCGCGGCTCTGGCTGGCGGGACCCTGGCTGGCGGGACCCTGGCTG
This sequence comes from uncultured Actinomycetes bacterium, assembly GCA_963785765.1. Lineage (GTDB taxonomy): Bacteria > Actinomycetota > Actinomycetes > Streptosporangiales > Streptosporangiaceae > DATBGO01. Next base: position 1,437,838 of record CAWAWM010000004.1, on the reverse strand, counting down.
GCGGGGCCCTGAACGGCGGGGCTTTGGCTGGCGGGACCCTGGCTGGCGGGGCCCTGAACGGCGGGGCTTTGGCTGGCGGGACCCTGGCTGGCGGGGCCCTGAACGGCGGGGCTTTGGCTGGCGGGACCCTGGCTGGCGGGGCCCTGAACGGCGGGGCTTTGGCTGGCGGGGCCCTGACCGGCGGGACCCTGACGGGTGGGACCCTGGCCGGCGGGACCCTGACCGGCGGCGGGACCTCGGCTGCCAGCAGTGCTGCGGAACAAGTCACCTGACCGGTGCTCGGCACCGATTCCCGGCCTACCCGCTGTTCCCGGCTGGGGCCTGACCCGGCCCGGTTGACCGGCCTCAAGGTCGCGCCCCAGTCCCGGCTGCTGGCTGCTGCCGCCTGGTCCAGCCGGACCTGCGGGCAGCGGAACACCTGGGCCCTTGGGCAGGTGCCTGCCCTCAGCTACTCCGGGCCTGCGGATGCCGTTCCCTGGGTGCCCGGCCTGTTGTCCCTCCGCGGCCGCCACGGAGCTGGCCACGGCCCTGGCGACCTCATCTTCCAGCGAACCGCGGGCGACCTCACCGGCGACCAAGCCGGTCACGACATCGCGGATCTCGGTCAGCCGCCTGAGGGCCTCGGAGTGCCGCGACATGAGGAGGTTGAGCCGGCGCTCGGCACCATCATGAATCGCGCTCGCCCGCGCCGTCGCCTCATCGAGAACCTGCTTGGCCTGAGCCTTGGCGGTGGCGAGCGCGGTTTCCGCCTGCTTATGGGCGTCACCAACCGAGCGCTCGGCTTCGGTCCTGGCTGCGGTCAGGGTCTTGTCTGCCTCGGCGCGGGCGCTGGCGATCGAGTTCTCGGCCTGCTCCTGGGCGGCACCGAGCATCCGCTCGGCCTGCTCTTGCGCATCGGCCCGGTACTTCTCCGTGTCCTGCTTGGCGTCGGCGCGGAGCTTGTCTGTCTCCATCTTGGCGTCGTTGCGGAGCTTGGCGATCTCGTCGGCCGCCCGGCCCTTCTGCGCCTTGGCCTCATCGTCGGCCAACTTCAGGATCTGACCAACTCGCTCGCTGATCTCCGCATGTGCGGGCTTCTCGTCAGCGGCTTGCCGAGCCGACGATAGTTCCAGCCGGAGCCGCTCGTTGTCGTCAAGCGCGCGGGACAACCGGTCTTCGAGGTCACGGGACTGGCTGCGGGCCCGGGCAACGAACTCGTCCACCTGCCGACGGCTGTAGCCGCGCATCTCTTTCTCGAACTGATCTTCGTGGCTCGCGTCGGCAAAGTGGTCGTTGTGCTCGCTCATATGTCACCCGTCGGGATGGTCAGGCAGACCCTGGCTGGGCCGGCCGCATGGTTGCCGCCGTGGGCAGGCCGGTATCTGGGTTGGTCAGCAAAATGGCCCGCCCGCAGCTGTGCCTGCCAGGCGCCGGACTGCGGGTGGGATTATCTGGAACAACGGCACGACTCTCGTCGTGAAGGCCGTGATGCGCAACCGAAACGGCTGAGTATCCTGTTTTGTCCAAATTTAGTCGGCACACAGTAGGTGAATGCCTGGCATCGCGGCGGTGTACGCATCCAGCGGTGCACGTATCCAGCGGTGCAGGTGCCCAGCGGTGCATGTGTTCATGGGCCGGTGTAACGAAGGCGGGCAGCCCCGGCCATGATGAGGGTGGCCGGATCCGGGCTGCCGGAGTCACCGGCCAGCCGCCGGATCAGCAGGGAGGCACGCCGTGGGCTTGATCGGATCGCTGGGTGATAGCGCGCCGTCGATCGATCCCGGCGCGTGGATCGCCCCGGGCGCGGTGGTGGTCGGCCGGGTCACCGTAGGCCCGGCGGCCAGCATCTGGTACGGCACCGTCCTGCGCGCTGACGAGGACGAGATCGTCGTCGGCCCGGAATGCAACATCCAGGATCTATGCTGCCTGCACGTCGATGAAGGCGAGCCGGTCGTGCTTGAGGCCCGGGCCAGCCTGGGCCACCGGGCGGTTGTTCATGGTGCGCACGTCGGGGCCGGTGCGCTGATCGGTATCGGTGCGATTGTGCTGGGTCGCGCCCGGATCGGCGCGGGCGCTCTGATTGCTGCGGGCGCGGTTGTCCTGCCCGGTACCGAGGTCCCGGCGGGCGTCCTATTCGCCGGCGTGCCCGGCCGGGTCGTCCGCGAGCTGACCGACCAGGACCGGAACGTCTTCGCCGAGACGGCTGCCCGCTATGTCCGCCGCGCTGGATTGCATCGCGGCGCTTCCTGGGCGCCGGGCGGGCCCGGGATCTGATCTTCTGGGCGTTATTGTCTATCACCTGCATGATTGCCGGAATATGTGGCCCGGCCGCTGGGTAATAAGCATCAGAAGATGTTCACGGAAATGATCCTTATGGGCCATGCGTCGGACCCGGCGGCATCGTAACCTGGTGACAGATTCCCGCAGATCCGCTCGGCGATGGAGGTGGGCGCGGTGCGAGAACGATTCGATCTTCGCGTCCACGATCGTGTGGCGCTCGATGAAATCGAGCTGTACACCGAGGTGCTGAGCGCCGTGGCGGCAGCCGACCGGCCGCTCACCAGGACCGAGCTGGACCAGGTACTCGGTGTCGGGCCCGTTGCCATCGCGTCAGTCGTCCCCGCCTGAGCGATCGCCCTTCCGCTGGTCGCTAACCGGTTGCGTCGCTAACTGGCGCGTCGCCGCTGGCCTGGCCGCCGGCGAACATCACGTCGGTGTCCCAGTGCGTGAAACCCAGGGACTCGTACAGCCCGATCGCGGCCGTGTTGCCCTCATCGACATAGAGCATCACCTCGAACAGCCCCTGCGAGCGCAGGTACCGCAGCCCGACCAGGGTCAGGGCCCGGCCAAGGCCGCTGCCGCGCTCGGCCGGGTCGACGCCGACGACGTAGACCTCGCCGATGGGCTCGTGGCCATGCGTGGATCCGTTTCCCCGGCCGTGGATCTTCGTCCAGTGGAATCCGACCAGCTTGCCGGCGCGCTCCGCCAGGAAGAAGCCGGCCGGGTCGAACCATGGCTCGCGTTCCCTGAGATCCAGGTCAGCACGGGTCCAGCCGCCTTGCTCAGGGTGGCTGGCGAACGCCCTGGCGTTGAGGCCGAGCCACTCCTCTTCGTCCCGGCCGACCTCGAAGGTACGGACGATCACGCCCTCGGCGATCTGTGGATGACCGAGCCTGGCCTGCAGGGATCGCCGCATCTGCCACAGGGCGCGGACCCGCACGAAGCCTGCCGAGGCGGCGAGCCGCGCGGCGGCGGGCAGATCGCCATGGGCCCACAACCTCAGCTGCCGTCCGCCGGCCTCCGCGACCAGCGCGCGCAGCAGCGCCAGACCGAGGCCCCGCCCCCGGCGGTTCGGCTGGATAACCAGCTCCCCGCTGGGGCCGGCGACCGGATCGGTCGGATCGAGATGCGCATAACCTGCCAGCTCGCCGTCGCTGATCAGCAGGAGATTGCGGGCGCTAGGGTCGCCGCCGTATCGCAGATGAAGCATCACGTGCTCAGAGATCGGGGCGACACCGTCTTCCTCGGTGGCGGCGCGGACCAGTCCGAGCACCGCCGCCGCCTCGGCTTCGGAGATCCGGCCGCGTACGTTGACGGCCGGGGGATCGGGGGCGGGCGGTCTGGCCCCGGGGGGTCCGGCGGCGGCCGGCCCGGTGCCGGGTGGTTCGCCGGCGGCGGTCGGCCCGGCGTCGGGGGCGGGCGGTTTAGCCGCGGGGGGTCCGGCGGCGGTCGGGCTGGCGTCGGGGGCGGGCGGTTTGGCGGCGGGAGGTCCGGCGGCGGTCCGTCGGTAGGCGGCGCCGGGCTGGCCGGGATCGTCACCTGTCGGCGTGCGCAGGGCGCCCCTCCCTCTGGTCGGCCGCCTTCGCGCGGGCGGCGCGAGCCGAGCCCGGGCTACCGGCCCCGTCCTCGTCGCGCCCGTCCTGGTCGCGGCTGTTCTTACCCGGCTTGTTCTCGCCGGCGCTTGGCTGGTCGGGGCTGTCTTTACCCGGCTTCTCTCCGGCGCTTGGCTGGTCGGGGCTGCTGCCGCCCGGGTCGGCGGCACCGCTGCCGCTCTCGCCCTGGCTGTCCTCGCTATGGCCGCGGCGCTGGTCGTAGGTGCGGTCAGACTCGCCCTTAACCGGGACGAAACGATAGCCCACGTTGCGCACCGTGCCGATCAGTGCCTCGTGCTCCGCCCCGAGCTTGGCCCGCAGCCTGCGCACGTGCACATCCACCGTGCGGGTACCGCCGAAATAGTCGTAGCCCCAGACTTCCTGCAGGAGCTGCGCCCGGCTGAATACCCGGCCCGGATACTGGGCCAGGAACTTCAGCAACTCGAATTCCTTGAACGTCAGATCGAGGGCACGGCCGCGCAGCCGGGCGGAGTAGGTGGCTTCGTCGATGGCCAGATCGCCCGACCTGATCTCGCTGGAGGGGGCTGGCGCTGACCGGTCGATAGCGATGCGCAGCCTGGCCTCGACCTCGCCGGGGCCCGCGGTGTGCAGGATGACGTCATCGGCGCCCCAGTCAGCGGACACCGCAGCCCAGCCGCCCTCGGTTACGATGACCAGCACGGGCACCTCGAAGCCGCTGGCGCGCAGCAGTCGCAGGACGTGCCTGACCTGGACCAGATCACGCCGGGCGTCCACGAGCACGAGATCAGCGGGCGGCGTGCCCGTCGCGGTGGCCACGGCAGCAGGCGCGACCCGGACTGCGTGCGGCAGCAGGCTCAGCGAGGGCAAGATCTCGGCGGGCGGCTCCGGTGAGCTACTGAGCAGCAGCACATTGCTCAACTGCTGCCACCTCCGGCTCGCCGTGCAGCCGCGGGATGCTGCCGGGTACTCCCGCGATGGCCGGGCCGGCTGCACCCGGGTCCGCTATAAGCGAGGATAGCTGACATGGCGATTGTGACCCTCCGCTACTGGGCGGCGGCGAAGGAAGCGGCGGGCGCCGCGGAAGAGACGATCACGGCCGAGACGCTCGCCGAGGCCCTGGCCGCGGCGTCCGGTCAAGATCCGCGTCTCCGTGCGGTTCTCGCGCGCTCATCATTCCTGATCGACGGGATGCCGGTAGGAGTCCGCGCCACGGAGACGATAACGCTCAGTGATGCTGCTGTGATCGAAGTGCTGCCGCCGTTCGCCGGCGGCTGACGTCCGGCCGCCGGGCCTGCTCGGGCGGCCTGGCTGCTGTCGCGGTGGCCGGTTCACGCCGATAGCCTTGGCCCGCCATGGTCACGCTGCTGATCACGCTCCTGATCACGATCCTCGTCCTGATCGCCTTGCTGGCCGTCCTGGACCGGGCGCTCGCGGCGGCTATCGCCGCTCAGATCGGTGCGCGCCTGGCCATCGCCAACGACTTGCCGGCGCGGCCGAGCGTGCGCGTGCTCGGGTTCCCGTTCCTGACCCAGCTGGCCTTTGGTGACTATCACGAGGTCTGGGTAATGCTCGGCAGCGTGTCGGCTGGCGGTGTCGAGCTTTCCGAAATCGATGTCCGGTTCACCGGGGTGCACGCGTCACTGCGGAAAATCTTGTGGCCGGGCGGCTCGGCCATCACCGCTGAGCATGCCAGCGCCACGGCACTCGTTCCGCTCGCGGTACTCAGCCAGCGGCTGCCCCCGGGGCTGACCCTCAGCCTGGCCGGGAGCCAGCTCCGGATCATCAGCACGGTGCTTGGCGTTCCAGTCCCGGGAACCCTGGCTCTCAGTGTCTCGGCGGACGGCATCACGATCACCCCGCGGCTCAGCGGAGTGCCTGCGCTGGTGGGCTTCGTGATCCCGCTCCGGGCGCTTCCGCTCCGCCTGGCGGTCACCGCCGTCAGCGTCACCGAGCAGGGCCTGCGGGTCAGCGCGGCCGGCCAGAACGTGCGGCTGGCCGCCGCGCGCACCGACGGGTCACCGGGTCCGGGCTAGCCAGGGCCGCGCAGGCCAGGAAAGTTCTACCGGCGCCGCACGGCAACGGTGAACCAAACCGGTCCCGCTGGCCGTTGAGATAGGTATGCCAGGGCAGCGAAGCGGTGGCGGCCGGCCTCAAGGGGCGGTCTCTGACGAGATGCTGGTCCGCACGCTGTATGCCGAGCATGCCGGCGCGCTGCTCAGGTATGCGCTGCACCTGACCAGCGGCGACCGGCAGCGGGCTGAGGACATCGTCCAGGAAACTCTGCTGCGGGCGTGGTTGCATCCGGATGCGATCGCGGAACGGCCGGCCAGGCCGTGGCTGTTCGCCGTGGCCAGGAACCTCGCCGTGGACGCCTACCGGGCCCGCCGGGCGCGTCCGCGTGAAGTGGGGGAGAACGCGCTCGAGCTGGTTCCCGCGCCCGACGAGGCTGACCGGGCACTCGAGTCGTGGGCGGTGGCCGACGCACTGCAGACGCTGCGGCCCGATCATCGAAGCGTGCTGCTCGAGACGTATTACCGCGGCCGGTCGGTGGCCGAGGCGGCCGCGGCGCTCGGCATACCCGCGGGTACCGTTAAATCCCGGACTTTCTACGCTCTCCGGGCGTTGAAGCTGGCTCTTGAGGAACGGGGGCTCGCACCATGACCGGGCTCTCTGGCTGCGGGGATGTCCGCCTGGCGCTGGGCGTCTATGTGGTGGGCGCGATCGATCCCGCGGAACGCGCGATTGTCGATGCACATCTGGCCCAGTGCGCCGCCTGCCGGGAGGAACTGGCCGGGCTGGCCGGGCTGCCTGCCCTGCTCGGCCGGGTCCCGGCCCGCGACGTCGAACGGCTCGCCGAGTCCGGCGTCGGCCCGGGCGGCCTGGAGGAGCCGCCGCCCGAACTGCTCAGCTCGCTGCTCGGGCGGGTTGCGGCGCGGCGCCGGGCGCGCAGGTGGCGGACGATCACCATCGCGGCGGCGGCCGCGGTCGTCGCCGTGGCGGGCGGCCTGGCCGGCGGCGCGGCGATCGCAGGAGAGTTCAGCTCCGGGCCGCCGGCGGCTGCCCAGCACCCGCCGGTTGCTGCTCAGCAGCAATACCAGCGGTATCAGGCCACCGACCCGCTGACGCACGTCACAGCGGTCGTCGCGTACTCTCCCGCGGCCTGGGGAACCTCGCTGCGGGTGTGGGTCAGCGGCGTCCGGGCCGGGACGACCTGCGAGTTCTGGGTGGTCAACGCTCAAGGGCAGCGGTCGGTCGCTGGCGGCTGGACAGTGCCGCGCGGTCATCAAGACCAGTGGTACATGGTCTCGACGCCGCTCAGCGGCACGAAGATCCACAGCTTCCAGGTGACCGCGGTCGGGCGGGTCCTCGTCACCGTCCCGGCCTGACCCAGCCGCCACCGGCCGGGAATGTGACAGCTGCGCCCGGTGCTGAGTAGGTCGTGAGCGTAGGCCTGATCGTGCTTGTCATAGTCCTGGGCGGATCGCTGGCCGCGGGCCTGACCTGGCGTCAGCGCAACGGTGTCATGCGTGCCCCCCGTCGTCCCGCGGCAAGCCGCCGTGCTGGCGAAAGCCAGGCGGGCGGCCTGCCTCCGGAGTCCGGTCTGACGCCGGAAACAGGCCTGCGGTCAGAGCCAGGCCTGCGCCAGGGCGGCACTGAGTCCGCCGTCAGCGGGCCGGCCATCACCAGCGCCGAACTGGGCGTCCCGCTCGGGCCGAAGGCCACGCTGGTGCAGTTTTCCTCGGCGTTCTGCGCGCCGTGCCGGGCCACCCGGCGGGTCCTGACCGAGGTGGCCGGGATGACCGACGGGGTGGCGCACGTGGAGATCGATGCGGAATCACGGCTGGATCTGGTCCGCAGCCTGGACGTGCGGCGCACCCCCACCGTGTTCGTCCTCGGGCCGGACGGCCAGATCGCCAAGCAGGCGAGCGGCCAGCCCCGCAAGGCCGACGTGATCGCCGCGCTCGGCGAAGTGACATAGAGTCGGAGCCGGTTTCCCTATTCTCCTGATCGGGAATGATGATAGTGACAGCGGGCAAGCCCGCACGTAGCATCGGCTACGTGCCTGACAGGACAACGGCGCCGAACCGGGCGGACCGGTCGCCACGCGCCGCGCTCACCAGGCGGCGCGCGGTGGATTTTTGCCGTGTCGCTACCGCGCTCTGTCCGGCTCTCCTGGGTGGGAGCCAGCCCGCCGCGTGCCTGTGCGGCAGTTCCGGCTGACCCGCCGCCACCGCCCTGGCTCGGCCGACGGTACCCGCTAACGACTGGGCACATCCCCGCCCAACCCCGGAGGTAGCACCGATCGGAGCGCGGGGTACCAGGCAGCCGGCCGCACCGCAGAATTCCTGAAGGGACATTGCCGATGGAGATCGACCCGCGAGGGCCGCGCTTCGGCGCCCTCATCACCCTGGTGGTGTTCGCCGTCGTGCTGGTCACCGGCAACGTGTGGCTGCTGGCCGCGCAGGCGCTGGTATTCGCGGCCGGCACCGCTTTCGGCTTGACCAAATCCCCCTACGGGCTGGTTTACCGCTGGCTGGTGCGGCCGCGCCTGGGGCCGCCGGCCGAACTGGAGCCCGAGGCACCGCCCAGGTTCGCCCAGGCCCTGGGCCTAGTGATCAGCGTCATCGGGGTGATCGGCTATGCCACTGGCGTAACGCCCCTGGGCATGGCAGCGGCCTCGGCGGGTATCGTCGCCGCGTTCCTCAATGGGATCTTCGGCCTCTGCCTGGGCTGCGAGATGTATTTGCTTATCCGACGAACCTGGCCGGGCCGCCACGGGCTGGTGCCGGCCGAAGCTGACAAGGAGGTTCCGATATGAGCCGTTCCGACGTTCTCGTGGACGCTGACTGGGTGCAGGCCCACGGCAGCGATCCTGGCGTGGTACTCGTCGAGGTGGACGAGGACACCAGCGCCTACGACAAGGGCCACATCCGCGGCGCCGTCAAGATCGACTGGAAGACCGACCTGCAGGACCCGGTCCGCCGCGATTTCGTCGACCGGGCCGGCTTCGAGTCGCTGCTCTCCAAGCGAGGCATCAGCAACGACGACACGGTCATCCTGTACGGCGGCAACAACAACTGGTTCGCGGCGTACGCGTACTGGTACTTCAAGCTCTACGGCCATAACAACGTCAAGCTGCTCGACGGCGGCCGCAAGAAGTGGGAACTGGACGGCCGCGAACTGACGACCGAGGTGCCCGAGCGCGCCGCGACCAGCTACACCGCCACCGAGCAGGACCAGTCGCTCCGGGCGTTCCGCGACGAGGTGGTCGCCGCGATCGGCCAGCTCAACCTGGTCGACGTCCGCTCGCCCGATGAGTTCGCCGGCCGGCTGCTGGCGCCCGCGCACCTGCCCCAGGAGCAGGCGCAGCGCGGCGGCCACATCCCCACCGCGAAGAACGTCCCCTGGTCGAAGGCGGCGGCCGAGGATGGCACCTTCAAGTCCGACGACGCGCTGCGCGCGCTGTACGGCGACGAGGCGGGCCTGGACTTCGGCCGGGCCACGATCGCGTACTGCCGGATCGGCGAGCGCTCCGCGCACACCTGGTTCGTGCTGCATGAACTGCTCGGCCAGCCGAACGTGAAGAACTACGACGGCTCGTGGACCGAGTACGGCTCGCTGGTCGGGGTGCCGATCGAGGTCGGGGACGCGAAGTGAGCAGTGCGGGATGCGGCGCGCCCGCAGGGGGGGCGGCCCTGTCGGCCGAGGCCGGCAACCAGGCGGTGGTGCAGGGCCGGGTGACGCAGAACGGCACCGCGCTGCCGGTCGGCTACGCGCGGCTGCTCAACGAGGGCGGCGAGTTCGTGGCCGAGGTGCCGCTCGGTGCGGACGGCGGGTTCAGGTTCTTCGCCGCGCCGGGGACCTGGACGCTCCGCGTGCTCGCCCCGGGCGGCATCCGGGCCGAGCGCACCGTCGCGGCTGACACCGGGAAGGTGGCCGACCTGGAGGTCGCGATTTGACCGGCGCTATGCAGGTCCTCTGATCGTGGCGGCTTCCCGCGGACCTGCGGGAAGCCGCCACGACGAAGTTAGGCACCGGACCGTTTTCCTTCTCGCCATCTGCTCGTCGCCTCTTGGCCGGCCTCTTGTTCAGCTGCTCGTTACCTGGATCGCCTAGAAATAATCTTGGTCGTACCGATACGGCCAGATCATCCCCTCCAAATGCGGGGCGAGGCGGACCACATATGTCGATCGAGGCCATGACGGCCAGATCAGAACCGGGCGCAGGCGGCCAGGCGAGTTCCGCCGAGCACCGCGCAGCCGGTTCCAGCCAGACTGCGCTGAGCGCGGTAGACATGACCCTCATCCTCGGCCAGCGAGTGAGACCATCGCGGCCGCTATGACGTGCGGATTCGCGCTTGGCTCTGGTCCCGGCAACGCCGGGGGCCGGGGGCTGTCGGACAGATGAGCGATACCACCGCTGGTGCCGCCGGGGAACGCACTGGCGTTCTGCTGATCCGCAGCGCAGGACGGGTGATCATCGCATTCTCCAGGCGCATCGCGGAGTGATCGAGGTGCCCGGACACAGCGAACGGCCGGTTTTTGATGATGATGGGTCAGACCTCGCCCCGGATGGGTCAGACCTCGCCCCGGAAGGAGCCCGCCGGCGCGAGGCCGCACCGGCGCTAGGGCCGCACGACGGCGCTGCGGAGCCGCGCGGGCCCCGCCCGTATGGGCACGGCTCGCGTCGCGACCCTGGCTGGTCGGGCGAGGGCGGCGCGGCCGGGTCCGGGGGGCGGCCGCGATCGGCCAGCGGGGTGCTCGCGGACCGGATGGCCGCGGCGCTGGTCCACCATGAGCCCGGCTGGCGGCTGCCACGGCATAGCGCCCTGGCGCGCCGCTATAACGTGAGCACCGCGGAGATCGACGCGGCGATGACCGAGCTCGCCGCCCGCCACCTCATTCGCCGGCTGCCCGATGGGCAGGCGTACCGGGCCAGTCCCGCCGAGTTTCTCATCCCGCTGCAGGGACTGCCCGGGCTCACGGCGCACCTTGACCCGATGGGGGGCGAGATCTCCTGCCGCAGCCGCCAGGTCTCGTTGCGCCGGGTGCCTGAGGACATCGGCTGGGCGCTCCGGATTTCCCCGGCCGACCAGGTCTGCGTCATCAGGTTCCTGTGGACCGCGGCCGGCGAGCCGGCCGCGTTCGCGACCACCTACCTGGCCAGGGACGCGGCCGGCTCGTATCTGAGCGAGGATGTCGGAGCCACCTTTACGCCGCTGCCGGTGCCGACGGCCGCAGCGGAACGAGCCGGCCACCCGGCGGCCGGCCAGCCAGGCGCGCTGTATGTCGAGATGCAGCCCCCGCCGCCCTCGGTGGCCAGGAGCCTGCGGATGTCACCCGGCCAGCTCGCGGCGCTGCTCACGGTCAGGTTTGACGACCCGGTGAACCGGGACCCGGTGGCGCTGACGGTGGCGGTCTGCCGCCCCGACCTGTTCCGGATCGTGGTGGACTCGGCTCAGCTGCCGCTTCCGGCCGGCGATACGGGCAGTTTGGCCGGGGCCTGGACACACGCGGTGGCGGGCTGGGAACCTTGACCCGAAATGCCTACTCCCGCCCTGAATTCGCAGCAGCGGGCGCCGAGGCGCGGCCGCTACCTCATCCCGATCGGGACGCCGCACCGCGCTGAGTTAGTCGCGGCGCTGGCCACCGCGGCGGTACTGGCTCACCTGGTCCTCGCTCAGGTCACGCTGGTGCTCGTCATCGCGTTCCACATGACGGGCAGGCTCACCCGCTGGCGGCCGCAGTGGCTGATGATCCCGGCGGCCGCCGGGGTGGTGTGGGCGCTGGCCATCGGCCCCGCGACCGCGGCCGCCAGGTTCGCGGCCGGCCCGCGCCAGGTGCTCGGCTATTTCGCCGGGGCGGGCGGGCACCCGGCACGGATTCTGCACCCGGCCGGGGCCTTCGCCGGGCTGACGCACTCGCTGCCCGGGCAGGTTCCGCTGGCGCTCGTGCTGGCTGCCGCCGAGGCCGGCGGCCTGTGCTGGCTGGACTGGCTGCACGCCGAGCCAGCGGCCGGCCCGGTGCGCCCCGGCCTGATGGTGGCGCTGCGCCGGCGCTGGGCGGCCGCCTCGATCCGGTCGGGGGGCGTGGTCACCAGGGCGGGCGGGTGCGTCGGCATTGACGCGGCGACCGGCCGCCCGGCGGCGATCTCGTGGCAAGAGGCCGAGGGCGGGGTGCTCTGCGCCGGACCGGCCGGTTCATCGGCTGCCGCCGCGGTGGCCGGTGCCGACGGTCCCGGCCTGGCGGAAACCTGCCTGATGCTGGCCCACGCCGCGATCCGCCGCCGCAAGCCGGTCATCGTCATCGACCTGACCGGATCCGGCTGGCTAGCCGATCCGCTGGCCGCTGCGTGCGCGGCGGCTAGCGCTCCGCTGCGGCAGTTCAGCGCGGCCGGGCCCGGATACTACGAGCCGTTCCGTGGCGGCGATCCCGCGCAGGCGGCATCGCTGGTCGCGGGCATGATCGACTGGACCGGGACGCCGGGTCAGTACCGGCGCACCTGTGCTGCCTACCTGACCGACGCCTTCGCCGTGCTGGCCGCCGCGCCCGCGGACCCGCGCCTGCCGGTGCTGGATGACGTGGCCGGCCTGCTCACCCCGGCTGCCCTGCTGGCCAGGATCGGCCGGGTGCCTGCCTATCATCCGCGCCGGGCTGCGCTCGCCGACCGGGTCGACGTCTCGGTCCGGCAGGCGCAGGCTGATCCGGCTGCGCTGTCGGCCGCCGCCGCCGCGCTGCCGGAGCTGCGAGCGTCCGCGCTCGGTCAGTGGCTGGCCCCGGAGCCGCCGCCCCGGCCCGGCGCCCCGGATATCCGCGGGGCGGCCGCTGCGCCAGCCAGGCAGGCCGTGGCGGCGCGGACCGGACTTGGCCAGGCGGCGGGTTCGGCGCGGATCAGCCTGGGCCAGGTGGTCAGGGACCGAGCGGTGGCCGCATTCTGGCTGGACCGCGCCGTGCATGACCAGTCCGCCGCCATGGTCGCCAGCCTGGCCGCCTGCGACCTGGTCGCCGTCTGCGCGGAGCTGAGCCGGATCCCGGTTTCCGGGGACGCGCTGGCCTGGATTCACGGATGCGAGGCCCTCGATCACCGGTTGCTCACCGATCTCGTGGCCGCGGGCGCGGACGCCGGGATGGCTGTCTTGCTCAGTACCGCCGCCGCCACCGCGGCGGAGCGGCTGAGCGGGTCCGTCAACGTGATGCTGGCCCGCGGTCCGGCCGACCCGGCGGTGGCGGCCCGGTTCGCCGAACTGGCCTGCCCTGCCACCGCGCCCGGTGCGGACGGGATTTCCGGTGCCGGGACGGCAGGGTCAGCCGAATATCCGTTAAGAATCGACGGCAGTCGCCCGGTGGCCGGGCCATCCTTGCTGACGGCGAGCAGTGCCGAGTTCGGGCTGCTGGTCAAGGGCCCGCAACCCCGGGTCCTGCCGCTGTGCCGCAGCGTCCGCGGCGGCGGGATCGGGCGGCGCCGATGACCGCCCGCCAGCGCGGTGCCGGGATCGGGCGGTGCCGATGACCACCCGCCAGCGGCCTGATGGGCCTCCTGCGCGGCAGCCCGGGGCGGCGCCCAGCCTGGGGACGAAGCGCGACGCCGGGCCGGCGGGCGCAGCGCGTCAGCGCACGGCCGGGCCCGCGGCGGCACTGCGCCCGCCGCGCCCGCTGGGCACCCGGCCGGACCGGGTCTACCTGGGCTGGCAGTACGCCCTGCGGCAGGCCGACCCCGGGCCTGCGCCGCGCCGCCCGGCGCCGCCGGTGGGAGTCCAGCTTGACCCGGGCTGGGTCGCCGCGCAGCGCCGCGAGGAAGACCGGCTGAGCCGCCCGGCCAAGATCGCGACCGGGGGCGCGGCCGCCGGGGGCTGCGCCGTGCTCGCGCTCGGGATAACCGGCTTGCTGAATCCCTGGCTCACCGGCCTGGCGCTCGCCGCGAGCCTGGCGGGCGCGACCGCCGCCGGGCGGGCCGTCCGGCAGGGTGCGCAGGACCTGCGGGCCCGGATCGCAGCGGAGCAAGGCCGGCTGGCGAAGATCAAGGCTGTCCAGCAGGACCGGCTGGCGGCCCGGCAGGAACTGCACGCCAGGCAGTTCCGGGCCTGGCAGGCGCGACGGGCGGCCTTTGACCGGCAGGCCGAGTGGTACTCCGTCTCGCTGCCGGCCGAGATTGACCGCGTGGACGTGGCCGGAGGCACCCTGGCGGGCTGGTCGGCGCTGCTCACCATGATCGCCGTGCCGCGGCTGGACGCCGGCGGCGAGGTCACCGTCCTTGATCTCACCGAAGGCGCGGTCGCGACGGATCTGCTCGCCGTGGCCCGCCGCTCTGGCATCCAGCCGCTGGTCTGGGTCATGCCGGGCGATCTGCCGCGGCTTGATCTGGGGACCGGCCTGGGCCTGGACGCCTTCGCCGACCTGCTGTCGGCCACCGTGACCGCGAGCGGCGAGCCTGGGGCGGCGGGCGACCAGGCCCGGGACGGTGCCATCCTGGACCGGATCCTGCAGGTGCTGGGCGGTGAGCCGACGATTGCCCAGGTGAACGCGGCGCTGCGGGCGCTCGCCCAGGCCGGTGACCCGCGTGCTGACCTGCGGGCCGGGTTGCTCAGCCCGGCGCAGCTCGAGCAGATCACGGCGCTGTTCGGCCGCGGCGCCGCGGACCGGGTAGTGATCGATCGCGCCTGGACGCTGGAGTCCAGGCTCCGCCAGCTTGACCAGCTCGGCTCCGCGGCCGTGCCGCTACCAGCAAGCCGGCTCCGGGTCGCATGGCTGGACCGCAGGTCAGGTGCGGTGCGCAACAAGGTACTCGGCACCTACATGACGGTCGCGCTGGCGCACATGCTCCGCCAGGCGCCCACCTCAAGCGCGGCTCAGCGGTGGCAGCGGACGCTGTGCGTGCTGGGCGCCGAGCGGCTCGCGGGAGAGGTGCTCGACCGGCTCTGCGATGCTTGCGAGATTTCCGGCACCGGGCTCGTCTTGGCCCACCGGTCACTGCCTGGTCACGTCAGGGAACGGCTCGGGCGGGGGAATGCGGCGGTGGCGTTCATGCGGCTGGGAAACGCCCAGGAGGCCAAGGCCGCGAGTGAGCAGATCGGCACCGAGCACCGGTTCGTGCTGAGCCAGCTCACCGACACGGTCGGGGCGTCCGTCACCGACACCGGCGGCGATTCCTACACCAGCACCATCGGCACGGCCGACTCGCTGGCTGATTCGGTATCGGTGAACGAGAGTTCAGGCCGCAGTCACAGCCGCGGGCGGAGCCGGGCCGGCGGGGCGGGGCCGTTCGGCAACTTCACCGGGTCGGCGAACCGGGACACCAGCCACTCGGCCGGTACCTCTGACTCGCGGTCGATCACCGCGGGCATCAATTCCAGCACCTCCTGGGGCCTGAGCACGTCCAGCGCGGTGAGCGCCAATGCCTCGCTCACCCGGACCAGCCAGCGGTCCCGCGAGTTCCTCGTCGAGCAGCATGAGCTGCAGCAGCTGCCGCCGAGCGCGGTGATCATCAGCTACGCCTCGGCCGCGGGCCGGCAGGTGGTGCTGGCCGACGCGAATCCGGGCATTCTCGGGCTGCGGACTTCGACCCTGCTCAGCCTGGACGAGGCAGCGCGGGGGATGGGCGATGGGGTGCGGGGGACCGGCGCGGCGGTGCGGGGGACGGGCGTGGCCGCAGCGGGCAGCGCGGGCGACGTGCCCAACCTCGGGCCGCCGCCCGAGCGCCTGGATTGGCGCACGCCCCAGCGCTGAGGCGCCGGTGTCCCGCCGCAGCCCCGGTGCCCTGGCTGCATCGTTACGGCCGAGATGCCAGATCGGCCAGATCTGGCCTCCTGGAGTGAGGCGGGCTGGTGATCACTGGGATCCGGCCTTGCCGATGAGTTCGCGTTCCGCGCCTGGTCTGGGTTCGTGAAGCCTGGTCCTTGGACGACGGCGCGATCGTGGCTGGCCATTCGGTAGGCGCGACAATCCTCGTCAATGCGCTTGCCGAGCAGCCGCCGGGCAGAGGGCTGCGGGCGATCGTGCTGATCGCCGCTCCGTTCGTCGGCGCGGGTGGCTGGCCCGGCGATGAGTTCGAGCTGACGAGCGACCTTGGTGCGAGGCTGCCGCCAGGCGTGCGGGTGTACGTGTTCCACGGACTCCAGGACGAGACCGCTCCGCCTTCGCATGCCGGCCTGTATGCGCTGGCGATCCCGCGGGCGCAGGTGCGCCAGCTGCCCGGGCGGGATCATCAGGTGAACAACGACCTGAGCGAAGTGGCTGAGGCGGTCCGTATCGACAGACCAAGGCCCGTCACCCCTGCATAGCGCCCGACACCACGTTCACCAGCAGCTGAGCGGGCCAGCCCGCTAATGACGGAGCTCGGTCACGCGATCGCCGCCGACTGTGCTCGCCCAGCCCAGGTAATCCAGATCGAGCAGCGCGTAAGGCTCACCTTGCTGCTCAAGAACGTGGGCGATTTCCGCGGAATCCCCGGAGGCGATGAATTCGGGGCTGCGGAACAGTCTGAGCTGACAACGGGCACCAATGGGTGTCGCAGACCCGGGGGGAGTGGTGAGCCGTGAGCTGTGCAGCCAGTACGGTCGGCGGTCGCCGGCGCGCGATCGCGGGCGCGGTGCTGGTGGCCGTGGCGGGCCTGATCGCAGGCGGCTGCTCAAGCAGCAGTAGCAGTTCGGGCACGCTGGCGTGCCCGTCCAAGCGTGGCGCGGCGGTCACCGGGAACGCCCCGGCCGCCGCGGGTCGGCCCGCGGCGGGCTGGACGCAGCCGGACGCCGACCTTGCGAGCACCCGCGATGTGGCTAGCGCGATCACCAGCACGAACGTCTCGAAGCTCGGGGTGGCGTGGACGGTGCCGCTGACGATGTCCACGGCCCATACCGACGGGGCTTACGCGACCACGCCCGTGATCATGAACGGGGTGGTGTACGCCCAGGATCTGGACTCCGACGTGTTCGCGATCAGCCTGGACACCGGCAAGGTCTTGTGGACGCACGATTACAGCTCGCCCAACGGCGGGCCGGACGGTGTCAGCGTGGCTGGCGGAGTCGTGTACGCGGCCACCGCCAAGGCCGCGGTCGCCCTGGACGCCGCGACCGGGGCACAGTTGTGGAGCCGGACGCTGACCGGCAACGACCACGAGGGCATCGCCATGGCGCCCGGCTACAACGACGGCACCGTGTACGTGTCCACCGTGCCGGCCAACGTAGCGATTCAATATGGCCCCGGCGGCGAGGGGATCTTGTGGGCGCTGAACGCCAAGACCGGCACTCCCGAGTGGTCCTGGAACCAGGTGCAGAACCTGTGGGGCAACCCGGGGGTCAACTCCGGCGGCGGGCTGTGGTACACGCCGTCGTTCGACGCTCAGGGCAACATCTACCTCGGCGTCGCCAACCCCGCCCCGATCTTCGGCACCAAGAGCTACCCGCTCGGGAGCAGCCGGCCAGGCCCGGACCTGTACACCGACTCGGTGGTGAAGCTGAGCCCGGCCGGGAAGCTGCTGTGGTACTACCAGCTCACCCCGCACGACCTATACGACTGGGACCTGCAGAACCCGCCGGTGCTGACCACCGCGAACGGGCGGCCAGTGGTGATCGACGGCGGCAAGGCCGGCATCCTCATCGAACTGGACGCACACACCGGCAAGCTGCTATGGCAGCGCCCGGTGGGCGGGCACGACGGGCATGAGACCGACGGGCTGCTCACCGAGCATGCCACGTCGGCCTCGCGGGCCTTGCTGCCCGCAGAATACTGCCTCGAGCCGAGCCTTTACGGCGGCATCTTGACCCAGTTGGCTAGCAACGGCTCCACCACCTTCGCGGCCGTCAACGACCTCGCACTGCCGGCCAACCCGACGGGCTACACCGGATCTCTTACCAGCCACATCCAAGCCATCGAGAACGCCGTCGGCGAGATGGCCGCGGTCAACCAGGACACCGGCGCCGTCATCTGGGACACCCCGCTTCCGTCCTCGCCGTACGGCGCCGCGACGGTGACCAACGACGTCGTGTTCACCACCACGTTCAAGGGTTACCTGTACGCGCTGAACGCGACCACCGGCGCCATCATGTTCAAGACACCGCTGTCCGCCGGGAGCAACGCCCCGGTCGCCGTCAACGGCGACTACGTCATCGCCGGGGCCGGTGCCGTGCTATCCAGGACGCAGCGGAACATGATCATCGCCTACAAAGTCGGAGCGACAGGCAAGCTTCCTGACACCGTGGGCTCATAACTGACTTGGGCCAGCGCGGGGCGACTACAAGCCGGCACCGTTCCGTGGGCCAACCCGTTTCGGTCAGGGTTACAGGGACCCCACCGGGACTCCGCATCCCTGGCAGAACCGGTCTCCGGCCATGATGCGGGTGCCGCATTTGACGCAGAAGCTCGAAGCCCGCCCTGGCACCGGTGCCGCTGCCCGTGCCGACGACCCTTCGGACGCTTGCTGTATCGGCACCTGCCGGCCCAGGATGGAATTTTTGTGCTTGACAACGAGTAGCAGCACGGCGGCGACTAGGCAGATCAGCGCCAGCCAGCCGGAAGCCGTGTGCAGGAAGCTCTGGCGTTCTATGCACGCGCCGCCCGAGTTGAGTATCGCGAGGGTGTCGCTGCATGACGGGAGGTTGGAGGTCGACGCCAGATACGCGATCGCGAATACCGCCGAGGCGATAACTGCCTTCGTAAAGGTCGGTGCCTTGGTGAACCTAGTTTTCATAAGCCGAACATAAGATCCGGCCCGCGCCGGGCGGCAGAGGCCGGGCGACCCACCACACGCGCGGGGCGGGTGGTGGGCCGGCCCACATCAGGGGGAAAGAACGACCGGTTCGATGCCCGCCCGTATGGCGTAGCGGGTCAGTTCGGCGCGGTTGCGGGCGCCGGTCTTGTCCCTGATCCGGTCCAGATGCGTCCGCACTGTGTTGGGCGTGATAAAGAGCGTCTCCGCGATCTTAGCGTTGCTCGCTCCGCCGGCCAGTAGCGCCATGATCTGCCGCTCTCGTGCCGACAGCGAGCCAGCGGGGCTGTCCGCCGGCACGCAATGGACGGCTGGAACGGTCACAGCGGGCGCGGGCCCCGGATCTGGCTGGGCTGTGCCCAGGGCCAGGGCTATGGCATCGGCTTGGCTGAGAGTGCGGCCATGCTGGTAGGCGGCATCGAACGCGGCCTCGCCCAGCGCGGCGCGCAGCCGGGCATGGTCACTGGTGCGCATTTTCGATTCCTTCGCATCGAAGGCCTGTCCGGCCTCCTGGTATTGGTGGTCTGCAGCACCATGCAGGGTGGCGGCGACGGCGGGGTCGCCGTCCGCGCCGGCGGCCAGCGCGAGGCCGAGCAACGCACTGTGCACCCAGGTCATCTCGCTGGTGGCTCGCGCCCTGTCCAGGACGCCGACGAGCAGGCGGCGCGCACTGGCGGCATCCCCGTTCATGAGGTACGCGAACCCCAGGTTCATCTCTGCGGCGGCGGACAGGTGCTGATAGCCGTGGGCATCGGCGGCCCTGAGCGCGTCCTGCAGGTAGGCCAGGGCCGCCGGGAACTCCCCGGCCACGATCTGGTCGACGCCAAGGTTCACCAGGGTGACGACGAGCGTGTAGTTGTCCCCGGACGCCCGCGCGAGAGAGAGGACCTCCTGGTAGTCAGCGAGGGATGCGTCCAGATCACCGGTCTCGGCCTTGAACACCGCACGGTGGCCGAGAGCGACGACGAGCCGGATGGGACTCTCGGCTGCCCTGGCCAGCGCGACGGCGTCGTCGGCCCTGGCCAGCGCGGCCGGCAGGTCACCCTGCAGGTAGCTGAACCAGTTGAGCGCGGCGAGGGCGTCGGCGGCGAGGGCGTCATCGGCGAGGCCGCGGGCGATCGTGATGGCCTCCTCCGCCATCGAGGGGATGTCCGGGCCGCGGTCAAAGTGAATGAGCAGCTTGCAGTTCGTGACCAGGGCACGGGCCAGGTAGCGAGTCGGCTGGCGGGCATCGGCGCGCCCGAGCAGGGCACCGAGCGCCTCGATGACCTCGCCGCTGTGGCCGCGCGAGAAGACGAACGCACGCAGCCCGGCGGCCAGCCGCAGGCCGGGCTCGGCGCTGCCGGGATCGGCGATGCTGAACGCCAGCGCGGCGCGGATGTTATCGAACTCGGCCTCGATCAGGTCAAGCCAACGAGGTTCGTCCGGGCCGCGCAGCCGCGCGGCGGCGGTCTCGACTAGGGACAGGTAATGATCGCGATGTCCGACGCGGGCGTCCTGCAGGTCCGAGCCTGCCCGCAGCGCGAGGCGTTCGGCGGCGTAGTGGCGGATCGTCTCCAGGAGCCGGTAACGGGTCGAACCGTCGATCACCTCGGCTTGGACCAGGCTCTTGCCGACCAACGCGGCCAGCAGGTCAAGCACCTGCCATTCCGCGACGTCGCCTCCGGAGGCGACCGCTTCGGCGGCATCCAGGGTCCAGCCCCCGGCGAAGACGGAAAGCCGGTCGAACACGATCTGCTCTTCGGAACTGAGCAGGTCGTAGGACCAGTCGATCAGGGCTCGCAGGGTCTGGTGGCGCGGCAGGGCGGTACGGTTCCCCATGGTCAGCAGCCGGAACCGCTGATCGAGCCGGGCGTTGATCTCCGACGCCGAGAGCGAGCCAAGGCGGCCCGCGGCGAGCTCGAGAGCCAGCGGGATACCGTCCAGACGGACGCAGATCGCCGCCACCGCCACCGCGTTGGCGTCGTCGACGGTGAAGTCCCGCCGGTGCAGCGCGGCGTGCTCCGCGAACAGCTGCACCGACTCAAAGGCGGCCAGCCGGTCAGGAGCGGTGAGATCAGCGGGCGGGACCGTAAGGCCGGGAACACGGAAGACGTGCTCCCCGCCAATGCCAACCGGCTCCCTGCTCGTGACCAGCAGGCAGACCCGAGGGCACGACCGGATGACGGCGTCGGCCAGCTCGGCAACCGCGCCGAGCACATGCTCGGCGTTGTCGAGGATCAATAGCAGGTCCCGGTCGCCGACGGCGTCGATCAGGATGTCGAGTATGGGCCGCCCCGGCGCCTCGCGGACCCCGAGCGCGGCGGCCGCGGTACGGGCCACGAGCTCGGGTTCTGCCACCTGCGCCAGCTCGACGAGCCACACCCCGTCGCTGGTGCCATTGAGGGCATCGGCCGCTACCTGCAACGCCAACCGGGACTTGCCGATCCCGCCCGGACCCGCAATCGTGACCAGCCGCGACCCGCCCGACACCAGGGCGCGCAACTCGGCCAGCTCCACCACCCGGCCTACGAAGCTGGTTGCCTGCGATGGCAGGTTGTGGCGCAGCGCCGGGTCGTCAAGCGAACGCAGCACGCCGAACCCGTCGGCCAGGCCCGATCCGGTCACCTGAAAGACCCGCTCCGCGCGGCCCAGGTCCCACAGGCGCTGCTCGCCCAGGTCCCGGAGCCCGACCCCGCCGGGCAGCCGGTCGGCGAGCAGCGCGTACGCCGCCGCCGTCACCAGGACCTGACCGCCATGGCCGATGTCAAGCAACCGGGCGGCCCGGTTCACCACCGGACCGACATAGTCGCCGTCGCGCTCCGCGCAGGCACCAGAATGTAACGCGATGCACACCCGGATCGGCAGGCTGGACGGCCACGGCTCGGCGCCGGCAGCCCGCTGGATGGCCACTGCCGCCGAAAGCGCGGCGACCGGGTCGGCGAACACCGCGCGATGCGCCTCGCCCACGGTCTTGAAGACGTGCCCGCCGGATGCCTCGATCTGCTTGCGGACAAGGCGGTCATGGCGGGCCGCCGCCGCCATGGCATCGCGGTCAGCCTTCCACAGCCGGACGTCGCCCTCGATATCGGTGAACAGCAACGTCACCAAACCAGCGGTAACCCCCACGTACATATTTTGACACCCCCACCCCGCTCCGCGCAGTTCCGTCCGAGACCGGAACATGCATTAGGAGACAGTCACCGAGGGAGTCAGTACCGCCTGCGTAGCCGGGCCGGTGCGCCGTAACCACGCAGTCCAGGGTGCCAGACGCGCACCGGAGCGCGGGAACTGGGCTGAGATCCTCGTCGAGCCAGGCAGGTAGGTAAACCGATGAGCTGCTGCTCGTCATCGCCACGGGGGTACTACTACCTTGACGCCTATCCGCCCAGACGCCCGCAGAAGGGGGCAGCGGTCACGCCATCCAGCTCTCCGCCGGCAGTAAACGCTCCCGCCGGGTTCGACGTCACCGTCTCCTGGGGGTAGGGGCGGCAGCGCCACCTCAAGTATCAGCCGCCGGTGCAGCTGGCGACGCCAGTGGCGGGCCAGACGGCGAAGTCGGCAGCACCTTGGGTGGCGCCGTACTCGGACTCGAGGCTTTGTTCGATCTGGGACGAGGTGGGGGCGGGGCTGACCCACGCCACCGAGATGTACTGAAGGCCCTCGCCGGCAGGCATCTGCTCGGGGATCACAGCCTGGAGGCAGGCCAGCGAGGTGCTCGCCAGGGCGGGGTCGGCGTCGTAGGCCGCGGTGAGCTGATTGCGCTGGGCCGTGGTCCAGGGAGTCAGCGGGCTGGCCGTGGCGGACGGAGTGGTAGACGGCGCGGCCGCGGTGGCCGAAGGCGTCTGGGTTGGGGCCGGGGCCGTAGTCGACGGAGCCGCGGTTGGCGCCGATGATGGGCTCTGCTTGTCGCAGCGGATGGCTATCGTGATGAACGACTTGGCGACGGCCGTACCATCCGAGCCGCCGACAGCATTGGTGATGGCCGTCGTAATATCAGGCTCCGAGGTGGCGCCGCTCGGGATCGCATTGAACGCCTTGCTGGCGTCGGTGTATGACATCGAGTTCTCCATGCCGACCCTGACGCAGGCCGTGAAGGCGACGCCCGAGCCGAAGTAGCCGAGCGCCTTGAACTGGGTCTTCTGCGACTGGGTCCAGTTGCCGGGCGAGCCGGAGGGCGCGGACGAGCCGCAGGCCGCGATGGCCACAGCGATCAGGGCGCCGGCCGCCGCGGCGGCACACGCGCGCGTGATGTACCTGCCTGCCTTCCGCTGGCGACGCTTGATAAACCGGTGCGACGCCGACGCGAGCGTGCCGATCCCGAGACAGGCAACCACAAGCACTCGAACGATTGCGATAAGGCTCACTGGATTTCCCTCTCTCGATCACATCTGGGAGGCGGAGCGGTAGACCCAGCGTGAGCCCGCCCAAAGCCTGACGGCAGGGGCCGCGCGGCCTCATCGAGCGCGCCAGGTGTAGGCCGAACGGCCCATTCACCGCCTGCTGGTCACATCAGGCCAGGGGAGGCCAGCAGTCAGGCGGAGGGCGCGACTGGGTCGAGGCACATCGCCGTATCCCGGCCTATCCAGGTAACGGGAGCGACCAGGGACCGTACTGCCGGGCCAGCGCCAGTTACTACGAAAGGTAGTAACCTAACGTGCGCGAACGGCGCCGTCGCCACGACGATCATCGTCGCCGGGCTTGCGCTGGCCGGGTACGCGCTGCCCCACGCTGCTGGCAGCAGCCTGCAGGACCGGGTGGCCGCCGCTGCGCTGGCCGCTGGGTCTCCCGGTGCCGGACACTGGCGGGCCGGACCGGCATATCCGAGCTAAGCGGTGGCGAGGCGGGGCCACTGGCTGGTATGCACACAAGGTGGACTCGACCGCAGGCATCGGGGGCGGCGGCGCCGGTCCCTGGTACCGGGTGCAGGCCATCACCGCCACCGGCGCTGGTGGAACCGCCGAACAGGACTACGCGCTGGTGCTGCCCGCCGCCCTGAACGCGGCCCTGCGGCGCCGCCCGTTCGTGGCCGGATGGCTGTCCAGGGGCGGCGGCGCGCCGCTCGAGCTGATCAGCAACGCCGGCCCGCTGCCGGACGCCCGCCGCGGGCCCGATGACGGTGCGGGGCCGCAGGAGCTGCTCTTCCCGTGGGGCGCCCGCGGCGTCCGGCTGGCCGACGGGCTGCTCGCCGACCTCGGCCGCCTGGTCTGGGCGCCGTGCCCGGGCCGCCAGGCGCTGCCGCTCGGCGGTGATCAGGGCGACCAGGACGGCTCGTGGCAGGCGGGCCGCGTGGCCCGGGCCGGGCAGCGCGAGAACGGTGCCCAGCGCGGCCACGACCGGGCGGCTGGCCAGCCGCGCGCCACGCTGTTCGAGTCGGCGCTCACCACCCTCATCAGCAGGCCGTTCGGCTGGCTCGTGGTCGCGGAACCGACCGGAATGCTGGACGCCGAGACCGCCGAGCTGCGCACCCAGCTGAACGTGCTCAGGCGCTACGACGAGGAGCATGCCAGGTTCGACGCGAACCGGGCCCAGCGCCGGCTGGCTGAACTGGACGCTTTCCGCGAAGCCGGCCTGTGGAAGGTGCGGGTGCTGGCTGGGGCGGCCACCGAGGAGGAACTCCGCCTGATCGCTCCCGTGCTGGTCGGCTCGGTCGACCTGGGGCCGCACCCGTACCGGTTGCGCAGCGTGGCGGGTGCCCGCGAGCTGGCCGATGCGCTGGCGGCCAAGCATCTCGACACCACCGACGGGGCCGAGGTCCCGTTCGCCGCGACGGCTGGCCCGCTGGTCGCCCTGACCGGCCTGCCGCGGCTCGAGGTGCCAGGGGTTCGGGTGCTTCATCCCGGCTACTTCGACCTGACCAGCGAGACCGCCGAGACGAGCGCCGGGCACGCCATCGAGCTGGGCACCATCCTGGACGTCGCCGACCGGCCGGTGGGCGCGTTCCGGGTGCCGCTGGACACCCTGAACAGGCATGCCTTCGTGACCGGCGCCACCGGTGCGGGAAAGTCCCAGACGGTCAGGCACATGCTGGAGCAGCTCACCGGGGCGGGGATCCCGTGGCTGGCCATCGAGCCGGTGAAGTCCGAGTACGCGGCGATGGCGGGCCGGATCGGCAGCGCAGGCCAGGTCACGGTCATCAACCCGGCAGATCCGGCGGCAGTGCCGCTGTCGGTGAACCCGCTGGCCCCCGAGCCTGGTTACCCGGTGCAGGCCCACATCGACATGGTGCGGGCGCTGTTCCTGGCCGCCTTCGACGCGCACGAGCCATTTCCGCAGATCATTTCGCAGGCGCTGCAGCGAGCCTATGAGGCATGCGGCTGGGATCCGGTCACCGGCGGCGGCCAGCCGGACGCTCTGGCGCCCCCGGCCATCCCCACCCTGGCCCGGCTGCAGCGGGCCGCGCTTGAGGTCATCGACGACGTCGGGTACGGCCGGGAGCTCCAGGCTGACGTCCGGGGCTTCGTCGACGTGCGGCTGCGGTCGCTGCGGGTCGGCTCGGCGGGCAGGTTCTTCGAGGGCGGCCACCCGGCCGACATCGGTGAGCTGCTCAAGCGCAATGTGGTGCTGGTCATCGAGGACGTCGCCAACGACGAGGACAAGGCATTCCTGATCGGGACGCTGATCATCAGGATCGTCGAGCACCTGCGCCTGCGGGCCCGCACCGGGACGGCGGGCGGCCTGCGGCACGTGATCGTCATCGAGGAGGCGCACCGGCTGCTCCGGGCGCAGCGGGAGGGGGCGAGCGGCCACGCCGTGGAGCTGTTCGCCAGCATGCTGGCCGAAATCCGGGCGTACGGCGAGGGCATCATCGTCGCCGAGCAGATCCCGGCCAAGCTCGTCCCTGACGTAGTGAAGAACACGGCGCTCAAGGTCCTGCACCGGCTGCCCGCGCACGATGACCGTCAGGTCGTCGGGGCCGCGATGAACCTGGACGAGGACCAGTCCAGGCAGGTGGTCTCGCTGCCGCCAGGACAGGCGGCCGTGTTCGCCGACGGGATGGACCGGCCGCTGCGGATCCGGGTCCCGTTCGGCGGGGGCCGGGAACGGGCCGAGACCAGCCCGGCCGGCGCTTCCGCCGCGGTGCGGGGCAGGCGCTCGGCGGCCTGTGGCCCGGCCTGCGTCTCCGAGCGCCCGTGCACGCTGCTCGAACTGCGGGCGGCCGACTTGCTGGCCGATGCGGACGCCGATGCGTGGCTCCGGATCTGGACCGAGGCGCTGGCCCTGGCGTTCCTGACCAACCGCCCGCTGCCGGTGGCGCCCGCGCTGCTCAGGCAGCGCTGGTCCGGGCTCGGCCAGCGGCTGCGCGAATGCATGCTCGCCACCGCGATCGAGCGGGCACTGCAAGGCCGGGCCTTGACCGTCCGGGCCTGCTACGACCCCGGGCAGCTCGCGGCGGCCATGGCCGCCACCGGGCTACGGCTGCTGGACGGCGGATCGGGGGCCGGCACCCGATCCGGGCCTGCCTGGGTCATCCCGCAGCTGCAATGGCTGCACGAGGTCGAGCGCGCGTGCCCGTTCGGCGCGACGCTGCCCGATCCGTTTGCCATCGCGCCGCCACTTGAGTTCCCGCTGGCCGGCCTGGCGGACCGGCCGGGGGTCAGGATCGGGCAGCGAGTCACCGGCCTGCGCCGGCATTCGCTCTCGATGGAGCTGGCCAGGAACCGGCTGCCGGCCTGGACCGTCCTGCTGGGCGAGGACGATCAGCGCGGCTTCACCGACGACCTGGCCAGCGTGGTGATCGGGGTGAGCCACCGCGGGCAGCTACGCAAGGCGGCTGGTGAGATGGGGATCGCGGGCTGGCTGGAAACCGTGCTGTCGTGGCCCCGGAGGTTCATCGTCGGTTACGACGATGAACCCGCCGGATCAGCGGGGTTCGAACGCGAGCCCGTGGCCAGATAGCATCGGCGGCCATGGGCAAGCTTCCGCTGCGCGCGCGCCTCGCCACGACGATCGGCGGGGCGGCGGGGCGTGTCTCGCAGCTGACCGGCCGCGGTGACGGATCGGTGATCGGCGGCGTGCTCGGCCTGCGGGTGGAGCCTGACCTCGTGCGGCTGCTGGCGGCCGGCCGCCAGATCGTGCTCGTGTCGGCGACCAATGGCAAGACGACGACCACCAGGCTGATCACCGCCGCGCTCGGCGCGCTCGGCCAGGAGGTGGCTTCGAACGCCTTCGGGGCCAACATGGCGGCCGGGCTGGCGTCGGCGCTGGGCCGGGCCCCTAACGCCCCCTATGGCGTGCTTGAGGTCGATGAGCGGCACCTGCCCGACGTCATCGCCGCGACCAGGCCGAAGGTCGTCGCGCTGCTGAACCTGAGCCGCGACCAGATGGACCGCGCCGCGGAGATCTGGCTGGTGGCCAGGCGCTGGCGGGAAGCGCTGGCGGCAGCCGACTGCCATATCATCGCCAACGCCGATGACCCGCTGATCGTGTGGGCCGCGGCCGCTGCCGCCGGCAGCCGCGTGACCTGGGTGGCGGCCGGCCAGCGCTGGCACGAGGATTCCTGGTGCTGCCCGCAGTGCGGCTCGCATCTGCGCAGGGACGAGCTCGGCTGGCGGTGCGGCGAGTGCGGATTCGCGCGGCCGTCGGCCAGCTGGGTACTGGACGGCGAACGGGTGATCGATGCCGAGGGCCGGGTGACGCAGCTGTCGCTGCAGCTGCCCGGCCGGGCCAACCGGGCCAATGCCGTGGTCGCGCTGGCCGTGGGTGACTTCTTCGGCGCCGACGTGGATCAGATGCTGCCGAGGCTGCGCAAGGTGAGCTCGGTGGCCGGCCGCTACACCCGGCTGGAGCGCAACGGCCGGCGGCTCCGGCTGTTGCTGGCGAAGAACCCGGCCGGCTGGCTGGAGGCGTTCGATGTGCTCACGCCGGCTCCGGCACCGGTGCTGCTGTCGGTCAACGCCCAGGGCCCCGATGGCCGGGACACGTCCTGGCTGTGGGACGTGGACTACCGGGTGCTGCGCGGGCGGCCGGTGCTCGTGAGCGGCCAGCGGCGGATCGATCTCGCGGTCAGGCTGGAAGCGGACCAGGTGCCGTTCGAGCTGGTCACCGGCATAGATGACGCGGTGCGCAAGGTCGAGGCCGGTGCCCTCGACGTGATCGCCAACTACACGGCCTTCCAGCAGATCCGGGCCACCCTGGGCCGGGCCGAGTGACGGAGGCAGCCGAGTGACACTTCAGCCGGAAGCGGGGCGGCGGCGCGGTAGTCATCGCGGTGCCAGTAGCGTCCGGCTGGTCTGGGTCTACCCGGACCTGCTCAGTACCTACGGGGACCGGGGCAACCTGCTGGTGCTCGAGCGGCGGGCCAAGCTACGCGGCTTCGCGGTCGATTCGGTCGCGGTCCACGCCGACCAGCCGGTGCCGCGCCAGGGCGACATCTACCTGATGGGCGGCGGCGAGGACCTGCCGCAGGTGCTGGCGGCCCGGCGGCTGCAGGCTGACGGCGGCCTGGCCGCGGTGGCGAGCGCGGGCGCCGTGGTATTTGCCGTGTGTGCCGGCTACCAGGTCATCGGGACGCAGTTCGGTGGCGTCGACGGCGCGCCGGTGGCGGGACTGGAGATCCTGGACACCCGGAGCGGCCGCGGCCAGCGGCGCGGCGTCGGCGAGATCATCGCGGACGTCGACCCGGAGCTCGGCGTGCCGCGGCTGACCGGCTTCGAGAACCATCAGGGCGTCACCACGATCGGGCCGGGTGCCAGGCCGCTGGCCAGGGTGACGGTCGGCGTCGGTAACGGCGACGGCACGGAGGGCGCTTACCGCGGCCGGGTGCTCGGCACCTACCTGCACGGTCCCGCCCTGGTCCGCAACCCGGGGCTCGCTGACCTGCTGCTGGGCTGGGTGGCCGGGCCGCTCGCGCCGCTCGACCCGGCGGACGAGAAATGGGCGCAACGGCTGCGCGATGAACGGCTGGCCGCTGTTCGCAGCTGACGCAGGCCGGTCTGCTGTCAGTAGACGACGGCCTGCGCCCCATCGGCCATGATCTCGGCGACGAACGAGGCCGCGCCGGCGATACGGGCTCCGTCCACGAGGTCGTCAGCTGCGATCCCGCGCCGGGCAGCGCACTGCGAGCAGACCGTCACGGTGCCGTTGCCCAGGACTTTTTCCAGCAGTTCCGCGAGCGGGACCGCATGCGGGAGCGTAATGCCCTCGGCACCGCCGGGCGTGGCGAGCCAGGCGGCATCTCCGGTCAGCCACAGCGATACCTCCAGTCCGCTGGCGGCGGCCGTGGCGGCCACGGTCAGCGCCTGGTTGCAGCGCTCAGGATCTTCTTTGCCCGAGGTTGCCTTCACGACGAGCGACCGGTAAGCCATGCTCAGACCTTAACCCGGACTGGCGCGCCGGCGGATGCCTGACCGCGCATCCGGTCCCGTCTCGCGCGCCTGAGCGGTGCCGCGGCCGTCCGGGCCTAGGCTGCGGATATGGCCGGTGAAATCAGCGGGATAATCCTGGTCGGGGTGTTCGGTGCCAGCGCGGCACTGTGCGCGGTCCTGATTCCGAAGCTATATCGCGTCGGCGCTATCGGTCAGCCAGTGCCGCCACCGGATAACCAGCCCTGAGCCCGGCCCGGCCGGGCTCAGGACCGTCGCTGGCGCAGGCCGTCCGGCTGGCCGTCGCGACGCGCCGGCGGCCCGTTCGCTGGATGGTCGCTGCGGTCCTAGCCTGTCCCTTATGCAGAACGAGCAGAACCCGCAGAACGGGCCAGGCGGCGTGGGCCCGGCAGCGGAGGCGGGCCCGGGCGCCGGGCCTGAACCACATCCCAGCCTCGCCCCGCTCCTTTTCCTGCTCGGCCGGTGGGAGGGCGCAGGCGTGGTCGGCTACCCGACCATCGAGAGCGCCAGGTTTGGGCAGGAAATCTCGTTCAGCCACAATGGCAAGCCATTCCTGATCTATCAGAGCCGCACCTGGCTGCTCGACGAGGCGGGAAACCTCGGCCGACCGCTCGCCATGGAGGCCGGGTTCTGGCGGCCTCAGGAGGACGGCCGCCTCGAGGTGGTTCTCGCCCATCCGACCGGAATCACCGAGATTTACCTGGGCGAGGTGGCAGGCACGAAGATCGAGATGGCCACCGACGCAGTGGTCCGCACGTCATCGGCCAAAGAGGTCACCGCGGGGCACAGGCTCTACGGGCTGATCGGGACGGACCTCGGCTACGCCTACGACATGGCGGCGGTGGGCCAGCCGTTGCAAGCCCATGTCTCGGCCCAGCTCAAGCGCGTCGGCTAGGGGCTGGCGGG
Organism: uncultured Actinomycetes bacterium; assembly: GCA_963785765.1. Lineage (GTDB taxonomy): Bacteria > Actinomycetota > Actinomycetes > Streptosporangiales > Streptosporangiaceae > DATBGO01. The sequence continues at coordinate 1,408,098 of CAWAWM010000004.1, read as the reverse complement.
CGCCGGCTCGCGGCTCCCGGGGGCGGGCTGGCGGCTCCGGGGGCGGGCTGGCGGCTCCCGGGGGCGGGCTGGCGGCTCCCGGGGGCGGGCTGGCGGCTCCCGGGGGCGGGCTGGCGGCTCCGGGGGCGGGCTGGCGGCTCCCGGGGTCGGGTAGCGGCGCGGGCGCCGCGCTTCTGGCGGCCGCTTAGATCGAGCCCAGCCAGTAGTTGGCGAAGCTGTCCGAGTGGATGGCCGTGGGCTGCGCGATCCGCTTGCGGGTCACGTCGCCGTACTGGACGATCTTGGTGGTTCGCCAGCGCCGTGACACCAGGCCGCCACGCTGGCCCGCGCCACCGGTGATGGCGATGTTCGCGAAGGCGACCGCGCCGTAGTCGGCCATCGGCAGCAGCTGGCCCTCGCTATTGGCCGGCGCTTCGCTGATGACCTGAGCGGAGGTGCGCGGACAGCTGATATGCGCCGCGCAGGCCTTGGTAACGCTGAAATGACTTCGATTGGTGTTGTCGGTGACCGTCATCCGGAACTTTCTGGTCGCCGGGCTGTAGGACACGCTGGCGGTGATCGAGTCACCGCTGTTGACCTTGATGCTGCTCACCGTCTCCGGGCTCGGGAACATCTCGTACCACGCGCGGTATCTGGCGGTCTTGCCCGCCGTGCCGACGCAGTCGGCCTCGATGCCATCCTGCTCGACGGAGTCAGACTTGCCGTAGAAGCCGTCGAAGCCGACCCAGTGGCCGGAGTACGTACCCGGGGCCACCGCGCAGTTGAGGTAAGGCACGAAAAACGTCGCCCTGACGAGGCTGAAGCTCTTACCGCCCCTGGTCGCGGCGTATCCAGACCAGTTGACTGAATGGACCGTGGCGGCCGGGCCTGACCCCGCGCTGGCGGCGCGCGGCTGGCCATCGGCGCCGAACGGGATCATCGGATGTCCCGGCACCACCTGGGTGGTGCCGCCCGCGCGGCCAGCTGTGGTGGCGCTCCCGGCGGCCTGCGTGCGGCCCACGGGAGCTAAGGCAAAGGCACCGGTCGCGAGGATGACCCCCGCAGCAGCCGCGGCCGCGCTACCGAATCGGAGGATCTTGATCACGGCATGTCCTTCCTGCGGGTGAGCGCGCTGCCGCGCTGCCGGTGCTCGGCGGCATGGTCGTTGATGACTGACGCCGACCCAAGACACCCGAAGGACATTACCTGGCCTGGAACCGTGCGGCAGGGCGCCTCGCGGATGGCTGCCGACGATCCGGCCGCGGAATGGAATGGGCAAGAAGAAGCCCCCGGGCGACTCCCGCTGCGGGTATCAGCCACCAGCCCGGGGAGCCATGCCCCGTACTGAGACGGTGCATGTCCGGCAGCCTAAACAGTACGGCAACCGAAGTTGCGCTCCGCGAGACCGGAGGTGTCACCCGCGACGGGGACCGGCTGGACAAGGCCGGCCAGCCCGGGGGTCCGGTGTCTGCCGTGTATTCGCCGACCGCCGCCTGACGGCGCCAGAACTTGGCGTGCTCACACGCCTGTCCTGTAGCGGGCCGGTGATGCGCACCTGACGCGGCTTGCGCCGAGCCGGGCACTCACGGGACGGCGGCTAGCTGACAGCCACCTCGCGAGTCCGACATCTATGCATGCTGTTGGACCACCTCCTTTCCCGCGTTAGCCCGAAGGTACGTCACGGTGCCACGCGGAGGCAAGCAAGTTATCCGGTGGCTTGCCGGAGGACGGGTTCCGCGGCTTGCGCTCACTAGACTTGAGTTATGGCACAGGCGTGGGATGCGGCGCTGCGGGCGGGCGGCTACCGTGTCACGCCACAGCGCCAGCTCGTCCTCGAGGCCGTCACCAGGCTGGATCACGCCACCCCGGAGGAAATCTTCGCGGACGTCCACCAGCGGGCCCGCGGGGTGAACGTGTCCACCATCTACCGGACCCTGGAGCTTCTCGAGCATCTCGGCCTGGTCACTCACACCCACCTGGGGCACGGCGCCCCCCGGTACCACCTGGCCGCCGACGCCGGGCACGTTCATCTGGTCTGCAGTGAGTGCGGACGGATCATCCAGGTCGAGCCGGAAGTCGTGCACCCCCTCATCAAGGCGCTCGAGGACGAGCACGGCTTCGAGACCGACGTCGGGCACCTGACGGTGTTCGGCAGGTGCGCCGAGTGCCGCGCCGAGTCGGCCTAGCCGCTGCCCCGGGCCTGGCGCTGGCCGCCCCAGGCACCGGCACGGATCACCAAGACACCGGCCGCTGGCCGCCTACAGCAGCCGCCGCGGATCAGCGGGACACCGGCCATAGACCACCGGGACACCGGCCAGCGGACATCCGGCGCGGCGGGCGCATAACCTTGGTCGCATGAACAGCCCCCTGCTCGATGCGCCCGGCGCGGTGCCTGCCGATGGCGCGGACGCCGGGGTGGCGGCACATTACGGCGACCCGTTCGCCGAGCAGCGCGCGCTCTCGCTCGGCTTCGGACTGGTCGACCGGTCGCACCGCGGCATCGTCCGCATCACCGGGCCAGACCGGCTGGCCTGGCTGCACAGCCTCAGCACGGCCGACATCGAGCACCTGCAGCCAGGCCAGGCCGCCGAGGCGCTGATCCTGAGCCCCAACGGCCACGTCGAGCATCACCTGACGCTCACTGACGACGGCACCGCGCTGTGGGCGCACGTCGAGCCCGGCACCGCCGAACCGCTGCTGAAGTTCCTGGAGTCCATGCGGTTCATGCTCCGGGTCGAGCCAGCTGACGTGGGCGATGACTATGCCGTGCTCACGCTCATGGGGCCAGCCGCCGGGAGCGAGCACGCTGCCGATGCGGCAGCCGTCATCAAGCTTCCGTTCGGTACTGACCTGATCTTCCCGCGGGCGGCGCTGGCCAATGCCGCGGCGAGATTGCAGGCGGCCGGGGCCGTGCTCGCGGGCATGTGGGCGCATGAGGCGCTGCGGATCGCGGACGGCAGGTGCCGGTTCGGGCTCGACACCGATCACCGGACGATCCCGCACGAGGTCGGCTGGATCGAGACCGCGGTCCATCTCAACAAGGGCTGCTATCGCGGTCAGGAGACGGTCGCGCGGGTGCAGAACCTCGGTCACCCGCCGCGGCGACTGGTCCTGCTGCACCTGGACGGGAGCGAGGACCGGCTGCCGGTGCACGGTGACCCGGTGACGGCCGCGGATGCGCCGGTGGGATTCGTCGGCTCTGCGGCGCGCCATTACGAGCTGGGACCGATCGCGCTGGCCTTGATCAAGCGGACCGTACCGGTTGACGCGACCTTGCAGGCGGCCGGGATCGCTGCGGCGCAGCAGGTCATAGTGGCGCCTGACGCAGGCGGGCTGGCCAAAGCCGCGGTGCGGCGGGCGCGCGGTGAGCTGAACCGGCCGCGCGAGTAACGTACCGGCCAGGAACAACGTCAGTTCCCTGGAGGTCTCCCCGGTGCTCCGTCGTGCGCTGCTGGCCATCTCGGCCAGCAACCGGATCCATCAGCTGATCGTGGGTGCCCCGATTACCCGGGCTGTCGTGGCCAGGTTCGTGGCCGGGTACAGCGCCGACGACGCGCTGCGGGTCACCCAGGCGCTGCAGGCCGAGGGGCTGCTGGTCACCCTCGACTACCTGGGCGAGGACACCGTCGATCCGGAGCAGGCCACCGCCGTGACCGACGAGTATGTCCGGCTGCTGGGCCGGCTCGGCGCCGCGGAGCTGGCCAGCGGCGGCCGCGCCGAGGTCTCGGTGAAGGCGACCGCGGTCGGGCTTGACCTGCCCGAGCACGGCGAGAAGACGGCGACCGAGAACATCACCAGGATCTGCGCCGCGGCGAGCGCGGTGGGCACCACGGTCACTCTTGATATGGAGGACCACACCAGGGTCGACGCGACGCTGCGCATCGCCGCCCAGGTCCGCAGGGAATTCCCGGACCTCGGCTGCGTGATCCAGTCTTACCTGCGGCGCAGCGTGGCCGACTGCGAGGGGCTGGCCTTCGCCGGGTCCAGGGTCAGGCTCTGCAAGGGGGCCTACAGCGCGCCCGAGGGGGCCGCTTATGCCGCCCGCGCGGATATCGACCGCAGTTACGCCCGCTGCCTGCGGGTGCTGCTGAACGGTGCGGGCTACCCGATGTTCGCCACGCACGACCCGCGGCTGGTCGATATCGCCGCCGGGCGGGCGCAGGCGGTCGGCCGGTCGCCGGCCAGCTTCGAATACCAGATGCTGTATGGCATCAGGCCGGCCGAACAGTCGCGGCTGGCGGGTGGCGGGGCCCGGATGCGGGTCTATGTGCCCTACGGCAACGACTGGTACGGCTATCTGGTCCGGCGGCTTGCGGAACGGCCCGCCAACCTTGTCTTCTTCCTCCGCTCGGTGGCCACGCGCGGCTGAGACTGGCGCCGGGGCCTCGCGCGGCGCGCGCCGGGCGCCGGGCGGGTCAGGGGACGCCGCGGCTGCGGGCGCTGAGGGGCCGACGGCCGAGGGGCCCGAAGGGCCTGGGCCTGGGCTCGGCTAGCTGACTGCGGGCGCTGCCGGGCTAACGGGCGGTCAGGGCTCGCCACGGTAGGCTCCGTGGCATGTTGCGTCCTGGAAGCTGGTCCAGGCCTGCGGGTGGAAGTCCCGTCCGGGTAGGCACCGGAGCGCCCGGTAGCAGGCCCCGGTTCGTCGTTGAGAGGCGGCGGGCTGAGCGGGGCGTCGAGAGCCTCTTTGGAGGGAGCAAGCACGCGGGCCGTAGCGTGAAGCGAACCTTGCAGCCTCGTCAGAATCACAACGGAGGAGCCGAGCCGCTCATGTCACGGCGAAGGCCATGCCTGGCGGGCCCTGTTCCGGGGTCAGCTCGCCGGGTCCTTCCGGGGTATGGAGGGCGGCACGTGTGCATGGTCCACGTGTGCATGGTCTGGGCCGGAACAGGAGAGGCCCGTCTGCCTGGCCTGCGTCGGGCAAGGACCGGGCGTATAAGCCGATGGTGAAGTCGCCTGGAGGGCAGCGGGAGTCCGAGGGGGCCGTAGTACCGGTGATCGGCGTGCAGCATAACGCGCCGGGAGGGAAGGGCCCTCACTTTGATCATGCTTGTGATGAGGTTACGCGTCAGGGCATGGCCGGGTCTGCCCGGCCCAATTACCCCGGCGGGCTATCGCCCGTCGTACTGGGAGGACTAGCGCCGGTGGTAGATGGGCGGGCGTCTTTCGGGAACGTGCGACGACTTCAGCGCAGGCTATGGGCTGCGGCCAAGCAGTCACCGGAGCGGCGTTTCCACGCCCTGTATGACCGTATCCACAGGGGTGACGTCCTGTGGGAGGCGTGGGGACGGGTCCGGGCCAATCGCGGGGCTGCCGGGGTGGATCGCGTCACCTTGGCGTATGTGGAGAACGACTATGGGGTGAGCCGGTTGATCGGTGAACTCCAGTGCGATCTTCGTGCAGGTACGTACCGTCCCGCGCCAGCCAGGCGCGTGGACATCCCGAAACCACAAGGCGGGAAGCGGCCGCTAGGCATTCCGTCCGTGCGGGACCGGGTGGCCCAGCAGGCGGCCAAGATCGTGCTGGAACCTATCTTCGAGGCGGATTTCCTGCCGTGCTCGTACGGGTTCCGGCCGAAGCGGTCGGCCACGCAGGCGATGGAACGGCTTCGTACCGGGTTCATCGAGGGTTATCAGTTCGTCGCGGAGTTCGATATCCGCAACTTCTTCGGGGAGATCAGCCATGACCGGCTGCTCGCCGAGGTCGGGAAGCGGGTGTCGGACCGGCGGGTGCTCAAGCTGGTCCGCTTGTGGCTGCAGGCAGGAGTGATGGCTGATGGGGAGTTCCAGCGGACGGTCGCCGGGACGCCTCAGGGCGGGGTGATCACGCCCCCAACGCAATGGATAACCCGGCGCGTGGTCACCCTCCGTATCAGGCTCACCGGCCTGGCGGGTGTCGGAGGAGTTGCGTTCCCGTACCGGGATGCGGTGCCGGATGGTGATCTTCTCGGGTCCGATGAGGATGTCCTTGACGAGCAGCCGGAGCACGCGCTGGCGTTCTTCCACGGTGCCCGTGGCGGCGTTGGCGCGGAGCTGGGCGAGGAATCCTTCGAGGTCGTCGGCGAGCTTGAGGTAGGCCTCGCGGTCGGCGAGCTGCGCGTCGATGGCGGCGGCCTGGCCGCGCAGGTTCGTTTCGCGGGCTCGCAGGGCGGGCATCCGGGCGCGGAGCTCGTCGATGGTGATCAGTTGCTCCTGGAAGGCCTCGATCATCCGGGTGATCGCGGTGGTGGCGCTGGCCAGGGCGAGTTCCAGGCGCTTGCGCTGGCGGGTGGCGGGGTCGGCGGTGCGTGCCTGCGTCAGGCGCTTGCCGATCTCGGTCCGGATGAGCGCGGGGTCGGCGAGCAGGCCGGTGATGTGGTCCCAGACGACGGTGTCGAGGTAGTCGGCGCGGACCGGCTTGTTGCCGCAGACCCGGCCGCCTTCGTAGCGGTAGTCGTCGGAGCCCAGGCACCGGTAGTAGTAGATCTTCTTGTTCGTGGTCCGCGTGGAGGTGCGGTAGTAGCCGTATCCGCAGGCCGAGCACGCGGCCAGGCCCTGGAGCAGGGACGGGACTTTGGTGTTGCGGGAGGCGTAGCGCTTGTTGTCTTCCAGCCGCTGGGCGGCCCGCTCGAAGGTGTCAGCGGTCACGATGGCGGGGACGGGGATCTCGATCCAGTCCTGGCGGGGCCGGTCGACGGTCTTGGAGGCCCGTGGCGTCGAGCGGCCTTCCAGGCGGGCGCGGCGGTTCAGCCCCGGCGATTCCTGCAGGACCTGTGTCTTGCCGAACACCGCGGTGCCCGCGTAGGCGGGGTTGCGCAGCATCCCCCAGACCACCGACCGGTCCCAGCGGGCCTTGCCGGTGCGGGTGGGGACGTTTTCACTGGTGAGCCAGCGGGTCAGGTCGGCGATGGAGGCGCCGTCGTCGGTATAGCGGCGGAACAGTTCGGCGGCGATCGCCGCCTCGTGATCCACGATCTCGTAGCCGGCTCCGCTGTCCGCGGTCTTGGTGATGTAGCGGTAGCCGAACGGGGCGCCGCCCAGGACGTTGACCGACCCGGACCGGGCCCGGTGGGCCTTGCCGCGCCGGTAGCGCTCCATCAGCTGGGCCTTCTCGTACTCGGCGAACATGCCCTGGAACTGGACCATCAGCTGGTCTTCGGGGCTGTCACCGCGCGGGCCCTTGATGAACTCCACCCGGGTCCCGGCGCGGGCGAACTCCTCGATCAGCAGCGCCTGGTAGGCGAACTTGCGGGCGAGGCGATCCGGGGAGTAGCACAGCACCACATCGACGCCCACTCCCGCGACCAGATCCCGCAGCCGCTCCAGGGCCGGGCGCACCAGCGTCGCTCCCGAGTGACCCTCGTCCTCGAACACCCATTCCTCGGGCAGCTCAGCCCCCAGCTGCCCGGCGCGATCCCGCAGCGCTGCTGTCTGCGAGCCGATCGTCTGGTCTTTCTTCTGCCGGGCGCTCGACACCCGGGCGTAGATCGCCGCGCTCGTCACGGGGCGGCCTTCCTTCCTGGCCAGCCCGGATCCGGGCCCGCCGTTGCGGTACGAGAATGGCGTAGGCCACCGACAAATCCGTGGCCGCGTGACGGCCGAAGACGTATTCGCCTTCGACCGTCCGGTCGCTCAACTGCGGGGATGGTTTCTGCGGCCCCTGGCGAAGAACTCGGTCAGCGCGCGCGTCACCACGGCGGAGATCGTGGTCCCGCTCTCGCGGGCATGAGCGCGGACCCGCCCGGCCAGCGCCGTGGGCAGCTTGACGGTGAACACCACGCTCGCCTCGGGCACCTCCACGTGCCCCGCTGCCCTCGCCTGCTCGGCGTACCGGCGCGCCTGCCGCACCGAGATCCCGACCCGGCCGGCCAGCACCCGGGCGGCCTCAGCCACCGGCACGCCCGCGGCCAGCAGGTCAGCGGCGGCATTGACCCGCTCAGCCTGCTCACCGGCACCCACCCGACGACCACCAGCCATGCCATAAACGTACTACTCGACATGTCAGCAGCCACCCGCAACACGCCGCGGCAGTTCCAGCCGCCGATAGCTCAGGGTGACGTCGAAGCAGAAGTTGCCCATTGCGTTGGCGGCGTGATTTCCCCGCTGCTGGCCAACATCTACCTGCATGTCCTGGACACCGAGTTCACTAGGCGCGGCCTTGGTGAGCTGGTGCGCTATGCCGATGATGGCGTGGCGCTGTGCCGCACCGCGGCACAGGCCCAGGCGGCCCTGGACGCGATAGGGGACATCCTCGCGTCGCTGGGGCTGGAGCTGCACCCGGGCAAGACGAAGGTGGCTGATCTGCGGCAGGGCCGGGAGGGGCTGGACTTCCTGGGCTGCCATTTCAGGGCCTGCATGTCGGGCCGGCTGTGGGAGCAGAAGCGGATCGTCCGCTACTATCTGCACCGCTGGCCCTCCCAGCAGGCGATGAAGCGGCTCAGGGACAAGGTCCGTGACCGGTCTGGCAGCAACCGCGTCGGCGTGAAAGACATCCGCGACGTGATCGCAGATCTCAATCCGCTGCTGCGCGGCTGGGGCAGCTACTTTCGCACCGGGAACGCCGCTGACAAGTTCGTCCAGGTCGACCGGTACGTGGCGTGGCGGCTCCGCCGCCTGATGGTCAAGAAGCGGGGCCGCAACCTGCGCGCCGGGCAGGCTGGTCAGTGGACGCGTACGTGGTTTGAGGGGAAGGGCCTGTACCGCCTCAGTGGCACCGTCCGTTATCCGAAGGCGGCGTAACCATGTCAAGAAGATCATCGGTAAGCCGTATGCGGGAAAACCGCACGTACGGATTGAAAGGGGGATGGGGAAACCGGACCGCTCAGCGGCACCGGCGCCCCTGACTACCAATGATCGCAGTGCTGGGGGCGGGCCAGATGGGCGAGGCGCTCATCTCGGGGCTGCTGCGGGCCGGCTGCCCGCCCGCGACCGTGGTCGCCGCCGTCCGGCGTGCTGACCGGGCCGAGGCGCTGCGCGGGGCTTACGGGATCGAGGTGCTCGGTGCCGCGGCGGCGGCCCGGCGAGCGGAGACGCTGCTGATCACCGTCAAGCCGCAGGATATGGCGTCGCTGCTGGACGAGATCAGCCCTGAGGTGACCGCTGACAAGCTGGTCATTTCCGTGGCCGCCGGAATTACCACCGCTTTCATCGGGCGCAAGCTCAGCGCTGACGTTCCGGTGGTGCGGGTCATGTCAAACACGCCGGTCCTTGTCGATGAGGCGATGAGCGTGATCTCGCCGGGCGCGCACGCGGGCGAGGAGCACCTGAAACGGGCCGAGGAATTGCTTCGCCCGGTCGGAAAGGTGCTGCGGATCCCCGAGTCACAGCAGGACGCCGCGACGGCGCTGTCCGGCAGCGGGCCTGCCTACGTCTACTTTCTGGTGGAGGCGATGGTCGACGCCGGGATCCTGCTCGGGATGCCGCGCAGCAATGCCCTGGAGATGGTGAAGCAGGCGGTCTACGGCGCCGCGACCATGCTGCGTGAGTCGGGCGAGCATCCGGTCATCCTGCGCGAGGCGGTGACCTCGCCGGGCGGCACGACCATCAACGCGATCAGGGAACTGGAGAAGCACGGGGTCCGGGCGGCGTTCCTGGCGGCGATCGAGGCCGCCAGGGACCGTGGCCGCGAACTCGGCGGCGGCTGACCCCGGCCGAGCCTGATTGGCGCTCAGGTACAGGTCAATGACCCTTCGATAACTCTCCGGAATTGAGACCCCGCGCTGGGGTTGCCCTTTTCCGTGCAGGACTTACGCTGGAGACAGGCGTGACTGGTGCGCTGAATCTCGCTAGGCGCAGGCGGCTTCGCCGGAAGAGGGCTACTGATGGCAGCAGACGTAACTTCGCTCAGCGACGTCAGATTTCTGACCGTGGCCGAAGTGGCCACGATCATGCGCGTATCCAAGATGACTGTCTATCGCCTGGTTCACTCTGGTGAGCTGGAGGCGATCCGGGTCGGCCGGTCGTTCCGCGTGCCCGAACAGGCAGTTAACACCTACCTCAAGGAGGCATTCGTCGGGTCCGAGTGACCGCGGGGATCGCGGCACCCGGAACGGGGCGGGCTTCGGCGGGGCAGGCGGCGGCAGGCCCAGCGCAGCCGGCAGTCTCAGGGCAGCCGGCAGTCTCGGGGTGGCGACTGCCAGCCGGATTGAGGTGAGTGGTCAAGACCGGGGTACGCTGTGGCGTTGGCGTGTGCCCGGTCGGCCTGCGGCGGGGGTGCGCGTGGGCATGCCCATCAAACCAGAACGTCGAGCGAGGGTGATCTCGTGGGGTCAGTGATCAAGAAGCGCCGCAAGCGGATGGCGAAGAAGAAGCACCGCAAACTGCTGCGTAAGACACGCGTACAGCGCAGGAACAAGAAGTAGCAGCTCCCGGGCGCGTGCCCGGCTGGGTGGCTGGGTATGGGTGCGTGCATCGAGAACGCGATGATTCCTACCGCCATCGATCGCCAGGCGCAGGCCACCCACGGCCCCGAAGGTAACGGCGCTCTGGGAGACGATGTGAGCCAGACCTGGTCCGAGCAGTCGGACGGCTGGCGGCAGCTGCTGGCGGGCGCGGCCGATTACCTATTGCGGCGGGTGAGCGGCGACTACCAGGCCGACGAGTCCGGCTTCGATCCTGAGTTCAACTCCAGCGTGCTGATGCCCGCGGCCGGCGTCCTGTACCGGAACTGGTTCCGGGTTCAGGCCCGCGGCCTTGACCAGGTACCTGCCTCCGGCCCCGCGCTGGTGGTCGCCAACCATTCCGGCGTGCTGCCGTTCGACGCCGTGATGCTGCAGACCGGAGTGTTCAACGAGCATCCCGCGCACCGTAACCTGCGGCTGCTGGGCGCGGACCTGGTCTATACCGTGCCCGTCCTGGCCAGCCTGGCCCGGATGAGCGGGCACACCCGGGCCTGCCCGCAGGAGGCTGACCGGCTGCTGCGCGCCGGGGAGCTGGTCGGGGTCTTCCCCGAGGGCTTCAAGGGGATCGGGAAGCCGTTCAGCGAGCGTTACCGGCTGCAGCGATTCGGCCGGGGCGGGTTCGCGGTGACGGCGATCAAGGCAGGGGTGCCGATCATTCCCTGCGCGATCGTCGGCGCGGAGGAGATCTATCCGATGATCGGCAATTCGGAGCCGGTCGCCCGGCTGTTGAAGCTGCCATTTTTCCCGGTGACGCCGCTGTTCCCGTGGCTCGGCCCGGTCGGCGCGATCCCGCTGCCGTCCAACTGGATCATCGAGTTCTGCGAGCCGGTGCCGACCGAGCACCTCCGGGCCGGTTGGCAGCATCACCCGGATACCGTCACCAAGCTGGCCGACCAGGTAAAGCAGACCATTCAGCTCAAGCTGGACGAGCTGCTGGTCGAGCGGGGGCCGGCGTTCAGCTAGCTCCGCCGGCCCGGCGGCGGTGCAGGGCCACCCCGGCCACCGTGCCGCCAGCCACGGCGCCCGCGGCCGCGGCGACCGGTAGCGCGATCGTGGTGACCCGGCGGCCGGACCGGAAATCATGCACCGGCCAGCCCTGGCGCTTAGCTTCCGCGCGCAGCTCGGCATCGGGATTGACGACGTTCGGATGGCCGACGAGCGTCAGCATCGGCAGGTCGTTGGACGAGTCGCTGTAGGCCGAGCACCTGGACAGGTCCAGGTGCTCGCGCTCGGCGAGGGCCCGGATCGCCTCGGCCTTGGCCTCGCCGTGCAGGATGCCGCCCACCAGGTGCCCGGTGTACTCGCCGCCCACCGTCTCGGCCACGGTGCCGAGCGCGCCGGTCAGCCCGAGCCGGCGGGCCAGGATGTTGGCCAGCTCCACGGGCGTGGCCGTGACCAGCCAGACGCGCTGGCCAGCGGCGAGATGACGCTGAGTGAGCTCGCGCGCGCCCTGCCAGATACGGTCGGCCATCGTGTCGTCGTAGATCTCCTCGCCCAGGGCGACGATGTCGGCGACCTGGTGGCCGGCCACGAAGGCCAGCGCCGATTCCCTGGCCGCGTCGATATGGCCGGACTTCTCCGCGCCGCGCAGCCGGAACGTCACCTGGCCCCAGGTCATCCTGGCCAGGTCCCGGGGACCGAACATCTTGCGGGCGGCCAGGCCGCGGGCGAAGTGGTAGATCGAGGCGCCGCGCATCAGCGTGTTGTCGACGTCGAAGAACGCCCCGGCCGTGGGATCGGGCACCGGCGATGGCTGCTGCACATCGGCGGCCGCCGCGGCCGCCTCGCCGGCCACCGTCGGGCCGCTCCCGGCGCGCCTTCCTGGCAGCAGTTTCATCCCATCGAGCCTACCGGCGCGGGCCCGGCCGCCGGGCAGCCCGGGCGGGCGATTCTCGTGTCGATCTGCCGGTCCGCATGATGCCTGGTCAGCAGTCCGGTCGCATCATGGCCCCGCGTCGGGCACCATAGTCTCGATGTCTATATCCCTTCTGGTCGCGGCAATCGGTTGCCTAGGCGCAGCGGCGGGCACTGGCCTGCTCATCGCCAAGTGCCTGCGCGCGCCGAACGGGGCCCTGGTGGCCTGGACTGTCGCCCTGTTCGGGCTGGCCGCCTCGCTGGCCGCGCAGACCGTCGGCCACGCCCTCAGTTTCGGGCCGGTAGCGTTCCGCGCGACGGAGATCGGGGCCGGTGTCATCGCCCCGCTGGCGCTCGCCGTCGGGCTGACCGAGGTGGCGGGCCGCAGCCTGCCGGTCAGGTTCGCCGCGCGGCTCGTGCTGCCCGCGGTCGCGTTCGTGTCCGTGGTGATCCTGGCCAGCGATCCGCTGAGCGTTGCCGTCTTCAGCAAGGCCTGGCCCGATCCTACGATCTATTACCAGATCATCCCGAATCAGATCCTTAAGGACATGATTCCACCGGTTGTCGTCCTGATCGCGCTGATCGCGCTGGCCTGGACGGGCGTCCGCTCGCAGCGTGAGAAGGCCTGGCGGGATGCGGTGCCGCCAGTGGCCAGCGCCTCGGCTGCCGCGCTGGCCCTCTCGGTGCCCGGCCTGGCGGCCCTGGCCGGCAGCAGCACCGTGACCTCGCTGCACGTGCGCTCGCTCGTCGCGCCGCTCTGTGTGGCGGCGGTGGTGCTCACCTGGTTCGCCGGCTGGCGGGCCAGCCGGCTTCACCTGGAGTTGCTGCGGCAGCACGAAGGAGCGGAGGATCCCGACGAGTGGGCGCTCCAGCGGTCCTGGAACGGCAGGCTCGGCGAGAGCGGGGAGTTCGAGCCGCTGGGCGCGGCCCACGATCCGTACGGGAGTCTCTACCGCGGCCGGGCCGACGATCGCGAGTACGACGCTGCTTACGAAGGTCCAGGTTACCCGGGACAGGCTGCCGAGCCCGGCGGCTACGGGCCCAACGGCGCCTACCACGGGGCGGCCGCCGGGAGCGGCTACGACGACACCGACTACGGGGCACTGGGCAGCGACCTGGACGCCCCGGATTTCGATTCCGCGGAACTCGACGCCGCAGCCGGCGGCCCGGGGCCGGAAACCTGGCGCAGCGGGCCGCCCGGGCACCGGGTCGCGGAGCCCGGCCGGTACGACGGGTACCAGCGGCCGCCCGCCGACGATGACGGCAGTGCCGGGGCCAGGCTCTTCGGCCAGATCGCCATCTACACGCTGCTGGAGGACCGGGTATCGGAGTTTGACCGGCTCACCAAGCAGGTGGTCAGGCAGGTCCGCGCGAACGAGCCCGACACGCTCGTCTTCATCGTGCACGCGGTGCCGTCGGCGCCCATGCAGCGGATCTTGTACGAGGTCTACCGGGACCGGGCCGCGTTTGACGCACACAAGAATCAGCCCTATGTGACCGCATTCGAGGCCGACCGGCGGCCTTACGTGCTGGCCACCAACGTCATCGAGCTTGGCCTGCAGCAGGCCAAGGTGTCGCCGTTGCCCTCGATCTCCGATCTGCTCAGCGACACCGGTTACGACTTGCTCAACGACTCAGGTTTCGGTCAGCCCGGGTTCGGGCCGCGCTCGGCGGCCGGCCTGAGCCCGCCGAGCAGCCCCGGCCTGACCGGCCGTCCTGGCGGCGGGAGCGACCTGAGCGGGCCGCCCGGGCCGCCCGGAGCGCGTCGGCCGCGATGACGCAGCACCGCGCCGCTGGTGCCGCGGACGGTCCCGGGGCCGTCCCGGCGGCTCACACGATCACGCTGCTGTCGCGGCCCGGCTGCCACCTGTGCGACGACGCACGCGCGGTGATCGCCCGGGTCGCCGCCGAGGCGGGCGTGCCATGGCACGAGCGCGATATAACGCAGTCCCCGCAGGATCTGGTCACTTACGGGGACATGATCCCGGTCACCCTGATTGACGGGGTCCAGCACGACTTCTGGCGGGTCAGCGAGGCCCGGCTACGGGCTGCGCTGCACGGATAGACCTGGCCGGTCAGGCCGGATAACGCTGGCTGGTCAGGCCGGATGGTAAGGCCGGACAGGCCCGGCCGGTCAGGCCGGCTGGCGCTGGCCAGGCCCGCGGCGAAGCCGGTTCGCGCACCTCAAAGCGTGGTAAAGCAGCGGCAAAACCCCGGTCGGCGGGCCGGGGGGACAAGGCGGCCGACTTTGTGCAAACGTTCACAAGGGCGTAGCGTGACAGCGAAACCAGCACGCCGGCGCCCCCTGGCCTGCGTGTCCGTAGCGTCCCCCAGGAGTGCCGGCGCATGACCCGCCGTCCTGTCTCAGCCAACGGAACCCGGGGCATCCCGGAGGCGACCGTCGCGCGCCTCCCGGTCTACCTCCGGGCCCTGTACGCGCTGGCCGACCGTGGCATCGCCACCGTGTCCAGCGAGGAACTAGCCGCTGCGGCCGGCGTGAACTCCGCCAAGCTCCGCAAGGATCTGTCGCACCTCGGCTCCTACGGCACCCGCGGCGTCGGCTACGACGTCGAGTACCTCGTGTACCAGGTGTCCAGGGAACTCGGCCTGACCCAGGACTGGCCGGTCCTGATCGTCGGGGCCGGCAACCTCGGCCGTGCGCTGGCCAACTACGGTGGCTTCGCCTCGCGCGGCTTTCGCATCGCCGCGCTGCTGGACTCCGATCCTGAGGTCGTGGGCAGCCAGATCGGGCGGCACGTGGTCAGGCACTCCGACGACATCGAGCTGGTCATCGCGCGGGACGGCGTCTCGATCGGCGTGATCGCCACGCCGGCCGCGGCGGCCCAGGGAGTCTGCGAACGGCTGGTGGCGGCCGGGGTAACCAGCATCCTGAACTTCGCGCCGGTCGTGCTGAAGGTGCCTTCCGGGGTCGATGTGCGTAAGGTCGACCTGTCGATCGAGTTGCAGATTCTCGCCTTCCACGCCCAGCGGCGGGCCGTTGTCCAGGTAGCCGTGGGCGGGAAATGGCAGGACCGGCGCGCTCGGCGGCGCGGCCCGCTTGATTCGCTGACCGCGGGCGAGATGACACAGGTGAACGGCGATAACGGAGTGGGGGCACGGGCGGTAGCGAGATGAGCGTTCTGGTGGTGGGCCTCAGCCACAAGAGCGCGCCGGTGGCCACGCTGGAGCGGGCCGTGCTGACCGGTGACGCGCTCGCCAAGCTGATGCGCGACGTCTTCGGCTCCCCGGACGTGGCCGGATCGCTGGTGGTCAGCACCTGCAACCGCGTGGAGGTCTACGCGGAGGTGGACAAGTTCCACGGCGGCGTCGCGGCGATCTGCGAGCTGCTGGCCCGGCACTCCGAGGTCCCGCTGGCCGAGCTCACCCCGCACCTGTACGTGCACTACGAGGACCGCGCTATCCAGCACCTGCTGTCGGTAGCCTGCGGCCTGGACTCGATGGTGGTGGGCGAGAGCCAGATACTCGGCCAGGTGCGCCACGCCCTCGGGCTGGCCAGGGAGCACGGCACGCTGGGCCGGGTGCTCGCGGACCTCGGATCGCTGGCGTTGCGGGCCGGCAAGCGCGCGCATTCCGAGACCGGCATCGACCGGGCCGGAGCGAGCCTGGTCAGCGTCGGGCTCAGCACCGCGGCGGAGACGCTCGGGAACTCCGCCGGCGCCGCGCGCCCGCTGACCGGATTGTCCGTACTGGTGGTGGGAGCGGGCTCGATGAGCTCTCTCGCGGCCACGACGGCCGCGCGGATGGGGGCCGCCAGCGTAGTGATCGCCAACCGGACTCGCGATCATGCCGAACGGCTCGCTGCGGCGGTCAGCGGTACCGCCGCCGAGTTCTCCGAGCTGTCAGCCGAGCTGGCCGCCGCCGATCTGGTCATCTCCTGCACCGGCGCGACGGGGCACGTGATCGGCGCGGACGTCGTCGCCGCCGCGCTGGCCGCGCGGCGCGCTGGGCGGCCAGCCGGCCGCTGGTCCTGCTGGACCTGGCCCTGCCGCGCGACGTCGACCCGGCCGTCAGCGACCTGGCCGAGGTGAGCGTGATCGACCTGGCGGCGCTGGGCGACGCGGGCGCGCACGGCGTGGCTGGGACGGCTGCGACCGAGGACGACGTGGCCGCGGTCTGGCGGATCATCGCCGACGAGTTCGCCGCGCAGGCCTCCGCGGAACGGGCGGCCCGGGTGGCCCCGACCGTGGTGGCGCTGCGGGCCAAGGCCACCGAGGTGGTCGATGCCGAGCTGGCCAGGCTGGATGGCCGGATGGCCGGGCTGGATGCCCGGGCCCGCGCGGAGGTTGCCCAGGCCATGCGCAGGATCGCGGACAAGCTGTTGCATGCGCCGACGGTGCGGGTCAAGGAACTGGCAGGATCACCAGATGGTGACTCGTACGAGACCGCGCTGCGGGTGCTGTTTGATCTCGATCCCGAAGCGGTGGAGGCGGTGACCCGGCCGGACGCCGGGCCGCTGCCGGCGCCAGGCTGGAAGAGCGCGCCATGAGCGCCGCACCGCTACGGCTCGGCACCCGCAAGAGCCCGATGGCCATGACTCAGTCGCTGCAGGTAGCACGGCTGGTGACGGAACGGACCGGCCGCCAGGTCGAGCTGACCCAGATCACCACGTTCGGTGATGTCAGCCGGGCCCAGCTGGCCCAGATCGGCGGGACCGGCGTCTTCGTGAGCGGGCTGCGCGCCGGCCTGCTGGACGGCCGCATCGACTTCGCGGTGCACTCGCTGAAGGACCTGCCGGTCGGCCCGGCGGAGGGCATCGCGCTGGCCGCGGTGATCGCCAGGGACGACCCGCGAGACGCCCTGGTGGCCCGGGACGGCGCTAAGCTCGCCGACCTGCCCGCCGGCGCGCGGATCGGCACCGGATCGCCGCGCCGCGCGGCCCAGCTGCTGCTGCTGCGGCCGGATCTGCACCCGGTTCCGGTCCGCGGCAACGCAGGTACCCGGATCTCGAAGATCGCCTCCGGCGAGGTCGACGCGGTGATCCTCGCCTACGCGGGCCTGGTCAGGATCGGCCGCCTCGACGCGGTCTCCCAGGTCTTCGAGCCGGAGGAGATGCTGCCTGCGCCCGGCCAGGGCGCGCTCGCGGTGGAGTGCCTGGCCGGCCGGGATGACCTGGTGGCCCTGCTGGCCAGCGTGGATGATCCGGGGACCCGGGCGGCCACCACCGCAGAACGCAGTGTGCTCGGCGCGCTGCAGGCGGGCTGCAGCGCGCCGATCGGAGCGTATGCTGCCGGCACGGAAGAATTGCGGCTGCGTGCGGTTGTCGTGGCAGCCGACGGGGGGATGGCGCTGCGGGCGAGCGCTGGCGGGCCGGCGTCCGAGGCTGAGCGCCTCGGCCGCGAGGTCGCCGCCGAGCTGCTCCGAAGCGGCGCGGGAAGGTATACGACTATGTCCGCTGCACCGCTCAGCACTGGGGACGATGACGCATGAATCCCAGGTCCGTTACGCAGAAGCCGGAAGGCAAGGCGGCTTCGCGGCCAGTGACCGGCCTGGTCGCCTTCGTCGGGGCCGGCCCGGCGACGACGGCTTGCTGACCGTGCGCGCGGCCGACCTGCTGGCCCACGCTGACCTGGTAGTCGCCGGACCGGAGCTGGCCGGCCAGCTGGAGCGCCTGGTGCCCGCCGAGACGGCCACCGCCGATACCGACGCGCTGGCCCAGGACCCGAAGCTGCTCATCAAGGCGGCCAAGACGGGCCAGCTGGTGGTCCGGCTGCTGCCCGGCGACCCGCTGCTCTTCGGCCACGCCGCCGCGGAGGCGTCGGCATGCGCTAAGGCCGGGGTGCCGTTCGAGATCGTGCCCGGGGTGCCGGCGGCGACGGCGGTGCCGGCTTACGCAGGCATCCCGCTGGCCTCCGACACCAGCGGTGATGTCCGGGTGATCCACGCCTCCGAGGTCAGCCGGATGTCCGCGGGGCCCGGCAGCCTGGTGATCCTGGGCGCCGAGACCGGGCCCGCTGACCTGGCCAAGATGCTCATGGCGGCCGGCTGGCCTGACACCGCGCGGTTCGCGATCACCTGGAATGGCACCACCACCGATCAGCACACCGTGGTCTGCGCCCTGGGCTCAGTGGCCGCCGATCTCAAGGCCGCCGGGGTCAGCCTGCTCACGGCGCATGGTCCCGCGGTCGCCGTGGTCGGCGACGGCGTGGCCGCGCAGCGCACGCTGTCCTGGTTCGAGACCAAGCCGCTGTTCGGCTGGCGGGTGCTGGTGCCGCGGACCAAGGAGCAGGCCGAGCAGGTCTGCGACCGGCTCCGGGCCCGCGGCGCGGTGCCCGAGCAGGTGCCGACCATCGCGGTCGAGCCGCCGCGGACCCCGCAGCAGATGGAGCGGGCCGTCAAGGGCCTGGTGACCGGCCGGTATCAGTGGATCGCGTTCACGTCGTCGAACGCGGTCCGCGCGGTCAGGGAGAAGCTCGAAGAGTACGGGCTGGACGCCCGGGCCTTCGCCGGCGTGAAGGTGGCGGCGGTTGGCGAGCAGACCGCGAAGGCGCTCGGCGAATTCGGCATCACGCCTGACCTGATCCCGGACGGCGAGCAGTCCGCTGAGGGGCTCGCCGACGCCTGGCCCGCTTACGACGACGTGCTTGACCCGATCAACCGGGTGCTGCTGCCCCGGGCCGACATCGCCACGGAGACCCTGGTGGCCAGGCTCAATGACCTGGGCTGGGAGGCCGAGGATGTCACCGCGTACCGGACGGTGCGCGCCGCGCCGCCGCCCGCCCCGATCCGGGAGGCGATCAAGGGCGGCGGTTTCGACGCCGTGCTGTTCACCTCCTCGTCGACCGTGCGCAACCTGATCGGGATCGCCGGCAAGCCGCACGCGGTGACGGTCATCGCCGTGATCGGCCCGCAGACCGCCAAGACCGCGGCCGAGTTCGGGCTCCGGGTGGACGTGACGGCACCGAAGCCGTCGGTCACCGCGCTCGTGGACGCCCTCGCCGAGTACGGGGCAGGCGTGCGGGACGCCGCGGTCGCGGCCGGTGAGCCGGTGCGCAAGCCCAGCGAGCGCCGCCGGGGCGCCCGCCGCCGGATCAGGTAGTTCCCGGCGCCGTGCTCCGGAGGCCGCAGTGAGGAGCGCCCGATGACCGCTGAATTCCCGGTCGCCAGGCCGCGCAGGCTCCGCCGCACCGCCGCGCTGCGGCGGCTGGTGGCGCAGGCCAGCGTGCAGCCGGCCGATCTCGTGCTGCCGCTGTTCGTGAAGGAGGGGATCAGCGAGCCGCAGCCGGTCTCCTCGATGCCCGGCGTGCTGCAGCACACCAGGGACAGCCTGCGCAAGACGGCCGCCGAGGCGGTCAACGCCGGAGTGGGCGGCCTGATCCTGTTCGGCATCCCGGCGGTCAAGGACGCGCGCGGCAGCGCCGCCGACGACCCAGGCGGCATTGTCCAGCTGGCGCTGCGCGACCTGACGGCCGAGGTCGGCCGCGACACCGTGCTCATGGCCGACCTGTGCCTGGACGAGTACACCGACCACGGCCACTGCGGGCTGCTCACCACGACGGGCGAAGTGGACAACGACGCGACCCTGGAACGGTACGCCTCGATCGCGGTCGCCCAGGCGGCGGCCGGGGCGCACGTCGTGGCGCCGAGCGGCATGATGGACGGCCAGGTCGCGGCGATCAGGTCGGCCCTGGACGCGGGCGGTTTCAGCGAGGTGGCGATCTGCGCCTACTCGGCCAAGTACGCCTCGGCGTTCTACGGGCCGTTCCGCGATGCTGCCGAGTGCGCGCCCCAGTTCGGCGACCGGGCCGCCTACCAGCAGGATCCGGCCGGCTCGGACGAGGCCCTGCGCGAGGTGCTGCTCGACGTGGCCGAGGGCGCGGACATCGTCATGGTGAAGCCAGCCCTCGCCTACCTGGACGTGATCAGCCGGGTGGCCGCCGAAGTGCACCTGCCGGTGGCCGCGTACCAGGTCAGCGGCGAGTACGCGATGGTCGAGGCGGCGGCCGCCCATGGCTGGCTGGACCGGGACCGGGTGATCATGGAGACCCTGACCGCGATCCGGCGGGCCGGGGCGGACATCATCCTCAGCTACTGGGCCACCGAGGCCGCTCGCCGCCTGCGCTGAGCGCAGCGATCCGCTGACCCTGGCCGGCCCGGCGGCGGCGTCGGCTTACGGAATGCAAAAAGCTGCTCGCACCATGTCGATGGCACGTTGCTGTCACTGTTCCGCAGTAAAGTGCAATCCACGCCGTTAATTGCCGCACCCATTGGCTGAACGGAGCGCAGTTGGCCCGGCAGACCGGGCGCGGAGCGGCAACAGCGCACGGCGTAGTGGTGCACGTGCGTAGTGGTGCACGGTGCAGTGGTGTGCACGGTGCAAAGATGCACGGTGCAAAGATGCACGGTGCAAAGGTGCACGGTGCCAGGGCGGATGATGAAGGCGGGTGCCTGGCGAGGGTAACCCCGACGTTCGGGAGCGGGCTTTGGATGACCGGGTGACGGTCACCATGCCGCAACCGCTGGGCAACTCCTCGGTCTCAGCGCGGGGAGTCCCGGGCGCGCCGGCGGTGCGGCGGGGCATTATCGGTAACTAGAGGCAGGCAGGGAGTGGGGCCGATGGTCGAGGCGGTGCTGCGCGCGAGGCGCCGCAGGGCTGTGGAGCGGATGGCGGTGGCGGCCGTTGGCTACGCGGCGATGGGGTGGCCGGTCTGTGCTGGCGCCTATCCGCCCCGGCGCTCGCACGATGCGGGGGAGATGAGCCGGTCGTGTTCCTGCGACCGGATCGGCTGTCCCGCTCCTGGCGCGCATCCGATCTCGCCGACCTGGCAGATGCAGGCGACCGCCGATCCGGCGCTGGTCGGGCGCTGGTGGGCAGTCCAGCCCGAGGCCAGCGTCATCCTGGTCACCGGCCGGGTGTTCGACGTACTCGACGTCCCGGCCAGGGTCGGCCAGTCCGCGCTGGCCCAGATGGAGCGTTCCGGCGTGCAGCCGGGCCCGGTCGCGCTGAGCGCAGCGGACCGGGCCCTTTTCTTTGTCGCCACCCGCGGCGCCCCGGAAGACGAGAATGAATGGTGGTCCTGCCACCTGGATTGCGAGCCGGAAATGGTTGCCCAGGTCACCGGGCTGCGCTGGCACTGCAGGGACAGCTACGTACTCGCCCCGCCGTCCCGTTACGGGAACGCGCTCACCGCGCAGTGGCTGCGGCCGCCGGCCTGCCGGCCGCTGCCGGACGGGCTGCGGCTGCTCGAATACCTCGCCGACGCCTGCGGCGCCCCCTGATGGCCGGCCGCGAGCGGTCCGCGGGCCTGTTCGCCCGGGCCAGCGCCGTGCTGCCGGGCGGGGTCAACTCGCCGGTGCGCGCGTTCGGCGCCGTGGGCGGAGTGCCGGTCTTCATGGCATCCGGGCACGGTCCGTACCTCACCGACGTGGACGGCCGGGACTACGTGGACCTGGTGTGCTCGTGGGGGCCGATGATCCTCGGGCACGCCCATCCCGCGGTGACCAGCGCCCTGTACGCGGCGGTCAGCAACGGAACCTCATTTGGAACCGTTACGGAGTCCGAGGTCGAGCTCGCCGAAGAGCTGATATCGCGTGCTCCGGTGCAGAAAGTGCGCCTGGTCAGTTCCGGGACCGAGGCCACCATGTCGGCGCTGCGGCTGGCCCGCGGGTTCACCGGACGGCGGCTGGTGGTCAAGTTCGCCGGGTGCTACCACGGTCACGTTGACGCGCTGCTGGCGGCGGCCGGATCCGGGGTCGCCACCTTCGGGCTGCCGGACTCACCGGGGGTGACCGGCGCCATCGCCGCCGACACGCTGGTGCTGCCCTACAACGACACTGCAGCGGTGCGCCAGGCGTTCGCGGCCCACGGCGAGCAGATCGCCTGCGTGATCACCGAGGCGTGCCCGGCCAACATGGGCGTGGTGCCGCCCGCCGCGGGCTTCAACGAGCTGCTCGCCGGGCTCTGCCATGAGTACGGGGCGCTGCTGATCATGGATGAGGTGCTCACCGGGTTCCGGGTGACCCGGTCGGGCTGGTACGGGCGCGAGGGCGTGGCCGCAGACCTGATGACCTTCGGCAAGGTGATGGGCGGCGGGCTGCCCGCCGCGGCGTTCGGCGGCCGGACGGAAATCATGGACCGGCTGGCTCCGGCCGGGCCGGTCTACCAGGCGGGCACGCTGTCGGGTAACCCGCTGGCAACCGCGGCCGGGCTGGCCACGCTGCGGGAGTGCACGCCTGATGTATACGCGCGGGTAGACGAGGCCGCCGCCGCCGTGGCCAAGCTGGCTGGCGACGCGCTGACCGCGGCGCGCGTGCCGTTCCGGCTGCAGGAGGCCGGCAGCCTGTTCTCGATTTTCCTCGGCGTGACCGACCCGGTCCGGGATTTCGGCGAAGCGCGCGGTCAATCCAGCGAGGCATATGCGGCCTTTTTCCACGCCATGCTCGATCAAGGCATTTATCTGCCACCGTCGCCGTATGAGGCGTGGTTCCTTTCCGCCGCCCATGACGACGCCGCGATCTCCCGCATCGCCGCGGCGCTGCCGCCCGCCGCGCGCGCGGCGGCGGGGACGCTCGGCTGATCAGCACCTGGATTCAGGCCGGTCACATTCCTGAGCGGTCCTGGCCATACCGCTGCATTCTGCCAGGATGTGCTTGGGCAACCGGGCGGCGGGCCCGGTTCAGGCACGAGGGGGCCAGCGTTATGGCCGTTCGCAACGTCATCAGCACCCTGAATCCAGACGGCACTGAGGTCATGGGTCCTGGGATCTTGATGTACCACTATCCAGGGGCCGACATCATGAACGGCAGCCTGCTGACCGTGGAGAGCAACCACTTCTGCGTGCTGAAGTCACGCGGCGCCATCCTGAACGTCTACGAGACCGGCCAGTACCCGGTCGAGACGCCGCAGCGCCCGCTGATCGGCAGCTTCCAGCAGGCGTTCTACGGCGGGCAGTCGCCGTGGCAGTACGAGGCGCTGTTCGTCTCGCGGGCTAAGAGCGTGGCCAAGGCCCAGGGCGTGGCCCTCTCCCGGGAGCTGGCTGAACTCGTCTACGACGTCGACTACTACGTGCACATCGACAGCAAGGACGACGCGGTCCGGCTGGTGACGCACATGCCTTACCAGGGGCACGTGCTGACCACGGACGCGCTGAACTCCTATGCGGGCCCGGTCGTGGAGCAGGCCGTTAATCAGCTGGTCCAGGTCACGGCGCTGGAGGCCATCAACGAGAAGATTCACGAGATCACTGAGCTGGTCCGGGGTCACCTGCAGGACTTCCTGTCGATCTACGGGATCATGCTTAACGACGTTAAGGTGCTGATGCGGCCCCGCGACGAGCGGATGCGCGAGCTGATCTCGCTGCGCGCGTTCGGATTGTCGGAGGTCGACGCGGTGCGCTATTACGTCGCGCTGAAAATGGCCGAGCGCGGCCTGATCTCGGCGCCGAATATGGCGGTCGGCGAGCCATTCAACATCGGGATCACCGCGGCGCAGTTCAGCCCGGTGGCCGGACTGCCCGGAGTGCCTGACGGCAACGGCGGCGCGCACGCACTGCACGGCGGAGGCTGACTCCGGTGACAGACAGCATCGGGGACCGGCTGCGCAGCCTGCTCGCCTCGGACGTTTATAACGAGAAGGGCCGGCTGCGCTCGGACGACCTGCTGGTCCGGGAGCGGGTCGGGCGTGGCCTCAGCGATGCGACGGCCCGGATCAAGGAGCTGATCAGCGGGTGGCGGGCGGACCGGGTGCCGCCGTCCACCCGCGAGCAGCCGTTCCCGCCGGCCGAGGTCATGGAGCCGATCCGCCGGGCCGAACGCCTGATCCGCGCGATCGAGGACGCCTCGGCGGCGGTCCGCGGGCTGCCCGTGCTCAACCAGGACAAGGTCTGGAACCGGGTCCGCCACGTCGGGCTGCAGGAACTGTTCCAGTTCGACTGGACGCTGGTGGGGGAGTCTGACTCGCTCGCCACCGAGGTAGCCGCCGTGTACGCGCTCGATGAACTGGATCTGCCTGGCTACGAGGCCAGGCTGCGGAAGATCCGCGAGACGATCGGGGAACGGAAACGGTACCTGGAGATCCTGGCCTGAGGTCCATCGCGGGCCCGGCCGCGTCAGCCGGCCGGACCGGGCCCGGGGCGCCTCGTTAGGGGTCGGTCTTGCCCGGCAGCTAGCCGAGGGCGACCGCGACAATGCCGGCCACGATGGCCGCCGCCCCGCCCAGACGGCGGGGCAGGCTGCCCTCGCCGAGCAGCCGTCTGCCCAGCAGCACGCCGAACAGGACGCTCACCTCGCGAGCCGGTGCGATCGCGCTGACCGCAGTAAAGCTGAGCGCGACCAGCACCAGGATGTAGGCCAGCGGGGTCAGGAACGCCGCGCCCAGTACCTGCGGCCGGTAGCTCCGCCACACCAGGGCCAGGCGCGGCCGGTCCCGTAGCGCGAGCGGCGCGAACGCGAGGGACATGATCGGGAAGGCGGCGTAGCCCTGCAGCAGCGGCGGGGTGTGCAGCGTCGTCACCGCATGCTTGTCCCAGAGCGTGTACGAGGCGATGAACAGGCCGGTCAGCCCGGCGAAGGTGATCGCCATGACGGCCGGCCGCCGCGGCGCGGCCGCCGCGGCTGGGACCGAGGCCGGGGCCGGGCGAGCGCCGGCGCGCGACGGCCGCGAGCCGGGATGCCGAGCACGATCACGCCGGCGACGATGAGCACGATTCCGGTGAGGCCCGCCGGGCCGGGACGCTCGCCGAGCAAGACGATGCCGGCCAGCGCGGCCAGCAGCGCGCCGGTGCCACGGCCGATCGGATACACCAGCGAGAGGTCACCGACCCGGTAGCCGTTTTGCAGGAACAGGAAGTAGGCAGCCTGCAAGACACCGGTTCCGGCCATAAATGCCCAGTTCAACGCGGTCAGGTGCGGCCGCTGGACGATCAGGACGGCGGCCGCGGCCGGTGCGTAACCGATCGTCGCCGCGACCGAGAGCAGCCAGATGAAGCTGGTGGTCCCGACCGTCGCCGCCTGTTTGCTGAACAAGTTCCAGCTAGCGTGGGCGATGGCCGCGATAAGGATCAGGACGATGGCGGTGACACTCAACTGATCGGCTCCTGCCTGCAGGCCCGTCCGGGCGTGGCTAACAGAGCCCTCGAGGTTTCTATCCCGTCAGGTGTACGTCCGTCGCAGCCGCCGGTTCGCAGCCACCGGCGCTGCAGCGGGCTCTCGGCGCCGCTCGGTCCAGGCCGCCCCGTCCTGGTTGTGGGTCAGGAGGCGGACGGGGCACGGAACCCTAGGCGCAGCCTCATGCTCAGGTCAGGATATCGCCGACATCGCCGGGCGGGCCTGGCCAGCCGTGGTGCTGCCGGGCGGGCCAGCCGTGGTGCTCCCGGGCGGGGCTGGCCGTGGTGCTCCCGGGTAAGCTGTGCGCGCCATGAGTGATCTGCAGGCGGCTGACGGCACCACGACCGTCCATCTGGTGCGCCACGGCGAGGTGGAGAACCCCCACGGCATCCTGTACGGGCGGATCCCTGGCTACCACCTGTCGGAAGAGGGCCGGCTGATGGCCAAGGCCGCCGCCGACTTCCTGGCGCCCAGGGACGTGACCGTGCTGCGGACCTCGCCGCTGGACCGGGCCAGGGAAACCGCCGAGCCGCTGGCTGCGCAGCTCGGCCTCGGAGTGGTCATCGATGACCGGCTGATCGAGCCGTGGAATCACTTCGAAGGCAGGAGCTTCGGTGTCGGCGACGGCTCGCTGCTCCAGCCTCAGCACTGGTTCTACCTGCGCAACCCGTTCCGTCCGTCCTGGGGCGAGCCGTACCAGGAGGTGCTGGCCAGGATGCTGGCCGCGGTGACCAGCGCGGCCCGCGAGGCACACGGCCACGAGGCGGTCTGCGTGAGCCACCAGCTGCCGATCTGGATCACCCGGCGCGCGGCGGAGAGCCGTCCGCTGTGGCATGACCCGCGGCGCCGCCAGTGCGCGCTGGGCAGCATCACCAGTCTCACCTACCGGGGCGGCCAGTTGGCCGGGGTGAGCTACGTTGAGCCTTCGGGGCACGAGCGCCGGCAGGTGGCCGGCGCCTGACCTGCTAACGCCGGCCCCAGGTCAGCCCGGCCAGGCCGGATCCGGCACAATGGGGCGCGGTACTACTGCCTGTAGGAGATCGCCGCGTGTTCCGCTTGACGTGCTCTCGGCGTCCTGCTGCCCGAGCAGCAGGCGCCATCCGGGCGTGCGCCTCGAGCCGGTCACGCCGGGCCGGGGCAGGCGCGGTCGCGGCCGCCGCGGCCCTGACCATGACACTGGCGGTCACCGCGTGTGCGGGCGGCGCGATCGCGCAGTCCACTCCGGTCAGCAACGGAACCAGTTTCGTGCCGGGCGGCCCCGGCGCGACGCTGTACCAGCCCGGCGGGCGCCCGGCCGCTCCATCGGTCAGCGGAACCACGCTGACCGGCCAGAAGCTGACGCTGGCCGGCTACCGCGGCCGTGGTCTCGTGGTGCTGAATTTCTGGGGCTCGTGGTGCGCGCCGTGCCGGCAGGAAGCGCCCGCACTGGCGGCGCTCGCGAGCCACTTCCAGGCCGGGGAAGTGCGGTTCCTCGGCGTCGACATCAGGGACAGCCCGGCCAGCGCGCAGGCGTTCCTGCGCGACTACCGGATCGGCTATCCGAGCCTGAACGATCCGGGCGACGAGATCGCGCTGGCCTTTCGCGGCAGCGTGCCGCCGGTCGGCATCCCCACCACCTTGGTGATCGACCGCAACGGACGGATCGCCGCGCGTATTGTCGGCGGGGTGTCCTACGACGGACTGAAGGCGCTGATCACCCAGATCGCGAGGCCCGCATGAGGTGGCCGGGCCGGGGGACAGCCCGGTGACCGGACTGCGCATCCCGCCAGGCGCGGAGCGCCCGCAGGTCCCGGCGACCGGGACGGCCGGGCCGCCCGGCGGCGGTGCGCCCGACGGCGGTGCGCCCGACGGCGGTCCGCGCACCAGGCCGCCTGCCCGTGGCCTCCGGCTCGGGCTCGCCGGCTGGCTGCGGTGGGGCTGGCGGCAGCTGACATCCATGCGGACCGCACTGGTACTGCTCTTCCTGCTGGCCGTCGCGAGCGTGCCCGGCTCGGTGCTGCCGCAGCAGGGCATCGACCCGGCGGCCGTGACCCAGTACTACGCGGCGCACCCGGCGCTGGCTCCGATCCTGGCCAGGCTGTCGCTGTTCAACGTGTTCGCGGCGCCCTGGTTCGCCGCCATTTACCTGCTGCTGTTCGCCTCGCTGGCGGGTTGCGTGCTGCCGCGCACGTTCCGCCTGGTGGGCTCGGCTCGCCAGCTACCGCCGCAGGCGCCGCGCAACCTGGCCCGGCTGCCGTTGTCGGCGAGCTACCGGACTGACCTGCCGCCGGGCGCCGCGCTCGAGTCGGCTGGCCAGCTGCTGACCGCCAAGCGATTCCGGCTGCGTACCGGAGATGGCTGGGTAGCAGCGGAAAAGGGCTACCTCAGGGAAGTCGGCAACCTGATCTTCCACATCGCCCTGCTCGCGCTGCTGGGCGCGGTGGGGATGGGCGGGCTGTTCGGATACAAGGCGAACCGGCTGCTGGTGGTGGGAGACTCGTTCGCGAACACCGTCACCGCGCTTGACCAGTACCGGCCTGGCCGGCTGGTGTCACCCGCTGACCTTCAGCCGTTCTCGGTGACGCTGAACAACTTCACCGCCAGCTACATCACCTCCGGCGGCCAGCGCGGCCAGCCGTCCTCCTTCAACGCCGCCGTCAGCTACACGGCGGCGCCTGGGGAGCCGGTGCGCCACGACAGCCTGCGTGTCAATCACCCGCTGGACGTGGACGGCGTCCGGCTGTTCATCATCGGTCATGGCTACGCTCCGGTGTTCCGGGTCACCGACGGGACGGGCCGCGTCGTCTTCAACGACCCGGTCCCGTTTATCCCGGTCGAGCAGAACGGTCTCACCTCGGACGGCGTGATCAAGGTCCCGGACGCCAACCCGACGCAGCTCGGTTTCGCGGGAGTGTTCCTGCCAACCATGATCGACGTGGGCGGCCGGCTGCAGTCGGCCTTCCCCGCGGCGCTCAATCCACGGGTCAGCCTGCTGGCCTACGCCGGAAATCTGGGCATGAACTCAGGCCAGCCGCAGTCGGTGTACCAGCTGGACACCGGCGGGCTGCACCGGCTTCCCATCGCGCCTGACCCGCTGGCGGTCGGCCAGTCCATGAAGCTGCCCGGCGGCGCGGGCACGCTCACCTTCACCGGCTACAAGCAGTGGATCAGCCTGGCCATCACCTACGATCCTGGACAGCTGCCAGCCCTGATCGCCGGGATCGCAGCGCTGGCCGGCCTGCTGCTGTCGTTCCTGGTCCGGCGGCGCCGGGTGTTCGTCCGTGCCTATGCAGGGGAAGACGGGGCCACCGTCGTCGATCTGGGCGGCCTGGCCAGGTCCGACGCCGCGGGCGGTTTCGAGTCGGAGTTTGCCGGGCTGGCGGCGGAGTTCAGCGGGACGCAGGACGGCCGCAGGTTCGTTCAGGTGGTCGCCCGGCCAGAGGAGCCCGGCAGCCACGATCACGATTCATCCGTTCGCGGAGCAAGCAACGGCGATCCAGCCCGTGGCGAGGCGTCCCTTCGCGATCCAGCCCTTCGCGAGGCGTCCCTTCGCGATCCAGCCCTTCGCGAGGCGTCCCTTCGCGATCCAGCCCTTCGCGAGGCGTCCCTTCGCGATCCAGCCCTTCGCGACGAAGAGGGGGAGTGAGGTTCCAGTGCCTGTCAACACCGGATTGGCCGACGTCAGCAACGGTCTCCTGCTGACCACGGTCGTCATCTACGCGCTCGCGATGCTCGCCTACGCGTGTGACTTTGCCTTTAGCCGCACGGCTGTTGCCGCTACCGCTCCGGCCCGGGTGCCCGAGCTCGTGGGCGCCGCATCCGGCGTGCCTTCGTCGGGCGGTGACACTACGGTCGGTGCTGGAGCCGGAGCCGGATCTGCCGACACGATCCCCGCGACCCCCCGCCGTCGTGTGGCCGGGGTCTGGGTGCGGGCCGCCTTCACCCTCACCTGTATCGGGCTGGCCGCGCATATCACCGGCATCCTCACCCGCGGGCTGTCGGAGCACCGGGTGCCGTGGGGAAACATGTTCGAGTTCATCATGGCCATCACCTGCATGGCCGTGATCGTTCTCGTTGCCGTGGCCATCCGGTATCAGGCTTACTACGTCGGCTTGTTCGTGATGGTGCCGGTGGTCTTCGCGCTCGGCCTGGCCGTCACGGTTATCTACACACCCGCCGGGGCCCTGGTACCAGCGCTGCAGTCGTACTGGATAGCGATCCACGTGACGGCCATGATCGTGGCCAGCGGTCTTTATATCGTCGGAGCGGTTGTGACGGTGATGTACCTGGCGGTGGACAGGTACCAGCGGCGGACCGCGGCTGGTCACCCATCCAGGATCGGCGGCATCATTGAGTATCTGCCGAAGGCGCTGGTCCTCGACCGGCTGTCCTACCGGACCATCTTGTTCGCGTTCCCGGTCTGGACCTTTGGCATCATGGCCGGCGCGATCTGGGCCGACCAGGCGTGGGGCAGGTACTGGGGCTGGGACCCGAAGGAGACCTGGTCCTTCATCACCTGGGTGGTCTACGCGGGCTTCCTGCACGCCCGGGCCACGGCCGGCTGGCGTGGCCGCCGCGCGGCTTATATCCAGCTGGTGGGCTTCGGCTGTCTGCTGTTCAACCTGGTCGGGGTCAATATCTGGATCACCGGGCTGCACTCCTACGCCGGCCTGAGCTGACCTGAGCTGCCGGCCGCCTGGACGTAGCGCCGGCCTGAGGTAGCGCCGGCGAGGTAGCGCCTGCGAGGTAGCGCCGGGCCTGAGGTAGCGCGCCCCGACCTGGCGCGAGCCTGAGGTAGCCCCGGTCTGAGGCGGCGCGGCGCTGGCGTGGAGCGACCCCGGCGTGGAGCAGGCCCGGCGTGCTGCGGTCCCCGGTATGGGAGCAGGCCCGGCGCGCAGCGGCGTTCCTGCGCGATGGCCGGCCTGAGCGTCGCTGCTACTGGCCTGGGCTGCGCTGCGTGCCTGTGCGAGGTGCCTGCCTGAGCGCGCGGGTTACCGGTGCTGGCCCGCTCCGGCTGGCTGCGGGCTCAGGCTCGCCAGCGCCGCTAGGCGTCGTTATCGGCCTCGCGGTCGCGACGGATCTTGTACGCGAGTTCGAGCAGGAAATCTGGATCATCGTCGGGTCCGATGGGCTGCAGCGAGTCCGGGCCAGCGGCCTCGCTTGAGGCGACATCAAAGCCCAGCTCAGGGTCCCGCCAGGCTGGGTGGCGCCGGAACGCCTCCTGCTGGCGCAGCCCCCGGGACCCGGCCAGGGGCCGGTACTTCAGGGGCGCCTGCCAGCGCCCGGTGGGCCGGCCTGCCAGCAACCATGCCACGCAACCGATTACGGAGAGCAAGATGATCACGATCAGCCATGTTCTTTTGGTTAGGCTGCGGACCGCAAACTCAGGCGTGCGCGCGACGTCGACGAGGCAAGGCACCACGAAACCGACTGTGAACAGCGCAAACAGCAGGCCGATGACCAACATGGCCGAAGCCTAGCTGGTGGAAAGCCGGACTCGTCGGCGAATCGGCCTAGTCATCCCAGCAAACTATGACTGACCGTAATAGATTACGTTGAGTAACTGGATGTGACGGTTGTAACGGAAACGTCATAACCTGACGGCCTGACCCGACTCAGGGAGTGCAAGACATGCGGCTGCGGTTGCTCGATCGTGTGCGGCGCTCCCTCGCGCGCAGATCCGCGCGCCGCGATAAAGCGCGGGCACCCGGCGGGACGGGGCGGGCGGCTGGCGCCACGGGCCGGGGCCCAGGGACGATCGGGAGCCATCGTCGGGGGGCGGCGCCCCGGCTGGTCCTTCCCGAAGGCAACAGCCCGGGCGGGCGGGCGGCGAGCATGCCCGCTCGGCTGGCAGACGGGTCAGCTGGCCCGGACGGCTCGGTGCCCGGCGCGCCCGGTGACGCCAGCACATCGGCCAGCGCGTCGGCCGGCACAGCGGCCAGCGGGTCCGCTAGCACAGCGGCCAGCGCGTCCGCCAGCACAGCGGCCAGCGTGTCAGCCAGCGCGTCCGCTAGGCCGCCCGCCTCGCGCGGCGGCGCGACGCGGGCTCGGCCCGCGCCGCGCCGGTGGGGGGCAGCCCGGGCGGCCATCCGCACCGCACCTGATGGTGTCGCCGCCGGCCGGGCCGCCCCGGCTCATGCGGGTACGGGCCAGCCGAGTACGGGCCAGAGTTCAGGCCGGCAGAGTTCGGGCCGGCAGAGTTCGGGCCGGCAGGATGCTGGCCAGCTGGGTACTAGCCAGTCAGGCCTGGCCCAGCCGGGCCCTGGCCAGCCGGGGGCGGGCCAGCCTAGAGCGGGCCAGGGGTCCGCGGAACAGGCGGCCAGCAGGGAAGCGGTGCAGGGTACCGGTCGCGAGAGCGTCACGGCGAAGCTCCCCTGGTATGAAATTGCGCACAGCAACCGGACCGCGGCTGGCCGCAGGCACTGCGGGCGGCTCGAGGACGTGGTCCGCCGGGAGTGGGCGCCGGATGTGATGCCGCCGCCAGAATCCGTGATCGCCATCGACCGCCTGGCCGAGCTCCCGCAGTTGATCAAGGAGAAGCTGGCGGCGGGCCTCGACGCGATTCACGTCGGCCCAGGCGGTGTCCCCGACCTCGACGACATGGGCAGGCTGAGCGGGGTGCCATTGCCGTCAGGCCGGGCGACCTGGGATGCCTGCGCTGGCGCGTACGGCGAGCGGAAGATCGTGGTCGGCTCACGCCCGTCGCCAAGCCCCGACGTCATGTGCCACGAGATCGGGCACGCCCTCGATGACCTCGACGGCGTCGGCGAGCAGTGGCAGTCTGACTCGGCGGAATTCATCGCCCTCTACGAGCGGTGCCTGCCGCACGTGGTCAGCGACTTCCATCAGCAGCGAGGGATTCTCGGCCGCCGGGAGTTCTTCGCTGACGCATTCGCGGCGATCGCCTCACGCCAGCGTCCCGCGCTGGTAGACATGGTAGGCGGCGACACAAGGGCGGCTCTGGACGTAATGCTCTACTTCAACGTGCGTTATGGCATCTAGGGTGATCAGCGATGTACGTGATACGGCTACCTAACGGCAACCTGCTGGTTCCTGAATCCGCCATCAGCGGCGACGGCCAGCTGATGAGCGACGCCTACGTGGAGATCGGGCCCGACGACGCGGACTACGCGAGGCTCGCTGAGCAGGCCATCACCGAGGAGGAACTGGCTGAACGGCGCAAGCGGTGGCAGGAGGGGGACGAGCCGCTGCGCAGGCAGTTCCTAGACTTCTTGGCTCGGCAAGGCCGGGGCGGCTCGCACGACGGCGAGGACGACTGGCCCGCTTAGGTGAGCGCCCTTACCCATCAGGGGCGAGCGCCGCTCACCTTCGCGGGCCCGTCTGCCACGGTGTGCTGATTGCGTCGGCCCGGCCGCGGCAGCCCGAGCAACGCGTCAAACCGCTGAACTCGCGGCAGCTGCTGGGTTGCCGCTGAGCAGGGCTCTTACCTCCGACTCGCGGAATCGCCGGTGTCCCCCCGGGGTGCGGATGCTGCTGATGCGTCCCGAAGCCGCCCACCGGGTGACAGTTTTCGGGTCAACTCGAAACAGGGCAGCGACCTCTCCGGGAGTGAGCAGTCGCTCACTGTTGCCGTCCATTTGGGTACCCCTCCTCGTCTCCATAGGAGCTTGTCCTAAGTGTCGCGACAAACATGGTTTTTCTCCTTAGATTCCGTAAAATCTGGTCTGAGAATTTCTCGCGAGTGATGACGTGATTACGCAGACAGGCCGGCCTTGCGGCAGCCCTGCGGCAGCCCCGGGGAGGCCCCGCCGGGAACGCGGGGCACGCGGCACCCGGCTGCGCCGCCTGGCCGGCGCGGTACCCGGCCGCGCCGTCCGGGCCCGCCGCGGCGCCGTGCCGGCCGCCGCGGCGCCGTCCGAGCCGCCACAGTGGGTTGCCAACCTTTTGTCAGCAGAAATAGATTGTCCCGACATACGGACGATCTCGGCGGGCTCTGACCGTAGCCCCGCTACGGGCGCAGGTAGCCGGGTCATCGGCCAGTGAATGAGCCGGGCGGTTCACCGGCATCGGCCGGAGGGTGCCCATGCGCATCGGAATCGCGGGCGTCGGACGCATGGGGGCATTCCACGCCGGCACCCTCGGCAGGCTTCCGGGCGTCGACTCGGTCGTGGTGGCCGACGCCGATCGGGCCCGGGCCAGCGACATTGCCGGGCGGCTCCGTCTGGAGGCCGTCGAGTCGCCGGAGTCGCTGCTGCGCTCGGGCATCGACGCGCTGGTCATCGCCACATCGACCGGCTCTCATGCAGAGTTCATCGTCCGCGCCGCTGCGGCCGGGTTACCCGTGTTCTGCGAGAAGCCGGTCGCACCGGACATCGAAGGAACGCTGGCCGTGATAACACAACTCGGCGAGGCGGCGGCTGTGCAGATCGGCTTCCAGCGCCGTTTCGACGCCGGCTACCGCACCGCCCGCGAGGCCGTGCGGTCGGGCGCGCTTGGCTGGGTGCATACGCTGCGGGCCACGACCTTGGACCCCGCGCCGCCGCCGCGGGCCTACCTGGCCGGCTCGGGCGGCCTCTACCGTGACTGCGGTGTGCATGACTTCGATGCGATCCGCTGGGTGACCGGACGTGACGTCGTCGAGGTCTACGCGGTCGGTCGCAACCGGGGCGCGGACTTCTTCCGGGCGGCCGGAGACGTCGACACCATGGCGGCGCTGCTCACTCTCGACGACGACAGCCTCGCCCTGGTCTCGGGCACCCGGTACAACGCAGCGGGCTACGACGTGCGGCTGGAGGTCCTCGGCTCGCAGGACAGCATCTGCGCGGGCCTCGACGGCCGGCTGCCGCTCAGGTCGGCCGAACCCGGTGCCGCATTCCCCTCCGGGCCGCCGTACCCGATGTTCATCGACAGATTCGCCGGTGCTTACCAGGCCGAGCTGGCCGCCTTCGTCAGCCTGGCCGGCGATGGCGGCCCGAGCCCGTGCACGGTGCGGGACGCCCTGGAGGCGTCCTACGTCGCCGAGGCCTGCGAGACCTCCCGCGCCCGGCACCGGCCGGTGCCGCTGGCCGAGGTCCGCCGGTGAGCCGCCCCGGGCCCGGGGCACCGTCAGGCGCTGACCCGGCCGCCCGCTACGACGTGCTGACCATCGGCCGGGTCGGGGTGGACATCTACCCGCTCCAGACCGGGGTCGGCCTGGAGGAGGTCGAGACCTTCGGCAAGTTCCTCGGCGGCAGTGCCACCAACGTCGCGGTGGCGGCGGCCAGGCACGGGCACAGCGCAGCCGTGATCACCCGGACCGGGGCCGACCCGTTCGGCAGGTACGTGCACGCCGAGCTGATCAGGCTGGGTGTCGATGACGCCTTTGTAACCACCGTTCCGGGCCTCCCCACGCCGGTGACCTTCTGCGAGATATTCCCCCCGGATCATTTCCCGATCTGGTTCTACCGTTACCCAAAGGCACCTGACCTCGAAATACGTGCTGATGAACTGCCGATCGAGGCCATCAAGTCGGCGCGGCTGCTGTGGGTCACCGGGACCGGGCTGTCCGCCGAGCCGAGCCGTGGCGCCCACCGGTCCGCCCTGGACATCAGGGGCCGCCGGGCGCCGACCGTACTGGACCTCGACTACCGGCCATCGTTCTGGCCGTCCCGGGAAGCAGCCGGGCTGCAGATGCGCGCCATCCTGCCCCAGGTCACGGTGGCGGTCGGGAACCTCGACGAGTGCGAGACCGCGGTCGGCACCCGGGATCCGCACCAGGCCGCGGCCAGCCTGCTGGCGGCCGGGGTACAGCTGGCCGTGGTCAAGCAGGGCCCGGCCGGTGTACTGGCCCGCACCGCCGACCAGCTGGTGGAGATCGCGCCGATCCCGGTGCAGGTCGTCAACGGCATCGGCGCCGGCGACGGGTTCGGCGGCGCGCTCTGCCATGGCCTGCTGGCCGGATGGCCGCTGGAGCAGACGCTGCGGTTCGCCAACGCCGCTGGCGCGATCGTGACCACCCGGCTGGAATGCTCCACCGCGATGCCCACCACCGCGGAGGTGGAGCGATTCCTGGATCCGGGCGTTGCCTGACGAGCGGTTCGAGGAGAGAGTCGCGTGAGCGATGCGAAAGGTGGCGCTGTGGACTGGCTCTTTCCGGCTGGAAGTACCGGAGCGGGAGCGGAGACCGTCCGGCTGAGACCAGCGCAGGCCGGCTGGGGCTACGCCGGCCTGCGCGTGCTCAGCCTGCCTCCGGGCGGCGAGTACGGCTGCGCCGCCAGCGAGGAGGAGATCGTCGTGCTGCCGCTGGCCGGTTCCTGCGTGGTGGAGGCATCCTGCGGCCGGGCCGAACTGGCCGGGCGGACCAGCGTCTTCGCGGCGCTAACTGATTGTGCCTACGTCCCGCGGGACAGCGCGCTCCGCGTGACGAGCGCGGCCGGCGGGAGATTCGCCCTGGCCAGCGCGCGGGCCAGGCGGCGCATGGAGTTCCGGCACGTCCGGGCCGAGCAGGTCGAGGTGGAGCTGCGCGGCGCGGGCCACTGCTCGCGCCAGGTCAACAACTTCGCGACGCCCGGCATCCTCGATGCGGACCGGCTCATCTCGTGCGAGGTGCTGACACCGGCCGGCAACTGGTCCTCTTACCCGCCGCACAAGCACGACCAGCGGCGGCCCGGGGAAAGCGAGCTGGAGGAGATCTACTACTTCGAGGTCGCCCCGGGACCGGCCGGTCCCGGGATCGGCTACCAGCGCGCCTACGGCACCGATGACCGGCCTGCCGATGTCCTCGCCGAGGTGCGCACCGGCGACGTGGTCATCATCCCGCACGGCTGGCACGGCCCCTCGATGGCCGCGCCTGGCTATGCCCTGTATTACCTCAACGTGATGGCGGGCCCCGGCCCGCGGGAGTGGCTGGTCTGCGATGATCCGGCGCATTCCTGGGTCAGGGCCGCCTGGACCGGTCAGCCGGTCGATCCACGGCTTCCGATGGCGACGGCGGGAGAGCGGGCATGACCACCATCAGGCTGACCGTAGGCCAGGCCCTGGTCCGGTTCCTGGCCGCGCAGCGCAGCGAGCGGGACGGCATCGAGCACCGGCTGATCGCCGGCTGCTTCGGCATCTTCGGGCACGGGAACGTGGCCGGCGTCGGGCAGGCGCTGCTCGAGGCCGAGCTTTCCGGCGACCCGGCGCTGCCCTACCGGCAGGCTCGCAACGAGCAGGGCATGGTGCACGCGGCGGCGGCCTTCGCCCGGGTCAGCAACCGGATGTCCACGCTGGCCTGCACCTCGTCCATCGGCCCTGGAGCGACCAACATGGTGACCGGCGCGGCGCTGGCTACCATCAACCGGCTGCCGGTCCTGCTGCTCCCCGGTGACATCTTCGCGACCCGGGCCGCAGGCCCGGTCCTGCAGCAGCTTGAGGACCCCGTGAGCTACGACGTCAGCGTCAACGACTCGTTCCGGCCGGTGTCACGGTTCTTCGACCGGATCTGGCGCCCCGAGCAGCTGCCCGATGCCCTGCTCGCGGCCATGCGGGTACTGACCGACCCGGCCGAGACGGGCGCGGTCACGCTGGCGCTGCCCCAGGACGTCCAGGCGGAGGCGCAGGACTGGCCGGCTGAGCTGTTCCGCGACCGGATCTGGCCAGTCGCCCGGCCTGAGCCCGAGCCGGCCGCGCTGTACCGGGCGGTCGCACTGATCAGGTCGGCCAGCCGACCGCTGATCGTGGCCGGCGGCGGTGTCATCTACTCGGAGGCGACCGAGGCGCTGCGGGCCTTCGCCGAGGGCACCGGGATACCGGTGGCGCTGACCCAGGCGGGCAAGGGATCACTGCCTTACGACGACCCGTCGTGCGTGGGCGCCATCGGCGCGACGGGGACGACCGCGGCCAACTCGCTAGCCGCACAGGCAGATGTGGTGATCGGCATCGGTACCCGGTGGACCGATTTCACCACCGCGTCCCGCACCGCGTTCGCTGCTGACCGGGTTCAGTTCGTCAACATCAACGTGACGGCCTTCGACGCCGCCAAGCAGGCCGGCGTGGCGGTGGTGGCTGACGCTCGGGCCGCGCTGACGGCCCTGACGGCGCATACCGCGGGCTGGTCGGTGGAGCCCGGCTACCGGGAGCATGCTCGCCGGCTGGCCGCCCGCTGGGACGCGGCAGTCGAGGTCGCCTACTCGACCAGGCACGACCCGCTGCCCGGGCAGGCGGAGGTGCTGGGCGTGGTCAACGAGGTCGCGGCGGCCACCGACATCGTGCTGACGGCCGCCGGGTCGATGCCTGGTGACTTGCACAAGCTGTGGCGGGCCCGGGACCCGAAGGGCTATCACGTGGAGTACGGCTATTCGTGCATGGGCTACGAGATAGCCGGCGGCCTGGGCGCGAAGCTCGCCGCGCCGGACCGCGAGGTCTTCGTGCTCGTGGGCGACGGTTCTTATCTCATGATGGCCACCGAACTTGTTACGGCGGTCGCCGAGCACATCAAGCTGGTGGTGGTGCTCGTGGACAATCACGGGTT
Source organism: uncultured Actinomycetes bacterium (assembly GCA_963785765.1). Taxonomy (GTDB): domain Bacteria; phylum Actinomycetota; class Actinomycetes; order Streptosporangiales; family Streptosporangiaceae; genus DATBGO01. The sequence goes on along the minus strand of CAWAWM010000004.1, from coordinate 1,370,398 downwards.
CGCGTCGATCGGCGGCCTGTCGCAGTCGGTCGGATCCCAGCGGTTCGGCACCAGCTACCAGTACCGGGGCGCGGCCGGCCGCCTGGATGGCGGCTACCTGCCGGTGGATCTGGCCGCCAACGCCGAGAGCCTCGGCGTGGACGTGCGCCGGGCCGGCTCGATCGATGAATTCCGCGCCGCGCTGGTGCACGCCAGGGCGGCCGATCACATCACGCTGGTGCACATCGAGACCGACCCGCTCATCCAGGCGCCCGATGGCGGTGCCTGGTGGGATGTCCCGGTGGCGGCCACCGCGGCGCTGCAGAGCACGCGCGAGGCGCGGGCCGAGTACGAGTCCGCCAAGCGCAGGCAGCGCCGGTACCTGTAATGGCCGTTAGGGTGAGCCAGTGCCGGAACTGGTGACCATCGACGAGATCCGTGCCGCCGCGGGCCGACTCGCGGGGGTGACGCTCAGGACCCAGCTGATCCCGTTCCCGAGGGCCCAGCCAGCGCTGCTGCTGAAGCCTGAATCACTGCAGCCCACCGGCTCATTCAAGCTGCGCGGCGCGTACGCGGCCATCAGCGGGCTGCCTGGCGAGCTACGCCAGCGCGGCGTGGTGGCGCATTCCAGCGGGAACCATGCGCATGCCGTCGCCTATGCGGCCGCGCTGCTCAAGGTCCGCGCGACCGTCGTGGTGCCGGATAACGCCCCGCAGGTCAAGGTCGCGGCAGCACGTGATCTTGGTGCGACGATCGTCGTCTGCGCGCCGGGCCTGGCGGCCCGGACCGCCGCGACGCAGGACCTCGTCGACCGTTACGGCTACGCCGTGATCCCGCCGTTCGAGAACCGCACGGTTATCGCCGGCCAAGGCACGATCGGGCTTGAGATAGCGGACGACCGGCCGGATACCGAGCTCATCGTCTGCCCAGTCAGCGGGGGCGGGCTGATCTCAGGTATAGCCGCGGCCGCTGCCGCGGCGCTCCCGAACGCGAAGGTGGTCGGCGTCGAGCCCGAACTGGCCGCCGACGCCCGGGACTCGCTGCGGGCGGGCCGCCGGGTGGCCTGGCCTGCGTCCGCCACGCAGCGCACGATCGCCGATGCGCTCCGGGTCGAGCAGGTCGGCGAGCTGCCCCTGCTGCACCTGCTGCGGCAGGTGCACGACATCGTGACCGTGTCCGAGGACGAGATCCGCGCGGCGATGCGGCGGCTCGCCCTGCAGGCCAGGCTGGTCGCCGAGCCTGGCGGTGCGGTGGCGGTCGCCGCGTGCCTGTTCCGCGCCGCGCAGCTGCCTGCCGCAGCCACGAGAGTCGCGGTGGTGTCCGGCGGCAACGTCGATCCCGCGCTCCTGGCGGACATCCTGCGCGCGGCCCCGGCGATCGAATAGCGGTGATGGCACATCGCTGCGGTTGATGAACAGCGGCAAAGTGCCATGGGCGCTGCTCTTTCAGCAGCAACGGACCATCGCATCGCTTTGACGGAGGGGCGGGCTCGGGGGCCAGGTCTCCGGGTGCCGGTTACGCTACTCAGCGGTACCCGGATGCGCATGTCCGGGCGGGCCACCGAATATCCTGGGCTCACTATGCGTTCGACGCTCGCCTACACCGCAGCGAGGATCCTGCTGTTCGTGATCTCGCTGATCCTGCTCTATCTGGTGGGAGCCCACGGCCTGCTCCTCATCGGGCTGGCCCTGGTGATCAGCGGCATCGTCAGCTTCGTGGTGCTGTCGCCGCAGCGGGATGCGATGTCGTCCGCACTTGCGACCAGGATCGGCAGCTTCCGTCACCGGCTCGATGAAGGTACCCGGGCCGAAGACGACGACTGACCGCCGATCGCGTCAGCTGGCGGGGAGCCAGCCGCCGGTCGTGAGCATGTCCAGCACCAGGTCGGTGGCCTCATTGCGGCTCATGGCCGAGGTGTCGATGGTCAGCTCAGCGTCGTCGGGCTCCTCGTACGGATCGGAGACCCCGGTGAACTGCCCGATTACGCCCGCCCGCGCCTTCGCGTAAAGCCCCTTGCGATCCCGCGCCTCGCAGACCTCAACCGGCGTGGCCACGTGGATCAGCAGGAAGTCGCCGACTTCGCTGACCATCTCGCGTACCCGGGCGCGGGCCGCGGCGAACGGCGCGATCGGTGCGCAGATGGCGATGCCGCCGTGCCGGGCGATCTCGGCCGCGACGTAGCCGATCCGGGCGATGTTCAGATCCCGGTCAGCCCGGGAGAACGTCAGCCCCGCCGACAGCAGCTGCCTGACCAGGTCCCCGTCGAGAAGCGAGACCCGCCGGTAGCCGCGTTCGGCCAGTGCGTCCCGCAGGTCCCTGGCGATGGTTGACTTGCCGGAGCCGGATAGGCCGGTCAGGAACAACACGAAACCTCGCTCGCCGCGCGGCGGCCTGGCCCGCCTGAGCTCTCGAGCGACGGCTTCGGGCGTGAACCAGTCCGGCACGTCGGCGCCGGCGTCCAGCAGGTCGCCGAGCTCGCCTGATGACAGGTCATCCCGCTCGGTGCCGGTCTCGATCAGCGTCAGCGGGCGCCAGACCTCGGCGCGCGGATCGTAAGCCCAGGTGCCCACGGTCAGCACCGGGATCACCGGGCGCAGCCCGGCCGCGAGCCCGTCAGGCTCATCGTCGGCCTGCGGGCGGCCTGCGGTCACCGAGCCGCGGCCGGCCAGCCCGTCCGTGCCGCGGCCGCTGCGCCCGTCCGTCCCGCGGCTTGCGTCCGTGCCGCGGCCGGTGCGCCCGTCGGAGCCGCGGGCGGCCGGGCCGGCTGCGCTGCCGCCGGTGCCGATCGCCGGCCCGATCGCCGGGTCAGCGGGATCAGCCATCAGGTGGGTCGCCCCGTAGGCGGCCGCGATCATGGCCCGGGCCGCGAGCTCGCGGTCCGGGCCAGCGGCCGGCCCGGGCGCGCGGGCGGCCATCGGCACCGGGACGACCAGGGTCCCGGCGGGCAGGCTGGTCGTGGCGGCGGCGAGCACCGCCCGGACCAGCGCCTCGGGAGCGGATACGACGTCAGCTTGACCAACGACCAGCGGCAGCAGCAGCAGCCTGGCCTTCAGCTGGTCGGCTACGTGTCTCAGCTGGCCGATCTGACGGCGGTGCAACGGTCCCCGGGTGACCAGCGCCAGCACCGGTGCGTCGCCGGCCTCGGCCAGCTGCGCGCGTACTTGCGCGGGCGAGCGCATCATCCGGCGGAACGGGCCATGCTCAATCTCGCGACTCCCGAACACCCGGCCGCCGAGCCTGACCAGGCTGCCGCGGGAGTCCCGGTCCTGGCCGGCGGCAGGAAGCTCGCTGCGCTCGGCGATCTCGAGTACCGCCAGCGGCGCGCCTTCGGGATCAGCCAGCACGATCCGGTCAGCTTCCGGCGGCACCGCGTCCGCGGCCACGTCGAGCACCACCTGGATCGGCCACGGGGTTCCGTCGGCCAGTTCGGCGCTGCGCTCGACCGCGGTGACGTCCGCTGTGCCCATGAAACCGGTCAGCGGCGCAAACGCGCCGGACAACAGCAGCTCCAGGTCACCGAGCTGCCGCTCGTTCAGCGTCAGCATGGGCAGCCCGGCCGTGTCGGGGGACAGGCCAGCCTGCGCCTCAGCAGTCACGTCAACCTCCGTCCGGCACGGTGCGCGCTCCACGGTGCCTGTTCCAAGAATGCCCACCACACCGGGCCTGAGTTAAGACCGTCCAGGCCAAGACTGCCCGCCCGCGGTGCCCGCTGGCCAGCGCACCAGGTAACTGGGTGGCGGCCGTGCCGGGCTGCGGGGGCATGCCTGAGGCTACCCGGGAAGCGGCAGCGGGGATGCCCGGGCAAAACCCAGGCCGGGCCGGGGACTCACAGCACTCGCGCGAACCTGTCCTCCGGCTTGCGGATCACATAACGCAGTGCATCATGGCTCCAGCTCAGCCTGGATCTCGATACCACGGCGACCAGCTTGCGGGCCAGCAGCAGGCCAGGCCGCCTGCGCTCGCCGGCCAGCGTGTTCAGTTCCTGCCGCTGGGCGATCACCAGCCCGTGCCGCAGCACGTAGGCCTGGATGCCGCGCCCGGACGCCAGCGGCTCGTAGATGGCCGGGTAGGGACCCGGCTGGCCCGGGTGCGCGCCGCGCCAGGCCGCCGCCCGCAGCGACACCGGCAGCTTGCGGTCGAGGAACCCCGCCGCGCAGTCCCGGTCGCCGATCTGCAGGAGCAGCAGGCCGCCTGGCTTCAGCGCGTCCACGAACCTGTCCAGGACGAGTTCGGCATGGTGGATCCGGTCCAGCAGCATCGAGCAGTGCACCACGTCGAACGAACGGGGCGGCAGTGGCACCGTCCGCAGGTCGCCCAGCGTGCCGCCGGCCTCGCTGGGCTGCTCCCCGACCGCGGACCTGACCACCTCGTCGTCGCTGTCAACCTGGGTGACGATCAGCTCGCAGCCCTCGGCCCGCAGCCTGCCGACATCCAGCGTGCCGCCGGCGGTGCTGTAGCCCGCCTGCAGTACCGCGATTGGCTCGCCGGGCCGCTCGGCGGCATAGCGCGCCACGTTCCGGGTGAACAGCTCAGGGTCGGTGCCGTCGGGCGACGGGACCGGCAGCGTCGCCAGCCCGGAGGGCTGCAGCCTGCCTTCGGTCCCCACTCGGTGCCGCCCGGGCCGGTCGGGCCGCTCCAGCCAGCCCATGCCGCCCGGCCCGTCCGGGCTGGCCTGCAGGAAGCCGCCCGCTCCAGTTACGCTCGCGTTCATCACAGAGCCAAAGCGTAGTACTCCGAATACTTTAAGTAGCTACATGACGCCCGCGGCGCGCCCAGCGGGACCGTAAGCTGGCCGGGTGGCCGGCCCGGCGGTTCCGCCGCCGGGCGGCCCGTAAACTGTGAGAGATATCCCGCATCCCGGCCAGCGGGTGGTCAACGGGGCAACCTGGGCGCTCTGCGCCGGGCGCGGGTTTTTCGTGCTGTCGCCGTTACCAAGGATGCAATGAGCCTCGCCGGCCTTCTTGAGATCATCGCCGATGACCCGCAGCTGCAGCGTGCGCTGGAGGAGGCTGGCCAGCCCGCCGCGGGCGGCGCCGACCTCAGCGGGCCGCCCGCGCTGCGCCCGCTGCTGACCGCGGCCCTCGCTGGCCAGGTCCCCGGCCGGTTCGTGCTGGCCGTCACGGCCACCGTCCGCGAGGCCGAAGACCTCACCGCCGCGCTCGGCTCGCTGCTGCCCGAGGGCGCCGCCGCGTGCTTCCCGCCCTGGGAGACGCTGCCGCACGAGCGGCTGTCGCCGCAGCCTGATGTCTCCGGGCAGCGGCTGGCCGTGCTGCGCAGGCTCGCCCACCCCGACCCGGCTGACCCCAGGACCGGTCCGCTCACCGTGGTCGCCGCTCCGGTCCGCAGCCTGCTGCAGCCGATCGTCGGCGGCCTTGGCGAGCTGGAGCCAGTCCGGCTCAGGTCCGGTGAGACCGCCGACTTCGACGACGTGATCACCAGGCTGGTCGAGATCGGCTATGCCCGGGCCGAGACCGTGGAACACCGCGGTGAGCTGGCTGTCCGCGGCGGCATCCTCGATGTCTTCCCGCCCACCGAGCAGCATCCGATGCGGATCGAGTTCTGGGGCGACACCGTCGAGGAGATCCGTTACTTCAAGGTCGCCGACCAGCGCAGCCTGGCCGAGGCGGACGGCGGCCTGTGGGCCCCGCCCTGTCGTGAGCTGCTGCTGACGCCCGCGGTGCGAGAACGCGCCAAGGCCCTGGCCGCGGCCCACCCCGGCCTGTCCGACATCCTCGGGAAACTCGCCGACGGGATCACCACCGAGGGCATGGAGGCCTTCGCGCCGGTCCTCGCCGAGCGGATGGAACTGCTGCTCGACTACGTGCCCGCCGGAGGCTGCGTGCTGGCCTGCGACCCGGAGCGGATCCGGGCCCGCGCCGCCGACCTGGTCGCCACCAGCCAGGAGTTCCTGGCGGCGTCCTGGGTCAGTGCGGCCGTCGGCGGACAGGCCCCGATCGACCTGGGCGCGGCCGCGTTCCGGCCGATCGCCGAGATCCGCGGCGCGGCGGCGGACCTGGACCTGCCCTGGTGGACAAGCACGCCGTTTGTCTCCCCAGACCCAGCAGTAACGGATAACCCGGCGGAGCTGCCGCCCGACCAGGCTGACCTGACCGGGCAGACTGACGGCCGGTCATCGTTCCGGCTGGACGCGAAACCGGCGGAGGCCTATCGCGGCGATACCTCGCGCGTCATCGCGGACGTCCGCCAGTGGCTGGCGAGCGACTGGCGCGTCGTGCTGGTCACCGAGGGGCACGGTCCCGCGCAGCGGCTCGCCGAACTGCTGCACGGCGCCGACGTGGCGACCCGGGTCGGGGATCTCGGCGCGCCGCCGCAGGCCGGGATCGCGCAGGTGTCGACCGGGACTCTCACCCACGGGTTCAGCTGGCCGTCGGCGCGGCTGGCGGTGCTGTCCGAGGCCGATCTGGTCGGGCAGCGGACCGGCGGCGGCACGGGCGCCGCGCGGATGCCCAGCAGGCGGCGCGGCGGTATCGATCCGCTGCGGCTGACGCCCGGCGACTACGTGGTGCACGAGCAGCACGGTGTCGGCCGGTACCTGGAGATGACCAGCCGCACCATCCAGGGCGCGACCAGGGAATATCTGGTCATCGAGTACGCGCCGGGCAAGCGCGGGCAGCCGCCGGACCGCCTGTACCTGCCCACCGACCAGCTGGACGAGGTGACCAGGTACTCCGGCGGCGAGGCGCCGGCGCTGCACCGGCTGGGCGGCGCCGACTGGGCCAAGACCAAGGGCCGGGCCCGCAAGGCGGTGCGGGACATCGCCGCCGGGCTGATCCAGCTGTACCAGGCCCGGATGGCCTCGCCCGGGCACGCGTTCGGCCCGGACACCCCGTGGCAGCGCGAGCTTGAGGACGCGTTCCCCTATGTGGAGACGCCCGACCAGCTCGCCGCCGTCGACGAGGTCAAGCGCGACATGGAGCGGCCGGTCCCGATGGACCGGCTGATCTGCGGTGACGTGGGTTACGGCAAGACCGAGATCGCGGTCCGGGCGGCGTTCAAGGCGGTCCAGGACGGCCAGCAGGTCGCGGTGCTGGTGCCCACCACGCTGCTGGTCGGCCAGCACACCGCGACGTTCAGCGAGCGGTACGCGCCGTTCCCCGTGGTCGTCCGGCCGCTGTCCCGGTTCCAGTCGAACGCCGAAGCCGCCGACACGCTGGCCGGCCTGGCGGAGGGCAAGGTCGACGTGGTGATCGGCACCCACCGGCTGCTGTCACCGGAGACCTCGTTCGCCCGGCTCGGCCTGGTGATCATCGACGAGGAGCAGCGGTTCGGGGTCGAGCACAAGGAGTTCCTGAAGCGGATGCGCACCCAGGTCGACGTGCTGTCCATGTCGGCCACCCCGATCCCGCGCACGCTGGAGATGGGCCTGTCCGGGATCAGGGAGATGTCCACCATCTTGACCCCGCCCGAGGAGCGGCACCCGGTACTGACCTCTGTCGCGCCCTATGACGAGAAGCAGATCGGCGCGGCGATCCGGCGCGAGCTGCTCCGCGACGGCCAGGTGTTCTTCGTGCACAACCGGGTGTCCTCGATCAACAAGGTGGCCGCCCGGCTGGCCGAGCTGGTGCCTGAGGCGCGGGTGGCGGTCGGGCACGGCCAGATGAACGAGCACGCCCTCGAGAAGATCATGGAGGACTTCGTCGAGCGCCGCAACGACGTCCTGGTGTCGACCACCATCGTCGAGTCGGGGCTGGACATCCCGAACGCCAACACGCTGATCGTCGACCGGGCTGACGCCTACGGGCTGCCCGACCTGCATCAGCTGCGCGGCCGGGTCGGCCGCGGCCGGGAGCGGGGCTACGCGTATTTCCTGTACCCGCCGGAGAAGCCGCTCACCGAGACCGCGCACGAGCGGCTGGCGACCATCGCGCAGCACACCGAGGTCGGCGCGGGCATGTACGTCGCGCTCAAGGACCTGGAGATCCGCGGGGCCGGTAACTACCTGGGCGGCGAGCAGTCCGGGCACATCGCCGCGGTCGGGTTCGACCTGTACGTGCGGATGATCGGCGAGGCGGTCAGCGAGCTGCGCGGGGACGGCCCGGCCGAGCGCCCCGAGGTCAGGATCGAGCTGCCGGTCGACGCGCACATCCCGCACCAGTACGTGCCGGGGGAGCGGCTCCGGCTGGAGGCCTACACCCGGATCGCGGCCATCGACACCGACGCCGACGCCGCCGCGGTGGCCGAGGAGCTGGAGGACAGGTTCGGCACGCCGCCCGAGCCGGTGCGCAACCTGCTGGCCGTGGCCGGGCTGCGGGCCCGGGCCCGCCGGGCCGGCCTCACCGACATCACCCAGCAGGGCAGCCACATCAGGTTCGCGCCGGTGCAGCTGCCGGAATCGCGGCAGGTCCGGGTGGAGCGGCTGTACCCGAGGACGGTGCTCAAGCCGGCGGTGCGTACGATGCTCGTACCGGTGCCCAAGGCGGGCGACGGCACGCGGCCATCCTCGGCAGGCGGCCGGTCCGGGTCCGGCCGGTCTGGCCCGGGTTCTCCCGTGTCCATCGGCGCCCCGCCGCTGCGGGACACCGACCTGCTCACCTGGTGTGACGACCTGATCGAGCAGGTGCTCGGCGGGCTCTCGCCGGCTGGACAGCAAGCATGAGGAGGGACGTCGACGTGCTCCGCACCTCGATGAAGTTGGGCGCGGCCATAGCGGTCGCTGGCATCGCCGTCGCGGCCTGCGGGCCCGTGGAGATGGGCGCCGCCGCGGTCCTCGGGAGCCAGCGGATCTCCTCCGCCACGCTCGCCGCTCAGGTATCCGACCTGAATTCCGCCTACCTTGCCGACAAGGGCAAGATTCAGCTGCAGTACCCGGTGTCGCAGATGCCGCAGCAGGCCCTGAGCTGGCTGGTCAGGTTCCAGGTGCGGGACACGCTGGCGACTCAGCAGAACATCACCGTGACCACCGGCGACGCGCAGCGTGCGCTGGCCGAGATCAACGCCCAGATCAAGCAGGGCGGCAGTACCGCCACGCTGCCCGAGCTCGCCGTCGCCAACGGGCTGCCGCCGGACCTGATCCCCGACCTGGGCCGGTACCAGGCGATCGAGAATGCGGTGATCGCCCAGCTGGACGGCGGCAAGCTGCCCACCCAGCAGGCCGCGCTGCAGACGCTGCAGACGCAGTTCAACACGGTTCAGTGCCGGGCTTCCAAGAGCCTGAACATCAAGATCAATCCACAATTCGGCATGCTCGACTACAGCCAGATCAGCGTCATCTCCACGCCGTCGACGCTGTCAGCGACGCCGCCGGCAGCGTCCCCGTCCCCGTCGGCCAGCCCCTCGGCGAAGCCGCAGCTGACGCCGGCCTGTTAGGAGACGAAACCGGCGTGACGCAGGACCCGAACAACCCCGAGGGCGTCCCGGCGCCACCGGCCAGCTCCACGCCACCGGCCAGCTCCACGCCACCGGCCAGCTCCGCGGAGCCGCCCAGCTCCGCGGCGCCGCCCAGCTCCGGCGGGCCCGTCGGCTCCGCGGGGTCGGCCAGTCCGGGGCGGCGGGCCGGCCCGGATAAATCGGCTGGCCAGGATGCTCCGGGCAGCCGGCTGCTGAACCTGGTCGCCGTCATGGACCGGCTACGGACCGAATGCCCCTGGGACGCCAAGCAGACCCACGAGTCGCTGGCCCCCTACCTGCTCGAAGAGACTTACGAGGCGCTCGAGGCACTGGAGGGCGGCGACCCGGCTGACCTGCGTGAGGAACTCGGCGACGTCCTGCTGCAGGTGCTTTTCCACGCCCGGGTAGCGGCGGAGCGGGCCGACGGGACCGGCTACACCATCGACGACGTGGCCGACGGCATCGCCAGCAAGCTGGTGCGCAGGCACCCGCACGTGTTCGGCGACGTGACGGTCACCGGCGCCGGCGAGGTCAAGCAGAACTGGGACGCGATCAAAGCGGCCGAGCGAGCGGCGGCCCGGGCGGCGTCCGGTGGTGGCGGCGGCTCCGTGCTTGACGGCGTTCCGTTCGGGCAGCCCGCCCTGTCGCTCGCGGCTCAGCTGCAGCGTCGCGCAGGCCGCGCCGGCGTGCCGCCAGAGCTGGCTGACTTGGCGGATCAGCCGGTCGGCGAGCTGGGCGCGGCCCTCTTCACGCTCGTGACCAGGGCCTGCGAGGCGGGACTTGACCCGGAGCTCGAGCTGCGGGCGGCCGCCCGCGCCTATCGCGACCGCGTTCTGGCCTGGGAGCGGTTCCGGGAGCACGCCCCGGAGCCCTAGCCAGGACTGCGCACCGGAGCGGCTACTCGGGTAGCGGACTTCGAACCGGCGCCTGGATGCCTGCCGACCGCAGGACCCGCCGGACGAAGTCGTCCTTGGCATTGGTGTAAGCGTTCCTGTTGCTCCGGTGCTTCGTCGCGAGCTGCCGCTTGAGCTGCGCGTACTCGTCGCGAAGGCGCGGATCAGCGCGCAACGCATCCCGGAAGGCCAGCAGCGCCCTGGCGTGGGGGTCGTGCTGCGCAATCAGGTAGAGATGGTGCGTACGCGCCACCGGGCTCGGACGAAGAAACCACAGCCGGTATGCGCCGGCCGGGGTCATCGGGCCAGAACTGCCAGCCGCCGGCCGCCAGCGCCGGCACGGCGTCCTGCGCCTCGGTCAGGGAGCGCACGGGACCGAGCATGTCGATAACAGGCTTGGCGGCCAGCCCAGGCACCGACGTGGAGCCGACGTGTTCCAGCAGGGCGGCCAGCCAGGGCGCCAGGATCAGCGAGACCCCCGGCTGCTGGCTGCGGAATCCCGACTGCCACGCTGGGTCGTACTCGGTGATATGTACCGGCTCAACGGCCACGCCCGACAAGCTACCCGCGCGCCTTATCTTGACACCCGAGATAGCTGGCCGGGCCGTCCGCCGCCCAGGTGCTCACCAGCGATTGGGCGTCCGGCGTGGCCGCTGCGCCGCCGTGCGGTGAGTCCACTAGGCTCCAATGCGGACATGTCGTCTCCGTCTTCGCAGCGTCGGGAGTTCTCAGTGGCCGCCATCGAAGCCATTCACGCCAGGCAGATCCTGGACTCGCGCGGCAATCCGACTGTCGAGGTCGAAGTCGTGCTCGACGACGGCACGCTGGGCCGGGCCGGCGTGCCCAGCGGGGCGTCGACCGGCGCGTTCGAGGCCGTCGAGTTGCGCGACGGCGGCCCCGAGTACGGCGGCAAGGGCGTCACCAAGGCGGTGCAGGCGGTCATCGACGAGATCCAGCCGGCCCTGCTCGGATATGACGCCGATGATCAGCGGCTGATCGACCAGGCCCTGATCGACCTGGACCGGACGCCCGACAAGTCCAGGCTCGGTGCCAACGCGATCGTCGGGGTCAGCCTGGCGGTCGCCAAGGCTGCGGCCGAGTGGGCCCGGCTGCCGCTGTTCCGTTATATCGGCGGCCCGAATGCGCACATCCTGCCGGTGCCGATGATGAACATCCTCAACGGCGGCGCGCATGCCGACAGCAACGTTGACATCCAGGAGTTCATGATCGCCCCGGTCGGCGCGGCGACCTTCGCCGAGGCCGTCCGCTGGGGCGCGGAGACCTACCATGCCCTGAAATCCGTGCTCCAGCAGCACGGACTGAACACCGGCGTCGGAGACGAGGGGGGCTTCGCCCCCGACCTCGACCACAACCGGGCCGCCCTGGACCTGATCGTCGAGGCGATCGGCAAGGCGGGCCTGGTACCAGGACAGGACGTGGCGCTGGCCATCGACGCCGCCGCCAATTCGTTCTTCGCCGACGGCAGCTACCACTTCGAGGGCCGCCGGGCCGACGCGGCCGCGATGACCAGGACCTACGCCGACTGGCTCGACGCCTATCCGATCGTGTCGCTGGAAGATCCGCTGCAGGAAGAGAACTGGACCGGCTGGCACGACCTGACGGCGGCACTCGGCAGCCGCGTCCAGATCGTTGGTGACGACATCTTCGTCACCAATCCAGAGCGGCTGCGCCGCGGCATCGCCGAGCACTCGGCCAATTCGCTACTGGTCAAGGTCAATCAGATCGGCACCTTGACCGAGACCCTGAACGCCGTCGCACTGGCCCACCGCTCCGGCTTCACCTGCCAGATCAGTCACCGGTCCGGCGAGACCGAAGACACCACCATCGCTGATCTCGCGGTGGCGATCAACTGCGGCCAGATGAAGACCGGCGCGCCGTGCCGGTCGGAGCGAGTCGCCAAGTACAACCAGCTGCTGCGCATCGAGGAGCTGCTGGGCGACGCGGCCTCGTACGCGGGACGAGCGGCATTCCCGCGCTCGTCGGCTGGCGGCCGGTGAAAGCACCGGCGGTCCGCCGCCCGGGCCAGCCGGACGCACCGCGGTTTACCGGCCGCGCCGCGCTGCTGGCCCTAGTGCTCTGCGCGATCGCGCTGAGCCTCGCCTACCCGGTCCGTGAGTACATCGCCCAGAGCCGCAGGATCGGCCAGCTGGAAGCACAGCGGCAGGCGATCATGGCTCAGGTCAACGCCTTGCAGAATGAGCAGCAGCGCCTCGATAGTCCCGCGTACGTGGAGCAGCAGGCCCGGGACAACCTGCATATGTGCCTGCCGGCCGACACCTGTTACGTGATCGTGAGCGGCGGCAAGCCGGTCGGCCGGGCCCTGCCGCAGTCGCGCGCCGCCGCCGCGCCGGCCTGGTACGAGCGAGTGTGGACCTCGGTTCAGCAGGCGGACAAGAGCGGAGCCAGGTGATCATAGGCGGCCGGGCGTGACCGACGACAGCCCGGCTGTGCTGGGCGTGTCGAAGGCCGATGCGGCTGCGGTGGCCGCGCAGCTTGGCCGGCCGCCCCGGGGACTTCGCGCGGTCGCGCACCGCTGCCCGTGCGGGCTGCCCGACGTCGTCGAGACTGCGCCTCGCCTGCCGGACGGCACGCCGTTCCCGACCCTGTACTACCTGACGTGCCCGCGCGCCGCCGCCGCCGTCAGCCGGCTTGAGGCGGCGGGGATGATGCGCGACCTGGCCGGGCGGCTCGCCACCGAGCCGGACCTCAGCGAAGCCTATGCGGCAGCCCACCGGGACTACCTCGCTCGGCGGGCTGCGGCGGCCCGGGCGGCCGCGGTCGAGCCGCTGCCGCCGGGTACGCAGAGTGCCGGCGGCATGCCGGACCGGGTGAAATGCCTGCACGCTCTCGTGGCGCACGAGCTCGCGGTGCCGGGCACCAACCCGCTCGGCCGCGAGGCGGTGCGGGCGGCCGGAAAATGGTGGCTCGCAGGCCCTTGTGTCGTGGCTGACCGGTCAGCGGAGTGATGAGTTCAATGGCAGGCTGATGCGGTGAACGAGCGGATAGACGAGGCTGGGCAGGAGCCGGCGGCCGGGACGGTGCACGGCGCGGTCGCCGGGGTCCAGCCCGGCCCGGTCAGCCAGCCCGGCACGGCCAGCGAGCCCGGTACGGTCAGCCAGCCCGGTACGGCCAGCCAGCCCGGTACGGTCCGGGTGGCCGCGATCGATTGCGGTACCAACTCGCTGCGGCTGCTGATCGCCGACATCGATCCGGCCCGGGGCACGCTCACCGACCTGAGCCGCCGGATGGAGATCGTCAGGCTCGGCCAGGGCGTCGACGCCACCGGCAGGCTGGCGGCTGACGCGCTGGACCGGACGTTCCGGATGCTCGCGGAATATGCTCGGGCGATCGATTCGGCTTCAGCAACCGCGGTCCGGATGGTCGCGACCAGCGCGACCAGGGATGCCGCTAACGCTGCGGAGTTCGTTCGCGGGGTCAACGCGATACTGGGCGTCGCGCCCGAGGTCCTCAGCGGCGAGCAGGAGGCACGCCTGGGCTTCCTCGGGGCCACGGCGGAGTTCGGGCCGGGGCCGGACGCTGGGCCGGGGCCAGGGCTGGACGCTGGGCCGGGGCCTGCTCCGCTGGCGCCGCCCTATCTGGTCACTGACATCGGCGGCGGGTCGACCGAGTTCGTGGTCGGCGGGAATGGCGCCTGGAGGCAGGACCGGCTCGCCGCGCTGTCCGTAGACATCGGCTGCGTCCGGCTGACCGAGCGGCATCTGCATTCCGACCCGCCGACACCGGCCGAGATCGCGGCGGCGACCGCCGACATCGACGCCGCGCTGAGCCTGGTCGCCGCCAAGCTTCCGGTGGCCAGCGCCCGCACGCTGGTGGGCCTGGCCGGATCGGTGACCACGGTCGCCGCGATCGCGCTCGGCCTTGACGCCTATGACCCGGACCGCATCCATCACGCCCAGATACCGGCCAGCGCGGTCAGCGCGGTGACAGCGGCACTGCTGCGGATGAGCCGACCGGAGCGGGCGGGCATCAGCGTGATGCACCCGGGCCGGGTGGACGTGATCGGCGCCGGGGCGCTGGTGCTGGACCGGATAGTGCGGAACTTCGGCTTCACGGAGGTGGTGGCCAGCGAGCACGACATCCTGGATGGCATCGCCTGGTCGCTCGCGGGCACTGCCCTGCGGCCGTGACCGGCCCCGCACCGCCGGGCACCGGCTGGCCGGAGGATCCGGCCAGCCCCGCAACCCCGATCGCGCGCGACGCCGCGGATGTCCGTACGCTGGCCGCCTCCGCCGGGACGCTGGCCGAGCTGGCTGCCCGGCAGTCGGTCTGCCGCGCCTGCGAGCGGCTGGTGGCCTGGCGTGAGCAGGTGGCCGCCGACAAGCGCAGATCATTCCGGTCCGAGCCGTACTGGGGACGGCCGGTTCCCGGCTGGGGCGCGCAGCAGCCGCGCGTGCTGGTCGTGGGCCTCGCTCCCGCCGCGCACGGTGGCAACCGCACCGGGCGCATCTTTACCGGCGACCGTAGCGGGGACGTCCTGTTCGCGTCCCTGTGGCGGTGCGGGCTAGCCGCTCAGCCCACCAGCACGGCGGCTGGAGACGGGCAGCGCCTGGATGCGGTGCGCATGGCGGCCGCGGTCCGGTGCGCACCGCCGGCCAACAAGCCGTCCGTCGCCGAGCGGGAAGCCTGCGCGCCGTGGCTGACCGCGGAACTCCAGCTGGTTTCGGAACACCTCCGTGTCATCGTGTGCCTCGGTCATTTCGCCTGGCAAGCGGTGTGGCCGCAGCTGGCCCTGCTGGGCCTGGCGATTCCCAGGCCGCGCCCGGCGTTCGGGCATGGTGCCGAGGTGCTGGTCGGCCGGGCTGGTGCAGATCGTGCTGGTGCAGATCGTGACGGTGCAGATCGTGCTGGCGCAGATCGTGCCGGTGCAGCCCGTGCCCCGCTGGTCGTCCTGGGCTGCTATCACCCCAGCCAGCAGAACACGTTCACCGGCCGCGTCACCGACGCGATGCTGGACGCGGTCTTCCGCCGGGCCCGCGTTCAGGCCGGCCTGTAGCGTTTCGGTGCGCTGAGACGATGTGCTTACAGAGCGTATATAGGGTCTAGGCATTAGTCACTCGGCGTATGGACTAGACAGATCAAATAAATTAGATGGGTGCCATTGGGCGAGAATCGGACTCACCTTAATCCGTTAATCTAGAGTTAGCTGAACGGCGCGGGGTATCATCACTAAGCCCCCGTAGCCCAAAGGAAGAGGCGGCCCCCCTAAAAGGGTCCCCAGTGTCGGTTCGACTCCGACCGGGGGTACGTCTGAGCGGCCAGGATGCCGCTTACCGCGCCGTTCGCATGGTTGACTGTTCAGTCAATCACCGTGTTTCGCGACCTGGCGACGCCAGTCCGAGTGGCTGGCGTCGCAGGTTGTCGGGCTCCGTGCGGCGGTCCAGATATGTCTGCCTGGCTGGTCCAGTATGCCGGCCGCGCCGCCCGCTTATGTCTGCTCGATGGAGCACAAATTACCGTTAAGTAATTCTAGTAACCCATTAATGAGCCGGACCTGCACCCGATGTTAGATTATGTAGTGTCAACAATCATGGCGGTGGCTGGCGGTGGCGGGGACCGATCAGCCGCTGGTATCCGGGCCGGCCCTAGTGATCGTTATTCTGACGATCAGCCGCTGGTCTCGTCGCATCGCTTCCCGGTAGCTGTCCCAGTCGGGATGCTCACCCGCCACCCGCCGGTAATAATCGATGAGGACGTCCATAGCGTCCGGGAGATGGACGAGCTCGGCGGTGCCGTCGATGACGATCCACTCGCCGAAGAACCCGTCGGTGAACACGCACAGCGTCGTGCGCGCATCACGAGCAAGGTTCTTGGCCTTGATCGCGGTTTCGCGGGTACTGATGAGGACCCGGCCCTGGGCATCGACGGTCGCGGTGACCGGTGACAGCTGCGGCCGCCCGTCAGATCGCGCCGTCGCCAGGACCGCGCGATGATGAGCCCGCAGGAACTCCCTGGCGTGCTGCGGATCCACTTAGCTCCGGCTGCGCCTGAGCCTGCGCTGCACCTCGTACTCGTGCACGATGGCGCTGGCGTAGCCATGGGTCAGGCCATGCTCGTCGGCCAGCCAGTGGGCACGTTCCTGGCAGCGGGAGAACGCGGGTCCGGACTCAAGTCGATGGAACCACTCTCGGAGTTCACGTCCTGTGACGATAGGGATGCGGGCGATGAGGTTCTTGTGCATCTCCGGAGAGTGGGTCAGTGACAAGTGACACCTCCAGGGTGAGTCCTCTTGCTGTCGAGACTGCACCACGCTTGCGCTGCTGACAACCCCTGGCGGTCACCCGTCCGTAATACACCGTTTAGCGCAGCCAGGCCTGGACCTCTGCCGGGCCGCCGGATTCCCTGTCGGGCAGGTCAGCTCAGCCGCTCGAAGATCATCGCCATGCCCTGGCCGCCGCCCACGCACATGGTCTCCAGGCCGAAGGCCTTGTCGTGGAAGCGCAGACTGTTCAGGAGGGTCGAGGTGATCCGGGCGCCGGTCATCCCGAACGGGTGACCGACCGCGATCGCGCCGCCGTTGACGTTCAACTTGTCCAGATCGATGCCAAGCTCCTGATATGAGGGGATCACCTGGGCCGCGAACGCCTCGTTGATCTCCACCAGGTCGATGTCGTCGATCGTCATGCCCGCCCGGGCCAGGGCTCTCCTGGAGGCCTCCACCGGGCCCAGGCCCATGATCTCGGGCGACAGCCCGCTGACGCCGCTGGCTACGATCCGCGCGATCGGGGTGAGTCCCAGCTCAGCGGCTTTGCGGTCGCTCATCACGACCACCGCGGCGGCGCCGTCGTTCAGCGGGCAGCAGTTGCCCGCGGTGACCGTGCCGTCGGGCCTGAACACCGGCTGCAGCGTCGCCACCTTCTCCAGGGTGGTGCCGGCCCGGGGGCCGTCGTCCGCGGTCACCACGGTGCCGTCGGGAAGCGTCGCGGGGGTGATGTCCTGCTGCCAGAAGCCGTCAGCCAGCGCCTTCTCGGCCAGGTTCTGCGAGCGGACGCCGAATTCGTCCTGTTCCTGCCGGGTGACGTTACGCAGCTGAGCGACATTCTCCGCCGTCTGGCCCATCGCCACGTAGACGTCCGGCAGCTGGCCGTCGTCGCGGGGGTCGTGCCAGGTCTCGGCGCCGCCCGCGGCCTCCTGCGCGTTCCGCGCCTCCGCCCCGGCGAACAGGGGATTCTTGGTGTCGGGCCAGCTGTCGCTGCTGCCAGCGACCAGTCGGCTCACGCATTCCACGCCCGCTGAGATAAACGCGTCGCCCTCGCCGGCCTTGATCGCGTGGAAGGCCATCCGGGTCGTCTGCAAGGACGACGAGCAGTACCTGGTGACCGTGGTGCCGGGCAGGTTGTCGTAGCCGAGCAGGATCGCGACCACTCGCGCCATGTTGTAGCCCTGTTCGCCGCCGGGCAGGCCGCAGCCGAGCATCAGGTCGTCGAGGTCGGCCGGGTCAAGCTGCGGCACCTTGGCCAGCGCCGCCTTGACCATCTGGACCGTCAGGTCATCCGGGCGGATGCTGGTCATCGACCCCTTGAAGGCCCGGCCGATCGGCGAGCGGGCGGTAGCTACGATCACGGCCTCGGGCATGACGGCTCCCTTACTTATCTCTTTCTACTGAACAGTAGCTTATGCGGCGCCTCATGCCGCCCGCGCATTCGCAGCGGCAGGTCATGTCCCGGGCCTGGGGTTGGGATACGGTCGGGAGCACTGAGAGCAAGGTGAGGGACATGCAGGTACATGAGTCGCTGATCGATCTCATCGGAAATACCCCGCTGGTCCGGCTGCGCCGGGTGACCCGCCAGCTCGAGCTGCTGGGCGGCGCCTCGGCGGCGCCCGCCGTCCTGGCCAAGGTCGAGTATTTCAATCCCGGCGGGTCGGTGAAGGACCGGATCGCGGTGGCCATGATCGAGGCGGCGGAGGCCTCGGGAGAACTGCAGCCTGGCGGCACCATCGTCGAGCCCACCTCGGGCAACACGGGCGTCGGACTGGCCATCGCCGCGGCGGAAAAGGGATATAGGTGCCTGTTTGTCTGCCCGGACAAGGTGGGCCAGGACAAGATCAGCGTGCTGCGCGCCTACGGCGCCGAGGTCGTGGTCTGCCCCTCCACTGTCTCTCCTGATCACCCCGACTCCTACTACTCGGTCTCCGACCGGCTGGCCAGCCAGACCCCGGGCGGGTGGAAGCCCAACCAGTACGCCAACGCCGAGAACCCGGCCTCGCACTACCGCTCGACCGGCCCGGAGATCTGGGCGCAGACCGAAGGCAAGGTCACCCACTTCGTGGCCGGCATCGGCACCGGCGGGACGATATCGGGCACCGGCAGGTACCTGAAGGAGGTGTCCGGCGGCCGGGTGCAGATCATCGGCGCCGACCCGGAAGGCTCGGTCTACTCCGGCGGGACCGGCCGCCCGTATCTGGTCGAGGGCGTGGGCGAGGACATCTGGCCGGAGACTTACGACAAGAACATCTGCGACCAGATCATCGCGGTCAGCGACGCGCAGTCGTTCCAGATGACCAGGCGGCTGGCGCGCGAGGAGGCCCTGCTCACCGGCGGCTCGTGCGGCATGGCCGTGGTCGCGGCGCTGCGGGTGGCGCAGCACGCGCGGGCCGACGACGTGATCGTGGTGCTGCTTCCCGACGGCGGCCGGGGATACCTGTCAAAGATTTACAACGACGAGTGGATGGCCGACTACGGCTTCCTCACCTCAGAGACCTCCGAGCCGAGGGTGGCCGACATCCTGGCCGGCAAGCAGGGCGGGCTGCCGCCGTTCGTGCACGTGCACCCCAAGGAGACCGTGCGGGCCGCGATCGAGAGCCTGCGCGAGTACGAGGTGTCCCAGATGCCGGTGCTGAACGCGGAGCCGCCGGTGATGGCGGCGGAGGTGGTCGGCTCTATCGTGGAACGCGACCTGCTGGACGCGCTGGTCTCCGGCCGGGCCAGGCCGCAGGATCCGGTGAGCGGTCACATGTCGGCGCCGCTGCCCATGGTGGGCTCCGGCGAGCCGGTGAGCAGCGTGGTCCATGCGATGGAAAAGGCCGGTGCCGCGGTGGTTCTGGTCGAAGGCAAGCCATCCGGAATGATCACACGGCAGGATGTGCTCACGTACCTGGCGGACAGTGCCGGATAACCGGGCCGGATAACGGGGCCGGGTAACCGGGCCGGGTAACGGGGCCGGGCGACGGTGCCGGGCACGAGCGGTGAAGGGACACGGTGGCAGCGGCATGCAGACCCGCAATCACGACGGATTCGACACGCTGGCGATCCACGCAGGCCAGGAGCCTGATTCGCAGACTGGTGCCGTCATCCCGCCGATCTACCAGGTCTCCACCTACAAGCAGGACGGTGTCGGCGGGCTGCGCTCCGGCTACGAGTACTCCCGGACCGCCAACCCGACCCGGCGGGCGCTTGAAGAGTGCCTGGTCGCGCTGGAAGGCGGTACGCAGGCGCTGGCGTTCGCGTCCGGGATGGCCGCTGAGGACGCGCTGCTGCGGACCGCCTGCGCGCCCGGTGATCACGTGCTGATCCCGCACGACGCGTACGGCGGCACCTACCGGCTGATCGACAAGGTCCTGCAGCCCTGGGGGCTGAGCTACCAGCCGGTTCCGGTATCGGACCCGGCCGCTGTCCGCGAGGCGCTGGCGAGCAGGCCCGCGCGGCTGGTCTGGGTGGAGACACCCACCAACCCGCTGCTGTCGATCGCCGATATCAGCGTGCTGGCGCAGATCGCGCACGACAGCGGCGCGCTGCTGGTGGTGGACAACACCTTCGCCTCGCCTTACCTGCAGCAGCCGCTGGCGCTCGGCGCGGACGTGGTCGTGCACTCCACGACCAAGTACCTCGGCGGGCACTCCGACGTGGTGGGCGGCGCGCTGGTGGTCGCGGACGCCGGGCTCGGGGAGCGGCTCGCCTTCCACCAGAACGCCACCGGAGCGATTGCGGGGCCATTCGACTCCTGGCTCACCCTCCGCGGGATCAAGACCCTGGGCGTCCGGATGGACCGGCACTGCAGCAGCGCCGCCCGGGTGGCCGACATGCTGGCCAGGCACCCCGCTGTCGCCGAGGTTTTCTACCCCGGCCTGGCGACACATCCAGGTCACGAGGTGGCGGTCAAGCAGATGCACGGGTTCGGCGGGATCGTGTCGTTCCGGGCGCGCGGCGGCGCGGCGGAGGCGGTCGCGATCTGCGGCCGCACCCGGCTGTTCACCCTGGGCGAGTCGCTCGGCGGCGTCGAGTCGCTGATCGAGCACCCGGGCCGGATGACGCACGCATCTGTGTCAGGCTCGGCGCTCGAGGTACCCGCGGACCTGGTCAGGCTGTCGGTCGGCTTGGAGACCTGCGACGACCTGCTGGAGGACCTCCGTTCGGCCGTTGGCTAGCGCAGGCCGGTCAGCAACCATCAGGCTGGCGCATCGTCGGCGGCGAGATCAGGTGTTCCAGACCATGAGGATCAGGATCACCAGCCAGATCACGCTGACCACGCCGCCCATGGACGCGATCCGCCCGCGTTCCACGGCGGCCAGGTGGCCGGCCGCCTCGCCGGCTGGCGCGCTGCCGAGCGGTGCCGGGCCGGTCGCCGCCCCGCCGCCGCCGGGACCGGCCGCCACGCCTCCGGCGCCACTATCGGCAGGGCCCGCCGTCCCATCGGCGGCGGCCGGAACCGGCCGGGGCTCGGGAGCTGCGGCCTGCATCGCGCCGATCGCGCGGTGCTGATCCCTCATGATCAGGACCAGCAACACGATAGCCACCACGAACAACGTCCCCGCTATCGCTAGCCAGGGCTTGCTGAAGTCGTGATCGATCTGCGCCAGGAACAGCCCGGCGATCAGCACGGCGAGGGACAAGACGGTAAAGACGCGGGTCATCCGGTAGAGATACTGGACAACGGCGAGGTTACGTTTCCTCACATACCGCGGCGTGGACGATATTGCGACCGTGACCGGGCCGATCGTGAAGATCGCGAAGCCGATGTGTAGCCACAGCACCAGCCGGTCGGTAAAGGACATGCCCTGATCCTAGGGCCAGCCAGTTGACCGCCCGCTGATCTTGGCGGATCTTTCCGTCGCCGGCTGGTACCGCCCGCTGCCGGCAGGCACTGCTCCGCCGCCGGCGGCTGGTGCCGCTCCGTCGTCGGCTGGTCCTGCTCCGCCGTCGGCTGGTACTGCTCCGCCGCCGGCCGGCTGGTACTGCTCCGCCGCCGGCCGGCTGGTACTGCTCCGCCGCCGGCCGGCTGGTACTGCTCCGCAGCCGCCTAGGCAGCGCTGGCCTTCGACTTGCGCCCGGTGACCCAGGCGCCGACCAGCAGCACAATGCCGATCACCAGCGCAACGGCACCTCGCGCGATGTGGTTGCCCTTCTTGACGTGGCTGCCCGCGGTCAGGAAGCTCGGCAGCGAATTTCCGTCGACCATGTACAGCAGCCCTACGATAATCGCGATGATCCCGATGACCGCCAGAACGATGACCAGCGTCCGGCTGCCGCCCGAGGCGCCACCAGACACGCTTGCAGAACTCACAGGTCCTCCTCATTGATGCACATCTCAGCAGCCGCCGGCCGTTTTGCCTGGCCCGGCGCTGATGACTACCTGCGGCACGGTACTACGCAGGGCGATGGCGCGCCGGCCTTCCCAAAAGCGGCGAAAGTAAAATCTATCTGTTGCTCTGGTTGCGCGACCTGAGGAAGTCCCGCACCACGTATTCGCCCAGGCTGTCAGCCATGGCCCGGAGCACCCGGCCGCCATTGCGCCGGGCCACTTCCTCGACGAAGGCGGTCAGCCGTTCGTCGTCGGCCAGCATGAAGATATTCATCGTCGCCCGGCGCCTGGTCATCTTGTCCACCTCAGCCAGGGTGAGGGCGAGCGTCTCCGGTGATGGCGGCCAGTCGAACCAGTACTGCCCGTCCCGGCGCAGGTGCGCGGTCGGCTCGCCGTCGGTGACCACGAGGACGACCGGATTGTGCTCGGGACGCCGGTCGAGGAACCGCCCGGCCAGGACCAGCGCATGGTGCAGGTTGGTGCCCTGCACCATGTCCCAGCCCAGTCCGGCCAGCTCGGTCTCCGGTAGCTCACGAGCGTAGTTCGAGAACCCGATCACCTGTATCGCGTCCTGCGGGTACCGGCTCCTGACCAGGGCGTGCAGCGCGAGGGCGGTCTGCTTCGCCGCTCCCCAGGTGCCGCGCAGCGCCATCGAGTAGGAGAGGTCCACCAGCAGGCAGACGGCGGCCGACGCGCGCCGCTCGGTCTCGGCGACCTCGAAGTCGCCGACCGACAGGCGGACCCGCGAGCGCCGCCCGGCGCCAGTCCCGCCTGCGGCTGTCGCTGGCTCGTGCTCCCCGGTGGGCGCCGGTGCCTGGCTGCCGCGCAGCAACGCGTTCCGGACCGTGGCGGCCGCGTCGATCGCCTGCTCGTCGCCGAAGGTCCATGGCCTGGTGCTGCCGGTGTACTCCCCGGCCTGGCCGGCGTCCCGCTGGTCATGGTCACCATGGCCACCCTTGGGCAGCTCGGCGAACACGCGGCGCAAGGCGGTCTCGCCGAGCCTGCGCACCGCCTTGGGCGTGAGCTCCAGCTTGCCCTCGGACCGCTGCAGGTAGCCCTGCCGCTCGAGCTCCCGCTCGATCTGCCGCAGGGCCTCCATGTCGTCGACGGCCTGCCGCCCGAGCGCGCGCCGCACCGCGTCCTCGTCGATGTCATCCAGTCGCGCGCCCGGGTAGTCCTGGAGCAGGGTGTCCTCAAGCTCGGCCAGGTCAGCCAAGTCAGCCAGGGCCGAGGTGGCGTCGCTCAGGCCGAGCGGGTGCTGCCCGGTCATCGACTCGCCCCGGGATTCACCGAAGTCCATGTCGGGCCGCCGGGCCCGGAGCGCGTCGGCCAGCCTGGCCATCTCGGCGGCCAGGCCGGCGTCCTC
The DNA here is from genome assembly GCA_963785765.1 of uncultured Actinomycetes bacterium. Taxonomy (GTDB): domain Bacteria; phylum Actinomycetota; class Actinomycetes; order Streptosporangiales; family Streptosporangiaceae; genus DATBGO01. The sequence goes on along the minus strand of CAWAWM010000004.1, from coordinate 1,347,254 downwards.
GAGCGTCTGCGACATCAGCCCGGCCAATTCGTCCCGCTGGGCGTCGGTAAGCGAGTCGAGCAGTCGCTGGGCCGCGGACATCCGGCGGACCAGCGAGTCGACCATCTCATCGAGATTGCGCGGAGAGTCAGGGAAGAAATCCCCGTACCGTTCCATGAAGTCATCGAAGTCCTGCTGGGTATGGCGCCCCTCGGCGTCCGCCTCCAGCATCCCGGTCAGCGCGGCCATCATGTCCTTCACCTGCTGCATGGCCTCCGGGTCGGGCTCACGCAGGGTCTGCTTCATGCCGCGGAACTGGCTGTCCAGCACCTCCCGGCGCAACAGGTCCTTGAGCTGCTCGAACGTCTGCGCGGCGGCGGCGGAACGCCACTGGTAGTCAGCCAGCTGGCGAATGGCCTGCGCGGTATCCGACGGCAGTGCGTCCAGCTCGGCCTCACGCAGCCGCGCCTCGTCGTCGGGGTCGGGGAACAGCTCGGCGCGTTCCTGGCCGATCGCGGTGTCGAGCAGCGCCCTGGCCTGCTCCAGGATGCCGTCGAGCCGGCCGCGGCTGCGGATATCGCGCTGCTGCTCACGGACCCGCCGGAGCAGATCGTCCAGGCCCCGGTGGCCGGACATGCCCTTGCGCAGCAACTCGCGCAGCGCGTCGGCGGGATTTGACCCGGACAGCACCGACTCGCCGAGCTCGTCGACCGCGCCGCGCACATCGTAGGGCGGCTCGAGCGGATCTGGCCCGTCCTGGTACTGGCCGTATCGGTAACCGCTCACTTGCGCTCGCCTCCGTCCCCGGCGCCCCGCCCGGCCGCGCAAGCCGCGCCGTCAGCCGCGCGCGGCACGCGGCCCGGTCTCACGTGCGGTAGATCGCGCCACCGTCGATCACATCCTTCGACAGCCGCCTGGTCAGGTAGAGCCCTTCCAGGGCGAACTCCAGGGCGGCCGCGGCCTGGCCGAACGACTCGCCGCCCGTCATGTGCAGCCGGGCCATGATCTTGGCGAGGCCGGGGACATCGCCAATCCTGCGCAGCAGGTCCGCCGCGGGCACCAGGTCGCCCGACTCGACGTTGCCGCCCTCATCGAACTTGGCCAGCAGGCCGGTCAGGTCGGCGTTGCCCAGGCTGGCGCGGAAGGTCTCCGCGATCGCCCGCTTGAGCAGGTGATCGAGCACCTCCTGCTCCCGGCCCTCCTCGCTGACCTCGAACTCGACCTTCCCGCGCAGCGTGCTCACGATGGCAGGCAGGTCGCACACCCGGGCCACCGGCTGCTCCTCACCGGTGATGGCCGCGCGCCTGACCGCGGAGGCCGCCACCGCCTCGGCGGCCGCGATCGCGAACCTGGCCGAGACACCTGACCTGGCGTCCACCGCCGGCGACTGACGGACCAGCCTGGTGAACCTGGCGATCACCTGGATCAGGTGCTCGGGCAGCACCGCGTCCGGCTCGTGGCCGTCCCAGGCGATCCTGGACTCCTGGCGGATCAGGGCCAGCTCGGAATCGAGCGACGTCGGGTAGTGGGTGCGGATCTCGGCGCCGAACCTGTCCTTGAGTGGCGTGATGATGCGGCCCCGGCTGGTGTAGTCCTCGGGGTTGGCGCTCGCCACGAGCACCAGGTCGAGCGGCAGCCGCAGGGCGTAGCCGCGGACTCCGATGTCGCGCTCCTCCAGCACGTTGAGCAGCGCGACCTGGATCCGCTCGGCCAGGTCGGGAAGCTCGTTCAGGCAGAAGATGCCCCGGTTGGTCCGCGGCACCAGGCCGAAGTGAATGGTCTCGGGGTCGCCGAGCGTCCGGCCCTCGGCGACCTTCACCGGGTCAATGTCGCCGATCAGGTCACCGACGCTGGTGTCCGGGGTGGCGAGCTTCTCGCCGTAGCGGTCGCCGCGCGGCCGCCACACGACCGGCAGATCTTCCGCCAGCTCGGCGCTCAGCCGGCGGCAGCGCGCGCACACCGGCTCATACGGGTGGTCATTGATCTCGCATCCCGCGACGGCGGGCGTCCACTCGTCGAGCAAGCCGGTGAGCGTGCGGATCAGGCGGGTCTTGCCCTGGCCGCGCTCGCCGAGCAGGATGACGTCGTGCCCGGCTATGATGGCGCGTTCCAGCTGGGGTAGCACCGTCTGCCCGAACCCGATGATCCCGGGGAAGGCGTCCTCGCCGGCCCGCAGGCGGGCCAGCAGATTACGCCGGATTTCCTGCTTCACGGTCAGGTACTCGTGCCCGCTCGCGCGGAGCTGGGCTAGAGTCCGGGCCGACGGGGCCGCTGATGCTGGGGCTGCCGACGGCTGCTGGCTGACTGGCTGCGGGCGGTCTGGCTCCGGGCTGTATGGCTGCACTGTTCGACACTATGTGCATGTTGACGTGATCCGCATCTTGGGGAGGCTGGGCATGAGCCCTTCAGGCCCGGCGCTGGTGATCGATATCGGCGGCACCAAGCTCGCCGCCGGAGTGGCGGAGCCTGGTGGCCGGCTGATCGGCTGGGCGCAGGTACCAACGCCGGGCGACGTGGCTGCGGAACAGCTGTGGCGCACCCTCGACGCGCTGCTCACGCGCGTCCTGGAAACCAGCAAGATCGACCCGGCCGAGCTGGCCGGGGTGGGCTGCGGCGTCGGCGGCCCGATGGAATGGCCGGACGGCGTGGTATCGCCGATCAATATCACCGCCTGGCGGTCCTTCCCGCTGCGCGCCAGGCTCCTGGAGCGCTTCAGTGGCATCCCGGTCCGGGTGCATAACGACGCCATCACCATGGCCGCGGGTGAGCACTGGCGGGGGGCGGGCCGGGGCGTGCGCAACATGCTCGGCATGGTCGTGTCGACCGGTGTCGGCGGCGGCCTGCTGCTGGACGGCAGGCTGATCGAGGGAGCGTCGGGCAACGCTGGGCACATCGGTCACGTGGTCGTCGATCCGGACGGGCCGCCGTGCGGCTGTGGCGGCCGGGGCTGCCTGGAGGCGATCGCGCGCGGGCCGGCGCTGGTCCGCTGGGCGCAGGGCGAGGGCTGGCGGCCCGGTCAGCCGGAGGCTACCGCGAAGGATCTGGCCGACGATGGGGCGCTCGGTCACCCGGTCGGGCTGGCCGCGATGGCCCGGGCCGGACGGGCGCTCGGAATCGCCATCGCCTCCGCGACCTGTCTGTGCGACCTGGAAGTGGTCTCGGTCGGAGGCGGCCTGTCGCAGGCGGGCGTGCTGCTGTTCGAGCCGGTTGAGGAAGCGTTGCGGGTGCACACGAGGATCGGATTCGCGCGGGAGGTCCGGGTGGTGCCCGCGGCGCTCGGCCAGAGCGCCGGGCTGATCGGCGCTGCGGCGCTCATCTTCGCGGCTGACCGCTACTGGAGCGGCGGCTGATCGGCGATCCGACCAGCGGCTGATCAGGATGAGACCAGCGGCTGATCAGCCCGCCAGAGCCGGTCCTGACGGCGTCCCGTCCCGGAGCCGGTAAGACCCGGCGCCGCGACGAGCGCGGATCCCTACGCGATCATGAAAAGCCGGAGCAGTAACGGCTGCCGGCGCGCTGACCCGGCCGTCGCGAGCTGGTCAGAGATTGCCGCGGCGCTCCTGCTCCCGTTCGATCGCCTCGAACAGGGCCTTGAAGTTGCCCTTGCCGAAGCCCTGTGAGCCGTGCCGCTCGATCAGCTCGAAGAAGACGGTGGGCCGGTCCTGGACTGGCTTGGTGAAGATCTGCAGCAGGTAGCCGTCCTCGTCCCGGTCCGCGAGGATATTGAGTTCCCGCAGCTCATCGAGGGGAACACGAGTGTCGCCTACCCACTCACCCAGGGTGTCGTAGTAGCTGCCCGGGGTCTGCAGGAAATCGCAGCCCGCCGCCCGCATGCCCCGGACGGCGGCCACGATGTCATCGGTCGAGAGCGCTAGGTGCTGGACGCCGGGGCCGCCGTAGAACTCCAGGTACTCGTCGATCTGTGATTTCCGCTGCCCGGCCGCAGGCTCGTTGATCGGGAACTTGACCTTCCTGCTGCCGTCGGCGACCACCTTGCTCATCAGCGCGGAGTACTCAGTGGCGATGTCGTCGCCGACGAACTCCTTCATGTTCGTGAAGCCCATGACGTGGTGATAATAGCCGACCCACTCGTCCATCCGGCCGAGTTCGACGTTGCCGACGCAGTGATCGATCTCGGTGAAGTAGGGCCGGGCCGGCGGCGTGGCGAGGGGCTCCGCGGCCACGTACCCGGGCAGGTAGGGGCCGGCATATCCGGATCGCTCGACCAGCGTGTGCCGGGTGTCGCCGTATGCGGCAATCGCGGCCAGCACCACCGTGCCGTGAGCGTCCTCGATGGCCTCGGGCTTGTCGAGCCCGATCGCCCCGTGCGCTACGGCGTACTCGTAAGCGGCCTCGACCGACGGCACGGCGATCGCCAGATCAATGACACCATCGCCGTGCGCGGCGACATGATCGCCGAGTGCCGTGCCGCCCCGGACCGGACCGCGCAGCACCAGCCGCGCCCGGCCCGATTCCAGCACATAGGAAGTCTCATCCCGGCAGCCGGTCTCCGGGCCCCGGTAGGCGACGCAACGCATCCCGAACGCGGTCGAGTAAAAGTGCGCGGCCTGCCGGGCGTTGCCGACCGCGAAGACCACCGCGTCCATGCCGAGAACGGGAAACTCGTCCGGCTTACTTGCTCCGTGAGGCCCGGTGCTGGCTGACATAAAACGGCCCCTTCCCGTTAGCGGCGATGTTCGCAGCATCAACTAGGCGAGCAAGATGCGCAAGCCTTAAGAAAATCTATGAGCATTTTGTATAGTGAGATCAGGGTTCAGCTAGAAGATCTGAGCAGTGTGCCGGGCCTAAGAACCGTGCCGGATTTGAGCCCGGAATCTGAGCACCGGGCCGGATCTGAGCACGCGCTGGAGGCGACCGGGTGATTGACGACCTTGACCGGCGGCTGATCGAGCTGTTTGCGACCGAGCCGAGGGTTGGCATGCTGGAGGCATCCAGGCGGCTGGGCGTGGCCAGGGGGACCGTGCAGGCGCGCCTCGACCGGCTCCAGGAGCGCGGCATCATCACTGGCTACGGCCCCGAGATCGATCCCGAGGCGCTCGGCCACGGGGTTATCGCGTTCGTAACGCTGGAGATCCGCCAGGCTGGCGGCCATGACCCGGTCGCTGACCGGCTGGCCCTGATCGGCGAGGTGCTTGAGGTGCACACGATCACCGGCATGGGCGACATGCTCTGCCGGGTGGCCGCGCGGACCAACGCGGACCTGCAGCGGGTCATCGACGCGATCGTGGACGTGCCCGGGGTAGTCCGGGCGGCCACCGTGATCGCTCTGGCCACGCCGGTTGCTTACCGGGTGCTCCCGCTGGTCCGGACGGTAGCCGGGTCGGCCTCGGCCCGCGCAGGTTAGCCGCGCTCGGCCGGCTGGTCCCCGCCGGGAACACTCGCGCCGGTCAGTTCGCAAGCGGCCCTGAGCACCTCGGCGCTGAGCTCGTGCCGATCGCTGACCTGGTCGGCGAAGAACATCCAGCCGACGCTGATCCCGCCCAGTGCCATAGCGGCGCGCACCCGGTCTTCCAGCGGCGCCCCAGGCTCGGTGAGCAGGTCGGCGAGTGCGGTCAGGCGCTCCCGGAACAGCTCGCCACGGCCCTTGGCGTGGGCCAGGCTGTTCACTGCGGCCTGGTTCTGCTGGAGCATCCTGAATACCTCGTCGCCCTCGGCCACGATGGTCAGGTAGCGACCGAGGATCTCACCGCGGGTCCGCGCGCTGCGCTGCTGCGACCTGGCCCAGGTGATCAGCGCGTCGAGCTGCCCGAAGTAGTCCTCGACCAGGCTGCGGACGATGTCTTCCTTGGACTTGAAGTGGTAGTAGAGAGCGGCCTTGGTGACGTCGAGCCGCTCGGCGATCTCGCGCAGCGAGGTTTTCTCATAGCCCTGCTCGGCGAACAGCTCGAGCGCCACCCGCTGGATGCGAGGCCGGGTGTCGCCGCGGCTGCGCCCGTCGTGCTGGTCGTTCATCGCTGTCATCACGCCTCGCCGAGATAGCCGCTAATTTACTTGACGGCCGGTTAGTAGGAGTCTAGCCTAGCGGCTGAGTGACATGCTAGCCGGTCGGCAAGTAGTTGCCGAGCCGAGCGGAGCCACGCTGCGGCAGGGCTGTGCTGCGGCACAGCATGCTGCAGCAGAGCACGTTGCAGCAGAGCACGTTGCAGCAGAGCACGCCGACCAGAGCACGTCGCATCGGAGCACATGGCACGAGAGCGCGCGGTACCAGAGCACGCTGCACCGGAGGGAGCCTGAGCATGGCAGAGACACAGTCTGCGGCCGCGGCCGGGGCGGACTTTTCCGCCGGGCCCAAGCGCGAAATCCTCATCGTCCTGCCCGGACTGCTGCTGACGCTCATGCTCGCGATGCTGGACCAGCTGATCGTCTCGACGGCGTTGCCGCGCATCGTCGGTGATCTGGGCGGCGTCACCCATCTGTCCTGGGTGGTGACCGCCTACGTACTGGCGGCCACGATCACCACGCCGCTCTATGGCAAGCTCGGCGACCTGTACGGCCGCAAACGACTGCTCGTGGCGGCGATCCTCATCTTCCTGGCCGGCTCTGCGCTGTCCGGGCTCGCGCACTCGATGGACCAGCTGATCATGTTCCGGGCGATCCAGGGTCTCGGCGCCGGCGGGCTGATGGTCGGCGCGATCGCCACCATCGGCGACCTGGTTTCGCCTCGTGAGCGGGGCCAGTACATGGGTTACATGATGGCCGCCATGATGCTGGCCATGATCGCCGGGCCGCTGCTCGGTGGCTACATCACCGACAGCCTGTCCTGGCGCTGGATCTTCTACATCAACATGCCGGTCGGCGGCGCCGCGCTGCTCTACCTGGCCGCGACCTTGCATCTGCCGCGGCGGCGGGTGCCGCACCGGATCGATTACCTGGGCGCTGGCGTCCTGGCCGTCGCGGCGACCTCGATCGTGCTGCTGACGACCTGGGGCGGCACCCAGTATGCGTGGGGATCCAAGATGATCATCGGGCTCGGGGCGCTGGCGGTGGTCGCGGCGGGCGCGTTCCTCATGGTCGAGGCCAGGGCGGCCGAACCGGTGCTGCCGCTGCACGTGTTCCGCAACCGGAACTTCTCGCTGGCGACCGGGATGAGCTTCCTGCTCGGCCTGGCCATGTTCGGGGCCCTGACGTTCCTGCCGATCTATCAGCAGACCGTGCAGCATCTCTCGGCGACCGGCAGCGGCCTGATGCTGATTCCCATGATGCTCGGCTCGACGGTCACGTCACTGATCGCCGGCCAGGTCACGACGCGCACCGGCAGGTACAAGGCGCTGCCGATCGTCGGTGCGGCGATCATGGCGGTCGGCATGTTCCTGCTGACCGGGCTCGGCGTCGACACCACCCTGCTCACATCCGGGCTGTACTTCCTGGTGCTTGGCGTCGGCATGGGCTTCCTGATGCAGATCACCACGCTGATCGTCCAGAACAGCGTGCCACCCGCCGACATGGGCGTGGCCAGCAGTTCGCGGACGTTCTTCCAGCAGATCGGCGGGTCGATCGGGGTCGCGCTGTTCGGCGCGATCTTCGCCAGGCGGCTCACTGAGGTGCTGAGCGCCAGGCTGCCTGGCGCACACATCAACGCGGCGGGCGGCCAGCTCGATCCGGTCGCCGTGAACGGGCTGGCTCCGGCGGTTCGCAGCGATGTCTTCTTCGCGATCGCCCACGGCGTCCAGGGCGTCTTTATCTGGGCCGCCCCGTCCGCCGTGATTGTCCTGCTGCTGGCCCTGTTCATCAAGGAAGTCCCGCTGCGCGGCCGGGCTCCGGCGGCGGAGGCCACCGCCGGCGAGCCAGAGCTGGTGCGCTGAGGCTGCGGCCCGCGGACGGTCGCTCGGGTCCGCTGCAGCCGGCCGGTGTCGCTGGCCTCACATGCCGACGGGCGGCCCGGTGACCCGGGCCGCCCGTGCGGTGCGCCGGCGTCAGGAGACGTTCAGTGCGTTGTCGTCTTCGAAGAAGTTGGTGTCGTAACCGCCGCCGAGGGTCTCCTTCCCGGTGAACTTGATGGTGATCTTCTGGCCGATGTAGGGAGCGACCGAGTACGAGTGCTGGACGTAGCCGGTGCCCTCGTTCTGGTTGGACAGGGTGGACAGGGTCGCCAGCACGGTGCCGCTGGAGTTGAGCACCTGGGTGGTGAAGGTGTCGTAGGCCTTGCTGGTCGGGTCATCGGTGTTGATGTAGAGCCAGAACGACAGCGTCGCGTTCTTGCAGGTGGACGGGATCGTTACGGTCTGGGACAGGGTGTCGGTGTGCGCGCCGCCGTACCCGTCCAGCCAGGCCAGCCAGGAACCTGAGTGCGCGGGGACGCCCTCACTGGTGCTGGCCAGCACGCCGGCCGTGGCGGTCCACGGCGAGATGCTGCCGGTCTCGAAGCCGGGGTTGCCGAACAGCTGCTTGGCCGTACAGCCGCTGGCCGCGGTGATCGTCCAGGTGAACGACGCTGAACCGTGCGCCCCGGTGGTGTCGGTGGCGGTCACCGTGACACTGGAGGTGCCCGCCGTGGTCGGCGTCCCGGAGATCAGGCCGGTTGAGGAGTTGATGGACAGGCCTGCGGGCAGGCCGGTGGCGCTGTAGGTCAGCGTCTGGCCGGAGGCCGAGTCGCTGGCGCTGATCTGCAGGCTGACCGCGGTGCCGACGGTGCCGGTCTGGCTGCCGGGGTTGGTCACTGTCACGGTGTTGCCGGTAGTCGTGCTGATCGTCCAGGTGAACGTCGCTGATCCGTGCGCCCCGGTGGTGTCGGTGGCGGTCACCGTGACACTGGACGTGCCCGCGGTGGTCGGCGTCCCGGAGATCAGGCCGGTTGAGGAGTTGATGGACAGGCCCGCGGGCAGGCCGGTGGCGCTGTAGGTCAGCGTCTGGCCGGAGGCCGAATCGGTGGCGCTGATCTGCAGGCTGACCGCGGTTCCGACGGTGCCGGTCTGGCTGCCGGGGTTGGTCACCGTCACGGTGTTGCCGGTGCCGCCGCCGTTGCTGAACGCCGTCGTGCCGTCCGGGGTGCCCCAGCCGGTCGGTCCGTCGTAGCCTGTCTCAGCGGTACACAGGTAAGCCGGGCTGCAGCTGCCGTCGGCGCCGGAGGTGACGTCGAACAGGTTGGCGGTGTGCTTGTAGATGTAGGACGCCGGGTAGGTGCCCGATGCCGGGGTCCCGGCCAGCGCGAAGACCGACGCGATGATCGGTGACGAGGCGCTGGTCCCGCCTACCTCGAGCCAGCCGCCCTCGCTGTAGCTGTCGTACACGGCCAGGCCGGTGTTGGGGTCGGCGACCGCCGCCACGTCGTTGTCGGTCCGCTTGGTGCAGCCGGTGTCGGTCTGCCAGGACGGCTTGGAACTGTCGGCCGAGCAGCCGGAGCCGGTGCCCTCACCGCCGGAGCTGCTGCCCCAGACGGTCTCGGTCCAGCCGCGTGAGTTCGACGCGGTGCTCAGCGAGGTGCCGCCCACCGAGGTGACGTCCGGCGAGGCGGCCGGGTAAGAGACGCCGTACCCGTCGTCGCCAGCTGACGCGGTGACCGCTACGCCCGGGTGGTTGTAGTAGTCGGTGTCGTAGGTGTTATCCGACGAGGACTCCGAGCCGCCGTAGCTGTTGGACACGAAATCCGCGCCCAGCGATACCGCGGCGTTGACCCCGGCGCCCAGATCGGCGGTGTCGGCGCTGCTGGCCTCGACCAGGATGATGTGGCAGTTCGGGCAGATCGCCGACACCATGTCGATGTCCAGCGACTCCTCGACGTCCCATCCGGTGCTGCCGGCGTTAGCGGGCAGCGGGCTGGTCGCACCGTTCTCGTTGACCTGCTCGAAGCAGCCGGTGCCACAGGCGGGCAGCCCCCAGTCGGAGCGATAGGTGGCCAGGTCAGCGGCGGCATCCGGGTCGTTGTAGGCATCCACGACGGCCACCGTCTCGCCGCTGCCCGCGGTGGATGACGGCAGCACGTAGGCGCTCTGCAGGTTCGATGGCCCGTAGCCGTCGCCTACCGGCGCGGCGTCGGGGCCCAGCGAGGACTGGGAGTGGTGCTGCACATTGGTCCGGATCAGCACCATGCAGGCATTCCGTCCGGGCACCGTCGTGACCGCGCAGGCCCGGCGGTAGTCTCGCGTTCCCGAGATCGTGATCCCGTTGCTGGCATGGGTGACGGCCGGATGCGAGACGGTTGGGTGCGTCGCGGCACTGGTTGTCACGGCTTTGGTTGTCACGGCTTTGGTGGTTACGGCACTGTTTGTCATGGTCGGCAGCGCGGACGCGCCGCCCGCGACCGCGAAACCGCCGATGATCAGGGCCACGGATGAAGCCAGGACTGTCCAGCTGCGGGTCCCGACCGCGCGGGCCCGCCGGCGCTGGCGGGCGTGATGGAATCGCAAGTGACCTTCCTCCTTAGCGGGCCCAGGCACGCGCCAGCGCAACGACAACGATTGCCGTTACTCTGCGCTGTCCGCGCGTTCCTGGGTTAGGTGGTAGGGGGCCGGTACCGCGATCGTGGTCCACACGGACCATAAGCATGCTTTGTCGCGCCGTCAATAACCAATGAAGATTGCCCTGATCAGATGGCCATTTCAGGCCGTAAGTGATCGGGCAGGCTCGGGAATGGCGTGGTTACTGAATGGCACGCTGATCCCGGGCGCGCTAAATCGCCCGCTGGCCCAGGTGCCGGGTTCTGGCTGCCCTGACCGGCGGGCGATTCGGCGCGCTGTCATGCGCAGGGAGCGGGACGCTGAGTCGCCGCGGTAAGAACGGCGGGCGGTACGGGGATCCGTTTCCTGGCGGGTTACATCCCGCCGTATGGGACCGCCTCGAGGATCTCGACTGTCGCCGCGCGCCCGTTAGGAAGTGTGTACGTCGCGGTGTCGCCGACCTTCTTGCCGGAGATAGCGCTGCCCAGGGGGGATCGCGGTGAGTAGACGTCGATCGGCGCGCCGCTCTCCTCGCGCGAGGCGAGCAGGAAGGTGACCTCGTCCTCGTCCCGGGTAAACCGGATCGTGACCGTCATGCCCGGACCGACTACGCCATCGGTGCGCGGGGGCTCGCCGACCCGGGAGTTTTCCAGGATGTAGGTGATCTGCCGGATCCGGCCCTCCATCTGGCCCTGCTCGTCCTTGGCCGCATGGTAGCCGCCGTTCTCGCGCAGGTCGCCTTCTGCCCGGGCCGCCTCGATCTTCTTCGCGATCTCGATGCGGCCGGTACCCGAGAGCTGGTCAAGCTCCGACTTGAGACGGTCGTACGCCTCCTGGGTGAGCCAGGTGACGGTGTCGTCGCGGGTCTCGGTCACGGGAACTCCTTGCGTGGGATGCGGAAACGATCTCCGCCGGGCCAGGCTGGCCCTTGGGGGTAATCCCTTGAGGCTAACAAGGCTGAGTGACTGACCGGCGCGTGTCAATGGCTCGGGGTAGTCTCGCAGGCCGCGGGCAGCGCGCCGGCCGCCAGGGAATGCCTTACCCACGAGGGGGCGTTGTGCTACACAATGACTTCTCAGCGCTTCTGTCGGAGGCGCAGACAGGCCCGGCGGAGCGGTTGAGACGTGCCGGGCTTACCCGTCACCAAGCTGCAAAGGATCTTACTTGGTTGCCGTGACTCCTGGCCCCGCTGGTGATACCGGACGGCCGCCGTCGGGGGCTGCCGGTGATCCGCACGGCGCTGGCGCCCCGTTGCGGCTGATGGCGGTGCATGCCCATCCCGATGATGAATCGAGCAAGGGCGCCGCGACTATGGCCCGTTATGCCCGGGAAGGCGCGGATGTCCTGGTCTGCACACTGACCGGCGGCGAGCGCGGTGACATCCTGAACAAGGCGATGGAACGGCCTGACGTCCGGGCCAACCTGCCGGAGATCAGGCGCGCGGAGATGGCCAGGGCCAGGGACATCCTCGGGGTGCAGCAGCAATTCCTCGGTTTCATCGACTCGGGCCTGCCCGAAGGCGACCCGCTGCCGCCGTTGCCCGAGGGGTGCTTTGCCCTCGAGCCGCTCCACACGGCGGTGCGCCCGCTGGTGAAGGCGATCCGCGAGTTCCGCCCGCAAGTGATCCTGACCTACGACGAGCGCGGTGGTTATCCGCATCCAGACCACGTCAAGACGCACGAGGTCAGCGTGGCGGCGTTCGAGGCGGCCGCCGACCCGGACCAGTATCCCGATTGCGGTGAGCCGTGGCAGCCGGTCAAGCTCTACTATTTCGCCTCTTTCCACCGGGCTCGCTTTCAGGCCCTGCACCAGGAGATGGAACGGCGCGGCCTGGAATCGCCGTACGCCGAGCGGATGGCCAGCTGGGACGACGAGGACCCGCGACGCCAGGAGCTTGAGATCACGACGCGGGTGCCGTGTGGTGATTTCTTCGAGGTTCGCGATCAGGCCCTGCTCGCCCATGCCACCCAGATTGACCCGGAAAGTTCCTGGTTCGCCTGCCCGGTCGAGGTGCAGCGGGCCGCCTGGCCGACCGAGGATTTTCACCTGGCCCGGTCTCTGGTGAATACTGAGATGCCTGAAGAGGATCTTTTCGCGGGAATCCGGGAGAAGGTGAGCTTGTGATCGTGCTCGCAGCGTCGAGCAACGATGTCGCGCCGGGCACGCTCGGATTTCTTGTGGTAGCCGGAATGGGTCTGGTGCTGTACTTCCTGTTCCGCTCGATGTCCAAGCACCTGCGTAAGGTGAACGACCAGGCGCGCCGGGAACAGGAAGCGTCGGCTGCGCTGGCGGATGACGCTGCTATGACGGGCGATGCCGGCGGGTCCGGCCCCGATCAGCGCCCGGGCCGCTGACCCGACGGCGTTTCGCCCCACTCCGGGCGGCTGCGCGCGCTAGCGTGCTATCTAGGCGGCGGTGCTGTCTGGACGGCTGTGCTGACCAGACATCGAGGCCCGGTGACAGCGGGCTAGGGCGTGCCGAGTCGCCTTGGGGAGCGCTGGTACATGCTCGTGCTGCACGGGATCTGGGTCTACGGCGCGCTCTGGCTGTGGGCTGAGGATTCCGGGCGCCCGGCGGACTCGGCTCCACGGCCGGGCCGGCCGTCGCGGGCCCCGCGCCTGCATCCGTTCGGCTGCGATGTGTCCCTGCTCACCGATGCCCTGGCCGAACTGGCGTATCCGGTGACCGACCTGGCCCGGAAGGCCGTCGAGGACGAGCTGACCTTGTTCCTGCCGTCCACCCCAGCCGGACCGGTGGGCTCGCCAGCTCTGATTAGGCCGGTGACCAGCGACGCGGGACACGGCCAGCAGGCCGCCGCCCAGCGGACCGGTGGTAGGCGCCCCGCGCTGGCCGCCTGGCGGATACCCGCGCTGGTCTTTGAGCCGGCCGCCGCGCTCACCCTGCTCACCGCGCTGGGCAAGCCGGTCCTGGGCGGGCCGGGGTCGGGGGAGCCCGGGTCGGGGTCGGGGGAGCCGGGGTCGGGGTCGGGGAGCCGGCTTCGGGGTATCGAGCCTTGGTCGAGCTGGCTTCGGGCGAGCTGGCCTCCGGGGAGCTGGCTTCGGGCGAACCGGCCGGCGAGGTGGGCAAGCTCGCGGTGGCGGCCTCGGTGCCCTATCTCGCGGCGCTGGCCAGGCTGGCTGACGACCTGGTGAGCCGGGGCCGGGTATTGCCGCAGCTCGCCGAAGAGGACGGCGGCTATGCGGCGCGGTGGCGCCCGGTGCTCACCGGGGCTGATGCTCAGCGGGCGGCCGAACTCGCGGTGGCGATGCCGCCGCTCTGCCGGGCCACCAGCGGCGCCGGTGAGCCGCCCGCCCTGATCGTCACCGATGCCCTCGACTCGCTTTCCGATGCCGCCGCGCGGGCCCGCCTCGCTGGTCTGGCGCTGCGGCCCGGGCGCGGCCGTGGCCGTGCCGGCGCCAAGGTCGCCGATCGCTGGCTCGTCGCCCTGACCACTGCCGACGCCAGGATCGGCGAGCTGACGCCGGCCCAGCAGGCCCAGGCCGCGGACCTCGGCGCCGCGCTGGCGGCCTGGCGGGCCACGGCGCAGGTCCCGGCCGGCCCAGTTCGGACGTGCTTCCGGCTGGCCGAGCCGGAGCTGGGCGGTGAGCAGGATGACGCTGGCCAGCCGCCGGGCGCGGGGTGGCGGGTTGAGTTCTCGCTGCAGTCCACCGAGGATCCCAGCCTGGTCAGGCCGGCGGGCGACATCTGGGCTGGCCGGTCGGCTGGCAGGCGGGCGGGATCCGGCACCCGGAGGAGGAATTGCTGGCCGGCCTCGGAGCTGCGGCGCGACTGTTCCCCGAGCTGGACGAGGAGCTGCGGACTCCGGCCCCGGAGCAGGTCACCCTGGATACGGCGGGCGCGTTCGGGTTTCTCAGCCAGACCGCCCCGCTGCTGTCCGGCGCCGGGTTCGGGGTGCTGCTGCCGGACTGGGCACGCAAAGCGCGGCTGGGGCTCAAGCTCACCGCCAAATCCAGAAGCGGCCCGAAGGGGGCCGTCACCGAGCCCAGGTTCGGCCTGGGTGATCTCGTCGACTTCCGCTACGACCTGGCGGTCGGCGATGAGGCGCTGGATCCCGACGAGCTCGCGGAACTCGCCAGGCTCAAGATCCCGCTGGTCCGCATCCGCGGTCAGTGGGTCGAACTCGATGACCGGCACCTGCAGGCGGCGCTGCGGTTCCTGGAACGCGGGGCCGCGGGAACGATGTCGGCTGGCGACGCGCTGCTGGCCGGGCTGCGCGGCGAGGACGACCTGCCGATCGTGGCGGTGGAAGCAGACGGCTGGCTCGCCGACCTGCTCTCGGGCCAGGCCGACCGGCGGCTCGCGCCGGTCGCCACTCCGGCGGGGTTCACCGGCGCGCTGCGGCCCTACCAGGAACGAGGCCTGGCCTGGATGGCATTTCTCAGCGGGCTCGGCATCGGCCTGATCCTGGCTGACGACATGGGGCTCGGCAAGACCGTCGAGCTGCTGTCCCTGCTGGCCTACGAGCGGGACCTGGGGCAGGCCGCCCGCCAGGCTGAATCCGGCGGTCGGCCGCAGCCAGGGCCGACGCTGCTCGTCTGCCCGATGTCGCTGGCCGGGAACTGGCAGCGGGAGGCCGAGCGGTTCACCCCGGACCTGCGCGTGCACGTACATCACGGGGCGGGCCGGCTGACCGGCGCCGAGCTGGCTGCGGCCCTGACCGCCGCCGACCTGGTGATCACCACCTACGCCATCGCGGCCAGGGACGCCGGGCAGCTGGCCGGCATCCGGTGGACCAGGGTGGTCTGCGACGAGGCGCAGAACATCAAGAACCCGGCGGCTCGCCAGGCCCAGGCGGTGCGCAGCCTGCCCGCCGACTCCAGGATCGCGCTGACCGGCACCCCGGTGGAAAACCGGCTGGCCGAGCTGTGGTCGATCATGGAATTCACCAATCCGGGGCTGCTCGGGGCGGCCGAGAAGTTCCGCACCGCCTTCGCCATCCCCATCGAGCGGCACGGCGACACCGAAGCCGCCGAGCGGCTGAAGCGGATCACCGCGCCGTTCATCCTGCGCCGCCTGAAGACCGACTCGTCGATCATCTCCGACCTGCCGGACAAGCTGGAGATGAAGGTCTGGTGCAACCTCACGCCCGAGCAGGCCTCCCTGTACCAGGCGACCGTCACCGACATGCTGGCCAGGATCGAAGCTGCCGAGGAGGGCATCAAGCGGCACGGGCTGGTGCTGGCCACCATGGCCAAGCTCAAGCAGGTCTGCAATCACCCCGCGCACCTGCTCGGCGACGGCTCCCGGCTGGCTGGCCGTTCGGGCAAACTGGCCAGGCTGGAGGAGATCTGCGACGAGGTCATGGCCGATGGCGAGAAGGCCCTGTGCTTCACCCAGTACGCCGAGTTCGGCTCGATGCTGCAGCCCTACCTGGCCGCGCGGCTCGGCTGTCCGGTCCTGTACCTGCATGGCGGAACCTCGAAGCGGCAGCGAGATGCGATGGTGGCCAGGTTCAATGACCTGACGGAGCCCGCGATCTTCCTCTTGTCGCTCAAGGCAGGCGGGACCGGGCTGAATCTGACCGCCGCCAACCACGTGATCCACGTGGACCGGTGGTGGAATCCCGCCGTCGAGGATCAGGCCACCGACCGGGCGTTCCGGATCGGCCAGACCCGCGATGTGCAGGTGCGCAAGTTCATCTGCGTCGGCACGCTGGAGGAACGCATCGACGCCATGATCGAGGAGAAGAAGGCGCTGGCCGACCGCATCATCGGCACCGGGGAGAGCTGGCTGGGCGAGCTGTCGGTCGCCGACCTGCGCAAGGTCATCACGCTGTCGCCGGAGGCGGTCTCGGAATGACCGGCCGCGGCGAGGACAGCTGGGCCGAGCGGGGCTGGTACCCGCCGTCCAGGCCGCTGGCGGTGACCGGCGGCATCAGGGCCCGCAGCCAGCGGGGCTCGATCGGCGAGCAGTGGTGGTCCAGGCGGTTCATCGACGTCCTGGAGTCGTTCGGGATGACCGGCAGGCTGCAGCGCGGCCGCCGGTACGCCCGGGCCGGCCAGGTGCTCGAACTGGACATCTCGCCGGGCTACGTCACCGCGCGGGTGCAGGGCTCCCGGACCGCCCCCTACAAGGTGCGCATCCAGGTCCTGCCGCTCACCACCGGCCAGTGGCAGCGGGTCGAGCAGGCTCTCGCGGACCAGGCGCTGTTCCGGGCCAAGCTGCTCGCCGGGGAAATGCCGGCCGAGATAGAAGACGTCTTCGCAGCCTGCGGCACCCCGCTCTTCCCGCGGTCCCAGCATGACCTGGACATGCGGTGCTCATGCCCGGACTGGGGCGTCCCGTGCAAGCACCTGGCCGCCGTCTGCTATGTCCTGGCCGAGCGGTTCGACGATGACCCGTTCTGCATGCTGGCCTGGCGCGGCCGCGACCGGGAGGCGCTGCTGTCCGCGCTCCGCCGGTCTCCGGGCGGTCAGCAGGCCGCGGCGGCCGGGCCGGTGATCGATGTCCCGGCGCCGCCGCTGGCCGGCTGCCTCGACGACTTCTGGTCCGCCGGGCTGAGCGCGGGCCGGCTGCGCAGCCTGCCCGCCGTCCCCGCGACCGCTCCGGACCTGCTGCTGCGGATGTTCGACCCGCCGGCCGTGCAGGCCGGAGGCCAGGACCTGGCGGTCCTGCTGGCGCCCGCCTACCAGCGGCTGGCCAGTTCGCAGGAGCCGGCCTGACGTTCTGGCGCGCTCAGCTGTTCTTGGTGCCGCTGTTCTTGGCGCCGCTGTCTTTTGCGCCGCTGTTTTTGGCACCGCTGTTTTGGGCGCTGCTGTTTTTGGCGCTCTGCTGGGCGGCCTTCGCCCCGGACCTGGAGCCGATCAGCGTGACCAGCATGTCCGACGATGACCGGTCCCGCCTGACCTCGACCAGGCCGGGCAGCCGGCGCAGCAGGACGCGAAAACTCTTGGAGCCGTAGTTGCGCTCGTCGAAGGCCGGGTCGAGGGCCAGCATCTTGCTCTTCAGCCAAGAGCCGGTCGCGGACGCGTCCGGAGATTCCTCCATGGCCTCGGTCACCAGCCGCTGCACGTCGGCGATGTCGAAATTCGCGCCCACCTCGGCCCGGACCTCCGGGTTGACGGCCGCGACGATCGTGCCCCAGTACTTGTATTCGGAGCACACCGCCACCAGCCGGGCGCTCGCCGAGGCCTTGGTGCCGACGCCGACGACCCGCTTACCGAATTCGCGCAGCCGCTGTACCAGCGGCGTGTAGTCGCCGTCCCCCGCGACCAGCATGAAGGTGCCGACATCGGGATGAGTGATCAGCGCCTCCATGGCGTCGACCGCCATCAGGATGTCCGCGGCGTTCTTCTGCTGAGCGCCGAACTTGGTCACCTGGATCAGGGTGATCCCGTTCTGGGCCAGGTTGTGCTGGTGCTTGGCGAACTCCGGCCTGGACCAGTCCGCGTAGGCCCGGCGGATCGAAGCGTTGCCGTAGTCCCGGCAGAGCAGTTCGAGTGCCTTGTACGGGATGGGATCGGCCTGCCCGGGCAGGTTCTCGCCGGCGCCCAGGGCCAGGTTTTCCAGGTCGATGAAGACCGCGACCTGATCGCCGAGGGCAGCGTTGGCCGAGCTCGCCGGGGCCATCAGCCGGCCCGCCGGTGCTGATCTGCGCTCCGCTGCATGGTGCCACCTCTCACTGCGGTTTCAGCAACAGTAGCCGGATCGTCACGCTGATCGAGCAGGCGCCGTCGGCACGCCGCTGATCTTATTGACCGTGTGTGCGTCGCTTTGTGCATAGGGTGATCTTTGGCGGCAAGGGTGCGCTGGTTGCCTGGGCAGGGCAAGCTTGCCCAGGTGATAGCCGACCAGTGGAGGGAGCGGCAGTGGACGCGAGCGAGCCGGTTCCGCAGGTGCCAGCGGCGGAGGTGCCAGCTGACGCGGTCCTGGTGGACGTGCGCGAGCCGGACGAATGGACGGCTGGCCATGCCCCTGGAGCTCAGCACATCCCGCTCGGCGAGGTGGGCGCCCGTTACGAGGAGATTCCCAGGGACCGCGATGTCTACGTGATCTGCAGGTCCGGCGCCCGCTCGGCGCGGGCCGCGCAGGCCCTCGCCGGCGCGGGCTGGACGACCCTGAACGTGGCCGACGGGATGCAGGGCTGGCAGGCAGCGGGCCGTCCGATGATCACGGACTCGGGCGCGCCGCCCTACGTGGCCTGAGGCCCCCGAGCTGGGCCGGCTGCCTGCCGCCAACCGGATGGGACTTGACCCCGCTACTGGATCGAGCTGTGTGCGCCGCCGACCTGCGCCCGCTGTGGCTCCGGCGCGCGGCTGACCGCGACCGCGCCGTACACGAGCACGATGGCCGCGGCCATGTTGAGGTAGAAGCCCCAGCCGAAGTTGCCCACGTGGAAGAGGATCTTGATGACCAGCAGCGCCAGCACGGCAATCGCGGCATACAGTTCGGCGGCGCCCCACGAGATCGGGAGCTCGGGAAGCTGCACCGTGGTGAACCGCCGGACCACGAAGGCGGCCAGCAGGGCTATGAGGACGATCAGCGCGACCACGCTAAAGAACGAGCCCGGGCCCTGCAGGGCGTTGCCGTCGTAGCTTCCGCCACCGTAGGTCTGGCCGTTGATGGTGTAGCCGGGCACGCCGACGTGGTACCACGGGAACGCGAAAATGCCGATCAACAGCACCACCCCGGCCGCGCCGAGGATTCTTTCACTCCGGGTTAGTTGCTGGAACGCGCTCATGCCGAGCCTCCCTGGTTAGGTCCGATGCCTGATCCTCGGTCCCAGCGGTTGCAGGGATGTTGCAAGGCCGTTACAGCGTCGTCGGCGCGCGTTCCGGCGGCCGTCCCCGTGCCCCCAGAGCAGGAGGCCCGGCCTGAGCACCCCCCAATGCCCAGGCCGGGCCCGGACTGCCGGACCCGCACCCCTGAGGTCCAGCAGGGCTCCGCCTGGGTCAGGCCTGCTCGAGCCGGTCCAGCTCGGCGCTGGACAGTTCAAGGTCAACGGCCTGCGCGGAGTCGGTGATCGACTCCGGGCGGCTCGCGCCGGGGATGGGGATCACTACCGGTGCCTTGGCCAGCATCCAGGCCAGCGCCACCTGCTGCGGCGAAACGTGGTGAGCGTCCGCCACCTCCTGGAAAGCGGTGTGCCTCGCGCCGAGGCCGCCCGCGCTGCCGATGCCGCCCAGCGGACTCCAGGGCAGGAACGCGATGCCGTGCCGGGCACTGTGGGCGAGCTCAGGCTCGCTGCTGCGGAAGGCGGGCGAGAACTGGTTCTGCACGCTGGCCAGGTTGCCCTCACCGAGCACCCGGCGGGCGATGCCGATCTGGTCGATGCTGGCGTTGGAGATTCCGGCCATCCGGATCTTCCCGGCGTCGAGCAGTTCCTTCAGCGCGCCGATGGACTCTTCGTAGGGCACGGCCGGGTCGGGGCGGTGGAACTGGTACAGCCCGATGGCGTCCACGCCAAGCGCCTTCAGCGAAGCTTCGGCGGCCTTCCGCAGGTGCGCGGGGGAGCCGTCCAGCGTCCAGGAACCGTCGCCGGGCCGCAGGTGGCCGCCCTTGGTCGCGACCAGCACGTCGCTGGTGTCACCGCGGTAGCTGGCCAGTGCCTTGGCGATGAGCCGCTCATTGTGCCCGGTCTCGCCCGGCTCGAGGTGGTAGGCGTCTGCGGTATCGATCAGCGTCACGCCAGCGTCCAGGGCGGCGTGGACGGTCCTGATCGACCGGTCCTCGTCAGGCCGGCCCTCGATGGACATCGGCATGCCGCCCAGGCCGATGGCGCTCACTGTTACCTGACCGATCTTTCTGGTGCGCATCTCCGAACTCTCCCGGTGCTTGACTGCGCGGCCCGGCGAGACTGCCGGGCTACCTCCGTTATGCCGGTGTTAACTGCCCGCGTGACGCTGGCCATGCCGCCCCGGTGATGCCGGTTGCTGTCAACGGTCATCTGCTGCGGTGATCACCGGGTGCCGACTCGATCAGCTCGGCGAGGAAAGCGCGCGCGGCCGCGGACATCCGGCGGTGCGCCGGTGTGGCCACCGAGATGCTCCACATCAGCACCTGCCCGCTGACCTCGATCACGGCCAGGTCAGTCAGCGCGGTGGCCACCGATGCGGGCAGGAAGGCGATCCCGAGGCCGGAGCGGATCAGGCCGGCGGCGGCGGCGAAGTCCGCGACCTCGAACAGCACCTGACGGTCCAACCCGGCGGCGGCGAAGGCACGGTCGACGACCGCCCGGTTACCCCAGCCCGGCGGGAAGTCGATGAACGCTTCGCCGGCCAGTTCGTCCAGGCTGGCGGCGGCCTGCGCCGCGAGCGGATGCGTGCCGTTACAGGCGAGCAGCAGCGGTTCCCCGCTGATCGGCCGGATGGTGAGCCCGGCGGGCGGCGGGCCGGACAGTGCGGCCAGGGCCAGGTCCAGCGAGCCGGAGATCACCTCACGGGCCAGGCCCGCCGATCCGGCGGCCGCGAGCCGCAGCCGCACGACGACCTCAGGGTGCGTGGCGTGGAACCTGCTGAGCAGCTCGGGCAGGTTGAGCGGGCCGGTGGAGAGCATCGTGCCGACCGTGACCGTGCCGCGCAGCCCGCCGCGGGCCTCGCCCACCGCGTCCACGGCCGCCTGCGCCGCGGCCAGCGTCGCCCGGGCCTCGGGCAGCAGTGCCTCGCCCGCATCGGTCAGCGCGACCCGGTGCCGGTCCCGCTCGAACAGTTCGGCCCGCAGTTCGCGCTCCAGGCTCTGGATGGCGCTGGACACCCCCGACTGCACCACGTGGAGCCGGCGGGCGGCGCGGGTGAAGGAGAGCTCCTCCGCGACGGCGACGAAGTACTCGAGGTGCCGGAGTTCCATCACCGCATTATCACTTATCCAGATGCTGGTTAGCTCCACTTGTCGTTGGCGCAGATGACCAATACCGCCGATCCTGGATGGAGCCGGCTGATTGCCTTGCTCGATTTATCCGGCCTGTTGGTCGGCCGGCCTTGACCGAGCCGGCCTTGTGTAGTCGGCCTTGATACAGCCGGCCCTGGCGGAGCAGAGGAGCAGACGTGCCAGTCTTGACCCGCGAAACCGGTCCGCGAGACGCGACCCGGGCGACCCGCGCCACCTGGGCGACCCCCGCCACTCGCGTCACCCGCCCGGCGCTCGGGCCCGGGCCGGACCGGCGCGAGCGCGGGGCCGAATCCGGGGCGGGATCGGGGGCCGGATTCTGGATCGTGGGCTTCGCGTTCGCCGTGGCGATGGCGTTCTCCACGGTGCCGGCGCCGCTCTACGTGCTGTACCAGGCGCGTGATCATTTCGGTGCGCTCCTGGTGACGGTGGTCTTCGCTGCCTACGCCGTCGGGGTCATCGCCAGCTTGTTCCTGGCCGGTCATGTTTCCGACTGGCTGGGGCGACGGCGCATCGCCGCGGTCGCGCTGATCACCAACATGCTGTCCGGCCTGATTTTCCTGACCTGGCCGAGCGTGCCTGGCTTGATCGTCGGCCGGGTCATCTGCGGCATCAGCATCGGGATGCTGACCGCGACGGCCACCGCGTACCTGAGCGAACTGCACGCCGCAGCACGGCCCGGACATCCCCAGGCGCGTGCCGAGATCACCGCGACCGCCGCCAACCTGGGCGGCCTCGGACTGGGCGCGCTGCTCGCCGGCCTGCTGGCCCAGTACGCGTGGGCGCCGCTGCGGCTTCCGTACCTGGTGACTGAGGCGCTGATGCTGGCCGCCGTGCTCGGGCTCGCGCTGACCCCGGAGACCGTGGAACGGCCGCGCCCACGGCCGAGGTACCGGCCACAGCGGATGTCGGTGCCGGCCGAGCGCCGCTCGCTGTTCTACGCGGCCGGGTTCGCGGCGGCCGCCGAGTTCGCGCTGTTCGGGCTGTTCACCTCGCTGGCGCCGGGCTTCATCGGCGGCGTCCTGCACCAGCACTCGCACGCGCTGGCCGGGTTCGCGGCCTTCGTCGTCTTCGGCGCCGCCGCGCTGACCCAGATCGTGGTGAGCCGGGCCGCCCTGCGGCGCCAGCTCAGCATCGGCTTCAGCGCGCTGGCCATCGGCCTGGTCCTGGTGACCATCGCGGTCTGGCTGCCCAGCCTGGTCTTGCTGCTGATCGGTGGCGCGCTGGCGGGCGGCGGGGCCGGCGCGGCCTTCAAGGGCAGCATCTCCACGGTGATCTCCATCGCGCCGGACCAGGCGCGCGGCGAGGTGCTCGCGGGACTCTTCCTGGCGGCCTACATCGGCCTGGTCGTTCCGGTCCTCGGGCTCGGCATCGCGACCCAGCTGCTGAGCACCCAGGTCGCAGTGCTCGGGTTTCGCCGCCGTGCTGTTGCTGGTGGTCGGCGCAGTCAGCGTCAAGCTGCTGCGCCGCCCGGCCGGCCGGTGATTTCGTCCCGGTACGGTCGTCAGGTGAGCAGTCAGGTGGACAGCGGTGACGGGATGCGGACGGGAGATGGTCGGGCATGAAGTACGTGAACCTCGGTGCGAGCGGTGTGCGGGTCTCGCGGGTCTGCCTGGGGATGATGAGTTACGGCAACGACAGCGAGCGGCCCTGGGTGCTCGATGAGGATGCGGCCGAGCCAATCGTTAAGGCGGCGGCTGACGGCGGCATCACCTTTTACGACACCGCGGATACCTACTCGCGCGGGGCCAGTGAGGTGGCGACCGGCCGGCTCCTGGCCAAACTGTTCCGCCGCGACGACGTGGTGGTGGCCACCAAGGTGTTCATGCCCATGGGAGCGGGCGAGAACAACGGCGGCCTGTCCCGCAAGCACATCCTGTCCGGGATCGATGCGTCGTTGCGGCGGCTGGACATGGATTACGTGGATCTCTACCAGATCCACCGGTGGGACTACCGGACGCCGATTGAGGAGACCATGCAGGCGCTGCACGATGTCGTGCGGGCGGGCAAGGCTCGTTACATCGGCGCGAGCAGCATGTTCGCTTGGCAGTTCGCCAAGGCCCAGCACGTGGCTCAGCTGCACGGCTGGACCAAGTTCGTCTCCATGCAGAACCACTACAACCTGATCTACCGCGAGGAAGAGCGGGAGATGATCCCGCAGTGCATCGATCAGGGCGTGGCGGTCATCCCGTGGAGCCCGCTGGCCCGCGGCGTGCTGGCCGGCAATAGGAACAGAGCCGGTGAGCGGCGCACGACCAGGTCCGGGAGCGATCCGTTCGGCGACTCGCTCTACAACATCCCCGCCGACTTCGACGTTGCGGACCGCGCGGCCGAGGTGGCTGCCGCGCGCGGCGTGCCGCCTGCGCAGGTCGCGCTGGCCTGGCTGCTGCAGCGGCCCGGCGTGACGGCGCCCATCGTGGGCGCGACCAGGCTCGGCCATCTGGAGGACGCGCTGGCGGCCGAGGAGATTGAGCTGACCGAGGACGAGGTACAGCGGCTCGAAGAACCGTACGTTCCGCACCCGGTGCTCGGTCATCGCTGACAACAGGCCGGGCAGCGGCCCGGGCCGGTGCCGGACTTACGTAACGGATCTCCGGCGCCGGTCCCCGTCCCGCGGCCCTGGCCCGGTCTGCGGCCCGTCGTCCGGTCTGCCGTGCCGTGGCCGTTCTCCGTGCCGTGGCCATTCTCCGTGCAGTGGCCGCGCCTCCGCGCCCGTTGCCCCCCGCCCCTTGCCGCGCCCCGCCCCGTAGTTCCGTCGGCGGCCCGTGGCCGCGCCCGCCCGGCCCGTGGCCGCGCCCCACCCCGTAGTTCCGTCGGCGGCCTGTGGCCGCGCCCGCCCGGCCTGTGGCCGCGCCCGCCCGGGCCTGTGGCCGCGCCCGCCCGCGTTCCCACGCCGTCATGTAAGTCTTGGCTGGCGTGAATCGAATTAGATTTCGATCTAACGCCATTTTGTCAGTGGGTACCGATACTCTGGTCGATAACTGCTGAGGACGTGAAGGTCCAGGCAAACCGCAGAATGGCCCCGCAGCTAAGGGGG
Organism: uncultured Actinomycetes bacterium; assembly: GCA_963785765.1. Lineage (GTDB taxonomy): Bacteria > Actinomycetota > Actinomycetes > Streptosporangiales > Streptosporangiaceae > DATBGO01. The sequence goes on along the minus strand of CAWAWM010000004.1, from coordinate 1,322,999 downwards.
TGGCTGGATGCCAGACGATTCGCCAGAGCCAGCCCGGTTACCGGAAGTGCAAGGGTCGCCTGACTCCGTGAACGAGTCAGCCGGGGCAAGTGCCCCCGGCCCTGCCGGTCGGTCGAACCGTGCCTGTGATCATGGCTCCGCCACCGTCGCCGCGGCGCCACCGGACCACGGGGACGGGGAAGACCAGGGCGGATCACCCGGTCTGTCATGGTGCTGGGAACTTGACTATCAGCAACTGCTAGCGGCGCTTGATGGTCGATCAGGCCCTCGCTCCGCAGCGGACGCCGCATCCCCCGAGGAGACCGAGGAGGGAACGCCGAGGAAGGGAACGGCGAGGAAGGGATCGGCGAGGAAGGGATCGGCGAGGAAGGGATCGGCGAGGAAGGGATCGGCTCAGGCTGGAGCAGCTCGGACTGGATCGGTCAAGGACGCAGCGGCGGAGAACGGGGCGGCGGAGAACGGGGCGGCGGAGAACGGCCGCCGGGAGCCTGACGAAGATCAGGATGCCGTCCTTGATGAGATCCTCGCCAGCGAGGGGCGGGTACTTTCCGCGGCGGAGGTCACCGGACGAGTCGCGGAGTTTCTGCCGCCCGGACCAGGCCTGGCCGGGTGGCTGGCAACCACGCCTGCGGCAGAGCTGGACGATACCGCGCTGGCGGGGGTCGCGACGTCGTGGCGGCGGCTGGCCGCGTGGGCCCAAGCGGGCGAACTGGCGACTGTGGCGCAGATCGCGGCGCGGGCCGCCGCTCGCGACAAGGACATAGGCGTAGCCGCGGACGGCCGTCCCGCCCGCATCTGTGCTGACGCAACCGGCGAGGTGTGTCTGGCGCTGGTGATGTCGCAATGCGGCGCGTCATGGTGGACCGATCTGGCGGTGACGTTGAGCTGGCGGCTGGCGCGCACTGGAGCCGCGCTTGGTGTTGGAGCCATCGATCTGTCACGGGCGCGACTGATCGCCGAGGCCACCAGCGTGCTGAGCGAGGATGCCGCCCGAGCGGTCGAGGGGAAGGTTCTGTCGCGTGCAGGCGGTCAAACGCTCGGTCAGTTGCGCGCCGCGTTGCGCCGCGCGGTGATCATTACTGATCCTGATGGCGCGGAACGGCGCCGTGAAGAAGCCGAGCGCAGGGCGAAAGTCTGCCTTTACCCGGACGAGGAGGGCACCGCGACCCTCGCCGGCCAGAGCCTGCCGGGTATCCGCGCCACCGCTGCGATGGCTCGCATCACCGCGATGGCCCGGGCCATGAAGGCATCCGGCGCCGGCGGCGGTATCGACCTGCTGCGTGCCCAGGTCTTCATCGGCTTGCTGCTGGGCACCCTGCCCTACATCCCGCCCGCCCCTGGTGGCCCGGTCGACGAGCCGCCTGATGCCGATCTTGGAGACGATCTCGCGTGCCCCGACCAGGGTGAGGCGCGGCCAGGCGCTGGTCGCGGCGGCTCCTGCCCGGACAGTTCGGCGGCACCTCGCAGGAATCCGCCCGGTAGCCGCGCTGGCCCGGCTTCCTCCGGTCGCGACGAGGGTACCGACGCTGAGGCTCAGGCGGCCGGGACACCCCATTCCCATCGTCATGATCCCGAGCCGCCCCCAGCTCCAGGGGAGCCGGGACCCGAGCCGCCGGTTGATCCTGACCCGCTCGGACCCGAGCCGCCGGCTGGTCCCGATCCTCCGAGATCCGAGCCTCCCGGACCTGAGCTTCCGGGACCTGAGCCACCGGCTGGTCCTGACCCGCCAGGGTCCGAGCCGTCGGCCGGTCCCGATCCTCCGAGCTCTGAGCCGCCCGGACCTGAACCTCCGGGACCTGAGCCTCCGGGACCTGAGCTGCCGGCTGGTCCTGATCCTCCATGGCCCGAGCTTCCCGGACCTGAGCCGCCGGCTGATCCTGACCCGCCAGGACCCGAGCCGCCAGGAAGCGAGTCGCTGGGACCTGAGCCTTCGGCTGGTCCTGCTCCGCCGGGACCCGAGCCGCCCGCCGATCCTGGATCACCCTGGCACCAAAACGACGCAGGCCTGCCCGGCTCCGATGGCCCGCCGGCGCCCAGCTGCGATGCTCTTGCCGACGATGGTGACCCCAGGCCGGGTGAAGTGGGCCTCGCCGCACCCGCGGCGGGCCGCTGGGGACTTGCTGCCGACATTGATGACGACCCTGATGGCCCGGGGCCGCCGGGATGGCCGATTCCACCCTGGCCTGGCCTGCCGGCGTCACTTACATTGGACCATCCGTCCGCCCCTGGTAGCGGAATGCTTGATCTCACGACTCCGCTCGCGGCATTGGCCGGCCTCTCAGCCGAACCAGGCACGCTGTCGCGTTTGGGTCCGGTCACCGCGCCTGAGGCCCGCGATCTTGCTGTGCTAGCCACCCTCGACCCGGCGGTCCGCTGGCGGATCATCCTGACCGACAACACCGGCCGAGCCATCGCCGTAGCGCGTGTGCCGCGCGTAAGCGCCCGCTCCGGCCCCTGGGCAGGCGATGGCCGATCCGCTAGGCGACCGGCCTCCGAGCCCCGTCATGCCGGGCTACTGGGCCGCGTCACCATCATCATTCCCGAGTCCATCCTGAGCCCCGCCTCGCCCGACCAGTTCGACGGATTCGCATCCGGCGGGAGGCCCGGCGGAAACCTGGCCGCCCTCCTGGGAGCGGCCATCCATACGGCTGACCTCGCGGCCGCCCAGGCGGCGCGCAACAAGGCTGCTGACACTCAAGCGGGCGGCTGTGCCCACGACCGTGCTGCTGGCGGCTACCGGCCCCCGCCTGACCTACGGGAGTACATCACCGCGCGGGACCTGACCTGCCGGTTCATCACCTGTCGACAGCCTGCGTGGCGAGCCGACCTCGACCACACCGTGCCCTGGGAGAAGGGCGGCCTGACGTGCTCCTGCAATCTCGGGGGGCTCTGCAGATTTCATCATCGGCTCAAGCAGCACCTTGGCTGGAGTCTTATCCAGTCGGCTCCCGGTATCTTCACCTGGAGCACGCCGACCGGACGGATCTACACCACCGCCCCGGACGTTCACCTTTAGCCGCCCGTGGTCACCGCGAACGCGAAGGGCAGCACTGCAGGGGCTCCGGCGTCACGGAGGACCTTCGCGGCTACGGTCATGGTCCACCCAGTCTCGATGCGGTCGTCCACGAGCAAGACCGGGCCGCTCTCGTGAGCGATCGTGTCGCGAAGAGACTCGGGAACGACCAGCTGATCCCAGAGAGCGCGGAGCCGCTGCGCACTGTTGTTCTGGTGGGCGGGCCCATCGGGACCTGGCTGACCGGCGCGTGGCCGATCAGAGCCTGGCTCACTTGCTGCTGGCTCACCTGTGGCTGGTTTGATGGTGGCTGGTTCGCTCGCGCCTGGTTCGCGCGCGTCCGGACCACCTGCGCCTGCAGCGCCGGCCAGGAGGTCGGCGGCACGCGGCCCGCCGCCAAGCTCGGGCTGCCGTGCGTAGGCGAGCGCGCCCAGGTACTTCAGCCGGCCGATCTCCGCGATGCGCCGGCTCATGCTGTCGATCAGCAGCGGACGGCTTCGCGACGGCATCGCCACCACGCCGACCGGCCGGGCCGCCCAGTCCCAGGCCGCCAAGACCCGGACGGCGGCGTCGACCATGTCGGCGGGGACCGGGTTGTCCGCCTCGAGCAGGGCACGCAGCCGCGGGCCCCAGCCAAGGTCTGTGAGCCTGCCGATGGCGCGGCCAGGTTCAGCGGACTGCTCAGCCGCGATCTTTCCGGACACATCGATGGTCAGGTCCCGCATGCCGGTCGGCCACATCCGGCGCGGCGTGATGTCCACTCCGGGCCGCAGCAGGCGCTCGCCAGCGGCCTGGGCGTCGGCTTCGGCTACCGTCTCAGCCCAGCGCTGGCCAGTGCAGTTGTCGCACCGCCCACAGGGCGCGGCTGCTGGGTCGTCGAGCTCGCGGCGCAGGTACTCCATCCGGCAGTCCCTGGTGGCGATGTAGCCGAGCATGGCGTCCTGCTCGCGGGATCGCTCGGCCGCAACCCGGGCGTACCGGTCCGCGTCGTAGCGCCAGTCCTGGCCGGTGGCCGCCCAGCCGCCGCTCACCCGGCGGACCGCGCCATCGACGTCCAGGACTTTCAGCATCATCTCCAGGCGGCTCCGGCTCAGGTCGACCCTGGTCTCCAGCGCGCTGGTGGAGACCGGGCGGCTCGCTCCGGCGAGCGCGGCCAGCGTCGCGCGCACCTGGTATTCGGGCGGGAAGGCCAGCGAGCCGAAGTAGGCCCAGATGTCGGCATCCTCGCGGCCCGGGAGCAAGATCACATCGGCGCGGTCCACGCCCCGTCCCGCGCGGCCGATCTGCTGGTAATAGGCGATCGGCGATTGCGGGGCGCCGAGGTGGATGATGAATCCCAGGTCAGGCTTGTCGAAGCCCATGCCGAGAGCGCTCGTCGCCACCAGCGCCTTGAGCTCGTTTTTCAGCAGGGAGCTCTCGGCGGCTTCCCGTTCCGCGTGCTCGTCGCGGCCGGTGTAAGGGGCAACGTTAAAACCGCGCTCGCGCAGGAAGCTGGCGGTGTCATGGGCCGCTGCGACGGTCAGCGTGTAGATAATGCCCGAGCCCGCCAGTTCATCCAGATGCTCGGCGAGCCAGGCGAGGCGCTGCTGGGCCAGCGGCAGGCCGACCACCGCGAGGTGCAGGCTGTGGCGGTCCAACGGGCCGCGCAGCACCAGCGTCTCGGGCTCGTGTCCGGCGCCGAGTTGCTCGGCGACATCGCGGGTGACCCGGGCGTTGGCGGTCGCGGTCGTGGCCAGCACCGGGACGCCGGGTGGCAGCTCGCCCAGCAGGGTCGCCAGCCGCCGGTAGTCGGGACGGAAGTCGTGGCCCCAGTCGGAGATGCAGTGCGCCTCATCCACGACCAGCATTCCGGCGGCCGCGATCAGCTTGGGCAGCACCAGGTCGCGGAAGCCCGGGTTGTTCAGCCGCTCCGGGCTGACCAGTAGCACGTCGACTGAGCCCGCCGACACTTCCGCGTACACCTGCTCCCACTCGTCGGTGTTGGCTGAGTTCACAGTGCGGGCCCGGATGCCGGCCCGGGCGGCGGCCTCGATCTGGTTCCGCATGAGGGCGAGCAGCGGGGAGACGATGACCGATGGCCCGGCGCCGCGGGCGCGCAACATGGCGGTGGCCGTGAAGTAGACCGCCGACTTGCCCCAGCCGGTTCGCTGCACGACCAGGGCCCGCCGCTGGTCTTCGACCAGGGCCCGGATCGCCGTCCACTGGTCCTCGCGCAGCCGGGCACCCGGTCCGGCCAGCGCGCGCAGAAAGGTCTCGGCCTCGGCGCGCTGAGGCTCGTCGGCCTGCGCCCGGTCGGGCCGGGGCTGGTCGGCGGGCTGGGGCTGGTCGGCTTGCGCCTGGTCGGGCTGTGCCTGGTCGGGCTGTGCCTGCTCGGGCGGTGCCTGGTCGGGCTCGTTGTCTGCGGCCATCAGTCCTTCGTATCAGCCCGGACCGACGATCCGGGCCATCAGCGACGAGCCTGCGATGCAGTGAGCACCAGCGTGGCGGCGCCCAGCGCTGCCATCACGAGCAACAGCGCGCTGGCCGACGCATAGGCGTGCAGCACCGAAAGCAGGTACGGCGCGGCGAAACCGACGTAGGTGACCGCCTGGAACACCGCAGTCATCCCGGCCAGTTCCGCGGGCTTGGCCAGGCGCTGTACCTCGGCTAGCCCGAAAACCAGACAGAACCCGTATCCGCAGCCCAGCAGCGCGGCCGCGGCTAGCACCAGCACCGGCACGCGGACGGCCGCCACCCCGGCCTCAACGATCAGCCCAGCTGTCACCAGCGACATGCCGATCACCAGCAGCTGCGGCCGGTCCGGCCGGTCGAGGCGGCGGGCCAGCGGCTGGACCAGGACGCCGGCTGCCGCCGTGCATAGTGCGGCCAGTGCCCCGAAAAAGACTGCGGCGCCGTGCATCCGGCTAATGACCAGGCCGGGCACGAAGACCATGGCGATGGCAGCTGAGCCGAAGACCCACGGGGCGAGCGGAAGCACGACCCGCACGAAACGGGGGTCCCCGAGGCCGTGCAGCCCAAGCCGCCGGGCACCGCTTCCGGCACGCTCATCGCTTCCCGCCAAGCCTGCGGGGTGGCCGGCCAGGCTAGCGGGGTGACCAGTCAGGCCTGCGGGGTGGCGGGTGATGGTCTCCGGGGTGCGCGCGATCAGCCGGATGGCCAGCGCTGCCAGCACCAGCTGGGGCACGTAGGGGAGCGTGGTCGGCAGCGGCGCCCACTGCGCCGCCGCCCCGGCCACCAGCGGGCCGGCGCCGAACCCCACCGTCATCGCCATGCCCGCCCGCCTGGCGCCGGAGCCCGCGGCGGCCTGGTCGTGCGGCGGCGCCGACAGCTCCTTGATCCAGGCGCTGCCGGCGCTGAACGCGCAGCCGCTGGCCACCCCCATGATGATCCGCCCGGCGAACAACCAGCCAGCGCCATGCGCGGCGAGCATCAGCACCAGCCCGGCCAGCACGGACAGCGCGACGGCGAACATCACCACCGGCCGCCGGCCAATCCGGTCCGACACCCGGCCAGCGACCAGCAGCCCGGGAATCAGGCCGATCGCGTACATGCCGAACGTCGCCTCGACCGTCGCGGCACTCAGGCCCAGCAATGGCCGGTAGAGCAGCAGCATCGGAGTGAACTGGTTGGCACCCCAGCCGACCGTGGCGACCGCGAAACCCACGCCCAGCCACCGGCCGGCCAGGCCGGCCAGCTCGCGCGCTGGCCCGCAGCGGTCGGCGAGCGCAGCGGCGTCGCTGCCTCTCGCGTGATCATCACCGTCACCGACCCTTCAGTAAGGAACCCACCATCGAGGCTTCCGCACTCCGGCACGCGGTCCAAGTGGCAGGAATGACAATGTGCGCTAAATTAGTGACATGACGACGAAGCGGCACCTGATCGCCATGGCCGTCACCGCGGGCGCGCCGATCTTCGAGCTGGCCATCCCGTGTGAGATCTTCGGCAGGCGCCGGGCCGGCCTGCCAGATCTCGGCTACGACTTGCGGATCTGCGCGCCGGCCGGGCCGCCCGTGCGCACCGGGGGCGGCTTCGTGCCGGATACCCCGGACGGCTATGGCCTGCTGGAGCGAGCCGACACCGTGATCATCAGCGCGCTCGGCGACGCGCTGGAGGAGCCGCCCGCCGACCTGGTCGGCGCGGTCAAGGCCGCGCACCGCCAGGGCGCGCGCATCGTGTCGCTGTGCTCGGGGGCGTTCGTACTGGCCGCGGCGGGCATCCTGGACGGCCAGGCCACCACGCACTGGCTCTACGCACAGGAGATGGCTCGCCGCTACCCGGCGGTGCAGCTGGACCCGTCCGTGCTCTACGTCGACGACGGTGACGTGCTGACCAGTTCTGGCACTAGCGCAGGCATCGACCTGTGCCTGCACATCGTGTATTCCGATCATGGCGCGGCGGCCGCCAATGCGCTGGCCAGGCGGCTCGTCGCGCCCGCGCACCGCAGCGGGGGCCAGGCGCAGTACATCGAGACCCCGGCCAGCGAGCAGCCTCAAGCCAGCCTCGCGCCGCTGCTGGACTGGATGCGCGCGCACCTGCACGAGCCGCTCACCATCCCCGCGCTGGCCCGGCAGGCCAGCCTGGCCGAACGCACGCTGATCCGGCGGTTCTACGCCACCACCGGCAGCACTCCGGTGAAGTGGCTGACCGCGCAGCGGGTGCTGCACGCCAGGCAGCTGCTCGAGACCGGTGAGCTGCCGGTCGATCAGGTGGCGAGCGCGTCGGGGCTGGGCAGCCCGGCCAACTTCCGCCGCCACTTCACCGCCGCCGTCGGCGTCTCCCCCAGCGCCTACCGACGCGCATTCCGGCAGCCCGCCGGATAGCCAAAGCTGCCGCGTGCACCAAAGCTGCTGCGCATAAGTACTGGCCATCGCTGATGGTTTTGACGCCGGACGGGTAGCTTATTCCCTGGGCTAATCGCGTGCATGGTGTCCGAATCTAATTCCCACAATAACGGGCAAGCCGGATATAGATCCGCAGAAGTATGCGGGACTCCGGCCGTCCGGAATACGGAGGGGGCATGGGTCATCGGCCACTAGTTTTCCGGCTGGCCGCTGTCGTCGCACTCTGCCTGCCGGCGGTATGGGCCGCCGGGCCCGGGGCCGATGCGCTCGCCGCGACCGGGAGACCGGCCGCGGGCGCCTCGCACGATGCGGCAGGGCCTGCCTGGATCCGGGCCGCCGCCACGGCGGCCGCTCCGCTGGTACCCGACTCCGGCCCGCCGGGTGCGACCAAGACCGGTCAGGCGGCGCCCCTCATGAACCCGGCCATGCTTCGTGCGAATGCCAAGAAACAGTCAATGGCCAGGTCTTTTCTCACCAAGATGAACTGGCGCGCCGGGCCGGCCATCAGCTGCGTGAAACGGCCCTGCCGGACCGTGCCGCCTGCCGCCCGGGATCTCAGGCCGACCCAGCGGCGGCAGGTCACCAGTTACTTCTGCGGGCCGGCCACCGTAACGGAAATGCTCGCCCAGATGCGCGTGAACGTGCGCCAGCGTCGAGCGGCCAGGGAACTCGGGACTACGCAGAACGGCACCGACTGGTCGAACTCCTCCGGATATCCGGTACCCGAGGTGCTCAATGAAAACCAGCACATTAACGAATATGTCGCGGTTGGCCTGCCCTGGGTCCCGAATCGCGCGCAGCTGCGAACCTATGAGAGCGACCTCGTCGCGGATATTAATCACGGCCGGGGCGCGCCGCTGGCCGGAGATGCCTATGAGGTCCCTGGCGGGCCGCATCTGGTCGGGCATCCGGCCGGGTCGACAATCTTTCACTGGTTCGATATCAGGGGTTACCAGAATTACGGGTCCACGACGGACTACGAGGATTCCGTGCACGGGGCCTCGAGCATCGGATGGGGCGTCTCGGTCCCCGCGTACTCGTCGCTGAGTTCTGCGGCGATCGTGAGCATTCTCGGGGCCCGTGGCTACGACTGGTAGCCGGTTACGGCCACCCCGCCCGCCCGTGCGAGCCGTGTGGTCCGGGCGGGCAGCGCAGCACCGGCGTGGCTGGCGTCCCCGGCGGGTCGCCGCGATGCTCGGCCTGCTGGCGCTGAGCCTGCTGGGCGCAGCCGGGTGCACAAGTACCCGGACCGCTGGATCGGCTCACGACGGGGCCACGGCTGCCGCGCACATGCCCGGCGCGGCCCGGGGAGAGTTCGACGCGCGCGGGTCCTGGTCGGTGCTCTGCGCGGCACGGCCTGGCCCGGGGCTGCGGGCGGACCTGCAGCGGGTGGTTCCTGAGTCGCTGCGGGCCAAGGTCATCCCGCTCGGCATGACGGCGACCGGGCGGGCGGCCTACGTCTCGATCTGGACGCCACGGTACGCCGGGGTGGCCGAGCTCAACCTGGCCACCGGCAGGATGCGGCGGATCCAGTCGTTCACGAACCGGGTCACCGATCAGGCCGATGGCTCATCGGACGGCGGCTGGCTGGTGTGGGAGGAGACCTACTCACTGCAGAGCCTCGACCATTTCACCGTCTACGCCTGGAATCCTGACTCTGGCCGTCTGCTCAGGCTGGGGCAATCGCTGGCCGGGCCCGGCGGCGTGCCCTGGCCGAGCCCCTGGCACCCGCCAGCGGTCAGCGCCCATTACGCGGCCTGGGCCCAGGGGTACGGCCCGGACGGAGAAGTCGAGATCCGGCTGGCTGATCTCGCCACCGGCCAGGTCAAGGTGATCAGGACCGGGCACACCCAGCCGCCGTTCTTCGACGGGAGCCTGCTGGTCTGGCCGGAGTCCGACCGGCCAGGTACCCAGACGAGCTTGCACGCATACAGCCTGGTCACGGGCAAGCTGGCCGGGCTGCCCCCGGTACTGCGGCCGGTCCACGGGACCGAATTCGTGGTCACCGACGGGACCAGGACCAGCTACCTCAGTCCCGATCTCACCGCGCTGTACTACTCCGCGGCGCAGGCCGAGCGGGCCCGGCTGGCGCTCCGGTTGCCGGCCGGCGTCGACTTCGCTGATCTCACCATGGGCGCTGGCTGGCTGGCCTGGACCACCACCGCAGCCACCTACCTGGCCAGCACGGCCACTGGCCGCTATGCCCAGGTAACGCCGGAGTACGGAATCGCGACCGGCCCCGGCCCGGACGCGCTGATCTCCGACCCGGCCAGCGCCAAGACCGCCCATCCGATCCTGCCGATGCACGTTATCCATCCGGCCCGCATCGCCTGGCCGTCCTGCCAGGCCAGCCGGGGCCGCTGACGGATCAGGCTCCGGCGGCCCGCTCCAGCGGTACGCTGCCGGACACCGGCCGGTAGTACGACGAAGAAACGGGAGGATCGCGGGATGACCTTCCAGGGGTGGCCCGAGGAGGCTCTGGAGTTCTACGAGGGCCTCGAGGCGGACAACACCAAGACCTACTGGACCGCGAACAAAGCGATCTACGACACGAAGGTTCTCGGTCCGATGACCGAGCTGCTCGATGAGCTGGGCCCCGACTTCGGCGAGACCCGGATGTTCCGGCCGTACCGCGACGTCAGGTTCAGCAAGGACAAGACGCCCTACAAAACCCACATCGGCGGGGTCATCGGCGGCCTGGGCTATATCCAGCTGTCGGCGAACGGCCTGGCCGCGGCCAACGGGATGTACGAGATGACCGCGGACCAGCTGGACGCTTACCGGCGGGCGGTCGCAGCCGACGACAGCGGCCAGGAACTGGAGCAGATCGTCGGCGCCCTCGAGGCTGACGATATTGAGGTGCACTCTCGCGACGTGCTGAAGACCGCGCCCCGCGGGTACCAGACCGATCATCCCCGCATCGAGTTGTTGCGCTACAAAGGCCTGTGGGCGTGGAAGGCGTGGCCGGTCGGGGCGTGGCTCGGCACCCCGGCAGCCAAGCAGCGGCTCACCGATTTCCTGGTCGCCTCCAGGCCGCTGGCTGAGTGGCTGGGCGCCCGGGTCGGCCCGTCGACCGCCGCGCCGGCCCGGCGGCGCTGACGGCAAACCAGCCGGTTAGCCCCGGCTGCACTCCGGGCACAGACCGAACAGCTCAACCGTGTGATCGACAGCGGTAAAGCCGGCCTCGGCCGCCACGTGCTCCGCCCAGTGCTCCACCGCGCGCCCTTCGACCTCGACGCTCTTTCCGCAATTGCGGCAGGTCAGATGGTGGTGGTGCGCTCCGCTGCGGCATTTGCGGTAGAGCGTCTCGCCGCCGGCGTCCCTGATCGTATCGAGGTTGCCGTCCTCGCTGAGCACTTGAAGATGGCGGTAGACGGTAGTCAGGCCGACATGCTCGCCACGGTTGCGCAATTCCGCATGGATCTGCTGCGCACTGCAGAATCCGGGCAGCCCGTCCAGCACCGCGGATAGCGCCTCGGCCTGCCTGGTCCCGCGGACGCGGGTGCCCCGGGCCGGCGATGGGGCGGGCCGGGACGGGGCAGCGGGCCGTGAGGTCGTCACACTCGCACGGTAGCAGCCCGTTGCCGGTTTCCCGAGCCGTGCGCTCCCCGGGACAGCCGGTGCCCGGGCCAGCCGGGGGCCTGGGTGAAGATGGGGGAATGGCAGACCGGCTAAAGACCGCGACCAGTCCCTACTTGCTGCAGCACGCGGGCAATCCGGTGGACTGGTGGCCGTGGTCCGATGAAGCGTTCGCAGAGGCCCGGCGGCGTGCGGTCCCGGTCCTGCTCTCGGTCGGCTACTCGGCGTGCCACTGGTGCCACGTGATGGCGCACGAGTCGTTCGAGGACGCCCCGACCGCCGCCCTGATGAACGAGCACCTGGTGTCGATCAAGGTAGACCGGGAGGAACGGCCGGACGTGGACGCGGTCTACATGACGGCGACCCAGGCGATGACCGGTCAGGGCGGCTGGCCGATGACCGTCTTCATGACGCCCGACCGTGAGCCGTTCTTCTGCGGCACCTACTTTCCCAGGGAGCATTTCCAGCGCCTGATCCTCGGCGTGGCCAATGCCTGGCAGGAAAATCGCGCCGGCGTAGCGGGGCAGGCCAGGCAGATCGCCGAGGCGCTGGCGGAGCGCGCGATCGCGGCGGGCCCAGGCGGATGGACCGGTGAGCAGGCCGGCGCCGGAACGCCCCGGCTGGCCGCGGCGTGCGAAGCCGCGGTCGCCGGTCTGGAGACGGGTTACGACGCGCAGCGCGGCGGTTTCGGCGCTGCGCCCAAGTTCCCGCCTTCCATGGTGCTGGAATTCTTGCTCAGGCATCACGAGCGGGCCGGCGGGGCCAGCGGAGCGGCGGCGCTGCGGATGGCGGCGGGCACGGCCGAGGCGATGGCCCGCGGTGGCATCTATGACCAGCTGGGCGGCGGCTTCGCCCGGTACAGCGTGGACGCAGACTGGGTGGTGCCGCACTTCGAGAAGATGCTGTACGACAACGCCCTGCTGGCCAGGGTCTACGCGCACCTGTGGCGGCGGACCGGCTCGGCTCTGGCCGGGCGGACGGCCGCCCAGACCTGTGCCTGGATGGTCAGGGAGCTGCGGACTGAGCAGGGTGGCTTCGCATCGGCGCTCGATGCGGACAGCGAGGGCGAAGAGGGCAAGTTCTACGCCTGGACCTGTGCCGAGCTGCGGGAGGTGCTCGGGCCCGGCGACGGCGAATACGCGGCCCAGGTGTTCGGCGTGACCCAAGACGGCACCTTCTCCTATGGCAGTTCGGTGCTGCAGCTGCGAGCCGACCCGTCCGACGCCGACCGCCTGGCCCGGATCCGCGCCGCCCTGTTCGAGGCGCGAGAGCGGCGGATCCGCCCGGCTAGGGACGACAAGGTCGTTGCGGCCTGGAACGGGCTGGCCATCGCGGCGCTGGCCGAGGCAGGCCTGTTGCTGGAGCGGCCGGAGTTCGTCACGGCGGCGCGGAGCGCCGCGGAGGCCATCGCCCGAGTGCATCTGGCTGATGGCCGGCTGGCGAGAACATCGAGGGACGGCATCGCCGGCGGTAGCGCGGGTGTCCTGGACGACTATGCCTGCGTTGCGGACGGGTTCCTGGCACTGTCCGGCGTGACCGGTGAGACAGGCTGGGTGAGGCTCGCCGGACAGCTGCTGGATACCGCGCTGGACAGGTTTGGCGACGGGGCGGGCGGCTTCTATGACACCGCGGACGATGGCGAGCAGCTGATCTACCGGCCCGCTGACCCGGCCGACGGTCCGAGCCCGTCCGGTGCCTTCGCGGTCGCCGGGGCGCTGCTCAGCTACGCGGCGCTGACCGGGTCAGCGCGGTACGCCGAGGCCGCGGCCGCGGCACTGGGGCCGTTGCCCGCCATCGCGTCGAGATTCCCGCGCGCCGCGGGCTCGGGCCTGGCCGTCGCGGAGGCCCTGCTATCTGGCCCGGCTGAGATCGCTATTGTCGGCCCGCCCGCTGATGAGCGCACCGCGGCGCTACACGTAATGGCGTTCTACGCCGCGCCGCCTGGTGCAGTGATCGCCATTGGAGACCCGGCCACCGAGGCTTCCGACAGGAACGCCGTGGCGGGGGAGCCGGGAGGTGGGGAGAGGGGGGACCGGGAGCCGGGGGATCGGCGGCCTGCGGACCGGGCGCCAGTGGGCGGGACGGATGCTGAGGGGACGGATGCTGACGGGCCGCCCGGCGGAGCCAGCCAGTCGGCCATCCCGCTACTGGCTGGCCGGGCGCTGGTAGGCGGCCGTCCGGCAGCCTATGTGTGCCGGAATTTCGCCTGCCGCCTGCCGGTCACCGACCCGGAGCAACTGCGCGCCGAGCTCGAAGCCGCCGCGCGGTCACCGGGTGCCGCCACCCGGTAGCCACATCACCCTTCAGTCGCGGGACGGCGCGGCCAGCACCGTTCGGTCGCGGGACGCCGTCGGCCGGCCCGGGCATCAGGCGCGGCCATGAGCTGCCAACGCCCGGTAGCCACATCGCCGTTCGGTCCGGGACGCCGCCGGCCGGTAGCGCCATCACCGGGCAGCCACCATTGCTGGCGCATCCGGAGCTTGCCGCTGAGCATGAGTGCGGCAATTATGGGAACTGGCGTATTGACGCGTGCGCATCGTTTTGCGCAATGCGGCCAGTGAGTTGAAAACCGAGGCCCAGTGCCTCCTGCCGAGGGGAGTGCCGTGCGCAGCCTAGCGCGTCGCGCGCTGCCCATGCTGGGTGTCGGCGTGACTCTGCTGACGGTGGCCGCGGCCAGGCCCGTGCTCCCCGTGCAGCAGCCGCAGACCGGGCTGGCCGTCGCCTTCGCGCGGCTGCACGACCAGATTCTGCCGTGGGGATCGGAGCTACCGGGGAACATCCGTTCCGGATCAAATGCGGTCGACACCCGGTTGTTCTCGTCGGCATCGGCCCCGCTGCCGCGACTGCGTGGACTGCTCCAGGCCGATCTGCTCGTAGTAGCGCCTGCGTCGCTGCCGCGCGGCGCGGCCACCGCCGTGGCCAGGCTGCCTGGGGTGGTAGCCGCCCAGCAGGTCGACGCGGCCAGGATTCAGATGGACGGAAAGTTCGTCGCGATGCTCGGCGTGAACCCGCTGGAGTTCCGCGCGTTCGCGGCCAAGCCGACCGCCGAGTCCGGGACGTTGTGGCGCAACGTCGTGGCGGGCGGGGTAGCCGTCTCCTACACGATGGGCAAGCTGGACAAGCTGCCGCTGAGCCAGTCGCTGCGGGTGGCCGGGCGGAGCACCAAGGACCTCAAGGTGGCCGGGTTCGGCACGGTGGGGATCTCCGGTGTTGACGCGGTGGTCTCCGATCAGGTCGCGCGTTCGCTGGGCGTACCAGCGGGCAACGCGATCGTCATCAGCGCGCCGCACGCCGAGCTGAGCACGCTGATGAAGCGGGTGGCCAAGCTGCTGCCCCGCACTGCGTCGGTCGCGTCGCTGGTGGCGCAGGCCCCGTCGTCCGGCGTCGCGGTGGCTTCCGGAGCCGCCGGGGCGGCCGGAGTCTCGGCAGCCAGCGGACCGGGTCTGTCCGGCGTCCAGCTTTCGGCCTTCCTGAAGGCCGCCGTGAGCCGGTTGGGCATGCCGTACGTATGGGGCGCGGCCGGGCCGCGGTCGTTCGACTGCTCGGGTCTGGTGCAGTGGTCACTCGCCCAGGCCGGAGTCGTGATGCCGAGGGTGGCGGTTGATCAGGCCCGCACCGGCCCCCAGGTACCAGTCAGTCAGCTGCAGCCCGGCGACCTGCTCTTCTATCACACTGACCCCACCGCTCCCACCTACATCTCGCACGTAGCCATCTATCTCGGCAAGGGCCTGATGATCCAGGCGCCCGAGCCCGGCATGAACGTGCAGGTCGTGCCAGCCGACTTCGGCTCCGGCTTCGCCGGCGCGGTGCAGGTCTATCCGAGAGTCGCCGCGGCGGTAGCCGCCAACCTGGCTGGCTGACCAGCAGGAGCCTGGTTCGGGCTGAGGCCGGCGGCCTTGCCATTAGTGCCAGCTCCCGGCCACCGCGCCGACGCCCGCAACCACCGCGGTGGCACATCGCTGTGGCTGGGCAATAGCGGCAGTGTGCCGGCGCTGCTGCTGTAACCGCAGCTAGGTGCCATCGCATCCATTGGCGCTCGGGTGCGGGCGGCTCGGGGGCTGGCGGCTCGGGGGCGGGCGGCGCGGGGGCTGGCGGCGCGAGCTTGCCCCAGCGGACTTGCTGTGTAATCATAATTACATGAGTACAGAAGAGGAAAACCCAGGAGTCTCGCTGGCCGAGCACCTCCGCGGCTGGTTCACCGGGCGGATGCCGAGTGACTGGTTCAGCGATGTGCCGGAAGTCACACTGGACCGAGAAGAAGTCACGGTAATCGGCACCCTCCCAGATCCGCAGACTTCCGCCGGAGCGACCGACGCCGAGCGCGCCGCCGCGGCCGATGGCCGCAGCCGCAGGTTCCGCGAGGAGACCCGGCAGCTGCGGATCGAGATCGCCCGCGAGGCCGAGCACAAATTCGGCCGGAAGGTGTCCTGGGGCGTGGTCTGCGAAGGCAGAAAGGTCATGTTCACCACCTTCTCCGTACCGGTTATGACCAGGTTGCGGCAGCCAGAGCGGCTGGTGCTGGACACCTTGGTCGACGCGGGCGTGGCGCGCAGCCGGAGCGATGCGCTGGCCTGGTGCGTCCGGCTGGTCGGGGAGCATGAGGACAGCTGGCTGACCGACCTCAGGGAGGCTCTCCGCAAGGTCGAGCAGGTGCGGGACGAGGGCCCCAGATCCTGACGCGATGGCTATCGCCATGGCCACGTTCCGTTACGACGCATCACCACGAGTATGATTCTTCCATGCTGTCACGGGTGAATTCCCGGGCTCCAGCGCGCAACTGACTCCGCCGAGGGCGGGGTAAACTCCGCAAATCCTGTGCGCGCAGGAGGCATTTGCCCGGTACCTGAGCGGGTGACGGCAGCGGGCGTCTACGCAGGCGCCGAAGAGGAGGATCAATAGTGGTGTACGAGTTGAGTGCCGCTTCGGTCGATTGGAATCCGACCTCGGAACGGCTCCGCGAACTGACCGAGAAGATGCCGAACAGTCAGCTGACTGAGTTCGGCAACGTAGTGGTCAAGGCGCGGGTGGACTCACGGAGCACCAGATCGACCTATGTGGTCGATGACTCGACAAATGCGACCAAGCAGACCATCACCCGCGCGGAGTACGACCAGGTAGCCGCCGACCAGGACGCCTACATGGCCGGCCTGCACATGGTCGTCGTGGACGGCTACATCGGGTCCGACCCGGAATTCCGCACCCGGGCGCGGCTGATCATGGAGGCGGCGAACGCGAACGTCGCCGGCATGCAGAAGCAGCTCTATTACCCGGTGGGCGATGACTACGACCCGGCGACCTGGGAGCCGGACACCACGGTCATCTACACGCCGAACCTGCCCGCTCCCGGCTACCCCGACGACCGGCTCATCGCCGTCGACCTGCGCACGAACATCACCCGGGTGCTCAACTCGGACTACTTCGGTGAGTCCAAGAAGGGCGGCCTGCGGATGTGGAACAACATCGTCTACGGCCGCGGCGGCCTGTCCCTGCACGCGGGCTGCAAGGTGATCCCGGTCAGCGGGCGGCCCACCACGGTGCTGATCGTCGGCCTGTCAGGCACCGGCAAGACCACCACCACGTTCACCACCCAGCTGGGCAGCAAGCCCGCGCAAGACGACTTCATCGCGCTGATGCCCAGCGGCCGGGTCTACACGACCGAGAACGGCTGCTTTGCCAAGACCTTCGGGCTCGACCCCGAGCTCGAGCCCGCCATCTACAACGCCACCACTAAGCCGGACGCCTACCTGGAGAACGTCTCCGTCGACGCTGATGGCAAGGTTGACTTCTTCGACACCTCCTACACCAAGAACGGCCGCACCACCTGGCCGTTTTCCTATGTGGATCCCTGGCCGGGCAATGCGGTGCCGCCCGCGGAATTCCTGCTGATCCTGAACAAGAACGAGAACATCGTCCCCGGCGTGGCCCGGCTGGACCGCGAGCAAGCTGCTGCCTACTTCATGCTCGGCGAGACCACCGGCACGTCCGCGGGGGGCAAGGATGAGGAGGGCAAATTCCTCCGGGTTCCTGGCACCAACCCGTTCTTCCCGCGCGATATGGCTGACATGGGCAACCGGATGCTGGAACTGCTCGACAGTCACGAGCTGAAGGTGTTCGTGCTGAACACCGGCCGGGTTGGCGGCGGCAGTGACAATCCGGAGTCGAAGAAGGTGACGATCCCGTATTCGTCCGCCATCGTGCAGGCCATCGTCGAGGGCACCATCGAGTGGGTGAGCGACGACGACTTCGGTTATGAGATCGCCTCGTCCCTGCCTGGCGTGGCTGACATCGACATCCTGCAGCCGCGCCGGCTCTACCAGCGCACCGGCCGAAGCGATGAGTACGACGCCATGGTGGCCAGGCTCAAGCGGGAGCGCCGCGAGTACCTCGCCTCGTTCTCCGGCCTCGACGAGGCGATCGTTAAGTCGATCGGCTGACGTCGGCCGAGTCGGCCGGACCGGATCGGCCGGGCGGCCCGGACCGGCCACGCGCGGGGCCCCGGCCAGCCCGGGCCCCGAATACTGCGGCGTGGGTGATGACCAATCCCCGGACCAAGATGTAGCGTTTCGTTATGGGGGAACTACGTTGCGTAGATGGCTCGGTTCTCACGGTGGTCCCCGTTCCCTGCCGGGACCGGGCCGGACAGCCGTATGAGATCACGCTGGAGCTCAGGCGCAATGGTCAGCCGTTCGCGCGGGTCGGCGAGCGGTGCGGATTCCGGCTGTCGCGGCTCGCCGCCCGGGTGAGCGCGGCACGCCGCGACCCCGAGCAAGCCGCCGCGTGGCCCGATCCCGATGACCGGTTTCCCGACGCCGGGGACGGCGATCAGCCGCGGTCGCTGCGCGACTATCCGCCGGCCGAACGCGAGTATTTTCTGCTCAGGTCCAGGGACCGGACCGACCTGCCTGGCTCGGGGGAGCTCCGGTGCCTGCTGCGGTCCGCCGCGCAATGGCTGGGCGAGCCTGGCGAGCCAGCCGGGCTGGCCGGTCCAGGCGGGCCTGGCGGGGCGGCCGGTGCAGGCGGGCCTGACGGGCCTGGCGGGCCGATCGGTTCAGGCCGATCCGCTGGTCCAGACGGCGGACTTGGGCGAACTCAGCCAGCCGGCGTGCGCTGGGTGGATGGCTGGCGGCTGACCCGCCGCGTGATCGTTGAGGCATGGGGTGCGGGAGGAATCGGCGTGCGGGCCGTGCTGACCTCGGCCGAACTGGTCACTTTTTTGGATACGGTGCTAAGCGAACCGGATGCCGAGGTCCGCATGGCCCCGGCACCGGCGGGGGCCAAGCGAGCCGGGAAGCTGCTGGGCGGTATCAGGAGACCGGCCTGGCGGCAGCGAGGAAGGGTGCCGGATGGGACTGCGCGATCTCGCCTACCGGCTCTACGAGCACAGGCTCGAGGCGTCGCTCTCGCCGGCGGCGATGCCCAGGCATGTCGGAGTGATGTGCGACGGTAACCGGCGCTGGGCCCGGTCGGCCGGCCTGCTCGACGTGAGCAGCGGGCACCAGAAGGGCGCCGACAAGATCTTCGAGCTGCTGCAGTGGTGCCGCCAGACCGGCGTCGAGGTCGTCACCCTCTGGCTGCTGTCCACCGATAACCTGGCCCGTCCGGCGGCCGAACTCGATCCGCTGCTGCGGATCATCGAGGACACCGTCCGGGAACTAGTGGCCCAGAACTGGCACGTCAATCCGATGGGAGCGCTGGATCTGCTGCCCGCCGAGACGGCTCAGGTGCTGAAGGACGCCGGCGAGGCGACGGCCGCCCGCCCGGGGCTGCTGGTCAACGTGGCGGTCGGATACGGCGGGCGGCGCGAGATCGCCGACGCGGTGCGGTCCATGCTGCAGGACCACGCGACCCGGGGCACCACGATCGAGGAGCTGGCCGAGATCCTGGACGTCGAGCACATCGCCGAGCACCTCTACACGGCCGGCCAGCCCGACCCGGACCTGGTGATCCGTACCTCGGGGGAGCAGCGGCTCGGCGGGTTCCTGCTCTGGCAGAGCGCGCACTCGGAGTTTTACTTCTGCGATGCCTACTGGCCGGCGTTCCGCCGCGTCGATTTCCTCCGTGCGCTGCGGTCCTATGCGGCCAGGCAGCGCAGGTTCGGCAGCTGACCGGGAAGATCCAGAAGAGATCCATAACGGCCCGCCCCGCCCCGGTCCGGCACTGTCCGCTGTCCCGACCGGGGCAGACCTGAGGGTCGCGTATCGGGCGTGTTAACACCCGGTTGCGGTACTTCCGGGAAACGGGTGACCGAGGGTACCGTCAGAGGCGACGGGCGGTGCGTAGCCGCCCGACGGGAAGGCCCTCGACATCCTCGAGCTTCGCGTCCTGGTACGCAGGCGAGACGAGCGAAGGGCCGGCGCCCGGCCCGTCGCTGGCCGGTCCCGGTCCCGCCGACACGTCTGTGTCCGAACGCGGCGCCGCCCCCGGCGCCCAGGGGAGAGCGAGTGGCCAGTCACTCAACCAGTCCATCAGCTACCCGCCATGCCAGCCGCACCGCCGCGGTCGGCGCAACCGGCGGTTCCAGGCTCACGTACGTCCTCGACACCAGCGTCCTGCTGGCGGACCCGGCTGCCTTCGGCAGGTTCGCCGAGCACCGGGTCGTGCTGCCGGTCGTGGTGATCACCGAGCTGGAGGCCAAGCGCCATCACCCCGAGCTCGGCTACTTCGCCCGCCAGGCCCTGCGGCACCTGGATGATCTCAGGATCGCGCACGGCAGGCTGGACGCCGACCTGCCGGTTGGTGATCAGGGTGGCACCGTCAGGGTCGAGCTGAATCACGCTGACCCGTCCGTGCTGCCGGCCGGGTTCCGGCTCGGCGACAACGACACCAGGATCCTCTCGGTGGCGCGGAGCCTGGCCGCCGAAGGCGAGAACGTCGTGCTGGTCAGCAAGGACCTGCCGCTGCGCGTGAAGGCGGCCGCGGTCGGACTGCCCGCCGAGGAGTACCTGGCCGAGCTACCCGTCGACTCCGGCTGGACTGGCATGCAGGAGATAGACCTCACTGCCGCCGAGATCGACGAGCTGTACAGCGCGGGCAGGCTGGACTGCCCGGCGGCGCGCGACCTGCCCTGCCACACGGGGCTGGTGCTGCTGTCGGGATCGGGAGCGGGCAGCGCGCTCGGCCGGGTGCATCCGGACAAGTCGGTCCGACTGGTCCGCGGCGACCGGGAGGCGTTCGGGCTGCGCGGCCGCAGCGCGGAGCAGCGGATCGCGCTCGATCTGCTGCTCGACCCAGAGGTCGGGATCGTCTCGCTCGGCGGCCGGGCCGGTACCGGTAAGTCAGCACTCGCGCTGTGCGCGGGGCTGGAGGCGGTTATGGAACGCAAGCAGCACCGCAAGGTGCTCGTGTTCCGTCCCCTTTACGCGGTCGGCGGCCAGGAGCTCGGGTACCTGCCCGGTTCCGAGGCGGACAAGATGAACCCCTGGTCGCAGGCAGTCCATGACACGCTGTCCGCCGTCACCTCCGAGGAAGTGATCAATGAGGTGCAGCGCCGGGACATGCTCGAGGTGCTGCCGCTGACCCACATCCGCGGCCGCTCGCTGCACGACTCGTTCGTGATCGTGGACGAGGCGCAGTCGCTGGAGCGGGGGGTCCTGCTCACCGTGCTGTCCAGGATCGGCTCCGGCTCGCGGGTGGTGCTGACCCATGACATCGCGCAGCGCGACAACCTGCGGGTCGGCAGGCACGACGGCGTCGTCGCGGTGATCGAGAAGCTCAAGGGGCATCCGCTGTTCGCGCACGTGACGCTGGTCCGCTCCGAACGGTCCCCGATCGCCGCCCTGGTCACCGAGATGCTGGAGGATGCCGCGCTCTGATCGGCCAGCTGCGGCGCCCGGCCCGAAGTCGCACTGCGGGCTCCGGGGCGGTACGGTGACGTGCGTCATGAGCATTCCGCCCCACACGCCCGACGCGCCAGCCGAGCCGGTGCCCATTTCCGTGATCATGCCGATCCGGAACGAGGAACGGCATCTCGAGGAATCCGTCGCCTCGGTGCTCGGCCAGGACTACCGCGGCGAGATAGAGCTGGTGCTCGCCGTGGGCCCGTCCCGGGACCGGACCCGCCAGATCGCGGAACGGATCGCGGCCGCTGACTCCCGCGTCACCGTGATTCCCAATCCCAGCGGGCGGATCCCCAGTGCCCTGAATGCGGCGATCAAGGCCTCTCGGCACTCGGTCATCGCGCGGCTGGACGGGCATGCCCTGCTGCCGGCCGGTTACCTGCGTATCGCGATGGCCACGCTCGAGCAGACCGGCGCGGCTGACGTCGGCGGCATCATGGCCGCCGAAGGCGTGTCCCTGTTCGAGCAGGCCGTGGCCTGGGCGATGACCTCGCCGGCCGGCGTGGGCGCCTCCCGCTTTCACACCGGCGGCCAGCCCGGGCCAGCCGACACGGTCTATCTGGGGGTCTATCGGCGGGCCGCGATCGAGCAGGTGGGCGGTTACGACGAGATGTACCAGCGGGCCGAGGACTGGGAGATGAACCACCGCATCAGGCTGGCGGGCGGCCTGATCTGGTTCCAGCCCGACCTGCGGGTCACCTACCGGCCGCGAGCCAGCATCCGGACGCTGGGCGCGCAGTACTTTCACTACGGCCGGTGGCGCCGGGTGGTGGCGCGCCAGCATGCCGGCACGATCAACCCGCGCTACCTGGCCCCGCCGCTCGCGGTCCTCGCGATGACCGCCGGGACCGTGGCCG
Source organism: uncultured Actinomycetes bacterium (assembly GCA_963785765.1). Classification (GTDB taxonomy): domain Bacteria; phylum Actinomycetota; class Actinomycetes; order Streptosporangiales; family Streptosporangiaceae; genus DATBGO01. The sequence continues at coordinate 1,300,873 of CAWAWM010000004.1, read as the reverse complement.
GCCTGGCCGGCCTGGCGGCCGGCGGCTCGCTGCGCTGGCTGGCGGTTGGCTTCCTGCTACCCGCTGGCTATCTGGCCGGAGTGCTGGCCGTCACCATGACCGCGGCCCGCAGCCTGACCAGGCCCGTGCTGGCCCGGCTGCCTGGGGCCCTGGTGACGATGCATGTCTGCTGGGGCGTCGGCTTCCTGACCAGCCCGCGCAGCCTGCTGCCGGGTCCCCGCCACGCGCCTGTCGCGACGCCGCGTTAGCCAGCAGACCTCACCGGAAGGCGCGGGGCATCAGCCACCGGCCGCGGTGCTTGCGAGCCACCCGGCCGCGGTCGCCCAAGATCAGCCTGACCAGGTTAACTCCAGAGCGGGCGCTACATCGTCACCAGATGAGCGGGATCAGGCGCTTGTGGTGCGAGGCGTAGGAGCGGTACCTTTCCCCGACATCTGACAGCAAGGCGGTTTCCTCGATGCGAATCCGCCATGCGATGATCGCCACCCACGCTACGACGAACACCGCCACGCTGACCCAGTTCGCAGCCGCCACCGCGATCCCGATCTCGGCCAGCAGCCCCCCGGCATAGCCCGGGTGCCGCAGCAACCGGTACGGGCCATTCGTGACCACCGGCTGTTCCGGGCTGACCTTGATCACGGCGGTGAAGTACTGGCCCAGCGCAACAAACGACCAGCCGCGCAGCAGGACCCCGGCAACCATGATCACCATGCCGGCCGCGAAGGCAGCGGCCCCGGGCCGGATCGCGGCGGCCGGGAACAATGCAGGCCCGAGATACAGCGCGAGATTTGTGACGATCAGGCAGGCCCCGAAACCGAGCCAGAAGCTGCGGCGGCCGATCCTGGTGGCACTGGCCCGCCAGCGCCACTGCCGGGCGAACTGGATGGCCTCCATGCTCAGCCAGGCCAGCAGGACGATTAATAGCAGCACCCCGGCGGAATGGGTGTCAAAGTAGGGCTTCATCATTCCTCTTGACCCAATCAGGCGGCGGCCAAGACGGACTGATTCAGTCCGGGTTTGCCGTGCCCGGTTTACTGCGGGCCGGCGCCGTTGGTGCTGGCTGAATCCAGCAGCTTCCGCAGGATTGACATGTAGTTGTCCAGTGCCTTGCGGCCCTGCTGGCTGAGGCTGACCGAGGTCCGGGCGTTGACGCCGCTGCCCGACTTGACCGTCGTCACGTAACCTGCGTCCTCGAGCTTGCGTAGATGGGTAATGAGGTTGCCAGGCGTCAGCCCGAGCAGCTCTTGCAGTCTGGTGAAGGACAGGTCGTCCCCGTCCCGCAGGGTGGCCAGTGTCACCGCGACACGCAGCCGCACGGGCGCATGAATGACGGGGTCAAGCTCGTCAGGTGTCATGGGCGCGGAGCCTGATCTCGATCACCGCGATCAGCAGGAACGCCCCGCCGCCCGCCAGCGCGCAGGTGGCCAGGATGGTCGCGGGCGCCAGCCATGCGCAGCTGGCACCGACGATCACCAGCCAGGCTCCGAGGGCGAAGGCCAGCCGGTTCCGTCCCAGGACGGAGGCCAGGATATAGGTCAGCCCGGCCAGCAGCACGGGACCCGCGAAGGCCACGAACGCGAGCGTGCCCGTACTGACGGAGCTGCTGATCCCAGCCTGTACCAGCAGCAGGATCAGGTATCCGATCGCCCACGTCGCCAGGATGATGCGGCGGTACCGCGCGGACTGGCCGTCGACGCCCGCGACTGCCCTGCTGGCGATGACCAGGACGGCCGCGACCGCGAAGGCGGCCAGCACGAACACGGCCGCGATCGACACGCCCGAGGGCCCCCGGTAGGGATGCTGGCCGCGCACCGACAGCCACATCGCTCCATAGCCGAGGAGCCAGACCAGGCCCCACGCCGTGTACACAAGGGGCGCGCTGATGACCAGCTCCTTGCGAGCGCGGGTGCGGGCATCCTGCGCGATGGCCGCCGCTTCCTGCACGCTCATGTCCTGGTCCTCTCGCACGTCGGCCTCCAGGGCCTGCTCGGAGCCAGATGTCAAACTTTGTACTTCAAAGCTACTTGGCTTTGCAGTACAAAGTCAAGGCCCATCGCGGCGCTGCCACGGTTGAGCTGAGGATCTCTAGCGGCGGTCCAGCAGGCGGCGCACAACGCGGGCGGCGGCTTGGCCATCGTCAAGTGAGCAGTATTCCGCTGCGAAGGCCTGGTAGGCGGGCTGGTAGGACCGCTGCACTCCGGCAATGTCGCGGAGCGCTTCTATGACCTCGGCCGACGAGCGCAGCAGCGGCCCGGGCGCGGTCTTTTCGAAATCGAAATAAAAGCCGCGCAGCTTGTCGCGATAACTGTCGAGATCGTAGGTGAAGAAGAGCATCGGGCGGCCGGTCCCGGCAAAATCGAACATGGCCGATGAGTAGTCAGTGATCAGCACATCAGTGATCTGGTAGAGGTCAGTGATGTCCGGATAGCGGGTCACGTTAATGGCAAACCCGCCTGCCGTCCGGTCCGGCAGGTCGCTCTGCACCTGGGTATGCATCCGGATCAGCATGACGTACTCGTCCCTGAGCGCCGCCGCGACGGCGGCCAGGTCAAGCTTCAGGTCGAACCTGTACCGCCCGGTCGCCTCGGTGGCCGCGTCATCGCGCCAGGTGGGCACGTACAGCACGACCCGCCTGCCGGCGGGTATCCCGATCTTCTCCCTGATGGCGGCGCGGCGCTCAGCCTGCCCGGGCTGGTGCAGCTCGTCGTTGCGGGGGTATCCGCTTTCGAGGACCTCGCCATCGAAGCCGAATGCCCGCCGGAAAATGGGCGTGCTGAACGAATTCGGCGAGAGCAACAGGTCCCAGTTGGCCACGTCCGCGCGGAGCAGGTCCGGGTATACCAGGCCGCTGGTGAACTGGGGCCGGTCCACGTCCAGGCCGATCCGCTTCAGCGGGGTTCCGTGCCAGGTCTGTACGCAGATCTGGCCGTCCCGCTTCGTGAACCAGCGCGGCAGCATATCGTTGAAGATCACGTAGCGGGCCCGGGCCATGGCCTCGTAATGCTCCCGGCTTTCCATCGAGCACGACCCGGCCGCCGTCCGGAGCGGTGAAGTCACCGCCGAGGCTGATCCAGGCGCAGTCCAGGTCGGGATGGCTCCGGCGCAGCTCCGTATAGATCGCCAGCGGGTTGTCCGAACAGGCGCGACCGCTGTAGCTGTCGAAGACGGCCAGGTCTTGCAGCGGCTTGGCGGCGGCCGCCGGGTAGTCGTGCGCCTGCAGCCGCCACTGTGCGTACCGGCCGCGTTCATCAGGGCCCAACGCGGGGCGGATGTCCAGTCGCAGCGCATCGGTACGGTACGGCTGCAGCTCGATCTCGTGCAGGCCAACGCGATGGTAGCCGGGCAGGCCGGACAGCAGGTTCCTGGCCACCGCCATGGTGACCTCGCCCGTGCCGACCTGGGCCAGGAACCGCCATTTCCCGGTGGCCAGCGGCTGCAGGCCGCCCACGCCCGGTACCGCGCTGGGATCCAGGTGGGCGGTGAAGGAGCCGCCGTCCCAGGTCAGCGGCAGCCGGTACTGCTGCCCGGACCGCTGATGCCGCATGATCAGCTCGGCCGGCCGGTGGGCTGCGTCACCATGATCGCCTCGTAGCAGCAGCTGCTTCGTGTCGTCCCATTCGATGCCCGTGACCACTGGACGCAGCGTCCGCTCCAGCAGCGAGAAGTAGCCGAAGTGGGTGACGAAGGCAGTGACTTCGCGTCCGGAACTGGTCAGCCGGGCGCCGGCGGTCGCCATCCCCATCGCGAGCCTGGCGGTCGCACCGCCGCCACCGGGATTGACCGAGACATCCCAGTTGAACTCGTCGTGGACGTGAGTGATCTTGGCGATCGGGCTGGCCGGATCGGCTCTGCTGATCAGCTTGCTGACCGGCACCTGGGCCCGGAAGGCCGCCCGCCGGCCGCCGCCGCGGCCGTCAGGGCCGGTCCAGGGCCCAGCGGCAGCGGCAGGCACCCGGATCGCCTTGCCGCCGCCCCGCCGCGGGGACAGCACCAGCGTGGCCCCCTGGTGCAGCGGGAACGTGGTCCAGCCCTCGATCTCGAACGCGCCGTCCCCGGCCCGGCAGCCGGTGACGAGCGCATCGACCGGCCTGCCCTGGATGATGAACCGGCCGTCATGCTCGGCGGCGGGCTGGACCCACACCTTGCCGCCGACCCAGCGGCCCTCGGGCCATTGCGCGGAGCCATGGCTCACGGCGCTCGGCACGCCGCTGCGCACCAGGCCGCCGCCCCGGACCTCGATCGTCAGCTCCCAGTTCGCGGCCCGCCAGACACCGGGCAGCGTGGCCAGCCTGCGCGGCTGGATCTCGACGGCGAAGCCAGCCCAGTCGTAGCAGGCCGCCTGCTGCCCAGAGCGGGCGGTGACGTCCGGGCGGCGGATGCGTTCCACGGGGACCCTGATGGTCCGGTGCGTCCTGCTGTTGCGCAGCGCGACCCGGATCTGCGTGTCTGACTGCTGCGGCGCATCGAGCCGCCGGATGTAGGCACTGCCTTCGATGCGCAGCCTGGGCCCGCGCCAGGTCACGGCGTCCAGCGATGCGCTGAGGGTCATCTCGTCGGTGACGTCGTAGAACTGATCGGGGATGCCGCGATCCGGATCGCGGAAGAACGGGTAGGCGGCGCACCATCGCCCGGGCTGGTTGTCCCGGGGGACCGCGCGAGCCTCCAGGCTCCCGCCGCGGCGGGAGAACCGCAGCACCTCCAGGTACTCCTCCATCATCCCGTGGCTGAGCAGGTAGCAGTGGAGCCTGGAGATGGCGGGCACGTCCTGGTAGCCCGAGTCGGTGACATGGCTCAGGTAGCTGGTGGCGATCTCGGTCAGCTCGCTGCGCTCGGCGTCGGTGGCGAACCCGTACGCGTTGGCCAGCAGCGGAAAATCGCTCTGCAGCACGGACCGGTCAAAGATCGGCTTGAGCGCGGGCGCACTGGCCTCGAGGAACGAGGCGATGCTGGTCATCGCGACCATCCGCTGCTCGAAGTTGCCGAGCTCGCGAGCGCGCTGAGTGATGGACAGCTCGCCGCCGTCGCGCTCGCGCCAGTAGTAGACCACGTCGCGGAAGATATCCACCGACGTGGCCAGCACATGGGCCCGGACGACGACGGGCGGATCCTCATACAGGTTGCCGTGGAACTCGAAGCCGTGAGCGTCCCAGAACGAGCGCCGGTAAACCTTGTTCCAGCAGGTCCGGTCCTTCAGCAGGACCGGGAACCTGGAGATATGGGTGCGCAGGACCGTTTTGCTGAACGGCTCAGCATGCAGGCCCGACGGCCGTGCTCCTAGCGCGCTGATGCGGTTGACGCCGCCGCCTGCCATATCCGAGCCGGTCTTCTCCAGCGAGCCGACCAGCAGTTCGTAGGCGTGCCGGTCGACGAGGTCATCGCTGTCGACGAAGGCCAGGTACTCGCCGGTAGCGTGCCGCACGCCGGTGTTGCGCGCGATTCCAGGCCCCTGCTTGGCCTGCTGAATCAGCTGGAACCGAGGATCACGCGCCACGTAATCCTTGGCGATGACTGTGCTTCCGTCGGTGGAGCCGTCGTCGACCATGATGACTTCGAGGTCGCGGAATGTCTGACGGGCGATCGACTCAAGCGCCGCCTCGATATACCTCTCGACGTTGTGAAAAGGCACGACGACGCTGACCTTCGCCACCAGAGCAAGCACCTCCCGATTTGCCGGGCTGATGTCCCCCGTGGGCGCCCGGCCGGGACGACTCCCGACACACCTTGTCACAAGCCGCATACCATTACAAGGAAACTAATTTACTTCCGCGTTGGGTAATGTCAAGACAAACCTAAGCCTACGTCGGGCCGTTTGTCACCGGGCGAAAGTCCGCTGAGCAACGCCTCGGCGACGTCGAGATCCGCCGGGTAGGTGATCTTTATGTTGTGCTCGCTGCCCGGGACCAGGCGGATGGCCACCTCGGGCAGGTAGCGCAGCACGACACCGCAATCGTCGGTGGCGGCGGCGTCGCTGAAGGCGGAATCGGCCAGCGCGAGCTCATGCGCATGCCGGAGCACCGACAGCCGGAATCCCTGCGGGGTCTGGCAGCGCCGCAGGCTCGCCCTGCTTGGCATCCCCGTCATCACGCCGTCGCTGACGACCACGATCGTGTCGGGCGAGGGCACGACCACCCCCACCGCCAGGCAGGTGCCGAGCGCCGCCACGCAATCGCCGATGATCCGCTGATCGACGAGCGGCCGGGCGGCATCGTGCAGCAGCACGTTGCACTCGGCGCTACCAAGCGCCGCGATCGCCCGGCGGGTCGAGTCCGCGCGCTCCCTCCCGCCCTCGATGACCCCCATGAGCTTGTCGTACTGGCCGCCCAGCTGATCCCGCGCCTGCTCGGCGAAGCCGGGCGCCATCACCAGCAAGATCGCATCGACACCAGCGGCCGCCTCGAAAGCGGCTATCGAGTGCTCTACCAGTGGCTTGCCCGCCAGGAGCAGCAGCTGCTTGGGCAGTCCGCCGCCGAATCGCTGGCCGGTCCCGCCGGCGAGCACGACCGCGACCGTCCGCATGAGGGGACCCTACCCGGCCCGTCACGCCGCGGCGGGCCCGGTGCCGGTGGCCTGGTGCTGGCGGCCTGGTGCTGGTGGCCTGGTGCTGGTGGCCCGGGGCGGTGGCCCGGGGCGGTGGCTTGGGGCGGTGGCCCGGGGGCGGGGGGCCGCTCCGGCGCCAGATCGGCTATGTACTCTAAGTAATTGACTTAATGCGCAGCGTATGGAGGACGCGATCAAAACGGGGCTGAACGGGCCAGCCGACGGGCCACCCGGCAGTACGGACCCGGTCCCTGGCCTTCGCACCGTGGTCAGCGGACCGGCCGCGGATTCCGGCACGGTGCCCGCCGCGACCGGTTCTGCTTCCGACCTGCCGGACACCCTGGAATACCAGTCCGGCGAATACCGGCCTGGCGACAGCCTGCCCGGCGAATACCTGCCCAGTGAATACCTGCCCGGTGAACACCAGCCCAGTGCGTACCCGCGCGGTGCGTACCTGTCCGTTGCGCACCTGCCGGGCCGCGTTACGGACTGGGCGGTGCGCCGCGGCATGGCGCCGAATTCGGCCACCAGCATCTGTTTGGTCCTCGGCATCTGCGCCGCGGCCTGGTTCTCCGGCGGTACCAGGCCAGACGACGCCAAGGCCGCGGTTGCCCTGGTCGGCAGCTACGTCGCCGGGTGGGCTGCCCAGCTGCTGATCAGTCCGCTGGCCGGGATTCGCGCAGGCGTCCCGGTCGCGGGCGTCCCGGTCGCCGACGGTACGGCAGCCTGGGCCGCTGGCGAGCGGGCCGCCACCGCGGACCGGCTGGCCAGCCTGACCGGCCAGGTTTGCGAGTACGCGGTCTACGCCGGGCTGGCCCTCGGCGCCCGGGGCGCCCACTGGCGCGGCGCGTGGGAACTGGCGACCGCCGCGATGATCTTGCTGTCGGTGCGCCAGACGATCTGGGCGTGCGGCGACCCGGTCGGCAGCGGAGCGCGGTCCCGGCAGATCCTCAGCGGCAGCAGCGAGCGGATGCTGGCCCCGGCCGGGATCGGCCGGCTGGCGCTGATCGCCGTGGTGGCGTCGATCTGGGGTGCCCGCCCGGCCCTGGTCGCGCTGCTGGCCTGGGGTATCGCCGCCACGGGCTACGCGGTGACGTCGCGCCCCACGGCCGACCAGGCTGACGGGATGGTGACCAGGTGCCGCGACGACGGAGAGATCGCGCGCTGGCTCGGCCGGATGGTCCGGGGGAATCTAGCCGCGCTGCCGCCCGCGCTGGCCGGACTGGCGGCCACCGCCACGCTGGCCCTGCTCGGCCTGCAGAACCTGCCCGGCCTCCTGGCGTTCACGCCGGTGGTGGCCATGCTGCTGGCAGCGCCAGGTTCGGCGGCTCCGCATACCGGCCCGGCGGACTGGCTGGTGCCCGCGCTGCTCCAGGCCGGCCAGTTCCTCTATCTCGCCGCCCTCGGTTTCTGCTGCGGCGTCCCGGCCCCCGTGACTTTCGCGTTGTGCGCGGTGATCGCGCTGCGCTCGGCGATGCTGACCAGTTCCTGGCGTACTGGCCAGGGCGGCCCGCTGGAACTCGGCAGCGGCCTGGGCTGGGAGGGGCGGATGCTGGTCACCGGGCTCGGCGTGCTGATCGGCCTGGCCACGTTCGCCTACGCGGCGCTGACAGCGTATCTTGGTGTGCTCATCTGCTCGAAAGTCATGACATCTCGAAGGGGAGTCAGCCGTTGATCGGCATGGTCCTAGCAGCGGGAGCCGCCCGACGGCTCCGCCCGGAGACCGATCAGCTGCCCAAGACGCTCCTGCCGGTGGCGGGCGAGACGACCATCCTGGACATCGCTCTGCGCAACCTGGCCGCGGTGGGGATCACCGAAGTGGTCATCGTGGTCGGGCACGCGGCCGCCGTCATCGCCGATCGCGCTGCCAGCCTGGAACGCAGCTACGGGATCACTCTCGAACTCGTCCACAACGAGCGCGCGCTGGAATGGAACAACGCTTATTCGCTCTGGCTGGCCCGGGAGCATTTCGGCGCCGGGGTCCTGCTGGTCAACGGGGACACTGTGCACCCGGTCAGCGTCGAGAAGACACTGCTGGCCGCGCGGGCGGCGGGCGGCCAGAGCCCGGCCGACCTCATCCTCGCGGTCGATAACGTCAAGCGACTCGCGGACGAGGAAATGAAAGTCATCCTCAACGGAAGCGGCCTGCTGGCCAGGATCAACAAGAAGCTCGATCCGGCCGGGGCCTACGGCGAGTACATCGGCGCCACGCTCATCGAGGCTGCTGCCGCAGCGCCGCTCGCCGCCGCGCTGGAGGCAACCTGGCGTCGTGATCCTGGCCTCTATTACGAGGACGGCTATCAGGAACTCGCTGACCGGGGCGGCGAGATCGCTGTCGCGCCGATCGGGGCGGTCGAGTGGGTCGAGGTCGACGACCACAAAGACCTGCGCCGGGCCCGGGAGATCGCGCGCCGCTGCTAATCTCGCGGGTGGCTACTGTGATCGGCGGCTGCCCGCCCTACCGGGAGCCGCCCGCGGTCGCGGACCGCTGACCGTTCAGCTCGCCAGGCACAGGCAGGCCGCGTCCTGGCGCCCAGTCGGAGGAAGGTCATGCCGCTCCTGGCCCGGATGCTCGCCGCGCCGCTGGTCATCGACGTCCGGCCGGGCGCGGTCACCAGCCTGGGCACGCTGCTGGCGGACCGGCGGATCGCTAACGAGGGACGGGTGGCCATCGCGGTCGGCCCCGGCCAGGGCGACAGCATCGTGGCTGACCTGCAGATCGACGCAGCCGAGGTGTTCCGCATCACCGATGGCACCCACGACAGTGCGGTGGCCCTGGGCAAACGGCTCCGAGCCGGTGCCTATGAGGCGGTGGCGGGCATCGGCGGCGGCCGGACCATCGACGTGACCAAGTTCGCTGCGCACATGGCCGGCATCCCGATGGTCGCGGTCGCGACCAACCTCGCGCACGACGGCATCGCCTCACCGGTCAGCTCGCTGGAGCATGAGTCGGGGAAGGGTTCCTACGGGGTCGTGTCCCCGGTGGCCGTCGTCGTCGACCTGGACCGGGTGCGGTGCGCGCCAGACCCGCTCGTGATCGGCGGAATCGGTGATGTGGTCAGCGACCTGTCGGCGATCTCCGACTGGGAGCTGGCCGCGGCCGACACCGGCGAGCGGGTGGACGGGCTGGCTGTGGCCATGGCGAGGACGGCGGCCCAGGCCGTGCTGCATCAGCCCGGTTACGCCCGGTCCGATGAATTCCTCACCGTGCTCGCCGAGGCGCTGATCCTGTCCGGGATGGCGATGGCGGTGGCGGGCTCGAGCCGCCCGTCTAGCGGCGGGGATCACGAGATCATGCACGCGATCGACCAGCTTTACCCGGGCACCGCCAGCCATGGCGAACTAGCCGGGGTGGGCGCTCTGTTCTGCGCCTACCTACGCGACGACGCTGCGCAGGCGGTGGCGATCTCCGACTGCCTGCGGCGGCACGGGCTGCCCCGCAGCCACGCGGACCTCGGCCTGTCCCAGGCCGAGTTCGCCAAGGCGGTGGCGCTCGCCCCGGCCACCCGCCCGGGGCGCTACACGATCCTGGAGCGCCTCGCGATGTCCGAGGCGGAGACGGCGAAGCGAGTGGAGGAGTATGCCCGGGCCTACGCTGGCTGAGCTCAGGTCGGAGGGACAGCCCCCGGCCGTGATCGCGCGATTGAACGATGAGCACTGGTTCGGCCGGCTCTACATGCGCAAGCTGTCGCCGTGGGCGACCTGGGTCTTCGCCAGGCTCGGCTGGAGCCCGAACGCGGTCACCGCGCTGTTCATCGCCTGCGGTATAGCCGCCGGAGTGGTGGTGGCGTTCGGTGGCCTGGCGACCGCGGTGGCCGGCGCGATCCTGATCCAGGGCTACCTGCTGTTCGACTGCTCGGACGGGGAGCTGGCCCGGTGGAGCCACCGGACCTCGGTGTCGGGCATCTACCTGGACGGCGTCGGGCACTACCTCGGCGAGGCGGCCCTGCTCACCGGGCTCGGCATCCGGGCTCAGGGCCACCTGACCTTCTCCGGCGGTTACGTCAGCGCTGGCCTCGGCGCCGCGCTGCTGGCCATGATCGTCAAGGCGGAGACCGACAACGTGGTGGTGGCCCGGGCCAAGGAGGGCCTGCCGGGTAAGCACGATGACGAGGCGCTACAGCCTCAGTCGTCCGGCCTGGCCGCGGCGCGCCGCCTGGCCAGTGTGCTGCGGGTGCACCGGATCATCCAGGCGGTCGAGCTCTCGGTGCTGATCCTGATCGCGGCGATCGCGGACGCGATCCGCGGCGATCTGCTGGCCACCCGGGTGCTGGTCATCGCCTGCCTGGTGGTGGCGGCCCTGATGGTGGTCGCGCATCTGGCGGCCATCCTGGCGTCCAGGCGGCTGCGGTGAAGCTCTCCTGCGTGATCCTGACCATGGGAAACCGCCCGGCGGAGCTGGAGCGGGCCATCGCCAGCGTGGCGGCTCTGCGCGGCGACGCCGTGGACCTGGTCGTGGTAGGCAACGGCGCCGACGTGCCACCGGTGGCCCGCGGGGTACAGACCATCCGGCTGCCGGAGAACGTCGGCGTGGCGGCCGGCCGCAACGCCGGGGTCGCCGCCTGCTCCGGCGATGTCGTACTGTTCCTCGATGACGACGGCTGGTACCCCGATCCTGGCCTGTCCGAGCACATCGCCAGTGCCTTCGCGGCCGATCCCAGGCTCGCGGTGCTGTCCTTCCGGGTCGTTGATCCGGACGGCGGCCCTGGCGCGCGATGGCACGTCCCGAGGCTGCGGGCCAGCCATCCTGAGCTGTCGTCTGAGGTGACGACGTTCAGCGGCGGCGCCTGCGCCATCAGGCGGTCGGCGTACCTGGAAGCGGGCGGCCTGCCGGAGGCATTCTTCTTCGCCCACGAAGAGACCGACCTGGCCTGGCGGCTGATTGGCCTGGGATACCGGCTCGAATACGACGCCGCGGCCCAGATGTGCCACCCGCCGCTGCCGAACAAGCGGCACCCGGGATTCTACGAGGTAGACGGCCGGAACCGGGTGCTGCTGGCCCGCCGGAACCTGCCCTGGCCGCTGGCCTGGATCTACCTGCTCGACTGGCTCGCGATCACGGTGCTGCGGGAACGGTCTGGAGTCGCCATCCGGGCCTGGCTATCGGGGTTCGCGAAGGGCTGGCGGATGGATCCGGGACCGCGCCGGCCCATGTCGGCCGGCACCGCGTGGCGGATGACCCGCGCCGGGCGGCCGCCGGTGATCTGAGGTACGGTAACGGCAGGTAACGTGGCCCGGCGGCCGGTGACCGGCGAACCGCTCGAGGCCAGATAGCCCGTGATGAAACGAGACGGTACCGGATAACCTAAACGCCCCGGGCCCCACGGGATGCGACCGGCTAGAATTCGTCCGGTGGATGGTAGCCGATCGCAATGCTCACACTAAGCGCCGCGCCGCCGGATAACTCCAGCAAGCGCCGCCTCGCCGCGTGGACGTCGCCAGTCGCAGTTCCGCAGCGCTGGACGGCGGCCGCTTTTGCCGTTTGCGCTATTTTCGCTGGCGGGGTCGCGCTGTTCAGTACGAACAGCCTGCACCAGCGCTGGGGCGTCGTCGCGGCCTGCGCCTATCTGGCCGCCAGCCTGGCCGTGCTGGCCTGGCGAACGCGCGGGGTGGATGTCGCCCTGGCGCTGAGCGTGGCCGGCGCCCTGATCACCCCGCTGTTCTGGAACGCCGCCACCGGACGGCGGCAGCCGGAAGTTGCCGTGATCAGCCGGTCAGCGATCCAGCTGGTGCATCACCAGTCGCCCTATCAGAGCGCCGCTGCGCTGGCTACCGTGCACGACCCGAATGCCTATAACCCCTATCTGCCGGTCATGTCGCTGTTCGGCGTGCCGAGGGCGCTGTTCGGGCCGCACGTGATCACTGATCCCCGGATCTGGTTCGGGCTCGCGTTTGCAGTCTGCTTCGGGCTGGCCCTGGCGGTCGCGGGCGCCAGGCATGTGTTCCGCTGGACGCTGTTTGTCGCGGCCACGCCGGTGATCGCGTTCGAGCTCGCGGTGGGCGGCACCGATGTGCCCATTCTCGCGCTGATGTGCCTGGGGCTGGCCTTGCTGTGGTACAAGCCGCGCTACGTCCTGGCCGGGATAGCGCTAGGCGTCGCCTCGGCGGCCAAGGCCACCGCCTGGCCGGCCGTGATCGTGGCGATGGTGCTGCTCGGGGTACGCGACGGCCGCAGGCCAATGCTCGTCTTCCTGGGCTCCGCGCTGCTGTCCTGCGCCGCGCTGGTCGGGCCGATCGCCGCGATGTGGCCCTCCGCGCTAGCCGAGAACACCATCTTTTTTCCGCTCGGGCTGACCCCGATCAAGTCAGCGGCCGCCAGCCCGCTCCCTGGGCACCTGATCGCTGAGACCGGACATACCGGCCACCTGATCGCCATCGGCCTGCTCGTGGCGGCTGCGCTCGCCATTGCCGTTTCGCTGATCATCAAGCCGCCCAGAACGGTCCCCGCCGCGGCCAGATGGCTCATCATCAGCCTGTCGCTGATGTTCACGCTGGCCCCTGCGACCAGGTTCGGCTACTTCATCTATCCAGGCGCCTTGCTGCTGTGGCTAGAGGTCTCGCTGCTCGGCCGTCGGTGGTCCGGCTCCGAACGGCCGGCGCTCGATGCGCCGGTGCTGGCCAACTCGGCCTGAGCGGTCCGGGAGTGCTGCTCAGTCAGCTCAGCGGCCGGGCAGCGGCCTGCTCGACGCCGAGTGCTGGCGGCAGCGCTAGCGTGGTGGCGGTACGCAGGCAGAATTCCGGTGCCGGGCCGAGCGTGAGCTGGCGCTGCCAGAACGCGGATCCCTGCCCGAGCGGGCCGTCCAGGGCCGCCAGCAGTTCGCCGTAGCTCCAGCCCGGCGGCTTGCCGAACCAGGACGCCGCCACCTGGCCCGGGTCATCGCCACCGGCGTGCAGGGCGTACAAGCCGGCCGTGCCGCCGGCCGCCTGATGCGCGATCCGATCGTGGGGGCCAGCATGGGCGGGCCCGACCGCCGCCCGGTTCAGGTCGCCCAGCGCCGACCAGTCGTCGACGAGGTACCAGTCCTCGTAGCTGTCGTGGTGCCCGGGCAGCCAGGAGACGCGGCCGACTGCGAACGTCGCGGAGCGCACGAACCCCGGGGACGGCCGGGCAGCCAGCGCGGCATGGAACCTCAGCAGGTCCGCCTCATACGTCGCCGGGTCAGCGCCGGAGCGGGGCCAATGCCAGAACACGTACGCCAGCAGCGGCCTGGCCGATGAAGGCACGTCCATACTGGTACTCTGCCAGCCGCGCGATACCGCGTTAACTCATGGCCGCCCGAGCGGCGGTCAGCCGCCCGCGCTGTCCGGACCGGCGAACGCGTTCGTGTCCTTGCAGATGTTGGTGCTGGCGGTGATGCCGCCGTAGGTCGAGCTGAGGTTGCTGACCGACGGAGCCGAGGAGCTGGAGGACTTGGCGGCAGCCAGGCCGTTGAAGCTGGAGCCAACGATCAGCTCGATGGTCCCCGGGGTAAGGCTGGCGTTCTTGTGCACGGTGGCCCCGGTGAGCTGAGCCTTCAGCGTGTCGACGGCGGGCAGGTCGGTGGCGGCTGCGTACTCGATGACGGAATTGGTGTAGCCGAAGGTGCTGGCATCGCCGGTCGACACGACGTTGAAACCGCGGCTGGTGAGATCGGATCCGGCCTGCCCGGCCAGCCCGCTGATGCCAGCCCCGTTCAGCACGGTCACGTTGACCTTGGACGGCGTCGTGTCCAGCACCGGAGTCGTCGTGGCATGCTTCGACTTCTTGCTCTTCTGCGCCTTCGGCAGCTTCGTGTCGTGCGCGAGCGCGTAGAACAGCTGGTCGGCCTGCGGCTGCTCGAACTGCACCTTCTGGTTGTTGGTGACGTAGGGCTCGTTGGGCGCGGTGACGAACTGCACCGACTGGGACGACAGCCCTCGGAGGCTGGTCGCGATCTGGAGCATCTGGGACTGCTCCAAGGTGCTGTCGGTGGTCATGGCGTCCGCGGCGTCCTTGACGACGCTGAGAACCTTGGTCGGGCTGTTGAGCAGGCCGCTGCGCTCGATGCCCTGCACCAGGGAGGCCATGAGGAACTGGTCGCGCTGGATCCGCTGGAGGTCCGAGCCGAAGCCGAGGTCCTCGCGGGTGCGCCAGAAGGCCAGTGCCTGCGCGCCGCGAATGTGATGCCGGCCCGCGCTCAGATTCAGCCCCGACATCGTATCGTCGACGCTGAAGGGCAGGCAGACGTTCACCCCGCCGATATCGTCGATGATCTTCTCGAAGCCGGTGAAATCGAGCTGGATGAAGTGATCGACGTGGATGTGGGTCACATCGTCGACGGTCTTCCAGGTGCAGACCGGGCCGCCATAGGACAGTGTGTAGTTGATCGGCTCAAGCTGGCCAGGAGCGGCCTGCTGGCCGGTGGCACCATCACTGGCCGCGCAGCCCAGGATCGGCACCTCGGTGTCCCTGGGAATGCTGACCACGGTTACCTGGTGGTGACCAGGGGAGATGTGCAGCAGCATCACGGTATCCGAGCAATTGCAGCCGACGTGCCCGCCGATTCTGCCGTTGACGCCGGTGCGGGTATCCGAGCCGAGCAGCAGGATGTTCTCGGCGTTATTGAATTTGGGTGGCTGCTTGCCGAGGCTGGTGACGTCGACGCGCTTGATGCTGTCCCAGACGGTGCGATATTTGACGTAGGCCCCAAGTGCCGCGATGACCAGGACGCCGACGAGGACCGCGGCTAGCCAGCCGCTGATAAGCATCCCAACGGAGGCCCGGCGGCGGCCGGCAGGCCGCCCCTGGCGGGGTGACTCTTTCCAGTCCCCGCCTTCGGGCTCGTTGTAGCGGCTCATCGCTCCTCCGGGCAAAGGTCCTCGGCGACCGGCGCGGGGATCCGGCGTTTGGGTTGCGCCCTATAGTACGTGGTCTTAACGGGAGGTATCGCATTCAGATAGCAAAGATCATGTCTTATGACATCTACGTTGCTGAGCAAAAGCTCGCGACGCACGGTGGCCAGGGCAGCTGTTGATACCCGGCAGGCCACGGCCCATCTACAGTGGGACGCGTGCGCCCGCCAGACCACCAGACCGGCAGTTCTGCTGCCGCTGACAAGCCCGAAAAGGGCACGGAACTCGCCAGGCAGCACGAGGATACAGAGGTCATGCCGCCCGCCGAGGACGTTCACCGAACTGGCCGCAGAAGGCGCAGGGCGGTAGCGGACAGCTCTGCGGGTTCCGCGCAGGACGGCGCTACGGCGGGCAAGGCAGCCGCGGACGGACCGGCTGCGGATAAGTCCGGCCTGACGAGAATCCTGCCCAATGCGGCGGCCCGGGCGGCCGGGGCAGCGGGCGCTGGCCTGGCCGCAGCGAAGCTGACCGCAGCCCGGCTGCGGCCAGGCGCGGCGAAATCCGGCCGACCGCAACCCGGCCAACAGCGACCTGGCCGACCACAACCCAAGTGGGTGGCCGCCGCGACGCGGACGGCCCGCCGTGCCGAGGGCTGGCTGAGCCGCCCGGGAGTCGGCGGCGCCGGCTTCGCGAGGCTCACGGTGCTTCCCGCGATCCTGGTGCTCGCGTGGCTGCTGCCCGGGCTTCCGCTGCTGCTGGCCGGCGCGTTCCTGCCGGTGCCGATGCTGCTTATCTCGGTGCCGCTGGCGGTCGTCCTGGCCGTGCTCGGTCTGCGCCGGGTGCCGGTGAGCTGGCCGCGCGCGCTGCCGGCGGTGCGCCCGGAGCGCGGCCTGGAGGCCTGGTACGGCCTGGCGGGCACCGCGGTGGTGGCGGCGGGCTTCGCCGTCTGGCAGTTCATCTTCCGCTCGGAGTCGGTCATCGTGCTGCGCGGCGCCGGGGCTTATATCCAGACCGGCTACTGGATAGCGCAGCATGGCTCGCTGCCGATCCCGCAGTCCCTGGCCGCCTTCGGCGGTGCGCACGCCGGGCTCACCTTCTCCAGTACCGGCTTTTTTGCCGTGGGGGACTCGGTGGTGCCCGGGTCGATGGCCGGGCTGCCGATGCTGCTGGCTAGCGCGTTCTGGGTGCACGGCATTTCGGCTGCCACGGCCCTCGGCCCGGTCATTGGCGGCCTCGCCATCCTCACGTTCGGCGGACTGACGGGCCGGCTGGCCGGGCCCCGGTGGGCCCCGGCGGGGGCGCTGGTGCTCGGGTTCACCTTGCCCGAGCAGTACGTCAGCAGGACCGCGCTGAGCGAGACGGCGGCTCAGGTCCTGCTGTTCGGCGGCCTGTGCCTGGTCATCGACGCCGTCACGATAGCCAGGACGCGGAGCGCCGTAGGGCGGGCGCCGGCGGCGGATGGCGGGCGCCGCTGGCAGCGGTCCCGCCAGTGGGCGCGCTGGTATACGCCGCAGCGCGCGATGATCGCGCTGGGCGGCCTGGCCCTGGCCATGACCTCCGTCGTGCAGCTAGGCGGGCTGCTCGACGTGGTTCCCGCCATTGCCTTCGTCGGGATCCTGGTGGCGGGGCGACGGGCCATGGGCGGTGCGTTCGGCATTGGCCTTGTCGTCGGAGTCGCGTACGGGCTCGCCGACGCCTACCTGCTGGCCCGCCCGTTCACCGCTTCGCTGAAGCCGGTGCCCGAGGTCATCGGGCTGATCGCGGTGTGGGTGGCCGCGTTCACGCTGGCCGCGGTCGAGCTGCTCAGATACCCGCGGCTTCGCGGCGGCCTGCGGCGCGCGTTCGCCAGCCGGCCGCTGCGGTGGCTGCCTCAGGCCTGTGCGCTCCTCGCGGTCGCGGCGCTGATCGCGCTGGCCATCCGGCCCTACTTGCAGACCGTGCGCGGGCCAGCGACCGGGGCGGCCGCTGACTATGTGGCGCTGCTGCAGCGCATCGCGCACCTGCGGCCCGATCCGCGGCGGACCTATGCGGAGGACACGCTGTACTGGGTCGTCTGGTACGTCGGGTTCCCCGCCATCCTGCTCGGCGGGTTCGGTCTGGCCCTGCTGGTGCGGCGGTGCGTGCGGGCGCTGATCAGCTGGCGGGACCCGGCTGGCGCGGCGCGGGCCTGGGGGCTGCCGCTGGCCATCATCTGCGCGGGATCGGCCGCCGTCTTGTGGGACCCTTCCATCGCCCCAGATCAGCCCGCGGCCAGCCGCCGGCTGGTGCCGCTGGTGCTGCCCGGCCTGATCATCTTCGCGATCTGGGCCGCGGCCTGGCTGGTCGGGCGGGCCAGGGACCGGGGCGCGGGAATGGTGGCGACCTCGTTGGTGGCGGTGTGCTGTGTCGCGGCACTGCTGGTGCCCACGGCGGTGACCACGTTCGGCCTGGGGCTTACCCACTCGGGCAAGAGCGGCGCGCTGCGGTCGGTAGCCAACGGCCTGGCCACCAAGTCGATCGGCGCCGGGGAGATCAGCGCAGTCCGCGGGCTCTGCGCCTCGATTCGCCCGGATTCCTCGGTGGTCATCCTTGACCGGGTGGTGGCGCAGCGGTTCCTGCAGGTGATCCGCGGGATGTGCGGCGTCCCGGCCGCGTCGATGGCTGGCCAGCCCGCGGCCGAGGTCAGGACGGTATTGTCGGGGATCGGCGCCGTTGGCCGGCGCCCGGTCCTGCTCGCCGCTCGCCCCAGGCAACTGGCCGCGTACGGTGGCAGCCCGGTCCAGGTGGTCAATCTGCTGACCACGCAGGACCCGCACACGCTGACGCAGCCGCCGGCTGGGCCGTGGCCGGTTCGGTACGTGATCTGGCTGGCCGTGCCGAACGGCTTCGGGGCCAGCGGCGCTTAAGCAAGCTGCCCGGGCACTACGCGCGCTGGCCGCACTGGCCGTGCGCCGCCGAGGCGACGCGGATTTGCCTGGCACGGCGAGAGACTCTAAAGTGGTAGAGCCATCGACGCGGGGTGGAGCAGTTCGGTAGCTCGCTGGGCTCATAACCCAGAGGTCGCAGGTTCAAATCCTGCCCCCGCTACCAGGAAGTGCAGGTCAGAGGCCTGATTGCCGGACACGGCGGTCGGGCCTTCTTGCTGGATGGCAGCGCCAAGGCAGCAGGATCTGACCTCACCAGCCGGGCAGGAACAGGTGAAGCTGGCAGGAAATGACAGCTGAGACAGCGCAGATCTCCGTGCGCCTCGGGTGTGTGGGTGGGGCGGACGGCGCAGGGGGCAGCGGTGCCGCGGCCTGTCTGCGGCGTCCGGGCACGTCGGTGACTACCGGGTTATCGCGATCGGATGGACGGCGGTCTCGGGCTCATGGCCGCCACATTGGGTAGGCATTCGAGCAGGGCGCTAGAGGGCGCGCACGGTACATAACGCCGATTCCGCGCGGCTTCGCCGTGGCCGTCCGGAGTCCACGGCACCGGCTAGATCTGCCAGTTATGAGTGCGCGAGCTGACCAGGCACACCCTTCAGCTAGGGACGCCGGGTGGCATGCACCCGGATGCGGCGAGCGGCGGGGCGTTGGCCGCCTGCGGTGGTAAGCGACGGCCTCGCAATCCCCGGAGCGGAGAGCAGACGGTCAGTTGATACCTGGCCAATGTTGCGGATAGGGGTTGTCCCATCCGATATCCACACCACCGGAATAGCGCTGGATGACGGAGTGGGTCTGGCCGTGGATGGTGTAGGTGACCTTGAGCCGTGTAAAGTACGGCTGGCGGTTATGCGTACGAATTCGATACAGGGCCTCATACGCAAAGGCTGACTTGTAACGATGGCAGCTCCCCCAGCATATCCGCCAGTGCAGCCAGCCCGCGCCATAAGCCGCCGCGCGTCCCCAGCCGCCATTCCAGGACGACGTGGTTAGGTACAAGCTGCCGTCACCTGAAAAGTATGCAGTGATGCCGTGCGGACGGATACGGGGATACCTGAAGCCACCGGCAACATAGTCCACCGTTGTCTTAGATGCCTGGCTCGCTACGGGCCTTGTAGTGATGGTGACTGATGCGGTAGCAGCCGTGGTGGCCGCCATCCCGCCTAGTGCCAGGGCCGCTACACCTGCGGTAACGATCTTCCTGATGATGTTCATGATCCCCCCCTCTAGTGCGTCCGATCTGAACGTCCCTGATCCTCCGGCAGAGGACCAGGGTCAACGGTCAGGTCCAGTCACGCCCGTTCCAGAGCAGGTAGTTCGGTCAAGCCTGCCCCATGGCTGCGTAGCTTCTCGAAGTAGCGGACACCATGTGAGGTCTGAACATCGTGCAGGTAGAGGGTGGCCGTCCCTGCTACTGCTGCCGCCATTCCCTTGATCTTCATGGTTTCCCCTCATTGGCGAACCTCCTCCGGTCCCCTTTGCTAGAGGGGACCCGAGAGCGGTTCATCCTTGGCCGACCTGGTCAGGCCCGTCCGCCTGGTGCCGCGGCATAGAAGTTTCCGGTAGCTACACGGGCCGTACTGCGATGACCGGGCAAGGCCGCCCGGCCCTGCGCCTGGTGACGTGATGCGCTGACAGGGCGTTATTTCGAGACTACTCTCCGAGGTCAACGACTTCAGGTCAGGTCCCGCTCATACCCGCCTGGCCGCGCCGACTATCGGGCAGGGCTGGAGGCGACGATGACGCTGCGACGATTCCGCGATGCTGGCGTGCTCGCCGCGGCGGCTGCCGTGGCCGCTGCATTCTGCTTGGTGGCCGGGGTTCCTGCCGCGTCGGCCAGCACGGTCGTCCAGACCATCCCCGTGGGCGGCTATCCCTGGGCCGTCTCCTCCGATGGCACCCACGTCTGGGTCACCGGCAACAACGGGGTCACCGAGCTGGACGCCTCGACCGGCGCGGTTGTCCAGACCATCCCCGTGGGCACGACGCCACCGGCATCTCTTCTGATGGCACCCACGTCTGGGTCATGGGCACCTGGGTCACCGAGCTGGACGCCTCGACCGGCGCGGTTGCCCAGACCATTTCGTTCGGCGGCGGCTCGCCCACCGGCATCTCCTCCGATGGCACCCACGTCTGGATCGCGGACTACGTCAGCGACGATGTCATCGAGCGGGACGCCTCAACCGGCGCGTTTGTCCAGAGCATCCCCGCGGACGGCGGCGAGCCCGAGGGCGTCTTTTCCGATGGCACCCACGTCTGGGTCTCGGACAGCGGGAACACGGTCACCGAGCTGGACGCCTCGACCGGCGCGTTCGTCCAGACCATTCCCATCGCCGGCGGCGTCGGGGAGGTCTCCTCCGATGGCACCCACGTCTGGGTCACCGGCAACAACGGGGTCACCGAGCTGGACGCCTCCACCGGCGCGGTCGTCCTGACCATCCCCATAGCCGGCGGCGCCGCAGGCGTGTCCTCCGACGGCACCCACGTCTGGGTCACCGGCAACAACACGGTCACCGAGCTGGACGCCTCAACCGGCGCCGTCGTCCAGACCATCCCCGTCGGCACCAACCCCGCCGGCGTCTCCTCCGACGGCACCCACGTCTGGGTCGCGAACACCGGCAGCAACACGGTGAGCGAGATCCAGATCGAGGACCCGCAGGTGATCCACTTCACCGCGCCGGCGGCCGGGGCGGTGGGCGGGTCGGCGGCGCTGTCGGCGACCGGCGGCGCGTCGGGTAACCCGGTGGTGTTCACCGTCGATGCCTCCAGCGGGCCCGGGGTCTGCGCCGTGTCGGGCACCGACGGCGCGACGGTGAACTACACCGGCGCGGGCAGCTGCGTGATCGACGCGAACCAGGCCGCCGGGAACGGCTACGCAGCCGCGGCCCAGGTACAGCAGACGATCACGGTGAACCAGGCGCCTGCCTTCGTGGTGGACCGTCCGCCGCTGACCGTGACCGCCGGACAGGAATACGAGTACGTGTTCGCGGCCTCGGGCACCCCGGCGCCGGCGTACGCGCTGGCCGCCGGCGCCCCGTCGTGGCTGTCGGTCAACGGCAGCACCGGCGAGCTGACCGGCACGCCCCCCGCGGGCACCAGATCGTTCACCTACACCGTCACCGCGGCCAATGCGGCCGGCACCGCCACCGCGGGGCCGTTCACGGTGCACGTCGCGAAGGCACCGGTGAACGCGGACATCTCGGCTGCGCTGTCCTGCCCGGCCAGCCTCAAGGCGGGCGCCGCCGGCACCTGCACGCTGACCGTCGCCAACGCCGGGCCGGCGACTGCCAGAAAGGTCCTGGCCGCGGTCGTGCTCCCGGCGGCGCTGCCGGAGGTGTCGTGCGCCGCGGGCTGCGCCCGTCACGGCAACGTGTTCACCTGGAGACTAGCCTCGCTGGCCAGTGGCGCCTCGCCGGAGTTCACCATCACCATCAAGGCGACCAGGACGGGCAGGGCCCGGGTGGTAGCCATCGCGGTATCGCAGAGCCCCGACCCCAGGCCGCGCAACAACATCGCCGTCCAGACGATCAGCATCACGCGCTGACCGGCAGAGCGCGACCAGGCTCGGTGACCCCGGTTGCCGGGCCAGCCGCCGCCGCGGTCACCGGCACCCCCGATGTGGCCGCACAAGCCCGGCTGACCTGCCGCTGGCCATCGTGCCAGAACCCGGCGGCCCGGTCGCACCGGCCGGGCTCCGGCGTCCCGCGCAGCCAGGGTCCCAGCGTCCCCTGATCGCCCGCACATCGGCGATCGAACCACGCGGCTAAGATCCTTGTCTGCTCAGAGCACCCGCAGCCAGCAGCAGGAGAGCAAGTAACGAATATGCGCCGGCTGCTACCACAGGCATGTGTGAAGGCCGCGCCGTCCAGAACGGCGGGTCTTTGCGCGGACACGCAAAGGCCTACGTTGCTCGCCGTATGGGTTTCCCGTGACGGTCACGCAAAGCCGTCGGCCGCCAGCGCCGGACGCGGCTATGTCAGCAGACGTTGTCGGCCTTGGCAGCTGCCACGGCCTGGGCCAGGTTGTGATGCCGGTAGATACTCAGGTCGGATGGCAGGTAGTACCACTTTCCGTTGACGTAAGTGAAGGTGATCTGCTCGCTCCCGATCGACGCGGCGGCTCCGGCGTAGCCGACTGTGACGACTGCGGTGGTGCCGACAAGGATCGGGCGCGTGACCTTGTAGGCGAGGGTCGCGGTCGTGGGCCGGCAGCGGTTGTGTATGCCGACCCATACTCTTTCGCGGATGTCCCGCCGCGCCGCTGGAGCGATCAGCGGATAGACGGCTGCGTACTGTCCAGCGGCGTACAGGCCGAAGTAGGTTTCGGCGGCCGCTTTCGCTGCGGCTGTAGTCTGCGGTTCCACTGGCGCGCTGGTCTCGGCGGGCTTTGCCGGCGAGGTGGCAGACGGGCTGGCGGGGGGTGTGGCGCCCGCGGTCAGTGTTGATCCCGTGCCGCATCCCGCAAGCACCGTGCCTGTGAGGGCTGCCGCGGCGGCAATTCCGGTGACGTGTTTCATTGTTCGCTGTTGCCTTCCAGGGTTCCTGCGGGTGCTTGTTGGACGCTCGGCCCACTTGGGCGGTGCACGGCTGATAGCCACGACATGCGCACAGAGGGCTACGGGCTGGTGCTGATGCTGGCGGGGCCAGAGTCAGGTCGTACTCGAGAAACGGCCCCGGCCGCCAGCGCGCCCAGATTTCCCATTCGGGTGGGCGCAGCCAGACGCTGACATCGACTGGGCCCCGGCCCCAGATCGGCGGCTCGGTGAGTGTTCTCCCTGGACATCCGCCCTCACTCAGCGTGACGCCCTCTATCGCGTAGCCGATGTACGCTACCGACTCGGCCCGGCTTGACTGGCCTGTAGGTCGCCGCCGGGCCCTGGTGCGCGTCGATGAACCCAGCGAACGTCCCGGTCGACCGCTGGCCAGATCTTGCCTGACCTGACGCGCGCTGTATGCGGCAGATGAGGATGCGGTTCGTGACCGCCAAGCAGCAAGCTGTGCTGAGGCGCTACGACTTCGACCGGCACGACTTGCCGCCACCCGTCAATGCAGTTGCGCCGCCGCGTAGATGGCATCAGCAAGCCCGCCATAGGACAGCGGCCCCGTAGCGTGCTCGCGCACCCAGCCGATCCCGACCGTCTTGCCGGCCCGCTCCCGGATGGTGCTCGCTCTGACCACCCAGAACTCCCAGTGGGAAATGTCGAGCACATCGTAGGCCGCCGGTTCCCGCTGCGTCTGCACCGCGAAGACGAAGACGTCAGCCCGCACCCGTGCGTCCACGCTGTATTCGTTACGCGTCGCATCAAACTCCCGCGCGCTGAGGCGCCCGAACACAAGTTCCGAATGCCGTTTCTGTGTCCAGCTCTGCAAGAAGGCTGAGCACTTCACCTCAATCGTCGTCCCATCGGGCGCTTGAGCGTCGAAGTTATCCCATGCGATCCGCAGGGTGCGCTCATCGCCCACCGCCTTGGCGACAAGAAATTCCGCGAGGATCCCGCGCGTGGTGTTGTCGCGCAGATCGCTGAACGCCCAGCGCCAGAAATCCGCGACCGTGGCCTCGAGCCCTGCGAAGCGCTCTGTGCCATCCAAAGGCACCGCCGGAGAGGGAGTCAGCCCGGCCAGGTCTGCCGCTTGCTCTGTCACACGCGCAGCTTACGCTGCAGCCCACACCCGCCAGAGATAGCCGAAACCATCCCATACGCGGCATGAGCGGATGAGTCGAGCGACCGGTCTGCTGATCGTCTAATTAGCGCTGCGCGCTAAAGAGAAGCTCCGTTTACAGCAGAGATAGCCTTTCGGAACCGCTCACCCGCATCAATGAAGAACTCGATGTACTTCTCGTGCTCCGCCTCGTTGAGCACGTCACCTTCTGCCGGCTCGGAGATCCGGCAGGCTTTGCGTCCCTCGAGCGGGTCCCACTCCAGCTGCCGGCCGTAGGCGGCCTCGAACTCGTCACGTCGCGCATAGAGGGCATCGAAGACTGCGCGGCATTGCTCTGGCGTGGCCCGGTCGATATACAGCTCCTGGCGGATCTTGCCCTTGAAGCCGAAGACAGGATTAAGGCCACACCCGCGGATCGGGGATGTGAGCCACAGCCAGTTCTGAGGGCCGCCCACGGCCCGAGTCCACGAGGGATACTGAGACTTGATTCTGTCCAGGAGCTTCGACCAGAACTGACGGTACAGCTCGTTCCTGCTTCCCGCAGGGCTGACGGTAGCCGCCCGCACGGACTTCTGCCAGTCATTGGGCAGCGCGACGACCTTGAACAGCGGCGCCGGAACCGAGTTGCCGATCCTGACCACTTCCAGCTCGACGCCAAAGAAATGCGTTTCTTGATCAGTGTGCTCGTTCAGCCAGGTGAGCGCCTGACGATGCTCGTCCCGGAACCGGGTCGTGATCCAAACGATGGTCGACGCGGCAGTCCCAGCGGCGTAGGTCAGCAACTGGCCGAGATGACCGTGATCAGAATCGCCCAGCTGGTTCTCCACGATCAGCACGACGCCGTTCGTTCCGTCCTTGCCGAGGATGTCCAGCGAGTAGCCGCCCACCCCATACTCGGTGGCCTCGAACTCCAGCTCGATCCCCAAGGCCTCGGCCAGCCGATCCGCGTTCTGTGCCAGCCAGGGCGTGAAGTTCAAGGCCTCGTGGGACCAGATCGACCTGGGATCGACCGGCTCCAGCCGCCCGAGTTGCTGCTCTTCCGGGCCAACTACCTCAACCATGCCAGTCATGCTGCCCCAGGCGACAAGCTTGCGCCACGGGTAGCCGCGGACGGCACAGAGAAAACGTGAAGCCACAAGACTCCCGAACCATTACCGCCGCGAGGACTGCGGTCAGTTCGCGAAGCTCGGCTGCCAGCCACCCGGATGCTTCGCCACCGGCCGGCCGGTCGCCTCTCGCCCCGGGTAACTTCCCGAGCACGTCCGCGTCATCTGTTGCACGCTCGCCCTGCGGCATGACAGGGCGTCGTCCAAGGCATGCAAGCGGAGTGATGCGGTCAGATTCCCGTGACGCATTGAACGCCAGCGCCGCAGGATGACGCCTCGCCGCGCAGTTGGGGCCGTCGGCCGCCGGCATCGTGGCCGGGGGGGGTCGCCGGTCTGGTCGGTGACGTCCGTCTCGTGGCGCCTGGTCACCAGTACGATCGAGTGGTCGGCAAGGAGAGCCAATGCTGCTTGACGGTGTGAATCACGTCGCCTGGATCTCACAGGACGTCGCCCGGCTGGGCGCCTTCTACGAGCAGGTGTTCGACGCAGTGGTCGGGCCGACGCGCCCCCATGGCCCGGGTGAGACGATGACCGTCATCGACATCGGCCCCGGCACCCAGCTGAACGTGTTCGTGATCGACGGCAACACCGAGGCTGACCGGCAGACGCCCATGTGGGGCCGGGGGCGCATCGACCATGTCGGCCTGGCCGCCGCCTCACGCGAGGCGTTCGACACCATCCGAGGCCGGCTAGTGGACGCGGGCGCGAGCGACGGTACCGTCAACGATTTCGGCGGGGCGCTGAGCGTGTTCTTCCGGGACCCCGACGGCCTCGAGGGAGAGGTCCTGCTGAAGAAGCCCTGACGGCTCCTGCTCGCGGCAGGGCAGCGTGTTCTCCTGCCCGTGGGGTTCGGGTCGGTGACAAGGCGGGCGCTGAGAGAATCGGCAGGTGGCTGGGGGCAGGTTGCCGGAACTGGATGTAGCGCGAGTGCGCCGGTGGTGCGCCCAGCGTGTCCCGGCGCATCTGCGCAACGAGGTCCGGGTGGAATGCGATGTCACGCCCCGGCATCTGACGATCGTGGAATGCAGGCCGCCCTGGCGTAACGAAATGGGCGGGGCGCGGACGCGGTTCCCGATCGCCAGGCTCCGCTACACCAAGGCGACCAGGCTCTGGTCCTTGTGCTGGCACGACCGGCATCTGCGCTGCCACCTCTACGACCGGCTCGCGCCGTCACCGCGCATCGACGAGTTGCTGCACGAGATCGACCGCGACCCGACGGCGATCTTCTGGGGATGGCCGCCGAGCCCAAACGCCCACAGCGGCAGATGAGGACGGCATCAAGCGTGCCTGCAGGACCGTCAGCTATCCGATACATGCACTTTCGGTAAGACTGCCCTTATCTTCGGCAGATGTCAGCTTGGAATCCCGGAGATGTCATCCGTCCCCTGGGGCCAAACGTCTCAATTGAGAACGCAAACACTAGATTGCGGGTTGGATAAATTTCGCAAGCTTGCTCATATGAGTGGTTATCGGCGGCCGACGTGGCGAAAGCCGCGAAGCAGGAGGGACAGGCCTGAGCCTGTCGCGTTAGGGGTGGCCATGGAGTTTCAGCCAGGAGATAAGCTGCGGGACGGGCGGTACGTGGTTCAACGGCGACTCCGGGCGGCTCGTGACAAGAGCGTCTATCTCGGCCACGACCGGAAGTTTGATTGTCAGGTGACGATCGATGTCTTCGCCAGCAATAACTCGATCATGCCCGATGGGCTGACGGTGAGCGCGTGGGAAGCTCAGGTACTGGGCAGGCTGGGCGATCATCCGAACGTCGCCCGCGTGGTCGATCAGTGGGAAGACGACCAGGCCGCCATCATGGTCAGCCGGTACCTTCCTGGCGGCACCCTGCTTGAGCTGATCGCGCGTTCAAGAGATTCTGGCGAGAACGTCCCGGTCGAGCGCATCTTGCAGGTCGCGACCGAGATCGCCCATGGGCTTGCCTACATCCACGGACGCCGGATCTTGTACCTGGACCTGCAGCCCCGCAATGTACTGTTCGACGAGCTGGGGACGGTGCATCTGGTGGACTTCGACACCGCGGTACCGCTTGACCATCCCGACGTGAGCCATCTGGCAGACCGCCCGGCGATCGTGTATATGGCCCCGGAGCTGACGGACGGTGGCGAAGCTGACGAACGCGCCGATCTGTACTCGCTCGGAGCGGCGATTTACGAGATGGCCGCTGGCGGGCCACCCTTTGCTGGAGACCGCGCGGAGATACTGGCCGCACGCCGCGAGGGGCCGCCCGCGCCTCTTAAGCGGCAGGATCTGCCCGCGGCCTTGCGCGACCTGATCTTCTGTCTGCTGTCAGCCGGCCGCGCACAGCGGCCGGCAAGCGCAGCTGAGGTCATTGAGCAGTTGCAGGGCATCCGCACGGCTCGTGCTGACATCGAGCGGCTTCTGGCGAGCGATGAATCAGCAAGACTTGAGTTCAAGGCGTCGCTACGCGAGCCGGTTGATCGTAATCCGGCGGACAAGAGGCCCGTCGGGGAACTCAGGCGCGCCATAGAACGCGAGGCCGTCGAGACGCTGGCGGCCTTTCTCAATACAGACGGCGGCACGCTGATTATCGGCGTGAAGGATGATCGTACGATCGCTGGCGTCGAGGTCGATTACCCCTGGGTCAAGCCCAGGTCCCGCGACGGCTGGTGCCTGACCTTCGACCACCTCGTAACCCACCAGCTCGGCGCCGAGGTCATGAAGTTCATCAACCTTCAACTGGAGTCGTGGCATGACCGTACGATTGCGGTGATCCGATGCCAGCCGCGGCAAGAGCCCACCTGGCTCGGAGACGAACTCTACGTACGATGCACAGCTTCGACCGAGAAGCTCTCCACCCGCCATGCGCTAGCTTGGTGCCGCCAGAAATGGGCCTAGCCTGCTCGCAGGGAATGGCGATCGCCGATGCAGCCCGCGCGCAAGCGACCACGGTACGGGGCGGAGCGCTCTGTCGGCGGCAGATGCGGTCGCCCAGGGGCGGCTTAATACTGCATGTCAGCGCCGGCGGCCCGCATCCGGGCGCGGGACTGGCTTCGGCGGCAGGTCAGGACTACCGCCAGCGGCCATGCCGCCTGCGCGCCGGCCAGGACCCGCTCGGCCAGGCCGACCTGCCGGCCTCCAGCGATCAGCTCCGCGCCGAACCACACGAGCAGGCCGAGCAGCACGCCGGCGGCGCTGGCCGAAACAGCCGGCCGCAGTCCGGCCGGCACCAAACGCCCCCGCTTCCGGGCCGCGAGCGGCCAGGCCGCCAGGGCGATAAAGCCAATCGCCGCCCAGAATGTATGCGGCAGCGAGCCGCCGCCCCCGGCAGGCTCAGGGTTGGCCGCGACCAGCACGGTGGCGAGTCCGCCGGTGATCAGGATGAGCCGCCCGGCCAACGCCGCTGGCCTCAGCGCCAGCCCCGTCAGGACATAGCAGGCTCCCACCCCTGCCAGCGCGAGCGTCATCACCCACCGGTCGGTAGCGCCGTGCGCCGCGAGGGAGCTGATCGTGTCGGCTACCGGGTTGAAGGAGCGCGGCTGCAGCCCGGCAGCCACCGTCCAGCCGCCCGCCAGCAGCACCGGAGCCACGGCCGACGAGACCACACCCCACCACGGCACGCCCCGCACGACCCCACCGTAAGCGAACGCGCCGGCGGCCGCGATCCCAGCGTGGCATGCGGGTAGTCGTGTCTGGGCCGGGCGCACTGATGGCCGACGGTCCGTCACCAGGAAGTCATCAGGGCAGGGCGACCGCCGGAGATCCGGAGCGGCGCTGATGGCTGGTCTGGGCACTAGCGGATCCCTGGGTTCGCAGCCAGCGCTGGTTTGCCTCAGGCCCGATTTCCGATCTCGCCACTTCCGGACCCTGCCAGCTGCGCCGACGGAACGCCAGGGAAGGATTCACCCGGCTGCGGAAAGATCGCTGCCACCTGGCGTGCCTCCGGCCGCAGGGCCCGACGACCGTCATCGCGGCAGAAGCGTGAAATCGGCCCGTCAACCGTCTGCGCCTCACGAACGTCTGGTCAATAAGGGGTAAGCCGGAGGATCCGGCGCCTCGGTGAAACGGCGGATGAATCACGCCTCATGCGACGCAACGGCCTGGCCTTCGGGGCGCTGGCGGTCCTGTTAACCCTGGTGCTCAGCGCGTGCAGCCACGCGTCCGTCGGCGTCGGCCTGAGCTACCAGCCCAGTATCGTTCCGCTCCGATTCTCACTCGATTTCTCGGTCCAGCCAGACGGAAGCATCTCCTTCACCGGGAGCGCCGGGATCGTCACCGAGGCTGGAGTCTTCGCGGCCGACATCAACATCGGCCAGCAGGTCCGGCAGCAACCGGACTCGACCTTGCTCGTCATCCGGCACATCGTGCACCACAACGTCGTCGACAGCGTCTTCCGGATCCGGACGAGCGAGGAGATCGTCGTCCGACTCCGCGGCCTCACGACCCTATACATCTCCGCGCATGAGATCGTCGTCGACGCTCTCGCCGGTCACGTCACCGACTTCATTGTCAGGAACGCCCAGAACCTGGGCCGGGCGACCTACGCGGTCGGGTCCGCGCCCCCGCCCGTCGCTGGCGACGTGCCTCCGGCCGGCGATCCAGGGCAGATTCCCCTTCCGCCCGGATCGGCAGTTGTCGGCCGACCCAATCTCGGCCAGTACTGCGCGAGCCTCGGTGACATGCACGCGGTCCTGCGATATCCGGTTACCTGGGGCTGGCGGTGCTCGGCCAGCGCGGTCCGCGCCCGCGGCGAGCGAGCGGGAGATCTGGATATCGACGTCACCGAGGCGTGCACTCAGCAATACGGCGCTAACGCGATCTCGCATTACCGCGACTACAACGACCCTTATTCCTGGTACTGCTACAACGGCTGACGCGCGGTCAGGCAGGACTCACGCCGACTCGGCGAACGCCGCAGCCAGGGCTGCCACCGCGTCCTCGGTCGAGCTGCCCCCCGAGGGGGCGTACCTGACCAGTAATCCGGGCCCGGATGATCTGCCAGGTCGAACGGAGATGCTGGGCATAGCGCCCGGACGCATCAGTTGGACGAGGGCGAGCCGATTTAAGGCCGGACTGAAGAAGCTGCTTTTCGCGCAAGGCCGGCAGCCGTCGACCCAGCGCACTGGCGTGACAACCCAGCCAATGTTGAGCGCGGGGCCGACCGGCCTGCCTGATGAAGCCAAGCACGGCGCCCCTGGGCGTGATGACTGCGCTGCGGAGGCCAGGACGCTCAGACAACTCACGCACATCGGCAGAAGCGGGCGCAGGGCGACAGCCATGACCTTGCTCGCCGTAGCTCGATGCGGCCGTCCAGCGGGAAAGATGCACAACGGTTGTCGGCGTTTGCGCGAGCCCGCCTGGGCGTTGCCCTCCGTGGCCCGCCTGGGGTGTCACCATTGTCGTCGGAGCAGGCACCACAGTCGGTCGTCCAGCTCGGCTCACGTGGCTGATCACCGCGCTGCCCGGGAGCCCCAGCTAACGGAGCGGCGCTCGTTGGAGCCGGACGCCCTGAGCGTGTGTACTGACCGCCTGCCTGAGCGTGCCGCCCGCTGCGGGGCGATACTGGACGAAGCCGCAGGAGACCGGGCTGTGTTGAACAGTGCCGCTTGGCTCATAACCCAGAGGTCGCAGGTTCAAATCCTGCCCCCGCTACCAGGAGATGCAGGTCAGAGGCCCGATTGCCAGGCGGCAACCGGGCCTTTTGATCGCTTGTTGGCCGTTCGTTGGCGGGACGGGACCCCGAAGTGCGGCAGGCTGCGCCGAAGACTGGTATGGATCGGCATCTCGGTTGGCCACATGGCCAAGATCTGGCCATCGCGAGCTGCCAGCGACGACATCGGGCGTATCGCTCTGTCCGCCACATAGCGTGAGCACTGTTCTGGGCGTCGCCGCCGATGGCGAGGGCATCGTGTCGCACGCGGGGCTGGCCCTGCTGCGCCATCTGGCTGACAAGACCGGGCTGACCGGCGGCCTGTCACATCCGCTAGCCTCGCCGCCGGCTGCTGATCCACGACCGCGGCCGCCGTAAGCGGCCGCACCCCGGCGCCCAGCTGAGCCTATTCGAAACCCAGGACGGCTGGCGATACACCCCGTGGGTCTCGAACGTGCCCGCCGTGCTGCGCGCCTGGCCAGCTGGGCTAGCGTTCACCGGGTCCTGCACGCCGCCGCGAAGCTGATCCGCGGCGGCCGCCGCTGGCGGCTGAAAATCCCCGCCACCTGGCCCTGGGCCGAGGCCATCGCCACCGCCTGGACCCGCATCACCGCCCTGCCACACGCACCCTGACCAGCGAAAACCCACCACCGCGACACGGAAGCCCGGGACCTGTGGAACCCCCGGCCACCGACCCGCCAGCCGGACCACCGTCATACCCCAACCGTAAAATCACCAACTATTCAGCGGCTCAGCCACTGTCTCGGGCCAGCCCTCCGCCCGCGTGAATCATCGGGGGCTAGGCAGAGCGGCCCAAGGACCCACCTCACTGAGGCCATTCGGCCCTAGTGGATGAGGCGGTAACAACCCGATAGTCAGAGGCAAGGGATGCCAGGACAGCGTCATCGAGGAGGTAAAGCTAAAACCTAGCCGTGAGTCAACGACTCGGATACCTAGGTAGTAGGCTATCCCAATCTATTTGGGAGGAACTCGTGACCATTCTACCCATAGCGGTCAGTTCATTACATGTAGATCGCGATGAGGAACTGCGTCTCTTTCGAAGCCTATTGAGGGGCCAGAGCGCGAGACACATGCTCCTAATCGAGGCAGGCCCGGGTATGGGCAAGTCTACACTAATGGAGAAATTCTATTCCGAGGCCGCACCTTACCCGCGCGCGTTTGTCGACTTGCGCCCACAAGCTTTTACCCCCCTTGAAGTACTCGGCGAGTTGGCGTCGGGGTTGGAAACTACCATCGCAGACCTAGATCACACCGCCCGTCGTGGTATTTCTGTCTTTCCGCAGTACACCGAGCAGAGAGAGCGGCTTGCTCAGGCGGGCTACACCGACATACAGAATGCGCACCTGTCCAACGGGACCCAGACGGCGAACTCGGGCATGCCTCGTGCAGAGCAGGCCGCTCTGCAAATCATTACCGACGCCTTCTTCAACGATCTGGATGCCGTAATCCAGACATACAGGAGGGTACTCCTGATCATTGACACGTTCGAGGAGGCAAGTATCGACGTCAACCAGTGGCTGACGGGCTTGTTTCTCAATAGAATTCGAGGTCGCCTTGGTGTAATGGCCGTTCTGGCGGGTCGAACGATGCCCGAACCTTGGCCATTTGCCATTAACTGTCAGCTCAGGCAATTCGACCTGCCTGATGTTCAGGAGTATCTCAGCCGTGTAGAGCTGCCCTTGTCCCCGGAAGAGCTCAGAGTCCTATATGCCCTGACAGACGGAATACCGCTTTACGTTAAAGTGAGTGTGACAAAACTCTTGCTTGATAGGGCTCGGAGGAGACAATGACGAGTGGGGTGAACGATCGAGAAGCTCGACTTTTGGAGGACACAAAAGATATACTTGCGCAACTGCCGTCCCCCGTGGTCTTGGCCGTATACCGCTCCGCGGTGCTACATTGGTTCAACCTCGAGTTTCTGCGGAGCCTCCAGGGTGGTCCACTACCTGGCGAGCTGCCGGGAGAAAAATTGGAAAAGGACGGCCTTGCAATCGATCAAGTTTACGAGGCACTCGTCACCTTACCCTTCGTTGAGCCTTACGGAGCGCGCCTCTCCGCTCAGCCTTATAGAAGCTCCTATGCTCTGCACGAGCTCACGCGCAAGGCAATCCTGGAGTTTCTATGGACGCATGAGAATGAGTTTGTGCGCAACTTTAGCGGTGAAGCAGCCGAATTGTTCCAAGATCTCCAAACCGCAGACAATAATGACGCCTTTATCTATACGTTAGAATGGCTTTACCATTTGCTTCTCGTGGATGAGCAAAAAGCGTTCTCAGAACTGCAGGAACGCATAACGCAGGTCGGCCGAAAGGGCCAGTTCGGGCAGTTACACTCACTCGCGCGTATCCCTAGGGAACATGCCTCAGCTGGGCGACTAAGCAGTTCAGGCGCTCAGTGGGCAGACGTTCTCCACGCACGTAGTCTGGTCCTGGCGGGGAAAACCGAGGCAGCAGAAGAGATCCTTCAGCGCGTTCGAGACCGAGACGACCGCAGGCTTGCCACTTTGGGATCTGCCCGGGTCGAGGCAACGTTGCTCCTGGCTGACATTCGCGCGGATACGGGACAATATTTGGATGCCAAGGAGCTGTACGAGGAGGCAGCCCACGAGATCTCCGCTGATCCTGAGGAATCGGTCGAGAGGGCGGTAGGCGCTCTAGCTGGCGGCGCACGAATGTGCTTGGCACAGGATTTACTGATAGAAGCACGCGAGCAATACAGCAACTGTATGAACTTGTATCTGCCGACGATTCCTGGAAAGGGGCTGCTGTTTCAGCGAGCTGATCCAGAACCAGGTATCGTTGAACGCGCCGTCGCATCTATCAGGCAATTCATCACTCCGGCTTCGGATTTCCCGAACGTTGTTAATGGGCAGGACCCAGATCAATGGATACTGGTCGGCGGCTTGCTGTACGCGCACGCTGGCCCGCTCCCAGGCCCCGACAGCCGCAGGTTCGCGCTCTATCGAGAGGTGCGGCCGAGTACGCTACTTGTCGATCTTTGGGCTCAGCTCAGTGAGCTGTATGGGCGTATGGCAGATCACGGTAAAATGAAGCAAGCGGCGCGGCTTGCTCGCGTAGCCGCCCAGGCCCTGGGTGATCCTTGGGCCACCGCCGTCGTTGGAGTTATGTTCGTTCGGCTCGGTATTGCAACTGAAGAAGCAGACCTAAGGGAATCTGGCGTCCAGCTCCTGCTCAGTGTCCTGGAGGTTGCGCATCGTGAGGCGGACAAGTCGCTTGAGCTCGGCGCCCAGCTGAGTATTGCAGAGGCACGCCTAGCTGCGAATGACAATCAATCAGCAGCTGACTATTTCGGTAACGCCCTTGAGCTAGCGCTCATCCTGGGTAACCTTCGCAGCGAAGCCACTGCGCTCACGGGCCTCGGACGTGTCACTTCGCGGGCAGGTAGAGATGCTCGGCCCAAATTCAATGGGGCGATCGATCTCTATAGAAAGCTCAACAACTCTGAATCGGTTGCAAACGTACAATGCGAATTGGCCAAGCAGGCGATTCGCGAGAAGCGGTGGCAAGAGGCTCAGGACCTTCTGGTGCAGTCGTTGGAGGAAAATCGACGCAACGGCAGGCTATCGGATCGGACACGAGTACTGTCTCTGATGGCCACGGTGGCAGCGGAGCGCGGCGACCCGGTAGAAGCAAAGCGACGCTCCGAGGAAGTGATCGCTCTGGGTGCCAAAGCCCGCATGCCATATGTTCAGATTGCTGGACAGACTAGCCTCGCGCGAATCCACCTGAGCTTCAGGCGAACGGAGGAGGCCCGAGACCTTTACGGCCAGGCGCTTGCTCTTGCGGAGGAAGGAGATCTCGAAGCAAGCCGGGCAGAAGTGCTGATGGGTCAGGGGTTGGTTGATTACGAGACTGACAGTCGTGAAAGTGCCGAAAGTGCCAAGGAGAAGTTCGACCAGGCGTTTGAAATCTCCTGTAATACTGGAGACTTGCGTCGCCAGGCTGAGGCTCGTATAGGACAGGCTAATGTAGAGCGTCATCTCGGCGACCCTGGCCGTGCATCCGAATTGAGTCGCGAAGCAGTCGATCTAGCCGCGCGTAGCGGAGACAAGAACCTTCGAATAGCTGCGGAGCGAGCCTATGGAGTGAGCTTGGGCGAGGCAGGACGGGCGGAAGAGGCTCTTGAGAGATTCAGGAAACAGTTTCAGGAATCCCCGGAGGACGCTAGCATACAAGGTTGCCTGGGTTGGTCGCTCTACGTACTTGGCAGGTATGAAGAATCGCTTAGAGCCAGTACTGCCGCGCACTCTAGGGACCCGTCGCTGACCTGGATCCTTCGGAACATAGGCCTTACTCACCTAGCGAACGGAGATCCCGCCGAGGCCAGACAAGCGTATCTAGACGCGCTTCAGAAAACGAGGTTGGGAGACTCCCTCGCCGACTCAATCCGGGATGTCACTCGTCTCCGCGACAAGCGTCCTGATATGCAGGGCGCAGACGATATTCTAACGTTGCTGCTGCATTGGAGGCCGAACGAAGAGGGTACGAGTTGGCTGTGACATCGGGCAGGGCTGGGCTTGCGCCCCCTCCTTCTAATGAAGGCTGGACGCGGTCGCGCCTGGCGAGGCATTGTGAGTCGTGAACAGCAGGTGGCACGTGCCGAGTTGACCGGTGGACATACCAGTGACGGGACAGCCTTCAGGCTCCTATTAGGTCATGCCGTCGGCCTGGCACGCACGTTGCAGGCGCCCCCGGAACGATGGCCGGCAGATCAGACGAAGGTGATCCGTACCGGGTCAGGCACGACGCGGCGAAACTCACCAGCTAACGCCGACCCCTTAGTCGTACTGGCACAACTTCCGGCTCTGTGTCCTGTTCCGCTGCGGCGGAATACACTGGGATACCATCATGACGCGACGGGTCAGAAGGCGCCGACAAAGGTTGGTGGCGTAGAGGCCGATGGGCCCCTGGGACAGGAGGGCCGTCATGGCGGAGCCAGCCCTGACTACAACGGTTCTGTCAGCCGCTGTGGGCGCGGTGGTCGGCTTTCTGAGCGCTGCGGGTAAGAGCTACCTGGACGCCCGGCGGAAAGTTGACGAGGATCTACGGACCCGCCGCAGTCCGGCTTACCAAGAACTCTGGAACAAGACTCAGACTTTTCAGCTTTGGCCCCAAACAAAGGCATCCTTTACCGAGGTGGAGGCATTTCAACGTCAACTGGCGCGCTGGTACTACGACACCGGTGGAATGCTCCTATCCAAGAGCGGTCAGCGTGCTTACCAACGACTACAGGAGCGGCTGACGCCTATTATTCAGGCCGCCGATGGAATGACCGACGAGGAACGTAGAGCTTATATACTGGATAAGGACTGGACTGCGGTCGAGGTACGGTGCAGTCGGCTGCGGGCAGCACTCACTGACGACCTCTTGTCACGGCGATCGGGGAGTCGTCTCCTCTGACTTGGCTTCGATGGGGAGGTGGGCGAGCCGGCCGTAGCAGCCGAGCCGGGAGCCGCCAGCGCGGCGGCGGGCAAGAGAAACGAGGTGCACGTGATCGCAGCAGCGGCTAACCGTCGGGCTGCGTGGCTGGTGAGCTTCATGAGGTGATGCCTCCTCAGGTCATGGCCGGGGCCGGCCTCTGCGGGGCGCGGCCCCGGCTGTCCGGTGGTTACGGCGTGATCGCGATGGCACCGGCGTACGGGACCTTGATCGCCTTGAGCGCCTTGTTGTTGGGAGTGTTGATCGGCGTGACCGTGCCGGAGATGTTGTTGCTGACGTAGGCGGTCTTGCTGTTCGGGGTTATCGCGATCGCCTCGGGGAACTGTCCGACCTTGATTGGCTTGCCGGCCTTGCCGGTGGCGGTGCTGATCGGGGTCACCGTGTTTCCGAGCCGCTCGCCAATGCCGTCGTTGGTGACATAAGCCTTCTTGCTGTCCGGGGTGAACGCGATCTGGGCGGGGCCGATCCCTACCTTGATGGGCTTGCCCGCTTTGTTGGTGGCGGTCCGGATCGGGACCACCGTGTCGCCGCTTCCGGCGTAGACGGTCTTCCCGTTCGGCGTGACCCCGATCAGGAAGCCGAAGCCGCCGTTTACGAACTTGATCGGCTTGCCGGCCTAGTTGGTGACCGTGTTGATCGGGGTCACGCCTGAGCCTTCCACGTAAGCGGTCACCGGGCGGACAGGTCTCGGCCTGGGGGCCGATGAAGCCCCCGTGGCGGCGAGGGCGCCCGCCGGTATCAGCGCTGCGGCGCAGGCTACGGCAGCCGCGCCGATCAGTCGCCTGTGGGGAATCTTATGAATTTGCATTGTGTCCCCCATTTCCTAAAGACTGTTAGGGACCTATGCATTAAGTATAAGTGAGAGCAACTGGCTGGTTCGTTAGTTATGGGGAGGGCTCCCCATAACGGCGGGGCTAAAGGCCGGCAAGGCGGAAGGCCTTCGGCCCGCGGCTACGACACTAGGCATGCCTGATATGACCGTGCCGCCCGTTCACGCACGTTACTTGCGCTGCGGCCAGGGCCGGCCTCTGCTGGGCGCGGACCCGGCCGCCGGGTTGTCACGGGGTGATCGCGATCTGGCAGGGCCCGCTGCCGACCACGATCGGCGTGAGCGCCGTGTTGGTGGCGGTATTGAGCGGGGTTACCGTGCCCGAGGCGTTGTTCGCGACGTAGGCGGTCTTCCCGTCCGGGGTGATCGCGATGGCAACGGGCGCACTCGCCGGGTTTGCCATCGGCCTGGTCACCGCCTGGATCCTGCTGGTCGAGATCCGCACGAGACCAGACCCCCGTGACACCTACCACGCGACCCCGGCGCAGCCAGACCATCCAGCCGCCCGGCCGACGCATCCCATCGCGGCCGATCACCGTTGAACAGTTACTTTGAGCCAGGCGAAAACGCTGGCCGTCGTGACACCAGGACCCGACGGGCTGGTCCAGAACAACCATTTGGGTGCAGCTAGGCCAGCCAACCCACGAAAGAGGCCACCGTGCAGAACGGCGGTTACTTGCGGTCAGCGTAGGCGAGGTCCAGTCACTGAGTGTGATCTGATCTCAGGCCGAGCCCGCGGGCTTTGCGTCGGCTTCGGAGTCTCGCCACGACCGGCCGAGTCCACGCCGGAGCTCGTTGCGCCCGGCTCACCCGGCGGCGTATGCGTTGCCGTAGGCTCGCGCTGATGGACTGGGACATCAGAGCGAACCTGGGCAGGCAGGTACGCACGGGCGTCGACGCGCACGGTTGGCGCTGGGAGATCACCCGGGGTACTGAGGTTGCGCAGGTCGTAATTGAGATCAGCGGCAGGGCCTGGGCAAGCGATCCTCTCAGCCTTCCTGAAGACACGCGGCACGCGCCCGAGACCGACGGCCACGCCGAGCTTCTCATGGTCCTCGACCACGACGACCCGCCCCGCGTCATCCGACGCGGCTATTCCGGCTGTTCGTATCTGTCTGCCGACGAACTCGGTGAGCGGCCTGGCCGAACGTGAACACGTAGGCCTCGACGCCAGGAGCGAGAAGGCGATGTCGAACATGCGGTCGACGGTCAGGCTGCGCTGGGCAGGGGAGGACCCATGATGGCTGCGGCGCCCGGTATGGGCAGGCAACAGTGACCGCCGCCCGGCAGCAGCCGGCTGCCGCACCTGCTGGTGCCGTGCTGACGGCGCTGCTGCAGGCTGCGGGCCAGGAGATGCCGGCCGCGGTCACCCTGCGCCGCGAGCTGCACGCTAGCCCCGAGCTCGGCGGCCACGAGGCGGGGACTGCGAGCCGGGTCGCGGCCGCACTGGGGGAACCGGGTGCCCAGTCTGTTACCACCGGCCGCATTGTCCGCATCGGCGCTGGTAGCGGGCCGTCCGTGGCTATCCGGGCCGAACTGGATGCGTTGCCGCTCATCGAGCAGACACCGGTCGCATGGGCATCGCGTAATGGCGCCAGCCACTCTTGCGGTCACGACGTGCACCTGGCAGCCCTCGCCGTGGCGGGCCGTGCGGTGCGCCGCGTCGGTGGGCCGCTGCCGCTGGCCGCCGTGCTGCAGCCGCGGGAAGAGAGCTCCCCGAGCGGGGCTCGGGACATGGTCGGCTCCCCGCAGCTAGAGGCCCAGGACATCCGGGCCGTGATCGGCGTCCACGTGCACCCGCACGTCGCCCGCGGCCAGGTCAGTGTCGGGCCTGGCCCCGTGAACGCGGCCTCGGACGAGGTCACCATCACCGTTCGTGGTCTTGGCGGGCATGCCGCCTATCCGCACGTGACCAGGGACCCGGTCATCGCGGCCGCGCATGTGATCCTTGCCCTGCAGCACCTGATCAGCCGCCGCACCGACCCCATGCACTCCGCCGTCCTCACCATCGGCACGGTGCAGGCCGGCGCAGCCGCGAATGTCGTCCCCGAACAGGTCGTTCTCA
Organism: uncultured Actinomycetes bacterium; assembly: GCA_963785765.1. Taxonomy (GTDB): domain Bacteria; phylum Actinomycetota; class Actinomycetes; order Streptosporangiales; family Streptosporangiaceae; genus DATBGO01. Next base: position 1,261,862 of record CAWAWM010000004.1, on the reverse strand, counting down.
CCGGGTCGCTGCGGACTTTCGAGCCCGCCGACCGGGCGTCGCTGCGGTCTGCGGTTAGTGCCACCGCTGGGTTCACCGCCGAGGCGTACGAGTGCGCTGCGCAGACATCGTTCACGCATGGCGAACCGGTACTGGACAATGATCCCGCCCTTGCCGTGGCTGCGGCTGCCTGCCTGACCCAGGCCGGGTTCCAGGTAGTCGAGTCGCTGCGCTCCTGCGGGTCGGACGACTTCGCGTACTACTGCACGAGGTACCCGTCACTGATGATGTTCGCTGGCGTCGACCAGCTCGGTCCGCCAGACGCGCCGGGCCTGCACCATCCGTCGTTCCTGCCCCGCGAGGACGCGGTCGGAGATGTGGCCCGGGCCATGCTCGCCGGCTATGTGGCGGCCTGCTCGGTCGTGCTGCCGGGTGCCGTCGGCAGGCCCACGAGGACACCGCCACCGCACGCTGATCGCGCCGGACAACGACCGGCGGCGGGCCGCACCGGGCACGCGGACGAGCAGTGATGAGCGGCGGAAGCGATGAAGCGATGAATGACATCGGCGTAAGTGCGCGCCGATCTCGATGGCCCGCCGAATGGTCTGATCGGAGTCCCACACGCCAGGGCCGCCAAGCACGGTCCTCAGGTGTGGCAGCAGGGCTTGACTGATCTCCCAGGTGGCGGGCTTCCACAGCAGCGACGAGCTGTGATCCACGGCGTAGTAGTGGATGTTGCTGCCACGGTGAACATGGGGTCCGCAAACGATGTGGGCTGCGCCCAGCTGAAGCCCATCCCCGCGTCGCACGGCACGTCGACGATGAGCGTGCCGGTGAGAACGCGGCCTGGTCATGGCCGAGTGGATGGGTGCGGCAACGGTGGTCACCTCCCAGTGGGTGAGAACGTCCACGATGTCCGCGCCGTAAGCGTTCAAAGTGGTCACCGCGCCCCGGCCGGTCGCACTGAACTGATGACAGCTGCGCGAAGCGGCCGCCCATATTCACCGGTGATTCCCAGCAGCTGCATGGCGTGCAGCACCGAGCAGTAGCCGGACAGTTCGTTGTTCTTATGGAAAACGTGCAGGCTAAACGAGTCGTCGCCGTGCCAGTAGTTCATCGCCTCAAACGCGATCAGGGTCAGCTGGCGGTCGACGCCCAGCTGGGTGATGTCCTCCTATTGGACGCAATGGGCCCAGCCCTACAGAATCTGGCCCTCGCGCATCTGCGCAAGGTCTTGAGACAGTGGCTTGGGAAGCGCGGCCCCATCTCGAAGATGGGGCCGAACCGCAGCTGCACGCGGCGCGCCCGAAACGGGCTGGCCAGGTTGTTGGCCAGCGACAGACAGGTTCATCCCGACTGGGCCAGTTCCTTGCGCGACGCGACGCCCGGTCCGGGCCCCTGCCGCGGAACCTTCAGGAGTTCGGCCTTGGCAAGGGTCCGGGTGGCCGCCGTGCTGGCAGCCCGGTTCGCGCAGAGCCGGTCCACCGCGGGGCGGACCGCGGCACACAGGTGCTTGGCCTCGTGGGCGGAGCCGCCGATTGCGGTCAGCCCGAACCTGCCGTCGATGGCGATGCCCGACAGCATGTGCAGCACCACACCGGTCCCGGTCCGGCGGTCGAACTCCAAGCCGGCGCAGCGTACGCCCTCGATGACCTGACCCGGGGGCAGCCCGGTCCACCTCGGGTCCCCCAGGTGGTCGGTCGCGCAGTAGTACCGCGCCGATCCATCGGGAAGCCTCCACCGCCCGTGGGCGTCGTAGCTGCCCGGCAGCAGGCTGGACAGTACGACGAGGGGCGGGGTGGTGCCGCCCCGCCGCAGATTCACCTCCAAGGCATACAGCCGCCACGGCTGACCGCGGTCCCGGGCCGCCACAAAATCGATGCTCAGCATCCCCCTCACCTGGCGCTCGGCGAGAAGCCGCCCGACCCGCTGACCGTAGGTGGCCAGCCGCGCAACGTAATCGCGTCTGGCGGGGAAATGGCAGCCGGTGTAGACCTGGCCGTTGTCTCCGCCGAGGATCTGCTCGTGAGTGGCGACAACCACGGACCGGCCCTCGGGAGTGATCTGGATCTGGACGCTGGGGCTGGACCAATGCTCGGCCGTGATATACGCCTCCACGACGCCGCCGAGCGCGAGTTCAGCCAGGTACCAGTCCGGCAGCGAGGCCACCCGCTCCGCAACCGTCCGCGGCGAGGCGGGTAACCCGGCTGGGTCTTGCAGCGCGATCACCTGGTTGCCGTCGCCCGAGGTGCTGTTGTCCAGCTTGACGACGGCGGCCGCCAGCCCGGGGTGGGCCGTGCGCAGGCTGGCGATCGCGAGCCGCAGGTCATCCGCCGTCCGGACGCCTTCGGTCCCCGAAGGCGTTGGTATTCCCGCGGCGGCAAACAGCCTGCGCCCAGCGCTCTTGAAACCCAGCGGCCACAGTTCGGGGACAGTGCCGTTCACCGGGGCCTGCAACCGAACCGCCACGGCGACCTCGTCGCCGGTGACATTCCACGGCTCGATGAACGCCGGGCGGCCACCGATCAGGCCGCGGATGTGGTCCACGAGGTCGGGCCGGTCCAGCAGCTTCGCGGCGAGAGGACGACCCGAATCGCCGGGGACCACCACGGTGCAGATCCTGGGGCGGACGAGCGCCGACGTCTCTGGCGGCAGCAGCGAAAGGTAGTAATCGATGACCTCAGCGTCCGGTGCCTGGCTGAAGACGAACACCAGCGTGCAGGCCTCGACACGCGCCAGTTGCAGGATTTCCACCAGGAAGCGGTGCTCAAGCGCGGGCAACCGGTACGCGTAATGCCGCAGCGCCGAAGCGCCGAGGTTGTACGACGGCAGCACGACACGCACGTGCTCGGTGCCACCCGGTGGCTGGCTCAACCGCCACGCCGGCATCAGACGTTGTTGCAACAGTGTGAAATCCCGCATGAGGAGCCCCCTAACACGGCTCTCATGCGGGAAACGTAAGCGGCCGGAGACGGCCACAACAGGGCCGTTCGGCCCTTCCTCGCCATTGTGGCCGGACCAATATTCCGATCACCGGCATATGCGGTAGATCCTGGCCGCCAGCACCCGTCTACCGCACAGCTCAGTGAGATCACCTGCCTGGCTTGACACCTCGCAGGCGTGCAGAACGTCCAGATCCGGAACGATGACCGCCTTGATCTGAGCAGAGCCTAAGGTCGACCAGAGCGGCTCGGCGAGCGTTCTCCCTAGCCTTCTTCGTCACTCAGCGTGATGCTGTCCATCGACGTAGCCCGAGGCTGACCTCGGACCAGCCCGGTGTGAGCGATCTGCAGGAGGTCACAGTCGGTCGCAGCCGAGGCGCTTGTGGATCTAGCGCCACGGCCGCCCGGCGGCTGCGGAGCGGCAGCCACCGCTGCCCGTACCGATACCTTTCTCGGCGAACGCTACCGGCGGCTCGTCCGCCGCCGGGGCAAGCTCAAGGCCCTGGTCGCCGTCGCCCGGACCATCCTGGTCATCATCTGGCACCTGCTCGCCAGCCGCACCGCCCGCTTCCGCGAAGTCGGCGCCGGCTACTACACCAGCCGCACCGACAAAGAAAAGAAAACCCGGGGTCACGTCCGTCAGCTGGAAGCACTCGGGTACACCGTCACCCTCGCACCCGCCGCCTAACCTGGCCTGGCAGCAATCGCTGCCGGCAATCAGCGGCCGGGGCCCGCTGCCGCGCTCTGGCTGAGGCCGGTGATTTTCCGGTTAGGTATCCATTCGGCCCGGCTCTGGCCGGATCCGGGTGCCTATCCAGCCTGGGCGCCTACCTAGGCCCGGCCGCTTATCATGCTGGAGCGGACAGGTGATGTGTGACGGCCCAGGCGGCCACTTCGGCCCGGCTGCGGGCATCTAGCTTGGACATCACATGGTGCAGGTGGACCTCGGCGGTCTTCTCGGAGATTCCGAGCACCCTGCCGATCTGCCGGTTGGTCCGACCCGAGGCAACCAGCGCGGCGACTTGCCGCTCCCGCGGGGTGAGCGGCACCTGATGGGAGCGGTCCGCGTCACCGGGTGCGGCGCCCAAAGCGACCGCTATGGCAAGGTCCGCGGCCTGCTGCACGGGCATTGTCCGGCCAGTGTGTATGAGCGTGTCAGCGTCCTGAGTCCCCAGCGCGCGGGCCAGTACCCGCTCCACCGCCGAACTCCTCGTCTGCTCGGCATCGGACTGGCGGGTGGCCACCCGCTCGCGCAGCGCCGCGGCCGCACCGATCAGCCGCGCGGCGCTTTCATAGTGCGCCCGTTCACTGGCGACATGGGCGAGCGCCTCCAGGCACTGGGCGATCCCCCGGGGGTCGTTGACGTCGGTGTAGATTCGCAGCTGGTCTTAGCTTCGAGATCCATGTAATCCATGATGCACCATCTGGACCGGTTCCACTAATGGCACGGCCTTGGCGCACGTCTAGCCCGTGGTAGACCCTCATCCCAGACACAGCGCGCCTGTTGGAGCGAAGACTCAACGCCACCATCGGCTACCTCGGCGGCGATATCGGCTGCTGAATCCACACAGCAAACCAACCAGGTAATCTTGGTCAAAGCAGTTATTTGAATATTAGGTGACTAGGACCCAATTTTTCAGATATCGCGAAAGCGCTCGATTGCTGCCGACCAGCGTTTGGCCTGGTAGGCGGCCCAGCCTCATTGCAAAGGTGCCCCGATAATGTGCAAGGCCATGTAGCAGTGTAACTAGATAGGTACCGCTGGATGTCTTCCTTTGCTGGGTGGCGATATTCGCTGTGGCCGGGGTTGTGGTTCAGTATGGCCGGTCTGGGTGTGTCTGGTTGTATGCGCTGATGGCTGGTGCGGGGATGGTGCCGTCGGTGCCGATCTGGAAGCCATTGCTGGCTGCCCAGTCCCGGACTTCTGATGTGCTGGCCTGCCACCGCGAGGCTGTGATCTCAGTGCGTGGCTTGTTGTCCCGGGCGATCCGGATGGCCTCGGTGACGAGGTCGCGGGCGCGGGCTGTTCGTTTCATGCCAAGCTCGCCGAACACGGCGGCGGAGATCTCGTCCACGGTCCGGCCGGGCTGCTGGCGTTCCAGCTTGCGCACGGTCTCGGCGAGTTCGGCCAGGCCGAAGACGCGGACCGGGTTGTCGAACAGGCCGAGCTGGATGCCGGCCGGGCGCGGTGCCATTTGGTCACGGTAACCGGAAGCCCGGGCGGCATGGTGGCGTATCGGGGTGGTTGCCGAGATCACGCGGTCATGTGGTGCCGGGGAGCCACGGTGCCCTGCTGGCCGCCAGGGTGAGGGCGTCGAGCATGCCGATGCCGTGCTTGGCGGCGGTGGACAAGTAGGACCGGATGGCGCAGAACGCCTCGGCTCCGGCCATGGACCGCATGCACCCGGAGACCTTGATCCGCAGCTTGCTCATCCTGATTTCCCGCTCCGCGGCATTGTTGTCGAACGGGACGCGCGGATCGGCGGTGTAGCGCAGGTACTCGTCCTCGCGGGCCAGGAGGCGGCGGGCCAGGGCGTGGTGCTTGCGTATCAGCGGCCCGGCGCGGGCGGCGGTTTCCCGCTTGCCGATCAGCAGCGCGGAGTGATACCGGTGCCGGGCGGCGGCCAGCTTGGCCCGGTCGATGTGATCCAGGGTGCTGCCGGTCGCCAGCGAGGCGTCTGCCAGGCGTTTCATGGCCCGCTGGGCGTCTGCGGCCTGGGCGGCCCAGCACCACCGGCCGGCCGGGGCGGCATCGGTGACTGCCTGCAGCTCGCGGAGGGCATGCGCATTGCACAAAGCGTGAGTCACCCGGGAGTAGGTGTCATAGGGTGCCCAGGCGTCGTGCACGGCGATCCCGGCGAACAGCGGCAGGACGCCGGCCGCGTCCATCGCCTGGCGTCCGCGCTTGGGGTGCACGGTGATCAGCGCGAACTTCCCCGACGACGCCGAGTGCACCCAGGCCAGCTTCCCGGCCACCCGGAACCCGGTCTCATCGAAATGCGCCACATCAGCGGCGGTCAGGGCCGTGCGGATCGCGTCCAGGCAGCCGTCCAGCGACCCGGCGGCCCGCCTGATCATGCCGGCGACCGCGCCCGGCGAGACCGGCACGCCGAACAGCTCGCTGACCGCCTGGCAGGTGCGGTCACGGGACAGGAACTGGCCGTGCCACAAGTACGCGCACACCGCCGTGAGCCGCGGCCCGTACTGCACCGGCGCGCGCACGCCCTCAGGCGCCGGCCCGGAAGTGACGGCGCCGCACGAGCAGCGGCGGGAGATGATCCGGTGCTCGGTCACCGTAGCCCGGATCACCTCGGGCAGGTCGATCACCTGCCGCCGCTCGATCCTGGCCACCCCGGCGCCGGACAGCCCGCTCCCGCATCCGCGGCACCAGCCCGGCTCGTGCGGCACCACCCGGTCCGGATGGCCGGTCATCTCCAGCGTCGCTCCCGGCTGGCCCTTCGGCCGGCCCGGTTTCCGCCCGGACTTGCCCCGCAGGGATCTCGGAGACGGCTTGGCCAGCCCCTCCGACGACGGCGGCTTCGAGGAGTTCCGCGGATTCTGGCCCAGCCGGGCGCGCAGCGCCTCCACCTCAGCCCGCAGCTCCTCAAGCTGGGCCTGATACGCCTCCAGCTGCGCCCGCAGCACCGCATTCTCGGTGTCCTTAGCCCCGACCACCTCGCGCAGCCTGGCGTTGGCAGCGCGCAGCACGACCGCGTCTGCGGCGGGCGGGACATCCGGCACGAACCATACTTGATCATTGCCGGCGCACCGTAATCAACAAGCCACGCCCGGCCGGCTCACTAGATCACCCCAGACACCGACCCGCAAACGGCCCGGCACCTATCCATTTACGTAGCAGTTATCTATATTGCTTCCGCCGAATCTTCCGACTCAGGCGTTAGCAATGAAGATTGACAGTCGCGGAAGACACGCAGATGCGGATCATCGGCATAACCTCGATGAGCGCGTCCGCTCATCGGCAGAATCGAATGCGTATGTGACAACCATGGCGGCCGGAAGTTCAGGCAGCGTGGGGTGCGAGTTTTACGATGAGGTCGGCGTCGAGGGCTGCGCTGATCCTTTCCAGCAGCGGAATCGTGGGGACGACGCCGCCCGCTTCTAGCCGTGAGAGCGCGGGCTGGGTCATGCCCGCGCGAGTGGCTAGCTCGACCTGGGACAGGCCCAGGGCTAGCCGACGTTCGCGGACGGCCTGGCCGATCAGGAAAGCACGCCGGGCCTCGGCGTATCCCTCACGGTATTCCTGGCTGCCGCGCCGCGGCGCCGCGATTTCCTCGTAGAAGGAATGCTCGGTAGTCATGTCAGGTCACCTCCCGGTCGAACATCTCATGCGCGCTGCCGTGCGTGCTCTCACAGATCTCTTGCGCTCGCAGTGCCCTGGTCACTTCTGCGGTCTCGGCGCTGCGGGTCTTGCGGAACACTGTCAGTAAGATCACGCGCCGTCGCGGCGCGAGCCAGTAAGTGACTCTGGTCTGCTCGCGCAGCAGGTGGAACCGCAATTCCCTGACCTTCCCGCCGAGGTGACGTGTGTACGGCTCGCCAAGATCTTCGGCATGCTCGGCGAGCAGGCCGACGAGGAAGTCAGCTCGGCCGAAGTCGCGGTCGGGCAGGCTGGCCAGCCAGGACCGGACTTCCGGTTCGATCTCCACCTCGTACAAGCCTGCCATGCATTCTATGGTATATGCATTCACTGCTATATCCAAGCGGGCGCTCAGGTGCCTGACGCCATGTAGGCGGCGAGAATGTAGTTCGGGTGACGGTCGAGATTCTTGCGGGCGCGGTCGTCGCGCATCGTGGTCCGTGGGCCGGCATGGCGGGCGGCGATTTGCGCGTCCCGCAGGTCCACGCCCGCGCCGAGCATGGTCGTCACGAAGGTGTGCCCGAGCATATGAGGATGTGGCCGGGCAATGCGCACGCCAGCAGTGCCGGCCAGGTGCCGCAGCCGGCGGGTTGCGGCGTGGCGGTCCATCCGGGAGCCGCGGCTGCTGAGCAGGATCGGCCCGCGGGTGCGGGCGCCGATCGCGCGATCGATAGCGCGCCCGACCGCCGGTGGCAGCGGGACCAACACGACCTTGGCGCCTTTGCCGCACACGCGCAGCACCCGGTGGCCGTGTTCTTCGCCGAGGTCAGCGATGTCGGCACCGGTGGCTTCGAAGATCCGCAAGCCGAGCAGCCCGAGCTTGGCTACCAGCGCGAAGTCGAATAGGTTCGGCGACTCCCGCGCGGCGGTGAGGAGTGCCTCGAACTGCAGGCGGGTGAACCCCAGGGTCGGCGATTCGGGTGGGACGGAGGGTCGGCGGACGTGCTCGGCGGGTGAATGTTCCAGCAGGCCATCGATCACGCAGGTCCGGTAGAACCCGGCGGTGACTGAGAACCGCCGTGACACTGTCGAGGGCTTGAACCGGCGGATTTCCTGCATCCACCGGATGTACAGCTCGAGGTACGGGCGGCACGCGGCAAGCGGGTCCAGGCCGCGTTCTGCGCACCAGGCCAGGTAGCAGCGCAGGTCGGACTCGGTGTGGTACCGAGAGGAGCCCTGGAAAACGGGCCAGGTACGCCGCCACCGCCAGCCGCAGCTGATCAGTGAACGACGCCACAGAATACGACGGGACGGACGGCAGGTCGGCGAAGGTCCTCATGCCCAGACACTGCGCTTGCCTCCCGCCGCCGAGAAGCCCAAAAGTTACCGAGTGCGGTATGTGAGTGCGATCAGTCAGCTGTGCGGGTGCACTGTTCCGTCATCGTCTACCTCGTACACGCCAATGTGAAGCCGGTCGCGAACCCAAGCGGGCACACGAAGAGCTGCAGACAACGCAGCCGTTGGGACCACGACCGCGTACTGAGCGCTAGTCCCGGGATCTTTCATTCGCCTCAGGAGCTGGCCGTACAACGTGTCCACATCTAGACCGATCGCCGCGGTCCGGCCCTTGGCCTCGGCATAGAGCTTGTCCTCTCCACGTCCGGCGCAGCCCTGTCCCTCGAGCCAGCTTGCGTAGGCCGTTACAACTCGTTCCTCATCACCGCGCATGCTCGAACTGTACGGAACAACAACCCCGGGCGGGGATGAAGCTGTCGGCGGCAGATGTGAGCGTAGTAACTACCTGTTGGCTTCGTTCGGATTGCTGAAGGAACGTCCTCCTGATGTGATGACGGGCTTCAGATCCCAAGACAGCAGGAGGACGTTCGTGGCTCAGGGTAGCGGGTTGACGCGGGCTGACCGGAACCGGAACCGGAAGCTCGCCGGGCTTCGCCAGGTGGTCTTGAAGGACCGGGCGGTGCTGGCGGTCGATCTGGGTGAGGACAAACAGGCCGCGGTGCTGGTTGATCATGAGGGCCGGGTGCTGGCCCGCAGGACGGTGAAGAACGCGAAAGCCTATGAGCTGGCCGGGCTGCTGGAGTGGATGGCCGGACGCGCCGCCGGGGCGGGGTTCGCGGGCCTGGTGGTGGCGTGCGAGCCGACCGGGCACCGGTGGAAGGCATTGATGGGGCTGGCGGATGCGGCCGGTCACGGGTTCGTGTGCGTGCAGTCGCTGGCGGTGCATAAGGAGCGGGAGAAAGACGACTACACCCGGGACAAGACCGATCAGCGCGACGCCTACCTGATCGGCAAGCTGGTGACCAAGCTGGAGTGCTACCTGCCCGAGCGGGCCAGCGCGGACTGGGCGCGGCTGCGGCACCTGGGTGCCCGCCGGTTCGCGCTGGTGGCGGACGTGACCTCGTGCATGCAGCAGGCCGGGGACCTGCTGGGCTGCGCGTGGCCGGCCCCGCTGGCCGCGGCGCGCCGGCCACTGGAATCGGTCTCGTGGCTGGCCGCGATGGCGGTGGTCACCGGGCGGTGCAACGGGATCCCGGCCCGGCTGCGGACGATGGGCTATGACAAGTTCCTGGCCGCGGTCCGCCGCGAGCTGCCGCGCTGGGATGGCAAGATCGTCCGGCACAGCATCGTCCGGGACGTCCGGGACGCGCTGACCGGCACCGCCGGGGTCGCCGCGCAGCGGCGCGGCGCGCTGGAACGACTGCACCTGCTGCTGGAGGACTGGCGGTCGCTGCGCGGCCGGCTGGCCGCCACCGAGGCGCTGATGACCGGCATGCTCGCCGACCTTGGCCTGGCCGGGCTAGTAGCCAGTATCGACGGGATGTCCGCCCTGTCCGGCGCGGTGATCCTCGCCGAGACCGGTGACCTGACCCGGTTCGCCTCCGGCCGCGCCGTCGTCAAGCACGCCGGGCTCAGCCCGTCCGAGCACACCTCGGCCACTATCACCGGCAAGACCCGGATCTCCCGCCGCGGCCGGCCCGGCCTGCGCACGGCGGCCTGGCGCGCGGTGCGGGGCGCGCTGCGCCACAACCGGGTACTGGCGGGCAAGTACGACCGCTGGACCAGCCGGAACCAGAACCAGCTCACCGACGGGCAGGCCCGCACCGCCTGCGCCGCCACCATCTTGCGCTGGCTGTGGGCGGTGGTCACCACCGGGCGCGCCTGGGACGCCCGCATCGCGGCCGGCCAGATCCCCGCCCGGCCCGCTGCCCTGGCCGTCGCGGCGGCCGCATGAGGTAACCACCCGGCCCGCACCGCTGGCCTGCGAAGACCTTCCTCCCGGCGGCGGGACGAGCCCGCATGGGCGTAGAGCCATGAAGCTCGCCGGAAACCATGGGCAGTCCCGCCGCACCCTGCACGAGCTCGATTGCGCGCTGTCGGGACCCGGCCGCCAGACGGCACCAGGGACAACCCGGTTGATGACTACGCAGAGACGCACGGTGCTGCAGGACACCCGCACACCCGGGACGGACAACCACACACCACCCAGCCCGCCGGCAGGCAGCGCCCGCCCGGCTGTCCCGCCATGCCGCGGAACCGCCCGGCCGCCGATCACCATCCGTAACCTCCTGGCCAAGCCAGCCCGCCCGTCACTATGACCAGCACTGACACAACACTCACGCCAGCCGGCTTGACAACCTTCCTCTTACGATGGTTTCCGCGGAGGCGTCCGAGCCACCTCGGCGGCCGATCCGCCGCGAAAGCGGATGTCCGCGCAACGCGCGGGGTGGAGTGGCTGGGACTAGGACGGTGGCCGGTGCCTGCCGGGTGACCCCATACGCTTAGGTGATGCATGGTTCGGTCACGGTTCATATGGCGGCATCCGCTGACCGGGTCTGGGATCTGGTGAGTGACATCACCCGGGTCGGGGAGTTCAGTCCCGAGACGTTTGAGGCGGAATGGCTCGGCGGCGCTAGCGGGCCCGTGGCCGGGGCGCGTTTCCGCGGTCATGTCCGGCGCAACGGCCGGGGGCCGGTGTACTGGACTGTCTGCACGGTGGTGGCATGCGATCCGGGGCGCGAGTTCGCCTTCGCGGTGGCCGGGCCGGGCGGGATGACCGTGAACACGTGGCGCTACCAGCTGGTACCCAGCGCGGCGGGTACCGATGTCACCGAGTCGTTTGAGCTAGCCGAGACGCCGCTCATGCGCCTGTACTGGATGGTCGCCGGGTTTGCGCGCGGCCGCACCAACCTGGACGGCATGCGGGTCACCCTGGAAAGGATCAAGGCAGTCACCGAATCCGCCGGTCCTTCCCGGTAGCCCGATCGCGGATGCGCTGCGAGCACGAGGCACAGGTCACGTGGAAGTGACCGCCAGCGGGCATGCGCTGGGGTTCCACCGTGCCGCGGGCTTCATCGATCGCGGGTTCGCCGAGACGGAGTTCGGCATCGCGCCTCGCATGGCGCTGGAGGTCCACTGACTGCCGCGTCCGGCAGGGACGGTCACGAATTACGTGATCGCCGACAACCAGAAAGCCCGCCGCCGTCTTCAAGGAGGCGGGCGACCAGCACGCTGAAGGCATCGGCACTATCGAAGCTGGGTGACGGCGCGCCAGCGCAGGATGCGCCGGGAGAACCATCGATAAAGAACGCGATATAGACCATGCAGGGCCAGGTGGGCATATAGACGCCTTTAATCATCCGATAATAAGACTCTTATAAGACCACACGGACGTGGACGTTGCGCTGTGATAGGCCTGATGCTTAAAGCCCGGCGTGTGCCGGGCAGCTCTCGTCGGCTACCGGCAATGACGGTCATCCGGCCGACGATCGCAGAAGCCCGAGGAGGCTTGGATGGGACTGATTCACCTTCCGGTGCGTGCTGGTGCTGTCGCCGTCTTAGGGCTGGCGATCACCGCGCTGACCGGCGCGTTTGCTTCATCTGCTGCCGTCGCGGCGGCATCATCGGGCGTGCCGCGCTTCGTCACGCTCGGCGGCAGCCTGACACCCACCACTGATCACGTCACCGGCGCCTACAGCAGCTCGCGGATGTCGGTCGAGGTGGCTCTCGCGCCCCGGAACCCGGCCGCGCTCATCAGCATGCTGAGGGGCCTGTACACCAGGGACAGCGGCACGTACCACCACTGGCTGGCGAACGGCCAGTTCGACGCTCGGTTCGCGCCCGCCGCGGCGGCCCGGGCCGCGGTAGACCGTTACCTGGCGGCCGGCGGCCTGAGGGTGCAGCGGGCGTCCTCGCCGTTCCTGGTTCTCGCCACAGGGTCGAGCCAGCGGGTGTCAGCCGCGTTCCGGACCGTGCTGAGCACCTACCGTGACCCCCGCGGCGTGCGTTATTTCTCCAATTCCGCGGCCGTCCAGCTGCCCGCAGCGCTGGCTCCCGAGGTGCTCGGCGTGGTCGGGCTGTCCGACACGGTCCGCGAGCACTCGATGATCGCGCGCGCGCAGCACGTGAGGCGCCCGGCGGGCAAGCCGAGAGGGTCATCGCCCGGCTGCGAGACGCCTTACGTGACGCGCGAGCAATTGTTTAATGAGGTCAACAACGACGTCGTCTTCCCGTACGGCTACGGCGGCGGCCCTGGCTGCAGCGGGCTGACGCCATCGCAGACGAACTCGATCTACGGCGCCCCCGATGCAGGACCGAGAGGCAAGGGCACGGGCGTCAGCCTGGCCGTCTTCGAGCTGTCCGCCTATACGCAGTCGGACATCACCACCTGGGCGCACACCTTCTACGGCCCGCAGTACGCCCCGCCGTTGGTGAACATCAACGTGGATGGCGGCCCGCTGACCACAGCCTGCCCGTCCGGCGACACCTGCGTCCCCGGCTACGGCGGGGACATCGAGGTCAACGCCGACATCGAGATGCAGCTGACGATCGCGCCTGACGCGCGGCACATCCTGGTCTACGACGCGCCCAACGACTACACCGGGCAGACCTCGCTCGACGAGTACGCCAAGATCGCTAACGACGACTCCGCCTCGGTGGTCAGCTCCAGCTGGGGAGTGTGCGAGAACGACGTCAGCGCCGCCTACGTCCAGGCGGAGAACGTGATCTTCGAGCAGATGGCGTCACAGGGCCAGAGCATGTTCGCATCGGCTGGCGACGATGGTGCCTTCGACTGCCTGGGATCTGATGGCACGACGATCGTCAATGTCGATGACCCGGAAGCCCAGCCGTGGGTGACCAGCGTCGGCGGGACCTCGCTGGAGAGCGACAACCCGGGAACCAGCCCGGAGCCGGCCTACCCAGCCGGCGTGGAGTCAGTCTGGAACGTCGACAACCTGTGCAGCGACCTTCCGGCCAGTCCCGCTCTGGGCGGTCAGAGCGGCTTCTTCTGGTGCGCGGACGGGGCGACCGGCGCCGGCGGCGGCGGGTCCAGCCAGTACTGGGGACGGCCCTCCTACCAGCGCGGGCCAGGCGTCACCAGCCGCTACACCAGCTACGGCAACGGCACCACCCAGTGCTCGCTGGCCGCTGCCGGCACGCCGTGCCGCGAGGTCCCCGACATCTCGGCCAACGCAGATCAGTACACGCCGTACGCCGAGTACTGCACGGGCACCGATCCGACCAGCGCGTGCGGCAGCTTCAGCGGCAGCCTGACCCCGCCTGGCTGGTTCGGCGTCGGCGGCACCAGCCTGTCCTCGCCGCTGTGGTCGGGCGTCATCGCCGACCGCGACAGCTTCCAGGGGCAGCGCAGCGGCAACATCAACCCGCTGCTGTACCTGCTCTACAACCTCGACCCGCACCTGTATTTCCATGACATCACCGGAATCGGCCAGTCCACCAGCAACAACGGCCTGTTCCCCACCACCCCCGGATACGACGAGGCCACCGGAATCGGAACCCCGAAGATGGCAGCCCTGATCACCGGCTCATAGCGCTAAGGCCAAACGGTGGGGAACGAGGTACCTCGTTCCCCACCGCCGCTGGCTCGGCCGACCCTGCCTGCCAGTGCAGGAACAGCCCCACGCCCGCAGCAAGCCGGTCACGCGACACAGCGAATCGCCTTGGCCCGCATGACCGCTCGTGGCGCCGACGAGCACGTTGTCGAGCCTGCCCATAATGAGATCATCAGGCATGGTCTGGTGGGGGCGCGAGCAAGCCCGCAGCTTCAGCAGGCTCATGATCGCCATACTGGCCGGGTGGCTGGCGTCGTGGCTTGGCGTCGCTGCTTTGGCCGCTCTGAGCCTCGCCTTGCCGCACAATGCGGTTCCGCGGGTAATGCTTGTGGTGTGGGCTGTTCTGGTCGCGGCTTCGCTGGCGATTCCAGGCGCCCGCTTCGTAGCGGGCCGCCTCGGCGCACCACTGCTGCTGCTGGCGCTTCCTTTCCTGCCGCTCGCGCGCGCTGCGGATGCCGTCTGGCCTCATCTGCCCCATGCGGTTCAGGACTTGCTCGAAGGCAACTTCCGCAGTCACCGTTGGTCGAGGCTGCAGCGGAAGCAAACCTGGTAAGGCCTTCGTCCGCCAACGCCGCCTCGATCTTGCGCAATACGTAGTTGGTTTGGGCTGCTGCGTCGCCTGGGTGTTGGGTGACGCCCTTCCGCCTATAGGGATCGGGCGTTGTCGTATTAAGTTACGGTCCCCGTGTCGCCCGGGGTGAGCTTGTGCATGACTCTGGCGTGCCTGAGAATCTGGGCGCTGACCTGGGCCGATGAGGCGAAGGACTGCGTCATTGAGTGGCTCGGGCCAGCCGGCATCTGACCGTAGATGCTGTTGGACGACTCGAGCGTCCCACCGTCCAGCTCGACGCAAGGCGGTTCGGCGTTGCTGACCGTCATCGAGGTCGACGCATTGAAGGCGAACACCCCCGCACCGGACGAGAGCGTTGTCGCGTTGCCGTTGGCCCAGTCGACGAAGTCCATGGTCACCGCGACGATCGGAGACAGGTCTGCGCTCGTGACCGGGTTGCTGCTGTGGTACAGGTCCAGCTGGAGCAGCTTTATGGTCTTGCTGGCGACGCTGTGACCGTTGTCGTCGTTGACGTTGTAGGAGGCCCCGATGATGTTGCCGTGATTGTCGTTCTGGAGCGAGATGGTGAGGGTGTAACCGGCCGGGAGCGTAGCGTTGGACAGCGACCCTATCGACGGGATGTAGTTGATGAGCTGGTGCACGTGGCCGGCGCTGTAGGTCCAGTTATCGACCCCGGCATAGAGAGTGCCCTGCGGGTCCATGGCGATCACGTACTGCTGGGCCCCGTCGACACCGCTGGGGGAGTAACAGTTGACCTGGAACGAGAACCCGTCGCTGCCCTTGATGTCCTCGGTCACGTCGATGGTTACGGTGAGGTCCAGGATGTTCGAGCAGTTACACAGGAAGTAGTTGGAGTTGCTACCGAGGCCGGACTTGGGGGCGGCCACCGGGTTCTCTCCCGCCGAAAGATCAGCTTCGAGGAAGGCGTACTCGATCGTGTTGTCGCTGTTGTTTTGGACGACCAGGTAGTACACGAGGTTCTGCAGGTCGTCGCTGAGCTCGCTCCACGTGGAGCTGACGCCGAGCTGGTTGAAATAGGGGTAGCCGCCACCCGTCAGGGCCCACTCCCCGTTGGTAAAGGACGGGCTCAGCGGCATCACCTGCAGTACGGGCAGGAACTTGGTCCGGTTGGCCCGGGAGAAGAACCAGCCGGCTGACTGACCCGGAGCGATGCTGTTGCTGCCCCACTGGGTGGCCATCGTGGTGTCCTTCGCCTAGAGCCTGACGAGGTTCTTGGTGGCCGGGTCGACCCGGTAGCTCTCGTGCAACTCGCGCAGAGGGCGCTGCGAGTCTTCGGCCGAAAGCTCCACCTCGACCAGGCTCTGGCCCTCGCCAGCAACCATGCCCGCCTGGGTGAACTTGCTGCCAGACGCCTTAAGGTCCGCCGCCTTGGAGATGGCTAGAATCCGGCCTTCGCCGTCATGCAGTACTGATGCTTTCATGTTTAGTTCTCCTGTACACTTGTCGTTACTGGGATTTGTTCCGGGCTTGCTTACAGATCCGACTCGAGGAACGCATACTCGATGGTGTTACTGCTGTTGTTCTGGACGACCATGAAGTAGACGAGGTTGTCGAGGTTGTCAGTGAGCTGGCTCCAGATGGTGCTGACCCCGAGCTCGGTGAAGTAGGGGTAGCCGCCGCCGGTCAGGGCCCAATCCCCGTTGGTAAAGGACGGACTGAGGGGCATGACCTGCAATACCGGGAGGAATCCTTCCTGCTTGTTACGGACGAAATACCACCCGGCGGATCGGTTTGGCGCCAGACTGTTGGTGCCCCATTGGCTTGCCATATCCGTGTCCTTTCGATTAACCGTCTTCCTGTACGCGGCGAGCGCGGCGGGATCATCTTCCAGCGGCCAGTCGTGCCGCCACCGCGGCAAGCCCGCCGGTCACCCACCGGATGCTCCGCGGATCCGCGGGACTCGGGCCTCCACTCAGATAGGAGGAGAGCGATCCCCTGCTGATACATGTCACTTGCCGATAGCTGCCCGCTTGGCCCCGACCGGCCTGGTACCAGGACCTGCACCGGGGGCACCTGAAGGGCCCGCCAGATGGCGGGAGCCGCCGTGGACTGGGACGTCGGAGGTTTGCACTTACTCCGGGACGGAGCGGACTGGCGCGCTCGGCTTCATTCGGGGTGAATCCGACGACCAGGCCGGCGGCGAACCGCAGGATCGGGTTCGACACCTCCGCGGCCTTCATGTCCCGCTCGGCGGGGCACGTTACTGTCCAGGTTATGAGCGAGGGACCCCAGGACATCCATCCCGTCACGGAGGTTTTCACCTGGCGCGTCGCCCCGGGCAAGCAGGAAGAGTTTGAATCGTGGGCTCACGGGATCACCGGCGCGGCCGCAAAGTTCGAAGGGCACCTCGGGGCAGCCTGGCTCAGGTCAGAGGGCGACGGAAGCTGTTATCACACTGTCGTACGGTTCACCAGCGCTCGTCTCCTCGCCCAATGGCTGCACTCTCCGGATCGGGCTCAAAGGATCCGGCAGCTCAACGGGATCGCCACCAAAGAGGTGGCTCGCAGCACGGGCATGGAGACCTGGTTCAGCCTGCCCGGCCAGGCGGTCTCGGCACCGCCCAAGTGGAAAATGGCCGTCGTGACGTTCTGCGCGATCTGGCCGATCAGCATCTTATTCGACGGGCTCGTTGCGCCCTCCATCCTTGGATGGCCGCTCCCCGTCCGCGCGGCAGTGTTCCCGCTGGCCCTGGTCCCGCTCCTGACGTTCCTCATCATGCCCAGCCTCAGCCGGCTACTGCGGCACTGGCTCTACTCCGTCGTGTGAAGCACCGCCCGGCCTGCCAACGCCAGCGGACGGCACGACCGGTGGGTGAAGAGGTCCAAAGCCGGCCTGCGTTGCAGATCTGATCCGCACACAACATGCCAGGCACTGGCTGTGCAGGCAGTATCCGACCGCCCGCAGGAATGCCGAAGGTCGGAGCAGGGTAGCCAGCCGCGGTCCTTGAAGGTCACAGCCCAGTTCGGGCCGCTGCGGTTGGCCAATGATCGTCGCCTGCTATCGCCGTGACCATGCGCAGAGTATCCGGTTCGGCGCGGCACAGGCGGCCACGCTGGCGACCAGGTCGGCGGCCATATCGGCGGTTCACGCGCGTGGAGAGACCGAAACTTGTCACCTATCGTGACAACGCGCTTTTCGTCTCGATGGGCATCGCGTGATCTCAGGGTTGCGCCGCAGGGGTGTTTTCCAGCAGCATCGGGCCTGTGTCCCCTGCGAGCTCCGGTGTCATCGTGGCCCTGGGAGGCGGCATCACCGCCGACGGCGAACCGCGGCCAGAGACCGTGGCGCGTGCCCGCCGGGCGGCCGCGTTGTACCGCTCGGGGCGGGCGCAGCGGATCGTGATGTCGGGTGCGTATGGCATGTACGATCCGCCCCCGCCGCGGGCGGAGGCCACGGCCATGGCGCAGATCGCCGTTACGGCGGGCGTGCCCCCAGGCGGCATCACTGTCGAGGCCCGGTCCCGTGACACGATCGGCAACATCTGGTTCACCAGGCCGCTGCTGGGTGAACCCGGAGGGCAGCGTGTCATCGTGGTGACCTCCGGCTGGCATGCGGCGCGAGTGCGTTACCTGACGCAGGTGATCTGGGGACCCGGCTACCTGGTGGCGCTGGAGCCGGTGACCGGCGAAGCGAGCACGCGGCCGCCGGAGGAGATCGCCTCCTGGGAGGCGGGGCTGCTGGCGGTGTCGCGGCGCTGGTTCGCCGCCATCCGCCCGGGTGATGACGCCGCGATCGCTGCCGTCCTGGCCCGGGTCCACCCGGTCTACGCCGACCATCCGCAGACCACGCTGGCCGAGCTCGCGGCAATGATGCCGGGGTCTTGATCGGGCGCTCGCCCAGGTGCTTGTCGATGCAGCACCTGGCACGAGACGGGCGCCTCATGCCTGCAATGGCGAGCGATATGCGGCAAGGTAGTGCGTTGTTCCCCGCGTGGCGATCCACCGGGGAGCCGGCGTGGCCGCGAAGCGCCGCTGGGCTGCTGCTACCGCGCCCAGCATGCCCACCGCGCGAGTCGATGGCATCACCATGTATGACGGGCAGCATGGCGCGGGTGAGCCGTTGCTGCTCATTAACGGCCTGGGTGCCGACATCATGCTGCTGGCCCCGATCATTGCCTGGTTCGAACGGTCTGTCCCTGGAGGGGGCGGGCGTGCTGGGGGTCTCCATGGGGGCGGATTGCGCTGGAGCTGGCGCTGTCCTGCCCGGACCGGGTGGGCAGGCTGGTGCTGGTCAGCACTTCGGCGGCCGGGCGGGGAAAGGTCACCATGTCCTGGCCGATGCGGCTGCTGCTGCCGCTGAGATGGGCCGGGCTGCTGCGCGGCAAGTACCCGCAGCCCCGCTATGCCTATCTGCGGCAGCGCCAGGCTTCGGCCAGTTACGGCGCCACGGGCCGGCTGGGCGGCATCCGCGTGCCTGCCCTGATCCTGCACGGCCGGCGGGATAGGTCCGTGCCGGCGGACCTGGCCAAACGGATGCATGCGGGCATCCCCGGCTCGCGGATCGAGTTCTTCCGCGGCGGCCATATGTTCTTCCTGTTCGCCGAGCGCCAGCAGTTCCTCGATCAGCCAAGCCGTTTCCTTGTCGGGTAACCACGCAACCGGCCGGAACCCAGCCGACCGAGCCACACCCAGCACGCGGCAGATGAGTACGAGGCCAGATCAAGTCCGGTGAGTCCGCCGCCCGCGCCCTGGCGTTAGGTAGATGGCCTGGCGAATGGCGTGAATGGCGAAGGATGTGATCGCCAGCACGGTTGCCAGCCTGTTCAACGGGTCCATATCCGCCCCGTCCTTGCCGAGCCAGGCCCTGCCCCCGAGCGCGATTCCGGCGCTGGCGCAAACTGGCTCGGCGGCGAGCAGCACGCCAGGAATCACCTGAAGGCGCCGCAGGCTGCCCGATGCGATCATCGCCGTGTCGCGGGCGGCCAGAACAGAAAGCCCGCCTGTTACGCATGCGCCGCCTACCCGTCCCCAGCGCCGCGGCGCCACCACCGAGGCAACCACTCCAGCACCCGCGCTCACCAGCAATGCGTACCCGCCGAGACGTGCCGCATCCATGAGCCACCCCTCAGCTATCCGTGAGCACGATCCTATGCGCGGCAAATGAGGAAGAGCGGTTATGGCCTGGTTATGGCCCGTCCCGCTCAGGTTTTGAGCCAGGCCATTTGCGTCTATCCGTCAGTCTGTCGTTATCGTCTGCGGATCTAGGGTGGGATCTGGCCCCGTAAGACCGACCCGGGCCGGTGCGCATTCGGTGGCGTAGCCCCGGGCTGCGCAGCCCAGGGCTGCGGGTCATCGCGGTCGATGATGCGATGGTGGCGCTGCGGCTGCTGGCTGATCGCCGTGATGAGCTGGGCGTGGCCCGCTCGCAGACGATCAGCCGGCTGCACCGGCTGCTGCTGGAGCTGCTCCCGGGCGGTGCGAAGAAGGTCCTGTCCGCCGCGCAGGCCATGGAAATGCTGGCCGCCATCCGCCCGCGTGACATCGCCGGCCAGACCCGCCGCCGGCTCGCCGCCGAGCTGATCACCGAATTAACCCGGACCGGCAAGCGCATCAAGACCGCCGAGGCCGAACTTAAAGAGCTGGTCCCCGCGATCGGCAGCAGCCTGCCTGACTTGCGCGGCATCGGCCCCTCGGGCGCGGCACGGCTGCTGGGCGACGTCGGTGCCTTGATTGTGCCGCGGCTGCCCGGCATTGCCGTGGCCGGGCTGGCGCGCCCGAGCCGGGCGGTAACTTCCCTGACGTGGTGGGCAGCAGGGACGGGCGTGACCTGGCCCGGGCGCGGGCGGGCTTTCGCCCGGCTGCTCATGGCCGTCTGAATGCACATTGTGTTGCGCTACTGGGCACGCTGCGCTCGCAGATCAGCCGCCTATCGGCTGGACCGGCCCGTCCGCTGGCCGCGTGAATGGCGGTTGCCCGATTCCTGCACGGCTGGAACGGTGATCATGGACAGCCGCTGGCGGTTTCCGCTGCTTCCGTGGCACTGATGGCTTGGCGGAGAAGCTGCGCCGAGGGGCTGTTGCCCTGGCCATTGAGGACGAGGTCGGCAAGTGCGGCGTTATACGTGCTTAGCAGGTGGGCGAGACCGGCACACTCATCGGCCCTGGCCGACGAGAAGGTAAGCGTCCCGGTGCTCGCGCTGAAGTCGCTGTCGCCGCTGTAGGTGGCTGTGATCATGTGGACGTGGCTGTCCGGGACGGCAACTGTGCAGGGGAGAAGCTTTGGATCGCACACGCCGATCGAGAAAGGCCCCACCTGCGCCGTCCCATGTACAAGGGCAACAGGGCTAGCGTACTGATTACCGTCGATGGCGAACTGGACAGTCCCGGTGGGAGTCCCTGCCCCAGGGGGGTTCGCCGACACCGTAGCGGTGAAAAGGACCACGGGGACATGCGGATCGCCGGGGATTCCGATCGAGAGCTGCCAGGTGACCTGTGTGGTCGTGGCGGCCTGGTTCACGGTCTGCGTCAGGATCTGAGACTGTACGTCGCCCCAGGACGCGACGATCTGATGCGAGCCGGGTCCAGGGTAGCTGAGCGTGCAGGTGGCGATCCCGGCGGAGCTGAGATCCGGGTACCGGCGACGCAAGGAACGACGCCCATGATCTGGTGGTCGACACGAATCCGCCCGCTGGTTGTACGGTTACCCAGCGTCAGACAGGCACGAGTGGGTTGGCTACTACTCAGAACGTGGGCTCGAAACAGGTCGGCGTTCGTTTGCCAGCGAGGATCTGGCTTGCCGCCCCTTAGCTGACCTGCTCTGGAACGGTCGAACCGTCCGGCGCACCCACACCTAAGTACCATTCGCGGTATGTGCGGACGCTGCGCAAAGTGGCTGCCAGCTGCTGGTGCAGCGGCTCAAGCCGGCTTGGTACACACTGTGGCGATGATCCGGCCTGGCGCGCTTACCGACCTCCCGGCTGCAGCGGAGGTCTATCGCAGCGCCTCGTTGTCCAATGTCGGTGACCGCGACAACCTGCTAGCACATCCAGAGCACCTGATCCTAGGGCCGGAGGGACTGGCCGAGGGCCGCACTCATGTCGCAGAAGAGGACGGCTCACTGGTTGGCTTTGCCACCTGGATCGAAGCTGGCGGCACCGTCGAACTGGAAGACCTCTTCGTGCACCCGGCCTGGATGAGGCGTGGCATTGCCACGGCACTCGTTAACTGCATCGCCGAGGTTCTGCGAGTACGGGGCGTGGAGCGCCTGGAAGTGACCGCCAACCCTCATGCGCTTGGGTTTTACAGCGCCGTTGGCTTCATCGAATGCGGCGTCGCAGCGACGGAGTTTGGCACCTCGCCCCGCATGGTGCTAGCGATCCGATGACTGCCGTTGCGTGATCAGACGTCACTCAGGCGGCAGCGGCGCGGAAGTCGCGGCAATTCCGGACAGGACAAGGTTCCCTACCCGAACCCGCTCGACACGATCGTCATGCCCTCGGCGCACTAGCAGCGGCGTGCGCGGACGGGTACGCGGTCCCCGTGCTGGGCGCCTGCGCCTGATTGGGTGCGGAAGACGTGGAGGCAGCGTATGGGTGTGGCAGGTTCCCTGGGGATGCTCGGACGGGGTCTCCTGCGGTTGCGGATGGAAGCAGAGTCGTGGCGGCATAACCTTGCGTCAGCGGGCAGGCTCAGTCAGGGGCGGTTGCACGGCTGCCCGGCTGGGGCGGCCGCGCGGAAGCAGAGCGCGGAAGCAGAGCTAGGAGAAGAGGCAGCATGAGCGTCGGCAGGCCGGAGATCGACTTTCCCGGCGGCGAGCCGCCAGCGGAACTGGAGATCACCGACATCTGGGAAGGCCAGGGCCCGGTGGCCAGTGCGGGTGACCGGGTCACGGTTCACTATGTCGGGGTCGCTCACTCTACGGGCGAGGAATTCGACGCGAGCTGGGACCGGGGCGAACCACTGTCCTTCCAGCTCGGCGCTGGGCAGGTTATCGCCGGCTGGGACCAGGGCGTGCAAGGCATGAAGGTCGGCGGCCGCCGTCAGCTGGTCATTCCTCCGGGCCTTGCCTACGGGGACCGCGGCGCCGGGAATATCATCGCGCCGGGCGAGACCCTCATCTTTGTGTGTGACCTGGTCTCTGCCTGATCGAGTTTCGCTGGCCGTCCCCGCGCTCGCCCACGCCATATTCACCGCGCCCGGATCCCCGGCCTGTAAGACGGCTATGGGAACCTGGACGGCATACCGGCGCGCCGATGGACAAGCACGACGGCGGCCACGCACCGATCGTCGCTGACCTGGGTTGGAGGGTACTTGTGGCTGAGGTGGCGCTGCGGCCGGTCGACGACTCCGACCTCGATGCCTTGTTCGAACAGATGCGGGATCCCGAGTCGGTCCGGATGGCCGCCTTCACCGCCAAGGATCCCGACGATCGCATCGCTTTCGATGTCCACATGGCGAAGATCAGGACATCGCCTGAGGTCGTCAACCGCATTATCACGCTCGATGGACGGCTCGTCGGCAGCATCGCCAGCTTCGTCGTGGATGGCGACACCGAGGTCACCTACTGGATCGACAGGTCCTTCTGGGGGCAGGGCATCGCCTCCCGAGCGCTTGCCCTCCTCCTCGAGTCGGTTTCCGTGCGGCCCCTGTTCGCCCGCGCCGCGAGTGACAATGTGAGATCGCTGAAGGTGCTGCAGAGGGCTGGATTCGCGATCATAGGCACGGAGATCTCGTTTGCCAACGGGCGAAATAAGGAGATCGAGGAAACGATCCTGCGCCTCGACGAGCCCGCGAAGCCAGCAGCATGACCCGGGCCGTGCACGTTCCGTACACCGTCGAGCAGGACGAAGACGGCATCTGGTGCGCTCATGCGAAACTGCGTCCGGGCGTGGGGGCGAATGGCGAAGGGGGATACCCCGACACGGCGATCGCGGACCTGCGCATGGCACTGGATGCCCTGATCGTTGAATTCGGCGCTCCGGACGAGCTAACTCTCACGGTCGATGTGGCCTGATGCCGGCAGCGCCGTCCGTGCGCGGCGAGCAGCACGTCCGCGCGTTAGAGAAAGCCGGGTTCAAGGTAGCCCGCATCGCCGGGAGCCACCACGTCATGCGCCATCCCGATGGCCGCGGAACCACGGTGCCGGTACACGAGGGTCATGACCTGGCCAAGGGAACGCGTTACGCGGAATACTTCGGACATGCCTCGCCTCTTGCGCGAGCCAGGGTTGCGTCTGCCCCGCGTTCGAGGTCAGCCGGTTTGCACGACGTGGGCGGCGACGATCTTGCCTCCGGTCACGGTGTCGGTGCCCTGGTAGGTCTGCACGGTCCCATCGGGGTTGTCGGAAGTGAGCGTGAAGCTCACCTGGTCACCGGACTGGCTGAGCTTGGTGACGGTCTGCCGTCCGGTGCCGTTGTAGCCGACAGCGAAACTGGCGTAGCCGCCGCCTTGCGGGGAGAAGCCGAGCAGCCGCCACGCGGCGGCGTAGTCGCGCACGGTGATGTCCCGGTAGAAGGCCGACACGACGGCCCAGGGCCCGGTCCTAGCGGGCGCGATGCCGCTCGTACCCGACGCGGCGGCGGCTGGCACCGCCCATTCGGCGGGCGCTCCGCCGAAACCGCCGGTCGCCGACCATTCGATTTTGGCGACCGTGACCGCGGCAGGCACCTGGAAGGTGACGGCGCCGATTGAGTTCTCGCCGGCACTGACGGTGTACTCGCCGTTGTTGAAGTTGGTGTATCCAGCGATAGCGTCGAAGTCGGCGGTGTAGGTCTGGCCGTTGGAGCCGATCAAGGTCGCGTCATTGTTGGCGTCGTCAGAGGATGTCCCGGTGATGCCCTGGATGGTGAACACCGCGCCGACGAACCGGTTGCCGCTGTCCGGGGTGGTGAACTGATCGGCTCCCTGGGCTGGATCGACCATCCGGGTAAGGCTCACCGACATCTTCTCGCCGCTTGGGCCGGTGACCGTATAGACGGTGCCGACTGGGCCGGACAGGCTATTCGATGGCGACGGCGACGGTGCTGGCGTGGTGCTGGCCGGGGCTGCGGGCGCGGTGCCGGGCGGCGCCGCGGTTCTGGCGATGCTGCCGCAGCCGGCGATGCAGAGTAACGCGGCGGCTGCGGCGACCAAGGCGATCTTCATCGATCTGCCCTCCCATGTTCGTGTGGCTGAACTCCCACAGGACAGAGACGGCAACGGCGACGAAACAAAGAGCATCCCGAGGAGTGGCGCCGTGCCGGTCCGGCGTACCTGGCCACTCGCGAGGACCCACGCCGCACCGAAGGCTGGCGCGTTCTCTGGTCACGCTGATGGTCCGGTGGTCGGTGCCGGGAGCGCCCGACGGCACTTGTTCAGCGCTAGGCGGGATCTGGCACGGCAGAGTCGTGCTGCAGTACGTCGAGCAGGATGGCGGCGATCTCAGCGAATGCCATTCCGGCGCCTGAGGCCCAGCGGGGTGCTCCGGCGGGCTGAGGTCGGCATGTACCGGATCAGCCGGGCCAGGGTCCCTGAGGGCTTTGTCGCGGTCATCTCGATCATCTTCCGTGGTCGTGGTCCCGTGTGGCCCAAATGGGGGCGTAAAGTCATCACCGGGTCAGGTCGCAGCGCGATTCCCTGACCCGGAACATGACTTAGAAGCTTCGGACGTCCGGGGCTATGTTGAGTGATCTCGCATCGAACGGCGCCGTGGATTTAGCCGTGGTCGAGCCTGTCACCCGGCCGCAGACCAGCCGCTCCACCTAATGGGCACATGAACAGGTCACCGCTTCGCTCCACCCGGCACTTCGAGGCCTTGGCGGGCACGAACACGCGGGCCAGCACACAGGTCAATAGCAGGCATGTCCCGCAGCCCCGGGCCATTGCCCACGGCAGAACTACGTACCTCGAATACGCCCTTTCCCCGACGCCCGGCCGCAAGCAAGCGGCTACGGTCACGCCGAATGGCTGGCCTGGTCATGCGGCCAGCCCGCCGGGAGGAGCAGGAATGCCACACATGTGCCGATGCCAGCCGCGGGAAGGCTCCCCTAGGCCGTCGTCCAGCAGAACGGCCATAGCCATGGCGGTCCGCCGTGGCGCGCCAGTGATCTCCGCCGTCGTCGCTGCCGGGCTGCTCGCCTTGGCCGTCCCGCCGCCGGCCGGCGCCGCCGGGCTACCCGCACTGACCTGCAGCGTCCACACCCTGCCGGTAGCCATCACCGATCCAGGGCCCGCCGATCAAACCATGTGGGGACAGCTGTGCTACCGCGGCAGCCGCGAACCAGCCACGGCGCAACTGCTTGTGCACGGCGCCAGCTACAACCACCTGTACTGGAACTTCCCGTACGGCAGCGGCTACTACTCCTACGTGGACGCCGCCACCGCCGCCGGGTACGCGACCTTCGACATCGACCGCATCGGTGACGGCAGCAGCTCCCACCCGCCCAGCGGCGAACTGGACCTGACCGCCGGCGCCGTGGCCCTGCACGACGCGGTCACCGCGCTGCGCGCCGGCGCCGTGGACGGCCACCCCTTCCAGCACGTGATCATGGTCGGTCACTCGATCGGCTCGGTCGAGGCCTGGATCGAGGCCGCCCGCTATCAGGACGTCGACGCCGTGATCATCACCGGCGCCCTCCACGCGATCAACCCCCAGCCTCGCCACGCTGGCCGAGAACGACGTCTACCCGGCGGTCGACGCCCCGAAGTTCGCCGACTCCGGCCTCGACCCCGGCTACCTGACCACCCGGCCCGGCACCCGCGAGGCGCTGTTCTACGACCCGGCCACGCGCCAGCCCCGCTGTGGTCGCCACCGACGAAGCGGACAAGGACACCAGCACCGTCGGCGAACTTGACGGCCTGCTGTCACTCGAGAGCGAGCCAGCCGCCGAGCAACCTTCCACCCAGATCACCGTGCCCGTCCTGGTTGTCGTCGGCACCGACGACAACATCTTCTGCACCGGCGTCACCGCCTACAACTGCGCCAGCGCCGCCTCGGTGCGAAGCTCCGAATCGCAGTACTACCCGGCCGCCGCACAGCTCAAAGTCGCGGTGATCCCGGACACTGGGCACGACCTGGCGCTATCCACCACCGCCCCGATCACCGACGCGGTCATGATCGGCTGGTCGCTGTCGGTCATCGCACCGTGAAGCCACACCGGAGGCGCTGCCAGCGCTGAACACCGGGCCGTCCCCGCATCGCCCAGGCCCGGTCCCGGCCAACCGAGCGGGCTACGCCAACGCTGCCGGCGTAGCCCGCTCCTGGCGTCATGCAGGGTTGCTCGTTCGGCGGCGCTGGGTAGGCCGCCCAGGGTCAGTTGCCATGTACCTACCGGTTGAAGCTACCTCTGCTGATCTTCCCGATGGTGACCGACAGCGAGTTCACGCAGGTCATCAGGGGGCAGCGCGGCGGCCTGGTAGGAGACGAGACGGCAGTTGGTCAGGGCGCGGACAGTCGAGGTGCGCCTGGCCCTGCTCCAGCGACGCGCGCTCGCCGAGGACCACGCCCGGGCCGAGCCTGGCCACTTCAGAGCCGCCGACCTCGATGGCGACCAGGCCGTCAAGCACGAGAATGATTTCGTCCGCTGTCTGGCCTTCGGCGAGGATGACCGCGCCGGCCTTGGCCTTTGCGTGCTTCGGTTGCGGGCCGCCGCCGCGCATGATGGCCAGGGACAGGCGCCGTTCCAGCGGGGTCTCGGCTTCCGCCGCGAGCACGGCGTTTTCCTGGCCGCTCCAGGGCGAGCGCGCCAGGTCGGAGGTCCGGTACCAGGTCTTGAAGTCGATCAGGGCTGACTTCCCCACCAGAGAGTGGCTGGGGTCGTAGATCCAGTGCCGGGGAAAGGAGCTGGCGCCGACGAGCTCGTGCCCGATCGAGCCATCGGCATAAAGGGTTAGCGCCAGGGTCGTCCAGACGGTTGGCCCTTCGCTCTTCACGAAGGGCGCATCCTTGACCAGCCGCGGTGCGGGCATGCCGGCACGGCCCCCTGCGGTCTGGGTGAACCGGACGAAGTCCGCACCGACAACCGGTTCCGGCCGCAGGTCCGGATAGCCGACGGCCACGGCAAGGACCTGCATTTCCCCGAGGCGGAAGAGGGTATTGGAGACCCGGCCGCCGCCATCTTGGCCGTAGCCGACGATCCTGCCGTCGTCGGTATCGATCCAGGCGTGCAAGTCGTTGCCGAACCGGGCGCCCTCCGGGCCGACCACGGCATCAAGATCTTTCCATTCATCAGGAGGCGGGTCGTCGTAATGCGTCACTCCCAGCCCGAAGGGGATCCTGGTCACACCGGCTATGGCTTCGGACGGGATCCACGAGATGCTGGTCACCGACGACTCAATACGCATAACAAATACTGCCTTCCTGTCTGGGCCTGGATCTCGGGACCGATGTCACGGACGGCGTCCCGGATGACACCGGGCACGAGCCGCGCGCAGGGCCGTCAAAGGTGACGAATAAGCTGTCCCCCGCACCGTGGCCAAGGAACTGCCAGGCGATGTCGACCTCGCCGACCCTGGTGGATCGTGTCTCCGGCATCTCAGCCATGCCGAAACCCCCGCCCTGCCGGTCCAGAGAGGGGCAGCGCGCGCGCCGTCGCCACGTGAGTACAGCGCTCCGGCGCTGCGTCCTCGCGAATTAACGTACACCTTCTCCGTTCATATCCACTGGCATCGTCACATGGCGGCTGCCAACGGTCGGCCAGGCCAGTTAGCATGGGCTGATGTCGGGGTGCCTGGCATGCGGGGCGGGGAATGCGGCTGGGAAGCGCTTCTGCGGCGATTGCGGCGCTCCTCTTCCGGCCACGTGCTCCGCTTGCGGAGATCTGGTCGAGGCGGGAAGGCGTTTCTGCGGCGGCTGCGGGGCACCGCTGGGCGCTGGTGCCGCGGCGCCTGGAGCCCCTCGAACAGTGGTCCCGGAGGTGGCTCGGATCGAGCCAGCGCGGCCGTGGCCCGAGCGGCGCCAGGTGTCGGTGCTCTTTTGCGACCTCGTGGGCTTTACGCCTTTTGCGGAGCGCCGCGACCCCGAAGATGTGCGGGAGGTGCTGTCGGGGTACTTCGCGCTGGCCAAAGCGGTTGTCGCACGTTACGGAGGGGTAGTCGAGAAGTTCATCGGCGACGCCGTGATGGCGGTCTGGGGCGCGCCGGTGACGCTGGAGGACGATGCCGAGCGGGCGGTGCGCGCCGGGCTGGATCTCGTCTCGGCGGTTTCTGCGTATGGCAGCTCTGCCAGCGTCGAGCTCGCAGCGCGGGCTGGCGTGGCGACGGGGAGCGTGGCGACAGTCGAGCGGCCCGGAGAGGGGCTCGTCACCGGTGACCGCGTCAACACCGCGGCGCGCATACAGGCCGCGGCACTGCCGGGGTGCTGCTACGTCGACGCTGCGACCAGGCGGCTCGCTGCGAGCGCCATCGCCTTCGACGATGCAGGCAGCCACGCGCTCAAGGGCAAGTCCGCGCCGGAGCAGCTCTTCAGGGCTGTGCGCGTGATTTCCGGCGTGGGCGGCCACCAGAGCCCCGACGGCCCTGAGGCCCCGCTGATCGGCCGCGACGTGGAGTTGCATGCCCTGAAAGAGCTCTTCGACGTGACGGTCGAGCGGCGAAGCCCGCGCCTGGTAGTGATCTCTGGTCCGGCCGGCGTCGGCAAGTCCCGTCTCGGCTGGGAATTTGAGAAGTATGTCGACGGGATCACCGAGACGGTGCTGTGGCACCGTGGACGCTGCCTGTCGTACGGCGAGGGCGTCGCCTTCTGGCCGCTTGCGGAGATCATCCGTCAGCGCCTCGGCATCGCCGAGGATGACCCCATCGACCTCGCGGGCGCCAAGCTCAATGAGGGTCTGACGCATTTCGTCGGCGAGCGTGAGCGGGACTATGTCGGGGTGCGGCTGGCACGTCTGCTGGCCGCCGAGACCCCTGGCGAGCGCGGTACGACCCTGGCCCGGGAGGAGCTTTTTGCCGGCTGGCGTCTTTTCATCGAGCGCATGGCGGCGGTGTCCCCGGTGGCGTTGCTGATCGAAAACGCCCAGCATGCCGACGAGAACCTGCTCGACTTCCTCGACCAGCTCATCGACTGGATCCGTGAACTGCCGGTCTTCGTCCTGGTACTTGCGCGCTCTGAACTCAGCGAGCGAAGACCGGGCTTCGGAGCCGGGCGGAACCGCTGGATGATCTCGCTCGATCCGCTCGATCGAGCCTCGATGGGCCAGCTGATCGACGCGCTGATGACGGACATGCCCGGCCCGGCGCGCCAGATGATCACCTCAAGCGCGCAGGGGATCCCGCTGTTCGCCGTCGAGATGCTCCTGTCGCTGATCGATGCCAGCGTCGTCGTCGTGAAACCAGGCGGTTATCACCTGATTGGCAACCTTGACCAGCTCACGGTGCCCGACAGCCTGCACGCCCTGCTGGCCGCCCGCCTCGACGCTCTCGGCCCATCGGCACGGCGCCTCGTCGGCGTGGCCTCGGTGCTGGGCTCGACCTTTCCGCCTGAAGCGCTGATCGCCGTTTCAGGGCGCGAGGCGAGCGAGGTCCACGCGTCACTTGGCGAGCTGGTCCGGCGCAACGTGCTCCAGGTTTCTGACGACCGGCTCTCGCCCCAGCGCGGCGACTACCGCTTCTCGCAGGAGCTGCTTCGCCAAGTAGCTTACGAGACCCTCTCGCGGCGCGAGCGCAAGGTGCGTCACCTCGCGGTCGCGACGTATCTGCGCCAGGCATTCGCTACTGACGGCGAGGAGATTGCCGAGGTGATCGCCCGCCACTACCTCGATGCCCTCGGCGCAGAGCCGGACGACTCCGACGCCTCGGCCACCCGCGAACAGGCGCTCTTCATGCTGGTACGGGCCGCCGAGCGCGCCGAGCGCATGGGCACGCCAGCGCGTGCGGCCGCGAGCTTCGCCGATGCCGCTGAGCTCGCCGTCACCGGCCGCGGCGATGAGCCGAGCCCGGCCGGCGGCACCGGCAAATTGTCACCTGGCGCCGCGGTGCTGTGGGAACGAGCCGCAGACGCGGACTTCGTCGCCGGCCAGCACGACCGGGCCGTCGAGCACGCCGACGCCGCCCGGCGGTACTACCTCGAGGTCGGCGACGCCCGTAGCGCGGCACGCGTCCAGGTCGTTGCCGGGCGTGCTCTGCTGCAGGAGGGGCGCCACGTCCAGGCCAGGACGTATCTCGCCGGGGCGCTCGACGGGCTGCGCGGCGAACCCGACGCTGACACCGCGAAAGCGCTCGCTGGGCTGGCCAACCTCGAGCTCTTCAACGGGAACGCGGACGACGGCGAACGGCTCGCCGCCGAGGCGCTCGCCCTGGGTGACGGCCTCGAGGTCGGCGACGGGCTGCTCGCCTGGCTGTTTCTGACCCACGGAAACGCGCAGATCTATGCCAACCGGCTGGAAGAAGCAGCCTCGTCCTACCGCGAGGCGGCCCGCCTCGCTGAGCGGGCCGGCGAAGGCGTACTGCTCTGCACCGCGCTGGGCAACCTGTCCGATGCGCTGAGCGGCTTCGATCCGGCCGCCTCGGCGGACGCGGCCCGGGCTGCCGTCGAGCACGCCCGCCGGATGGGCGCGCGCCACTACCTCACGGGGTGCGTCTGGAACTTGAGCATTGCCCTGCTCGAGCTCGGTGAGTGGGACGAAGTCGCAGCTCTCATCGAAGCGACGACCGACCAGGATGGCCTCGGCGACGACGAAGCGATCCGATGGGCCCAGGCGTGGCTAGCGGCGCTGCGCGGCGACGGCGAGCAGGCCAGCGCGATACTCGCCGGGCTCACCTCGCCGTTCACCACCGAGCGGATCGATGACCGGGCGTGGGCCGCCCTCCTCGACGCGTTCATCTCGTCGGCGCTCGGCCGCCCGGCCGACGCGCTGGCGCACGCCTGCAGCGCCTTGTCCCACGCGCCGGCCATCGGCATCGGCCGCGAACAAGTCCGCTGGGCCTGGCCACTTGCCGCACGTGTCGCCGCCGAACTCGGCCAGAGCGACACCCTGGCCGAGCTGTTCGCGCTGCTCGACACCCAGCCGCCCGGCCAGCTGCCACCGCTGCTGCGGGCCGAGTACGACCTCGCCCGCGCCCGGGCCCAGGCCGACGCCGGCGATCTCCGCGCCGGGCGTGCCTTCAGCGAGGCCGTGGCCGCCCAACGCCGTGCCGCCAGCCCCTACCGCGTCGCCTGGGGCCTGCTCGACCACGCTGCCTTCCTCGCCCGCAGCGGGCAGGCCGCCGCGGCCCGTGCGGCCGTCCGCGAGGCACGCGCCATCGCCAGCCACCTTCGCTGCGCGCCGCTCCTGCGGAGTGTCGATGCGCTCACCGAGGAGTTCGCCGACCTCGCCGGGGGCTGAGCCGGCCAGCGCCCGCAACCGGGCAGGCCTGAACTCGCGAGCCCGCCAGCCCGGCCAGGCCCGACGAACTGCATGCGAAGAGCCTCACGCGCGCGCATTGCTGAGGGCCGGGCCGACATCCGGGCTTCGGGCCCGGTCTTGCCGGGCACCCCAGATAGAGGAACCGCAACCGCGTGCCACCGAAGCGTGCGGGGGCGGCGGCGGAGATGGATGGAGGAATGTCCGGTGATCAAGTACGTGTACGAGATCGATTACCCGTTCGGCGAGAAGCGCAAGTACCTGGAGTGGGTCCGGTCGATCTCAGACACCCTGCAGGCTCCCGGGGAGCTGAGGCGGCTGGCGTCGTACGACAACGCGTTCTCGGCCACGCCGCATCGCGTGGTCGAGTTCAGTTTCGACTCACTCGAGGACGCGGCCCGCTATTTCGGCCGGAAGGAGATCAGCCTGATCTTCCAGAGCGAGCTGCTCGCGCACGGCACCAACATCGGCATCAAGGTGCTGGCGCTGCGCGGCGACTACAGCAAGGACGCCGTGCCGGAGGCGACCATTGCTGGGGCGGCTCAGCCCTAATCTCCGTCGCGGCGACCCCGGCCGCCGCTGCAGGGGGAGGGCCAGGTCAGCGAACTTCGGTGTAGTCGTCGGGGTCCAGCTGCACGAGGTTGGCGTAGTCGCTGCCCGCTGGCTCTGCGACGTCGGTGTACTGGGCGACGTCGGTGTACTGGCTGCCGCTGAGCCGCACGACGCGGAAGCTGCCCTCGGACAGCACCTGGCGCAGGTGCCGCATCCCGCTCACGCCCGCGAGCGCGACAGCTATGGCGGCGGCGAGGACCGAGCCGCCGAACAGCGCGAGCCCGCCGACCACATATCCCAGCATCATCATGACCACGGCGGCCAGCAGGGCCACCGGCACCGCCGCCACCAGCAGCAGCGCGAGCAGTGTCACAGCGATCATGGCCCTGGCCGACCTGTCCGGCGTCCGCTCCGCGTACCAACCGGTCATCACGCTCACCTCTCAAGGCCCGGCGCCCGTCAAGGGCCCAGGCCTACCCAACAACACGATATGTCGCGTCCTGTTGTGGTCCAACGCGCCGCTCGATCAGAATCATCCCGCAACCGTCCGGCGCGCCGCCCGCGGGCGAACATCCACCGCGCCACGCGGCTACGCCCGCGCCGGGCTGACCGCCGCGATCAGCTGCGTGCTGAGCAGAATGCCTGCAAATCCGGGTGTACTGAGCGCCGGGTGAGCGGCCAGGGGCGGTCGATTGGCTTCTGCACTCCGGCGCGCGCCGGGAGCTGCGATCATGAACCAATGCCGTCACGACGCATGGAGTGGACGATGGCCGGCGCGCTGGCCGGCTGGGCGGCTGCCCGGCTGGCGGGCGCTGATCGTCTCCGGTTCGCCGAAGCGTGGGCCGTGCCATTGCTGTCGTTCACCCCGCTGGTAACCGCGGGAGGATGGGCCAGCGCGCTGCTGCTGCGCGGCGCGGGCCCGGCGGCCGCGACCGTGGCTGCCGGTACTGCCCTGACCGCCGTGGTGGGCCCTCGTGCGGTACCGTCCCGCCAGCCGTCCGTGGCGGGCCCGGTGCTGCGGGTCTTGACGGCGAATCTGCTCGTCGGCCGGGCCGGCGCCGAGGTGGTTGCCGAGCTGGTATGCCGTAAGCACGCCGACGTGCTGTTCGTGCAGGAACTCACCGACGAAGCGGCAGCCAGGCTCCAGCGAGCCGGGCTGAGCGATCTGCTCCCGCACCGGGTGACGCAGCCGATGCCGCACGGCACGCGAGGCAGCATCTACGCCCGCTACCCGCTGCGCGGCGAACCGCGCGCTGCGCCGGCATCTGCCGCCCAGTGCGCCGCCCGGCTTGACCTTCCGTCCGGGCAGTTCGTGCAACTGGCCTGCATCCACGCGGCGCCGCCGAAGCCCCCCTGGTCCCCGGGCGCCACGGCCCGGTGGCGCAGTCAGCTGTCCGCGCTGCCTGCGCCCGGTGCAGGTCCAAGCATCCTCGCCGGAGACTTCAACGCCACCCTCGATCACGCGCAGTTCCGTCGGCTATTGCGCCGCGGCTACGCGGACGCCGCCAGCCAGGCCGGCCACGGGCTGTCCCTGACCTGGGGACCACAGCCCGACCGGCGCCTGACCCTGCTCGCAATCGACCATGTCCTCATCGACCGGCGCTGCGCGGTAGTGACCACATCGGCCCACCGGCTGGCCGGCAGCGATCACCGCGCACTCTACGCCGAGCTCAGGCTCCCCGCGCCGCTGGCCGGTGGGATCGATGGTTACCACGACGGCAGGCCATGAGATTCCGAACGGCGGCTCGGCGAGCGTTCTTGGCTAAGCTCTGCGCGTGAATGCAGGGCGATTGCCGCTGTTCTGCGACACCGCCATGGCCCAGCGCATCGAGCGGGCAGAGGCGCAGCTCATTTCCGGGGCCAGCGAGGCAGCCCGCCGTCGCCGGGCTGACGAGGCCGGCTTTGTGATACCCATTGCCGGTGGCGTGGCGAGCTTCGCCGAGGCGGGCTCGCCGTACAACAAGGTCGCGGGGCTCGGCTTCGGCGGCGTGCCGAGCCCGGCGGCGCTGGATGAGATCGAGCGGGCCTACGCCGCTTTGGGCGCGCCTGTGCAGGTCGAACTGGCCCACCTTGCCGATCCCGCGATTGGAGCCTTGCTGACCGGGCGGGGCTATCGGCTCATCGAGTTTGATAACGTCCTCGGCCTGGTCTTGCCGGGCGGGCCGCAGCGGGTCACGCCACCGGGGGTCGAGGTCCGGCCGAGCGGCGAGGAGGAGTTCGAGTCTTGGCTCGACATCGTCCTGCATGGCTTCGCCCACCCCGACACCCAGGGAGTGCCTGTGCACGACGAGCTCGCACGGGAGGTCATCGCGGGGGCCGGACGCGATTTCGCGGCGGCTGGCGGGATTCGCTACATCGCACTGCGCGACGGGGCCATCGCCGGCGCCGCTCGCCTTCGCATGGCGGAGGGCGTCGCGCAGCTCGCCGGCGCGACGACGGCGCCCGCGCACCGCCGCCGGGGGGTGCAGGCCGCGCTGCTGTCGGCCCGGCTCGCCGACGCCGCAGCCGCCGGCTGCGACATCGCCGTCGTTACCACGCTGCCAGGATCCAAGTCTCAGCAGAACGTGCAGCGCCAGGGCTTCGACCTGCTCTATACCCGAGCCACTTTGGTGAGGCGGCCTTGAGTCCGGCTATCCGAGCACATACTCATCGCCACGCAATTAGGACGTTTGCTTCGACCGCCTGGCTGCTATTTGGCCTGGCGAAGAACACCGTCCACGTATTTCTACCCGTTTGGGGCGCACCAAGCGCGTAGCCAACAAAGCCATGAGGATTGAATTGCCCCTGACGGAAGCAGAGCCAGTTAGCGCGCATGCCTGCAACGGTCTGCACGGCGGTACCGCCCGCAAACCCGCAGTCTAGTATCTGAGACGGATTAGCCGGGTCGGTAATCTCAAGCGCCCAAGGCACTGGTCCGATAGATGCCCTCGGCGTCACGTTCACGTTCAGATCATTGATCACAAGTGCCTTTGTGTCCCAGGGCGTTGCCAGGCAAGCGACTTCACTAACATTAGGCCAGCACGGATCAGCCACCTGGCCGTCGCTAAAGCAACGCAGCGCATCCGGGTCGGAACTCTCATAGCTGTTGATGCATGAGCCACCATGCAGAGTTGCCGACTGCCGGTACGGGGCCAGGAGCGTCCCATTTGGGCTGAATGGCTGCATTAGACGTACTTGCGTCGCACCTGGCCCTGAGGGTGCCTTCGGGGACGAGCTGAACCAGCCGCCCGTGATCTGCCCGACGACACCTGTTACTAAGGCCGTGACTATGATCCCGACCAGCCAGATGACGGACTTGCGAATTCCCTTGCCTGCCGTTCGGAATCCGTCGAAACCTTCGCGCTGCGGCTCACCTGCGCGCCGCGCTTCCGCGCGCTCTCCACCACCAACGTCATCAGCGCGCTTGGGCGTAGGATCATGAGATGAAAATGAGCCGGTTGGCTCGGTTTGTGCTGATCTAACTTAGTTGTCTCTTCCTGCCCACCTGGTGGATCGACCATCGAGACGCCTCCGTTCGCTCGGCCGCGACCTGCGAAGTATCAATCCGATCACATGGGACTTGCGGCTCAGGACTATTGCCTGCGAGTCACAAGCTGCCTGTGGAGCCAAGATCATGTTCGGCTACAAAGAGAGAATATGCCAGACACCCGAGAATGGCATGTCCTGCCGACTGCGAAAGAAGGGCATACGGCCGTGCGGGTGGCTTCCCAGGTGCTGCTGGCCGCAAGGCGACAGACATCAACCGATGGGCGCATAACCCAGATCCACCCTGGAGCCGATGACAGCGACCAGACCCGGGCATACGGTGATCGACGTCCGCCCCAGCAGCTGCGGTTGGAGAAGTCGGAGAAGTGGGATGCACGCGCTCAAGCTCGCCATCGGTTGTGCCTGGCTGGTCTTCTGGCTCTACTGGATCGCGTCAGCCTCCACTAGCAAGGAGAGCGTCGAGGGCGGGTGGCGAACCCGGCTGACTGGCGTCAGCGCGGTGGGGGTCTTCCTGATCGCTGGCGTCCTGCGCGGCGGCAGCCTGGCTGTGCACAGCTTGATCCTGGCGGCGATAGGGGCGCTGCTGTTCGCCTGCGGGATCGCGCTCGCGGTCTGGGCCCGGCTGCACCTCGGCCGCAACTGGGGGATGCCGATGACTCAGCGGGCCGAGCCGGAGCTTGTCACCTCAGGCCCCTACCGGTTCGTCCGCCATCCGATCTACTCGGGACTCCTGACCGCGATGCTGGGGACCGCGCTCGTCAACAGCCTGCTCGGCCTGATCGTCGTCGCGGTGCTGGTCGCGTACTTCTATTACTGCGGGATCGTCGAGGAGCGGAACCTGGCGGCCACCTTCCCCACGGCGTACCCGGAGTACCGAAGCAGGACGAAGATGCTCATCCCGTTCGTCCTGTAGGACAGCGGATGGGTGGCGCGCACATTCTTGTCGCACCCCCCTGAGCGGGGGGCGCGTCAATTCTGCCGGCAGTCATGATCATCTTCTGGAGCCGGGGGCGCTTCGGCTTCAGCCGGCCCGGGCCGCGGCGACTAGGGCGTCGCCGGCGGGGGTGCGCGAGTACAGCACGGTGCGTCCCGAGCGTGCCCGGGTCG
Source organism: uncultured Actinomycetes bacterium (assembly GCA_963785765.1). GTDB lineage: Bacteria > Actinomycetota > Actinomycetes > Streptosporangiales > Streptosporangiaceae > DATBGO01. Next base: position 1,224,764 of record CAWAWM010000004.1, on the reverse strand, counting down.
CCAGGCCGGCTTCGTGCAGGACGGCCAGGTGCTTGCCGAGCCCGCCGAGTGACTGGCCGAGAATCGTGGTGAGCTGGGTCGTGCTGGCCGGCTCCTCCAGCGCGAGCAGGACCGCGGCTCGCGATGGCCCCAGCAGCCGCGCGAGCGGCCCGCTCCCAGCACTTCCTCCCGTCTCCGATACTTCAATCTCGGACCGTCCGGCCCCGGACTTTCCGCGATCGGAGCGTTCCCACAGCGCGGCGACGCCGCGAGCGGGATAACACAGGACTGGCGGCCAGGGCGTCTCGAAGTCCACCGCGAAGCCGGGCCAGATGAAGACTGACGGGATGAACAAGAAGCCCTGACCGCCGAGGTCGACGCGCCAGTCATCGCCAGAATCCAGTTCGATGTGATCCTGCTGCCAGCCAATCCGTGGATGCAGACCGTTAAGTGCGGCGGCCCAGCCCTTGGCGGTGAGCTGCCCGGCCCGGTGGACTATGTCGCGTTCGAGGATCGCGCGGAGCGCGGGCCATTCGGATTCCAGCAGCGCGTGCCAGGCGGCGGCCAGTGCGTCAGCGACATAATCAGTAACGCCATCCCCGGTCAGGATCGCTGCCACGCGCGGCTCGGCGGGCTGGCGTCGCAGCAACTCGGCGACCTCGCGGTGCGCCACGTCGAGCGGCGTGGCGCGTACCTCGGCGAGCAGTTCCTCGATCGTGGTCGACACCCCGGCCGGCACCGGCGCGATGAAATCGACACCCCAGCCCGGCGCCACGAGCGCGTTCAGCAGATCCAGGTCCGTTTCGCGGGCGAGTCGGCGATAGCGGTCACGGGTCCGGACCAGCCACGGCCGCAACGTCGTGTCCGGGTTTTTCCGTCGGCCGCTCAGCTGCCGCAGGGCCTGGCTGAGCTCCCACAGCGGCGATATCGAGAAGCGGCTCGCCGTTATGTCCTCGCGGCAGACGTCGATCCGCACGTTTCGTCCTCCAGGGAAAGAATATCCCCCGGCGCGGCGGCTGCCGACGATGGCGGCATGAGCACCGCAACGTCCTCGCGTCCGTCTCCGGCAGCCCGGCCCGCTACCTACAGGTCGGTCTTCGCCATCGGCGAGTTCCGCCTGCTGTTCGCCGGCACCCTCATGTATGTCCTGGGCTTCACGTTCGAGATCCTCGGTCTGTCCGTGCTCGTCTACGCGCAGACCAGGTCCGCGTTCCTCGCCGCGTTCGCCTTCAGCATGGGCTTCGCGCCCCAGGTGCTCGGCGGTGCGTTGTTCACCGCGCTAGCCGACCGGCTGCCACCGCGCACCGTGATCACCGCCGGCCTGCTGCTGCGTGCCGTGCCCGGCCTGCTGATCGGGGCGATACCCGGCATGCCGGTCGCCGTCATGCTGGCCCTGGTCGCAGCGGCCGCCAGCATCACGCCGGTGTTCAGCGCGGCGATCTCCGGCATGCTGCCCGATGTGCTGGACGGCGACCGGTACGTGCTCGGCCGCTCGATGCTCGGCCTGCTGTCATCGTGCGGGCAGCTGCTCGCTCTCGGCGTAGCCGGCGCGATCCTCGCCGTACTGCCCGCCCGCTGGCTCCTGCTGGCCGCCGGGACCGCGCTGGTGCTGTCCGCGCTGATCCGGCGCGGCGTCCGGCCGCGCCCCGCCCGGGCGGCTGGTCCCGTCTCGGTGCGCACCACAATCCGGGCCACCATGGCGGGCAACGGGCAGCTGCTCGACGACCGCCGCATCCGCGGCCTGATGCTCGCGCTATGGCTGCCGCTCGTGTTCGACTCCGGCGCTGAGTCGCTGGTTGTTCCCTACGTCGGGTCGCTCGGCAAGCCCGCCAGCGCGGCTGGACCGCTGCTCGCCGCCGGCCCGGCCGGGATGCTGGCAGGCCAGTGGATCATCGGCAGGTTCTGCCGTCCCGCCGTCAGGGAGCGGCTGGCGTTCCCGCTCGCCTTGCTGACCGGCCTGCCGTGGCTGCTGTTCCTGGCCCGCCCGCCGCTTGCCGCAGCGGCCGCGGCGATGTTCGCCGGCGGCTTCGGCGCCGCCTACATACTCGGCATCCAGCAGGCTTTCCTCGACAGCGTGCCGCCCCAGCTGCGCGGGCAGGCGTTCGGCCTGAACTCGACCGGCGCCATGAGCGGCCAGGGCCTAGGCCCGTGGCTGATGGGTGCTCTCGCCGCGATCCTCGGGCCGGCCTGCGCCATGGCCGCCTCCGGCGGGACGAGCATCATCTGCACCCTGGCCCTCTTCCGGAGCCTGACCGGCCGCATCGCCGGCGGCCGTGACCAGGACCGCCCGGCTGGTGCAACCTAGCCGGGCTCGCTTACCTGAGCCGGTGCCAGCACCGCTGCAGCCGCACCGACGGCCGGGCGGTCCGCGTCCGGCCCGGCCCGTGAATTCGGAGCGTCCTACGACCGGAGGTAGAACTCGTCCGCGTCGTACGTGGTCATCTCCATCATGTCGGGCCCCAAGCCGAACTCCTGGAACGCCGGGAACAGCTGCTCAGCCCCGTACCGGTCCGCGTGCGCGCTTGACTCCCACACGGCCACCACGTGCAGGCCGCTGGGCGTCCGAGCCGCCCAGCTGATCAGGCCGTCGATGTCCTCGGGCGGGTTGGTCTTGGCGTTGACCTTACGGAAGTCATCGACCGTGTGGCCGGGTGCGGCAGTGATGTGAACGTAGGTCATGGGTCCTGCCTTTCGGGACGTGTCACCGGACACGACGGACGTTACGGGGCGGCCGCGGCCGCGCCATCGGCCGAATTACTCACCCCCGGTACTCATTCCGTGGGCGACGCGCTCGACCAGACGGCGATCTGACTGCGGTTGGCGAAGCCGAGTTTGGTCAGGATGTGCTGGACGTGGTTCTGCGCGGTGCGTTCGGAGACGTACAGGGCCGCGGCGATCTGCCGGTTGGTCAGTCCCTGTCCGACCAGCCGGGCGACTTCCCGCTCGCGCGGGCTCAGTGGCGGCGGCCCGGCCGGCAGCCCGGCGCGCAGGTCCTGCTATCGGTGAGCTTCTTGTTGCTGACGGACCTGGAGGGCAGAGTCCACGTGGAACTGCCGGTGCATGCGCTGCTCCTTGGGCCGGAAGTAGCCGGTCGCCGCCGCCATCGGGATCACCTCGGGCTGGTCGACCTCGTAGGCGTGCCCGTTGATCACAATGGTCGCCGAGCCGCTGTCGAGGACGTTCTTCAGCCAGTCGGTGCGGGCGCCATACGGGAGGGCGATCAAGAAGCTGTCATCGTGCTGGACCGCGACGACAGGTGTCTCATAGGTCCGGCCCGATCGTCGCCCGACATGGCGGACGACCGACGTGCTGGATCCCTCCTGGCCGGCCGACCTCAAAGCGAGCGGCCGCATGACTCGGGTGCACAAGCGTAAGGCGTTCTGGAGAGGACCTCTCATGCCCCAACGTTCTCAGCTGGTGCGAGCTCGCAGTAGGGCCAGAAGGCCTGCTGCCTCACTCAATCACTGGCCGGCCCGGGAGCGCTACTGCTGCCCGCCCGCGGGCCGCCCCGGCCACGGTCGGCGGCCCGCGGTCGCTGGCGTGCGGGGTTGCTGGTGGCCGGGCGAGGCGGTGCGGATCCGGGGCTGGCCCGGGGCATGCTGGGGAGGTGGCTCAACCGCAGCACGCATGAAGGAGGGAGCAGGCCGTTGACAGAAAGCGCAGCCGTGCCAGCGCTACAAGAGCCCAGTGGCAGCGCCCTGGAGGCGGACGGGTACGTCGTCGTGCCGACCGGCCTACCCCGCTCGATCCTCGAAGCCGTCGTCGACGACATCTGGCGCCATACCGGTGCCGCACCCCACGACCCCGCCACGTGGTACCAGCCGGCGATCATCCGCCCCCGGCCGGGAATGGTCGAGATGTACCACTACCAGTCGATGTGGGACGTCCGGCAGCACCCGGCGGTCTACCGAATTTTCCGCGACCTGCACGGCACGGAGGAATTGTGGGTCTCCATCGACCGAGTCGCGCTCAAGCCACCAGTCCGGCCCGACCAGCCCGACTACGACCAGCCTGGCTTCATCCACTGGGACACCGACATCAACAGGTACCCGGACATCCCATTCCGGCTGCAAGGGGTGCTGGCTCTTGAGGATACGTCCGCTGATATGGGTGGCTTCCGCTGCGTCCCCTCCATCTACCGCGACCAGCAGCGCTTCCTCGACGAACAGTCGCAGGCTGGTCCTGTCCCCGCTGCTCCCGACATCGGCGACCATCCGGTCGTCAATGTTCCGCTGGCCGCCGGCGACCTGGCTATCTGGAAGACGACGCTTTTGCACGGAAACGGCAGAAACTCCTCGCAGCGCCCCCGGCTGGCCCAATACCTGGCCATGAACCCGCTGCCCCCGGCCGGAGAGCAGCGCGAGACGGTGCGGCGAGGCCGCATCATCTCCTGGTCCACCTGCGCGCCTCCAGACGGCGATGCGTTTCCCGGTGATCCGCGCCGCATCGAGGAGCAGCGGGGTGAACCGGCGTCGCTCGGCCCGCTGGGCCGGTGCCTGCTGGGACTCGACGAATGGGCCCATGCCCCAGGCCCGCCCTGACCGCTCACACCTGGCCAGTTACGCCGCGATAACGGTGCCGGTGTCTCCGGACAGCAGCTGCTGAGGGATCTGGGTGAAGGTGTACCGGACCGGGGCGGCCGCCGGGACGAGCGTGAATGTCCAGATGACATCGAAACGGTCGCCTGGCCACTTCTGGGGTATGGCCGTTCCCGGGATGACCGGCAGCGACGAGGCGAGCGCCGGAATGTGCTGGTGCTCCCAGCAGATCAGCACCACGCCGGAGTGTCCGCTCACCACGCTCGCGGCCAGCTGGGGTTCCTGGCCTTCGGCGAAGGCGGAGACTATCGGCAGTCCGAGCCGATCGCCAAGACCCTGGACCGTCTGATACGTCCGGTGCGCGGCCGTCTTGGCCGGGTTGCCGTAGCCGGGTGAAAGTAAGGCTGCGGGGGTCTGCAGACCCGCTTGCGGGGGGCCGAGAGCAGGATCGAACAGGACGGCGAGCGCACCGGAGCGCTGCCAGCCCCTCGGCAGCAGGGAATGCGGGTCCTGGCTGCCCTGATCGTCGACGCCGAACGGCGCGACCGGTGCGGGCGGGGACTTCTTCGGGCCTGTCGGCGGCGGATCAGCGGGCTTTTCGCCATGCCGGATGATGTAGATCACCTGGGGCGGCGCGGCGCCGCTTGCTGCGGGCTGCTGACTCATTCAGGTCCCCCCTGATCATGGCCGATCCATCGGAGCTAGCGGCTTCTCCCGTCAGCGACCGCGCCGAGCCCGCCGATCGGTACCGCCCGGTGCGCAACACCGATCGGACGTGCACGCCCGGCACGCTGACTAGCTCAGTGAATACGGCCAGCATGCAGCAAACCGGGAGGCAGAGCTACCCCCAACCGCGATCGGATCACCCGTGGCGGCGCAATAGTCCAGAGCTTCCCTGCCCAGCAGGTTCACTGGCGCGCTCCTCGCGTTGCGCAACGACACCGAAGGATTGACTTACTACCGGCGGCAGATCGCGGCCGCTGAGACAGGGACGGAAGCCTTGCGGTGCCTGAAGAGACGCTACGCGAACGGCCGAACGACCGAAGTTGCCCGGTGGGTCTAGTGCGGGCCGCCGACCTCGGGCCAGCCGGGTATGAGCGATCTGCACGAGGTCATAGTCGTCACAGCCGAGGTGCTTGTGGATCTACTGCCACGGCCGCCCGGCGCCTATAGCACGTTTGACCTGATGCGCCATATGCGGCAGAAGAGGAAATGCGAAATCGTCTGCTCAGGGTGATGGGCGCAGTACTTCGATATGGCACCGTGGGCCGGTGGCTCGTGCCAGCCTCTGGTCACCGGTGAGCAGGGTCACGGCCAGCGCCTCGGCGAGCGCGACATACGACGCGTCGTAGATGGTCACATTTTCGCGAAGTTCCCAGCAGCGCTGGAGCAGGGGGCGGTGCGGTGCCCGCCGCAGTGGCAGCGCTGCGAGGTCAGCCAGCGCCAGCGCGGCGCGGCGAGCGTCCATGACGCCGTCCCGTACCTGCCGTCGCCAGACCGAGGCGGTCTCGAGGTCGACCAGATCCGGCGCGGTCAGCCGTTCGCCGCGCAGGCGGTCACGTGCGTGATCGCCGTCGTGGCCGTCGTCAGCGAGGGCTACGGCCACGATGCTGGCGTCAACGACGATCACGGTCGGCGCGGAGTGTCGATACCGCGGCTTTCAGTGGTACTGAACCGCCGGAGCGGCCACCGGCCCGGTCGAGGACCTCATCCAGGGTTGGCTCGCTTGCTTCCTCGATCAGCCGGGCGCGCAAGTACTCCTGGAGGGACTGGTGCGCGGCCGCTGCGCGCTGGCGCAAGACAGCGTGAGTCTGTTCAGGAACATCCTTGATTTGCACACTGGGCATGGCGCCATTATGGCGCTACAAGCGCCAGTTCGCAACCACACTCACATCGGCATGAGCGCGACCGGCCATGCCCTCAACCAGGACTATCTTCGTCCCGGAACGTGGAGTTGCGGTCGGGCCTGCAACGACCGCCGTGGATTTAGCCGTGGTCGAGCCTGTCACCCGGCCGCAGACCAGCCGCTCCACCTCGTCACTTGTATCGCGATGATGGGGCCGCCGGGCGGTTGCACGGCATACTGGTTGTACTTGCCTTCGAGGGCTGCCCGGGCCAGGGCCACCTCGCGCGGGTTATCTGTCACCCGTCCGCGGCCGTCCAGCCGCACCCACCACAGCATCGACCAGTCCTCGCCGTACTGATCCACGAGCAGGCATGCGTGGCCGGTCGCCCTCAGGTTGTCGAGCCGGCGAAGCTGCGTGCTCCGCTTGGGCTTGTGATCGACTGCGGAATAGACGGTGTCTCCGTCGACTGCGAAGCAGACCGGGACGAGGTGCGGTAGGGCGTCGGCGCTAACGGTGGCGAGACGGGCGATTCGGGCTGACTCGACGCGCCGCCGCATCGTCGTGGCGTCCACCCGTGAAGTCTAGGTTGGACACGACCAGGGTGACCCGATCGCGAGTGAAGTGGGAATCGAGCCGCTGGACACGTGCCCGGCACATCGGTTGCCCATCTGCTGGGGGTCGCTCGACCGGCGGTAGATGGCTGCGGGTCGGGCGACAATGGCAAGCTGTCCGTATGACCGAAGGCAACCCGGAGCCGACGCCCGTGCAGCGGGTGACGGCGGCGATGGATGAATTCATGGCAACCGTACTGCGCCATCTGCGCACCGGGCAGGGCAGTCCCCTGGAGGAGCTGGGTTTGGAGAAGGCCAGGGAAGAGCTGCGATACTGGCGGCCGGATGTCCCGGGTGCTGGAACAGAGCCCGGGCAGACGTGACCGGGCGCCGGCGTCCCAAGAGCAGGCACCCGGACGGCTCCGGCTACGCCCACGTCTACCTGCACGGCCCCTGTACGGGCAGGTAGACGTCGGTATAGCCGGAGCCGCGTCGTGCCGGGCGACCGCCAGCGGATGCGGAACGTGCCCGAATCTGGCTGGCGGACTCGCTGGATGCCGGAGCAGCCCCCTCCTGGCCGCTCCGACACCTGCCGGTACATGTACTGCGTGATCTTCCAGTGGCCCCGGTGCGTTCCAGGACGAGCCGCGGCCGCAGACGCGCTGGTCGCGTCGGGCGGCATGACGGCGGCGTTGCAGGTGTACTGGCTGACCACGCCGACCACATCAGCCGCCGCCAGCCGGTCGCCATGGGCCTCGATCACCGCACGCACTGCAGCCGCGTCGTCGCTGATGGCGCTGGCGCCCCGCTCGCCACCCGGCTTTCCGGGTCGGCGCCCTCCAGGTCCGAGCCGGTCACGCCATCACCTCGGCGAGCACCTGCTGGGTGGTGAGCTCGTGCCCGTGGGAGCTGCTCGCGTGCTCGCGGATGGCGGCGACAAGGTGGCCGAACTGGTCGTCGCTAGCGACCCGGAACTCAACCCCACAGGGGCAGCGGCCGACGTGCCCGGCCAGTGCACGTCCGGTGAAAGCGATGTCAAGCGCGACGCACGGCTCGTCCCCCTCCACCCAGGCGTCGTGACCAGCCGACATCACGTGCGCGTCACCCGGACCGAGGTCGTATTCGCGGCCGTCGTCCATGCGGGCGTGGAGCCGGCCGGAGATGATGTAGCCGGTGTGGGCCGCCTGGCAGGCTTTCGTGCCGACGACCGGCTTGACGTCGGTCGACCATCTCCAACCGGGCTGATACACAGTGCGGGCGATCGTGACGCCGGGCAGGTTGACCACGTTGAGCGAGGCGTGTTCGAACGCCTGCCGCTCATCGGGCGTCTCGATGTTCTTGACTGCCACGATTAGTTTCGTAGCTTCGAGCATCCGGTGTTGCCTTCCCTCGGCCTGGCTTGCCAGGCCAGCATGCAAGCTAGCCGCCTGCCGTCACATCGGGAACAACACGTAGATGCCAGCCGGGACTACGTAGTGGCCACGGGCGGAAACGCCCGCTTCAGTCGCGGGCTGCGGCCTGTGCTGCGGCCGCCACCAGGCCGGTTCGGGAGCGAGCGCCGGTCTTGCGCAGCAGGCTCTCGACGTGCTTCTCCACGGTCCGTGGCGACAGATGCAGCCGCGCTGCGATCTGCTTGTTGGCCAGCCCGCCGGCCACGAGGCGCAGCACATCCGCCTCCCTGGCGGTGATTCCCGCCGCCGCCCAGGGATTGGGCTGCGACTCCTTGAGCAGTTCGCGGCAGCGTTCGGCCAGGCGGGGCAGCTCCCGGTCATCAAATCCGGCCTCGGCCTCGGCCAGCCAGCGAAGCGGGTCGCCCCATCCGTCGGCGAGAGCAGCGGGGGCGGCGCAGAACCTCGCCAGCTCACCCCAGGCCTCGCAGCTCGTGAAGCCAACGTCGCAGCCCGCCGCCAGTTCGTTGGCCCGCTGCCGTTGCCCGGCTCGCCCGGCCAGAACCGCCTCGGCATAGCCGATAAGACTCCGGTTGTGGCGGCTGGCGCCGACACCCAGCCGGCGGGCCTCCTCGATCGCCCCTGCCGCCCGGTGATCACCAAGTGCGGCCAGGAGCAGCGGCCATAGCGCCCGAAGCCCCGCGGGTTCGGCATGCGGGAGGCGGGCCAGGATCGCCATCCCCCGGGCGTAGGGTTCCACGGCCGCCGCGGCCTCGCCACCAAACAGAATCACTGCGCCCCGGCTGGCCCAGCAGATGCCCTCGACCATCTGGTCGTCCGGGGCGGCCGCGATGGCGCGGGCGGCGTAGCGCTCTGTCTGCCCGGCATCGGCGCGCATGCTGGCGCTGCCGGTAAGTACCGCCAGCGCCTTGGCCCGGACCTGATCCAGGCCAAGCCGCTCGGCGAGGCTGACGGCAGCCTGCGCATGGGCATCACACGTGTCCAGGTCCCAGCGCCAGGTGAAGCCCGCGGCGAGCTGGAGATCCAGAATCGCCACGGTACTCAGCGCACCCATCCGCTCGGCAGCGCGCCGCGCCTCGGACAACCGCTCCACTCCGGCGTGATCAAGCAGGTCGATGGTGCCCAGCTCGTGCAGGGCGCGCAGCCGCCACAACGGCAGGCCGACGGCCTCCGCGGTGACCAGCGCGCTCTCGAACGCCGCGCGGGCGGCGCTGAGATCACGCAGCCGGTGGCTCCGGCCGATGAGCTCCAGCGCATGACAGCGGACATCCGGAGCACTGCCCTCGGCGGCGAGGACCTCCTCGGCGAAAAGCCGGGCCCCATCGAGGTCATCGGCGGCGAAGGCCACCTCGGCATCGATGACGCTCATGCGGGCGCGCACGCCAGGCGGCGGGGCGGTTCCGGCCAGGCGCCGGGCGGCGCCGAGGTGGTGACGGGCCATCTCCCACCGCGAGGCGCCCACCGCCGCCTGGCTGAGGCGAAGGTGAACCTCCGTCCGGAGGTCCGCCGCCTCGGTCCCGAGCCGGGTGATGAGATGGCCGCCTGCGGCCGCTGCCTCCTCAACCCGCCCGGCCAGGGCCAGCGCTTCGACCAGCAGAAGTTCCGCCTGGTCCCGCTCGGAAGTGCCTTCGAGGAGGTCAGCGGCACGCTGTAGGTTACCGATCGCAGTGGCCAGCGCCCCCCAGGCCAGCGCCTGGCCGCCGGACTCGCTCAGCAGCGTTCCGGCCCGGTGGCGGTCCCCGGCACGGTTCGCCAACTCGACGGCCAGCTCGCGCAGGCCGCCTTCCAGGCGCGGGTGTGCGGCGTCCAGAACGGCGAGCGCCGCCGCGGCCAGGGCCCGCTGGCGGGGTGGCAGCATGGTGTCGAGCACCGCTTCGCGGGTCAGCGCGTGCCGGAAGCGGAAGGCCGTGCCGTCGGCGCTCACCAGCAGTTGCTCGACAGCGAGCCCGAGCGTTTCCGTCACCAGGGCCGCAGGCTGGCTGCTCACGGCCGGGAGCAGTTCCCAGTCGAAGTGGCGGCCGAGGATAGCAGCGGCCTCGATCACCGATCGCTGCGGTTCGCTGAACCCGGCCAGGCGCTCGCGGACCGTCTCGGTGAACGACTCCGGCAGCCCGGGCGACGCCAGCAGATCTTCCACCAGCAGCGGTACTCCTTCGGCGGAGGCCTGCACCCGGCGCAGGAGTTCTGCGTCTGCTTCTGGGACGCAGGCATGGACCATGCGCGCCATGTCCTCATCGCTGAGCCGGTCAAGACCGAGGTGAACGACCCCGGGCCGGCCCCGCTGCCGGCGGGCCACTTCCAGTGCGGCCGACGGCCGGTTGGTGCGCAGGGTAAGTACGCACAGCAACGACTCGCCATCAAGGTGCTCGCCGAGGTACTCCATCAGGGCCACGGTGTCCGGGTCCGCCCAGTGCAGGTCCTCTAGCACTATGACCAGGCCCTGTGGCGCGAGCCGCCGAAGAAGCTGGATCAGCGCCTCACCGCGGATCCCGGGTGAGACCTCGCCACTCGCCGGAGCGCGGCCAGCCATCCCCGGCAGCAGCGCGCTCAGCGCGGGCAGCCAGGGCTCCATCGTTGCGTCATCGGGAACGGCCCGGTCCCGGAGGAGCTGGACAAGCGCGTCCGTTAGCGGCCGGTAAGCAGTGGTCGCTGACTGCGGCACCGCCCGGCTGGTAACGACCCGGATGCCACGGCTGGCCGCCCGGCTGGCCGTCTCCAGGGCCAGCCGCGACTTGCCGATCCCCGGCTCCCCGGTGATCACTACACACCCGCCGTGTCCGGCCATAGCGGCCGTCAGCGCCCCGTCGACCGCCTCCAGCGCCGCGTCCCTGCCGATCACGACCGGGCACAATACCTGCGCCATCGTCCTATTCTGTCAGTAATCCCTCGATATCGGAGAAGGTCATCGGTTTACGGAACGGGCGGCGCCAGAGTCCCCGGCTGATCAGGAGTGCCCCGGGGGCGGGCGATCATGAGATGGTGAGTACCGGGTAGGGCGATTGGTGCAGCAGCTGGACAGGGACCGAGCCGATGATGTGGTGCGCGGCATGATGCGAGCGGCCGGTCACGATGACGGGTGTGCTGGCGGGCTGCGCGGCGTCCTGGATGCTGGCTGCGGACAGGATCGCGTCGGCTGGTGATCCCGGTCGGCGTTCGAACGTGTACGGCACGCCCGCCGCGGCGGCGATCTCGGCGGCGGCCGCAGCCACGCCGGCGGCCTTCCCATCGCGGGCGTCGTCCATCTCGCTGTGGGCGAATCCGGACAGGTCGCTGTCGATGAGCACATGGTCGGCATAGACGACGTGCAGAGTGCCGGCGCGGGCCCTGAGGAGGTCCGCGCCCCAGCTGAGCGCCCGCCGGGCGGGCTCGGAGTTGTCGAAGCCGACGACCAACGTGACGGGCGGGGCGGGCTGGGCGGTGCCGACAGCTGGGGAGCCATCGACGAGAGCGTGGTTAGGCAGCGTGGGTCCGGGACCGGCCAGGACAACTGACGGCACGACGGGCTCGGTCAGTGCAGGGGCGGGGCGCCGCAGGGTCGTGACCCCGATCAGGCCGACGACGCCCGCCAGCGCCCAGGCGGTCAGGACCCACAGGTGCAGGGCGGCGGCATGCCCGCCGAAGTAGACCACGTTGCGAACCACGCTGGCCGCGACTCCTAGCGGCAGGGCAGGGTCGAGAACACGCAGGAAGGCCGGGCCGAAGCTGGCCAGGTTGGCCGGCCCGCCGCTGACCGGGATCCCGAACACGATGAGCACCAACACGGCCACCGTGACCAGCGGCGGCCAGATCCGTGCCAGTAGTGCGGTGGGGGCGGCCACTGCCAGGGAGAACAGCGCGACAACGGCGGCGATCGCGGCGTAGTTGCCCAGCCCGGCGATGCCGTCCGCGACCGCCGCCGACACCAGCCCGATGACGACGGCCGCGGCCACCGGCGCGGCGACGGCCAGCGCGGGCCCCGCCCGGCGCAAGGCCAGCGCCGATCCTGAGCCCGCTGCCAGGCTCGGGATCAGCACGGCTAGGACGACGAAGAACGGCGACAGCGCCTGAGTGTCACCGGGCAGCGGCGGCACCACGTCGGCCACCACCAGGTGACGTCCGGACCGGGCCGCCAGGGCCCCGAAGGCTTGGGTCAGGACCTGGGCTGGACCGGTGCCGCCGCCCTGGGCGACCAGCAGCCGCAGGCCAGGTCCGGACGCGACCAGCGCGCCGTCGACCGCACGCTGCGCGATCCCGGTCCGCGCGCCGGTCTCGCTGGGGTAGCTGCGCCAGCCGAAAGCTCCCGGGGCGGCGCGGTCCAAGGCATGCTCGACCCGGCTGGTTACCGCGGCCGGGCCCACGACGGCGACCGGAAGGTCATGCGGTCTCGGCGCATGAAAGGCGCTGAGGGTCAGCGCGACGAAGATCGCGGCGAAGGCCGCGCTGGCCAAGATGAAGCCCGTGAGCCCCCGGTACTGGGCCGGATACCGGCTGGCTTGATCTGGACGCCTTGCCGCCACCTGCGTCCTCCCCTGAAATGCCAACGGGTGTTGGCATAACACTAGGCACGGTTCTCAATGGGAGGACCGCTCGCGGCGGGGGAGGGCCGGGTTCGCCGGATCCGGGGGCGTGGCGGTTACGTCCGCTGATCTTTTGCCGGCGTCGTAACCGCGGCTGGGACACCCGACGGTTTCCGCCGCGCGGCGGGACTGGGCGTCGATCAGGCCGGCGGTCGGCTCTAACGAATAACGCGATAGTCGACGAGCAGATAGCCAGTCGGTGAGACCTCGCTTCGGATCGATTCGAGCTGAATCGGCGGCAAGCCGTCGAGGAGCCGTCGTCCGCGGCCGGCGATCCGCGGCGCTATCACGAGCCTGAGTTCGTCGAGAACGTCGGCGGCGAGCAGCGCCTGCGCGACCGAGATACTTGCGTGGACGCCGACATCGCCGCCGCGCTGCTGCTTGAGGTCCCGAACGAATTCGACCAGGCCGCCGTCGAGCACCGTCGCATTGGCCCAATCTCGGTCCAGGGGCGTCGATGTCGCGACGTACTTCGTGACCCCGTTGATGAATGTCGCGAATGGCTGGATCTGGCTGCTCGGCCAGAACTGCGCCCACTCGGTGTAGCTACGGCGGCCGAGAATGACCGCGTCCTGTGTCGCGATCACAGCGGCCAGGTTGGCGTCCATCGCGTCGTCCCAGTCGGTGAAGAAACTATCTGGGTCCTCGGCAACCCCGTCGATGGACAGCAACTCGTACCCGACGATCTTTCGCACGCCCTGCACCTCCGATTGGTCCCGATGCTAGTAGTTGACTGATCGAGCCCCCGAAACTCATCGCTGCGACGTGCCGGACGTCGGGTACCAGATCCGGGTTGCGAGACCGGCCGGGGCGCGTGCGCTAGCCCCGTCCAGTCCAGCGCCCCATCGGTGCTGCTTTCCTGGGTATTGAGGGTGCGCGCCCTGGCGGCGCCGTGGCGGGTGCCGTGCCGGGCCGCCGCCCTTGGTGGCCGACCGGCGGGCTCAGCCGGATGTATCGGCGGTGGGGTCGGTCGCGCCGAACGCGTCCCCGAGGCCGGTGAGGTCAACGGCTAGCCGGGCCTGCTCAGGCACGAGGCCCAGGAACGGGCGCATCGCTTCGAGGGCGGCGAGGATTTCGCGGCCGACCTGCTCGGCGGAACGCATCGCATCCACAGAAACCAGGATTCCGCGGTCGCGGTACCACGCCAGGATGGGGGATGTCACCTCCTGGTAAAGGGCAAGGCGCTGGGCAATGATGTCTGGCGTGTCGTCAGAGCGATGCTCGAGCGCGGCCCGCGCGAGCAGCCGGCGCATGACTTCGGTGTCGTCGGCCTGCAAGTGCAGTGCCACATCCGCGGTCATCTCGAGTTCGCGTCCGATCAGGTAGGCCGCGCGGGCCTGGTGCATGTTCCGCGGGATTCCGTCTAGGACATACCCGCCCCCCGCTGCCTTGGCGGCGACCATCGCCTCCCGCAGGATGTCGAGGACGACCTGGTCGGGAACGAGTTCGCCGCGGTCGAGATACGCCTGGACGGCCTGGCCGAGATCGGTCCGCCGCGCGACGTGATCGCGCAGCAGTGCACCGGTCGAGATGTGGGGAATATCGAAATGCGCGGCGATCAGCGCGCCCTGAGTCCCCTTGCCCGCGCCGGGGGGCGCGATCATCAGTACTCGCATTACTCGTCTTCTCCCGTCATCATCCCGCCCCGCGGCCGCCGTCGATAGCCCGGGTACGCCAGGCTGGGCCCGGTACACCAGGCTGGGCCCGGTGCCCGGTGCCCGGTGCCCGGTGCCCGGTGCCCGGTGCCCGGCGCCCGGCGCCCGGCGCCGCTGGGCCAGGCCCGGGTGTCGGTCGGCTGGCGCTAACATATCGGATCTATTCTGAGGGCTGAAGAATGCATACCCTAGGAATCATCGGAGCCGCGATTCTACTGATCATCGTCTTCGCCCTATCGCCATGGACGAGGAGTTCCAGCTTCAGGCCAAAGTTTGCCAAGAAGTACGCGTCACGGCGCTGGAAAGGGCCATCAGTTCGTGACGGGAGGACCTCATGATCAAAGGCGTGAACCTGGGCAACTGGCTGGTCCTGGAAAAGTGGATGAGCCCGGGCCTGTTCGCCGGCACCGAAGCCGAGGACGAAACCCAGTTGTCCAGCGACTTGGCCGACGTCGCCAAACGCGAACGGCTCGCAGCGCACCGCGACTCTTACATTACCGAACGAGATTTCGGCTATCTCGCGCAGCACGGTATCGACACGGTCAGGATCCCGGTTCCCTTTTTCATCTTCGGGGACTATCCGCCTTACGTCGGCTGCGTCGAGTACCTGGACCTGGCCTTCGACTGGGCCGAGACGCATAAGATCAAGATCCTGATCGATCTGCACACGGTGCCGGACTCGCAGAACGGCTTCGACAACGGCGGCATGTGCGGTGTCTGCAAGTGGCATAAAAACCCGGCGCACGTCGAGTTCGCGCTCACCGTACTCGAGCAGCTCACCAGCCGTTACCGGGCGCGTGCGGCGCTGTGGGGCATTGAGGTCTTGAACGAGCCCATCTCTGCGCAGTTGTGGGAGGCCATCGACCTGCCGCACCGGTATCCGCCCCGTGACCCCGAGTACGCGCGAGGCTCGGAGCCCGTCCCGACCAGTTTCCTGAAAGACTTCTACACCGCTGCGTACCGCAGGATACGAGCCCAGTCAGACGACGTCACCATCGTTTTCCATGATGGGTTCCGCATCCGGGAATGGGATGGGTTCTTCACGAGTCCCGAGTTCGAGCGGATTGTCGTCGATACCCACTTGTACCTGATGGAGTACACGCTCAGAACCGGGGACGGGAATCTGCGGGAGTACCTCGGCCACATCGAGAACGAGTTTGGCTCAACGGTGCGGGAGATGTCACAGCACTTCCCGCTGATCGTCGGGGAGTGGTGCCTGGAGCCGATGTCAGCTAGTGCCGCCGCCCTGACCCAGGCCGAACGCCCCGGGTTCTACCGCAGTCTGGCTGACGCCCAGCTCGCGGCGTGGAACGGCACGGTCGGGTGGTTCTTCTGGAGCTATAAGCTGCTCGGCGACGGCTCGAACCTCGACGGGTGGGACCTGCGCACGTCGATCGAACGCGGCTACCTGCCCGGCAACTTCAGTCGGGAAGAGCATCGTGACGCCGAGAACAATTCCGGCGGTTAGTCCCGCTGGCTAGCCTCGGTGTCGTCGGCCAGAGCACGTGCGGTGTCGAGGTCCGTGATGAGAACGTTGACCCAGGCGCCGCGCAGCGCGGCCCGGATGGCCCGGTACTTGCTGGCTCCGCCGGCCACCCCGACACGTCGAGGTACCTGCCTAAGGTCGGCTGGAGTAATACTCATGACGCGCTCGTCGAGCTGCGTCTTCACGGCTGCGCCATGAACGTCGAAGAACCGGAGGCACACGTCACCGACCGCTCCGGCGTTCCTGAGTTCGTCCTGTTCGCCTGGAGTGAGTGCGTTACCGCTTTGGCGCAACAGGGGTGAGGGCTCCAGGCTGCCGATACCGACCAGCGCGAGGTCGAGTTCCTTCCAGGACTTCATGACGTCGCCGATGGCAGGGTCCTTCAGAAGGGCACGGCGCAGGGCCGGGCTGCTGACGAGTCCTGGCGCCGGCAGGAACACGGGCTGGGCGCCGGTGACAGCGGCCAGATCGCCGGTAAGCCGGTTCGCCTGCACCTGCACGCTCGGGTCTCCGTGACCTCCGACAATCTGCACGACCCGGTCCAATGGTGAACTGCTCCTGGCCGGCATGACTGCTGCGGCGGCGAGCAGCGTCGCGCTCCATGAGGACACGCCCAGGACTTCCCGGCCCATCAGCGTCGAGTTGAGGTACTGCGCTGTAGCGGCGCCGAGGGCCGGAATCACCTGGCCCCTGGCGCCATCGACGTCGACTACGAGGACGTCCCGGAGGTTGAACTTCTCTTGCAGTTGCTCCTCGAGGTCGGTATATACGCCTGGCGGCAAGGTGACGACGGTACGGACCACGCCGATCTCGCTGGCCTGGCGCAGCAACCGGGACACGCGCGCCTGAGACAGGCTCAGCTCGGCCGCGATCTGCGGTTGCCTGACTCCTCCTTCGTGATACATGCGTGCCACCTTGGCGATGAGCCTGAGCTGGGCGATTTCGACCGGGCGCGGTGTCCTCGACCCGTTGCGGCCTGTCGGCATTGGTCGCAGCGCCTCCCCGTCCGTCCCGCCGTTGCGCACGTACCCGCCATGGTCTGCATGGCTGATCGCCACTGCGGTTATCTGCGCACTGCAGTTATCTGCGTACCTGCAGTTATCTGCGCACTATAGTCAGCCCGCTGGTGGCTGACAGCTCATGATCGCCTGGCGCACGATCCGGTTTGCTGCCAGTGCATCCTGGCGGGCCTGGGCTTGCCGCAGGGCCGCGACGTCGAGCAGATCCAGCGCGCGGTGGATGCTCCGCATGGTGTCGATTCCCGCTCGGGCCGCCTCGACGGAATCCTCTCTGAAGGGGAACTGGTCGAGTTGCCAGACTCCATCCCAGCCGCACGCGCGGAGCGTGTAGAAAAACTCGAGCGTTTCGACGAGGTGCACGGATCCGACCACGAGGTCGTCGTCCCAGCCGCGGAAGTTGTCGTTGACGTCGATCCCGTAGAGCAGGCCGCGCGAGTGGATCAGGCGGGCGGCTTCGGCGGGCGACTCCCCTCCGTACAGGGAGTGACCGAAGTCAAGCAGGATGCCGACGTTGGGCACGTCCATGTCCTCGATCGCCAGCAGCGTCTTGGCCGCCGAGGAGAAGAACATCGATACCCGCGGCTCGCGGGGCTTGTACTCGATGGCGAACTTCATGTCTGGATGGGCTTGGGCCAGGGCCCGGAGCCCCGTCACCGCGTAGGACCAGAGCTGGCCGTGATCAACCTGGAAGGCGTAGTCGTGCCCGTCCTGGCCTGGCCAGAGCTTGACGTAGTCACACCCGAGCTCTCGTGCCACGCCGACGGCGTCGCTGACCAGGTCGAAGGTCCGCGCTCGGATGGCGGGATCGGGGTTGGTGAACGCGCCCCGGCAGAACTCGCGGGTATAGATCTCCGGGGTGATGCCGATAGCTCTCAGGCTGTTGCGGTCAAGGGCCTCGGCGACCTGGCTGACCGGCAAGCCGGGCGGGTTGAACGGGTAGGTGATGTCGACGACCGCGAGATCGCCGACCTGGCCGGCCAGGTCGATCGCCGCCAGCGTCGTGACCGGCGGTCCATATCCGTCGGTCGCGTAGCGGTCGACGTATTGAGCGAAGTGCCAGAGGCCGGCTCCGTACTGCGGCTCGGTAGTCATGAGTCCTCCTTCGGGTCTGCTGGCTGGGGGTGGTAGCGGGCGCGGCGAACCGCAGCGCGCCAGCAGGCGAGCTCAGCGTCCCGCCAGTCCGAGCTGGTCGCTGGCGTGAACTCATCTCGCGGTCGGGGGAGTGCGTCCAGGTCCGCCGGGCTCCACCAGCCGGCGGCGAGGCCGGCGAGATGGGCGGCGCCGAGCGCCGAAAGATCGGCCGTCTTGGGGCGCAGCACCGATGTGCCACTCAGGTCGGCCTGCAACTGCATCAGCGACGAGTTGGCCACCGCCCCGCCGTCGGCGGAAAGAACGCCGACCTCGCCAGCGGTGCCACGTATCGCGATCAGGAGATCGTTGACCTGGAAGGCAACGGATTCGAGTGCGGCGCGGGCCACGTTCTCCAGCCTGGTCCCCAGAGTCAGGCCGGTCAGCAGCCCAGTGGTGTCCGAGTCCCACCAGGGGGCGCCGAGCCCGTTGAAGGCTGGCACGAGGTGAACTCCGTCGGCTTTCGCATCCGCGGCGATCGACGCGAGCTGGGCGGGCGAGGTAGAGGTCAGCTGCGCGAGCCAGGCCAGAGTTGCTCCGCTGGCCCGGATATTGCCTTCCACGGCTCGCACCGGCTCGGCCCCGATCTGCCAGGCGATCGTCTCACACAGTCCAGAGGCCTGGTCGGCCCGCCTACCGGAGACGGCCATGACGGACGACCCCGTCCCGTAGGTGGCCTTGACCAGGCCGTCGCGCCAGCCCCCATGGCCGAACAGCGCGGCATGGGAGTCACCCATGACGGCCAGGATCGGCACGCTGGGCGGGAGCAGCGCCTCGTCATCGAGGCGCGGGCCGAACGGGCCGACGGAGCTGACGATGTCGGGAAGCGCCTGGGCCGGCACGCCGAACAGCTCGAGGAGCTCGGCGGACCACTGGCAGGTCTCGATATCCATCAGCTGCGTGCGTGCGGCATTGCCGATCTCTATCTGGTGCCGGCCGGTCAGCCGGTGCACGATCCAGGCGTCCACGGTGCCCAGGCATAGGTCGCCGCGCGAAGCCTGCGCACGGTCAGGATCGGCATGGTCGAGCAGCCACCGGGCTTTCGTCGCGGAGAACATCGGATCCAGCGGCAGCCCGCTGCTGCGCCGGACCGAAGCGGCGTCGCGGGCGTACTCGCGGCACAGGGCCGCGGTCCGCTGGTCCTGCCAGCTGATCAAGGGGGATCGGGTCTGTCCGGTCCGGCGGTCCCACAGCAGCAGCGATTCCCGCTGGGTGCTCAGCCCCGCACCGACGATCTGGCCAGGGTCTGTTCCGTCGAGGCAGGCCTGAACCGATATCTGGAGGCTGCGGGCGATCTCGGCCGGGGACTGCTCCACCCAGCCGCGGCGAGGGTGCTGCACAGGCACCTCGGCCGCCCCCCGGGCTACCACCTCCCCGGCCCGGTTGACCAGCGCGGTCTTCGTTGCGCTCGTGCCCTGATCGATGGCCAGGACGAGCGGTTCAGCGCGCGGCATGAGCCAGGATGTCGCGGGCCGCGGCGGCGATGTGTTCGGCGGTCAGGCCGAAATACTCAAGCAGGAACGTGGTGCTCCCGGTGGGTGCGAACGAGCGCGGCACGCCGAGGATCCGCAGCTGCGCCGGCTCGTGCTGGGCGGTCAGCGTCGCCACCGCCGCGCCCAGGCCGCCGGTGGTGGTGGCCTCCTCGGCGGTCACGATCCCGGCGGTCTGGGCGGCCGCGGTCAGGATGGCCTCGGTGTCGAGCGGCTCGACGAAGGTGATGTTGAGGACACGTGCCTCGATGCCCTCGTGGCCCAGCAACTCCGCCGCCTGCAGCGCACGCGAGACCATCGTCCCCACCGCGGCGATCGTGACGTCGTTCCCGTCGGTCAGCTGGATGGCCTGGCCAGGCAGGAAGGGCGAGCCGGGCGGCGTAACGTCGGGCACCGGGAACCTGGGGATGCGCAGATAGCTCGGACCCGGGTTAGCCGCGGCCCAGCGGACCGCCTGGACCGTCTGGGCGGGGTCCGCTGGCAGGACGACCGGGAGGTCGGCGACGGCACGCAGCCAGGATAGATCTTCGATCGAGTGATGCGTCGGGCCCAGTTCGCCGTAGGCCAGGCCGGGACTTTGCCCGCACAGGACAACGCGGGCTTGACTGTAGGCGACGTCCACCTTGATCTGCTCGAGCGCCCGGCCGGTCAGGAAGGGCGCGGCGGCGCTGACGAACGGGACCAGGCCGCCGTTGGCCAGCCCAGCAGCCACGCCGACCAGGTCCTGCTCGGCAATCCCGACATTGATCATCCGGTCCGGGAACTCGGCCTTGAACAGGGTGAGATTGCTCGATCCCACAGAGTCGTTGCACACCGCGACGATTCGCTCGTCTTCGCGGGCCAGCGCGATGAGGGTGTCCGCGAAGGCCCGGCGGCAATCGTGCAGCGTGATGGCCTGCGCCGGCTGCCTCATGCGGACAGCTCCGCCGTGGCGCTCTGGACTTGCTGCGCGCTCGGCACCTTGTGGTGCCACTCGACGCGATCCTCCATAAAGGACACTCCCTTGCCTTTCACGGTGTGCGCGATCACGCAGACCGGGCGCGTTGTCCCTGGTCGCCGGAACGTGTCCAGCAGCTGCGCATGATCATGGCCATCGACTTCGCGGACCTCCCAGCCGAAGCTGGCCCACTTGCCGGCCAGCGGTTCTAGCTGCTTGGTCGCTTCGGTCCTGGCCCCCTGCTGAAGCATGTTCCGGTCGACGACGGCCAGCAATGAACCCAGGCCGTAATGGGAGGCCGTCATGGCGGCTTCCCAGTTGCTGCCTTCCTGCAGCTCTCCGTCTCCGAGCACCACGAAGGTACGGCGGAGCGAGGCCTGCAGCCGCGCGGACAACGCGATGCCGACGGCCACCGGGAACCCGTGTCCCAGCGGTCCGGTGCTGGTCTCCACTCCTGGCACCTTGGCTGCGTTCGGATGGCCGTTGAGCGCGGATTGCGGCGCAGCGAAGGTGTCCAGTTCGTGCCGGGCGAAGAAGCCGCAGTGCGCCAGGGTGGCATACAGCGCTCCTGCCGTGTGACCCTTGCTGAGGACCAGCCGGTCCCGCCCGGCGAGCAGCGGACGCATCGGATCGACGTTAAGTACGGCTGCGTACAGGGTCACCAGGATATCCGCGACCGAGAAGTCGCCGCCGAGGTGACCGAGCCCGGCCCGGTAGACCATCTGCAGATCGTCGCGGCGGACGTTGTTGGCCAGCTCGCGCAAAACAGGCGCGGCGTCTGCAGGTGCCAGCTGCGCGAGCTGGGCGCGCAGGGCCGTGAAGCGGCGAGCTCCGGCCGGATCAGCCGTCATCATCTGAATATCTATTCAAGCTTGATTTTCCATGCATAGACCGAGCTTGCGCGGGATCTCCGCTGGTGTCAAGCCCCGTCGGCGATCGCCGCGGACAGGTACCTGCAAGAGGCTGCCGGTTACGAACCGGGCGGCCCGGTGGAGTTGCGGACGATCAGCTGAGGCGCGGCGGAGGTGAGGACGGAGCGGCTGCGGCCGTCCATCCGCTCACCGAGGAGCCGGGCGGCCGTGGCGCCCAGGTCGCGGGCGGCCTGGTCCACGCTGGTCAGGTTGATCGGCGCGCTGGCGGCGAGGGTGGTGTTGTCATAGCCGACCAGGGAGAGGTCGGCCGGGATCCGAAGGCCGAGTTCATACGCTGCTCGCAGCACGCCCAGGGCGGCGATGTCGGCCCCGGCGAAGATGGCGGTTGGCCGGCCGGGGCCGTCGAGCAGCTCACGCCCGGCCTGGTAGCCACTCTCCTCCGAGTAGCTCGTGCCGGCGACGTTCACGACCTCATCGAGGCCGTGCCGGTGCATCGCCCGCCGGTAGCCTTCGCTGCGGACCTGTTCGGGACGGCCTGTCCACTGGCCGCCCCTGGACGTGGCGGAGACGTGGGCGATGCGGCGGTGGCCGAGCGCGACAAGATGATCGACGACGAGTGCGGCGCCCGCCCGGTCGTCATCGACGACCGAGTCGTACTCATCGGCGGTGTCGTGGTGACCGACGACCACGGTCGGAACTGTCTTGGCGACGGCCACGACCTGCGGACGCGACATCGAGGGGGCCACCAGGATGAGGCCGTCCATCGCCCGGTCGATCATGGCGTCGGCCAGGAGCGACTGAGTCTGGGCGCCGAATCCTCCCGACCCGACGAGGACCTGGAAGTCAGTCTTGGCCAGCGCGTCAGTGACGCCGTCCAGAATGTCGCCGTAGAAGGGGTTGCGGATGTTGTCGAGCAGCAAGCCGATCGTGAAGCTCCTGCCGCGCAGGCTGCGGGCGGCGGCGTGCGGCCGGTACCCCAGCTCGGCCATGGACGACCGGACCCGCCGGCTCATGTCGGCGCTGACGCCGTAGGCGTTGCGCAGCACCTTCGACACCGCGGCAGTGGAGACGCCTGCATGTCTCGCCACGTCCGCGATCGTCACCCGCCGGACGGCGCCCTGCGACTTCATCGCGCGCTCCCACTCGATAACGATCTACACACAGATCTGGTAGTCACCGTCTTGGTGGTCTGACGTGCCGCGGCATCACGGACCGTCCACACCACCTCGTACCGCACTGCGTCCCGTCAGTCTACGGCCGTACCAGGCTCGTTACAGATTTGTTACCGCAAGTTAGCTTGACGGAGCTACATCTTCGAGCCTACTTTACTCGCAAGACTTCGTAAAACGTTCTACACACGTCGCTCCGCCCGGTCCCGCGGGTCGAATCAGGAAGCCGCTTCGGCGACGCATCCGCAGTGTGCCCTCGCCCCCATTTCAGGGAGTGACGGCGCCAGATCGCCCGGAAGGGATCTGACATGTTTCCTAAAAAGGGGCCGGCCGCCGCCGCGGGCGTCGCACTCGCCCTCCTGGCGCCGCTGGTGCTCGGCGCCTGCGGCGGCCCGGCCGGCTCGTCGTCTACGCTGACGCTCGGCGTCATCACGCCGGCCACGACCTTCCAGGCCCCGGATATGAACTGGGGCAACGAATCGACCTACAACCAGGCGGTCTATGACAGCCTGGTGCAGGCCTCGACCACCGGCGTGATCGAGCCGCATCTCGCCACGGCGTGGTCCTACAACGCCGCCAAGACCGTCCTGACCATGACGCTGCGGACCGGCGTCAAGTTCACTGACGGGACGCCGTTCAATGCGAGCGTCGCGGCGCAGAACCTGGAAGCCTTTCAGAAGGGCACCTCCAACAACGCTTCCGACCTGATCAACATGGCGTCGGCCACGGCGGTCAGCCCGACCAAACTCGTGATCAAGCTGAAGCAGCCGGACCCTGCTTTCCTCACCTACCTGGGCGAGGCGGCCGGATCCCAGGAGAGCCCGAAGGCGTGGAAGAGCCCGACGGCCGCGACGGTGCCGGTCGGCTCGGGGCCTTACGTGCTGGACACCAAGGCCACGGTGGTCGGCAGTTCCTATGTCTTCACGGCGAACCCGAATTACTGGGACAAGGCAGAGCAGCACTACTCCAAGATCGTCATGAACGTCTACACCAGCGCCACAACCGTGCTGGACGCCATCGAGGGCGGCCAGGTCAACGCGGCGAACACGTTCGACGACACCACGATCCCGCAGATCCAGAACGCGGGCTTCACGGTGTACCCGCTCCAGCTCAACTGGTCGGGCCTGTCGCTATTCGACCGCAGCGGAAAGATGTCCGGGCCGCTCGGCAACGTGAAGGTGCGTCAGGCGATCAATGACGCGTTCGACCGGACCGCCCTGCTCAAGGACATGAGCGAGGGCTACGGATCGGTGACCACGCAGGTGTTCCCGACGAGTTCGCCGGGTTATGAAAGCTCGCTGAACTCGTACTACAGCTTCGATCCGGCGAAAGCCAAGCAGCTGCTGGCGCAGGCCGGCTACCCGCATGGATTCACCTTGGCCATGCCATCGATTACCGCCGCGTTCGGCGGGGCTACCTACGCGCTGATCCAGGCCGAGCTCGCCAACATCGGCATCAAGGTGAACTACACCGACTACCAGGCCTCGACGATATTTACCGCGATCCTGGCCCCGAAGTATCCGGCCACCTACTTCACCCTCGAAGAAGACCCCGTCCCCTGGGAGCTGGCCCAGTTCATCCTGACCCCCACCGCCACGTTCAATCCCTTCCACTCGACGGATCCCACGGTCGCCGGTTATCTGAAGGTGATGCAGATGGGCTCAAGCTCCCAGGCGGCGGCCGCGGCCAAGGCACTTAACCGGTATCTGGTCCAGAACGCCTGGTTCGCGCCGTTCTTCCGGCCGCAGTCCAGTTTTGTGGCGGACAGCCACACGAGCGTCGTGGTGCAGCCAGGCAACGCGGTGCCTTACCTATGGAACATC
The DNA here is from genome assembly GCA_963785765.1 of uncultured Actinomycetes bacterium. GTDB lineage: Bacteria > Actinomycetota > Actinomycetes > Streptosporangiales > Streptosporangiaceae > DATBGO01. The sequence continues at coordinate 1,200,305 of CAWAWM010000004.1, read as the reverse complement.
AAGCCGAAGCCGTGATGGGCGCCGGCGCTGGGCCCGGCTGCCTTCGGGTCGCACATTTCACCCTTCCAAATGAGGAGTCACAATGCTCACCTTCACGGTGCGCCGCCTCTTGTACGGAGTACTACTGCTCTTCGTCATCGTCACCCTCGCCTACCTGCTGCTGTACGCGGCGGCCGGCGATGTCGGCCGGACGATTCTCGGGCCGACCGCGACCCAGGCGACCGTCACGCTCAAGAATCAGCAGCTGGGCCTGAACAGCCCGCTGATCTCCAGGTACTTTTCCTGGCTCGGGCACGCCCTGACGGGTAACTTCGGCACCTCCTGGTTCACCAACCAGGCCGTCACCACCGCCATCCTGACCCGGCTGCAGGTCACCCTGACCCTGGTCTTCGGGGCCATCATCGTGAGCGCCGTGGTATCGGCAGTGCTCGGTGTCTGGGCCGCCCTTCGTGGTGGCTGGGTGGACCGGATCATCCAGGTGCTGTCCGTGATCGGGTTCGCGGTGCCCGGGTTCCTTATCGCCGTGTTCCTGGTCCGGGCCCTCGCATTGCAATTGCACTGGTTCAAGCCGACCGGTTACGTCCCGATTACCTATTACTTCGGCGGCTGGCTCAGGACGGTGACTCTCCCGGTGATCGCCCTGTCGATCGGCCTGGTGGCCGGAGTCGCCCAGCAGGTGCGCAGCTCGGTCATCGACTCGCTGCGCCAGGACTGGGTCCGGACCCTGCGCAGTCGCGGCATCTCCGAGCGGAGCGTCCTGTTCAAGCACGTCCTGCGGAACGCCGGGGGGCCTGCCCTGTCCGTCCTGGCGCTGTCATTCGTCGGCCTCCTCGGCGGCGCCGTGATCATCGAGGAAGTCTTCGGCATCCCCGGCCTCGGCCAGATTGCGGTCCTGGCGACCTCAGAAGGCGACGTGCCCCTGGTCATGGGCCTGGTCGTGGCCATCGGGGTGATCGTCATCGTGGTCAACCTGCTCATCGACCTCCTGCAAGGATTCCTGAACCCGAAGGCGCGAATATCATGACCGAGCTAGCTGCCACCGGGGTTCTGGCCCCCGACGTCACGACCGATATAACCGCGGCGCGCAGCCATCTGGGCCGCCGGCTCCTGAAGAACCCGATGGGGATATCGGCACTGTCCGTCCTCGCGATCATCGTCCTGGCGGCCATCTTCGCTCCGCTGCTCACGCCCTACAACCCGAACGCTGTCTCGGTCCTCAACATCCTGCAGGGCCCGGGCGCCGGGCACCTGCTGGGCACGGACGGAGCGGGACGCGACGTATGGACCAGGCTGCTGTACGGCGCCAGGTACACCCTGGCCGGAGCGATGCTGGCGACCCTCGTCGCGGCCTTTCTCGGCATCGCCAGCGGACTGGTGGCCGGGTATTACGGAAAGTGGTTCGAGTCGACTGCCTCCTGGGTCGCCACGTTGCTGATGGCGCTGCCCGGCATCGTCGTGCTGCTGGCGGCCAGGGCGGTACTTGGTCCCTCGCTCTGGACCGTCATGCTGATCTTCGGGGTGCTGCTGGTTCCGGCTTTTTACCGGCTGGTCTACGCGGCGGTGTCCGGGGTACGCAATGAACTGTTCATCGATGCGGCCCGGGTCTCTGGCGTGAGCGACTTCAGGATCATCGCCCGGCACATCCTGACCGTGGTCCGGGCGCCGATTATCCTGCAGGCCTCGATAGTCTTCGGCATCGCCATCGCGGTCCAGGTGGGACTCGACTTCCTCGGCTTCGGCGACCAGAACATTCCCACCTGGGGCAACATGCTCAACGACGGCTTCACCAACCTGTACCGCGACCCCCAGCTGGTCGTGTGGCCGGGACTGGCCGTCGTCATAACCGGCGTCGCGCTCACCTTGTTCGCCAACGCGCTGCGCGACGAACTCGAACAGAGCGCCCGGCCGCGCCGCCGCCGCCGCCGGGCCGCCGTGGCGACGACGACGACCGCCGCGGAGCGGACCGCCACCCTGACGGCCGCCACCGCGACGGCTGTCGCGGAGCCCGTGCGCCGCGATAGTGACACCATCATCCACGAGGAGCCTGACTCTTCCGCGGCAGCGCCGCCGCTGCTGGACATCGAGGATCTGGCCGTCGGGTATCCGCAGGCGGATGGTTCGGTGACCCGCGTGGTCGACAATGTGTCACTGGACGTCCGGCGCGGGGAGGTGCACGGCCTGATCGGTGAATCGGGATCGGGCAAGACGCAGACCGCCTGGTCGGTGCTGCGCCTGCTGCCAGCCGGCGGCGAGATCCTGGCGGGATCCATCCGGCTGGACGGGGAAGATCTCAGCAGGGTGCCCAGCTCGAAGATGCGGGACATCCGGGGCGGGCGCATCGCCTATATCCCCCAGGAACCCATGTCCAACCTCGACCCGTCGTTCACCATCGGCAGCCAGCTGACTGAGCCCATGCGGATCAAGCTCGGCGTGTCGAAGGCCGAGGCCAAAGCCAGGGCGCTGAAGCTGCTCGGGCAGGTCGGCATCCCCAACCCCGAGCGGACCTTCGCCTGCTACCCGCACGAGCTGTCGGGCGGAATGGCGCAGCGCGTCCTGATCGCCGGCGCCGTATCGTGCGAGCCTGACCTCGTCATCGCCGACGAGCCGACCACCGCCCTCGACGTCACCATTCAGGCCGACATCCTCGATCTCCTGCGCGAACTCCAGCGGGAACTCGGCGTGACCATCCTCATCGTCACGCACAACTTCGGGGTCGTCGCCGACCTCTGCGACCGGGTGTCGGTCATGCAGCAGGGGCGGATAGTGGAAACGGGACCGGCGCGCGCCATCTTCGCTGACCCCCAGCACCCCTACACCAGGTCTCTCTTCGACGCGATTCTCGACGAGAGCCAGGCCCGGGGTCCGTACGCAGAAACCCGGCCCTGATGCCGTCGAAGGAGCGAGCCGACATGCCCGAACCCCTCATTGTCGTCGACGATCTGGTCGTCGAATACCCGTCGAAGGGCGTCCGCAGGCGCGCCTTCCGGGCACTCAAAGGCGTTTCCGTCGACATCCGTCCCGGCGAGACCGTCGGACTGGTGGGTGAATCCGGCTCGGGGAAGACGACCATGGGCCGGGCCATCCTCGGGCTCGCGCCCGTGACCGGCGGCAGCATCAAGTTCAAGGGGCGCGAAATCGGCTCCCTGCCGCGGCGCGAGCGGCGCGCCCTGGCCAGCGAGATCCAGGTCGTGTTCCAGGATCCGTACTCTTCCCTTAACCCGTCGCTGACCATTCAGCAGACCCTGACCGAGCCGCTCACGGTGCGCAAGATGCCGCGCAGCGACGCGACGGCGCGCGTCCGCAACTTGCTCGACCAGGTCAAGCTGCCTCGCGATGCGCTCGGCCGCCTGCCCCGCGAGTTCAGCGGCGGTCAGCGCCAGCGGATCGCCATCGCCCGGGCCCTGGCCCTGTCGCCCGAGTTCATCGTGTGCGACGAGCCGGTTTCGGCGCTGGACCTGTCCACGCAGGCCCGCGTGCTGGACCTGTTCAAGGAGATACAGCAGACCACCGGTGTGGCGTTCCTGTTCATATCGCACGACCTGGCCGTGGTGCGGAATATCAGCCACCGGGTCGCCGTGATGTACCACGGCGAGATCGTCGAATACGGCGACGGAGACCAGGTCACGTCACACCCGGTCGATCCCTACACCCAGCGGCTGCTGCTGGCCGCCCCGGTTCCTGACCCCGTCCGGCAGGAAAAGCGCCGAACCGAACGCCGAGCGTTCCTGGCCGCCCAGCAAGGCGTGCCTGCCGCGGCCAGTTAGTCCCATACGGCCGCCAGGAGAGGGGGTGGATTCAATGGGATACGGAAAACAAGCGCGGGTGCGCGACATCCTTTCTGACGCGACGGCGCGGGGGATCGTAGCGAGTTACGTTCCCGGAGTAGCGAATTCACCGGTCCTCGCGCACATGGGATTTCTTACCATCGGCGCTGTCGTTGAGCGGGGCGGCCCGGCACCAGCAGACTCAGCCGGCCTGGAAAAGATGTGGCACGAGCTCGGACTGCTGGCGGGCAGTCCGCCGAGCCAGCCGCACGCGCCGGTCATCGAGCCTGCGCTCGACTATGAGCCAGCGGATGTCCGCCGCGGTTCCGCGCGGGTCGGCCCGGTCGGCCCTGCGGAGCAGTGGGGTATCACCGAATTGACCATCGCAGGGCCGTCTCACGGAAACCCGTTCGTTGACGTCGAGCTCTCGGCCGAATTTATCAGCGCGGACGCCCGGCACATATCGGCGGGTGGTTTTTATGACGGCGACGGAACGTACCGGATACGTTTTCAGGCGCCCAGCGCTGGGACCTGGACATACGTCACGACGTCGACCGCCAGGTCGCTGGACGGCCTGCGGGGTGCCGTCCAGGTGGACAAACCCGGGCGCCGGAATCACGGTCCGGTGCACGTGGCAGACCGGTTTCACTTCGCCCACCGGGACGGCACGCGCTTCCTGCCCGTCGGCACGACGGCCTACGCCTGGACCCACCAGGCCGACGCCCTGCAGGAACGCACCCTCGCGACGCTGGCCGACTCGCCGTTCCGCAAGCTCCGGATGTGCGTGTTCCCGAAGTCGTACCTCTTCAACTCGAACGAGCCCGCCAGGTACCCGTTTGCCCGCGACAGCAACGGGGACTGGGACTTCACGCGTTTTGACCCGGAGTTCTTCCGTCATCTTGAGATGCGCATCGGCCAGCTGGCGGAGCTAGAAATCGAGACGGACCTGATCCTGTTTCACCCCTACGATCGCTGGGGGTTCTCCGACATGCCAGAACCGGCCGACGACCGGTACGTTCAGTACCTCGTCCGGCGTCTGGGCGCGCATCGCTCCGTCTGGTGGGCAATGGCGAATGAGTACGATCTCATGCCGTCGAAGACGACCGAGGACTGGGAACGGCTGGCCGGGGTCGTCCGCAAGAACGATCACGTGGGCCACCTCACCTCGATCCACAACTGCCACGATTTCTACGATCACACCCGCCCGTGGATCACGCACTGCAGCGTCCAGCGGATTGACGCGTATCGTACGTCCGAGAACACCGGAGAATGGCGGGATAAATACTCCAAGCCCGTTGTCATCGACGAATGCGGCTACGAAGGAGATCTTGACCAGGGCTGGGGCAATATCAGCGGCGCCGAACTCGTGCGCCGCTGCTGGGAAGGCGCGGTACGCGGCGGGTACGTCGGACACGGTGAGACCTACCTCAATGAGCGCGAGGAGCTGTGGTGGTCTAAGGGCGGCGGGCTGGTCGGAGATTCACCGGAGCGCATCAGGTTCCTGGTTGAGATCATCAAGGCTGCGCCGGGCGGCATCCTCGAACCGCTGCCCAGCGACTGGGATGTCAGGTGGGGCGGCAGACAGGACCACCGGATTGCATACTTCGGATTCGGGCGGCCTCGGTACCGTGACATCACGACGCCGCAGGAAAGCCGCTGGCTCGTCGATGTCATTGATACCTGGAATATGACGATTGCGCGCCAGCCAGGCGTCTTCACGGGGACCTTCAGGATTGATTTGCCCGGGCGCGAGTTCATGGCGGTCCGGCTCATTGCGCAGCGGGAGGGCCAGTCGCGGACCCAGACAATCAGCGGCAGTGACGGCGGTTAGCTGCGCGAAAAAGCCAGGTCAATCCCCTGTCCATGCGTTACCAGCGCTACGGAGGCTAGGTCGTGTATTCCGAGTGGTCAGCCGCCATGATCTCGCCTGTTGACGACTTCGCGGGCGCGCCGCTGCTGCGCGCGGAGTTCGCGCTGGACGACAGCCATGGGGCGGTGCTGCGCGCGGAGCTGGCGGTGAGCAGCCTGGGTGTCTTTGAGGCCTACCTCAATGGCCGCGCGGTCGCCCGCGACGTGCTGAGCCCGGGCTGGAGCAGCTACGAGTGGCGGCTGCGGTACCGGACCTATGACGTGACGGATTTTCTGCAGCCAGCCACGGTCCTGGGCATCTGTCTGGGCAATGGCTGGAGCCGCGGGCGCCTGGGGTGGAACGGAAACCGCGCCTTCTACGGCGACCGCCTCGCGGTCATCGCCCAGCTGGAGGTGGCCTTCGCCGATGGCCACCGGCAGCAAGTGAGCACCGACGAGACGTGGCTGGCCGGCCCGTCCGCGACGCTGGCGAACGACCTGTACGACGGGCAGACTATCGACGCGCGGCTGGCCGACGGCACCTGGATGCGCCCGGGAGCAGCGCCGCCGGGCTGGGGCGGCGTCGAAACGCTGGAGTTCGACACCAGCCGCCTCACGCCCTATATCGGGCCGCCCGTCGTCCGCCACGAAGCCCTCCAGCCGGTGGCCATCTGGTCCTCCCCGTCGGGTCGCACGCTCGTGGATTTTGGGCAGAACCTGGTCGGCTGGCTGCGCTTCACGACCCAGGGTGCGGCCGGGACCGAGATCGTCGTCCGGCACGGCGAGGTCCTGGAGCACGGCGAGCTTGGCGTGCGGCCACTGCGCAGCGCCAAGGCCACCGACCGGTTCGTCCTGTCCGGCGGCGAGGACCACTTCGAGCCCACCAAGACCTTCCACGGCTTCCGTTACGCCGAGATCAGCGGCTGGCCGACCGAGCTGACCCCGAGCGCGGTGGAGGCGGTGGTCGTCCACTCCGACCTGCGCCGCACCGGGCATTTCGAATGCTCAGACCCGATGCTCAACCGGCTGCACGCGAATGTGACCTGGGGGATACGCGGCAACTTCCTTGACGTGCCGACCGACTGCCCGCAGCGTGACGAGCGCCTCGGCTGGACCGGCGACATCGCCGTCTTCGCGCCGTCCGCTGCCTTCCTCTACGACGTGGGCCCCTTCTTGCGTGACTGGCTAGCCGACCTCGCCGCGGAACAGCAGGCTCACGATGGCCTGGTACCGCTCGTCATCCCGGATGTCCTGAAGTACGAGACCCACGTGGCCAGCTTTCCCCGGGTGGGCACCACCGCGATCTGGGGTGACGCCGCCGTATGGGTTCCCTGGGCGCTGTGGCAGGCCTACGGCGACCGGACCGTCCTGGCGGACCAGTACGCCTCCATGATCACCCACGCCCGGCGGGTGGAGTCGCTACTGTCGCCGACCGGCCTCTGGGACACCGGCTTTCAGATGGGCGACTGGCTCGATCCGCAGGCTCCGCCAGGTGAACCCTTCAAAGCCCAGGCCGACCGCCACGTCGTGGCCACCGCCTGCTACTACCGGACCGCGCGCACTGTCGCGGACACCGCGGAGCTGCTGGGCAGAGCTGACGATGCCCGGCACTTCCGGCTGGTGGCCGGGCGCGTGCGGGCCGCCTTCAACCAGCACTACGTCGAGCAGAACGGGACCGTGCGCAGCGACTGCGCCACCGTCTACGCGCTGGCCATCGTGTTCGGCCTGCTCGATGACGTCATGACCGCCCGGGCCGGTGCCCGGCTGGCGGCGCTGGTCAGGGAGAACGGCTACCGGATCCCGACCGGGTTCGCCGGTACGCCGTACGTCACCGACGCCCTCACCCAGACCGGTCACCTCGACGACGCTTACCGGCTGCTGCTCGAGCGAGGCTGCCCCTCGTGGCTGTACCCCGTCACGATGGGGGCCACCACGATCTGGGAACGCTGGGACGCCATGCTGCCCGACGGCACCATCAACCCAGGCCAGATGACCAGCTTCAACCACTACGCGCTGGGTGCCGTCGCGGACTGGATCCACCGCACCATCGGCGGGATCGCAGCCCTGGAGCCCGGCTACCGGAAGGTGCTCATCGCGCCGCGCCCAGGCGGCGGGCTGACCTGGGCCACGGCGAGGCTGGAGACCGCACAGGGCCCGGTGGAAGTGCGCTGGCGGGTAGCCGGGCCGGACTTCACCATCGAGGCCGCCCTCCCGGCCGGCGTCACCGGCGTGATCCGGCTGCCGGGCGAGCCCGATCGAGAACTCGCCTCCGGCGAACACGCCATCACCGTCCATCTCGCAGCCGGATGAAGTCAGGAGAGCGGGCATGAATCAGGAGCGCGCGCCGCGCCCGGCCGGCCCGGACGCGGAACGGGCCGCCGACATCATCGCGAAAATGACCTTGGCGGACAAGATCGCGCTCGCGTGTGCCGATTTCGCCGCCGTGGCTCACCTCGGGCTGCCGCCGCTGAGTTTCACCGACGGAGGCAATGGCGTCCGGGTGGCCGACGACGCGACCGCTTTCCCGGCTTGCGTGTCACTCGCGGCGGCGTTCGACGAACGGCTGGCGTACCGGTTCGGCTCCGCGGTCGGTCTCCAGGCCCGCTCGGCCGGCCACAATGTCCTGCTCGGACCGGCGCTGGACATCGCCCGCACGCCGCTGGGCGGGCGGCTGCCCGAGGCGTTCGGGGAAGACCCGTACCTGACCGGAGTCCTGGGAGCGGCGTACGTCCGGGGCGCGCAGCGGAATGTCGTGGCCATGGTCAAGCACTTCGTGGTCAACAACTTCGAGACCGGCCGGACCGGGTCCGGCGGGCCGCCAGGACCGCGGGCCAGCGGTGGACATCCACGTCTCCCGCCGGGCGCTGGAAGAGATCTACTTTCCGCCGTTCCTGCGGGCTCTCACCGAGGCCGGCGCCGGATCCGTGATGGGTTCTTACAACCAGGTCAACGGCTGCTACGCCTGCCAGAATCCGGACTTGCTCGGCACCCTGAAACAGCGGTGGGGATGGGCCGGATTCGTCGCCCCTGACTTCATGTTCGCGGTGCGCGATCCGCTGGCGGCCGCGCGGGCTGGCCTGGACCTCCCGGGGCTGGACGACGCCGAGGGCCGGACGCCGGACGATTTCACCACCGGGCGCGTCGGCCGGGACCGGCTGGAGGACATAGTCACGCGAATGGTCGCCACCATGGTCACGCACGGCCTGCTGGACCGGCCGCCCGCGGCCGGCGGCCCTCCCGCCGCCGAGAGCCTGGAACTGGCCGCGGAAGTCGCGGTCGCGGGAAGCGTCCTGCTCGTCAACCGGGCGCAGGCGCTGCCGCTCGGGGCAGACGTGAGCTCGCTGGCCGTCATCGGCCCCGCTGGACTGGACGCCAGCTACGTGATGGGCGGATCGCCGGTCGTGAAACTCCATCCGCACCGGGTGGTCACGCCCCTGGCCGGGATCCGGCAACGGGCCGGAAACGGGGTCCGGGTCGAGCATGCTCAGGGGTCCTGGGGTGATGTGCCGCTTCCGCCGATACCGCCGGCCCTGCTGTCTGCCCCGGCCGTTCCCGGCGCCCCCGCCGGCCCCGGTGTCCTGGCCGAGTATGCCGACGGCCCCGCCGGGACGCCGGGCAGGCGCGTCACCCGGATAGAGCCTGGCGTCGCAGGGGCAGAGCCGCCAGCTGGGTTCGGACCACAATGGCGGGCCACCTGGACGACCGTGCTGACCCCGGTCCACGACGGCCACCACAGGTTCAGTCTGGCCGTCGCCGGTAACGGCTCGCTCTATCTGGACGGTGCGCTGGTCGCGGCGGGGGCGCGCGAGACGATCCGCTTTATTGACGGGCCTTCGTACGCGCTGCAAGCCATCATCCCGCTGGTCGCCGGCCGGCCCGTGACCATTCGGATCGAGTACGAGACCGGGCCGGCGCTGGCGGTAGCGGAGTTCGGACTGCGGCCCGAAGTCCGGCTCGGCTGGCAGCCGCCGGACCGCCTGATTGACGACGCCGCGGCGCTGGCGGCCCGGTGCGACGCGGCCGTCGTGCTCGTCAACGTGGCGTCCGGGGAGGGGATGGACCGGCAGTCGCTGGCGCTGCCCGGCGATCAGGACAGACTCATCGCGGAGGTAGCGCGCGCTAATCCGCGGTGCGTCATCGTGCTCAATACGCCGGGCCCGATCTTGATGCCATGGCTGGATAATGTCGCGGCCGTGCTGCAGGTCTGGTACCCGGGCGAGCAGTTCGGCACCGCGCTGGCCCGCGTGCTGTTCGGCGATGAGGACCCAGGCGGCCGGCTACCAGTCACCTTCCCCGCCCACGCGGGCCAGGGACCAGTCCAGTCCGCCGAGCAGTATCCGGGCGTCGGTGGCGTGGCGACTTACACCGAAGACATTCTGGTCGGATACCGGTTCTTCGCCGCGAATGATCAGCAGCCATCGTTCCCGTTTGGCCACGGGTTGTCATTCGCCCGGTTCAGCTACGAGAACCTGACCATCCGGCGTCCCGGGCCCGGTCAGCTTCAGCTGAGCTTCGGCATCGTGAACAACTCGCCGCGCCCTGGCCATGAAGTTGCCCAGCTCTACCTGCGGTACCCGGCCCAGGCCGCGGAGCCGCCGCTGCAGCTGAAGGGCTTTCAGCGAGTGCACCTGGCCGCCGGGGAACGGCGCACCGTGACGTTCACGCTGACTCCCGCGGACCTCGCGGCCTGGGGCGACCCGGCCGGGTGGACTGTCTACCCCGGCAGTTACGAGGTTCTCATCGGCGCATCCTCAGCCGACGTGCGGCTGAGCACATCCGTGGCGGTGCCAGATGACTGGCACGCGCAATAAACCCCGTCGGCACCGACAGCTGGGAAAGCAGGTTCTCCGCGATGGATCGTGAGGGTGTCAAAGGCGTCCTCCGCGAGCAGCAGATCGAGCTGCCGTCCTGGGCCTTCGGCAACTCCGGGACACGGTTCAAGGTGTTCGCCCAGCCGGGCGTGCCGCGCAATCCGCAGGAGAAGATCGCCGACGCCGCCCAGGTGCACGCCTGCACCGGCGTCGCGCCTTCGGTCGCGCTGCATATCCCGTGGGACCGCGTCGACGACTACGCCAAGCTGGCCGCGTACGCGGCCGATCTCGGCGTGCGGATCGGTGCGATCAACTCCAACTTGTTCCAGGACGACGACTACCGGCTCGGCTCCCTGACTCATCCGGACCGGGCGGTGCGGCGTAAAGCGATCGCGCACCACGCCGAGTGCGTGGCGGTGATGCGGCAGACCGGATCGGCCGACCTGAAACTGTGGCTGCCGGACGGGACCAACTATCCGGGCCAGGACGACCTGCGCGCCCGGCAGGACCGGCTGGCCGAGTCGCTAGCCGAGATCTACGCGCTGCTCGGCCCGCAGCACCGGCTGCTGATCGAGTACAAGTTCTTCGAGCCGTACTTCTACGCCATGGACATCCCGGACTGGGGGACGTCGCTGCTGCACTGCCTGGCGCTCGGAGAGCAGGCCCAGGTGGTGCTGGACACCGGCCACCACGCGCCAGGCACCAACATCGAGTTCATCGTCATGCAGCTGCTGCGGGCGGGCCGGCTTGGCGCGTTCGACTTCAACTCGCGCAACTACGCCGACGACGACCTGATCGTGGGGGCGGCCGACCCGTTCCAGCTGTTCCGGATCATGAACGAGATCGTCGCGGCGGATGCGCTCGGTCCGCAGTCCCGGGTCACCTTCATGCTCGACCAGTGCCACAACATCGAGCCGAAGATCCCGGGCCAGATCCGCTCGGTGATGAACGTCCAGGAGGCCACGGCCAAGGCGCTGCTCGTCGACGGCGGCGCACTGCGGGACGCCCAGCGCGCCGGTGACGTGCTCGGCGCGCACGGCGTGCTGATGGATGCCTACAACACCGACGTCCGGCCGCTGCTGGCCGAGCTGCGCACCGAGCAGGGCCTGGACCCCGATCCGCTGGCGGCCTATGCCGCCTCCGGCCACGCCGGGAAGATCGTCGCCGACCGGGTCGGCGGCCAGCAGGCAGGGTGGGGAGCTTGACAACTACCGCTGAACTGATCGCGCGGTCGAACCGGCTCGGCGCGGATCCGCGGAACACGAACTACGCCGGCGGCAACACCTCGGCGAAGGGCACGGCGGTTGATCCGGTGACGGGCCGCGGCGTCGAGCTGCTGTGGGTCAAGGGCTCGGGCGGTGACCTGGGCACGCTGACCGCCGCGGGCCTGGCGGTGCTGCGGCTGGACCGGCTCCGCGCGCTGGCGGGCGGCTACCCCGGCGTCGAGCGGGAGGACGAGATGGTCGCGGCGCTTGACTTCTGCCTGCACGGCAACGGCGGGGCCGCGCCGTCCATCGACACCGCCATGCACGGGCTGGTGGGTCAACCGCACGTGGATCACCTGCACCCGGATTCTGGTATCGCGCTGGCGACCGCGGCGGACGGGGAGAAGCTGACCGCGGAGTGCTTCGGCGACCGGGTGGTGTGGGTGCCGTGGCGGCGGCCCGGCTTCCAGCTCGGCCTGGACATCGCGGCGATCGCCGCGGCCAATCCGCAGGCGGTCGGCTGCATCCTCGGCGGGCACGGCATCACCGCGTGGGGCCCGACCAGCGACGAATGTGAGGCCAGGTCGCTGGAGATCATCAGGACCGCGGCGGAGTTCATCGCGGCCAACGGTCGGCCGGAGCCGTTCGGCCCGGTCATCGCGGGCTTCGAACCGCTGCCGCAGGCGCAGCGACGGGCCCGGGCGGCCGAGCTGGCCCCGGTGATCCGCGGGCTGGCCTCGACCGACCGACCCCAGATCGGCCACTACACCGACGCCGAGGCGGTACTCGATTTCACCAGCCGGGCCGAGCACCCGCGGCTGGCCGCCCTGGGCACGTCCTGCCCCGACCATTTCCTGCGCACCAAGGTCCGGCCGATGGTGCTGGACCTGCCGCCGGACGCCCCGTTCGAGGACGTGGCAACCCGGCTTCGCGAGCTGCACGAGGCCTACCGGGCGGACTACCTCGCGTACTACCAGCGGTACGCCGGGCCTGACTCACCGCCGATGCGCGGCGGCGATCCGGCGATCGTGCTGGTGCCTGGCATCGGCATGTTCAGCTACGGCGTGACCAAGCAGACGGCCCGGGTGGCCGGGGAGTTCTACGTCAACGCGATCAACGTGATGCGCGGCGCCGAGGCCCTGTCCAGCTACGCACCCATCGACGAGTCGGAGAAGTTCCGGATCGAGTACTGGGCCCTGGAGGAGGCCAAGCTCGCCCGGATGCCCAAGCCCAAGCCGCTCGCCGCCCGCATCGCTCTCGTTACCGGGGCGGGATCCGGGATCGGCCGGGCCATCGCGCTGCGGCTGGCCGCCGAAGGCGCCTGTGTGGTGGCCGCCGACCGGGACCCCGGCAGCGCGGCGGCCGTCGCCGCGCAGCTCGGCGGCACCGACGCCGCCGTCCCCTGCACCGCCGACGTGACCGACGAAGACCAGGTTGCGGCGGCCGTCACCGGGGCGGCGCTGGCCTTCGGCGGCGTCGACCTGGTGGTAAACAACGCGGGACTATCGATTTCCAAGCCGCTGCTCGAGACGACCGCGGCGGACTGGGACCGCCAGCACGACGTCATGGCCCGCGGCTCGTTCCTGGTCTCCCGCGAGGCAGCCCGGGTCATGAGGGCCCAGCGGATGGGCGGGGACATCGTCTACATCTGCAGCAAGAACAGCGTGTTCGCCGGGCCGGACAACGTCGCCTACGGCGCGGCCAAGGCGGACCAGGCGCACCAGGTCCGGCTGCTCGCGGCCGAGCTGGGCGGCGACGGCATCCGGGTCAACGGGGTCAATCCGGACGGCGTGGTCCGGGGCTCCGGCATCTTCGCCGGCGGCTGGGGCGCCCAGCGCGCCGCGGTCTACGGCGTCGAGGAAAAAGATCTGGGCGCCTACTACGCTCGGCGCACCCTGCTGAAACGGGAGGTACTGCCCGCCCACGTGGCCGCGGCGGTGTTCGCCCTCACCAGCGGGGACCTGTCCCAGACCACGGGGCTGCACATCCCGGTTGACTCCGGGGTTGCGGCCGGGTTCCTGCGATGACGAGTCACCGTGGCTGAGGGTGCGGCCCGGATCGCGGCCGTCGACCTCGGTGCCTCCAGCGGACGGGTCGTGGTCGGCCACGGCACCGAGCGGGAATTCACGCTCCGCGAGGTCCACCGGTTCGCCAACCGCCCCAGGCTGGTGGACGGCGTGCTGCGCTGGGACGCCCGCGCGCTGTTCGCGGGGATCCTGACCGGCCTGCGCGCCGCCACCGGGCCAGGCCGCCCGCTGGCCGCCGTGTCCGTCGACGGCTGGGCGGTCGACTACGGGCTGCTCGACGGGGACGGCGGCCTGATCGCCGACCCGGCCAGTTACCGGGACCCCCGGTCCGGGCCGCCGTTCGCCGCCGTCACCGACACGCCCGGCGGGGTGGCGGGCGTCAACGCGGGCCGCCTGTACCAGGCGACCGGGATCGCGGTGCACCCGATCAACACGGTGTTCCAGCTGATGGCCGAGCGTGCATCGGCGCAGATCGCCACCGCCCGGCATGCCCTGCTCATTCCCGACCTGATGACCTACTGGCTATCCGGCCAGATGGGCACCGAGCTGACCAACGCCTCTACCACCGGCCTGCTCGATACCCGCACCATGACCTGGTCGACCACCGTGGCGCGCGCGCTCGGCGTGCCAGCCGGCCTGTTCCCCCGCCTGGTCGGAGCCGGCAAACTGGCTGGGCCGGTGACCCGCCGGGTCGCCGCTGAGCTCGGCGTGGCCAGGCCACCGCACGTCGTCGTGGGGCCTTCGCACGACACCGCCGCCGCCGTCGCGGGCGTGCCCGCCGTGGACGGCGCCTTCGCCTTTGTCTGCACCGGGACCTGGGCGCTGGCCGGCGTCGAGCTGCCCGCGCCGGTCATCACCAGCGCGGCCTGGGAGGCTGGCTTCAGCAACGAGGCGGGGATCGACGGCACCACCCGATTCCTGCGCAACGTGACCGGATTCTGGCTGCTGCAGGAATGCGTCAGGGAGTGGCAGGCCGACGGGCGGCGCGTCGACCTGGACGAGCTCACCCGGGCCGCCAGCGAGATCCCGGGCCACCGGGCGCTCATCGATGTCCAGGATCAGGGCTTCGCCGCCGCGGGCGCCATGACGGAGCGGATCACCCGCGCCTGCCTGCGGACCAGCGGCGTCCGCCTGACCGCTGAGGCGGAAATCCTGCGCTGCATCCTGGACAGCATGGCCGTCGCCATCAGGCATGCGGTCCGCGACTCGGTACGGGTCACCGGCCACCAGGTCCGCACCGTTCATATCGTGGGCGGCGGTGTCGCGAACCCGCTGTTCTGCCAGCTGGTCGCGAACGCCTGCGGACTCCCGGCCGTGGCCGGACCGATCGAGGCAGCCTCCTGGGGCAACGTGCTCGTCCAGGCCCGCATCCTCGGCCTGGTCGGCAGATCACTGCCGGAGCTGCGGTCGCTGGTCCGGCGCAGCGTGCGCCTCACCAGGTACGAGCCGGATGAGCAGGAAGCGGCATGGGAACGTGCCGATGAGGTAGTGCTGGCCAGCCGGGCGCCCGTGTCACGAAGCAGGCCCTGCTCAGAACGAGGAGAAACCGTGTCATGACTGCCCTGGATGGCGACCCGAAGGTCGCCGAAGCGCTGGCCGCGCTCACCGTGGAAGAGAAGGTCCAGCTGCTCACTGGCCGTGACTTCTGGGCCACCTGGCCGATCGAGAAGATCGGGCTGCGCCGGATCCTCTGCTCTGACGGCCCTGCCGGCGTCCGCGGCGAGACCTGGGACGAGCGCGATCCGTCGCTCAACCTCCCGTCCGGCACCGCGCTCGCGTCGTCCTGGGATCCGGACATCGCACGGCGCTACGGCGCCGCCGCCGCGGTGGAGGCCCGCCGCAAGGGCGTCGACGTCCTGCTCGGCCCGACCATCAACTTGCACCGCTCCCCGCTCGGCGGACGGCATTTCGAGGCGTTCAGCGAGGACCCGGTGCTCACCGCTGACCTCGCCGCCGCCTACGTGACCGGCGTGCAGCGCAACGGCGTCGGCGCTACACCGAAGCACTACGTGGCCAACGACTCCGAGACCGACCGTTTCACCGTGGACGTCAGGGTCAGCGACCGCGCGCTTCGCGAGCTGTACCTGCTCGCGTTCGAGAAGGCAGTGACGCAAGCTCGCGCTTGGCTCGTCATGAGCTCCTACAACTCGGTCAACGGCACCACCGCGACCGAGAACAACCTGCTGGAGACGCCGCTGAACAGCGAGTGGGGCTTCGACGGCGTCGTGATCAGCGATTGGACCGCCGTCCGGTCGCTGGCGAGCGCCGCAGCCTCGCAGGACCTCGTCATGCCAGGCCCGGGCGGACCGTGGGGCGAGGCGCTGGTGCGGGCCGTCAGCTCCGGCGAGATCCCCGAGGCGGTCGTCGACCGCAAGGTGGGCCGTATCCTCACCCTGGCGCGCCGGGTCGGTGCGCTCGACGGGTTCCCCGTCGCCGAACCGGCCTGGGTTGAGGACGGCATCGCCTTCGCCAGGCTCGCCGCCATCGAGGGCACCGTGCTGCTGGAGAACCGCGGCGAGCTGCCCTGGGACCCGGCCAGCCTGCGCTCGGTCGCGGTGATCGGTGACAACGCGGCCAACGCCCGCACGCAGGGCGGCGGCAGCGCCACCGTCGTGCCGGAGTACGCCATCTCGCCGCTGGACGGCCTGCGCGCCGCGCTGCCCGGCGCGGACGTTAGCTACGCGCGCGGCGCCGTCGTACAGGAAGGCGTGGCCGAGCTGCCGCTGGCGCAGATGATCAACCCGGTCACCGGCGGCCCCGGCCTGCGGGTGCGATTCCTGGCCGCCGACGGCACCGAGCTGTTCGCCGAGGACCGCCGCTCGAGTGCCTTGGTCTGGTTCGGCGGAGACGCCCCGATTGGCCGGTCGGCCACGGTGGAGCTGGCCACGCGGTTCACTCCGGCGCAGGCGGGCCCGGTCCGCGTCGGCTTCGCCGCCGTCGGCCACGGCCAGGTGTACGTCGACGGCGAGCTCATCGTCGACGAGATCGCCGAGGCCCAGCATGCCGACCTCGGCGCCGCGCTGATGGCCCCTCCGACGGCCGCCGCGGAGGTCGACCTCACCGCGGGTACGCCAGTGGAGCTGCGCTTCACCTACGACCTGGCGGGCCGCACCGGCCCGCTGGCCGAGCTGTTGTGGCTGCGCTTCGGCACCGAGCCGGCGGCCGTGGATTCCGGCGCGCTCATCGCCGCCGCCGCGGCGGCGGCCGCTGCGGCCGACGTCGCGCTGGTGGTCGTCGGCACCAACTCGGTGGTGGAATCCGAGGGTTACGACCGCACCTCGCTCGCGCTGCCCGGCCGCCAGGACGACCTGGTCCGCGCGGTCGCGGCCGCTAACCCGCGCACGGTCGTGCTGGTCAACGCGGGGTCCCCGGTGCTGATGCCCTGGCGCGATCAGGTCGCGGCGGTGCTGGTCGGCTACTTCGGCGGGCAGGAATTCGGCCACGCCGTCGCCGACGTGCTGCTCGGCGTGGCCGAGCCGGGCGGCCGGTTGCCCACCACCTGGCCCGCGGCCGACGCTGACGTGCCGGTACTGTCCACGGTGCCGGCCGGTGGCGCGCTGGACTACGCCGAAGGGATCCACATCGGCTACCGGGCCTGGCTCAGGCAGAACGCCGCGCCTGCCTACTGGTTCGGCAGCGGCCAGGGTTACACCGACATCGCCCCGGTCGGCGTCCACGCGCCCGCCTCGGTCGCCGCCGGGGAGTCCCTGCCCGTGATCGTCGAGGTCGAGAACCGTGGCGAGCGCGACGGTAAGCAGGTCGTGCAGATCTACGCGGAGCGTCCTGACTCCGCCGTCGACCGGCCGGTGTGCTGGCTGGTCGGCTTCGCGCCGGTGCGCGTGCCGGCCGGGAAGAAAGCACGGCTGCAGATAAACGTGCCGAGCCGGCTGCTGGCCTACTGGCAGGACGGCTGGCGTTACGAGCCAGGCAGCTATCAGCTCCGGGTCGGGACCTCCGCCGTCGACCTGCCCCTGACCACAAAGGTGGAACTCGCCTGATGCTGCCGAATCCGCTGATTTCCGGCTTCAATCCCGATCCGAGCGTCGTCCTGGCGGGCGGCGCGTACTACGTCGTCACCTCGACCTTCGAATATCTGCCCGGCATTCCGGTCTATCGCAGCGCCGACCTGGTCACCTGGACGCACATCGGCAACGTGGCAACCCGGCCCGAGCAGGTCGGCGTGACCTACGTACCCACCGGCGGCGGCGTCTGGGCGCCGACCATCCGGTATCGCGACGGCGTCTTCTACGTCATCGTCACCATCGCGATGAGCCCGCGCGGATGCGTCGTGTTCACCGCGGCCGACCCGGCCGGCCCGTGGAGCGACGGCATCACCATCGAGGGCGTCGACGGCATCGACCCGGACCTGGCGTGGGACGACGACGGCACGGCCTACGTCACCTTCTCCGGGCTGTACACCAGCGGCGCGCAGCTGGGGCAGCACCTGGGCATCCAGCAGGTCCGGGTCGACCTCGCCGCCGGCAAGGCGCTCGAGGAACCGCGCTCCCTGTGGTCGGGCACCGGGCTGAAGTTCCCGGAGGCGCCGCACCTGTACCGCCGCGGCGGCTATTGGTACCTGCTGATCGCCGAGGGCGGCACCGAGCGCGGGCACGGCGTCAGCGTCGCCCGGGGGCCCTCCCCGGAGGGCCCGTTCGAGGGGCACCCGGCCAACCCGGTGCTCAGCGCGCGCAGCACGTCCCGCCCGATCCAGAACACCGGGCACGCCGATCTGATCCGCACGCCAGACGGCGGCACGGCCCTGGTCCTGCTGGGTAAGCGCCCGCTCGGCCTGACCCAGTCGTTCTCACCGCTGGGCCGGGAAACGTTCATCACGCCGGTCTCCTGGGCCGGCGAGTGGCCGCAGCCGGACCCGGTGCTGCTGGCTCCGCGCGACGCCGTCGATGCGGAGGTCTTCGACTTCGCGGATCCGGCTGCGCTCGAGGACCCGGGCTGGCTGGCGGTCCGTACGACACCGGAATCGGTCGCGTCGCTGCAGAACGGCCGGCTAGTGATCACCGGCCATGCCGGGCTGGACGACCCGCGCCCGCAGTTCGTCGGCCGCCGCCAGCGGCACCTGACGGCCACCGTGTCCGCCACCGTTGACGCCTCCCGGGGGGCGGGCGGGCTGGCCGCGCGCTACGACGAGCACCATTGGATCGCCGTCGAGGCGCGCGGCACGGTGGTCAGCGCCCGCGCCCAGCTCGCCGGCCTCGGCCAGACCTGGCAGGTCACCGTGCCGGCCGGCGACGTCGAACTCCGGATGGAGATATCCCTGCCGCCGGCCAGCTTCAATTTCGCGGCGATGGGCGGCGACCGGATCCGGCTGCTGGCCGCCGGCACGCTGGTCGCCGAGCTCGACGGGCGCTACTGGACGGCGGAGACCTGCGCGTCCTTCACCGGGCGGGTTATCGGGCTGTACGCGTCGCAGGGATCGGTCAGCTTCGCCGGCTTCCGGTACCGGGGCACCGAGGCCTGATGGACCGGATTCGCTTCGGCGCCGCGTACTACGCCGAGTACCAGCAGCGCCCGGACCCCGACGCCGACTTCGAGCTGATGGTGCAGGCCGGCTTCTCGGTGATCAGGGTGGGCGAGTCGGTCTGGTCGACCTGGGAGCCTCAGGACGGACGATTTGAGCTCGACTGGCTCGAGCCGGTTCTCGACGCGGCCCATCGCCGAGAGATCGGGGTGATCCTGGGTACGCCGACCTACGCCGTCCCGATGTGGCTGACCCGGCGCTATCCCGAGATCGCCGCCGAGACAGCTGCCGGGCACCGGGTCGGCTGGGGCGCGCGGCAGGAGGTGAATTTCGCGCACGCTGCCTACCGGTTCCACGCCGAGCGGGTGATCCGGCAGGTGGTAGGCCGGTACCGGGATCACCCGGCCATAACCGGCTACCAGGTCGATAACGAACCCGGCCTCCGACTGCTCTATAACACCGATGTCTTCGAAAAGTTCGTGGCCTGGCTGCGCCACCGCTACGGCACTGTCGGCCGGCTCAACGCGGAGTGGGGCCTGGCGCACTGGTCGCACCGGCTGTCGCGGTGGAGCGATTTGTGGCGCCCGGAGGGCAACCTCCAGCCGCAGTACGACCTGGCCTGGCGGCGCTTCCAAGCCGAGCTGGTCACCGAGTTCATCGGCTGGCAAGCCGGCCTCGTCCGCGAAGTCACCGGCGGGCGCGGGTTCGTCACCACGTGCATCTCCTACGAGCAGCCAGGCGTCGAGGACGTCGAGCTGAGCCGGGCGCTCGACGTGGCCTCCGGCAACGCGTACTACGAGATGCAGGACTCGCTCGCGCACCCGAACGCGCTGCCGCGCTCCAGCGGCCCGATGGGCTGGGTCGTCCGCGGGCCGTGGGCGGTCACCCAGCTCGCCGATCTCATGTACTCATCAAAGCAGGCCCCGTTTCTGGTCACCGAGACCAACGCCAGCTCGATCGGCTTCTCCGCCATGACCGAGTCGCCCTACGACGGTCAATGGCGCCAGCTGGCCTGGCTGCTCATCGCGCGCGGGGCGCGGCTCATCGAGTACTGGCACTGGCACACTCTGCCGTCCGGCACCGAGATGTACTGGGGCGGCGTGCTTCCGCACAGCGGCATCCCCGGCCGCGCCTACCATGAGATCGCGCGGATCGGCCAGGAACTGCGCGAGGCCGGCGGCGCATTCGTCACGGCCGAACCCGACTACGACATCGCCGTGCTGTACGACTCGGACAGCAAATTCGCGCTGTCGACGCAGGGACCGCTGCGCGGTGGCTCCGGCACCGACCCCGACTCTTACCGGCACATCCTCGCGGCCTTCTCCCGCGGCGTCTTCGATGCCGGGCGGCAGCAGCGGCTCGTCCGGCCGCAGCACCTGCTGCGGCCGCGCGGCGGCGAGCACGATGCCGCGCAGACCGCCGCGCGCTATCCCGTGCTGATCGCCGCTGCGTTTTACACCGCGGCCGACGAGGACCTGGACTTCCTGATCGACTACGCCCGTGCCGGGGGGCACCTCGTGGTCGGGCCGCGAACGGGCTACGGGGACCAGGAGGGACGGGCGCGCACCGAGCGCGGGCCGGCCCGGATCACCGAGGTGGCTGGCGTCTGGTACGACGAGATGGCTTCGCTGCCGTCACCGGTGCCGGTCAACGGCTCGCTGCGGGGCGCGGCGACCGGATTCGCCGAGGGGCTCGTCGTTTCGGATGCGGAAGTCCTCGCCTCTTATCAGCATCCGCACCTCGGCCGCTGGGCCGCGGTCACGACCAGGACCGCAGGCGCCGGACGGATCACCGTGGTCGGCACCGTCCCTGATCAGGAACTGGCCGCCGACCTGGTGCGGTGGTTGGTACCTGAGGCGGTGGGCGGGTGGACCACCGATGCCTCAGTCACGGTCTCCACCAGCACCGACTCAAGCGCCGCGAGCCGGATACACGTGCTGCATAACTGGAGCTGGCATGCGGCGACGGCTTCCCCGTCCGCTGCGGTGACGGACACATTCGGCGGTGAGCGCCATCCACCTGGCGCGAAGATCACGCTCCGGGCCTGGGACGTCCGGCTGTTCCGTAGCGACGAAGAACCTGAGCAGGGCCCGGCGATCCGGACGTTCGGTCAGTAACGGGGCCGCCACCGAGCGCCTCAGCTGGCCCGATCCGATCAGGAATCGAGAAGCGGCACGGTGCGGGCGGGCCTAGCCTTTCGATGAAAGGGCGGCATGACACCGAGCCCTGAGCGTCAGGAAGGAAGCCCGAAAATGCCCGCGAAGAACGCCCAGACCGAGTCCGGCGGCTTCAGCGCCGAGGAACGTGCCGCGATGAAGGAGCGCGCCGCCGAGTTGCGCGCCGAGGGCAAGAAGGGCGCCCAGAAGGCCGACGGCCTGCAGGCAGTCCTGGACAGCATCGCGAAGATGGCACCGGAGGATCGTGCGCTAGCCGAGCGCGTGCATGTGACGGTGACCGCGACCGCCCCCGAGTTGTCCCCGAAGACCTGGTACGGGATGCCCGCTTACGCGAACGCGGACGGCAAGGTCGTCGTCTTCTTCCAGAACGCGGGCAAGTTCAGCTACCGCTATTCGACCCTGGGCTTCCAGGAGGCGGCGAACCTCGACGACGGCGATGTGTGGCCCGTGTCGTACGCGCTGAAGAAGTGGAGCCCCGCGGTGCAGCAGAAGGTCGCCGAGCTGGTGACGGCCGCGATCTCCGGATCGGCGCACGCGTCCTGACTGCGGCTGCTTGAGACTGTGCTGCGCCGCGGTGTCGCATATCGCGTTAGTTCAGGAGTAGGCGCGAGCGGCGGGCGGGTGTGTGCCAGAGCCGGTTGGTGGCGGGAATGCCGGTGGTTTCGGTGCTGGGATCTCCGCCTGTGCCGAGGTTGACATCGTATTTGGGGAATGCTGAGGACGCGATTTCTACCCGGAGACGGTGCCCGGCGGGCAGTCGCACGCAGGTGTCCCACATCGGGATCTGCACTTCGTACACCACGTCCGGGCGGACCTCCTGCTCGCGGTCAAATCCGCCCCGGTAGCGCAGCCGTACCGCCCCGTCGCAGAGCCGTTGCGCGAAGTCATCCGGGTGCACGTCCACGAGCTTGGCCGTGATGTCGGTGTCGGCCGCTGAGGTGGCGACATGGGCGATCACTTTGACCGGCCCGATGATCTCAAGCGGCTCGGCCAGCGGCTCGCTGGTGAACACCAGCACGTCGCCCCGGCTTTCGACCCCCAGGTAGTCGTCCGGGCCGCCGATCTGCGCGCTGCTGGCGCCGGTGATGAACGGGACCGGCCGGTCAGGGTCATGGATCCACTCATCCGGCGGCTCGTCCGCCGTGACCGGCGACGCGACCAGACGCCCGTCGCCGAACCTGCTGTTGGCCCGCCCGGCACTGGAAAAATGGAAGACCGCGGACCCCGCGCCGGCGGGCGGCCAGGCCTGCGCGTCCCGCCATTCGCCCGCCCCCATGACGAAGATCCGCACCGGCGCAGCTGGCCGTTCCGGCGCGATTCCCCTGACGTGCTCATCAAGGAACGCCACGACCTGGGCGTCCAGGTCGATGATCGCCGCCGGCCCGAAATCGATCTCACCGAGCGTCCGCGTCGTGTTCACCGCGTGCCCCCACGGGCCCATCAGCAGCCGCTGGCCGGGCCGCCCGGCGGCGGCCATCGCAGCGAAGTTGGCGGGCGTGCCGATCTCCTCGTCGTCATACCAGCCGGAGATGTGCAGCACGGGCACGTCGATCTCGCTGATGCGGTGCTGGTAGCGGACCGGTGCCCACCACTCATCCAGGGTCCGGTGCTGCAGTTCCGCACGCCAGCCGGCCGAGAAGAACCCGGCCGCCTCGTCCATGGTCAGCAGCGGGCGGTGCCGGTACACCGCCATCCAGTCCACGTCGTCACGGAACTGCGGCATCCGGCCATCGGTGAACCGGTACCAGTTGATGTGCATAGGCGTGGGCACGCCCGTCGGGTTCTCCACGAACGGGTCGCTCGGCGTCACCAGGCACACCATCGCCCGCAGCGCGGGCGGCTGCTCCAGCGCGGTCAGCCACTGGATACGGCCGCCATAGCTG
The DNA here is from genome assembly GCA_963785765.1 of uncultured Actinomycetes bacterium. Lineage (GTDB taxonomy): Bacteria > Actinomycetota > Actinomycetes > Streptosporangiales > Streptosporangiaceae > DATBGO01. Next base: position 1,177,114 of record CAWAWM010000004.1, on the reverse strand, counting down.
GCCCCATACGTCGCCACGGCACCGGAGCACCAGTCCTGCGCCGCCGTCCACGCGATGACCTCCGCCCCGTCCTGGCCATCGTGACGGTACGGCTGGAAGTCGCCGTCGGAGTCACCCCGCCCCCGGACATCGGCGATGACCACCGCGTAGCCGGCCCGGGCGAACACGGCCGCCCGCTCCGACTGACGCTCGCCCGTCTTGCCATAGGGGGTGCGCACCACCACCGCCGGCGCGGGCAGTGCCGATGGCAGGGCCAGGTCGGCGGACAGCGTGATGCCCTCCCGCAACGGGATCCGGACATTGAACCTACGCACCATTCCCGCCGCGGCCACGACACCGAATGCTACCTCTGCAACTCAGCCACCAGCCGCCACCAAGGCGCCCGGCTGGCTGTGGCGACGATGACGAGCCTGCTCACGACCTTCGCCGCGATGGGGGCCGGGGCAGGCCGGCCTGATGCGGGTCGCGGTCAGGCAGGCTGCCACAGCTCGATCCGATTGCCCTCGGGATCGGTGACCCAGCCGAATCGGCCAACGCCCGCCATGTCCTGCGTCTGTTGAGCCACGTCCGCTCCCTGGGCGCGCAATTGCGCGAGCATCGCATCCAGGTCGCGGACCCGGAAGTTGAGCATGGCCTGCTGGGCGCGGGACCCGAAGTAGTCGGTCCCGGACTCGAACGTCGCGAACACCGTCAGCCCGGCTTCCTGAGTCCACCGGCCGTTCTCGTCGGCGTCCAGGCCTAGGCAATCGCGATACCACGCGCCGAGGGCCGCCGGGTCGGCGGCTCGGATGAAGTATCCGCCGATTCCAACCACACGTTCCATGCCGCCATCTTGCCAGGACGGCGATCGGGTGGGCTGGCACCACACCATCGCCCGCTTCCCGTCCCCGTCTCATCGCAGCTCGGCACCGGCCGAGAATGTCGACGGGGGTGGGGTATCCACCTGGTGCTTCTGGGTACAAGATGAATGTTGTGACGCAGTTGACAGTGGCACCATGCAGGTTGGGCAGTCGAGGCGATGAGAGGCCTTCATCCGATGCGTCCTGACATCAGACCTGGCGGTATCTTCCCCGATTATGCGCTGCCCGACCACACCGGCGCGGTGCGCACGCTGAGCGAGCTTCAGGGCCGCGATCCGCTGATCCTCACCCTGGCGCGCGGGAACTACTGCCCGAAAGAGCATCAGCAGCACCTCGAGCTGGCGGCCAACTACTCCAAGATCGCGGTGGCCTATACCCAGATCGCCACGATCGCCACCGACGACCATCACACCCTGCAGGAGTTCCGCGCGTCGGTGGGCGCCCAGTGGCCCTTCCTGTCCGATCCGGGGCGGACCGTGCAGCAGGAGCTGGACATTGCCGAGTACACCGACCCTGAGCACAATCCCATGATCCCGCACACGCTGGTGCTCAAGCCGGGGCTGGTCATCCACAGTGTCTATAACGGCTACTGGTTCTGGGGCCGCCCGTCGTTCGGCGACCTGTGGCATGACCTGCGCGCCGCGACGAGCGAGATCCGCCCGGACTGGGACCTGAGCACCGCGGGGCTCAAGGAAGCCTGGGACGCGGGCGACTTTTCGAAGTTTCACGGCTGGGACCGGCGGTCCCCCGGGTCGGTGCCGACATCGTATGAGTGACGCAGCAACGGTTGTTGCTGCGCGTAGCGGCCCAGGCGACTCATCAGACCGGGGACCAGACAAGCCGCGTCCCCCGCTCGTTGTGCCGCCCGCCGCGCCATGGCCGCGGCGAATGCCCGGGCGGGCCAGGTGAGGCACGCTCACCAGGCTTGCTTGACGGCGTTTGGCTAAGCCGCGGCAGATATGCAGGGCCGGTCACCTGGTGGCCGGCCAGGATCGCGGAAGGGGCGACGTCAGTGCGCACGCCGGTATGCGAGATGCTGGGGATTGAACGACCAATCGTCCAGGCGCCGATAGCCCAGGTTCCTCAGCTAGCGGCGGCGGTCTCGAATGCCGGCGCGCTCGGGACGGTGGCGCTGGCCTGGTCCGATGACGCCGGAGCCGTGGTTCGTGAGACAGCGGCGCTGACCGCGCGGCCGTTCGGCGGCAACTTCGTTCTCACCGAAGATCATCACCGTCGCCTTGACCAGGCCCTCGAGGCCGGCTTGCGGATCGTCACGTTTTTGTGGGGGGATCCCAGCAGTTACGTCGAGCCGGTGCACGACGCCGGGGGGATTGTCGTGCACACGGTCGGCAGTGCCGAGGAGGCACGGCGGGCAGTCGCGTCCGGCGTGGACGTGGTCGTTGCGCAGGGCTGGGAGGCCGGCGGGCACGTGTGGAGCAGGGTAGCGACACTGCCGTTGGTGCCCGCGGTGGTCGACGCGGTCGCGCCGGTGCCGGTGATCGCGGCGGGCGGGATCGGCGACGCCCGCGGAGTCGCCGCGGTACTCGCGCTGGGCGCCCAGGCCGCGTGGCTGGGCACGCGGTTCCTGCTGGCCGAGGAGATGCCGATCCACGAGGACTACCGGCGCCGGCTGATAGCCGCGGCCGAGACCGATCCGCAGTTGTACCCGAACCTGTACGAGGTCGGGTGGCCCGACTCTCCGCACCGCGCCCTCCGCAACTCAACGGCCAATGCGTGGGAGGCCGCGGGCCGCCCCCCACTCGCGCAGCGGCCGGGACAGGGCGACGTGATCGCGCACTTCGCCTCCGGCGAATCAATCGTCCGCTACGAGCCAGCGCCGCCGATGGCCGGGACCACCGGGCAGATCGAAGCGCTCTCGATGTGGGCCGGACAAAGCGTCGCACTCGCCAGACAGACACAGTCAGCGGCGGACATCGTGACCGAGCTCACCTCCCGCCTGTAACCCAGGACGGAGCAGCGCGGCCGCGAAAAGCCCGATGACAGGCTAGCGGGTATGAATCAGGTGATCGCCTGGGCGGGCTTTCTCGGAGCCTGGCTGCTGGTGGCCGGACCGCTGTACCAGGGCGCGCTCGAGCTGCGTGAGCAAGACGTTGACCGGGAAGGGATCGAGGCATCCACCGCCCGCATCCCACGGCCGGACCCGCCTTCCCCGTGGTGGTGGCTATTGCCGCCGGTCATGTACCTGATCCGCCGCCATCGCAGCAACGCGTTCCGCCAGGCTGCCCTGGCCCAGCTCAGTCAGGCCCAGCGCGATCAGTTCACCAGCTTCATCAATAAGGCCACCGGATGGTTCACCGTGGCCATCGGCGCCGCCCTGCTGGCCGCCGAGCAGACCTGGCAGGTCATCGAGCGCCAACACTGGCCCGCCTGGCTGTTCTGGATTCTGATCATCGTCATGCTCGGCGTGTCCGTGCTGAAACACGGCACTGCGGATGAGCCACGACGGCCGGGCGGCCTGGGCCGGCGCGATGTAGCCGGCGCGAGCGGGTGTTCGGGTCTGGGTGTCGCCCGGCCTCACGTCTGCCTGGTGCTGGCGAGGTGCTCGCGGGCGCGGATGACCAGCGCTTCCAGGCTGTGCTCGTGGTATCCCTCGCTCGCCGGGTCGCCGATGCTGAGATCGAGCTCGGTATGCACGGCACCGACCTGCAGCCCCACCACGCTGCCGTCGATCGCGGTGCAGAATGCCGGGTCTTCGGTTTGCAGGATGTGGTAGACGTCGTCGTACTGGTCGGCGGTCATGTAGAGGTTGATGGCGCCGGGCTCCGGGAATTGCAGCCAGTCAGCGGGGCGGTCCTGGGGAAACCCGATGTACACGATCGTGCCGGACTCCAGCTTCAGGGTGATCACCCGGGTGTAGTCCAGATAGTTGGTCTGCGCGACCCAGACTGTGTAACTGGTGACCTGTTCGGCGATGGCCATTGCTCCTGCCTCCCGTTTCTGTGGCTTTTCTGCGCGCTCTGGCCAGCGAAACGCTGACCTAGATAAGAGCCGCGGCGCAGCGGGAAAATACCTGAGCCCGGCTGGTGCGCCGACGGTATGCCGTGGCGGCGATCAGGTGGCATCCCGCAGCGAGCCAGCTGCGGGCGCCGCGGCCGGTCACTTTGACTCTCCGGGCCCGCCGGGGTGAACTTGTGCCATGCCTGAGCCAGCCAGCCCCGGCGAGCTACCGCTGGCCTGCTCGCTGGGGCCCGATGACGGCGCTGCGCGGCAGCGTCGTTGGCGGCAGCTGGCTCATGCCGCCGCCCCCGCCGCTGTCCTGGCCGGGCACCAGCTCGAGGTGCGCTATCGCCCGGGACCAGGCGTCCTGGAAGAACTGCGATCGCTGGCCCGCGCCGAGAACGAGTGCTGCTCCTTCGTGAGGTGGGCAGTGACGGAACAGGCCGGGGACCCGGTCCTTATCGTCGCGGCCGATCCGGATTCCCCCGAACAGATCAGCCCGATCGCCGCGCTGTTCGGCGCTGCGTAGCTCGCGGGCCTGCAGACAATCGCGCTGGTCAGCCCGCTCCCTCCGGCGGGCCTCAGCGGGTGGCGAGCGTGTAGTGAACGTCGAGGTGGCCGGCGGCGCGGTTCGCGGTGATGGCCACCCTGTCCCCGGCCAGCAGCGCGTGGTCGTCGACGACAGGGAGGTCGGCCGTGGTGAAGCTGACCTGGTGGCTGAGCAGTGCCGGGCTGCCCTCGGGCCGGTCGAGGTCATGAGCGTCGCGGGCGCTCAGCGCCGCGGGGGTGATGGTCTCGCTGGTCCGGTCGATCGGGCGGCCATGCTCGGCCAGGACGGTGTACAGCCCGCGGCGGCAGAGGTCGGCGGGATCCAGCGCCGCGGCCAGCTGCGCCGGGAGATAGGACGTCTGGACGATGACCGGCCGGCCGTCGGCCAGCCGCAGGCGGCGCAGCCGGAGGACCTGGCCGGCCGCGCCGAGGCGGGCGCCGACGTCCTCCGGCGCCGCGACGGTGCCCGCGGCGAGCAGCCGCGTGGTGATCTGCGCGCCCTGGGCGGCGAGGTCGGCGGCGAAGCTGCGCAGGTGACCGAGGCCGTAGGCGTACCGGGAGGCCACGTAGGTGCCGCTGCCGTGGCGGGTGTCGATGAGCCCGTCGTCGGCGAGCAGCTGGAGTGCCTGCCGCAGGGTCATGATGCTGACGCTGAACTCGTCGGCCAGCTCGCGCTGGGAGGGCAGCGGACTGTCAGCGGGCCATCGGCCGCTGGTGATCCGGTCCCGCAAGGCGCCGTGGATGCGCAGGTACTTGGGCTGCCGGTCGTCAGCCGTCCGCCTGGCCGGGGTCACGGGCGGGCCTGGTCGAGCGCGGTGCGCAGGGCGGCCACGTCACGGCCGATGCGGGCGCTGCTGGCGCCGTGCAGTACGCGGCGCATCAGCGCGGAGGCGACGATGACGCCGTCGGCGTGCCGGGCCGCGGCCGCGGCCCGGCCGGGGGTGTCGATGCCGAAGCCGATCAGCACCGGCCGGGAGCTGTGCCGGCGGGCGCGGGCGGCGACCGCCCAGCGGGCAGTGTCGGCGCTCACGCATGCGTTTCCCGTGGTGGCCATGACGCTCATGACATACAGGAAACCGCGGGTGCGCCCGGCGATGGCCTTAATCTGCTCCGGCCCGGTGGCGGGGGCGACCATCAGGGTGGCGTCCAGGCCAGCCCGTCCGGCCGCCTCGAGGTAGTCGCCGGCCTCGACCGCGGGCAGGTCGGGGATGATCACCCCGCTGAGCCCGGCGTCCGCGAGCTGGCGGCAGAACGCGGGCAGGCCGCGGGAGTAGGCGTGATGAGCGTAGGTCATCGCGATGAGCGGGACGTCACCGGCGGCGGCCCCGCTGAGCTGGCCGAGGATGCCGGCCGTGCTCGCTCCGCGGCTGATGGCGGCGGCCGAGGCCGCTTGGATGGTGCGGCCGTCCAGCATGGGATCGGAGAACGGCAGGCCGATCTCGACCGCGTCGGCGCCGGCCTCGATCATGGCGGCCAGCAGGTCCGTCCAGTCCTCGCGGATCCCGCCGGTGACGTAGGTGACGAGGCTGGGCCTGCCGGCGGCGCGGGCCTGCCGCAGTGCGGTCTCAACGGCGGCCACGGACGAGCTCCTTCAGGCAGGCGGCGTCCTTGTCGCCGCGGCCGGACATGGTGATCAGCACCGTCGCGCCGCCGGCCACGTCTCCGGCGCGCGCGGCGCGGTGCACCCAGGCCAGCGCGTGAGCTGACTCGAGCGCGGGCAGGATGCCCTCGGTCCTGGCGCACAACTCGGCCGCGGCCACGGCCTCCTCGTCGGTCGCGGTGTGGTACTCGGCGCGCCCGGACTCGGCCAGGCAGGCATGCTCGGGGCCGACGCCGGGGTAGTCGAGCCCGGCGGAAACGGAGCGCGCCTCGGCGATCTGGCCGTCCTCGTCCTGCAGGAAGGACGACAGGGAGCCGTGCAGCACGCCGGGGCGGCCGTCTGAAACCGCCGCCCCGCCCGCGGCCTCGACGCCGACCAGCCGGGCCGGGGTGGCGACGAAGCCGGCGAATGTCCCGGCCGCATTCGACCCGCCGCCCACGCACGCGACGACGACGTCCGGCCCGGCGCCCGAGAGCAGTTCCGCGCACTGGGCGCGCGCCTCGTCCCCGATGACCCGCTGGAACTCCCGCACCAGCCAGGGGTACGGGTGCGGGCCAAGCACCGATCCGATGCAGTAGTGCGTGGAGTCCACCGTGGTTACCCAGTGCCGCAGCGCCTCGCTGGTCGCGTCCTTGAGCGTGCGCGCTCCCGAGGTGACGGGCACCACGGCCGCGCCGAGCAGTTCCATCCGGAACACGTTGAGTTCCTGCCGCGCGATGTCCTTCGCCCCCATGTACACCGTGCAGCCCAGGCCCAGGTGCGCGGCTACCGTCGCCGTAGCGACCCCGTGCTGGCCCGCGCCGGTCTCGGCGACCAGCGCGGTCTTGCCGATCCGCTGGGCCAGCAGCCCCTGGCCCAGCGCGTTGTTGATCTTGTGGCTGCCGGTGTGGGCGAGATCCTCGCGTTTGAGCAGCACCCGCACGCCCAGCGCCGCGGACAGGCGGGTCGCCTCGGTGACCGGGGTCGGCCGGCCAGCGTAGGAGCGCTGCAAGCCGTCCAGCCCGGCCCGGAAGCCCGCGTCGGCCCAGGCCGCCCGGAAAGCCGCCTCGAGTTGCTCGCAGGCAGGCACCAGCGCCTCAGGGACGAAACGCCCGCCGAATGACCCGAACCGGCCGCGTGGCCCCGGATCGCCCATCGCCCACGGCCGGCTCGTCACCGCGGCGTCCGGTGCGCTGGCGGGCGCGACATCCGGTACCGCGGCGACTGCGGCGTCCTGCGGTCGTCCGACCATCAGCTGCCCCCGCTCCTCTAGTGTTCTAGAAGACTAGCACGTGATGCCTCGCTGTCGCCGTCCCCGCCCGCTTCGCCCGCCGCGGCCGCGCCTTCGTCAGCCACCCGTGACCGGACCGGCAACGAATCGGGCGGATTAGGGCCTGCCCGGTCAGGTCGTGTCGGTTCATCATGTGAACATGGATGCGATTGCCCCAGGCGTCGGGCCCGCCTCGCCGATCCAGCTTCCGCACTGCCGCGTGGTCTGGAATCCGATCGAACGCGAGGTCGGCGTAGGTGTCGCCAACGGCGACGAATCAGGCCGAGTCTGTGTCCAGCGAGTCGCGGTCATCGAGGCGGTCGCCAATCGGGCCTTCGAACAGGTCCACGGCGAGGTTCGCGGGGCTGAAACGGTCCTGGATGCCGTCAAGGTGCTGCGAGACCCCCGGGTGATCATTTCCTGGACGATCGCAGCAGTCGCGCAAGCAGCCGCGATGCACGCCGGCATCCCGGTCCCGATGGCAAGGCTTATCGGCGACGCGGCGGGGAAGCTGGGACAGCGGTTGCTCGACGGGGAATCAGGCTGGAGTCAGGGCCGGGCTGTCCGGTACCTCGACTTCGACTACGACACTCAGGCCCGTAAGCCCAGGCCCGAAGCACCGGCGATCCGCGATGCCTGCCTCACCTCGCGCGACGATGCGACCAGGAAACTGCTCCGTTCCTACGACCGTGGTAGGCAGACCCGGACCTCCCGGGTAACCCCGTCGTCACCGAGCCGCAGCCGTGGCACCCGCCAACAGCCAGCTTCACGACTCGATCAGTCACGCGACGCTGGGTCAGTGCAACGCGAAGGTCCTGGCCCGCGCTCAGCACCACGAGCTTCCCCCCGGTCGCAGCCGACCACCCCTTATTACCGGTCGAGTGATGCGATCATCAAGCGGTCGCCGCGATCCCGGGGCGGCAGGGACGGCCGATCCTCACGATGAGGCCGGTCGGGCGGGCCCGGCGCCGGCCCGGAAGCTCACGTTCGTCGACGATCCCTATTAGGGCTGGTGATCGCCCTGGCGGTGGTCGCCGGGATTCTCCGGCGGCGGGCTGCTCTTGACGGCCGGGGCCGCTGCCGTGATATCTGCGGGTGTCAGCGGGGCTGACCGGTGCAGCGTCACGGCGATGAGCGGGTAGACCAGGACCGACAGCACGCCTGCGCCGATCAGGGCGGTGGCGGTGGCGGGCAGCATGATCCCGTCCTGCTCGCCGATCTCCGCGAGGGCGATCAGCAGCGGCATCGTGGTCGCGGTGATGAACGTCATCTCCAGCCGCTGCCGGAAGGGCAGCGCCCGCCGGTAGACCAGCAGCGAGGGCAGCCCGCGGACGATCAGCAGCAGGGCGAAGAAGATGAGCATGCGCAGCGGGGCCTGGGTGATGGCCCTGAGGTCGAGGGTCATCCCCGAGGTGATGAAGAAGATGGGGATGAAGATGCCGTAACCGACGGCGTCGAACTTCCGGTCAAGGCCTTCGGTGTCGATGTTCATCCGGCGGGTCCAGCGGCGCAATACCATCCCGGCCAGAATGGCGCCGAGCACGACGTCGAGGCCGAACCTGCTCGCGACGACCAGCAGCGCGAACAGCAGCACCATGGTCCACCGCAGCATGGTCTGCCCCGTGGCGTCCTGGCCCTCCCGGATGACCCGCTGCAGCGCTCGGCTGCGGGTCAGCTGGGGCGCGGCGGACAAGGCGATGGCGAGGACCCCGACCAGGGCCACCGAGGCGAGCGCGACGAAATGGCCCCGCTGGGTGAGGAAGATGGCGATGATCAGGATGGGAAACAGTTCCCCGACCGTCCCTGCCGACTCGACGTAAGAGCCGAACCGGCCGACGAGCATGTCATTGTCGCGCAAGATGGGCAGCAGCGTGCCCAGCGCCGTGGTGGTCAGGGCCAGCCCCACCGGTACGTAGTCCTTGACGTAGCCTGCCGCGGTTAGGCCCGCTACCACCCCGACAGCGATCACGGCCGAGATCAGCCAGCCGGTCATCGCCAGCTTGCCGGGCCGCAGCCGCAGGAGGAGGGGATCCAGCTCGTAACCAGACAGCAGGAACAGAAAGCCGAGCCCGATATTGGCCAGCAGCTGGATGTTGGATGTTTCGGCCAGGCCGAGTACGTGCGGGCCGATCAGGATCCCGCCGAGCAGGAAAATGACGACCTGCGGAACGCGCCGGCCTGGCAGGGCAGCAACCACCAGCGGCGTAAGCGCTGCGACCAGCGCCACGGCCAGCAGGTCTTCTAGACCCCGGTTAAGATCCATGACGCCAGCTCAGCCTGGGCGCGACCGCGGCCATCCGCCAACCCCCCGGCAGTAACGAGTAAGAGCCAGGCACCACTAACTTAGCCGCCGCAGGTCCCGGCGAACAGAGCAGCTACCGGCAGGACCAGGCCGTCAGGAGCCTGCCCAAGGTAGAGCACCGAGGCCTGCCGGTCTGCTGCCGTGCCCGGGTCGCGTGCGGCGCAGGAGTACCTGGGCCGGGCAGCAAGACGCTAGCTCGTTGCTCTCTAGAAAACTGTCTCTAGTTTTCCGGAAATAGATTACTAGTGTATAATTGCGAATGTAGACAGAGGCGGAACCGGAATCAGGCGAGCAGCGGCCAAGCTGACCGGGTGCCGTGGCGGGCCAGCCGCTGGCTGGCCCGCTGACGAAGAAGATCCCGATGAGGTCGGCGATCAAGCTCGTCGGGTTCGCATGATTGAGAGGGCGGGCGGATGGCCTGCACATTATTTGTGGCCTGGGATGAGCGGCTGGCCGGCTATGACTTCGGGGCCGGCCACCCGATGGCACCGGCCCGGGTTGAGCTGACGATCGAGCTGGCGCGGGCCTTCGGCCTGTTCGCCGAGGCGGGGGTGTCGGTCGAGTGCCCGCCGCCGGCCACTGACGCGGAGCTTGAGCTGGTGCATGACCCGCGCTACATCGCGCAGGTGCGGCGGGCGAGCGGGGACCGGCCGGACTCCCGGGTGCTGGGTTTCTTCGGCCTCGGCACCGACGATGACCCGGTGTTCCCCGGGATGCACGACGCGTCCGCGCTGGTGACGGGGGCGACCCTGGCGGCAGCCCGTGCGGTCTGGGCCGGCGAGGCGCAGCATGGCGCGAGCATCGCGGGCGGGCTGCACCACGCGATGCGCGGCCACGCGAGCGGGTTCTGCGTGTACAACGACCCGGCGGTCGCGATCGCCTGGCTGCTGGCTCAGGGCGCGGAGCGGGTCGCCTACGTCGACGTCGACGTGCATCACGGCGACGGGGTGCAGGCCGCCTTCTATAACGATCCGCGGGTGCTGACGATCAGCCTGCACCAGCATCCGGCGGCGCTGTTTCCCGGCACCGGCCTGCCGTCCGAGACAGGCGGGCCGGGAGCGCCGGGATCAGCGGTGAACGTGGCCCTGCCGACCGGGACCACGGACGCCGGATGGCTGCGCGCCTTCCACGCGGTCGTGCCGCCGCTGCTGCGCGCGTTCCGGCCAGCGATCCTGGTCAGTCAGCACGGTTGTGATACCCACCGGCTCGACCCCCTGGCCGGCCTGCAGCTGTCCATCGACGCGCAGCGTACCGCGCAGGCCGCGATCCACGAGCTGGCCCACGAGGTGGCCGGCGGCCGCTGGCTCCTCACCGGGGGCGGCGGTTACGAGCTGCTCCAGGTCGTCCCCAGGACCTGGGCGCACCTGCTGGCGGAGGCCGCCGGGCATCCGATCGACCCTGCCGCCCGCATCCCGGCCGCCTGGCGCGAGCACGCATCCCGCAGCACCGGCCGCCCCGTACCCGAGTCCATGACCGAAGGCGCCGAGACGGGATATGCCAGGTTCGAGTCAGGTTACGACCCAGCAGATCCGCTCGACCAGGCCATCGTGGCCACCAGAACGGCCGTCTTCCCCGAGCACGGGCTGACGCCGCTGCCCTAACCGCTCCCGGAGGCCCGTCTCCACATTGCGGTCCTTGCTCCTGAGCCTGATCAGTCAGCAGAATTGAGCCGTGTCTGCTCAGGAGATCGACCAGTACCTGGATGCCCTGGAGGAACCGAAGCGGACCACGCTGGCCAGGCTGCGCCAGACGATCCTGGAGATCCTCCCGGAGGCCGACCAGGGGATCTCTTACGGCCTCCCGGCGTTCAAGGTCAGGGGCAAGACAATCGCCGGGTTCGCTGCGTTCAAGAATCATCTGAGCTACCTGCCCCACAGTGGCTCCGTCTTTCCCGCACTCGCAGATGAGCTCCAGGGTTACCCAACTTCGACGGGGGCCTTGCGGTTCGCTATCGACGAGCCGCTTCCGGTGCCGCTGGTCGAGAAGCTGATCGCGGTGCGGCTCCGGCAAGCCTTTCCCGCCTGAGGCGTCGCGCCAGGGCGGAACACCGGCAGGAGTGAGCCACTTCCGGCGGACGTCGGGAAGGTGGTCACCCGGCAACTCACATGCAACCTTGGCGCGACCGCCAGCTTCGCCGCTGACAATGATGGTGCACGGCGAAGTTGCCCGAGGACTCAGAGACGGCGAGATGGATGACATCGGCGGGGGCGACCTGACTCAGGTCCGGCCCCGGGCCAGCAGGCGGCGGCTCCCGGTGGGGACGCGGCTGGACTTCTGGCTCGACCTGGTCATCCTGGTGAGTTACATATTCGCCTACAGCTACGGGTTCACGGGGGATGCCATCCACGAGTGGCTGGGCCTTGCGCTCGGGCTGGTCCTGCTGGTCCATCTCACCCTGCACTGGGACTGGGTGGTACGCACTACCGGCAAGCTGTTCAGCCGGCGAGGCCACGACCGGGTCATCTGGCTGGTCAATCTGGCGCTGCTGTTCGGCATGACACTGTGCATCGGGTCGGGCATCGTGATCTCCCGGGTGGCGCTGTCCTCGCTGGGATTCTTCTTGACCAGCAACCTGTTCTGGAATCGGCTGCACATCCTGACCGCGGAGATCACGCTGGGCCTGGTCCCTGTGCATGCCGCGCTGCGCTGGCGGTGGATCGCGGGGGTGGGGCGCCGCCTGCTGACCCGGCGCTCCGGCGGGCCGGGGCAGGGCGCTCGGTGAAGTTCGTCCGGCACTTCGGCGCGGTCTTGCTCGTGGTGGCGGCGGTCACCGCCGTGGGGGTGGCGTGGGAGCACAGCAGCGCGGCCGACTGGATCACCCCGCCGGGCGGCAGCCCCGCTGCGCGGGTTCCTGACCATGGCCGCGTGGTCAGCGGCGGCGTGATCATCAGGCTGCCGCCGGGCGCGCATCCGCCGCCAGGAACTGTGCGGGATCAGGCCAGCCACGTGAACGCCAATGCTGCGCAACTCGACCTGTCCGACCTCGGCAACCTGGCCTCGACCGCCGAGATCGTGGCGGGCGCCATGGCGGGGGTGATCGTGCTCGAGATCGCGCGGCGCCGGGTGTGGCGGGCCAGGCGCGCAGCGCGCCTGGCCTCAGTCGTCCCAGCGGACGACGATCCGCCCGCCAGCGCCGGGTAGCGGCAGGGACGCTGCTTCTGCTGCGACCGCTTCCCGCTGCGCGGCCGACAGTGGCCGCCAGGGCTGCACCGTCAGGACCGTATCCGCCCGCCGCCACGTGCCGGCGATCTCTCCCTCGATCAGGACGCCGCCGGGCCAGACGCGCGGCGTCCAGAGCGCCGCACGGCGGGCGGCATCGGGGACCAGAAGCTCGCGATCGGCTCCGTGGAGGAGGAGATAGGGGTCGCCGCTGGGAAGGAGCCGCGCGGGCGCGACCGGCCCCGGGCCGGCGCGAAAGGTCGCCTCGTCCCTGGTCAGGATCCACGCATCGGCCACCGGCGTATGCACCGGCGTCAGCGACCTGCGCAGCTCCGTGAAGGTCGCGAGGCCGTTCCGCGGGCCGACCCCCGCCCACCGGCTAAAGGCGGCCGGGGTGGCTGGTCCGTAGCTGTGCAGGTACCGGCGCGCGAGCTCGAGGCGGGCGTCGCGGGGATCGGCCTCGGGCGGCGGCACGGTCCAGACTGTCGGTAGCCGCGCGCCTTCCCAGCGGATCAAGACCGTGCCGGTCGCTGCCGCGTACCTGAGGCTGTTGGGATGCACGCCGAGCGCGCGGCCCGCCTGTCCGTAGCTCATTCGCGCGCCGCCGAGCACGGCGCGGAGGCGGGCGGCGAGTTCCTCGGCCCGCTGCCGGCGCTTGGCATCGTCGCTCAGCGTCCCGAGGGAGAACACGGCGAGGTCGCGAGCGGCGACGACGAAGACGTTGAACCGGGGCCCCCAGAGCTGGACGAGCGAAGGGTCCTCCCAGGTGGACGGGACGGTCCCCGCGACGCGCGCGTGGATCGACAGGAGGGCGGCTCTGGGCATGCTGTCTTGCAGCCCGGCCCAGGCCGCACGCCGAAGCGAGTGCCGCCCGCGTGGCAGCCGCTCGCCGAGCGCGCCGACATGTCGCCGGAACGCCAGGATTTGCAGTCGCGTGAGATCGAGCCGGGTCCTGGTCACTTCACATCACCAGCCACAGAGCGTACGTCCAGCACCTGAGCTGCCTTCGGCTGGCCGCCATCCGGGGAACGGGGCGGCGTTCTGCTCGCAGCTGGCTCCCGCAGGCTGCGAGCGCTGGTGATGGAGCGTGAGGTGTTGCTTTATGGGCTAATGACGACCAGTGTGGATAACTCACGAAAAGAGGTAAATAGTGAGCCTGGTTCGGTCGGTAGAGGTGGCGCCGCGCCCGGTCAGCCGGTTGGAGTCGGTTTTCGGCTCCGAGCGTCACGCGCGGCTAGTCGAAGCAGCCGACCGGTTCCGGCAGCGGCTGGCCGGGCGCACCATCTGGTGCGTCAGCTCCACCGCGGTCGGCGGTGGGGTCGCAGAGATGTTGCAGGTGCTCGTCGGCTACGTCCAAGATCTCGATATCCCGATCCGCTGGCGGGTGATCACCGGTGAAGCCGAGTTCTTCGTGATCACCAAGCGCTTGCACAACCAGATCCACGGGGAGGTCGCCGGTGGCTCCCTCAGCGGGGCCGACGCCGGCCATTACACGCGGATGCTCGCGGCAAACGCGGTGGAATTGCTCGACGAGATACGGCCAGGGGATCTTGTGCTGCTTCACGACCCGCAGACTGCCGGGCTGGCGCCGGCCTTGGCGAGTGCGGGCGCGCGGGTGGCGTGGCGCTGCCATATCGGTCTGGACTGGGAAAACGACGCGACCCGGGCGGGGTGGGATTTTCTGCGGCCGTATTTGGCTGCCGCGGAAAGGTACGTATTCTCCCGCCGCCAGTTCGTGCCCCGGTGGGTTCCGAGTGAGAAGGTGGCGATCATAGCGCCGTCGATCGACCCGTTCTCCCCGAAGAACCAGGACCTCGACGACGACACGGTGCGGGCCATCCTGGCCACGATCGGCGTGCTGGAAGGTACCGCGCCGAACGGACAGACGTCTTTCTGGCGGGGCGATGGCGTCATGGGCGCCGTTACCCGATCTGCGGGGATCACCGCCGAGAGCCGCCCCGGCCCTCATGATCCGCTGGTGGTTCAGGTTTCCCGGTGGGACCGGCTCAAGGACATGTCCGGGGTCATGCGTGGCTTCGCTGAGTACGTCGCACCCAGCGGTAGCGGATACCTCTTGCTCGTCGGCCCGGCGGTCGCCGGGGTGACCGATGACCCGGAGGGCGCTGCCGTGTTCGGAGATTGCCTGCTGCAGTGGCGCGAACTGCCGGCCGCGGTCCGCGCCCGGATCATGCTGGTCACCCTGCCGCTCGATGACGTCGACCAAAACGCCGCCATGGTCAACGCCGTGCAGCGGCACGCCACCGTTATCACGCAAAAAAGCCTCGCCGAGGGATTCGGGCTGACCGTGGCCGAGGGCATGTGGAAAGGGCGGCCCGTCGTCGGATCGGCGGTCGGCGGGATCATCGACCAGATCGCCGACGGCACCGGCATCCTGCTGCCCGACCCCCGCGACGGCCAAGCCTTCGGGACGGCGGTCCGTCGGCTCATCGAGCACCCAGACGAAGCCAGCCAGATGGGACGTGCTGCCCAGGCCCATATTCGTGAGAACTACGTGGGTGACACGCACCTGCTCCGTTACGAGCGGCTGTTCAACGCGCTCATCTCCGAAGGCTAGGCCAACTGGATCCGTGGAGATCGGTGGCTGCGCAGCCACACCGGCCGCCGCCCGGCTGTCGGCTGGCTTCGATCTCGGCGCGGTGATAAGGATTCGCAGGCGGGCAGCCGATGGGATAGGTGTAGCAGCATGACTGAGCGCTACGCCCTGCGGTCTATCACGCCCGGGGAGTTCGATGCTTTTTGCGAGGTTCCGACCCAGGCGTTCAACGACGCAGATCGGTCAGCTGAGGCCGTCGAGCAGGAGCGCGTGGTCTTCGAGTTCGACCGCAGCCTCGCGGCGTTCGACGGCGATGCAATGGTCGGGACGACGGCTGCGTACTCTTTCCAGCTCACCGTCCCCGGCGGGATCACGGGTGCAGCAGGAGTCACCTTTATCAGCGTGCTGCCCAGTCACCGGCGGCGCGGCATCTTGTCGGCGATGATGCGTCACCAGCTCGCCGATATCGCAGCCCGGGGCGAGCCCGTCGCAGCGCTGTTCGCGTCCGAGTCGGGCATCTACGGAAGGTATGGCTACGGCTGCGCGTCCGGCCAGCTGAGCCTGACGATCCGCCGGGGCGAGGGCGCGCTGAATCCCGCCGCGGCCCGCGGCGCGGGCCCTGGCCGCGACTCGGTGCGGCTGCGGGCGGCGCAGCCCGACGAGCTGCGCACCGAGCTGGCCAAGGTCTACGACTCGGCGATCCCGCACCGGCCCGGCATGATGGCCAGGGACGAGCGCTGGTGGCAGAGCATCCTCGCCGATCCGGAATTCGGCCGCCAGGGAATGAGCTCGCTGAAGTGCCTGCTGGCCGCGGACGACTCGGGTCCGCGCGGTTACGCCTTGTACCGGACCAAGCCGGGCTGGGACGACGATGGCCTGCCGTTCGGCACCCTGTCGGTCGGCGAGCTTATTGCCGCCGACGGGGCGGCCACGGCGGCGCTGTGGGCTGACCTGTTCACCAGGGACCTGATCGGCGAGGTGCTGGCCAGGCAGCGGCCGGTCGACGATCCGCTGCTGGACATGCTCGCGGACCGGCGCCGGGCGCGCGCGTTCCTGACCGACGGGCTGTGGATCCGCCTCACCGACGTGCCGACCGCGCTCTGCAGCCGACGCTATTGCTGCGCAGCCGATGTGGTGCTCGAGGTGACCGACGAATTGCTCCCTGCCAACGCGGGCCGGTGGCGGTTGCAATGCCCCCCGCCCGCCGACGGCGCAGCGGCCAGCTGCGAGCGCACCAGGGCAGCTGCTGACATCGAGCTACCCGTCGCCGCTCTCGGGGCCGGCGTACCTGGGCGGCACCAGGCTAGCTGCCCTCGCCACCGCCTGGCCTGGTCACCGAACACAAGCAAGGCACGCTGGCGATGCTTTCGGCCGCCATGTACTCCGACCCGGCCCCATGGTGCCCGTCGCTGTTCTGACCAGACCGGACGGCTGAGTGGTGGGCTAGCCGCAAGGCCGTTTAGTTAGCGCTGCGGTGCTGGTTGGCAAGCCGGTTGAAGAAGGCAACGGAGTTCCTGCTAGAACTGCGTCGACCAAGATCGCCGTCTAGCAAGGAACTCCGTTGGGCATTCAGTCTGTCATCACTCGCACGGTCACGGTGGCCGCGAGGCCGGTTCGCGCCCGGTCACCTCGGTGAACTCACCCAGCTCGTGCCGTTCGAGATGGTCGATGAGGCGTTAGCGCAGACCGGGAGCTATGCAGTCGCGGGTCCGGGATCTGCCGTCGCGGGTAGTGGTCTATCTGCTGCTGGCCGCGTGCTTGTTCCCGGAGGCTGGGGTATCCGGGTGTGTGGCGCAAGCTCACCGCGGGGCTGGCGGGCCTGCCGGTGGCGGCGCCGACGGCCGGCGCGCTGGCGCAGGCGCGCCGCCGGGTCGGGAGCCGCGCCGCTGCGGTTCCTGTTTGACCTGCTGCGCGGCCCGGCCGCCGCTCCGCGCGATCGCGGGGACGTGGTGGCGCGGGCTGCTGGTGTGCGCGATCGACGGGACCATCGTGACCGTGCCGGACAGCCCGGCGAACCTGGCCCGGTTCACCAAAGGGGGCGGCAGCCACGGCGGCACCGGCTACCCGCAGGTCCGGCTGCTGGCGCTGGTGGCCTGCGGCACCCGCACCCTCATCGACGCGGTGTTCGGCCCCGCCACCAGCGGGGAGACCACCTACGCCGCCAGGCCTGCTGCGCCAGCCTGCGGCCAGGGCATGATCGTGCTGGCCGACCGCAACTTCGCCGCCGGCTAGCTGGCCGCCGCAGATCGCCGGCCACCGGGGCCGACGTGCCTGGTCCGCGCTCAAAACCGGGCGCAGTGACGCCCCGAAACTGCTCGCCGTGCACTGCTACCGGGACGGCTCGTTCCTGTCGGCGCTTTGGCGGCGTGCCCGTCCGCGTCATCGACTGCCCAGATCACCCTCACCACCACCGCAGGCCAGCGCACCGGCAGCTACCGGCTGGTCACCACCTTGCGTGACCACCGCCGCTACCCCGCAGCCGAGCCTGATCAGGCTCTACCACCAGCGGTGGGAGATCGAGACCGCCTACCTGGAGACTCAAGTCCACCATCCTGGGCGGGCGTGTCCTGCGCGCCCGCACACCCGAGCCGGCATCACCCAGGAAATCTACGCCCTGCTCGATGACCTACCAGCTGCTGCGCACCGCGATGGCCGATGCCACCAGCACCCAGCCCGGGCACCGACCCCGGACCGGGCCAGCTTCACCATCGCCTGGCAAGCCGCCCGCGACCAGATCACCCACGCCGCCAGGCATCATCGCCGGGCCCGTCATCGACCTCGCCGGCACCATCGGCCGGCACGTCCTGGCCAGCCTGCTGCCCGCCCGGCGGCTGCGGACTCAGCCCCCGCATCGTCAAACGCGCCATCTCCAAATACCAGGCCCGCGGCCCCGAGCATCGACCGCACCAGCTACAAAACCACCATCAGCATCGACAGGCAGTTCGCGGAGCGCCAGGCGGACCGCGCGGGCCTGCTGAGACATGGCCTCGATCTCGGCGATGCCGTGCTCGTCGGCGGCGGTGCGGGCGAGCATGTCCAGGTGCTGGCCGCTGAGTGCGGTCCATGCGGCTGCCTGCTGCCAGTCCAGGTAGGCGGCATCCGCCTCGCGGGCCTCCACGGCATAGCGCTCCAGGGCCGCGACCCGGCCGGCGATGCTGGAGTCGGCGAGCGCGGCGGCCCGGAGGTGGCAGCCGGGCGGTGGGCCCGTGCTGACTGCGGACAGTTCGGCCCGCCTGGCGCGAAGCCGGGCCTGGTCGCGCAGGGCCACGGCGATATCCCATTCCTGCCAGGTGAGGGCCTCGTTCGCGGCGGGCTGATCCAGCAGGCCGACCCTGCAGACCTCCGACCAGGTGACGGCGTCGATGGCATCTTGCGCACGCCGCAGCAGCACCCTGGACCGGGCGTCGAAGTCGACATCGGTCAGATAGCGGCTGTGGTAGGTGCGCGCCGCGACCTCGGCCGGCACCTTGCCGCTCGGCTGTCCGAACCGGGCGATCCGGACGCCGAAGACCACCGCGGTGACCACCGCGATGAGCTCCGCGACCAGGAGTGCATAACGGCTCAAAGCGGACTCCCAGCCAGTCGGCCCTTGGAAGATCAGCACCCCGATGGCCACCGGGGTGGCACCGAAGACCGCAATGAACATGGCGGTTGTCATGCCGATGACTGCCCCGTCGACCGTGGCCATCCGCTGGGCGGGATCCGTGGGCAGGAAGTCGCGGCGCCGGGCCGGCCGGTCCCGGCCCGCCGGAGTGAGAAGCGTGCCAGGGGCGGTCAGCAGGGCACGATCAGAACGCGGGATGCCGGGATCGACCACCGGGCGCCGCAGCATGGCATCGGCCCGGGCGGCGTCGTGATGATCACCCATCGGCCGGCTCCTGTCCCGCACACCATGACCGCGAAACCCGAAAGAAAAGGCTGGTGAATCCATTCGAGGATATCGCCACCGGGCCGGTGCGGCACAAGAGCGCACTGGCCGCATCCGGGACCGGCACGGATCGCTGACGACTCAAGCAGCGCTTCCCAGTCGGTGGACAGTTCCCGGGCGGCGGGATTTGAGGCCAGTACGTCCCAGCGGCATCCCTTTGACGAAGGTGGGGAAGGTTCGAGGCGCTGGACCAGATCAGCGACGCCGTGACCGAGTAGCTCGGGGGGTGCGGTTAGCCCAGCGGCGGGGGCAACTGCCCCAGTGCCCGCGGGTCTCCGGCATCCGCCACATTCCTCAGCCTACTCATGCCGGTGCCAGTAACAGCCTGCGCTGGTTACCAGTGCTGTCCCGTGCGCATGCTGAGGGCATGACGATCACGAGCGAACTGATTCAGATCCCGGTCGCTGACGGCACGACCCTGCAGGCATACCTCGCCCGGCCAGCCGCTGACCCGGCGCCGGTCGGGGTGATCGTGGCCCATGAGCTCTTCGGCGTGAACCCGGATATCCGCGGCGTGGCCGACGATCTCGCCGCAGCCGGATACCTCACGATCGCGCCTGAGTTCTACCACCGGGAGGCGCCACCCGGCCGCTGGCTCGGACGCGACGACGCGGGCCGCCAGGAGGGTTTCGGCTACCTGAACCGGCTCACCCGCCAGCAGGCGCTGGATGACGCGGCCGCAGGCACCGGCTGGCTGACCGCACAGCCAGCGATCGACCAGACCGCGATGATCGGCTTCAGCGCCGGCGGTCACCTGAGTTATCTGGCGGCCTGCCAGCTTCCGATCAGCCGGACTGCCGTCCTGTACGGGGGCTGGCTGACCACGACTGACATCCCGATGAGCCAGCCGTCACCGACCCTGGAGCTCACGGCGGGGATCCGCGGCCGGATCCTCTACCTCGTCGGCGCCGACGACGCCCTGATCGGCGCCGGCCAGCGCGGTCAGATCCGCGACGCTCTCCGGGACACCGGCACCGACCACGAATTCGTCACCTACCCAGGTACCGCACATGCGTTCTTCTGGCCGGACACGCCTGCCTTCAGCCGGCCCGCGACGACGCGTGGTCCAGGATCCTGGCCATGCTCGCGACTTAGCCCGCCTGCAGGCTGCGCCTTGCTGCCGGGCGCTAGTGCAGGCGGGCTCGGAACAGAGTCACGGAGGCGATCCCGCCCGTGATCCGGCTGGCGAGCGGCAACAGGTACCGGTAGCGGCGCGGAAGCTGCGCGCGGAACGCCGCTGGCGGCCGGGTGATCGTGGCCGCTTCCACGATGTCGAGGCCGAGTGGCTCCAGCGAACGCGGGTCGTCACAGGGCCACGCCCAGCGTGCTTCCATCTTCCTTTTGACTGCCATCCGGTGCTGCTGCTCGTACATCCGCCGGCTGTAGGTGTCGAAAGCAATGAGCGCGCCCGGAAAGCGTTCGGCGATGCGGCTGAGCACCTGCGGAGCGCGCGCCAGGTAGACGAGCACGCCGTCAGCCACGAAGAAATACGGGCCAGGGTAGTCCTGCACGACCGACAGCCAGTCCTCCTCCAGCGCCGAGGCGGCGAGCATGGTGCGGCGGTCAGAGTCAGCGAAGAACTTGCGGCGCAGCTCGATCGTGTCCGGCAGGTCCAGGTCGATCCAGTGCACCTGGCCGTTGTCGGTCCGCTCGAACCTGGTGTTCAGCCCGGTGCCGATCTCGACCACCGTCCCGGCCGGGTGCTCGGCCAGGAACGCGCGGACCCACGAGTCGAAGATCGCCGTGCGCAGAACGGTGAGCACGCCGCCCCAGTCCCGGCCGTACCTGGCGGTGTCAAAATCAACCGATCTGACAATCTGGACCGCCCTGGGATCGCGGAGCAGGGGTCTCTTCTTGCTGGTTTCCCGCGCCCGGGCGGCCAGCGTGATGAACAGCGTCTGCTGGACCTCCCCGAGCTGCACCTGCACCTTGTCCGCCATAGCGGTCATTACACACCACGGCGGCGGGACCGGCCGCGATGGTGCCGCAGCCGTGGCGGATCCAGCTCACGGCAGCCGCGGCCATGCTGTCTGGTGGCCTGGCCTGAAGAACGTCCTGGCGGCCGGGCGCCAGAGCAGCCACACCGCGGTGAGGCCGGTCAGCCAAGTCAGCACGGCGATGAGCAGCGGCGCGACGCCAGCTCTTAGGTTGCCGGCCAGCTGCAGCGTCGCCAGGCCGGCCAGCACCGCCGACAGGATGCGCGCCCAGTTCCTGCCCTGGCCGGTCGCCCGCGCCAGCCACAGCCATAGGGCGGGTGCGACCAGACCGACCGCTATCGCCAGCGTGATGATGAGCGGTCTCCATTGGATGAGCTGGGCGGTGGTGAGGTGGTGCCCGAGCACGGTGAGATGGTAGGCGCTGATGTCGCGGCCGTAGGCCAGCGCGATGATCAAGGGTACGGTGCTGACCGCGGCGCCCGCGGACATGAGCTTGGCTGCGGTTTGCACCGGCGCGGGGGCAGCGGGCCGCGGCGGCCAGGCCGGCTGGCCGCTGGACAGGTGGGGCTGGTACATGGGGACCTTCCGGGGGCTCGAGATGCTACATCTGTTATCCGCCACCGGCGCCCAACAGGTTCACGGCCGCCGTTAGCCGCGCCGTCAGCAGCGGGCACAGCGCACAGCCGTCTTCCCGATTTCGGTCGTCCTGCTCACCGTGGCCGTGTCAAGGCCGCCTGCCGGCATTGCCTGCCGGGGCGGCGTCGTTGCTGTTAAGGGCCCGAGATTTGGGACGGCGGCCGCGCCCTGGCCGACTTGAAGAACGCCCTGGAGGCCGGGCGCCAGAGCTGCCACACCGCGGCCAGGCCGGTCAGCCAAGTCAGCATGGCCCAGAACACCTGCGCGACGCCGTGGAGGCCGCTCAGCTGTAGCGTCGCCAGGCCGAACAGCACCGTGGACAGGATGCGTGCCCAGTTCCTGCCCTGGCCGGTCGCCCGCGCCATCCATAGCCACAAGGCGATCAGGGCCAGGGCGAAGGCTATCGCCAGCGTGACGATGAGCGGGCGCAGGTGGCTGAGCTGGGCCGTGGTGAGGTGGTGCCCGAGCACGGTGAGGTGGTAGGCCTTGATGTCGCCGATGTAGGCCAGCGCGATGACCAGTTGCACGACGGTGCCGACGGCGCCCCCGTACATGAGCTTCACCGCGTCCAGCACCGGCGCGGGGGCAGGCGGCCGCAGCGGCCCGGCCGGCTGGCCGCTGGACGGGTCGGGCGGATCCGAGGTGGCCGCCACTTCGGCTGGGGAGCGTCCAGCGGCCGGATCGGCGGCGATCGCGGCAAGGAGCCTGGCGCGGGCCGCGTCCAGCTCGGCGGCCGCGGGCAGCGGCGTCTGCTGTGCTAGCTCCCGGAGCAGCTCCATCTCATTCATTGGTCGTGAGCTCCTCATAGGTTGCCGCCGCATCGGTACCAGCCAGGGCCTCGCGCACCTTCGTGCGCGCCCGGTGCAGCCTGGACCGCACCGTCCCCACCGGGATGGCCAGCGCCTGCGACACCTCCTTATAGGTCAGCTGCTCCCAGGCGATGAGCAGCAGCACATCCCGGTCACCGGCCGGCAGCGCGGCCAACGCCGCGTCCAGCAACGTGCGTATCGCCTGGGCCGTGACATCTGCTGCCACCCGTTCGGCGTGACCGGGAACCTCAGGCTCGGCCGCGGCGGCCTGCAGGATCCGGTACTGGCGGGCCTCGTCCCTGCGCTGCTGGCCGACCAGGTTGGTGGCAATCCCATACAGCCAGGGCCGGGCATCCGGGTGTCCGATGTCATAGCGGTCCCGCTTCGCGAAAGCAGTCAGGAACGTCTCGGCGACCAGGTCATCCGCAACCTGGCGGCCAGCACGCCGGGCCAGGTAGCGGTAAATGTGCGGGGCGTGCCGGTCAAACAGAACCGCGAACTGCTCCGGCTCCTGCCGGGAGCTCGCAATGACCGCCGCGTCAGTAGCGACGGCGGATCCCCGGCGCCGCCTCACGTGCGACCTTGATTCATGTCCATGCCCCTCCGGGTGCTCCGCACGCTATCTGTTATCCGCAACCGGAGCCAATCAAGTTCACGGCCACATGTCGTTCCTGCGACCGGCCTCTTACCTGGGACAACGCGTTCCAGCTTGGGTCCCCTGACGTGCCGAGGCAGCGGCCGCGGCGCCGTCCCGCGCACGCAGCCAGGGAGGGCAGCCATTCGCTGGGTGTCAACGGCCGGTCGTAAGCCCGGCCAGGTGGCGGCGGGCGAAGTCTAGGGCCGAACCCCAGGGCCTTCCCTAGCGACATCGCGGCGCTGCCTTATGAGGCGGGCTTCCTCGCCGGCCAGGCATTCCTGGCCTACCGCAAGCGAGGTGGCCAGAAGCGTTCCCCGCTCTCGGACTTCTATATCGGCGCGCACGTAGCCGTGCGCGGTTACCGGCTGCTGACCCGGGATGCAGCCAGATACCGTAGTTACTTTCCGACGGTCACGCTCATCGCCCCGCAACCTTGATCGCCCCGCGGTTGCCTGGTCTCGGGCTGTCCGGCCTTAGGCCGGTGCCGGCCGGGAATTAAGGCATTCGCCCGATTCGGCGGCCGGGGCCTTACGGCGATGCTCGAGGTAGGTCGCAGCAGCGGCCGGTGATAAGAAAAGGAGCACGGCAATGACTTCGATTGTGCGCATCGCGCGGCGGGTGGCCAGAGTGGTGGACGACATGAACTACGCGCAGCGCAAGACCATGGAGCAGTTCCTAGGCCTCGACGAGCGTCGGCGTTAGGCCACGGGCAGCTCCGGGCGAGGTCCCGGGTGGGGCCGGGCGGGACCCCATCCGTGCCTTGCTGCGCGGGGTCACGGCATCATCGACAGGAGTGCGCGGAGCGTCGCGCTGAACCCGGATGTCTCGTCCAGCCTGCCCATGACGGCCTCGATCAGTTCGTCGTCGTCGAGTTCCACGATGCTCGATCCATCGGCGACGGCTGTATGTGCGCCGACCTTCCGGACCTCCAGCTGGGGTTTCGCCTCGGCGAGCGCGAACCTGGAGTAGCGGGCCCGCCACGCGGTCCGCTCCGGCTGCTCGTCGTCGCTGACGGGCACGGCGATGTCGTCGGCGTGCGTGGCGAGCTCGGCGGCCACGTGCAACGCCTGCCAACGGCACGGGTAGTCGCCGATGGAGGTGTCCACGACGCCGCCGCCTCGCGCCCGGAATCGACGGCGGTTGGCTGCGCTGGCAGCACGCCAGCGGGCGAGCATCTCGGCCGGGGACAGGGCCGCGTAGTCAGCGACGCCGAGCGCGTTGACCGAGTCCAGGTCAGTGCAGCCGCGCTCGGCGAACCGGGCGAGAAACGCAGCGACCGTTCCGTCTAGGCAGGCCCGGTGGTAGTCCTCGCCCGCGGTGAGGTGCCCGAGCACGTCGCGCGCCGTCCACCCAGCGCACCGCGATGCCCGCTGCCAGCCGGGTTCGCCGAGGCCGGAAAAGAACGTATCCAAACGCCCGGCCTCCGTATCGAGCAGGGCGAAAGGATCGAGCCCGGCCAGTTCACGGTCATCGGTCATTCCGCCTCCACTTGCCGGGCGCGGCCAGGCTGGGCCCGGCCCGGCCGCGAGCGTCCGTTATCGCCAGTACCTGGTGATGGGCGGCACGCATCCGATCGCCGGACCCCACAGCAGGCTCACAGTGATCGAGTCCCACCGGACCGCGGCGGGCGAGCCTGCTGGTGGTGCCGGCTTGAGCTGGGTCACCGTGAGGCTACAGACCTCCGTCGCGTACCAGGACCACCGGCCCGCCGCGCCGATCCGCTTCGTCGCGATCAGCTTCCATCCATGCGCGGCATGCCGGTACCCAGCCGCGGCAATGCTGGCCATCGGTGCCGGGCCGGTGCCCCGTGACCGGGTGGCGGTCAGCACCACCCTGAAGCTAGATAGCGTGGTCACCGCGAGCTGCCGCCGCTGAGAATGGGCGGCAGCCCCGGTACCGGAGCTGGCTAACGGCAGCATCGCCGAGGCGGGACGGCCTGGCGTACGGACGGGGGCCGCCGGTGCGGCCAGGGCGGCTGCCGGAAGCAGGATGGCGGAGCAGGCTAATGCGATGCCGGCGGCGAGGCGCCGGCCAGCGCCTGATGTGAGGTTCATGGCGTGACTTCCTTATCCGGGCAGAGACCGGGCCGCACGGCTCCGGGGAGCAGATGTCTAGCTGCTTAAGGTCCGCTGGCCGGGCTGGCGATGCCAGGGCCGATGGGCCCGGCGGCACGGGACCTCAGTCGCCGACGTTCCTGCCCCCGAAGGGCCATCGCCAGCAGGGCGACTCCGGTCAAGCTGGCCTTTCCCTGAGGTACACCTGGGCGGGCCGCCGGGAATGGCGGGCTTTTCGCCCGGGTTTGGCCGTGGCCGCGGCCTGGGGCCGATCCGGGCATATTATGCGGCCAGGAGATCCGGCGGGACCGTGACGTGGCCACGGCCAGCCGGTCGCCCTGGCGGAGGAGAAAACTGGATGAGCGAAGACCCGGCCGGCCTGGGCCAGCAGGGGATTGACCTGCATACCGATCGGCCGCACCCGGCGCGGGTCTATGACTACCTGCTCGGCGGGAAAGATAACTTCGCGGCCGACCGGGCGGCCGCCGAGGCGGGCCTGAACGCCAACCCGAACTCACTGATCCCGCCCAGGGAGAACCGCGCGTTCCTGCGCCGTGCGGTGCGGTACCTGGCCCGGGAGGCGCGCATCAGCCAGTTCCTGGATATCGGCACCGGCATCCCGACCTCGCCCAATGTGCACGAGATAGCGCAGGACGCCGAGCCTCGGGCCCGGGTCGTGTACGTCGACAACGACCCCATCGTGCTCTCCCATGCCCGGGCACTGCTCACCGCAGGCCCGGCGGGCAAGACGGCCTACATCGACGCCGACCTGCGCGACCCCGGTAAGATCCTCAATTCCCCTGACCTGCACAAGACGCTGGACCTGCGCCAGCCGGTCGCGTTACTGCTGATCGCGATCATGCACTTCATCCCCGACGATGATCACCCTTACGCCCTGGCCAGCCAGCTGCTGGACGGGCTGCCGCCCGGCAGCTACCTGGCCCTGTCGCACCTGACCGGTGACTTCGACCCGGCAGCATGGGAGGGGGTGGCCGCGGTATACCGGCGCAGCGGGGTAATCATGCAAGTCCGCTCCCGGCCCGCGATCGAGCAGTTCTTCGCCGGCCTGGACCTTATCGACCCCGGTGTGGTCTCCCTGCCCCGCTGGCGCCCCGACTGGGCCGACATCGGCCGGGCCGCCCAGCCAGATGACGCCGCCGTGTCCGTCTACGGCGGCGTCGCCCGCAAACCGTAGCGCCGCGCCCGGCGCCCGGGGCGCCAAACTCGAATGGTAATGCCTTGGCAATCTGAAGGCTGATACGGTTTGGCTGCCAGCGGCGGTGCAGCGGTGCCTTGGTGAGCATATCTGCCCGGTTACAGATCTCTTACCCGGCTATCTGGCCGTATCTGGACGGCAGGAACGTCCTCTGTTCGGGTGCGGCCCTACGGGACTGCAGGCTTACCCGGACGGTTCGGTCAGGCGCGGTTAGGGGTGCCCATGCCCGACGCATTCGAGTCCGCTTTCCGCTGGCCGACGCCAGTTCCCCGGCGCGGCAGACCGCAATGACCGAGCCACGGCATAACGGCGAGCTGCCCGCTCCGCCGCGGGCGGGCACGGATGATGGGGCAAGCCGGCCCGGGGGCCGGACCGGGCGCGCGTCAGGTCGGCCCACGGAAACCGGCCAGCTGAGCGCGGGCCAGGCCGGCTGGCCTGCGGACCTCACAGGCAGTCCCGCCGCGGCGGCCAGCAGCCCGGCGGGGGAGCGGGCCCGGGACGGCAGCACGTCCGCCGACCAGGACCACCCGGTCAGCGCCGCCCGCCTGCTGCCCGCGGTCACGCTCCCGAAGGGCGGCGGCGCGATCAGGGGCCTGGACGAGAAGCTCTCGGTCAACGCCGCGACCGGGACCGCCAGCATGACCGTGCCGCTGCCGCTCAGTCCCGGACGGTCAGGCTTTATGCCGCCGCTGCAGCTCGGCTACGATTCTGGTGCGGGAAACGGGCCGCTCGGGTTCGGCTGGAGCCTGGGCATACCAGCGATCACCCGCAAGACCGACAAGGGGCTGCCGCAATACTGCGACGGCGCGGAGTCGGACGTCTTCATCCTGGCCGGGGCCGAGGACCTGGTCCCGGTGCTCGACCAGGCCGGCGCTCGGCTGACGGTGACCCGCGTGGTCTACGGCACTTCCTACCAGGTCGCTTTTTACCGGCCGCGCATCGAGGGGCTGTTCTCCCGCATCGAGCGGTGGACCGCGTCCGACACTGGCCGCACCCACTGGCGGACGCTGGACCGCGACAATATCACGACTCTTTATGGTGCCGATCCCGGCAGCACGGTCGCCAATCCTGGCGATCCGGCCCAGGTATTCTCCTGGCAGATCTGCCGCAGCTGGGACGATAAGGGAAACGCGGCCACCTACAGTTACCTGGCCGAAGACAGCGCGGGCATCGATCTGGCGGCCGCGCACGAGGCCGGCCGGACGCCGCAGACCCGCGCGGCGCAGACGTACCTCACGACCGTCCAGTACGGCAATATCCAGCCCTATTTCCCCGACTGGACGGCGCCGCAGGAGACGCCGCTGCCCGCCGACTGGATGTTCAGCGTGGTCCTCGACTACGGCGATCACACGGCCGTGCCGCCGGCGCCGCAGCCTGACCAGCCGTGGCCGCTGCGGCCCGACCCGTTCTCGACCTACCGACCCGGCTTCGAGGTCAGGACCTACCGGAGGGTTCAGCGGCTGCTGTTCTTCAACAACTTCCCCGCCGAACCGACGGCGGGCCCCAGCTGCCTGGTCAGGTCGGTCGACCTCGGCTACTCCGACCAGCAGCAGCCGCCGGACCCGGCCAGCCCGATCTACACGTTCCTGGTGTCGGTGACCCAGACCGGCTACCGCGCCGGTGCAGAGCTGGTCACCAGGTCCATGCCGCCGCTTGAGCTCAGCTACAGCCAGCCGCAGATCCAGCAGGAGATCCTCACCCTGGACCCCGACAGCCAGGCCAACCTGCCCGAAGGACTGGACAACAGCAGGTTCCGCTGGGTCGACCTGGATGGCGAGGGGCTGTCGGGGATCCTCAGCGACGCCGGGGGAAGCTGGTACTACAAGCGGAACCGCAGCGCCGACCACCTGGTTCCGCAGCCTGACGGGACCCTGGTGGCGCGGGCCTGCTTCGGGCCGGTGGAGACGGTCGCCGGACTGCCGTCCCGCTCGGACCTGTCGCTCGTGCGGCTGCTCGACCTATCAGGCAGCGGCCGCCTCGACGTCGTTGACCTGGCCGAGGCCGACCCCGGCTTCTTCGAGCGCACCGACGACGGGAGCTTCGAGCCGCTGCAGCGCTTCGCCGCGCTCCCGCAACTCGACTTCGCTGACCCGAACGTCAGGTTCATCGACGTCACCGGCGACGGGCTGGCCGACATCCTGATGACCGAGGACGGCCTGTTCACCGTGCATGCCTCGCTCGGCGGCGACGCTGGCTTCGGCACCGCGCGGCTGGTTCGCCCTGGATGGGACGAGGACACCGGGCCCAGCGTGGTGCTCGCTGATGGCACGCAGACCATCTTCACCGCCGATATGTCGGGCGACGGGCTGACCGACATCGTGCGGGTGCGCAACGGCGAGGCGTGCTACTGGCCGAACACCGGGCTACGGCAGGTTCGGCGCGAAGGTGACCATGGACCTCGCGCCGCGCTTCGACAACCCCGAGCGGTTCGACCCGCGCCGTATCCTGCTCGCCGACATCGACGGGTCAGGCACCGCGGACCTGTTGTATGCCGGCCAGGACGGCGTGACCGCCTGGTTCAACCAGTCGGGTAACGCCTGGTCGGCACCGGTCGCCATCGCGGTGTTCCCCGCGGCCGACCGGCTGGAGTCCGTGCAGGCCATCGACCTGCTCGGCACCGGGACCGCCTGTCTGGTCTGGTCGTCGCCGCTGCCGGGCGAGGCCGGCGCGCCGCTGCTCTACGTCGACCTGATGGGCGGTCAGAAGCCGCACCTGCTGACCGGCGCGCGCAACAACCTCGGCGCCGAGACGCGGGTCAGCTACGCGCCATCCACCAGGTTCTACGTAGCCGACGAGACGGCGGGCACCGGATGGGTGACCAGGCTGCCGTTCCCCGTCCAGGTCGTGGAGCGGGTCGAGACGATCGACTGGATCGGCAGGAACCGGCTGATCAGCACGCTACGCCTATCACCACGGGTACTTCGACGGCTACGAGCGCGAGTTCCGCGGGTTCGGCATGGTCGAGCAGTGGGACACCGAGGAGTTCCGCGCCGACACCGCCTTCGACGACGGCGACTTCGTCAACTGGGACCAGCAGTCCTGGTCGCCGCCCGTGCTCACCCGCACGTGGTTCCACACCGGCGCGTTCACGCAGGCACAGGCGGTCAGCCAGCAGTACCTCAGCGAGTACTGGATCGAGCCCGCGCTGCGCGGGGCAGCCCAGGCCGCCGACGCCGCGGCGATGCGGCCGCCCGATACCGTGCTGCCCGACGGCCTCGACCCCGTCGAGGCCCAGGAGGCCTACCGCGCGCTCAAGGGCCGCACGCTGCGCACCGAGACCTACGCCAGTGACGGCTCGCCGCAGGCCGCCAACCCCTACACGGTCACCGAGCAGAACTTCACCATCAGCTGCCTCCAGCCGACTGGCCCGAACCTGCACGCGGTGTTCTACGTCAGCTCGCGGGAGGCAGTCTCGTTCCACTACGAGCGCGGCCCGGCCGACCCCCGCGTCACCCACGAGATCGTCCTGGAGACCGACGCCTACGGCAACGTGCTGCGCAGCGTCTCGGCCGGCTACCCTCGCCGGCCTGGGTACGCACCGCCCGAGCCCGCGCTGCCCGCGGACTTCCAGTCGATGCTGGCCTACGATCAGGGCCGGCTGCACTTGTCGGGGACCGAGCTCACGTACACCAACCCCATCGACGACCTCGGCGCCTGGCCGGACGCTTACCGGGCACCGCTGCTGGCGGCCCGTGACACCGCGGAGATCACCGGCGTCGCCCCCTCGGTCAAGGGCACCGGCATCACCGATCTGTTCAGCTTCGATGAGATCGACGGTGCGGGCGGTGTCTGGCCCACGGTATGGACCGGCGCGCACGACGTGCCCTACGAGGCGATCCCGGCTGCTGACGTGGACGGGGCAGGGACCCCGGCCGCCGCACCCACCCGCAGGCTCACCGCTCAGGCGCGAACCTGCTACCGCAGCGACGACCTGACCGGGCTGCTGCCGCAGGGCCAGCTGCAGCCGCTGGCGCTGACCGGTGAGTCCTACCAGGCAGCGCTGACGCCCGGCCTGCTGAGCGCGATCTTCGGCGCGCTGCTGCCAGGCGCGGCCCTGACCGCCACCCTCAGCAGCGGCGGCTACGTGCAGCTCGCGGGGGAGACCGGCTGGTGGCGCCCGACCGGCCTGGTGTTTTACTCGCCAGGCGACACCGACACCCCGGCGCAGGAACTGGCCGCCGCGCGGGCTTCGTTCTTCTTGCCGCGCCGGGCCGTCGACCCGTTCGGCGGTATCAGCCGCACCGACTACGACGGCTATGCCCTGCTGGCTCGGACCGTGACCGACCAGGTCGGCAACGTCACGGCGGCCAGCAACGACTACCGGGTGCTCGGGCCGGCGATGGTCACCGACCCGAACGGCAACCGGGCCGCTGTCGCCTTCGACGTCCTCGGCCTGGTCACCGCCACCGCGATGATGGGCAAGACGACGCAGGCCGTTGGCGATCTGCTGACCGGCTTCACCGCCGACCTGGACGAGGCGGCGCTGGCAGCGCAGTTCACCGACCCGCTCGCCAGCCCGGCGGCGCTCCTGGGGAACGCCACTACCCGTTGCGTGTATGACCTGTCCGCCTACCAGCGGACCGCGGCCAGCCCGCAGCCCGCGCCGCCCGCCGCCTACACCCTGGCCAGGCAGATCCGCGTCTCCGACCTCGCGGTCCCGCCCTACCCGGGCGCCCCGGCCAGCACCGGATACCAGTACAGCTTCAGCTACAGCGACGGGGCCGGGCGGGTCGTCCAGCGCAAAGCGCAGGTCCCCGCTGGCCCGGTGACCGGCGGCGGCCCGGTGGTCTCGCCGCGCTGGGCAGGCACCGGCTGGACGATCTACGACAACAAGGGCCGTCCGGTCCGCGAATACGAGCCGTTCTTTTCCGCGACCAGCGGCTTCGAGTTCGCCGCGATCAGCGGCGTCGCCACGGTGACGCTCTATGACCCGCCTGGGCGCGCCATCGCGCGGCTCTACCCGGACAGCAGCTGGGACAAGACGGTCACCGGCCCGTGGCTGGAGCAGCGCTGGGACCGCGACGACACGGTGCTCATCGCCGACCCGCGCACCGACGCCGACGTCGGGGACGACTTCACCAGGCTGCTGCCGGCCGGGCCGTTCACGTCCTGGTACGAGCTGCGCATCGGCGGCAGCTACGGCACGACACCCGCCGACCGGGCGGCACAGCAGGCGGCGGCGCAGCAGGCGGCCAGCGCCGCCGCCACGCCCGCGGTCACGCACCGGGACGCGCTGGGCCGCGGCTGCCTGGCCGTGGCCGACAACGGCAGCGACGGCCGGCATCCGAGCCGGACCGCCTACGACACCGAGGGCAAGCCGCTGGCGGTCATCGACCCGCTCGGCCGGCGTGCGGCCGAGTTCTGCTACCGCCAGCCGGTGACCGGCGCGGGATACCTGGCCGGCACGGACCTGGCGGGCGCCCCGCTCTACCACGCGACCTGCGACGGAGGCGCGCGCCGCGGCCTGTCCAACGTGGCCGGCGCCGCGATCAGGTCCTGGGACGCGCGCGGGCACGCCTTCCGGGTGGTCTACGACCCGGCGCAGCGCCCGCTGGAACGGTACGTCAGCTCGGGCGGCGCCGCGGAGATCCTCATCGAGCTGTCGGTCTACGGCGAGGGCCAGCCGGCCGCGAACCTGTGCGGCCGGGAGTTCAGGCACTACGACTCCTCGGGCTACCTGGAAAATAGCGGCTACGACTACGCGGGGAACCTGGTGGCGACCGTCCGCCAGCTCGCGGCCGGCTACCGGCAGGCCGTCGACTGGACCCCGCTGGCCGGGCTGGCCGCCGCCGCCGCGCTCGACGCCGCCGCGGCCAGCCACGGGCTGGTCCCCGTCGGCGACGGCGGCCGGGATGCCTTCACGTCCGCCACCAGCTACGACGCGCTGAACCGGCCGGTCCAGCTGGTGCTGCCGCACAACACGGCGATGCAGCCCGACGTGCTGCAGCCCGGCTATGACGAAGCCTCACAACTGCGCGCGGTCGACGTCTGGCTCCAGCAGACCACGGCACCGGCCGCGCTGCTCGACCCGGCCACGGCCAGCAGGCACGCGGTGACCAGCATCGAGTACGACGCCCGTGGCCAGCGGATCTCGATCGGCTACGGCAATGGCACCAGCTCGGCCTACGGCTACGACCCGCAGACCTTCCGGCTGACCCAGCTGACCACCACCAGGCCCGCCGCGCTGGCCGCGAACCAGCGCACCGTCCAGGCCCTCGCCTACTACTATGACGCGGCCGGGAACGTCACCAGGATCGCCGACAGCGCCGACACCCAGGACGTGATCTTCTTCAGGAACCAGCGGGTCGACCCGTCCAGCGACTACCACTACGACCCGCTGTACCGGCTGATCACCGCGACCGGCCGCGAGCACCTGGGCCAGACCGGCGGCGGGCTGTCCGCACCGCAGCAGGTGACCAGCGACGACTCCGTCCGCACCGGGCTGCCGCAGCCCGGCGATGGCCAGGCCATGGGCCGCTACACCGAGTCCTACAGCTACGACGCCGCGGGCAACATGCTGGCCATGGCGCACGTCGTGAGCTCGGGCAACTGGACCCGCAGGTACAGCTACGCGGAGCCGTCGCAGATCGTCGCCGCGCAGACCGGCAACCGGCTGTCGGCCACCAGCCTGCCCGGCGACCCGGCGGCCGGCCCTTATCACGCCCGCTACCAGCACGATGCGCACGGCAACATGACGGCGATGCCGCAGCTGGCCACGCTGACCTGGGACGAGGACGACCGGCTCCGCTCCACCGCCAGGCTCGCCGCTAGCTCAGGCAGCCCGCAGACCGTCTTTTATGCCTACGCCAGCACCGGCCAGCGGGTCCGCAAGGTGACCGACGGCCAGGCGGCGGGCGGCCAGGCCGCCGCCCGCAAGGCCGAGCGCATTTACCTGGGCGGCATCGAGATCTACCGCGAGTACGCGGCCGACGGCACCACGATTTCGCTGGAACGGGAGACGCTGCGGGTCGCCGACGGCGCCCGGGCGGTCGCCCTGGTGGAGACCCGCATCGCCGGCACCGACCAGGCGCCCGCGCAGCAGGTGCGGTACCAGCACGGCAACCAGCTCGACTCGGCGGTGCTCGAACTGGACGACCACGCCGCGATCGTCAGCTACGAGGAGTACTTTCCGTTCGGCGCCACGTCCTACCAGGCCGTGGCGTCCCAGACCGACGTGCCGAAGCGCTACAGGTTCACCGGTAAAGAGCGAGACGAGGAGAACGACCTCTACTATCACGGCGCGCGGTACTACGCGCCATGGCTGGGCCGCTGGGTCAGCTGCGACCCGGTGGGCTCGGCCGACGGCCAGACGCTGTACGGCTACGCCGCGGCCAACCCGGTGCGCTACACCGATCCGACCGGGCGCGATCCGGACGACGACAACGAGCCGCCGCCGGCGGGCATGTCCACCGTGCCTGGACCGACGCTGTTCCCGCCGATCCAGGCCCGCCCGTCGATCAACGCGCCGAACTACTGGTACTCCTCGATGAGCCAGGGCTCCGGCGTGATGGATAAGGACTCGACCGACGTGGAATCGGGCGGGCTGGTCATCGTGTCCAGGACCACCGGCCTGACCCTGCGGCTCCCGTTGTCGAGCGGCGGCCTGTCCTCCGGCGTGCTGGCCGTCAGGCAGCAGCTGGGAGCGGAAGGGTTCGACGTCGGCATCACCGGGACTGGGTCCTACACCGGGCAGGGCTCAAGTAGCGTCACCACGGGCACCGGCACGGCGCCGCCCACCTCGCAAAGCAGCGGCTCGGTCCTGGGCACCATGCACTACGGCAGGCAGCAGCTCGGCGACACCCAGTGGATGGCCGCCGGCTATTTGTCGGCCGGTTACCAGCACGGCGCGCAGACCGGCCAGGCGCCGACCGACGCCGCCGTGGTCCAGCTGGTGCCGGCCTTCGGCCTGGAGTGGGACCCGCCCAAGGATCCGCTCACGCTGTCGGGGGAGCCGTCCAATCCGTATGCGACCTACCTCAGCTCGCTGGTCGTGAACCCGGTGCTCAGCTACGCCTCGCGCGGGTCGCTGTCGCAGGGCCCGACCATGCGCGACCTGTGGTCGGTCGGCGGCATCGGCTCGGCGGGCGTCGCGTGGGGCAAGGCATTCGGGCTGGTGGGCGAAGTCGCCGTGACCGAAGCGTGGGGCTCGCCGCTGACCGGCTCCGACCAGGCCGCGCACTCGCTCGCCGAGCGTGCCGGGTTGGTCTTCACCTACAGCTACCTCGACCGGACCGGCTCGGGCCTGCAGACCAGCTCGGTGGCGTTCGGCATCTGGTACGGCCACGAGGCCGGAACGGTCACGGGCACGCCCAGGGCCGGGGCGGCGACCGGCAGCTGGGACAGCAACAGCATCTTCTTCGGCCTGGTCCTCGGCTACCGGAAGTCGCCGAAGTAGCGCTCCACAGGGAGGGAGACCCACGATGGTCGCAGATGAGGCGAGCGGGCCCCGGCTGGTGGTAACCAGCCCGGCGGACCTGGCCGGGACCGTCCTGCCGCTGTCGGAGCCGGAGCTGCTGATCGGTCATTCCGACTCCGCGGACCTGGTGCTCGATGACAGGTTCGTGAGCCGCAGGCACGCCCTGGTGACGGTCGGTGCGCCCGGGCAGGTGACGATCAGGGACCTCAATTCCACCGGGGGAACGTTCGTCAACGGCGAGCGGCTGGCCGGCCCGCGCGTGCTGCGCGACGGCGACCTGGTGCAGTTCGCCGACCTGGTGGCCAGATTCGAGCCGGGCCGCCCGCCGCCGCAGGCCGACGCCGACACGCAGCTGATCCCGGTGCCACCGGCGCCGATCGTAGGACCATCCCCGGTCCCGCCATCCCCGGTCCGCCCAGAGCCGGTGCCGTCCCCCGTCCCGCCGGTGCCGTCCCCCGTCCCGCCGGTGCCGTCCCCCGTCCCGCCGGTGCCGGTGCCGCCCGAGCCTGGGCCCGAGCCGCCGGTGCCGGTCGGCGGCGCCGCCAGTTACGCCGTGACCGGCACGGTGGCCAGCCCGGCGCTGCCCGGTGCGGCCGGCCTCACCGTGCGGCTCGTCGATCAGAACGTGGGCGGCGGCCTGGTGCTGGCCACCACGCAGACCGGCAGCGACGGCAGCTACGCCTTCGCCCAGGTCCCCATCACCGATGACTACCTGGTGCGGCACCACAAGACCGCGCCCGATTTCCAGGTCCAGGTCTACTCGGGCGGCGACTTCCTGGCCAGCTCGGTCGTCAGCTACTCTGCGCCGGCGACCGTCACGCTCAACGTGGTGCTGCCGGCCGGCGCGGCCGGGCTGCCCAGCGAGTACGAGACGCTGGCGGCCAACCTGGCCACCGTCTACCCGGGCAGCCTCGGCAGCCTCCAGGAGGGCAACGGGCGCAGCGACATCACGTACCTGGCCAACAAGACCGGCTGGGACGCGCGCGCGGTGGCGCTCGCGGCCCTCGCCGACCAGTTCAGCCAGCTCACTGCGGTCGGAGCGGGACCAGCCCAGGACCCCGACCAGACCGCGGCCTGGATGACACCCGCGGTCACCATCGCACCGGAGTTCTACTACGCGCTGCTGCGGGCGGGCCTGCCCGGCAATCCTGACGGCCTGTTCCAGGCCAGCCCGGCCACCGTCGAGGCGATCTGGCAGCAGGCGATGACCAGCAACGTCATCCCGCCGTCGCTGGCCAAGGGCCTGCCGGAGACGGTGGCCAGCTTCCAGGCCATCAGCGCGGCACACTCGCTGGGCGCCATGCCGCCTGTCGGCGTGTCGACGCTGCAGGAGATGCTCGCCCCCACGCTGCCCGAGCAGGCCCAGCAGCAGCAGTTCGCCAGCCTGTACGCGCAGTATCAGGGCAACTGGGACAGCTTCTGGCCCGCCGTCGAGCAGGCGCTCGGCGCCGGGCCGGCCAGCCAGCTGCAGCTCATGGGCCAGCTGTTCTACCTCACGGTGAACAACCAGCCGCTGGTGGCGGCGCTCACGGCGGCGCAGGCCGGCAACCCGCTCACCTCGGCGCTGGACCTGGCCAGCCGCGGGTACTACGACCCGGCCGCGTGGGCGCCGCTCATCGGCACGTCCATCCCGGCAGGTATTCCCGGTGCCGACGCCGGCGAGCAGGCCGCCAACTACGCGCAGCTGCTGGCCGCGCAGGTTCGCGTCGCGTATCCGACCGCCGTGCTGGCCGACCAGGTTAGCCGCGGCATCATGCCCATCGCCGCCACCGCCGAGGTGGCCGACGGCGTGGCCGGGTTCCTGGCCGCCAGCCAGGGCCAGTTCGAGATCGGCGTCGAGCCGGTCGAAGGCTTCCTGGCCAGGACCGGTTTCGACGCCCCGGCACCGGAGGTGATCACCCAGGTCAAGCGGCTGCAGCGGGTCTATCAGCTGACGCCGGACGACGCCAGCATGGCGGTGCTGCTGCGCCACAACCTGGATTCCGCCTTCGCCGTGACGCGCTACGACACCGCCGGCTTCGTCCGCGCGTTCAGCGGCCAGCTCGGCGGCGCCGATACCGCGACCGCCATCCACCTGCGGGCCAAGCAGGTGTTCGCCGCCGTGCTGGGCGTGGCCATCGGTTACCTCGGCGGCCGGGTGACCCCGGCGCTGGGCGCCGGCCAGACACCGGTGCAGTACGGCTTCCCGCCGCAGCCGGCCGCGCCGTCCTACCCGGCCTATCCGGTGAGCGCCTATCCCACCCTCGAGGACCTGTTCGGGTCGCTCGACTACTGCAACTGCTCAGACTGCGGCTCGATCCTCAGCCCGGCCGCTTACCTGGTCGATCTGCTCAACTACGTCGACCAGCCGGCCCCGACGCCGCAGTTCGCCAACCCGCAGGATGTCCTGCTGCAGCGCCGGCCCGATCTGCAGTACCTGCCGCTGTCCTGCGCGAACACGAACACGGCGCTGCCCTACATCGACATCGTCAACGAGACGCTCGAGTACTTCGTGGCCAACGGCCTGTCGCTGGCTGGCTACCAGGGGCACGACACCGGCGACACCATCACCTCCGCCGAGCTCATCGCCAGCCCGCAGTATGTCAACGACGCCGCCTACGCGATCGCGGCGGACAGCTTCTTCCCGCCGCCGCTGCCGTTCAGCAGGCCGCTCACGCTGCTGCGGCTCCAGCTCGCCAGCCTGGGCGTGGCGCTGCCCGCGGCGATGACGGCGCTGCGCTCCGGCGACCAGCTGGTGAACAGCGCCACCCCGACCAGCTACGGCTGGCAAGACATCCTGATCGAGCAGCTCACCATCTCGCGTGAGGAGTACCGGCTGTTCACCGACCCCGCGCTCGGGCTCGGGGACCTCTACGGGCTGCCGGACGCCACGGCTCTGGCCACCTTGCAGACCACGAGCCTGCAGGACTTCTCGCGGCGCCTCGGTGTCTCCTACGACGACCTGTCCTCGATAGTGCAGACCCAGTTCATCAATCCGAACGCCTGGCTCATCCCGCGGCTGGAGCTGCTGGGCGCGCCGTTCAGCACGTTGCAGGCGCTGCACGACAACCTGGGCACGGCCGCCTCGATCGCGGCCGACTTCATCAGCGCGCTGCCGGCCGGCCTCGACGCCACGCAGTACGGCGGCGTCAGCCCCACCGACTACCAGGCGGTCGTCACCTGGGTGACCTCGCCGCAGGTCTACCCGCTGATCATGGACATCATCACCATCAGCGAGCCGGCCGCGGCGGCCAGCGACTGCTCGGGCGCCGCCCTTCAGCTGCGCTACTCCGATCCTGACCCCACGGCGAACCTGCTCAGCGGCACCGACTTCATCAAGCTCATCCGTTTCATCAGGCTCTGGCAGAAGCTGGCGCCGCTGCTCGGCGACCCCGACGACGCGGTGACGATCGCGCAGACCGACGCCATCATCACCGCGCTCTACCCGGCAGCTGACCTGCTCGCCGGCACCAGCAACACCGCCAACGACCCGGCCAACCTGGCGCTGCTCAACGCAGGCTTCGAGACGCTGCTGCTGCGGGCGGGTTTCCTGGTCCAGGTCATGAACCTGCTGTCGGTGACCGCCGATGACGCGCTGGGGCAGCTGCTGGCCTGCTGGGCGCCGATCGGCACGACGGGCGCGCCCGCCTGGCCCGGCCTGTACCAGGCGATGTTCCTCACCCCGACGCTGCTGCAGCAAGACCCGGGCGCCCAGACGGCCACGGTCGCCGGCCCGGTCAACGTCGGCGACGTGCTGCAGACCTCGATTAACGGGCTCGGCATTTCCTACACCGTGACGGCCGCAGACACCGCAGCGAGCGCCGCGACGGCGATCGCCGCCGCCATCAACGCCACCACGACCCTCGACCCGGCCGCAGGCATCCCGCTGAACAGCCGGTTCTTCGCCGCGGCCGACGGCGGCGCGGTGACCATCATGGCCGGCTGCACGCTGCAGTGCTCGGTGTCGGCCGGCGCGAGCGAGAGCTACGCCCCCGGCCCGGGCACGCCGGTATCGCGGTCCGCGACGGTCGCCGGGCCGGTGACCGCGGGCGACACCCTGACCACGACGCTCGATGGCATCGGGATCTCCTACACCACCGTGGCCGGCGACACGCCCGCGACGATCGCGGCCGCCATCGCAGCGGCCATCAACGCCGCCACGACCGCCGACCCGTACTCAGGGCTGCCGCTGAACAGCCTGGTGGTGGCGTCGAGTGCCGCCGCAGTGGTCACCGTCACGGTCGCGAACGCCGGCGCGCCGTTCACGCTGGCCTGCTCGGACGAGCCGGCCAGCGCGGGCACCTACCAGGCCGCGCCGCCGGTGCCCGCCGCGCAGACGGCCACGATCGCCGGCCCGTTCAGCCCGGGCGACACGCTGGTCACGACGATCAACTCGGTCGCGGTCTCCTACGCCGTCCAGGCCACCGACACCAACGCGACCGTGCTCGCCGCGAGCGTCGCCGCCGCGATCAGCGCCAGCGTTCAGGCCGACCCGGCCACGCAGCTTCCGCTGAGCAGCGAGGTGCAGGCCACCAGCGGCGCCAACGTGATCACCATCACCGCCGTCGACCCGGCGACGCCGGTGACCCTGGCCTGCTCGGGCATCGCGGGGTACACCGCCGCCGGGCCGTTCCCCGAGACCGCCACCGCCACCATCGCAGGGACCATTCCGGCCGGCGCGATGCTGACCACC
This sequence comes from uncultured Actinomycetes bacterium, assembly GCA_963785765.1. Taxonomy (GTDB): domain Bacteria; phylum Actinomycetota; class Actinomycetes; order Streptosporangiales; family Streptosporangiaceae; genus DATBGO01. Next base: position 1,137,578 of record CAWAWM010000004.1, on the reverse strand, counting down.
ACGATTAACGCGCTGCCCGTCGGCTACCAGGCGATCCCCGGCGACACACCGGCGACGATCGGGGCCGCCATCACGGCGGCGATCAACGCGACGGCCACCGGCGACCTGGTCAGCGGCCTGCCGCTGAACTCGATCGTCACCGCGTCGGCCGCGGCGGGCGTGATCACGCTCACCGGCGCCATCGTGACCACGCCGTTCACCCTGGCGGCGCAGCTGACCACGGGCGGGTACACGGCGGGCAGGCAGACGCCCCCGTTCGCCGATGACGGCTACGGCGACTTCCTCGCCGACCCGGCCCAGACGCTGTTCGGCCACGAGCCGACGCTGTGCGCGGCCTGCAACCTGACCGGCGCCGAGTTCGCGCTGATCACCGCCGCGCTCGGCTTCGGTCCCGGTACCCCGCTGACGCTGCCGAACGTCAGCGCGCTGCTACGGTTCGGGTGGCTGGCGCACGCGCTGGGCCTGTCGGTCCTGGAGTTCCTGCTGCTGCGCTCCTACACCGGCCTCGACCCGTTCGCGGCGCTGGATCCGGCCGCCGCGCCGCCGGTCCAGCCGCCGGTCATCTCGTTCATCACGCTGCTCGGCGCCATGTCCGCGGCCGGCCTTGACACCGTGCAGGCGCTGTACCTGATGTGGAACCAGGACATCAGCGGCACCTCGGCGCCGTCCGCCGCCGACATCACCGGCCTGGCCAGCACGCTCGTGGCCGACTTCGCCGCTGTCGACGCGGAGTTCACGCTGCAGGACGACCCGGACGGCAGCATCGCCGAGGGGCTGATGACGCTGGTATACGGCGCCGCCGCCAGCGACTTCTTCTTCGGCCTGCTCAACAACACGTTCACCACGTCGGTCAGCTACGCAGCCCCGCCCGGCCTGTCGGCCCTGCCCGCCCAGGTCGTGGCCGCCGCCACGGGCAGGCTGAGCTACGACAACCTGCGCAAGCAGCTCAGCTTCGCCGGCCTGCTGGACGCGCCGACCCAGGCGGCCATCGACGCCGTCATCACGGTCGACACGAGCGACGGCACCGACAACCTCGCCGCGGGCAGCGGCGTCATCTTCACCCCGGCCTCGATGACCAACATCTACCCGGGCGCCCCCCTGGTCATCGGGACCGGCGCCGGCCAGGAGCGGGTCATCGTCACCGCCACCACGGCGACCACCTTCACCGCGAACACGATCAGCGCCCACAACGGCACCGTGACCCCGTTCCCGATCGTCAGCGACCCGGCCCTGGCCACCGCGATGGCCAGCCTCGAAGCCGCCAGCCAGCAGGCCGTCGGCCCGTTCTTCACCACCTACCCCGAGCTGCGCCCGCTGTACGCGGCCTACGTCGCCTCGACCGACCCGGTGCAGACCAGGCGGACCGACCTGCTGGCCAGCTTCCTGCCCATCCTGCAGACCAAGCGCAAGCAGGAGCAGGCCCTGGCGGCCATCACCTCGGCCGCGGGCACCGACCCTAGTTTCGCCACCGCGCTCCTGCAGGACCCGGCGATCCTGCACGCCGACGCCGATCCCGCGCAGCCGGCGGTCACCGACCTGACCGCCGTCCAGAATCAGGGCCTGACCGCGCAGTTCTTCCCCGGCAACGACCCGTCGGGCCCGCCCGGCGCCACGGTCGATTCGGTGCCGGTGCTCGGCTACGCGCGGACCGCCACCGTCGGCGGCCCGATCACGCCGGGCGACGTGCTGCAGACCACGATCAACGGGGCCGCCATCTCCTACACCGTCGGCGCGGCCGACACCACCGACGCCCTGCTGGCCGCCAGCGTGGCCGGCGCCATCAACGCCGCGACCGCGCCCGACCCGGCCACCACGCTGCCGCTCAACCAGGTCGTCACCGCGTCGGCCACCGGGAACGTGATCGCGATCGCCGGCCTCGACCCGTCGGGTGCGACCAGCTACTTCACCCTGGCCTGCAGCGTCTCGGCAGGCGGGACCGAGACCTACACCGCGGGCAGCCAGCTGCCGCCGGGCGGGGGCGGCGGCCCCATCGCCGGGATCTGGTCCGGCTACCTCACCGCGCCGCAGGACGGTGCCTATGACATCAACGTGGCCGCCGACCCGGGCGCGGGCATCACACTGCAGATCGGCGGGGCGAACGTGCCCGGCGCGCAGGTCGGCAGCCTGTGGAGCAACCAGGGCCCGATCAACCTGGTGGCCGGCGAGCTGGTGCCGATCACCTTGACGGTAACCTCGGTGACCACCACGCTGTCCGTCAGCTGGCAGAGCCTGGGCCTGGGCTGGCAGGTCATCCCGACCCAGTACCTCTACCCGTTCAGCCTGGTCGGCCGCCTCGGCGACACCTACGTGCGCTTCCTCAAGGCCGCCTCGCTCGCCGCCGCGCTGGCCCTGACCGCCGACGAGATCGCCTATCTCGCCGCGCCGGCCAGCTTCCCCGGCCTCCCGCACGGCTGGCTCAACTCCCTGACGGCCGGCTTCCTCACCGGCCCCTTCGGTCAGCTGCCGGCCGATCCCGACCCGGCCACCGCCGCCCTGCTGGCCGGCGTCCTGACCATGCTGCTGGACTTCGCGCAGCTGAAACAGGCCCTCTCGCCGACCGACGAGCGGCTGCTCGCCGTCGTGACGGACCCGGGCGGCACGCTGCCCAGCGGCCAGAGCGCACTGCTCAGCCTGACCGGCTGGGACCAGTCCTCGGTGAACGCGCTGCTCACCCAGTTCTTCGGCAGCACCGATCCGGCCAGCCTGTCCTCGGTGCCCAACCTCAGCCGGGTGTTCGACGCCTACGCGGTCGTGAAGACCTGCGGGCTCAGCGCGTCCGCCGTCATCTCGGCGATCACCAACGCACCGTCGGCCACCACGGTCAGCGCCCTGCAGTCGGCGCTCCGTGCCCAGTACGCCGAGTCCGACTGGCTGGCCGTGATCGGCCCGATCAACGACAGCGCGCGCATCGCGCAGCGGGACGCGCTGGTCGCCTACATCCTGCAGCAGCTGGGCGACCGCTACGCGCAGTCCCTGATCAGCCAGGCCACCAGCGCCGACGCCCCGACCGGCGCCACCCAGCTGAGCTGCGCCGCCGCCACCGGCGTCGCGGCGCAGATGCTGGTCCAGGGCGCCAGCATCGCGGCCGGGACCACGGTGACCGCGGTCACCGGCGACACCGTCACGCTGAGCGCCGGCCTCCTCGCCGCGCTGCCGGCCGGCTCCGTCCTGACCTTCGTGCCCCCCGGCGCCACCGAGATCGACACCACCGACGACCTGTACGCCAGCCTGCTCATCGACACTCAGACCCAGCCGCCCGTGCTGACCTCCAGGATCCTGCTCGCGCTCAGCACCGTTCAGCTGTTCATCGAGCGGGTCATCCGCAACCTGGAGCCGCTGATAGCGGCGACCGACGTGGACGCCGCGCAGTGGGAGTGGATGAAGCGGTACCGGATGTGGCAGGCCAACCGCGAGGTCTTCCTCTGGCCGGAGAACTGGCTCTACCCGGAGCTGCGCGACGACCCGTCGCCGTTCTTCCAGCAGATGATGAGCAGCCTGCTCCAGGGCGACATCACCGACGACGCGGCCACCAGCGCGTACCTCAGCTACCTGACCAGCCTGGAGGAGGTCGCCAAGCTGGAGCCGTGCGGGCTGTATTACCAGCCGGGCACCGCCGACACCGACGAGACCAGCTACGTCGTGTCGAGAACCGCGGGGGCGCACCGCAAGTACTACTTCCGCGAGCTCAGCTCCGGATCCTGGACGCCGTGGGCGCAGGTGCAGATCGAGTGCGAGGACATGCCGCTCACGCCGATCGTCTGGAACGGACGGCTGTTCCTGTTCTGGCTCAAGGTGGTGAAGCAGGCCCAGCAGCAGCAACCGGACACCAGCTCGATGCCGGGCGGCGCGGTGAACAGCTACACCGTCTCGCAGATGCAGGGCTACGCCCAGGCGGCCGGGCAGTCGCAGGGCAGTAAATCGGTCGCGGTCAACGCGGTGCTGTGCTGGACCGAGTACTACAACGGCACCTGGCAGCCCACCAAGACCTCCGATGTCAACCGGCCCACCACCATCGGCCTGTTCGACGCCAGCGGGCCAGGTGCCTTCGAGAACTACCGCAGCCAGGTCCGGATCGTGCCCGCTCAGTTCACCGGCACCAGCTTGTGGGCCAGGCTCCTTCAGATCCAGTTCACCCTGCCGCCGGACGCGCTGGTGCTGGCCATCACGGTCGCCAGCCAGTACTACAACGGGGGCGGTTTCCTGCTGCACAACACCCACAGCCTGCCGGTCGCCTTCGAGGACATGCCGCTGAACGGCTCATTTGCCGAATTCCCGGTCACCGTCAGCCTGTCCGCCGTCCTTGACCTGCCGAGCCCGAGCCGGTCGATCACCGCGCCGGCCGCCGCCACCGGCGGCTACGGCGGCGGCACCTTCACCATCAGCTACCAGGCCGCGCTCGGCGATGCCGCCACCTACACCAGCAACATCCTGGACTACACCTGGATACCGCGGTTCGTCGACAGCCAGCCCGGGCTGCCGGATGCGTGGGACGCGCCGCTGATCTACGAGGATCGCAGGAACCTGTTCTACGTGACCACCACGGAGAACCTGGTACCGGTGTGGAGGTTCCGCGGTTTCGGCATCCTGCAGGCCACCCCGGTGACGCTGGGGCCGGCGCCGGCGATTCCCCCGCTGGTGCTGCGCACGCCGGTGTCAGCGGGCACGCCCAGCGAGATAGCCGCCGTCACCGCCGCCGGGGACCCGGCCTCGGTGCAGCGCTTCCTGTCCCTGGGGACGAACATCAGCGCCGCGCTGCCCGCCCAGTTCGAGGTCTCCTACCAGGGCCAGGTGATCTCGCCGATCGGCAGTACCTCCGCGCTGCGCCCGGCAGTCAGCGACGACGGACAAGGAGAGTAGCCATGCAGGCCATCGAGGGTAACGGGGCGTTCCACTCGGCCACTGACACCAGCCTGATCTTCAGCTCGGGCACGACCGGCGTCGGCCTGCACATCCCCTACACCGAAGCGTTCTCCTACGACTTCCAGAATTTCTTCCACCCGTTCGTGGCCGACCTCATCAAGCAGCTCAACCAGACCTCGGTGGCCGGCATGCTCGACCCGGTGTTCCTGACCGGCCTCTACCAGGCCTACACCGCAGCCGACTACACCCCGCTGGACACCGGCACCGTGTCGGTCACCCTGGAGCCCAAGGACATCGACGTCTCGATCAGCGGGCCGTACGCGAACTACAACTGGGAGCTGCTGTACCACATCCCGGTGATGATCGCCGTGCACCTCAGCAACAACCAGCGGTTCGCCGAGGCGCAGCAGTGGTTCCACCTGGTCTTCGACCCGACCAGTACCGACACCACCGTGGCGCCTCCGGAGCGGTTCTGGAAGTCCTTCGTGTTCCGCAATGACCTGCCCATCCAGAACATCAACACGCTGCTCACCCTGCTCAGCACGCCGGACACCCAGCTCGACGCCGCGCAGGTCCAGACCAAGGCCGACGTGATCACCGGCTACAACGCGATCCTGGCCAGCCCCTTCGACCCGCATGTCGTCGCGCGCACCCGGCCGAGCGCCTACCAGTGGTATGTCGTGATGAAGTACCTCGACAACCTGATCGCCTGGGGCGACAGCCTGTTCCTGGCCGACACGAACGAGACGATCAACGAGGCGACGCTGTGCTACGTGCTCGCGGCCAACATCCTCGGGCCGAGGCCGCAGTCCATGTCGCCGCCCGGCGGCACGACCACGAAGAACTTCCTGCAGCTCAAGCAGGCGGGCCTGGACCGGATGTCGAACGCGCTGGTCAGCCTGGAGGCCCAGTTCCCGTTCAACCTGATCGCCGGCCCGGTCAGCGACGGCAGCGGCGACGACCAGAGCGGCGCGCTGTTCGGCATCGGGCGCTCGCTGTACTTCTGCGTGCCGCCCAACGCCAACCTGCTCGGCTACTGGGACACGGTCGCCGACCGGCTCTTCAAGATCCGCAACAGCGAGAACATCCAGGGCGTCGTACAGCAGCTGCCGCTGTTCGACCCGCCGCTCAACCCCGGCATGCTGGTGCAGGCGGCGGCGGCCGGGCTGGACATCGGCAGCATCGTCAGCGGGCTGAACCAGCCCCTCGGCCCGGTGCGCTCCCAGCTGCTGATCGCCAAGTCCCTGGAGATCGCCGCCGAGGTGCGCTCGCTCGGCGCCGGCCTGCTGGCAGCGCTGGAGAAGGGGGACGCCGAGCAGCTCGCCCTGCTGCGGCAGGGCCATGAGGTCACCCTCCAGCAGATGACCCAGAACGTTCGGTACCTGCAATGGCAGCACGCTCAGGAGACCACCAACGGGCTGCTGCGGACCAGGGCCGTCACGCTGGAGCGGTACACCTACTACTTGCGGCTGCTGAACCTGGTGCCGGACACCGCTACCGTGCCCGACACCTTCACCCCGGACCGGCGCGAGCTGACCGAGGACAACTTCGCCGATACCTACAGTGCGCTGGTCGGCGAGTACGACCTCGCGGTGGCCACGCTGAACTACAACCCGCTGCAGCTGGCGCAGGGCAGTTCGCCAGCCACGCAGGCGGGCGCGACCGGGCAGGGCCAGCTCTACCTGGACCAGAACGAGGACGCCGAGCTCAACACCCACCTGCCGACGGCCAGGGACTCCAGGATCGCGGCCAACGTGGCCAACAGCATCGCCAGCGGGCTGTTCCCCATTCCGAGCGCCGAGCTGCACCTGGCCTTCTGGGGGATCGGCGCGCACTCGAACCTGTTCTCCGGCCAGAGCCTGTCCGGGGTCGCGAAGGTGGCAGCCGACGTGCTGCAGATCGTCGCGGGCTATAACACCGATCAGGCGGGCATCGCCTCGCGGACCGCCGGATACCAGCGGCGCGCGGACGAGTGGACGCTGCAGGCCAACCTCGCCGCCCGCGAGCTGGTGGCGATCGGCCGGCAGATCATCGCCTCGCTGATCGCCGAGCAGGGCGCCTACCACGACTACCTGACGGTCAAGACGCAGGTGCAGCAGGCCAAGGACGTCCAGGCGTTCCTGCAGAACAAGTTCACCAGCGCGGTGTTCTACACCTGGATGCAAAGCGACCTGTCCGGGCTGTACTACCAGTACTACCGGTTCGCCTGCGACACCGCGCGGCAGGCCGAGCAGACGATGAAGCAGGAGCTGATGCGGCCGGAGCTGGACGACACCCAGTTCATCCAGTTCAACTACTGGGACGCCGGCCATCAGGGCCTGCTGTCGGGCGAGGCGCTCTACCTCGACATCAAGCGGATGGAGCTGGCCTACTACGACAACAACAAGCGGGAGCTGGAGCTGACCAGGCACGTCTCGCTGCGCCAGCTCGACCCGCTCGCCCTGCTGACCCTGCGGATCACCGGGGCGTGCACGGTCACGGTGCCCGAGTGGCTGTATGACATCGGCTGCCCGGGCCACTACATGCGGCGGATCAAGACCGTAGGCCTGTCGGTGCCATCGGTCGTCGGCCCGTACACGAGCGTCAACTGCACGGTGAGCCTGCTGAGCAGCACGGTGCGGGTCTCGCCGCTGCTGTCCGGCGGCAGCTACGCCCGTGACACCAGCCAGGACGATGACCGCTTCGTGGACTACTTCGGCAGCACCGACACCATCGTCACCAGCACCGGCACCATGGACAGCGGCATGTTCGAGACGAGCCTGCACGACGAGCGGTTCCTGCCGTTCGAGGGCGCGGGCGCGATCAGCACCTGGAGCCTGTCCCTGCCTGCCGAGCTTCCTGCCTTCGACTACACCACCATCTCCGACGTCATCCTGCACATCCGCTACACCGCCAGACAGGCGGGTGACCCGCTCGGCTCGCAGGCGACCAAGGAGCTGACGGCGATGCTCGACACGGCCGGGCAGAGCAGCCAGACGCTGCTGTTCTGCCTGCGCTATGACTTCCCGACGCAGTGGTCAGCGTTCGTGAACGGCGGCGGGGACTTCGCCGTCACACTGGACAGGCAGTACTTCCCTTACGCCGTGCAGAGCGCCAGGAAGCTCACGATCGACGCGCTGACGCTGTACGCCGGCCGCGCGGGCACGGTCGCCTCCGTCACCCCGGCGGTCGACCTGGCCGGACTGTCGGCGGCCCTGAGCGGGCCTGCCGGAGCAGGCCCGCTCAGCCTGCCCGCCGATGACACCGTCATGACCCAGGATCTGAGTCAGCAGGTGTTTCTCGTCCTGGAGTACCACTTTGGCACGGCATAGGGATCGGCCAGCTGCTCAAGCCCGGCTGCCGGGCCAGCGCCGCCCCGATCCGCGGAGTCCTCAGCCCGTCCTGCTGCCGTGGTCGGTCTCCTGATAGGGGTGGTGCTTCGAGTGGTCGCCTGCGTCCCAGGCCGCGCGGAGGCCAGGTGCGGCCAGGTCCCAGTCCGGGCGGATCTCGCGGGTCACCTCGCGCAGATCACGGCGCAGATCCTCGAACGACGGGCGGCCCCAGAACCAGTAGCCGTTATAGACGCTGTGGATGACCAGCCCCGGCTTGAGCACCAGGGTGTACGGGATCATCGGGTCGTAGTAGGGGTCGGTGTACTCCTGGATGTTGAGGTCCTTCTGAATATGGCGGCCGGCGTCGGACAGGAAGGTCCACTGCGCGCCGACCGAATCGCGGAACTCGTTGGTCTTGAGGATGTTGTCGGTCGAGATCGTGACGATCTGGGTGTAGCCGACGCGGATCTTCGGGTAGTTGGCGGCCAGCTCGAGGTGTTGCTGGTGATCCTTCGGGCAGAACCCGCCGCGCGAGAGCACCAGGATCATCGGGTCGATCCCTTGCAGCTCGCTCAGCCTGCGCCGGATCTTGGTGTGGTCGGTCAGCTCGTAGTCCGGGAAGATCCCGCCGGGGACGATGTCAGCTCGCACAGTTCGCTCCATCCTCATCTGCTGCGTCGGGCACCATCTTCTGCCTCCGGCACCCCCGGTACCAGCGGCGCCCGTCGAGGCTTACGCCACGGCCGGCCCCGCCGGCTCAGCCGTCGCGGGTTATTTCCGCCGCCTGACCATGGCCACGGACGGGGCCCTGGCATCCTCGAGCTATGGACAAGACGATGGTGCCCGTGCGCGATCTCACGGACTCTGATCAGAACCAGGCGGTGCTCGACGTGGCCTCGGCCCTGGTCGATGGCCGCACGGCGGCGGGGCGGGTGGCGGGCAGCCACGGTCCGGCGGTGGCGGCCGAAGCGGCTGCCGCGGCTCGCTCGCGGCGACGGCTGGGCGAGCTCACCGGGCCGGTCCACCTGACCGTGGTGTGGGCCATGTACGGCGAGACGGGCCGCATGGTCCCGCGCGGCGCGCACCCGCACGGGGAGGACTTCGTCCGGGCCAAGGTCGGCCAGCTCGATTGGCTGACCGGCGACCTGCCCGGCGTCACGTGGAGCATCATCGCCTGCGACGACGGATGCCCGGACCGGCCCTCGAGTGCCGACCTCATGCTGGAGATCGCGCGGGCCGAGGGTTACCCGGGCGAAGGTCACCGCAGCGTGACGGTGCTCAGGCTGGCTGAGGTGATCGGGAGTGACATCTCGATCAGTCCCGCATTCGACCGGCTGACCTCGACCGACCAGTCCCGCAAGGGCGGATCGATACTGGCCGGGCTGGCCGCCGCGGCCCGGACCGATCCGGCGCGGGCGAACGGCGCTGGGCGGCAGCTGGTCTGCTACACCGACGCGGACCTGTCCGCGAACCTGGCCCAGCTGGGCTCGCTGGCGGCGCCGGTGGTGGCCGGTGACCAGGTGGTCGCCGCGCTCGGCCAGCGGTACGGGATCGATGGGGCGGTGCTGGTCCGGGCCGACGGGCCGGTCACCGAGCCGCACAGCACCGGCGACAAGCCAGACAAGATCATCATCCTGTTCCGCCATTTCGTCCGGGCCTTGCTCATCCCGCCCCTGGCCCAGGTGCTCGACACCCAGGCCGGCTTCAAGGTCTTCGACGCGGCCGCGCTCGGTCCGGCCATCGGGGAGATGACGTCCTTCAACGAGACCTTCGACGTCGAGCTGCTCATCCACCTCGCCCAGCGCTACGGATCCCAGGCCCTGGCCGTCGAGCCGATCGTCTTCACCGAGGACTTCGCCGCGACGAACTTCCCCTCCGTCGAGCCCGGGCCGCGTCACCTGGCGATGGTTCACCAGGTGGTGGAGCTCTACGACCGGTTCGTCGCACCGGTCGCCCCCGTCACTGGCGAGGCGGCCGATCTGCTCAGCCTGGTCAGGACGCTCGACCTCGACGACTATGTGACCTTGATCGAGCATCTTCGCGCCGAGGACTCCGGCGACCCGACACTGTTCGACCGGCGATGGCCCGTGCAGCACCTGCGCGACATCCTCCGCCGCTGACCCCCGCCATGCGCATCCGCAACGAACGCCTTCAGCGCGATCACGCCGCCGAAACGAGCGTCATCCGCGGGCGCCCGTTGGCATCCGGGGCTGCCTCGATCACTACCGCCGCAACCTGGTAACCGGCCAGTAAGTCACTGGCCGGCCAGACGCAGAACAGCCCGCACGACGTCGTCGAGCGGCATGGTCGTTGAGATCTCGTGATCGGCTACCTGGCGGAGCAAAGGCTCGATGTTCTTGGTGTCACTGAGCACGCGGCCGAGGTCACCTGGTGTCTTGCCGTAAGGGTTGCTGGTCCGGTCCGCCAGTCGCTGCATCATGGCCTGGACTGGGGCGCTCAGCAGGATGATGCGGTCGAACTGCGGATGGAACCTGGCCTGGTTCTCCTCGCAGCCGGCCACGAACAATACGTCAGTGTCCTCGGTGGCCAGCAGGATGGCGATGGCGTCTTCCCGCCACCGTTGGCGGCCATCGGGCAGTTGCTCGCACCAGCCGTCGTCGGTGTCGATGGCCTTATACCCGAGGTCGGCCAGGGCGCGGATGACGCTCGACTTGCCGGTTCCTGACATCCCGGTCAGCAGGACCCGCTTCATGCTCAGCAGCCTACGAGCCGTCACCGGCAGGTCAGATGCTTTACTACCCCTAGTAATACTTCAGGTAGTATCTCAAGTATGAAGGTGAGCGTTAGCCTGACCGAAGATGATGTCGAGTTTCTCCACTCTTACGCCCAGGCCCAGGGCATCAAGTCGCGGTCCGCGGCCCTGCATAAGGCCGTCGGGCTGCTGCGGGCCACCCAGCTCGCAGCTGCGTACGAGGAAGCCTGGGCTTCTTGGGAAGCCGCAGGTGATGCCCGTGCCTGGGACGCCGTCACCGCCGACGGCCTGGGAAACTGAATGCGGCGCGGCGAGATCGTCACGGTCAGCCTCGACCCGGTCCGCGGATCGGAAGCCAGCAAGACCCGTCCTGCCGTCGTGGTCAGCAACGACGCCGCCAACGCCACAGCGACCCGGCTCGGGCGAGGCGCCATCACCGTGGTGCCGGTGACTTCGGACACTGCGCGCAGCTATCCGTTCCAGGTTCTGCTGCCAGCGCGCCAGACAGGACTGCCCCATGACTCCAAAGCCCAGGCCGAGCAGGTGCGCTCCGTGGCCGTCGAACGGATCGGCAACCGGCTAGGCCAATTGCCAGCGTCGCTCAGCACCGAACTCGACCAAGCACTCCGAGTGCACCTCGGCCTGTAGACGCGCACCAGGGCAGTCCGGTCGATCACGCAGCGGCACAGTACGGCGGGGATGGTGCGCAGGACCGCTCGGGCTGGGTTCAGGCGTGGCGGGCGGCGAGGATGACTCCGGAGCCGTGATCGAGTTCGATCGAGGTGAGCAGCGGGCTGGTCAGGAGGGCCTGCCGCACGCCATCCTGTCTGGTGTGCTGCTCGGCGGTCCATTCCGGGGTGGCGGTCATGTCGTCCACCACGAGCAGGCCGTGCGGGCCGAGCGCGGCGATCGTGCGGTCAAGGCCTGTCCATTTGCCGCCCTGCGCATCGGCGAATATCAGGTCGAAGGCCCCGGCCTCGCCGAGCACCTCAAGCGCATCGCCCATTCGCAGGTCAACGAACTGCGGCCAGGCGCCCCGGGCGGCCAGGACTGCCGTCTGCGGATCCTTTTCGATGGTGGTCACCGTGACGTCCGTGCGGGGGAGGAGCCCACCGGCAATCCAGGCCGTACCTACCCCCGCGCCAGTACCGAGTTCCAGAACGCGCGCGCCCGCGGGCAGGTGCGCGGCCAGGACGGCCAGCAACTGCCCGACCGCGGGCTCGCAGGAGAGCCGGAACCCGGCCGAGCGTGCCCTGCTGGTGGCGGCGGCGACGAGCGCCGGCAGGGTGCCCTCCATGGCCGGTCAACCTAGCAGCTCATCCCGCAGCCGCCAGGCGCGCTCCCGGCGGCCAGTGCGGGGCAGGCCAGTGCGGGGCAGGCCAGAGCGGACAGGCCAGAGCGGACAGAACAGTGCGGACAGGACAGTGCGGACAGGCCAGTTTCCGGGCACCTGGCGTGGGCACGCTACGATCCGGCCAGGTATCGGGAAGGGATCCTCAGATGCGGCTAGGGCTGGTGTCGTCAAAAGGAGGCACTGGCAAGACCACGTCGGCAGTAGCCCTCGCTATGGTCTTGCACCGGCTCGGCCGTACGCTGGCGGTGGACTGCGACCCGCAGGGTTCCCTGATGAGCTGGAGCGAAGCGGCCGCGGAACAGGGTAGTCCGCTGCCTTTCACCGTGGTCAGCCTGGCCACCAGGGACGTGCACGTACGGCTGGCTGACCTCGGGGCCGGCTATGAGCATGTCATCGTGGACGCGCCGCCGGGTGACCTGGGGATCATCCGCTCGGCCATCCTGGCGTCCGCCACCGTCCTGGTGCCCGTGTCGCCGACTGGGCTGGACCTGAACCGCATCAGTCCGACGTTCGAGATCCTGGCCGAACTCGGGGTATCGCACCCGGTTGACGTCGGCGTGCTGCTGACCAAGGTCCGCCGCGGCACCCGCTCGGCCCGCCAGGCGCGGGCGATCCTGGCCGAGCACGGTTATCCGGCGATGGCTACCGAGATCCCGCTTGCCGAGCACTTCGCCGCCGCTTTCGGCTCGGTGCCGTCTATTCTCGGCGAGTACTGGGAACTGCTCGTGGAACTCCAGAAAGCGGAACAAAATAAATGAGCCCGCTGGGAACGAGCCGCCGCTAGCTGCTGGGCTGCGGCGTGGTGCAGTGGATCTGCGGGTTCACGCCTAGGTAATTGAGCGGGCCGGCGAAGATCGTCACGGCAGTCGTACTGGCCTTGCTGCAGCTGCCGACGGTCCCGTGGTAATCGCCTCGCTGCCCGGCGGCGAAGGCGCCGATGACCAGCCAGATGATAAGAAGCGCCGATCCGATGTGCATGTGGCCTCCTCGGCATTATTAGCGGCCTTAAATCAATGAGACAGCCAGTAATAGCTGCCGGTCTTTATCCTGGCTCGGGCCCTGGAATGAAGCCTACCCAGGCGCGGCGGTGCCGAGTCCGGGTATGCGGCGGCGGCAATGTTTTTCCAGAAATCTGGAAACGAGATCGTGACCACCCGAAGGTTCCCCGATAGGCTGGCGGAATGGGCAACTGCATGGACCTGGATGACGACGCGTTCCTGGACGCGTTCGAGCGCGGTGCGCTGCAAGGTCACGGATTCGGCCACCGGGATCATCTGCGCATGGCGTGGTTGTACGTCCGCAGGTACGGCCTGGATCAGGCAACTGGGCGGGCCGAGGCCGGCCTGCGCCAGCTCGCCGCGGTGCATGGGCATCAGGACCGGTACTCGGCGACCAGGACGGCCGTGTGGGTAGCGCTGGTCGCCCACCATCTCCGGGAGGCTCCGGGCCTGGGCTTTGCGGCATTCCTGGAGCGGTCTCCCCGGCTGCTGGACGGCCGGCTGCTCGAGGCGCACTATTCTCCGGGCCTGCTCGCCAGCGACGACAGCCGGATGCGCCGGGTCGGCCCTGACCGGCAGCCGCTGCCCGCCAATGTCTGCTAGTGCTGATCCCGGGGAAGCCCAGGACCCGGGAGCTACCGTCGTCGCCGAAAGTCACCGGCAGATCGGCTTTATGTTCGGTTTCCTGGTTCTGGTCTGTGCCGTGGCCGTGGTCAGAGTCGTGACCGGTGGGCAAGCCAATACCGCAGCGGTGATCGTCGCGATCTTGTTCGGGATCTTCCTGGTGGCCCTGATCCCGGTCTGGCTGGCGCGGAGCCGGCGCCGTGCGCGCCTGGAGATTACCGAGAACGCCATCAGGTACGTAGGGCGCGATGGCAGCGTGGCTACCTTGTCCCGCCAGCAGGGCGATGAGCTGCGCTTCGTCAAGCGGCATGCCGCGACCATGAGCCGGACCTGGACGCTCGGGCTGACCATCGTCGGCACGGACACCGTCATCACCCCGCTGAGCCTTTTCTCCCGGCAGGCGGTGCAGCAGGCCTGCCGCGCCCGCGGCTGGCACTTCGATGACCATGACCAGGTCATCCGACGGCCGACGATCTCCTAGGAGCACCGCTAGCAGCGGGCCTGCCCGGCCCGGCCCAGCACCCACAGCCTCGCGGGCGGGTCGTGCCACCGGAGCCAGGCCTGGGGCGGCGCCTCCGAACTAGCATCTGCGGTACAGCAGCAGCAAGGAGATAGTGAGCGACCGTGACGAAGACCATCCTGGATCATGTGGCGGTTGGCACCCGCGCGCTGACGGATGGCTGGGACCTGTTCGGCGGGCTGCTCGGCGGTTCCTGGGTCTACGGCGGCGATTCGCCGGGCTTCTGGTGGGGTCAGCTGCAGTTCCGCGCCGGCCCGAAGATCGAACTGCTCACGCCGACCGGCGGCCCCGACGCTGCCTTTCTCGAGCGCTTCCTGGCCTCCCGTGGCGCTGGACCGCATCATTTCACCTTCGTCGTCCCCGACATCGCCGCGGCGCTGTCGCGGGTACGCTCGCTCGGCATCGAACCGGTCCAGGTCAGGCTGGGCAGCGCGACCTGGAAGGAAGCGTTCCTGCACCCCAAAGACGCCCACGGCATCGTCATCCAGGTGGCCGAGCAGTCCGGGCCGCCGCCTGAGCTTGCGGCGCCCGCCCAGCTGCCGGCGCCCGGTCCGTCGTCGGCATTCACTCTGGTCGAGCAGCACGTGGCTGACATCGACGGCGCGGTCCGCCTCTACGGGGAGGTACTCGAGGGCGAGGTCGTCCGCCGACAGGACACCGCAGATGCCTCCACCGCCGAGCTGACCTGGGCAAATGGCGCACGCCTGCGACTCGTCCTGGCAACTCCGGCGGCCGGCGGTGCCGAGCCGCGCCGCACCGGCGGCCCCGGGCGGCTGCGCTTCACCCGTGACCGGGCGCAGTTCAGCCCGGCTGACCGCCGCCGGGCAGCGGACCTGGCGCAGCGCCTCGGACTATCACTGCAGCTCGGCTCGCCGAGCTGAATCGCGCGAGCGCCTCGTCCGGATACCAGACGTCGGCCGACAGGTCCCGGCCGGCGACCGGTCCGAGTAGGAGGTGCAGCCCGTCCCTGGGCCCGCGATCCGGTCCGCTGGTCACTCCCACGCCGACCGGTGTTGCACGGCGGGCGGCCAAGCCGGATCCTGGCGTCATTCTGATCACCAGATGAGCGGGACGAGGCGCTTATGCTGCGAGGCGTAGCAGCGGTATCTGTCGCCCAGTGTGGCCAGCAGCGCGTTCTCCTCGACGTGGATGCGCCAGCAGATGAACGCCAGCGGCAGCAGCGTCACGCCCGCCAGGCCGGCCCAGTTCGCTGAGGTCAGGCCGATGCCGGTGCAGGCCAGCAGGATTCCGGTGTAGCTGGGATGGCGCACCAGGCGGTAGGGGCCGGTGGCGACCACCGGCTGGTCGGAGCTGACCATGATGGCGAAGGTGAAGTACTGGCCCAGCGCCTTGAACGACCACCCGCGCAGCGATATCCCGGCCAGTAGCATCGCCAGGCCGAGGGCGAAGGCGATGGCGCCAGGCCGGATCGTGGCGGTCGGGACGATATGCGGGGCGAGATAAAACACGACGGTCGTGGCGATCGCGCACACCACCGCGGCAAGCCGGAAGCTGCGCTGGCCGATCGTGCTGGCTCCATCCCGCCGTTCGTGGCCCTGGGAAAACTCAGTGAGTTCCATCATTCCCCAGGCCAGCAGGACAATGAGGATTAACAAACCGGCGGCATGGTTGGTGTCGACATAGGGCTTCATCGCTCCTCCTCTGCGGACTTATTGGCGGCGTGCCCTCGGGTGGCTTCCCCCGGGCCAGGTAGCGATATGGAACAGCTCCGCTAGTTCGCGGCCGTGGTAACCGATGTCGAGCCCGGGATTGCGGGCCAGCTGGAGCGGCACGGCATCGATGGCGGCACGGATCGCCATCGCCATGACCTGCGGGTCGAAGTCGGCCCGGAACTCGCCGGTGCGCTGGAAATGGGTGAGTAGCTGCCGGAGCGCGGTTACCCCGGCGTCCCGGATCGAGAAGTCGTAGAGCGGGCTGCCGTCGGCGCTGCGGGCATTGAGGGCGATCTCGACGGTGGCGACTACGTGATTGCGGTTGTCGCGCATGAAGGCCAGGTTGGATTCGATGTAGGTGCGGAGCATGCCCGCGCCGGTCGGCTCGGCTTCGAGCCGGGGGCCCAGGTAGGCCCGGCCTTTGGCGGTCAGGTCCGCGACCAGTTCTCTGATGAGGTCGTCCTTGCCGTCAAAGTGGTAGCAGATCACTCCCTTGCTGGTTCCGGCCCGCTCGGCAATGCGGGCCAGCGAGGCCTGCCCGTAGCCCAGTTCGGCGATGGTGTCGATGGCAGCCGTCATGATCTGCGCCCGGCGCGCGGTCTCGATGAACGTGCGGTCCTTGCGTGGACCGACTGGTTCAAGTTCTGACCGCATGGTCAGAAATTAGCATGCTCGGTCAAGGAGGGCAATATCTGGCTCCGCGCGACGGGTGGCTGGACCGGGCGGCCGGTCACCGGGTGCGGGGCGCGTAGCTGGCGCCCCCGGTCGGCTGAGACGATTGGCTGCCGTCGATGAGTCCAGGTGCGCCGGAGCGTCAGACAGTATGTAGGCAACTGCGGCCCAGCAGGCAGCACATCGGGCCGCAGCTGCATGACATCTGGTCGGAGGTGCTTTCCAGCACCGGGATCGTTGACGAGTGTGAAGGAGTGAAAGGTGATCGGTCAGCCGCAGGTCGTTTCAGCCGAGCAGTGGCAGCGGGATCGCGACGAGTTGCTGCGCGCCGAGAAGGAGGCCACTCGCGCGCTTGACGCGCTCGCCGCGCGTCGCCGCCGACTCCCGATGGTCAAGGTCGACAACAGCAAGTACGTGTTCGATACGTCAGCTGGCCCGCAGACCCTGCTCGACTTGTTCGCCGGACAGCAGCAGCTCGTCGTCTACCAGTTCATGGACAAGGGGCCTGACGACTACTGCCCGGGCTGCACCCACTTCACCAACAACGTCGTCGACCTGGCCGCGCTGGCTGAGAACGGTGTCAGCTGGGCGACGGTGTCTAACATGCCGCTCGCTC
This sequence comes from uncultured Actinomycetes bacterium, assembly GCA_963785765.1. Lineage (GTDB taxonomy): Bacteria > Actinomycetota > Actinomycetes > Streptosporangiales > Streptosporangiaceae > DATBGO01. The sequence continues at coordinate 1,120,237 of CAWAWM010000004.1, read as the reverse complement.
AGATCGAGGCCTACCAGGCGCGGATGGGGTGGACGGTGCCGTTCGTGTCGTCGCACGGCACGACGTTCGCCGACGAGTGCGGCGCCGGTGGCGGCTTCATGCTCAGCGTGTTCCTGCGGGACGGCGAGGACGTCTACCTGACCTATCGCACCACCGCCCGGGGCGTGGACCGGCTCCTGTTCGTCAACAACGTCCTCGACCTCGCCCCCTACGGACGCCAGGAGGACTGGGAAGACTCCCCGCCTGGCTGGCCGCAGTATCCGACCTACGGATAGGAGCGCGGCACTCGTGAAGACTGCGAGCCCTCCCGGGCAGCCGCAGGCGCGGACCCGCAGGCTGCTGCGCTGCGGCGTGGCCGCAGGCCCGTTCTTTGTCACGGTGTTCCTGCTTGAGGGCGCCGCCCGGGACGGCTACCGGCCGCTGCGCCATCCGGTCAGTTCTCTCGCGCTCGGATCGCGCGGCTGGATCCAGGCCGGGAACTTCGTGGTGACGGGGACGTTGTTCCTGGCCGGTGCCGCAGGCCTGGCCCGTGCTGGGAATCCAGCGACCAGCAGCCGCGCGGCACCGGCCCTGATCGGCGCGGCGGGCGCGGGGCTCATCGCGTCGGCCGTCTTCACCACCGACCCGGTCAGCGGCTACCCGCCGGGCACCCCCGATGCGCTCACCCGGCCCAGCCCGGCCGGCACGGCGCACAATCTGGCGGCCATCCCGGTGTTCTTCGGCCTGCCCGCCGCCGCGCTCGCCAGCAGCTGGCGGGCGTGGCGGGCCGGCCAGCGCGGGTTCGGTCTCTACAGCGCGGCCACGGCCATGATCATGCCAGCCACCATGGCCCTAGCCGGCGCGGGCTTCGGTCAGGCCTCCCGCCTGGTCAATCTCGGCGGCCTGTTCCAGCGCGCCAGCATCATCACCGGCTTTTCCTGGCTCACGGCCCTGTCCGCACGAGCACTTCAGCGGGTGCCCGCCACTAGCCGCGGATGAGGCCGAGGGAGCGGGCCCGGCTGACCGCCTCGTCCCGGCCGTGGACGCCGAGCCGCTTATACAGACGTGCCGCCCGCTCCTTGGCCGCAGACCGGGAGATGCCCAGCTTGTCGGCGATGACGGCGAAGGGGAGTGGTTTGGAGAGGTAGCGCAGCACCTGGGCTTCTGCCATGGTGATCGACGCAGCCCTGACCCGTTCCTCGGCCTCACCGGTAGCTTCGGCCGCCACTTCGTCGGCGGCGGCGACGGTGGCGAGGGATTCCGCCAACGACGCGGCGGTCGCTTCGCCAGCGGCTTCCACTACGGCGGCGTCTTCGGCTACGGAGTCAGCGGCAGCCTGGTCGGCGGCGGCCACGATCAGGCCGGCCGTGGTCAGCGCCGTGACTGCCTCGTGGGCAGCCGCCTCCTCCACCAGCCCCGCAGTGATCAGCGCCTGGACGGCGGCAGCGGCGGCGGCGGACTGGATCCGCTCCGAATCGGCGATCGCCTCGGCTGCCTCCGCTTCGGCCGCAACCGCCGCAAGCAGGGCTTCGGCCTCGTCGGCCTGGGCCTGGGCAATCACCTGGGATGCCTCCTCCAGGGCGGCGACCTCGGCTCCCACTACCAGTCCGGCGTCGGAGGTCAGGAAGCCCTCGCCGATCAGCGTGCCGCCCGCATCGGCGATGGCATCGAAAAGCGGGACGGCCCAGTGGTGCTCCACGAGCAAGAAGGCCAAGGCGGTGCCCGGCTGCAGAGAATCGGCCAGCGCCAGCGCATCGGCCGGGTCAAAGGCCGGGCCACCGGCTGGCGCCGGCCCGGCCGGACTGCCGTTCGCGACGGGAACGACCGCCGCCAGGAGCGAGCCGAAGTCCTCGTCATCACCGATGGCCAGTCGTTCGATGGCGCCGTCCTGGCTTTTGGCCACGAACAGCATGTCAAGCAGGCGGAGAACTCCCCGGCCGCGGAGACGGTCGACCTCGGCCAGGATCCGGTCCTCGGCACCGGCGTTGCGACTGAAGCTCAGGGCGATCACCTGGAGCGGTGCGGTCATCGTTCGCTGCCTCCTCGGTCGGTCCGTAATGTCGCCGACCGTACCACCGAGCGGAGGCACCACCAGCGGCGCATCCGCACCGCCTGGCCGGGCGGGTGGATCAGAATCTGGCCCGCACGCCGTCTGCCACTTCCTCCGGGCTCAGGTCAATCACGGCCTCTCCGTAGAGGCGTTCGAAATAGGTGGCATCGCTGCGGTACATGGGCTCCGGGTTCGACCGGCTGATGATCTTGAGCACCACCTGATGTCCGTGCTCCTGGGCCTGCGGGCCGCCGCCGATCACGCTGAGGTTGAATGAGGCCAGGTTCCAGGCCCTGAAGGCGGCCAGGACCTGGGAGAGCCCCTGCCCCAGCGCCCGGCTGTCGTCCTCGGTCAGTTCGGTCACATCGGCCGCCCCGCTCACCACGCCCCAGACCTCGTGGAACCCGCTTGGTGCGAAGGGGGTCAGCCAGGCAACCCGGCCGATGTGCCCCACCCATCGGGGACCGCCCGCTTCCTGTTCGACCAGGGCCGTCCAGTAGGACCCATGGCGCTGTTTCCATGCTCCGGACTGCTCGACCATAATGCGCTGGCGGGTCAGGCCGTAAGCGTCGTGAGCGGATTGCAGGTGGGGATGAACCAGTGACGCGCCCGCGGGCGGCAGGTAGTTGCCGTTGATCGAACTCCACTGAGCCGACGGGTCCAGGCGCCGCACCGCCTGAGCATGACGGACCATAGCGGCAAGAGCGTCCCCGATCAGCGATGGCGTAAGGTCATCGAGGTCGAGGAAGTGCCGCCCGGGATCATAGATCCCGACGGCGCTGTGGGTCGCGTACGCCAAGATATTGGGCACGACCACGGCCCGGCCGAGCCGGATCCGGCCTTCGGTCGTGAGGTCAGCCGGGAACGGGAAGGTAGACCTCTCCAGGTGTTCCGCGTCGAACGGGCAGAAGGCAGGCTTCACCGCCAGGTCAGCCAGGTCCGGCCGGCTCGGAGGCTGGAGCTTCACGCCGGTGAGGATCCGGGCGCTCGCCCCCGTCAGCGGGTCCCGCCGCCAGCGCAGCCGCACTCGGGTCCACGTCCCGGCGGCGGCCAGATCAGGAACTCTCGCCTCAAGATCTCGTTCTTCGAACTCAATCGCCACCACATTGACGACCGTAATGAGTTCCGCCCGGGTGCGGAAGGGAGCGGCGCGGGAGGAGCGATGGGATGCTGGGAGGCCGGCGATCATAAGGAGATCAGCGATGACCCGCCCTCCCGGCACGCAGCCCGCCTACCAGCGCACTCCGCTCAGCACGGCGGAGAGGGCCAGGGGCGAGGCGAACTTCGCCCCCATCGTCGCCCAGGCGCTCGCCGCCCGCGGACGGTTCCGGGTAAGTGCCGACACGCCGGACCAGGTGGAGCTGTTCCAGGGCGTCGCCCGCAGGGTGAGTGAGATGCTGCAGCGGCCGGTGGTCAGCTATGCCAACGGCAGGGAGATCGTGATCACCTTCGGCCAGCAGGAGGCATCGGCCCTGGAGTTCCACCCGGCGGGACAGCGGGTCGGTGGTGGCGCGATGGCGGCGCACTTGCGGTGAATCTCGCCATCTGGGCTGCTGAGTGGCAGGGTTGACCCGATGCTGGGTAAGAGCACAGCACAGACAGGGTCGTGGATGGGATCGGTATGACTGGCGAGATGCAGACCCGCGCGGGCTATCCGGGTGCGGACGATCCGGGCCGTAGAGGCGTGATACCGCCGGGCGTATGGGTGGATGACTCAGACGAGGACGACCCGGTGCTCCGCAATGCCGACGGCAGCATGGTGGATACCTGGCGGCAAGATTATCCTTATGACGAGCGGCTGAGCCGCGAGGAATACGATCATGCGAAACGCATCCTCCAGGTCGAGCTGCTCAAGCTGCAATACTGGATGCAGGATACGGGTCGCCGCTTCGTCGTTATCTTTGAGGGCCGGGATGCAGCCGGCAAAGGCAGCACCATCAAGCGCTTCATGGAGCACCTGAATCCGCGGTCCGCGCGGGTTGTCGCGCTCGATATCCCGACCGAGCGTGAGCGGGGGGAATGGTATTTCCAGCGTTACGTGGCGCACCTGCCGACCGCGGGGGAGATGGTCTTGTTCGACCGTTCCTGGTATAACCGCGCCGGGGTCGAGAAGGTTATGGGCTTCTGCACCGACGAGCAGCGCGAGGTCTTCCTCGAGGAGGTGCCCAGGTTCGAGCGGCTGCTGGTGGACGACGGTATCTCGCTGACGAAATTCTGGTTCTCCGTCACCCCGGGCGAGCAGCAAACCAGGTTCGCCATCCGGCAGATCGACCCCGTGCGGCAGTGGAAGCTCAGCCCCACCGATATCGCCTTGCTGGACAAGTGGGATGCCTACACCGCGGCCAAGGTCACGATGTTCGAGCGCACCCATACGCCCGTGGCGCCGTGGACCGTGATCAGGAGCAACGACAAGAAACGCGCCCGCCTGGAGGCCATGCGCAGCCTACTCGCGGGCATCGAGTACGACCGCAAGGATCATGATGCCGTCGGCCAGCCGGACCCGCTGATCGTTGGTGCTCCCGCGGATATGCGGGAACTGGACCCCGGCCGGCTGTCCCCCACGCCGATCGCCGGGGCCCGGGTAGCACGGCCGCCCTCGGCGTAGCCGGTTGCGCATCCAGACGATCGCACCGCAGCGACCGCAGGCCTGGGCACCCGCCGCCGGATGACCGCTCCTCGCCCCGGCGGGCGTTGACCAGGCTCAGGTTCGGGCAGGTGCGGAGCGATCGATGGTGAGGTACCAGTAGCCACCCGCGAGATTCAGTGCTCCGATAACCAGGAAAAAGGCTGCCCATCCGTAGACGCAGTACGCGACGCAGATGAGCCCGGCCGCGGCCGCGATACTGCCACCGGCGATACGCGTAACCCCAGCGAAGCGGAGGTGACGGTACTCCCATGGCGCGATCAGTCGGTAGATGCCTGGTCGCGGGGGAGTTCGCCACCACTCGCGCGGACCCTTCCGAAGGTTGGCGAGGGGCGTGTAGTCGAACATGGCTCCGTTCATCGGATGCCTCCTGTGACTGTGGCGTCGGCCACCCGATCACCTATCAATATGATAGCACTTTGATAGTGCTAGTCAACGGCGGCCGCCCTGACGTGCCAAGGGGAGGCGGTCACCACTTGAAACTCGTCGCGGGCGCTCGCCGGCGCGTTGACGAGCAAGGGCACCGCAGGTAACCATCGTGGCTGTGGACTCGTTCACCGGGAAGCTCGCGGTAGTGACCGGCGGTGGCTCGGGCATGGGCCGCGAGCTTGTCCGCCAGCTTGCGGCGCAGGGTTGCTCGGTCGCGGCCTGCGACCTGAACGCCGGCACCGTCGAGGAGACGGCGGCCCTGGCGCGGGCGGGTGCCCCGCCCGGCGTCCGGGTTACCGGCCATGCCTGTGACGTCTGCGACGAGCCGCAGGTCCTGCGGTTTCGCGATGAGCTGCTCGACGGTCATGGCAGCGACCATGTCGACCTGGTCTTCAGCAACGCCGGCATCGGCGGCGGCAGCAGCTTCATCAAAGACCGCCGCGAGGAGTGGGAGCGGACGTTCGCCGTCGACTGGTGGGGCGTCTATTACTGCGCCCGCGCGTTCCTGCCGCTGCTGATCGCGAGCCGCGAGGGCGTTCTGGTCAACACCAGCAGCGTGAACGGCTTCTGGGCGTCGCTGGGCCCGGGCGTGCCGCAGACTGCCTACAGCACGGCCAAGTTCGCCGTGCGGGGCTTCTCGGAGGCGCTCATCGAGGACCTGCGCGTCAACGCGCCGCATGTCCGGGTCGCCGTCGTGTTCCCTGGGCACGTGGGCACGGACATCATTGCGAACAGCTTTCGCGCCCGTGGCCTGCCGGAGCCCGAGCACATGACCGACGCCCAGCTGGAGGAGCTGATCCCCGGTACCGTGCGGGCCAGCCTGATCAGCGCCGGCGTGCTGGCCGAGGGCGGGTCAGCCGATGATCTGCGCCAGATGCTCGTGCGGGCGAACGCCGACTTCCGGGACAAGGCGCCGGTCAGCGCGGCTGAGGCGGCGACGGTCATCCTCGACGGGGTGCGGTCAGGTGCCTGGCGGATCCTCATCGGCCAGGACGCGAAGATGATCGACGCGGCGGTGCGCGCCAAGCCCGAGGCCGCTTACGACTATGCCGAGCTGTTCAGCGGGCTGGCCGACGGGCCGGCACCAGGGGACACCTGAGCGCCGTCGACCGCGGGTGGTCGGCTCGCGGCCAGCGAATGACGTATCTGGATCGCCGGGACGCGCTCTTCATGGGTAGCTGGGCTGCCGATCAACCGGCCCGACCCGAGAAGAGGATGGACATGAAACCGATCAGCCGTACCCGGCGGAGGGCGACCGCCGTAGCAATGACCTGCGCCGCGGTCCTCATGCCCGCGGCCGCGCTGGCCGCGCCCGGACAGCCTGCCGCCTCGGCAGCAGCACAGCCTGCCGCCTCGGCAGCAGCAGCGCCGAAATGCGCGACCTCCGACCTCACGGCCTGGATCGGCGTCCCTGGTGACGGCGCGGCCGGTACCACGGCCTATCAGCTCGAGCTGTCCAATACCTCACATCACACCTGCACGCTGCTCGGCTTTCCCGGCGTATCGGCCGTCGGCCTCGGCGGGCATCAGCTCGGCCGCGCGGCGGGGCGCGATCACTCCGATCCCACGCACCTGGTCACCCTCCGCCGCGGCGCGACCGCCCATGTCCTGCTGCTGATCGTCGACGTGGCGTTCTTCTCCGCATCGGCCTGCCACCCCGCGAACGCCATCGGGCTGCGGGTCTTCCCGCCGAACGACCATGCCGCGACCGTGGTTTCGTTCCCGTTCAAGGCCTGCAAGAAGACCGGCCCGAGATTCCTCACCGTCCGCACTACCGTGACGGGCACCGGCATCCCCGGATTCAGCCGCTGACCGGCGGCGCGCAGGGCGGCGCGGCGGCCGCCGGCCTGGCCCGCCCGGGCGGCGGATCGGCTAGGTCGTAGCCAGCTGCGTCTCGGTGAGGCCGCCGGCGTAAAACCGGCGGGCCTTATCGAGCAGCTCATCGAGCGGCGGCCACCACGGCCCGTGCGCCAAGGAGCCGAGCGCATCCAGCACCCGGGTGGTCCGGGTCGCCGAGCTGTCGGCGAGGCCGGCCACCGCGACCCGGCGCGGGCGCACGGCCCGCAGCGGGCCCAGGTACAGGTCGGGGCCGGTGCCGGCCGGCCCGGCCGCGGGCACGACCAGGTAGTAGTCGGGCAGCTCGAACCGCTTGTCTCGCCAGGCAGCCAGCGCCTCGGCGGCGCGCTCCTCGAATCCGGCCGCGCCCCGCGACCCGCCTGGCCCCTCCCACATTGCCCGCCATTCCGCCGCGACATCGGCCAACGGGTCGTCCGGGACGATGACGTAGGTCGACCGCCGCCGCGCCGCCTCCCGCATGGCCAGGGCGCCCGCCTCCCAGCCGGGCCGCACGGCCGCGGGTTCCGCCGCGGCCGGCTGGCCGGCCCCGGTGGCCGGCCTGCGGGCCACGGACACATTCTGAGACCGGCCGAGCCCGGCCAGCAGTCCGTCGCCCACCTCGCCGACCAGGACAACCACCGTCGAAGACTCGCGTCGCATCGGCTTGATCCTAAGACCCCGCCCGTCCGGTCACCATAACGAGGCCTCCGGGGCTGAATTCGGCGACCCGCTGCGTCCCGATCATCGAGTCTGACTGACGTCCGGCTGGATGCCGCCTACCATGCGTAAGCGGGGATGACGGATGGCAAATTTTCCGCAGTTAAGCGGATGAAGGGGCGGGCGAGAAATGACCGGACGCATGGGAAAGACCAGGAACATTTTCCTCGTCTGGCTGGTCTGGCCGTTGATCACATTAGGCATCTACCGCATAGTCTGGTGGTACAAGATCAACCGTGAGGCGCGTGACCTGGACGAGCGGATCATCGTGAGCCCGGGACTGGCGGTACTCGCCATCACGCTCGGTGCCTTCATCATCGTGCCGCCGTTCGTCTCGATCTACAAGACCGGCGAGCGGATCGGCCAGATGCAAGCGGCGGCGGGCCTGGCGTCCAGCTGCAACGGCGTGCTCGGCCTGATCGCCAGCTTCATCTTCGGCTTGGACGCGCTCTATTACCAGTCCGAGCTGAACAAGATCTGGGCTTACCTCGGCGGCGCACCAGAGGGGACGCTGGTTACGCTGCCGGGCGCGCCGGGCGCGGCCGCTGGCTGGCCGGAGCAGGGGCCCATAGCCACCACCTGAGGCCGCTGCTTCGACTGCGGCGGCGCACCAGCCTGGGCTAACCGGGCCGGCGTGGCGTGGGTCGACCAGGCGATCGGGCCAGCCTAACCTGTGCGCATACGGGTGGCGCGATCCGGGAGGGACCCAGTGGCTGATGCCGGTGACGTACGCCGCCTCGCGCTGGCCCTGCCCGGCGTGGCGGAGATCGACAGCGACGGCTTCGACTTCCGGGTCGCCGACAAGGGGTTCATCTGGTCCTATCCTGAGCGGAGGCCGGGCCAGCGCAGGCGCATCCGGACCGACATCGCGGTGCTGTTCGTCGGGGACGAGGCGGAGAAGCAGGCGCTCCTGCTGGGTGAGCCGGAGATCTTCTTCACCGTGCCCGGTTACGACGGCTTGCCGTTGGTGCTGCTGCGGCTGGCGGAGGTGGATGCCGGGCGGCTGGCGGAACTCGTGACCGACGCGTGGCGGATGCGCGCGAATCACCCCCCGCCGGCCGGGAGCACGCGGGGTGGCAGCCGCGTCTAGATGGAGGTCACTGGGTGTCCGCTGACTACGGGAAGATCCGCGACGAGAACATTGCCCGCTACGGCTGGGACACGGCTGTCCTCGATCTGCTCGGGCAGCTCTACAGCGAGCGCACCCACTTCATCTTCGAGCTGATCCAGAACGCCGAGGACGCGGGCGCGACCGAGCTGGCCTTCGAGCTGTTCGAGGACCGCCTCGAGGTGCGGCACGATGGCCGGCCCTTCACCGAAGCCGACGTTCGCGGCTTGTGCGGGGTCGGCCAGAGCGGGAAGTCCGCGGATCTCACGAAGATCGGTAAGTTCGGCATCGGGTTCAAGTCGGTGTACGCGTACACCAAGACCCCGAGTGTCCACAGCTCGGACGAGCACTTCCGGATCGAGCGGTACGTCCGGCCGTTCGCCGCGGATCCGCTGGATGGGCCCGCCTCCGGGACGGTCTTCGTCTTCCCCTTCGACCATGACACCCTGGCCGCGGCAGTGGCCGTGCCGGAGATCGCCGCGGCCCTGAACCGGATCGAGCCCGGCACCCTGCTGTTCCTCAGAAACATCGAACGGGTCCGGGTGCGGGGCATTCAGATCACGGAGTCGGTCCTGCAGCGCACGGCGGCCAGCCGCAGCGGGTCAAGCCGTCAGGTAACCCTGACGAGCGGGCCCGGCCGCCAGGACGAGGCGTGGTTCGTCTGGCACCGTCAGCTCGACGATCTCGGGCAGCCGGCGCTCCGGGTCGAGATAGCCTTCCGCGTCGGCACCGCCGGTGGCCGGCCCGTGCTCGTGCGGCGTGCCGACGCCCCGCTGGTCGTGTTCTTTCCCACCCAGAAGGAGACCTTCCTCGGCTTCCTGATCCAGGGGCCTTACCGGACCACGCCAGCTCGCGACAACGTTCCCGATCACGATCCGTCGAACCAGGCGCTGGTTCGCGAGACGGCGGCGCTGCTCGCCGAGGTGCTCCTGGAGCTCCGCGATGACGGGCTGCTGACCGCCGATGTGCTGCAGGCGCTGCCGGTCGACGTCGCGCGATTCCAGCCAGGCACGATGTTCCGCCCGCTGTTCGACGCGGTGCGCGCGGCGCTGGCCAGGGAGCAGCTCATCCCGCTGGCCGGGGGCGGCTACGGTGCCGCCGGTGAGGTGCGGCTGGCCCGCGACGCCGGGCTTCGCGAGCTGCTGCCGCCCGATCAGCTCGGCGCGCTCTACGGAGCCGGCCGGCCGCTGGCTTTCGCGCATGAGTCCATCACCGAAAACCGGACCCCGGTGCTGTGGCGATACCTCACCGAAGAGCTCGGCATCGATGAAGTAACGCCGGAAGCCGTCGTCACCACAGCCAGCGGCGAATTTCTCGCGGGGCAGTCAGACGCCTGGATCAGCCGCTTCTATATGTTCCTGCATCGCAGCTCCGGGCTGTGGCGGGCGCCGGAATTCCCGGGCGAGCAGCCGGGCCCGGCGCGGGCCAGACCGATCATCAGGCTCGAAGATGGCAGCCAGGTCGCCCCATTCGGCGCCGGGGACCGCCCGGCCGCATACCTGCCTGGTCCGGGCGCGACCGGGTTCCCGACGGTACGGCGCGCCGTTGCGGAAGTCCCTGGCGCCCGGCATTTTCTGGAAGCGCTGACGTTCACCGAGCCGGACGTGGTGGCCGAGGTACTGGACAACGTCCTGCCCAGGTACCGCGGCCTGGACGTCGCGGATCTGGACGCAGCGCAGCACGATGCTGATCTTGAATGTGTCTGTCGCGCGCTGGCATCATCGACGGCCGGCCGACGGCAGGAGCTTCTCGATCAGCTACAGCACACCGCCTTCCTGGTCGGCGAGAACGCGGCCACGGGGGAGCGGCGCCTGATGGTGCCGACCGTCTTGTACCAGCGGACCAAAGACCTGGAAAGCTATTTTGACGGGAACCCTGACGCCTGGTTCGCCGGCGACGCTTACGGGCCGTGGCTCGTTCAGCTGCGCGGCATGGGTGTCCGGGAGGACGTCGCGCTGCATGCGCGAACCGCCGATCAGGTCGGGTATGTCGTCATCGCCGACGAATTCGCCCGGCACGAACGTGGCATCGGGGGATTCGATCCCGGTGCGGAGCTCGACGGCCTGGACTTCGCGCTGCGCCGGCCCGGCCAGGCTCGGTCGGAATACGTATGGAACGTGCTGCTCGCCCCGAACGGGCACCTCGTCGCCGGCGTCATCGAGAAGTCAGTCCGCCAGGAGTTCAGGGACTCCGGCCGGGAGCACATCAGCTCAGCGATCGGCCTGGCCGCGACGGGCGCGGCGTGGCTTCCCGGACCGGACGGAACGTTCCGCCGGCCAGCCGAGCTCTCGCTTGATGACCTGCCGTCGACCTACAAGCGGGATGAGGCCCTGGCCAAAGCTCTGGGCATGATCCAGTCGGTGGTGGCGGAAGCGAGCCGTCAACTCGGGCTGCCGCCGGAAGTCCTGTTGGGCCTGAGCGCGAATCCGGACTTGGTGGCGACCATCGAGGATGAGCTCAGGAAGCGAGCGGCGGCCGATTAGCGCTCAGCTTGACCGAAGACGCGCTGATAGCCGCCGAAAGGTGACACCCCATCCCGCGTCCAGCCGGCCCGCCACTCGGCGTAGACGGGCGAGAAGATGCCGCAGGCGAACCAGATCCCAGCCACGACCTGCCCCCAGGCCAGCAGCGCGAGGACAACTCCGAAGGAGCCGAAGAGCCGTCCGTTGTCGGTGATCCAGTAGCCGAGTAAGAACTCGGAAACGGTCGACGCGCCCATGTACGTCACCGCCACGAGCAGTGCGCCGGGAAGTAGCTGGGCCAGTCTTATCCGACCGTGCAGCAGGAACCACGGCGTCCACAGCCAGAATGCGGTGAGGACGGCGAATCCGATCGGGCTGATCAGCACCCAGCCTAACGACGAGACAATCGATTCCTCCGTCACCTGCAGGCCCAGCAGGCCCATCGAGACGACGAACCAGATTGCGTAGCGCCACCGGTCAGCAGGCGAGCCGACCCGGATGCGCCAGGCCCTGGCGTAGACATCCTGGACGATCTTTCCTAGCCCGAGCCCGAAGATCAGGAAGCCCAGCAGGCCGACGACCGAGGCGGCCGCCGCGTTGCTGGCCTCGCTTCCGAACGCTGACACCACCAGCGCGATGGCCGGCTCGTGAATATGCAGCCGGTAGATCAGGTGCTGGGCGATGCCGTTCCCCGCGCCCGCGGACAGATCGGCCAGGGCATACACGGCCAGCAGCGCCGGAACCATGGATAAGAAGGTGCCGAGGACCAGGGCCGCAGCAGAGTACTCGCTCGACTCCGCGTACCGTTGCAGCCAGCCAACGGCGAGGCTACCGAGCCGTCCGCTCGAGTGGTGCTCAAGCCGCCGCTCGCCCCACAGCACCAGCCGGTTGCCCCGCACGCCCCCGATATCGAACCGGCTGCCTGGCATCGAAAAGCCCCTCCCGTTCGCGTCAATGCCGCATCGCTGCCCCGTGACCAGCGGCCCGGCCAGGGCACAGCGGCCGGGGATCCCCCCGCTGCGCCATCTATACCCGCCGACGCGGCCCCGGCGCGGTATTGAGATGCTGAAACGACCACCGTGACGGTCAACACTCCGGAGGGGCCATGACCCACCCGATCACCCCCGGCCGCGTTCCGGCCAGCGCGACACCCCAGGGCGACGGGGTGGTCGTCGGGGACGGCCAGGTCCTAGTCGACATATACATCGACTTCCTGTGCCCGTTCTGCCGCCGATTTGAGCTGGCCGCGGCGCCGGCCCTGGCCAGCCTGGTCGCCGACCGGCTGGCCCGGCTGGCCTACCACCCGATGAACTTCCTCGACGAGGCCTCGACGACGAACTACTCGACCCGGGCGGCCGCCGCATCCGGCTGCGCGGCGGACCGGGGCCGGTTCCCCGACTATGCCCATGAGCTCTTCGTCCACCAGCCGCCCGAGGGCGGCCCGGGGCTAAGCAACGCTGAACTCGCCGGCCTCGGCCGGGCCGCCGGGCTCGCCGGCGCGGCGTTCGCCGATTGCTTGTCCGCTGCGCCCTACCTGGACTGGCCGCAGTATGTGACCGCGCGCGCCACCGCGGCCGGGGTCAGTGCCACCCCGACGGTCCTGGTCGCGGGCGAAGCTGTCCGGCCGGATGCGCGAACGATCAGTGCCGCCGTCACCGAGACCGTCGGCGAGCACTGACCGGCGGGCATTACGGTCCCGCTGGCAGGCGGCGCTTGGCTTCCTCGTAGAGATCCGCGGGCAGTGGCCCGTTCTCGGCGCTGGCCAGGTTGGACCGCAGATGGTTCAGGTTGGCGGTGCCGACGATGGCGCTGGACAGGCCGGGGTGGCTGAGCGTGAACCGCAGCACGAACTCCAGGGGGGTCATGTCCCCGAGAATGTCCTGCACGCCGGAGGACTCCCAGCGGCGCCGGCCTTCGCCCTCGGCGAGCCCGATCGGCCCCCGCCGCCAGTCCTTATCTTCCGCCGGGGCGCCACGCGCGGCGCCGCCCCTGATCAGCGTGCCTGCGCCCGCCGCGGCGGCGGTGGTGATGAGGTCCTCATGCTCGCGCTGGACCGCCGAGTAGGGGATCTGGAAAACGTCGAAGACGCCCATCGCGATGTGGTCGGGCAGGTGCGGAAGGGTTCCCGACATCCCGATGAAGCGGATCTTCCCCGCATCCCGCAGCGACTGGAGCGTCTCGATGGTCTGCTCCGCTTCCAGCTGGGCGCGGCTGGGTGAGATGTGCACCTGCAGCAAGTCGAGCCGGTCGGTACCGAGCCTGCGCAGGCTCTGCTCGGTCCCGGCCCGGATATTGGCCTGATGGTAGTCGTGCGGGCCCGGCGGCCTGGCCTCAGGTGGCGGGTCGCCGAGCATGCATCCGCACTTCGAGGCCAGGAAATACTCGTCCCGACGGTGGCCGAGGTACCGGCCGATGAGTTCCTCGCTGCGGCCGTAGTCGATGGAGGTATCGATCAGGTTGATCCCGCCGTCGAGCACGGCACCCAGGAGGCCGGCCTGCGCATCCTCGATCGCCGGTCCTCGTTGCTGGCCCCGCAGCTCCATCGCCCCGTACCCGAGGATGGTCACGTCGGCTCCGGTCCGCCCCAACGGGCGCGTCTGGATCGTCATAGCCGCACGCTATCCGGCCGCGCGCCGCCGCCCCGAGCGGGGCGTCGGGCCGCGGGCGGTGACCGGAGATACTGAGCTGATGGCCAGTCTCAGCCACTTTGCATCGGAACTGGCATCCCGGAAGGAGCGTGGCGATGAGCCGCGTAGTCGTCATCGGCGCAACTGGGCACATCGGTAGCTACCTGGTTCCCCGGCTGGTCCGGTCCGGCCATAACGTGATCGCGCTGAGCCGGGGCCGCCGCGAGCCCTATCACCCGAGCCCGCAGTGGGACTCGGTCACCAGGGTCACGGTCGACCGCGAGGAGCAGGACGCCGCGGGGACGTTCGGCGCCCTGGTCGCGGCGCTCCGCCCGGAGGTGGTGATCGACCTGGTCTGCTTCACGGCGGCCTCGGCGCAGCAGCTGATCGACGCGCTGCGTCCGTCCCGTCCGCTGCTGGTGCACTGCGGGACCATCTGGGTGCACGGTCCGGCCCTGCGGGTGCCGGTCACCGAGGATGAGCCGCGGACCGCCTACGGCGAGTACGGGACGGGTAAGGCGGAGATCGAGGCACTCCTGCACCGCGAGACCCGCGCTCTCGGGGTGCCCGCTGTCGTGCTGCACCCGGGTCACATCAGCGGGCCCGGCTGGCCGGTCATCACCCCGGCCGGCAACCTGGATCCCGCCGTCTGGACGAGCCTGGCCACCGGACGACCGCTCGCGCTGCCTGATCACGGGCTGGGCGTCCTGCATCACGTGCACGCCGATGACGTGGCACAGGCATTCGAGCGCGCGCTGTCCCGCCCGGCTGCGATCGGCGGCAGCTTCCAGGTGGCGGCCGAGCAGGCGATGACCCTTCGCGGCCTGGCCACCGGCGTCGCCGGGTGGTTCGGCCGTGAGCCGGTGCTCGACTTCGTCGACTGGCCGGAGTTCGACCGCCGGGTCGGTCCCGAGCACGCCGAGACGACCCGCCAGCACACGTTCCGCAGCATCACCGCCAGCACCGCGCGGGCCAGGCAGACGCTGGGCTACGCGCCGCGGTTCAGCTCGCTCGGCGCGCTGCACGAGGCGCTCACCTGGCTAGTCGCCCACGGCCAGGCAGACGTCGGCGGCCAGCCGCTGCCACCACCAGGAAGTCAGGGGTGAGCGGCGAGCCCGCCGGATTCGCCTGCTTCGAGTGATCCCGTCCAGCCGAGGCAGGCCGCGTAATCAGGCAGCAGGCCGGCCTGGGCAGCCTGGGCGAGCGTGGGGGCCGCCTCGTCGCGGTCCGAGACGAGTGGCGAATCGGCTGGCCAGGCGATCGCCAGGTCGGCGTCGAGCGGATGAACCGAGTGCTCACGGCCGGGTGCGTAGGTCTGCGAGCACAGGTAGGTCAGCGTGGCGTCGTCGGTGAGCGCGCAGAACCCGTGGCCGATGCCTTCCGCCAGGTACACAGCCCGGCGCCGGTCATCGTCGAGCTGGACGCCCTCCCACCGGCCGAAGGTCGGCGAGCCGACTCGAAGGTCGACGATGGCGTCCAGCACCGCGCCGCGAACGCACGTCACGTACTTGGCCTGGCCAGGCGGTACGTCGGCGAAGTGAATGCCGCGTACCACGCCCCGGGCGGACACGGACAGGTTCGCCTGGGCCAGCCGCAGCGGATGACCCACCGCCTCGGCCAGCCGGTCGAACCTGTACCACTCAAGAAACAGGCCGCGCGGGTCGGTGTGCGGCGCGGTGTCGATCTCGAAAGCCCCGTCGATAGCGAGCGGACGGATCTTCATGAGGCCGCCGCCGCGACATCGCGCGCCGCAGTCAGCCGGGGATGGCCAGGCTGATCGAGCGGGCGGAGCGGACCCGACCTGACCGCATCGATCGGGTAGCCAGATAACCGGCCCGGCCCGGCAGGATGATCCCGCGCATGGGCCGAATCCTAGCCTGGAGCTGCGCCGAAAGGGGCCAAGTCGAGCCTTAGGACCTGGCCTGACGGGCCGGAGGGCACTGTCAGGCGGACCGTCGCACAGCCAGGCTGGTGATAGCCCACGACAGGTGACAGACATGACGGAGATCGCTCCACCGCAGCGCGGCCGCGAGCGGCCGGCGAGCGCCCGCCCGGACATCTCCGCACCCTTCCGGCGCCCCGCGCACGAGGTGCCAGGGCCGCTTCCCCCGGCTGGGCCGGTCCCCGTGGAGTTGGTCGAGTCCCTGGTGGCCACGGCAGCCAGGGCGCCATCCCTGCACAACACCCAGCCCTGGCGGTTCCGCCCGGGCTCCGGCGGGCTCGAGCTGATCGCTGACCCGAGCCGCATTCTGGCTGGCATCGACCCGGCGGGCCGGGAGCTGCTCATCAGCTGCGGTGCGGCGCTGTTCGGACTGCGGCTGGCGGTGCGGCAGGCCGGTTACCGGCCAGTGGTGAGCCTGCTGCCCGATCCGGCCCAGCCCGCTCTGCTGGCCTGCGTACGGCTGGGCGCGGCGGCGCCGATGACCAGCGCCGAACGGCAGCTGCTGGCGGCCGTGCCACACCGGCACACGCACCGGGGCGCCTTCGAGCCGGAGCCGGTCGCCGCGAGCTTGCTGGCCCGCCTGCAGCGGGCTGCGGCCGCGGAAGGCGCGACGCTGTGCTACGTCGAGCAGCCTGATCACTATCTGCAGCTTGCGGCGCTGGTGGCCGAAGCCGACGGCCGGCTTCAGGCTGACCAGGCAGTGCTTCATCACACGCGCAGCTGGACCCGCCGCATCGGAGATGCCGCCCGCGACGGGGTGCCCGCGCATGCCTTCCCGCCGCCCCGGCACCCGCAAGCCGGTCGGCTGGCCCAGCGCGATTTTGACCTCGGGCGAGATGTCGGGCTGCTTGACAGCAGCGGCGAGACGCCGACCGCGACTGCCGTGCTGGTCACCGTGGCCGACGGCCCGGCCGACTGGCTGCGCGCTGGCCAGGCGCTGCACCGGCTGCTGCTGCACGCCGCCAGCCGGTGGGTCTTCGCGAGCCTGCACAGTCAGCCGCTGGAGCTGCCGGTGCTGCGGGCCGAGATCCGTAGCCGCCTGGCGCTGCCCGGTGCCCCCCAGATGATCCTGCAGCTTGGCCGGGCGCGTACCGCCGCGGTAACCGCCCGCAGGCCGCCTGCTGACCTGCTGGACTGAGCGACTTCTGGACTGAGCCATCGGCTCATTCACGTCGATGTCGCACATCGGACACGGGGCCGACATGACAATGGTGAAAACTAGGCGCCGCAGTCCGGCCCGCCAGACCGCCGGACCGCCCGACCGAGCGGAGAAGCCATTGATCAAGACGACCAGGCCCGACCGTAACGATCTCGTGCGCGTGACCTTCGTAATACCTGCCGACGAGCCGCCTGGCGCCGTTTCAGTCGTGGGCGACTTCAACGACTGGAATCCGTTCGCGCACCCGCTGCGCCGGCGTGCCAACGGCACCCGCAGCACCGCGGTCAGCGTGCCGGCCCACAGCACGCTCAGGTTCCGCTACCTCGCCGAGGGCGGCGTGTGGTTCGACGACGAGACGGCGCACGGAGCTGACTGCGGCGCGGCCTTCATCGCGCTCTGAGGCAGCCCAGCGGCCCAGGCCCGGCGCATCCTGGAGATAGCGAGCGCACGCGTCCGGGCCCGCTGCGTCCGGCGCCCGCCGCTCATCCGGCGAAGCCGTCCAGCCTGGCCAGGATCTGGAGCATGACCTCGTCGGCTCCGCCGCCGATGGACAGCAGGCGGCTGTCCCTGAAGAAGCGCGATACCCAGGCCTCTTCCATGTAGCCGAACCCGCCGTGGAACTGCAGGCAGGTATCGGCGACCTCGCGTTGCAGGCGGCCGGCCTTCAGCTTGGCGATCGTCGCGAACCTGGTGGTGTCCTCGCCGCGCAGGTAAGCCTCCGCGCACGCGTAGTTGTAATGCCGCAGCGTGTCCAGGTCGGCGGCGAGTTCGGCCAGCCGGAACTGCACGTACTGGCGGGACAGCAGCGGCCGGCCGAACGTGTGCCGGTCGCGGAGGTAATCAGCGGTCCGGCGGAGCGCGGCCGCCATGGCGCCGACGGCCGTGTAGGAGGCGATCATCCGCTCGTTCTGGAACTGCTGCATCTGCTGCTGGAAACCACGGCCGGCCTGGCCGATCGTGTGCGACACCGGCACCCGCGCGTCGGTGAAGGACAGCTCCGCGGTGTCGGAGCAGTTGTTACCGAGCTTGCGCAGCTTCCGGCTGACCGCGAACCCCGGCGCGGAAGTCGGGAACAGGATCTGCGACATCCCCTGATAGCCGCCCTCGTCCGAGGTCCTGGCCAGCAGGCACAGCCAGTCCGCCTGGGTGCCGTTGGTGATGTAGAGCTTCGACCCGTTGATGACCCAGTCGTCGCCGTCCCGCACGGCCCGGGTCCTGATGCCGGCCACATCGGAACCGGCGTCGGGCTCGGTGACGGCGATGGCGGCCACCATCTCGCCGCGCAGCGCCGGGACCAGGTAGCGCTGCTTCAGCTCGTGGCTGCCGTGGCTGTGCAGCGAGGGTGTCGCCATGTCGTTCTGCACCGCGATGGCCATCGCGACCCCCGCGCAGCCCATCCGGCCGAGTTCCTCGCCCAGGATGACCGTGTAGGAGTGGTCGGCGCCCTGGCCGCCGTATTCGGGGTCGTACTCGACACCGAGCAGCCCGGCCGCCCCCAGAACCTTGAACAGCTGATGGGCGGGGAAGGCGCCGGCTTCCTCCCACTCTTGCGCGTGCGGGACGACCTCGCGCTCCAGGACCCTCCGGGCCGACTGCCGGAAAGCCTCGTGATCTGCGGTAAAGAGCATTCTGGTCCGTATCTCAGGATGACGAAGGCGATGACGTTAGGCAGCGTAAGCTCGCCGTCCGCGAGCCGCAAGGCTGGGACCGGCCGGCCAGGACGACGAGCCAGCTTCAACGGAGCGCGCGATGATAGCCAGATGATCGATCTGATTCTCCGCAATGCCCGGGTGGCGGGCCAGGCCGTACTGAGCGATCTGGGCGTCGACGGCGACCGGATCGTCACCGTCGGCGCCGGCACCTCCGCGGCCGAGGTTCTCGACCTGGCCGGGCGCCTGGTCACGCCGCCCCTGGTCGAACCGCACATTCACCTGGATGCCGTGCTCACCGTGGGCCAGCCGCGGCCGAACGTGTCCGGCTCGCTGATCGAGGGCATCGCGGTCTGGGCGCAGCGGGCCGCTGACCTGACCTATGCGGACGTGCAGTCGCGCGCCCGGCAGATCCTGCGCTGGCAGCTCGCCTGCGGGGTCCAGCAGGTCCGCAGCCACGTCGACGTCTGCGATCCGCAGCTGCGCGCGCTGCGTGCGCTCGTGGACCTGCGCGAGGAGGTCCGCGGCCTGATCGACCTGCAGCTCGTGGCGTTTCCCCAGCAGGGCATCCTGGGCTTTGCGGGCGGCCGGGAGCTGATGCGCCGGGCGGTCGAGCTGGGCGCGGATGTCGTCGGCGGCATCCCGCACTACGAGCTGACCCGCGAGGACGGCGTGGAGTCGGTCAGGTTCGCGATGGCCCTGGCTGACGAGCACGGGCTGCGGGTGGACATCCACTGCGATGAGACCGACGACGATCACTCGCGCTTTGTCGAGGTGATGGCGGCCGAGACGATCCGGCGGGGGATGTCCGGCCGGGTCACGGCCAGCCACACCACCGCGATGCATTCCTACAACAACGCGTATGCGCACCGGCTGATCGCCAACATTGCCCGGGCTGGCCTGCACATGGTCACGAACCCGCTGGACAACTCCGTGCTGCAGGGCCGCTTCGACACCGGGCCGATCCGGCGCGGTCACACCCGGGTCAAGCAGCTGCAGGAGGCGGGCGTCAACGTTTGTATCGGGCACGACTCGGTGATGGACCCGTGGTATCCGCTGGGGTACGGCGATCCGCTGCAGGCTGCGTTCGTGTTCGTGCACCTCGGGCAGATGTCCGGTGACGGCGAGCTGCGGCGGCTCATCGAGATGATCACGACGAATCCGGCCCGGGCTCTCGGCCTGCCCGATTACGGGCTGCGGCCGGGCGGGCCGGCCGACCTGGTGGTCTTCGATGCGCCATCGGAGGCGGACGCGCTGCGGCTGGTGGCGCCCCGCACGCTGGTGCTGCGCGGCGGGAAGGTGCTAGCCAGGGCCACGCCGGCGCTGCACACGGTGCTCTGGGACGGCGCCGAAGAGCAGGTCACCTTCCTGCGGGCCTGATGCGGCCACGCCCGGTCCCTGGGGGCGCCGCCGGCGCGGCGGGCTAGTCGGCAGGCACGGCCAGCGGCTCGTCCGGAATGTGCAGTGTCTCCTCCACCCGGGCCTCGCCCTGCACCTTGAAGAACAGCGCGTAGAGCAAGGCCGCCAGCACGAAGCCGACCTCGAAGGCGATGTCACCGAAGCCCGCGATGTGCCTGGGCACCACGCCGATGTACTCGGTCTGGTTCGCGAAGAAGATGATCGAGACCGCCGTTGCGATGGCCATCGCGGCGAAGCCGGCCCACGGCCGGTGCTTGTGGTCGAAGAGCAGCCCGTCGACCCGCTTGCCGCGCCGCAGGAACTGGTCGGTGAAGAAGACGCCGAGCCATGGCCCGATCCAGTAGGCGATGACCAGCAGGAAGTTGTTGTACTTCGCGCCGGCGTCGTGGAGGCCGGACAGGGCCAGGAAGAACCCGGCCACCCCGAACACGAGCGCCACGATAGCCCGCCGCAGGTGCAGCGGAAGCTTGATGCCCAGGGCCAGGAAGGACATCGAGCCCGAGTAGATGTTGAGGGCGTTCGCGCAGACGGCGCCCAGTGCGATCGCCAGCAGGGTGACGTCCGCGACCCCGGTGGGCAGATGCGAGGTGAAGCCGGCCGTCGGGTTGGCGGCGAACTTGCCTGCGCTCGTGATCGTGGCCGCGGCCGCCCCGACCAGCTCCAGCGCCACGCAGGACAGGAACACGCCGAGACCGGCCCACAGGCCCGTGACCCTCCGGTTGGTGTCCGGCGGCAGGTAGCGGGTGTAGTCGCTGGCGTAGGGGTTCCAGCCCGCCGCGTAGCCGAACGCCGCGCCCAGCGTGATCAGGAAGCCGCCAGGAACGCCGGTCACATGCGTGCCGGGGTGCGCCTTGGACACGATCACGACCGCGGCGATGGCGAACACCACCACCAGGAACGGGAACGCAAAGCGCTCGAACGTCTGCACCAGGTTGTGGCCGAAGAAGGCCACCGCGACCTGCAGCAGCACGATGATCAGCAGGCAGATCTTGGCGTTCCAGCCCAGTAGCGCGTTCAGTGCGAACGCGCCGCTGACGCTGTTGACGGCGAACCAGCCGATGCCGGCCACGACCGCGTTGAGGCCGGCGGGCAGGACGTTGCCGAGGTAGCCGAAGCCGATCCTGGACAGCACCATCTGCGGCACGCCGAACAGCGGCCCCCGGGCGGCCAGGGCGCCCATCGACAGCGAGCCGAGCGCGGTGCCCAGCACGATCGCCAGCGCGGCCATCCAAAACGACTGGCCGAAGAACCAGACGCCGATGATCCCGACGAAGATGGTCGCGAACTCCATGTTCGGCGACACCCAGGTCCAGAACTGCTGGTGCGGCTTACCGTGCCGGTCGTGCAGCGGGATGAACTCGGCTCCGCCCGGCTCCACCGCGACGACTTTGTCACCGTATGTACCTTCACGTACCTCGGCCTCGATGACGGCGGTCGCCGCGTGGCTGGTGTCGGTCACTGTGCAGGCCACCCCTCAGTTAGGTAAATGTCTGCATGTTAACCGCGTTCGGCGCGCAGGAAAATGCCGGCCAGGCGCCATCACCGGCTGAGCCGGTGGTCCAGCCAGGTGAGCAGGTCGTCGATGACCTCGTCGCGGTTGATCTCGTTGAAGACCTCGTGGCGGGCCTGCGGGTAGACCTTCAGGGTGACATCGGTGAGCCCGGCGGAGGTCAGCCGGTCCACCAGCGCATGGACCAGCGCCAGCTGCCCGCCCACCGGGTCCAGCTCGCCGGCCGCGATGTAGACGGGCAAGTCGGAACGGATCGCTCCCAGCCGGCCGGGATCGGCCAGCTGGCGTGCTCCGGCGAACATCGCCCTGGCCGCGGCCTGGTCGATGCCGAACCCGCAGCGCGGGTCGCTGACGTACTTGTCGACCTGGGCCTCGTCCCGGCTGAGCCAGTCGAAGTCCGTGCGGGCGGGCTGGAACGGGGCATTGAACGCCGTCAGGTCGAGGGGCTCGTCGAGGTCCAGGGCCGGCTCCAGGAGGTCGAGGACCGCGGTGCCGGTCAGCACGGCGGCGGCCAGGTCCTGGCTATGGTCGAGCAGGTACTGCTGGACGGCGAAGGAGCCCATGCTGTGCCCGAGCAGCACCAGCGGGACCGCGGGGTGCTCCTGGCGGGCCCTGGCCCCGAGCCGGCCGATGTCGCCGATCAGGTCGGTCCAGCCCGGCCCGCCGATCTGGCCAAGCTCCGCAGCGGACCTCGCGGTGGCCCCGTGCCCGCGCAGGTCCTGGGCGTAGACCACGATGCCGCGGGCGTTCAGCGCCCCGGCCAGGCCGGCATACCGCAGGGCGTGCTCGCCCATGCCGTGGGTGATCTGGACGATGGCCCGGGGCGGGCCGTCGGGATCCCAGCGGTACGCCGCCACGGTCAGGTCCCCGCTCGGGAAGTCGACCCGGACTGGTTCGCGTGCAGCATTCACCGTGTCCTCCTTCAGCTATGGGTAACGCAGCGTCCCGTTACGAATTCTCCTGAGTATTTCCGCGGCCGTTTCATCGGCCGGACCGGACAGCTCAGCCAGCACGTGCCGCTGGTCGAGGCCGGCTCCCGCGAACTGTCTGTGCATGTGCCTGGTGGCGGCTTCGTCGGTGAATTCGTGACCGGTGCGCCCGGCCACCTGCGCTACGCACCGCTCCGCGGACGGCAGCAGCACGGCGTAGTGCAGGTAGTCCAGGGTCGTCGCGGCCGCGAAATCGGCCAGGAACCAGGGCCCGAGAATGCCGTCGTACACGGTGATGTACCCGCCCGCGACGTAGCCCCCGGCCGCGGCGGCCGCCGCGCGGGTGACCACCTCGTTCTGGCGGTGCGCGGCGGGCAGCCACGGCTCGACGGCGCCGCGGGCCAGGAAGCCGAAGAAGGCGTCGCCCTCGATGAGCGCGCTCTTCTCGAACTCGCCGGAGAGCAGGCCGGCGACCGTCGATTTGCCGGCCCCGGGCGGCCCGGTGATCGCGACGAGGAACGCCATGGATGGCATTGTCGCTGCCCGGGCCGGCCGGTCAGGCCGTGGGGCCACTGCCCAGCCAGCCGCGCCGTTTGAAGATGATGAACAGAATCGAGATCGCGACCAGCTCCGAGCCGACGCCGAGGAAGAGGAAGTAACCGAGGCCGATCTGCAGATGAGCGATCGGCCAGCCGAAATTCTGCCCGAAGAACCCGGTCAGGAAGCCCAGCGGCAGGAAGATAGTGGCGATCATGGCCAGTTGCTTCATGATCACGTTCAGCCGGTTGGACACCATGGACAGGTGCGTGTCCATGGCGCTGCCGATCAGGTCCCGGTAGGAGTCCACCATGTCGCTGATGCGGATGAGGTGGTCGTACAGGTTGCGAAAGTAGGCCGAGCTCGCCTCGGTCATCCCGGGGATCGCCACCATGCCGGAGTTCAGGCTGGAGATCATGTCGCGTTGCGGCGTGATGACCTTGCGAATCGCCATGATCTGCCGCTTCATGTCGAACAGTGTCCCCAGCTGCTCCTCGGTCGGGTTCTTCAGGATGGCGCCCTCGAGGTCGTCGATCGAATCGTCGAAGTCGGACAGCACCGGGAAGAACGAGTCGACCAGGCAGTCCATGATCAGGTAGCAGATGGCCACCTGCGGTGCGGCCACCTCCCAGGAGTGGTGATTGCCGATGCGGTCGCGGACCGTGGCCAGCGCCGGGCAGTTGCCCTGGTGGATGCTGATGATGAATTTCCCGGTCACGAAGCAATGCACCTCGGCCACGCTTTTCCCGTCGGCGGCGATGCCGAAGGTGATGATGTGGACGAAGTCGGTGTAGTCGTCAATGCGGGCCCGCTGGCCGAACCTGTCCACTGCCTCGACGGCCACCGGGTGAAAGTGGAAGGTATTGATCAGCAGCCCCGTGACGTCGTCATCGGGCCCGGGGTCGTGGATGTCGAGATCGAGCCAGAAGAATGCGCCGCCGGCCGCTGCCTGCTCGATCCCCTGCTGGGTAGCGTCGGTGACCGAGCCGTCCTGGGTGAGGAGACCTTTCATGTGGGGATATTCCCACGGGACGACCCAGGATCGGCCTCGGTTGGCGGATCAGCGGCAGGCCCGCCGGGCGCTGCCGGATCCGCGGCCGCCACGTCGGCTGCCGTGGCGCCGAGGCGGCGCTCGACATCGGCGAGCCGGTCACTGATCACTGACAGTTGCTGGCCCAGGTCGGCATGGCCTTTCTTGAACTCTTCCTTGCTGGCGTCGGTGTGCTCCTTGACGAACAGCGAGGCGACCGTGGCGGTCAGGACGCCGATGAGGCCGATCCCCAGCAGCATGAGGACCACGGCCACCGCCCGGCCGCCCTCGGTAGCCGGGTACCTGTCCCCGTAACCCACGGTGGTCACGGTGACAATGGCCCACCACAACGCGTCGGGATAGGTGTGGATGTTGCTGCCCTTGGCGTTCTCCTCGAAGAGCAGTACCAGCCAGGCCCCCAGGAACAGGGTCGCGGTGGCGGCGATGAGCACCCGGAACAGGCTGTGGTGCCGGAGAATCGCCTCCACGCGCAGTTCGCCCTCGCGCACCAGGAGGGTCATCTTCTCGATCCCGACGAGGTGCCAGCCCTGGAGCGGAGGTACCGCGACGGTCGCCGGCTCCACCCACCGCCGCTTGAGATAGCCGCGACGATCGGGGGTGATCACCAGGCGGACCAGGTACTCGGCCAGCAGGATGGCCCAGAGCGCGAACAGGGTGCCGACCAGCACGATCGATGCCGACCCGTTGATGTCGGCCGTGACGACGACGATGCCGATGACCAGCCAGGCCAGCCCCAGCAGCGCCATCGGGTACTTGGTGACCCGCTCGATGCGGTCGACGAGGTCGTTGCGGCCGCCCGACGGCCTGGCCCCGGCGATGACCTGGCGCCGCCGTTCGTCCCTGCGTTCCTTCTCTGCCAGGCGCTCCCGCTCCAGCTGCTCCAGCCGCTGGATGCGCTCGATGGACGACGGTTTCTGCTGTGCTGTGGCCACCGCTGCACCAGTCCTCACGTCGCCGCCGGCCTCAGACCGGGACGGCCGCCCCGGACACGAGGCGGGCCGCGGGTGAAGCGAGGAACAGGTAGGCCGGAGCGATGTCGGTGACCTGGGGCCAGGACGCGTGGTCCGCGTCCGGCATGGCCTCGCGGTTGGCCGGGGTGTCGATGATGCTTGGCACCACGCAGTTGACCGTGATGCCCGTCCCCCTGGTCTCATCGGCCGCCATCGACACCAGGTGCAGCACCCCCAGCTTGCTGACCGAGTAGGCGAATCCCGCGCCCTTCGTGGCCAGGGCCGCGCGGCTGGCGGTGTGCACGATCCGGCCCTCGCCTGCCGTGCTCATCCGCCGTAGCGCGTGCCTGGTCACCAGGGCGGCACTGACCAGGTTCAGCTCAAGCTGGCCGGTGAGCACGGCCGGATCCAGGTCCGCCAGCGGAGCGTGCGGAGCGAACCCGCCGACCGTGTTGAGCACCGCCCACGGCGGCGGTCCGGAGTCGAGCAACTCGCCGAGCTCCGCATCGTCCAGTACGTCCACCGCCTGGTAGCTGGCCCCGTCCAGCCGCCGGTCAGCTGCGGGCAGCGCCCTGTCCACCCCGGTGACCGCGGCACCGGCCGCGGTGAACGCGCTGACCAGTCCCGCGCCGAGCGCACCTGCCGCACCAACGACAAGCACCGTGCGGCCCGCGATATCCGTGTCCGGCATCTCAGCTCTCCACGTGCCTCGGATGGGACGCCACGGTATCGCAACCAGCCAGGCGGCCGCCTGCTCAGTCGGGCGGAACCGCATCGCTGGCCGGAGAACCTGGGCCGGGGCCGCCGGCCGCGGCACGCCGGCTCCGGCGGGCTTGCTGCGCGATCACCGCCACGCTGATCCAGCCGACCGCGACACAGAGCCAGAAGCTGACGATCCGGTACACCAGGGCCGCCGAGATCGCCGGAACCCGGCCCGCCCCGTAGGCGGCCAGGATCACCGCCAGGCTGCCCTCGACGATGCCGATGCCGCCGGGAACGATGGGCAGCGCGCCCACGACCTGGGCTACCCCGTACGCCAGCAGGACGCCGGTCCAGGGGACCGCGGCATGAACGGCGCCGAAGCTGCAGACCAGGCACAGGAAGTCGGTGCCCCACACTCCGGTGGCCATGATGACGATCCCCGCTGTGGACCGACCGCTCAGCGGGATCTCGCGCATCCGGGCCAGCGTCGACTCGACGCGGGCGCCGATGCTGCCCCGCGGGTGCCCGGTGACTCGCCGGACCGCGCGCACCGCCGCGCCGGCCAGCCGCAGGACCAGATCCCTGCGGATGAGGATCGCTACCGATGCGATGACGATGACGAGCCCGGCCAGGGTGACGCCGGTGTTCGTGGCGCTCGTGCTCCCCGCCAGGGCCACCACGACGCCGAGCAGCAGCAGCAGGGACATGCCGATCGCCTGGGCGATCAGGATCGTGAAGATGGTCCAGCCGGCGCTCGCGCCGGTCGCCTGGTGTCGTCGGTAGTAGCGGTAGCGGTAGGCGCTGGAGACGGCCGGCTCGCCCGGGACCGAGTTCGCGATGGCCTCGTTGGCCAGGGTGAGGAGGAACAGGCCGGTCATCGGGATGCTCGCGCCGCTGAGCCGCAGCACCCGATGCTGGAGACGCGCAAAGAGCCACAGTGACAGCGCCTCGGCCAGGACCGCGAACGCCACCCAGCCGGCGCTGACCCGGCCGAGTTCGTGCCCGGCGGCCACGAGCTCGCCCCGCTTGCCGAAGAGCAGCAGGAGTACGCCGATTCCCAGCAGGACACCGAGGATGTAGCGGATCACATCTTTCCGGCTGAGCCAAACCTCCGGGGTCGTGAGCTCGTCCGCCACAGTGCCAAACTAGCGAATGCATGATCAGAATCGGCCAGAAGGGATCAGGGGGATTGACACAGGACTTCGGCGGCCACATCGGCCGGGACTGGCGAGACTCCGTGCCATGGTGGCCCGCCGCCGGCCCCGCCGCCCGGATCGCCCAACGTGGTCCTGGTCGTGCTCGACGACGTCGGCTACGCCCAGCTGGGCTGCTACGGGTCCGACATCGAAACCCCCGTTCTCGATGGCCTGGCGGCCAGCGGGGTCAGGCTGTCGAATTTCCACACGACATCGTTGTGCTCGCCGACCCGCGCGTGCCTGCTGACCGGGCGGAACCACCATCGAAGCGGAATGGGGCGGGTGGCTGATCTCGCGGTCGGCTATCCCGGCTACTGGGGCAGGCCGCCGCGAGAGAACGGCTATCTGTCCGAGATCCTGCGCGCCGCGGGTTATGCCACGTACGCCGTCGGAAAGTGGCACCTTTCCCCTGAAGACGAGACCAACATGGCCGCCTCGCGCGCGACCTGGCCACTGGCCAGGGGATTTGACCGCTGGTACGGCTTCCACGGCGGCGAGACGCACCAGTTCGTTCCGGCCCTGTATCACGACAACCACTCGGTACGGCCGCCCGCGTCGATCGAGGACGGCTATCACCTCACCGATGACCTAGCCGACCGCGCGATCGAGTTCCTCGGGGACCTGCGAGCGGTCGACGCGGGAAAGCCGTTCTTCTTGTACTTCGCCACCGGCGCGTGCCACTCGCCGCACCAGCCGCCGCCGCGGTGGCGCGAGCACTACCGCGGACGATTCGACCTCGGCTGGGACGCGTGGCGGGAGCAGGCCTTCGAGCGCCAGCGGTCAGCGGGCCTGTTCCCCGGCGCGACCGCGCTGTCCGAGCGGCCCGGCTGGGTCCCGGCCTGGGACCAGATGGACGAGCGGGACAAGGCGGTCGCGGCCCGCTTCATGGAATGCTTCGCGGGCTTCCTCTCGCACGCCGATGAGCAGCTCGGCCGGGTGATCGATTTTCTGGCCGAGCTGGGTGACCTGGACAACACCATCGTCGTGGTGGTCTCCGATAACGGGGCGAGCGCCGAGGGCGGTGCGTCGGGGTCGATCAATGATGTCCGCCTGACGAACCTTGACCCGGCGCCGGCCGAGGAGATGTTCGCCCGGCTGGCCGAGATCGGCGGCCCGCTCACCCACAACAACTACCCGTGGGGCTGGACCATGGCGGGCAACACGCCGTTCCGCCGCTGGAAGCGCGAGGTCCACGAGGGCGGCGTCGCCGATCCATGCATCATCTCCTGGCCGGCCAGCGCCATCGACAGGGGCGCGATCCGTCACCAGTTCACCCATGCCATCGACATCGTGCCCACGCTGGCCGAGCTCCTGGGCATCGAGCTCCCGGCCGAGATCGAGGGCATCGGGCAGACCGCCGTCGATGGCGAGAGCTTTGGCTACCTCCTTCGACAGGAAGGCGGAGCAGCGCCGGAACGGCACCAGACGCAGTACTTCGAGATGTTCGGCTCGCGGGCGATCTACCACAAGGGGTGGAAGGCCGTGGCGTTTCACCCGGTCGGGCCGCTCTACGACGACCAGGATCCCAATGCGCCGTTCGACGAGGACGCCTGGGAGCTGTACCACGTCGCAGCGGACCTGTCGGAGTCACGAGACCTCGCCCGGGAGCATCCGGATCTGCTCAGCGAGCTCATCGAGCTGTGGTGGAGCGAGGCACGAAGGAACCAGGTTCTCCCGCTCGACAACCGGGTGCTCTGGGCCCTGGTGAACCCGAAGCCCGACCATCGCGGGCCACGGGAGGAATTCCGCTACTTTCCCGGCGGCGCCCAGGTGCCCGAGTCCGTCGCGGTGAACGTGCGAAACCGATCGCATGCGCTGATCGTCGACGTCGCCATCCCCGACGCCGGCCGGACCGATGGCGTACTGCTGGCCATGGGGTCCGCTCTCGGCGGCTGGTCACTGCACATCCTCGACGCGAAGATCCGCTATGTCCACAACCTCTACGGCAAGCAGCGGGACACGGTTGCGGCAGCGGAGCCGATCGCGCCCGGAGCGCACCACATCGAGTTCGTCTTCACCAAGGACGAGGGCCTGGGCGGCGTCGGCGTGCTGCGCTGCGACGGGCAAGAAGTCGGCCGCGAGGCGATCCCGCGCTTTACGCCGTCCGGGTTCAACGGTGTGGGGGCCGGGCTCAGCTGCGGCTATGAATGGGGGCCCGCGGTCGGAGTCGGCTACCAGGCGCCGTTCCCGTTCCGCGGGACGATCCGCCGCGCCGTGGTCGAGACGAGAGGCCCGGTGGTCCGCGACCCGCTGGCCGAGCTGGAGGCCATCTTGTCCGAGCAGTGACCCGCGGGCTGATCGTGCCGACATGGTGCGCGACGCCTGCGGGCACGCACGCCCTGCCGCTGACCAGGCTGGCCTCAGCAAATCGTTATCGGCCGACCTCGTCCTGCGCTGCCACCGGCAGCTGCCCGGTATACGGGCCGGCTGCCGCGCTGGGCTGAACCGGGCCGCCGGACCAGTACCTGACCGGAGCGGCCGACCGGGGCGGGATCAGCAGCCGCGCGGATATCGCCACCAGGGCCACCACGAACGCACAGTAGATCCAGAACGCGGGCGTGAGACCGGAGCTGATCGTGAGCCCGGCTTGCGCCGCCTGCGCCGACGAGATCCCGAACTGGCTCGGCGGGGTGGCCTCGCCGAGCTGGACCAGCGCCGATATCGCCTCGGCCGCCATCGGCACGATGGCACCGGCCAGCAATGCCGTGCGCAGCCTGCTCGGCTGCCACAGGGCGGCCGCGACCACCACCGCCACGAGCGCGACCATCACCGCGACGTTCCCCGCGATCACCGGAGCCGGGTTCGCGAAAGCGTTTCCCGCGGTGAGGGACTGGGTCGCACCCGCCGAGGTCCGCAACGTGTAGCTGTCCCACGAGGGGGCGAACGCGACCGCGGTACCGAGCGCCGCGACCGTCAAGGCCGCGGCGATGCCGATCTCGTGGCCGGACGGCCTGCCCGGCGCGCCGGCCGATCCGACTCCGAAAGCCACCGCCGAGCCTGCGGCGCACGCGAGCCAGCCGACCAGGCTGAGCACGAGGCCGGGGCCCATGAGATGCGCGCCACCGGCGATCGCCGTGCCTGCGTCCGCGACGAAGAAGCCGAACGTGACGAGGCTCATCCCGGTGGCCAGGAGCGCGCCCACCCTCAGCCTGGTGCCCCCGGACCCGATGAGCAGGGCGCTCGCGCTCCAGACCGCGAGGTAGGCCACATGCGGGACAAGCTCGGCCGGCTGCTGGGCCAGGCTCGCCCCGGCGAGGTAACTGGGGAAGAGGCCGGCTATCCCGCAGCCGACGCCGACGGCGAGCAATGCGGCCGGGATGACCGCGCGAGTGCTCCAGGCGGGGACGGCGCGGGCGGGCCGGCCGCGCCGGACGGCTGGCCGGCCGCGGCGCTGGGCCGGCCGGGCCGGCCGGCCGCGACGATGGTGCCGGGCGATTCGATCTGAGTGAACCTGGACCACGCGGCGGACCAGCCCTCCGGGGTCTCAGGCCACCACTGCGCCGGCTGGGACCGCGGCGCTCCCGCGGCCCAGATCCCGTAGAAGCGCGGCCCACGGCCGATCTCGTAGCTCGCTCCCCGGTACGAGATGGTCACATCCTCGCGCACGGCTCCGGCCCTCCCTGGTCAGCTCATCCCGTTGTGCTCCGGCCCAGGGTAGGCAGGCTAGCTGCGTGCGGGCTGGGCGAAAGCTCAGGCTTTCCTGACGCCCGGGGCTGCGGCCCGGTCTTGCGGCCCGCAGGTCCCCGAGATCTCCCTGGGGCTCGGGCAGAACTTCGGCGCTGACCGGCCCGCCGACTTGCAGCCGGCGATCATCAGGCAGGCCCGCCCTGGACACTGGGGAAAATTTCGGGCTGCACTCAGGTTCTGTGGGTACCCTCGGCACTGCGTTATCCGGACAGAACGGCTCAACGAGGAGGCGGCAATGACCGGGCGAGGACCGTGGACTGGCGAACCTCATCGGTGCCCAGCGCGTGGGTGTTCGCAGACCGTGGACCGGCTGATGTGCCGTGGGCACTGGTACCGGGTGCCGAGGTCATTACAGGCAGGAGCTTGGGCAGCCTGGGACAGCGGCCGGGGCATCGACTCGGTCGGGTACGAGCACGCGATACGCGACGCGATCGCAGCGGCATCAGGGACAGCGCTCGCGAGAGCAAGCTGACCGTAGCTAAACATCCAGGCCGAGATGGCTGGTCGGGCGAGCGTCAGGGATTCCTCGGTGACCAGAAGCCGGGCCGGGCAGCCGCTCCGCCCGCTGCCGGGTGCCGTCATCGAACAGGACGGCACGCAGCATGGCGTCCGCCGCGGCCAGCTGGGCCGGGTCGGCCCGCTCACCCACCTCGCGGTTGAGTTCGTCGATGACGGCCACGACCGACCGGGCGTAGTCCTGGCCTGCCGCGGTGAGGGTGACGTTGAGCTGCCTGGCGTCGCGGCGGTCCCGCCCGGTCGTGGCGAAGCCGCGCTGCTGGAGGCCGTCGGCGACCTTCCTGGCTGCCTGGCGGGTCACGCCCAGGTGCGTACCGAGCTTGCCGACCGGGAGCGGCTCGCGTAGCAGCAACCGCGTCGCGGCCGCGTCGCCGCGGCGGAAGTCGGCATAACCGAGCCCGGCGAGGCGGCGGGCCAGCTCGCCCAGCCAGCTCTGGAAGGCCAGCGCGAGAAGATCGCCGAACCGGTAAGTGGCGGTTGACAGCTCGGGCATGATCCCAGCATATTAGCAATATGCAACTAGGTTGCACTTTATGCCGGCCGGGGTGGTCATGGCGATGAAAGCCGCCGCCGTTCATCCGCAGGCGCGCGACGGCTGGGCCCGCGCGCGGCTCCTGGCCTGGTCGGCGCTGGCCGGGGTCATCGGCTACGTCGCGATCGACGCGCTGCTGGCTTTTCTGCGGCCCAGCTACAGCCTGATCTACAACGCCGAGAGCGACTACGGCCGCGGCCCATGGTTCTGGGTGATGGACCTGAACTTCCTGCTCCGCTGCGCCTTGTCCCTGGCCATCGTCGGCGCGCTGGCCCGGGTCACGCGCCCGGGCGGTCTCGCCCGCGGCGGGAGGGTCCTGCTGGTCATCTGGGCGGTTTGCTCGGGACTGCTGGCGTTCTTTGCCGACGACCTTGAGGGTCAGGCGGTGACCGTCAGCGGGATCGTGCACCTGGCGCTGGCGCTCATCGCGTTCCCGTGCGTGGCAGTCGGCACCATCTTGATCTCCAGCAGCCTGCGGTCCGACCCGGCCTGGCGCTCCGCCGGCGCCGTGCTGCTCGTCGTCTCGGTGGCCGGAGCCGCCGCCTTCCTGCTGCTCGGCACCGCGTTCGGGCACCAGCACGCCCCGGGCGGGCTGTACGAGCGGATCTTCCTCGGTCTCCAGTTGCTGTGGATCGCCCTGGCCGCCTGCTTCATCTTGGCGAGGCGGTCTCCGTCGAACCACCCGGGGTACGGCTGATGGGTTTTTGCGGGGCCCTGGCCCGCCCCGTTCGCTGCGAGCCTGGCCCGGATCCTCAGCCACGTGTCGCGAGCAGCAGTCGGCCCTCTCGGGCAAGCTCGTGGTGGCAGACGGTCTAGAGAATCCGGCCGCTACCGCGCCTAACTAGTTGCCGAAAGCAGCTGCTTTCGGCCGACTCGACCGCAGGTGATCATGGGAGACTGGGCGGATGACCCCTTCGACCTATGTGCCTGACCCCGGCAGGTACGAGCGCCTCCCTTACCGTCGCTGCGGGCGATCTGGCCTGAAGCTGCCCGAGATCAGTCTTGGGCTGTGGCAGAACTTCGGCAGCGACACTCCGCTGGACCGGCAGCGCGCCATCGTCCGGCGCGCGTTCGACCTCGGCGTGACGCACTTTGATCTGGCCAATAACTATGGGCCGCCCTATGGCTCCGCCGAAACCAACTTCGGCGCGATCCTGCGTACCGACCTGCGCGGCTATCGGGACGAGCTGGTGATCTCGACCAAGGCGGGCTACGACATGTGGCCCGGGCCCTATGGGGAATGGGGCTCCCGCAAGTACCTGCTGGCGAGCCTCGATCAGTCGCTGGCCCGCATGGGCCTGGAGTATGTCGACATCTTCTACAGCCATCGCTTCGACCCGGAGACACCGCTCGAGGAGACGATGGGCGCCCTGGATACCGCGGTCAGGTCCGGGAAGGCGCTGTACGCGGGGATATCGTCGTACTCGGCGGACCGCACCAGCGAGGCCGCCGCGCTGCTGCGGCGGATGGGCACGCCGCTGCTGATCCACCAGCCCTCCTACTCCATGCTGAACCGCTGGATCGAGGGCGGCCTGCTCGACGTGCTGGACCGAGAGGGGATCGGATGCATCGCCTTCTCGCCACTCGCCCAGGGCCTGCTGACCGGTAAGTACCTGGCCGGGGTGCCGGCCGACTCCCGGGCCAGCCGCGACGGCTCGCTGTCGGCTGACCAGCTCAGCGAGGAAAACCTGGCGCACGTCCGGGCGCTGAACCAGATCGCCGCGGCGCGCGGGCAGTCACTGGCCCAGCTGGCGCTGGCCTGGGTGCTCCGCGATCAGCGGGTGACGTCGGCGCTGATCGGGGCGAGCAGCGTGGCGCAGCTGGAGGAAAACCTCGCCGCGGCGCAGCGGTCGTCGTTCACCAGCGAGGAGCTGGCTGCCATCGACCAGCAAGCAGTGGAGGCAGGCATCAATATCTGGGCCGCGTCCAGCGCCGGCTAGCTCGTCGCCACAGCTAGTGGTGCCACAGCTAGCACAGTGCCGCGCTGGCCCGCTGATGCTGGCCGCCATTTCCGTGGGCCGCCTTTCAGAGCCCTTTCACAGCGGCAATCAAGTCCCTGGTCAGGCTGGGCCCCGACGCTGGCAGTTATGAACCGCATCCTTATCGCCGAAGGTAAACCGCTCAGCGCCAGGTTCCTGGCCAAGGGCCTGCAGTCGGCGGGCTACGTCACATCGCTGGCCACCCACGGTGACCTGGCCCTCGAGATGGCCGCGTCGGGCCTGTTCGACCTCATGCTGCTGGACCTGTCGCTGCCGGGGCGCAGCAGCCTGGACGTGCTGGCCGAGCTGCGCCGCCAGCGCAGCCGCCTGCCTGTCATCGCGCTCAGTGCCTGGGACTCGCCCGGGCAGATCATCGCCGCGCTCGAGAGCGGCGCGGACGATTGCCTGTCCAGGCCCTACCAGTTCGCTGAGCTGCTCGCCCGAGTCCGGGCCAGGCTGCGGCCGAGGCCCGCGCGGGCGACAGCGGGCTGATGACGTCGCGGACCGGCTGCTGCCGCGCCGCGGCTGGCCCGGGCCAGCGCCGGGCAGCGGCTGGGCCTGGTCACGTTGCGGAGTACCACCGGCTGCTCATCTCCCGCGGAGTCGGGGGCGTACCTGGAAGCGGTCCGGCGGCCCCGGCGACCAGGCCGTCGAGCATGATGGTCAGGTAGCGGCTGCGCAGTTCGGCAGCCCGGCCCTGGCCGCCGATCGTGATCGCGGCGAGCTGCTCCCAGATCGGCGGGAGGTCGAGCACGTCAAGATCGGCACGAAGGACGGGCCGGACCCGGTCGAAGAGGGCCTGAACCTTGTCGTTGGCCTGCCCGGCCAGTACCGACAGCTCCGCGCTCGGCCGGAACTTGCCGGCCAGCGAAAGGGTCAGCGAGCTGATGTCGGCCGCTACCACGCCCCGCATGAACTCGGCGAACACCGTCCAATGGTCTCGCTCGTCGGCCAGCGCCTGGTCGGCGAGCAGGGCAAGGCGCTGCAAGCCGTCGGCGCACAGGTGCCGCAGCAGGTCCTCCTTGCTCGGGTACCGCGTGTACAGGGCGCTGATCCCGACGCCCGCACGCCTGGCGACGGCGCTGATCGGGGCACCGGGGTCGGCGGTGAACACCTCCTGGGCCGCCCGGAGGATGCGCTCGTTGTTGCGGGCCGCCTCGCGGCGGCGGCCGCTCAGCGCCGCCGCCGGCCGGGCAGGTTCGGTCACGCCGGAGATTGTAGTGGAACTTACTGTTCCGTTCTGCGCCCATCGCGCGAACCGCGGTGGCCGGTCCTGGCGTATCAGTCGCTGTGCCGCTCAGTTGCCGTGCCGCTCGGTTGCTGTGCCGCTCGGTTGCTGTGCCGCTCGGTTGCTGTGCCGCTCAGTTGCCGTGCCGGTCAGTTGTTGTGCCGCGTGCTATGTATCCGGCGTCCTGGGCGCAATTGTTCGGTATCGGGCAAAGTGGCTGTATGAGATTACTCGCCAATAATTGAATGGAGGTGAACAAGCAATTCTTGGCATCGCGAAATGCGAGGCAGTAGGCTAAGCACTCCAACTCGCTGGCGGATATTCGCATAGTCCATGATCCGCACCTTCGGCACTGATAGGGGGATTTGGGTTGCCTGTCGATCTGCTTGTAATTGGCCTGGGCTATGTCGGCCTTCCGCTCGCCCGTGAGGCGGCCTTATCGGGCCTCACCGTGGTCGGATACGACCTGAAACAGGAACTAGTCGCCGGACTGAACGCCGGCCGGTCGCATGTGGGCGACATCCCGCCCGCCGAGGTGGCCACGATGCTGGCGAAAGGGTTCCGCGCGACAGCCATCGAGGCCGAGGTGGGAGCTCCGGAGACCGTCGTCATCTGCGTGCCTACGCCGCTGTCCGCGGACACCACGCCCGACCTCACCGCGGTCTGCGCGGCGGCCGAGATGGCCGGGCGGCTGCTCCGGCCGGGCATGCTCGTGCTGCTGGAGTCCACGACCTACCCGGGAACGACCGATGAAGTCGTGCGGCCGTTGCTGGAGAAGGCGTCCGGGCTGACCGCCGGGGTGGACTTCGCGCTGGCCTTCTCGCCCGAGCGGATCGATCCAGGTAACCCGGACTTCGGCATCCGCAACACCCCCAAGGTCGTGGGCGGCCAGACCGTGTCCTGCACCGACGCGGCCGCACGCTTTTACGGCAAGCTGTGCGATCAGGTCGTCCGGGCGCGGTCCGCGCGCGAGGCGGAGATGGCCAAGCTGCTGGAGAACACCTACAGGCATGTGAACATCGCGCTGGTCAACGAGATGGCGGTGTTCTGCAACGAACTCGGCATCGATCTGCGGGACGCCATCAGGTGCGCAGCCACCAAGCCGTTCGGGTTCCAGGCGTTCCATCCAGGACCAGGTGTCGGCGGCCACTGCATCCCGATCGACCCGAACTACCTGGGCTACAAGGTCCGGACGCTGGGCTATCCGTTCCGGTTCGTCGAACTGGCGCAGGAGATCAACGGCCGGATGCCGGCCTATGTCGTCGATCGCGCCGTTGAGCTGCTGAACAGCCGCGCCAAGCCGCTCAACGGCGCGCGCGTGCTGCTGCTGGGCGTCACCTACAAGAAGGACGTGGCCGATCAGCGGGAGTCACCGGTCCGGCTGATCGGCAGCAAGCTACGGTCCCGTGGTGCCGATCTGGCCTATCACGACCCGCACATACCCGAGTGGTCGCTCAACGGCGAGCCCGTCCGCCTGGCTGCGGATCTCGATGCCGAGGTGGCCGAGGCAGATCTGGTCATCCTGCTCCAAGATCACAGCGCTTACGATCTGGACCGGATCTCCCGCAGCGCCCGGCTCATTCTCGATACTCGCGGGCGCATCGCGGGAGCACAGGTCGCGCGGTTGTGACGCGACCAGGCCGGTGACCCTCAGCGCGGGCATGCTGGGACGGGCCTCCCTTTGCCTGGCTGGCGTGCCCTGAGGGAAAATGGCTGGCGGCGCATCTGGACAAGGGAGCCCCATGATCTTCATCACCGCCAAGTTCCGTGTACTGCCCGACCATGCCGACCGGTGGCCGGAAATCGCTGCTGAATTCACCCGGGCGACGCGCGGCGAGCCCGGCTGCCTGTGGTTCGACTGGTCTCGAAGCCTGGCTGATCCGGCCGAGTACGTCCTAGTCGAAGCCTTTCGTGACGACACGGCCGGTGCTGCGCATGTGCAGTCGGAGCATTTCAGGAACGCCCAGCGGACGCTGCCGCGCTACCTGGCCGAGACGCCGAAGATCGTCAACTTCACGATCCCGCAGGACGACTGGTCCCTGCTCGGCGAGATGGCGGTCCCGGCGCAGGACTGAGCCGGGCCGGCCGCTG
The DNA here is from genome assembly GCA_963785765.1 of uncultured Actinomycetes bacterium. Lineage (GTDB taxonomy): Bacteria > Actinomycetota > Actinomycetes > Streptosporangiales > Streptosporangiaceae > DATBGO01. Next base: position 1,083,308 of record CAWAWM010000004.1, on the reverse strand, counting down.
TCGGCCGGCGAACCAGTCGGCCGGCCAGCCAGTCAGCCGAAGACCAGTCAGCCGAAGAACCAGTCAGCCGAAGAACACCGTGGCGAGCAGGCACAGGTTCAGCGTCCCGATCAAGGCAGCGACAGTGGCGGCCGCGACGGTGGTGATGGAACTGTTGACCAGCGAGCCCATGACGTCGGCTCGGCGGGTCAGCAGCACCAGCGGCACCAGCGCGAACGGGATGCCGAAGGACAGCACGACCTGTGAGATCACCAGGCTGTCGGTGGCGGGCAGCCCCGCCCCGAGCACGATGAGCGCGGGCAGCATCGTGACGGCGCGCCGGGCGAACACCGGGATGCGGCGGCCGATGAAGCCTTGCATCACCACCTGGCCGGCGTAGGTGCCCACGCTGGATGAGGACAGCCCGGACGCGAGCAGCGCGACGGCGAACGCGAGCGCCGCGCCACCGCCGACCAGGCGGCCGAGCCCGGCGTGCGCCGCTGCGATCGAGTCGCCGACGTGACCGTCGCCCCGGCTGAACACGGCGGCCGCGACGAACAGCATCGCGAGGTTGATCACCCCGGCGGCGCCCAGGGCCAACAGCACGTCGAGCCGCTGGAAGCGCATCAGCTCGCGGCGTTCGGCGTCGTCACGGCAGACGACCCGCCGTTTCGTCAGGGCCGAGTGCAGATACACGACGTGCGGCATGACCGTGGCACCGACGATGCCGGCGATCAGCAGCAGGCCGTCGGGCCCGGTCAGGCTCGGTACCAGGCCCGCCGCCAGCGGGCCCGGTTTGACGCCCACCGCGGCCAGGTCATAAGCGAAGCCGAAGAAGACGATGCCGAGCAGTGCTGCGATCGCCAGCTCGAAGCGCCGGTAGCCGCGCTGCTCCAGCGCCAGGATGGCGAACGCCACGACCGCCGTGATCAGGCCGGCCACCAGCAGCGGCGTGCCGAAGAGCAGATTGAGCCCGACCGAGGCGCCGACGAACTCAGCCAGGTCGGTGGCCATCGCGACCAGCTCCGCCTGTACCCACAGGCCGCGGGACACCCCCCGGGGCAGCAGGTCACGGCACAGTTCAGGCAGATCCCTCCCGGTCGCGACGCCGACCTTCGCCGACAGGTACTGCACCAGCATCGCCATCAGGTTCGCGGCGACGATCGCCCAGGCCAGCGCGTATCCGGACACCGCCCCGGCGGACAGGTTCGTGGCGAAGTTGCCCGGATCGATATAGGCGACCGCGGCGACGAACGCCGGGCCAAGCAAGGCGACCGCGCCGCGGGCCCGGCCGCGCGAGCGCAGCAGGTGCAGGGTGCTCTGCTGCGCCAGCGCCGTGGCCCCCGGCGGGGCTGGGCCCGCCGGGGCGCGCCGCCCCGGGCTGGCCGCCGGCTGCGTCTGCGAGTCTGCGGCCACGGAGCCTGGCCTCAGCCCACTGACGGGCCGAGCCCGAGCGACTGCGGGGTGCTGGAATCCGGAGAGGGCTGGTGCAGGCCCTCATCGAGCGGGCCGTATTCGGTCATCAGCGCGGGGCTGCCGCCCCAGGGCGTCTGCTCCTCGGCGATCAGGGTATTGGTGGTGAGCAGCAGCCCGGCCACCGATGCCCCGTTCTGCAGCGCGGACCTGGCTACTCGCAGCGGATCGACGATGCCCATCTCGATCATGTTCCCGTAGCGGCCCTGCAGCGCGTCGAAACCCTCGTCCCGGCCCAGCTGCGCGATCCGGGCCACGACCTCCTGGCCAGAGTAGCCCGCATTGGCGGCGATAAGAAAGGCCGGCTGCGTCAGCACCCGGCGCACGATCTCCACACCCGCCGCGTAATCCTCCTTGACCTCCAGGTCGTCCAGCGCCTGCTCGGCGTGCAGGAGCGCGGCGCCGCCGCCGGCCACGATGCCCTCGGCCATCGCCGCCCGGGTGGCCGACAGCGCGTCCTCGACCCGGTGCTGCAATTCCTTCAGCTCGGCCGGGGTCGGTGCGCCGACCTTGATCACCGCCACCTTGCCCGACAGCGCGCCGATCCGTTCCGTCAGCACGTCCTCGTCCACCCCGAACGTGGCGCGCTCCAGCTCGGCACGCAGCTGGGCGACCCGGAACTCGACGTCTTTCGACGAACCGCCGCCGCCGATGATGGCGGTCCGGTCCGCGGTCACCCGGACCTGCGCCGCGCGGCCGAGCTGCTCGAGGCTCATCGTCTCCAGCGTGAAGCCCGAGTGCTTGCTGAAGACCGCGCCGCCGGTGAGCGCCGCGATGTCCTCGAGCTTGTGCAGCCGGCGGTCGCCGAAACCAGGAGCACGCACCGCGACGCACTGGAAGATCCCGTTGACGTGATTGTGGACCAGCATGCTCAGCGCGGTGCCCTCGACGGTCTCGGCGATGATGACCAGCGGCCGCGGCGCTCGCATGACCTTGTCCAGGACGGGCATGAGCTGCTGGACCTTGGTGATCTTCTCGGTACACAGCAGGATGTAGGGATCAGCCACGATGGCCTCGAGGCTGGCGGGGTTGGTCACCAGATACGGCGAGAGGTAGCCGTTGTCGAACTCGAAGCCCTCCACGAAACCGACGCTCATGCCGTGCGCCGGTGACTCCTCCACGGTGACGATGCCGCGGTCACCGACCGTGTGCAGCGCCTTCGCGATGACATCGCCCACCGCGGGATCGTCGTTGGCGGAAATCGCCGCGACCCGTGCGTAGTCCTGCTCGGTCACGACCGGGGTCGCGACGCTCTGCAGCTGGCTGACGAGCTGGCCGACCGCCAGGTCAATGCCGCGCTTGACCAGGACCGGGTTGGCTCCGGCGCTGATCGCCTGCATGCCCTCCCTGACGATGCCCTGGGCGATCACGGTGGCGGTGGTGGTGCCGTCGCCGACGATGTCGTTGGTCTTGATCGCCGCTTCCTTGACCAGCTGGGCGCCCATGTTCTCGAACTGGTTCTTCAGGTGGATCTCCCTGGCGATGGTCACGCCGTCGTTGGTGATGACCGGTGATCCGGTGATCTTCTCCAGGATGACGTTGCGGCCCTTGGGCCCGAGTGTCGATTTGACCGCCTCGGCCAGCTGGTCGACCCCGGCCAGTAGCAGGTCGCGAGCTTCCTCGCCGAAACGCAGTTCCTTGGCCATGGGCCCTCCTCTGGCGGCTGGTTCCTGACCGGTGGGTTGGTTCCTGACCGGTGATGGCAATTGGTCCTGACGGTCGGGCTGATTGCTGAGGGATGTGGCGCTGAGCTTCAGGGAACGAGGATCGCGCGGCCGCGGACCCGTCCTGCGTCGAGATCGGCGAGGGCTTCCGGAGCGGCATCCAGCGGATAGGCCCTGGTGTGCAGGGTGACCTTGCCTGCCTGGGCGAGGACCATCAGCTCAGCTAGCTCGTTATAGGTGCCGACGATGTTCCCGATGATGTTGCGCTCGGTCGAGATGATGTCGAGGGTGGGGATGTTGACCGTCCCGCCGTAGCCGATGACGTAATACGAGCCGGCCCGGCCGGTCATCGCGAACCCGTCGTTCTCCGCGCCCTGCTCGGCGACGAAGTCCAGCACGACCTGGGCCCCGGCCCCGTCGGTCAGCTCGCTGACCGCGGCGACCTGGCCGCCGTCGGCGACCACCGTGTGCTGGGCACCCAGCTGCTCGGCGAGCTTGAGCGCGTCCGGGTTGCGATCCACCACGATGATCTTGGTAGCGGTCAGCGCGGCCAGGCACTGGATCCCGATGTGGCCAAGGCCGCCTGCGCCGATGACCACGCAGGTGGTGCCCGGGTACAGCAGCGGCAGCGCCTTGCGGACCGCGTGGTAAGCGGTGATCCCGGCGTCGGCCAGCGCCGCGACGTCCTGCGGCCGGGTCTGCGGGTCGAGCTTGACGCAGGCCCGGGCCGAGGTGAGCAGGTACTCGGCCATCCCGCCGTCGCGCGACAGGCCGGGGAATTCGCTGTTGATGCAGTGCATGTCATCCCCGGCCCGGCAGGCCCGGCACAGCCCGCAGGTGGGCGTGGGGTGCAGGATCACCGTGTCGCCCACGGCGACGTTGCTGACGGCCGAGCCGATCTCGCTCACCCAGCCGGCGTTCTCGTGGCCCAGGATGTAAGGCAGCGGCGTGCCCATCGCCGCGTCCCACTGGCCCTCGATGATGTGCAGGTCGGTACGGCAGACGCCGGCGCCGCCGATCTTCACGATCACATCGAGCGGACCGCCGATGGTCGGCTCTGGTACCTCGTCGATCACGGGCTGCTGGTGAAACGCGTGCAACCGGACGGCCTTCATTGGTCCTCCTCGCCTAGTCCTGAGGTGGCGTATCTGTGCCGCAGCATGCCACGGCAGACGCCGGCGTTGGCCTCGATGCTGACGCGCGTGGTGCGGGCCCGGGCCAGATGCAGCGGTATGGCGCTGCTGCCGATCGGAGCCCCGGTGTTCGGGTCGATCAGCAGCGGGGCCTCCTCGCCGGCGGGCAGGCCGAGCTCGGCCCGGCGCTCCCGCAGCCGCTCCAGCGCCGCTGAGCGCGGCAGTTCGCCCAGGGTCATCGAGAGCAGCGCCGCCGGCTCGGCGCCCGCCGCGAGCAGCGGGCGGCACACCTGGTCAGTGCCCGCCATGACCGCCTTACGCAAGAAATCGGCGCGCAGCTCATGCAGCTCGCCGATCGCTTCGCCGTCGAAGGACCGGGCGAACCCGGCCCGTGCGGCCACCCCGCCGTTGATCGCGTCCGAGGCAAAGTGATCTTCCAGCACCACCTCCGTCGTACGCACGCCCGCCGTGGCGGACACCGCGTCGTAGGCGTCGGCGACCATGAGGAAGGCGAAGTTGGGCGCGCAGAAGTACGTCGGCAGCCGCAGCCTGACCTGAGCGTCACCGTCGGCGGAGACGGTGCACGACGCGACGAAGCCGAGCGAGGTGATCGGCTCGTCCAGCTCCGGGTCGCGCACCGTCTCCAGCGCCGAGAGAACTGTGCTAGAGGCAGGGAACGGGCTCATGCCCCCGCGACCAGCTGCGCGTCGTCCTGCGCGGCCGGGGTGCCCTGGCCCGCGTCGAGCTGGTACTCGGCAGGCACCTCGATGTCGTAGAGCCTGGCCGCGTTCAGGCCGAGGATCTTCTTCTTCCCCGCGGTGCCGAGCCTCGGGTAGTCGGAGAACGCCTCGTCGGCCGGGAAGTCCCAGTCCACGAAGCCTTCGACCTGCCACTTGGGCTCCCAGATCCCGTAGTCGCTGCCGAAGGTCATCTTGTCCTCGCCGACCCAGAACAGCAGCTCGCCCATGACCCTGGCGAAGAACTTCGGCCTGGCGTGCATGAGCGCGCCGATGACGACGGACAGGCCCGCATACACGTTGGGCTCCTGGGTCGCCATGTAGCAGAAGTCATCGATCCGGGGCAGCCCGACGTGTTCGACGATGAAATTCAGCGCCGGGAAGTCGGTCGCGGCATGGTCCACGTCGGCCACGTCGAACGCGTCCTTGTCCAGCGGCCAGATCGTCGGGCCCTTGTGGACATGGATGTTCTTGATCCCGAGTTCCTGGCACGCCTCCAGGTACCGGTAAGCGCCCGGGTCGGTCAGCTTCCAGCCGCGCGAGGCATTGTTCCACTCGGCGGTGTAGAGCTTGACCCCCTTGGACCCGAAGCGCTCGACGTTGTGGCGGAGCACGTTGAGGCCCTCGTCGCCGTCGCGCGGGTCCCAGCGGGTGTTGTAGACGAACTTGCCCGGGTGCTTCTCGCCCATCAGGGCGTTGCGCTCGGTGGTGTTGAAGCCCTCGGAGTACCACTCCTTCAGGTACGTCGGCTGGAAGACCGCGACGTCGACGTGCCCGTCCTCGAAGACGTCCTTCATCAGGTCATCCTCGGAGTACTTCTGGAAATGCTCGATGCTCCAGTGCGTCTCCGGCGGCCCTAGGCTCTGATAGGCGTGAAAGCACTCGATCCAGCCCTTGGCGTACTGCTCAGCGCCAGGCACCCAGTTGTCCGGCGCCGCATTCCAGTAATGCATGTGGCTATCGACAACGAAGTACTTCTCGCCATCCTTCTCGTACACGGCTGCCTCCTTGTAGGCCGGATGCGATCAAGAAGTTGATCAGTTGCGTGGTGACGGCGGCGAGCCCAGCCGGACTGCTGGTTCCAGCAGACCCGCTGGGCCCGGCCACCGCAAGGTCTAGCTGGCGGTCAGATCAAAGTCGATGTACTCGGCCGCGTCCTCGGGGTTCGCGAACATGATCGTCCGGTCGTCCTCGTGGATCATGCGGCCGTAGTGCGTGGACATGTTCTCTTCGAACTCGGCCGCGTCGAAGAAGCCAGGTTCCTCGCCCAGCGCCTCGGAGACCTCGTCGTAGACGACGTCCATGCGCCGGATCGCGTCGACCCGGATCATCGATGGCAGCGGCGTCACCCGCACATTGGACTCTTTACTCATGACCTGGGCCACGACCGCGCCGACCTGATTGTTCATCAGCGTGAACCCGCACATATTGGAGGCCGTGTTGTTGGACTTGAACGGGCTTTCCGAGGTCGTGAACGTGGTGGTCACTGTGCCAACTCCTTCGGTGATTCCAGAGCCAGGTCGGACAGGATTCCGCTGAACCGGTGCTTGGCCGCGTCCAGGCCATCCTCGAAACGAGGCGGCTTGGCGTCAGGCTGCGACCACAGCGGCTGCGCCGTGCGGGCGGCCACGATCGCACGCGGCACCCAGGCGGATAGCCACTGCTGCAGGATCGCCCGGTTGTGGTCGGCGAACTCCCGGTCATGGGTCAGCAGGTGGAACATCGCGATGGTGTAGCGCAGGTCCCGCTCGGCGAAGTCGTACTCCTCAGCGCCGACGACCGTGGGCGTGACGAAGTCGCCGTTGCGCGGGGCCGCGTGCTGTACCAGGCTGCTCCGGAACAGCTCGCCGACCAGCGGCTCGAAGACCACATTGGCCGCGAAGATCGCCTCGCACCAGTCATCGATCGCGGTGAGCTGCTCGGCCGTCTTCCTGATGCCCTGCCAGGCAGGGTCGTTGTTCCAGGTCTCGATGTGCGCCGCGCCATCGAAGCCGATGATCTCCTCGCTCAGGGTCAGGTTGTAGAGCGCGAGGTCCTGTGCCGCCCTGATCCGGTGCATGCTGTTCACCGAGATCGCGTTGTTGTGCATGTTGGTCGGGGCCCGGCGGTTGGCGTTGGCGTAGAGGTACAGGCCGAGGCCGTGATCCACGTGCATCCAGGCCCCGACGTTGCGCTCCACGAAATGGACCCAGTTCGGGTTCCACTGCTCGAACGCCTTCGACTGCCTCGCGGCGTCGATGTTCTGGTTGAGCTGCCGGACCACGTTGGCGTTGTAACGGTAGAGGGTGAGCTCCCACTCCTCGTTGGGGTCGCGGAACTCGTGCCAGCCGTGGGCCGGCCATTCGTAACCCTTGCCGCCCGAACCTGGGTAGCGCTCCGGCTCCGGCCGGTCCGACCCCCACGCCTTCAGGACCGTCCAGTCCAGCGGGTAACCGCCACGACCGTCGGAGAACCCATACAGCCAACCCTGGCTGAGGTAGTGCCGCGGGTCCGGCTGAACCTCGACCGTGACGTCCTCGTAGTGACTCTGCTTGCGCTTGGCCGGGATGTAGTAATTGAACCTGCGGGAATTCGAATCCGGGAATTCCTTCGCACCGGCTTCGGCGTCGGTAAAGACGGGCTTGGGGAGGTCGCGTTCTGTGGCGGTTGTCATGGTCTCTTCCTTCACCTTCGCAAAATCAGGCTGATGTAGACCGGGTGCCAGCGGAGCTGGCGGTTCGGATCGGGTTCCCCGTTACTGCTTCTCCGGGTCCCCCGTGGTGGTGAACTTGTCGTAGTAGATCCGCTTTTCCTCCACCCCGAGCGTGGCCAGCAGCGGCATGGCCGCCTCGACCATGGGCGGCGGTCCGCAGACGTAGGCGTGCGTTCCCTTCAGATCGCTCTCGCGGCGTTTCACCACGTCCGTGATCAGGCCGACCTCGCCATCCCAGTCGTCATCCGCGGTCGGCTCGGACAGCGCGGGGACGTACCTGAAGCCGGGCAGCTTTGACTCCAGCTCGCGCAGCTCGGCTTCGAAGCACAGGTCCTTGCGGGTCCGCGCGCCGTAGTAGTACGTGGCCTTGCGTTCGATGCCTTTCTCGACCATGGACCGCAGCAGCGACAGAATGGGTGCCATCCCCGCCCCGCCGCCGAGGAAGATCAGGTCACTGTCGTAGCCCTCACGGAGCGTGAAGACCCCGAACGGCCCGGTGAGATCCAGCCGGTCGCCGACCTGGAGCCGGTCGGCCAGGAACCCGGAAAAAAGCCCGTCGGGATATACCCGGATGACGAACTCCAGCTGCCCGCTTTCCTTGCTGGAGGTGTTGGCCATCGAGAACGACCGCACCTCATCGGTGCCCGGGATGGCGAGGTCCACGTACTGGCCGGGGAAGAACCGCACCTCGGTGGGCTCCAGTAGCTTCAGCACCAGGTGCCGCATGTCGTGCGTCACCGGATCCTTGGAGACCACCTCGGCCACCGCCTCCTGGATGGGCAGCCCCGAGCGGATCATGTCCTCGTCGTAGTTGAGCAGCTCGATCGTGACGTCCTCGAAGGCGTGCGCCCGGCAGAGCAGGGTGAAGCCTTCCTCGAGCTCGTAGTCAGGCAGCGCGAAGGTCGAGTACTTGTCCAGCTCGATGTCCTCGCCGTCGAGGACAAACGACTTGCAGGACGAGCACTGCCCCTCCTTGCAGCCGTGCATGAGCATGATGCCCTGCTCCGCCGCGGCCCGCAGGATCGTCTGTTTCTCATCGACCTCGATCTCGATGCCGACCGGCTCGAATCGCACGACGTGCTTGTCGGACATTTGCTCCCTCGCGGATGGCGCACCGGGCAGACGGGTGGGGAAGGAGGGCCGCAGGGCGAGCCTCCAGCCCTCCTCCCAGGCTGAGCTACTGACGGCTTACCGCTCGGTTAGCGCTCACCCGTCCGTCGGCGCAAACCGGCCCGCCGGGCCGCCGCGGACGTAGTTGGCGTGGAACGCGTCACGCTCTTCCGCCGTCATTTCGTTGAGCAGCACGTTCGGGCTCAGCAGCGGCCCCATCCGGCGCAGGTGGTCCAGCGTCCACAGCTTCTTCGGGTCGTCGAGGTCCAGGTGCGGTTGCGCGACCATCGTCTTGCCGTCGTCACGCACGTAGCCCATGTCGGACACCACGTCGGCCCAGTTCCAGCCGTGGTAGAGGGTCTCCCACTCCCGATGCCCGATCAGCTGGCCCATGTTCGGCGTGGCCCGGCCCTGGTAGGTCGGCCGGAAGGCCTCCACGTCGGTCCAGCGGCATTCCTCGTGGCAGTAGGTGCGCCACTGGCCGTCGACCTCGGCCATCACCATGTCCTCGCGGACCAGGCACGGCACCATGCAGGTCCAGCAGCGGTGCGGGTACTGGTAATCGACGTCCTCGGCCACGATCGGGTGATGCCCGTTCGGCCGCGACAGCCGGTTGTAGTTCTCCCACCACTTGCCGTACCTGTCGTACCAGCCCGGGTACTTGTACTCGAACCACTCGAAGTCCTTGTCGGTCATCGGGTCGATCCGCCAGTAGTTCGCCAGCCAGCCGGTCGCGAAGAACTGGGCCACCTCGTGCACGTAGCCCTTGTTCCAGATCTGGTTCCACGCCTCCTCGATCAGGTCGTGGGGGATGACCAGCCCGTACTTCTCCAGCGGCACGAGGTAGCTGCGGTAGTAGTCGTCGTAGATCCAGCGCCGCCACATCTCCGCATACGACTCCCGGTCCTTGCGGCGGTCCTTGGTGCCGTACTCGATGAAGGTGCCGATGGCCGCGTCCACGACCCGGTGGTTGTTCCACCAGGCATAGCGCAGGTCACGCTGGAGCAGCTGGTGGTTGCTCTCGTCGGCCAGGGCCATCAGCAGTGTCGCGTAGCCGTTGCTGATGTGCCTGGACTCATCCGACTGCACCGAGTGGAACACCGTCGGCAGCAGGTAGTCGCCGTTGGCCGCGGCCTCCGCGGGCATGGCCACGAACAGGGTGTTCGTGAACGCCGTCTCGGCCACGATGGTCAGGTAGATACTTGCCGCGGTGATGGCGTCGCCGGTGATGAAGCCCTCGGCGAACTGCCGCCCGATCGTGCCGCAGTAGTCGTTCTGGAAGTTGCGCAGGCTGCTGTTGAAGCCCGCCGGGTCGATGTAGTTGTTCATGTACAGGCGCTTGAGGTTCTGCTGGATCGTCGAGTGCCTGACCTCGTCGATCATCTGGATCGCCTGGCCGTTGTGCAGTTCCGGATTGGGCACCGTGCGGAACAGCAGCGGCATGGCCCGCGCGGCCGAAATCTCCGGCAGCGGGATGATGGACAGGAACAGCTTCTGCCACTCCAGCCACCGCTCCTGCACCTGGCGGAACATGTTGCCGCGGATGGCGCCGTCAGAGGCCCCGTAGACCCGGTGATCCTTTTCCTCCTGCATCGGGAAGTAGGACCGGAGCACCTGCTTGAGCGGGTCCTTCTTGGCCGCCTTGCGGAACGTGTAGTCGGTTCCGTACTGCGACACCGGCTCGTGATACAGCGGTTCCCAGGCCAGTTCCTGAATCTTCTGGTGGGCCTTGGCCACGCTCTGGCGACTCATCCCTCACCCTCGCCCTTCGCTAGCGTCGGCTGCGGGCGCCCTGCCTGCAGCCGTAATCCTGTTCCGGGCACCTGCGTCCGTGCGGCGCACCGCCGGACGGCGCCGCGACGGCGGATGCCCCTACGCCTATGTGCCGAATCACAACCCGAACTAGCAGGTCGTGGGTTCTCAACATGAGACAACCGGCCACTGGCCTGGCCTCAAGGCTCCCCGAACATGGCCGCCCTGATCTCGGCGAGATGATCGCGGACATCCCGCGATACCTGCATGTTTCCTTCGGCGGCCGGCTGGATTCCCAGGGCCAGCAGCAGGGCCGCCGCCGGAGCGCCCGGATCGCCGGAGTCACCGAGCGTGGGACGCAGGCCCTCGCCAGCCAGGTGGTGGAACACGAGATGAACGATGCTCCAGGGATTGTAGGTATCGGCCGGCGTCTCATCCGGTCGGTGCATCGGGCAGCTCCTCGGACTGATCGGCACGAGCGGCTGCGGCCCGGGCATGCTCGCGCAGCCGGCGACGTATCGGCATCACACGACGTCAAAACGAATTCGGCGGTCTCAACATGAGACATATGACGGCGGACGCGGATTTACTGTAGAAGGCACCATGCAGACCTCTGGCGCCATGCGGGCCTGCCCGCCCGTCGTCAGTAATGGCAGCGGGGAGGGAGGCGACATGTCGCGTGGCGCCATCATCCGGCCTGACGTACCTGACGCAACGAACGACACCGCCCTGGCGCAGGCCAGGGAACGGTTCCTGACCGCGGAGGCTATCGAGCCGCACCAGGTGCGAGACACGATCCTGGCGTCCTGGTGGCGGTCGCGGCGCTCGAATGTCGCTGCCGACCGCATTGACCTGTCCTACATCCGCGATCCCGATCTCGACACCCCGCTGATCCGCAGCGCCGCGCCGGTGCTCAGGAACCTGCGCGAGAATCTCGAGGGCCAGCCGATCAGCGTCATCCTCACCGACCCCGCTGGGGTGGTGCTCAGCCGGCTGACCGCGGACCACGACCTGGAGCGCTACCTCGACCGGGTCCAGCTGGCGCCCGGCTTCAGCTACGCCGAGGAGTTCGTCGGCACCAACGGAATCGGCACCGCCCTGGAGGGCGGCCAGCCCGCGCACGTGTTCGGTCACGAGCACTACGCCGAGCATCTCGAGACCCTGGCCTGCGCCGGGGTGCCCATCAGGCATCCGATCTCCGGCAAGACCATCGGCGCCGTCGACCTGACCTGCTGGCGCAGGGACGCCGACGCCCTGCTGATCGCGCTGGCCAAGACGGCCGCCGCCCAGATCACGCAGTCGATACTGGCCAGCACCGGCGCGCCTGAATATGAGCTGCTCGAGGAGTACCTGCGAGCCTGCCGGCGGACGGCGGGGATCGTGCTGGCGCTCAACAGCGACACGGTCATGATGAACGACTACGCCAGGCACGTGCTGGACCCCGGTGACCAGGTCGCGCTGCTCGGCAGCGCCGGCGACGCGCTGGCCGCCGACCATCTCGGCCCGGTCGATGTCGAGCTGCCCAGCGGCGCCAAGGCGCGGATGTACTGCCGGCCGATGCGCGGGAACAGCCAGCGGCGCGGCGGCGGTGTCGTCCATGTGCGGATCATCGAGCTGGTCAACCGCCAGGCCTCTGATGCCGGGCCGCCGCCCCGCAAGTTCCTGCCTGGCCTGGTCGGTTCCGGCCGGCTGTGGCAGCGCGGCTGCCAGCAGGTCGAGGCGGCCTACGCGGCCCGCGAGTGGCTCGCGCTGGAGGGGGAGCCGGGGGTCGGCAAGCTCGCGCTGGTGCGGGCCATGCACCGCAGCCGTAACCCGGCCGGGCCGTTTCATGTGCTTGATGCCGCGGACGCCAGTGACGCGGACTGGCTGCGCAAGGTGCGCACCGAGCTGGCCGAGGGGACCGGCAGCCTGGTCATCAGGCACGTTGACCGGCTCGGGGCGCGCCGGCTGCACGCCCTGTGGACTGCGCTGGAACAGGCGCATGCCGCAGCCAGGCACCAGGAGCTCTGGGTGGCGGTCACGCTGACCCAGAACCCGCCCAGCGGTGACGTGGCTGGCCTGCTGCAGTTCTTCCCGTGCACGGTGGAGCTGCCGCCGCTGCGCCACCACATCGAGGACGTGCACGAACTCGTGCAATTCTTCCTGGCCAAGCTCAATCACTACGGCCCGCTCGGCTGCTCCACCGAGGCCATGCAGCTGCTGCTGCGGTCCAGCTGGCCAGGCAACGCCGAGCAGCTGTGGCAGGTGCTCAGGCAAGTCGTCCACCGCCGCCGGGCGGGCACCATCCAGCCTGGTGACCTGCCGCCGGAGTGCTGGACGGTGAGCCGCAGGCTGCTCAGCCCGCTCGAGTCGATGGAGCGCGACGCGATCGTGCAGAGCCTGCTGGACCACGACGGCAATAAGGTGCGGGCCGCCGAATCACTCGGGATGTCGCGGGCCACGATCTACCGCAAGATCCACGAGTACGGCATCGTCGCCCCGGCCAGCTGACGGGGCCGCCCGGACAGAGTGCACGGACAGGCCGCCCGGACAGGGCGCCCGGGCAGGCCGCCCGGACAGGGCGCAGAGTGCGCTAGAGTCGCGCCGTGACGGACAGCAATGACTGGCGCGTGACGATTTCGCTAACCGATCCGGCCCACCTTGACCGGGCCAAGCGGTCATTTTCCGAGCAAGAGGTGGAAGAGGATGTCCGCCGTCGGCTCGGCCGGAGTATCGCCGTCGGTGCCGGTGACGCGCAGATCTTCCTGTATGCAGGCACCGAGGTCGCGGCCAGGGAGGCTGAGCAGGTTTCCCGCGAGGTGCTGGCCCAGCAAGGTATCGAGGCAGAGTTTGCCCTGCACCGCTGGCATCCCATCGAAGAGGAGTGGGAAGACCCCGAAGTCGCGCTGCCGCGGACCGAGGCCGAGCGCCAGGCGGAGCATCAGCGGCTTGACGAGGCGGAGACCGCTGAGTCCGTCGCCAGCGGCGTCTCGCAGTGGGAGGCGCGGGTCGAGCTTCCTTCGCACCGCGAGGCGGTCGCGCTAGCGAACAAGCTGCGCAGCGAGGGCCGGCCGGTCGTGCGGCGCTGGAAGTTCCTGGCCGTCGGCGCCACCAGCGAGGATGACGCCCGGGAACTCGCCGAGCAGCTCAGGCGGGAGGCACCGCCCGACGCGACCGTCCGGGCCGAGCACTCCGGCATGCTGTTGCCGTTCAAACCGCTCTGATCAGTGCCGCGCAGGTCGCGCAGGTCGCGCTGCTCGTCGCCGGCTCGTCGCACCGGGGCTACGGTGGATGACCGTGACCTACGCTACCGACCCGCGCGTCGACGCTTACATTGACGGGCTGCCGCACTGGCAGCAGGCCATCTGCCGCGAGGTAAGGGACCTGGTTCACGCCGCAGATCCAGAAGTCATCGAGACGATCAAGCGCACCAGATTGCCGTACTTCGTGCTGCAAGGCAACGTCTGCGCGCTGCTGGCGGCGAAGGACCACGTCAACGTGTTCCTCTACGACGGGGCGATCGTCCCCGACCCCGAGGGCATCATTACCGCAGGTCATGACAACAAGACCGCCCGCACTGTGGCCTTCCGCGAGGATGACGCCGTCCCTGCCGCCGCCCTCACCGCGATGTTCAGGCACATCATCGCCAACAACCGGGCCGGCGGCTGGCGCAGGCTCAGGCGCGACAGCTAGCTGGGCCAGTCCCGGCGGCGGCCGGGGTGATCACGGCTGGCCATCCAGCTGGACGTTATAAACCCTGGCCTGGAAGGTGCCGGCCGGGTCCGGTGGGAGGCGGGTGAACCAGATGAGCACATACCGGCCGCGCGCTGGCGTAGTGAGCCGCAGCCGCACAACTCCCCCCACGTTGGCCGCGCGGGCGACGGTCGCCAGGTCCTTCAGCGCCGGTGCGGTGCCGACCCGCAGCTGGATGTCGGCGCCGGGCGCGCTGCCGAGGGTTAGCTGGGCGACGGTGATCGTCACCGGGCGGCCCATGTCAACGAGCAGGCCGGTACCCGGATACAGGTTCCCGAAGCGGGCCGTGGTGTACCAGTCCGTATGCCAGGCCGTGGCGCCCCGGCCGTCGATCGCGAGGCGGGCGAACTGAGGACTGTCGCCCTGGCCAGAGCCGTAAGGATTGAACGCCGCGGCGCTGGCCGGCCGTAGCGCCCGCGCCGGGACGGCGGTCGGCGTCGGCGTCGGACTCGGACTGGGGCTCGGAGTGGGACTGGGACTCGCGCTGGGCGCCGGCCGGTGGCTGGCGGGGTGCTGAGCCGCCGGGTGCGACCGGGCGGCCGAGGCGGCGCCGGTCGCCGGCCCCGGGCCGGACAGCAGGTAGTACCCCAGGAAACCGATCCCCACCACCAGGGCCAGTCCCAGTATCACGGTCCAGTTCAGCCCGCGCCGCTCGCGCGTCCTGATGGGCGCGACTGGCTCGGTGATGTCCTCGCCGACGGCGTCCGGCCCCAGCCGGGCCGTGTCATATTCCCTGATCAATGGCTCCGGGTCGGCCCCGACCGCCCGGGCGATGGTGCGGATGTGCCCCCGGGCGTAAAAGTCGCCGCCGCACCCTGAGTAGTCGTCGGCCTCGATGCCGCTGATGATCACCGCCCTGACGCGGGTCCGCTCGCTGACCTCGGTCACGGTGAGACCGGCCTGACGCCGCGCTTCCGCGAGAGCTTCGCCGATGCTCACACCGCGCCTCCACTGCGGTACCGCACCCCGCCCGCCTGGTCGCGGAGCGCAGGTGAACTTGCTCCCTCACCGACACTATGTCCGTCACGGAGCCGCCGTGCGGTCAGGTTAGGATGCGCCACCGATCGGGCGGCCGGTGGCAGGATGGGGAGATGCCGCGCGATCGGATCGAGGTTCAGCGCACCATCGGCGCGGATCCGGCGGCCATCTTCGGGCTGCTCTGTGACCCGCAAGGACACGTCGCGATCGACAGCTCCGGGATGCTGATGGACGCGACCGGGGAGCCGGTGGCCGCCGTGGGCGACAGTTTTGTCGTGCACATGGACCGCGAGGCGCTGAACGACTACCCGATGGGCCGTTACGACGTGACCGTCACGATCACCAGGTTCGTGCCCGGCCGCGAGATCGCCTGGACGATCCTCGGCCAGATCCGCCCGCAGATCGGTCACGTCTACGGTTACGTCCTCGAGCCCGCGGCGACCGGAACTCTCGTCACCTCCTATTACGACTGGTCATCGATCGACCCGGTCTGGAAGCGCGCCGGGATCTTCCCCGTCATTTCCGAAGGCGCGCTGCGGGCGACACTGGGAATCCTGGCCCGCACGATCGCCCGGGGCTACCCGGGCTCGGCGCCGGGTCAATAGCCTCGCAGCCGTCCGGAGGTTGACGCGATAGTTCCCGCACCTGCCTGGGTGGTGGCTGGGCCGCCCGGCGCCGGCAAGAGCACGGTAGCGAGCATCTTGCTCGCGAATCTCGTGCCGGCACCGGCTCTCCTCGACAAAGACACGATGTACGGGGCGTTCGTCGCAGCGACGCTCACCGCCGCCGCGCGCCCGCTGGGCGAGCGCGAAGGGCCGTGGTATGACCGGCACGTCAAGGTCCACGAGTACGCGGGGATCACGGCCACCGCACGCGAGATCCGCTCGCACGGCTGCCCCGTTATGCTGTCGGGTCCCTTCACCCGGCAGATCCACGACGCTCGCCGGTGGCGGTCGTGGGTCGCCGACCTCGGCGGCGGAACGATACATCTGGTCTGGGTCCGGTCAGATGCGGCTACGCTCCGCCACCGGCTGGCCGCTCGCGAGTCCGAGCGGGATTCGGCCAAGCTGGCCGACTTCGCGGGCTTCACGGCCAGCATGCGGCTCGATACCAGGCCCGCTGCCCCGCACGCGACCATTGATAATCGCCTGACGTCGGCTTCGTCTCTGGAAGATCAGGTTGCCACCCTGCTCGCCCGCCTGACCATGGATAAAGGTGAAGGCCAGGAGCAGGAACGGTAGTTCCGGCAGCTGGGCGGGCCCTGGTCGACCGGAGGTGCAGAAACGGCCTGCCGGGGCCAGTGGGTATCTGCGGTGCGAATATGGCGACATTGAGTATTAAGGCCGTATGCTCCCTACGAACGTTTTCCGGTCGCCGGGCCTACTTGTCCTGCAGGGGCTCCCATGCTGCGTTCTGTGCGCCACCGTCGCTGCCTCAGCGTTCTGCTTGGCCTGGCTGCCGCCACGCTGAGCATGGCCGCGCTGCCCGCGGCCGCCAGCGCGGACGGATCAGGAACGATCACCATCAGCTCCGCGAGCAGCCCCGCCGGGAACCCGGGCTTGCTGTCGATCCAGGCTCAGGCGACGACGCCGATCAGCAGCATGACCGCCCACATCCTCTCGGGTCAGACCGACGAGCTCGACGTCACCGACCTGCTGCTCTCCTCGGGGCAGCTGACCGACGGCACCTGGACTGTGCAGAACCCGATCACCGGACTGGCCCCGGGCACCTATCAGGTCACCGTGGATGCCACAGATACCGGCGGGGACTCCGTGACCGGCGTCGGCGCGGGCAATCTCGCGTTCGTGTACCAGACGACCGTCACCGCTGCCGATAGTCCGGCCGTCGTGAGCTACGCCAGTCCGGATGTGGCGTTCTCGGGCAGGCTCACCGGCGTCGCGCCCGGCAGTACGACACCGGCGGGCCTGGCGGGCGTGCCGGTGCTCCTGGTGAACATCGACACCGGTGTCCAGCAGTCGCTGGGCAGCACCGCCGCTGACGGCACGTATAGCGGGACCCTCCCGGTGGCGGTCGGAGACTACGACGTCCAGATCGCGGCCAGCGACACCATGGGGGCGGCGCAGAGCAGCCAGCTCGGCATCGGGTATTCGCTCACCCCGACCAGGATCAGCGCGACCGTCGCGCCGGACGACCTCAAGTACGGACAGCTGGCCACGGTGACCGGAACGGCCAGCTATCAGGACGGGTCGTCATGGAAGCCGCTGCCCGGCGTGACGGTCCAGGTCCACGTCGGCGCGACCCAGGTCGCGACCCCGCAGACCGACCCGGCGGGCCGTTTCAGCGCGTCCCTGCCCAGCCCGGACGGCCACGGGTGGAGCGTCACCGTCGGAGCCGTCGGCAACCTGCTGCTGGCTGACTCCTCGGCCAGCGGCACGATGCACGTCGCCGTCCCGATGACCGTCACCAGGTTCAGTGCGCGGCTCCTCCCGTCCGGGTATCTCGACGCGGCCGGCTGTCTCAAGGTCACGGTGCCGAACTTCACGGCCCCTGAGCAGAGCCACATCCAGATCCAGTATGCGCCGCGCCCGACTGGCCCCTGGAAATACCTGGGCCGGCTGCCGCTGGGCAGTTCCAGCACCGTCAGTAGCTCGTGCGAAGGCAACGCGCTCGGATACTTCCAGGGCAATATCGCCGCCCGCCTGGCCAGTGCCTATTACCGCGCCAGCTACCCCGGTGACGTGGACTTCGACCACACGGTCGGCAAGGCCGCACACGCCTGGCTGTACACCACCAGGATTACTTCCTTCAAGGTGACGCCGGCCAGCGTGTCGGCCGGCCAGCTCGTCACCATGTCCGGCCGGCTCTGGCGGCACGCCAGGTCCTGGTCGGGCTACGGGCACCGGCAGGTCGCGCTGCTGTACCGCAGGAAGGGCACGAAGACCTGGTACGTGATCAGCAAGGTGCGGACCAGCGGCACCGGCTCGTTCAGCGGTACCGCGACAGCGAGCGGTCGCGGCACGCTCATCGTGATGGCCCTTTACAGTGGCGACAACACGCACCTGTGGTCGCAGAGTTCCGCCGTGACCGTCTCGATCACGGCCATTCAGCGCGTCGGACTCGGACCGGCTGCCTGGCTTGGCTCCCGGGCCGGGCGGCTGGCTGGCTCGTCCGCCCGGCGGCCTTCGGCATACCTGATCGCATTGCTCAGGCAGGCCTAGATCGCGGTCGCCGCGATGCCCGGGCGCGGTCACCGCGCACCGGGTCACGGCTGGTCAGGAGGCGAAGGTCCCTGCTGGTCAGGATGAAAGCCTTTATCAACGGCCGGAGGCGGGCCACAGCCTGGAAATCGCCGGCAGCGGAGGGCCAGGACGGCTGCGCCGCGCCAATGGGCGGCGACCGTTATATGGATGGGATCCCGGCCTCGGACAGTGCGTACACGAGAGGAAGGGAGAGCGAAGCGATGAACTTCAATCTTGCGGTCATATTGTGCGAGACAGCGGCAGCGTCGCCGGATAAGCCCGCCGCGCTATACGACGGCGGCCAGCTGAGCTATCGGGAGCTTGATCAGCTCTCCGACCGGGTCGCGGCCAGCCTGGCTGCGGCCGGGATCGAGCCAGGGGATCCGGTGGCGCTGCAGCTGCCGAACATTCCGCAGTTCCTGATCGGCTACTTCGGGATCCTGAAGGCCGGTGCGGTGGCCGTGCCGATGAACGTGCTCTTGATGGCGCCAGAGATCGCGTTCCAGCTCGGTGACTCGCGGGCCAAGCTCCTGATCACCTGGGAGGGCGTGCTCGCCGAGGCGATCAAGGGCGCCGAAGCGGCCGGGGTGAAAGAGATCTACGCCGTGGGCCACGCCGCGGGCGTCCCGGGCGCATACCCGTTCGAGCAGTTGCTCGAGGTCGCGACCGGCCCCCGGCTCGCCGCGCGGATGCCGACCGATACCGCGGTGATCATCTACACCTCGGGTACGACCGGCCGCCCCAAGGGGGCCGAGCTGACCCACATGCAGCTGTACATGAACGCCGACATCCCCGGCCGGCTGTTCGGCGTGCGAGACGACGACATCGTCCTGACGGTGCTGCCGCTGTTCCACGTGTACGGGCTGTCTAGCGTCCTGAACCTGTGCGTGCGGTTTGGCGGCACGATGACGCTGGTTCCGCGCTTCGACCCGGCCGTCGTGCTGGCCGCCATCGAGCGCGACCGCTGCACCGTCTTCGACGGCGTGCCAGCCATGTTCATCGGCCTGCTCTCCTACCCGGACCTGGACAAGTACGACGTGTCCTCACTCCGGATCGCGATCTCGGGCGGCGCGTCGATACCTGGACCGGTGCTTGACGGCTTCGAGAAGCGCTTCGGCGTGCTGATCCTGGAGGGCTACGGGCTCACCGAGACCGCCTCCACCACCACGTTCAACATCAGCGTGGAGGAGCGCCGGGTCTACAGCGTCGGCAAGCCGATCTGGGGCACCCAGACCCAGGTCTGGGACGACCAGGACAACGTCCTGCCACCGGGCAAGGACCACGTGGGCGAAGTCGTTACCCGCGGCCTGCATGTCATGAAGGGCTACCTGAATAATCCAGAGGCCACCGCCGAGGTGTTTACCGGGAACTGGTTCCACACCGGTGACCTGGGCTACTTCGATGAGGACGGGTTCTTGTTCATCGTCGGCCGGAGCAAGGAGCTCATCATCCGCGGCGGCTACAACGTCTATCCGGCCGAGATCGAGGATGTGCTGCATTCCCACCCGGCGGTGCTGGAAGCCGCCGTCATCGGCATTCCCGACGACCGGCTGGGCGAGGAGGTCAAGGCCGTGGTTGCGCTGCAGCCCGGTGCCTCGCTCACCGAGGAGGAGCTGATCGCCTACTGCAAGGAGCGGATCGCCGCCTACAAGTACCCGCGGGTGGTCGAGTTCACCCCCGCGCTCCCCAGGAACACCCTAGGCAAGATCCTGAAGGGCGAGCTCACCAGCTGCGCCGGCCTTCCCGGCGGCCACGGGACTGTGCCTGATGACGGGACTGTGCCTGATGGCGGCCCTCCAACTGGAGGGCCCTCATCAGGTGCGGTACCTGGTCAGGCCGGATCCTGGCCGTTGCGGCTGGCTACGTCCCGCCGCCAGGCGGCGGCCTTCAGTTCGGCCACGCCGTTCTCGATGCCGCGCGCCAGCACATCGAGGTCCGGCGTAGTTTCGTAGTCGCCGGTGATCCCGAAGCAAAGGTTGTCGCAATAACTGAAGATCGAGACTACCGTGCGGACTGTCGCTGAGATGGGAACGTAAGGGATCATCTCCACCAGCTGCCGGCCGCTGCAATAGAGCGGCTGACGCGGGCCCGGTATGTTCGTCGTGACCGTGGCTATCTCGTGCTGGGGCAGCCGGGAGCCGAGCCGGACGGCCAGCGATGCCACCGGGAACGGGGTGTAGCGGCCCAGCGAAACCAGGTTCTCTCCCACCGTTGCCGCCTTAGCCGCCTTCAAGTCCGACAGCTGGGTCCTGATCAGATCCAGCCGCTCGACCGGGTCGGCAATATCGACCGGCAGGTCAGCCAGCAGTGACGACACCCGGTTCCCGTAGCTGCTCTCCTCGCCCTTGCCGCGGACCGAAACGGGGACCATGGTCGGAACCGTGAACGGCCCCGGCTGCTCGCCGCGGGTGCGGAGCAGAGCCCGGAAGCCACTGCTGATCGCGGCCAGGACCACGTCGTTCACCGTGCCGCCGAGTTCCCGTTTGATCGTCTTGACATCGCTGAGGGAGGCGCGCGCCACCGTGTACCGCCGTTGCTGGCCAATCGGGCCGATCAGTGACGAATCCGTGGCCTGATGTGCGGAGGCAGCCAGTTTCGCCAGGGCCCGCACCGTATCGGCGGCCTGGGCAGCGAGATGGCCGGGCTTGGACAGGGCTTCGCGCAAGGCGGCGTACTCCCGCACCGGAATCAGGAGCGCCTCCAGCAGAGCCTGGGCGGCGAGCGTGAGGTCAGAAGGCTCCGGGGACATCACCAGGTCATCGACGGCGGGCGGCGAAGGTTCGGGGCTCGCATCGAAGATCACCCGGTACATGTCGGTGCCGGATACCCCGTCGACCATGCAGTGGTGCACCTTGGTGATCACCGCCCAGCGATCGGCAGCCAGCCCCGTCACTAGCCAGTACTCCCACAACGGATAGTCGCGATCGAGCCGTTGGCCCATGACCCGCGCGATCAGCGTGCTGAGCTGCTGGTCGCCGCCGGGTTCGGGCAGGGCGGTCTGCCTGAGGTGGTAACGCAGGTCGAACTGCGGGTCGTCGACCCAGACCGGAGCTCCGAGGCGGAACGGCACCTGGCGGAGCTTCTGCCGGTAGCGCGGGACTAACGGCAGCCGTCCGGCCAGGAAAGCGAGAAATTGCTCATAGGACGGCGCCGGGCCCTCGAACACCGCAATCAGCGCGATCGCCATTGACGCGTGCCGGTCTCCGTCCTCCACGTCGATGAACGAGGCGTCCAGCAGACTTAACCGGTCCATAACTGCGCTCCCCGGGCTGTATCGATCCCGCTCCAGCCGAGTGCCTGCGGGCGGCCATGACGAAGGCCACGTTCGTGACAAAGCGTAAGCGGCAAAGGTTCCGGCGCACTGCGGGCAATGGTCCTGCCCGCTAGGACGTTTGGCTCTGCTCAGCCCGGGCGGTCACGGGTAGTGGTCCGGCCCGCTAGGACGTTTGGCTCTGCTCAGCCGGGCGGTCCCGGGCAATGGTCCGGCCCGCTCGGTGGGTGGAGTGGTGGCCGGGCGCGCGGCGGTAGGCGCAGCAGCGATGGGGCGAGCAGAAGCGGCGGAGGCCGCGAGGGGGGCCGGTATGGCGGCGCCTACGGCTGCTGACTGAACCTGGGCCCGCCGTTAGGCGGCGGTGGCTGGGGGGCTGTGGGAGTGCAGGGTCCGGCCGTCGGGGCTGGTAGCAGTCACGGTCCCATCGGGGTGGAGGGCGATGCCCCAGCCCCACCGGTGAATCGCCACCAAATGGTGGAACGAACACAAATTGATCAGGTTGGTCAGGCTGGTCGGGCCGCCCTGGGACCGGGGGATGATGTGGTGCGGCTGGCATGCCGGGGCGGGCTGGGTGCAGCCGGGGAACCGGCAGTGCCGGTCCCGGACGGTGACCGCCCGGCGCAGGTGCACCGGGATGGTGTCGGTGACCGCGCCGATGTCCAGCGGCAGGCTGACCGACGCGACCAGGTCATCGGGCAGCCGGGTCCGCAGGTAGCTAGCCAGCCCGCCGGGCCCGGACAGCAGGCCGACCGCGCGGGTGATGATGAGCTGCCGGGCGGCCCGCTCGGCCCGCAGCCACCGCCCGCTGGCGGCATCCGGCCCGCCCTGGCCCGCGCGGCCCTGACCGGGCAGGCCCGAACCGGGCAGGCCGCCGGGGCCGGGCTGGCCTGAGCCAGGCTGGCCGGGGCCGGGCTGGCTGGGCTGGCGGCGGAGCAGCTCGGCGGCGAGCTGGCCGAGGAGCTGGTGGTCGAGGTGGCCGGTGACGACCGGGACGATCGACGCGTCACAGTCCGCGCCGGGCCCGGCCGGCGGCCACGCCGCCGCCCACCCCGCCTGCGCACCGGCCCCGCCGGGCCCGCCGGGCTCGGTCAGGCCGCGGAGCTGATCCAGCGTCATATGCACCTGGATCTGCGCCGGCTGCCCGGCCCGGTCCGGCACGCCCCCCGCGGCGATCAGCCGCCGGCACATTTCCTCCACCGCATCATGACGGCGCTGCCACACCGTCCGGGTGTCCTCCGGACCCGCCTTCTTGCCCAGCGCGTCCAGCACCGCCAGCAGCGCGGCGGTGCACTGCGGGGTCAGGTTCCCGGTCAGTTTCCCGGCCTGCCCGAACGTCACGTCCAGGCTGACCGACCGGTCCTTGAACCCGTCATCCCCGTCGGTGTCCGGCCGCGCCGTCCGCCGCCGTATTTCCTCCGCCAGCTGCCGCCAGGCCGGCCAGGTCCGCGCCGCTGGCGGCGGCGGCCAGCAGGATCGCGTCCGCGCCCGCCCGGTGCTCCGCCGGGAGCAGGTCCGTCCACCCGCACACCGCCCGGGCCCACGACGGCGACAGGTCACCCGCCGCCAGCGCGCCGGCGACGGCGGGGTGCGCGCCCAGCCGCCGCATCCACGCCATCGCCGTCGCCGCCGCGTTCGTAGTGATCCGGGTCTGCCACCGCAGCCAGCTCTTCGCCGACCCGTGACCATCGTCCTGGCAGCCGTTCCCGGCGTGGAACGCGGCCAGCACCCTGGCCCGCGCCGCGGTATGCGCCGCCTCGGCGGCCTCCAGCGCCCGCAGGCAATCCGCCTGCTCCGCGGCAGTCAGCCCCGCCGCATCCATACCGGCCACCGAGGCCAGCGCGGCCCGCGCCGCCGCCACCGCACCAGCAGCAGACGCAGGCGGCGCGGACGCGGCTGACGCGGCGGGCGGCGGCGCGCACGCGGCGGACGGTACCGGCGGCGCGGGCCCGGCGGGCGGCACCGGCGGGGATGGCGCGGATGGCGCGGGCGCGGCGGGCGGCGCGTGCGCGGGCGCAGCGGGCGGCTGTCCGGGTAAGCACATACCAGGTGACCTCCTCCAGGCTCAGCGAACCTGTTCGCTGTTATGTTCGAATCATATCGGCCCCCACCGACAATTCCGGCTCGCTCGAGCACCCGGCCAGAAAAATCTTCAAAACATGCCCGGGCAGCATCCGTGGCAGATCCTCGCAGAGCTGGAGTCCGCGGTCTGCGAGCTGCGCCAGCTAGGCACAGCGCCTGGGCAGCCCGTTATCGCGCCGCCCAGGACCGAGCAGGAGGCCAGCCAGGAGCTGGTCGGCGAGCGCCGCGGCCGCTCGCTGACCAGCCCCTGAGCCCGCGGAGGCTCAGGGAACGGTGACTCCCTGGATGACCACCGGGCCGAGGGTCGGGTTGAGCTCAGTTGCCTGCGATACTCCCGCCGGCGTGATGACGTCCATCGCCTCCGGCATGGTGCTCGGGTCCGCGGAGCAGATCGGGCTGGTGTCACCCGACGGGCACACCCCGAAGGTGTACGCGCCCGCTGTCGGGGTGAAGCCCCGGGCCTGATCGGAGCTGAACCCGTTCTGCCCGGTCAGCGCCACAGCAAAGGACCAGCCAGGTCCCGGGGTGCCGAACGCGGCTTCAGGCAGCGCGATCGTCACGGTCTTGCTCGCCTGCGACGCGGTCATGTACGCGGTGCCCAGCGAATTGCCGGCTGCGTCCTGCCATACCGGGGAGGCGAATCCCTGTACCTCGACCATCTCGCTCCAGGCCGGGGAGAGGCTGTAATTGCGGGTCGGGTAGTTAGCGGCGGTCGTGGTGGTAGTCGCGCTGGGGTTGTGCACGTACACGTCGAGCAGCTGCAGCCCGAAGATGTTGCCGAAGCCCGGCTCCAGGTTGGCCAGCGTGGTCTGCAGGTACACGGTCGTCCCGTCGGCGATCACCTTGAAATCGGTCAGGTCGAACGCGCCAGGGTAGAAAGCGGAGTTGGTCGGGTACTGGAACGTCCCGGGGCCGTTGTCGTCGCCGGTCGGGTCGGGCACGTCGAGCACGGTCGTCCCGGTGGTCACGTCGCTGGTCACCGAAGTCTGCGCGTATCCGGTCCGGTTGCCTGGCGCGGTGGCGGAAACGGTCAGCACGTCGTCGCCGAAGCCGACCGGAACGGTGACCGAGAACGACCCGTCGGCTGCCGCCACCGTGGTGGCCACCGTGGACGGCGTCCCGGTCGTGGTGTCGAGGGACTCCACCACGACGTGCGCGCCTGGCAGCGTGGTCCCGGTGACCGGCGTGGTGGTAGTCGTGACCGCGGTACCAGGTACCGGGGCGGTCAGCGTCACGTCGAGCGCGCCGGGCGGCGCGTGGCTGACGTATCGCCGCGTGGTCACCCCTGGGGTCTCCAGCGTGCGGCCAGCCCCGATGTCCAGGATCAGCCGGAGTTCCTGAGCCTGGGCCCAGGTCAGCGGGGATGCCGAGCCCGCTGCCTTGCCGTCGGTGAAGCCGATCGACGCGGTCGTCGGGTCGCTGCCGTACGGTGAGGCGGCCAGATCTGGGTCCTCCCAGGCCTGCTCGGGCACCAGGCCCACGCCGGAGGAGAACTGCGCCATGGCCTCCAGCAGCGCCGAGGCGCCGGTCAGGTTCCCCGACGCGATGTCGGACTCGGCCCGCTCCCCGGACAGCACCGGCCACAGGTGCCCGGTGCCGGTGTCGGTGGTCGGCCACGGCTCGCCCTCGGTGGTGCAGGAGGTCTGGCTCGGCTGGTAGCAGTCCCCGTACCCGTCGGCGCTGCCGGCCGCGGCCGAGGTGCCGTACCGGTAATAGCCGGTCCCGCTGGGGGTGGACACCGAGATCTGCTTGTCGAGCACGCCCAGTGAGGCCTGGATGTCCGGGTCGCTGACCGGCAGCTCACCGAGCCGCACCAGCTCCTGGAAACCGCCGTCGACCACGGAGCGCTGGTCTACGGTGGGGCCCCCGTTGCCGAGGCTGTAACTGATGGCTGCGTTCGGATCGCCGGTCTTGGACACCCGGATGAAGTAGGCGGGCGCGTCCGGCCCGGTGGTGGTCACATCCCAGGTCTTGATGTTGCGCTGGAAGTCGTCCGCGGTGGCCTGGTAGAGCTGCGCCCGCGCGGTGTCGCCGTGCAGACGGGCGATCACCGACGCGGCAGTCAGCCCGGCGATCTCGGCGGCAATCGTGGACGGGGAGTAACCGGACTGCTCTTCCCAGCGCTCCACGCCGAACGATGGCCCCATGGCGACCAGGAAATCGGCCGCGGGCCTGATGTGCTGCTGCCACAGCGTCGTGTCCCCGGCCAGTCCCGACTGCAGGGCCATCAGGATCGGGTAGGCGGTCTCGTCGAGCTGGGTTCCGCCGGTATCGGCCGCGGCCTCGCCATTGACCAGAGAGTTGCGCGGGAACTGCCCGCTGGGCAGCTGCTGGCGGTCGAACAGGAACAAGGTGGCGGCGCGCGCCGTGGCGATGTCGCCATCGGTCAGCAGGCCGGTGAACGCCTCGTAGAGGTCACGCGCGAACACCTCGCGGTAGGAGCCGAAGTACACCGGCTTGCCATTCACCGACGTTCCCGCGGCGACCGCCTGCCCCCAGGGGCTGGCCAGCGAGGCGACGATCGCGCCCGGATAGGTCTTGTCCTCGCTCGCCTTGATCACGTTCGCCGACAGGTAATAACGCCGCTGCAGGTCGGCCGCCTGGCTGCGGGACAGGCCAGGATAGCTCGACGGCGGCCTGCGCAGGCCACGGTCGTAACCGGCCCAGCCGCTGGTGTAGGCCTGCTCGACCTGTGCGAACGGCCTGGCCAGCGAGGCGCCGGCGGTGGCGACCGCCGCGGCCTGAGTGCGGCCGAACCCCAGCGCCAGCGTGACCACGTCGCCGCGCCGCGGCGTGACGTCCTCGGTGGCCGTGATGTGCCCGTCCGGCGCGGAGTCATAGCTGGTCAGCGAGTGCGTGGTGTCGAGCTGGGTGAGGCCGTCGCTCGCGGTGCCCGCGTAGCCGACGCTGGCCGCGGCGGCCGGGCTGGCCGGTCGCAGCGCCATGTAGGTGGGCACCGCGTAGCTGCGGTTGACCGCCTGGGTCACGGTGTTGGTGCTGTACACCACGGGCACCGGGGAGCCTGTGGAGGTGTCGATGGTCCCGGAGTTGCCGCCGGCGTTCAGGCCGCTGCCCGTGCCACCGCCGCCGTCGCCGTTGACGTGCGCGTCCAGCCGCGCGTACAGGTGCAGCTTGCTGAGTGCGGTGTGCGAGCCCGGCAGGCTCTCCAGCCGGGTCTGCATCAGCACCGTGTCCCGGGCCGGGTCGGTGATGTAGGTGGTAACCAGCCGGTAGCCGTGGCTGGCGTCGCTGGCGGTCACCGTGCAGGCCATTCCGGAAGGATCGGCCGCCACCGTGTACGTCATGTCGCGGGTTTGCAGGTCGGTGAAGGTGGCGCCGTCGGTGACGATGTACTGCAAAGTGGCGACGTTCGTATTGTCGATGGTCGGCTCGTACACGTCCGAAAGGACGCCGCCGGCCACCGTGTACCAGACCTTCGAGCCGGTGTTGCGCGCGGTGCCGACGCAGTCCTTGCGGGCCAGGTCGAAGTAGGACATGGTGCCGGGACCGCCGGGGGCGACCGCCGCAGGCTGCGCGGTGGCGGCGCTGGCCGCCCCGGCCGGGGCCGCCGCGGCCACGGCCAGGCACAGGGTACCTAGCGCCGCGACCGCCGGGACGAGCCTGCGCAGCCGGCGCGCCCGGCCCGTCCGCCGCATCCGGCGCGGCCGCCGGCTGGGCACCCGGGCCGCTGCACTGCGGGCCCCGTCACCCCGTGCCGATTCACCGCGTGCCGATTCAACCCGTGCGGATTCACCGCGTGCGGATTCACCCCGTGCCGATTCACCCCGGGCCGATTCACCCCGGGCCGATTCACTCCGCACGGATTCGCTGCGGGCCGATTCGCTGCGGGCCGATTCACTCCGAACGATGTCACCGTGTGCTCTTTCACCCATGGGAACCTCCGGCCGAGCGAAAATTGGCGCGCCGCAGAGCGTCTGTCCGGGCCGCCAGTCTCGTGAAAAGGACGCCGCGTGATCAAACGTCCCGCCGTAATGGGCCGGTGTCAACGGTAAAAAACGTTAACGACAGAACGGCTGCTCGGCGCGACCGGGTACAACTGAGTCATGCCGCCTGCTCGCGCCGACGCCCCCCGGGTGGGGCTGGTGCTCGGCGCAGGCGGAGTGGCGGGCGGCGCGTTTCACGCCGGCGTGCTGGCCGCCATCGCGGAGGCGACCGGCTGGGATCCGCGGCGCGCCACGGTGGTGGTCGGCACGTCGGCCGGGTCTATCACCGGGGCCTCGTTGATTGCTGGTCTTTCCGCCGCCGACCTGCTGGCCCGTTCGGAGGGCCGGCCGATGTCGGCGGCCGGGACACAGCTGATGGCGGCGGTCGGGCCACCGCGCAGGCCGCCCCCCTTGCAGTCCGGGGGGCGCCCTCGCCGGCCAGCGGACATCGCGGCCAGGCTCGCGCGCGCCGCGGCCCGCCCGCTGGAGGCCAGGCCGCTGGCGCTGGCCGCTGGGCTGCTGCCCGAGGGGAGCGTCGGCACCGAGCTGATCTCGGCGGCGATCGCCGGGCTGCCGCTGCACTCGTGGCCGGACAGCCGCCTGTGGGTGTGCGCCGTGCGGCAACGCGACGGGCGGCTGGTGGTGTTCGGCCGCGATCAGCGGCCGCCGATTCCGGATGCGGTGGCGGCGTCCTGCGCCATCCCGGGTTTCTACCGGCCGGTCAGTATCGGCGGGGAGCCGTTCGTCGACGGCGGCGCGCACTCGCCGACCAACGCCGACGTGCTCGCCGGCCTCGGGCTGGACCTGGTCGTGGTCAGCTCGCCGATGTCGGTGGTCGGGGCCGGCCTCCGGCTGGCTTTCGACCAGCCGGTCCGCAGATGGTCCCGGCTGGTCCTGGAAACCGAGGCACGCCGGCTTCGCCGCCAGGGCACGCACGTGATCGCGTTCCAGCCCACCGCGGCGGACGCGGCGGTCATCGGGCCCAATCCGATGGATCCCGATCGGCGTGCCGTCGTGGCCGGTCAGGCCAGGGACTCGGCGCTGCGACGGCTGGCCCGCGGCGACACCCGCGCCCGGCTGCAGGCGATCTGGACGTGACCCAGGGGGGCGTCAGGCGTGGCAGGTCAGCGGCTGGCCGCCGTTGTAAGCGATCATGTCGGTCAGCGCCGCGACCAGGTCAATAGGCGCGCCCCGCTCGGCGCCGTCGAGTTCGGCGTAGGCACGGTGCAGGTTGCCGACGATGCGCTCGGGATCGAGCAGGTCGGCGTAACGGCCGAGATCGGTCTGCCGGGCCGCGTCCAGTGGCGGCAGCCCGGCGTCCCGGCCGCGGCGGGCGACCTCCTGGACGAAGCGCAGGTAGCCCAGCACATCGTCGATCACCTCGGGCCCGCAGACCGGACCGTGCCCGGGCACGATGGTCTGCGCGCCCAGGGGCACCACGACCTGCTCGAGCACCTCGATCGCGCCGGTGATCGAGCCCATCAGCAGGAACGGCGTACCGCCGTTGAAGAGCAGGTCACCGGCGAACAGCACGGACCGGTCCGGGATGGCGATGATGGAGTCGTTGGTCGTATGCGCCGGGGTTCCCACGTAGCGGACCTCGCAGCGCAGCTCATCCGCCCAGAGCGTGACGCCCGTCTGGAAAGTCAGGAACGGCGGCGCCACGTCCAGGTCGCCCCAGTCCACCTCGGTCCAGATGCCGAGGTTGGCGGGCGGGCCGCTGGCGATCACCTCGTCCCGGCACCGCTCCTGGCCCACGATCGTCGCCCCGGGCAGCAGGCAGTTGCCGTAGGTGTGGTCGCCGTGGTGGTGGGTGTTGACGAGGGTGCGCACGGGCTGGCGACTCACTGCGGCGATGGCGTCCAGGTAGGCGCGGGTCCGTCGCTCCGTGGAGCAGGTGTCGATGCTGATCACGCCGTGACGGCCGGTCAGGAACCCGGTGTTGTTGAGGTACCAGCTGCCGTCCGGCTGGAGGTAGGCATAGATGCCGTCGCTTACCTCAACAGTCCTGGGCGCGGTGTCCGCCGGTGCTGGGGTCATGGCGCCTTCTTCGCTCGGCTGGGGGCGACGCGCGGCGGTTCGTCGGGCTGTTTGGGATAGACCGGCGGCCACGGGGCGTCCGGCAGCCCGCTGGCCCGGTCCCGCGCGTCCATTTCCAGCAGTGCTTCCAGGGACTGCGGGCTGTCGTTCATGCGCAGCCACGGATCGCCGACGGCTTCGAGCCTGGCGGGCAGCGACGCGATCGTGAACTGATCCGGGTGGATGTCGTCAAGCTCCGCCCAGGCCAGCGGGGTGGACACCTGGGCGCCCGGCCGGGCCCGGACCGACCAGGCCCCGAAGACCGTCTTGTGCGGGGCGTTCTGGTTGTAGTCGATGAACACCCGCTGGCCGCGCTCTTCCTTCCACCACGCCGCGGTGATCAGGTCGGGCCTGCGGCGTTCCAGTTCGCGCGCGATCGCGACGGCGGCGCTGCGGACCTGATAGGAATCCCAGCGCGGCTGCAGCCTGATGTAGACGTGCAGGCCGCGGTTGCCGGTCGTCTTGAGGTATCCGGCGATGTCATGCTCGGCGAGCAGCCGTTCCAGCTCCCTGGCCGCCTGCCGGATCTGGCTGAAGTCCACGCCGGGGCTGGGGTCGAGGTCGATCCGCAGCTCGTCGGTGTGGTCCGGGTCGCCGGCCAGGTAGGGCCAGACGTGGAAGCCCAGGCAGCCCAGGTTCACCGCCCACAGCACGTGATCGAGGTCGGCCGCGATCAGGGCCTGGGAGGTGGTGCCGTTAGGCGTGGATACCGTGGTGGTCTGCAGCCAGTCCGGGACGTTCTTCGGCACCCGCTTCTGGAAGAACGACGGTCCGCCCGCGCCGTCGGGGAACCGCTGGAGCAGTACCGGGCGGCCGCCCATCACCCGCATCAGCGGCTCGGCGACCCGCGCATAGTGCGCGGCCAGGTCGCCCTTGGTCTCGCCCCGCTCGGCGAAATACACCTTCTCCGGGTGGGTGATCAGGCCGCCACGTCCTGGCCCAGGCGCGAAGCTCACCCGGCGATTATCGCAATTCGCGACCGGGTCCGTCGGCTGTGGGTATAGGCCAGTGCCGTATCGGGGAGTGAGGATGATCTGATGGCGCAGGAGCCGGCCGGGCATCGCCTCTACCAGGACCTGGCGTCGTGGTGGCCGCTGATCTCGCCGCCGCAGGAGTATGCCGAGGATGCGGCGCTCGCGGCGAAGGCGTTCGGCCTGGCCGCGGGGCCCGTGCGCGATGTCCTGGAGCTGGGCAGCGGCGGCGGTCATAGCGCCTGCTATCTCAAGGAGCGGTTCGCGATGACGCTCGTCGACCTCTCCGCCGAGATGCTCAGCGAGTCACGGCGGCTCAACCCGGAGTGCGAGCATCTGCTGGGCGACATGCGCGCGATCCGGCTGGACCGGACCTACGATGCCGTCTTCGTGCACGATGCGGTGGACTACATGATCAGCGAGACCGATCTCAGCCTGGCCATCGAGACCGCCTTCGTGCACTGCCGGCCGGGTGGCGTGGCGGTATTCGTGCCTGACGACGTGGCCGAGACGTTCCTGCCCGGGACCGGCTACGGCGGCAGCGACGGTCCCGATGGCCGGGGCGCGCGGTACCTGGAGTGGGCCTGGGACCCCGATCCGGCCGACACCTGGACGGTGACCGAGTACGCGTTCCTGCTCCGCGCGGCCGACGGGAGTGTCGAGGCCGTGCACGAGTCGCACCGGCTGGGCCTGTTCGGCCGCGAAACCTGGCTCCGCCTGCTCGCCAGGCCCGGTTTCGAGCCGCTGGCCGTCAGCGAGGACATCGCCGGCGACCGGATGCCGCGCGAACTGTTCGTCGGCCGCCGCCCGGTCGGGCCGGGTTAGCGCGGACTGGCCAGGTAACCCATTACAGATCGTCGGGCAATAGCCGGAACCACTTGTGCGGGCTGAGCGGACGCACGGCACGAAAGTCGCGCCGGTCCAGCGTGAGCAGCGCATCGGTCCGATACTCGGCGGCCAGCGCCACATTGACTGCGTCAGCCAGATCCAGGTCGAGGCCCGCATAGCGCTTCTGGACCGACCGGGCGGTGTCCAGGATCTCGACGCCGGTCGCTGGGATCTCGAACCGGAGCCGACGGGCCTGACCGAGGATGAAGTCGATGATCGCCGTGCGTGCCTCGGATCCGAACCGGTCCATAGCCACATGATCAACTTCTGTGAGCACCAGGGGTGACATGATCACCGTGCCCGCTTCCTGAAGGACGTGCCTGCAGGTGGCCGACTCGCGTGCGGTCCGATCGGAGGCGGCGATGATGCCTGACGTGTCGGCGATGACGATCACCGGTCGGCGGCTGCCCTGGCCACGGCGGTGGTCACCTGTGCCTTGGTGGCAGTCGCACCGGTGCCTTCAAATGTGGGCCAGTCGAGGGAGTCGTCCCACACCCGGTTGCTCATCGCTGCCAGGTGGATGCCTTCGCGGATGATTTCCGCCTCAGGCACGCCGCGACGAGCCGCGATCTCCTTAATCAGTGCGAGATCGTCGGGGTCGGCGTAGACATTCGTACGCTTGAGCGACATGTACCTATGCTAGCATACGTTGCGTGCCGTTGATCGCGGTCAAGCGCGACTAGCGACGGGCGAGCAGGGCCGCCCGGTGCGGCCTGGGGGTGCCGACCGAGGCGCCGTCGTCCCCGGACGGGATCAGCCCGTGGTGCACGGCCGTCATCAGCGCCTGGGCGCGGTTGGCCGCGCCGAGCTTCTCGTACAGCCGGGCCACGTAGGTCTTCGCCGTGGACTGGCTGATGAACATCTCGTGCGCGATCGCGGGCACCGACAGGCCGTCGCGCAGCAGCAGCAGCACCTCGGATTCCCGCGGGCTGAGCGCCAGCCGGTCCTGCACGGTGCGCCGCCGGCTGAGCGCGACGGCCAGGCCGGATGCGGTGAACGACGAGGCGGCGACCGCGGCATGCCGGATCGCCACCAGGACCTCCTGGACCGGCGCGGTCTTCGCGACGAACGCGGACACGCCGGTCTCCAGCGCGCGGAACAGCACATCGTCGTGGCCCTGGGAAGTCAGGATGACGATGCCGAGGTCGGCGTGACGGTCGCGGAGTTCCCTGGCCAGCCGCATCCCGTCGCCGTCGGGTAAGACGACGTCCACCGTGACCACATCGGGCCGGGCGGCGGCGAGCGCGCGGGGCGCGTCGGCGGCCGACGCGCACTCGGCCACGATCTCGATGTCGGGGTGCTGCGCGATCAGCTGGCGCAGGCCGTAGCGGGTAAGTGTGTGACCATCGACGATGGCGAGACGGATCGGCATAGCGGTTCCCCCCACTTAGCACGGTTCAGGGCGTAAATCGCATGAGCGATGAAATGTGCGTCCAATTTTTACAAAATGGACTTAACGGAGATCGCGGGGTAGATGATCTCCGGGAAGGTATTCACTCCCAGGTCAGACGGCGGCGGGCAGTCAGCTAAGGCAGCGAGAAGGCAGAGCGCCTGAATAGGTGCCCGGCGTAGCCGAAACGCCATCGGACGCTCCAGCCTCTTCCCCCCCACAGGATGACTGGTGCAAATTAGACGCCTCGCCAGGAAGGGTAGTTGACGACTATTCAGTGAATGTTATGGTTTTGTGATCTGATCTCCGGGCCGCGCCGGTGCTGTGATACAGCCGCGACGTGGTCCTTTCAGGTGCCCGGGCTGCCGCTGGCGAGGATCGCCAGCAGGGTGCCGCCGAGCAGGAACGGCCCGAAACAGATCATGCTGCGCAGGGTGATCCGCCGGGTGGCCAGCAGTGCCAGGCTGACCACCGCCGACAACAGGAAGCCCAGGCAGCCGCCGGCGAGCAGGGTGCCCCAGCTCAGCCAGCCAAGGGTGAGCCCGGCCAGGGCAGCCAGCTTGATGTCGCCACCACCCAGTTGCCCGGGGCGCAGCAGCGCGAGCAGCAGATAGCTGGCCGCCAGCGCCACGCCGCCGAGCAGGGCCCTGACCAGCGCGCGGCCATCATGCCCGACCGCAGCGGCGCCAGCCAGCAGGATCATCAGCACCGGAAGCGCGGGCAGGGTGAGCCGGTCAGGGAGGCGCTGGACCTCGAGGTCGATGGCCGCCAGTGCCACCCCGAGCACGCCGACGAAACCGAGCGCCAGCATGTCGGGCTGCCCGCCGAACCGGCCGAGCAGCAGGGCCAGCACCGCGGCAGTGGCCAGTTCCAGGGCCACCAGCGAGCCCAGGCCGGCGCCGCACTGCCCGCACCGGATGGCGGCCCACCTGGGCACGGGGGCGGCGCAGTCTGCGCAGGTCGTCCGGTCCGGTTCACCGGCCGGTACCGACAGCCTGAATACCGGGCCGCGCAGCGCGGTGCCCACGGGCAGGCCGACAATGGCACCCGTGGCGGCCCACATGACGTCCATGGCGGCCCACAGTAGGCACACCGAATTGATTTCAGGATATCTCCGTTAAAGAACCAGCCGATTGGCTTCGGGTGTCCGCCGATCGCCCGACATGTCATCCGCTACGCCGAACTTCTCTGACCGTTCGGCCGATGGCCCGCAGATCGGCGATACCCGAGTCTTTTCCACGCTGGGTGGCGTGGTGCCGCCCGGCCCGCGGCGGGATCACGACGGAGTGGCACCCGCCGCCACCATCTCCGAAGGAGTCCCCGATGCTCAAGCTTTACGTGTCCCTGTACAGCTTCCTGCAGCAGCCGCTGCCGCGCCGGGACGACCGTGGCGTGACGTCCGTGGAGTACGGCCTGATGGTCGCGCTGATCGCGGTAGTCATCGCCGTCACGGTTGCCCTGCTCGGCAACAATCTCAAGGCGCTGTTCAACAACGTCGCCGGCACCGTGAACCCCCCGCCTGGCGGCTGACCGGACGTAGCGGCACGGTTTTAGCAGCACGGGCGGGACGAGCTAGCCAGGCGTCCCGCCCTGGCTTGGATCGGGAGGGCAGGCGACCATGAGCCGGCGATGGTCAGGGAACCCGGCGCGCGAGCGCGGCGCCGCGGCGGTGGAGTTCGCGCTGCTGCTTCCGGTGCTGCTCCTGATCATCTTCGGCACCATCGACTTCGGGCGGGCCTTCAACGCGCAGATCACCCTGACCCAGGCGGCCCGTGAAGGAGCCAGGCTGGCCGCGCTCGGCCAGCCGAACGTGGTCAGCCGCACCCAGGCGGCGGCGCCCGGGCTGAGTCCGGTCACGGTGACCGTGACTTCCTGCCCGGCCGACGCGGGCCCGGCCGACGATGCCTCGGTCACGACCAGCTATGCATTCTCGTTCGTCACGCCGGTCGGCGCGATTGCCGGAATGTTTGGCGGTGCTGGCTTCGGCTCCCCGATCACGCTGACAGCCACGGGGGTCATGCCGTGCGAGACCTGATCCGCGGCGTGGCCCGTCCGGTCCTGCGGCGACTTCGCAGCGACCAGCGGGGCGCGGTTGCCGTCCTGGTCGCCGTGCTGATCGGCGGCGGGGTGCTGACGGGCATGGGCGCGCTGGTGATCGGCGTCGGCCAGCTGTATGCGGAGCGTGCTCAGCTGCAGAACGGCGCTGACGCGGCGGCGCTCGCGGTAGCCAGGAGCTGCGCCACGGGGACCTGCACGCCGGGCAGTGCCGGGGCATTCGCCAACGCCAACGCGAAGGACGGGGTAGCGGCGGTGAACCTGGTCTGCGGATCAGGGAGCCTGGGGAACTGCCCGCCCAGCACGAGCAAGATGACGAACTGCCCGCCACCGCCGGCGGCCTGAACTACGTGGACGTGCACACCGAGTCGGAGACGGCGGACGGCTCCAGCTTGCTGCCGGTGGCCCTGGTCCGGACGCTGCCAGGCGAGGCCGGATACAAAGGCACGGCGGTAGCGGCCTGCGCGCAGGCGGCGTGGGGGCCGCCCGCAGCCGCGGCCGTCAGCGCGTTCACGGTCTCGGCCTGTGCCTGGGACGCGGCGACCAGCCTGGGGACCGCACTCGCGGCGCCGCCGCCCTATCCGCCTGACTCAGCACCGGCCTCATCGCTGGACCAGGTGCTCAAACTCGGCGCCGGCCCGGGCGCCGGCTGCCCGAGCGAGCCCGCCGGAGCGGACGGCCCGGGCGCGTTCGGGTGGACCGACGATCAGACCGGGACGTGCGGGGTGGACATCGTGAGCAGCAGCTACGCCGACAATTCCGGCGCGTCCGCCGGGCAGTCCTGCGCGCAGGCCCTGGCCGCCGCGGTGACCGGCCGTACGCCGCTGGATATCCCGGTGTACGTCTCGGTCACCGGCACCGGAAGCAGTGCCGTCTACACCCTTAAGGGCTTCGCTGCCTTTGTCGTCACCGGCTATCAGCTGCCTGGCTCGGCCGCCGCGGACTGGCTGAACCCGGCGAACACCTGTCCTGCGTCGGACGAGTGCATCAACGGGTACTTCGTCCAGGCGCTAATCCCAGCGACCAGCCCGATCGGCGGTCCCGACCTGGGGGCCACCGAGATCAGGCTCACTGGCTGAGCCGGGCAGGCCAGCCAGCAACCCTCGTCAGGAAGAGGAACATGAAGCGTCGCCTACTGACCGTCGCACTGGCGTTGCTGCTCGCCGTGCTCGGCACCGCCGGCGTGCTGGCCTACGTCCGCCAGGCCGACAACCGCGCGCTGGCCGGACAGCGGGCGGTGCGCGTGCTGGTGGCGGGGGAGCTGATTCCCTCCGGTACCAGCGCCGCCGCAGCGTTGCGTGACGGGATGCTGACCAGCGAGAAGCTGCCGGCGGCCTCGGTGCCTTCGGACGCGATGGGCTCGATCCCCGCCAGCCTCGGCACGCTGGTGCTCAGCGCCGCTGTCCAGCAGGGCGAACTGCTGCTGCGCCCCATGCTGGTGACCGCCGCCCAGGTGACCAGCGGTCTGGCCATCCCGGCGGGCATGGTCGCCGTGACCATCAGCCTGTGCCTGCCGGAGGCGGTCGCGGGCAACATCAAGGCGGGCTCAGAGGTAGAGGTGTTCGACACCTATGGTCCCAAGGCCCTCACGCTGAGTGCCGGATCGAACTGCAGCCCACCGCATCAGCAGCAGGATTACGGCGACATCCACACCCGGACCGTGCTGCCCAGGGTGCAGGTGCTGTCCGTCGGGCCAGCGGCCAGCAGCACCTCGGGGACATCCTCCTCATCCAGTTCGTCCAGCACGACGATGCTGCTGACGATGGCCGTCAGCCAGGCAAACGCCGACCGGCTGATCATGGTCACGGAGACGGGGCTGCCGTACCTGGCCCTGCTCACCGGCTCTGCCCAGACCAACGTCGACACCAGGCTGCTGCCGCCCAACGGGCGGTCGCCGGCCACGTCGCCACCGCCCAAGCCGTGACGTGAGGAATTAATCATGCCAATCCTCTGCGAGCCGGCCGTCAGCGCCGGAGAGCTGATCACCAGCATCGGCGGTCAGGTCCGCGGCGCGGACAGCCTGGGCCTGGCGGCCCGGATGCTGGACAACGATCCCACCGAGACCCTGGTCGTGATCGGCCCGGAGACCGAGACCAGTGAGGCGCTGGCCTTCGCCGCGCATCTGCGGCTGGCCAGGCCGGCGGTGGGCGTGGTGCTGGCCCGCGAGCACATCGACGTCGCCCTGCTGTCGCGCGCGCTGCAGTCCGGAGTCAGGGAAGTTGTCTTCGCGGGCGATCCCGCTGCGCTGGCCGCAGCGTGCCGCCGCTCCCATGAGCTGTCGCGGCGGCTGCTCGCTACGACGATGGCCGAGAACGCGCCCGCCGCTCCGGACGGCCGGATCGTCACCGTATTCGCCGCCAAGGGCGGCTGCGGCAAGACCACGCTCTCGATCAATCTGGCCGTTGCGCTGGCCAGGGGAACCGGCCAGCGGGTGTGCGTCGTGGACCTGGACCTCGCCTTCGGCGACGTGGCGGTGAGCGTGCAGCTGGATCCGGCGCGGACGATCGTGGATGCGCTGCCGATGGCCGGTCACCTGGACACCACCGGGGCCGCGTCGCTGCTGACCTGCTACCGGCCCGGGCTGGAGATGCTGCTGGCGCCGGTCACCCCCGGCGATGCGGAGAAGGTGCCCCCCGCGCTGGTCGGCGAGCTTCTCGCCGTGCTGCGCGGCATGTTCGACTTCGTCGTCGTCGACACGCCCGCGCAGTTCAGCGAGCACGTGCTCACCGCGATGGATGCCTCCGCCCACCTGGTGCTGCTCACCACCCCCGACGTGCCAGCGGTCAAGAACCTCCGCGTTGCGCTGGACATGATGGATCTGCTCTCCTATCCGAGAGAGATCAGGTCGGTGGTACTCAACCGTTCGGACTCCAGGGTGGGGCTGAGCCTGGAGGACGTGGAGCGCGTGGTGCGCAGCCCGATCGCCGCCCAGGTCCCATCGAGCCGTGCGGTGCCCATCTCGATCAACTCAGGTACGCCGATCACGCTGGCCAGTTCCGGGCATCCGGTGAGCCAGGCCATCACGACGTTCGCGCGGCAGCGGCTGCTGGCCGCGCAGGCGGCAGCGCCGGCCGTGCCGCTGGCCAGGCCGCGGCGCAGAAGGCGCTCGGCATGAGCCTGTCCGACCGGCTGGCCCAGCGGCTGCCGGCTGGCGCGGTCTCGCTCGAGCAGCCGGCGGTGCCGCGCCGCGCCAACCGCCACGCCGACCCGTTCGCCGCGGTCAAGCGCAGCGTCCACGAGGCCCTGCTGGAGGCACTGGGCCCGCGGCTGTACGACGCCCACCTCGACCAGCGGGAGCTGGAGCAGCGGGTGACGCAGACCCTGCAGGTGGTGCTGCAGCACGACGAGAGCCCGCTGACCGTGGCCGACCGGTCGCGGGTCGCGCAGGAGGTGGCGGACGAGATCCTCGGGCACGGTCCGCTGGAGCCCTACCTGCGTGATCCGGAAGTATCCGAGATCATGGTCAACGGTCACGACCAGATCTATGTCGAGCGCTCCGGCCGCCTGTACCCGGTGGACACGGCCTTCACCGATGAGGGCCATCTGCGCCGCACCATCGAGAAGATCGTGGCCAGGGTGGGCCGGCGGGTGGATGAGGCCAGCCCGATGGTGGACGCGCGGCTGCCGGACGGCAGCCGGGTCAACGCGGTCGTGCCGCCGGTGGCGCTGGATGGCTCGCTGCTGACCATCAGGAAGTTCGCCGCCGATCCGTTCACCATGGCTGATCTCATCGCGTTCGGCACCATGACGCCGGCGGTGGCCGAACTCCTGCGGGCCTGCGTGCGCGGCCGGCTGAACATCGTGATCGGCGGCGGCACCGGCTCCGGCAAGACGACCAGCCTCAACGTGCTGTCCTCGTTCGTGCCCGCCGACGAGCGGATCATCACCATCGAGGATGCCGCCGAACTCCAGCTGCGCCAGGAGCACGTGCTCCGGCTGGAATCGCGCCCGCCCAACCTGGAGGACCGCGGCGGGATCGCGATCCGCGACCTGGTGCGCAACTCGCTGCGGATGCGGCCGGACCGGATCATCGTCGGGGAGGTCCGCGACGGTGCCGCGCTGGACATGCTGCAGGCCATGAACACCGGCCACGACGGTTCCATCACGACCGTGCACTCCAACTCGCCGCGGGACTCCCTGTCTCGCCTGGAGACCATGGTGCTGATGGCGGGGGTGGAGCTGCCGCAACGCACGATCCGCGAGCAGATGGCGTCGGCGGTCGACCTGATCGTGCACCAGGCCAGGCTCAAGGACGGCACCCGGCGGATCACGCACATCACCGAGGTCGACCACCTGGAGGGCGACATCATCACGCTGCAGGACCTGTTCCTCTTCGACTTCCACGCCGGCCTGGATGAGCGGGGCCGCTACCGGGGGGTGCTGCGGAGCACCGGCCTGCGCCCGCGGTTCCTTGACACCCTGGCTGATCGCGGGGTCTCGGTGTCCCCTGGGGTCTTCGGCCTCGAGGGTTACCGGCGATGAGCGGGACGCAAGCCGCGGGGCGGCCCGGTGCCGGACCGGCGCTGGCGGCGGTAGCCGCGCATCCCGTCGGCGCCGCGGTGGCGCAGCGCTGGCCGTGGTCGCTGATCGCCCTGCTGGCCGGGGTCTTCGCGGCCCTGCTGATCGGGGCGCTGCTGGTGATCGGCTCGCTGCGCCGGGGTGAGAAGGACCGCGACCTGGTCGGCCGGATCGAGCGCTATGGCCCGCGGCACGTCCCCGCCCCGGCCGGCGCCGGGGAAAAAGCGGCCAGCAACGCCGTCGGCTGGGCGGCGCGACTGCTGCGCACCACCAACGCCGAGCCCGGCCTGGCCCGGCGGCTCGAGCTGGCGGGCATCGCGCGGGCACCCGCCGAATGGGTGCTGCTCGGCGGCGTGGCCGGCCTGCTGCTGTCGGCCGCGGTGATCATCCTGGCGGGCAACGTCGTGGTCGGGCTCCTGGTCGGCGTCCTGGCTAGCTGGCTTGGCATGCGGCTGAACCTGAGTGTCCGCATAGCGCGGCGGCGAGCGGCTTTCGGCGATCAGCTGCCGGACATCCTGCAGCTCATCGCGGGCTCGCTGAAGGGTGGTTTCTCGTTGGCTCAGGCCGTGGGATCGGTGGTGCGTGAGGACACTCAGCCCGCGGCCGGCGAGTTCTCCCGGGCGCTGGCCGAGGCCCGGGTCGGTGTCGACCTGGAGGTGGCTCTGCAGGGGATTGCGAACCGGATGGAATCCCATGACCTGCGGTGGACAGTCATGGCGATCCGGATCCAGCGCGAGGTAGGCGGCAATCTGGCGGAGGTTCTCGGCACCACGGTGGGCACGATGCGCGAGCGGGCGTATCTCCACCGGCACGTGCGCGCACTCAGCGCGGAGGGCCGGCTGTCCGCCTATATCCTGACCGCCCTGCCGCTGCTGGTCGGCGGCTGGCTGATGTTCGCCGACCGGACTTACATGCGTCCCCTCTACACGACCGGTTTCGGGCTGCTCATGCTGACGGGCGCCGCGGTGCTGTTCGTCATCGGCGCGGCGTGGATGCGCGTGGTCATCAAGGTGGAGGTCTGAGATGTCAGGTACCGCGCTGCTGGCCGGCGGTCTCGGCTCGCTCGGGCTGGCCATCGCGCTGCTGGTGCTGGCCACGGCGCCGGCCCGGTCCCGGCAGCACGGGATCGCGGGCGCCCTGACCGCCATCGAGCAGCGCTACGGGAGGCACCTTCCGTCGGCCGCCCCGCGGCCTTCCGACCCGTTCGCCGCCGTGCCGAGCTGGGTGCGCGGGCTCGCGGTCAGGCTCTCGCCGTCAGGTACCGCCAGCGCGCTGCAGCGCAGGCTGGACCTGGCCGGAAATCCGGCGCGCTGGACGCCGGACCGCATCCTCGCCGTCAAGGGACTGGGGCTCCTGGTGCTGGGCGGCCTGGGCGGCCTGTACGGACTGCGCAATCTGGGGCTGTTTTTCCTGTGCGCCGGCCTCGGCGCCGCGGCCGGCTTCTTCCTGCCTGACATCCTGCTGTACAACGCGGGCAGCAAGCGGCAGGCGCGGATCCAGGCGCTGCTGCCCGACGCGCTGGACATGCTCACCGTCTGCGTCGAGGCGGGCCTGGGTTTCGACGCCGCCCTCAGCCAGGTGGCGCGTAACACTGACG
This sequence comes from uncultured Actinomycetes bacterium, assembly GCA_963785765.1. GTDB lineage: Bacteria > Actinomycetota > Actinomycetes > Streptosporangiales > Streptosporangiaceae > DATBGO01. The sequence continues at coordinate 1,042,066 of CAWAWM010000004.1, read as the reverse complement.
GCCCGCTGGCCGCGGAGTTCGCCCGGGCCCTGCAGGAGATGCAGATCGGCACGTCCCGCAGCCAGGCGCTGCGCGCGCTGGTCGCCCGGACCACGGTCCCCGAGTTGCGGGCGTTCGTCTCGGCGCTGGTGCAGGCGGGCGACCTGGGCATCGCCGTCGCCACCGTGTTGCGGGAGCAGGCCAGGGAAATGCGGCTCCGCCGCCGCCAGCGGGCCGAGGAGAAGGCGCAGAAGGTGCCAGTCAAGATCCTTTTTCCGCTGATCTTCTGCCTGTTCCCGGCGCTCCTGGTGGCCATCATCGGGCCGGGCGTGATCAGTATCGCGCATTCAGTGTTCGGGAGGTAGGGACAACATGGCAACCATCTCCGGCCGGGTGCGGCCAGATGTCGGCCAGGCTGATCATGGTGCCGGCCGCCGCGGTGATGCTGGCGTTCGACCTGACCACGCAGCTGCACGGCCGCACTCCCGGGGCCACCGGTGCCCTCCGATCGCTCGGCACGCTCCTGGTCTGTGCCTTCTACCTGCTGATGATCTGGTGTTACCTGCGGCGCGGTCCGGCCATCGCCACGACCGGCTCGATCACCGCGCGGGTCGCTGCGGTAGTCGCCACGCTGACCCCGTTCGCCATCCCGCTGCTGTCCGGCGGGCCGGCCGTGGGCCGGCAGTACGCTGCCGACGTCCTGCTGACGGCGGGCACGGCGTGGTCGGTGTGGTCGCTGCGGTACCTCGGCCGCAACCTGTCGCTGTTCGCGCAGGCCCGCGAGCTCGTGGACGGCGGCCCGTACCGGTGGATCCGGCACCCTCTCTATGCGGGCGAGATCGTGTCCTCGCTCGGACTCGCGATCTTCGCGGGCACGGCGGCCGCGTTCGGCGTGCTGCTGGCCTTCTGCGCGCTGCAGGGCTACCGGGTGCTACGGGAAGAAGAGGTGCTGCTGCGAGCGCTGCCGCAATACCGCGGCTACCGGAGTCGCACCGCGGCCCTGTTCCCCGGTCTGTTCTAGATCGGTACCAGGCCCGCATCGTCTGGTCGGGCCAGCTAGCCGGCCGCCGGGTGCTGCGGACCCCCGGCGCGGGCATCGATGGCTTCGAGTGCCTGCCGCCACGGAAACAGGTCCGGCTGGCTGCTGGCGGCCCCCGGCTCGGGCAGGACCGTCAGGTCCTGGCCGAACAGCACCGTCACGCCCCAGGACCGCAGCTTGGCCACGTTTTCGCCGAAGGCCGGATGCGCGGCGTGCGCACGGTTGGTGACCGGCACCGCCACGATCGGCAGCTGCTTGCCGATGGCCTCCACCAGGATGCCCAGCGCGAGGGTGTCGCAGATCCCCGCTGCCCACTTGTTGATCGTGTTCACCGTGGCCGGGGCCACGATGATCGCATCAGGTTCGGGCAGGACATCGGGCTCGCCGGGATTCTTGTACTCGCTGCGGACCGGGTGCCCGGTCTGCCGCTCCAGCGCGGCGACGTCCGCGAACCGCCTGCCCGAGGGCGACGTCAGCACGCAGGTATCCCAGCCGCGCGCCTGCGCGAAGCCGACCAGGCGGCCAGCCTCCGACGCCGGCGGGGCGCCGCAGGCGATCACATACAGCACTCCGGTGCTCATGGCCGGACCTCTGCCCGCTGCCCGACGCTGTTACGCGCCATTCGCCGCTGGCGCGGGGTGCTCGGTGCCTCGCCAGCTGTTTTCACTATTCTCGGGTGCGGAGAGCGAGGTGGTTCCCATCAGCGGCGATGAGGTCCGGGACGGAGTGTCACTGACCAACCTCGGCCAGCCGCTGTTCGACGGGTCCGGCGCGGTCAAGCGCGACCTGATCGACTACCTGGACAACCTGCGTGACCGCATCCTGCCGGTGCTGGCCGACCGGCCGCTCTCGGTGATCCGGGTACTCCGCGGCCAGGCGCCGTTCATGCAGAAGAACGTCCCCAAATACACGCCGCCCTGGGTGCGGACGGTGCAGCTGTGGGCGGAGACCTCCAAGCGAGAGGTGTCCTACGCGCTGTGCAATGACCGCCGGACGCTGCTGTGGTTCGCCAACCAGCGCGCGGTCGAGTATCACCCGACGCTGATCCGCGCTGATCGCTGGGATCACCCCACGCACCTGGTGCTCGACATCGACCCGCCGACCGCCGATGCGTTCCCGCTGGCTGTCCGCGCGGCGCAGCTGGTCCGCCAGGCCCTGACCGATGTCGGCCTGACCGGCGCGGTGAAGACCAGCGGAGCGAAAGGCGTGCACGTGTTCGTGCCAGTCGGTCCGCAGACGACGCTTGAAGAGGCGGCCGCGGCCACCCGGGCGGTCGCCGCGCGCGCTGAGCGGCTGGATGCCGACCTCGCTACCACGGCCTTCATCAGGGAAGACCGCGGCGGCAAGGTGTTCCTGGACGCCACCCGGGCAGGCGGGGCGACGGTCGTGGCCGCCTACAGCCCGCGGCTGCGGCCCGGCATGCCGGTATCCTTCCCGGTGGCCTGGGACGAGCTGGACCGCGTGCAGCCCGGCGACTTCACCGTGCACTCCGCGGCCGGCCTGCTCGCCGATCGTGATCCGTGGGCCGCCGGGATGCCCGAGCCGCAGCAGCTGAGCCCCGGGCTGATCGAAGAGGGCCGCGCGATCCCGGTCGCCCGGGTACAGGCGATGCACGAGGGCAAGCGGCGCGCCCGCGCCCGCCGCGCCGAGCAAGGCCGCGTCGAGTAAGGCCGTGCGGAGTAAGGCCGTGCCGAGTAAGGCCGTGCCGAGAGCTGGCTCGGGCGCCTGCCCAGCGCGTTCGCTGACCAGCCCAGCGCGTTTCGCTGACCAGCCCAGCGCGTTTCGCTGACCAGCCCAGCGCGTTTCGCTGACCAGCCCAGCGCGGTTCGCTGACCAGTACAGCGCTTCGCTGAGCAGCACACGGCGTTCGCTGAGCGGCGCAGCGCGGCTTGTAAGGTGCGTCTATGCCGGACGCCCCGCCCCGCCCCGAGCCGTTCACCCCGCAGGCCGCCCCCGCGGCGCTCGATGACCTCCGGGCGCGGTTGCGCGCGACGCGCTGGCCGGACGCGCCCGAGGACGCCGGGTGGTCGCTCGGGACCGACCTCGCCTACCTCCGCGAGCTCGTCGCCTACTGGGCGGAGGAGTTCGACTGGCCGGCGCAGGAGGCGGCGCTCGCCCGGCTGCCCCGCTTCCGCGTCCCGCTCGGCGGCCTCGGGATCCACTTCGTGCACCTCCGGGCCGCCGCGCCGGCCGGGCCCGTCCTGCCGCTGGTCCTCAGCCACGGCTGGCCGGACTCGTTCTGGCGCTACTCGAAGGTCATCCCGCTCCTCACCGACCCGGGCGCGCACGGCGCCGACCCCGCCGACGCGTTCGACGTGGTCGTGCCCGACGTGCCTGGCTACGGCTACTCCGACCGTCCCACCGGCCCGCCCCTCGACGCCATCGCCGTTGCTGGCCTGTGGGCCGAGCTCATGGGCGTCCTCGGCTACCCGCGGTTCGGCGCGGCGGGCGGGGACATCGGCAGCCACGTGAGCCGCTACCTCGGGCTCGACCACCCCGATCGCGTCGTGGCCGTCCACCGCACCGACGCGGGGTTGCCCGTCTTCACTGGCGACCCGGCGGACCTCGCGCCCGAGGAGCGCGCCTGGCTCGAGGGCGCCGCGGCCTGGGGCGCGGCCGAGGGCGCCTACGCCGCGATCCACCGCACGAAGCCGCAGACCGCCGCCTTCGGGCTCACCGACTCACCAGCCGGGCTCGCCGCGTGGATCGTCGAGAAGCTCCGGGCCTGGAGCGACTGCGACGGCGACGTGGAGCGGAGCTTCACGAAGGACGAGATCCTCACGAACGTCACGCTCTACTGGCTCACGGGGACGATCGGCTCGTCGATGCGCATGTACCGCGCGAACGCCGCGATCGCGCCCGCGCAGCACGCCCGCCGGGTCGAGGTGCCGTCCGGTTTCGCGCTCTTCCGCGGCGACGTCGTCCGCCCGCCGCGGGCGTGGCTGGAGCGCACGGCGAACGTCGTCCGGGTAACCGAGCCCGCGCGCGGCGGCCACTTCGCGCCGTTCGAGGAGCCCGAGCTCTATGCGGCGGAGCTGCGCGCGTTCTTCCGCCCTTACCGGGCGGCGGTGACGGCCTGAGGGCGCCGCCGCGCAGGCGCGGCCGGCCGGTCTCGCCGCCGCAGGTCCTGGCGAGGCCGCGGCGCAGCGGGTCCGCGGCCGGGAGGGTTCAGCTGCACGATAAGGGCGCCATTCACGCTCCAGCGCGGGCAGCTAAGTGAGTCGACAGCCTGAGAGCAGCGAAGCCTTAGCTGGATCGTGGGCCATGTTCCGGCGTAATTATGGCGGTAGCATATCAAACCGCCCGAATTCTTATACGTCGGCACACGATTGACGGCCGTCTCGCGGTGCGGGACACTCGCGGTGTGATCAGTCGCCGCGGGCCCGGCCGGAAGGACCGTGAGAAAGTTCTGTGGCGCTGTCCTGTCGATGGTTGCGGGCAATCCGAGGAGGATACGTCCCCGCCAAGGTGCAGCGAGCACGATGTGTTAATGGTGGAGGCGTAGAATTCGCCGCTAGCCGCCTAGCTAGCTGCGTCCTGCGGCTAGCCGCGATCCCGGCGCTGAAGTTGCGCGCTGACTGACCTATTGTGTTGAGCGATGGCCCTGAGGGCAGTACCGTAGCCGCGTGCGCTGGCCACAGCGGCGCTATAGCTCACGCACGACATAAAAAGATATGCAATTGATGTAGCCACTGTGCCCGGCAGGTAACGTGAGCCGTCGGTGATAATTATCGGCGAAAAAATTGCAAGCACGAAGAAGACGAAGACCAGCATGCAGTACATGTCCAAGCGGGTTCGATACTGATCATGCTCTTTTTGTAGTGCGCGGGGCGTTTCGTCCCAACGGCTTATGACGAAACTCTCCAGCTCCTCTCCTCGGGTCGCGATGTCATCCTCGACGGCTCGGAGCACGTTGCCGAGCTTGGTCGGTAGCAACCTATGGGGTCTCGGGTACTCGTCGATCTGGGCTTCTACTGCGTCCACTCGGCCCATGAGGTCGGCCGGAGCAAACTGCTTCCAATTGAAAGAGTCCGCCTCATCGGTTCTCTTCTTAGCCTTCTTGGCACTCCACTCGACAGGAAGCCTTACTTTCCGGCGCTCAACTCGTGCTTTGAGGTCTTCCTCAATCAGAAAGACAAGGTATTCCTTGTTGATGGGCATGATATTGTGCTCCCGCAGGAACGGCTTTGTTCTGCGGAACGCTCGCAGCATCAGCTCGGCGCGCCTGCGAGGTAGTTGGTTCAATTTATATCGCTGCCGCGCGACGAATGGACGCGAAATGCTTTTAGCAACAAGGCTGTCTCCCCAGTATCCTTCTAGCAGCCTAATCACTTCGAATTCGAAGGCTTGCGTAATTATTGTCGCGAGAACCAGAGCGAACAGCAGCAAGATCAGCAGGCCGAGCGGCTCGCTGGCCAGACGGGTCACCGCCTTGACGACGTCACGGTCCGGCTCGGCGCGTAGCTGAAGCAGCACGGCCAGGCTGCCGACAAGCATCGCAGCTGGAAACCAGGCGCTGAGACTGAGCTGGTTCAGAACTCGGCCCAGGAACGCGGAGAGGCCCTCGGCCGGGGCGACGACTTCTACGGGGAGATCCGTTGCATCCCACGGGGATTCTGCCACGCCAAGATGCTGAGGCAACTTCACTGTCCGCCTGGTACCGACACGCCGGAAGAGGCAGCGTAGTTGAGCTAGATAGCCCTTCTGTCCATTTTCACGGTGATCAGCATGACCTGGGCGCCAGGGTTGCTCTCCTTCCGGGGTTCGCGCGGTGGTGTCGATGATCGCTGCAGGGGGCCTTAGGAGGTTCTGCCCGACCGCGGCGTCTGGCGCTGGGCAGGCCGCCCCGGTGACGAGTTCTGCGTATCCGCCGTCATGTTCCATCGGCCCCAGTGCGCTGCTGGTTCGTTGGCCTGCAGTCATGCTTCCATCTCCCGGGTGGCGCTGGACGCGGTCCGTGGCGGGGCCGGCCGGGTCTGGCCGTCAGCGGTCACGCAGTGAACAATAGAATGCTTGTTCGATGTTGACAATGACTTCTGGCCATCGACGGCTCTGAGTTCGATTAGAGATCTTGGGCATCAGTCCGCAGCCACCCTTGAGTCGCGCGACGATGAGGTTACGATCAGCCCTGGGCCCGTGCCCGCCGCGCTGCATCGGGCCGCGGCAGCGCGACCGGGGCCGCTACCGCCGGTCGAGGCGGACGACCTCGCTGGCCGGGTCGTATGCGCGGCGAGGTTTTCCCGAGATGATGTAATCTGCCCGATCCGGCGCGCCGTCCCGGCTGAAGAAGTCTTCTTCCAGGGCCATCCACTCGATCCACAGCGGCCGCCGCTGCTCGCCGTCCCTGGCGATGCCGCGGCGCAGCCGGTCCGCGGCGGGCGCTTCGACCCACAAAGCCATCACGAGGTCACCGGCGATGGCCAGGCGCGAGGCCGTGACGCCCTCGACGATCACCACCTCGGCGGGGCTGATTTCGGTCCAGCGGCCCAGGCCCTGGCCCAGCGGATCAGTGACCCAGTCGCGAACCCGAAACCGCGCGGCCGAGCCGGTCAGCAGCGGCCGCAGCGCCTCGCGTTCCAGCCGCGGCCACCATCCCTCGATGTCTCCCCAGTACAGGAAGTCGTCGACCCTGACGATGGGCACCCCGCCGCAGGCCGCCGCCAGGGCCCGCGACAGCGTCGATTTCCCCGCGCCTGCGGGGCCGTCCACGGCCACCATCCGCACCGGTCCGGCGCACGGCCGCGAGCGGATCTCGGCTGCCAGCGACGTGAGCGTCCGTACCTGCTCCGGCATACCGGCGATTGTCTCGCGGCGGACGCAGACCCTGACGGCCGCGGTTACCGCCCCGCCGACCGTTACCGCAACCCCGGCCGCTGCGTAACCTGGGCCGCTGCCGCAACCCTGGGCCGCTGCGTAACCTGGGCCGCTACCGCAACCCGACCGCTTTGAAGAACGTGTAGCAGAACGTCCCGTCCTGGCCGGCCGCCCGGTACAGGTCGCTGATCCCGGCCGCCCAGCTCGCCGCGTCCATCAGGCCCTGGCCGACCGCCTGCTCGGCGACTCCTTCGACCATGGCCGTGAACGTCTTGCGGGTGAACCCGTCGGCCAGCTCCGGCCGGGTGGCGTCGGCGTAGACCAGCCGGGGCGACACCCGGACATCGCGGTAGCCGGCCTGGGCCAGCAGTGGGTAGAGCCGGCGCCCGATCAGCGAGTCGCCGCCCGCCCGCCGCTGCAGATCGATCAGGCACTGGATGGCCCGCCGAGCCTGGTCGCTGTCCGGGTGGAAGTAGGCCGAGCCGTGATCGCCCTCGATGACGGTGATCGACCCGCCCGGCTTGAGCACTCGCTGCAGCGCCGCCAGGGCACCGGCAGCGTCGGTTAGGTGCTCTAGGACGAAGCACACGAAGACATGGTCGAAATGAGCGGTGCCGAACGGCAGCCCGAAGATGTCGGCGCGCTGGAAGGTGACGTTGGGCAGGCTCGCGTCCCGCACCTGCCGCTGTGCGATGGCCAGTGACTCCGCCGAGACGTCGACGGCGGTGAAGGCCGCTCCCGGGCTGTTGGCGGCCAGGATGACCGTCTGCGCGCCTACCCCGCAGCCGGCCTCAAGCACCAGGCTGCCCGGACGGTAGCGGGTGTCCGCGTGCAGCAGGCCGGTCAGGGTGCTGGCCTGGTCAGCGAGCCTGGTGTGCTCTTTCGCCGAGTATCCGTGGACGTAGTCGATGGTCATCGCCGGCGGGCGCCGACGGCGAGCACGGCGATCCTGATCGTCATCTCCCAGGTCTACCATGGCCGCCGCCATCGGCCTCGCACTGCAGGCCGCAGCGGCCGTGGGGTTCAAAACGCCGCGTTCCACCGGCACACTGATGAATGTGTATGACTTCGACGTGCTGGTGGTCGGCTCGGGCCCGGGCGGCCAGAAGGCCGCGATCGCCGCGGCGAAACTGGGCCGCAGGGTGGCCATCATCGAGCGCCGCGACATGATCGGCGGGGTGTGCCTCAACACCGGCACGATCCCGTCCAAGACACTGCGCGAGGCGGTCCTGTACCTGACCGGCCTGGATCAGCGCGAGATGTACGGGCAGAGCTACCGGGTCAAGGACGACATCACCATCGCGGACCTGGCGGCGCGCACCCAGCACGTGGTCGGCCGGGAGATCGACGTGGTGCGCAGCCAGCTGTCCCGCAACCGGGTGACGATCCTGACCGGCACGGGTTCCTTCCTCGACCCGCATCTGGTGGAGGTCGATGACGGCTCCGGACGGAGCCGCACGGCCAGCGCCGACAAGATCGTGATCGCCACCGGCACCCGGCCCGCGCGGCCGTCCAGCGTCGATTTCGACGACCGGGCCGTCATCGACTCGGACGGCATCGTCAACCTGGAGAAGGTGCCGCGGTCCATGCTCGTCGCGGGCGCCGGGGTGATCGGGATCGAGTACGCGTCCATGTTCGCGGCGCTCGGCACCAAGGTCACCGTGGTCGAGCAGCGCGACCGGATGCTGGAGTTCTGCGACATCGAGGTCGTGGAGGCCCTGAAATACCACCTCCGCGACCTCGCGGTGACGTTCAGGTTCGGCGAGACCGTGGCCTCCGTCGAGTCCAGGCCCGAAGGCGCGATCGCGACCCTGCGCAGCGGCAAGAAGATCCCCGCCGACACCGTCATGTACTCGGCCGGGCGCCAGGGCATGAGCGACAACCTCAGGCTGGACGCGGCCGGCCTGACCGCCGACGCACGCGGCCGCATCGGGGTCGACGAGTACTTCCGCACCGCGGTGCCGCACATCTACGCGGTCGGTGATGTGATCGGCTTTCCGGCGCTCGCGGCCACCTCCATGGAGCAGGGCCGCCTCGCGGCGCACCACGCCTGCGACGAGCCGCTGCACGCCTTCGGCAAGCTGCAGCCGATCGGCATCTACAGCATCCCGGAGATCAGCTTCATCGGTCGCACCGAAGAGGAGCTGACCAGCGATAACGTGCCCTTCGAGGTCGGCATCTCCCGGTACAGGGAGCTGGCCCGCGGGCAGATCATCGGGGACTCCTACGGCGTGCTGAAGCTCCTGGTCTCGCTGGAGGACCGGACGCTGCTCGGGGTGCACGTCTTCGGCACCGGCGCCACCGAACTCGTCCACATCGGCCAGGCGGTCATGGGCTGCGGCGGCACCGTGGACTACCTGGTGGACGCGGTGTTCAATTACCCGACCCTGGCCGAGTCCTATAAGGTCGCCGCGCTCGACGCCACGAACAAGATGCGCGAGATCGCGCGGTTCGGCTGACCAGGCCCGCTACGCCGGGCCGGCCACCTGGTGCCCGGCTTGCCGGGCGATGGACGCGAAGGCGTCGGCGTCGTGCACGGCGGCGCCGCCTGGATCGTTGTTGAAGTAGACGAAGACGTCCCCGTCGTCCGCCCAGGTGGCGGTCACCCGCCGCACCCAGCTGCGCAGGGCCTGCCTGCCGTACTGGGGCCACGGCCGGGCCGGGCCTTCGTGAAAGCGCAGGTAGCCCCAGCCGGCCGTACGCCACAGCGGGGTCAGGGGCCGGCCGCGCCGGTCCGCCCAGCACAGCGCGGCCTGGTGGTCCGTCAGCAGCTGCCTGATCTCCTCGGTCCACCACGACTCATGGCGGAACTCCACGGCGACCCGGACCTGGCCGGCCGACCCCCGGCCCGCCGACCCCCGGCCCGCCGACCCCCGGCCCGCCGGGCCCGGTGCCGTGACCGAACCGGGTTCCCCCGGCACCCGGAACTTCGCGAACTCCCGCAGGCAGGCACCGAGCGCTGCCGGGTCAGCGGGCAGGTTAGGCGGCAGCTGGAGCAGCACAGGTCCCAGCTTGCTGCCGAGCCCGGCGGCCGCCCGCATCAGCCGCTCGACCGGCTCGGCCGGATCCTGCAGCCGCCTGACGTGCGTGAGATAGCGGCTGGCCTTGACCGCCATCACGAAACCCGCGGGCGTCCTGGCCCGCCAGTCCGCGAACGTCTCCGGCTTGGGCAGCCGGTAGAAGGAGCCGTTGTTCTCGACCGTCGCGTACCGCCCGGCGTAATACTCCAGCCAGCGGCGCTGCGCCAGCCCCGGCGGATAAAGCACCCCCCGCCAGTCGCTGTACTGCCAGCCAGACGTACCGACCAAGACAGGCATCGCCGAAATAACCTCCCCGCTGTGACCGTACGCGCTGACCGGCAACGCCGTCCCGGCCTGACAGGAACCAGGCCGGGCGATAGCGTCCTGCCATGACAGTCAAACTCGTGGTCCTCTACACCCACCCCGAAGACACCGACGCCTTCGACCGGCACTATCTCGGCACTCATATGCCGCTGGTGAGCGAGCTTCCCGGCCTGCAGCGCGCCGAGAGCGGCAGGTTCATGGCCGCCCTCGACCCCGGTGAGCTGACCTACTACCGGATCGCCGAGCTGTACTTCACCGACCAGCAGGCGCTCGAGCACGCGTTCAGCTCGGAGGCCGGCAAGGCGACCGCGGCCGACTACCAGCAGATCGCCCCGCCCGGATCGAGGATGTTCACTGAGGCTGTCGACGAGTGAGCCCGCGGCCGGGCGGCCGGGTCAGGCCGGGGCGCGGGGGTGAGCCACACCGGGCCGGTCTGGTCAGGGACAATGCCGGGGATGGGGTCTGAACTACCTGAGGCAGCGGTGGCACCGGCGTTCACGCCGGATCCGGCGCGGGGCCGCGTCTTCACCGTCGCGCGGGCCGTCCGGAGCACCGATGTAACCCCCGCCGGGCGCCTGCGCCTCGACGCGCTCGCCCGCTACCTGCAGGATGCCGCGGAGGACGACCTGGCCGACGCGGGCGCGGCGGAATCGTACGGCTGGCTGCTGCGCCGCGTGGCGCTGGCGATCCGCGGCTATCCCGGCTACGGCGAGCCAGTGCGGCTGCGCACGTACTGCTCAGCGATCGGCCCCCGGTGGGCCGAGCGGACCACCACCCTGACCGGGCCTGGTGGTGACCTGATGCAGGCCACGGCCGTATGGGCCGCGGTCGGCCGCGCCGACGGCCGGCCCGCTCCGCTGGCCGTGGCCTTCCACCGCGTCTACGGGGAGAGTGCGGGGGACCGGCAGGTATCGGCGCGCCTGTCGCTCCCGGGGCCGCCAGGCTCGCTCCCTGGCCGTCCCTGGCCGCTGCGGGCCGCTGACTTCGACACCGCCCGCCACGTCAACAACTCGGTGCACTGGGCCGCCGTGGAGGACGTCCTGGCCGGGCTGGGCTGGCTGCCGGCCCGGGCCGACCTCGACTACAACCGGCCGATCCTGCCCGGGCAGCAACCGCAGCTGGTCACCAGCCAGGCCGGCGACCAGGTGCGGGCCTGGCTGCTGAGCGGACCGCAGCGGCTGGCTTCCGCGCAGCTAGCCAGGCAGGTCCCCGGCCCGCGCTGACCGCCACGAGGAGAACCGCCGTGCTCGAGATGTCGCCAGTAAGAAACGCCACCTGCATCGCGGACTTGCGGCAGATCGCGCGGCGCCGCGTTCCGCGCACGTTCTTCCAGTACGCCGACCACGGTTCGTACTCCCAGTCGACGATGCGCGCGAACCGGGCCGGCCTCAACGCGATCAAATTGCGGCAGCGGGTGGGGATCGATGTCGGCACCCGGGACCTGTCCACGACCATCGTGGGCGAGCCCGTCTCGGTGCCGCTGGCGCTGGCTCCGGTCGGGCTGTGCGGCATGATGATCGGCGACGGGGAGATCCTGGCCTGCCGCGCGGCGCAGGCCGCCGGGATCCCGTTCTGCCTCAGCACCATGTCGATCTGCTCCATCGAGGACGTGGCCGCGGCGACGGCACAGCCTTTCTGGTTCCAGCTGTACATGATGCGGGACCGGGGCTTCGTGCGGGAGCTGGTCGACCGGGTGATCGCCGCCGGGTGCAGTGCGCTGGTCATCACCCTCGATCTGAACGTGCTCGGGCAGCGTCATTGCGATATCAAGAACGGCGTCACGGTGCCGCCGCGCATCACGGCCAGGAATGTTCTCGATGTGGTCGTCCGGCCACCCTGGGCGCTGAGCATCCTGGCCCGCCAGCGCCGGAATTTCGGCAACCTGGCCGGCCACATCAGGGGCGGCGACAGTGTCACCACGGTCGCGCAATGGACCGCCACCCAGTTCGACCCGACGCTGAACTGGGCCGACGTTGACTGGGTCCGGGAGATCTGGCCCGGCAAGATTATCCTCAAAGGGATCACCGACCCCGAGGACGCCCGGATCGCCGTCCGGACCGGCGCATCCGCGATCGTCGTGTCGAACCATGGCGGACGCCAGCTCGACGGCGCGCCCTCCGCCATATCCATGCTGCCCCAGGTCGCCGAGGCGGTCGGCTCCGACATCGAGATCATCTTTGACAGCGGCATCCGCTCCGGCCAGGACGTACTGCGGGCGCTCGCGCTCGGGGCCCGGTCGTGCCTGCTCGGCCGGGCCTATCTCTACGGCCTGGGCGCCGGCGGCCAGCCGGGTGCCGCCCGCGCCATCGAGATCATCCGCCAGGAACTCGACACCTCGATGGCCCTGACCGGAATCACATCGGTGCGCGAGGCCGGGCCGCACCTCATCGCGACGGGGCGGTAGCTCACAGGAACAGGCCGCGGCCGCGAGGCGTCACGGTCACCTGGACTGCCGCCCGGCCGAGCGACGGATGGGCGGCGGTCACCGTCACCGCGCCGTCCTGGCCAGGCTCGGAACGGACGAAGGCGCCGCCCACGCCGCCGTAGCGCCCGAAGTTGAACGGGTTGTCGCCGATCAGCCGGGCCGGCCCGGTCAGCGACAGGGTCACGTCCCCGGTGACATGGGGGCGCTGGTTGCCGTACGCATCGAGCGCCCGGAACGTCACCCGGGTGGTGTCGGTCCCGTCGCCCTCGATCGAGCCGTGGTCGGCGGTCAGCGCGAGCTGGTCGCGGGCGGTGTCGGCGGACATCCGTGCCGAAGCCACCCGCTGCTGCCCGACGTAGCCATCGATGCGCAGCTCCGGCAGCCTTGACCCGTCGACGGTGAGGTCCGCGAAGACCGGCGGATAGGCGAGGCTGCCGAAGCGGCCGGTGTCCGGCAGGCCGGTCGCGAAGTGCTCGCCGTTGACGTAGATCTCCAGCCGGTCGCAGTTGGTCGCGATCATTGCGTTGGCGCCCGGGCCATGCGGCGGTGAGCCGGCGCCGAAATCCCAGCAGAAGACCGGCAAGATTAGCGGCCGTAGCTGCGGGCTCACCTGCGATTGGTAGAACGCGGCGCCGGGCTTGGGAACCCGGAAGGTATCGATGACGCCCGGCGTCTTGAGGGTGTCCCAGATCCGCTCGCCGCCGTGCAGTGAGGCGTAGTCGATGCCCGCCCAGCCGAGCAGCCCGGCGTATCTGGGGTCGGACCGCGCGATGTTGTGTACCTGGGCGTGCTGGAGCGCCTGCTCGGCGAGCACCGCGCCGCTGTCGGTCCAGCGGTAGGTCGGCGACCCGTCCAGCGCGCCCACGGCCTCGCTGACCAGATACGGCACGCCGGGCAGCGGCGGTAGCAGCTCGGCGCCCCCGGCGCCGCGGTGATAGTCGTCGTAGCCGAAAACGTCCTGCGCCCAGCCGGCGGTGGCGTGCCTATCCATCGCGCCGCTGGTCGGCCGGGAGCCGTCCAGCTCATCGGCCAGCCGGCGGGTCCGCGCGTAGAGCCCCGGGTAGTTCGCCGTCTCGTTGGGCCGGGTGGCCCAGACGATCAGCGCCGGCCGGTTGCGGTCGCGGGTCACCATGTCGGTCACGTTCTGCGCGACGAGGTCTTGCCATCGGGGGCCGCCCACGTACTGCCAGCCGGGCGGCTCCTGCCAGACCATCACGCCGATTTCGTCGCAGGCGTCGAGGAAATGCGGGGACTGCGGATAATGCGAGCAGCGCACCATGTTGCAGTTCAGCTCGAATTTGAGGATTTCCGCGTCCCGGCGCTGCAAGCGGGCGGCGGCGGCCATCCCGGTGTAAGGAAAGAGCTGATGACGGTTCAGGCCGAAAATCTGCAGCCGCTGGCCGTTCAGGTAGAAGCCGCCCGGCTCGAACACGGCCTCCCGGAAGCCGGTCCTGACCGCCAGGGTGTGGGACCGGCCGCCGAGATGGGCCAGGGTCAGCCGGACGGTATAGAGCTTCGGCTCGTCCGGCGACCAGAGGGTCACGGCCCCGATCCCGGTGATGGCCAGGCGGGCGGTGGTGCGGCCCGGCCGGGTGATCCGCAGCCTGGCCGTGGTCCTGGCCAGCGGGCGGTACCCGTCCAGCAGTTCGGCCGTGATCTGGACCGGGCCGTCAGGTACCACCGCGGCATCGACGGTGGCCTGCACGTCCACTCGCCGCCTGGCCGTCAGCACGTCGGCCGGCCGGGCGAAAACGTCGGACAGGAACACCTCGGGCACCACGCGCAAGGTCACGTCGCGATAGATACCGCCCGGTTGCAGGTAGTCCACCGCGGCGGCGCCGCCGGGCGCGCCGTCGGGCGGCACTTGCAGCCACCGGGAGTCCACGATGACCGAGAGCACGTTGTCTCCGTCGCGCAGATCCCTGGTCAGCTCGTTCGACCAGGGCAGGTAGCCGCCCTGGTGGGTGCCGAGCACCGTGCCATTCAGTACCACCGTCGCGTTCACCATGACGCCGTCGAAGTCGGCGAACACCCGGCTGCCGCGGGCCCCGGGCAGCATCAGGTGCTTGCGGTAGATCCACGTTCCCTCCCAGCTCCGGTGATCCCAGTTGCCCCAGGACAGCGGGGTGACGGTGTGCGGAAGGGTCACCTTGGCGAAGCCGCGGTCGTCGTGACCTGGCAGCTCGGCGCCGTCGGCGTGGCGGCCGCCGAACAGCCAGCCCTGGTTGATGACATAGCTGCGGGCGACCTGCAGTCCGGCGACCGCCGGCTGCGCGCCGGTGGCGGCCGCCCCGGGCGCCGGCCCGCCGCTACAGCCAGCCGCCGTCAGCGAGGCCAGTGCGCCGCCGACCGCGCCGCCGCGCAAAATGGCCCGTCGCGACGGCCATAACTGGACGGCCTGGACCCGATCTGGTCCAGGCCGCGAATCCCCATCATGATGCCGCCCCCGGCTCGTCATGCGTCAAATATAGCCAAGGTCATCTGCGTAATAAGCCAACAAAAGGTAACGAATACCCCCCGAATAGGCTACTTTAGAGCTAGCCAGGGAGCCGTTTCGCCGGCTCAGAATTTGCGTACGAAGGCGTTGGCGATAGGTCCTGCGTTGCTGGCCCCGGTACCGCCGCCCTCGACCAGGACCGCGAAGGCGAGGTCACCCCGGTAGCCGATGAACCACGCGTGGGAGGGCGGATTGGGCCCGGTCCCCGTACTCGGCGGTCCCGGTCTTCCCGTAGACGCCGGGCGGGAAGCCGACCTTGGCCGCGGTACCGCTGGTCACCACCGCCCGCATCATCGGGCGCAGGGTGTCCAGGATCGCCGGGCTGACCGCGGCCGGCCGGGCGCTCTGCGGCGGCGCCGGGGATATCACCAGCTGCGGCGGCCGCCAGGTGCCGTCCTCGATGGCGGCCGCCACGGTCGCCTGGCTGAGCGGATTGACCAGGTCAGTTCCCTGCCCGAAGGCATCGGCCGCCAGGTCGACCGCATCATGGGGGGCACTGAACTTGCCGAGCGTGGCGGGGATGCCCAGGGCGGGCTGGCGGTTGAAGCCGAAGGCGGCCGCCATCGAGGCCAGCGCGCGGCCGCCGAGCCGCTCCGTGGCCAGCAGCGCGAACGTGGTGTTGCACGACACCGCGAACGCGGTCTGCAGGCTGGTCGTGCCGTAGTGCTCGTTGTTGTCGTTGTGGAACGTCCGGCCGCCGATATCTACCTGGCTGGGGCACTGCACCGTGCTGGACGGCCGCAGCCCGGACTTGGCGAGCGCGGAGGCGGTCAGGACCTTGAAGGTCGAGCCGGGCGGGAACTCGCCCTGGAGCGCGCGGTTGAATCCGCCCGGGTCGCTCGACCACGGCCAGCACCCGGCCGGTGGATGGCTGAATCGCCACCAGGTCGACCGGCTTCGTCGTCGCCGCGGACCTGACCGCTTGCGACGCGGCCAGCTGAGTCCGCATGTCGATACTGGTCCGGACCGGCGTGCCGGGCGCGGCGGCGAAATGAGCGGCGGTCGCGTCGAGCTGGCGGCCCGGTCCCTCGATCCGGATGGACAGCGCGGGGCGCCCGGCCAGCTGGCCGGAGTAGGCCTGCTCGATCCCGCCCTGGCCGATCAGGTCACCGGCCTGGTACGGGGCGCCGAGCGCCCTGGCCTGGGCCGCGGTGGCCGTCACCACGCCGCCGGTCAGCAGCGACAGTGAGCCGGACTCGGCGATGGCCTGGGGCGAGCTCAGCACGGTGCCATCCGCCGCGAGCACCGGCGCGCGGGCCGGCCAGCTGGCCTGCAGCACGAACCGCTGGCCGGATCCCAGCCCGGGGTAGATGGCGGCCGGGCTCCAGTTCACCCGCCACCGCCGGTCCAGGCGGACCAGCGGCAGCTGCCCCTGATACGTCCAGACGTGGCCGCTGGCCAGGTCCGCGGTGGCGGTGAACCGCGCCCGCGCCGAGCCGCCCGCCGATGTCACCTGGCCAAGCGACAGCCGGATCCGGCGCTGGCCAAGTTCCGCGGCCGCCTGCCTGAGCGGCCCGGCTAGCCCGGAGCGCGGCACATTCACGCTGACCTGCTGCATGCCTGGGTAGCTGCCGCGCTGCCAGGCCGCCAGGTAGCTCGCCGCGGTCTGCCGCGGGCTGCCGATGGTGCGCAGCAGCAGGTAGCTGCCGCCGGCCCCGGCCAGGACCAGGACCAGCAGCACCGCGCTGATCAGTGCCCCGATGCGCAGTCGCCGGGCCGGACGCGAGTCGCTATGGCTCATGGATCAGCTTTCCCTCCTCCCCGGCGTGACTGGCCGCGGCGCTGCGGTCCTGGGCCAGCCAGCGGGTTTCCGGCGCGATGACCGCGAGGACGGCCGCCAGGATCAGCACGGCGGCCGCCAGCCCGAAGGCAGCCCCGTAGGACACGGCGTCCACCAGCAAGCCTGCCGCCACCGGTCCGGCCACGGCGCCGATGTCCCCGGCCATCTGGAATGAAGCGACGACCGTGCCGCCGCCGCCGCCCAGGATGTCACCGACCATGGCTGACGGCGCCACGTCGAGCAGCCCCGATCCGAGGCCGAAGACGGCCAGCGCGGCCAGGTAGCCCCCCGGGCTCGGCAGCGCGGCCAGCATGATGAGGCCAGCCGCTGAGGCCAGGCAGCCGCCGATGACGACCGGCCGCCGGCCGACGGTGTCAGCGGCCCGCCCGCCAGGCAGCAGCGCCGCGGCATTCAGCACCGCCACCACGCCGAACCCGATGCCGGTCCAGACGGCTGACCTGTGCAGCACGTCACGGACGAACAGCGGAACGATGGCGCTGCGCACCCCGATAACGGCGAAGCCGTCGGCCAGATTGGCCGACGAGGCGGCGAGATACGCCCGGCTCCGCAGGGCGCGCGCCATGTCGGCGAACGGGTGCGCCTGCTGCCGGTCAGCAGCGGCGGGCCGCCCCGGTGCGTCGCGCAGGATGGCTGCGGCGATCACCGCGGGAATGATCAGCAGGCCGCCGTAAATGAAGAACGGGGCCCGCAGCGACCAGGCGGCGACGAGCCCGCCGATCGCCGGGCCGCTGATCCCGCCGATCAGGAACCCGCCGGAGAACAGGCCGCTGGCCCGGCCCCGGTGCTCGCCGGACACGCTGACCAGCAGCAGAGTCCTCGCGCTGACGCTGAACATCGCCGATCCAAGGCCGCCGATCCCGCGCAGCACGATGAGCTGCGCGAACGATGCCGAGAATCCGGCCAGGACGCTGCTGACCGCCACGATCGCGATCCCGACGGTCATCACCCGGTGCTCGCCGAACCGGTCCACCAGGCGGCCGGCCGGCAGCGCTCCCACCACCCGCATCAGCGCGAACGCGCTAATCACGGTCGCGGCGGTGGCCGTGCTGACCCCGAAGTGCCTGGCGAAGGCCGGGATCCCCGGGGCGACGATCCCGAACCCGAGCGCCACCGTGAACGAGATGGACGTGAGAATCGCCACCTCGGGCGGCAAGTCACGGAACGGTCCGCGGCGCGAGCGGGGCATTGTCGCATTCTGTCAGGGTTCAGCTCGGCCGTAGCGGGCCCGGTCGGCGGCCTGGCCCGGCGGTGGCTGACCCGGTCAGCGGCCCGGCCCGGCGGCCGGGAGCCGGTCGGCGGCCTGGCCAGGCCGCGGCGGCGCCGGGCCGCCCGCGGCGGCGCCGGCGAGGTCCGGAACTGGGAAGATGGGGTGATGGGTCAGGCGTCAGGAACCCCGGGGGCGGGGCGGCCGCGAGAATGGCTGGCCCTACCCGGCGGCCGGATCCGGCCGGTTGTCTCGGTGCCTGGCGACGACGGTGTCGAGTTGCTGACGCCCGGTGCCTGGCTGGCCCGCCTGCTGCCGGCCTGCGAGTGCGGCAGGCCCCGGCTGGGCTCTGGCCGGACCTGCGGAAGCGCGGAGTGCGTGGCTCGCTTGCGCGAGTCCCTTTGACATGAAGGCCCTGAACCTGGACGATCCCGAACATGGCAAAGACTGTGAACGTCGTAATCACTGATGACCTCGACGGATCGCCCGGTGCTGAGACCGTGTCTTTCGGCATCGATGGCCACAGTTACGAGATCGACCTCGGCCAGCAGAACCTGACCAAGTTCCAGAAGTCGCTGCAGCCATTCATCGCCGCCGGGCGCCGGACCGCGCACCGCACGGCAGCGAAGCCGGCCAGGAACGCAGCGCCGGGGGTGGACCGGGCGGAGGTGCGCGCGTGGGCCGCCGCGCAGGGCCTGAAGGTGTCCGACCGCGGCCGGATCAGCGCCGAGGTGCTGAGCAGGTACGACGCCGCTCACTAGCTACCTTCAGCCGGCAGCTGCCGTTATTCTGCGGTTGCCTGCGCGCCGTCCTGGTGCGGTGCCAGCGCAGACGGCTGCCGCGGGTCCGGCAGCATGCGGCGCAGCCATCGCTGAAGTTCAGCGAAGTCCTCGTCGATGACCTGCTGCTTGTGCTGACGGAACCGGCCGGCCGCCTCGCTCGCGGCGAATCCCAGCACTGCCGTGCTGATCAGCCGCTCGGTGCGCCCGGCGGCGTCGGCGGGAACCCCGGCCTCGCGCAGGGCCTGGCAGATGGCGTCGCGGACGCGCACCGCCGCCGGGGTAATCGCCGGACGGGAGAGCAACAGGGCGAAGGCACCCGGGTGCCGGCGGGCCGTGCCGCGGATCCCGGCGGCGAGCGCATTCAGCCGCTGGTCCCAGGGCAGCTGCGGCGCGGCAGGCGGGAACTCGGTGAGCAGCAGTTCGACCAGGCCATCCAGGAGATCTGCCTTGCTGGCCACGTGCCGGTACAGCGCCATGGGGGTGACCTGCAGGCGCCGGGCCACGGTGTGCATGGTGACCGCGTCGAGGCCGTCATGATCGGCAATGTTCAGCGCCGCCTCGAGGATTGACGAACGCGCGATCCGCGCTGGCCGAGCCATCACACTCCAAAGTTTAAAACGTATGCTTACATTGTATACTTAGGGGTTACCATGAGAGTCCTGCTCAGCGACGGAACCGGGCTGACCGCCCGCCAGGCTGCGACTCTCCTCGCCGGGGCCGGGCACCGGGTAGAAGCGTTGTCCCCCGATCCGCTGTGCCTGTGCCGGTTCACTCGGTGCGTCCGGCGGGTGCACCGGGTGCCGGCGTTCGGAACTGATCCGTTCGGCTGGCTCGACGCGGCCCTGGCGATCGCCGCGCGCCGGGGAATCGATCTGCTGTTGCCCACCCAGGAGCAGGTCGCCGTCATGTCGCAGGCCGCGCAGCGGCTGCGGGCCGCCGGGCTGCGTACGGCCGTACCCGACTTCACTGCGCTCGCCCAGGTGCAGGACAAGATCAGCGCCTTCGGCACGCTGGCCAGGCTCGGCCTGCCGCAGCCCGAGGCCGTCATCGCGGCGAGCGCGGCCGAATTGCAGGCGATCGGGCCACTGCCGATGTTCGTCAAGACCCCCATCGGGACCGCGTCCACCGGCGTGTGGCAGGTGACCTCGGCCGGGCAGCTGCGGCAGCTCGCCAGCCGCTACCAGTCGGCAGGCGCCTTCGCCACCGCCGGCGTCCTGGCTCAGCAGGCGGTCAGCGGTCCGCTCATCATGGTTCAGTCGGTTTTCGCGCACGGCGAGCTGATCGCCTGCCACGTGGCCGAGCGCGTGCGGGAAGGCGCCGGCGGCGGCGCCAGCCACAAGCGCGGCATCGAGCTGCCCGAAGTCCGGGAGTGCGTCGCGATACTCGGCGGTGCGCTCGGCCGGCACGGCGCCTTGTCCGCGGACGTGATCCTCGGCCGGGCCGGGCCGCAGTTCATCGACATCAATCCGCGCCTGGTCGAGCCCGTGAACGCGCACCGGTCCGGTGTGGACCTGATCGGCGCGCTGATCGACGCGGCCTGCACTGATCTCGGCGGTCCCCGCGCCGGAGCCGCGGGCATCAGCGACCGGGGGACCGGGCGGCCCGGCGTGCAGACCCACCAGCTCCTGCTGGGCGTCCTCGGGGCTGCCCAGCACAGTGGCCGGCGCCGGGATGTCGCCGGGGAGCTGCTGGCCGCCGTGTCCGGCCGGGGCAGCTACCGGGCCAGCAGCGAGGAGCTGACGCCGCTAGCTGGCGACCCGCGCTCCGCGCTGCCGGTCGCGATCGCCGCGCTGAGCACGCTGATCCGGCCCGGCAGCTGGCACCATTTCGTGGCCGGCAGCGTCGATGCCTATTCGCTGACTCCGGCCGCCTGGGCCCAGATCGCCCGCCGGGCCGGGCTGAACGACCTGCAGCACGATCCCGTGCCGTAGGGCGCCCTGCCCATGATCCGGCGCCGGAGCTGGCGCCACCAGGCGCGCGGATCATATCTGGCGCCCGAGTGAAGCGGCGCCCGATTGAAGCTAGCGCTTTGCTGTGCTGCCGGGGCACGATCGACCCAGGGCGGGCGGACATCGAGCCGCGGCCGGGTCCGGAAGGGGGCCAGCAATGCCAACGGTGCACGCAAACGACATTGACATCTATTACGAGGTCCAGGGCGACGGTGAGCCGCTCGTCCTCATCCCCTATCTCGCTGCTGACCAGGCCTGCTACACCTTCCAGGTCGCCGACTACGCCAAGCACTTCAGCTGCTTCACCGTCGATCTTCGCGGGGCGGGCCGGTCCAGCCAGCCGGCCCCTATACGACCGAACTGCTCGCCGACGACATCGCTGCGTTCATGCGGGCCGCTGGCCTGGACCGGGCCCACATCGCGGGCCTGTCACTAGGCGCGGCGACCGGCATGTGGCTGGCCGCCAAGTACCCGGCCACGGTGAACTCGCTGTCGCTGCACAGCGCGTGGCCGAGCACGGATCCGTTCCTGCGCGTGGTGGTCGAGGGCTGGCGGATTATCGCGCAGGCCCTGGACAGCGTGACCGACATGGTGATCAAGGGAGTCTTTCCCTGGTGCTTCACCCCTGAGCTGTACGCGGCGAGGCCCGAGTACATCGACTCGCTCGGCGACTTCGTGCGCAGCCGGCCGATGCCGCCGGTGGATGCCCTTCTCCGCCAGTCGGAGGCGGTCCTCGCCCACGACGCGACCAAGGCGCTCGGCTTGATCCAGGCACCGACCCTGATTACCTTCGGGGCGCGCGACATGGTGACCTCCACCCGCTTTGCCGAACCGCTCAGCGCCGGCATCGCGGGCTCCGAGCTCGTGGTGTTCGAGGGCTGCGCACACGCCCCGATCTACGAGAACGTGCCCGAGTTCAACCTGCGGACCCTGGAATTCCTGCAGCGTCATTCCGGCGGCGGGTGACGCTGTGCAGATTCGGATTGAGGGCTCCGACCTCCCCGGCAGCTCCTGCGGTCCCAGCCCCGATCGTCCGGGCGGATATCAGAACATCCATGTCGGGATCCAGCGCCGGAACCAGCGAGCGGAACTGCTGGGTCTCGTCCGGGCCGATGCGCTGTCGGTGACCTGGACCCTGGACTGCGCGGCCGTCAGGTCGGCGGCCGGCGTCGATCTCAAGGGCCCGTACATCCAGGGACCGCCGGGCG
The DNA here is from genome assembly GCA_963785765.1 of uncultured Actinomycetes bacterium. Lineage (GTDB taxonomy): Bacteria > Actinomycetota > Actinomycetes > Streptosporangiales > Streptosporangiaceae > DATBGO01. The sequence goes on along the minus strand of CAWAWM010000004.1, from coordinate 1,020,024 downwards.
GCCGGTTCATCTACCTGTCCTGGGGCACCGTCGATGACGCTGACGGTTTCACGCTGTTCCGGCGGGCGAAGCTCTGGCTCGACGCGATCCCGTCCAGTGTGCTGGCCAGCGCAGTGGACCTGGGCCTGCTGGTCGGGCGGCTCGGACTGACCGATCACAAGGCAAACCCGCTGTGTGCGGCCGTCCGGCCGCCGGTGATCGAATGGTCAGCCGCGGTCGCGTCGTGACGATCGATCACTCGGCGGGCCGAGTTCAGCGCTGGGCTGCTGGTGCCCCGTCAGCTCGGACCTTTGCGTCCCACCAGATGAAAGACCCGGCTGAGCTGGCGGTAGGGGTCTCGGCGGCTGGCTTCAAGTTCGACTGCGGCGGTCGCCGCCACCTGCTTTGAATCGCTGGGGTCCAGCTCGGCGCCACTGAAATCGAGCCAGTCGACGAACAGCCATACCCCGTACCAGCGCAGTGGCTGCACGCCCAGGCTCCGCAGGAGCTCGCTGAGTTCCTCCACCGTGTCGGCTCGGCCCGGCACTCCCAGCACCCCGATCTCGGCTCTGGCGTCAAACGCCGCCAGCGCGTCGTCCCAGCGCCGTTCCAGCGCCGGGCGCACCGCCATCGCCTTGGCGTTACCCGTCATGATCGAGACCACGCCACCGGGAGCAGCGCACCGGCACAGCTGGTCCACCAGCGGCTCCGGCTGCTCGAGGTACCCGAGCACGCCATGGCACAACACGGCGGCGAAGCGTCGGCCATGCACCGCCTCGTCGGCATTCTCGCCGTCGGCCTGCACGAGCGTCACCCGTCGCCGGGCCTCAGCGGGCAGCCGCTGGAGTCGCTGCCGAGCCTTGTCCAGCATCGCCGGCGACGGGTCAAGCAACGTCACGTCGTAGCCGGCCTGGGCCAGCGGAAACGATTGATGGCCCGCGCCGCCGCCGACGTCGAGCACCGGCGCCGGAGGCGCCGGCAAGTGCTCGAGCAGCTGCTGGTGCAGCACATAGGTGCGCACGAGCCCCTTTACTGAGGCATAAGCCTCATCGGCAAATTTGTCGGCCAGGCCGGCCCAGCTGTCATCGCCCACCACACCACGATATTCACGCAGGCCTACGTGTTCCGGAGCACATCACTACGGACACCAGCCGGTAAAGCGGCCGCGCCCGGCCGGTCCTTGGTAGCACCCGGTCCGGCGGCCAGGGCCAATCAGCTCGGCGCGGAAGGGATCGGGAGCGCGGCGCGTTGGCTCGGGTATGCAGGTGGAGATCTGGTCAGATGTCGTGTGCCCGTGGTGCTACCTGGGCAAGAGGCGGTTCGAGCGGGCCCTGGCGGCCTTCGATCACCGCGACGAGGTCAGCGTGGTGTACCGGTCGTTCGAGCTGGACCCGTCGGCGGAACCTGGCGTGAGCACGCCGACAGTCGAGCTGCTGGCCAGCAAGTACGGGATGAGCGTTCAGCAGGCCAACGATGTCCAGCGGCAGATGGAGCAGCGGGCCGCCCAGGACGGCCTGGACTTCCGGATGGATGGCCTGCGCAGCGGCAACACCCGCGACGCGCACCGGCTGCTGCAGCTGGCCAAGGCGCGGCACCGCCAGGCCGAGCTGGCCGAGCGGCTGCACCGGGCCTACTTCAGCGAGCAGGAATCGATCTTCGATCACGCCTCGCTGGCCCGGCTCGCCGTCGAGGCGGGCCTGGACCGCGACGAGGTGCTCAGGGTCCTGGCCAGCGATGAGTACAGCGATGCCGTGGACACCGATGAGGCGATGGCCCGGGCCCTGGGCGCCACCGGCGTCCCGCTGTTCGTCATCGACCGTCGGTACGGAGTCTCCGGCGCGCAGCCGCCCGAGACCATCGTCCAGGTGCTGGACCGGGCCTGGGCCGAGGCCGGGGACCACGACCGTGAGCCTGGAGTTGATGATCAAGCTAGTCTCTGAGGTGTGGACCGGCGGCTAGCCCCTTACCAGCGCAAGCGGGACTTCGCGAAGACTCCTGAGCCGGCTGGACAGGAGCCTGGGCGCCCTGGCGATGCCCGCAGGTTCGTCGTGCAACGGCACCGCGCCCGGCGGCTGCACTACGATCTGCGGTTCGAGATCGACGGCGTCCTGGTGAGCTGGGCGGTGCCGAAAGGGCCGACGCTCGATCCCAAGGTGAAACACATCGCCATCCACGTCGAGGACCATCCGATCGAGTACCTCGACTTCGAGGGCGTGATCCCGGCCCGGGAGTACGGCGGCGGGGACGTGATCGTCTGGGACATCGGCACCTGGGAACCGCATGACACCGACGACCCGGCCGCCGCCGTGGCCGCCGGCGAGCTGCACGCTGACGTCAACGGTCACAAGCTGCACGGGCGCCTGGTGCTGGTGCGCAGCGGCCGCGATCGCTCCGACCAAGATCAGTGGCTGCTGCTGCACAAGAACGACGACGACGCCGTCGAGGGCTGGGACCCGGAGGACCACCCGCGGTCGGTGCTGAGCGGGCGGACCAACGATGAGGTGAAGGCCTATCCGCACCGGATGTGGCGGTCCGACCTCCCGGCCGCCCAGGCATCGGTCCCGATCGCCGGCGCGCCGGACGCCCGGGCCGCGGGCACCGCAGCCCGGGAGCGTGACCGGGCCGCAGCGCCTGCTGGTACCGCAGCGCCTGCTGCTACCGCCGAGCCTGCTGCCGCTGCGGGGCCGGGCGCCGACGCGGGGCCCGGCGCTGACGCGCTCGATGCGCTCGACGCGCTGGGGTCCGGCGGCACCTGGCCGGTGTTCGGCCGCAAGCTGCGGCTGACCAACCTGGACAAGGTCCTGTTCCCGGCCCGGCCCGGCGAGGAGCCGGTGACCAAGCGAGAATTTATCCGTTACGCCGCCCGGATTGCTCCCGTCGTGCTGCCCTACCTGGCTGGCCGGCCGCTCAACATGCACCGGTTTCCTGGCGGGGCGGGGACGAGCGGCTTCTGGCACAAGCAGTTGCCCGACCATGCGCCCGCCTGGGTACCGCGCTGGCACCGGCCGGACGCCGACCCGGGCGAAGCCACCACGTACCTGGTTATCGACGAGGCGGCCGCGCTGGTGTGGGCAGCCAATTTCGGCGCCCTGGAGTGGCACGCCTGGACCGCTCGCGCTGACGATCCGCGCCACCCGACCTATGTGCTGTTCGACATCGATCCTGGGCCCGCCACCACCTGGGACGACGTGCTGGTGCTGGCCCGGCTGCACCGGACGGCGCTCGAGCACCTGGGCGTGCGGGCCCAGCCCAAGCTCACCGGCCAGCGCGGGATCCAGATCTGGGTTCCGATCAACCCGGGGCCCGGTTTCGATGAGACCAGGGCCTGGGCCGAGCAGGTGTCGCGGGCGATCGGCGCTACCGTGCCCGACCTGGTCAGCTGGGACTGGGACGTGCGTGGCCGGGGCGGCCTGGCCCGCCTGGACTACACGCAGAACGTCAAGAACAAAACACTGGTCGCTCCTTACAGTCCGCGCCCGGCCGCGGGCGCACCGGTGTCCGCCCCGATCGACTGGGCTGAACTCGACGACCCGGAGCTGCGCTCGGACAGCTTCACGATCCGCACCGTGCTGGACCGGCTGGCCCAGCGCGGCGACCCGTTCCGCAGCGTGCTGCCGCCCGGCCAGGACCTACCCCCGGTTCGCTAATTACCCTCGGTCAGGGCCCGGGCGGGGCATCGTTGTGCGAGGGTTCTGGCATGCCCGGGGGGCAGCCGGGTAGCTGGCGGGCGTGCAGCTCGACTGCGGAGAGGGCAGGTCGTGAAGATCGACGGCACCAGGGAAGACAGTTCAGCGGGGCTGAGCCAGGAGCTTGACGCGCAGATCGCGGCGGCGGTGGGGCTCCGGCATCAGCTGCACGCGCACCCGGAAGTGTCCGGCAGCGAGCACCGCACCCGCGCGATGGTGCTGGACTGGCTGCCAGGTACCGACGCCACCGCGGTAGCCGATGCCGGTGCCGTGGTCAGGATCGGCGGGCCAGGTCCGGCCATCGCGATCCGGGCCGAGCTCGACGCGCTGCCGATCAAGGAGGCCACCGGCGTCTCGTGGGCGGCTGGCAACGGGGCCATGCACGCGTGCGGGCACGACGTCCATCTGGCCGCGGTCACCGCGGTGGCCAGGTGCGTGCAGCGGGCCGCCGCGGCCCCGATGCCGTTGCTCGTCGTGCTGCAGCCGAGGGAGGAAACCTATCCGTCAGGCGCGCTGGATGTGACCGCGTCGGGCATCCTGGCGCAGCACGACGTGCGGGCGATGATCGGCGCGCACGTGCAGCCGGTGCTGCCCGACGGGCTGGTCTCGTGCGACGGCGGCGTGGTCAACGCGGCGGCGGATGAGTTCGAGGTGACGATGCGGGGGCGCGGCGGCCATGCCGCCTATCCGCACCTGACCGCAGACCCCGTCCTCGCGCTGGCCCATTTCGCGGTCAGCGCGCAGCAGATCGTCAGCAGGACGGCCGACCCGGTGGTCCCCACCGTCGTCACCATCGGCGCCCTGCACGCGGGGGACGCCGCCAACGCGACGCCCGAGATCGCCACGGCGCGAGGCACGCTGCGCACCATGTCGCCGGCCCAGCGCCCGCTACTGCAGGAGCGGCTCGCCGAGATCGCCACCGGGGTCGCGATGGCGCACGGGTGCACCGCGGAGGTGACGGTGCTGCCCGGTGAGCCGCCGTTGCGCAATGACCCGCGGCTCGCCGAGGTGACCAGCCGTCACCTGACCTCCCTGGGGCTGGGCATTGGCGGCCCGCTGCACTCCTGCGGGGCGGATGACTTCGCCTACTTCACCGAGATCCTGCCCGCGCTCATGCTCTTCGTGGGAGTCGGCGACGGCCGCTCGATGCGGCTGCACGACCACGAATTCCTGCCGCCCGACGACACGATCAGGTCCACCGCCCGGGCGCTGCTGGCCGGTTACCTGGCGGCCGCTGAGATCTTCGGCCACGGCGAGTTAACTGCGGAGCGTGCCGTCGCCGCGTCCCGGTAGCCTGTCCGGCGTGCTGGAACAGGTGAACGTGATCCGCTACGTGACTCCGCTGCGGGAGGGCGGATCGCTGCCTGCCCTGGTGGAGGCGGACAACCTCGGAACCTACGTGCTGAAGTTCCGCGGCGCGGGCCAGGGCCCCAAGGCGCTCGTGGCGGAGATCATCGGCGGCGAACTCGCCCGTCGGCTCGGCCTGCGCACGCCCGAGGTGGTGCTGGGTGACCTGGACCCCCGGATCGCCGCCAGCGAACCTGATCCGGAGATCCAGGATCTGCTGCGCGCCAGTGCCGGGCTGAATGTGGGAATTGACTTCCTGCCCGGCTCGGCCGGCTTCGACGCGGGCGGCTGGGATGTCGAGCCCGGATTCGCCAGTGCGGTGCTGTGGTTCGACGCTCTCATCCAGAACGTCGACCGTACCTGGCGCAATCCGAACCTGCTGGTCTGGCACGGCGATATCTGGCTGATCGATCACGGTGCGGCGCTGTACTTCCAGCACAACTGGGCCACGGCCCGCCCGCTGGCGCCCTTCGACGCGGCCGACCACGTGCTGCGGGCCGCGGCGACCGGGCTCGCCGCGGCGCACGAGGCGCTGGCTCCGCGGATCACCAGGGAGCTGCTCGAAGAGGTCACCGGCCTGGTGCCCGCCGACTGGCTCGGCGATGGGCGCCCGGAGACCTACGTCGCCTATCTGCTGGAACGTTCCGCGCGGGTGCCCGAGGTGATCCGGTGATGGGCGGCGAGCCGTTCGAGTACGCGCTGATCCGGGTGGTGCCGCGGGTGCAGCGCGGCGAGCTGATGAACGCGGGAGTGATCCTCTACTCGCAGCGGCACGGGTACCTGGGCTGCCGGATTCAGCTAAATTCCGACCGGCTCCGGGCGCTGGACCCGGCCGTCGACCTGGCCGCCGTGACCGCGGCCCTGACTGCCATCGACGAGGCATGCCTGCCCGACCGGGCCGCCGGTCAGTCGCCCGGGATGCGGTTCCGCTGGCTGACCGCTACCAGAAGCACCATGATCCAGCCCGGCCCCGTGCACAGCGGGCTCACCGCGGACCCAGCTGCTGAGCTTGATCATCTCTTCGACGAGCTGGTCCGCTGACCGGCGGCAGCCTCATCGCGCTCGACATCGCAGGCTCAGGCTGGCGGAGCATCTTCCTGATCAACGTGCCGGTCGGTGCTGCCGCCCTCGCCCTGGTGCGCCGCCGCGTGCCCGAGTCCGTGGGCCAGCGGGCATCGCTGGACCTGGTCGGCACCGTGCTGATCTCCGTCGGCCTGACGGCCGTGGTGCTGCCGCTGGTAGTAGGGCGACAGCAGGGCTGGCCGGCCTGGACGTGGCTGTCGCTCGCCGCGGCGCCGGTGCTGCTGGCCGCGTTCGTGGCCCACCAGCGCGCCAGGGACCTACGCGGCGCGGCACCGCTGGTGCGGCTCGCGCTGCTGCGGGACCGGACCTTCGCCGTCGGCACGCTGAGCGGGCTGGCGTTTGGCGGCGTCCCCGCAGCGTTCTTCTTCGTCCTTGCGCTCTACCTGCAAGACGGGCGCGGGCTGTCCCCGCTCGTCTCCGGGCTGGTCTTCGGCGCGGCAGGGACCGGCTACTTCGCCGCCATGCTGACCGCCGAGCGGATCGCGCTCGTCCAGCTGCTGCCGCGGGGCGCCTAGCTGGGGCAGTCCGGGTGGCTCGGCGGTACGTCGAGAGCGGGATTGCGGTCGAAGAACCCGAACGGCTTGAGCCAGAACGAGACGGCGTCGACCGGCATGACCGGCCAGTCCTCGGGCCGGGTGATGTGGTGAATGCCGAATACGTACCAGAGCACCACGTCGGTGTTGTCGATGCTGCGGTCCTGCGCGGTCCACCGGGCCAGTCCGCTGTCGGCCTCGCTGAGATTGGGGAACTCGCCGCACGGCCAGCGCTCGTCGGGCCGGTAGGGCGTGATCCACAGCGTGTGCCCGATGACCGCGGCCCGCTGCAGGACCGGCGAGGATGGGTCCAGTAGCGCCGGGAAGGAGCCGCCGGGCACCAGCTTGTACCCGACCGGGGTGCCGAGGCCGTTCCTGACGTTGTCGTTGACGATCTTCCAGCTCTTCTGGGTGTGCCAGTCGTAGTCCTGCTGGCCGGCGGTCTCGGTGCGCAGCGGAGTTTCGCGGACCACCAGGCCCAGGCCGTACGGGTCGCCGGGGCCGGCCGCGCCTCGGACTGCGCCGCGTAGACGGTGTTGGCCTGGCCATCGATATCCAGATCGAGGCGGGCCACGATGAAATGCTGGTGGAACGGCGCGTACGTCCGCTGGTCCACCAGCGTCCCGAACGGCGGCTGGTGCCCGTCGGCGAAGTAAGAGGTGACCAGGATGCCGGTGGCGCGCACCTCGCACTCGATGTTCCCGTCCTGGTAGAACCGCCAGTACACGAGGTACTCGTAGTTCGCGACGGTGACCTGGAAGGACACCACGAGCCTGCGGGCCCGGCGCACTTCGGCGCCGGTGACGTGGTCCACGTGCTTCCAGCCGACCCCGTTGTCCTCCTCGTGAATGCAGATAGCGCGGGGGATGGTGCGCGGCTGGCCGGCTGAGTCGTGCACCACCGCGTCGAGGTAGCTGATCTCGCCCAGGCAGTCGCAGCCGTGCTCGAGCGAGGCGGTCATGAAGCCCAGTCCCCACTCGCCGATGTCGAAGGCGGTCCGCCGGTAGTGATCGTCGGTCGGATCCCGGTAGGGCACCACCATCTCGGCGAACGAGAGCCGGTGCGCGACGGAACGCAGCCGCCCCGCGTCCCGGAACCCGACCTCGTGGAGGACCAGGCCCTCCCGGTAGTTGAAGCCCAGCCGCAGCTCCCAGTTCTGCCAGGACAGCTGCTGCCCGTCGAGGGTGAACGAGACGCCCTCGGGCTGGGTGATCTGGATCGGCCGCACCTCCCGCAGCGGCATCGGCAGTAGCCGGGGCGCGTACTCGCCCATCACCTCGGGCGGACCGGCCGCCTCGCGGTCCTCGACATTGTCTTCGAGTTCCAGCAGCGTCATCTGGTTGAGGTCCACGATGGGATGCAGCCCGCTGACGTGATGCGCGTACGGGTTGCCGTCGGTGCTGCTCCGGTACCAGACGTCCGACCAGCCCAGCCGCAGCCCGCGGTAGCGGGCCGGTACGAGGGCGGCCCCGTAGGCCCACACATCGGTGAGGACCCGGCCGGGATCGGTCAGCCCGCGCCTGGCGAGCGCCGCGGCCAGCTGCGGATGATCGCGGAGCATCTCGTCGCACTCGTGCCACTCGTCCAGCGTCATGTTCGGCTGCTGGCCTGGCAGGTGCGCCCAGGCCGTCACGGCGCCGTCGGCCAGCGACACGACGGCGCGGTAGGCCTGCCCGTCGTCACGGTTCCAGCAGACGGCCACCGCTGAACGACCGGCCGGGTCCGCGGCGAGGCGGTCCGGGCCAGCGGCGGGGCGGCCGTCCTTGGCCGGCTCCCGCAGTTCGATGGAGGCGAACCGCCAGCGCGGGCCGACCGCCCGGTCCCGCCGCAGGACCGAGGCGACCTGCCGGAACTCCTCGGCGGTCAGCGGGTCGAGCGGATGCGGCCTGGTGGCGCCCGGCGCGCTGGCCGCTGCGGAACCTGGCCCGGTCTGTTGCGACGTACTCACCGATGCCTCCCTAATCCCACCAGGAACATGATCTGGCGCGGAGCTCGAACAATGGTTAGCGGGCGCCGCCGGCTCGCCGCCGCCAGGCCAGCCAGCCGATCCCGCCGATCACGACTACTCCGCCGGCCGCCAGGCCGGCGATCGCGCCCGCTGAGAGGCCACCGCCGGTGCTGCTCCCTGATTCGCTGCCGGACTGGGTGGGCGGGATGGTCCGCGGGGCCTGGGTGGCCGGCGCCGAGGTGGCCGGCGTGCCGGATGCCGACGCGGTGAAGGCGACGACATGGTTGGCGGCGGGGGCCAGCAGGAGGCCGGCGCCGACGCTGGGAGTCGGGAAATGATTGGCGACCGCGCCGATCTGCGCCTGCTGCCGGACCTTGCCGGTAGCCGGATCGAGCCCGTAGAGCGTGCCATTCTGGCCGATGGTCCAGACCTGGCCCGCGGCGATGATCGGGGGCCCGCCGCCGGTGCCCGAACTCCACAGCAGGGAGACTGCGGCCGGGGACTTGGTCGCCCGGACCGCGATGATGCCGGCCAGGCAGGGGAGGTAGGCCGTGGTTCCGGCGACGGCGGCGCCACCGTCTATGTCATCGCCGCACACCTGCCCGGTCGCCGCCAGCTGGCCCCCGATGCTGCCCAGGTGCGCGCCGTTGAGCAGGTAGACGATCCGGGACTTCCCGGTGAGCAGCACCTGACCGTCCGACAGCAGCACCGGCACGGTCGACATGTCGAGATCGCTGGCGTTGTTCGAGGCCCAGCTGCTCGGCGCGAAGAACTGCAACAGCCGCAGCGACGAGGACAGTTCAAGGGCCGAATCGCTGTCGTCGTACCCCTGGTTCGCCGAGTGGACCGACCCGTTCCCGGCGCTGACCCAGATGTGCCCGCTGCTGTCGACGGCTGGCGCCGCTCCGCCCATCCAGATCGCGCCCTGTGAATCGCGGGCCGCGGCGTCCACGGTGAAGTCCTTCGGCGGGCCGCCCGTTTCGGGAACCGCGATGACCCGGCCCCGGTAGCTGGCACAGTCCCCGTAGTTGCCGCCGAAGCCGAACACCACCTGCCCGGCATCCAGGGTCAGGCCGGTGCGCTGCAGCAGCGCCGTGGGGTCCGCTCCGGCTGGATCCACGTTCTGGCTCAGCTCGGTCTTGCCTGTCCTGACGCCCAGGCCGACCAGGAGATGGGCCGCCTTGCCGTGCACCAGTTCGTCGGCCACCACGAAGATCTCACCGCGGGCGGGATCAATGACCGGCGTGCCGGTGATGCCCAGCGTCGGCATGATGTCGCCGCACGGCAGCGAACCGGCGGGCACCGGGCTGCCCAGATGCGCCGACCAGAGCACCGCGCCGGTGGCGGGGGACAGCGCGTATACCGTGTCATCCTCGGTCGCGACGAAGATCCGCCCCGCCGACACCAGCGGCTCACCATAGATCTGGCCATCGAGGGCCGGTGAGGTCCAGGCGCGGCGGCTGGTGTCGATCGCGGTCACCTGGGCGGCGACCCCGGTACCGGCGGCGTTCTGGTGATAGACGGTCCACGAGCCTGACGGCCCGGACGGGGAGCTGGCCGCATCGTCGGCCGTGCTGCCGGTGGCTAAGGTCCCCGCAGCTGCGGTCCCGGTCGCCGAGGTCCCGGTGGCCGACGCGGCCCAGGCACCGGGGATCCAGCCTCCGATGATCAGCCACAGCGTGGCCAGGGCCAGTAGCCGCATCCTGACTCTTGCCGACCCGCGCTGCCGCCGTCTCATGGCAGCATGATGCCGTAGCCGGATGCCAGGACGGGCCGGGACCGGCCACTCGTGCCGCTGACCGGTGCGGCCGGGCGCGTCCCGCTGGCTCAGGGCGGGCGCCTGCCGTCAGCTCAGGACGGGCGCGCGGCGTCGACGGTCAGCTCGACCCGCTCGTCGTAGAAGCACAACAGTCCCGCGATCTCGGCTGCTTCGGGGATCGGCGTCTCGTAGCTCCACACCAGATTGTCATGGACCTGGCCGTCTGCCTTGACCGACCAATACGAGGCCTGACCCTTGAACGGGCAGGTCGTGTGCAGGTCGGTAGGCGACAGCAACTCCATCCGCACGTCCTCGCGCGGCAGGTAGTAACGGGTCGGCAGGCCGGTCTCGTCCAGCAGGACCGGCCGGTCGGACACCGCCAGCTTCTCGCCGTTCAGGGTGATCTCGACGTGCAGGGCGGCAGGAGTAGTCGTGATCTTGTGCCCAGTAGCCATGCCCGTGCCAACCTCCGGGTTGTCGGGAAGATTCCGCGGCGCACCGTTCGGGCGTGCCGTTCGGCACGCCCGGCGCGGCCGGGCCAGACGGGGAGTCCGGCCCGGTCGCGCCGGGAGGTCGGTCAGCTGGACAGCTTCGGCTGGTCAGGATCGGCTGGTCAGCTTTCCTGCTGCTTCAGCTGCACGGTGACGGTGCGGACGGATGGCGCCACGGTGACGGTGCCGGTCGTGTTGCTGACCTGGCCGGCGCTGGCGTGGGCGATGTTGCCGACGAAGGCGGGCAGCTGGAACAGCACCGGACCGGACGGCTGCTGGCCGGACAAGGTCAGGGTGACCGCTGCGCCGTGGGTCGTGATGGTCAGGCCCAGATGGCGGCCGCCGACGGTCGGGAAGTTCGCCAGGCTGATGACCTGGCCAGTGCGCACCCATGAGTTGGGCACGCCGCGCCCGACAATCAGGCTGCCATCAGCCCGCTGGGTCGCCAGCGAGTCCAGCAGCACCAGGTTGGAGTTGGCCATGCCCCAGGCGTGCGGCGACGAGCCGTTTCCGGCTTCCGGATGGGTGCCGATCCACGGTGAACCTGGATTGGGGAACTGCTGGCTCTCCCACCACGAATAGGGGCCGCTCTGCCCGTTGGCGATCATGAACTGATAGCTGAGGATGCCCTGGTCCCGGTGCTGACTGCTGGCCAGGCCCCATTCGCCGTAGCCGGCGTTGTAAGCGGTGCTGTAGTACTGGGTCGGGTAGCCGCCGAAGGTGTTCGGCGGCAGTTTCCCGGCCAGGCGGCCGAACCCGTAGTTGTAGGTCGCGTCGATCAGGTTCAGTCCCGGGCCACTGCGCGGGGCGCCGAACAGGTAGCCGTCCCAGGCCCAGCGCCCGAACAGGAACGGCGCCGCCCAGTTGGCGTCCTCCGCGTTGGCGCACCGGTTGTCGGTGTTGGGCTCGGTCATCGAGCAGGGCAGGTAGTTCAGGTGATTGGCCGATATCGTCGCGTCCAGCGTCTTGTTGGTCGCGCTGAGCAGGCTCGCGTACTGCGACGCGGCCCAGCTGGCCTCGGCCGTGTCGCCGACCTGCTCGGCCAGCCAGTGGTAGGTAGCCAGCCCCGTCAGTGCCTCGTAGTTGTCGATGGTCCAGAACCCGTTGGCGTCAATGTCGTTGGTCTCCTCCATGATCCCGCCAGGCCCGGTCCGGTCAGCAGCGATCAGGTGGGCGGTGTCGGAGATGCTCGGTTCGGTCTTGCCGGCCGGCCCCTCGGTGGCGAAGTTGGCCTTGACGAAGCTCAGGTCGCCGGTTTTGAGCAGGTAGATGGCCCAGATCCAGGGGTAGGTCCACACGCCGTCGTCGTACTGGGTCTGGGTGCCGATGACGTAGCGGGCCCGGTCGAGCAGCGCATGGGCGTTGGTCGTGTAGCCCTGCGTGAACAGGTTGGCCAGGATGCCGATGACGTCGTGGCTGAATTCCTTGTCGTAGCCGCTGGCGCCGGTCTTCAGCTCGTCGCCCGACCTGATGATCTGCGTGTAGATGAAGCCGGTCCGGTAGGCGTCGACCAGGCTCGGGTCGGGCAGGCTGACGATCTGGGCGATCCCCGCCAGCTGCTGATTCCAGTAGCTGCGCATGTGGGCGAAATGCTGGTCGAAGCCGCCGGCCCCGGCCAGCGCGCTGGCCGACGGCCACGGGTAGCTGCCGCCAAACCTGTCGCTGGCGACCACGTAGTCATGGTTGACGGTGCCGTGCGCCGGCACCGTGTTCGGGGCGGAGTTCAGCGGGATCAGGCCGGCCGACGGCGCCGGGTCGATGCTCACCGGCTGCCCGGTGGGATTGGACACCTGCACCCTGCTGTAGATCGCCACATAGTCGTGGCCGCCTAGCGTTACCTCATCGCCGAAGTTAGTGATGGAGACGAGGGCGCCGTTGCGGTGAAAGGTGGTCACGAGCGCCGGAAGGTAACCGTCGGCATTCCGCCAACTGGTCGCGGTGTCGTTATAAACGCCGTAGCCATAGGTCGTGCCGGTGACCGCAGCGGTGCTGCCGCTGCCCGGCCCGTTGGCACTGGTGACGAAGAAGCTGCCGCCCAGGCAGGCCGTCACGCCCTCGCTGTTTCCCGTCCAGCCGATCACGCTGGCGTCGCCAAAGGTTCCGTAAATGGTCTGGCTGCCCGCCGGGCCGTTGGGTGCGCAGCTGTAGGGCGCCGCTGTGGCCGGCGCAGCGCTGGTCGCGCTGGCCAGGGCCGCCGCTCTGGCTGCGCTCGGATGAGCCGGCCGCGCTGGCCGCGCCAGCGCCGGCGGTGAGCGCGGCGGCCCCGGTCAGGGCCAGGGCGGCCGCCACGGCGGCTGCGGTCAGGCGGGTCGGCCGCCAGGAATAACGGTTCTTACCAGGAAATGTCATGGCTACCTCCGGGCCGCCACTACCCGGCCGCGCGAGGCTCTAACACTGATTCTGGAACGCGGTGGAGCACCACGGCGGGCCGAAATGATCATGACAGTTGTCATGGTCACGTTGTGAGAACGGCCCCTGCCCACGGCGAGCGAACGATGCGACGATCGAGTTATGGAAACGACGAAAACGGATCACCGGCTGGGCACGCCGGCGGTTGCCGGCGCTCCCCCGCTGGCGGTCAGCCTGCGCGGGCTGCACAAGAATTTCGGGGCCGTCCAGGCGGTGAAGGGCATCGACCTGGACATCGCGTCCGGGGAGATCGTTGCCTTTCTCGGCCCGAACGGCGCGGGCAAGACCACGACCATCGACATGATCCTGGGCCTCTCCCAGCCGAGTGCGGGTGACGTTTCGGTTTACGGCATGCATCCACGGCAGGCCATCGCGCGCGGCCTGATCTCCGCGGTAATGCAGACCGGCGGCCTGCTCAAGGACCTCACCGTGGCGGAGACGGCCATCTACACCGCGAGCTTGTTCACGCACACCAGGCCGGTGGCGGAGGTCCTGGAGCGGGCCGGCATCGCGGCGATCGCTGATCGCCGGGTCGGCAAGTGCTCCGGCGGTGAGCAGCAGCGGCTGCGCTTCGCGATGGCCTTGCTGCCCGATCCGGAGCTGTTGGTCCTTGACGAGCCGACGACCGGCATGGACGTCGAGGGCCGGCGCAGTTTCTGGGGCGCGATCAGGCAGGATGCCGCCGAGGGCCGCACCGTCCTGTTCGCCACGCATTATCTCGAGGAAGCTGACGCGTACGCCGACCGGATCATTCTGGTGCGCCGTGGCGAGATCGTGGCTGACGGCACCGCGTCGGAGATCAAGGCCATGGCGGCCGGCCGGACGGTGCGCGCCACGCTGCCCGGCGCCGATGAAGCCCAGCTGCTGCGGATACCCGGAGCGGACACCGTCGAGGTGCGCGGCGACACGGTCCTGGTCCACGCCACCGACAGCGACCCGGTGGCCAGGTACCTGCTGACCAGCACCCCGGCCAGGGATCTGGAGATCACCGCCCGCGGTATCGAGGACGCCTTCATCGCCTTGACCAGCGACGACAACGGTACGACCAGTAGCGCTACGGGAGGCTCACGATGACTGCGACCTCAGCCGCCGGCCCGGATCTGACCGCCCGCCGGGCCCCCGGCCTGGGCGGCTTCAACCTCACCGTCCTCCGGCTGGAGGTGCGTCGGCTGCTGCGCAACCGGCGTACCGTCCTGTTCGCGATAGTCTTCCCGGTCTTCTTCTTCCTGATCTTCGGACTGAACGCGCAGTTACGCCAACCAGCGGGCCGGGCATGGCAATGTCTCGGCCTTCATCATGATCAGCATGGCGTTGTACGGGGCCGTCCTGGCGACCACGAGCGGCGGGGCGCTGGTCTCGATCGAGCGGGCCGCGGGCTGGAGCCGCCAGCTGCGGCTGACGCCGCTGTCCGCACCTGCCTACATCCTCATCAAGGTGCTGACCGCGCTGGTGCTCGGTCTCGCCTCGGTCGTGGTGGTCTATGCGGTCGGCGCCCTCACCGGCAAGCCGTCGATGCCCTTCTACCTGTGGATCGTCACCGGGCTGTGCGTCTGGATCGGCTCCCTGCTGTTTGCGGCGTTCGGCCTGTTCATGGGTTATCTGCTGCCCACCGAGAACGTCATGCAGATCCTGGGTTTCGTGCTCGTGCTGTTCGCGTTCGGCGGTGGCCTGTTCGTCCCGCTGAGCCAGTACCCGCACGTGCTGCAGAAGCTGGCCGCCTACACGCCGCTGTTCGGGCTCAACCAACTCACGCACGCACCGCTGCTCGGCGGCAGCATCAATATCTCGTGGGTGGCCAACGTCCTGGCCTGGCTAATCATCTTCGCGGGCGGTGCGGTCTGGCGCTTCCGCAAGGACACGGCACGCGTCTGACTCAGCCCGGGTCTGACTCAGCCCGGGTCTGACTCAGCCCGCGTCTGACTCAGCCCGCGTCTGACCCAGCCCGGTCCATCCGGCCGGCCTCAGCGCAGGCCGGCCGGATGGTCGTGATCGAGCCCGGGGCGCAGCAAAGTCACGTGATGCCAGCCGCGATGGCTGCCTCGAAGCGGGCCAGCACGTCCTGGTCGCCGGATCGCTCCAGCTGGCCGCCGGACGGCCGGCGCCACAGCCAGCAGTCCAGGTCGGCCGCGCCGCCGCTGACCGTGGCGGCCGCAGGCAGTCCCTGGTCCTGACTGGCGGTCAGGATGGCAGGCTCGTCATAGCTCTGCTGGTCGCCAGGGTCGGTGCCGGCGAACCGGCCCAGCGTGATCAGCCACGAGTCGGCGGTATCGGTGGCCCGGAGCCGGAGCGGCTGCACGTCACCGGGCGTGAAGATCCCCCATGCTGGCAGGTAGCCGTACATAACGCGCAGGGCCTCGTCCACCCCGTCGGCGCTCAGCTCCGGGTCCATCCCGGTGCGGTCGCCTGCGGCCAGCTCGGCGTCGATCCGGTGGATCAGTGCCTCGTGCGCCTGGCGCCTGCGGATGAAGCCGACGGTGCGGTCGTCCCGCGACCAGGTCCAGGCCGGAGTGCTTGGCGCCGTCGCGGCGAGGATGTCGCGCAGGTCGTGGCTGGCGCGGTCATAGAAGCCAGCCAGCCCGGCCCGGTCGTCGGGGCGGGCCGGCTTGAGCTGCTCAGCCCGCGGGCCGGTCAGCTGTTCGCGCACGACCGTGCCCCAGAACCACTGCACCTCCCCGAGGTGCCACAGCAGGTCGTCGGCGTTCCACCCCGGGCAGGACGGCACCGGCGCGTCGGGCGGGAGGCCATCGATAACGGTCGCGAAACGAACGGAATCGGCGGCCAGGTGAGCCACGTAGTCCAGAGCCATCCCCGGAGGCTACCCCGTGCGGCGGCCAGCGGCGCTGGCAGACTTGTGGCGTGCCGGACTCCGAATACGCGGGCAGCTCGCTGCCCGACGCCGCTGCGGCAGACGCGGCCGGAACGGCGGCGGAGGCGGCGGCGGTCACCGCGTTCTGGCGGCAGCTCGGGCTGCCCGGCCTGGTGGACGTGCACACCCACTTCATGCCGCCGAACGTGCTGGCCAAGGTCTGGGCGTTCTTCGAGGACGGCCACGCGGTCGCCGGGCAGCCGTGGCCGATCGCCTACCGGCAGCCCGAGGAAGCCCGGCTGGCGCTGCTGCGTGCGTTCGGCGTGCGGCGGTTCAGCGCGCTGCTGTACCCGCACAAGCCGGACATGGCGGCCTGGCTCAACTCGTGGGCGGCTGACTTCGCGGCCCGCACCCCGGACGCGTTGCACAGCGCCACCTTCTTCGCCGAGCCAGGCGCAGCACAGTATGTGGCGGAGGCGATTTCCGGTGGCGCGCGGCTGTTCAAGGCGCACGTGCAGGTCGGCGGTTACGACCCAGCGGACGAGCTGCTCGATGCGGTCTGGGGGCTGCTTGCCGAGGCGCACGTGCCTGTCGTCGTGCACTGTGGCTCGGGACCCACGCCCGGGTCGCACACCGGCCCAGGCCCGATCTCGGCGGTGCTCGCCAGGCACCCGGCGCTGATCGCGATCATCGCCCACCTGGGAGCCCCTGAATACGGGGATTTCCTCGACCTCGCGGACCGCTATCCGGGCGTTCATCTCGACACCACCATGGCGTTCACCGGCTTCCTTGAACGCCTGGCGCCGTTCCCCGCCCGGCTGCGCCCCCGGCTGGCCGCCGTGGCTGATCGCGTCTTGCTGGGCAGCGACTTTCCCAACATCCCGTATCCGTACCTGCACCAGCTGCAGGCCCTGGACGGCCTCGGGCTGGGCCAGGACTGGCTGCGCGCGGTCTGTTACGGCAATGCGGTCCGGCTGCTGCGGCTCTGAGCCTGGCCGCTGCGCTGGATCTCGATCAGGAATTCGGCGTTCGAGGCGGTCTCGCGGGTCTTGTCCAGGAGCAGCTGAATGGCTTGCTGGGCGTCGAGCTCGGCGAGCACCCGGCGCAGCCGGCCGGTGACCTCAAGTTCCTCGGCCGACATCAGCAGGTCCTCCCGGCGGGTGCTGGACGGTGTCACGTCGATCGCCGGGAAGATGCGCTTCTCGGCCAGGTCGCGGCGCAGCCGCAGCTCCATGTTGCCGGTGCCCTTGAACTCCTCGAAGAACACGTCGTCCATCCGCGAGCCGGTCTCGACCAGGGCGGTGGACAGGATGGTGAGGGAGCCGCCGTTCTCGATGTTGCGGGCCGCGCCGAGGAACTTGCGCGGCGGGTAGAGCGCGCTCACCGCGACCCCGCCGGCCAGGATGCGGCTGCTGGAGGGAGCGGCCAGGTTGTAGGCCCGGCCGAGCCTGGTGATGGAGTCGAGCAGCACCACGACGTCGCCGCCCAGCTCCACGAGGCGCTTGGCCCGCTCGATGGCCAGTTCCGCGACCGCGATGTGCTCGGCAGCGGGCTGGTCGAAGGTGGCGCAGATGACCTCACCGCGCACGGAACGCCGCAGGTCGGTGACCTCTTCGGGGCGCTCGCCGACCAGCACCACCATCAGGTGCACTTCGGGATGATTGGCGGCGATGGCGGCCGCGATCGCCTGCAGCACCATCGTCTTGCCGGCTTTCGGCGGCGACACGATCAGGCCGCGCTGGCCCTTGCCGATGGGGCTCACCAGGTCGATGATCCGCGCGGTCGGCGAGCCGGCCGACTCGAGGCGAAGCCGCTCGTTGGGATACAGCGGGGTCAGGCTGGCGAAGTCGGGGCGACCCGAGATGGTCAGCGGATCCTGGCCGTTGATGGTGTCCAGGCTGGTCAGCGCGGGGTACTGCGCCCGGGCCTTGCCCTGCAGGCCGGCCCGGTCGGCACCGGGCGGGCGGGCGGTGCCGGTGAGGTGATCGCCGCTGCGCAGGCCATACTGGCGGATCAGGGCGGCCGGAACACCGACGTCGTCCCGGCCGCGCTGGTAGCCGGCGACGCGCAGATACGCCCCGGAGTCGCCGGCATCAAGGATGCCCGACACGGGAATCGGCGGGCTCTGAGGTACTTCGGGAGCACGCGGCGGGGAGGCCGCGCGCTGAGCGGTCATGGTGGTCATTGAGGGGATTCCTTTCAGGAAAATACGCGGGCGGGAATGCCAGCGAAAAAGAGGCGTGCAGGCGCCTTAGACCAGGCCAGGAAAACGCCGCGCTTGGGTAACGACTAAACGCGCGTGCACCGGCCGCGAAGACCGGAACAAGCCGGAGCCAAACCGGCTCGGAGTGAAACGCTCGACGTCAGAACCCAGGTCTTGCCTGGGGAGACGGAGCCTGGAACCTTCTCAGCAAATGTAACCGGCCGCTGCGCCTGTCAAACATCGCTGTGCCTGTCAAACACCCTCGCCTGTCAACATCGCGGTGCCTGTCAAACATCGCGGCGAAGGCGAGCATCGCTGGTTCGACTATATACCTCAACGCCGGCCCGCTGGCAAATCATTCCCGCGGCCCGTCATTCCCGCGGTCTGGCCCGGACCGGCCGGGCGGACGATTTTCGTGATCATCATCGTTTGGTGGGCCCTGGCCCCGCTGTATGACACTGGGCATGGTGGGCGGGGCTGTTGCTGCCACCGCCGCCAGCGCCGCGATCTCCATGGTCCGTCACCAGGAGGGGAGAAGCGAAGCTCCCGGCCATGGCGGTGTTCGGGGGCGGGTTACCAGCGGTCGCGCCCGGTCCTGGGAACAGCCACGCCGACGCGGCTGCCCCGCTGGCGCCGGGGCCCGCTCGGCTTACTCGTGCCGTCCAGCTGGTCGAACAAGGTGCGGACACGCTGGAACGGAGCCGCGCCGCCATGCGGTAGCCGCCATGCGGTAGCGGCGGCTCGCGCGCAAAGCTGAGTGCGGCGAATAGTGTCGCTCTATGAGCGAGCTGCTGCCGCTGTTTCCGCTGGGCACCGTTCTTTACCCGGGTCTGCTGCTGCCGCTGCATATCTTCGAGGACCGGTACCGGCAGCTGGTCGGTGATCTGCTGGCCGGCCCCGAGCCGCGGGAGTTCGGCGTCATCGCTATCCGCCAGGGCCGCGAGACGGGGGTGGACGGTGTCTCCGCCCTGTATGAGATCGGCTGCATCGCGGCGCTGCGCCAGGTCACCGAGCACGACGATGGCCGGTTCGATCTGATGACGGTCGGCACCCAGCGGTTCCGGCTCCTTGACCTCGACGAATCGCAGCCCTACCTGCAGGGCCGCATAGACCTGCTCGCTGAGGACAGCGGCGACGAGGCCGCCACCGCCGTTGCGGCGCAGTCCGTGCAGGTGGCGTTCCGCGCCTACCTTGACGCGCTGGCCACTCAAGGGTCGGTCCGGGTCAGCGTTCCGGACCTGCCGGACGAGCCCGTGCTGCTGTCCTATCTGGTGGCGTCGTCGGTCATCGTTGACCTGACCGAACGCCAGCTGCTGCTCGCCGAGCCCGACGCCCTGCTCCGGCTGACTGCGGAGCGGGCGCTGCTGGCCAAGGAGACGCGGATACTGCGCTCGCTCAGCTCGACGCCGGCCCCGGACCTGAGCAACAGGCCGTACAGCCCCAACTGACCGGCGCTGCTCCTGGACGGGTCAGCTGGCGGCGATCCGGTGCAGGGTCTGGGCCAGCAGGTCCTGCTCCCGCGGGGTGAGCGGGTCCAGCAGGAACTCGCGGATCACCTGCGCATGGACCGGCACCGCCAGGCGGAGCACGTCCCGGCCCGCCGGGGTGATGGCGACCAGCACCCCGCGCCGGTCATTGGCTGCCCCCGCGCGAGACAGCCAGCCGCGCTGGTCGAGCCGGGCGACCGCGCGGCTCAGCGCCGGCTGGCTGAGCTGCACCGCCGAGCTGAGCTCGCCAAGCCGGAGTCCGGGTTGCGGCAGGTGGTCGAGCCGCAGCAGTATCTCGAAGTCATTGATGCTCAGCCCGCACGCCCGGGCGAGTGCCCGGCTCAGCTGGTCGGTAAGCCGGGTGTGCACGGCGGTCAGCGTCGCCCAGGCCCGGGCGCACGCGTACCTGTTGTCGCCCGCGGGGCTGGCAGGCGCCGGCTGGGTAGCGGACGGCTGGGTGGCGGACGGCTGGGTGGCGGACGGCTGGGTGGCGGACGGCTGCATGGCGGAACGCTGGGTGGCGGGCGGCTGCGTTACCACGACGGCCAGCGCCTGAAGGTACGCAGCGTGTCCGAGATATGTTCCTCTTCGTAGCTGAGGTGAGCCAGCAGTGTCTCGCTCAGGTTGTGCAGCGCGAGGGCGAGCCGTTGCCGCGCCGCATGATCCGCGCCGTCGCCGAGCGCCTGCGCTGCGCCCTCGACCTCGCCGAGCAGCGTTGCGACACTGCGGTGGTCGGCTTCCAGCTTGTCCACCACGGCGTTCAGCCCGGGGTTCGCCTGCCGCAGTGCGGGGAACAAGGCCATCGATTCGGCGCCATGATGCGAATGCACGAAACGGCAGTAGTGCAGACAATTAATCTTCAGCTGCCAGAGCGGGCCGCTGGCGGCCAGTGACCTGATTCCGGCCCTGACCTCATCGGCTGGCTGGCCCGATGCCACGTCGGCAGCCATCTGCCTGACGGTCCGCAGGTCCCGGCGGATCATGTCGTGCACCCACCTCAGCTCGGCCACCAGCGCCTCGCCCCGCGGACTGGGCGGCCGGGTGTCAGTAGCGGCCATCGTCGGCTCCGGGCCGGGCAACTGCCATCACCAGGCCAGATCGCTTAGATACATGCACATGCATATACCTTACGCGCTGCTACCGAGGTTACGCGCTCGTGCCGGGTCCGGTCTCGGAATGGCGGCGGCCGCCCCCGTGGTTGGGTACGGGCAGCGCCGAACCCCTGCTTTTCCCGCGCGACGATCACCCGGGAGCGATCATGACAACGCCGTTGATCAAGCCCCTCTACACCGCCAGGGCCACCGCGACCGGCGGACGGGCCGGCCACGCAGTCTCCGATGACGGCATCCTCGACGTTGACCTGCAGCCGCCCACGGCCATGGGCGGCCCGGGCGGCGGCACCAATCCGGAACAGCTTTTCGCGGCGGGCTACGCGGCCTGCTTCCAGAGCGCACTGGGCGTGATCGGCCGCCGCGAGCATGTCGACACCACCAACTCCCTGGTTGAGGCCGATGTCAGTATCGGCACCATCGAAGGGGGCGGTTACGGCCTGGCGGTCACGCTGCGGGTCACCATCCCCGGCGCCGACCAGGCGCGGGCGCGCGCGCTGGCCGCGGCGGCGCATCGGGTCTGCCCCTACTCGAACGCGACCCGCGGCAACATCGAGGTCACGCTCGAGGTCACCTGACTGCCGGGCCCTGGCCGGGCCTGCCGGGCCGGAGGGCTAGGACGAGGTCGGGGTCGGCGTCGGAGAGGACGTTGGTGTCGGAGTGGGCGTGGGCGTCGGCGTCGGCGTGGTCGGCGTCGGTGTCGGTGTCGGCGACTTGGAGTGGTGCGTCGGTGACGGGGACGGCGACTTGCTCCGATGTGGCGGTGACGGGGACGGCGACACGCTCGGCGGCTGCGGAGTCTGCTGCGGCGGCGGAACCGGCAGCACGCCCACCGGAGCCGGGGATAGCCCGGGCACCTCGGGAAGCGGGGCCAGCACATGATGACGCGCCGGGCTGCCGGGCGCCAGGCTCGGTGTGGCCTGCGACGTACCGGCAGGCGTGCTGCCCCGGCTCCCTGCGGTTACGTCGGCGTCCGTCCGGCGCGGGCCGGCCGAGGCTGCGGCAGTGAACTTATAGAGCAGGCCGCCCGCTCCGGCCAGGACGACGATCGTCACGGCGGCGGCCAGCACGGCCGGCCGCATGCTACGGCGGGCCCCGGCGTGGGCGGCCACGCCATCGGCGGCCAGCTTGGCTGGCCGCCTGGCGGCCCGGCTTGGTCCGGCCCCGGGTTCGGTGGCGATGCGAGCCGCTGTAACCGGCTGCTCAAGCCAGGCGGGCGGCACCGCCAGCGGTATGGCGCTGAGCAGCCCGGGACCGAGCACCTGGTAGCCCCGATTCTCGGCGCATCGATCACAGGAGCGGACGTGCCTGGCCAGGCGGCGCCGAAGCCGCGGCGTCAGCGGCGGTGAAGCCGAATCCCACCACCCGAAGAAACTCCCCAGGTCCGGGCAGCCTGCCCAGCCATAGCCCACGCACACCACCGCGGCGACGGCGGCCGACTTCTCGAACCTGGCCCCGGCCCGGGACAGCAGCCTGCGCGCCCGCCGGGGAGAGACGCCGAGGACTTCGGCGAGATCCGCGCTGCCGAACCCGTGCCGGTAAGCAAGATTGAGCACCTCACGATCACGATCAGGCAACCCGTCCAGGGCGGCCCGCACGATCCGCACCGTCTCTTGCTGCAGTGCGCTTGCGCCGTCGTCGGCAATCTCGATATCCGCGAGCGCCGCGACGGCCGGTTGGTCCTGCTCGGCGGGGGCGTAGCTGACCGCGCGGGTGCCGGAGCGGCCGGGCGGTCCGTCCAGGCCCCGGCCGTCCAGGCCCTGGCCGTCCAGGCCCCGTCCGTCCAAGCACTGCCGGCGAGCGATCGAGTAGAGCCATGCGGGGAGCCGGTCGGGATCCCGGAGCTCGGCTATCTGCGCGTCAGCGACGCTGAGCGCCCGCTGCACCGCCTCGGCGGCGGCGGCCGGGTCCTGAAGAAGCCCTTCGCAGTAATCGTACAAATACGGTACGTACGTCTCATGCAGGCTGGCAAGCATCTGCTGGCCGGTGCCGTCCGGCAGCCCGGTCATCCGCCAGCCTTCGGTGGACCCGCCGCCGGAATCGACCGACATGGGACCTCCCATCCGGCTATTTATCTTCTGGCGGAGACGGGCGCCACTAGCTGTCACATAACCTGCCAATTTAGGCCCGTTGGCGCAAGGCCTAGCGAGGGCCAAAACCTGGGCCAGGGCCGTGGTGCGCGGCGCGCGCCACAGCCCGCGCCGCACACCATAGCGGGTTACCGCCGGCGCCCCGCGCCGGGGGCGAGCCTGCGCAGCGCCGCAACGAGGAGGTCGACCTCGTCCCGGGTGTTGTACAAGGCCAGCGAGGCCCGGACCGCTGACTCCAGCCCGAAGCGGCGCAGGATCGGCTGCGCGCAATGATGGCCAGCCCGGACCGCAATGCCCTCCTGGTCCAGGGCAGAACCGATCTCTTCCGGAGTGCGGCCGTCGAGCACGAACGAGAGCACGCTGGCCTTTTCGGGCGCAGTGCCGATCAGCCGGATTCCAGGCACGCTCTGGAGCTGCCCGGTCGCGTAGCCGAGCAGTTCGTGCTCGTAGCGAGCGATGTCTGGCACGCTGATGCTGCTGACGTAGTCCAGCGCGGTACCGAGCGCGACCGCGTCGGCGATACTGCCCGTTCCCGCTTCGAACCGGGCCGGCGGCTGCTGATAGGTCGTCCTCTCCAAGGTGACGTCCTGGATCATGTTCCCGCCGCCTTGCCAGGGCGGCATCGTTTCGAGCACGTCCGGCTTGCCGTAGAGAACGCCGATACCGGTCGGCGCGAACACCTTGTGCCCGGAGAACGCGTAGAAATCGGCGTCCAGGGCGGTCACGTCGATGGGGAGGTGGGCGATGGCCTGCGCCCCGTCGACGAGTACCTTGGCGCTGGCCCGGTGTGCCGCGGCGGCGATCTCGCCGACCGGAACTATCGTTCCCAGCACGTTGGAGACGTGCGAGACCGCGACCAGCCTGGTGCGATCGGTGAGGAGATCGGTGTAGGCGTCCAGGAGCAGCTGGCCATCGTCGTCAACGGGGATGACCCGCAGCTTCGCGCCCTTCTGCTCGGCAAGCTGCTGCCACGGCACGATGTTGGAATGGTGCTCGAGATGTGAGATCACGATCTCGTCACCCGGGCCGATGTAGCTGCGCCCCCAGGCTTGCGCGACGAGGTTGATCGCCTCGGTGGCGCCCCTGGTGAAGGCGACGCTGTCCGCCGATGGCGCGCCGATGAAGTCCGCGACCGTGGATCGCGCGCTCTCGTACGCGTCGGTCGCTCGTGCCGCCAGCGCGTGCGCGGCGCGGTGGACGTTGGAATTCTCGTGCGAATAGAAATAGCCGAGCCGGTCTATGACCACCTGCGGTTTTTGTGTCGTGGCCGCATTGTCCAGCCACACGAGCCGGCGGCCGTTGATCCGCTCGCTGAGGATAGGAAACTGCCTGCGGATCGCCTCGACATTAACCGGCTGCCTGCTGTCGGCCTGCACCGCAGCCGTGGGCGCGGTGCCTGGCGGCAGGTAGTCCAGAAAGTAGAAGCTCGGCCCGGCTCGCTGGACCGCGGCGACGGCGGCAGGCCGGACCGCGGCTACGGCGGCCGGCTGGACCGCGGCTACGGCGGCCGGCTGGACCGCCGAGGCGACGGCGGCCGGCTCGGCCGCTGAAGCAGCGGCAGGCTGCACGGCTGGGACCGCCTGGGCCGCCAGGGCGGGCTCGGAGCCAGGCCAGGCGGCGAAGAACTCGTTCGCCATCCGGGCCAGCAGCTTCTCGTCGGGCAGCCAGTCGGGGACGCCGGTCACGCCATCACCGGTAGGTGTGATCGTATTCATGGAACTTGCCCACTTCTACCTTGTCGAGGACCGCAAGCGCGTCCGGGGTGAGCACCGCGAGCGAGCAGTACAGCGAGATCAGGTAAGACGCGATGGCGTTGCGGTTGATGCCCATGAACCGGACGGAGAGCCCGGGCCCCTGCTCACCGGGCAGGCCAGGCTGGAAAAGGCCGACGACGCCCTGCCGTTCCTCGCCGGCGCGCAGCAGCAAGACCTGGGTCTGCCCCTTGACGACCGGTACCTTGTCGGACGGGATGACCGGGATGCCGCGCCAGGTGATGAACTGCGAGCCGAACAGGCTCACGGTCTCCGGCGGAACCCCGCGGCGGGTGCACTCGCGGCCAAAGGCCGCTACGGCGCTCGGGTGGGTCAGGAAGAAGGCGGGCTCCTTCCAGACCTTCGTGATCAGCTCGTCGAAGTCGTCCGGCGTCGGCGGGCCGGTGAGGGTCGAGATGCGCTGCCCGGCCGCGGTGTTAGCGATCATGCCGTAGTCCGGGTTGTTGATCAGCTCGCTCTCCTGGCGCTCCTTGATCGTCTCAATGGTCAGCCGGAGCTGCTCGCCGATCTGGTCATACGGGCTGCTGTAGAGGTCGGAGACCCTGGTGTGGATGTCGACCACGGTTGAGACCGAGCTGAGGAAGTACTCGCGCGGCGTCTCGTCGTAGCCGACATACGTCTGCGGCAACTCCGACTCGTCGCGGGGCGGGCAGGCGATCTCGACGTCTTCGGGGTGCACGACCCGGTTCAGCCGGTAGATTCCCGCCTCGACCGGCACCCACTGCAGCAGCCGGGTCAGCCAGCGTGGGGTGATCGTATCCAGTTGCGCGGTGGTCTTGGTGGCATTGGCCAGCTGGCGCGCGGCAGCATCGCTGAGAGCCAGATGGACCTGGTTGTCATTTGGCATGGCTTTGACCCTTCTCATAGGGCAAATATCATGGTTTTATGACCAGTTTGCGGGGAGAAAGAACCGGAAGTCTCTTGTTCCGGCAGGATTTGAAGGGATTAGCGAAACGTTCGCTTCTGCGCGCGGCAGCGGCGGCGGCGCAATCCTGCCGGGAGGACTGACCAACGGCGCTGCGGTGGGCAAGAGCGCCGACCAGCGGCAGGAGGGCTGCTAGCCATGAAAATCGCCGACGATGTCACGCAGCTGATCGGGAACACCCCCCTGGTGCGGCTGCGGCGGGTGACCGACGGAGCGGGCGCGCAGGTCGTGGCCAAGCTGGAGTCGTACAACCCAGCGCACAGCGTGAAGGATCGCATCGGGGTCGCGATGCTCGACGCCGCGGAACGCGACGGCCTGATCGGGCCGGACACCGTCATCCTGGAGCCCACCAGCGGCAACACCGGCATCGCGCTGGCCATGGTCTGCGCGGCCCGCGGCTACCACTGCGTGCTGACGATGCCCGAGACCATGAGCAAGGAGCGGCGGCAGCTGCTGCGCGCTCTCGGCGCCGACCTGATCCTCACCCCCGGACCAGAGGGCATGCCTGGCGCTATCGCCAAGGCCGAGGAACTGGTCAAGAACGACGGCAAGTACTTCATGCCGCAGCAGTTCGAGAACCCGGCCAACCCGGCGATCCACCGGGCGACCACCGCCGAGGAGGTCTGGCGGGACACCGACGGCGCGGTGGACATCTTCGTGGCCGGCGTGGGCACCGGCGGCACGATCACCGGTGTGGGCGAGGTACTCAAGGAACGCAAGCCGTCCGTGCGGCTGGTGGCGGTGGAGCCCGCGGCCTCGCCGGTGCTGACCGGCGGTAAGAAGGGCCCGCACCCGATCCAGGGCATCGGCGCGGGCTTCGTCCCTGACGTTCTCGACCTCGGCATCATCGACGAGATCATCACCGTCGACAACGATGCCGCCTTCGACACGGCCCGCCGGATGGCCAAGGAGGAAGGGCTGCTGGTCGGCATCTCCTCCGGCGCCGCGGTCAGCGCCGCCATCGAGGTGGCGCACCGCAGCGAGAACGTCGGCAAGCTGATCGTGGTCGTGGTTCCTGACTTCGCAGAGCGGTATCTGAGCACGCCGCTCTTCGCCGACCTGGGCGGTTAGCGATGGCCTGGGCCTGGCGCGATGATCTGCGGGCGGCGCGGGAACGGGATCCGGCCGCCCGGAGCACCGCCGAACTCGTGCTCTGCTACCCGGGCATCCACGCGGTCTGGGGACACCGGGTCAGCCACTGGCTCTGGCGGCGCGACCACAAGCTGCTGGCCAGGGTCTGCTCCGCAGGGACTGAGGTGCTCACCGGAGTGGACATCCACCCGGCCGCGAGACTGGGACCCGGGCTGTTCATCGATCACGCGACAGGCGTGGTCATCGGCGAAACCGCCGAGGTCGGCGCCGACGTCACGATCTACCACGGCGTCACGCTGGGCGGCAACAGCCTGGAGCGCGGTAAGCGGCACCCGACGGTGGGCGACCGGGTGACCATCGGCGCCGGCGCCAAGGTGCTCGGGCCGATCACGATCGGCCACGACAGCCGGATCGGTGCCAACGCTGTGGTGGTCAAGCCGGTGCCGCCCGACTCGGTGGTCGTCGGCGTGCCTGGCCAGGTCGTGCACCGGAGGCAGCCGCGCGCGGCCACCGCCCCGCCTGACCTCGAGCACAGCCTGCTGCCCGACATCGTCGGGGTTAGCCTGAATGCCCTCCACGCGCGGATCGAGGAACTGGAAGCCAAGGTCAACGGTGGTACCAGAGCGCCGCATCCGGCCAGCTCCGAGGTGTGGTATGACCAGGACTTCTCGATCTGAGCTCCGCAGTTCTCGGTAGCCTGGAATCCGGGTCGCCGTAGCGTTCCTGCAGCTGCTGCAAGGGCCCCCAGTCAGGGCCGGCCCAGCGACCTGGTCGTCATTTCGACCGCCTCGCCCGAACCAAGCTCGGTGACCTCGTCGCTGCAGCACAGCAAGATGGGCGGCTGCACGCCCGGGTCCGCCGATACCCGGATCTGCTTTCCGGTGACCCGCAGTGTCAGGATGTGCCCGCGGTAGCGCATCGTGAACTTGAGCGCGCCCAGCTCCTCGGGCCAGTGCGGGTTCAGCCGCAGCGTTTCGCCGCGGATTTCGACCCCGGCGAAGCAGCGCTGCAGTACGTCGACCGAGCCGGCCATGGCAGCGAGGTGGATGCCCTCCGCCGTCGTGCCCCCCTGGATGTCGGCGACGTCGCTGTTGAGCGCCTGGACGAAATAGTCGAGCGCCTGGTGCCGGTGGGCCCGGGCCAGGACCCAGGCGTGCACCAGGTTGCTCAGGGTGGAACCGTCGGAGGTCCTGGCCAGGTAGTAGTCGATGGTCCGCGGGATCACCGCGGGATCCCACTCGTAGCCAAGATGGTCGAGCAGTTCGCGAAGCTCGTCGGCGGACAGCAGGTAGAACAGCATGAGCACGTCGGCCTGCTTGGATGCCTTGTACTTGTTCGGGGAGTCGTCCTCGGCCTCGAGGACCCGGTCGAGCCGCCGGATCTCGCCGAACCGCTCCCGGTAGGAGTTCCAGTCCAGCTCCGCGAGCTTCTCGTAGCCCTCAAACTGGCTGATGATCCCGCCGTCATGGAACGGCACGAAGAGCTTGCCCGAGATCTCCTCCCAGCGGCTGATCTCCTCGGGCTCCAGGCCGAGTTCCTCGGTGAGCTGCGCGCGCCGCTGCTCCGGCAGGATCGCCAGCACATCGAGCGCCCGCAGCAGCACCCAGGCCGCCATGACGTTGGTGTAGGCGTTGTTGTCAACGCCGCCTTCGGGGGCGGCCGGGTAGCCGGTGTGGAATTCATCCGGGCCCATGACCCCGCGGATGACATACCGGTCCCGGCCGTGATCGTAGACCGACGCGCTGGCCCAGAACCGCGCGATGTCCAGGATCATCTCGGCCCCGTAGTGGTGCAGGAAGTCCTCGTTGCTGGTGGCCTGGTAGTACTGCCAGACGTTGTAGGCGACGGCAATGCCGACGTGCCGCTGCCGGTAGGTGGTGTCGGGCACCCAGCGGCCGGAGACCGGGTTGAGGTGGATCTGCTGGTTCTCCTCGCGCCCGTCGCTGCCGGACTGCCAGGGGTACATGGCGCCCGAGTACCCGGCCTGGCGGGCCGCCCAGCGGGCCTCCGGCAGCCGGCGGTGCCTGTAGCGCAGCAGGGACCGGGTGATCTGCGGAAAGCGCAGATTCAGGATGGGGAAGACGAACAGCTCGTCCCAGAGGATGTGGCCCCGGTAGGCCTCGCCGTGCAGCCCCCGCGGCGGCACCCCCACGTCGAGGTCGATGCTGTTCTCCGAAACCGTCTGCAACAGGTGGAAAAGGTGCAGCCGGATGACGCTCAGCGTCTCGTCGTTGTCCTCGATCTCGAACCAGGACCGGTCCCACAGGCGGGCCCAGGCCCGCACGTGCTGGTCGAGCAGTTCATCGAAGTTTCCCACTCTGGCCAGCAGGTTCACCGCGGCTACGGCGGGCTCGGAGATGGCCCGGTCCCGTGAGTTGCAGACGGCGACCACCTTGTCGATGATGACCGGCTTGTCCTGGGTGACGTCGACGACGAGGTCATGGGCCACCCAGCCCGGCTCGACCCTCAGCGTCCGGTCCACGCTGACCTGGCTGTCATCGTCCAGCACCCGGGTCCGGGCCGCCTCGGCGATCCGGATATGCGACTGGGTGGTCTCGGCGACCAGCAGCAAGGTCTCCTCGTCGGCCGCCTCGGCCAGCACCGGCCGCAGGTGGCGGCCGGACAGCTTCCGGTACCGCTCGACACCAGAGTTCTCGACGGTGCCGTCGAGCGCCGACCGCACGTCAATCCGGCCTGACCAGTCCTCGGCCACGAGCGTCGTCTGCAGCCCGCACAGGTGCTCATGTTCCATGTGCACGAACCGGCGCTGGGTCAGCCGGGTGGTCCGGCCGGCGGCGTCCCTGAACCTGGCCACCCGGACCAGCACGCCGCGTCGCAGATCGAGTTCCTGCCGGTACTCCAGCACGTCGACGTCGGACAGGCCGAACCAGGGCCCGCCCTGGACCCGGAAGGTCAGCGGCAGCCAGTTCGGCAGGTTGACGATGCTCTCGTTCTCGATCAGCTGGCCGTCAACGGCGTCGTGCAGCCGGTTGTAGCAGCCGCCGGCGTAGGTGCCCGGGTAGTGGACGTCGTCGGCCCGCGATTCGGGTGCTGCCCCGCGGGTGGCCAGATAGCCATTGCCCAGGGTGCACAGCGCCTCACGCTGGCCCTCGTCGTCCGGGCTGAAGCCGTCGTAGCTCAGTGACCAGGCGCTCACCGGCCCGGCCTGCCCGGCCCGGCCGCAAACTGATCAATCGTGCCGGCCATCACGTCCCCCCTTGCCGCCAGGCGAGCCGAAGCGGCTGCCGTTCTCATCGGTCCTGCCATTGTGGCCCATGGTCTGACGGCGGGAGCCAGGGGAAGTGCCGGAAGCCTTCCTACGGCCCAGGTCAGCCACCGCGTCCGCACTGTTTGCCGGCCGGCCAGGGGGTAGGGACATCCGTTGAGGATGGCACATCGGCGGTACGGGGAGAACGCCCGCCCTGGAGGGGGTCAAAAGCGGATGTATCCAATGCGGCGCGCCCGCTGCTCCGGCCACGGGCCGGGCCGGTGAGCGGTGCCCATGCGGGCGGTGCCCGCGCTGCGCCGTCCGCGCCCGGTGAGCATGGCCGTCACGAGCGTGACGCGGGTCCCGGCCAGGGACAAGGGCGCCCGCACAATAAGTGGTGGACGCTGGTCGCGGTGTGCCTGGGCACCTTCATGCTGCTGCTCGACATCACGATCGTAAATGTGGCCCTGCCGGACATTCAGGATGCACTGCATTCGACCTTCTCCGGGCTGCAGTGGGTGGTGGACGCCTATGCGCTGAGCCTGGCGGCGCTCCTGCTGACCGCGGGAAGCCTGGCGGACATGTACGGGCGGCGGCTGTTCTACGTCATCGGCCTGATCATCTTCACCGGCGCATCACTGCTGTGCGGCGCGTCCGGCAGCACGCTCATGCTGCAGCTGTCCCGCGGGCTGCAGGGCATCGGCGGGGCGATCATGTTCGCGGTATCCCTGGCGCTGCTGGCCGAAGCGTTCCGGGGCAAGGACCGTGGCGTCGCCTTCGGCGTCTGGGGAGCCATCACGGGCCTGGCCGTGGCCATCGGGCCGCTGCTCGGCGGCGTCCTGACCTCTGGCCTGTCGTGGCGGTGGATCTTCTTCGTCAACCTGCCGATCGGGGTGGTGGCCGTCGTCATCTCGATGACCCAGGTGGCCGAGACCCGGGTACCACATGCCCGGCGGCCCGACTGGGCCGGGTTCGTGCTGTTCACGGCGGCCTTGTCGAGCCTGGTCTATGCGCTGATCGAGTCCAGCGAACGGTCCTTCTCCGACGCGCTGGTCCTGGGCTGCTTCGGCGCGGCCGCTGGCTTGCTGGTGCTGTTCTTGGCGGTCGAGCGGCGGGGCAGGCACCCGATGTTCGACCTGACGCTCTTTAGGCTGCCGACGTTCAGCGGGGGATCGGTCGCGGCCTTCGGCCTCAGCGCGTCGATCTTCGCGATGATCTTGTACCTGGTGCTCTACCTGCAAGACATCCTCGGTTACAGCGCGCTGGCTACCGGTGTTCGGCTGCTCGTGCTGTCCGGCGGCATCCTGGCTACCTCGGCTATCGCCGGACGGCTGTCCTCGCACGTGCCAGTGCGGCTCCTGATCGGGCCCGGGCTGCTCATCGTCGGCGCCGGGCTCCTGCTCATGCGCGGCCTGGACGCGAGTTCGTCCTGGACCCATCTGGTCCCCGGGCTGCTCGTCAGCGGGCTCGGCGTGGGCATGGTCAACCCGCCGCTGGCATCCACCGCGGTGGGAGTGGTGAAGCCGGCCCGGGCCGGGATGGCGTCGGGTATCAACTCAACCTTCAGGCAGGTCGGGATCGCCACCGGGATAGCACTGCTAGGAACGTTGTTCTCGAATCACGTTTCCACCGAGGTCCGGGCTGGGGTGGCGAAGGTTCCCGGCCTGGCCGGCCGTGGACCGCAGGTCGCGACCGCGGTTCAGTCAGGACGCATCAAGCAGCTGATCGGACAGCTACCCGGGCAGGCCAGGGGGGACGTCGGGGTAATCACCAGAGCCGCGTTTACCAACGGCCTGGACCACATCCTGCTCGTCGCCGCGATCATCGCGCTCGTTTCCGGCGTCGTGTCCCTCGCCGCCATCCGCAGCCGGGATTTTGTCGTGCAGCGGGGCTCACTGCGCGACGGCCGGGGCGCCTGAGACCGTAGGCCGGCCAGATCGGTTTCCGGCGCAGGTATTCCGCGCCACGATGGGGCCCTGATGCGGTCCCGGCCGTCCGGCGCTGTCACGATGGATTCGTGAGCGATGCCCCGCAGGTCACTGATGATGAGGCTGGCGCCCGGCTTGAGCTGACGGCCGATGGCTACCAGGCCGAGCTGGTTTACCGCCGGAACGGCAACCGGCTGGTGCTACTGCATACCGCCGTCCCTGCCGAGCTGGCGGGGCGTGGCATCGGCGGCCTGCTGGTGCGCGCGGCCGTCGGGAAGGCGGCGGCGGCCGGGCAGACCATCGTGCCGTTGTGCCCGTTCGCCACCGACTGGCTCAAGCGCCATCCGGACGTCGCGGCCCAGGCCAAGGTCGATTTCGGCTGACTGACTTCCCCCGGTGGCGGCGGCTAGCCGGGAAGATGAGGCGGGCACACCTCGTGTACCCACCGGCCGTCTGGCCGGCGCCGGGCATCCTGGTGCGCCGTGATGGCTGATCCGCACCGTTCGCACGTCTTACCTGGCGCGTGGGCCTCATTATCAGCGATGACCGGATCCGACGCGAACTCGCCGCTCAGGTCCTCGGCTTCCTCCGGCAGGACGCCCCAGGACTCTAGCTCCTCTTCGCCATACTCCGGTCCGGAATCCGGCCGAATAGTCATAGCGCTCCCCGTATGCCAGCGTGGTGCAGGTGTCTTCGCCTGTGTGAGCTTAGTCTGGCACCCCGTCGGCCCGCTGTGCACGCAGGTGAGTGAGCGTCGGCTGCGGCCAGGACTGCCCGCGCGCCGGGTATTTTTCGCCACAACACATCATTTCGGTTGAAACCGCTGGTCATCATATGCTGCCCTGTCCTATGGGGGTCGCGTCATCCCGTTGGGCTCCCGGTGAGGGTTGGCGGCATGGGCGAAGAGAGCCGCGGTCCGTCGTTGCCACGGCGAGTGCCGGGTGCCAACGACGCGCCGACGCCGCGACGGCAGCCGCCCCCGACGCAACCGCCCCCGACGCAGCCGCCCCGGACGCAGCCGCCCCCGACGCAGCCGCCCCGGACGCTGCCGCCATCGGGCGCCGACAGTCCGCCGGCCGCGAATCCCCCGGCGCTTGCCCCGCGCGAGGCGCCGCCGCCCGCCCTGCCGAGGCGGGTACCGGGTGCCAGCGCAGCGCCGACGGCGCGGCAGCCGCAGCCGCCAGTCCTATCGGCCTCGCTGGTGCAGCGGCTCCGGGCGGCCGTGGCAGCCGAGCCCACGGCAGGCCCGCGTGCGCCCGCGGCAGGCCCGCGTGCGCCCGGGACCGGCCCGCGCGCGGAAGCCCCGCCCGGGACCGGCCCGCGCGCGGAAGTTCCGCGTGCGGAAGCCCGGCCTGATGCGGCCCGGCCTGATGCGGCCCGGCCTGCGGCAGCCTCGCTCGGTGCTCCGCCGCTCTGGCCGGCGCGGCCCAGCGCTCCACCGTGGGCCCCCATCCAGAACGGCCGGGGCGCCGTGAGCGCCCCGCCGGCCGCGAAACCACTGCCGTCCGCGAGGCCGCTGCCGTCCGCGAGGCCACTGCCGCTAGCGAAGCCACCGCCGACAGCGAAGCCACCGCCGGTTGCCAAGGCCCCGCCGTCTGCGATGCCATTGCCGTCAGCGATGCCACCACCGGCCCCGAAACCACCACCGGCCCCGAAATCACCACCGGCCCCGAAACCACCGCCAGTTGCCAGGATCCAGCCGGCCCGGGACACTCAGCCGGCTCGCCAGGCCCCGCCGGTTCCCGCAACGACGCGGCGCGCCGGTCGCAGCCGCTGGCGGGCCGCGCTCAAATGGCGGATGCTCGGGCTGATTGCCGCCATCTTGGTGCTGGTCACCGCGGGCGTGGTGATTGCCGTCATCGCCCGGCACCCGGCGGGCTCCGCCGTCCGGACGGGCCGCGGCGCGGCCCGTGGCGGCCAGCAGCAGGCCACGATCGGTGCCGAGGCCGCGGCCCGCAATCAGGCCACGGCCTGGATCGCTCATGAAGTGAGCCGCGACGCCATCGTGTCCTGCGATCCGCTGATGTGCCAGGCGCTCGAAGCCCGCGGGATTCCCGCGGGCGACCTGCTCGTGCTCCGGCCGGGCGCACCCGATCCGCTCGGCTCTGAACTGGTCGTCGCGACCGCGGCTATCCGCAGCCAGTTCGGCAGCAGGCTGGTCACCGTCTATGCGCCGACGGTGCTCGCGAGCTTCGGCACCGGTAACGGGGCCATCGCAGTCCGGGTGATCGCGCCGGACGGAGCCGGTGCCTACGACGCGGCCCTGAGCGCAGACGTGCAGGCCAGGAAAGTAGCCGGCGACAAGCTCGCGCATAACAGGCGGGTTGTGGTTGCGGCCCAGGGCGCCCAGCAGCTCGCCGCGGGCCAGGTTGACTCGCGGCTGCTCGGCTTGCTGGCCACGATGGCGACGTTGGACCGGGTGCACATCGCGGCATTCGGGGACGCCGGCCCCGGCGCCAGCGCCGGCGTCCCGCTCCGCTCCGTCGACCTGGCGGCACTGCGCAACGCACCCTGGACCGGGCAGTCCGCCTACGTGCGTTCGGTGCTCGCGTTCCTGCGCGCGCAGGTTCCGCCCTACCTGGCCGCCAGCATCGGGCCGGTGCCCACCGGCAACGGTCAGACCGTGCTGCGGATTACTTTCTCGGCGCCGAGCATCCCCGGGTTGCTCCCGCGCAAGCCGTGATGACACCGGAACGAGTCCGGGCCGGGCTTTGACCCGTATCCTGCACAGATGTGAGCCCGGCTGCGTTTATCCGCGCGCATACCCGGCTGTGCCCGGTGCCCTCGGTACCTGAAATCAGCTTGCACCTCGCCGAGGAGCCATTCGGCATCTGGGAGCTGACCGAGCACGAGCAGGGCGGCCAGTGCCTGCCGCCGCCGTTCTGGGCGTTCGCCTGGGCCGGTGGCCAGGCGCTGGCGCGCTACCTTCTCGACCACGCCGAGCTGGTCGCTGGCCGCAGCGTGCTCGATGTGGCATCCGGATCCGGGCTGGTGGCGATCGCGGCGGCGACGGCGGGAGCCACGCAGGTCACGGCGACCGAGGTGGACCGGTTCGCCGCCGCGGCGATTGCCCTGAACGCGCAGGCCAATGGGGCCGGCGTCGCCGTTTGCCTGGCGGATGTCCTGGATGGGGACGGCGGCGACGCGGAGGTGGTGCTGGCCGGCGACGTCTGTTACGAGGCAGTGCTGGCCCGGCGCATTCTGGAGTTCCTGGACCGGGCATGCGCGTCCGGCCGTCGGGTGCTGGTCGGTGATCCAGGTCGCGCCTACCTGCCGCGCGCCCGCCTGGAGCCGGTGGCCCGCTATGACGTGCTGGTCTCGCGCGCGCTGGAGGATGCCGACGTCAAGCCCGCGACCGTCTGGCGGCTGGCCCAGACCTAGCTGCTGATGTGCCGCAGCTCGGCACCGTCGTAGAGCTGGCGGGGCCGCGAGATCCGCTGCTCGCTGTCGAGGATCCCCTCCACCCACTGGGCCAGCCAGCCGGGCGTCCGGCCGATCGCGAACAGCACCGGGAACATGTCGACCGGGAATCCCATGGCCTGGTAGATGATGCCGGAGTAGAAGTCCACGTTCGGGTACAGCTTGTGGTCGATGAAGTAGTCGTCGGCCAGGGCGATCCGCTCGAGTTCCAGGGCGATGTCGAGCAGCGGGTTCCGCCCGGTGACCTTGAACACCTCGTCGGCGACGGTCTTGATGATCGAGGCGCGCGGGTCGAAGTTCTTGTATACGCGGTGGCCGAAGCCCATCAGGCGCAGCTCGCCCCGCTTGACCCTGGCGATGTACTCAGGCACGTTGTCGACGGTGCCGATCTCGTTGAGCATCTTGAGCACCTGCTCGTTGGCGCCGCCGTGCAGCGGCCCGTAGAGCGCGGCCGCGGCCGCGGCCGCCGCCGAGTACGGATCCGAATGCGCGCTCCCGACCGCGCGCATCGTGCTGGTCGAACAGTTCTGCTCATGGTCGGCATGCAGGATGAACAGGACATCCAGCGCGTGCTCGAGCACCGGGTCAGGGCGGTAGCTCAGCTCGGTGGTCTTGGCCATCATGGACAGGAAGTTGCCCGGATATGAGAGCTGGTTGTCGGGGTAGGCGTAGGGCAGGCCCACCGCGTGCCGGTAGGCGAACGCGGCGAGCGTCGGCATCTTGGCGATCAGCCGCTTCACCTGCTTGTCCCGCTTGGCCGTGTCAAAGATCGCCTTAGCGTCCGGGTAGAAGGTCGACAGCGCGCCCATCGTGCTGACCAGGATGCCCATCGGATGGGCATCGTGATGGAAGCCATCGATGAACTTCTTGATGTTCTCGTGCACAAAGGTGTGGTGGGTGATCTGCTCGGTCCAGGCCTGCTCCTGATCGGCGGTAGGAAGTTCGCCGTGCAGCAGCAGATAGGCGACCTGGAGGAACGTGCAGCGCTCGGCCAGCTCCTCGATCGGGTAGCCGCGGTAGCGCAGAATCCCGCGATCCCCGTCGATGAAGGTGATCGCGCTGCGGCAGCTCGCGGTGTTCAGGAACGCCGGGTCGTAGGAGAGCACGCCGTAGTCATCATCGGCGGTCTTGATCCGGCGCAGGTCGGTGGCCCGGATGGCGCCGTCGGTGATCGGGATGTCGTAGCTGCGGCCGGTCCTCGAGTCGGTGACGTGAAGCGTTCCGCCGCCGCTGCTGACACTTTCAGACTCGGTCATACGATCACCCCTTCTTTACCCTTATTGCTATCACCTGTCATGGTGTGGCCGTCGCTCGCCTCCGGCATGTCCGGCCTCGGGCATACCCAACCCGGCCCGGCCCGACTCAGGCCGGCCAGATCCCGGTGCGGTCGGCTGGCCGGCCGCCCGGTCAGGCTGCTAGGGCTTCCTGCCCATGCCGCAGTAGGTGGGCAGGTCCCGGTCCAGGACCGGGTCATCGGGACCTGGCCGCCACCGGTTCAGCGGCACGAGGCCAGGCTCGACCATCTCGAGGCCGTTGAAGTACGCGCCGATCTGCGCCTTTGTCCTGGGGGTCAGCTGCGCGCCCATGCGCTGGTTCAGGCGGCCGGTGGCGGTGGCCACCGTCTGAGCATCGATGTCCTTGGCGGTGTCCGAGGCGGTCAGGTAGCTGCCTGACGGCAGGTCGGCCAGCAGCCGCTCGATGATGCCCTGCGGGTTGTCGGAGTCCGGGATGTACTGCATGATCATCAGCGTCATGACGGCGATCGGCTGGCCGAAGTCGAGTGTCTGCGCCGCGGCCTGCAGGATCTTCTCAGGATCGCGGGCGTCGGCGTTCACGTACGCGGTCGCGCCTTCCGCGGTGCTGGTCAGCAGCGCCCGGGCGTGTGCCAGCACGATGGGGTCGTTGTCCACGTACACGATCCGGGCCTCCGGCGCGACCGCCTGCGCGACTTCGTGGG
The DNA here is from genome assembly GCA_963785765.1 of uncultured Actinomycetes bacterium. Taxonomy (GTDB): domain Bacteria; phylum Actinomycetota; class Actinomycetes; order Streptosporangiales; family Streptosporangiaceae; genus DATBGO01. The sequence continues at coordinate 982,792 of CAWAWM010000004.1, read as the reverse complement.
TGTTGTTCGCCGACGGCAAGCCGGTTCCGATGTCGAGGAATTGCCGGATGCCGGCGTCCGCCGCCAGGAACCTGACCGCGCGGCGCAGGAACGACCGGTTGGCGCGGACCCCGATCAAGATGGCCGGGTTGGCTTCGGCCGCTGCGGCCCCGGCCGCCCGGTCGGCCGGGTAATTGTCCTTGCCGCCCAGCCAGTAGTCGTAGACCCGGGCCGGGTGCGCCACCGAGGTGTCGATGGCCGGCTGGGCGTCGCCCTCGGAGGCGCTATTCGACCAGCTGCTCATCACGCTGCCGCCTTTCCTGCTCCGCTGCGGGTGTCCGGGCTACGAAAAGTCCCTGGCTATTATCTCGCCCAGTAGTTCGGCGGTGCGTTCCGGAGGCTCGCTCTCGACGCTGAGCTGGTCCATTACCTCGCTGTATTTCTCGACGTCCTCGCGCTTGTCCAGGTAAAGAGCGCTGGTCAGCTGTTCGAGATAGACGACATCAGGCAGCTCCGCTTCAGGAAAGCGCATGATGGTGAACGCCCCGCCTTCTGCCGCGTGACCGCCCGAGCCGAACGGCACGACCTGAACGGTAATGCCGGGCTCGCCGGTCGCCGCGATCAGCCGCTCGAGCTGGGCGCGCATGACTGCCGGGCCGCCGATCGGGCGCCGCAGCGCCGCCTCGTCGATCACCGCCCACAGCCGGGGTGCGCCCGGCTTGGCGAGCATCTCCTGCCGCGCGGCGCGCAGCAGCACCCGGCGCTCGATCTCCGCGGCGGCCGCGCCCAGCTGGCCGCGCTCGACGATAGCCCTGGTGTAACCGGGGGTCTGGAGCAGTCCGGGGACGAACTGCACCTCGTAGACCCGCAGCAGGGAAGCGGCCTCCTCCAGGCCCACGTAGACGCTGAACCAGTCCGGCAGCACGTCGGAGTACTTATGCCACCAGCCTGGCGAGTTGGCATCCCGCGCGAGTGCCACCAGCGCCGCGCGATCGCCGTCGTCATCGACCCCGTACATCGCCAGCAGGTCGATGACGTCGCGTTCTTTGAAGCTGACCCGACCCAGCTCCATGCGGCTGATCTTGGATTCGGAGGCCCGGATCAGGTACCCGGCCTCCTCCCTGGTGATGCCCTTGGCCTCCCGCAGCTTGCGCAACTGGGATCCGAGCATCATGCGCAGCACGGTCGGGCTGCCACCGCCCGGCTGACTAGAAATCACCCGCCCCCCCATCCGCACGCGACCGCGCAGGCCAGTGGCTTGCACATGCCGCCATTGGGTTCGTCTGCACGTGCATCGGGCCTTGCGTTTGCAATGTCAGCGGGAGATGATGACGCTTGCGCTTCAGCCGCGCGGACTGCGGCGTTAAGACGTGGTGCGAAGACCGACGGACACGCGCCGGATGAGCCCGCTGGCCAGGACGGAGGACATGGACACCAGTCACAGTCGGCTGCTCACCACGACCGGGCCCTGCCAGGCGACCTCTGGATATGGTTCCGCCGGGCCCGACTTCGCCGCGGCTCGCTGGGGCAACTCGCGGCCACCGGATCAGCCCGCCGCGACGCTGGCGCTGGGCACCGGGCTGGCCTCGGTCGGCATCAGCAGGAGCTTCACCCGCATGACGCTGCGGCGGTGGGGACTCGCGGGGCTGTGCGACCAAGCCGAACTCGTGGTCTCGGAGCTGGTGACAAACGCGATCCAGCATGGCTTGGTCTCCGCTCGGCGGACCATCGAGGAGAATCCGGTAGGCCTGAGATTACTAGCCCAGGACCTGTTTGTGACGTGCATGGTCACCGATCCTGGCGGCCAGCTGCCGATCCGTGATGTCACTGACCCGGTCGCGGAGAGCGGCCGCGGGCTGCAGGTGGTGGAATCATGCAGCCTGCGGTGGGGGTGGCAGCCGCTGCAGGAGGGCGGAAAGGTCGTCTGGGCCCTGCTCGAGCAGGACTGACCGCGGCGCGCGCCCCCGGCCGGTTACCCCAGCAGGTAGTCGAAGTCGCCGTCCTTGGCGCCCCGGATGAAGGCGTCGATCTCGGTCCTGGTGTAGATGAGCGCCGGGCCGGCGGTGAACCTGGAGTTGCGGACGGCGACTGCCCCGCCCGGCAGGTCAGCAACTTCGACGCAAGCTCCCTGCGAGTTGCTCCGCTGGCTCTTCTTCCAGGTCACCCCGGCCAGCTCGGTGGCGGGCATCCCGTTATACGTCTCGCGCATGGCCATTCTCCTTAGACGGGCTCAGCCTGAGGAATCTGAGCTGGTTCGCGCCCCTCGCCGAGGTGGATCGCGCCGGAGGAAGCCGGAGCCGCGCGCCGGCGCCCCGGCGGTGATCCCGGACGGCCTCGTGCGCCGTTTCGCGTGTCGGCTTCGTCGGCTTGATGGCATCCAGCATAGCCTGATGCACGTGCACACGCGCGGGCATTTGCAATAGCTCATGCACGTACCGTCACAATGTGCAATCTCGGCTGGACAAACCGATACCCGGAGCGTGCCGGTGCCAGGGTGTGCCGGTGCCAGGGGTGCCGGTGCCGGGGTCCGGGGCTAGCCGGTGCCAGGCCGGTGCCGGAGTGAGTTCAGGTCGGCGGCAGGCGGCCGCCGCTGACCAGCGCGACCTGCCCGCTCTGGCTGGCCAGCCGGGTCATCGCCGCCCGCGCCGCGCGCTGCCCGGCGACAAAGCGATCAAGGAACTCGGTCGTCACGCGGGCGACGAGCCGTTCCTGCGCGCTGTCGCCCTCGTAGGGAGTCAGGTGCCCGGCGCCGAAGACATCGAGGTAGTAACGAGGGCCCGTGGTGTCCGCCTGGTACAGCTGCCGGCTCGCGGCGGGCGGATTGATGGGATCGGCGCTGCCCTGTACGAACAGCATAGGCGGCGACGCGGGCGGGAAGTAGCGCCCCGGCAGCGGCGGCCATTCCGCCCCGGCCAGCACGATCGCGGCAGCTACCCGGTGATCGGCGCAGCACGTGTCGGCGGCCACGGCGGCCACGGTGTCACCGCCGTCCGAATGCCCGGCCACGGCGATTCTGGCCTGGTCGATCAGGCCCGCTAGCCAGCCGTGCCGCCGGGTGCTGAGCGTAACCAGCCGGCTGATCACGAAGGAGACGTCGGCGGGCTGGTTCACCAGGTCGGCCTCATCGGCTGCCGCGCCGATGTCGCAGTTGGTACGGGGAAACCTGAGCACGGCGACTACATAACCGGCGCTGGCCCAGGTGCGCAGCAGGTGCCGGTAGACGTCCCCGCACTGAAGAAAGCCGGGGGCGAAGACGACGAGCGGGAACGGGCCACGTGCCGGCCCCGACGCCGCATCGCTGGGCGAGGCGGGCGAGGCGGGCGCAGAACCTCCGGTGCGGGCCGCGGGAAACCACACCAGCGTCGGCAGGACCCTGGCCCCGACCTGGCCGCCATCCGGCCCGGCGTGCGCGGCTTCGACCAGCCTGACCGTGCGGTCACCGACTGCATAACTGCCGATCACCCCGATCCGCGGTCTTCCTGGTCGCGGGGGATGCGCGGTCTTCGCGGTCTGTCCGGAGGCGGCCGGCGAGGCAGGATGGGCCGGGGCCGGTCCGGAGGCCGAGCAGGCAGCCGTGAGCACGCCGGGTCCGAGCACCGCGGCCAGGCAGCTGGCCGCGGTCAGCCGCCGGGCGCGACTGGCAGACGCCGGGGCATGGCGGCTCATCCTGGCTGGTAACGCAGTGCTGGCTGGTAAATCGATGGTGGCTGGTAACTCGGGGCTGGCGGGCGGCTCAACGCTGGCCGGCAGGTATCCACCGCTGCAGGCTACCGGCCGGACCGGGCGTGGCCTGGCGGACAGCCCCGTGCCGCCGCCCGCGCCACAGACCGCCAGGCCGGAAATTATGACGATCACGTCATGGTTCTTTACTGAATCTGAAGAAGCATGAAGGGATTGTCATGGTTCTTAACTGCATCCAAATAAGCATGACGGCAACATCATAATTCTTAACCAGATCTGAACGCGCGGAATAAGGCGGATTAATTAATCTGCGAATATCCTGAGCCGTATGGCTGATAGCGATATACATATTTCCCTCCGGCGGCCGGTGAGCGTGGCTGACGAGCCGCAGGCCGGGCCGGCCGGCGACCGTCCACGGCTGGCCCGCTTCGCCACTGACGCTGTGGTACGGCGCCAGCGCCGGGTCTGGTCGCTGCGCGCGGCAAGCTGGGATCAGCACGGCTCAGCCGGCCTGGGAAAGGTGACGGCGGCCGTTATCGGCGCCGCCGCGGTGCAGCCTGGTGAGGTCGTGGTCGATCTGGGCTGCGGCACTGGCCAGCTGAGCCTGCCGCTGGCCGAGCGGGGCGGCCGGGTGCTAGCCGTAGATGTAAGCCAGGACATGGTGGACCGGCTGGCTGAGTCGGCTAGGCGTCGGGCCGTCACCAGCCTGGAGTGCGCCGCCGTACCCATCGAGGACCTGGAGCTGCCCGAACGGAGCGTCGATCTGATCGTGTCCAGCTATGCGCTGCATCATCTGCGGGACGCCGACAAGGCACGGCTGGTGTCGGCCGCCTTCAGCTGGCTGCGGCCCGGCGGGCGCCTGGTGGTGGCCGACATGATGTTTGGCCGCGGTGCCTCGAGCAGCGACCGGAAGATCATCGCGGGAAAGGTCAGGACGCTGGCCCGCAAGGGGCCGGGCGGCTGGTGGCGGGTGGCCAAGAACGCCGCCAGGTACCTGCTGCGCATCCACGAGCGGCCGGTGCCGGCCAGCACGTGGACGTCCATGCTCCGGCGGAGCGGATTCGACGGTGTAACGACGAGCACTATCGCCGCTGAGGCCGGGCTGGTAACCGGCCGGCGCCCTGCCGCGCCTGCCGGCTGAACCGGCCGCTACATCTCCCGGACCGCCTCCTGCAGGGCAGAGTCGACCTCTTCGGGCTTGACGCCCAGCTGCTTGGCGGTCTGCTTTTCCGCCCTGGTGACGGCCTGCTCGATCGCGTGCTGGACCTTGCTCTCGCCGACGACGACCAGCCCGGCCTGGCCGGGGTCGATGAAGTCGCCGAGCTCCTTGGCGTCGGAGCGGGACATGCCCTTGGCCAGGTGCCCGCTGACCCCGCCGATCACGCCGCCGACCGCCGCGGCGCCGATGAGGCTCGGCGGGAACAGGATCCCGACCGCTGCCCCGGCGGCGATGCCCCACCAGGCGCCGTGGCGGGTGGCCGTCTCGTCCTTGTTCTCATGGACCTTGCCGTCGGCGTCCTTGGTGATGACGGCGGCATCGTAGGACCCCACCAGGCCGCTGGCGTGCAGGCCCTTGACCACCTGGTAGTCCTCCCGGGCGGCCATCTCATTCGGATAGGTCGCGACATAGATGAAAGTCCCGTCTGAACCGGACATCATGCCTTCCTTCCCCCGTCTTGCTGGCTGAGTTGCCAGGCGCGCGAAGCGGCACTGTTCCGGCCATTATGAAAGCCACGAGCCGCCGTCTGCAGTCTGCGGCGGACGCCGCCGCGAGGCGTCACCCGCGACGGGTGAGCCCGGCCGTCGGCAACGGTCAGGCCAGGTGCAGGCCGCCGCTGACGATGCGGATGGCCGTCGCTTCTACCGTTTCAGCGTCGGCGAACGCCCTGGCCCTGATCAATGCGAGCGCATCCGAGATCGGACAGCCGGCCTGGACGCAGAGCATGCCGGCCGCCTGATGGACGACCGGGCGCAGGTCGCGGTCCTCGAATAGAGCCAGCCGCGGCACACCCTCGTCGGACACGGTCTCCTCGGGCGCGGCCAGCACGGCGTGGGCCAGCGTATCGGCGACGCCGCCGAGCGCAGCCAGATCGACCTCGGTGGACGGCCGGGCGCTGAACGCCGTCAGGGCGCCGACCGATCCCTCGGCCAGCTGGAACGGGACCGCGGCCACCGCGTGCACGCCCAGCTGCGCCAGGGCGGGCCCGTAATGCGCCCAGCGGTCCCTGAAGACGGTGCCGTCAGCCAGCACCGGGGTGCGGCTGATCGCCGCATCCCTGGCCGGGCCCTCCAAGAAGGTGAACTCAAGATCTTGCGCCTGCCTGGCCAGCCCGTCCGATGCGGCGGCCAGGATCTCGTCCAGGTCGGCGCTGAGCAGCATGAGCGCCGCGCTGTCCGAGCCCAGCGTCCGCGCCACCGCGGTCATGAAGACGGGGCGGATCCCGCTCCGCTCCGGGCGTCGGAGCCAGGCGCTGAGCCGGTCGGCGTACTCGGCGTGCAACGCCGCGGCTTCGCGGTGGCGGCGCTGGATCAGCCGGTGCATGGCCGCGATCTTCAGATGCAGGCCACGGAGCGCCTCACTGCCCTGCTCGGCCAGGTCCTCGTGCCGCGCGGCGATCGCCGCGGCCCGGGCCGCCCGCTGCTGACCGGCCAGAGCCCGGTTCCGCACCCGCGCCACCTCGGGAGCGGGCTGGTCTCCGGCCATCATGGCTACAGGTTACGCTGGTCAGCCCGGCGGTATCTCTTCCATTAGCAGCACGACCCCGTCGCCCTGCCCGTCCAGCGGTGAGCAGGTCACCGAACAGGTGATGGTGCGGCCGATGCGGTTGACCGCCTGCAGGACCACTGGCTCGGACTTGCGCCCCGTCTCGGCGCACTGCTTCAGCGCGTCATGGAGCTGACCGATCGGCAGGCCGAAGTCGAGCGAGAAGAACGCCTGACGGTGGACCTCCTCGGCGCGCAGGCCCCAAAGGTCCTCGGCCCCGCGATTCCAGCTCCGCACCCGCATATCCGAGTCCAGCACGACCACCCCGGCCGCCACGCTCGACAGGACGCCTTCGAGGAAGCCGCGTGCCTCGTCGACCTCGGTGGTCCTGATGCGCATCTCCTCGTTCATGGTCTCCAGTTCCTCGTTACCTGACTGGAGCTCCTCGTTGGTGGTCTCGAGTTCCTCGTTCGTGGACTGGAGTTCCTCGTTGGTGGTCTCGAGTTCCTCGATACTGGACTGGAGCTCCTCGTTGGTGGTCTCGAGTTCCTCGTTGGTGGACTGGAGTTCCTCGTAGGCGGTCTCAAGGTCCTCCCTGACCTGCCGCACCTCGTTGTGCAGCCGCGTCGTCACCGTGGTGTCGATGAAAGTCACCGCCACGCCGATGGGCAGGCCCTGGCCGCCGGTGAGCGCCTGGACGATGATGTCGAAGATCTGCGTCTCGCCGCCGGGCAGCCGGCGCTCGACGTTGTTGGCGCGGACCACCCGGCGCTCGGTCTCCGCCTGCTCGATCAGAGATCTGAGCTCGATCGGACGGTAGGAGATCTCGAGATCACGCAGCGGACGGCCGACGTCATGCACGCTGAGGCCGAACTGCGTCCGGGCCTGGCTGTTGATCAGGCTGAGGGTGCCGTCCACCCCGATGGCCAGCACCGGGCTGGCCGCGGTGTCCAGGACCATGTCCCGCAGCTGGCGCTTGCGGCTGGCCTCGCGCATATCGCCGCTGGACTCCGGATCGAGCCGCGGGACGGCGAGCTGGTGCTGAGCCACGGCCTCACCGGGGCGGCGCTTGAAGACGCGCTGCCGCATGCTGACGACCTCGAAGCGGTCGCTGGCCGACAGCAGCATCTCGGCCTTGCCGAGGAACAGATAGCCATCGGGACGCAAGGCGAAATAGAACCTGTCGATGATCTGGGACTGCGCCTCGACGTTGAAGTACATCAGCGTATTGCGGCAGACCAACAGGTCGAGCCTGGAGATCGGGGCGTCGCGGGTGATGTCGTGGCGGCCGAAGATCACCCGTCGCCGCAGCTCCGGGTGGAAGGCCAGCTGGTCGCCTGATGGCTCGAAGTAGCGCGCGGTCAGCTCGGCGGGCAGCGGCTCGACCGCCCGCGGCGCGTACAGGCCAGACCGGGCTTCGCGGAGGGCTTCGTCGTCGACGTCGGTGCCGTAGATCTTGACTCGCTTGGCGCACTCTTCGACGCCGATGACCTCAGCGAAGGTCATCGCGAGCGAGTAGGCTTCCTCGCCGCTGGAGCAGCCGGCGCTCCAGACCCGGATTTCCTCACCGGTATCCCGGTTGGCGAGCAGCTCGGGAATGACCTCGCCCTTCAGGTAGGTCCAGGATTCGGTGTCCCGGAAGAATCCGGTCACATTGATCAGGATGGTATTGAAAAGGATCCGGAATTCCTCGGCGTCAGTCTCCAGCAGATCCCGGTAGTCGATATATCCCGTTATAGAGACATCATCCATCCGCTTGCGGATACGGCGGGTGAGCGACGTCCGTTTGTAGCCGGTGAAATCGAAGCCCCGTGAGTCGCGGATGAAAGACAGCAGATCTTCCAGATCTTGATCGGCGTAGCTGCCGGGGGACTCGGTCATCACGGTGCCTCGATCAGTCCGCGGATGACCGAGCCGATCTCATCGAGCGGCAGGATGAAGTCGACCGCGCCGGTCGCGACGGCGGCTTCGGGCATGCCCTTGAACTCGGCCGACTCGGGATCCTGCGCGATCACCGTGCCGCCGCGGTCTTTGACGGCGCTCACGCCCATGGCGCCATCGCTGCCCGAGCCGGTCAGTACGCAGGCGATGGCCGCTGGCCCGTAAGTGCCGGCGACCGATTCGAAAAGCAGGTCGGCGGACGGCCGGACGAAGTGAACCAGCTCACTGCTGGACAGGGCGAGAGTGCCCCCTTCGGTCACCAGCAAGTGATGGTTGGGGGGTGCGACGTAGGCGTAGCCAGGCTCCGCGACCATGCCGGCGTCGGCCAGCTTGACCGGCATGTTCGAGCGGCGGCTGAGCACATCGGCGATCACGGTCGAATGCCGGGGATCCAGATGCTGGACAATCAGCAGCGGCACCCGCAGTCCGGCCGGTAGCGCCCCCAGGACGCGGCCCAGCGCGGTGATGCCGCCGGCGGATGACGCCACGGCGACGATCTCGAATTTCCCGGCCGCGCTCTTGTTCACTTGCGGAATACCCCTTAGTACCTGGATGGGGCCTGTGTGCGGGCGGATCTGAGCCTAACGGACTTGCTGGCTTGGTAACGGGCCATCTCCTCAGCGTCGCCGTACCGATGATTGACTGCTGTCGCCAGCCGCAACGGAAGCCTCCGCGGGCGGACATTGCGGCGATCTCAGATTAGGCTGCGTATTCAGATTAGGCTGTTAAGCCAACAGACGCGAGGGCAAGTGAGGCAGCGCATGGCAGAGCGGGATGTGACCAGCGCCTTCGTCGCGCTCGCCGATACGTTGGCGGCGGACGTCGCTGCGGCTGACTTTCATGAGCTCCTGATCACCCTGTGCGCCGAGTTGCTGCAGGTCAGCGCGGCGGCGCTCGTCCTGGCCGACGGGCGGGGCGCGCTCAGGCTCGCGGCGGCCGTGCCCGGCCAGTCATGGACCGTGGAGATGACGCAGCTGGCCGAGGGTGACGGCCCTGGCCTCGACTGCCACCGCACCGGGACGCCGGTGATCTGCACCGACCTCCCTACGGCCAGCGCGCGCTGGCCGCGGTTCGCGGCCGCCGCCCAGGCCGCGGGGTACCGTTCGGTCCACAGCGTCCCGCTGTTGCTGCGCGGCGAGGCACTCGGCGCGATGGACTTGTTCGGCGAGGCCGCCGGCGGCCTCTCCGCCAGCACCGCGGAGCTCGCGCGGGCCCTGGCCGCGATCAGCGCGGTCGGGCTTGAGCAGCGCCGCACCATCAGCGAGCACGAGGTGGTCATCGGCCAGCTGCAGACCGCGCTGGACAGCCGGGTCCTGATCGAGCAGGCGAAGGGCGTGCTGGCCGAGCGCTCGCACGCATCGGTCGACGCCGCCTTCGCGGCGCTGCGCGGCTACGCTCGCAGCACGGGCCGCAAGCTGGTGGAGGTGTCCGCCGCGGTCGTGAGCGACGGCCTGGACATCACGGTCCGGGCCGAGCCGGCCGCCCTCACGAGGCCGTCGGAGAAATCTTCAGCGGGCTGACCGGACTGCGGCGGGCGCCTCTTGAGCTGCGTTGCTGATCCTTCCTCCTGAGCCGGCCCCTGCTGAGCCTGCCCCTCCTAAGCAGGCCCTATGAGCCGGCCACGGCCGGCGGGCTGGCAGTCATGGCCGCCGCTGAGGCCGATCAGAGCATTTCCAGAACCGCGCCAGGCAGGCTGCTCTTATCGCAGGCCGGCCAGGAACGTGGCCGGCGCAGTCTCAGGAGGTAGCGAGAAAATGAACTGGATCTGGATGAATATGCCGCTCGCCGCGCTGATATTCCTCGCGGTAGCCGGGATCCCGCTGTGGATGGTGATCAGGCACCCGGACACCGGGCCGGACGCCCAGGCGGCCCGCCGCGCGGTGCAGACGCCAGCCCGCGTCCCCGGCTACGTGTCCGCGGGCTCGCAGACCCTGACCTCGGCCCGCCAGCGCCGCGCCGACCTGCGCCGCACGGCTAACCGGCTGGTCAGTGCCCGCTAAGTCAGTGCCCGCACGTCAGTGCCAGCTAACCCAGTGCCAGCTAACCCAGTGCCAGCTAAGCCAGTGCCAGCTAAGCCAGTGCGCGATGATGACCGGATGGGCGACTGCACGCCGGTGCACCACAGCCGCGCCTGGCCGGTAGCAGCCCGGCCAGGGCCGGCGGTGCGGCGTGGCGGCGCCACCGGGCATGATGCAGCGGCCGGCCAGGATGCAGCGGCCGGCCAGGATGCAGCGGCCGGGCATGATGCAGCGGCCGGCCATGATGCAGCGGCCGGACCGCGGGCGACAGGGCGAAAAGCAGCAGCCGGACGGGAGACCTCAGCCGGGCGGGCGGCCGAGGCCGGTCCGCTGCCATCGCTCACGACGGCCGCCAGTCCGGCATCCAGCTCATGCTGAGCCCGCTCGGAGCCCGGGCGCTGCTCCATCTCCCGGCCGGTGAGCTGGCCAGTCTCGAGCTGGACGGTTCCCAGGTGCTCGGCCCGCTGGCCGCTCAGATCCAGGAGCGGGTGTGCATCGCGCCGGACTGGCCGGCCCGTTTTGCGGTGCTTGACGAGCTGCTGGCCGCCCGGCTGGGCGGCGGGGCACAGCCGAGACCCGAGACGGCCCGCGCCTGGCAGCAGCTGCTGGCCTCGGGCGGCAGCATGACCGTCGCCGGGCTGGCCAGTGACACCGGCTGGAGCACCCGCCAGCTGCGCAACCATTTCGGCGCCGAGATCGGCCTGACCCCGAAAGCCGCGGCCAGGGTCATCCGTTTCGACCGGACCCGGCGGCTGAGGCAGCAGCGGGCGGCCGCGGGCACGCTGGGCCCGCTCGCCGACGTGGCGGCTGACTGCGGCTACTACGACCAGGCGCACCTGGCGCGCGAGTTCAGCGAGCTGGCCGGCTGCCCGCCGTCCACCTGGCTGGCGCAGGAGTGCCGAAACGTCCAAGCGGCCGCCGGCCCCCCGGTGCCAGGCTGGGCGTCATGACAGCAACGACACCAGCACCTCAGGTCTGGCCGACGCTCCGGGCCCGCGACGCCCGGAGCCTGATCAAGTTCCTTGTCGAGGCGTTCGGCTTCGAGGAGACCGTCGTGTACGCCGACGGCGACCTGGTTGCTCATGCGCAGCTGAGCTGGCCGCTGGGCGGCGGGATCATGCTCGGCTCGGTACGCGAGCCCGGCCCCGAAGATTCCTGGCCGCAGCGCCCGGGTAGCTTCGCCGCCTACGTCGTCACGGACGAGCCTGACGCGCTGTTTGCACGGGCCACCGCGGCCGGCGCGACCGTACTGCGCGAGCTGCACGAGACCGACTACGGTTCGAGGGATTTCGCCGTCCGCGATCCGGAGGGCAACCTCTGGTCGTTCGGGACCTACCGCGGCGAGCCAGCCGGGGGCTGACCCCCGCCCGGGCTGAGCCCGCGCCCGTACTGACCCCGGCCCGCGCTGGCCCCGCGCCCGCGCTGGCCCCGCGCCCGCACTGATCCCGGCCCGCGCTGACACCGGCACGCGCCGACCCGCGCGCTGCGGCTCAGGTGGCCAGGACCTCGGAAAGGTTGAAGCTGACCGGCTCCTCCAACTGGCCGAAACCGCACGAAGCGGGATCACGATCCGGGCGCCACCGGACGAATTGCGCGGTATGGCGGAACCGGGTGCCCTCCATGTGCTCGTAGCGGACCTCGGCCACCCGCTCCGGCCGGAGCGGGACGAACGACAGGTCCTTGCCGCTGTTCCAGCGGCTGGCTTGCGCCTCACGCGGGTTGCGGACCTCCGGGACCCTGGCCGCCCAGTTCCACGGGTGCTCCTCGAAGCCGGTGACCAGGGGCTGCAGCTCGGTGAAGAGCGCCCGGCGCTGCGCCATCGGGAAGGCGCCCACCACGCCGACGCTGGCCAGCCGGCCCGCGTCGTCGTAGAGGCCGAGCAGCAGCGACCCGATGGCATCGGGACCGCTCTTGTGCGGCCGGTAGCCGGCCACCACGCAGTCGGCGGTGCGCTCGTGCTTGACCTTGAACATGACCCGCTTGTCCTGTTGGTAGGTGCCCTCCAGCGGCTTGGCGACGATGCCGTCGAGGCCGGCTCCCTCGAACTGGCTGAACCACTGCGCGGCCAGGTCCCGGTCCAGCGTCGTGCGGGTGAGATGGACCGGCGCAGCCGCGGCAGCCAGCGCGCCCTCCAGCGCGGCTCGCCGCTCGCTGAACGGACGCTCGGTGAAATCAGTGCCGTCCAGCGCGAGTAGGTCGAAGGCGACGAAGGCGGCCGGAGTCTGCACGGCCAGCAGCCGCACCCGGCTGTCAGCCGGGTGGACCCGCTGCAGCAGTGCCTCGAAGTCAAGCCGGCGGCCCTCGGCGTCCGGGATGACGATCTCGCCATCGAGCACGCACCGGTCGGGCAGGTTGGCCAGCACCGCGTCGACGACCTCAGGGAAGTAGCGCGTCATCGGGCGCTCATTGCGGCTCCCGATCTCCACCTCGGCGCCGTCCCTGAAAATGATCGACCTGAAACCATCCCACTTCGGCTCGAAGCTCAGCGAGCCATGCGGGATTTCCTTGACCGCCTTGGCGAGCATCGGCGCCACGGGCGGCATAACCGGAAGATCCATGGTCCCCATCTTCCCTGTCCGGCCACGTCAGCGCACGGCCACGGCGCCGACTCTGCTCAAGCCGCCCGGCCCCGCTCACCGCCGCCCGGCCCCGCTCACCGCCGCCCGGCCCCGCTCACCGCCGCCCGGCCCCGCTCACCGCCTGCCGGCCCTGCTGCTCACCGCCGTCCGGCGGCGCGCAACAGCCGCCTGACCTCGGCGACCGGAAGGCCATAGGACGTATGGCCGGCCCGGCCGGTTACCGTCGGAGCCGCCAGCATGCTGTTGAGCACCGCTTCTTCGGTTGCCTCCACGACCCCGTCGAACAGCGGGTCAAGCCCGGAGCCTGCCAGCGGCGCGACCCGGGCAGGCGGTCCGCCGCGGGGCGCCCGCAGCCCGGTCGCCATAGCCAGGAAGATCTCGCCGCTGCCGTGATGCGCGGTCGAGCCGGTCCTGGCCAGGCCGAGACCGGCCCGGCGGGCCAGCCGCGCGCAGCTGGCCGATTCCAGCGGCGCGTCAGTGACCACGATCACGATGCAGGAACCCGCGGGCCTGGCCGGGCCGTCGGCCGGCGGCCCGGCTTCCGGTGGCGGCAGCAGCCGGCCGACCGGGACGCCATCGACGGTCAGCCGCTCGCGGTCGCCGAAATTGGTCATGACGAGTACGCCGACGGTATGGCCGGCTGGCACCACCCGGGACGCGGTGCCGATGCCGCCCTTGCGCCCGAGGCAGCTCATCCCGGTCCCGGACCCGACCGCCCCCTCGGCGGGGGCCGGGCCGCCAGCCGACGCCCTGGCCGCCTCCAGCGCGATCCTGACATCGGCCGCGGTCACCTGCATCCGCCGCGCGTCGGACAGGAAGCTGTCATCGCACTCGGCGACGACCGGGATGATCACTTCCTCGGCGATACCCGGATCCTCGGCGATCAGCAGCTCGCAGGCGGCGTCGTAGACCCGGCCCAGCTGCAAGGTGGAGGTGAGGAACACCGGCGTCTCGACCAGTCCCCACTCAGCCGCCGCCAGGAAGCCGGTGCATTCCCCGGCACCGTTCAGTACCGCCCCGCCCGCCGGGACCGGGCTCCGGAACAGGTTGCCGCCCACGTCCAGGACCGTGACGCCGGTTCGCGCCACGCCCCGGCCGGCCTGCGGCGCCGGCTCGTCGCGCCAGACCGTGGCGTGTCCGACCCCGACGCCGGGCACGTCCACGACCGAGCCGGTCGGCCCGGAGGGCAGCACGCCGATCCGGATACCCAGATCAGCTGTTCGGGTCATCTTGCGATCATGCCCCAGGGCGCGGCGGTCCGGCCACCGGGGCGCCGAGGGCCGCGGCCCAGTCCCGCCCTGGCCATCAGCGGCGGCCCGCAAACGGGTGGGCGGACTACGGCATTTCCCGCGCGCCTCGCGGCGGGAGCGGGACGAAGCCGCTGGTCCGGGCGACGTACTCGGCGTATCCGGGCCGCTGCGCCAGGCGGCCCTCGGTGATCGGCTTGCCACTGCCCGCGGCGAGCAGGTACGTCATCAGCACCGGGGAGAATATGGTGACCAGCCCGAGCCATGATCCGCAGCTGACCAGGAACAGGCCCCACCAGACGCACGCGTCGCCGAAGTAGTTGGGGTGCCTGGTGTAGTGCCACAGCCCGCGGTTCATCACCATGCCGCGGTTGGCCGGGTTCGCCTTGAACCTGGCCAGCTGCCAGTCACCGATCGCCTCGAAGCCCAGCCCGCACAGCCAGATCAGGCCGCCGGCGATGGCCGCGGCCCCCAGCGGCCCGGGCGCGACCATGGCCGCCTGCACCGGTATCGAGATCACCCAGATCAGGGCCGCCTGGGTCAGATAGACCTTGCGGAACGCATAAGCAGTGCGGCTTCCCGGTGCCTTGGCCAGCATCTCGTCGTAACGCGGGTCCTCGCCCCGGCCGCGGCTGCGCCAGCCGATGTAGGCGGCCAGCCGCACCCCCCAGATGACCGTGAGCACGGTGATCAGCACCCGCCGCCCGGTCTCGCCGTGGCCGGCCGAGACGGCCAGGGCCACGACGGCGACCAGCGCGAAGCCGAGCCCCCAGACCGTGTCGATCACGCTGTGCCGACCGACGCGCAGTGCCACCGCTAGCGTCACCAGCATGGCCGCGATCACGGCCGCCGCGGTGCCCAGCAGGGTCACCGCCAGCGCCGCCGCGGTGCCGGTCATGACCTGATGGCGAGGATCTGGTGGACGCCCATCCGGCCGTCTTCGAAGGCCAGCGCGCCGCCGGACAGGTAGAGCCGCCAGACCCGGGCGGACTGTGGTCCGACGATGGCGGTGGCCTCGTCGAAACGCTGCTCCAGGTTGGCCAGCCAGGCGCGGATGGTCCTGGCGTACTGCAGCCGCATCGCGCGGACTCCGAGCACCTCGAGCCCGGCCTCCTCGAGCAGGCTGACCGTCTGGCCGACCGGCCGCATGTGCATGTCCGGGGCGATGTATGCCTCGATGAACGCGCCGCCACCCGGGGCGTTCGCTGCCCGGGCCATCTGCTGAACCAGCAGGCGGCCGCCCGGCCGCAGCCGGCTGGCGCAGCAGCGAGCAGAAGGCCGGGTACTGGCCCGCGCCCACGTGCTCGCCCATCTCGATCGTCGCGACCGCGTCATAGTCGCAGCCGTCAAGGTCGCGATAGTCCCTGACCTGCACCTCGACCAGGCTGTCCAGGCCCAGTTCGGCCACCCGCCGCTGGGTGCAGGCCGCCTGTTCCCGCGACAGCGTTACGGCGGTCACCCGGGCACCGTACTCGCGCGCGGCATGAACGGTGAGCGAGCCCCAGCCGCAGCCGACGTCCAGCAGCCGCAGGCCGGGCCGCAGGGCGAGCTTGGCGCAGATAGCGTCGAGCTTGTCCCGCTGGGCGCTGGCCAGCGGGTAACCAGCGCCCGCGTGACCCCAGTCCGCGCAGGAGTAGGCCAGGCTCGGATCGAGGATCAGCTGGTAGAAGCCGGCGGGCACGTCATAGTGGTGGGCGATGACGGCCTGGTCGCGGCGCCTGCTGTGGAGCCGTCCCGCTACCCGGGCCTGCGCGGCCGGTGGTTTCGGCGGCGGCCCGGGGATGCCGAGCTGCAGCGCCGCCCGCGCCGCTGCGGTCCAGGCGCTGGCCGGCAGCCGGGCCGCCCCCGCCAGCCGGCCTGGCCAGCCACCGAGCCGGCCCGCCAGACCGCGCGCAGCCCCTCGATCAGGTCACCCTCGACGTCGAGTTCGCCGGTCACGTAGGCCTGCGCGACCCCGAGCTCGCCCGGATGCCACATCATCCGGCGCAGTGCCTGCCGCGTCCGCAGCACCAGGACGGGCCCGCCGTCGCGGCCCGCCTCGCTGCCGTCCCAGGCCCGGATCCGGACCGGCGGCGGGCCGCCGAAAATCTGCTCGGCGACCGGCAGCAGCAGGCCGGCCGCGCCCGCCCGCGGCCGGGCGCGGGTCGCTGACCTGGTCACGCCGCCTCGCTGGATCGCTCGGGCCGGCGCTGCCCGGGCCTGCCCGGCCCGGGCCGGCTCGCCGTGGCCTCCTCGTCCCGGCCAGGGGCCAGCAGGAACTGCGAGACGTCCAGGTAGCCGGAGCGGAAGCCCGCCTCCGAGTAACACAGGTAGAGCAGCCACATCCGGGCGAACACCTCGTCGAATCCGAGCTCCGCTAGCTCGCTCTGCCTGGCCAGCAGGCGCTCCCGCCACAGCCGCAGCGTCTCGGCGTAGTGCCTGCCGAAGCTGCGCTGGCCGGCCACCCGCAGCCCGGTATGCGCGGCCACGTTGGCCTCGATCGCGGTCACGGACGGGATCAGGCCGCCGGGGAAGATGTACTTCAGGATCCAGGTCTGGGTCCGCCGGGTGGCCAGCATCCGGTGGTGCGGCATGGTGATCGCCTGCAGGCCGATCCGGCCGCCCGGCGCGAGCAGCCGGTCCAGGACCGCGAAGTAGTCTGGCCAGTAGCGTTCCGCGACGGCCTCGATCATCTCGACCGACACGATCGCGTCGTACTGGCCGTCCACCCGCCGGTAATCCAGCAGCTCGACGCTGACCCGGTCGGCCAGCCCGGCCTCGCGCACCCGCCTGCTGGCCAGGTCCCGTTGCTGCGCGGAGATGGTGACGGTGCGCACCAGGGCGCCGCGCTGCGCGGCGCGGATGGCCAGCTCGCCCCAGCCGGTGCCGATCTCCAGCACGCTGGTGCCCGGCCCCACCCTGGTCTCATCGAGCAGCCGGTCGATCTTGCGCCGCTGGGCCGCCGCCAGGTCCGCCTGGGCTGGCGCGCGGTCGGCCGGCAGTGCCCCCGGCGCCACCGGCCTGCCGCAGCCGTCCTCCTCGAACAGCGCCGACGAGTAGGTCATGGTCTCGTCGAGGAAGAGCGCGAACAGCTCGTTCGACAGGTCATAGTGCCGCTGGATGTTGCGCCTGGCGCCGGTCTCGGATGCGTCATCGTCGGGTGGCTGGCGCCGCACGTATGCGTTACGAAGCCATTGCAGTGGCCGGGGCACGAGCCTGTCCACCTGCCTGGCGAGCACGGTGAGCAGGCCGGTCAGGTCATCAGCGTCCCAGTCGCCGGCCATGTAGGACTCGCCGAAGCCGATCAGCCCGGTGGCGCCGATCCGCTGATAGAAATGGCCGGGCCGGTGCAGCGTCAGGACCGGGGCGCCCGGGCCGCCGCCGCCGAAGCTGGCCCCGGACGGTAGCTGCACGCGCAGCGGCAGCTGGGCCGCGGCCCGCGCGAACAGCAGGGTGGCGATGGCGGCCCGAACCGGGGATCTCGGCACGGTCGCGACGTCCGGCCAGCGCGCCGGGTCTACGTCGATGGGGCCGCCGACGGGCTCGCTGCCTGATGGCCGGGCGGCCGGGCCGGGCGCGGAGCTGCCGGAGCCGGCTGACGGGCCGGCCGTCCGGCTCGCGGCGGAGTGCCCACCGCGCAGGTCAGTCGCGTGGCTCATTGGACTCCTTCCTGAGCGTGCTGGCGGGGCCGGGGCCGCGGCCGCAGGCCGCGGGCATACAACTTCAGGCCCTGCCAGCGGATCCGGGCACTGACCAGCGCGGTCACCCAGGGATGGCGGACTGCGGCCAGCAGCACCGCACCGGCGGTTGCCTCGGTCCTGGTGCCGCGGACCGAGGCCACGAACGGGTGGCCGTCCTGGCGGTCGAGCACCATGGTGAGCGCGAGCCGCTCGCCGGGCTCGGGCAGCGTCATCAGGTAACCGCCGTCGACCGGGTAGAACGGCGACACGTAGAACCGCTTCGGGACGGCCGCCCGCCCCGCCTCGTCGGTGTGCAGCAGGTAGCAGTGCCGCTGGTGGTAGGTGTTGTGCACCTCGGCGATCACGCACTCCAGGCCGCCGTCGGGCTGGTGACACCAGTAGACGGTCAGCGGGTTGAAGACGTAGCCGAGCACCCGGGCGTTGGCAAGCATCAGGATCTGGCCGCCGTGCAGGTCGATGCCGTGGCGGGCGAGATAGCCATCGACATTGGCGCGGATGCTGCGGAGCGGATCACCGAGGTGGTCGCGGGCGCGGAAGCTGGCCAGCGGCTCGAGCCAGGGCGGCAGCCTGGGCAGGTCGTCCAGGTCGACCAGCCACTGGTAACTGCGGTAGCGGAATGCGTTCCGCACCGGGGCGGTGCGAACATGCCTGATCCGGCACTCATAGAGCGCCGCGGAGTCGGCTACCACCGTCGCCCCAGCGACTGCGCGGCGGCCACGCCTGACCGGCAGCCGTCCTCGTGGAAGCCCCAGCCGTGGTACGCGCCTGCGTAGGCGGTCACCCCGTCGTTCAGGTCCGGCAGCAGGCGCTGCGCGGCGACGCTGGCGCGGTCGTAGATCGGGTGCTGGTAGTCCATCGTGGCCAGCACGTGCTCGGGGCTGATCTGGCCCGCCGCGTTCAGCGTGACGATGTAGTCCTGGCTGGCGGCCAGCCGCTGCAGCCGGTTCATGTAGTAGCTGACCTGCACCTGGGCTGCCGCGGCCAGGCAGGAAGGCAGCGCGTAGTTCCACGAGGCGCGAACCGCCCTGCTGGCCGGGATGAAGGACGCGTCGGTGTGCAGGACGGTGGCGTTCGGCGCGTACCTGAACGCCCCGAGGACCCGGCGCTCGGCGCTGGTCGGATCGGCGAGCAGGCGCAGGGCCTGGTCCGGGTGGGTCGCGATCACGACCGCGTCGAATTGCTCGGCCTGGTCCTGGCCATGGCGGATCTCGGCACCGCCAGGAAACCGCCGGACCGCGCGCACCTGGGCGCCGGTCCTGACCGCGGGCAGTTGCTTGGCCACCCGCTCGACGTAGCTGCGCGAGCCGCCGGTGACGGTGCGCCACGGGGGCGATCCGGTCACCGACAGCAGGCCGTGCTGACCCAGGAACGAGAACAGGTACCTGGCCGGGTAGCTCAGCGCGGTCTGCGGCGCGCATGACCACACCGCCGCCACGAATGGCGTCGCGAAATGCGTCACGAAATAAGGCGAATAACCACCTTCGGCGAGGAATTCGCCGAGCGTTATGTCGGCGCGGGAATTCCCGGCCGCGGAATTTCCGGCCGCGGCATTCCCGGCGCCGCTGTCCGCGCCGATCAGGGCGCGGGCGCCGCGGTGGAACCTGAGCACCTCGGCGAGCATCCTGACGTAGCGGCCGCGGCCCCGCCGGACCCCGGCCAGCAGCCCGCGCGGCCCGCGCTGGCCCGCGTACTGCAGGCCACATCCGGCACACCGGACCGACATGCTCATCTCCGATTCCTGCGTGGTTACGCCCAGTTCGGTAAAGAGCCTGGTCAGCAGCGGGTAGGTGCGCTGGTTATGGACGATGAACCCGGTGTCGATGGCTAGTTCCCTGCCATCGGGCAGCGGGATCTGGTGCGTGTGAGCATGACCGCCGATCCGGCCGTCGGCCTCGAACAGCGTGACGTCGTCGGTCCTCGCCAGGATGTACCCGGCGGTCAGCCCGGCCACGCCGCTGCCGATAACGGCAATCCGGCGGCTGCTCATCCGGACCGGCGGCCTGCCCACAACCGTGCTACCGCGAGGCCCCTGCCCCAGGTACATCCCATACCAGGCGTCACGGCAACATCCCCTCCTGTTCTCATGCCCCAGGTTCGGCACCGGTCCTGGTCCGGGATTGGTGACCTGCGTCACATTCGCCGGGAGAAGGTCCCGGTGCTGGCCCGCATCGCAGCCTGGAACCGGCCGGGGGCGGTCCGGAAGATCTTTCTTTGGCACGGGCTGAGTAGTAACGTCCGCATCGGCGCGACGTCAGCTTTCGGATCATCTGGCCACCCGTCCCGGCCGGGCCGGCCGATTGTGCCAGCCTGGTCCGGGCCTGCCAGGGCCCGCAGCAGGAAGGTCTCGGCGATGGCGAGGGAAACGGCGGTTGGCGGCGGGACCGGGCGGCCTGAGCTGCCGTCCATCACCGCGGTCGAGCAGCGCGGCATCGAGCACGTGCCCGTCGCCAGCCGGTGGGGCAGGCCGAGCGGCCTGTTCTGGATGTGGGCCGGGGCCGTCTGGAATGTCGAATTCCTGATCTACGGATGCCTGGCCGTCCTGGTCTTCGGCCTCTCCTTCGCCCAGGCGGTCGTGATCATCGTGCTCGGCAACCTGTCGTACGTGCTGACCGGCCTGGGCAGCCTGCAAGGCCCGCAGGCGGGCACGACGACCTTCACGATCAGCCGGGCCCCATTCGGACCGAACGGCAACCGGATTCCGTCGTTCTTCAACTGGGTGACGCAGGTCGGATTCGAGATCGAGGGCATCGCGCTCATCGTTTTCGCGGCGATCGCCCTCACCGTCAGGGCCGGCTTCTCGGTCGGGGCCCCTGCGAAGATCATCTTCGTGATCGCCGCCGTCGCGATCCAGGCGATACTCCCGCTGCTCGGGCACACCGCTGTGCTCAGGGTGCTCAAGTGGCTCGCCATCCCGTTCGTGATCCTTTTCGTGATCATGGCCGTCATCACCAGCTCCAAGGTCAAACTGCACGTGCTGCCGCACGGGGCCGGGTGGGGCTCGATGATGGTGTTCCTCGCACTGGTGATGGCGGCGGGCGGCCTGGGCTGGAGCGAGAACGGGAACGACTACTCGCGCTACCTGCCGGCCACGGCCAGCAAGCGGAACATCGTGCTGGCGGTCACCCTGGGCGCCGCCATCCCGTCCGCGCTGCTGGAGATCCTCGGCGCGGCCGTGGCCACCGGGGTGCCGGGTGCGACCACGATCACCGGGCTCACCCAGGGGTTTCCCGGCTGGTTCATCGTGCCCTACCTGATCGTCGCTATGATCCAGCTGTTCGCGATCAACACCCTGGACCTGTACTCCTCCGGAGTGACCCTGCAGAGCCTGGTGCCGAGCTTGCGCCGGCTGCAGTGCGTGGGCGTCGACACGGTGATCTGCGGCGCGTTCGCCGCGTATGCCATCTTCTCGTCGCGGTTCTTCACGCTGCTGACCGACTTCCTGCTGTTCATCATCGTCTGGCTCGCCCCCTGGTGCGCGGTCTACCTGGTCGATAGCTGGCTGCGCCGGAACCGCTACGACCACAGGTCGCTGCTCGACGAGCGGGGCGGGCGGTATTACCGCGACGGCGGCATCCACTGGCCAGGGGTCATCTCCCTGGCGGGCGGCATGGTGGCTGCTGCGCTGTGGCTGAACGCCTACCCGCCGTATGTGTCGCCGCTGTCGAGCCGGCTGGGCGGATCCGATTTCAGCGTCTTCCTCGGCCTGATCGTCGGCGGCGCCCTGTACTGGCTGCTGGCCAGGCATGAGATCCGCGCGGAAGCAGTGGCGGCTCGGTCCTGATGCCCAGCGCCCTGGCGGAATTCAACGCGCTGCCCGCTGCGGCGGCCCGGCAGGCGCTCCTGGGCTGCTGCTCGGCCGGGCGCTGGGCCGCGGAGGTCGCGGCGGGCCGTCCGTTCGGGACCGTGGCGGACGCCCTGCGCCGCTCGGACGCCGCGGTGGCCGGGCTGACGGTGGCCGATCTGCGCGAGGCGCTCGCCGGGCACCCGAGAATCGGCCAGCCAGGGACCGGCCAGCCAGGGACCGGCCAGCCAGGGACCGGCCAGCCAGGGACCGGCCAGCCAGGACCGGACGGCCGGGATGGTCGCGGCAGGAGCAGTCCGGGGTGGATCCGGCAGACCAGGCCACCATGCGGGCCCTGGCGGACGGCAACCACGCCTACGAGCATCGTTTTGGCCATATTTACCTCGTCTGCGCGACCGACCGGAGCGGCCCGGAGTTGCTGGCGCTGCTGCGGCAGCGGCTCGGCAACGACCGGGCCGCCGAGTGGCGAGTGGTGCGAGCCGAGCTGGAGAAGATAAATCGCATCAGGCTGGACAAGCTGCTGGCCGGACCATCGGCGCAGGACGCCTCGGAAGGGAGCGCGCGATGACGGACCAGGTCAGCGCAGTGACCACGCACGTGCTCGACACCGCGCGGGGGGTACCAGCGGCTGGTGTGGCGGTCCGGCTTGAACAGGTTTCCGGCCCGGAGCCGGTCGAGATCGCGGTGTCGGCTACCGACCGTGACGGGCGGGCCAGGTCCCTGGGACCGACCCGGCTGCCACCCGGCCGCTACCGGCTGGTCTTCGACACGGGGGCCTACCTCGACGGTCAGCGCCAGGGCGGCGAGCCTGCGGCGTTCTTTCCCGAGGTAGCCGTGACCTTCCTGATGGACGGGACCACGGCGCACTATCACGTGCCGCTGCTGCTCAGCCCGTTCGGCTATTCGACCTACCGAGGGAGCTGACCATGGCCATCGTCCTGGGCCCCAACCAGTACGGCAAAGCCGAGACCCGGGTGGTGCGGATCTACCGGGACGCTGCCCAGCACCAGATCCGCGATCTCAACGTGTCCACTGTGCTGCGCGGCGACTTCGCCGCCGCCCATACCCACGGCGACCAGGCCAACGTGCTGCCGACCGACACGCAGAAGAACACCTGCTTCGCCTACGCCAGCAAGGCGGGGGTGGCGGAGATCGAAGCGTATGCACTGAGCCTGGCCCGGCATTTCGCCGACGACATCGAGCCGGTCAGCCAGGCCAGGATCGAGGTCGAGGAGTATGCCTGGGAACGGGCCACGGTCGGCGGCGCCGAACATCCGCACACGTTCGTCAGATCCGGCCAGGACGTCAGGACCACCGCGGTGACGGTCGCGGGCCGGGGACCTGCCCAGCAGGCCTGGGTGGTCTCCGGGCTGCGGGACCTGGTCGTGCTGAAGTCCACCGGCTCGGAATTCGCGGGCTTCCTGACCGACAGGTACACGACCTTGCCGGAGACCCACGACCGGGTCCTGGCCACCTCCCTGACCGCGCGCTGGCGGTACGCGGACCCGGCCGAGCCGGCTGCCTGGGACGCGGCCTACGCGCAGGTCAGGCAGATCCTGCTGGAACAGTTCGCGGTGGTGCACAGCCTGGCCCTGCAGCAGACCTTGTACGAAATGGGCCGGGCGGTCCTGACGGCCAGGCCGGATGTGGCGGAGATCAGGCTGTCCGCGCCGAACAAGCATCATTTCCTGGCTGACCTGGCCCCGTTCGGGCTGCGTAACCCCGGCGAGGTGTTCTATGCGGCCGACCGGCCCTACGGCCTGATCCAAGCCGTCGTGCAGCGCGATGACGCGCCGGAGCCAGGCCCGGCCTGGGATTCGGCGGCGGTGTTCGGCTGACCGCCGGCCACCAGGGTCGGCCTGCAGCCGCCGGGATTGACAGCGGCGATGGGCCGTCGCAGCGGGAAACCAACCGCAGCAGAGTGACTTGGGTGCGGTTTTTTTGGAGTGGTTGTCTGGTTATGCGGCGGGGGTGTGTGCTGGCTGGTAGCGGCTGAGGTGGTTGCGCTGGCGTTCTTGCTCGATGTGGTGGGCCCAGTAGGTGTCGAGGTCGCCGTTGGCGCGGATGGCGCGCAGGCGCAGGATGGCTTCGGCGCCGGGCAGGCCCCAGCGGGCGCCGGTGATGCCCATGCGGTCGTTGATGAGGTGGCGGCAGGCTCCTTCGATCACGCCGGTGGCGATGGGCCAGCCGTTTTCCAGGGCGCGGGGGTAATCCAGGTAGGGCTGCTTGTTGGTCAGGTAGGTGAGGGTGACGGCGATCAGCCGTTCATGCTCGCCGCCGGGCCGGGGCGGGTGGCTGGCGGCGAGCTGCCGGATGAGATCGATCACCGCGGGGGCGTGGCCGTGCAGGATGGCCAGGGCCTGGGTGGTGACCCAGGTTTCCGCGGCGGGGCCGCGGGCCGGGTGGAAGCACCAGGCGACCTTCCACAGGTATTCCAGGACGTGGATGAAGTCGACCAGGATGGTGATGGTGATCCCGCGGCGGGCCGCTTGCGCGCGGATCGCGTTGATCTGGTGCTGATCCCCGTCGGCCAGGGCGAGCCAGGTCCGCTGGTGGCGGGGGTCACGCCGCTCGGCTTCATCGAAGACGGCGCTGATCGTGGCCGCGCGGCTGGCGGTGATGTCGACGGTGTACCAGCGGTTGACCGCCCGGGGCGAGCCGGACGGGCTGCCCGCGGGCCGGGTCATGACCTGCTCGGGGGTCCGCCGCGGCTGGCCGGCCGGCAGCGCGTCGAAGACCACCCCGGTCTCGGCCATCCGCTTGTGGCCGGTCTTTTCCCCGGTGCCCAGCCGCTTGCCGAAGGTCTTGGTGCGCGGCACCGCCGCAGAGCGGCGGCGGCGCGCCTCGGGGCGCATCGCCACGCCCTTGCCGTCCGCTGACAGCACCAGCGGCAGGCCCGGCGGGCCCGCGGCCGGCGCCGCGCGGGCGTAAAACGCCTGCGCGTCAGCGGCCGCCTCCAGCACGATCTGCTCAAGCTGCTGCTTGCCGACGCTGACCCCGGTACCGGCCCGCAGCCACTGCCCGGCCTGCTCATACGAGCCCGCCAGCGCATACCGCACCACCTGCTGCCGCACCTGCCAGGAATACCGCCGCGCCGGCAGGTTCAGCGCCAGATCCCGGGGATACAGATTCGGCGCGCCCGCGCCCCGGTACGCCAGCCGCCTGACCGTGACCGGGCCGACCCCCGACACCACCGTCCGGGCATGACCCCGCTCGGCCCACGGACGCCCGACCCCCTGCGCGTCAGCGACCCCCGCCAGCCGCCGCTCACCGGCCGCCTGCCCGTCCAGCACATGCTGCAACACCATCCGCAGCAGCTCCCGGCCCCGCTCAGCGACCCTCACCTCAACCTGATCAAACGAGCCCGCCACCGCACCAGGGCCAGTCAGCTCGCCCACCAGCC
Organism: uncultured Actinomycetes bacterium; assembly: GCA_963785765.1. Taxonomy (GTDB): domain Bacteria; phylum Actinomycetota; class Actinomycetes; order Streptosporangiales; family Streptosporangiaceae; genus DATBGO01. The sequence goes on along the minus strand of CAWAWM010000004.1, from coordinate 957,758 downwards.
CGACCAGCTCACCGACCAGCAGCCCCAGCCCCGCACCCAGCGCCTCCGCGCTAGCCACCAGCTCATCCACCGCATACGCTTCCACCCCTGGGGCTTCCCTTCTGGAATGTTCTGGGCCTAAGACACCAGGAACATAAAGGAAAGGAAGCCCCTCAACCCCGCCAGACACGCCAGCACCAGCCCGCCCGCATCGCGCAACGCAGCAGATCACTCCAAACAAGCCGCACCCGAGTGACTTTGCCGCTATTGGGCCGGGGGCGGCGGGGAGCCGGCTGCGCCGGCTGCGCTGAGAGCGCCGGGGGCGCTGGCTGCGCTGAGAGCGCCGGGGGCGCTGGCTGCGCTGGGAGCGCCGGCTGCGCGGGGGACGGCGGGGGGTCGTGCCGGGCGGCGGCTCGGCCTGGCAGCACGACCAGGGCCAGCACGGCGGCCACGACGGCCACGACGGCGCCGGTCAGCAGGCCCAGATCCATTCCGCTGATGAACGAGGCACGGGCCAGTGCGGCCAGCGCCGCGCCGGTCGTGCCGCCCAGATGGGCGGCCAGGCCGAGCGCGGCGCCCACCGAGCCCAGCACGGTGTGCAGGACCGCGGTGGGCAGGTGGTAGGGGGCCAGCGCGCTGGTCATCTTGTCCTGATAGCGGGTGTTCAGCAGGCTGCCGATCACCGCTACCCCCAGGGCCCCGCCGATCTGCAGGAACGCGCCGTTGGTGGCGGAACCGATGCCGGTGTGCTCGCGCGGCAGCGAGCCCATCACCGATGCCGTCCCGCCCGGGATGACCAGCCCGGCCCCGATTCCCAGCAGGACCATACCGAGCACCGTGCTGGCGTACGTCGAGCTGACCGTGGCGCCCGAGATCTGCCAGAGTCCGGCGGCGACGATCAGCAGCCCGGCCGCCACCGTGAGCTTGGTCCCGGCCAGCCTGACGAAGACGGCCGAGAGCGGCGCGACCACCGCGATGGAGGCGGCGGCGGGCAGCACGCGGATCCCGGCCTCCAGCGCCGTGTAGCCCAGGTTGAACTGGAGGAACTGGGTCAGCACGAACAGCGCGCCGAACAGCCCGAAGGTGACCAGGCCCACCGACGTGACCGCTCCTGAGAAGCCCCGGGCCCGGAAGAAGTCCAGGTTGAGCATCGGATGAGAGCTGGCCCGTTCCCAGGCGGCGAAGCCGCCGAGTACCACCAGCCCGGCCAGGCCGGCCCCGATCACCCGGGCGGATGACCAGCCGCTGACCGGCGCCTCGATGATGGACCAGAGCACCAGCCCGAGCCCGGCGATGGACAGCAGCGCCCCGACCAGGTCGGGCCGCAGCGCCATTTCGTTCTTGGAGTCGGGGACCAGCAGGATCCCGGCCACGATGCCGATCACGGCGATCGGCACGTTGATCAGGAACACCGAGCCCCACCAGAAGTGGACCAGCAGCAAGCCGCCGATGATGGGGCCGAGCGCGATCCCGACGCCGCTGGTGCCCGCCCAGAAGCCGATCGCGCGCTGCCGGACAGCGGGCTCGTGGAACATGTTGGTGATGATGGCTAGCGTCGACGGCATGATCAGCGCGGCGCCGATGCCCATGCTGGCCCGGGCGGCGATCAGCACGCCCACCGAGCCGGAGAACGCGGCCCAGGTCGATCCGGCCGCGAACGCGGCCAGCCCGGCCAGGAACGTCTTCTTCCGGCCGATCCGGTCGGCCAGGCTGCCCGCCACCAGCAGCAGCCCGGCGAACACGATCACGTACGAATCGACGATCCACTGCAGCGCGCTGGAGGTGGCGTGCAAGTCCCTGACCAGGGTGGGCAACGCGACGTTCAGGACGGTGTTGTCCAGCGTGACCATCAGCAGCGAGATGCACATCACGGCCAGCGCGATCCAGCGCCTGGAGGCCGGGTGGCCCGCGCTGGAGGCAGGCACCGACAGACTGCGGGCGCTCGTAGCCATGGTTCGATCCCATTGCGGCCGGGAAGCGCAAGCCAGGGCCGAAAGTCCCGCGGCTGGTCCCGGCACCGACCGGGAAAGACCGGACAAAATGTCCGGCGGCCGTGGTGCGCGCGGGCTCGCACCGGGAGGATGAGGTCTAAGGAGCTGATGGTGGACTTTATTCAGCCGGCCAGCTGGGCCGACGCGCTGGCCGCCAAGGCGGCCACGCCGACGGCGGTGCCGCTGGCCGGCGGCACCGACGTCATGGTCGAGATCAACTTCGACGCGCGCCGGCCCGCCGCCCTGCTCGACCTGACCAGGATTACCGAACTGACCGAGTGGGCACCCGATGGCGGCCAGATCCGGCTGGGCGCGGGCGTGACCTACGCGCGGGTCATCGAGGAACTCGGCGGCCCGCTGCCCGGCCTGGCCATGGCGGCCCGGACGGTGGGTTCCCCGCAGATCCGCAACCGCGGCACCGTCGGCGGGAACCTCGGCGCCGCATCCCCGGCTGGGGATTCCCATCCGCCGCTGCTGGCGGCGGGCGCCCAGGTGGAGCTGGCCTCGGTGCGCGGCAGCCGGGTGATCCAGGCCGACGACTTCTATACCGGGGTGAAGCGCAACGCGCTGGCCCCCGACGAGCTCATCGCGGCCATCCTGATCCCGGTCGCCGCCGGTCCCCAGCAGTTCAGCAAGATCGGTACCCGCAATGCGATGGTTATCGCGGTGGCCGCGTTCAGCATCGGTCTTCATCCGCAGAGCCGGACCGTCGGGACCGGCATCGGGTCGGCGGCGCCCACCCCGCGGCGGGCGGCCGATGCCGAGCGGTTCCTGGCCGGCGCGCTGGAGGAGGCGGGCCTGTGGGAGTCGCGCGGGGAGCTGCCCGAGCCGGTCATCACGGAGTTCGCCGGGCGAGTCAGGGCGGCCGCGTCGCCGGTCGACGACGTGCGCGGCAGCGCCGCCTACCGGCTGCACGCCCTGGCGGTCATGGCGCGGCGGGCCCTGACCTGGGCCTGGCGCGACTACCAGGCCGGCGCTCCCCGGGCCGCCGCCGGGGCAGGAAGGAGCTGATCGATGCGGATCACGGCGACCGTCAACGGCGCGGTCAGGCAGGCCGACGACGTCTGGGAGGGCGAGAGCCTGCTGTACGTGCTGCGGGAGCGGATGGGCCTGCCTGGCTCCAAGAACGCCTGCGAGCAGGGGGAGTGCGGGTCGTGCACGGTCTACCTCGATGACCTGCCGGTCTGCGCCTGCCTGGTGGCGGCGGGGCAGGCCCAGGGCCGCGACATCGTCACGGTCGAGGGACTGGCCGACGGCGAGAACCTGCACCCGGTGCAGGAGGCGTTCCTGACGGCCGGTGCCGTGCAGTGCGGGTTCTGCACGCCCGGCCTGCTGGTCGCGGCCCACGACCTGCTGCGCAGGCGCCCGCATCCGTCGGCGGCCGAGGTCCGTGAGGCGCTGGCAGGCAACCTGTGCCGGTGCACGGGGTACGAGAAGATTCTCGAGGCGGTGGCGCTGGCCGCCGAGCAGTGGGAGGGCGAGCGAGGATGACCGTTCTCGTACTGAACGGATGTCACGTGGTGACCATGAACGCGGGGCGGGACGAGCATCCCCGCGGCTATGTGGCCATCGACGGTAACCGGATCGCCGGCGCTGGCCCGCTGCCGGTGCCCGGCAGCCTGGCGGGCGCCCGGCAGCTGGACGCGAGCGGCTGCCTGGCCACTCCCGGCCTGATCAACACCCACCATCACCTGTACCAGTGGGCGACCAGAGGCCGGGCGGTGGATTCCACCCTGTTCGACTGGCTGACCGAGCTGTACCCGGTCTGGGCCAGGATCGATGAGCAGATCGTGTCGGCCGCGGCCACCGCCGCGCTGGCCTGGCTGGCCAGGACCGGCTGCACGACCACCATGGACCACCACTACGTGTTCCCGGCCAGCGGCGGCGACCTGCTGGCCGCGACGGTCGAGGCCGCCCGCGAGGTCGGCCTGCGGTTCCATCCGACCCGCGGCTCGATGGACCTGGGCGCCAGCGCGGGCGGCCTGCCGCCCGACGACGTCGTGGAGGACCGGGACGCGATTATGGCCGCCACCCAGGCGGCGATCGATAAGTTCCACGACCCGGCGCCGGACTCGATGCTCAGGATCGGCGTCGCGCCGTGCTCGCCGTTCTCGGTGACCCGCGAGCTGCTGGCCGACGCCGCCGAGCTGGCCAGGACGAACGGGGTCCGGCTGCACACCCACATCGCCGAGACCGCGGACGAGGGTGACTTCTGCGCGGAGAAGTTCGGCTGCACGCCGGTCGAGTACCTGGACTCGCTCGGCTGGCTGGGCCGCGATGTCTGGCTTGCCCATGCCGTGCACCTGGATGACCAGGCCATCGCCAGGCTCGCCGGCACCGGCACCGGCGTCGCGCACTGCCCGACCTCCAACGCCAGGCTCGGCTCGGGCATCTGCAGGACCCGCGCGCTGCTTGACGCCGGCGTGCCGGTCGGGCTCGGCGTGGACGGCGCGGCCTCCAACGAGGAGAACTCGCTGCTCGCCGAAGTCAAGGGGGCCGTGCTGTTCGCCCGGCAGGCGGGCGGCCCGCTGGCGATGGGCGTGCGGAAGGCGCTGGAGCTGGGCACCCTCGGCGGGGCGCGGCTGCTGGGCCGGGCGGACGAGATCGGGTCCCTGGAGGCGGGCAAGCTGGCCGACGTCGCGCTGTGGCGGCTGGACACGCTGCCGCACGCCGATATCGCCGACCCGGTGGCCGCGCTGGTGCTCGGGTCGGCGCCCCCGCTGGAGCTGCTGCTGGTGAACGGCCGCACGGTGGTGGCGCACGATCGCGTGCTCACCGTCGACGAGCAGCAGGCCGCCGCGGCGGCCCGCGCGGCCAGCCGCACGCTGGCGGAGCAGGCCTGATGACAGCGCGGCAGCCGAGGCCGGGGAGCAGCACGCCCACCAGGATCCCGGGTGGCGCACCGGGGGAGGTGCAGGCCCCGGCGGACAGCGGGATCGGCGCCAGCCCGCGGCGGCCGGACGGCACTCCGAAGGTGACCGGGCAGTTCGCCTACGGCAGCGACCTGTTCGCCCGCGACATGATCTGGGGCGTCACGGTGCGCAGCCCGCACCCCTACGCGAAGATCGACTCCATCGACATCGGCCCGGCGCTGGCCACGTCCGGGGTGTTCGCGGTGCTGACTCATCAGGACGTGCCTGGCCTCAACCGGTGCGGGCTTGAACACGCCGACCAGCCGGTCCTGGCCGAAGACGTGGTGCGCTACCAGGGTGAGCCCGTCGCCCTGGTCGCCGCCGATCACCCGGAGATCGCCCGCCGGGCGGCCAAGAAGATCGCCGTCGGCTATCAGGTCCTCGACCCGGTCACCGACGCGGTGACCGCGCTGCACCCCGGGACGCCGCGGCTGCACACCGGCGGCAACCTGGTCCGCCACCTCAAGATCCGCAAGGGCGATCCGGCCCCGGCCGCGCCGGTCGTGGTCACCGGCGAGTACGCGACCGGGATGCAGGACCAGGCGTTCCTCGGCCCCGAGGCCGGGCTCGCCATCCCCGACGGGCAGGGCGGCGTCGACCTGTACGTCGCCACCCAGTGGCTGCACGTCGACCAGCGGCAGGTCTGCGCCGCGCTCGGCCTGCCGCCCGACCAGGTCAGGCTGGTGCTGGCCGGGGTGGGCGGGGCGTTCGGCGGCCGCGAGGACCTGTCCATGCACGTGCACGCCTGCCTGCTGGCGCTGCACACAGGCAAGCCGGTCAAGATGGTCTACAACCGCGAGGAGTCGTTCTTCGGTCATGTGCACCGGCATCCCGCGGTGCTGCGTTATGAACACGGCGCGCAGCGCGACGGCACCCTGGTCTACGTCCGGGCCGAGATCTACCTGGACGGCGGGGCGTACGCCTCCAGCACGCCGGCGGTGGTCGGCAACGCGGGCACCATGGGGGTCGGCCCGTATGTCGTGCCCAGCGTGCACATCGACTGCTACGGCGTGTACACCAACAATCCGCCGTGCGGCGCGATGCGCGGGTTCGGGTCGGTCCAGGCGGCGTTCGGTTACGAGGCGCAGATGGACAAGCTGGCCGCGGCCGTCGGCCTGGACCCGGTCGAGCTGCGCTGCAGGAACGGGATGAGCCTGGGCTGCGAGGCGCCGACCGGGCAGATCGTGGACAGCCCGGCCCCGGTCGCCGAGCTGCTCCGGCGCGTGCAGGCCATGCCGTTGCCCGCGCAGCGCCCGGCCGCCGGCCACGACCTGCGGGAGCTGCCGGGCGGGGTGTCGAACACCACGCACGGCGAGGGGGTGGTCCGCGGCATCGGCTACGCGGTGGCCTACAAGAACGTCGGGTTCTCCGAGGGCTACGACGACTACTCAACCGCGCGGGTCCGGCTGCAGGTCAACGGGGGCGAGCCGGTGGTGGCGGTGCACACCGCCGCGGCCGAGGTCGGCCAGGGGCTGGTCACGGTCGAGCAGCAGATCTGCCGCACCGAGCTCGGCGTGCACCAGGTGGTGGTGGCCCCGAAGGACACCGCGGTCGGCTCGGCGGGCTCGACCTCGGCGTCCCGGCAGACCTATATGACCGGCGGCGCGGTCAAGGCCGCCTGCGAGCGGATCCGCGAACGGGTCCTGGCGCTGGCTCAGCGTCACCTCGGGCGGACCGTCGCCGGGCTGGCGCTGGCCGACGGCTGGGTGGTCTCGGCCACCGGAGAGCGGCTGGCCGCGCTGGCCAGCGTGGTGGGCGGACAGACCATCGAGGAGACGATCGAGTGGCGGCACCGGCCCACCCATCCGATCGACCCGCAGACCGGCCAGGGTTTCGCGCACGTCCAGTACGCGTTCGCCGCGCACCGCGCGGTGGTCGACGTCGACACCGAGCTCGGCCTGGTCAAGGTGGTGGAGCTGGCCTGCGCGCAGGATGTCGGCAAGGCCATCAACCCCAGCGCGGTGCTCGGCCAGATTCACGGCGGCACCGCGCAGGGACTCGGCCTGGCCATCATGGAGGAGATCCAGGTGGCCGGCGGCCTGATCAGGAACCCGTCGTTCACCGATTACCTGATCCCCACCATCCTCGACATGCCGCCGATGCAGGTCGAGCTGCTGGAGTACCCGGACCCGAACGCCCCCTACGGCCTGCGCGGCGTCGGCGAGCCACCGACGATCTCATCCGGGCCCGCCGTGGCCGCGGCGATCCGGGCCGCCACCGGGCTCGATCTGAGCCGGGTCCCGATAAGACCCGAGCACCTAACGGGTACCGGGTGAGCATCGGCTCGCCAGAGCCGGGCGGCCGGCGGTCAGGACTGGCCGGCCAGCGGGCCGTCCGGGGGTCGGAACCGGCCAGCCAGCAGTCTGGCCAGTCAGCGGTATCCGCCCGGACAGTCGGCCGTGGCCTGGACGGCATCCGCCGCGGCCGAACTGGACGCCATGCTGGCGGGCGCCGACCAGGCGCTGGCGGAACGTTATCCGGGCGAGCGCGCCGGGCGGCAGCCGGTGCACACCGCTTACGTGGCCGCCGACCGGTTCGAGCCGGGGCTGGCCGCGCGGTGGGGGCAGGCGGCGCTGGCCGCGCTGGCTGAGTGCGCGCCCGGGGCCGCTGAGTTCGGTGCGGCGATGGATCTGCCCGCTGGTCTGGCGGCCGAGGTGCTGCCCTTGGTCCGGGCCAAGCTCGCCGCGGAGCCGGTCGAGGACCTGCGGCTTGACTTCGAGGACGGCTACGGCGACCGCGGCGATGATGCTGAGGATGCGGACGCTCGGGAGGCCGCGGCCAGGCTGGCCGCCGCGCTCGACGCTGGCGCGGCGCCGCCGTTCGTGGGGGTGCGGTGTAAGAGCCTGGAGGCGGGGACCAGGCGGCGGGCGGTCGCGACGCTGGAGTTGTTCCTCAGCGAACTGCTTCGCTGCGGGCCGTTGCCCGCGGCGTTCGTCATCACGCTGCCGAAGGTCAGCTCGGCCGATCAGGTCCGCGCGATGGTGCACCTGTGCGAGCGGCTGGAGCAGGCCAGCGGCCTGGCGCCGGGGCGGCTGCGGTTCGAGGTGCAGGTGGAGACGCCACAGCTGGTGCTCGGGGCCGACGGAGCGGCCGAGGTGGCCAGGTGCGTGCACGCGGGCGGCGGCCGGCTCACCGGCCTGCACTACGGCACCTACGACTACAGCGCCGCGCTGCAGATCGCGGCCGGCGAGCAGCGCCTGGACCACCCGGCGGCTGATTACGCGCGGGCCGTCATGCAGGTGGCGGTGGCCGGCACCGGGGTACGGCTTTCCGACGGCTCGACCAATGTGCTGCCGGTCGGCTCCCGCGACGCGGTGGTGGCGGCGTGGCGGCTGCACTCGCGGCTGGTCCGGCGGTCGCTGCGGCGCGGGTTCTATCAGGGCTGGGATCTGCATCCCGGGCATCTGGTCAGCCGGTACGCCGCCAGCTACGCGTTCTTCCTGGACGGCCTGCCGGCCGCGGCCGCCCGGCTGACGTCGTACCTCGGCACCCGGCCAGGACCCGCAGCGGATGCCGGGCCGGCCGAGGAGCCGGCCACGGTCCGGGCGCTGGCCGGGTATCTGGCCCGCGGGCTGGACTGCGGTGCGGTGCCGCCCGCCGAGCTGGCCGCCGCGACCGGACTGGAGCCAGCCGGGCTGTATGCGCTCTGCGGACGGCGGGACGCGAGCCTGGAACCTGCGCCGCACTCGCCGCGGGGTGCCGATGGCCGATCTTGACCTGCTGGTCCGGGGCCGCCGGGTGGCCGGCCCGGACGGGATCGGGCCGGCCGCGGTCGGCGTGCGGGGCGGCCAGATCGTGATCGTCGAACCGTACGACACGCGGCTCACCGCCGCGGCGACGGCCGAGCTGGCCGCCGACGAGGTGCTGCTGCCCGGGCTCGTCGACACCCACGTGCACGTCAACGAGCCGGGCCGGACCGACTGGGAGGGTTTCGCCACCGCGACCAGGGCCGCGGCGGCCGGCGGGATCACCACGCTGATCGACATGCCGCTCAACTCGATACCGCCCACCGTGACCGTTGACGCGCTGCGCGCCAAGCGCGCCGCCGCGGCCGGCCAGTGCCACGTCGACGTCGGGTTCTGGGGCGGCGCGGTGCCAGGCAACCCCGGTCAGCGCGGGCCGCTGCATGAGGCCGGGGTGTTCGGCTTCAAGTGCTTCACCGTCGACTCCGGGGTCCCGGAGTTCCCGCCGCTGGACGAAACCGGGCTGGAGCGGGCCATGCAGCAGGCCGCCGGGCTCGGCTCGGTGCTCATCGTGCACGCCGAAGACGCCGCCGTGCTGCGCGGCGCGCCCGCCGCGGCCGGCCGCGACTACGCCAGCTTCCTGCGCTCCCGGCCGCCGGCGGCCGAGCTGGCCGCCATCACCCGGGTGCTCGCACTGGCGCGCAGCACCGGCGCCCGGGTACACCTCCTGCACCTGTCCACCGCGCAGGCGCTGCCGGCCATCGCCGCCGCCCGGCGGGACGGCGTGGCGGTCACCGCGGAAACCTGCCCGCACTACCTGGCGCTGGCCGCCGAGGATGTACCTGACGGCAGCACCCAGTTCAAGTGCTGCCCGCCGATCCGCGAGCGCGCCAACGCCGACCTGCTGTGGGCGGCGCTGCGGGCGGGCACCATCGACTGCGTGGTGTCCGATCACTCGCCCTGCCCGCCGGCGCTCAAGCAGCTGGAATCCGGCGACTTCGGCACCGCGTGGGGCGGGATCTGCGGGCTGCAGCTGGCCCTGCCGGTGACCTGGAGCCAGGCCAGGGCCCGCGGCCTGTCGCTGGCCGACGTCGCACGCTGGATGGCGGCCGGGCCCGCCCGGCTGGCCGGCCTGCCCGGGAAGGGCAGGATCGCGCCTGGCTGCGACGCGGACCTGGTCGCGTTCGCGCCCGACCAGGACTTCCAGGTGCGCCCCGAGCTGCTGCTGCACCGGCACCGGCTCACGCCCTACGCCGGCCAGACGCTGCACGGGGTGGTGCGGCGGACCTGGCTGCGCGGGTCGGTCGTGGGCGGCTCAGCCTTGGGCGGCGCGGAGCTAGCCGCCGCGGAGCCAGCCAGCGCGGAGCCAGCCGGACAGCTGCTGACCCGGGAGAGGACGATGGCACGTGACTGATCCCGATGCGGACCGGGCCGGACCTCCGGGCCGGCCCGCCTTCACCGAGCTTCCCGACCTGGCCTCCCGCCAGCTCGGCGGGAGCGTCAGCTACGCCAACGACGAGCTGTTCGCGGAGAAGGAGAACCTGATCAAGCCGGGGCCGCCGGCGTTCGCAGTCACCGAGTTCGGCAACAAGGGCAAGGTCTACGACGGCTGGGAGACCAGGCGCCGCCGCACACCCGGGCACGATCACGCGATCGTCCGGCTGGGCGCCGCGGGCATCGTGCACGGCGTGGTGGTCGACACCGCGCACTTCCGGGGCAACTACCCGCCGCAGATATCGGTCGAGGCCGTCGGCACCGAGGGCTACCCGGGCCCCGCGCAGCTGGCCGAGCTGACCTGGCAGACGCTCGTCCCGCAGACCAAGGCCGACGGCGACGCGGCCAACTACTACCCGGTCGCCGACCGGCGGCGGTGGACGCATGTCCGGCTGTCGATCTACCCCGACGGCGGGGTGGCCAGGTTCCGGGTGCACGGCCAGGTCGTGCCCGACCCGCGGTTCCTGGCCGGCACCGTAGACCTGGCCGCGATGGCGAACGGCGGGGAGCTGGTCGGCTGTTCCGACGACTTCTACTCCTCGGCCGCCAGCCTCATCCGGCCCGGGCTGGCCAGCTCCATGGCCGATGGCTGGGAGAACGCCAGGCGGCGCGGCCCCGGCCATGACTACGCGATCGTCCGGCTGGCCGCGCCCGGCCTGCTGCGCCACGTGGAGATCGACACGTCTTATTTCGTCGGCAACGCGCCCGGCTGGATCCGGCTGTATGCCGCCGACGAGCGGGCGGCGGGCCCGCCGGAGCGCTGGGCCGATCCCGCCGCTGGTGACTCTCCGTGGTGGGAGGTGCTGCCGCGGCTGCGGGTGCAGCCCGACACCAGGCACAGGTTCCTGGCCGGCGGCTCGCGCCCGGCCACCCACATCCGGCTCGATGTCATCCCGGACGGCGGCCTGGCCAGGCTGCGGATCCACGGTGAGGTCGCACCGGACGGCCTGGCGCGGGCCTGGCAGCGCTGGCGGGACACGCTGCCCGACGAGCAGCGCCGCAGCCTGCCGCCCGAGGACCGCTAGCCCGGCCGGCCGAGCGGGCGACGGCCTGGCCCGGACCAGGCGAACGGTGCCAGGCTCGCTGATAACATCCCGGTTCAGGCTCAGCATGGGGATGTGTCATGACTTCAGGGCAGTATGACTTCGTCATCATCGGCGGTGGCTCGGCGGGCAGTGCGCTGGCCAACCGCCTGTCGGCCGACCCGGCCCACCGGGTGCTGGTCCTGGAGGCCGGGCGGCCCGATTACCGGTGGGACGTGTTCATTCACATGCCCGCTGCCCTGACCTTCCCGATCGGCAGCCGCTTCTACGACTGGAAGTACGAATCGGAGCCCGAGCCGTTCATGAACGGCCGCCGGATCTACCACGCCAGGGGCAAGGTGCTCGGCGGCTCCAGCAGCATCAACGGCATGATCTTCCAGCGCGGCAACCCGCTGGACTACCAGCGGTGGGCGGCCGACCCGGGCATGGCGGCCTGGGACTATGCGCATTGCCTGCCCTACTTCAAGCGGATGGAGAACTGCCTGGCCGGCGGCGACGAGTACCGCGGCAGTAGCGGGCCGCTCGTGCTGGAGCGCGGGCCGGCCACCAACCCGCTGTTCACCGCGTTCTTCGCGGCGGTCCAGGAAGCCGGTTACTCGCTGACCGACGACGTGAACGGCTACCGGCAGGAGGGCTTCGCGCCGTTCGACCGGAACGTCCACCGCGGCAGGCGGCTCTCGGCCGCCCGGGCCTACCTGCATCCGGTCATGCAGCGCGCCAACCTCACCGTCGCCACCAGGGTCTTCGTCACGAAGATCATCTTCGCTGGCAACCGGGCCGTGGGCGTGGAATTCACCCGCCAGGGCAAGTCGCAGCGGGTCAAGGCCGGGGAGATCATCTTGTGCGGCGGAGCGATCAACTCCCCGCAGCTGCTCCAGCTCTCCGGGGTCGGCCAGGCGGGCCTGCTGGCCGAGCACGGCATCGACGTGGTCGCCGAGCTGCCCGGGGTCGGCGAGAACCTGCAGGACCACCTGGAGGTCTATGTCCAGTTCGCGTCCAAGCTGCCGGTCTCGGTCTCGCCCGCCCTGAAATGGCGCAACCGGCCGCTGGTCGGGGCCAGGTGGCTGCTGGCGCGCAGCGGCCCGGGCGCCACCAACCACTTCGAGGGCGGCGGGTTCGCCCGCAGCAACGACGACGTGGCCTACCCGAACCTGATGTTCCACTTCCTGCCGATCGCGATCCGCTACGACGGCTCGGCACCGGCCGGCGGCCACGGCTACCAGGTGCACATCGGGCCGATGTACTCAGACTCCAGGGGCTCGGTGCGGATCAAGTCGGCCGATCCTGCGGTGCACCCCGCGCTGCGGTTCAACTACCTGTCCACTGCCCAGGACCGCCGGGAGTGGCCGGAGGCCATCCGCGTCGCACGCAAGATCCTGAACCAGCCCGCTTTCGACGAGTTCAACGGCGGCGAACTGTCACCGGGAACCGACGTGGCCAGCGATGAGCAGATCCTGGACTGGGTGGCCCGCGACGGTGAGACCGCGCTGCACCCGTCCTGTACCGCCGCGATGGGCACCGGCGAGCTGTCGGTGGTCGACCCGGCGACCATGCGCGTGCACGGGCTGGACGGCCTGCGGCTGGTGGACGCCTCGGTGCTGCCGTACGTCACCAACGGCAATATTTACGCGCCGGTCATGATGGTCGCTGAGAAGTCCGCCGACCTGATCCTGGGCAACACGCCGCTGCCGCCCTCGACGGCCCAGTTCTACCGGCATTTCCCGGACGCGGCCGAGCCGGCAGGGGAGGCAGCCGGCCCGGCGGCGGTCCCAGACGGCCAGCCTGATGCCCGGTGACGGACACTGGGCAAGTGATCGATTCCGGCGAGCCAGGTCCGGGTGACCCGCGGGACCCGCGCGGGCTGCGGGCTGACGCTCCGCTGCTGGACGGCTGGCTGCGGTCGACCGCGCAGGCCGAGGCGGGCGAGCTGACGCCGATGAGCGTGCCCGGTCACAAGCAGCGCCAGGACCTGGTGGGGGCGGTCGTCGCCGGGGACGCTCCGCTGTATGGCGGCCTCGACTCGATCAAGCACGCCGACACGCTGCGGATCGAAGGGGAACGGCGGGCCGCGCAGCTGTGGGGAGCCGACTGGTGCAGGTTCTCGGTGGCCGGGTCGACCCACGGCAACCAGGCGCTCGCCCTGGCCATCGGCTCGCCGGGCCAGGAAGTGATCATTACTCGCACCCTGCACCGCTCGCTGCTGCTGGGGCTGGTGCTCGCCGGGCTGCGGCCGGTCTGGGTGCGGCCGGCCGTCGATCCGTCCTCGGGCCTGCCCGGGGCGGTATCGGTCGAGACGGTCCGAGCCGCGCTGGCCGCCCATCCGGGCGCCTGCGCCGTCTACCTCGGCGAGCCCTCGTACGTCGGGACGATCGGGGACCTGGCCGGCCAGGCGGCCGCGGCGCACGAGGCCGGTGTCCCGCTGGTGGTCGATGCGGCCTGGGCCGCGCACCTTGGCTTCCACCCGGACCTGCCGCCGCACGCGCTGGCCGCGGGCGCCGACGCGATGGTGACCAGCGCGCACAAGGCGCTACCCGCCTATACCCAGGGCGCGCTGGTCCTGGCCAGGACCAGCCTGCTGGACGCCGCGCGGCTGGACCGCGCGTTCGAGGCCACCCACACGACCAGCCCGGCCGGGTCCATCATGGCCAGCATCGACGCGGCGCGGGCGCTGCTGGCCAGGGACGGGAAAGAACTCTGCGGCCGGCTGCTGACCGCGGTCGCCACCGCGAAGCAGCGGCTCAGGCAGATCCCCGGCATCGACGTGCTCGATGGCCCCGGTGTCGAGCCGACCAAGCTGGTCGTGCTGCTGGCCGGAGCGGGGGCGCACGGGAATGCGGTCGAGCGGGACCTGATCGCGGCCGGAATGCCGGTCGAGATGGCCGACCGCGACACCATCGTGCCCATTCCCACGATCGCGGACGGCGAGGACCAGCTCGCCCGCTTCACCGATGTGCTAGCGGCCGCGATCGAGCGGCACCGCGGCGCGCCGCGGCGCCCGGTCGCGGCGGCCGCCTGGACCGTGGTTCCTGAGACGGTGCTGTCCCCCCGCGAAGCCTTCTTCGCGGGGAACGAGACGGTCAGCGCCGACGCGGCCGTCGGCCGGGTCAGCGCCGAGCTCATCGCGCCGTATCCGCCCGGCGTCCCGGTGCTCGCGCCCGGCGAGCGGGTCACCCAGACTGCCCTGGACGCGCTGCGGGAGGTGCGGGCCGACGGCGGCCGGATCGCCTACGCCGCCGATCCCGGCCTCGCCACCTTCCAGGTAATCGCCGACCGCTGAGGTCGGCGCGGCCCGGCACCCTGGACAGGTGGCGAGGCGCAGGTAGGTCAGTCCTCCGGAAATGGCCTGAGTTCCATGGCCCCGCGCCTGGCGAGCGGATGCTTGGACGCTACCTCGATGGCCTCGTCGAGGTTCGCGCAGTCGAGCAGGTCATACCCGACCATCTGCTCCTTGGTCTCGGCGAAGGGCCCGTCGGAGATGAGCACCCCGGCACCGCGCACCCGGATGGTGGTGGCATCGTCGACGGGCAGCGGGCTGCCGTTAAGGCGCACTCCCCGGGCATCCATCTCCTTGACCCAGGTGTCGATGTCGTACCCAGCGGCTGGGTCGTAGTCGCGGTCCGCCTCCATGGACGGGTCCACGCAGACAAGCATCATGTACTTCACGGGTCCTCCTGGCGTAGCTATCGGGTCATCCTCGTTGACCTAGCTACGAATGGCCACCCGCGACATCGACACCAGTCGCGGCGGATTCGGTAGATTTCTTCAATGCCTGAGGTTGATGCCGCAGTCGAGGCGGCGGTGACCGCCGCGTTCAGGCAGGAATGGGGCCGCATCGTGGCGACCCTGATCGGGATGACCGGCGACTGGGACCTGGCCGAGGAGTGTGCCCAGGACGCCTTTGCCCGGGCGCTGCGCAGCTGGCCAGCCGACGGCATCCCGCCGCGGCCTGGTGCGTGGCTCACCACGACGGCCCGTAACCGGGCCATCGACGTGCTGCGCCGCCGCGCGACCGAGGCTGCCAAGCTGCAGCAGGCCGCCATGCTGGCAGTCCCGGATCCGCCGGAAGCGGACGAGAGCGGCCTCAGGGACGACCGCCTGCGACTGATCTTCACCTGCTGCCACCCGGCCCTGCCGCTGGAGGCCCGGGTCGCGCTGACGCTGCGGACCCTGGCCGGTCTCAGCACCGCCGAGATCGCCCGGGCGTTCCTGGTCCCCGAGCCGACCATGGCGCAGCGCCTGGTCCGGGCCAAGCACAAGATCCGCAACGCCGGTATCCCCTACCGGGTGCCGCCCGCCCAGCTGCTGCCCGAACGGACAACGGGCGTGCTCGGCGTGCTGTATCTGCTGTTCAACGAGGGATACAGCGCGACCAGGGGCGCAGATCTGCTCCGGCCGGATTTGTGCGCCGAGGGCATCCGGCTGGCTCGCGTCCTAGCCGGGCTGATGCCCGAGGAGCCGGAAGTCCTCGGCCTGCTCGCCCTGATGCTCCTGCACGACGCGCGCCGCGGCGCCCGGGTCGACCAGGCGGGGGAACTTGTCCCGCTGGAGCAGCAGGACCGTTCGCTCTGGAACGCCGGCGAGATCGACGAGGGCAGCACCCTGCTGGACGCCGCCGTGAACCGCCGCAGGCCCGGGGCGTACCAGCTGCAGGCCGCGATCGCCGCGTGCCACGCCACCGCGGCCACCGCCGCCGATACCGACTGGGCCGCGATCGCCCGGCTGTACCAGCGGCTGGCCCAGGTGGTGCCGTCGGCGGTGGTGCGGCTCAACGGGGCCGTCGCCGTCGCCATGGCCGACGGGCCGGCCGCGGGCCTCGCGCTGGTGGACGCCCTGGCGGCGACCGGCGAGCTGGCCGGATACCACCTGCTGCCCGCCACCCGGGCCGATTTGCTGCGCCGCCTCGGCCGCCGCACCGAGGCCGCCGAGGCCTACGCCGAAGCCGTCGAGCTGGTCAGAACCGACTCCGAGCGGCGGTTCCTGTCCCGCCGCCTGACCGAGGTCACCGGCGGCCGTTCCTCGTGACCGTCAGCCAGACCGTGCAGACGGCCGTGGCTGTGACGGGCGACACGACCGCGACCTGGAATCCGATGCTCACGGTGACGCTGCCGCCGTCGCTGACCAACGGCACCTACACGGCCATCATCACTCATTCCGTCGCCTAGGTCTTATCCCGCGCCGGCGGCTGGCGGACCGGAGCGATGCGAGCGGAAGCTGCGGCGCGCCGGCCGCGCCTGCGCCGCGGCCAGCGCGCGACAGTGATCACGATCGCCAGTAAGGTCGCGGCCGTCATAGCCAGGAATCCGCTGGCGATCCACCGGGCGGCGCTGACCGCGAGCCCCGTCAGTGAGGTGTCCGTGGCCCGGTCCTGGATGAGGCCGGCCACCGCGGCGGCTACCAGGTAGGCGAGCGCAGGGACCGGGATGATCAGGTAGACGGCGCGGGGCCGGACCGCCAGGGCGCCCGCCACCGTCGCGGCCACCAGGCAGAGGCCAAGCACCAGGCCGGGTTCGAGCCCGGACGCCACGGTGACCCCCGCGCCGAAGACGGCGCCGGCGATCACGATGCAAACACCGGATCTCCCGGGCAGCGCGCCCCACCTCCCGTGCCTGCCGGGCGGCGGTGGCCCGGGCGGCCGCTGGCCCGGACGCGTGTCCCGGCGCGCGCGAGGATCCCGCCCGTGCGTTCTGGGGTAAGATCCCGGCACACTGCGGTACGGCGGGCGCAGGTCTGCATCGCGCCGTCGGGGCTCGCTCATTTGCTCCCAGATGGTAGCCGCTACGGCCGGGCGGTGAGCGTGCACAGCCCTCGTGACCAGGGCGGATTATTTCCGGAAGGGGATGCGGTGGGCAGGGCTGAGGAGGGGACGGGGCTGTGGGGCCTGGCGGGGAAAGCCGGTTACCCCGTCAGCTGCATCCTCGCCGCGCTGGTCTTATTGCTCAGCGGCTTCTCCTACTTCGTCGTGCGCGACGTGAGCAGCATCGGTTCCTCGCACGCGATCACCAGCGGCCCCTCGATCGGCCCGCAGAACATCCTGCTGATGGGACTGGAGAGCCGCAGGGACTGGAACGGGAACATCCTCCCCAACGACATCCTGGCCAAGCTGCACGCGGGCAGTAGGCAGGGCGTTGCGGACGGGGTGGGCGGAAATGACACGAACACGCTGATCCTCATCCACATACCGGCCGGCGGCAAGAAGGCGATCGGCTTCTCCATCCCCCGTGATGACTGGGTCAGCTTCGCTGACACGGTCGGGCCGCAACAGCAGGGCAAGATCGACCAGGCGTACGGGGTGAGCATGTATTACGAGCAGGGGAAGCTGCGCACCCAGGACCCGGGGATGAGCCAGGACCAGCTGGCCTTCCTCGGCAACGAGGCCGGCCGCGCGGCGGCGGTGGCCACGGTGGAGAAGCTCACCGGCGTGCACATCGACCATTTCGCCGAAGTCAACCTGGACGGGTTCTACGAGCTTGCGAAGGTCCTGGGCGGCGTCGAGGTCTGCCTCAATCACCCCGTCGATGACCCCAACTCAGGCGCGGACTTCCCGGCCGGCTACCAGCACCTGAACGCCTCCCAGGCGCTGGCGTTCGTCCGCCAGCGCGATGGCCTGCCCAACGGTGACCTGGACCGCACCCACCGCCAGCAGGCGTTCATCGACTCGGTGATGCACCAGCTGCGCACCGCGGGGGTGCTCGACGACCTGACCAAGGTGGCCGCGCTGTTGTCGGTGGCCAAGCGTTATGTCATCACGGACGCCGGCTGGAACCTGCTGGACTTCGCGGCCCAGATGCAGGACCTGACCAGCGGCAACCTCGTCTTCCACACGCTGCCGATCGAGGGCTACGCCACGATCGACGGCCAGTCGGCCAACGTGGTGGACCCCGCCACCATCCAGGCCATCGTGGCGGCGACGTTTTACCCGAAGCCCGCCCCGCCGCACCGCAGGCACGGCGGGGGAGCGCCCGGCAGCGCCGCCAGCCAGCCGCAGCCGCCGGTGGTGGTTCCCAGCACGGGCCCCCAGGGCGGCGCGGTAGCCGCCGAGAACGGCATTCCGTGCGTGAACTGACCGCACTGGCGACGCTGACCGCACGGGCGGCGCCGCGCGATACTGGATCATGGTCAACCCCGCGCTGGAAGCCCTCGATACGGCAGGTGTCGCGTACCGGCTGATCCGGCACGGCCCGGTGTCCAGCCTGGCCGAGGCGGCGCGGGCGCGCGGCGTGCAGCCCGCCGATGTCGTGAAGACCCTGGTCGTGCGGCGCGGCGCGGGCGACTATCTGTTCGTGCTGGTGCCCGGCGACCGGGCCATCTCCTGGCCCAAGCTGCGCTCGGTGCTGGGCGTGAGCCGGGTGTCGATGCCGCAGGCCGAGGTGGCCAGGCAGGCGACTGGTTATGAGCGCGGCACGATCACGCCGTTCGGTTCGGTCACGGCCTGGCCGGTGATCGCCGATGAGCGCATCCGCGGCCGGCAGATCACGCTCGGCGCCGGAGAGCACGGCCTGGCGGTCGCGGTGGCTGCGGGTGCTGCGCTGACCGCGCTGGATGCCACCGTGGCCGACGTCAGCGATCCCGAGCCTGCGCACTGAGGCCGGCCAGCCTGGCCCGGGTCGCTGACGGCGTGCCTGAGTGGTCTGCGAGACTCGGGCGTAGCCAACCGCCGAGTAGCGGGAGTTGCCAATGTCCTATGCGATGAGCGTCGCCGAACGCGAGCAGTTCCTGGGTCAGGTGCATGTCGCGGTGCTCAGCGTGGCGTCCGGCGACGGACGGGGCCCCATCACCGCCCCGGTCTGGTACAGCTATCAGCCTGGCGGCCCCATCACGTTCATCACGGGCCGTGAATCCAGGAAGGGCCGGGCCCTCCAGGCGGCGGGCCGGGTGACTCTGCTGGTCCAGAGCGAGGTTCCCCCGTACCGGTACGTCAGCGTCGAGGGGCCCGTCGTACGGGCGGAATTCGACCTGGCCGAGCGCCTGGCGCTGGCCCGCAGGTATCTCGGTCCTGAGGGCGGCGATCAGTATGTGGCGGACAACCCGGACCCCGACGGCGAGCTGGCGCTGTTCCGGATCGAGCCGGAGCGCTGGCTGAGCGTGGACTACGGAAAGGACGCCGGCTAGCCGCCCTCCTCGATGCCCGGCTGGGCATGAGGATCGACACCCAACAGGGCAGTCTTCCCTGCTACGGCACTAGCCTCCGGCGGCCCGGACCGCGCGGGTGACTTCGCTCAGCAGGGCCCCGGCCCGGGCCCGGCGCTCGTCACCAGGCCACTCGGCCAGGTTGATCGAGACCAGGACCGCGGCGGCCCGGGCTCCTGCCTCGGCGAGCAGGGCGGCGGTGATGGCCTCGCCGCGCAGCTGCGGGTTGCCGTCAGCGGCCAGCCGCGCGGCGAGCCTGGCGGTCTGCGCGGCCAGGGCTAGCACCTCCATCGGGATGGTGGCCGCCTCCGACAACGCGGCGTCGATCCGCTCCCGCTGGCGCTCCGGGACGGGGACCAGGTCCGCCACCAGGTTGGTTGCGCCGGAGTCCGGGACGTCGCCGCCGGACTGGTCGCGGCGGGCGGCGACGACGTCCCGGTACGACTCGGCGTCGGCCTGGATGAGCGCAGCAGCGGAGTTCCGGAGCCGCTCGGCCTCGGCGACCAGGAACTCGATGTCGAGACCGGCCAGCTGGCGCGTCGACAGGCGCCCCGCCATGGCGCAGAGACCCGCTCCCAGCGCAACCGCCAGAGCTGCGGCGCTGCCGCCGCCGGGCGCGGCGTGCCCGGCCGACAACGTGGCGAGGAATTCGCCGACCGGCTGGTCGAGGTAGGCGGGCGGCCCGGAATCCGGGCCGCCCGGGGTCCCCTCGGAGGAGTGGTCAGGAGAGACCGACAACCTGGCCATCCTCATCGATGTCGATCCGCTCCGCGGCCGAGTGCGAGGACAGGCCAGGCATGGTGCGCATGTCGCCGCAGATCGGGTAAATGAACCCGGCGCCCACGGAGGCCCGGACCTCCCGGACCGGCAACCGCCAGCCGGTCGGGGCCCCCTTGAGCGCGGGGTCGAAGGACAACGACAGCGGCGTCTTGGCCACGCAGATCGGCAGGTTGCCGAAACCGTTCCGCTCATAGGTGTCCAGCTGCTTGGCCGCGGCGGGCAGGTAGTCGACGCCGTCGGCGCCGTACACCCGGGTGGCGATGGTCTCGATCTTCTCCCGTAGTGACGCCTCGCTGGGGTAGAGGAAATGGAAGTCGACCGGTTCCCCGGCGGCCTCGGCCACCGCCTCGGCGAGCTCAGTGGCACCGCTGCCGCCATCGGCGAAGTTGGTGCACACCGCCGAGCGGATCCCCATCGACTCGGCGATCTGCTTGATGGCCGCGTGCTCGGACGGGAAGTCCTCCGGCATCGCGTTGATCGCGATGACCGGCGTGACACCGTGCATCCGGACGTTCTCGACGTGCTTGCGCAGGTTGGCGGCCCCGGCCTGCACCTCGTCGGGATTTTCGGCCAGCATCGCCTCGGGCAGCGGCCGGCCCGCCACGACGCGATGGCGGCCCGAGTGCGTCTTGAGTGCCCGCACGGTGGTGACCACGACGGCTGCGTCCGGCTTGAGCCCGGAGACCCGGCACTTGATGTTGAAGAAGCGTTCCGCGCCCATGTCGGCGCCGAACCCGGCCTCGGTGATCAGGAAGTCCCCGGTGTGGATGCCGATCAGGTCAGCGACGACCGAGGAGTTGCCGTGCGCGATGTTGCCGAACGGGCCCGCGTGCACCAGGACCGGCGTGTTCTCCAGGGTCTGCAGCAGGTTGGGCTTGATGGCGTCCCGCATGATCACGGTCATCGCGCCAGCCCCCTTGAGCTGCTCCGCGGTGACCGGCTCGCCCGACGCCGTGTAACCCACCACGATCCGGCCGAGCCTGGCCCGCATGTCCTGGAGCGAAACCGAGAGCGCCAGCACCGCCATCACCTCGGAGGCGGCGGTGATGTCGAAGCCGGTCTGCCGCGGCACGCCGTCGGCCTTGGCGCCGAGGCCGATGACAATGTTCCGCAGCGCCCGGTCGTTCACGTCAAGGACCCGGCGCCAGGTGATGTTGTGCTGGTCCAGGCCGATCGCATTGCCCATGTGCAGGTGGTTGTCGAGCATGGCGGAGAGCATGTTGTGCGCCGCGGTGACGGCGTGCATGTCGCCGGTCAGGTGCAGGTTGAGCGCCTCGAACGGGACGACCTGGCTGTAGCCGCCGCCGGCCGCGCCGCCCTTGATCCCGAACGTGGGGCCCATCGAGCCCTGCCGGATCGCGATGGTGGCGCGCTTGCCGATATGGTGCATCGCCTGGCCGAGGCCGACGGTGGTGGTCGTCTTTCCCTCACCGAACGGCGTCGGAGTCACCGCGGTCACGACCACGTACTTGGCCCGCGGCCGGTCGGCGAGTTCGGATATGGCAGCCAGGTCAATCTTGGCTATGTGCTCGCCGTACTGCTCGAGCAGTACGGGCGGCAGCCCGATCTCGGCGGCGATCTCGGTAATCGGCTTGAGCTTGGCCTGCCTGGCGATCTCCAGCGCGGTCGGCATTCCCATTTCAGACGTCGCCACCTTTCCTGCGGTATCTCGGGGCGGGGTAGAGCACGGTCTTGGGTTCGGAGAAGGTCTCCATCGGGAAGCGGCCGCCGACCCGGCCGCGGCCGCTGACGCTGCCCGCGCGGCCGCCGAACGGCAGGTGGGATTCCCACAGGTTGGTCGAGGCGTTGATGTTGACCCAGCCGGCCCTGGCCCGCTCCGCGAAGGCCAGCCCGCGCTCCAGGTCCCCGGTGAAGATCGCGGCGGTCAGCCCGAACTCAGACGCGTTGGTCAGCTCCAGGGCCTCGTCCGCGGACCGGACCGAGACCACCGGCACCACCGGCCCGAACGTCTCCTCCTGCTCGATCACCATCCCCGGCAGGACACCGTCGAGCACCGTGGGCTGCGCGTACAGCTCGGTCGCCAGGCCGGTGGCCGCGCGCCCGCGCCGCCCGCCGCAGCAGATCCGGGCGCCGCCGGCGACGGCGTCGGCGAGGTGCCGGTCGAACTTGGCCGCGGTGGCCTCGTTGTTCAGCGGCCCCATCGTGGTCTGCGGGTCGAACGGGTCGCCCAGCCTGACGCGCTCGGTGGTCGCCGCGACCACGCGCTCGACGAATTCGTCGCGGACCGCTTCGGCCACCAGGAAGCGCTCGCCCGCGGTGCAGCTCTGCCCGGCACACAGGTAGGCCGCCTCCAGCGCGGCATCGGCGGCCAGTTCCAGGTCGGCGTCGTCCAGGATCACCATGGGGCCGTTGCCGCCCAGTTCGAGCAGCTGCGTCTTGCCCGCGGCCCGGGACGCGATGCTCGCGCCGGTGGCGACGGAGCCCACGAAGCCGACCCCGGCCACGCCGGGGTGGGCGACCAGCGCGTCGCCGACCACGGGGCCGGGGCCTGGGACGAAGTTGAACACGCCGGCCGGCAACCCGGCTTCCGCGATGACCTCCGTGAGCAGGGCGCAGCACGCCGTGGTGGTGGGCGCGGGCACCCACACGATCACGTTGCCCGCGGCCAGCGCGGGCGCGAACACCTCTGCGCCCATCGTGTACGGCCAGTTCCAGGGGCTCACCACCGCGACCACCCCGAGCGGGACCCGGGTGCTGAGCACGCGACGATCCGCCGAGGTGGAGGCGGGCAGCGCCCCCTCGAGACGCTTGGCGTCCTCGCCGGCCATCCTGAAGTACTCGGCCAGCTCGTCGACCTCATCGAAGGCCTCGGCGACCAGCGGCTTGCCCTGGTCATCGGTCAGCGCGTGGGCCAGCTCTTCGCGCCGTTGCCTGATCCGGGTGACGATCTGCCCGCACCAGGCGGCGCGGTCGAAGGCCGAGGTGCCGGCCCAGGCGGGCCAGGCCGCGGCGGCGGCCGCGACCGCTGCGTCGACGTCGGCCGGAGCGGCCACGGCCAGCCGGGCGATCGCCTCGCCCGAGGACGGGCTGGTCGCCACGGTCGTGCCAGCACCGCCGGGCCGCCATCTGCCATCGACGTACAGCAGGTGCTCGCGCACGCTCCTCGCCTCTTCCTTGAAGTCTGGTGCTGTCAGTTATGGAGTTTGGCTCTGTTAGCTATCGGCGGCGTTATCTGTCGGCTGCTCTGGCCGTTCGGTGGTCGGGCGGCGGGTTCGGTGGTCGGGCGTCGGGGGCGGATAGGCGGATGGGCGTTACGAAGTCGCGCAGAGCTTGCCCAGATCGTCCAGGGCGTCGGGCTGCAGACGGTAGCCGGGCCCGGAGATGGAGAGCGCGCCGATACAGGTCCCGGCGGCGTCGAACACCGGCGCCGCCACGGCGACCAGCCCGTCCTCGAGCTCGGCGACCGCCTTGGCGTAACCATCGCGCCGGACCGCCGCCAGCTCGGCGGCCAGCACCTCGTGGCTGGTGATGGTGTGATCGGTGTACCGCTCCAGCTCGTGCGGGACCGGGATGACTCCGTAGGCGAGCAGCACCTTGCCGTTGGCGACCGCGTGCGGCTTGGTCCGGCGGCCGATCCAGCCGCCGGAGGAGCTGAGGATGTAGGTGCTCGGCACCTCGGCGACGTTCAGTATGTTGGCGCCGTAGGGCACCGCGAGGTTCACTGTCTCCCCGGTCTGCTGCGACAGCTTGTCCATGGCGGGCTGCATCATGGTGACGAGGTCGAGATTGCGCAGCGCGAGCGTGCCCAGCCGGATAACCTCGGGACCGAGCCTGAACCGCCGTCCGGCGCGGGTCAGCAGGCCCGCCCGCTGGAGCGCGGCGGCCAGCCGGGAGGCGGTCGACTTGTGCACGCCGAGCCAGGCGGCCATCTCGGTGACGCCGAGTTCTGCGCGTGACTCATCAAAGCTCGTCAGCAGCGCCAGGACCCGCTCGGCCGACTGATAGGTTGCGCCTGAAGCAACCTCTGCACTAGGCACGCAACAAGGATGGCCAGCTGCCCGGCCGAAGTCAACAGGCCGAAAGTCACGCATTGTTCCCGTCAAGCGGTATTGTGCGGGTGGCGCGCGAGATCGCAGCAAAGGCACCTCCTGGGCAGCAGGGAGCAACCGTGGGCACTGACACGCCTGGCCAGGCCGAAGCCACCACCGCAGCCGTGTCGGATCCGCTTCCCGAGGCCTTCGGGCTGGCCCGCAGCGCCGCCGAAGCGGGGCTTGGCCTCAAGCTGCTGGGCGGCCTGGCCGTCCGGGTCATCTGCCCGAACTTCCCGCCCCGGCTGCGCCGCGATCAGGACATCGACTTCGCCTGCTTGTCCAAGGGCCGCAAGAACGTGGCTGCCTACCTGGAGCGCAGCGGCTGCGAGCCGGACCGCAGGTTCAACAACCTCAATGGCGACCGGCAGATGTACTTCACCGCCCCGTCGGGACGCCCGATCGATGTCATGGTCGACCGGCTGGCCATGTGCCACACCCTGGACTTCAGGCCGACCTTCGACCGGCTGCCCTTCACCCTGGACGTGGTCGACCTGCTGCTGTCGAAGCTGCAGATCGTGGAAATGAACGAGAAGGACGCCAGGGACCTGCTGCAGTTGCTGGCGGCCATGCCGCTGTCCGGCGACGGTGAGCCGGGCGCCGAGCCGCCGCGCCCGGGCCTGCCCGGCAGGCACGCCGGCCACGCCAGCAGCGAGATGCCGCACTCCGGCGCGCAATCCATCGACACCGACCGGTTCACCAAGGTGCTCGGCGCTGACTGGGGCTGGTGGCGGACGGTCACGGCCAACCTGAAGAAGCTGCCGGCGCTGGCGGCCGAGCGGCCCCACCTGCACCCGCCCGAGCCGCCCTACGACGCGGCGCAGGCCTGCCAGCGGCTGCTGGAACTGGCTGAGTCCGCGCCCAAGAGCATGAAGTGGAAGGTACGCGCCGGCGTCGGCGACCGGGTCCGCTGGTATGAGCTGCCCGAAGAAGTCGGCCACTGAACCTGATGCTTTCGGGCCTGACGGTGACGCTTTCGGCCTGAACGGGTGCTTGACTCCGGTTGCACCGGATGCTACACGTTGCACAGAAAGCACGGGGAATGACATGGTGAGCGCATGAAGATCTTTTTTGCTACCGATATCCACGGCTCGGAGATCTGCTGGCGGAAGTTCCTGAATTCCGCCGCGTTCTACAAGGCCGACATGGTGGTGCTGGGCGGTGATGTCACCGGCAAGGTGATGGTGCCGATCGTCTCGTACCCCGGATATTGGCAGGTGACCCTGGGCGGCCAGGCGCAGCGGCTGGAGACTCAGGCCGAGCTTGACGAAGTCCAGCGGCTGATCCGCAACCGTGGCTCCTACCCGGCCATCGTCACCCCGGACGAACTGCAGTTCCTCAGCGAGGAAGAGGGCGCGGTCGACCGCAGGTTCAGCGTCGAGATGATCAAGTCGCTCGACCGGTGGCTCGACATGGCCGACGGCAAGCTCCAGGGCGGCGACATCCCGTGCATCCTCAACGGCGGCAACGATGACATCTTCGAGATCGACGACGTCATCGAGTCCTCCCCGTGCGTGAGCTTCGCCGAGGGGAAGGTCCTCGAGCTCGACGGCTTCCACCTGGTCTCGATGGGCTGGACCAACCCGACCCCGTGGGACACCTACCGGGAGGCGCCGGAGGAGGAACTGGCGGCCAAGATCGAGACGATCGTCAGCGCCGTGCCCGACATGGAGCGGGCGATTTTCAACTTCCATGCCCCGCCGTACGGCACCGGCCTGGACGAGGCCCCGGCGCTGGACGCCTCGCTGCGCCCGACGCACGGCGGCGCGGTGATGAAGGCGGTGGGCTCCACCGCGGTCCGGGACGCGATCTTGAAGCATCAGCCGATGCTGTCGGTGCACGGGCACATTCATGAGAGCCGCGGCATCAAGCGGCTCGGCCGGACATTTGCCATCAATCCCGGCAGCGTCTACGGGGATGGCGTGCTTCAGGGCGCGGTGCTCGAGCTGAACCCGAAGAAGGGCAAAGTTACCAAATACCTTCTTGTGAACGGCTGAGCACATCTGACCTCAAACCGGCCGCCGCGACTGTAAGGTGCTGGCCAGTAACGATCACGGCAAAACCTACTGGGAGGCGACCATGGCGGCGGGTGCCGTCGGCGGCGAGACGCCGACACTGTTTCTCCGGAAAGCGACCGGCCTGGTCAGGGGCTGGTCGGTCCGGGACTCGATGATTTATGCCTGCCTGGCGACCAACTTCGTCACGCTGGGAATCTACGAGTTCACCTTCGCCGGTCCTGCCTTCCCCAAGGGGCAGCTGATCACGGCGGTAATAATCTCGGGCGTCTGGGTATCGTTCCTGGTTGTTGCTTATGCGGGCCTTATTGTCACGATCCCGCGGGCCGGCGGTGACTACGTCTGGCAGACCCGGATCCTGGGCAGCGGCCTGGGCTTCGTGATGGCGGCCACCGGCTGGTGGTTCATTCTGTGGCTGTGGGCCCCCATCTACGGCAATATCCTGTCGGTCCAGCTGTTCCAGCCGCTCTGGGCGACCCTCAAATGGACCTGGCCAGGCGGCGGCGCCGCCTGGTTCGGCACCAAGAACGGGATCTTCATCGTCACGATCATCACGATCGCGCTCGCCGGCGTCCTGGTCTCGCTCGGGATGTCCGGGTACGCCAAGATCCAGCGGTGGTGCTTCGTCGGTGGCATGGTCGGGTTCGCCGTGGTCGTGATCCTGCTGCTGACCCACTCGCACGCCAGCTTCGTCAGCTCGTTCAACACCGAGGGCCTCAAGCTCTTCGGAGTCCACAACGCCTACCATGCGACGAACGCCGCCGCCGCCAAGGCCGGCTACACCACCTCGAAGCTAGGCTTCGGCCCGCTCGGGGCGACCATGCTGCTGGTGCCCGCGATGATGTTCTTCATCCTGTGGCCGAACTGGGGCGCCACCCTCTACGGCGAGATTCGCGGCGCGAGCGACTTCAAGCGCGTGTTCACCGGCATGTTCGCCGGCCTGTGGATCACCGTCATCCTGACCGTCATCTTCCTGCTGGTGATCGCCAAGACCGTGGGCTGGGACTTCTACCAGAACCTCAACTCGCTGGACTACAACCTGACGCCGCAGTTCGGCATCTGGCCGTACCCGTTCATGTTCGCGGGCTGGCTGGTGCACAATACGGCGTTCCAGGTGGTGCTGATCCTGGTGCTGAGCCTGTGGTTCTTCGGCTGGGTGGGCACGTTGTTCCTGTCCTCGACCCGGGTCATCTTCGCCGCGGCGTTCGACCGGGTGCTGCCGGACCGGGCCGCCGAGGTGTCGGAGAAGCGCAAGGTGCCGGTCTGGTCGCTGATCTTGATGCTGCTGCCGGCGGCCGGGCTGGCCGCGGTCTACGCGTACTCCACGACGTTCCGGAACTACACGCTCGATGCGACGCTGGTCATCGCGGTGACCTACCTGTTCAGCGCCATCGCGGTGGTGATCCTGCCGTGGCGGAAGCCGGACCTGTGGCGGGCCTCGCCGGCCAGCAAGATCAAGATCTTCGGCGTGCAGATCGTCCCGGTGGCCGGCGTCGTCACGATCGGGCTGCTCGGCTTCAACCTGTACGAGTGGCTGTCGAACGGCCTGTACTTCGTGAACAACAAGACCTCGCTGATCTACATGGGCGCGATGTACGTCCTGGCGATCATCGTCTACGTGGCGGCCAGGCTGATCAGGAACCGGCAGGGCATCGACCTCGGCCTCATCAACAAGGAGATCCCGGTCGAATAGGCGGCCGCCCTGCGCCGCGGGAGTTTTCAGCCGGCCCCGCCGCCCACGCCAGTGGGCGGCGGGGCCGGCCTCGCAAAGGAGTAAACAGCGGTATGAACGACATCCCTGCCCGGGCCAGTGCCGTCATCGTGGGCGCCGGCATCGTCGGCAACGGCCTGGCCTATCACCTGGCCAGGCTCGGCTGGACTGACCTCGTGCTGGTCGATAAGGGCCCGATGCCCAACCCGGGCGGCTCGACCGGGCACGCCTCCAACTTCATCTTCCCGATCGAGTACTCGAAGATGATGATGGAGCTGACCGCCGACAGCACCAGGCAATACTCCGAACTCGGCGTCTTTACCGAGAGCGGCGGAATCGAGGTCGCCCGCACCGCGGAGCGGATGACCGAGCTGCGCCGCCGCTGCACAGCCGCGAAGGCCTGGGGGATACCCGCGCAGCTGCTGACGCCCGCCGAGGTCGCCAAGCTGGTGCCGTACCTGGATGAGTCGGTCATCCTCGGCGGAGCCAGCTTCCCGACGGTCGGGGTGGTCGACTCGCTACGGGCCGGCACGCTGATGCGTGAGCAGGCGCAGCAGCTCGGCGCGCTGAGCGTGCTGGCCGGGACCGAGGTGCTGGGCATCGACAAGTCACCCGACGGCCGGATCAGCGCGGTGCGCACCACCAAGGGCGAGATCCAGACCCAGGTCGTCGCGATCTGCTGCGGGGTCTGGAGCCCGCGGATCGCCCGGATGGCCGGCGCGCACATCCCGCTGACCCCGATCGTGCACCAGATGATCAGTGTCGGGCCGATCCCGCTGTTCGCCGACTTGCCCGGTGAGATCTCCTACCCGATCGTCCGGGACGTGGACACCAACATGTACGAGCGCCAGCACGGCGGCGACATGGAAGTGGGCTCCTACGCGCACCGGCCGATCATCGTCGGGCCCGACGACATCCCGTCCATCGAGGAAGCCGTCCTGTCGCCGACCGAGATGCCGTTCACCCAGGATGACTTCGACCCGCAGCTCTTGCAGGCCCTCGAGCTGATGCCTGATCTGCTGGGCGATGAGCGCGTCGGCATCCGTTACGCGATCAATGGTCTTATCTCGATGACCCCGGACGGGCATCCGGCGCTCGGTGAGATCCCTGAGGTCCCGGGCCTCTGGTCGGTCGCCGCGAGCTGGATCAAGGAGGGCCCCGGCATCAGCCGCGCGGTCGCCGAGTGGATGAGCGGGCAGGTCCCGGAGATCGACATCCATGAGTCGGACATCGCCAGGTTCTACAGTCACCAGAAGACCACCGCGCACATCACCGCCCGGGCGCGGGAGGGCTTCAACAAGATGTACGGGATCGTGCACCCGGCCGAGCAGTGGGAATCGGGCCTGCCGCTGCGGCTGGGCCCGGCCTACGAACGGGAGCGCGAGCTGGGCGCGGTCTTCTTCGAGACGGCCGGCTGGGAACGCCCGTTCTGGTACGCCTCCAACGCCGGCCTGCTCGAGCGGTACGCCGGGCGGCTGATGGAGCGCGAGGGTGAGTGGGAGTCTCGCTGGTGGTCGCCGATCATCAACGCCGAGCACCTGGCCCTGCGCGAGCGCTGCGGGATCGTCGACCTGTCCGCATTCGCGATCTTCGATGTGACCGGCCCCGGCGCCCTTAACACTGTTCAGTCGCTGGCCGTCGCGCAACTGGATGTCCGGCCGGGCCGGGTCGTCTACACCTCGCTGCTGAACGAGGCGGGCGGCTTCGTGGCCGACCTGACCATCATGCGGCTGGGCCCGCAGCGGTTCCGCGTGGTCACCGGCGGCGCGACCGGCATGATGGACCTCAAGTGGTTCACTGACCAGCTGGCGCCGGACGCGGCGGTCACCGACCTGACCTCGGCCTGGACCACGATCGGGCTGTGGGGCCCGGCGGCCAGGGACGTGCTGGCCGCGGTGACCCCCGACGATGTCTCCCACGTCGGCTTCGGCTTCGCGACCTGCCGCGAGATCGAGCTGGGCGGCGCCAGCGTGCTCGCCTCGCGGATCTCCTACGTCGGCGAGCTGGGCTGGGAACTGCATGTGCCGATGGAGCAGGGCCTCCGGGTCTGGGACACGATCTGGGCCGCCGGGCAGCCCAGCGGGCTGGTGCCGGTCGGCATCGGCGTCTACGGGACCACCGGCAGGCTGGAGAAGGGCTACCGGGCCTACGGCGCCGAGCTCGACGGCGACTACAACCTGGTGGAGGCCGGGATGACCCGGCCCAAGGTGAAGGCGCAGGACTTTATCGGCAAGGCCGCCTACCTGGCCCAGCGGGACGCGCCGCCGTGCGCGGTGCTGTGCACGCTGACCGTGGATCACCACCGCAGCGCCGACGGCCAGCTGCGGTACCCGCTCGGCGGCGAGCCGATCCTGACCCGCTCCGGCGAGCCGCTCACCGACGCCAGAGGCCGGCATTCCTACGTGACCAGCGCGGGTTCCGGGCCGTCGCTCGGCAAGCACCTGCTGATGGCCTACCTGCCGGCCGACCAGGCGGTGGCGGGCAACCGGCTGGCCGTCGAGTACCTCGGCGAGCAGTATCCGGTGACCGTGGCGGTGGCCGGGTCAACACCGCTGTTCGACCCGGAGAACGAGCGGGTGAGGAGCTGACCGCGATGGAGATCGCCGTCTGCGTCAAGCGGGTCCCGATGGTCGGCGGCAAGATCGTCGTGACCGCCGACGGGCAGGACGTCGACACCCGGATGTCCGGCTTCACGGTCAGCCCGCACGAGGAATGCGCGGTCGAGGAGGCCGTCCAGCTCACTGAACGGTTCGGCGGCACGGTCTCGGTGCTGACCCTCGGGCCGCCCGAGGCCGCCGACCAGCTGCGCGACATGCTGGCGCTGGGCGCGTCCCGCGCCGAGCTGCTGGAGACCGACGGCACCGAATGGGGACCGGTCGAGACGGCGGCGCAGATCGCGGCGGCGGCCCAGCGCCGCGCCGAGGGGCCCGACGGCCGCTACGACCTGCTGCTGTTCGGCAACGAGGCGGCCGACACCGGTGGTTACCAGGTCGCGGTCCGGGTGGCGCACGCACTCGGGCTGCCCTGCGCGACCGGCATCAAGAACATTGAGATCACGGACAACCGCGTGCTGGCCCGTCGCGAGTACCGGGGCACCGAGGAGGTATTCGACCTGCCCCTGCCCGCGGTGATCTCGGTCAAGGAGGGCATCAACCTGCCCAGGTACCCGTCGCTGCCGGGCCGGCTGCGGGCCAAGCGCGCGGCCATCGACCGGCACCCCGTGCAGTGGCGAGCCGAGGGCCTGCGGAAGACCGGGCTGCGGGTTCCCGAAGGGGAGAATCGCCGGGCCGACATCCTGGGCACCGGGCCCGACGCGGTCCCCGCGCTGGTCCGGCTGCTCGATGAGCTGGGGGTGCTGTCATGACCGTGCTCTGCCTGGTGGAAGCCGACGGCGCGGGCGCGGCCGACGTGTCGTTGCGAGCCCTGACCTTCGCCAGGCGACTGGCGCAGCCGGCCGGCGAGGATGTGGCAGCGGTGGTGCTCGGCCCGGTGGCGTCGGGCCCGGTGGCGTCGGGCCCGGTAGCGGAGCCGCTGACTGCCGCGGTGGCCGCGTTCGGCGCGGCTGACGTCTATGCGGTCACGGCCGACGGCCTGGACGGCTACGCGCCGCAGGCGTGGGCCCGCGCCCTGGCGGGGCTGGCCGGACAGACTGGCGCCAGCGCGGTGGTCGCGGCGGGCACCGATCATGGCGCCGAGGTGCTGGCGCATCTGGGTGCCATCGCCGGACTGCCGGTGGCGGCCAACTGCGCCGCCGCGGTCCGCGAGGCCGACGGGTCCTACCGGCTGATCCGGCACCGCTGGGCAGGCAGCTTGCTGGAGGACGCCGTGCTTGACTCGGCGCCCGCGCTGCTCACCGTGGCCGTGGACGCGGTGCCCGCTGAGCCGGTGCCCGCTGAGCCGGTGCCCGCTGAGCCTGCGCCCGCTGAGCCGGTACCCGCTGAGCCGGTGGCCGCTGAGCTGGCGGCCCCCGGTTCGGCCGTCGCCGCCACCGCCGCGGTACACGAGTACCTGGCCGAGCTTGACCAGGCCGACCTGGTGGCCGTCGCGCGCGAGTCGGCTGAGCGCAGTAGCGGGATCTCGCTGGCCAGCGCCCGAGTGGTGGTCGGCGGCGGCCGCGGGGTCGGCGGGCCGGAGGGCTTCGAGCCGCTGGAAGAACTGGCCGGGCTGCTCGGCGGGGTGGTGGGCGTCTCCCGCGTGGTCACCAGTCAAGGGTGGCGCCCGCATAAGCAGCAGGTCGGCCAGACCGGCACCCGCATCTCGCCGGAGCTCTACCTCGCCTGCGGGATCAGCGGGGCGATCCAGCACATGGCCGGGTGCCTGAGCGCCAAGCACATCATCGCGGTCAACACCGACCCGGACGCGCCGATCATCTCGCACGCCGACTACGCCGTGATCGGCGACCTCAACCAGGTCATCCCGGCCCTGATCGCGGCGCTTCGAGCCCGCGACGCCACGTCACGCCCAGGCTGATCAGCGGCGCGCGCTGGCGGCCGGCAGTCCGGCGGCGGTCCGCGGTCCGGCTGGCGGCCCGGGGCCCGGCTAGTGGCTCGCGACGGTGGCCAGGATGTTGCGGGTGGCCGCCTCGAATCGCGCCGTGTCGCCGTAGGGCCTGGCCACCAGCATGGCGCCTTCCAGGCTGCCGATGATCATCCGTGCGGTATCCCGCGGTGAGCCATCGAAACGCAGGGTGCCCGCCGCCCGGCCATGCTCAAGGACCTCCTGCAGCCAGGTCTCGTTCGCGTCGAAGAACCGCAGGACGGCCGCCCGCATCGGCTCGGGAAGGGTCTGGTATTCCGCGGCCAGCATGCCGCACAGGCACATCCGCTTCTCGCGCAGCACCTCGAGGTATAGCTGTGCATAGGCCTCGAGCTTGACGGCCGGCTGCGCGCAGGCACTGTCCACGGCCGTCAGCGCGTCAGCGAAACGTGCGGCGTAGCGGGAGATGAGCGCCTCGCCGAGCTCCGCCTTGCCGGCGAAGTGATAATGCAGCGCGGCCTTGGTGATTTTCATCTCAGCCGCTATGTCGGCGTAGCTGAAGCCGTTGAAGCCGCGGGTCTGGACGAGCGCCTCGGCCACATCGAGGATCCGCGACGCGGTGCCGGTAAAGGACGCAGGGCTAGTAGCCGCAGGGACAGCAGGCGCAGGCACAGCAAGCGCAGGGCTAGTAGCCGACCCGAGTCTGGCCGACTCAGTGCCCGTAGATGATGCAGTGCCCGTAGATGATGCAGGGCCCGTAGATGATGCAGGGCCCGTAGCCGACGCAGGGCCCGTAGCCGACGCAGTGCTCGTGGCTGAGGCAGTGCCCGTAGCCGACCCAGGGCCCGTAGCCGACGCAGTGCTCGTGGCTGAGGCAGTGCCCGTAGACGCGGGGCCGGTGGCGACGGCACCCCTGCCGACGGCACCCCTACCGACGGCACCCCTACTACTGGGGGCACTATTACCGAGGGCACTGCTGGCTGCGGCGCCGGATGCTGCGGCATCGGATGTTGCGGCGCCGCGATCGTCCTGGTTGCCGATCGTCACCATGAGCCGGTTCCCTCCGGGGGACCCCGTCCTTGACGGCTGACCTACTCGTAGGTAAGTTAGGGCCTTGCCTACTGGCGGGCAAGTTCACCGACCTACTGGTAGGTAAGGATACACCGGCTGGAATCCCGGGCTTCGCCCGGACCCTGGTCGGCAGGCAATTCCCTGCCGACGAGGGCTCGCCAGCCGGTGGCGGAACCGCCTCGTTACTGGCCTCCCCCGGGTCGGCCGGGGCAAAGCTCCGCTGACGGCATCCCCCGTGCCGTGCGGCGGAAGAGCCTTCCCGGGTGGCTACCCCCCTGTCCGCCCGGCTGAACGGCTCGGCTGGCGGCATCCCCCCGCCGGCGTAGCTGGCCCTCGGCCGACGGCGCACCGTCGTCGGCCGAGGGCCGCACCGCGTTGAAGGGCCGCACCGCGTTGAGCGCCTCGTTCGGCGGAGCCCCCTTGCGCTGGGCGGCTCCGTTCGGCGGGGCCATACCGCGTTGAGCGGGCGCCACCGCGTTCGCTAGCGCGCAGCCGGCTGTCCTCCGACCGGCTCGGGGCTGCCATAGTTGCGGGCGTGGACAGCCTGCCGGACACCCCCGCCTCGCGCACCGCGCGGCGGCTCCGCCGGCAGGGATCTGCGTGCAGGCAGCTGGGCAGCCCGCTCTATGCCGACCTGCTCGAGCACGCGGCTGACGATCTGCTGGCCGGCGGCCCGACCGCCGATGTGCTCGACGGTCACCTGGACGACCCCTGGCGCAGCGCGCTGGCCCTGCGCATGCTGGGCGGAGTGCATGCCCTCGTACTGACCGGGCGGGCGCCCGAGCTGGCCGGTTATTACCGGTCGGCAGGTGGCGCGGCTGATCCTGGACCCGGCAGCGCAGCGGCATGGGCGGCGCTGCGCCGGGTGCTGGCCGGGCAGCGTGCCGAGGTCCGCTCCTGGCTCGGCAGGCCTCCGCAGACCAACGAGGTGGGGCGCGCGGCGGCACTGCTGGGCGGCCTTCGTTACATCGTCGCGCGGGCTCGGCTGCCGGTCCGGCTGATCGAGGTCGGCGCCAGTGCCGGACTGAACCTGCGTGCGGACCATTTTCACATACCAGGGGAGGCTGGCCGGTTCGGCGACCCGTCATCGCCGGTGGTGCTGACCGGCGGCTGGCGCGGGCAGCCACCGCCGACGGCAGCGATCGAGGTGATCGAGCGCACCGGCGGGGATGACGCGCCCATCGACCCGGTCACGCCGGCCGGCAGGCTGACTCTGGCTGCTTACTTGTGGCCCGACCAGCCCGGCCGGCTGGCCAGGCTCCGCGGCGCGCTCACCGTCGCCGCCGCGGTCCCTGCCGACCTGCGGCGCGAGGCAGCGGCGCAGACCCTGCACCGCATCGCGCTGGCCGACGGTAGCTGGACCGTCCTGTGGCATTCGATCGTCTGGCAGTACCTCGACCAGGCAGAGCGGGCGGCGGTCGCGGACGGGGTCGCTGCCCTCGGCGCGGCGGCCACGCCCGCGGCGCGTTTTGGCTATCTCTTCCTCGAGCCGGACCGTCCCACCCCGAACGGCGACTGCCAGGTGTCGCTGACCACCTGGCCCGGCGGTGAGCAGCGCATTCTCGGCACCGCGCCGCCGCACGGCCTGCCCGTTACCTGGGGCGGGCGGCTTGGTTGACCGAGCGATCCACCGGTCGGCTCAGCGGGCTTGGTGAGCGGCCTTGCAGGCCAGCCAGCCGGTGCCGCCCGGACCGGGCCGGGCCGACTCGGCCGCGCGCTGACCGGGCGCGCGGCGCGGGTTCGCGCTGTGCTTGAGTTGGCCGTGCTTGAGTTGGCCGTGCTTGAGTCAGCTGAGCAGATGCCCAGGCGAAGGGAGCGGTCACGGTGGCTACGGTGAGCGTCCGTTACATCGTCGACGATGTCGACGCCGCGATCGCGTTCTACTGCGCGCACCTAGGCTTCGCCGAGGAGATGCACCCGGCGCCGATGTTCGCGATCCTCAGCCGGGGCGATCTGCGCCTGCTGCTCAGCTCGCCAGTCGGGCCGGGCGGGCCCGGCGGCGGGTCCAGCGCCATGCCGGACGGCACGATGCCACGGCCCGGCGGCTGGAACCGGATCTCGCTGGAGATCAGCGGTCTGGAGGAGATCGTCGCCAGCCTGCGCGGCGCCGGCGTGCGCTTCCGCAACGACATCGTGACCGGGGTCGGCGGCAGGCAGATCCTGCTCGACGACCCGTCCGGAAACCCGGTCGAGTTGTTCGAGCCCTACCGCTGACCCGGCCGGGGCACGCGGGGTCAGGCTGGCCGCTGATCAGGAGACGGCGCGGCCGGCCCGGCCGCCGGTTCGCCGCCGCCCTGGCCGGTCAACTGGTCCAGCACCGAACGGCGCCACTGCTCGGTCTGGCGGACCTGGTTAAAGGTGAAGATGTGCAGGCCTTCGACCATCGACTCGGGCGCGACCAGTGCGGCGCCGGCGCGATCCAGCAGCCGTTCCGGGCTGTAGCCACCGGGCGCGCCCACGCGCAGGAAGAACTCCTTGTGCCCAGCCAGGAACCTGGCTGATTCGCTGACGCCTGCCTTGGCGGCCATCCGGAGCAGCCTGGCCCGGTCCGCCGGGCCCGCCAGCCCCACGAACAGCGGCAGCATCACCCCGCGGGCCCGGACCCGGGCGATCCACTTGCGCAGCGTCACCGGGTCGAAGCACAGGTTGCTGACCAGGTAGGTGGCGAAGCGCCGCTTGTCCCACATGGCCTGGATCGTGATGTCATCCTCGATCCTGGGATGGCTCTCGGGATATCCCGTCACCCCGACCCGCGGGAACGGCCTGCCCATCTCGGTGAGCTGATCGAGCAGGGACAGCGCGCTGTCGAACCGGCCGGCGGGCGGGTCAGCGTCGCCGGCCGGGACGAAGATGTCGTCGACCCCGCAGGCCGTCAGCCTGGCGGTGATATCGGCGAGGTGAGCGTCGTCGCGGACCAGCCGGGCGGACAGGTGCGGCACCACGTGATAGCCATGGCCGGCCAGCCGCTCGGTGAGGTCCAGGGTCGCGTCCAGCCCCTTGGCCGGCGAGGCCGTTACCGTTACCGTCAGTCCCAGCGGCACCCATTCGAGCACGGTGTCCTCGATGCTCGCGGCCGGGAATACCTCGTACCTGGGCTGGCGCAGCAGCGGCAGGACCCGCGCCAGGCTGCCGCGGGTCACGGCGCGCCGCCGGTCCCGTCGGCCGCGGGCTCGCTCACCAGCAACTCGAGCTCTCGCTCCAGGCCGGTGGTGCCGACCTCGATCACCTGCAGCGGCAGGCCGAACATGGCGCCGATCGCGGCCGCCTCCGTGGCCAGCGCCAGGTCACGGGACTGAGCCAGCCAGACCACCCGGCGGTAGTGGCCGAAGTAGTCGGGCCACAGCTCGGGCCGGGCATCCAGCCCGAGTTCGGTGAGCACGCTGCGGCGGAAGCTGCGCACCAGGAAGTCGGTCAGCAGGTAGGTGCCAGGCTCCGCGGCCAGCATCGCACCCACCCGGTCCGGTCCGGCCAGCACGTCGTAGCAATGCAGCCCGGGCAGGCGGCGCAGGCCGAGCCGCTGGCAGAGCTCGTCCAGGGCCCCATAGCTGCCGCAGTCGGCATAACCGAGCGCCACCCGCAGCCCCCGCTGCTGCAGCTCGCGGGCCAGCCGCTCGGCGGCAGGCGCGATCCGGTCCGGCCGGTTGTGCAGCAACGAGGGCAGGCAGTGCAGCTCGATCAGCCAGCCGCGGCGCGCGGCGATCTCGCGGATGTGACCGCCGAGCGCCCCGCAGGCGATGACCCCCACACTGGCGACCGCGTCGTCGGCGGCGGGCTCGCGCCGGGCCTCAGGCCGGGAACGCCAGCTGCTCGACGAACCGGTCGTTGAAGTCGGCGCGGTCGGAGAGCTCGACATACCTCACCTCCTCGAGCAGCGCCAGCGCGCCGGCCCGTTCGCGCATCGACAGCAGGGCCATCTTGGCCCCCTCGCCGGCGACGTTGCCGGCGCTGACCACCCGGAGCACCGGGAGGTCAGGCACCAGCCCGAGCCTGATCGCGTTGGCCGGCGACAGGTAGCTGCCAAACGATCCGGCCAGCAGCACCTGCCGGATATCGGACGGCTGCAGGCCGGCCTCCTCCAGCAGGATGTTCCAGCCGGTGGCGATGGCCGCCTTGGCGAACTGGAGCTCGCGGATGTCGCGCTGGGACAGGTAGATGGACTGCTCGGCGTGGCCAGGCTCACCAAGCCAGTGCAGCACGAAGATGCGTTCTTGGCCCAGCCGGGTCAACCTGGGGGCCAGGCCAGGGGCGATCTGGGCCGCCTGCTCCTCGCTGACCAGCCGGCCCGACGGGTCGAGCAGTCCCAGGCCGACCAGGCTGGCCACCGCATCGACCAGCCCTGACCCGCACAGCCCGGCGGGCGCGGCGTCACCGATCACCTTCAGGTCGAGGCCATCGGTGGTCATCGTGACCACCTCGATCGCGCCGTCGGCGGCCCGCATCCCGCACCGGATGGCCGCGCCCTCGAAGGCAGGCCCGGCGGGCGCGGCCGTCGCCAGCAGCCACTCGGAGTTGCCGAGCACGATCTCACAGTTGGTGCCGATGTCGATAAACAGCCTGGTCCGCGAGTCGCGGTCCATTCCTGAGGCCAGCAGCCCGGCCGTGATGTCACCGCCGACGTAAGCGCCGAACGAGGGAAACACCACCGCCCGGGCGCGCGGATGGACGGCGAGCCCGACCTCGTGCGCGAGTACCTCGGGGAAGTGCCTGGTCGACATGATGAACGGGGCCACGCCCAGCGGCTCGGGGTCGATGCCCAGCGCGATGTGGGTCATCGTCGCGTTGCCGGCGATCGCGACTTCGAGCACGTCGGCGGGATCTACCCCGGCCTGGGTGCAGATGTCGGCGGTCAGCTCGCGCAGCGTTTCGTGGGCCAGGCCGGTCAGCCGGTCCAGCGCCGCGGGATCCATCATGATCGAGCTGATCCTGGTGATCACGTCCGCGCCGAACGGCTGTTGCTTGCTCAGCATCGACGCCACCGCGAGCGGCGTCCCCGTGCTCAGGTCGAGCAGCGTCGCCACCACCGTGGTGGTGCCCAGGTCGTAGGCGATGCCATAGAGCTTGCTGGTGGTGTCGCCGGGCTGCACGGCGATGAGCACCTCGTCGACAATGACCGCCGTGACCTTGTAGTCGGCCGCGCGTAGCACCCGGCCGACGGTCCGCAGCACCGGCAGCTCGACCCGGAGCTCCAGGTCATCGAGGCCGGCCAGGACGCGCTCGATGTCGGTCTGTTGATCGGCCAGGGAGGGCTCGTCGAGTTCCAGGTAGCGTTTCTGCGCCGCGGGGCGGAGGATCACCTGCCTGCCGACCCCGACCGTGGCCGCCTTGGGCCTGGTGACCAGCGGTGGCACCTCGACCCGCAGATCGGCTGCGGTCTGCACCCGGCAGGCCAGCCGCCAGCCTGCCCGCAGCTCGTCGGGCGAGAACGCCCGGGCGTCCAGCGGGGATGCGGGCACGGTGCCCTCGAGGATCTTCACCCGGCACTTCTTGCAGGTGCCGTGACCGCCGCAGGTGGAATCGATCGCAATGCCGTTCCAGCTGGCCGCATCGAAGAGCGTGACGCCAGGCGGGACTCGCACCCGGGTCCCGTTCGGCTCGAAATGCAGGTCAACCCGCGGCGGCGGGGACATGGCCGACTCCGCGACTGGCGCCGTTGGCCTGGTCACGTCGTCGCCGGGGCCTGCTGTGCTTGCTGGGCCTGTGCTTGCTGGGCCTGGGCTTGCTGGGCCTGTGCTTGCTGGGCACGGTGGGCGGCAATCCAGGCCGCGCCCCAGGCGTCGCGGTCGAGGAGCAGGTCGGCGGCCTTCACCGAACGCACCAGCTGCGGCGAGCGGGCGTCCATGATCGCGCTAGTCAGCCCGCAGGAGATGGCAATCGGCAGGAACGCCGCGCCGATGGAGGCGCGATCGGGCATGCCGAACGACACGTTGGACGCGCCCAGGGTCATGTTCACGCCGAACTCGTCGCGCAGCAGCGAGATCGTCTCCAGCGTGCGCAGCACCAGGCCGGTATCCGCGCCGATCGGCATGGCCAGCGGGTCGATCACGATGTCCTCGATCGGGATCCCGTATTTGCCGGTCGCCACGTCAATGATCTTGCGGGCCAGCTCGAGGCGGCGGCGCGGGTCCTCGGGAATCTCTTCCTCGTCGTTGGGCAGCGCGATGATGGCCGCGCCGTACCGCTTGACCAGCGGCAGGATCGCATCCAGCCGTTCGTCCTCGGCGGTGACCGAGTTGACCAGGGCCTTGCCCTGATAGACGGCCAGGCCTGCCTCGAGCACCTCGATGATGGAGGAGTCCAGGCACAGCGGCAGGTCACAGGATCGCTGCACGAGCTGCACCGCCGCTGTCATCAGCTCGGTCTCATCGGCCAGCGGCGCGCCCATGTTGATGTCCAGGACCATGGCGCCCCCGGCCACCTGGTCGGCAACGTCGATCTCGACCCGGGACAGGTCGCCGCGCCGCAGTTGCTCCTGGAAGATCTTGCGGCCGGTCGGATTGATCCGTTCCCCGATAATGCAGAACGGATGTCCCGGGCCGATGGTCAGCTCCTGGGAGTGTGACCGGAGGATAGTGTCCATTTCGCCGTCCGCAGCTCGCCTAGTCCTGATCGCGTATTTCTGGTCGCCCGGGCCTGGTGCCGGTGCTGGCCCGCTAGGCCTGGGCCGAGGCCAGCGCGCGCCGCTGCGCTATCAGCTCCTTGGCCCGGACCACCGCGGCGGATGCGTCGGCCGCGTAGCCATCGGCGCCGACCACATCCGCGTACTCCTGGGTGACCGGCGCCCCGCCGACCATCACGATCACCTGGTCACGCAGGCCCTGCTTCTGCAGGGCGTTGATGTTGGCCTTGAACATCGGCATGGTGGTGGTGAGGAACGCGGAAAAGCCGACGATGTCGGGCTGGTGCTCCCGGATCGCGTCGATGAACTTCTCCGGGGAGACCTGGACGCCGAGGTCGATGACGTGGAAACCAGCGCCCTCGAACATGATGTTGACCAGGTTCTTGCCGATATCGTGCACGTCGCCCTTGACGGTGCCCATGACGATCTTCCCGATCGTCTGGGCGCCGGTCTCGGCGAGCAGCGGCCGCAGGATCTCCAGCGCCCCGGCCATGGCCTTGCCAGCGATCAGCATCTCGGGCACGAAGAAGTCCCCGCGCTCGAACCTGGCCCCGACCTCCTCCAGCGACGGGATGAGCGCCTCGTACAGCAGCATCTCCGGGCCGAGGCCCATCTCCAGGCCTTCGCGGGTCAGCTCCAGCACGGCCGGGGCGTTGCCGACCAGGGTCTGGTCGTAGAGCTGCCGGAGGAGTTCCTCTGTCGTCACGCGGCACCTTCTCTCTGCGGCGATCCTCGCCCTGGCTGGTGTCCGAGCACTGCCGACAAGCCGGCGGCCTGCGTCACGCACTGCGCGGCGACGTCGGCGATGCGATCAGGGGTGAGCCTGCTGGCGGGCCCGGAGACCGACAACGCGGCCACCACGGCGGCGCCGTCGTGGAAGACCGGGGCGGCCACCGCCACCAGGCCAGGCTCGAGCTCCTCATCGGTCACCGCGTAGCCGCGCTGCCGGACCTGGGACAGGTCAATCTCCAGCGCGGCCCGGCTGGTGATCGTCCGCGCGGTGCGCTGCTCCAGTCGGCCGGGCGGCAGCTGGACGGCGTGGTAGGCCAGCAGCACCTTGCCCAGCGCGGCGCAGTGCAGTGGCACCGACAATCCGACCCAGTTGGTCCCGCCGATCAGGAACCTGCTGTCCACCTGCGCGATCTGCTCCACCACGCCGCGACTGGCGACGCCGATGTTGATCGTTTCCCCGGTCAGCGCGCCGAGCCTGTCCATGAACGGCTGAGCCACCGCCACCAGGCCGGCTTCCGCGCCGCCCCGCCAGGCGTACCTGACGAACATCTCGCCCGGCCGGAACCGGCCGTGCATGTCCCG
The DNA here is from genome assembly GCA_963785765.1 of uncultured Actinomycetes bacterium. Taxonomy (GTDB): domain Bacteria; phylum Actinomycetota; class Actinomycetes; order Streptosporangiales; family Streptosporangiaceae; genus DATBGO01. The sequence goes on along the minus strand of CAWAWM010000004.1, from coordinate 916,497 downwards.
CCGGACCAGCCCGTTGCGCTCCAGCGCCATCAGCAGTCGCGAGGTGGTGCTCTTGGCCAGGCCGGTGGCCGCCGTCAGCTCCGTGAAGGTGACCGGATCCGGGCCGTGCACGACCTCTTTGAGCAGCTGTGCTGCCCGGTCCACTGCTTGCGTTCCGGTAGGGCTGGTCACCGCCGCCCCTTCATCCAGGGAGTTCCATCTTACGGAACCTTGTTCTACTATGTGATCCTAAGTTGCCGTATACACGGGGTCAAGCGAGGGCCGGTGCGGCGGCGGCATGAGCTCTATCCCGCCGCTCAACCGAGTCCTGCTGGTCAGCCCCGCTCGTCAACCCCCGCTCGTCAATCGAGGTGGCGATGTTCCTCAACCGGATGCCGCGTTATGAGATCCTGTCGCCCGATGCGATCAGCGTCCTGGATGCCGGCTGGCGCCGGATCGTCTCCGAGATCGGCGTGCAATTCGCAAAGCCGGAGGCCGCTGAGCTGTTCGCCAAGGCCGGCCAGCGGGTGGACGGCGAGACCGTCTTTCTCGACCCGGATTTCGTGCTGGAGCAGGTGGCCAAGGCGCCGCGCGAGTTCGATGTCCAGGCGCGCAATCCGGCCAACAATGTGCACATCGGCGGCGACCAGATGGCGTTCGGCGCGGTCTACGGGTCGCCGTTCGTCCGCGAGGGCGAGGTCCGGCGGGACGCCGCGATGGCGGACTTCCGGCGGCTGGCCATGCTGGCCCAGTCCTTCCCCGAGCTCGATTCGGCCGGGGGAGTGATCTGCGAGCCGAACGATACCCCGCTGGACTCCAGGCACCTGGACATGATCTACGCGCTGCAGACCGTGACCGACAAGATCTACATGGGCAATGTGGTCTCCGGGCCGAACGCCGCCGACACGATCAGGATGACCGAGATCCTGTTCGGCGGCCGGACGGCGATCGAGGACACCCCGGCTACCATTTCGCTGATCAACTGCAACTCACCGCTGCGCTGGGACGACCGGATGCTGGACGCGCAGTTCGAGTACTGCGCGGCAAACCAGCCGGTGGTCCTGACTCCGTTCTTGCTGATGGGCGCGATGTCACCGGTCACGATCCCGGCGGCCCTGGTGCAGCAGCTGGCGGAGGCGCTGTCCGGCATCGCGCTGGCCCAGCTGATCAGGCCCGGCTGCCCGGTGATCTTCGGCTCGTTCCTGTCCAATATCGACATGCAGTCAGGGTCGCCGAGCTTCGGGACACCGGAATCGGGCATCGGGCTACTGTGCACCGGCCAGCTGGCGCGCCATTTCGGCCTGCCGTTCCGGACCGGCGGCGGGCTGACCTCCAGCCAGACCTGCGACGCGCAGGCGGCCTACGAGTCGCTGATGACGCTGCTGCCCACCTTCCTGGCCGGCACCAACTGGGTGATGCACGCGGCCGGGTGGCTGGAGGGCGGCCTGGTGTCCTGCTACGAGAAGTTCATCGTGGACGTCGAGCTGCTGCGGATGCTCCGGGTGGAATTCACTCCGCTGGAGATCGACCCGGCCTCGCTGGCCTTCGGCGCGCACGAGGAGGTCGGCCACGGTGGCCACTTCCTGGGCGCGGCGCACACCATGGAACGGTTCCGCGAGTGCTTTTACCGGCCGCTGCTGTCGTCGACCGCCAACTACGAGCGCTGGCTGAAGCTGGGCGGCAAGGACGCTACGGCCCGGGCCAGCGAGATCTGCGCCAAGCGGCTCGCGGAGTACACGCCGCCACCGCTGGACGACGCAATCCGCGCCGAGCTGGAGGACTATGTAACCCGCCGCCGCGCTGAGCTCGGCGACTAGCAGCCGGTCCGACTAGCAGCCGGTCCGGGCCTCATCGCGAATCTTCAGCTTCCGTCACGAGTTGGCGCGCTCGCGGGTCAGCCACTCGTCGAAGGTGGTCGGCGCGATGCGGGCGCCCTCGCCGGGCAGCAGCACGTTACCGGCCATCGCGAGGCCGAACACTGACGACCAGGTCGGCACGAGCCGCACCACGCGACCGCGTGCCTCGTTAGTGCGCCTGGCCATGTCCACCAGGTCCTGCGGCTGCGGCCCGGCGATATCGACGTAACGCCCCTGCGGCTCGCTGACCGCGATCTCGGCGAGGATGTCGGCCACGTCTGCGGGCGCGATCGGCTGCACGAGCAGCGGCGCGATCGTGGCGACGCCATCCTGCTCGGTCCAGCTGGTCACCGTCGCCGCGAAGTCGTGGAATTGGGTAGCTGGGACGATCGTCCACGGCACCGGTCCCGCGGTCACGAGGCGCTCCTGCTCCCGCTTGCCGGCGTAGTGCGCGTTGCCCTCAATGCGGTCGATACCGGCGATCGTGAGCAGCACATGGTGCCGGACACCGGCGCGCTCCTCGGCGGCGAGCAGGCTCCGGGTGGCGGTGCCGAAGTACGCCACGGTCTCGGCCAGGTCGGCCGGTGGGCTATTGGTGACATCGACGACCGCCTCGACGCCAGCCAGGGCGTCGTCGAGCCCGGCACCGGTCGATAGGTCCACGCCGAGCGAACGGCTGATCCGCATCACGTCGTGCCCGCCCCGTTCGAGTCCGGCGACGGTCAGGGCCCCGATGTTCCCGGTTGCCCCGGCAATTGCGATCCGCATGATGATCTCTCCTCTTCCCTTGCCACCGCGTCCGGTATCACGGACTAAACAGATCCACTATATCTACGATAGACTGTGGGTCGTGAAGCTGCCTGCGAGCACGGAATGGGTCTTGCACTGCGCCACCACGCTGGCTCAGCTCGATCCGGGAGCCAGTGCGTCGACGGCACAGCTCGCGGAGTACTACGACCTCCCGCCGGCCTATCTCGCCAAGCAGCTGAAGGCGCTGGTCAGGGCCGGCTTGCTGGCCGCGACCACGGGTCCGCGGGGCGGATTCCGGCTCGCGCGGCCCGCCGCTGAGATCACGCTCCTGCAGATCGTCGAGGCCGTCGACGGCACGTCGTCGCCTTATGAGTGCCGCGAGATCCGCCAGCAAGGACGGGGCGCGCTGCCCCCCGAGGAATGCCGCAGTACCTGCATCCTCGCCGCAAAAATGGCCGAAGCACACGATGCGTGGCGAGGCAGCCTGGCCGGGGTCACCCTGGCCGGCATACTCGCTACGCTGCCTCCGCCGCCGCCGGCCCGCACCCGGCTGCGGCTGGCCGGGACGGCGTAATCCGTGCGCGGCCGAGTGCAGCGCCGGCCCGGGGGAGCCGCGGCCAGGCCGCTCATAGGCCGTGCCGGGTGGGGTTCAGGCGGCTTGGTGCTGTTCGTGCTGCTGGCTGGTCTCTTGATCGATGCGGGCGTTGGCGAAGCAGGCCCAGATGGCCAGGTCGAGGTCGAGTTTGTCACCGAGCCCGGCCGGGATGATGGTGTCGGTGGTGATGTCGGCGTGGTGGCAGCGGGCCAGCTCGCCGTCGCTGCCGGGCAGCGCGGGGCTGTTGGGCATGGGCTGGCCGTCGGGGCGGGTGAAGGCGAAGGTGCGGTCTTGGCCGGGGGCGATCAGGTAGCCGAGGGCGTGGACGATGACGTGGTGGGCTTCGCAGAGGAGGATCAGGTCGCGCAGGCGGGTCTTGCCGCCTTTGGCCCAGGGGATGATGTGGTGGATGTCGGTGCGCCGGGAGTGGCAGCCGGGGTACTGGCAGCGGGCCTGGTCGCGTTCGCGGACGGCGCGCCGCAGGGCGGGGGTGGCGCGGCGGTGCCGCCGTCCGGCGTCGAGCAGGGTGCCGTCGTGGTCGTGCAGCATCCAGGACATGGTCGCGTGGCAGGCGAGGGCGCGCGCGGCGGCCGGGCTGATGGCCGGGCCGTCGTCGAGGTGGCAGCGTCTGGGGTCCGTGGGGTGTCCGGCCGGCCGCGCGGGCGTCTCCGCGGAAACGCCGGCCAGGGCAGCGCCGGGCGTTTCGGCCGGGGTGCCGCTGGGCGTCTCCGCGGGGACGCCGGCCGGGGCGGCGGCGGGCGTTTCGGCGGGAACGCTGCGGGCCGCTGGGGGGGTGCGGGCCGGGTCGCTGCCGGCTGGCGTGTCGTGGAGGGCTTCGGGGCCGGCGTGCACGATCACGTGGTAGATGTCCGGGTTGCCGGCCGTGGCGATCTTCCCGGACAGGTACGCCCGGGCCACTTCCACCAGCGCATCGGCCAGGCTCGACCGGCACGTCGCCGTGCCGCGGCCGGCTGCGGCGGTGTCGTGCGGGCCGGCTGCGGTGTCGTCGCCAGCGTGCGTTCGGGCGGGAACGGGCCCGGTGTCCTCGGCGGGCGGTGTCCCGGCGGGCCGGTGTGCTGGGCGGGCGCGGTGTCCTCGGCGGGGCCGGGGTGCGGGCGGTGCGGGTGCTCGCAGTCGCTCGCGGCGGCGCGCAGCGCCTGCAGCACCACCGCCCCGTCGGTGGCGGGCAGCTTGGCGGTGATCGTGACCGATCCGTCCTCGGCTACCTGAACCCTGACCCGCCGCGCCGCCTGGTTCGCCAGTTCCTGTCGTCGGAGGCCTGGCGGTGCGCGGCGGCGAACCGCTCGCACTGCGCGGCGGTCATCGGGCCGGTGATCTCGGCCAGGCCCGTCTCGGTCGCCGTGGTGGCGATCCGGGTCAGCGCCCGCACCTTGGCATATGACATCCGCCCGGCCGCGAACTGCGCGGTGATCACCGGCAGGCCGGCCAGCGCGCGGGCGACCCGCACCTGCTCGCGGGCGGTGCCCGGGGCGACCTGGCATTTCCACGCGAGCCACGCCGCGCACGAGGGCAGGTCCCAGCACGCCCAGCCGTGGCGGGCGTCGAACTCGGCGACCAGCTGCAGGAAGCGGCAGGTCCCGGCGGCCAGGTGCGCGGCCAGCTCGCAGATCCGCTCCTCCAGCCGCTCCAGCGACACCAGCGGCGCATCGGGGCCTGGTGCCGCTGAGTCTGGTGCCGCTGACTCTGCCCGGCCGCTGTCCATCTGGTCATCAGTGCTGCTTAACGCATATATATCGGTCATGTGTTTGATGATAACGAGCAGCTCCGACATTCCCCGGCCACCCGAGCAGGACCTGCAAGCGCCAGGAACCGGGCCTCAGCCGCGCTTCACCGCCTGCAGGGTGTAGCTGTGCGGTACCCGCCAGGGCCGGTCGGCGAGCCGCCATTCGCCGCCGCCGATCTGCTCCATCTTTCCTGGCATGGCTTCCCAGGGCACACTGTCGTGCTCGGTGAGCCCGGTCAGCTCCATCCCCACATCCAGGAGAGCCGTCACGATCTCACCTAGACCGTGGTTCCAGCTGTAGGAGACGTTGTGCTCGAAGGTCACGTCGGTCTGGACGTAGGTGCCGCCCTCCTCCCAGACCAGCGGCTCCTCGCGTTCGAAGTACGCGAACTCGACCGCCAGCAGGCCGTCCTTCCTGGTGTCGTCCAGCGCCCAGAGCATCGGGTGGCCTTCCCTGATGAACAGGCGCCCGCCTGGCCGCAACAGGTCCGCGACCACCCCGGCCCACCGGCGCACGTTCGGCAGCCAGCACAGCGCGCCGATGCCGGTGAAGACGAGATCGAACGCGGCGCGGCCGAGCACGTCGGCCGCGTCGTAGGCGTCGGCTTCCACGAACGCTGCGTCGGCTCCGGTGCGCGTCGCGAGCTCGCGGGCCTGGGCGATCGCCGCGGGGGAGAAGTCAAGGCCGGTCATGGACGCTCCGAGCCTGGCGAGCGAGATCGTGTCGGTGCCGATGTGGCATTGCAGATGGACACCGCGCAGCGCCGGCAATGTCACCGAGCAGTGGCAGGTCGAAGGTGACCACCTTGCTCAGGAACTCCGGGTCGCTGACGAAATTTTCCACGTTGTAGTCCGGCGATGCCGCATGGGCAGGTGCGCGCTCGTCCCAGCTCACCCTGTTGATCGTCTGGTAGTCCTCCATAGCGCAACCCTCGCACAGCCTGGCGCCGTCTGACGGACCGGATCGGCTGGGTGGCCTGGCTGGCGGTGCCGCCAGCCGGGGGCGAGCCCGCTGGCTGATGACGGGGATGACGGCGGCGGCCGTAACTTCCGAATGCGCCTGTCCACGGGACCTGCGCGGAAGTATTTTGTCCTGTAGCGCCGCCCTTTACGGCGCTACCGGCGTCTAGGTGAGGGGCGGGCCATGCAGGCCGAGGTCAAGGGCACGACAATGCCCATTCTTGAAGTCGCGCTTGAGCGAGGCGAGCAAGTCATCTCGAACCACGGCGAACTAGCGTGGATGACGCCGAGCATCCAGATGTCGCAGACGACCAATCCTGGCGTCGGCGGCAGGGGCCTCATGCAGGGCCTCAAGCGCATGGCGGGCGGCGGCGGGCTGTTCATCACTCGTTATGAGGGACCTGGCGCCATCACCTTCGCGGCCAAGGTGCCCGGCCACATCATGCCGGTGGATATCGCACCTGGCAACGCCTACTACGTGCACCGGCACGGCTGGCTGTGCGGAACCCAGGGCATCAGCCCGACCATCGGGTTCCAGCAGACATTCCGCGGCGGAATGTGGGGCGGCGACGGCTTCGTACTGCAGAAACTGGAGGGCCAGGGCCGGGCCTGGATCGAGCTGTCCGGCGAGCTGACCAGCTATGACCTGCCGCCGGGCCAGTCGCTGCTGGCGCACCCAGGTCACATCGGCATGTTCCAGGGCAGCGTGCAGTTCACGGTCACCCGGATGCGCGGCATCTCCAACGCCTTCTTCGGCGGTGACGGGTTCCACCTGGTCGCGCTCACCGGGCCGGGCCGGGTCTGGCTGCAGTCGATGCCGCTGGTGGTGCTCGCCCAGGCGCTGTCCCACTACCTCCCGCACGACAACAACGCACCCGAGTCAGCCGGCGCGGGCGCGGTCGGCGGGATCATCGGCGGCATGCTCCGCGGCTGACCGTGGCTGACCACATCTGACCACAGCTGGCCCGCGGCCAGGTCCGGGCCGCTGAGACGATATGCCATTACCGGTACGTTAGTCGGACATTGTCTTTCGTTGCGAATAGCGCTGGCCCGATGTGACTTGTGCCGCGTCAGCCAATGTTTGCCTTTTTGAGTGGCGGCCTGCAGGGAGAAGCAGCAGCGGCGGACGAGGGGTCAAGACCGGCCGCGAAGCCAGGCCGGGCTCGGTTCGTCCGCATCGATGTGCGGGAAAGCTGTTGGCATCGGCACCGCTCCGGACTCCTACCGGCGTCATGCGCCACCCGTGCCTCCGGGCGTGGCCTCGGCAATGGCGAAGGAGACCAGAAAAATGGCCAGACTTGCCCGGCCCGGGCTGTCGCGCAGCGAGCCGGCCGCCCTACCGTTGGCCCATGCGTGACAGTGAGATCGTCGCCGCCATCGTGGCGGGCGACCCGCAAGGTCTCGCCGCCGCCTACGACAGGTACGCGGCGGCGCTGCATACCTATTGCCGCTCGCTGCTCGCTGAGCCCGCCGATGCCGCCGACGCCGTGCAGGACACCTTCGTCATCGCCGCCTCCCGCCTGGCTGGCCTGCGGGAACCTGACCGGCTCCGGCCCTGGCTCTACGCGGTGGCACGCAACGAGTGCTATCGCAGGCTCCGCGCCAGGAAGCGGACGACCGGCCTGGAGGAAGCAGGCGAGGTGACCGACATCTCCGCCGACCCTTCGGGCGAGGTCGGCCGCGGAGCCAGCCACGGCGAGCTGCGCGAACTGGTCCGGGCGGCGGTCGGGGGGCTGAACCCGCGGGATCGCGAGATCATCGAGCTGAACCTGCGGCACCAGCTGGACGGCGTCGACCTGGCGGACGCGCTCGGCGTCCCGCCGAACCAGGCGCACGCCCTGCAGTCCCGGGCCCGTAGCCAGCTGGAACGGTCCCTGGGCGCACTGCTGGTCGCCCGCACCGGCCGGGATTCCTGCCCGCAGCTGGCCGCCCTGCTGCACGGCTGGGACGGGCACCTGAACGTGCTGTTGCGCAAGCGGGTCAGCCGCCACCTGGAGCAGTGCGAGGAATGCGGGCAGCGCAAGCGGCGCGAGCTCAGCCCCGCCATGCTGCTGAGCGCGCTGCCCCTGGTGGTGCTGCCGCCCGGCTTGCGCCAGCAGGTACTGCGGCTGGTGGGCAACGTGACGCCGGACGCGGTGAGCTACCGGGCCCGGGTGGCCCGCCGGGCCGGCCGGTTCCGCGCCGACGGGTTCCCGGTGCCGGCCGCGCCCGCGGGCGGCGGCGGGCGGGGCTCGCGGCGGGTGCTGGCCGCCGCCGCGGTGGCCGCGGCCGGAGTCGTGACGGTGGCGGCGATGACCCTGGCGTGGCCCGCGATGCGGCATACCGCGGCGGCCACCGGGCTGCCCGCCACCTCGGCCCCGCCCGCCGGGTCACCGGGCGTCTCGCCGCAGGCGACCGCGGCGGCCACGGTGTCCAGGCCGGCCACCCTCCCGGCCCTCGGCGCGCCGTCCGGCAGCACGCCGCCGGGCGGCACCCCGTCCGCGCGCTCGCCGTCCGCCCCCTCATCATCCGCCCCCTCGTCATCCGCACCGTCGCCCTCGGCCAGCCGGACGCCCACGCCAAGCCCGTCGGCGAGCCCGGCGCCAGGCACGCTGTCGGCGGCACCGGCTACGGTCCGGCTGGTGCAGCCGGCGGCCGGGGGCACTTACGCCGGTCGCTTCACGCTGACCGCGACCGGCGGGCCGGTCGCCGCCTTGACGATCGCGGTGCCGCCGGCCGACGCGGCTGGCCTGGCCGTCACGCCGGACCAGGGCTCGCTGGCGGCGGGCCAGAGCGTCACGATCACGGTGACCGCGGTCGGCAACGGGCCGCCGGTCTACCTGATCCCGCTCACCGTCAGTCCCGGTGCGCTGACGGTCGACGTCGAATACCCCCCCGCGGGGCTAGCGGCGCGGCTGATCAGCAGCACCGCTAGTCAGCAGCACCGCTAGTCAGCAGCACCGCTAGTCGAGCAGCACCGCTAGTGAGCAGCACCGCTAGTCAGCAGCACCGCTAGTGAGCAGCACCGCTAGTGAGCAGCACAGCTAATCGGCTACGACCTCGCCGTGGGATTGGCTGGCCACCGCTCCGCGCAGCTGGGCGGCGGCCTCGGTCATCGAGACGAGCTTGCCGAACGCGGCGTCGCGCGGAAGGTACTTCATGCCGCAATCGGGTGCCAGCACGATGCGCTCGGCCTGGACGTATTCCAGGGCCCGCTGCACCCGGGCGGCCACCTGACCGGGCGGCTCCACCGCGTGGTCGTTCAGGTCGAGGACGCCCAGGATGATGGTCTTGCCGTCCAGCTCGGCGAGCACCGAGCAGTCGAGGCCGGACTGGGCGGTCTCGATCGAGATCTGGTCGGCGCGGCTCGCGGCCAGCTCGGGCAGGAACGAGTAGCCGTCCGGGCGGCCGTGGATGATGGCCGCGTAGCCGAAGCAGATGTGGACCGCCGTGGTTCCCTCGACGTCCTGCAGCGCCCGGTTCAGGACCGCCACTCCGAACTCGCGGGCCTGCTCGGGCCTGGCCTGCAGGTAGGGCTCGTCCAGCTGGACGATGTCGGCCCCGGCGGCGAACAGGTCCTTGACCTCCTCGTTGACCGCCTCGGCGTAGCCGAAGGCGGCCTCCTCCAGGGTCGGGTAGTGGTCGTTCTGCGCCTGCTGCGCCATGGTGAACGGGCCAGGCACGGTGGCCTTGACCTCCCGGCCGGTGTGCGCGCGCAGGAACCGCACGCTGTCCACGCCGACCGGATGGCGCCGCTTGATCGGGCCGACGATCCGCGGCACCGGATTGGGATGCCCGCTGCGGTCCAGCGCGGTGCCTGGTTCGTCGATATCGATCCCGTCCAGCGCGGTCGCGAACGCGTTGGAATAGCTCTCGCGGCTGATCTCACCGTCGGTGATGATGTCCAGGCCGGCGTCTTCCTGAGCCTTGATCGCCAGCAGCGTGGCGTCCCGCTGGGCCTGCTCCAGGTAAGCGGGGTCCACCCGCCACAGCTCCCGGGCGCGCACCCGCGGCGGGAACCGGTGCGCCAGCCGGTCCCGGTCAATCAGCCAGTCCGGTTGCGGGTAGCTGCCGACGAGCGAGGTTGGGAAGAGCATGTCCGGCCTCCGTTGGATGGTCAGCCGCTCGGCGTGCCGCCCGGCACGGCCGCCGGGCCCAGGCCCGCTAGGCGGCATTGCGGCCGGGTGAGCATCGAGAGCCGGTCGCGGTGCGCGAACGCGGACCGGCACATCGTCACCGCGCCGGAACCGCATTCATGCAGGATCGCGCCGCCGGTCGAACTGGCGGCGGAGACGGTGACACAGCCGTGCTGCGAACGGCCGTAGCCGCCCGGGTGGGCCACCGCCCAGATTCCGGCCCCCCCGAAGCCGGCCAGCACCAGGGCGCCGACCACCGCGATCCCGCGTTTGTCACGGCGGGTGAGCGGCTCGGCGGGCGGCTGCTGGGTTTTCCGGTACATTACCGTCGGATTCTAAGCGGCCGGCGGCTGTCCTGCCGGCCCCGGCCTGCTCGCACCGCTGGCCGCGGGGCCGCTCACGGCGCGGTGATCCGGCCGTCTTCCAGCTGCAATACCTCGTCGGCCAGGTCCATCAGCGCCGTGTCGTGGGTGGCGACCAGCGCCGTGATGCCCTCGGACTGGACCACCGTCCGCAGCAGCCGCATGATCTGGCGGCCCGTCTCGGAGTCCAGCTGGCCGGTCGGCTCATCGGCGATCAGCAGCCCCGGCTGGCCGGCCAGCGCCCGGGCGATCGCCACCCGCTGTTGCTGGCCGCCGGACAGCTCGTTCGGCCGCTGCCTGGCGTGCTCTTCCAGGCCCACGACCGCCAGCATCAGCGCGACCCGTTCCTCGCGGGCGCGCGGATCGGTGCCGGTGATGCGCAGCGGGATCCCGACGTTCTCGGCGGCCGACAGCATCGGGATCAGCCCGAAGGACTGAAAGATGAACGCGATCGTGCGCCGCCGCAGCAGCATCCTTTCGTGCTCGCTCATCGCCGTGACGTCCTGCCCGCTGACGTGGACCGTGCCGCTGGTCGGCAGGTCAAGTCCGCCGATGATGTTCAGCAGGCTGGTCTTGCCCGAGCCGGACCGGCCGCACAGCGCGACCAGCCGGCCGGTGCGGATGCTGAACGAGACATCGGTGAGCGCCTGCACGGCCACCCGGCCGGTGCCGAAGATGCGGGACACGCCCGCCGCCGAGACCATCACCTGCTCGGCGTCCACGGCCAGGCCGGCGCCTGGTCCGGGGGCTGGTTCGGGTTCGCTCATTCGGTCACCATCTCAGGAGTCCTGCTCGGCGGCGGCGGGTCCGGCCCCGGGGGCGGCGGCGCGGCCTGGTGCGTCCGGCCAGACGCCGATGTGATCTTCGTTCGCCTCCAGCCGCACCCGGTCCCGCATGCCGAGCGGCTCGATCATGTCCCTGGGCAGCTGGACGCGCCCGGCGCGGTCGAGCACCGCGTACTCGATCGCATGCTGGGTGGCGTTGCCGTGCTCATCCGCCTCCGCATGCCGGAGCGTCTCGCTGCTCGTCCGCCCGTCGCGGATCGCGATCGTGCGCCTGACCTGGCTCGATACCGCCGGGTCGTGGGTGACGACCAGGACGGTCACGCCCAGCTCGGTATTCGACGTCTGCAGCGCGCCGAACACGTCCCGCGCGGTGGCGCTGTCCAGTTCGCCGGTCGGCTCATCGGCGAGCAGCAGCACCGGCCGGTTGGCCAGCGCGGTGGCGATCGCCGTGCGCTGCTGCTCGCCGCCGGACAGCTGCTCCGGCGTGCGGTCCGCGCAGTGCGCGATGCCCAGCACCGTCAGCAGGTCGTCGGCCCGGTTGGCCCGCTGGCGCCGCGCGACGTTGCTGAACCGCATGGGCATCATCACGTTCTGCCGGGCGGTCAGGTACGGCAGCAGGTTGCGGGAGGTCTGCTGCCAGACGAAGCCGACGGTGCTGCGCCGGTAACCGAGCCGCTCCCTGGCGCTCATCGCGGCCAGGTCATGGCCGGCCACCCGGACCGCCCCGGCCGTCGGCGTGTCCAGCCCGGCCAGGATGTTCATCAGCGTCGACTTCCCGCTGCCTGACGCGCCGACCACGGCGGTGAGCTCGCCTTCGGCGACCAGCAGGTCGAGGCCCTGCAGGGCCTGCACCTCGATGCCGTCCCCGGCGTAGATGCGGACCAGGCGGTCACAGGCGATCAGCGCACCCTCGCCGTAGGACGTGCGGGCCCGGACGGCCTCCGCGCCGAGCTCGGCGATCCCGGCGGCCGGCAGCGTCGCGGTGTTCGCGGCGCTGCTCCCGGCTGCCGCGCTGTGATCTGCGGTCACTGCTGGCCTCCTCGCCCGTCGTCACCGCGGCCTGGCCCGCCAGTCCGCCTGGTCGTCAGCATCGCGTCGGCCCGCATGGTCAGTCACCAACCCGCAGCGCCCGGCCGACACCGCGGCGGCGCGCTACCGCGCTCTGCACGGCCAGTGTCGCCAAGGTCAGCACTATCAGCCCCGCCGCGGTGATGGCCAGCGCGCCCAGGTCGGCCCGGACCGGCACGCTCAGCGAGTAACCGGTGAACACCGACAGGTTGAGGGCGGGCCCGACGAGCGGCGCGAGCGCCCAGGCGCAGGCCACCCCGCCGACGGTGGCGGCCAGCACCGACGGCAGGGTCTCCACCACGACCAGCCGTCTGGCCTGCGCGGGCGACAGGCCCATGGTCGACAGCCTGGCCAAGGTGAGCTCTCGTGACCTGGCCCCGAGCACCAGCGTGAGCATCAGGATCAGGACGCTGAAGCCGGCCGCGGCGGCGGCCCCTTCGGCGAACGCGACGTAGCCGGCATCAGGCAGCGGCGCGGCCCGGAGGCCGGCCAGCACCGCGGAGCGCAGCGTGACCGTGACCGCCGGTGCGGTCCGCTGGGCGGTCGCCAGGAGCGCGCGGGCATCCAGGTGCGGTCCGGCCAGGAACATCACGTTCGGCGGCGGCTGGTCCGGCCCCTCGGCCCACTGCGGGAACACCAGGAACGGTCCGGGTACCGGCATCGCGGGCGTGCTGGAAATGACGCCGGCCACCCGGACCCGCACGGTGTGCAGGCCGATGGTGGCGATCGGGGTGGCGCGCAGCAGGATCACGGCCGCCGGGGAAGCCAGTACGGGCACCAGCCCAGCCTGCGCGCCGCCGTGCGGCCTGGCCAGCGCCGACGCAGGAAAGGCCGGTGCCGGAGTGTCCGCGAGCACCGCTGCGAACCGGACCGGATCCAGGACCGCGACGTTGACGGTCGTGTTGAAGCCGGGCGGCCCGATCGCTCCCTGGGTCTCCAGGATGGTGGCAGCGCGCTTGACGCCGGGCACGGCGGCGATGGCCCGCTGCGCCTGCGTGGACAGCGAGATGCCCGACCCGATCGAGCCGACCACCGCATCCGCCCCCGTCTGCTGCCACGACGCGGCGACCTCACCGCGCAACACGGCATCCCGCACCATGGCCCCGAACGCGATCACGGTCAGCGCCAGCACCAGGGCGAAGGCAGGCAGGATCGCGGTCAGCGAGGTCCGCGCGCTGCGAGCCAGCCCGACGTAGCTGGTGACGCCCCGGCGAGCGACCGCGAGCCGCAGCAGGGCTCGCAGCACCACCGGATAGCAGCGCACCACCAGCACGGCCACCGGAATCGCGACCAGCGCAGGCGCGGCGCTCAGGTAGAGATTGGTCCCGCCGGGCAGGCCCTGCCGCTTCAGTAGCACCAGTCCGCCCACCGCCGCGCAGATCAGCGTGGCCTCGGCCACGAGCCGCCGAGCCCTGGCCCGGCGGCTCGGTGATCCAGGTGACCCTTGCGGCCCGGGCCGCGGCGGGCTGCGTGCCGCCTGACGGCGATCAGCGGCGGGCCGGCCAGCGCGACGATGACCGTCAGCCCCGCCAGCCACCAGCCGAGCGAATCAGCCGGACCCGGCGTGACGGCCAGGGCCATGGCCGCGGCGATGATGGCTGCGGGGAGCACCACCAGCGCCCCGGCCCGCAGGGCCAGGCCAGCGAGCTGCCGCAGGGCGGCGCCGCGGGCTCGCATCAGCGCGAACTCGCCATCGCGGTGCTCGGTCAGCAGCCTGGCCCCGAGCAGGACGACCACGGCCCCGATGATGGTCAGGCTGACGAACAGCAGCGAGAGCAGCCCGCCCACGGCGGCGTCCGCGCTGATGAAGCTGGCCAGGTCGGTGGTCAGGCCGGTCGAGATGCTGACGTTGGTGGGATTGCCATGGGTGGAGTCCACCAGCGTCCCTGCCCCGGTGATCGCGGCGGTCAGGTGGCTCTGCAACGTGGCGGCCTGGCCCGCGGTCACGCCGGTCAGGCGCATCGGGAAGTCCCACTCCAGCGTCATGGTGCCGGTGTCAAACCGGCCTGCTTGCAGCGCGCTGAGTTCGCCGGGCCCGACGAAGGCGGCCGCGGTCCAGTAGGCCAGCGCCTGCGGACCTCCGGTGATGAGCAGTGGCGCGGCCGTGGTCGGGTCGATGCTCCAGAATGCCGTGTCCACCGATCGGGGCTGGATGATCCCGGTGATCTGGAGAGTGACCGCGTTAGCCAGGGCCAGCCGCGAGCCGACCCGCAGCCTGAACCGGGCCGCCGTGGCCGCGGTGACAGCGGCCTGCAGGACCGGCGCGCCGCCGGTGGCGGCCACGGCCGGGAAGCGGCCGGTGAGCAGGCGCGCGTGGCCGGCTAGCGCAGCACGGTAGACGATCTCCAGCTGGGGTGCCTTCGGGCTCGCGTAGGCGCTGGACGGCGCGGCCGGCGCTGGCACGAAGCTCGTGGTCAGCCCGTTCCAGTCGGTGTTCGCGGCCGTGAAGGGCAGCTGCTCCCTGGCGAGGTTCTCCGACAGCTCAGTGCCACCCGCTGTGATGTCGGCCGCCTGGATGGGGCCGCCGGCCCCGACGGCGAAATCGTCGTAGTCGACCTGGGCGTCAACTGACCGTTCCGCGACGGGCATCGCGGCGAACAGGTGCTGCAGCGCGCGGGTGCGATTGTGCAGGCTGGCCCGGGGAGCCGCGACACAGACGAGCACGCAGATGCCCACCAGCAAGGCCAGCCCGATGCTCGCCGCCGTCCCGGTTCCGGTGAGTTGGGCCCAGGTGGCCCGCAGCCGGGTCCGCATCAGACCGCCTCGGCCGCGCGGAGTTGCGCCGCCGGGTCAGGGCGCCGGAGCACGGTCGCGGCGGCGGCCAGCACCGGAATCGCGGTGACGGCGACCGCGAGCCCGACTGCCCAGGCCAGCGGCAGATTGACCAGGACCGGCGGAAGGGGAGCGGTCGCGGCGGCGGTGACGGTGACCGCGGGGATCAGCAGGTGCGCGAGGCCGGCGCCGAGCAGCAGGCCCACCGCGGCCGCTGGCGCGCTGAGCATCAGCTGCTCCAGGCAGAGCTGGCCTGCCTGGGCGGCCCTTGATACGCCGAGGGCGGCCAGCAGCGCGCTTTGGGTTCGCCGTTCTCGCATGCTGGCCGCCACGCTGACCGAGAAGCCGAGCGCCGCGAGCAGCGCGGCGGCGACCGCGATGGCCAGCACGCCCTGTTGCGGCGCCGCGGACAGCGGATTGTCCAGCAGCGCGGCCGCCACCGTGGTGCGGTCGGTCCGCGTGCTGCCGGGGGGAAGGCCGGAGACCGGCACCGGGCCAGCGGCCCGCAGCCACCAGGCGGTGACCGGCAGCGGCGCGGCTGACTTGCTGGCCAGCAGTTCCTGGATGGCCGGCTGATCGACGATCAGCACGCTGCCCGCGCCCATGCTCGGGAAGTCCCTGATCACCGCCACGATCTTGACCGGGATGCTGATCCCGCTGGCCGTGACGAACAGCACGGTGCCGATGGCCACCCGGCTGTTGCTGAGAAACGCCTGGCTGGCGATGGCCGGGAGCACGGGAGAGCCACGGATGCCTGCCGTCAGCTGCAGCCCGCCGGTGATCGGCAGCGGCGGGTAGCCGGCCTTCTGGATCAGGTGTCCGTCGCCCGGGCCGAAGGTGATCGTGCGCGCTCCGGCGGGCGCCTGCTGCCAGCTGGCGACGACCGGTGCGGACCCGGTGGCCAGCGGGTTGTTCAGGTCCTGGGACTCGCCGGTGACGTGCCAGGCTCGCAGCGCGCTGGCGGTGGCGAAGGCGGTGAACCGCGCCGCCGCCGCGGCCGAGACGCCGACGTTGCTGATGGTCAGCACGGCCCGGCGGGCGGCGATGCGTTCGGTCGTCCGCCTGGCGGCCGCCGCGGCGGCGCGCTGGACGGCGGGTGCCGCCCCCGGGACGGCGAACGGCGGGGCCGGAATGGCAGGCAGCTGGTAGTCGAGCGAGATCCCGAGCAGCCGCAGCGGGTAACTGGCCCGGCGGCTGACCGACAGCACGGCGGTCAGCTCGTGGCGCCGGCCGTCCACCGGGAGCTGGCCGGCGGCCACCGAGTAGCCGATGCCTGCGGCGTCCTGCATCGTCAGGGTGACTGCCATCGGACCGAGCATTCCGCCGCCGGACTGCAGCCGGGCGCTGGCGGTCAGCTCCAGCCTGGCTGGCCGGCCCGGCAGGACCAGGCCGGGCCCGGCCTGGCGCGGGGTGATCCGTTGCCATAGCGCGGTCGCGGGCAGCGCCGACTGATCCGGGCGCAGCAGCACGGTGGCCGCGGCCTGCCGGGCGTCCAGGGCGATCACCGTACCGCCGTTACCGCCATTGAAGCTCGCGACCGGCATGGCGCTGCTGACCCCCGGCGCGTGCTGGATGGCCGCGACCTGATCCAGCGGTAGCGGCGAGCCGAGATTGATCCGGGTGTCCGACCCGACCGCGAAGGCGGCCTGGTCCTGTGCTCCCCGTTGCCAGCTGGCGTGCTGAGCGAGCGCGAGGGTACCGGTCGCCACCGCGAGCACGACGAGCAGCACCGGCCCGCTCTGCCGGATCGGGCGCCTGCTGACCTGCCAGCTCGCCAGGGCCGTGCCCAGCCGCCTGCTGCGCGCCGTGCGGCGGTCGGCGGCTGAGGCGATCGGTGGCAGCAGGCGCAGCGGGATCAGCGCGGCGCCGGCCAGGGCCAGGGCCGGTGCCACCACGAGCACCGGATCGATCCCCGCGGTTCCTGACGCGCTGCGGGCGACCGCTGAGTAGCCGCGCAACTGCCAGACGGCGAGCACCGCGAGCACGATGATCGCGAGATCGGCTCCGGCCTGCGCGGCTCCGGCGATCATGGCCTGCCGGCCCGTGCGGATCCGGGCGGATCCGGGCCGCGCTGGCCGCAGCGCCGGCCAGAGCATGATGCCGGTGCAGAGGATCAGGATCGTGGCGGCCGCCCACCAGGCGCTGCCGGTAAATCCCGAGATACGCAGCTGCGCGGCGTGCAGCGGGCCGACCCGGGCCAGCGGCCTGGCCAGCCAGCTCCCGGCCAGGGTGCCGGCGACGGCGGCGGCCGTGGCCAGCAGTACCGCTTCGGCCAGGGTCAGCCGGACGAGCTGCCAGCGGGTGACGCCGCGGGCACTGAGCAGCGCCGACTCCTCCTCGCGCTGGCCGGCCAGCATCCGGGCGGCCAGCGCGATGGCGGCCACGGCCAGCAGGACGAGTTGCAGCACGCTGATGATCAGCAGGGATCTGGCCACCACGAGGTTGCTGGCCAGGCCCGCGAGCACCTGCGGGAAGCCGGTCACGACGGTCAGGCCGCCCAGCGGGCCCGGCTGCCTGAGCAGGTTCGCCGCCTGGTTGATCCGCGCGGCCAGGGCCGATATATCACTGGGCTGGATGCGGGCGGTCGCGGGTGTCGCCAGCCATGAGGCCTGCCCGACGGGCAGCCTGCCGCCGCTGAAGGCAGCGGGCGCCACGATCAGCGGGCCGTAGGTGACGAAGTTACCCTGGACGAGCACGCCCGATGGCCCGATCGGGTCGAGGCCCCAGTACGCAGAGCCTGGGTCACGCGGCCGGAACGTGCCGGTCAGGCGCAGTCTGACGGGCATGCCTGTGACCCGGTCCGGCAGCGTCAGCAGCTGACCAGGTGCCAGCCGAAGCTGCGCCGCGACGGCGGCGGGCAGCGCCGCCTGGATAGGCTGGCCGCGGCCGGCCGCAGCCGGCCACGCGCCGCTGACCAGGATCGCGTTGGCCGTGATGTGATCGGCCGCGGCGGCCTCGGTGATCGGTATCGTCTGACTGCTGCCGCTGGCGGGCAGCCCGAGCGGGTCTGACCACAGCGCTCGATCCAGGCTGACCGGTACTGCGCGGAACGCCGAGCGCAGCTCGGAACGGATCACTGCGGTGTCAGCGATGGCCTGGGTGGCATCGATCTGGCCGTTGATGGTCATCGACACGTTCGGCGTGAGACGCAGCTGGCGGCTGATCGCCTGCGGAAGGGCGCGTTCACCGAAGGTGACCAGCGCGGCGGTGAGCGCCGCCGTGATGAAAATGGCCAGCAGCACGCTGCCGAGCAGCAGCCGCGACGAGCTCATCCGGCGCAGCACAAACGATCCCCGCGGGCCGCGGCTCACCTCGCGATCGCAATCCGGCTGGACGCACGGCACGCGCGCGGCCGGGAACCGATGGTCTGGCCCACCCTCGTTACGGTATGTCCGCTGGCAGAACGAGCCCAGCAGCCCTCGGAATGGTTACCTGGCTGCCACGGAATCGTTGCGGAAACCAGACAACTGGATCAAGAGCTCCCGTGGATCAGGAACTCTGCTGGATCAGGAACAGTGCTGGATCAGGAACAGTGCTGGATCAGGAAGTCCGGTCCGGGGCACCGACGATCTCGGTGCTGACCCGCCTGCTCAGCACGCTCAGCGGGCCGAGGCCGGACAGCGCCCAGGTCAGCTCGGCGGCCAGCGCGGGGCGCGCCGAGGTCGACTCCGCCACGCCGACCGCGGTGACCCCTGCGAGCGTGGCCGGGACGACGTCACCGAGCTCGCCGACGACCTGGGCCCTGGCACCCCTGCTGCGCGCCAGCGCGGAGAGCTGCCGGGTGTCCGGCGAGTCCGCCGAACCGAGCACGAAGATCACATCACAGTCGGCGGCCATGGCCCGGATCGTCTCCACCCGGTCAGACGCCGCGTAGCAGAACCCGTCCGGATGCGGGCTGCGCAGCGCCGGGAACCTGGATCGCAGCGCGGCGGTCACCCCGGTCGATTCCTCGACCGGGATCCCTGGCTGCAGCACATAGGAGACCCGCCTGGAGTCCGCGACCTGCAGGCCCGAGGTGCCGGCCGGAGTGCTGACCACCGAGATCCGCCCCGGGGCCGCGCCGGTGATCCCGGCCACCACCGGGTGGCTGAGCTGGCCGATCAGCACCACGTCGTCGCCACGGGCGGCCAGCCTGGTGGTCTCCGCATGCGTCCTGGCGACCAGCGGGCAGGTCGCGTCGATCACTTCGAGGCCGCGTGCTTCCGCCTCCGCCCGCTGCTGCGCCGCCACCCCGTGCGCGGGGAAGATGACGGTGCCGCCATCGGGCACCTCAGCCAGCGAGCTGACGAAGACCGCGCCGCGTTCGGCCAGCTCGGAGACTGATTCCTGGCTGCCGGCCAGCTGGCCGTAGACGTGCACGGTGCGACGGCCCTCGACCGCCCGGCGGGCCATGGCCAGAGCCTGCCGGGCGCCATCGCACCAGGGGCTGGGCGCCGCCACCAGCCTGCGGGTGTCGAAGACAGCGGACCACTCCTGGATCGCCGAGCGGGCCGCGGCGGCCGCGACCCGGTCCGCCGCGGCCGTGATCGCGGCCACGGCGGCCATCGTGCCGTCGCGTTGCTGGCAGGTCGCGACGAACAGGACAGCGCCGCCGTCGTTGTGCACGGGATCGTCGTAGTGCGGCACCGGCGCGTACCTGACCTGGCCGCCTTTGCGCTGCAGCAGCGCGCCGACCAGCCCGGCCGCCGGGCTCGGCAGCGCACTGTGCGCCTGGTCACCGAGTTGCGTCGCGACCAGGACCGCGCCCGGTGTGACGCCCGCACAGGACGCGGGGAATTCCCGCACCGCAGATCGGTTCATCGCCGCCCATCCCGGGGGACCTAACCCCATACGTGGCCCGGCCGCGACGCTGTCTACCTGCGACCGGAGCACCGCGATGCCGGTGGCCGGACTATTCCCCGGCTCGCGTCCCGGTTTGCCCTCGGGACTCCCAAGATTGCGTCTGAGCGGTTCGGTGCGGACCAATTAGGGCAGATATGGCCTAGTTCCCGCCACATCCCCGGCCACACCAGCATCCTGAGCACCGCACGGGAGGCGAGCATGTCCAGCACCGATGAACTGCTCAAGAACAACGAGCGGTTCGCCGCCTCCTTCGCTGCCAGGCCCGCCGCGCCGCCCGCATCCGGCGTCGCCGTCGTCGCCTGCATGGATGCCCGGCTGAACGTGTACGCCGTCCTCGGCCTCGGCGACGGCGACGCGCACGTGATCCGCAACGCCGGCGGGGTGGTCACCGACGACGCGATCCGGTCGCTGGCCATCAGTCAGCGGCTGCTCGGCACCACGGAGATCATCCTCATCCATCACACCGACTGCGGGATGCTCACGTTCACCGACGACGCGTTCAGGGCCAGCATCGAGGCGGACACCGGCATCAGGCCGCCGTGGGCGGCCGAAGCCTTCGGTGACCTGGATGCCGACGTCCGTCAGTCGATCGCCCGCATCAAGGCCAGCCCGTTCCTGCCGCACACCGACGCGGTGCGCGGTTTCGTGTTCGATGTCGGGACCGGCAGGCTGCGCGAAGTCAGCCAACGGCTGGATCAGAGGTCGGGAGTGTCGCCCTGACCCTGCTGCTCGGCGAGAAATCGCTCGAACTGGGCGCCGAGTTCCTCCGCCGTGGGCATGTCTTCGGGCTGGCCGCCGAGTGAGTTCGCCT
Source organism: uncultured Actinomycetes bacterium (assembly GCA_963785765.1). Taxonomy (GTDB): domain Bacteria; phylum Actinomycetota; class Actinomycetes; order Streptosporangiales; family Streptosporangiaceae; genus DATBGO01. The sequence continues at coordinate 895,858 of CAWAWM010000004.1, read as the reverse complement.
GGCCGGCGGCAAACGCGTCGTACTGCTGCTCCAGCGCCTTGACGACCTCGGAGACTTCTTCCGAGCCTTCGACCTGCCTGCTGATCTCCAGGTCGGTCCGGCGCGCGGCCTCGCGCAGCGCATCGGAGGGCAGCTCCAGGCCGGTCGCCTGCTGCACCGACTCCAGCAAGGTCACCGCGGCCGCCGGGTAGGCCGCCTGCGCGAGGTAGTGCGGCACGTGCACGGCGAACCCGATGGCGGCCCGGCCTTCCTCGCTCAGCCGCAGTTCGAACAGGGCCGCGGCGCTGCCGGGGACCTGCAGCCGGTCGACGAAGGGCGGATAGCCCTCGACCAGTTCGGCACTGGTCGCGTGCGCCGTGACGCCGGACGGCCTGGTGTGCGGGATGCCCATCGGGATGCCGTGGAATCCGACCGCCAGCCGGACGCCGAGCGCCGCGGAGACGGCGCTGACCGCGCTGGTGAAGGCGTCCCACTGATGATCCGGTTCCGGTCCGCTGAGCAGGAGGAACGGGGTTCCCTGCGCATCGTGGAGCAAGGAGATGGTCAGGGACGGCGTTTCGTACTGCTCCCAGTGATCCTTTGCGAAGATCATCGCAGGCCGGCGCGACCGGTAGTCGATCAGCGTGTCCACGTCGAACCTGGCGATTTCGCGATGCTCCATCGTGTCGAGCAGGTGCGCGGCCAGTAGCCGTCCCGCGGCGCCCGCGTCAATGAAGCCGTCGAAATAGTAGAGCAGCACGATGTCATCAAGCTCGGGCGCGTCGGGGTCGAGCGTATAGAGGTCAGTCGGGTCATGCGGCACGTGCACGGCCTCCTCAGGCGTCGTCCCCTACAAGTCTTACCAAGTTCTGGTAGCAGGTTAGGCATCCGGGCGGCAAAACGCGGCCGACCGTGACCCTGGCCGGCCGGAACGAGCGGCCCTGGACGGCCGGAGGGCGATCAAGCTGGCATCCACACGATCTACACATCTCTTGCGCCCCGGTTTCATCCCTCGATGGTGGTCTGATCCCGTTGCGCGGGATGGGGGGAACTGCGCCTCGTGATCCGGATAGCGCGGTCCGCCGCCGTCCAGCCAGATGGCGAGGGTGACGTCCCGCAGCAGCGTCCGCTTGACCCGGCGAGGGGCGCCGGGCACCGAAGCTGTTGGGGAGAGGCATGACGGGGGAAATTGCGGTAACACTGCCGAAGCAGCAGATCGCTATCGCGCAGCGGGCGGTCGCCGAGGGACGAGCGGCCTCGGTGTCGGCTTACGTTTCGCACGCGCTGGAGCGCTGGGACGCAGACGAGAAGCTCGCCAGGATGCTGGCGAGCATGCACGCCGGGGGAGGATCGCCGAGCAGCGCGGACCGTGACTGGGCCCGGCATGAACTCGGGCTGGACGGAACGCAGGAACTGCCGTGGAGCCTGGCGGGCTGACCTCAGCCACGACGCAGCCGGGGCCGTTCGGTGTCAGGGCCGTTCGGTGCCGGCCGCCGTCCGGTAGGCGGCGTCGCGCTCGCGCCACCGGTCCAGCAGGGTGTACATCTCGGCCTGGAGGAATTCGAAGTACCGCGCGGAGTCGGCCATCCGGTTGCCTGCCGGGGTGCCGGGGCCGAGTACCTCGATGCCGTCCTGCAGCACCCGGGCCCACCGGCTGAACATCCGGTCCCGGACCGCCATGATCTCGTGCCACACGTTGTCGGGCAGCCGGTAACGGTGCCGGCGTGATCCGGGATCGCGCTCGTTGCTGACCAGGCCGACCTGGATCAGGTAGCGGACTCCGCCCGACACGGCCGCCGGGCTGGCGCGGAGCAGCTCGGCGATCTCGGCCGCGGTCAGCAGGCCGGAGTCCGAGGTGAGCAGGGCGACGAAGACGCGGGCCGGCATCCGCGGGAAGCCCGCCTCGGTGAGCACCGAAGAGAACCGCTCGATGAACCGGTAGACGGCCTCGGCATCCCGGGCCTGATCCGGCCCGCCTGCCGCGCGTCCCCCGGTGCGCCCGGCGCTGTCCCGGCCGTGATCACGGTCGTGATCACGGCCGCCGCCTGGCTGCGGTCGACCGACCGTGCCGCCGCTGCGGGCCGGGACTTCCGGTTCGCCCATGAGCTGTCTCGTTCCCCACGTCAGTTTCTTATTTTTTAACTTTCAGGAATTTATGAATCAAGTGTAGGCTCTGAGCCATGACCGACGCAATCACCGTGTCTGGCTTGCGCAAGTCGTACGGGAAGACGGTGGCGCTTGACGGGCTCGACCTGGCCGTGGCGCAGGGCGAGGTGCATGGTTTCCTCGGGCCGAACGGCTCGGGCAAGACGACCACGATCAGGATCCTGCTCGGCCTGCTGCGGGCCGACGGCGGGACCGCGCAGCTGCTCGGCGGCGATCCCTGGACCGAGGCACCCGCGCTGCACCGCCGGCTCGCCTATGTCCCCGGAGACGTCGCGCTGTGGCCGACGCTGTCCGGCGGTGAGGTCATCGACCTGCTCGGGCGGCTGCGCGGCGGGCTCGATCCGGGCCGCCGCGCGTCCCTGCTGCAGCGCTTCGACCTGGATCCGACGGTCAAGGCCCGCGCCTATTCGAAGGGCAACCGGCAGAAGGTGGCCTTGGTCGCGGCGCTCGCCTCCGACGTCGAACTGCTCCTCCTTGACGAGCCGACGGCTGGCCTCGACCCGCTCATGGAGGCTTCGTTCCGGGCCTGCATCGAGGAGGAACGGCAACGCGGCCGCACGGTCCTGCTCTCCAGCCACATCCTGTCCGAGGTGGAAGCGCTCTGCGACCGCGTCACCATCATCAGGCGCGGCCGGGCCGTGGAGTCAGGAACGCTGGCTCAGCTGCGCCATCTGACCCGGACCTCGATCGCCGCCGAGCTGGCCAGCCCCCCGGACGGGCTCGATCAGCTCCCCGGCGTGCACGACCTGGACATCGAAGGCAACCGGGTGCACTGCGAGGTGGACACCGAAAAGCTCGACGGCTTCCTGCGCCGGCTCAGCGCCGCCGGGGTGCGCACCCTGACCAGCCAGCCGCCGACGCTGGAGGAGCTGTTCTTGCGGCACTACGCGGGCGACGGGCCGGCCGCGCCGCCCGCCGCGGATCAGGACGGGGTTCGGGCATGACCACCCTGGCGGGCACCGGCGAGCTCACCAAGCTGGCCGGGCGCCGGGATCGCATCATGCTGCCCGCGTGGATCTACGTCCTGACCGCGCTGGTCGCAGGCACCGCGTACAGCTTCAAGAAGCTGTACCCGACCGCAGCGAGCCGGGAGCAGTTCGCGGCGGCGGCGGGCCACAATCCGTCGCTGCTGTCGCTGTACGGGGCGCTGTACGGTAACTCGCTCGGATCGCTGACCGCCTGGCGGTACGGCGGTCTTGCTGCCCTGGGCGCCGGGCTGATGAGCATCTTCATCGTGATCAGGCACACCAGGGGCGACGAGGAGACCGGCCGGCTCGAGCTGATCGGCTCGGCAGCGGTGGGACGGCACGCGGCGCTGACCGCGGGCCTGCTGATCGCGGTGACGGCGAACATCGTGCTCGCGCTGGTGATTTCGGTCGCGCTGATCGCGCTCGGCCTGCCCGCGGCCGGCTCGATCTCGCTGGCGCTGGCCATCGCGGGCTGCGGGCTGGTGTTCACCGCCGTCGCCGCGGTCACGGCCCAGCTCGCGGACGCGGCCAGGTCGGCCAGGGGACTCGCGATCGGCGTTCTCGGCGTGGCCTACCTGCTGCGGGCCGTCGGAGACTCGGCCGGCGCCCAAGGTCCCGGCTGGCTCACCTGGCTGTCGCCCATTGGCTGGGCGGAGCTGATCAGGTCGTTCGGCGTGATCCGCTGGTGGATCCTGGCGCTGCCGCTGGTGACCACGCTGGTGCTGGGGATCGCCGCCGGGCTGCTCGCCGCTCGCCGGGACTACGATGCCGGCCTGCTGCCGCGCCGGCCAGGGCCGGCGCAGGCCGCCGGGTCATTGCGCAGCCCGCTGGCGCTGGCCTGGCGGCTGCAGCGTGCCACGCTGATCAGCTGGGTGGTCGGCGCGCTGATCTACGGCCTGATCATCGGGTCGGCGGCCAAGGGCATCACCGGGCTGCTCGGCAGCGCCGAGATCCGGCGCATCCTGGTCAAGCTGGGTGGCTCGGCGGCGCTGACCAACGCCTACCTGGCGGCCATCATCGGCTTCAGCGGGCTGATCGCCGCGGGTTACGCGATCTCAGCCGTCTTGCGGCTGCGCTCCGAAGAGACCGACGAGCGCGCGGATCCGGTGCTCGCTACCGGTGTCGGGCGGCTCAGCTGGGGGCTGAGTCACCTGGTCATCGCGGCGGGCGGAACAACGCTGATCCTGGCGGTGACGGGACTGGGCACCGGCCTGGGGTACGCGCTGCGGTCCCCGGGCGGCGGCAGCGAGCTGGGCCAGCTGGTCGGCGCCGGGCTCGCTCAGGTGCCTGCGGCGCTGGTGATCGGCGCAATAGCAGCGGCGCTGTTCGGCCTGGCCCCCCGGTTCTGCGCGGCGGGCAGCTGGACCGCGCTGGGGCTGGTCGTCCTGATGGTGTTCCTCGGTGCCTCGCTGCAGCTGTCGCACTGGGTACTGGACGTCTCGCCGTTCACCCACACGCCGAAGCTGCCCGGCGGCACGGTCAGCGCCGCGCCGCTGGTCTGGCTGAGCGCCATCGCGGTGGCGCTGACCGTCGCCGGCTTGGCGGGCCTGCGCCGCCGTGACATTGGCTGAGCCGTACCTTGGCTGAGCCGTATCTTGGCTGAGCCGTACCTTGGCCGAGCCGCGGCCTGGCGCGCACGGCCGGGACGGGCGTCACGGGTGGATGGTCTGGTGCTCGGCCAGCATGGCGACGTACTGGGCGATCTTCCTGGCCCGGGTCTCGGGCCGCTTGACCGCGGCGATCCGGTAGAGGATCGCGTACCTGTTGGCACCGCTGAGGGTGCCGAAGAACTCCCGGGCCGCCGCATTGCGGTCCAGTTCGCGCTGCAGGTCCTCGGGGACGGCCATCGCGCGCTGGCCCGCGTAGGCGGCCTCCCAGCGGCCGTCCGCCCGCGCCAGCTCGACCTCCCGCAGCCCGGCCGGGCGCATCCGGCCGGCCTCGATCAGCTCGCCGGCCTTCTCGGTATTGATCTTGGACCACCGGCCGCCGGGCTTGCGCGGCGTGAAGCGCTGCAGCCAGTGGACGTCATCGAGCCGTTCCTTCTGGCCGTCGATCCAGCCGTAGCAGATCGCGGCCTCGAGCGCCTCGGCGTAGGAGACGGTGTCCGCGCCGGCGCCCTTCTTGGCGATCTTGAGCCAGACACCGGGCGCTGCCGCATGATGCGCGTCGAGCCAGGCTTCCCACGCCGCCTGGTCGCCGAACTCCAGCACGGGAAGGTTGTCGCGCGGCATCTGGTTAGTCAATCACGCGGGTCCGTCAGCCCGGCCGGTTAGGCACGGCCCGTTAGTTAGTTGCGATGCAGCAACTGTGCAGGAGGCATACTGCAGTCATGGCCCCCGACGAACTCAGCAGCAAGCGCCGGATGCTCATCCTGGCGATCTGCTGTATGAGCCTGCTGATCGTCGGCCTCGATGTGACGATCGTCAACATCGCGCTGCCGTCCATCCAGCGGGACCTGCATGCGCCGGTGTCCGGCCTGCAGTGGACGATCGATGCGTACACGCTGGTGCTGGCCAGCCTGCTGATGCTGTCCGGATCCACCGCAGACCGGATCGGCCGGCGCCGGACTTTCCAGACCGGGCTGGCGCTGTTCACCCTCGGCTCGCTGCTGTGCAGCCTGGCGCCCGGACTTGGCTGGCTGGTCGCGTTCCGGATGCTCCAGGCCGTCGGCGGCTCGATGCTCAACCCGGTGGCGATGTCGATCATCACGAACACCTTCACCGAGCCGACCGAGCGAGCCCGGGCGATCGGCATCTGGGGCGGCGTGGTCGGCGTCAGCATGGCGCTCGGCCCGGTCCTGGGCGGGCTCCTGGTCACCTCGGTCGGCTGGCGCGGGATCTTCTGGGTCAACATCCCGGTCGGGCTGGCCGCGCATCGTGCTCACCGCGCTGTACGTGCCCGAGTCCAGGGCGCCGCACCCGCGCCGGGTCGACCCGATCGGTCAGGTACTCGTCATCGTGGCGCTCGCCACCCTGACCTACGCGATCATCGAGGGCCCCCGGCTGGGCTGGAGCTCGGCCCGGACCATTGGCTTCTTCGCGGTGTCCGTGGCCGCGATCGCCGCGCTGATCCTTTATGAGCCGCGCCGCGAGGAGCCGCTGATCGACCTGCGGTTCTTCCGCAGCGCGCCGTTCTCAGGCGCGACCATCATCGCGATCTGCGCGTTCGCCGCGCTCGGCGGATTCCTCTTCCTCAACACCCTGTACCTGCAAGACGTCCGCGGCTACTCCGCGCTGCACGCCGGGCTCTACACGTTGCCGATGGCGGTCATGACCATGGTGTTCGCGCCGCTGTCCGGGCGCATCGTCGGCGCGCGCGGATCGCGGCTGCCGCTGCTGGTGTCGGGGACCGCGATCACGATCAGCGGGCTCATGCTGATCCGGCTGACCAGCACCACCCCGATGAGCTGGCTGATCATCGCTTACGTGATCTTCGGTCTCGGGTTCGGGGTGGTGAACGCGCCGATCACCAACACCGCGGTGTCCGGCATGCCGCGCACGCAGGCCGGGGTCGCGGCAGCCGTCGCCTCGACCAGCCGGCAGATCGGCACGTCGCTCGGGGTCGCCGTGGTGGGATCCGCCGTGCTCTCGGTGCTGGCCGGGACGTTCAAGATGGGTTTCGCCGAGGCCAGCCATGTGGGGTGGCTGATCATCGCGGGCTGCGGGGTGGCCGTGTTCACGGTCGGGATGATCACCAGCGGCCGGTGGGCGCGCGCTACCGCGGAACGAACCGCCAGCAGGCTGATGCCCGCCACCGCGAAGGTCCCGGTCCGCTCGTCCTGACCGCCTGACCGCCTGACCGCCTGACCGGCTGACCGCTGGTCAGGGCGGGAAGCAGTACGAGTCCGGCGAGTCCGCGGGCCGGGAAAAGCGCTCATGGAATGGCGCTGCCTGAGCTGCGGTGCAACCGCGGCGGCCCGCCGGCAGTCTTGGTTGTTGCACCGTTCTTGACTGCCTGCTGCCGTAGCGTGTCAGGTGAACGGCGCGGTCTTCCCCCGACCATGGCGATGGCCAAGACCAGGCCGCCCGCATCGCGGGCCGCAGAGAGGCGACCCGTTGCGTACCTCACAGCTCTGGATCCGGATCGGCGGCATCGCGATCGCGGTGGCGATCGCGGTCGCGGTGGCCACGAACGCCGCCGCGGGCCGCACCCCCGCGCACCGCGGCGCCGCGCGGCACCCGGCCGTCGCGGCCGCGGGCGCGCGCGACCACGCCGCGGGGTCCCCGGGCCAGGCCGCGGGGTCCCGCGACCAGGCGGCGGTCGCGACCGGCCAGCAGGCCGGCGGGGCAGCTCAGGGCACGGCTCTGGGCAGCGCGGCGGCGCTGCCCCGCTTGTCGCCTGTGCAGCTGGCCGGCCAGCGGGTGATCTACAGCTACTCCGGCCTCACGCCACCGGCCAGCCTGCTCTGGCGGATCCGCCACGGCGAGGCCGCCGGGGTCATCTTCTTCGGCCAGAACATCTCCAGCCGGGCCCAGATCAAGGCGGTCGCCAGCCAGCTCGAGCGGGCCAACGCAAGCAAGCTGAATCCGGTCCGCGCGCCGTTGCTGCTGATGACCGACCAGGAGGGCGGCGTCGTCCGGCGGCTGCCCGGGGCGCCGCTGCTGTCCGAGAAGCAGATCGGCGAAGCCGCGCATCCCGCGGTGACCGCCAGGGCGGAGGGCACCGCGGCCGGGCGCAACCTGCGCGGGGCCGGCCTCAATGTCAACCTCGCTCCCGTGCTGGACGTGTACCGGGCGCCGGGTAACTTCATCGACCAGTTCGGCCGCTCCTACAGCAATCACCCGGGCACCGTCTCCTACCTGGGCGCTGACTTCATCCGGGCGCAGCAAGCGGCCGGGGTGGCCGCGACGGCCAAGCATTTCCCCGGCCTCGGCGCGGCCGCGACGTCGCAGAACACCGACATCAGGCCGGTGACGCTGCGGCAGTCGCTGCGATCCATCCGGACAATCGACGAGGCGCCCTACCCGGCCGCGATCGCCGCCGGGGTCCGGCTGGTCATGGTGTCCTGGGCGGTGTACCCGGCCCTGGACCGGCACCGTCCGGCCGGGCTCTCGCCCGCCGTGGTCGGCGGCGAGCTACGGGACCGGCTCGGGTTCCGCGGCGTGACCATTACCGACGCGCTGGAGGCCGGGGCGCTGCGGGCCTATGGCAGCATCGCGAATCGCAGCGTGCTGGCGGCCGGCGCCGGGATGGACCTCATCCTGTGCTCGGAGCAGCAGGTCGCGCAGGGGTCCGCGGCCCGCAGCGCGCTGGAGTCGGCCTACCTCGGCGGCAGGCTGAACCAGGCCGCCTTCAAGGCCGCCGTGCAACGGATCATCGCGCTGCGGATCAGCCTCCGGAAGTAGCCCGGCACCGGCACCAGCCTGCGGAGATCAGGTGCGCAGCGGGGCCCGGTTCGTCGCGGGCGGGCGTTATCCGGTTCCCGATCGCGCCGTCCGGCGGTGATACTGGCCCCGTGCAGCGAGTCTCGGTGGTGGGCAACAGCGGATCAGGGAAGACGACTCTGGCCCGGGCGCTCAGCACCCGGCTGGCGGCTCCGCACCTGGAACTCGACTCGGTGTTCCACCAGCCTGGCTGGGAGCCGCTGCCGACCGAGCAGTTCCGCGCCCTGGTCGCCGGGTTCGTCGCGGCCGACCAGTGGGTGATCGACGGCAACTACAGCAAGGTGCAGGACCTCATCTGGCAGCGGGCCGACACCGTGGTCTGGATCGACCTGCCGCGCCGCCTGGTGATGTGGCGGCTCATCTGGCGTACGCTGCGGCGGGCCGCGCTGCGGGCCGAACTGTGGAACGGCAACCGGGAAACCTGGCGGAACCTGCTGCACATCGACCCGGCCAAGTCGATCATCGCCTGGTCCTGGACCAGGCATCGCAGTTACCGGGAGCGGTACCTGCGGGCCGCCGCCGATCCTGCCTACCAGCAGCTGACCTTCATCAGGCTGCGGACGCCGGCCGAGGCGGCCCGGTTGCTCAGCCAGGCCGGCCGCGCACCGGGCCGCGCGGACGCTGGCCGCTCACCGGCGCGCGAGGCCGTCGATCCGCGCCACCTCGTCCGGGTCGAGCGAGAACCCGACGATGTCGAAGTTGGCGGCGATCCGCCCGGGATTGGCTGACCTCGGGATGACGGTGACCTGGTGCTCGAGGTGCCAGCGCAGCACCACCTGCGCCGCGGTCACCTGGTGCGCGGCGGCGATCTCGGTCAGCACCGGGTCCGACAGGTTGGTCTCCTTCAGCGGGCTGTAGCCTTCCACGGCGACCCCGCGCTCGCGGCTGGCGGCCAGGAAGTCGCCGTCGTAGCGGGACGGGTCCCAGTGCACCTGGTTGACCGCGGGGGCCTGGCCGGTCGCCGCGATCAGGTCGTCGATCTGCGCGATCGAGTAGTTGCTCACCCCGACCGCCCGGGCCAGGCCCTCGTCGGCGACCGCCAGGAACTCGTGCCAGACGTGCTTGCTGGCGGTCCGGCCGCGCGGTGGCCAGTGCACCAGCCACAGGTCGACGTAGCCGGTGCCGAGGGCCCGGAGCGAGGCCTTCAGGACGGCCCGCTCTCGCCCGGCGTCGGCCGGGCGCATCTTGGTGGTGATGAAGACGTCCTGCCGGTCCAGGCCGGTGGCCCGCAGGCCGCGGCCCACTTCGTCCTCATTGGCGTACATCGACGCGGTGTCGATGTGCCGGTAGCCGGTTTTCAGCGCGTAGCTGACTGACTCACAGGCCTGGCGGGCGCGCAGCCGCCAGGTGCCAAACCCGACCATCGGCATCTGGCCGCCGCCGCGCAGCTCGACGGCCGGCACCTCCTGGGCATCGCTCATGTGCCCATTGTCCGCCTTCATGCAACCGGCGTGCCGGTGGATGCCGTGAGCGCGGCCAGCAACTCGGTCAGCCTGAGCGTCGTCGGGCCCGGGGTGCCGTCTGCGATCACCCGGCCGTCCAGGCGGATCACCGGCGTGATGCCGCCCATGGTCCCGGTCACGAACACCTCGTCGGCGCGGTAGAGCTGGGTCAGGCTGTAGTCGCCCACCTCGTGCGGGATCCCGGCCCGGGTGGCCAGGCCGAGCACCGCCGCCCTGGTGATCCCCTCCGGGCAGGCGGCGGCCGACGGAGTCCCCAGCACGTCCCCGGTGACCAGGAAGATGTTGGTCGCGTTGGTCTCGGCGACGAAGCCGCGCTGGTCGAGCATGACCGCGTCGTCGGCACCCGCCGCGTTGGCCTCGATCTTGGCCAGGATCGACGGCAGCAGGTTGTTGTGATGGATCTTGGGGTCCAGGGTGTCCGGCGGCGGCCTGCGCACGCTCGAGGTGATCAGCGTGATGCCGCGGGAGTCGTACACCGGTGGCTTGTGCTCGGCCAAGACGATCAGGGTCGGGCCGGACTGGTTCAGCCGCGGGTCCATGCCGCTGGTGATCTTCACCCCCCGGGTCAGCGTGAGCCTGATGTGCACGTTGTCGGTCATCTGGTTGGCCGCGATGGTGCGGCGGATCTCGGTGCTGATCTCCTCGTCGGACGGCACCGACTCGAAGGCCAGCGCCCTGGCCGAGTTCCGCAGCCTGGCCAGGTGCGCGCCGAGCTCGAAGATCCGGCCGTGCTGCAGCCGCAGGCCCTCCCAGACCGCGTCGCCGCCCTGCACGGCCGAGTCGAACGGGCTGATCGCGGCCTGGTCCCGGTGCGCCAGTTCGCCGCCCACGCTGACGATCAGGTCCCGGTTGCGCTCGTCGAACCGCTGCAGCATGGGGCGCTCCTCTCCCGGCTAGCGAACGAGGCGGTGGGCGGACATCTCTTCGTAAAACGGCTGACATGCCTGGGCCAGCGGTTCGAGGTGGGGCGGGAGTTCGGCCGTCGGCTCCCGGTACGGGCCGAACCCGGTCGACCGCCACACGCCGTCATACCAGTACCTGGCCCACACCCCGTCCGTGTCCCTGGTCCCGGCCGGCCAGGACAGCATGGCCGCATCGAACGGGACGCCGAGCGCCTCGCACAGCGCCCGCAGGGTCCGTTCCGGCTGGCGCAGGATGTCGCTGGCGTCCACCACCGGCCCGCCGAAGGCGCGGAAGATCTCTACCTGCTGCTCCAGCCCCAGATCGGCCAGCACCGGCTCGGCGCGGACCTTCGCGTAGGACGCCAGCAGCGGCCGGGGGTCCCTGATCAGGAACGCGTGGCTGAGCCCGGCCAGGGCGCCCCGGTCCACCTCGGGGAGCAGGTGGTGGGTCATGTGCTTGGCGTAGTAGATGCTCTTCCCGGCGGGCAGCGGGCCCCGCGCGAGCTGACCGAGCACTTCGGGCCATCCGTTCGGCATGCTCTGGATGATCTCGTCGCGGCCCGGATGCTGGACGCTGGTGCGGGCCAGGTAGAACCCGTACAGCGGCTCGTCCACGACCACCGTGTCCGGCCGGTTCTCCCACGAGCGCAGCAAGGCGGTGGAGATGGTGCGCGGCCCGGACCACATCGCGATCCGGGTGGTGTTCACAGCGTGGTCACAGCAGGGCCCGTGACCATAGCAGCGACCGTGGTCACAGCAGTCCCGTCGTCACAGCACGACCACCGAGCGCAGCACCTCGCCGCGCTGCATCTTGCCGAACGCCTCCTCGACACCGCTCAGCGCGATGGTCTCGGAGACGAACCGCTCCAGCGGCAGCCGCCCCTGCAGGTGCAGGTCGACGAGCACCGGGAAATCGCGGTCCGGCAGGCAGTCGCCGTACCAGGACGACTTGAGCGCGCCGCCGCGGCCGAACACGTCGAGCAGCGGCAGTTCGAGCCGCATCTCCGGGGTCGGCACGCCGACCAGCACGACGGTGCCGGCCAGGTCCCGCGCATAGAACGCCTGGGTGTAGGTCTCCGGCCGGCCGACGGCCTCGATCACCACGTCGGCGCCGTTCCCCTCGGTCAGCTCGCGGATTCCCTCGACCGGGTCGGTCTCCAGCGAGTTGATCACGTCGGTGGCGCCGAAATCGCGGGCCCACTCCAGCTTCCGCGGGTCGACGTCGACGGCGATGATCTTGCGCGCCGCGGCCAGGCCGGCCCCCAGCACCGCGGCGTTGCCCACCCCGCCGCAGCCGATCACGGCCACCGAGTCGCCGCGGGTCACCGGGGCGGTGTTGAGCGCCGCGCCCAGACCGGCCATCACGCCGCAGCCGAGCAGGCCGGCCACCTCGGGCCTGATGGCCGGGTCGACCCTGGTGCACTGGCCGGCCGCGACCAGGGTCAGCTCGGCGAACGCGCCGATGCCCAGCGCGGGGGACAGCGGCGTGCCGTCGGCCAGCGTCATCTTCTGCGTCGCGTTGTGAGTGTTGAAGCAGTACCAGGGCCGGCCGCGGCGGCACGCCCGGCACTGGCCGCACACCGCGCGCCAGTTCAGGATCACGAACGTGCCGGGCGTGAGCCCGGTGACGTCCTCGCCGACGGCCTCGACCACTCCGGCCGCCTCATGGCCGAGCAGGTAAGGGAAGTCGTCGCCGATGCCGCCTTCCCGGTAATGCAGGTCGGTATGGCAGACACCGCAGGCCTGGACCCGGACCAGCGCCTCACCGGGACCCGGATCAGGCACCAAAACCGTGGTCAGCTCTACCTCAGCACCTTTGCCGCGGGCGATGACGCCGGTTACCTCATGTGCCATCGGGCCGGTCCTTTCTCTGGCTACGTAACGGGGACCGCGGGTCGGTCCGGTCCGCCGCCGTACTCGGGCGGTTGCCGGTGTGGGGCGATGATACGGCCCGGTCAGTCACGACAGGCCGGCCGGGTGCGCGCCGGGGGCGGAGCCGCACGCGCAGCGCAAGGCTGGTCGGGGGTCCGCAGCGCCTGGCGGACTGGGCCTGGTGGCGACCGCCGGGCCGGGTCGGGCGGTGGCAGCCGGGCCGGGTCGGGCGGCGGAGCTGGTCAGCCCGCCACGGCGACTTGAACCGTGCGCGGCGCGATGGCGGCGAGCGCGGTGCCGAGTTCCCTGGCGGTGTCGCAGAGCGGAACCAGGTACTGCGGCGGCCGGGCGCGGGGCGAGAGCAGCGCGGGCCGGCGGCCTATCCAGCGCGGCGGGATGATCACCGTCACGCCAGCGAAGAAAACTCCGGAGACGATGCGGTGGCGGCGGCCGATGATCGACGCGGCGGGGCTGAGCACGATCTCCAGCCGGGCGCCGTAATGCCTGCTGGTGATCCTCAGCTGGGCGATATGCGACCAGGGCAGCAGCATCCGCTGGCGTCGTGATCGCTTCCGCCTGGTCACGATGCCCAGCCAGATGCCGTTCTCGTCGGCGAAAAACGCCTTCTGCCGCATGGTGGCCAGGACGCCCGCCAGGATCAGGGTGGCGAGCAGCAGCGAGCCCAGGGCAATAGCCAGATACCAGGACGGCAGCCACCTGCCCTTGATCGCCAGCAGCGCGGCGAGGACCACGTACCAGACCGGGATCAGCAGCAGATAGCCCCGGGGGAACATGGGGGTTGGGCCTGTGACTATCCCCGAATACCTGTTCTCCACGGGGCGCCTCCCGTATTGCCCGTTACCGAAATCTTCGGTCGTTCCTGGCGGCGCGGCAAGAGTCACTTTCGGCCCGGCTGGGCAGGCCGGGCGGACCGGCTCTGCGGACCGGCTCTGCGGGTCGGCTCGGCGGGCGAGAGCGGCCGACCTTATAGCGGGTAGCCGGACCGGCTCGGCGGGCGACCGTGGCCTGGTAGCGGGGCGCCGTTACCGCAGTGAAGGGCCATCGCCGTGATTCGCCAACCGCAGTGAAGGGCCATGGCCGCTGCTGTATCCGCAGCAGAGCGCCATTGCCGCCATTGCCCGGTGCCTCCCCGGCCCGCTCTGTGTGGTCATGCCGCCCTCGGCGGCCGACTCTTGGCGAGAGCGGCCGACCTGGTAGCGGGGCGTGGGGATCTTGCCGCATGATGTAGTGATCTCGGTAGGGCAGAGGTCTCGGTAAGACAGACGCCACCTCAGTGTCAGGGGTAACTCGCTCAATGAGCAGCAGATGGGTGCAGGAGCAGCATCAGGGATCTGCCTACCCCAGTTACGACGAGACCTGGCCGTCGCGCCGTGCGGACACCGGGGGGTGGCGGAGCCGGCCCCGGATGACGAACAGCAGGCTGACCCCGACCCGTGGGTGGCCGGCCAGCATTTCGCCGAGCGCTGGGCACCGGACGACGGTGCCCGCGACACGCAGCAGCTGGGCGGCCGCGCCGTCCTGGGCGCCGCCGCAGGGCACTCCGGGTTACCAGGAGCAGCAGCCGGTCCCGCGGCAGAGCGCTACCGGGTATCCGGAGCCGTGGGTTCCAGCTGAGCAGGACCGCCCCGGTGATCGGGATCCGTGGGCGCCAGGCCAGCGGGGCGATACGGGTCAGCCGGGCGGCGCGGGCTATCCGAGTGGCGCTGGCTATTCGGGCGGCGCTGGCTTCCGGGTGGCACGGGCCAGCCTGGCGGCACAGGCTAGCCGAACGGCACGGGTTATCCGGGTGGCGCGGCTATCCGCCAGCCATGCGGCCGGCTTCCGGAGCAGTGGGCGCCGGAGCAGCGGGATCACGCTGAGCCGTGGGAGGTCGGCCAAGGCAATGGTGAGCAGTGGCCAGCCGCGCCGGATGGCGGCTGGGCGCATGCGGAGCCGTGGACACTCGAGCCCGACCCGCCCGGCCATCCGCCGGCCGACCCCGAACGCCGTGACCAGGACGCCGCGCGCACCCCGCCTGACCGGGCGCGGGGGCGTCGGCGGGGCAAGGCGGCCCGGGACGAGGTTGTGCACTCCTATCAGGAGGAGTGGGACCAGGCGGCGAACAGTTCGGCTGAGGATGCCGACTACGACTGGTACAAGTACCTGGGCAATGGACTCTCGGCGCATGCCAAACCTAGCGTCGTGCCCGACCCGCCGCGCTCAGTACCGCGCCCAGCACCGCGTCCAACACCCCGCTCGGCCGCGCCCCCGGCGGCGC
Organism: uncultured Actinomycetes bacterium; assembly: GCA_963785765.1. Lineage (GTDB taxonomy): Bacteria > Actinomycetota > Actinomycetes > Streptosporangiales > Streptosporangiaceae > DATBGO01. Next base: position 880,846 of record CAWAWM010000004.1, on the reverse strand, counting down.
CGGCCGCCCCGCCTCCTGCGCCATCCCGCGGGCTGTCCGACGCGCCATCCCGCGCAGCGGAGGATCGTTCAGCTCCGTCAGCGCGGCCCGAACCCGGCCAGCAGGCACACCGCGGCCACGGGCGCCTGGGCCGGCGCAGGTCCCGGACCGCCGCGGCCGATCCCGCCGTCGCGACGCCAACGGACGATCGGGCGCCCGACCCATCGCCATGGGAGCAGACCGACCCTGGACGGGGTTGGCCGAACAGCACGGGCAGCCATAGCGCAGTCAGTCAGAGCGCAATCAGTCACAGCACAACCAGTCACAGCGCAACCAGTCACAGCGCAACCAGTCACAGTGGGCCAGCCGACGGCGGGTCTGGCGCCGACCTGGCGCTGGCGGGTCCGCGGACGGCCGTCCCGCTAACGGCGGCGCCGACAGGTCCGCCGATGGCCGTCCCGCCGACGGGAGGCGTGGCCGCCGGGCGGCGGCCACGCAGGCGCCCGTTGACCGCTCGCCCTTCAGTACGCAGCCGCTCGCTGCTCCGGCGCCCGCGCATCCCGTTCCCGCGTCCGCGCATCGCGTTCCGGCGCCTGCCCATCCCGTTCCCGCGTCCGCGCATCCCGTTCCGGCGCCTGGTACTCGCGTGCCCGCGCCTGCTCCTGCTGCTCGGGTGGCTGCGCCGGTTCCTGCTGCTCGGGTCCCTGCTCCTGCTCCCGCTGCCCGGATCGCTGCGCCGGTTCCTGCTGCTCGGGTGCCTGCTCCGGCTCCCGCAGTCCCGGCGCCCAGCGAGAGGCCGGAGGCTAGGCCTGCGGGCGGCAGAGCACCGGTCAGCACGGAGGCGCCGGTCAGCACCGAAGCGCCGGTCAGCACGGAAGCGCCGGTCAGCACCGAAGCGCCGGAACGTGCCGGGCGCCAGGGGAGCCGCTCGGCATCGCGGGCCGGTCGCGCCAGGCGCAAGCGTCTTTCCCGGCGGCTGGTCGCTCTGACCGGCGGTGTCATCGTGCTGGTGCTGGCGGCCGTCGCGGCCGTCGCGGTGGCGTCCAGAAGCAACGGGGTCACGCATTCGCTGGTGACCCCGACGGCGCTCGGCGGCTACGTGCAGGAACCTTCGCTCGCGCGGGACATGGGTGCGGCGGCTTTGCAAAAGCAGATCGTGGCCAACAGCAGCGGCGAGGCCAAGCACGTGGTGTACGCCGTCTATGAGGATGCGACCGGCCCGGCCGCGCAGCACGGGCCGCAGATCATCTTGTTCATCGGGGGGAACCTGTCCGGCACGTCTGCTGGCTCCTTCATGACCAGCTTCATGGGCAAGCTCCAGGGCGCCGTCGCCACGGCCGCCGGGCCGATGGGCGGCGCGGCGGCCTGTGCCCCGGGGACCAGCGGACGGCTCGCGGAATGCGCCTGGGCGGATGGCGACACGTTCGGCGTGGTCGCTTCGCCGACGCTCAATGCGTCCGCCCTAGCCAGCGAACTGCGCACGGTGCGCCCGCTGCTCGAGAAGCGGGCTAGCTAGCGGGCTAGTCAGCCGACGCCCAGGGCTAGTCGCTGCCCGACTTCCCGCCCTGCGGCCGTGGTGAGCGCAGCGACAGCCGGGCGATCGCAATGGCGATGGCGCCGGCCAGCACGGCCAGTCCGGCCAGCTGCCCGCCGATGAGGCGCGGGTCGAGCGGGAGCGTGGCTGACGCCGCCAGCGCGTTAATGTGATGCGCACGCCGGCCGGCCTGGGCGGCCGCGGAAGAGTTCGGCGTCGAGCTGGCCCCTGGCGAGACGGTCGGGAACAGGCTGGCCGGGTTCTGCGGCGAGGTGCCTACGCCGGGCACGGTTGTGACAGTGCCAGGTACCACCGGGAGGGCGGGTTCTACCGGCGAGGTGGGGACTGAGGTTGGGACTGGGGTGGTCGGCGCCGACGAGGGATGCGCGGCGGCGATCACCATCGTGGCGGCCGCGTGGAAGGACGCAGCCTTGGTCCCGCTGGCGGTGGCCGTCAACGTGATCTTGGCACCCGGCGACGCTGCGCTCGCCACCTTGACCGTGGCCTGTAGCTCATCGGACTGACCGGTAGGAAGGTCACCGATGGTGCAGACTGAGCCGCTGGCCGCCGGGCAGACCGTGAATCGCGGGGCAGATACGTGCGCCACCTGCCCCACGACCGCCTTCACCGAGACGCCCTGGCTTGCCGTTCCAGTGCTCCAGACCCAGATCGCGTAGGTCGCGGTCTTACCCGCCCGGACGCTGCTGTTCGAGAATGGCTGGACCGAGACGCAGAGCTTGGCGCTCTTTGAGGGAGAGGGCGACGGGCTCTTGCTCGGGGTGGGGCTCTTACTCGGCGTGGGGCTCTTAGTCGGGGTGGGAGTCTTGCTCGGTGTCGGGGAACTCTTCGGCGTGGGGCTAGCCGTGGGGGTCGGCGACTTGCTGGGCGTGGGCGTGGCCGTCGGCGTCGCGGACTTGCTCGGCGTCGGGGACTTGCTGGGTGTGGCGGACTTGCTGGGTGTGGCGGACTTGCTGGGTGTCGGGCGGACTTGCTGGGTGTGGCGGACTTGCTCGGTGTCGCCGTGCCGGCGAGCCGCGCGGACGTCTCCGAGTCCAGCGTCGCCGACTGGCCGTTCACAGTGTTTGCGTACGCGGCGGTGTTTGCGGCAGGGCGCACCGAGCAGGCGGCCGTCGCGATCGGCGGATGAACCGCATGGGTAGCGGCGAACGCTTCGCCAAATGTCCCGCCGAAGGTCAACATGGCCCCGGTCAGGACACCGAACGCAGCAATCCGGGCCGACCGCCGACTCACCGGTCTGCCCTCGCCGCTGCTGTCCCGTTGCGGGTTCCGCTGGTCTCCACGACTACTCACATTATGCATCGCACATGAGCCCATTCCCCACAGCGTCTATTCGACACCTGGCCTGTCAGGGATGCCAGGGTCCGGATGGAGGATGCTGGGCAGTGACTGCCCAAGCACCGCGGCGGCCGGGTTGCGGCGTCCGGGCACCGTGGCGGCCAGGCACTGCGGCGTCAGGCACGGTTGCGCTAGGCACGGTGGCATCCACGCACGGTGGCGGCTGGGCACGGCGGTGTCAGGGAGGACCTATGGAGCCACGCGACGTTCTGACCAGGCCCGCACCGCCCCCCGACTTGACCCTGAGCTACGGTCCCGGCCAGTACCACGTCGCTGACCTGCGGCTACCCGCGCCGAGTCAGATACGTCGGCTGGACGGCGACAGTGGCGTTCCGCTGGTGCTCTTTCTCCATGGCGGCTTCTGGCGCGCCGCCTACGACCGCGCCCACACCGGGCCGCTGGCCACCGCGCTCGTAGCGGAGGGATTCGCGGTCTGCACGCCCGAATACCACCGGATCGGCCAGCCTGACGGCGGCTGGCCTGGCACGTTCGACGATGTCGCCATGGCGGTCGACGTCCTGCCCGGCCTGGCCAGGGCGGCCGCAGACGGCGTCGTCGACTCTGGGCGCGTGCTGCTCAGCGGGCACTCGGCCGGAGGTCACCTGGCCCTGTGGGCAGCAGCCAGGCACCGGTTGCCCAGGACGGCGCCCTGGCATTCTCCGGCGCCACGATGGGCCGGCGTGGTCGCGCTGGCGGCCGTGAGTGACCTGGTCGACTGCTTCCAGCGCCGGCTGGGGAACGGCGCCGTGGCCGAACTGCTCGGCGGCAGCCCTGGCCTGCACCCCCGGCGGTATGCGCTGACTGATCCCACCGTGCTGTTGCCTACCGGGATGCCGGTCAGGCTGGTGCACGGCAGCGACGACGACGTGGTGCCGTGCGAGATGAGCCTGGAGTATGCCGTGCGCGCTCGGGCGGCTGGCGATGATGCGAGCTGTGCGGAACTGCCCGGAGCAGGGCATTTTGAGGTGATAGATCCGCTGTCGGACGCGTGGGGGCAGGTGGTGGCGGCGTTCCGCGCGCTTTGCGCACCCGGAAGGGCGGTCGGCCCGGCGTCCGGGCCGACACGATGAATTCAGGCTGGTATCCGGCCGGCGCAGTCGGCAGAGGAGGGAGTATCGGCCGAGGGCGGGGGAGCAACCGCCGTGAACGTGCTCAGCCGTGTAACGGCCGCGCAGCGCTGCTGGCGGTCGCCGAGCGCGAGGATCCACGCCGGTGCTGCACATCGTTCCGTTTGGCTTGACAGGAAACCATATGGTTTCCTATTGTCGATGACGTGGATCTTGTATTCAGGGCACTGGCGGACCCGACCCGGCGGGCGCTCCTTGATGAGCTGTTCGCCCGCGATGGTCAGACGCTCGTGTCCCTCACGGCGCGGCACGACATGACGCGCATCGCCGTGGCGAAGCACCTGAAGATCCTGGAGGACGCCGGGCTCATCGTGAGCAGGCGGCAGGGCCGCGAGAAGTTGCACTACCTCAACGCGGTCCCGATCCGCCTGGTCCACGACCGGTGGGTCAGCAAGTACACCGAGCCGTGGGCTGCCGGGCTCGTCGGCCTGAAGCACGAGCTGGAGGAGCAGATGGAGAAGGTTTTCGAGATCTACATCCGCACCACGCCCGAACGGCTGTGGGAGGCAATCACTGATCCAGCGATCCGGGCGAGGTACCACTTCGGTGCGTCGATCGAGTCGGACTGGACCGCAGGTTCGCCCTACCAGCTCGGTCATCCGGCAGCAGAGCGGCCGCTGGTCGAAGGAGAGAACCTGGTCGTCGAACGGCCGACCCGGCTCGTGCAGACGATGCGCGCGCTGTGGGGTCCGGACGCCGAGCGGGCTGGCACCTCACGGGTGACCTGGGAAATCGAGCCGGTCGGCGACTCCTGCCGCCTGACGGTGGTCCACGATCAGCTGCCACCTGACGCACCGGCCGAGCTCTATGGCGGGTGGCCCATGATCCTCTCCGGCCTGAAGACGTGGCTCGAAACCGGGGAGACGCTGACCACTCCCGGGTCGCTCATGTATCAGCAGCACCGGTAACCGATCACATTCATTCAGCGACGCGAGGAGATCACCATGTCCCAGACCACCATCACCGACATCGGCACCGTGGGAATCCCGGTCAGCGACCAGGACAAGGCGGTGGAGTTCTTCGTCGGCACGCTCGGCTTCGAGAAGCGGCTCGACGTGCGGATGGGGGAGAGCTTCCGCTGGGTCACGGTCGCGGCCCCGAGCGCAGCCACCTCGGTCGCGCTGATCGCGAAGCCTGACACCGGGGCCGACACCGGTATTCGGTTCCTGGTTCCCGACGCCGAAACCGAGTACGCGGCCATGCGGCAACTGGGCATCGAGGTCGGGGACCTGCTGCGGTGGCCGGGCGTCCCGCCCATGTTCGAGTTCAAGGACCCGGACGGGAACAAGTTCGAGGTCGTGGAGGCCAGGGCCTGAGCTGTCGCGCGGATGGTGCCGAGGGCTGGGCTCGGCACCCTCCGCACGTTCCGTCCGGGAGCGCGGTGCGGACGGGAGCCACTCGCGCGGGATCGTTATGCCGCGGCCAACATTGCACGTCGTCGGGATGGCCCCCGGATGGTGCGGGAGACAGGGTTCGATGCCTGGAGGTGGAGACGCCTGGAGTACTGGGGTGCGGTAAGCTCTCCAACGGCCGGAGCGGCTAACCTCGTCTTCGCCACAGGGCAAGGTTGGGCTCGGTATGAGCGGATGACCGGTGCGCGCAGCCCAAGTTGACCGCTCGGAGGCGCAAGACCCAGGTCATACAACTGAAGACTCGCCCCCTTAGCTCAGTCGGCAGAGCGTCTCCATGGTAAGGAGAAGGTCTACGGTTCGATTCCGTAAGGGGGCTCGAGGTTGTCGAATTTTTCGATCATAGAACCGAGTGCCTGACCGGCCTCGAGTGCCTTTGAGGAGTTATCCTGGCTGGCCTGTTACCTTTTATCCCTTTGATCGCATTTCATAGCCCGACTGCCAGGGCTGGGAAGCGCTTATCTGGCTGAATCTGTTCGGAGCGCTTTCGCGCACAGAACAGACGTAAGGCCTTGGTGAGCGAGCTACGGCAGGAGCAGGCGCGCTGATCAGCCAGCAACGGCGTGGGGTAGGTCAGAACCGCTAGTACCCGATGGTAATCGTCCGGTCCGTTCCGACGTCACAGGGCGGCTTCACCGGATGCCAGAACTCCACCAGCGCCGGTTGCACGTTGGTGAACTCCTCAGACGTCATGTCGTTATCATCACGTGTCACGACAGGTCGAGCCTGCTCCGGGCGATCGGCCTGCCTACCGGAGCTCTGAACTCAGGCACCGGCCCCCAACTCGCTGAGGTCAGCGAGAAGCTGGTCGCCAACCATCTCCTCGTAGACCGCATGCCCCGCACTGCACATCGCCTCGCGCAGCTCCGCATCCCATGGTGTCTGCACCGGATCACCCACCAGCGAAACTCCCGAACGGCCCGCCCGGCGGTAGTCATTCGCGCCCATCCGCCAGGCCCGCCCCCCATAGCGAGCGATGACATCCGCCGCGATCGCGACACCAGGCCAGTCGAAGTCACCGTGGTACCAGAGCTCAGAACCGGTCCGGACCGCAAGACCTACCAGCCGGTGGAATGCCGTGGACGGCCGCCCCTCGGTACAGGCGATCGGCGGGCAGGCCGGACCAAGCTCAGCGCACGCTCGCCGCAGGATCGCCGGGTTCTCACATACGTAGATCCGCGAGCGACAGACGCGGATCGGGTGGGTCGCTAGCTGATGCAAGGTCACTTGAAAGGGCGTGCCGTAATGCGCAGCGCTGGCCAGCCATTCGCCGAGCCCTTCGCCTTCCGCAGCCATGTTCAGGACGAGGACCCGGCTGGCCAGGTCATCGACCAGCACGCCGGCCCGGTCCCACAGTTCCCGCCGCTCGGCCGCGGACGCCGGCCGTGCCGTCCCCGCCTGGAGCGCCAGCGCCCGCAGCACGAGAGTGGTCAGCGCGGTCCCGTGGTTGAGCGCCTTGGTGTCCCCGGTGACCTGGGCGGCGAGGGCGGGTAGGGCAACGGGGGCGGCGGCGTCACTGACCCGCCCGGCCAGGCACTCCAGCACCCGGACGGCCTGCTCGAGGATCTCAGCCTGCGTAGCCAGCCGGGTCAGTGTGCCATCGCGGCGCAGTTCCCCGAGCCAGGCCCGAAACCAGGCGCTGGTCTCATAGAGAGGGCTCGCCTCAACGAGCGAGACCAGCTCGGCTCGGGCCGCCGCCAGCGACGCGGTCTCGGCTGGCCGGTCCCGTAGCGGGCCCCCGAGCGCGGCCAGCAGCTCGGCCAGCCCGCAGCCGACCGCTCGCCGCACAGCTGCATCCAGCGCGGCAAGGGTCACCGTCACTCGCTTAGCGCCAGCGCTCACGTGCACGCCGGTGATCCCGATGATGGCTTTCCGCTCCACATCGTCCGGGTCCGGGACACTGATCCTTCCGGCCAGCGCGCCACCTGTCCGCTCGAGTGACCGGCGGGCGGCAGCGAGCAGCCGCCGATACTCGGGCCCCGTGTACCGCTCTACGCCTGGCGCCGGATCAAGCAAAGGGTCGCTCATTCCTCGTCGCCCTCGTCCTCAGCGTCGTCTGCACCGCCCGTCGCCGTCAAACCCAGCGCGTCCCCGGCATCCGCGGGGACGTACCGGGTGGGCCGGAAACCGAGCAGCGCCTCAGCTAGCTCCTCGTTCCCGGCGAACCCGGCCGCGGCGTCTATGAGCTGATCGCCGTCCCACAGCACCAGCAGCGCGGACACGGCGTGTGCAACCTTGTCGTGGTGCATGTCGTAGTGCGCGACGGCTGGCACGGTCGGGTACCTGACCCACAAGTCATGCCCGGTCATGAACAGGTCCAGGTCGAACTTGACAGTCAGCCCGAGCAGCTCGGGCTTGAACGTGTCGTCGATGCCTGCGAACGCCTCGTCCAGCGCAATCAGGCGCGGGCAGCTCGGCTGGGCTGAGGAGTAAAGCGCGTTGGCCGCGGCGAACAGGGGCAGGTGAATCGCGGCTGACTTCTCCCCGCCGGACATCTCGGAGTGCTTCTTGCGCGTCAGCCGTTCCGGCGGCCGGCCGGGCTGCAGCATGCGCAGCTCGAAGGCGTGCCAGGAGCGATAGTCGAGCACCGCGGCGAGCACTTCGCGGTAGGTGTCCCTGCGGTTCGCGGCGCGATGGTCATGGATCATAGCCCGGAGCAGGCCGCGCAGCTCGGCCAGGCCCTCCGGGCCGAGGCTGGCGGCGTCCCGGTCCAGCAGCCGGGAGACCTGGGCCTGCTGTTCGGACAGCTTGTCGGAGCGGACCCAGCGGATCCCGATCGCCATGCCCGATGACATCGGCTTGGAGCGGGTATCCGCGTCCATCTGGTCCACCAGGTCCCTGGCCGCGAGTACCCGGGAGTGGATCTGCTGGGCCAGGGCGGTGAGCAGCGAGTCTTCCAGCACTGTCCGTTCCCGCTGCTCGAGCAGGATGCCCTGGTTCTCCACGTCCTCCGCGATCTTCCGCGAGAAGCTGGCGGCGGGCATCCGGCCCTCGCTGGTGACCACGTCGACGATGAACGGGGCGTCCCCGCCCAGGTCGGCCTGGTATCCGTCCTCGCCGGCCTTGAGGGAGGTCTCGAACTCCCGATAGGCGGTCCACATCCGGTCCACGGTGCCCTTGAGCGCGCCGTCGGTTACGGCCCGACCGCCGCGGGTCGCCGCAGTGAACGCGTCCAGGACTGCAACCGCGGGGCTGGGCAGCAGGTCCCGGATGACCTGGTGGTAATCGGCCGGCTCGCCGTCCCCGGCGTCCAGTCGTGCAACCAGATTGCCGGCCGTGAGCTCCGGATCGGGCCACTGCGCGGCGGTCGTCCACGGCGCGCTCTCAGTGACCTCCAGCAGCGGTCGCAGGTCTCCATGCGCATAGGGCTCAAATGCAGTGGCCTGCACGGCCAGCTCGCGCAGCGCGGCCGCCAGTGCCGTGCGCCCATGCGACAGATCCCGCTCTGCCCCGACGAGCGTGTCGTGTGCGCTCGCCCGGCGCTGCGCCGCCGCTCTATGTTCGCCCCTGGCCGTCCGCAGCCCTGTCTCCGCCTCGGAGATCTCATCGCGGATCGTCTCGTACTCCGCGCCGCTCACCCGCTCGTCGACGATCAGCTTCTCGGCGGCGGCCGCGTAGGCGGCCTGGTTCTCAGCCAGCATCTCGGCCGCCTCGGCGTTCTCGCGGGTCAGCCGCTCGATCCGGTCCAGCCGGCTGCGCAGGTCCTCGTCGATATCGGCTGCGTCCTTGCGGGTCCGGACCAGTTCCTCAGCCACCTGGGCGAAGTCGGTGACCGCTCGTTCCACCGCATCCATTTCACCTGCGCTGGCAGGCAGGCTCCGGTCGGCCGCCACGTGGCGCAGCCGCCGGGCTCGCGCGTCCAGTTCGGCGATGGCCTTGTCCAGGGTCTCCTGCGCCCCAGCAAGCCGCTCCCGCGCCGTCAGGCGCTGCCCCTCGGCGTGCGTGACCCGGCCCAGTGCCTCGGTGACCGGCGCCGTCCGCGGCAAGTCTCGGTGCGCCCGGCCAAGATCACCGAGCAGGTCCACCACCCGCTGCCGCTGCGCCGCCATGTCTTCGCGTTGACGACCCAGCTTCAAGATCAGCTCATCCAGCTCGGCCAGCCGGGCGCGGCGTCGGCTCGCACGGTTGGTCGCCCCGATGAACTCAGGCGCGTCCTTGGGCCGGGCACCGAGCTGCACCCCGAAGCTGTACTGAGCCCGAAGAGTGACCAGTGGAGCGCCAGCCGCGCCCGTCGCTTCTGCGCCGTTCTCCCGAAGATCGTCGTCATCGGTAACAAGGATCGATCGCAGTACCGCTCCTATCAGGCTCGGCGGGACCAGGTCTTGCTCTTCGGGAACGAGCACGTCGGCTAGCGTTCGCCCTGAAGGCCGGGCCGCGGGAGGCGCCGCCACCAGGTAGCCGTCGGCTTCGGCCTCGGCCACGGCGGCCGAGGTCAGCTCGGGGTCAGGATGGATCCAGGCGGTCAGCATGCCTGCTCCGTAGAGGGCGCCCTCGATCCCGGCGGCGGCCTGGTCGGGCAGCCCGTCCGCGAACCGGACCAGCTGCCAGAGCGGGGCGCCGAGCCGCCCGGCCCGGTCGGCGGGCCGCAGGTCAGAGCCGGGGGGCGCGTCGTCCTGCTTGTCGGCGATCGCCCGCCGTTCCGCCGTGCGCTTCTCTAGCTCCTCGGCCAGGCTGGCGGCCCTGCTGCCGAGCTGTTCCCGGCGGGTGATCAGAGTGTCCGCGCGCTGCTGAGTGAGCGTGGTGAACGTCTCCGAAAGCGAGGGCGCGTCCGGCTCGCCGATCCGGCCCAGCGCCGCGGCTAGAGCCTCCGCCTGGGCGGTGTCGACGACCGCCGCTGGCTGGCCGCCTGACCACCGGCTGGCCCAGCCAGCTAGCTGCTCGGCCACATCCGCGCGGGAGCCGGTCAGCCCCTCCTGGGCTGCCGCGCAGTCACGGTCGCGATCCTCGAGAGCCTTGCGGGCCTTGCCCAGTTCCGTCTCGGCCAGCTTGCGGATCTGCTCGGCGTCGGCCACCTTTCCCAGGCAGCCGCGGACCTGGGCGATGTCGTCGCGCCGCGCGGCAACGCGGGCCCTGGCCGTGACCGGCAGGTCCGGCCCGGTGTCCGCGGGCTCACCGTCTGCCAGCAGGCCCCCGTCGGTCGCCGCTGTGGCCAGTTTCTGGAGTTGCCGGTCGCTGGCCCGGCCGAGCTCGGCCCGACGTCCGGCCACCGCATCGGCTTCTTGCTGCAGGCTGCTGACGTTGGCCTGGTCCCGGGCCAGCCGGGCCTGGTCGTCGGTCAGCCGCCGTGCCTCTTTATCCAAGTGCTCGCGGCGGATGGCCAGCTTCTCATGATCCTTGTAAGCATCCCGGTCCTTCAGTGCGGACAGCCGTGCCTCAAAGGTATCCACGCTGATCCGGGCCAGCTCTCGGGCCTCACTGGCCTCCTGCTCCGCCTGCCGGGCGCCCGCGGCCTCACGAGCCGCGGTCATGATCGCCTTGGCGTGGTCGGCGGCCGTATCCAATCTGGCCGCGACCTGGTCGACCTGGTACCGGGTGTGCGCCTTCAAGTAGGCGGTGTACTGCGAGAGGAAGGCGCGCACGGCAGCGTCAGCGGCCGCCAGGTCGTCATACTGCTTCTGCACGGCCGCCAGGTTCTCGAAGTCGCGCGCCGCCTGCTCGACGAGGTCTTCATCGACTGGGCTGAGGCCCGCAGTGAGCGTGTCCGAGACCTTGGCCGGGTCCAGATCCTTGGCCAGCAGCGGCCGGCGCAGCGCGATCAGCAGGTCGAGCAGCTGGGCGTAGCGTTCGGGGCCGAGGCCGAACAGCCGGGCGTCCACCGCCTCCTGGTAAGCGCGGCGCCGGTCGCCGTAAGACGCGTCGCGGCCCAGCATGGCGGTGAGCTGCTTGGCGGTTAGCGGCCGCGAGTCGGCGGAGAGGAGGCCGAAGTCGATGCCCATACGCTGCCCGGTGATGAAGAAGGCCGGCCGGGCCCGCTCCCAGTTCTTGTGCGCGGTCAGCCCGACGATCAGGGTGACGGTCTCGCCCCGCTCCTCACCCGACCCAGGAAGACAGCTGAACTCGAGCCAGACGTAACCGTGCTCGGCGTCCTGCCCGCGGTACAACAGGTTCGCCTTCATCGTGCGGTTCTCGCCGCTGAACGGATCCAGGCGCCTGGCGTCCAGCCCGCCGTCGAGGACAAAGGGGAACAGGACCTCCAGCGCCTTCGTCTTCCCGGAGCCGTTGTGGCCGCGCAGGGCCAGTCGGCCGTCCGCGAAGACGAACTCCTCGTCGAAGTAGTCCCATAGGTTGATAATCCCGGCCCGGGTCGGCTTGAACCGATCGGGCACCACCCGGCCTGCTGTCACGGGGTTCCCTCCGCTGAGCTGGAAAAGTCGAAAACCGCCTGGCCGTCACGCCGGGCGCCTTCGGGAAGCGCGGCGGTGACATTCCGGTACCGGGCAGCGGCCGGGAGGATCAGTGCGCCGCCGGGTTGGCAGCGGATGAGCCCAAGGTCATCGAGGAGCTGGAGCGCCGCGCCGAGGAGCCCGTCCGGGTCGTGCTGCCACTGAGCCGTGAATGAACTCGGGCCGAAGTCGGCGTACAGGCCGGCGAGCATGGCCGCGAGGCGGGTCTGCTCGATGAACGGAGCCATCAGCGGGGCGATCGCCGGGTCCGGCTCAGGATCGTCGTTCTGGCCCGCCGGTCGCGGGGCCAGGAAAGCCGCTGGCCGGTCACCGCCTGGCCCATCCACGGCCAGGTGGGCCGGGCGTCCCGCATCGATCCGGTCCAGCACGCCGTGCTGATCGTCGCCAGCGGTTGGCACCGGCAGTCGGGTGACGGCCGGCCCATCGTCCGGGTCTTCCAGCAGGTCGGCGACCTTGGCCAGCAGGAGCCCCGCGGTGCGGTTGACGGCACCGCCCCGGCCGGGGAAGGGCTGGTCGGTGAACCGGCCGGTGGGGTCGGCCAGCATGACTCCCTCGGCACGCCGCTCCACGACAAGTCCCGTGAGCCGGGCCAGGTTATCGGCGAGCTCAGTGCTGCGCAGTGCGGCCGCAGTCTCGGCATCCAGCGTGGCGTAGTAAGCCACCGGGTGCTCCAGCAGCAGCCGCCGGGCCCGCCGGGCGGCAGCCTCCCGCTGGGCGGCGCGCTTCACGCTGATCTCGGGCAGGTCAAGCAGCCCAGCCGCGCCGGACAGGTGGTGGATGGGCCGGGCCGGGCGGAACAGGGAGGCGCAGATGTCGTGATCGATGTCGTAGAGGGCGTCTCCGCGCTCGGAGTCCCGCGCCCAGTTCTCGGCCGAGCCGTCGGAGAGCCGGAGCGCACCGTGATCTGCCAGCCAGTCGAGCACATCCACGACGGCCCGCTTATGTTCGGTGATGGTGGCGTCGAAGCCGAGCCCTTCGATCGCGTTGGCGGTCGGCGTGAAGGAACGGACCAGGTCGGCCAGGCTGATCTCGATCCGTGATCGCTGGAAGACGGCCAGGACCAGGCACAGGTAGGCGAGCCTGCGCCGGTCAAAGGGCCGCCCGCTGCGGGACGCGAACACCGACCGCTGGGTGGCGTCGACGGTGTCCAGGCGTCGCACCAGCCGCACCTGGTGCGCGGTGGCGATCAGCGTGTACCCCAGCAGCTCCGCGAAGTCCCTGGACATGAGGTCTGCCCAGCGCAGCACCGCCGCCAGCGCACCCGCGCGGGGCCGTGACGCGGTGATGAGGTCATTGGTCAGCACGAGCCGCACCGCATGCTGGTAGGAGCCGAGATCACTGGGCGCCACGCCGCGCGCGGCAGTCAGCTCAGCCATCGCGGCGTCCCCGTGGGCCCGCGATGCGGGCCGAGCCGAGTTCCAGGCTGAGCCCTGGCAGGTGCAGGACACCGTGCTCGGTCCGCACCACGCTGCCATGCCGAGAGGGCACCAGCCGGATCATCATCACGTCGTTGCCGCCCGATCCCCCGGTGATCCGTCCGGTCACGACGGACCTGGCCTCCAGCGCCCGGGTGAGCAGCGTGAGCAGCACCTGAGTCTGGCTCTCGTCGAGTACCCGGTCGCCCAGGCCGGAGCTGAGCAGCTCCCGCGCGGCCGCCTGTTCGGCGGCGCGCCGCGCCGCCTGCCGGCGTCGTAGCTCTGCCCGTATTCCGTCGGCGGCCTGCAGCCGCTGCGGGACGCCGGGTGTGGGCGCCTTGCCTCGCCGGAACAACGTGACCGAGAGTTCGATGCCGGGGGCGTCAGGCCAGGACAGCCGTGGCGAGATCAGCTCGCTGTCCTCGTGCACGCCGCCCAGATGACGCGCCCGCCGCAGGCCGAACGCGGCGCCCATCAGGGCGTGGGCAGCATCCTCATCGGCAGTGTTGACCGTCCACGCCGCGAGGTGGCGGAGCTGGGTGGCCCGGTTGACGCCGCCCCGCTGGGCCTCGGTGATCTGGCGCAGCAGCGCGATCACGCTAGACACTCCGGAGCGGGTGGCGGCGGACAGCTCGGCGGCGCTGGACTCCTCGCTGTCGACGGAGAACCAGCTCCGGACGGCCGCCCAGCGGCGCCGCCAGTCGTCGAGGGCGTCGTCGTACCGCATCAAGGGCCGCTCATCGGCCTCCGCCGCGCGGTTCAGCAGGGTGCTGATGCCGGTCGACTCGACCCGAGCGACCGCCACGGCTAGCCGGGGCAGGTAGCGGTCCAGCTCGGCCGTGAAGTCGCTCATGTGGGCCAGCAGGGCGTGCTTGTAGCGCAGGAACGTCTCTGGCGAAGCGTCTGTCGACCGGGTGATGTCGCCCAGCGTCAGATGAAACCGGGCCGACCGTTGGGCCATGTCTTCCATGACTCGGTCCAGGCTGGTCAGCCTCCGCGCGATCTCCTCGCCGTCGCCAGCCAGGTTGGCCTCGGCTAGCCCGTGCAGGTCGCGCAGGATGTCGGAGAACACCAGCCGGGACAGGTTCGCGTCTTCCACCCTGGCGGCGAGCACGCCCTCCACGGCCGTGTACGCCCGGTGCCCCAGCTCGCTGAACTGATAGACAGACTGCCGGTTCCGGTACCGGGCCAGACTGCCCGCCCGCGAGGCGTCCTCGAGGCGGTGCAGCACGCCGTCATCCACGAGGTTGTCCAGGCGCCCTCGCAGGCTGGTCAGGTTCCTGGGGACGGTCTCGTGCGCGGCCGCGAACTCGGCCAAGACCTCGGCTACGTCGTCGGTATGCGCCTGCGCCGTGTGGGCGCCGCGGAGCCGGTCCAGGGCGCGCAGTACCCACAGGTAAGCGACGTAGTCGTCGCGCCGGGTAAATCCGAACAACCGGAACCGATCACTGACCGCGAGCGCATCGAGATCGAACGCGCCGGTCTGGTCGTTGATCATCGCCATTGCGACGGGCTGCTCCAGTTCGCGTCGCTGTGAGACATGCCGTCCTCATGATGGCATCCCCCGGTGACACCGGGAGTGGCCAGCAGAATACGGACCGGCAGCGATCGATTGCCTGTGCTGACCGTATCTTGTGCTGACGAGGCGGCACGCGTACAGGTCTGGGCAGGGTCTTGGCGTCATGCCGCGAGGCGAGATAGCCGCGCTCCGCCAGCTCCGCTGCCATGAGGAGCCCTTGCGCGCCGCTCGGGTGTGGATGTCCGAGCATCCGGTGTGGTCGCGGATTGCCGGTACTGTTCTGCAGCGCGTGAACTGGCGGCCGTGGCGATACGACCACCAGGCCTACGAGGCCGCAGTGTCCGCGGCACATCCGCTGACACCGGGCGCCGACAAGCCCGCCGCGACGCTATGGACCCGGAACTCGCATCCGCCAGGAGACAGCGCAACGTCCTCATGGAGGAAGAACTCACGCTCGATCTCTTGCTCCAGGACCTCAATTGCCAAGCACTCGTACGGAAAACTTGTACCCATCTGGTACCATAAAATTGTCCCAGAATGAAGGAGGTACGCGCCATGGCTGTCAGCGCTAGCGAAGCCCGCTCGCGTCTGTTCCCTCTACTCCAGCAGGTCAACGACGACCACGTGCCGGTGAGGATAACTTCCAAGGGCGGGGACGCCGTCCTTATGTCCGCCGAGGACTTCGACTCGTGGCAGGAGACTATTTACTTGCTGCGGTCTCCCGCCAACGCGCGTCGCCTCATGGAAGCCGTCGCTCGGGATAAGTCAGGTCAGTCAACCGCCATCAAGTCCATGGAGGAGCTAAAGGCTCTGGCGGGCGAGTAGTGAGAAGCATCCACTTCGACCCTGATGGCTGGGAAGACTTCTTGTACTGGTTGGGCGCAGACCGGAAAATGGCGATAAGGATAACGCGGCTAATCGCCGAGATCCAGCGTGACCCATTCACCGGGATAGGAAAGCCTGAACCCCTGAAAGGCGATCTGTCCGGCTACTGGTCGCGCCGTATTGACGACGAGCACAGGCTTGTCTACAGGGCCGACGAGAAAGAAGTGAAGATCCTCAAGGCTAGATATCATTACAGCGACTGACCACCTGGTGGGATTCGATGGCCTGGATGGTCGCTCACCCAAGATCTTTTGAGCGCGGGCCCACCGGTACGGTGAGCCCGCACCCATCGCTTACCTCGGATCAGCCAGGGGTTACGACCCAGCCAGGGCTGACGAACACCATGCCCTGCGGTTCGAACGCGGGGCCGCGAACCGGTACGCGGGTGATGTGGCCGGTCCACGGGTTCAGCGATCCCAGGTAGTTGGGCGGGAAGCCAGGCGCCGGGCAGGTGGCGGGCGCGTTGTCGGCGTCGCAGGGCGTGACTGCCACGAAGATGGCGTGAGCCGGGAACCGGCCGGTGACCACGTCGACCGTGTCGCCGCTGGTGTCCGCGCCGTACAGGCGCCCGGACGGGCTGCGCGCCCAGGCGGTGTCATCAACCGACTGGGACAGGCGCAGCACGGACAGCCGGGGCGCGGACGCCCGCCGGGGGCCGATGAAGATCTGCTCCTTGTCGCCCTGGCTGGTCAGCATGAAGTCACCGGCGAACCGCGGGCCCGAGTGCGGCACTATCTCGTTGGAGTCGGGGTCGGTCAGTGCCAGCCGTACCAGCTGGCCGTGATCGGGACCGAGGTTGGCGACGGCGGCCCGGGCCTCGTCGGAGAACAGCGCAGCGACCGCGGCGACGTGGGTGGCCCGGTGGAAGGTCACCGAGTACGCGGCGGGATAGGCCGGCTGGGGGGCGGGCTGGCCGGTGGTGCCGGGCGCGGAGGCGCTGATCAGCACCTGGCCGTGGTCGATCGAGATGGCGTCGGTGCCGCCCCGGTGCGGCAGCGGCTTGTTGTACCGGTAGTGCTGGATCCGGGTGCCGGCCGGGGCGCCGGGGGTGATGGTGTAGATGCTGGAGTGGGCGTCCTCGTTCACGGTGGCGATGAGCAGGCGCCGGCCGGTATCCGCGGTCAGGCCATCGCATTTGCCGTTGATGTTCCATTGCCGGATGACGTGGCCGGCGGCGGTGAACTCTACGACGGTGCTGTCGGTGTTCCCGTCGGGGCTGGCCTGTCCCTGCGGGCCGACCCCGTTCTGGAACGCGGTGTAGAGGTGCCGGCCGAGGACCGTGATGTCGTCGGGGTCGGCCAGCGGCTCGGAGCGGCGCTTGGCGGAGCCGGCCGGGATGAACGTGTGCCGCAGGTTCCTGCCGTTCAGGATCTGCCGCACCCGGTACCGGTGAGCTGGCTGCCGCAGCGCGTGGGAACTCGCGCTAGCGCTGGTCGTGGCAGGCGATGCCACGGCGGCTGTCGCTCCGGCGAAGAGCAAGCTCGCCGGGATGGCGGCCGTCGCCGCAATGATCTTCGCGGCGCGCCGGGAGATGGCGGGCATGGGGCCCCTTTCCTGGATTGCGGAGATTTCCTGGATTGCGGAACCATTGACCGGATCAGTCATACGCCGATTGGGTAGCGCGGCGCCGGCCGCTGGGAGACAGACAGGTGAACGGGTGCCCAAGCCTGCCTGCCGCGCGGCTCCGGACCGCCGCTAGTACTCGACGTGCCGCGAGAGGCCCGGGACTGATGCCCGGGCCTCTCACTTAGACAAGCTCCCGCGTCTGCTGGGCGGATCCAGCCGCCCTACAGCCCGGGCAGGACTTTTGTGTGCTCGATCTGCACGGCCTGCAGCGCCTGCGGGTTCAGGTGGAGCAGCTTCAGGATCGTGGGGGCAATCTGGGTGGTCTCGACTTGCGCGCCGATCGCCTCGCCGTGCCGCAGACCGGGAACGACCACCAGGATCGGCACGTTGCGATCCTGGAAGCCGGCGCCGCCGTGTTCAGCGATCTTGCTCTTGCCGCCCGTATAGACCACGCCATGCTGAACGATGCCGAAGATGTCGGGATGCCTTGGGTCACTGTTCGGTACACCGAAGTACGCGGCCGATTCGGCGCCCGCGTAGACCTTGGTCAGCCCCGAGGCCGGAACCGTCACGGGACTGCCGTTGATGTTGTTGCCGGCCGCGGAGTGGGTCAGGAGGTAGTTCTTCACGAAGTCCGCGGCTGCTTGCGAGCGGTTGCTCAGCCACCAGAGCATGCCGTCGTCGTCGGTGGAGAAGACCACCAGGGCACCCGCACCCGGGTGCGCCGCGGTCCAGGCCGCGTTGACCGCAGCAATGATCGGCGCGTCCGGAACCCGGGCCAGGTCGCTGGGATCCGTCGGAGATTGCCCGTGCTTGGCCGAGATGATGATCGCCGTGCTGCTCGCCAGGCCCTGCGCCCTGATCTCGGCGACCATCGCGCCAACCTCGGTGTTGAGGTAGTTGAGCGCCCGGACCAGCAGCGGCCCGGGGACCTTTCCGCCGGGCAGGTAACCGCCGGTCAGACCATCGGAGGTCGGCAGCTTCTGAGCCGTGGAGATCGTCTGGAAATTCATGCCGAAGATGCCAGGCACGCCGACGTGCCTGGTCCGGCTGTGGTTGTAGCCGTCGATCTCGTTCAGGATGGCCTGCACCTTGTAGCTGTCGTACTGCATCGTCGCGGCGTTGTCACTGGTCCAGTCGTCCCCTGCCGGATAGCCGATGGCCTGGCTGTTGATCTCAGGGGTGAAGTAGTCCTGCACGCCGTTCCCCGCTGGCCCGGAAAGCGCCAGGTACGCCGGGTGCTTGTCTGACCAGGCAGTCCGCAGGCCGGCCTGCCGCGCGACATTGAAGATCGTGTTCACCTTGAGGTACTGGTTGGGGTAGATCGGCTTGCAGGTCGCCGCGCTGACCGGCAGGTTCGCCGGATTGATCACGTCCCGCGGATTGGAGGTCATCTGCAGGATGCTGCCGGGCAGGCCGCTCAGTCCCTGCCCGGCGTCCAGCGAGTTCTGGTTGATGTCGTCCGCCTCGGTATAGGCCGTCTCGGCACCGGGCGCAGGTCCAACGCATTTCGTCGTTCCCGCGGGGAACACATCGTGGTTATAGGTGTCGTCGTAGTAGATTCCCGTCACACCCGGGTCACCGCCCGTCACCTGAGCGATCATTCCCGGAAAGGAATCCGACGGGATCGGCGTCAGGGCATCGCTGTAATCGATGCCGTGACCGACCAGGGCCGCCAGCGTTGACTCAGGGTAGTTCTGCACGTACCACGAAAGATCCTGCTGATGCAGCCCGTCGACGGACAGTAGCAGCACGTGCCTGATCTGGCTGCGATGCGACCATGACTTCACCACGTGGCCGCTCCGGACGGCCGCCGTGGACGCTGAGGCCAGCGCGGTACCGCCCAGTACTACCGCGACTCCCGCTGCGGCAGCAACTGCTCTCAAATGCCCGATCCGCATGAGTCCTCCTCCAAGCGCACGGTCGGTCGCCGCGCGTCTGACTGTTCCTGGCTATCAATCCCAGGCGGCGACGCATCGACGGGCATATAAATAGGCGGTGACGGCTACTCGGCCGACCGGGGTTACGCCGTTCCGCAGTAGCGTGTCGACCTGGTGGCATTGGCTGACCCGCGAATGCCCGGACCGGAGGCGTTATGGCTGGGTACTTCGTTGCGAACTACACGATCACGAACCAGGCCGGGTACAAGGAGTACCTGGCGGCGGTCGGACCCATCCTGGAGGCCCACGGCGCCGAATTCGTCGTCGTCGACCGGGACTCTGAGCTGCTTGAAGGATCAGCCGGGCAGGTCACCATCGTGCTGAAGTTCGCCACCAAGGCGGCGGCCGAGGCCTGGTACGAGTCGCCGGAATACCAGGCCATCAAGCACCTCCGCACGGACAACAGCGACGGCGTCGGGGTCATCGCGGAGGGCAGATAGCCGGGCGAGATGGTGTTCGCCTGCGGTTCAGTGCTGCCTGGTTCAGTGCTGGCGGGCCGCCACTGCGGCGGCCAGGGCGGTCCGCATGGCTTCCACCGGACCTGGATAGCCGGTCATCAGCTCGACCTGAGCCACCGCCTGGTGCAGCAGCACAGCCAGTCCGCTGACGGCCCGGCAGCCGGCGGCCATGGCCGACCCGGCGAACGGGGTCGGCCATGGCATGTACACCACGTCCAGCACCGTCGTACCTGGTGCCCAGAGCGTCGAGCGCAGCGGATCGGCGGCGCCGCCAGGAAGCGTGGAGATGACCAGATCGGCCTCGGGCAGCGGCTCTTCGAAGAGGCGGCCGGAGATCGTCGGCCGCATGCCGAGCCGCTCGGCGGTCTGCCGCAGCTCACCGGTGCGGCCCGGGTTGCGCACCAGCACGACCGGCGACTGGTCACCCAGTTCGCGGACGGCCGCGAGAGCGGCCTGGGCCGTGCCGCCCGCGCCGAGGATGACCGCCTGCCGCACCCGTTCGAGCCCTGCCTCCCGGAGCGCCGCGACCAGGCCGGCCACGTCGGTGTTGTCCGCCCGCCTGCCCTCGGCTGGGCCGCCGGGCGGGAACACCAGCGTGTTCGCGGCGCCGACGGCCCGGGCCAGTGGCGACACCTCATCGGCGACGGCCAGGCCCACGCGCTTGAGCGGCATCGTCAGCGATAGGCCCGCCCACTCGGGTCCCAGGCCGTCGAGCAGCGGCGGCAGGCCGGGCTCGTCGCACTCGATCATGTCGTAGTGCCAGCCGTGCAGCCCGAGCGCCTGGTAGGCCGCACCGTGCAGCACGGGCGACAGCGAGTGCTTGATCGGCGACCCGAGCACGGCCGCCCGCCGTACCGCCCGGTCAACCGCAGCACCGCTAACGTCCGCGTTCACTTACCAATCCCGAGATCTGACCAGGGGCGCGTAGGCCGGGCCCCGGTCGGCGAGCAGGCCCGGCGCCTCGCTGGCCGGCGAGCCCGGCGGCGCGATCATTATCGATCCGCTGCATCTGCGGCGCGGGACAGCAGGTGCAGCCCGTGGATGGCCACCGCGTAGCCGTCCACGCCGAATCCCGCCACTATTCCCGCGGCCACGGGGGAGACGTAGGAGTGGCTCCGGAATTCCTCACGGGCGTGCACGTTGGAGATGTGGCACTCGATCACCCGGAGCTTTGCTCCCTTGATCGCGTCGTGCAGCGCGAGCGAGGTGTGGGTGTAGGCGCCTGGATTGAAGACAGCACCGATGAGATCTCCGGACGCATACCGGTCGCCCGCCTCCTGGATCCAGTCGATGAGCGTGCCTTCGTGGTTCGATTGCCGGAAATCGACCTCGAGCTCGTACCTCGCGGCTTCGTCCCGGCAGAGTTTCTCGACGTCAGCGAGCGTCCTACGGCCGTAAACGTCCGGTTCGCGCGTCCCGAGCAGGTTGAGATTCGGTCCGTTAAGCACGAGAACTGTCGTCATAATGCCTCACCGTGATCAGCTGCCGGCTCCCGGCGTTGACACCACCGGTCGCTTCCCCGTTCGGCCCAGTGATGGAGACCGAGCCTATCCTTCGCGCCCGCTCACGCGCCGAACCGTCGCAGGTGGCGCCCTACGACATCCTCGATGTGGGCCAGGCTCGCGGCACCATCAGCAGTGCCGACGTGGTGACTTCTGCGCGGGCATCAAGCATATTGAGAGCGTATGGCCGCCTGGGTGCCCCGACGGTCGGGCCTTCCGCGGAGTGCCACACTGCCTGAGGCGGCGCTACGGAGGTGGTCACCGTGTTCCCCGCCGCGAAGTTCCCGGCCGTGAAGTTCCCTGCCGCGAACCATCAGGCATACAACAGCCTCTGGCAGTTCAGGGCCGATGCCTGGTCGAATCTGGAAGACGCCACCGCGCAGCTCAGCGTGGCCGACATCAGCCAGCACACCCTTGAGCAGCTGGTCGCTACGGCGACCAGGCTGCTCGATGTGCTGGGGCCGATCGAGCGGTTCTGGGCATTTCCCGGCGGTCAGGCGTTCCATAAGCTGCGGCAGTTGTTCGTAGCCGGGAAATACGATCAGTTCGCCGCTCTGGTGGGCCGGATCAACCGGGCCCTCATCACCGACTCATACCGAACTGGCCAGGAGTGGGACCTTCGCCACGAGGACCGCACCTCCGGTCATGATCCCCATCCGGGGGAGCAGCCCCGGGGTTATCGTCCCTATTTTGAGGTCCTCATCGTCGAGGGCATGAGCGAGGCACAGGAGCGCACGCTGCGCGAGGAGCTGCGGCAGGCTCGTCGCCCTGACGATCAGTTCATCTTCGAAATTGTCGTGGTGCCCAGTTTCGATGACGCGATCATGGCGACCCGGCTCAACTTTGCGCTGCAGGCCTGCGTGGTCCGGCGCCGGTTCACCCATCGCTCCGCCAGCGACACGTCCTCGCTGGCCCAGTTCGTGGGCGAGACCAGGCGTGATGACCTGATGGAGCGGTCCCCGGATGATCGCGCCCAGGAACTCGCCAGGTCGCTGGCCAGGATCCGGCCGGAGATCGACCTGTACCTGATGACCGAGAGTTCTGTCGAGGAGCTGGCCGGCCGGCTGAGCCACCATTTCCGGCGGGTCTTCCACGCCCGGGAAGGCTCGCTGGAGCTGCACCTCAGCATCCTGGACGGGGTCGCGGCCCGGTATCGCACGCCGTTCTTCAGCGCGCTGCGGAGTTACAGCCACCGGCCCACCGGGGTGTTCCACGCGCTGCCGATCTCGCGAGGGACGTCCATCGTCAACTCGCACTGGATCAAGGACATGGCTGACTTCTACGGCCTGAATATCTTCCTGGCCGAGACGTCTGCCACCTGTGGCGGGCTCGACTCGCTGCTGGAACCCACCGGGCCGCTACGCGAGGCGCAGACGCTGGCGTCCGCGACCTTCGGCTCGCGCCAGACCTATTTCGTCACCAACGGAACGTCCACCGCCAACAAGGTGGTCGTGCAGGCGCTGGTCCGCCCGGGGGACATCGTCCTGGTTGACCGCAACTGCCACCAGTCGCATCACTACGGGCTCATGCTGGCCGGCGCCATGGTGTCCTACCTCGACGCATACCCGCTGAACAAGTACTCGATGTACGGCGCCGTCCCGCTGCGCGAGATCAAGAGCAAGCTGCTGGCGCTGCGGCGGGCCGGCAAGCTCGACCGGGTCAAGATGCTGCTGCTGACGAACTGCACCTTCGACGGGATCGTCTATGACGTCGGGCGGGTGATGGAGGAGTGCCTGGCGATCAAGCCCGACCTGGTCTTCCTGTGGGACGAGGCCTGGTTCGCCTTTGCGCGGTGCCATCCGGTTTACCGGCCGCGCACCGCGATGCGGGCGGCGCGAACGCTCCTGGAGGAACTGCGCTTGCCCGAGTACGCCGCGCGGTACCGGGAATTCGCCAACGACCTGGAGCCGGTGGACTCGGCCCCCGACGAAGTGCTGCTCGAGCGGCGGCTGCTACCCGATCCGGCCCGGGCGCGCGTTCGCGTCTACGCTACTCAGTCGACGCACAAGACGCTGACCTCGCTCCGGCAAGGGTCGATGATCCACGTATTCGACCAGGACTTCAGCCAGAAGGCCGAGGAGACCTTCCACGAGGCCTACATGGCCCACACGTCGACATCTCCGAATTACCAGATTCTCGCCTCCCTGGACCTGGGCCGCCGGCAGGTGGCCCTGGAGGGATTCGAGATGGTGCAGAAACAGATCGAGAGCGCCATGCGGCTGCGCGACGCGGTCGACAGGCACCCGCTGATGAGCAAGTACCTGCGCTGCCTGACCACCGCCGACCTCATCCCCGCCGACTACCGGCCGTCGGGCATCGACCAGCCGCTGCGCTCCGGGCTGCCGAACATGATCAGGGCCTGGGAAACCGACGAATTCGTCCTGGACCCATCCAGGATCACCATCTACATCGGCGCGACCGGCATCGATGGTGATGCGTTCAAGCGGAACCACCTGATGGACCGCTACGGCGTCCAGATCAACAAGACCTCCAGGAACACCGTGCTGTTCATGACGACCATCGGCACGACCCGCAGCTCGGTCGCCTACCTGATCGAAGTGCTCGTGACCCTGTGCCGCCAGCTCGACGGCCAGCTGATCGACATGAGCACGACCGAACGGGACGTGCACGAGCGCGCGGTGCTCAGGCTCACCGCTGCGTCGGCGCCGCTGCCGGACTTCAGCGGCTTCCACCCCCGCTTCCTGGACCGCCACGACCCGTCCACCCCCGAAGGCGATGTACGGGACGCCTTCTACCTGTCTTACGACGACACCTTCTGCGAGTACCTGTCGCCCGACGAGGTGCAACGGCGGGTCGAGAACGGCGAGCAGGTCGTGTCCGCGAACTTCGTGACCCCCTACCCGCCCGGCTTTCCCGTGCTCGTCCCCGGCCAGCTCTTCAGCCAGCAGATCCTGTCGTTCATGCAGAGTCTGGATACTCCCGAGGTCCATGGATTCCGGGCCGATCTCGGCTACCGGGTCTACGTCGACAAGGCCCTGGAGATCGTGCCGGCCGCCGGCCCGGCGCAGCCGGCTGCGCCGCAGGTCAGGCCGGCTCGCGGGAAGAGTAAGAGCCAGCGGGCCGGAGCCGGTGCCGGCGGCGGGTAGCAGGCGCTGATCCAGCTGGCCGCCGATCATGCGGCGAGCTCGATCAGGCGCGCGTCAGTCCAGCGGCTGCCTCGCGATGGCCGCTGGCTCGCGGCCGGCCAGCAGCCAGCCGCCGGCCGCGGCGACCAGCGGCAGCCCAATTAGCAGGATCAGCACGTCACTCAGCGGCAGGTCGCCGAACATGGCGGACAGGCTGCCGTGCGCCCAGGCCAGCCCGGCGACCAGCGCGCCGGCCATGCCGAGGACCGCGCTGAGCAGGCCCAGCGCGGCGGCGGTCGCCGCGGTGATCATCCGGCGCGTCCCGGCGCTGGCGCCGGCCGCGGTGAGCGTGCGCAGGTCCCCCGCGGTCTCGCTGCGGATCAGGCCGACGGACGCGGCCAGCACGCCGAGCGCGATGACGATGCCCACCGCGGTGGCCCCGCCGGCGATGTCGCCGAGGCCCGGCGTATCGGACCTGGTCTCGGCCGTGACCCCGGAGCCGAGCGCGAGGCGCCTGGCCGCGTTGAGCTGCGTGGCGGTGAGCGGGGCCGGTGCCTGGATCAGCCAGCCGGTCAGGCTGGGCTGCAGGCGGTACTTGCGCACCGCGTACTCGGTGAGCACCGTGTTCGGCGCGGAGGTCCCGCCGGGCAGGCTGCTGACCGTCTGTATCGCGGGGCTGGCCAGGCAGTCGTTGCTCAGCGTGCAGGGCGGACTGCCGCTACCGCCGGGAGCGCTCCCGCCAGGACCCTGGTAGCTGCTCCAGAGCATCTCCATATGCGGCAGGCCTGCCAGCCCGGGCCGCATGGTCAGGATGTCGGTGCCGGGAGCGATCTGGCTGGCCCTGATCCCGTACGTGGCGAGCAACTGCGGGGTGGCCACCGACACGGTGCCGGTGAAATTGAACGGGCTGTTTTGCGGCGTGCCGACCTGGTACAGCGAGGCGCTGGTGGATTCCAGCGGCACGGACCGCGCGTGCAGGCTGGCGGCCAGGCTGTCCACTTGCCTGCCCAGGCGGGCCGCCTGGGCGTTGCTGAGCTGCGCAATCGTGCCGCCGCCCAGGCTCTGCTGGGTGGTGATGATCAGCTGGCTGCCGGACAGGTTGGCGCCGGTCCAGCCCAGCGGATTGTCGAACCTGATGCTGGCGGCGAGGCAGATCCCCATGGCCAGGAACACGGCGAAGGTGGTCGCCGCCAGCGCGGCGCCGGACCGGGCGCGGTAACGGACCAGGTCGCGCAGCGCGATCCGGATCGCGACCGGCAGCCGCGAACCGGCCCCGGCGGCCAGCACGCTGATGGCCAGCGGGGCGAGCAGGACGATGCCGACGATCGTGGCGGCCAGGCCGCCCAGCAGGAGCAGCGCGCGCCCCTGGCCGGCGTGCCCGTGGCCCGCCAGCCCGGCCAGGCCGCCGGTGAACGCCAGGCACGTGATGCCGACCGCGAACACGATGACGCCGGGCAGGGCGGAGCGGTGCACCGGCTTCGGCGGCGCGGGGCGCCCGGACAGCGCGGCCACCACTGGCACCCGGGCGATCGCCCTGGCCGGGCGGCGGGACGCCAGCACCGACGTCGCGATCGCGAACCCGACCCCGATGGCGAACGCCCACCACGGCAGGTTCGTCGGGTCGACCACGTGGCCGGCCGCCCGCTGCAGTGCCGGCACGCAGGCGAACCAGGCGGCGACGCCGAGCACCGCCCCGGCCAGCGCGGCGGCCACGCCGACGACCAGGCCGCCCGCGATCATGACCAGGCGGAGGTTGCGTTCGGTCGCGCCGATCGCGCTGAGCATGCCGAGGGCACGCAGCCTGCGCTGGGCCATCACGGAGAAACCGGCCACCGACACCAGGCCGATGAACACCAGGCCGAGTACCTCTACCACCAGGACGCCCGTCGCCGGCGGGGGCCCGGTCCTGAACGCGGACGGAAACACGAACGTCGCCGCGGGGATACCGGGCAGCGTTCCGTCGCCGTTGCTGATCGCCTGCTGGACGGCCGGGGAGGAGCCGAGCAGCATCGTCACCTGGGTAGGGTGCGCGACCTGCCCGGGGGCGACCAGTGCGAACTCGTCCGCCAGGTTGCTCGGGTCCTGCGCGATGCCGGTCACCCGCCAGGCCGTGCCGGCGGCCTGCCAGCTGCCGCCCACCTGCGTGTGGTCAAGCGCCGCGACCTGGCTGGTCAGCGCGACCTGACCAGGGCCGGCCGGGTAGCTGCCGCTGACCAGGCTGAGCAGCGGAGAGTTGTAGTGCCCGCGGGGACTCTCGGCACGCAGTTGCACAGACTGGGTGGTGCCAGTGGGGAGGTCCTGATTCGCAATGAGATCAGCCGGGCCCCAGCGGCCCTGGATGGCGGCGATGTCCGCGGCCAGGTGCGGGTCGGTGCCGGGCAGCGTGACCAGCGCGGCAGCGGTGCCGAAGGTGGCGTCGCCGGGGTTCGGGAGCTGCCAGTTCGTGACGACGCTGGTGCCCCAGATCGTCGCCGCGACCGCCACGGTGAGCAGGCCGAGCACCAGGAGCTGCTGGCGCCATTCACGGCGGAACAGCCGCCAGCCCCAGCGGAACACCGCCCGGCGGGCGGGGACGCCCCCGTTACCTGTCCCCGCCCGCGTGCGGGTGAGGGCAGTCACCGGTCCTGCCCCAGCAAGGGTTCCGGACCGGGCGCGGGCACGGTCTGGCCGACGATGCGGCCGTCGCGGATGAGCACCACCCGGTCCGCCCACGAGGCGAGCTGCGCGTCGTGCGTGACGACGACGGCGGCGACGCCCTGCTCGCAGGCGGCGCGGATCATGCGCAGCACCGCCGCGCCGTTGGCCGAGTCCAGTGCGCCGGACGGCTCGTCGGCGAGCAGCAGCTGCCGGTCGCCGACCACCGCGCGGGCGATCGCGACGCGCTGGCGCTCGCCGCCGGACAGCTGGTCGGGGTAGTTCGAGGCGCGGTCAGCCAGGCCCAGGCCAGCCAGCGCGCGCAGCCCGGCTGCCTGCGCCTTCCGCGCGCTGATGCCGTCCAGTTCCAGCGGCAGCGCGACGTTTTCCGCGGCGGTCAGGCCCGGGAGCAGGTTGAAGTCCTGGAACACGTAGCCGATCGACTGGCGGCGCAGCCGCGCCTGGTCGTTGTTTGACATCGTGGCCAGGTCCTGGCCGGCGACCAGGACCTGCCCGCTGGTCGGTGCCTCCAGGCTGCCGGCGATGGTCAGCAGCGTCGACTTGCCCGACCCGCTCGGGCCCATCACCGCCACCATCGTCCCGGCGCCGACCTCCAGGTCGACCTCCCGCAGCGCGTGCACCTCGGCGGCGCCCAGGCCGTACACCTTGGACACCTGACGCAGTTCCAGCATGCTCATGGCGACAAGATGCCGCAGTCCGGGGGCGCGCCGCATCGGGCCGTGGACCCATCTGCACGGTGCCGCGGTAGCCCGGGGCGTATGCCCGCGGGCAGACGACCCGGCGCCGCCCGGCGGTTACGATCGCTGCCATGAGCATGACCCGGCGGGCTGGAGGCGCCTAGATCATGTGGGCCTTCCCGGCGTTTGCCTGCGCCCTGGTGGCTTCCGCCGTCCTGCTGCGCCGCTGGCCGCTCACGGCGCTGGCCGTGATACTTGGCGGGTCGGTGGCCACCGTGGCGCTGAAGCCGGTCATGCCGGCGAGCGCCGTGCAGATCCCGATCGCCGGCGCGGTCTGCATCGAGATCTGCTACCTAGCGGCGACGCGCACCCGCAGAGTCTCGGCCACCGGCCTGGCCATGGTCGGCGCCGTCCTGCTGATTCCCGTTTCGGGAGGCGTCGATCTGGCCCCGTTCCGGGGCGGCGTAGCCGTGGTCACGCTCATTGCCTGGCTGATCGGATATTCGATCCGGCAGGCGCAGACCCAGGCCGAGCTGCGGCGCGCCCAGGCGGCCGCCCAGACCGAGATGGCAGAGCGGCTGCGGATCGCCCGCGAACTGCACGACATCGTGGCGCACAGCATCGGCATCATCGCGATCCAGGCAGGCGCGGGCCGCCGGGTCTTCGACGCCCGTCCCGCCGAGGCGCGCGACGCCCTGGCCGCCATCGAGGCCACCAGCAGGGAGACCCTGTCCGGACTGCGGCGGATGGTGACCGGGCTGCGGCGCGCCGAGTCTGGACTCGGGCCGGAGCAGGCACCGCTGGACCCGGCGCCCGGCCTGGCCGGAATCGAGCGGCTGGCCGCCACGACCCTGGACGCGGGCGTCCAGGTCGACGTGGACTGGTGCGGCAGCCGGGAGCCGCTGCCGGCTGACATCGACCTGTCGGCGTTCCGCATCATCCAGGAGGCAGTCACCAACGTGGTCCGGCACGCCGGCACGAGCCAGTGCCTGGTCTCGATCGACCAGCAGGACGGGCAGCTGTCGATCGAGGTCACCGACAGCGGGCGCGGCGCCGGCGTGGCCGGGACCGGCTACGGGATCACCGGCATGCGGGAGCGCGCCGCGCTGCTGGGCGGCGAATTCTCGGGCCCGCGCCCCGACGGCGGCTTCCGCGTCGCCGCCCGGCTGCCCGTGCCCGCGCCGGCCCGATGACCATCCGGGTCATCCTGGCCGACGACCAGCCGCTGATCCGGGCGGGCCTGCGGATGCTGATCGAGCAGACCCCCGATATCGACGTAGCCGGCGAGGCCGGAACCGGAGCCGAGGCGGTCCAGCTGGCCAGGGACACCGGCCCCGACGTGGTCGTGATGGACATCCGCATGCCGGGCATGGACGGCATCGAGGCGACCCAGATGATCACCGCCGGCGATACGCACGCTCGCGTGCTCATGCTCACCACCTTCGACGACGATGACTACGTCTACGGCGCGCTGCGGGCCGGGGCGAGCGGGTTCCTGGTCAAGGACATGGCGCTGGAGGACATCCTGAACGCGATCCGGGTGCTCGCGGCCGGCGACGCCATGATCGCGCCGGGCGTGACCCGCCGCCTGATCGGGCAGTTCGCCGGCCAGCCCCGTTCCGGCCGCAGCCCCAGGGAGATAACCGGGATCACCGACCGCGAACGTGAGGTGCTCAAGCTGGTGGGCCTGGGCATGTCCAATGCCGAGATCGCCGCCGCGCTGTGCATCACGGTCGGCACCGCCAAGACGCACGTGGCCAGGCTGCTGGCCAAGCTGGGGGCCAGGGACCGGGTACAGCTCGTCATCACCGCATACGAGGCCGGCCTGGTATCGGCGTCCAGCTAAGTCCACCAGGCCCCGCCCAGCGACCGTGCAGGCGCCCGTGGCGTCGCGGCGGGCGCTCCGCCGCGGCCGAACGCGCCGGGTGGCAGCAAATGGGCTGTCACCCGGCG
Organism: uncultured Actinomycetes bacterium; assembly: GCA_963785765.1. Classification (GTDB taxonomy): domain Bacteria; phylum Actinomycetota; class Actinomycetes; order Streptosporangiales; family Streptosporangiaceae; genus DATBGO01. The sequence goes on along the minus strand of CAWAWM010000004.1, from coordinate 851,381 downwards.
CGCCTGCGGCTGCCGCTGACGGTCAGCCTGAATAGGCGATCGTGGCGTAGTCAAAGCCGACGTCGACGCTGGACCCGGTGACGAGCACCGTCCCGGTGATGGGGCTGACGGCCATCGAGGTGGGCTTGTTTCCGAGTCCGTCGCCGACGTAGCGCTTGACCCACTGCTGGGTGCCGGTGGCGGCGCTGTAGGCGACCGTGGCGTAATCCCCGCCGCCGCAGACGCACCCGTAGCTGTACCCGGTGACGTACACGGTCGCCCCGTTCGGGCTGACCGCCACCGAGTAGGCCTGGTTGAAGTCGCCGGGGCCGGCGTAGCGGGCCAGCCACAGCTGGGCGCCGGTGGCCGCGTTGTAGGCGATCGTGGTGTAGTCATAACCCGCGGTCGAGCTGATATCGGTGTACCCGGTGACGTACACGGTCGCCCCGCTCGGGCTGACGGCCACCGAGTAGGCCCGATCGTCGCCGCTGCCGGGGCCGTTGTACCGCTTGGCCCACAGCTGGGCGCCGGTGGCGGCGTTGTAGGCGACCGTGGCGTAGTCGTAGTTCGTGATGCTTCCCCCGTAGCTGGAGCCGGTGACGAACACCGTGCTCCCGCTGACCGCCACCGAAGCCGCCCCCCGTTCGCCGGTGGTGGCGCCGTTGTACCGCTTGGCCCACAGCTGGGCGCCGGTCACGGCGTTGTAGGCGACCGTGGCGTAGTCGTAGCCGTCGTTGGTCCCGATGCTCTCCCCGGTCACGAACACTTTGGTGCCGTCCTGGCTGACGGCCAGCGAGGAGGCGTAACTGCCGCTGCCGGCGATGCCGGCGTACCGTGCCACCCACAGCTGAGCGCCGGTGACGGCGTTGTAGGCGATCGTGGTGTAGTTGGATTCGAAGCTGGTGCCGGTGACGAACACCTTGGTCCCATCCGGGCTGACCGCCCCCGCCGAAGGGTCGCCGTAGGGGTCGGCGATCTCGTAGCGTGCCGCCCAGAGCTGGGCGCCGGTGGCGGCGTTGTAGGCGATCGTGGCGTAGTACTGCGCCGTGGCGGTCTGGCTAATGCCGGTGACGAACACCGTGTTCCCGTTCGGGCTGACCGTCACCGAATAGGCCCTGTCGATGGTGTGGCCCGTGTCGGTGTAGCTTGCCGCCCAGAGCTGGGCGCCGGTGGCGGCGTTGTAGGCGACCGTGGCGTAGTCCTCCAGGCTGCCTGCCGTGACATATCCGGTGACGAACGCCGTCTTGCCGTTCGGGCTGACCGCCACCGACGTGGCGCCGCCGTTGCCGGGGTTGTCGTAGCGCGCCACCCATAGCTGCGCACCGGGACTGGTCGCCGGGATTGACGCTCCCGCGCTCGCCAGCCGAACGGCCCGCACCGCTCGGGATGCTGTGCTCCGGAGGGCTGTGCTTCGGGGGGCCGTGCTTCGGAGGGCTGTGCTTCGGAGGGCTGTGCTTCGGGGTGCTGTGCTCGAAGCGCTGGCCCCGGATGCGCCGATGGCGGCGATGGCAATGCCGGCCGCCGCGGCGGCACACGCGCGCGTGCTGAAGCTCCTAGCCTTGCCCTGTCGGCGATTGGCGAACCGCCGTGGCACCGGCCAGGTCATGCCGATCCCGACACAGATAGCGGTAATTTTCCGAACGATTGCCATAACACTCACCGGAGATCCTTTCCCGATCAGGCCAGGGAGCAGCGCAGTAGACCCAGCCTGAGCCCGGCCGGAGCGTGGCGGCAGGGGCCGCGCGGCCCCATCGAGCGCGCCAGGTGTGGGCCGATAGGCCCCGTTCACCGCCCGGCGGCCGGCCGCCCCCCTGGGCGGGCCGATTCTCAGGCGGGCGGGGCGGCCGGGTCGATGCCGGCCTGGATGGCGTAGCGGACCAGTTCCGCGCGGCGGCGGGCGCCGGTCTTGTCGCGGATCCGGTCCAGATGCGATCGCACCGTGTTGACCGACAGGAACAGCTGCCCGGCGATCTGGGTGTCGGTCGCCCCGCCGGCCAGCAGCGCCACGATCTCCCGCTCGCGACCCGACAGCGGGCCCGCGGAGCCGTCAGCCGCCGCTTGGCCGGGGGCGGGAACGGTGCCTGCGGACGCAACCGCGGGATCGGGCCCGGCGGCCGCGGTGGCCAGGGCGATGGCGTCGGCTTGGCTGAGCGCGCGGCCGCGGCGGTAGGCGGCCTCGAACGCGGTATCGCCCAGTGTGGCGCGCAGCCGGGCATGGTCGCGATCGCGCAGGTCCGCCTCGATGCTCGCGAAGACCCGTCCGGCCTGCTCGCAGTGTCCATCGGCGACACCGTGCAAGGTAGCGGCCACGCTGAGGTCGCCGTCGGCGCCGGCCGCCAGCGCGAGGCCCAGCAGCGCGGCATTGACGTAATAGGACTTGACCCCGGCGATCCTGGCGATGTCCAGGCTGGAGAGGAACAGGCGGCGGGCGCTGCGGGGATCCGCGTCAACGAATTCGACGAAACCCAGGTTCTCGCGCAAGCCGACGGACATGTTCGGATAGCCATGGTGGTCAGCGAGCGTGCTCGCCTCCTGAAGGTGCGCCCGGGCCGCCCGAACCTCTCCCGCGGCGAGCTCGTAGACGCCGAGGTTGGCCAGCGTGATGGCGAGCCGGTAGTTGTCCTCGGCTGCCCGGGACAGGGCGAGGGACTCCTGGTTGTCGGCAAAGGCGGCGTCCAGATCACCCGCCTCGCCCTTGAACACCGCACGACGGCCGAGGAGGTCGGCAATCAGCCGGGGATCTCCGGTTGTCCGGGCCAGCGCGACGGCTTCGTCGATCTGAGCCCGGGCGGCAGGCAGATCGCCCTGCTCGAACCTGAACCAGCACAGCTGGGACAGGGCGTCGGCGGTGAGCGCGTGATCGGCGAGATCACGGGCGATGCTGAGGACCTCGCCGGCCAGCAACGGGATCGTCGAGTCGTCGCCGAAGTGATTGAGCAGGTGGCAGCTCACGGTGAGGGCCCGGGCCCGGGTCCGGGTGGGCCGCCTGGCATCGGGCCGGTCGAGCAGGGCGTTGAGCGCATCGAGTACTTCGCCGGCGCGGCCGCGCATGTTGCAGAACCAGCGCAGCCCCGCCGCCAGCCGCAGGCCGGGCTCGCCGCCGCCGGGATCGGCGATGCTGAACGCCAGCGCGGCGCGGATATTGTCGAACTCGGCCTCCAGCCGGTCCAGCCACCGGGCCTCGTCCGGGCCGCGCAGGTACCTGCCCGCGGTCTCGACCAGGGCCAGGTAGTGATCGCGGTGGGCCGCTCGGGTTTCGTCCAGCTCAGCACCAGCCCGCCGGGCGAGCCGCTCGGCGGCGTACTGGCGGACCGTCTCCAGCAGTCGATAACGGGTCGAACCGTGCACGTCTTCGGCTTGGACCAGGCTCTTGTCGACCAGGGCGGCCAGCTGGTCCAGCACCTGCCATTCTCCGGTGTCGCCTCGTGCGCCGACGGCTTCAGCGGCCGTTAAGGTCCAGCCTCCGGCGAAGACCGACAGCCGGTCGAGCATGATCTGCTCCTCGGGGTTGAGCAGGTCGTAGGACCAGTCGATCAGGGCGCGGAGGGTCTGATGGCGCGGCAGGGCGGTCCGGCTTCCGCCGGTCAGCAGCCGGAACCGCTGATCGAGCCGGGAACTGATCTCCGGCACCGACAGTGAACCCAGCCGCGCCGCGGCGAGCTCGAGGGCCAGCGGGATCCCGTCGAGCCGCACGCAGACCGCCGCCACCGCCGCGGCATTACCGGCATCCAGGGCGAAGCCCTGCCGGTGCAGGGCGGCCCGCTCGGCGAACAGCTGCACCGACTCGAAAGCGGCCAGCGGGCCGGGGGCGGCCAGATCGGCGGGCGGAACGGGCAGCGGGGGAACCCGGAAGACGATTTCCCCGCCGATGCCCACCGGCTCCCTGCTGGTGACCAGCAGGCACGCCCGCGGGCAGGACCGCATGATGGCGTCGGCCAGCTTCGCGGCCGCGCCGAGCACGTGCTCGGCGTTGTCGAGGACGACCATCAGGTACCGGTCGCCGACCGCGTCGACCAGCGTGTCGAGCATGGGGCGTCCAGGCTCCTCACGGACTCCGAGCACGGCGGCCACGGTGCGGTCCACCAGCTCGGGTTCGGCCACCGGCGCCAGCTCTACGAGCCACACCCCGTCGCCGGCGCCATCCAGCGCCTCGGCCGCCAGCTGCAAGGCCAGCCGGGACTTGCCGATCCCGCCCGGTCCCGCGATCGTGACCAGCCGCGAGCCGCCCGCCACCAGCGACCGCAGCTCGGCCAGCTCGGTGGCCCGGCCCACGAAACTGGTGGCCTGCGAGGGCAGGTTGTGGCGCAGCGCCGGATGGTCCAGCGAGCGTAGCGGGCCGAACGCCTCGGCCAGGCCCGGCCCGGTCACCTGGAACACCCGCGCAGGCCGGCCCAGGTCCCTCAGGTGATGCTCGCCAAGATCCCGGAGCACGATCCCGCCAGGCAGCCGGCCGGTGAGCAGTTCGGATGCTGCCCCCGACACCAGGATCTGACCGCCATGGCCGGCCGCGAGCAGCCGGGCACCGCGGTTCACCACCGGACCGAAATAATCGCCGTCGCGCTCCACGCAGGCCCCCGAATGCAACGCCATCCGCACCCGGATCGCCGACCCGGGCGGCCAGGGCTCAGCATCCATAGCCAGCTGCACGGCCACCGCCGACGCCAGCGCGGCCGAGCAGTCGGCGAACACCGCGCGAAACGCCTCGCCCACCCTCGCGAACACGTGACCGCCCGCAGCCTCGATCTGCTCGCGGACTATGCGGTTATGGCGGGCTGACGCCTCCGCCATCGCCTCGCGGTCGGCCTCCCACAGCCGGATGCTGCCCGCCACGTCGGTGAACAGCAGCGTCACCGTGCCAGCGGGGAGCCCCATCTGCTCATTGTGCCCCGGATCCTCGTGGTGCCTACTGGAGCGCCGCGATCCTCCCAGCGCCGGGGCCGCTCTCGGCGCCGTCGCTCGCCGCCCGTCCGCACGCAATCGCTACGGTGAGCGTTATGACGAAATTCGGCGTGCAGCTGCCCAACTTCTCGGGATTTGAGCCGGCCGACTTGTTTGATCATGTGGCCGGCCTGGCGACGACGGCGGAAGACGCCGGGTTCGACTCGGTGTGGGTCATGGACCACTTCTTCCAGCTGCCGCCGCTGGGCGGGCCGGACGAGCCGATGCTGGAGGCCTATACCCTGCTCGGGGCGCTGGCGGCGCGCACCCGGCGGGTGCAGCTCGGCACGCTGGTCACCGGCGTGACCTATCGCAATCCCGGCATCCTGGCCAAGATCGTCACGACGCTGGACGTCATCTCGCGGGGCCGGGCCATCCTTGGCATCGGCGGCGCCTGGTACGACGTTGAGCATCAGGGCCTCGGCGTCGACTATCCGAGCGACCGGGTGCGCCTGGACATGCTCGAGGAGGCGGTCCAGGTATGCCGGGCCATGTTCACCGGCGACGACGTGAGCTTCTTCGGCAGCCACTACCGGCTCGATCACGCCCGCAACCGGCCCCGGCCGGTCCAGGCCGGCGGCCCGAAGATCATGATCGGCGGCGGTGGCGAGAAGCGGACGCTGCGGCTGGTGGCCCGCTACGCCGACCAGTGCAACGTCACCGGCGACCTGAACACGCTGGCCCGCAAGATCAGCGTGCTGCGCCGGCACTGCGCCGATCTGGGCCGGGACCCGGCCGAGATCGGCGTGACCTGGATGACCCCGCTGATCCTGACCACGTCCAGCCAGAACACGGCCGAGGTGCGCGAGATGCTGGCGGCGGTCGGCGCGGCCGACGAGATCGCCGGGTTCACCGTCGGCCAGCCGCACGAGATTCCCGGCCTGGTCGCTGGTCACATCGAGGCCGGGGCTGACGAAGTGATCTTCAGCTTCGCCTTCGCCGACACCGCGGGAATCACTGCGGTGGGGGAGGCATTCGGGCTGGGCGGGCGGTAGCCGCGCACGTCGGAGACGAAAATCACCGGATGGGGTGCAGATGGCAACCGAGTTGGTACTGCTGGGAACGGCGGGCGCGCCCATGCCCGTGGCCGGCCGGGCGGGGATTTCCTCGGCGCTCGTCGTCGGTGACCGGGTGTTCGTCATCGACTGCGGTCGCGGGTCGCCGTCCGCCTTCGCCGCGGCGCGACTGGACTTCCGCCAGCTGGAAGCGGTGTTCATCACTCACCTGCACGCCGACCACACCGGTGACCTGGCCGGCCTGCTCTTGTACCCGTGGGGGATCAGGGTGGGCGATAACGGCCCGCTCGCACCGGTCCGCGTCTACGGGCCGTCGCGCCCCGCGGCGCTGCCAGCAGGCGATGCCACCTTCCATCGGGAGACCATGATTCACCCCGAGCGGCCGGCCCCGGCACTGCGGATCTGGTCGAGCACATCCTGGCCGGCTACGCCTACCATCTGAACGTCATGCCGCTCGATGCCCGCATGCCGGACGCGGGCGCGCTGGTCCGCGGAATCGACATCACCGTCCCGCCCGCGACCGAGGGCCGCACCCAGGTCCCGGTGGTCGTTTTCGAGGACGAGGTTATTCGGGTCAGCGCCGTGGCCGTCACGCACGGCCGGGCGGTTCCTGCTCTCGGCTACCGGTTCGACACGCCGGACGGCTCCGTCGTGTTCTCCGGCGACACCACCGTGAACGACGATCTGATCGCCCTCGCCCAGGGTGCTGACATCCTCGTCCACCAGGTTGCCGACTTCGGCTACCTCGAGCGGCACGGCATCACCGGTGCCGCCCTCGAGCGGATGGCCGCGCTGCACACCGACGTCACCGAGGTCGGCGGCGTCGCTGAGCGTGCCCGGGTCCGCGAGCTCATCCTCAGCCATTACCTGCCGGCCGAACCTGACGCGATCACGGATGCGGACTGGGCCCGGCGCGCCGGGCAGGGCTTCAGCGGCAGAACCACCGCCGGCCGCGACGGCCTGCGGAGATCGCTTCCCGCGCCGCCTGGTTGATGACTAGACCCAAGAATGTCGGCCCGCCGCCCTACGATGTCGGTCGTGCCGAGCTTGGACGAGATCGCGTGGCTGCGTGACAACAGCCCGGCGTGGCGGCTGCTCCGCGCGGACAACGGGCCGCTGGTGCTGAGCTTCCTGCACCGGGTCTTCGTTGCTGACAACGTCCGGTCGATCCCCGCGACTGAGCTGGCCAGCCGTCTGGACGATGATTTGTATGCCGTCAACCAGAGGGAGGGCGAACACGGCGCCAAGAGGTTTCCCAAGCCGGCGAAGGCTTACCTCGATGACTGGGCGGCTCCCGAGGTGGGCTGGCTTCGCAAGTACTATCCCGACGGCACTGACGAGCCGCATTACGATGCCACTCCCGCGGTCGAGAAGGCGCTGCAGTGGATTCAGAGCCTGGGCGAGCGCGACTTCGTCGGCACCGAGTCTCGGCTCAAGGTGATCTTCGAATTGCTGCGGCAGATCGTTTTCGGCACCGAGCCTGACCCCGGGCAACGGCTGGCCGAGTTGCGTCGGCAGCGGCAGGACCTCGACGAGCAGATCGCCCGCGTGCAGGCGGGCGATATGCCGATGCTCGACGAGACTGCGGTGCGCGACCGCTACCAGCAGTTCGCGGGCATCGCGCGCGAGCTGCTGGCTGACTTCCGCGAGGTCGACGAGAACTTCAGGAAGCTGGACCGGCAGCTCCGCGAGAAGATCGCCGGCTGGCGCGGCGGCAAGGGCGAGCTGCTGGACGACGTGCTCAGCAGCAGGGAGTCGATCGCCGGCTCGGACCAGGGGAGGTCCTTCCAGGCTTTCTACGGCTTCCTGCTGTCCCAGGCGCGCCAGGAGGAGCTGTCCGGCCTGCTGGACCGGGTTTACGAACTCGCCGGGATCGCGGAACCAGACACCCGCCTGCGGCACGTCCATTACGACTGGCTGGATGCCGCCGAGCGCACCCAGGCGACCGTCCGGCAGCTCTCCGAGCAGCTCCGGCGGTTCCTCGATGACCAGGTGTGGTTCGAGAACCGGCGGGTCATCGACATCCTGCGCAGCATCGAAGCTCGCGCGCTGCAGCTCCGCGAAACCCGGAACATCCCGGTGACCACGGAACTCGACGCGGTCTCGCCGGCCATCAGGCTGCCGCTGGAGCGCCCACTGTATGCGCCAGTGCGAAAGGCGCGGCTCAGCAGCGACACCGTCAGGGACGCGAACGAGGAGACTGACCCGGCCGCCCTGTTCGAACAGGTCTATGTCGACCCGGAGCCGCTGCGCGGCGGCGTCCGCCAGGCCCTGCGCAGCCAGCCGCAGATCGGCCTGACCGAGCTGGTCGCGCGAAATCCGCTGACGCAGGGCCTGGCGGAACTGGCCACCTACCTGGCACTGAAGGACGAAACCTTCGCGATCGTCTATGACGAACAGCACCGCGAGCAGATCACCTGGTCGGCCGCTGATGGCCGGGAACGCACCGCGACGCTGCCCAGGGTCACCTATGCGAGGAGAGGCTGATGACTGCCGAACCGGATCTGCCGCTGGCCGTCACCCAGCTCATGAAGGGCGTTGTCTACCGCGACACGCATGACCGCGCGTGGCGCAGCCTGCTGGAGCTGCAGCCCCAGGCCCGGGACTTCGTGGACGTGGTTGGCCTGCAGATCGTCGTCGACGAGGCCGAGGGCTACGCGTTTCTCCGCCAGCGCCCGGCCGACCCCGAGGACTCCGAGCCCCTTCCCCGGCTGATCCCGCGGCGCGCACTTTCCTTTCACGTGAGCCTGCTCCTCGCGCTGCTGCGCAGAAAGCTCGCCGAGTTCGACGCTCACGACGGCGAGACCAGGCTGATGCTGACCCGGGAGCAGATCAACGAGATGGTCCGGGTGTTCCTCCCGGCCACCAGCAACGAGGCCCGGCTCACCGACCAGATCGACGCGCACATCAATAAGGCCGTCGAGCTCGGCTTCCTGCGGCCCGCGAAGAGCTCCGAGCAGGTGTATGAAGTGCGTCGCATCCTGAAGGCATTTGTCGACGGCCAGTGGCTCGCCGACTTCGATGCGAGGCTCGCCGAGTATGGCGCACTGCTGGACGGGGAGGTGCAGGAGTGACCGGCTTCCGGCTGGCCCGCCTGGAGCTGTACAACTGGGGCACGTTCGGCGGCCGCGTCTGGTCGCTCGGCCTAGGCGGAGAGAACACGCTGGTCACCGGTGATATCGGCTCGGGGAAGTCCACGATCGTGGACGCGGTCACCACGCTGTTGCTGCCCGCCCAGCGCATCTCCTACAACAAGGCAGCCGGGGCCGACACCCGCGAGCGGAGCCTGCGCTCCTACGTGCTCGGCTACTACAAGACCGAGCGCAACGAGGTCACCGGGGCCACGAAGCCGGTCGCGCTTCGAGACAGCTCGGAGTACAGCGTGATCGTCGGCGTCTTCACCAACCCCGGCTACGACACGACCGTCAGCGTCGCCCAGGTGTTCTGGCTGCGCGCGGGAGATGCGGCCGGCCAGCCCGACCGGTTCTACGTGACCGCCGACCAGCCACTGTCGGTGGCCAGGGATTTCGCAGATTTCGGCTCCGACATCGCGGCCCTCCGCAGGCGGCTGCGCGCCGTCGGCGGCGTCCGGGTTCACGATGCCTTCCCTGAGTACGGCAAGGATTTCCGCCGCCGCCTGGGGATCGAATCGGAGCAGGCGATGGAGCTGTTCCACCAGACGGTCTCGATGAAATCGGTGGGGAACCTCACCGACTTCGTCCGAGATCACATGCTGGAACCTTTCGACGCCGCGAAGGCTGTTTCTGACATCGTCGCTCATTTCGAGGACCTGACGAAGGCCCATGACGCGGTGCGGCGGGCCGAGGCGCAGCTGGCCGCGCTGACCCCGCTGCTCAAGGACTGCGACGCCCGTGACGCCGTGCGGGCGGACATCGCGGCGCTCGATGCCCAGCGGGCGGCGCTGCGGTATTACTTCGCCGATCTCAAGGCCGAGCTGGCGGGCCGGGAACTCACCGACATCTCGGCTGGGCAGGCGCGGTTGCGTGCCGAGCGCGACGATCTCGAAGTCAGGCTCGCGGCCCTGCGCGACTGCGAGACGAACCTACGGATCGAATTGGCCGGCCACGGCGGGAACCGGCTCGCGGAGATCGAGCGTCAGCTCGCCGACTGCGACGGCGCGCGCAGCTCCCGGCTGGACAGGGCCCAGCGGTTCGCGGCCCTGCTGGCCGCCGCGGACCTGCAACCAGTGGAGACTGCCGAGCAGTTTGATGCCCGGCGGCACGAGATCGAGGTCGCCCGGGCCGCCGCCCGGCAGGACCTCGCCGATCACCAGAATGCCCTGACCGAAGCCGGCGTGCGGGCCAAGGCGCTGCACGACGAGGCCACCGAGGTCAACGCGGAGCTGCGCAGCCTCCAGGAGCGGAAGACCAGCATCCCGAAGAAGCAGCTGGACCTGCGTGCCTGGCTGTGCCGCCAGTTGCGGCTCGGCGAAGACTCGCTGCCGTTCGCCGGGGAACTAATCGCGGTGCGAGACAGCGCGGCTGACTGGGAGGGCGCCGCGGAGCGGGTGCTGCACGGCTTCGCCCTGTCGGTGCTGGTTCCCGATGAGCACTACCCGGCCGTATCCGACTGGATCAACGGCCACCACCTGAAAGACCGGGTGGTCTATTACCGGGTGCCCGAGCTGTCGCCGGCCCGGCAAGCGCCGGCTCACTTTGGGCCGAACACGCTGGCCGCCAAGCTGGAGATCAAGGACACGCCGTTTGCGTGGTGGCTGGAACACGAGATCGGCCGGCGCGCCGACCACGAGTGCGTCGAGACGATGGCGGAGTTCCGCCGGATGCCTAAGGCGATCACCAAGGCCGGGCAGGTCAAGGGCAGCGGCGGGCGGCATGAGAAAGACGACAGGTTCCGCATCGAGGACCGCAGCCGGTACGTGCTCGGATGGTCCAACCAGCGCAAGCTCGATGCGCTGCTGCACCAGGCGAGCATCCTGGTTGGCCGCCTCAGCGAGGTCGCGGCCGACCAGGAGCGACACAAGAAGGCGCGCGACGCCGCGATCGAGCGGGGACAGGTGCTGGCCGGGCTGGACCAGACGCGCGAGTTCGCCGAGATCGACTGGCGGTCTGTGGTCAACCGGGCTGAGCAGCTCAAGGCCGAGCAGCGCGGGCTCGAGGCGGCTTCTGCCGAACTGGGCCGGCTGACGGGCGAACTGGACCAGGTCAAGAAGCAGATCACTGATGATGGAGACGTGCTGCGCAGTGTTGATAGTCAGCTCGGCGCGCTCAGGGCCCGGCATCAGGCAGCCGAGGATGTGCTGCGCGAGGCACGCGACGTCCTGGCCGAAGCCGCCGGTGAGTCAGCGAGGGTCCAGTTCACCGCCATCGGGGCCATGCTGGCCAGTACCGGCCAGACTCCACCTGCGACCGCCGCCGCCTGCGACAGGGCGGAAACGGCCGCCGGCACCGAGATCACCGCGCTGACCGCGAAGCGGGCCGACCGGCTGTCCCGGCTGTCCAACAAGATCGTCGCCGCGATGGGGGACTTCCGCCGGCAGTACCCGGTAGAAACCAGCGAACTCGACGACTCGGTGGATTCTGCGGACGGCTATCGCGAGCTGCACAACCGGCTCACCGGCGACGACCTGCCCCGGTTCAGGCAGCAGTTCAAGACATACCTGAACCAGAACACGATCAGGGACATCGCTGGCTTCCAGTCCCGGCTGAATAAGCAGGCCGAGCTGATCAGGGAGCGAATCGCCACGATCAACTCCTCCCTGGTCGGCGTCGATTACAACCCGGGCCGCTACATCAGGCTGGAGGCGCAGCCGACCCTGCACGCCGACATCCGCGACTTCCGTGCGGACCTGCGGGCCTGCACCGACGATGCGGTGTCCGGCGCGGACTCCGAGCAGTACTCCGAACAGAAATTCCTGCAGGTAAGCCGGCTCATCGAGCGGTTCCGCGGCCGGGACGGGATGACCGAGGGGGACCGGCGGTGGACGAAGTTCGTCACCGACGTGCGGAACTGGTTCACGTTCGCCGCGTCCGAGCGCTACCGCGAGGACGACGCTGAATACGAGCACTACGCGGACTCGGGCGGTAAGTCCGGGGGGCAGAAGGAGAAGCTCGCCTACACGATCCTGGCCGCCTCGCTGGCCTATCAGTTCAAGCTGGAATGGGGTGCGGCGAAGTCACGGACATTCCGGTTCGCGGTGATCGATGAGGCGTTCGGCCGAGGTTCCGACGAGTCGACAAGGTTCGCCCTCGAGCTGTTTGGCCGGCTCGGGTTGCAGTTGCTGATCGTCACCCCGCTGCAGAAGATCCACGTCATCGAGCCGTATGTATCCGCAGTCGGGTTTGTGGAGAACCCGCAGAGCAATGACTCGCGGCTGCAGACCCTGACGATCGATGAGTACAAGGCCCGCCGTCTCGCGTACCGGCTCGCCCAAGAGGTTGTGGACGACCCCGCAGGTTCCGCGGCCGCACCCACGGCGAGGCCGGCTCCGGTTCCGGATCTGGTCCCCGCGGCGGGCGGCTGACGTGCCCGCCAGGTGGACTCAGCCAGGCGGGACCGGCGCGTGGACCAGCCCCGCTGACGTCCGCGCGGCGGTGCGGAAAAAGTGGGACTCCGGCGCGCTCCTGGCGCGGTTCGCCACCGGGCAGGACTGGGAGCCGCTGAGCATCCCGATCCGCGGCCCGTCCGCCGGGCAGATCGGAGAACGCCTGGGCGAGGTCCGCCAGTGGGCAGCAGAGTGGGCGGATGCCGCACGCGGGCCGTTGCGCGTGGAGTATAAGCAGGTTGGCGGTCGGCAATTCGGCGTGAACAGCCTTCCGTGCCGCGCCTGGCTGGACGGCTACGAGCAGACGTGGGCACTGCTCAAGGTCGGCCCCGACGTCCGCCGCCTGAGCGAGCTGATGAAGGCCGCCCAAGGCACTCGCCTGATCCCGTGGCTCACTGGCCATCCCATGCGGGCACTGCGGCTCGCGGATGTCTGGGACAAGCTGCTGGCCACCGTCGGATGGATCGAGCAGCGACAGGTGCCCGGCATGTACCTACGGCAGATCGACGTGCCTGGCGTCGACACCAAGTTCGTCGAGCAGTACAAAGGCGTGCTCACGGAACTCCTCGACGCGCAGCTCGACCCATCCCGCGTGGCGGCCGCGGCGCCCGACTTCGCTGGGCGCTACGGTTTTCTGCGCAGGCCAGGCTATGTCCGTTTCCGGATGCCCGGAGGTTTCCGTGGATTCTCCGAGCTGTCTGTCCGCACGAGCGAGTTCGGGGCAGCACCTGATGGCGTCAGCCATGCCTATGTGATCGAGAACGAGATCAGCTACCTGGCGTTCCCGATCCCGGCGGCGGCGATGGCGATCCTCGGCGGCGGCTACGCCGTCCCGGTGCTCGAGGCGCTCGGCTGGCTAGCCGGTCTAGACGTCGTGTACTGGGGCGACATCGACACGCACGGCTTCGCGATCCTGAACCGGCTGCGCCACCACCTGCCACACGCTCGCTCCATGCTCATGGACCGGGCCACCCTGCTGGGCCACCGGGACCAGTGGGTCACCGAGCCAGCTCCGACCGCTGCGGCCCTTGACCGCCTCGATCGGTCCGAATCCGCCCTCTACACCGACCTCGTCTCGAACGCTTACGCCCCGTCCCTCCGCCTGGAACAAGAACGGATCAGCTTCGCTGCCGTGGAGAAAGCAGTCGGGATGGCCGCTGCGGCCCGGTCAGGAGCCGTCCGGCTGGGACTGCTCGATGAGGAGGCCGCCGTACTGCTCCCGTAGCTCGGACTTCCGGAACTTGCCCGCGGCCGTTCGCGGGATCTGGCTGGTGAAGACGAACTCGTCGGGCAGCCAGAACTTGGCGAACTTGGGCGCAAGGAAAGCGCGAAGCTCATCGGCCGTGGCCGAGGCGCCCTCCTTGAAGACCACCACCGCGACCGGGCGCTCATCCCACTTGGGGTGCTTGGCCGCGATCACCGCCGCCTCCGCGACGGCGGGATGCCCCATCAGCGCATTCTCCAGGTCCACGGTGGAGATCCACTCGCCGCCGGACTTGACCAGGTCCTTGGTCCGGTCGGTGAGCTTCACATATCCCTCCGGATCGATGGTGGCCACATCGCCGGTGCGGAACCACCCATCGTCGGACCACTTCTCGGTGAACTCGGGCGCCTGGTAGTAGCCGGACGCCACCCACGGGCCGCGTACCTCCAGCTCGCCCATGGCCTCGCCGTCCCACGGCGCCTCGCCCGTCTCCCCGGTGATCCGCGTCTCGACGAACGGGAGCGGCAGCCCCTGCTTCGCGCGGTAGGCATACCGCTGGTCCTCCGGCAGCTCGTCGAGCGAGCGCTTGAGCCAGCTGAGGGTGCCGATCGGGGTCATCTCCGTCATCCCCCAGCCGTGCAGAAGCCGCAGCCCATGGCGGTCAAATCCGCGGATCAGGCTTTCCGGCGCCGCCGACCCGCCGATCAGCATCCGGATCTCGCCGAGCTTCCAGCGGTCCGGTTCCTTCTCCAGCGCCTGCAAGATGCCGAGCCAGATCGTCGGCACCCCGGCGGTGAAGGTGACGTCCTCCTGGGCGTACAGGTCGAGCAGGCTTTCGGGGTCCAGGTGCGGCCCGGGAAGCACTTGCTTGCACCCGGCCATGGTGGTGGTGAACGGCAGGCCCCACGCGTTGACGTGGAACATCGGCACCACCGGGCACACCACCTCCCGCTGGCCGAGCGCCAGGGCGTCGGCCGTCGCTGAGGCCAGGGAATGCAGCACGATCGCGCGGTGCGAGTAGAGCACGCCCTTCGGGCGGCCCGTCGTGCCCGAGGTGTAGCACATGGCGGCTGCCTCAAGCTCATCCAGGCGTGGCCGGGTGAACTCCTCCGGCTCCGCGGCGATGAGCTCCGCACCGTCGATCATGCCGTCGGGGGCCTGCGTGCCGTTCGTCCAGACCACGACATGCTTGAGGTTCACCTGCCCGCGCACCTGCTCCAGCACGGGCAGCAGCACGTCGTCGACGAGCAGCACCGAGTCGCCTGCATGGTTCACGATGTAGCTGAGGTCCTCAGGCGACAGCCGCGGGTTCAGGGTGTGCAGCACGCCGCCCATCAGCGGCACGCCAAAATATGCCTCCAGGTGAGTCGCGTTATTCCAGCTCAGGGTCGCCACTCGGTCACCTCGGCCGACGCCGAGCCGGGTCAGCGCGCCGGCCAGCTGGTGGGCATGGCGCCGCACCTCGCCATAGCTGGAGCGGGCCAGCGACCGATCCGGCCGGCGGCTCACCACTTCCACCTCGGGGAAGTAAAGCCCCGCCCGGTCCAGCAGCTGCGGCACCGTGAGCGGGTAATCCATCATCAAGCCATCCATCGGACCTCCTCCGCCCCAGCGTCAGCAGACGCCACCTTGACTCCGTCGGCCGGCTGCGCTCCCGGCGCTACTCACGGGCGGCACCTGGACCGCGCCGCCTGCGACTTGCCTCAACGCCGCCATCATCGGCGAGTCCGTGCAGCCGGCGCAGAGGCGAACGTCCCAACCGGCAGCGCCTTGCGGCACGCGGTGGCGGCCGGACCGAACGGTGGCGGGCCGGCCCGGGCGAGGCAGCCTGGCCTGCCTCGCCCGCGCCCCGGGCCCCCGACGATCGGGTTAGGAGGCCTTGGCGGCACTCCAGGGGCCGCCGGCTGCGCCATTGGGCGCGTGGACCTGGTAGCTGCCAGACATCGAGCTGCCGGAGACCGAGCCCGAATAAGTGATGGCCAGCGACCCGACGGTGCCGAACCGGATGGTGCCATTCCGCACGGTCCCGTGGATGGGGAAGCTGTTGGGCGGAGCCGAGATCTTGATCGTGCCGCTCAGCTTCGAGCCGGACTGCTGCCAGGAGAGCGAGAACGTGCCTTGGTAGGCGCCGCTGTACTGCCCCGACCAGTGGCCCGAGAGCCCGGTGGCGGACGCCGCTGTCGCTGCCGCGGTGGCCGCCGCCGCCGCCGACGTCGGCGCGCTGGTGGTGGGCGCGCTCACGGCGGGAGTGGTGGCCGTGACGGTGGCGCTGTTTGAGGGTGAACTGCACGCGGCCAGCAGCAGGGCAGCTGGCACAGCGATGAATACGAGTCTAATCCGCGACATGTTTTTGCTCCCCAGAGAATGAATTCGGTTCGTCTGATAACGGCTCACGCGCAGCGCGGCCGCCCCCGGCCCAGGACGGATCGGGCGGCCCGGAGCCCACCGCGGCCAGCAGCGCCGCCACGAGTTCCTGGTCGTTGCGGAACGTCGCCCGCAGCCCGGTGGCCACCTCGTCCACGACTCCGCGCAGCCGGGCGGTGGCAGCGCCAGTTCGGCCACTGCCATCGGCGTCCTGCTGGAGGCGGACGATGAAGGTCCTCACCCGCCGACTATCGGAGCCCGGGCTTTGGCTGGCCTGAAGGTGGCCTTAAGGGCGCCAGCTCACGGCGTCGGCCAGGGCGACCGGCACGACGTCGAGTTCGCCCATCCGCCGGGCGTACGCGGCATAGCGCCGCCGCGCCTCTCCGTGGCGGCGCAACCGAAGCTGTCCGGCGATCAGCGCCAGCCAGGCGTCCTCGTCGTAAGGCTCTCGTTCCAGGAGCTGGCCAAGGTACTGGCCGGCCGACTCGTCGTCGCCCCGGTCGGCGGCCAGGCGCGCCAGCAGGCGCAGGACGCTGAGCAGCCGGGAGCGCGCTTCCTCGCGCGCGTCGACCGCCCATTCCTCGTAAAGATCTTCCTCGAGGAAGTCGCCGGCGTAGAGCTGGCGAGCGCGCCGCAGCGGTGCTGCCGCCGCGTCCCGGTCTCCCTTGCTCATCAGATCAATCGCCGTGTCGGCGACCTGGAGAAACTCGACCAGGTCCACATCGACACGGTCAAGCCGAAGGGCGATGGTCCGGGCGTCGGCGACGACGTAGTGGTCCGGCGGGTGGCGCCGCCCTGGGTCCAGTACCTTCCTGATGATGCTCAGCGCGACCGACAGCCGGTTGCCCAGTGGTTCGGGGTCCTCCTCGGGCCACATCGCCTCGGCGGCGGCCTCGCGCGTGATCGGGTGCCCCCTGCGGGCGACCAGCACCTTCAGCAGGTCTCTCGCCTTGCGGGACTGCCAGGCGGCCAGCGGGACAGGCTCGCCGCCCTGGAGCACGGCGAAGCGGCCGAGGGCCACGATCGCCACCTCGCGCCCGCCGCCCCGGTTCGACTCCAGGAGCCCGGGCACTCCGAGAGCGGGCGCGACTCCCATGGCGGCCAGCTCCCGCCGGGTGGCGTCAGCCGTCTGCGGATCGCCGGTGAGTATCGCGAGGCCGAGCCTGGCCCGCGCCGCGCCGACCGGATTGCCGACGTCGTCCCACAGATCGATCGCCGAGCGAAGCCGCCCCTCGTGGCCGGGGACGCGGGCCGCGCCCTGCAGCTCCAGCGACTCCGCCAGGGCGGCGCGGTCGCCAGTGGCGCGGGCCTGGGCCTCGGCCTGCTGAGCGAACTCCTCGGCGGCCGCGCCGTCCCTGGCCCGCAGCTCGACCTCGGCCGCGGCGCACAGCGCGGCTGCGCGCTCGAGGCCGCTGGCCCTGGCCAGCCCGTCAGCCGCGGTCTTGCGGGCCATGGCGAGGTCCTCCTCGGCGAGGACCCGGGCCAGCCCGCAGAGGGCGAAAACGAGAGTGTGGGCGTCGTCGCCTTCGTCGGCGAGCGCTCGGGCCCGCTCGAACGAGCTGCGGGCCCGCACCAGGTCTCCCCGCTGCTGGTACAGCTCGCCGTAGATGACCTGCGGGACTGACGCATGGAGGGACCCGAGCGCTTCGTAGATGGCGGCGGCGTCGGCGACCGCCGTGCGGGCCTCGTCGAGCTGACCGAGGCGCAGGTGGGCCTCGGCCTTGTTGGTCAGGGCGACAGCCGAGAAGAAGCGATGGCCGGCACCGGTCTCGAGCGCCCGTTCCGCTTCCGCGATGGCCTGCGCATAGGCGCCACTCTCCAGGGCCCGGGAGCTGAGGTTGGCGTGGATTCTGGCCAGCTGGACCCGGTCCCCGCCGTCGCGCGCGGCCGCGAGCGCCAGGCGGTACTCCTGTTCGTTGCGCTCACGCTCACCGCGGCTGGCCGCCGCCAGGGCGAGCGAGACGTGCGCTGCGGCCAGCGCGCACGAGTCGCCGATCGCGCCAGCCTGGTGCAGCGCCGTGCGGGCCAGCTCGTCGGCCGCGTCGGCCTGCCCCTGGCTCCACAGGGTGGTGCTCAGCCAGGCCGAGACCATGGCGTCGTCGGCGCCCAGCCGGGCGGGGTCGTGGGCCGCGGTGAGTATCGCGGCGGCGGCCCCCGACTGGCCCCGCAGATAGATGAGCAGCCCGTACCGCCAGGCCACGCCGGCTGGCAGCCCCTCGGCTCCCTTCGAGCGCTGCACTCGCGAGAAGAGATCTATGGCCGCGTCCCAGTCACCGACCGCCTGCAGGGCTTCGGCCAGCACTGCGTCCAGGTCCGGATCGCCGCCGGTGCCGTGCCGCCGTAGCACCTCGATCAAGCGAGCCGCCGCGCCGCCGCGGACCAGCGCCGGCCCGCACCGGCGCAGGAACGACCGCGCCACGTCCGGGGCTCCGTCCGCGTGGCACTCGAGGGCCTCCTCGAGCCGGGCGTGGTCCTCGAGCCAGCCCGCGACCTGCCTCCGGAGCGGGCCGGCGTGGCCGGCGCCCTCGTGCCCGGCGACGGCGCCCGCCAGCACCGGCGACAGCCGGTAATGGCCGGGTTCGCCGGCCTCGACGAGCAAGCCCCGGTCGTGCAGGGTCTCGAGATCGCCGGTGGCGGCCGGGACCGCGACACCGGCGAGGAGCCTGATATCGACGCGAGGTGCCAGCGATGCGACCGTCAGGACCCGCCGCGCTGCGGGCTGCTCGCCCGCGACCAGGTCCCTGGCAAAGGCTTTCCACGGGTGGCCGCGGCTGTGCCGCAGCCGCCCGAGCTCCCGGCTATGGTCGGCGGGATCCAGCCGTTCGAGCCGGTCCAGGAGCAACTGGAGCGCAGCGGCCCAGCCGCCGGTCAGTGACCAGCATTCCTGCGCCAGGGCCCGCGGCGATCCCGGAAGTCGCAGCTCGACCAGCTCGACCGCTTCGCGGACGGTGAAGCTCAGGTCCGGAGCCGTGACCTCGAGCAGTTCGCCCCGCCCCTGCGCGCCGCCCAGACCCAGGTCGGGCAGGCTCCGGCCGGACAGCACGAGATGAAGCCGGGGCGGCGCCTCCAGCGACAGCACCCGGAGCAGGTGACTGGCCGCCTCGTCGCCGCCGACGTACTCCAGGCCGTCGACGACCAGGAGCAGGTCGCCGGGGAGCGCCTCGGCGAGCTCGCAGAGCAACGCGGCGCGCCGTTCCGCCAGCACCCGGCGATCGTCGGAGCCGGTGGCGGTGGCGATAGCGGAGCGCGCCGGCGACGGCGGCTCGCCGAGCGCCGCCGCGAGGCGCGCCGACAGTGACTCAGCCTGGGCATCAGCGGGCCGCACCCGGACCCAGCGGGCCGCGCCCATGGCCGCGACCTCCGCGAGAGCCGTGGTCTTCCCGTAACCGGCGCCCGCGATCACGAGCGTCGCGCGGCGCTGGCGGGCGGCGGCGAGTAGCTTCGTAACCCGAGGGCGGGGGATCGTGGCAGGTCCGTGCGGGCCGTCGGGCGCCGGAATGTGCGAGGCGTCGCTCACCCGGGGAGTCTAAGCCGTGACCTGTCGGCCTGACATGGCCTCATCGGGAGAGACCGGCACGATGCCCCCGTTCCGCCGTGGTCTTCCCGGACCGCAAGGTAAAGCGACCTTGACATCACGTGTCGAGTAAAGGTAACTTTACACCATGCGGAACCGGGTCCGGGAACAGCGAATCGCGAGGGCCATGTCACAGGCTGAGCTCGCGTCCGCCCTGGGCGTCTCGCGTCAGACCGTGATCTCGATCGAAAGCGGCCGCTACTCACCGTCGCTACCGCTCGCGTTTCAGATTGCGCGATTCTTCGAGCTGCCAGTCGAGAAGATGTTCGACCCCGACGAGGAGGTAGGCCAATGACTCGGAAGACCCACCCCCGGCTGTGGACGCCGGCGACCACCCTCCTGGCCGGTACCGGGATCGCGCTGGCGTTCGGCATCAGCAAGAGCTGGTCGGTCGCGATCATCGCGGCGGCGGTGACGCTGTGCATGGCGGGCACCTTCTACTTCATCGGCGGCCAGGACACCGACATTGGCGCGGTCATCGGCCAGCAAGACGACGAACGCCAGCAGCTTGTCGCGCTGCAGGCAGCGCGGCTGGCCCTGGTGGTGGTGTTCTTCGCCATCGTCGTCGCCTGCGTGATTGCCGCCGCGGTCGGGTACCCTTTCTGGCCCTTCGAGCTCCTCCTGGTCATCGTCGGCATCTCGTATTTCATTGGGGTGGCCTGTTACGGCGTCCATGACGAGGTTCCCGGCACCGCAGAGCCTGAGCGAACGGACAGCCGAGCAATCTCGTGACTGCTCAGCCACTGCCGGT
This sequence comes from uncultured Actinomycetes bacterium, assembly GCA_963785765.1. GTDB lineage: Bacteria > Actinomycetota > Actinomycetes > Streptosporangiales > Streptosporangiaceae > DATBGO01. The sequence goes on along the minus strand of CAWAWM010000004.1, from coordinate 831,032 downwards.
CAGCCGCCGCCGGTCAGCCGCCGCCGGTCAGCCCCCGCCGGTCAGCCACCGCCGGTCAGCCACCGCCGGGTGGCCAGAGGCCGGCCAGCTGGGCCGGGCTGATATTGCCGCCGCTGCACACCAGCGCCACCTGCCGCCCGGCAAACCGCTCGGGGGTACCCAGGACGGCCGCGAGCGAGGCCGCGCCGGCCGGCTCGACCAGATTGCGGGTCTTCTCGATCATCAGCCGGGTCGCGGTCCGCAGCGCCTGCTCGGAGACCAGGACGAAGTCGTCAAGCAACTCCCACAAGATCCGCTGGGGCAGCTCGAACGCAGTCCGGGTGGCCAGCCCCTCCGCGAACGTGCTGGTGGTGTCGGTGACGAGCGCGCGGGCCCGCCAGGACCGGTACGCCGCCGGGGCCGCTTCGGATTGCACGCCGATGACCTCGATCGACGGACGGGCCGTCTTGGCCACCAGGCACGCTCCCGCCGCCCCGCTGCCGCCGCCGACCGGGACCACGATGACCTCGGTCTCCGGCCGGTCCTCGAGGATCTCCAGGGCGCAGGTGGCGACGCCCGCGATGAGCGCAGGCTCGTTCCCGGAATGGACGTACCGGTATCCGTGCTCGGCGGCCTGCTTTTCACAGTGCTCGCGCGCCTCGTCGAAATCCCGGCCCTGGAAGATCACCTCGGCGCCGAGCGCCTGCATCGATTCCACCTTGACCGGGTTGGCCTGCGCTGGCATGCAGATGACGGCCTGGATACCGAAGAGGTCCGCCGCGTAGGCCACCGACTGGCCGTGGTTACCTGTCGAGGCCGTGATGACACCCCGGCGCCGCTCCGCCGCGCTGAGCTGGCTGATCAGGTTCACGCCGCCGCGCACCTTGAACGCGCCCACCGGCTGGTGGTTCTCGTGCTTGACCCAGGCGTGCGCGCCGGTCAGCTGGTCGAGCGCGGGGTACCGGTACAGCGGAGTCGGGCGCAGGTAGGGCCTGATGCGCTGGCGGGCCGCGAGCACATCAGCGAGGTCAGGGACGGGCAATGCGGTCATGGCAAGTGTCTATCACCTGAGTTGGGCCAACTTAGCTGGGCCAACTTAGCTGGGCCAACGCGGTGCGCGCCGACCTGCCGCCACGGGGTGCCCGGGCCGGCCGGGGCGGCAGCTGCCCGCCCAGGTCGGCGTAGGTCTGCGCGGCGAGCGCCAAGGTCCTGGCCCGCCGGGGGCGGCGTAGCTGCGCCACTGGATTCAGCCGCTCATGGCATTTCTCTTAATACCGGCTCTGCCATTTAGGCGGGTCAGCGGGTTCACCGTAAGAAGCGAATAACGGAATGACCGCCGGACTCGCTGAGCTGCCGCTACGGGCGGCATCCTGGGCGCCAGTAGGCCGCGCTATAGTAACCCGCTCTATAGTGAGCAGATGACGGTCGAGCGCGCTGTTTCCACCCCGGCCGCTCCGGCGCTCGTGGTGCGAACCCAGGGATTCCATCGGACGCTCCGCGCCGGGCCCAGCTACCAGGTGGGCCGCGATCCGCAGTCAGACGTAGTGGTGGCGGAGCCCAAGGTTTCCTGGCAGCACGCGATTCTGCGGCTGGAAGATGACCGGTGGGTGCTGGCGGACGTCGGGAGCACCAACGGGACGTTCGTCGGCGGGCAACGGGTACAGCGGGTCGAGATCACCGGCGCCTGCGAGATCCGGCTGGGCGATGCCGACCGCGGCCCGGTCGTGTTCTGCTCGATCGCGGCTGCGCCCGGCGGCCGCGCGACGACGGTAGCGGCGGCCACGCCAGATCAGCTGGCCGGGCCGCCGGCCGCAGCCGGGCCGCCGGCCCGGGCGGGCCGCCCCCGGCCGGGCGGAGTCCCAGTGCGGTCATGCAGCTGCCGCCGAGCGTGCTGCGCATTGGCCGCTCGGACGGCAACGAGGTGGTCGTTTCGGATCTGACGGTCTCCCGCTTCCACGCCGAACTGCGCAGGCAGGCGCCAGGCCGGTACGAGATCACTGACCTGGACAGTCACAACGGAACGTTTCTCAACGGCCGGCGGATCAGCACCGCCTCGGTCACCGAAAATGACGTCATCGGCATCGGCCTGGCCACCTTCCGCCTGGTCGGCGATGAGCTGCAGGAGTTCATCGACACCGGTGATATCTCGCTCGACGCCCGCGGCCTGACCGTCCGGCTGCCCGGCGGCAAAGTCATCCTGGATGACGTCAGCTTTCCGCTGGGCGAGCGCTGCCTGCTGGGCGTCATCGGGCCCAGCGGCGCGGGCAAGTCGACGCTGCTGGGCGCGCTGACCGGCATGCGGCCCGCCACCGCGGGCTCGGTGCTCTACGACGGCCGCGATCTCTACACCGGCTACGCCGAGCTGCGGCACCGGATCGGGCTGGTGCCGCAGGAGAACATCCTGCACACGCAGCTGTCCGCACGCCGCGCGCTGGGGTACGCCGCCGAGCTCAGGTTTCCCCGGGACACCACCCAGGCTGAGCGGGAGCGCCGGATCGACGAAGTGCTCAGCGAGCTGTCGCTTACGCAGCACGCTGATACCCGCACGTCCGCGCTGTCCGGCGGTCAGCAAAAGCGCGTCAACGTCGCCCTGGAGCTGCTGACCAAGCCGTCGCTGCTGTTCCTGGACGAGCCGACCTCGGGCCTGGACCCGGGCCTGGACATGTCGGTGATGGAGATGATGTCCAGCCTGGCCAGCGACGGCCGGACGGTCATCGTGGTGACGCACAGCGTCGCGAATCTCGACGTCTGCGACCGGCTGCTGGTGCTGGTGCCCGGGGGCAAGGTCGCCTACTTCGGGCCCCCGGCCGATGGCCTGCGGCACTTCGGCAAGCAGGGCTGGGCTCAGGTGTTCCGGGCCTTCGAAGCCGAGCCTGACCGCGACTGGGCCGGGGAGTACCTGCGCTCGGCGTACTGCGCCAGGTACCTCACCGTGGCGGATCAGCCGGACCGGTCGTCAGCCACGCCGGCTGTCCGGGAGGTGCCGCCGCCACCGCGGTCCCAGAATCGGCTGGCTCAATTGTCCACGCTGTCCAGGCGGTATCTGGCGGTCATCGCATCGGACCGCAACTACGTGGGCGTGCTGGCGCTGCTGCCGGTCATCCTTGGTCTCGTGATCCGGGTGATTCCCGATGCTCCTGGACTGGCCGGGCACAACAACGGCAACGCCCAGCAGGTGCTCCTCATCCTGATCATGGGCACCTGCCTGATCGGGGTCACGAATGCGGTCAGGGAACTGGTGAAGGAACGGGCGATCTACACCAGGGAGCGAGCGGCCGGGCTGTCGGCCGGCGCATACCTGTGGTCCAAGCTCGTGGTCCTGGGCCTGATCAGCGCCGTGCAGGCGGCTGTCCTGGTGCTCATCGGCGTGGTAGGCCGCCCGCTGCCGCACAGCGGGGCCTTCCTGACATCGCTGCCGCTGGTAGAGCTCATGCTGGCCATGGCCGTGCTGGCGGTGGCGTCTATGACAGCGGGCCTGCTGATCTCGTCGCTGGTCAATTCGTCGGACAAGACCATGCCGCTGCTGGTGGTGGCGGTGCTGGTCGAGGTGGTCCTGAGTGGCGGGGTGTTCCCGCTGAACGGGAAGGCCGGCCTCAATCAGGTCTCCTGGCTCTCGCCGTCCCGGTGGAGCTTCGGCGCGACGGCCGCCACCTCGAGCCTGAGCCAGATCGCGCCCGTCGCCCCCGGGACCGTACCGGACCCGTTGTGGAAGCACAGCCCGCAGACCTGGCTCCTGGACATGGTGATTCCCCTGGTGCTGGCGGCCGTGTTCGCCACGGCGACCTGGTGGCGCCTGAACCGGGTGCGGCCCGGGCGCCGCTAGCGGACCAGGACCGGCGGCGTTCCCGTATCGCGGCCTGCCGGGTCGGCCAGGCCGGCCAGCAGGCCGGCCACGTCGGCCGCCGCGCCGGGCCGGGCCAGCCCGGCCGACGCCGCGCGCATGGCGGCCAGGGCCGCCGGGTCGCGCCGCAGCCGGCCGACCTCGGTCACCAGATCGCGCAGCCTCGGTGCGTACCTGCCGGCGCCCGCGCTGACCACGAATTCGGCGTTCCCTTCCTCCTGGCCCGGCAGGTACGAGGTAAGCACCAGCGGGGCGGCGCAGCAGGTGGCCTCGGCGATGGTGCCCGGCCCCGCCTTGCCCACCACCACGTCGGCGCAGCGCAGCCAGTCGGCCATGTTGTCAACGAAGCCGTGCACGGTCAGCCGGCCGCCTGACCGTGCCGCCAGGCGGGCCAGCCTGCGGCGCAGCCGGTGGTTGCGGCCGCAGATGACCACCACGTCCACCTCTTCGACCTGCCGGAGGATGGCGGCGGCGCGCCGGTAGATGCCGCCCGAGCCCTCCGCGCCGCCCGTCACCACGACCAGGAACTGCCGTCCTCGCAGGCCCAGCGACCGCTGGAGGGCGCGGCGCTCGGCGGCCCCGGCGGGCGCCACGGAGAACTCGGCGGCCACCGGGAGCCCGATCTCCACGTACCGCCCCTCCGCCATGCCATCCAGCTCGCAGCGGTGGCCGATCGGCGCGGATGGCACGATGATCCGGTCGACAGCCGCGTCCCGCCAGGACAGGTGGGTGGTGATCAAGTCGGTGACGACCGTGATCACGGGCGCCCCGGGGGCGCCCAGGTTCCTGGCTCGTACCGCGGGCTCGGCGGTAAACGGGTGAAAGGCCACGATCACCGCCGGACGGTGGGCTGCTACCGCGCTGGCCACGCTGCGGTAGGCGGGCGACAGCAGCGTCCGGCGCGCCCAGCGCAGGGCGCGCGGCGAGCCCGAGCCGCGCCAGAGCAGGCCCCACAGCCACGGCGTCAGCCTGATGGTCGGGCCGTAAAGACTGATCAGCCAGCGCAGTCGCAGCGGGGCGGCCGGGCCCCGCAGCGGGTCGCAGATGACCGGGGCGAAGCATCCCGGGCAGGCGTTGTCGAGCGCCTGGCCCACCGCCCGGGCCGCGCTCCGGTGCCCGCCACCGGTGTCGCTGATCAGGAAGAGCAGCGGCACCGGTGCTTCGCCGGCCGGCGTCACGGTTGCGGCCCGGCTGGCCGGGCCGCGATCAGCATGCCGTACAGCGACTCCCATTCCGCCAGCGCCCGGTCCTGCTCGTGGCCGCCGATGATCTGCAGGCTCGCCGCGGCCATCCCGGCCCGCCGGGCCGGGTCAGCTACCAGGATGTCCAGGTAGGCCGCTATCTCGTCGGCGCGGCCCGGGGCGGCGAGGAACCCGTTTTGCCCGTGGTGGACCAGCTCCCCGAGCGCGCATGCATCCGCCGCGACCACCGGCAGGCCGGTCGCCATGGCTTCCATCGTGGTGAGGCTCTGCAATTCCGCCTCCGACGCGATCGCGAAGACATCCGCCAGCCGGTACAGGCCGGGCAGGTCAGGCGCGGGCACGAAGCCGAGAAACCGCACCCGCCCGGTCAGGCCGAGCCGCTGCGCCCTGGTCCGTAGCCTGGCCTCGTCCGGGCCGGTGCCGGCCACGGCCAGCTGCGCGTCCTGGGTCAGCCTGGCCATCGCGTCCAGGAGCACGTCGACGCGCTTCTCCGGGCTGAGCCGGCCGACTGACAGGATCAATGGCCGGCCGGGCGGCAGGCCATAGCGAGTCCCGATCCGCGCATCGGCGGATCCCGGCGAGAAGATACTCAGATCGATGCCGTTCGAGATGACCCGCGACGGCGCCCGCAGCCCCTGATCGCGCAGCAGCCGCAGGGCGGTCGCGGTAGGTGCCGTGACGTGGCTGCAGCGGTTCGAGAACCCCACGATATAGGCATAGAAAAGGGCATCGAACGCGCCCGGCCGCCGTTGCCACGAAGGTTTTATGTTAACTGGCAAGTAATGATTGGTATAGATAACGGGAATGCGCAGCCGGTCCGCTCCCATTCTGGCCATCAGGCCGAGCGTAACCGGAGAATGGATATGGGCGATATCAGGCGCGAACGCGCCGATCAGCCTGCGGGCCTTGGCACCTGAAACGCACGCCAGCCGCATGCCGTCGTACCACGGCCACGGCACCGAAGCCCGGTAGCTCACGCGGACCTGCTCGTCAGCGCCGAGCCCGCCGCGCCAGACCGGGCTCGGGGCCATCAGGGCCACCGTGTGGCCGCGCCTGGCCAGCCCCAGCGCGAGGGTCCTGGTGACCGTGGGAACGCCGCCCACCATCGGGGCGTACTGGTCAGTGACCACCATGATGCGCATCACTGCCCCCTCTGACTGGCCGCTGGTGCCGCGGTCAATGCCGGGTCCTGCGCACGTACAGCCACACCGCGAGCGGGGCCAGCGACGCGATCAAAGTCACCGACCACAGTGCGGACGCCAGCTCAGGGTGCTGCATCGGCCAGGAATGAATGGCCGCCGCCGGGTCAGGATTCCCGAGCAGCTGCCGGCAGGCCGCCGCCAGCACGCTGATGGGATTCCAGTTCGCGATGTCGCGCAGCCATGGTGTCAGGTGGGCGGTGGAGATGAACGCGTTGGAGGTGAGGGACAGCGGCACGATGACGGTCAGCCCCACCGCCTGGGCCGACTCAGCCCCCCGGGCCAGCATCCCGACGCACGCGCCGGCCCAGGCCGCCGCGTACGCGAACAGCAGCGCCAGCGCCACGGCGAGCAGGACGTCCGCGGGCCCGGCGTGGATCCGCCACCCCACCAGCAGGCCGCTCGCGGCGGTGACCGTAGCCGCGACCAGGGTCATGGCGAGGTCGGCCACGGTGCGGCCGACCAGGACGGTCGCCCGCGACATCGGGAGCGACCTGAACCGGTCGATGAGACCGGTGGACAGGTCTACCGCCAGCCCGATGGCCGCGCCCTGGGCCGTGCCGCCCATATTGATGGCGAAGATGCCGGCGATGAGGTACTCACGGTAGTTACCGTGTCCGGGCAGGATGATCGCGCCGTTGAAGACGTAGCTGAACAGCAGCACAAAGACCAGCGGCTGGACGGTGACGTTCAGCAGCTGCTCCGGGGTGGCGGCGATCCGCGCCAGGGTGCGCCAGGTGAGCACGCGCACGTCGGTGAGCGCCCAGCGCAGGGCCTGGAGCGGCTGCAGCGCAGGTAGCGGTGCCTCGGCAGCCTCTTGTGCCCCGGCAGCCTCTCGTGCCCCGGCAGTGTCCGGTGCGCCCGGTCCCGCGCCCCGTTGGCCCGGTGGCGGGACGGCTGGCCCGGTCCGGCCCGGCGGGCTGCCGGTGATGGCACTCATGCGGCCCGCTCCCCGGAGCTGGCTCCCCGGCGGATGAGCGCGTGAAAGACGTCGTCCAGGGACGGCCGCCGCAGGGCGATGTCGTCCACCGCGATCCCGGCTGCGTCCAGGACCCGGATCACTTCGGTGACCAGCCCGGTATGCGGGACGACCGGCATTTCAAGGCGGCCCGCCCCGGCCAGCCGCCGGATCGGGCCGGCGGCGTGCCCGGACAGCGCTTCGGCCGCCCGGGTCAGCGAGGCGGCCGCCGGGATGGTCAGCTGCAGGTGTGCGGTGCCGATGTCCGCCTTGAGCTCAGCCGGGGTTCCCTCGGCGGTGACCCGGCCGCCGTCGATGACGCAGATCCGGTCCGCCAGCTGGTCGGCCTCCTCCAGGTACTGGGTGGTCAGCAGGACCGTGGTGCCCGCGGCCACCAGGTCGCGGATGATTCCCCACAGCGTCAGCCTGCTCACCGGATCAAGCCCCGTGGTCGGCTCGTCGAGGAACAGGATGCTGGGCCGGGCCAGCAGGCTGGCTGCGAGGTCGAGGCGGCGCCGCATGCCGCCGGAGTAGGTGCGCACCGGCCGCCGGGCGGCCTGCTCCAGTCCGAACTGCGCCAGCAGCTCGGCCGCCCGCCGTTTCGCCTCGCGCCGGGGCAGCCGGCTCAGCTCGCCGATCATGACGAGGTTGGCCCGGCCGCTCAGGTGCTCGTCGACCGAGGCGTACTGACCGGACAAGCCGATGTGCCTGCGGACCGCCGCGCTGCCGGTCACGACATCGTGGCCGGCCACCCGGGCCCATCCGGCATCGGGCCGCAGCAGGGTGGCGAGTATTCGCACCGCAGTGGTCTTGCCGGCCCCGTTCGGCCCGAGCAGGCACAGCGTGGAGCCGGCCGGGACGCTCAGGTCCAGCCCGGCCAGCGCGGGGGACGGGCCGAACGACTTGGCGAGTCCCCGGGCCTCGATCATCAATGGTGCATGCACAATGGTTTCCCTGCCGGAATGGACGGTGACCTGGGCGGCGCCCAGCTGGAGAGCGGAGCGGAAATATGGCTGGCGGTCATCGGTCGATCCTCATCGACGCCCGGGTGAACGCGCTGCGCGGGGCGCACGGGATCGCCCGGTCGGTGATGAAGCTGGCCGCGTCCATGGGGCAGGGTGACGATGGCCTGGCCCTGCGGGTGCTGGTCAACCCGGGCCGGGCCCAGCTTTTCCCGTTGTCGGACCTGCCGGCGCACGCCGAGGTGGTGAGCACCGATATCACGCTGGGCGCGGTGCACCGCTGCCTGGAACTCGCCCGGCTGATCCGCGCGGCCGGAGCGGCGGTGCTGTACGTCCCGTATCCGACGTTCACGCCGATCATCCGCCCGTGCCCGCTGGTGGTGACCATCCACGACTGCACGATCGAGAGCGACGTGGGCTTCGCGGGCGGCTGGCATCGCCAGGCCGGGCTGCGGCTGGCCACCAGGACCGTGCTCCGGCGGGCCGCCGCGACCACGGCCCCGACCATAGCGAGCCTGGCGGAGATCGGTCAGCACTATCCCTCCGCCCCGCATCCCACGCTGGTGCCGAACGGAGTCGACATCAGGCAGTTCGCCAATGTCAGCGCCGGAGCGGTGGCCGCCGCCCGGCATCGTTACCAGCTGCCTGAGCAGTTCATCCTCACGGTCGGAGCCCACCGGCCGCACAAGAATCACGAAGTCCTGGTCCGGGCGCTGGCGGCGCTGCCCGCGCACATCTCGCTGGTCATCGCGGGCTACTTCGATCCCAGCTTCCGCGACCCGCTGCCCGCGCTGATCAGCAGGCTGGGGCTGGAGTCCCGGGTGCGGCTGGTGCCGGAAGTGGCCGACGAGCTGCTGCCGGCGGTGTACCGGGCAGCGTCGGTGTTCGCCTTCCCGTCGCTGGCCGAGGGGTACGGGATCCCGGTGCTGGAAGCCATGGCGTCCGGCGTCCCGGTGATAGCCAGCCGGATCCCGGCGCTGACCGAGGTGACCGGCTCGGCGGCGGTCCTCGTCTCGCCCCGCGACGTGCCGGAGTGGGTCTCGGCGGTGCTGGCGGTGCTCACCGAGCCCGGGATGGCGGCTCGCCTGGCGGCGGCCGGCGCCGCTGTCGCGGCCGACCGCACCTGGGAGCGCGGGGCTAGCGCGCTGCGCGGGTTGCTGTCCCGCGTGGCCACCGGGAACCTGGCTGCGCCGCTCGAGACTGCGCCGCTTGAGACTGGGCCGTTCCAGGATGCGCCGCTCGCGGATACGCCGTCTGCGGGCGGGACGGCCCCGAGCGCCCCGGCCGCGGCGCGCTGACCGGCCAGTGCCCGACACACCCGGGAGGCCGGGCGTGGCGAGCCTGGCTCAGCCCCCGTCGCTGAATCGCGGGCAGCAGTGATGCGCATCGCTAACGGTGTCTCCCCGGGCAGCCCCCGCAGCCTACGCAGACTGCGCGCCATTCAGTGTGCAGTGAAATGACCGGCAAGACAACGACAAACCCGCCGGCGGCCGCGTATCCGCCGGTCAGGCTGGCCCCGCTCAGGATGGCCGGGCTGGCCAGGGCGGACCAGCCAGTCCTCACCGCGGGGATCGCGCTGGCGGGATCGCTGTGCTTCGTCCTGCTCAGGCTCTGGCTGGCGGCCGGCGGGAACATCACCAAGTTCGTCCGGGCCGCCTGGCCGTTCGCGCAGCGTTCCGCGGTGCCGCCAGGTCTTTTCGTGTTCGGCTCCAACGGCTACGACGGCCAGTTCTACTACCGGCTCGCGCTGGATCCGGCGGACCTGCACCGCACGGCGTTCGGGATCACCATGGACCTGCCGTTCCGCGTGCAGCGGATCGGCTATCCCGCGCTGGCCTGGCTGTTGTCGCTGGGCCATCCCGCCTGGGTGCCGGTCGCGCTGGTCGTCGTCAACGTCCTCGCGCTGGGCGCCATCGGCCTGGCGGGCGGGCTGCTCGCCCGTGACTGCGGCCGCCATGCGCTGTGGGGCTTGCTCCTGGCTGGTTACTTCGGATTCTTCATCAGCATCGGCTGTGACCTGACCGAGCCGGTCGCCGCGGCCTGCCTGCTGGGCGGAGTCCTGGCTTACCGCCGGGGGCGCCCCGCGCTGGCCGGGCTGCTGTTCGGCTACGGCGCCCTGACCCGCGAGACCGTGCTGATCGCACCGCTGGCGCTCGGCCTGGTCCGGTTGATCGCCGTGGCCCGGGGGCGCGCCAGGCCTGCCCGCGCCGACCTGGCCTGGTGCCTGCCGGTCATCGCGTTCGCCACCTGGCAGCTGGTGCTCCGGGCCGTGACCGGCACCTTCATCCTGCTCACTAGCTTCGGCAACAACTCAGGCAGCGGGCCGCCGCTGCGCGGCCTGGTCGATGCGCTGCGGCTGAACATCGGCCTGCTCGGGACGGGCAACGGTGCGGCCTATATCTGGTTCCTTGAGGTAGCCACGCTGACGAGTTTCGTCGTCCTCGCGCTGACCTCACTACGCGCCGCCACCGTGCCCGGCTACGAACGGGTCGCGTTCGTGGCGTTCCTGGTCGAGCTCGGCGTCCTGTCTCCGGTCGTCTGGGTCGGGCACGCCGACCTGCGGTCCATCGACGAGGTCTACCTGTTCGCGGTGCTGATCCTGCTGCGGCCGGGGCGCCGCCGGTTGGGCATGCTGGCCGTCGCCGCCGGGGTAGCGCTCATCGTCGCCGCTGCGCACCAGGCGCTGTACCTCTAGCCCGCCCGGATTCGGCACAATGCCCTTGGGCCGCGGCTGCGGGCTGCAGGCGGAAGGGGATCCGACGTGAACTACATGCTGATCATGAAGAACGAGGAGTCCGCACTGGTGGCGATCGGACCGCTGGCCATCGAGTACCAGGCTGCGATGCTGCGCGACGAGATCGAGAACAGCTCGGGCTGGACGACCGTCGGCATCGCCAGGATCCTCAGCGAGTCGCAGGCTCGCGCCGCCATCGGGGCCCGGGCGCAGTGACACCAGCGCTGGCCCGGCCCTCGCCGCGCTGAGCGCCGTGGCCGCCGCGACGGGGACGGGGACCGGGCGCCGCTGCGGGGCCCGGCGACTTTCTGGCGCACGAATTCACTCAACGTGCGGCCAACCAGAATCGACCGGCCGGTAATCCCCGCAGCCGCCGCAATGGTGCTCATGTCGGCAATCAGATCCCGCGCCGCCGAACGCGCAGGCCGCTGCAGAATGCACCCGACCGGGCCATAGCTCACCCTGGCGGAGAATCCGGTTCTCGCGGCGCGGCGCTGAATCTGATCTGGCATTATCGCGAAGCGTCTAGCAGAACAGATCCCTGCCATGAGGCAGGTGGAGTGCTCGCGACGAATGGACTGCAATCGTGCAGTATGTATTCCGCGCCCTGGATGTGCGCCCGGCCCGGACCCGGACCCGGACATTCCGGCGGGCCGCCGCAGCGCTGGTGTTATTTTCCGCGGTCGCTTTCGGCACCATGTCCTACATGGCGGCCGCCGCGAAGCCGCAGTCGGCTGATGCCCCCCTGATGGCGCATACCCGCGCTCCCGGAGCGGCTACGTCAGTACTGAGCGGGGCACCCGAGGTCATCGCAGCCGCGGTGGCGCGACAGTTGTTCGCCTCCGCGCCGGTGGTCGTGGTCGCGGATCCGGACCGCCCGGCCGATCGGGCCAGGGCGGCCGCCGTGGCCGAGCGGGCCGCTGCGCCGCTGCTGCTGACCTCGGGGCGGCTGGCCCAGGGGGGGTCCGTCCTGCGGGCGGAGATCGGTGCCCTCGCCGCCCGCACCGTGCTCGCCGTCGGGGTGGCGGCGAACCTGCTCTCGGCCCAGCTCCCGGGTGTTCACGTGGTCACCGACCAGGCCGCGCTGCCCGTCACCAAAGCTCCCGCGCGCCTCGGCCAGGTGGTGCTGCTCGTGCACCAGGGTGATTCCGGTGCCGCCGCCGTGGCGGCGGTCGCCACCGCGCAGACGGCTGGCGTGCAGGTAGTCACCGTGCATGGGTACGACCCGCGGGCCGACCCGGCCGCCATCACCGCCCTGTCGGCGGCCAGCCCGCGGCACGTGCTGGCGGTGGGGGCCGGATTCGGATCGGCGCCGCGGCTGGCCGCGCGGGTCGCGGTGGCCGCGACCGGGGTGCAGCTGCCCGGCGGCGGCCAGGTCATGTTCCCTGGCCGACGGCTGGTCGCCCTGTACGGTTACCCCGGCGTTCCGGCGCTCGGGGCTCTCGGCCAGCAGGGCCTGCGGGCCAGCATCGCGCGGATCAAGAAGGCGGCCGCGCCGTACCGGGCGCTGAGCCGGGTGCCGGTGGTCCCGGCCTTCGAGATCCTGGCCACCGTCGCGCAGGGCTCGCCGGGCCGGGACGGCAGCTACTCCTACGAGTCGCCGATCGCCTCGATCAGGCCCTGGGTGCGCCGGGCCACGGCGGCCGGGATGTACGTCGTCCTCGACCTCCAGCCGGGCCGGGCCAGCCTGCTCGCCCAGGCCAGGAAGTACCGGCCGCTGCTCAAGCTGCCCAACGTCGGGCTGGCCCTGGATCCGGAGTGGAAGCTGCAGCCCGGGCAGCTGCCGCTCCAGCAGATCGGCAGTGTCGGCATAACGGAGATCAATAGTGTCAGCAACTGGCTGGCCCAGCTCACCGCGCATTACCGCCTACCGCAGAAACTCCTCGTGCTGCACCAGTTCCGGTTGTCGATGATCCGCGATGAACGACGGCTCGATACCCATCATGACGATCTCGCGATTCTCATTCACATGGACGGGCAAGGCACCCAGGGCGATAAACTGCAAACGTGGAAAGCTGTCGTTAAGGCGGCGCCCAGGGGCGTGCATTTCGGGTGGAAGGATTTCTACACGAAAGACCATCCCATGGCCAGCCCGCGCCAGACCATGGCGCACAGGCCGACGCCGGTGATGATCTCCTACCAGTGAACCGGGCGGAGCGACGCAGTGCTCCTCGCCACGTTGCTCCTCGCCACGTTCGTCAACCCGGGGTTGACGAAGACGCGATCGTCAACCTATGGTTGACGCATGACGAATCCGGTCCGTATCTCGAACCCAGTCCGGCTTGATGACCTGATCGAGGCCATCAAGAAGGTGCACTCCGACGCGCTTGACCAGCTATCCGACGCGGTCATCGCCGCCGAGTACCTCGGCGACGTGGCCGACCACCTGATCGGCCACTTCGTCGACCAGGCCAGGCGCTCGGGCGCGTCCTGGACCGACATCGGCCGGAGCATGGGGGTGACCAAGCAGGCGGCTCAGAAGCGGTTCGTCCCGAAGACCTCGGGCGAACCGGCTGATCTCGATCCCAGCCAGGGCTTCAGCCGCTTCACCGCGCGGGCCAGGAATGTGGTGGTGGCGTCCCAGAACGAGGCCAGGGCGGCCGGCCACGACGAGATCCGTCCTGAGCACCTGATCCTCGGGCTGCTGACCGAGCCGGACGCGCTGGGCGCCCAGGCCATCGTCGCGCAGGGCGTGCCGCTGGAGACCGTCCGGCAGGCCGTGACCGCGGCCATGCCCGCGGCGGCGGCCGGCCAGGTTCCCGAGCTCATCCCGTACGATCCACGGGCGAAAAAGGTACTGGAACTGACCTTCAGGGAGGCCCTGCGGATGGGTCACAACTACATCGGGACCGAGCACATCCTGCTCGCGCTGCTCGAATTCGAAGCTGGCAGCGGCGTGCTGGCCGGCCTCGGCGTCGACAAGGCAGCCGCCGAGACGCACATCACCGCCGCCGTGGCCACCGCGCTCGCCGGTCCTTAGCAGCGACGGCGCATCGACACCAGCCGAGGGGATCGAAGGCTAGCGCAGCGTGATCTCGTTCGCGGTGATCAGCCGGGCGTCGTCCGAGGCGAGGTAGGCGATGACCTCGGCAACCTCTTCGGGGCTGGCGACATGTATGTGCCGGTCGCTGCTGGCGACGAACTCGCGCACCGCGGCGGTCACCCAGCCGGTGTCGGTGACTGGTGGCTGGACGACATTCGCCGTCACCCCGTAGGCGGCCAGTTCCAGCGCAGCGGACATCGTGTAGTTCACCTGCGCCGCCTTCGCCGCCCCGTAGGACACCTCTTCCGGGAAGCCAAGGTCAGCGCCGGAGGTCAGCCCGATGATCCGGCCCCACGTGGCGCCGCGCGCGACGTGCCGCCGGGCGAACTCCGCGATCAGCAGGGCCGCGGCCATCGCGTCGATGCTGAATTGCCGCCGCCAGGTCTGCGCGGTCACTGGCTGCAGGGACCGGCCGAGCCGGTCGGTCGCGCTCGGCTTGAACGTGTCAGCCAGCCAGCCAGTCGCGTTGTTGACCAGGATGCTGACCGGGCCGAGTCGCTCCTCAGCCGTGTCGAACAGCGCTGCGGGAGTGGCCGGGTCGCCGAGGTCAGCCTCGATCGCGACTGCGCGGCCGCCGGTTGCCTCGATCTGCGCGACGACGGCGTCAGCGGTCCCGGCCCGCTGGTCCCGGACTGCCTGCGGCGTGCCGGGGTCCACCTCGTCGTGCAACCGCAGGTAAGTGCACAGCACGGCACAGCCGCGCTGGGCCAGGGCGACCCCTGTCGCCGCTCCGATGCCGTGATTGGCGCCCGTGACCAGGGCCGTCCTGCCATGCGTCACAGCCCTTTTCCCCTCCGCTCGTCCCCTCCGCTCGCAGCCTCCGCTGGCTGGCGCCGGCGGCGACGACCGACGGTAGCCGCGTCCGCCACGCGACGTCTACCGGAATTACCGCACGTCGTTCTCGCGAGCGCGCCGCGGGGTTCTGGAGTCACTGGCGCCGCTGCGGGCACATGCGTCACCGCGCACGCCGCGCGAACCGGGAACGGTACCGGGTGAGCGCCAGCCCGGCCAGGATCGGCTCGCCCGCCCGCGCCCGGATCGGGTAACCGCCCGGCTGCCCGTACGATCGGACTATGCCGAGTTCCGCGGGAATTGTGCTGGCCGGCGGCCGGTCGTCCCGGATGGGAACGCCGAAGGCCGCCCTGGAGTGGCACGGCTCGACGTTGCTGCGCCGGACGGCCGGGATCCTGTCCCGCGTGACCGACGGGCCCGTCGTGGTGGTCCGGGCCCCCGGCCAGCCACTGCCCGCCCTGGCGGCCGAGATCGACGTCGTCGACGATCCGCGCGAAGGCCTGGGCCCGCTGCAGGGGCTGGCCGCCGGGCTGGCCGCGACCGCGGGCCTGGCTGAGATCGCCTTCGTCTGCTCGACCGACCTGCCGTTCCTGCATCCCGCCTTCGTGCGGCGGGTGCTGCGGGCCGTGACGGACGGGGCCGACGTGGGCCTGCCGGTGGCCCGGGGCTTTCCGCAGCCGCTGGCGGCGGCCTACCGCACGGCGCTGGCGCCGGTCGCCGACCGGCTGGTGGCTGAGCAACGGCTGCGGCCCGCCTTCCTGTTCGAGGAGTGCGTGGTGGCCCGGCTGAATGAGGACGCCCTGCGCGCCGACCCGGTGCTGGCCGCGCTGGACCCTGACCTTGACTCGGTCCTCAACATCAACGAGCCGGCCGACTACCAGGCGGCCAGGGAGCGTCCCGCGCCGGAGGTGACGGTCCAGCGATTCGGCGCGCTGGCCGACGGCCACCGGGGCCCGCAGCAGGTCCGCGCGGCCACCATGGCCGAGGCCGCGGCGGCCGCCGGGATCGTTCTCGACGGGCATGTCGTGGCGGCGCTGAACGGTGATCAGATCACCCGGGACGGCCAGACCCCCCTGGCTACCGGGGACACCGTGTTCTTCCTGGCCGCGGACGCGGGCGGCTGAGCCAGGTGACAGCAGGCGGCTATTTCGGCCGGGCGCTCGTGGTGGACGCCGGGCAGGCGAGCGCCAGCACCCTGCCGCTCCCCGATGAGCTGCTGCGTGCCTACCTCGGCGGCGCCGGGCTGGCGGCCTGGCTGATGTACCGCCTGGGCCCGCCGGGCGTTGATCCGCTGGCCGCCGAGGCGCCGCTGGCCTTCGTGTTCTCCCCGCTGGTGGGCACCCCGCTGACCACCAGCGCCAAATTCGCGGTGGTCGCCAAGTCCCCGCTGACCGGCATGCTGAACGACGCGCTGGCCTCCAGCCAGTTCGCGATGGCCGGCAAAATGACTGGGCATGACGCGATCGTGGTGCACGGCGCCTGCCCGCGGCTGTCCGTCCTGCTCGTCGATGACGACGGCGTGCGGGTCATCGACGCGGCCGAGCTGAGCGGGCTGCCCGCCGCCGAGGCCGAAGCCAGGCTGCGGGCGAGCCTGGGCCGCGGCTGGCGGGTAGCCGCCATCGGGCCAGCCGGGGAGCGCGGCGTGCGCTACGCGACGATCTCGCACGACGGGCGGCACGCCGGGCGCGGCGGCCTGGGCGCGGTCATGGGCGCCAAGCGGCTCAAGGCCATCGCGGTCCGCGGCACAACCAAGGTCGCGTCGGCGGATCCGCCCGCAGTCCTCGCGGCCGCCCGCGACCTGCGGGCCCGCTCGTTCGGCCCGGCCACCGCCAAGTACCGCGAGCTCGGCACGCTGGCCAACCTGCTCGCCTTCAACGCGATCAGCACCCTGCCGACCCGCAACTTCCAGGCCGCCACGTTCGCCGGGGCGCCGCGGCTGGCCGCCGAGGACCTGGCGAAGCTGCGCGGCGTGGCCCGCAACAGCTGCGCGTCGTGCACGATCGGCTGTGAGCACATCTACTCCGCGCGCGGCAAGAAGGTCCGGGTGGAGTATGAGAACGTTTTCGCGCTCGGCCCGATGTGCGAGGTTTCGGACCCCGACGCGGTGCTGGCCGCCAGCGGGCGCTGCGACGAGCTCGGGCTGGACACCATCTCAGCGGGCGGCACCATCGCGTGGGCGATGGAGTGCGCCGAACGGGGCCTGATCGACGCGCCGTGGCTGCGGTTCGGCGACGCGGACGCGCTCTTGCGGGCCCTGGAGGAGATCGGTGCCCGGCAGGGACTCGGCGCACTGCTGGCCGAGGGCTCGCGGCGGGCGGCTGAGGTAATCGGCGGGGGCTCGGCGGCCTTCGCGCCGCACGTCAAGGGCCTGGAGCTGCCCGGGTACGAACCGCGCACCATGCAGGCGATGGCCCTGGGCCTGGCGGTGAATTCCCGGGGCGCTGACCACAACCGCTCGGGCGCCTACGAAGCCGACCTGTCCGGTGATCATGATCGGCTGGTCGGCGGCGCGGCGCACGTCGCGGCGGCCATCGAGACCGAGGACCGGGCGGCGGTCATGGACTCGCTCATCCTGTGCAAGTTCCTGCGCGGCGTCTTCAGCGAGCCCTTCGAGGAGTGGGCGGGGCTGCTGTCCGCGGTGACGGGCTGGCAGGTCGACGGCGCCGAGCTGCGGCAGACCGCCCGCCGGATCGTGATGGCCAAGCGCGCGTTCAACGTCCGCGAGGGCTGGCAGCCCGAAGACGACTGGCTGCCGGAGCGGCTGCTGTCCGAGCCGCTGCAGGTCGGGTCCGGCCGGGTCGCCGCGCTCACCCCCGAGCGGCTGCGCGGCATGATCAGCGGCTACTACGCGGCCCGCGGCCTGGACGCCGACGGGCGGCCCGGCGAGGGCGCCCTGGCCGACCTCCGCCTGTAGGGCAGGCCTCGGCTTGTCCGTCGGGTCCAAGGGCGCAGATACTGGCCATATGGTCATCGCCAGGACCCGGACCGTCACCCTCACCATCGACGGGACTCAGATCACCGTTCCCGAGGGCACCACGATCTGGGACGCGGCCAGGGACGTCGGCATCGACATCCCGGTGCTGTGCCACGACGAGCGCTACGACCCGGTCGGGGTGTGCCGGATGTGCGTGGTGGACGTCGGGGCCCGGGTCTACGCGGCGGCCTGCGTGCGTCCGTGCGAAGACGGCATGGACGTCAAGACCGCCACCGCGGATGTCGAGCGCAGCCGCGCCACGCTGACCGAGCTGCTGCTAGCCGACCAGCCGCCGGCCGATCGCGACCCCAAGCAGACCACGACCGGCGATAACGCCCTGCTCGCCCTGGCCGACAGGTACGGGGTCAGCCGCGACGGTGTCGGCCGGGAGGGTGTCGGCCGGCAGGGTGTCGGCTGGGACGGTGGCCTGCCGGCCGGCTCCGGCCGCGGCACGGACACCTCGAACCCGGTGATCGCCGTCGACCACGACGCCTGCATCCTGTGTGACCGGTGCGTCCGGGCCTGCGACGACATCCAGGGCAACGACGTCATCGGGCGCAGCGGCAAGGGCTACGCCACCCGTATCGCGTTCGACCTGAACGACCCGATGGGCGAGTCATCGTGCGTGACCTGCGGCGAGTGCGTGGCGGCCTGCCCGACGGGCGCGCTCACCAATAAGCCGATCCACGACGTGCCGATCCGGCCGCGCAGCGAGCTCGATGCGGTCGACAGCGTCTGCCCGTACTGCGGCGTTGGTTGTGCCCTGACCTTCCAGGTCGACCGCGAGCGCGGCGCCATCGCGTTCGTTGACGGCCGTGACCAGCCAGGCTCGAAGGGCCGGCTGTGCGTCAAGGGCCGGTACGGCTGGGACTACGCCGCGTCACCGCAGCGGCTCACCACCCCGCTCATCCGCATCGAGTCGGCCTACCCCAAGGGCCCGCTGTCCACCGACGTCCGGGGGGACATGGATCAGCCGCAGGACCGGCTGGCCGCCGCGGAACGGGGCGGCCGCAGCGAGCGGGACAGCTCCGCCAGCCGGGACAGCTCCGCCAGCCGGGCCGGTTCTGGTGCCGGGGACGGCACGAGCAAGGAGAACGGGGGCCGCGGGCCGGACGGCTCAGGCAACGGCGGTCGCGGCGACGGCGAACGGCGCCGCAAGCGGCGCAAGCCGGGCGGGCTGGTCGACTACACCGAGGTGCTGCCGCATTTCCGGGAGGCCACCTGGGACGAGGCGCTGGACCTGGTCGCGCGCCGGCTGACCGAGATCCACGCCGCGGGCGGCCCGGGCGCGATCGCCGGCTTCGGCTCGGCCAAGTGCTCCAACGAGGAGGCCTACCTCTTCCAGAAACTGATCAGGACCGGCTTCCACACCAACAACGTGGATCACTGCACCCGGCTGTGCCATGCCTCCAGCGTCGCCGCGCTGTTCGAGGGCATCGGCTCCGGGGCGGTCTCGACGACCTACGGTGACGTGCTCAACGCCGACGTGGCCATCGTCACCGGCAGCAACCCGACCGCCAACCACCCGGTCGCGTCCTCGTTCTTCAAGCAGGCCCGCCGCCGGGGCACCACGATCATCTACGTCGACCCGAGGGCGGACAAGATGTCCGACCACGCGGACATCTTCTGCCAGCTCAAGCCAGGCACCGACGTGGCCTTCTACAACGGCGTCATGCACGAGGTGATCAGGCTCGGCCTGGTTGACCGTGGCTTCATCGACCGGCGGACCACCAACTTCGCGGCGCTCGCCGAGACCGTCAGCCAGTACCCGCCGGAGCGCGCCGCCCAGATCACCGGCGTCGACGCCGCCACGATCCAGCGGGTGGCCCGGGCCTGGGGCGAGGCCCGCGCCGGGGTGATCTTCTGGGGCATGGGCATCTCCCAGCACACCACCGGCACCGACAACGCCCGCTGCCTCATCGCCATGTGCGCGATCACCGGCAACATCGGCCGCCCGGGCAGCGGCCTGCACCCGCTGCGCGGGCAGAACAACGTGCAGGGCTCATCGGACATGGGCCTGATCCCGATGTTCTACCCGGACTACCAGAAGGCGGACGACCCCGACGTGCACGCCAGGTTCGAGCGGGCCTGGGGCGCCGACCTGGACCCGAAGCGCGGGCTCACCGTGACTGAGATCATCGGGTCCGCGCTCAAGGGCGGGGTGCGCGGGATGTACATGATGGGGGAGAACCCGTTCCTGTCCGACCCCAACATCAACAAGGTCCGCAAGGCGCTGTCCAAGCTCGACTTCCTCGTCGTCCAGGACATCTTCCTCACCGAGACCGCGGAGTTCGCCGATGTCATCCTGCCCGCCTCCTCCTACCTGGAGAAGGACGGCACGTACACGAACACCGACCGGCGGGTCCAGCTCGGGCACAAGGTGCTGGACCCGCCGGGCGAGGCACGGGTGGACTGGGAGGTCATCCAGGAGCTGGCCAACCGGCTCGGGCTGCACTGGGACTACGGCTCGCCGC
The DNA here is from genome assembly GCA_963785765.1 of uncultured Actinomycetes bacterium. Classification (GTDB taxonomy): domain Bacteria; phylum Actinomycetota; class Actinomycetes; order Streptosporangiales; family Streptosporangiaceae; genus DATBGO01. Next base: position 810,874 of record CAWAWM010000004.1, on the reverse strand, counting down.
GTGCGGTCTTCGAGGAGATGGTGTCGCTGATGCCCAGCTACGCCAATCTCAGCTATGACAACCTCGGCCTAACCGGCAAGCTCTACCCGAACGCCGACCCCGAGCACAGCGACGGGACCGTGGTGATGTTCGGCGAGCGATTCAACACCGCCGACGGGCTGGCCCACATCGTGCCCGCCGAGTGGCTGCCGGCCAAGGAACTGCCCAACGCCGAATACCCGTTCGTCCTCAATACGGGCCGGCTGCTGCAGCACTGGCATACCGGCTCGATGACCCGCAGGTCGTTCGCACTCGACGCGATCTCGCCGACCGCCCAGGTGTACGTGCATCCCGACGATGCCGCCGAGCTCGGCCTGGCCGACGGCCAGCTGGCCAGGGTCAGTTCGCGGCGCGGCTCGATCGTGCTGGAGACCCGCTGCTCGCACCGGGAAGCGCGGGGCAACTGCTTCATCCCGTTCCACTTCCGCGAGGCGGCGGCCAACCTGCTCACCATCGACGAGATCGACCCGACCGGCAAGATCCCCGAGTTCAAGTTCTGCGCCGTCCGGATCGAGCCCGCGGGGCCCGATGCTGCCGGGCCTGACGCGGCCAGCGGGACCGTGGCGCAGGCCGGGGACCGCTGATGGCCAGGGCTCGGCCGTGGATGCCGGGCGTCGAGGCCAGGGCGGGCAAGTTCCCGGGTCCCAGCCTGATCCCGGCGCTGCAGGCCATTCAGGAGCGGCTCGGCTGGCTGCCGCGCGACGAGCTGGTCGCGCTGTCCAGGGACGTGCACCGGCCGCTGTATGAGATCGAGGGGCTGATCTCGTTCTACCCGCACTTTCGCACTGACCCGCCGAAGCAGGTCGCGCTGTCCGTCTGCCATGACCTGTCCTGCTGGCTGCAGGGCGCGGACCAGCGCATCGCGGCGCTGCGGGCGCGTTACGGCGAAGACACCGAGGTCGAGCTGGTCGAAGTGTCCTGCATCGGGCGGTGCGACGTGGCGCCGGTGGTGGCCATCAACGAGCGCGCGGCGCTGGCCGCCGACGCCGTTGCGCTCATCGAAGCGGCCCGGACCGGTCCGCCGGGCCGCGGCGTCCTGCCGGGCCAGGATGTCCGGCCGGGCCAGGATGTCCCGCCGGGCCAGGATGTCCCGCCGGGCCAGGATGTCCCGCCGGGCCAGCCGCCGGCCGGTCAGGTCCAGCCGGGCCAGCCGCCGGCCGGTCAGGTCCAGCAGGCGGACAGCGGCAATCCCGGCCCGCGCTGGCCCAATGACCCTTACGCTCCCGGCGAGCAGCGGTACGCGGCGCTGCGTGCGGTGCTGTCGGGTGACCTCGCTCTCGGCCAGGTCGTGGCGGCGCTGGCCGAATCCGGGTTGCGCGGGATGGGCGGCGCCGGGTTTCCCACCGGCCGCAAATGGGAGCTGGTCGCCGCGCAGCCCGGTACGCCGAAGTACGTGATCTGCAACGCTGACGAATCCGAGCCGGGCACGTTCAAGGACCGCGAGCTGCTGGCCGGGCAGCCGCATCTGGTGCTTGAGGGGCTGCTGCTCGGGATGCTGGAGGTCGGCGCCGAGGAAGGCTGGCTGTTCATCAGGCACGAATACGGCCCGGAGGAGGCCGCGGTGCGCCGCGAGATCGAGTCGCTGCGCGCCGCCGGGCTGGTCGGCGACAACGTGGCCGGCACCGGGCGGCGGCTGGCGGTCGAGGTGTTCACCTCGCCCGGTGGCTACATCCTCGGCGAGGAATCAGCCCTGCTGGAGTGCATGGAAGGGCACCGCGGGGAACCACGGAACAAGCCGCCGTTCCCCGGCGTGTACGGCCTGTGGGGCCAGCCGACGCTGATGAACTCGGTCGAGACGCTTGCCCACGTCCCGGTTATCGCCCTGCGCGGGGCGGCCTGGTGGCAGCGGCAGGGCGCCGGCGGGCACACCGGGCTGAAGTTCTTCGCCGTGTCCGGCCATGTCGAGCGGCCCGGCGTCTACTGCGTCCCGATGGGCACAACGGCCAGGCAATTGCTGGCGGAGGCCGGGGGAGTCAGCGGCGGCCGGGCGGTGGGAGCCATCCAGCCCGGTGGTGCTTCGTCGAACTTCCTCGGGCCTGACCAGCTCGACGTGCCGCTCGATTTCGACGCGCTGGCGCAGGCGGGGTCGATGCTCGGCTCGGGTGCGCTCGTGGTGCTGGCCGAAGGTACCGACCTGCTGGCCGCGGCCACCAACGTGCTGCGGTTCTTCCGCAATGAGTCGTGCGGCAAGTGCGTGCCGTGCCGGGCCGGGACGACCAAGGCCCACCGGATCCTCGCCGACGTGGTCGCGCGCGGCGGCGGCCCGGGCGACGTGGACGAACGCATCCCGCAGCTGGAAGAGACCGTGCGCAAGACCTCGATCTGCGGGCTGGGCCAGGTGGCCCTGGGCCCGGTGCTGAGCGTGCTGCGGCTGGGCGGCGACGGGAACGCCGGGCCGGGGCCCGGCCGGGCGGCTACGGGGCCAGTCACCGGCACGGGACCAGCGGACGGTACGGGGCCAGCGAACGGCCAGCGGCACCCGCCGCCGGCGGACGGCCGGGAGCATGGCGGCTAAGCCTGACCGCGGCGGGCCCGCGGGACGGGAGTTCTTCGCCACCCGGACGGTAGCCGAGGCCCTGACCAGATTCCAGCCGCAGCGGCGTACCCCGGCGCAGACGATCCCGCTGGGCGAAGCCCTGCAGCGGATCCCGGCGGTGCCGGTCGCCGCGTCGCATGCGCTGCCAGGCTTCGCCCGCTCGACGGTGGACGGCTATGCCGTGCGGGCCGCGGACACCTACGGAGTCTCGGAGGGGCTGCCCGGCTATCTCGAGGTGACCGGGGCGGTGCGGATGGGCGCGGCGCCAGATGCGGCCGTCGGCCCGGGCTCGGCGGTGAGCATCCCCACCGGTGGCGTGCTGCCCGCAGGGGCCGACGCCGTGATCATGGTCGAGTACACCCAGGAAGCGATGCCGGGCACGATCGAGGTGGTCAGGCCGGTCGCCCCCGGCGACGGCGTGGTGCGCGCCGACGAGGACGCGGTTCCCGGCGCCGAGCTCGTCCCGGCGGGCCGTCCGCTGCGGGCCCAGGACCTCGGCATGCTCGCGGCGGCGGGCGTCACTGCCGTCGCCGTCCATGCGCGCCCGCGGGTGATGATCTTCTCCACCGGCGATGAAGTGGTACCGCCTGGCACCGCGGAACTGCGGCCAGGCCAGGTACGCGACGCGACGGCCGTCGCGCTGGCCGCGCTGGTCAGGGAGGCGGGCGGGGAGCCGGCCCAGGGCGGCATCATCCCCGACGACGCGGCGGCGCTCGGCGCGGCACTGGAGGCCGCGCTGGACGTCAGCGACGTCATCGTGATCTCGGCTGGCTCGTCGGTCGGCGCGCGCGACGAGACCGCCGCGGCGGTCGGGCGCCTGGGACCGCCGGGTATCTGGTGTCATGGCCTCGCGATCCGGCCTGGCAAGCCCACGCTGCTGGCTGAGTGCGCCGGAGTGCCGATCATCGGGCTGCCCGGCAACCCGCGTTCCGCGCTCGTGGTGTTCCGGCTGATCGGGATGCCGCTGGTGCGCCGGGTCGGCGGCTGCGCCAGGCCCCCCGCCGAGCCGGTGGTGCGGGCCAGGCTGGAGCGCGACCTGGCGTCCGCCAGCGGCCGCCTCGACATTGTCCAGGTCCGGCTGCGGGACGGCCTGGCGGCCCCGGTCTTCGGGCTCTCGGCGCTGCTGTCCGTGCTCACCGCGGCCGACGGGTACGTCGTCGTCCCGCAGGACGCGACCGGGCTCGACGCCGGCGCCGAGGTCGACGTCACCCTGTACCGTTAACCAGCGTCATGGCAGATAGCCCGTTCATTCACGACGTGCCCGCGGCCAGCGCCCTGGACGCCTGGCGCCGCGCGCGCGAGGCTGGCGGCTGCCCGGCCAGGCTCCCGGCGGTGCGGGTCCCGCTCGCCGACGCGGCCGGCCGGGTTACGGCCGGGCCGATTTGGGCCACCCGCTCCTCGCCACCCTTCGACGCGGCCGGGATGGACGGGATCGCGGTCCGGGCCGCCGACACCCTGGGCGCCAGCGAGACCACCCCGGTGCAGCTGAAGCCGGACGCCTACGAGGTCGTCGACACCGGCGACCCCATGCCCGACGGGTGCGACGCGGTCGTCATGCGCGAGCACGTGCACTACTGCGACGGCCGCGCCGAATTGCGTGCGGCCGTGCCGCCCTATCAGCACGTGCGCTCGATCGGCGAGGACGTGAGCACCAGCGAGCTGCTGCTGCCCGCGGGTCACCGGCTGCGGGCGGTGGACCTCGCCGCGGCCGCGGCCGCCGGTGCCACCGACGTGCTGGTGCGGCGCCGGCCCGTCGTCGCCGTCCTGCCCACCGGAGACGAGGTGCGGCCGATCGGGACGACGACAGGTCCCGGTGAGATCCTCGACACCAACTCGCTCATGCTGGCGACCCAGGCGCGCGAGGCCGGCTGTGCGGCGCACTGCCTGCCGATCGAGCCCGACGATCCGGCCGGCCTGGCCAAAGCGGTCAGCGCCGCCGTGGCGGACTGTGATCTGCTGATCATCGTGGCTGGTTCGAGCGCGGGCCGCGATGACTATACGGCCGGGATCGTGGCCCAGCTCGGGACCCTGGCCGTGCATGGCGTCGCCGTGCGGCCCGGCCACCCGGTGGTGCTCGGCGTCGTGGACGGCACGCCCGTGCTCGGGGCCCCGGGTTACCCGGTGTCCGCCGCGCTGACCTTCGACATCTTCGCCGAGCCGCTGCTGGCCGAGCTGGAGGGAGCGGTGCCGCGGGGGCGTCCGCAGGCCCGGGCCCGGCTAGCCCGCAAGCTTGCCTCCCCGCTCGGCATGGACGACTGGGTACGGGTCCGGCTCGGAGTGGTGCGCGGCGCCATGGTCGCCACCCCGCTGCCCCGCGGCGCTGGCGTGCTGACCTCGCTGGTCCGCGCCGACGGGCTGCTGATGGTTCCGGCCGGGCTTGAAGGCCACCACCCCGGCGACGAAGTCCAGGTCGAGCTGCTGCGCGGGCTGGCAGAGATCTCCCACACGATCGTCGCCATCGGCTCGCATGACCTGGTCCTCGACCTGGCCGCCTCCGCGTTGCGCGCCGACGATCCGCGGATCACCCTGGCGTCCTCGAACGTCGGCTCGCTCGGCGGCCTGGTAGCCCTGCGCGACGGCCTGTGCCACGTCGCCGGGTCGCATCTGCTGGACCCGGCCACCGGCGAGTACACCCTGCCCTACCTCGACCGCATCCTCGGCGGCCAGGATGTCTCCGTCGTCCGGCTCGTGCACCGGGACCAGGGGCTGATGGTCGCGCCCGGCAACCCCCTGGGCCTGGCGGGCATCGAGGATCTGGCCCGCCCTGGCGTTCGTTATGTCAACCGCCAGCGCGGTGCGGGGACCCGGATGCTGCTCGACCACGAGCTGCGCCAGCGGGGGATCAGCCCCGATGCCGTGGCCGGGTACGCGCGCGAGGAGTCAACGCACCTGGCCGTGGCCGCGGCCGTGGCGGCCGGGCGCGGCGACGTCGGCCTCGGCATCATGGCTGCGGCCCGCGCTTTCGGTCTTGACTTCCTGCCGGTCACCCGCGAGCCCTACGACCTGGTGGTGGCCACGGCGGACCTGCAGAGCCAGCGGCTGGCGCCGCTGTGGGCGCTGCTGCAGTCCGGACCGTTCCAGCAGGCGGTCACGGAGCTGGGGGGTTACGAGACGACCGAGATGGGGCGGCGCATCAGGTAACCGCGCCCCGCATCCCGCCGGTCAGCTCAATGACGTCCAGCCAGTTCAGGGACGGCCGCCAGGCTCCCTCGCCGAGAGCATGGGTGGTCGCCTCCGTAATGGCCGGCCAGACCAGCTGCACGGCCTCGTCACGAGTTGGCGCGGTTCCTCGCTGCACCTCGATCGCCACCGAGGAACCAAATCGCTCGTCGTGCTCGGCGAACCCGGCCACGATCCGGAATCTGCGCGCCGCCCCGGTGGCGGCCGGATCGGCAGGCGCCGGATCGGCGGGCGCCGGATCGGCGGGCGGCGTATTGGCGGGCGCGGTATAGGCTGGCGAGCCGGTGCGCTCGCGATACTCCTGCGGTGTCTCGCGGCGGCTGGTGAAGACATAGCCGAGGAACTGATCGAGAGTCTCGACGTGCCCGGAAGCCAGCTGCCACGGCCACGAGCCGTCGGCGGAGAGGGTCAGGTCCAGCAGTCCGACGAAGAGCGTCTCGCCGTCGGCGGCGGTGTCAGCCAGGCTGGGATCGGCGAATAGCCTGTGCCCGGCGAACTGGAACATGACCCGCAGCCGCGGGGGCTCCGCGTCAGCGTCAAGTCCCCTGATCTCGATCCTGGTCACTCGCGGTCCCGGGGCCACCCGCCAGGGTTTACCGGCCGGCTGCATCAGCCGGTACACGGCGTCCGGCGGGCCGATGGCCGCCAGCGTGGTGTCGTAGCCGTCGGCTGCCGCGGCCCAGGCGGCGACGGTCAGCCTGGCCGTCGTGGCGATGAACTCGCCGCCGAGCCTGGCGTCGCGCGCCCCCGCCTGCCGCATCGTCTCGGTGACCGTTGCGGGGACAGCCACGCGGGCCGCCTGGACCGGGGCGCCGGCCGGACCGGTCATGCTTGCTGGCCACCGGCCTGGGCGGCGCGCCGGTCGCCCGGCCAGGACCGCTTGCCGGTGTCCTGCTCGAAGGCCGGCCGGACGTCCGCGGTGTCGTAGACGATGTGCAGCGCGGCGATGCTGCCGTCGGCGCTGAGCTCCAGGACATCGACCACATCGAACGGTGCAGGGCGCCCGCTCGGCAGCCGCCAGTCGAAGTGGAACCAGATGCTGACCAGCGGCTTCCCGTCGGCCTTGGCGCCGTGGGTGACGCCCAGCAGCGTCAGCACCGACTGCGAGGTGTCGCCGAACAGTGCCGGGTAGAACTGGCGGGCCGGAGTCGGGCCGTACAGCGGCGAGTGCACCAGCGCATCCTCGCTGAACAGGGCCAGCATCGCGGCCAGGTCGGCGCGGGCCAGGGCGTCCAGGTAGGCCTCGGCGAGCTGGCGGCCGGGCAGCTGCCCGCCCGATATCGCGGTCACCGGATGATCCGCTGCACGGCGAGGGTCTGCCCGGCCGACCTGAGCCGGTCGGCGAGCGCGGCGCCCATCGCCGTGGCTGGGGTGAGGACACCCGCGCGGTCGGGCAGCAGATCGTGATCCAGGGCGAGGCAGAGAGCGCTCTCGGCGAGCATGACCGACGTGGCGGCGTAGCCAGGGTCCCCCCGGGCTTCGACCTTGGCCAGGTACCGCGCGCCTGACGAGGTACGGGCGTCGATCTGGATCCGGAAGTAGCCGGTGCGGCGGGCCTTCTCGCCAGGGCCCTCGCCGAGCAGCGGCGCGAGCTGGCCGGCCAGCGTCCGCGATGGCCGGAACGCGAGAGCGGCGGTGGCGCCCTTCATCGCGGTGGCTACCGCGGCGGCCTGGGCGGCGGCGACCGGGCCGGCGCCGAAGCCGATGACCTCCCGGTAGCGGAACCGGCGGCCGTAGGCCCAGTCCTGCAGCGCGTTGCTGCGGCGCACCACGCGGGTGTTGAAGCCCGCCATGATGAACGGGCCGATCCAGCTGCCCAGATCAGCGTCGTAACGGACCCAGTCCAGGTCGCGCTCGTCGCCCAGGTCAGGCTCGGCGGCGCGGTCCGGGCTGAGCGCATACGGGTCCTGGACCGCCCGGCGCCGTTCGGCGCTGCCCGCGACTTCGTCCAGCTGCCCGAGCCCGGACGCGAGCGTCCCGCCGCTGATCCCGCCCTTCAGCGCCGTGACCAGCAGCGTCGTGTCCAGCAGGGTACCGGCGTCCGCCGCGGTGGCCGCCTGATGCAGCAACAGCACGCCGAGGTCGGACGGGACGGAGTCGAACCCGCAGCTGTGCACGATGCGGGTGCCCGTTCCGGCGGCCAGCTCGTGGCAGCGGTCAATGCTTTCCCTGATGAACAGCAGCTCGCCGGTCAGGTCGGCGTAGTGGGTGCCCGCGCTGGCGCACGCCTCGACCAGCGCCAGGCCGCCCCGCCGGTACGGCCCGACGGTGCTGGCTATCACCCGGGCCGAACGGGCCAGCGCAGCCAGCGAGGCTGAATCCGCGGCGTCGGCCGTCAGCAGCGGCCAGCCCGACGCGGCAGCGCCGAGCCGGTCCCGCACCGCAGCGAGCCGCTGGCTGGACCGGCCGGCCAGCCCGATCCGGACACCGGCCGGCGCATGACCGGCCAGGTACTCCGCCACCAGCCGCCCCGCGAAGCCCGTCGCGCCGAACACCACCACATCCAGATCACGGTCTTCGCTCACCAGCTCATCTTAGGGACTGCCGGGCGAACCGGACCGGTGCGCGGGGAACGGGAAGCCGGATGCTCATGCGGCGCAGCCCTCAGCAGGCAGCTCGTCTAGGCCGGGCCGGCAGTCACCCGGGCAGCCGGGCGAAGGCGCGCACCGGGATGGTGCCGAAACCCTCGATGCGCAGCGGCGCGGCGGTGAACAGCGCCCCAGCGGGCGGCAGCTGTCCCAGGCCGGTCAGATGCTCGACCACCGGGATGCCGGCGGCCAGCAGCAGGGTGTGGGCCGGCCGCTCGCCGTCGGCGGGGTCATCGATGTTGATCGCGTCGATGCCGACCAGCGCGGCGTCGCGGGCGGCCAGCCAGGCGGCGCCGGCCCGGGTGAGGAAGCGGGGGCGCGTGGCGTAGGCCGGTGTGCCGAATCGTGCGTCGTCGCCGGTGTGCAGCAGGACGGCCGCGCCGCGGACATCCAGCGCCGCCAGCTGGCCGACGTCGATACCCGGTGACTGCGCGCCGGTGACCCGGACCACCACGGCCGGCAGCTCCGCGGTCCTGGCCAGCGGGATGGCGCTGAGATCGGCGCCGTCGGCGTACCGGTGGTACGGCGCGTCCAGATAGGTCCCGGTGTTGCCGACCAGGTTGATCTGGTCAATGGCGAACTCGGTGCCCGGCGCGTAACGATCCCGGGAGGCCTCCCTGGTCAGGTGCGGGGTGATCACCGGCCCCGGCAGTCCGGGATAGGTGATCATCCCGGCCCGGATCACATGACTGAGCTCGACCAGCCGCCCGCCCGCGGGCGCCGGGCCGCGGCCGCGATCAGCCGGCCCGCCTCGGGTGCCCCGGTGCGGCTCGGCGAAGATCGTGACGTTACTGAGCCGCACCGAGTCCGTCATCAGCAGGCCGAGCGAGGCCACGAACAGCGCGGCGATGCCGGCTTCGTCCAGGTCAGGGCCCGGCAGGTCAACGCGGAAACCGTGGGCGGTCAGGTCACCGCCGTTGCTGAACCTGATGATGGCGTCGAAGGACGCGCGGTATTCGGTCATCGGCACCTTGTCCGGTCTGCGGGGTCCGGTCTGCGGGCCTGCCGCCACCACGGCTTGGCTGGTGTCAAGCTAACGTCACGAAGTTCGTGCTCTGCTACCAGGGGACCGGGCCGGCGGCGTCGAAGTAACCACCGGTGGGGCCGTCGGGCGTGCTGGTCGCCATGCGCACGATGATCACGGCGCCCTGCTCGACGGTCTGGGTGCCCCGGTGGCCGTTCAGGTCGGTGGCGGTGTAGCCGGGGTCGACGGCATTGATCCTGATCGCCGGGAACGCCTTGGCGTACTGCGAGGTCACCATGTTCAGGGCCGCCTTGGAGGACGGGTAGGCCAGGCCGGGCAGGGTGGACTCGAACCGGCTCGGGTCGGTGGTGATGGCCAGCGAGCCCATGCCGCTGCTGACGTTCACGATGACGGGCGCGCCGGCGGCCTGCAGCAGCGGCAGGAAGGCCCGGGTGACGCGGACGACCCCGAAGACGTTGGTGTCGTAGACCGTCTGCAGGTCGGCGGCGGTGACCTCGCCGGGGGGCTTGCGGCCGCCGCTGATGCCGGCGTTGTTGATCAGTACGTCGAGGTGGCCGGCCTGCTCCTGGATGAGCGCCGCAGCGGCCTGGACGGAGTCGTCGCTGGTGACGTCGATCAGCAGCGGGCGCGCGCCGAGCCTGGCGGCGGCATCCGCGCCGCGCTGCCGGTCGCGCGCCCCGAGGTAGACGGTGTGCCCGGCGGCGATCAGCTGTCCTGCGGCCTGGAAGCCCAGGCCCTTGTTGGCTCCGGTGATCAGGGTGGTTGTCATGCGGTTCAGCCTGGCTGGCCAGCCGGCTCGCAGGAAGTAGCAGGCTCTTCCTGGGATCAGCGGTACCAGGCTGCAGCGCGGGCCGGCCCGCGGGCCGCACGCATACTGGATGGGTGCGCACTGTCAATGAGCTCGGCCAGGCGCTGCGTGGCTGGCGTGACCGCCTCAGCCCGGCCGAGGTCGGGCTGCCCGCGGGTGGTCAGCGCCGGGCCGCCGGGCTACGACGTGAGGAACTGGCCCTGCTGGCGGGCGTGTCGGCCGACTACATCACCCGGCTCGAGCAGGGCCGGGCGGCCAGCCCGTCGGCGCAGGTCCTCACGGCTCTGGCCCGGGCCCTGCGGCTGTCCGATGCCGAACGCCAGCATCTGTTCACCCTGGCCGGGCAGCCGCCGCCTGCCGCAGGGCACATCACGGCCGGCCTGACCCCCGGGGTGCAGCGGCTGCTTGACCAGCTCGAGGTCGCGGTCGGCTGCTATGACCCGGCCTGGAACCTGATCGCCTGGAACCCGTTGTGGGCGGCCCTGATGGGGGACCCGTCCGAGCGGCGCGGAAGAGACCGCAACCTGCTGTGGCGGCATTTCACCGGTCAGCCGGGCCGGGTCACGCACAGCCCGGAGCAGGAAGCCGCCTTCGAGGCATCCGCGGTCGCCGACCTCAGATCGGCCACCGCCCGCTACCCGCAGGATGCAGGCTTGCGGCGGCTTGTCGCCGACCTGTGCGCGGCCAGCAGCCGGTTCGCGGCGCTGTGGAAGGCCCGCGCCGTCGGCGTTCACCAGGCGGACCATAAGACCATCGAGCACCCGGCGGTCGGGCCGGTCACTCTCGACTGCGATGTCCTCACCGTCCCGGGCAGCGACCTGCGCATTGTCGCCTACACCGCGCCGCCGGCCAGCGACGCCGCCGACCAGCTCAAGCTGCTGGCGGTGATCGGCACGCAGGCCATGGCCGGCCGCTGCGGCTGACTGCCAGCGACGGTCAGGCGGTCGCGAGCACCTCGTCGGCCGCGCGCACGCCGGACCGCAGTGCGCCTTCCATCAGGCCCGCCCAGGAGCCGGCCGTGTGCTCGCCGGCGATGTGCACGCGGCCGGCCGGCGCGGCGATGAGGTCGTCGTCGCCGTCCGCCACGTTGACGGTGTGCGCGGAGTACGACTCACCGGCCCACGGGTCGTCGTTCCAGGTGGTGACGATGGCCAGGTCCAGGTCCAGGTCCAGCGCCAGCTCCGGCCGCAGCGCCGCCACCCGCGAAGCCCAGTACGCCGGGCCGCCGGTCACCGCGAGGGCGGCCAGCCCGGCCTCGGTGCCGCCGAAGGCATGCAGGACCGGCTGGACTTCCCCGGTCGCGTCGGTCGCGGTCCAGGTCCAGAACCGGTCCGGCACGCTCTGCACCGCCGTGGCGGCCGCCGGACCGGTCAGCGGCACGTGCAGCTTGGCGTTGTGCGCCAGGCCGGCCCGGGCCCAGGCGGCGCGGCTGCCAGCTGGCCATGGCGGGAAGAAATGCAGCCTCCGCAGCACGGCCATCGGCACCGCGACGATCACCGCGTCGCCGGTCACCGCATCGTTGCCGGTCAGCACGCGGACGCCGTCGTGATCTTGCTGGATCGACCGCACCGGGCTCCGCAGCCTGACCGCTGCCCCGAGACGGCCGGCCAGACGGTCGGCCAGGCCGTAGGCCAGCCGCTGGTTACCCCCGGCCACCCGCCAGCACGGCCGCCGCTCGAAGCCCGCCGTCACATCGTCGGCCGACGCGGCCGCCAGGACGTCTGCGCCGACGCCGTTCGTGACCTCGACCCTGGAGACATAAGCGGCGAGCGCGGCCGGCGGGCTGTCCGGGCCCGAGACCAGATCGGCCCGGACCAGATCGGCCAGCGAGGTGCCTGGCGCGACGTCGGCGGCGGCCGCGGCCACGGCCGCGGCGCAGCGGGCGACGTCCTGGTGCGTGGTCACCTGGCCGCCGCGGGGTTCCCGTTCGTAATAGGACATGGTGGTATCCGCGAGCTCCAGGCCGAACTCGGTCAGCACGCCCCGCATCACGTCGTAGCCGTCCAGGACGAACTCGGCGCCCCGCTCGATCGTGGTCCGCGGATCGCCGGGCACCAGTTCCTGCGACCAGACGCGGCCGCCGACGCGGTCTCTGGCCTCCAGGACCAGTACCTCGTGGCCGGCCACGGCTATCCGGCACGCCGCGAGCAAGCCAGCGAAGCCGGCCCCCACCACTACGACCCGCATGCCGCTCCTGCCTGCTGCCGTGGACGGCCAAGCCGGTGCCGGTGCCGGTGCCGCCCCGCCGGTCCCGGCCGTCAGCTCGTCGGCGAAGCCGGGTCACTGAGGGTAATGACCACGCCGACATCGCCGTAGGGGAATTTCCCCTTGCCGATGTGGCCGAGGGTATTGAAGAACCTGGATATCTGGACCATGACGCCATATTTGGCCCGGACCTGGCGCTGAATCGCATCGAATTCGGCACCGGAGGTCACCAGCTCCGCGGTGCCGTCCACGGGCGGAGCGGACTTGACCCGGCCGCGTGCATCGGAGGGCTGCAGCGTGATCCGGTGGTTGTTGCGCAGCCGCTTGTATTTGCCGGACGCCGAAGAGGTCCAGAAACCGACCTGGCCGCCATCAAGCGCCACGATCCAGGTGGGCGTCGTCACGGCCGCGCCCGACTTGCGGTACGTGGTCGACGCGACGTATTTCTCGTCACTGATCGTCATGGCCTGATCGTAGGGACCCGGCCAGCCGACGAGCATGGTCATGCTGATATCGGCGGGCGGCGGGAATGATCGTTAACGACCTGGGGTTGGCGTCCGCATGACGACACTGGGATTCATCGGCAGCGGACGAATAGGCAGCACGGTGGCGAGGCTCAGCGTGGCGGCCGGGCACCAGGTGGTGCTGAGCAACTCCCGCGGCCCGCAGACCCTGACCGACCTGGCCGCCGAACTCGGCCCGCTGGCCCGCGCCGCGACCGCTGCGGAGGCAGCAGCCGCGGGCGACCTGGTGGTGGTGGCCATCCCGCTGAAGGCGTACCGCAGCGTTCCGGTCGGGCCGCTGGCCGGTAAGACGGTGCTCGACGCCAATAACTACTATCCGCAGCGCGACGGCCAGATCGCCGAGCTGGACAGCGGCTCGGTCACCAGCAGCGAGCTGCTGCAGCGCCACCTGCCGCAGGCCGCGGTCGTGAAGGTCTTCAACAACATCTTCTTCAAGCACTTGCTGTCGCTGGCCCGCCCGGCCGGAGCGGCCGATCGCACGTTCCTGCCCATCGCGGGCGACGATCCGGGCGCGAAAGCCGCGGTGACCGCGTTCCTCGACTCGATCGGCTACGGCGCCGTCGACGCCGGCCCGCTGGCCGAGGGCTGGCGCCAGCAGCCGGGAACGCCCGCCTACGGCGCCCCCTACGGGACGTTCGACGACGAAGCCGGCCTGCCGGCGGACGCCGATACGGTGCGCGCCGCGCTGGCGGAGGCGCGCCGCTAAGCCTGGCCGGGCGGGCTTAGCCAGGGCAGCCGCTAGTCGAGGCCGTCGCGGTCGGCCCACTCCAGCAGGGTGTCCAGCGAGTAGACGGCGTCGTCGATGCCCTCGTGCAGGTCGCCGAGCCTGGCGAAGCGGGCAGGCACGGTCGCGATAGTAAACTCGCGTGGCTCGACGGAGTCGACCTCAGCCCAGCTGATCGGCGTGGACACGGTCGCTTCCGGCACGCCGCGGACCGAATAGGCGCTGGCGATGGTGTGGTCGCGGGCGTTCTGGTTGTAGTCGACGAACAGCATGGCGGGATCCCGGTCCTTGCGCCACCAGGTGGTGGTCACGGCATCCGGCACGCGGCGCTCCACCTCCCGGGCGAAGGCGAACGCCGCCCGCCTGACGTCGGCGAAGCCCCATCGCGGCGCGATCCGCACGTAGATGTGCAGCCCGTTGCCGCCCGAGGTCTTCGGCCACCCGACCGCGCCCAGCTCGTCGAGAATCTCGCGACAGACCTGGGCCACCCGGCGCACCGTGGCGAACTCGCACTGCGGCATCGGGTCCAGGTCGATGCGCCACTCGTCGGGCCGTTCGGTGTCCGCCCGCCTGGAGTTCCAGGGATGGAACTCCACCGCGGACATCTGGACCGCCCACGCCACGCTGGCCAGCTCGGTCACGCACAGCTCGTCGGCGTGCCTGCCGTAGCGCGGAAAGTCCACCCGGACCGTCTCGAGCCACGGGGGAGCGCCGTTCGGAATGCGCTTTTGGTGCACTTTCTCGCCGCTGACCCCGGACGGGAAGCGATGCATCATGCATGGCCGCTCGCGCAGCGCGCGCACGATGCCGTCGCCGACCGACAGGTAGTAGCGGGCCAGGTCGAGCTTGGTCTCACCGCGGGCCGGGAAGTAGACCCGGTCCGGGTTGGAGATCCGCACGGTCCGGTTCCCGACCTCGAGTTCGGTTTCTGCTGCCGTGGCCATACCAAGAAACTAACCACACCGGAGCGCGGAACCCGGCCGGTCCAGCATGCTGACCTCGGTCAGGGCGCTGCATGATCAGGGGCGGGCGCAGGAGCGGGCGGGCTGAGGAGCGGGCGGGCTGAGGAGCGGGCGGGCTCAGGAGCGGGGCGGGCGCAGGAGCGGGGCGGGCGCAGGAGCGGGCTGGCTCACGGGCCGGCGGCCTCACTGAGCACGGCGCACAGCCGGGCCACGGCCCCGGTGAACGCATGCTCCGCGGGCGTGCCGTAGCCCACGACCAGGGACGGGCCGCGGGTGTGCCGGCGCTGCGCGCGGTACTGGCCGAGCCCTTCGAGGGCCAGGCCGCGGCGGGCCGCGCGGCTGACCACCTCATCCTCGCGCTGGCCGGCGGGCAGCGTCAGCACTATGTGCAGGCCGGCCGCGATACCGGTGACCTGCACGTCCGGAGCCTGCCGCCGTAGCGCCGCGACCAGCTGGTCGCGGCGCCGCCGGTAGGCCAGGCGGGCGCGGCGAAGCTGGCGGTCGTAGCGGCCGGATTCGATGAACTCGGCCAGGGTGAGCTGGTCGAGGGCGGCGGGGTAGCCGCCGGCCAGCGTTATGACCGCGGCTACCTCGTCAACCAGCTGGGCCGGAAGGACCAGCCAGCCCAGCTGCAGCCCCGGCACCAGGCTCTTGCTCGCGGTGCCCGCGTAGACGACGTGCTCGGGCGCGAGCGCCTGCACCGCACCGATCGGCTGCCGGTCGTAACGGAACTCTCCGTCGTAGTCGTCCTCGATCACCAGCCCGCCGGTCCGGCGGGCCCACTCCACCGCCATGGCGCGCCGTCCTGCGGCCAGTGCCACGCCGAGCGGGAACTGGTGCGCCGGGGTCAGCAGCACCGCGGCCGCGCCGCCGATCTCGCTGACTGCCGCGCCGTCGGCATCGACGGGCAGGGACGTCAGGCGCAGCCCGCGGGCGGCGGCCACGTCACGGTGCACGGGCAGGCCGTAGGCCTCGGTGGCCAGGACGGCCGCGCCGCCCGCTCGCAGCGCCTGGCACAACAGCCCCAGGCCGTGAGTGAAACCCGAGCAGATGACGATCCGGCCCGGGTCAGCGCGCACGCCCCGGGCCCGGGAGAGGTATCCGGCCAGCGCGCGGCGCAGTTCCGGGCGGCCGCGCGGGTCGCCGTAGCCCAGCGCCTTGGACGGTGCGGCGGACAGGCTGCGGCGGGCCGCGGCGAGCCACTCCTGGCGCGGGAACGCGGACAGGTCTGGCGAGCCGGGCCGCAGGTCATAGCGCAGCCGGTCCGCCTGTCCCGCCGCCTGTACCGCCGCCCGTCCCGCTGCCTGGGCCGCCCCCTGGGCCGTCGACCGTCCCGCCGCCTGTGCCGCCGACTGTCCCGTCGCCCGCGCGGGCGCGGCGGCCTCGGCGGCCCGATCGGCGACCTGTGTTCCCGAGCCCCGCCGCGCGGTCAGCCAGCCCTCCGCGACGAGCTGGCCGTACGCCTCCGCCACGGTGTTCCTGGCGATACCCAGGTCGCTGGCCAGCGCGCGCGAGGAAGGCAGCTGGGTGCCCGGACGCAGCCGACCAGTCCGCACGGCGTCCCGCAGGGCCGCCTCCAGGCCGCTGCGCACCCGGCGGCCGGTCAGCTCCAGGTGCAGGTCGAGCCCCGAAGTTGCCCAAGTATCTGGCATGGAATTGGACCTTACCCGTGGGCAGGTACCTTGCCTAGGCTCGAAGTATGACCATCACGGAGAGCACGACACAGATCCCCGTCCGACTCGACTTCGAGGCCCGCGCGGCCGGGTTTTACCGCGCGATGAGCCAGCTCGACCGGGCGGCCACCAAGGAACTGGACCGGGTCGATTTCGACCCCCGGCTGCGGGAGCTGGTCCGGATCCGCGCCTCGCAGCTCAACGGCTGCGCGTACTGCATCAACGTGCACACCAAGGACGCCCGGGCGATCGGCGAGACCGAGCAGCGCATCTACGCGCTGCCGGCCTGGGCCGAGACTCCGTACTTCACCGACCGGGAGCGGGCCGCGCTCGCCTTCACCGAGACCGTCACGCGGCTGGCCGACAGTCACGTGCCGCAGGCCGCCTACGACGCGGTGGCCGCGGAGTTCAGCCCCGACGAGGTCGCCGCGCTGGTGTCCCTGATCGTGGCGATCAACGCGTGGAACGCCATCGCGGTGAGCACCAGGGCGTGGACGCCGGGCTCCTGACCGTCCCCACGGCTAACGCCCGGACGGCTAATGCCCGGACGGCTAGCGCCCGGACGGTCAATCGGAGCAGGCCTGCGGAGCCGCCGGGTATCCGGGCTTACTCCGAGTCGTACCTGAAGCCATCCAGGAAGCGGCGGAACACCCCGCCCTCCCGGGTCAGTGGCGGTGCGGGCGGGGGCGTCTCGGGACGCTCCCGCCCGACCGGGTCGTCATAGTCGGCCCGCGCGATGGCGTCCACGACCGCTGCCTCGTCGAAGGTCGCCGAGCCTGGGATCTTCGGGATAAAGCCGACCAGGTCCCCGTCGAGTAGTACTTCGGCCTCCAGGGAGGCTGTTCCCTCCAGGCCCCACATAGCCTCCCGCCCGTCACCGATCTCGACGCGCACCCCGTAGACATCGACCCCTGAGTTCTCTAGATGCGCGTTGATACCGCGATCCCGGAGAAGGTCGGCGACCCGCCTGGCCCGGTTCTCATCCATGCGCCCAACCTACCTTCGCCAGGCCAGCGGCCGGGAAATCAGTAGCGTCTGGGCCCGGCGTTTGGTTTCGTAAGCGCCGTGACTGAGTTTGCCGATCCGGAGTTTTACGGTGACCGCTGGGCGGCCGTCTACGACCAGCATCACGGCGCTCTCGAGGCGGGTGCCGCCGTTGCGTTCCTCGCCGGGCTGGCCGGCCGCGGACGGGTGCTGGAGCTGGCCATCGGGACGGGCCGGGTAGCGCTGCCGCTGGCCGCCCAGGGCGTCCCGGTCGAGGGCCTCGACGCCTCGGCGGCGATGGTGGAGCGGCTGCGGGCCAAGCCGGGCGGCACGGCGCTCCCGGTCACCATCGGCGATATGGCGCAGGTGCCGGTGGACGGCTCGTTCACGCTGGTGTACCTGGTGTTCAATACGCTGTTCGGCCTGCTCAGCCCGGACCGGCAGGCGGACTGCTTCGGCAACGTCGCCCGGGTGCTCGAGCCGGGCGGAGTATTCGTCATCGAATGCTTCGTCCCCGACCCGGCCCGGTTCGACCGGGGCCAGCGAGTCCAGACACGAGCCGTGACGGAAGACTCCGCGACTCTTGAGCTGTCCATTCACGATTCGGTCACGCAGTGCGTCAGGACCCAGATTGTGACCCTGGACCAGCGCGGGATGCAGATGCACCCGGTGGCGCTTCGTTATTCATGGCCGAGCGAACTGGACCTGATGGCGCGGCAGGCCGGCCTGCAGCTACGGGACCGCTACGGCGACTGGGACCGGCGGCTGTTCGACGCTGGCAGCCAGAAGCATGTGTCGGTGTACCAGCGGGCCTGACCCGGGTACGCCAGCGGTCCTGACCGAGGTGCGCGCACTGCGCCGGCACCGGCGGCACCGGGCCAGCAGCGCGCAGCTCCAGCCAGGTCGGCAGAATGTGTTGATGGCTTCGTATTCGGTGAACAAGGCGGCCGTGGCCCAGGCGCAGCGGCTCATTGACTCCGGTCAGTACGTGCTCAGCAGCGACTGGGGCGCCGTCCAGCCGGGGCGCACTGAGCAGAACGACTTCCTGGACTCGCATTCATGGGACGAATACGCCGGGTGGCACCTGGGGCTCACCGACGGTGCCAGGGATCACACCAAGGCCAGGTACGCGTTCGTCTACGGCGACTTCCGCCGGGTGCATCGCATGGGCCTGATCGCCTGTCAGTACCGGGCGGCGGAATGGCGGCACAAGCAGATCGAGCTGGCCGCCCACGATCTCCTGCAGCGCCTCGACGCGCGCGCGGGCGCGGGCTGACCGTGCCAGGTATCGGCCGGCCTCGCGGCGGCCCGCGATGGTAGCCCCCGCCGGCGAGCAGGACCGGCCGGCGATGGCGGCGAACCTGGCCAGCTTCCAGCGCATCGGGGTGCGCCGGCCAGGCCTGAAGGCGGCGTCGGTGGCCGTCTGCATCCTGCTTCAGGACGAGGCGTGCTCGCTGCTGATCACCAGGAGAGCGCCGGGCCTGCGGGCCCATCCGGGTCAGTGGGCGCTGCCCGGCGGGCGCCGTGATCCGGGCGAGTCGGTGCCGGACGCGGCCCGCAGGGAGCTGTGCGAGGAGACCGGCGTCGCGGTCGCGCCCGGAGACGTCCTCGGCGTACTCGATGACTACGTCACCCGGTCTGGGTACCTGATCACGCCGGTGGTGGTGTGGGGCGGCCCGGTCAGCCCGGCGATGCGGGCCGCCGCCGCCGAGGTGGCTCAGCTGCACCTGATCCCGCTGGCCAGCCTGGACGTCCCGCCCAGGCTGGTGAGCATCCCCGAGTCCCAGGCGCCAGTCATTCAGCTGCCGCTGCTTGGCCGGTACCTGCATGCGCCGACCGCTGCGATCATCTACCAGTTCTGCCAGGTGGCACTGCACGGCCGGACCGTCAGGGTGGCGCACTTCGAGCAGCCGGTATTCGCCTGGAAGTAGGTCGGGAAGGCAGGTTCAGCGCGCCGCCGTGGCCCAGGCCCTGGCCCAGGTGTCCAGCGGCGCTATGGCCGCGCTCAGTGAGCTCCCGATCGGGGTGAGCGTGTAACGGTCGTCGCTGGAACGGTCGATGAGCCCCGCGGCGGACAGTTCCCGCAGCCGCTGGTACAGCACGCTGCTGGACATACCGTCGCAGCGCTGCCGCAGGTCGCGCGCGCCGACCGGCCCGTCGCGCAGCTCCCAGAGCACGCGCAGCGCCCAGCGGCGGCCGAGCAGGTCCAGCGCGGCCATCAGCGGCCGGCCGGTCGCCGAGCCGCGGACCTGGCGGCCTGGCCGCGGTGCCTGAGTCATCCCCGCCTCCTTGCGGTTTCTGAATCAGAAACGATATCGTAGCGCCAGGATGTTTCTAAATCAGAAACCTGGAGGTCCCGATGACCCGTATCACCCCGCTACAGTCCCCCTACGAGCCGGACGCGGCGGAGCTCCTGCAGCGGATGATGCCTGCGGGCGTCGCTCCCATCGCGCTGTTCCGGATGTTCGCCAAGAACCTCGCGATGACCAAGGCGATGCACCCGTGGGGGGCCTACGAGCTCGGCCGCCACTTCAGGCTGAGCCTGCGGGACCGCGAAATCGTCATCGACAGGACCTGCGCGCGAACGGGCTGCGAATACGAGTGGGGCGTTCACGTGCAGTTCTTTGCCGCCCGGGCCGGCCTGGATGACCGGCAGGTCGCATCCCTCACGCACGGACAGCCCGCCGACGACTGCTGGCCTGATGCCCGGGACCGGCTGCTCATCAGCGCCGCCGACGCGCTGCACGACACGGGCGACGTTCCCGACGAGCTGTGGGCCGAGCTGTCCGCCATGTTCGACGAGCCGCAACTGCTCGACCTGCTGCTGCTGGCCGGCTGGTATCACGCCATCAGCTACGTGGCCCGGGCTACCCGGCTGCCGCCGGAACCAGGTGCTCCGACGTTCGCCTCCGTCACCACAGGTCAGCTGACCGAGCAGGTCAGCTGACCGAGTCAGCTGATAGAGCAGGTCAGCTAACCGAGCAGGTCAGCTGAGCATCAGCACGGCGTAGGCGACCAGCCAGTGCTCGACCAGGTAGTCGCCGCCGGCGACATGCGGCAGGGCCGCCGCCGCGTGCCGCCGGGCCGCGGTGACGGCGGCCGCGATGCGCGGGTCGCCGTCGGGCAGGGTCTCCGCCAGGCGTCGCCAGCACCACGCGCGGCTCGCGTTGAGCCCGTGCAAGTGGGCGATACCGCCGTCGCCGGAGTCCGGCACCGCCACAGGGGTGAACAGCGAGGCCGGCTCGCCGGACTCGATGCCAGGCAGGAATACGGTGAGCCACTCGGCGAACTCGTCGAGGTGCAGGATCCTGGCCATCAGTTCCGCCTCGGCCAGGGCCGGGGACAGGAAGTCGTGGGCCGACGGTTCCCAGCTGCCTGGATAGAGCATGTCGCGGTCGTACCAGGCATGTGCCTTGGCGGTGATCGCGGTCAGCAGGGCCGGGTCTCCCGAACTGGCCCGCGCGGTCGCGTAAGGCAGCGCCCTGGACAGCCCGAACGCGCTGTTGGCGGGCAGCCCGTAGCGCACCGGGTAAGTCGCCTGGGGCAGCCAGTCGAGGAACAGGCCGGTGAGCTTGTCGGCCAGTGGCGCCAGCGCCGAGGCCCATTTCCGGCCGGAAGGATCGGTGCAGCTCGCGGTCTCGTGGACCAGCGCTAGCGCCCAGCTCCAGCCGTAGGGCCGCTCCCGCAGGCCGTCGGGCCCGGCGACGAACTCCTCCTCGACCGCCAGCGCCAGGCGCTCGAAACGGGCGCCCAGCACGGCCCTGATCTCGGCGGCGGGCACCGCGTCCGGTACGACGCGCAGCAGGCGGACCAGCAGCCAGTGCATTTGCACGCAGGAGTGCCAGTCGAAACTGCCGTAGAAGACCGGCGTGCGGGCCCGTGGCCGGTACGGGTAATCGCCGGGCGCCTTCATCGTGTGACAGACGCCGGACGGGAACTCGCGCCTGATGTTGGCCAGCGCCAGCCTGGCATAGGCGGCGGCCTGGTCCCGCAGCACCCGGGCCCAGTCGTCCAAGAGCTCCACGAATCCTCCTCGGCTCCCGGCGCGGCTGATAAGGGCAGGCTAGCTGCCGGAGCCTGAGCGGGAGGCTGAGCCTGAGCGGGAGCCTGAGCCTGGCCGGAGCCTGAGCGGGAGGCTGAGCCTGGCCAGATCACGCGATGCTGAGGCCCCCGTCGACGGGCAGCGTGACCCCGGTGATGTAACTGGCGGCGTCCGAAGCGAGGAACACGATGACCGCGGCGACCTCGGCCGCCTGGCCGGCCCGCCGGGCCGGGATCAGGCTGGTTGTGCGGTCGGCGTAGCCGGGCGGGTAGGCCTGGGTCATCTCGGAGGCGAACAGCCCGGGAGCGACCGCGTTGACCCTGATGCCCTTGCGCGAGGTCCACTGCGCGGCCAGGTCCCTGGTCAGCCCGAGCAGGCCGGCCTTGGACGCGGCGTAGGCGGCCTGCGGCAGCCCCGCCGTCACCACGCCGAGCACGCTGGACACGTTAATGATGGCTGAGCCGGGCGGCATGACCCGCGCGGCGGCCTGCGCCATCCAGTAGCAGCCTTCAAGGTTGATCTTGAGAACCGACCGGAACTGCTCGGGGGTCTCCAGCGAGGCGGGGACGGCGGCCCCGACGCCGGCGTTGTTGACCAGGATGTCGACCCGGCCGAGGGTCTGCACGGTCTGGTCGATGAGCCGCTGGCAGAATTCCGGCCGCCGCACATCGGTCGGCACCGCGAGCGCCCGCCGGCCGGCCGCCTCGACCAGCCTGGCCGTGCTGGCCAGCCGGTCGGCGCGGCGGGCACCGAGCGCGACGTCAGCACCCGCCTCGGCCAGCGCCTGCGCGGTGGCCACGCCTAGGCCGGAAGAGGCGCCGGTCACCACGGCGACCTTGCCATGCAGCTGGAACTTCTCCAGGACCGTCATCGGCCGGGTCAGAACCTGCGCCGCAGGGCCATCGCCTGGCTCAGCCGCTCGTGCGCCATCTGGTCGGCGGCCGCCCGCGGTGTCAGCTCGCCGCCCCGGGTACGGCCGAGCAACTCGGCCATGGCCGCGCGGATTTTCTCGTTGATCTCCGCGAACGCCTCGACGTGACCAGCGCCGCGATACTCGGCGGCCGCGCAGATGACGCCGCCGGAGTTGGCGACCACGTCCGGGATGACCAGCACGCCCCGTCCGGCCAGCTCATCCTCGGCTTCGCGGGTGATCGGAATGTTGGCGCCCTCGATGATGACCCGGGCCGAGATCTTCCCGGCGTTGTCCGTCGTCACCACGTCCGGCTGGGCGGCGGGAATAAGGATGTCGCAGTCCAGGGCGAGGATGTCGTCCCTGGCCATCGGGATGCCGCCGGGGAACCCGGTGACCGACGTGCCTGCGTACTTGTGCGCGCCGAGCGCCGCGACGTCGAGCCCGTCCTGGTTCCAGGTCGCGCCGCCGATATCCGACACCGCGATCACCGTGGCGCCGCGCTCGCTGAGGGCGCGGGCCGCGTTCTTGCCGACCGCGCCGAAACCCTGGATGATGACGCGGGCCCCGGCCAGCTCCAGCACCTTGGCTTCGCTCAGCACATCGGCGCACACCGCCACTCCGTAACCGGTCGCGCCCAGCTCGTCCAGCGGGATGCCGCCGAGCACGCTGGGCAGGCCCACAGCCCGGCCGATCTCGTCGTGGACATACGCCATCGACGTCTCGGTGGTGCCCATGTCCGGACCCGGGGTGTAGTCAGTCAGTGGTTCGATCGCCCGGGCGAAGGCTCGTATCACCCGCTCGTGCTCAGCGGGCGGCAGGTTCGGCGGGGCCGCGATGCCCGACTTACCGCCGCCGTGCGGCAGCCCGGCCACCGCGTTCTTCAGGGTCATCGCGCGCGCTAGGCGCGCCACTTCACTCGCGGTGATGTCCGGCCGCATCCGGGTGCCGCCGATCGCCGGGCCCAGCGCGATGTTGTCGATGACAACGACCGCCTCGACGCCGGGGGCCGGACGCAGAAATACGACCTTGGCCGGGCCCAGCTCATCAGCTGCCCAGCTGGCCGCCGCCTCTGCCATGACTGCCACCTGCCCTCAGTGCGGGCGAGCCAGAACGGCCCGCCGTACAACTCCAGGCTGCGCGGCCCGGCTGGGCCGTTCTAGGGGCATTGGTCCCCGCCACCGAAGGCACTACGGCATGCCTAACCGCCGGGGCTTAAGGTGGCCGGCCAGGCTCGCCCGGGTCGGCCCGTCCGGCCGGCGGCGGCCCGCTGCCGGTGACCGCCGCGAACCGTCGCCGGGCCAGCTCCAGCTGGCCGATGATGCGGGCTTTGACATCCTCGGTCAGCGGGGTGTCCGGCCTGGCGATGAGCTCGCGCAGGATGGGCACCAGCGGGGCGTATTTCGCGGCGAGCTCAGCGACTTTCGGCCCGGTGGTGTGGATCAGGCCGACGCCGTTGTCGGTGAAATCGGAGACCTTGATGACCCGGGCCCACGGAGCGGCGTCCAGGCTGGCCCGCACGTGCTCGCGGTACTGCTCGTGACGGTCTCGCCCCGGTTCGGGCTCCGGGTTGGTGACCGCGCTGACCAGGTCCGCCACCCGGTCCCCGAACTGTGCGGCCAGCGCGGCCAGCGCGGCGGGCCGGCCCCGCCGGACAGTTCTGCGGCGTGATCTTCGACCGAGTCGTGCAGCAGGGCAGCACCGATCACGTCGGGATCGCTGACCCGGTAGTAGCAGCTGATCCGGATGGCGACCCGCAGCAGATGGTTGAGATAGGGCTCGCGCTGCCGCCGGTCGGCGGCATGCAACCGGGCCGCGAGGTCCAGCGCCAGGCCCAGGCGCTCCCGGTCGGCTTCGGCCAGGCCGGCTATCTCGATCGCGAACCGCTCCCGCAGCCCGGCCTCGCCGTCCCTGGCCGTGATGGCGTGCAGCGGCATCGCCGCCAGTAGCCGCCGTTCGCCTGGTTCCATCGCCTGCCTGTTACGGTCCGCCGATCCGTGGCACACTCAGGTCCGCGACTGCCGCGGCCGTGCCCTGGCCCCTATTGTCGCCGCTGGCACCCGGGCCCGCATTGTCACCGGCGTGACCAGTGTGGTTCGCCTTGACTGCTGGCCAGCGACCGTGGACGCTGGCCTGACAGCGCCGCCGCCCGACTAAGGTGAAATGGTTGGGTTGCCTGAACCCTCCGGGAGATGGGTGCAAGATGGGCCAGTCGCAGTCTGAACAGGCCGGATATAGCGGTAAGCAGATCAAAGTTTTCCTGCTCGACGATCACGAGATCGTCCGGCGCGGCGTCCGGGAGCTGCTGGAGGCGGAGCCGGACCTCGTCGTGGTGGGCGAGGCGGGCACCGCCACATCCGCGCTGGCCCGGATTCCCGCGCTGCGGCCGGACGTGGCGGTGCTCGACGTGCGGCTGCCCGATGGCGACGGCGTCAGTGTCTGCCGCGAGATCCGGTCGAGGATGCCCGAGGTCGCCTGCCTGATGCTGACGTCGTTCGGTGACGATGACGCCCTGTTCGACGCGATCATGGCCGGCGCGGCCGGGTACGTGCTCAAGCAGATCCGCGGTACCGACCTGGTCGGTGCGGTGCGGACCATCGCGGCCGGCGAGTCGATGCTGGACCCCGAGGCGGCCAGCCGGGTGATGAAGCGGATGCGTGACCAGGCGGCGCGATCCGATCCGCTGTCCGGTCTGACCGAGCAGGAACGGCGCATCCTGGAGCTGATCGGTGAGGGGCTGACCAACCGGCAGATCGGGGAGCGGATGTTCCTCGCGGAGAAGACGGTGAAGAACTACGTCTCCGCGCTGTTCGCCAAGCTCGGCATGGAGCGCAGGACGCAGGCGGCCGCCTACGCCGCCCGTATCTTCGGCGACGAGGGCCACGGCGAACATACCCGGGGGAACTGAGCCGTCTGCTCGGGGGCCGTCTGCTCGGGGGCCGTCTGCTCGCGGCCGGATCAGCTAAACAGGCTGGCCGGCGTTCGCCAGCGGCACCCGCCACTCCAGTTCGGTGCCGCCGCCTGGACCGGGGCTGACGCGCAGCGTCCCGTTCAGCTTTCTGGCTCGTTCCTCAAGGTTGGCCAGGCCGCTGCGGCGCTTGGTCGGTTTCAGGCCGACGCCGTTGTCGGTGACGATCAGGACAAGATCCTGGCCGGCCTCGATGCTGACCTCGACCCTGGTCGCGCTGGCGTGCCTGACCGCGTTGGACAGCGCCTCGCGCAAGGCGCGGAGCAGATGCTCGCCGGTCTCCTCGGGGACCTGCTCGTCCAACCGGCCCGCCATCCGCAGCGACGGTGCGAAGCCCAGCGGGAGGGTCATCTCGGCCACGATGTCCAGGATCTGCGCGCGCAGGCCAGGCAGCCTGGCCTCGCTCCTGGAGTGCAGCGCGAAGATCGCCGAGCGGATCTGCTTGATCGTCTCGTCGAGAGCGTCCACGGCCTTGCTGACCCGGCCTGCGGGCTCGGGCTCGGTCAGCAGCGCCGCGGTCCCTTCCAGCGACATGCCGGTCGCGTAGAGCCGCTGGATGACCAGGTCGTGCAAGTCCCTGGCGATGCGGTCACGATCCTCGAACACCGCGAAGCGCTCGACGTCCCGGCGGTGCTCGGCCAACTCGAGGGCGATGCCGGCCTGGGCAGCGAACGTGATGACCATGTCCACCGCGGCGGGCGCCAGCGGCATCGCGCCCCGGCGGCGCCCGGCGGTCAGCACGCCGCGGACATTGCCTGGCGCGCCGAGCGGCACGATCACCGCCGGACCGAGCCCCATGTGCTGACGCGCGACCTCGGCGACCCGGTCGTCACCAGCGAAGTCCTGCAGGGTCTTGGCCTCCCCGGTGTCCATGACCAGGCCAGACAGCGAATTCGCGGCGGGCAGCACGAGGCCGAGCGCCGCGGCCGCACCCTCGCCGCTGGCGTGCTCGATGACCAGGTGCTGCCGGTGGCTTTCCGGCAGCGCCAGCGCCACCAGGTCCGCGCCGGAGATCTCCAGGGCCCGCTGGGTGACGAGCGCCAGGACTTCCTCGGGATCGGCCCCGGACAACAGCCGCTGGGTCACCTCGGCGCTGGCCCGGAGCCAGCGCTGCTGCCGGCGCGCTTCCTCATAGAGCCGGGCATTGTCGATCGCCACGCCCGCCGCGGCGGCCAGGGCCACCAGCAGCGCCTCGTCCTCCTCGTCGAACTGACCGCCGCCCAGCTTCTCGGTCATGTAGAGGTTGCCGTACACGTCGTCGCGGATCCGCACCGGCACGCCGAGGAACGACCGCATCGGCGGGTGGCCCTCGGGGAAGCCGTATGACCGCGGGTGCGCGGCGATGTCCGGCAGCCGCAGGGCGCGCGGGTTGGTGATCAGCTCGCCCAGCAGGCCGCGGCCCTCGGGCCAGTGATGAATCTTGCCGATCTCCGCCTCATCCAGCCCAACCGGGACGAACTCGGCGAGCCGGCCCCCTTCGCCGATGATGCCCAGCGCGCCGTACCTGGCGTTGACCAGGGTCACGGCTGCCTCAACGATCTGCCGGAGCGCGATCTCAAGTTCCAGGTTGCCGCCGACCGCCATGACCGCCTCGAGCAGCGCATGCGTTCGGTCCCGGGTGGCCAGCACCGCCTGCAGCCGGACTTGCAGCTCGGCGAGCAATTCGTCGAGCCGCATGTGCGGTACTCCCGGGCGGACCTCTGGTGCCTCCACCGGCAACTCCCTGCAAGTTGTTCCGGCAACGCTCTGATCGTACGTGAGCCGCTGCGGGCCAGCCATTCGCGGGGCTGAGGCCGGACCGCAGACCGTGAGCCTGGCTAACGGACCAAGGGCCCGGGCCGGTCCCGCGATCGTCCCGCGGCGCGGTGACGGAGGTCCGGCGAGGGCGGGACCGCCGGCCCTGCCGGCCACCGGGGGGTCGGCGAGATGCTCGCACGCAGTAAGGAAAGCGGTGAGCCGGGCCAGGTCGGCTCGGCCAAGCTAGGAGGCATTCAGATGCGTAGGAAGACCTTTGACGCGCTCGCCACGGTGGCCGGGCTCGTCCTCGCGGTTGTGTTGCTCGTCGCCGGCGGGCTGCTGCTGTGGGGTCACTCCGTCGTCGACAACCAGGTTCACAACCAGCTGGCGGCCCAGAAGATCGTGTTCCCCGCGGCTAACAGCCCAGCGATCAAGGCTCCGCAGTTCGCGGCCATGCACCAGTACGCCGGACAGCCGATGACCACCGGTGCCCAGGCCGAGGTCTACGCTGACCACTTCATCGCTAACCACCTCAAGATCATCGGTGGTGGCAAGACGTACTCACAGCTGTCAGCGCTCTCGATCGCGCAGCCCAAGAACGCGGCCCTGGCCGCCCAGGTGCAGCTGATGTTCCGCGGCACCACGCTGCGGAGCATGCTGCTGACCGCATACGGATTCTGGCAGATGGGCCAGATCGCACTGATCGGCGCGATCGTCTCCTTCGTTGGCGCCGCGTTCCTGCTGATCCTGTCCGGGCTGGGGCTGGCGCACCTGCGCCGGACCGCTCCCGAGGCCGAGGTCTTCCCGAAGATCGCCACGCCGGCCGCGGCGACGACGGCCTGACGGCCACCCGCACCTGCCCCCCGCCGCGTACCCAGCGGCGGGGGGCAGGTGCATGTCCGCCGCCTGCGCTCGAATCCCTAAGGGCAAAGGTCCCGAAACGTAGGGGCTTGGGTCCCTTTGTCAGGACCGCGGGCGCGTGACACGGTACGAGGTGGTGCCCGCCGCTGGGGACCAGGAAAGAGGGACCGGCCGGTGCTGACCGGGAACCGGATGGCCTGCGGGCCACGGAACCCGCCGTGGCCAGGACCGAACGTCAGCGAACCGGCCGCCATGGCCCGGTTTCTGCGGCGGGTGCCCGGAGCCGCGCAGCTGGGTATGAAAAGAACTGATCCCGGCAGGACGGGTCATTGCGGCCGGTGCTGGCGGACCCAGCCCAGGGACCAAAGGCCCGGATCACGATGACAGTTATCCCTGCCTCGACTGGCCGGGTGGCCGGGATGCTCGATTTCGTCAACTTCCGCTTGGCGGATTACCCGCACCGAGGAGCATGCTGATGAGCGTCCATACGATGGCCGCCGGTCCTGTTGCTATCAACCTGAACCAGCCTGGTAGCTACCTGCACTGGTCCATTTTTTATGCGTCTGCCGCGAACCTGGTGCTTATCGTCGTAATGGTAGTGATTTTTGGCGCTGCGCTGCTGCTACCTTTCCCGAGGGGCCACCGGGAAGAGGCGCCCGATGCCGCTGCACTAGCAGCGGAGGACGATACGGCCGTGGCGGGCGCCACGGCCGTCCCTGACGACGGTACGGCGCGGATGTGGACCTCGCGGGTCCGGCGGCGCGCGGTGCGCACGCTGCCCCCCGACAAGCTGCTGCCTGACCGGCAGCCGGCTTATGTGGCGTCCTGGGTGTACATCTTCGGCGTCGGGTCGCTCGCCGCATTCGGCGTCGCTATTGTGTCCGGGTTCGCCATCGCGCTCGGCGGCCCCGACTGGTGGCACTACAACGGGGTCGGCCACTTCTTCAACAGCCTGCACCTGTGGAGCGTCGAGCTGTTCATGGCCCTGCTGGTCATCCACCTGTGGGGCAAGTTCTGGATGGCCGCGTGGCGCGGCCGCCGGGCCATGACGTGGATCACCGGGGTGATCGCGTTCCTGGCGTCGATCGTGGAGTGCTTCACCGGATACCTCTCTCAGCAGAACTTCGACTCGCAGTGGATCGCTACCAACGGCAAGGACGCGCTCAACGCGGTCGGCGTCGGCGCCTTCTTCAACGTGCTGAACTTCGGCCAGATGTTGCTGTGGCACGTGGTGCTCCTTCCGATCGTCCTGGTCGCGCTCATCGGGGCGCACATTCTGCTGGTCCGGGTGCGGGGCGTCAGCCACCCGCTGCCGGTCAAGCGGGTGTCCTGGCGGGACCGCACCGCCCGCAAGGCCGCGGCCGCCGCGGACGCGGGCCCCTGGCGGGGTCCGAACCGCAGGTACGACATCCTGAAGGAGGGCACGATCGCGGTGCTGATCACCACCTTCCTCGTGGTGCTGATGGCCGCCATACTCTCCTCGCCCGACGTGCCTCCGGTCAGCGTGCAGACCTGGGCCAGGGTCGATCCGGTCGGCTTTGTCAACACTGCGGCCACCGAACTGGACGGGACCGGCGGAGCCGCCAGCTACGGGCCGCCTTACAACAACCAGTCCGGCGCGGTGCAGCAGGTCGGTCCGATCAAC
The DNA here is from genome assembly GCA_963785765.1 of uncultured Actinomycetes bacterium. Lineage (GTDB taxonomy): Bacteria > Actinomycetota > Actinomycetes > Streptosporangiales > Streptosporangiaceae > DATBGO01. The sequence continues at coordinate 781,503 of CAWAWM010000004.1, read as the reverse complement.
TGGCAGAAGCTGTTCGGCGTGACCCAGCCGGTGAACGCCGCGAAGGATTTCGTGCTCAGCCCGCTGTCCAAGCTCACCGCAACAGACCCGGCGCTGGCCGCCGCGCTCAGCAAATACAACAGCGCATCGCCGGCCCAGCAGGTGAAGTGGGCGACCGCTTATGACACGGCGACGGCCGCGGGCGCGCACCGGGTGCCCTTCAACAACGGGAACCTGACCCTGCCCGCCGCGGGGCCGGTTCCGGTGATGATGGCCGCCGAGCTGGCCATGGCCAAGAGCGGAGCGCTCGACTCGGACCTGCTGGCGCAACGGCAGTTCTACGGCACCGACTTCACCAAGCCGCTGCTGTTCATCGCGGACGGCGGCTACTACAACACCAAAGCGGCGAACATGAACCTCACCGGTGATACGTGGGGCGTCATGAACGAGACCGGCAGCTACCCGGGCCAGCCCTGGCTGTGGCTCTTCCAGCTCTGGTACCACGTGAAGCCGTTCAGCAGTTCGGCCAGTGTCGACATCTGGGCCGTCTACCTGACTGGCCTGGCCACTGTGCTGCTGCTGGCCATCCCCTTCATCCCCGGACTGCGCGACGTGCCTGAGGTGATCCCGGTGCACCGGCTGATCTGGCGGTCGTGGAACCGGCGGCCGAAGCAGCCCGCCGATACCGCCGAGACCCCTGGACCGGTCGGCAGTGCTGGACCGGTTGGCACCGCGACTGGTTCAGGCCGACCGCAGTAGCGGCTGCGCCACGAGCGCCTGCATCGTGCCCGGACTTCGGCCCGGGCACGGTGCAGGCCTGGCGCTGAACATCTGGACCTTGGTCCCTACCGTCGGCCTGACCCGGCGGCTAATGTCCCAATTGCCATCTGAAGTGGTTCTCGAGCGGTGGCGAATAAACCCTGGGGAGGGGTCATGAGCAAGACAATCCTGCTGGCTGTGGACGCGGCGCGGCATGTCCCCGAGAGCCACGTCGCCGCGGCCGTCGCGATGGCACGCGAGCTGAGCCGTGATACTGGCGATCAGGTCATTGTGGTGCATGTGCACGAATTTGCCGTCGGCAGGTTCGGCCGGCTGCAAGTGGATTGCGCGGAAGGCCAGGGCGAGAGCCTGGTCGCCGAGATTGTCGCCGATCTGCGATCGGTCGGCATCACCGCGGAAGGAACCATCCGTGAGGCCGATTTCGGGCACATCGCGAGGAAGATCCTGGCGGTAGGCGACGAATACGATGCGCGAATGATCGTGCTCGGTTCCAGCGGGCGAACTGACATGCCGCATCTGCCCTTCGGCAGCGTCTCGCACCGGCTGATGCACCTGGCCGCCCGGCCGGTCCTGATCGTGCCCAGGCAGGCACACGTCGCCGAAGTCCCCGATCAGGCCGCCACCGCGGCGGCGACGAGTTAGCCAGCCGACGGCGGGCCCGGCCGGCGACCGGCTAGTCGTCGCTGACCGTGATGCCCATGGTCTGCGCCAGCAGCGGGGCCAGGAACCCGAGCTGGGCGGTGCTGACCACGGCGCCGCGCAGCGAGTCGGGACCGATGATGATGCCGAGGTCAGCGCCGCGCAGATCGGTCGTGGCCAGCTGCGCCCGGCTGAAGTCCGTCCTGCTCAGCCGGGAATCCGGGAATGCCGCCCTGGTCAGCGTCGCGCCCCTGAAATCCACATCGCTCAGCTCGCAATGCTCGAAGGTCACCTCGGTGAGCACGGCGTCGCGGAAATTCACTGAGTCGAGCTTGCAGCCGCGAAAGGTAACCCGGCGCAGTCGTGCGCCATACGCTTCCACACCAGCGGCCAGGCTCCCGGCGACGGTCACATCCGCCCACTCGGTCTGGGCCAGTCCCGTGGTGATCAGCCGCACATCTCGCAGCCACACGTCGCTGAACCTGGCCCGCGTCAGCCGCCCGCCCTGGATGGACACTGCGGTGAAGGCGCATTCGATGAACCTGCTCGATGCCGCCTGCGGCTCATCGAAGCTGACCTGATCGAAATGCACGCCGTCATATTCGCCGTCCGGGGCCAGCGGATCCTGGCCGGGCGCGAGGACGCTGGCGAAGGGAAGGTCGGCGAGCTCACGCCAGTCCGCTGGGTTACCCATGGCAGTAGCGTGCCAGCCCGGTGCGGGTCAGCCCCGGCCGGCCGGGTGCCCGGGCGTAACCTGATCGCATGCGGGCGTGGGTGGTCCATCAGCCGGGGCCGATGGCCTCAGGCCCGGTGCGGCTGACCGAGCGCCCGAGACCGGAGCCTGGTGACGGCCAGCTGCTGATCAGGGTGATCTGCTGCGGTGTCTGCCGGACCGACCTGCATCTGGCCGAGGGCGACCTCGATCCCAAGGCGCCTGACGTCACCCCAGGCCATGAGGTCGTCGGAGTGGTGGAAGCGACCGGGCCCGGCGTGGTGCGGTTCGGAACCGGTGACCGGGTCGGGGTCGCGTGGCTGGCCGGAACCGACGGCGCCTGCCGGTACTGCCGTCGCGGCCAGGAGAACCTCTGCCCGCGCTCGGTCTACACCGGCTGGGACCTCAATGGTGGCTACGCGGAGTACCTGGTGGCCGCGGACGCCTATGTGCACCCGCTGCCCGCCGGGTTCAGCGACGCCGAGCTGGCCCCGCTGCTCTGCGCCGGGATCATCGGGTACCGCGCGTTCCGCCGGGCCGAGCTTCCCCCGGGCGGCCGGCTCGGCCTCTACGGCTTCGGCGGCTCGGCGCACCTGACCGCGCAGATCGCGCTGGCTCAGGGTGCCACCGTGCACGTCTTCACGCGCGCCGCAGCCGCCCGCGAGCTCGCTCTGGAACTCGGCGCCGCGTCGGCTCAGGACTCCTACGATCCGTCCCCTGAACCGCTCGACTCGGGGATCATCTTCGCGCCCGTGGGCGACATCGTGCCGCCCGCGCTGGCTGCCCTGGATCGCGGCGGCACCCTGGCGATAGCCGGTATCCATCTCAGCGACATTCCGGCGCTGAACTATGACGAGGACCTCTTCCAGGAACGGACATTGCGCAGCGTGACCGCGAACACCCGCGGCGACGCCGATGAGTTCCTCCGCCTCGCGCAGCAACTGAAGCTGAAGGTCACCGTCACCCCGTACCAGTTCAGCCAGGCGGACCAGGCGCTCACCGATCTGGCCGCCGACCGGGTGACCGGCGCCGCCGTGCTGTCGATGTGACCGGGACCACGGGCATCTCAGGGCGGGGCTTTAGGCCCGCCAGCCAGCGAGGAATGTCCCTACCGGCGGTACCCGCGCGGATGTGACCCTGGGGCTATGTTTCCCGGATACTCAGCCCTCACCCGACACGCCACGTCATCTGGCGCCGTGCGGAACCAGCCGCAGGCGCCCGCCGATCCGGAAAAGTGGATCAAGACCCTGATCGCCGCCGAGCGCGCCTGCTGCTGCTCGGCCAAGCCGACCACGGTGGCCGTCCTCCAGGCGCGGCCGGGCCGGGCCGCGCCGGTCGATCTCCTGCTCTGCAACCATCACTACCGGGAAGCGAAAGCAGCCCTGGCGGTGGCCGGCGCGGAGATTCACCGAGCGCCCTGGTAGCGAGGGCTCCCTGAGCTACGGGGCCCTGGTGCTCGCGATGACCAGGTCGGGGACGCAATCCCAGCCAAGAATCTCCAGGGTGGTCTTCATGGGCGCAGGGATCTGATGCAAGAGCACGCACCGGCCACCGGGACCAGGACGGCCGGCGCTGGCCTCACTGAGCAGGACGAAGGCCCGCAGGCCGGCGAGATCGAAGTACTGCACCCCGGCCAGATCGATATGAATGTCGCCGGGCCCGCCGCTGACCTCACATATCGCCCTCAGCAGGCCCGCATAGCCGGCCTCGTCGATCTCGCCGGCGATCACCAGCCATGGCTGCCCACCGGCCCGGGTGATCCGCAGTGTTCCGTCATCGAACAGGACCTGACCGCCGCCCGATCCCGCGGTACCGCGGGAGCCGCCATCAGCCGCTAGCAAGCCGATGCTGTCCACGGGCCAGGTATCTGTGGCACTGGGTTCCATCACTTACTCCTGGGAGGCCGATGAACAGGGTCCAGGACGCGCAGCCACGTCCACATCGCCTGGTTGCAGCGTGACGTGAGCCGGAGCTGTCATTAAACAACACTAAGCTAGGCTAAAGATCCTGAGGATGCCAGCCGGGCGCTGTCTGGTGGCCGGGAATCCATGATCAGCTAAGGGTCTGGGGCGCAGCAGGGAGCAGACCCTTGGCATTTGACGGGGAACGCGGGCCCAGCGTGAGTTCGCCAGCGGGGAGGCCGGCTTAGCCGGGGAGCAGGTACGGGCGGACCGGCCGCCAGACGTTATCGGGACCATGCGGGCGGACCGCTTCCAGGGCCAGGCGGACCGGGCCGGCTAGCGCGCCGTCCGCCGGACGGCCGGCTGCGGCTGCGGCGGTGATCGGCTCGTCCGCGCTGGTGTCGATGATGATGGCTGCGGGCCACGGTTCCTGCGCCGCCGCCATCCGGGCGGCAACCTCGGGATCGGCGTCGGATATCCCGCCGGCCCGGTGGCTCATCCGCTCCGCCGTCAGCCGCGCGGGGGCCACGCAGCGCAACTGCACCGGATCGGCGCTGGCCGCCGCGGCGACCGCCAGGGCGGCGTCGCGCTGCCTGGCCGACAGCCACGACGCGTCGAGGACCACCGACTCGCCCATGGCCAGCAGCCGGGCGGCCCGGCTGACCAGCTCGCCGTAGGTCCGCTCGGTCCACTCCGGCGCGTAGATCCCGCTGCCGTAGCCGGCCGCTGACCGCTGGCCTGGGGACACCCCGGCCAGTTCCTTGCGAATCCGGTCACTGTTCAGAACGCTCCAGCCGAGCCGGTCGGCCAGCGCCCCGGCGATGACCGACTTGCCGGTGGCGGGCAAGCCGCCGATCAGCACCAGCGTGACCGCGCCGGCCCGCAGGTGCTGCAGGGTCATCGCGGTGAGCTGCCGCGCCTGCGCCGCGGCGTGCGGATCGCCCTGGCCGGCCTGGATGCAGGCGACCTTCGCGCGGACGAATGCCCGGTAGGCGACGTAGTGATGGCGCAGCGCGGTAGGCGCCGGATCGCCGGAGAACTCCAGGTACCAGCGGGTGAACTGCTCGGCCAGCGCGGGCTCGCCGAGCCGTTCCAGGTCCATGGCCAGAAAGGCCGCGTCATCGAGGCCGTCCAGCCAGCGCAGCCGGTCGTCGAACTCCAGGCAGTCCAGGATCCGCGGCCCGTCGTGGAGGCAGAAAATGTCGTCGGCCAGCAGGTCACCGTGGCCGTCGACGATGCGCCCGGCGGAGATCCGCGCGCTCAGCAGCTCCGCCCGCCCGGCCAGGAACCGGTCGGTCAGCCGCTGCGCGGCATCGAGGTCGCGGGCCTGGAGCACCCGCCCGGCCAGCGTGCGGACCTGCTCATAACTGGCCGTCCACCGGCCATGCAGCGCGCTGGCGCTGCCCTGCTCGCCGATCTCCGGGCGGTGCGGCGAAGCGGCATGCTGCGTGGCGAGGATCCGTGCCACCTGGCGCAGCGGGCCGGCGACCGGCACCCGGTCGCGGATCAGCGCCGACAGCCGCCGGCCATCCGGCATCCTGCGCATCACGACCAGATGCTCGCGGCCGCAGCCTGGCGGGCCGGTGACCTGTGCCACCCCCAGGTAGACGTCGGGAGCGAACCGCCGGTTGAGCTCGGTCTCCCGCCGGCACGCCGCCTCCCTGGCCGCTGGGGTGCTGAAATCAAGGAAGCCGAGGTTCACCGGCTTCTTCAGCTTGTACGCCAGGTCACCCGCGAAGAACACCACCGCCGAGTGGGTCTGGCGGATGTCGGCGTAAGGCAGCACTGCCGTTAGGCCCTCCCAGGCTCGCGGACGGCTGGGTCTGGGCCCGGCCGCTCAAGGATCTCCTCGATCGGGCGCCGCGGCGTCTGGGCGGCAGGCGGCCCGTAGCCGAGCCGCAGAATGATCTGCGGATGCTCGGGCCACGGCCACCATTGCCGGGCGCCGTCCATGTCGTGCAGTTCCATCGGCTGGTACAGGAATGACGCCGCGACCCCGTGCCTGGTGGCGGCCAGCAGCACCCGCTGCAGCGCCTGCCCGGCCCGCAGCCAGTCGGCAGGCTCGTCGCGGGCCGTGGACAGCACCGCAAGCTGCGGCCTCCGCTCGAACCCGGCCGTCGGGCGCGGCATGCCTGGCGCGGCATAGGACAGATCGCGGACCGGCGGCGGACCGTGCTCGGGCTGGGCGCCCAGCGCGGCCGCCGGAATTCCGTCGGTCGGGCTGCCGCCCAGCCATTTCGCGAGCTCGACCCGGTGATCGAAGTCGTCGGCCAGTTCCTGGCTGGCCGCGTCCGCTATCTCCAGGACGATGCTGGTGTCCCTGGCGCTGAGCATCCTCAGGACGGCGTACTCGAACCCGGCTTCCTGTTCCAGTTCCACCAGCACCGGGTCACCGACGAGCCGCTCGGAGAACGGCTCCCTGCTGGTGTGGCGCAGGCCGATCGCGTCGAACATCTCGTGCTCGGCCAGGCTCGCCTGGCGTCCCTGCGCCAGTTGCACCGACGCCAGCAGGGTCGGCTCGGCGCGCGGGCTTGGCAGCGGCCAGATGAGCGGTTTACTGCCGCACATCCGGATCGCCAGCCTCATGTTGAACAGCGCGGCGCCACAGCTCAGGTGCAGGGCGCGGCCATGCGGGTCAGCGACCCACAGCATCCGGTCCGGATCGCCGTGCAGCTCGATGACGTCATCGCTGACGACCTTGATCCGCCAGGGCTGGGTGTTGTGGATCGACGGTGCGGCGCCGGCGGCGCCGATGATCCGGCGCAGGATCCCGTCGTCTGCGAGGGGCCGGTACACGTGTGCACCTCCTGATGTTGCTGGCCCGAGCGGGCGGGCCAGCGGCCTATAGCTGCGCGCCGACGATCGCGGTGAGGTCCGCGAGGCGGCAGGTGTACCCCCATTCGTTGTCGTACCAGCCGAAGATCTTGGCCAGGCTGGCGGACGTCTGGGTCAGGCCCGAGTCGAAGATGCACGACGCCGGGTCGCCGATGATGTCGCGGGAGACCAGCGGGTCGGTGCTGTAGCGCAGCACGCCGGCCAGCGGGCCCGCCGCGCCGGCCTGCTCGAAGGCGCTGTTGACCTCGTCGACGGTGACGTCCCGGCCCAGCACCGCAGTCAGGTCGGTCAGTGACCCGTCGGGCACCGGCACCCGCAGTGCCACCCCGTCCAGCCGGCCCGCCAGCTCGGTGATGACCTCGCCCGTGGTGCGGGCCGCCCCGGTGGTGCTCGGCACGATGCTGATCGCGGCGCTACGCGCCCGGCGCAGGTCCTTGTGCGGAGCGTCCAGCAGCTGCTGGTCACCCGTGTACGCGTGCACGGTCGTCATCAGCCCCCGGACCAGCCCGAAGTTATCGTTCAGCACCTTGGCCATGGGGGCCACGCAGTTGGTGGTGCAGGACGCGTTCGAGATGATGTCATGCTTGCGCGGATCGTAGTCGCCATCGTTCACGCCGACCACCACGGTCAGGTCCACGTTCTTTCCCGGCGCTGAGATCAGTACCTTGCGGGCGCCGCCCTTCAGGTGGATCGCCGCGTCGTCCCGGGTCCGGAACCGCCCGGTGGACTCGATCACGATGTCGGCGCCAAGCTGGCCCCAGTCGATCCCGGCCGGGTCCTGGCACGACGACACCGCGATCGGCTTCCCGTTGACGATGATCGAATCGCCTGCGTACTCGACGGTGGCGCTCATGCGGCCGTAGGTCGAGTCGAAGTCGAGCAGGTGCGCGAGCGCGCCCGCATCGGTGATGTCGTTAACGGCGACGACCTCGATGTCGCCGCGCTCCACGGCCCGGCGCACGAACGTGCGGCCGATCCGGCCGAAACCATTGATCCCAACTCGGGTGGTCATCTGATCTTCCTCCTCGGCGGCCGGGCTTAGACCCGGAGTTGCTGAGCTGCCGGGTGGCGCCCGGACGGTCCTGGGCGGTAACGCCGCCATGTCACCATGATCGCCAGCGGCCCGGCCGGCCAGCCACGGGCATTGGACACCAGCTGGCGGGTCCTTCGGCCCTGTCGCCGGCCCGGCTGGCACGATCAGTGGGGGGCGGAGCCCGCGAGGCACGGAGGCTTAGTGGTATGTCCCGTTATACAGAGGTTTTTCAGCAGAGCCTGGCGGACCCGGCCGCCTTCTGGGGCGAGGCGGCCCAGGCCATCGACTGGGTTACGCCGCCCGGCGAGGTCCTCGACACCTCGACGCCGCCGTTCTACCGCTGGTTCAGCTCAGGCACCATGAACACCTGCTACAACGCGGTCGACCGGCACGTGCGGGCCGGGCGGGGCGAGCGGGCCGCGATCAGCTACGACAGCCCGGTGACGGGGACGTGCGCCACGATCAGCTACGGCCAGCTGCTCGAGCAGGTCGCGCGGCTGGCCGGGGCGCTGCGCGGGCTCGGCGTGGCCAAGGGCGACCGGGTCGTGATCTACCTGCCGATGGTGCCCGAGGCCGTGGTGGCGATGCTGGCCTGCGCCAGGATCGGTGCGGTCCATTCGGTGGTCTTCGGCGGGTTCGCGCCGCACGAACTGGCCATCAGGATCGAGGACGCGACCCCGAAGGTGGTCATCTCCGCGTCTTGCGGGATCGAGGGCAATCGCATCATCGAGTACAAGCCGATGCTCGACCGGGCCATCGAGACGTCGGCACACCAGCCGGAGCGCTGCGTGATCGTGCAGCGCCCGCAGGTGGCCGCCGCGCTGGTCCCCGGCCGCGACATCAGCTGGGACGAGGCGATGGCCGGTGCCGAGCCGGCCGGCTGCACGCCGGTGGCGGCCACCGACCCGCTGTACATCCTGTACACCTCGGGCACGACCGGGCGCCCGAAGGGCGTCGTGCGGGACAATGGCGGGCACGCGGTGGCGCTGCGCTGGAGCATGGCCAACATCTACGACATCGGCCCGGACGACGTGTACTGGGCGGCCTCCGACATCGGCTGGGTGGTCGGGCACTCCTACATCGTCTATGGCCCGCTGCTGGCGGGCTGCACCACCGTGCTGTACGAGGGCAAGCCGGTCGGCACGCCCGACGCGGGCGCCTTCTGGCGGGTCATCGCCGACCACCGGGTGAAGGCGCTGTTCACCGCGCCGACCGCGATCCGGGCCATCAAGAAGGAGGATCCTGACGGCAAGCTGGCCGGCGCGTATGACCTATCCGGCCTGCGCTACCTGTTCCTGGCCGGGGAGCGGCTGGACCCGGAGACCTACCGGTGGGCGACCGACCTGCTCGGCATCCCGGTGATCGACCACTGGTGGCAGACCGAGACCGGCTGGGCGATCGCCGCGGACCCGATGGGCCTGGAGCCGATGCCGACCAAGGCCGGCTCACCGACGGTGCCGGTGCCCGGCTTCGACGTCCGCATCGTCGATGCGCTCGGGCATGAGGTGCCGCGCGGGACCCAGGGCGAGATCGTCATGCGGCTGCCGCTGCCGCCCGGCTGCCTGGTCACGCTGTGGGGCGATGACCAGCGGTTCATCGACTCCTACCTGTCGGCCTATCCCGGCTACTTCCGGACCAGCGATGGCGGTTATGCCGACGATGACGGTTACCTGTACGTGCTGGGGCGTACCGACGACGTGATCAACGTGGCCGGGCACCGGCTGTCCACCGGCGAACTGGAGGAGGTGCTGGCCAGCCATCCAGACGTGGCGGAATGCGCGGTCATCGGCGTGCACGACGCGCTCAAGGGCCAGCTGCCCCGGGGCCTGGTGGTGCTCAAGGCCGGCGCCAGCATCGAGCCTGACGCGCTGCGCTCGGAACTGATCGCCATGGTCAGGGAGCAGATCGGCCCGGTGGCCGCGTTCCGGGACGTGGATGTGGTCGCCGCGCTGCCGAAGACCAGGTCAGGGAAGATCCTCAGGAAGACCATGCGGAGCATCGCGGACGGCCGCCCCGAGCCGGCGCCGTCCACCATCGAGGATCCGGCCGTGCTCGAGGCGCTCCGTACCGTGCTGCAGCCTGGCAGCTGACCGCCAGCCCGCCAGACGGCCAGCCCGCCAGACGGCCAGCCCGCCAGACGGCCAGCCCGCCAGACCCGGACGGCACCGGGCCCCGGGCCGGCGGTCGGCCGGCCCGGGGGCCCGTGCTGCCGTTATCGCGGTACGCGGTCGGCATAATGCGGATTATGCGGGTTATGCGATGCGGTCACGGGTGCGAGGGGACGATGACCACCGGGCACTTCGCGTGATGCACAACCTGGGTGCTGACCGACCCGAGCACGAGCTCGCCGAACCCGCCGCCGCCCCGCGAGCCGACCACCACCAGATCGGCGTCCCGCGATGCGTTGATGAGTTCCTGGGCCGCGATGCCGCTGACCGCGCGCACCGTCACCGAGGCGGGCTGTGCCTCGCCGAGTCCCTCGGTCGCCTTGGCCGCCGCCGCTTCCGCCGCCTGCTGTGCGGTCTCCCGGGCGGCTTCGTCCTCCGGAAGGACCACCGGGTTGCCCGTCCAATGATTGGCAGCGACCTGATGAACGGTGAGCACGGTCAGCGGCGCATGCCGGATGCCCGCTTCTTTCACTGCCCAATCAAGTGCCGGCTGGGCGTGGTGGGAACCATCCACGCCGACTGTAATTCCAGGCATCGCCCTCACTCCTTCTATTAGGGCCACTGCTGGCGGCCCGGGAATGTCCACGAACAGTATCGCGGTGGGGAGGGAGGGAAACCAGAGGCATTGGGGTAGCCGGGGAAGAGCCGTTGGTCCCCCGCCGTGGCATGCTTGCTGCCTGCAGCCTGATGCGGGAGGTCGATCACATGGATGTACGACGGCAACGCGGCGGGTGCGCCGCGCGGGCGGCCCGGCGATGACGCACCGGGGTGACCGCACCCTGCAGGCCAAGGGGCTGGCCAGGGTCGAAGGCGAAGGCTCGATGTACGTCCGGGTCAGCGACGGCCTGGTCGAGGAGGTGCGGCTGGACATTTACGAGCCGCCGCGATTTTTCGAGGCATTCCTGGCGGGCCGGTCCTACACCGAACCACCCGACATCACCGCCCGAATATGCGGGATATGCCCCGTCGCCTACCAGACCAGCGCCTGCCAGGCTATTGAGGATGCCTGCGGAGTTCGTCTCGACGGGGCGCTGGCCGACCTGCGCAGGCTGTTGTACTGCGGGGAATGGATCGGCAGCCACGCGCTGCACATCTATATGCTGCACGCCCCCGACTTCCTCGGCTATCCGGGAGTAGTCGAGATGGCCCGCGACCACCGGGAAATCGTCGAGCGCGGGCTGGCTCTGCGGCGGGCCGGAAACGCGATCATGGAGCAGCTGGGCGGGCGGTCCGTCCATCCGGTCAACGTCCGGGTCGGCGGCTTCTACCGGGTGCCTGCGGCGAGCGAGCTGGCCCCGCTGGCTGCGCTGCTGCGCGACGCGCTGGAGGGCGCGCTGGACACCGTGCAGTGGGTGTCGGAGTTCGATTTCCCCGACTTCACCTGCGACCATGAGCTGCTCTCCCTGCAGCAGCCAGGCAGTTACCCGATCGAGCGGGGCGCGCTGGTGAGCACCGGCGGGCTGGCCTTCGGCGCGGCCGACTTCGAGCAGCACGTGATCGAGGAGCAGGTGCCGCACTCCACGGCGCTGCACGCCCGGCTGGCCGGCCACGACGGCCCGTACCTGACCGGGCCGCTGGCCAGGTACACGCTCAACTCGCAGTGGCTGACGCCGCTGGCCACCGAGGCCGCCCGGGGCGCCGGGCTGGGCAGCCAGTGCCGCAACCCGTTCCGCAGCATCGTGGTCAGGGCCGTCGAGGTGGTCTGCGCGATCGAGGAAGCGCTGGCCATCATGGACGCGTACCAGCCGCCTGACCAGCCGTTCGTGCCGCTGGCCGCGCGGGCCGGCCGCGGGTACGGGGTGTCCGAGGCGCCCCGGGGCATTTTGTACCACCGGTATGACCTCGATGCGGACGGTATCGTGCGCGCCGCCCGCATTGTGCCGCCCACCTCGCAGAATCAGGCGGCGATCCAGGATGACCTGCGTGGTTTCGTGCAGGCCCGGATCGAGCTTGACGACGAGGCGCTGACTGCGCAGTGCGAGCAGGCCATCCGTAACTACGATCCGTGCATCTCCTGCGCAACCCACTTCCTGCACCTGGCGGTGGACCGGGCGTGACCGGGCGGATGGTGATCATCGGGGTTGGCAACGAGTTCAGGCGCGATGACGGGATCGGGCCCGAGGTGGTGGCCAGGCTTCGCGACCAGGTCCCGGCTACGGTGGAACTGCTGGTCAGCGACGGGGAGCCAGCCCGGCTGATCGAGGCGTGGTCCGGCGCGAAGCTCGCCGTGGTGGTGGACGCGGTGCGGGCCGACCCGGCCGTCCCTGGCCGGCTGCACCGGCTGGTGCTGGACGGGGCCGGGGTGCCAGCGCCGCACCAGGTGAGCTCGCATGGCCTGTCCCTCGGCGACGCCGTCGGGCTGGCGCAGGCGCTGGGCCGGCTGCCGGACCGGCTGATCGTGCACGCCGTGGAGGCGGCCGATCTCGGCACCGGCCCCGGCTTGTCGCCAGCGGTGGCCGCGGCGGCGGGCCCGCTCGCCGCGGCCGTGCTCGCCGACGTCACGGTCACCGGCTGACCGGGCCGGAAGTCCCACCGCGACGACCCGATCGCCCCTGTCCGGCGGGCCATCCGTGTGGTCGACTGAGATGGTCGCTATTACCTGGGACGCGAGCGACAGGGAGCGAACATCAGCCGGCGCGAAGAACACCTGGATGCGATGCTCCGTCACCTGGGAGCTACCTACTATCAGACGCTGTACGGCCGCGCCACCGCTGCGGATGTGGCCAAAGCGGTCGAATCGGTCACCGCGCAGGAGGAATCCGACGGCACCAGCCAGCCGGCGGCCGCCGGAAGCCGGGCCGCCGGCCGCGCGACCCAGGCCGGTGACAGCCTCCGCCCGCGTACCGGCCGGTGGCGGGTCCGCGACGTGATGATGACTGAGGTCGTGATCGCCCACAAGGATGACACCTACAAGCGGATCGCGAGCCTGATGAGCGAGCACCAGGTGGGCGAGATACCGGTGCTGGGCCGGGACAGGCACGTGGTCGGCGTCGTGTCCGAGGCCGATCTGATCCGCAAGCAGGAGCGGCACTACCGGCGGGCCGGGACCGGCCTGCACGGGCGCACCAGGCATGAGCGCGCCCAGGCCGAGGGCCGCAGCGCCGCCGAGCTGATGACCGCGCCCGCGATCACGATTCACCCCGATGCCCCGATCGGCGCCGCGGCCAGGCTGATGAACGGGCATCACATCAAGCTGCTGCCAGTCGTCGACCCGGCGGGCAAGCTGATCGGCGTCGTGACCCGCGGCCACCTGCTGAGCGTCTTCCTGCGGCCGGACGCCGAGATCGCCGGTGAAGTGCGCGCCGTGCTCAGCGATGTCCTGCTGGATGACGCTGACGCGGTGACAGTGACGGCGAATGATGCCGCGATCACCCTGTCAGGCACCTTGCCGCCGGACCTGATCCAGGCGGCCGTCCGGCTGGCTGGCGACGTGGACGGCGTCGTGACCGTGGTCAATAGCCTGACCGCCGACGTGGCAGCCAGCGGGGCGGCGCCCGGCTAGCCGCGGCTAGCCCGGCTCGGCCGCCGGGTCAGCTGCTTGGCCGGCGGCCTGCTGGCGGGCGATGGTGAACTCCGGCGCCGCGGCATTGAAGGTCGCGAACACCCGATCCACGTCCGGCGCTGTCATGCCGAGCAGGCGCAGGGTGGGAATGAGCGCTGCGGTGTTCGGCTCCGCGATCGGGCCGAAGCAGCCATAGCAGCCCCGGCCGTAGGCCGGGCAGATGGCGCCGCACCCGGCCTGGGTGACCGGTCCCAGGCAGGGCGTCCCGTGCGCGACCATGACACAGGGCGTGCCGCGGCCTTTGCACTCATAGCAGACACTGTGCCCGGGAATGCGCGGCTTGCGGCCCGCCAGCATGGCCGACACCAGCTCAAGCAGTTGCCGCTTGTCGATCGGGCAGCCGCGCAGCTCGAAGTCGACGATGACGTGATCGGCGATCGGCGTCGAGGTATCGAGCGTGGCGATGTACTCCGGGCGGGCATACACGGCGGCGGTGAAGTCAGCGACATCGGCGAAATTCCGCAGCGCCTGGATGCCGCCTGAGGTGGCGCACGCGCCGATCGTGATCAGCGTCTGAGACTGCTCGCGGATCCGCAGGATGCGCAGCGCATCGTCGGCCGTGGTGACCGAGCCCTCCACCAGCGAGACGTCGTAGGGCCCGGCCACGTCCGCGCTGGAAGCCTCGGTGAAGTGCGCGATCTCCACCTCGCTCGCCAGGGCGAGCAACTCGTCCTGGCAGTCGAGCAGGGTGAGCTGGCAGCCGTCGCAGGAGGCGAATTTCCACACCGCGAGCTTGGGTCGGGGCATCTAGAGCTCCCTGATGGCGAACAGCGGGGCGGCCTGGTCAAAGCCGATCACCGGACCGTCCCGGCACAGCAGCAGCGGGCCGAGCTGGCAGTGCCCGCACTCGGCCAGCCCGCAGCGCATGTTCCGTTCCAGGGACACCCGGACCCGGCTGGGCGCGACTCCCCGGGCACACAGCGCCTGCGCGGACAACCGCATCATCAGCTCGGGACCGCAGACCATCGCGGTGGTCTGCGCCGGGTCGAGGTCGGCTCGGTCGATCAGCTGGGTGACCAGGCCGACGTTACCGGTCCAGCCGGAGCTGGCCCGGTCCACGGTGACGCGCACGTCCGCGCCCCGTTCCCGCCAGCTGTCGAGTTGGCCGGCGAAGACCAGCTCGGCGGGGGAGCGGGCGCCGATCAGGATCAGGATCCGCCGGAAAGCCCCCGGGCTGGCCAGCGCGGCGACCACCGCCGGGCGCAGCGGCGCGAGCCCGATCCCGCCGGCCACGATGACCAGGTCCCGGCCGGCCGCGCTGGGCAGGTCCCAGTCGGTGCCGTACGGGCCGCGCACCCCGATCAGCTGGCCGGGCGACGTGGCGCACAGCGCCGCTGTCACCGCCCCCACCGACCGGATGGTCTGAATCAGGCCATACCCGGAGGGTTCGCCGCTGACCGAGATGGGGACCTCGCCGACGCCGAAGGCGTAAAGCATGGTGAACTGCCCGGGCCGGTGGGCCGGGATCGGCTCGTCGACGGGCTGCATGGCGAGCGTGACCGTGTCGTGGGTTTCGCCGTACCGTTCGGTAATCCGGTATCGCGCCGGGATGAAGCCGGTGGTCACGGCAGGCTCACCGGGGGGTGCGAGCTGGCGTACAGGTCCAGCATCCGGATCCTGGTGGCGTGCAGCCGGTGCAGGGCCACCGCCAGGAGCCGGCGGACGATCAGATATCCGAGCTCGGGGTCGGCGTCGCAGAAATCGGTCAGCACGCCGGTATCCAGCTCGAACGCGGTCGTGGGGTGGACCGCCTCGGCGCCGAACTGCCACCTGAAGGGCGGCCCCTGCCAGGACAGGCCGATCGCCTCGCCGCTGCCGATGGTCTCCACGATCAGCCGCCCTGGACCGGCCACATGCAGGTCCAGGGCGACATGCCCGGACCGGATCAGCCAGAGGCTGCTGGCCTGGCCGCCCTCCTCGAAGAGCCGGTGACCTGGCTCGAAGGTAACGAGAGTGGCCGCTCCGGCGAGTAGCGCGACGTGCCGGTCGGCCAGCCCGCGCACGAACTCGTGGTTGGCCAGGGCGCCCGGCGCGACCCCGTTCACCGCGGTTCCCCCGGCGCCTCGGCCCGCAGCTGCGCCGGCGCCTCGGCCCGCAGCGCGGCGACCTCCTCGGTCAGGTCGATGCCGACCGGGCACCAGACGATACAGCGTCCGCAGCCCACGCAGCCCGACGAGCCGAACTGGTCGTGCCAGGTACCGAGCTTGTGCGTGAGCCACTGCCGGTACCTGCTCTTCGGCGAGGATCGCACCGGGCCGCCGTGCAGGTAGGAGAAATCGAGGTCGAAACACGAGTCCCAGTGCTGCCAGCGCTCGACATGCTCGCCCGACAGGTCGGTGACGTCATCCACGCCGGTGCAAAAGCAGGTCGGGCAGGCCATCGTGCAATTCCCGCAGGACAGGCAGCGGGCCGCGACGTCGTCCCAGCGCGCGGCGTCGTGGCTGGCCGCCATCAGCTCGTGCAGGATCCCGGCGGGCATCGACCGCCCCATCAGGGACGCCGCGTCGGCCACCGCGCCGCGCGCGCTGGCCACGGTCGCGTCATCGGCGCCCTGGACCGGCACGCCGGCCAGCACCTGTGCTCCGGCGGGGGAGCCGACCTCGATGAGGAACCTGTGCTGCGCCCCGCTGACCAGCTCGGTCAGCGCCAGGTCGTAGCCGGGTCCGGCCTCCGGCCCGGTCCCCATGGACGTGCAGAAGCACGTCTCACCTGGCTCGGTGCAGTTCACCGCTATGATGAAGGCCGTTTCGCGGCGTGCCGCGTATCTCGACCCGTCGCGGCCCAGCACCTGATCCTGGATCTGGATGGCCCGCAGATCGCAGGGCCGCACGCCGAAGAAGGCAAACTTCGGCTCGGCCTCGGGAACGGGGTCCGGCTCGAAGCCGTCCCCGGCCCGCCGCGCCGACCACAGCTTCTCGCGGGGCGGATGCAGGAACTGCTTCCACGACTGCGGCCCGGCGGCGTGGCCGAACGCCGCCTGATCGGTCCGCTCGCGGAGCCGGTAGCCGCCCGGCCCCAGGGTGACCCCCCAGCCGAACGGGAGCTGTCCGGCCGACTCAAGTTCGGCCAGGACGATGGCGCCGTCCCGGACCGTGGGCCCGATCACGAGATAGCCGGCGCCCCGCAGCGCCTCGTAGAGCTGCGTCAGCGAGCTCGCTTCCATCAGCCGCACGTCGGCCGCATTCGTCGCGCCAGTCACAGCGTTCGCTCCTCACCCGCCGCGGCGCCGGGGGGCTGGCTGTCCCCGAGACCGTCCAGCTAGCTCAAGCTATCGCGGGGGGCTCGTGCTGTCCGTTTCCTTCCGGGCGCCGCGCCGCGAACCCGTCCGGTGAAGCCCTCGGTAACAGTGTTCCATAGGGGTATCCGGAGCGGGGCTGGTCGCTGCGCGCCGATTGCGGCCGGCCCGGGCTGACGCGGTAGGGACTAAGGGCCCTTCGAGGGTCCGCGAGTCCGCGGCCTTAGGTCCCGCGGCCGATGGCCGTTGGACCCTGCCCGCCGTGGCCAGGCCGGTGTGTGATCAATGTGACGGGAAGGACCCGAAGCGAAAGACGCGGGGCTGCGGGGCGCCAGTCCGCACACCGCGCAATCGGGATCCGCGAGAAGCCGGATGGGTCCTTCCCGTCATTGTTCGTCTCAGCGGGGGGCTGACTGATGTTTGACGTCCGGATCCATGGGCGCAACGGTGCTGAGGTCGCCGGCACGGCAGAACTGCTGGCCGCCGCCGCAGTGGTCATGGGCCTGGCCAGCCAGCTGCGTGCCGAGCCGGATTTCGCGGCCGGTCCTGGCTGGGCCAGCGTGGCCGTGGTGCATTGCCTGGTCAATGACGCTCGGCCCGGTGACGATCGGCCGGGTGATGGACTGGCCACGGGCCCGCCGTCGCGGCCGCAGGTGGCCGGGCTCATCGTCCAGGATCCGGGGCTGCTGCGCCGGTCCGATGTGCTGGGCGGGATCTGCCCGGAGACCTTCGTGCTGGTCAACTCCGCACAGGGCTTCGGTGAACTTGGCCTGAGCGAGCATGTGGGGGGACATTGCCGGGACCGGCTGGTGATCCTTCCTGCGGCGGGCCTGCGGGTCGTCCAGCAGGACGGCTCGCTGCTGTGCGCCATGATGGCCGGTGGCTTCGCCGCCCTGGCCGGGATTGTCGACCTGGCGTCGGTGGTCGCGGCCATCGATGAACTTCACCGGGGCCCGGTCGCTGACGGCTGCGCATCGGCGGCTCGCGCCGCCTACCAATTCGTCCGGACCGAGAAAGAGGCGATGGTCGCGGCCTGAGGGTCAAGCCTGAGGCAGTCTCGCGGACGGGAGGGTTATGCGTAACGAGAACGCCCACGGCCCGGGTGACCTGGGCAGGCGAGTCGCGGCCCGGCGGCAGGAACTGGGCCTGAGCCGCGCTCAGCTGGCGAACCTGGCGGGCATGGCGGCGAGCTATATCGGCTACCTTGAGCAGCACCCGGCCAATGTCGGCAACGGCGGCCTGATGCGGCTGGTCGGCGCGCTGGCCACCACGCCCGATGCGCTGCTGGGCGGCGGCAGCGAGGCGGCAGGCGAGGCGGGCCGGGTAAGCGTTCAGTTCTGAGCTGGCCCGCGGCCGGTCACTCGCCGTTGGTGAGTTCGGCGAGGTCGTGGACGACGACGTCGGCCCCCTCCCGCCGCAAGGCGTCGGCCTGGCCCATCCGGTCCACCCCGACCACCCAGCCGAAACCGCCCGCACGCCCCGCGGCCACTCCGGCCTGTGCGTCCTCGTATACGGCGGCCGCCGCGGGCGGGACACCAAGCATCCGGGCGGCGGCCAGGTAGGTGTCGGGGCCGGCTTGCCGCGCAGCTGTTCCCGGTCAGTCACCGCCGCGTCCACGACTACCTGGAAGTCGTCCAGGAGCCCGGCAGCAGCGAGCACGGCCCGGCAGTTGGCGCTCGCCGAGACCACGGCGCACTCGCGGCCGGCGGCCAGGACGGCGCGCAGATAGCGGACCGAGCCTGGATAGGCCTGGACGCCGTCCTCGGCGATCCGGCGCAGCAAGATGGCATTCTTGGTGTCGCTCAGCGACCGGACGGTCTCGGCGCCCGGATCATCCTCGTCGCCGCCCTCAGGCAGCTCGATGCCCCGGGAGGCCAGGAACGACCTGGCCCCGTCCGCCCGGGGCTTGCCGTCGACGTATCTGCCATAATCAGAGACTGGATCAAACGGTATGAACGGCTCTCCGGTCCGGGTCGCGCGCTTGCGCAGGAAGGTGTCGAACATCTCCTGCCAAGCCGCGGTATGGACCAGGTCGGTCTGGGTGAGCACACCGTCGAGGTCGAACAGGCAGGCGCTGATCCCAGCTGGCATGGCGGGCATTAAGCCAGCCTAGAAGGAACGCTGCGGGAGCGGCGGTCCTTCGGATCGCGGCAGCGCCGCCGCAGACAAACAAACGCCGGCCAGACGCGGGCCGGCCGAGGACGTAGCTGATGGACTCAGAACCCGTCGCGCGCGCGCAGCCTGGCCTGCCGGTCACCGGCACACCCCATGCTGACCTGCAGGACGGCGGAATGCTGTTGTCCGGCAGGCAGACGCCAGGCTATCCGTTTCGCGGCCGGGGCCTGGCCGCCAGGGTGCTCCCGTTCGCCGTGGTCGCGGTGCTCGCCGAGGCAAGCCTGGCGCTCCCGCCCGGCGTGACCTCGGCGCCGGCCGCGATCATCAGCGCGGTGCTGCTGGCCGCGACGGCGGCGGCGTTCGCGCTGCCCTGGGGCAGGCTGCCCGGCTGGGCGCCGGTGCTGATGCCGCTCTGCTACGCGGGATCAGTGCTGGCCCTCACCATCGCGGCGGGCAGCACGTCAGGCGTCGCCATCGTCGCGCTGATGCCGGTGGTCTGGGCGGCCCTGTTCCACCGGCGGTGGGAATCGGCCTGCGTCCTGACCGCGACGCTGGTGTCGGTGCTGGTCTTCTCCCTGGTGCCGGTGGCCGAGCCGGTGGCGGTCACGGCCAGGCGGCTGGTCTTCTGGGGAGCCCTCGGGACCCTGATCTCGGTTGCCACCCAGGGCCTGCGGCATCGTATCCAGCGCTCGCAAGCCGAAAGCGCCCGGCTGCAGGAGCGGCTGCACGAGGTCAGCCTGCTGCATGACCGCGACCGCATCGCCAGCGATCTCCAGGACCGGGTCATCCAGCGGATCTTCACGGCCAGCCTGTCGCTGCAGGCCGTCCTGGCCCTCACCAGCGATCCCGAGCTCGGCCGCCGGATCGAGGGCGTCACCACCGAGCTCGACGAGGCCACCCGGCTGGTCAGGCAGTCCATATTCGGCCTCCGGACCCGGTCGGCCGACAGCGACCTGCGACGCGGCGTTCTGGAGCTATGCCGGGAGCTTGCGCCGTCGCTGGGGACCACACCCGACGTATCGTTCAGCGGGGCTGTCGACGCCTCCGGGCCGGAGCGGGCCGCGGGGCCGCTGCTCGAGGCGCTGCGCGAGACGCTGACCGTGGTCGGACGACAGGCCGGTCCGGTGCAGGTGGCCGTGGCGAATGGCGACCAGGCATCGCTGACCGTCACCCTGCCTGGCCGCTGGCCGCCAGCCGACCAGCCCAGGTCGGCCGACGGGGCCGACAGCCTGCGGGAGCATGCGCGGCGGATCGGGGGAGCGGTTGAGATCGGCGCGGCCGACGGCCGCACCCAGCTCAGCTGGCAGCTGCCGGCCCGCCCGTGAGCAGGACAGCGATAGTCCCCGCACGCAGCCCGATCCCCCGCCGGCCTGGTCGGCGGGGGATCGGGGTCCGACGAGCGGCCATCGGGTCCTGCGGGCCGCCGGGACGGCGGCCAGCCGCTCTGGTCAGGTTGCCTTGATGTGCTGCACTGCGCGGACCGGGATCTTCCGCTCGGTCTCCGGGGGCGTCGTGGCCTTAAGCTCGATCATGATCTCCAGGATCCCCTTGTCGTAGCTGGCCTGGATGTGATCCTCGTCCGCGCCCGCAGGCAGCGTCAGGTGCCTGACGAAGGATCCGTACCGGAATTCCGAGCGGTGCTTGTCTTCGGTCTTCTCCTCCCGGTCGGCCTTGATGGTGAGGAGGCCGTGGGACACGGTCACCGTAAGTTCCTTCTCCGGATCGAGGCCGGGAAGCTCCGCGCGCACGACGTACCGGCCGTCCTTGACGTAATCCTCGACCCGCATCGCCTGGGCGGATATCGGATGGAGCATCGTCAGCGGGGACTCGAGCCAGTCAAAAAGATCGACGAATGTTCCGCGGTGATCCCTCCTGGTGAGCGTGCTCATCGAGGACACCTTCTCTCCACTTCTGGTCTTCCTGTTCTATTGCAGCGTGCCTGCAATCGCGGTGATAGAGGCGAAGGTGCCCGGTGTGCGGGACCTTGGGCCGCAGCCGCGCCGCGCACGGGCAGCTAGGGCCCCGCCGCCCGCCGCCCCGCCGCCCCGCGGCCCAGCCGCGCGGCGGCAGCTTGCCGGTTGCTCTGGCAGCCCGGCTGCGCGGCGGCAGCTTGCTGGCGCCCCCCCGCGGATCAGGCCGGGTCCTTCGTCCCGCCGGCCGGGTATCAACGCCCCTGACCGGGCGCAGCCGCAGCCGCCAGGCTGGACGTGACCGCCGCCGCTCAGGCGATGTCTTGCTGCTACCTGGAGACGACCGATGAGAGCACGCCCCGGCCTGAACGAGCTTGGCCTCACGGCCGGCAAGAAGGCCCGCCTGCACCGGATTCTCAATGAGCACGGGCTCCGTAACGGGACCGCGATCTTCCTTCCCTACGATCAGGGACTCGAGCACGGCCCGCGCGACTTCTTCGCCAACCCCGCGGCCAGCGACCCGAAGTACATCATCAAGCTCGCGCTGGAGGGCGGCTTCAACGGCATCGCCATCCAGATCGGCCTGGCGGAGAAGTTCTTCTGGGACTTCGCGGGCGAGGTTCCGCTGGTCCTGAAGCTCAACGGCAAGACCGAGATTCCGTCGGCCATCGATCCGCTCTCGCCGGTGAACGCCTCTGTCGAGGACGCGGTGCGGCTCGGCGCGGACGCCGTCGGGTACACGCTGTACGTCGGCACGCCGGCCCAGGAGCGCGATTTCGAGCAGTTCCTCCGGGTCCGCCAGGACGCGCACCGGCTCGGCATGCCGTTCATCGTGTGGGCCTATCCGCGCGGCACGGCGATCGACGCCAAGGGCGGCCAGGACTCCTTCTACGCCGTCGACTATGCGGCGCGGACCGCCAGCGAACTGGGCGCTGATGTGGTGAAAGTGAACTTCCCGCACCCGGAGAAGCAGTCCGGCGTGCCGGCCGCCTACCGGATCGAAGTCTCCACGCAGCAGGCCATCGATGCGGTCGTGCGATCGGCCAACCGCACGCTGCTGCTGGTCTCGGGCGGCGAGCGGGCCGGCGACGAAGCGATGGTGGAGAAGGCACGGGAGGCCATGGAAGCCGGGGCCACCGGGCTGATCTTCGGCCGGAACGTCTGGCAGCGGGAGCACGACGAGTCGCTGCGCTTCGCGGCCCGGCTGAAGGACATTCTGGCCAAATACCCCGCCTCGTGAGGCCGGCGGCGGACGACGGTTAAAGGACCAAGGTCCCATCAGCTTGGGCCTGCCGTCCCTGCCCGGCTGCGGCTGGTGCCACTGAAAGTGAAGGTGCAGCACCTGCCGCCTGGGGTAGTGGGTCTGGGGAATCTGGCCGGAGCGGTCAGGTGCCGGCAGCCTGACGGGGGCGTTGGCTATTCGGCACCAAGGGGGTGCGCCGCTCGACCGGCGAAGCCCAGTCCCAGGCGGCAGGTGCGCGACGATGTCTGCGTGGATTAGTCAGCTGTTATCGGGTAACTGAGGATTCTTGGGACTGATGATGCGGCAGAGTAAGCGGCCCCGGGCTAGCCGCAGGGCGGTGGGCAGGTTCGTACCCGCGGACCGGCAGATGTCGGCGGCCAGCGGGTTCCAACATGACCATGTCCCGGCGACGACGGCGGGCTGAGGCTTGACGGCCAGGCTAGAGGGAGAGGTCATGATCGAGGCGCGCCAGCTTCAGGAGCTGACCCAGGCCGAATCCCTGCGGCTGCTCGGTAGCGTTCCGTTCGGCCGGGTCGTGTTCACGCAGCATGCGCTGCCGGCCATCCGCCCGGTGAACCACCTCGTGGTGGCCAACGAGATCATTATTGTCGCCAGCCTGGGCTCGGCGATCAGCTCGCATGCCGGTAGCGATGGCGGGACGGTGGTGGCCTACGAGGCCGACTCGATCGACCCCGACACTCATCTCGGCTGGAGTGTGGTGGTGATCGGTAAGGCCGGCCACGTGGTCAGCGAGCAGGCGGCGGCTGGGTACCGGCAGGCGCTCCAGCCCTGGGTGACCGGGGAGATGGGCGACGTCATCGTGATCCGGGCCGAGCTGGTCACCGGATACCAGCTGGTGGCCGGCGAGGCGCCGCAGGCCACCATCGGATAGCCAGCCCCAGCCAGCGGCATCAGGCCAGCGGCATCAGGCCGTGCAGCGGGAATACCGCTTTCTGGGTGGCCAGGATGGCCTGATCGAGCGGGTCGCCGGGGTCGTAACCCGACTCAAACGGGACGAACTGGCCGGGGGCGCCCTCAGTCATCAGCTCCGGTGCGGGCCGGCCGGTCCGCTGCGTCACGTAGTCACGCCAGGCCTGCGGAGTCTCGGTTCCTGGATCAAGCGGCTGGTCAGACGCCTCAGCGAGCAGATGCGTCCAGGTTCGCGGCACCACCTGGACCAGCTCGTACCCACCGCCGCCGGTGAACAGCCAGCGGCCGCCAGCGTACTGGTGGGCCAGCTGGTGTATCTTCGCGTGCGCCGCCCGCTGTGCATCGATGCTCAGCTGCAGGTCCGCGAGGGGATCGAGCCAGTGGGTGTCGCAGCCATGCTGGCTGACCAGAAGCTGCGGCGCAAATGCCGCCAGCAGCGGCGGCACGATGGCGTGGAACGCACGCAGCCAGCCGGCGTCCCTGGTGCCTGCGGGCAGTGCCACATTGACGGCCGAGCCGTCCGCGCCTGGCCCGCCGGTTTCCGTCGGAAGGCCGGTACCTGGAAACAAGGTCGCGGGATGCTCGTGCAGGCTGATCGTCAGCACCCGCGGATCGTCGTAGAACGCCGCCTGCACCCCATCACCGTGATGCACGTCGATATCGACATAGGCGATCCGCTCCGCGCCCTGAGCCAGCAGCCAGGCGATCGCGATGGCCGGGTCGTTATAGACGCAGAACCCGCTCGCATGGCCGCGCATCGCGTGATGCAAGCCGCCCGCGATGCTCCCGCCGTGCTCGGCCGTCCCGGTCCAGACCGCCCGCGCCGCG
The DNA here is from genome assembly GCA_963785765.1 of uncultured Actinomycetes bacterium. Lineage (GTDB taxonomy): Bacteria > Actinomycetota > Actinomycetes > Streptosporangiales > Streptosporangiaceae > DATBGO01. The sequence continues at coordinate 757,633 of CAWAWM010000004.1, read as the reverse complement.
GCCAGGGTGGCCCCGGCCACCAGCGCCGAGGCTTCGTGCATGCCCCGGAAGACCGGGTCATCCGGGGTGCCGAGCCCGTAGCTGAGCACCGAGGCGTCGGGAGTGTCGCCCCCGGCGCGCCGCACCGCGGCAATGTAGGCAGCGGAGTGCACCAGCTCAAGCTCGGCGTCGGTGGCCGGCTGCGGGGCGGTTACCGACACCCCGGGCGCGGACAGCACGCCGAGCGCGCGGGCCAGCGCCATGGTCAGGTCGACCCTGACCGGTGCCAGCGGATGCTCAGGCCCGAAGTCGTACCTAGTCAGCTGCTCATCCCAGGCGAGATGCAAGGTACAGGCCATCTGGTCATCCTCTCTGCGTCGCGGCTGCGCTGGCCGCGCTGCCCGTCTGCCACATCCGCTGGTAACCTCCGGCGGCCCGGACCAGCTGGGCATGGGTGCCTCGCTCGGTTACCTTCCCGTGCGCCAGCACCACTATCTCGTCGAGACTGTCCAGACCGTCGAGGTCGTGGGTGATCAGCAGGGTGGTGCGGCCGGCCGTCGCGGCGAGCAGGTCCGCGGTGAGGGCCAGGCGGGTTTCGCTGTCCAGGTGGGCGGTGGGCTCGTCGAGTATGAGTAGCGCGGGGTCAGCGAGCAGGGCCCGGGCCAGGGCCAGCCGCTGGCGCTGGCCGCCCGACAGCGCCGCGCCGTGGGCGCCGACCGGCGTATCCCAGCCGCGCGGCAGGGCCTGGATCCAGTCCAGCAGCCGGGCTCGGGCGGCCGCCTCGGCCAGCTGCGCGTCGGTGGCGTCCCGCCTGGCCAGCCGGAGGTTATCCCGGATCGAGGTGTCGAAGATGTGCGGATCCTGCGGGCAGCCGCCGATGCGGGTCCGTACCTCGTCGGCCGCGTAGCTGGCCAGGTCATCTCCGTCCAGGGTGGCGGTGCCGCCGGACAGCTCGACGAACCTGAGCAGTACCGCGGCCACGGTCGACTTTCCGGCGCCGTTGGCACCGACCAGCGCGACGCGCCGCCCTGGCGGCAGGTCAAGATCGATGCCATCGAGGGCCAGCGGGCCGTCCGGCCGGTAGCGGACCTGGACCCCGCGCAGGCTCACATGCAGCGGACCCGGCGGCACCGGCCTGGGGACCGGCGGATCCCGGACCGGGTCGGGGGCGTCGAGCACCGTCGCGATCCGGCGGGCCGATACCCGGGCCTGCCCGAGCTGGACAGCCGCCGCTGGCAGTGCGGTGACTGCCTCGAAGGCGGCCAGGGCGGTCAGGGTGACGACCGCCAGCGGCACTCTGGACAGCGTGCCGTGGCTGGTCGCGACGACGCCGAGCAGCAGCACGCCCCACAGGGTCAGTCCCGAGATGGCCGCGGTCAGGCCGGTGCCGAGGCCGGAGACCGCGGCGCCCCGGCGCGCCTGCGCGGTCAGGTCCGCATCAGCGGCCGTCACCGTCGCGAGCGCGGCGTCCTGGGCGCCAAAGGCATGCAGGTCAGCGGCGCCCGTCAGCACCTCGGTCACGGCAGCGGCGAGCTGTCCGCGGGCCGGAGCCAGCCGCCGCGCGGCGTTGCGCGCGGTCGCTGCCGCGAGCGCGGGCACGCCGATCCCGGCGGCCAGCAGCCCCACGGCGAGCACCCCCCCGGCAGGCGCCAGGATCAGCAGGCAGGCGGTGACCGCCCCGGCACCGACCAGCGCGGCGGCCAGCGGCGGCGCGATGCCCCTGATGAACAGGTCCTGCGTGGCGTCGACGTCGGAAATGAGCCGGGCGAGCAGGTCACCGGACGAGAACGCGGCGAGCCCGGCGGGCGCGAGTCGTTCCAGCCGCCGGTAGATACTGACCCGGACGTCGGCCAGGATCCGGAACGCGGCGTCGTGTGCCGCGAGCCGCTCGATATAACGGGAGACGCCGCGGCCCACGCTCAGGCCGCGGACGGCGACCACCGCGACCGAGATCGCCACGATGTTCGGGTGCTGCGAGGCCCGGGCGAGCAGGAACCCGGAGACCGCGAGCAGCGCGACCCCGCAGCCGATGGCACTGGCCCCCGCAGCGACCGCGAGCACCAGCTGCGCGCGCATCGGGCGCGCGAGGCGGAGCAGCCTCAGCAGCGGATCGCGGCGGGCCGGGCTCTGCGCGGTCATGGCGCGGCCGCCAGGCCGGCCCGCTGGCCAGCTCCGGTCACGGTGCCGTCGGGTGAGCTGAGCTTGCCGCGGTCCAGGACCAGGCTCCGGCTGGCGCGGCCGCCAGGCCCGGCCCGCCGCTGGGCGGTCCGGTGAGTGATGAGGATGACGGTGCGGTCAGCCAGCTCGGTGTCGAGCGCGGCCAGGAGCTGAGCCGCGCTGGCCGGGTCGAGATGGGCGGTGGGCTCGTCCAGGAGCAGCAGCGGGGCATCGCGAAGGAACGCCCGGGCCAGGGCGACCTTCTGGCGCTGCCCGGCCGACAAGCTCCGGGCACCCTCCGCGAGGACCGTGTCGTAACCGTCGGGCAGCTGCGTGATGAACTCATCAGCACCGGCCAGCCGGCCGGCCGCAGCGATCTGGCCGCGCGCCGCGCCGGGCTGGCCCAGCGCGATGTTGTCGGCGATCGTGCCCGTGAACAGCTGCGGATGCTGCGGCACCCAGGCGATCTGCTGGAGCCAGCGATCGGCTGCTATCTCGACCAGGTCGTGGCGCCCGGCGCTGATGCTCCCGCTGGTCGGCTCGGTGAACCGCAGCAGCAAGGCGAGCAGCGAGCTCTTGCCCGCGCCGCTGCGCCCGGTCAGGACGATCCGGTCACCGGGCGCGATGGTCAGGCTCACGTTGTCGAGGGCAGGCTGCTCCCGGCCCGGGTAGACCAGGCTCACCCCGGCCAGCCGGATCTCCTCGCTGCGCAGGTCGACGCCGGTGGCGGAAGGGGTGGCAGCGGGATTGCTGCCAGCCTGGCCAGCTACCTGGGTGTCGAGGATCTCGAAGGCCCGCTGGGCGGCGGTGGCACCCTCGGTGCTGGCATGGAATTGGGCGCCGACATTCCGCAGCGGGAGATAAGCCTCCGGAGTCAGCAGCAGGACCAGCAGGGCGGTCTGATAGCCGAGGTGACCGGCCAGCAGCCGGAGGCCGACCTCGACGGCGACGAGCGCGGTGGCCAGGGCGGCGGCCAGTTCAAGCACCAGGGCCGACAGGAACGCCACCCGCAGGGTGGCCATGGTCGCGGCCCGGTGTGCGTCGGTGACCTCCTTGATCACCTCGGCCTGCGCCTTGGCCCGGCCGAATACCTTCAGCGTCGGCAGGCCCGCCACCACATCGAGGAAATGGCCGCCCAGCTGGGCCAGCAGCTGCCATTGCCGCTGGGTCTGGGCCTTGGTATGCAACCCGATCAGGACCGCGAAGATCGGGATCAGCGGCAGCGTCACCCCGATGATCACCGCCGAGATCCAGTCGGCGAACGCCACCCTGACCAGCACGGCCAGCGGGACGGCCACGGCCAGCACCAGCTGCGGCAGATACCGGGCGAAGTAGGCATCCAGCCCGTCCAGGCCCTTGGTGGCCAGCGTGGTGATCTCACCAGCCTGCTGGCCGCCCAGCCAGCCGGGACCGAGCCGCAGCGCGTGCGCGGTCAGCTGGCGCCGCAGGCCCGACTTCACCATCGCCGCGGCCCGCAGTGCCGTCACCTCGCTGCCCGCCGCGGCCGCCGCCCGGCCGGCCAGGACCACCGCGAGCCCGGCCAGGCTGGCGCCCAGCACCGCGAGCCCGGTGCCCCGGGCCGCGTCGGCCAGCAGCCGGGCTAGCAGGCCCGCCTGCAGCAAGATCAGCCCGGTGCCAGCCAGGCTGAGCCCGATCGTGATGGCCAGGTAGCGGCGAGCGGCACTGGCGTGCCGCAGCAACCGTGGATCAAATGGCCTCACGGCTGGCCGGCGGCGAACCTGGGCGGTGGCGCGGCGGTGCCGATGGCGTCAACCGGGCCCATGTCAGCGTTGCTCAGCCGGTTGCGGAACACCCAGTAGGCCCACCCTTGACCGGCGAGCGCCACCGGCGTGAAGATCAGCGCGACCCATGTCATGATCATGAGCGTGTAGTGCGCGGACGAGGCGTTGGTCACGGTGCGACTGTAGGCGGCTGCGGTGCTGGAGGGCAGCACGTTCGGCCACCGGTCACCGAAGAGCGTCGCCACGATAGCCACGATAGTCACCGCGGTGAACGCGAAGGCCCAGCCCTCCCGCCAGCGCAGCGAAGGTCGCGCCGCCCGCGGTGGGTGACCGGGTTGAGCCGGTAGCGATGGCAGGTCCGCTCGCGTTCTTCATGGAATCAGTATTTCTCGGGCTGCCGAATGCATCACCGACGAAGCGGGAGTAGGCAGACCAGTTCATTCCGAACTGGAAATCCAGCACAATTCCGGTGACAATGCCGACGGCGAAGTTGCTCAAGAATGGCTTACCGAAGAACTTCGTCATCCGCAGGTAGGCCGCCGGGCAACGGGAGTTATCTGAGCAGCGACCCGGCCGGGTCACAGCGGCGAGCGGCGCCTCGCCGGTGCGGGACCTTGGTCACTCGATGCCCGGCCATCGATTGCGGGCCGAAGGTCCCGCACGATCAGGCCGCATTGCTCCTGACTGGCAGTGGCGTTGTTTGGGACGCTGAATAGGACGGCGCATACGGAGGTGGAGCATGAACGATGTGGCGGCAGGTTCTGGCCCGTACCGCCGCTTCGTGGTGTTCGCTGACTTGTGCCGCGCCAGGAGTCGGGCCCGGAGTGATGCCCGATGACGACGACATTCGTGCAGGTGGCAGAAGTAGACCGCCGCGATGACCAGGTGACGGCGAGCGGGGCGGCGGGTTACGACACCGTGCAGCGCGTGATCGTCGGCGTCGATGACACCCCGGCCGGCCAGGCCGCCCTGCGCTGGGCGGTCATGAAGGCCCGCGCAGACGGCGCACAGCTGGTCGCGGTCCGAGCCTGGGCGCTGGGGCTGCCCCGCCATGGCGGGCGCCGCCACCGGCACCCGGATCGCAGCCCCGTGGTCTACGCCTTCGCCGGCGACAGCCAGCGCGAGGCAGCCACCACCCTGATCCGCGAGGAATTCGCGACCACGGTGGGCGGCATTCCGTCCGATATCCCCGTGCGGATCGAGGTTTCCGAAGGCGACCCGGCGGTGGTACTGACGCAGCTGGCGGTGGCGGACGGAGATCTGCTGGTGCTCGGCGATCACTACGCGTCAAGCCTGCACAGAATGGTCCACGGTTCAGTGAGCAGTTATTGCACTGCTCATTCCCGGTGCCCGGTGGTCATCGTCTCGCTCACGGGTTCCCCAGTCGTTGCGGGCGGGTCACCGTCGCAGCCTGGGCCGAACATTGCCGCCGGACCTGCCGGGCCGGACCAGCCGCAGGTCAGGGAGGCGTGATGAGAGCCCGGGTGGGTGACCGGCTGGTTATCGATGATGGCAACAACAGGGTTGGCATCATCATGAGCGTGCTTGGCGAGGATGGCTCACCGCCCTATGTCATCAAATGGCTGGGCGACGGCCACGTTGCCATGGTATTTCCCGATCAATATGCCCGGGTGGTGCCCGGCGGGCATCCCGCTGGCCTGCTCTTCGAGACGGGGTCCGAGCAGTGACGACGCCCGTCACGACCGCGGCTTACGCATTGCTTACCGACGGCAGCACGATCGAGATCCGCCCGGCCAGTCCCGGCGACGCCGATGCGGTCCGCGACATGCATGGGGCGATGTCGCCCGACAACATGTACCTGCGGTTCTTCAGCCTGAGTCCGAGTGCTGCCCAGCAGGAGGCGAAGCGGGTCTGCCGTGAACCAGGGCCCGACCACGCGGCGCTGCTGGCCTGGCGGGACGGCGAGCTGATCGGCGTGGCCAGCTACGAGCCGAGCGGTAAGGAGGGCATCGCGGAAATCGCGTTCGCCGTCTCCGACCATATGCACGGCCGCGGCGTGGCCACCCTGCTGCTCGAGCACCTGGTGTCGCTGGCCAGGCGGCGGAAGCTGACCGCCTTCACCGCGCAGACGCTGGCGGACAACGTCGCGATGCTCAGGGTCTTCGCCGACGCGGGCCTGCCCGTGCAACGGCAGAGCGCCGACGGCGTGGTGGACATGACCTTCCCGCTGCCCGGCGGCGAGACCGACCAGCGCCTGAATGGCTACCTGGAATCGGTGGCCAGCCGGGAGAGTCGCGCGGACGTGGCCAGCCTGCGGCACCTGCTGCAGCCGGCCTCGGTCGCCGTGGTGGGCACCAGCCGGCACCGTGGATCAGTCGGCCGGGCCATCCTGCGCAACATCGTGACCGGGGGATTTGCCGGAAATATCTATGCGGTGAACCCGCACGCCCACTCCATGGAGGGCGTGCCGTGCCTCACCTCGGTGGACGACCTGCCCGAGGCGGTCGACCTGGCCGTGATCGCGGTCCCGGCCGCTGCGGTTCCCACGGTGGCGGCGGCGTGCGGGCGCCGCGGTGTCAGGGCCCTGGTGGTGATCACCGCCGGCCTGGGCTCGCAGGGCGCGGACCTGCTGGCCATCTGCCGCCGCTACGGCATGCGCCTGGTGGGCCCGAATTGTTTCGGCATTGCGGTGCCCAGGATCGGCCTGGACGCGACCTTTGCCGTCCGGCACCCGCTGATCGGCTCGGCGGGCCTGGTCGTGCAGTCCGGCGGGGTAGGCATCTCGCTGCTCGAGCACCTGTCAAGGCTCGGCATCGGGATCTCCTCCTTCGCGTCGGTCGGTGACAAGTACGACGTATCAAGCAACGACATGCTGATGTGGTGGGATCAGGACAGCGCCACCCGGCTCGCGATCCTGTACGTGGAGTCCTTCGGTAATCCCCGCGCTTTCGCCCGTACCGCTCGCCGGGTCGCTCACCGGCTGCCGGTCCTGACTGTCGTGTCCGGCCGGTCGGCGGCCGGGCAGCGGGCCGCGGCCTCGCACACGGCCGCGGTCGCCACCCCGCTGGTCAACCAGGAAGCACTGTTCGCCCAGGCCGGCATCATTGCGGTGCCCAGTCTTGGCGAACTGATCGAGGCCGCCGCGATGATCGCCAGTCAGCCGCTCCCGGCCGGCAACCGGGTGGCGATCGTATCCAACGCCGGTGGCGCTGGCGTGCTCGCCGCCGATGCCTGCGTTGACAACGGGCTGCAGGTGGTCACGCTCAGCAGCGCGACCCAGCGCAAGCTGGCCAAGCTGCTGCCGCCTGGCTCCGCGTTCGCCGGGACGGTAGATACCACCGCCGCGGTCAGCCTCGACGCCTTCAGCTCCTGCCTGGAGGAGGTCGCGGCCGACGACGGCGTCGATGCCGTGCTCGCGGTCACGGTCCCGACCGCCGTCTGTGATCTGCGCCGGGTGATCAATACCGTGGACGTGACCAAGCCGCTGGCGGTGGCCTTGCTCGAGCAGGCCGAGACGGTCCGGCTGCTGCGCCGGGACGGCGTAGCGCAGCCCGGCGGCGACGGCACGTCAGCGACGCCGGGCGTCGGCGGCGCGGTCGGCCCCGGCGCGGTGCCCGCCTACGCCTACCCGGAGGATGCGGCCCGGGCCTTCGGCCACGCGGCCAGGTACCAGGCCTGGCGCAGCAGGCACCGCGGCGACCTGCCCGATTTCACCGGGGTGCGGCTGGCCGAGGCGCGAGCGCTCATCACGCGGTTCCTGGCCGGCAGCCCGGCCGGCGGGTGGCTGCCCGCTGCCCAGGCCGCCGATCTGCTGGCCTGCTATCAGATCCCGGTGGTCGCCAGCCGGCTGGCGGGCAGCCCGGACGACGCCGTCCGGGCCGCGGCCGAGCTGGGCGGCCCGGTCGTGCTCAAGGCCCAGGCCGAGGGCGTGGTGCACAAGACCGACGCCGGGGCGGTCAAGCTGGACCTGCACGGCGAGCAGGAGGTCCGGGCCGGCTACCAGGAGCTGGTGGCGACGTTCGGGACCGCCCTGCACGGGGTGCTTGTGCAGCCGATGGTCGCCGACGGCGTCGAAGTGCTCATCGGACTGGTGCAGGAGCCGGTGTTCGGCCCGCTGGTGGTGTTCGGGCTCGGCGGCGTAGCCACCGAGGTGCTCGGCGACCACGCGGCGCGGCTGAACCCGCTGACCGACGCGGACGCGGACCAGCTGATCAGGTCGGTGCATGCGGCGCCGCTGCTGTTCGGGCACCGCGGCCTGCCGGCGGTGGACACCGCGGCGCTGACCGACACGCTGCTGCGGGTGTCGCGCCTGGCTGATGACTTCCCCGAGGTGACCGAGCTGGACCTGAACCCGATTATTGCCCGCGAGGACGGAGCAGAGGCGGTGGACGTGCGAGTCAGGATCAGCCCGGCCGAGGCGCAGGATCCCTTTCTGCGCAAGCTTCGCTGAGTCGGCCAGGCACCTGAGGAAAAGGAGCTGAGAACGATGGCAGCACACCAGGGTGGCGATGTTCCGCGCATCGTGGTCGGAGTCGATGGATCGGCTGCCTCCCGTGCGGCGTTCCGCTGGGCGGTCCGGCAGGCTGAGCTCACCGGCGCCACCGTCCAGGCCATAACCGCCTGGCAGTACCCGGTGGCGACCGGCGGCTACGCCTGGGCGCCAGTGGCGGTGCTGGACGGCACCGACCTGCAGGAAGCGGCCGAGAAGACGCTGGCCGATGAGATCAGCGAGGTGGTCGGGGCCCGCACCGACATCAAGCTGCTGCCGCAGGCGGTCGAGGGCAACCCGGCCCAGGTGCTGCTGGACGCTGCGGCTGGCGCCGACCTGCTGGTGGTGGGCAGCCGCGGGCACGGCGGGTTCGCCGGCGCGCTGCTCGGCTCGGTGAGTCAGCATTGCGTGCATCACGCGGCTTGCCCGGTGCTGATCATCCGCGGCTAGCTCGTGACGAGCGCGCCGTGGCCGGGACGGAGGAGGTGCCCGATGATCTGGAAGACGCAGCTCAGCAGGGCGCTCGGGCTGGACGGTAACCCGCTCAGGCGGCGCGCCGACCGGGCCTGGACCGCTGTCACGCTCGGGCTGTCGGCGTTTTTCCTGATTTGCGCACCGGTGCTGGCGATCCTGGCCGGCCGGTGGACGCACGAGGCCGGCCTGGTCCAGCAGCGCGCCGAGCGGACCTGGCATCAGGTCGTGGCGGTCACGCTGCAGGCCGCGCCGGCGTCGGCAGATCAGTACGCGGCCCAGTGGGAGGACATCGGCGTGCTGGCCCGCTGGGTGGCACCGGACGGGCGGCAGCGGATCGGCGACGTCCCGGCCTGGGCAGGCATTCAGGCCGACCAATCGGTCCGGGTCTGGGTGAACGGCTCGGGCACTCCGACCGGCCCGCCGTTGTCGGCCAGGCAGCTGAGTACCCGGGTGCTGGGCGTGGCGACGCTGATACCCACCGTCCTGGCGGTCGTGGTTGGCTTCCTGGCCTGGCTGGCACGCTGGCTGCTGACCCGGTCCAAGCTCGCGGCCTGGGAGAGCGACTGGGCCCTCGTCGAGCCGCACTGGTCCAGGCCGCGTTAGGCGTCCAGGCAGCGTGGGGCGTCCAGGCAGCGTTGGGCAGGGCGCCTGGCGATCACGGGAGTAGCTCGGGATGTGCGCAGGCCTCCAGCAGCCGGTCCCTGGTGGCCTGGAGCCGGTGCACCAGCACGGCGATGAACCGCCGGTTGAGCTCGTAGCCAAGCGCGACATCGGCCGTGCAGGCGTCGCGGACCGCCCGGCCGTCCAGCTCGAACGCCTGCAGCGGCGCAGTGGTCACGGCCCCGAACCGCCACTGGTAGGGCGGCAGTAACCAGGACAGGCCAATGACGTCGCCACGGCCGAGCGTCTCGATGATCACCCGGCCGCGCCCTGGCACCATCGCGTCCAGGGCCACCCGTCCCGCGTCGATCAGCCAGAACTTGTCGGCAGTCGAGCCCTCCTCGAACAGCCGCACCCGGGCAGGCAGGCTGACATGACAGGCCAGCCCGGCCAGCACCGCCACCTGTTCGCTCGACAGGCCGCGCATGAACGGCTGCGCCGCGAGAATCGAATGCTCCTTGATGGTCACGTTCTCACGCTCCCGCCTGGTGGCTACGGCGCGGCGCCGTGGCCGCCGCGCGGCCTGCTGGTAGCTCCAGGCTGTCTCCCGGGCAGGTCAGCGGCCAGGGACCAAGGAGCCGCAGGCCGGGACGTAAGTCGCCAGCGGGCCGGCGGCGGCCCGGCGAGCCGGTCACGGCCGGGTGCGGACGACGACGACCGGGCAGGTCGCGTGGGTGACACAGTGCGTGCTCACCGAGCCGACCAGCATGCCGGTGAAGGCGCCGCGGCCGCGGTGACCGACGACCAGCAGGTCGGCCTCGTTCGATTCGTCCAGCAGGACCTGAGCGGGATGACCGTAGGCCAGCTTGGTCTCTACCTGTTCAGCCGCGGATCCCGGGTACACCCTGGTGACGGCCGCATTGAGGTGCTCGCGCACATACTCCTCGGCCTGGGCCCTGACCGGCTCGGGAGCGACGCCGACCGGCGCGGTGCCGGCCGCGGCCGGATAGTGCCACGCCGCGACGACCCGTACCTGAGCGCCCACCGCGCTCGCATACCTGGCCGCCCAGCTGAGCGCCGCGATCGATTCCTCGGAACCGTCCACGCCCACCACGACCAGCTCTCGCGCCTCGCCGCTCATTGCACCTGCCTCCACTCGTTCGGCACCATGCCCTGATGACACCCGGCCAATCGCAGAGCGCCGGTCATCAAAATATCGAACCCGGCACGGGCCGTTGCGTCCAGAGTCATTAGTCCCTGTAGTTAACCGGCGTCCCGCCGCGCCGGTGCCGGGCCGGGCCGCCTGCCCGGGCGGCCCCCGGCCTTCCTCCGGTCCCCAGACCGGCCGCGGTTCAGTGTCGTTTGGGCCGGTCAGCGGGACGTATGCCCCTATCTGCCGAATTACCACAGCGGCACCATTGATAGCGCCACAAGGCGCGTATCCGGCGGCTTCCGCCTGGCATGCGCGCCTGCTGGCCTCTGACGTCGTTCTGAGGAGGTTCTCATGTCCACCACTGCTAGCGCCCCCCCGGCTTCGGGGGCGCAAGAGGGGCCGGCGTCAACCAAAACCGAGCTGAAGGCCCGCGCCCTGGGACTGACCTCGGCAACCGGGCTCGTCGTCGGCAGCATCATCGGGACCGGCGTGTTCGTCATGCCGGCCGTCCTGGCCGGGGCCGGGACCAGCTCGCTGATCGTGCTGGGCGTGATCGCCCTGGGCGCCATGGTCCTGGCCACCTTGTTCGGCCAGCTGACCAGGCGGGTGCCCAACTCCGACGGCGGCATGTACGCCTACGCCAGATATGAGTTCGGTGACTTCGCCGGGTATCTGACCGGCTGGTGCTACTGGGTGCAGGCCTGGGCAGGTAACGCGGCCATCGTGTCGGCCTGGGTTTTCTACGTGGATGCATTGTTCAACATCACCCACCCCGCGGCCATGACGCAGTGGGGGATCGCGCTGATCGGCTTGTGGGTTCCCGCCACGGTGAACCTGCTGGGCGTGCGGCAGATGGCCTGGTTCCAGAACATCAGCGTGGTACTGAAGTTCCTGCCGCTGCTGTTCGTCGGCGTGGTCGGCTGGTTCTTCGTGACCAAGGCGAACTTCGGCCCGTTCAACGCCTCGGGCGGGAGCCTGTACAGCGCGATCGGGATCGCCGCGGGCGTGGCGCTGTTCTCGTTCATCGGCGTCGAAGTGGCGGCCATGACCGCCAAGCGGGTCCGTAACCCGCGCAAGAACGTCGGCCGCGCCTCACTGCTGGGCACCGGCGCCAGCGCCCTGCTCTACCTGCTGGTCTCGGCGGTGGTGATGGGGCTGGTGGCGCACAAGACGCTGGTGACCGCGCCGGCGCCGTTCGTCAACGCGTTCGACACCATGTTCACCCATATCTCCTGGGCCGGCCGGGCGATGGCGGGCGTCGCCGTCGTGTCCGGCATCGGCGCGCTGAACGGCTGGACGCTGGTCACCGCCGAGGTGTCGCGGGCGGCCGCCGAGGACGGCCTGTTCCCGCAGCCGTTCGCCTGGGTTGACCGCAAGAACACGGCCTGGTTCGGCATCGTGCTGGCGGCCCTGCTGCCCTCGCTGCTGATGCTGTGGCGCTACACCACCAGCACCGGGCTGACCGTCTTCACCGAACTGGTCGACCTCACCGTGGTCACCGTGGCCATCCCGTACTTCTTCTCGGCCTGCGCCCAGCTCACCTACCTGGTGTCCAAGCGCCGCCGGGTGCAGGGCTGGCTGCTGACCAGGGACCTGGCCATCGCGGCGGCCGCGGTGCTGTTCTCGATGTGGGTCACCTTCGCCGCCGGCTACTCGTCCGTCTACCAGGCACTGCTGGTGGTGCTGATCGGAATCGTCATCTACGCCTTCCTCAAGGCCCGCCGGGAGCGCGTCGGTCAGGCCCAGGCGCCCGCTGCCGCCTCGACCGGTGAGCCGCCCGCCGGAATTCCCACCTAGCCCGAGACCGGCCGGCTTCAACGTAAAGGCGGAAACGACCATGAGCTTCAACGTCCAATCTGAGGTAGGCCAGCTCCGGCAGGCCATCGTGCACCGTCCCGGGCTCGAACTGTCCAGGCTGACCCCGCAGAACATCGGCGAGCTGCTGTTCGACGATGTGATGTGGGCCAAAATGGCCAAGGAAGAGCACGATGCGTTTGCCGAGGCGCTGCGGGTCCGGGGCGTCGAGGTGCATTACTTCGGGCAGCTCCTGGCGGAGACGCTGGAGCTGCACGAGGGCCGGGCCTTTGTCCTGGACCGGGTCTGCACTCCGGAGATCCTGGGCCCCGCGCTGGTGCAGCCGCTCCGGCACCTCTTCGATGACCTGGATGGCCCGGCCCTGGCCGAGTTCCTGGTCGGCGGGGTGCTGAAGGCGGACCTGCACCCGGCGCGCGCCCACAGCCTGAAGTGGGACACGCTGCGGGCGGACGATTTCCTGCTGCCGCCGCTGCCCAATCACCTGTTCCAGCGGGACAACTCGTGCTGGATCTACGGCGGGGTGTCGGTCAACCCGATGGCCAAGCCGGCCCGCCAGCGCGAGACGCTGCACAGCCGGGCGATCTACCGCTACCACCCGATGTTCAGCGGAGCCGAGTTCGTCACCTACTACGGTGACGACGACGTCGGCCACCTGCCCGCCACCGTGGAAGGCGGTGACGTGCACGTGCTCGGGAACGGGGCGGTGCTGATCGGCATGGGGGAGCGGACCACCCCGATGGCGGTGGAGATCCTGGCCCGCGCGCTGTTCGCCAGCGGTCAGGCGCGCATCGTCATCGCGGTCGAGCTGCCCAAGACCCGCGCCATGATGCACCTGGACACCGTGATGACCATGGTCGACATCGGCACCTTCGTCATCTATCCGTATTTCGACCGGCGGCTGCGCTCGTGGACCCTGACCGCCGAAGGCGACGGGGGCGAACTGGCGGTCAGCCGCAACCGGAGTCTCTGGGAGACGCTGGCGACCGCGCTGGAGGTGGACAAGGTAACCGTACTGGCCACCGACGAGGACATCAGGGCGGCCGAACGCGAGCAGTGGGACGACGGGACCAACTACCTCGCGGTAGCGCCCGGCGTCGTGATGGGCTACGAGCGCAATGTGCCGACCAACACCATGTTGCGCACGCACGGCATCGAAGTCATCACCGTGGCCGGCAGCGAACTGGGCCGCGGCCGCGGCGGCCCGCGCTGCATGACCTGTCCCATCGAGCGGGATCCGGCCTGAGCTGTCCGGGCCTGGCACATCCGGGCCCGGCACATTGGGGCGGAATGGACCGGCTGGGCGCTCGGGCGCCCGGCCGGTCTTCTTTTCCGGCGGAAATCACGACCGGTGGCACGCTACGCTGATATGACAAACGGTGATCATGCTGTCACGTACTGGGGGGTAAGTGACTATTCAGACGCTGACTGGTGCCGCGATCCAGGCGCTGAGCGAGGAGTTTCCTCGCTGGCGGATCTGGACAGATGAGAGTGGCTGGCACGCCTGCCGCCGCGGCCGGTTCGTCCAGGAGTACCACAATGGCGCGCCGGCCTTTTCGGTGCACGCGCCCAGCGCGATGGAACTCGCCGCCCAGCTGCTCTGGCAGCAAGCAGGCGACGCGCACGCTCCGTCTGGCTGCTCCCGCAGGTGACGTGAGCAAGCTGGCCCGCGGTCCGCCCGCGGGCGCTGCTGGCATGCGCTTATGCAGGCGGCGCGGGTGGATTCGTTAGTCCGCCCGGCCGGGACATAAGTCCCTTACCCGGACCTGCCAGGATGTAGCACATTATCCGGAGATAGCCGCATCCCGTTGGCGGCCGGCCGCAGGCGCCCTGGCGCGATGCCAGGGCATCCGCGTGCAGCGCGATCGGGACTCGATCGCGAGCCGCTTGACCAGCCAGGAGCATGAATGGACCTGATAGGGCGCAACCTGCTGAAGGAGATCGACCTGTCGGCGGAGGAATTTCTGTACCTCGTCGACCTTGCCGGTCAGCTGAAGATGCAGAAGCAGCTGGGCCAGCGGACGAGCAGGCTCGAGGGCCGCAACATCGCGCTGATCTTCGAGAAGAGCTCGACGCGCACCAGGTCCGCCTTCGAGGTGGCCGCGCACGATGAGGGCGGCCACGTCACCTATCTCGGGCCGGACGACTCTCAGCTGGGCCGCAAGGAGTCGGTGGCCGACACCGCGCGAGTGCTCGGCCGGATGTTCGACGGGATCGAGTTCCGCGGCTTCGCCCAGGAGTCGGTGGAGATCCTGGGCGCCCAGGCCGGCGTGCCGGTCTGGAACGGGCTCACCGATCAGTGGCACCCTACCCAGATGCTGGCCGACGTGCTGACCATGCGTGACTGCGCGGCGAAGCCGTTGTCCGACGTTACCTTCTGCTACCTCGGGGACGGCCGGAACAACACGGCCAACTCGCTGCTCGTGACCGGCGCGCTGCTGGGGCTCGACGTCAGGATCTGCGCACCGCAGGAGCTGTGGCCAGCGCCGGACGTCCAGCACATCGCCCAGGGGCTGGCCGCAGGATCCGGCGCCCGCCTGACGGTGACCGCCGACGTACCCGTCGCGGTGGCAGGGGCGGACTTCCTGTACACCGACGTGTGGCTGTCGATGGGCGAGCCGGCCTCGGAGTGGGACAAGCGGATCGACCTGCTGCTGCCCTACCAGGTGAATGCCGAGGTGATGGCGGCCACAGGTAACCCGGCGGTGCGGTTCTTGCACTGCCTGCCCGCGCTGCACAACACGCAGACGCAGGTCGGGCAGCAGATCTACGACAAGCGGGGACTGAGCGCGCTGGAGGTGACCGAGGAGGTCTTCGAGTCGCCGGCCTTGGTCGTCTTCGACCAGGCGGAAAACCGGATGCACACGATCAAGGCGATCATGGTGGCCACGATCGGGGTGCGTGCATGAAGATCGTCGCCGCGCTGGGCGGCAACGCCCTGCTGGAGCGGGGCGAGGCACCGGACTCCGACATCCAGGAAGAGCACGTCAGGCGGGCTGTCGAGGCGCTCGTCCCGCTGGCGCGCCAGCACGACCTGATCCTGACCCACGGCAATGGCCCGCAGGTCGGCCTGCTGGCGATGGAGAGCGCGCGTGATCCGGCGCTCGCCCGTCCCTATCCGCTCGATCTGCTCGGCGCCCAGACCCAGGGCATGATCGGTTACTGGCTGGTGCAGGCCCTGCAGAACGCTGGCGTCGGCAAGCCGGTCGTCTGCCTGATCAGCCGGACCCTGGTCAGCCCGGAGGACCCGGCGTTCGGCAGGCCGACCAAATTCGTCGGCCCGGTCTACGACGAGGAGCAGGCGCGGCAGGTGGCCGCCGCGCGAAGCTGGCAGGTCCGCAAGGACGGCCGCGCCTGGCGCCGGGTGGTGCCCTCGCCCGAGCCGGCCGAGCTGCTGGAGCTGCCCATGATCACCCTGCTGGCCGCGAGCGGCGCGATCGTGGTCTGCGCCGGCGGCGGCGGCATACCGGTCACCGTGGACGCCGCCGGGACACTGCGCGGTGCCGAGGCGGTCATCGACAAGGACCTGAGCGCGGCGCTGCTGGCCCGGGCGGTTGACGCCGACGTGCTGCTGCTGCTGACCGACGTGGACGCGGTCCAGGATGACTACGGCACGCCGCAGGCCCGCCCGATCCATCGCGCGACGCCTGGCGAGCTGCGCTCGCGCGGCTTCCCCGACGGCTCGATGGGACCCAAAGTCGAGGCCGTCTGCCGGTTCGTAGCCGCCACCGGACGGATGGCGGTGATCGGACGGCTGGCGGACGCCGAGGCCATGGCGGAGGGGAAGGCCGGCACGGTCGTCCAGGCCTGAGCAGGCCCGATCCCGCCGTCGAGGGCAGGGGTCACCTAGTGCACCGGGGTCATCGACCTGGATTCGCTGGACTCCTCCACTGACCGGCTGGCGAGTCGGCTCGGCCACCACATATGCCGGCCGATGTCCAGGTTAAGCGCGGTCACCAGCACGGACCTGACGATGATGGTGTCGAGCAGCACGCCGAGCGCGACCGTGAAGCCGATCTCGGTGAAGGTCACCAGCGGTAGCGTGCCGAGCATCGCGAAGGTGCCCGCCAGCACCAGGCCCGCCGAGGTGATCACGCCCCCGGTGGCGGCCAGCCCGGTGAGCGCGCCGCGCCGCGTCCCGGATCGGGCGGATTCCTCGCGGACCCTGGTCATCAGGAAGATGTTGTAGTCGATGCCGAGCGCGACCAGGAAGACGAACGCGAACAGCGGCATCGACGTATCCGCCCCGGCAAACCCGAACAGGTACCTGAACGCCAGCGCGGACAGGCCGAGCGCCGCGCCGAAGGAGAGCACCACGGTGCCGATGAGGACCAGCGGTGCCACCACCGCCTGCAGTAGCAGGGCCAGGACGACCAGCACGACCAGCAGCACCAGCGGAATGATCACGTTCCGGTCGTGGGTGGCATACCGCTCGACGTCCAGGTTGATCGCACTGGCCCCGCCCACCTTGGCGTCGGCCCCGGGTACCGCGCCGACACTGGCCCTGACCCGGTCGATGGTGGTGTAGGCCGCCTGGCTGTCCGGCTTACTGGCCAGCGTGCCCTGCAGGTAGACCAGGCCATCTTTGACCTGCGGCGGTGCCACCGCCACGATGCCCGGCGTCCGTGCCAGGGCGGCCCGCAGCGGGACGGCCGCGCCCGCGTTGCCGATGACCGCGACCGGCTCGCCAGCTCCGGCCGGGAAATGCCGGGCCAGGACCTGCTCGCCGGCCACCGACGCGGGCGTGCCGCGGAACGACTGGGCGGCGGTCAGCGGGCCGATCGTGAAGCCGATCAGGCCCAGTGACGCGCAGGCGAGCAGCACCGCCGTCACGCCCCACACGACCCGGGGCCTGATGGCGATCCGCTGACCGACCCTGGCCCAGAAGCCGCCCTGCGTCGGCTCCGCCGTACCGTACCTGGGCCGCACCGGCCAGAAGATCCACCGGCCGCAGATCACCAGCAGCGCGGGCAGCAGGGTGATCATGGCCAGCAGCGCGACGGCGATGCCGATCGCGGCGACCGGGCCAAGCCCGGAGATGTCCGCGGACTCCGCCACGAGCAGGCAGAGCATGCTGACGATGACGGTCGCACCGCTCGCGATGATCGCCGGACCGGCCCGCCGCAGCGCCTCCGCCATGGCCTCGTGCCGGTCTTCGTGCCTGCGCAGTTCCTCGCGGTAGCGCGCGACGAGAAGCAGCGCATAGTCGGTCCCGGCGCCGAGCACCAGCACCACCAGGATGCCGCCGCTCTGGCCGTTGACGGTCAGGCCGTGCTGGGTCAGCAGATAGATGACCCCCTCCGCGATCGTCAGCGCGACGCCCGCGGACACGATGGGCAGCAGCCACAAAATGGGGCTCCGGTAGGTCAGCAGGAGCAGCACGATGACCACCGCTAGCGTCGCGAACAGCAGCGTGGTGTCGATGCCCTTGAAGATCTTGAGCTCGTCCGCGGCGCTCGCGGCCGGGCCGGTCACGTAGACCGAAACTCCCGGATCACCTGCTGACGCGGTCGCCCGCAGTCCGTCGACGAACTTGCCGATGTTGGCCGTGTAGCCAAGGTCTGAGCCCACGACGGTCTCGATGGCCCGGTGGTCAGCGGCCGGGAACGGGCCGGCCACCCGGCCCGCGACCTCGGGCAGCGCGGCGAACGCGCGCGCGTCGGCGGCCGCCTTGCGGAGGTCGGCGGGGGTGATCCCGGACTGCCGCTGGTAGATGACGACGGCCGGATTGAGGTTTTTCGAGGTGAACTTGGCCTGCAGGTTCAGTTCCTGGGCGGAGTCCGAGCTGGCCGGAAGATAGGACGAGGCGTCGTTCTTCTCCGCGCCCTGCAGCTTGCCGGCCAGCGACCCGGTGAGCGCGATGACCACGATCCAGAACACCACGACCAGGTATTTGGTGCGCCTGCCGCAGGGCAGTGCGGCGATCCGGTGCGCCCTGCCACTGCCCGTCTTGCTCACGCCAGCCTCCCGTGCGCGCGATCCTGCCTGAGCCATGCCCCGTCAGTTGCCGGACTATACGATCTATTGCGCGATTAAGACCTGTCAAGCAATATCTCGATGGCGCGCCGGGGGTTGGCGGCCTGCAGCTAGCGGCCCGGCCGCCGGCGGCCCAGCATCGAGTGAGCCGGCGGCGACCGGCTAGTCGGCCAGTTCTGAGGTCCAGACCACGAGCCTGGTGCGATCGCCGCGGAACAGGTCCTGGGCGAACTCGAGCGGCTGCCCCGAACGGCTGTAGGCGGTGCGCTCGACCAGCATGAGCGGCGCACCGGAGGCCACGCCGAGCGCCTCGGCCTCGCGCGCCCCGGCGGTCACCGGCTCGAGGCTCTCCCTGGCCCGGTGCGGGCGCTGGCCGTATTTCACCTCGAGCAGCTCGTACAGCGAGCCGTCGAGCCGTTCGTCCAGCAAGCCAGGAAACAGCGCGGCCGGGAATCTCGAGTGCTCGACCGCGATGGGCTTGCCGTCGGCGAGCCTGAGCCGCCGCACGCCGAAGACCTGATCGGTGTCGGCGATCCGGAGGGCTGCCGCGGCGGCCGGGCCGGCCGGGCGCGCCGTCGCGGACAGTACCCGCGCCCCGGCCACCATCCCGCCGCGGCGCAACTGCTCGGAGAAGCTGGCCAGCGTGGTGAGATCCTGCTCCAGCTTGGCCGCGGCGACGAAGGTGCCACCGCGCCGCCCGACCGCCTTGGTCACCAGGCCACGCCTGGCCAGCTCACCAAGGGCATGCCTGAGTGTCATCCGGCTGACCCCGAACCATGCGGCCAGGTCCTGCTCGGCCGGCAGCCGGTCGCCTGGCACCAGCCTGCCGACCGTGATTTCGCCGGCCAGCCAGTCCTCGATCTGCGCGTGCACGGTGATACCTGGCGCGCGCGAGATCTCCGGGGGCGTGCAGGCGCGGGTCTGCAGCGCGGGCTGCCGGGCACCGGGATTTCGCGGCCTGATGCCCGGTGGCGGCGGCCGGGTGGCAGGTGGCGGCTGCCTGGTATCGGGCGATGGCTGCCTCGTATCGGGCGATGGCTGCCTCGTATCGGGCGATGGCTGCCCGGTTTCGGGCTGTGGCTGCCTGATGTCAGACGGTGACGGCATAGTCAGGATGCTAGGCGCTATCGGCCGCCGCGACGGCCGGTCAGCTCTCGGGGGCGGTCGCGATGGTCAGCGCCGGATCGTCGGGCGACGGCGACACCACGGGCGCGAACTGCTTGCGGCGGCCCACGGCGAGGTAGTAGATCGCGCCGATGATCGCGATGCCGATCGCCACCGTCCACAAGATCGGGATCTTGTTCAGGAAGTCGACGCCGAAGGTGAGCAGGCCGCCGGTCTGGCTCGGCTCCGGGTTGCTCGCGATCCGCGGCCAGGCGAAGTTGATCAGCATCGCGCCGCCGTAGAGCAGCGCGACGATGTTGACCACGATCCCCCACCGGCCGAGCCGGAACGGCGCGCTGGTCTTGGGCCAGCCCCGGGCGCGGGCCCGCAGGATCACAATGTTGCCGAGGAAGTAGCTCAGGTAGATCATGCCGGTGGCCGCGATGGCGATGATCGCGACCCCGGCGTACTTGACGAACGGCACCGCAGACAGCACGGCGATCACGATGCAGGACCAGACCGGCGTGTGCAGCGTCGGGGCCACCTTGGACAGCGGCTTGGAGAACGGCAGCTGGTTGTCACGGGCCATCCCGAAGCAGAGCCTGATCGTCGCGGCCAGGATCGAAAGGCAGCAGACGAAGATCGCCGCCGAGACGACCAGCAGGTAGATGGTGGCGAACGCCGAGGAGAAGTTCTCCGTGATGATGTTGGCCGGGTTGGCACCGAGGCCGCCGTTGGCGGTGATCGCCCCGTGCAGGTTCGGGATCGCCACCAGCACGCCGAGCAGGAACACGCCGCCGATGACGAACGCGCCGATCACCGAGAACAGCACCGCCTTCGGGGCCGCCCGGCGCGGATCACGGGTCTCCTCGGCCAGCGTGGACGCGGTGTCGAAGCCGTAGATCACGAACAGGCTCATGAACATCGCGGCCAGGAACGTGTTCGCCCCGACATGGAAGCCGCCGCTGTTGGTGACGACCTTGATGCCCTGATGATTGTGGAAGGCCAGCAGCACCAGCGCGAACACGAACATGCCGAGGATCTCGAACAGCACCCCGGTGTTGTTGATGAGCGCGACCAGCCGGACGCCGTAGATGTTCAGCACCGTGATGACCACGAGCGTGATGAGGGCGATGACCTCCTGGGTGTGCAGGCTGGTCGAGCTCAGGCTGTGCCAGCCCAGGCCGTTCAGCGCCGGGATCAGCGCCAGCGGCAGGGTCGCGACCACCGCGGCCACGGTGATGATGCCGGCGAACAGGTAGATCCACCCGGTGAACCACGAGTAGCTGCGGCTGGCCAGGTACTTGGTCCACTGGAAGACCGAGCCCGCCACCGGGTAGTGGCTGGAGACCTCGGCGAAGTTCAGCGCCACGATGAACTGCCCGAGGGCCACGACCGGCCAGGTCCAGATGAACACGCCGCCGAGGGTGGTGAGCCCCAGCGCGAACAGCGTGAAGATGCCGGTTGACGGCGAGATGTAACTGAACGCCACCGCGAACGAGCTGAACAGCCCGAGGGACCGCTTGAGCTCCTGCTCGTAACCGAACTGCTTCAGGTCGGTGGTGTCGCGCTCGTGTCCGCTCGGAACCTGTGTGCCAGCGCTCATGACGAGCCCCTCCCACTCCACGGGACGCGGATTGAGGCGTAGCGTACGATTGGCCGAGACTAATTGTCCAGACCCTTTCTCGCGGGATTTTGCAGGAGTGCGCCGATGGTCAATGCCGCTGGCATCGACGCGCTGTTCGCGCAGGTGCCAAGCCTCGCCGCCGAACCCAGGTCGGTAACCGAACTGCCCGGCGGGCTGACCAACCACAACTACAAGGTGACCACCCCGGACGGGACGTTTGTGGCCCGGGTTTGCACCGGCGGCGGTGAACTGCTGGCCATCGACCGGGACAACGAGTACCGCAATTCGGTGACAGCCGCCGCGGCGGGCGTGGGCGCGCCGGTGATCGAGTACCTGCCGGACCGCAGCGTGCTGGTGCTGCGTTACATAGCGGGCCGTACCTTCACCAACGCCGACGTCGGCGCGGACGGAAACATCGCGCGGATCGCCGCCGCGTGCCGGCGGCTGCACTCGGGCGGCCGGTTCGCCGGGGACTTTGACATGTTCGACATCCAGCGCAGGTACCGGTCGGTGGTCGCCGCGCGCGGAATGCGGATCCCCGGCGGTTACGACGAGCTGGCGGGTCAGTTCGGGGCCATCCGCGCCGCGCTGGCGGTCCGCGCCGTACCCACCGTGCCGTGCAACAACGACCTGCTGGCCGGGAACTTCATCGACGACGGCGACCGGATCTGGCTGATCGACTACGAGTACTCGGGCAACAACGATCCATGTTTTGAGCTCGGCAACATCTGGAGCGAGTGCGGCCTGAGCACCGACGCGCTGGCCGAGCTGGTCACGGCCTATTACGGCCGGGCGTCGCGCAGCATGATCGCCCGGGCCCGGCTGCTCGGGCTGGCCTCCAAGTACGGCTGGACGCTCTGGGGGGCCATCCAGCACGCCGCCAGCCCGATCGACTTCGACTTCTGGTCGTGGGCGATGGAGCGGTTCGAGAGCGCCGCGGCCGAGTTCGCCGCGCCGGGCTTCCCCGTGCTGCTCCAGGACGCGGCCGGCGATGACTGACGTACCGCTGCCTGGCCGGGCCCTGCCTGATCGGGCCCTGCCTGATCGGGCCCTGCCTGATCGAGCACTGCCTGATCGAGCGCAGGTCGTGATCATCGGCGGCGGCGTGATCGGCACCAGCGTGGCCTATCACCTGACCAAGGCGGGCTGGTCCGACGTGCTGCTGCTGGAACAGGGCCAGCTGTCCTGCGGCACCACCTGGCACGCGGCCGGCCTGGTCGGCCAGCTGCGGGCCTCGGAGAGCGGTACTCGCCTCGTTCAGTACTCAACGGAGCTGTACGCCAGCCTGGAAGACGAGGTCGGCCTGTCCACCGGTTTCCGCCGCTGCGGCGGGGTGACGGTGGCCCGTAGCCACGATCGCATGGTCGCGCTGCGGCGGACCGCGGCGGCGGCCGAGGCGTTCGACCTTGAGTGCGAACTGATCAGCCCGCAGCAGGCCGCCGAGCTTTACCCGATCATGGACGTGGCCGACCTGGCCGGGGCGATCTGGCTGCCCGGCGATGGCCGGGCCAACCCGACCGACCTGACCGCCGCGCTGGCCCGCGGTGCCCGTCATCGCGGCGCCGTGGTGCGCGAGCGCACCCGGGTGACCGGCGTCCTGACCGCCCGCGGCGCCGTCTGCGGGGTCCGCACCGACGACGGCGACGTCGAGGCCGAGGTGGTGGTCAACTGCGCCGGGCAGTGGGCCAAGCAGATCGGCGCCCTGGCCGGGGTGACCGTCCCGCTGCATTCGGCCGAGCACTTCTACGTGGTGACCGAGCAGATCGAGGGCGCGCACCGGGACCTGCCGATCCTGCGCGACCCGGACGGCTACACCTACTTCAAGGAAGAGGTGGGCGGCCTGGTGGTAGGCGGCTTCGAGCCACAGGCCAAGCCGTGGGTCGCCCCGGACGCGCTGCCCTACCCGTTCGAGTTTCAGCTGCTCGACGAGGACTGGGACCAGTTCTCGATCCTGATGGAGAATGCCCTGCTCCGGATCCCGGCGCTGCGCGAAGCCGGGATCAAGAAGTTCTACAACGGTCCGGAGAGCTTCACCCCCGACAACCAGTTCATCCTGGGCGAGGCCCCGGAACTGCGGAACTTCTTCGTCGCCGCCGGATTCAACTCCGTCGGGATCGCGTCCGCTGGCGGTGCCGGGCGGGCCCTGGCGGAGTGGATCATCGAGGGTGACCCCGGGTGCGATCTATCGGTCGTCGACATCAGGCGGTTTGCTCGTTTCAACGGTAATAACCACTGGCTGCATGACCGGGTGGCGGAGATCCTGGGCCTGCACTACGCCGTCCCCTGGCCGACTCGCGAGCTGGGCACGGCGCGGCCGCTGCGCCGGTCGCCCGTCTATCACCTGCTCAAGCAGGCCGGCGCCGGCTTCGGCAGCAAGATGGGCTGGGAAAGGGCCAACTTCTTCGCCCCGCCCGGCCAGGTCCCTGAGGTCAGGTACTCGTGGGGCAAGCAGAACTGGCAGCCGTGGTCATCGGCCGAGCACCGGGCGGCCCGCAGCGACGTGGCGCTGTTCGACCAGACCTCGTTCTCTAAATACCTGCTGGCCGGCCCCGACGCCGCGGCGGCGCTGCAGTGGCTGTGCACCGCGGACGTCGACGTGGAACCGGGCCGGACGGTCTACACGGGGATGCTCAACCAGCGCGGCACCTATGCGGCCGACATCACCGTCACCAGGCTGTCGGACGAAGAGTTCCTGCTGGTCAGCAGCGCGGCGACGACCGAGCGGGACAAGGACCACATCCGCAGGCAGCTCCGGCCAGGCAGCCGCGCGCTGGTCACCGACGTGACGTCGGCGTACGCCGTCTTCGGCGTGATGGGGCCGCGGTCGCGGGACCTGTTGTCGGCGGTGTCGGCCAGCGACCTCAGCGATGCTGCTTTCTCGTTCGGTGCCAGCCGCGAGATCGACGTCGGCTACGCCACGGTCCGGGCCACCCGCATCACCTACGTCGGCGAGCTCGGCTGGGAGCTCTACGTGCCCGCCGAGTTCGCCGTCGGCGTGTACGAGGAGCTGGCCGCCGCGGGGCCGTCGTTCGGGCTGGTCAACGCCGGCTACTACGCGATCGAGTCGATGCGGCTGGAGAAGGGCTACCGGGCCTTCGGCCGCGAGCTGACCCCGGATTACGGACCGGTCGAGGCGGGGCTGCTGTTCGCCTGCAAGCTCAAGACCGACATCTCGTTCCTCGGCCGCGAGGCGGTCGAGAAGGCCAAGGCGAACGGCCCGCGCCGCAGGCTGGTGTCCCTGGTGCTGGACGATCCGGACGCGATGATCTGGGGCGGCGAACTGGTCCTGCGGGACGGGGTCGCGGCGGGTCAGGTGACCTCGGGGGCCTGGGGGGAGACGCTCGGCGCCTGCGTCGGGCTTGGGTATGTTCGCCATCCGGCCGGCGAGACCGTGACGGCTGACTATCTGCGGGCCGGCCGCTACGAGGTGAACGTGAGCGGCCAGCGGGTGGCCGCGACCGTGCACCTGCGGCCGCCGTTCGATCCGGCCGGTGACCGGGTCAAGGGAGTGGCGAGATGACGATCAGCACCTTCGATCTCTTCAAGATCGGGATCGGCCCGTCCAGCTCGCACACGGTCGGGCCGATGCGCGCCGCCGCGATGTTCGTGACCTCGCTGGCCGAGGACGGGCTGCTCGACCAGGTGAGCGGCGTCGAGGTCGAGTTGTTCGGCTCGCTGGGCGCTACCGGGCACGGCCACGGCAGCGTCAAGGCAGTGGTGCTCGGGCTGACTGGCGAACTGCCCGAGACCGTTGACCCGGCGGCGGCGGAGCCGCTGGTCGCCAGCGTGCGCGAGTCCGGCCGGCTGCGGCTGCTCGGCCGCCGCGAGATCTCGTTCGACATCGGTGAGGACGTCATCCTGCACCGGCGCAAGCGGCTGCCGTTCCATTCCAACGCGATGCGCTTCGCGGCGCTGGCCCGGGGTGAGACCGAGCTTTCGGTGCGGTACTACTACTCGGTCGGCGGCGGTTTCGTGCTCGGCGAGGATGAGGCGGGCAATCCCCAGATCGTGCCGGACGCCACGCCAGTGCCGTACCCGTTCACGACCGGCTTCGAACTGCTCGAGCACACCCAGCGCACCGGGCTGCCGATCAGCGGGGTCATGCTGGCCAACGAACTGGTCCGCAGGGATGAGGCCGCCGTCCGGGATGGCCTGGCGCACATCTGGGCGGTCATGCAGGAGTGCGTGCAGCAGGGCTGCGCGGCCGAGGGCGTACTGCCCGGCGGGCTGCGAGTCCGCCGCCGCGCCCGCAGGCTGCGGGAGAACCTGGAGCTCTCGGGTGACGCCGCCGATCCGCTGTACGCGATGGAGTGGGTCACGCTGTACGCGCTGGCCGTCAACGAGCAGAATGCCGCGGGCGGACGGGTCGTCACCGCCCCGACCAACGGCGCCGCCGGGATCATCCCCGCGGTGCTGCACTACTACACGAGGTTCGTGCCCGGGGCGACTGCCGACGGTGTGGTCAGGTTCCTGCTCACCGCGGCGGCCATCGGCGTGCTGTTCAAGGAGAACGCGTCTATCTCCGGCGCCGAGGTCGGCTGCCAGGGCGAGGTCGGCTCGGCCTGCTCGATGGCCTCGGCCGGGCTGGCCGAGGTGCTCGGCGGCAACCCGGAGCAGGTGGAGAACGCGGCCGAGATCGGCCTGGAGCACAACCTCGGGCTGACCTGTGATCCGGTCGGCGGGCTGGTGCAGATACCGTGCATCGAGCGCAACGCGATCGCGTCGGTCAAGGCGATCACCGCGGCCCGGATGGCCGTCCGCGGTGACGGTCAGCATTATGTCTCGCTGGACAAGGCCATCAAGACCATGCGGGAGACCGGCGAGGACATGAAGGACAAGTACAAGGAGACGGCCCGCGGCGGCCTGGCGCTGAACGTCGTGGAGTGCTGATCAGCTGATCGACCGGGCGCTGGCATCATCGAGTGGTGCAACAGGCCAGGCCATGGAACCTGGTGCGCGAGCGGGCCGGGTCCGAGCGCGTCACCAACGTCGAGCTCTTCTTCGATCTCGTCTACGTCTTCGCGGTCACCCAGCTGTCGCATTACCTCCTCGCCCATCCGACGCCGGGCGGGGCGCTGCAGGCCGCGCTGCTGCTCGCTATGGTCTGGCTGCTCTGGGTGTACACGACCTGGGTCACCAACTGGCTGGACCCGGATCGGATTGCGGTCCGGCTGTTGCTGCTCGCCTTGATGCTGGCCAGCCTGGTCCTGTCGGCCGCGCTGCCGGGCGCGTTCGGCGCCCGGGGTCTGGCGGTCGGCATTGCGTACGCCACCATGCAGATCGGCCGCAGCGTGTTCACGGTCATCGCGCTGCGGGGCCGCCGGCTGCAGCGCAACTTCCAGCGCATCCTGGCCTGGTGCCTGGTCAGCGGGACGCTGGCCGTCCTGGGCGGGGTGAGCGCCGGGCACGCGCGCGCCGCGTACTGGCTCGCCGCGGTGGGGGTGGACCTGCTCGGCGGCGCGGTCGGGTTCTACACCCCGGGGCTCGGGCGCTCCACCACTGCGGACTGGACCATCGAAGGTGGTCATTTCGCGGAACGCTGTCAGGCCTTCATTCTGATCGCGCTTGGTGAGTCGATCGTCGTCATCGGGGCCACGCTGTCCGGCCTCGGGCACATCGGCCTGGCGGCGGTCGGGGCGTTCGTGACGGCGTTCGTCGGCAGCGCGGGACTGTGGTGGCTGTACTTCGACCGCAGTGCCGAGGAGGGCGCTCGGGTCATCGCCAGCTCATCTGATCCAGGCCGGCTGGGCCGCTCCGCCTACCATTTCGTCCACCCGGTGATGGTGGCCGGGATCATCGTCACGGCTGCAGCGGACGAACTCGTGGTCTCCCATCCGGACGCTGCGGCCTCCGCCCAGGCCTCCTGGATGATTCTCGGCGGTGCCGGACTGTTCATCGCCGGGCACGCGGCGTTCAAGGTCATCATCTGGCGGCAGCTGTCCTGGCCGCGGATTGCCGCGCTGGCGGTTCTCGCGCTGCTCGGGCTGCTGGCCCCGCACGTGTCCGCGCTGGCCCTGAGTGTCTGCAGCGCCGTGCTGATCGTGGCCCTGGTCCTGGCTGATTTCGCTGGGCTCGGCGCACCGGCGGGCAGGCCGGCCGGCGGCTGGCGGCTCCGCTGGCGGGTCGGCCGGCGCGTCGGCGGGCGGGTCGGCGGGCGGGTCGGCCGGCGCGGCCTGAGGTGCGCCAGCCGACGACTCCTCGCCGGGTTGGTCGGGGCGGCCTGATGCTCAGCCGGTGGGCCGGATCTGCTTGGCCATCAGCACGTCGTCAACGTAGCGGCCCTCGATAAGAAACTCGCCGCGCAGCCGTCCTTCGTGCTCGAACCCCTGCCGCTCATACAACCGGATGGCGGAGTTATTCGTGCTGAGCACTCGCAGGCTCAGTTTGACCGCGCCCCGTGCTCGCGCCTGGTCTTCGGCGGCAGTCAGCAGCGCAGCGGCCACGCCCTGGCGCCGGGCTGCTGGCGCGACGGCGAGCCCGAGCACGCCGAGCACGTGCGCGTTCTCCGGCAGCCTGGTCATGGGCTTCAGCCGCAGGTAGCCAGCGATCTGGCCGTCGATCTCGGCGACCAGGTGGGCCTCAGGCGGGCTGTCGGGCGAGAAAAACGAACCGTCGGCCGCCTGGATCACCGAAGGAAAGCCGGACTCAGGCGACCAGGCCGCCGCGTCCACGGCCGCGACGCCGGGCTCATCGCCGAGCCTGGCTACCCGCACCTGAAGATCGCGGCCGGCTACCGCGCTGTTGCGGTCGTCTTCTTGAGTCACCAGACCATCTTGCCTGGCAGCAGGTGAGTCGTCACACGCGCCCACCATGCACCCGGCAGCCACCCAGCACGCGCCCGGCAGCCACCCGGCACGGGCCCGGCAGCCACCCGGCACGCGCCCGGCAGCACGTCCAGGCTGGCCGAGGTCCACGTCCGGAACTGGTGACGCGGGATGAGCCCACTGTGCTAGCGCTCAGCTGGGAAGCCACCGGATCTGAAGGCGGAGTGTTCTCAGGCCCGGACGCCGACCTCGCGCTGACTCCGGCTGGGGATCAGTCGACTATCGCAGAACGTGTGCGGTGATGCGTCAGCTGGGCTGGAAGGAATATCGCCTCAAAGAGAGCTCGTGAGACGGTCAAGGTGATCACATAACCGAAACTTGTGAGACAGATCACAAGCCCACCTAAAGGCCGAGAACGATCAAGACCGTCGGGGGCGCAAATACGCAGCTCAGGAGGTTGACGGTGAAACCCCTGAGGCCTAGTTGGCCGTCGCGGTCGCCCCAGTACCTGTCCACCGGAGGTCAAAGCGCTGCGCCAGCTGTTCACAGCGGGACCTCGATGTCACCCGTGCTCGAAACCCGCGTAGGCTCTAGGTAAACGCTGTCGACAATAAAATCGCACCACGGCGCCTTTTTGGAAATAGGTGCTGGGGGAGGCCCAACCCAGGGTCTTCTTTATCAAGATCAAACGATCAAGGTACCGCCAGATCAGAGCAACGCTACGAGGCCAGGGTTTGGATCTTTGACCCGCTGGATTGGCCCCATTTGCAGGTCGCACGAAGACGGGGCTTTGATCATGACGGCCGCCGCTGCCCACCGAGGGGGGCTACTCCCATGGTGAGTACTCACGAGGACCATTGCTGCACGTGAGAACCGCGGGCTGCTTATTCTACGATCCGGCCACTCGTAACGCGCCGGGTACACAGGGGATTCTTATGATCGCGCAGGACAATATTAACAGGGCCCACTTCAAGGTGTACGCTGCCACGGACGCCGAGTGTGGCGGCTTGGAGTTTGTTGAGGCCACCACCAACAGGATGGTAACTCCGGACGAGGCAAAGGCTATCGCGGCCCAGTTCCCGAGGAGCATTGGTCTACGCGCGCACAGGTTCATCGGGCGCCGCGGGACGCAAGCGACCGGCGAGGTCGTGTTCCACGCCGATCTGTGCCCGAACACGCCGCGCCGGGGCGTGAATGAGGGCGGGGTCACGCTCTACCGGTCGTTCCGTAAGCACGCCGAGCGCCTCGGCCATGAGGTCGACTACGATCCCGGCCATTTTCAAAGCCCTCCCGATGTTATTTCCTCTGAGGAGGATTTTGAGAACCGGCTTTGGACTCTCCGGGAGTACGGTGCGCCGAAGGCCAAGCTATGGAATCCGCAGGAGCTCCCAGCCTGGCCTGCCGGCCAGCGATCGGAGTCCTTCAATGCCTGAGCGCGTGACTGGTTCGGCCGCGTAGCGGTCTCGAACGACACTCTGGTCAGGTCTCGGCTCGCCGGTTACTCCAGCTGTCAACGAGGTGACGCCCAGGTCGTCAGCACGGTCCCTGAGCTCCTTTGCCAGCACGCCCGGTTCACCAGCCGCTGCGCACAGTCCGGTGACCGGTCTCTGCAATGGTCGGCGATCGTCCGCCTGTTCCGTGACAGCAGCTCGCTGGCCCGCGCGTCCACGCACTTTCCGCCTGGAGCCACGTCTGCGTCCGCGCGAAGCACGACCTCAGCACGCCGGCGGCGGCCAGCTCCGCGTCGATGACCTGCTCGTGCGGCTCGTTCGGGCCCTTGATCACCAGCAGCAGCCGCCGTGGGGCTCACAAGCGCAAATGTGCCCTGTCATGCCCTAGACCAGCGAACCGGATGCGGGCGCTCCGCCGCAGGTCACTGCCCGAATGGCGGCTACTGGCGTACTAGATGGGGTGGGTGTCGGGGGTGATGAGGTAGGTGCGGCCGGTGGGGGTGGTCCAGTGGAAGGTGCCGGGGGCGGGCTGGGTGACGTGCCAGCCGGGGTGGTGTTTGAGGAGGTGGTCGTGGCGGCAGAAGCCGCCGATGTTGCAGCGGCAGGTGGGGCCGCCGTCTGCGTAGGGGCGGGTGTGGTCGAGGTCGGTGCGGGTGGCGGGCTGGCGGCAGGGCGGGAACCGGCAGGTGAGGTCGCGGGCGGTGATGTATTCGTGCAGGCGGGGGGCGGGCCGGTAGCGGGGGGTGGCGGTGGTGTGGGCGCAGCCGCCGGCGGCGGTGTCGGCGGCGTGCTGGGCGGCGGCGGCGCGGGCGGCGGTGGCGGCGGCGCGCAGGGCGCGGCCGAGGATCCCGGCGGGGTCGCTGGCGTGGGGGGCGGGGGTGGTGGTGAGGATGGTGCGGGGGATGGTGAGGGTGACCCGGCCGACGAGCGGGGTCCCGGTGGTGGGCTCGGGCCGGGTGCGGGTTCTGGTGGGGGGGATGGGGGTGACGGCGAGGGCGTGTCCGGCGGGGGTGGTGAGGATGATGCGCCAGTGGGTGCCGGGGGTGGCGGCGGCGTGGGCGGCGAGCTGGCAGGCCTGGGCGGGGGTGATGGGGCCGAGGCGGCTGAGGTGGCCGGGCTGGGTGGATAGCCCGGCGAGGGTGGTCCAGGGCAGGGTGAGGTCCAGCAGGCCGGGCGGTGGCCGGCCGGGCTGTGCGGGCGGCGGAGCGTGGGAGTGCCGGCCGGGCGGCCGGGCCTGGCCGGGCGGGGCGGGCAGGCGGCTGGGTAGCGGCGGCCAGTGCGGGACGGGGGGCTGTGCGGCGCGCCAGTCCCCGGCCGGGTCGTCGTCCGGGTCATATCCCGGACCAGGACCCAGGACCAGGACCCGGACTGGGACCAGGACCGGGACCCGGGCCGGGCCAGCCGCCGGGCGGGAGGCCGCCGGGCGGGCTGCCGGGTGGTGGTATCTCCCCGGCGGGCGGGTCCTCGCGGGGCAGCCTCCGGTCCGGGCTGCCGCCGTCCGGGGTTCCGCCGCCGGGGGTTCCGCCGGGCGGCGGCCCGTTCCCGTGCCCGGGGCCAGATCCGGGTCCGGGGCCGGGGCGCGGGCCGGGTCCGGGCGGGGTGCCGGGCGGCTGGGGTTCGCCGCCGGGGGGCGGGGGTTCGTGGTTGCCGGGCGGCGGGGGTGCGCCGCCGGGGGGTTCGCCGCCGGGGGGCGGGGTGCGGGGCAGGGTGCCCGAGAGCAGGCCGAGGAAGACCTGGGCGCGCAGCACGTCGATCCCGCCGGCCGCGCCGGATGCTTTCAGCGCGCGGGCCAGCGCGCTGATCCGGGCCATCGCCGCGGCGGCGCCGATCCCGGGCAGCTGGTACCCGGCCAGCGCCGCGGTGCCTTCCTCATCCGGGTACAGGCACACCTTCGCCCGCGCCTCCGATTCCTTGCGGCGGCGCTCCGCGCCATCGGGATCCGCGGCGATCACCGCACGGCGCAGCACCGCCCGCAGCCCCGCGTTGGTCAGCTCCCCGGCCCGCGGCAGGACCTGCTCCTCCACCGCCCGGGCGTCCTCCTCGGCCAGCAAGCCGGTCGCCTCGGCGATCAGCCGCGCCCGCGGCAGGTCAATCACCCCGCCCGCCAGCGCCGCGCCGGTCGCCGCCAGCCGCCACCTCAACGTCACGGCCAGGTCCAGCCACCAGTCCGCGTTATACCCCGACATCATCAGCGCCAGCGACACCTGCGCCGCGGCGTCCTGCGGGACCCGGCCCGGACGGCCGTCCGCCGCCACCGTGACCTTCGGATCCCGCGCCGCGGACCGCGACGCGATCTGCGCGACCGCCGCGAGCTCCCCGGCCTGCGCCCACGACGCCAGCCGCCGCCACGACGCCGCCACCCCCGCCAGCGCGCCATCCTCCAGCCCCGCCGGATCCGCCGACGCCAGCCACCCCGCCAGCCCCGGCCCGGCCGGCAAGCACTCCGCCACCCGCCCCGCCGCCACCGCCAGCGGCACCTCCCGCACCCCCGCCGCCAGCAAACCATCCAGCACCGCATCCTGATCCACCGGCTCCGCCGCCACGGCCCCCGAAACCTCCGAGGCTGACGAACTCGCGGCCGCGGTACCGGACACCGGGGTACCGGACACCGGGGTACCGGACACCGGGGTACCGGACACCGGGGTACCAGAAGCCGGGGTGCCGGACACCGGGGTACCGGAGACTGGGGTGCCCGGGACGGGGGTACCCGGGACGGGGGTACCCGGGACGGCACTGCCCGGGTCGGCACTGCCCGGGTCGGCACTGCCCGGGTCTGAGGTACTCGGCGCACCGCCGCTGACCGAAGGCCGGCGCGGCGGCCGGTTCCACGGGGCCGGCTCATTCAGCGCCGCCACCAGCGTCTCGAAATCCAGCTCCCACGACCACGACAGACCCTGCGGTGCACCCCCACCCACAGGCACGGAAGCGGCTCCGTTATGGCCTGCCTCGTCATGGCCTGCTTGGTCATGGTCCGGCCTTGCGCATGGGAACTGTGCGTTGCCGGGCTGGCCGTGGTCTGGCTGGCCGTGGTCTGGCATCGGGTCACCTCCTCGGCTGCACTCGTTGGCGGCATCTGGTTCTCGACCACTCTATCGAGAGCCACTGACAAAACTGGCCGATATTCAAATATAAATTCGATAAGAATCCTCCGCCAGGCCAGAACCAGCGTCACCGGCCTGCATGCGGGGGGAGTCGCCGCGGGCTCGGGTGGCCATCGGTCTACCAGTTCTAGCTGGCATCGGCTTGTGGCTGGCGGCAGCTTGTAGTTGGCATTGATCGGCCGTGCCGACCGCCACGCGCGATCAGCGGCTGCCCGCAGCCTTGCACGCCCGGCTGCCCGCCGCCTTGCCCGCTGCACTGCAGATCAGCAGGGCCGCAGCCCCTTGCATGCCGCCACGCCGGCGCCGATTTCCATGCAGCGATCAGTCCGATCATGCCGCCCCGCTGCTTGCGCGGCCCGCAGCGCGCGGCCCGCAGCTGCCCGCCAGGCGATCGGGCGGCGGTCAGCTGCCCGTGCCCAGCAGGCCGATGCAAGCGCCATGAGTATGCGCCCCTGTCGGTGGTCTTGCCTGATGCGCGGAATGGTCAATAAAGCGACAGAGGGTTCGCATTGATGCCCCTTTTATCCATAAATTTCAACCCAGTCTGGCCGGGCGTTCGCCGCTGTTTAGTAAAGAATTGATAACGGCATGTCACTGTGCCATCCGTCCTGCCGGGGCCGCCGAATCAGGTGCGTGATAGTTGCCGCCAGGCACGCGCGGGACCGGGGGGGACACGCCCGCCAGAGCACCTGCCTGCCGAAAACCGATCACTACGCCGGGCGCACGGGTTCCGGCGCCCAGTGTTGGGAGCT
Organism: uncultured Actinomycetes bacterium; assembly: GCA_963785765.1. GTDB lineage: Bacteria > Actinomycetota > Actinomycetes > Streptosporangiales > Streptosporangiaceae > DATBGO01. The sequence goes on along the minus strand of CAWAWM010000004.1, from coordinate 724,491 downwards.
TGGCAGCAGGCCTGCTCCGGAGGGGAGAGTCATGTCAAGTAGGAGTCAACGAGGGGCGACCGGATGGCGCGCCTCGGGTGCCGGCGAGGCCGAAGAGGTCGGCGGAACTGACCCGGCGCAGGCTGATCCGTCCCGGCGAGCTTTACTGCGCGGGGCGGCCGGGGCGGGAGTAGCGGGCGTCGCGGCCAGTACCCTGATCGGCCTGCCTGCGGCGCAGGCCCTGGCGTCGACGACGCGGCCTGCCGCGTCGGCGGCATCCAGGCGCCGGTCGGCGGACAGGCCGCCGGCGACAGGTCAGCCGGCTAGCAGCGCTCAGTCGGCTAACAGCGCAGCGTCGGCCAGCGACGTCGTCGTGCATGTACGCGACGCCAGGTCAGGCGAGCTGGACATCTTCTCCGGCACGAGCATGACCCGGCTCACTGACCCCGCTCTGGCCCGCAGGTTGATGCGGGCCATCGGGTGAGCACACAGCCAACGTCCCGACCATCCGCAGTGAGGTGAGCCATGTCATCACATCGTGAGGCGCCGGAGATTTCCAAGGACCCGGTGGCTGACAGTACCGACGTCTATGCGTTTGTCAGCCCAGATCGCCCGGGCACGGTGACGCTGATCGCCAATTACATTCCGTTACAAGAGCCGCCGGCGGACCGAACTTCTACGAATTCGGCGACGACGTGCTCTATGAGATCCACATCGACAACGACGCTGACGGCCAGGCGGACATCAGCTACCAGTTCCGTTTCCAGACCGCGTTGCGGGATCGGGAGACATTCCTCTACAACGTCGGGCCGATCCTCTCGCTGGACAGCCCCAACTGGAACCGCAGGCAGTTCTACTCGGTGACCCAGGTCACGCACGGCGCCGCCCAGCCGGTCGCCGCCGGGCTCGCCTGCCCGCCCTGCAACATCGGCCCGCTGTCCACGCCGGACTACGGCGCGCTCGCGGCCGCCGCCGTCCATGACCTGCCGAACGGCGCCACGGTGTTCGCCGGCCAGCGGGCCGAGGGCTTCTACGTAGACCTGGGATCGATCTTCGACCTGGCCAACCTGCGGCCGTTCCAGCAGCTGCATGACCAGTACGGCATGCACGTATTCACCAAGCCCGGCCCGGGTGTCAACGCCACGAACCGGCTGAACGTGCACTCCATCGCGATCCAGGTGCCCATCAGCCAGCTGGTCAGGCCGGGGGCAAGCGGTGAGTCAGACCCGCGCTCGGTGATCGGAGTCTGGACCACCGCCAGTCGGCAGCGGGTCCAGCTCTGGGATGCCGACCGTGGCTTGTGCGTGGCCAGCGGGCCGTTCCGGCAGGTGTCCCGCCTCGGTAACCCGCTGGTCAACGAGGTCCTCATCCCGCTCGGCAAGAAGGACGTCTGGAACGCGCTGCCGCCATCGGACGACAAGCTGTTCGCGTCGTACGTCACCAGCCCGGAACTGGCGGCGCTGCTTCCCGGCCTGTATCCCGGGGTGTTCCCGCACCTGGCCGCGCTGGTCAGCTCGGGTAAGCCGCGAGCCGACCTGGAGGCCATCTTGCTGACCGGCATCCCGGCGGGCCTGATCAGCGGCTTCCAGAACAACACCGGCACGGTCCTGTCGGACATGCTGCGGCTGAACACCGCGATACCGCCTGCCGGAAATCCGAACATCCTCGGCTTGCTTGGCTCCGACCTGGCCGGTTTCCCCAACGGGCGCCGGGTGTTCGACGACGTGGTCACGATCGAGCTCCGGGCGATCGCCGGAGTGACGTATCCGCTGATCGACGGCACATACAAGCCGGACGCCGCGGCGAGCGTGGTCACCGACGGCCTGACCCCGGCCAGCGTCAGCGCGCCGTATCTCAGCACCTTCCCTTATCTGGGGGTCCCCTACAGCGGGTACGACAACCCGTCCTGACGTCGGCGGCCGGTCCGCCGACCTGCGCCAGGCGGTGCGGCGGGCCGGCCCCTCCTACGGAAAGGCAGCACGGTGAACGAAGCCAGGCACGGCCCCACCGGCGCGGGCACGGTGCTGCTTGAGCTCGGGGCGGGCGTCGGAGCACTCATCCTGCATGTCCCCGCCGAGCTCAACGGCCATGAGATCGACATCAGCCGGGCCGGGGAGCCGACCTCACCGCATACGCACGCGCAGGTCCGGGAGCGGCCCGCGGGTGGCCGCGTGGCCTACTCGGCGCTCTATCCCGGGCTGGCCGCAGGCACCTATACGGTATGGAGTGACGCGGTCACGGCTGTGGCCACCGTCACGGTCACCGGTGGCCAGATTGCCGCTTGTCACTGGCCCGCTGCAGGCCCGGTTCCTGGGTCGCCGGGCGAGGGGAACCAGGCCGGGCTCCGCGCTGCTCCAGATTCCCGGTAAGCTGTATCGTCTCCGTCAGGCAGGATCTCGCGCTGGCGGGAACAATGGCCGCCCAGCACCGGTTCTCCTGGCAGCGGGCGGTGGTCATGCGGCGGAGTAGCTCAGTCAGGCAGAGCAAGCGGCTCATAATCGCTGTGTCGCCGGTTCAAGTCCGGCCTCCGCTACGACTCGCCGGTCAACGTGGGCTGCGCACCTTGCGGTAGCAGCCCGCGACAGGTGATCCTGGGAGCGTTGTTTCCCTGGCTGACTGGCGCGCTCGCTCAGGCGGGCCCGGCGTCAGCCTGCCCCCTGGGACCGGAATATCCGTACGACAGAAAGGCACTCCATCGTGGCTGCGACAGATGTCAGGCCCAAGATCACGCTGGCTTGTCAGGAGTGCAAGCACCGCAACTACATCACCCGCAAGAACCGGCGTAACGACCCCGACCGGGTTGAGCTGAGCAAGTACTGCCCCAATTGCCGTAAGCACCAGCCGCACCGCGAGACGCGCTAGCGTGCCGGATGGCCATCAACCGTGACTATGTTGGCCGGACCTTTGCCCCGGCCGAGCCATACGAGGTCAGTCGCGTCAAGATCGCGGAGTTCGCTGACGCCATAGGCGATCCGAATCCGGTCTACCGCGACCGCGCCGCCGCCCAGGCGGCCGGCCACGCGGACGTGATCGCCCCGCCGACGTTCGCGATCGTGATCAGCATGGCCAGCAGTGGCCGTGCGGTGATGGATCCTGGCCTGGGCGTCAACTACGCCATGGTCGTGCATGGCGAGCAGCGCTTTGAGTACTCCCGCCAGATCCAGGCCGGTGACCTGCTCACGGCGCAGGTCACGATCTCCGACATCAAGGCGGCAGGCCGCAACACGCTGCTGACCACCCAGACCGTCATCAGCACGGCTGCGGGCGAGCATGTGTGCACCGCGTACTCGACGTTGGTCGAGCGCGGCAGTGCCGGTTAGGGACGGGATGCGGGCATGAGCGAGCAGGTCAAATACGCCGATGTCGAGGCCGGGACCGAGCTCCCCCCGACCACCTACTACGCCACCAGGCTGAGCCTGGTCAAGTACTGCGGCGCGTCCGGCGACTTCAACGTGATCCACTGGAATGAGCGGATCGCCAAGTCAGTCGGGCTGCCGAACGTCATCGCGCACGGCATGTTCACGATGGCGCAGGCGGGCAGGTACGTGACCGACTGGGCTGGCGAACAGGGCGCCGTGGTCGACTTCGGGGTCAGGTTCTCCTCGCCTGTGGTGGTGCCGGACGACGACGTCGGCGCGGCCATCGAGGTCAGTGGCACGGTCGAGGAGAAGCTGGACGGCAACCGGGTCGTGCTGGCGCTGACCGCCAAGTCAGCTGAGGCCAAGGTGCTTACCCGCGCCCGCGCGGTCGTGCGCCTGCCCTGAGCGAGCTGAGCACGCTGAGTACGCTGAGTCAGTGACAGTCCGTGAACAGGTAGCCCTGTCCGGCTACACAACGCTCGGGCTCGGCGGACCAGCGGCCCGTCTCGTCGAGGCGGACAGTGACGAGGAAGTCCTCGCTACCGTCCGCGCCGCCGACCACCGTAGCGAGCCGGTCCTGGTCCTGGGCAGCGGCAGCAACCTGGTCGTCGCGGACGCGGGCTTCCCCGGCACGGTGGTCAGGATGCTGACCAGGGGCGTCCGGCTGATCGCCGACGATAAGCCGCCCGGCGGTGAATCCGTGCTGGTGACCGTCGCCGCGGGCGAGGACTGGGATTCGCTGGTCGAGCGTTGCGTGGCCGAGGGGCTGGCCGGCCTTGAGTGCCTGTCCGGCATACCTGGCCTGGCCGGGGCGACGCCCATCCAGAACGTGGGCGCCTACGGTCAGGAGGTCGCGGAGACCATCGTGGCGGTTCGCGCCTACGATCGGGCTCGCGGCCAGGTCCTTGAGCTGACGAACGCTGACTGCGGCTTCGGCTACCGGACCAGCGCGTTCAAGCGCGAAGCGAGGAACGCTCCCGAGCACGCACCCGACCACGGGCCCGCGCCCGGGTCGCCGTTCGCTGCGACCGGGCGGTTCGTGGTGCTCGGCGTTACCTTCAGGCTCACGCGCGATCGGCTATCCGCTCCGCTGCGTTATGGCGAACTGGCCCGCTCCCTCGACATCGGCCCTGACGGCCAGGCGCCGCTCGCTGACGTGCGCGCATCGGTCCTGAGCCTGCGCCGCCGCAAGGGGATGGTGCTCGACCCTGATGACCCTGACACCAGGAGCGCGGGCTCGTTCTTCACCAATCCGGTTCTCGACCAGGCGCAGTTCGCCGCGCTGGCCGAGGCGGTCGTGGCCACCTGCGGGGCCGGTGTCGAGATCCCGCGCTACCCGGCCGAATCAGGCCAGGTCAAAGTGTCGGCCGCCTGGCTGATCGAGCACGCGGGCTTCGCGAAGGGCTATCCGTTCGACGGCGTGCGGGATCGTGCCGAACGGAAGGGCGCCCAGGCCGGCGAGCACGCGCAGGGTCCCCGGATCTCGGCCAAGCACACGCTGGCGCTGGTCAATCCGGGCGGGTCGAGCACCAAGGCCCTGCTTGACCTGGCGGCGGAGATTACGGATGGTGTTCGCCAGACCTTCGGAGTGGAGCTGGTCAGGGAACCGGTGCTGGTGGCAGGCGGAGCCTGACCGGATCCGGTCAGCTGGCCGCGCCGGGCGCGGCGAAGGCCAGGACAATCAGGAACGCACCGACGATCATGAATGGCCCGAACGGGATGTGCTGCTTTCTGGTGGCCCGGCGCAGCACCAGCAGGACCACCCCGTAGAGGCCGCCAAGCAGGAAACCGGCCGCGGCCCCGTCGACCAGGGTGGGCCAGCCGGACCAGGCCAGCAGCGTCCCCAGGCTAGCGGCCAGTTTGACATCGCCCAGGCCCATGCCGCCCGGGTTGATCAGGGCGAAGACGAGGTAGAACGCGGCCAGGGCCAGGCCGCCGAGCACCGCGCGCAGCAGGTCGGCCCAGTGTCCGCTGGTGGCGGCGGCCAGCAACAGGATGACCGCAGTTCCGGCGTAGGCAGGCCAGGTGAGGACGTCGGGCAGCCGGTGGACGGCGATGTCGATCCAGGCCAGCGGGCTGGAGCAAATAGCCAGCCAGACCGCAGCGGCCAGCACGAGGCCTGGATGCAGGCGCGCGGCCAGGCTGCCGAGCACCAGCGCGGTGATGAGCTCGGTGCTCAACGGCGGCGGCCAGATGCGGGCCCGGCAGGCTCGGCACCGGCCCGCGGGCGACGGGCCAGTCCACGGCGATCGCCGGGTAGGCCAGAACTCGGTTCCGCAGTCCGGGCACGCCGACCGGGGCGGATCGCCGGCCGGGACGGCCAGCCGGAAGATGATGGGTCGCTGCAGCCAGCCGATCAGCAGGCCCGCCACGGCGAGGGCTGCGATCAGGACGGCATGCATGACCGGCGGTCAGCCCCCGTGTCATAAGCCCCCGTGTCGTGAGTCGCTGCGTCGTGAGCCCTTGCGCCGCGAGCCTCCGTGTCATAAGCGCCCGTGTCATCAGCCCCCGGGCCGTGAGTCGCTGCGTCATCAGCCGCGCGGGCCTGTCCTTCGGCCGGTGCCGCCTGCCAGGCGTCAATGCCGGCCAGCAGCCGGGACCTGATCTCGCCGGGGGCCGCTGAGCTGCGCACTGAGGTCCGGGCGAGGTCGGCGAGCAGCGGATCGGAGAGCCCGTGCACCCGGCGGGCGAGCTCGTACTGCGCGGTCAGCCTGGAACCGAACAGCAGCGGGTCGTCGGCGCCGAGCGCAACCTGGATCCCCGCGCCGAGCAGCTGATGCAACGGCACGTCCCCCGGGGAGAGGGCGACTCCTAGCGCCACATTGGAGGTGGGGCAGACCTCCAGGGTGACGCCGGCCGCCGCCAGCCGCTGCATGAGCACCTGGTCCCGGGCGGCCGAGACACCGTGACCGATCCGGTCGGCACCCAGATCGTCCAGGCACTCCCGGACGCTGGCCGGCCCGGAAAGCTCACCGCCATGCGGCACCGCGAGCAGCCCGGCCCGGGTCGCGATCACGAACGCCCGGGTGAAGTCGCGCGCCGCGCCGCGCCGCTCGTCGTTGCTCAGCCCGAAGCCGATCACGCCGTGCCCGGCATACCTCGCGGCCAGCCTGGCCAGGGTGCGCGCCTCGAGCGGATGCTTGGTGCGGTTGGCCGCGATGATCACGCCGATGCCGACGCCGGTCTGGGCGGACGCCACCGCGGCGGCGTCCAGCACCAGTTCCACCAGCGGGGTGAGGCCGCCGAACCGCGCGGCGTAGCCCGATGGATCCACCTGGATCTCCAGCCAGCCGGACCCTTCCGCCCGCTCGTCCACGGCCGCCTCATGGAACAGCCGCCGGACGTCGGACTCGGTCCTGATGACCGAGCGGGCGATGTCATAGAGGCGCTGGAACCTGAACCAGCCTCGTTCGTCGGTCCCGCTCAGCCGCGGTGGCCAGTCGGCCACCAGGGCCTCCGGCAGGTTGGCCCGATGGTGGCGGGCCAGTTCCACCAGCGTGGAGTGGCGCATCGAGCCGGTGAGGTGCAGGTGCAGGTGCGCCTTGGGGAGCGTGTCGAGCGGCCGTGCCATCGGCCCAGTCTCGCATCTCCGAGGCTCAGCCAAGCAGCTTGGCCAGCCTGGCGACGCCCTCCTGCAGATCGTGGTCGCCCAGCGCGTAGGACAGCCTGAAGTACCCGGGGGTGCCGAACGCCTCGCCAGGCACCACCGCGACGTCGGCCTCCTCGAGGATGAGCTCGGCCAGCTCAACGGTCGTCTCGGGGCGCCGGCAGGCTATCTCCCTGCCGAGCACGCCCTTGACCGACGGGTAGCAGTAAAACGCGCCTTCAGGAAGCGGGCAGAGCACGCCCTGAACATCGTTAAGCATTCCGGTCATGATCTTCCTGCGCCGGTCAAAGGCCGATCGCATCGCCGCCACCGCTGACAGGTCGCCGGACACGGCGGCCAGCGCGGCGGCCTGGGCCACGTTGCAGACGTTCGATGTCATGTGGGACTGCAGATCGGCGACAGCCTTGGCGACATCGGGCGGCCCGATGAGCCAGCCGACCCGCCAGCCGGTCATCGCGTAGGTCTTGGCCACTCCGTTGAGCACCACGCACCGGTCGCCGATTTCCGGCGCGGCGACCGCGATCGAGGAGAACCTGGCGTCGCCGTAGACCAGGTGCTCGTAGATCTCGTCCGTGACGACCCAGAGCTCGTGCTGCGCGGCCCACCGGCCGATCTCAGCGACCAGCTCAGGCGGGTAGACGGCACCGGTCGGGTTGGACGGCGACACGAAGAGCAGGACCTTCGTCCGGTCGGTGAGGTGCGCCTCGAGGTCGGCCACGGAAGCGCGGTAGCCGGAACTCTCATCGGTCAGCACCGGCACCGGGGTGCCGCCGGCCAGCGTGATCGCTTCCGGATACGAGGTCCAGTACGGCGTGGGGAGCAGGACCTCGTCGCCCGGGTCCAGCAAGGCAGCGAATGCCTCGTATACGGCGTGCTTGCCGCCGTTAGTCACGATCACCTGACCGGGCGTGACCTGGTAGCCGGAGTCGCGGGCGGTCTTGGCGGCGATCGCTTCGCGCAGTTCAGGCAGGCCGCCGGTGGGCGAGTATTTGTGGAATCTCGGCTCGGCGCAGGCTCGCTGCGCGGCCTCGACGATGTAGTCGGGGGTCGGGAAATCAGGCTCGCCGACACCGAAGCCGATGACCGGCCGACCTGCGGCCTTCAGCGCGCGGGCCTTGGCGTCCACGGCCAGCGTGGCCGACTCGGTGATGGCCGAGACCCGCGCCGATATCCTTTGAGGAGAGCTACCCATGACATCTATGGTGTCATCACCGGGCGGGTGCCGTAGGCCGTCGGGCAATGGTGCGGCGTGTCGGTCAGGCTCGCGGTTCGACGGCAGGGCTTCCGGCAACGTAGACTTCAGCATCTGGTGGCGGCCCACCAGGGTGACAGGTGCGTGCCCGCACAGGTCCTTAGAGGGCACCGTCAGAGGGCAGTAGCTCAATTGGCTAGAGTCCCGGTCTCCAAAACCGGCGGTTGGGGGTTCGAGTCCCTCCTGCCCTGCGGTGCGGTCCGTGGCGGTTGCGGACCGATGGCGTCAGCCGGTAAATGATCAGCGCTGTTCAGGTGAGGACATGGCAACTCAGACACGTGGCACCGCCGCGGAAAAGCCGGCGAAGCCGGGCCGGCCGCCGAAGAAGGCGGACCGGACCACACCCGCGGTCTTCTTGCGCCAGGTCGTCGCCGAACTGCGCAAGGTCATCTGGCCGACCCGTAAGGAGCTCGGCACTTACACAACGGTTGCGCTCGTCTTCATTCTCGTCATGGTGGCGATCGTGACCAGCCTGGACTACGGGTTCACCAAGCTGGTGTTTGCCGTCTTCGGCTAGGACGTCACGCCAAGCGGCGATCGGCGGCCCGGAGTGGCAGCATGATCACCTGAGGTTGACGGGTGGGTGCGGTGTCCCGGCGGGGGCGCGGCCAACTGGCCGCAGCGTTACCGGCGGCAGCGCTTACCGGCCGGAGGGATGCCTGCGGCTTGTCCCGCCAGCCCGTGCCGCAAGGAGATGAGCCGCAAAGAAGATGTGCAGCAACGAGAGCCCGTGCAGTAGAAGCTAAGAGAAAGAGTTGCCGTGTCCGAGTCCGAACTGCAGGTCGGTGACCAGCCGGCCGAGCGTGCCACTGACGGCGAGCCCGACGCATCGGGCGAGGCCGGCGTGACCGGCGGTGCTGCTGGCGCTGGTGATGCTAGCGGCGTGGAGCCGGGCACCGAGCCCGCGGCCGAGGTGCCTGAGGCCGTCGACGCCGGGGCGGCCGAGCAGGCCGGGGAGGCCGACGCTGACGCGGCTCCGGCCAGCGAGACCGAGCCCAGCGAGACCGAAGTTGGCGAGACCGAGCCCAGCGAGACTGAGCCCAGCGACACCGAGGCCAGCGACACCGAGGCCAGCGACACCGAGGCCAGCGACACCGAGGCCAGCGAGACTGAGGCCAGCGAGACTGAGGCCAGCGAGACTGAGGCCAGCGAGACTGAAGCTGGCGAGACCGAGGCTGGCGATGCTGAGCAGGAAGCTGACGAGCAGGCTGAGGCTGACCCGGTCGGCGAGTTCAAGTCGGACCTGCGGCGGCTGCCTGGTGACTGGTACGTGGTGCATTCCTACGCCGGATACGAGAACCGGGTCCGGACCAACCTGGAGAGCCGAACCCAGTCCCTCAACATGGAGGACTACATCTTCCAGATCGAGGTGCCGACCCACGAGGTGACCGAGATCAAGGGCGGCAAGCGGCAGCAGGTTCAGGAGAAGGTGCTGCCCGGCTACATCCTGGTCAGGATGGACCTCACCGACGAGTCGTGGGCCGCGGTCAGAAACACGCCCGGGGTGACCGGGTTCGTGGGACTGTCCAGCAGGCCCTCGCCGCTCAGCCTGGACGAGGTGGCGGTCCTGCTGGCTCCCGAGCCCGAGGAGAAGGCCGCGAAGAAGGCCGAGACCCTGCGGGCCGCCGCGGTGGACTTTGAGGTCGGCCAGTCCGTTACCGTTATGGACGGTCCGTTCGCCACGCTGCCCGCTACCGTGAACGAGATCAACCCCGATACCCAGAAGCTCAAGGTCCTGGTGTCGATATTCGGCCGGGAGACGCCGGTCGAGCTCTCCTTCGATCAGGTCAGCAAGATCTGATCGGAATCAGTTAGGTAGGGAACAGGAAATGCCTCCGAGGAAGAAGAAGATCGCTGCGGTCGTCAAGGTGCAGCTGAACGCGGGAGTCGCCACCCCGGCGCCGCCGGTGGGCACGGCGCTCGGGCCGCACGGCGTCAACATCATGGACTTCTGCAAGCAGTACAACGCCGCGACCGAGTCGCAGCGGGGCAACATCATCCCCGTTGAGATCACCATCTACGAGGACAGGTCGTTCTCGTTCATCACCAAGACGCCGCCCGCGCCTGAGCTGATCAAGAAGGCCGCAGGTGTCCAGAAGGGCAGTAGCGAGCCGCACAAGACCAGGGTCGGCTCGGTCACCAGCGCCCAGGTCCGCGAGATCGCGCAGGTGAAGATGCCAGACCTGAACGCCACCTCGATGGAAGCGGCGGAGAAGATCATCGCCGGAACAGCCCGGTCGATGGGAATCAAGGTCGAGGGCTGACTGTTAGCCAGGTCACCAATTCCACCAGTCGCAGGTTTCACCCAGTGGCAGGGCCACGCGCTGGCCCGCTGACCACGACCTCCGCAGCGAAAGAAGGAGTCCGAATATGAAGCGCAGCAAGGCCTATCGCAAGGCCGATGAACTGATCGACCCGGCCAAGCTCTACACCCCGGTGCAGGCCGTCTCGCTGGCCAAGAAGACCTCCACCACTAAGTTCGATCCCACGGTCGAGGTCGCGCTGCGGCTCGGCGTCGACCCCCGCAAGGCCGACCAGATGGTTCGCGGGACCGTGAACCTGCCGCACGGGACCGGCAAGACCGCCCGGGTGCTGGTGTTCGCGACGGGGGAGCGGGCCGAAGAGGCCCAGGCCGCGGGCGCGGACTACGTCGGCGCCGACGACCTGATCGAGCGGATCCAGGGCGGTTTCCTCGACTTCGACGCGGTCGTCGCCACCCCAGACCTGATGGGCAAGGTGGGTCGGCTTGGCCGCGTCCTTGGCCCTCGCGGCCTGATGCCGAACCCCAAGACTGGCACCGTCACCGCCGACGTCGCCAAGGCAGTGAGCGACATCAAGGGCGGCAAGATCGAGTTCCGCGTCGACCGGCACGGCAACCTGCATTTCGTGATCGGCAAGGCCTCCTTCACCGACCAGGCGCTGGTGGAGAACTACGCGGCCGCGATCGATGAGGTGAGCAGGCTCAAGCCGGCGGCGGCCAAGGGCAGGTACTTCCGGCGGGTCACGGTCACCACCACCATGGGCCCGGGTATCCCGGTCGACCCCAGCGCCACCCGTGGCCTGACCGACGAGTTCGAGGACGCTGCCGCGGCGAACTGAGCAGCCGAGGGGGCCCGAGCAGCCGCGGCGAGCCGAGCTGCCGCGGCGGGCCGAGCAGCTACGCGGGCCAGCCAGCCGTCACGTCACGTCACGTCCAGCCTCCGGCGTAGTCCGGGTGGTCGGAGTAGACCGCCGCGATGGCCCGGAGGGCGTCCTCCACGGCGCGGCGGCAGGCCAGCTCGCCCAGGGCGTCGCGGCGCAGGTAGTCGGCGATGATCGACCGCTTGGCCTCGCACTCGCGCAGCGCCCGCGCCGGGCTCTGCCTGGCGATGTGGGCCGCCTGTTCAATGGTCGGCTGGTAGCTGTCCGCCTGCACGACAAAGTGACCCTCGAGATCCTTGACGTCGCGATAGTCGTAGTGCGCTTGCCAGTCAGCCGAGACCTCGACAGCGGCGTGCGCGGCCAGCTCGTCTTCCGCGATCCGGGCCTCAAGGAATTCCACGATGCTCATTGCTCGATCCTCCGCGCGCCGAACCCAGGAACGCTCCGCCAGCATCCAGCCGGGGCAGCCTGGGCGCCGCGGGCAGCACGATACTGGCTAACCAGGACGCCAGCCAGTGTCCTGAAGGCCGGGATCAGGTACCGGCCAGCCCACCGGGATTTGGTGAGCTGCCCGGTTGCCGCGTACACTTCGGATCTGCCAGAGACCGTCGGCTGTCGCCGCGCTGAAGCGCAGTGACCGAAGGCCCGCATCGAGCGGGCGGCCCGCGCAGGTGAACGAGCTAGCCCGTCGTATCCGGTGCGTTTCCCGGGTGACGGTCAACGCCCCGTGCGCCTGAGCCGGGGCGTTCGTCTTGCCCGCCCTTCACCGGCGCCGGATGAAGCCGGCCAGGCCCCGCTGGCGGGGCCGCCCCGGAACGAGAAGGGAGGCACATGGCGAGGGCGGAGAAAGTGACCGCGGTCGCAGAGTTGACGGAGCGGTTCCAGAGTTCGTCTGGTGCGGTGCTGACCGAGTACCGCGGCCTGTCGGTCGCACAACTCGGCGAACTGCGCAGGTCGCTCGACGGCAACGCCACGTTCGCGGTGGTCAAGAACACGCTCACCAAGATCGCCGCCACCGAGGCGGGAGTCACGGAAGAGCTCACCGAGCTGCTCATCGGTCCGTCCGCGATCGCTTTCGTGCAGGGCGATGTCGTCGAGGCGGCCAAGGGCCTGCGGGATTTCGCGAAGGCCAACCCGCTTCTGGTGATCAAGGGCGGCGTGCTTGACGGCAAGCTTATTTCGCCGGCCGAGATCGTCAGGATCGCTGATCTTGAGCCGCGCGAGGTGCTGCTGGCGAAGCTGGCGGGCGCGATGAAGGCGTCGATGTCCGGCGCTGCCGCCACGTTCGCCGCACTCCCGGTGCAGATGGCCAGGCTGCTCGGGGCGCTGGAGGAGAAGCGAGCCGCACAGCAGCCCGCCGCCGATGCGGCTGCTGGCGAGCCGGCGGCCGGGCCCGAGGCTGAGCCCGAGACTGGGGCTGCGGCTGAGGCATCTGACGAGGCAGCTGACGAGGCGCAGGCTGCGGCGCCGCAGACGGCGACCGAGACGGCGACCGAGACGGCGAGCGAAGACCAGGAAAGCTAACGGCCCGCGCGCACTTGATCCCGCTCTTCCGGCGCGCAGCATGGCATGGACAGAAGACAGCAGGCGGCGGCAGCCGCCAGCAAGACGTAGGCACACGGAGGGCCCACCATCATGGCGAAGCTCAGCAACGACGCACTACTCGACGCGTTCAAGGAGATGACGCTGCTCGAGCTCTCTGAGTTCGTGAAGCAGTTCGAGGAAGCCTTCGACGTCAAGGCCGCGGCCCCGGCCGCGGTGGCCGCACCGGCCGCCCCGGGCGGCGGAGCCGCTGAAGAGGTCGAGGAGAAGGACGAGTTCGACGTCATCCTGGAAGCCGCAGGAGACAAGAAGATCCAGGTCATCAAGGAAGTCCGGACTCTGACCAGCCTGGGCCTCAAGGAAGCCAAGGACCTGGTCGACGGCGCTCCCAAGCCGCTCCTGGAGCGGGTCAACAAGGAGACCGCGGAGAAGGCCAGGGCCGCCCTGGAGGGCGCTGGCGCGACGGTGACGGTCAAGTAAGCCCCGTTCCTGATCATGCCGCCCCGCCGCGCTGGTCGCGGCGGGGCGGCATCAGGTTTGCGGGCAAGTGCGAGGCTTCGGGCGGCTCATTACCGCCCGGTAGCCACCGGAACTGGCCAAACGAGCTAATGTTCCCCGGTGCTCAACGCCGGAAACCCGACCGTCGATGTGATGTTCGTCACGTAGTTTCAGGTGGCGACTCGGCGGTTCGCGGGCTTGACGTTTGGCTTCGGAAGAGCGATGCTGCGATGCAACCGTGAACCTCATAGTGGCGTACAGTTGACCGGCGGTGTGTCCATCGATTACACTGCCAATTTGCGCTGCACTCAGACGTCACCGGTCACCACGAGCCTCGCGGCAGGTCCGCGGGCGTTTTGTGTGCGCGCGCTAGCCGTCCGCCACAAGCTCGGAAGGACCCCTGTTGGCAGCCTCGCGCAGCGCCTCAGCTACCGCTCCTGGTCCACATCGTGTCTCGTTCGCCCGCATCAAGGAACCGCTGGAGGTTCCCAGCCTTCTCGCCCTGCAAACCGACTCTTTTGACTGGCTGCTCGGAAACGAGCGCTGGCGGGACCGGCTGGCTGCGGAGCAGGAGGTAGGAAACAAGAACCTCCCGGATCAGTCGGGCCTCGAAGAGATCTTCGAGGAGATCAGTCCGATCGAGGACTTCACGGGCACCATGTCGCTCTCGTTCCGTGATCACAGGTTCGAGCCTCCCAAGTACTCCGCTGAGGAGTGCAAGGAGAAGGACATGACCTACTCCGCCCCGATGTTCGTCACGGCGGAGTTCATCAATAACTCAACTGGCGAGATCAAGAGCCAGACCGTGTTCATGGGTGACTTCCCGCTGATGTCGCCCAAGGGCACCTTCATCATCAACGGCACCGAGCGTGTCGTGGTGTCCCAGCTGGTCCGCTCGCCGGGCGTCTACTTCGACCGCCAGGTCGACAAGACCTCGGACAAGGACATCTTCAGCTGCAAGGTCATCCCGTCCCGGGGTGCCTGGCTTGAGTTCGAGATCGACAAGCGGGACAGCGTCGGGGTCCGGATCGACCGTAAGCGCAAGCAGGGCGTCACCGTGCTGCTGAAGGCGCTGGGCTGGGACGAGGCCAAGATCCTCGAGCGGTTCGGCGGCTTCGAGTCGATGCGCGCCACGCTGGAGAAGGACCACACCACCGGCCAGGACGACGCGCTGCTTGACATCTACCGCAAGCTGCGGCCCGGCGAGCCGCCGACCAGGGAGTCGGCGCAGGCGCTGCTGGAGAACCTCTACTTCAACCCGAAGCGCTACGACCTGGCCAAGGTCGGCCGGTACAAGGTCAACAAGAAGCTTGGCCTGAGTGTGCCGATCGGCCAGGGCACCCTGACCGAGGACGACATCGTCGCCACCATCGACTACCTGGTCCGGCTGCACAACGGCGAGGAGGAGATGACGTCGGGCGACACGGTCGTCCCGGTGGAGGTCGACGACATCGACCACTTCGGCAACCGGCGGCTGCGCACCGTCGGCGAGCTGATTCAGAACCAGGTCCGGCTCGGGCTCGCTCGCATGGAGCGAGTCGTCAGGGAACGGATGACGACGCAGGACGTCGAGGCGATCACGCCCCAGACACTGATCAACATCCGCCCGGTGGTCGCGTCCATCAAGGAGTTCTTCGGCACCAGCCAGCTCTCCCAGTTCATGGACCAGACCAACCCGCTGGCCGGGCTGACCCACAAGCGGCGGCTGTCCGCGCTGGGCCCGGGCGGATTGTCCAGGGAGCGGGCCGGCTTCGAGGTCCGCGACGTGCACCCGAGCCACTACGGCCGGATGTGCCCGATCGAGACGCCAGAAGGCCCGAACATCGGCCTGATCGGCTCGCTCTCGTCCTACGGGCGGGTCAACGCGTTCGGCTTCGTGGAGACGCCCTACCGCAAGGTGCGGGCGGGCAAGGTCACCAGCCAGATCGACTACCTCACCGCCGACGAGGAGGACAGGCACGTTATCGCGCAGGCCAACGCGCCGGTCGGTCCCGACGGCACCTTCGTTGAGGACCGCGTGCTGGTCCGCAGGAAGGGCGGCGAGGTCGACTACATCAAGCCGGACGACGTCGACTACATCGACGTCTCGCCGCGCCAGATGGTGTCGGTGGCCACGGCCATGATCCCGTTCCTCGAGCACGACGACGCCAACCGGGCGCTGATGGGCTCGAACATGCAGCGCCAGTCGGTGCCGCTGCTACGCAGCGAGGCGCCGCTGGTCGGCACGGGCATGGAGTACCGGGCCGCCACCGACGCGGGCGACGTGATCGTGGCGGAGAAGGCCGGGGTGGTGGAGCAGGCCAGCGCCGACTTCATCACCGTGGCCAACGACGACGGCACCCGCAGCACCTACCTGGTCGCCAAGTTCCGCCGGTCCAACCAGGGCACCTGCTTCAACCAGAAGCCGGTGGTCGATGAGGGCCAGAAGGTGGTGCCGGGCCAGGTCATCGCGGACGGCCCGTGCACCGATCACGGCGAGATGGCACTCGGGCGCAACCTGCTGGTCGCGTTCATGCCGTGGGAGGGTCACAACTACGAGGACGCGATCATCCTGTCCCAGCGCCTGGTCCAGGATGACGTGCTGTCCTCGATCCACATCGAGGAGCACGAGGTCGACGCCCGGGACACCAAGCTCGGGCCCGAGGAGATCACCAGGGATATCCCGAACGTCTCCGAGGAGGTCCTGGCGGATCTCGACGACCGCGGCATCATCAGGATCGGTGCCGAGGTGACCACCGGGGACATCCTGGTCGGCAAGGTCACGCCCAAGGGCGAGACCGAGCTGACACCGGAGGAGCGGCTGCTGCGCGCGATCTTCGGCGAGAAGGCCAGGGAGGTCCGCGACACCTCGCTCAAGGTGCCACACGGCGAGTCCGGCAAGGTGATCGGCGTCCGCGTCTTCACCAGAGAGGACGGCGATGAGCTGCCGCCGGGCGTGAACGAGCTCGTCCGCGTCTATGTGGCTGCCAAGCGGAAGATCACCGACGGCGACAAGCTGGCCGGCCGCCACGGCAACAAGGGCGTCATCGCCAAGATCCTGCCGATCGAGGACATGCCGTTCCTGAAGGACGGCACGCCCGTCGACGTGGTCCTCAACCCGCTCGGCGTGCCCGGCCGGATGAACGTCGGCCAGGTCCTCGAGACGCACCTGGGCTGGGTGGCCAACTCGGGCTGGAACGTCGATGGCGACGATGCTGACTGGAAGAACCGGCTGCGTCAGATCGGTGCCGACTCGGCGCCATCGGGCACTCCGGTAGCCACGCCCGTGTTCGACGGCGCACGCGAGGAGGAGATCACCGGCCTGCTGGGCAGCGTGCTGCCCAACCGGGACGGCGACCGGCTGGTGGCGGGCAGCGGTAAGGCGACGCTGTTCGACGGCCGGACCGGCGAGCCGTTCAAGGACCCGATCGCAGTCGGCTATATCTACATTCTCAAGCTGCTGCACCTGGTGGACGACAAGATCCACGCCAGGTCGACCGGCCCGTACTCGATGATCACCCAGCAGCCGCTCGGCGGTAAGGCCCAGTTCGGCGGCCAGCGGTTCGGTGAGATGGAGGTCTGGGCGCTGGAGGCCTACGGGGCTGCCTACGCACTGCAGGAGCTGCTGACCATCAAGTCCGACGACATCCTCGGCCGGGTCAAGGTCTACGAGGCCATCGTCAAGGGCGAGAACATCCCCGAGCCAGGCATCCCTGAGTCCTTCAAGGTGCTGATCAAGGAGATGCAGTCGCTCTGCCTGAACGTGGAGGTGCTCTCCAGTGACGGCGCGGCCATCGAGATGCGCGACACCGACGAGGATGTCTTCCGCGCAGCGGAGGAACTTGGCATCGACCTGTCCCGGCGCGAGCCGAGCAGCGTTGAAGAGGTCTGATCCGATCTACCCCAGGGGACAAAAAACGTGCTAGACGTCAACTTCTTTGACGACCTGCGTATCGGCCTTGCGACCGCCGAGGACATCAGGCTGTGGTCGCACGGCGAGGTCAAGAAGCCGGAAACCATCAACTACCGCACGCTCAAGCCGGAAAAGGACGGGCTCTTCTGCGAGAAGATCTTCGGGCCCACCCGGGACTGGGAGTGCTACTGCGGCAAGTACAAGCGGGTCAGGTTCAAGGGCATCATCTGCGAGCGCTGCGGCGTCGAGGTCACCAGGGCCAAGGTGCGGCGCGAGCGGATGGGCCACATCGAGCTGGCCGCGCCGGTCACGCACATCTGGTACTTCAAGGGCGTGCCGAGTCGGCTTGGCTACCTGCTCGACCTGGCACCGAAGGACCTGGAGAAGGTCATCTACTTCGCCGCGTACATGATCACGTACGTGGATGAGGACGCGCGTGCCCGCGATCTGCCCTCGCTGGAGGCGAAGATCGTGGTCGAGCGCGGCCAGCTGGAGCAGCGGCGCGACAGCGAGATCGAGATCCGGCAGTCCAAGCTGGAGAAGGACCTGGCCGAGCTGGAAGCGGCCGGGGCCAAGGGTGACGCGCGCCGCAAGGTCAGGGAGAGCGCTGACCGCGAGTGCAAGCAGATCAGGGACCGGGCCGGGCGCGAGATCGACCGGATCGAGGAGGTCTGGAACAGGTTCCGCGGCCTGAAGGTCCAGGACCTGGAGGGCGATGAGCTGCTCTACCGCGAGATGCGGGACCGGTTCGGGCAGTACTTCCGCGGCGGCATGGGCGCGCAGGCGATCCAGGAGCGGGTCGGCAGCTTCGACCTCGACGCCGAAGCGGCCAGCCTGCGGGAGACCATCCGCACCGGCAAGGGCCAGCGCAAGGCCAGGGCGCTGAAGCGGCTCAAGGTCGTTTCCGCCTTCCTGCAGACCAGCAACAGCCCGCTGGGCATGGTGCTGGACTGCATCCCGGTCATCCCGCCGGACCTGCGCCCGATGGTGCAGCTGGACGGTGGCCGCTTCGCGACGTCGGACCTGAACGATCTGTACCGGCGCGTCATCAACAGGAACAACAGGCTCAAGCGCCTGCTCGACCTGGGCGCCCCGGAGATCATCGTCAACAACGAGAAGCGGATGCTCCAGGAGGCCGTGGACTCGCTGTTCGACAACGGCCGCCGCGGCCGGCCGGTCACCGGACCCGGCAACCGGCCGCTGAAGTCGCTGTCCGACATGCTCAAGGGCAAGCAGGGCCGGTTCAGGCAGAACCTGCTCGGCAAGCGCGTCGACTACTCGGGCCGGTCGGTCATCGTGGTCGGCCCGCAGCTGAAGCTGCACCAGTGCGGCCTGCCCAAGGAGATGGCGGTCGAGCTGTTCAAGCCGTTCGTCATGAAGCGGCTGGTCGACCTGAACCACGCGCAGAACATCAAGTCGGCCAAGCGGATGGTGGAGCGGGCCAGGCCGGTGGTCTGGGATGTCCTCGAAGAGGTCATCACCGAGCACCCGGTGCTGCTGAACCGCGCGCCCACCCTGCACAGGCTCGGCATCCAGGCGTTCGAGCCGCAGCTGGTGGAGGGCAAGGCCATCCAGATCCACCCGCTCGTCTGTACCGCGTTCAACGCGGACTTCGACGGCGACCAGATGGCGGTGCACGTGCCGCTGTCGGCTGAGGCGCAGGCCGAGGCCAGGATCCTGATGCTGTCCACCAACAACATCCTCAAGCCCGCCGACGGCAAGCCGGTGACCATGCCCACCCAGGACATGGTGATCGGGATCTACTGCCTGACCAGGGAGGCCCCGGACTCGCCCGGCACCGGACGATCCTTCTCCAGCCCGTCCGAGGCGCTGATGGCCTACGACCGCGGTGAGCTGGACCTGCAGGCCAAGGTGCAGGTGCGGCTGAAGGGGGTCACCCCGCCGATCGGCTTCACCCCGCCCGAGGGCTGGGCGGATGGCCTGCCGCTGCGGCTGACCACCACGCTGGGCCGCTGCCTGTTCAACGAGACGCTGCCGGACAACTACCCGTTCGTCAACTACGAGGTGGGCAAGAAGCAGCTCTCGACGATCGTCAACGAGCTCGCGGAGACCTACCCGAAGGTCGAGGTGGCGACGGCGCTCGACGCGCTGAAGGACGCCGGCTTCCACTGGGCGACCAGGGCCGGGGTCACGATCGCGATCGAGGACGTGGTCGCGCCGCCGAACAAGCAGAGCATCCTGGACGCCTACGACAAGCGGGCCGACAAGGTGCAGCGCGAGTACGATCGCGGCCTGATCACCGACGATGAGCGCCGTCAGGAGCTGATCGAGATCTGGACCCACGCGACCGCGGATGTCGCGCAGGACATGGAGGCGGCCTTCCCCGAGACCAACCCGGTCTGGATGATGGTCAACTCCGGTGCCCGAGGCAACCCGATGCAGGTCCGGCAGATCGCCGGTATGCGGGGCCTGGTCTCCAACCCCAAGGGCGAGACCATCCCGACGCCGATCAAGTCCAGCTTCCGTGAGGGGCTGTCGGTGGTGGAGTACTTCATCTCCACCCACGGCGCCCGCAAGGGCCTGGCCGACACCGCGCTGCGGACGGCGGACTCCGGGTATCTCACCCGGCGCCTGGTGGACGTGGCGCAGGACGTCATCGTCCGCGAGGAGGACTGCGGCACTGACCGGTCGCTGCCCATGAAGATCGCGGACGCCGATGCCGCGGGCCACCTGCGCAGGCTGCCCAACATCGAGAACACCGGTACCGGACGGACGCTTGCTGAGGACGTCACGGGCCCGGACGGAACGGTGCTGGCCACGGCGGACTCGGACATGACCGAGGTGATGATCGACCAGCTGGTGGCGGCGGGCGTCGGCTCGGTGCGGACCTACAGCGTCCTGGTCTGCCAGGCGAAGTACGGGGTCTGCGCGAAGTGCTACGGCCGCTCGCTGGCGACCGGCAAGCGGGTGGACGTCGGCGAGGCGGTCGGCATCATCGCCGCCCAGTCCATCGGCGAGCCCGGTACCCAGCTGACCATGCGGACCTTCCACACCGGTGGTGTGGCGGGCCTGGACATCACCCACGGCCTGCCGCGGATCCAGGAGCTGTTCGAGGCCAGGATCCCCAAGGGCCTGGCGCCGATCAGCGAGGTGGAAGGCCGGGTCAGGATCGAGGAGCCGGAGAAGGCCCGCAAGATCGTCGTCGTCCCCGACGACGGTTCCGACGAGGTCTCCTATCAGGTGTCGATGCGGGCCAGGCTGCTGGTCGCCGACGGAGATCGGGTCAAGGTCGGTCAGCAGCTGATCGCCGGTGCGGTCAACCCGCACGAGGTGCTCAGGATCCTCGGCTCGCGCGAAGTCCAGCTGCACCTCGTGCACGAGGTGCAGGAGGTCTACCGGTCGCAGGGCGTGTCGATCCACGACAAGCACATCGAGATCATCATCCGGCAGATGCTCAAGCGGGTGAACGTGATCGAGTCCGGCGACACCGAGCTACTGCCCGGCGAGCTGGTCGAGCGGCCGAGGTTCGAGGAGGTCAACCGCGCTGTCGTCGAGGCGCGCGGCACCTCGGCGGCTGGCCGCCCGCAGCTCATGGGGATCACCAAGGCGTCGCTGGCCACCGAGTCGTGGCTGTCGGCGGCGTCCTTCCAGGAGACCACCCGGGTGCTCACCGACGCGGCGATCCACGCCAGGTCGGACTCGCTGGTCGGGCTCAAGGAGAATGTCATCATCGGCAAGCTCATCCCGGCCGGTACCGGCATGCAGCGCTATCGCGGGCTGCGCGTCGAGCCGACCGAGGAAGCCAGGTCATCGGTCTACCCGGCGGCTAGTTACGCCAGCCCGGTCGGGTACCCGTTCGGGCAGCCGGCCGGCGACTCGATCCCGCTGGAGGAGTACGACTTCGGCGCCTACAACAGGTAGGCCGCAGTCAGGCCGGGCCCGGCACACCGGAAACGGTGCGCCGGGCCCGGCCTGTTGCCCGGCGGCGGCCACTCGTATTCGCCGCGCCGGATCCGCCATGGCGTGCCGGGAACAGACGGGCGGCCTGCTGCGTTAGTGATTTCGACAAGCTGCTGACCGGACTCGCCTGCGTGGCCGTTCAGGATGTGGCCTTTCCCGGCTCAGCACGGGAAAGGCGTCCTGATGACCGCCTGGGCGCTCTGTTTTGACCAGGCGACTGGCGTTCGGTACGCTGGTTTTCCGTGCCCGTGACTCGCGGGTGCGTGCACGTCTGTGGACTGTGGTTGAGCTGGCCGGAAGGCCGCAGACTGCGTGGCCAGGCGTGTGAGGACTTTCCCTTTCTCGTCGTCCGGGCTCGGTAACGGGCCCGGATGTGCCGTGAGCGTGGCGACACGCCCGACTACGGGGGTCGGACGGGCGAGAAAACCCGCAGGTCACAGATGTGTACTGAACGACGAATGCGCCCCCAGGTGCATCGAGGCAAGAAGACGGAGACGCGGTGCCCACGATCCAGCAGCTGGTCCGTAAGGGCCGGCAGGACAAGGTAGCCAAGAACAAGACTCCGGCGCTGAAGGGCAGTCCGCAGCGCCGCGGAGTCTGCACGCGCGTCTACACCACCACGCCCAAGAAGCCGAACTCGGCGCTCCGCAAGGTCGCCAGGGTCCGGCTCACCAGCCACATCGAGGTGACCGCCTACATCCCAGGAGTGGGCCACAACCTCCAGGAGCACTCCATCGTGCTGGTCCGTGGCGGGCGGGTGCGGGATCTTCCCGGCGTGCGTTACAAGGTGATCCGCGGCTCCCTGGACACTCAGGGCGTCCGCAACCGCAAGCAGGCCCGCAGCCGCTACGGCGCGAAGAAGGAGAAGAGCTGACATGCCGCGTAAGGGCCCCGCGACCAAGCGGCAGCTTGTCACCGACCCGGTGTACGGCTCCCCGCTGGTCACCGCGCTGGTGAACAAGGTGCTGCGCAGCGGTAAGCGGTCGCTTGCCGAGCGCATCGTCTACGGCGCGATGGAAGGCTGCCGGGAGAAGACCGGCAACGACCCGGTGGTGACGCTCAAGCGCGCGCTGGACAACGTCAAGCCGACCCTCGAGGTGCGCAGCCGGCGAGTCGGCGGCGCCACCTATCAGGTGCCGGTCGAGGTGCGCGCGTCGCGCAGCACCACGCTGGCGCTGCGGTGGCTGATCTCCTACTCCAGGCAGCGCAGGGAGAAGACGATGACCGAGCGGCTGATGAACGAGCTGCTCGACGCCAGCAATGGCCTCGGGGCGAGCGTGAAGCGCCGCGAGGACACCCACAAGATGGCCGAATCCAACAAGGCATTCGCCCATTACCGCTGGTAAACGCCAGCACGAGAGAGATTCGAGGATTCAAGCAGTGGCCGCCACACAGACCGCCGTGGAACTCGCCAAGGTCCGCAACATCGGGATCATGGCGCATATCGACGCGGGCAAAACCACGACCACCGAGCGGATCCTGTTCTACACCGGCATCAATTACAAGCTGGGCGAGGTCCACGAGGGCGCGGCCACGATGGACTGGATGGAGCAGGAGCAGGAGCGCGGCATCACGATCACCTCGGCCGCGACCACCGCCATCTGGCGTGACCACACCATCAACCTGATCGACACCCCCGGGCACGTCGACTTCACCGTTGAGGTGGAGCGCTCGCTACGGGTGCTGGACGGGGCGGTCGCCGTCTTCGACGGCGTGGCCGGGGTCGAGCCGCAGTCCGAGACCGTCTGGCGGCAGGCCGACAGGTACGGGGTGCCCCGGATCTGCTTCGTGAACAAGATGGACCGGGTGGGCGCGGAGTTCCACCGGTGCGTCGAGATGATCACCAGCAGGCTGGGCGCCACCCCGCTGGTCATCCAGCTGCCGTGGGGCGTCGAGTCCGACTTCCGCGGCGTCATCGACCTGATCAAGATGCGGGCCCTGCTGTGGCAGAGCGATGGCAAGGGCGAGGCGTTCGACGTCGTCGGCATCCCCGCCGATCACCTGGACGCCGCCCGGGATTGGCGGGACCGGCTGATCGAGACCATCTCGGAGAACGACGAGGAGATGCTGGAGCTCTACCTCGGCGGCACCGAGCCGGACGCCGACCAGCTCAACGCGGCGATCAGGCGGGCCACCATCGCGGGCGCCATCACGCCTGTGCTGTGCGGCAGCGCGTTCAAGAACAAGGGCGTGCAGCCGATGCTGGACGCGATCGTGGATTACCTGCCCAGCCCGGTGGATGTCCCGTCGATCAAGGGGCACGCCGTCGGCAAGGAAGATGTCGAGATCGAGCGGCACGCCGACCCGGCTGAGCCGTTCGCCGCGCTCGCCTTCAAGATCATGTCCGATCAGCACCTCGGCAAGCTGACCTATCTCCGGATCTACTCGGGCACCCTGGAGTCCGGCAGTTCCGTGCTGAACTCCACCAAGGGCCGCAAGGAGCGGATCGGCAAGATCTACCAGATGCACGCCAACAAGCGCGAGGAGCGCCCGTCGGCCATCGCCGGGCAGATCGTCGCCGTGATGGGCCTGAAGGACACCACCACCGGCGACACCCTCTGCGATCCGGCCAAGCAGGTCATCCTGGAGTCGATGACGTTCCCGGCCCCGGTCATCCACGTGGCGATCGAGCCGAGGACCAAGGGCGACCAGGACAAGCTCGGCACCGCGATCGGCCGGCTCGCCGAGGAGGACCCGACCTTCCAGGTCAGGACCGACGAGGAGACCGGGCAGACCATCATCGCCGGCATGGGCGAGCTGCACCTGGAGGTGCTGGTCGACCGGATGCGGCGGGAGTTCAAGGTCGAGGCCAACGTCGGCCGCCCGCAGGTCGCCTATCGCGAGACGGTCCGCAAGAAGGCCGAGAAGATCGAGTACACGCACAAGAAGCAGACCGGCGGCGCCGGCCAGTACGCCAAGGTTGTCATCAACCTGGAGCCGACCGGCGGCGACGGCGGCGGCTACGAGTTCGAGAACAAGATCCACGGCGGCCGGGTGCCACGGGAGTACATCCCGTCGGTGGACGCCGGGTGCCAGGAGGCGGCGGAGTTCGGCGTGCTGGCTGGCTACCCGATGGTCGATGTGCGGGTCACCCTGACCGACGGCGCCTACCATGAGGTCGACTCTTCGGAGCTCGCCTTCAAGATCGCCGGCTCGATGGCCTTCAAGAAGGCCGCCGCGCACGCTGATCCGGTGCTGCTGGAGCCCATGATGGCCGTCGAGGTGCGAACCCCGGAGGACTACATGGGTGAGGTCATCGGCGACCTGAACAGCCGCCGTGGCCAGATCCAGGCCATGGAGGAACGCTCAGGGGTGCGGGCCGTCAGGGCCATCGTGCCGCTGTCAGAAATGTTCGGCTACGTGGGTGACCTGCGCAGCCGGACCCAAGGCCGGGCGGACTACACGATGCAGTTCGATTCGTACTCCGAGGTCCCGCCCAGCATTGCCAAGGAAATCATTGCCAAAGCACGTGGCGAGTAGTGAATAGCAAGCACGCCCAGGACCAGGACCACAAGGCGCGCCACGTGAGCGCCTGGCCCCACCAAGGTGGGGAACGATCGCAACGAGGAGACACCAGTGGCGAAGGCCAAGTTTGAGCGGACCAAGCCGCACGTCAACATCGGCACCATCGGTCATATTGACCACGGCAAGACGACGCTGACCGCGGCGATCACCAAGGTGCTGCACGACAAGTTCCCGGCCATCAACCCCTTCACGCCGTTCGACCAGATCGACAACGCGAAGGAAGAGAAGGAGCGCGGGATCACCATCTCGATCTCGCACGTGGAGTACCAGACCGACAAGCGCCACTACGCGCATGTCGACTGCCCCGGTCACGCGGACTACATCAAGAACATGATCACCGGCGCCGCGCAGATGGACGGGGCGATCCTGGTGGTCGCGGCCACCGACGGCCCGATGCCGCAGACCCGCGAGCACGTGCTGCTGGCCCGCCAGGTCGGCGTGCCTTACATCGTGGTCGCGCTGAACAAGGCCGACATGGTCGACGACGAGGAGATCCTGGAGCTGGTCGAGCTCGAGGTGCGGGAGCTGCTGTCGGCGTATGAGTTCCCCGGCGACGACGTGCCGGTGATCCGGGTCTCGGCGCTGAAGGCGCTCGAGGGCGACGCCGAGTGGGGCCAGAAGGTCGTGGACCTGATGGACGCCTGCGACGAGTCCATCCCGGAGCCGGTCCGCGATGTGGAGAAGCCGTTCCTGATGCCGGTCGAGGACGTGTTCTCGATCACCGGCCGCGGCACGGTGGTGACCGGCCGGATCGAGCGCGGCAAGATCCACACCGGTGAGGAAGTCGAGATCATCGGGATCAAGGAGAAGGCCAGCAAGACCACCGTCACCGGCGTGGAGATGTTCCACAAGATCCTCGACGAGGGCCAGGCCGGCGACAACGCGGGGCTGCTGCTGCGCGGTACCAAGCGCGAGGATGTCGAGCGTGGCCAGGTGGTCATCAAGCCCGGCACCAACACGCCGCACACCGAGTTCGAGGCGCAGGTCTACATCCTGTCCAAGGACGAGGGCGGGCGGCACACCCCGTTCTTCAACAACTACCGTCCGCAGTTCTACTTCCGTACCACGGATGTGACCGGCGTCGTGCATCTGCCCGAGGGCACCGAGATGGTGCTGCCGGGCGACAACACCGAGATGCGCGTCGACCTGATCCAGCCGATCGCCATGGAAGAGGGCCTGCGGTTCGCGATCAGGGAAGGCGGCCGCACGGTGGGCGCCGGCCGGGTCACCAGCATCATCAAGTAACCCAGACCAGGGCCAGGACGGTCCGGGGAATCCCGCCCGCTGCGCAACGCAGCGGGCGGGACCCCCGGGCCACCGGGCCGGACACACAACGCAGCAGCACGCCCGGGATCTAGCACAGAAGGAAAACGAAGCCACATGGCGGGACAGAAGATCCGCATCCGGCTCAAGGCCTATGACCATGAGGTCATCGACAGCTCGGCGCGGAAGATCGTCGACACGGTGACGCGTACCGGCGCGAAGGTCGCGGGCCCAGTGCCGCTGCCCACGGAGAAGAACGTGTACTGCGTCATCCGCTCACCGCACAAGTACAAGGACTCGCGGGAGCATTTCGAGATGCGGACGCACAAGCGCCTGATCGACATCATCGACCCCACGCCGAAGACCGTTGACTCCCTGATGCGGCTTGACTTGCCCGCTGGCGTCGACATCGAGATCAAGCTCTGAGGGACGCGCCGACATGACCAAGCAGATCAAGGGAGTCCTGGGCACCAAGCTCGGCATGACCCAGGTCTTCGCCGACGACGGGCGGATCGTGCCGGTCACCGTGGTGGCGGCGGGTCCGTGCGTCGTGACTGCGCTGCGCACGCCGGATGCCGACGGCTACGCCGCCGTCCAGCTCGGCTACGGCGAGGTGGATCCCCGCAAGGTGAACAAGCCGGAGGCCGGGCATTTCGTCCGGGCGGGCGTGACCCCGCGCAGGTACCTCGTGGAGCTGCGTACCGATGACGCGTCCGACTACACGCTGGGCCAGGAGGTCACCGCGGAGGCCTTCGCGGCCGGTGAGCGCGTCGACGTCACCGCCCGGAGCAAGGGCAAGGGCTTCGCGGGCGTCATGAAGCGGCACGGGTTCCGCGGCCTGAGCGCCTCGCACGGTACCCAGCGCAAGCACCGGTCGCCTGGTTCCATCGGCGGCTGCGCCACTCCGGGCCGGGTGTTCAAGGGCCTGCGGATGGCCGGCCGGATGGGCGGCGTACGCACCACGGCACCGAACCTGACCGTGCACGGCGTGGACGCCGACCGGGGCCTGCTGCTTATCAAGGGCGCCGTTCCCGGCCCGTCCGGCGGCCTGGTCCTGGTCCGCAGCGCCGTCAAGAGCCCGCTCGCCGCTGGCGGGCGTCAGCTGAAGGGAGCGTAAGGCCCGATGAGCGCGGTCAAAGTCATCTCCGTGTCCGGAGACGAAGGCGCTGCTGTCGACCTTCCCGCTGAGATCTTCGACGCCAAGGTCAATGTGCCGCTGATCCACCAGGTGGTGGTGGCGCAGGAGGCTGCGGCCAGGCAGGGCACGCACGCAACGAAGACCCGCGGTCTGGTGCGCGGCGGCGGCCGTAAGCCGTACCGGCAGAAGGGCACCGGCCGGGCCAGGCAGGGCTCGACCCGCGCGCCGCAGTTCGCCGGCGGCGGCACCGTGCACGGCCCGGTACCCAGGTCCTATGAGCAGCGGACGCCCAAGAAGATGAAGGCGGCGGCGCTGCGCGGCGCGCTGTCCGACCGGGCCAGGCACGGCCGGGTCCACGTGGTCAGCGGGTTCGTCGATGGCGACGGAGCGAGCACCAAGAAGGCGGTGGGGTTGCTGGCCACCGCGATCGGGGTGCCGCACCGCGCGACGCACACGCTCGTGGTGGCCGGTCGCGACGACCTGGCCACCTGGCGGAGCCTGCGCAATGCCGTCGGCGTCCACCTGATCGAGCCGGGCCAGCTCAACACCTACGACGTGCTGGTCAGTGATCACGTGATCTTTACTCAGGCCGCGCTGGATCAGTTCGTGGCGCGCGCAGGCACCGGGTCCCGCCGGACCGGGCAGGACCGGACCGAGCAGGAGGAGAGCCAGTCGTGAGTAAGGTCGCCAATCCGCGGGACGTCTTGGTGCGCCCGGTCATCTCGGAGAAGAGCTACCGGCTGGCTGACGACGGCAAGTACACCTTCATCGTCGCGCCCGGTGCGAACAAGACCGAGATCAGGCAGGCGGTCGAGGCCATTTTCGGAGTCCGGGTTACCGGCGTCAACACCATCAACAGGCCGGGCAAGCGGCGCAGGACGCGGTTCGGCTGGGGCAAGCGGCCGGACACCAAGCGAGCCATCGTCAGCCTGGCCGAGTCCGACCGGATCGACGTTTTCGGCCCGGTCAGCTAGCGGTGCGATCCATAGGAGCTTGAGCACAATGGCTATCCGCAAGTACAAGCCGACCACCCCGGGCAGGCGGGGCGCGAGCGGTGCCGACTTCTCCGAGGTCACGCGCAGTGAGCCGGAGAAGTCACTGGTGCGCCCGCTGACCTCACGGGGCGGCCGGAACGTGCACGGCCGTATCACCGTGCGGCACCAGGGCGGCGGGCATAAGCGGGCCTACCGGCTGATCGACTTCAGGCGGGCGGACAAGGATGGCGTCCCGGCCCGGGTCGCGCACATTGAGTACGACCCCAACCGCACATCCAGGATCGCGCTGCTGCACTACGCCGACGGCGAGAAGCGCTACATCCTCGCCCCGCAGGGCCTGGCCCAGGGTGACCGGGTGGAGAACGGCGCGAGCGCGGACATCAGGACCGGCAACTGCCTGCCGCTGCGCAACATACCGACCGGCACCGTGGTGCACGCCATCGAGATGCGTCCCGGTGGCGGCGCGAAGATCGCACGGTCGGCAGGCTCGGGCGTGCAGCTGCTGGCCAAAGAGGGCGCGCGCGCGACCCTGCGGATGCCATCGGGGGAGATCAGGCTCGTCGACGCGGCGTGCCGGGCCACCATCGGCGAGGTCGGCAACTCCGAGCAGGGCAACATCAAGCTCGGCAAGGCCGGCCGCAGCAGGTGGAAGGGCCGTCGTCCGTCGGTGCGCGGCGTGGCGATGAACCCGGTCGACCACCCGCTCGGTGGCGGCGAAGGCAAGAGCTCCGGTGGCCGGCATCCGGTCAGCCCGTGGGGCAAGCCCGAAGGGCGCACCAGGAAGGCCCACAAGCCCAGTGACCGGCTGATCACCCGTCGGCGCAGCAAGAAGAAGCGGTAGGAGCACCTCACGATGCCTCGTAGCCTGAAGAAGGGCCCTTTCGTGGATGACCACCTGATGAAGAAGGTGGACCTCCAGAACGACAAGGGCAGCAAGAACGTCATCAAGACCTGGTCCCGCCGCTCCATGATCGTTCCGGCGATGCTGGGCCACACGATCGCCGTGCACGACGGCCGCAAGCACGTGCCGGTGTTCATCACCGAGTCGATGGTCGGGCACAAGCTCGGCGAGTTCGCGCCGACCCGTACATTCCGCAGTCACGTCCGGGACGACCGGCGGAGCCGGCGCTAGCCGTGCTGCGGCCCGGCCGGACCAGAAGATCGAGCCAGAAGCTAGAGCCAGGAAGATCGAGAGAGCGAGAGAGCTAGGCGATGGAAGCTAGGGCAAAGGCGCGGTATGTACGCGTCACGCCGCGGAAGGCCCGCCGGGTGGTGGACCTGATCCGCGGGATGCCTGCCGACCAGGCAAAGGCAGCGCTCGCGTTCGCGCCGCAGTCGGCGAGCGATCCCGTCGGCAAGGTGCTGGCGAGCGCGATCGCCAACGCCGAGAACAGCAAGCAGCTTGACGCCAGCTCGCTCGTGGTGAGCCGGGCCTGGGTGGACGAGGGGCCGACGCTCAAGCGGTTCCGGCCCCGGGCGCAGGGTCGCGGCTACCGGATCAACAAGCGCACGAGCCACATCACGGTCATCGTTTCCGACGAGCGCGCTGCGGCCAACCGCGCCTCAGACGGCGCTGCGGACCGTGGTGCACAGCGCGCTTCAAACCGCGCTTCCAACCGCAGGGAGAGGACCCGCTAGTGGGCCAGAAAGTGAACCCGCACGGGTTCCGGCTGGGCATTACCACCGACTTCAAGAGCCGGTGGTATGCCGACAAGCTGTACAAGGACTACGTCGCGGAGGACGTTGCGATCCGCCGGATGCTGCAGCGCGGCATGGAACGCGCGGGCATCTCCAAGGTTGAGATCGAGCGGACCAGGGACCGGGTCCGGGTCGACATCCACACCGCCCGGCCTGGCATCGTCATCGGCCGCCGCGGCGCCGAAGCGGACCGGATCCGCGGTGACCTGGAGAAGCTGACCAGCAAGCAGATCCAGCTGAACATCCTCGAGGTCAAGAACCCCGAAGTGGATGCGCAGCTGGTGGCCCAGGGCGTGGCCGAGCAGCTGTCCAGCCGGGTCTCGTTCCGGCGCGCGATGCGCAAGGCGATGCAGACCGCGATGAAGAGCGGCGCCAAGGGCATCAGGGTGCAGTGCGCAGGCCGGCTCGGCGGCGCTGAGATGTCCAGGTCGGAGTTCTATCGCGAGGGCCGGGTGCCGCTGCACACGCTGCGCGCCGACATCGACTACGGCTTCTACGAGGCACGGACCACCTTCGGCCGGATCGGCGTCAAGGTCTGGATCTACCGCGGCGAGGCGGCCCAGACCAGGGCCGAGCGCGAGGCCGCTGCCGCGGCGCTGCGCGCCGGCCAGCGGGCCGGCCGCCCGCCGCAGCAGCAGCGGCGCCGGCGCCCGGGTGGCCCGGACTGGAGCGACCGGGCCGGCGGCGCTGGCCCGGCGGACCGGTCCGAGGAGCGCGGCTCCGAAAGCCAGCCGGACGCGGCGGTGACGGCCGGCAGCGCCAGCGGTGCTAGTGGCGCCGCCAGTGCCAGTGGTGCCGCTGCGGGCGGCACCGGCGAGGAGGGCTGAGGCATGCTCATTCCGCGGCGGGTCAAGCACCGCAAGCAGCACCGGCCGGACCGGCACGGTGCCGCCAAGGGCGGCACGCGGGTGACATTCGGCGAGTACGGCATTCAGGCGGTCGAGCATTCCTACGTGACCAACCGGCAGATTGAGGCGGCTCGTATCGCCATGACCAGGCACATCCGCCGGGGCGGGAAGGTCTGGATCACCATCTACCCGGACCGGCCGCTGACCAAGAAGCCCGCCGAGACCCGGATGGGCTCGGGCAAGGGCGCCCCGGAGTGGTGGGTCGCCAACGTCAAGCCGGGCCGGGTCATGTTCGAGCTGTCCGGGGTGAGTGAGCCGGTGGCCCGGGAGGCGCTGCGCCGGGCGATGCACAAGCTCCCGATGAAGTGCAAGTTTGTCAAGCGAGAGATGAGTGAGGCGGGATGAGGCGGCACAAGCTCCCCATGCTCTGCTCATCAAGGGCAAAGTTCGTCAAGCGAGAGATGAGTGAAGCCGGGATGAGGCGGCAGCACAGCCGAGAGGTCGGTGAGGCGTGATGGTGAAGGCGCTGGCCGCAGCGGATCTGCGGACCTCGACCGAGGAAGAACTCGACGGCAAGCTCGCCGAGGCGAAGATCGAGCTGTTCAACCTTCGCTTCCAGGCCGCTACCGGTCAATTGGAAAGCCACGGGCGGCTCCGCGCGGTCCGCAAGGAGATCGCCCGGATTTACACGGTTAAGCGGGAGCGCGAGCTCGGCATCGTCAGCGTGGCGCAGGAGGCGGATGAAGATGAGTGATGACCAGAGCGGCACCGCCTCGCGAGGTTACCGCAAGGTTCGCGAGGGCCTGGTGGTCAGCGACAAGATGGACAAGACCGTCGTGGTCGAGGTCGAGGACCGGGTGAAGCACCCGAAGTACGGCAAGGTCATCCGCCGGACCAAGAAGTACAAGGCGCATGACGACGAGAACGCCTGCGGTGTGGGTGACCGGGTGCTGCTGATGGAGACCAGGCCGCTGTCGGCGGCCAAGCGCTGGCGCGTCTCGGAGATCCTGGAGAAGGCCAAGTAAATCACCAGTCCGCTGTCCTCGCAGAGGCCGGCGTTATGAAGCAGGAGTTGACGTGATCCAGCAGGAGTCGCGGCTCAAGGTCGCCGACAACACGGGTGCCAAGGAGATCCTCTGCATCCGCGTGCTCGGCGGCTCGGGCAGGCGATACGCGGGTATCGGCGACGTCATCGTGGCCACGGTCAAGGACGCCCTGCCCGGCGCCGCGGTCAAGAAGGGCGACGTGGTCAAGGCCGTTGTGGTGCGCACCCGCAAAGAGCGCCGTCGCGGCGACGGTTCATACATCCGCTTCGACGAGAACGCTGCGGTCCTGATCAGGGACGGCGGAGATCCGCGCGGTACCCGCATCTTCGGCCCGGTCGGGCGCGAGCTCAGGGAGAAGCGGTTCATGCGCATCATCTCGCTGGCCCCGGAGGTGCTGTGATGAGCAAGAAGGCTGGAGTGACGAAGAATAACGGCCAACGAGCGCCGAGCTTGAAGATCAAGAAGGGCGACCGGGTGCTGGTCGTCGCAGGCCGCGACAACGGCCGTGAGGGCGTGGTCATCGCCGCCTTCCCGGACAAGCAGAAGCTGCTGGTCCAGGGCGTCAACATGATCAAGAAGAACAAGAAGATCGACTACCAGGGCCGGCAGGGCGCCAAGCAGGGTGGCATCGTCCACCAGGAGGCGCTCATCCACGTGAGCAACGTGCAGCTGATCGACGAGGAGACCAAGAAGCCCACCCGGGCCGGCTACCGGTTCGAGGACGGCAAGAAGGTCCGGGTCTCCCGGCTCAGCGGTAAGGACATCTGATGGCTGCGGCAAACACCAAGCAGGCGACTGGCCAGGGCGGCGCGGCGAAGAACGCCAGCCGTGGCGCCGGGTCGAAGGCCGCGGAACCGCAGGCCGGCCAGGGCGCCGGGGCCGGTAACGGCGCCGCGGCCACGCCGGTCCCGCCGCGGCTGCGCGACCGCTACCTGGCTGAGATCGCGCCTGCGCTGCGGGATGAATTCGGCTACGCCAACGTCATGCAGATCCCGCGGCTGACCAAGATCGTGGTCAACATGGGGGTCGGCGAGGCGGCCAGGGACGCGAAGCTCATCGACGGGGCGGTCAGGGACCTGGCCATCATCACCGGCCAGAAGCCCGCGGTCGCCCGGGCCAGAAAGTCCATCGCCCAGTTCAAGCTCAGGGAGGGCATGCCGATCGGCGCGCATGTCACGCTGCGCGGAGTGCGGATGTGGGAGTTCTGCGACCGGCTGCTGTCCATCGCGCTGCCCAGGATCCGTGACTTCCGCGGTCTGTCCGACCGGCAGTTCGACGGCCGGGGTAACTACACCTTCGGTCTCAACGAGCAGCTGATGTTCCACGAGATCAACCCGGATCAGGTGGACAGGCAGCGCGGCATGGACGTGACCGTCGTCACCACCGCGACCAACGATGACGAGGGCCGTTCGCTGCTGCGGCGGCTCGGATTCCCGTTCAAGGAGAGCTGACAGTGGCGAAGAAGAGCCTGATCGCCAAGGCGAAGCGGACACCTAAGTACCACGTCCGCGCGTACACCAGGTGCTCGCGGTGCGGGCGGCCGCGGGCCGTCTACCGCAGGTTCGGCCTCTGCCGGATCTGCTTCCGCACCCTGGCGCACCGCGGCGAGCTGCCGGGCATCACGAAGTCCAGCTGGTAGCCGCCTGATGATGAGCACATCCGGGCGTGACCGCGCCCGGGACCAAGACCGATCTGGGCGCGACGCGCGCCCACCGACCACGCCGAAGGTCCCAGCGGAAACCGCGGCGAGGAGGGCCTGCAGGCCATGACCATGACCGACCCGGTCGCAGACATGCTGACCCGGCTGCGCAATGCCAACTCGGCTTATCACGATGCCGTGACGATGCCGCATTCCAAGATCAAGGTGAACATCGCCGAGATCCTCCAGCAGGAGGGCTACATCGCCGGGTGGCGCGTGGAGGACGCGCACGTCGGCAAGAGCCTGGTGGTCGCGCTCAAGTTCGGGCCGAACCGGGAGCGCTCGATCGCCGGGCTGAAGCGGGTGTCCAAGCCCGGCCTGCGGGTCTACGCGCGGAAGGACAACCTGCCCAGGGTGCTCGGCGGCCTGGGCGTGGCCATCATCTCGACCTCGGCGGGCCTGATGACCGACAAGCAGGCGAACAAGCGTGGCGTGGGCGGGGAAGTCCTCGCCTACGTCTGGTAAGGAGACCACGATGTCACGAATCGGGCGGATGCCCGTCGTGGTGCCGGACGGCGTGGACGTCACCATCAAGGGCCGTGAGGTCACGGTGCGCGGGCCGAAGGGCAGCCTCAGCCTGGCGGTCGCCGAGCCCATCGAGGTCAGCCAGTCGGACGGCACCGTCACGGTAACCAGGCCGAACGACGAGGGCGAGATCAGGGCGCTGCACGGGCTGTCGCGCTCGCTGATCGCCAACATGGTGACCGGGGTGACTCAGGGTTATCAAAAGACCCTCGAGATCGTCGGGGTCGGCTACCGGGTCCAGGCCAAGGGCCAGGGCCTGGAGTTCTCGCTCGGATTCAGTCACCCGCTGCCGGTGGCCGCTCCGGAGGGGATCACCTTCCGGGTCGAGACCCCGACCAGGTTCGTCGTCGAGGGCATCGACAAGCAGCAGGTCGGCGAGGTGGCGGCCAACATACGCAAGCTCCGCAAGCCCGACCCTTACAAGGGCAAGGGCGTGCGGTACCAGGGTGAGCAGATCCGCCGCAAGGTCGGGAAGGCTGGGAAGTAAGACATGTCTGGCAGCAGGACCCTGGCGCACGGCCGGATCACCGGCCGGGCAAGCGCGCGTTCCGCTTCGCGCTCGCGGCGCCACCTGAGGGTCAGGAAGAAGGTCAGCGGAAGCGCCGTACGGCCGCGCCTGGTGGTCACGCGCTCGGCCAGGCACATGTTCGCGCAGCTGATCGACGACGCGACGGGCAGCACGCTGGTATCCGCGTCTACCCTGGAAGGGTCCATCCGCGGCGCGTCGGGGGACAAAACGGCCAAGGCGAAGCAGGTCGGTGCGCTGCTTGCCGAGCGGGCCGGCCAGGAAGGCATTCGCGGCGCGGTCTTCGACCGTGGCGGCCACGCCTATCACGGCCGGATCGCGGCCGTCGCCGACGGCGCCCGCGAAGGCGGGCTGGCGCTGTGACGACCAGCACCGTGATGGCCAGCATCGTGTCCGCCACCAAGGACGTTAAGAAGGGGAATATCTAATGCCACCATCATCGCGGCGCGGCGCAGGAGGCGGCGGCGAACGGCGCGACCGCCGCGACGACCGCCGTGGCGGCGCAGCCGACAAGGGCACCGCCTACCTGGAGCGGGTGGTCACCATCAACCGGGTGGCCAAGGTCGTCCAGGGCGGCCGGCGATTCAGCTTCACCGCACTGGTGGTCGTGGGCGACGGCAATGGCACGGTCGGCGTCGGCTACGGCAAGGCCAAGGAGGTGCCCGCGGCGATCGCCAAGGGCGTCGAGGCGGCCAAGAAGAGCTTCTTCAAGGTGCCGCGCATCGCGGGCACGATCCCGCACACCGTGCAGGGCGAGGAGGCGGCGGGTGTCGTGCTGCTCAAGCCGGCCAGCCCAGGTACCGGCGTCATCGCCGGCGGTCCGGTGCGGGCCGTCCTGGAATGCGCCGGCATCCACGACGTGCTCTCCAGGTCGCTCGGGTCGTCCAACCCGATCAACGTTGTGCACGCCACCGTGGCGGCGCTGAAGGGCCTGAGCCGGCCGGAGGAGATCGCCGCGCGGCGCGGGCTGCCGATTGAGCACGTCGCCCCGGCGGCCATGCTGCGGGCGCGAGCCGCCGCGGCGGCCACCGCCGCGCCGCAGAACAGCTGACCGGGAGCAGGACATGGCAGAGTTGAGGGTCACCCAGAGCAAGTCGAAGATCGGGGGCACCCAGGTGCAGCGCGACACGCTGCGCTCACTTGGGCTCCGGCGGATCGGCGACGTGGTCGTGAAGGCGGACCGCCCGGAGATCCGCGGCATGGTCCATGCGGTGCGCCACCTGGTCACCGTCGAGGAGGTTGACTGAGATGGCAGACGAGCAGGACCGTACCCCGGGCGGCCGGGCCGGGCTCAAGATCCATCACCTGCGCCCGGCGCCCGGTGCGCGCACCGCGCGGACCAGGGTAGGCCGAGGCGAGGCCTCCAAGGGCAAGACGGCTGGCCGCGGTACCAAGGGCACCAAGGCACGCAACACGGTGGCCGGCGGTTTCGAGGGCGGCCAGATGCCGCTGCACCGCAGGCTGCCCAAGCTGAAGGGGTTCTCGAACCTGCGGTTCAAGACCACCTATCAGGTCGTTAACCTGGACCGGCTGGCCAGTCTGTTCCCCGATGGCGGGGACGTGACCCCGGAGGCCATGGCCGCCCGCGGTGCCGTCCGCGCTGGCGAGCTGATCAAGGTGCTCGGCTCCGGCGAGGCGGTCAGCGGGCTGCGGGTCACCGCGCACGCGTTCTCCGCGTCGGCGCGGGAAAAGATCACCGCGGCAGGCGGCAGCGTCACCGAGCTGTGAGATGACCGTCGGGCCGGCTCCTGCGCAGCGTGGCTGCTTGACTGCCGTCGGGGCGTTAGACTTCGGCGTGCATGTCGCGCTTGCGGCCAGCGGGTGTGGATCCCGTGACCAGGAGCGGCGGATGACGTTGACCCTTCGACTCAAGGACGGCGCATGCTGACCGCGTTCCTCCGGGCCTTCCGGACCCCCGACCTGCGCAGGAAGCTGCTGTTCACGCTGTTCATCATCGCGATGTTCCGGCTGGGCGCCTCGCTGCCGACCCCGGGGATCTCCGAGAAGGCCGTCACCGCCTGCTTCAACACGGTGAGCTCCAGCGGCAGTGCGGGCCTGTTCCAGCTGGTCAACCTGTTCAGCGGCGGCGCGCTGCTGCGGCTGTCGGTGTTCGCGCTCGGCATCATGCCCTACATCACGGCCAGCATCATCCTGCAACTGCTAGCCGTGGTGATCCCGCGGCTCGAGACGCTGCGCCAGGAAGGCCAGAGCGGCCAGGCGAAGATCACTCAGTACACCCGCTACCTCACGATCGGCCTGGCCGTGCTGCAGTCCACCGGAATCGTGGCGCTGGCCAGGTCGGGCAACCTGTTCGGCACGAGCGGCGGTACGACCTGCAACAACCTGATCCCGAACCAGTCGATCTTCACCATCACCACGATGGTCATCACGATGAGCGCCGGTACCGCGGTCATCATGTGGCTCGGCGAGCTGATCACCGACCGTGGGGTCGGGAACGGCATGTCGCTGTTGATCTTCACCCAGGTCATCGCGGTCATCCCCGGCGAGATGCTGGCCATCTATCGGCAGAAGCACGCGTTCGTGTTCGGCATCGTGTTGCTGGTCGGCATCTCGATCATCGGGTTCGTGGCGTTCATGGAGCAGGCGCAGCGGCGCATCCCGGTTCAGTACGCCAAGCGGATGGTCGGCCGCAAGATGTACGGCGGCACCTCGACGTACATCCCGCTCAAGGTGAACCAGGCCGGCGTCATCCCGGTCATCTTCGCCTCGTCGCTGCTCTATATCCCGCAGCTGGGCGCTCAGCTGTTCGGGCACGCGACCAGTGCGCATCCGGCGCCCTGGGCGAACTGGGTGGAGTCGCACCTGGTGCTCGGGGACGATCCGTTCTACATGCTAATTTTCTTCATCCTTATCATCTTCTTCACTTACTTCTACGTATCGATCACCTTCAACCCGACCGAAGTCGCCGACAACATGAAGAAATACGGCGGCTTCATTCCCGGCATCAGACCCGGACGTCCGACCGCCGAGTACCTGAGCTACGTGCTGAGCAGGCTGACCGCGCCGGGCTCGGTGTACCTGGGACTGGTCGCGCTCATTCCGATGGTCGCGATCGGGCTGGTCGGAGCCACCCAGCAGTTCCCGTTCGGTGGCACCAGCATCCTGATCATGGTGGGGGTGGGCCTCGATACCGTGAAGCAAATCGAAAGCCAGTTGCAGCAGCGCAACTATGAGGGCTTCCTGCGGTAGTGCGCGTCGTCCTGGTCGGGCCCCCCGGTGCGGGCAAAGGGACACAGGCCCAGTTCATAGCCTCACACCTGGCGATCCCGAAGATCTCGACAGGTGACATCTTCAGGTTCAATGTCAGCACCGGGACCGAGCTCGGCCGGCTCGCCAAGTCCTATATGGACCGCGGCGACCTGGTGCCTGACGAGGTCACCGTGGCGATGGTGTCCAGCAGGCTGCAGGAGGACGACGCCCAGGCCGGCTTCCTGCTCGACGGCTTCCCAAGAAACGTTCCCCAGGCCGAGACGCTGCAGAAGATGCTCGCCGAGTGGGACGTGCGGCTGGACGTCGTGGTCGAGCTGGTGGTCGATGACGACGAGGTGGTCAGGCGGCTGTCGGGCCGCCGGACCTGCCGCCGGTGCGGCCGGGTCTGGCACGTCCTCTTCGACCCGCCGGCCCGCGGCGAGTTCTGCGACGACTGCGGCGGCGAACTGTTCCAGCGGGACGATGACCGGGAAGAAACCATCAGGCACCGCCTGGATGTCTATCAGCTGCAGACCCAGCCGCTGATCGCGTTCTACGCGGACGAGGGAACGCTGCTCGGTCTCGACGCCACCGGCCCGGTGGAGGAGATCACCGACCGAGCGCTGGGCGCGTTGCGGCGCTTTGTCCGCTGAAGTCAGCTGCGCGCCGCGGGTAACGTTTGACTGAGACAGACCCGGAGGCAGGATGCGGACGAGACGGGAACAGCCGATCCAGATCAAGACGCCAAGCCAGCTAGCCGCGATGCGGGAGGCCGGCCTGGTGGTCGCCCGTGCGCTGCGAGCGGCGGCCGCCGCGGTACAGCCGGGGATCAGCACGGCGGAACTCGACGCGATCGCCGACCGGGTCATCCGGGAGGCTGGCGCCCTGTCATCGTTCAAGGGCTATCACGGTTTCCCCGCTACCATCTGCACCTCGGTCAACGACCAGATCGTGCACGGCATCCCCAGCCGCCAGACCCGGCTGGCCGCCGGGGACGTGATCTCGATCGACTGTGGCGCCATCGTCAGGGGCTGGCACGGCGATGCGGCCCTGACCATCGGCGTCGGCCCGGTCAGCGCCGAGCTGACCAGCCTGCTGGCGGCCTGCGAGCGGGCGTTGTGGTCGGGGCTCGCCCAAGCCGTGGCCGGCCACCGGCTGACCGACATCTCGCATGCCGTGGAGACGAGCGCCCGGGCCAGCGGCGACTACGGCATCGTCCAGGAGTACGTCGGGCACGGGATCGGCAGCGAGATGCATATGGACCCGGCGGTGCCCAACTACGGCAAGCCAGGCCGGGGACCTGTGCTGATCGAGGGCATGGCGCTGGCGGTCGAGCCGATGCTCATCCTCGGGCGGCGGCAGACCCGGCTGCTGGACGACGGCTGGACGGTGGTCAGCGCGGACGGGACCTGGTCCGCGCATTTCGAGCACACCGTCGCGATCACCGCCGACGGACCGCAGGTGCTGACCGCCGAGGACGGCGGGACGAGCGGCTTCGCCAGACTGCGCGCCGAAGGCCAGGGAGCCCAATCGGCCCAATCGGCCCAATCGGCCCAATCGGCCCAGGAGGCACCGTCGGCCGAGGGCGCACAGTCGCCCCGGGGGGCACAGTCCGCTCAGTCGGCCCAGCCTGCAGGGCCTGGCGTTCCGGCCGGCCCCGCCCAGCCTGCTGCGGCGCCGGTTTCAGCCGGCGCCCTGGCGCAGGACTGAGGAGGAGCTGATGGCGGCCGATCCCAGGATCCGGGCGTCCGACGAGGACCGGGACCGCACGGTGTCACTGCTGCGCGAGCACCATGCCGCGGGCAGGCTGACCGCCGAGGAGTTCAACGAGCGGATCGACAAGGCCTACGAGGCGAAGACGGTTGGTGAGCTTGACGAGCTGATGGCAGATTTGCCGGGAATCGACCTGTACCGGCTGCCGGACGCCGCGCTGCCCCGCTACCGCGCGCCGCGGCCGGGAGCGGGCTCGCTGGTGCAGGCGTCGGGCGGGCTGGCCCGGCGCGAGGGCAGGTTCTCGCCGGCCTGGCTGGCCGCCTGGGGGTCGTGGGTATCGGTCAGCCTGCTCTGCTTCGTGATCTGGGTGATCGCCGGGGCTAGCGGCTTTCCCTGGCCAGTCTGGGTGGCTGGGCCGCTGGGTGCGATCCTGCTCGGTCGCTGGATCGTCGGCGGCGGGCCCGGCGGCCATCGATCGCCCTGACACCGGCCCGGCTGGTACCGGGCCGCCCTGACACCGGCCCGGCTGGTACCGGGCCGCGCTGGCACCGGGCCGCGCTGGCACCGGGTCGCCCCGGGCGGAGCCCGGTGCCGGGAATGTTCCCGGCCCGGCTATGGTTGAGACGAAGGCGCGGGGCGAGTATGCCCCGGGTTCGCATTGTCAGCGAGTGTCGCGTAGACTCTGCTGCGGCCCATGAGCTGCTATCCGGCATATGGCGTGAGCCTGCAGCGTGACGGCAGACATCTAGCGGGGCCGCCCGTGTCCGGCGGGTTGCGAAAGCAGCCGGTTTGCGAAAGCGGCCGGTTTGCGAGAGCAGCCGGTTTGCGAAAGCAGAGCCGGGCCACGGGGGGACGCCTCACCCGATGACCGCGTGGGTCGCGGCATGACCAGCAATGGCCGTGTCGCCTGACGATGAGTACCAGCACTACATGTAACCAGTTAGCGAGCAAGCCCAGTAAGACCAGCAGGCCCAGTAACTAGCAAGCCCAGCAACAATCAAGCCGCGGCCACGGCCACGGCAGCGAGACAAACCGAAGCGCGGAGGACATGCCCAAGAAAGACGGCGCCATTGAGATCGAAGGCACGGTCGTAGAGTCACTGCCGAATGCCTTCTTCAGGGTGGAGTTGGACAACGGGCACAAGGTTCTGGCTCACATCAGCGGAAAGATGCGGATGCACTACATCCGGATCCTTCCCGATGACCGCGTCGTCGTCGAGCTGAGTCCCTACGACCTCAGTCGTGGGCGGATTGTCTACCGGTATAAGTGACAGGCTGACGGCGCGGCGGGCTTACTGGCTCTGAGCGCCTGAGGAGAGCAGCAATGAAGGTCAAGCCGAGTGTGAAGAAGATCTGCAGCAAGTGCCGGATCATCCGCCGGCATGGCCGCGTGATGGTCATCTGCTCAGACCCGAGGCACAAGCAGCGTCAGGGCTGAGCAGGCAGTCCAGACCAGCAGGCAGCAAGACCGGCACAACACGCACCATGAGCACGGCAGCACAACTAGACCAGCACAGCAAGAACAAGAACAGCAAGACAAGAACAGCAGGACAAGAACAGCAGGACAAGCACAGCAAGACAAGCACGGTAAGACACGTGCCGCAATCCGCGGTCGGCCACTGGCCGGCTGCGGATTACCCCCGGAGGAGGCCGGGGCCCGGTCCGGGCAGGGACGCAGGGAGCGGTGCGCAGGACCTCCGAGACAGAAGGAGAACTGCCCAGGATGGCACGCCTCGTCGGCGTCGACCTGCCGCGTGATAAGCGGCTCGAGGTCGCACTTACCTACGTATACGGAATCGGCCGCACCCGGGCGCTTGAGACCCTCAGCGCGACCGGAGTCAGCGGTGACGCCCGCGTCCACGAGCTCAGCGATGACGACCTCGTCCGGCTGCGGGACTGGATTGACGCCAGCTACAAGGTCGAAGGTGACCTGCGCCGCGAGGTGCAGGCCGACATTCGGCGCAAGGTCGAGATCGGGTGCTATCAGGGGATCAGGCACCGCCGCGGGCTGCCCGTGCACGGCCAGCGCACGCAGACCAATGCCCGCACCAGGAAGGGCAAGAAGAAGACCGTCG
The DNA here is from genome assembly GCA_963785765.1 of uncultured Actinomycetes bacterium. Lineage (GTDB taxonomy): Bacteria > Actinomycetota > Actinomycetes > Streptosporangiales > Streptosporangiaceae > DATBGO01. Next base: position 683,040 of record CAWAWM010000004.1, on the reverse strand, counting down.
CCGGCAAGAAGAAGGCCGGCAAGAAGTAGTAGTCCGCACGCCGGGTCAGCCGCCACAGGCGGGCCCGGTTTCAGCGGTCCGACCACCTCCGGGAGTAGAGGAGCAGGATGCCTCCCAAGAGCCGTGCCGGCGTCAAGAAAGTACGCCGGAAGGAACGAAAGAACATCGCTCACGGGCACGCCCATATCAAGAGCACGTTCAACAACACCATCGTCTCCATCACCGATCCTGGCGGCAGCGTCATCTCGTGGGCCTCGTCCGGCCAGGTGGGCTTCAAGGGCTCGCGCAAGTCGACGCCGTTCGCCGCTCAGATGGCGGCCGAGGCCGCCGCGCGCCGGGCGATGGAGCACGGCATGCGCAAGGTCGACGTATTCGTGAAGGGCCCGGGCTCGGGGCGGGAGACCGCCATCAGGTCCCTGCAGGCGACCGGCCTGGAGGTCGGCTCGATCCAGGACGTCACCCCGGTTCCGCACAATGGCTGCCGCCCGCCCAAGCGGCGCCGGGTCTGAGGAGTAAGCGACATATGGCTCGATACACCGGCGCCGACTGCAAGCGCTGCCGCCGCGAGAAGACCAAGCTGTTCCTGAAGGGCGCCAAGTGCGACTCGCCGAAGTGCCCCATCGAGATCCGGCCCTACCCGCCGGGCGAGCACGGCAGGAACCGGCCCAAGGAGAGCGAGTACCTGCTGCAGGTCAGGGAGAAGCAGAAGGCCAAGCGCATCTACGGGATCCTCGAGCGCCAGTTCCACAACTACTACACCGAAGCGACCCGGACCCGCGGCAAGACCGGCGAGGCGCTGCTGCAGATCCTGGAGACGCGGCTTGACAACGTGATCTACCGGGCCGGCTTCGCCAAGAGCCGTGACATGGCCAGGCAGCTGGTCGGGCACGGTCACGTCCTGGTCAACGGGCGCAAGGTCGACATCCCCTCCTACCGGGTGGGCGAGTCCGACATTGTCGAGGTCGCGCCCAAGTCGACGGAGCTGACCCCGTTCGTGGTGGCGCGCGCCGAGGCGGGCGAGCGCACGGTGCCCGCCTGGCTCGAGGTGATCCCCGACAAGATGCGGGTCCTGGTGCACGCGCTCCCGGTCCGGGCCCAGATCGACACCCTGGTCCAAGAGCAGCTCATCGTCGAGCTCTACTCGAAGTAACCACCCTGCTGGCCCGCCGCGCGGCGGGCCAGCGCACTGGCGGCGCCAGCCGCCAGGCAGCAGTCGCGATCGTCAAATAGCGGGCATCGCGGAAAGGAAACACCAATGCTCATCGCCCAGCGCCCGAGCCTCACCGAAGATCAGGTAGACGAGTTCAGGTCCAGGTTCGTTATCGAGCCGCTCGAGCCGGGGTTCGGCTACACGATCGGGAACTCGATCCGCCGTACCCTGCTCTCCTCCATCCCTGGTGCCGCAGTGACCAGCATCAGGATCGAGGGAGTCCTGCACGAGTTCTCCACCGTGCCCGGGATCACCGAGGACGTCACCGACATCATCCTGAACCTCAAGGAACTGGTCGTCTCCTCGGAGCATGACGAGCCGGTGCCGATGTACCTGCGCAAGCAGGGACCAGGACCGGTCACCGCGGCTGACATCGCTCCGCCGGCCGGCGTCGAGGTGCACAACCCCGACCTGCACATCGCCACGCTGAACAGCAAGGGCAAGCTGGAGATGGAGCTGACGGTTGAGCGCGGTCGCGGTTACGTGTCAGCCGCCCAGAACAAGCAGCCCGGGCAGGAGATCGGCCGGATTCCGATCGACTCGATCTACTCGCCGGTCATGCGGGTCACGTACAAGGTGGAGGCGACCCGAGTCGAGCAGCGCACCGACTTCGACAAGCTCATCCTCGACGTGGAGACCAAGCCGTGCATGCGGCCGCGGGACGCGGTCGCGAGCGCAGGAAAGACCCTGGTCGAGCTGTTCGGCCTGGCTCGGGAGCTGAACGTCGACGCCGAGGGCATCGACATCGGCCCGTCGCCGACTGACGCCGCGCTGGCGGCGGACCTGGCTCTGCCGATCGAGGAGCTGAACCTCACCGTCCGCTCCTACAACTGCCTCAAGCGCGAGGGCATTCACAGTGTGGGCGAGCTGGTGGCCCGCAGCGAGCAGGATCTGCTCGACATCCGCAACTTCGGCGCCAAGTCGATCGAGGAGGTCAAGCAGAAGCTGATCGACATGGGCCTCGCGCTCAAGGACTCCCCGCCTGGGTTCGACCCAGGGACCGCTGCTGACAGCTACGGGGCGGATGACGACGAGAGTTACGTCGAAACCGAGCAATACTGACGGGTCGGGCAACCGTGCCCTCTAGGTAGCGAACCAAGGAGAAGTTCTCGATGCCCACGCCCACCAAGGGCCGACGTCTGGGCGGCAGCTCGGCCCATCAGCGGCACATGCTGGCGAATCTGGCCACCGCTTTGTTCGAGCACGGCAAGATCACCACGACCGAGGCGAGAGCGCGCAGGCTGCGGCCGTACGCCGAGCGCCTGATCACCTTCGCCAAGCGAGGTGACCTGCACGCTCGCCGTCAGGTGATGACCGTCGTCACCGACAAGAGCGTGGTCCATACGCTGTTCGCCGACATCGGGCCCGGCTTCGCCGGCCGGGATGGCGGCTATACGCGGATCACCAAGATCGGGCCGCGCAAGGGCGACAATGCCGCGCTTGCGGTGATCGAGCTGGTTCGCGAGGAGGCTGACGCCAAGCCGCGCCGCCGCCGGGCGCGCCGTGCTCAGCCGGCCGCGGCCCCGGCCGCAGGCGGCCAGCGCCGGAGCCGGCGCGGCGCGGGCGGCGAAGCGGCGGCCAGCGCGGCGGAGGCGACGGAGACCGACCAGGCCGACGCCGTTGCCGACGAGGACGCGGACGCCGCCGACACCGATTCCGCCGACACCGCAGCCGCTGAGACCGACCTGTCCGACGGCGAAGTGGCGGACGGCGAAGTGGCGGACGACGAGGTGGCGGACGACGAAGCTGCGGTAGACGAAGCGGCGGTTGACGAGGCCGCCGGGGAGCCCGCTGAAGCCGCAGTCTCGGATAGCGACACGGAGGCCTGACGAGCCGACTGAGCCACGGCCGGACAGCGCCACGGCCCGATGGCGCCGACCCTGATGGCGCCGACCCGGATGGTGCTGAGCTTGACAGCGCTCAGCCCGTTGGTGCTCGGCCCGTTGGTGCTCGGCCCGTTGGTGCTCGGCCCGTTGGTGCTCAGCCCGTTGGTGCTCAGCCGCGGTACGATCGCGCTGTCGACCGGCAAGACGGTGACCGGCAAGACGGCGCTGAGCGGTCGCGCGACGGCAGTAACGGCCCCGCGGCGGCCCTGAGCGGCTCGCTGGCGCCCGAACCGGCCGTTCCCGGCCACCGGCCCGTGCGCTTGCGCCTTGACCTGTCTTACGACGGCTCAGGCTTTCACGGCTGGAGCAGGCAGCCGGGCCTGCGGACGGTGCAGCAGCAGATTGAAGAGGCGCTCGGCAGGATCCTTGGCCTGCCGGCGACGCCGGCCCTGACCGTGGCGGGCCGGACCGACGCCGGGGTGCACGCGCGTGGCCAGGTCGCGCACGTTGACGTGGCGGCGCAGTGCTGGGAGCAGGCCGGTGACAGCGCACTGCGGCGGCTGGGCAGGCTGCTACCGCCCGACATCAGGGTGCACGCGGTCGGCCGCGCTCCGGACGGATTCGACGCACGGTTCGCCGCGCTCTGGCGCCGCTATTCCTACCGGGTTTGCGACGACCCGACCCGGGCTGATCCGCTGCGCAGGCACGACACGCTGTGGTACCCGCGGCAGGTCGACCTCGACCGCATGAATGCGGCGGCGCGGTGCTGTCTGGGCACCCATGACTTCGCCGCGTTCTGCAGGCGCAGGGCGGGCGCCACCACGGTGCGGGAACTGCTGCGGCTCAGCTGGGCCAGGCCCGAGCCCGGAGTTGCCGTCGCCACCGTCGCTGCGGACGCGTTCTGCCACAACATGGTCCGCGCCCTGACCGGGGCCTTGCTACTGGTCGGCGACGGGACCAGGTCGGCCGGCTGGCTGGCCGGCGTGCTGGCCGCCGGAGTCCGAGATCCGACCGTCCACGTGGCCCCGCCGCACGGGCTCTGCCTGGAGGAGGTCTGCTACCCGCCCGATGCCGAGCTGTCGGCGCGAGCGGCGGCGACCCGCCGGATCAGGGAACCCGGGGCTTCCCGGTGACCAGGCGACTGGCCAGGCTCAGGTTGGCGGTGTTCTGGATGAGATGGTTGCAGAAGGCCTCGAGTTCCAGCCGCTGTCCCTTGGTCTTGGGCGCGTGCAGATTCGCGAACTCAGCCCAAACCATGACCAGGTAGTGCCCCTTGATCTCGGTCTCTTCGAGGCCGGTGCCCTTGGTCAGGTGCCTGGTGGGTCCCTTAGCCGCCGGCAGCTGGTCGATGAAGTCGGCGCCGCCTGCCGCCTTGCCCGACTTCTCCGCGGCCGTCACGTTGATCAGGTTCAGCACGCCGATCGTGCCCATCACCTTGCCGTTGCCTGACAAGTAGCTGGCCCGCATCACCTGGCTGCACTTGCCGTGCTCGACGGCCGACTGAAGCGCCGAACCGATCACCGCCTTCGCGCAATTGGTGCCGTCACGCTCGACGGTCCTGGCGTATGTGGCGCCGCTGGCGGAGAACTTGCCCGGGAATAGTTCGGCCAGGGTGAGCGCGAGCGGGTCGGTGGCCCGGGTCTCGATATGTCCCCACGGGCCAAGCGATGGCGAGGGCGAGGCGGTCTGCGGCTTGGGAGGCGGGAGCGCGGATTGCTTCGGCGTGGCCGCGGCCTGACCTGCACTCTTATGGCCGCTGCTCAGCCAGAGGTACGCGGCCCCGCCTGCCACCAGGGCCAGGACCAGCCCGCAGGCGAGTAGCACGCGGCCCGGCCGCTTCGTACGACGCGCCCGGGCGTGCGCGCGCCTGCCGGGCGGCCGGTCGGCCCCCGGACGGTCAGGGCGCGACCCGGCGCCGGCCGCGGCCGCCGGCAGGCGGGCGGTATCGCCGGTCGGGCTGCCGGAACCGGGCCGTGGCGCCTGCAGCCGGTGGCCGCCCGTTTCGGACCTGGCCCGGCCGGTCCGCTCGGTGTCCGCGCCGTCAGTCTGGCCGGTGCGCCCCGTGCCGGTTCGCCCGGTGCTGGTTCGCCCGGTGTCGGTTCGCCCGGTGTCGGTTCGCCCGGTGTCGGTCCAGCCCGTGTCGGTCCAGCCAGTGTCGGTTCGCCCGATGTCGGTCCGGGCGGTGCCGGTCCGGGCGGTGTCGGTCTGACCGGTGTCGGTCTGACCGGTGTCGGTTCGCCCGGCCAAGCCTGTCGCTCCGGCCGGCGGGTGCCCGGTCTGGACGGCCGGCGCACCGTCAGTCCGCTCAGCCCGCGACGGCCAGCCGGGCGCACCCGGGTCGGCCCAGCCCGGCGTCCCGCGAGATGCGTCGACGACCTCCCAGGACTGGGTGGCGGTGACGTCCGCGGCTGGATCGCTGACCGCAAGCACTGAATATCCAGGATCGCCATATCCAGGATCGCCATATCCAGGATCGCCATAACCAGGATCGCTGTAGCCAGGCCCGCTGTAGCCAGGCCCGCTGTAGCCAGGCCCGCTGTAGCCGGTCGCGCCGGAGCCTGGCCCGTCATATCCGGGCCCGTCATATCCGGGATCGGCGTACCCAGGCGCTGGCGGCCACGGCCCGGCCGGATCGTAGGCCGCCGGCTCGGAGTAATCCGCCGGGCCCCAGGCATCGGCGCCCCGGCTGCCGTCCAGGAGGTCGTCCCCGGCCTGGCCTGCCCGGTTCCACGCCGAGAACTGCCCGGGCGGATAGACCGGCGGTGGCTGCCCTGGGCCAGGCGGGAACCCGCGGACCGGGCCCTTGGCGGCTGTTCCGGTCACCGCACCGCGCCAGCCGCCGTCGGCCCGCACGGCGGCCTGGCGACCGGTGTCGCCGGTTGGCGGCCGGCCGCTCGAGTAGCCAGGGACGAACAGCGACGAGCCGACCGGAGCCGGCTGTCCGTCGGGCCCGGCTGGCTGGCCGGAAACCGCGTTCCGGGCGCCAGGCCCCTTTCGCCGGCCCGGCATGCGATCGGCGGATCTGTCACCGGGGTTGCGCATGCGGCGAGCGTATCGTTCCGTGCCCCTGAGTTAGCCCCGTCAGCCGTTTTGTCGGGTTCTTTGGGTTTCGCCGGCAGATGACCTGGCCCGGGGTGGTGAACGGCGGTGCGCACGCAGGTCAGCTGCCCCGGATCGGGAGTGCCAGCGCGGGTGCGCGCAGGCCGCCGGGCCGCACCACTTTGACCGTCGTCGGTTCCGGCCGGTACTCTGCATGGGCGTCCATGTGCATTGGCATGCCCGCACTGCCCGGGCTATCCGGGCAATGCAGCGGCGGCCGGTGCCGCGGAGTCCCGCGCCTGGAGGGATCACCCCGGGCGTGGGCCAGAATTCAGGACTCACACGCGAAGGCTTATGACTGTGCGCACATTCAACCCGAAGGCCGGTGACATCCAGCGGCGGTGGCATGTCATCGATGCCTCTGATGTTGTTCTTGGCCGGCTCGCGAGCCAGGCCGCCACGCTGCTGCGCGGCAAGCACAAGCCGATCTTCGCGCCGCATGTGGACACCGGTGACTTCGTTATCGTCATCAACGCCGAGAAGGTCGCCCTGAGCGGGAACAAGCTGGCCGACAAGCGTGCCTACCGGCACTCCGGCTATCCGGGCGGGCTACGGTCGATCAGCTATGGCGCGCTGCTGGCCAAGAGCCCGGAGCGGGTGGTCGAGAAGGCCGTCCGCGGCATGCTTCCGAAGAACACGCTGGGCAGGCACATGCTGAGCAAGCTCAAGGTGTACGCCGGGCCCGACCATCCGCACCAGGCGCAGCAGCCGGTCCCGTTCGAGATCAAGCAGGTCCCCCAGCAGGCCGGTACCAGCCGCGCCGGCGCGAAGTAACCAGAGCCGATCAGGAAGCACGAGGAAGACACCGTGGCTGAGTCCACTGACACGCAGGTTCCCGCAGCGGGAACAGGCGGCGAGACCGAGCAGGGCGCCGGGGAGCACGTGTCGGAGTACACCACCGAGACCGGTGACACGGCACCCGGCGCCGCCGCCCGGCCCGCGGCCCGCAAGCCGGTTGTGACAGGGAAGGCCCTGGGCACCGGCCGGCGCAAGGAGGCTATCGCCCGGGTCCGTATCCTGCCTGGCACCGGAAAGTGGCAGATCAACGACCGGTCGCTGGACGAGTACTTCCCGAACAAGCTGCACCAGCAGCTCATCAGCGAGCCGTTCGTGACGCTCGGCGCGGATGATCAGTTCGATGTGGTGGCGCGGATCACCGGCGGGGGAGTCACCGGGCAGGCGGGCGCACTGCGCCTGGGCATTGCCAGGGCGCTCATCCTGGTCGACCCGGACAGCCGTCCGACCCTGAAGCGGGCCGGCTTCCTGACCAGGGACGCTAGGGTCAAGGAGCGGAAGAAGTACGGGCTGAAGAAGGCACGTAAGGCGCCGCAGTACTCCAAGCGCTAGTCCGCGGCTGCGCGATCGACGCCCCGCGCCGCTGGCAGCGCAAAACCAGTAGCGCAAAGACCAGCACCGCAAAGACCACCGCAAACCGGATGACCAGGAGTGAGTCCATTGGGCCGGCTGTTCGGTACGGATGGTGTTCGAGGAGTTGCGGGCCGTGATCTTACCGCACGGTTCGTGACCGACCTCGCTGCTGCTGCCGCCGTGGTCTTGTCGGGCGCTGACGATCGCGCCGGCCGGATCGCTGCCACCGGCCGGCGCCGGCCGGTGGCGCTGGTCGGCCGGGATCCCCGGGCATCTGGCCAGTTCCTCGAAGCCGCGGTGGTGGCCGGCCTGGCCGGAGCCGGCGTGGACGTGCTCAGGCTCGGCGTGCTGCCGACACCTGCGCTCGCTTACCTGACCGGCGAGCTGGGCGCGGACTTCGGGGTCATGCTGTCCGCAAGCCACAACCCGGCCCCCGATAACGGGATCAAGTTCTTCGCTCGCGGCGGCCTGAAGCTGCCCGACGCCGTCGAGGACGAGATAGAAAGCTGCCTCGCGGCCATGCCGGGCCCCGGCGTGCCGAGCCGCCCGGCGGACATGAGCCGCCCGGCAGACAATGGCCATGCCCGGCCGCGGTCAGGCACCGAACCCGCGGCGCAGGCGTCCGGAACCAGCACGTCCGGAGCCAGCACGTCCGGAGCCGGAGCGCCTCCCGCCGGTGCGCCGGGAGCCGGTGGGCCAGGAGCAGAGTCGCGGCTGATCGGCCCCGATCTCCTGCCCCGGGCTGGATTCGGTCAGGTCAGCGATGCGGCGGGCGAGATCGAGCGCTATCTGGCGCATCTGCTGGCCAGCCTGCCCGAGTCGGCCGGTGCGGCGCCGCTGACCGGCCTGCGGGTGGTGGTCGATTGCGCGCACGGCGCTGCCTACCAGGTCGCGCCGCGCCTGCTGCGCCGGGCCGGCGCTGACGTGATCGCGATCGGCGCCGAGCCGGACGGTGACAACATCAATGCCGGCTGCGGTTCGACGAGCCTGGGCGCCGTGTCCGACGCGGTGCGGGCCCACGGTGCCGATGGCGGGATCGCCTACGACGGAGACGCGGACAGGTGCCTGGCGGTCGACGCCGCGGGCCGGGTTATCGATGGCGACCAGATCCTCGCCGTTCTCGCGTTCGCGCTGCATGATGAAGGGCGGCTGGCCGGCAACACCGTCGTCGCCACGGTGATGTCCAACCTGGGATTCCGGCTGGCGATGCGGGATGCGGGCATCAACGTGGTGGAAACGCCGGTCGGAGACAGGTACCTGCTCGCCGCGATGCTGGAAGGCAAGTTCGTGCTCGGCGGCGAGCAGTCCGGCCACATCATCCTGCTCGACCATGCGACCACCGGCGATGGCCTGCTGACCAGCCTGCAGTTGCTAGCCGTCGCGGCCGGGCGGGGCCAGCCGCTCGGCGAGCTCGTCAAGGTGATGACCAAGTACCCGCAGGTGCTCGTGAACATCCCCGGAGTGGACAAGTCCCTGGTGGCGCGCTCGCCTGAGCTCACCGACGCGGTCCGCGACGCCGAAGCTGAGCTGGGCGAGTCCGGGCGGGTGCTGGTGCGGCCGAGCGGGACCGAGGATGCGGTCCGGATCATGGTCGAGGCGGTCGACGCAGGTCAGGCCCGCCGGCTGGCCGACACGCTCGGGGCCGTAGTGCAGGGACTTGGATAACGGGAGCTCAGACGGCCCGGACCAGCGGGCCGACGCCAGTATTTCGCCAAGAAGGCCCGGGCACTGCTGGGGCGGACCGGACGATCGATGCCTCATGTTGACGCGACGATTTCTCATTCATCTGCATGAGGACAACGTTCACGCGGTTGCCAGATAGTGGTCCGGTGAGCCTACACCGGCTGCTTCTCGTCGATGACTACCGAATGGTGACCGAGGCACTTGCCTCGCAGCTGGCCACCGTTCCGGACTTCTGGGTGGCAGGCTGCTCGAGCACGGATGATCCTAAGCTGCCCGAGATGGTTCGCTGGCTGCGGCCTGACGTCATCGTGATCGAGCTGGAACCGCTCGGGTTCGCCGTCAGCGAGGTACTGCAGCGGCTCCGCGCCGCGTGGCCGCAGACGCATGTGGTGGTGCTCAGCTCCGGTGAGGACCCGGCCCAGGCGGTGGCGGCCGCGCGGGCCGGGGCGGACGCCTGGGTATCCAAGAAGCAGGGCGCGGTCGAACTCGAGACCGTGATCCGCGGGGTCTGCCAGGGCCATTCCTGGTTTCCCCCGGAGATGCTCGGCCAGATCCTGCGCGTGCTGCGCGACGACGTCCGCCGGGCCAGGGAGGAAGGCGACTCGCTGGACGTGCTCAGCCCGCGGGAACGGGATGTGCTGGCGAGCATGGTGGCAGGCAAGCACGGCAGGCAGATCGCCGAGGAGCTGCTGATCTCCATCGATACGGTCCGCACCCACACCCGCAGCATCTTCAGCAAGCTGGACGTGCACAGCCGGCTTGAGGCGGTCAGCGTGGCACGTGCCGCGGGCCTGCAGCCGCGTGAGCATTCCGGGATCGGGGGCGGCTACCAGCCTGCTATCCCGTTGCGGCCGCCCGGCCGGGGCGGGTCTTGATCTCCCGGCTGGCCGGCTCCAGGCCACCTCGGCTCGGCAGCAGCCGGCCACTGCGGGTCGCCACCGTCATCACCAGGCTAGAGGGCGGGGCCGGCGTGCTCGCGCTGCGCGGGGCATTGGCGATCGACTCCGACGACATCCGCCCGACGATCGTGACCGGCAGCGGAGACCGGCTGGCTGATACCGCGGCCGCTGCCGGGCTGGAGGTGATCGTCGAGCCCGCGCTGCGCGCGCCGATCGCACCAGCCAGCGACCTGCGGGCGGTCCGGCAGCTGGAGAGGATGTTCGCCGAACGGGACTTCGACGTCGTGCACACCCATTGCGCGAAGGCAGGCCTGGCCGGGCGGGTGGCTGCCCGCCGCGCCGGGATCCCCTGGATCGTGCACACTTACCACGGCTTCCCGTTCCACGGATTCCAGTCGGCGGCCCGACGGCGGGTCTACGTGTCGATAGAACGGCGGCTGGGCCGGAGCACCGACGTGGCGTTGTGCGTGGGCGCCGGGGTGGCGGCTGAGGCGGTGCGCCGGGAGCTGATCGCTCCTGAGCGGGTCATGACGATCGGCGTGGCGGTCGCTGGCCCGGACCACATGACCGCCCGGGATCCGGCGGCCCGGCGGCGGGCCCGGATGGCGCTGGGCCTGCCGGGTGACGCCACGGTGGTGGGCGCGGTCGGCCGGCTGACCTACCAGAAGGCGCCCGAGGACTTCGTCGCCGCGCTCAGCGAGCTGAGCCGGCCGGACGTCGTCGGCGTCTGGGTCGGTGGCGGCGAGCTGGCCGACCGGGTCGCCCGGCTGGCCCAGGCCGCGCCCGTTCCTCGGGTCGTCCTGGCCGGCGAGCGCACGGATGTGCTTGACCTGCTTCCCGCGTTCGATATTTTCGTCCTGCCCAGCCGCTACGAGGGATTGCCCACGGCGATCGTCGAAGCCATGCTCTGCGGCGTTCCGGTCGTGGCGACAGCGGTCAACGCGGTGCCCGACCTGGTGGTTCCCGGCCAGACGGGCCTGCTGGTGCCCCCGCGCCGACCGCAGCTGCTCGCGGCCGCCATCGGTCATCTCCTCGACTCGCCTGCCGCCGCCGCCGCGATGGCGCAGGCCGCCCGGGCCCGGGTCGGCGGCTCCTACGATGTGCAGTCGCTGCGCGATGCGCTTGCGGAGGCGTACTCGCCCGCGGTTCAGGCCAGCGGCTACCTGAGAAAGCTGGCCCGGTGAGTGCAGCACCGTCATTCGCTATCTCGCCAGCGAGGGGGTCAGGAATGGCAGCGTCTCACCCGCTCACGCGGGCCATCCGGCACGCCATCTTGCTGCGCAGCCACGGCCGGCAACCTGGGTCATGGTGCCACAATTATGGTTGTGTCCGTGGAGCAGCTGGACCGCCGCCGGGGGATCGCCCGGCCGCTCGGCCGGATAGAGCGATAGAACGATATGCACCCCGATAGCGACGCTCAGCCAGGTAAGCGCCTGGAGGGAACCCAGCCACCCGCCTTCGCGAGAGTCCTGCGCGGGTACGACTCGCACCAGGTCGATAAGTACCTAGCCAAGATCGACAGCGAGCTGCGCCGGCAGCGTCAGCAGGTGCAGGCCTTGCGTGCGGAGCTGGCGGATGTGCGGCGCCAGATCCAGGAACGGGCGAACTCGAGCGCTTCCGGGCTCGAGGCGCGGATCGACCGGCAGCTCCTGCTGGCCGAAGAGCAGCGGCACGAGATACTCCAAGCGGCCAAGACCATGGCCGAAGAGGTCCATGGCCAAGCTAAGACGGAGGCCACCGAGGTCCGCGCCGCAGCCAAGAAAGAGGCGGCCGAGCTGCGGCTGCAGGCTAAGCAGGAATCTGACGACCTGCGCTCGGCTACCGAGGCTGAGACCGAGACGATAAGAACGAGCGGGCGGCGCGAGGCGGCGGAACTGACCTCAACTACCGAGCGCGAGGCGGCCGAGCTGCGGGTGACGGCTGAGCGTGAGCTAGCGCAGCAGCGCGCCGCCGCCGAAGAGGAGATCTCCGAGCTTCGCCGCACCGGCGAGCGTGAGATCGCCGAGCTGGAACAGGCAGCCAGACAGGAGCGGGAGGAGGTCGCCAGCGCCGCGAAGCGTGAGTCGGACGAGGCTCTGGGCGAAGCGAACCGGATCCTGAAGGAAAGCCAGACGCAGGCGGCTGCGGCCCAGGCCGAGTTCGACCGCCGGTTTGCGGCACGGCGCGAGGAAACGGAGCGGCAGGCGGCCGAACGGCTCGCCGCCGCCAAGGCCGTGACCGAGAAACTCCTCGCCCAGGCTGAGCAGCAGGTGGCCGCGGCGGACCAGCGAGCTGCCGCGGCCAGCAGCGTGGCTGAGCGGGCCGACCAGGCGGCCGATGAGGGCGTCAAGCGACTGGTCAGCACCGCGACGAAGGACGCGGATCACATTGTCGCGCAGGCCGAGGCCCAGGCCGCCCAGTTGCTGGCCGCCGCCCGGTCGGAGGCCGAGCGGCAGCGTGCGGCCGCGCAGCGCTACGTGGACGAGCTCAACGGGCAGAAAGAGGGCGTGACCGCGGACCTCGCTCAGGTCAGTGAGGTGCTCGGCGCGCAGATGCCCAGGCTGGCCAGGGCCCTGAAGCGCTCGCCGGCCGCTCCGGCCGCTCGCGGCGGACGGGGCAGACCGCAGGGCGTCGCGCCGGTCGCCCCGCCGCGGGCTGGGGCTCAGGCCGGGCCGGTCCGGCAGGACGCGAGCGCCAGTGAGCACGAGCGCCGGTGAGCAGGCCAACGCCAGTGGACCAGGCCAGCGCCGGCGGGGGCGAGCGCTGGTGACGACGCACCGACGGCGAACGCGCAGGCCGTTGCGGTCAGCGGGCGGCGGACTGCGCGGCCGGCGCAAGCTCGTGGGCAGGCCGCTCAACATGCGCCGGCTGGCGCGACGACCGGATCTTCCTGACCTCGCACGGAGCAGCGACCCGGATGTCTACCGACCACAGGTCAGGCAGCCGGTGGCGCACCGCGAACGACACAGCTTCGAGCCGCGAATGCACGCCGAGCTTGGTGAGCACCGACTGCAGGTGGGTGCGTACCGTGGTCCTGGACACCCCGAGCCGCTCGACCATGGCCGTGGTGTCGAGGCCCTCGATGAGCATCAGCAGGCACTCCCGCTCGCGGCTCGTCAGCTGCGCGGCCAGGCGATGGCTGGTCTCGGCCTGCGCCGAGCGCCGTACCGGCGCGGCAGCCGGGACATCGACGACGGTCGCGCCGCGCCGGACGCGCTGAAGCGCCGAGACAACGGCGTCCAGCCCGCGCGACTGGTGCACATATCCGCAGGCCCCGGCGTCCAGCGCCCGGCTGACCGCGCGGGCACCCAGATCGGCACCGAGCACCAGGACGGCCGTGCCGCCGCTCACCGCAAGCACCCTGCCGATGGTCGCGCTTACGTCGTCGCCGACCGACGGGCTGCGGTCGATCAGGCAGGCGTCGGGCTGCTCTCGTCGCACGGCGGCGACCATTTCGGCAGGACTGCCAGCCACCGCCCGGATGCTGTATCCGTACTGCGTCAGCGCAGTGGACAGCGCGTCCAGGAAGACAACGTGGTCATCGCCGAGTACCAGGCTGGTCACCGATCAGCACCTGCCAATCTAGGCAGGCCACGGGTTCCGGCGCCTGCGGTGCAGGCCCGCCATCCCGCGTCACGGCAGTACCCTGGCCACCCCCACGATCCGGTCGGCCGCTGGCCGCGCATCCAATCCACTGTCTCGCCCCCTAATACCCCCGACCGGGGCACTTGTCCGGTCGGCACACCCCCGACCGGGGCACTTGTCCGGTCGGCCCTCTCTCACAACTGGCAAGTAATAAGCAGGAATCGCGCGAACAGCAAATTTAGCTTCCAGACGCCCACTCACACCAATAAGACGCCCGTACCCCCGCGAGCGTTTACGAATTGGCGTACCGGGCCGGCTCAGTGTCTAGGTCCACGGTTTCTGCGGGTATTACACGAAATATTGCCTTTTTGACCGGTTGTTCGCTCTAGCTCACTGTGATATTCCGGAGCCTGACCGTAACGGCCCGCTCGCTCTGGCGCGCGGGCGCCGGCCGGCGGCGCGATCGGGCCAGGCGACCAGGCGGCCGGAGCCACCATCCGGCTGCGCGAGGAACGGGTCATGACATAATTTTTCGGGCAGTGCCCTCACCACCGGGCCTCACCACCGGGCCGCACCCTCGCGGCTGCACCCTCGGGAGCAGACATTCCAGGCTTTAGCGCTCCGCTCGTGTATATGTATCACTCCATTACGCCGTACGAGGTGGACCCGTACCTGATAACGGTGTCCCCGCAGCGCTTTGAGCAGCAGCTGCGCTGGCTGCGCCGGCGAAGGCTCAAGGGCGTGTGCATGCGCGAGCTGCTGGCGGCCAGGCGCGCTGGCCGGGGCGGCGGCCTGGTCGGCCTGACCTTCGACGACGGCTACGCCGACTTTGCCAGCTACGCGGTGCCGATCATGGAGCGGCACGGATTCAGCGCGACAGTGTTCCCGATCGCCGCCCGGCTTGGCGGCGACAACGAGTGGGATCCGGACGGACCGCGGAAGCCGCTCATGACGCCGGAACAGCTGCGTCAGATAGCCGAGGCGGGCATGGAGGTCGGTTCGCACGGGTTGCACCACGTCTCGCTGACATCGGTCACCGACGCGGAGCTGGCCAGCGAGCTCACAGACAGCCGGGCGGTCCTGCAGGACATCACCGGGCAGGAGGTGGCCGGGTTCTGTTACCCCTATGGTCACATCGACGGCCGGGTGATCGATGCGGTGCGCACCGCCGGCTACGGGTACGGGTGCGCGATCTGGCGATCGGCCCTCACCGGTCCGCACGCGCTCCCGCGCACCTTTGTCGGCGACGATGACTCCGCAGGCCGGCTGTGGGCCAAAGCCGCCCGGCACCGGCTCGGCTGGGGCCATCGCGGCCCGGCCCCCACCGTGACGTCCGGCGCGGCCCTCGGGCCCAGGTAGCGGATCGCCGATGAGCGCACCCGACATTGGACCAGTCCGCTGGCGCCCGGCAGCGGCATCTCACCGAACCAGCCGCAATAGCTTCGCGAACTAGGGAAATGCCATGTCAAGCAGGATATGCTGGGTTTCGTCATTAGCCTTCTTGCGGACAGCTAGCTAGGTGCCTGAGTTCACATTGCAGCTATGATCAACTCGCCACGCCAGCCGCCCAAGCTTTCGGTGGCAGAGACGCCCAAGCCGCCGGGCGGGCGCAGTCGCCGCCGGAGCGGCGCAGGCCGGCGCATGCCGACCGAGAATGCGAGCAGGCTGGGGGAGCTGCTGGCCGAGGTGGCCGGTCAGCTCGAGGATCCCGCCGCGGCCGTGCGGCTCGCCGGGCTGCAAGCACTCGAACGGCTGGCCGACGAGGACGAGGCAGGCAGGCAGCAGTGTATCGACGTCCTGTGCGCCGCGGTGCGCGCGGCGCCCGAGGTTCCCCCGCAGCCCGGCGCGGACGGCGGCGGCCAGGAGCGGCCGCAGGCCTGGCGCGACGAGCGCGACCATCGGCAGGCGGCGCTTGGCATGATCACCGCGCACCTGCGGGACGACGCGGCCGTCTCCTGGCGCGGCTACGATCTGGACTTCACCGGCATTGTCCTCGACGGACCCGGCGCCGGCGAGGCCTCAGGGGAAGGGGCGCGCACCTCGCTCAGCTTTGCCGGGGTCACGTTTGAGGGCGGCAGCATCAGCTTTGCCGACGGCAGGTTCACCGGTGGCGAGCTGAGCTTCGCCGGCGCGACATTCGCCGACTGCGACGTCAGTTTCGCCGGGGCCAGGTTCGCTGGGACGAGGGTCTCCCTGCTGGGTGCCGAGTTCGCGGCCGGCCCGGTCAGCTTCGCCGGAGCCGAGTTCAGCGGCGGCAAGATCAGCTTCACTGGAGCCGCCTTCGCGGGCAGCGATGTTGACTTCACGGACGCAACCTTCGGCGGCGGGGAAGCCAGCTTCGTCGGCGCCGACTTCGCCAGCGGGCAGGTCAGGTTCACCGACGCGAAGTTCACCGGCGGGATGGTCAGCCTGGCCAAGGCCTGCTTCACCGGCGCGGGCATCAGCTTCGCCGGGGCCAGGTTCACCGGGACGAAGGTTTCCCTGGTCGGGACGGAGTTCACCGACGGCGAGGTCAGCTTCGCCGGCGCCGAGTTCGGCGGTGGCAAGGTCAGCTTTACCGGCGCGACCTTCGGCGGCGCGGTGGTCGGGTTCCTGGGCGCCAGGTTCACCGGCGGCTACACCAGCTTCCTGGCCGCCAAGTTCGCCGGCGGCGAGGTCCGCTTCATGGACGCGGTGTTCAGCGGCGGCGAGGTGGGCTTCGTCGACGCGGAGTTCTGCGGCGGCGAGGTCAGCTTCGTGGGGGCGGAGTTCGCTGGCAGCGAGGTGAGCTTCAACGGGGCCGTTTTCAGCCAGGGCACGGTCAGCTTCGTGGCCGCCGAATTCGGTGGCGGCGAGGTACGTTTTCCCTGGGCGGAATTCGGCGGCAGCAATGTGCGATTTGCCAGTGCCAGCTTCGAGGGGGGCACTGTCAGTTTCAGCAAGGCTAAGTTCAGTGAGGGTGAGGTGGACTTTACCAGTGCAATTTTCGGCGGCGGGTTCGTGGATCTTTCCGAAGCCCTTACCTGGGTTGCGCCACCATTGTTTGACAGGGTAACTCATCCGATAGGCTTGCTATTGCCAGCGGAGAATTACCCGGAGTAATCCTGTAGTGAATGCCGCGCCGGGCTGGTTATCGGATAGCTGCGGATCCCGCCGGAGCCGTGCCGAACGCCGGTCCGGTGGTGGGGGGACAATGGTGGGGGTTTAAACGCGACGATGAAACAACTGATCCGGGGCGGGGCGGTCCTGCTGGCCGGCCTCGCGGTGGCCGCGCTCGCGTCGGCGGGGGGCCCGGGACGAGCCGGACGCCCGGGCGCTGCCGACGCGGCCCGCACTGTGCAGACGGCGCGCACTGTGCAGACGGCGCGCACTGTGCAGACGGCGCGCACTGTGCAGACGGCGCGTGCTGTGCAGCTGACCGCTGACCGCCGGGCAGCGGAACCTGATCACCGTCGAACCGCCAGGACCGTGGTCACGTTTGCCTGGGGCGGCGGCCTCGCCTCGCAGATGACGGCTGCGCCGATCCTGCACAGGTACGGCATGCACGCGACATATTTCGTCCCCTCGGGCCTGGTCTGCATGCAGAGCCAGGCGCAGTGCCGCGCGACCTCGCCGTACCTGACCATTGGCGATGTCCGGGCGCTCGCCGCCGGCGGCGACGAAATCGGCGGCCTCACCGTGCTGCACCAGCAGCTAACCGGGCTATCGGCTGCGGAGACAGCACGGGAAATCTGCGATGACCGGTCAAATCTGTTGCGGTGGGGATTCCGGCCGACCGATTTCGCTTATCCGTTCGCGGCGATCAGCGGTCAGATGCAGGCGATCACCCGGCAGTGCGGATACAACTCCGGGCTCGGCACCGGACAGTTGCGGGGCGCGGGACTGTGCCAGACCTGCGGCTGGGCCGAGACCATACCGCCGCAAGATCCGTACGACTTGCGCACTCCCATCGAGGTGAACTCGGTCAATACAACTTGGTCCGTGGGCACCTACGAGTCCATCGTCCAGGGTGCGCAGGAACATGGCGGCGGCTGGGTCATCTTTACGATCCACGGCGTATGCGCGCAGAATTGTTCCCTCGGAGTCACGCCGGGCATTCTCAGCGAGGTCGCCAGCTGGCTGCGCGGGCAAGCCGCCCACGGCGTAGTGGTACGGACGATCCGGCAGGTGATCGGCGGACCGGTGCGGCCGCCGGTGGCCGGTCCGGTGCCCCGGCCGATCCCCTCCCCAGGCATCGCCGACTCCGAGCTGGCCGCCAAGACCGGCAGCGGCGTCCCGGCCTGCTTCCAGCAGGCGGTCTACGGCGGGGCCGCGGCCGCGTTCTCCTACGAGCCGACCGGCGGACCGCACGGTGCAGCGGCTGAATCCGTGCACATCACCAGGCTGGGCTCAGGCAACGCGAAGCTGATTCCCACGCTGGACCTGGGCCAGTGCGCGCCCGAGGTGCGGGCTGGCCGCGCGTACACCGCGGGGGTCTGGTACAAATCCGATCGGCCCGTGCTGCTTGAGCTCTACTACCGGAATGCGATCGGAGCCTGGGCATACTGGGCGACCAGTGGCACCTTCCCGGCCTCAGCGACATGGAAGCAGGCGGCCTGGACCACGCCGCAAACCCCGGCCGGAGCGACCTCGGTGAGCTTTGGCCTGACCGCCAAGTCCGCCGCCACGATCACCACCACCAGGTACAGCCTTGAGCCCGCCCGGAGCCACAAGATGATCGTGCTGGCCGGGGGACTGGCGGTGCTGATCCTGGCGGGCGGTCTCATCGCCCGCGGGCAGTACAGGTACGTCAAGTACTCGCGGGCCGAGCAGGCCAGGGCTGAGCGGTCGCCGACCGCGCGGGCCTGAGGTTCACCGCGGTAACGCTGCTCAGCCCGATGCGTGCCGCTGCTGCGCTTCCCAGGCGTCCGCGGACCCGGCCGCCTGCGCAGCGGCCACGGCGCCCGGCAGTGCTGCTGCCGGCAGGGCTGTTCCTGGCAGGGCTGTTCCTGGCAGGGCTGTTCCTGGCAGGCCCGTTCCTGGCAGGGCTGCTGCTGCCGGCCCGGCCAACGGCAGCAGCGGGTCAGCCGCCATGGCGCCGGCCAGGACGCGGCGCCTGGCCGGGCTCTTCCACACTCCGTTGGACCTGGCCAGCCAGGCCAGCGGGATGGCGTAGAGCCCCAGTGCGGCATCCAGCACCCGCATGAACGGGAAGAAGGGCGCGGACAGCAGCAGCCGGGGCCGCCTTTCGATGATCGCTACCAGGCAGGTGATGGCGAGATCAGGAATGGCCACCCCGAGGGCGATCCTGGCCAGCGAAACGTGCGACGACACCACCGTGTAGACAGCGCTGAACACCGGCCAGGTCAGGGCGCCGCCGAACAGGCGAGGCAGCATCAGCACGGCGACAATGGGCGGGAGGGCGACAAACAGCAGGCTGGAGGTGACCAGCTCGGTCAGCATCAGCGCGAGCATGGCGGTGAACAAGTTCAGCCGGGGCGGGTGCCGCCGCACCGTCTGCCACAGGCCCAGTGCCCAGCGCCTGGTCTGGCGGATGTAGTCGCGGAGGTTATCGGGGTCCTGGGTGACGGCCACCGCGCCCAGCGTGAAGCCCACCTTGCCCAGCCCCCGCTGATAGACCTCGAACGTCATGTTGAAGTCCTCGATCACCAGGCCCGGCGGGTTCATGTTCATTCTCGGCAGCACGGCGGTCCGGTAGATGCTGGCGAAGCCCGGGACGATCGGCGTCGCGTTCAGGAACCGCGACGTCTGGCCGAACTTCAGCGCCCGCTGGCCGACCGCGTAGATCCGCATCCGGTGCCCGTTCAGCATGTTCCCGAGCGGCGAGAGCATCCGGCGGGTATCGGTCCTGACGCAGCCCGCGACCGCGACCACGCGCGGGGAGTCGAACAACGGCAGCGCCTTCGTGAAGTATTCGGGCTGGACCCTGGTGTCGGCGTCAAGCAGCATGACCACCGGAAACCGTTCGACCAGCTTGAAGCGCTCGACAGCCTCGGCCAGGGCGCCTGCCTTGCCGACGTTACGCCGGGTCTTGATGGCCTTGACCCCGGCGCCCATGGCCTTCTCCAGGGTGTCGTCGGTCGACCCGTCGGAGACCACATGGATGTTCTTGCGCGGCACCAGCTTCGTGATTGCCTCGAGGCTGTCCTCGATGACGGCACCCTCATTGTGCGCCGGGATCAGTACCGCGACATCGTCCACGGTCAGGTGGCTCTGCCGCGCTCGCCGCCCCGCCGGGTCGTGCCGGAGGGCGACGACGTTTCCCGGCCGTTTCGCCGCACGCGGCTTGCGCAGCCGCCGCAGTCCCTGGTCGGCGAGCCTGAGCAGGCCGACCGTGCCCCAGAGGGTGAAGTTTGCGCCGAATACGAGCAGCGCGATCGCCCACCACGGCATCATGACGAGCTCCGGACGGCCGGAACCGAGGTGTGCGAGCCGGTCGGCAGTGCCTGCCGCAGGACCGGCCAGGTGCCCGGGTCCGCGCTGCCGTACATCCAGAGGTAGACACCGCCGATGCCGGCCGCCTGGGCCAGCCGGAACTTGGCCTGGGAGCTTTCCGCGTTCTCGAACCACACGGTGTGCCGGTGGCCGGCCGCGTCGGTATAGCTGAACCAGGGCGCCTGGCTGGCGGCGCTGTAATGCAGTTGCACCCCGGGCTGCCGGGACAGCTGCATCGCCTGCTGCCAGGTGATTCCCGTGCCATGACCGCGGGACCAGTCGTAGCCGTACTCCGGCACGCCCAGGATGATCTTGGCGGCCGGAATCTGCGTTTTCGCATAACGGAGCACGCCGGCGAGCCAGCCGACCGGAGCTATCGGACCTGGCGGTGACGTGGGCCAGTGGTAGTCGTAGCCCATCAGGCGTACCTGGTCGGCGACTTTGCCGATGGCCGCGTAGTCCTGCGCCACATTGCGTGGTGCGTAGCCCGCGTCACTGGCCTTGGCGAACAAGGCCACGGACAGGATCTTCCCGTGGGCGTGCAGCGCGCCGGCCAGCCGGGTGAGGAAGGCGGTGAAGTCCTGCCGGTCGCTGGCCTGCAGCTCTTCGTAGTCAATGTCGATCCCGGCGAAATGGCCGGAGTCGACCAGCGCCACGATGGCGGCCACGTGCCGCGCCATCGCAGCGGGATCGTGCAGAATGCGGGCCACCGGGGGGTAGGTCCAGTTTCCCTGGCCGTCGACGTTCGCGAGCGTGGGTACCAGCGGCAGGCCGGCGGCGCGCAGCTGGCTCAGTGACCGGGCCAGCGCGGCTTTGCTGATCCCGGAGTCCAGCACGATCTGGCCGTTGCCGGCCAGCCCGTAGATCCACGGCGAGACCTCATTGACATCCCGCCGGTTGGCCAGGACGGCGTCAGTGCCCTGGTTGATGCTCCAGTAAGGCAGTGATGCCACCACGAGGCGAGGCGCCACGACGACGGGGCGAGACCCGCTCGACCCGCTGAATGCGTGCACGGTCAGCACCACCGCCAGGATGCCGACCGGGATGACGGCCAGCCAGGCACCGCTGCCGGCCAGCCGAGGCCGCCGCCGTTGCCGCTGCGGCGGCGGCTCAGCGGCGGGCTCCGCCGCCGCAGATCCAGACCGGGGCTGGTCAGCCAGGGTGAGCGGCGGCCGCTGGCTCTTGCGGCGCAGCCATCCCAGTCGCCCCGCCCGAGTCCGCCGGCCTGCCAGGCCCTGGTCAGTTTCAGCGGAGTCCGCGCGCACGATGGTGGTCCTGCGATCATGAAGCCGCGGCCGCGAAAGGCTGGCTAGCCTGCTGATCTTCGATGACCGACCAGATGATGTCATCAAGGGTCCGCTGCGGGGCGAAGCCGACCAGCTTGCCGGCCAGGGTGGCGTCCGGGATCCGGCGGAGCATGTCCTCATAGCCAGGCCCGTAGGCATCGAGATAGGGCGTGTGGCTGATCTCGCTGCTCGACCCGGTGGCGGCGATGATGCGCGCCGCCAGGCCGTTGATGGTGACCGGCTGGCTGTTGCCGAGATTGACGGCCCGGCCATAAGCGTCCGGCGTGACCATCAGCTCGGTGAGGGCCGGGATGACATCGAGCACGTGGCAGAAGCACCTGATCTGGTCGCCGGTGCCGTACACGGTCAGTGGCTGCCCGAGCAAAGCCTGCCTGGTGAACCGCGGTATCACCATGCCGTAGCGGCCGGTCTGCCGCGGGCCGACGGTGTTGAAGAACCTGATGATCACAGCGCGCAAGCCGCGCTCACGGCAATACGCGTCGATCAGGCTCTCATCAATCGCCTTGGCTTCGGCGTAACTCCACCGGGATTTCAGCGGCGAGCCAATGATGCGGTCGTCGTCCTCGCACAGCCCTGGCTTGGGGTTCTTGCCGTAGATCTCGCTGGTGGATGCGGCCAGCAGGACCGCACCATGCCGGGATGCGGCGTCAACGACATTCTCGGTGCCGTGAATATTGGTGCGCAGGCTGTCAAGCGTCCGGTCGCGGATCACGAACGAGCCGACTGCAGCGGCCAGATGGTAGACCTGGTCACATCCGGCGGTCAGGTCATTCACCAGGCCCTGGTCCAGGATTGAGTTCTGGACCAGCCGGAATCCGGGGTGGTCGGCGACTGGGCCCAGGTTTTCCTGCCGCCCGGTGCTCAGGTCGTCCAGCCCGATCACCTCATTCCCTGCGGCCAGCAATGCCTCGACCAAATGCGATCCAATGAATCCGGCCGCGCCGGTTACCAAGATCCTCATCACTGCCCTTTCGCTGGCTCTGGTGCCGGAGTGCTCGGCGTTTCCGCTGGCGCTGGCCCGGTGGTCGCCACGCCGACTAGCTCATCGGAAGGTGGCACGCTGGCCCGGCCAGGAGCCTGGCCGGCTCCGGCGGCCCGGGGCCGCCGCCGCCGGGCCGCCAGCGTCCGCCAGGTGCGGCGGCCCGCGAGCTGCTCGTAGAGATCATCAATCCGGTTGGTGACCGCGCTGATGCCGTACTCCTTCTCGACGGCGGGCTCGGGCAGCCGGTCACGCGGACCGGTCTCGATCTCCTGGGCCAGGGCAGCGCGGATGCCGGTGGCGGTGGAGGGCACCTGCTGCGCCCTGCTCACCGTCAGCCCGGTCAGGGCCGGGCAGGTGGTGTACAGGACGGGAGCGCCGTTGGCGAGCGCCTCGAGTACGGACAGGCCGAACGTCTCCTGCACGGAGGAAGCCACGAACAGGTCCATCGCCGACAGCATCGCCGCCACATCGTGACGTTCCCCGGCGAAGATCACCTGTCCGGTCACGTTGCACCTGGCCGCCACGTCCTCCAGGTGCTCTTGCTCTGCGCCCTTGCCGACCACCAGCAGCTTGGTGGCATCGTCCAGGAGCGGGGCAGCGGCCTCGATGACCAGATCGAACTGCTTGTTCGGGTCCAGGCGGCCCAGCACGCCGATCACGTAGTCGCCGGCGCCGATGCCGAACTCCGCGCGGATCCTGGCCCGGGCGCCGGAATCGAACGCGACCCGGCTGAGGTCGACCCCGTTGGGGATGACCACGATCCGGGAGTCCCGCACGCCCCAGTTGACCATCCGCTCCCTGACCGTCTCCGATACCGCGATCGTCGCGTCCGAGAGCCGCTCGGTGGCCAGGTAGAGGGCCCGGACCGGCGCTGTCATCTTTCGCCGCTCCAGGTGCGTCTCGCCGATCGAGTGCTCGGTGCTCACCACCACTGGCACGGCCGACAGCCAGGCAGCCGTCCGCCCGTAGACCTGTGACCGGTACAGATGGCAGTGCACGACGTCATAGCCACCGGTCCGGATGATGCGGCGCAGCGCCCGCAGCGCGCGCAGCTCGGTGTTGCGCGTCATGCCCAGGTCACCGACCAGGGCACCGCCGTCGCCGCGGATCATGTCCGCGACCGGGCCGGGGTTGTACAGCGTCACTACCTCGCACTCGTGCCGGGTGTGCTGGAGCATGGACCGCAGTTGCATCTCGGCGCCACCGACGCCCAATCCGGTAATGACATGCAGAACCTTCAACGCAGGTCCTTTCCGGCAGCGCCAGCGGCAGACTGCCCGATCTCAGGGGATTGCCTCATCTGCTCACCGGGCCTGGCCAGGGCGGCGCAGGCCGATGAGAGAGGCGAAGGTCGCGGTCAGGATCACCGCGTCGAGCCAGACCGACCAGTACTCGATGTAGGCGTTGTCGAGGCGTACCCGTTCGTGGACGGAGGTGTCGCCATGCAGGCCGTGCACCTGAGCCCAGCCGGTGAGCCCGCCGCGCATCCGGTGCCGGTCCTCGTAGCGGGGAATCTCGCGCTTGAACCGTTCGGTGAAGTACGGGCGCTCCGGCCGCGGGCCGACCAGCGACATCTCCCCGCGCAGCACGTTGACCAGCTGCGGCAGCTCGTCCAGGTGCGTGCGGCGCAGCCAGCGGGCCAGCGGGGTGAGCTCGAACGTCGGCACTACCCAGCACGTATCTGAGTTGCTGCGCTCGGCCAGGGTCCGCAGCTTGAGAATCGTGGCGAGCCTCGCCGTTCGGACCACCCGGATCTGGCGGAACAGCATGGGACCGGTGCCGGAAAGCTTGATCATCAGCCCGAGCACGGCGAGCAGCGGGGCAGCCAGAGCCAGCAGGACGGCGGCCCCGACGATGTCGAACGTGCGCTTGAGCGTTCTGGCCGCGATCCCGTGGCCAGAACGCAGCGGCACCAGCGGAATGCCCCAGACCTCGTCCAGGCAGGCGCGGGGCACCGCGGCGCCCAGCTCGTGCAGTCGCGGCACCACGCAGGTGTCCACGCCCAGGCTCCGGCACTCGCGCAGCACGGTGACCATGTCCTCGTCGCGGCCAGCCGGGAAGCACACGATGACCCGCCTGATCCGGTGGGCCGCGATCACCTCCGCGAGCTGGCCGGGCGCGCCCAGGACAGGCAGGTCCAGGTCGGCGGGCAGCGCGGCGGCCTCGAGGTAGCCCTGCGGCCGCAGGCCGAGCTCGGGATGCTCGGCGCAGCAGGGCGGCGATCTGCTGACTGGTCTGGCCGGCACCGACCAGCAGCGCGGCTTCAGTCAGGTGACCGCGGCGGTGCGCCGCCCGCAGCGCGGCGCAGGTCACGGCCCGGGCGGACAGCACCAGCCCGGCCGACCACAGGACCAGGCGCAGCGCGGCCGGTCCCGGCAGCCACGGCAGCAGGATCAGCAGCGGGCCCGCGATGGCGGCCAGGATGCGGCCCAGCTGATCTGACACCCGCAGGCAGATGCGCAGCCGGTGCAGCCCGCTGACGGACATCGCGAGCAGCGCGGCGCAGCAGTAGCCGGCGTATAGCCAGCCGGGCGCGTCCGGTCGCGGCCCAGGACACTCCGGCCGCTCCGGCCAGCGCCAGGAGGTCGGCGCCGGGCAGCGCCATGGCCAGCAGGACACGCTGCCCAGGCCACCGGTCAGCCGCCGGGGCACCAGCAGCTCCTGGCTCGCCGTGGCCACCCTGGACGGCGCTGGCCGTCGGCGTCATGGCCAACGGCGGCCAGGATCCGGCCGCGGCGGCCGCAGCGGCCGCGGCGCTGGCGGGCCGCCGGGCGGCGGCCGGTTGCGGCTGGCTCTTGGTGGCCATGATCAGACGACTTCGCGGTGCGGTGCGCCGTCGAACTGATAGGTGGCATCCAGGACGCGCGGGCAGTCGCTGATCCACGAGTAATCCACGCCCGGGTGGATCGTGTGCACGATGACCAGATCCCACCGGCTGGCGCCCGGCGCGTCCTGGCTGCGGGACTCTCGTCCATCAGGCAGCCGGAGCTGCGGTATCAGCGGGTCGTAATAGGCGACCTCGGCGCCAGCGTCGAGCAGCCGGGCCATCAGCCCGAGGGCAGGAGATTCCCGCAGGTCCTGCACGCCAGCCTTATAGCTGGCGCCGACCACGATCACCGCGGCGCCAGCCAGCGTCCCGCCCTGGGCGGCGAGCACCTGGGCCGCTCGTTCGGCGACCCTGGACGGCCGCAGGCTGATCGACCTCATCGTCTGCTCGATCAGCGGGGACTGCAGGCCCTGCCTGCCGAGCTGCCAGAGCAGGTAATGCGGGTCGCAGGGGATGCAGTGCCCGCCGACCCCGGGGCCAGGCAGGGCGCCGAGGAAACCGTAGGGCTTGGTTCCGGCGGCCAGGGTGACCTCTACCGGGTCCAGGCCCAGCGCCCCGCATGCGTCAGCGAACTCGTTGGCCAGGGCGAGCGATACGGCCCGGAAGATGTTCTCGTAGAGCTTCGTCGCCTCGGCGGCCTCGGGTGAGCTCAGCAGGTATACCGCGTCAGTCAGCTGGCCGATGACCGCCGCCGCGCGCTCGGTGCAGGCCGGAGTGATCCCGCCCACCACTCGCGGCGTCTCGCGTTGCAGATGATCGAGGTTGCCCGGGTCGATCCGCTCCGGGCTGAACGCCACGAACACATCGGTGCCGACCCGCAGCCCGCGCTGGTGCAGCGGCTCGGCCAGCAGTTCCCGCGTCGTCCCTGCATATGTGGTGGACGTGAGGATCACCGTCTGCCCCGGCCTGGCGTGCGCCGCCACGCTCGCGCAGGCGCCGCGCAAGGCCGCGAGATCTGGGACGTAGTTACCGTCCACCGGCGTCGGCACGCAGATGATCACAGCGTCGGCGGCCTTGACCGCGGTCGGGTCGGCGGTCAGCTCCAGGGCGCCGTCGGCCAGCGCTGCCGCGAGCTCGACCTGGTCCGGGCCGGTGAGATCGGCCTTTCCCGCGGCGATCTCAGCCAGCCGCTGCTGGCTGAGATCTATGCCGATGATCCGCTTGCACCTGCCGTGCAGGGCGACCGCCGTGGGCAGCCCCACATACCCGAGCCCGACGATCGCCACCGACGAGGCGGCGGCCACGTCGTCGGTACCTGCTGGCGGCTCGGCCGCCCGGTAGAGCTTCAGCCTGCTGGTCAGCTGGTACTCACGCCCGTTCACCGCGAGCGACAAACTGCTCTTGGACATTGGCTACGCTCCCTCAGGAGTTAGACTTCAGGGACTCAGCAGGACTCGCCACGGCCCGTGGGAGTGCTGAACAGCTGCATCGTTCGGCACCCGGCCTGGGCTGGACACGCGCATCGTCATCGGCCTGCCGGCACGGCCGCCGCCTGCGACCGCCGGCTCGCTGTACCGGCCAGCTGGGCCGTCACCGCCTTCGCCGCATGCGCGGAGCCGAAGACGAACCGCATGACCGGCCCCATGGAGGGGGCCACCGCCGGGCCGATGAAGTAAAGGCCGGGAACCGACGACTGATATCGGCTGCCGACCACCGGGCTCCCGGCCAGTGTCTGCAGCTGCGCCCGCAGCCGGTCGCCGAGGAACGGCAGCCTCGCCACGTCGGTGCGGTAACCGGTGCCCACGATGAGGTGATCGGCGGCCAGCTCGCGGGTCGATCCAGCGCCGCTGGTTACGCCCAGGCGCACGGTGGTGCCCTCCGCCTTTGCCCAGCTCACCGACTGGCCGGTGTGCACCGGGAACTGGCCTTCGACCCGGCTGCGCAGCCAGCTTGCGCCGGCCGGACCGAGCGCGGTGCGGGCCCGGTAGACCCTGGTGGATCTGGGCAGGTGCCGGAACAGGTCCGGGTGGTTGGAGTAGAACCAGCTGCCCCAGCCCGAACCGAGCCCGGCCTCGGGCTCCCGCAGCCGCTGCGACAGCGGACGGTCAGGCGCCAGCGGCAGGCCGTTCCAGGCCAGCTGGTTTTCCCTGGCGAGCACCTGGACCGCCGCCCCGTGCTCGTGCAAGAGCGCAGCCGTCTCGAGCGCCGACTGGCCCGCCCCCACCACCAGCACTTCCTGGTCGCGGAAGGTCGCCAGGTCGCGGTGCGCGGAGGTGTGCGTGCAGGCCCAGGACGGCAGGGCCGAGAATGGCTCGGGAACATGGGCGAAATGCTCGACACCCGCGGCCACCACCACCTGGCGGGCCCGCACTCGCTCGGCGCTGCTCAGGGTGAGCTCAAACCCGTCAGGCCCGGCGGCAATATCGCTGACGAGGACTTCTTCGAGGTCGGGCAGGAGCTCCGCGCAGAACCACTGACCGTACCCGACAAAGGTGCTCAGCGGTACCGGCAGGCCATAGCTGGCGTAGGGCTGGCCGGTGGCCTTGCAGAAGTCCTCCAGCGTGTGTGTTCCGTGCGGGTCCGACAGGTTGGAGGCATAGCCCTGTGACTTGAGGAACATCCCGGTGGGCATCGCTGTCCGCCACAACTGCATGGGCAGCCCGAACTGACGGAACCTGACGCCGGCGCCGCGCAGGTGCGCGGCTAGGGAGAGACCGTAAGGTCCGGCTCCGACGATGGCTACGTCCACAGCATTGCTCATGTAGGTGTTCCCTCCTGGTGAGATTGCGGCGCGGTCCGCCGCGAGGTTTCGGTCCGGCGGGCGGCCGGCGGTCTCGTGGCGGCGGCCGGTGTTTTCGCGGCGGCGGCCGGTGTTTTCGCGGCGGCGCCGGATGGCCCGGCCGCCCGCCCGCCGCGGTAGCGAAAGTCAGTCCGGCGCGGCCGGCCTGCGTCGCCGGCCAGCGGCCTGGTGGCCAGCCGCCAGCCCATCCGCACGCACATCAGCCCGAAGGGCCTCAGGTCATCGCGGGCGAACCAGGCCGTCTCGTCCACCGTGCGCAGTGACGCCAGCCACGAGATCAGCCCCAGTTCGCCGTCGCGCCAGTAGCGCAGGGCGCCGAGCGGATCGTAGTTCTCGACCAGAAATCCGCGCCCCGGCACCTGCTCGCCGGCCGGGATCGGCTGCCCGGTCAGGTCCAGGTACGCGGCCGTCGCCACGTCCAGGCCTGCGGTGTCGCGGAATAGCCGGAACTGTGCGCCGAGCCTGGGATTGAAGTCCAGCAGCTTGAATAGGCCGTCCCTGGCGTCGAGGCGCAGGTCAAGGTCGAGGATCCCGCGGTAACCCAGCCGGCTGAGCAATTCGGTCACCTGCGCGCGCAGCTGCTCGCTGGGCACGGACCGGCCGAAGCAGGTCAGCCCGGCATGGGCCGGATAGGACCGCTCCTTAACGCCGGTGAAGGCAGGCCGGCAGACGGAGCTGGCGTCGCAGTAGCCGTGAAAGAACCAGTCGTGCCCGCTGCCGCCGGGAATGAACTCCTGCAGCATTAAGCCGGCCCCGACCTCGGCGCACTGCTGGTAGCTGGCGGCCAGCTGGCCGCGGTCGGAGATCACGGACGTGCTGCGCAGCCCGCGCGTGTGTGCCCAGGGCGTGGTCAGCTTGGCAATCAGCGGGAATCCGACGTCGGTAGCGAACTCGCGGGCCTGCGCCAGCGAATCGGGCAGCAGGACGCGCGGGCCGGGCACGTCAAGCGCGGCGCAGAGCTGGTAGAGCGAGTATTTGCCGGCCACCTGGCGCGGCAGGTCAGGCGGCGGGTCAGCAAACAGGAACTGTGACCGCAGCTGCGCGCCGTGCTCCGCCAGGAAGATGGCGCCCGCGTCGTCGGTGGGCAGCAGCACGGCGGGCCGGCCGATGCGCTCGGCCAGTTCGCTCAGGCCCGCCAGGATCTGGTCCGTTTTTCCCGGATCGGGCATCCAGAAGCAGCGCCCGCGCAGGTAAACGGAATTCGCTGCGGGCGCCCATGGCCCTTCGTGCACGCCGTAGACGGGCACGCCCAGCCGGCCCAGGCTGCGGATGACGCCCAGGCCACCGTGATGCATGACGTTCGGGTCCAGCTTGAGCACCACGGCCGGCGTGCTGGTGTCGAAATTCGCGGGGCTCATGCCGACTGCCGAGCGGCGGGCCGCAACGCCCGGGCGCAACCGGGCGCTGGTCATCTAACCGCCGGTGGCGCCGCGTCGACTTCGGACATGGTGTTCCCCCCACGGGCCCTGCAGGGGCCCGGGCTTTAAGTTTGGAAGTGACTTCGACTGTGTCAGCTGACTGATTACGTAACATCCGTCATCGGGGGGAGACGACCTACCCATAGCGGCCGAGCACCGGTTCCGGCCTGACGGTTGCGACGTCGCGCCGCGCGTCGCGCCGGGCGTCGCGCCCGGTGTCGCGCCCACCGCAGTAGCCGCCGGCCGGGAATCCCGCTGCATGGCTCCCGGGGCCGGCCGTGGCAGGCTTGGCGTGTGATCGTAGGCATCGGCGTCGACATCGCCGACATCTCGCGGCTGCAAGCGGCACTCAGGCGCACCCCGTCGCTGTCGGCCCGGCTGTTCGCTGAGAGTGAACTCACGGCCAGGCCGGACTCGCTGGCCGGATGCTTCGCGGCCAAAGAGGCGGTCGCCAAGGCCCTGGGCGGACCGCCCGGACTGCGCTGGGCCGATGTCCGGGTCGTTCATGACTCCCGCGGCGCGCCGCGGCTCGAGGTACAGGGCACCGTGGCCGACGCGGCGGCCAGGCTCGGGGTCCGGGCCTGGCACCTGTCGCTGAGCCACGATGGCGGCCTGAGCGTCGCGATGGTGGTGGCCGAGGGATGAGGAACGCTCACCTGGTGGCGGACATCCGCGTGGCCGAACAGGCCCTCATGGCGCAGCTGCCCGACGGCGCGCTGATGCAGCGGGCGGTGGCGGGCCTGGCGTCGGTGTGCGCCGGGCTGCTCGGCCGGGTCTACGGGTCCAGGGTGGTGGTGCTGGCGGGCAGCGGCGACAACGGCGGCGACTCGCTGCACGCCGGCGCGGTGCTCGGCCGCCGCGGGTCGGTAGTGACCGGTATCGCGGTGTCCTCGCGGATTCACCAGGGCGGGGCGGCGGCACTGGTGGCGGCGGGCGGCCAGCTGATCGAGGCGGCTGACCCGGGTGCCGCGCAGGCGATCGGCTCGGCGGACCTGGTCATTGACGGCATCCTCGGTATCGGCGGCCAGGGCGGCCTCCGCGAGCCCGCCGCTTCGCTGGCCGCCCAGGCGGAGCGGTCCCGCGCCCTGGTCGTGGCGGCCGACCTGCCGAGCGGCATCAACGCC
This sequence comes from uncultured Actinomycetes bacterium, assembly GCA_963785765.1. GTDB lineage: Bacteria > Actinomycetota > Actinomycetes > Streptosporangiales > Streptosporangiaceae > DATBGO01. The sequence continues at coordinate 652,579 of CAWAWM010000004.1, read as the reverse complement.
GGCACCGGCGTGGTGGACGGGGCCGCGGTCCGGGCCGACGTGACCGTGACCTTCGGGACCTGGAAGCCGGGCCTGCTGGTCGATCCCGGCGCGTCGCACGCCGGAGTTGTCGAATTCGTCGACATCGGGCTCGGTCCGTACCTGGGCCAGCCGGCCGTCGTCGCGCCGCAGGCCGCCGACGTGGCCAGCTGGCTGCCCCGGCCTTCGGCCGAGTCCGACAAGTACCGCCGCGGTGTCCTCGGGCTGGTCGCGGGCAGCGTCCGGTTCACCGGCGCCGCCACCCTCGCCGCCGGCGGCGCCATTCACGGCGGGGCCGGGATGGTCCGGCTGGTTTCGGCCGCGCCAGCCGTCGCCGTCGCGCGCCAGCACTGGCCGGAGACCGTGATCACGGTAGTGGAGCCCGGCCCGGACGCGGGACGGGCGGTGCAGACCGCCGGCCAGGTTCAGGCCTGGGCCGCCGGGCCAGGCATGGGCACCGATGAGACCGCCGTCAGCCTGCTCACCGCGGTGCTCGCCAGCGATGTCCCGGTGCTCGTCGACGCGGACGGCATCACCGTGCTGGGCGCGCACCGCGAGCTGCTGCCGCGATCCGCGCCCACCCTGATCACGCCGCACGCCGGCGAGCTGGCCCGGCTGCTCGGCGCGGACCGCGCGGACATCGAGGCCCGCCGCCTGGAGTACGCCCAGCGCGCCGCGGCCGAACTCGGCCTCACCGTGCTGCTCAAGGGGTCCACCACGGTCATCGCCGGGCCCGCCGACGGCGAGCCGGTGCTGGTGAACCCGACCGGCACGGCCTGGCTGGCCACGGCCGGGTCCGGCGACGTGCTCTCGGGCCTGGCCGGCGCGCTGCTTGCGCAAGGCCTCGGGCCCGTCCGGGCGGCGGCGTCAGCCGCCTACCTGCACGGCATCGCGGCCCGGCTGGCCGCTACCGGCATCGCGGGAACTTCCAGCGCGGGCGCGCCGATCGGGGCGTCCGACCTGATCCTGGCGCTCCCTGCGGCTGTCCGTACGGTGGCGGCCGGCCCGCCCGGCCGCTGATCGGCCGGGTACCTGTAGCTCAGAAAGCTCCAGGGTCCTGCGGGGTTCTCGGCGATGACCGGGTACATCTCGTGCCGGGAGGATGGCCGGGGTACAGCCATTCCAGGACTGTCTTCGCGACCCTGATCGGGTGCTGGCGGAAGCGCTCGTAGTAGCCCAAACAGTGGTCCGCACCGGCCCGGATCAGCTGGGCCGCCTGATGATCATCACGGTCGGCGCGGTAGGCCGGCCCGAAGGGGGAGCAGAGCTGAGCCTGCTGGGGCTGCGCCTGCCGGGGCTGCGCCTGCCGGGGCTGGCCCGGTCGGGGCTGGCCCGGTCGGCGCTGAACCGGATCGGGCTGGCCACGGCGGCCGTGGCGGCCGCTGTCGCCGCCGCAGTGGCTGGCCTGGCCGGCTGCGGGCCTGCTGGGACCCCAGCCCGGCCAGGGCCGCCCCCGGTTCAGGCTAGGCAGCTCGACCAGAGCGTCGCGCGTGCCTATTCGTTCCTCAACCAGATGATGGACAGATACGCCACGGGCTCGACCCCCCGGCTGGTGCAGAGCTACACCGGGGGCGTACTGGGACGGGATCACTTCACCGCCTCGGAGACCTACGACGATGCGGTGCTCATCGACGCCTACCTGGCGGAAGGAACCGCGGCCGGGCGGCGCCGGGCCGAGATCATCGGAACCGGGCTGCTCTACGTGCAGGCCAATGATCCGCTGCACGACGGGCGCATTCGCGCCGCTTACGCTCCGACCCCGCTGCGCCGCCCGGCCGATGTCGCGGTCCTCGACCCGGCGAGTGAAGTAGGCGATATGGCCTGGGCCGGCCAGGCCCTGGTCCAGCTTTACACGTTGACCGGCAGGACGGCCTACCTGACCGGGGCGGAGGCGATCGGGAACTGGGTGCAGGCCAACGCCTACGACACGCGCGGGCCTGGCGGCTACACCGGCGGCGAGACGGCCAGCGGGCAGAAGATCGAATGGAAGTCGACCGAGCACAATATTGATCTCTATGCCTTCTTCACCATTCTCGCCGGGCAGACCGGCCAGCCAGCCTGGTCCGTAAGGGCGGCCTGGGCGAGACGCTTCGTGGTGGCGATGTGGAACCCGGCGCAGGGCCGCTTCGACGTCGGAACAACCAGCGACGGCGTCACCCGCAACGACAGCGAGATGCCCGAGGACGTCAACAGCTGGTCGTACCTGGCGCTGCGCGATCCGGCGTACGAATCATCGGTCAGCTGGGATGTTCGTAACCTTGCCGTCAGCGGATCCGGCCCCGGTACCGGGCGAGGTGCCGTCGACGGCTTCAGCGGCGTGAGCTTCTGCACTCGAGACCGCAGCGGCGTCTGGTTCGAGGGGACCGCGCACCTCGCGGACGCGCTCGAGGCCCGCAGCGCTCCCGGAGACGCCGCCCGGGCGGCAGGGTACTTGTCCGACCTCTACTATGCCCAGCAGCACGGACCCAACGCCGACGGGGCCGGGATCATGGCTGCCTCACGGAACGGGCTCAGCGACTGCGGCGGCGGCTCCTACTACGCCTCGCTGCACACCGGCACAACTGCCTGGTACATCCTGGCCGCCCGGGAGGTCGACCCGCTTTCGCTGATGTTCGGCGCCTGACGGGCGTAACGCCTGGCTATTCCTCAGCGCGGCCGCCCAGGTAGCGGGCCAGGAACCGCTCGGCCGCCGCGTAGAAGCGCAGCCGGTTCTCCGGCTTGGCGAAGCCATGGCCCTCATCGGGGAAGAGCAGGTAATCGTGCTCGATGCCAGCCTCCCGCAGGGCGGCGACGATCTGCTCCGATTCATCCTGTTTTACCCGCGGGTCATTCGCGCCCTGGGCGATGAGCAGCGGAATCCTGATGTCGCTCACCCGGGACAACGGTGAGCGCGACCACAGGAACTCGGCGTCGGCGGCGGGGTCACCGACCCTGCGGTGGAACTGCGCGATCATCGGGGCCCAGTACGGCGGAATCGTTTCGATCAAGGTCTTCAGGTTGGACGGGCCGACTATGTCGACCGCGCAGCAGAACACCTCGGGCGTGAACGCCGCCCCGACCAGGGCCGCGTAGCCGCCGTAGGAGCCGCCGTAGATGGCCACCCGCGCCGGGTCGGTCCAGCCCTGGCTGACCGCATAGGCCACGGCGTCGACCAGGTCGTCATGCATCCGGCCGCCCCATTCGCGGTCACCGGCATTGACGAACGACTTCCCGTAGCCGGTCGATCCCCGGTAGTTGACCTGGAGACAGAGGTAACCGCGGTTGGCCAGCCACTGGGCCTCGGGGTGATAGCCCCAGACGTCGCGGACCCAGGGGCCGCCATGCACATTGACCACGGTCGGCAGCGCGGAGCGGTCGGCGCCGGGCGGGAAGCTCGCGTAGCCGTGGACGGTGAGGCCGTCCCGGGCGGTGAAGCTGAACGGTTCCATCTCGGCCAGCTCGAAGCGGGACAGCTCTGGCCGGGCCTCGAAGAGGAACCGGCCGGTGCGGCTGGCCCGGTCGTAACTGAAATAGGACACCGGGCCGGAGTCGTTGGTGAATCCGATCAGCCAGGTCGTGTCGGCGTCGTCGGCGTCCTCGAAGGTCGGGTCGCCCGGGTGCAGCGCCCTGACCGCATCCAGGTCGGCGGCGACGGACGGATCCAGCACCAGGTACTCAGAGCGGTCCTTGAGCAGGGTCACGATCTGCGGTTCGCGAGTGTCCGGTTGCAGCCGGACCCCTTGCACGTCGGCTTCCGGGTCCTCGGCCAGCACCTCGGCCGCCCCCGTCGCGATATCGATCCGGACCAGCCTGCCGGTCTGCGCGCCCACCGAACTGGTCGCCAGCAGGGACCGGCCGTCCTCGCTGAACGCGATCGGCACGCTGGTCAGCGCGTCATCGGAGGCGACGGTCAGCAGCGGGCGCCAGTCGCTGTCCGCGTCGTCCCTGACCAGCAGCGTGTAGCCGCCGTCCGGCTGTGGCGCGGCCGCCGCCCTGACCACCATCTGCGCGTCCGCCTCCCAGCCGACGACGCCGAAGTTATCGACCTCCTTGACCAGGTCCCCGGTCACCAGATCGAGCCGGTAGACGTCGTGCAGCTGGGCGTTGTCCCGGTTCAGCGCGATCAGCAGCTCGGTGGGGAACTTTCGTTCCATCGCGACCAGCTGCGTCTGCACGCCGTCGAATGGGGTGAGGTCGCGTCGCTGCATCGTCTGCAGGTCGACGTCGTGCAACCGCCAGTTCTCGTCCCCGCCGGTGTCCTGCAGGTACAGCAGGTGCCTGCCGTCATGGGCCCAGGCAAACATCCGGATGCCGCGGTCGGAGTCGTCGGTGACGACCTTGGCCGCGGGCCAGTCCACGCCGTCTTCGGCGCTGATCGGCGCCACCCATACGTTGAGGACGTCCTGATGCGGCGCGATCCAGGCCAGCCTGGTCCCGTCGGGCGATATCCGGGGGCTGATCCGCTCCGGGTTGCCGAAGAGCACGTGCCGCGGAATGAGTTCGACCATGCCCCGTGCTTATCACGTCCAGCGCGGCCGCGCCGCCCCCGCTGCCGCACCTGGCTGCTGGCTTGGCACGTCAGCTGACGGCCGGCGCTGGCAGACTGAAGAGCCATGGACGGCCATCAGGAAGCGCTTATCGACCTCGGCGCGATCAAGGACAATGTGTCGGCGCTGGTGAAGCACGTGGGCAGCGCCCAGCTGATGGCGGTGGTCAAGTCGGATGGCTACGGCCACGGCATGATCCCCAGTGCCGCCGCGGCGCTGGCAGGCGGGGCGGACTGGCTCGGCGTGGTGCACATCGGCGATGCGCTGGCGCTGCGCGATGCGGGTTTCACCGTTCCGGTGCTGTGCCTGCTCGCCGTGGCTGACGCGCCGCACGAGGAGGCGATCCGCCGCGATGTGGACCTGTCAGCGGGCTCGGCCGCGCTGGTCGTGACGATCGCGGCGGCAGCCCGCCGGGCCGGCCGTCCGGCCCGGCTGCACCTCAAGATCGATACTGGCATGGCCAGGGGCGGCGCGACCGAGGCGGACTGGCCAGGCGTGGTCAGCGCGGCACTGGCCGCCGAGGCTGCTGGCGACGTCCGGATCATCGGCGTCTGGTCGCATCTGGCCTGCGCGGACATTCCCGGGCATCCGTCGATCGGGGCACAGCTGGAGGCGTTCCGCGGCGCGGTCCGGCTGGCGGAAGCGGCGGGCGCCCGGCCGCAGCTTCGCCATCTGGCCAACACACCAGCCACGCTGACTCTGCCGGACACCTGGTTCGACCTGGTCAGATCAGGCGGAGCGGTGGTCGGCCTGTCCACCCTGCCCGGCGGCGCGCCGGACTGGCTGCGCCCGGCGATGACCGTCAGAACCCAGCTCATCCAGGTCAAGCGGGTGCCGGCGGGTACCGGTGTCTCGTACGGGCACCGGTACGTGACCAGCAGCGAGGCCACCATCGGCCTGATTCCGCTCGGCTACAACGAGGGCGTGCCCAGGCACGCATCAAACCGGGCTCAGGTGCAGGTGGCCGGGCAGCGGTGGACGATTTCCGGCACGGTCTGCATGAATCAGATCATGGTCGATTTTGGTGATCACAATGTGTCACCTGGGGATGAGGTGGTGCTTTTCGGTCCCGGAGACTCGGGTGAGCCGACCGCGCAGGAGTGGGCGGATGGGCTCGGAACGCTTTCCTATGAAATCGTGACCAGGTTCGCGGGCAGCATGCCCAGAAGCTACCTTGGAGTAACAGAGACCTGGGACCCGAGCCTGGCCAGCGCGTTCCGCGCCGCGGTGGTAGCCGGCCAGCAGGGACCTGGCGTCGCTGGGGGACGACTGGAGGGCTGATGGCCAGGTGGCGGCGGATCACCGGCGCGGCCGGACTAGCTGCGGGAGCGGCGGCGGCGGGGGCCGGGGCCATCCTCGCGGTCGAGCGGGTGGCGGTCGGACGGCTGCGGCTACGTCCCGACCCGGCGGCGGATGAGCCGTTTGGCCAGCTCCGCGGGCGCGCCCTGACGGTGCTCGCCGAAGACGGCGTGCCCCTGCACACCGAGATCAACGGGCCTGATGACGCTCCGGTCACGATCATCTTCTGCCACGGTTACACGCTGAACCAGGACACCTGGCATTACCAGCGCAAGTACCTGGGCGGCGTGAGCAGGCTGGTCTTCTGGGACCAGCGCGGTCACGGCCGGTCCGGGGTGTCGAGCCCCGAGCACGTCAGCATCGACCAGCTCGGCGCGGACCTGTACGCGGTGCTGACCGCCACCGCCCCGGGCGACGGCCCGGTGGTGCTGGTCGGTCACTCGATGGGCGGCATGACCATCATGGCCCTGGCCGATCAGCGCCCGGAGCTGTTCGGCACCAAGGTGATCGGCGCGGCTCTCATCTCGACCGCGGTGTCCGAGATCGACCCGACCGTCTGGCTGCCCGTGCCGATGCGGGCGGTAGCCAGGCTAGCCGCGCCGTCCATACTGCGCGGCGCGGCCAGCGGGCGGGGGGCCGCGTTCGTCGAACGAGGCCGGCACGCGGCCGGCGAGATCGCGTTCCTCAGTACCAGGCTCATCGCGTTCGGCGATCCCATGATCAGCCCGACCGTGGTGGATTTCCTGGAGCGCGTGATCAGGACCACCCCCATCGAGGTTGTGTCGGATTTCTTCCACGCGCTGATCGAGCACGACAAGCTCACCGCGCTGCGGGCGCTGGGCCAGGTGCCGGTGGTCGTGGTCACGGGCGATCGGGATCGGGTGGTCCCGCTGCGGCAGAGCGAGATCCTGGCGGCCGAGATACCCGACGCGGAACTGCTCACGGTGCCTGGCGCGGGCCACGTCGTGATCCTGGAACGCCCGGACATCGTCAATGAGGTCATCATCGACCTGGTCACCCGGGCCACGGCCAGCGCTGCGCCGCGGGACAGGTCTGCCTAGCCGTGGCAGCGGACCAGCAGAACGCGCACGGAGCCGCCGGCGTGCGCGCGCAAGCGCCGGCGGACAGTGCGGCGGCTGACGGTGCGGCCGTCTCGGCGACCGCGGAGGTCGCGGAGGTGCGGGTTCCGAGCGGCGCGCAGATGCGTGACCTGGGCCGGCGGCTGGCCGCCTTGCTGGATCCCGGCGACCTGGTGGTGCTGACCGGCCCGCTCGGCGCGGGCAAGACCACGCTCGTCCAGGGGATCGGTCTGGGGCTGGACGTGCGCGGCCCGGTGACGTCGCCTACCTTCGTCATCGCGCGGGTCCACCCCTCGTTGTGCGGTGGCCCGGCGCTGGTACACGCGGATGCCTACCGGCTCGGCAGCCGGGCAGAGGTCGACGACCTCGATCTGGACGCCGATCTGGACAGCTCGGTGACTGTGGTGGAGTGGGGCGAGGGCCTGGTCGAGGATTTGTCGCCGAGCTATCTGGAGATCAAGATCACGGTGATGCGCCAGTCGGCGCCACCTGACCGGCCCGGCGGGCCGGGGAGCCCCGTTGCGAATGGCGCCGGTGCTGTTCATGGTTCTGACCGGACTGAGGTATCTGCCGACGGGGCTGGGGCGCCTGAAGGAGCTGGGGCGCCTGACGGAATTGGGGCGCCTGACGGAGCTGGGGCGCCTGACGGAACTGGGGCGCCTGACGGAATTGAGGCGCCTGACGGACCTGAGGCGCCTGATGAGCTGCGGGTCGTCCGGCTGACCGGCACCGGCGCGCGCTGGGCGGCCGCAGCGCAGTCGGCGCGCCGCGCCCTGGCTGACTGGCCAGGAGACGTGTGAGCTGAAGCGCAGCGCTGGAATTTGTATCGAATACGTGTTCTAGTATATAAATGAGTGAAGCGTGGCTGCCGGACTGGTGGACCTACCCGACCCGCTGCTCCCGCGGGCATCAGTGGGGACCTGGCCGGGTAATCGTGTCCTGGCAGCCATGTCACTGCGGGCCGGCCCGGGCCGTGATGCCCACCGGCAGCGGTCACCGGACTATTTCCTGCCGGGTTCAGGGCTGCGGGGCGGTTCACTATGACCCGCCCCACGATCCGGCCTTCGAGCCGGACAAACCGGGTCGGCGCAGCTGAGGGCTGCCGCCGTCAGGGTAACGACGTGGGGGACGGCGCGGCGGCAGCCTCGGAAACTGCTGCTGGTGGTAACTTGCTGCGCACAAGTTCGCCCCCGCCGGGGGCCGGGCGGGTAGGCGCCAGCCAGGGAATGTCCGCAGGATCGGCTAGCCGGGCATATTCCGTTGCGGCTGTTTTCGTGGCGGCTGTTTTCGTCGGGCTATGCCGCCGGGTCACGCCTCACAGCAGCGCATTCCATGGCATAGTTCCGATCTGTCCGCCCGTAGCACGTTCGCACCACTACACTGCGTTGTTCACAAGTCTGCTCGCCGTCCTAACTCACGGTCATATTCAGTTCCCGGAGGCGCGCCGTGGCTCAGCAGGGGTCCCCGCCCCGCCGATCCGGCAGGATGTCCGCAGGCCGTCGGCGGCGGCCGGAAAGTCCCGACTATCCGGCCGGTACAGATCGCCCTGGCTGGGACCATTCCGGCCGCGATGACAGTCCGGGCTGGGATGACCGTTCGGGTGGGGGCGCTGATCCGGGCTGGGATGACCGTTCGGGTGGGGGCGCTGATCCGGGCTGGGATGACCGTTCGGGTGGGGGCGCTGATCCGGGCTGGGATGACCGTTCGGGTGTGGGGGCTGATCCGGGCTGGGATGACCGTTCGGGTGGGGGCGCTGATCCGGGCTGGGATGACCGTTCGGGTGTGGGGGCTGATCCGGGCTGGGATGACCGCGCTGCCCTCGATGACCATCCTGGCGCGGACTATCGTTCCAGCGTCCAGGCCCGCTCCCGGACCGCGAGCCGTCGCCTCGGCGGGCGGATCAGGTCCAGCAGCGGCAGTCGCTCGCCCCTCGACGCGTTCAATGACGACACCGATCAGGACCTGCCGCCCTGGGCCGGGCTGGCTATCTACCCGGCCGGGCCAGGCCGCAAGGAGCGCAAGCCGCCCGGCACCGAGCAGGCCGAACCCTTGCCGGGCGGCGGCGGCGGACGGGGCAGGGGCCGGGCCGCGGCCACCCGGGCCAGGCGGTCCAAGCGCCGCCTCTACGCTCTGGGCGGGCTGACGGTCATCGTGATCCTGGTGGTCCTGGGCGTGACCGGGAATCTCCCGTTCCTGAGTTCAGGCACGCAGTCCTCGAACAACGGCCTGGTGACCAGCTTCCAGCCGGGCGACATCACCTCCGCGCCGAACGCGTGCCAGGCCGTGGGAACCGCGACGCTCGGCCAGTACCTGCCGGGCAAGAGAGCCATGGCCGTCATCCAGAGCGGGCGCATGAACAGTCAGTGCACCTGGACGCTGGACGCTCGCCCGGTGTACCGGGTACTCGAGGTGACCACCCAGGCCTTCGCGCCGAACTTGCTCGCCACCGGCGACGGCAGCGCGACATTCAGCGCGATCGACGCTTACGACGAGTCCCTGCTGGCCATGCAGAACCCGCCTAAGGCCGCGCACCGGCCCAAGGCTCAGCTCGGCGCGCCCGGCGGGCTTGGCAACGCCGCGTTCATCGCACTCCAGGTGTGGCATACCGGTGGCAACACCACCGATTTCGTGACGGTGGTGGCGCGCAAGCGCAACGCGCTCGTCACCGTCACGCTGCAGGGCCTGGACCATGCGGCCCGTGGCGGTTACGGGCCGGTGTCGGTGACGTCGCTGCAGGCGGGCGCGCTCGCCATCGCGCATCAGGTGATGGCCAGGATCGGCTGAGTGTTCTTCGGTCCGCGCCGGGCCTGATCTGTGCCGGGCCTGATCTGTGCCGTGCATCAGGTGGGCCGGGCATGATCTACGCTGTGCAACCGTGCTACTGCTTGCCTTCGACACCGCGACCCCGGCGGTGACGGTCGCCCTCCACGACGGCTCGGCCGTCGTGGCCCAGTGGGCGGCTGTCGATGCGCGCAGGCACGGCGAGCTGCTGGCCGCCGCGATCGCCGGAGTCCTGGCGGAGGCCGGGGCGACCCGGGCTGACCTCACCGCGATCGCGGTCGGCACCGGCCCCGGCCCGTACACCGGCCTGCGGGTCGGGCTGATGACCGCCCGGGTACTGTCCAGCGCCCTGAACATCCCGCTCTACGGGGTGTGCACGCTGGACGTGATCGCCCGGGGAGCGGCCGCCGGCGCGGCGGGCCGGGAGTTCATCGTGGCCACCGACGCGCGGCGCCAGGAGGTTTACTGGGCGCGCTACTCCGCCGCCGGGGACCGCGTCTGCGGGCCCGCGGTGAGCGCCCCCGGCGAGCTCCCTGGTGACTGCCCGGCAGCGGGCGAGGGCCCGGTCCGCTATCCCGAGCTGACGGCCGAGCCGATACCTCCGAGTTATCCCGCGGCGGCGCAGCTCGCGGAAATTGCTGCCGAACGGATTGCCGCTGGTGCTCCCGCCGGCTCGGCTGAACCGCTCTACCTGCGCAGGCCCGACGCGCGGGTGCCGGGCAAGCCGAAGCGGGTGACGCCGTCGTGACGACGAAGATCCGCGGCATGACCCGCGCCGACCTCGACGCGGTGCTGGGGCTGGAGCACGAGCTGTTCGGCGACGAGGCGTGGTCGGTCCAGATGCTGGAAGGCGAGCTGGCTCAGCAGCCGGACAGCAGGCACTACCTGGTGGCCGAGGACGACGGCGTGGTCATCGGCTACGCGGGACTGTTCGCCGCGGGCGCCCAGGCGGACGTGCTGACCATCGCGGTCGCGTCGGCGCGGTGGGGCGAGGGCACTGGCACCGCGCTGCTCGACGCGCTGCTGGCCGAGGCAGCCAGCCGCGGCTGCACCGAGGTCTTCCTCGAGGTGCGCACCGACAACACCAGGGCGCAGCAGCTGTACCGCAGATACGGATTCGCCGAGATCGGCATCAGGAAGGGCTACTACCAGCCATCCGGGGCCGATGCCCTGGTGATGCGGCGCGGCGCCGAGCCTGACGGCGGTGCGCGGTGAGCGCCCCGCTGGTGCTCGGCATCGAGACGTCCTGCGACGAGACCGGTGCGGGGCTGGTGCGGGGGCACGAGCTGCTCGCCGACGCGGTCGCCTCCAGCGTGGACGAGCACGCGCGGTTCGGCGGGGTGGTCCCCGAGGTAGCCAGCCGGGCGCACCTGGAGGCGATGGTCCCCGCCGTCGACCGTGCGCTGGCCATCGCCGGGGTCACGCTGGCGGACGTGGACGCGATCGCGGTGACGGCCGGCCCCGGGCTGGCTGGCGCGCTGCTGGTCGGGGTGTGCGCGGCCAAGGCGTACGCCCTCGCGCTCGGCAAGCCGCTGTACGGCGTCAACCACCTGGCCGCGCACATCGCCGTGGACCAGCTGGAGCACGGCGCGCTGCCCGCGCCGGCGGTCGCGCTGCTGGTCTCCGGCGGCCATTCCTCGCTGTTGCTCGCAGCTGACCTGGCCACCGACCTGATCCCGCTCGGGGCGACGATCGACGACGCGGCCGGCGAGGCCTACGACAAGGTGGCCAGGGTCCTCGGGCTGCCGTTCCCTGGCGGCCCGCCGATCGACGCGGCCGCCCGGACCGGCGATCCGGCTGCCATCGCGTTTCCGCGCAGCAAGTACCGGGACCAGAGCTTCGACTTCTCCTTCTCCGGGCTGAAGACCGCGGTGGCGCGCTGGGTGGAGGCGCGGCAGCAGGCCGGGAACCCGGTGCCGGTCGCCGACGTGGCCGCGTCGTTCCAGGAGGCGGTCGCGGACGTGCTGACCGCCAAGGCGGTGGCCGCGTGCCGGGCCAACGGCGTCGACCAGCTGGTCATCGGGGGCGGGGTGGCGGCCAACTCGCGGCTGCGGGCGCTGGCGCAGCAGCGCTGCGACGCCGCTGGGATCAGGCTTCGGGTGCCGCGGCCCGGGCTGTGCACCGACAACGGCGCGATGGTCGCGGCGCTCGGCGCCGAGCTGCTGCACCGGCAGCTGCCGCCGTCCGCGCTGGACTTCCCGGCCGATTCCGCGCTGCCGGTCACCAGCATCGTGGTGCCCTAGCGCGCCCGGTAGGGGCGCTGGTTTGACGATGGCGTCTTGGCCGGATACTGTTCAGAACTGGCACTCACTAGAGTAGAGTGCTAATGCGACGAGGCTGGTCTGGCACCCGCGACGGCAGGCCGCTGGTCGCCCTCTCTAGTAACTTTCAGCTAGCCCTTTCCGGAGGGGGAGGTCAGATCGTGACGACCGCCACCAAGATTGTTCTCAAGCCGCTCGAAGACCGTATCGTGGTACGCCCGCTCGAGGCTGAGCAGACGACCGCGTCCGGTCTGGTGATCCCGGACACAGCCAAGGAGAAGCCCCAGGAGGGCGAAGTCCTGGCCGTGGGCCCGGGGCGGTTCGATGACGCTGGCGCCAAGCGCGTCCCGCTGGACGTGAAGGTCGGCGACATCGTGCTGTACAGCAAGTACGGCGGCACCGAGGTGAAGTACAGCGGCGAGGAGTATCTCGTGCTGTCAGCTCGGGACGTGCTCGCCATCATCGAGAAGTAGCGAGTTCGTGCGGCGCGGGCAGCTGCCCGCGGCGGGCGCGCGCAGGTGCGCCTGGCACCGCCCCGGATCGGTTCGTCGTCCCTAGGGAGCAACTCCGGGGGCGTCGGCCCGACCCGGGGCGGTGGCATGAATCAGCGCATATCCAAGCAGTGCACATGTCAAGCGGTGCACGTTTCAAGCGGTGCACGTTCAAGCAGTGCACCTGTCAAGCACAGGCACATTCATCCCGAAACGTAGTCTGAGGTGCTCATGGCCAAGAGCGTGGAGTTCGACGAGGACGCGCGGCGCGCGCTTGAGCGCGGTGTCAACCGCCTCGCAGACGCCGTCAAGGTGACACTGGGCCCCAAGGGCCGCAACGTGGTCATCGACAAGAAGTGGGGCGCCCCCACCATCACCAACGACGGCGTGACCGTCGCCCGTGAGGTGGAGCTGGAAGACCCCTACGAGAACCTGGGCGCGCAGCTCGCCAAGGAGGTCGCCACCAAGACCAATGACGTGGCCGGCGACGGCACCACGACCGCGACCGTGCTGGCGCAGGCGATGGTCCACGACGGGCTGCGCTCGGTGACCGCCGGCGCCAACCCGATGGCCCTCAAGCGCGGCATCGACGCGGCGTCGGCCGCGGTGTCCGAGGCCCTGCTGAAGGCCGCCCGCGACATCGGCGAGCGCAGCGACATCGCGCACGTCGCCACGATCTCGGCCCAGGACGCCAAGATCGGCGACATCATCGCGGAGGCCTTCGACAAGGTCGGCAAGGACGGCGTCATCACCGTCGAGGAATCGCCGACGATGGGCCTCGAGCTTGAGTTCACCGAGGGCATGCAGTTCGACAAGGGCTACGTCTCGGCGTACTTCATCACCGACCCGGAGCGGATGGAGGCCGTCCTGGAGGACGCCTACATCCTCCTGCACGCCAGCAAGATCTCCTCGATGGCGGACTTCCTGCCGCTGCTGGAGAAGATCGCGCAGACCAAGAAGCCGCTGCTGGTCATCGCCGAGGACGTCGACGGCGAGGCGCTGTCGACCCTGGTCGTCAACAAGATCCGCGGACTGCTTCCGGTGGTCGCGGTGAAGGCGCCGGGCTTCGGTGACCGGCGCAAGGCGATGCTCGCTGACATGGCCGTGCTGACCGGCGGCGAGGTAATCAGCGAGGAGCTCGGCCTCAAGCTGGAGAACACCGGCCTGGAGGCGCTCGGCCACGCTCGCCGGATCGTGGTGACCAAGGACACCACCACGATCGTCGACGGCGCGGGCGACGCGGACGCGATCGCCGACCGGGTCCGGCAGCTGCGCGCCGAGATCGAGGACACCGATTCGGACTGGGACCGCGAGAAGCTGCAGGAGCGCGTGGCCAAGCTGTCCGGCGGCGTTTGCGTGCTGCGGGCCGGCTCGCCCACCGAGGTGGAGCTCAAGGAGAAGAAGCACCGGCTGGAGGACGCCATCTCGGCGACCCGCGCGGCGATCGAGGAAGGCATCATCTCCGGCGGCGGCGCCGTCCTGGTGCAGATTGCCGTTAGCCTCGGTGACCTGGGCAAGACCGGCGACGAGGCGACCGGCGTCCGGGTGGTGCGCGGCGCGCTGCAGGCGCCGTGCCGCTGGATAGCGGAGAACGCGGGCGCGGAGGGCGGCGTCGTGGTCGCCGCCGTCGCTGACCTGCAGGCCGGCCATGGCTATAACGCCGCGACCGCTGAGTACGGCGACCTGATGGCGCAGGGCGTGATCGACCCGGTCAAGGTCACCCGCTCGGCGGTCCAGAACGCTGCCTCGATCGCGGGCATGCTGCTCACCACCGAGGTACTGGTGGTCGAGAAGCCGGAGCCAGAGCAGGACCAGGGGAACGGCGGCCACGGTCACGGCCACTGACCCGCCGCCCGTCCCCGCGGGCTCATCCCGTCCCGGTGCCCCGCATCTGCCACCGCAGGTGCGGGGCACCGGCACATCAGCCGCGAGCTGCGCGGCAGGCCCCAATCCGGAAATGGCCGGTTCGTTGGCCATCCCGCCGTAATTTGCATCTGCAAGTGCATTTTACGCGTTAGCCCCGGGGTAAGAAGTTATTGATTACGCTGAGTAGTTGACTGATTACAGTGCGTAGATATTGTTCGCCGGGGCATCTGCGCGACACATCAATGTGACCTTTCCGTTGCCTCTTTCTATAGTGACCGATCCGGTTTTCCTGTGCATCATAAGTTGGTGGGACCGGGGCTGCCAGGTCCGGCATCTGGACTGAGGGGGGACAGGTGAAACTGCAGGTAGATGGGGGTAATCAGGCCAGTCTTCACGATCTGACGTCGCTGGCCGTGCGGGGCCAGCCCGCCGCGATCGAGTCGCTGCTCGAACAGATAAGGCCCATGGTGGTCAGGTACTGCCGGGCTCGGCTCAGCCGGCTCACCGGCCATTATCAAGTGGCCGACGACGTGGCGCAGGAAGTCTGCATTGCCGTTCTTTCCGCGCTTCCGCGCTACCAGGACATGGGACGGCCGTTCGCCTCATTCGTATTCGGCATAGCCTCGCACAAAGTGGCGGACGCTATGCGAAACGCGTCCAGGCTGGCTATCCCGACCGAGGACCTGCCCGACGGTCCCGACGACCATCCGGGACCCGAGGAGACCGTGGTGGCCTATATCGAGGCCGAGCGAGCCAGGGCGCTGCTGGCCCGGCTCCCTTCGCACCAGCGTGAGTTGCTCGTGCTGCGGGTGCTCGCCGGGCTGTCCGCCGAAGAGACCGGGAACACGTTAGGCATGTCGCCCGGGGCGGTGCGGGTCGCGCAGCACCGGGCGCTGGCCAGGCTGCGCGTGATCGCGCTGGAGGAGAACATCGCCTGACCCCCCGTGGCCCGCCGGGATCCGGGTTGCCCCCGCGATCCGGATCCCGGCAGGGCCAGCCCGCGCGGTCACTAGGATGAAACATGCCTACACACCAGCCTGCGGAAGGTGACATGACCGACGCTGTCAAGTTCGCTCCGCCCGCCCTGACCTTCGACGACGTGCTGCTGCTGCCTGCGCACTCGGCCATCATGCCGAGCGATGCGGACACCACCGCGAGGCTGAGCCGCCGGATCAGCCTGCGGGTGCCGCTGGTCTCCTCGGCCATGGACACGGTGACCGAGGCGCGGATGGCGGTCGCCATGGCGCGCCAGGGCGGGGTCGGGGTGCTGCACCGCAACATGTCCGTCGAAGACCAGGCGCAGCAGGTCGACATGGTGAAGCGCTCCGAGGCGGGCATGATCACCAATCCGGTGACCTGCGGTCCGGACGCCACCGTCGCTGACGTCGACCGGCTGTGCGCCCGCTACCGCATCTCCGGCGTTCCGGTCACCGACGGGAACGGCGTCCTGCTCGGCATCGTGACCAACAGGGACATCAGGTTCGAGACCGACCACGGGCGCAGGGTTGCCGAGGTCATGACGCCGATGCCGCTAGTGACCGGGCACGTCGGCGTGTCCCGCGAGGAGGCGTTCCGGCTGCTGGGGCGCAGCAAGGTGGAGAAGCTCCCGCTGGTCGATGCGGCCGGCAAGCTGTGCGGGCTGATCACGGTCAAGGACTTCACCAAGAGCGAGAAGTTCCCGCATGCCACCAAGGACGCCGAGGGACGGCTGGTGGTGGGCGCCGCGGTCGGCGTCGGCGAGGACGCCAAGCGCCGCGCCCAGGCCCTGGCCGAGGCCGGTGCTGACTTCCTGGTCGTCGACACCGCGCACGGCCACGCCCAGGCCGTCCTGGACATGGTCGCGGAGGTGAAGGCGAACGTCCGGGTCGACGTCATCGGCGGCAACGTGGCCACCCGGGCGGGCGCCCAGGCCCTGATCGACGCCGGCGCCGACGCCGTGAAGGTCGGGGTCGGGCCGGGCTCGATCTGCACCACCCGGGTGGTGGCCGGCGTCGGCGTCCCCCAGGTGACCGCGATCTTCGAGGCCGCCAGGGCGGCCCGGGCGGCGGGCGTGCCGGTGATCGGGGATGGCGGCATGCAGTACTCCGGTGACATCGCCAAGGCGATCGCGGCGGGCGCCGACGCGGTCATGCTCGGCGGCCTGCTGGCCGGCTGCGATGAGAGCCCGGGCGAGATGGTGTTCATCAACGGCAAGCAGTACAAGCTGTACCGCGGGATGGGATCACTCGGTGCGCTGCAGAACCCCGAGCGCGGCGGGTCCTTCTCCAAGGACAGGTACTTCCAGGACGATGTGCTGCGCGAGGACAAGCTGGTACCTGAGGGCGTCGAGGGCCAGGTGCCCTACCGCGGCCCGCTGAGCGCGGTCGCCGACCAGCTGACCGGTGGGCTGCGGGCCGCGATGGGCTACTGCGGCGCCCGCACCATCGCCGAGCTGCAAGAGGCGCGGTTCACCCAGATCACCGGTGCGGGGCTGGCCGAAAGCCACCCGCACGACGTCGAGATGGTCAGTGAGGCGCCGAACTACGGCGGGCGGATGCGGCCATGACCCCGGTGGAGATCGGCCGGGGCAAGAGCGGCCGCCGTGCCTACGGGCTTGACGAGATCGGCATCGTGCCCTCGCGCCGGACCCGGCATCCGGAGGAAGTGTCCATCGCCTGGCAGATCGATGCGTACCGGTTCGAGCTGCCGCTGGTGGTGGCCCCGATGGACAGCGTGGTCTCGCCGCGGACCGCCGTCGAGATGGGCCGGCTCGGCGGCCTGGCCGTGCTCGACCTCGAAGGGCTCTGGACCCGTTATGAGGATCCGGAGCCGCTGCTGGCCGAGGCGGCGGAGCTGGGCGACCAGGCAGCCACCCGGCGGTTCCAGGAGATCTACGCCGAGCCGATCAAGGAAGACCTGATCGGCCTGCGGATCGAGGAGATGAAGGCGGCCGGCGTGACGACCGCGGCCCGGCTGTCACCGCAGCGCACGGTGCGCTACCACAAGGCGGTCATCGACGCCGGGGCGGACATTTTCGTGATCCGCGGCACCACGGTGTCGGCTGAGCACGTGTCCGGCCAGGCCGAGCCGCTCAACCTCAAACAGTTCATCTACGAGCTGGACGTGCCGGTGATCGTCGGCGGCTGCGCCACCTACACCGCGGCGCTGCACTTGATGCGGACCGGCGCGGCGGGGGTGCTGGCCGGGTTCGGCGGCGGCAGCAGCCACACCACGGCCGCGGTGCTCGGCGTGGCCGTCCCGATGGCCACCACGATCGCCGACGTCGCCGCGGCCAGGCGCGAATACCTGGACGAGTCAGGCGGCCGGTACGTGCACGTGATCGCCGACGGCGGGATGACCCGCAGCGGCGACATCGCCAAGGCGCTGGCGCTCGGCGCGGACGCGGTGATGGTGGGCTCGCCGTTCGCCCGGGCCGCGCAGGCGCCGGGCCGCGGCTATCACTGGGGGAGCGAGTCGCACCACCACGAGCTGCCGCGCGGCACCCGGCTGAAGGTAGGCACGATCGGCACCCTGGAGCAGATCCTGTACGGGCCGTCGACCGTCTCGGACGGCTCGATGAACCTGATGGGCGCGCTGCGCCGCACCATGGCGACGTCCGGCTACTCCGATCTGAAGGAGTTCCAGCGGGTCGAAGTCGTGGTGACCCGGTGAACACCCGGTGAAGACGGCCACTGGCTGGCGGGCCGGTAACTCGGCTGGCGTAGCGTTCTGCCTGTGATGGCGGGGGCAGGAGCGACGGCGAGGCTGGGCCCGGACGAGCGGGCCGCGGCGCTGGCCGAGCTGACCAGGACCGAGCACCAGGTGCTCGTGATCGGCGGCGGCGTGGTCGGCGCGGGGGTGGCGCTGGACGCCGCGACCAGGGGGCTGTCGGTCGGCCTGGTCGAGGCCAGGGACTTCGGCTCCGGGACTTCCTCGCGGTCAAGCAAGCTCATCCATGGCGGCCTGCGCTACCTGGAGCAGCTCAACGTCGGGCTGGTCAGGGAGGCGCTGGCCGAGCGCTCGCTGCTGCTGCAGCGGATCGCGCCGCACCTGGTGCGCCCGGTCTCGTTCCTGTTCCCGTTCTCCCACCACGTCTGGGAACGTGCCTACATCGGCACCGGGGTCACCGCCTATGACCTGCTCGGGTTCTCGATGGGCCAGAGCCGGGGGCTGCCGACGCATCGCCAGCTGTCGCGGCGCGGCGCGCTGCGGCTGGCGCCCGCGCTCAAGCGGTCGGCCTTTACCGGGGCGCTGCTGTACTGGGACGCCCAGGTGGACGACGCCAGGTACGTGATGACCCTGGTCCGGACCGCGGCCGGGTACGGCGCCCAGGCGGCCACCCGCACCCAGGTGACCGGCTTCCTGCGGGAAGGCGAGCGGGTGACCGGGGTCCGCGCCGTGGACCTGGAGTCCGGGGCTGAGCTGGAGATCCGGGCCCAGCAGGTGGTCAATGCGACCGGGGTGTGGACCGACGAGATCCAGGCCATGGTCGGCGGCCGCGGTGTCATCAACGTCCGCGCCTCCAAGGGCGTGCACCTGGTCGTGCCGCGGGACCGGATCCAGTCGGCCACCGGGATCATCTTGCGTACCCCGTTCAGCGTCTTGTTCGTCATCCCGTGGGGGCGGCACTGGATCATCGGGACGACCGACACCGACTGGTCCCTGGACCGGGCGCACCCGGCGGCCAGCCGGACCGACATCGACTACGTCCTCGGCCAGGCGAACCGGATCCTGGCCGTCCCGCTCACCCGGGACGACGTGGAGGGGGTCTACGCGGGCCTGAGGCCGCTGCTGGCGGGCGAGTCGGACGTCACCTCGAAGCTGTCCCGCGAGCACATCGTGGCGCACCCGGTGCCCGGCCTGGTGATGGTGGCGGGCGGCAAGTACACCACCTACCGGCTGATGGCGCGGGACGCGGTCGACGCGGTGGCGCACGGCCTGGACGGCAAGGTGGCACCGTCCTGTACCGAGACGATCCCGCTGGTCGGCGCGGACGGGCACGTGGCGCTGTGGAACGCCAGGTACAGCCTGGCCAGGTCGTCGGGGCTGCACGTCGCCAGGATCGAGCACCTGCTGCACCGGTACGGCACGCTGGCCGGGGAGGTCCTCGACCTGATCGCCGCCGAGCCCGGCCTGGGAAAGCCGATCGCGGGTGCCGATGACTACCTGCGGGCCGAGGTGGTCTACGCCGCCTCCCATGAGGGCGCGCGCCATCTCGACGACGTGCTGGCCCGGCGGACGCATATCTCGATCGAGACCTGGGATCGCGGGCTTTCGGCGGCGCCGGAGGCGGCCGAGCTGATGGCCGGGCCGATGAAGTGGCGGTCCCGGCAGGTGGACCGGGAGGTCGAGCACTACCAGGCCCGGGTCGCGGCCGAGCGGGCGTCGCAAGATGCGAGCACCGACTCCGATGCCGACGCGATCAGGCTTGGTGCGCCCGAGATCGTGCCGGTTGTGCGCAATGACACGGTTGGTACCTGACCCGAGGACCGCTGGCCGCGGCTGACCCGCAACTAGAATTCCGGCATGGCCCGTCCCCGCGTGCTCTCCGGCATCCAGCCCACCGCCGACTCGTTTCACATCGGCAACTATCTGGGCGCGCTGCGCCAGTGGGTGGCGCTCCAGGAGACCTATGACGCCTTCTACTGCGTAGTCGACCTGCATGCGATCACCGTGCAGCACGATCCCGCGGTGCTGCGGCGCCGGACCAGGGTGGCCGCCGCCCAGCTGTTCGGAGCCGGGCTCGACCCCGAGCGGTGCACCGTCTTCGTGCAGAGCCACGTGGCCGAGCACGCCGAGCTGGCCTGGGTGCTCGGCTGCATCACCGGCTTCGGCGAGGCCAGCCGGATGGTGCAGTTCAAGGACAAGTCGGCCCGGGCGGGGGCGGACGTGGCCAGCGTCGGGCTGTTCACCTACCCGGTTCTGCAGGCGGCCGACATCCTGCTGTACCAGACCGATCAGGTGCCGGTCGGCGAGGACCAGCGGCAGCACCTGGAGCTCACCAGGGTCCTGGCGCAGCGGTTCAACCGCAGGTTCGGCGATACGTTCGTGGTGCCCGAGCCCTACATCCTGGCCGACGTGGCCAAGATCACCGACCTGCAGGACCCGGTGATCAAGATGAGCAAGTCATCCTCCTCGCCGCAGGGCATCATCGACGTGCTGGAGGAGCCAGGCTCGATCCGGCGGAAGATCGCCAGGTCGGTGACCGACACCGGCACCGAGGTGCGCGCCGACGAGGAGGCCAAGCCGGGCGTGACCAACCTGCTGCGGATCTACGCGGCGCTGTCCGGGGAGAGTGTGGCCAGCCTGGAGCAGCGCTACCGGGGAGCGGGTTACGGCACCTTCAAGAAGGAGCTGGCGGAGCTGGTCGTCAGCGCGTTTACCCCGATCAGGGAGCGGACCGAGCAGATCCTGGCTGACGAGCCCGAGCTGGACAGGATGCTGGCGCACGGTGCGGCGCGGGCCCGCAAGGTGGCCAGCCAGACCATGGACGCGGTCCGGGACCGGGTCGGCTTCCTGCCCGCCGTCTAGCGGAGCCGGCCGTTAGACCGGCGGGGACTGGCCAGGTCCTGCGGACCGGCGGCGGGACCAGGCGTGCCTGCTCAGCGCCAGTCCGGCGGCCACCGCCGCGATCAGGGCGGTGGCGATCACGATCGGTAGCGGCGGCAGTGATCGCGAGCTGCCTGGGGCCAGGTCCGCCTGCGCGTGGCCGGCCTGGGAGTGCCCGGCGGCGATGCTGCCCCGGTGCGCGGGGCCGGCCTTCGGCAGCGGCTGCACCAGCACGCCGACCGGCGCGACCTTGCCCGCCATGGCGAAGCCCCAGCTGAGCAGGCGCTCACCGGAAGTGATCTCCTGCAGCGGGGTGCAATGCAGCAGGGTCACGATGAGGGTCACGCCGTGACGCCTGGCCAGGCCGATGTAGGTGGCCTCGGACTTCACCGTCCAGCCGATCTTGCCGCCGATGCCGCCCCGGTAGCCAGTCAGCAGCGTGTTCTGGTTGACCAGCGTGACCCACTTGCGCTTCTTGACCTGGAAGCGCGCGGCCAGGGTCGAGTCGTACTTCATGAAGGCCGGGATGGCCAGCGCCTGCCTGGCGATCAGCGCCTCGTCGTACGCGGAGACCACCTGCCCGGCCGCGGGCAGCCCGTTGGGCTGCTTGGCCACCACGTCGTAGGCCTGCAGCCGGTGCGCCTCCTCGTTGATCAGCGCCATGCCGCGGGCAAAGGACCCGGTGGCCTGCACCAGGCTGACGGCGGCGTCGTTGGCCGAGATCAGCAGCAGCGCCCGGAACAGGTCCGCGACCTGGTACCTGTGGCCCGCGATGAGCCCGACCACGTTGGGCTCGACGGAGGTGGCCCGGCGCGTGGTGACCACCATCGCGTTCGGGTTCAGCAGCGGGATCAGGGTGATCGCGGTGAGGATCTTGAGCGTGCTGGCGGGCGGGAACAGGCCATGGGCATCCTTGGCGGCCAGCACCTGCCCGGTGCTGGCGTCCGCGATCACGAACGCCGCCGCGGGAACCCGGGGCAGCTTCCTGGCGCCGCGGGCCGGGTAGTGGACCACGATGCCAGCACTGCCCAGTTGCTGGCCGCCGACGAATTGCCGGGCGGACTCGGGCTGGCTGCCTGACCAGGTCCCCGGGGCCGCGCTCGCCGCAGGAAGGGCCGCGCTGGCCAGCGCGAGGACTATGGCGATGCCGGCCAGCATGGCCGCTGGCCTGCGGAAAGGTGAACTCACCGGGCTCCGTTCCGTACTGGCGGCGGCCCGCCCCGCGGGTAACGGCCGCCATGTCAATCTGAGCAGCCTACGTGCTCGTTGACGCGCTGATGTCACTGCGTGTGAGCTTGCCCACCTAGGCCGCCAACCATGCACGCCCTAATCTTGAGCCATGACGCGCATCTCTGAGTCCGGGTTGCCTATCGAGCCTGTTTACGGTCCTGAGTCGGTTAAGGACCTTGATGTGGCCAGGGACGTAGCCGAGCCGGGCGAGTTTCCTTACACCCGCGGTATCCATCCGACCATGTACGTGCGGCGGCCGTGGACCATGCGCCAGTATGCGGGCTTCTCGACCGCCGCGGACTCGAATCAGCGGTACCACCAGCTGATCCGCGCGGGCACCACCGGACTGTCGGTCGCGTTCGACCTGCCCACCCAGATGGGCTACGACTCAGACGCGCTCATGGCCCGCGGTGAGGTGGGCCGGGTCGGGGTCGCGATCGACTCCATCGACGACATGCGGGTGCTGCTGAACGACATACCGCTGGATACGGTATCGGTGTCGA
This sequence comes from uncultured Actinomycetes bacterium, assembly GCA_963785765.1. GTDB lineage: Bacteria > Actinomycetota > Actinomycetes > Streptosporangiales > Streptosporangiaceae > DATBGO01. The sequence continues at coordinate 629,997 of CAWAWM010000004.1, read as the reverse complement.
TGACCATCAATGCCCCGGCGGCCGTTCTGCTGTTGCTCTACCAGCTGGTCGCCGAGGAGCAGGGCACCCCGGCGGACAAGCTCACCGGGACGATTCAGAACGACGTCCTGAAGGAGTACATCGCCAGGGGCACCTACATCTATCCGCCGCAGCCGTCGCTGCGGCTGGTGGCGGACTCGTTCGCCTATTGCGAGAAAGAGATGCCGCACTGGAATACCATCTCGATCTCCGGCTATCACATGGCCGAGGCCGGCGCGACGCCGGTCCAGGAGATCGCCTTCACGCTGGCCAATGCGAAGGAATACGTGCGGGCCGCCATCTCCTCAGGGCTGGCCATCGACGAGTTCGCGCCGCGGCTGTCGTTCTTCTTCGTCGCGCGGACGACACTGCTGGAGGAGATCGGGAAGTTCCGCGCGGCCAGGCGGCTGTGGGCGCGGATCATGAAGGACGAGTTCGGGGCGGTCGACCCGAAGTCCCACATGCTCAGATTCCACACCCAGACGGCCGGCGTCCAGCTGACCGCCCAGCAGCCCGAGGTCAACATGGCCCGGGTGACGGTGCAGGCGCTGGCCGCCGTGCTCGGCGGCACTCAGTCGCTGCACACGAACTCCTATGACGAGGCCATCGCGCTGCCCAGCCAGAAGGCGGCGCGGCTGGCGCTGCGGACCCAGCAGGTGCTGGCGTACGAGACCGACCTGACGGCCACCGCGGACCCGTTCGCCGGGTCGTACGCGATCGAGTCGATCACTAATGACATCGACACGGCGGCGAGTGAGCTGATCGCCAAGGTCGACGAGCTCGGCGGCGCGGTGGCCGCCATCGAGCAGGGCTTCCAGAAGGCCGAGATCGAGCGGTCGGCCTACCTCGTCGCATGCCAGATAGACGAGGGGGAGCGGGTCATCGTGGGGGTGAATAAATTCGCGCTGGACGAGGAGGAGCCCTACGAGCCGCTTCGGTTCAACCCGGCGATCGAGCAGGATCAGGCCCGGGCCCTGGCGGCGCTGCGGTCGGCCCGCGATCCGGCCGAGGTTGCGTCGCGGATGGCCGACCTCAAGCGGGCCGCAGCTGGTACCGAGAATCTGCTGTATCCGCTCCGCGAGGCGCTCCGGGCCCGGGCGACGGTCGGGGAAGTCTGCGACGCGCTCCGTGACGTATGGGGCATATACCGGCCGCCGGACGCCTACTGACCAGCTGCCCTGGGCGATACTGGGCTGACCGGCTGGTTGGCGTCATGCCGTCTGGGCTGGGTAGGAATGCCGTGGCTGAGCAGGACGGATTGGTCATGTTTGAGGGCTGGGCGCAGCTGGCCTGGACGCAGCTGGCTCAGGCCGGCCATGACCCCCGTCGGCCCGCGGGCTCGCGGCGATGCTCCGGCAGCCCGGTCACGACGATGCTGGGAGACTGACGGTGGCCATCACATGGAATCCTTCGCGCGGCGCGTCGCTGGGTGTTGAATGGGAACTGCAGCTCATTGACTGCCATACCAGGATGCTCCGCCAGGACGCTCGTGAGGTGCTCGCCGAGCTGCCCGGACTCACCGAGGCTGGGGAGGTGCCCAGGCTCCGCCACGAACTCATGCAATCGACCATCGAGGTCGTTACCGGCATCTGTAGTACAGTCTCGGAGGCCAAGGACGATCTCACCTCGACAATCTCGCAACTTGAGCGAATCACCGGAACACGCGGTACGATGCTTGCCTGTGCAGGAACGCATCCCGTCAGCGACTGGCGGGATGCAAAGATGGCACCCATTCAGCGCTATGCCGAACTCGTCGAGCAGTTGCAGTGGCTTGCCCGCAGGATTCAAACTTTTGGCGTTCACGTCCATGTGGGCATCCGCGACGGAAGCAAGGCGATCCCGATCGTCAATGCCCTTGCTGCCTATCTGCCGCATTTCCTAGCGCTGACCGCGTCGAGTCCGTTCTGGAGCGGACACGACACGGGGCTCGCCTCGAGCCGGTCTGTCATCTTCGGCGGGCTGCCAACGTCCGGGCCACCGCCACAGCTCGCGTGCTGGAGTGAGTTCGAGGAGTACATGGACACGCTGCTTCGCGCCGGGACCGTCCGGAGCATCAAAGAGGTGTGGTGGGACATCCGCCCGCACCCGGATTTCGGCACGGTCGAGATCCGGATGTTCGACGGTGTCCCGACCCTCCGCGAGATCGGCATGGTCGCCGCGCTGTCGCAGTCCCTGGTCCAGCGGTTCGACACCCAGCTGGACCGCGGCTACAAGCTGCCCACGCCGGCGGCGTGGGTGGTAAAGGACAACAAATGGCGGGCTACCAGGTACGGGCTGGACGCGATCGTGATCACCGATGACACCGGTTCCACCGCGCCGATCAGGGATGAGCTGTTCGAGCTGGTGGCCGAGCTTGAGCCGGTGGCCGTCAGGCTGGGCTGCGCGGCGGAGCTCGACGTCATTTCCCAGGTGCTCGAGACCGGATCCTCGTGCGACCGGCAGCGGGCCGTGGTTGCTGACGGCGGCGACCTGTTGGACGTTATTGACGCCCTGGTCACCGAGTTCAACCAGGACCGCTTCGTGCTCCCGGGGGAGGCGGCGCATGCCGGAACATGATCTAGAGGGCGAGCTGGACGCTTTCCTGGCCGGGCACGAGAACGAGCTCATCGAGTTCCGGCGCGACCTGCACGCCCATCCTGAGATCGGCTACCACGAACACCGGACCACCCGGCGGGTCAAGCTGCGGCTCGAGGCGGCCGGGCTGCGGCCCGCGATCCTGCCCAAGGGCACCGGCCTGGTGGTGGACATCGGCTCGGGCACCGAGCCCGTCGTGGCGCTGCGCGCGGACCTGGACGCGCTGCCGATCGGCGACGAGAAGAACGTTCCCTACCGTTCCACGATCGCGAACGCCTGCCACGCCTGCGGCCACGACGTGCATACCAGCATCCTGCTCGGCACCGGGCTGTTCCTGGCCCGCACCGCGGCGGCCGGGGCGCTGCCCGGCCGGGTCCGGCTGATCTTTCAGCCGGCCGAGGAGGTCCCCGGCGGGGCTCTCGACGTCCTCGCGGCTGGCGGCATCGCGTCGGTGGACCGGATCTTCGCGCTGCATTGTGATCCGCGGCTGGATGTCGGGAAGGTCGGCACCCGCACCGGCCCGATCACCGCGGCCTGCGACAAGATCACGGTACGGGTCACTGGGCCCGGCGGTCATACCGCCAGGCCGCACCTGACGGCGGACCTCGTCTACGCGCTCGGCAAGATCATCACAGAGCTGCCCGCCGCCCTGTCCCGCCGGGTCGACCCCCGCTCCAGCCTGAGCCTGGTGTGGGGCCGGGTCAGCGCCGGCTCCGCGGCCAACGCGATCCCGGACGACGGCGAGGTGGAGGGCACCGTCAGGTGCCTCGACGACAACGCCTGGCACGCGGCGCCTGACCTGCTGAAGGCCCTCATCGAGTCGGTGGCGAGCGCGTACGGTGTGGTGGCCGATCTCACGTATCAGCGCAACGTGCCGCCGACCGTCAACGAGCCGGTCTCGACGGCCATGTTCGAGGCGGCCATCGACCGGGTCCTCGGCGCCGACGCGATCACCCCGGCGCCGCAGAGCCTGGGTGGCGAGGACTTCGCCTGGTACCTGGAGTCGGTTCCCGGGGCGCTGGCCAGGCTCGGCACCCGGCGGCCAGGATCGGCAGACGACTTCGACATCCACCAGCCTGCGTTCGACGTGGATGAGCGGGCGATCGGGCTGGGTGTCCGGATCATGGCGGCCACCGCCCTTACTGCCATGTGCGGCGGTGGCACCGCCGCCCCGGCGGCCGAGGCGCTGCCCGGCGCCGCGCTGGCCTGACCGGCCTGGCCTGACTGGCCTGGCCTGACCGGCCTGGCCTGGAGCTGCCCGCCGCAACCGCGCGCCTGATCCGCGCTGGATCCGAGACGCCGTCGTTATGCAGCAGCCCGTACAGTGGAAGCTTCCGGACGCCGTCGAAGGGGGCGTCCGGAGCTGAGCCCTGGAGCGCATCAGCAATGTCTGCACAGCGGGATCCGGTGCCACCGGAGCAAGCAACTGACAGCCGCGGTCCGGCTTCTGCCGCGCCGCCAGCCACGGACCAGGCGCAGCCTTCGAGCTGGCCGCCGGCCGCGAGCCAGGCGCCACGGTTCGCGGAGCTAGTCAGGAACTCCACGCCTGCGCGGGGCCAGGTCAGGAAGCCCGCGCCAGGGCGGCGCCCGGTCCGCAGTTCCGCGTCAGCGCGGGGCCAGGACAGCCCGGCGGAGGCCGGCCGGTGGCGCGCGGCCTGGGAGCGGCTGAATCCACGGACCTGGTCGGCCGCCCGGCAGTCGCAGAACAGGAAGATATTCCGGCTGCCCGGCCCGCTGATCGTCTGGTGGATCTGGGTGGTGTTCGTCACCGCCAACGTGATCGACCTCGCCGTGACCGGCCGTGACTGGTACTCCGTGCTGGTCCTCGCAGTCCTGGCCGTCATCACCGGACTGATCTACGTTACGGCCCTGCGGCCGCGGGTCATCGCCGATGACGACGGCATCACGGTGCTGAACCCGCTGCGGGATCACTGGGTGCCGTGGGGCAGTGTCAGCTCCGTCACAGTGGCCGAGTCGCTCCTGGTGCACTGTGCACCCGGGCCTGGCTCGGATCGCGAGAAGGTGGTGCACAGCTGGGCGCTCTACGCGCCTCGGCGGGCCAGGGTCAAGAAGGACTTTCCCAACCGGCGCCAGCTGCGGTTCGCGTCCCCCGCGCCGCCTTCCTACGCCAAGCTGCCCAGGGACGCGCAGGAGTTGCTCAAGCAGAGCCAGGCCGATCTGATCGCCGCGGAGCTCGAGCACCAGGCCGGGCAGGCCCGTGACCGCGGGGCGGCGGCTGGCCAGCGGACCGCCAGCTGGCCATGGACCGCATTCTCTGCCCTGCTGATCCCGGCGGCCGCGCTGGTCATCGTGCTACTGGCGCACTAGCTGGCGCACTAGCCGGCGCACCGGGCGGCTCGTCGCCGAGCAGCCAGCGCGCACCCGCGCCCCGCCGGGCCGCGGCGTCACCCGGGTTGTAGAGACTGCATCGGCGCAGCGACAGGCAGCCGCAGCCGATGCAGCTGTTCAGCGTCGAGGCCATTCGCTCGAGTTCCGCAATGCGCTGCTGGATCCGGGCCTGCCAGAGCGTGGCCACCTTGCTCCAGTCGGCTCTGGTCGGCGCCTTGTCCGCAGGCAGCCGGTCCAGCGCGGTCTGCAGCTCGCGCAACGACAAGCCAAGCTGCCGCCCGGCCTTGATGAACGCCACCCTGCGCAGCATGTGCCTGGCATAACGGCGCTGGTTCCCGGCGGTCCGCTCCGCCCCGATCAGGCCGAGTTTCTCGTAGTAGCGCAGCGCCGACGGCGCCGCTCCGCTGCGGCTGGCGAGCTGCGAGATGGTCAGCATGCGGGGGGCCTGACTCATGCCGTGATGCTAGCTATGCCCGGACTTGACTTCAAGCTCACTTTAAGTTGCATCATCGTGACCATGACTCTCACGGCGCAACGCGCACCTTACGGTTACTCAGATCTGCCCGGACTGATGTCGTTGATGGCCGGTGACGCCAAGCATGACCCGGCCGCGCAGTCCACGCTCGACGTGCTCTGGGTCCTCTACGACCGGGTGCTGCGGGTCAGCCCGCAGACCATCGATGACGACGCACGAGACAGGTTCCTGCTGTCCAAGGGGCACGGCCCGATGGCCTACTACGCGGTACTGGCCGCGACCGGCTTCCTCGATCCCGGGCTGCTGCCCAGCTTCGGCAAGTTTGGCTCGCGGCTCGGCCAGCATCCGGACCGGGTGCTGGTCCCCGGCGCCGAGATCTCCAGCGGCTCGCTCGGTCACGGCCTCCCGCTGGCCGTCGGCATGGCACTCGGCCTGCGGATCAGGAAGCTGGCCAGCTCGCGGGTGTTCGTGCTGGTCGGCGACGGCGAGCTTGATGAGGGATCCAATCACGAGGCGATCGCCTTCGCCGGCGCGGTCGGGCTGGAGGCACTGAACGCGGTCGTGGTGGACAATGCCTCGGCGACCTACGGCTGGCCAGGCGGAATTGAGACCAGGTTCAGCCGGGAGGGCTGGTCGGCAGTCCGGGCCGATGGCCGCGACCACGACGAGCTCGAGGCCGCATTCGGCACGCCGCACCCGGGCCAGCCCCAGGTGGTCGTGGCCACCGTCGAGCCAAAGCGCTGAGCGGAAGGAGCCGGAGATGGAGACCATGCGTGAGCGGTTCGCCCGCGTGACGACCGCGTTGCTTGATGAGGATCCCCGGCTGGCGGTGGTCCTGGCCGAGATCACCGCCGACGCGTTCGGCGCCGCCCGGCGGCGCCACCCGGACCGGGTCATCAATCTGGGGATACGGGAGCAGTTGCTGGTCAGCGTGGCCGGTGGCCTGGCACTGGCTGGCCTGCGCCCGATCGCGCACACGTTCGCCAGCTTCCTGATCGAGCGGCCGTTCGAGCAGATCAAGCTGGATCTGAACCATCAGGATGTCGGCGCGGTCCTGGTCAGCGCGGGCGCGTCCTACGACATCTCGGCGGGCGGCCGCACCCACCAGGCGCCAGGCGACGTGGCCCTGCTGGACACGCTGCCCGGCTGGACCGTGCATGTCCCCGGCCACCCGGACGAAGCCGGCCTGGCGCTGCAGGCGGCGGCGGCCGCGAGCGGCCGGGTTTACATCAGGCTGTCGGAACTGGCTAACGACGGCGCGCTGGCTGACCGGCAGGACGGCTTCACGGTGCTGCGCGCCGGAGCGAGCGGCACGGTCATCGCGGTGGGCCCGATGGCCAGCCCGGTGCTCGAGGCCACCCAGGGCCTGGACGTGACGGTGCTGTATGCGGCCACGGTGCGGCCGTTCGACCACGGGACGTTGCGCGCCACGCTGGGCGTTCCTGAGGTTGTGCTGGTCGAGCCGTACCTGGCGGGTACCTCGGTGCTACCGGTGACGCAGGCCCTGGCCGATCTCCCGCACCGGGTACTAGGGCTCGGCGTCGGCCGTGCGGAATTGCGCCGGTATGGCACGCCTGCGGAGCATCAGGCTGCCCATGGCCTGGACCCGAGGTCACTGCGTACCCGCATCGCGGGATTTCTCGGCGCCGCCGACCGCGTTCAGGTCGCCTAGCCACCTCCGCGCGGGGCGCTACCAGGGCCGGCCGCGTCGTGCTGCTACCCGCCGAGAGAGCTGCACGGCCGGCTCCGCAGCCAGGCCACGTAGTCGGCGGGGGCCCCGGCCACTTCCGCCGCGTCGGCCATGATCCCGAGGTAGCGGGCGGATGGCAGGCCGCCCTCGTAGGCGTCCAGCACATACAGCCAGGCGACCAGGTCACCGTCGAACGCGGCGATCCGTACCCTGATCTTGTCGTAGTAGCCGAGCGTCGCGCCGTCCCAACGGTCCAGCGCCTGCTCGTCCTGCTCGGAGAGCTCGTACAGCACCACGAAAACGCGCTGTCCGGCATCCTCCACGACGGTGGCCAGGGCGCCTTCCCAGCCGATGTCCTCGCCGCCGAAGGTCAGCCGCCAGCCCTCAAGCCAGCCGATGCCGCGTTGCGGCGAGTGCGGGCAGCGTTCGGCCATCTGCGCCGGGTCCATATTGCTGCCATACGCCGCGTACATCGCCACGGATCATTAGCGTACGAGCCCTGAGGGGCGCGCGCAGGCCGGTCGGGCCGGATATCGGCTCCGGCTGTGCCGACCGCGCAGACCAGGTGTCCGGTGCGGGACCAGCCGGGCGATACGACAGAATGGGGCATCGTGAGCCAGCCGCGCGCGAGAGTCGCCATCATCGGCGGCGGGCCGGGCGGATATGAGGCGGCCCTGGTCGCCGCGCAGCTCGGTGCTGAGGTCACGGTCGTGGAGCGGGACGGGCTCGGCGGCGCCTGTGTGCTGAGCGACTGCGTGCCGTCCAAGACTCTCATCGCGACGTCGGGGCTGATGGCGGGCCTGGACAGAGCCGTCAGCCTCGGAATCCGGCTGACCCGGCCCGGTCCTGACGCCGCTGCCGGCCCGGGCCCGTCAGCCGTTCAGGGCGCCGCCGGGCCGGACCGGACGGGGCTGGACCGGACGGAACCGGGCGGGACGGGGCCTGGCGGTAGCCGGGCCGCGGCCACGGTTGATGCCCCGCGGCTGTACTCGAGGGTCAAGGGGCTCGCCCGGGCGCAATCCGCCGACGTGGCGGGACGGCTGGCGGCCGAGGGGGTCGAGGTCATCTCCGGCGTCGCCGAGCTGGCCGGACCGCGCACTGTCGCGGTGGGAAATCGCGAGATCAGTGCCGATGTCATACTGATCGCGACCGGCGCCCAGCCCCGGATGCTGCCCGGCGCGGTCCCTGACGGAGACCGGCTGCTGACCTGCAGGCAGCTGTATGACCTGGATGAGCTGCCCGCTGAGCTCATCGTGGTGGGATCGGGAGTGACCGGCGCGGAGTTCGCCAGCGCCTACCAGGCGCTCGGCTCGCAGGTCACCCTGGTTTCCTCCAGGAACCGGGTGCTGCCTCATGAGGACGCGGACGCCGCGGTGGTGGTCGAGGATGTGTTCCGGCGCCGCGGCATGACCGTGCTCGGCAGGTCCAGGGCCGCCCAGGCCAGGCGCGCCGGGGACGGCGTGGTGGTGACGCTGGCCGACGGCCGGACGGTGCGCGGCTCGCACTGCCTGCTCACCGTGGGCATGGAACCCTGCACGGCGGGGCTCGGCCTGGCCGGTGCCGGGATCGCGGTGGACGACCGGGGCTTTGTGCCGGTCGACAAGGTGTCCAGGACGTCGGTGCCAGGGGTCTACGCGGCGGGTGACTGCACCGGCGTGTGGATGCTGGCCTCCGTGGCCGCCATGCAGGGCCGGATCGCGATGTGGCACGCGCTCGGCGAGGCCGTCCAGCCGATCAGGCTGAGTCACGTCGCGGCGACGATCTTCACGGAACCGGAGATCGCGACCGTGGGAATCTCGGAGCAGGCGGTGACCGACGGGGAGCCGGACGTGCTGATCGTCAAGCTTCCGCTGGCTACCAACGCGCGGGCCAAGATGCAGGGTTTCCGCGATGGCTTTATCAAGCTGTTCGCCCGGGCCAGCAGCGGGATCGTGCTGGGCGGCGTGGTGGTAGCGCCACGGGCCAGCGAGCTCATCCTGGGCGTCTCACTCGCGGTGGAGCAGGCGCTGACCGTCGATCAGATGGCGCACACCTTCACGGTGTACCCGTCGCTGTCCGGCAGCCTGACCGAGGCGGCCCGTCGGCTCATGCAGCCAGCGGCCGCCGGCTGGCCGGGCTAGCGGGGCTCGGATCCTGGCTCCGGTGTCCGGGTTCTGGCGGCCGGGGCTGGCCGGTCTTGGTCAGTGTGCGGGCCGGCCCAGGTCGGGGTCGTCGGGGACGTCCAGGTCATGCTGGCGCAGCCGGGCCGCGCGCATGTCGTCGGCGTAGGCGAGGACCGTGAACACGCTGCCAGACAGGATCAGCGCCACCATCATCAGGATGAGCCACCCGGGCGCGGGAAGCAGCGTGTAGAACAGCACGCCGAGGACGATGCAGACGGGGACGATGACGGCGAGGTGGCGGAGTGCCGTTCGGCCCCGCCAGCCGGCATCGGTCAGCTCGTGCCTGACCCAGTCCCGGTTCTCCTCGGGTAGCCGGAACCCGACCGCGAACAGCAGCCACCTCACCGCGCCAGGGTCGCCAGCCAGCCGTGTCATGGCCTCATCATCGCGAGCCCGCCCTGGCGCGGCGAACCGGGTCGCCAGTTAGCCGCCGCGCCGGGATATAACGGCAACGGCACCTGGGCGCGGCTAGAGCGACAGCTCCGGCCCAGCACCGCGATTCAGCTACGACGGCAAGGGGTCATCGCCGCGTAATGACGTGGCGGCTCGCTGGCCAACCGGACCCGGAAACACGGATTAACCGGGCAATTGGCAGATTACGCCGCCCGCCGACACGGTCTGGCCAACCTCGACGGCCAGATCGGTCACCGTCCCATCCCGGTGCGCGGTCAGCGGCTGCTCCATCTTCATCGCTTCCAGGACCACCACGGTGTCCCCCGCCTTCACCTGCTGGCCTTCCTCAGCCACGATCTTGATGATCGTGCCCTGCATCGGGCTGACCAGCGCGTCACCGCCCGCGCCGCCGGGGCGCGCGCTGGCCCCCCGGCCACCGCCTGAGCCAGGCCGCCGCGTCCGCCCGGCCGCCGAGCCGACCGCGGAGCCGGCCGCCGGGCCCCGGCCGCCGGGGCTCCCCGGCTCGCCGCCACCCAGGCCGGCCGGGATCACCACCTCCAGCCGTTTGCCACCGACCTCGACCACGATCCGCTCGCGGGCGGGCGGATCGTCGCCCGCCCGGCCGCCCGCGCCGGCCGGGCCCGAGGCCGCGGTCGAGCCCGCTGCGCCCGCGGTCGCGCCCGGCGCGGAGTAGCGGGGGATGTCGTTGGCAAACTCGGTCTCGATCCACCGGGTATGCACGGTGAACGGCTCGGCGGTGAAGGCCGGATCGTTGACCACCGCCCGGTGGAACGGCAGTACGGTGGGCATTCCGTCGACCACGAACTCGGCCAGCGCCCGGCGGGAGCGCTCCAGCGCCTGCTGGCGGCTGGCCCCGGTGACGATCAGCTTGGCGATCAGCGAGTCGAACGACTGCGGCACGGTCATGCCCGCCGCGTAGCCGGCGTCGAGCCGGACTCCGGGACCGGACGGAGGCTGCCAGCGCGCGATTGTCCCCGGGGTCGGCAAGAAGTTCCGGCCCGGGTCCTCGGCATTGATCCGGAACTCGATGGAGTGCCCGCGGCTCACCGGGTCGCCGGGCGGGATTTCCTGGCCGTCAGCGATGCGGAACATCTCCCGCACCAGGTCGATACCGGTGACTTCCTCGGTCACCGGGTGCTCCACCTGCAGCCTGGTGTTCACCTCCAGGAACGAGATCGAGCCGTCCTGGCCGACCAGGAACTCGCAGGTGCCCGCGCCGACGTAACCAGCCTCGCGCAGGATCGCCTTGGAGGACTCGCGGATCAGGTCGTCCTGCGCCTGCGTGAGGAACGGGGCGGGTGCCTCCTCGACCAGCTTCTGGTGCCTGCGCTGCAGCGAGCAGTCCCTGGTCGAGACCACCACGATGGTCCCGTGAGTGTCCGCCAGGCATTGCGTCTCCACGTGCCTGGGCCGGTCCAGGTAGCGCTCCACGAAGCACTCGCCGCGGCCGAAGGCGGCGACGGCTTCGCGGACCGCGGACTCGAACCTGGGGGCGATCTCCGCCATGGTGCGGGCCACCTTCAGGCCCCGGCCGCCACCGCCATAGGCGGCCTTGATCGCGATGGGCAGGCCGTGCTCTTCGGCGAATGCGGCCGCCTCCTCCTCGCCGGAGACCGGTCCGTCGGTCCCGGCGGCCAGCGGGGCGCCGACGATGCGGGCAATATGCCGGGCCCGTACCTTGTCGCCGAGCGCGTCGATCGCCTCGGGGGGCGGGCCGATCCAGGTCAGCCCGGCCGCGATGACTTCGCGCGCGAAGTCCGCATGCTCGGCCAGGAACCCGTACCCAGGATGCACGGCGTCCGCGCCGGACTCGGCCGCCGCCTTGAGGATCTTGCTGATATCGAGGTAGCTCTCGGCGGCGCTCCGGCCGCCCAGCGCGAATGCCTCGTCGGCCATCGTCACGTGCAGCGCGTCGATGTCGGACTCGGAATAGACGGCCACGCTGCCGAGCCCCGCATCCCGGCAGGCTCGCACGATCCGGACCGCGATCTCGCCGCGGTTGGCGATAAGGACCTTGCGCACGAAACCGACTCCTCTCGACTGCGCAGGAGTCTAATCGCTGGTCATGGCAGGCCATGCGGCGCCGGAACGAACGAGGCGGCTGGACAGGGGTGGCGGCGAGCAGGGGGCGGCGCGAGCGGGGGAGCGGCGGGCTGCTGGCCAGGCCTGGAGCAAGCTGCATTACCTGACCAGACGGGCCTCGCCAGATACCCAGCGGCTGCTGACCCGACGGATCACGCAATCCCAGCCCATCCGGCGCAGCCGGAGTTCCAGCTCCTGCGGGTCCACGAAGTTCTTGATCACGCGGAACGTGCTGCCGTCGGCCAGCCGCCGCTCGACGACCTCTTCCTGGCCCTCGAGATAGGCTTCTTTCCCGCGTTCATCGAGGTGCTCGTCGATGAACAGCACCCGGCCGTTCCCGGCCAGCCAGCTCGCCAGCAACTGCCAGAACCGCCCGAACCGGCTCACCGGCACATGCGAGAGCCACGCCGAGAAGAAGATCACGTCGAACCGGGTACCCGGGTCCCACGAGAACACGTCGGCAACCTCAAAGCTGACCTTGGCCAGCTGCACGCGGTCACGAGCGATCGCCACCGCTTCGGGCGCCGCGTCAATAGCCGTCACCGTGTCAGCCCACCCCGCTAGCGCCTCCGTCCACAGGCCAGTCCCGCACCCGATCTCCAGCACGCGCCCGGCCGGCCGCAGCTCCGCGACCAGCCGCGCGATATGCGCACGAGCCGCCGCAAGGTCGTCGCCGTACGCCGTCACGTCGTACTCGCCCGCCCGGCGACGGTAATAGGCAACCTGCTCAGCCAGCACCTCGTCGATCACCCGAGCATCATCACACGGCGATGCGACAGCTTGCGGACGGTCGAAACGCGTGGGCTGCGACCGGATCAGCCGACGTGCGCACTGATTTTGAGCCAACCCGGGATTCGCCAGGGCAGGGCGCGGGTGAGCGGCTAACGGGGGAGGGCGCTGGCCCGCCAGGCGCCGGGGCCGCGGTGCAGCGGGGACCGCAGCAGCCGGGATTTCGAAGACCATTCGGAACGGGTGACGGGTGGCGCGGCCGGTCCACCGGCCGGTCGCGTCCGGGCCACCAGGACGGCGACCAGGGCGGCGATCTCTTCCTCGGTGGGATTGCCCCGCACGATGGTCAGGCGAGGCGCCCGGGCGGGATCAGGCTGGCTAACGGACAATGGTCCGGATTTTCCGTTTTGCTGGTCTTGTGAATTGTCTTTCGCGGAAATGACGGTCAGCTCCTCGACTTACCGACGCCAATGCCGAATTGCCGGTGGACCCGGGCCCAGAACGCATCCCGCAGCCACTCTCTGGCTTCCTGATAGGCGCGCAGCGAGAGGCCGAGTTCCTTCTCCGCATCGACGAGCAGTTCCTTGTCGATCACCGGTGGCAGGATCGGCCCGGGCAGCAGGTCGCGGATGTTGTCCTCGCCGCGGGTCAGGATCCATTTCTGTGCGACGTGCTCACCTGCTATCTCGACCCGTTCCCGGTCCGGTCCGAGCCTGGAGGGCGGAAGCAGCGGGCCGGGCCGGGCCGGCGGCCGCGGCCCGTGCCGCTCGCCGAACACCTGGGCCGGGTTGGGCTTGGCCGACACCGCCTGGGTGATCCTGGCCAGCGCGCTGGCATTGGTCGCCGCGGCCGGCTCGGCCACCGGCTGCCTGGTGAAATAAGGCTCGACAAAGGCGCGCTCGAGCACCTCCACGGTGTCGGACTCCCAGACCAGGCGTTCGGCCTGGTTGGTGCCGTAAGGCGGCTCGATCCCCCACAGGTGAACCCGTACGCCGAACGCCTGGGCGGCCTCCACGGCCGGGACCATGTCCTCATCGCCGGCGACCAGAATCGCGTCGGTGATGGCCCGGTGCCTGGCCAGTGCTTCCATGTCGGCGCGGATCTGGGCGTCGACGCCCTTCTGCTGGCCGCGCGCGTTGAGGTTGCCCAGCCGCAGCTTGACCAGCGGCATCTGGGCGATGACCCGCTGGTCGATGGTCGGCACCCGGTCCCTGGCCGCGTCATACCAGTAGATCCGGAGCAGCTCGCCGCGCACCAGCTCGTCGGCGTGCCGGGTCAGCGCCTGGATCAGCTTGTCGGCGTCAACCCGGTACTCGCGCCGCGATCCCGCGCTGAACAGCAGTTCGCCCGCGGCCGCGTAGATATACCCGACATCCACCATGATGGCGTAGCGGGAAAGGAGCGGAAGCGGCGAGCCGTTCTCGGTCATGACAGTCTTGACTCTAGTGCTACCTGTGGCGCAGCGTCCCAGGCAAAGCGGTAGCGAGGCGTTACGTTCCTTTTCACAACGGGATATTTCCGTGCTTCTTTGGCGGTAGCGACTGGCGCTTTGTCCGCAGCGTGCGGAGCGCGCGGATGACCTCGGGCCGGGTCTCGGCCGGGCGGATGACGGCATCCAGGTAACCGCGTTCCGCGGCGATATAAGGATTTGCCAGCGCGTCCTCATACTCCCCGACCAGCCTGGACCGCAGCTCGGCCTGCTCATCGGGGCTTTCGGCGGCGGCGATCTCGCGCCGGTAGAGGATGTTCACCGCGCCCTGCGCGCCCATCACCGCGATCTGGGCAGTAGGCCAGGCCAGGTTGATATCGCCGCCGAGATGCTTGGAGCCCATCACGTCGTAGGCACCACCGTAAGCCTTGCGGGTAATGACGGTGACCTTAGGCACGGTCGCCTCCGCATAAGCGTAGATCAGCTTGGCGCCGCGGCGGATGATGCCGCCCCATTCCTGGCCGGTGCCGGGCAGGAAGCCCGGCACATCGACAAAGGTGAGCACCGGGATGCTGAACGCGTCGCAGGTCCTGACGAAACGCGCCGCCTTCTCGGACGCGTCGATGTCCAGGCAGCCGGCGAAGTGCATCGGCTGGTTGGCGACCACGCCGACCGAGGAGCCTTCAATGCGGCCGAATCCGACCACGATGTTCTGCGCGAAGCCCGCATGGATCTCCAGGAACTCGCCGTCGTCGAGGACCCGGGTGATCACCTGGTGCATGTCATAGGGCTGGTTGGGCGAGTCGGGAATGACCGCGTCAAGCTCGGCGTCGGTCTCGGTGATCTCCAGGATCGCGGCGGGGTCGTCACCCGCTGACCCGGCCTGCGGCAGCACCGGCGGGTCCTCGAGGTTGTTGGAGGGCAGGTAGGAGAGCAGCTCGCGGGCGAAGCTGAGACAGTCCAGCTCGTCGGTGGCCTGGTAGTGGGCCACCCCGGACTTGACGTTGTGCGCGTGCGCCCCGCCGAGTTCCTCGAAACTGACTTCCTCGCCGGTCACCGTCTTGATCACGTCGGGCCCGGTGATGAACATGTGCGAGATGCCCTCGACCATCAGGGTGAAGTCGGTGATCGCCGGGGAATAGACAGCACCGCCCGCGCACGGCCCCATGATCAGCGAGATCTGCGGGATCACGCCCGAGGCGATCACGTTGCGATAGAAGATCTCGGCGAACAGGCCGAGTGCGACCACGCCCTCCTGGATCCGGGCGCCGCCGCCGTCGTTGATGCCGATGACCGGGCAGCCGGTCTTCTGCGCGTGCTCCATCACCTTGACGATCTTCTCGCCGTAGACCTCGCCGAGCGAGCCGCCGAAGACCGTGAAGTCCTGGCTGAACACGCAGACCGGACGGCCGTCGATGGTGCCGTGCCCGGTGACGACGCCGTCGCCGTAGGGCCGGTTGGCCGCCATCCCGAAGTCGGTGGCGCGGTGCCGGGCCAGCTCGTCGAACTCGGTGAACGAGCCCGGATCCAGGAGCTGCTCGATCCGTTCCCTGGCCGTCATCTTGCCCTTGGCGTGCTGCCGCTCGACCGCGCGCTGCGAGCCCGCGTGGACCGCCTCCCGGCGGCGTCTGGCCAGGCCGGCCAGCTTGCCTGCGGTGGTGTGCGGATCGGGCTGGCCGGCGTCGCCGGACGCGTCTGGCTGGCCGGCGTCGCCGGACGGCAGCTGAGCTTCGATGGCCATGCCCGACAGGTTAAGCCAGGGCCGGGAGTCGGCGGCCCGCCGGGCTGGCGTCGGCTGGTTCGCGGGGCCGGTGCCGGACGGGCTAGCTACCGTGCCGCCGGGACCGCGGTCGGCTGCGGCGGGTGGTGCGCGGACCAGCACGGATACCTGGCGGCGCGGCCCTGGCCGGCGATCAGGCTCGCCACCGCTGCCCTGGTCGTCTCGTCCACCGGGGTGTAAACGACCATCCGGGTGCCCGGCGCCGCGAGCACCGCGAGCGAGTTGGTCGTCATAGCCAGGCGGTCATGCGCCGGGTGCCTGAAGATCTTCAGATAGCTGGCCGGGCTGGCCACCTCATGCTGGGCCCAGAACTCGCGGAACTGCGGGCTCGCGGCCTGCAGCCGGCGGACGAAACCGGTCCAGGCGGGCTCCCCGACGTGCCGCCCGTACGCGCCGCGCAACTGGGCGACGAGCGTGCCGAGCTGGTCCGAGCGGTTCAGGTAGGGGTGACAGCAGGCCGGATGCGTGAAGCACATCCAGAGGGCATTACGGGTCGCGCGCGGCTGGCTGACCAGGCCGGGAAACAGCGCGGCATACGGCTTGTTCCAGGCCAGCAGGTCGAAGCGCTCGTTGATGACGCTGGCAGGCAGCATGGTCAGCCCGTCGAGGATCTGCTGGATCTCGGGGCCCACCTGCCAGCCTGCCTCCGTGGCCGGGGCCAGGTCGGGCACGTCGGCGAGCCGGTACAGGTGCTCCCGCTCGGGCTGGTCGAGCTTGAGGGTGCGGGCCACGGCGTCGAGGACCTGGGTGCTGGCGTTGATCGGCCGGCCCTGTTCCAGCCAGGTGTACCAGGTGACGCCGACCCCGGAGAGCTGGGCGACCTCCTCGCGGCGTAGTCCGCTGGTCCGGCGCCTGAATCCCGGCGGCAGGCCGGCTTCCTCGGGGGTGATCCGCTCCCGGCGGCTGCGCAGGAACGCACCGAGCTCCACCCTGCGGACCCGGCCATCGCCCGTGGTGATCTCGCCCGTGGTCATGGTGGTCATGCTTCCATCCTGCCCCGCTGCGGCCGGCGCTGCCAGGTAGTGCTAGTACCAGGATAAGCAGGCTCTTGGTACTGGCATCAGGCTGCGGCGAGGCTCGTAGTCATGACAGACATCATCGTTAGCGGTCCGGCGCCGGCCGTTCATTCCCCGCAGCCGCAGCGCGCCCGCCGCGCACTCCCCAAGCCGGGGGTCGGCCGCGCCGCCGTGGTGCTCGCGATCGTCCTGGCCGGCCAGTTCATGGCGGTCCTGGACGCATCGGTCGTGAACGTCGCGGCGCCTTCCATTCATAGTGGCCTGCATGCTTCAGGCGCGGGCCTGCAGCTGGTCATCGCCGGCTACACGATCACCTACGCCGTGCTGCTGGTGACCGGCGCCCGGCTCGGCGACCTGCTCGGTCATCGCCGTGTCTTCCTGGCCGGGCTGGCGGTGTTCACGCTGGCCTCGCTGGGCTGCGGGCTGGCCGGCTCGACCGGGGTGCTGGTCGCGATGCGTTTCGTGCAGGGCGCCGGGGCCGCGGCCATGATCCCGCAGGTGCTCAGCCTGATCCAGCGCACGTTCACCGGCGCGGCCCGGGCCCGGGCGATGAGCGCCTACGCCGCGGTGCTAGCCGGCGGCGTCGTGGTCGGGCAGATCGCGGGCGGCGTGCTGATCAGCGCCAACCTGTTCGGTTCCAGCTGGCGGCCGGTGTTCGCGGTGAACGTCCCCATCGGGATCGGGCTGCTGATCGCCGGCTGGCGACGGCTGCCGGCCGGGACGCGCGACGGCGGCCGGGGGCTCGACCTGCCCGGGGTCCTCACCCTGTCGCCCGCGGTGCTGGCCCTGGTCGTCCCGCTGGTGCTCGGCCAGCCCGAGCACTGGCCGGCCTGGGGCTGGGCTTGCCTGGCCGCAAGCGCGGTCCTGTTCGCCGGCTTCGCGGTCACCGAGGCCAGGCTGGCGCGGCGCGGCGGGTCGCCGCTGATCCCGGGCCGGGTGCTCAGGCTGCCCGGGGTCGCCCTGGGCATCGGCGCGCTGTTCGCCGTCATGACCGTGTTCGGCGGCCTCTTCTTCGCCCTCGCGCTGCACCTGCAGGGCGGCCTGGGCGACTCACCGCTGCGGGCCGGCCTGACCTTCGCGCCGTCCGCGGCGGCGTTCGCGATCGTGAGCCTGAACTGGCAGCGGCTGCCCGCCCGGCTCCGTCCCTGGCTGGCCATCTGCGGTTTCGCCGGCACGGCGGTGGCGCTGGTCACGCTGGCGGCCGTGCTGCGCGGCGGCGGAACCGGCGGTGCCGCGCTGTATCTCGGGCTCACGCTGCTCAGCGCGGCCATGGCGGCCGCGTTCAGCCCGCTGATGACCGCGGTGCTGATGCGGGTACCCGTGGCGGATGCCTCCGACGCCACCGGCGTGATCGTGACGGTCAACCAGCTCGGGCTGGTCATCGGCGTGGCCACGTTCGGGACGCTGTACCTGAACCTGGCGGGCAGCCTCCCCGCGCATCCAGGCGCGGCGGCGTTCCGCCAGGTATCGGCGCACGCCGTGGCGGTCAGCTGCGTGGCGCTCGCGGCCGCCGCGCTGGCCGGCGGCGTGCTGGCCGTGGCGAGGGCCTGGCTGAGCCGGGGTTCCCGGCCGACGCCCGCTCCGGCTCCGGTCGCCAGCTCCGCTCCGGCCGCAGGCCCGGTGCCGGTGCCGGTCCGGGTCCCGGGGCGCTGCCAGCCGTGACGCAGCCCGATCAGAATGACAGCAGGCCTGCCCTGGGCCCGAAGCCCAGCGCAGGCCTGCCGGGGCACCGGGTACCACCGGGCGCTCCGGTCACTGCCGCTCGCGTGCAGCCTGGCTAGGCCGCCGGGGACCGCGATAGGGCAGCGTCTGGCTGTAGACCACGCTGGTACTGGTGTCGCCGAACTGGGCCAGCTCATCCACGACCTGCTCGAGATGGGCCATGGAGGTCGCCGCCACCTTCAGCGTGTAGCAGTCGTCTCCGGTGGTCCGCAGGCATTCCAGGAACTCGAAGCGCTCGCCGAGCAACCGGCGCAACGGCTGGTGCTGGCTGCCCGCGTACTTGAGCCTGACCACGGCCAGCACCGTGAAGCCCGCCTTGTCCAGGTCGACAGCGGCGTGAAAGCCGGTGATGACGCCGGTCTCCGCCAGCCGCCTGACCCGCTCGGTGGCCGCAGACGCGCTCAGGCTCACCCGCCGGCCGAGCTCGGTGAGCGGGATCCGGCCGTCCCGCTGGAGCTCGGCCAGGATGGACCAATCTGTGTCATCAAGTTTCTCGGCCACCAGGCAAATGTACCGTTAGATCCACGGCAAATCCGGTCGAAGGCCGAGGAAAATCACTTCCCGTCGAGCGACCGGCTGGATAGCCTTGATCAGTGCGAATGGGCGTTAACGTGCCGAATTTCGGGCCGGGAACCAATCCCCGCGTGCTGCGCGACTGGGCGCAGACCGTGGAAGGCCTCGGCTTTGACCTGCTCATGATCTCTGATCACGTGGCCGTGACCCCGGACGTGGCGCGGCAGTATCCGGCGCCGTTCTACGAGCCGTTCACCACGCTGGCCTGGCTGGCCGGCCAGACCAGCCGGGTCAGGCTCGGGACCACGGTACTGATCGCTCCGTACCGGCACCCGCTGCTGATCGCGCGGATGGCCGCCAACCTGAACGACCTCAGCGGCGGCCGGCTGATCCTGGGCGTGGGCGTCGGCTGGGCGCGGCGGGAATTCGACGCGCTCGGCGTCCCGTTCGGCCGCCGCGGGGCGCTGACCGACGAGTGCCTGCGCGCGGTGCGCGCGGCGTGGGCCGACGGCGCGGACTACCGCAGCGGCGCGATACCGATCTGGATTGGCGGCCACAGCGACGCCGGCCTGCACCGGGCGGTCCGCTTCGGCGACGCCTGGCATCCGCTGCGGTTCCGGCTCAGCTGGCTCCGCGAGGCGCTGGACCGGCTCCGGGCGGCGGCCGGCCAGCAGGTCCGGCCGGTGCCGGCCCTGGTACCCCGCATCGTCCTGCGCATCACCGACGCACCGGTCACCGGCAGCCAGCGGCTGGCGGGCGAGGGCACTATCGGTCAGGTCCTGGATGACCTCGAGCAACTACGCCTGCTCGGCGCGGGCACCGTCGTGCTGGACCCGTTCAACGGCGACCCGGCGCAGACGTGTCACCCGCAGCAGGCCTGGCAGATGCTGGCGACCGTGTCCGCCTGCCGGGCTCAGCACAGCAGCGAGCACCCGACGGGAGACAACGATGACATTTAACGAGGCGCTCCTCCGCCAGGCCATCGACCTGGCCGGCCAGGCGCGGGCGGCCGGGAACCCGCCGTTCGGATCGCTGCTGGCCGGCCCCGATGGCACCGTACTGGCCGAAGACCGCAACACGTCGATCACCGACCGCGACATCACCGCTCACCCCGAGCTGAAGCTGGCCCGGTGGGCGGCCCGCGAACTTGATCCGGCCACCGCGGCCGCCGCCACCATGTACACCAGCTGCCAGCCCTGCCCGATGTGCACCGGCGCGATCGAGCGATCCGGCCTCGGCCGGGTGGTCTTCGCGCTCTCCGGCGAACAGCTCGCCAGCCTGAAGCGCGGCGGATTCGCGCCGGTACCGCAGGAAGGGCCCGCGCTGTTCGAGGAGGCGCGCAAGGCAATCGACGGTTATTACCACTGATCCCGCTGGCCGTCCCGGCGCCTGGCACCGCGGCGCGGGCTATCCCCGCCCGCTCCATTGCGGGCCGACCGATCGCCACGCGGCCTCCCAGCCCGCGAGCCGCCGCCGGTTCAGCAGCCACCGGCCGAGCAGGGCCAGGCCAGCCAGGAACACGGCCAGCCCGGCGAGGGCGATCGCCACCGTATGGATGACGCGCTGCCGGGCCTGCGCGGCCGTGAGCGGGGGCGCCTGTACTTTGCCCGCGCGGTCCAGCCAGACCGGCACGGTACTGCCCGCCCTGGTCCCGGCGGCGGCCGGGACCAGGGCGAGCCGCTGCCGCCCCTGAGACATCCATCGCGCTGGCGTCCAGACCAGCCAGGTGTTGGCGCCGCCGTCGGTCATCAGCGGCCCAGGGGAGGCCTGCAGCAAAACCGCATCCGCCCGGTGCCAGGACAGCTGGGCGCGGTGCGCGGCCGCGTTGTCCGCACCGGCCGACACGCCGACCGCCGCCGCGACGAGGGGCCCCAGGACCACGAAGGCGACGATCACGGCGGGCAGCAGCCAGGCATCGATTACGTCGCAGCGCCGGCGCAGCGGGTTGCGATCACGCCCCGGCCGCCGGGTCAGCCGCCGCCACGTCATTGTGGGCGTTGTCATGACTTCGCTCCATTGGCGAGCCCGGCCCGCACCATTGCGGCCGGCCTCGCCATTGGATTGTCTCCCCGCAAGCCGTGCCACCGCCACACCCGCGGGCGAATTCCTGCCGGTTACCTGGCTGCTGCGGCCGGCGTTACTTCCTGACGTAGGCCTCGATGCTGGCGCCTGGCACCTTGCGCCAGGACGCTGCGCCGCCCGGCGCCTGGGCCAGCACGGCACTCATCGGCTGGCCGGTCCAGGGCGCCGAGCAGCCCAGGTAGTAGGCGGTGGACGGGGACGCCACGACACAGGGCGGGCGGACACCGAGGGCCCGGAGCTGATGGGCGTGCCTGATGAAGGATTCCCTGACCGCTTCCTGCCCCCTGGCCTCGGTCCGCAGCACGAATTGCTGGGACAGCGCTCCGGTCAGCAGGAACGCGCACACCGCGAGCACGGCCCAGGCCCGCCAGCTCGGCACGGTCACCAGCCAGGCGACGCCGTCAGCCGCCGGGATCATCAGCATGGCGACCACCGGAAGCAGGTAGCGCGGCGCCGCGTAGGGCACGAAGAACGTGTAGGCGGCCAGCACCGAGAGCGCCGCCACGACGGTCACCATCGACGAGACCAGCCCCATCCGCCTGGCGGCGAAGGAACCCAGGACGACCAGCCCGAGCAGCACCAGCCACCACCAGGTCAGCCACGGATAACTCCAGCTGTGGCACTCACCGGGCCGGCAGTACCACGGGCCGTTGAGCACCCGGAGCTGATACGGCAGCGAGAAGTACAGGGCGAACTTCGGCGGTTCCTGGCGCATCATGTGCAGCCGGCTGACCGGGCCGCCGTACCAGGCGTACGCCTCGCCGAGCCATTCCACGGCGCCCGCCACCAGGCCGATGCCCATGGCGGCCAGCACCCGGCGATTGCGCCAGGCCGGCACGATGAGCGCGGCGGCGATCACCCCCGCAACCAGGAAGGCCGTGTCCTGGGGGCGCAGCAGGACCAGGAAGAACGTGGCCGCCGCGAGCAGCGGGAGGACCAGCCGGTCGCGCATCCGGCCGGTGACCGCCTGCATGAACAGCCCGGTCACCGCCAGGCCGCCGAGCGCCACCCACCAGTCCGGCATCGCCTGCACCCCGCTGAGCTGGGATATGCCCAGGCTGCCGAGGATCAGGCCCGCCACCGCGAGCACCCAGGCTTGCCGCAGGCCGCGCCACGCCAGCAGGGCCAGGAACAGTCCCAGCGCCGAGAGCAAGGCCATCCACACCCGCAGCGCCAGCACCGAGGTGGTCAGCAGCGTGACCGGGGCCGCCAGCACCGCCGCCCCGCGGCCGTGCACGGGCGGCAGGATGACCGGGGAAGCGTGCACGCTCGTCTGCGCGATGTAAGTGATCTCGTCCGCGCCGAGCTGCATCCGCAGCGGCACCGGGCTGAGCTCCGCCAGCAGGAACACCGCGGCCACCACGGCCAGCCAGAGCGGGCTATCCCGGTGGAACCGCGCCCACCTGGTGCTCCGCCCGCTAGCTGACCCTCCTGCCGGGCGGGGGAGCGGACTGCGCACCCGGGCCGCCGAACTCATGCTCGCGCCTGGTTGAGTTCGCGGAACCCCGCCGCCGTGCGGCCCAGCAACTCGGTAACCTCCCTGAGCGCCCGTCGGCCGGGACAACCTGCACACCACCGCCGTGACCGGATTCATCGGTAAGCACGCATGAAGATCCGATTGATCCGGCCGCACCCGACGCTACCGCAAACGGCCTGGTTCTGGCTGATTCTCCGGGCTGCTCGCCCGGCGACCGGTCCCCGCGCGAGCAGCCTGGAGGTCCTGATGGGACGGGGGCGGTTCGGGCCGATGCGCTATTCTTTGCCGCTACACAACAGCCGCCAGATCAGCAGAAACTGGCGCGCCACTGCCGCGGACAGCCCAGCGAATGGAGGTGGCGGTGAGTCTCGTGAGGCCGGCGGTCGCGTCATCTCCGGAGGCTGAAGGCCGCCGGACCCGGTCGGGAGCCGCGGCTCAGTGGCTGGTCATGTTGTGTTACCTGGCGGGCGCCTGGGCGGTGACCTGGCGGCTGTGGGTGGACCCGGCTGGCCGGGTGCAGAGCGGAGACCTGCGCGACGTCGACCAGTTCACCTGGTTCGTGCGCTACAGCGCGACCGCCGTGGCCCACGGCGGCCTTCCGGCCCTCGTCACGACGGCCATGAATCCGCCCCATGGCGTCAACCTGATGTGGAATACGTCGTTCCTGCTGCCCGGGATCCTGCTGACGCCGGTCACGTTGCTCGCTGGCCCGCAGGTCAGTCTCACCGTGGCGCTCACGGCGGGCTTCGCCCTCTCCGCGGCCAGCTTGTTCTGGGTCTTGCGCAGGTGGGGGGCCAGCACCACCGCGTCGGCGCTGGGCGGCGCGCTCTACGGCTTCTCCCCGGCGCTGCTGAATTCCGGCATCGGCCATTACCACCTGCAGTTCGCGGTGCTGCCGCCGCTGATCATCGACGCGGTGCTGCGGATCCTCACCGGCCGCGGCCGGGCGGTCCGGACCGGTATCTGGCTCGGTCTGCTGACGGCGGCCCAGCTGTTCATCGGCGAGGAGATGCTGATCGACACGGCCATCGCGGCCGTGGTGCTGGTGGTGGTCCTGGTGGCCAGCCGGCCGCGGGCGGTGCCCGGCCACGCCCGCACCGGGCTGATCGGCCTGGCCACCGGGGCCGGCGTCGCGCTGCTGCTGGGCGGCTACGGGCTGTGGGTCCAGTTCCGTGGCGCCGTCTTGCGCAGCGCCGGCGCCACGAATGTCATCAGCTACCACGGACAGCTCGTCCACATCCATGCCCTGCCCTATGCCTGGGTGACGCCCTCCGCTGCGCTGCTCGTGCACACCTCAGGCACGGCCGCGGCCGCCGCCCGCTACCCGCAGCCGCAGGCCGAATACCTCGCCTACCTGGGCTGGCCGCTGATCGTCGTGCTGATCGCCGCCGCGATCTTCTTCTGGCGGCACCTGACGGTCCGCGTCACGGCCGTAACCGTCGCGGTACTCGAGCTGTTCTCGCTGGGCGCCCAGCCGGTGGTGTTCCACGGCCTGCATTACCCCGCGGCGCTGCTGCCCTGGTACTGGCTGCAGCACCTGCCCGCCGTCAGCTCGGCGCTACCGGACCGGCTGGCCATCCTCGCGGACGGAGCGGCGGGCGCGGCCCTGGCCTTCGCTCTGGACCTGGCCAGGTCCAGGGCGCCGCGTGCCGGGCGGTGGCGGCAGGGCGCCCTGGCCGCGACCGGCGTGGCGGTCATCGCGCTCTTGCCGCTCGTCCCGCTGCCCTACCAGCCCACCAGCGTTCCGCCGGTCCCGGCGGGCTGGCAGACGGCCTTCGCCAGCCTGCACCTAGCGCGGGACGCCCGCGTGCTGGTGGTGCCGGTCCCCTGGGGCGCGATTCCGCAGCCGCTGCGCTGGCAGGCGGACACCGGCGAGCCCGGCTCGATCATCGGCGGAGCCTTCATCGCGCCCAACGAGCCGGGCCGCACATCGCGGGCCGGCCGGGCCGGCCAGACGGTGACGACCAGATACCTCAATGCGCTCTGGGCAGGCACTTCGGCCGTCACCCCGACGCGGGCGCAGGTCCAAGCTGATCTCGCGACCTGGAAGCCCGCAGCGGTCGTCGCGGTCACGAGCCCGGACTCACGGCTCGGCAGGTACCTGAGCGGACTGTTCGGGCGGCCGGCCGTCCAATCCGGCAGCGTTCTCGGCTGGCGCCGGTAGCCGCCCGGCGGCCGGCCCCCGTTCGGCGGGCGGCTAGTGTCGAGCAGGCCACCTATCCCAGCAGGAAGGCTTTGCCGGTGCTGTCCCTGGTCCTGCCCAAGGGCTCGCTCGAGCGGGCGACTCTCGACCTGTTCGACGCCGCGGATCTGACCGTCCGCCGCTCCTCCGACCGCGACTATCACGCGGCGATCGACGATCCGCGGATCGAGCGGGTCAGGTTCCTGCGGCCGCAGGAGATCCCGTCCTACCTTGAGCAGGGCCTGTTCGACCTCGGCATCACCGGCCGCGACTGGATTGCCGAGACCGGGGCCGACGTCACCTCGCTCGGCGAGCTCAAGTACTCCAAAGCCACCTCCGACCCGGTGCGCGTGGTCCTGGCCGTGCCCGATGGCGTGCCGTGGCGAACCCTGTCCGACTTGCCGGACGGAATCCGGATCTCCACCGAATTCCCGGCGCTGACCAGGCGGTACCTTGATTCGCACGGCGTCAAGGCGATCGTGATCCCGTCTTACGGCGCGACCGAGGCCAAGGTGCCCGACATCGTCGACGCGATCGTGGACCTGACCGAGACGGGCTCCTCGCTGCGCCGGAACGGGCTGCGCATCCTCGACACGGTGCTGACCAGCTATACCGAGCTGGTGGCCAATCCGGCCGCCTACGGCGAGCCTGCCAAGCGGGTCGCGATGGAGGACGTGGCGCTGCTGCTGCGTGGCGCCATCGAGGCCCGCGGCAACGTGCTGGTCAAGCTGAACGTGCCGGCTGAACAGCTGGCCGCGGTCACCGACATCCTGCCGTCGATGTCCTCGCCGACGATCACCTCGCTGGCCCGCGGCGGCATGAACGCCGTCGAGGCGGTCGTACCCAAGCAAGGCGTGAACACGCTGATCCCGGCGCTGAAGGCGGCCGGCGCCCGGGACATCCTGGAGATCCCGATCTCCAAGATCGTCGAGTAGCGCGGCTGGCCGGCCGGGCGCTCCCGATAGGCTTGGCGCGTGCTATCCAGGATCGACCTGCGTGGGCAGACAGCCGCCAGGCTCAGCGGAATCACGCTGGCCGGCCTGCTACCGCGGGCCCGGCTTGACGTCGAGGCAGCCCTGGAGGCGGTCCGGCCGGTCTGCGAGGACGTCCGCAGTCGCGGAGCGGTGGCGGTCCGGGAGCAGACCGCCAGATTCGACGGGGTCGACCTGATCACGACCCGGGTGCCGGCCGCCGCCCTTGATGATGCGCTGGAGCGGCTCGATCCACGGCTGCGGGCGGCCCTGCAGGAGGCGGCGCGCCGGGCCCGGCTGGTGCACGAGGCCCAGCTGCCCCGCGAGACCAGCACCACGGTCGCGCCGGGAACTGAGGTCACCGAACGGTACGTGCCGGCCGCTCGAGCCGGCGTGTACGTGCCAGGCGGCCTGGTGGCTTACCCGTCCTCGGTGGTGATGAACGTGATCCCGGCGCAGGTGGCCGGGGTCGGCCAGATCGCCGTGGCGTCGCCGCCCGGCGCCGGCGGTGGCGGCCTGCCGCACCCGGCCGTGCTGGCTGCCTGCGCCCTGCTGGGCATCACCGAAGTGCACGCCGTCGGCGGCGCGCAGGCGATCGCGATGTTCGCCTACGGCACCGCCGACTGTGCGGCGGTGGACATCGTCAGCGGCCCGGGCAACGTATACGTAGCGGCGGCCAAGCGGCTGCTGCGCGGCACGGTCGGGACCGATGCCGAGGCCGGCCCGACCGAGGTCGCGATCCTGGCCGACCAGAGCGCCAGAGCGGACTTCGTCGCCGCCGACCTGGTCGCGCAGGCCGAGCACGATCCGCTGGCGGCCTGCCTGCTGATCACCTCCGATGCTGCGCTCGCTGACCGGGTCGACGCCGAACTGATCGGGCAGGTGAGCGCGGCCAGGCACCGGGACCGGATCGAGGCCGCGCTGACGGGCCAGTCGGCCTGCGTGCTGGTGGATGACGTCGACGCGGGCCTGGCGGTGGTGGACGCCTGGGCGCCCGAGCACCTGGAGATCCAGGCGGCGGGCGCCGCCGGCCTCGCGGACCGGGTCCGCAACGCCGGGGCCGTCTTCGTCGGGCCCTGGGCGCCAGTCTCGCTCGGCGACTACCTGGCAGGCTCCAACCACGTGCTGCCGACCGGCGGGACCGCCCGGCACTCCGGGGGCCTGTCGGTGCTGTCTTTCCTGCGGGTCATGCACGTGGTCGACTGCACCGCGGCCGGACTGGCCGAGGCCGCGCCGTACATCGACGTGCTGGGCGGGGCCGAGGACCTGGCCGCGCACGTGAACGCCGTCCGGGCCCGGGTACCGGCCGAGGCCGGGCTGCCCCGGTGACCGGCCTGGCGCCGCCGCTCCGGGCTGACCTGGCAGGCCGGGAGCCTTACGGCGCCCCGCAGCTCGATGTCCAGGTCCGGCTCAACACCAACGAGAACCCGTACCCGCCCTCACCGGCGCTGGCTCGCCAGGTGGCCAGGGCCGCCGAGGCGATCGCGGCTGATCTCAACAGGTACCCGGACCGGACCGCGGGCGGGCTGCGCGATGACCTGGCCGGCTATCTCGGGCACGGGCTGACCCGGAGCCAGGTGTGGGCGGCCAACGGGTCCAACGAGGTGATCCAGCAGCTGCTGCAGGCGTTCGGCGGCCCGGGCCGCACCGCGCTGGGCTTCGAGCCTTCGTACTCCATGCACCCGACCATCTCGCGGACTACCAGTACCCGCTGGGTGGCGGCGGCCAGGGACGACGACTTCGGGCTCGATCCCGGCCGTGCCGTCCGGAGCGTCCGCGAGGAGGCCCCGGATCTGGTCTTCCTCACCTCGCCGAACAATCCGACCGGCACCGCGCTGCCGCTGCCGGTGATCGAGGCCGTCTGTACCGCCGCGCCCGGCATGGTCGTGGTCGACGAGGCGTACGCCGAGTTCGCCAGGGACCGGGCCGCGACGGCGCTCGCGCTGCTGCCCCGCTACCCCCGGCTGGTGGTCGTCCGCACCATGTCCAAGGCGTTTGCGCTGGCCGGGGCGCGGGTCGGTTACCTGGCGGCCGACCCGGCGGTGGTCGAGGCGCTGCTGATCGTCGCGCTGCCCTACCACCTGTCCGCGCTCACCCAGGCGGTGGCGCGGGTGGCGCTGGAGCACGCCGACGAGCTGCTGGCCAGCGTGGCCACGCTCCGGGCCGAACGGGACCGCCTGGTGGGCTGGCTACGCCAGCGCGGCCTGGCCGTCGCGGACTCGGACGCCAACTTCGTGCTGTTCGGGACGTTCGGTGACCGGCACGCGGTCTGGCAGGGCCTGCTCGACCGTGGCGTGCTGGTCCGGGAGATCGGGCCAGACGGCTGGCTGCGGGTCAGTATCGGGACTCCGGACGAGATGGCCGCCTTCCGCGCGTCGCTCGACGCCGTGCTGGCCGGCGGCGAGCCTCCGGCGGCCGCAGGACACAACGGAGGGGCCCGATGACAGGAGCCAGCCCGATGACAGGACCAGGCGGTCACTCCGGGCCGGCCGGCGGCCGGACCGGGCGCGTGGAGCGGTTGACCAGGGAGACGCAGGTCCTCGTCGAGCTTGACCTGGACGGCACCGGCGCGACGGATGTACAGACCGGCGTGCCGTTCTTCGATCACATGCTCGGCCAGCTCGGCAGGCACGGGTGCATCGACCTGACCGTGCGGACCCGCGGCGACACCGAGATCGACGCGCATCACACGGTCGAGGACACCGCGATCGCGCTCGGGCAGGCGCTCGCCCAGGCGCTCGGCAGCAAGGCCGGTATCTGCCGATTCGGTGACGCGCTGGTGCCGCTGGACGAGGCGCTCGCCCGGGCCGCCATCGACCTGTCCGGGCGGCCGTATGTCGTGCACACCGAGCCGGACGGCATGCCGCCCCTGATCGGAACCTACGACACCACGCTGACCAGGCATTTCTTCGAGTCCCTCGCGTCGGCCGCCGGTATCTGCGTGCATCTGAACGTGCTGGCCGGACGTAACCCGCATCACATCGTCGAAGCCCAGTTCAAGGCGACCGCCCGGGCGCTGCGAGCGGCGGCCGCGCCGGACCCGCGCTCGCCCGGTATTCCCAGTACCAAGGGCACATTGTGAGCACTGGCCGGCCGCATGTTGCCGTTCTGGATTATGGTTCGGGAAATCTGCGCTCGGCTCAGCGGGCTCTGCAGCGGGTCGGCGCTGACGCCGAGGTGACCGCGGATTTTGACACGGCGATGAATGCCGATGGCCTGGTGGTGCCGGGCGTGGGCGCGTTCGCCGCCTGCATGGCCGGACTGCGGGCCATCCGCGGCGACATGCTGATCGACCGGAGACTGGCCGGATCCAGGCCGGTCCTGGGGATCTGCGTGGGAATGCAGGTGCTGTTCGCGGAGGGCGTGGAGCACGGTGAGCGGATCGCCGGCTGCGGTGAATGGCCAGGGGTGGTGGAGCGCCTTGACGCGCCGGTACTGCCGCACACCGGCTGGAACACGGTGCGCCCGGCCGCGGGGACGGCGCTGCTGGCCGGCTTCGACCCGGCGACCAGGTTCTACTTCGTGCACTCCTACGCGGCGAAGTCGCTGCCGCTGCGGCCGGACGGCCGGATGAAGGCACCGCTGGTCACCTGGGCCAGCCACGGTGAGCCGTTTATCGCGGCGGTCGAGAACGGCCCGCTGTGCGCGACCCAGTTTCACCCGGAAAAATCGGGCGACGCGGGGGCGGCACTGCTATCAAACTGGCTGGAGCTGGTGCGATGACCAGCGGCGAACCTGGCGCCAGCGGCGCGGCGGCGCTCACCCTGCTTCCCGCGGTGGACGTGTCGGCCGGTCAGGCGGTCCGGCTGGTACAGGGGGCGGCGGGCACCGAGACCGGTTACGGAGATCCGCTGGAGGCCGCGCTGGCCTGGCAGCGGGCCGGTGCGCGGTGGATCCACCTGGTGGATATCGACGCGGCCTTCGGCCGCGGCTCCAACGCCGCCCTGCTCGCTGCCGTCGTGGGGCAGCTGCAGGTCGCGGTGGAGCTGTCGGGCGGCATCCGTGATGACGCGTCGCTGGCTGCCGCGCTCGGGACCGGGTGCGCGCGGGTGGTCATCGGCACGGCCGCCCTCGAGAATCCGGACTGGGTGCGCGGCGTCATCGCCGAGCACGGCGAGCGGATCGCCGTCGGCCTGGATGTCCGGGGCACCAGGCTGGCGGCCCGCGGCTGGACCTCGGACGGCGGCGAACTGCTGGACGTGCTCGCCCGGCTGGAGGCCGACGGCTGCCGGCGGTACGTGGTCACCGACGTGGCGAAGGACGGTACTCTCGCCGGGCCCAACCTGGACCTGCTCCGCCTGGTCTGCGCGCATACCCGGCGGCCGGTCATCGCCAGCGGCGGCGTGGCCAGCCTGGCCGACCTGCGCGCGATCGCGCAGCTGCGGTCGGAAGGCGTGGAAGGCGCGATCATCGGCAAGGCGCTCTATGCCCGGGCCTTCACGCTGGAGCACGCCCTGACGGCGGTGCGCACATGACCGGGCCGGCCTCGGCCGGGCTCGCGGTCCGGGTCATCCCCTGCCTGGATGTCGACGACGGCCGGGTGGTCAAGGGCGTGAACTTCGCCAATCTGCGGGATGCGGGCGACCCGGTCGAGCTGGCCGCCGCCTACGATCGCGACGGCGCCGACGAACTGGTGTTCCTGGACATCACGGCGTCCAGCCAGCGCCGGGAGACGATCCTGGAGGTGGTCAGGCGGACTGCCGAGCAGGTCTTCATCCCGCTGACCGTCGGCGGGGGAGTGCGCAGCGTGGCGGACGTGGACCGGCTGCTACGGGCCGGCGCGGACAAGGTAGCGCTGAACACCGCGGCGATCGCCAGGCCCGAGCTGCTGACTGAGGCGGCGGCCAGGTTCGGCTCGCAGTGCGTGATGGTGTCCGTCGATGCCCGCCGCGCTCCCGATGGCGGCTTCGAGGTGACGACGCACGGCGGCCGCGAGGGGACCGGCCTGGACGCGGTGCGCTGGGCCAAGCGCGCCACCGAACTGGGCGCTGGCGAGATCCTGCTGAACTCGATGGATGCCGATGGCACCGGGAACGGTTTCGACCTGCCCCTGATCCGGGCCGTGCGCGCGGTCGTGCACGTGCCCGTGATCGCCAGCGGCGGGGCAGGCCGCCGTGCTGACTTTGCCCCGGCCGTCGAGGCCGGTGCCGACGCCGTCCTCGCGGCCAGCCTGTTTCATTTCGGCCGGCTCCGGATCGCCGACGTGAAGGATGCACTGCGAGCAGCGGGCCATCCGGTTCGCTAGGGATCACCGGCAGATGACGCGCACGCGGAGGTAGCGATGAGCAGCGACACGGGCGGATCGGCGCTGGACCCGGCGATCGCCGCCCGGCTCAAGCGGGACGCGGCCGGATTGGTCGCCGCGATTGCCCAGCAGTACGACACCGGTGAGGTGCTGATGCTGGGCTGGATGGACGACGAGGCGCTGCACCGGACGCTGACCACCGGCCGGTGCACCTACTGGTCACGCAGCCGCCGTGAGTACTGGATCAAGGGCGAGACGTCCGGCCACGCGCAGTGGGTGAAGTCCGTCGCGCTGGACTGTGACGGCGACGCGGTCCTGGTGAAGGTCGACCAGGTGGGCAGCGCGTGCCACACCGGGGACCGCACGTGCTTCGACGCGGGCGACCTCGGCGCGGTCAGTGTCAATCCGGCTGACCGGGGCGCTCCGCGCTGACCGCGGCCGGCTGGGCGGCCGCGGCGGCCGCGGCCGCGGCGGGGGCGCGGGACGGCTGCGCCCGCGGCCGGATGAACGCCAGGCCGGCTGCCACGCAGGCGAGCGGTACGGCCGCCAGGTCGTAGCGGTAGAAGGACTGCGTGAGCAGGGCGGGCAGCACGATGCTGAGCACCGCGAGCGTCCAGGGCAAGGCGGCCGGGCCGCCCCATTGCCGCCATTTCCTGACCATCCCCACCAGCCCGGCCACCAGGACCGCGAAAAAGACGACACCGGGGAAGTAGACCGGAAGCTGATAGATGTACATGAAGTACGCGTAGGGCTGGACCGGATGAGTGTTGGATACGGCGCCCGTATACATCGTGATGTCCTGGGCGAAGGTGGCGGGCAGTACCGGAACGCGCGGAGTTCGGGTAAAGGCCATCGCGTCGGTGTTCTGCGGCCGGTCGTTGGTCAGCAGCAGCTGCATGGCGTCCTTGGCGCTGGCCCGCAGGTAGGCGAAGGGCTGGGCCTTGATCGCATCGAGGGCGAACTGCATGCCGAGCTTGTCGTTATAGGCGTTGAATCCAGGGTGCGCGTCATGCCGCCACCAGGCCTGGGGCGCCCACAGGTAGTTGGCCGGGGTGGGCCCCTTGACCAGGGCCGGCGTCGACGTGACGGGGACCTTGACGGGCGGCAGGATCGCCTTGTTCGGGCAGAGCGGCACCAGATTCGGGGGCGGCTTGATAATCGCGCAGTTCGCGAACGTCGTGGTCCGTGACCACAGGAAGAGGCCGTCGCTGCTGGTGATGTTGTACTGGCCGTAGGCCGCGTGGAAGGACAAGACGTACCAGAGCACCGGCACGGCGAACGCCACGACGCCGGCCGTGACCGCGCGCCAGCCGACCCGCCTGATCAGCAGGTAAGCGGCGGTCACCAGGGCCAGCGGGAATCCGTTCCCGCGCAGCACCGACACGTAGGCCAGCAGCAGCCCGGCCAGGGCGCACTGCCAGAGCCTGGGGGTGCTCTTGGTGATCAGCAGCGCGACTACGACCATGATCGCCAGGCAGTACAGCGTGTCCGGCAGGATGTAGGACTCCAGCGCGATCTGGCGGCTGTCGAGCAGCAGCGGGATGGTCAGCAGCGCGGCGCCCCACGCGGGCAGGCCCCAGTAGCGCAGCAGCCCGTAGACGATGGCCGCGATGGCGATGCCCATCAGGTGCTGGACGGTCGTGACGGCCAGCAGCGGAGCCGGGAAGACGTGCATCAGGCTGAGGAAGAACGAGTAACCGGACGGCCTGATCTGGTCCAGCTTCCCGGTGGCGGCGTCCCGCATGTACCAGAACGAGTCGGAGCTGAGCAGCGCGGGCCGGAACGCCAGGCTGGCCAGGACCCGGGGCACGAGCGAGGCCACCACCAGAATGGTGAAGAGCCGGTGGTCGCGCCATAGCGCACGCGGCCCGGCGATCGCGGCGGCCTTGCGGGCCGCGGCCCGGGCACGGTCGGCGTCCCAGCCGAGCCTGG
This sequence comes from uncultured Actinomycetes bacterium, assembly GCA_963785765.1. Taxonomy (GTDB): domain Bacteria; phylum Actinomycetota; class Actinomycetes; order Streptosporangiales; family Streptosporangiaceae; genus DATBGO01. Next base: position 597,155 of record CAWAWM010000004.1, on the reverse strand, counting down.
CCGATGGTCGTCGCCCGGCGGCGCCTCGGCCGGCTAGTCGCTGGCGCTCATCGAGCTCATTGAGCCTGAGATCAGGCACTGCTTTCAACTCTCCCTGGCACAGCACGCCCGGTGATCTGACGGGCGATCATGGATATGTTACTGAAAGTAATGCCCTGATGACGCACAGTCTATCCAAGCACGTGACAATGGCGTCTGTGATTGCGCCACTGGCCGGCCGGAAACGGGTCCGAACAGCAGCGATGGCGCGGCGCTGCTGCTGTTTGCGCAGCGGGGTGCCATCGCCGCGGTTGACCAACGACAGTGGTGCGCCATCGCGGCGGTTGACCAACGACAGTGGTGCGCCATCGCCGCGGTTGACTGCCGACCGACGGGCGTGATCGGCCGGCAGGCGGGGCGGGAACCCGGGCCAGGCCCGGTGGATCAGTTAAGAGCGACGAGTCAGTTACTGTACGCGGTCGGCTGGCTCGCCGGGAACAGTCCGTTGGTTCGCCACCTGCGGGCGGCTGCCGGCCACGTGCGGGCGGCCAGGTCGCCTCGTCCGGGCGGTTGGTTCGCCACCTGCGGGCGGCTAGGTCGCCACCTGCGGGCAGCTCTAACGGCTAGCGCGCGTCGCCGGCCTGGTCGGACCCAGCCGACGGCGCGGTATCCGCCGATGCGGCGGGTGTTTCGTCCTCCGGTCGCCGCGGGGCCGGGGTGATAGTGCCCTGGTAGGCGGCGGGTGTTTCGTCGTCCGGTTGCCGGGGGGGCGGTGCCGCGGCGTCAGGGAAGGTCTCGGTGTCGGGTCGCCGCGGAGCCGGCGTCGCGGTGTCCGGGGGGCCAGCGGCGGGGGTCGCGGTGTCTAAGGAGGCGGCGGGTGTTTCGTCGTCCGGTCGCCGCGGGGCGGGGGTGGTGGTGTCGGGGGGGCCGGCAGCGGGGGTGGTCGTGGCGACGACGCCCGTAGTGTCAGCGCCCGTGGTGTCAGCGCCCGTGGTGTCAGCGCCCGTGGTGTCAGCGCCCGTGGTGTCAGCGCCCGTGGTGTCAGCGGTCGGGGCGGCAGCGCCCGTGGCGGCAGCGCCCGTGGTGTCAGCGTCCGTGGTGGCAGCAGTCGGGCCGGCGAGGATAGCCGGGCCAGCGGTGTCCGGGGGGCCGGCAGCCGGGGCAGTGGTGGCCGTGGTGTCGGCGGCCGGGGCAGCGAGGCCAGCCGGGGCCACGATGGCCGCGGCGGCAGCCGGCCGGGTGGCGGTCGCGCCGGCCGCCGCCGGGGACGGCTGCGGGCGCTGGCGGATGAAGGCCAGGCCAGCGGCCAGGCAGGCGAGTGGGATGGCGACCATCGCGTACCGGTAGAGGGACTCTTTCAGCAGCGCAGGTAGCACGAGGCTGACGGCCGCGAGTGCCCACGGCAGCGCCGCCGGGCCACCCCATTGCCGCCGTTTCCTGATCAGCCCGACGAACCCGGCCACCAGAACCGCGAAGAAGACGAAGCCGGGGAAGTAGACCGGCTCCTGATAGAGGAACATGAAGTACGCATACGGCTCAACCGGGTGCGTATTCGTCGTCGTGCCAGCGTAAACGCTGAGGTCGTGGGCGTAGTACGAGGGCAGCGGCGTGGGAAGGCGAGGCGTGGTGGTAAAGCTCATCGCCTGCAGGCCCAGCGGCCTGTCGGTCCCGAGGAACACCAGCATGCCGTCCCTGGCGCTGGTCAGAAAGTAATCAAACGGCTGCGCCTTGATCGCGAGAATCGCGAACCGCATGGCGAGCTTGCTGTTGTAGGAGTTGAAACCGGGGTGCGCGTCGTGCCGCCACCAGGCGTCGCTGGCCCACAGGTAGTTGGCTGGTGCTGGGCCGTCGAGCAGGGCCTGGACCGACCAGGCAGGCGCGGCGGCCTTGTGGGGCGGGCAGAGCGGCCGCAGGTCCGCGGGCGGCTTGATGATCGCGCAGTTGGCGAAGCTGGTCGTCCCCGACCAGAGGAACATGGCATCGCTGTTGGTGATGTTGTACTGGCCGTATTCCGAGTGGAATATCATCACGTAGCCGAGCACCGGGATCGCGAACGCCCCCGCCCCGGCCGCCAGCTTGCGCCAGCCGACCCGCCTGATCAGCAGGTAGATCCCGGCCACCACGGCCAGCGGGATTCCGTTGGCGCGCAGCACCGTCACGTAGGCCAGCAGCAGGCCGGCCACCGTGCATTGCCACAGCCGCGGGGCGCGCTTGGTGAGCAGCACCGCGACGGCCAGCATGAGCACCAGGGCGTACAGGGTGTCCGGCAGGATGTAGGACTCCAGCGCGATCTCGCGGGTGTCGAACAGTGTCGGGAGCGCGGCGAGGCAGGCACCCCAGGCGGGCAGGCCCCAGTAGCGCAGCAGGCCGTACACGATGGCCGCAATGGCGATGCCCATCAGGTGCTGGACGGTGGTGACCGCCAGCAGGGGGTGCGGGAAGTAGTGGAGCGGGGTCAGGAAGAACGAGTAACCGGATGGCCGGATCTCACCAAGGATTCTCCTCGACGATTCCTGCATGTATAGTAGGGAATCGGAAGTCATCAGTGCGGGCCGGAACGCCAGAGCCGCGAGCACGCGCGGCACCAGCGATACCACCGCCAGGATGGTGAAGAGGCGGTGATCGCGCCACAACGCACGCGGCCCGGCGATCTGGACGGCCCGGCGGGCCGCGGTCCGGATGGTGTCGCTGTCCCAGCCGGAGCCGGACTGGCCGGGCGAACGTGAGCTGCCCATGCCTGGCCGCGCCGGGCGTTCGCGCTCGTCGTGCAGCTCGTCAACCTTGAGATCAGGCACTGCTCTCCTCAACTCTCCCTGGCGGCTTCGCCTAAATCCGGAAGGCTGGCGCGATAGTCCCCGGCTGGCGTTGCACACTAGTGCCCAGCGAGGCACAGGGTATCCCGACATTTGAGGGTAGCGGGTGTGAAGGCAAACAGCAGCTCACAACGGGCGCCGCTGAGCGCGGCCTGGCTCCAGGCTGAGCTGGTCAGGCCGGGCGGTTTCTGGCGTGCGATCCAGGTGGTGGAACGGACCGGGTCCACTCACGACGATCTGCTCGGCGCGGCCGGGCGCGGGGCCGCACAGGGCACGATCCTGGTGGCCGAGGATCAGTCCGCCGGGCGCGGCCGGATGGGCCGGCGCTGGGTCAGCCCGCCCCGGGCCGGGCTGACCTTTTCGGTCCTGCTGCGCCCCGAAGCGGTGCCGTCGGCCAGGCGCGGCTGGGTGCCGCTGCTGACCGGGGTCGCGATCGCCGCTGCCCTGCGCGCCGAGGCCGGCCTGGATGCGGGCCTGAAGTGGCCGAATGACGTGCTGGTGAACGAAGCGAAGCTGGCGGGCATTCTCGCCGAGCAAGCCGGGGACGCCATCGTGGTGGGCGCGGGCATCAACGTAACGGTGACCCGCGACGAGCTGCCCGCGGCTGAGACGACCCCGACCGGGGGCCAGGCCACGTCCCTGGCGCTGGAGGGCGCCACGCTCACGGACCGGGGCCAGCTGCTGGTCTTCATCCTGGACCAGATCGAGCGCTGGTACCTCGCCTGGACCGGGGCGTCGGGAGACGCCGCCGCCTGCGGACTCCAGCGCCGGTACCAGGGGCTGTGCCAGTCCGTGGGCCGCGAGGTCCGCGCCCAGCTGCCCGGCGGCCAGCTGCTGACCGGGGTGGCGCGCGAGGTAGACGACGCGGGCCAGCTGCTGATCCAGACCGCCGCCGGACTGATCCCGGTCAGTGCCGGGGACCTGGTCCATCTGCATTGAGTTAGCAGCACTGAGTTACCAGCAGCACTGAGCTAGCTGCACTGAGCTAGCTGCACTGAGCTAGCTGCACTGAGTTAGCTGCACGGAGTTAGCCGGCCGAGCTATCGCTGGGCGGCTGGCCGGCATACGTGTCACGATGTGGCGTATGGCCGGTGAAGCTTCCCTTTCCGAGGGCGAGCGCCTTGTCCTGAAGCTGCATCCGCACTGGAAGACCCTGGTCAGGCCGGTCTTCATCCTGGTGGTTCTGACCGCGGCCGCCAGCGCCGCGCTGATCCTGCTGCCGACGGGTGGCAGGACGGCCATTATCCGGCTGGTCATCGGGGCTGTGGCGGTGGTGGCGGCGCTCATCTGGGTCCTGGTCCCTATTTTGTGGTGGCGCACGACCAGCTACGAGCTGACCACCCGCAGGCTTCGGCTGCGCGAAGGAATCCTGGCCAGGTCAGGACGGGACTTTCCGCTGATCAGGATCAGCGATGTGTCGTTCTCACACGGCCTGATCGACCGGCTGCTCGGCTGCGGCAAGCTGATCGTCGAATCCGCAGGTGAGCACGGCCAGCTGGTCCTGACCGAGATTCCCCAGGTCGAGCAAGTGCAGGCCACGCTGTTCCAGCTGGTCGAGGACGAGCAGGCCCGGCTGGCCCGCGAGGAGCGCTGACCGGCTGGCCTGGTCAGGTTAGCCTTGCGAGTCATGGGCGAGACTTCTGGCGTGCGGCTGCGCAGGCTCCCGGCCGCCGAGACGGCACCGGATGCGGTGATCGCGGAGATCATGCTGGACCGGCCCGAAGCCATGAACGCGCTCAGCACCGCGCTGGCCGTCCGGCTGACCGAGGTGTGCACCGAGGTGTCCGCCGACCGTCAGGTCCGCGGCGTCGTGCTCTGTGCGGCAGGCGCCCGCGCCTTCTGTGTCGGCGCCGACCTGAAGGAGCGGGCCGCCATGACCGATGCCGACCTGATGGCGCAGCGGCAGGTGTTTCGCGCGGCGTTCGGGTCGGTGCTCGCGATCAGCCAGCCAGTGATCGCGGCGGTGCACGGATTCGCTCTCGGCGGCGGCTGTGAGCTCGCCTTGTCCTGCGACCTGATCGTGGCTGACCAGACCGCACAGTTCGGGCTGCCGGAGACCACCGTCGGGCTGGTGCCCGGTGGCGGCGGCACCCAGCTGGCGCTGCGGCGCCTGGGCCCGGGCCGGGCGGCCGACCTGATCTTCACCGGCCGCCGGGTCGGCGCAGCCGAGGCCGAGCGGCTCGGGCTGGCCGACCGGCTGGTGCCTGACGGCACCGCGACCAGCCATGCGCTGGCCCTGGCCGGTAGCATCGCGGCCAACTCACCGATAGCCGTTCGGCATGCAAAACGCGCCATCAGGCTCGGCGCAGGCCTCGAACTGTCGGCCGGGCTGGAGATCGAAGATGCCGCGTGGCGGGCCGCCGCCTGCTCGGCGGACCGGAAAGAGGGCATCGCGGCGTTCGTGGCGAAGCGGGCCCCGCGGTGGCCGAGCGAATGAGAGCCGGGCACGGGCCATCCAGCGCGGGACCATCTGAGCACGGGCCATCCAGCACGGGGCTATCCGAGTACGGGGCCATCCGAGTACGGGGCCATCCGAGTACGGGGCAACTGAACACGGGCGAACGGAGGACAGCCGGTGAGCGATCTGCCGGAACGGATATCGGTGCGCGAGGTCGGACCGCGCGATGGCCTGCAGAACGAGGACCCGGTGCCGACCGAGGCGAAGATCGAGCTGATCAACCGGCTGTCCGCGACCGGAGTGCGCCGGATCGAGGCAGTGTCGTTCGTCCGCCCGGAAGCGATACCCCAGATGGCCGACGCCGACGAGGTCTGGCAGCGGATCACCAGGGCGCCGTCAGTGCGTTACTCGGCCCTGGTGCCGAACCTGCGCGGTGCCAGGCGCGCCCTCGACAGCGGGCTCGCTGAGATCGAGGCCGTGGTATCGGCCTCGGACACCCACAACCGCAAGAACGTCAACCGGGGCACCGAGGAGTCACTCGACGACATCGCGGTCATCATCGACCAGGCGCACCAGCGCGGCGCCACCTGCCAGGTGATCGTCTCCACCGCCTGGGGCTGCCCGTATGAGGGCGACGTCCCGGTGGAGCGGGTCGTGCGGGTCGCCGGACGGGCGGTGGCCGACGGGGCCGACACCATCTCGTTCGGCGACACCACCGGGATGGCCACCCCCCGGCGGGTCACCGAGCTGGTCGGAGAATTCCGCTCCGTTTACCCGGATGTGCCGCTCAACCTGCATTTCCACAACACCCGGGGCACCGGCCTGGCCAACGTGCTGGCCGCGCTTGAGCTTGGGGTGTCCGACTTCGACGCTTCGGTCGGCGGGCTGGGCGGCTGCCCCTACGCACCCGGCGCCACCGGCAACATCGCGACCGAGGAACTGGTGCACATGGTCGAGGACATGGGCGTCGCGACCGGCATCGACCTGGACGCGATGATCGACGCCGCAGCCGATGCCGAGCAGATCATCGGGCGCCAGCTGCCCTCCCAGGTGCTCCGGGCCGGCCCGCGAACCCGCAAGACGCGGGCGTGAGGCGGCTGGCCGGCAAGCCGCCCGGCCGGTAACGCCATTCCGGGCCGCTCAGCCGCCGTCAATGTTTGAACGTACCGGCCACGGAAACTTTCCGGGCGGTTCGTACATATCCGGCGGGGGGATTGGAGCGGCAGCATGTTCCGGCGCCCGTTCAGGCTTGTCTGGCTGATCTACATCATCATCGGCAGCCGTCGCGTGGGACCGCGGCTACATCACCGTGCATCTGCTGAAGCTGATTGTGTCCGCGCTGCTGGCCATCCTCCTTTGGTGGCTGGTATTGCTCGGCGTCAATTTGCATATTCATTAGTCAATCTGCCCATTGATGAACGGAGCGGCCCAGCCGCTGGGCGCCGCCCGGTGCCCAGCGGCGGCCGGGCCGGTGCGGGCGACCGCACGATCAGCGTGACTAGGTACGCTCGCGACCGTGGACGTAGAAGCGAACGCAGCAGGAATTCAGCCCGCTGGCGACGCCGGTCACCCCGATCTCGGGCAGCTCCGGGCCCGGATCGAGGCGGGCGGAGCGCCCAGGTATCACCAGGCCGCCGCGGCCAACGGCAAGTTGTTCGCCCGGGAGCGGATCGCGCTGCTCATCGACGACGGCAGCTTCACCGAGGACGGCGCCTTCGCCAACGTGCTGGCTGACGGCCTGCCCGCGGACGGCGTGATCACCGGGACCGCGATGGTCGGCGGACGGCCGGTGGCGCTGATGGCGAACGATTCCACGGTCAAGGCGGGTTCCTGGGGCGCGCGCACGGTGGAGAAGATCATCCGGATCATCGAGCGGGCCTACGGATCGGGCATCCCGATGATCTACCTGGTCGACTCGGCCGGCGCCCGGATCACCGACCAGGTCGACATGTTCCCCGGCCGCCGGGGGGCCGGGAAGATCTTCCACACCCAGGTGCGCGCCTCCGGCTCGATCCCGCAGGTGTGCGCCCTGTTCGGCCCGTCGGCGGCGGGCGGCGCCTACATTCCGGCGTTCTGCGACTTCGTCTCGATGGTGGACCAGAACGCCTCGATGTACCTGGGCAGCCCGCGGATGGTCGAGATGGTGGTCAAGGAGCAGACCACGCTGGAGGAGATGGGCGGCGCCCGGATGCACTGCACCGTATCCGGCTGCGGGCATCACCTGGCCGGCACCGAGGCCGAGGCGATCGACGCGGTCCGTTCGTACCTGTCCTACCTGCCGGGCAACTGGCAACAGCCGCCACCGGCCGGGCCAGCCCGCGACCCCAAGCCGGCCGACCTGCGGGCCCTGATCCCGGTCAGCGAGCGGCAGGCCTATGACATGCGCAGGTACGTGCGCGGGCTGGTCGACGCCGATTCCCTGTTCGAGGTCCATGCGCTGTGGGCCAGGGAGCTTGTCACCGGCTTCGCCCGGCTGGACGGCCAGGTCATCGGGGTGGTGGCCAACAACCCGATGTTCAAGGGCGGGGTGCTGTTCGTCGACTCCGCGGACAAGGCCACCAGGTTCATCCAGCTGTGCGACGCCTTCAACGTGCCGCTGCTGTTCCTGGCCGACGTGCCCGGCTTCATGGTGGGCACCGCCGTCGAGCGGCAGGGCATCATCAGGCACGGTGCCAAGATGATCAGCGCGGTGTCGGAGGCCACGGTGCCGAAGATCTGCGTCGTGGTCCGCAAGGCCTACGGCGCGGGCCTGTACGCGATGGCCGGCCCGGGATTCGAGCCGGACGCCACACTAGCGCTGCCCACCGCGAAGATTGCGGTCATGGGCGCCGAGGCGGCTGTCAACGCGGTGTATTACAACAAGCTGGCCCAGATCGCCGATCCCGCTGAGAAGGAACAAGAAACGCAGCGGTTGCGGACGGCTTATGACAATGACATCGACGTGCTGCGGCTGGCCGGCGAACTCGTAGTGGATAACGTGGTCGAGCCGGAGGATCTGCGGGCCGAGCTTGGCCGCCGGTTTGCCGTGGCGCGCGGTAAGGATCGGTCGTTCTCGCGCCGCCGGCACGGCGTCACTCCCGTCTGAAATGGGCCGCGCGTGCCAGAATGCACTGGTCAGCCGGGCAGAACCAGACCTCAGCTGGGCACTTCCTGCGCGTAGCGCACCGGAATACTTGGCCGGTCCCCTTACGATCAGGTCATGACCAGCGTTTTGCTTGCCGAGGATGACCCCGCAATCTCGGAGCCGCTCGCCCGGGCCCTGCGGCGGGAGGGCTACGAAATCCAGGTCTCGGCCGATGGGCCGGCCACCCTGGAAGCCGCGCGAGGCGGCGGGATCGACCTGATCGTGCTCGACATCGGACTGCCCCGGCTGGACGGCCTGGAGGTGTGCCGCCGGATCAGGTCCAACGGCCAGGCGATCCCGGTGCTGATTCTCACCGCGCGGGCTGACGAAGTGGACACCGTCATCGGCCTGGATGCCGGCGCCGATGACTACGTCACCAAGCCGTTCCGGCTGGCTGAGCTGCTGGCCAGGGTCCGGGCCCTGCTGCGGCGGGGCGCTTCGGAGACCCAGGTCGTGCAAGGGGTGCGCATCGACGCCGACGCCCGCAGGGCCTGGCTGGGCGACGCCGAGATGGATCTCACCTCCAAGGAGTTCGACCTGCTGTCCCTGCTGGTGGCGGAAGCCGGCAAGGTGGTCACCCGCGAGCAGATCATGCGGCAGGTCTGGGACAGCAAGTGGTGGGGCTCGACGAAGACACTCGACATGCACGTCTCGTGGCTGCGCCGCAAGCTTGGTGACGACGCGCACAGCCCGCGCTTCATCACCACGGTCCGCGGGGTCGGGTTCAGGTTCGAGCGCGGGGACTGAAGCCTGATGCCGCGGATGTTGGCATGCTCCTGAACGCGGGCGCGGTGGCCGCTGGCGGGCGCGGAGGCTGAGCCGTGCAGCGACGCCTGCTCATTTCGACGCTCGCGGTCGCGGTGGTCGCCGTCCTGCTGCTCGGGCTGCCGCTGGCTTTCGTGCTGAGCCGCCTGCAAGCCGGCGAGGCGTCGCAGGAACTGCACCGGGATGCCACGACGCTCGCCACCGGCCTGCAGGAGCGGGTCAACTCCGGGCTGCCAGCCGACGCCGCCCAGGTGGCCAGGTCGCTGCCCGACCGGTACGTGACCATCGGCCAGCGGGGCGCCGGGGTGATCTCGGTGGGAACCAGGCCGCCGGCCGGTGACACGATCACCGGGCGAGCATCCACCAGGGATTTCTCGGTGATGGTGGCGGCCGACGACTCGTTCCTCTCGGGCCGGATCGTGCGCGGCTGGGCGCTGATCGGCTCGCTGTCGCTGCTCGCGGTGGCGGTCGCCGTGGTGCTCGCGGTGCTGCAGGCCCGGCGCCTCACCCGGCCGATGCTGGAGCTGGCCCGGGCGGCCGACCTGCTCGGCTCCGGTGCGGCCCGGCCGCTGGGCCGCAGGTACGGGCTGCCGGAGCTGGACCGGGTGGCAGAGGGCCTGGACGGCTCGGCGCAGCGGATCGCGGAGCTGCTGTCGGCCGAGCGGGCCTTCGCCGTGGACGCCTCCCATCAGCTGCGCACGCCGCTGACCGCGCTGTCCATGCGCCTGGAGGAAATGATCGCGGCCGCGAGCTACCCGGATGTGGTGCGCGAGGAGGGCGCGGCGGCGCTGGCCCAGACCGAACGGCTGGCCGAGGTGGTCGGCCAGCTGCTCGGCCGGGCTCGCCGGTCGGTGTCGGGCACGCCCGCGCTGGCCAGCGTCGACGACATCGTGGCCCAGCAGGTGGTCGAATGGGATCCGGCCTTCCGCCGGGTCGGTCGCAAGCTCGAGGTCAGCGGCGAGAAGGGCCTGCGTGCCTACGTCACGCCCGGCAGCGCGGCGCAGGTGGTGGCCACCTTGCTGGACAACGCGCTGGTGCACGGCGAGGGGACGGTCACGATCAGGACGTCGCAGACGCCGCGGTCGGTGGTGGTCGAGGTCAGGGACGAGGGCAAGGGCGTGCCGCCGGAGCTGGTCCCGCGGATCTTCGAGCGCAGCGTCAGCGGGGCGCCCGGCGGGACCGGGCTGGGGCTGTCCCTGGCCCGCACGATGGCGGCCGCCGACGGCGGGCAGGTCGTGCTGGTGCGGCCGCGCCCGGCGGTCTTCGCCGTGTTCTTCCCGCATGCGGCCCCGGGTTCGCCGGACACGCCCGTGGTCAGCGGCCCGGCATGACACCTCGTAGGCTACCGGGGTGAGTGGCGCTGATCCGGTGGTCGGGATGGTCGGAGCCGGGCAGCTGGCCCGGATGACCTGCCAGGCCGCGCCGAGCCTGGGGATCAGCTTCCGGGTGCTGGCCGGCGCGGCCGCCGAGAGTGCCGCCCAGATCTGCGCGCAGACCCGGCTCGGCGACTACCGGTCACTCGGTGACCTGCGTGAGTTCGCGGTCGGCTGTGATGTGGTGACCTTCGATCACGAGCATGTTCCCGGGGAGCACCTGCAGGCGCTGGAGCAGGTCGGCGTCGCGGTGCGCCCGGGCTCGGCGGCCCTGCGCCATGCCCAGGACAAGCAGGCCCTGCGGGACCGGCTGGCCAGGCTCGGCGTGGCCTGCCCGCGGTTCGCCCCGGTGGCCAGCCTGGCCGAGGTGACCAGCTTCGCCGAGGCGGCGGGCTGGCCGGTGGTGCTGAAGGCCGTCACCGGCGGGTACGACGGACGGGGCGTGTGGGTGTGCCAGGCGCCCGGCGAGGCGGCCGGGGTGCTCGAGACCGGGCTGAGGCTGATCGCCGAGGAGTACGTCGGGTTCGACCGCGAGCTCGCCGTGCTGGTGGCCCGCGCGCCGAGCGGTCAGGCCGCGGTGTACCCGGTGGTGCAGACCGTGCAGGTGGACGGGATCTGCCGCGAGGTGCTCGCCCCGGCGCCCGGGCTGGCGCCGGCCCGTGCCACCGAAGCGCAGCGGCTGGGCATCGCCATCGCGGCCGAGCTCGGGGTGACCGGGCTGCTGGCCGTGGAGCTCTTCGAGACCAGCGGCGGGCTGCTGGTCAATGAGCTGGCCATGCGGCCGCACAACAGCGGGCACTGGACCATCGAGGGGGCGCGGACCTCGCAATTCGAACAGCATCTGCGGGCGGTGCTTGACCTGCCGCTCGGCGCGCCGACCCTGGTGGCGCCCGGCGCCGTCATGGTCAACGTGCTCGGCGGCACCAACCCTGACCTGCAGTCCAGGCTCACGCACGTGATGGCGGCCGATCCCGGCGTGAAGGTGCACCTGTACGGCAAGACGGTGCGGCCGGGCCGGAAGGTGGGGCACGTCACGGCGCTGGGGGAGGACCTGGCCAAGCTGGCCGGCCGGGCCAGGCGGGCGGCCAGTTACCTGAGCACGGGCGTCGAGGCGTAGCGGAAGGAGCGGGGGGATGGGCAGTCAGCCGGACACGGGGCAGCCGGACACGGGGCAGCCGGAGGCCGGGCCGCCGCTGGTCGGCGTGGTCATGGGCAGCGATTCGGACTGGCCGGTGATGGCGGCGGCGGTGACCGCGCTCGCCGAGTTCGGCGTCGCCTGCGAGGCCGACGTGGTCTCGGCGCACCGGATGCCGCGCGAGATGATCGCCTATGGCAGCGCTGCCGCGGACCGCGGCCTGCGGGTCATCATCGCGGGGGCAGGCGGGGCAGCGCACCTGCCCGGCATGCTGGCCGCGGTCACGCCATTGCCGGTGATCGGGGTCCCGGTGCCGCTGGCGCACCTGGACGGGCTTGACTCGCTGCTGTCGGTGGTCCAGATGCCGGCCGGGATCCCGGTGGCGACCGTGGCGGTGGGCGGTGCGCGTAACGCCGGCTTGCTCGCGGTCCGGATCCTCGCGGCCTCGGATGCGGGGCTGCGCGCCCGGATGGTCTCGTTCCAGGATGAGCTGCGAGTGACGGCGCAGCGCAAGGGCGCGGCGCTGCGTGAGCGCCTCGGCGGCTCGGGCGCCTGACCGCCAGCCGGCCCAACTACCATCGGGGCTATGAGCGTTGACTTTCCCGCCTTTGCCCTGACCCCGGAGCTCCAGGCCCTCCGTGAGTCGGTGCGGGCCCTGGCCGACGAGAAGGTCGCCCCGTACGCCGCCAAGGCCGACGAGGCTGCGCAGTGGCCGCAGGAGGCATATGACGCCCTGGTCAAGGCCGACCTGCAGGCCGTGCATATCCCAGAGGCCTACGGCGGCCAGGGCGCCGATGCCCTCGCCACCGCCATCGTCATCGAGGAGGTGGCGCGGGCCTGCGCATCGACCGCGCTCATCCTCGCCGTCAACAAGCTCGGCACCGTGCCGTTGCTGCTCGCGGGCTCGGAGGAACTCAGGCAGCGCTACCTGCCGCCGGTCGCGAGCGGCGCGGCGGTGTTCGCCTACGCGCTGTCCGAGCCCGAGGCGGGCTCCGATGCGGCGGCGATGAGGACGCGCGCCGTCCGGGACGGCGACAGCTACATCCTGACCGGGACTAAGCGCTGGATCAGCAACGCAGGCGTCGCGAAGTACTACACGGTCATGGCCGTGACCGACCCGGCGGCCGGCCCAGCCGGCATCTCAGCCTTCGTGCTGGAGAAGGGTGATGACGGGTTCTCGTTCGGGGCGCCCGAGCACAAGCTGGGCATCAGGGCCTCGCCGACCAGGGAGCTGTACTTCGACAACTGCGTGATCCCGGCTGACCGGATCATCGGCGCGGAGGGCACTGGCTTGCGCACCGCGCTGGCCACCCTCGACCACACCAGGATCACGATCGCCGCCCAGGCGCTAGGCATCGCGCAGGGGGCGCTTGACTACGCCACCGGCTACGTCAAGGAGCGGCGGCAGTTCGGCCGCGCGGTGGCGGAGTTCCAGGGCGTGCAGTTCATGCTGGCCGACATGGCGATGAAGACCGAGGCGGCCAGGCAGCTGACCTACGCGGCCGCCGCCAGGTCGGAACGCGCCATGTCCGGCGAGATCGTCCCCGACCTCACCTTCATGTCGTCAGCCTGCAAGTGCTTCTCGTCCGACGTGGCAATGGACGTGACCACCGATGCGGTGCAGCTGCTCGGCGGCTACGGGTACGTCAGTGACTACCCGGTGGAGCGGATGATGCGGGACGCCAAGATCACCCAGATCTACGAGGGCACCAACCAGATCCAGCGCGTGGTGATGGCGCGCCAGCTCCTGAAGGGCTGATGCCGTCCGGCGTTCGCCGAGCCCACCCTTCTGTTCGCCGGTCTCTTCGCCAGTGCGCTTCCGGGAACGGCGCGGCTCCGGCCGCCGCGCAGGGCCGCTGAGGCACCGCGCTGACGCGCCATCCATCCGGACTCAGTGCCGAGCCGGTACCCGACCCGGGCGACGGGCCGGCGGCCCTCGAACGGTGGTGGCCGTGGCCAGCGCACTGGTGGCTGCCGCAGGGTCGTTAGGGGTGCAGACTGAGAACAAGCGGCACCTTGCGATTGGTGACACCGGACGGCTGAAGACTCCGGATGGCTATCGGCGCACGGCTGCCGGATCCGGTGTGCGGACCCTGAGGCCTGCGTGAGCTGCTCGGAGCGTGACGATGTTTGAGAGATTCACCGACCGGGCGCGCCGGGTCGTGGTCCTGGCCCAGGAAGAGGCCAGGGTCCTCAACCACAACTACATCGGCACCGAGCACATCCTGCTTGGCTTGCTGCGCGAGGGCGACGGCGTCGCCGCCAAGGCGCTGGAGTCACTGGGGATCAGCCTGGAGACGGTGCGCCAGCAGGTCGAGGGGATCATCGGCCAGGGCCAGCAGGCCCCGTCCGGGCACATCCCGTTCACTCCGCGGGCCAAGAAGGTCCTGGAGCTGTCGCTGCGGGAGGCGCTGCAACTCGGCCACAACTACATCGGCACCGAGCACATCCTGCTCGGCCTGATCCACGAGGGTCATGGCGTGGCCGCCCAGGTGCTGGTCCGGCTGGGCGCCGGCCTCGACCGGGTGCGGCAGCAAGTGGTCGAGATGGTCACCGTGCAGGAGAGCGAGAGCGGGAGCGAAACCAGCCGCCCGTTCCTGTCCCCCCGCTCCTGGGAGCGGAGCGAGGTGCTGAAGACGCTGCGGGCCATCGACTCCCGGCTGGCGGCCATCGAGGAGCATCTCGGGATCCCGAAGCGGCCCGATGCGGAACAGGCCGAGGCTGCGGGCGAGGCCGGGCCGCCGGAGGGCGAAGCGTCCGCTGCTGAAGCCGCGTCTAGCGAAGCCCCGTCTGGCGAGGGTCCTGGCCTGCCGTCCGCCGCTCCGGACGACCCGTCCTAGCCCCGCGGACGACCCGTCCTAGCGCTCAGGACGACCCGTCCTAGGGAGCTTGGGCGATGTAGGTCTTGAATTTTGAGTCAAGTCTTGTGTTTCTGGCCGGCTTGGCGGGCTGGGTGACCGTGCTGGGTTAGGCGGCTAGCCCGGCGTGGCGGGCCAGGTCGTCGATGGCGGCGGTGTAGGCCCGGGTGGCGGCTGCCAGGCCCCGGGTGCTGGTGCCGGGACCGGCGAGGCTGGCCAGGCCGGTGCGCAGGAACCGGTCGTGCAGCCGGGTGAGGAACACCGCCTGCGCGAGGCCGGTGTCGGTGACCTGGTAGCGGAAGGTGTGCGGGATGCGCGCGATGAAGCCGCGCTGGCGGAGGCGGCGAAGGTCGTAGGTCATCTTGCCCGGGGTTATAGACTCGGCGGGCAGGCCGAGCAGACGCGCCATGATCGGGCGCAGGTCGCTGTTGGCGAAGCCGCGGGGAAGAAGCCGGAACATGCGCAGGGCCGCCAGCAGGGCGTGAGCGCGGGGATCGCCCAGCCGCAGACCCGCGATCCGGGTGCCGGCGCTGGTGGTGAGGGGCTGGCTGATCTGGCGCAGCGCGGCCTAGCCGGCGACGGGATCGTGGCTGAGTCTTTCGACGGCGAGCAGCCGCCGGTTGGCCTGGAAGGCGATGGCCCGCAGGGCGGGCAGGTTAGTCAGCCGTTTGCCGATGCCGAAGTCGCGCGTGTCGTTGATGGTGGTTTCGGTCCGCAGCGCCCGTCCTTCCTTGTGGTACTGCTTGATCTTCGAATGCTTGTAGTCAACGTGCAGAGACGGGATCACCCCGTCGGTGATGACCCGGGTGCGGAACCTGCCGGGTGTCGCCCGCGGGCCGGTGCGGATGATGCGCCGGCCGAAGATCAGGCCGACCTGATCGGGGCGGCCGATGTCGAGGTTGTCGCGGATAGCCTGCTCGAAGAAGATCCGCCCGGCGACCGGCGTGTCGAGAACCTGGGTGAGGGAGAACTCGGCCTGCACGACGGAGATCTCATACCGGTACCCGGCCGCGTGGTCGGCGGGCGAGTACGGGCACGGCAGGATGTCCAGCCACCGGGCGGCCAGCGCCTCGATCACCGGCCCGTCGAAGGAATCGCAGATCCGCTGCACCGCGGCCACGTCGTCGCAGGCGGCGAACCCGTTATCCAGCGCGGTGAAGCCGATCCCGGCGCGCGCGGCCATCTGCTTGGCGTACTCGTTGCCGTTGCAGCACAGCTTGGCGTTGTAAGGGAAGTAGCCGCAGTACTTCAGGAAGAACGGTCCCGCGCGCCTGTCGTAGCAGTAGAAATACCACTGGGTGACCACCCGGCTGGCCCGCGTGATCCACGGGTAGGACCTGCCCTCGGCGTCGCGGCGCTTCGAGGTGGCGAACACCTTCACCTTCTCCTGCGCCTGGCCGATGAACACCACCCCGTCGGTGCGCCCCGCGGCCAGGAACCGGGCCAGGTGCTCGCGCATCACATCATCCTTGCGCTGGCCCTTCGCGAACTCCACGATCGGGACATCCTGCTGGCCGGCGAAGCGGCGAACCTCGGCATAGAACGCCTGCGTCTTGTCCGCCAGCGCCGCAGTGGAGGCCACCGGCATCCCCAGGTGCTCGCGCACGAACCCGACCACTCCCAGCTCGCGCTGCAGCTTGGGGACATACAAGTTGCAGTAGGCCCGGTCGATGCTCTCAAGTTCGAAGACCACGTGATCGCTGAGCACATCAGCGGCCGAGCGGGGTAGCGTCATCACAAGGCTCCGGTCGGGCCACGGCCCCCAAAGGGCCATCTACCGCCGATAGGCGGTCAATTACGGGACACACAGTGTCACCGTCAGGCACCGGCCGGAGCCCTAACGCTCACCTCAGCCACAGCGAACATGACTTGGCGGGCTGGGGCAAAGCCCCGTTAGTACTGCAGCCGGTGCGTCCAGAGATCATGGAGGTGATTGTCCAGCGGTCATGACCTGATCGGAAGCTCGTCGTCGCCTGCCGGTGTGAAGTCCGGTCCGGGTAATCGCCAGGGAGCCCGGTAGCAGGCTGGCGGTCTGGCCTGGAAACGGGCCGGGCCGGAGCCCAGCGTCGAAAGCCCTTTGAGGGGGAGCAACTGAACGGTCCGTAGCGGAAGCGAAGCCTGCCGCGTCGTTAGACACCGAAGAGAGTGCCGAGCCGGGCGGCTCACGGCGAAGGCCATGGAAGCGGTGAAGATCCTGGTATGCAGCCGCGAGGGACTCTCCGGCGTAAGAGGGCGCGGAACGTTCAGATGGTGGCGGCGGGAACTGGAGAGGCCCTCCCCGGCCGAACGTGCTGCGGAAAGGCGCGGAAAGCGCCGTCCTATAACCGGTGTGGAGCCGGGAAATGGGCGGCGGCCGGGAGGGAGTCGGAGGCGGCCGTAGTACCGCTCGAGCTGCAGGACAACACAACCTGCGGTGAGGGAAGGGCCGCTGCTTCGTTCACGCGTGAGCTGGGAGCCACTGACTGGTGAGTGCCGGTGCTACGGCTAGGTCCACCCTGGCGGCTGTCGGAGGCGACAGAGTCAGAGCCTTGCAGCATGCGCTTTACCGGGCGGCCAAGGCCGATCCGGACCGACGGTTCCATGCGCTGTCCGACAAGATCTTCCGCAGGGATGTGCTGGACAGGGCGTGGGAGGATGTGCGCCGCAATCGCGGCGCTGCTGGCATTGACCGTGTCAGCCTGGCGGACGCTGAGGAGTACGGGGTGTCCCGGCTGCTCGGCGAGCTGGCCGCGGAGTTGAGGGAGGGGCGGTACCGGCCGTTGCCGGCCCGGCGGGTGTTCATCCCGAAGCCGGGCACGACCGAGCAGAGGCCGTTGTCGATTCCTGCTGTCCGCGACCGGGTTGTGCAGGCTGCCGTGAAGATCGTGCTTGAGCCGGTCTTCGAGGCGGGCTTCCTGCCGTGCAGTTTCGGGTTCCGCCCGGGGCGCTCGGCGCACGATGCCCTGCAGGTACTCATTGATGAGTCCTGGCGGGGCCGCCGCTGGGTCGTGGAAACTGACATCGCCAACTGCTTTTCGGCGATTCCGCATGACCAGCTGATGCAGGCCATCGAGGAACGCGTCTGCGACCGGGCCGTCCTGGCCCTGATCCGCACGTTGTTGCGGGCCGGGGTGATGGAGGGCGGGTCGCTGCGGCGCAGCGCGTCCGGCACGCCACAAGGCGGGCCGCTGTCACCGTTGCTCTGCAACGCCTACCTGCACCGGCTGGACCGGGCATGGTCGGCGGGCGAGCACGGCGTGCTGGTCCGTTACGTCGATGACGCGGTGGTGATGTGCGACACCAGGGGACAGGCGGAGGCCGCGCTTAGGCGGCTGACAGTCCTGCTGGCCGGGCTCGGGCTAGAGCCCAAGGCGGCCAAGACCCGTATTGTGCACCTAGCCGAAGGGAACCCGGGATTTGACTTCCTCGGATTCCACCACCGGCTGGTGCGGGGGCGGACCCCGAAATCGGCGCACCTGACCTTCCTCGCCCGGTGGCCCTCACGCAAGGCGGCCCAGCATGCCCGTGACCGGATCCGGGAGATCACCGGCCGGGAACGGCTGCTGGTGCCTGCCGAGGTCGTCGTCACGGAACTGAACATGTTCCTGCGCGGCTGGGCCGGGTACTTCCGTTACGGAAACTCGGCCCGTGTCCTCGGCCAGGTCGGGAACTATGCCCTCTGGCGGCTCGGGCTGTGGTTGTCCAAGAAAGGCAACCGGCGTCACGGCTGGCGGTGGGGCGTAACCCAGGTGCTGCTATCACCGGATCACCTGGGCCTGGCCAGCCTCCATCGAACCGTCATCCCGCCCAGGCCCTTCCGGGACTGGCGCGGGAAGGCCGAATACCGCCGGTGAAGAACGTCGGTAAGCCGTGTGCGGGAGAACCGCATGCACGGTTTGACGGGCGGGGACTGGAAACGGGCCGTGACCTGCGGAACCGCGCCAGTCCCCGACCCTCCCAGCCCGAGATCTTGTCTGGTGTGGGCACGTGATGCGATCTGGACGAGTGCTTCCCTGCGGTCCGTGGCCTGCCGGCGTGCATGTCGTTAGCCTGGCGGAATGAAGGTCAACCGCTCGGTCCCAGCGGCCACGGTGATCCCGGTTCTGATCTATCCGGACGTCCGCGAGGCGGTTGCCTGGCTGACTGCGGCATTCGGGTTTGTCGAGCGGCTACGGATCGGCGAGAACCACCGGTCTCAGCTGAGGGTCGGCGACGGGGCCGTGATCGTGGCCGAGCCAGGCGGCTACCACCGCCCGCCGAGTCGCGAGGCGGTGGCCCAGTACGTGATGGTGCGGGTCCCGGACGCGCGGTCTCACTGCGAGCGCGCCCGGGCACATGGCGCGGTCATCCTGGCGGAGCCGGCGGACTACATGTATGGCGAGCGGCAGTATGGCGCCGAGGACTTCGCCGGTCATCGGTGGACGTTCACCGAGACGCTAGCGGACACAGACCCGCAGACGTGGGGCGGTCAGTACCTGAACCCGGACTGACTGCCTCTGCCAGCCTGGCGCTGACGCCTGATGAGGCGCAGCCGGTTAGCACCTCATCGGCAGCGGCTGGTTCGTGAGCCTGCGCTGGTAGTGGGACTGCCGGGCCTGGGCTTGGTGGTGGCGTCGCCATCGTGACCAGTGCTGGTAGTGCTCGCCCGGATGTTGCGGATGCGTGAAGGCTGTCAGCAGGCGGCGGATCTCGGCGGCGGTCACGGCGATGAGATCGCCAACGTCGTCGCGGCCATGGTGATCATGCCGCAGGCGTGTCCGGGAAAGTTGTCCACAGCCGCTGGTGCCCCCTTTGAGCTGCGCCGCCACGCCGGACAAAGATCTCGGGCTGCGGCTGCAGTACTAGGCAGGCCGGGTCACAGGCCCATGTCGTCGAGCTGCTTGTACAGCTCCGCTCGTGAGCCTGCGGTGGGCAGCGCAGCGGTGCCCTTGGCCGGCGGCGCCTTCCCCTTGGGGGGCTTGCCCTGGGGCGGCCGTGCCGCGCCGGCGGGCCGCCGGTCCCTGAAGAACCAGCCGGACAGGATGCCGCCGACCAGCCCGCCCACATGGGCCTGCCAGCCGATCCCGGCGTGCGGCAGCAGGACCGAGAACTGATACGCGAAGCACAGCGCCATGACCGCGCCGATCAGCATGTCGATCGGATGCCGGTCGAAGAACCCGCGCACCATGATGTAGCCGAAGTAGCCGAATACGACGCCGCTGGCGCCTGCCCCGATGGTGCCCGGGCTCTCGGTGAACCAGGCGGCCAGTCCGCTGGTCAGGATGACCACGATCGTCACCCCGAAGAACTTGACCACACCGCGGTAGGCGGCCAGGAACCCGAAGATGAACAGCGGGCCCGAGTTACCTTCGATGTGCGCCCAGCTGAAGTGCAGGAACGGCGCGCTGAGGATGTCCGGCAGCCGGGTTACATCGCGGGGGTGGATTCCGTACTCCAGGGACAGCTGCTGGTGATCAGCCCAGTTCACGATCTGGATGATCCAGATGACGGCGAGGAAGGCGACCATGACGAACAGCGCCTTGCGTGCCTCGGCGAGCACGGTCTCCGCGTCGCCGGTCCCGATGTCCCATCTGCCGCGCCGCGATACCGTCCCGCCGCCGCCCGTACCTGGGCCTGGCCCCGGGTTGCTAGTCATCCTCATCCCCCGCTTGTAGGGTCCGCGCCATGCTTGCAAGCTAGCCGGATCCGGCTCATCGCGGTAGTGCCGGCGTGTCCCGCCGAGAGTCCTGCGCCGAGTGGTGATCACAGGATTGCCCGCCTACAGCCAGTAATTGATAGGGTACGTATTGCCAAGTTGTGATCTGCGTAACGTTATTAACGGGGTTTCCGACACAACTTTTTCTACGGAAACGCTTGGGCGGCCCCTTGGCTTCTGGCAATGTGGTTCGCCGACGGTGCTGGACCCACATGTTGGCGGGTTCTGCCTTCGATAGTTGTCGTGGTTCCGCTGCATTGGCCTGAACCGTCATGCGACTCGCTGCCCTGTACCGCAGTGGTCCGCACGCCGAGCACCGCGCTCGGTGTGCTTGGCCGACGGAAGGACCGCATTGTCACAGCACCGGAGGCGTGCTCCTGTTAAGCGTCGCACGCGTCGGCGCACGAGCGTCTTCCTGATCACCTTGATCACGGCTGCTCTGGCGATTACGGCCGGTGTCTATACAGCGGTGCTGCGCTCCGGCGGTGGCGGCGACCCGACCGCCGCGGTGGTAGCGGAGATCCCGAACAGTCACGCGGCCGCGCTGCTTGAGCGGGAGCGCCAGCAGATGATCCTGATGGACGCCGCCTCCCAGACCCTGAGCCTGGTGAGCACGCCCAAGCTGGCCACCCGGCCCGCGCCGACTCCCTCGCCGGTCGCCGCGGCCGCGGCAGGAGCGGCCGGAGCAGGCACAACGCAGGACGGACCGCCAGCGGCGCCGCCCGACCCCGGGACTGCGCAGTCGATCGCCTACAACATGCTGTCGTCGTTCGGCTGGTCAGCCAGCACTCAGTACGACTGCCTGGACCCCATGTGGAACGACGAGAGCGGCTGGCGCTACAACGCCGAGAACGCCAGCGGCGCCTACGGTATCCCGCAGGCCCTGCCTGGCTCGAAGATGGCCAGTGCCGGGCCGGACTGGGAAACCAACCCGGCCACCCAAATCAAATGGGGCCTTGGCTACATCAAGGACAGATACGGAAGCCCCTGTGCGGCTTGGTCGTTCTGGCAGGCTAACGGCTGGTACTAGGATCAGCGATCGTCATCGTCGGCCTATCACTCGCGCTAATAAATAACTGTGCGTAGTTACCTCGCGACTTAGTGACGAGCCGGAATGTGCTGCGGCTGAGGGAAAGCAACTACCGGGCGATGGTTGCCTAATAACGCAGGGTAGTTCTCCGTACCAGCACTGTCATATTGTGATCCGGCTCACGCGAGGCGGGAAACGGGGAATCGTAAAGACGGCTACAAAGCACGTAACGAGGACATAAGAGGTGTGATTCATCTCATACATCCTTTGGGCGATTTCTGGTCTCAGCGCTGTCGTTCGTTGGGCAGGGTGGATGACCGACAGCACCCAGCGTGCCTGACGGTTGCCTCCGGCAACGACGTCGCCCTGATCCGCGCCACGTCTGCACGCCGCTGCCTGCCCGGCCGAACCGGTGCCCGGCCAGCGCCAAGGGTGATAGCCGCGTGCCTTCGCACCCGAAAAAAGGTCCGTTTTGCCCCCCCGCAACAAGCCCATGCACAGGAAACCATCCCGACTCACGATCGCCATGGCGACATCGACCGTCGTCGCGGCCGGTGCGGCAGCATCTGGAACGGTGGCCCTCTGGCCCGCTTCTGCTGCAGTCAGGCCAGCCGCCGTGGCCAGGTCCGCGCGCACAGCGGCCCGGCGCCAGGACGCCGGCCAGCCGAGCCTCGACTCCCTGGGGGTCCAGCAGCTGCGGCTCAGCATCTCCGAAGCGCAGCGGTCCATCGCGGCCGCCCGGGCCAGGAAGGCGCGGGAACGCCAGCGAGCCGAAGCCCGCGCTGCAGCCCGCGCGGCGGCCGAGCGAGCCGCACAGCAGCGAGCCGCGCAGCAGCAGGCCGCTCAGCAGCAGGCCGCTCAGCAGCAGGCCGCGCAGCAGCAGGCCAGGCAGCCCGCGGCCGCCACGGCGCCGTCTGGCTCGCCGCAGCAGATCGCCATGGCCATGCTTGGGTCTTACGGCTGGTCATCGAGCCAGTTCTGGTGTCTGGACTCGCTGTGGAACTACGAAAGCGGCTGGAATGTCAGTGCCGCGAACCCGAGCTCGGGTGCGTATGGCATCCCGCAGGCGCTGCCTGGCTCGAAGATGGCCAGCGCCGGACCTGACTGGCAGACCGACGCGGCCACGCAGATCCGCTGGGGCCTGGGCTACATCAAGGGCACCTACGGATCGCCGTGCGGCGCGTGGGCGCATGAGGAGTCGGCCGGCTGGTACTGACCGCCCGGATCAGCTTGACCAACGGTGGCCCCCAGCCGAGCTGGGGGCCACCGCCTGCTACCCGGGCCGGACCGGGCAGCTAAGTCAGCCGCCGAAAGGTGCGCAAGACCTCCTCGAAGACCGCGCGGGCAGCCGGGAAGCCCAGCGCTGGCGCCGAGACGCTCAGCGCGTAGTCCTGCCGCCCGGCTGTGGTGCTGAGGCTGAACAGCAGGTCCAGCTCGGCCACGTGGCCCGGGCTGCGCGGCTGCCAGTTGAACCGCCAGCTGGCCGCCGCGACGTTCCGGTAGCTGACCGGGGAGATGGCGACCAGCTGGTAGCCGGGGTACTCATCCGCGCTGATCGCCGTGGCTTGCAGGTACCGGGCCTGCCTGACCGGCAGGGCGTAGCTGAACGGCGTGAGGTTGACCTCGATGTAGGCGCTTCCCGCAGGCGGATCCAGGTACCAGGCCAGCCCTTGCCGCGCTACCCGCCAGGACTGCGGGATGGCGATCTCGAATCCGGCCGGAGTTCCGCTGCTCGCGGCCGGGACGCTGAGCCAGCGGTAACCAAGCGGGGGCGGAGTGCTCCCGCCGCTGGTCTGGGTACCGCTGCCGCCCGGCTGGCCGCTGCTCCCGGTCGGCCCGAGGCTAGCCGGGCCGCTGCTTGCGCTGGTGCCCGTGCCGGGGCTGGTGCCTGTGCCGGGGCTGGCGGCGCCGGACAGGGTACCTGGCGCCCCGGCTGCGGAACTGCCGCTGCCCGGGGCGGCCGAGTTGCCGGCCTGGCTGCCCGGCCGGGTGCTGGACCCGCCCGCTGGCGCGCTGCCCGATGGCTGGGACGACGGGGCGGGCTGCCCGGCGGCGGCGTTGACCGCATGCGGGAACGCCGTCCAGGCGATCAGGCCGGCCACCGCGACGGCGGCCACGCCGGCGGTCACCGTGAGGACCCGTTTGCGGTGAGCCGGCTGGCCGTCAGCAGGCCGCCGGCCTGGACCGCTGCCTGGCGGGGGAGGCGGCAAGCTCACCGGGCCCGGCGGGCCAGCCGGGGCCACCGGTCCGGCGCCGGCAGGCGGGCCTGGCTGGCTCCACGGTGCGGCCGGTTCCCGCGGGAGCGGTCCGGACGGCGAGCCTGGCTGGCTCCACGGCGCCGCCTGGCCTGGCGGCAGCCCGGAGGCTCCGGCCAGCGGCAGGTCGAGGAATGCGGGCAGCTCCGTCGAGGCAGTCAGCTCCGCGGCGGCCGGCAGCTCAGGGAATTCATGGATATCCGCGAACGCCGGGGATCCGGGCAGGTCGGGAATCTCGCTGGGCACCGTCTGCTCATCAGAAACCAGCCGGGCGGTGGCAGCGTCAGCGAGCGGGTCCGGTGCGGCGGCCGCCTGTGAGGCGGCGATGGGCCGCCCGGCCCGGCCAGACCGCCCGGGCGGGCTGCGGCGCTGGGCGGCGGCCGGGGGACGGCCGGGCCGCGCTTGCCCGGCTACGCCGGACAGCAGCCTGGCCGCGGTGGCGCCATCGGGCCGGGCGCGGGGATCGGTGCGCAGCAGCGCCTCGATGACCGGGCCGAGTGGCCCCGCTGACGGTGCCCGGGGGGCATTCTCGTTCAGTACCCCCGCCGTGATCACGGCTGATCCGCCGGGACGATCGAATGGCCCCCGGCCCTCCACCGCGGCGTACAGGGTGGCGCCCAGCGACCACAGGTCGGATGCCGTGGTGGCAGCCGCGCCACGGACCCGCTCCGGCGCGGTGAAGCCGGGCGTGCCGACCACCATCCCGGCCTGAGTGAGGCCAGGATCGCCCTCCAGCGTGGCGATGCCGAAGTCGGTCAGCACCGCGCCGCCGTCCGGCGTGATCAGCACGTTGCTCGGCTTGACGTCCCGGTGCATTACGCCCGCCGCGTGCGCGCAGCCCAGTGCGCTGAGCAGGCGCTCGCCGACGCTGGCCGCTTCGGCCGGGCGCAGCGGACCGTCTTCGGCCACCACCTGATCCAGTGACCGCGCGCGGACCAGTTCCATGACGATCCACGGATGACCATTGTCTTCGACCACGTCGAACACGGTCACCACGCCCGGGTGGCTCAGCCGGGCCGCGGTCTTGGCCTCCCGGAGGGTCCGCTGGTAGGCGGTGTCGTCATCGGCGTCGGTGCCCGGCGCGGCGACGGCGACCTGCTTGACCGCGACGTCCCGGTCGAGCAGCTCATCGCGGCCGCGCCAGACGATGCCCATCGCACCGCGGCCGATCTGGCTGTGCAGGCGGTAACGGCCGGCCACCAGGTGGCCAGTTCCCACAGCTGGCATGGCCGGAACATACACGCCGCTGCCAGCGAGATTCCTGTGAGCGAGATGAGAATTCGGCTGTATCACGGTACGTAATGACGTGCTAGCTCAGTGCGACGGCCTACTGCGAGGGCACAGTGCGACGGCCTAGTGGGAGGGCACAATGCGACGGCTCAGTGCGAGCGCACAGTGCGAGGGCTCAGTGCGAGCGCACAGTGCGAGGGCTCAGTGCGATGACTTGCGGTCGGTCGGCGGCTGAGCCATGGCCAGCACGTCCAGCGCTTCGTCCAGCTGGGCCTCGGTGATCTCGCCCCTGGCCACGTGACCGCGGGCGATCACCACCGCCCTGATCGTCTGGCCGGTGTCCAGCGCCTGGTGCGCGACCGCGGCCGCGGCCTCGTAACCGATGAACGGGTTGAGCGCCGTGACGATCGCGGGCGAGGATTCCGCGTTGTGGCGCAGCCGGCTGGCGTTGGCCGTGATCCCGGCCACGCAGGCGTCGGCCAGCACCCGCGATCCGGCCTCCAGCAGGCTGATCGACTCCACCAGGTTCCGCGCGATCACCGGGATCATCACGTTCAGCTCGAAGTTTCCCGCCGCCCCCGCGAACGCCACCGTGGCGTCGTTGCCGATCACCTGAGCGCAGATCTGGCAGACCACCTCGGGGATGACCGGGTTGACCTTGCCCGGCATGATCGACGATCCGGGCTGCAGGTCCGGGATGCCGATCTCGGCCAGCCCGGTCAGCGGGCCCGACCCCATCAGCCGCAGGTCGTTGCAGATCTTGTACAGGCTGACCGCGATGGTCCGCAGTACTCCGCTGGCCGCGACCAGCGCGTCCCGGCCGCCCGCGGCCTCGAAATGGTTTTCCGCCTCGGTCAGCGGATAGTTCTCGCCCGACAGCCGCTCGATGACCATGCGGGCAAAACCTGGCGGCGCGTTCAGCCCGGTGCCGACCGCGGTGCCGCCGAGCGGCAGTTCGCCCACCTCGGGCAGCACGGCCTGGATCCGCCTGATGCCATGCCGGACCGCTGCGGCGTACCCGCCGAACTCCTGGCCCAGCGTGACCGGGGTGGCGTCCATGAGGTGCGTCCGGCCGCTCTTGACGACGTCGGCGAACTCGGCCGCCTTGGCCTCCAGCGCCTGCGCGAGCTGGCCCAGCGCGCTGGTCAGCGGGCCGGCCAGCAGCTGCGCGGTCGCGATGTGGACCGCGGACGGGAACACGTCGTTAGACGATTGCGAGGCGTTGACGTGGTCGTTCGGATGGACCGGACGGCCGAGCCGCTGGCTGGCCAGCCGCGCGATGACCTCGTTGACGTTCATGTTGGTCGAGGTGCCTGAGCCGGTCTGGAAGACCGGCACCGGGAAGTGGCCGTAGTGCTCGCTCCCGTCGCCGCTCTGGCCGTCCGCCACCTCGCTGGCGGCGTCGCTGATCGCGCGGGCCAGCTCCGCATCGATCACGCCCAGCTTGGCGTTGGCCGCCGCGGCCGCGGCCTTGATCCTGGCCAGCGCGCTGATCACGGCCAGCGGTATCCGCTCGCTGGTGACCGCGCTGAAGTTCGCCACCGCGCGCTGGGTCTGAGCGCCCCACAGCGCGTCGGCGGGCACCTGGACCTCGCCCATCGAGTCGTGCTCGGTGCGGTACCCGCCGGGCTGCTCGGCCATCGTCACTGTCCCGGGCGCCCGATCGTCAGGAGCGGCTGCTTGGCCGCGGTCACGTCGGCGTAGAAGTCGTTGCCCTTGTCGTCGACGATGATGAACGCGGGGAAGTCCCGCACCTCGATCTTCCACACCGCTTCCATGCCAAGCTCCGGGTACTCCAGCACGTCGACCTTGGTGATGCAGTCCTGGGCCAGCCTGGCCGCCGCGCCGCCGACCGAGCCCAGGTAGAACCCGCCGTGCTGCTGGCAAGCGGCGGTGACCGCGGCGGACCTGTTGCCCTTGGCCAGCATGATCAGCGAGCCGCCCGCCGCCTGGAACTGGTCCACGTAGGAGTCCATCCGCCCGGCGGTGGTCGGCCCGAAGGAACCGGACGCGTAACCCTCCGGGGTTTTGGCCGGCCCGGCGTAGTACACCGCGTGGTCGCGCAGGTAGCCGGGCATCGGCTCGCCCGCGGCCAGCCGCTCGGCGATCTTGGCGTGCGCGATGTCCCTGGCCACCACCAGCGGGCCGTCCAGCGCGAGCCTGGTTTTGACCGGGTACCTGGACAGCTCGGCCCGGATCTCGGACATCGGCTTGGACAGGTCGATCTTGACCGCCTCGTCGGCCAGCTCCTCGCCGGAGGGGTCGGGCAGGTACTGCGCCGGGTCGGTCTCCAGCTGCTCCAGGTACACGCCGTCTCTGGTGATCTTGCCCAGCGCCTGCCGGTCGGCCGAGCAGGACACCGCGATCGCCACCGGGCAGGACGCGCCGTGCCTGGGCAGCCTGATCACCCGCACGTCGTGGCAGAAATACTTGCCGCCGAACTGCGCGCCGATCCCCGACCGCCGGGTGATCTCGAGAACCTGTTGCTCAAGCTCGATGTCCCGGAATCCGTGCCCGGCCGCGGAGCCCTCGGTCGGCAGCGTGTCGAGATACTTGGCCGACGCATACTTCGCCGTTTTCAGCGCGTACTCCGCGCTGGTGCCGCCGACCACGATGGCCAGATGGTACGGCGGGCAGGCGGCGGTGCCCAGCGAGCGGATCTTCTCCTCCAGGAAGGCCAGCATCGCAGCCTGGCTGAGCACGGCCTTGGTCTGCTGGTAGAGGTAGGACTTGTTGGCGGAGCCGCCGCCCTTGGCCATGAACAGGAACTTGTACTCATCGCCCCCGGTGGCGTACAGCTCGATCTGCGCGGGCAGGTTGCTGCCGGTGTTGCGCTCCTCCCACATGGTCAGCGGGGCGAGCTGCGAATACCGCAGGTTCAGCTTGGTGTAGGCGGCAAAGACGCCGCGGGCGATGTGTTCTTCGTCGCGCCCGTCGGTGAGCACCTGCTGGCCGCGCTTGCCCATCACGATGGCCGTGCCGGTGTCCTGGCACATCGGCAGCACGCCGCCCGCCGCGATGCAGGCGTTTTTCAGCAGGTCGGAGGCGACGAAGCGGTCGTTACCGCTCGCCTGCGGGTCGTCCAGGATCGACCGCAGCTGCCGCAGGTGGGCGGGCCGGAGCAGGGCCGCGATGTCCCGCATGGCCGTCTCGGTGAGCAGCGTGAGCAGGTCCGGCTCGATCTGCAGAAAATCCCGGCCGAACGCGGTTCCGGTGCTGATCCCGTCAGTGGCCAGCAACCGGTATTCGGTGCTGTCCGGACCGGCCGGAAGCAATTCGGTAAAGGAGAACTCGGGCATGGTGGCACATCCTCATGCAGCTGACTGCGACGTTCTCCATCGTAGATCCGCTCTGACCGTGGCCGTCGCGCCGCCACCCGCGGCCGCCGGGCCGCCGCATGAGTGTGAGCCGTCTGCCTGGGTAGGTCGCCTGCATCCCCGGCAGCCGCCGGGTGCTCCTGGCGACGTAAGGATGTGGGACCGTTGAGCCTCTCGGAAGCAGGCCATGCCGCGGTTGACCTTGGTGAGGCCGCCCGCCAGCTGGAGCAGGCAGTGCACGACGCGCGGGTCGCGTTCGACTGCATCGGCCTGGGCGAGCTGGAGCGCGCGCACACGCATGCGATCACCGCGCGAGCCGGCCTCGATGCCGCCGAGTTCATCCTGCGGACCGCCACCGGAGCCGACGGGAGCCTTGCCGCTGACGTTGACATCTGACGGCCTGGCCACCGCCAGGTACTACAGTGTGTGACGCACACACATATTGAGCCGAGCGGAGGGATGGCATGACGACGCACGCGCAGGGGACCTTCACGGTCAAGTCCTGGGACGAGGACACGTACACCGAACTCGCCGGCCAGGCCAAGCTGACCAGGGCCCGGATGGTCTTCAGCTACACCGGTGACCTCGAAGCGGAAGGCACCTCCGACACGCTGATGTGCTACCGGGACGACGGCACCGCCGTGTACACCGGGCTGGACCTGATGACCGGCCAGCTCGGCGGCCGGTCAGGGACCTTCGTGCTGCGCAGCGAGGGCGCCTACCAGGACGGCGAGGCGAAGACCGGCTGGCAGGTCATCGAGGGTTCCGGCACCGGCGGGCTCGCCGGGCTGCGGGGCTCGGGCAGTGCCGTATCGTCCGGCGCGCCCGGCGGGTCGTTCAGTTTCGACTACGACCTGGCCTGACCGGCCCAGATGAGCCTGGACCGGGCCGCGAACCTGGCCGGCGCGCTGGCCCAGGTCATTGCCGACCAGGCGGCCGACGCCATGGCGGAGGCCGGCGGCGGATCGCTGTCATCGGCCGCCGCGCTGTCCGCGTTGCTGCATTTCCTGGACGCACCGTCGGTGGACATGCTGCGCCAGGTGCTTGGCCTGTCGCCATCGGGGACGGTGCGGCTGCTCGACCGGCTGGAAGAGTCCGGCTACGTGCGGCGCGGGCCCGGGGACGATGGCCGGTCGGTGTCGGTGACGCTCACCCGGGCCGGCCGGGCGGCCGCGCAGCGGGTGACCGGCGCCCGGGCGGCCGTCCTGGAGCGCGCGCTGGCGGTACTGTCGCCGCCGGATCGCCAGGCCTTCGAGCAGCTGGCCGGTCAGGTGCTGGTCGGCTTGATGCGCGGGCCCGGCGCGGTGCGCTGGATCTGCAGGCTCTGCGATACCGGCGTCTGCCGCGGCGCCGCAGGCGGCTGCCCGGTCGGCAACACCGCCCGCGAGCGGTACCTGGCGGGCTGACCCGATCACCAGGCCAGCCTGGGGAGCAGCAGGCCAGCCTGCCGGGCAAACGGCGGGGCTTACGTCGGCCGGAGAGACCTCGTTCTCGTCATTAACAAGGCCTCAGTCGATCAACGCATAGAAACAGTACGCTCCTGGGGCCTTGAGGCTGGTTGCTACTGGAGTTCGGAGCGGGCCGCCATCAGCGCGCCCACGGTCTCCATGCTGGTGATGGTGGTCCCGATACCGCTCAGCGCCTGCTCGGCCGGCATCAAGACGACGGTCATGTCAAAGTACTTCTCGATCTCGGTATCGCCGCGAGCAGGCCCGGCAGCGATGACCGGGGAGGCCAGGAACACGTGGGTGTACTTGTTGGTCTCTGACGGCAGCGAGTAGAACGAGCCGAGCGGATGCATCCGGGCGTCAGCGGAGAGGGTGAAGCCGGTTTCCTCTTCCAGCTCGCGGCGGGCGGCGGTCTCGGGTGCTTCGCTCTCGTTCATTGTCCCGGCCGGGAATTCGAGCTGGTAGGACTTGAGGTTGTGCCGGTACTGGCGGACGAGCACGAGCTGGCCGCGCCAGAGCAGCTGCGAGATCAGCTCCTGGACGTCTACGGCGTTTAGACCACCGTCCCGGTCGCAATGCCCGGGCAGCTGGCTGCCGTGCTGCGAAAGTGGGCCGAGGCCTACCGGATCGAGGATCTGCTGGCCAGCCTGACCACCTTCGACAACGCCATCGGCCGCTGAGCCAGGTGCCGGCGACCTGGTCAGGCCGGGCTGGCTAAGCGGGGCTGGTCGGCCGGGCTGGCTAGGCCGGGCTGGTCAGCTGGTAGACGCGGACCGCGTTCTGGCCGGCGATCATCGAGGCGACTCTGATCGCGTCATCCTGGCTCCAGTCCCCGGCGTCGACCCAGCCGCCGAGGACCCGGGTCATCGCCCGCCGCCACAGCAGGGCGCCGAGGTAGTGCAGCTCGGGCGGCCCGTATGCGTCCGAGGAGAAGAGGATCTTGGAAAACGGCGCGAGTTCCAGCGCCTCGGCGACGATCGCGTCGGCCCGAGCGCCGGTGTAGTGCAGCGCCAGGCCCACGTCGAAATAGACGTGCGGGAAGATCTGCGCCAGCGCTCCCGCGTGCCGGTGGAACGGATAGCAGTGCAGTAGCATGACCGGCACGCCGAGTGGCTCGACCCGCTCCGCGAATCGTGCCAGCAGCAGCGGATCGGCGCGGTGCAGGTCCAGGTCGCGGTCACCGAAGCCGGTGTGCAGCTGCAGCGGCAGGCCGCGCTCGGCGCCGGTCCAGAGCAGCTGCCGCAGCAGCACCGGATCGGTCAGGCGGACGCGGCCAGTGCGCTCCGCCTTGCTCAGCCAGCGCCCGGCGGCGGCCGTGACCTCGGCCGCCGAGGGCGGCTCGGGATCGAAGTCCAGCCCGAACCGGTAAGCGACGATGCTCTTGAGCCCTACCGCGGCTGCTGACCTTGTCCAGAGCGCGTTGCGGAACCGCGCGGCGAACTCCGACGCCCCGCAGCCCGACGAAGCGAGCTGCTCGGCGACCGCCTCCAGCCGGACGATCTCATCGACGCGGCCGCCGGAGACCTCGGCCATCTCGGTGAGGCTGAGCGAGCCTGGTGCCTCGAACCCGGTGTCGATGAGATAGCGCCCGATGCCGCTGCCGCGCAGCAGCCGCCTGGCCACCTCGGTGCCGCCCAGCTGGGCCCGGCGGTCCAGATACTCGGCCGGCGCCGCGAACGGCTCCAGATCCAGCAGCGGGGCGCACCAGCGCCGGATCGCGAAGCCTACCTGGGAGTCGAACTGCGTCGTCCCCGGCGCGGCCGGCGCATCCCCTTCGGTAATCAGCTGTTCGAATTCGGTTCTGGCCGGGTGGCCGGCCAGCGCCTGGTGTACGTGATGATCGGTCAGGCTCAGCTCGCTGATGGCCGCGTCAAGATCCATGGCACTAGGAGATCATCCTGGTCGGCGGCTGTCACCTCAGGTGGCCGCCTAGCGAAGCCTGGCTGGTTAGGCAGGGCGGTGGCGGTCCGCCGTCAGCATGTCAGTCCCGCCCGACGTTGACCCGGCGCAGATCCACGCCCTCAGCGTTCGGAATCGCCCTTGTCAGTGACCCGGGTGGCAGCGCGCCCTCGAGCACCTCCATAGGCAGCTGGACGGAGCCGTCACGGGAGACCACCAGGAAGTCCTCGCCCGCATGGCCCTCGGCGCCGACCCGGCCATCACGGATTGTCACGGTCCGCCCGAGCGCATTGCCGACTGCCTGGTCATGGGTCACCACGACCACTGTCGTTCCCAGGTCCTGGTTAGCAGCGCAGATCAGGTCGATGACCGCCGCCGCCGACGCGTGGTCGAGTTGGCTGGTCGGCTCGTCCGCCAGCAGCACGCGCGGCCCGTTGGCCAGGGCGACGGCGACCGCGAGCCGCTGCTGCTCGCCGCCGGATAGCCAGCAGGCCGGCCGGTGGGCGAGCCTGGCCAGGCCCACCGCCTCCAGCAGGGCGGTGCTCCGGTGGCGCTTGACCGCCCAGGACCGGCGCGTCGGCACCTGGGCGACCAGCATATTGCCGAAGGCGGTCTCGTAGGGCAGCAGATTGCGCCCGGGATTCTGCATCACCATTCCGACGTCGCGGAGCCGCATCTCGGCTGCTGACTTCGTGGTCAGGTCGCTGAGCCGCCGGCCGCAGACCTCGACAATGCCGGCGGTAGGCCGCAGCAGGCCGGCGAATAGCCACAGCAGCGTGGACTTTCCTGCACCCGACGGGCCGAGCAGTGCGACGGTCTCTGCCTCGGCGACCTCGAGGTCGACGCCGCGCAGCGCGGTCACCTGCTGACCGGGCGTGCCGTAGACCTGGACCAGGCCGTCACAGCGCACCATGGTGTCGGTCATTCCGGCGCCTCCCGCAGCTGCTCGAGCTTTACCCCGCGGATCAGCGTGACGCTGGCCGCCACCGCGGCGATGATCAGCAGCCCGACGGCCCCGCCCAGCAGCACCGCCAGCGGCTCAGCGGACGGGACGTAGGACAGCGGCGGCCCGGACGGCGTGCTGATGAACTCAGGAACGCTGCGCAGCGCCAGGCCGGCGGCGACGAACCCCGCGGCAATGCCGATAATGCAGCCGAAGCCGAGCACCAGCGCTAGCTCGGTGAGCACTGCCTGGAGCAGGGTGCGGTGCGGCACGCCGGATGCCGACAGCGCGGCATACTCGTAGCGCCTCCTGCGGGCGGACAGGTACAAGCCGAGGATCGCGGCGCTTGCGGCCAGCAGCGCCGCCGCTGCCGCATCAGCGAGGAAGAGCACACTGGCCAGGGCCGGCCCCTGCCTGGCGTACCGCGCGGCGGTGGCCGCGGTGCTCTCGACCGAGATGACCTTCACCCCGGCCGCTGTCAGGCGGGGCTCGATGACGCCCTGGGCACCGGCTGCCAGCCAGACCTGCTGAGAGGCCGCCGGGAAGTTAGATCCGGCGGCAAACTCGGCGTAGCGGCGGTCGACGACCACCCCGCTTTGCGCTGCACCGGGCACCGCCACGGCGCCGCCGACTACCTGCAGGTCAAGCGAACTGCCGTCAAGTCCGACGCCCGAAACGACATGTTGCCCGCCGGTGAGCATCGCCGAGGAGATCACAGCCGGCAGCGGATAAGGCCGGTTCACCGACACCAGGACGGCGTCCTGATGCGGCAGCGAGCTGAACTGCCAGTCAAGCCCGGCGGAAGCCGCCTGAATCCGGTCCGGCGGGTGGTCAGCGTGACCAGGCCGCCAGCGTGCACCGCTGCCTAGCACGCCCGTGCCAGCAGGCGCCCATCCGCGGCTGCCGTGTACCTCAAGCCTGGTGATGGTGACCGAGCCGGTTACCTGGCTTACCCCCACCTGACCGGCCGGCGGGCTCACGTCCAGGTCCAGCAGCATGCAGGGGCAGCCAACAAGCTGGCCGGTGAGGGTAACCGTGCCGTGAGTCGGCAGCGTTCCCAGGCTGACCGGCGAGGCGCCGGCCGTTACATCGGCGGCCAGCCCGGATCCGGTCGGCGTCAGTGCGTGCACGTCGATCGTGACCCGCACGGCATCGCCGGTCAGCACGACCGGCGGCGGTGCACTCGGATCCAGTTTGCGGGCCAGAGTCGTGAACGGCTCACTGGTGAAGCCGGGCTGCCAGGCCGCGACACGAGCGAATCGCTGCGGGTCCACGGCCAGCGTCGTCAATCCGGCGGTGCCGCTGGACGAGCTGACATACCGGTCCACAGCAGCCGCCATCCGTCCGCTCGGGTCTGCCCGCGTGACGATCGTGCCGAGGTCTTGACCGGCCGGAACGGTCACCGTGAGCACCGTGGGCGCGCCGACCTGCGTGCCCGCGACCAGCTGCTCGTTGTCATGGCCGACCGACCAGGCGGTGACGGCAAAGGTGGCGAGTGCGAAGGCCGTGGCGAGCACGATCGTGGTCCGCACGCCACCCGGCCGCCGGGCCACATGGCGGATCGCGAGAAACAGCCCGATGCCGCCCCGCCTGCCGGTCCTGGCGAACGCGGCCCGGCAGGCCAGCGGCAGTAGCCGGGAGGCGATGACCGCGACGGCCAGCCCGAGCAGACCGGGAACGAGCAGGCCGAGCACGCCGTGCTTGGCCGAGCCGATCTCGCCGCTGACCGCCAGGTCGAGCAGCCCGGCGGCAGCGCCGGTGGCCAGGATGGCGTCGATGAGCCAGCCGCGGTCGGTAGCCTGCCGGCCCGCCGCAACTGTTCCACGGCCGGCTGGCGCAGTGTCCGGCGCGCGGCAAGTACGACGGCGATGAGCCCGCCCGCCGTCGCCACGGCGGCAGCAGCCCAGGCCAGCGGCGGCAGTACCACCGCCGTGCCGGGACGCAGCAGGACGTTGCACAGCAATACGGTGGCGCGCCAGCCCGCCAGCGCGCCGATCGGCAGCGCCAGCGCGAGCAGCAGAACAGGCTCGGACAGCGCGAACGCAACGGTCCGCGACCGCCCGTATCCGCGCAGCCTGATGAGGGCCACCTCAGTGCCGCGTGCCTCAGTCGCGTCGGTCACCGCTAGGAACAGCAGCAGCAGGCAGAGCACCAGCAGCTGCGCGGTGATCAGCACGACAGGCACGGCCACCGAACGCCAGCTGGACTCGACCGACGTCAAGGTGGCGGGGATGGCGGTGCTGACGATCACCTGCTGGTTCCCCAGGGGCGCACTGGTGGTGAGTGCCGTTATCGCCGACTTCAGCCCCGGGACTTCGTCGCCGGTGATCCGCGACGTGGCGAGCAGGTCATCCACCACCGCGGTGCCCTGCTGCTCGGGCGGGCCGAGCTCGATCGTGGCACGCGAGGTGAACATCGCGTCGAAAGTGGATGCGGTCGGGTTTTTGGCGGAGGGGGTCGGGAAGTAGATCCCGCCGCGGCCGAACCAGTAACCCAGGTACTGGTCAGGCATGCGGTAGATACCGGTGATCGTGAGGCTCTTCCAGCCGGGGAAGCTGAGGTGCTGGCCGATGTGCCAGCGCGACAGGGCGGCCAGCGTACTGCTCACGATGACCTGATTCCGGGCGGTCGGGCAGGCCCCGGCGATGCGCAACTGCGAGCACACGCCACTACGCCAGACCAGCGGCACCGATGTTGCGTAAAGCGGATATGGCACGGTCGTCTCGAGGGAGTAGACGGGCGGTGCGAACACCTGCCGCCCGGACAGGCTTCCGAGCGCAGCCGTCAGCTGGCCATGCACCAGCGGGGCGAGCTGATTGAGCAGGCCGGGCAGCGCGCCGGTCTCATTGGCCTCGTACCCGCGGCCGATCACCGCAGCGCCGGACAACGTGTCCCGCAGGATCGACGTCTTGGCTGCCTGGTAGTAGACGGGCCCGGTGGCTGCTGCCGCCGTCGCGACCAGGGCCACCGCAAGAATCATCAAGGTCGTGCCGCCCCGGTGCGCCAGGCCGCGCAATGGCGCCGTCAGGCGGATCATCGGCTGCCCGCAGGCCGGGCCACGGTCATGACTAGAAAGCTATTCAGCGCTAGCAACAGGCGCACGACCGTGAGAACGATCGTTCATAAGTTGATAACAAAGCGAGATGTCCTGCGCGGCCGGCAACGTACCTCACGGTGCCGACGGTTTCCCGCTGAATCGGCCTCCTATGGCAGCCAGGTGACCGGGAAGCCAGGACCGCGCACCGCGGCCATCGCACCCCCCGCGGCCCCGGTGACCGCCCAGCTCTGGCTGCCATTGCCGCCTCCTGGAGCTGCACAGAGGATCGACGCCCCGTCGGGCGACCAGATACACCAGCTGTAGCTGCCGTCGCTGACGGGAAATGGACGGGTGACGATCTGCCCGCCGATCTTCCAGACTCTCAGCTCAGGCCCGGTGCTGCCGTTGGAGGAGTACGCGAGCGATCCGCCGGATGGTGCCCAGGCGGGTGTGCCCCGCACGCCGAGCCGCGCGGGAACGGTGCCAAGGACCCGGCCTGCGCGGTTTAGCACGACGATGCCCGCCTGCTGGCTTCCCGCGGTGGGCTGGACGATTACCGCGACCTTGTCGCCTGACTGGTCCGGATACGGGATCAGCTGCACGGAAAGATGCTGGCTCTGGCCGAGATCCTGGTTCAGGGCCGCGGAGGTGGCCAGCGTTACCGCAGGCCGCCCGGCATCACGCAGTTCGATCCGTGAGTCCGGGCTGAAGTGCGTCACCGCGGCCGACGGCCGCGGCGGTGCGGCGACGGAAAGGAACACCCCGGCGACCTGCGGGTCGCCTGCCACTTGGTCCCCGACGCCCAGCGAGACTGACCGGCCGGTGGCGATTGAGGTCAGATAAACGGGATTGGTCGCGAGCGCGTCGGCCCCGTAGCTCAGCAGCATGACCAGCTGACGTTCGTGATCGGCGAAGGAGTCGGGCCAGGCCGGGATCTTCTCCCAGTTGACGGGCACCTTGGTGGGGTAGGCGGCCAGCACGGGGCCGGTTCTGACGACCGCCACCTGGCCGTTGCCGAGGGAAAGGTAGCGGTCGTCGGGCGATGCGGTGACGACCTGGCCGACGACGCCGAGCGCACGCACCGTGATCACATGCGTGCCGCCAGGGTTTGTCAAGACGAGGTTGCCGGTCGGAGTCAGAGCCAGGATCCGGCCGCCGGCGCGAGCCGCCAGGCTGGCCGACTGCCCAGCCGCACCAGCCAACCGAGATACGCCTGACGACGCGGGCCACAGCGCGACACCCGCGGCAACGGCTCCGGCGACCACCGCCAGGACGATCACCCGCGCCCGCCGCGGCCGGCGCAGCGGCTCAGCGTCAAGGACTGGGAACTTCCTCGGCCGCCCACGTTCGCCGGGCTTTGCGGTCACCATCAAACGATAAACGGTCGCATGCGACGTCGCTAACAGGCGATCCTCGGTCCGAAGGCGAGCGCGGCCGCCTTCAGGCGGGTTCAGGCCTGCCAGAGGCCGGCGCAGATCTTGGTGAAGTGGTGGAAGCACTCCCAGGCCGCGTCGTGCTCGGCGAACGCCGCCACCTCCGAGCGCTTGACCGCGAAGTACGCACTGCGGCGCAGCGGGCCGAGGGCCGCCATCAGCAGCTCGTCAGCGGCCAGGGCATCCAGCGCCGCCCCGAGTGACGCCGGTAGCCGCTGGATACCGCGCTTGTCCCGGTCCGAATCGGTGAGTTCGGCAGGGTCGACATTGACCGCCTCGCCGGGGTCGAGCTTGCGCTGGATGCCGTCCAGGCCTGCGTAGATGAAGGCGCCGAGCGCCAGGTAGGGATTGCCGCTTGAGTCGGACGGTTTCAGCTCCAGGTTGACCGAGCTGGCCGCGTCGCCGTGCAGCGGGGAGCAGATCCGGACGGCAGCCTCGCGGTTGTCCATCCCGTAGATCGTGAAGGCGCTGCTCCAGGACTGCGGCACCAGGCGCCGGTAGGAGTTGACGCTGCCGCAGGTGAGCGCGGTCAGGCCGGGGAGGTGGGCCAGCAGGCCGCCGATGAAGTGATACCCGAGGGCGGACAGCCCGTAGCGGTCGCCGGCGTCGTAGAACAGGTTGCTGGTGCCCGGGCTGCCGTCCGGGTTCAGGTCGGTCAGCGAGCCATGCAGGTGGGTACCGTTGCCAGCCTGATCGGGAATCGGCTTGGGCGCCAGGCTGGCCCACAGGCCGCGGCGGAAGGCGACTCCGCGGACCGTCTCCCGGTACAGCACGTGGTTGTCGGCCGCCTGCAGGGCCGGCGCGTGCCCGATCGACATCTCCTGCTGCCCGTGGCCGAGCTCCGGATAGTAGTGCTCCACCCGCAGGCCCTGGGCGTGCAGGGCGGCGAACAGCTCCATCGTGTAGTCGTGCGCCAGCTGGAAGCCGGTCGCCGAATAGCACAGGCTGTCGTCGACCGGCACCAGGCGATCCGGCGCGCCGTCCGGGCTGGCCTCGCGACGGCCCAGGGTGAATTCGGGCTCGAATGCGGCGGCCAGCCCGTAGCCCTCGGCGGCCAGCGCGGCGATCGCCTGCTTGAGGAAGGTCCGGGCGCACGCATCCCAGGGCTGGCCGTCCGGGCGGACCAGGTCGGCGAGCATCGCGCCGGCCCCGGGTGCGTAGGGCAGTGACACGAAGGTGGCCGGATCGGGAACGATGCGGACCTCACCGACCGGTCCCAGGTGCTCGACCGGCCTGAGATCGTCGAGCATGGACATCGCCATCATGGCCACGGTGTGCCCGATGCCGCTGGCCATCCGCTCGGGGAGCCGTTCCACCGAGACGGCTTTGCCCCTGATGATCCCGCCGTGATCGGCATACAGGAACCGGACCAGCGAGAGCCGGTCAGTCCGGGCGCGAGTGACAGCGTCGTGCGCCGCGTTGCCGGGGGCAGCCGGCCCCGGTCGGCGCTCGGAGCCAGGGAGCTCGCCTGCGGATGTCATGCCTCAGGGGTAGCACGCGCCCCGCCGGACCGTACAGCCGGCTCGGTCCCGTCGGCCGGCTGGGTTCCGTTGGCCGGCTGGGTCCCGTTGGCCGGCTGGGTTCCGTTGGCGGGCTGGGTCTCCTCGGCCGCCCGGGCGCCGTTCGCTCGCAGCTGGCCGGCCCCGGTGCCGGTGGTGGTGGTGGCGGCGGCCGCCGGCGCCGCGGCAGCCAGGGCCTGGTCCTCGTGGATGTACTTGCCACCGCGCAGCAGCGACGCGCCCGCCGCGATCACGAGCAGGACGATCGCCGCGCTGAACACGATGTCCAGGCCATGGTGGAACGGCTGGGAGATCAGCTGCGGGAAGAAGTCCCGGCCGGTGAGGACCGCCACGTTCGCGGCGGGCAGGTGGGCGAGCACGCCGGTCGGCGCCAGCAGCAGCTTGACGGGATTCTCGCCGAGGAACGCCGCGAACAGGCTGCCCACCGGGGGCAGGTTCCCGATCTGCTGCGCGACGGCGTGCGGCACGCCCTGCGCGGTCAGGCCGCTGGTCAGCGTCTTCGGCAGAGTCGAGGCCAGGCCGGCGATCATCAGCGAGAAGAAGATGCCGATCGACAGCACGAAGCCGGAGTTCTGGAAGGTCGCGAGCATCCCGGACGCGGCGCCGCGCTGCCGGGGCGGCACGCTGTTCATGATCGCGGCGGCGTTCGGCGCGGAGAACAGGCCCATCCCGGCTCCGGCGAGGAAGATCAGCAGCGCGAAGGACGGGTACTTGAAGTCGACCGGGAGCATCATCAGCCCGCCAAACGCGGCGGCGGACAGCAGCAGCCCGCCGGAGGCGAAGGCGCGCGCGCCGTGCTTGTCCGACAGCCAGCCGGACAGCGGCCCGGACGTGACAAAGCCGGCGGTGAGCGGCAGCAGGTAGATGCCCGACCACAGCGGCGTGTCGGTGAAGGAGTAGCCGTGCAACAGCAGCCAGATGCCCTGCAGCCAGATGATCAGCATGAACTGAAGTCCGCCGCGGGCGATCGAGGCCAGCAGGGTGGCCGCGTTGCCGGCCGCGAACGCCCGGATCTTCATCAGCTTGAGGTCGAACATCGGCTGGCTGACGCGCAGCTCGACCAGGCAAAACACGATCAGCAACGCCACCCCGCCGATCAGGCCGGACAGCACGAGTGGGTTGGTCCAGCCCATCGCGTGCCCGCCATAGGGCTGGATGCCGTAGGTGATCCCGACCAGCACCCCGATCAGGCCGACGGCAAAGGTGATGTTGCCCAGCCAGTCGATCCTGGCCTTGGTCCGCAGGCCGACCTCACGCAGGCTGAAGTAGGACCAGATGGTGCCGATGAGCCCGATCGGCACCGAGACGATGAACACCAGCCGCCAGTCGACCGCGGCCAGCACGCCGCCGAGGATCAGGCCGATGAACGAGCCGGAAATGCCGGCCACCTGGTTGATCCCCATCGCCATGCCGCGCTCGCTGGCCGGGAAGGCATCGGTCAAGATGGCGGGCGAGTTGGCCATCAGCATGGCCCCTCCGACGGCCTGGATCACCCGGAAGCCGATCAGCCACAGCGCGCCCGCCGGCCCGATGAACGGGTCGAAGGGCAGCGCCAGCGCGGCGAGGCCGAAGATGGCGAAGCCCGCGTTGTACATCCGGACCCGGCCGTAGATGTCGCCCAGGCGGCCCAGGGTGACCACCAGCACCGCCGACACCACCAGGTACCCCATCAGCATCCAGAGCAGATAGCTCACGTTGCCCGGGGTCAGCGGGTTCAGCTTGATGCCACGGAAGATCGCGGGCAGGGCGATGATGACGATCGACGCGTTCACCGTGGCGGCCAGCATGCCGAGCGTGGTGTTGGACAGGGCCACCCACTTGTAGTGCGTGTCGCGCAGGCTTGCTGACAGCCCAGGTCCGGGCGCCCGTCCGGACCTGCCGCTGTCCGTCGGCTCACTCACCTGCAGCCTCCTCGGCCGGCTCCTCGTGATACTTGCTATCGACAAACTAACAGCGATGGCAGATGGCCGGTAGCGACCCGAGTCCCGTCTTGCCATTAGGGCACCGGGGCGGGGGCGCTGGCCGGCCGGACCCGGGTGCCGCCCGATTTGGCCAACCAAATGTAATCCGGCAGCAAGGCGAACACGATATCGTCGCGCCATGCTCAGTCGGATCCGGGAGACGCTCGAAGCCAGCCCGTCCGCCACGCACCTGTTGCCGGGCGTTGATGTCGCGAGCTACCAGGGGGCACCCGGCCAGTGGAGCAGCGCGGCCGGGAAGATCTCCTGGGCCGCGGTGAAGTTCACCGAGCTGCAGCCGCCGGCGGGCGCACCGGTGCCTTACGTGAACCCGGATGCCGCCGCCGACTGGGCCTACCTGCATGAGCACCAGCTCGGGCGGATCGCTTACCTGTTCGGGCATCCATCGGTCAGCGTGACGGCGACCATTGACCTGTTCGCCAGCGAGATCAGGAAACTCGGCCTGGCCGCTGGGGATGCCGTCGCGCTGGACCTGGAAGTTACTGACGGCCGCGGGCCTGCCGCGGTCGACGCGTGGGCTGCCGACGTGATGGCTGAGCTGGCCAAGCGGTACGATCGGACGCCCGTTTTGTACACCTACTTGAGTTTCGCTGAGGCAGGAAACTGCGCCAGCCTCGGGAAATACCCGCTGTGGATCTCCAATCCATCCAGGCCCGCCGGTAAACCGCAGGTCCCCAAGCCGTGGAAGACGTGGGCGATCCATCAGTACTCGACCACCAGCGGGCAGATCGACCGTGATGTCGCGAACTATCCGAGCCTGGCCGCGATGGAGGCGGCGCTCGGGGAGCCGAAAGGACCGGACATGAAGAACATCGGGGGATCGATCACCAGCGGCCTCGCGGCGGTCCGGTGGCCCAGCACCGTGACGGTCGTCGCCGGCCTGGGCACGGACGGCTATGTGCAGGCGGCACGCTGGCAGGGCGCCTGGGGCGCCTGGAAGAACGTCAGCCCCACCAAGTCCAAGGGCGCGCCCGCGCTGCTCGCCTGGGGCAGCGAGGACGGCCGGCTGTTCTACACCGACGAAGCCGGCAACGCCATCGTGCTGACCACCACCGACGCCGGGAAGACCTGGAAGTAACCGGCTCAGTGGCCGGGCGGCCGGAACCGGTCCGGTCCCCGGCCTGGTCCGCCCGGTCGGGTGGCGAGCCTCCGCGCCGCATCGCACCGGCTGGCGATGCGGGCCTGGTCCGGTATCTTCAGGATGTGAGTTCCCGCCCAGGCCCGCGTGAGCTGCGCGCATCGGATGCTGACCGGGAGCGCGTGGTCGAACTCCTGACTCAGGCGGCCGGCGACGGCCGGCTGACCCTGAGCGAGCACGCGGAGCGCGCCGAGCGGGCGTACGCCGCCCGCACCCTGGGCGAGCTGTCCGCACTGACGGCGGACCTGGCCGCGCCAGCCGCGCAGCCGATCCGCATCGACAACCGCCGGTCGGTCGCGGCGGTGTTCGGCAAGGAACGACGTGACGGGCGCTGGGTCGTGCCGGACAGCCTCGTGGTGACGGCGATCTTCGGTGAGGTCGTGCTCGACCTGCGCGAGGCACTGCTCCAAGCGCGCCGGATCACCCTGCTCGCCACCGTGATCGGCGGCACCGTAGAGCTGATCATCCCCGAGGGCGTAGCGGTGGAGATGACCGGTACCTCGGTCCTGGGCCGGAGGTTCACCGGCAGCGGCGTGCCGCCGGCCCCGGGGGTGCCGGTGATCGAAGTCCGGGCCATGGCCCTGGCAGGCCGGATCAAGACCGTCGTACCGCGCCGGTCCCGGTGGCGCCGGGGTATCCGGCGGGGCTAGCCGACCGGATCAGGGGCCGGGTTCTCAGGAGCGGGGCTTCAGGGCCGAGATTCAGGGCGCCGGTCAGCCGCCGCCATTGAAATCGACGGCGGAGTAGGCGTTCAGCTTCCAGAGCTGATGCTCACTGTGGATGTTGCGCAGCGTGCCCGACCGGGCGCGCATCACCAGCGAGTGGGTGGTGGCCCCGCCGGAGGCGTACCGAACGCCGGCCATCAGCTCCCCGTCGGTGATCCCGGTAGCGGCGAAGAACGCATCATCGGAGGTCACCAGATCATCGGTGGTGAGTACCCGGTCAAGATCATGCCCGGCGGCCACCGCGCGCTCGCGTTCGGCGTCATCCCGGGGCGCGAGCTTGCCGAGGATGATCCCGCCGAGGCACTTGATAGCGCACGCCGTGATGATGCCCTCCGGCGTGCCGCCGATCCCGAGCAGGAGATCGACCCCGGTGCCATCGCGCGCAGCCATGATGGCCCCGGCGACGTCCCCGTCGGTGATGAGCTTGATCCGCGCGCCCGCCGCCCGGACCTGCGAGATCAGCTCCACGTGCCGGGGGCGGTCCAAGATGACCACGGTGACGTCGTGCGGCGAGCAGCGCTTGGCGCGCGCCACTGCGGCGATGTTGTCGGCTGGCGACGCTTCGACATCCACCACTCCGGCGGCTTTCTCCCCGGTGACCAGCTTGGACATGTAGAAGACGGCGGAGGGGTCGTACATCGAGCCGCGCGCGCTGACGGCGATCACCGAGATCGCGTTCGGCATGCCGTTCGCGGTCAGCCGCGTGCCGTCGATCGGGTCGACCGCCACGTCACAGGCGGGGCCGCTGCCGTCACCGATCTGCTCGCCGTTGTACAGCATCGGGGCGTGGTCCTTCTCGCCTTCACCGATGACCACGACGCCCTTCATCGACACCGTGTTGACCAGCAGCCGCATCGCGTTCACCGCGGCGGCATCGGCCCCGTTCTTGTCGCCCCGGCCCACCCAGCGGGCGGCGGCCATCGCGCCAGCCTCGGTGACCCGCGCGAGTTCGAGGGCCAGGTTCCGGTCCGGTGCATGCCGGCCTGGCAACGGCCCAGCCTGGTAGCTAGGAGAGGGCTCTGGCGTGGCGGGGGGCTGGTTCTCAGTCATGGCGGATGCTATTTCCCTTCGGCCGTGATGAAATCCTATGTACTACCAGGCCGAGAAGCCCTAATGTGCTGAGCGGCCGGCCCGTTAAGAAGTGCTCCGGAGCTATATGACGACAGGCCGGGCGCAGCCCATTACACGACTGTCGGAGCGCGGAGCGGCCACCCGGACCGCGCTGCTGATGGCGGCACGCGAGATTTTCCTGACTGAAGGCTACGCTCTGGCGGGTGCGACCGAGATTGTCACCCGGGCCGGCGCCAGCGTCGGCAGCCGCTGTCACCACTTCTCCGGAAAAGCCGAGCTCTATCCCGCATTGTTCGAGAAACTGCACGACGACAGGCTAGGCGAACCCGGCACGCCGTGCGCGAGGCCACGCAGGCCGGTGTTCGGGATCCGAGGCAGCTCTGCCTGGTGGGAGCGCGGGCCTACCTGGCCGGAGGCGTGCCGCAGCGGGAGCTGATGTCGCTGTTCGTGCGGGCGACGGGCCGCCAGGCTTCGACCTGATCATGCGAACCCGACTGGCCGAATGGGTCCAGCAAGACCGCCGAGTTCTTCCTGGACTACCGGTAGCCGAGACGTGCTCCAGCTAGGCGCGGCCCGGGGCCAGCGGCGGGATCCGGCTCAGAAGGGCGCGGCGGGATCGCTGTCCGCACCGGTCCGCTGGGCCATGGCCGCAGCCAGCCGCGCGCGGGCGCCCTCGAGCCATTCGGCGCAGATGGCGGCCAGGCGCTCGCCGCGCTCCCAGAGTTCCAGCGACTGTTCCAGGGTCAGCCCGCCTGCCTCAAGCCGCTTGACCACTTCCGTCAGCTCGTCACGGGCCTGCTCATAGGCGGGCTGGGCCGACTGGGGCTGGGCCGACTGGGTTTGGGGCGACTGGGGCTGAGGCGCTTTCGAGCTGGCCTTTGGTGCCGTCACGATCTCAACCCTAATGCTGCCGCCCGGTGGCGGCAGGGTGCGGCCGTCAGGTCACGGAGGGCTACTTCGATGACGGAACGTCAGCGGAATCGGGCTGGCCCTGGTCCAGGCCAGTGGCCAGGACCGCGGCCTTGACCAGCCGGGCGTACAGGGTCCCGCCCGCTGGGCGGGGATGTACCTCGTCATCCCACAGCAGGCTGGTCCGGCCCGCGATGGCGGCGTGCCAGTTGACCAGCAGGACGCGAGGGTCGGACGCCGCGGCGGCCAGCGCGCGGTTGACCTCATCCTCCCAGGACCTGGCCTCGTAGGTGTTGACGAGCACCAGCCAGCGGCCCGCCCCGATCTCGGCCCGCAGCTGCCGGATCTGGCCGCCGGTCACGGTGCCGTTGGTACCCAGGCCCACGACCACGACCGGCCGCAGTACACCGCGGGCCGCCAGGTGCCTGACCGCCGCCAGGCCGCCGCCCATCTGGCGGTCGATCGCGGCATCGATGTAGATCCCCGGCAGCGCTGCCCGCAGCTGCTGGGCCGCCGCGAGCATGACCGAATCTCCGATGGCCGTGACCGCGGTGCCGGGCGGCGCGGGCAGCTGACTGCGCGGGCGGGCCAGGACTACCGGTGCGGGGGCGGTGTCCGATGGGAGCTCGGCCGATGGCACGGCGGCCTGGCCGGCCTGACCGGCCTGACCAGCCTGGGTGGCAGCGCTGATCGTCGCGCCCGCGGCGATCTGCTGCTCGAGCGTCGGTCCGGTCCGGTGGTGCAGGATCCCGTACCCCGCGGTGCCCGCCAC
Source organism: uncultured Actinomycetes bacterium (assembly GCA_963785765.1). Taxonomy (GTDB): domain Bacteria; phylum Actinomycetota; class Actinomycetes; order Streptosporangiales; family Streptosporangiaceae; genus DATBGO01. The sequence goes on along the minus strand of CAWAWM010000004.1, from coordinate 552,330 downwards.
GATCAGTGCGACGGCCGGTACGGTCAGCGGCAGCGCGCTGGCGGGCGACCGTCGCGCGGCGGCCACCGACTTGGCTAGCCGGGCGAAGCCGGAGCTGACGACCGCACGCAGCCCGTGGCGCAAGATGGGCTCCTCAACCCAGCGCCAGGACGCCGCCGCGATGGCGATGGCGATCACGGTCTGCATGGTCCTGCTCATGAAGCTGGCTGACCCTGGTCCGGCCAGCGCGGTAAAGAACGCGATGACCGGCCAGTGCCACAGGTAAATGCCATAGGAGCGCACCCCGAGCCAGCGCAGCGGTGACCAGCTGAGCATCGTGGCGATGACGCCGGCGGTGGCCGCCGCCGGGATGACCGCCGCTGCGGCCAGCGCCGCCAAGACCAGGCCGAACGGATAAACAGCGGCATCAGCGCCGGAGAAGTGGCCAACTGCCCAGGCCAACGTCGTGAGCCCGGCCACGGCCAGGACGTCCAGCCGCGCGGTGACCTGCCGCGAGGAGGCCGCCAGCCGGGCCAGTGGCCAGGTCAGGGCCAGCGCCGCACCGGTGAGCAGCGCCGTCGCGTGCGTGTCCGTGCCGTAGTAGACGCGGGAGGGGTCAGAACCTGGCACGTAGAGAACGGCCATCGCCACCGCGGACCCTCCGGCGCCCGCCCAGGCGAGCGCAGCGCCGAACCGCTTACGCCGGCCCCCGGCCAGCATGAGCGCTAGCACGAGCGGCCAGACCAGGTAGAACTGCTCCTCCACGGCGAGCGACCACAGGTGCTGCAGCGGCGGTGGCGGCCCGAATGCCTCGAAGTACGACTGGTGATGAAATGCCTGCCACCAGTTGCTGGTGTACGTGACCGCACTGAACAAGGCCGGCTTGAGGCTGTCCAGCTGATCCGGCTCCAGGACCGCGGTCGCGGCCGTCACCGTGACCAGCAGGATGGCCAGGGCCGGCAGCAGCCGCCGGGCCCGCCGGATCCAGAAGTCGCGCAGCCCGAGCCGTCCGTCGCGGTCGCACCGTGCAACCAGCAGGTCGGTGATCAGGTAGCCGCTGAGGACGAAGAAGACGTCCACGCCGAGGAACCCGCCCGGCAGCGCCCGCAGGTTCTCGTGGAAGGCCACGACCGCGAGCACGGCGAGCGCGCGAAGGCCATCGAAACCGGCCGCCCGGTGGCGGCTGCCCAGCCGAGGCTGGCCGCGAGCCACCGAGGCCGGCTGACGTGCCGTCGGGCTGCCTGACCGTAATAACCGCAAGCGCGGTCCCCCCACCCCGTCGGATCCCCGGTCCGTGCCCGCGCGGTCGATTCGACAATAAATGCGCGACATCTAACGAATAGGTGAAAACGTCTTGCGCCAATATGCTGGCGTTTAAAGCTAGCTAACTTTCCGCCGCGCCGCTGTGGCTAGGAAAATACGATAGGCAATAATAGCCGCGGATGGCTTCGCTAGAGCTTTCGCGCCGTCAGGGACGCCGGGTGGCCCGGGGGGATCTCACCCCCCGGGCTCCCACAGACTCCGTACGTGACGGTCTCCCGTCATACGGCTCTTCTCATCTGATCCGTCAGAACTCGGTCATCCAGGACCAGTGGGCGAAGAGGGCAGGCTGCCTGCGCAGCAGCCCGTTCCACCACCGTTTGGCCCGTTTGAATGCCCGCAGCCGCCTGAACTTCCGTCGCGCCCAGCGCACCAGGTAGGTGTTGATGCGCCGCAGGAGGCCGTGCAGCTCGGTCCGGTAGAACCTGCCGTAGTAGGACATCCAGCCGCGAATGACCGGATTCATCCACTGGGCAAGCTCCCCGATGTCCGAGGTGGTGCGCAGGTTAATCCGCCAGCGGCGGACCTCACTCCCCATCTCCTTGAGAGCGTCCCTGCTGACCGCCGGGAGGAACGCGCTGAACATGCTCGTCCCGTCGCGGGTCGGAGCTTTCCTGGCACGGAAGGTGTACCCCAGGAAGGTGAATGACGTGTGCTCACAATCGAGCTGCCGGTTCCTGTCCTTGCAGTACACGATCTTGGTCTTCGCCGGGTGCAGTTCCAGCCCGACGCTTTCCATCCTCTCGGCCAGCGCGGCCAGGACGAGCCTGGCCTGCCGTTCGGTCGCGCAGTGCACCACGGCGTCGTCGGCATAGCGCTCGAATTCAACGGCCGGGAACTCGCGCTCCAGCCAGGAATCGAACGCGTAGTGCATGAACAGGTTCGCCAGGACGGGTGATACCGCGGATCCTTGCGGGGTTCCGCGGTCCCGGCCAGCCAGCCTGCCCTCAGGCATGAGGATGGGCGCTTTCAGCCACCGTTTCACATACAGCACCACCCACCGCTGTTCCGGGGTGATGTTGGCCTGCACCGCCTTTACCATCAGGCCGTGGTCAACGGAGTCGAAGAATTTCCGGACATCCAGATCTATTACCCAGTCTTTCTTCCAGCACCGCTCGCGGCATTTCGCCACCGCGTCCAGCGCGCCCCGCCGCGGCCGGTACCCGAACGAGTCGCGGTGAAAGATCGACTCCGTCCGGGGTTGCAGCGCCAGCGCGGCTACCGTCTGCGCGACCCGGTCAGCCACGGTAGGCACGCCAAGAATTCTCGTGCCTCCGCCGTGCTTCGGTATTTCCACAGCCCGCACCGGAGGCGGAAAATAGGTCCCTGATGACATCCGGTTCCAGATCTTGTAGAGGTTGTTCCTCAGATCGGCCTCGAAGTCCTCGATGGACTGCCCGTCCACTCCGGCGGCACCCTTGTTCGCCTTGACTTGCTGATATGCCTCCCACACCAGCTGCTTCGGTATCTTGAACGGTTTTCCTTCCGGACCTGACTTGCTCACTCGTCTCCTCCCAGAGCATCGCCTGGTTGCTCGCGCGAACAAACCACAGATGAGCCGGCCCCTTCGCTCCGCCTCCATTACGGGGGCCTCGCCGCTACTACGAGCCGGTCCGCCGGCGCGCGCCGCATCGGTACTCAGCACCTCGCGGTTTCAGCCGCTACGGTGCGCTCCCTCTCGCCCGGCACCCACGCCGGGAGCAGTATCAGCACGCGCCTTCCCACGTTCCGCACAGAAGCCGCAGACCAGGCTCACGCCACCTCCATGCCGGGCACCGCCTGGCCAGTAAACGGGCACCCGCCAGGCTCATCCCAGAGCCGCATTGACGCCCCGGTTCTGATGCCGTTTCCTAACTCTCGACACGTCAGCAGTGGTTCACTCGCGTTCGTCTTCCTGGTCCCTATCTGACGACTCTTACACCGCCTTTTCCTCAACGCTCAGCACGACAGTCTTCAGCTAACGCACCTTGAGGTGATTTGACGCCTCCCCCCGCAGGGCGGCGCCGAAGGGCCACAAAACCTTCATCTCCTGTGCAGCAAACACGTCAAGAACGCCGCTACCTACCTCAATAGCGACTCCTTTCCGCGCGCGTGGCGCAACAATGCCACTCAGGCTAAGTTGATCATGACCGTGGCGGGGAGATTGACCAGCCTGATGGTGGGCGGGCGGTGGTAGCGGGTGCCGGTGTCGCCTGGCCGTTTGACTCGGTAGGAGCTCGGCGGGACGACGCGGGCAGAGCAGGAACTGCGCGGGACTGGGCCGGGCCTGCCCTCTTGTGATCTTTGGTTGCGAGAGGCAGGGCCTGGTGAGGTGGACGAATCTGGGTCCTCATGCGTGTATAGGGCGTGGAAGAGGACCAGCGCGAGTTCGCGGAATTCTACGCCGCGGCCTGGGGTGATTGCCTGCGCATCGTCATGGTCAGCGTGGCTGACCGGCCGCTGGCCGAGGACCTGGTGGGGGAGGCTTTCACCAAGACGTGGGCGTCGTGGCAGAAAGTACGCGAGCTAGCCGAGCCACGAGCGTGGGTCATCCGTACCGCGATGAACGCGCGCGTGTCCTGGTGGCGGCGGCACCGCCTGGAGGTCACCCTGGGCGGCCAGGACACCAGGCGGCCACCAGCCAGGACCTAGCCCTGGATAGCTCCCTGGTGGCCGCGTTGCGGCGGCTGCCGGTCCGGCAGCGCGAGGTGATCGCGCTGCGGCTACTGCTCGACCTGGACACCAGCGCCACCGCCGAGATGCTCGGCATTTCCAGCAGCACCGTCACCACTCACCTGCACCGGGCCATCGGCGCGCTGCGCCGCGAGTTCCCCGCCCGCGACGATCAGGAGCTGACGCAGTGAACAACGACCACACCCTTACCGCAATCAAAGACCGTCTCGCCGAGGTGCGCGACTCCCTTGGGGAGGCACACCCGAGCATCCCCGCTGGCGAGATTATCGCCCGAGCCCGCAGCCGCCGCGTACGCCGCCGCCTGATCCCCGGCATGACCGGAGTGCTGGCGCTGGCGGCCGGGGCGGCCGTGGCCGTGACCGCGCTGCTGCCAGCCAGTCACCCGGCCAGCCGCCGGCCCGGCTTCCAGCTGACGGCCTGGACGGTAGTCAACCAGCCCGACGGCGATGTCAAAGTCGCCATCCACGAGCTGCGCGATCCCGCCGGACTGCAGCGCAAGCTCCGCGCGGACGGGGTACCGGCCGCGGTCACTTTCCTCGACCAGCACAACCCGGCGTGTCGCCCGTGGCCGGGCGCCGGTGTAACCGGAACGCACACCCCCGCGGGCAATACCTTGTTCAGCAAGGTCTTCCCGGCGCAGCCGGGACCACCCTCCCGCGTCATAGTGATCCGCCCGTCGGCCCTTCCAAGCGGCGGCGGTGTCCAGCTTGAGGCTGGCTTCGGCCGCCCGTCCACATCAATCGGGGCCGGTCTGGTGCGGGCCAGCCCGGAGTGCACCGGTAGCTGAGCGCTCTGCGGTCAAATTACCCGGCGACTCCAGCCGAAGGGCCGCGCATCAAGCCAGCGTTGGCGCCTCATAACCGAGCGACGGCAGGTCAAGTTCCTCCGCACCGTCCGCATCATCCGCCGCCAGGCCGCTGACCCGGCCGATCAACTTAGGCTCAGTGGTATTACCTCAGGGACCGGCCACCGCATTCAGCTGATCTTCGGCGAACCGGACGGTGAGCGTCTCGCCCGCAGCGACCTGCGCCGCGGAGCGGACCACGCTGGCGTCGCCGCGCTGCACGATCGCATAGCCGCGACGCAACGTGGCCGCGGGGGAGAGGGCTAGCAGCCTGGCCCTGGTGTGGTCGAGGCCGTCCTGCGCCCGGTCCAGGCTGGCCGATACCGATCGCCGGGCGCGCTCGGTCGCCGCGGTCAGCTGCTCCTGGCGCCGTTCTATCTCGCGGACCGGGCTGGCCAGCGCGGGCCGCGATCGCATCGCGGCCAGCCAGGAGGACTCGCGGTCCAGCCGCCCGATGACGCAGCGACGGGCCCGGGCCCGTAGCTGCGCCACCAGCGCGAGCTGCTCCGCCACGTCGGGCACCACCCGCCGGGCGGCGTCGGTCGGCGTGGACGCCCGGGCGTCCGCGACATAGTCCAGGATGGGTGAGTCCTGCTCGTGTCCGATCGCGCTCACGACCGGAGTCCGGCAGGCGGCCACCGCACGGACCAGGGTCTCGTCAGAAAAGGGCAGCAAGTCCTCGAGCGATCCGCCGCCGCGGGTAATGATGATCACGTCTACCGCCGGATCGGCGTCGAGCTGCCGCAATGCCCCGATGACTTCCTCGACGGCATGCTGGCCCTGAACCGCGACCTGCTCCACCCGGAAGTTCACCGCAGGCCACCGAAGGGCCGCATTCCTGAGCACGTCGCGCTCGGCGGCAGAATCACGCCCGCAGACCAGCCCGATCATGGCGGGCAGGAAAGGCAACGGCCGCTTACGTTCCGCGGCGAACAGGCCTTCCGCCGCGAGCGACCGGCGCAGGCGTTCCAGCCTGGCCAGCAACTCGCCGATCCCGACCGCGCGGATCTCCATGGCGCTGAGCGAAAAGGAGCCGCGGGCGGTATTGAAGTCCGGCTTCGCCCAGATGACCACCCGCGCGCCTTCGGCTGGCGCCGGGTCCGTGGCCTCGAACACTGTTCGCGGGCAGACGACGCGGACGGAAACGGCCGCGACCGGGTCGCGGAGCGTGAGGTACACGGCGCTGCCGCGCTTGCTGAGCTCGGCGATCTGTCCCTCGACCCAGATTCGCCCGAGACGCCCTATCCAGTCGCCCACCAGCCGCAGGACCGTCCGGACCGGGACCGGGGATGCGGCGCTGCTCTGCAATGGCATGGCGATAAGTCTGGCCGGCCTGCGGTCCGGTCAGTCCTAGCCGGTCTCGAGCTTGCTGATGCGGCGCTCGAACATGACAAGCACCTGGGGCCGGGCGGCGTGCGCCTGCTCATAGTCGAGCAGCGTGCGCACCTGGCCGGAGTCGAGGTTACGCAAGCGCGCGCGCAACGAAGCGAGCGACAGGTCGTCGTAGTTGGGCACCGGCAGCCGCGCTGGCCCGGCGGTGACAGCGGGGCCCGGCTCGGCCGGGGGAGGTTCCGTGGCCGCCGGAGGTTCCGTGGGCACCGGAGGTTCCGTGGCCGCCGGAGGTTCCGTGGGCACCAGAGATTCCGTGGGCACCAGAGATTCCATGGGCACAGTCTCGGCCGGGGCCGAATCGGCGGAGCCAGGCTCTACGGAACCCGGCTCGGCTAGGAGCGGCTCGGCTAGGGGCGGCTCGGCGGGTTCCGGCTCGGCTAGGGGCGGCTCGGCGGCTTCCCGCTCGGCTAGGGGCGGCTCGGCGGCTTCCCGCTCGGCTAGCAGGGGCTCGGCGGGTTCCGGCTTGGCCAGGAGCGGCTCGGCTAGGAGCGGCTGGGCGAGTTCCGCCTCGGCAGGCTGGCTGGTCTGGGCTGGCATCGGCTCCGCGGGCGGGCTGGCCTGGTACGAGACCGGAAGAATCCGGACATTCCCCGTTTGGTCGAGGGATCGCCAGCGGGAGGCTTCGTGGTCTGCCGCAGGGCTGGCGGCCGGGCTCGGCGCCGCAGCGGCAGCGGCACGGCACGGCCTGGGCACTCTCGACGACGGCGGCCCGGGGCGCCGCAACCTGGCGCGGGCCGGCACTGGGCTGATCGGTATCAGGACCGGCCGGCCGGCTCCGCACCCGGTCGGCCACCAGGAGGACCTGGCCGAGCCCGGCGAACATGGCCCGCAGGGCCTGGGCAGGAGCCGCTCTCACTCGCTCGCCGACCTGCGGGAAGCGCATGTCCGTCTCCTCCCCCGGGCGGGTCCGGATCCGCCCTCTTGGTGATCTGCAGTGCCCGTCGTCACGCCTGAGCATGACAGCCTGACTGATTGTCGTCACCCGCAATGCTCCCGCAACAGGGGGGGTCGTCGTGCCGTAAGGAGAGAGCAGATGCACGGTCACCTACGATGGGTGTCATGTCCGTGCCGACCCGACGTGTCCTGCTCGCGAAGCCCCGCGGTTACTGTGCCGGGGTTGACCGGGCTGTCCAGGCGGTTGAGATGACGCTGGAGCGTTTCGGTGCTCCGGTGTACGTCCGCAAGCAGATCGTGCATAACACGCATGTCGTCCGGACGCTGGAGCGGCGCGGCGCGATCTTCGTGGAGGAGACCGAGGAAGTCCCTGAGGGGGCGGTCGTGGTGTTTTCCGCCCACGGCGTGTCTCCGCAGGTGCACCAGGAGGCTGAAGACCGCGGCCTGCGCACCATCGACGCCACCTGCCCGCTGGTCACCAAGGTTCACAACGAGGCCAGGCGCTTTGCCGCCCAGGACTACGACATCCTGCTCATCGGGCATGAAGGCCACGAAGAGGTTATCGGTACCACCGGCGAGGCTCCGGCCCGCATTCACCTGGTAGACGGGCCGGCCGGGAGTGAACGCGTGCAGGTACGTGACCCAGCGAAGGTGGCGTGGCTGTCGCAGACGACGTTGTCGGTGGATGAGACCAGCCAGACCGTAGCGGCGCTGCGGGAGCGCTTCCCGCAGTTGCTCGACCCGCCCAGTGATGACATCTGCTACGCCACCCAGAACCGGCAGGCCGCGGTCAAGCGGATTGCCGCCGATTCGGACCTGGTCATCGTGGTGGGCTCGCGGAACTCGTCGAACTCGGTGCGGCTGGTCGAGGTGGCCCTTGATGCGGGCGCCCAGGCCGCGTACCTCATTGATGACTCGTCAGGGGTGTCGGAGGACTGGCTGGCCGGCGTCACCACCGTTGGCGTGACGAGCGGCGCCTCGGTACCTGAGGATCTGGTCTACGGTGTCCTCGACCGGCTGGCCGACAGCGGCTTCGGCACGGTCGAAGAGGTGGAGGCGGTGCACGAGAGCATGCGCTTCGCGCTCCCGCACGAACTGCGCCGCAAGGGAGCTCGCGAGGGCGAGCCGCTGCCGGATCACGGCCGCTGAAGCAGCCAGCCGTCGGCCGCCGGGGGCAGCTGCCGTTACTCGGCGTCGGCCCAGGACGCACCGGGGCTGGGGGCGACCGGGCCGCGCAGGCCCGCGCGCAAGTCGCGGACGCATTGTGGCAGCCCCCGGAACAAGGCCAGAACCAGCGCGGCCGCCTCGCCGCCGAACAGCCAGGGCGCGGCGGCGGCCAGCGTGAGAATGGTCCCTTCGGCGGCGGACAGCATCCCGGAGTGAGCGGTGGCCCCCGACGATGACATGCTCTCCGCGCACGCCACGGCGACCAGGAAGATCAGCGGCGGGCTGATCACCACGGTCAGCAGGGCACTGCGCAGGGCGAATCTGGCTGCCAGCACGCAACCGGCCAGGAAGCTGAAGCCGACCAGAAAGCCCAGGTGCAGCAGGTCAGCGACGGCCGCGCCGGTGAAGAACAGCGCAAACATCGTCAGTACGGCGCCGCGGCCTGTCATCCTGGCCGGCTGACGTTGGTCCTGGATCCGGTCCGCGAATCGCTCGGTCTGCTGCGTCACCCCAGTTCCTTCCCTCGTGCCGGTGCCAGACCGGCGCGGGCACCCGCGTTCCTAACCGGCCGCGCCCATGGACCGGGGCCCGCCCAGCAGCTGGGCCGGAGGCGTACCGCCTCGGTCCTGGCCGGTTCCGGTCCCGGTGACGAGTTCCGGGCCGCCCTGGCTGACCAGCTCGGCCGCCGACAGCGCCCGGACGGTCTCCTCGACCGGTTTGGGGGCCGCCAGTTCGGCCTCGACCAGGCCAAGCTGATTCAGCTTGCGGGCGCTGACCAGGACCCGGCTCTCCAGGGTCCCGACGGTCCGGTTATACGTGGACACCGCATTGGTGAGTGCTTTACCGAGGCTGTCCACGTGCTTGCCGAGCCCGGCCAGCCGGTCGTAAAGCTCCCTGCCCAGATCGAACACGGCGCGGGCATTGTCGGACAGCGCCGCCTGCTGCCAGGCGTATTGCGCGGTGCGCAGCATGGTGACCAGCGTGGTCGGCGTGGCGATGTGCACGCGATGCGCCATCGCGTGCTCGAGCAGCGCCGGGTCGTGCTCAAGCGCGGGCGCGAGGAAAGCCTCGCCCGGGATGAACAGCACGACGAATTCCGGCGTCGGGCTGAGCGCGGCCCAGTATGCCTTGGCGGCCAGCCGGTCGACGTGCTCACGCAGGTGCCGGGCGTGCGCGTCGAGGCGCAGGTCACGCACCCCGGAGTCGGTCGCTTCCGCGGCTTCGAGATAGGCGGCGAGCGAGACCTTGGAGTCGACCACGATGTGCTTGCCCCCGGCCAGCCTGATGACCATGTCCGGGCGCTGTGCGCCGTCGTCCGTGGCCACGGCCACCTGCTCGTCGAAATCGCAGCGGGCGCTCATCCCGGCCAGCTCCACCACCCTGCGCAGCTGCATTTCCCCCCAGCGGCCGCGGGCCTCAGGCCGTCGCAGCGCAGTGACCAGGGCCTGCGTCTGCGCCCGGAGCTGGTCGGAGCTCTGCCTGGCGATGGTCACCTGCTCGGCCAGGGCCGCGTGCGACCTGCTCCGCGCGGCGTCGGTCTCGCGAAGCTGTGTCTCCACCCGGGCCAGGGTCTGTTTCAGCGGCTCGACCAGGTGCTCGACGGCCATCCTGCGGGTGTCCAGGTCCCCGGCGGCCTGGGCGCTCGCGGCGTTCAGCCGGCCCTCAGCGATCTCCAGGAAGCGCCGTGAGCTCAGGTCCAGGGCCTGGGCGGACAGCGCCTGGAAGCGCTCCGCCAGCTGGCCGTCCAGCAGCGCGGCCTTCTCCAGCGCGGCGCGCTCGATCAGTGCCGCCCGGTCCTGCGCGGCCCTGGCGCGCTCATCAGCGGCCCTGGCCTGGCCCGCCGCATCGGCGGCCGCACCCGCCAAGCGGCTCCTGGCGTGCAGGTAGCCAATCACCGCGCCGAGGATGGCGCCGATGAGAAGCCCGGCCAGCAACAAGATCGCACTCATTCTGGTCATGTTTGCAGTCCTCGCCGACAGTTTCCGCGGCGACACGCCCGGCCCGCGCGGCCGAGTTTCCCGGCGCCAGCTCGGTTTCCGGTTGCTGCGCGAGGGGCCTGGCCGCCTCCCGCCGTTGGCCAGACCCCATGCCCAGGGGGCCTAGACTCGCGCTGGTGAGCTTGTCCATCGGTATCGTCGGCTTGCCCAACGTCGGCAAGTCCACCCTGTTCAACGCGCTGACCCGGGCCAGCGCGCTGGCCTCCAACTACCCGTTCGCGACCATCGAGCCGAACGTTGGCATCGTGGGCATCCCTGATGCGCGGCTGCCCGCGCTGGCCGGGCTGTACGACTCGGCCAGGATCGTGCCCGCCACTGTGCGGTTCGTCGACATCGCCGGGCTGGTCCGCGGCGCCTCGCAGGGGCAGGGTCTTGGCAACCAGTTCCTCGCCCACATCCGGGAGACCGACGCGATCTGCCAGGTCGTCCGGGTCTTCACCGACCCGGACGTCAGCCACGTGGATGGCGATGTGGCCCCCGAGCGGGACATCGAGACGGTGGCGACGGAGCTTATCCTGGCCGACCTGCAGACGCTGGAGAAGGCGGCACCGCGGCTGGCCAAGGAAGCGAAATTCGCCAAGAACCCCGAACGGCTTCGCGCCGCCGATGCCGCCGCCAGGGCGCAGCAGCTGCTCGACGGGGGGACGACCCTGTTCGCCGGCGCTGCGGCGGCCGGAATCGACCCGGCAGATCTGCGTGACCTGCACCTGCTCACGGCCAAGCCACTGTTGTACGTGTTCAACTCCGACGACGCCGAGCTCTCTGACGACGCGCTCAGGGACCGCCTGACCAAGCTTGTCGCGCCCGCGCAGGCGATCTTCCTGGACGCCCAGACCGAGGCGGAGCTAGCCGAGCTGCCCGAGGACGAGGCCGCCGAACTGCTCGCCGGGCTTGGCCTGGGCGAGCCCGGCCTGGCGCAGCTGGCCAGGGCGTCGTTCGCGGCTCTTGGACTGTCCACATTCCTGACCGCGGGCCCGAAGGAGGCCCGCGCCTGGACAATCCCGGCGGGCGCGACGGCTCCCGAGGCCGCCGGCGTTATCCACACCGATTTCCAGCGCGGTTTCATCAAGGCCGAGATCGTGTCGTTCGACGACCTGATGGCGGCTGGTTCCATCGCCGCTGCCCGGGCTGCGGGCAAGGCAAGGATCGAGGGCAAGGACTACGTCATGCGCGATGGCGACGTGGTCGAATTCCGCTTCAACGTCTGACCACGCCGGTTTAGGCTCGTCCCGCACGCCATCGGGTGCATGCAGCTGGTAGGGGCGGCCGGGTCCAGGCCCGGGCATGACGGTGCGATGAATTACGAGCTGGCTTGCCTGGTCGAACGGCCGCTTTTTTCGGGCACCTTCCTGCCGTGGGGTGTGTCCAGTATCCAGGTCATCAGGGCTCCGAGCGCCAGCCACGCGGCGCAGATGGGCAGCTCTCCCCAGCTCACAACGGGACCGGGGCTCCCCCAGGTACTACTCGGCTTCGTGGGATCGACGGGACCGTTGCCAGCAAGCCAGCCGCTCGCCGCGACCAAGGCGATCACCATCAGCGCCACACCCGCGATCCAGATACCGATCCACGCGCACCCCCGGATGCCGTAGCGCGACTGTCTCCTGTCGAACCGAGCGAGCCCAGCGACCAGCACTGCGATAGCCAGCAGCATCCATACCACCGCTGCCAGCGCGCCCACCGCGATGATCACCCCGGGCTCCCCATTCCATTGCGGGAACCAGAGCCCGCCGTTGGGGCACTCGTTGCTACACGTCTGCGTGGTCATGGCAAAGGCGTAACCAGCCCCACTAGCTCCTGTCGCCACCCACAGAAGCGACAGCGACCAGACCCAGCCGCGGACCCGCAACCCCCCGAGAACCAACGCCCGCGCGTCACAGAAAGAAGGCCAATTTCGGCCGGGCGGGCTGGCCTCCAGCAGGGTGTCCAGCATCTCCTCGCCCCGTCTGCGCCGGTACCAGGCGGGATAGGCGCGCAGCAGCCAGCGGCAGCGCCGCTCCAGGGGGGTCACGCAGGGCTCGCCTTCCGGGCGCTGCCGTCCGCCTTCAGGCGGCGGCCCTGGTCTGTCACCAGGCGAGCCGCCTCCGCCATCCGGGCCGCCTCGGCCCGCAGCGCACCAGCGCCAGACGACGTCAGCCCATAGGAACGGCGCGCCCGGCCGTTGACGATCTCCTCGCGCACCAGTTCCACGTAGCCCTCAGCGGTCAGGCGGTCCAGCGCCGTGTACAACGTCCCGGTGGCCAGCCGGACCCGCCCGCCCGACAGTTTCACCGTGCGCTCGATGATGGCGTAACCATGCAGCGGCCCATCAAGCAGGGACACCAGGACGAAGTAGGTCGGCTCCCGCATCTGGGTTCCCGGCTTACGCACCCGATCACAATAAGTAGCTGACCGACATATAGCAAGTGCGCTAGCTTGATCGACTGCCCCCGCTGGTCTGCCAGGCTAGGCACCTGAATGGCAGCCACGTGGTCGGTCACCGTCGCGCTAGACATCCCAGGGGCTTGGCTTGTCAAGCAGCTTGCTGCTGGCGGTGGCCCCAGGCGGTGTCTTCGTCGTAGCGGGTGCGGGTTTTGAGGCAGCCGTGGAGGATGCCGACGAGGCGGTTGGCTCGGCGCCGCAGGGCGTCGTTGTGGCCGTTGGCCTTGGCGCGCTGCTGGTCGTAGAAGGCGCGGGCGCCGGGTGAGGCGCCCAGGGCGGAGAAGGCCTGGGCGTTGAGGGCGTCGACGCGAGATGATCCCGCTCTGCCTCGACGAGGGAGTCGGCACGGTCATCGTGTGGAGAGTGCCAAGCGCCTGGCAGCCCTGGGCGGTTCGGACAGCCACGCAACTGCGGCGCCGCGTCGGCGGGACGGCGCTAAGTGATCCTGCTCGACACCTCGATCTGGATCGACCACTTCCATGCCTCCGAGCCTTCACTCGTTGCGCTCCTCCGTGACGACCAGGTCGGATGTCATCGTGCTGTGATCGAGGAACTGGCGCTCGGGTCGATCAAGCAACGCGACCGTGTGCTGACCCTCCTTGAGAGCCTCCGGGGATTCCCGATCCTGACGCATGAGGAAGTGATGGCGCTGGTGGATGGGCGTCAGCTCTGGGGTCGTGGACTGAGTGCGGTAGAGGTCCACCTGCTCGGCTCCGTCATGCTGGTCGGCGGAGCACAGCTCTGGACGCGTGACAAGCGCTTGCTCACGGCATGTCGGGACAGTGCAACCGCCCATGTCGAAGGGCCTTGAGGTGCGTCGGGTCCGGGCCCCGCACATGTTTATCGGTCCGGAACGCGGTGCGGTTCAGGTTCAATGTGTAATCGCACGGACTGCCTGGCATCTAGCGGCAAGGTTCTCGCGGCAGCGCGGGCGGGCCGAGAACGATCCACGGGTCAAGCGCTCAGCGGTGCGCTCGGGTTGCTCCGGTGGCCCGGTCGGGCGGGTGCCCGTCGGCGACTGCGATCGCGGAGTAGGTCATCGGGAAGCCGAGGCGCCAGCTGGGGTATCGGGGCGCCCAGCCGAGTTCGCGCTTGGCTTTGGCGTTGGAGACGCCGCGTGCCTGAGTGCCCATGACCACGGCTGCCTGGCCGGCGAACAGGCGCGCCATCCAGGCCGGCACGTGGCGCGGTGGCCTGGCGCCCAGCGCGCTGGCGAGCTCCGGGAGCCAGTCGCGCACCGGGGCGGGCTCGTCGTCGACGATGTTGTAGATGGCCGGCCCGGAGCGCTCGAGGGCGGCCACAGTCGCTGCGGCACCGTCATCGAGGTGCAGCCAGGACATGATCCCGCCGCCGTCGCCGACGATCGGGAACTGCCGGTTCCGAACGGGCTCGATCAGCGCGTCGTTGGCGGCGCCGTAGAACCCGCCGTAGCGCAGTGCGATGCCACCGAAGCCGGTGGTCGCCTTCTCCAGGTAGACGATCGCGGCCAAACTCTGGCCGGCGTTCGGCGGCGGCGTCTCATCGACAGGATCGGCCTCGGTCTTGAGCAGCCCGCCCTGCCGCGCGTACAGGTAGGGCGCGAAGCTCTGCGCTACGAACCGGCGCACGCCCGCCTCCCGGGACGCGGCCAGCAGTGCATCTGTTCCCTCTGTTCGCAACCGGTTGGTGGTGGCGAAGGTCTTGTCCAGGCTCCGGCCGAACTTGATGTCCGCCAGCGCCGTGGCCTGATGCACGATCGCGTCCGGTTTGGTATCGAGCACCGCTGTGCGCACAGCGCGCGCATCGAACAGGTCGAGTCGCACCGGCTGGGCGCCGAGTTCCTGCAGCAATTGAGCGCTGGCCGGCGAGTTGTGGGTGCCGATCACCTCGTGCCCGGCGTCGATCAACTGCGGGACGAGACGGCTCCCGAGAGCGCCACTTGCTCCGGCAACGAAGACTCGCATCGGCTGTTCCTCTCCTCGGGTTCATGCGGTTACTGGGGAGACACCTCAACAGCCGAAGATGTGACCGGCGCCGCGTGTCATCAGCGACGGCTGGGCCGCCGCGCGCGGGGCCGGTCACATCAGCCGGTCCTGGCGGGTCTTTCTGATGACCCGTCGCCGAGGGAGGATGTGACCGGATGAGCGAGCAGGACTGGCTTGCGCAGCGGTTCGAGGAGCACCGGCGCCGCCTGCGGGCGGTCGCCTACCGGGTGCTGGGCTCGGTGAGCGAGGCCGAAGACGCGGTGCAGGAGGCCTGGCTGCGGCTGAGCGGCTCCGAACCCGGCGAGATCGAGAACCTATCCGGGTGGCTGACGACCGTCGTCGCGCGGGTGTCGCTGAACATGCTGCGGTCACGTGCGGTCCGCCGGGAGGAGCCGCTGCGCCCGCACGTTCCGGACCCGATCGTCGACCGCGCCGACGGCATCGATCCCGAGCACGAGGCGCTGCTCGCGGACTCGGTCGGGCTCGCGCTGCTCGTCGTACTCGAGACGTTGACCCCACCTGAGCGGCTCAGCTTCGTGCTGCACGACATGTTCGGCGTCCCGTTCGACGAGATCGCCCGTCTCATCGACCGGTCCCCGCAGGCGGCACGCCAGCTGGCCAGCCGGGCCCGCCGTCGGGTCCGCGCGCAGCCCACCACTCCCGACGTCGACGTCACCGCCCAGCGGGAGGTCGTCAACGCCTTCCTGGCTGCGGCCCGGGAGGGCGACTTCGACGCGCTGGTCGCCACCCTCGACCCCGACGTCGTGCTGCGAGCCGACCGCGGCCCGGCCCTCGCCGCCGCGTCCGCCGAGGTACACGGCGCGCTCGACGTGGCGCGACGGGCGGTCATGTGGTCGCGCGTCGACCTCACCATGCACCCGGCCCTGGTCAACGGCACCGCCGGCGTGGTTGCGACCCGCAACGGCGTCGTGTTCACGATCGCCGCGGTCATCGTCCGCAACGGGAAGATCGCCGAAGTGGACTTCCTCGCCGACCCGGAACGGCTCGCCCGCCTCGACCTGACGATGCTCGACGACCGCGACTAGGTTAGCGAGCCAATTGCGTCGCCGATGAGCTTGGCGGCGATGATGAGGCACAGGACGGTCATGATGACGGCGTTGTGCGTGCCCATCCAGTCTTTCAGCCCGGCGAGCAGTCTCGCTGAGCGCTTGCCCATGGCGAAGTAGATGAGCACGGGAATGCCGACACGCCGAGCAGGATCTTGACCTAGCTCACCCAGGTGGCCGGGGACCCGGACGAGCTGGCCCCGCCCGGTCCGGCCACGGACAAGACGATGGCGCCGATGACGCCCAGGCCGATCAGCCAGCCCAGGATGAAAGCCGGGCCGTTGACCTTGGCTTTGCGGCTGGTCAGCATGAGCACCACGGCGATGATCGGGATGGGGCTGAGCGCGATCCCGACCGCTAGCGGCAGCGATCCCCCGATGGCCTTACCCATCAGTCCTCCTTGTCGCCGGGCGCGTCGACCGCCCGGGTACCGCGCCGCCATGACCACGGCGGCCAGCGGACCCTGCAGCACCATGCAGCCACCACGCTGGTGCCTTCGCAGCGACCGGCCACATCTTAGGCGTCTTATGTGGGTTGATCTATTGGGCGGCCAGGCACACTCGCATGATGGTGTGGGCGGCGATGATCGCGGCGGTGCGGGTGAGCAGGCCCCAGAAGGTGTGCGCGCCGTGGCGGGCGAGTTCCATCTGGTCGGTGATTTCTTTGAAGGTGGTCTCGATCCGGTTGCGCCATTCGGTGATGATCTTCCGCAGGATCGGTGGCATGTGGTGGCGGTTTCCCTTGGCCGGCGGCAGGAGCACGGCGGTGCCGCGTTCTGCCTGGGCGGCGGTGAAGGCCTTGCCGCTGAACCCTTTGTCCAGCAGGAGGTCTCGTGGCGGCGGCCCGGTTTCCAGCAGGTCACCGGCGACGTCACGCTCGTTGATGGCGGCGGGCACGATGCTCCAGGCGCGGATGATGCGGCTGCCCAGGTCGGTCCGGATGGCCAGCCGGAAGCCGTAGAACCATTCGGCGTGCGCGGCGTCGCGGCCGAACCGGGCGTGCAGCCCGTCCGGGCCGGTCCAGGAGTCGGGGCCGCGGACTCTGGAGGTGTGCTTGACCGGCAGCGCGCTGGTGTCGATCTGCTGGCAGTCATCGGCCGGGACCTGCGCGGCGAGGTGGCAGCGCAGCTGCTCGAACGCGCCCCGCAGCCAGCGGATGCGGCGGTTGGCCTCGCTTTGGTGCGGCAGGCGGGGGAACAGGTGCGCCCAGTCGCGCGCGACCTCGGCCAGGAACCCGGCCTCGCTGCGGCGTCCCAGCAGGTGGCGGATCTGCGCGATGCTCAGCAGTTCGGCGTCGCTGCAGGCAGGCGCGGGGCCCGGGCGGGGCGGAATCGCGATGATCCGGGCACTGATCAGGTCGTCGATCAGCGCGTAGACGTAGACGAACAAGTCTTCGGTGGGCAACATGGGGGGCGGCCTCTGCGGTTTGCAACGGTCTTCGACAACCGCATGTCTGCCGCAGAGGCCCTCTCATGATCAACGCGACGCGCCGTGATCAACCCACATAACTCGCCTTAGGCACCGGCGCGGTTTTCAGTGTCTCTGGGTGCCGACCGCCCGATGCGGCGTGTTTGTGCTGTTTGGCCGAGCGCCGCCAGAGAACGCAAAGCGGCCGCCGAGACGACGCGCTACTCCGCGTCGAATCCGGCTCGGGACCTTCTGCCCTGCCCGGCCGCCTTCGCCGCGGCTAGCGTGAGAATCGAGGACAAGTGCCAGGCAATCGCTAATGGGGGTGCCCAGATGCAGGAATTCTCTGTGCCCGCCTCATACATCGTGAAACCGGATGACAACATCACCGATGATGTCGTCGCTAATGCGCAGAACTCGCCCGGCAGGGTCGGTCTGAAGCGACGGGTGAACGGTACCTGGGTGCCGGTGACCTGGCGCGAGTTCGCCGACCAGGTGCGTGACATCGCCGCCGGCTTCATCGCGGCCGGGATCCAGCCGGGTGACCGCGTAGGACTGATGTCGCGTACGCGATTCGAGTGGACGCTGCTCGACTACGCGATCCTGACCGCCGGTGGGATCACCGTCCCGATCTACCCCACCTCTTCGCTCGCGCAAGTTGAGTGGATCCTCGGCGACTCGGGTGCGGTTGCCGTCGTGGTAGAGACCGACGATCACGCCGGGATGATCGCCACGGCCCAGGCCAGCCTGCCCGCGCTCAGGCACGTGTGGGAGATCGACGGCGGCCGGTTCGGCGGCCTTCCCGATATCAAGGCGGGCGGCGCGCAGGTGACGCCGGAGCAGGTGGAGGAACGGCGCCGGACCCGCGGCGCCAGCGATCTGGCCGAGATCGTCTACACCTCAGGCACGACCGGCCGTCCGAAGGGCTGCATGCTGAGCCATGGCAACATCGTCGCCAACGCCCGCAACTGCATGCAGAACGATGGCTTCACCCGGGTGTTCAACGAGGAGCACTCGACCCTGCTGTTCCTGCCGCTGGCGCACAGCTATGCCCAGGTCATCCAGTACGGCGCCATCTACTCGCGTACCGTCCTGGGCCTGGTCGACATGGCCGAGGCCGTCAGCGAACTGTCGGCTTACCAACCGACGGCGGTGCTATCGGTGCCGCGGCTGTGGGAGAAGGCTTACAACAGCGCCAAGCACAAGGCCGGCGCCGAGGGTCACAGCAAGATCTTCGCCAGGGCAGAGACCACTGCCATCGCCTACAGTCACGCGCTGGACACCGGCGGTCCCAGCCTCGCGCTCCGCCTCAAGCACGCCCTGTTCGACCGGCTCGTCTACCGCAAGCTGCGTGCGGCGCTCGGCGGTAACGTGCAGTACGCCTGGAGCGCGGCGGCCCCGCTCGGCACCCGGCTCGGGCACTTCTTCCGTGGCTGCGGCATCACCATCCTCGAGGGCTACGGCCTGACCGAGACCAGCCCGGCGACCAACACCAACACACCCGAGGCGCAGAAGATCGGCACCGTGGGCCGGCCGATCCCGGGCGGCACGATCCGGATCGCATCAGACGGCGAAGTCCTCGTCCAGGGCCACATGGTCTTCCAGGGCTACTGGAACAACGAGGCCGCCACCAAGGAGATGATCGACGAAGACGGCTGGCTGCATACCGGCGACATCGGCGCCCTCGACGACGAGGGGTTCCTCGCGATCACCGGTCGCAAGAAGGACCTCATCATCACCGCGGCCGGCAAGAACGTCGCGCCCGCCGTGCTCGAGGACCGGTTGCGCGCCCACTGGCTGGTCAGCGAGTGCCTGGTCGTAGGCGACGCGAAGCCCTACATCGCGGTGCTCGTGGCCGCCGATCCGGAGACGTTCGCCCAGTGGAAGGCGGACAACGGCAAACCGGAAACAGCTATGGTGGCGGACCTCCGTGACGACCCGCTGCTGCGGGCGGAGATCCAGGCGGCCGTCGACGACGCCAACAAGGCAGTGTCGCAGGCCGAAGCGATCAAGAAATTCGCGCTCCTCGACGAGGACTTCACCGAAGCTGGCGGCCAGCTGACACCGACGCTGAAGGTGCGCCGCTACATCATCATGGAGCAGTACGCGGCCCAGATCGCCGCCCTCTACGACGACGGCGCCTCGTAGCCGCGGGTGGCGGGGTGCGGGGCAGCCAGCCCGCGCGGAACGGCACCGGTCGGAGGTCCGGCGTGTCGCGGCTGATGTCCGGCAGGAAGCGGCAAGTATCCGCAACACTGTTGTAACCAGGACATGGCGGGAACCGCCGCCACGGCCAGCAAGCCTGCTCGGCGGCCCCCGAGCTGAAGGAATCCCTCATGACTCCGAGGCTTTACCCGTCGGCAGGCCACCACCCGGTGCAGGAAAGCCGGTCGCCGGAGCGCTTGCAGGCACAGCCCGCTAGCGGGGAAGCCCCGGCTAGCGTTCTGCCGTCCGCTCCGCGCGGGGCATCCAGCAACGAGGACACCCCGGTGTACTGGCAAACCCTTCAGGTCATGATTTCGCCGCTGTGGCGGCGTGACGGGTAATCGCGCCGCCAAACCAGGCTGGCGCGCACGTCCCGTTAGGCAGCATCGTCTCGAAGCAGTCAGGCGACGCCGGCCGGCCTCTCCTTGCGCGCGGGCGGCCGACTCATCGTGGGCCTGGACCGTGCGTCCCGCGGCTCGGGCGCCCGGTAGCGGCGACGGCGATCTCCCGGCCGGCGCCTCCGCCTTCCATGGCTCGCCTGTGGGTAAACTGTGGATGACTTGTGCAAAGGCGCGGATGACTTGTGCAAAGGCGCGGTGAATCTGTGCGCAACATGGGGATAACAGTGGGGATTTCCGACCGGCCGCGCCTTTGGAAGGGCCGTTACCTGCGAGAACACCATCCGCGCCCGGTGCAGTGGCAGAAGACTGAAAATATCCACAGGACATGCCGAAATGGCTGATACATAAACCGAACGGTTACCGTATATATATCGGGCTGTGATTCGGCCGTAGGACCGTGGGGGATTCGAGAGCCCAGACGGTGAACCCGAGCGCTGAGCGGGGACGGAAAACGTCATAATGGCGTATACGCATCAGGGGAACCTGGTTCGTGCCGGCTGGTACCGGAGGGGAGCTGATCATGGCTGATCACGAGCGCTTGGCCCTCGCCCAGGCAGGGCCGGCCGTCGTCAAGTCCTGCTGGATGTGTGGTGTCCGCTTGTCTGTCGGCCAGATGATGGCTGACGGGACCAGCGCCTGCGCCGACGTCCGCTGGTATTGCCTGGACACGCGGGCATGCACGGAACGCTGGACCACGCGCCCGGTGAGGCCGGCTGACGCTGGTCAGGGCCGTGCGCGAACGACGGACCGGGGCAAGCAGCTGGCTGCGTGGTCCGGAACCGGAACGTAGCCGGCCCGCATGCTGCACCGCTCCGCATAGCCGCTACGCGGTTGCTGGCGGTGGCAGGACGCGCTGCAGCACGCTGGCGTCGCCGCTGATCTCCAGGCCGCGCTCGGTCACCTCGGCGGTGGTGAGGTGACCGGCGAACAGGGCGAGGATGAGCTGCGGTTCGCCCCGCAGGACGAGGTCCGGCGCTTCGGCCGTGCCGAGCCGGGTGGTGGCCGAACCGCCGGATACCTCGATGACCGCAGGATCGCTGGCGGTGCGCAGCTCGATCGACACCGGTGGGCCGCCAGGATCGCGGTCGTGCAGGAAGAAGGAGGCCGGGAAGGAAAACCAGTGGCCGCGGAACTGGTCGCCGTCGGCAGGCTTGATCATGTACCTGACCCCCCACCGGCCGATGGCGTCGAGGACCGGCTGCAGCTCCGCGCCGGCCTCGGTCAGGTGGAACAGGGCGGTGGCGACCGGAGGCGGGGCGTCTTCCCGCCGGATCAGGCCGGCCGACTCGAGTTCACGAATCCGGTCCGAGAGCAAGTTGGTCGCGATTCCCGGCAGCCCGTTCTTCAGGTCCGTGTACCGGCACGCTCCGCGGATCATGAGCTCCCTGACGATCAGCAGGGTCCACCTGTCGCCGACCACGTCCAGGGCCTTGGCGATCGAGCAGTACTGGCCGTAGCTACGCATGATCTGAGGCTAGCCGACGTCTGGTTGATCTTCAAGTTTAAGAAGTTGACTTTTTAAACTTGTGAGTGAAATATCTCAACCATGCGAACCAAGCCCATGATCCTCGTCGCGCTGCTGCTGGCAGCGTTCCTCGTCAACCTGGACACCACCCTGGTGAATGTGGCGCTTCCCGCCCTGGTGCGCGAGTTGCATGCCACCACCACCCAGCTGCAGTGGGTCGTCGACTCCTACAACCTCGTCTTTGCCGCGCTGCTGCTCACCTTCGGCAGCTTGTCTGACCGGTTCGGCCGCAAGGGGATGCTGCTGGCCGGGCTGGCGGTCTTCGGGACCGGTAGCCTGGCCGGCGGGTTCACGACCGGTCCGGCACAGCTCATCGCGGCCAGGTCCGTGATGGGGCTGGGCGCCGCCATGGCGTTCCCGGCGACGCTCTCGCTGCTGTCCAACGTTTTCACCGAGCGTAGGGAACGGGCTCGCGCCATCGGCTTGTGGGGCGCGATCTCTGGTGTGGCTATCGCGATGGGGCCAATCGCGGGCGGGTGGCTGCTGGAGCACTTCAGCTGGGCCAGCATCTTCATCGCCATGGCACCGGTGGCAGCGGTGGCCGTGATCGGAGCCGCCGCGGCTGTTCCGGCGTCGAAGGACCCGAACGCGGCCGCTCCTGACCTTCCCGGGCTGGTGCTGTCGTCGGCCACCATGGCGCTGCTGGTCTTCACCATCATCGAGGCGCCGGCTTACGGGTGGACAGCGGTACGAAGCCTGGCCGGCTTCGCCGTCTCGGCGGTCCTGCTGGCCGCGTTCATCGCGGCAGAGCGGCGTGCCGCGCATCCGATGCTCGATATGCGGCTGTTCCGCAATATGCGGTTCAGCGCGGCCAGCGGCGCGGTCACGGTGTCGTCCTTTACCCTGTTCGGCTTCATCTTCCTGATGACCCAGTATTTCCAGTTCGTCAGGGGCTACGGCCCGCTGTCCGCCGGGGTGCGCCTGCTGCCGGTGGCGCTGTCGGTGGGCGCCGGATCGGTCGCCGGGACTGCGCTCGCCGTGCGGGCCGGGACCAAGCTCATCGTCACCATCGGGCTCGTCGCGATGGCCGTGTTCTACGGCTGGGTAGCGGTGACCACCAGCGCGACGATCAGTTACGGCATCGTCTCGGCGCAGATGGTGCTGTACGGGCTCGGCCTGGGCTTGACCTCGGCGCCCGCCACCGAGTCCATCATGGGCGCCATCTCGCGCCGCAAGGCCGGCGTGGGCTCGGCCGTGAACGACTCCACCAGGCTCATCGGCGGCACGCTCGGCGTGGCCGTCATCGGCAGCGTTTCCGCATCGGTCTACGGATCCCGGCTGACCGCCACCGGGCCAGCCAGCGTGCCCGGCCCGGTCGCGGCGATCGCGCACCAGTCGGTTGGCGCGGCGTACCTGGCCGCCGGCCGGCTCGCCGCCCTCGGCCACCCGGTCCTGGGACAGGCGCTGCAGCACGCAGCCGCCCACGCATTCCTGCGCGGGATCACCATCGGCGCCCTCGTCGCCGGCGGCGTCGCCGCAGCCGGGGCAGTCCTGGCGGTCCTTTTCCTGCCCGCCCAGCCCACCCGGTCCGGCCAATCCGCCGCCCAGTCCGCCCGGTCCGGCCAGTCCGCCCGGTCCGGCCAGTCCGTACCGCCAATCCAGCTCACCCGGCCGGCGACCTCGACGGCCGGTGAAACCGAAAGAGCCGAAGGGCGCCGGGCGGCAGAGACCCAGGCGCACTCCGCCTCAGCGGCCCAGTAACTCTCCGCTGGCAACCGCCGCCCGCCACGCCCGGCCGACCACCCGAAAGGATCACTGCCATGACCGGACCGATCACCCGCCACCGCAGCATCGAATCACTCAAGACGGCGGCCCGCTGGCCTGGCGCCGACCGGGCCACCTCGGTCATCCTCGCCACCAGGCTCGCGGCCGCCCGCGCGGACGCCGACGGGTACCGCTATTTCTCCGCGCTGGCCGACGCTCAGCCAGGCGAGGCGCTGCCGCTCGCGCTGGCCGGGTTTTTCCAGGCCCGGCTGGGCGATGATACGAACGCCGGGCTGGCCAAGCTGGACCAGGCGGCGGCCGTCGATCTTGGCCTGCCGCAGTTCTTCCGCGGGCTGGCCCTGGCCGGGCTGCCGCCGGACCGCCAGCGGGCGCAGCAGGCGGTGGCCGACCTGGAGTTCGTCCTGGCCGTCCGGGACCAGTTCCCGCCCATGCTGCTGCGCGCCGTGCACCACGGCCTGGCTGCTGCTTATGCCGCGGCGGGCCACGATGACCAGGCCGCCGAGGCCGAACGCAAGTCGGGACTCGGCGCGGCCCCGGCAGGCACCCAGCTGATGTTCGGTGGCTTCTGGGCCACCGCCGCCGGCGGGTTCCGCTTCACCTCGCCCAGGATCCTCCGCCCGGGACCCGGTATTCAGATCGCTCAGGGCTACGACTTCGCCGACCTCGCGTTCATCACGACCAGCGATGGCGTCGTAGCGATCGACGCCGGAACCACCCAGGACCGGGTCAAGGCCGCGCTCGCCGACCTTGACCCGCCCGCCGACGGTGCGATCAGCCATCTGATCCTCACCCACGCGCACTGGGACCACGTCGGAGGCACGGGCGCGCTGCGCGGGCCAGGCACCCGGGTGATCGCCCAGGCCGGTTTCCCCGCCGGGCTGGACCGTGAGCAGGGTGACCGGCCACGGTTCCGATACTTCACCGGAGCCGCCGGGAGCGTCCCCATGGCCGTGGTCCCCGACCAGCTGATCACCGCGCCGACGCCACTGACCGTCGGGGGCACCGAGCTTGTCCTGTATCCAGCACCGGGCGGCGAAACTCCAGATGCGCTGATGGTCCACCTTCCGGCGACCGGCGTGTTGTTCGCCGGCGACGTGCTGATGCCCTACCTGGGGCAGCCGTTCGCCGACGAGGGCTCCCCGGACGGGCTCCTGGAGGCCCTGGCCTTCATCCGCAGCCTGCGGCCCCGCCTGCTCATCCAGGGGCATGCGACGCTGACCGAGTTGTTCACCGCCGAGGCGGTCGCCGGCCTGGAGGCGGCGCTGACCCAGCTGCACAGCGAGGTGCTGGACCGCATCCGGGACGGCCGCACCCTCCCGGACATCCTGGCGGAGGCCAGCCTGCCGCCGGTGCTCCGTGATCACCCCGCGGCGGTCGTGCCTTACCTGGTGATCCGCGACCACTTCACCGAGCGGCTCTACCATCAGCGCACCGGTTACTGGCAGCCAGACGGGACCGGACTCGAGCCAGCGACCGCGGCCGAGCACGCCGCCGCACTCGACCTGCTGGCCGGAGGCCGGGAAGAACAGTTCGCCGCCGCCGCTGCCACCCTCATCGGCCAAGGCGACTACGCCCTCGCCCTGGGGATCATCCAGCCGGGCCTGCTGCGCCATCCCGCCAGCAGCACGCTGGCCGGGCTGCGCCGCACCACGCTGCATCGCCTGATGGAGGAGTACCAGCAGTTCGACCCGTTCAAGTTCCTCATCTACGCCGAGCTCGCCGGCGCCGAGATCGGCCCGGCCGAGTAGCCGTCAGGCGCACGCGGGCGGCTATGACCAGGCAGATCTTGACCGTGCCTATCGAGCATCCGGCGCGCCGTCTGATACCCGCCGGCGCGGTGAGTTTCAGCGTCGGGCTGCTCCTTCGGTAGCGACCGGTGGTCATGCGCTGCGGTGATTCCGTCTCCGCTATCGTGAGCTGATGGCCGAGCGATTGGTGACCGAGCGCCTGGTCCTTCGCCCGTGGACCGCCGATGACGCCGGGAGTGCGCTGTCCGCCTACGGCGATGCTGAGGTGGCGCGCTGGCTGGCTCCGGCGATGGACCGCGTCGGCGATGAGGCGGCTATGCGCGTGGTCCTGCAGCAGTGGATGGCCGAGGACGAGCGCATGCTGACCCCGGCGGGCCGGTGGGCGATCGAGCTTGGCCAGGATGGCGGCCTGATCGGCGGGGCGACCCTGTTGCCGCTGCCGCCCGACGACGAATACGAGATCGGCTGGCAGCTGCGGCGGGACGCGTGGGGCCAGGGCTATGCCACCGAGATCGGCACAGCGCTGGCGGGATGGGCATTTGAGCAAGGCCTGGAGCAGGTCATTGCCGTGGTGCGGCCAGCCAACACGCGTGCCATGGCGACGGTACGCCGGATGGGCATGGAGTGGATCGGCGAGACGGAGAAGTACCACAACCTGCGGTTGCAGGAGTACCGGCTCCGTCCGGCAGATCTCGCCACAGCGCCGCGGTAGCCGAGTTGAGATGCCCTGGTTTCCGGATTTCACCAGTGCCGTGGAGCTGGCGCGCAGGCAGACCCGGGCCGCAGGTCAGGCTGATCCGGTTGGGCAGTACTTCACCGCGCTGATCAACGGTGACACGCACGGTCTGGAGACCGTGTGGCCCGGCGAGGTGGTGATCCACGACCCCCGCGCAGGCGAGATCCGCGGCCATAAGCAGCTGCGGCGGTTCGTCAGCCAGAATGAATTCTGGCTGACCGAGCGGCACGCCCGTATCGAGACCGTGGCCGCCACCGTCGCCGGCGGCCGGGCCGTGGTGGAACTAGTGGCGCACCTGGCCGACGATGGTCGGGAACTGGCCTGGCCGATAGCGGTCGTGGCTGAATCCCCCGATGATCGCTCGGTGGTGTTCCGCACCTACTGCAGCCAGTGGCCGGTCGACGGACAGCGCCACATCAGGCCGCCCATCCTCGAGCCCGGGCCCGCCCACCCCGGTGATGTCGTCGGTCGCTACCAGGCCGCGCTCGAGGCTGGTGACGCCGAAGCGATAGTGAGCACCTTCGCGCCTGCTGGGTACTTCCGTGAGGCCATCGGCCCGCACAACGTCCATCGCGGCACTCCTGAGCTCGGCGCGTTCTTCGCCAGGTGCTTCAGCGCAGGCGGCGGGATCGGTCTCCAGCACTGCACCGTGACCGACGACGGAGTGCGCTGCGCCCTGGAATACAACTGCGTCCGCTGGGGCAGCCATGACCTGCCGCCTCAGGCCGGAATCAGCGTCTACGAGCGCGACGCGGACGGAAGGCTGGCTGCGGCCCGCGTGTACGACGACGTCGAGGCACCCGTCGAGGCCCGCTGAGGCGCAGGAACTCCGTGCAGTGCAGCCGCGGCTGCTGCCTGCCCCGGGGTCAGCTGCTGGTGAGCGCCGGGTCATTCGGGTGCGGCGAGAGCGGCGTGACCTCATCGGAGCGCCACACCCGCAGCGGCATCGAGGCGAGGACTTTCTCGAGCTCGGCGGCATCGTCGGCGGCGAACAGGCCGAGTGTGCGCCATTCACCTGGTCGCAGCGGCGGGCGCCACAGGCGCAGCAGGTGCCCCTGCGCGGCGAGTTCGCGCGAGCGTGCGGCCTCGCGGGTGCGGATGTCCTGGACGGCTGCTTCTGATGTTCCGTCCGGAACGTGGGTGGTCATAGTGACGAGATATTCCATGGTGACAGCCTCCTGGGCCACCTGGGGGAGTGGTCGGTAAAGCTGCGATCATTCTGCCCGAGCAACATTGGCCAGCGGCCGGTGAGGTTTTCTGCGAAGCCACCGCCCGGCCCCTCTGGCATCATCGATGCGTGACCAGCAACGCCCTCGAGCACCTCGCACGAACCGCATACGAAGCCCATCGTGGCGTCGAACCCGGATCTCTCCCGCCCTGGGAAGACGCGACTGAGCGGGAGCAGCAAGCCTGGAAGGCAGCTGTGTCCGCCGTCGCTGGCCAGACCGGCGTCACCCTCACCGATGTCGATCCCATCGCTGCTCCAGCGCTCCTCGTCCAGACCGGCGATCAGCGCCACACCTTCCAGGCCGACTTCATAGCGGGCCGCCAGGGCGCACTGGCCATCAGCGATGACTATGCCTCCAATCATCACGCCCGCTTCCAGATCGCCCACGGCCTCTGGTACGTCCAAGACCTCGGCTCAACCAACGGCACCTGGCTCAACGGGCGCCGCATCCACGCACCTCAGCGGCTGAAGAAAGGCGACAAGATCAAGATCGGGCATACCGTCGTGACCGTGCAGTCAGCCTGAGCGAGGACGCTGACAGCGGCGTCCGCGTGGATGACCAGCAGCGGCAACCGGGTTAGGCTTTTGTGCAGAGTCTGGTTGGGAGGCGCCGGTGGCGACAGGGCCTGGTGGCCAGCTGGCGGCGGGCGCGACGGGCCGCGGCCACTTCCGGGCATCTGATGCGGACCGCGAGCACCTGATCGACACTCTCAAGACTGCGTTCGTGCAGGGGCGGCTGACCAAGGACGAGCTCAGCGTGCGAGCGGGCCAGGCGCTCGTGTCGCGAACGTATGCGGAGCTGGCGGCCATCACCGCCGACATCCCGGCTGGGCAGCTGGTCGAGGCCCGACCGTCTCCGCCGCAGACCGCCCGGGCCGGGCGACCGGTGGGCAAGAAGCCGGTGGACAAGAAGGTGGTCGCGTGGGGCGCCTGCATGATCCTGCTGCCGGTCGTGCTGGGGTCCGCTTTCCTCACCTACTACGGTGGATTCTTCGTCATGTTCCTGTTCGCCTTTATCGGGTTCACGGCGGCAGCTAAATCCTGATCACTGCCGGACCGGAGCGGGAGCGCCGCGGGCGGCTCCGGCCCGGCAAGCACCCGGAGCAGGCTGATTCCGGCCGGTGGGCAGGTCAGGCAGCACGCCGTAGCATTCCTGATCGGCCCATCTGATGGCAATGAGCCTGTTACGGTCATGCCGTGCATACCGCGCCACGGGTGCCGCGCCATCGTCGGCTGACGACAGCTGCCGTCCTGATGGCGGTCGTCCTGGTAGCCGCCACGCTGATCGCGGCCCGGATCGGCGCCGGTCGTAGCGCTGCGGCCGGCCGGCCACCGCGGCATTCCGCTGTGCCTGGGCAGTCCGCCCTGGAGCGAGCGCGGCAGCGCGGCAATGGCTCGCCGCTGTCGCCAGGCTGGACCGGCGACGGGCAGCCCGTCACGCTGGCGTTCGGCGGGGACGTGCATTTCGAGGGCCCGCTGGCGGCCCGGCTGGCCGCCGATCCGGTGACCGCGCTGGACGGCAACATCGCCAAGCTGCTATCGGGTGCCGACATCTCGATGACCAACTTTGAATCGGCGCTGGTCGAGGCGGGTTGTCCGGATCCGCAGCCCAAGCAGTTCGTGTTCGCGGCGCCGAAGACGGCCATCACCGCGTTCAAGGCCGCCCGCGTCACCCTCGTGACCGAGGCTAACAATCATGGCGAGGACTGCGGCCAGGCGGGGCTCAGGCAGTCCCTGGCGATCGCGAAGGCCGCGCATTACCCGATCATCGGCATCGGCCGGGACGCCGCACGCGCCTTCGCCCCTTACCGGACCGTCATCAACGGCCAGCGCATCGCCATCATCGCGGCCACCGAGGTCATCGACACCGACCTGCGGACTGCCTGGACGGCTACGACGACTCAGCCCGGTCTGGCCTCCGCCTATCAGGAAAGCGAACTGGTGGCTGCGGTGCAGCGGGCCCGCAAGACCTCCGACACCGTCGCCGTCTTCCTGCACTGGGGGACCGAGACCCAGCAGTGCCCGAATGCGATCCAAGAGCCGCTGGCCGAGGCGCTGGTTAAGGCCGGAGCCGACATCGTGGTCGGGGCTCACGCGCATGTTCAGCTGGGGGCCGGTTACCTGGGCTCGGCATTTGTCGATTACGGTCTGGGCAATCTGGCGTTCTACGACACCGCGCCACCGGAAACCTATAGCGGTGCGCTGCTCGTCACGGTGACGGGCCGCCACATCGACAGCTTCCGGTGGCGCCCGGCACTCATCGAGTCCGGGCTGCCCATCCCGCAGGCCGGGCCGGAGGCTGACGCGGCCGTGCGGCGCTGGAAGGCCCTCCGTGCCTGCACCGATTTGTCCCTGCGGCCGACGGTCAGCCAGGCGACGCGCGAAACCGAGATCACTCCGTTCCGCGGCCCTGAGATATCCCCGCTCTCCGACCCGCCAGGCACCTCGCCGGGAACGACCAGGCGGGCGGCTGCCGTCACCCACGACGGCTAGGAACTGCCGGTTGCGGTGGCTGCGGGCCGCGGGCCGCAGCGCCCGGGCGGCGTCCGGCGCGGAGGCTCGGCCGCGGGGCATTGGCATAGAATCCCGGCCCATGAGCAGCGAGCCGCAGTACGCCAGCCGTCCGCATTCTGCTCCGCAGGCCCGCGGCACGGACGGCGTCAGTCCGCCGCAGGCCCGGCGGATCGCCAGTGAGCGGACATACCACGGCGACACCTTCGTCGATGAGTACAGCTGGCTCGGTGACAAGCAGGATCCGGAGACGATCGCCTTCCTGGAGGCGGAGAACGCTTACACCGAGGCGACGATCGCCGGCCAGCAGGAACTGCGGGAGACGATCTTCGAAGAGATCAGGGCCAGGACCCAGGAGACCGACCTTTCAGTTCCGGCCAGGAAGGGCCGCTGGTGGTATTACGCCAGGACCGTCGAGGGCCAGCAGTATGCGGTGCACTGCCGCCGGCCGGTGCGGCCCGATGACACCGGCCCGCCGGTGGCGGCTGACGGCCAGCCGCTGGCGGGTGAAGAAGTCCTGCTCGACGGCAACGAACTGGCGGCCGATGCCCAGTTCTTCTCGCTGGGCGCCTTCGACGTAAGCCCGGATGGTGCCCTGCTGGCCTATTCGACGGACTTCGACGGCAGCGAGCGCTTCACCATGCGGATCAAGGATCTGGCGACCGGGGAAACCGCTCCCGACGAGATCCCGGACACGTTCTACGGGTCCGCCTGGTCGGCTGACGGCTCGGCGCTGTTCTATCTGACCGTTGACGACGCCTGGCGCCCTTACCGGGTGTGGCGGCACCTGATCGGCACGCCGACCGCCGATGACGTGATCGTTTTCGAAGAACCCGACGCCCGGTTCCTGGTCGGCGTGGCACTCACCCGGAGCGAGCGCTACCTGTGCCTGACCGTTGTCAGCAGGATGACCAGCGAGGTGTGGCTGCTGGACGCCGCCGACCCGACTGGCCAGTTCCGGGTGGTCAGGCCGCGCCAGCAGGGCGTGGAGTACAGCGTCGAGCACCAGGTCACTGCCGACGGCGGCGACCGCCTGCTGATCCTGCACAACGAGCACGCGGAGAACTTCGAGCTGTCGGCCGCGTCGCTGCCTGACCCGACCACCTGGACCCCCGTCATGCCGCATCGCGCCGACACCCGGCTGCTCGGCGTGGACGCCTTCGCCGATTACCTGGTCGTCTACCTCCGCCGGGACGGGCTCACCGGCCTGCGTATTATCCGCGACGACGGCACCGAGCATGAGGTGTCCTTCGGCGAGCCGGTCTACCGGGTCTCACCCGGTGCCAACCCGGAGTACGCCGCTCGCCAGTACCGGCTCGGATACGCCTCGCTGGCCACGCCTGATTCGGTCTATGACTGCGAGATGGCTACCGGCGAGCTCACCTTGCGGCGGCGCCGGCCCGTGCTTCCGCTTCCTGGTGGTCGCGACTACGATCCGGGCGACTACGAGCAATACCGCGAGTGGGCGACGGCCAGCGACGGCACCAGGGTGCCGATCTCGCTGATCTGCCGCAACGGAACGCCGCGCGATGGCACGGCACCGCTGCTGCTCTACGGATACGGGAGCTACGAGATCTCCGCTGATCCTGGTTTCTCGATCCCGCGGCTGTCCCTGCTCGACCGCGGTTTCAGCTATGCCATCGCGCACGTCAGGGGCGGCGGCGAGATGGGCCGCCGCTGGTATGACGACGGCAAGATGCTGCACAAGACCAACAGCTTCACCGACTTCGTGGCCTGCGCGGAGCATCTGGTCAGCCAGGGCTGGACGACGCCGTCCAAGCTGGTGGCCCGCGGCGGCTCCGCCGGCGGTCTGCTGATGGGCGCGGTGACGAATCTTGCGCCGCAGGACTTCGGTGCGATCGTGGCGCAGGTGCCGTTCGTGGATCCGCTCACCTCCATCCTGGACCCCTCGCTGCCGCTCACGGTGACCGAGTGGGAGGAGTGGGGCGACCCGCTGCACGAGCCAGATGTGTACGCGTATATGAAGGCCTACGCGCCGTATGAGAACATCGCGTCCGGTCGTGTTTATCCGCCCATCCTGGCCATTACCAGCCTCAACGACACCCGCGTGCTTTACCGGGAGCCGGCCAAGTGGATTGCCAGACTGCAGGCGACGGCGGGCGGGGGGCCATTCCTGCTCAAGACCGAGATGATGGCGGGGCACGGCGGCCGTAGCGGCCGCTACGACGCCTGGCGTGAGGAAGCCCTGGTCCTGGCCTGGATCGCCACCACCGCCCGGGGCGCTGCCTAGCGCATCCGCGCTGCTCGCCGGCCCGCCCCGCGCCGTGCTCAGCGTACCTTCGGGCCGCCTACGAGCAGCCAGCAGGGTGTGTCACAGTCACTGTCACACCGGACAGAGTCTCATGAGCGGGCCGGTGAATCTCCGCGGCCCGGACGGCAAAAGAGCCAGGTCAGATATCACCGGGATGGCCGTGATTGTTGCCGGGCTCGCCTTAATTGCCCGGTCATATCGCAAAGCCGCCGGCGCGTCGGCGGCCGCAAAGAGGCTCTTGGCTGGACGTTTGACGCAGAATGGTGCCCCAGACGGGCAAGGGTTCGCCGCGATTCCTTGCTGCGCGGGCGCAGGAGAGCGGGCGGAGGTGCGATGGTTCGCAGGGCGACCCTGGAGCGCGGTGTGCGGCCGGACGAGGTGGCCGCAAGCGACGAGGCAGGGCCCGGTACTCCGATATCGGGGCCTGCCGCGGAGCGGCCGCCAGCGCAATGGCGCGGCGCAGGCGGTCGCTGGACGGTGTGGGCATTCCGTGCGGTGGTCTGGGCTGTGTTGCTGATTGTCGGCTACCGGGGCGTGGCCGGGATCGTGGCCGGGTCATCACCGGCCGAATCAGCCAGCGTGACGTCGGCGGCCGCAGCCACAGACGGCTTTCCGGTGCAGCTCGCCGAGGCTTACGCGATGCAGTTCGGCGACGTCTACCTCAACTTCAGCCCGGCGACGGCTGCGCAGCGCGCCAGCCAGCTCGCCGCCTACCTGCCCACCGGGGCCACCGACCCGCAGCTGGGCTGGAACGGTGCGGGGACGCAGCTGTTGCAGTCTGAGCAGGTCGCCTCCATCGCCGTCCGTAGCGCTAACTACGCGGTCGTCACGCTGCTGGCTCAGGTCAACGACAAGCTGATGGAGCTGGGCGTGCCCATTTACTCCTCCGGCGGCGGGATGTCCGTGGTCGGGGAGCCCGCCCTGACTCAGGGACCTGCGACGGCTGCACCTCCCGCGCCAGCCAATGGCCCCACCGATCCGACCACCCAGGCCGAGCTGCTCAGCCAGCTTCGAGCCTTCTTCCGTGCCTACGCCAGCGGTGATGAGGTAACTCTGGGCAGATTCCTCGCGCCCGGTGCGGCCATCACCGGTCTGTCAGGCGCAGTGAGCTTCGGCTCCATTACCGGTATTGAAGTTCCTGCTGGGGGAGCTACTCGCCAGGTCACGATCAGCGTGGAATGGCGCGTTACTCCGTCATCATCCATTCCGGCGAGAGCACCGGTCGGCGCTGCTCCCGCCGGGCTTGAGATGACTTACCAATTGACGGTCGTGCGGCAGGGCGGGACCTGGTATGTCAAGGCGATCGGCCCGTCGACCCAGCAGCTGGGGCCGCCGTGACCATGAGCTGCCGACCCCTGATGCCCCCCGTTAGCCCCCCGTAACCCCGGAGTAGAAAGATGACGCCGCACCTGCTCATCACGGCAACCCCCACGGCGCTCAGCACTACCGGTCTTGTGACCTACCTGCAAGGCCTGTTCGGCCCGCTTTTCCTGGGGATCGTCGGTATCGTTGCCATCTTCTTCCTGTTCACGCGCGAGATCATTCGGTTCGTGCAGTTCCTCGTCCTCGCGGTCGCCATCGCGGTCATCTTCTACACGCCCAGCATCGTGCAGACGCTGGCCAGCGGGATCGCGAACGCGCTCGGCGTCCACTGATCTGGCCGCAGAAACTGGCCGACAGAAAACTGGCCGACGTAGAAGGAGATCGCTCACGGTGGACCTGCCCACCTACACCAATATCTGGCGGATCGAGAAACGGCTCTACAAGCTTTACGACTTTCGGCTGCCCATGCCGCTTCCGCTCGGCCAGATCGCGGTGTTCACGGCCATTGCCGTCCCTTACGTGGTGATCCTGGCCGTCCTTGGTCTTCCGTTCAGCCATACCCTGCTCTGGCTCTACGTACTGCCCCCCGGGGTGCTCGCGTGGTTCGCCACCCGGCCGGTGCTGGAGAGCAAACGGCTGCCCGAGCTGGTCGCTTCGCAGCTGCGTTACCTGAGCGAGCCGCGGGCCTGGTGCCGGCTGACACCGCTGACGGAGAAGGATGAGGTAGCCGTCACCGCTCGGGTGTGGCGGCGGGCCGCGGTGACGAAGCACGTCGAGCAGGTCGGCCGCGTGACGCAGGAGGCCCTGGCCGGGCATGACGTGCTGGCCGACCGTGACGTGCTGGCCGAGTACGACGTGCTGGTGGCCGACCGTGACGGCCAGGTCGAGCGGGCACCGCGCGACCGAGGCGCCGGCCGGGGCCAGCGCCTGAATAGGCAGCGCCCGAATAAGCAGCGCTCGAACAAGCAGGGCCCGAACAAGCAGGACCTGAATCGAGCCGAGCCTGCTGTCGAGTCAGCGCTGCCCAGGCCGGAGTCGATCAGGCCCGCGCTGCCCAAGCCGGAGGCGATCAGGCCCGCGCAGCCCAAGCCGGAGGCGATCAGGCCCGCGCAGCCCAAGCCGGAGGCGATCAGGCCCGCGCAGCCCAAGCCGGAGGCGCCCAGGCCTGCGCTGCCCAGGCCTGCGCAGCCCAGGCCGGAAGTGCCCGGAGCTGCCGCTGCCGCAGCACTCCCACCTGGCCGCGACGCGACGCCGGGCCGCTGGCCGGTACTGAAATCGGCCCCGCGCCTAGCACCCGTTACGCAACAGCCAGAGCCGGATGTGGCGCAGCCGGTGCGGGCGGCCGAGCCGGTCCGGGCCGCGGAGCCGATCCGGGCCGCGGAGCCGGTGCGGGCCGTGGAGCCGATCCAGGCCGCGGGTCCGCGGGTTCCGGCTGACCGTCCGCCAGTTTGGGCTGACCGCCTGCCAGTTCGTCCTGACCGTCCGGTTCCGGCTGACCGCCTGCCGGTTCGTGCCAGCGGCCCGGCGGTTCCGGCTGATCGTGCGCCGGTTCGTGCCAGCGGCCCGGCGGTTCCGGCTGATCGTGCGCCGGTTCGTGCCAGCGGCCCGGCGGTTCCGGCTGATCGTGCGCCGGTTCGTGCTGATCGCCCGCCGGTTCCGGCTGATCGTCCGCCGGTTCGTGCCAGCGGCCCGCCGGTTCCGGCTGATCGTGCGCCGGTTCGTGCTGATCGCCCGCCGGTTCCGGCTGATCGTCCGCCGGTTTGTGCTGACCGCCCGCCGGTTCCGGCGTCGCCGGCCGCACGGCCGAGCGTGACCGTGAACGAGGACCGATCCGCCGACCGCCCGGCCCGGGTGGTTGAGCAGGCGCTCAGCAGTCCGGCCGTGCGCCGGGCCGAGGGCTGGCGCGACCGCGTAGTAGTTGTGCCTGGCGGGCACCGTCCGGGCCAGCCGGACCAGCTGCAGCGTGACCGCGCGCGGGCCCGGCTGCCGGTCACAGGCACCCGCAGGATTGTCGTGCTTGGCTGCACCGTAGGCGCTGGGCAGTCCGTGACAACGCTCAGGACCGGCGAGCTGCTGGCCAGCCTGCGCGATGAGGCCGTCGCAGTGCTGGACCTGAACCCCGGTCGGAACTCGCTGTCCGAGCGAGCCAGGATCACGCCGGCCCTGACCGACGCGCCGCCGGAGCCCGGCCAGGGCGCGGAGGCGCGGGAAACCAGGCCCTCGCGGCTTGAGGTGATCACGAACCAGGCAGGCGCCGCGTCCCGCCCGGCTGCAGCCAACGGCGGTCCAGCCGCGGTGGCTGACGTGGCTCAGGTCTTTGAGGTCCTCGCCGCCCGGTACTCGCTGACCCTGGCTGATCCGGCCGCAGCGGCGGTGCCGAGGGTCCTGCAGGTCGCAGATCAGCTGCTGCTCGTCGCCCCGGCCAGCGCC
Organism: uncultured Actinomycetes bacterium; assembly: GCA_963785765.1. Taxonomy (GTDB): domain Bacteria; phylum Actinomycetota; class Actinomycetes; order Streptosporangiales; family Streptosporangiaceae; genus DATBGO01. Next base: position 517,105 of record CAWAWM010000004.1, on the reverse strand, counting down.
GAGGCGGCCAGCGCGATCGCCATGACGCTGGAATGGCTCGAGGCACACGGGCACGGCGCTCTGGCTGCGGGCGCGATCACGGTGCTCAACGGGGTCAGCGGGAAGACCATGACCTACGTCGAGCAGGCGGAGACAGTCGCCGCGGGCCGGTGCCGGGCGATCGTCCGGGTGCCCTGGGATGACCAGCTGAAGAAGCCGGGCGTCCAGCGCCCTGCGGGCCTAGCTCCGGTCGGCCCGCAACACCGGCCCCCGGCCTGGCCCGCTAGCGCATCGGCCGTGCGCGCCTATACCGCATTGGCCGGGGTGCTGGTCGCCAGCCTGGTAGCTGCGCCCCGGACACGCCCCGCTGACTTGCGGAGGGCGGGGGCATGAGCGGCCGTGACGGGTGCGCCCGGATCCTTCGAGGTCGGCGCGGCGGCCCTAGATGAGCGGGCCGAAAGCAGGACGCAACAGATTGTCCATCCGGTATTTCGATGACCGGATCCTGCTCAGCGAGACCCACGCCTGGGCCTATTACCGGCTGCCCACCGTGTCCTATGAGTTCACCACCCCGCAGGAGCGCGAGGCGCTCGCGATCAACATCACGGTCGCGCTGGCCACGATCCGGATGGCCGATGCCGAGGTGCACCTGCGGATCGCACACCGCTCGTATCCGGCGGCCGACTGGGCGACCGCGCTGGATTCCACCTCGGACGGCGGCCCCGGCTGGCTGGAATACCTGGACGGCATGTACCGGCATGTCTGGGCTAAGGACTTCTGGACCAAGGAGGTCTACGTCGGCGTCCGGCTGGGTCAGCGCGGCATGCGCGCCCAGCTGTCGGGAGGCGTCTTCTCGCAGTTCATCAATGCCTACCGGGCTAGCGAGCAAGCAATGGGCCTGCAGGACGATGCAGTGAGCGCGGGCGAGATCGCGAAGTGGACGGAGCAGGCCGAGCGGCTCGGCCGGGCCCTCGGCTCCAGCGTGCTCGCGGCCAGGCACGCCAGTTCAGATGACCTTAGCTGGCTGTTCAGGCACGCCCTGGCCGGCTCACTGGGCGATCCGCCCGGATCGGCGGTCAAGCGGCGTAAGTGGGGTGCGGGCGAGATCGAGGCGCTGGTGGAGGGCCAGGTGCACAACGCGCGCACGCTCCTCAGGCTAGAGCACCCAGGAGGGGAGTCGTACACGGCGTTCCTCTCCTTCGCCAGGTTCCCCGACGTCATGTACTTCCCGGACAGCGAGCCGTGGCTGCACTATGCCGACGCCCTGCCGTTCCCGGTCGAGGCGAGCCTGCGGATGAAGCTGATCCCGCCCGCGAAGGCCAGCAAGGACGTCAGCCGCAGGCTCGCGCACGCCCGGGACATGGACGCGCATATCCGGGAGGCAGGGGCCGAGCTTCCCATCGCGCTGGCCGAGCAGATCGAGGCGGCCAGACTGCTTGAGCACGGCATTACCAAGGAGCGGCTGCCCTTCGTGTACGGGTGGCACCGGCTGACGGTGACCGCGCCGTCGCGAGAGTTGTGCGTGCGACGGTCCGAAGCCGTCGTGGAGCACTACCGGGACGCTGGGATCGACGTGGTCAACTCCACCGGCGACCAGTTCTCGCTGCTGCGTGAGTCGCTGCCCGGCGACCGGGTCAGGCTCAACTCGTATTTGCAGCGTCAGCCGCTGTACACGATCGCGGGCGGGATGCCGACGGCCACCGTCGATCTCGGTGACCGGGTCATGGGGGACGCTGGCTGGATCGGCCCCTACATCGGCGAGACCCTGGGGCGGGCCAGGTCGGTGGTTCACTTCGATCCGCTGGTCGCCGCGGCCCGCAACCGCCCCACCGCCGTGGCGATCACCGGTGAGCCAGGCGGCGGCAAGACCACCCTGGCGCTGCTGCTCATCCTGCAGCTTGCGTTGCGCGGCGTGACGGTGGCCGTCATCGACCCGAAGGGCGACGCGGAGTCGCTGGTCTCGCTGCTGCAGGCGCACGGCCGCCAGGCCCGGGTACTGCCGCTCGGCAGCGCTGCACCCGGCCTCCTCGACCCCTTCTCGTTCGGCGACGAGCTTGCCGAACGGCGGACCATGGCCACCGAGACGCTGCGGCTGCTCCTGCCCAGAATGAGCGAAGAGCGGGAAAGCGCGATGATCCAGGCGGTGGGGGCCGTGGCCGCCGGTGATCAGCCCAGCCTGGGCAAGGTGGTCGCGCACCTGGAGCGGTCGGCCGACCCCGCCTCGATGAACCTGGGCGCGGTGCTGCGATCCATGTCGGAGATGCGGCTGGCCAGATTGTGCTTCGCGCCGTCGGGTGGCCAGGGAATCGATGCGGCGGGGTGGACAACGGTCTTCACGCTGGCCGGGCTGACGCTGCCGGACGTCGGGCTGAAGCGGGACGACTACTCCTACGAGCAGCGGCTCTCGGTTGCGCTGCTCTACCTGGTGTCGCAGTTCGCCCGGAGGCTGCTGAACGGCATGGACCGCAGGCTGCCGAAGGCCATTTTCCTCGACGAGGCGTGGGCCATCACCTCGACACCCCAGGGCGCGAAGCTGATTCCCGAGGTGTCCCGGATGGGCCGGTCCCGCAACACCGCGCTGATCCTCGTCTCGCAGAACGCGGGAGACCTGCTGAACGAGCAGGTCACGAACTGTATCTCCGGGGTGTTCGCATTCCGGTCCTCGGAGCGGGCCGAGGTCGCGAATGTGATGGCCCTGCTCGGAATCGAACCGTCCGATGAACACAAGGCCGCGCTGCGGGGGCTCGGCAATGGCGAGTGCATTTTCCGTGACCTGGATGGGCGGGCAGGCCGGGTCGGGATCGACCTGATTTCCGATGACCTGCGCCAGTGGCTGGATACCAACCCGACCAGGGCCAGGCCAGCCGAGGCGGACCTGCAACTTCCGGCCGGCGAGCTGGCCGAAGTGCCACAGCTCGCCGGTCTGGCACCGGGCAGCCCGGCGGCCGTTCCGCCTGGCCCGTATCAGCCGGCCGGCTAGCCAGCGCACTGACGACGAGATACCCCCCCCAGGAGCCCCCCCGATGCTCAGACCTCGCCGGATCCCGTGCTTGATCGCGCTGCTACTCGCCGTGGTCGCGATCCTGCTCGGCGTGCCGCGCGTTGCCCACCCGGCAGTACGTCCGCACTCGGCCCAGCCGGTGACCGCGATCACGCTCGCGGCACGGTCACCGGCCACCGGCGGCTTCTGCTCGGTGCCCGGCATCGGCGACATCGGGGGGCTGATCGGGTTCTGCTCGCTTGGATCGTCCGGCCTGACCGGTGACCTGAACAACATCTGCCAGCCCTCGCTGCCCAGCCCCGAACTCGCCAGCTCGGGCATCGACTCACTGGCCAGGCCGGTGGCTGCGCCAGGACCGCAGAACGGCACCCTGTACGACAACTACGGGACGTCGGGGGATTTCTGGGCGGCGACGAAGCTGCAGTGCTCCGACATGACCTCGCTGATCGGCAACAACGTCGCGAGCATGGTGTTCGACATCGCGAAATCGATCGACCGGGTCATCATCAGTGTCTATCAGTCCGCGGCCAGCGAGGGCATTCTCAGCTGGCTCACCAGCGTGGTCGACAAGCTGATCAGCAGCCTCGGGAATGCCATCTACTTTCCGTACCTGGCCATCGTGGTCATCTTCGGTGCGATCTGGCTGGCCTGGCAGGGCCTGATCCGCAAGCGCGGGACGCGCACCATCGAGGGCACCATCTGGATGGTCGTGGCCTGCGCGGCCGCCATCTGGCTCATCGGCAGGCCAGCCGACTTCACCGGGATTGGCAAGTCGGTCTCTGATGGCATCAGCCAGACGCTCAATGTCGCCTTCTCCAAGCTGCCCAGCCCGGGCCAGAGTAACTGCATGCCGGTGCAGCGCAATGATCCGCAGGTCAAGCCGGTCACATACAGCTACGCGTCAGGAAACGGCATCGTTGACCAGAACGCCAACGAGTTGTGGACGGTGCTGGTCTGCAAGCCGTGGCTGGACGGTGAGTTCGGCACCACCACCTTCGCCACATCACCGGGCGGTCAGCAGACCCCGGTCAACACCTACGCGAGGCAGCTGCTCTGGGCACAGGCCGTCGCGATCAACGAGAAACCGACCGCCGCGCTCATCCAGGCCAAGCAGGCGACCTATTCCGGGATCACCAACAGCATTCAGCAGAACGACCCGGGCATCTTTCCGCTTTTCCAGGGCAAGCAATGGACCACGCGGATGGAGATCGCATTCGCCGCCCTGTTCGCCGCGGCCGTCGCGGGCATCCTCATACTGCTGATCGCGGTGACGCTCATCCTGCTGAAGCTGGGATTCCTCCTGCTACTGATCGTCGGCCCGTTCTTCCTGCTGATCGGCACGCATCCGGGCTTCGGCCGGGTCGTCGCGCTGCGCTGGTTCGAGATGCTGGTCGGAGTGCTGCTGAAGCAGGCGGCGGTCGCCCTGGTCCTGAGCGTGCTGCTGTACTCGTATTCGCTGATCATGGGAACCAGCGACGCGGTGCTGCCGTGGGCGTTTAAGATCCTCATGATCGCGCTCGTGACCGTCGCGGTCTTCATCTACCGCAGGCCGTTCCAGCACCTCTTCTCGGCGGTTGGCTACGGCATGATCGGCTCCACCGAGCGCGCCGAGGTCAGCATCGGCCGGGCCAGGACGACCGCGCGCGAGAACACAGCAACCGCTGCGACGATGGCGATGCCCGGATTCGCGGGCTACCGGGCAGCCAGGTGGGCGCGACGCAACCCGGCGGCCGCAGCCAGTCTGGCTGCGGCCGCCGGTGCCGTCCTCGGCACCGGCTCGGCCGCAGCAGGCGGATCGGCGGCGGATGGTGCCGTGGACACTGAACTCGCCGATGGCCATCCTGTCGAGGAAGGAACCGGAGCCAGGGGCGGGAGTTCAGCAGCTGATGCCACGCCGGCCGGCCGCCATGGGCTGTCCGCCCGGGCCCGTAGCCTGGCGGCGTCGGCTGACGACGGCTCCGGCCGGACCCCGCCGCCGCTGAATCTCCGATCCAGGCAGGCGGCCGGATCAGGTCCGCCAGCCGTGGCCGGCGGCAACGTGAATCCGGCGCTCGCAGCGAACGGCAACGGCAGCCGGCCGGCCGCGATAGCCGGCGCCGCGCTGCCGATGACCGGAGCGCTGCGTCCGCCGTCGTCGGCGGCCGCGGGGCACGCGTCGCCTCCGCAGCGTGCAGCCGCGCCTGGGTCTCCCGCCCTTTCTCCCGGCGGCGGGCCTGCCGGGGCTGGTGCTGCCGGGGCCCGGTCTTCGGGGGCCGGGTCTTCGGGGACTGGGCCTTCGGGGGCCGGGTCTTCGGGGGCGGGGCCTGCCGGGGCCGGGCCTTCTCGAGTCGGGCCGGCCCCGATGCAGCCGCGCTCGCCTGCGCCCAGCCTGTCCAACGGCCAGCCGCGCCGCGCCGGGCCTACCTCGCCGTGGCCGGGCGTGTCCGCGCGGCAGTCGCTGGGCGGCTCTCAGCCGGCCCGCCCCGCTGCCTCGCCGCCGGCCCGGTCGCCCGCTGCCTCGCCGCCGGTGCGAGCCGCCGCGCCGCCGCCCGCACGCCCGGCGGCGCCAGCGCCCGCCCGGCCTGCTGCCGCTCCCTCGCCCCCGAGCCGCCGGGCTGCCCCGCCGCCCGCTCGCCCGGTGGCGCCGCCGCCCGCCCGCTCAGCTGCACCGGCCCGCCCAGCGCCAGCACCGGCCCAGCCGGCGGCGCCGCCGCCCATCCGCCCGGCTGCTCCGGGGAGTGCCGCTTCGGCTCGCCCCGCTCCGGCCCACGCGGCGGACCCGGCTCGCGCGGCGGCCCCGGCTCGCGCGGCGGCCCCGGCTCGCGCGGCGGCCCCGGCTCGCCCGGCCCCGGCCCGCCCGGCCGCCCCGGGTCATGCGGCTGCGCCGCCGCCTGCTCGGTCCGGGGCCTCGGCTCCGGCCTGGCCCGGAGGCCCATCCAGCCCCCGCCAGCCGGCTGCTGCGCCACCCGTCCGCCCCAATGGCGGGCCAGCCACATCCGGGCCCGGATCGCACGCCAATACTCCGGCCGTCCCGTTGGCCGGACGTGAGGCAGACCAGCCCGAATCGCCGCGGCCATTCTGGCTACGCCCGCTGAGGCGCCGGAAGTAGCGCAACCGCCATGGAGCCGACATCGGGTCAGCGGAAAGCGGTCTTCGTCCTGGTCGTCCTGGTCCTGGCCGGGCTGGGCACGTATCTGTTCGTGCCCGCGGCGTCCGGTGCATTCCGCCCCGGGCCCGCCTCGTCGCCGTCACCGCGGTCCGGTAGCAGCGGATCCGGCGGCCCGGCGGCGAACGGTGCCCAGGCGAACGGTGCCCAGGCGAATGGTGCCCCGGCCACCACGGGGCCGACTCCGACGGCCACCGCGACGCCCGCGTCCGGGCCGGACATCTACCAGTGGCTGCCGTTCACCCAGCCGGAACTGGCCGCAGCCGCCCAGGTGGTCACCGAGTTCGGCGATACCTACGGGACCTTCTCATACAGCGAGAACGCGGCAGGTTACGTCGCCTCGATGCGGAATCTGATCACGCCCGCGCTGTCTGAGGTGCTGGCGCGCGGTTACGCCGCGCCAGGCGTGGCCAGCCTGCGGGTCAGCCAGAAACAGGTGGCCACGGGCACCGCGGCGATCAGCTCACTGCGGGCCTTCGGCGCCTCCAGCCTCACCTTCGTGGTGACGGTCAGCCAGCAGATCACCGATACCCAGGGCCGCAGCACCGGCTCCGTGCCTTACGCGGTGACAGCGACCGGCGGCGGCAGCAACTGGCAGGTCAGCGACATCGAACTCGCTTCTGCGGGGAATCCGTGAGCTGGCCGTCGAGCCGGGGCGGGCCAGCCCGCGGGGTAGGCCTCGGGTTGGCGGGGGCCGCGATCCTGGTGGTGCTTGGCCTCATTGCCGCGCCGATGCTGATCTTCGGAGGGAGCAGCATATTCTCCGAATCCAGCAGCGCATGCGCCGCCGCCCAGGCCGGAACGGCAGGGCAGCCGACCGCGAGTACCGCCGCCCACAACTCGATACCCGCTAACTACCTCGCCCTGTTCCAGGCCATCGGGAAGAGCTACCACGTCCCCTGGGTGCTGCTCGCGGGCATCGGCGAGGTGGAGAGCGACGACGGCCGGTCAAATCTGCCCGGCGTGCGAAGCGGGTCGAACGCGTTCGGCGCGGCCGGCCCGATGCAGATCGGCATCGGCGGTGCCGCCGGCAACACCTGGGGCGGCGCACCGGTCCATCCGGCCAGTGAGCGGGTGAACGGCGTCGCCACCGACGCGAACGGGGACGGCCTGGCCAGCGTCTACGAGCCCGCTGATGCTATCGCGGGTGCGGCGAAATACCTGCTTGAGCACGGCGTCATGGACAATGTGGCGGGCGCGATCTTCGCCTACAACCACCTGGAGTCCTACGTTCAGGCGGTGCTGCAGTGGGCCAAGACCTATGCCAATGGCGGTTACTCGGTCAGCCAGGTCACCGCGGACAGCGCCCCTAGCTGCCTGCCTGGCGTCGGCACGGCGGCGAACGGCGCGGTCGCCACCGCCATCGCGTTCGCCGAGGGGCAGCTCGGCAAGCCGTATCAGTGGGGCGGCACCGGCCCGGACGCGTACGACTGCTCCGGTCTGGTCATGGAGGCCTACCGGGCGGCTGGCATCAATATCCCGCGCACGTCACAGCAGCAGTGGCTGTGGGGGCCGCAGGTCCCGGCCAGCCAGGTCGAGCCAGGAGATCTGGCCTTCTTCGCTGGCAGCGACGGCACCGTGACGTCCCCTGGCCACGTCGGCCTGGTCATCGGCGGCGGGCTGATGATCGAGGCCTATGCCACCGGGTTCCCGATCCGGGTCGCGCCCTACGCGGGGCGCGACCCGGTCGGATTCACCCGGCCGTGGGCTCATCGCGGCGTCGTGCTCGCCGCTGGGCGGGCGCCTGGCCCCTGACTGGTCCGGTCAGCGGATCAGCTAACGGTGACCATTCTCCGCCGGGGCACGGCCGACGGATTCGGGCCCGCCGAGGTCGCGGAGCTTACCGCGGGCCAGTTCGGCCCCAGGGTGCTGAAGCTCGTCGAAGATGGCCACGGCCTGCTGCCAGGCGGTAATGGCGGCTTGGGTCTCACCGAACGCCAGTTGCGCGTCACCCAGGTTGGTGAGCACCCTGGCCTGATCGCCGCGGCGGTCCATGCCGCCAAAGATGTCGTAGGCCTGCAGGTAGTATCCGATCGCCTGGTCATGATGGCGGAGGCGAGTCTGCACGTAGCCCAGGCTGTCCAGGGTCTCGGCCTCATAGCTGCGAGCACCGAGCTCACGGGACAGGTCCAGGGCCCGCCGGCAGTAGGCCAGGCCGGCCTGGCCATCCCCGAGCAGGGCGTGATCGAAGCCGATCGAGTTCAGCGCCCAAGCCTGCCCGGCCCGGTTGCCAGTCCGCTCGAACAGCTGCAGCGCCTGCTGTGCGTGGCTGAGCGCCGCGGCGACGTCACCCTGCCCGAAGCAGGTCATCGCGCCCGCCATGTGGGTGTTGGCCTCGCCGGCCGCGTCGCCGAGCTGGCGGTAGATCCCCTGGGCCTGGCTCAGCTGCGCGGAGCTTTCCTGATAACGGCCGAGTCGTTCCAGCGCGAGGCCGAGGCCGAGGCGGGCGTGCGCTTGCCCGGTGGCCTCGCCCAGGCGCTGCGCGGCGGCCAGTGCGGTCTGCTGGGTGGCGGCCCATTCCTCCCAGTGCCCCAGCTGGGAGAGGAACGTCGCGAGAGCCCAGGGAATCTGCCAGCCGTAGGAGTTGAATCCCTGCTCGGTGGCGAACGCGATGGCCGCTTGCAGGACCTCGCGCTCGGCGTGGAACCAGGCCATCGCGTCCCGCTGGCCGGCCAGCTTTTCCGGGCTGACTTCGGGCTGCAGGCGGCCCAGAGAAATCGGCTCCCGGTTCGGGCTGATCAGCAGCTCGGCGGCGTGAGCGGTATGCAGGTAGTGGTCCAGCATGCGGCGCACGGCTGCTTGCCGGTCGGCCGGGCTGTCGGTGGCAATTGATCGCTCCGCGGCGTAGGCACGCAGCAGGTCGTGGCTGGCGTAACGCCCGGCCCGCTCGGTCAGCAGGTGAAAGCCGGTCAGCTCGCCGAGGATCTCGTCGGCGTGCGCCACCGGAAGCCCGGCCAGGCTGGCCGCGGCGGCGGCCGAGATTTCGGGACCAGGATGCACCCCAAGCAGCCGGAACATCCGCGCGGCCGGCTCGCTCAGCAGCTCGTAAGACCAGGAGATCACGGCCCGCACGCTGCTGAACGGATCGCCGCCTTCCAGGGCATCGAGCGTTCGCGCCGAGTCCCGCAACTCGCCTGCTAGCTCGGCGAGCGGGAGATCGGCGCGAACGGCGGCCCGCGCGGCCGCGATGGCCAGGGCCAGCGGCAGCCGTGCGCAGGCCTGAACCAGCGCGGCGGCCGCCTCCTGCTGCTCGGCGATCCGCCACGGGCCGATGAATCCGGCCAGCAACTGCTCCGCATCCGGCTCGGACAGCACGTCAAGCGGCAGCGGACGGGCGCCTTCGGTGGCGACCAGGCCGGTCAGCTGGCTGCGGCTGGTGATCACCACCATGCAATTCGGGCCGCCTGGCAGCAGCTCACGGACTTGCTGCGTGTCGCGGGCGTTGTCCAGCAGCACCAGCATCTGGCGGTCGGCCAGAATGCTGCGGTACAGGGCGACCTGGCCGTCCAGGCTGGCCGGAACCCTGGCGGGCGGTACTTCGAGGGCGTCGAGGAAGCCGCGAATGGCCTCCGCAGGTCCGGCCGGGGTACCGCGCGGGTCGAAGCCGCGCAGGTTGACATAGAGCTGGCCGTCACCGAATCGGCCGGCGACCTGATGCGCCCAATAGGTGGCCAGGGCGGTCTTACCGGCTCCCGCGGCTCCGGTGATCACGCAGATCACCGCGGCCCCGCCCGGGGCGCCGAGCTCGCCGAGCAGGCCATTCAGGGTCGTCAATTCATCGGCCCGGCCGGCGAAATGCCGGACGGCCGGTGGTAGCTGTCTGGGAAGCACCGTGGGCCGCCAGGCGGGGAGGCTGGCGCGATGCTGAGCCTGCTCGTCAGGGGCCGGTGGCCGTGGCTGGGCGCGAGCCGCGGCAGTTAGCTGCTCACGGGCTGAGTCGGACAGGTCAAGCGCGTCGGCGAGCAGCCGGACCGAACTCAGGTAAGGGCGGGTGGTGCGGCCCCGTTCCATGTCTCTGATCGCCCGGGCGGTCAGGCCCGAGCGCTCGCCGAGTTCTTCCTGCGTCAGGCTGGCCGACTCACGATAATGGCGCAGCAGTCCCGCGAAACCGCCGCGTTCCTCCGCGGCAATGCCCACCTACGTTGCCCCCATAGCTGGATATTCGTGCGTACATCTGGTGTTTAGGAACCGATTGTCTCACGTGCCGCGGGCCTGACGGCCTGACCCGCGGCGAAGACTCTTCCGGTAAGTCTTCCGGCCGCCTTCCTGGCCCGAACCTGAACGGATTGTCATACTTGTCCAGCAGGTCACGGCATCGCGCGCGGTGTGCGAGCCGGACGGGGGCCCGGCCCGCCTGCGCTAGCGAGGCTAGTGCTGCGGGTGCGGCCCGGCGTGGGGCGTATCGCCGGGTCCGTCGGCCGCGCTAGGGCCAGCTTGTCTGTCGCGGACTGCTGGCACTGGCGAGCTGGGCCGGACCCCCGGGCCTGTCCAGGCCGGACAGCCAGGGCCGTAGCGGGCCGATTTAGGCAACTCTTCGGTAACTCTTTGACCTGCCGTCCTGGTGCTCGGCCCGACCGGGTGGTCAGGCTTGATCCAAGCAGGCCACGGTCGTCGCGCTGAGTGCGGGCCGAACGGGGGCCAGTCAGCCCGTGCTGGCGTGAGCTAGCGGTGAATGGGTGCGGCTCGGCGATTGGGCGTATCGCCGGGCCGTCGGCCATCGTGGTACCAGCCTGCCGTCGCGGGCGGCGGTTACCGGCTGGCTGTGGCCGGCTCCCGGCCTGTCCTGTGTTCGCTGCCCCGTGGTTCGCTGGCCCGGTGGTTTGCTGCCCCCGTGGTTTGCTGCATGGTGTTTGGTGCACAATGCGGCACAGAGCTGCACCGGTCTTCCAGGAGGTCACCGTGGACTTCGAGCTCTCTGCCGAGCAGCGACTGCTGCGGGACACGCTCCGGGCCTTCGTCGATGAGCAGATCCGGCCGGTAGCCATCGAGTGGGAGGCGGCGGGCCGGTACCCCGATGAACTCGTCGCCACCATGCGGCAGATGGGGCTGTTCGGGCTGCTGGTCCCCGAGGAGTACGGCGGCATGGCGGCCGACATGGTCTCGCTCGCGCTGGTCTTCGAAGAGATCTCCCGGGGCTGGATGGGCGTGGCGGGCATCCTCGGCAGCCATTCTTTGTCGTGCTGGATGATCGCCCAGTACGGCACCCCGAACCAGAAACGGGCCCACCTGCCCGCCCTCGCGACCGGGGAGCGCCGGACCGGGATCGCGCTGACCGAGCCAGGAGCAGGCAGCGATCTGCAGGGCATCCAGGCCAGCGCCCGCCGCGACGGCGACTATTACGTGGTCAACGGCGCGAAGACGTGGATCACCAACGCCCGGCACGCCGACCCGCTCCCGGTCCTGGTCAAGACCGACCCGGGCGCCAAGCCAGCGCACGCCGGGATGTCGGTGCTGCTCGTTGATGCGGGCACACCTGGTTTTGCGGTGCTGCGCGATCTGCCCAAGCTCGGCTACCACGGGCCGGAGACCTGCGAGCTGGTGCTGGACGAGGCCCGGGTGCCGGCCGGGAACCTGCTGGGCGGGGTAGAAGGCCGGGGTCTGCAGCAGGTGCTCGCCGCGCTGGAGACCGGCCGGATCAACGTCGCGGCTCGTGCCGTGGGCGTGGCGCAAGAGGCGTACGACCAGGCATTGCGGTACGCGGGGGAGCGGGAGGCGTTCGGCCAGAAGATCTCCGGCTTCCAGGCGGTACAGCTCAAGCTGGCGGACATGGCGACCAAGGTGCAGGCCGCGCGGCTGCTGGTGTACTGGGCGGCCGCGATGGCCGACGCAGGGCAGCGCACCGACCTGCAGTCGGGCATGGCCAAGGTGTACGCATCGGAGGTGGCCCTGGAGTGCGCGGTGGAGGCCATGCAGGTGCATGGCGGCTACGGCTACTCGCCCGAGTTCATCGTCGAGCGCCTCTACCGGGACGCACCACTGATGGTGATCGGCGAAGGCACCAACGACATCCTGCGGACGGTGATCGCCCGGGCGCTGATCAGCGGCCGCGGTTCCGTTGGCTGAGCCAGCCGGCCTGCCACAGCGGCGTGGTCGCCGTGACGTCGGCGGCGTCGCCAAACTTGTCCAGGTCCGCGGGGCCGGTCAGGTCCGCGGGGCCGGTCAGGTCCGCGGGGCCGGCCAGGTCCGCGGCGGCCAGGTCGCGGGCCGCCAGCAGCCCGGCGGGCCAGGGCTGAGCGCCGACGGCCGCCAGTGCCTGGCGGGCCATCCCGAAAGTCTCGTGCAGGAACAGGACCGGGTGCCCGGCGGCGATCCGCACCGCCGCGCGCAACGCGGCTTCAGGTCCGTCCGCGGCCACGCAATGAATGCCGGGCCGGGCGCGGCGCAGCGCCGCCGTGATCAGGTCCGTCATCTCGCCGGGCTTACGGCCCCGCTTGTCATGATCCTCGTAGACGATCACGTTGCCGAACCAGCCGGCCACGGCTTCAGCCGTGGCCGCCACCAGGTCATCGCGGCGATCGCCGGGCAGCGTGATCGCCGCGGCCGGCGGCCACCCCACACGCTGCTGATCATCGCGCCGGTCGCATCGAGCGCCGCCGCGTTGTGCCCGTAGTCCACGATCACCGGGCTGCCGGCGGCCAGGTACAGATTGCCCCGGCCCGGGTTGACCTCGCCAGGAGTGAAGCTGGCCAGCGCGTGCCTGATGTCCTTGGCGCTGGCGCCCAGGGCCCGGCAGGCGGCCACGGCGGCCAGCGCATCCGCCACCAGGTGCGGCGCGCGGCCGCCGAACGCGCCGGGCAGCTCAGCCACGCTGATCAGGGCCCGGCCCCTGGAGCCTTCGATCTCGGTCAGCTGGCCGTCGGCCACCGCGTAGCTGATGCCGCCGCCGCCCCGGTGCGCCAGCGCCACCGGGTTATCCGGCTCCAGGCTGAAGTACCTGATGTCGGGCGTCTGCCTGCGCACGGCCGGGCGCCGCGCCAGCGCGGCGGTAGCCGGGTCGTCGGCATTCAGCACCACGGTCCCGCCCGGCCGGATCTCCTCGGCGACCAGCGCCTTGACGCCGATCAGCTCATCGAGATCGTCGATGCCGTCCGAGCCGAGGTGGTCGGCACTGATATTGGTGATCACGGCGACGTCGGCCTGCTGGTAACCGAGGCCGCCGCGGATGATCCCGCCCCGCGCGGTCTCCAGCACCGCAGCCTCGATGCTGGTGTCGTCCAGCACCATCTCGGCCGATCGGGGCCCCGACGCGTCCGCCTTGTAGACCAGCCGGCCGCCTGAGTACACGCCGTCAGTCGTGGCCATGCCCACCCGCAGGCCCGCCTGGCGCAGGATGTGGCCGATCATACGGACCGTGGTGGTCTTCCCGTTCGTGCCGGTGACGGCGACCACCGGAACCCGGACCGGCGCACCCGGCGGGTACAGCCGGTCGATCACCGCGCCGGCCACATCCCGGGCCTGGCCGTGCGCGGGGGACAGGTGCATCCGCAGCCCCGGGCAGGCGTTGAGCTCGAGCACCGCACCCGGCCCGGACTGGCCGTGCTCACCCGCCTGCGGCTGCAGGCCGTGCTCACCCGCCTGCGGCGGCAGGCCGTACTCACCCGCCTGCGGCAGGATCGGAGCGGAGATGTCGGCCAGCCGTACGTCGACACCGCAGATGTCCAGGCCCGCTGTGGCGGCGGCCCGGCGGCACATCTCGGCGACCTGGTCGTGGACCAGGTCGGTGACATCCTGGCTGGTGCCGCCGGTCGACAGGTTGGCGTTCCGGCGCAGCGTGACGGTCTCGCCGCGGGCCGGCACCGAGCCCGCGTCGAGCCCCTGGCCGGCCAGGTGACTGATCGCGGCGGTGTCCAGCGTGATCCTGGTGAGCTCGCGGGCGTGCCCGGTCCCGCGCCGGGGATCGGCATTGGCCAGCGCGATGAGCTGGCCGATGTTCCTGGAGCCGTCACCGGTCACCGAGGCGGGCTGCAACTCGGCGGCCGCCACCACCTGACCGTCGACGATCAGCACCCGGTAGTCCCGGCCCGGGACGAACGCTTCCACCATGACTCCGGCCCCGGCCTCCGGTCCGGCCCCGGTGCCGGCCGCGCTGGCCTGCGCGTACGCGTCGGCGGCCTGCTGGGCGGTGGCGACGCTGACCGTGACGCCGCCGCCGTGATTGCCATGGCGCGGCTTGATCACGACGGGGCCGCCGAGCGTCTCCAGCGCCTGCACCGCCTCCGGTGCGCTCCAGACGACCATCCCGTCCGGGACCGGGATGCCCGCACTGGCCAGCAACTGCTTGGCCAGTACCTTGTCAGAGGCGATATCCATGCCGACCGCGGAGGTCTGCTCGGTCAGTGCGGCGCAGACCAGCCGGCGGTAGCAGCCGTAGCCCAGGCGCAGCAGGCTCAGGCCGCCGATGCGGCGCACCGGGATGCCCCGGCGCCGGGCGGCGGCGGCGATAGCTGCGGTGCTGATGCCGAGGCGGTCCTGTTCCACCAGGCGGGACAGGCCAGCGAGATCGGCATCGAGCTCGGGGTCCCGTTCGGCCATAACTTCCTGGACCACGCGGATGGCGACCCGCAGCAACTCGGCGGCCACCGGCGATTCGGCCGGTTCGTCCTGCGGGCACTCCATCATGACGTCGTAGCGGCCGTCAGCGCCTGCCCACATGGTGCGGCCCAGCCGCACCTCCCGGCCGGCCAGCTGGGACAGCTCGAGCGCGACATGCTCGGTGACGTGGCCGAAGTAGGTGCCCCTGGCCATCGCCTCGGTGAACCCGCCGGGGCGCCCGGCCGCGCAGTGGTGCTCAGCGAGCCCGGGCAGCAGCGCGGTCAGCCGGTCGGCGAAACCCGGGTAGCCGGTCGTCTCCTGGCTGGTCAGCTCGTCGAGTTCGAGCCGAGCGAGGGTGACCGGCCTGGCGGTATAGATGTTCGGGCCGCTGAGGTGGCGCAGGTCTATCAGCCGCACGTCTGCTCCCTTGGGCTGCTGGTCGTTGGCTCGCGGGACCGCTCAGTACCGGTCGTGCGAGGGCCCGATAGCCGGTGTGCGCTGTGTGATGTCGAAGAGGCAGCCGGCGGGCAGCAGGTGCAGGCGCACGCCAAACAGCGTGATGGGATCGCAGTCTCCGGCCGGGTGGATGACGGTGGCGCGTTCCGCGTCGGCGACGGTGGCCACCCCGGTGCCGAGTACCTCGAAGCTGTCGCCGGTGACCAGGATGGCCGTGTTCTCGTCGATCCCGATGCCCAGGTGGTCCGGGTTGGCGGCGACGGCGCTGAGCAGCCTGGGCAGCCGGCCGCGCTCACCGAAGTGCATGTCGATGAGCACCTTGGGCACGAGCCCGAGCCCCGGGCCGGTACGCACCGCGGAAGCCGACACGTCAGGCCCCTCGCCGCCCAGGATCATGGTGCGGCCCATGGCGGTGGCGCCCGCGCTGGTGCCAGCCACGAGCAGTCCGGCGGCGAGCCGGTCGCGCAGGATCTCGTTGGTCCGGGAGCCGACCAGGGTCCGCAGCCGTGACTGGTCGCCGCCACAGAAGAACACCCCGGTGGCGTCGGCGATCAGCCGCGCCGCGCCGTCGCTGTCCGCGTCCGCGCGGCCGCGCATCCGCAGCTGGATGGTCCGGTCCACGCCGAGCTTGCGGAAAACCCGCTGGTAGTCGGCGTGCACCTGGTCGGGCATCCCGGTAGCCGTGGTGACCAGCACGATGCGCGCCTCGTCACCGCCGCACAGTTCGACGAACCGCTCCAGCAAGCCAGCACCGCAGCACCGGTCTTCCGCGCCGCCGATGACGAGCAGGCGGCCGGGAGGCTCCACGCTGGTCAGGTCATCCGGCTGGTCCGCAGGCACGACGGGATGTTACCCATAGTAGCGATTTGTAAATCAACAGTAGCCGACGGCCTGGTGCGGCCACGGCGGCCGAGCCGCCCGCAGCGGCCAGGGTTGCCGCGGTGCCAGGCCGCGGTGCCAGGCCGCGGTGCCAGGTCGGGGTGCCAGGTCGGGGTGCCAGGTCGGGGTGCCAGGTCGGGGTGCTAGGCCCCGGTGCTAGGTCGCGGTGCTAGGCCTCGGGATCAGCCAGGCGGCGCTGCCTGCCGCCGTGCCGCGACCCGGACCGCGGCCTGGCCAGCTCTTCAGGTAGCTGGAGCAACGGGTTGGACGCGCTGGCCACCACGTCAGCCGCGATGTCGATGACCCGGCGGCCGCGGTTGCGGGCCGCCGACCTGAGCTGTTCGAAGGCCTGCCGGGGCCGGATGCGGTGGCGTTCGGCGAGGACGCCGATCGCCTGCTCGACGCGGATCCGGGCGGTCAGGGCGTGCTGCAACTGGCTGACGGTGGCCCGCAGCCGCCGCGCCTCATCGGCGGCTGATTCATGTGGGCCCGCCTGCTCACCGGTGACCTGCGGCTGCCGGGACTGCCCATCCGGCGCCTCCGGCGCGTCCGGCCCGTCCTGCGCCGCGAGCGGGCCTGCCGCCTCGTCAGCGGCAAACTCGGCGGCGAACAGGTCGGCGAGCACCATCGCGCAGGTCAGGTCGGGCACGTCATCCGCCCCGACCCGCCACCCGTCCGGGGTCCGGCGCAGCACCGCATCCTCCGGCGGCGCCAGGGCGGCGGCGGGCGAACTTGAATGGCCGACGACCGCTTCCTGGGCGGGGGCCGGCATCCTGGTGGCAGTTTGGCCGTGGTCGTTGGTCATCAGCGGGCGGCCAGCTCGTTCAGGTGGTCTCGGACAGCTGCGGGTGACGGGTTGGTCAGCGCGCTCCCGTCGGGGAAAACGATGGTCGGCACGGTCTGGTACCCGCCGTTCACCGTCATGACATAGTCCGCTGCTTCCGGATCGGCCTCGATGTCGACCTCGACGATCTCGATGCCCTCCTTGGCCAGCTGACTCTTCAGCCGCCTGCAGAACGCGCACCACTGCGTGGTGTACATGGTCAGGGGCTCTGCCATCCGTCAACTCCCTCCACAGCATTGTTGCCGCCCAGTAGTAACGCGGAACCAGGCCGCTGGCTTCCCGCCGCCCGGCTGCCCCGCGTCAGTGGCATGGGGAAGGATGGCGGCGGAACAGGAGGTGCGCGGTGGACGTCCCTGATGAACGCCTGCGGACCAGCGCCGACTCGGTGCTGGCGGCGCTCGATCCCGAGCAGCGGGAGGTCGCCCTGGCCGCCCGGGGCCCGGTCTGCGTGCTGGCCGGAGCGGGGACAGGCAAAACCCGGGCGGTGGCGCACCGGATCGCTTACGCGGTGGCCACCGGCGTAACGGATCCGGCGCGCGTCCTGGCCGTTACCTTCACCACCCGCGCGGCCGGCGAACTGCGCGGCCGGCTGCGCCAACTCGGCGGCACCGCGGTCCGCAGCGGCGGGATGGAGCACGTGCAGGCGCGGACCTTTCATTCGGCCGCCCTCCGGCAGCTCACCCACTTCTGGCCGGCCACCGTCGGCGGCCGGCCGCCGCAAGTGCTCGCCGCCAAGGTCGGCCTGGTCGCCGAGGCGGCCAGGCGGCTGCGGCTGTCGGCTGGCCTGCCGGAGCTGCGGGACGCCGCCGCCGAGATCGAGTGGGCGAAAGTCAGCCAGATCAGGCCGGAGGAATACGAGGTGGCGAGTGCAAAAGCGGCCCGAACGAGCCCGCTGGCGCCGGTCACCATGGCCAGGCTCTATGCCGGTTACGAGGAATTGCGGCGAGACCGGCAGCTGGTCGACTTCGAGTCGGTCCTGGAACTCACCGCGGCGATCCTGGCCGAATACCCGGCCGCGGCGGCCACCGTCAGGGACCGGTACTCCTATTTCGTGGTGGATGAATACCAGGACGTCAATCCGCTGCAAAAGCTGCTGCTCGATGCCTGGATCGGCGACCGGGACGACATCTGCGTGGTCGGCGATCCGCGGCAGACCATTTACTCCTTCGCCGGCGCGACGTCCGCGTACCTGACCGGCTTCCCCGCCGAGTTTCCGGACGCCACCGTGATCAGGCTGGTGCGCAACTACCGGTCGACGCCTCAGGTCGTCGCCCTGGCCAACCGGCTGGGCCGCGAGGCGGGGCTGGTCGCACAGCGGCCGCCGGACGCCGAGCCCGAGTTCACCGAGTGCGCCGATGAGCAGGAGGAAGCCGCCGCGGTCGCCGGCCAGGCGGCGGCGCTCATCCAGGCCGGGACCGCACCCAGGGAAATCGCGGTGTTGGTCCGGATCAACGCCCAGACCGCCATATTTGAGCAGGCGCTCGGGGCGGCCGGGGTGCCCTTCCTGGTCAAAGGCACCGAACGGTTCTTCGACCGGGACGAGGTCCGGCAGGCTGTGGCGCTGCTCCGGGGAGCCGCCCGGTCGGCCTATCCGGCCGACAAGCCGCAGGACCAGGTCCGGGCCGTCCTGTCCGGGATCGGCCTGACCAGCCAGCCGCCGGGCGGCCGCGGCCAGGCACGGGAACGCTGGGAATCGCTGCAGTCCCTCGCTCAGCTCGCCGACGAATTCTTCACCGCGGCGCCGCACGCGACGCTCGCTGACTTGTCGGTGGAGCTGGCCCAGCGCAGCGCCCTGGGCCAGGCTCCGGCGCTGGACGGCGTGACCATTGCGTCGCTGCACGCGGCGAAGGGCCTGGAGTGGGACGTGGTGTTCCTGCCCGGACTCACCGACGGCACGATGCCGATCATTTACGCGCAGACCGACGAGGCGATCGAGGAGGAGCGGCGGCTGCTCTACGTCGGCGTAACCCGGGCGCGCAAGCGAGTGCAGCTGTCCTGGGCGCTGGCCAGGTCGCCAGGCAGCCGTCCGAGCAGGACGCCATCCAGGTTCCTGCAGGAGGTCCGGCAGCGTCCCCGCCGTACCCGCCGGGACGGGCTCGGATGGGCGGGGGGACAGCGGGCCGCTGCTGGGCTGTCCGCTGCTGGGCTGACAGCCGCCGGACCGTCAGCCGCCGGATCGTCAGCCGCCGGCGGCGATGATCTGCTGCTGGCCCGGCTGCGGGACTGGCGGCTGACGATGGCCAGAGAACAGAGCGTCCCGGCCTATGTGATCTTCAGGGACTCGACCCTCGAGCTGATCGCCGAACGCAGGCCAGCCAGCGCCAGCGAGCTCGCCGCGGTCCCCGGTGTGGGGCGCACCAAGCTCGACAGGTACGGTGCGGCGGTGCTGGCGTTGTGCGCGGGGCAAGCCCCGCGGGCGAGCGGCTGAGACTGGCGAGGCGAGCGAGACGGTGAGTCTGGGCGATGAGTGAGGCACTCGATGCCGTGGTGGAACTCCTCGATCTGGAGCAGATCGAGGTCAATATCTTCCGCGGCCGCAGCCCGGAAGGTGAACGCCGGCAGCGGGTCTTCGGCGGCCAGGTCGCGGGCCAGGCGCTGGTCGCCGCGGGCCGGACCGTTCCGGCGGACCGGCCGGTGCATTCGCTGCACGCCTATTTCATCCGGCCGGGGGATCCGGCCGTTCCGCTGGCGTACCTGGTTGACCAGGTCCGTGATGGCCGGTCTTTCACCACCCGGCGGGTGTCGGCCATTCAGCACGGCAAGACGATCTTCACGCTGTCGGCGTCATTTCACCGGGCGGAGCCGGGCGTCACGCACGCCACGGCGATGCCGGACGTACCGCCGCCGGAGTCGATCGACCCGACCTCGGTGCGGATGGAAAAGCTGTTCGGGCCGAACAGCCATGACTTCTTTCATCGGAACCCCATCGATATCAGGCACATCGGACCGCTCACCTTCGAGGCGGTGACCGATCCTGTGCTGCGCACCCCGAGCAACCTGGTCTGGCTGCGGGCCGACGGCGAGCTGCCCGACGATCCGTTGCTGCATGTCTGCCTGATGACCTATGCCTCCGACATGACCCTGCTGGACTCGGTTCTGCTGGCGCACGGGCTGTCCTGGGCCGACGGGCGGACCACCGGCGCCAGCCTGGATCACGCGATGTGGTTCCACCGGCCGTTTCGCGCCGACCGGTGGCTCCTGTACTCGCAGGAGTCCCCGATTGCGGGCGGCGCGCGCGGCCTGGCCCGCGGGCAGGTGTTCACCAGCGACGGTGAGCTGGTGGTCTCGGTGGTGCAGGAGGGGCTGATCCGCACCCGGTCGTGAGGCGCCGCGGAACTCATGGGACGCGTCGTGCCTCCGTTCTCGAGGCGCGGGCTGGCGGCGCCTCTTGAGCCCGGGCGCGGCGCCGCAGAACCAGCCGGAAAATAGGTTGCCCAGCCCGGGAATAGCTACGTAGGCTGCTCACATGACGACGGGTCCATCGAGGCTGCAGAGAGGGAGGTGCCCAGGATGCTGAACATGAACTCCGATGTCACGGCTGCCGCTGACGCGCGGTTCGGTTCCGGCGCGGGCGTTTTCCCGCTCTCCGGCGTCCGGGCCGTCGTGGCTAGCAGCACAGGCGCCGTTGTGGCGCGCCCGCGTGCTCTCTGGGCGACGAATATCCCGGGCCGACCGCGCCGCATGGCGCAGCACGTCGTGCTCGGGCAGCAGGTCGCTACCAAGCAGGACTCCGACCAGCACTACTACGCACCGAAGACCCGCATCGCCGCGGCTAGCGGCGGTGTTCCGGGCGCGCATCCGGCGAGGGAACCGGTCTAGCAAAGACCGGCCTGATCCCCCAAAGGCCGCGGACCCGGAAACCGGGTCCGCGGCCTTCGTCATGTCACGGCAGGCGAGGCCACCGTTTTGTCAGAGGCGTGCGAGACCGTACGACGAGTAGATGAGAGGGGATCCCGATGTATTGGCCCGGCACCACCGCCGCTTTAAGAGGTCCGGCGGGGTTCGAGGCAGAGACCGCGCAAGCGGAAACGAACACCAGGACTGCTCCTGCGGCCCTGGCAGGCTCGGTGACTACTGCCGGGCTACCGAATGGCCTCGGGCTGCCATGCAGCGACGACCCGGAGCTGTTCTTCGCCGAATCTCCCCAGGACGTGGAGTCCGCCAAGGAGCTGTGCCAGGACTGCCCGGCCCGGCGGACTTGCCTGGCAGGGGCCCTGGAGCGCAGGGAGCCATGGGGAGTCTGGGGCGGCGAGCTGTTCCTGCGCGGCGAGGTTGTGCCGCGCAAGCGGCCCCGCGGACGGCCGCGCAAGACGGAGGTAGCGGCGTGAGCTGTCCGCTCAGACAGGCTGCAGATCAGCAGAGAGGCGGTGAATCATGTACCTGACCAACGAGACGGCCCGAGCGCATCAGCAGACGATGCTCGCCAGGGCGGCGGAGCAGCGCCAGGCGCTGCGGGTACGCGCGCTTGGCCGGGCAACCCGCCGTGCCGACCGGGCGCAGCGTCAGCTGGCTCACGCCTTGCGGGACGAAGTACGGCTGCGCGCTGAGCTCGCAGCGGGACGGAAGTCCTGACCGTTGCTGCGCCAGTGCTGTTGCTCCGCTCGGCTGACCGGCCCAGACCCGGGAGGACTAGTCCTCCCGGGCCTGGGGCGCCGGTGCGGAGCTAGGAGCCGACGGTTTCAGCACGAGCACGGCCCAGGATCGCGAGCGGCCATACCCAGTGCCGCCAGGCGGGCGGCGGCGGAGCCGTCGGCACTGGCTTATCGATTCCAGCCGGGATGGGGGCTCTGGTCCGGAGCTAGGAGCCGGTGGTTACCGATTCTTCCCGGGATGGGCCCAGAGCTAGGAGCCGGTGGTTTCCGAGGTGACCCGGCCGTCCCCGTCTAGATCAAGTTCCTCGTCCAGTTCCCCATCGAGATCCTCGTCCGGGTCGGCGGGCAACGGATCCTCCAGGCCATCGTCGAGTCCGCCCGAGTCCAGGTAACCGGGCATCCACTGGAGCACCTCGGCGCGGAACGGCCCTTCGCACTCAAGCTGGCAGAGCACGCCGATTCCGGCTGTCGATACCCGGTGGATAAGCACATAGGAGGGCGGCAGGTTGAGGCGCCTGCCTACGGCGGCTGGGCGCATGTCGGTAACTCGGGTCGCCTCCCCGCGCATCCATTCTCTGCTGAACTTGAATGACTCGACCTTGGACGGCTCGGCCAGTGGTGCTAGGTAGCTGCGCAGCGCGTTGAGGTCCACGCTGACTCCTGGCTTCAGGAAGCCGTTGTCCCGCAGCAGCCGCTCCACGGTTTCCATACCGCGGTCCTCGTGGGTCAGCCGGAGCAGCATGCCGAAGAACCGGGGGAATCCGTCGGGCAGCCTGTCCACGGCACCGAAGTCAAGAACGCCTAGTCGGCCGTCAGCCAGCATCCGGAAGTTGCCTGGATGCGGATCAGCATGCAGGAGCCCGACCCGCGCAGGCCCGGAGAACAGGAATCGCACGATCAGCAGGCCGGCCCGGTTCCGCTCCTCTTGTGTCCCCACTGAGATGATCTTCGAAAGCGGGGTGCCGTCCATCCACTCGCTGATCAGTACATGGTCGGTCGCGGCGACGATATGTGGGACGAAGATGTCCGGGTCACCCTCATAGATCTCGGCGAAGGCCTCTTGTGAGCTGGCCTCGAGCCGGTAGTCCAGTTCCTCGACCACCCGGTTCCTGAGCTCGTCGAGGAGCGGCCGGACCTCCAGCCCGGGCATAAGCACGCCGAACAGCCTGCCCACCCGGCTCAGCTGAGTGAAGTCGTTGATCAGCGCCTGGCCAGCTCCGGGATACTGGATCTTCACCGCGACCTTGCGACCATCTCGCCACACCGCCCGGTGCACCTGGCCGATCGACGCGGCGGCGGCCGGATTGTCGTCGAACTCGAGGAAGTTAGCGCGCCAGTCCTTTCCTAGGTCAGCGTCGAGCACTTTGTGGACGCTGCCAGCGGGAAGCGGGGGAGCAGCCTCCTGGAGCCTGGTCAGGGTAGCCCGGTACGGGCAGGCCAGATCGGGCGGCAGCGCTGCCTCGAAGATCGACAGTGCCTGGCCGAGCTTCAGGGCGCCGCCTTTCAGCTCGCCGAGCACCCGGAAGATCTGCTCCGCGGTTCGCTGCTGAATCTCGTGCGCGACGAGTTCCGCCGGCTTGCCGCCGAGCCGCTTCCCGAACCCCAGCGCGGTTCGCCCGGCCAGCCCGACCGGCAGGGTCGCGAGCTTGGCCGTGCGGGTGACAGCACGGCGGGGCAAGTCAGTCATGATCTCATTGTCGGCTACCGGGGCCCGTGGCTGCCACAGGGGAAGCACTGATCTGGCGGCCAGGGTTGCCGGGGGCGCTGTCAGGACGGTGGATCGAGCGTCGGCGTGCCGTTGCTCACAACGTCAAGAACCTCTGCCCAGCCGACGAACGCGAGGCCAGGAAAGGCGCCCTGAGCTGCGGAGGCGGCAGCGAGCATGACGTCGCAGCGGGCCGGAATCGGCCGAGCGGCCGGCGAGTTGGGCGAGAATGAGCGGCCATGCCGGATCGGGGTCGGCTCGAATCAGGTCAAGTCAGGAAATTTCTTCGCCGTCCAGCGCTGGCTCACGAAGGTCCATGCGGTGCTGGCCGCTCGTCCATCGGGAACGCCTGGGGCTCGCGGACGATCGCACGGCCATCGCCGCCCGCTGCCGCTGGCCGCCGGACAGCGCGCCCGTTTCGGCGTTACCGAGGATCGCTGGTTCCGCACGAGCAGCGCTCATGGGGGGACCAGGTGCGGCGGCGCCACTGCCAGCCAGGGAGAACGAGTTCCAGCGTCCCGTTGGCTACCGCGTCCGGAGCCGCGGCGCTATCCACGAACGCCAGTACCTGGGAAGTGGCCTGAGCTGCCACTGCGACGGCAAGTGACGCGTCGCAGGCGAGCGGAATCGGCTGGCGGCCGGCCAGCTGAGCCAGGATGAGCGGCCACGCTGGATCACGGTCAGTCCGATGCAGGTCAAGGCAGCGCAGGCAGGCGGTGCGCCCAGGTACAACGAGCGGACCGACGACACCGATAGCCTCGCTCGCCGACGCAACCAGATGAGGTGTGCGGTCGCTCATCAGCGCGGCCGATAGCTCGGGATCGGGTTGCCCGATCAGCACAGCTAAGTCAGGTAACGGCTGACCGGCTGGTGGGCGGCCAGCCGACGGCCGGGCGCGGGTCTTGCGGCCTGGCCGGGGTGGCATCCGGGCGGTGGGAACGCGGGCTGCCAACGTGGGGTCTGGCCGGGGCGGCTGGGGCTCCGGGTCGCTCCCGCCTGATACGTCGCCGATGCCAGCTGCCACCAGGATGCTGCGGATCGACCCGGCGATCCGGCCGGTCCCGCGGATACGGATATAGGCCGCGCGCCGCCTGGCCAAGGTCCGGGCGCCGCCGTCAGAATCTTGGCGGGCCAGCGAGACGGTAGCTAATTCGGCGGCCAGCCGGGCCCGCAACGGCTGCGGCAACACTCGGAGCGTTCCAGCGGGAAAGTCGTCAAGCGCACCGCCCGCGGCCAGCAGCGTGAGCACCCGGTCGGCTGTCTCGGCCGGAATGCCGTGTTCGTAGGCCGCCGCGAGGACCTGATCACGGTCGCGGCTCCCGTCGAGCAGGCTGATAACGCAGGAAACTCCGGCCATGCCGGTCAAGGCGACGGCACGACGCGGGTCTATGCCGATCTGTAGCGTGTCCCGGTCCCGCCATACCGGCAGCAGTCCTGGCTTGAGCGCTGGTCTCACGCGGACAGCATGGCAGCAGGATCAGACATTTTCGCTTCTCCGATGCCCAGCCTGAGTCCGCGGGGCTTCTGCTCTGGTGGACGACCTTTCGCGGGCTGGCCACCGGTCCGGCCGGGCGGCCTGCTCAGGCGGGGCCGCCCCTCAGGCGGCGGTGGCTGGGGGGCTGTGGCTGTGCAGGGTCCGGCCGTCGGGGCTGGTAGCAGTCACGCTGCCGTCGGGGTGGAGGGCGATGCCCCAGCCCCACCGGTGAATCGCGATCAAATGGTGGAACGAACACAGGTTGATCAGGTTGGTGAGGCTGGTCGGGCCGCCCTGGGACCGGGGGATGATGTGGTGCGGCTGGCATGCCGGGGCGGGCTGGGTGCAGCCGGGGAACCGGCAGTGCCGGTCCCGGACGGTGACCGCCCGGCGCAGGTGCACCGGGATGGTGTCGGTGACCGCGCCGATGTCCAGCGGCAGGCTGACCGACGCGACCAGGTCATCGGGCAGCCGGGTCCGCAGGTAGCTAGCCAGCCCGCCGGGCCCGGACAGCAGGCCGACCGCCCGGGACACGATGAGCTGCCGGGCGGCCCGCTCGGCCCGCAGCCACCGCCCGCTGGCGGCATCCGGCCCGCCCTGGCCCGCGCGGCCCTGACCGGGCAGGCCCGAACCGGGCAGGCCGCCGGGGCCGGGCTGGCCTGAGCCAGGCTGGCCGGGGCCGGGCAGGCCCGAACCAGGCTGGCCGGGTTGGCTGGGCTGGCGGCGGAGCAGGTCGGCGGCGAGCTGGCTGAGGAGCTGGTGGTCGAGGTGGCCGGTGACGACCGGGACGATCGACGCGTCACAGTCCGCGCCGGGCCCGGCCGGCGGCCACGCCGCCGCCCACCCCGCCTGCGCACCGGCCCCGCCGGGCCCGCCGGGCTCGGTCAGGCCGCGGAGCTGATCCAGCGTCATATGCACCTGGATCTGCGCCGGCTGCCCGGCCCGGTCCGGCACGCCCCCCGCGGCGATCAGCCGCCGGCACATTTCCTCCACCGCATCATGACGGCGCTGCCACACCGTCCGGGTGTCCTCCGGACCGGTCTTCTTGCCCAGGGCATCCAGCACCGCCCCCAGCGCGGCGGTGCACTGCGGGGTCAGGTTCCCGGTCAGTTTCCCGGCCTGCCCGAACGTCACGTCCAGGCTACACCGACCGGTCCTTGAACCCGTCATCACCGTCCGCATCGGGCCGCGCCGTCCGCCGCCGTATTTCCTCCGCCAGCGCCGCCAGGCCGGCCAGGTCCGCGCCGCTGGCGGCGGCGGCCAGCAAGATCGCGTCCGCGCCCGCCCGGTGCTCCGCCGGCAGCAGGTCCGTCCACCCGCACACCGCCCGGGCCCACGACGGCGACAGGTCACCCGCCGCCAGCGCGCCCGCGACGGCGGGGTGCGCGCCCAGCCGCCGCATCCACGCCATCGCCGTCGCCGCCGCGTTCGCGGTGATCCGGGTCTGCCACCGCAGCCAGCTCTTCGCCGACCCGTGACCATCATCCTCAAACCCGCCGCCGGCGTGGAACGCGGCCAGCACCCGGGCCCGCGCCGCGGTATGCGCCGCCTCGGCCTGCTCCAGCGCCCGCAGGCAATCCCCCTGCTCCGCGGCAGTCAGCCCCGCCGCGTCCATTCGGGCCAGCGCCGCCAGCCCGGCGCGCGCCATCGCCACCGCATCAGCGGCGGTTGACGGCGGCGCGGGCGGCTGGCCGGGTAAGCACATACCTGCTTGACCTCCTCCAGGCTAAGGACTTGATTTGCTACTGTGTTCGACCCTAGCGACCCCCTCTGACAATTCCGGCTCTCCTAGCGCATCGCACAAAATCTTTCGAAAACGATGTCAGTTAGGTCGCAGCGGAGGTGCACGGCCAGCGATGACGCTGCCGACTGGTGGTCTCAGGAGTGGAAGGACAGTGCCCGGCTCGGGGGTGGAGTGACGGTGACCGGCCTCTGGGGTGGCCGACGGTGCCCGGCTCGGGGTGGGGTGACGGTGACCGGCCTCTGGGGTGGCCGACCGTGTCCGGCTCGGGGTGGAGTGACGGTGACCGGCCTCGGGAATGGCCGGCGGTGACCGTACGGGTGACTGCGGGCGGGTGGCGACGGTGACCGTGTGGACTGACAGGAATCCCCGGGCGCCGGAGCCGTGCTAAGCGCAGTCACTGTCTCCACGCGCGGCCGTTCGCCCCCCTTCCCCAGAAGCGACGCCGGCCTGCGGCCCGGGGACCCCTGTCAGGCGAAGCTAGGCTCGCCGGCCTGAAGGGTCAATACCAGCCTGTGGATGGTCTTGTGCGTAACGTGGGGAGAGCGTGGAGTGTCTTTGTGGACGGCAATGCGGACACCTGTGAATTCCGCGATCCCCGGATGCAGGGGGCCGGGCTCAAGCTGGCGTGATCCCATCCACCTGCTGTGGACGGCACATTACTGCGCGCATTAGCGGCAACCCAGGCCATGGCGGCCAGCCTGCTGAGCCTGCTGAGCGGCACCTGACCGATCTGACCTTTCTGCCCGCCTCGCGACCGCTGCCTGACCCGCGTCTGGCTACCGCCTGACTGATGCGGGTGAGCCTGGCCATCGCGGCTGGCGTGGGCTAGACGGCCAGGTGTCCCTCAATCCTGCGGCTTGGGATCATCACCGGCGGTGTGATCATCACCGGCGGTGTGGTCGTCCCTGGTGTGGTCGTCGCCGGCCGCGGAGTCGTCGCGGTTCTCGGCGCTGTCGTCTTCCGGTGAGATGCTCTCGGCTTCCAGGTCCGAGATGTCCAGTTCGGGACGCCCGCGCACGAAGCCCTCGGGATCTTCGAGATCCTCTGTCGTCGGCAGCAGGTCGGGGTGGGCCCAGATGGCCTCCCGGCCGGAAATGCCGCGGGCGTCGGTCAGGCCGCGCCAGATCACCGCAGCTTCCCTGAGCCTGCGCGGTCTTAGCTCCAGGCCGACCAGGGTCGCGAAGGTCCGTTCCGCGGGGCCGCCGGTCGCCCGGCGCCGCCTGATCGCCTCCGCGAGCGCGTCGGACTGCGGAAGCCGCTCGGCGGCCGCGGCGTCAACCACGGTGGCCACCCAGCCTTCGACCAGGGCCAGCATGGTCTCAAGCCGGGCCAGCGCAGTCTTCTGCGCCTCGGTGTCTTCCGGCTGGAACAAGGCGGCGCCGGCCAGCGCCTCGTTCAGCGCCTCCGGATTGGCCGGATCTATCTGCGGCATCGCCTCTCGCAGCGCGTTGGCGTCCACCGCGATGCCTCGCGCGTAATCCTCCACGGCTCCGAGTAGCCTGGCCTTCAGCCAGGGCACATGCGCGAACAGCCGGTGGTGGGCGGCTTCGCGCAGCGCCAGGAAGAGCCTGACTTCGTCCTCATTTATCGACAGTCCGGCGCCAAACGCGGCCACCCCGGCGGGTAGCAGAGCCGCTGTGCCATCGGGCCCCAGCGGGAGACCGACATCGGTGGAGCTGACCACCTCCTGGGCCAGGGCACCCACGGCGGATCCGGTCTGGCCGCCGACCATCATGCCGCCGATCCTCCGCATCATCTCGCCGAGCCCGCTGAGCGCCCCGAGGCCACCGCCGGTCAGCGCGGCCATGGCGGAGCGCATCTCGGGCGGCAGCTCCTCGCTGAGTTCCTCCGGGTCCTCGGCGAGCATCCCGCCCATGGCGTCAACCGCCCGGGCGGCAATCGGGTCGCAGAGCTTCGACCACACCGGGAGAGTTGCTTCCACCCATTCAGACCGGCTCCACGCCTGGACGGCGCGGATGCCAGTCGGGAAGGTGGTGGCGTCCTCCAGCCACAGATCAGCCAGCCGGATCGCCTCGACCACCTTGCCGCGCTCGATCTGCAGGATGCTCGGATCTCCCTTGGCGGCCACCGTCTGCCTGGCCACATTCTTGGCCAGGTCCCAGTTCACCGGTCCGCCCTGCCAGGCCATCAGGTCGGCGAACTGGCGCAGGGCGTCGGCGAATTGCTGCGGGTCGCCCAGCGGCCCAAGCGGCCCCATGGCGCCCCCAGGGCCGCCGATGCCACCGGGCCCACCAGGCCCGCTGCCGCCGCCGGGCGATCCCGGCGAATCATCACGATCCCGGTCCCGATCACCGGGCAGGCCGAAGCCGAAGGGAGGATCAGTCATGTTTGCTCCCTCTCAGGCAGGATGGAAGGGTCACGTCCGCCACGTTATCCCGGGAGACCTACACGGTGAGCAACCGAGATGCCCAGGTTCGCCAAGGGCAAAGTCCGGACGGGCGGTCCGGCGCCCGGCGCCGGCGGCCAGTAGTCGCGGTGACCGGAGCGGCGCATGGCGTTGGCCACGCGCTCACGATGCGGCTGGCCGCCTCGACCCGGGTCGGCCGGGTGGTCGCCATCGACGACCACCGGGGCGATGCGACGGGAGTTACCTGGCGTGTCGTCGACGTGCGCGACCCGGCTCTGGCGGGCCGGTTGTCGGGGGTCGACGTCGTCGTGCATACCGATCTGGACCTCGCGCCCGACTCGGATCACCGGTTGCGGCGGGCGTTCAACGTCCGCGGCGCGCAGACCGTGCTGACCGCGGCCGCCGCCGGGCGGGTCGGCCGGGTGGTGCTGGTCACCAGCGCGATGGTGTACGGGGCGCGGCCGGATAACCCGGTGCCGCTGGAGGAGGCCGCGCCGCTACGCGCTGAATCGGATGGCAGCGTTGTCGGCGACCTGCTGGAAATCGAGCATCTCGCGCAGCGGTCGCCGCGTACCAACCCGGGGATGGCGATCACTGTCGTGCGGCCTGCCGCGCTGGTCGGTGAAGGCATCGACACCCTGGTGACCAGGCACTTCGAGGCGCCCAGGCTGCTGGCGGTGAAAGGCTGCGCCGCGGCCTGGCAGTTCTGCCATGTCGATGACCTGGTCTCGGCCCTCGAGCTCGCGGCGGCGGGCGAGGTGACCGGTCAGTTCGCGGTGGGCTGCGACGGGTGGCTGGAACAGGCGGAAGTGGAGGAGCTTTCCGGGCTGCGCAGGATCGAGCTCCCGGCCGGCCTTACGCTGCGCACTGCTCAGCGCCTGCACCGGGCGGGCGTCACCCCGGCGCCCGTGACCGATCTGCATTTCGTCGTCTATCCGTGGGTGGTCGACTGTGCGGCGCTGCGGGCGGCTGGATGGCGACCGGCGTTCGGCAACGCCGAGGCCCTGCAAGAGCTGCTGGCCGTGCGGTCCGGTCACCATGCGGTGGCCAGCCGCTGGCTGGACAAGAAGGACGCGACGATAACAGCGGCTGGTGCGACGGTCGCCGTGATCGGAACGGCCGCGATCGTCCGCCGGGCGCGACGGCGCCGCCGTGGTACCTGAGCCGGTCACGGTAATTTTGCGAGATGAACGTGATCAGGCTGGCCGAGTTGCGGGACGTCCCGCTCTCGGTCGACGAGGTGCAGGACGCAGTAATGGACCCGGCCGCCGGAGGGATCGCGCTGTTCACTGGGGCCGTCCGGGATCACGATCATGGCCGTGGCGTCGTTCGGCTCTCCTACAGCGCGCATCCGTCCGCGGCCGCCGAGCTCCGGCGAGTTGCCGAGAAGGTGGCGGCCCGCTACGACGTCCTGGCCCTGGCGGCCGTGCACCGGGTGGGCGACCTGGCGGTGGGGGAACTGGCGGTTGTGGTGGCAGCGTCCTGCGTGCACCGCGATACGGCGTTCGATGCCTGCCGCGCCCTGATCGACGAGCTCAAGGCGACCGTGCCGATCTGGAAGCATCAGGTGTTCAGCGGCGGCGACAGCGAGTGGGTAAACAGCGCGTAGTCTTCCCCCATGTCCCGCCGCGTCGTGACCCTGCTGGTGGCCGGAGCCGGGGTGCTGGCCGCCCTGGTGGTCGCCGTCCTCGCGCCTGTCCCCTACGTCGCGCTGACCCCCGGGCCGACGCTTAACACGCTGGGCAGCCTGAGCGGACAGCCGCTGATCCAGATCAGCGGGCACCCGACCTATCCGGTCAAGGGCCATCTCAACATGGTGACGGTGTCCTTCATCGGCGGGCCCGGATCCGGTTTCAACATCCTCGCCGCCCTGCGGGCCTGGCTAAGCCCGCAGGACGCGGTGGTCCCCGCCCAGGAGATCTTCACTCCGGGCCAGTCCCAGCAGCAGGTCGCGCAGCAGGACACGGCCGAGATGGTGGACTCACAGCAGAGCGCCACCGCGGCGGCACTCTGCCAGCTGCGGATCAGCTTCACGACGGTGGACACTGTCCAGGTCGTGGAGAAGGGCCTGCCCGCCTATGGGGTGCTGCACAAGGGCGACGTGATAGCCGCCGTCAACGGCGCGCCAGTGAGCTGCCACGCCGACGCCGGCGTGCTGATCCGGCAGGGCCTGCCGGGGGCGCCGGTAGTACTGACGATCAAGAGGCACGGCCAGATCCTGCACATCCGCCTGGTGACTGCGAATGTCTCCGGCCAGGCGGTCGTGGGCGTCCAGGTGGCGGAGAGCTTCATCTTCCCCTTCACCGTGAAGATCAAGATCGGAGACATCGGCGGCCCGAGCGCGGGCCTGATGTTCGCGCTGGGCATCATCGACAAGATCACTCCGGCTAACCTGACCGGAGGCAAGTTCATCGCGGGCACCGGAGAGATCGAGGCGGATGGCACCGTCGATCCGATCGGTGGCATCCAGCAGAAAATGGTCGGGGCGCGGGCCGCCGGGGCTACCGTCTTCCTGACCCCCGCCGCCAACTGTCCCGACACCGCCGGAGCGGTGCCGGCCGGGTTGCGACTGGTCAAGGTGAACAACCTCGCCGGCGCAGTCAGCGCACTACGGGCGCTGAAGGCGGGCCGGCCGGTGCCGTCCTGCTGACCGGCCCCGCGGGCCTTCCGGCCACGTTCATCACCGGATTGGTTCGGGAACCTTGGCGATGACCGGTAAGTTGCGACAGGTAGCGCACATCCGTGCGGCTGGCCGGTGCGGCATGGACCTCGATATGCCGCTCGCTACCTCATGGCCGAGGTGACTTAAGGGGGAGGGCGTGGCCTTCCGATCTGCTGGCCAGCCAAGGCCGACCGGTGGCCGGCCCATCGTTCTGCCCCGCTGGACGCGGTACGTCGTCCCGGCGGTCGTCGCGCTGATCGCGCTGATCGTGATCGTCACCATCGCGGCCGGGGTGTCGACAGACTTCCTCTGGTTCCACTCAATCGGCTACACATCGGTCTTCAGTACCACCTACGGCACGAAGTGGGCGCTGTTCATCGTGACCGCCGTGTTCATGTCGGCGGTGATCGGCTTCAATATCTGGCTCGCCTACCGGCTGCGGCCGACCTACCGTCCGACTTCGTCGGAACAGCAGGGCCTGGAGGCCTACCGGCTCGTGATCGATCCGCACCGGCGGCTGATGCTCGGGGTGGTCCTCGGCCTGATCGGCTTGGTATCTGGCCTCACTGCCGCCGGCAACTGGCGCACCTGGCTGCTGTTCGCCAACCGGACGAGCTTCGGCATCACTGATCCGCAGTTCCACGTGGACCTCTCGTTCTTCGTCTTTGTCTATCCCTTCATCCGGATGGTGCTCAGCTACCTGTTCGCCGCCGTGCTGCTGTCGCTGCTCGCCGCCGCGGCGGTGCACTACCTGTACGGCGGCCTGCGGCTGCAACCGCGCGGGGAGCGGGCCACGCAGGGCGCCCGGGCCCAGCTATTCGTCCTCGTTGGCGTGTTCGTGCTGCTGAAGGCGATCGCGTACTGGGTGGACAGGTACGGCATCGACTTCTCCCAGCGCGGTGTGGTCCGCACCGGCGCGTCCTACACCGACGTCAACGCGGTGCTGCCCGCCAAGACCGTACTGGCCATCATCGCGGTGATCTGCGCCGCGCTGTTCTTCGCCGGCGCGCTGCGCCGCAGTTCGATGCTGCCCGCGGTCGGGTTCGGCCTGCTGGTGCTGTCCGCGGTGCTGATCGGCGGGGTGTACCCGGCCATCATCCAGCAATTCGTGGTCAAGCCGAACGAGGCCGCGAAGGAGACGCCGTACCTGAACCGCGAGATCGCCAGCACCCGGAGCGCATACGGGCTCAACCGGGTCCAGGTCACCCAGTACCCGGCGGTATCGGCCGAGCCCGCGGCGCAACTGGCCAAGCAGGCTGCGGCGCTGCCCGATGTGCGGCTGCTCGACCAGGGCGTGGTCTCGCCGTCGTTCCAGCAGCTTCAGCAGGTCAAGGGCTACTACAAGTTCGCCAACGTGCTGTCAGTCGACAGGTACCCGCAAGCGGGCAGCAGCGTGCCTGTCGATCAGGTCGTCGGGGTCCGCGACATGGCCGGGCCGCCCGCCGGCCAGGGCAACTGGATCAACAGTCACCTCGTGTACACCCACGGCTTCGGTTTCGTCGCGGCCACCGCCAATGCGGCCACGCCCGCCGGAAGCCCGTCCTTCACCGAGGGCAACATCCCGCCGGGCGGCACCCTCGGGCAGTTCCAGCCCCGGGTCTACTTCGGCCAGCAGGAGACGAGCTACGCCATCGTCGGCGGCCATCAGCAGGAGCTTGACTACCCGAGCAGCCAGAGCGCGAGCGGCCAGGTGAACACGACCTACACCGGCGGTGGCGGCGTCCCGATCGGCTCGCCGCTCAACCGGCTGCTCTATGCGATCAAGTTCCGCGAGGTCAACATCCTGCTGTCCGGGGCCATCGACGGTAACTCAAAGATCATGTATATCCGGGACCCGGTCTCCAGGGTGGCCAAGGTCGCGCCGTTCCTGACCCTGGACGGCAACCCGTATCCGGTCATCTCGGGCGGTCAGATCCTGTGGGTGGTGGACGGCTACACCACCACGGACAACTACCCGTACTCGCAGCGGCTGAGCCTGCAGCAGGCCACGTCCAACAGCTACAGCCTGAACGGCTCGGCGGCCGGCACGACCGGCCAGGTCAACTACATCAGGAACTCCGTCAAGGCGGTCGTTAACGCCTACACGGGGGCCGTCACGCTGTACCGGTGGGGCGGCAACGATCCGGTGCTCGACACCTGGGAGAAGGCGTTCCCCGGCGTGATCAAGCCGGCCAGCGCCATCCCCGCCGACCTCAAGCCGCATCTGCGCTACCCGCCGGTGCTGTTCGAGGTGCAGCGCCAGATCCTCACCCAGTACCACGTCGAGCAGGCTCAGGAGTTCTACCAGGGCCAGAACTTCTGGGCGGTGCCGATCGACCCGAGCGGGACGGCGCAGGGTCAGTCGAGCCAGCCGCCGTACTACCTGACGATGACGATGCCGGGGTACGCCAACGGGCCGGAGTTCTCGCTGATGACTACGTTCACCCCGCGCGGGCGGGCCAACCTCGCCGCGTTCATGGGGGTGGATAGCAACCCGCTGAGCCCGGACTACGGCACGATCAGGATCCTGCAGCTGCCGCAGGACACCGCGATCAGGGGGCCTGGACAGGTCCAGAACGACTTCGAGTCCGACTCCCGGGTCGCCTCGCAGCTGACCTTGCTGCGCCAGGGCGGTTCCAAGGTAACCCTGGGCAACCTGATCACGCTGCCCGTGGGCGGCGGCCTGATGTACTTCGAGCCGGTTTACGTATCCCAGTCCGCGGCGGGCAACGGCGGGTCCTACCCCACGCTGCAACAGGTGCTGGTCTACTACAACGGTCAGGTCGGGTTCTCGCCGACACTGGCCGACTCGCTGGCGCAAGCGCTCCGGGTGACCGCGCCGACGTCGCCGGTCAGCCCGTCGCCGGGCAGCACCAGCCGGCCGCCACGTCGACCGTGCTGCAGTACCTCAGGCAGGCGGAGGCGCTGTACGCCACGGCCCAGGCTGACCTGCGGAGCGGCAATTTCGCGGCCTACGGGCGTGACATCGCCAAGATGAAGGCGGCGCTGGACAATGCGAGCAAGGCTGCGCAGGGCAGCACCAGCTCCGGCGGGCGCACGGGTGCGACCCCGTCGCCGTCGGCGTCGCCATCGCCGGCCTGCTCACCCCGCCGTTGGCTGTCTTGCGCGGACACGGCGCTGAGGTGGAGGGCGTACGCTCAGACCTGACGGGACATCGTGAGTGAAGCTCGCCTCCGGATCGTCTCGTCGCGCCTAACAGGGCCGTGCTGAAAGGAGCCGGACAGGTCGTGTCGCCTCGTGTTCTGATAGACGCGACTGCCGTGCCCGCGGACCGCGGTGCGCTAGGCCGTTACGTCGATGGGCTGGTCAGTGCGCTCGACGCGGCCGGGACGGAGCTGGCAGTGGCCTGCCAGCGTGCCGACGAGGAACGGTACGAACGGCTGATCCCCGACGCCAGGATCGTGGCCGGGCCGCCCGCCATCGCGCACCGGCCGGCCAGGCTGGCCTGGGAGCAGAGCGGACTGCCGCTGGTCGCGCAGCAAGTCAACGCGGATGTCATCCACCTGCCGCATTATTCGATGCCGCTGCGGCCGGGCGCACCGAGCGTGGTCACCATTCACGACCTCACGTTCTTCACTGAGCCCGATGCGCACAGCCCGGTCACCGCGACCTTCTACAAGTCGGCGATCCGCACCTCGGCGCGCCGGGCCACCCGCCTCATCGTGCCGTCCAAGGCCACCAGGGACGAGCTGGTCCGCACCCTGGGCGCCGATCCGACCAGGATCGACGTCGCCTACCACGGTGTTGACCACGCGCGCTTCCACCAGCCGACTCAGGCCCAGGTCCGCCAGGTCTCGGGGCGGCTCGGGCTGCACGACAAGCCGTACGTCGCCTACCTGGGCACGCTCGAGCCTCGCAAGAACATCCCCGCCCTGATCAGCGGCTGGGCGGCTGCCGTCACCGGCATGGCGGAGCCGCCCGCGCTGGTCCTGGCGGGCGGCAGCGGGTGGAGCGAGGAAGTGGACGATGCCGTCGCGGCGATCCCGGCGCACCTGCGCGTCGTGCGCCCTGGCTACCTGCACTTCACCGACCTGCCTGGCTTCCTCGGCGGAGCGCTGGTGGTCGCGTTCCCGAGCACCAGCGAGGGTTTCGGGCTGCCGGTGCTGGAGGCCATGGCCTGCGGCGCCCCGGTCCTGACCACCCATAAGACGTCGCTTCCTGAAGTCGGCGGTGACGCGGTCGCGTACACCGAACCGGACGCCGACAGCATCGAGGCGAGCCTGCGGGCACTGCTCGAAGACTCGGCGCGGCGGGAGGCCCTGGGCGCGGCTGGTCATGCCAGGGCGCTGGAATTCACCTGGGCGGCGTCGGCTGAGGCGCATCGTGCGTCATACGAGCGTGCGGCCGCCCAGGGCCGCGAGTAGTCTCGCTGCTCATGCCAAGCGATGTGCCAACCGATGTGCCGGGCGATGTGCCCGCCGCGACCGGGCTGCGGCGCGCCGAGCCGGCCGGGCTCGAGGCGATCCTGCTCGTCGGCGGGCAGGGGACGCGGCTGCGCCCGCTGACGATCACCACGCCCAAGCCGCTGCTGCCGACGGCCGGCGTCCCGTTCCTCGCCCACCAGCTAGCCAAGGCCGCGGCCAGCGGCGTCACGAGAGTGGTGCTGGCGACCTCGTACCGCGCCGAGATGTTCGCCGAGAGTTTCGGCGACGGTGCCTCGTTCGGCCTCCAGATCGATTACATCGAGGAACCCATCCCGCTCGGCACCGGCGGCGGTATCCGCAACGCGGCGTCCCGGCTGCACAGTGCCCCCGCCGATCCTGTGGTCGTGCTGAACGGCGATGTCCTGTCCGGTCACGACCTGGCGGCCCAGGTGGAACTGCATCGCAAGGCCGGCGCGGCAGTGACCCTGCATCTGGTCGAGGTTCCTGACCCGGCCAGGTTCGGCTGCGTGCCGACCGACTCCGAAGGGCGGGTGACGGCGTTCCTTGAGAAGACCCCTGATCCCGTCACCAACCGCATCAACGCCGGCTGCTACGTGTTCACCCGGGCGGTCATCGACCAGATCCCGGAACGCCGGGTCGTCTCGGTCGAGCGCGAGACCTTCCCCGGCCTGATCGCGGCCGGAGATCTGGTCCTCGGCTTCGTCGACACCGCATACTGGCTGGACGTCGGAACGCCGGAGGCATTCGTGCAGGGCTCCTGCGATCTTGTTCTCGGCGCGCTGGCCTCTTCGGCGCTGCCGGGTCCCAGCGGCCCTGCCCTGCTGCTGCCCGGTGCGGTCGTGGCGCCCGGGGCCAAGGTCGGCGGCGGCACCACGGTGGGAACCGGCTGCGTCATCGCCGATGGCGCGCAGGTCGCTGGGACAGTGCTCTTCGACGGCGCGCAGGTCGGCGCGGGCGCGGTGATCACCGACAGCGTGGTCGGCCGCGGGGCTTGTATCGGTGCCGGCGCACGGCTGGACCGGGTGGTGATCGCCGACGATGCTCGTATCGGCGAGGGGAACGAGCTGTGCTGCGGGCTGCGGGTCTGGCCCGGCGTTGACCTCGGGCCGACCGCCATCCGGTTCTCCACGGACGCCTGAGGGCCGGCCAGGCGCCGCGCAGGTGTCCGCCGCCATGAGCATCGTGGGGCCGGACGGGCCGCTGAAGCGGGAATGGCGGGCCCCGTATCCGGTCGACGTGCCGACGATCCTGTCCGTGCACCGGCGCGGACCGCGCGACCCGGCGTTCCGGATCGATGCGACCGGAGCGGTGTGGCGGACCTCGCTGACCCCGGCGGGCCCCGGCACCATCAGCGTGCGCACCGTCCGCGCAAGCACCGTCCGCGCAAGCACCGTCCGCGCAAGCACCGTCCGGGTGAGCACCGGCTGCGCGGCCGGCGAAGAATCTGGCCCCCGCGACAACCGTGCCCGCCACGACAATGATGCCGGTACCGTCGTCGGCGCAACCGCCTGGGGACCCGGTGCCGCCTGGCTGCTCGATCAGCTGCCCGGCCTACTGGGCGCCGCGGACGACCCAGCGGGCTTCGTACCGGTGCACCCGCTGCTGCGCGAGCTGGCCAGCCGGCATCGCGGAACGCGGATCGGGCGCTCGGCCCGGGTGCTCGAAGCGCTGGTCCCCGCCGTGCTCGAGCAGAAGGTCGTCGGGCTGGAGGCCCATCGGGCCTGGCGGGTCCTGCTGCTCAGGCACGGCCTGCCTGCTCCCGGGCCTGCCCCGGCCGGCATGCGGGTGTTCCCGCCGGCCCGGGTCTGGTCGCGGCTCCCGTCCTGGGAGTGGCACCAGGCCGGGGTGGAGGCCGTCCGCGCGCGGACCATCGCCGGAGCCGCTTCGGTGGCCGGGCGGCTGGAGGAGATCGGCGAGCTGGCGGCCACCGAGGCCGATCGCCGTCTGCGGGCCCTGCCCGGCATCGGACCGTGGACCTCGGCCGAGGTGCGGCAGCGGGCCTGCGGTGACGCGGACGCGGTGAGCGTGGGCGACTACAGCCTGCCTGCCGCGGTCGGGTGGGCGCTGGCCGGGCGGATCGTGGACGACGCAGGGATGCTGGAGTTGCTGGCTCCGTACCCGGGGCACCGGCATCGCGCTGCCCGGCTGATCGAGCTGAGCGGCGCCCGTCCGCCGCGCCGCGGCCCCAGGATGGCGGTCCGCGACTACCGCGGCCGCTGACCGGTCCGCAATTCGATGCGCGCCGGAAAAGCGCCTTATAGTGCGCGAATCGCACCGGGATCAGGACATCTAGCCGGCGTCGGCGCGGGATCGGCTGGTCGTGCGGAAGCGGGTGGCCTGGCTACCCGAGCGGGCTGGCGCGGCGCGCGGGACGCGGCCCAGCCGGGACCCGCAGGACCGGACCCCTACGCTGGATCCATGAGCGTTGACGCCCCTGGCGGCACCCCCGGCTCGCAGCACCCGCTGGGCACTCCCGGACCGCAGCGTCCGCAGGCCGCCGAACCCAGGCCTGCAGGCAGCGCGCTGCGCCGGGCCCTGGCCCGGGCCAGGGACGGCAAGGCGCTGGATCAGTCCGAGGCTGTCACGCTGCTGCACGCCCGCGGTGAGCAGCTGACCGAGCTGCTCAGCTACGCCGCCAGGACGAGGGACGCGGGCCTGGCGGCGGCCTGGCCGTGCATCATCACCTACTCGCGCAAGGTGTTCATCCCGCTGACCCGGCTGTGCCGGGACCGCTGCGGCTACTGCACCTTCGCCACCGTGCCCGGCCGGCTGCCCAGCGCCTACCTGTCGCCTGATGAGGTCATCGGGATCGCTGCGGCCGGGGCCGCGCTGGGCTGCAAGGAGGCCCTGTTCACCCTGGGCGACCGGCCCGAGGACCGCTGGCACCAAGCTCGCGAGTGGCTCGACGCGCACGGCTACGACGACACCCTGTCCTACGTGCGGGCGATGGCCATCCGGGTGCTGGAGGAGACCGGCCTGCTGCCGCACCTGAACCCGGGCGTGCTCAGCTGGCAGGACTTCCAGCGGCTCAAGCCGGTCGCGCCGTCCATGGGGATGATGCTGGAGACCACCGCGGAGCGGCTTTACACGCAGCAGGGTGGCCCGCACTTCGGCAGCCCCGACAAGGACCCGAAGGTCAGGCTCCGGGTGCTGGAGGACGCGGGCCGCAGCACCGTCCCGTTCACCACCGGGATCCTGATCGGGATCGGCGAGACGCTGGCCGAGCGCACCGACTCGATCTTCGCGATCCGGCAGGTGGCCCGCGAGTACCGCGGCATCCAGGAAGTCATCGTGCAGAACTTCCGGGCCAAGCCTGATACCAAGATGCGCGGCGTGCCCGACGCCGAACTGGACGACCTGGCCGCCACCATCGCGGTCGCCCGGCTGGTGCTGGGCCCGTCAGTGCGGATCCAGGCGCCACCGAACCTGATCGGCGATCAGTATCCGCTGATCCTGGCGGCCGGGATCGATGACTGGGGCGGCGTCTCGCCGCTGACCCCGGATCACGTCAACCCCGAACGTCCCTGGCCGCAGCTTGACGACCTCGCGCAGCGTACCGCCGCGGCTGGTTTCGAGCTCCGCGAGCGGCTCACCGCCTACCCGGGTTACCTGCGCGAGCCGTGGCTGGACCCCAGGCTCGCCGCTCATGTCGCCGCGCTGGCTGACCCGCAGACCGGGCTGGCCAGGGACGGGGCGATGCCGCGCGGCCGGCCGTGGCAGGAGCCTGACGGCGGCTGGGGCGAGGCGGCGGGCCGGACCGACCTGCACGTGACCATCGACACCACCGGCCGGACCGCCGATCGCCGGGACGACTTCGCCGAGGTGTACGGGGACTGGGACGAGATCGGGGCGCGGATCGAGCCTGCCGCGCGCCCGGCCGCCCGCTCAGCCCAGCCGGCGTCCGGCCAGCCGGCGTCCGGCCAGCCGGCGTCCGGCCAGCCGGCCAGTGTGCCGCAGCGGCTGCGGGCCGAGGTGCTGGCCGCGCTCCGCCGCGCCGAGAGTGACCCGGCCGCGCTGACCGATGCGCAGGCGCTGGCGCTGCTGGACGCCGACGGCCCGGAGCTCGCGGCGCTGACCGGGCTCGCCGACGCCGTCCGCAGGGACGCCATCGGCGACGACGTGACCTTCGTCGTGAACCGGAACATCAACTTCACCAACGTCTGCTACACCGGCTGCAGGTTCTGCGCGTTCGCACAGCGCCGCACCGACGCGGACGCCTACACGCTCTCCCTCGAGCAGATCGGTGACCGGGCCGAGGAAGCCTGGGCGGCGGGCGCCACCGAGGTCTGCATGCAGGGCGGCATCCACCCGGACCTGCCCGGCACGGCGTATTTCGACATCGCTGCCGAGGTCAAGCGCCGGCGGGAGGACATGCACGTGCACGCGTTCTCGCCAATGGAGGTAGTCAACGGCGCGTCGCGGACCGGGCTGCCGATCCGCGAGTGGCTGATCAGGGCCCGGGCGGCAGGCGTGGGCTCGCTGCCAGGCACCGCGGCCGAGATCCTCGACGACGACGTCCGCTGGGTGCTCACCAAGGGCAAGCTGCCCGCCGCCGCCTGGATCGAGGTGATCAGCACCGCGCACGAGCTCGGCCTGCGCACCTCGGCCACGATGATGTACGGGCACGTGGACACGCCCGCGCACTGGGTCGGGCACCTGCGGGTGATCCGCGGCATCCAGGAGCGCACCGGCGGCTTCACCGAGTTTGTGCTGCTCCCGTTCGTGCACGCCAGTTCCCCGATCTACCTGGCCGGGCTGGCCCGTCCTGGCCCGACCAGGCGGGAGAACCTGGTCGTGCACGCGGTGTCCAGGCTGCTGCTGCACGGCGCGATCAGCTCGATCCAGTGCTCCTGGGTCAAGCTGGGCGAGGAGCTGTGCCGCGAGGTGCTGGCCGGCGGTGTCAATGACCTGGGCGGCACGCTGATGGAGGAAACCATTTCCCGGATGGCCGGCTCGCAGAACGGGTCCTACAAGACCATCAGTGAGCTCGCCGCGATGGTGGCTCCGACCGGCAGGCCGATGCGGCAGCGCACGACGACCTATGAAAACCCCGATCCGGAACGGATAGCCGCGGCCAGGGTCAGCGACGGGGTCTGCGCTGCCGTGCGCGGGCCGAGGACCCCGCTACCGCTGCTCCAGGCTCAGTAGGCCGGGCCGGCGAGCCGGAACCTTGGGTCGGCCCGGCCTAGAACCTGCTGCGGGCCACCAGGAACCTGCTGCTCTTCAGCAGGAACCTGCTGCGCTTCAGCGGGAACCTTCAGCGCTTCAGCAGGAACTTGTCGGGGTCGCGGGGCGGCCGGGGCGGCGGAGCGCTGGCCGGGTGGCCGACGCCGATCGCTCCCATCGGCTCCCAGCCGGGCGGCAGGCCCAGGGACTGCGCGGCGACCGGCTGGCAGAACAGGGTGCTCGACACCCAGCACGACCCCAGGCCCTCCACCGCCAGTGCGACGAGCAGGTTCTCCACGGCGGCGCCCATCGCCACCACGAACATCGTCCGCTCGGCGGCGGCCCGGCGCTGGTCCGGATAGGCGTGCGCCGCGTCGCTGGACAGGCACGGCACGATGATCAGCGGCGCGCGGCGCAGCGGCTCGCCGCGGCGGACCCGGCGGGCGATCTGCTCTTCGCTGAACCCGTCCAGGCGCAGGTCGGCCGTCCAGGCGGCCAGCATGTCGTCCAGCAGCTTCGCCTTGGCCCGCTCCGACTCGACGATCGCGAACCGCCATGGCTCGCTGTGGTGCGGGGCGGGCGCGGTGATCGCCGCCGCGATCGCGCGGCGCACCGCCTCCGGGCTGACCGGATCGGCCGTGAAGTCCCTGACGGTGCGCCGTTCGGACAGCACATCGGCGGCGCCCAGCCGGAACATGTCCTCGGCGGCCGGCCGGATCAGCGCGGCGGCGCCCGGCCCGTCCGCGCTGGTCACCAGCTCGGGCAGGCCGCGCACGATGGCGACGGGCACCTGGCTGGTCTTGCCCTTGACCAGGTCCGCGGCGGCGGCGATCTCGTCGGCGACCGCCGCCACGGTCACCTCAAGCGGGTTACCGAAGGTGTCGGCCTGGCCCCGGTGATCACGCAACGGCGCCACGCCGGCCGCCCCGATGGTGGTGTCGGTCTGGCCGACGCGCCAGGGCCGGCCCATGGTGTCGGTGATGACGACCCCGACCGTCACCCCGCGCCGGTCGCTGAGCCCCTGCCGGAGCCGCCTGGCCGAGCCGTCCGGGTCGTCGGGCAGCAGCACCACGGTGCCGGGCGCGGTGTTGGACGCGTCCACCCCGGCGGCCGCCAGCACCAGGCCGTGCCTGGTGACCGCGATCGTGGTCGCTCCCCGGCGGGCCACCACGCGGACGGTCTCCTGGTCGATCGCGTCCTCCCGGCCGGCCTGGACGACCTTGCCCTCGGCCTTGCTGATGATCTTGGAGGTGATCACCACGATGTCGCCGTCGCGCAGGTCGGTCGCGGCGTCCGAGATCAGCGCGGCCAGGTCGGCGCCGGCCTGAATCTCCGGCAGCCCGGCCACGCCGGTTA
Source organism: uncultured Actinomycetes bacterium (assembly GCA_963785765.1). Lineage (GTDB taxonomy): Bacteria > Actinomycetota > Actinomycetes > Streptosporangiales > Streptosporangiaceae > DATBGO01. Next base: position 474,817 of record CAWAWM010000004.1, on the reverse strand, counting down.
CGGTCAGCTGGCTCACTGTCCGAGCTCCTGGGCCAGGGCAACCGCCGCGCGGGCGATCTCCGCGGACGCTTGCAGGTCGGTCATGTACAGCGGGATCGCGCGGACCGTGATCCCGGCCAGTTCGGGGGCGGCGACCGCGTCGGCGTCCTTCTCGTCGACCAGCCAGCCATCGAGCAGGTCCGCGCCGTAGTGGGCGCCCACCGCGGCGGCGGTGGTCGGCACCCCGATGGCCGCCAGGCAGGCGTCGGCCATCCCGCGCACCGGCGCGCCGCCGATGATCGGCGAGATGCCGACCACCGTCTTCGCGCGGACCGCGGCGGCGATTCCGGGCACCGACAAGATGATGCCCACGCTCACCACCGGATTGGACGGCGGCAGCAGGACGAAGTCGGCGGCCGTGATCGCCGCCAGCACGCCAGGCGCGGGCGTGGCGTCCTGCGCTCCGGCCGCGATGATCCGCCGGGCCGGTACCGCCGCGTGCAGCCGGACCCACCACTCCTGGAAGTGCACCGTGCGGGGGCCGGCGCCGTCGTCGATCACCACGTGCGTCTCGATCGTGTCGTCGGACATCGGCAGCAGGGTGACACCAGGTTGCCAGCGTTCGGACAGGGCGCTGGTGGCCGCGGACAGCGGGAGCCCGGCGGTCAGCATGGCGGTGCGGGCGATGTGCGTGGCGAAGTCGCGGTCGCCGAGGCTGAACCAGTCAGGCTCGCATCCGTAGGCGGCGAGCTCGTGCAGCACGGTGAAGGTCTCCTGGGCCCGCCCCCAGCCCTGGTCCTCGCTGATCCCGCCGCCCAGGGTGTACATGACGGTGTCCAGATCGGGGCTGACGTGCAGGCCGAACAGGGTGATGTCGTCGCCGGTGTTGCCGATGACGGTGATCTCGGCGTCCGGTGCGGCGGCCAGCAGCCCGCGCAGGAACCTGGCGCCGCCGACGCCGCCGGCCAGAACGGTAATGCGCATTGCGGCAGTCTTGCAGGCCGGTGCGGCCCGGACCGCGGCGACGCCGCCCGAGGCCCGGATCGGCCTGTGATCCCAGGAAAATCGCCGTGGACTTTCCCGTCATCAGGGGCAAGAGGTTGGCCATTATCACGTATCACTCTTGACGCAGCGCAAGACACGCGGGTGTAATTTCAACTGTGTAATTCTCGCTGTCCTGGCTAGAGGGAGGGCGAGCTAACGGGGTCGTGGGAGGGGTTGGAGGTGCGCTGTGACTGACGTCATCGTCTCGCTGGTGCACGAAGAGGTCGGCATCGGCGTTGATGACGCCGGGACCATCGGCTGGCAGGATCGCGCCTTGTGCGCGCAGACCGATCCGGAGGCGTTCTTCCCGGAGAAGGGGGGCTCGACCAGGGAAGCCAAACGGGTTTGCCGCGGTTGCGAGGTCAGGGCGGAGTGCCTGGAGTACGCGCTGGAACACGACGAGCGCTTCGGGATCTGGGGCGGGCTGTCCGAGCGGGAGCGCCGTCGGCTCAAGCGGCAGGCCGTGTAACCGGCCGTACCGCAGTCCGCCCGCGTCAGGTGAGTGACCTGGGTGCTGGCCGGTTTGCCAGCCGAGCGCGAAGGCTGGCGACTGGCCGCCCCGGCGGCCGGAGTTCGCGTATTGTTCACGCGTGCCCTTGCCCCCAAAGATCGTGGCGCGCCGGTGCGCGCCGGACCTGCAGGTAGCCCTCTGAGCAGCATGCGGACCCCAGTTGTCGCCCAATGAAACCTACCCGCAGCACGTCGTCACGGCGGTCATCGTCGCGCACGACGGCGCTGCGTGGCTGCCTCAAGTCATCGAGTCGCTCCTAGAGCAGACCAGGCCGGTCCAGCGCGTGGCGGCCGTGGACACCGGCAGCCAGGACCGCAGTGGCGCCGTGCTGTCCGGCCTGCTCGGCCAGCCGGTCGTGTTCGGCATGGACCGGGGCACCGGGTACGGGGCGGCAGTCGCTCGCGCGCTGGCCCACCGGTCGGCCAATGTCAACATTCCCGGGCCCGCCGGGTTGCCCGCCCAGGAGCGGGTGGAGTGGATCTGGCTGCTGCATGACGACTGCGAGCCGGCTCCGGACGCGCTTGAGCAGCTGCTTCGCGGGGCGGCCGAGACGCGGTCGGCCGCGGTGCTCGGCCCCAAGGTCATGGACTGGGCCGACCGCGCGGTCATCCTGGAGGCCGGGGTCAGCATCGACACCGCGGGCCGCCGGATCACCGGTATCGAGCCGCGCGAGGTCGACCAGGGCCAGCACGACGGGGACCGAGATGTGCTCGCCGTCGGCAGCGCCGGGATGCTGATCCGCAGGGACGTCTGGGACGAGGTCGGCGGGTTCGACCCGGGCCTGCCGCTGTTCCGGGACGACGTCGACTTCTGCTGGCGGGTGCATGCCGCGGGCTACCGGGTCCGGGTTATCACCGACGCCATCGTGTTTCATGTGGAGGCGGCCGCGCGCAGGCGCCGGGCGGTCTCAGCCGTGAAGCGGCCGATGCAGATGGACCGGCGCAACGCCATGCTCACGCTGCTGTCCAATCTGCCGACCTGGCCGATGCTGGCCTCGCTGGCGGGCAACGTGGCAGTGTCCCTGCTCCGCACGGTCTTCTTCCTGCTCGCCAAGCGGCCGGCGGCCGGACTCGATGAGATCTCCGCGCTGGGTTCGGTGCTCGGGCACCCCATCCAGCTGCTGCGCGCTCGGCGCCGCCGATCGCGGGGGCGCCGCAGCGCCTACGGCCGGCTGCGGGCTGACCTGCCGCCGGGCCGGTCGCTGCGCCGGCTGGCGGAGTTCGCCGCGGCCGCGATGTCCAGGTCGGCCCAGGTTGACACGGCCGGGGCCCATCATGCGACCGACGATCCGACCGAGGACGACTCGCTGCTCATCGACACCGGGCTGGCGCAGCGCATCCTGACCCATCCCGGCGTGGCACTCTTCCTCGGCCTGACACTGGTCGCGCTGGTGGCCGAGCGGTCACTGCTGAGCGGCGGCCCGCTGGGCGGCGGCGCGCTGGTGCCCGCCTGGGGCGGGGTATCCGGGCTGTGGCATGAGTATCTGCAGGGCTTCCACCCGTCCGGAATCGGCTCTGGCAGCACCGCGCCGCCGTACCTCGCCATCGTGGCGGTCCTGGCGACGGTGCTCGGCGGCAAGCCGTGGCTGGCTGTGGACGTGATCTTGCTGGGCTGCGTCCCGCTGGCCGGTGTGTTCGCCTTCCTGGCCATCAGGAAGGTCACGCGCTCCGCGCTGGTGCGGGTCTGGGGGGCCGCCGCCTATGCCCTGCTGCCGATCGCGATGGGTGCCGTCGCCGCCGGGCGGCTCGGCACCGCCGTGGTCTTCGCCCTGCTGCCGCTGATCGCGCTGCTGGCCGGCCGGATGTTCACCCAGCCGCCCAGGCGGGCCCGCCGGGCGGCCTGGGCGACCGGTCTGGTGGTCGCGATCGCGGCCGCCTTCGTGCCGTTGACCTGGGTGGTGGCAGTGCTTGCCGCGGTGGTGGCGGCACTGGCCGTCGGCCTTGGCCGGCCGTCGGTGCTGCGTAACCTCGGCATTGTCACGATCGTGCCACCCGTGCTGCTGCTGCCCTGGACGTTCCAGCTGGCCGCGCATCCGGCCCAGTTGCTGCTCGAGGTCGGTGTGCAGCAGCGCGGCCTGGCCAGCCCCGACCTGCCCGCCCGGTCGCTGCTGCTGCTCAGCCCGGGCGGCCCTGGACTGCCTCCGCTGTGGGTCACGGCGGGGCTGGTCGTTGCGGCGCTCGCCGCGCTGGTGTTCTCGCGGCGCCGAACGCTGCTGATCGCGGGCTGGGGCGCGGTTATCTTCGGGCTGCTGGTGGCGATCGGGGTCAGCCGCATGGTGGTCAGCCCGGCCGATGGCGGCCCGGCCGTGCCGGCCTGGCCTGGCCTCGGGCTGGCGATCGTCGGTGCCGGGCTGGTGCTGGCCGCGGCCACCGCTGGCGATGCGCTGCCGCGGCTGGCCGGCGGCAGTAACCCGGCCCGGCTGGGTGCCGTCCGCACCGCCGGCGCGGCGGTGCTGGCCCTGGCGGCGTGCTCGGCGCCGCTGCTGTCCGCCGCGTACTGGCTCGTCAACGGGGTCAGCGGGCCCGTGGCGCCGACGGCCGCCCCGGTGGTCCCGGTACTGGTCTCGGCATCCTCAGCCAGCGGGCTCCAGCTCCGCACGCTGGTGCTGCGCTCGGCGGGCGGTCAGCTGCACTACTCGCTCCAGCGTGGCCTGAGCCCGTCGCTGGGCGACGCTGACCTGCTGCCGGTCACCGCCGCACAGCACGCACTGGACAACGCGGTGGCCACGCTGGTCGCCCCCAGCGGCGGCGAGGCGGACGATCAGGGCCAGTCCCTGGCGCAGTTCGACATCGGTTTCGTGCTCCTCCCGGCACCGGTCAACCAGAACCTGGCCAGGCTCCTGGACGGGGTGGCCGGCCTACGGCCGGTGACCGCGACCTCGGCGTTCGCTTTGTGGAAACTGGTGGACTTGCCCGCCAGGGCGCGGGTCGTGGAGCCGGACGGGACCGTGGTGGCGCTGCAATCGGGACCGACGTCGGTCTCCGGCGCGCCCGCTCCGGCGGCGGGCGGGATCCTGGAGCTGGCCGAGCCGGCCGGCGGCTGGAGCGCGACGCTCAACGGCAAGCCACTGACCCAGGTCCCGTCCCCGGCTGGCGCCTGGGCGCAGGCGTTCCGGCTGCCCCCGGGCGGCGGTCTGGTGACCATCAGCCACCATCAGCTCGGCCATGATGTCGCCCTGCTGATCGAGGCGCTGGCCGTCGCCCTGGTGATCGTGCTGGCGCTGCCCGGCGCCCGGGCGGGCGCGGCGGATGCCGTCGTGGCCGGCGCGGGCAGCGAGCCCGCCGCGGGTGACGCGACGGCCTCAGGCCTGGCCACAGGCGCCAGGCGGCTGGCTCGCGAGCAGGCCGCCGGCCGGTCGGCCCGCAGGCCACGGACCGGCCGGGCGGGCCGCGGGACGCGCCGGGCGGGCCGGACGGCTGCCCTGGCCGGAAGCGCCGGGCCGGAGCCGGGCGAGCCTGCGCCGGCCGGGATCGCGAGCAACCCGCTCGCTGGCCGCCGGAGCGCTGGGCGAGCCGGCGGACCGGCCATCAGCTGGGCCGCCAGGCCGGCCGCCCGCGCCAGCACCGCGGTCGCCGGCAGGCCCAGCCAGCCTGGCGCCTGGCTCTTCGCCGGACTGGCCGGGCGGTGACCAGGAGCCGGCCTGGGGCGATACCGGCCAGCAGCCGGGCTGGCCCGGCACCGGTCCGGAGCCAGCGTGGGGCGGGGCCGGTCAGCGGTCCGCGTGGGGCGATGCTGCGCAACCAGACTGGCCGGGCACGGACCAGGAATCGGGCTGGGACGTGGCCGAGCGGCGGGACTGGGCGATTCCTGGCCAGCGGCCTGACTGGCCCGGCGATGATCAGGAGCAAGGCTGGGACGAAGCCCGTCGGCGCACGGACTGGCGGCCAGCAGCACAGCCAGCGGGCCGGTCGGCCGGCCAGTCGCCGGGCTGGCCACCAGGCTCCGGCGACCCGCTCGACCCGCTCGATCCGCTGCCGCCCGCCGACCCCGCCGGGCCGCCGTGGGCCGAGGCGCCGTGGACTGGGCCGCCGCGGACCGGACCTGCTGCCGGAGACGTTCCGCCGCCCCGGTGGCCGGTCCCTGACCGCGACCCCGAAGGGGACGACTGGTGAGGCACCTGCTCGCGAACCGGTATGTGCTCGCCGTGCTGCTGATCCTGGCCGTGGCCGCAGAACTCGCCGTGGCCTGGACGAGCCACCCAGTGGCGCTGGCCGCCGGCGTCAAGTCACCTCAGGCGACCCGGGCCGCGGTGTCCTCGGTGGTCCGCGCCTGCCCGGCGCCGGGCTCGACGGGTGCCACGGCCGGCGGGATAGCGGTGGCCACCGCATCGTCAGGTACCGGCCAGGCCCGGCTGCGGCGGCTGTCGACGACCAGCAGCCCGGTGCCTGGCGCCGGGGTGCGCGTCATCACCACCCCGGGCCGCGCGGTGCAGGCCGCTGTCCCCGCGGCTCCCGTTCCTGCTCATGGGTTTTCCGGCACTGCGGCGACGGCCAGCCAGGTCGCGACCGGACCGGCGCGCGGCGGGGTCATGGTCCAGGCCACCGGCGCGATGGCGCGCGGGCTCGAGGTGGAGCAAACGGGTCCGGACGGGGTGGCCACGGCGCAGTGCAGCGGGCCTGGCACCGATTTCTGGTTCGTCGGGCCGGGGCAGCATGCAGTGGCCGGCATCGAGCTGTACCTCATGAACACCGACAGCCAGCCTGCCACCGCCGAGGTCGACGTCTACACCGACAGCGGGCCGCTGCTCGGCAGTACGGACACCGGGATAGCGGTCCCGGCCCACGGGCTTATCGTCCAGTCGCTGGCCAAGCTGGTGCGCAATTCCCGGGTGCTGGCCCTGCACGTCAGCACCAGCGTCGGCAGGCTGGTCGCCGCCGTGCAGGAGACGCCCAGCGCCGCCAAGCCGGGTGCCTGGCTGCCGCCGACCCAGGCCCCGGCGACCAGCGTGGTGCTGCCTGGCCTACCCGGCTCCGCGGGGACGCGACAGCTTTACGTCGTCGTGCCCGGCGCGGCGAACGCGCAGGTCAAGCTGACCGCGGTGACACCCAAGGGCTCGTATCAGCCGACCGGCGGCACCGGCATCGACCTACCGGGCGGCTCGGCGGTCTCGGTGGCGCTGCCGTCGCTCGGCGGGCAGCCTGCCGCGGTCAGGCTCACCTCGAACGTGCCGGTCACCGCGACCATGTCGGTCCCGGGCGGGGCAGCGGGCGCGCCCGGTGCGTTCAGCGCCGCGACAGCGCCGGTCCAGGAGCAGGGCGTGATCTCCGGTAATAGCGGCGGCGCCGTTTCCGTAGTGCTCTCCGCCCCGAAGGCCGCGGCGCAGGTCCGGGTGGCCACGCTGGCCGGCAGCGGCACGTCGGCGGGCCACGTGGTGCAGGTCGCGGCCGGCCACACCGTGGTGGTGAGGGTCAGCGGATCGAGCAGGAAGCCGGCCTTCGCCGTGGTCGTCACCCCGCTACCAGGCTCCGGGCCGGTCTATGCCGGGCGGGTGCTGACCATTGACGGCGCGGTGCGATCGATATTTCCGGTGGCCAGCTCGCTGACCTGGGTCCCGCTTCCGCGGGTGGATAACTCGCTGCTGACGGTCCTGCCGTAGCCTCACTCGTCCGGGTAGCCGGGGTCGACGGCCTCCGGATCGATGCCGAGGAGCTGCGCGAACTCCTCCACGACCACGTCGAGAACCAGGTCGGCCAGCTCCTCCTCGCCCTCGGCGCGGGCCAGCAGCGGACGCCGGTACAGCACGATCCTGGCCGGCAGGCCCGGATGCTGCCGGTCGGCTGGCTCCGGCGAGCCCGGATCGAGTCGTCCCAAGGGCACCGGATCGGGGTCGTCGGCGGGCAGGTCGGCGGGCGGGATCTCCTCGACAGCGAACTCGACCCCGGCCAGCTCGGCCTGCCAGCGCTGCTCCAGCTGGGCGACCGCCTGCAGGACCAGATCGTCGAACCGCTCCGCCCGGCTGCGGTGCAGCGGGGTGCCCGGGGGCGCCAGGGTGCCGCGCAGCCCCCGGCCGTGCCGGTCCCGGCGCCTGATCCGCGCCGGGCGCCGGGCCTCGCCGTCGCCGTTTCGCACACCTGCGAGCGTAGCGGGGCCAGCGATCAGCCGCACCGACACGATCGCACAGAGTGCCCCAGGTGATGGCGTTACCGCCTGCGGCTCGGTACCGTCAGCCGTTGTGAGCGATCCGCGCGGGCCAGCCTCCTGCGGGATGCGACGCCCGGCCGCTAGCCTGGGCGGCAGATTGCGCGAAGCCGTGAGGGAGGCGAGCCGTTGAGTCCTCGTCGCTGCAGTCGGCCCGCGTGCAAGCAGACCGCGCTGTACACGCTCACCTATGTTTACCGTGACTCCACCGCGGTCCTCGGCCCGCTCGCAACCTTTCAGGAACCGCACTGCTACGACTTGTGCGCCGCGCACGCCGACCGGCTGACCGTGCCCAGGGGCTGGGACGTCGTCAGGCTCCCGGCCGGCCCGGCCGAAGAGGAAGCCGACGACCTGGAGGCGCTCGCCGACGCGGTCCGCGAGGCCGCCGCCCCGCGCGCCGCCGCCACCGAGCCAGTCGGTCAGGGCATTGAGGTGGGCAGGCGCGGCCACCTGCGGATGCTCCGTTCCGCGCCGGGAGACCCCGGACGGCTCGGCTAACCCCGGTAGGCTCGGTGCCTGGCAGCGCGGCAGCTAACGCCGCGGACGGTCCGGCAAGTGGGCAGCAGGTGGGGCAGCAGCGTGCTCAGGAGGCAGGCCACGTTGGCGCAGTACGCGAAGATCTTCAAGGCATATGACGTCCGCGGCCTCGTCCCCGATGAGCTGGACGAGACCGTCGCCGAGTCGGTCGGCGCGGCGTTCGCCCAGCTGACCGGCGCGTCGGCGATCGTCACCGTGCACGACATGCGGACCTCGTCGGCCCCGCTGGCCGAGGCGTTCGGCCGGGGAGCGGCCGGCCAGGGCACCGAGGTGATCTCGGCCGGGCTCGGGTCGACCGACATGCTCTACTACGCCAGCGGCAGTCTCGGCATCCCGGGCGCGATGATCACCGCCAGCCACAACCCGGCCAAGTACAACGGGATCAAGCTGTGCCGGGCCGGCGCCCGCCCGGTGGGCGCCGACACCGGCCTGGCGGAGCTGCGCGAGATGGCCTCGCGCGGCGTGCCCGCTCAGCCCGGTCCCGCGGCCGCTATCACCCGGCGTGATCTGTTGTCCGGTTATGCCGCCTATCTCAAGACGCTGGTCGACCTGTCCGGGATCCGGCCGCTCAAGGTGGCCGTGGACGCCGGGAACGGCATGGCGGGCTACACCGTGCCCAAGGTGTTCGACGGGCTGCCCATCGACACCGTCCCGCTCTACTTCGAGCTGGACGGGACGTTCCCGAATCACGAGGCGAACCCGATCGATCCGGCTAACCTCGCCGACCTGCAGCGAGCCGTCCTGACCTCGGGCGCCGACATCGGGCTGGCCTTTGACGGCGACGCCGACCGGTGCTTCGTGGTCGACGAGCGCGGTGAGATCGTCTCGCCGTCGGTGCTGACCGCGCTCATCGCGGTGCGGGAGCTGGCCAGGGAGCCTGGTGCCGTGATCATCCATAACCTGATCACCTCCCGGGCGGTCCCCGAGATCGTTTCCGAGCACGGCGGCCAGCCGGTGCGGACCAGAGTGGGCCACTCGTTCATCAAGGCGGAGATGGCCCGCACCGGAGCGGTCTTCGGCGGTGAGCACTCCGGGCACTTCTACTTCAGGGACTTCTGGTTCGCCGATTCCGGCATGCTGGCCGCCTTGCACGTGCTGGCCGCGCTCGGCGCCCAGGACGGCCCGCTGTCTGCGCTGCTGTCCTCATGCGCCAGGTACGTGGCCTCCGGAGAGATCAACAGCGAGGTCATCGACCAGGCGGCCGCCACCGCCGCCGTCCGCGAATCGTTCGAGGGCGGTCCCGGGGTCAGCCTCGACGAGCTGGACGGGCTGACCGTGACCGGCGATGGCTGGTGGTTCAACCTGCGGCCGTCGAACACCGAGCCGCTGCTGCGGCTGAACGTCGAAGCGGGGGACGAGCAAACCCTGGCCGCCACCCGTGACGAGGTCCTGCGCATCGTGCGCGATGCTGGAGCCTGAAGCCCCGACACCACCGGAGACGCCATGAACATCGACGACTGGCTGCTGGACATCCTGGCCTGCCCGAAATGCCATGCCCCGCTGCGTGCCGACCAGGCGGCCAGCGAACTGGTCTGCACCGGCGCGGACTGCGGGCTCGCGTACCCGGTGCGGGACGATATCCCGGTCCTGCTGGTGGCCGAGGCCCGCGATCCTGCGGCCGGCTAGTGAGGCCGTGACAGCGGGCCAGGCCGGGAGCCAGGCCGGTCCCGCCCCGGCGCAGCCATCCGGCGGCCGCCGGGCCGTCCTCGCTGCGTTCGCTGCCAACCTCGGCATCGCGGCCACGAAGTTCATCGCGTTCGCCCTCACCGGCTCGGCCGCGATGCTCGCCGAGTCGATCCACTCGGTGGCCGACTCCGGCGACCAGGCGCTGCTGCTGATCGGCCGGAAGCGGTCACTACGGGATGAGACCGAGGAGCATCAGTTCGGGTTCGGCGCGGAACGGTACTTCTACGCGTTCATCGTGGCCGTCGTCCTGTTCACGGTGGGCGCGGTGTTTTCCTGCTACGAGGGCATCCAGCGGATCACCCACCCCGAGAATCTGACCTCGCCGGCCGCGGCGTTCGTCGTCCTGGGCATCGCCATGGTCCTGGAGGGCCTGTCGTTCCGGACCGCGGTCGTTGAGTCGAACCACACCCGGGGCGGGCAGAGCTGGTACAGCTTCATCAGGCACGCCAAGGCACCTGAGCTGCCCGCCGTCCTGCTGGAGGACTTCGCCGCGCTGGTCGGGCTCGGGCTCGCGCTGATCGGCATCACGCTGGCCGTCACCACCGGAAACGCGAAATGGGACGGGGCGGCTCGCTGGCGATCGGCATCCTGCTCGGCTGCATTGCGGTGGTCCTGGCCATCGAGATGAAGAGCCTGCTCATCGGCGAGTCCGCCACCGCCGAGATGGAGCGGGCCATTGTCGCCGCGCTGGAGGCAGGACCTGAGCAGGTCCGGGTCATCCACCTGCGCACCATGCACGTGGGGCCGGAGACCCTCCTGGTGGCGGCCAAGATCGCGGTGCAGGCGCAGGACAGCGCGGCCAGCCTCGCCACGGCCATAGACAACGGCGAACGCAGGATCCGGGCGGCGGTCCCGATCGCCGAGCTGATCTACCTCGAGCCCGACCTGTACGAGCCGCGACGTGATGACGCAGCCGACCCGGCGGTGCGGGCGGCCCGCCGGTCGTCGCGGCGCGGCACGATCCGCGGGCGTCGCGGCCGGGACGGGTAGGGCGCTCAGCGGGCCGGTTTCAGCGGGCCGGTCTCAGCGAGCCGGTTTCAGCGGGCCGGTTTCAGCGGGCACTGCGCTGGTCGGAGAGGCTGAGCAGCCGGTGGGCGCGTTCCTTCTCGAAATCGAGGGCCCGGGCGGGCGGCGCCTGGATCCGCCCGATCCGCCTGCCCAGCTCGGCTACCTCGGTCCTGGCGGCCGGATCGGCCAGTACCCGCAGCCCGAACGCCAGGGCGGCCGGGCTGATGTCATAGCGCTGCTCGATCGCCAGGGCCAGCGCGACAGCGTCCAGTTCGGGCTGGCCGAATCGCCGGTGCCCGGCCTGCGCACCGGCGGCCGGACGCCGGCTGCCGGGCCGGGCGCGGACCACAGGAAGCAGGCCCAGTGAGTCCCGGTACCTGAGCATCCGGGGTGATGTGCCAAGGTTTCTGGCGGCTTCGGTGATGCGCACAAGCTAAATCTTACATTTTCTTGTCAGATACGCTCACTATGAGGTGCGGGCGGCACCGCTGGTCCCGTACCGTCGGAGTGTCACCTCAATCGGAGTGTCACTTCAATCCAGACGCCATCAATCAAGGAGTGTGCGCATGCCCGCGGAGCCCGCTGCGTTCAAGGTCGCCGATTTGTCGCTCGCCGAGTTCGGGCGCAAGGAGATCAGGCTGGCTGAACATGAGATGCCTGGCCTGATGGCGATGCGCGAGGAGTACGGTAGCGCGCAGCCGCTGCGCGGGGCCCGGATCACCGGTTCACTGCACATGACGGTGCAGACGGCGGTGCTGATCGAGACGCTGACCGCGCTCGGCGCGCAGGTGCGCTGGGCCAGCTGCAACATCTTCTCCACCCAGGATCACGCCGCCGCCGCGGTGGCCGTGGGGCCGGATGGCACGCCGGAGGACCCGAAGGGCATCCCGGTCTTCGCCTGGAAGGGCGAGACCCTGCCCGACTACTGGTGGTGCACCGAGCAGGCGCTCACCTGGCCGGGGCACAGCGGGCCGAACATGCTGCTCGACGATGGCGGCGACGCGACGCTGCTGGTGCACAAGGGCGCGGACTATGAAGCGGCCGGAGCGGTGCCATCGGAGGCCGAGGACGACCCGGAGGAGTGGCAGGTCGTGCTGTCGGTGCTGCGTGACTCGCTGGCTGCCGACCCGGGGCGGTGGACGGCGGTCGCGGCGGGGATCCGCGGCGTGACCGAGGAGACCACCACGGGCGTGCACCGGCTGTATGAGATGGCGACCGCCGGCACGCTGCGGTTCCCGGCCATCAACGTGAACGACTCGGTGACCAAGTCGAAGTTCGACAACAAGTACGGCTGCAGGCACTCGCTGGTCGACGGCATCAACCGCGCCACCGACGTGCTGATCGGCGGCAAGGTCGCGGTCGTCTGCGGCTACGGGGATGTCGGCAAGGGCTGCGCGGAGTCGCTGCGCGGCCAGGGCGCGCGGGTGATCGTCACCGAGATCGACCCGATCTGCGCGCTGCAGGCCGCGATGGACGGCTTCCAGGTCGCGCGGCTGGAGGACGTGGTCGACAGCGCGGACATCTTCGTGTCCGCGACCGGCAACTTCCACATCATCACCGCCGGGCACATGAGCGCGATGAAGCATCAGGCCATCGTCGGCAACATCGGGCACTTCGACAACGAGATCGACATGGCGGGCCTGGCCAAGACGCCCGGCATCCGGCGGCTCAACATCAAGCCCCAGGTCGATGAGTGGACCTTCGCCGACGGTCATTCCGTGATCGTCTTGTCCGAGGGACGGCTGCTCAACCTGGGCAACGCGACCGGCCATCCGAGCTTCGTCATGTCCAACAGCTTTACCAACCAGGTCATTGCCCAGATCGAGCTGTTCACCCGGGCCGGTGACTACCCGGTGGGCGTGCACGTCCTGCCCAAGCACCTGGATGAGAAGGTGGCCCGGCTGCACCTCGACGCCCTCGGCGTCCGGCTGACCACCCTGACCAAGCAGCAGGCCGACTACATCGGGGTGCCCGTCGAAGGCCCCTACAAGTCCGACCACTACCGCTACTGATCCGGGTCACGGTGCTGATCCGGGCACAGCGGTTGAGCCGGGCACAGCGGTTGAGCCGGGCACAGCAGTTGAGCCGGGCACAGCAGTTGAGCCGGGCACAGCAGTTGATCAGAGCACAGCGGTGAGCCGGACTGCGCGCGTCCAGGCCCGGGACGCCGCGGCTGGCCTGCTCTCTGACATATCGGATCCGGGGCTGGCCGACGGCGGCCGGTCCCGGATCGCCTGGGCGGAGCGCGCCATGCCCGTGCTGGGCATGGTCCGGGCGGCCGTGGCGGCCGAGCAGCCGTTCGCCGGCCTGGCCGTCGCCGCCTGCCTGCACATCACCGCCGAGACCGCGGGCCTGGTCAGCCTGGTCACGGCCGGCGGCGGCCGGGTCCAGCTGGCCGCGTCCAACCCGTTGTCCACGCAGGACGACATCGCGGCGGCGCTGGCCGCCGGGCCCGGCGTCACCGTGTTCGCCAGATCCGGGGTGGACCGCGAGGCCTACTACGAGCACATCCACCGGGCCCTGGACTGCGGCCCCGACCTGGTCATCGATGATGGCTGCGATCTGGTGAATACGCTGCACGCGCAGCGGCCCGAGCTGCTGGCCGGGGTGCGCGGCGGCTGCGAGTCGACCACTACGGGTGTGGCCAGGCTGCGCCGGATGGCGGCCGACGGCATCCTGGCTTTTCCGATGGTGGCGGCGGACGCCTCGGCGACCAGGCGGATGTTCGACAACTTCTGCGGCACCGGGCAGTCAGCGATCGACGGCATCATCCGGGCCACCAACACGCTGCTGGCCGGCAAGGTCGTCGTGGTGGCGGGCTACGGACCCTGCGGCCGCGGCATCGCGGAGCGGGCCAGCGGGCTCGGCGCCCGGGTCATCGTCACGGAGGTGGATCCGGTCCGGGCGCTTGACGCCATCATGCGCGGATTCCGGGTGCTCCCAATGGCGGCGGCGGCGCCGGTGGGCGAGGTGTTCGTGACCGCGACAGGGTCGCGCGACGTGATCGGGCCCGAGCACATGGCCGCGATGCGCGACGGGGCGATCCTGGCCAACGCGGGCCATTTCGACGTAGAGGTCGACGTCCGCGGGCTCGCTGGCTTGGCCGAGCTAGTGCACCCGGGGGTTCGCCCGCACGCTGATGAGTATGTACTCGCCGACGGCCGGCGGCTGATCCTGCTGGCCGACGGGCGGGTGGTCAACCTGGTTGCGGGCGAGGGCAACCCGGCCGACGTCATGGATATCTCCTTCGCCGTGCAGGCACTCGCGCTGGCCTGGCTGGCCGAGGGCCAGCATGAGCTCGCCGCCGGAGTGCACGGGGTACCCGCCGCCATCGACGCCCGGGTAGCCAGGCTCGCCCTCGCCTCGCTGGACGCCGAGATCGACGTTCTCACTCCGGAGCAGCACGATTACCTAGAGTCCTGGCGTCAGGGATCGTGATCGACCGCCGGGCCCCGGCCGCCGGGGTGGTCTCGGCAGCCGGACCAGTGGCGGCCGCAGCCACAATGGCTGGCTCGGGCACCGCTGCTGGCGCGGCCCGGGAGACTGATGGGGCTTGGCGGGCTGGTGCGTCACCTGAGGATGCGAGCCGGACCGCCCAGCGAGGTCGGGCCTGGCCGCGCGCGAACACATCCGGGCGGGCGCGGCCCGTCCTCCCGCGAGTCAGGGCGATCATCAGTACCCAGCCGCCGACCATGATCATCCAGAAGCTGATCAGCCGGTAGGCCAGCACCGAGGCCAGCGCCGCGGGAGCGGTCAGGCCCGACGCCACCAGCGCGGCGGTCAGGGTCGCCTCCACCAGGGCGAAGCCGCCCGGGGTGAGGCCGGCGCTCGCGACCGCGGCGCCAGCGGCGTACGCGAGCAGGAGCCCGTGCCAGGGCACCTGACTGCCGGTGGCCCGGATGGTAGCGGCCAGGCAGCCGCAGTCGGCGGCCCAGTTGAGCACCGACAGAGCGAACACCTCGGCGTAGCGCCACCAGGGCAGCCTGATCCTGGCCACCCGGTCGAGCATGTCCTCCAGCGCGCCGGCGGCGCCTTCCGGCGGCCAGTGGAACAGCCGGTGCGAGGTGGTGATGATCCTGGCCAGGATCCGGTCCAGGGTGCCCCGGATCTGCTGGTACCGCAGGGCCAGCAGGACCGCGGTGGACGGCACCAGGAAGATGGCGGCACCGGCCAGTCCCAGGGCAGTGGCGACCGACACGCCGCCCGTTATGGCACCGACGAGGAGCAACAGGGCCAGCGCGGCCGTTGACAAGATCGCGGATACCGCGAGCGCCCAGCCGGTTACCGCCGAGCCCAGGCCACGGCGCCGGAACTCCCGGTAGGAGAACACCAGCGCGAGCTGCACGCCGGCGAACGGGACCGTCATCGACAGGGCGTTGCTCGCGTAGGTGACTGCCATCACCGAGCCGAATGCGGCCCGATGGCCGTCAGCCCGCAGCAGGCGGCGCCGGCTCAGGCCGAACGCGACCAGGGAGACCACCTCGCAGCCGATCGCGAACAGGATCCAGCCCCAGTCGAGGCTGGTGAGAGCCTGAAACGACGCCGCGAGAGTATGCCGGCCGAGAAAGATGCCGCCGATCACCAGCGCGGTGACCACCACGAGCACCGCTGCGTGTCCCGGGCTCAGCCACCGGCGCGCCGCCGCAGCGCGGTCGCCGTCCGGGGCGACGCCGTCGTCCGGGACGGCGCCGTCGTCCGCGGGCGTGCTGCAGTCGGGGGCTACAGTGCTGGCGGGGACGGTGCTGGCGGGGACGGTGCTGGCGGGGACGGTGCCGGCGGGGACGGTGCCGGCGGGGACGGTGCCGGCGGGGACGGTGCCGGCGGGGACGGTGCTGACGGCCGTGCGGTCACCTACGGCGGCACTCTTGCTGCTGCCACCGCTCTTGGCGCTGCTGGCACCGCTAATGACGCTGCTAGCACGACCATTGGCGCTGCTGGCACCGCTAAGAGCGCTGCTGGCACCGCTAAGAGCGCTGCTAGGGCCGTCGCCGCTACCTGGCTGCACCGAACGGGTCCTCCTGGCTCTACGGTGCGGCTACTTTGCTGCAAAGGATGCCTCACCGGTCGACCGGATAACTAGACAGGCGGCGCGAACTGACCTGAGCTAGGAAGATCTGGCTGTCGGGGGGCAAGACCGGACTGACCGGTAGGCCGGTCGGCGGCCCAGCTTACCTGCCGGTGACCGAACCCTGCCGCAGCGTCGTCGGCGGGTCGGCCGCCAGCATGGTCGGCCTGCTCGCCCGGCTGACCCAGGTCGCCCGCCTGAGCTTGGTCGCCCGGCTGAGCCTGGTCGGCCGGCTGCTGCCGGGCACCCAGCCGCGCGTGCTCGCGCTCGCGCCGCACCGCGAGAACTGCGCACAGCAGCGCGGCGGGCGGAGTCCCGGTCGGCGGCGGAGGCGTGACCTGGGCGGCGACTGCCGTGGCGAGCCGCACGCCGAACTCATCCCTGGCCGCGGGCGTGAGCTCGTAAAACCGGCGCAGGTAGCTGCTGGCCGCCGCCGCGGTCTGGTCCTGCAGGCCGGAGAGCTCCAGGTGCTCCGCCCAGCCGGCCAGCGGCGCGGGAACGACGGCGAACTCGGCCGGGAAGCTGGCCCGGCGCGGGAGCCGTTCCTGAATGACGAACGTGCCGGCGAACAGGTCGCCGAGTCGTTTGCCCCGGGCGGTCAGCAGCGAGCAGATAAGGGCGGGCGCGCCAGTCAACAGCCAGATCTCGATCACCGCCGCGAGCGCGCGCACGAGCGCCTGCCGGAATCGCTCCGGGCCGCCGTCGTCGCTGACCACCCGCAGCCCCAGTGCCATTTTGCCGAGCGATTTGCCTCTGGTCAGGGTCTCAAAGGCGGCCGGATAGCCGACGATGACTGCGGCGATGGCGGTGACTGCGACGGCGGCCGCCGCGGCGGCGTTCAGCCTGGCACCCGCGGCCCCCGCGATCAGCACGATCCCGATGAACAGCGTGACCTGCACGGTCATGTCCAGGATCAGGGCGACCAGTCGGCTGGGAAACCTGGCGCACGGGATGTCGAGAACGACGGCCTCGCCGGTCACGACGTCGGTCACGGCAGGCCCCCGCTCGGAAGCAGACATTGTTCGCCCGGTCAGCCCCAGGCTAGCGACGTTTCCGGCAGTAATCTCCAGTGGTGGACGTGGACGCATTCGTCGCCGCGCACCAGGCGGAATGGGACCGGCTCGACCAGCTGGTCGCCCGGCGCCGCCGGTTGTCAGGCTACGAGGTGGACGAGCTGGTCACCGCCTACCAGCGGACCGCGACCCAGTTGTCCGTGGTGCGCTCGGCTGGCTACGACCCGGCCCTGGTCGCGCGGCTGTCGACGCGGCTGGCCCGGGCCCGCGCCGCGGTAACCGGGGCGCACACCCCGGCCTGGCGGTCGGTCAGCCGGTTCGCCGTGGTGGCGTTCCCGGTCGCGGCCTACCGGGCCCGCTGGTGGTGGCTGGCCGCCGCAGCCGGCTCGCTGCTCGTCGCGCTGCTGATCGGCGCCTGGATCGCCCGCTCGCCGGCGGTGCAGGCCAGCCTGCTGCCGCGGGCGGCGGCCAGGAAGCTGGTCGATCAGCAGTTCCGTGACTACTACTCGCAGTACGCGGCCACGTCGTTCGCGGCCCAGGTGTGGACCAACAACGTCTGGGTGGCCGCGGAGACTTTGATCTCCGGAATATTGCTCGGGATACCCACTCTGCTCATCCTGTTCGGCAATGCCGCCAATATCGGCGCCGACGGCGGGCTGATGGTCGCCCATGGCCGGGGGGTGGAATTCTTCGCGCTGATCACGCCGCACGGAATGCTGGAGCTGTCCGCGGTATTCCTCGCCGCGGCGGCCGGCCTGCGGCTCGGCTGGGCGATCATCGACCCAGGCCCGCGGCCGCGCAGCCAGGCGCTTGCTGAGGAGGGACGCGCGACCGTCACGATTGCCCTCGGCCTGATCGTGGTCCTGCTGGTGTCCGGCGCGATCGAGGCGTTCGTCACCCCCTCCCCGCTGGCCACCTGGGCACGCATCCTGATCGGGGCCGTCGCGGAGGCTGCTTTCCTCAGCTATGTGATAGTGCTCGGGCGGCGCGCTGCCGCGGCCGGGCTGTCGGCGGATATCGAGGAGACCCCGGATGTCATGCCGGTGGCTGGCTAGCCGTCACAGTCGGCCGCGTGCCTTCAGGCGCAAGTAGGCGTCGGCCAGCGCCGCCGGGAGGCGATCAGGCGGGGCATCCACGACAACCACCCCGTGCCGCCGCAGCAGCGCGGCGGTCCGCGCTCGCTCGGCCCGGGCCTGCTCAGCGGCCGCGGCGGCGTAGACGGCCGCGGCACTTCCCCGGCCAGCGGCCATTTTATCGAGGTGCGGGTCGGCGACGGCCGCGACCAGCAGCTGATGCCGGGCCGCCAGCAGTGGCACCCGAGGCAGCAGCCCGTCCTCGACCGCGGCGGCGTTGAGGTCGGTGAGCAGCACGACGAGACTGCGCTGCCGGGCGATGCTCAGGACGCCGCCGGCGATCAGGTCCGCATCGGATTCGATCAGCTCGGCGTCTAGGACCGCCAGCGCGCTGGTGAAGGCGGACAACACGGCCGAACGGCTAGCCCCCACGACCCGCGCGCGAATCCGCCGGTCCACCGCGATCAAGTCAACCCGGTCCCCGGCCCGCGAGGCCAGCGCGGTGAGCAGCAGCGTGGCGTCCATAGACGTGTCCAGCCTGGGCGCGCCGCTGACCCGGGCCGCCGCGGTCCGGCCGGTGTCGAGGACCACCACGATGTGCCGGTCACGTTCCGGCCGCCAGGTCCGCACCAGCACATCCACCCGCCGCGCGGAGGACCGCCAGTCGATCGATCGCACGTCATCGCCGACAACATACTCGCGCAGCGAGTCGAACTCGCTGCCCTGGCCAGGCAGCAGCGCGCGCTGCTGCCCGTCCAGCTGACGTAGCCTGGCCAGCTTCTCCGGCAGGTGCCTGCGGCTAGCGAACGGTGGCAGCACCCGGACCGACCACGGGACCTGGCGGCTGGCCTGACGCGCGGCCAGCCCCAGCGGCCCGAATGACCGAACGGTCACCGGGCCAGGCGACCGGTCGCCGCGGCGCGTCGGCCGCAGGGTGGTCGTCAGGCTCGCCGATCCGCCCGGCGCCACGCTGACCTGCGCGCGTCCGGGCGTGGCCGCGGCGCTCGGTGGCCAGGCGTCCCGGACCAGGGCGCGCAGCGGGCGGCGGCCCGGGTTACCGAGGGTGAGCGTGACCGTGCCTGCCTCACCGAGCCGGATCCTGGCGTCACCGGCGCGGACCAGCCGGAGCGGCCGCACGCTGGCGGCCAGCATCAGGTCGGCGATGATCGCCGCCAGGATCACCGCGTTCACGGCGAGCAGTGCCGCACCGGTCCGGACGGCCAGCACCACGAGCGCGCCGATCGCCGCGGCCGCCGCGGCCCGGCCGGTCAGCGCCATGCCCGATTACCCGGGCTCACCGCGGCACCGGGACGGCGGCGAGCACGGCTTCCAGCACGCCATCCGGGGTAGCGCCGTCAAGCTCGGCCTCGGGCCGGAGTTGCACCCGGTGCCGGAAGGTCGGCCTGGCCAGCGCCTTGACATCGTCTGGGGTGAGGTAATCACGCCCGGACAGCCAGGCCCAGGCTCTGCTCGTGGCCAGCAGCGCGGTCGCGCCGCGCGGCGAGACGCCCAGCACCAGGGACGGGGACTGGCGGGTGGCCCGGCACAGGTCGACGATGTAGCCCGCTATCTCGGGCGCGGCATGCACCTGGAGCGCCGCCGCCCGGGCCGCCGCCAGCTCAGCAGCGCCCGCCACCGGGCGGATTCCCGCGGCGGACAGCTCGCGCGGGTCGAATCCGGCCGCGTGCCTGGCCAGGATCGCGATCTCGTCGTCGCGGCCAGGGAGATTGACAGCCAGCTTGAGCAGGAACCTGTCCAGCTGTGCCTCGGGCAGCGGATAGGTGCCCTCATACTCGACCGGGTTCTGGGTGGCGGCCACGCAAAACGGCTCGGGAAGCGGCCGGGCCGAGCCCTCCACCGAGACCTGCCGTTCCTCCATCGCCTCCAGCAGCGCGGCCTGCGTCTTAGGCGGCGTCCTGTTGATCTCGTCGGCGAGCAGCAGGTTGGTGAAGACCGGGCCGTCCCGGAACTCGAATCTCGCCGTCCTGGCGTCGTAGACCAGCGAACCTGTCACATCCCCTGGCATCAGGTCCGGGGTGAACTGGATCCGCTTGCTGCGCAGCGCGAGTGCCCCGGCCAGCGCCCGCACCAGCAGGGTCTTGGCTACGCCTGGCACCCCCTCGAGCAGCACGTGACCCTGGCAGATCAGCGCGATCAGCAGTCCGGTCACGACCGGGTCCTGGCCGACGACCGCCTTGCCCACCTCCTCGCGCACCGCCCCCAGCGCTGCCCGCGGGTCGGCAGGCAGCCGCCCGGCTGGCTCGGCTGGCACGGGATGCTCGGTCGTCACTGCGCGCGCACCTCTCTCTCCAGGGCCGCTCTCTCCAGCACATCAAGGTCATCCGCGAGGGCCGCGAGCGCGTCGTCGTCGCGCGGCGCCGGGCCGCACAGCAACTCCTCGAGCCGGGCTGGATCGCGTCCGGACCTGGCCGCTAGCGCCTGCGCCAGCGCGCCGGGACGGGTTCCCGGCGGCAGCCCGAGCGCCGGCGCCGTCCGGCTCAGCATCGCCGTCCGCAGGGCGCTCGCCGCCCGGCCCCTGGCATGGCGTGCCTGGTAGAGCCGGGCATGGCCGTCGACGGTCTCGGCGGCACGAACGATGACCGGCAGCGACTCGGGTACGAGCGGCCCCAGCCTGCGTGCCCGCCAGAGCGCCGCCGCCACGACGGCCAGCACCAGCTGGAGGGCGACGAGGTAGGCGGCCGCCGGGATCAGGCTGGTCAGCGGTTTAGGACCCGCTGCCGGCCTGGCGCCGGGCGGGATCCCGGGGCCGGGGACCAGCCAGACCACGCGAGACCTGGCGTCTAGCAGGTTCAGCGCGAGCGCCGCGTTGCCCAGCCTGGCCAGGGCCTGGTTAGTCAGCGGCAGCCCGGTTCCGAGCACGGTGACCACCCGGTCGGCCGCACCGTAGCGGACCAGCGCGGGCAGGCCCACCGACGGATAACAGCGCACCGCGGCGGGCGGGGCGGCTCGCAGCCGCAGGCCCCCCAGGTCAGCGTTACCGGCCAGCCGGGCTGCCGCCATCGCACAGTCAGGCGGCACCGGCCGGACCGGCGCACCGCCCGCCACGGTTACTCCGGGTGCCAGCGCGGTCAGCGCGGCCGGATCTGGTGCCACCAGGACCCGGTCGCCGGGCACCCTGGCCAGGCCGGTCAGCTGCCGGGCGGTCAGCAGCCCGGGGCTGGTCACCACCAGCGTGGCAGCCCCCGATCGGGCCGCTGCCTCGGCCGCCGCGGGCGTGATAGCCCTGATCACGGTGATGCCGCGGGCGGCCAGCAGGGCGGCGAGCGCGTGCGTGCCCGACGGGCCCGGATCCGCAGGATCGAGGTCGCCGATGAGCGTCACCGGCCGCGACTGCAGCAGCGCGATCACGGCGCCGCCCAGCAGGACCAGGGCGGCCAGCGCGATCGGACCGCGCCACTGCCGCCACGGTGGAGTGGCGGTCATGACACCGCACCGGCCCGGGTGCTGGCCGGTTCCGGAACCCGGGCGGCCGGAACCCGGATGGTCTGGATCCTGGCGTCCAGATCGCACAGGCGCTGATAGCCGGCCAAGGTCCCGGCCCGCTGCCCGTACCTGACCTCGTCGAAGAGCCGCGCCGCGGCGGTCAGCTCGGCGGTCAGCGCCGGCCTGGCCCGGCTCGTCTCAGCGGCGAGCTCGTCGGCGGTCCGGCCAGGCAGCTGGGTAAGTACGGCCCGCTCGCTGAGCTCGGCGGCGATGGCGCGCATGCGCCCGATGATCGCCGCCGAGTAGTCGGCCACGGCCGCGAGCTGCTCCGAGTCCTGCCGGTAGTCGGCAGCGCGGAGCGGCTTCCCGGTGACCAGCAGGCCCGCGGCTCGCGGCCGGGTGGGCCCCACCTGACCAAGCCACTTCAGCCCAGGCCACTTCAGCCCGAGCCACTTCAGCACGGCTGAGGCGATGATCACCACCAGGGCGCCCAGCGCCACCAGCGTCCACCAGCCGCCGGGCGTCACGCTGCCCGCCGCGTTCAGGAACCTGATAATGGCATTGATGATCCGCTCGACGAGCGGCGTCGCCGGATGGTAGATCGCCTTCGACAGTTCCCGGCGGGCCAGTTCCTGCCCGGTCTCACGGCTGACGCCCGGCCCGCTGGCCGCCGCTACGGCGCGCACGCCACAGGCCGGTAGCTGGCGATCACCAGGACGGCGGCGCGGTCGGTCCAGGGGCGCCCGGCGGCGGCCAGGTGCCACCGCCACCCGGTGGCGGCCAGGTGCCGCCGCCCGCCACCGGGGGCCACGGCCTCGCCTCGCCCGCCGTCGGCCGCCACAAGGTCGCGAACTCATCGCCAGTCAGCGGCCGGCCCTGCGCCGCGCCTTGCAGCGCGAGATCCAGGCCTTCCTTGCGCATTCGCATGTCGAGGTAGAGCAGAACGGTGACGCCCGCGCTGATCGGCCTGGTGACGGCGCCCGCGACAATGCTGCCGACCGCGGTGATGAGCACTGCCGCCACCGTGCGGTGCCCCGCCAGCCCGAACAGCTGCGCAGAACCACCCGTGAAGCGCTCGATAAGGGAGAACGGCACCTGCAGCACGGCGCTGGCGATGAAAACGATCAGCAAGGTCAGCAAGAAGATCCCGAACACGCGCCAGAAGCTGCGCCTGACCAGCCCCAGGGACCGGCGCAGCGCCGCCGCCGGGCCCTGATTCTCCAGCACCACGACCGGAGCCGCGAGGCTGAAGCTGACGCCGAGCCAGACCGTCAGGCAGACCGCGGTGATGCCGCCGAGCACGCCGAGCAGGGCCGCGGCCAGGCCAGCGTGTGCGACCGCCAGGACGATGATCAAGATGGTCAGGGCGACCCAGACCGACGCGATGATGACTCCGCCCAGCAGCCAGGCGCCGAGCACCGCGGGCAGCCGTGACCTGCCGATGCGCCACGCCTCGCCCATGGTCACCGTGCGGCCGAGCACGCCGCGGCCGATGACCACGGTGAGCAGGCCGGTCAGCACGGTCTCGATGAGGAACGCCAGGACGACCACGATCAACAGGGTGGGCAGCGCGATGGTCAGCAGCTGGGCCGCCAGGTGGCGGGTCTCGGCTTGAGTGAGGTGCTGACCGGCCGCCGGCAGCCGCAGCTGGCCCGCCAGGTTGCGCACGATAAGAGACGCGGCGGTCGAAATGACCCCGTAGAGCGTCAGCAGGATGGCGGACAAGCCGAGCGTGGCGGCCGGGTTCTGCCTGATTGAGGTGAATGCGCCGCTGAGGATCTCCCCGACACCCATCGGCCGCAGCGGGATGCCGCCAGGCTCCGGTGCGGCTGGCCCCGCGTTCGGTTGCCCGTAGGGGTAATAGCTGGAGGGCTGGCCGTAGCCGGGCTGGCTGTAACCGGGCTGGCCGTAGCCGGGCTGGCCGTAGCCGGGCTGGCCGTAAGGATCCCGGCCGTAACGGGGGTAGCCACTGGGCTGCCCGTATTGAGATGGCCCGGGCTGGCCGTATTCAGGTGGCCCGGGCTGGCCGTAGCCGGGCTGGCCGTAGCCGGGCTGGCCGTAGCCGGGCTGGCCGCTGTCCGGTTCCCCCGGGGCGCCCGGCCAGGGGTTATCTGACATCTCTCTCCTTCGGCGCTGGCAAGCGATCAGCCCGCACCAGCGATCAGCCCCCGCACGCGAGCATCCCGGCCTGCGGTCAGGGCGCGTGACCCAGGCGATTCCGGGCCAATACTCGCACGGCTATGCCGTGATGAGGACCTTGACCGGGCGAAATCCCGGTTTCGGTGCAGCTTCGTTAAATAACGCGAAAGCTGCGCCGGCCCGGTCCGCGGCCATCGTGCGAGAGGCCAGGTGCGGCGGAGCCGGCGGCCGGGTTCGCGTTCGGGCAGACGGCGACGCACACTCGTGGTGTGGACGTTCCCGCCCTACGGTGGATAGGGCCGCCCGCAGGTCCAGCGATCGAGCTGCTGGACCAGACCAGGCTGCCCGCCGCGGAGACTTTCGTCACCTGCATCGACGTCCCTGAGCTGGTGGCCGCCATCCGTCAGCTGGTGATCCGCGGCGCACCGCTGCTGGGGGTGGCGGGCGCCTACGGCGTGGCGCTGGCCGCGTGCCGCGGCGATGACGTGGCCGGCGCGGCGGCCGTGATCGAGGCGGCCCGACCCACGGCCGTCAACCTGGGCTGGGGAGCCCGCCGCGCGCTGGCTGCCTATCAGCGGACGCTGGAAGGTCCAGGGCCGGATGCCAGCCGGGCGGATGCCAGCCGGGCGGATGCCAGCCGGGCGGATGCCAGCCGGGCGGCCGCCGCCGCCGCTGCCGTCGACGAGGCTGCATCGATCGCGGCGGCGGATGCGGAGGCGAGCCTGGCCATGGCGGCTCTGGGCCTGGCCCTGGTGCCCGAGGGGGCCAGGATCCTTACCCATTGCAACACCGGGGCACTGGTCTCGGCGGGCGAGGGAACGGCTTTCGCGGTGATTCTCGCCGCGCACCGCGCAGGCCGGCTGGCCCAGCTCTGGATCGATGAGACCAGGCCGCTGCTGCAGGGCGGCCGCCTGACTACGTACGAGGCCGGCCGGGCCGGGATCAGGCACGCGGTGCTGGCCGACTCGGCGGCCGGGTCGCTGTTCGCCGCGGGCCAGGTGGACATGGTCCTGATCGGAGCGGACCGGATCGCCGCCGACGGCAGCGTGGCGAACAAGGTCGGCAGCTACAGCCTCGCGGTCCTGGCCAGCCACCACCACGTTCCGTTCGTCGTGGTGGCGCCGACCTCAACCGTGGATCTGAGCACCAAGGACGGCACGGCGATCGAGGTGGAGATGAGGCCGGGCGACGAGGTCACCACGATCGCCGGAATGCCGGTGGCGCCGGCCGGGACACCTGGTTTCAACCCCGCGTTCGACATCACGCCACCCGGGCTGATCACTGCCATCGTGACCGAACGCGGGGTCGCGCAGCCCGTCACAGCAGGTACCCTGCGTCTGCTGGGCGGGGGCCCTGGTTCGCAGACGGTCCCCTTGCCGCCGTTTACATGGAACGATGGGGCTTATGAAAGGTCGCGTGCTAGTCGTCGACGATGACGCTGCTCTCGCCGAGATGCTGGGGATAGTCCTGCGTGGCGAGGGCTTTGAGCCCACCTTCGTCTCCGATGGGGACAAGGCCATGGATGTGTTCAGGGACAGCCGTCCGGATCTGGTGCTGCTCGACCTGATGCTGCCCGGCACGGACGGGATCGACGTCTGCAGGCAGATCCGCGCCGAGTCCGGGGTGCCGATCGTGATGCTGACCGCCAAGAGCGACACCGTCGATGTGGTGCTCGGGCTTGAGTCGGGGGCCGACGACTACATCGTGAAGCCGTTCCAGTCCAAGGTGCTGATCGCGCGGGTCCGGGCCAGGCTGCGCCGGACCGACGACCCGGCACCGGAGATGCTGCAGATCGGTGACGTCAGCATCGACGTGGCCGGTCACGCGGTGACCAGGGCAGGCCAGCCGCTCAACCTCACCCCGCTCGAGTTCGACCTGCTGGTGGCGCTGGCCCGCAAGCCACGTCAGGTATTCACCCGGGAGGTCCTGCTGGAGCAGGTCTGGGGTTACCGGCACGCGGCCGATACCCGCCTGGTCAACGTCCATGTACAGCGGCTTCGTGCCAAGATCGAGAAAGATCCCGAGCGCCCGGAGATCGTCGTGACGGTTCGCGGCGTGGGATACAAGGCCGGACCGGGCTGATCGGGGTTCGCCAGGCCCGCGGAGCCAGGGAACCGATCGGCGGGCCGGTCAGCAGAGAAGGGTCATGAGGGGAGCGACCAGCAGGATCGCCGGGAGCGGCAGGCGGCTCGGCGGTCTTGGCCACGGGAGGCAGCGCCGGGCCAGCGTCGGCGCCGCAGTGCCGACGGCCGACGTCGTCAGGCTCGATGGCGACGGCAGGATGGCTTTCGATAATCCGGCCGCCGACCGGGCGGCGCCCGCTCGCAGCAGGCCCGCGGCGGTCCCTGGCGACGCCATCGGCCGGGCGCTGCGGCTGGCCAGGCGGCTGGCCAGCGCCCTGCGCCAGCGCCTCACCGCCGCCGCCGGGCGGCTGCGGGAACGCTGGGCCAGGTCGCTTCAGCTGCGGGTGGTCAGCACCACGCTGGTGATCTCCGGTGCGGTGGTTACGGTGCTGGGCTTGTTCCTGATGCAGTACATCGCGAGCGACGTACTGCAATCCGATGCGGCGCGCGCCGTGAACGTGGTCGGCGACGGAGTGCTCACGGCCGAGGCAAAGCCCTGGCTCAGCGCGACCCCCGGAGCAGCGACTGCGCAGCAACTCTGGGATCTGGCGCGTCAGCTGCAGGCCCGGACCGGCCCGGGTGACTACAGCATCGCGATCCTGCTCGCCAAGCCCAGCCAGGAGTATGCGGCCGATACCGCGGGGGGGGTGTCCGGGATTCCCAACGCCGCTCGCAGCCTCCCGGCCGCGCTTCGGCAAAAAGTCGCGACGCTCCAGGAGCATGGCGCCCAGAACAAGCTGAGCTACCAGCTGACCAGCCTGGCTTACTCCGGATCCGCGAGTCCCGTGCCTGGCTTCGCCTTCGGCGCGCCGCTCGGCAGCTACTACCAGCTCTACTATTTCTTTCCGTTGTCCGACGATCAGCAGAGCCTGGCGCTGGTGCAGCGCATCATGCTGCTGGTCGGGCTGGCCCTGGTCGTGCTGCTGGCCGCGATTGCCTCGCTGGTCACCCGGTGGGTCGTGGTACCCGTCCGGCAGGCCGCCAGCGGAGCGCAGCGGCTTCGCGCGGGCAGCCTCGATGAGCGGATGGAGGTGCGCGGGGCTGACGAACTGGCCGCCCTTGCGACCTCGTTCAACGACATGGCGGCGAGCTTGCAGGAGAAGATGCAGCAGCTGGAGGATCTCACCTCGGCGCAGCGCCAGTTCGTCTCCGATGTCTCACACGAGCTTCGAACTCCGCTGACGACTATCAAGATCGCGGCTGACGTCATCTTCGCGTCCCGCACCAACCTGGACGCGGCCGCAGGCAGATCCGCTGAGCTGCTGCTGAGCCAGCTGGAACGGTTCGAGTCGCTGCTTGCTGACCTGCTCGAGATCAGCAGGCACGACGCAAATGTCGCGACGCTGGATCCCGAGCCTGTGGACGTCTGTGACGTGGTGCGGAACGCCGCCGACGTGGCGCAGCAGCTCGCCGAGCGGCGCGGTGCGAAGATCGAGTTCAGGCTGCCTGCGGAGCCCTGCATAGCCGAGGTGGATCCGCGACGGGTGGAGCGAATCCTGCGCAATCTGCTGGTCAACGCGGTTGAGCATGGCGACGGCAAGGACGTGCTGGTGACGGTGGCCGTGGACTCAGGCGCGGTGGCGGTGGCCGTGCGCGATTACGGCGTCGGGCTCAGGCCGGGCGAGGAACACCAGGTGTTCGACCGGTTCTGGCGCGCCGACCCGGCCCGGGCCAGGAGTACCGGCGGCACCGGTCTGGGCCTGTCGATCGCGCTGGAGGACGCCCGGCTGCACGGCGGCTGGCTGGAGGCCTGGGGGGAATGCGGCCGCGGCGCGCTGTTCCGGCTGACGCTGCCAAGGTCGGCTGGCGCGCATCTGGAAGGCTCGCCGCTGCCGCTGGTCCCCGATGAGACGGACGCGGCTGATGCCCCGGCCGACCTGCCGGGCCTGGACCTGACCGGCAGCGGTATCGCGGCGGCTGCTGGCCTGCCGGGCCCCGAGGCGGCATCGCGTGATTGACCACGCGGGGAACTGGGCGCCGCCTGGCGGGCCGGCCGGCGACCGGCCATCCCGGCTGCCGGGAACCGCCACCGGCCGGCGCCTCGCGAGCGCGGCGGCCCTGGCCGCCGCCGTGGCCCTGGCCGCCGGTGGCTGCGCCACGGTCCCGGCGAGCGGGAGTGTCCATACTCAGGCCATCCCCCAGGTCGGCACCGGCCAGGACAACCCGCAGCTCATCCCGGTCGGGCCGGTGCCGGGCGGGAACCAGGTAGCGATCGTGAGCGGCTTCCTGGCCGCCAACGCCAGCTTCGCCAACGATCCGGCGGTGGCGCTGGAATACCTGACCCCCGCCGAGCGGGATAACTGGCACCCGGACGGCGCGGTGACAGTGGTGGGCAACCTGCAAAAGAGCCCGACCACCAGCTTCCCGAAGCGGCAGGTCAGCCTGCCCAGCGATCAGGAGACCACCGTCCAGGTCACCGGGGTGCAACAGGCGACGCTGACCGGCAGCGGCCAGTACCTGACCTCCCAGTCGGCCGAGTCGCCCAGGATTACCTACGAATTCCGGCTGATCAAGATCAATAACCAGTGGCGGATCGACCATCTGTGCGAGGTAGGCAGTAGGCCCAGGACCTGCACGCCGACGTCCCAGCTGCTGCTCACCACCGAGGAGCTCGAGCGCGCGTATCAGCAGCGGAACCTGTACTTCCTCGACCCGACCGGCCAGACCCTGGTACCGGACCCGGTCTTCGTCCCGCAGAACGACACCAACAGCGATCTGGCCACTGAACTCCTCAATGGGCTCTTCAAGGACCCGCAAGGCTGGCTGTCCGGCGCCGCGCAGACCGCCTTTCCGGCCGGCACCAGGCCGCTCGGCCAGGTCAAGATCAACGGTCCGGTCGCCACCGTCGACCTGGGCATGCCGGCCGCTGCCGCGCGCTCGGTGCGTCGGGTGCAGCTAGCCGCCCAGCTGGTCTGGACGCTGACCAGCAGTTCCTTTGGGCCATCGGCCATCGAGTCGGTCGAGCTGCAGATCAACGGCCAGACGCTGGCGCTGAACGGCAGCCAGTACCAGCTGCCGAAGATGTATGACACGTGGCTGAGCCAGCCGCAGACGGCGGGCCCTTATTTCGTTAGCCAGAACGGTCCCGTCAGGGTGGTCACGGGTGTCGCGCGCGCTGGCTCGGGCGGCCCGCTGCCGACCCGTCTGGTGCCCGGACAGGCCGGGACATTGGCTGTCCCGGCGCTCAGTACGGTCGCGGTAGCACCGAGCCAGGCCGAGCTGGCCGGCATTGCTGCCCACGGCCAGACCGTCTTCACCGGTGCCCTCGGCGCGAATGCGGTCCTGACGCCGAAGCGCCCCGGTGGCACCTGCACGTCGCTGAGCTGGGATCGCAATGGCGATCTGTGGGTCGCGGCGGGCAGTTCCGTCTGGATGCTGACCCCGGGCACCGGCTCTACCGTGCAGGTCGGCCTGGGGCTGCCCGCTGGTGAGGAAGTGACCGCCATCCGGGTCGCGCCGGATGGCGTCCGGGTCGCCATGATCGTCAAGAAGCCTGACGGCAGCGCTCAGCTACTGCTCGCTGCTATCACCCACGCGGATAACGGTGCCACGGCGTCGATCGGGCCGACGGTGGCCATCGGTGCAGGTGTTCCCGATCCGGAGGCCTTGACCTGGTATGACGCTGATCACCTCGTCGTTCTTGAGCGGACCGCCGCTGGTGCGCAACTGGCGGTTATCCCGCTGAACGGCGGCCAGCCGACACCGATCCCGACGTTGACCGGCACGGTGTCGGTCACGGCCGACGGCGCCGGGCTGGCCGTCGGGTTGTCCGACGGCCAGCTGGACGTCTCGCCCGGCCTGAACGGGCTGTGGACTCAGGTGGCCGGGACGGGCACCAGCCTCGCCTATCCAGGCTGAGCCGCGCCCGGGGCGAGCGGTGGCTCGTGCTGTTGCCCGCAGGCCAGTCCCGGCCTGCTCCGAAAGCTGCCCGCCCGGCAGATACCAGGCCAGAGCGCCCTGTTTCTTGCCATCCGGCGTGCTGGCCGCCCCATACGCTGGCGGCTGACAACCGCAGGTTGCCCAGGCTGCTACCTGACATCCGGCCCGTCTGGGGCTAGCGTCGTTTCATGGCACCCGCCCGGGTCCGTGGTTGCGTCGGGCAGGCTCCCGCGCAAGCGGGGGCCCAGCCCTGGCAAGCCGATGCCAGCCGCAGGCGAAACGGCCCACGTAAGGCGACTTCTTGTCGACTGATCACGGTGCGGCTTAGGAGTAAGTCCTGCCCCGCCGGCGGACCGGACGTCCGCCGGGCCGGGAGAAGGGCAGTAGTGGCACAAGATTGCCGCGAGCCCCTCAGCAGGCGAATGTGGGGTCGAAGACCAGGTCGGCCGGGCGGGTGTCATCTCAACGCGGGCAGAAGCTCAATGCGGGCAGAAGGGGGTTCCAGGTGGACATCATCTTCAAAGGCCGGCACACGGACGTGCAGGAGAAGTTCCGTGAGCGCGCGACGGCGAAGCTCAGCAAGATAGGAAAGCTGGACCAGAAGGCGATCAGGATCGACGTTGAGGTTTCTGCCGAGCGCAACCCGCGTCAGTCGGACCGGCGCGAACGTGTCGAGCTGACGATCACCTCACGTGGGCCAGCGATCCGCGCTGAGGCAGCCGGCCAGGACCGCTACGCCGCACTTGACATGGCCCTCGCCAAGCTGGAATCACGGCTGCGGCGTGCCGGAGACCGCCGCAAGGCACGGCGCAGCGCGGCCGCGCAGAGCCGGGCCGACCAGGCTGCGATGGAAGAGCCCGCCGCCAGCCGGGCTGTCGCCGGGCAGACCGCGGCGCAGCCGTCTGCCGAGCAGGTGCCCGCGCCGCGTCCGGCCCTGGCCGACCGGCTGGTGCGCGATCAGGCCAGGGCGGCCGGGCCTGCCGATTCGTGGTCTCCATCGGCTGACGACGAGCCGGCGCTGGCCGACGATGTGGTGCCGATCGAGATGGAAGGCGACGGTCCGCTGGTGGTGCGGGAGAAGTTCCACCTCGCCCGGCCGATGACCATCGATCAGGCGCTGTTCGAGATGGAACTGGTGGGTCATGACTTCTTCCTCTTCCGGGAGGCGCAGGACGGCTGCCCGAGCGTCGTCTACCGGCGGCGGGGCTACCAGTACGGGGTGATCCGCCTGGTGGAAGAGCTGGATGGGGCCAGGGACCCGGCCGCGGCCCGACAGCGGCTGGCGGGCGCAAACGGGCAAGCAGGAAGGACGACGGATGTGGCCTCCGGCTAGCGCCGCGGCCCGGTTGCGGCCGCCAGGGTGGCGCGCTTGCGTCGCGGGCGCTGGTCGGCGAGAGTTTGCTCACACGGCACCGCAGATCCAGGCTTCGATGCCTGCCCGGCGGCGGTGCCCCGGGCGGCAGGGCCGGATCGGTACCTGCCGGATCAGTACCTGAGGGAGGTGTCATGGGCGGGAGCCAGGAGGTTAGCTCGTCACCGCCGGATGCCTCGCAGCAACGGCCGGAGCCCATCCGTACCATGATCGTCGACGATCACGCGCTGTTCCGCCGCGGCCTGGAGATGGTCCTGGACGAGGAGCCGGACATCGAGCTGGTCGGCCAGGCCAGTGACGGTGCGGAGGCGGTGGAGAAGGCGGCTGAGTCGCTGCCTGACGTGGTCCTGATGGACATCCGCATGCCCAGGAGCAGCGGGATCGAGGCCTGCCGGGCGATGAAAGAAGCAGCGCCGAGCGCCAAGATCATTATTCTCACCATCAGCGACGAGGAAGAAGACCTGTTCGAGGCGATCCGGGCGGGCGCGAGCGGCTACCTGCTCAAGGACATCCCGCTGGACGAGGTGGCCGAGGCGGTCCGGGCCGTGGACGGCGGGCAATCCCTGATCAACCCGTCCATGGCGGGCAAGTTGCTCACTGAGTTCGCGACTTTGGCCAGGCGGGACGGTGAGGCGCGCGCCCAGGAGGTGCCCGCGCCCAAGCTCACCGACCGCGAGATGCAGGTCCTCAAGCTGGTGGCCAGGGGGATGAACAACCGGGACATCGCCAAGGAGCTGTTCATCTCGGAGAACACGGTGAAGAACCATGTCCGCAACATCCTGGAGAAGCTGCAGATCCACTCCAGGATGGAAGCGGTCATGGTCGCGGTGCGGGAGAAGCTGATCGAGTTCAGCTAGCCGGTCAGGTCACAGCGGCGATCTCAGCCCGCATCCGCTGGTCCAGGCGGGCCGGTGCCACGGCGCCGACCGTCACGTTGTCGCAGCCGACCCAGGTCGCGGCCGCCCGGAGAGCCCGGGCCATCGCTGGAGCGGCCGCCGCGGACTGCAGTGACAGCTGGCGTGCCACCAGGGTCCGGCCGTCCCGGGCCGGATCAACGCGGCCGACCAGTGCGCCCCCGGCCAGCAGCGGCATCGTGAAGTAGCCGTGCACGCGCTTGGCGCTCGGCAGGTAGGCCTCCAGGCTGTGCTCGAACCCGAACATACGCAAGGTCCGCTTCCGGTCCCAGATGAGCGAATCGAAGGGCGACAGCAAGGTCACCCGATGGCGTCCGCCTCGGCCGGCGGGGCCCTGGCCGGTGCCGGCCGCGGCGGCCAGCGCGGCCGGATCGGCCCAGCCGGGCACCGGCGCCGCGCCGTCCCGCGCGATGCGGACGGGCGTCAGGTCGGCGCTGAGCGCGGCATCGGTCACGGAGATCCCGCCCGGGACCTTGCTGGCGCCGAAGCTCCCTAGCCGGTGGTAGTCGATCAGGTCGGCCCGGGTAACCACGCCGAGGGCCCGGGCCGCGACCGCCACCAGATGCCTGATGCACTGCTCGTCGGACGGCTCAGCATCCAGTAGCCGCGCGGGCAGCACCCGGTCGGGCAGGTCGTAGACGCGGCGCCAGCCGGTCCTGCGGGTGCAGATGACCTCGCCGGTGCTGAGCAGCCACTCGACGGCGATCTTCGTGTCCGACCAGTCCCACCAGTCGGCGCCGCGCTTGGCCCCGCCGAGCTGCGTCGCGGTCAGCGGCCCTTCGGCCCGCAGCCGGTCCAGCACGCCGCGGACCGCGCCGTCATGGACCTGATGCCAGTGCCTGCCCCGGGCGCGGAACGCCCGCCGCCTGAAGCCGTAGTACGGCCACTCCTCGATCGGCAGGATGCACGCGGCATGTGACCAGTACTCGAACGAGCCCGGCTGGTCCGGATGCCAGTAGGCCCGCTCGATCAGGTCCCGGGGCAGCGCGCCGAGCCGCGCGTAAGCGACCAGCTCATGGGAGCGGGCGAGCACGCTGATCGTGTCCAGCTGGACCGCGGCCAGCCTGCGCAGCAGGGCGGGCACGCCGCCGCGGCGGACCTCCGTGCCGATGAAGCCCTGGGCGCGCAGCGTCATCAGCCGGGCCTGCGCCGCGGACAAGGTCAGCTCGGGCGCGGGGGACCCAGGGGCAGCACCGCGGTCCGCGGCCGCGGACCGCGCCAGGCCGGGAGCCGGGGGAGGGGAGCTGGTCACGACGAGGCAGCCTAACCGGTGGCCCTGACATTCCGGCCAGGACATTCCGGCCAGGATAGTCCGTACCGCCCTGGTTGCCGGGATTAAGAGGTGAAAGCCGTTAATGCCCGGTTATTTCACCGGGCCGGCTCAGTACCAGTCCTCGAAGATGTTGGTGGCCAGCGCGAGCAAGCCGCCGACCGCAGCGACGGCCAGGCCGACCCAGAACACCCACCACGTCGGCCCGAAGACCAGCGCGAGGCCGCCGACCAGGAAACCGACCATGATGGTGCCCACCGCCACCCAGGACACCGGCCGCCCGTGGAAGGCGTGCGGCGGGAACCACTCGCCGGGGTCGTAGGCGGCCTGCGCCTGCATGCGCTGGCCGTGCTCGTCCACCGCGCCGGAGTAGCCGCCCTGGTCTGGCGCGGCGCCGCCGCCCACGGTGCCCGGCTGCTCCACCTGGTTCGACATGGCGCGCTGCTCCTCTCATCCGGCTGACCCGCCGTGCATATCATTGTGGCCAGCACCCCTGACACGCGAGCAACCGCCCCCCTGCCGTGGCGGCCTTGGCGCACCGGCTCGGTTTCATCCCTCGTCTCGCCTACCATGGCTGTAAATACGGTGTGCCGGTGAGCCGCCTCGCTAACGCCCGCCCGGCAAGTGTGTCACCCCGGCCGTGCCATGGCGGCAAACCGGTCCGTCGCCAGACGATCCGCGAGGAGCGCGAAGAGCAGTGCCAGTCATTATCGATAGTGTCCTTCGCGCTGGCGAGGGCAAGCTACTCCGCAAGCTCAAGCGTATTGCGGGGCAGGTCAACTCGATCGAAGAGGACTTCGCCGCGCTCAGCGACGCTGAGCTCCGGGCAATGACGGACGAACTGCGGCAGCGCCATACCGACGGCGAGTCGCTGGATGACCTGATGCCCGAGGCGTTCGCGGCCGTCCGGGAGGCGGCCAAGCGGACCATCGGCCAGCGGCACTTCGATGTCCAGCTGATGGGCGGGGCGGCCCTGCACATGGGCAACATCGCGGAGATGAAGACCGGTGAGGGCAAGACCCTCACCAGCGTGCTGCCCGCCTACCTGAACGCGCTGTCCGGCAAGGGCGTGCACGTCGTCACCGTCAACGATTACCTGGCTAAGCGGGACGCGGAATGGATGGGGCGGATCCACCACTTCCTGGGCCTGCAGGTGGGCGTGATCCTGGCGCAGATGGAGCCGGACGAGCGGCGCAAGCAGTACGAGGCCGACATTACCTACGGCACCAACAACGAGTTCGGTTTCGACTACCTCAGGGACAACATGGCCTGGGGTCTGGAGGAATGCGTCCAGCGGGGGCACAATTTCGCGATCGTGGACGAAGTCGACTCCATTCTCATCGACGAAGCGCGTACGCCGCTGATTATCAGCGGTCCCGCCGACCAGAACAGCCGGTGGTACCTCGAATTCGCCAAGATCGCGCCCAGGCTGCGGCGCGGCGAGGACGGCGAGGGCGATTACGAGGTCGACGAGAAGAAGCGGACCGTCGGCATCATGGAGTCCGGGGTCGAGAAGGTCGAGGACTGGCTCGGCATCGAGAATCTGTACGAGTCGGTCAACACGCCGCTGGTCAGCTTCCTGAACAACGCGCTCAAGGCCAAGGAACTGTATAAGAAGGACAAGGACTACGTCATCATCAACGGCGAGGTCCTGATCGTGGACGAGTTCACCGGCCGGATGCTGCACGGCCGCCGCTACAGCGAAGGCATGCACCAGGCCATCGAGGCGAAGGAAGGCGTGCAGATCAAGGACGAGAACCAGACGCTCGCCACGATCACGCTGCAGAACTACTTCCGGCTCTACGACAAGCTCGCCGGCATGACCGGGACCGCCCAGACCGAGGCGAACGAGTTCCACCAGACCTACAAGCTCGGCGTGGTCCCCATCCCCACGAACAAGCCGATGATCAGGGCCGACCAGGCCGACATGGTCTACCAGACGGTGCAGGTGAAGTTCGAGGCCCTGGTCGAGGACATCGCCGGGCGGCACGAGGCCGGCCAGCCGGTGCTCGTCGGGACGACCAGCGTCGAGAAGTCCGAGCTGGTGTCCAGGATGCTCAAGCGGCAAGGCATCCCGCACGAGGTCCTGAACGCCAAGTACCACGAGCGTGAGGCCGCGATCGTGGCCCAGGCGGGGCGCAAGGGCGCGGTCACCGTGGCCACCAACATGGCCGGCCGCGGCACCGACATCATGCTGGGTGGCAACCCGGAGTTCATCGCCGACCTCGAACTGCACCACCGTGGCCTGTCACCGCTGGACACCCCGGAGGATTTCGAGGCGGCCTGGCCCGAGGCGGTCGAGAAGGCCCGGCGGGCGGTGGCCGAGGAGCACGAGGAGGTTGTCGCGGCCGGCGGCCTGTACGTGCTCGGCACCGAGCGGCACGAGTCACGGCGGATCGACAACCAGCTCCGCGGCCGGTCAGGCCGGCAGGGCGACCCCGGCGAATCCAGGTTCTACCTCTCGCTCGAGGACGACCTGATGCGGATGTTCAACGCCGACAAGGTCGCGCACATCATGGAGTGGCTGAAGACGCCGCCGGACGTGCCCATCGAGTCCAAGACGGTCAGCCGCTCGATCAGGTCCGCGCAGACCCAGGTCGAGCAGCAGAACTTCGAGATCCGCAAGGACCTGCTGAAGTACGACGACGTGATGAACCGGCAGCGGCACGTGATCTACGCCGAGCGCCTCCAGGTGCTCGAGGGCGCCGATATGCACGAGCAGATCCGCGGCATGATCGACGATGTCGTGGCGGGCTACGTGGCGGGTGCCACCAGCGATGGATTCCCCGAGGAATGGGATCTCGATCAGTTGTGGCGCGCGTTCCGCCAGCTGTATCCGGTGGGGCTCTCGCTGGACGAGCTCATCGAGGAGGCGGGCGGCGAGCGGTCGGGCCTGTCGGCCGAGTTCATCACCGAGATGATGCGGCAGGACGCGCAGGCCGCCTACGAACGGCGCGAGGCCGAGCTGACCTCAGAGGTGATGCGCGACCTGGAGCGGCGCGTGGTCCTGTCGGTGCTGGACCGCAAGTGGCGGGAGCACCTGTACGAGATGGACTACCTGCGTGAGGGCATCGGCCTGCGAGCCTGGGCCCAGCGGGATCCGCTGGTTGAGTACCAGAACGAGGGCTACACGATGTTCGACACGATGAAGGAAGGCATCAAGGAGGAGTCGGTCGGCAGCCTGTTCAACCTGCAGGTTCAGGTGCAGGAGAGCCCGATCGTGGAGCAGCCGCCAGCCGCCGACGGTGCCCTGGCCGGGCTGGGAACGGCGGCCGCGGCCGGTGCCGGAGCGCAGTCGGCTCCGGCGGTCGGTACCGGCGGCGCTACGGGCGGGACCGGGCAGCGGCCAGGTTCGGCGGGCGGCCGGGCCCGCCGTAGCCGTGGGGCCCATGCGGCGGCCTCGGGTGGCGGCGGGCAGCCCGCGCCGGATGCTCCCGCGGTCCCCGCGG
Source organism: uncultured Actinomycetes bacterium (assembly GCA_963785765.1). GTDB lineage: Bacteria > Actinomycetota > Actinomycetes > Streptosporangiales > Streptosporangiaceae > DATBGO01. The sequence continues at coordinate 438,173 of CAWAWM010000004.1, read as the reverse complement.
GCCTGGCTCGCGGCCTGGACGCGCCCAGGCGGCCGGGGCGGCTGCAGTACACCGCACCCAGCGCCGACACGCCGGGCCAGGCCGAGATGCACACCGAAACGCCGAGCGGCAACGGCAGCGACTTCTCCCGGGTCGGACGGAACGCTCCGTGCCCCTGCGGCTCAGGGAAGAAATTCAAGCAATGCCACGGCGACCCGCGTAACAGGTAGCGCGCTGCGTATGAAGGCCCGGGCCCAAGCGCCCGGGCCTTCGGCATGAACCCTCAGGGTTGAGCCCTCCGGCATGAACCCTCCGGCCCGCGGGCCGAGGTCTGGCCGGGCTGCGGGTCTGGCCGGGGCTGCGGGTCTGGCCGGGGTGCGGGTCGGGCCGGGGCTGCGGGTCTGGCCGGGGCTGCGGGTCGGGCCGGGGCTGCGGGTCTGGCCGGGGGTGCGGGTCTGGTCGGACCTGCGGGTCTGGCCGGGGCTGCGGGTCTGGCCGGGGTCTGGCCGGGGCTGCGGGTCAGGCCGCCTCCAGCGCCGTGCAGCGCCATCGCGCCGGCGTGGCGTCGCGGCCGGGCCCGCCGCGATGCGGGCCGTCTCGCTCCAGCCGGACGGCCAGTGCGCGGACCCGGGGCCCGAACCTGACGACCACCGTCATCTCCACGACATCGGCGGCCGGGCGGGACGCTACGACGCGGTGCACCAGCGGCTGCTGGCCGGCCGCGAGCATTGGCCCGAGCCGCCTGATATTGCGGCGCGCCTGCTCGGTGGTCCAGGGCACGATCTGCCGGGGTGGCCGGGACCCGGCCAGCGTCTCCGCGAGCACCTGGGCGAACTTGCCTGGCCAGCCGTTGTCCGGGTGGGCCGTCTTGTCCGGGTGGGCTGTCGTGTCTGGGTGGGCTGTCGTGTCTGGGTGGGCTGTCCGGTCCGGGTGGGATGTCCGGTCCGGCCCGGGGACGGGCCTGCCGGTCGGTTCGGGCGTTGCGGGCTGGCCTTGGCCGGCGGCCCTGGACTCGTCGTCATAAGGAGGCGCGGAATCGGGCACCGCGAGCCTGCGGACCGCGGTCGCGTCGGGCAACGGTCGGCCGTGGTCGGGCGGTCTGCCCAGATCGGGCACGAGCGGCAGCACCGGCCGCCGCGAAGCTGGGGACTGCGGCCGGTGGCTGGCGGGCGGGGTGGGCTGCGGCATGCCATGAGTTTTACTCGGAAGCGGTGACATTTCCCGGCTCGGCGACCCGGATGCTCGGTCCGGCCGCCTGGAGCGGCGGGCCCCGGGCCGGGTGGAATGCCCGGTCCGGTTGGCTGGAATGCCCGGCCGGGCCGCCTGGTTGACTTCAGCTAGGACCGAACGGAGTCCTGGACCTACTCGCTGTGCCTGCCCCGGCAGGCTTCCCCGGGAGTATCTCAGTGTCGTTGCCACCACTAGTCACGCCGGCCGCCGAACTCACCGTCGACGAAGTGCGGCGCTATTCGCGGCACCTGATCATCCCTGAGATCGGGATGACGGGGCAGAAGCGGCTGAAGAACGCCAAGGTGCTGTGCGTGGGGGCCGGCGGTCTCGGGTCGCCCGCACTGCTCTACCTGGCCGCGGCCGGCGTGGGCACGCTGGGCGTCATCGACTTTGACGTGGTCGACGAGTCGAACCTGCAGCGCCAGGTCATCCACGGCCAGTCCGACGTCGGCCGGCTGAAGGCCGAGTCAGCGCGGGACAGCATCAAGGAGATCAATCCTCACGTCAACGTCGTAGTCCACACCGAACAGCTTGATTCCGACAACGCGCTGCAGATCTTCGAAGGTTACGACCTGATCGTGGACGGCACCGACAACTTTGCCACCAGGTACCTGGTCAACGACGCGTGCGTGCTGCTGGGCAAGCCCTACGTGTGGGGATCGATCTACCGTTTCGACGGGCAGGCCAGCGTATTCTGGGCTGAATACGGCCCGTGCTACCGGTGCCTCTACCCCGAGCCGCCGCCGCCGGGAATGGTCCCTTCCTGCGCCGAGGGCGGCGTGCTCGGCGTGCTGTGCGCGTCGATCGGCTCGATCCAGGTCAACGAGGCCATCAAGGTCATCACCGGCGTGGGTGAGCCGCTGGTCGGCCGGCTGATGATCTACGACGCGCTGGAAATGAGCTACCGGACGCTCGGAGTCAGGAAGGACCCGGAGTGCCCGGTGTGCGGCAAGAACCCGACGATCACTGAGCTGATCGACTATGAGGCATTCTGCGGGGCGGTTTCCGAGGACGCCCAGCGGGCCGCCTCGGGTTCGACGATCACCGCGACCGAGCTGAAGGCGATGCTCGATGGCGACGACAAGATCTTCCTGGTGGACGTCAGGGAGCCGAACGAGCACGAAATCGTATCGATCCCGGGCGCGGTGCTGATCCCCAAGGACCAGTTCCTGTCCGGAGCGGCCCTTGAGCGGCTGCCGCACGATCGCAAGATTGTGCTGCACTGCAAGAGCGGCGCGCGCAGCGCCGAGTGCCTGGCTGTAGTCAAGAACGCCGGATTCGCCGACGCCGTGCACCTCGGCGGGGGCGTGCTGGCCTGGGTCAACCAGGTCGATCCGGCCCTGCCCGTTTACTAAGCGCATCCGGCGGTCCGGGCGGCTGGCGGCGGGTGAACCTCTGTGCGCTGGCCGCGTCATGCGTGAGCAGGCCGTAACATTCCGGTGTGGCCATGCAGCCAGAGTTCCCGGATGACGAGGGCAGCCCGGCGCCGAGCGATGAGGCGGCGGAGCTCCCCGGGCTCGCTGCCCCCGCGGCGCACGATCCAGCGGGCCCGCTGACCGTCCCGGTCAGCCAACTGACCGTTCCGGCCGGTACGCCGGGTAGCGCGGCCGGTACGCCGGGTAGCGCGGCCGGTACGCCGGGTAGCGCGGCCGGCCCGGGTGCCCGGACTGGTTCTGGCGGCGGGCGGACCGGCTCAGCGGGCTGGCGGATCGGCGTGGCTCTGGGTGCGCTCGTTATCGGGCTGGCGGGCCTGGCTGTCTCGGCGGCGGGCGTGGCCGGCCAGGTGCTGCCGCGCCGTTTCAGCGTTGCCCAGCAACAGCAGATCATGGCCTGGCAGACGGCCGGGCGCTGGCGGATCAGGTCGGCCGGGCAGATCTTCCCGGCGACGGTCAGCTATCAGCTGCCCGGTTACTCGCTCTCCTCCGGATCCGGGCTGAACCTGACCGCACGGCGGATCGGCATCGCCAGGCAGGCGGCCTGCAAGGCGGCGACCGACCCGCCCGCAGCGCGGCTCCTTGACCAGCGGGGCTGCCAGGCGGTGCTGCGGGCCACCTATGTTGACTCGACCGGCAGCCTGGTGGTCACGGTCGGCGTCGCGGTGCTCCCCAGCCCGGCCGCCGCTGGCGCGGTCGCGGCCACGCTGCCGCACAACGGGCGGCCTGGTGCCGGGGTGCGCGCCGTGGCGTTCGCCCGGACTCTGGCCGCGTCGTTCGGCGACCGCCAGCGCCAGCTGTCCTGGGCGGTCAACGACGGACCGTACCTGATCATGTCGGTGGCCGGCTACGCCGACGGGAGACCACAGGTGCCGCTGTCCACGGACAGCTACGCGGCGCAGGAGATGACCAGCGCCGCCGACGGCGTCGCTGAGGCGGTGGCGATGCCCCTGGGCGCGCTGCCCGCCGCGCCCCGGTGCCCCGGAGCTCCCGGATGCTGAACCTGACGATGACCGGCGCTCGGGCCCGGTGTGCGCGGTTGCTCGTGGTGACCGCCACGGTGGCCGGCCTGGCGGCGATCCCGGCCGGCCCGGCCAGCGCGGACGGCGTGCGTGACGCGCAGCAGTGGGTGCTGAACGCCGTGCACGCGCCGGCCGCGTGGGCGGTAACCGAGGGACAGGGCGTGACCGTCGCGGTCATCGACAGCGGCGTCAACCCAGACGTGTCCGACCTCACCGGGTCGGTGACCTCAGGCCCGGACCTGACCGGGGTAGGCACCCCGCCCAGCAACCCTGGTTGGGGCATGCACGGCACCTGGATGGCCTCGCTCATCGCCGGACATGGTCATGGCGACGGCAGCGGCATCATCGGTATTGCGCCCCGGGCGCATGTGCTGTCGATCCGGGTCATCACCGACCAGCAGGATCCGGGCTATGCGAGGTACCAGCACGAGCCGCAGGGACGAGTGCAGGACGAGCTCGCGCAAGCGATCACCTATGCAGTGGCCCACGGCGCGGGCGTGATCAGCATGTCGCTTGGTTACGGCAGGCCCAGCCGTGCGGTCCGGGCGGCGCTTCAGGATGCGTTCAACCACGATGTGGTGGTCGTGGCGTCATCAGGAAACCTGGGCGACTCGGCGAGCGCCCGCCGCCACGCGCCGTACTCGTTCCCCGCCGACTATCCGGGCGTGCTAGGCGTCGCGGCCATCGGCGAGAACGGCGCGTCGGCCGGATTCTCCAGCGACAACCTTTCCGTGCAGGTGGCGGCACCGGGCGTCCAGGTCCCCGCGCAAGGCAGGGATGGCAGGTACTGGCTGGTGAGCGGGACCAGCCCGGCGTGTGCGCTGACCGCCGGGGTGGTGGCCCTGATCAGGTCCAAGTACCCGGCCCTGGCCCCGCCACTGGTCCGGCAGGCCCTGACCACCACGGCCAGCAACCCGCCGGCCGGCGGCTACGACGACCAGGTCGGATTCGGGACCGTGAATGCCGCGGCGGCGCTGGTCGCCGCGGGCCGGCTCGCCGCCACTGTCGGACTGGCCAGCCAGCGGCCGCCGAAGCTGGGCGTGCCAGCGGCCAGCCTGTTTGGCGGTGGCCCGGCGGCGGTGCCGCCCGCCCCGGTCAGGCCCCGCGGCCTGCGGCCGCTGCTCCTGTTCTGCATCCTGGGCCTGGCCTGCCTGGCCGTGATTGTCGGAGCCACGACCTGGCTGGTGATGATGCGGCGGCAGCCTCCGGGGGACAGCTACCAGCTGGATGCACCCGGGTCCGGGGCTGATCCGGCGGCAGGCCCCCAGGATGCCGAGGGCGGCCGGGCCGCCGGGCGGCACGCGGCGTCGCAGCGGGCCGGACTGGTTTGGCCCCGGGAATGACCCCGCGGCGGGCTGAGCCTGGCCAGCCAGCCCTGGACGGTTTCGCGGGCCGGGTCCTCGACCTGACCGATGCAATCCCCCCGGGCCGGGTGATGTCCTACGGAGACATCGCCGAGTACCTGGGCGAGGGCGGCCCCCGTCAGGTGGGCCGGGTGATGGCCCTGTGGGGCGGCGGCGTCGCCTGGTGGCGGGTCGTGCACGCCGACGGCTCGCTGCTGGCCGGGCATGAACGGGCGGCGCTCGGCCACTACCAGGAGGAGGCCACCCCGCTGCGGTTGGGGACCGATGGCAAGCCCGGCCGGGTGGACATGCGGCGGGCGCGCTGGACCGGCGAGCCCTGACCGGCTCGGAGAATCTCCCGAGAATGTCGGCAGCCTCTGCTGAAATGCCGTACTGACATCGGCAGCCTCTGCTGGAATGCGGTACTGACATGGACAGGCAGGCACCGTCATATGGCCCGCCATCCTCGCATGGGCTGGCACCGTCGTACCGGCTGGTCCGCCGGCCGGTCCGATCAGCCGCCCCGCCCCGCCTGGATGACGCCCAGCGCCGGGTGGTCGGCCATGCCGGCGGCCCGCTGCTGGTGCTGGCGGGGCCAGGCACCGGGAAGACCACGGCCATCGTCGAGGCCGTCGTGCACCGGGTCACCACGCGGGCGATCGACCCGGCCCGGATCCTGGTACTCACCTTCAGCCGGAAGGCCGCCGGCGAACTGCGGGAGCGGATCACGCTCCGGCTCGGCCGCACCACGCGTGAGCCGCTGGCGCTGACCTTCCACAGCTACGCCTACGCGCTCGTGCGCAGGGATTTCGTGCTGGCCGGCGAGGAGCCGCCGACGCTGCTGCCCGGCCCGGAGCAGTTGCTCGAGGTCCGGCGGCTGCTCCGCGGCGACGCCGAGGACGGCGGCGCGAGCTGGCCCGAGCCGCTGCGGGCGGCCCTGGGCACCAGGGGCTTCGCGGCCGAGCTGCGGGACTTCCTGCTCCGGGCCGCCGAGCGCGGGCTCGACGGGCCCGGCCTGGCCCGGCTCGGCGCCCAGCGCGGACGCGAGGACTGGGTGGCGGCCGGCCGGTTCCTGCAGTCCTACGCGGCCCGGTTCGACCTGGCCCCGGTGCCGGCCTACGACTACGCGGAGATCGTCAGGATCGCCGGAGCGCTGCTGACGCGCAGTGCGACCAGGGAGCGCGAGCGCCAGGCGTACGACGTCGTGCTCGTCGATGAGTACCAGGACACCGACCCGGCGCAGGAAGACCTGCTGCATGCGCTGGCCGGGGATGGCCGGGAGCTGATCGTGGTCGGTGACCCGGACCAGTCGATCTATGCGTTCCGCGGTGCCGACGTCGGCGCGCTCCGGCGGTTTCCCGACCGATTCCGCGGGCCCGACGGCAGCGCGGCGCAGGTGCTGGCCCTGCACACCGGGCGCCGCAGCGGCGGGGTCTTGCTGGCCGCCTCCCGCCGGGTCGCCAGCAGGCTGCCCGCCGCGCCGGGTGCGGACAACCTCGCTGCGCAACGGGATCACCGCGCGCTCATCCCGCTGCCTGACGCCGATCCCGGCACGGTTCGCGTCGTCATCGCGGCCAGCGTCACTCAGGAAGCGGCGCTGATCGCGGACACGCTGCGCCGCGCGCACCTGATCGACGGGGTCAGCTGGTCTGCGATGGCGGTGCTGGTCAGGTCGGCATCCAGGCAGGTGCCGCTGCTCCAGCGGGTGCTGGCTGCGGCCGGGGTCCCGGTCGCGGTGGCCGGAGACGAGCTGCCGCTGGCCGCCGAGCCGGGGACCCGCCCGCTGCTCACCTTGCTCGGCTGTGCGCTGCGGCCGGGCGCGCTGGATGACCAGACCGCGGCCGAGCTGCTGACCGGACCGCTGGGCGGTACCGACGCGCTGGGCCTGCGGCGACTGCGGCGCGCCTTGCGGGCCGCCGCGCAGGCCGCGGGCGAGCTGCCGTCGCCGGAGCCGCTAGCCCGGGTGCTGCGTGATCCGCGCGAGCTCGCCCTGGCCGGGTGGCCATCCGGCCGGGCGGGCGGCTCAGCGGGTGCCGGCCTGGGCGGTGCTGCCGGCGGCGGTGCTGTCGGCGGCGCTGCTGCCGGGAGTGGTGCTGGGTCTGGCTCGGCCCTGGCCGCGGCCGTGGCCGCCGCGCGGCGAGTGGCCGGGCTGCTCGCGCTGGCCAGGCAGGTCGCCGCCGACGGGACCGCGCATGACGTGCTGTGGGCGGTCTGGGACGTATCGGGCCTGGCCGCGCAGTGGCAGCAGGCCAGCGCCGGGGGCGGCAGCCGGGGAGCAGCCGCGGACGCCGATCTGGACGCGATGGTCGCGTTGTTCGACGCGGCGGCCCGGTTCACCGCCCGGCTGCCGCAAGGGTCGCCGCGGCTGTTCCTGGACAGCCTGGCCGGCCAGGAGATCGCCGGTGACACGCTGGCCGAGCGGGCTCCGCAGGGCGACGCCGTCGCCATCTTGACCGCGCACCGGGCCAAGGGCCTGGAGTGGGACCTGGTCGTGGTGGCCGGCGTCCAGGAAGGGAGCTGGCCCGATCTACGGGTCCGCAGTTCGCTGCTCGGCATGGACGAGCTCGTCGACTCCGTCGCCGCGGAACGGGGGCCGGGCGGGGCGGGCGGCGCGGAGCCCGTCGCCGCCGACGCGGCGGCCGCCGGGCTGGCCGCCAAGCTGCTCGACGAGGAACGGCGGCTCTTCTACGTAGCGGTCACCCGGGCTCGCCGGGCTTTGGTCGTCACCGCGACCGGCGGCGAGGACAGCGAGGAACGGCCATCGAGGTTCCTGGCCGAGCTGGCCGGCGACGACGTCCAGCTGCAGAACGTGACCGGGGCCGGGCAGCGCTGGCTGTCGCTGGCCGCGCTCACCGCCGACCTGCGGCGCGCGGCGGCCGACCGGGACCGTCCCGAGCCGCTGCGCCGGGCCGCCGCTGCCCAGCTCGCCCGGCTGGCGGCGGCCGGGGTCCGCGGCGCCAGCCCGCGGCAGTGGTATGCACTCACCGAACTGTCCGGCCCCGGACCTGTCTTCGACTCTGGCGTCCGGCTGTCGCCTTCGCAGGTCGAGTCGTTCACCAAGTGCGGGCTGCGCTGGTTGCTCGAATCGGCGGCCGGGGTGAATTCGCCCAGTGTGCTCCAGCATTTCGGCATCGTCATCCACGCGGCCGCAGCGCTGGCTGCCGAGGGTGCCGCCGACGGGGAGATCGGCAAGCGGATCGACGAGATCTGGCATCACCTGGATTTCGGCAGCCCGTGGTATGCCGCCAAGCAGCGGGATCAGGCGGAGCGCATGGTCAGGCGGTTCCTCGACTGGCACGCGGAAAATCCGCGGCAGCTCGTCGCGGTCGAGGAGGAACTGCGGGTCAGGGTCGGTGACGTGGAGATCACCGGGCGGGTGGACCGGCTGGAACGGGACGCCGACGGCACGGCGATCGTGGTGGACCTGAAGACCGGATCCAGCAAGCCGCGCGATGACGAGCTGGACCGCAACCCGCAGCTCGGCGTCTATCAGCTGGCCGTGCTGCTCGGCGCCTTCGAGGAACTCGGCCTGACGGAGCCCGGCGGCGCCGAGCTGGTCCAGGTCGGCAAGGCGGGGCTGGCCGCCCGCGCCCGGATTCAACGGCAGCGCCCGCTGACCAGTGATCCGGAGCCCGGCTGGGCCCAGGACCTGGTCGAGACAGTCGCAGCCGGGATGTCCGGGCCCGTCTTCCAGGCCACGGTGAATCCCGGCTGCCGGATCTGCCCGGTCGCGGCCTGCTGCCCGGTGCATGAGCGGGGCGGGCAGGTGAACCCGTGATCCCGGGCGGCCCTGGCCAGGCGGGCGGCCCGGTCGGCCCGGTCGGCCCGGTCGGCCCGGTCGGCCCGGTCGGCCCGGTCGGCGGGGCCGCGCGCAGCCCGGGCAGCCCGGCCGGCCCTGGCCGGGCCCGTTCCTACACCCCGGCGCAACTGGCCCGGCTGCTCGGCGCGGCCGAGCCGACTGCCGAGCAGGCGGCGGTGATCGGCGCGCCGCTGCGGCCGCTGGCGGTGATCGCCGGCGCCGGGTCGGGCAAGAGCGAGACGATGGCGGCCAGGCTGGTCTGGCTGGTCGCCAACGGCTTGGCCAGGCCGGAACGTGTCCTCGGCCTGACCTTCACCAGGAAGGCCGCCGCCGAGCTGGCCGGGCGGGTCCGCAGCCGCCTCGACGGGCTCCGCAGGTCCGGCCGCGGCGGGCTGGGTGGGGGCGGGCTGGGTGAGGGCGGGCTGGGTGGGGGCGGGCTGGGTGGGGATGAACAGCCCGGCGAACCGGTCATCGCCACCTATCACTCCTATGCCGGCCGGCTGGTCGGCGACCACGCGCTGCGCGAGGCGCTGGAGCCGTCGCTGCGCCTGATCACGCCGGCCGTCGCCTGGCAGCTGGCCGCCCGGGTGGTAGCTGCCTACGACGGGCCGATGGATGCTGTCGGCTGGGCCCCGGCGACGGTCACCGCCGCCGTGCTTGACCTGGCCGGCGAGCTGGCCGAGCACCTGCGCGGGCCCGGTGACGTCATCGAGGTGGGGGAGTGGCTGGCCCGCTCGTGCGCTGAGCTTCCCGGCCGGGTGCCCGCGCTGGCGGTGAAGATCCTCAAGTGCCAGCGCGCCCGGGAGCAGTTGCTGCCGCTGGTGTCCGGGTACGTCGCGGCCAAGGCGGCCCGTGAGGTAATCGACTACGGCGACCAGATGGCCGTGGCCGCGCGGATCGCGCAGCGCCATCCCGAGGTCGGTGCCGCGGAGCGCGCTCGCTATCAGGTCGTGCTCCTCGATGAGTACCAGGACACCAGCCATGCCCAGCTGGTGCTGCTGCGATCGCTGTTCGGCGGCGGGCACCCGGTCACCGCGGTGGGCGACCCCTGCCAGTCCATCTATGGCTGGCGCGGCGCGAGCGCGGGCAACCTGCGCCGGTTCAGTGCCGACTTCCCGGGCCGGGACGGCCCAGCGGCGACGGTGCTGCTGTCCACCAGCTTCCGCAATACCGGGCGGGTCCTGGACGCCGCGGCGGCGCTCCAGGAGGGGCTGCGTGCCGCCGCACCCGAGGTGCCCCGGCTGGTCGCGCCACCGGGCCGGGCGCAGCGCGGCGAGGTGGTCTGCGCTCTGCTGGAAACCTCGGCCGACGAAGCCCGCTGGGTAGCTGACCGCGTCGCCGGGCTGCTCAGCCTGCCGGCCGGCCAGGCCCCGGACGGTGGCCGCTGGCCCGATGGCCGCAGTGCGCCGGTACGGCCATCCGACATCGCCATCCTCTGCCGCAAGCGCGCCCAGTTTCCGGTGCTGCGCGCCGCGCTGGAGTCCCGGGGCATCCCGGTGGAGGTGGTCGGGCTGGGCGGCCTGCTGACCGTGCCTGAGGTGGCAGACATCGTGGCCACCTTGCGGGTCATGCACGACCCGGCGGCCGCCGACGCCCTGGCCAGGGTGCTGACCTCGCCGCGCTGGCGGATCGGCCCGCGCGACCTGGTGGCGCTCGGCCGCCGGTCCCGGGCGCTGGCCAGCGGGGCAGAGCGGGCCCGGGTGCCTGCGCAGGCTCCGCGCGGCGGCCCGGCCGCGGCTGCGGGTCACGGCCAGGCTGGTGGCCAGGCGGGCGTTCCTGACCATGGCCAGACGGGCGCACCGGGCGATGTGCTGGCCCGGGCCGTGACCGACGTGACCGCCGACCCGGGCAGCCTGGTCGAGGCCCTGGACGATCTCGGCGATCCGGCCGCCTATTCCGCCGTCGGCCACCAGCGCCTGGCGGCGCTCGCGGCTGAGCTGCGGGCGCTGCGCCTGCACGCCGGCCGCTCGCTGCCCGAGCTGGTGGGCGAAGTCGAGCGCACGCTCGGGCTTGATGTGGAGGTGGTCGCCCGGCCCGGCCTGGATCCGGCCAGCTCGCGTGCTGACCTGGACGCCTTCGCGGACGCGGCCGCCGCCTTCGCCGGAGACCAGGAGGAGCCGACGCTCGGCGCGTTCCTGGCCTACCTGGCTGCCGCGGAGGCGGAAGAGTTCGGCCTGGAGGCGGGCCGGGTGGGCGATACCAACTCGGTCAAGCTGGCCACGGTGCACGCGGCCAAGGGGCTGCAGTGGGCCGCGGTGGTGGTGCCCGGGCTCTCCGGCGGCGCCCAGGGCCACGTCTTCCCGGCCAAGCCGAAGGTGACCACCCGGTGGACCGAGAATCCGCGGCTGCTGCCGTTCGCGCTCCGCGGAGATGCGGCTGACCTGCCCGCGCTGGCCGGCCTGGATCCTGCTGCGCTGGCCGGATTCACCGACGCGTGCTCGGATCGCGAGCTGGCCGAGGAGCGCAGGCTCGCCTACGTGGCCGCCACCCGCGCCGCGTTCTGGCTGTGCTGCACCGGCTACTGGTGGGGGGACGGCACCTCGCGGCTGGGTCCGTCGGAGTTCCTGACCGAGGTGCGTGCGGCCTGCGAGGCCAGCGCCGGCCCGGTCGCGAGCTGGGCCGCCGAGCCGGACGAGGCGGCGGCCAACCCGCTGCTGGCCGAGCCGGCCACCGCATGGTGGCCCGCGCCGCCCGGCGGTCCGCGGCACGAGGCCGCAGCAGAGGCCGCGGCACTCGTCATGGCGGAGATCGCCGCTGTCCAGAACCGTGGCCGCGGGTCGGTGCTGCCCGGTGGGTCGGTGCCGACCGGTGCGACGGGTGACGGCGCTGTGCAGCCTGGCCGGACGGACCGGGAAGCCGGGCCGCCGGGCGGCGGGCGCGGCGGCACCGTCGCAGCGACGGCCGCCCTGGATCCGGCCGACGCCCGGCTGATCGCGGGCTGGGCACGGGACGCTGACCTGTTGCTGGCCGAGCGAGCGCAGCGCCGCAGCGATCACGGCGTGGCCGTCGCGCTGCCGGGCCGGATTCCGGTCTCCGCGCTCGTCACGATGGCCAGGGATCCGGCCGCGCTCGCCGAGCAGGTCCGCCGCCCGATGCCGCGGCCGCCCGCCCCGCAGGCCCGCCGCGGCACGGAGTTCCACCGCTGGCTGGAGCAGCGGTTCGGGCCGCGGCCGCTCATCGATCCTGATGAGCTGCTCGGTGCGGCGGATGAAGACTCGGGCGCTGCCGCCGATCCGGACCTGGCCATCCTCAAGGCGCGCTTCGAGGCCGGTGAGTGGGCGGAGCGGTGGCCGGCCGAGGTCGAGATCCCGTTCGAGACCTTGATCGGGGATCGGCTGGTCCGGGGCCGGATCGACGCGGTGTTCGCCGATGCGACCGAAGGCGGATTCGACGTGGTGGACTGGAAGACCGGCCGTCCGCCCGGCCCGGCGGACGAGCGCCGCGCGGTCGCCGTCCAGCTCGCCGCCTACCGGCTCGCCTGGGCCGCGCTGGCGGGCGTGCCGGTTGGTCAGGTCCGGGCCGCCTTCTACTACGTGCGTGATGACGTCACGGTACGGCCCGCTGATCTCCTCGACGAGGCGGGGCTGGCTGCTCTCATCGAGGCCGTCCCGGTGGCGGCCGTCGCGGGCGGCAGTCAGTCTTCCAGGTAGCGTTCCAGGCTCTCGACCTTGGACTCCAGCGCCCCCGTGACAGCCGGCCTGACATCCGCCTTGAGCGTCAGGCTGACCCGCGGGGCCCGCGCCGCGACCGCCTCAACCGCTCGTTTCACCACGTCCATCACCTCATCCCAGTCGCCCTCGACGGTGGTGAACATCGCGTCGGTCCGGTTGTCCAGGCCGCTCTCGCGGACCACGCGGACGGCATCGGCGACGTACTCGGCCACGGCCTCGCCGACTCCGAGCGGCGTCACCGAAAATGCCACGAGCATCTGATTCTCCTTCTGTACTGGCCTGAGACCTGTGCTGGCTGAGACCTGTGTTGACGGCGGGTGCTTGCTACCGGCCTGCTAACTGGCAGAGTCCCACGGAAGGCTAAGGTGCGACGCGGGGCGGTGCCCAGTATGGCGGTGCCCAGGGTGGCCGCCGGCCATGCGCCCGGCCAGAGCGTGCGAGGGAGAGGATCATGGACGTTCGCGCCTACATCGATCAGAACGCGCCCGCCTTCTTCGGTTCGCTCAAGCAATGGCTGGCGATCCCGTCGATCTCGGCCGATCCGGCCCATCATGGCGATGTCCGCCGATCGGCGCAGTGGCTCGCCGAGTACCTTCACGGGACCGGCTTTCCGGTATCCGAGGTCTGGGAGACCGGCACCGCGGGCGCCGGGGGGCTGCCGGCCGTGTTCGCCGAGTGGCCGGCCGCCGACCCGGCTGCGCCGGCGGTCCTGGTCTACGGCCATCACGACGTGCAGCCCGTGGAACCGCTGGATGAGTGGGATTCGCCGCCGTTCGAGCCCGCCGAGCGCGACGGCCGGCTGCTGGCCCGCGGTGCCTCCGATGACAAGGGCCAGGTGCTCTTCCACGCCCTCGGAGTGAGGTCCGGCCTCGCAGCCAGCGGAACGACCGCGCCGCCCGTCACGCTCAAGCTGCTGATCGAGGGCGAGGAGGAGTCAGGGTCGCCGAATTTTGCCGGATTGCTGCGCAGTCACCGCGATCGGCTCCGCTGCGACGTGATCGTGATCTCGGACACCTCGATGTGGGCCGCGGACGTGCCGTCGATGTGTACCGGGATGCGCGGGCTGGCCGACGCCCAGATCGATGTCCGCGGCCCCGACCAGGACCTGCACTCCGGATCGTTCGGCGGCGCGGTGCCGAACCCGCTGCACGCGCTGGCCGGCTTGCTGGCCGGCCTGCACGACGCCGACGGGCGGGTCACGCTGCCCGGGTTCTATGACCAGGTGGCGCAGATATCGGCGCAGGAGCGGGAGATGTTCGCCCGGCTGCCGTTCGACGAGAAGGCCTGGCTAGTCGAGGCGGGCAACAGCGCAGCGGCCGTCGGCGAGACGGGCTTCAGCACCCTGGAACGGGTATGGGCGCGGCCCACCGCGGAGATCAACGGCATGTGGGGCGGCCACACCGGTCCGGGCGGCAAGACAATCGTGCCGCGAGAGGCGCATGCCAAGCTGTCGTTCCGGCTGGTCGCACACCAGGAGCCCGCCGATGTCATCGCTGCGCTCCGGGACTACGTCGCGGCGCGCACCCCGCCGGGCCTGGAGGTGACCGTCACGGCCGGCGGCCCAGGCACCCGGCCCTCGTTCTCACCCATCGACTCGGCCGCCGTCCGGGCGGCCAGGCGAGCTATGGAGCGTGCGTTCGAAAAAGAGGTTCTCTTCACCAGGGAAGGGGGCAGCGGGCCGGAGGCCGATCTGGCTGAGATCCTCGGGGCTCCGCTGGTCTTCATCGGCGTGATCCTGAACGATGATCGTATCCACGCGCCCAATGAGCGGGCGGACATGGCGCTGCTGCTCAAGGGGGCGCAGACCGCCGCCTACCTGTGGGACGAGCTCGCGGCGGTGGCCGGCGAGCTCACGGGCGCGCGATGAGCCAGCCACGACAGCGCGGATCGGGTCCCGAGCGCGAGGCTGGCCAGGTTCGCGGGGCGGGACCGTCCGGCGGCGGCCCGGAGCCTGACGGGATGGGCGGCGTCGGCGGCCCGGAGCCTGACGGGATCGCCCTGGGCAGCCTGGCGCTGGCCCGCGGCGAGGTCGACCGGGCCAGCCTGCTGCGGGAGGACACCGCGTGGCTGGCAGCGAGGTGGGCGGATCCGCGCAGCCGGGTGCTAGTCCTGCGGGACGGGCAGGCCCTGGTCAGGTTCGTCAGCGAGGGGGCGGAGCTGATCCTGGTACCACCGGCCGCGGCGCCCGAGGGGGTCAGGTTCCTGCTGGGTACCGACACTGACGGCATCGCGTACTTCGGCGTCGGGGTCACCGGCCCGCCGCCAGCCCCTGACGTCCAGCCTGCGGAGCCAGGCAGCGCGGCGGGCAGCACCCGCTGGGCCGGGCTGCGGCAGGTCGGCGCACTGCTGACGGCCCGGGACGCGGGACTGATGACGCACGCGGTGGCGCTGGCCAACTGGCACGCGGTCGCGGGACACTGCCCGCTGTGCGGCGCGGTCACCGAGCCGACTCCGGCCGGGCACACCAGGCGCTGCACGGCGGATGGAACCGAGCATTTCCCGCGGAGTGATCCCGCGGTGATCATGCTGGTCACCGATTCCGACGATCGCGGCCTGCTGGCCAGGAACGCCCAATGGCCCGAGCGCCGGGTCTCGATCCTGGCCGGGTTCGTCGAGCCAGGCGAGTCCGCCGAGCAGGCAGTCGTCCGGGAGGTCTTCGAGGAGACCGGCCTCACGGTGGACCGGATCCGGTACGTCGGCAGCCAGCCGTGGCCGATGCCGCACAGCCTGATGCTCGGGTTCCGCGCCCATGCGGCCGGCGGTCAGCAGATCAACGTCGACGCCCACGAGATCGCTGAGGCCCGCTGGTTCTCCCGGGCCGAACTACGGGCCGCGATCGAGCAGGGCGAGGTACGGCTGCCGCCGCCGGTCTCGATCGCGCACCAGATCCTGGCCTCCTGGTACGGCAGCGACCTGGCGGGCTCCTGGTGAACCAGGACGGCACCGGCGGTCAGGCTGGCGCGAGCTTCCTGACCGAATCGGTCACGTTGGTATCGGGCCCGGGGATGATCGCGATGACCGGGGTGTCCAGCCCGGTCGCCTGATACTCGGCGACCCGCTCCCGGCAGGCTTCGACCGGCCCGTGCACGACCAGGTCATCGACGAGCTGGTCCGGGATCGCGGCCAGCGCGCCCTTGCGATCACCGCTGTGCCAGGCGGCCAGCATGGGCCGCAGCAGTTCCTCCCGGCCCAGCCAGACGTGGAACGCCGCGTAGGCGGGCACGGTCAGGTAGGCCGCGACCAGCCGCCTGCCGATTGTCCTGGCCACCGCGACATCCGCCGTCGGGCAGACGAAGATCCGGGCGATCAGCTCGGTGTCCGGGCCGGCCGCCGCGCGCACCTGGGGCACGTCATGGGGCGCCAGCCAGTTGGTGATGACGCCGTCGGATTCCGTCGCGCCCAGCCGGACCATCTGCGGGCGGAGCGCGGCGAGCGCGAGGCCGGGCGGCTCGGCGGGGGCGTTCTCGAGCCGGAACCCGGTCACGCGGAAGGTCTCGTACTGCTCAGTCACCTTCTCCCCGGCCAGCGCCCGGCGCAGGAACCGCAGCAGGTCCCGGGACCGCTGGTAGGGCTCGGCGAACTCGATGTCGTTCCACTGCTTGACCACCACCGGCGTCGAGGTGCCAATCCCGAGCACGAAGCGGCCGGGCGCCAGGCCGGCGATGGTGGCCGCCGTCATCGCGAGCATGGCGGGCCCGCGGGTGTAGACGCTGGCGATCGCGGTGCCCAGCCGCAGCTCGCTGGCCCACTGACTGGCCAGGGCGAGCGGGGTGAACGCGTCGATGCCGTTCAGCTCGGCGGACCATGCGTCGGTGTAACCGAGGCCGGCCAGCTCGGCGACGATCTCGCGCTGCTCGGCCAGCCCCTGCCCGTACAGCGGAAGCGTGATTCCCCAGCGAGCCTTGCGTTCCATCGGCGTCCTTTCCTGGCGCTCGGTTCGGCCGCCGGCCACGTTCGCAGCGTCCGTGTCCGACGGATATCACAGTCGCAGGCGGTGCGGCCGCCCCGGGCCGCCCGCAGGCCGCACATCCAGGCTCCGGCCTGCGAAGGCTCCCGATCTTCGATGGCTAGCTGTCGGGGCCGGCTGTACGCCGATTCGTTGCCCTTTTGCGTCGAGCATGGTGACGCAGCACCCGGCCGCAGTCACTGCTGGAGTGATGCCTTCGTGATCGGGAGCGCTTCGCACGCGTTTCACTGGCGGATCGTGTTACTGCTCGCGCTCTTCCGGTATTTCCTGCGCGCTGTCTTTCTTGCGCGACGTATCCGACGCCGAAGCCTCAGCTGTGCATCACCTGGGAACTGCTGTCGGGCCGTGCGCACCTGGCGGCACGGTTGCCCGGCCTCGCGGTACCGGCCCTGGCCCGCGATCACTTGCGCGAGCCTGGCGGGGCCTGGGTTAGCGAGGTGGCCGGGCGGGCGTGACGTCGGTTCACGGCGGGACCTTCGGCACTGGGCGGCTGCCGCCCCGATCGGCATGGTGGACGGGAGGCGATTGAGATGAGGCGCGCTGCCAGGCCCAGTTCAGTGGTGGCCGCGCCGGGATGGTCGGCGAGGGGTCGGCGGAGTTCCGGGCGCGAGCCGGGCGAAATCGCGCCCGGCGTGTTCTGGCTTTCCGCCAGCGGGTCCAATGTCTATTTCGTGCGGTCCGGGATGTCGTGGGTGCTGATCGATACCTCGTGGCCGGACCGCGGCCAGTTGATCAAGCAGACCGCCGAACGGCTGTTCGGGGCGGGCACCCGCCCAGCGGCGATCCTGCTGACGCATACGCACGGCGATCACGCGGGCTCGGCGCTTGAGCTAGCGCGGAGCTGGGACCTCCCGGTGTACGTGCACCCCGGCGAGCTGCCGCTGGCTGCGGGGACGTACCTGCCAGAGTATGGGGACCCGATTGGCCGGTGGCTGATCGAGCCGCTGATGCGCCTCATGCCCAGGCGTGCGGCCCGGATGGCGGCGAAGGCAAGCATCACCGAGGCGGCGCAGGCCGTCAATCCGGAAGCTGGCGTTCCGGGGCTTCCGGACTGGGAGTGCATCCCCTCCCCGGGCCATAGCCCGGGACATGTCTGCTTTTTCAGGCCCAGTGACCGGGTCTTGATCGCGGGCGATGCGGTGCTGACCCTCAATTTCAATTCCTGGTGGGATCTGCTGCGGTGGAAGCAGCGGGTTTCTGGCCCGCCGTGGATCTCGACCTGGAACTGGCCGACGGCGAAGCAGTCCGTGGCCGCGCTCGCCAGGCTTGATCCACAGGTGCTCGCGCCTGGCCACGGAACGCCCCTGGCCAATGCGACGGCGGCGAAGTTGCGCGCCCTCGCCGAGAGCCTGAATGCCGGGACGACCGCTGACGCTGGCGAGGCGGTTGGCGGCCGGCCGGAGCCCTCAGCCGATCTGCTCCGCCGGCTCGACGATGATCCCCTCCGGGCCGCGGACGTGGGAACGCGCCGCCCGGTGGTCTGACGAGACCACCGATGAGTTGCTCGGCTCAATCGGGTCATAGCTGGGTACGCGAGCCTATGGAGGACGCTCAGTGAGACGACTGTTCCTGCATAGCGCAGGCGGCCCGCGCGCGGGCGGCCTGGCGGACCAGGTGATCGCGCTCGGCGACGTTCGTGGCCCGGCGGGCGGCATCCGCGAACGCCGTGGCGGCGGCAGGGAGGTCGCCGCTAAGCTCGTGCAGGTAGCCGCGGACGGCGTGCCACCGGTGCCGCTCGCCGAGCACCTCGCGCAGCCGGTCGGTCTCGCTCAGCCCGGCGGCGGCCCCGAGGACGTGGCCGACCGCGACCGCGCGGCCGAGCACCGCGGCGGGGTCCTGGCGCACCGGGTCGCCGGTCAGGGCGACGAGGTCGTCGTACCAGGCGAGGATTTGCGGCCAGTCGGTCTCCTCGGCGCTTGCCGGGTCGTCGTGCAGGGCGGCGATGGCGGCCTCGATCTGGTAGCGGCCGGGGCGCTGAACGGCTAGCGCCGACTGCAGGACGCGCACGCCCTCGGCGATCTCGCGGGTGTCCCACAGGCCACGGTCCTGTCGGTCGAGCGTGACGATCCGGCCCGCTGAGTCGAGTCGCGCCGGGAGGCGGGCGTGGTTGAGGAGCATCAGCGCGAGCAGCCCGCGCGCCTCCGGTTCCTCGGTGGCGAGAGTGAGCTGGCGGGCGAGCCGGATCGCCTCGCCGGCCAGGTCCACCCGGCCCGCGTGGCCGGCCGTGTAGACGAGGTAGAGCACGCGCAGCGCGACGGCGAGGTCGCCGGGCTGGTCCAGGCGGCGCCCCTGCAGGGCGCGCTTGGCCCGGCTGATCCGCTGCGCCATCGTCGCCTCCGGCACGTAGAAGGCGTCGGCGATCTCCCGGGTGGTGAGGCCGCCGACGGCACGCAGGGTCAGCGCCACCTGGGAGCCGGGCGCGAGGTCGGGGTGGCAGCAGCAGAAGAGCAGGAAGAGGGTGTCGTCGCCCTCCTCGGTGGCGGCGGGCTGCAGTTCGGCGTACGTCGCCTCCTGGCGGCGGTGACGGGCGGCCTCGCTGCGGCGGGCGTCGACGAGCCGTCGGGTCGCGACCGTCGACAGCCACGCGCGCGGGTCGCGCGGCGGGTGCTCGGGCCACACCCGCAGCGCCTCCAGCAGCGCATCCTGGAGCGCGTCCTCGGCGGCATCGAAGTCCTCGCCCTGCCGGACCAGGCCCGCGAGCACCCGAGGGACGACGGCGCGCAGCGCGGCCTCGTCCAGCCGTCGCGTCGGCTCGCCGATCATGGCGGGGTCAGTCATCCGAGGGCGCCTCGGACATGACCTCCCGCACGTCGATCCACTCGTACAGCGGCTCCCCGCCCGGGCCGGGCTCGGAGGAGACATAGGCCGCGAGCTCGACCGCGCGCTCGTGCGACTCGACATCGATCATGTACCAGCCCGCCACGAGATCGCTGGTCTCGGGCAGCGGACCGTCGGTGGTGACTGGCGCGGCGTCCGGGCCGCCGTAGCGCACCCAGGTGCGCGCCGGCGTGAGCGCCTGCGCGTCGACGTACTCGCCGTTCTCCTTGAGCAGCTCGCTGACGTGCTTGAGGAACGCCATGTGCGCCGCCACGTCCTCGGGGGCCCACTGGTCCATCGGGGGCACTGGACGGTGCGGCTCCGGGCCGCCGCGGTAGTGCTTGAGGAGCAGGTACTTCGGCATGGTGGTCTCCTGGTGTCGTGGGCCGCGCCTGTCGTGGCCCTTCACCTGGTGAGCGGAGCCGGTCAGAGTTTCTCGACATGAAATCACTCATCCAGACCGTCGCGTAGGCGATCTGCTATTGGCTATCGGATAGGGGCTGGCTGGGTGGCGCCCCAGTCCGCAGCGCAGCTGCAGCTGCGCGGTACCGGTCTGCTCGCGCGCTGCGTCAAGGCCGGCCACTCCTTCCTCAACGAGTTCTCGCTGCCGTCGTCGGTGCGGGCCCCCGCGATCTTCGTCGTGATGGGGACGTTCAACGGGCCCTCCGGCCTCCACGAGCCATCGGCGGCAGATGCCCGCCAGCGCATCGTGTCCTGGGTTACGTCTCGATCGGTGCGGTTAGTGCGTCGAGTTCGCCTTGAAGTGCAGCGACGAGGGCTCCAGAGTCGGGGCAAGCGTCGCCGTCGACGATGACGGTCACGGTGAGGGTGCCGGCATAGGACAGGACCGCGAACGCGACGGCTACGTTTCCGGCGACGCCAGCGAGCGGAATGATCTGGGCGACAGCCGCGCCGAGCAAGGAAACCGGGACATCGGGCCCGCGAAGGTTGGTCACGAAACATGTGACCAAATGCTGACGCTCTACGAGCCAGCGCAGCACGCCGAACGCGGCAAGGAGCCGGAATGCCGGGGCGATCAATGCGGCTGATGCTCCTGCGGTCCGGCTCTTGTGCCGTCGGGTGATCTCAGCGATCGCCGCCAGCCGGTCGAGCGGAGCACCGGATGCCGGAATCATCACCGGCGTGACCCCGACCTGGTTGCCAAGTTCAGCAGGGCTGGCGTCGGGTCTGCCCGAGACCGGCACGGACACGACGATGTGATCGATGCGTTCGCCCCGGCGGGCCAGCTGAGCCCGAAGTGCGCCGCTCACCGCGGCGAGGACGACATCGTTGACCGTCCCCCCGAAGGCGCGGCCGACCGAGTGGACCTGCGCCAGATCGGCCCGCACGACGCCGAACCGGCGGCGGGTACCGACGGGGCGATTCAGCGAACAGCGGGGCGCCCGGGGAGTGGCCCCTGGCCGGAGTTCGGCCAGGGCACCTCGCAGACGGGCCGGGACGCGGCCAAGGTGAGCGAGTACCTGGACCCTGCTCACGGCTGCGTCCACCGCCAGTCGCCGCGCCGATGGTTTCGGCCGGGGGAAGTCCTGCGCAGGAGCACTGACGGCCCCGTCGACCAGGCTGGCCAGGACCGCCAGGCCGCCCATTCCGTCAGCCAGCACGTGGTGGAAGACGACGATCAGGGCGCAGGCGTCCCCGGCGAGCCCGGTAACGATCGTGGCTGACCACAGCGGCTGGCCGGTCGGCAGCGGGACGGTCACCACTCCAGCCGCGGCCCGCAGGAGCGCGTCCTCGTCGCCGGGCGGTGAGCAGGCGACTTCGTGAACGTGCCGGGCGACGTCGAACTCCGGATCGTCGACCCAGACTGGCCGGCCACACCCCGGCGGTGTTGAGACCAACTGCTGTCGCAGGCGCGGAATGGCACAGATGCGATCGGCCAGCGCATCGCGGATCTCGTCCACTGCCAGGCTCTGGCCAGATCCGAATACCAAGATGGCTCCCACCTGCAGCGGCAACGGACCGAAATCCGAGGCGAGCTCCATCAGGTCGATTGCACTCGCGCGCTCGATCAGGTCGTACTCGGTACCCGGCGCAAGCCCCACGAGACACATTGTGGCTGCTGCGGCTACCGGGCGCAGCGCCCATGCCCGGGTGCGAGCAGCGAGTCGCGCGAACAGGGTCGTGGGAGGCTGAGGCGTGGCGCCAGGTCAGCGTCCTTTGAGGCTGCCGATGCCGAGCGATCCGTCCGAGGTGGCTGATGCGCCGGATGGCGGGCTGGGCGGCGGCCCGAACTTCTGTTCTTCCTCCCGCACGTAACGAGCCGGGTCCTTGTCCACGGCGGGAACACCGGCGAAATGCCTGGCCTCGAAGGCCGCGAAGGCGACGGCCAGGTCGTGGCGCAGTGTCAGGCCGGCGCGGCGGCGGAAGTCGGTCAGGCCTTCGCGCTCCTCCTCGGCCATGTGATCGCCGTTCGCCACGTTCACGGCCGCGATCGCGGCGTACCACTCGTCAGTTCCGACCACCGGCCCTGCGGCGGCGGCGATCGCATCCCTGATGTCGTTGTGGTCGTGGATGGCGTCGAGCGTTTCCTCCTCAGCGCTGTCCGCACGGCCCGTGCTCAGGCCAACCTGCAGCAGCGCCGGGTAGAAGATCTCCTCCTCCGCCTCAGCGTGCAGCTCAAGGAACGCCGACAGCCGCGCCCAGACCGCGCTCAGCGTTCCGGTGTCGGCCCGGTCGACCTGCTCCAGGATCGCAAAGAGCCTGCGCTGCTCGTGATGGTCGTCGAGGATCAGCTGGGTTATGTCCATGGCGCCCCTCCTAGCCTCGGCCTGCCCTACCCGAACGCCCGTCGCCGACACTTCGGACCGGCAGCACGCGACTACGCCGTGGCCGTCTCGCCGGTGAAGTCCACCTCATGCTCCCAGTCGGCGGGGGCCTGAGTGTAAAGGCGCCAGTACTGTTCCGCGATGCGGTCGGGATCGAATTTGCCTCCCGGCGACACGGCACCGCCGACGGTGACCGTTGCGACATGGATGCCCGCAGGCCCGTACTCCTTGGCCAGCAGTACCGTCAGCGCACGCACGCCCGCCTTGCCCAGCGACAGGCTCGTATGCCCGGGCTCAGGTTCCGGCATCCCGCCGGTGATCAGGATCGTGCCGCCGCCAGCCTCCGTCATCCCGGGCGCGAGGTGGACGGCTGAGGTCAGCGCGCCCAGGACGTTGACCGCGTAAGCGTCGAGATATTGCTGCCGGCTGAGCTCGCCCGGCCGGTCGGTCCGGACCAGCCCAGCGTTGTAGACGAGCACCTGCGGAACGCCCAGCTGCCCGACGAGGGCATCGAGCGCGGCCGTGAGCTGGGCCTCCTGTCCGGCGTCGGCTATCGCGCCCGCCGCCTCCAGGCCAGCTGCGGCGAGCGTCGCGCGGGCGCTGTCGATGCCCGCCGCTGAACGCGCAATGAATCCGACTGGTAGGCCGGCCGTCCCGAACCTGCGGGCGACCGACGCGCCGATGCCAGGTCCGGCCCCTACTATCAGCACTGCTGCCATGACGTTTGCCTCCCTCGCGTCTGCCCGTCAGGCTGGTCAGGGCCAGTGCCAGTCCGGTGTCAGCGGATGTGGCGCACCAGAAGTCCCTTGGACCCGCTCCAGCCTTTCCAGCTGCGCCGAGTACCCAGTCTGGTAGGCGAGCACGACGCTCTCGACCCGGTCAACGAATGCGGCAAACCGCTGATCGAGGGTTCCGTCGGCGTACTCACCGCGCCGTTGGTAAAGCTGCCAGCCGGCATGTTCAAGTTCGGACTCTAGCTGGTTGAACAGGCGCCAGCGCTGGCCCATCTGCACCTGAAGAGCACTGGCGGCGATGGCAACGAGCAGACTGAGCACCACGGCTGCGACCTGCGTGACCGTGGCGACGGTGCCATGGGTTCTGGCTCCTACCGCGATCAGGGTGGGAACGGTGGTGGCGCCGATAACCACGAGCCAGCGGGCCAGGTAGAACGTCTTCTGCGCCCGCCGGCTCGTCACGTGTGCGGTCAGTACCCGCTCGCTCCACTGGAAGCGCAGGTATTCCTGAGCAGCTGGGTGATCAGACCACTGATCGACCAGCGCCGACGTCAGCCGGTCGATCCGGCGAGACGCCGCGCTGCCGCGTCCTGGCCGCAGTCGGCCGAGGAACTTATCACTCATGCACATAGCATGACGTATCCACGGTCGCTGGACCCGAGGGCAACCGGCGACGCGGACCTGCCGGCGGCGCCTGATGTCACCGGCACCTCAGCGTCCGCCGCACGGCAGTCCCACAAAGCCGGCCATCTGATCCACCGCGTAGCCGAAGAACTCGTCGGCCGGGTCGGCGCTGCCGACTAGCTGGCCGAACAACTCGAAGCTGATCATGCCGAACAGCTGGGTCCAGGCGATCAGCGCGCGGACGATCACCGCTTCGTCCACCCCGGGCGCGATGGCGGCGCCGACCACCGCGGCCTGCTGGCGGAGCCGCGCGGGCAGCGCGGACACGCATCCGCGCGCGCTGTCCGCGGCGGGCCCGGCCTGCCGGAGGCTAGCCGGGACCGGCGGCGGGGAGGCCGGGCCGGTGGCCGGCGGTGGGGCAGCCGGTGACCCGGCCTGGGCATCGGCCAGCAGGCCGCCCAGGACGAGCGCGACCCGGCTGGCCGGCGGGATCGTTTCCTGCGGGGCCTGGTAGCCGGGCACGGGTGAGCCGTAGATCAGGGCGTATTCGTGCGGATGAGTCAGGGCCCAGTCACGAGCCGCGGCGCAGCAGGCCCGCCAGCGGCTGCGGACGTCGGCGCGGGGGAGCGCCGCGACCGCCTGCTCGGCGCGGTCGCCGAGCGCGTTGTAGGCGTCGATGATCAGCGCCGTCAGCAGGTCATCCCGGCTCGGGAAGTATCGGTACAGGGCCGATGAGACCATGCCGAGCTCGCGCGCGACGGCCCGCAGGGACAGCCGCTGCGCTCCCGCGGCCGCGACCTGGCGCCGGGCCTCCTCCTTGATCTCGCGGGTGAGTTCGGCCCTGGCCCGCTGTCTCGCGGTCTGGCTCGCAGTCATGGGGCCCAGTCTGGCAGATTAGAGATCATTGATCAATAACGAGATCATT
Organism: uncultured Actinomycetes bacterium; assembly: GCA_963785765.1. Lineage (GTDB taxonomy): Bacteria > Actinomycetota > Actinomycetes > Streptosporangiales > Streptosporangiaceae > DATBGO01. The sequence continues at coordinate 413,843 of CAWAWM010000004.1, read as the reverse complement.
GCTCTTGACAACTGTGAAACGGAGGGAGACACTGCTCTTAATAGAGAGCAGTGATCTCTCAAGCTCCGATCCGGTCTAGGCTGGCCGGGTGGGCGGGGCAGGATCCGGGCGCTACCGCACCCGGCAGGACGCAAGCAGGGAGTATGCAATGACTGACAACGCCGTCCCGCGCAACGTCAAGGCCGACGGCACGACTCGCTTGTTCAACAACTCGGTCCGCTGGCTGACCCGGCACGGGATCAGCATCTGGGGCAGCCGGGTGCTGGCGGTCCGGGGCCGCACCAGCGGCGAGTGGCGGACCACGCCGGTGAACCCGCTGACCTATAACGGCCATCGCTACCTGGTCGCCCCGCGTGGCCACACCCAATGGGTGCGGAACATGCGCGTGGCCGGTGGCGGCGAGCTACGGGTCGGCCGGCGCGTGGAGCGGTTCACCGCCACCGAGCTGACCGACGCGCAGAAGCCGGAAGTGCTGCGCGCCTACCTGAAGCGCTGGAAGTTCGAGGTCGGCGTGTTTTTCGACGGAGTCGGCGCGGACGCTCCCGAGGAGAAGCTGCTCGAGATCGCGCCCGGTTACCCGGTGTTCCAGATCACCCCCAGCCCGCGGTGACGGCGTCACGGCGTCAGCGCGAGGGTGGCCCCGGTGAGGTCGATCAGCCGGTGGCAGCCCGCGGCTCCGGGAAAGCGCTCCAGCGCGCCGCGCACCAGGGCAGACGGGCCGTCCGGGCCGGCCAGGATGGTGCCCTCGGCGCCGGCCGCGACCAGTTCGCCATCGACCCGGAGCAGCACCGGGCCGTCCCGGGTGGCGGAGATGGCGGTGCGGCCGGCCCGGAGGCCGTCCAGCAGGGCAGCCGTGTCAGCCGCTGCCGCCTCGACCCAGGTCGTGGGCGAGCCCGGTGGTGCATCCGAACCAGGCCGGTGCCAGTCGCTGCCGCCGACCGGGATCGCGGCCGGATCCCAGGCCAGCCACCAGGCCAGCGAATTGGTCCAGCGCGGATCGAGCCAGCTCCAGTGCCAGGCCTCGACCAGCGGCGGCCGGCGCGTCATGGGCAGCGTCCAGCTCACGTGACCGCCGATCGGGTGGTTGACCGATAGCAGGCCGCCGCGCTGCTCGGTGGCCTCCAGCCAGGAGTCCGCGGTGCGCCGGAAGTCGATCCAGCCCACGTCGCCGAGCGCGCCCGCATGGCCCGCGATGGTCGTCACCTCCTGACCGGGGACCAGGATGATCTGGTGCGCTGCCGCCGCGGCGGGGAGTTCGGCATGGTGGCTGATCGTGTTGTGGTCGGTGATCGCGATGAAGTCCAGGCCCTGACTGACCGCGAACCTCGCCAGCTCGGGCACGGTCATCGCGCCATCGGAATGCACCGTGTGGGTATGCAGGTCGCCGGCCAGCCATCGGCGGCCGGCCGAGGCCGGCAGGTCACGGCGCGGCGGGCGCTGGGCCAGCGGCGCTGGCGGGCCGGGCTGCGGCTCGGGTGCCAGGCCCCCGCCCGGGCCGGTGACCTCGGCGGTCAGCCGGTAGTCAATGCCGTCGATGGGCATCCGGTAGAGGCCGAGCATTACCTGCCAGGTCCCCGGCTCCAGCTCGCCCGGCAGGTAGCCCGGGGTGGCCTGGGCCGCGGTGATCACGAATGATCTCCGGGCCCCGCCGGACCAGCCGCGGAACCCGGCTGGCCCGAGGCAGCCGAGGTCGAGGGTGGCAGCGGTGCGGTCGTAGTCGAGTTCGGCTCGCAGCCCGGTCGCGCCCGGCGGGACGTCGACGGGCAGGTACTGCCAGACGGAGGCGAACCGGTCCGGCAGGCTCCAGCGTCCCTGGTGCCGCGTGATGGCCATGCCTCCATCCGATCAGATCCGCCGTGGCCACACGACGGTCGGGCGGTGCCCGCTAGACCGTCCACACCAGACAGAAGGGCTTGCCAGCCGGATCGGCGTAGACGCGCCAGTTCGGGCCGGCGCCATCCAGCCGGGTGGCACCGATGTCGAGGGCGGCCCGTTCCGCCGCGGCCACGTCCTGGACGGTCACGTCGAGGTGGATCTGCTGCGGGTACGCCGGATCCGGCCAGCGCGGCGCCGTGTACTGCTCCACCTGCTGGAACATCACCGGCTGCGCGCCGTCCTCGCCGATCATGGCGGCCCCGTCCGCCTCGTACGTCACCGGCTTGCCGAGCAGCTCCGCGTAGAAGCGGCTCAGCGCCTTCGCGTCGGGGCAGTCGAGCATGACGCCCATCACGGTGGTGCGCGGATCATCCGAGTTGAGGCACAGGTCGAACGGGTGACCGGCCGGGTCGGCCAGCGTATGCCACCGCTCGTTGCGGCGCAGCAGGGTGGCACCGAGCTGCTGGGCGCGTTCGGCCGCCGCGTCGATGTCCGGTACCCGGAAGTCAAGATGACCCTGCTGCGGACGGTCCTGGTCCGGCCAGTGCGGCGGCACGTGGCCGATGGCCCGTTGCAGGCCCATCCGCCAGCCGTCACCGGAGTCGATCGTGATCCAATCATCTTCGTCGTCGGGGACGCGTCGCCAGCCGGCGAACTGCTCGTAGAACGTGGCCAGCCGGTCGATGTCCGGGGCGTCCAGCGCCACGGCCCGCAGTGAGCCGATCGCCCGCCGGTGCGGTTCAGAGGTCATGCCCCGATCTTGCCGATCCCGGGGCCGGCCCGCCACCGGAAACCGGCGTCGACGATCCGGTCTAGTCCTGCGGCATTGACGCCAGGAATTCAACGACCGTAGAATTCAACAGGCGTTGAAATTTTCGATGACAATCCGGCAGGTCCTAGCGGGCCCGCAGGCCCAGGCGGCGGGAGGCGAGCGCCCGTGTGGGCGATGATCGTGAAAGAGTTCCGCCAGCTGCGCCGGGACCGCCGCACGCTCGCGATGATGATCGTGATGCCGGTCCTGCTGCTGGTGGTGCTGGGCTACGCGGCCAGCTTCGACGTGAAGACCATCTCGGTCGCCGCGGCCGGCCCGCAGGCCGGGGCGGTGCGGGCGGTGCTGCACGGGACGTTCGACGGGGTCACGTTCGACGTGGTGTCCGCGGCGCCGGCCCAGGGCCGGACCTGGGCTCAGGACGAGTTGCGCGACGGCCGGGCGGATATGGCCGTGGTGACCGGCGGCGCCCGGCCCGCGGTGCTCATCGACGGCAGCCAGCTGTTCGCCGCGCGGGCGGCGCTGACGGCCCTGGCTGGCCTGGAGCGGCTGGCCCGGCCGGTCGCCGCGGGCGGGGCCGCGGGCGCGGGCGGGGCTGCCGCAGCGGCTGGCCTGGCGCTGGGCACGCCGCAGGTCAGCATCCTGTATAACCCGGATCTCAAGACCTCCGACATCATGATCCCCGGCCTGGCCGGCGTCGTCCTGGTGTTCGTCGGCGTGATCATCACCAGTCTCGGCGTGGTCCGCGAACGGCAGACCGGCACGCTCGAGCAGCTGGCCGTGATGCCGTTGCGCACCCGGGACGTGTACCTCGGAAAGATCGTTCCCTACTTCGTGGTGGCCACCGTTGACCTGGCGATCGTGCTCGCGGTCGGTATCGCGATCTTCGGGGTCCCGTTCCGCGGCTCGCCCGCTGTGTTCGCACTGGGCGCCCTGGAATTCCTCTTCGTGACGCTCGGGCTCGGCGTCCTTATCTCCAGCGTTTCGCAGAACCAGGGCCAGGCCATCCAGCTCGCCATCATGGTGCTGTTGCCGCAGGTGCTGCTGTCCGGGCTGATCTTTCCGCTGTCCTCGATCGTGGTGGGCGTGCGCTGGATCGCCTATCTGCTGCCGCTGACCTACTTCAACCAGATCTCCCGTGGCGTCATGCTCCGGGCCGAGCCGCTCTCCGCGCTGTGGCCGTACTTCGCGTACCTGGCCCTACTGGGCGCCGTCATCGTGACCTTGGCCACGCTGCGGTTCCGGGCCTTCCTCGCGCCCGCGCCGTCCGGCCGCAACCGGCACCGTCCGCCCGGGCAGGCTGGTGCGCAACGGCCCGCGCTGGCGGGTACCGCGCCCCGGGATCCGGCATGACCAGCCGGCCGCGCCGCGCGAGCGGCCCGCAACCAGGCGGCCCGCAACCAGGCGGCCCGCAACCAGGCGGCCGGCAACCAGGCGGCCCGGCAGCAGGCAACCAGGCGGCCGGGCAACCAGGCGGCCCGCAACCAGGCGGCCCGCAACCAGGCGGGCGTGAACCGGATAGCACTGCACCGGATAGCACTGCACCGGATAGCGCCGCACCAGACAGCACTGGCCGAGGTGGCTGGGGCCTGCAGGAGGTATCCGTTTGGCATGACGACTCGCTCGCCCTCGACCACGTGTCACTGGTCGCGGCGGCCGGCCAGGTGACCGCGGTCGTGGGCGGTGACGGCGCGGGCAAGACCACGCTGCTGCGCTGCCTGGCCGGTGCACAGGCGCCGGGCTCCGGCCGGGTCAGCCGGCCGGAGGTGCGGCGGATCGGGTACCTGCCGGCCAGCTCGGGCCTGTACCCCGACCTGACCGTCGCCGAGAACCTGGCCTTCCGCGCGGCGGCCTACGGCCTGACCGCCGCCCAGGCCCGCGAGCAGGTGGCGGAGTACCTCGACCGGGCCGGGCTGACCGCGGCCAGGGACCGGCTGGTCGGCCAGCTGTCCGGCGGCATGCGCCAGAAGCTCGGCATGATCGCCGCGCTGGTGCACCGGCCGGACCTGCTGGTCCTCGATGAGCCGAGCACTGGCGTCGACCCGGTCAGCCGGTCCGATCTGTGGTGGCTGATCGCCCGGGCGGCCACCGGCGGGTCAGCCGTGGTGTTTTCCACGAGCTACCTGGACGAGGCCGAGCGGGCCGGCCTGGTCGTGGCCCTGGACGCCGGGCGGGAGCTGGCCACCGGGACCCCGGATGAGATCGTCGCCGCGATTCCCGGCACGCTCCGTGCGGTGCGGGAGCGGCCGTCCGGCCAGGACGGGCTCCGGGCGTGGCGCCGCGGCGGCCACTGGCGGGTCTGGGATCCGCCGGGCTCAGGCCCAGCAGCAGGCCCGATAGCAGGCCCGGCAGCAGGCCCGGTTATCCGGCCTGACCTGCAGGACGCGGTGACGGTCGCGGCTCTGGCCCGCGAGCTGCGGCTGGCCGGGAGCCTCCGGTGACCGGCGCCGCCGCGGGTGCCAGCCCGCTTGCCCAGTGCGCGGGGGTGAGCTGCCGCTTCGGTCAGTTCACCGCCGTCGACCAGGTTGACCTGCAGGTGAATTCCGGCGAGATCGTTGGCCTGCTCGGCGCGAACGGGGCGGGCAAGACGACGCTGATCCGGCTGCTGCTCGGCCTGCTGACGCCCTCGGCGGGCGAGGTCGCGCTGTTCGGCGCCGCGCCGTCGCGGGCTACCCGGCGCCGCATCGGCTATCTGCCGCAGGGGCTCGGCCTGTACGACGACCTGACCCCAGCCGAGAACCTGAAGTTCTCGGCGGCCGTGTTCGGCAGCGGGCGGGATGGGCCTGAGCTGCCCGCCGCGCTGCGCTCGTATGCCAACACGGTGGTGGGCTCGCTGCCGCTCGGGGTACAGCGCCGGATCGCGTTCGCGCAGGTCCTGTCGCACCGGCCGGACCTGCTGATCCTGGACGAGCCGACCTCCGGAGTCGACCCGCTGGGCCGCGCCCGGCTCTGGGAGACCATCAGCGACGCTGCTGCGGCCGGCGCCGGGGTCCTGGTGACCACCCACCACCTGGACGAAGCCGGCGAGTGCAGCCGCCTGGTGATCATGGCGGACGGGGCAGTGGTGGCGGCCGGGACCGCCGCGCAGATCATCGGGCCGGCCCGGGTCAGCGTGGTCACGGCGGCTTCGTGGACGGCCGCGTTCACCGCCCTGGAGCGCGCCGGGCTGCCGGTCGCGCTGGCCGGCCGGTCGCTGCGGGTGCCCAGCTGTCCGTCGGCGGAAGTCCGGCACGCGCTCGGTGACCTCGACGCGCGGGTGGCGGATGCACCCGCGACCCTGGAAGAGCGGTTCTTCGAGCTCACGTTGTCCAGCTCCGGAACGGAGGTACCCCGGTGACCCGGCCGCACCGCGCGGCTGCCGCCCCGCCGACCAGCCAGGCCAGTCAGGCCAGCCAGGGCAGTCAGGGCAGCCGAGCCGGCCAGGCCAACCGGGGCAGCCGGGGCGCCCGGGCCAGCCAGGCCGGGCGCGCCGCCGGGCGACGAGCCGGCGACAGCGGCACCAGGGAGACGATCCTGGACGCGGCCCGCCACCGGTTCGCTGAGCACGGCTACGACGGCGCGACCATCAGGTCGATCGCCGCGGACGCGGCGGTCGATCCGGCGCTCGTGCACCACTTCTTCGGCTCGAAGGAGCAGTTGTTCGTCGCGGCCATGCGGCTGCCGTTCGCGCCGGGAGAGATGATCCTGGCGGCGCTGGCGCCCGGCGCGCAGGCACCCGGGGTCAGCGCCGGTGAGCAGCTGATCCGGACCGCGCTGCGGGCCTGGGATGACGCCGCGGTGCGGCGCACCCTCCTCGGCCTGCTGCGCTCGGCGCTGACCAGCGAGCAAGCGGCCAGGATGCTGCGCGAATTCATCTCCGAAACCATCCTGGGGCCGGTGGCGCAGGCGGCCCGCGCCGATGGCACAGCAGTGGCCGGCCAAGGCGCGGCTGCTGGCTCTGGCGCTGGGGCGCCGGGCGGCAACGCGGATGCGGAATACCGGGCGGCCATGGTCGCGAGCCAGGTCCTGGGGCTGGCCGTGACCAGGTTTGTGCTGGCGCTCGGGCCGGTCGCCTCGGCCAGCCCGGATGACCTGGCCGCGACGATCGGCCCGACGTTGCAGCGCTACCTGACCGGCGAGATCCGGGCCGCTGGCCAGGCCACCGCGGATCCGCCTGGCGGCTAGCCCGCCGCCGGTGCAGCCGGCGTCAGGCCGAGCGCAGCCGGGCCTCTTCCAGGTCGAGATCGTGCTCGATGGTCCGCAGCGTGCTGATCCCGATCTGGCCCTGGTCGCGCAGGCCGGTCAGGATGCGCCGCTGGATCCCGATCAGCTCGCGCCGGATGGCCAGGTCGGTTTCGGCGACGGTGGCCGAGTCGTCCTCGCCGTCCTCATCGCCGGTCATCGTCTCCAGCCGGTGTAGCCGGCCCAGGTACTGAGCACGCAGGCCGTCGGCGAGCTCTTCCGGCAGCTCGCCGGTCACGCACGCGTCGCCGAGGTGATCGAGGGCGGCCCTGGTGAGCTCGAGGCGGGCCTGCAACTCGGCGTCGGCCACAGCTGGATGCTCGGTCAGCCGTAGCTGCCGGACCAGCGAGGGCAGCGTCATGCCCTGCGCCACCAGGGTCACGATGATCACTGCGAAACCCAGGTAGACGACCTCGTCCCGGCCGGCCAGCGGGCGGCCGGCATCGGTCACGACCGGCACCGCGAGCACCGCGGCCAGCGTGATCGCGCCGCGCATGCCGGACCAGCCGAGAATCAGCCGTTCGCGCCAGCCAGACTGGCTCGCGGTGCCGCGATCCCGGCGCCGGGGCCGGATCAGCCAGCCGAAGGACCACATCCAGGCCATCCGCAGCACGATGACGGTCGCCACGACCGCGACGCCGGTCAGGGCCAGCCGCCCGAGTGGGCCCCTCGCGTGCACGCTGAAGGTGTGGAAAGACAGCCCCACCAGCACGAACAGGGCCGCGTTGACCAGGAACACCAGCGTTTCCCAGAACGCGCCTGACTGGAGCCGGCTCCGTGCCGAGAACGCTCCGCCGCTGCTATGCCAGCCCAGGTACAGCCCGGCCACCACCGCGGCCAGCACCCCCGACGCGTGGGCCGCCTCGGCGGGCAGATAGGCGGCGTACGCCAGCAGGATCGAGCCGGCGATCTCAATCGGCGGGTCGTCGATCCGGTTGCGCAGCCAGCGGCCTGCGAACCCGACGGCAATTCCGATCGCTCCGCCCGCCAGCACCGAGTACACGATCGTCCCGGCCGTGTGGACCGCTGAAAAGTGCCCCGTGACGGCGGCAGTGACCGCGGCCGCATACAGGACCAGCGCGGTGGCATCGTTAAAGAGCGCCTCTCCCTCCAGGATGGCGACCAGCCGCCTGGGGATGCCGAGCCTGCGGGCGATGCTGGTGGCGGCGGCCGCGTCGGTGGGACCGACCGCGGTGCCGAGCACGAACGCCATCGGCCACGACAGGTGACCGGCCCAGTGCGCGACCGTCGCCACCGCGGCCGCGGTCGCCACGACCAGCAGGACGGCGAGCACCCCTATCGAGCGGGCGTTGCGGGAGAAGGCAGTAGGCGAGGAGGTGATCGCGGCGTCGTAGACCAGCAGCGGGAGCAGGCCGAGCAGGACCACATCCGGCTGCAGCGAGACGTCGGGCACGAACGGCAGGAACCCGATGATCAGCCCGGCCACGACCAGCACGACAGGTGGCGGGATATCCACCCGGCGCCCGGCGGCGACGGCGAACAGGGTCACCGCCGCCACGCCGATGACGATGAGCAGCTGGCCAGAGTGCACGGTCAAATACTGATCGGCCAGCGGGCGGCCGGCAAACCGGCTGCGGACGGAACGGGGCCGGGCTGGCCCGGTGCGAGCCGGGCTAGCATGCGGCCATGGACGCCAGGCTCGGGGACTGCTCGCTGGACCGGCTCAGGAAGCGGCAGAGCTTCAAGTGGCGCGCCTACCCGCCCGATGTACTGCCGTCCTTCGTCGCCGAGATGGACTTCGATCTGGCCGAGCCCGTGGCCGCGGCGGTCCGGGCGGCGCTGGCCCTCGGCGACACCGGCTACCCGCACCTGGGCCGGCTGGGCGAGGCGTTCGCAGCGTTCGCCGCCAAGCGACTGCGCTGGCAGGTCGACCCCGCCGCGGTGTTCAGCATTCCCGACGTCATGACCGGGATCGCCGAGATGGCCCAGGCGCTGACTCCGCCGGGGTCGGCCATCGTGATCAACCCGCCGGTCTACCCGCCGTTCTTCTTCCGGCTCGGATTCACCGGCCGCCGGATAGTGCAGGCGCCGCTGCACCGGGACAAGAACGGCCGTTACGACCTGGATCCGGAGGCGCTGGACCTGGCCCTGGCCGCCGACGGCGTCAGCGCCTACCTGATCTGTAACCCGCACAACCCGACCGGCCGGGTCTGGTCCAGGGAGCAGCTGATGACCGTGGCCGACCTCTGCCAGCACCGGGGCGTGATCCTGCTGGCGGACGAGATCCACGCGCCGCTGGTACTGCCAGGCGCGGAGCACGTGCCGGTCCTGTCGCTCGACCACGAGATGACGCAGCGGGCGATCGTGTTCACCTCGGCCTCGAAGGGGTGGAACATAGCCGGGTTCAAGTGCGGTATCGCGGTGGCCGGCGCGCCGCAGTACGCGCGGGTACTGACCGAACGCGTGGAGGCGCTGCTGGCCGGCCACCTCGGCGTCCTCGCCAACGTGGCGGCCTTCACCAACGGGCTGCCCTGGCTTGATGCGCTCATCGGCCAGCTGGACCGCAATCGGGGCGTGCTGGCCGACCTGCTCGCTGAGCGGCTGCCCGGGGTTGGTTACGTTCCGCCCGAAGCCAGCTTCCTGGCCTGGCTGGATTGCCGGGCCCTCGGGCTCGGCGCCAACCCGGCCGCCACGTTCCTGGCCCGCGGCCGGGTCGCGCTGGGCCAGGGCCCGGATTTCGGTACCCAGGGGAACGGCTTCGTGCGCCTCAATATGGGCACGTCACCCGAGCTGATCGGGGCGGCCGTGGACCGGATGGCCGCCGCACTTCCGGCCTGCCCGGGCGAACAGTAAGCTGCAGCATCTGATCCCCCGTTACGCCATCGTTCTCTCCTGCCCGGGTGCTCCCGGGCGCGCCCGGATCGAGGCTGAGATGCGAGCAACCATTGCCGCGCTGCCGGCCGCCGTCATGCTGCTCGCGGCGTGCAGCGGCGGGAGCGCCGGGACGGCCGCTCCGGGCCCGTCCGCCAGCACGGCGGCGGTCGCCAGCCCGGGCGCGAGCCCGCCGGCGGCGCGCCACGCCGCCTCGCCCGGCATCGTAGCGGCCACGACCGGCGGCGCGCTCGTGGTGCTGAACCAGTCGACTGGCGCGGTGGCCAGGACGCTGGTGCCCAGCGGCGTCATCGGCGACGAGATCTCCGTGGCTCCGGATGGCTCGACCGTCTACTTCGTGACCCACCACGGCGGCTGCCAGGACGAGATTGAGTCGGTGCCGGTCTCCGGCGGCAGCGCGGCCACGATAGCGACCGGCCAGTACCCGGCGGTCAGCCCGGACGGCACCAAGCTGGCCTTCGCGGCCGAGCCGTCGCTGACGATCGGCTGCGTGCCGGGCGGGGCGAACCTGACCGCCAGGTACAAACTGCTGGTCCGGACGCTGAGCACCGGGCGCGAGGCCGTCTTCCCGATGAGTCCGGCCAGCCGGGCCAGCGGGCTGCCCGCGCCGATCTCGCATCTGTCCTGGGCCCGCGACAACACTCAGCTGGCGGTCTCGATTTCGCAGCCGGAGGACAACGAGGGCTGGGCGGTGGTCCTCGTCGACACGGCCGCGGCCGCCTACTACGAGGGCGGCGTCGGAGACACGCCGGTCCCGGTCACGGGATCCCCCCAGGCGCAGGACAGCTACTACCGCGAGGGCGTGTTCCTGCCCGACGGCAACCTGTTCGTCAGCCGGGCCTGCTGCACCGGCATCCCGGTCAAGAACACCTCCAGGCTGATGTGGGAGGTGGACATCTCCGGCGCGCAGGTCCACCAGGTGGCGATCGGCTACCCCGCCCTTGAGCACACCAGCCTGGACGTGAGCACATCAGGCAAATGGCTGCTCTATCTCGCGGGGAATGACTTGTATGTGTCGCACTATGGCCGCACCCCGGCCAAGCTGGCCACCGGCCTGGTCGCCGCCGCCTGGATGTAGCGGCGCCGGCCGCGCCGGCCTGCGCCGCGACCGCGCCACGCAGGCTCGCCACTACCAGCCTCGTCACTACCAGGCTCGTCACTACCAAGCGGGGCCCGCTGTTACGGGCCGGTACCTGGTGCGCGGGACGGTACGTCAGCTTACGATTACCGCACCCACCAAATGAGGCGGTCGTAGACGTGGAGTTCCGCATCCTCGGGTCCGTCGAGGTCGCCGACGACGGGGTGACGAAGGACCTCGGCGGTCTCAGAGAGCGGACGTTGCTAGCCCGGCTGCTGCTGTCGGCCGGTCAGATCGTCTCCGCCGACCGGCTCGCCGAGGATCTGTGGCTCGGCCAGCCTCCGCCGCAGTGCATGGCCACGCTGCGCGTCTATATCTCCAGGCTGCGGCGCGCGCTGGGCCCGGGGTCGGCCGCCTTGCTGACCCAGCCGCCTGGCTACCGGATGGTGGTCAGCCCCGGCCAGCTGGACGCCGACCGGTTCGCCAGCCTGGTGGTGGCCGGCCGGGACGAACTGGCCGCGGGCCTGCCCGCCGCGGCGGCGGCCAGGCTCCGCGAGGCTCTCGGGCTGTGGCGCGGGCCGCCGTTGTCCGATGTTGCTGACTTCTCGTTCGCCCAGCCTGAGGTGGCCCGGCTGGGCGAGGCCCGGCAGGCCGCCATCGAGACCCTGGTGGAGGCCGATCTGGCCTGCGGCCGCCATGCGGCCATGACGAGCGAGCTGGACGGGCTGGTGGCCACCTATCCGCTGCGCGAGCGGCTGTGCGGGCAGCGGATGCTCGCGCTTTACCGCTGCGGGCGGCAGGCCGAGGCACTGGCGGCCTACACCGAGCTAAGAGCCAGGCTCGCCGACGAGCTCGGCATCGACCCCAACCCGGCCCTGCACAGGCTGCACGAGGCGATCCTGCGCCAGGAGCCCGCGCTCGACTGGGTTCCCCCGCCGGAGCCCGCGTCGCTCCTGGCGGACGCGACCGCCGTCGCAGGCGCCGCGGGTGCGGCCGGAGCCCCGGGTGCCGCCGGGGCCGCGGGTGCCGCCGGAGCCGCGGGTGCCGCCGAAGCCCAGGGAGGCGGTCAGCGCAGCATCCAGGTGCGCCAGGCCGGCAGCCGGCTCCCGGCGGAGACCACGTCATTCATCGGGCGCGAATCCGAGCTCGCCACCATCGACGAACTACTCGGCCTATCCAGGCTGCTGACGCTGACCGGGCCGAGCGGCTCGGGCAAGACCCGGCTCGCGCTGCGGGCCGGCGCGCAGGTGGCGGACCGCTATCCCGACGGGGTCTGGCTCATCGAGCTCGCGCCGGTGACCAGTCCGGACCTGGTCACGGCGGTCGCTGCCTCGGCATTGTCGGTGCGCGAGGAGCCCGGCCAGGCGCTCGCCGAGAGCGTGGCCGGCCGGCTGCGCGACGCCGAGGCCCTGCTCATCGTGGACAACTGTGAACATGTCCTGGACGCGGTCGGTGAGCTCATCGCGCGGCTGCTGCGGGCCTGCCCGGCGCTGCGGGTCCTGGCCACCAGCCAGAGCCGGCTCGGCCTGGTGGGCGAGGCCAGCTGGCCGGTGCCACCGCTCATCCTGCCCGACCCCGCCGCCCGTGATCCCGAAGTCGTGGCGCAGGCCGAGGCGGTCAGGCTGCTGCGCGACCGGGCCGCCCTGGCCCGCCCCGGCTTCAGCCTGACCGCGCAGAACGCGCCCGCGGTCAGTGAGATCTGCCGGCGCCTGGACGGCATCCCGCTGGCCCTGGAGCTGGCCGCGGCCAGGCTCAACGTGCTGTCCGCCGGCCAGCTGGCCGCCCGGATCGACGACCGGTTCCGGCTGCTGGCCGGTGGCCGCGGTGGCCTGCCCAGGCACCGGACACTGCAGGCGGCCATCGAGTGGAGCCACGACCTGCTCAGCGAGACCGAGCAGATCTGCCTCCGGCGGCTGGCCGTATTCTCCGGTGGCTGCACCCTGGAAGCGGCCGAGGCGGTCTGCCCGGCTGACTCGCTGAGTGCGGCGGAAATCTTCGAGACGGTCACCGCGCTGGTCGACCGGTCGCTGCTGACCACCGAGGAGCGCTGCGGCAGCATGCGCTACGGCATGCTGGAGTCCATTCATCAGTTCGCCCGGACCCGGCTCGAACGGGCGGGCGAGTCCGCGGAGCTGAGCCGTCGCCACCGGGAATGGCTGCTCGACTATGCCAGGCAGGCCGACCTGGAAGGTCCCGATCAGGGCGCCTGGCTGGATCTGCTCGAGACCGACCTGGAGAATTTCCGGATCGGCCTGGAGGCCGGATCGGAAGCGGAAAAGCGGCTGGAGCTGGCCGGGCTGCTGGCGCCGTTCTGGATGGTGCGCGGCCACACCGGTCTCGGCCGCCGCTGGCTGGAGGGCGCCCTGGCCGCGGCCGGGCCGGACGCGGCGCCCCGGCTGCGGGCCGCGGCCTTGGACGGACTCGGGCAGCTGGCCGCGGCGCAGGCCGACTACGACGCGCAGCGCAGCTGCCAGCAGGAGAGCCTGGCCATCTGGCGGGCGCTGGGCGAGGACGCCAGCGTGGCCAAGTGCCTGGGCGATCTGGGCGCGGCGGCGCACATCCGCGGCGAGTACGCCGAGGCGCTCGGGATGTATACCGAGGCCCTTGAGCTTGCGCACCAGGTCGGTGACGCGCAGCTGATGGCCCGCTGCCTGAGCGGGCTGGGCAGGCTGGCGCTGCACCAGGGTGACCTGGCCCAGGCGACGGAGTACTACACCGAGAGCATGGCCAGGTTCACCGAGATCGGTGACCTGCGCCGGGCCACGCTGATCCTCGGCAACCTGGGCGTGGTGGCCCTCAACCGCAGCGAGTTCGACCTGGCCAGGGCCCGCTTCGAGGAGCATCTGGGCAACGCCAGGAAGATCGGCGACCGGAAGCTGATCGGCGGCGCGCTGACCAATCTGGGGTCGGTCGTGTACAACTGCGGCGACCTGGACACCGCGGCCGAGTTGCATACCGAGGCGCTGGCCCTGGCCGAGCAGGTCGGCGACCGCCGCCTGGCCTCGGTCGCGCTCACCAACCTGGGCCTGGTCGCGCTGGCGCGCAAGGACTACCCGGCGGCCCGCTGGCACCTCATTCGGGCCCTGGACCTGGCCGAGGCGGTGGGCGAGCGCCGCGCCGTCGCCGAGGCCCTGGAGGAACTGGCCGGGGTCGACGCGGCGGCCGGCGAGATGGACCGGGCCGCCGTGCTGTTCGGCGCCTCGCAGGCGCTGCGCGCGGTCATCGGCGCGCCGGTCCCGGCACCAGACCTGGCCAGGATCAGCGAGGCGCTGGCCGGGGTCCGGCTGGCGCTGGGGGATGAGCAGTTCGAGGCGGCTCAGGCCCGCGGGCTGGGGCTGCCGGCGGCCGAGGCCGTCGCGCTGGCCAGGGCGTCCGATCAGGCGGGCGCCTAGCGCGTGCGCCTAGGGCGGGCGGCTACCGGGATGCCGGTGGTCGCCGGCCAGGCTGGGACTTAACTCGGCTGCGGTGGTCTCAGCTGCGGCGTGGCCAGGCTGCGCCTGGGGTTCGAGGCTGGCGAGGAAGCTCTCCGCGGCGTCCTGGACCCGGGCCCGGTCACCGGTGGCGAGCAGGTCGAGCAGCAGCCCGCGGATCGTCGCGATCACCAGGGTGGCGGTGCGCGCCGCCGTCGCCGGGTCGGTGTCTGGTCCTTGCGCGTCGACCAGGGCGCTCATCCAGTCGGCCACGACCCGCTCCAGGAACCCCGTGAACTGCTGCGGCGCCTGCAGAGCGCGTCCGTAGACCGCGAAGAACAGCCTGAACTCCGGCCACTGCTGCGGGTCAGAGGTCCGCGTCCAGCCCGCGCGTGCCGCCGCCGCCAGGCCGGGCTGCTCACCGATCACTTCGCTGGTGGCCGCGACCATGCGCTCCCGCAGCCGACCGAGGATGGCCACCAGCATCTGCTCCTTGGTGCCGAAGTGATGCACCAGCGTCGTGGGCGAGACCCCGAGGGCGGCGGCGGCCGGCCGCCACGACAGCTCGGAGAACCCGTGCTCGACCGTGTAGTCGACCACCGCGTCGAGCAGCTCGGCCCGGCGCTGATGGTCGACGGGCCGGCCCGCCATCGCTGCCTCCAGGTACCTGTCTCGGGTTGACTCGGCCTGATATTTCTAGTACGACTGTACCAGTAAAGTTTCTAGTACGAATGTACTAAGAACGTTGGCTGGCCCGTAACCGGCCCGCCGCGGATCGGCCCGGCGCTGATCGGCCCGCCGCTGATCGGCCCGGCGGCACCCACGTCTAGGAGGGTTCCCATGCGCGTTTTCGTCACCGGAGCGTCGGGCTGGATCGGCCGCGGGCTCGTCCCCGAGCTGACCGCCGCCGGCCACCAGGTCACCGGGCTGGCCCGCTCCGGCGCCTCGGCCACGGCCCTGCAGGCCGCGGGGGCCGGGGTCCGCCTGGGGTCGCTCGACGACCTCGGCACCCTGCGCGAGGCGGCCGTAGCCACCGACGGCGTCATCCATCTCGCGTTCAAGCACGACATCGCCTTTGCCGGCGATTTCGCCGGCGCTACCGCCGCCGACCGCGCGGCGATCGAGACCTTCGGCGAGGCCCTGGCCGGCACCGGCAAGCCGTTCGTCATCGCCTCCGGCATTCTCGGCGTGCTCGGGCTCCCGCGCGGGGCCGTCGCCACCGAACGTGACGGGCTGGCCGCGGCCGCCGGGGATCGCGAGGTCCCGATCAGCGGCGCCAACGACCGGATGGCCAACGCCCATTACGCTGCCGCGCTGGCCGGCCGCGGGGTCCGCTCCGCAATCGTGCGACTGCCGCCGGCCACTCACGGCCAGGGCGACAACGGGTTCATCCCCACCGCGATCGGCTTCGCGCGCGAGAAAGGCGCCGCGGCCTATGTCGGCGACGGCACCAACCGCTGGCCGGCGGTCCACCGCGACGACGCCGCGCGGCTGTTCCGCCTCGCGCTCGAGTCCGCGCCGGCCGGGTCGGTGCTGCACGCGGTCGGGGACGAGGGCGTGCCGATCCGCGAGGTCGCCGATATCTTCGCCGCCCAGCTCAACGTCCCGGCCGTCTCCGTCCCCCCCGAGCAGGCCAGCGAATACGTCGGCTGGCTCGGCGGCTTCTGGGGACTCGACGGTCCCGCCTCCGCACTTCTCACGCGCGACCTGCTCGGCTGGCAGCCAACCCGCCCGGGACTGATCGCCGACCTCAAGGAGGGCCACTACTTCGGCTGAGCGCCCCCCGGGTGCCGCCCGCTGCGTAGCCGCCGCCCGCCGCGGCCGGGAACGGGCTTGACCCACACGCCCTAAGCTGGGGCCCGGACGGCGAGGGAGGCATCATGTCAGCCATCGATGAACAGGCCCGCGGCGCCAGCCCGGTCGACTTCGGCGCGTTCGGCGATTACGGCGACTTCAGGCCGAAGCGCCAGCGCGGCCAGGAGCGCCCCGACGGTGAGTTCGTCCGGGCCGCCTACCCGTTCCAGGGCCGGATCTCGGCCGATGGCTCCAGCGGGTATCCGGCCGAGCCAGGCCGGTATCACCTGTACATCTCGTGGGCCTGCCCGTGGGCGCATCGGACCGCGATCGTCCGCAAGCTGATGGGCCTGGAAGAGGTCATCTCGCTGTCGGCGGTGGACCCGGTGCGGGACGGCCGCGGCTGGGCGTTCCGGGAGGGCCGGGGGCACGGGCTCGACCCGGTCAATTCGTTCGCGCTGCTGCGCGAGGCGTACGAGGCCACCGAGCCCGGCTACGACGGCCACATCTCGGTGCCGCTGCTCTGGGACCGGGTCACCAAGCGCATCGTCAGCAACAATTTCCCTGACATTACCATCGACCTCGAAACCCAGTTCGGGGCCTGGGCCAGCGGTGCGGCCGATCTTTACCCCGAAGCTCTCAGGCCCGCCATCGACAGCATCAACGCGCTGGTCTACGAGAACGTCAATAACGGCGTCTACCGGGCCGGATTCGCCGGAAACCAGGTCGCCTATCACGAGGCCGTCGGACGGCTGTTCGCCACCCTGGACGAGCTCGAACAGCATCTGGCCGACCGCAGGTTCCTGATGGGCGACGCGATCACCGAGGCGGATGTGCGGCTCTGGGTGACGCTGGCGCGCTTCGACTCGGTCTACTACTCGCACTTCAAGTGCAGCATTCACCGGCTGACCGACTACCCGAACCTGTGGGCCTACGCCCGCGATCTGTATTCGGGGCCCGCGTTCCGCGAGACGACCGACTTCGACCAGATCAAACGGCATTACTTCACGACGCACCCGCACCTCAACCCGGGCCGGATCGTGCCCGAGGGACCGGTCCTGGACTGGGACGCGCCACATCGGCGGGACCGGCTGACGGTTAGGCACCAGGACTAGTAACGGCCCGCGGGCGCCGGGCCGGCAACCCGGTTGTAACGCCGTTGCAACCTGCCCAGGACAATCTCGTACTCTCAGCGTCCTGGCCGTGACCCCCCGCCGCGTCATGTTGCGGCCAGCCGCGTCCGCTAAAGGAGGGCACGACTTTGTCACCGCTACGATCAACCCCGGGGACCGCGGCGATCGCCGCGGCCGCGGCCGGGCTTTGCCTGCTGCTCGGCGCTTGCTCCGGTGGCTCGGCCACCAGCGCCGCCAATACCTCCGCCCCCAGCTCGGGCGCCTCGGCCAGCTCGAGCGCCACTCCCAGCTCGGCCTCGTCGAGCACGGCGGGCAGCGGCGGCAGTACGACCAGCGCGCCTGCCGCGGTGTCGACGGCCGGGCTGACCGGCAACTTCTGCAAGGATTTCACCCGTATGAGCGAGAACCTGGGCAAGCTGCCGCAGCCGACCGACCAGGGAAACCTGGCTGCGGATCAGGCCGACGCCCGTCGGATCATCACCCAGGCCGAGGCGAACTTCAACGGCCTGGCCACCGAGGCGCCGCCCACCGTCGCCGCCGCGATTCACAACATCACCGCTCAGTACCAGGTGGTGCTCGGGGAAGTGTCCACCTTCGGCTCGCTGGCCCAGATCAAGGTGCAGGAGCATAAATTCGTGACCAGCCCCGGCTACCTGGCCTCGATCCGGGTGCTCGTCGAGTACATGGTGACCAAGTGCCACTGAGGCAGCGGCCCGCCGCGGCCCGCTGAACCTCGCAGGTGCCGGTAACTCCCCGCGTGACCTGGTCACGCGGGGAGTTCCGTGCGAGGGTTGGGCAGTGCTTCTGCCCGCCGGCGCAGGGAGGGTCTGATGGGCAGGGATGTCCCGGCGATCAATATCAGCCAGGCTGACCGGCGTGCCTACCGGGAAAAGGTGCGCCAGTGCCTGGACGTCTTCGCGCGGATGCTCGCCGACGCGCGATTCGACGCTGAGCCACAGCAGGTCGGGCTCGAGATCGAGCTCAACCTGGTCGACGAGGCCGGCCGCCCGTCGATGAAGAACACCGAGGTCCTCGGGGCGCTGGCCGATCCGAGCTGGGCAACCGAGCTGGGCCAGTTCAACCTGGAAATCAACCTGCCCCCCCGGCAACTGGCCGGAGATGCGCTGAGCCAGCTGGAAGGCGAGGTGCGGGAGAGCCTGAACCGGGCCGATCAGCGGGCCAGGCAGGCGGGCACCCGGCTGGTGATGGTCGGGATCCTGCCGACGCTCACCCAGGACGATCTGGGTGAGCAGGCGATGTCGGCCAACCCGCGCTACCGGCTGCTCAACGAGCAGATCTTCGCCGCCCGCGGCGAGGAGATGCGGATCTCCATCGACGGCGTCGAGCGGCTGCTCACCTACGTCGACACCATCACCCCCGAGGCGGCCTGCACCAGCGTGCAGTTTCATCTGCAGGTGAGCCCGGAGGCATTCGGCAGCTACTGGAACGCGGCCCAGGCGGTGGCCGGCGTGCAGGTGGCGCTGGCCGCCAACTCCCCGTTCCTGTTCGGCAGGGAGCTCTGGCGCGAGACCAGGATCACCCTGTTCGAGCAGGCCACCGATACCCGGCCGGATGAGCTGAAGCTGCAGGGGGTGCGGCCCCGGGTCTGGTTCGGCGAGCGCTGGATCACCTCGGTGTTCGATCTGTTCGAGGAGAATCTGCGGTATTTTCCCGCGCTGCTGCCGCTGGTCGAGGACGAGGACCCTGACGCGGTGCTGGACGGCGGCGACGCGCCGCAGCTGGCCGAGCTCACCCTGCATAACGGCACCATCTACCGGTGGAACCGGCCGGTGTACGCGGTGGTGGACGGGATGCCCCATCTGCGGGTCGAGAACCGGGTGCTGCCGGCCGGGCCGACGGTGGCCGACACCATTGCCAATGCCGCGTTCTACTACGGCGCGGTCCGGGCCCTGGCCGAGGCCGACCGGCCGGTCTGGACCCAGATGTCCTTCGCGGTCGCGGGCGACAACCTGGTCGAAGGGGCCAGGCAGGGCATCGATGCGCTGCTGTACTGGCCAGGCATGGGCGAGGTGCCGGTGACCGAGCTGGTGCTGCGCCGGCTGCTCCCGCTGGCGGCCGAGGGGCTGCGCCGCTGGGGCGTGGCTGCCGCGGACTCGAGCCGGCTGCTAGGCATCATCGAGCAGCGCTGCCTGACCGGCCGGAACGGGGCGACCTGGCAGAGCGACTTTGTGCACGCCCAGGACCGCGACGGCAGCGGCGGCCGGCTCGAGGCGATGCGCGAGCTGACCCAGGCCTACATCGACCGGATGCACACCAACGAGCCCGCGCACTCCTGGCCGGTCAGCTGACCGGATCGGGCCCGCTCCGCCCGTTCCGGCCCGCCGTCCGCGCTGACTGGCCAGCTTCCGCTGGCCGCTTTCCGGCCGCGCGGGGCGGCGAGTTTGAGCCAGGCGGCGTGGCGGTGAGACGATCAAGTAGATGACTGACAGCGCCCCGGCTGCCGCAGGCGCGATTCGGCTCGGCCGGCCCGATGGCCGGTGGGTCCTGGCCGCGATGGTCCTCGGGTCCAGCATGGCGTTCCTGGACGCGACCGTGGTCAACATCGCGCTGCCGACGATCGGCAAGAGCCTGCACGCCTCGCTGGCCGGCTTGCAGTGGACCGTCACCGCTTACTCCCTGACCCTGGCCGGCCTGATCCTGCTCGGCGGATCGCTGGGTGACCGGATGGGCAGGCGCCGCATCTTCACCATCGGCGTGGCCTGGTTCGCGCTCGCGTCGGCGCTCTGCGGCCTGGCGCCCACCATCGGCGTGCTGATCGGCGCCCGGGTGCTGCAGGGCATCGGGGGAGCGCTGCTGACCCCAGGCTCGCTGGCGATCATCCAGGCCACGTTCGCGCCCGATGACCGGCCCAAGGCGGTGGGCGCCTGGTCGGGACTGGGTGGCGTGGCCGGAGCGGCCGGGCCGCTGCTGGGCGGCTGGATCGTCGCCGACGCGGGCTGGCGGTGGGTGTTCCTGCTCAACCTGCCGCTGGCGGCCGTGGTCCTCGCGGTGACGACCAGGCACGTTCCGGAGAGCGCCGATCCCGACGCCAGCGGCGGTTTCGATGTCGCCGGGGCCAGCCTGGCCGCGCTCGCGCTGACCGGGCTCACCTATGCGCTGATCGAGGCACCGGCGGGCAACGGCCCGGCGGCCCCGGCGGCCCCGGCGGCCGCCGCGGTCATCGCCATCGCCGCGGCGATCGCCTTCTTCCTGGTCGAGCGCCGCCGCGGCCGGTCGCCAGGCCGGGTGCCGCCGATGCTGCCGCTGGACGTGTTCGGTTCCCGGCAGTTCACCGCCGTCAACGTGGTGACCCTGCTGGTCTACGGCGCGTTCGGCGGGATGCTGTTCCTGCTGGTGCTGCAGCTCCAGCTGGTGGTCGGCTTCTCGCCGCTGGCGGCTGGCCTGGCGCTACTGCCGACCACCGTGCTGATGCTGCTGCTGTCACCGCGCGCCGGGGTGCTCGCGCAACGCGTCGGGCCGCGCTGGCTGATGACGGCCGGCACCGCGATCTGCGCGGTCGGCCTGCTGCTGATGACCAGGATCGGGCTGAACGCGTCGTACCTGGCTGACGTGCTGCCCGCGGTGGTGGTCTTCGGGCTCGGGCTGTCGATGACCGTGGCGCCGCTCACCGCTACCGTGCTGGCCAGCGCCGATGTCCGGCATGCCGGGGTGGCCAGCGGGGTGAACAACACGGTCGCCAGGGCCGCCGGGCTGCTCGCGGTGGCCGGCTTGCCTGCCGTGGTCGGGCTGGGCGCCGCCGCCTATCACTCGGCCAGCCTGTTCAGCAGCGGATTCCGGGCCGCCATGGTCGTGTGCGCCGGGTTGCTGGTCGCGGGCTCGCTGGTATCCGCCCTGGCCATCGACAACAATGTGCTGCGCCCGGCGCCTGGTCACGCGGTGCCCGAGCCCGAGTGCCTGCGCAATTGCGCGATCGGGGCACCGCCGCTCGAACCGGCCGAACCGGCGAGCCAGTGAGCTACCGTCGTCCGGCCCGGGTTCGCAGCCCCGGGCCGGCGGTCAGCTGTCCAGGCCGAGGGTGAAGGTCGGCTTCGGTGACGTCGAGGGCAGCCGGTGTTCCTGCGCCAGGCGGCGGATCGCCGTGCCGGTGGCGAAGAACTCGGTGGCGTGCGCGCCCCAGACGTGGTTGGAGACGGCCACGTTGACCCCGACGATCCCGGAGGAGCCTGACTGGGCCGCTTCGGCCTGCATCCGGGACAGCGCAAGTTCCCGGGCCTCGTAGACACCCTGGGTGAACGTGAGCATCTCCTGGTTCTGACCGGCCTGGCGCAGCGATTGCATGGCTGACTGATGCGCGATGTGGTACACGCACGTCCCCAGCACGAAGGCAACCGGCACCGCACCGGAGGCGAGCAAGCGGAAGAAGTCCTGCGCGGACAGGTCCGAGGTGAAGGCTCGGCCGTCGGGAGCCCGGTGGACGCCGCCTGGGCCGTCCATGGCCCGGACCGCCGTGCCGGTGGCCACGAATTCCAGGACATCCTGGCCCCAGGCATACATCTGCAACCTGAGCGTCACTCCGACGATTCCGTCGGCGCCGAGATGATCCGCCTCGGCCCGCATCCTGGCCATGGCCAGCTCCCTGGCGTTGTACATGGCCTGGGTGAGGACCTGCAGCTCAACGTTCTGTGACCACCGGCCCACCTGCAGGCCGATGTGGTAGATCGACGAGCCGACCACGAAGCCGAGTGGTTCGAAACCGGCCTCGCCGAGCAGCGCGTACTCGGACACCGACAGGTCAGAGGTGAACACCCCGTCGGGGTCGGCACCGGCCGTATGGGCCAGCCTGCCTTCTGCGGCCTGCGGCTCCCAGCTGGACGAGTCGGCAGCAGGCTTGTTCGCGAATAGGGGCATGACGTCTCCTCAACCGGGGGCGGCACCGGGCAGCGGGGCTCCGCTGACAGAACCCCCGAATCGGCAGCTTAGCGACCGGCGGCCCGCCGCTGAGCGGTGCTAGCCGGTGCCGCGGAGCGGTGCTAGCCGGTGCTGCCAGGGCCGTAGGCGAGAACCACCCAGACCTGGCCCCGGGCGAAGGTCATCGGCTGGCCGGACGCTGTGGCGAACGTCGTGCCGCCGTCGGCCTGCGGCCGCGACCAGGTCGCCGCGTACGAGCGCCCGTCTCTGAGCACCACGGCCCGGCCGGACCCGACGGTGTAGGCATACGGTGGCCTGACGCCCTCCTCGAGGAACCTCGAGGTGCCGACCCGGGTGTACTGGATGACGACCGTGGCCGCCTTGAGCTGACCGTCCTCGGTCGACGTGGCCGGGGTTCCATCCATCCACACCAGCCAGCCCGACTGCCGCGCCGACCAGCGGAAGCTGAACGAGGCCGCCGGATAGCTGACCGAATAGGCCGCCGTGACCTTGCCGCCGGCCGGTGCCGGGCCGAACCTGAACCCGATGCCGGAGGCCTTGCTGGCGTGCGGAGCCTCGGCCAGCAGCTGCCTGGTCCTGGCGTAGAGGTTGTGCGGCGCGGCCCGGCTCAGGTCACGGAAGTAACCACCGACGATGCCGTCGTAGAGATCCGCGATCCTGGCGTGCTCCACGACCGGCAGCAGCTGGGGCTGGGCGCCGCTGAACGCGAACGCGGGGGTCCCGAACTGGCGCAGCAGCTCAAGATCGTCCTCCCTGGCGCTGCGCACCGGCCCGATCACCGGCGGGAAGTGCGAGGAGAACACCGCGAAGATCCGGCTGAGGCCGCCCTCGACCGGGATCAGGTAGACGATGTCGGCCTTGGTCAGCCCGGTCGGCGGCCTGGCCTGCGCCACGTTGTCGATTTTCACGACCAGCACCGGCCCCAGGGCCCGGATCGGCTCGCCGGTGAACGGCGAGAACAGCTGGGACGGCGGCGTGCTGGTGCTGGTGGTCGCGACCGGCTGGCCGGGCCGGGCGGGTGGTGCCGAATGACTTGTCAGCAGGACCGCGACTACCGCGATGACGATCGCGGCGGCGACCGAACTGGACCCGATCACAATCGTGCGGCGGCTTAACCTCATGCGGCACTCTCCGCCCCTGGGCCGTTTACCGCTCTCCTTCGAGGGTACTCGGCGGGAGCTGTTGCTCAAGTGTTCAACGTGACGTAACTAGACGGGCGGTTGATCTTGACGGCACCAGTTCATCTGGTTCAAGCTGTGGTAAATGTTCCCGTACGGAACCGGTTCCAAATGGAAGCGGTTCCAGGCTGGGGAAATTCTGATGCGGCGATCGGGCCGGGTAACTATCGCAGAGGTGGCTGAGACGTCTGGGGTCGGCGTCGGCACCGTCTCGCGGGTTATCAACGGCGCGGCGAACGTCCGGGCCGCGACCCGCAACCGGGTGCTCAAGGTCATCGGGCAGCTGGGTTACCGGCCGAGCCACCTGGCCGCCGCGCTGTCCCGCGGCACCCCCCGCACCGTGGCCATCGTGATTCCGCACCTGACCAGGCCCGCCATGTCGACGCGGCTGGCCGGCGCCCTGGCGGTGCTCGACGAGCAGGGCTACGACACCGTGGTCTGCAACGTCGCCACCGCCGAGCAGCGAGACCGTCACCTGGCGGCCCTGACCGAGCGGCACCGGGCCGACGGCGTCATCGTGATATCGCTGCCGTTGTCCGCGCCGCACCTGGCCGGCTTCCGGCGGGCCGGGGTGCCGCTGGTCCTGGTGGACGCGCTCGCTCGCGGAGTACCGCAGACCTGCACCGATGACGTCCTGGGCGGACGGATCGCCACTGAGCACCTGCTGGGCCTCGGGCACCGGCGGATCGGCTTCGTCGGCGACGACGCGCTGCGGGCCGCCGCGGAAGGCCTTGGTTCGGTGTCATCCGCCCGCCGCCTGACCGGATACCGGCGGGCGCTGACCGCGGCGGGGGTCAGCTACGACCCGGCGCTGGTGCGGCGCGGCCCGCACGACGCGGCCGCCGCCAGCGGACTCGCCGCGGAACTGCTCGAGCTGCCCGACCCGCCGTCCGCGATTTTCGCTGCCTCGGACACCCAGGCGCTCGGCGTGCTGATGGCCGCCCAGGCGGCTGGCGTGCGGGTACCCGAGCAGCTTTCGCTGGTCGGTTTCGACGATGTCGAGGCGGCCGCGCTGCTGGGCCTGAGCACGGTCAGGCAGCCGCTGGAATACACCGGAGCCGAGGGCGCGCGCCGGCTGTGCGCACTGCTCCGCGGGGAGCGGATCAGGCCGCTGCGCCAGCAGCTGGCCCTGGAGATGGTGCCGCGGTCAAGCTCCGCGCCGGTGCAGGCGCAAGACCGGGCCACCGCAGAACTGGAGCCGCCGATGTGCATCACCGCACGCAAAGAGCCTGGCCGATCGGTCCAGCCGCCGGAACCGCTGCGGTGGGCCGGCGCCGTGCCTGTGCTGGAGGGAAGATGATGAGCAATCGCTTTACCTCGGGCCGCGCCCGCGGCCGGCTGCCCCGACGCGCGCTGTCCGGCCGGGGGCGCGGTGTCGCGGGCTTTGCCTGCCTCGCGCTCGGATCGGCACTGCTCGCCGCGTGCGGCAGCAGCAGCGCGGGCACGAGTTCCGGCCCGGTGACGCTGAACTTCTACCAGTTCCCCGACGTGTCAGGGGCGACCAACACCGAGATCAAGAACTGCGACGCGCAGAGCCATGGCAAGTACACGATCAGCTACCAGGTGCTGCCGGCCGCGTCCGACAGCCAGCGCCTGCAGCTCGTCAGGCGGCTGGCCGCGCACGACTCGACGATCGACATCATGGCCCTCGACGTCACCTGGGAAGCCGAGTTCGCCAACGCCGGCTGGATCGAGCCGTGGACCGGAACCGACAAGGCCTCCGTCGTCAACGGGACCATCGCGCCCGCGCTGGCGACGGCCATGTGGAAGGGCCAGCTGGTCGCCGCGCCCGACAACACCAACACCCAGCTGCTGTGGTACCGCTCCGACCTGGTGAAGACCCCGCCCACCACGTGGGCCCAGATGCTCGCCGACGCTGCGCAGCTGGCCAAGGAAGGCAAGCCGCACTACATCGAGATCCAGGGCGCGCAGTACGAGGGCGGGACCGTGTGGTTCAACACGATGAACGCCAGCGCCGGCGGCACCATCGTGAATCCCAGCTCGACCAAGGTGACGCTGGGCGCGCCGGCCGTGAAAGCCCTGTCGATCATGAAGGAACTCGCCGACTCGCCCGCCGCTGACCCATCGCTGGGCGTGCAGATGGAAAACGATAACCGGCTGGCCATGGAGGGCGGCAAGGCGGCCTTCGAGCTGAATTACCCGTTCGTCTATCCGTCCATGAAGGCCGACAACCCGGGCATGTTCAAGAACTTCAAGTGGGCGCTGTACCCGGAGGTCATCCCCGGCGTGCCGGCCAAGGTCACGATCGGCGGGGTGGACCTCGCGGTCAGCGCCTACTCGCAGCACAAGGCGCTCGCCTTCGCCGCGGCGATGTGCCTGCGGGACGCGCAGAACCAGCTGATCGGCGCGACCGTCGGCGGCGTCCCGCCGACCATCGCCAGCCTGTACAACGATCCGAAGATGTTCCCCGACTACCCGTTCCACGCCGACATCCTGTACGCGCTTGACCACGCGAGCGTGCGGCCGAAGTCGCCCCTGTACCAGGTCGTCTCCATCGACATCTCGCACCTGATCTCGCCGCCGGCGGGCATCAACCCGACGACCACCGCGAAGAACATGGCCGGCCAGATCAACAATGCCCTGCAATCGAAGGGCCTGGTCCCGTGAGCCGCCGCCGAGCAGACGACCCGCTGGCTACAACGGAAGGACGACGCCGATGACCGCGAGTGCGCAAGTGGCGGCCGGCACCGAAGCCGCAAAGGAAACCACCGGCCGGCATAAGCGGCCACAGCTGTCCGAGGGCGCGAAGGCGGAGCGCAGGCTCGGCTG
This sequence comes from uncultured Actinomycetes bacterium, assembly GCA_963785765.1. Classification (GTDB taxonomy): domain Bacteria; phylum Actinomycetota; class Actinomycetes; order Streptosporangiales; family Streptosporangiaceae; genus DATBGO01. The sequence goes on along the minus strand of CAWAWM010000004.1, from coordinate 387,852 downwards.
GTGGCTGTGCGCCCCGGCGGTCATCGTGATGATCGCGGTCACCGCCTACCCGGTCATCTACGCCATCTGGCTGTCGCTGCAGCGCTACAACCTGGAGCTGCCGAAGGCCGTCAAATTCGTCGGGTTCGCCAACTACGCGGCGGTGCTCAGTTCGCCGTACTGGTGGCAGGCCCTGTGGGTGACCGTGCTCATCACCGTCGTGTCGGTGGCCATCACGCTGGTGCTCGGCATGCTGCTGGCGATGGTGATGCACCGGACGCTGTTCGGCCGGGGCACGGTCCGCACGGCCGCCCTGATCCCGTACGGGATCGTGACGGTCGCCGCCTCCTACGGCTGGTACTACGCCTGGACGCCCGGTCAGGGCTACCTATCCGCGCTGTTCAACGAAGCCGCGCCGCTGACCTCTCAGTACAAGGCGATCGCCGTGATCATCCTGGCCGAGGTGTGGAAGACCACCCCGTTCGTGGCGCTGCTGCTGCTGGCCGGGCTGTCCCTGGTGCCCGAAGACCTGCTCAAGGCGGCCAGGGTGGACGGCGCTACCGCCTGGCAGCGCTTCACGAGGATCACGCTGCCGCTGATGAAGCCGGCCATCCTGGTCGCCCTGCTGTTCCGGACGCTGGACTCGTTCCGGATCTTCGACAACATCTTCATCCTCACGCAAGGAAATAACGGCACAGAATCGGTCTCGATCCTGGGCTGGGACAACCTGTTCAACGCGCTGAACCTGGGCATCGGGTCGGCGATCTCGATCCTGATCTTCATCTGCGTGGTGATCATCGCGTTCGTCTTCATCAAACTCTTCGGCGCCGCGGCTCCGGGCTCGGACATAGGAAAGAGGTGACCCGCTGATGGCTGTAACCACAACGCCCCGGCAGAAGGCCGGCTGGGGGACCGTGAACCTCGTAGTCATAGCGCTGGCGCTGATCCCGGTGCTCTGGATGGTCTCGCTGTCCTTCAAGACGCCGGCGGCCGTCACCTCCTCCAGTTGCTCGAAGCGGTCGGGGTTTTTCCAGTGCTACTTCCCGGGTCAGTGGACCTGGGGGAACTACAAAGGGATCCTGACCACCGCGACGTTCATCCGGCCGCTGATCAACTCGATCGGGATCGGCCTCATCGCGACCTTCATCTCCGTCGTGCTGGCCTCCATGGCGGCGTACGCGGTCGCGCGGCTGCGGTTCCCCGGCAAGCAGGTGCTCATCGGGATGTCGCTGCTGATCGCGATGTTCCCGATCATCGCCCTGGTGACTCCGCTGTTCAGCATCGAGCGCGCGCTTGGCCTGTTCAACACCTGGCCCGGCCTGATCATCCCGTACATCGCCTTCGGCCTGCCGCTGGGCATCTACACGCTGTCGGCGTTCTTCCGGGAGATCCCCTGGGAGCTGGAGAAGGCGGCCAAGATGGACGGCGCCACCCCGTTCCAGGCGTTCGTGCGGGTCATCGCCCCGCTGGCCGCTCCGGGCATGGTCACCACCGCCATCCTGGTCTTCCTGGCCTGCTGGAACGAGTTCCTGATGGCGATCTCGTTCACCTCGACAATCGCCGCCCGGACGGCGCCGGCCTCGCTGGCCTACCTCAGCGGCAGCTCGCAATTCACCGTTCCAACCGGCCCTATCGCGGCGGCCGCGGTGGTCATCACCATCCCGATCATCATCTTCGTGGTGTTCTTCCAGCGCCGGATCGTTGCCGGGCTGACATCAGGCGCGGTCAAGGGCTAGCCGGGCAGACCCCGGGACAAAGGAGAGACAGTGGCTGACATCGTTCTGGATAGGGTCACCAAGCGCTTCCCTGATGGCGCGCTGGCGGTCGACAGCATCAACCTGGACATCGCCGACGGCGAGTTCGTCATCCTGGTCGGCCCGTCGGGCTGCGGGAAGTCGACGACGCTCAACATGATCGCCGGCCTGGAAGACATCACCGAGGGCCAGCTGCGCATCGGCGGCCAGGTGGTCAACAACAAGTCGCCCAAGGACCGTGACATCGCCATGGTGTTCCAGAGCTACGCTCTGTACCCGCACATGACGGTCAGGGAGAACATGGGCTTCGCGCTCAAGCTGGCCAAGACCCCGCAGGCCACCATCGACGAGAAGGTGAACGAGGCGGCCCGGATCCTCGACCTGACCCAGCATCTGGAACGCAAGCCGGCCAACCTGTCCGGCGGCCAGCGGCAGCGGGTCGCGATGGGCCGGGCCATCGTCAGGGACCCGTCGGCGTTCCTGATGGACGAGCCGCTGTCCAACCTGGACGCGAAGCTGCGGGTGCAGATGCGGACCGAGGTCTCCAGGATCCAGCGGCGGCTGGGCACCACCATGGTCTACGTCACGCACGACCAGACCGAGGCCATGACGCTGGGCGACCGGGTCGCGGTGATGCGCAGCGGCAAGCTCCAGCAGGTCGGGTCGCCGCAGGAACTCTACGAGCGGCCGGACAACCTGTTCGTGGCGGGCTTCATCGGCTCGCCCGCGATGAACTTCATCCCGGCCACCGCCGATGACGGCACGCTGCACACACCGCTCGGGGATATTCCGCTCACCGACCGGCTGCGCCGGGCGCTGGAGCGCGCCAACGCGCCGCGCGAGCTGATCGTGGGGGTCCGTCCGGAGAGCTTCGAGGACGCCGCGCTGGTCAACGCGGACAACCGGCCGCACGGGATCACGTTCCAGGCGGACATCGATGTACTGGAGTCGATGGGCTCCGACGTCTATGTCTACTTCGCGAAGGAACTCGAGAGCGGCGTGGATGCCGCCGAGCTCAAGGAACTGGCTGCGGACTCCGGCCGCGCCGACACCGGCCAGAGCGGGGACACGGTGGTCGCGCGGATCGACGCGGCGACCAGGCTGCGCGAGGGCCAGGGCGCCGAGCTGTGGGTTGATGTCCGGTCGATCCACGTCTTCGACCCGTCCAGCGGCCTGAATCTGACCAGCGGTGGCGGGGCGGACGACACGAGGAGCACCGGCGGGACGACGACGGCGAGCCCGCCGGCGACGTCCGGTCCGGCCGCTGCCGACCGCCCGGCGGCTGCCGACAGCCCGGCTGCTGACAGCCCGGCTGCCGACAGTCCGGCGGCCGGCGGCACGGCGGCGGGCGCGAGCGAGACCGCGGTGGGCGGACCTGCGGCCAGTGATGGCCCGCCGACCGGCGGCGGGACCGCCGCTGGTCAGTAGGCCGCCGGCGGTGCCGGCGCGGTCGCTATTTGACCTGGTTGCGCAGCCGCTCGATGATCTCGTCGCTCCACTCGTGCAGCCGGATCAGCCGGTACCGCTCCCTGGCCACCCGCTGGTACGCTTCGGCCTCGGTCCCCGAGCCGATCAGGTCGGCGGCCCGGAGCATCCGGACGACCGGGGTGAATTCCTCGGCGAACCAGCGCTGCGCGACCTGCTCGCGGTCCAGGAAGCGGTGCTCGTCCTGCATGCACCGGTACCCCCAGGCCTCGACGGCCTCGCCGAGTTCGGCGTACGACCAGGGGTCGGTGAAGCTGATCTTGGCGAGCGCTGGGGCGGCCAGCGGGACCCGGGACCTGAACAGCCGCTCGTAGTCCTTCACGAGCAGGTCAGCACGGCTGCGGATGCCCCGGGCCGGGACGGCCGTGCGCACCTCGGTGACGTACGCCTCGATCGTCTTGGCGCCGGTCGCGATCGCGATCGACACCCGGTGGTGGCCGTCCTGCACGAAGTGCAGGTCGCCGACGCGGTAGACGTCGATGGGCGGGATCGGCTCGCCGCGCCGCTGCGCCAGCGCCAGCCGTTCCCACCGGGCCCGGACCCGGCTGGAGGTGGGCCGGAACCTGCGGTCGAAGTCGCGCCGCGAGTCGACCGTGCCCACCACCGAGTCCAGCTTGATGGTCTGCAGGCCCAGGGACCGTTCACCCAGCATGCCCAGCGCCGTGACGACCTCGTCCAGCGGCAGGATGAGGTTGACGTCGTCAGGCTCGCGGCGGAGCCGGGCGCGCCAGCCGGGCGAGCACCTGGCGGCGGCGTGCCCGCAGGAAGTCGTTCTCGACGTCGGCCCGAGGGAAACCGGTGTCAGCCCGCATCGCGGTCTCCGCCGCGCGGCCCGGCCAGCGGGCCCGAAGGCTCGGCCGGCAGGCTCGTCGGATCGGCTGGCGGCCCCGAAGGATGGGCTGGCGGCCCCGAAGGATCGGCCGGCCCGGGCAGCTCGATATCGAGCAGATGACGCCCGGCCACGTTCCGCACCACGGTGCGGCCCATCAGCGCGCCCTGGATGTTCGCCTGGTGGGAGCTGACCTGCCCGCGGGATGGCACCGGCACGACCGGGTGCACGTGACCGTGCAGCAGCACCGCGGGCTGCAGCGCGGCGATCAGCCCGCGATACGCGCTGAACCCGCGGTGCGCCGGGTCGGCGCCGTCGCCGACGCCGAGCGGCGGGGCATGGGTCAGCAGCACATCGACGCCGTGTCCGTCCTGCAGCCGGCGCCAGCACGCCGTGGCTCGCAGTGCCCGGGCCCGCCCGGCCTGCTGCCGGTCGGTGTACTGGTTCGGGCCGCCGCTGTAGCGCAGGCAGCCGCCGAGCCCGGCCACCCGCAGGCCGGCCACGTCGACCACCCGGCCGTCGGCGTTGACGGCGCCGGGCGGCCACGGCGCCCGGGCAGGCAACCCGGACCGCATCGTCAGCCCGGCTCGGGAGGTGCGGTAACCCGACAGGTCGGGGTCGTGGTTACCCGGCACGAACACCAGCGGCACATCGAGCGCGTTCAGCAGGTAGCCGAGATAGTCGAACGGCAGGTCCCCGCAGGCCAGGATCAGCTGCGCACTGGCGACCGGCCTCAGGTCGGCCAGCAGCAGCTGGTCGGTGACGTCGGAAATCGCGAGCACGCGGACCACATCCCGCGGACGAGCCGGCTCAGTGCGGCTCCGCATTCAGTGGCTCCGCATTCAGTGGCTCCGCATTCAGTGGCTCTGCATTCAGTGGCTCTGCATTCAGTGGCTCTGCATTCAGTGGCTCTGCATTCAGTGGCTCTGCATTCAGTGGCTCTGCATTCAGTGGCTCTGCATTCAGTGGTTCTGCATTCAGCGCACAGCCTTTTCCCGCACGTCCAGGCCGCGCCCGCGCAGCGCCGCTTCGGCCCGGTAGATATCGGCCTGCCTGGCCCGCTCGCCGCCCGGCGGCACCGGGACGTCGAGCCGCTGGCAGGCCTGCGCCAGCGCGTCCGCGTAGGCGCCGCGTACCACCCGCAGGTGAAAGCCCTTGGCGACGGTGCCAGCTTTGTTCTCGGTGGCCTCGAGTTCCGCGCGCAGCCGCCGCAGCCTGGCCTCGAGCCGCTCCAGCGGCTCGGCGGCCGGCGGCCTGGCCCGCGCCTCGGTCAGCTTGCGGCTCGCCCGCAGGCAACCGATCAGCGCACCGAACGCGGCGGTGGGCAGCGCAGCGGCGATGGCGTACAGCAGGACCGGATTCACACACCAAGTGTCGGCCGGGTGGCCTGCTGATCGCAAGCCCGCTACCGGCCGCCGCGGTAAGGAGAAGGATGCAGGACAGTACGGCCGGACGCTGGTGGCACGGCGCCGTCCTTTATCAGCTGTATGTCCGCTCGTGGCGGGATTCCAACGGCGACGGCTACGGCGACATCGGCGGAATCATCGCCAACCTGGACTACCTGTCGTGGCTGGGCGTGGACGGGATCTGGCTGTCGCCGACGATGCCCTCGCCCGACGAGGACTGGGGCTATGACGTATCTGACTACCGCGGCGTCCACCCCGAACTCGGCACGCTAGCCGACCTGGACCGGCTGATCGCCGAGGCTGGCCAGCGCGGCCTGCGAGTGCTGCTCGACCTGGTGCCCAACCACACCAGCTCGGCGCACCCCTGGTTCGTCGCGGCCAGGGACGAGCCAGGCAGCGGATACCGGGACTATTACGTCTGGGCTGATCCGAAAGCCGATGGCGGCCCGCCGAACAACTGGCTGGATGCGACCGGGCACTGCGCGTGGACCCTGGACGACCGCAGCGGCCAGTACTACCTGCACAACTTCCTGCCCAGCCAGCCGGACCTGAACTGGTGGGACCCGGCCGTGCACACCGAGTTCCTGGAGATCCTCCGGTTCTGGTTTGACCGCGGGGTGGCGGGCTTCCGCATCGACGTCGCCCATGGCCTGTACAAGGACGCCGAGCTCAGGGACAACCCGCCGCTGCTCGTGGAGAACCCGCTGACCGGCCGGTTCGGCCTGCTGCCCAAGTACAACGCCAACCGGCCGGAGACCCACGGCGTGTTCAGGGACTGGCGCAAGATCGCCGAGGAGTACCCGGCGCCGCGGCTGCTGCTCGGCGAGACCTGGATCGGCGACCTCGACCGGCTGGCCGATTACTACGGGCGCGACGATGAGCTCCAGCTAGCGTTCAATTTCCCGTTTGTCTTCGCCGGTTTCACCGGCCCGGAGCTGGCCGGGATCGTGGCGTCGACGCTCGCCGCGCTGCCGGAGACCGCCTGCCCGGTGTGGACGGGCTCCAATCACGACGTGGGCCGGCTGGCCAGCCGCTGGTGCGGCGGCGACGAGCGGAAGGTACGGCTCGCGCTGCTGATCCTCGCGACGCTGCCGGGCACCGCGGTGCTCTACTACGGTGACGAGATCGGCATGACCGACGTCGACGTGCCGCCGCAGCTCCGCCGGGACAAGATGACCTTGGACAACGCCGCTCCGCAGGGCAACAGGGACCGGGCCAGGACCCCGTTGCGGTGGGATGACTCACCCGCAGGGGGCTTCACCGCGCCGGATGTCACGCCGTGGCTGCCGGTCAGCGAGGATGGCGCCGCCAGCGTGGCCGGCCAGCAGGCTGACCGGGGCTCGGTGCTCTGGCTCTGCCGCGACCTAATCAGCCTGCGGCGGGCCACGTTCGGCGGCCAGGTCGCCCGGTACCAGGCGCTGCCCGCGCCGGAGGGGCAGTGGGCCTACCGGGCCGGCGGGCTGACGGTCATGGCGAATTTCACCGATGAGCCTGCGGCCTGCCCCGAGCCGGTCGGCGAGGTGCTGCTGTCCAGCCTGGGCGCCCGCCCCGGCCTGGCGGCGGCCGGTCCGCAGGCTACCCTCGGGCCCTGGGAAGGCATCATCGTGCGGCAGCCTGACGGCGCCGGCCGGAGCTGATCTCCGGACGGATATGCTGTTCGTTATGCGCACGCGGCTAGCAGGGTGCGGGGGCGGCTGCGCAACCTGATCAGCGAGGAGTGCCATGAGCCGCGTCGCCCATCCCGCCGGCCCGCGGCACGCCGACGTGCTGCCGCCCGATCATCCGCCGCCCAGGCCGGCCGACGTCAACGCCCTTGACCCGCTGATCTGGCCGCGGACCGCCCGTCGGGTGGCCGGCGCGCTGGTGCTCGGCGGGCTGGACGTCCGCGATCTCGCCGCGGAGTTCGGAACGCCGCTGTTCGCCTGTGACGAGGAGGACTTCCGCGGCAGGTGCCGGGCGTTCCATGACGCGTTCGGGCCTGGTGCCGAGGTCGCCTATGCCGCCAAGGCGTTCTGCTGCCGCGGCGTGCTGCGCTGGGTCACCGAAGAGGGGCTCGGCGTGGACGTCTGCACCGGCGGTGAGCTCGAGGTGGCGCTGCGGGCCGGGGTCGCGCCCGGGGTGATCACGATGCACGGCAACAACAAGCTGCCGGCCGAGCTTGACCGCGCCGTCGAGGCCGGTGTCGGCCGGATCGTGGCGGACTCCTTCGATGAGATCGGCCGGCTGGCCGTGCTGGCCGGGCGGCCCGGCGCGGCCCGGCTGAAGATCCTGGTCCGGGTCACCACGGGCGTGGAGGCGGCGGTGCACGAGTTCGTGGCGACCGCCCACGATGACCAGAAGTTCGGCTTCTCGCTATCGTCAGGCGCGGCAGACGAGGCGGTGCGCCAGGTGCTGGCCTGCCCCGGACTTGAGCTGGCCGGGCTGCACTCACACATCGGATCGCAGATCTACGACACGGCGGGCTTCGAAGTGGCCGCGCACCGCGTGCTCGAGCTGGCGGTCCGGATCCGTGACCAGCACGGTATCGAGATCGCCGAGCTTGACCTGGGCGGCGGGTTCGGCATCGCCTACACGCCGGGCGACGACCCGCAGGACGTCAAGGTCCTGGCCGACAGCCTGGCGCAGATCCTGGACGCCCAGTGCCGGGCGGCCGGGCTGCCCAGGCCGCGGCTGTCGGTGGAGCCAGGCCGGGCGATCGCCGGGCCTGGCACCGTGACGCTGTATGAAGTCGGCACCGTCAAGGACGTAGACGGGCTGCGGACCTATGTCAGCGTGGACGGCGGGATGAGCGACAACATCCGCACCGCGCTGTATGACTCGGAATACACCTGCGTGCTGGCCTCCCGCGAGTCGGCAGCGCCGTCGGCGCTGTCCCGGCTGGTCGGCAGGCACTGCGAGAGCGGCGACATCGTGGTCAGGGACGCCTACCTGCCCGCCGACATCCGTCCCGGTGACCTGGTCGCGGTGGCCGCCACCGGCGCCTACTGCCGGTCGATGGCCAGCAACTACAACCACGTGTCCCGGCCGCCGGTGGTTGCGGTCCGCGACGGGGCCGCGCGGGTCCTGCTGCGCCGCGAGACCATCGACGACCTGCTCGGGCTGGACGCCGGATGAGCCCCAGGACCGCAGGGTCACTGGCGCCGCTCGCCGGCCAGGACCCTGGGCCGGCCGATGGCGGCCCGCTGAAGGTGGCGCTGCTCGGCTGCGGCGCAGTCGGCGCGGAAGTATTCCGGCAGCTGCGCGAGCAGGAGGGGGACCTGGCCGCGCGGATCGGGGCGCCGCTGGAGGTGGTCGGGGTCGCGGTGCGCGACACGGCCGCGCCGCGCGGCGTCAAGATCGACGGCTCGCTGCTCACCACGGACGCCATGGCCCTGGCGACCCGCCCGGACGTCGACATCGTGGTCGAGGTGATCGGCGGCATCGAGCCCGCCAGGTCGCTGCTGCTGGCGGCGCTGGCCGCCGGTACCTCGGTGGTCACCGCCAACAAGGCGCTGCTCGCCGCGGACAGCGCGACGATGCATGCGGCGGCCCGGGGCAGCGGGGCTGACCTGTACTACGAGGCTTCGGTGGCGGGTGCCATCCCGCTGCTGCGGCCGTTGCGCGAATCGCTCGCCGGCGACGCGGTGCACCGCGTCCTGGGGATCGTCAACGGGACCACCAACTTCATCCTGGACCGGATGGACTCGGCGGGCACCGGATTGCACGCCGCCCTCGACGAGGCTCAGGCGCTCGGATACGCCGAGGCCGACCCCACCGCCGATGTGCAGGGCTTCGACGCCGCCGCGAAGGCCGCCATCCTGGCCAGCATCGCCTTCCATACCGAGGTCAGGCTCGATCAGGTGTACCGCGAGGGGATCACCGAGGTCACCGAGGCGGACATCGCGAGCGCCCGCGCGCTCGGCTGCGTGATCAAACTGCTGGCCATCTGCGAGCGCTCGGACGGCGGGATCTCGGCCCGCGTCCACCCGGCGATGATTCCCCGGATGCATCCGCTCGCCGCGGTCCGGGAGGCCTACAACGCGGTGTTCGTCGAAGCGGACGCGGCCGGACGGCTGATGTTCTACGGTGCGGGCGCCGGCGGCGGTCCCACCGCCAGCGCCGTGCTCGGCGACATCGTGACCGTCGGGCGCAACCGGCTGGCCGGCACCAGGGGCCCGGACGCATCCACCTATGCCGGGCTGCCGGTACTGCCGATCTCGGCCGCCCGGACCAGCTACTACGTGGCGCTTGATGTGGCCGACCGGCCCGGCGTGCTGGCTCCGGTGGCCGAGGCCTTTGCCCGGCACGGTGTGTCGATCAGGGCGGTCCGGCAGGAAGGCCGGGGCGACGACGCGAACCTGGTGATCGTGACCCACATCGCCCAGGAGGCGGAACTGGCCGCGACCGTCGCCGAGCTGGGCACGATGGAACCGGTGCGCGCAGTGGACAGCGTGCTGCGAGTCGAGGGCGAGGAGGGCGCGTGATGAATCCAGCGGCACCGGCGGCCAGGATGTCCGGAGCGCTCCGGCCGTGGCGCGGCGTGATCACCGAGTACCGCGACCTGCTGCCGGTGACCGAAGCAACCCCGGTCATCACGATGGGGGAGGGCGGCACCCCGCTGCTGCCCGCGCCGGTGCTGTCCGGTATGACCGGGTGCGAGGTCTACCTGAAGATCGAGGGCGCCAACCCGACCGGGTCGTTCAAGGACCGCGGTATGACGATGGCGGTCAGTGCCGCGGCGGGCCGCGGGGCCACCACGGTGATCTGCGCCTCGACCGGCAACACCAGCGCCAGCGCCGCGGCCTACGCGGCGCGGGCGGGCCTGGCCTGCGGGGTGCTGGTGCCGCGCGGCAAGATCGCGCTGGGCAAGCTGGCCCAGGCGCTGCTGCACGGGGCCAGGCTGCTGCAGGTCGACGGCAGTTTCGACGACTGCCTGGAACTGGTCCGCAAGCTGGCCGCCGACTACCCGGTCACCCTGGTGAACTCGGTCAACCCGGACCGGCTGCAGGGCCAGAAGACGGCGGCGTTCGAGATCGTGGATGCGCTCGGCGACGCACCGGATGTGCATTGCCTGCCGGTCGGGAACGCCGGCAACATAGCCGCGTACTGGATGGGCTACCGCGAGTACCTGGCTGGCGGCCGGGCCACCCGCACACCGAGGATGCTCGGATACCAGGCCAGCGGTGCGGCGCCGATCGTGGCTGGCCGGCCGGTGGCGGCCCCGGAGACCATCGCGACGGCGATCCGGATCGGCAACCCGGCCTCCTGGCGACTGGCCGAGGAGGCGCGGGACGCCTCCGGCGGGCTGATCGACTCGGTCACCGACGAGCAGATCCTGGCCGCCTACCAGCTGCTGGCCGGGCAGGAAGGCGTGTTCGGCGAGCTGGCGTCGGCCGCCGGAGTGGCTGGCCTGCTCCAGGCGTGCGAGAACAGCCAGGTCGCCGCGGGCTCCCGGGTGGTCTGCACGATCACGGGCAACGGGCTGAAGGACCCGGACTCGGCGGTCTCGGCCGCGGCCGCACCGTTGATGATCGCGGCTGATCAGGCTGCGGCCGCCGCGGCACTCGGGCTGGCCTGAACCCGGCTGCCGCCGCCCGGCCGGCGCAACTCGGCGCACCCGCGCAACTCGGCGCACCCGCGCAAGGCCTGGCGCACCCGAGCCGGGCACTGCCCAAGGCCCGCGCACCCGCCCGAGCCAGCGCATCCGCCCAAGCCAGCGCGCCCGCCCAAGCCAGCGCATCCGCCTAAGGTCGGCGGCGGCCCAGGCTGACGTACCCGGCTAAGTCCGGCGGGCCGCGCGCCGCGCACGCTCGACCGCGTCGCGCAGGGTGCGGGCGTCGGCAGATTCGGCGCCGGCCCGGCTGCAGGTATAGGCCGCGCTGACGCAGGCCCGTTCGAGCAGTCGCCGGGTGACATCGACGGGAATCAGCGAGAGTCCTTCCGGGCCGGTGCCGACCGGAATTTCGCTGAGCAGCCCGTCCAATAGCGTCGCAGCGAAGGCATCCCCGGCACCGACGGTATCCACGATGTCAGCCGGGACCGCGGGCACGGTTAGCTCCGTGCCGCCCGGCGGAAACGCGCTGGCGCCGTCGGGTCCCAGCGTTATGACGACGATCCCGGACGTCATGCGCTGCCAGCCGGCGGCGATCTCCCGCCAGTCCCGGCCTGGGTAGAGCAAGGCGATGTCGTCCTCGCTGGCCTTGATGACATGCGCCACCCCCAGCTGCCGTTCGACCCGGGCCCGCTCGGCGGGCATGCTGACCCCGGCTCCGCTGCGCACATTGGGATCGACGAAGATGATCGCGCTTCGCTGCCTCCTGGCGCGCCGCATGAGCCCTTCGAGTACTGCGGCCCCGGGCCCGAATCGCAGCGCCAGACCGCCCGCGTACAGCGCGCGGATCCCGGCCGGCAGAACCCGCGGTACCTCGGATTCCGCCCACTGCCAGTCCGCGGTGTCACTCGCGTAGAAGCTGTACACCGCGCGGCCCGCGGCGTCGATATCGGTGACCGCCAGCGTCGTCGCCTCCGCCGCCGCAACAGCCATCGAGAGGTCCACTCCGGCGTCGTTCAGGTGCGCCCGGAGCTGGCGACCGAAACTGTCCGCGCTGATCCGGCCGAGGAAGCTGGTCCGCTGGCCCAGCCGGGCCAGGCCCACTGCGACATTGAACGGCGCGCCGCCGGGCCGGGCGTCAAATCGGTGCGGCTCGCCGAGGACCGGGAGGAGATCGATGAGCGCCTCGCCGGCCACGAGGATCACGGCGTGCGCTCCGCCGCGCCGGGGCCGACCGCTGTCCGCAGGGCGAGCCGATCCAACGAACCTTCCTTACTGCGGCGACCGGGCGGTGCCGCAGTTCATCTTCACGTCGGTAACAGGGAAGTACAAGTGCCCGGGCGCGCGGGCCGTCAGTTCGAGAAGTCTTGGGTCATCCACACGGTGCCGGAACTGTCCAGGTACACGGCGATGCCGATGTGGTGGAAGCTGCTGCTCAGGATGTTCAGCCGGTGACCGTCATCGGGTGGCTTCTCGTTCAGCATGTCCTGGGTGAGCCCGGCGGCGGCCTGCGCGATGGCCGCGCTGGTGGCGGAGATCGGGCCTGCCTCGCCGATGTTCTCCCCGGCGGACGTCCAGTGCACCCCCGCGTCGGTCTCGCGAGTGCCGAGCGGCGGCTCACCGGGGCACTGATGGGACAGTCCGCAGCCGCCGGCCATCACCTGGTTATGCCTCGTCGCGCTGCGCACCAGCCCGGAACTGACTGTGTACGCCGCCAGGCCCGCCTGGGCTCGAGCCTGGTTGATCAGGGCCAGAACCTGGTCGACCGCCTGATCGTAGCGGCCGCCCTGGGCCGGTGCCGGCGTGCCGGTGGCGCGCGGACCGGGAGCTGGCGAGCTGGGCACCGGCATGGCGGCAGGCTGTGCAGCGCTGGTGCGGGCGCGGTGCCTGGCGGCGGTGGCGGCGTGGTGCCTGGCCCGGGTGGTGACGTGGCCAGGGACGAGGCTGGCTGCCGGGGCGGCGGCGGGTCGCCGATGGCAGCCCGGCGTGCCCGGCGCCGCCGACGCGCAGTTGCCCGCGGTCAGCGCGGTATCCCTGGCCCCGGTGACCGGCGCCGTCCGGCCGGCCGGCCAGGCCAGGCACAGGCCTGCCGCGAGCACGGCGACCACTGGTACTGACCACAGCACCGGCCGGATGCTGAACCTGCGGCCGGCCTTATGCTGTGCGGTCCTTCGGGCTGGCATCTCGCGACCTCGTATCGCCCCGCGCTCACCGCTTCCGGAGGACCACCTTAGGGCGGCGAGATCGGCCATAACCTCTCATTGTCGAAGAAAAACCAGCAGAACCACCCGGCGGAACGCGGTGATGGCGCACATCGCGGCCCGACAGCGGAGAATGGGGCCAGGCACTCGGCAGGGAGGTGCGGTGGTGGCAAGCGGTGACGGCAAGGCCAGGAAGCCAGCGAAGAGCAAGGTGGCACCGCGCGGCCGGGCGGCCAGTCAGGACGGGGCGGGCAGGCGCGACCGGACGGGCGGGCGCGACCGGGCGGCCGGGCTGGATGGGCCGATGGCCCCCGGGGTGGTACCCGGGCACGACGGGCTGGCGCACCGCACCCGGGCGGACTCGCAAGATCCGCCCGCGGCCCCGCCGCAGCGCCTGAACAAGAAGGTCTACGAGGCCGAGCTGTACCGCCTGCAGGCCGAGCTGGTGAAGATGCAGGAGTGGGTCAGGACCGAGCGGGCCAGGATCGTGGTGATCTTCGAGGGCCGGGATGCGGCAGGCAAGGGCAGCACGATCAAGCGAGTAACGGCTTTTCTCAACCCCCGGGTCGCGCAGATCGTCGCGCTGCCCGCGCCGACCGAGCGCGAGCGGACGGAATGGTATTTCCAGCGCTATGTCGAGAACCTGCCCGCTGGCGGGCAGATCGTGCTGTTCGACCGGAGCTGGTATAACCGCGCGGGCGTCGAGCGGGTGATGGGTTTCTGCACCAAAGAAGAGTACGGGCGCTTTCTGCACCAGTGCCCGATTTTTGAGCGGCTGCTCGTCGAAGATGGCATCTTGCTGCGAAAGTACTGGTTCTCGGTGAGCGACGACGAGCAGGAGCAGAGGTTCAGGTCGCGGCTCGAGGATCCCATGCGGCGGTGGAAGCTGTCCCCGATGGACCTGGAATCGGTTTCTCAGTGGGAGAACTACTCCCGGGCCAAGGACGAGATGTTCGTGCATACCGACATCCAGGAGGCGCCGTGGTTCGTGGTCGAGAGCGATGACAAGCGGCGCGCCCGGATCAACATGATCGCGCACCTGCTGTCCACCGTGCCCTACCACGACGTGCAGCGGTTGCCGCTCTCGCTGCCGCCGCGCCCCGCGGCCCAGGGCTATGTGCGCGCGCCACGGGAACTGCAGACGTACGTGCCCGACCACGCGGCCGTGCTGGAGCGGCAGCACCGGCACCGGCGGGACGATCGCTAGCTGGCCTGGAGATCTGGCCTCCGGGCCAGCCATGGACCGACTCGGAGACCCGGCCTGGCGGCCAGGCTCGCTTGGTCTCAGGCTCGCTTGGTCTCAGGCTCGCTTGGTCTCAGGCTCGCTTGGTCTCAGGCTCGCTTGGCCGGACCGCTGCGCGCCACGGCTGGCTCGACATGCGCGTCCGGGCCGGGAAAGACCAGCGCTGTCCGCTCCTCGTCCGTCCACCTGACTACATAGGGCGGTGCGCCATCCGCGCCGTGCACCTCAACGATCTCCCCTGAGCGCAGGTGCTCGTCGAGATGCCTGGACAGAATGACCAACCGGTCACCCACGTTTGCCTGCATAACCCTCACCTCTCTCCAAAAGTCTTATCCTGGTTCGTCACCTTGAGTGTCCGAACTGCGACGCAGTGAGCATTCCCAAGATCCATGCCGGTCACCGTCCTGCCATGGCTGGCGTGCCGCTGGCCAGCCCGGCCCGCAACATGGCCAGCCGTAGTTCTTCGGCGGTCACCAGCCCCGTCAGCCGTCCCTCGAGCAGGACCACGGCCAGCAGCTGACCGCGCAGTGGCGGCCGGTTCGCCAGCGAGTCGGCCGGCGCGTCCGGGTCCGCCAGGTACGCCGACGGCACCGGGATAGCGATCTGACCCAGCCGGGTCGCGGGTCGGCTGGCCGGCGGGACACGGGCCAGGGTGTCGGCGAAGACGACCCCGGCCAGCTCGCCGTCGAAGCCCACCACCGGGAACACCGTTTGGCGCGAGGCCAGGACTACCCGGCTGGTGAAGCCCGCTACGTCGGTCCAGGTACCGCCGGCCTCCGGCTGGGTGATCATGATGTCACGGACCCGCAGCCCGGCCAGCGAGCTGTGGATTTGCTCGGCCTGCTGCTCCGAGCGGGCCATCGTGACCAGGAACCAGCCGATCAGCATCAGCCACAGGCCGCCGATGTCCCGCCAGGCGAACAATTCCGCGAACCCGGCCAGGCCCAGCAGGATGCCGAGCACCTGTCCCGAGCGGCCCGCGGCCCGGCTCGCGCGTTGCCGGTCGCCATAGTGCTTCCAGAGCAGCCCGCGCAGGATCCGGCCGCCGTCCAGCGGTGCGCCCGGCAGCAGGTTGAACAGGGCCAGCGCCATGTTCATCAGGGCCAGCCAGCCGAGGGCGGCAGTGATCACGGCTGGGCCATGTTCGCTGCGAGCTGCTAGCGCGGCCCCGCCGAACAGGACCGATGCGGCAAAGCTGGTCGCCGGGCCGGCGATGGCGATCTTCAGGTCGGCTGATGCAGTCGGCGGATCCCCCGCCAGCTCGGCGACCCCGCCGAGCATCCACAGCGTGACCGAACGCACCCCGACGCCCAGGCGCCGGGCCACGACCGCGTGCGCGATCTCATGGGCGCCCAGGGCTGCGACGAACAGGACCGCTCCCGCCGCAGCGACCGTCCAGTACAGGCCGGTGGCCAGGTGCGGGATGAGGGCGGGCAGCACGCTGTCGGCCAGGATGTCGGTAATAAGCGCAAAGATCACGATGACCGACCAGTGCATTCCGATGGGCACGTCGGCCACCCGCCCGAGCCGGATGCTCTGCCTCATGGCGCGCTCGCCTCTCTCCCGTGCGCTTACCACGATTGGCAGCCTGCCGAAGTCGGGATAGAGGCGGGCTACCTGGCCCGCCGGGACCTTTGGTCTTACATTTCGGACTTCGAAGCGGGCCGAGCCCGGGCAGCTGGGCGGGGCAGAGAGCAAACACGATCAGGCGCGGCTGACGGGGATCCGGCAACATCGGTTAGGTGATCAGTGACGACCGGCTCCGGCGGATCCTGGACGTGGTCCAGGACAGTCTCGACCAGCCTGACCTGACCGGTGAGGGTCTCGCGGGGCGCGCCTTCCTGTCCCGCTATCACTTTGACCGGCTGGTCGTGGCCGCGCTGGGCGAGGCGCCGGGTGCGTTCCGGCGGCGGTTGCTGCTGGAACGCGCCGCGCACCGGCTCACCACCACGCGGGACCCGGTCATCGAGGTGGCACTGGACGCCGGGTACGGGTCTCCGGAAGCTTTCGCCCGGGCCTTCAGCCGAGCTTACGGTGCCGCCCCGTCTCACTACCGGCGCTCGACCGTCGCCTCGCACGACCTCGCTGCGGCCAGCGGGGTGCACTTCCACCCGCCGGGTGGCCTCCGGCTGCCCGCCAGCACCAGGAGTACTGCCATGGATGTTCTCGACCGGATGCTTGACCACCACCTCTGGCTCGTCGGCGAGATCGTCGACCGGACCGCACGGGTCGGCGAGGAGGTGCTTGACCAGCCCATTGAGCTGTCAGTGGCGGGGATAGACGAGCACCCGACGCTGCGCAGCCTCACCGGTCGGCTCGTCGGCCAGCTGGAGATGTGGGTAACCGCCCTGCAGGGCGGCGCCCGGGTGCCGCCGCCCGGCGAGACCAGCCCGGCCGCCCTGCGGGACCGGCTGGACACGGTCGGCCCGCTCTTCCGCGAGTTGACGCTCACTCCCATACAGCACGGCCGGGCCGACGAGACCTTCGTGGATGCGACCTGCGATCCGCCGGAGACGTTCAGCTTTGGCGGCGTACTCGCGCACGTGCTGACGTTCTCCGCGGTGCGCCGGACGATGGCGATCGGGGCCCTGGAGAGCGCGGGCATCGCCGACCTGGGATCCGGGGATCCGATGCGGTTCGTCGGCCGCACGGGCAGCGATGCCGCCGCGATCCGGCGCAGGCACAGCTGAGCCTGGCACCGGGACGGCCCCCCCTGCGGTCGGCGCGTTCGTGACGCCGAACAGCGGTCCGGGGTTCGCGCCACCGGCCAGCGGGAGCGGGAACTGCGGATCATGTTCACCGACTTGCTGCGGCGGCTGGATACCATCGAGCTGACCGGGCCGCCGGAGTACGTCAAGTCGAACTTCAGCCACGGAGTCCCTCCCCGTGCGGGCTACCCGGCCGCTGAGGGCGGGAGGTCTGGTGCGCGTTCTGTACATCAAGCACGATCACTGCTCGCCGACCGGGTCGGTGGGGGAGCGGTTCGCCGAGCGCGGTTACGACGCGACCGAGTTCCTCGTCGTGCCGGAGGACCGGTTCCACGATCCCGGCGTGGACGTCAGCTTCCCCGATCTGGCTTCCTTCGACGTGATCGTGTCGATGGGCGCGATCTGGTCCGCGTACGACCACGAGCGGATCGGCAGCTGGCTGCTGCCGGAGCTCGAGTTGCTCCGCAACGCGCACGAGCGCGGCATCCCGGTGCTCGGGATCTGCTTCGGTGGCCAGGCCCTGGCCCTGGCGCTCGGCGGTCACGTCGAGGCAGCCGAGCGGGCGGAGATCGGCTGGCATGAGATCGAGACCAGCCACCCGGGCCTGATCGAACGCGGGCCCTGGTTTGAGTATCACTACGACCGCTGGCACCCGCCCGCCCAGGCCCGCACCCTGGCGCACACCGACGTCGCACCGCAGGCGTTCGCGATCGGCACCTCACTCGGCGTTCAGTTCCATCCGGAGACCACCCCCGAAGTACTTCAGGCCTGGCTGGGCAACGGGGGGGACGCCGACCTGACCCGGGCCGGGCTGCACCCCGATGACGTGCTCGCGCAGACCAGGCGGCTGGCTGGTGCCGCCGCGGCCCGCGCGCACCGGCTGGTCGACGGCTTTCTGGAGATGGTCGCCGCCGCCCGGGCGCAGCACCTGACCACGACGCCCGGCCACCCCGCAGGGCCACCGTCCTGACCGGCCTGACCCACGCTGCACGCCGGGGAGCAGACATACCGCGCTCCCAGCCGACTCCTGGCCCGGGCCGGTGGTCAGGCCAGCCGCCAGGGGGTCATCGGAGGACCGATGAGTGCCCGGCAGGCCGGTGTCTTACGTCACGACAACCGCAACCCGCTGGACGGACGACAGACCATGGCAGTGCCCGCGAACCAGAACGCCACCTTCGAAGATCTCGCCCGCCGGCACCATCGCGAACTGCACGTGCACTGCTACCGGATGCTCGCCTCGTTCGACGAGGCTGAGGACGCCGTCCAGGAGACGCTGTTGCGCGCCTGGCGCGCCCGGGACACGCTCGAGACCGAGCAGTCGGCCCGCGCCTGGCTGTACAAGATCGCGACGAACGTCTGCCTCAACCTGGCCAGGTCGCGATCCAGGCGCCTCACGCACCTGCGCTCGTTCGCCGAGGTGAGCTGGCTGCAGCCGTACCCCGACCGGTTGCTCGACGAGATCGCCTCACCGCATGAGCAGCCCGACGCCGTGGCCGTGGCGCGCGAGACGATCGAACTAGCCTTCCTCGCCGCGCTGCAGGTCCTGCCGCCGCGCCAGCGGGCGGCGCTGCTCGCCCGGGATGTCCTGAACCTGACCGCCGCCGAGACCGCCGAGCACCTCGGCATCAGCGTGGCGGCGGCCAACAGCGCCCTCCAGCGAGCCCGGGCCGGCCTGCAGCAGCATCTGCCGTCACACCGCTCGGAGTGGACCGCTACCGAACCCGACCCCGCCGAACGTGACGTGCTGGCGCGATTCATCGAGGCGCACGAGCGCAACGACGCCGCGGCCGCCATCGCCGCGGCGGCCACGGACCTGCGGGTGACCATGCCGCCTCATCCGATGCTCTTCGACGGCGTGGCGTCGATCGCGCCGCTGCTGGAACGCGCCTTCGGGCCGGACCGCGACGGCGACTGGCGGCTGCTGTCGACCAGCGCCAACCGGATGCCGGCGGCGGCGAGCTACCTGCGCCGCTTCGGCGACAACGAGTACCGCGCGGTCAAGCTGGACGTCCTGCGGGTGGCGGGCGGAACTATCCTTGAGATCACCACCTTTGGTCATGCGCTCTTCCCGCAATTCGGCCTGCCCGACGTCGTTGGCCGGCCGGGCAGCTGACCTGCTCGGCCCGCGGCCGGCGGTCAGGTCAGGGCGGCGCGGCTGGCCAGGCAACGGCGTGCGGCGCGGTTGGCGAGCATCAGCCGGGCGGTCCCGGCCGCCGCGGCCGCGGCGGCCGGCGACCGGGGAGAGCTTCCCCGGGGCGGTGGCCAGCTGGGCCGCGAGCAGGACCAGGCCGAGCCCGTCAGCGCCCACCGCACCGAACCCGGCGACCGCCGCGGCGGTCGGGGCCCGGCGTGGCCTGGCGGGTAGCCAGCGGGTGAGCCGGCCAGTGCCGGCGATACCGAGCATGGCGGCCCAAGCCGTCACCCCGGCAGCGCCGGCGACTAGGAGAATGCCCACCCGCAGGCCTGGTGACAGGCCCGTCCAGTGCCAGGGCAGGCCGATGCGGATGCCGAGGCGGGCGGCCGCCGCGATCCAGAGCAGACCGACCAGCGGGCCGGTCACCAGCAAGATGACCGCCACGCGGCGGGCCTGGCCGGCGGCAATCTCGGCCGTGAATCCGCTGGCGACCTGGGCGGGGTCGCCGAATTCGCGGATCGCCGTCAGGTCGGCCTGGTCCGGCGGCAGCCCGGCGGACCGGTGCGCATCCGCCGCATCCAGGAGCCCGGAGCGTAGCTCGGCCACGATGCCGGCATGGCCCCGGGGCGGGCCGGACAGGCGGGCTGTCACCTCAGCGAGGTAGCGGTCGATCGTCGGCCCGGTACCTGGGTCGGGCGGGCCGGGCCCGCTCACGGCGAGCTCATCGCGGGCGGCGCGGGCTGCAGGAGGGCCGAGACTGCTGCGGAGAAATCCCGCCAGGTGCTGCGCTCGGCGTCCAGGGCCCGGCGGCCAGCCGGGGTCAGCTGGTAGACGCGGCGGCGGCGCCCGCCGGCTGCTGACCAGGCGGCCTGTACCAGGCCCGCCCGTTCCAGGCGGTGCAAGGCCGGGTACACCGTGCCGGTCGGCAGGTCGACCTGGCCGCCGCTGCGTACCCGCAGCGCTTCCATGATCGCGTAACCGTGCCGCGGCCCCGGCTCGAGGACCGCGAGCAGGATGCCGTCCAGGTGGCCCTTCAGCGTTTCCGCTCTCATAGGTAGCCATGCTACTCTTCCTTATATGTAGCGACACTACATGTAGTGATTCTTCTCACAGGTGTGCAGGCCGTGTTCCGGCTCAGCGAGGCCATCACGGGCGCGGTTGCACCGCGGAAGGAGCGATGATCGACAATGGCCCGCGCGCTTAGCCTGATCGTCCGCAATCTCCTGTTCACCATCGTGGTGCCTGGGCTGGGGGGAGCGTTGGTCCCCTGGTGGATCCTGACCAGCCACGGGCGTACCGCCGCTCCGGCCGCCTGGGAGGCAGTCGGAGTCATCGCGGCCGGAACGGCCCTGTACGTATGGTGCGTCTGGAACTTTGCGGCGGTGGGAGGTGGCACGCCCGGCCCGTGGGACGCACCGTCGCGGTTTGTCGCGGCCGGGCCCTACCGCTGGGTGCGCAACCCGATTTACCTTGCCGCGCTCGTGATCGTGCTGGGGGAGGCGTGGCTGTTTCTGTCGCTGCCGCTGCTGGCCTACGCCGGCATCATGGCGGTTTTCTTCCAGCTGTTCATCATCGGCTACGAGGAACGGACGCTGCGCCGCCGGTTCGATGGCCCCTATCTGGAGTACCGGCGCACTGTCTCGCGCTGGGTCCCCCGCCCGCCGCACCACGGTTAGTGCGCACCGCAGTTAAGCACCACGGCCGGTCCGCCCACCGGTCAGGGCCGCCCGCTCGGCCCGCCGGCAGGCCCGGTGGTCAGGCGAGGCCGGCGGCCAGCCGCTCGACCCGGGCGTGCAGCGCTGCGACATGGCTACGGGCTTCGGGCTTCATCAGCACGCTGCGCAGGATCCTGGCCCCGTCCAGGTCCGCCGCGACGTCGCGATGGCGGCGGGCGAACCCGCTGGCCGGAGCCCGGAGCGTGCTGAGGAAGACCGGATCGTCCGGGTCGCTCATGCCATCGGCCAGCAGCTGAGCGCTGGCCCGGTCGATCGCGGCCAGGCTGTGCGGCTGGGTGGCCGGGAAGTAGCACACGATGTCGAGCTCGGGGCGCTGGTAGAGCTCCAGCAGGCTGGACGACTCGATGAGGTCCGACCAGTCCAGGGCGGCCAGCCGGCAAGCAGCCAGTACCCGGCCCAGCCCGGCCGGGGCCGGCGGCAGCAGCCGGAACGTCAGCCACAGGGCGGCGGCCGCTGCCCCGGCCCTGGAGCATTCCAGGCTGATCTCGCCGAGGTGCAGCTCGTCCGAGGTGAAGTAGGTGTAAGGGGAGTCGTGCAGGTACAGCCGGCCGACATCAGGGTCAGCGAACAGCACCGCGCCGCAGCCGTAGGGCTGCAGCCCGTGCTTGTGCGGGTCGACGACCACCGAGTCACACCCGGCGATGGCCTGCCAGGGCGCCGCCGCCAGCCCGGCCCGCCCGCCGGCTCCGGCCAGCAGCGTGAAGAAGCCGCCGTAGGCGGCGTCGACATGTACCCGGACCCCGTGCCTGCGGGCGATGGCGAGCACCTCGTGCACGGGATCGATCGCGCCCAGCCCGGTGGTGCCCGCCGTCGCGACGACGGTCCCGATCCGGCCGCCAGCCAGCAGGTCGTCGAGCGCGCCAAGATCAAGCCGGCCCGCGCCGTCGACTCGGACCTGGACGCCGTCGATGCCCAGCACCCGGCACATCCGGGCGTGCGTGTAGTGCGCTTCCTCGCTGTAGGCGATGCCCAGGCCCGGATGCAGCTCGCGGGCGACGTACAGGGCCTCCAGGTTGGCGATCGTGCCACTGGTCGTGAGGTGGCCCAGATGCGTGGCGAAGCCGAACATTCCGGCCAGCTGCGCGACCACCTCCTGCTCCATTCTGGCGGTGGCCGGGCCGCCATCCAGGGCATGGTTGTTCGGGTTGATCAGCATCGTGGTGAGGTCGCCGGCCACCGCGGCCGGGTGCGGCGGCTTGAGCATCTGCCCGGCATAGGACGGATGGAAGAACGGATAATTGTCCTGCAGCCGCTCGGTGAGCTCAGTGAACGCGGCGCCAAAACGCTCCTCGCTGATATCCAGCGACGCGTCAGGCTCGAACGGTGCGAAGCCCGCCTGCCAGGCCTGGACCGCATCGACGCCGCTGGTCAGCCAGTGCCGCAGGTCCACCTCAGGAGGCCCTGTTCTTCGCCCATTCGGTGATCCGGTCCAGTGCCTCCTGCAAGACCTCATCCCGTTTGCAGAACGCGAACCGCACCTGGGTCCGGCCCGCGTCCTGGTCGTCGTAGAACACGGCGCTCGGGATGGCGACCACACCGGCCCGGTGGGGCAGGTCCCGGCAGAACGCCACCCCGTCCGGCTCGCCGAGCCGCCGGATGTCGGTCGTGACGAAGTAGGTGCCGGCCGGCGGGTACACCTCGAAGCCCGCCTCAGCCAGCCCGGCGCAGAGCAGATCCCGCTTGCCGAGCAGGTCGGTGGCCAGGCTGGCGAAGTAGCTGTCCGGCATCCGCAGCCCCGCCGCGATGGCGTACTGGAACGGGCCGCCGCTGACGTAGGTGAGGAACTGCTTGACGCTGGTGACCGCGGTCACCAGCTCGGCGGATGCGGTCACCCAGCCGATCTTCCAGCCGGTGAACGCGAAGGTCTTGCCCGCCGAGCTGATCGACACGGTGCGATCGGCCATGCCGGGCAGCGTTCCGATCGGGACGTGCTCGCCGGTGAACACCATGTGCTCGTAGACCTCGTCAGCCACCACGAGCAGATCACGCTCGCAGGCTAGCTCGGCGATGGCGGCCAGTTCGGAGCGGGTGAAGACCGACCCGGTCGGATTGTGCGGGGAGTTGAGCAGGATCAGCCGGGTGCGCGGCGTGACGGCCGCCCGCAGCGCGTCGAGATCGGGCCTGAAGTCGGGCGGCCGCAGCGTAACCGGTACCCGGATGCCGTCGGCCATCGCGATGCAGGCCGCGTACGAGTCGTAGTACGGCTCGAACGCTATGACCTCATCACCCGGCTCGACCAGCGCGAGCAGCGCGGCGGCCACCGCCTCGGTGGCGCCCGCGGTCACCAGCACCTCGGTGTCCGGGTCGAAGCCCAGCCCGTAATAGCGCTGCTGATGATCGGCGATGGCCCGCCGTAGCTCCGGGATGCCGCGCCCGGGCGGGTACTGGTTGCCGCGGCCGCCCAGGATCGCGTCGGCCGCGGTCCGGGCGATCTCAGCCGGTCCGTCGACATCGGGGAATCCCTGGCCGAGGTTGACCGATCCGGTCGCCACGGCGAGCGCCGACATCTCCGCGAAGATCGTCGTGCCCATGCCCGCCATCCGGCTACTGCGCAGCTCTCGGTTCACCCCGCCATCAGATCATGCGAGGTCCCAGGCCGGCATCCCGCCTGGAGTCAGCCAGGCCGGCTCCGCGGGTGTCAGCGGTCGCAGCGCATCGAACTCGTTGCCATCGGGGTTGGTCATCACGACCGGGGGACGTCCCCGGCCCGATGTCTAATCGGCGGCCGCCGAGCGCTGTCGGGTGGTTTTGGCGGCGGACGGCCGGCGGTAGCGTTCGTTGTCGTGTGCCTGCTCATTGCGCTGTTCCAGGTGGTGCCGTCCGCGCCGCTGATCGTGGCGGCCAACAGGGACGAGCGTTACGACCGGCCGGCGGTCGCGATCACCACGCTGCGCGAGGCTCAGCCGCGGGTGCTCGGCGGCCGGGATGAGGTCGCCGGGGGCACCTGGCTGGCTGTTAACGAATCCGGCCTGGTGGCCGGGCTCACCAACGTGCCCTCGCCGCAGGGCCGGGACACCACCAAGCGGTCCCGTGGCGAACTCCCGGTCGCCCTGGCCGCCCACCAGGACGCGGCGGCGGCGGTGGCGTGGATCTGTGCCACCGTGGATCCCGCGGACTACAACTCCTGCTGGCTGCTGGTCGGCGACCGGGAGTCGCTGTTTTACGTGGGCCTGACCGGCGGCCCTCGCCCGGCGGCCCGCCGGCTGCCGCCGGGCAGTTATGTGCTCGAGAACGCCCCGCTGGAACCCGTCTCGGCCAAGGCGATCCACGTCGCCGGGCTGCTGGCCGCGGCCGGGATTGGCCAGGAAGCGGCGGGCCGGGGCGGTGCAGCCAAAGTGGCCGGTGCAGCTGGGGTGGCCGGTGTCGGCGGTGCTCCCGGTGCAGCCGGTGCTCCTGGTGTCGATGAGATACGTGAAGGGCTGGCCACGGTGCTGCGCGATCACTCGCCCGTGTCAGCCAGCACCGTGTCAGCCAGCACCGTGTCAGCCAGCACCGTGTCAGCCAGCACCGTGTCAGCCAGCACCGTGCAGCCAGCACCGGGCCGGGCAGCACCGGGCCGGGCAGCACCGTGTCAGCCAGCACCGGGCCGGGCAGCACCGGGCCGGGCAGGCTGTCGGCGGCCTGCGTCCACGGCAACGGGTACGGAACCCGCTCGGCCATGATCGTGACGGTGGGACTCACCGGCAGGCCGGAGGTGCTGGTGGCGGACGGGCCGTCGTGCCAGGCGCCGCTGGCTGACGTCAGCGCGCTGTGGGAAGGCTGACCAACCGGCTGGCCCGCCGAGCACCTGGACCCGTCGGGAGCCCGGATCCGTATCCCTGATCGCGGCCGCCAGCATCCGGAGCGCCTGCCGCTGCGGCAATAGCGGCGATGGCGCACCGCTGTCGTAACTCAATCGCGGTGATGGCGCATAGCTGCTGTTGTTTAAGCAGTGGTGGCGCATTGCATCTATTGAATTCCCGGGAGGCGGCCAGCGGGCTGACTGAAACATCCCTTAAAGGTAGGTATGGGAGTAAGCGGCCTGGGGCCGGCTGCGCACTGGGGCCGCTCGTATCCGGCGCAATAGCCATGGCCCTTTGCTGCGCTTCCCGAAATAGCGGCAAAAGTCGCTGCGCTGCGCCTGTTTCAACAGCGGCGGCACATCGCCGTTACTGACATCCGGGTCGGCCGACTCAGCTGCCGCTGGTCAGCGTTACGCCGGCGCCGCTGCGGCGCACTGTCCCCACCCGGGCGACCTGGTTGCCTGCCGACGTGACGAGCAGCTTGCTCGGACCAGCGCTGAACGAGAGCCCGACGTCGCCAGGCCGGACGCCGACGATCACGTTGCCGGTGACGGACAGGTAGCCGGTCCCGCCGTGTGCTCCGAGGACAGCGACGTAGACGTGGCTGGCGCCGCCCGCCTCGCCCAGGGAGTTGGACACCTTGTTGCGCGCGATCGTCGAGCCCACGCCGCCGGTTACGGTACCGGCGATCCCGTACCAGGTCCCGGCGGACTGCCGGGCGCCGAAATCCTCGATGTAGTTGTCGGCGATCGTGGTCCCGTACAGGCCGACGACGTTGATGGCGTCCTGCGCGTTGCCGTACAGATGGTTCCCCGAGATGTCCCAGCCGGACGCGGTCTGCAGGTAGACGGCGTCCCGGCCGGACGACTCGATCTGGTTGGACTGCAGGTACCCGTCGGTGACAGCGGTCCTGGTGTCGGTCACCTCGAATCCGTAGGCACCGCTGTGGCTGATGAAGTTGTTATCGAAACGACTGTTCACGCTGGTGTTCGTGATCGACCGGCCGTCTGCAGCGACGGCAGTGTCCACGATCCCCGAGCCGCCGCAATCGCTCACGTCGACATGCTCCACGTCGACCTGCCAGTTCATCACGATGATGCCGTCGGTCGTCCCGGATCCGTCGCATGCGACGGTCAGGTCCCTGATGGCCAGCGGATTGCCGGTCGTCGCCGAATTGCCCTGGTAGGCGGCGGCGGCCAGGACGTACCTCATCGGCCCGTCCTGCCTGAGCACGGTGCCGGTGGTGCTGCCGCCGGCGTAGGTCCGGTCTCCGGGCAGCGTGATCGGGCGGGTGAGCAGGCAGGTCCCGCCCTTGATGCCGATGGCCGCGCCGGTCGGGCTGGCGTCGATCGCGTGCTGCAGGGTGGCCGCGTCGGACGGCCGGTCGGCGCAGCTGACGATCACGTCGCTCGGCGCGCCGCCCCGGGCGGAGCCAGCCCCGGACCCGCAGGCGGTCATGACGAATGCCAGCATGGCAAGCCAGAGCGCCGTCCACCGCAGCCCCGTGCGCAACGTTCCCCCTCGTCAGCCACCGTCAGCCTGGACCGGCCAGGCTGCGCCGCCCGACTCCCTGATCGTGGCGACGGCTGACTACAGACAGCATTCCCGCGCGCCGGCCGCTCAAAAGCGCGCCTGCCCCGCGCGGATATCCGCCTGCGGCACTGGCCCGGTTACGCTCCGGCCTGGCGGGCTGACTCGAGCCTGGCCAGTTCGTCCGCTGTCAGCCGCAGCGTCCCGGCGGCCGGCGGTGCTAACCTTTCGCGTTCCGGCCGTTACCTGATCGCGACCGCCAGGTGGGCACCCGGCGCTCAGCTCAACCGTTGTGTCAGCGGCGGAGTTGGCCGCGATAGCGAGGCCACGGGAGTGATAAATGCTTGAACCGCAAAGCATTGGGTTCTTTATATTGCTGATTGCCGTGTTCGGTGGCCTGATGTGGTTGCTGATGGCGACCAGGTCCTGGCCGGTCCGGATTGTTGCAGCCTGCCTGGCTTTCATTCCCGCCATGGCGTTTGGCGTGGCCGCCGTGAACAGGTATTACGACTACTACCAGACCTGGGGCTCGGCCATTGCGGACATCACGAACCAGGGGCCCGCGGCGCCGACCGGGCCCACGACGGTCAGCAAGCCAAGTGTCGAGTCGGGCCTGCTGGCTGGTCGCTACGTTGATATCGCCCTGGCCCGGCAGCAGGGTTACACACTGCCGCTCATGGTCCATGGCCAGTACAGCAAGATCACCAGGATCGTGTACGTGTTCCTTCCCCCGCAGTATTTCTGGCCTGGTTACCAGAAGTACCGGTTTCCCGCGATCGAGCTGATTCACGGCTTCCCCGGCACGCCGCAGGACTGGATCACGGTGCTCGGCGTGAACTCGGTGCTTGACACCCTGGTACGCGAGCACCGCGCCAGGCCGGCGGTGCTAGTGATGCCCGACGCCAACGGGGGACGCGGAATATCGCTGCAGTGCCTCAACCAGGTTCACGGGCCGCCGGACGCTACCTTCCTGGCCAGGGATCTGCCCGCCTACATCGCCGGAGGGCTACGGGTGCAGCCGCCGGGCTCCGGCTGGGGGATCGCCGGCTACTCAGAGGGCGGTTTCTGCGCGGCCAACCTCGGTTTGCAGGACGGCCGCGTCTTCAGCTACGCGGGTGTCCTCAGCGGCTACTTCCGGCCGTCCGACAATCAGCTGGCGAACCCGTCACGGCAGGTGAGCCCGTTTGGCGGTAATCGTGGCCTGCAGCGCGTTAATACACCGCTGGACCTGCTGCGGTCGCTGCCGATCGGCCGGCTGATCCCCCAGTTCTGGCTGGGCGCTGGCTTGCTGGATGGCCCCGACGTGCGGAATGCCGAGAGCTTCGGTCAGCTGCTGCAACTACGTCAGCCCGCGGTAACGATCAAGCTAGTGCGGGGCGGCGGGCACAGCATGCTGACCTGGCGGCAGTTGCTGCCGCCGATGCTCGGATGGATGACGAACGGCCTGGCTCAGCAGGTGTCGCGGTACGAGTCGCGGCCCATCAGGGGGGGCAGGACTCCGGTAGCGGCGGCGGCCAGGCACGCCAGGCGGCTCGAACTGCAGGCCCGGCGGCGGCGCCGTTAGCGCCCTGCCGGCGGCCTGGCAGTAAGCGCTGGGCGGCTCGGGCCGCCGTCCCTATACTGGACGCATGAAGGTTAAGTCGCAGCGCACCGCCGCCGCGCGAGCTATCCGCTCGCCGGCTGCCGCTGCCTGACCTTTCCACTGTTACCGGCGACCGGAAACGGCTCGCCGGTGCGTTTTGCTGACTCCCGTTCGTGGCCGCGCCAGCGGTGCCTTTCCGGTGCCATCCCCGGAAGGAGCGTCCCGTGAACACCGACCAGACCATCCAGACCTTCATCGAATTCTTCCGCGACCGCGGGCACCAGCTGATCACCGGAAGCACGCTGCTGCCGCCGCCGGGGGACCCGGTGCTGTTCACCACCTCAGGAATGCACCCGCTGACCCGGTACCTGGAGGGGCAGCCCCATCCGCTGGGCCGCAGGCTGGTCAACGTGCAGCGCTGCCTGCGGACTACCGATCTTGATGAGGTCGGCGACTATTCGCATCTGACCGTCTTCGAGATGCTTGGCTCCTGGTCGCTGGGCGACTACCCGGGCCCGCAGAGCCTGGAGTGGGGACTTGAGCTGCTCCGCGACGGGTACGGCATCGGCCCGGACCGGCTTTCCGCGACCGTGTTTGGCGGCGATGAGCAGGTCGGCCCGGACCGGGGTTCGCTGCAGACCTGGCAGCAGCTCGGCATCCCCGTCGAGCTGACCGGCCAGGACAACTGGTGGTCCAACGGCCCGACCGGGCCGTGTGGCCCCGACTCGGAACTGTTCGTCTGGACCGGCAGCAGCACTCCGGAGGGGACCCCCGGCAGCGACCAGCGCTGGGTCGAGCTGTGGAACCACGTGATGATGCGGTACCGCCGCCGCGACGACGGCGGCCTGCTGCCGCTGATGCGGCCGAACGTGGACACCGGCATGGGCCTGGAGCGGCTGCTGACGGTGCTGCAGGGCAAGCAGTCAGTCTTCGAGACCGACCTCCTCGAGCCGTGGATGAGCACGGTCCGGAGCCTGTGGGACCCGGGCGAGCAGCCGCTGCGGCTGCTCACTGATCATCTGCGGTCGAGCGTGGTCGTCATCGGTGACGGGGTACGGCCGTCGAACACCGGCCGTGGCTACGTGCTGCGGCGGCTGATCCGCCGGGCGCTGACGACACTGTGGCGCGATGACAGCTCCCGGACGCTCGGTGACCTGCCGGGCCCGCTCATCGAGCAGACGCTGGAACATTTCCGGCAGCAAGGTGACTGGGGCCAGGTCAGCCAGGTGCTCAGGGACGAGCAGCGGCGCTTCGGTGACCTGCTGGTCCGCGGCCGCACCGTGATGTCCCGCCGGACCGGCAGCGGCCTGCCCACGGAGGAGGAACTTCGGTACCTGCACGAGACCCACGGGCTCCCGCGCGAGCTCGTGACTGGCCTGCTGTCCGGCGACGGGATCCGCCTGGAGAACTGAGGGCCAGTAGCACGGGCTTCCCTGCTGTACCCGCAGCACCAGACATTCCGGTTGATTGCCCCGCGAAAGTGAGAGTTCCCCGGTCAGGATGAAGGAGGTAACATATTGGTAACGGCGTGCGGGCTGTGGCGAACACGGCCTTAACCGCGGCCGGGCCACCGGAGGCCGGGAGAGCCGATGCATCTGCGGGCAGCGCGCACAGCCAGCGGAACCCGGCCGTGGGCGCGCTGGTCGTGGCGCGGGGGTTCGGTGGCCGCGGTTCTCGCGGTCGTGGTCCTGACGTGGTTGGTGGGCGATGCGGTTCCAGCGGCCGTGCGAACGTCGCCCAGACCGGCCGCGCCCAGGTCAGTCGCGCTCGGGCCGGCCACGGCCAGGCCGGCCGGGAATACGGTGCTGGTGCCGTCGGTACCGCTGACCGGGACCCCGTTCGACGGCACCCCGGCGGTCGGCGCGCTGTTTACGATGACCGGCGGCCAGCTGGGCAGGCATTTCTGTACGGCCAGCGTCATCGACAGCCCAGCCAGGGATCTGCTCATCACGGCGGCGCACTGCGTGAGCAGCTATGCCGACACCAACCCGGCTGGCCTGGCCTTCGTGCCCGGCTATGTCAACGGCAGCGCTCCGTACGGCATCTGGACGGTCACCCGTATCTTCGCTGACTCGGCCTGGCGGGCGGTGCGGGACCCCGATCACGATGTGGCGTTCCTCGCCGTTGCACAGCCCAGCGGCACAACCAGGATCGAGGATGTCACGGGTGCCGAGCGGCTGGGTGTCGGCCTGCCGCCGGCCGGCGTGGTCCGCGTGATCGGCTATCCGATGACCCTGGATCAGCCGATCGCCTGCCAGAACTGGGTCAGCGCGTTCGGCTCCAGCCAGCTGGAGTTCGACTGCGCTGACTACACCGTCGGCACCAGCGGAGGTCCGCTGCTGGCCGGCGTGGACGCGGCCAGCGGCGAGGGAACGGTGATCGGCGTCATCGGCGGATACGAGCGAGGCGGAGATTCACCAGATGTCTCCTACGCCGCCGCGTTCGGCCCGAACGTACTGGCGCTGTATGCGACCGCCGTGTCCGGGCGCTGAAACTTAGCTCGCGCCTAGCCGGCTCCGCGGGGCCGGTGCCGCCGGGGCGGCGCGGCCCCGAGCGGCCGCCGCCGGGCTGACCTGCTCGGCGATCTCGCAGGGGCCGGGCTCGGTATCGAGTTCGCGGGCGCGGCTGGCCAGCTGCCGCAGCAGCGCCCGGAACGTGTGGCGGTCGGCCTCGTTCTCCAGGCCGGCCAGTACCTCGCACTCGGCGGCCTGCAGCCGCCGGTCGAGCTCGTCGAGCAACTGGCGGCCCGCCGTGGTCGCCACGATGCGGCGGGCCCGGCGATCGGCCGGGTCAGGGTGCCGCTCGATGAGCCCGTCCTGCTCCAGGTCATCAAGCAGGTAGGTCATCACGGTGCGGTCCACACCGAGGTGCTGGGCCAGCGCCAGCTGGCTGGCCAGCTCGCCGCGGACCGCGGCCGCGAGCACCTGGTAGCCCCGCGGGCCCCCGGGCAGGTCAGCGAAGGCCGCGCCGGCCGCCTTCACATAGCAGCGGAACACCACGCCGAGCGTCCAGCCCAGGTCGTCGCGGAGCACGCCTTCGCAGCGTCCCCGGCCGGGCTGGGAGCCGACAGTCATGCGGCCTACTCTACCTTCGATCAGCGGCTTCAACGAAGATTTGTGCAACAGATGCTCTGTAGCACATACTATCTGCTGTACAGCGTTTTCGGCGGAGCTCCCGTCAACTGGAGGCCAGATGAGCAGCAGTTCCCCGGCCAGGCAGACGGTCGTCGTGATCGGCGGCGGCTACGGCGGCATCACCGTGGCCAAGGCCCTCGACGACGTGGCCGACGTGGTGCTCGTGGAGCCGAAGGAAGCCTTCGTGCACAATGTGGCCGCGCTCCGCGCCCTGGTGGATCCGGCCTGGCTGGCGCGTATCTACCTGCCCTACGACAGGCTGCTGCAGTCCGGGCGGGTGGTCCGTGACCGGGCCATGAAAGTCGACGCCGGCCGGGTCACGCTCGCCTCGGGCGCGGAGCTGGACGCGGATCACGTGGTGCTGGCGACCGGCTCGCACTACCCGTTCCCGGCCAAAAATGATGTCGAAGGCACTGCCGCTGCGCAGCACAAGATCCACACCGCTCACCGGGCGCTCGCGGCGGCCCGGCGGGTACTGCTGCTCGGCGCCGGGCCGGTCGGGATCGAGCTGGCCGGCGAGATCAAGGCGGTCTGGCCTGACAAGCACGTGACGCTCCTCGACGTGGCCGACGACGTGCTCGGCGAGCGATTCCGGGCTGACCTGAAGGCCGAGCTGCGGCGGCAGCTCGCGAACCTGGGGGTCGAGGTCCTGCTGTCCAGCACGCTGCGGGAGTTCCCGCCGACCGATCCCGGTGAGCTGCGGACGTTCACCGTCAGCACGGAGTCAGGGGCCGAGGTGACGGCGGACATCTGGTTCCGCTGCTACGGGGTGCTCCCGGTCAGTGACTACCTCGCGGGCGGCGCGGCCGGCGCCCGCAGGCCGGACGGTTTCGTCGAGGTCACCCCGTACCTGCAGGTGGCCGGCCAGGACCGGGTGTTCGCGGTGGGAGATGTCACCGCCGCCGATCACAAGATGGCCGGCATCGCCACCCGGCAGGCCCAGGTCGTGGCCACGAACATCCGGGCGCTCATCAGCGGGGAGACTGAGCTCACCCGCTACCAGCCGTCGCCGCCCGCGATCATCGTGCCGATCGGGCCCGAAGGTGGCTCAGGCCAGCGGCCTGGAACTGACGACCTGGTCAGTAGGGAGTTCGTCGCGCAGGCCAAGGGCCGCGAGCTGATGGTCGGGCGATTCGCCGAGCTGCTCGGGGTCGCCGCACCGGCGGACCAGAACGAGGCAGCCAGTGACTGAGTCCAGCTCCTTCGACCGCAGGCTGCTGGCGATCATCACCGGCTCGCGGCAGGGGGTGCTCGCCACGATCGCGGCCGACGGCCGCCCGCAGCTGTCCAACGTGCTCTACGTCTGGGACGACGCGGCGCGGGTGGCCAGGATCTCGACCACCGCGGACCGGGCCAAGGCCGGTAACCTGCGCCGGGACCCGCGCGCGGCGCTGCATGTCTCCGGCGATCACTTCTGGCAGTACGCGGTGGCCGAGGGCGCGGTCACCCTGTCCCAGGTCGCAGCGCAGCCGGGTGACGAGGCCGTGCGCGAGCTGGCGGCCATGCACGGCGCCCACTACGGCGAGCAGGACGAGGCCGAGTTCGCCGCCCGGATGATCACCGCGCGGCGGCTCGCGGTCCGGCTGCACGTCCGCCGGATCTACGGGATTGCCCTCGACCGGCCGCCGGGTAGCTGATCCGGTCGGCCGCCCGCCGGTCAGCGCATGATCTCCACGAGCAGTACCCAGGCGTTGATCAGCCCGAAGACGAACGCTGCCAGCACCGACGGCACCAGCCAGTACAGTCCGCCGCCGCCGGCGGCCAGCAGCGACGCCCCCGCCGCCAGCAGGCAGCCGCAGCTGATCACGGCCGGGAAGATCCGGCTCACCACCCAGCTCACCGGGGTCTCCTGCTCCGCCCGCACCGACCCGTGGTCGAGCATCAGCTGGTAGCCCCCGATGCCGACGCTCGTCACGATCAGCTCCGCGGCCAGGACGCCGGCTGGCTGGCCGGGGACGACCAGGAAAAGCCCGACGAGCAGCGGCGTGACGAACATCAGCAGGGTCTGTCCGGCGCGGGCAGGCAGGCTCGGGAATTCCAGAATGCGCTTGAGGTTGAGCGACACCGCCACGAACAGCAATCCGGCCAGCGTCGCGGCGCTCGCCGCGGTCGCGGTGCCGAAGCTCGTCCAGTCACCAGCCATGTAGCCGGTGGTCATGACGACCGGCTACCGGGCGGCTGGATGGCCGGCACATGAGCTCCTCGTCACGTGGCAACGGTCTGAACGTGCGGCCATTATGGTGTCCAGGCGCTGCGGAGCCAAGCCGCGCCGCGGTCGAGCCGGTCGGGACGGTTCCCGGACGCCAACCCGGACGCGGACGCCATGCTCTGGCCGCGGCTCCTGCAGTTTCTGGCGGGGGGTGACAAAGGCCCAACGGCACTAGCCGTCGGCAGGCGCTGGCTTGATGCTGGAACGAGCGGTCCCTGAGCGGGGACGTAAGGGATGATCATGACGATATTGCGGTATAGGTAGCAGGCGATGACAAGCGCATCCAACGGCCCGCGGCCCGGCGGGCAGTCGCGGTGGATCGACCTGGGCGGTCCGGCCAGGTATCTCGACTTCGGTGGCCCGGCCGGCGCGCCCCTGATCGTGTGCGTGCACGGACTCGGCGGCTCAGCCGTCAACTGGTGGGCTATCGCGCCCCTGCTGACCGACCGCTACCGCGTGCTGGCCCCCGATCTGGCCGGGCACGGGCTCACCCAGTCCCTGGGACGCGGCACCGACGTGTCCTCGAACCGGGCCCTGCTGCATCGCTTCATCGAGCAGCTGGCGGCCGGTCCGGTGATCTTGATGGGCAACTCGATGGGCGGGATGATCTCGATGCTCGAGGCGGTCGCCGCGCCTGGTTCGGTGGCCGGCCTGATCCTCCTCGACCCGGCCGTGCCGGCTGTGCCAGCGCGGCCTGATCCTCGGGTCGCCGCCATGTTCGCCCTGTACCTGACGCCAGGCGTCGGACGGCTGATCATGGACCGCCGCCGTCACCAGGCCCCGGAGGCGGTCGTCGCCGCCATCATGTCGCTGGTCTGTGTGGATCCCGCCCGGGTCCCCGCCGACGCCGTGGCCCAGCATGTCGAGGTCGCGCGGCAGCGGGCCGCGTTCGTCGGGACCAACCAGGACTATGCGGCGGCGATCAGGTCCGTCGTGGCCACGGCGAGCCGCAGCCAGGCCTACCGGCAAGGGATCCGCTCCATCAGCTGCCCGGTACTTGTGGTGCACGGCGATCGCGACCGGCTGGTACCGCTCGCGGCGGCCCGCGCGGCGGTACAGGCCAACCCGTCCTGGTCCCTGGTCGTGCTGCCCGGCGTGGGTCATGTTCCGCAGCTGGAGGTACCGCGGGACACCGCCCGGGTGATCACCGACTGGCTCGGCTCGGCCGGCCGCCACGCGGTGTACGCCGCCGCCCCGGTCGCGCCCGCTCAATGAGCCGCTGCGCCCGCCTTAGCTCGCCCCGTGCGCCTGGCCTAGGAGGCGAAGGTCCCTGTTGGGGGGGAAGAACGGCGCTACCGGAGCCAGGATGCGGGAAGCAGGCTGGAATTGAGCCGGCGGTAGGGGTTAGCGACGGCTGCCTCGGGCCAGCAAGGCGGCTGCCGCCGCGCGGATGGAAATCCCGGTCTCCGCGAGCGCGCGCACCAGAGGAAGGGAGATCGAAGCGATGAACTTCAATCTTGCGGTCATATTGAGCGAGACAGCCGCAGCGTTGCCGGGCAAGCCGGTGGCACTGTTCGACGGCGGGCAGCTGACCTACGGCCAGCTTGATGAGCTGTCGGACCGGGTGGCGGCCAGCCTGGAGAAAGCCGGGATCGAGCCCGGCGACCCGGTGGCCGTGCAGCTGCCGAACATTCCGCAGTTCCTGATTGGCTACTTCGGCATCCTGAAGGCCGGCGGAGTCGTCGTGCCGCTGAATGTGCTGCTCAAGGCGCCGGAGGTGGCATTCCACCTGGCCGATTCGCGAGCCAAGATCCTGATCACCTGGGAGGGCGTGCTCGCCGAGGCCGCCAAGGGCGCCGAGGCCGCCGGGCTGAGCGAGATCTACGCGGTGGGCCACCCGGCGGACGTCCCCGGAGCGCATCCGTTCGACCAGTTGCTGGCGGTCGCGGCCAAAGGATACAAGCTCGCATCGCGGCTGCCGACCGACACTGCGGTGATCGTCTACACCTCGGGCACGACCGGCCGCCCCAAGGGCGCCGAGCTGACCCACATGCAGCTGTACATGAACGCCGACATCCCCGGCCGCCTGTTCGACGTGCGGGCCGATGACATCGTCATCACCGTGCTGCCGCTGTTCCACGTGTTCGGCCTGTCCAGCATCATGAACGTCTGCGTGCGGTTCGGCTGCACGATGTCGCTGATCCCGCGGTTCGATCCGGCCACCGTCCTGAACGCGATCCAGCGGGACCGGGCCACCATCTTCGAGGGCGTGCCGGCCATGT
This sequence comes from uncultured Actinomycetes bacterium, assembly GCA_963785765.1. Classification (GTDB taxonomy): domain Bacteria; phylum Actinomycetota; class Actinomycetes; order Streptosporangiales; family Streptosporangiaceae; genus DATBGO01. The sequence continues at coordinate 352,388 of CAWAWM010000004.1, read as the reverse complement.
TCATCAGCCTGCTGTCCTACCCCGACCTGGACTCCTACGACGTCTCGTCGATGCGGATCGCGATCTCCGGGGGCGCCTCGATCCCCGGGCCGGTGCTGGATGCCTTCGAGAAGCACTTCGGCGTGCTGATCCTGGAGGGCTACGGGCTCACCGAGACCGCCTCCACCACCACGTTCAACATCAGCGAGGCCGAGCGCCGGATCTACAGCGTCGGCAAGCCGATCTGGGGAACCCAGACGCAGATCTGGGACGCTGACGGCCAGGCCCTGCCGCCCGGCAAGGACAACATCGGCGAGGTGGTCACCCGCGGGCTGCACGTCATGAAGGGCTACCTGAACAACCCGGAGGCCAACGCGGAGGTGTTCACCGGGAACTGGTTCCACACCGGTGACCTGGGCTACTTCGATGAGGACGGGTTCTTGTTCATCGCCGGCCGGCTCAAGGAGCTCATCATCCGCGGCGGCTACAACGTCTATCCGGCCGAGATCGAGGATGTGCTGCACGCGCATCCGGCGATCCTGGAAGCCGCCGTCGTCGGCATCCCGCACGAGCGGCTCGGCGAGGAGGTCATGGCGGTCGTTGTCGTGCGGCCCGACATGTCGCTCACCGAGGAGGAGCTGATCGCCTACTGCAAGGAGCGGATCGCCGCCTACAAGTACCCGCGGGTGATCGAGTTCCGGGCCGCGCTGCCCAGGAACACCCTGGGCAAGGTCCTGAAGGACGAGCTGGTCCCGCACTAACGGGAGCCAGCCAAGAGTGATGACGGAAGGAAGGCGGCCATGACGGCACCCGCGCGTGCGCGCAGCCTGATCCCGCGGCTGGCCGACGATTACAGCCGCGCGGCGGCGGCGGAGCGGATGGAGTTCGTCCGGGAGGCTACCGGGACGCGCCCGGACCACCTCGGCCGGTACTCTATCGACCCCGCTGCGCTGGCCGGCAACATCGAGAACTTCGTCGGCGCCGCGCAGGTGCCGATCGGGCTGGCCTGCCCGCTGCTGGTGGACGGCGAGCACGCCAGCGGGGAGTTCTACGTGCCGATGGCGACCACCGAGGGCACCCTGGTGGCCAGCTACAACCGGGGTATGAAGCTGTTGCACCGCGCGGGCGGCGTCCGGACCACGGTGATGGACGACCGGATGCAGCGGGCGCCCGTGTTCGGGTTCGACAGCGCCCGCGAGGCCCTGGCCTTCGGGGACTGGGTCACGGCGAACTTCGATGTGATCAAGGGCGAGGCCGAAGCGACGACCCGCACCGGGCGGCTGCTCGACATTCAGCAGTTCTCCGCCAGCAGGTTCATCTTCCTGCGGTTCAACTTCACCACCGGCGACGCCGCCGGGCAGAACCTGGCGGGCAAGGCCACCTCGCGGGCCTGTGACTGGATCCGGGCGAACTACCCCGGGGTGCGGCATTTCTGCCTGGAGTCCAACCTGGCCACCGACAAGAAGAGCTCGCAGATCAACATCCTGGCCACCCGCGGCAAGCGGGTCACCGCCGAGGCGACGATCCCCGCGGGACTGTGCAAGGAGGTCATGCACGCCACGCCCGCGCAGATGTTCCACGCGCGGCAGATCTCCAACCTCGGCGGCCTGATGTCCGGCGTGAACAACAACGGCAGTCATTCCGCGAACGGGATCACCGCGCTGTTCGTCGCGACCGGCCAGGACATCGCGAACGTCGCCGAGTCGTCAGCGGCGCTGGTGCACACCGAGCTGCTCGCTGATGGCGACTACTACTACTCGATCACGATCCCGGCGCTCATCGTCGCTACCTACGGCGGCGGGACGGGACTGCCCACCCAGCGCGAATGTCTGGAGCTGCTGGGCTGCTACGGCACCGGCCAGGTGCGCAAGTTCGCCGAGATCGTCGCCGCGACGGTGCTGTGCGGCGAGGTCTCGCTGGGCTCGGCGGTCGTATCGGAGGAGTGGGTCGCCGCGCACGAGCGGCTCGGCCGCAACCGGCCCTAGCGGTCGGCGCGATCCAGGATGTCGCGCATCGCGGCCCACACGGCCGGGTGGTTGAGCAGATCAAAGTGCTGCAGGCCGCCGCGGCCGCGCCGGTCAGGGAACGGGATGTGCGGACGGCCGCGCGGGCGGCCCGCGGCGCTGGCGGGCTGGGCCAGCAGATCCCTGGCCGCCGTGCCCACCGGACGGCCCGGATCGGCGATTCTGGTGGCGCTGATCGCATAATGGCCAGCCCCGCGCAGCGGCTCCGGGCCGGTGAGCCCGGCGGTGCGGGCCAGCGGGGCAGTCAGGAGCGGCGAGCCGAGATAGAAGACCTGCCGGACCCGCCGCACCCAGGGCGCGGCCGCGTGCGTGCCGTAGTGACACGCGCTGCGGATCACCAGGCCGCCCATCGAGTGGCCCACCAGCACCAGGTCGGTGACCGGCATCGGCCACCCGGCCAGTAGGCGATCGAGCAGGTCAGCAACATCGCGGCCATTGTCGCGGACGGGCCGGCCGGTGTTGTAGCGCAGGTAGACCGGCGTGTAGCCGAAGCCCGCTCGCAATCGCGGGCCGTAGGGCAGGTGGCCGGCCGCCTGCCGGTGCCAGGACAGCTCGGTCTCGGCCAGCCCGTGGACGAAGACCGCAAGTCTGGCCGTCGAGCGCGGGAAAGCCGCCGCCAGCTCGCCGGTGTCCAGGTCCACATCCCGGTCCCCGGCCCGCACGGCCAGCTGGATGGTCAGCGGGGCCAGATCAGGACCGAAGTTATCGCCCGCCAGCGCGTTGAGCGCGGCGACGGCCGCCAGAGCCAGGTGGCCGCCGGAGGCCTGCCCACGCGGCCGGTCCGAGCTGCCGAACCGCGACGCGACCAGGCCGCCCATCGACCCCGCCGCCGCGCCGACGCCGCGGACGGTGCGGTAGACGCCCCGCGATACGGCGTCGTGGATAGTGCGGGCCGGGCCAGCCGCCTCCCGAAGCGAGCCGAAGGCGCGGCCCGCGACCGCCCGGTGCACCTGCTCGGCCCGCGACACCATCCCGGCCGCAGCGTGCCCGCTCAGCTGGCCCGCGGCCCGCAATTCCGCTGGTGTCATCGAGACCTCCTGGACTCAGCACGCGATGCCTCGCGCGACTGGCAGGCGCCCGCGCAAGATGTCTCCCCACCGACGTTAAACGGCCCGGGCGGGCACGCATAGTCTGGACAGCGGGGACATGGCGCACTTACGGGCATGATGCAAGCGGCGCGGTGCTCACGGCATGCCGTCGCCCAGGAAGGTAGCCGTGGAACGGATGAGCACGCTGGACGCCGGATTCTTCTTCGTCGAGCACGAAAACGTCCCGATGCATCTGGGCTCGCTTGCCCTGTTCGAGGGCCCGGCCCCCGGCTACGACGATCTGGTCAGGCTGTTCGCCGCGAAGCTGCCGCTGGTGCCGCGGTACCGCCAGGTGGTGCGGACCACGCCGCTGCACATTTTCCGCCCGGCCTGGGCCGACGACGAGCACTTCGAGATCGGTTATCACCTGCGGCACGCAGCGGTTCCCAAGCCCGGCGGAGACGACCAGCTGCGTAACCTCGCGGCGCGGATCTACGCGCAGCGGCTGGACCGGGCCAGGCCGCTGTGGGAGGCGTGGTTCCTGGAAGGGATCGAGGGCGGCCGCTGGGCGATCCTGTCCAAGGTGCACCACTGCATGGTGGACGGGGTCGGTGGCACGGACCTGATGACGGTGATGTTCGACCTCGGTCCCGATGCGGAGCGGCCCGCGCCGGTCAGCTGGAAGCCTGATCCGGGACCGTCGCTGCTGAGCCTGGTTTCCGATGGCCTGGCGGACGCCCTGACCTGGCCGCTGCGGCAGCTGACCGGTGCACCGGGCTTCTTCCGCCAGCAGCTGAGCGCGCCAGCCGAGCTCGTGGACTTCGGCCGCGGCCTGACCGGCAGCGCCCGGCGGCTGGCCACGCCCGCGGCGTCCTCGCTGAACGGCTCGATCGGCCCGCATCGGCGCTGGGCCTGGACGACGGCCAGCCTCAGCGAGATCAAGGAGATCCGCGGCAGCCTGGGCGGCACCGTCAACGACGTGCTGCTCGCGGCGATCACGCGCGGGTTCCGCGACCTGCTCCAGGCGCGCGGCGAGCTGGCCGAGGGACTGGTGGTGCGCTCCCTGGTACCCGTCTCGGTCCGTGGCCAGGACGAACATGGCATGATCACCAACCGGGTATCGGCAGTCCTCGCCAACCTGCCGGTGGGTGAGGCCGACCCGGTCCGCCGGCTCGCCCTGCTGCGCGGTCAGATGGACGATCTCAAGAGCACCTACCAGGCGGTCGGCGCCCAGATTCTGACCGAAATGCTGGGTTTCGCCGCGCCGACGCTGCTGGCCCTCGGCTCACGGGCGGCGTTCAGCCTCCCGCAGCCGTTGGTCCAGACCGTGACCACGAACGTCCCGGGACCGCGCTTCCCGCTGTACATCCTCGGCCGCCGGATGGAAGGGGCCTACCCGTACGTGCCGATCGGGAACAATGTACGGATATCGGTGGCGATCTTCTCTTATCTGGATCGGTTCTCCTTCGGCATCACCGCCGATTACGACGCGGTGACCGACCTGGAAGTGCTGGCCGAGGGGATCGCCCGGGGCGTGGCCGAGCTCGCGGACCACTCGGTGGCGGGACGGGTGAGCCAGAATCGGCCGCCGCGCCAGGCCCGGGACAAGGGTCCGGGCAAGGGGCCGGGCAAGGGCAAGAGCAAGACGAAGCCGCCCCGTGCGCACCAGGCCAAATGACCACTCCGCCTGGGTGCCCAGGCACACTGCCGGGGTAGCACTAATTTCCATGGCCGGAGCCGCATTTGTCGGAGTCAGAACGCTAATATGCGGGGACAACTAGGGTAGAGCGCGTCTCATCTCTCAACTGACCTGCCCGGCTAGGCCCGACCCGAGGCGTTGCCCGAGGCCGCGGGGCCCTGGAGGCGATCATGGATCCTGAACGGGGGACGGGCGGTCAACGCCCGCGGGTAGGGCTGGTACTGGGGGCCGGGGGCGTGCTGGGCGCAGCCTGGATGACCGGCGCACTGCCGGCGCTGCAGGAGCGCCTGCCGGTGCCGATCAACGACGTCGACCTGATGGTCGGGACGAGCGCAGGCAGTGTGGTCGCCGCTGCGTTGCGCTGCGGTGTCGATATCGACGAGATGGTCGCCTATCAGCGTGGTGAGGCAGCCGGAATGCTGCGGGATGTCGGGATGGGAGTCGTTGAGGACGGCCCGTTGCCGCCGATTCCCCGGTTGCGGGTCGGTTCGCTACGGCTGATGCGTACCGGCTTGCTCGCCCCCCACCGGGTTCATCCCTGGGTGAGCGCCAGCGCCTTCCTGCCGCACGGCCGGGGGCGGCATGTCGCGCTGCGCTCGATGGTCCACGCGCTGCACAGCTATGCGCACGGGTCCACCGCGCCCCATGACACTGAGCCGCCGGCGCCAGCTGCACCGCACTGGGTCCGGGCCAAGACGTGGATCGTCGCTGTGGACTATGACTCGGGACGGCGGGTTATCTTCGGCCGGGACGGCGCCCCGCTGGTGCGGCTGGCCGACGCGGTCGTCGCATCGTGCTCCATCCCTGGCTGGTACGAGCCGGTCGTGATCGACGGTCGCCGCTACGTCGATGGCGGCGTGCGCTCCGCCACCTCGCTGGGCATCATGGCCCGGGCTGGCGTCGACGAGGTCTACGTGCTTGCGCCGATGGCCAGCCTGGAGACGGACCGGACGCGTAAGCCGCATGAGCGCGTCGAGCGGCGGCTGCGCTGGCTGTTCACGCTGGCGCTGCTGCGAGAAGCCAACGCGCTGCGGTCACTTGGCATCAAGGTCACGGTGATCACCCCTGGCCCCGAGGATCTGGCCGTGATGGGAGCTAACCTGATGAATCCGCGCCGCCGAATGGCGGTGCTCGAGACGTCGCTGCGCACCTCAGCAGCGGCTCTGGCCAGGACAGAGACCGGCGGATACCTGGTCGGCGGCGAGCCAAAGGTCGCCTGACCTATGGCCCGGCCTGGCCGCCCGCCGCGGCCAGCGCAGCGAGCGCGTCGCGGGCCTCACCGGCGATCGGCGGCGGCACATCGCTCGCGAGCACATGCCGCAGTGCCCGGCCGTAGGCGACGTCACGGGCATCGGCTTCAGGAACGGCGACGTCCGGGACTACGCCGGTGCCCTGCCAGTTGGTGCCCGTGACCGGGTTGATAGACCGGGCGAACGGTATCGCGATATGGACGGCAGCGCTGATCGGGAATCCGCGGGTCGGGTGGGCGCCCCCGCCGGTCGTCTCGCCGATGACCACCGCGCGCCCCAGAGCCTGCAGGGTGTAGCAGAAGTCCTCGCCGCCGGAGAACGTCCGGCTGCTGGTCAGCACGTAGACCGGACGGTCGAGGTAGCGGGGGCCAGGCAGGTAATCCACCGACCAGAACTGCCTGGTCTCACCGGTATCAGCGCGGAAGATGTCGTTGAAGTGCGTCGGGGGGTGGCCGAACAGGTAGCTGCACCAGAACACCACCCCGTCCGGGGCACCGCCGCCGTTCCGCCGCAGGTCGATGATGAGCGCGTAGGTCCCGGCGACCAGTTCCATCGCCGCCGCGATGGCCGGGCCGGCGAACGCCGGGACAGGCACCCGGCGGATGTCCAGGTAGCCGACATTGCCCTCCAGCCGCTCGACACGGTGAATGCCGAAGTTGTCAAGCCGCCCGCGCCGCCGCATGGCCAGCAGGCGCGCCTCGTGATCGGTGGGTTCATCCTGGTCCGGGCCGGGTCCTGGGCCGGGTCTGGGTCCGGGGCCGGGTCCGGGGCCGGTCCTAGCGCCGGGTCCGGCACCAGGTTCCAGGCCGGGAGCGCCCGGGCTTCGGCCAGGACCGCCGCCGAGCCGGACTCGCAGGTGCTTGTCCGCGCAGATCTCGTAGAGGTCACTGGTGAGGCGGTCGGCCAGCGTGATCTCGTCCAGGTTGTCGTATTCGCCGGCCGCTAGCCGTGCCTCGATCGCGGTGGCGGCCTGCTCGGCCCGCTCGGGAAACACGTAGTAGGAACGCAGCAGGGCCAGCGCTATCGTCACGATCTCGCGCCCGGACAGTTGCTCAGCGGCCAGCGAGCCATCGTCACGCATCATGATCCGCGGAGTCGCGGCGCTGGTGTCGCCGAAGGTGAACTCGAGCAGCCGGGCCGGGGGAAGCCGCAGCGACAGTTCCCGGCGGAGCTGCTTCATCCTGGCCCGGTGGGCTTCCTCCCAGGCGCTCAGGGACTCCTGGTAGTCCTCCGGCCGGCCCGGAGCCGGGATGAACACCCGGACCAGTAGCTCGCCAGGCTCGACGACCGGATCGTCGCCGTGCTGCAGCACCAGCACCCGCTGCACCGTGTCACGGGGGAACCTGGCCTTTATCTCGTGGTCGACCACCCGCTCAAGCTGCTCGAGCTCCGCGCGTTCCACGGCAGCCTCCCTTTCCGGGTCACTCTGGCCAACGTGGCCCGCCTCGGGTCAGTTCCGCCCTGCAATTCCCGCATCTGCTGGGACGACCTGACCGAGGAGAAGATCGCGGCCATCCCGCCGCTGGCTGCGCAGTGCGCCTGGCCGCGGTAGGCCGGCGCGTCCGCCGCGGGTCACGGGCTTCGGCTCACGGTCAGGCGGGCGGCATGTCCTTATACCTGAAGTCGTTGAACAGGCCAACCTGATCACACAGGTGCGGGCTCGCCGCGCCGGCCGCCGAGATGAAGCCGCTCTGCCCGGGCGGCAGCTCGTCCCGGCCGGTGACGACCCGGGGGCCGACATCCACCGCCATCATGAACGTGCTGCGGTTCTGGCTCGCGCTCGTGCCGCAGTGCGTCGTAACGCCCTGCGCCAGCGGGTCGAGGCTGTCCCAGTCCTGGTCCTGGGCGGGCGCAAAGCCCCACTTCGCGATGTCGGTCGTGCCGAAGCCTGGCACGTCCTGGCCGAGCTGGGTGCCGGTGCCGGACAGGATCGTGATCGCGTCGTTGACGCTCTCCACCAGCAGCTGGCTGCGGTGCCCGGCGAAGTAGTCGCCGGTGTAGCAGAGCGTTCCGCAGGGCAGCACGCCGTGGGTGTCCGCCAGGATGTGGTACAGGAAGTTATAGGTGCCCATGCCGCCGAGCCCGCCGTAAGTACCCAGGTTGAGCGTGGCGTCGCTGAAGTTGACCGCGCCGGTGTACTGCTCCCCGGCGAAGGTCCCGCCTTCGAATACGTTCCGCTCGTAGGCTTCCAGGAAGTTCATGAAGATCGACATCGCCGGGCTGCCCAGGGTGGTCGTTCCGTTCCAGTTCTTCAGCACCCCGATCGCACGAGCCAGGTCCGGATGGGACGCGGGCGTGACGAGCGGGCTGTGCGCGCGCACCAGCTGGTCATAGGCGCGGACCAGGAACGGGATGAAGTAGCGAGCCGCGGGGCGGGTGTTGTCCTCGTTATCTATGGTGCCGATGCTGTGCTCGATATTTTCCAGGTACCTGATGCTGACCTTGGTGCTGGCCTGCAGCAGCTGGCTGATCCGCTGCGAGCGGAAGATCGTCCCCCAGTACTCGTCGCCCTCGTTCTGCTGGTAAAAGGCCTGCGCGGACGGCTTGGTGTTCCAGTTGTCCAGGAAGCCCTGGGCCGGGTTCACGCTGTGCGGCATGTCGCGGAAGGGCACATAGCCGAGCCATTGCTCGGTGCCGTTGCCGAGTGCGGGCAGCCGGGGGTCGACCTTGGTGAACGACGGCTCGACCGGGACCAGGCCGTCGCCGAAGTAGGCGATGTTGCCCCGGCGGTCGGCATAGAAGAAGTTGTGCAGGGTGGTGATCAGGCTCATCGAATGACGGAACTGGCGCAGGCTGGTGTCCCCGCCGAGCTGGGAGAACCCGGCCAGCGACCCGGTTTCCCTGTTCCAGGACGCGAACCGGAGCGAGAAGGCGGTCCCGGCGCCGGGATCGGTCGAGAAGACCGGCCCGTCGATGGTGCGGTAGACGGTGAACGACTGCGGGGTGGCCTGGCCCGCGACCGGGATCTGCTCCCTGATCGCCTGCATCGGAATCCACTTGCCGTCGAACTCATAGGTCGGCGGGCTGGCCGAGTAGTTGACCTGTTCCAGGTAGATACGCTGATCGACGGTTTCCTCGCTGGTGGTGGTGAAGGCGATGTGCGCGTTCCGGCCGATCAGGATGAATGGCTCGCCGGTGATGTACATGCCGCCGGCGTCGTATCCGGGTCCGTGCAGGTACTCCTCGCCGTCCACGCTGGGCGTCCCGAAGCCCTCCTGCGGGGCGCCCCACAGCAGGGCATGATGGTCGGCGGACCGCCAGGGGGCCACGACCACCGCGTTCGAGCCGCCGTGCGACAGCACCCGCAGTGATATCCCGGTCCTCAGGATTGTCTTGCGGTCAGCGGCGAGTGCCGCCGACGCCCGGGACAGCGCGGACCGGCTGACCCTGGCCAGGCTGGCCAGCGTCCGCGCGGTCGCGGTCTGCTGGGCGGCGGCCTGGCTCGCGGCACCGGACGCCGTCCTGGCCGCCCCCGCGGCGGACGGCGCCGGACCGGGCACGGTGGTCGGTGCGGTGGTGTCGTCGATCCAGCGCGCATCGTTGAAGATGGCCGTGGCATCGGTGGCCGCGTGGGCGTCACCGCGGGCGGTCAGTTCCGCGTTGAGGTACTGCAGGAAGCTCAGGTTCTGCAGCTCGCTGCCGCCACCGCCGCCGAACTCCCTGGCCAGGTAGTCGCCGACGGCCACGGTGTCGGTCGGGCTCCAGCGGGCCGGGCGGTACGGGCCAGTCAGCCCGAGCGCCTTGCCCAGCGCGAAGAACTCATAGGGCACCTTGGCCAGCGCGCTCGATGTCGTGGCGTACGCCGACGCCTCATAGGCGTTGATCCCGTCGGCAAAGGCGACGAGGGCGCGGCGGGTGGCCTGGGGGAGTGTCAGGTACTGGGCGCGCAGCTCGGCCGGGGTGTAGAAGAACGTGCGGACCGTCTCGTCCTGGCCAAGCTCCGAGGGGCCGAAAATGGCCGACAGCGTGCCCTCGACCGCCCGCCTGGTCAGCTCGAGCTGGACCATCCGGTCCTGCGCCTGCGCCCAGCCCGCGCCGAACCAGACGCCGGTCATCGAGTTCGCATAGACGCTCGGCACCCCGTAGGAACTCCTGGTGATGATCGCTCTACCGGCACCGTGGCCGACGACCTGTCGCGCCGGTGCAGGCGCGGGCGCGGGGCTGCCCGGGCGCCCGGGCGCGGCCGCGGCGCCCGTCATCAGCGCGGTCGTGGCCGCCAGCGCCGCGATGGCCGCGATGATCACCAGCCGTCTGGTTGCCTGGCGACGAAATGTCATCAACGCAGCTCACCTCCGCGGCAGCGCTCCCCGGCGGCGTTAAGGCGCCATTGGTGAGCGGCCCAAGACGGTACCGACCATATTTATGAAGTTTCAAGATAAAAATCAGTGAATTCTCAGGTATGGACGGAAGTTACTCGTGGGTCCGGGCTGGTGTCAACGGCGTTCCGCCTGGCACCGGGCTGAGCCTGCACACCCGGCGCTGGTGGTGACCGAGGCGCCGGGCGTCTACCGTGGTCAGACTGGTACCAGCGCCCCTGGCGTTAGGGCGCAGCCAATGGTTCGGCGATATCCAGGGAGAACTCTGTGAGCAACGAAAGCGCGGCGGGCGGCCGGTCGCCCGCCCAGACGATTGCCGTTATCATCCTGGTCGTTATCGCCATTCTGGCGATCATCGCGGCCATCATCTACTTCGCCGAGCCTGCGAAGTCGCTGCCGAGCATCCTCGGCACCATCACCCATCCGGCCTCCCGGGCCAGCAAAGATCGCCCCGCCCGCGGGGCCGTCGCTCTCGTCGTCGGCTTGATCTGCCTGGTGGCGGCCTGGTTCGTCGGCAAGAGCGGACGTCGTCGCCAGGCAGGATAATCTGGGACCCAGGGAGGACGTGACGTGTTCAGGCGCAGCACCCGCGACGCCGCCGGCCTGGCGGCGGCGCCTCCGCTGGCCGGTCACGGCCCGGACGGGGCCGAGCGCGCGACCTTTGCCGCGGGATGTTTCTGGGGCGTGGAGGCGGCGTTCCGCCAGATCCACGGAGTCCTGCAGACCGCAGTCGGCTACACCGGCGGGCACGTCCCTGATCCGACCTATGAGCAGGTCTGCCGGCACCGTACCGGCCACGCCGAGGCGGTTGAGGTGTGGTTCGACCCGGCCCAGGTCAGTTACGGCCAGCTGCTGGAGACGTTCTGGCGAATCCACAATCCGGCCACCCGCAACCGCCAGGGCTGGAACATCGGCCGCCAGTACCGCTCAGCGATCTTCTGCCATGGCGCTGACCAGACCGACCTGGCGATCGCCGCACGCGACGCCGAGCAGCAGTCGCTGCGGCGGAAGATCGTCACGCAGATCATCCCGGCGGTCGCGTTCTACCCGGCAGAGGAGTATCACCAGCGCTACCTCGAGAAACACGGCCACCCCCGCCGGGCTGTCACCATCCACTGACCGCGTGAGCGGGCCCGGGGCAGGGCCGGGCCGTCAGTCCCGCGGGATGGGCTCGAAGGCCAGCGCGCAGGAGTTGATGCAGTACCGCTGGCCGGTCGGCCGGGGGCCGTCGCGGAAGACATGGCCCAGGTGGCCGCCGCAGCGGCGGCAGACCACCTCGGTGCGGCGCAGGAACAGGCCCTGGTCCGGCCGCAGCTCGACAGCCTGGGCAACGGCGGGCTCGTAGAAGCTCGGCCAGCCCGTGCCAGACCTGAACTTGGCATCCGAACGGAACAGCTCGGTCCCGCACCCGGCGCAACAGTAGGAGCCGCTCTCCTTGTTGTGGACGTACCTGCCGGTGAAGGCCATCTCCGTGTGGCCGCGGCGCAGCACGTCGTACTGCTGGGGAGTCAGTTCAGCCCGCCACTGCTCGTCCGGCTTCTGGATCTCCCTGGCTGCGGTGACTTCGGTGACCTCGGTGTTCTTGGTGCGGCGCATCGCTTCTCCTCCCTGCGGTGCAACAAGCTGGCTGCGCGAGCTCATTCCGGCCTGAACGCAGTACCGTACGGGTGTGGCGACTCTCGACGACGCGGCCGCGATGGCCATGGAACTGCCTGAAGTCACCGAGGATGACCGGCGTGGCAACCGGACCTGGTACGTCGCCCGCAAAGCGTTCGCCTGGGAACGGCCGTTCAGTAAGGCGGACCTGAGGCGGTTCGGTGACCAGGCCCCGCCCGACGGGCCGATCCTGGCGGTTCGCGTCGGCGATCTCGGCGAGAAGGAGGCCCTGCTCGCCGCGAATCCGCGCGCCTTCTTTACGATTCCGCACTTCGACGGATTTTCCGCTGTTCTCATTCAGCTGCAGCATGTTTCCGGACCGGCGCTGCGGGAGGCGATGACCGACGGCTGGCTGGCCTGCGCGCCGGCCGCCCTCGCGGACCAGCACCTCAGCCGCTAGAGGTACCGCGGCCCGCGGACTCCGCACCCGGGCCGCCGCGCGATCTCCGCGGCGCACTGGTCTGCGTGGCCGGCCTGGCCGTCAGCACAGTGCGCGGGCGGCCGGGCCAGTTTTGTGCGGTTCGGCGGCCGAGCGCTGGCCCGGCTATTCGTTGCGCAGCGAGATTCCGTCGGACTCGGCGATGCCGTCGGCTTCGATGGCGCGCAGTCCCGCACCGAGCCGCTCGCGGGCCTGGCGCAGCAGCTTGAGCGAGTTGGTGAAGGTGCTCTGCGCGGCGGCGCGTTCCGGATCTGCCTCATGCTCTTCGAACAGGTGCGCCTGAAGGGCGGCGGCGACTTCATCGGCTGCCTTCAGCGCCTGGTAGATGGCCTGCTCCCGTGCAGCGTCGTTAACCATGCGGCCAGTATCCCGCACGGCCTGCCACCCCGCCCCGGCCGGATAGGCCGCTCCGGCCGGCCACGCTGGCCCGGCAGGCGCACCGTCGCCGGCCGCTGCTGAGCCTGCTCAGTCCTGGCCGGGCTCGTACTTGAACGAGATCTGCAGCTTGGTGCGGTAGGTGATCGTCCCGCTGTCGTCCAGGGAGATGTCCTGCTCGACAACCTCGGCAACCCGCAGGTCGCGGATGGTCTGGCTGGCGGTCCTGATCGCCTCGGTGGCAGCCTCCTCCCACGACGTGTTACTGGTCCCGATGATGTCGATCACCTTGTACACGCTCATGGCATCTCCTCTTGACGGCAGCTTGAGCATATGCCGGCCAGGGGCTGTCGGTCAGCCGCCGGGCAGCAGGCTCGATGCGGCCACCGCCTGTTCGCCAAGATGCGCCTCAAGGCGCCGCAGCATGTCCAGATGCTCGCTGGCCCAGAGCATCAGGAGCGCCTCATTCGGCTCGCCGTTGCTGCCGCCGGTGCTGGAGTCGCGTAGGTAGCCGAGCAGCCGGCCATGATCCTGCGCGCTGGTCGGTTGCGGGGGCGGAACCGTGGTGCCATGCGCCAGCGAGTCGCCGAGCGTGACGTACCAGGAGCGCACCGCCTGAACCTGGCCATCCAGGTCCTCGCCGTACCGCCCGAGGCCGACGGGGCGGCCGCCGTCGCCATCGCCTTGCATCGCGTTCAGCATCGCCATCGACCGGCCGGCCCGCAGCACCCTGGCCGCCCCTGCCACCAGCCGGGACGCGCTCTCGGGATCGGTCCGTTTCGCGGAACGCTCCGCCAGGTACTGGCGGAACGCGTCGTCGAGCCGGTGCACGGCGGCGGCGGCGGCCTGCTCGGCTCGTTCTGGGTCGACCCGGTCCCCGGAGCCGGTCAGCAGCCGCGCCGTGACCGAGACGTAATCAGCGCTCTGCGAGTAAGCGGTGCCCAGCGACTCCCGCAGCATGGTCGCCGCGCCGCGGGGCCAGAACACCAGGCCGACCCCGAGACTCACCGCGAAGCCGATCGCGACATCCTCGATCCGGATCAGGCCGACCTTCCAGCCGACGGGCTGAATGATGTTAAAGAGGATCACCAGGACCAGGGTGAAAGCGGCCTGGCCGGCTGCGAATGAGATCGCCCGCGGGGCGTAGGCGGCAATGAGCACCGCCACCGGGAGCAGCGCCCACAGAACCCCGTCGCTGGCGCCGACGGCGAGCAGGATGGCGGCGCCGATGAGGATGCCGGCGGCCGTCCCGGCCAGCGCGCTGAGCACGGACCTGCCGGTGCCGAGGGCGGTGGAGCGCAGCACGGACAGTGTGCCGAGGACAACCCAGAACGAGTGCTGCAGGCCGGACCGCTGCGCGATGAACACCGCCACCGCCAGCCCGGCTGCGCCGCGGATGCTGTTGCGGAACCATACCGAGCGGGCGCTCGCGTCCTCTGCTGCGAAACGCCGCACCGCGACCAGCGCGCCGGGCATCGCGGCGGGTCGTGGGGCCAGCCGCTGAGCTGCATCCGCCGGGCGGGAACCCGCGGATGCAGCGGGGCCGCCGGCGCGCCGTCGGGCGGTGGGGTGGCCGCGCCGTCGGGCGCTGGGGTGACCGTGGCGTCGGCCGCGGTGGCGCCGGTCGCGACCAGCGCGTAGCTGGCCAGCTGCCTGGCCCCCGATGCGATCACGCGGGTCCGGAACGAGCGCTCCAGCAGCGCCTCGATCGCCTGGTCGTCTCCCACGTCGGGCAGTACCGAGACTTGCCTGGCCAGGGCCTGCGCCGCGGCTTGCTGCGCCCGATCGAGCCGGGCGGTGTCGGGTCGCTCGTCCTGTCCGGCCAGCCGGGCGGCGCTGGCCCGCAGGACGGCCGCGGTGGCCGCCATCGACTCGCCGTTCTCCGGCCGGCACAACTCGGCTTGCGGAATGGCAGCGACGGCTGCGAGCGGTCGGACCAGCCAGCCGAGCTCGTCGATCAGGCCACCGAGTGCGGCCGCCTGCCCGGTCGGCCCGGTGGGCCGGTGCGGCGTCTCGGCCAGCCGGTTTCGCAGTCCGGCCACGGCTTCCTGGGCCGCGCGGGCGCGTGCCTGCGCCGTCTCCTGGTCCCCGGCGAAGACGGCATCGGCCACTCCGGCCAGGGCGCGACAGGCGCTGGCCGCGTCGCGGCGCAGCGTCCCGCCCCGCTTAGGCGGCCAGATGAGCATGACCGCGCAGATAGCCGCCCCGGCCGCCAGCCCCCAGCCGGCCAGCCGCCAGGGGATGGCCGAGACCGGGGCCGGGATCGCGACCGGCAGCACGAAGGCCAGCACCGCCGCCGTTCCTCCGGCCGCGAAGTAGCCGTTGATAACCCCGGAGAACAGGATGAGGAACCCGACCACGGCCATGGCCGCCGTGGCCAGCCAGACGTTTCGCGAGCACAGGGACCCCACCACGACCAGTACCGCGCCGCTGACCCCCAGGCTCAGATAAGCGATGAAGCGGCTCATCGGCGGACCGCCGAAGTCAACGAGCACCAGCATCGCGAACGACCCGAAGGACGCGAAGATCGCCGTCTGCGGCTCCTTGATCAGCTGAAAGGCCACGGCGAAGACGGCCGGCATGACGATCGCGGCGCGGGCGGCGCTCTTCAGCGAGTGCAGGCCTGGATCGGAGATCTGCGGCCATCGCAGTCTCATGATCTGGATGCGCTCCCTCACCATCGACGACCTGCCGAACCGCCCGGGTGTCTCGGAATCATCATCGCCTGCCGGGCGGCGTGCTGAACAGGCGAACCGGTCAGCAAGTAGCAGCGGCCTGCTGACAGCTGCCGCCGAGGCGAATTTCCGGCGCGCCCTCCTTGACCGTTGACCTATTGGTAGGTAAGTATCTGACTTATCAGTAGGTAAGGATGGCCTAGGTCAAGGGCTGGCCCGCGGCCGGATCAGGCCCGTCGACCTCGGCGGAGCCGCTGAGCCTGAGCCTGCGCTGAGCGCGCTGGTAGAACGTGGTGAGGCCGAGCCGGACGACTTTCGCGGCGGCGGGCAGCAAAGTGAGGTCGACGGTATCGCCCGGGCACAGGTGCCCGACCACCCGGCCGTCGGCCTCTAGCGCGAGCTCGCCGCTGGTCGCCAGGACGGTGAGGGCGAGCCGCTCGCCACTGGACAGGAACAGTGCCCGGTTGAACGCCGAGTGCGGAGCGACCGGGGTCACCAGGAGGCCCTCGGCGCGCGGTGACACGATCGGGCCGCCGGCCGAGAAGCTGTAGGCGGTCGAGCCGGTCGGGGTGGCCACGATGACCGCGTCGGCCGCGTAGCGCACAAAGGAATGCCCCTCGACCGTGAGCTCCACGGCGGCGCTGGCGCCCGCGCCCGGGATCCTGACGAGGGCGATGTCGTTGAAGGCCGCGGTCTCCTGACCGGTGAAGGCGGCGCGAACCCCCGAACGGGTCTCCACCGTGAACCGGTGCTCATCGATGGCCGACAGCGCTCCGGCCAGCTCCGGGATGTCTACCTCGGCGAGGAAGCCGAGTCGGCCGAGGTTTACGCCGAGCACCGGGGAGCCGCTGCCCATGGACATCCGCATCGCCCGCAGCATGGTGCCATCCCCGCCCATGCTGACGATGAGGTCGGCG
Organism: uncultured Actinomycetes bacterium; assembly: GCA_963785765.1. GTDB lineage: Bacteria > Actinomycetota > Actinomycetes > Streptosporangiales > Streptosporangiaceae > DATBGO01. The sequence continues at coordinate 336,030 of CAWAWM010000004.1, read as the reverse complement.
CGGTCGGCCAGGTAGGCCGCGTCGACCACGGCGGCATGCCCATCGATCCGCTCGACCTCGCCGGCCAGGCCCAGGATCTCGACGTTGCGGGCATGCGCCCAGCCGGTGACGGTCTCCATAGCGCCAGCGCAGTCTCGGGCCGGATGCAGTACGAGTCCGACCGTGCCGATCAATCCCACAGGATCCTCCCGAAGCCGGGGCAGCCCCGGTGGCCAGCAGCGGCCGCCTTCGCCCGGTCGCGCGCCGGGTACCCGGCCGGCCTAGGTATCGTCCTCGTCCTGAACATGCACCGCGGCCTCTTCTGCCGTCGCGGCGCCACCGTCGATTCCGACGTCGTGGGCGACCAGGTCGGTCTCGGCGTCCGGATGGCTGCCCTCATCGTCGGCGACCAGCCGGCCCGAGCGGGGCTCGGCCTGGCCATCGTCCAGCCGGCCTGCGGGCAGATCAGCATCGGCGTACGGGTCCGGGTCCGGCTCCTCCTCGGCGAGCAGCTGATCCAGTGACTCGCCCGCCCGCTCCTCGGCCAGGGTCGTGCCGAAGCCTTCGCCGGCCGACCACCTGTCCGGCGGAATGATGCCGGCATCCAGCGGATCATCGCCTGGGTCGCCCTCCAGGGTGTCTGACGCGTCCAGCTGGCTATCGTCATCGAGGTCGTTCTCGTCGGGGTCGTACTCGTCAAGATCGGGTGACAGGTCCTGCAGCTCGTCGTCCGGCATGGCGCGTTCAGCCTCCTTCGCTGCCGGCGCAGGCTTCCGGTGATCGGCGCCTCGTCCCAGCCAGACTAGCGAGGCCGGTTCGGACTTCGCGAACAGGCCGGTTCTGCTGCTGCGGGGGTCGTTCGGCGCGCTACTGGCCCGGCGCCGGTTTACCATCGGCGTTCGGGACCACTGTTTCTCGCGGTCGCATTGCTAGCGGGAGTGCAATAATTGACGCATTATTCAGTAAAGAATTGTCTAATATAAGAATTTTCGCCACAACATCGGCATTTAACAAAAAGCGTGGGCTGAATCTGGCGCCAGCTCTCGGTAAGTGGAGTGTGTCGGTGCTGGTTCCTGGCCGCAGGGGGCGCGCTGGACAGGGAACTGGACGGGGTTTTGCATGCACGCACCCGAGGTACTGGATCCGCACGGCGCGGGTGGGCCGGCTGCTGCGGCTACTCCGGTGACGGCTGACCAGCCACCCGGTGCGGAGCTGCCGGCGGCCGGGGCACGCGACACCGTGCCACGCGACACCGTGCGACCCGGTGCCGTGCCACCCGGTGCTGGGCCACCGGGTGCCGGGCCACCCGGTGCCGGGCCACGCTGGCGGCTGCGGGCGATCGCGGCTCATCCCGCCGCCCGCCACCTGGCACTGCTCACGTGCTACCTGGCGGCCGGGATCGCCGTGACCTGGCCGCGGGCGTCCTACCTTACCGGCCGGGTGCCGGCCGTCGATGACGTGTCCAGCTACGCCTGGGACCTATGGTGGGTCGCCCGCCAAGTCACCCACCTGGGGAACCCCTGGTTTACCAGTCACATGGCTGCGCCGGTCGGGATCCAGCTCGGCTTCGACACCACCATGCCGCTGGTCGGCCTGATCATGACGCCGTTGACGCTGGCCTTCGGGCCAGCAGCTGCACTCGCGCTGCTGACCGCCGTCACCCCCGGTCTGGCCTGCTACGCGATGTACCGGGCTGCCCGCTTGTGGCTTCGCTCCCAGACTGGTGCCGTCGCGGCCGGCGCATTCTTCGGCCTGGCCACGATGTTCACCTTCCAGAACTGGTATCACGTCAATGTCGCGATCGGCGCGGTATTCCTGCCGATGGCGCTGGAAGCGGCAGTCCGGCTGCGCCGGCGCCCTGGCCTGCGTCAGGGTGTGGTGCTTGGCCTCGTGCTCGGCGCCGCGGTTCTGGTCAACTTGGAAACCGCCGTTATGGCCGCCTTGGTCGCCGCACTGGCGCTGGCGCCCTGGCTGCTGCGCCGTCCCGCGCCTGCCCGCCTCGCGGCCGTCACCGTCAGCGCCCTGACCGGGCTGGTCGTAGCGAGCCCGCAGCTCATCGCGATGGCCTACCAGGCCAGTACGGAGGGGGTAGCGGGCCGGGACCTCTATGGATACCTCGCCTACACCGCCCAGCTGCCGGGGCTCTTCGGGCCGTCTCCGCGGGTGGCTTACTTCGGCATGACCCGGCTGGCCGCCGTCTTCCACGTGACCAAGCCCGCAGAGGGCATTCCCACCTTCGGCGTGGTGCTCTCGCTGCTCGCAGTAGCTGGCGTTGCCGCAGCGTGGCGGCGCCGCAGTAGCTGGCTGCTGGCCCTGCTGTGGCTGGGCGGAGCCTGGCTGGCGCTCGGGCCGACGCTTCAGGTGGGCAGCCGCACCTACATCCCGTTGAACCAGACGTGGTATGGCGTGCCGGTTTCGCCGCTGATGCCCTATACCTGGATGATCCGGGTGCCAGGCCTGTCCGGTTTTCGGGAGGCCGACCGGCTCGCGTTGCTCGGGCTCCTGGCGGCGGCGCTGCTCGCCGGGAGCGCAGTCGAATGGCTCAGGTACCATGCCTGGCCGCTGATCATCGTGGTGGCGGCGCTGGGCGTGCTGGAGGCGGGCTGGTCAGGCAGCGCGGGCGTGATGACGATGGCCACCGCCCTGCCCGCGGTGGACCGGCCGATCGCGGCAGATCACTCCGGCTCGATCGTCGTGGACGTGCCGTTCGGTCTTCGTGGCGGCCTCGGGCTCTCCGGCGGGGAGATCTCACCCCAGGCGCTCCTGCTGGCCACCGCCGACGGCCACCCGCGGGCCATCGTCTACACGTCGTGGGTGCCGGCCCCGACCACCGCCGCTATCAAGGCGCACCCTTTCTATGCTCAGCTGATGGCCGCGCAGCGGGGCCGCCGCACCTCGGCCGCCGAGCACGCGGCCGCGGGGCTGGACGCCCGCCGCATGGACATCGGCTGGGTGCTGGTCTGGGAAAATCACACCCGGCTCAATAACAGGCACATCATCGCCTTCCTGACGGCAACCGGGTTCCGGTTCGACTACGAGGCCAACGGAGTCAGGGTGTACCGGCCGGCTGGGCCTGCTCGGGACTCAGGCAGCAGCCCACGATGACGCCGGTACCCGCCCGCAGCACCTCAAGCCGGGAGTCGGCGGGGAACGCGCGGGCAAAGACGCCGCCATACCCCGCGGGGCTGGTGAATACGCCCCAGGTGACCGTCCAGGGAACCAGCTGGCCAGACTGGCCGGGGCACATTTCCGGGGCCGGCCTGATCCGCCGCTGGATGACCCACGGTCCTCCCAGGGCGCTGCTCAGCCGGTCACGCCAGAGCTGAGCGCTGGTGTCGGGGTGCCAGCCGGGCAGCACGCCCGCCCCGCCGTGCAGCAGGGCGGGCTTCAGCACCAGGTCGTCGGCGTGCCCGGCCGCGTAGTCGAGCAGGTCCACGGTGCGGCCGTCCTCCAGGGTGACCGGCCCAGGGCGCATCATCCTGGTCCAGGGCAGCACGCGATCAATGGCCTCCTGCTCGGCCGCGGTGAACAGCTGCCGGTTGGCGTGGTCGGAGAGCATCGCGAGGGGTGCCTTGCTGCCGTACAGCTCGGCGTCCAGCGGCGTGAACATCGTCACCTCGCCACGCGCGACCGCATCGATCACCGGGTCCATCAGGGCATGCCCGTCCGGCTCGAGCAGGTGCTCGATCAGGAAGATCCGGAAGATGATGTCCACCGGCCGGCCGCGGAGCCTGACCCGGCCGCCGCTCGCCTCGAGCTCGCCGATGTGGCAGGCATGGGCGTCCAGCCCCAGGGCACGCCAGTGCCTGGCCACCTCGTGCAGGAAGGTCCCGATCCGCTGGTAGTGGTCCGGCCAGTCGGTGACCGCCACCACCGGGTAGCAGCCCGGCGGGAAACCGGTCTCCTCGAAGATCATGCTGACCTGCTCGCGCATGGTGTCGACGTAGCTCAGCTGGTGCGCGCGAGCGAACTCGCGCAGCGTCGGGTGGCGCAGCATCGCGCGGCAGATGTCGGCGTTGTCGATGCCGGCCACCCCGCTGCCCATGTTGAACTCCAGCAGCCGTAGCCGGGTCGGCTCCGGGTACAGGTCCGCCCTGGCCAGCTGGGTGACCTGTGCGGCCCGGCTGCGCAGCACGACGTCGGCCTGGTCGTCCGTCATGCCCGCCGCGCGGGCGAAGGCGGCCAGGTCGCCGCCGTACAGCCGGTCGGGCAGGCTGACCAGCGCCGACCGGAACCGCTGGAGGTCGGCGTTCAGCTGGTCACGCTCGTCCCCGCCGATGAACAGCGGCCGGGACAGGTACCGCATCTGGTACTTAGCCGCCAGCATGCCGGTGTCCGGCATGACGCTCAGCAGATCGCTCCCGCTGACCCCCTGGCGGGCCACCTCGTCGAGATAACTGGCCGTCAGGTGTGCCCGGTCCGTCATCGCCCTTGCCCTCCCCTGGCCCGAATCGGATGATATATGAGCAAAGATCGGCATGAGAATGGCTCAGAAAGCCGGTCGGCAGGGTGGAAGATGACGGCCGAGAAAGGCGCGCAGCCGAGCGAGGCCAGTGCCCTGCTGAGGGCAGCGAACGAGCACGAACAGCCGGAAGAACGGAACGAGCCGGAAGAGCGGAACGAGCCGGAAGAGCGGAACGAGCCGGAACGGCCGTCGCCGGCTGGCCGGGCGGCGCACTCCGTCCCTATCGGACGGCATGGCGACTTCAACAAGCTGTGGTTCGGGCAGGCGGTCTCGTCCGTCGGCAGCCAGGTCACCCTGCTCGCACTGCCGCTGACCGCCGTGCTGTACCTGCACGCCACGGCGGGTCAGGTCGGGCTGATGACCGCCGCCGGGCTGCTGGCCTACTGCGGGCCCAGTCTGCTGTTCGGCGTCATGGCCGACCGGATGCGCCGGCGGCGGCTGATGATAGGCGCGGACATCGGCCGGACGGCCGTGATCACGGTGGTGCCGGTACTGGCCTGGACAGGGTCGCTGAGCATGCCGGTGCTGTACGCGGTCGCCCTGGTTCAGGGCGCGCTGACCGTCATCTTCGAAGTGGCCTACCGCTCCTACCTGCCGAGCCTGGTCAGCGCGCGGGCACTGCTGGCCGGCAACAGCAGGCTGCAGTCCACGGCCTCGGTGGCCCAGGTGGGCGGCCCGGGGCTGAGCGGCGCGCTGGTCGACCTGCTCGGTGCGCCGTTCGCGCTCCTGGTGGACGCCGGCTCGTTCGTCGTCTCGGTGACGTCGCTGCTGTGGATCCGGGCCCGCGAGCCAGTCCCCGAGCGCAGCCACCGGCCCGCCGGGCCGGCCGGGGTGCGCGGCGTGCTGAGCGAGGTCCACAGCGGCCTGCGGTTCATTTACCGGCACCCCGTGCTGCGTCCGCTGGCCTCCTCGGCCGCGACCTTCAACTTCTTCTCCCAGCTTCAGCTGACCCTGTTCGTGCTCTATGCCAACCGCGAGATGCATATGTCAGCCGCGGCGATCGGGCTGGTCCTGGCCTTCTTCGGGATCGGCGGGGTGGCGGCCGCGGCCACCGTCAGGCGCGCCCTCGCGTGGCTCGGCTACGGGAACATGCTGCTGATCGGGTACGCCATGGGAGCCCTGGCCATTCTCGGCATCCCGCTGGTGCCCGGGCCTGCCGCGCTCAGCACGGTGCTGTTCATCGGCGTGTATTTCGTGGCTGGATACGGGATTGTCGCGACGAATATCGCGATGACGACGCTGCGCCAGATCGCCACTCCCGCATCGCTGCAGGGCCGGGTGAACGCGAGCTTCCGGTTCGCGATCGGCGCCCTGATGCCGTTCTCCGCCGTGCTGGCCGGCCTGCTGGGAGAGCGCCTGGGCGTGCGGACGACGTTGTTCATCTGTGCCGCCGGCATGCCGATCTCGGTGCTGCTGATCGGCTTCTCCGCGGCGCGGAAGGTACGGACCTCCGACGAGGTCCTCACGGCGGCGGGCTGACCCGGGCCTGATCCTGGCGGGCGGCCGGCCCGGACGGGCTGCGGCCAGCTTCCGCGGACGGCCTGCGGGGGGCTGCCGCGCACAGGCCGCTGCCGACATGCGCGCCGCTGTGCCTGTTGATCGTGGTCACCTCCGAAGCTTCGGTGACCGCGCGGGTGTAGATGCCGCCATGGCCCGCGGCCACGGTGAAGACACCCCAGGTGACGATCCAGGGCACCAGTTCGCCGCGGTCAGCGGGGAACATCTCGGGCTCGGGCCGCACCCGCCGCTGGATCACGTAGGGCTCGTCGATCGCCTGGCCGAACTGGCCGCGCCACTGCTCCGGGCCGCAGAGCCGGTCGGATCCCAGCACCACCCCGCGGCCGCCGCCCATCAAGGCGGGCTTGAGCACCAGGTCGTCCTGATGCCCGAGGGCGTAGTCGTGCAGGTCCACGGTGCGGCCGTCCTCCAGGGTGACCGGTCCGGGCCGGACCATCCGGGTCCACGGCAGTACGCGGTCGAGGCTGGCCAGCTCGGCCGCGGTGAACAGGTGCCGGTTGCGCTCGTCGGACAGCATGGCGAGCGCGCCCTTGCTGCCGAACAGCTCGGAATCCATGGGGGTGAACATTGCGACCTCGCCGCGGGCGGCCGCATCCAGCACCGGGTCGATCAGTGCGGGCCCGTCTGGCTCGAGCAGGTGCTCGATCAGGAACAGCCGGAAGATGATGTCCACCGGCCGGCCGCCGAGCCAGACCCGGCCGCCGCGCACCTCGAGTTCCCCGACATGACAGGGATGGGCGTCCAGCCCGAGTTCGCGCCAGCGCACCGAAAGCCTGCACAGGTAGGGCCGGAACCCCGGATAGTGAGCCGGCCAGTCCGCCACCGCGACCACCGGGAAGGATCCTGGCTCCGCGCCCGTCTCGCCAAGGATGGTGTCGACCTGCTCGCGCATGGTGTCGACGTAGCTGAGCCGGTGCGTGCCGGCGAACTCCGCCAGCAGCGCGTGCTCAAGTAACGCCCGGCATAGCTCCGCGTTGTCGATGCCGCCCACCGGGCTGCCGATGTTGAACTCCAGGACGCGGAAGCCGGACTGGTCAGCGTAGAGGTCCGCCCGGGTCAGCCTGGTTGCGGGCTGGCATCTGCTCCGAAGCGTCGCTCTGACCTGGACGTCCGTCATGCAGAGCGCGCGGGCGAAGGCCGCGATATCGCCGTCGTAGCGCCGGTCGGGCAGGCTGAGCAGGGCAGCACCCAAGTTTTCCAGGTCCTGGTCGAGCTGCTCGCGCTCGGCGTGACCGAGAAAGACCGGCCGCGGCAGATACCGCTGATGGTAGAGGGAATCGAGTAGCTCAGAGTCCGGCAGCGAGCCGAGCAGCTCACTGGTCCGGACCCCGCTGCGCGCCACCTGGTCGAGATACAGGGCGGTCAAGGTGGCCCGGTCGGTCATGACCGTCTCCTCACGCCTCAGGTCTGGTCCACAGACAGCAGCCGACATGTGCGCCGCTGCTCACGTTCAGCACCGCTAGCCCCGACGCGACGCTGCCGCCCCTGGTGATGATCCCGCCGAAGCCGCTGGCGCCGGTGTAAACGCCCCAGGCGATGATCCAGGGGACCGTCTGTGCGCCTCCCTCCGCTGCGCCTCCCTCCGCTGCGCCTCCCTCCGCTGCGCCTCCCTCCGCTGCGCCACCTTCGCGGGGCCGCTCGCGCTCGCCGGGGAACAGCTCGGGCACCGGGCGGATCCGCCGCTGGATGACGAAGGGCCCGTGCTGCGCCTTGATCAGCTGATCACGCCAGAGCCCGGGGCTGGTCTGGTGCTGCCAGCCGGGCAACACATCCTGACCGCCGTACCGGAGGGTGGGCTTGAGGACCAGGTCATCCTGGTGGCAGCTGGCATAGTCGAGCAGGTCCACCCGCCGGCCGTCTTCCAGGGTGACAGGTCCTGGCCGGACGGTCCTGGTCCAGGGCAGGATCCGGTCGATGCTGGCCAGCTCCGCTGCGCTGAACAGGTGCCGGTTGCGCTCGTCGGAGAGCATGGCCAGCGAGGCCTTGCTGCCGTACAGCTCCGAGTCCAGCGGGGTGAACATCACGACCTCGCCGCGGGCCACAGCGCCGAGCACCGGGTCCATCAGCTCAGCCGCCCCGGGCTCCAGCAGGTATTCCAGCAGGAACATCCGCGAGATGATGTCCACGGCCCGGCCGGCCAGCCAGACCCGGCCGCCGCGCACCTCCAGCTCACCGATATGGCAGGCATGGGCGTCGAGCCCGAACTCGCGCCAGCGCCGCGCGAGCTGGTGCATGTACGGCCCGAGCCGCCGGTCATAGCTGCTGGGCCAGTCGGTCACCGCGACCACCGGGGCGGATCCCGGCGCGAACCCGGTGGCGGTGCGCAGGTTGGTCACCTGCTCGCGCATGGTGTCGACGTAACCAAGCTGGTGCGCGGCGGCGAACTCGGCGAGCAGCGGATGCCGCAGCATGGCGCGGCACACGTCGGCGTTTTCCATCCCGCCGAGGGCACTGCCCATGTTGAACTCCATCAGCTGAAAGCCCGAGGCATCCTCGTACAAGTCGGCGCGGGCCTGCGGACTCACCGACCTGCTCCGGCTCGCGGCGAGGGCGGTGATCTCGTAGCCCTCCGCCCCGGCATCCCTGGCGAACGCGGTGAAGTCGCCCTCGTAGAGCCGCTCCGGCAGGCTGACCAGCACGCTGCGTACGGTCTCCACATCCGCATGCAGCGCGCTGGCCTCCTGGTGGGTGACAAACAGCGGCCGGGACAAGTACTGGATTCCGGGGTAAAACAAGTTGAGTAGCACCGACTCCGAGCCCGCCAGGTCGCCGGCCAGCTCGCCCGCGCTGGCACCGCGCTCCCGGACCTCCTCGAGGTAGCGCGCGGTGATGGCAGCTCTGTCCACGACGGGTTTCCTTTGCGCTGCGAGAGGCGGATCCTGGTCGGTCGTGCGCTGGTCGCGGAGCTCCTAGTCGAGGCGCTGGCGCAGGGCAGCGCGGAGCACCTTGCCCTGGGCGTTCCTGGGCAGCTCCGCGACAATCTCCAGGCGGTCAGGCCAGTCTCTGACCGACACCTGCTGCTCGTCGAGAAACTCCCGCAGCTCGGCTAGGCCGGGTGGTTCGCCGACCGGGACGACCACCGCGCACGCGAGGTCCGCGCCCGCGACGGCCGGGTCCTGGTAGCCGACGACGACGACATCCTTGACCGCGGGGTGCCCGCCCAGCATGGCCTCGACCTCCAGGGTGGGCAGCATCAGGCCGTTGGACCTGACGATCAGGTCGGCGCGCCTGCCGGTGATCCGGATACCGCCCCGCCCGTCGTCCCTGGCGGTGTCGCCGGTATCGAACCAGCCGCCGGAATCCAGGCAGGCGGCGAACGCCTCAGCCTGGTTGATGTAGCCGAGGCAGAGCGACGCGCCGCGGATCAGCAGCCGCCCGACCTGCTCGCCGGGCGGAGCGTCGATGCGGACCTCGATCCAGTCCACCGCAGAGCCATCGCTGTGCCCGGCCCAGCCTTCGGGGTCCTCAGCGCGGGTGATGGTGATCGCGCCGCACTCGCTCATGCCGAAGTTCGAGTCGAGCCGCACTCCGAGCACTTCGCGCACCTGCGCCACCAGCTGGGGCGGGACCGGCGCCGAGCCGGTGTTGAGGCAGCGCAGCGAGGATATGTCCCGCGGCTGGTCGCGCTGGGCGGCGAGCATTCCCATCACGTACACCGGCGCGCCGAACACCAGCGTCACGCCATGCGCGGCGACCAGGTCGAGCAGCAGTGCCATGTCGGTGGTGTCCTGCATGACGCAGGTCCCGCCGAGCACCACCGACATCCAGATGCTGTACGCCGAGCCGGCCAGGTGGGTCAGGTAATGCGGGATCAGCACCGCGTCGTCGGCGCCCAGCCGGTAGATATCGGAGAACGTGCGGGTCGCGGCGTACATCGTGTTGAAGGAGTGCGCCACGCCCTTGGGACGGCCGGTGGTACCCGAGGTGTAGACCACCTGGGCGACGTCGTCAGGGCCTGGCAGCACGGCACCGGTGACCTGCTGGCGCTGTTCCCACGGCGTGTCGACGAAGAAGTCGGTGAAATCGACCGCTCCGGTGGCCGCGGCGTCGCCCACCACTACCCGGTGCACGAGGGTGTCCGGAGCCACCTTGGCCAGTCGTTGCGCATAGTCGATGCCGTTGTAGGAACTAGGCACCACGCATACCCGCGCGGCCGTGTCGGTCAGGACGTGGCGGAGCTCACGCCCGCCAAACGGCGGGATCACCGACGCGACGACGGCGCCGATTCTCGAGCAAGCCAGATACAACGGAGACAGCATCCACCAGTTCGGCAGGTGGACGACGACCACGTCGCCCCGGCCCACGCCGAGCTCCAGCAGAGCCCCGGCGAACCGGTCAACCGTCTCGGCCAGCCGCCGGTAGGTCAGCGTGCGGGCCTGCACTCCGTTCTCGTAGGCGATGACGGCTGCGGCGTCAGGCCGCTCCCGGGCGGCCCGCCACAAATCGTCAAGGAACGTCTCCGCGCGCCACCAGCCCTGCTCGTAGTACTCCGCGCGCCGCGATGGTTCGGCTGGCATCAAGGTGTCCCACATCGCCGACGCCTCCTATGGTCAGATTGGATGATATAAGAGCGAAGATCGGCGGGTAATGGCGCACGTGGTAACGAAGCCAGAGCTTGTTGGTAACAAGGGCCGGGCCTGCGGTCGGCGATGAAGCAGAAGGGCTCGGGTTATGCAGCTTCCGTCTGGAACGAGCGCGCTGGCCGCCTTCCTGGCGCGCTGAGCTCGCTTAGCAGTCAGCAGTGGCATGGTGAATGGGCGCTTCGGTACTGAGATTCCGAAGCGCCCATCCACCATGCGATTGCGCTGAGTCCGGGGCCGCCGGCGCACGGCTCAGCACCTCCAGCGCCGCGCTGATGGTCGTCCTCTTCATGGCTGCGGCGGTGCGGGACGTTCTGCTGGCCTGTCACCTCTGTCGCGCGCGGCGGCGCTCAGGCGCGGCCCGCGTGCCTGTCAACGGTAGGTCCCGGGGGTCAGGACGCCCGCGTAGTGCAGGAAGTGGGCCCGGGTATAGCTGCGGTTGCCGGTGATGTTGGGGTCGGGTGTCGGCCCGATGGTCAGGTCGGTGCCGAGGAATGGCCGGAACCTGGGGCTGGCGTTGAGGTAGCTGGCGGGGTCGGCGCGGAGCAGCCCGATGAGGGTCTCGGTGACGATCCGGCCGCCGACGGGACCGAGGTGGACGCCGTCCGCGGCCGCCTTGGCTTCGGCGAGGATGTAGTACCACAGCGGGGTGCTGACCGCGAACGGCTGGTAGACGCTGCCGATGTCGGCGAGATCTGCGGAGGTCAGCGGGTCGGCGCCCATCGCCCGCGCGATGGCCTGCCCGGCGGGCAATCCCCAGGTGAGCTGGCGGAGCAGGTTGCGCTGCGGCAGCACGGTGGGGGAGGTCTGGGTGTGCGGCGCGATGGCGGGCACCGGGAGGGTGAACATGACCGAGGAGATGGTGGTGTCGATCTTCTTGTTGTTCTTGACCTGGCCGTCGCCGAGGTCGAAGAAGGTCTGCCAGCCGACGTAGCGGCGCGGGGCCGGGTAGCCGCCGAGCAGGTCATCGCGGTCATAGCTGGGCGGCTCGCTGAAGCCGGGCAGGGTGGCGTCGAAGACGAGACCGAAGAACGGATCCGCGGCTGGATTGGCCGAGTCGCCGGTGCCGGAGGTGAAGTTGGCCCGGTACGAGGGCCGGACCATGGAGTGGCCGAACCGGTACGCGGCGGCACCGAACTCGATGGGCAGGAACGCATCCCGGGCCGGGGGCCGGTAGAACCGGTTGCCGCGGGCCAGGACGTCGCTGACGATGGCCTGGCCCGCGATCTGCGGCAGGTGCTCGTTGACCAGGAGCCACTGGTAGTGCCAGAGCGTTATCTCGCGGGCGATCAGGTACCGCAGGTAGGAGTGGGACAAGTCGGCACCGCGGGCCGCGGGAAAGCCGCGCAGGTCGAACCGGCCCAGGTCGGCCAGGACCCGGTTGTAGAACAGGATGTGCGCGGCGTGCAGCCCGGCGACCATCACGTTCTCGTCGTTGCGCGGGTCGCCCAGCAGCGCGGTCCAGGTCCCGTCTCCGTTCGGGACCCTGGGCACGTCCTCGTGCACGCCGCCGGTTCCTATCTTCAGCGCTGGCCCGGCCGTGCCGTCCGGGTTCGGCACGTACAGGTCGGGGCGCATGGCCGGGCCGCCGCCGAACACCGAATCCAGGTCGAGCGCAGGGGTACGGGTGTTCGGCGAGATCAGCGGGTTCTGCGGCACCCCCAGCTGCGAGGTCTGATCAAAGGTGATGTCGTGGTCGGTGAACTGGCCCACGAATGTTGACCCCGCGGTCATGGTCGGGTTGTCGGGGTTGCTGCCGTAGGGATCAGTGGCGGTCGGGTTGCCGTTGACGGCCGGGTCGACGATCAGGTTCTTCGGCCCGGCCGCCAGGTCGTCGCGCGCGTCCATGATGCCGCCCGGGGCGCCGACCTCCGTCAGCGCGGCCCGGACCTGGTCGGTCGCCTCGGCGAATGGCCGCAGCGACGGAAAGATCCGCCCGAACAGGTGGCTGTCGGCCGGCACGCCCGGCCGGAGGCGATGATGCGGCCTGGCGGTGGCGGCCGAGGCGCCTGGCAATCCTCCGATCGAGCCCACCGCCAGCCCGGCGCCGGCCGCGCCCGTGCCGGTCAGCAGCCCCCGCCGGGAAACGCCGCGAGTCCTGTCGTCATCGGTCATGCCGGGCCTTCTTTCTCCGCCGTCTCATCCGGTTGGTCACCAGCGCCGCCGCTGGCGGTACGCACGTCCAGGTAGAGCGGCATGGTGCCGTCTGAGATACAAAGAAGTGGCGCAGCAGGTCCAGGCGACGGTATGACGGCCGGTTCGCTTTCCGCATCGGCAGCGGTGACCCAGATTTCGGTTCGGCGTTCCCTATATTTGCGCCCGGCATCCTGGACCTTCCTGATCAGCGGTAATGCCCGGCCGAAATGGACGAGGTGGCGAACGCAGCAGCCATTGGATTGCCTCAGGTCAGGGAAGCGTCACGACGGATCGCTAATGGGGCTTCTTCTGGTCCGGTCAGCCGGGCCGGGGATTCGTCGTTGCGGAGAACCGTTGAGATGAGCAGTCAGTTTCGCTCGTGACCCATAACCTGAGCATCGGCCTGGCCAGCTGAGCCGAACCCGGTCAGCGGCGACGTCCAGCCGCAGCACGCGTCGCGCGGGCGTTCTGGCAAGGTGTGGTTATGGCCACTGGTTCTGCGCACCGCCGGACGACCGTCGAGCGGACCGCGCCTGGCAAGTTCACCGCGGTGAACAGCCGGGGCGGCAAGATCACTTTCGGCACTGGCGACGGCACCGACTTCACGCCGACCGAGCTGCTGCTGGCTGCGATCGGCGGCTGCACCGCGATCGACGTTGACATCCTGACCTCACGTCGCGCCCAGCCTGAGGAGTTCGAGGTCAGGGTGGACGCCGAGAAGGTACGTGATGAGGAGGGCAACCGCCTCACCGATATCGAGGTGACCTTCCGGATCGTGTTCCCTGGCGGAGATCAGGGTGATGCGGCCCGGGCGGTGCTGCCTGAGGCGGTGCGCAGGTCACATGACCGGCTGTGCTCGGTCGGACGTACCGTCGAGATCGGCACCCCCATCACCGCCAGGATCGAGTAGGTCCCGCCGGCCCGGGCCGTCGCCTTACAGTGCAGGATGTGGCTGCGAAGCTGGTGCTGCTGGTGCGGACCGATCTCGGCATGAGCCGGGGGAAGATCGCTGTCCAGGCCGCCCATGCTGCGGTCGCGGCGGCCCTGTCGGCCCGGGGCGGCAGCGACTTTGCGGCCTGGCTGGCGGCCGGGCAGCCGAAGGTCGCGCTGCGGGTCGCGGATGGCGAAGAACTCAGCCAGGTCACCGCCGCGGCACGGGCCGCGGGGCTGCCCGTCGAGGTAATCCGGGACGCGGGGCGCACCCAGCTAGTGCCGGGCACGGCCACGTGCTGTGCCATCGGCCCCGCGGAGAACGCCCGTGTCGACGCGCTGACCGGCGGCCTGCCGTTGCTGTGACCGTGCTGACGGCCAGGCTTCCGGTGGCTGCTCCGACTGTCTTGCCTGCTGCGACCGTGTTGCCTGCTGTGCCTGCGCCTGCTGTGCCTGTGCCTGTGCCTGCTGTGCCTGTGCCTGCTGTGCCTGTGCCTGCTGTGCCTGTGCCTGCTGTGCCTGTGCCTGCTGTGCCTGTGCCTGCTGTGCCTGTGCCTGCTGTGCCTGCGCCTGCTGTGGCTGTGGGGGCTGCGATTGCGCGGCCGGCGCCGGGCGGCGCTGGTGCGCGGCACGGCCGCGCTGGACGGCGAGCGCGGTCAGGCTCAGGGCGCCCACGGCCACGCCGTAGGCCATCGCGGTGGTGCGCAGGCCGACTGACGTGCTGGCGATGCCGGCGATCACAGCTGGCAGGCTGAAGGCCAGGTAAGCGATCACGTAGGCGACGGCGAACAGCTCGCCGCGCTCGGCCGGGGCGGCCTGCCGGGCCAGCGTCCCGAAGGAGCCGAGGAACGAGGCACCGAAGCCGATACCGGCCACGACCGTCCCGGCGCCCGCCAGCGCGACGCTGTTGCCCTGCAGCCCGGCCAGGGTGACCGCCATCCCGCCGGTGAGCAGTGCGGCGCCGGCGTTCAGGAGCCGGGACGCCGGCCAGGCCCGCAGCACGAATGCGGTGACCGCACCAGTCCCGCACAGCAGTGTGACGACGAGTCCGCCGATCAGATGGCTGCGCAGGCCGAAGAGGCTGGCCGCGACCGACGGGCCGAGGGAGAGGTAGAGGCCGCCGAGCGCCCAGCTGGCCACGATGATCGGGGTGAGCGCGTAAAAGGCGGGGCGGAGCCGGACCGGACGCCCAGCCGGGGAGTGAGCGAGGCCAGGCCACCGGGCAGGCGGGCCGAGGTCTCGGGCAGCGCGGCGACGGCCCCGGCGGCCAGGACGATGCCGCCGAGCAGCAGCGCGTACACCAGGCGGGTCGGCGCGGGGGCGAACTGGACCAGCGCGCCGCAGCCAATCGCGCCCAGGGCCAGCCCGCTGGTGGGCGCGGTGCTGTTGACCACCCCGGCGCGGCCGGGCGAATACGGCGGGTTGAGGTCCACGAGGGTGGCCCCGAGCGTTGTCATGGCCGCGCCGGTGGCGATGCCCTGGATGACCCGGGCCAGGAGCAGCAGCGTGATGTCGCCCGCGGTGATGAACAGCGCCAGCGCCACCGCTTCCAGGGTGATCGCCAAGGCCAGGACCGGGCGCCTGCCCACGTGATCGGACAGTGCCCCCAGGACGAGTAGCGAGGCGATCAGCCCGACGACATAGACCGCGAAGACCACCGTGAGGGTTGCCGCAGAGAAGCCCCATTCCTGCTGGTACACGACGTACAGCGGGGACGGCGCACTGGCCGCGGCGGCGAACAGCACGAAGACGGCGGTTATGGCGGCGAAGGCAGCCGCGCGCGGCAGCCGGGCCGCGGCCGGGCGCGGCCGGGGAGTGGCGGCCGGGCGCGGCTGGGGGATGGCGACCGGGTGCGGCGCGCGGGCCGCGGCGTGACGGCCTGCGGTAGCGGCCAGAGCCGCCGGGCCAGGAACGCGGCGGGCAGGCTCGGCAGCCGGCGCCAGGCCGGCCTTGGGGGCGGTGCAAGGGGAGGTCATCGCGGCTTCCTGGGCTCGAGGCCCGGCACTGCAGCGGAGCGGCCCCGCTGCGTTCCGGTCCGGCGATTGAACAGACTGGTCTGTCCGTTAAAGATGACACTAGACAGACCGGTCTGGTATTGTCAAGTCATGAGTACGAAGACACTTGACCGCGCCTCGGCCAGGGACCGGCTGCTGGCCGCGGCCGACGAGCTGTTCTACGACGAGGGCATCCACACCGTCGGCATCGACCGGGTGATCGAGCGGGCCGGGGTGGCCAAGGCGACCCTGTACAGCGTCTTCGGCAGCAAGGACGAGCTCATCCGCGCTTACCTGACCGCTCGCCACGTGGCGCGGCAGCAGCGCATCAGGAGCGGGCTGGCGCGTTATGACACGCCGCGCGAACGTCTCCTCGGCGTGTTCGACGTGCTCGGTGAGTTGTTCGCGCAGCCGGGCTTTCGCGGCTGCGCGTTCCTCAACGCCAGTGCGGAGGCCAGCGCGGGCAGCGCGGTGGCGGAGGTCTCGGACCAGTCCCGCACCTGGGTGCGATCGCTCTTCACCGAACTGAGCCAGGCGGCCGGAGCGGCAGATCCCGAGCGGCTGGCTCAGCAGCTGGTCCTGCTCTACGACGGCGCGTCAGTGGCCGCCCGGATGGACCACGACCCGACCGCGGCCGCCGCGGCGCGCGCGGTCGCTACGGTGCTGGTCGACGCGGCTACCGGGAAAGCCCGCGGCTGACCGCAGCCGTCGCCAGCCAGCGGTCACCCATCAGGTCAGGGTCTCGATCTCGGCGGTCAGCTCGCCGCCCGCGTCGCCGGTGTTGACGACGTTGCTCGGCTCGAGCAGCATCAGGGCCGTCTCAATCTCCGCTCGCGGGCAGTGCTCGACACCGCGCGGCACGACGAACAACTCCCTGGGCCCGAGCACCACATCGCGGTCCCGCAGCTGAATTGTCAGCTCACCGTCGAGGACCAGGAAAAACTCGTCGGTGTCGGCGTGCTGATGCCAGCTGAACTCGCCCTGGACCTTAACGATCCGCACGTCGTAATCGTTAATCTGAGCAATCGTTTTCGGCGACCAGTGCTCAGCAAAGCGCGCCAGCATCGCGTCGATGTTCACCGCGTCCATATCCCCATCGTTACACGCGGGCCGGTCGGCTTGCTGCGCGCTTCAGCCGGCCCCGCGAGCCAGTCGCGGGCCTATGGTCTGGGTAACGGCGTGCGGAGGTGCATGGTGTCAAGGCGCGTGCACGGCTGGCGGAAGCTGGCGGGATCGACCTGGGGCCGGCCGATGGACCCGCAGTTCTACGGCGACCTCGAACTCGACGCCGGTGCGCTGGTGCGCTACCTCGAGGACGCGCGCGACCGCACCGGCGTGCACGTCACGATCACCCATCTGGTGGGCCGGGCGGTGGCGCACGGGCTGACCGTGGTGCCCGATCTGCGGATCAGGCTGGCCCGCGGGCGCGAGCACGAGCGCGAGAGCGTGGACGTGTTCTTCATCGTGGCGGCCGAAGCCGGCCAGGAACTGACCGGTGTCAAGATCCGCGACGCGGACCTGAAGTCCGCGGTCGACATCGCCAGCGAGCTGACCAGCCGCTGTGCCGCTATCGAGGCTGGCTCCGACCCGGAACTTGGCCGCGCCAAGGACCTGCTCGCCCGGCTGCCGCCCGGTCCGCTGCGTGTCGTCTTGCGCACTGCCGCCTGGCTGACCTCTGATCTCAACCTGGACCTGACCCGGCTCGGGATGCCCAGGCAGGCGTTCGGCGGCGCGATGATCACGTCGGTCGGCGGCTGGGGGGTCACCCGTGCGTATTCGCCGCTGGCGCACTATTACCGGGTGCCGCTGCTGGTCCTGGTGGGCGCCGTCCGGCCGCAGCCGGTCGCCGTCGCCGGCGAGGTGGTCGTGCGCCCGGTGCTCACCTTGACGGCGACCTTCGACCATCGCTACGCCGACGGATTCCACGCGGCCAGGTTCGCCGGCGCCGTGCGCGACTATTGCGCGGACCCGGGCGCGTTCGAGCCGCCCGCCCCGTCGGGCGCAGGGCGGACACGGCCCGCGGGCTAGCTTTCCGCGCCGCTGCGGGCCGGGCTGTCCGCGCCACCGCGGGCCGGACTGTCCGCGCCACCGCGGGCGGCCTCCGGCGGGACAGCCGCAGGACGGTCCGGACTGCGGCTGGGAATGAGGCGGTCCAGCAGCAGGGCGGTCGCGAGCACCACGCCGGTGCCGACCGCCGCTCCGGCCACGGTGTCGGTGAAGTAGTGGAAGTCCAGGGCCACGACCGCCACCGCCACCCCCGCCGCCGTCAGGGCCGCGGCCACGGCGAGAAATTCCCGCAGCGTATCGGACAGGTGCGGGCGCAGCGGGCCGAGCAGCAGGACCACGCACACCGCTGCCATGGCGAACGCTCCGGTGGAATGTCCGCTGGGAAACTCCAGATGACCCTGCGAAGTCCGGTCGAACAGCGGCTTGAGCAGGTCTTCAGTGAGGGCTCCGGCCGCGGGAATGGCCACGGCGGCCAGCAGCGCCCCGCGCCAGCGTCGGGTCGCGAGGCAGGCCAGCACGATGGCCACGGTTATCTCGGTGGTCTGGAGCGGATCGGCGATCTCACCGACCCTGACCAAGATCGCGCGGTCGCGATACAGATTGACCCGGAGCCCCCAGTCGATGACCGAGTCCAGCCCGCTGGCCTGGCTCTTGTGCATCAGCCACAGGCCCAGCGACGTCGTGACCGCTACGCAGACGGCCAGCAGCGCAACGGCCAGCGGCCGGAACGCGGCGGACAGTAGCGGGCCGGGAACACGCGCCTTGCGCTGCTGGCGGGCCTGGCTCCGCATTGTCCTGGGCACCCCGCCATCCTAAGGGCGGCGCGCGGCCAGCGGCCGGAGCGCTTGCCCGGGGCCACCAGCTGGCGGGCCCGATCTTCACCAGGTGGCGGGCCCGAAGCTATGCCTGGATCGGGCGGGCGGCCGGGCCGGCGCTGCGCCAGGATGGACGCATGCTCGACCACCTTTCGATCCAGTGTGCCGATGTGGCGGTGAGCGCCGCGTTCTACGACACAGTCCTCGCGGCGCTCGGAGCGGGCCGGGTGATGGACTTCGGCGAGACCGTCGGTTTCGGCGCGGGCGGCAAGCCAGAGTTCTGGATCGGCCCGCGAGCCACCGGCGAGGGGTTCCGCGAGTCGCATATCGCTTTCACCGCACCCGACCGGGCGGCCGTCCAGGCATTCTTCGGCGCGGCGGTGGCGGCTGGCGCCGCGGTGCTGCACGAGCCTCGCGCCTGGCCCGAATACCATCCTGGCTACTACGCGGCCTTCGTCCGTGACCCGGATGGCAACAACGTCGAGGCTGTCTGTCACGTCCCTGGCTAGCCGGGCGCGAAGCGGTCCCGCAGTCAGCGGCGCGTGGTGCCAAGCGCCCGGCGGACGGCGTCCACCTGACCGCGCACCGAGCACGGATAGACCAGCGGCAGGCAGCCGTCTGGGACCTCGACGCTGCCGTCCTCTCCGGCCTGCTGTTCAGCAACTACGGGCAGGTCCGGACAGGCCTGCCGGATGGCGCGGGCGATGCCGAGGGCCGGATCGAGCCCGTGCAGGACGACGTCGGCGCCGGCCAGCACGGCGCATTCCTGGCCCCGCAGCAGGGGACAGGCACGCGGCGTGCGCCCGGGCCCGGAGCAAAACGCGACGTCGAAGCCTGCCTGCTGGAATAGCGAAAAGTCGGAGATCGCGAGAGCCTCGCTGTCACTCTCGACGAGCATCCGGGGACGACGGCCGTCTAGGCCGGGTGAGTACCAAGCCCTTCCGGGCACCCGTTGCTTCATGCGCCCTCCTACATGCTCTCCCTTCCAGTAGGCGCGCGCCCTGGTGCCGCAGGCAGGGCCTTTCGTCCTGGATCAGTTGCCGATGGACACCCAGCCCGGCCAGCTGGCGCGCCGCCGCGTCGCTGCGCTACCTGCAATCGGTGGCCCGACCCGACCAGCTGCTCGATCAGGCCGCGTCCCTCGGCCAGGCAGCGGCCTGCGGCGGCCCGCTGAGCGCGACTGCGCAGCGACCGCGGCGGCGGCCCGCGGATCCTTGATGCGGCTGACCGCATCCGGTGCCTGGTCGTTGCGCTGAGCCCTGGTCACAGCGGAACGATGCCAGATCCAGCCGCCGGTGCACTGGCTCAGCGAGGCCGCAAGTGACCTGGCGGCTTGCTTCCTGGTTCTGCGCGAAACTAGGCCGCCACGCCGGATCGGCTGGACTGTTGCAAAAATCGAACTTGTGTTCTAGTATCACGAAGGTGAGAAGCTCAGCTGACCGGCTCCTGTTCGCCCAGATCGCTGCTATCGCGGGGCGGCACGCTCGATGGCGTCCGCTGTCGGCGGCTGAGGAAGCTGACGCTATCGGAGAGCTGGCCGAGACGGCCGATGGACGCGCCGACCTGCTGGCCGAGTATGCCGGGCTGGCGCTCGGCTGCCATGAGCACGAGATCGATGCGCCGAGGTACCAGCGGGCCGCTGAGCTGTGCCTGAAAGCCGGCGCCGACGCGACGCTGATCCCGCGCTGGATTGACGAGGGACGGCGGCGGGCGGCTGTTGCGGCCCAGATTCCGTACAGCGGCTGACCGGCCAGCCGCGGACCAGACCCAGAAGCAGGCGGCCGCTTCTGTCGCGGATCACGTTCTGCCTGGATAATGTTCTGCCGCGGACCACGCGTGCTGGTCCGGCCGGGCGCGCCGCTGCGGCCAGCGCCCGGCCGGACCAGCCGTCAGTCGCGCTGGCTGCGGGCCAGGCGCGCCGCGGCCTGCGGGGCCCGGCTGCGGACGATGGCCAGCACCACCAGCAGCGCGGCCACGTCGAAGATCGCCGCGAGGGTGAACGCGCTGGCCATGCCGGTCACCACGACATGGTGCGCCTGGGCCAGCGGGGCGAGGTGAGCGAGCCGGTGCCGCGCTGCGTCCCGGCTGGCGCTGCTGAACGCCGTGACCAGGATCGCGAGTCCCAGCGAGCCGCCGACCTGCTGGGTCACGTTCACCATGCTGGAGGCGGCGCCGGAGTCCTCGGGTCGCACGCCCGCGAGCGAGGCCATGGTCAGCGGCACGAACACCAGGCCCATCCCGGCACCGATGAGCAGCATCGGGCCGAGGACCCCGGCCAGATAGCCGGTGCCAGGGGTGATCCTGGACAGCCAGGTCATCCCGGCCACCACCGGCAGCAGGCCGGTCACCATCAGGCCCTGGCCGGGGAACCTGGCCAGCAGCCGGGGTGACAGCCTGGACACGGCGAACAGTGCCGCGGTCATGGGCAGGAACGAGATCCCGGCCCGCAGCGGGCTGAAGCCCAGGATGTCCTGGACGAACTGGGTGAGGAAGAAGAACATCCCGAACATGCCCGCGACGAGCAGCAGCCGGGCCAGATAGGAGCCCGCGCGGCCGCGGTCGGCAAACAGCCGCAGCGGAGTGATCGGCTGCCGGGCCCGTGACTCGTTCAGCAGGAACAAGCTGAGCATCACGATCGCGGCGGCGAACGCGCCCAGCGCGACGCCGTCGCCCCAGCCGTCCGAGGCGGCCCGGATGAAGCCATAGACCAGGGCGGTCATCCCGGCGGTCGAGGTCAGCGCCCCGGTGATGTCGAAGCGCCCGGGCTGCCGCTGCGATTCGGTCAGGAACAGCGGCGCGGTGAGGGCCACCGCGATGCCGATCGGCACGTTGATGAACAGCACCCAGCGCCAGGACACCCATTCGGTGATCACGCCGCCCAGCACCAGGCCGAGCGATCCGCCGCCCATGGCGACGGCGGTGTAGATGCCGAGCGCGCGGGTCCGCTCCCGGCCTTCGCCGAAGCTGGCCGTGATCAGCGCCAGGACTGCGGGCGAGGCGATCGCGCCGCCCGCGCCCTGGAAGGCCCGTGCCGCCAGCAGCCAGGCGGCTGAGGAGGCCAGGCCGCCTGCCAGCGAGGCCGCGGTGAACAGCGTGATCCCCGCGATGAAGACGCGGCGCCGGCCGAGGATGTCGCCGGCCCGGCCGCCCAGCAGCAGCAGGCCGCCGAAGGTCAGGGTGTAGGCGTTGAGCACCCAGGACAGGCTGGGGGCGGAGAAATGCAGGCCACGGGCGATGCTGGGCAGTGCGATATTCACCACGGTCATGTCGAGGATGATCATGAGCTGGGCGCCGAGCACGAGCGCCAGCGCAATGCCCCGGCGATCAGCACGCGGGACGGTGCCCGGACGGTCGAGTGTGGGTGCCCGGGGCAGGGAGGACGTGGGCATGGTTGCCTTTCTGAAGGGGTGTGAATCCGTCGCTGACGGCTGATCTGGCCGGCAGCGGCCCGGATGGGCTAAGCTCTATGCGGAGGTAACCTCCGCTACGAAGAACTATACGGAGGACCCCTCCGTATAGTCAACCTGAATTAGGTGACGGCAGATGACCACGACCGGTGCGCCGGCCCAGCCCGGCGAGCAGCGCGCGGCGCGGGCCGACGGCGAGCGCACGCCGCGCGGTGATGCCCAGCGCCCGCTACGCGCCGACGCCCAGCGCAACTACCAGCGGCTGGTGAGCACGGCGAGCGCAGTGTTCACCGAACGTGATGCCGACGATGCCTCGCTGGAAGAGATCGCCCGGCGGGCTGGCGTCGGGATCGGCACGCTCTACCGCCACTTCCCGAACCGGCAGGCACTGCTCGAGGCGGTCTACCGCGATCAGGTCGACATGCTCAGCGACCGGGCGGAACGGCTCAGTAACTCGGCCGATCCTGGTGCCGCGCTGGAGGAGTGGCTGCGGGCGCTGGTCAGCTTCGGCCGCACCAAGCGCAGCCTCACCTCGGCCCTGCTCGCCACGCTCGACAAGGATTCCGAGCTCCTGTCGACCTGCAGCGGCATCATGCGCGGCGCTGCGACCGCCTTGCTCGAGCGGGCCCAGGCGGCCGGGGCCGTGCGGGCCGATGCGAACGCCGTCGACCTGCTCAGGCTGGTGCACGCGGTCAGCATGGCAGTCGACCGGGAGCCGACCGACTCTGGACAGGCCGACCGACTGCTCGGGCTCGTCATGGACGGCCTGCGCCATCAGGCGTCCGGCGATCGCTGACCGGGCCGCCTGACCGGGCCGCCTGACCGGGCCTGCCTGACCCGGCCTGCCTGACCCGGGCCGCCTGACCCGGCCTGCCTGACCCGCCTGCCCGAGCCCGACGTCCGCCGTCCTGGCCGGTTGCTGGCCCGGCCCGAGCGCCGACGCCTTGGCGGGCGCGTCCCGCGCTGCCTCAGGTCGGCGCACCGGCCCCGGAATCCGCAAATCAGCGCACCGGTTCGAAGATCGCAGGTCAGCACGTCGTACGCAGATCGCCTGGCGAGCCGCCGGCTGGAGCCGGCGCGGCGGGGCAGGTTTGCCTGCTTCGCAGTATGTACATAGGTATTGACAATTGCTTGTCCTAGCTTAACCATTGGGGCAGCCTGAGGGCTGCGTCGGCGGGCGTCCAGTGCCCGCCCGGGCTTCAGCTCTCATTCCTTGTCTTGGTGGGCAGAGCCGGGAGGTAGGCAATGGCAAGCAGCGATGCATCGGCCGGCACCACGACAGTCGGAGGCGCAGAGGCTGGGCGCCTCTTCATCCGGCAGACATCCGGTCTGGTCCGCGAACTCGGGATCCCGGCCGCCACCGGCATCTCACTGGCCTCGGTCGCGGTGGTCAACACCTTCATCAACTTCAACGCGGGGCTGACCGACTTCGCCAAAGCCGATATGTACCTGCCGCTGGTGGCCGGTGCAATCATCTGGCTGGTCGCCATGTTCGCTTACCGGTACCTGCTGCGAGCCATACCGCGGGCCGGGGGCGAGTACGTGTACCTGTCCCGGATCGTCTCCCCGGTCGCCGGGGCGGTGGCTGGCCTGGGCATTGCCGTGGTGTTCACCTACATCCTGGCCACCAACGCGCACTTCGCCGCCCAGTTCACCCCGTTCATGCTGAGCGGCCTGGGCGACGCTTTCCACAGCACCGGCCTGGCCAACGCCGGCAATCACCTGACCAGCGACGGCGCGGTCGCCTGGCTCAGCATCGCGGTCATGGTGGTGGTCGCGGCGCTCTCGCTGTTCTCGGTCAGGGTGGTCGCCCGGATCATCCTCGGGCTGATCATCTTGCAGGTCGTGGCGTTCGTGGTACTCATCTTCATGCTGGCCATCAACTCACACGCCGACTTCGTCTCGTCGCTGGCGAGCTACAGCCATCACCCCGGCGCCTACCAGGCGATCATCACCTCCGGCAAGGCGAACGGGGTGGTCTTCGGCACGTCCATCGCCGCCGCGGTGGCGATCATCCCGTTCATGGTGCTCAACTACAACGGCGTGCTGTACTCCTACTACGTCGGCGGCGAGCTGCGCCGGCCCGGCCGCACCTACCTGTACGCCTCGGCCATCAGCATCGGCGTGCTGGTAGTGCTGTGGATCGGGGTCTGGGCTCTGCTGCGGGCCCGGGTCGGATTGTCGTTCATGCAGGCCCAGGCGAACCTGGGAGTGGTCAACCCTACGGCCTACGGGAAGATCACGAATCTCAGCTCGGTAGCCGGCGGCCTGGGCTACGGGATGGTGCTGTCCACCGACCCGATTACGAAGATCCTCTTCGCCACCGCGGTCCCGCTGGCCGAGATCGCTGTCAACCTGGCCTTCCTGACCGTCACCACGCGGGTCCTGTTCGCGCAGGCGTTTGACCGGCTGCTGCCGGTGAACGTGGCCAAGGTCGGGGAGCGCAACCACGCGCCGAACGTGGCGATCGCCATCGTGCTCGTGATCGGCAGCGCGTTCTGCATCCTGACCAGCCTGGTCAACCTGGGCAGCATCGTGGCGCTGCAGAGCCTGTTCTTCGCGCTGATCCTGCTGGCGGGCGGCATCGCCGCGACCGTGCTGCCGATGCGCCGCGCCGACCTGATCGACACTCCAGGACTGTCGGCGGAGGAGCGCAGCCGCTGGCTCCGCAAGGTCGCCCTGGTCGGCGCAGCGACCACCTTGCTCGCGCTGTTCACCGTGTTCGAGCTGGTCACGCACTCGAATGTGTACGGCAAGTTCAGCGTGGAATCGATCATCACGCTGCTGGTGGTCCTCGGCGCCGGGCCGGTGATCTATGTGATCGCGCGCGCGGTGCGCCGGCAGCGCAATGCGCTGGACCTGACGATGGCCATGCGCGAACTGCCCCCGGAGTAGCGGATGCTCCGAGGTAACCGGCAACGCGGAAAGCGGCGCGCACTGCGGCTGTATTTCGCTACCGACATCCACGGCTCCGAGGTGTGCTTCCGCAAGTTCCTGGCCGCCGCCAAGGTCTACGAGGCCGACGTGCTGATCATGGGCGGCGACTTCGCGGGCAAGGCGCTGGTTCCGGTGCTGGCGCATGACGACTCGCTGCGCGCACGGATCGGCGGCCAGGACGTGACCGTCCCGGCCGCCGAGTGGGACCAGCTGGCCGGCGACATCAGGAAGGGCGGCTTCTATCCGGTGCGGATGGAGGCCGCCGAGCTGGCCCGCCTGGAGGAAGATCCGGCCGCGCTGGACCGGCTCTTCCGGGCCGAGATCGCCGCCCAGGTGCGGCGGTGGTGCGAGCTGGCCGAGGAGCGCCTGGACCCCGGCGTGCGGTGCATTGTCACGCCGGGCAACGACGATCCGGTGGACGCCGACCCGGTCCTGGCGGCATCCGGGCGGATCGAGTGCCCTGAGTTCGAGCTGTGCGATCTCGGGCCGGTCACGATGGCCAGCCTGGGCCTGGTGCCGTACACGCCGTGGGACACCGAGCGGGAGTGCTCGGAGGAGGAGCTGGCCAAGCAGATCAGCAAGATGCTGGACCAGGTTCCCGAGGGCAGGCCGTGCATCGTCAATTTCCACTGCCCGCCGTACGCATCCGGCCTGGACGAGGCTCCGGAGCTGGACGCGACGCTGAAGCCGGTGCTTCGCGGCGGCCGGCCGAGCATCGTGCCGGTCGGCAGCCATGCGGTGCGGGCGGCCATCAAGCGGTACCAGCCGGTCCTGGGCCTGCACGGTCACATCCATGAGTCACGCGGCGCCCAGAAGATCGGCCGGACCCTGTGCGTGAATCCCGGCAGTGACTACTCGGCGGGAGTGCTGCGCGGAGCGGTGCTGGATCTCGCCGAGGACGGGACATGCCTGGACTTCCTGCTCACCACCGGATGAAGGTCATGGACGGCGAGCCACTGGCCGATCCAGTCGCCGAGGCACGGCGGCTGATCTCCGGCGCTGCTGAGCAAGGCCTCGTCATCCGCGCGCTCGGCGGCGTGGCCGTGTACCTGCAGGCGCCCGAGGGCCGGCCGAGGCTGCCCCGCCGGGTGAAGGACATTGACCTCGCGGTCTCCCGCTCGGGCGGACGGGCGGCCGCCGGGCTCCTGAAAACGGCGGGCTATCTCGCCGACGAGATGTTCAACGCGCTGCGCGGCAGCCGCAGGCTGCTCTACCACGACCTGCGCAACGGCCGTCATCTGGACGTGTTCGTGGGCGAGTTCTCGATGTGCCACGAGCTACCCCTCACCGGGCGCCTCGATCGCGAGCCGCTCACCGTTCCCCGTGAGGAACTGCTGCTCAGCAAGCTGCAGATCGTGAAGCTGACGGAGAATGACCAGCGCGACATCTACAACCTGCTCATCCACCATGAGGTCAGTGAGGACGGGCCTGCCTGCATCGCCAGCTCGTTCGTCGCCGCCCTCTGCGCCAGGGACTGGGGGCTCTGGCGGACCTGCCAGCTGAACATCGAGCGCTCGCTGGACAACCTCGAGCCCTCCGGCCTGGAGCCAGCAGAGCGGAAGCTCACCAGTGAGCGCCTGCAAATGCTGCGCGACCGCATGGAAGCCGAACCGAAGAGCCGCAGGTGGCGGCTGCGCAGCCAGGTGGGGGAGCGGGTCCGGTGGTATCAGGAGCCTGAGGAGGAGCAGCCTGGTGGCGAGTGAGCTGGCCCGCCTGGACGTGGCGGCCCTGCTGGCGTGGACTGGCGATGTTCCCTGATCGCCTGGCGCAGGTCATCGAGACGCGGGTGCGCCAGCCCGGGCTGGTCGCCCGGTCGGCGGCGCAGCGCCGCCGGGCTCCGTCCGTGCTCGGCCCGGACGGCCGGCTGGTCATTGTCGCGGCCGATCACCCGGCCCGGGGGTCGCTGCGGGCGGGCCGGGAGCGGTTCGCGATGGCCGACCGGGCGGACCTGCTGGAGCGGCTCTGTGTCGCGCTGGACCGCCCGGGTGTCGGTGGCGTGCTCGGCACCGCCGACGTGCTGGAAGACCTGCTGCTGCTGGGCGCGCTCGACGGCAAGGTGGTCGTCGGCTCGATGAACCGCGGCGGGCTGGCCGGGTCGGTCTTCGAGATAGACGACCGGTTCACCGGCTATGACGCCCCGGCCATCGACCGGATGGGCTTCGACGGCGGCAAGATGCTGCTGCGCATTGATCCCGACGACCCGGCGACGGCGGCCACCATGCAGGCCTGCGCCCAGGCCGTCTCGGACCTGGCCGGCCGCCAGCTGATGGCCATGGTGGAGCCGTTCATCTCGCACCGCGCGGACGGCCACGTCTACAACGACCTGTCGCCCGAGGCGATGATCCGGGCCCTCACGGTCGCCTCCGGCCTCGGCACGACCTCGGCGTACACCTGGCTCAAGGTTCCGGTGGTGCCGGACATGGAGCAGGTGATGGCCGCGTCCACGCTGCCCGCGCTGCTGCTGGGCGGCGAGGTCTCCGACGATCCTGAGCTGACCTTCTCGGGCTGGCAGAAGGCGCTGCGGCTGCCGAATGTCATGGGGCTGGTCGCCGGGCGGTCGCTGCTTTACCCGGCGGACGGCAACGTGGCCGCAGCCGTGGATATCGCGGTCAGCCTGCTGTGAGCAGCGATCAGGTACCCGGCTGTGTCGCGGCCAGGTCCGACCGGGACAGGCTGGTCGTGAACGCGTACCTGGACGCCCGGTAAAGGTGCTGGGCGAATTCGAGCGGGCGGCCCGTCTCGTCGTAGGCGGTGCGTTCCATGGTCAGCAGCGCGGCGCCGCGGTTCTCGCTGAGCGTCCTGGCCTCGGCGGCCGAGGCGTTCTTGGCGCACATGCGCTGGGTGGCCGAGGACAGCCTGATGCCCGACGCGCGCAGCAGTTCGTACAGGCCATGCTGCTCCAGCATGTCGATGCTGAGGTGCACCAGCCCGGCCGGCAGGTAATTGTGCAGCAGGGCGATCGGCTCGCCGTCGGCCAGCCGGATCCGCTCCAGCGAGACCACCATCGCCCGCTCGGGAAGCTGCAGGGCCTGGGCGACGCGGTCGCTGGCGTGGCAGACCTCGTCGCGGATGACCCGGGTAGTCGGCGCCCGCCCGGCCGCCGCCAGATCGTCGTAGAGGCTGGTCAGTTCCACATCGCGGTCGATCCGCTCGTTGGCGACCAGGGTCCCGGCGCCGCGCTTGCGGACCACCAGGCCCTTGTTGGACAGGTACAGGAAGGCGGCGCGCACGGTGGGGCGCGACAGGCCGAGCCGTTCGGCGAGCTGCACTTCGTTGTCGAGCCTGGAGCCGACCTTGAGCGCGCCGGATCTGATCGCGGCCTCGAAATGCTGCGCCAGCTGGAAATACAGCGGCACCGGGCTGGCCCGGTCGATGCTGATCACACCCGAGGTGCTGGCCTCGTGCTCCGGCATCAAGCTCGTCATCCGGCCCCCGTCGGTGCTGCGGGACGACCGCTGGACAGGGGTCCGGGGTCCAGCAGGTATCCAGGCTTGTTTGTTCGGACATTCTACTGAGTGTGAAGCTAGTCAGAGTATAGAGGCCCCGGCGAAGGCTGCCGCAGGACTATGCGGGACAGTACAGCTGTCGAGGTCTGCGGGCGGTCAGCTATCTCACTTTGTCCCGACATTCTGACACTCTCTTGACAGGTCATATTGGGCCGGGGCAGACTCGGCAATTGATGTCTTTCCGCAGATCCTCTCGCCGGGCAGGAAGGCTGAGCAGCGACGATGGTCGGCTCATCACCGCACCGGGAACTGCGGATCGGCGTGGTACTCGAGGCATTCCTGGACCAGCCCCTGGAGCTGGTGCTCGGCTGGCTGCGGCAGGCCGCGCCGGAAGTCACCGACATTGAGGTGGGGGCGGGCGGTTACGCCCCGCACCCGCATTGCGACACCGCTGCGCTGCTGGCCAGCGCGCGCGCCCGGGCCGCGTGGCTCGATCTGGTCGCGCGGCATGGCCTGCGCGTGGACGCCCTGAACGCGTGGGGCAACCCCCTGCACCCCGATGATGACCTGGCCCGGCGGCATGACCTGGAGCTGCGCAACACGATCAGGCTGGCCGCCCTGCTCGGCGTGGACCGCGTGGTGGCCCTGGCGGGCTGCCCGGCGGGTGCGCCCGGGGACCGGGTGCCGCATTTCGGCGCCGGCGGCTGGCTGCCTTACCTGGAGGGCGTCTACGAGCGGCAATGGGAGCAGCGCGTCGGGCCGTACTGGTCCGGCCTGGCCGCCTTCGCCGCCGAGCAGGATCCCGGGCTGCGGGTATGCATCGAGCTGCACCCGGGCACCAGCGTCTTCAACGTGGACACGTTCCGGCGGGCGGCCGCCCTCGGGCCATCGATCAGCGCGAACCTGGATCCCAGCCATTTCTTCTGGATGGGCATGGACGGTCACCGGGTCGCCACCGCGCTGGGCGACCTGGTGGGCCACGTCCACGGCAAGGACACCGTCTTCCACGCCGACAACCTGGCCCTGGGCGGGCTGCTCGACCACCGGTGGCCGCAGCCGGCCGCCGAGATGCCGTGGACGTTCGCGGTGCCGGGCCGGGGGCACGGGCTGGCCTGGTGGACAGGCCTGATCCGGGCGCTGGCCGGCTCGCAGGCCCGGGTGGTCTCGATCGAGCACGAAGACCCGTTCGTGCCCGCCGAGCAGGGCGTGCCGGAGGCGGCGCGGCTGCTGCGGGCCGCCATCGAGACGGCGCGGACGGCGGCGTGAGCACGGCCCGGCGGCTGCGGGTCGGCCTGGTG
Organism: uncultured Actinomycetes bacterium; assembly: GCA_963785765.1. GTDB lineage: Bacteria > Actinomycetota > Actinomycetes > Streptosporangiales > Streptosporangiaceae > DATBGO01. The sequence continues at coordinate 306,518 of CAWAWM010000004.1, read as the reverse complement.
GGTACCGGCCTCATCGCGCAGGTGATGCACCTGCACTACCTGGCCGAGCTGGCCGACCGCTTCGAGGTCGTGGCGGTATGCGACATCGCGGGCGGCCGCGCCAGCGCGTGTGCCGAGCGCTACGGCATCCCGTTCGCCTGCACCGACGCCGGTGAACTGCTCGGCCAGCCGCTCGATGCGGTCCTGGTGCTGACCTCGGGCAGCCATGAGCCGATCGCGGTGGCGGCGGCGCAGGCCGGGCTGCACGTGTTCGTCGAGAAGCCGATGTGCTTCTCCGTGGCTGAGGGACGCGCGATGGTGGCCGCGGCGGACCGGGCCGGCGTGATTCTCATGGTCGGCTACCCGAAGCGGTATGACCCCGGGTACGCGCGGTTCGCCGAGGAAGCCGCCAGGCTGACCGGAGTCCGGCTGCTGCGGGTGACCACGCTGGAGTCCCCGTTCCGGCCGTATGTCGAGCACTATCCGCTGCTCGCGCCGGTGCCGCCGGTCCCGGGGGCCGCCGAACTGCTGCGCGCTGACAACGGCCGCCGAGTCGGGACCGCGATCGGGGCCGCCACCGCGCTGGAGCGGCAGGTCTACGAGATGGTGCTGCTCGACACGCTGGTGCACGAGCTGAACACGGTCCGGGGAGTGCTCGGCGAGCCGGACCGGCTCGACTACGTGAGCCTGGGCGAGGAGAGCGTCACCGTGCTGCTGCGGTTCGGGGCGGTGCCGGTCGCCGTGCACTGGATGGATCTCCCTGGCATCTCCCGTTATGCCATGGAGTTTGCTCTTTACGCGCCGGACCGCAGGCTGCGGCTGTCCTTCCCGTCGCCGTTCCTGCGCAGCGAGCCCGCCGTGCTGGAGATCGAGGGCGGCGATCTGGGCTCGCCGCGGTCCTGGCGCGCCGAGGAGGTCGTCTCCTACGAGAGCGGCTTCAAGCGCGAGCTCGCGGCGTTCCACGACAGCATCGTGAGCGGCCGCCCGCCGGTCACCTCGGGCCGCGACGGCCTGCGGGACATCGCGCTGTGCGAGGCGATCATCGAGTGTCACCGCCGCCAGGGGCCGGTTGCCGATCCGGCCGGCGTCGGCTAGCGAAGGGCGGCGACATGAACGAGATAGCCGTGGCCAATGCGCCGGTCAGCTACGGCGCCTTCGAGGTCACCGTCGGCTACGACCCGAGCGTGCCGGACGGGGTGAGCGTGCTCGATCAGGTGGCCGAGGCCGGTTACGCGGGCATCGACCTCGGCCCGGTCGGGTACCTCGGCCCCGCGGACCGGCTGGGCGAGCTGCTCGCCGAGCGCGGCCTCGGCCTGGCGGGCGGCTATCTCGAGCTGCCCTACGCTGACCCGGACGCGCTGCAGCAGGCCATGCACGCGCTCGATGAACTGCTGACCACGTTCGACGCGGTCCGCGGCTACCTGCCGGGGCCGCCGCCGCGGCCGACGCTGGCTGACAACGGCAGCCCCGAGCGCCGCAGCAGGCCGGGCCGGTCCGTGGCGCAGCCGTCCCTCGGGCTGGACGTCGCGGGGTGGCGGCGGTTCGCCGACGGCCTGGCCCGGGTGACCGGCCGCTGCCGGGACCGTGGCTATGAGCCCACCTTTCATCCGGAGACCGGGACCTACGTCGAGGCGCCCTGGGAGATCGAGGAGGTCCTGGCCAGGTCCGACATCGGGCTGTGCCTGGAGACCGGGCACATGATGCTGGGCGGCGGTGATCCGGTCGCGATGCTCAGGGACTGGCGGGAACGGGTCAACCACGTCCACCTCAAGGATGCCGTGCGGTCGGTCATGAGCGGGATCGTGGCCGATGACGCGCCGGCCACGGACATCTGGGTGCGGGAAGCGTTCTGCGCGCTGGGCGACGGCGACCTGGACGTGGACGCCGTCCTGGACCTGCTGCGGGGCATGTCGTTCGGCGGCTGGCTGGTGGTTGAGCAGGACATCCTGCCGCGCAGCCCGGAGCGGTTCGCGCAGGCGGCCGGCGAGCAGCGCCATAACCGGGCGTTCCTCACCGCGCGGGGGCTCTGAGATGGCCGCGTCCTTCCGGCTGGGGCTGATCGGCGCGGGCCGGATGGGCCGTACCCACCTGCGGGCGCTGGCCGGCTCCGCGCGGGTGTCGGTGACCGCGATCACGGAGGTGTCGGCGGCGGCGCGGGCCGCGGTGCCCGCGCCCCGCGCGTCGCTGCACGAGAGCGTCGCGCAAATGCTGGAGCAGCCGCTCGACGGCATCCTGATCGCGGCGCCCAGCGACCAGCATGGCGCGATCATCGCGGAGGTGGCGGCGGGCGGCCTGCCGATCCTGTGCGAGAAGCCGTGCGGGCTGACCACGGCGCAGGCCCGCGCCGCCGCGCAGGCCGCCGCGGCGGCGGGCGTGCCGCTGCAGGTCGCGTACTGGCGGCGGTACGTGCCCGCGCTGCGCGAGCTGCGGCACCGGATCGCCGGCGGCGACCTGGGCGTCGTCCACCTGCTGGCCTGCTACCAGTGGGACGAGCAGCCGCCATCGGCGGCGTTCCGCGCCCACAGCGGCGGGATCGTGATCGACATGGGCGTGCACGAGTTCGACCAGCTCCGCTGGCTGACCGGGCAGGACATCGGGACCCTGGCGGCGGTGACGTCCGCGGCCGCCGAGCCAGGAACGCCGGACGTCGACAGCGCGCAGGTGATCGCGGAGCTGTCTGGGGGCAGCACCGGCCTGGTTTCGCTGGGCCGCTACCATCCGGCGGGCGACATGGCGCGGGCCGAGGCGTTCGGCACGCTCGGCACCGCGCGGTGCGACTTCCTCGACCCGGCGGACGGAGAGCGCGTTCAGCTGGCGGCGCTGCGCCTGCAGGCCGAGAGTTTCGCCGACTTCGCGGCGGGCGGCCGGTGCGAGGGGGCCACGGCTGACGACGCGATCGCCGCGCTCGATGCGGCGCAGCGGGCGGCGGCAGCCATGCCCGGGTTGTCCGGCGCGGCCCTGCGGGCACCCCGATGAGCGGCGCGCCTGAGCTGCGCGTGGCGGTGCTGGGCTACGGGGTGATGGGCAAGGCGCACTGCTATGCCTACCGGGTCGCCCCGATGCTGCACAGGCTGCCGGTGACCCCGGTGGTCAGCGTGATCGCCGGCCGGGACGGGCCGGCCGTCGCGGCTGCCGCCGCTGCCTATGGCGTGCCCGAGCACGTCACCGACTGGCGCGAGCTGATCGGGCGCGACGACATCGACGTGGTGGATATCTGCACCCCGCCCGGCACGCACGCGGAGATCGCCGCGGCGGCCGCCGCGGCGGGCCAGGCGGTCATCTGCGAGAAGCCGCTCGCGCTGTCATACCCCCAGGCGATAGCGGCACTCGAGGCCGTGACCAGGGCCGGGGTGCACAATGCGGTGGGTTTCAATTACCGGCGGCTGCCCGCGGTGGCGCTGATGCGGCGCATGATCGCCGAGGGTGCCATCGGCGAGGTCCGGCTGTGGCGCGGCACCTGGCTGTCCGACGAGTTCGCCGACCCGGCGACGCCGTATGACTGGCGGTTCGACCTGACCATGGGCGGGTCGACCATCGCGGACCTGGGCTGCCACTTGATCGACCTGGCGCGATGGCAGGCCGGGGAAGTCCGGGCGGTCTGCGCGCAGGCGGAGACGTTCATCAGGGAGCGGCCGGTGCCTGGCCACGGCACCAAGGCGGTGACCGTCGACGATGCGGCCAGCGCGCTGCTGCGCTTCGATTCGGGGGCCATCGGCACCCTGGAGGTCGCCCGGGCCGCCGTGCGCCGCCCGTGCGATTTCACGATCGAGGTCAACGGCAGCCGCGGCACGCTGGTCTTCGAATACGCGCGGCTGAACGAGCTGCGGTACGGCAGCAGCGCCGATGACGCGGGCCTGTACGGCATGCGGCGGATCAGGGCCGAGCATCCCAGCCACCCGTACGCCGCCGACTGGTGGCCGCTGGGGCAGGGGGTCGGTTACGGGTCGAGTTTCGTCAACCAGGTGGCCGACCTCTTCGAAGGCTGGCCCGCGGAAGAGTGGAACCCGGGCTTCCGCGACGGCGCCGCGGCGCAGGCGGTCTGCGATGCCATGGAAACCTCGGCCGCGCAGGGCCGGTGGGTGCCCGTCAGCGAGGTGACCGGAGCGAGCCAGCAGCCCGCGGCGTCAGGCCGCTAGCCCGGCGATCCCGCACCGGTCGAGCCCATGAGGATGTATCGCTGCGCGCCGGCGCGCAGCGCGGCCGCAGCGGTGTCGTCGTCATCGACCATCGTGATGGCCAGCGAAGCCGAACAGACCGCACCGCCGGTACGTTGAGAAGATACACAGGCAGGTGCTTATGCCAGCAGCGACGTTTACGAGCCGGCCGTGAGCCGGTTCGACTATCGCGGGGAGTTCTGGTTCGGTGTCCCGCCGTCCCAGCTGTGGGGGACCATCGAGCGGTTCGAGGATTTCGAGTCGTGGTGGGCCTGGCTGGCCGATTTCCGCGCCGATGGCATCGGGCTGGTGGGCGGCAATGTGCTGCGGGGCACGGTCATTCCGCCCGTGCCCTACCGGCTGCGCCTGAAAATCCGGCTGCGCCGGTGTGACCGGCCCCGGCTCATCGAGGCCGCCGTCGGCGGTGACCTCAGCGGCCGGGCGGTGCTGCGGCTGGAGGCGGCGGGCCAGGGTACCCGCGCCGCGGTGTCCTGGTCGGTGGAGATGCGCAGCGCACCGCTGCGGATCGCGGCGCGCGTCGCGTACCCGCTGATGCGCTGGGGCCACGACCGGGTGGTCGACATGGCGGTCAGCGGGTTCCGGCGGCGGGCCCTGCCTGTCCCGTCAGCCGCCGAAGTACCCGCGCACGACTGCGGAGCCCGGCCCGGGTCCGACGAGGCGCCTTCCTTCGGCCTGGTGCCCGGGGCTGAACCGGCGGCAGGTACGGCACGTGGCAAGGGGCATGGCTGAAACGCAGCGGGCGGCATCGGGGCAGGAGCAGCTGACGGCGCCGGGCTGGTGGCCGAGACTGGCGCTACGGATCGGCGGAGCGGGGCTGCTGGCCGCGACCGGCGCGATTCACCTGGATCTGTACCTGACCGGATACCGGTCGATTCCGACCATCGGCTGGCTGTTCCTGCTGCAGGTGATAGCGGCGTTCGCGCTGGCCGGCATGGTGGCGGTGTCCGGAAGCCGGCTGGCTAGCGCGGCCGGAGCGGGGTTCGCGCTGGCCACCCTGGGCGGCTATCTGCTGTCGGTGTGGATCGGCCTATTCGGGTTCACCGAGGTCCGCACGACCGCCGGAATCGTCGCTGGCGTCCTGGAGGTGGCGGCCTTCGCGGTGCTAGCCGCAGCCACCCTGCTGCCGGGTCCGCGGACCGAGCTGGAACGGCCGCGGGCTGGCCTGGCCAGGCTGGCGGCTCGCCTGCCCGCAGCCGGGGCCGGCCCGGCCGCGGTGACCGCCGGGATCGCCGTCCTGGCCCTGGTGCTGCTGGGGACGGCAGCCGCCAGCGCGGGCGGCCAGCGGCCTGCCGCAGCGGGCGGCCTGAAGACGGTCACCATCGGCGGCGTCAGCGTGCTCACCAGTGCCCGGGGGCTGACCTTGTACTGGTTCGCGCCTGACACCCCCACCTCCTCCGCGTGCACCGGCAGCTGCGCCGCGTACTGGCCGCCGGTGAAGGGCCCGGCCGCGGCCGCCGTAGCGCTGCCAGGCAAACTCGGCACGATCACGCGCTCCGACGGGTCGCTGCAGGCGACCTACGACGGGCACCCGCTGTATACCTACATCGCTGATACCGCACCCGGGCAGGCTCGCGGCAACAACCTCAACCTCAACGGCGGCCTCTGGCACGAGGTGACCGTCCGGTCGCCGGCAGGCCCGCGGCTCATGTCGCGCGGGGCGTGCGTGCGTCAGTATCATGTTGCGTTTAGCGCAACCCATGTTGTAGGTTCTACAACATGCCGGCCAAGGAGATACTGGCGGCGATCAGCGAACTGGAGGCCATGGGGTGGCGGGTGCAGATCGCAAACGGACGGGCCCACGCTTATGCCCGCGCGTACTGTCCGGGCGGACCCGATGGGTGCCCGCCGCTGACTATCTATGGCACGCCGCGTGTACCAGAGCATGAGGCAACCAAGATCTTGCGTGCGCTGGCCCGCTGCGAGCACGCAAGCGGGGAGGCAGGCTGACCATGGATATCTACTGGTTCGACGTTGACGTGGCAGGCCCCGTTACTGAGGATTGCACTGAGGCACTCGGGGAGGTGCTATCCGCACGCGGGGGCATCGACGCCACGGTTCAGGCCGGGCACCGGGGCGGGCAGGTGATGTTCTCCCGCGAAGCGGACGACGCCGTGCAGGCGCTCGTGTCGGCGGTCGAGGACGTAGAAGCAGCCGGGATGAGGGTGACTGGCGTGACCGAGGACCGCGTCATGGCCGATGAAATCGCCCAGCGCGCGAAGGTGACGGCTGCGTCGGTGCGGTACTGGCTCAGCGGCGAGCGTGGTCCCGGCGGTTTTCCTGACCCGGTAGTCAGGCGGCAGCGGGCCAGCTTGTACTCATGGGCCGAGGTGTCCGCGTGGCTGGCGATGGCGAAACTCGGCGAGATCGATCACCTCGCCGCGGAGACCGCCCGGGCCTGCGTCCTGGTTGGCGCCGCGCTGACCGTGCGTGACGGCCTGCGCGAGCTCCCCACGCACGACCGGCCGTTCATCGCGCGCCTGGTCGCCTGACGTCGTCCGGGCCGCGAGCCAAGGCCGGCCCGCTGAGGCCCGAGCATGGCGAGCGCCGCGCTTCCTGGTTCAGCTGCGCGAGGAACCGCCGGACCGCACGCAGAGCGGACAGCACATGGAGGGCCGCGCCGGGCGCGTGCGTCGCGATCGCCCGCGCCGGACCAGCAGGCGGCCCCGCCGGGCCGACGATGACGACCCGCCGCATGCTTCCCATGCTGCCAGGCCGCCGTTGGTCCGCTGGACCTGCTGGGTACCGTCGTGCTACTGATGTCACTGGTCATCGCGCTGATCGAGGTTGCCGGATGCCAGGCAGCCGGCGCCGGTGCCAGAGTGCGGGCCGGCCAGGAAGGGGCATCGTGACGATCGACCAGGGAACCGCTGGCGCCGCCGTTCCGAGCCGGGCGCAAGTGGTGATTGTCGGCGGCGGGGTGATCGGCTGCAGCATCGCCTATCACCTCGCCCACCTGGGCTGGACGGACGTGACGCTGATCGAGCAGCACCAGCTCACGGCCGGGACCACCTGGCACGCGGCCGGGCTGATCACCTCGGCCGGCATGACGGACGAGACGGCGCTGTTCTTCAGCCGGTACTCGCGGGACCTGTATGCCCGGCTGGAGCAGGAGACGGGGCATTCCACCGGGTTCCGCGCCGTCGGGCACATCTCGCTGGCCACCACCCCGCAGCGGCAGGCCGCGCTGCGGAGGGAGGCCGACTGGATGCACGGCTTCGGCGTCGAGGACGTGGAGATCTCGCCGCGGGAACTGGCCGGGCAGTGGCCGCTGGCCCGCACCGACGATGTGCTGTCGGCGTTCTACGTCGCCGATGAGGGCCGGGCCGACCCGGTGGGGGTGGCCACCTCGCTGGCCAAGGGGGCCAGGCAGCTGGGCGTGCGGGTGATCGAGGGCGTGGCCGCGACCGGCGTCGAGACGCGCGGCCGCCGGGTCTGCGCCGTGCTCACCGAGGCGGGCCGGATCGAGACCGAGGTGGTGGTGAACGCCGCCGGCATGTGGGCCAGGCAGTTCGGCGCGCTGGCCGGGGTCGCGGTGCCGCTGCAGGCCGCCGAGCACTACTACCTGCTGACCGACACCGTGCCGGGGATGCGGGCGGACCTGCCGGTCATCGAGGACCCGGACAACTACGGCTACTACCGGCCGGAGGGCGACGGGATGCTGGTCGGGCTGTTCGAGCCGGTCGGCGCGCCATGGTCACTGGACGGCGTGCCGCGCGAGTTCGCGTTCGGCAAGCTGCCGCCGGACTGGGAGCGCATGGAGCCCTACCTCGGCCAGGCGATGGACCGGATACCTTCGCTGTCGGAGGTAGGCATCCGGACGTTCTTCTGCGGCCCCGAGTCGTTCACCTCGGACGTCAGGCCGCTGCTCGGCCCGGCCCCGGAACTGGATGGCTACTTCGTCGCGGCGGGCCTGAACTCGCTGGGCATCCTGTCCGGCGGCGGGGTCGGCAACATGATCGCGCACTGGATCGTGGACGGAGTGCCGCCCGTCGACGCCACCGCCGTCGCCATCGACCGGACCGCGGCCTACGAGACCTCGCGGCGGTTCCGGGCCGAGCGCACCGTGGAGCAGCTCGGGGTGCTGTTCGGGGATGCGGTCTGGCCGGCCTGGAAACCATCGACCGGCCGCAACGTCCGCCGGTCGGTGCTGCACGAGCGGCTGGTCACGGCGGGCGGTCACTTCGGCGCCTCGGCGGGCTGGGAGTTCGCCGAGTGGTTCGCCGGCCCCGGTGAGACGCCGGCTGCCGTCCTCGATTACCGGCGCCCGGGCTCGCATGCGATCGTGGCTCGCGAGCACGCCGCGGTGCGCGAAGCGGCGGGCGTGCTCGACATGAGCCTGATGGCAAAGCTCATCGTGCAGGGACCGGACGCGGCCACGGTGCTGAGCCGGCTGTCGGCCAACGACGTGACCCTCGGGCCTGGCCGGCTCGTCTACACCCAGTGGCTCAACACCGCCGGCGGCATCGTCGCTGACCTCACGGTGACCTGCCTGGAGCCGGCCAGGTTCCTCGTGATCGCCAGCGACATCATCCACCGCAGGATCGAGCCGCTGATCCGGCGGGCGACCCTGCCGGGCGAGGTGGTCACCGTCACCGACATCACCTCGGGCACGACGCTGCTGTCGGTGCAGGGCCCGGCCTCGCGCAAGCTGATCGGGCGGCTGACCGATGCCGACCTGTCGAACGAGGCGTTCCCGTACCTGGCGGCGCGGCAGATCCATGTCGGTTACGCGCCGGTCCTGGCGATCCGCGTCACCTACGTCGGCGAACTGGGCTGGGAACTGCATGTCCCCGCCGAGTACGCGCTCGGCGTGTACGACGACCTGCTGGCGGCCGGCGGCGATCTCGGCTTCCGGCCGATCGGCCTGCAGGCCATGTCGAGCCTGCGGCTGGAAAAGGGCTACCGGGACATGGGCGTCGACATCGACAACACCGACAATCCCCTGGAGGCAGGCCTGGGGTTCGCCGTGGCGTGGGACAAGCCCGGCGGGTTCATCGGCCGGGAAGCCCTGGTCAAGGCGCGGGCCGCAGGACCGCCGCGGCATCGCGTGGTCAGCCTGCTGGTCGAAGACCCGGCGATTGACCTGTTTGGCAACGAGCCGGTCCTCCGCAACGGCAGCTGGGCCGGGTATGTACGGGCCGCCGCCTATGGCTACACGATGGGCGGCGCTGTCGGACTGGCCCAGGTCGCCAACGACGACGGCGTCACGGCGCAGTGGCTGAAGAGCGGCGACTTCCTGGTGCACACCCCGGCCGGCGACGTGCCGGCCCGGTTGCAGATCGCCCCGTTCTACGACCCGCAGCGGCTGCGCATCCTGGACCGGTGACACCGGCGATGGGTTCGCCAGCCGCCAGGACTCGCCAGGCCGCGTGCCGGAGCGGCCGGGCAGATCGGGCCACAGCTGGTTGGGTGCGAACGATCCGATTCCCGTTACGCTCGTAGTGGTGATGGCGACCATGCCAGGCGCGACGTCCACCGGACAGGACGTGGCGCGGCGGCTGACCGAGGACGGGTATGTGGTCGTCTCCGGCCTGATGACCGCAGCCGACGTCGGCGCGGCGCGCGCGGATCTGGGCCGGGTGCTGGGAGCCACCCGGACCGGGCGCAACGCTTTCGAGGGATTTGCCACTCAGCGGGTGTACGCCCTGTTCGCCAAGACCCGGACCTTCGACCAGGCCGCCATTCACCCGCTGCTGCTGGAGGTGCTCGATCAGGTCCTGGTGCACTACCAGCTGAGCGCGCCGACAGGCATCTGCATCGGGGCGGGGGAGCAGGCGCAGATCCTGCACCGTGACGACTCGGTGTACCCGCTGCCCGAGCCGCACCCGCCGGTGGTGCTGAACACGATGTGGCCGCTCGATGAGTTCACCGAGCAGAACGGGGCGACCAGGTTCATCCCGGGCAGCCACCGGTGGGAGCCAGGGCGCCAGCCGACCGCTGCCGATCCGGTCGTGACGGCCACCATGACGCCCGGATCGGTCCTGTTCTACCTCGGCAGCCTGTGGCACGGCGGCGGGGCCAACCGCACCGGCCAGCCGCGGCTGGGGGTGATCCTGGAATATGTGGCGGCCTGGCTGCGGCCGCAGGAAAACCACCTCCTCGCGGTGCCCCGCGACGTGGTCAGGCGGCTGCCCGAGCGCCTTCAGGAACTGCTCGGCTACAACATCTACCCGCCATTCCTCGGTTACGTTAACGGCTCGCATCCGCGGAGGGTCCTGGCAGCGGATGAATAGCCGCAGGCAGCGGGGTCCTTTCCTGGACCGCCGGTGACCTCGGCGGGCCCCGCGCACCAGCCCGCCGGAGGCCGGCCTTCGGGCCTGCCGCCGGCGGCCGAGTCCGGGCCTACGGCCTGGATCAGCTGGCGGGCTGGATGTTCTGGTTGACGTGGAAGAAGTTGTCCGGGTCGTAGCGGGCCTTGATCTCGGCGAGCCGGTCGTAGTTGGCCCGGTAGGACGCCCTGACGCGGTCCTGCCCCTCGTCCATCATGAAGTTGACGTAGGCGCCGCCGGCGGACGTGGGGTGCAGCTCCTGCCAGTAGTCGCGGGCCCACTGCGAGATGCGGCCGGCGTTGGCCGGATCAGGGTCGACGCCCACGATGACCCCGGCCCAGCCGCCATCCCGGTAGGCGAAGGCGGTGGCGTCGGCGGGCACCCGGCTAGCGGCACCGTCGATGGGGTACATGTGCATGGTGGAGTGCCCGGTCGGCAGCCGCGCGCCGTACTTGACGTGCACGTCGATCGCGGCGTCGGAGATCTCGTTGAAGAAGTCAGCCCGCCAGTACCACTGCAGGCCGGCCGGGTACAGGCCGTCGAAAGCGCTCTGCAGCACGCTGAACGGCATCTCATGCAGGCCGACGAGCAGCGGCGAGCCGTGCGTCCTGACCGGCTCGAGCACCTCCTCGGCGCGGTCGTGCGATCCGGTGTAGCACCAGACGATCCCGCAGGCCTTGCGGCCCCAGAGCGCTTCGGGGAACGGCGGTGCGGGCGGGATGGTGAGCAGCGCAATCCAGCCATCAAGCTCCTCAGGCAGCGACGGCACCAGCTCCCGGTACCAGCGCATCACCTCGGCGGCATCGCCGATGTCATACAGGACGGGGCCGCCGATGATCGTGCCGTGCTCACCGATGTCGTGGCAGCGGAACGTGAACGAGGTGACGACGCCGAAGTTGCCGCCACCGCCGCGCAGCGCCCAGAACAGATCACTGTGGGAGGTCTCGCTGGCCGTGACGAAGCTGCCGTCGGCGAGCACCACATCGGCGGCGAGCAGGTTGTCGACGGTGAGCCCGAACCGTCGGGAGAGATAGCCGATGCCGCCGCCCAGCGTCAGGCCGGCCACGCCGGTGGATGCGAGGAAGCCGGACGGGGTGGCCATGCCGAAAGCGACGGTGGCGTGATCGACGTCGCCCCAGGTGCAGCCGGCGTCCGCACGGACCGTGTGATCGACCGGGTCGACCGTGGTGCTGCGGAGCAGCGAGAGGTCGATGACCAGGGCATCGTCCGATACGCCGAGGCCAGCAGCGTTGTGGCCGCCGCCCCGGATGGCGATCTCGATGTCATGATCGCGACCGAAATGTACGCAGGCGATGACGTCGGCGACGTCCCGGCAGCGGGCGATCGCGGCCGGGTGCTTGTCGATCATGGCGTTGTAGACGGCGCGGGCCTCGTCGTAGCCTGGATCTCCCGGCATGATCAGCTCGCCGCGCAGTGCGGTGGCTAGTCCTTCGCGCAGTGTGGTGGCCGTGTCGGCTGATGTGGTGGTCATCTGGCTCCCCCTCGGGTGCACCGCTGGACGTTTTACGAATGCCGAAGCTATGACCTGCACCGTTCGCGCAGCGTTCGCGAGCGCGCGCTCGCGTCAGTCAACCGGTAGAACGCCGGGAGACGGGGCACGAACGCTGCGCCCGGCGAGGTCACGCTCGCAGCGCCGGAGCAGCGCGACGCTTCCGTGGGATGACGCCAGCTGCGCAGCGGAGCGCAATCGGGCGATGGCGGCCTCTTGATCCTCATGGGCCGCACGCATCCGCACCACCTCCGGCAGCCACCACACGTCGTCATGGGCATGCGCGGCGGCGAGGGCGGCGTCCAGGGTGGCCCGCGCGGCCGCAGGCCGGTTGTTCCGGGTCAGCAGGTCCGCGAGCAGCGACAGCCAGTACGGCATCCGGGCAAACGAGCCGGCCGACCGCAGGTTGCTGATGCCTCGTCTGGCCAGGCCGACGCCCGGCTCATCCATGCGGGACCAGCCGTCGAGGACCAGCGCCCAGTCGCGGTAGTAGGCGAAGCCGTACCGCTCGCAGAGCTCGCGCAACTCGGTGACGGTGTCCTTCAGCTCGGAGCTGTCCTGCCGCACCTGGTGGGTGATGGCGCCGTAGGCCAGGGCCACGGCCAGGCTGTACGGGTGGTCGATCGTGCGGGCGAGCTTGATGGCGTCGTTGCAGCTGGACAGGGCGTCAGCGTCGTCACCCAGGAGCCAGTGGGCGTGTGCTGCCCAGGCCGTGCCGTGTACGTCGGGCCGGGTGCCGATGCTCAGCAAGAGCGCACCGCTCGCCAGATGGGTGGCGAGCTGGAGATGGCGCAGTCCCTCCGCGGGCCTGCCCAGGCTGATGGCCGCCCCGCCGGCCATGAAATGAGCCGGACCGCTCAGCTCAGATTCTAGGTCGACTACCGTCAGTGCGCGGCTGGCCATCTGGTACCCGTCGGCAGTACGTCCCTGGACGAATCGCGACGCAGCCAGAGCGACCAGGCTGGTGAGCTTCGAGCCCAGGTGCCCCAGTGATTCCGCCAGGTCGATCGAGCGTTCGAGCGTCTGCTGGAGCTCCGGGGACGAGTAGCCGAATCTGGCGGTGAGTGGCGCCGCCATGGCTTCCAGGACGGCGAGCTCTTGGCTGTCCCTGTCTTTCCCCTCGTCCAGGCCGCGGACGATCGACAGCGCTTCCTTGTGCAGCCGGATCGCCTCAGCATGGGCGAACCTGCTTGCTGCGATATCGGCGGCCCGCCGGTAATACGCGACCGCTCGCCCAGGCCGTCCGCTGCGGGCATACTGCTCCGCGAGCTGAGCGGAGACCATGTCCATATTGTCGGCGTGGAGCAGCTCGAGGGCTTGGGCGATGCGCCGGTGCAGCAGCCAGCGCTTCGGCGGGCTGACTCGCGCGTATGCCGTATCGCGGAGCAGGTCGTGAGAGAAGTCGTAGCCGTCACCGAACTCGCGCATGATCCGGCGGCGCCACAGCTCGTCGACTGCCCCCACCACGTTGTCGGCGCTGAGGTCACTCGCCTCGGTGAGCAGGTCGAGGGTGAAGTTCGTCCCCACCGCGGCCGCGAGGCCGGCCACCTCCCTGGCGCCCGTGGTCGCCTGGTCGAGGCGGTTGCCCAGCACTGCCTTGAGATCGCCGGCCGGCAGCGGGGTGCTGCCGGGATCGACACTGCCGCGTACTGCCTCGATCACGTACAACGGGAAGCCTCCCGTCGTCGCCTGGAGCAGATTCACGTCGTCAGCAAGCAGCGGCCGACCGGAGATCGCCTCGGCGAGCCGCGCCGTGTCGGCGGCTTCCAGCGGGCTGAGGGAAAGCTCCGTCAGCAGTCCAGCGGCGCGCATCTGGACGGTCCAGCCAGTCAGATCGGCGTCCTCACCGAGGTCGTCATTTCGTAGCGTCCCGGCCACCAGAACCGGAGCATCGCGGGCCAGGCCGAGATAGAAGGTGAGGAAGGCCAGGGTTTCCTGGTCGCACCACTGAAGATTGTCCAGGACCAGCACCGTCGGGCGGTCAACCGCCAGCAGTGCGCGCGCCAGGCCCTCGAAGAACCGGTGCCGTTGCCAGGCATCCGCCATGGCCCGCGACCCGGCACCGCGCTGGCCGCGGACCTCGGACGGCAGCAGCCGGCCGACCTCGGCGCGCCAGGCGGGCTCGAGCGTGGTCGTGGCCGCCTGGAAGGCCGGGCTCCGCAGCCAGTCCGCGACCGGAGCCAGCGCAAGTCGCCCGGATGTGCCGAAGCACTGGGCGCCGGCCACCACGGCGCCCTGGAGCCTGGCCAGCCCGGCCACCTCGGCCACCAGGCGGGTCTTCCCGACACCGGCGCCGCCACGGACCAGCGCGATACTGGCGCGGCCCGCTGCGGCAGTCCGCCACAGGTCCTGCAGCAGGCCGAGTTCTGCGGACCTGCCGAGGAGCTGTGCGGCGGCGAGCCCGGAGCGGCCGAACGCGGGCCTGATCTCCGGCGCCCGCTCGCCAGCCCGGTCAGCGTGGGCCAGCAAGCGCTGCAGCGCCTGCCGCGTCGCCGGGTCAGGCACGACGCCGAGCTCGCGCTCCAGAACGGACGCGCAGTGGTGGTAGGTGCTCACGGCACCGGCTCGATCGCCCAGATCGGCCTGCAGCTGCATCAGATTGCGGTAGCCGACCTCCTCCAGCGGCTGCAACTGGATGCGGCGGCGGGCGGCTTCCACCGCTCCGGTCAGGTCACCTCGGCGCGCGCGCGTCGCGCAGAGCAGATCGCACAGCTCGACGCACCGTCGTTCGAGCACTGACCTGATCTCGAGCAGCCAGTCGTCATACAGACCGGGCAATGCTTCGCCCCGGTACTGGGCGAGGGCCCCGGCGGCGTGCGCCACGACACCGTCCCCATCGCCGGCCTCGGCTGCCGTCAGAGCAGCCTGCCGCTCGAGGTCGAAGATGCGCATGTCGACGTGGCAGGTCTGGGTATCGCGCCAGCACAGATCCCTCGACGTCACGACGAGGGCAGGCTCAGACCCCAGTGCATTACGCAAGTGGTGCAGCTCGCGGCGCAGGTTGGTCAGCGCCTGAGCGTCCGTCGATTCTGGCCAGAACAGGCCCGCGATGCGCTGCCGGGGCTGCGGTGACCCGGCATGGGCGACCAGAAAGGCGACGAGAGCAACCGCGCGCGACGAGCGCGTCCGCACGCCGGTCCTGTCGTCGATGATGGCCTGCTCCCCCAACAGAGACACATGCAGCATTTCGACGTGGCCTCCTAGGCATTCAGGTTAGACCCGCCGCCGCAACCGGACCTGGCCAGCCGGTGGTTTTGTAGCCATATGAGAGGATCAAGCTGCGGCGGATCGAGCTTCTGCGGATCGAGCTAAGCCATGCATCGCTGATCGAGGTCGTGCAGCGCCTCCGCAACAGCAGCGATGGCGCACCTGCTGTCGCTGGTGATTAGCGGCAATGGACCGAAGCTGTTGCTCTAACCGCAGCAGGGTTCCATTGCTGCTGTTGGCATCAGCGCCGATCTGCCCGGGCGGGGGAAAGTGCGGGGGAGGCGACGGGGGGAGATAACAGCGGGAGATGGACGGAGGGAGATGACGGTGGACGACCGTTACGATCTTGAACGTTTCGTGGCCGCCCAGGACTCCGCGGGCAGCTACGACCAAGCCACCGCGGAACTGCGCCGCGGCCGTAAGACGGGTCACTGGATCTGGTTCATCTTCCCGCAGATCGCTGGGCTGGGACAGAGCCAGACGTCACGCACGTACGCCATCTCCTCGCTGGCGGAGGCCCGGGCCTACCTGGAGCATCCCGTGCTCGGCCCCCGGCTGAAGGAATGCGCGCGCATCCTCGCCGGCATCGACTCCGGCACCGGCCGCAGCAGCGCCGAGCAGATACTCGGCGGCCTGGACGCGCAGAAGTTCCGCTCGTCCATGACGTTGTTCCTGCGGGCCGATCCCGGCGAGCCGTTGTTCGCCCAGCTACTCAGCCTGTACTTCGACGGTCAGCCGGACGCGGCGACCGACCGGCTGCTCCAGGCTCAGGGGCGCCCGTGACGCCAGCGCGGCTTGCGCTTGCCGAGGAATGCCTGCATTCCCTCGCGCGCGTCAGGTAGCTGGCTGGTGGCGGCCATGACCTCGACGGCATAGGCGTAGGCCTTCGGCTGGTCAAGGTCGATCTGCGCGTAGAGCGCCTGTTTGCCGATGCCTTTGCTCTCCGCCGATCCGCGCGTGACGCGCTCGAGGAGGTCCGCCGTCGCCGAGTCGAGCTGACCGGCGGGTACCACCTGGTTGACCAGGCCCCAGTTCAGCGCGGTCGGCGCGTCGATGACGTCGCCGGACAGTGCCATCTCGGTCGCCCGCTTCCGCCCGACGTTCCTGGCGATCGCCACCATCGGGGTGTGACAGAACCAGCCGCCCTTCCCGCCGGGAGCGGCGAATCCGGCGTTCTCACTGGCCACGGCGAGGTCGGCAGACGCGACCAGCTGGCAGCCGGCCGCGGTGGCCAGGCCGTGCACCCGCGCCACCACCGGCTGGGGGACCTGCTGCATCAGGGTCATCAGCTCGGTGCAGGTCATCAGCAGGGACCGGACCGTGGACAGATCGGCCTCGGCCACGTCGGCGAAGTCGTGCCCCGCGCAGAACACCGGGCCGTTGCCGGCCAGCACGATGCCCAGCGCGTCGCTGTCCCCGATCTCGCCGAAGGCGGCGATCAGCTCGCGCATGTGCTCGAGCGACAGGGCGTTGCGCCGCTGCGGCCGGTTCATGGTGATGGTGGCGAACTCGCCGGACCGCTCGACCAGGATGTGCTCGAAACCCATGGCGGCCTCCTCTGCCCGATCGGAGTCCTCCCGATCGGCGCCCTCCGATGGAAGCCTACGTCGCCTTGACCGCCCGCGGCCGGCGGCGCCCGCCCCGTACCGGGCCTTCGCAGTGTCATGCTGGGGTCGATATCCCGATTTCCCAGGGCGAAAGTGCAATTACGAGCATCGCGTGGCAATCGCTATCGGCCGCGGGTTTGGGTACTGTCGGGCGGACGGTGAATTTCAGTTACCCAGGGGGGTCAGGATGACGGCAGGACTCATTCTCCAGTTCCAGTCCGGTGTCGGCGAGCAGGATTACGACGCGGTGAATTCCCGGCTCGGCTTCGACCCGCGAACAGGCGCAGGGGACTGGCCGAGCGGGCTGCTGAGCCACTCAGCCGGGCCTGCCGGTGACGGCTGGGTCGTGACCGAGGTCTGGGACTCCCAGGATTCGCAAGCGGCGTTCATGAGGAACAAGCTCGGCCCGGCGCTGGCGGACCTTCCGCAGCCCAACGTCCTGTGGTACGACGTGGTGGCCAGCCAGCACACCCACTGAGCTCACCAGGCATCAGTTACCGGCGACCTGAATCCCGCGGCTCTCGAAGGCCATCGCGCGCTGGAGGGCCGCGGCACGCAGCTCCTCGGGGATCTCGACCGGGCCGCCCAGGCCGCTGGCGTTGATGCCCGCCTGGGCGGCCTCCTCGACGACCCCGCCGACCAGGATGGCCAGGTCCGGGGTCCGGTGAAACACCAGGACGCCGTGGTTGGCCAGCAAGACCGCCGGGACACCCGGGGTGACCGAGGCGCGGATGCCGGCCACGGCCTGGTCCGAGCCGCGTGGCCGGTACTCGGTCACCGGCACGCCGGAGGCCAGGCCGAACATCGCAAGGGCCTCAATCCAGCACCCGATCGGACGGCGGGCCGCCGCGTACGCCGTGGCGTACGGCGAGTGCGTATGCAGGACGCAACCGACGTCGGGCTGGTCGGCGTACATGGCCGTGTGCATGGCGACCACCGCGCCCTGAATGGGCGGGAGCTGGCCCTCGAGCAGGGTCCCGTCCAGCCCGATCCGCACGACGGCCGAGGGCGGATGATCCCGCAGCGAAGGGCCCGCCGTGAAGTACATCTCCGCCGCCCCGGGCACCCGGATGCTGACGTTGCCGTGCCCGTTAGCCGAGATGGCCCCGCTGGCCACCACCCGGCGAGCAATATCGACTACCTGGCCGACCAGATCCTTGTCCACGACAGCCCCCCGGCTCCTGAGCCCGCTCACCGGCCCGCGCACCCTGCGTCACGGCGGTCAGGCCCAAGCTAGCGCGACGGCTGAGGGATTCACAGGGTTAGGGCGATGACGCTTTCGCTGACCGGGCCGCCGCCTGGCCATCTCGCTAGACGACGAAAGCGGAGCTGTCGGCTGCTCCCGGCTCGGACTTGATGAGCAGCGAGAGGGCCTCGATCAGGGCCAGATGAGTGAACGCCTGCGGGAAGTTCCCGAGGTGCGGGCGCGTCGCTGGCCGAACGGCCGGGCCATTTCCGCGCAATGAACGAGGTTCCTAACGGGGACGACCGCCTAGCCCGGGTCTCGATCCGGACTCTGCGTTGCCCGGCTACGCGCATCGGCCCAGTCGGACGCGACGGCGGCATCCGCGCGCCGGTTAAGGCGGTAACTTTGGCTCGCGCCGAAGCCAAGCGCGACGGCCAGCGCCACTGGCAGGCCGATCAGCACGTTGCCCAGTGCCGTCAAGATGATCAGGACGAGCAGGCCATCGGCCGCCGCGAGCAGCCACACCTGCTGCTGGCTGGCTGGCTGGCTTCCATCGCCAGGCCCGGCCGAGCGCGGACGGCCAGCGTCGGCCGGTACCGTCATCGCTCATGGCGAGACTGTAGTCCGGCACCCGGCAATGAGGCGACCAATGCCTGCCGGGCATTTGGTCAGGGCATGAGAACCATGGAATCCAGCACTTGCCGGCCGAGCTGGCGGTCGCCGGTGATGCTGACGTCATCGGGCACGTCGGAGCGCCCGCCCACCAGCGCCGCGATGCTCGCCACCGGAATCGCCAGGGTCACGGTCGGGTCGTCCAGGTTGGCCGCGCTCTGGCCCCGGCCGCCGGACACCTCGACCGCGACCGGGTCCCGTCCGCCGATGGCGAAGACCACCTTGACTCCCTCTGGTGCGGCGGCCCGCTTGCCGACCAGGTAAGGCAGGAACCGCGTGAAATGGTCCACGGCCTGGGTCACGGCCGGGCCATCGGTGTGCCCCGGCCGGTTCAGCGCGCGGCGGACGTCCTGCTCGTGGCTCCAGCTGTCCATCACCCGCAAGTTGAGCAGGTCCGCCACCGTGCCGGGGCCGGCGGGCGTCCGCGCCGGCGCGGCGAGATCCGCGTCGGTCAGATCGCGTAGCTGCACCAGCCGTTCGGCGGTCACCTCGCGGAACTCTTCGAGCACATCAGCGCCGGACTTCGAGCGGCGGGCGTCGACCCCGATCTCGTTGGACCGGCCCAGCTCGTTCTTGACGTGCGCGGCCGGAGCGGGCTCGTGCTGCAGAGCTGGCCGGCCCAGCAGCCGTGCCTCGTAATCCGTCAGGTGCGAGACCTGGTCTTTCACGGTCCACCCCGGGCAGCCGGTCGGCAGGTCCCACTGGCTGTCCCGCAGCCCCGAGCACAGCTGATCGATCGATGCCCAGACGATGGCCAGGTTTTCGACCGAGGTATCCATGGCTTTCCCTCCGCGCGACCGGGCAGCAGTAGCTCCGGCTCCGCGCCACTGGCCTACCACAGCAGTATGGCCCCGGCCGGCCTGCCCGGCCGCGGTCAGTTTGCGATGGCGACCGCGACCGGGTAGCTGCCCACGGTGATCTGGGCGGTCGGGTGCTGCGTGCCGGTGTTGAGCAGTGTGACCTGGCCGGCGTAGGTGCTGACCACGACTGCGGTGCTGCCGGACGGTGCAACAGCGATCGCGGTCGGATAGCTGTAGCTGCCGACCGGGATCGGGCGTCCGGCGCGGCTGGTCGTGGTGCTGACCGGCGTCACCGTGCTGGAGATCGTGTTGACCACGTATGCGGTCGCGCCGGACCTGGAGATCGCGATGGCCGCCGGTGAATAGCCCACGGCGATGCCGCGCGCCGCGCGCCGGGTGGCCGCCGAGATCGGGATGACCGCGTCGGAATCGCCGCTGACGGCGTACACCGTCTTGCCATCGGGCGTCACGGCGATGGCGTCAGGTGCCTGGCCGACCGGGATGGGACGGTGCGGCCGGCCGGTGGCCACGGTGATGGGGGTGACCGTATCCGAGCCGTAACTCGCCACGTAGGCGGTGCGGCTGTCCGGCGTGATCGTGATGGCGACGGGATAGCCGCCCACCGGGATCGGGCGTCCGGCCCGGCCGGTAGCGGTATTGATGGGCGTCACCGCCGCGCCGCCCCAGTCCAGTACGTAGGCGGTCCGGCCGTCGGGCGTGATCGCGATGGCTCGCGGGTCCGTGCCGACCCTGATCGATGGGCCCGGGTGGCGGGTGGCGGTGTCGATGGGCGTGACGGTGCCTGAGCCTGAGTTGACCACGTAGCCGGTCCGGCCGTCGGGCGTGATCGCGATGGCTTGCGGGTCCGTGCCGACCCTGATCGATGGGCCCGGGTGGCGGGTGGCGGTGTCGATGGGCGTGACGGTGCCTGAGCCTGAGTTGACCACGTAGCCGGTCCGGCCGTCGGGCGTGATCGCGATGGCTTGCGGGTCCCTGCCAACCTTGATCGCCCGGCCCGCGCGCCGTTTCGTCAGGTCGACGGGGGTGACGGTGCCGGAGCCCGAGTTAACGACGAAGGCCGTCGGCGGCCGGCCCTGAGCTGCCGGTGCTGCCGTCGCCGCGCGGCCCCCCGGGCCGCCGGCTGCGCTCAGTTCCGGGCTGCCGGCCGGTGCCGGGCTGCCGCTGAGCGCCGGAGTACCGGCCACGCTCACCGCCGGCCTGTCCGTCCCGGCCGGGCCGGATCCGAACACGTCGCTGGCCGGCCGTGCGTAGCGGTCATTCGCGGTGAGCGTTCCGAGGCCGAGCGCGCCTTCGATGGTCCGGAGCAGGCTGTAGTGGGTGTACCGGTCGCGGGATACGTAGCCAGGCCGGACGCCCGCCGAGCCGAGGATCAGGGTCGGCACCCGCTGGGCGGGGCGCTCGTGGTTATAGCCATCCTCGTCGAAGGTGATGATGGCCAGTGAGCGCTGCGTCCGCCAGGCGGGCGAGCGCATGATGGCGCCGAGTTCGGTGGCCAGGAACCGGTCGCCGGCCCGGATTCCGCACCCCTCCATGTCGGCGCAGTCGTCGGGGCTGATCCAGGCGAAGTTCGGCGTGCTGGCCGCGCTGGCGAGGTCGGCCGGCAAGGCCTGGAGCGGGACCAGGTGCGCCGAACAGTAGGCGGGCCGGTCGCGCACGTCCGCGAAGTACGTCATCGGCTCGTCGTCGTCCCAGTAGTAACCGTGCACCGTGTCGTCACACGGGCCGTTCGCGCTCTGCAGGTAGGTCTTCCAGGTCTCGTGCGCCGCGTCGATGAGGTCCCCGATGTTAGGGGCGCGGATCGTGTCCTGCGGGTTCTCCTCCAGCGGGTCGGTCAGCGGGATGCCGAAGGTGCTGCCGCCGGCCAGGGCCAGGTAGTTGCCGTCGCTGGGGTGTTCCTCGGCGAAGAAGCTGGCCAGCAAGCTGGCTCTGGGCAGCAGGCTGTTGAGGTACGGGGCCTGCTTGCGGTTGCCGATGATCGAGCTGAATCCCTCGTTCTCGAAGTAGAAAAGGAACACGTGCTGGTACCGGGGAACCCGGGCCTGCGGCGGGACGAGCGGCGGCGGCCGCCGCACCGGTGCGGAGACGCTCAACGCGATGGCATCGGCCACCGCCCGGTCGTAGCCGACGAAAGGCGCGTCCGGGCCGTCGATGTCGGTCAGCGAGGTCGCCAGGACCAGCGTGACCAGGGCGCTGGTCGTCTGGGGCGGGACCGCGCCGGTCACGGCGCGGCGGTGCAGCCTGCTGATGGCCGAACTCCGGCCGACCGGGCCGATGCTGCGGCGGGCCAGTATCCGGCCGGCCGCGGACACGAACGCCACCGTCACCTCGGCATCACTGCGGGCCGTCCCGCCGAGCCAGCCGGAGAGCCGGTACCGCGTTCCGGCGGCGAGCGGCCGGCCAGCGGCGACCGGAGCGGGACAGTCTGCCACAGCCGCGCCGTGCCGCCCGCGCCCCCGGCAAACAGCTGACCCCCGTGCACACCGGCCCTGACCCGGTGGCCCGCGGGAAGTGCCGGGTGCCGTACCGGACCACGGTCGGCAGCCCGCTGGACATCTGCCAGCCAGGGATCGTGACGCTGTCCCAGCCGTGCGCGGACGCCGCGCCGGCCTGCGCGCCCGGATTGGCCAGCAGGTTGGTGCCAGGACGGGCCGGAGACTGACTCCTCGGTGCGGCGCTCTGCAGTCCGGCGCTCAGTAGTCCGGCGCTCTGCAGTCCGGCACGGTGCGCGGCGGCAGCTCGGGCTGTGCTGACCGAACTGGCCGCGCGGGCGGTGCTGGCCGCGCGAGCGGGGCTGGGCGAGGCCACGGTTAGCGCTGCCGCACAGCACGCGAGCGCGGTGAGCGGAACGGCCAGATGACGTGCGCGCTGACTGACCATCGCGGTGCCTCCCAGCGCGCTGCGCTGCTGATGGTGATAGTTCACCAATTATCTACAAATTGTTTGATTGTTCAGTCAAGGCTATCGCGCGGGAGGATTCCGGGTCCACAATCGTGGCCGGACAGTACGGGAAAGCCGGGCAGTGTCGGGAAGTCGGGCAGTCGCGGACGTCGGGCAGTGTCGGGAAGTGTCGCGACGTCGGACCGCGCCGGAAGACAGATCACACCGGAAGACGGATCACACCCGGAAGACTGACCCCACCGGAAGACGGGCCACCCATCCGGCCGAAGATCGGCGTGGTACGGCATGCTGGCCTGGTGAGTCCGCCATTCCCTGAGCCGACCATTCCGGTGTCCTCGCGAGCCGAGGTCTTCCTCGGGTACCTCGATTACTTCCGCTCCCGGCTGCTGAGCAAGCTGGAGGCGCTACCCGGCGATGAGCTGCGCAGCAGCCGGCTGCCATCGGGCTGGACGCCAATCGAATTGCTCAAGCACCTGGCCTACGTCGAGCTGCGCTGGCTGGAGTGGGGTTTCGAAGGCCGCGAGGTCGCCGACCCGTGGGGCGACCGCCGGGATGACCGCTGGTACGTCGCTCCCGGCGAGACACTCGAGGAACTGGTAGCGGCGCTGCACCAGCAGGCGGCCCGGACTCGGGCGGTGGTCGAGTCCCATGACCTGGCTGACATCGGCCAGCCTGGCGAACGGTGGGACGGAGCCGATCCGGCCTCACTGGAGCGGATCTTGTTCCACCTGCTCCAGGAGTACGCGCGGCACGTCGGTCACCTCGACATCGTCTGCGAGCTGGCCGGCGACCGGATCGGGGAGTAACCCCCGGTCCGCTGAATTCGGGGACTTTCGGCACTTCATTACGGGTCTATTGCCCCGCGTCCGAAATGGCAATGCAAGGCTAACGTGCTGCCGACTGCTTGACAGTTAGGAGCGGCGGATGAGCTACCTGAAGTCGGCACTGCGACCGCGGCGCGCCGGCTTAGGTAGCCGCCAGGACTTCTTCCTCAGCTGGTTTGCGCTGCCGGCCGCGGCCATCGTCGCGCTGCTGCTTGGCGCCCTCCTGATGCTGGCCTTCGGGGCCAGTCCGGTCACCGGATACCACGCCCTCATCACCGGCGCCTTCTCCGGTACCTACCCTCTCACCAGCACTGCGGTAAAGGCGGTGCCGCTGTTGCTGGTCGGCGCGGGGATCTGCATCGCCTTCCGCGCGAACATGTTCAACATCGGCGGCGAGGGCCAGATCGCCATGGGCGGCCTGGCCGGTACCGCGACGGCGCTCGCGGTTCCCGGGCTGCCAGCCGTGATCCTGGTGCCCCTGGTGCTGCTGGCTGGCGCCGTCGGCGGGGGCATCTGGGGGGCGATCCCCGGCGCGTTCAAGGCGTATTTCAACGTCAACGAGATCCTGAGCACGATCATGCTCAACCTGGTCGCCGTGCAGTTCATGAACTACCTGCTGTCCGGGCCGCTGGTGGCGAACTCGGGTTACGCGGTTGGCGGGCTCATCCCGCAGACGAAGCTGCTGTCACCGAACTCCTGGCTGCCGACGCTCATCGGCGGCACCCAGCTGCACCTCGGGGTGCTCATCGCGGTGCTCCTCGCGGTCGCCGTCTACGTGCTGTTGTGGCGGACCAGCCTAGGCTTCCGGATCCGCGCGGTCGGCCTGTCGCGGGAGGCGTCCAAGTACGCGGGCATGTCGGTCAGGCCAACGATGACGCTGGCCATGACCCTGGCCGGAGCGTTGTCCGGGATAGCCGGCGCCATGCTGGTGACCGGCAGTATCTCGCACCGGATGGTCACCGACGGCACCTTAACCGGCTTCACCGGCAATGCCGGATTCAACGGCATCGTGGTTGCCCTTTTCGCCGGCCTGCAGCCGCTCTGGACGATCCTGACGGCGTTCCTGTTCGCCGGCCTGCTGGTCGGAGGCACGTCGATGCAGGTGGTCACCGGAGTGCCCGCGGACCTGGTGACTGCCCTCAACGGCGTCATAGTCGTCCTGGTCGTCTCGGTCGAGTACATGCGGCGCCGGGCGCGGGCGCGGGCCCGGACCGCCGCGGTCGCCGGGCCTGATGAGCGCGACGTGGGGAGCAGGCAGTCCGACGCGACCGGAAGCGGGCAGGCCAGTGCGACCGGGACCGCCGAGAAAGAGGTCCCGGCATGAGTCAATTCTTCACTGCCGCCGTGCTGGTCGCCACGGTAGCCGCAGGCGTCCAGCTGGCGACGCCGTTCCTGATGGCCGCACTCGGCGAGACCATGGGCCAGCGCAGCGGGGTGGTCAACCTGGGCGTCGACGGCATCATGCTGCTCGGCGGGTTCGGCGCCTACTATGTCGCCGCCAAGACGGGCAACCTGGCGCTGGCCGCCGCGACCGGGCTCGGCATCGGCGTGGTGATGGGCCTGGTGACCGCGCTCGTGAGCGTTACGCTCAAGGCCGAGCAAGGGATCAGCGGGATCGGCGTCTTCCTGTTCGGCCTGGGGCTGACGAATGTGCTGCTGCTGCGGGTCTTCCCATCGCCCGTGACGATTTCGGCCCTCCCGCCGGTGCGGATCCCGCTGCTGTATCGCATCCCCTATATCGGCCCTATGTTCTTCACCCAGAACTGGCTGGTCTACCTGGCGTTCCTGCTCGTGCCCGTGTTGACCTTCGTGCTCAACCGGACGACTTACGGCATGAAGATCCGCGCGGTGGGCGAGAATCCCGCCGCGGCGGACACGGTCGGGGTGAGCGTCAACCGGATCCGTTACTCCACCGTTATCATCGGCTGCGCCCTGGCCGGCCTGGCCGGCGCGACGCTGCTCCTGCAGATCGGGATCTTCCAGGAGGACCTCACCAACAGCGAGGGCTTCATCGCGGTCGCCCTGGTGTACTTCGGCGCCTGGCGGCCGCTGGGGGTGATGGGGGGATCACTCCTGTACGGCATGGTCGGCGCCGTGGTCGTGACCTGGAAGACCCTCGGGATCATCCCGACCTCCGCATCCGACATCGCGGCGATGGCACCCGCCGTCCTGACCGTGGTCGCTCTGCTCTCCGTCGCGCGCCGTTACCGGCAGCCCGCGGCCCTGGGCAAACCCTACGAGAGGGGTGCGTGAGCTTGGGCCGCCCATCATGACCAGCCACCTTGTGCAGATCAACTCCCGCAGCCATTCGTTAGATACAAGCTCCTTCAACCCTCCCCGATGGAGGTAACAACCATGAAGACCCACCCACTGCGGCGGCCGGTAATGCTCGTCCTGGGCACGGCTCTCGCTCTCGCAGCCGCAGCCTGCAGCTCCAGCTCAAGCCCGGCCGCGAGCTCGGCCTCGGCCAGCCCGAGCACGTCGGCCGCGGCCGGAGCATCCTCGACGGCGACCCTCAGGGTCGCCCTGATCGAGCCGAGCCTGCGTAACGACCTGGCCTTCAGCCAGTCCATGTACGCGGCGGCCACCTCGCTGGCCGGGCCATTGCACTTCACGCTGTCGGTCTCCGACAACCTGTTCAACATCACCGACGCGGCCAACGCGATGCGGCAGTACGCGTCCGAGGGCTACAACCTCGTCATCGCGCACGGCTCGCAGTACGGCGGCACGGTCGAGCAACTCGCCTCGCAGTTCCCCAAGACCTCGTTCGCCTGGGGCACCGCCGGGGTCACCTACGGGCTGAAGAACGTCTTCGCCTACCAGGCCAACTCGCAGGAGGGCGGCTATGTCGAGGGCTACGTCGCGGCCAAGCTCAGCAAAAGCAAGGTGCTCGGCGTGATCGGCCCGATCAACGTCGGTGATGCGCACTTGTACGTGGTCGGCTTCAAGGCGGGCGCGCTTGCCGCGGACCCGAAAGCCACGGTGCACGTGAGCTTTACCGGCTCGTTCAGCGACGACACCCTGATGTCCACCGCGGCCAAGTCGTACGTGTCCGAGAAGGCCGACGTACTGACCGGCAGTTCGCAGTCGGTCGTCGGAGCCATCGGGGTGGCCAAGAGTGACAAGGTCGCCTGGTTCGGCACCCAGTGGGACCAGTCGTCGCTGGCGCCGACCCAGGTCGTCGCGTCCCAGGTTTACGACTGGACCGGCGTCCTGCGGCAGATGATCACCGCGATCAGGGGCGGGGTGCTCGGCGGGGCGACCTACACGATCACGCTGGGCAACGACGGCGAGAAGATCGTCTACAACCCGTCCTATCCGCTGCCAGCGGCAATCAAGTCCGCGGGCCAGCACGTGGCCGCCGAGATCATCAGCGGCACCATCACGCCACCGACGAACTGACGGGCGCAGCAACGATGACGGCACCAGCCCCGGGGAGCGGCGCAGCCGGTGATCCCCCGTTCCTCCAGATGCGCGGCATCAGCAAGCGCTTCCCCGGGGTTCTGGCCAATGACCACGTGGACTTCGACGTACTGCCCGGCGAGATCCACGCACTGTTCGGCGAGAACGGCGCAGGCAAGAGCACCCTGATGCGCATTCTGTATGGCCTGTACCAGCCCGACGAAGGCGAGATCAGGCTGCGCGGCGACCGGGTGGCCATCACCTCGCCCGCGGCGGCCATCCAGCGCGGCATCGGCATGATTCATCAGCACTTCATGCTGGTCCAGACGCTTACCGTCGCGGAGAACGTGGCACTGGGCGTCAAGTCCTCCCGGGGACCGCTGACCGATCTGAGCCGGGTTTCCCGGCGCATTCGCGAGCTGTCGGAGGCTTACGGGCTCAAGGTGGATCCGGCCGCTTACATCTGGCAGCTGTCGGTGGGCGAGCGGCAGCGCGTCGAGATCATCAAGGCTCTGTACCGCGAAGTCTCGCTGCTGGTGCTCGACGAGCCGACCGCCGTGCTGACCCCGCATGAGGTCCGCGACCTGTTCGCGGTCCTGTCCCGGCTGGTGCGGGGCGGCCTGTCGCTGGTTTTCATCTCGCACAAGGTCGCCGAGGTGCTCGAGCTGTCCGACCGGATCACGGTACTGCGCGCCGGCCGGAAGATCGCCACGGTCCGCGGCGGCGATGCGACCATGAGCGGGCTGGCCGACATGATGGTCGGGCATGAGGTCATCCCGGTAGAGGTACCATCCGTCCGGCAGCCGGGGCCGGTCGCCCTGGCCGTCAGCGACCTGCGGGTAGCTGGTGACCGTGGTGCCGAGGCAGTGCGCGGGCTGTCCCTGCAGGTGCACTCGGGCGAGATCGTGGGCGTCGCCGGGGTGTCGGGCAACGGGCAGCGAGAGCTCGCCGAGGCGATCGCAGGCCTGCGCCACGCGTCTGGTGGACAGGTGGAGATCGGCGGGACCGACGTGACCGGCCGGCATCCGCGAACCATCCGCGACGCCGGGCTGGCCTACGTACCCGAGGAGCGGATGCGCGACGGCCTAATCGCTGAGTTCTCCGTGGCCGAGAACCTCATCCTGGTGGCCAACGCCGATCCCGCCTTCGCCCGGCTGGGATTCCTGCGCAACCGGGCGATCCGCCGGCATTGCCGCCAGCTGGTCGCCGAGTTCGACGTCCGGACCCCGAGCCTGGACACCCCGGCCCACAATCTGTCCGGCGGCAACATCCAGAAGCTCATCATGGCCCGCGAGCTGTCCGGCGCACCCAGCGTCCTGCTGGTAGCCCAGCCGACCCGCGGCATCGACGTCTCGGCCTCGGTGTACATACACCAGCGGCTGATCCGCCAGCGAGCTGACGGTACCGCGGTGCTCGTCATCTCCGAGGATCTCGATGAGGTGATGGCCATTTCCGACCGGATTCTCGTCATCT
Source organism: uncultured Actinomycetes bacterium (assembly GCA_963785765.1). GTDB lineage: Bacteria > Actinomycetota > Actinomycetes > Streptosporangiales > Streptosporangiaceae > DATBGO01. The sequence goes on along the minus strand of CAWAWM010000004.1, from coordinate 278,495 downwards.
ACGAAGGAGCGATCATCAGCGAGGTTGACCCCCGGACCACCAGCAGGGAGGAGATCGGCCTCATGATGGCCGGCGTGACGCCGGCGATGCCGTAGGGCCGTGCCCGACGCGGCGCAGAGCCATGCCCGCCGTACCGCTGGCCGACCGGCTAGGCCCAGAAAACCATCCCGGTCGGCATGGCGGTATCCCATTTCCCGTCGTCGATGTAAGGCACCTCCAGCGGGCCGTACCCGCCCGGCCTGTGCTGGGCGGTGAGCCAGAGCAGTTCGCTGACCGTCATGCCGTGCTCGTGCGCCGCGTCCCGGAGCGAGGTCGTGCCGTTGGCCTGGAACTTCGCCACGGCCGCGGGCCGCGGCCACTGCCCGAAGTCGGTCGTGCTGGCGACCAGCAGGTCGACATCCGCGTTGCTGCCCCAGATCTCCGAGCCGAGCTGTCGCAGCACCGCCCGGTCATCCCACTGGCCGCCCGACCATGCGATCGTCTGCCAGGCCATGGCGGCCAGGCCGGCCGACAGAACGCGGGAGACCGCGTAATAGCCGCCGTATACGCCCACCGTGTAGCGAGGAGTGAGTGCGTTGATGGCCTCAAAGTAGTCGGCGGCGGGCCCGAGCTTGGCTTTCGGGTCGGTGCTGCCGGGGGCATAGTCGGCGATGTCGAAATCAACGGCGAAGTAAACCGTCATGCCCTCGGGCGCGCCGAGCGCGGCGAGCTGTTCGCCGGCGAGCTTTCCATCCTTTTCGCCCTGAGCGGCGCCGAGCAGCACGGCGTCGGCGGCGTACTCGAAGGATAAGAAGATGCTGATCCCGCTGGCGTTAAGGGTTCCGGCCTCGGCGCCGGTGATGTTCTTTCCGCTCTGCTGGTATCCGGCAACCGAGTCCCAGCCGATATAACGGCCGACGGCGGTCACGCCAGCATCTTTGAGCATTTTTACGGTGGGCCGGAAAATGGAGTAATCGACGATCATGCCGCTAAGATCCCTTCGATTATTGATACCCGGCCGTGACCATGTGCTCACGCTTGCGCTAACTAATCTAAGGGTCCTCGGGCTGAGAATCTAGCCCCGCAGTCGGCAGGTATTTGAGCGTTACCCGGCTATTCTCCTGGTCATATCTGCACTCCTTCCGGGCCCGGCCCGAGGCCGGCGTCATGGTGTCGGGGGATAGACACCACACCGTGTCGCAGGCGTACCGGCGGTGGTTACCTTCGCCGCCCGAAGACGAAGTACGCGAGTGACCCGAGCCCGAAGGAGCCGGGTATCAGCGCCACGATCCACTGCCACTTCGCGCCCCGGATCTGGCTGGCCGGCCGGCGCTTGATGTCGATCAGCGCCGCGGTCTTCAGGCAGCCCTCGGTCACCGCTGCGGCGATGATCAGCCTGCGGTTGCGCTCGCTGAGATCACCCCACTTCTGCTTAGCGGCCATGGCATCCTCCGCGTCCGTGGCAGGCCTCCCGATGGCCTGCACATTACATCCTCCGGCGGCCGTCAGCATCCGGCTACCTGGCAGCATCAGGCGCCGCGTACGGCTGCCGCCTCGAGCCAGACGTCGGTGACGAGCTTGACCGGCTGGCCGGTGACGGAAGCGACAGTCTGGAAGTCACGATCGTCGGACAAGACGATGAGCCGTTCGCGCTCGGCGGTGGCGGCAATCAGCAGGTCAACCGTGCCCAGCTGAGCGATGTGCTCCGGCTTCGGTCAGCAGCTGCTGAATTTCGCTGGCGGGCTCGTATGCGCCCTCGGGCATGGGCACCCAACCGAACAGGTCGTGGATCAGCCGCTGCTTCTCCAGCCGGTCGGCGAGCGATCGCGCCGAGCACAGGAACTCCAGCTCGACAGGGGGCATATCACGATGACGCCGGCAGCCAGCTGGTCTGACCAGGCCTTCCGCAGCCCGGACTGCAGGATCCTGAAGATGCCCGAAGTGTCGATCAGATAGATTCCGGGGCTCACCGCCGGTATGCCGCCTTGTTGCCGAGGAACTCATCGAAATCGCCACGGTCCGCCATCTCACCGAGCCGGGCCAGCGCCCGCAGCCGGACGAGCCGCTGGCCTACCTCGTGGAGAGCCGCGTTCACGGTATCTTTCTTGGTCTTGGTTCCAAGGACTTCAGCGGCTATGGCCAGTGCCTCCTGGTCGATCTCTATCGGCGTCTTTGCCATGGCCATAGGCTCATCCTCCCAGCTCTCTGCAAGTTGGATACCAGAGATATCTAATTTAGATATCTAAGATATCCAGATCGCAAGCAGTCGCGCTGATGGCTGGCCATAGGTCGCGCGCCGTGGCATAGTCGCCTGGGTAGTCGCTGGTCGGTGACGACCGCGGAAGGAGGTGCGGCCAAGATGTCCGGTCCCGTTCCCGCGCCTCCCGTTGCGTCCTGACCGCCGCAGCGACTGGCGCCCGTATCACAGCGGAGCTACGCCATGGTTTCTACCATTCTCAACGTCACGTTCGACTGTACTGACCCTGGTGCCGTCGCCCGATTCTGGTCGGCCGTTACCGGATGGGCTCTTCATACGCAGGACCTGGAGCCTGGGCACGAAGAATACAGCGTAGGCCCGTCGGCCGAGGGCGGTATACGGCTGTACTTTGTCGGTGTCCCGGAGCCCAAGGCCGGCAAGAACCGGATTCACCTAGATGTAATTCCGCCCGGCCCGCAGCAGCAGGAGATAGCGCGCCTGGTCGGACTGGGCGCCTCGGTGATCGATGACCAGCCCGCCGAGGTACCGTGGGTAATTCTTGCCGACCCGGAGGGCAACGAGTTCTGCGTGGAGGGCAGCGCCTGATCGCAATCCCGGCCGGGATTATGCCGTCCCGCCCGTGCCGCCGAGGAACTCACGAGCCGGACCGCTCAGGCAGCCCAGGAGCGCGGCCAGTGATGCGAGGAAGAACAGCAGGTAGAGCGGCTCGTAGGAGCCCTGCGCTCCGGATGGCCACAGAATGGAGAACGCACCAGCGAGCGTCCAGAAAATCTGCAGCGAGAGCGCTCCGGACGCTGCTCCTGGCCGCGCATAGCCCAGCCGTGCGGCCGTCAGGACATTGGCCGCCGCGAATGCCGCCGCGATCGTCACGAGAACGACGGTTCCGGTGCTGGAGCGTGCTGGCACCCAGGGTGCCCAGCACGCGAACGCCACGGCCAGGGCACTTTGGAGCCAGAGAATCCGCTGTAGGAACCAGACAGCTCGCGGCGCCGTCGGTGGCGAGGTGGCTAGCGGCGGGTCGTGCGCCTGCCGGTCCGGCGCGGGATAGGCCACGTGGTCATCGTATCCGCGGGCCTCCTCCTCAGGCGCTCAGCCTGAGGCGGGAGCGCTTGCCGGGGCTCGATCGGCGATTGCCGATTGCAGCCGGCCTGCGGTCGATGCCAGCATCACGGCATGCCCACCTGCTACGCCGCGGACGGAACCGAACTCGCTTACCATGTCCAAGGGGAAGGTGTCCCGCTCGTCTGCCTGCCCGGCGGGCCAATGCGGGCTTCTGCATACCTGGGCGATCTCGGTGGCTTGTCCGGGCACCGGCAGCTGATCATGCTGGACCTGCGGGGGACCGGCAAGTCGGCGGTCCCGGCCGATCCTGGGAGCTACCGCTGCGACCGGCTGGCGGAGGATGTCTCGGCCCTGCAGGGTCACCTTGGTCTCGACCGTTGCGACGTGCTGGGGCACTCGGCTGGCGCCAATATCGCTGTGCAGTATGCGGTAACGCACCAGCAGCGGGTGGACAAGCTGGCCCTGATCACGCCGAGCGGGCGAGCGGTGGGCCTGGAGCCCGATGGCGAGATGCGGCGCGAGATCGTCAGGCTTCGCCGCGACGAGCCTTGGTTCGCTGAGGCATCCGCCGCCTTCGAACGGGTCGCTGCCGGTGCGGGAACTGATGACGACTGGGCGGCCATGGCCCCGCTCTTCTACGGTCGCTGGGACGCCGCAGCCCAAGCTCACGAGGCTGCGGGCGAGGCACAGACCAACGAGGACGCGGCCGAAGCCTTCGCCGCCGAGGGCGCCTTTGATCCTGCGGCCACTCGCGCGGCGCTCACCGCGTTCGGCTCGCCAGTGCTGGTCCTCGCCGGAGCCCTCGATCTTTCGCGGCCACCGCGGGTGACCGCCGAGCTCGCCGCGCTGTTCCCGGCGGCCCGGCTCACTATCCAGCCGGGCGCTGGCCACTACCCCTGGCTCGATGACGCCGACCGGTTCGTCTCGGCCGTTACCACGTTCCTGGACGACGGACTCTGAGCGAGACGGCACGCCGGCGGCCGATCTCCGGCCGGCCACCTGGATGCGGCAAAGACCCCGCGCGCCGAGACGGGCAGCCCACCGAGCCGCCAGCCAGCGCCGGCGCTGGCCCCGGTCCCGAAACTACTGCCGTGCTTGCGACAACTGTCGTGGCAGCATCACGGCCATGGCTCGCATTCACGACGTCGTATTCGATAGCCGTCATCCTGCCTCGATAGCCCGCTTCTGGGCCGCAGCCCTCGACGATTACGAAGTCGCCCCCTACGACCCGGCGGAACTAGAACGCCTGCGCATCAACGGAATCACTGACCCCGAAGACGATCCGACTGTCCTGGTCGAGGCGCCTGGCGTGCGCCCGCGACTTTTCTTCCAGCTGGTCCCTGAGTCGAGGACCGTCAAGAACCGCGTCCACCTTGATCTGCGATGTAACTTCTTCGAGACCGAGGTCGAACGGCTCACCGCACTCGGCGCCAGCGTCCTGGAGCGACACGACAGCCATTTCGTCCTGCTCGATCCAGAAGGCAACGAGTTCTGCCTGTCACGGCAGGCGGCGTCATAAGCTTCGGCCGAGCCACGACGAGAGCGCCAGGCGCCGGTGAGCCCTGCCGCCGCGATCCAGCGGGAACAGCGCCGACGATGGTGATCAGGACTTCAGATAGCGCAGTACGGCCAGCACCCGGCGGTGGTCGGCGTCCGACGGCGCCAGGCCGAGCTTGCTGAAGATGTTTCCGACGTACTTCTCGACGGCCCGCTCGGAGACCACGAGAATCCCGGCGATCGCGCCGTTGGACCGGCCTTCGGCCATCAGCGCTAGCACATCGCGCTCCCTGGCCGTGAGCGAGTCGAGCCCGTCGGTGCGGCGGCTGGCGCCGAGCAGTTGCGTAACGACCTCCGGGTCGAGAGCGGTGCCGCCGGCCGCCACCCGGCTCAGCGCTTCGACGAACTCACCGACATCGGCGACCCGGTCCTTGAGCAGGTACCCGACGCCTGCGGCACTGCCACCAGACGCCGCGCCGAGCAGGTCGGCCGCATACCGGGTCTCGATGTACTGGGAGAACACCAGCACGCCGGTCTTGGGGTGGTCACGGCGGATGGCGATCGCGGCCCGCAGGCCCTCGTCGGTGTAGCCGGGCGGCATCCGCACGTCCACCACGGTGACGTCCGGCTGGTGCTCGTCCACCGCAGCCTGCAGCTCATCGGCATTGCCGACGGCGGCGACCACCTCATGGCCCCGGTCGGCCAGGATCTCGACCAGGCCCGCCCGGACTACTGCCGAGTCCTCGGCGATCACAATCCGCATCGGGGGCTCCGCTTCGGTCAGGCGTGGGAAGGCAGCTCAACGGTGACCACGGTGGGCCCGTGGGGCGGGCTGCTGACCTGCAGCCTGCCGTCCACGGTCCGGACCCGCTCGGCGAGCCCGGCCAGGCCGCCGCGAGCCTCGATGCGCGCGCCGCCGGAGCCATCGTCGCTGACCCGCACCCGCAGCAGCCCGGGCACGTGCACCACCTCCAGCGTGGCATGCCGGGCGCCGCTGTGCTTGCCGACATTGGTGAGCAGCTCGGCCGCGCAGAAGTAGGCGATGGTCTCGATCGCGGCCGACGGGCGCTCGGGCAGGTCGATGACCAGCTCGACGGGCACCTCGCTGCGCGCGGCGAGGGTGCTGAGCGCGGTACCCAGGCCGTGGTCCAGTACCGGCGGGTGGATGCCGCGGGCCAGGTCGCGCAGCTCGATGATGGCTTCCTTGGCGCTGCGGTGCGCAGCGTCGACCAGCTCCAGGGCCCGCTCCATGTCGGCCTGCGCAGTCCCGGAGGTCGTGCCGCCGAGCTTCTCCCTGGCCAGGCCCAGTTTCATGGCGACGGCGACCATCTGGGCCTGCGCCCCGTCGTGCAGGTCCCGTTCGATCCGGCGCAGCCTCGCGGCCGAATCGTCCACCGCGTGCGCCCGGGTCTGCTCCAGTTCGCGCACCCGGTTCCCCGGCGGCGGCCCGAGCAGCCTGGCGACCAGCCTTCCGTCGACGGCGTTGCACTGCCGCAACCACCACGGGCAATAGAGCAGCACGCCCACGCCCACCGGAACCAGTGCGAAGGACACAGCCAGCGAATGCACCGAGTTGGCCACCAGCAAGGGGTTTGGCTTCCACCACATGAGCCAGCCAGGCACGTGGATCACCACGCCGTTGACGTGCAGGATCTCCCACCAGATCGGAAAGGTCAGGTAGGGAAGCCCGTAAAACACCAGGTAGATCGTGATGATCACAGCGAGCACCGAGAGCGGCAGCTTGAGCAGCAGGTAGCCGGAAGCTCGCCAGCCGACGGGATCGGTCAGGGTCGCCCGGGCCCGGCCCAGGGCGCCAGGCTGCGGGTGCACCGGCGGCGGCGGCGTGACCTGCAGGCTCAGCAGCCGGTTGGCCACGCGGCGGTGGACCGCGCCGAGCCACCGGGCGGCGAGCAGGGACAAGATCAGCAGCGGCAGTCCGAGCAGCATGCCAGCGAAACTGAGCGACAACCCGAAGCCGATGGTGAGGGCGACCACGATGAAGACAAAGCCGGGAATCGCGAGCAGCATCCCGAGTACCGCGTACTCGACCTGCCGCCGGCCGCGCCGGGTGAGCGGCTCACGCAGTAGCCCCAGCACCGTCTGCCTGAACCACGTCAGGTCGCGTGGGGTCCGGGACGGGACCACGACAGGTACGGCGGGAGGCGTGCGGATGCCGCGCCACGCGTCGTCGGATACGGATGGCACTGCTGGGTGGGCCTGCTGCCCGGTCAAAGGGTTGGCGCTGTCCATGACGGAACTCTCCGCTTCCGTTGTCTAGTATCGGCCCGGACCGCGCGCACCGCGAGCGGTCATATCTCGATGCTCGCGGCAGGTCGGTGCGAGATCGATGGGGCGGACACCCGAATCCCGGGTACGGCTAGCACGGTCATCCTCAGCCCATGCGCTCAGCTGCTTCAGCGATGACCTGATCGCATCGGCCCTCCCCTTCTGCCTTGGCGTGCCGCCGCCCGCGGCGCCATGGGCGGAGCTGACCGGCTCGTGAGCTGGCGCCGGGCACGTGCTAGCCGTACCTCAGGTTCGGGTGGCCGCACGGTGGATCGCTCGATCGGGCGCGGCGAGCATCGAGATAGGTGACCGGAGTGACCGGCGCCGCAGGGTCACAGGAGGTATCCCGATGCACGCGCCGATGAACAACGTCACGCCCCCGCAGCCCGTCCTCATGAGATTTCTGGTCAGGTCATGGGAATACCGCAGCCCCCGTGCCTGGGTGGCTGTGCGCTTTGCCTGTGCGGTCTTCAACCTCGGCCTTGGCGTTCTGCTGCTCGCTTCCGGCCGCTGGCTGGGGGCGCTGGCCTGGCTGGGACTAGTGCCACTCGCGGGAGCGGCGCTGATCTTCTGGACCTGCTACCGCCTGCAGCAGAGCGTCCAGCGTTAGCCCGCCGCATCTGTCGCAGGCCGCCTCGCCTGGCTGGGGACGGTGTTGTCGCAGCAGGAGCTTGCGATCCCGCCAGCGAGGTGGTCTAGCCTTCAGGGGGAAAGGAACCGACATGAACAGCTTGCCGATCGGCGATTATGCCCTGCTGTCGGACTGCCGCTCGGCTGCGCTGGTCAGCAAGGCCGGCTCGGTGGACTGGCTATGCTTCCCCCGGTTCGACGCGCCGGCCGTCTTCGCCCGTATCCTCGACCCCGACGGCGGCCATTTCACGATCAGGCCGGCCGGCGATTTCGAGGCCAGCCGCGCGTACGTGGATCAGACCATGGTGCTGAAAACCACGTTCCGGGCAAAAACCGGCACCGCAGTGCTGACAGATGCCATGGCGGTCGGCCCGCACGACCGCGGCCATGATCTGGGCGCCGAATCGCCAGGAGTCTTGCTGCGTCGGCTGGAGTGCACAGCGGGTGATATGGAGGTTGATGTCACCTATGCACCGCGTCCCGAATACGGCCTGATCGAGCCGGTTCTGGAGGCGGTGACAGGCGGCATTGCCGCGCACGGCGGCGCCAGCCGGCTCCTGCTTTCCGGGCCGGCTGGCGTTCAGATCGCCGGGGCGACCGCCACCGTGCACCTCCGGCTGGTCGCCGGCCAGGCAGTAAGTTTCGCACTCCAGCGCGGGCAGCTATCGGAGCCGCCGTCGGCGGCCTGGGACGCCGACGAGATCGCCGCCCGCCTGCAGGGCACCCTGGAAGGATGGCGCACCTGGTCAGCCCTCCATCAGACCTATGAGGGTCCCTGGCGTGACCTGGTCCACCACTCAGGCCGGGTGCTGCAGGCGCTCACGTTCCAGCCGACCGGGGCCATCGTCGCCGCGCCCACGACCTCGCTGCCAGAGGCCATCGGCGGCGAGCGTAACTGGGATTACCGCTATACCTGGGTCCGCGATGCCAGCCTGACCATGGAAGCCCTGTGGGTGGCGGCTTGTCCCTTCGAGGCCAGCAAGTTCTTCGCATTCCTGGCCGACGCCGCCGCGTCCCAGCTGCAGCGCGGGAAGGACCTGCAGATCATGTATGGAGTGGGCGGCGAGCACGACCTTTCCGAGCGGGAGCTGGCGCACCTGGCCGGCTGGCGGGCCAGCCGTCCCGTGCGGGTCGGCAACGGGGCCTGGACCCAGCGCCAGCTTGACGTATATGGCGAGCTGCTCAGCGCCGCGCAGCGGCTGGCCCCGGAGCTCGGTGAACTCGACGTGATTACGCAGCAGTTCCTGGCCGCAGCGGCGGATACAGCCGCTAGTCGCTGGAAGGAGAAAGACCAGGGAATCTGGGAAATCCGCGGCGAGCCACGGGACTTCCTGTATTCCAAGCTCATGTGCTGGGTAGCGCTCGACCGGGCGATCGCCGTCGCCCCGCAACTTGGTGCGGAAGACCGAGCTGAGGCGTGGGCCGGAGCCCGCGATGAGATCCGTGCGGCCATCCTTGAGCACGGCTGGAACGAGCAGGCCGGTGCCTTCACCCAGGCCTTCGGCAGCGAGGATCTCGACGCGTCCAGCCTGATGCTGGCCACCACCGGCTTCCTGCCCGGAGATGACCCGCGCATTAAGGCGACCATCGACGCGACCGCCGCCCGGCTGACTGACCAGCGCGGCCTCGTGTATCGCTATCTGGCTCACGACGGCCTGGCGGGGCAGGAAGGAACCTTCCTGCTCTGCACATTCTGGCTGGCGCAAGTGCAGGCGCTGGCCGGACAGGTGGACCAGGCCACCGCGACCTTCGAACGCGCCGTAGCGGCCATCAATGACGTGGGCCTGCTGGCCGAGGAAGTCGACCCGGGCAGTGGCGAGATGCTCGGCAACTTCCCGCAGGCGTTCAGCCATATCGGGCTGATCAACGCCGCCTGGGCCATCGCCCAGGCCCAGGAACGCGCCGCGAACTCGCCCACGGCAGGCAGCGCGAAGTCGCGTTAATGCGTCGCGGCCCGGGCATGGCGGCGGGTGAGCGCGACGCCCGCTAGGACTAGTGCTATTCCCGTGATCATCATCGCCGTGACAGTCTCGCCCAAGACTAGGACGCCGAGCACGATGGCCACGACCGGCAGCAGATAGGTGACGGTTGAGGCGATGGTGGCGCCTTCGCTGGTGATGATCTGGTAGTTCAGCACATACGCCATGCCGGTCCCGATGATGCCCAGTATCGCCACGGCGGTCACGCTGACGGCGGCGAAATGCGGCGTCTTGGCGCCGACCACGGCCAGGGCGATGGCAAGCATGACGGAGGCGGTCAGGAGCTGGCATGCCGAAAGCGTGACGGGGCTCATGCCGCGCTGGGCCAGGAAGCGGTCCATGTAGATGTAGCTGACGGCATAGCTGATCGCCGCGCCGAGGCATTCAAGGCCACCGGCTGAGGTCAGCCCGGAGGCTGAGGTCCAGGGCAAAAAGATCAGCAGGCCACCGGCGAAACCAACAATGAGGCCGGCCGCCTGCCAGGCTGTCACTGTCCTCTGGTGACGGACGGCCAGGGCGAGGACAACGGTCCACAGTGGCGTCGTCGCGTTGATGATCCCGGCTGTCGACGAGTTCACCGTCTGCTCGGCGACGGCGAACAGTAGATACGGGACGGCGTTGCCGAACAGCGCGGCGACCGCAATGTGTCCCCACAACGGCACCGAGCGCGGTACCGGCTGCCGTCGCGCCAGCATGACGGCGAACAGGACCGCCGCGCCCAGGGCGAGCCGGGCGAAGGTGACCTCGACGGGGGAGAAGCCGCGGTCCGCCAGCTTGATCCACAGGAACGATGAGCCCCAGATCAGGGCGAGCAGCGCGATGCGTGGCAGCGCCGAGCGCTTCACTGCTATCCGACGGGCACGTCGTACAGCAGGCCGGTCATCTCACCGCGGACGGTAGCCATCTCGGCGGCTAGGGCCGGGAGAAGCGCCACCGGGTCTGGCTGAACTTCTTGCCCTTGCCGAAACCGAGGACCTTCGACGGAGCGACGCGGTACACCAAGGCGCTGCCGTCTCGGATGGCGTCCCCGAGACCGGACCAGGTGCCCTCGGGGGCCGTGAAACGCGGACCGTATTTCGACTCGTAGGTGTCCGCGACCCTTTTGAGCTCGGCCTCATCGCTCACCGTCGCGGCGTCGCCCTCCACCACCAGGTCGACACCGTCGGCGAGATCGTTGCGCCCGGTCGTGAGAATGCAATGCGGGTTCTGCGCGAGGTTCTTGGCCTTGCGCTCGCCGGGACCGGTACAGAAGTACAACGCGCCGTCCAGCCAGACTCCCAGCAGTGTGGTGACGTGCGGGCGCCCATCCGGGCGTACCGTCGAGAGCCAGTACACCTCGGCTTCCTGCAGGTCACCGCGCGCCTGCGCCCACTCCGTCGGGACCGCATCTGGACTGCTGAACGCGCACAGTTCGGTCACCGGCTCCTGCTCAACCATCGCGTGTCTCCCTCTCCGCTACCTTCTCGCGGCAGCCCGGCGGCGGGAACCCGAACCGGACGGATCGGTGCAGCACAGCGACATTCCCGAGCTGCTCACCCTGGCCTGCACCATAGCCCGATGGGAGAGCGAGCCTGCCTGTGCGGTGCTGGCCGGCGTGACGAATGCCAGGTCCGAGAGCCTGAACCGGATCGCCAAGCCAAAGGCTGCCGGCGCCTGCAGCAAGCGTGACGGCAAGGCCATCAACGCCCAGATCGCCCGCGCGGAGAAGGTCGCCGCAGGCAAGGCACCGCTGGCGCGGACCCGCTTCCTGAAGGTCACCGGCGCTTCGAAGGACTGGACCATGCCACCATCGACCGGGCTCGACAGCTGGTCGGCCGGGAGCCCGGGCTCTGCTGGATCGGGATTACTTCCATGGTCCAGCCCGCCACGTTTCGGCAAATGCCCGCTGTTCGTCGACCGTCGCAATCTGGTCGGGCGGCGCGTCATCAAGAGTCTCCACGAGGTCTTCTGGGCGAGCGTGTAGTCCAGGGCGCATGACGTAGACCTGCGTTCCGCCGCCCATATCCCGCGCCATGCCGCAGGGGTAAGTATCACGTCGCGCCCCCTGGACCGCGACCATCAATCCGTCTGGTTCGAGTTGGCGGCGGAGCCTGACAAGGGCCTCGAACATGTCTGGCGCCGTGGCGGTATACGGACAGGTGTATTTCCCTACGCGAGTGACAAGCTCGGCTCGGTGGCACGGCACCGGGCCGTCATGGCCATCCAGCCACCCCCGCAACCGAGTCTGCTCTGGCTGGCCGTCCTGGGTAACCACGACGTCTCGATCCACCAGGAGCCGCGGGTAGTCGTCTGCCATAACCTCAATCCAACCAGGCGGATGCGACACCAGGCGGCGACCCGGCGACGGGATACCTGCCGGGCCGGCCGTGCCCATCCGCGCGGAGCAAGCAACGCCCCCGTGAGGGATATTCGCGGGGATGCACCGAGTCGCAGCGGGGGCCACCAGCGGCGTACTCCCATATCAGGACTGACGAGTGTCAGGACTGACGAGTCGAGACGAAAGGTGATGGTCTGTAAAGCCGTCGGCGCGGAGCTGTCCGTTCGAGCGACAGACCGTGCGATATCCCCCTTATCGGCGCGGCTCGCGTCTCGTGCAGCATGATCGCAAAAACCACGCAGAATAATCTATCTGTCTCACAAGATCGCTTGATCACGCCCGATGGGTGCCCAGACCTGCGAACTGCCCTGTGTAGTGCCTGTTGAGGACCGGCTGATCGTTCGCCTGAAAAGCGAACGATCCGCCGCCGTCTGGTCGGCTTGGCGGGCGCGATGCTCACGAAGTTTGCGCCGGCAGCCGGAGAATCATGATCCCAGCCATGCTCATAATCAACGACGCCGCGTGCTCATGGCGAGTGACGTGTTACCGCCCGGTGAGGAGCCCCCGGTGATCTCTGGGGCGCGTATGGGGCGCGGAAACTGTCAGCCTGCGGCGTTTCGTGTCGCATCCTGGCATCGGCTGGCAGTTCGCGAGACTCGGTGAGACTGGCTGTTCGGCCTGATCAGGCCGCCGTTCGGGCCGGTCGTGGGATGGCGCCCCCAGCAGTGCCCAGCCTCAGGACATACGAATGGGGTCTGTCGAGACATAGGAATACCGCGACGATCAGTGCCGGTGGTTGCGAAGGCATGTGGCGGTCATGGCTGTTGCGCCCGGGACCGGTGCGCTCGGGCGAGGCGGTCCGTCCCGGGCGCACTGTCAGCAGGGGGCGGCGTCACCTGGCGGGCCGTCGTTACCGGCGGGGGTGAGCCTGGCCGTGGTTGCGGCGTGTCTCAGGACATAGGAATGACCTGGCCGGCACGGTCGGCGGATGTCGAAGGCGCGTCTTGTCATCACCGCTGTTGTCACCGAGGCCGCTCGCAGGGCGAGGTAGCCCGCGCGTACGGGGTCTCCCAGGGCTGGGTCTCCCGGCTGGCCGCCCGGTACCGGGCCGAGGGCGAGGCGGCGTTCGAGCCGCGGTCCCGGCGGCCGCAGACCTCACCGCACGCGATCAGCGACGCCACCGTGGAGCTGATCATCAGGTTGCGTAAGGAACTGGCCGGGCAGGGCCTGGACGCCGGGCCCGACACCATCTGCTGGCACCTGCGCCACCACCATCAGGTCGCCGTCGCCCCGGCGACGGTCGGCCGGTACCTCGCCCGCAACGGGCTAGTCGTCCCCGAGCCGAAGAAACGCCCCAAGTCGTCCTGCATCAGGTTCGCTGCCGAGCAGCCCAACGAGTGCTGGCAGTCCGGCTTCACCCACTACCCGCTCGCCGGCGGGACCGATACCGAGATCCTGGCCTGGATCGATGACCACTCCCGGCTGCTGCTCAGCCTGACCGCCCACGACCGCGTCACCGGCCCGGTCGTGCTGGCCACCTTCCGCGCCGCGACAGCCGCTCATGGCGTCCCCGCCTCCACGCTGACCGATAACGGGATGGTGTTCACCACCCGGCTGGCGGGCGGCAAGGGCGGCCGTAACGGCTTCGAGCACGAACTGCGCCGGCTCGGCGTGCGGCAAAAGAACGGGAAACCGAACCACCCGCAGACCCAGGGCAAGGTCGAGCGGCTCTGGCAGACCCTGAAAAAATGGCTGGCCGCCCATCACCCCCAGCCCGCTGACCTCAGCCAGCTGCAGGCCCTGATCGACGCCTTCACCAGCTACTACAACACCCGCCGCCCCCACCGGTCGCTGCCGCACCGGGCCACCCCCGCCACCATCTACGCCGCCCGGCCCAAGGCCAGCCCCGGAAACCGGGCCGCCGAGACCCACGACCGCGTCCGCACCGACATCATCGGCAAAACCGGCACCGTCACCCTGCGCCACGCCGGCCGCCTCTACCACATCGGCATCGGCCGGACCTACGCCGGAACCCACATCATCCTGCTGGTGCAAGACCTCGACATCCGGATCGTCAACGCCGCCACCGGCGAACTGCTCCGCCAGCTCACCCTCAACCCGAACCGCAACTACCAGCCCACCGGCCAGCCACCCGGACCCCCGCCCGGAACACCACGCCAACGGAAAAACCCCGGACCCTGACGTGGGTTCGGGGTCATTCCTATGTCCCGAGAGATCACATGGCGCCCCCAGCAGGATTCGAACCTGCGCACACGGCTCCGGAGGCCGTTGCTCTATCCCCTGAGCTATGGGGGCTCGCGCGCAATGCCGGCTGGCACTGGCTTGCGAGGCCGGAGCCAGGGTACCAGTCACCGGGGATCTACCGACACGTTGCAGTTCAGCGCGCGCCGGCCGGGCGGAGAGGGTAGCCTCGCGCGGGTGACGCAGGGACTGGGCCGGGTGCTGGTTGTCGACGATGACGAGGTCATCCGGCAGCTCATCGCCGTGAACCTCACGCTTGAGGGGTTTGACGTGTCCACGGCCGTGGATGGCAAGGATTGCCTGGAGAAGGTGGTCGAGGCCGCTCCCGATGTCATCACCCTGGATGTCATGATGCCCCGGCTGGACGGCTGGGTGACCGCGACCCAGCTCCGCGACAACCCGCTGACCGCTGGCATCAAGGTCGTCCTGATCACCGCGCGGGCGCAGGAGGACGACTGGGACAAAGGCCGTCAGATCGGCGTGGATGCCTACCTGACCAAGCCGTTCGACCCGGCCGAGATGATCCGCGTGGTCCGCGAGCTGGTCGGCGCGCCCAGTAGCGCATTCGACTGACCAGGCGGCGGTCAGCGTCCGCTCATAACCTTGCCTCATGATCCCCGGCGACATCGGAGCGGAACTGGCCCGCGCGATCGACGCCGCGGTTGCCGACGGCGAGCTGCCCGCCGGAGCGCGGGCCCGGTCCGGCGCGGCGGGCACCTGGCGGCCCGTCCCGGCCGCCGCTGGTGGCGGCCCGCGGACCTATGCCACCAGCCTCCCGTTCGTCCTGGCCGAGGTGACCGGGCTGGCTGCGATCCCGGTGGCGGCCAGGCTGGCCGACCGGCTCCGGTGCGTCAGCTGGATCACCGCCGCGTCGGTCACCGGCACCGGCTATCTCACCGTGGCGGTGACCGCCGACACTCTCGCCGCCCTGGCCGTCCGGGTGACGCGGGCCGGGGACCGCTGCGCCAGCAGTGACGCGCTGGCGGGCACCGAGCTCCCCGCACCGGCTGACGCTGCCCTGGCCGGCGCCGCCACCTGGGCGCAGGCCTGGCGGCGGGTGACCGAGGCGGCCACGGCCCGGCTAGCGGCGACGGCTGGCGCGAAGATCAAGATCAAGACCGATCCGGAACGGCCCGTCGGCGCCGGACCCGCCGCCCCGGCCGGTCACGCCCGGGGCGGGTCGGGGATTGCCGCTGCCGGGTCAGGTCCCGTTGCGCGGGCCGGTCACGGCTGGGACCAGTCCGGCATTGCCGCTGCCGGGCCAGGTCCCGCCGCCCCGGCCGGTCACACCCGGGACCAGTCGGGGGTTCCTGGCCAAGGGCCCCGTCCCGCCGCGGCGGTCGGCCGTGCCGGGCCTGAGCCCGGACCAGTCGCGGCAGCGGTCGCGTTCGCGGGTGCCGACGCTATCGGTTATGCACTGGTCCGGACCCGGGCCGGCCGGGCGGCGCGGATCGACGCCAGGTCATCTGTTCGGCAGGTTCTCGACAACCCGTTCTTCGCTGTCCGCTTTGCCCATGCCGACGCGGCCAGCATGCTGCGCTGGGCCGAGGATCTTGGCCTCGGGCGCGGCGCGCCGGGTGAGTTCGAGCCCTCGCTGCTGGCGCTGCCGCCCGAGCAGCGGCTGCTGGCCGCCATCTCCTGGCTGCCCGAACGGGCCGCGGGCGCGGCGCGGCGCGGTCAGCCGCACGAGTTCGCCCGCTATCTCGAGGGCCTGGCTGCGGCCTACCTGGACTGCCGGGATAGCTGCCCGGCGCTACCGTTCCTGGGCAGCTCGGCGCCGCGGGCGGCGGCCGGGACCCGGGCCAGGCTGTGGCTGGCATCGGCGGCCCGGGCCGCGCTGGGTACCGGGCTGCGGCTGCTCGGCATCGATCCGCCGGACCGGGTGTGACCGGATGCGACACGTTGGCCCAGGTGGGCGGCCGGCATCTTGTAAGAACCGCGTGGCTCAAGTAAATTCGCGGGTCAACCGCACCAAACCGGGGCGCCCTGGCCAGGGATTCGTGACCGGGCGGTTCAATCGCCAGCGAAACGGGTACCGCATGGCATGTAAGCCCCCTGGATGTCGACAGTCAAGGCCAAGCCTTCAGTCCGCGACTCCGGACCTATACCTTCGTGTGGCGGTCCGGCGAGGCGTACCCGGAGGCATGCGCCCAGCATGCGTTGCCAGAGCCGTCGCAGGCTCATGCACGCGCTGCCGACTTCACCCGCTGATGACGGACAGTCCGAAGGAATGCCGTGGGCTCTCTTGGTGTTAAGCTTGGTGCTGCACCAGACGCCCCGCTACGGGGACCGGTGCTCGCCTGCTCGCTGTCGGGCCAACGCCGCAACCAGCGGCGGCCTGTTGCTTCCATGGACAGCCACCCTCTGCCATACCTCCACCCCGGCCAGGAGTGGACAGGGAGCGGCAGGAGAAGAGCGGGACCGGACGGCCCACGGGTCACCGTAGCCACTGGCGCGGCCGGGAAGTTCTTGGGGCCTGCGGTTCCGGGAACGGGCCACAGCGGTCAAGGTGAGCCTGCCCCGCCGTCTGGGCTTTTCCGCGAGCCTCTCTTTTCACCCTTGGCCGCGGACGATGGATTGCGCATGCCGGTGTTTGCCGCATGCGAGAGAGCACGGGGATGGCACAGAAAGCACAAGAACTGACCTGGCAGATCAGCCGGGCCGTCATAGCGGATCGCAACGGTTGCCCATCCGGCCGGAGCCCGCGCCCTGGGAAGGACCCCTCGTGAGCAATACCACCGAAGTTTTCACCGGCTCCTCTGGCGCGCCTGAGGACACTCCCGCCCTGTTCCCAGCGTCCGGCGGAGCCGGCGACACGGCGGGTGCCGAGGGAACTTCCCGCAGGCCGGCGGGCGCGGTACGCGCCACGCCGGACGCGGATGCCAGCGCCGGCAGCGCCGGCGCGGCGACAGCCGGAGCGGGCCGCCGCGGCGGTTCCGGGCTGTCGGCCAAGCTCCTGCCCGAACTCCAGCGAATCGCCCAGTCGATGGGCATCGTGGGCATCGGCAGGATGCGTAAGGGCCAGCTGATCGAAGCGATTGAGGAGCGGCGCCAGAGCGGGCCGCCCGCTGATGGCGGCACGGCCGCCAACCGTGCCACGCGGGGCCGTCAGGGCGCGGTGAACGACAACCCAGTCCAGCGGGGCGCGCCTGCGGGAGCCGGCGCTACCCACTCCACGGAGCAGGACGCCATGAAATCTGAGACATCGACGCAGCCCGGCCTGGGCAGCGGCGCACCGGGGGGCGGCATCGGCGAGAGCCCATACCGTGACTCGGGAGGTGTGGGGACCGGCGTGGCCGGAGGCTTCGGTAGTTCCGGGAGCTTCGGCGGCGGCGAGGGCGCCAGTAGCGCTGTCGGCAGTGCCGCAGGTGGCGGTGCCACAGGTACCGGTACCGAGGGCCAGGGGGCGACCGCCGGCTCCGGCGATTCCGGTCAGCAGGGTGGCCGGGCCGCGGGCAACGGCGAGAACGCCGGGCCTGGCGGCGGGCAGCGTGACGATCTTCAGCAGGGCGGCGACGGCCAGCGGGACAGCAGGCGCCGTCGCGGCGGCGGCCGGCGCGACGAGCAGCCCCGGGCCGCCAGCGACGGCTCCGAGCAGCACCGGGACACCCGCGATTCGGGCCGGGACAACCGGGACTCGGGCCGGGACAACGGCCGCGACAACCGCGAGGCCCGCGACTCGAACCGGGACAACCGGGACTCGGGTAACCGCGATTCGGGCCGGGACAACCGCGACTCGAACCGGGACAACCGGGACTCGGGCCGCGACAACCGGGACTCCGGCGGCCGCGACGACGACCGGGACGGCTCGGGGAGCCGTCGCAGCCGGGACAGGTTCCGCGGCCGGAACTCCGGCAACAGGCGCCGGGAGCGCGGCGGCGAGTCTGAGCCCGTGATCACCGAAGATGATGTGCTCATCCCGATCGCCGGGATCCTGGATGTCCTGGACAACTACGGTTTCGTCCGGACGACCGGCTACCTGCCCGGGTCCAACGACGTCTACGTGTCACTGTCCCAGGTCCGCAGGTACGGGCTGCGCAAGGGCGATGTCGTCGAGGGCGCCGTCCGGCAGCCGAAGGAAGGCGAGCGCCGGGAGAAGTTCAACGCGCTCGTCCGGCTCGACAAGATCAACGGTCTCGACCCGGAGGCGGCGAAGGCCAGGCCCGATTTTTCGAAGCTGGTCCCGCTCTACCCGCAGAACCGGCTCCGCCTGGAGACCGACCCGGGGATCATGACCACCCGGATCATCGACATGGTCAGCCCGATCGGCAAGGGCCAGCGCGGACTGATCGTGTCGCCGCCGAAGGCGGGCAAGACGATGATCCTGCAGGCCATCGCGAACGCGATCACCAAGAACAACCCCGAGTGCCACCTCATGGTGGTCCTGGTCGACGAGCGGCCCGAGGAAGTCACCGACATGCAGCGCTCGGTGAAGGGCGAGGTGATCCACTCGACCTTCGACCGGCCGGCCGAGGACCACACCACCGTGGCCGAACTCGCCATCGAGCGGGCCAAGCGGCTGGTGGAGATGGGCCACGACGTGGTGGTGCTGCTCGACTCGATCACCAGGCTCGGCCGGGCCTACAACCTGGCCGCCCCGGCCAGCGGCCGGATCATGTCCGGTGGGGTCGACTCGACGGCGCTGTACCCGCCGAAGCGGTTCTTCGGTGCCGCGCGCAACATCGAGCACGGCGGCTCGCTGACCATCCTGGCCACCGCCTTGATCGAGACCGGCTCGCGAGCGGACGAGGTTATCTTCGAGGAGTTCAAGGGCACCGGCAACATGGAGCTTCGGCTGCGCCGGGAGCTCGCCGACAAGCGGATCTTCCCGGCCATCGACGTCGACGCGTCCGGCACTCGTAAGGAAGAGCTGCTCATGACGCCGGAGGAGCTCAAGATCGTCTGGCAGCTCCGCCGGGTGCTGCACGCGCTCGAGCCGCAGCAGGCTCTGGAGGTGCTGATGGAGCGGATGCGCGAGACCAAGAGCAACACCGAGTTCCTGCTGCACGTCCAGAAGACGACGGTCGGCAGTAACTGACGCTTCCGGCCGGGCCGCCGCTGACCGGCGCGGGCCGGAAGCGGGAATTACCAGGGCCTGGAACCCGTTCCAGGATCTGGCACACTGGTATGCCGATGAGATGCGGTACCGGTTCACGCCCGTCGCGGGTTCCTGCGGCGCGGCGACCCGGCGACCGCCAGAGCCCAGGAGTCACAAATGAAGCCTGATATTCACCCGGACTACGTGGTGACCACGGTGACTTGCACCTGCGGGAACACCTTCACCACTCGTAGCACGGCCAAGAGCGGCGAGATCCACGCCGATATCTGCTCGAACTGCCACCCCTTCTACACCGGCAAGCAAAAGATCCTGGACACCGGTGGCCGGGTCGCGAGGTTCGAGCGGCGCTTCGGAAAGAAGCCGACGACCGAGTAAGCCTCGGGTCGGCCTGTCGCGGGCGCGCCTGCCGGTTACCTGGCCGGCGGGCGCGTAACGCCACCCGCGCACCGGGCAACCCTGCCCGGGAGCCGCGGCTACATTTTCTTGAGAGGAATGCGGTGTTCGACCGGCTCGAGGAGCTGGCCAGCGAGTATGCGGCCCTGGAGCGTGACCTCGCCGACCCCGCCGTCCACTCCGATCCTGACCGCGCCCGGGCCCTGGGCCGCCGGTACGGCGAACTTGGGCCGGTGGTGCATGCCTACCGGGACTGGCAGGAGATCCGCGCCGACGAGTCCACCGCCAGGGAACTGGCGACCGAGGACGCATCGTTCGCCGTCGAGGCGGAGCAGCTCGGGCGGCGGCGGGCCGAGGTCGAGGAGCGACTCCGCCACCTGCTGGTACCCCGGGACGCCAACGATGCCAGGGACGTGATTCTCGAGGTCAAGGCGGGCGAAGGCGGCGAGGAGTCGGCGCTGTTCGCTGGCGACCTGCTCCGGATGTACCTGCGGTTCGCCGAACGGCAGGGCTGGAAGACCGAGATCCTCGACTCGACCATGACCGGGCTGGGCGGCTACAAGGACGCCACCGTCGCGGTCAAGTCCACCGGGCGCAGCCGCGGGCAGACGGCCGGCGGTGACGGTGCCTGGGCGCGGCTGAAGTACGAGGGCGGCGTGCACCGGGTCCAGCGGGTGCCGGTGACCGAGTCGCAGGGCCGCATCCACACCTCAGCGGCCGGCGTCCTGGTCATGCCCGAGGCCGATCCGGTCGAGGTCACCATCGATCCCGGCGACCTGAAGGTGGACGTGTTCCGTTCCTCGGGGCCTGGCGGCCAGAGCGTCAACACCACCGACTCCGCGGTCCGCATCACGCACCTGCCGACCGGCATCGTGGTGTCCTGCCAGAACGAGAAGAGCCAGCTGCAGAACAAGGAGCAGGCGATGCGCATCCTGCGCGCCCGGCTGCTGGCCCAGGCCCAGGAGGAGGCGGCCGCGCAGGCGGCGGCCGACCGCCGCAGCCAGGTCAGCACCGTGGACAGGTCGCAGCGGGTCCGCACCTACAACTTCCCGGAGAACCGGATCTCCGACCACCGGGTCGGCTACAAGGCCTACAACCTGGACCAGGTCATCGACGGAGATCTTGACGCGGTGATCAGCGCGCTGGTGCAAGCCGACCGCGCCGAGAAGCTCGCGGCCGCTGACGTCGCCTGATGCGATGAGCCTGCTGCTCGACGAGATCGCCATGGCAGCCGCCCGGCTGGCCGAGGCGGGGGTGGAGTCGCCGCGCGCCGACGCCGAGCTGATCGCCGCGCACGTGCACGGCGTCGCCCGCAGCGCGCTGCACACGGTGCCCGACGCGGCCTTCGACGCGCGGTTCTGGGACGACATCGCCCGGCGCGTCTCGCGGGAGCCGCTGCAGCACATCACCGGGCTCGCCTATTTCCGGTATCTCGATCTTGAGGTAGGCCCTGGCGTGTTCGTGCCGCGTCCGGAGACCGAGGTCATGACCGGCTGGGCGATCGACGAGCTGCGGAAGATGGACGTCGCCGAGCCGACGGTGGCTGACCTCGGGACCGGGTCCGGCGCGATCGCCCTGGCCATCGCCCAGGAGGTGCCGCGGGCCCAGGTGCACGCGGTGGAAGCGGACCCGCTGGCGCGCAGCTGGACGCAGCGCAACATCGCCCGTTGCGAGGCGGCCGCGCCGCATCTGGCGGGCCGGGTCACCCTGCACGCCGCCGACTTCGCCGCCGTGCTCGGAGACCTCGACGGCGGCATTGACCTGGTCATCAGCAATCCGCCTTATATCCCTTTCAATAGCTGGGTCCCGCCGGAAGTCGGGGAATACGACCCTGCGACGGCATTGTGGGGCGGCGCGGACGGGCTGGACGCGATCCGGGTCATCGAGCGGGTCGCCAAGCGGCTGCTCCGCCCGGGCGGGCTGGTCGCCGTCGAGCACGGAGCGCCCCAGGGGGCCGCCGTCTACTGGGTCTTCGCCGAGGAGAACGGCTGGCGGGCCACCCGCAACCACAGCGACCTTGCCGGCCGGGACCGGTTCGTTACCGCTGTGGCAGGATGAGCCGCCATGAGCGCCAGGTATGACTGCGCGGACGAGGCGCAGCGGAGCGAGGGCCTGTCCGCGGCGGCTACCGCGCTGCGCATCGGCGAGCTGGTAGTGCTGCCGACCGACACGGTGTACGGGGTGGGCGCCGACGCGTTCCATCCGGCCGCGGTGGCCAGCCTGCTGGCGGCCAAGGGGCGGGGCCGGGAGATGCCACCGCCGGTGCTGGTCGGGACGGTGCGGGCGGCTTCGGCGCTGATCGAGGACTTCGGGACCTACGGGCATGACCTCATCGACGAGTTCTGGCCGGGCGGCCTCACCCTGGTCTGCCGGGCCAGCCGGACGCTGAACTGGGACCTGGGCGACACCCGGGGCACGGTCGCGGTGCGGATGCCGCTGCATCCCGTCGCGCTGGAACTGCTGAAGGAGACCGGGCCGCTCGCGGTCAGCAGCGCCAACCGCACCGGCTCGCCGCCGGCCGTCACCGCGCAGCAGGCGGAGCAGGACCTGGGCGACGTGGTCTCGGTCTACCTGGACGACGGGCCATGCCCGGGCGACGTTCCGTCCACCATTGTCGACCTGACCGGGCCCATGCCGCGGCTGCTGCGGCCCGGGGTCGTCTCCATCGGACGGCTCCGCGAGGTGACGGCGCTGGTCACCGTCGATGACACTGCCCCCGGCAGCTGACTGGCACTGCCCCCGGCAGCTGACTGGCACTGCCCCGGGCAATTGACGCTCGCGCCCGGCCACTGGGCTGGTGTTCTAGAGTTGCCCTAATGCCAGTACTACCCGACCGGACATGGTGAGCCGCCGTGCGTGAGTACGGTCTGACGCTCCTCATCACGGCTGCTGTCACCTACCTGCTCACGCCCCTGGTGCGCCGGGTAGCGATCTCCGTCGGGGCGATGCACGCCGCCCGCGACCGGGATGTGCATGTCGTGCCCATTCCGCTGCTGGGCGGGCTGGCCATGTATGGCGGCCTGGCGGCCGGGCTCATGATCGCCAGCCAGGTCGAGCCGCTGCGCAGGAATGTCTTCGTCGGCAGCCGGATGGGCGCTGGGCTGCTGCTGGCCGGCGGCCTGATCGTGGCCGTCGGTTTCGTGGATGACCGGTGGGGCCTGAACCCGATCAGCAAGCTGGCGGGCCAGGTGGCCGCGGCCGCGATCCTGGTGTGGAGCGGCGCCCAGCTGGCCTGGCTGCCCGAGCCGGGCGGCGGCGCGTTGATCCTGACCTCGAACGAGGCCACCGCGCTGACCATTCTGCTGGTGGTGGCCACCATCAACGCGGTCAACTTCATCGACGGCCTCGATGGCCTGGCCGCCGGGATCGTCTGTATCGCCGCGGTTTCGTTCTTCGCGTACTACTTCACGCTCACCCGGGTGGTCAGCATCACCGATCAGGCCGGCCCGGCACTCGCGGCCGCGCTGGTGGCCGGGGCCTGCCTCGGCTTCCTGCCGTACAATTTCTATCCGGCCAGGATTTTCATGGGTGACACCGGCGCGATGCTGCTCGGGCTGCTGCTGGCCTACACCCCGGTCTCGAGCATCGCGTCGCTGAACCCCGCCGCCCTCATCAACTACCGCGGCGGCACGGTGAACCGGTTCCCGGAGATCCTGCCGCTGCTGCTGCCCGCCGCGATCCTGGTGATCCCGTACGCGGACCTGCTGCTCGCGGTCATCCGGCGGACCAGGGCGGGGATGTCGCCGTTCGCCCCGGACCGGAGGCACCTGCATCACCGGCTGCTGGACATCGGTCACTCGCACCGGCAGAGCGTGCTGATCATGTACCTGTGGGCAGCCCTCTTCGCAGGGCTGGTGGTCTGGCTGTCGGTGGCCAAGACGCAGCTGTTCGTGTTCGCGGTGGCCACGCTGGCCGCGGTGCTGGTGCTGTTGCTGATGTCGATGCCGCGGCTGCGCTGGTGGCGGCGGGACCGCGGGGCTCTCGGTGCCCGTGGTACCCGTGGTGCCGCCAGGCTGGCAGTCGGCGCCGCCCAGCCGGTGGCGGTCCCGGACAGCGGGGGCCAGCAGGCCAGCCAGCCTGCGGCCGACGGCAACGGCCACGCTCCGGCCCGGTCCGCGGCGGCCCGGTCCGCGGCGCCCCGGTCTGCAGCGCCCCAGTCTGCGGCGGCCCGGTCTGCGGCGGACGCCTCGGCAGACCCGGACG
Organism: uncultured Actinomycetes bacterium; assembly: GCA_963785765.1. Classification (GTDB taxonomy): domain Bacteria; phylum Actinomycetota; class Actinomycetes; order Streptosporangiales; family Streptosporangiaceae; genus DATBGO01. Next base: position 254,610 of record CAWAWM010000004.1, on the reverse strand, counting down.
CACCGACCGCCGTGCTGGCTGCCCAGCCGGTGCCGGTCGACGCCGAGCGCGGGTCAGCGGCCCCGGGGGCACCCACTCGCCCGCGCTGACGCGTGGCCACCCGGACGACGCGCGGAGGTCCGGGACCGGCACGGAGGTCCGGGACCGGCACGGAGGTCCGGGACCGGCACGGAGGTCCGTACCGGTCCGGGTATCCACGGGCCGGTTTTACCCGTTTGGGCGGGGTTTGGGGGTCAGTGGCCGGTACTGTCAATCGGCACATTCGTTACTTTACGTGACCTACCGAATCGATCGCGGCGGAGCTTGTGATATCTTTCACGAGCACCCACTCGCAGATGAGAACAAGGTCCGTGATACGTTTCCAACGCCTGCCGATGCTGTCGCCCCGCAGCTGCGGGGCGGCGGTGCGGGGCCACCTGGGCACCGCGTCGGGTAGCCGATCAATAGTGCAGGCTGACCTGGTCCCGTCGAGTTTTCCCGGAGCCGATTAGATGCTGGCAGACTATGCCTGGATCGTCCGCCGGTCGGCAGCTGTCGCTGCCGTCGTCGGCGCGGCGATGATCGGGCTTGGTGCCGGTCTCGGCGGTAGCAAGGGGCTGATCGGAGCCGTTATCGGGGTGGCTCTGGTGGCCGTCTTCTTCGGCATCAGCATCGTGGCCGTGGGCCGCGCGGCGCGGGTCAGCCCGCAGGTCATGATGGTGACGGCGCTCGGCACCTATCTCGTCAAGATTGTCGTGCTGCTCTTCCTGGTCGGACAGTTCCAGGACTCGACGGCGTTCAATCCCCGGATCTTCGGCCTGACCGCGATCGTCTGCATCTTGGCCTACACCGGGGCGCAGGTGATCTGGTCCATGCGGCGGAAGTTGCTGTACGTCCACCCGGACGGGGAACGGTGACCCGTGGGGCACTCTCGATACCTGGACGGCGTACCGCGGCCCACGCGCAAGGCTGCGACCGCAGGCCCCGGGCCGCGGCCGGCTCGCGATGAGCGGCAAGGACGACAGCCCGCTGGACAAGAAGCCTGCGCCGCCCAGCGCGAGCGCAGGCTGGGCAGTGACCAGCTATCTCATTGGCGGAATGGCGGTCTACGGCGGTATCGGCTGGCTGGTCGGGCGGTGGACCGGCATCACGGCGCTGTTCCCGGCCGGGATGCTGCTCGGCCTGGCCCTGGCGATCGCGCTCATCATCTTCCGGTACGCACGACCCTGACCGCGCAGCGGCGGTGCATCAGGACCACCCGGCCCGGGCCGCGCAGCCCGCGCGTCCGGGCCGGCCTGCCGAATGACAGCACGACAAGCCGGAGGACACACCGTGAGTGACATCCAACCGATCACGACCGCGAGCGGATGCCACATCTTCACCGGCTGTGGGTACCCCGCCCCGTCGATCAGTTACTTCTTCTTCAAGCCGATCTTTTCCATCGGCGGTTTCCACTTCACCAAGCCAATGCTGCTCGCGCTGATCTGCGCTGGCATCGTGGTGGGTTTCTTCGGGTTCGCCTTTCGCAAGCCGAAGCTCGTCCCGCGCGGCGCGCAGAACGTCGCGGAGATGGGCATTTTGTTCGTCCGGGACCAGATACTGCGGCCTCAGCTCGGCAAGAAGGGCGACGGCTACCTGCCGTTCCTGACGGCGCTGTTCTTCTTCGTCTGGATCATGAACATCATGGGGATCATCCCGCTGGCGGAGTTCCCCGCGACGTCGAAGATCGCGTTCCCGCTGGGACTGACCTTGATGGTCTGGATCACCTACATCACGCTGGGCATCAGGCACCAGGGGCCGATCGGCTACTTCAAGAACATGGCGGTCCCGCCCGGCGCGCCGTGGTGGATCCTGCCGCTACTGAGCCCGATCGAGCTGCTGTCGAACATCTTCGTGCGGCCGTTCACCCTGACCATCCGACTTTTCGCCAACATGCTGGCCGGCCACCTGCTGCTGCTGGTGTTCGCGCTGGCATCCTGGTACCTGTTCAGCGCCTCGATCGGGCTGCTGTTCGCCGCGACCTCGTTCGTCATGACCATCGTCCTGACCGGGCTTGAGGTGCTGATCCAGGCGCTGCAGGCCTTCATCTTCACCACGCTGACCGCCTTCTACTTCGCGGACGCGATGGAGCCAGCGCACTGACCGACTCAACCCTGAACCGACTCAACAAGAGCCCCGGCGGGAAGAGCCGCCGACCGGAAAGAAAGAAACCGACACATGCTTCACTTGGTACATCACCTGCTCGCCGCGGGCGCGCCTGGTTCGCCAGCCAACCCGTACACGATCCACATCGTCAACCTGGGCGCGCTCGTCTACGGTCTGGCCGCGATCGGCCCGGGCGTAGGCATCGGCCTCGTCTTCGGTCATGCTATTGAGGGAATGGCCCGCCAGCCCGAGGCATCGGGCATCATCACGACCTACATGTGGATCGGGTTCGCCCTGACCGAGGCGCTTGCGCTGATCGGTATCGCGGTCCCGTTCTTCATCAAATGAGGCCGAGGCCGGAGAGGTAGCCCGCCATGTTGAAGCTAGCGGCGGCGACGCAACAAAATCCCCTGGTACCTGACCTGACCGAACTGATTATCGGCGCAGTCGCGTTCCTGATCGTCTTCGGCCTGCTGGCCAAGGTGCTGCTGCCGCGGATCACCAAGACCCTCGCGGAGCGGACCGACGCGATCGAGGGCGGCCTGGAGCGGGCCAAGGAGACGCAAGCCCAGGCGCAGCGGGAGCTCGAGCAGTACCGGGCGCAGCTCGCTGAAGCCAGGCATGAGGCCGCGCGGCTCCGTGAGCAGGCCAAGGAGCAGGGGGCCCAGATCATCGCGGAGATGCGGCAGCAGGCGCAGGAAGAGGCCCGCAGGATCACCGAATCGGCGCAGGCGCAGATCGAGGCGGACCGGCAGCACGCGCTGAACTCGCTGCGTACCGAGGTCGGCTCGCTCGCGGTCGAGCTGGCCAGCCGGGTCGTGGGGGAGGCCCTGCAGGATGAGGCCAGGCAGCGCCGGACGGTGGACAGGTTCCTCGCCGAGCTCGAAGAAGGCGAGCCGGGCCCGGCGGGAGCAAAGGTAGCCCGATGAGAGGTGCTAGCAGGGCGTCGCTCGCCGAGGCCAAGGAGCGGCTGGCCGCTACGGCGGCAGGCAGCCAGGCCAGCCAGCTCGGGGACGAGCTGTTCGCGGTCACGACTCTGCTGGATTCCGAGCCGGCCTTGCTCCGGTCGCTGTCCGATTCGGCCCGCGACGCTCAGGCCAGGGCCGCTCTGGCCGCGGACCTGCTCGGCGGGAAGGTGTCGCGGCAGACCCTCGACGTGCTGACCGGGATGGTCAGCGCGCGCTGGTCAGCCCCCGGCGACCTGGCCGACGCGGTCGAGCAGCTGGCCGTGCTCGCCTACGTCGAGGCCGCGGACGGCGACGGCAAGCTGGACGACCTTGAGGACGAGCTGTTCAGGTTCAGCCGGATCGTGAACGGCCATCCGGACCTGCGGGCCGTGCTGTCAAACCCGTTCGTGGCCGCCGAGCGCAAGCTGGAGCTGCTGACTGAGCTGCTGGGCAGCAGGGCGACCGCGCAGACGTTGCGGCTGGTCACCCAGGCGGCGATCCGGCCACGGGGACGTAGCCTGGATGCAAGCCTGGCCGAATATGCCCGGCTGGCCGCGCAGCGGCGGGCTCGGCTGGTCGCCGAGGTGCATGTCGCGGTCGGGCTCACGGCCGAGCAGCAAGCCAGGCTGCGGGCGGCGCTGTCGGCGGCCTACGGCCATGACGTGCACCTCAACGTAGTGCTCGATCCGGAGGTCATCGGGGGAATGTCGATCAGGACCGGTGACGAGCTCATTGACGGCAGCCTGGCCACCAGGCTCGGCAGCCTCCGGCGCAGGCTGGCCTCCTGAACCGGACCGACCGGCGGTTAAGGCGCAGGAACCAGCAAGCAGACCCAGACCTTGAGATACCAGATCAAGACGAGAGAGACGGCAGGAAGATGGCGGAGCTGACAATCCGGCCCGATGAGATCCGGGATGCGCTGGCGCATTTCGTTGAGTCTTATGAGCCGGGGGCCGTGGCCGCGGACGAGGTCGGCACCGTCGCCGAGTGCGGCGACGGCATCGCCCGGGTCGAGGGCCTGCCCTCTGCCATGGCCAACGAGCTGCTGGAGTTCGAAGACGGTACCCGGGGCCTCGCGCTGAACCTGAACGTGCGCGAGATCGGCGTGGTCATCCTCGGCGACTACAGCAAGATCGACGAAGGCCAGCAGGTCCGGCGGACCGGTCAGGTCCTGTCCGTCCCGGTCGGTGACGGCTTCCTGGGCCGGGTGGTGGACCCGCTCGGCCTCCCGCTGGACGGCAAGGGAGCGATCGAGGGCACCCAGCAGCGGGCCCTGGAGCTGCAGGCGCCGTCGGTGGTGCAGCGCCAGAAGGTGAACACCCCGTTGCAGAGCGGGATCAAGGCGATCGATGCGATCACCCCGGTCGGGCGAGGCCAGCGTGAGCTGATCATCGGCGACCGGCAGACCGGCAAGACGGCTATCGCCATCGACACGATCATCAACCAGAAGGGCAACTGGGACTCCGGCGACCCGCAGCGGCAGGTCAAGTGCGTCTATGTGGCCGTCGGCCAGAAAGGGTCGACGATTGCCCAGGTCCGGCAGTCGCTGGAGGACGCGGGCGCGCTCGAGTACACCACGATCGTGGCCGCGCCGGCGTCTGACCCGGCCGGCTACAAGTACGTCGCGCCGTTCACCGGCTCGGCGATCGGCCAGCACTGGATGTACGCGGGCCAGCATGTGCTGATCATTTTCGACGACCTGACCAAGCAGGCCGAGGCCTACCGGGCCATCTCGCTGCTGCTGCGCAGGCCGCCGGGCCGCGAGGCCTACCCGGGCGACGTCTTCTACCTGCACTCGCGGCTGCTGGAGCGATGCGCCAAGCTGTCCGACGAGATGGGCGGCGGGTCGCTGACCGGGCTGCCGATCGTGGAGACCAAGGCTAACGACATTTCGGCCTACATCCCGACCAACGTGATCTCCATCACCGACGGGCAGATCTTCCTGGAGACTGACCTGTTCAACTCCGGCGTGCGCCCGGCGATCAACGTCGGCCAGTCGGTTTCCAGGGTCGGTGGTGACGCGCAGATCAAGGCCATGAAGAAGGTGGCCGGAGGGCTGAAGCTGGCCCTGTCCCAGTACCGCGACCTGGAAGCGTTCGCTTCGTTCGCCTCCGACCTGGACGCCGTGTCCCGCGCTCAGCTTGACCGGGGGGCGCGCCTGGTCGAGTTGCTCAAGCAGCCCCAGTACAGCCCGATGCCGGTCGAGCGGCAGGTGATCGCGGTGTGGGCAGGCACCAGCGGTCAGCTCGATGACGTGCCCATCGGCGACATCAGGCGCTTCGAGGACGAGTTTCTCGACGACTTGCAGCGCTCGCACCAGGGGATCCTCGACGCGATCAGGGAGACCGGCGACCTGTCCGAGGACACCATGACCGCCATCAAGGATGCGATCGGTGAGTTCAGGCGCGGCTTCGAGACCAGCGACGGTGAGATGCTGGTCAGGGAGGAGCCGGTCGAGGCCATCGAGGAGCAAGAGGTCGAGCAGGAGAAGGTCAACAAGTACGCCACTCCCTCGGCCCAGAAGTCCTAGCCGGGAAAGGCCAGCATGGGAGCACAGCTTCGCCAGGTCAGGCAGCGGATCAAGTCCATCCAGTCCACTGCCAAGATCACCCGTGCCCAGGAACTGATCGCGGCGTCGCGGATCATCAAGGCCCAGCAGCGGGCCCATGAGGCCGCGCCGTACGCCACTGAGATCACCCGTGCGGTCGAGGCAGTGGTGAGCCGGTCCGGGCAGATCGAGCATCCGCTCACCAGAGAGCCGGAGAACCGTAGCCGCGCCGCGGTCCTGATCATGACGAGCGACCGGGGCTTCTGCGGCGGGTACAACGCCAACGTGCTGCGCGAGGCGCAGGGCTTGCGCGCGCTGCTCGCCGAGCACAACGTCGCGACGATTCCGTACGTGACCGGCCGGAAGGGGATCGGCTGGCACCGGTTCCGCGGTATCGAGATCGCCGGCGAGTGGGGCGGGTTCTCCGACACCCCGGCGCATCACAACGCCAGGGAGATCACCGCCGAGCTGCTGCAGGCGTTCGAGCGGCCGGTTGACGAGGGCGGCGTGGACGAGATCCACGTCGTGCACACCGAGTTCGTGTCCATGCTGACGCAGCGCCCCGTGGTCCGCAGGCTGCTGCCGCTCGAGATCGCGGAGACCACCGAGGCGCCGCCCGGGCCGATACCGGTCTACGAATTCGAGCCGTCCCCCGAAGCGGTGCTCGACGCGCTGCTGCCCTGGTATGTGGAGAGCAGGATCTTCGCGTCGCTGCTCGATGCCGCGGCCGCCGAGATCGCCGCCCGCCGCCGGGCCATGAAGTCGGCCACCGACAACGCCAACGAACTGCTCGACCAGCTGACCCGTGAAGCCAACAAGGCACGGCAGGCCGAGATCACCCAGGAAATCAGCGAGATTGTCGGGGGCGCCAACGCGCTGGCTGAGACGATCTCAGGGAGTAAGTGAGCCTTATATGACCGCAGAAGTAGAGAACCCCGCCGCCCAGGGTGCCGCCGGCGCAGGCACTGGCCGAGTCGTGCAGGTCATCGGCCCTGTTGTCGACGTGGAGTTCGCTTCAGGTGAGATCCCGGGCATCTATAACGCGCTCCACGTTGACGTGACCCTGGGTGAGGAGCAGCGGACGCTGACCCTAGAGGTCGCCCAGGACATCGGTGACAATGTCATCCGGGCCATCTCCATGCAGCCGACGGACGGCCTGGTCCGCGGGGCGCCGGTGACCGACACGGGCGGCCCGATCTCGGTGCCGGTGGGAAACGTCACCAAGGGCCATGTGTTCAACGTCCTCGGCGAGACCCTGGATGTGCCGACGGCCTCGCTGGACATAACCGAGCGGTGGGGGATCCACCGCGACCCGCCGCCGTTCGATCAGCTTGAAGCCAGGACCGAGATCCTGGAGACCGGGATCAAGGTGCTCGACCTGCTGACGCCCTACGTCAAGGGCGGCAAGGTCGGCTTGTTCGGCGGCGCCGGCGTGGGCAAGACCGTGCTGATCCAGGAGATGATCACCCGGGTCGCCAAGAACTTCGGCGGCGTCTCGGTGTTCGCGGGCGTGGGTGAGCGGACCCGCGAGGGCAACGACCTGATCATCGAGATGACGGAGTCCAATGTCATCAAGGACACCGCGCTGGTCTTCGGCCAGATGGACGAGCCGCCGGGCACCAGGCTCCGGGTCGGGCTGGCCGCGCTGACCATGGCCGAGTACTTCCGCGACGTGCAGGGTCAGGATGTGCTGCTGTTCATCGACAACATCTTCCGGTTCACCCAGGCGGGCAGCGAGGTATCCACGCTGCTGGGCCGGATGCCGTCGGCGGTGGGTTACCAGCCCACGCTGGCCGACGAGATGGGCCAGCTGCAGGAGCGGATCACCTCGACGCGCGGCCACTCGATCACCTCGATGCAGGCCATCTACGTGCCTGCCGACGACATCACCGACCCGGCGCCGCACACCACCTTCGCGCACCTGGACGCGACCACGGTGCTGTCCAGGGAGATCACCCAGAAGGGCATCTTCCCGGCGGTGGACCCGCTGGACTCCACGTCGCGGATCCTGGACGCCGCCTACGTGGGCCAGGAGCACTACGACGTGGCTCGCGAGGTGCAGCGGATCCTGCAGCGGTACAAGGAACTGCAGGACATCATCGCCATCCTCGGCATCGATGAGCTGTCCGAGGAGGACAAGGTCACCGTGCAGCGGGCCCGGCGGATCGAGCGTTTCCTGTCCCACCCGATGTTCGTCGCCAAGCAGTTCACCGGGCAGGAGGGCGAATTCGTCCCGCTGGCCGACACGGTCGCCTCGTTCAAGGCGATCTGTGAGGGCAAGTACGACCACATCCCCGAGCAGGCGTTCTTCATGTGCGGCGGCATCGAGGACGTGGAGAAGAAGGCCAAGGATCTGGAGCGGTCGTGAGCCAGGGACGCGAGGTAGCACGGTGACCCTGCACGTGGAGTTTGTCGTCCCTGAAGGTCAGGTCTGGGCGGGTACCGCGCAGCGGGTCATCGCCAAGACCCTGGACGGCGACATCGGCGTGCTGACCGGCCACTCGCCAGTGCTCGGCATCCTGGCCGAGGGCAGCCTGGTCCGCATCGTGCCGGAGGACGACCAGACGGCCGCGACCGGTGACGAGGTGCTCGCCGCGATCGGGGGCGGGTTCCTGGCCGTCGCCGAGGACCGGGTTTCCATCCTGGCCAGGCAGGCGGAGCTCGGCCGGGATGTGGACAGTGCCGAGGCCAGGGCCGCTCTCGACGCCGCGCTCCAGGAGGCCGAGGCGACCGGAGCCAATCGCGGAGGCACGGAGCCCGCCGCAGTGCGCTACGCCAGGGCGTTGCTGCGGGCCACCGGCGACCAGGGCTGATGAGGGTCAGCGCGGAGCGCCCAGGGTGGCAGAGGGGCTGGAATTCGCGGTTGTCTGGGTCCTGGTAGCCGCTCTGCTCGTTATCGTGCTCGCGGCAGCGGGCATCGCGGTGCGCCGGATCCTGCTGGGACGCGGAGGCGGAACCATCGAGTGCGGCCTGCGCCGTGGCCAGGATCAGGGCTGGCGCCTCGGGCTGGCGGCATACCGGCCGGATGAGCTGCTCTGGTACCGGGCGCTCGGGACCAGGCTGAGACCGGACGAAGTCTTCGACCGGCATGTGCTCACCGTCGTATCCAGGCGCCGGGCCGGCCCGGCTGAGTCCGTGAGCCTGGGCCCCGGCACCGTGGTGGTGGAGTGCTACGGGGGCCAGGGGGTAGCTGACATCGAGCTCGCGATGAGCGTGGACGCGGTGACCGGCCTGCTGGCGTGGCTGGAGGCAGCTCCGCCGGGCCCGATGCCAGAACTCGGCTGACGCCTGGGGCCCTGAGCCGGCATTCGGCAGCCGGCTAGCGTTCCCGCCCGGCTAGCGTTCCCCGCCCGGCTTCCAGAGCAGCTCTCCGGTGGCCTCGTTTGCCTTTCTGGCCAGGATGAACAGCAGATCAGACAGCCGGTTGAGATAACGCGCCGCGAGCGGGTTCATGGTCTGCCCATGCAGCTCCATCGCGGCCCAGGTGGCACGTTCGGCCCGCCGGACGACGGTCCGGGCGGTGTGCAGCAGGGCCGCGCCGGGGGTGCCGCCGGGCAGCACGAAGCTCCGCAGCGTCGGCAGGTCCTGATTGTGCACGTCGCACTGGCGCTCCAGCTCGGTGATGTAGCTCTCCGCCACCCGCAGCGGCGGGTAGGGCGGGTTCTCCGAGACCGGGTTGCACAAGTCAGCGCCCACGTCGAAAAGCTCGTTCTGGATCCGGATCAGCAGGCTGGTGATGTCCTCAGCCAGGCCGCCCATGGTGACGGCCACCCCGATGGCGCTGTTGGCCTCATCGACATCAGCGTAGGCAGCCAGGCGCAGGTCGGTCTTGGCGGCCCGGCTGCCGTCGCCGAGCGCTGTGCTGCCGTCATCGCCGGTGCGGGTGTAGATCCGGGAAAGCACGACGGGGGACTGCTTGGGGTCACGTGGCATGAGGTCCACCGTATCGGCCACCGGCGCTTCGCCGGGCCGCCGCTCGCCGGGCGGCCAGGTCGCGGCCCGGGCCCGGCCAGGTCGCGGCCGGGGCCCGGCCAGATTGCGGCTTAGGCCCGGCCAGGTCGCGGCCTGGGCCCCGCCGGAGCGCGGCGTCAGCACCCCGGAGCGTTGGCCCGAGCGCGGTCCATACCGCGGCCCGAGCGTAGTCAGACTCCGCCGAAACCCGGCAATCGGGGAGCGCGGGCAGCCGCCACAGGCGTTAGCGCAATCTTTAATTGCTATTGGGATTTGCCATGCTGACCTGGGGTATTCACATCATCAGCACGATGTGGCATCGTATGAGTACGAAGGGTGATCGCCACTATTGACCCAGTGAGTCAGTTGCTCACCGCATTTCGGGTCACTAGGAGTGATGATCCGGTCCAGGCCGAAACAGGGCCTTGGGGCAGGCTCTATGGCCTGCGGGCCGTCTCTTCTTGCGACCGGCGGTTCTCGGGGGCCCGCCGGGGCGCGGACGGTCCGCTGTGGGGAAGCGCGCTCCCGGCCGAAAGGCCGGGAGCGCGCTTGCATGCCGGGGCTGCGAGCACCGGGCGGCCCCGGGCGGGAGCAGCTGCTGGCTCCCGGCAGCATCTCCCGGCTTCCGGCAGCCATCTCCCGGTTCTTAGCAACCATCTCCCTGCCGGTATATGGCTAGATACCGGGATCAGTAATGATCTACGCCATAAAACCCGGCAGTTACGCCAGAATGGTCCGGTAAGCGCGCCGAGCGGACCCTGGTGGCCTGCTGCCTGGCTAGTAGGGTGTTTGTCGAATGTCCGAACTGTGTTCGGGAGGTTGCCGTGTACGACTATGTCATCGTCGGCGCGGGCAGCGCAGGCTGCGTTCTGGCCGCTCGCCTCACCGAGAACCCGGCTACCCGGGTGCTGCTGCTCGAAGCGGGCCCGCCGGACGACGCCGACGAGATTCACATTCCCGCGGCACTCAACCTGCTGTTCAAGAGCACATACGACTGGAACTACCAGACCACCCCGCAAGAGCGGGCCGCCGGCCGCTCCATCTACTGGCCGCGAGGCCGGACCCTGGGCGGCTCGTCGTCGATCAACGCGATGATCTACATCCGCGGTAGCCGGCAGGACTACAACACCTGGCGGGACGACTACGGCTGCGAGGGCTGGGGCTACACCGACGTGCTGCCCTACTTCCTCAGGGCCGAGAACAACTCTCGCGGCGCCTCGGCGTTCCATGGCACGTCCGGACCGCTATCGGTGCAGGACGGCAAGTACAGGTCGCAGCTGACGGCCGCGTTCGTCGAAGCTGCGCAAGCGTCCGGCCTGGCCGCCAACGACGATTTCAACGGGGCCAAGCAGGATGGCAGCGGGTTCTACCAGGTGACGCAGCGAGACGGCCGCCGCTGGTCGACGGCCGACGCCTACCTGCACCCGGCTGCCGAGCGCCCCAACCTGACGGTGCTGGCCGACGCGCTGGTGACCGGCGTGGCCGTCGAGAACGGCCGTGCCGTGGGCGTCGACTACCTGTTGCGCGGGCAGCGCGAGACGGCCCGGGCCGAGTCCGAGGTCATCCTGGCCGCCGGGGCGATCGGCAGCCCGCAGCTGCTCATGCTGTCCGGGATCGGGCCCGCTGACCACCTGCGCGAGCACGGCATCGCGGTCGTGACCGACAGCCCCGGCGTCGGGGCTAACCTGTCTGATCATCCGGTGGTCACGCCGATCTGGCACACCCCGAAGGCCCGCGGCCTGTGGGAGAAGGCGGGCCCGAGGAACCTGTTCCGCTGGCAGCTGATGCACTCCGGGCCGATGACCACCAACGTGGCCGAATCGGGCGGCTTCAGCCGGTCGGACCCCGCGCTCCCGGCTCCCGACATCCAGTGGCACGCGGTCCCGGCGCCGTATGAGAACGGCGGGCTGACCGATCCGGCGACCCGGGCGTTCTCGCTGCTCATCGCGCTTGTCTCGGTCGGCAGCCGGGGGCATGTCCGGCTGCGCAGCAGCGATCCGCGGCATAAGCCGGCCATCGATCCGGCCTATCTCTACGACGCCTCGGACCTGGAGCCCCTGGTCTGGGCGGTGCGGGCGGCCAGGGAGTTCGCCGCCGCCCGGCCGATGTCCAAGCTGTGCACCGCGGAGCTGGCGCCCGGCGAGGACGTGCAGAGCGACGCCGAGATCCGCGACTTCATCAGGCGCAACCTGTCGACCATCTACCATCCGGTCGGCACCTGCGCGATGGGCGGCGACTCGAAGGTGGCGGCGAGCAAGCTGGCCAGCGTCGTCGATCCCGAGCTCCGGGTGCGCGGCGTCGACGGGCTGCGGGTGGTGGACGCGTCGGTGATGCCCACGGTGCCGCGAGGCAACACCAACGCGCCGACCATCGCCATCGCGGAGCGGGCCGCTGACCTGATCTCCGGCCGGGCGCCGCTGGCCGCAGTCGAGCCGACCGAGGCCGCGCTGGCCACCGCGGCGGCCGGATAGCCGGAGCGGCCGCCCCCGGGCGGGCCTCGTTCACCCGGTCTAGACCTCTTCCGTTGCCAGGCCGGTGACGGCATGCTGGAGGCTACGCGGTCGTCGAACCGAAGCGGCGGCGCGAAGGTGGCAAGGGACAATTTTGAAGTACACCGTGCGAACGGCCGACGGCAGGCGACTTTCCACCCAGGTGTACGGGGACCGCGACGGCAGGCCCGTGTTCCTGCTGCACGGCACTCCGGGAAGCCGGCTGGGGCCCCATCCCCGGTCCGCGGTCCTGCACCGGCTGGGCGTCCGGCTGATTTCCTTTGACCGGCCCGGCTACGGGGAGTCGGACCGGCTGGCCGGCCGGCGGGTCGCGGACGCGGCCGCCGATGTGCTGACGATCGCCGATGCCCTCGGCCTGGAGAAGTTCTCGGTCGTCGGCCGGTCGGGCGGCGGCCCGCACGCGCTGGCCTGCGCCGCGCTGCTTCCCGAGCGGACGACGAAGGCGGCGGTCCTGGTGGGGCTCGCCCCGCACGGCGCGGAAGGGCTGGACTGGTTCGACGGGATGGCGCAGTCGAATGTCACCGAGTACACGGCGGCGGCGAACGGGTACGAGGACATCGTCGCCCATACCAAGGCGATGGCCAGCGCCGTGCGGGCCAATCCGGCCAGCTTGATCGCCAGGCTCCAGGCCGAGCTGCCCGACCCGGACCGGCGAGTGGTGGCCGACCGGGGCATCAGGTCGATGCTGATCGAGACCTACGCCGAGGCGTTACGGACGTCGGACCATGGCTGGATCGACGACGTCCTGGCGGTCTGCTCGCCCTGGGGGTTCGACCCGGCCACCGTCAGGGTGCCCGTCCTGCTCTGGCACGGCGCCAGTGACGTGTTCTCCCCGGCCAGCCACGCCAGGTGGCTGGCCGACCGGATCCCCAGCGCGGCCGTGGTGGTCCAGGCCGGGGCGGCCCACTTCGGCGCACTCGATGTGCTCCCGGACATTCTGCGCTGGTTGTCGGCAGACCGGCCCGGTGACCGGGAGGTGGCGGAGCAAGCGCGAACCCGGCCAGCCGCCAGGACCTAGATTTGCTGCGGTTCCAGATCACGGTTGATCCGCTGCCATTTGTGCAGCTGCGCGACGTCCGGGTGGCTCGCGCCGAGAACACGGCTGACGTCAGCGAAGATCCGGGCCCTGAGTTCCTCGGCATCCGATTCCCGCCCGGCCTGGCGCAGCGTGACAGCGAGGTTGGCCTCGCAGACCAGGGTGTCTGGGTGATCCGGGGTCAGCACGTCCTGTAGTAGCGCGATGGTCTGGCGCTCCAGTGCTTCGGCCGTCTGGAGATCTCCGTTGTCGCCGTGGCAGTTGGCCAGGTTGACCGCACAGGACAACGACAGCGGGTGGTGGTCGCCCAGCTTGCCCCGCATCCGGCTGAGCGTGTCATCGGTCAGCGCCAGCGCCTCCGGGAGCCGGCCGATGACCCGCAGGTAGCAGGCGAGGTTGTTGGCGGCGATCAGGGTGTTCGGATGGTCGTCGCCCAGGCTGGCCTGCAGCACCGCCTTGACGCCAGTGACCAGGTCCAGCGCCTTGGGCATGTCATCGACCGCCGCGTAGTCGCAGGCCAGGTTCAGCGCGCAGGACTGGGCATCGGGCGCGTCGCTGCCATAGCGGCGCTTATAGCGCTCGTAGGTGTCCTCGGCGAGATTCCTCGCCTCGGACTGCTCCCCGGCCTTGCGCAGCGACACGGCCAGGCTCGTGGCGGTCCGCAGGGTGTCGGTCATGTCGTCGCCCAGCACCGCCCGGTACTTCTCCCAGGTGTCCCGCAGCATGTCGACTGCGTCCCGGAACGCGCCCGCCGCCCGCAGGTCGTGGGCCAGGCTCTCGGCCGACAACAGGGTGTTGGGATGGTCGCGGCCGAGCACCCGTCGTTGCCGGTCCAGCGTCTCCTCGTCGAGCACCCGGGCCGCGGAATAGTCGCCGACCAGCCGCAGCGAGGTCGCCAGGTTGTGCGCGGCGGCCAGGGCTCGGGGGTAGTCTTCGCCGAATTGCTCCTTGAAGCTTTCGTAGGTCTCCCGGTCCAGGGTCAGTGCCTCCTGGAAGTCGCCGAGGGCCTTCAGGTCGGCGCCGAGCCCGTTCGCGGTTATCAGGGTGTGCGGGTGGTCGGTGCCGAGTACGGCGCGCTGTCGTTCCAGGACGTAGGTGTCCAGGTCGCGCGCGTCGCCGAAGCGGCCCTGGGACCTCAGCACGTTGGCGATCTGGAATTGCAGGTGCAGCGTTTGCGGGTGGTCGGGCCCGAGCTGGTGAGTCCACAGATTCTCCAGGCGCCTGGCCAGGCTCAGGGCGGACTCGAACTCGCCGTGCTTCCACTGGTAACGCACCCAGTCGATGAGCAGCTGCCGGGTCCGCGGATCGTCGCACTCCTCGGCCTGCGAGGGGCCGAGATGGAGCCAGATGATGTTGTACGTTGACCAGTTCGCCGGGTCGTCGGTCTCGCCCCGCCTGGGCCTGGCGCCGGCCAGGATCCGGTGCACCTCGTGCCGGGCATCGGCTTGCTCCTGGTCGCTCATCTGGGAGCGCATCACGGCCTGGACGAGCCGGTGGATCTGCAGCGAGTTGGTGCCCTGGTCCACCTTGACCAAGGCGAACCGGCTGATGTCCTGGATCACCCGGCCGAGCATCAGCTTCTCGGTCAGAGTCTCATCGAAGGGCAGCAGGGATTCGTTCATTTCGTCGCTGTAGAGCAGATCCATTGAAATAGGCCCGGGGGAGAAGAACGCACACAGCTGCAGCAGCCGTACCGCGGCCGGCGATCGGCTTTTGAGCTGCCCAAAAGACAGGTTCCAGGTGGCCACCACCGGCATCGGGTAGTCCGGCGGCTGGTTCAGCGCCAGGATCCGGGTGGATTGCGTCGTGAGCTGATCGACGTAGGTCCGCGCGGGCATCCCGGTCTGCTCGAGCCACGCGCTGGCCTGCTCGACGGCCAGCGGCAGGTTTCCCAGCGCGTCGGCGACTCGCTGCGCGTCCGCCAGATCCAGCTCGGGCACGTGCCTGAGCAGGTGCGCCACGCTTTCGTCCATGGTGAAGACGTCCACCTCGAGTGGCTCGGCGGAGTGCGACCACGCCTGATTCCTCGAGGTAATGATGACGTGCCCGGCGCCGGTGGGCAGGTAAGGCTCGAGCTGCTTAGGGTCGTCGGCGTTGTCGAAGATGAGCAGCCAGTGCGGGGTCGTGTCGCGGCGCAGCTCCTCCAGGGCTGCCTCGGCTGCCTCGGCCACGTTGTCGCCGACCTTGAGGCCCATTTTGCGGGCCAGCTCCGCGAGCGCCCCGCTGGTCTCCTCGGCTCGCTCCGACGGCACCCACCAGACCAGGTCGTAGTCGGCCATGAAACGGTGCGCGTACTCCAGCGCGAGCTGGGTCTTGCCGACGCCACCCAGGCCGTAGAGCGCCTGTGCGACCACCACCGCCCGGCCGCCCCCGGCGAGCTTGTCGCGCAGCATCTCGAGGGTGGCGCCGCGCCCGGTGAAGTCGGCATTCCTGGCCGGGACGTTCCAGATCGGCGGGATCGTGCCCGGGAACCTAGGTTCCTCGGCCTGCGCTCCCGGGCCACCCACCGGGGGAACGGGCCGGTCCAGGGCCCACAGCAGCTTCGCGGTGGCCTGGGCCGCGTCCATCCGCGCCAGGTCCACGGCGAGATGCTCGGTGAACGGCTCGACGATCCTGACTTCGCTGACCCGGACCGGGACCAATTGACGGTGCGTATCGGCAGTATCGGCCGACGACAGCGTCTTCCAGATAGCCCTGGCGTCCGGCGAATGCAGGTACGCCGAGGACAGCACCGCGATCGCCCGGGTAGCGACCTGGAGCTCGCGCTCCGCCTGGATGCTGCCACGCAGGTCGCCGTGGCCTGCGGCCGCAGTCGTCACGGTGCTGCGGGGCAGCACGCGGAAGCCTGCGCGGGTCAGCACGGCCTCGATCCAGTCGGCCCACATGCGGTCTTCCGGCACGTAGCTCAGGTAGACCTGGGTGGAAGGCGCGGGCTGGCGACGGGTGAATGCTTCCTTGTACTGCAGCCGGAGGCTCTCGCCGATCGGCCGCATCGCCGTCACCTGTCCCTCGGTGAGCGAGTCGGTGATCCGCTCGAACGAGGACAGCAGCGAGGCCGGCGATCCGGGATCATCACCGAAGGTGGCCAGGGTCTCCTCGAATGCGTAGAACGGCTTGTACGGCACCTCGACGCTGGCCCAGTACAGCGCCGAGGTCTCCGGGGTCATCCCGGCCGGGAAGCCCTCGAATTTCGTCCGGGCCAGGGCGCGGCCGACGTCAAGCTTCTCCTTCTCGCCATCCTCGATGCGCATCGGCACGGGCAGCACCCGGATATTGCGGTCCCGGTACCGTCCGCTGATCTGATGGGCTACGTTTGCGGCGCCCTCGATGCTCTGATCACTGAGGGTGAAGCAGATCGCTAAGATGTCGGGGAGCTCGATCGTGCAGATGTCCGCTACGTCGCTCAGCCCCGTCCGGCTGTCTATCAGCACGTAGTCGTATTTCTGTTTCATGTCATCCCGCATCGCGCGGAAAAAGCGACCGCCGCCGAGCCGGTCGTAGAAGTTATCCCAATCGAGAGAGCAGACCGCGGCCGAATAGTCACGATTCTGGCGGCCAGCTGAAAGGAAGTCCAGCTTGCCACCATCAGGAAAGGCCCAATCCAGTGAGACCGCATGCCGCTCGACGCCCGCAAAGTTCAGGTGCCAGTCATCGTCGCGGGGTCCCGGATCCACGGCCGCCGAGGCATAGTCGTTGATTATCTCTATCACGCCCGGCGTGGCGCTCACTGTTGATTCATCCAGGAACGGATGAAAGAACTTGTGCAGTCCCGGCGATTCGAGATCCCAGTCAACGGACAGGACGCGGTTGCCATTGCTCGCGAGAATCCATGCAACATTGGCTAGCGCCATCGTCCGGCCGGTACCGCCCTTGTAGGAGTAAAAGGTAATGATCTGGCCAGGGCTGGACTTGCTCATCGGGCATCTCCGGAATCCTGGGGGTCGGATCTCCTTAGCCGCGGGCGCTCAATGACGGGACCTGCGGGCGGATGGGCAGTAGCTTCTTTGCGGAATCTCTTCAGCATGATCATTGTCATCTCGGGCAGCAGCTGACCGAAGTCCTGAAGGGTGGGAATTCCGTTCGCGGCCATCTGGCAGCGTCTCGGGACGCTGGCGAGCTTACGGCCGAGGTGCTCATGCAGTTTGGCGCGAAGATCGTCCCTGGCCTCCTGCATGCCCAGGTCCTGGCTGTTCCAGGGCACGAGCACGCTGACCCAGGACTCCTCGACCTGTTCGAGGAGGCTCAGCTGGTCCTGGTGCGTGCCCGAGACGCTCACCCAGGCATCCACGAGGCACAGGCTCGGCGGTACCCGGCGCCCGTTGCTGACCCAGCTGGCCATGCCCTCGGCAAAGGTTTCGACTAGCGGCGTGCAGTCCAGGCACTTCTTGGCTAGTTCCAGGGCGTAGTCGGCGACCGGCTGGGTGTAATCCGGCCGGTAGGGGCTCCAGGTGCTCGGTGTGGCGCCGTAATAGTCACGTGCTCTTCCTGGTGGCAGCGTCGACGTGTCATGCGCGAGCACGGCGATCTGAAGCTGGCCGTCAGCCGTACGGCGCGCGCTGGCCGGGCCGAAGGCGCTCGGCAGCGATTCAAAATCTGCCTGGCTCATCACCGGAACGACCTGCTCGTCAGTAACTGCGACGCTCTCGTCGCCAATCGCGATGATCCGCTCGGCGAGCCGGTGCACCGCGCGCTGATAGTCCGCGCGATAGTTCTGCAGCTTCATGATCCCGTAGAATCCCTCGGTGCAGTAGCGCTCACCGAGGAGGCTGTGCTCGAACTGTACCGACGTCGCAACATTGGGTAGCCCGGGCCGATCCATTCGCGTCCAGAGAGCAGGCACGATGGCGTCGACTACCTGGCGGCCCCGGGCACGGTGGGTGAGCTCGCGGCGCGCGAAGGCGAACCATTCCCTGCCGCAATTGTCACTTTCGAAGTACCGCCGTGAGTAAAGCGGGACGAAGACCCGGCATCTCGCGAGTGCGGCGGTCAGCTCAGGTGACCATTCGGTGCCGAGCTTGTTATCCCGGTCCATGAATCCGGCCTCTTCGGGCCGGGCGTCAGTCATTTGTAAGATGGCACCGCACAGGTCTTTGTAGAGTTTATAGACCCAGCGATCCGGGTCATCGCGCTCGGATGGATCTCGCTTTGGTGTCCGCGCGTAGCTCAGGAAGAAGTACGGTCTGTCGTCACGCGCTAAAACCATCGGCGCCGTTTCCCCCTATCAGGCCACTCGAGTCTCAGCAGTCACCGCAGTGCGGCCAGCGACCATTTCAAAGCGCCAGGCGGAATGATGATATAGGAGATCTTAGTATGTGACCAGGGGGTCTCGTCCCGCTCGTCCCATGGCGCCGGGTTCCGCGGCTTGCGCTACTGCTCCACCGAGTGACGCATCTCGCCGATGAACCACGTCCCGAGAGGGGTCAGCGAACCGGACGTGGCCAGGGTCTCGATGGCGTCGCGGGTCTGCGCCCGCTGGTGCTCGAATTGCTGGCCTGCTGCCGGGTCGGCCGCGAGTCGCTGGCGTGCGCGCCAGAAGTCGGTGACCGCCAGGTGCGCGTAGGTGCCTTGCAGGAGGTCTCCGAGCAGGTGCTTGCCTTCTCGCCAGGGGGCATGAAAGAGATGGTCATCAGCCGGATCAAAAAGATCGTAGAGATCGAGCAGTGCGCCGAGTTTCACCTGCTGGAACTCCTCGATGAGCAGCAAGGCGAGGGTGGCCGGATCGGCGGGCCTGGCCACGGCGACGGCACCGAACGCGTCCCTGGCCGCGGCAACCAGATCGCCGCCGTCGGTGGCTGCGGCCAGCGGCATCAGCGTGGTCAGGCCCGCGGCAAGCGCCGCAGCGTACGCGCTATGCTCGCACTCGATTTCCTGCCAGGCCGCCCGGAATTGCCGCTGCCACTGGGCAAACTCAGCATCGGTCAGTCGCGGTGCTGGGTGCCGTTGATGACAGTCACGGTAAGGATCGGTGTCTTCCAGCACGACTCGGATGCCCGGTGCGCAGAGCGTGCGCAGTGGCTGCCAGCTGGCCGCATGCCCGCGGCCAACCGTGGCGTCCGGGCCCGCCACACCGCTGACCAAGTCGGTACCGGCCAGCGTCCAGCCGCTGCCGCCGAGCCGGACGGCTACCAGCCCGCCCGCCACGTCGACGGTGGCCGTCTGGCCGGTCTCCTGCGGGTCGACGACCAGACGGCCCAGGGTGGGCAGATGCACTGCGTCATCAAGCACCGGGATCTGGACCGTGCCGCTGGTTCCGGCGCGAACCGCGGCCGCGGCGGCGATGGCGCCGAGGTGCCCGAGGTCGGCCGCCAGTCCCGGGACCCGCCGGCCGCGGCCGGCGTCGCTGGGCCAGGCCGCAGCAGCTCTCAGCTGCCTGACGCAGCGGATGGCCCAGGCGCGGATGTACGGATGACGGAGGGTCGCGGCCAGCCCTTCCGGGCGTTCCCGGTCCAGTGCGGTCAGCAGCGACCAGGCGCGCTGCAGCTCCGCCTTGACCTCCGCGGAGACTTCAGGCCCGGTCATTCCCTGCTGGTACACCGCCCCGAGCAAGCTGCGGACCAAGCTGCGCTGGGCCTCGGCGAGCTGCGCCATGGCCGCGCCGTCGCCCGGGCCCGCCGCCAGGGCCCGGAACTGGAGGCTGCCGAGCACGTGGGTCCGGATTCCCGGCGACTCGATGGGCTCGGCACGCACCCTGTTACCGATATGGGAGATCAGCTTGAGCAGGTCAGTGCAGTAGACCGAGGGGTTGGCGAAGCCGTTACTGCTTCGGTGCCTGTGCGTGTACAGGCCGCCACCGCAGCTGGTGACTACCGGGCAGTCCTGGCACGTCCGGCACAGTCCGGCGACGCCCTGCTGCCGAGCCAGGATGCCTGGATGCTGGGTCACGGCATCCAGGGCATGGTCGAAGACATTCATCCCGGTCTCCGGCGCGCCATCGAACGCCGCTTTTAGCGAATCCACTTGTTCATAGCTGCCATCAGTTTCGATGACGGCCAGCGCGGTCGGCCCGAGGCCCAGTGCTTCAGTGAGACTCGTGCCGCCGCGCAGCGTCGAGAGGATCGAATCGAACGTGCGGATCCGGACCCGCTGCCCATCGCTGACCCAGCGATCGAAAATCACGGTCAGCCAGTCGGCATACTCGCTGTCGGAGGCGGGCGTGCGAACCGGCGGATGGTCCCAGGTCGCATGGGGCAGGAGAAAGTCGATCCGCGGCGGATGAAGTTTAATTAAGGACTGATAAACCGCTAGCGGATCGTTGGCAATGTCGATCGTGCACAGCAGTCCGGCGTACAGCTCCCGGAAGCGGTCATGTAGCAAACCGATGGCCCGGATTACCTGGTCGTAGCTGCTGCGCCCGTCCGCATACCGGCGATGACGGTCATTGGCGGCCCGGTCCCCGTCTATGGAAATCCCGACCTTGACGCCATGTTCGGCGAAAAGCTCGCAGAAGTCCTCGTTGAGCAGGACCCCGTTGGTGTGGATCCGCAGATCGAGGCGGCCGATGCCGCGCAGCGCCCCCTGAAGCTCCGTCACGATCCGGCGCAGCCGTGCCTGGCCGGCGAGCAAGGGCTCGCCGCCGTGCAGCACCACCTGAACGGTGTCTAGTGCGTGCGCAGCCGCGTGGTCAGCGATGCGCTGAGCGGTCCGCGAGATCACCTCGTCAGACATGGCCATGGGGCGGCCGCGCCAGCTCTGGTCGGCAGCCTCATAGACATAGCAGTGATCACATGCGAGGTCGCACCGGCTGTGTACCTTCAGAACGAACTGGCTGAGGGGGGCCAGCGCGGACTCGCTGGGCGGAACGGCCGGCCTGCTCACGTCAGGCCCGCGGGCTTAGATAGCGGAGCTGAACGCGGCGCGTACCGCCGCCGGCGGGTCGGATATAACGCGGCCAAGCGGCTCATCGAGGGTCACCGTGCTCAGGATCGGCAACTCCGCGAGTGGCACATCGCGGAGATCTGCCAGCTTAGACGGAGCCATCATCCTGGTGTCCTCAGTGGTCTGCATAGCGTGCCAGCCAATCTCGCCGTAGCTCCGGAACCAACCCGGCGCCGCTCCAGTATGTATAGTTTTTGAGACCTTTGTCCAAGTCGCCGAATACAACGAGTAAACAAAACTCGCTATATGTCATTACCCGATAAATCGAGGCCTGCGGCGGGGTGGCGTTGGCTGGACTCGCCCCCAAGTCAGGATCAGTGCGCTGTCCCATGACCTGGGTGCCAGACGATACCTTACCGTCGGCGAGCAGGTCCACGCCAAAAATTGAACACGGGCGCGGGCAAATATTTTCTGTGCTGCCGCCGAGGCCAGGCCGCCTGATGCAGGCGCCCAGGGCGCCCCCGGCAGCGTTGACCTGATGGTCACCTAGATCTGTCCACTCCGACAACGCCGCTGGCAGACAGCAGCCTAGGCAAACAACGGTGGCCATCGCCGCGGTACGTGGACGGCGATCAGGATCTGCCCAGTGACGGTCGCGAAGCTCAGGCGATAGCCATCACAGAGAGTGATCGCATTCGCTAGCCACCCGCGCCACCCGTCAGCGGTCGGTGTCGTGCACGAGGCCGCCGGGCAGCGGGACGCGGTCAGCCGCGCGTCGCACGCGATAAACCCGGCGACAATCGGTGGTCATCTCGCGACAATGGCCGACGTGGAGCAGGTCGAGGTCGTCGTCGCCCATCACGAGCGCGCGGCGCTGCGCGTCGGCGACGTGTTCCTGAAGATCGACGCTGAGCAGACGCGTACCGACGTCGAGGTCGAGGCGATGGCCAGGGCGCCGATCCCGACACCGGAGGTCCTGTGGCGGAAGCCGCCCGTGCTCGCCCTCGCCGCCCTCCCCGGGACCGCACTCGGCTGCCTCGGCGAGCCGTCGACCGCGTCGCCGGCGGCGTGGGCGGCGGCGGGTGCCGCCGCCCGGATGCTGCACGACGCGCCGCTGCCGCCATGGCCCGGCCGGAGCCCCGGCGAGATCGCATCGCACCTCGACGGCGAATGCGAGTGGCTCGTCACGAACGACGTCCTTCCCGCCGACGTGGTCATGCGCAACCGCCGGGTTGCCGAGGCTGCGCTCCGGCCGTGGACACCGGTGTTCACGCACGGCGACCTGCAGGTCGACCACGTCTTCGTCGCCGGTGATGAGGTCACCGGCGTCGTCGACTGGTCCGAGGCGGGCCAGGGCGACGCGCTCTTCGACCTCGCCACCCTCACGCTCGGACACGTGGAGCACCTGGGCGACGTCGTCGCTGGCTACGGCACCGACGTCGACCGCGACCTCATCCGCGCATGGTGGTCATTGCGATGCCTGGCTAACGTCCGCTGGCTGGCCGAGCACGGCTACGGCTCGCCCGAGGAGTTCCCCGAGGTCGCCGTGCTGAGATCCCGGCTGTGAGGCTGCACGAGCCCGACGGCCACGAGTGCCGTGCTGCCGCATCGACCGGCCCTGTCCAGAAGCGCGTCGTCTTCCGGACCGAGGAGGTCGTGGTCCTCGAAGATCCCGGGCAGCCGGCAGGCGGCATCGGAACCCGGCGCACGACTCGAATCGAAGATGCGCCTCAGCTGAGGACCAGCAGTGCGTATGGCTCTCATCCGGGCTTGCGGCCGGGGCTCGAGCATGCGCCTATCGGTCCCGGACGGCGTCCCGACAGCGGAAGCGCGGGTAAGGGCGAAAGGACGGACAACTAGGCGGGTACGTGCGCGCCTCCGTCGTGGATACCAGTCACACGAAGTAATCGCGCTGTCCGCCACCGGGCAGCTCGGCATGGCCGTCACTGGGCCAGATTCAACTGACCGTCGTCCGTACGCGAACCGCAGCGCTGGCACATCGCCGCGGAATCCACCCGCCACGCTGCGCGGCGGGGCAGCTTCGATGCAGGTCTAGGCGGTTGCGCCGTTCTGTGTCACCGTCGGGGTAACGACGTGCCCGGCGTTTCCGCTGGACAGCGCGTGCTGATTGGTATCACGGGCCGTGGATGGGGAGGCCGTGCTCAGGACCCGCCTCGCAAGGCTCCGCTTTACCCGGCGGGCCACGTGGGTGGTGCCGGCGGTTCTCGCTGCTGTTGTTACCGGCTACCTGGCCTGGGGAGCCTGGGTCTCCGCCGCCGACAACCGGTGGCTCTATCTGTCGCAGGCCTGGTGGCGGATCTGGCTCCGGCCGGGAACCATCGAGGCGCCGCTGGCCCTGGTGATCCTCTGGCTGGCCGCGCTGCTGTGTTACTGGTGGCCGCGGCGGCTGCAGCCGCAGGCCGTGGGGCTGACCATCGTGGTCGCGATGGTCGTGATCGGAGGTGTGCTCACCTGCTCGGCGCTGAACCCGTGCCGGGGCGGCCAGACCGAGGGCGCCGTGGTGGGCTGGATGCTCGACCTGTACGTCGGGAATCCGCCGCCGTACCCGTTCGGGGCGTGCCAGCTACCGCCGTCGCTGGCCTTCCAGTACGGCGGGATCATCAGCCTGGCGGCGACCCTGGCGGGAGCGCTGGTGGTGGCGGCGGTGCTGTGGCGAGAGCCGCTGGGCCGGCTTCGGGCCCGGCTGGTGTGGGACGTGACCGTCTTGACCGGCCTGGATGCCTTAACGATGCCCCTGCTGCAGCGGCTGGCTCAGACCCGCCGCCCGACCAGCATCGTGGTCATCGAGCCGGACAGCGGCCATGCCCTGCTGGCGGAGGCCCGCGCGACTGGGGCCCGGGTCATGATCGCTGACCCGGCTTCGCCCCGGGTGCTCCTCCCGGTGCTGGCGGGCCGGCGCGGATGCGCGCTGCGCTATCTCTACGCGCTGCGGCAAGACGCCGCCGAGAACGAGGCCATCCTGACCGCGGCCAACGGCATTCTGCACCACTACCGGCCAGATCCCGACCGGCAGCCGCACCTGATCGCGCGCATCGATGACCCCAGGCACGCTGATCACTGGCGCAGCCGGCACAGCGGCACCGCTGGCCTGTCGCTCGAGGACGCGCTGAGCCCGCTGGAGTCGACCGCGTGCGCGCTGGTCAATCAGATCTGCGCGGCGCAAGCGCGGCGCGTGCTGCTGTGCGGCGATTCCACCCTGGCGCTGGCCATCCTCCTCGAGCTGGCCCGCCGCGCCTGGGAATGGCACGAGCTGGCCCAGGCCGCCGCCTTCGGCCGGGCCGCCCAGCTGGAAGGAGCTGGCGTGGATGGCGCTGGCCGGAAGGACGCTGGGCTGAAGGACGCTGGCTCGGATGGCGCCAGCCGGAAGGGCGCTGGCCCGGATGGCGCCAGCCGGAAGGGCGCTGGCCCGGATGGCGCGAGCCGGAAGGGCGCTGGCCCGGATGGCGCCAGCCGGAAGGGCGCTGGCCCGGCTGGCGCCAGCCGGAAGGGCGCCGGCCTGCCTGCCGCTGGCCTGAAGGACGCCGGACTGCCTGCCGCTGGCCTGAAGGACGCCGGACTGGACGGCGCTGGCCTGGATGGCGCTGGCCTGGATGGCACGAGTGTGGCGGGCGCCGGGCTGGATGAGACCGACCGGCAGTCCCCGGCGCCGTGGCTGGTGCAGGGCGTGGTGCTGCTGGACCGGCGAGCGGAAGACCTGCGCCGCGAGTACCAGGCGACATCCCCGCCGTCCGTCGCCGCGGCGGCACCGCAGCTCCAGGTGGAGCCGAGTCCCTGGCCGGAGCGCGTCCTGGCGCTGCTGGACGCGCTGTCCCCGGCTGAGGCGGAGCAGACCGCTGTGATCGTCGCGGATGCCCGGTCCGAGGCCAGCATGCACGAAGCCGGGCGAGTGGCCCGGCTGCACCCGGGTACTCAGGTGCTCGTGCTTACCTCGGACGGGGCAGGTGCCAGCCACGCGATCTTCGACCGGCTGCAGCCCTTCCAGCGGACCTTCCTGGTGGACAGCCGGGAGCCGGAGGACACCTGGACGAGGGTGGCCAGGCACTGGCACGAGTGCTTCCGGATGCGGCACCCGGAGCGGCCAGGTGACCCGCCGAGCACCACTAGGCGTCCGTGGGACGATCTGGACGACTTCATTCGCCAAGACAACATCTTGCAGCTCCGGTCGGTGATGACAGCGGTGGCCGCTCGGGGCCGGGACTGGGTACCCGCCCGCGCCGTCCCGCCCGGCAGCTTCATCGAGCTGACCGACCGCGATGTGACCGAGGTCGCCCGCGCGGAGCACACCCGCTGGTACCAGCGGCGGCTGGCGGCCGGGTGGTCGGCGGGCGGTGGCCGCGCCGGCTCCCGCGCGGTGACGACGCCGGACGCCCGGGTCAACAGCCGGGCGGTGCCCTGGGCTGATCTTCCCGCCGAAGAGCGCAGCCGGAGCGTCAGCACCCTGCGGTCGCAGCTCGCGCAGCTAGAGGACGTCGGGTTCATGCCCGTCGTGCCGCCCGGCGGCCCGGCCGAGGCGGCTGAATTCCGCCGGACCGGCACGGTCCGCGCGAAGCGGCTGCATGCCCGGCGGCCGTGGACCCGCCTTTCTGGTGACGAGCTATACGGCGACGCCGGAGACTGGCGGGTGGTCGATGACTGGGGCGATGAGCGCACGGTCCGCGACCTGGAGTTCCGCGACAGCCACGAGCCGCTCGGCGGTGAAATCTGGCGCCGCACGGGCACTTTCCGCGCCTGGCAGGCCAGCGAAGTCCTGGTGCTGCGGACGATGGAAGGCCAGGCCACCGCGCAGCCCGGAGACTGGATCGTGGAAGGGCGCCGGGGCGAGCGCTGGCCGGTGCCCGACGACCAGTTCCGGCGCAGCTACGTCAGGAGAACCGATCCGGAGGTGGCTCGCCCGGCCAGCTACTTATAGCGCTTACCGTGCAGGATCGTGACCAGGCTGAGGATCTTCTTCATGTCCTGGTCAGTTCGCGAGAACGAGGTCAGGTTGACCATCGGCTTCATCCGCTGCCTGGTGATCGCCTTGGGCCGGGCGAATTCGCGCAGCCCGTCCGCGCCGTGAATCCGCCCGAACCCGGAGTCGCCGGAGCCGCCGAACGGCAGCGCGGGCACGCTGGCGAACGCGATCACCGCGTTGATCGCGGTCATCCCGCTGTTCAGGGCCCGGGCGGCGGCCATGGCGGCCTTCTTGTTGCCGGAGAAGATGGTGCCGCCAAGTCCGTAACGGCTGTCGTTGGCCAGCCGGACGCCCTCATCGAGGTCAGCCACCTTGGCGACGGTGATGGTGGGCCCGAACGTTTCGTCGGTGACCGCCCGGCTCTCCTCGGGCACATCAGCCAGGATGACCGGGCCGATGAACGGCCTGCGGATGCTGGCGATGCCGCCGACCACCGGGCGGCCGCCCCTGGCCAGCGCGTCGGCGATGTGCTTCTCGACCACATCGACCTGACTCGGCATGGTCATCGGCCCGTAGTCAGCCTCGCGGTCTTCGCCGGGACGAAGCTGCGACACCCGTTCGGAAAGCTTTTCGAGGAAGGTGTGGTACACGCTCTCGGCCACGTAGACGCGCTCGACACCGGTACAGGTCTGCCCGGCGTTGGACAGCGCGCCCCAGGCCGCGGCGTCAGCGGCGGCGTCCAGGTCGGCGTCGGAGCCAATGATGAACGCGTCCTTGCCGCCGCACTCGGCCACCATCGGGGTCAGGTTCTGCGCGCAGGCGGCCATCACCTTCTTGGCGGTGGCGGCGGAGCCGGTGAAGGCGATCTTGTTGACCGCGCTGCGGGCCAGGAAGTCGCCGGTCTGGCCGCCGCCAGTCACCAGCTGCAGGACCGGCTGTTCTGGCACCACTTCCGCGAACGAGCTCACCAGCCAGCCGCCGACCGCTGGGGTGAACTCGCTCGGCTTGAACACCACGGCGTTGCCGGCTGCCAGTGCGTAGGCGATGGAGCCCACCGGGGTGAACACCGGGTAGTTCCAGGGCCCGATGACGCCGACCACGCCGAGCGGCTGATACTCCAGCGTGGACGCCTGGTTGATCGCGACCAGGCCGCTACGGACCCGGCGCGGGCCGAGCACCTTGCGCGCGTGCCGCGCCGCCCAGTCGATGTGCACGATCGCCAGCACGATCTCCAGCTGGGCGTCAGCCAGCGGCTTGCCGGTCTCGGTGTGGACCAGCTCGGCGAGACGGCCGATATACCTGGTGATGTGCGACTTCCAGGCCAATAGCCGGGTCTGGCGGTCCTTCCAGGACAGGCCCGCCCACCAGGCCGCCGCCTGCCGGGCACGATCCACCGCCTGGCCTACCTCGGCCTCGCCGAAGACCGGGAAGGTGGCAATGACCTCGGATGTCGCCGGGTTCAGCGTGTCAAAGGTCGCCGCGGGCGTTGCCTGCCCCTGGGTCCACGTCGCTACCATCGCTCCACACCGCCATCCTGTGCAGTGCCAACTGTCAGCGCCCGGCAATCCGCCGTCGCGTGCCAGTAAATCACCCACTACCAGGTCAAGATACCGTTGAATTCCTGCCCAGCTGTGACCGCCAGCCCTGCCTGCCAGCACCGGAGTACTTTGATGGCCGAAGATCCTCAGCTGAGATCGCCTGGACCCGGCGCCGCGGCCGCCCCGGACGATCCGGGGCGAGCCGGCGCGACGGGGCCCGGCGTTCCCGGGCACGCCGGTGCGGACCTCGGCTGGCTCCGCGAAACGATCGAGCTGTCGAGGCGCTGCCCGCCGTCGGAAACCGCGTTCTCGGTGGGGGCCGTGCTGGTCAGCGCGGCCGGGCAGGTCATCGCGACCGGTTACTCCCGGGAACGCGACCCGGCTGACCATGCCGAAGAGGTCGCGCTGGCCAAGGCCGGCGCCGCGGACCCGGGCGGGTCCGACCTGCTGGCGGGGGCGACGCTGTACAGCTCCCTGGAGCCGTGCCTGCACCGGGCCTCGCGGCCGCGCCCGTGTGCCGAGCTGATCGTCGCGGCCGGCATCAGGCGGGTCGCGGTGGCCTGGCTAGAGCCGCCGGTATTCGTCACCGGCGGCGGCGCCGCCTGGCTCCGCCGCGCCGGAGTCACGGTCGCCGAGTATCCCGAGCTGGCCGCGCAGGCCCGCGCGGTCAATACGCACCTGATCGGCTGATCCGGCGCGCTGACATCCCGGTGGTCAGCGGTTGTACGCGGGCGGATGCGTGGGCTGGTAGAGCATCATTTCCCCGGCACCCGGGATCTTCAGCATGATCGTCAGCCCGAATCCCCGGTCCGTCACCTCGCCGGCGAACTCGGCGCCCCTGGTTCTCAGGCCGGCGACCGTCGCCTCGATGTCGTCGCACATCAGGCTGATCTCGTGATGCTGGCTGGTCGACCACGCTTCGCCGCCGTGGTCGCCGGCGGCCGGATGCACGCCCAGCTCGGACGGGCCGGTCTTGAAGATGAGCCAGCCGTGGCCGGCGTCAACGTGCGGCCAGCCGAGGACATCCATGAAGAACGCCCGCGCTGCTTCGGCGTCGTCGGCATAGACCAGGGTGTGCACGGCCGTAATCATGCCGGGGAGCCTAAGGGCTGGCCGGGCCATCGGCAACCAGCGGCTGGCGCCGGACGGCGAGCGGCCGGTCAGGGCGGGCTGCCTGGCCCGGCGGGTCTGGCCCGGCGGGTCTGGCCGGGTGGGTCTGGCCTCGCAGGTCTGGCCGGGCGGGTCTGGCGGGCGGGTCTGGCCGGACGATCAGCCGGCTGCGCGCTTCAGGCGGCCGAGAGCGACCGTGAACGCGGCGGCGTCCCGGCCGAGAGCCGCAAAGAATGCCGCATCGCAGGCCTCGACGGCGACGTTCGCCTGGCTGGCCAGCGTCCGGCCCTGGCTGGTCACGGCCAGCGCGCGGGCCCGTCCGTCGCTGGGATGCGGCAGCCTCTCGAGCAGGCCTCGCTGCTCGAGCGTCCGCAGCACCTGGGAGGTCATCATCGGGTCGGTGGCAGCGTGGTCGGCCAGCTGCCGTTGGGTCACGGGGCCGTCGGCGGCCAGCCAGGTCAGCGAGGCGAGCAGCACGAACTGAACGTGTGTCAGGCCATGTGGCTTGAGCGCGGCCCGCTGGGCGGCCTGCCACCGGTTGGTCACCTGCCAGAGCAGCAGGCCGGTGCTGTCCTCGGCACTGGCGAAGACCGTGGCGAGCCGGCCCGGCGCCGCGTCCTGGCTGGCGCTTATGCCGGGCTCGCTCACGCCGTGGTCGCTCACGCCGTGGTCGCTCACGCCGTGGTCGCTCACGCCGGGCTCGTATCCGGGGCCACGGCTTCGTCCGCGACTTCCGCGGCGCTAACCAGCCGGTCCAGGTCAGGCTGGAGACTGGCCTTCAGGCCGCGGCCAAGGGCAAGTTTCCAGAACCAGCCAAGGGGGCCGGTCATGGTCACGGTGACCTCGATTCGCGTGCGGCTCCCGGGCCCGGCCGTAACGAGATGCCGGAACGTAAGCCGGGCACCCGCCAGGAGCGAGACATCCACGAACTCACGGCCAGGTAGCAGCGAATCGATGACGAACTTTACTTTCGGGCCGCCCTTGGGCTTCAGGACGCCGGTCGACCCAGCGGCGAACGGGCCGTCCAAGCGGACCCATTCGGTGTCGGAGTTCCACTCCGGCCAGGTGGCGACGTCCGCCCAGCGGGCGAAAAAGGCCGACGGGGATGCGGTGGATGAGGCCTGTGCCTGAGCGATAGCGATCATGTAACTAGTATGCGCGCTTAGTATTTTCGGGTCAAGACAAAGCGTCCCCGTGAGCACTGACGACCAGAAGTTGCCGTGGAACGCTGCCCCGCCCAGTCCGGCCCGCCCAGTCCGGCCCGCCCAGTCCGGTCCGGCCGGCGGGCTAGCCCGCGAGCGCTCAGCGAAGCTGTCGGCTGCCGGGCTCGTCATGTGGTGCCAAGGTCAGCTGCCCAGCCAGTCGCGGACATCAGGGCGGCCCGGACCTCGGCCAGCTGCTCGTCGGTCCACTCGATCGCCGGATCCGGCTCAATAAAGGTCATGGCGATGCTGGCGATGCCCAGGGCCGGCGGGGACCATTCGGCGGGTTCCGGAGCGCCGAAGGGATTGGCCAGCACGCGCCCGGCTGCGACGCCGGGGGCAGCGGGGGCCATGATGACCAGGCCGCGGATGGTGGCGCTGGCCAGGTAGGCGATGGTCTCGAAGGTGGCGCCGAGCTCGGGTCGCAGGCGGAGCCCGATCAGCGTGGTCACCCGTTCGTAGGCGGCGGCGACCCGGGAGAGCAGGCCCTGCTCGGACTCGATGAGCGCGCTTTGCACCTCGCGGCGCAGGTCGCTGTCGGGCAGGCTGAGGAACGTCGCGTTCAGCGCGAAGTACGTGCGCCACTCCGCCGATCCGCGGAAGATTTCAAACTCGTTCAGGGCCCCTTGGCGCAGCACCTCGGCGGCCAGGGCGCGGCGGTAGGCGGGCGTCTTGAGCCAGTCCAGGTGGTCGAGAATGGTGCGCCTGACCGTCTCGACCGCCTCGGGGTTCGCCGTCACGATGGCCGGACTCGAGCCGTGGGCGAGCTCCCGCAGCAGGTCGCTGAAAAACAGGTCCTTGTACGGCCAGCGGCGGTAGACGGCGCTGCGTGAGACGCCCGCATCCCGGATGACGTCCTCGAAGCTGATGTGGTCCAGGCTCACGGTCAGCCCGGCCTGATTGACCATGGCGAGCGCGGCCTGCAGCATCCGCTGCTCGGTTTCCTCATCGGAGAGCCGGCGGCGGCGCCGCGTCAGGCCAGTCGGCGCGGAAGCGTCCTGAGTCACGGTTGCCGTTTCCTTACTTGAGATATAGTGTTTCAAGTTTCAAGTTTAGTATGTCGAGTTCGGCATACAAGGTCCACTGTACCGCACCGCGGCCACGGCGTGCCGGAGGACCAGCTACCGAAGATTCAGCTACCGAAGATCAGTTACCGAAGATCAGGAGGCAAGTCATGACTGCTATCTCGGCCGAGCGCCAGGCGCGCAGCTCAGCCAGGCGCCGCGGGCCGCTGTCCGTGCTGGCGGGGTGCGTACTCGCGCCGTGCGCGGCCGGCCTCGTCGCGCTCGGCGTCATCGCCCTGTCGCAGGCCAGCAGCAACGGCGGGTACGTCAGCCTGGGCGCCGCCAGTTACCACACCAGCAGCTACGCGGTGACCAGTGACTCCGACGACTGGAGTGGCGCGAAGTACCTGTTCGGCAGCCTGGGCCAGGTACGCGTCCGGATTACGCCCGACGGCGGCAGCACCCGGGCGTTCGCCGGGCTGGCCCGGCCCGGGGTTCTGCAGCGGTACCTGGCCGGCGTCGGCTACGCCACCGGTCACCAGAGCAGCGGGCATGGCGTCAGCTTCACGCAGCACAGCGGGAACGCCCCCGCGGTCCGGCCCGCCGGGGCCGGCATCTGGCCCGCAAGCGCCACCGGGGCCGGCCCCTTGACGCTGCAGTTCGGTGCGCACGCGCAGCATGGCGACCTGGTCCTGGTCGCCATGAACGCCGACGGGTCACCTTCGGTCGGCGGCCACGTGGCGACGGCCGCCACCGTACCCGCGCTGCCCTGGATAGTCGCTGGCCTGCTGGCCGCCGGGGCCGTGCTGCTGGCCGGATCGGCCGCGCTCATCGTCAAGCCCGCACGCCGGTCCGG
Source organism: uncultured Actinomycetes bacterium (assembly GCA_963785765.1). Lineage (GTDB taxonomy): Bacteria > Actinomycetota > Actinomycetes > Streptosporangiales > Streptosporangiaceae > DATBGO01. The sequence goes on along the minus strand of CAWAWM010000004.1, from coordinate 223,054 downwards.
CCGGGGCGCACCGGCGGCGACGTGACCAGGTGCCTGGCCCGGCCCCCCGGCCATCCGCCCGGGCTGCTCTTGCGGCGGTCCAGTAGGGACGGGCCAGGGACGCCGGGCTGGTCCGTGGGCCAGGGCGCCGGACCGGCTAACCTGCCAGGGCCCAGAACGCGCAGTGGTGCTCGGCGGCGAAGCCGGTCTCGACCTGCGGCCGCGGCGGCACCAGCGACAGCACCTGCTGGCTGGCGCTGTCGAACTGCGGCCAGCGCGTTCCGCCCGGCGAGCCCGGGGCGCCGAGCCCGCCAGGTGACCCGCGCTTGGCGAGGTTCGTCCAGTACCGTTTCATGGCCGCCGCCAGGCGCTGCTGCGGCGGCGAGAGCGCGGCGGGGAACCCCGAAGACATCCTGAACAGGTACTGGAGCTCGGACGCGTGCGCCGCGCCGTAGGAGAAGCCGGGCACCGGCGGCAGGAAGATCTCCGGCGCGTTCTCGTCGTTGAACTCATACCCGTACGTCGGCACGTAGGCCGACAACGACTCGTCGACGGTGAGCGCCGGGCAGGCGAAGATCGCGTCGGTGCCCACCGCCCCGAGGGCGACGGCCGGACTGGAGTAGCTGCTCAGCGGGTACTCGCCAGCGATCACGGCGGCGAGCGCGGGGGAGACGCCGAGCGTGGCCGCGATCATGTCCTGGTAATTGGCGGCCGTGACCGGGGCGCCCTCCAGCTCGGACTCGCCGACGAACAGCCGCCACTCGTCATGGTTGCTGCCGTTGATGACCGGGACGCGGTTGAACTGCCCGCTGGCGAAGGCGGTCTTCAGCGACTGCGTGAGCACCTGCCCGTCAATGTCCGGCGTGTAGCCGCTGAAGTCCTCGTTGTCCAGGATGGCCGACACCGGCAGGCTGCGCAGGCAGGCCGCGGTCTGGCTGGCGCAGCCTGCCTTGGCCGCGAACGCCTCGCCTGCGGCCTCGGCGGTCGCGAGCGGTGCCTGAGTCAGGTTGTAGGCGCCGCTCTCCACGATGGCCCGGGAAAAAAGCCCGCGGGCCCCGGGGGAGGCGAGCTGTGACAGCACGCTCAGGCCGCCCGCCGACTCGCCGAAGATGGTCACGTTGCGCGGGTCGCCGCCGAACGCGCGGATGTTGCGCTGCACCCAGCGCAGCGCGGCCTGCTGGTCCATCAGCCCGTAGTTGCCTGACGGCCCGCCCGGGCGGCTGGCCAGGGCCGGGTGGGCCAGGAACCCGAGTGCGCCGAGGCGGTAGTTGATGGTCACGACGATGACCCCGTGGCGCACCAGCCCGGCCGGGTTATAGGCGTCGCTCTCGCCGGTGATCAGCGCGCCGCCGTGAATCCACACCATGACCGGGAGCCGCCGCGCCGCCAGGCGCCGGCCGCCCGGCGGGGTGAAGACGTTCAGGTAGAGGCAGTCCTCCGACATGCTGGCCACGCCGAAGAACGAGGGCGGCTGCGGGCAATGCGGCGCGAACTGCGTCGCGTCGCGGACCCCGGGCCAGCGGGCGGCAGGCTGCGGCGGACGCCAGCGCAGCGGGCCCACCGGGGGAGCGGCGTACGGGATGCCAAGGAACTCGTCGGTGGCGCTGGTGGCCAGGCCGCGGACCAGCCCGTCGGCGGTCGCGACCACGGGCGGGCCGTCCGCGCCCTGGTACCGGACCGGTGCCGCGCTGGCGGCCGTGGCCAGGCTGGCCACCAGAGCGCCCCCCGCGATGATTGCGCCAGCTAGCCGCGCACGAGTTCGCCAGCTGATCCCGGTTCCTAACATTGGCCTCTCCCGTTCCTGGGCCGCGTCGTTAGCTCTCTCCCACCCTCGCAGTCATTCACGGCGGAGAAAAGGGTGCATTCTGCGCGAATATTCGTCTCATTTTCGGCCGGCCCAGCCGGTGCGGTTCACCGCGATCGCGGCCGGGCCCGAGCGGCAGGCCTGCCGCGGTGGCGGCGGCCGATCTATTGTCGTGTTATGAGCCGACTGCCGTACCTGCGCCGCGACGACCTTGACGCCGACCGTCAGGAGGTGTGGGACAGCGTCGTCGGCTCCCGGGGTGACCAGCTAATCAACGGGCAAGGGGGCCTGGCTGGCCCGTTCAATGCCTTCGTCCAGGCGCCTGACGTCGGCAGGCACCTGACCGCGCTGGGCCGGGTGCTGCGGTTCGAGACCTCGATCGAGCGCCGGCTCAGCGAAGTGGCGATCATTACCGTGGGGGCGGCCTGGAAAGCCGAGTTCGAATGGTGGGCGCACGCCCAGATGGCCCGCAAGCATGGCGTGCCCGATGCGGTGGTCGACGCCATCGGCCGGGGCGAGGAACCGCCATTCGAGGCGGCCGATGAGCGGACGGTCTACTCGGTGGCTCGTCAGCTCAGCGGTTCCGGCCAGGTCGACCAAAAGACGTACGACGCCGCGCAGCGGCTGCTCGGCGACGCCGGCCTCGTCGAGCTGGTGTCGCTGTGCGGCTACTACACCCTCATCTCGTTCCTGCTGAACGCCTTCACCGTGCCCCTGCCGCCGGGAGCGGCACCGATGTGGCCTGCCGGGCCGGGTCCGTCGTGACCGCGGGCCGGGCGGGCCGGGCAAAGCTGGCCGACTGATGCGCAGGAGGGAGCGGCGTGACCGACGTGGCTGATGATCCCTACCTTCCGGCCGAGGCGACCGGATCGGCGCCCGGTCGGGGGCGGCTGGCCGGCCGCCGGGTGCTGGTGGTCGGGGCCGGGACCCGGCCGTCACCGGAGCCGGACGCGCCGGTGGGCAACGGCCGGGCGATCGCCATCCTGGCGGCCAGGGAAGGCGCGTCGGTGGTCTGCGCCGACCGTGACCAGGCCGCCGCTGATGTCACGGCCGGGCTGGTCCGGGCCGAGGGGGCCAGGGCCGAGGTGGTGGTGGCCGACGTGGCCGATCCGCGGTCCTGTGCCACGGTCGTCGAAGACTCGGTGGCCGCCCTGGGCGGCCTGGACGGCCTGGTCCTCAACGTCGGCGTGGCGCTTGGCCGGGGGATGACCGGCACCACGGCTGAGCAGTGGGACACCACCTTCGCGGTGAACACCCGGGCACATTTCCTGGTCTCGGCGGCCGCGCTGCCCATCCTCGCGCCCGCCTCGGCGATCGTCTTCATCAGCTCGGCGGCCAGCCTGCGGGCCGCGACCGGGGTGCCGTCCTATGACTCGTCCAAGGCGGCGCTGCTGGGCATCTGCCGCCAGGTCGCCCGGGAGGGGATGGCCCGCCACATCCGGGCCAATCTCGTGGTGCCCAGCCTGGTCGACACCCCGCTCGGACGGGAGGCCTCCCGGCTTAATCCCGGGCGCACCGCGCGCCGCCTGCCGTTCGGCCGCCAGGCCACCGCCTGGGAGGTGGCCTACGCGGCCATCTGGCTGCTGTCGGCCGAGGCCAGCTATATCAACGCGCATCCGCTCGTCCTGGACGGCGGTGCCACCAGCTTCGCCTGACCGGATAGCCGGCCAGCGCCGCCGGGCCCGGACGCCAGCCGGACCGGGGCGGGACGGCTGGCCAGCCGGGCGGCTAAGACATCGGGTAGCGGCGCAGCCCGACCGCGTACTCGCAGCCCGCCGCCAGGCCGGTGAAGCCGGCCATGTTCCGAAGGAACTCGTCGGGATCGAAATCGCGGCCGAGACCGTCGAGATAGGCCTGGTGCTCCCGGAGCGAGGCAATGCCCGCCTCGATGGTCGCGGTGACGTCCACGAAATGCGTCGGGTCGCCGGTCGCGGTGACGTACGCATCCCGGATGCCGGTGCACCGCGGTCCGGCCTCAGGGAAGACCCACTCGTTGGCAGCGTCCCGGCAGGCGTCCAGCACGGCGAGCCCTACCGCGCGATGGTCAGCGTGGTTGACCGGGCCCTCGTCACCCCAGGTCAGGCCGAAGCTCATGGTGATGACCACCTCAGGCTGCAGCCGGCGGAACGCGGCGGCCAGATCGCGGCGCAGCGGCACGCCGTACTCCACCAGGCCGTCCTGATGATCGAGGAACTCGACCTCGCTGACGCCCACGACCGCCGCGCTGCGCCGTTCCTCCGCTTCCCGCAGTGGCGCGACCTGATCGGGACGCATCCCGGCGATCCCGGCCTCGCCCCTGGTCACGAGCAGGTAGGTGATCTGCTTGCCCTGGCTGGTCCAGCGGGCGACGGCTGCGGCGGCGCCGTATTCGAGGTCATCGGGGTGGGCCACCACCGCGACGCCCCTGGTCCAGTCCTCCGGCATCGGCTTCATCGGCCTGCCTTCCTGTCGGCTGTCCTTGCGTCACACTGTCACGGTCCGGTTGCCGGGGCCGGCCGCGGCACCGCCGCACGGCGCCCGGGTCCACGGCCGGTCATCCCGCTATCGTCCGCCGGGTGGCACGAGGCGCAGGCCGGCCCGCGGCTGGCTCGCCGCCGCGCCGCGGTCGCCGGTGACGGCGACCAGGGTGAGGCCGAAGACATGGGCATGCAGTTCGTCGGCGGTGATGCCAATGGCCGCGGCGATCGTGGCCGGTGACTCGCCGCCGTCCCGCACGGCGCGGAAAACCTTCGCCAGCAGCTGCGACGACTCGCGCGGGATGCCGTTGGGCTCGGCGCGCCGGTAGCCCAGTCGCGAGAGCTGGACGCAGGCGGTGCGGTAACCCCACTCGGTCAGCAGGTCCAGCTCGTGCAGCCGGTGCGTCAGCGCCATGGCCGCCACCTTCCAGGTCCGCTTGGCCTCCAGGATGTGGTCGGCCGTGGCGTCGCGTAGGCCCTGGGCCAGGACACTGGCGCGCGGCATGAGAAAAGCCGCCGCGAAGCGGTTGGCCTCGGCCTCCGCCACCGGCCGGTCCGGCACCAGGTGCTCGCCGTGCAGGACGAGGTGGCCCAGCTCATGGGCGGCGTCAAAGCGGCCGCGCTCACCAGATTTACCTGTACTCAGGAAGATGACCGGCTGACCGTTCCAGTAGAGCGAGTAGGCGTCCAGTTCCTTGTTCTCGGCAATGAGCGAGTAGATCCGGATCCCGCGCGCCTCGAGCAGGTGCAGCACGTTCGCGACCGGGCGAACCCCGAGTCCCCAGCGGGCCCGGACGATCTCCGCCGCTGCCTCGGGGTCGTGCCCGGTCAGGCTCGGGATGTCCGCGGCCGGCAGCTGGAACCGCGCGTCGATCCAGTCGTTGATGAGCAGCGCGATCCGGCCCGCGCTCAGCGCCTGGTCGCGCTGCCTGGCGGTCATCTTGCTCAGCGCCCGGAAGCTCACCGCGTCCTGCGGAATCTGGTCCGCGTCGGGGCCGCCGAGAAATTCAGGTGCGACGTCCAGGACCTCGGCCAGGCGCAGCAGCGTCTCCTCGGAGGGCTCGGAGTGCCCGTTCTCGTACAGCGAGATGCTGCGGGTGCTCAGGCCGGTGAGCTCGGCCAGCCTGGTCAAGGTGAGCCCGCGTCGCTTTCGGGCAATCTCCAGCCGCGACGGTGTCAGCATCGCTACCAGTCCTTCCGGGTGTCAGCGACGACTGACCGTCACGACGATGTCCTCGTCCTGGTCGGCACCGAAGGACGTCAGCAGGGCGACGAGACGATCCTCGTCGCGCGGGAAGGCCGGCAGGATGATCCGTTCGGCCCAGCCGGTGATCCGGCCGTCGGCGATGGCGTTGGGCAGTGACAGCTCGGCCCGGAAGCCGCCGGAATCGGCATGGAACAGCAGGAGCCAGGTCGCCACGTCGCGGGCAGTGGCCCGGTCATCATCCAGGCCCAGATCGAAGTCGCCGAAGTCCAGGGCGAGCTGCTCGTTGATCCCGACCGCCTGCGCGGTGGCGTAGCCCTTCGCGTACTTGGTGCCGGGCAGCAACTCCGCCAGCCCGGTGAGCTCATCGCCCGTAGTGGCCACGATCGCGAACTCCCCGCTGGGATGAATGGTCCGGGGCAGGTTGCGCGGGTTGTCGAAGCTCCAGCCCGCGGGGATCAGCTCCTCGCGCAGGAACCTGTTCGTGCGGCCCCAGCGGGTCAGGCCCTCCATGATCGGCGGGTCGAGTGCCGTGCACATGCTCGCCTCGGCGTCCGCCCTGCGCACCACCCGCTCGACGAGCTCGGCAGTCAGGCCGAGTTCGCCCAGCCGGTCGATCGCCGCACGTTCGACTAGCACCCGGGTAGGCATCCGCCCGCGACCTCCCTCACAGCAGCGGCTCATCTGCTGACTTCGCGAAACGATACCTCAGCTGAGGATCCAAAACATGAAGTACGGCGGCATGTCCGTCCTCGGGTGCAGCACCAGACGAGAGGCTCGGGTCAGAAGAGCCGGAGTGCGCCGTCGTCGGTGCCGCGCATCGTGTCGTAGTCGAGGAGCAGGCAGCGGATGCCGCGGTCCTCGGCCAGGACGCGAGCCTGGGGCTTGATCTCCTGAGCCGCGAAGATCCCCTGGACCGGGGCGAGCAGCGGATCGCGGTTCAGCAGCTCGAGATAGCGGGTGAGCTGCTCGACCCCGTCGATCTCGCCGCGCCGCTTGATCTCGATGGCCACGCAGGCGCCCGACGAGTCTCGGCACATCAGGTCGACCGGGCCGATCGGGGTCGGGTACTCGCGGCGGATCAGCCGCCAGCCCTCGCCGAGCACGTGCATCTGCGCCGCGAGCAATTCCTGCAGATGGGCTTCGACGCCGTCCTTGACCAGGCCGGGATCAACCCCCAGGTCGAACGAGGAGTCACTGATGATCTCCTCGAGATCGACGGTCAGCGTCTCGCCCGATTTTCCGGTGACGACCCACTGGCCGGGCTGCTCGGTCAGCCGGCAGGGTGGTGACATCCAGTTCAGCGGCTTGTAAGAACCGCCATCTGAATGCACCAGCACCGAGCCGTCGGCCTTGACGATGAGCAGCCGCACCGCCGACGGCAGATGGGCCGACAGGCGTCCCGCGTAGTTGACGCTGCACCGGGCGATGACGAGCCGCACGGCTGGCCACTGTAGTGCATGACCGGCTCCCGGTCTGCCTGCCGCGCGGCCAGCCGCACTCACCCGGCGGCCGGCGCGGCTGCCGTCCTTGCCCGCTTGCGGCTGGCTACGAGATACCTGATGCCTTCCATGGTGAGGTAGGCGGTGATGACGGCGAGCAGGACGGGTGCCGTCTGGAGCGCTCCCACCTGAGTCAGGAACGCGGCGAGCAGCACCATCGTGAACGGCGCGGCGACGAGCGAGCCAGGGACCGCGGCGAGCAGGCACGCGAACGCCAGTCCCAGCGGCACGCCGGGGATCACCAGGTGCACGATGACCCCGGCCGTCCCGCCCAGGAACAGCGCGGGGAAGATGGGGCCGCCGATGAAGCCGCTGGCCTGGCATACGCCGAAGGTGAACATTTTCCCGATCAAGGTCACGGCGAGCAGGCCCGCGCCGAGGCTGCCGCCGTCCTTGAGGACGGTGCTCAGCTGGGTGGTGCCGGTGAACATGGTCAGCGGCAGTATCACGCCGACCAGCCCGAATGTCGCGCCGCCCAGCGTCGACCGCAGGGTCTGCGGCACCTTCAGCCGGCCGAACAGCCGCGCCGCCCCCTGGATGAACACGGCCAGCACTGTCACCAGGATCGCCGCGAAGAGGCCGAGCAGCACCCCGGCGCCCAGCTGCCAGTCCTCGAACATGAAGTGCGGCACCCGGTAGACGTCTACGAAGGCGGCGCCGGCGATCGCGAAGTAGATCCCGAACGACACGCTCGACGCGACGATCGCGCCGGCCAGGGCCTTGGTGAACCGCTGCCCGCCGGGGCGCGCGGCCTCCATGATCAGCATCACCACGATCACGGTGCTTGAGAACAGTCCGCCGTAGGCGCCGGCGAACCCGCTCAGCGTGTTCACCTTGGAACTGTCGGCGCTCAGCTCCCGCCGCTTGGCGAGCAGGCTGCCCGCTCCGCCGCCGATGGCGCCCAGGGCCTTCTCCGGGCCCAGGCTGGCCCCGCCGATCAGCGACACCGCGGAGACGATCGCGATCCCCGGGACCAGGACCGGGTTCACGTGCTCGTCCTTCAGGTCCTCGATCAGGCCGGGAGTCTGGTCGGGCAGCCGGGTCAGGCGGCGCAGCAGCCCGACCACGATCCCGGCGGCCGCCGCGACCGCTATCCACCACCAGTGCCCGCCGAACCAGCGCGGGTCGGAATCGACGTACCAGTGGTTGCCGAATCCGGTCACGCCCACGAACACCAGGCCCGCGAACGCGCCGAAGACACCGAGCGCGGCGGCGTACGCCATCAGGACCCAGAACTCGCGCGTCTGGGTAACGGGCGGCGGCGGAGGCGGCCCGGAGATGTCGCTCATGATGATCTCGATGCTGGGGACCGTGGCCAGCGCGGGCATCACCCTCCCGGGGTGATGCCCGTCGCGGCCCCAGCGGGGCGGCGCCAGTGCCTGGGTGCCAGTGCGGGGCTGGCAGTGCGTGGGTGGCAGTGCGCGGGCCCATTGCGGGGGTGCCAGTGCGGGAATGCCCGGCGCGTCCGGCGTGATCAGAGCGCGGCCGGCAGGCCCCAGGTGCAGCCGATGAAATCGGTCCGCCCGGCACAAGCCTGGAAGGCTCCTGGGGCGCTGCTGTCACCCAGGACCTCGGCCCAGAGCAGCCGGATCACCGCCTCGCGGCTGTCCGCGTCGATATCCCGGGCGCTGGCGCCGCCTCGGGCAGCGTCCTTGGCGATGTCGTCGCACCCGGCGCGATGCACCCGGAAGACACCCGAGCCGGTGCGGACCGCTGTGAGTTCCATGTGCTGCAACTGTAATCTCGCCGGCATGGGCATTCGTAAGGTGGCTGTGGTCGGGCTGGGCACCATGGGGGCAGGTATTGCCGAGGTTTTCGCCCGGGCCGGGCTGGCGGTGGTGGCGATCGAGGTCGACCCTGCCGCGCTCGAGCGCGGCCTGGCCACCCTGGACAGGTCCCTCGCTAGGGCGGTGACCAGGGGAAAGCTGACCGAGCCTGAGAAAGCGGACATCCTGGGCCGGGTCCGGCCTGCGGCGGGTTTCGAAGCGGCGGCGAGCGCTGATCTGGCCGTCGAGGTGGTGCCGGAGCGGATGGAGATCAAGCGCCGGGTGTTCGCCGAGCTCGACCGGGTCTGCCGCCCGGACACGGTCCTGGTCACCAATACCTCGTCGCTGTCGGTCACCGCGATCGCCGCAGGCACGGCCGACCCGGCTCGGGTCGTGGGGTTGCACTTCTTCAACCCGGCCCCGGTGATGCGGCTGGTGGAGGTGGCCACCACCGTGCGCACTGCCCCGCAGACCAGCCAGGCGGTGACCGATCTTGTCCGGCAGCTCGGCAAGACTCCCGTCGCGGTACCCGACCGGGCCGGATTCATCGTTAACGCACTGCTCTTGCCGTACCTCAACCATGCGGCGCGACTGCTGGAAACCGGCTTCGCCAGCCGGGAGGACATCGATGCCGCCGCCACGACCGGACTCGGGCTGCCGATGGGCCCCCTGACCCTGCTCGACCTGATCGGCCTGGATACCTCGCTGTCGATCCTCGAAGTGCTGCATGCCGAGTTCGGCGGCTCGCGCTGCACGGCCGCGCCGGTGCTGCGGCGGCTGGTCGAGGCGGGCCTGACCGGGCGCAAGGCCGGCCGCGGGTTCTACGACTACCAACAGCAGGCACCGCCGCAGCCGCCTGGTCCAGCCAGTGGCCCTGACGGGGAGCCCGCCGCCGGGCCCGGCACCGTGACGCTCACCGGCCGCGGCGCGGATCCGGGGACGCCGCTCCGGGCCCTGATCGAGGCGGCTGGCTGGCCGCTTGCCGCTGCTCCCGGCGGCATCGGCCCGCCTGGCGGCCACCGGGGTGGCGCGCCTGATGACAACGATCCGGACAGTCACGAGCCGCATGATGACACGCCGGGCGGGCTGATCATCGCCACCGTCTCCGAGCCCAGCGAGAGCGTGCTCGGCGTGGCGCTGGCCACCGGGCGGCCCGCGGACGTGGTCGGCCTGCACCTGGCCGGCGACCAGCTCGCCGAACTCATCAGCACTCCGGTGTCGGCGTCCCAGGCAGTCGAGGCGGCGGCCGCCCTGGCGGGCAGGCTGGGGATTACCGTCGTCAGGTGCCAGGACCGGCCCGGGTTCCTGGCCGGCACGCTGCTCTATCCGCACCTGAACGACGCCGCCTGGATGGTGCAGGACGGCTACGCGTCAGCGGCTGACATCGACACGGCGATGACGCTCGGCTGCGGTTACCAGCGTGGCCCGCTGGAACTGCTCGATGCGGCCGGTGCGGGCCTGGCGCTCGCTGTGCTGACCCGGATGCATGAGCGCTATGGCGACCCTGCCTTCGCCCCGGCGCCGCTGCTCGCCGAGCATGCGGCAGCCGGCCTGGCGTTCCGCTAGTGCGGCCATGAGCCCGCGCAAGGCCCGCCGCCTGCCTGCGGAGGTTCCGCGCAGGCCGCGCCGGGCGGGCCGGACGGCCGGGACCGCCGGGGCGGCCGGGGCGGCCCAGGACGGAGACGATGGCGGGCCGGCGGCGCGGCTGGGTCCGCCGCAAACCGAGGAATGGCCGGACGGGGTCTGGGTAGTCCGCCGGGTGCCCGGCGCCGCGGCCGCCAAGGTGTACCGCTGCCCGGGCTGCGACCAGGAGATCGTGCCAGGAACGCCGCACGTGGTGGTCTGGCCGCAGTACTCCCCGGGACCGGACGAGCGCCGGCACTGGCACAATGCGTGCTGGCAGCGGCGGCCGCGCCGGGCCGGGCCAGGGCCGAGCACTCACCGGTGAGGCAGACATGACGAAGATAATGGCGAGCACGGTGCTGCCCGCTGTCCGCGAGACCATCACGCTGCGAACGGCCGACGGCCTGAACCTGGTCGGCGAGCTCGCCAGGCCAGTAGACGTGCCTCCGGTCGCGACGCTGGTCTGCCTGCACCCGCTGCCCACCGCGGGCGGCATGATGGACAGCCACGTGCTGCGAAAGGCTTCCTACCGGCTGCCCGCCCTGGCCGACCTCGCGGTGCTCAGATTCAACACCCGGGGCACGGCGTCGGACCACGGGACCAGCGACGGCCAGTTCGGTGAGGGTGAGACCGAGCGGCACGACCTGGCCGCCGCGATCGACTATGGCGCGGCGGCCGGCCTGCCGCGGCTGTGGCTGCTCGGCTGGTCATTCGGCACCGAGCTGGCGCTGAAATGGGGCAACCTCCCGGAGATCGAGGGCGCGATCCTGCTGTCGCCGGCCCTGCACCGGGCCGCCGACGCCGATCTGGATGGCTGGGCGGCATCGGGGCGGCCGCTGCTGGTGCTGGTCCCGGAGTTCGACGATTACCTGCGGCCCGACGAGGCGCGGGCGCGGTTCGCGCGGGTGCCGCAGGCCGAGATCGTAGTGGGGGAGCGGGCCAGGCATCTGTGGGTGGGCGAACCGTATGTACGTATCGTGCTGAATGAGATCGTGCGCCACCTGAATCCGGCAGCCTGGCCGCTGCCCACCGAATGGAAGGACTGACCGTGAATCCCTTCGACCTGTCAGGTAAGAACGCGTTCGTCACGGGCGCGTCTCGCGGGATCGGCCGGTCCATCGCGGTGGGGCTGGCCGCCGCGGGCGCTGACGTGGCGCTGGTGGCCCGCAGCCAAGACGGGCTCGCGGAGACGGCGTCGGACATCACCGCCCTGGGCCGCAAGGCCTTCGTGATGCCGGCCGACGTCACCAGTCAGCAGGCGGTGGCCGACGCGGCGGCGGCGGCCATCGAGCAGCTTGGTTACGTGGACATCGTCGTGAACAACGCCGGCGGGTCCAACTTCATGGTCGGTTTCCGCGATCTGCGGCTGGCCGGCTGGGAGAAGCTGATGCGGCTCAACCTCGACTCAGCGGTGTACGTCTGTCATGCGTTCGCCGGTCACCTGCTGGAGCGCCGCCAGGGATCGGTCATCAACGTGGCGTCGGTGGCCGGGTTGCTGGGCTCGCCATTCCTGTCCCCGTACGGTGCCGCCAAGGCCGGCCTGATCTCGCTGACCAAGTCGCTGGCCGTGGAATGGGGCGCCGAGGGCGTCCGGGTCAACGCGCTGTGCCCGGGCTGGACCGCGACCGACCTGAACCGCGAGATGTGGGAGGACCCGGATGCCGGGCCGGCCACCGTGGCGACGGTGCCGATGCGGCGCTGGGGGACCGCCGAGGAGATGGCCGGCCCGGCGGTCTTCCTGGCCAGCTCGGCGTCGTCGTACATGACCGGCCAGGTGCTGATCATCGACGGCGGCCAGACCATCCACCCCTAGCACCCGCTGTGCCGTCTGGAGGCAGTGCGCTGGGTCCGCTGTGTGGCGCCCGGCACCGGTCTGCCGCTTAGGCCGACCCGCAAGCCGGAAAGGCGCGCCCCCGAGGGGACGCGCCTTTCCGGCTTGCGGGAGGTACTACTCGGTCCACCATTCCTTTTCGTCGTCATCAGCCGGCTTGGTGCTGCTCGGCTTGGCGGCGACGGCCCCGTTGGTCGGCTTGCTCTCCTGGGCCGTCATCCCGCCGGACGCAGCGGCCCGCCGGTGCGGCGACGGGCGCGGCCGTGCCGTTGCTGACCCTGGTCGGGCTTTCGGACTGCGGCGCCGCGGCGACGGCCTTGGTGGCCGGGGCCGGCACGGCGGGTGCGGGCGTCTTGAGCGCGTCGGCCAGGCCGGGCATCTGGCCGCCGAGCAGCTGGCTGATCTGCGCGAGGTGAGCGGCGACGCTCTCCTTCTGCTTGTTCAGCTCATCGACATGGCGCTGGGCGGCGCTGCGGTGCCGCTCCGCCTCGGCCTTGGTGTCGGCCAGCAGCTGATCGGCCTGCGCCTTGGCCTGCGCGACAATCTGGTCCGCGTTCTTCTTGGCGTTGCTGACCAGCTGCCTGGAATGCTGATCGGCATCCCGCCTGGTCTGCTCGGCCTGGGCGCTGGCCTTGCTGGCGCGCTGCTCGGCGGTCGAGGCGCGCTGCTCGGCCTCGGAGACCATCTTCTGAGTGGCGGCCTGCGCGGCGGCGAGCCGCTCAGCCTCCTGCCGCTCGGCCTCCTCGCGCCTGGACGCAAGCTGGATGTCGAACTCGGCCTCGGCCTGGGCCCGCTGCGCCTCGCTCTCCTCGAGGATCCGCTGGGCCTGGCTGCGCATCTCATCGGCCTGGCGCTTGGAGGTGGTGAGGATCTCGTCGCGTTCCCGTTTCGAGGACGCCTTCAGCTGTGCGACCTCGCGCTCGGTGGTGGTGCGGAGCTTGGCGATGTCGCGCTCGATCGCGGCCCGCTTCTCGGCCACCTCATGATCGGCGGTGGCCCGGAGCTTGGCCACCTCGCGCTCGGTGGTGGAGGTGAGCTCGTCGGCCTCCCGCCGCGCGCTCGTCTTGATCGCGTCGGCTTCCCGCTCGGCGGACGACCGCTGGTCATCGGTTTCGCGCTTGGCGTTGGCCCGCAGCTCGGCGGCCTCGTTCTCGGCCGCCGCCCGGACCTCGGCTGCCTCGACCTTGGCGCTCGCATTGAACTCGTTAGCCGCTGCGCGTGCTTCCTGCAGGATTTCGGTGGCCTGTTCCTCGGCCAGCCTGAGCAGCTGCTCGATCCGCGAGCCCAGACCGGAGTAGGTCGGGCGCTCCTGCTCCTGCAGCTGGCGGTGCGCCTCGGACAGCTCCCGCTGCAGAGCCTGAGCGCCGTCGCGGTGCTGGCGCAGTTCGTTGTCGAGCTGCTTCAGAGCCTCGTTGACCTGATGCGGGTCATACCCACGCATGACCCTCGCGAAGTCGCGCTGCGGGGTTTCCTCAAAAAAGTTGCTGAGCTGGGCATCGATGTCGGGCTGCATGTCGCCTAATCCTGTGTAGACCGGGGGGGAGGGGATACGCACGCCCGGGCGATGGCCCTGCGTTTCCCGTCTATCGGGCCGACGCGGTATAAGGTCCCGCCACCAGCCCTGCCGACCCGCAAGTTCACTCGCCCGGTGCCTAGGAAGCGTACTCCCCTGGATGAGTGGTTGGCGGCACGTTCGCTCGCGGTCATGGCGTAGATCCGGTTTTTCGGGTAAATGGATCTGCTCAGTTCTGCCCATCCGCCGGCCGATCCGCCGCCTCGACCAGTTCGGTCAGCACCCCGCCCAGATCGGCCGGATGCAGGAACGCAATCGAGGCGCCCATCGACCCGTGCCGCGGCCTGGCGTCGATGAGCCGGATCCCGGTGGCGCCGATCGCGGCGAGGGCCGCTGAGATGTTCGTCACGCCGTAGCCGACATGGTGCAGGCCCTCGCCGCGGCGGTTCAGGAAGCGCCCGACCGGGGTGTCCGGGCCGAGCGGCTCCAGAAGCTGGACATAGGAAGTTCCCGCCGGAGCGGCCGCCACCTGCAGCATTGCTTCTTTGACGCCCTGTTCCTCGTTAATTTCCTGGTTTACCAAGATCAGTCCGAATGCCGATTGGTAGCGGGCGACCGCCTCGCCGAGATCCCGGCAGGCAATCCCTACGTGATCGATTCGGGTCAGCATCGCGTGCTCCCTCCGGTAGCCGTTTCGGCACCTGGGTATCGTTTCAGGCATGCGTGAAGCAGTGATTGTCGGCGGTGCACGGACGGCGTTCGGACGGCTGCTCGGCTCGCTCAGCGATTTCAGCGCCGCCGACCTCGGCGGCATCGCGATCAAGGCGGCGCTGGAGCGCTCGGGCGTCGCCGGCGACCGGGTGGACTACGTCATCATGGGCCATGTGCTGCAGGCTGGCGCGGGTCAGATACCGTCGCGGCAGGCCGCGGTGGCGGGCGGGATCCCGATGACGGTCCCCTCGTTGACGATCAACAAGGTGTGCCTGTCCGGGCTGGACGCGATCGCGCTGGCGGCCCAGCTGATCAGGGCCGGCGAGTTCGACATCGTGGTGGCCGGCGGCATGGAGTCGATGAGCGGGGCGCCGCACCTGCTACCTGGAGCACGGCGCGGGTTCAGGTACGGCTCCGCCGAGCTGATCGACGCGATGGCCCACGACGGCCTGACCGACGCCTTCGATCACCTCTCGATGGGGGAATCCACCGAGCGGCACAACACCCGGCTGCAGATCAGCCGGGCCGAGCAGGATGAGTTCGCCGCCGCCTCGCATCAGCGGGCCGCCGAGGCGATGAAGAACGGCCTGCTCACCGAAGAGATCGTCGGGGTCGCGGTGAAGCAGCGCCGCGGCGAGCCGGTGATCTTCGACGCTGACGAAGGCGTCCGGGCGGAGACTTCGGTTGACGTGCTGAGCAGGCTCCGCCCGGCGTTTTCCCCCGACGGCACCATCACGGCGGGCTCCTCTTCGCCCATCTCAGACGGTGCCTGTGCCGTCGTGGTCGCCTCCGCCGAGGCCGCCGCGGCGGCCGGGGCGCCGGTGCTGGCCGAGATCGGCGCGCACGGCAACGTCGCGGGCCCGGACAACTCCCTGCAGTCCCAGCCGTCCGGCGCGATCAGGCACGCGCTCGGCAAGGCCGGCCTGTCAGTGGCGGACCTGGACCTGATCGAGATCAACGAGGCATTCGCGGCGGTGGCCATCCAGTCCATGCGTGACCTCGGCGTCGGGCCGGACAAGGTCAACATCAACGGCGGCGCGATCGCGATCGGGCATCCGATCGGTGCCTCTGGCGCGCGGCTCGCGCTGCACCTCGTCCACGAACTGCGGCGCCGCGGTGGTGGCCTGGGCGCGGCTGCGCTGTGCGGCGGCGGCGGCCAGGGCGACGCGCTGCTGCTCAAGGTGCCGCCCGCCCGTGACTGAAGTCCGCTCGCCGCAGCGCCCTGGCCGCGGGGCGCCGAGGCCGCCGATCTCGGGCCGTGCAGGCCGTAGGGGCGCCACGGCCGCGGATCCGCAGGCGCTGATCGCGGCGGCCCGGTCCGGAGACCCGCGGGCGGTGGCGAGGCTGGTATCGCTGGTCGAGAACGCGGCGCCGGAACTGCGCCAGGTCATGGCGGCGATCGCGCCGCTGACCGGCCAGGCCCGGGTGGTCGGGCTGACCGGCTCGCCGGGCGTCGGGAAGTCGACGGTGACCGGCGCGCTGGTGGCCGCCTACCGGGCTCGCGAATTGCGGGTCGGGGTGCTGGCGGTCGACCCCACCTCGCCGTTCAGCGGCGGTGCGCTGCTCGGGGACCGGGTCCGGATGCAGCAGCACGCTACCGATGCCGGGGTATTCATCAGGTCGATGGCCAGCCGGGGGCATCTGGGCGGCCTGTCCTGGGCCACGCCCCAGGCGGTCCGGATCCTGGACGCGGCCGGCTTCGACCTGATCATGATCGAGACTGTCGGAGTGGGCCAGGCCGAGGTCGAGATTGCGGCCCAGGCCGACACGACGCTGGTGGTGGTCGCCCCGGGAATGGGTGACTCGGTTCAGGCAGCCAAGGCCGGAATCCTGGAGATCGCCGACATCTTCGCGGTGAACAAGATCGACCGCCCCGGAGCTCAGGAGGCGATCAGGGACCTGCGGTCGATGCTGGCGATGGCGCGTTACGCCGAGGGGGCTTGGAAGCCGCCGATCGTGGCGATGTCGGCGGCCACCGGTGAGGGCGTCGATGAGCTCGTGACCCGGCTGGAGAAGCACTGGGCGTGGCTGGCTGAGTCCGGGGAGCGGGACGTCCGGCGCCGGGACCGGGCGCGCGAGGAGGTCTCCGCGATCGCCATTACCGAGCTGCGGGTCAGGATGGGCGGGCTGCCCGGCGATGCGCGGCTGGACGAGCTGGCCGGCCTGGTCGCTTCCGGGGACCTGGACCCATACGCGGCGGCGGATCAGCTGATCGGCCGCTAAGCGCCGCGCTGTGGCTAACGCCCCTGCTGGTCTGGTCTGGTAGCCTGGCCCTGGGGGCCTGGCCTGGGGGTCGCCTTAGTCATCCACCAGGTGAGATGGGCGGGGTAGGGGCCCCAGACGCGGGGCCGGTGACGAGATCTGTGGGCGTTTTATGCTGGATTGGAGTTTTTGTCCATAGATCGCGCGCGCTCGCTGGCCATCGGATCGCCAGCAGTGGACGCAGGCGGGCCGCCTTCCGGTGCGGCTGCTGGCGGTCCTGGCGGTGTGGCGGCGGGCGGAGTAGCGGGAGCGGGCGGGGCCGCGGCGGGCGGGGGCGCGGTGCCGCTGGAGGGCGGCACGGCGGGCGCGGCGGCGGGCACTGATCCCGCGGCCGAGGCTCCGGTGTTGCCGTCGGCGCGTCCCCCGGAGCTGGCGCCTTCGGCGGCTGCCGCGCGGGCGATCGCGGCGGCCATGATGGACTCACTGCGCAGCCTGGCCTCGTAGGCGCGCTTGCCCCCGCGCACGCCGAACAGGCGTTTCGTGATCACCAGGTACAGCACCAGGGCCAGGTTGATGGCGAAGAAGATCACTCTGGTCAAAGTGATCTTCACGGTCAGGTCGTAGATCTCGTAGGGCAGGAAGATCGAGGTGGCGACCATCGCGAAGTACTCGCCCCAGCGCTTGCCCAGCCACAGCCCGGTGCCCTCGATCAGCTCGATCACCGCGTAGACCGCCAGGCCGGCGGCCAGCAGGCGGATCGATCCGCTGCTCAAGGTCAGCGCGCGCCGGATCAGGCCGACCAGCTTGGAGTGGTCGACGTCGAATCCGAGTTGCTTGAACAGCGTCCGCACGACCGGAAGCTCCCGGTCGAACGCCTGCTCAAGCGAGAGCCGGCTGTACTCGAACCGCCAGACCACGTAGGCGCCGGCGCCGAAGAGAATCGCCCGGAGAAATCGCTCGATGGCGAACAACCGCAGGATGAACGCGCTGCGCACCTGGTCATCACGCCGGACCTCGGGCGCGTCCTCGGCGGGCCCGCTGGCGCCGGGCTCCCCGGCCACGAACGTGCCGCAGCGCAGGCAGCGCCAGGCCGTCCCGGCAGCCGTCGGGGCGCTCAGTTGGTCACGCGGGCCAGGTTCGTCGGGCGCGTAGGTCACATGCCCGGAGCGTCCGCAGGCAAGCAGGCTCCAATCCACCTGCGCAGCCTACGACAGCACAGTTTAGTCTGCTGCAAGATTATCTTGCAGTTAACTATCTCGGTAGGCTAGGCGGATGGCTACGAATCCGCCGGAACGGACCCGGCCGGACCTCAGTTTCCTGCTCGCCCACGCCAGTCACGTGCTCGCGACCCGGATGACGGCGGCGTTCGCCGAGATCGGGATGACGCCGCGCGGCTTTTGCGTCCTCGTCCACGCGATGCCCGGTGACCTGACCCAGATCGAGCTGGCCAAGCTGACCGACCTGGACAAGACCACGATGGTGGTGACCCTCGACGAGCTTGAGGAGGCGGGCTTCGCGGAGCGCCGGCCATCGCTGACCGACCGGCGGGCCCGCACGATCGCCGTTACCGAGGCGGGCGCGCGGATCGCCGCCGCCGGGCAGGAGATTGCCGACCGGGTCCACCGCGAGGTGCTCGACGCACTGCCGCCCGTCGAGCGGGACGTCTTCACCAGCGCGCTCGTCCGGCTGGTGAGCGGGCACCTGGCCACCCCTGTGGAGTGCGAGCGGCCAGTGCGGCGCGCCCGGCAGCCGGTCAGGTAGGGCCTCCCAGCTATAGATTTTTAACGGATTGTCTCTAACAAAACTATCCGTTAAAGTCTCACCTGGTACTGAGCTCACTGGGCCGACCAGGAGGAGTCCCCGATGACACGCCCCGTCGCCTCGCGCGCTTGCCGCGCGCCCGGACTTGCGCTCGCCATCCTGTGTGCCGCGACGCTGATGATCATCCTCGATGGCACCATCGTGACCGTGGCGCTGCCATCCATCCAGCGGGACCTGGGCATTCCGTCCGCCAGCCTGACCTGGGTGCTGAACTCCTACCTGATCTCCTTCGGCGGCCTGCTGCTGCTGGCCGGGCGGCTGGGCGATCTGATCGGCCGCAAGCAGATGTTCCTGTCCGGCCTGGCCGTCTTTACCGTCGCCTCGCTGCTGTGCGGACTGTCCGCCGGCCCGCAGATGCTGATCGCCGCCCGGTTCGTCCAGGGCATCGGCGGCGCGATGGTCTCGGCGGTGAGCCTGGGCATGATCGTGACGCTGTATCCGCAACCGTCGGCCCGGGCCAGGGCGATCGGCGCCTACAGCTTCGTCGGCGCCGCCGGTGCCTCGATCGGCCTGCTGCTCGGCGGCCTCCTCACCCAGGCGCTCAGCTGGCACTGGATCTTCTTCGTCAACCTGCCGATCGGCGCGGCGGCTGGCGTGCTGGCCGTCCGCATCCTGACTCCGGACCGCGGTATCGGCCTGCGCGCGGGCGCCGACGGGCTGGGCGCCGTCCTGGTCACCGCCGGGCTGATGGCCGGCGTCTACGCGATCATCGAGACGGCTGGCTATGGCTGGGGCTCAGCCAGGACGCTATGGCCCGCGGCCGGAGCGCTGGCGTTGCTCGGCGGGTTCATCGCCCGTCAGGCGACTGCGGCCAGGCCGCTGCTGCCGCTGCACATCTTTGCTTCGCGCAACCTTTCGGGCGCTAACGCCATCCAGTTTCTCGCGATCGCCGCCGCGTTCGCGTTCCAGGTCCTCGCGGCGCTCTATCTGCAGCGGGTCCTCGGCTACGGCGCGGCCGCCGCGGGGCTGGCCCTGGTGCCGGTCGCGGTGGTGATCGGGACGATCTCACTCGGCTTCTCGGCCCGGCTGGGCGCGCGATATGGCGAACGCGGCGTCCTGCTAGCCGGCCTCGCCCTGGTCGCGGCGGCGCTTGCGGTGCTGACCCGGGTTCCGGTGCACGGCGGCTACCTGATGTACCTGCTGCCGCCGCTGGTGCTGTTCGGACTAGGCGGCGGCCTGACCCTGCCGATGCTGGCGACGCTCGGCATGTCCGGCGCCAGCGCTGACGACGCTGGTGTCGCCTCCGGCTTGCTCAACACGACCCAGCAGGTCGGGGCCGCGCTCGGCCTCGCGGCACTGTCCGCGCTGGCCGCCGCCAGGACCAGCCACCTGCGTGCCGCCGGGCTGGACGCCCGCGCGGCGCTGACCGGCGGGTACCGGCTCGGGTTCGGCGTCGGGGCCTGCCTGGGCGTGGCCGCCATCATCCTGACCATCACCGTGCTGCGGCGCGCCGGCCGCCGGTCAGGTCCTGACGATGATGCCATCGGCCACGCTGAGCACCTCGTCGCAGGCCACGGCCAGCGCCCGGGCATCGGATCCGATCGCGACGATCGCCGTGTCGCGGCCCAGGTCACGGATGCTGGCGGCCAGTTCGGCGGCGTCAGCAGCGGCGAGGTCATCCAGCAGGCCGTCCAGGATGAGCAGGCTCGGCTCGTGGACGGCTGCCGCGGCTAGCCTGGCCCGCCTGAGGACCGGGTCGGGCAGCGACCGGAGCTGAACGTCGGCCCACGCTGACAGGGCGAGCCGGTCGATGATCGAGGCCGTCAGCAGGTGGTAGTCACAGCCAGGCAGGCGGGCCAGCCGGGCGGCGTGCTCGATCAGCCCCTGCACCCGTACGGCAGGCCGGGTGCCCGAGGTCCGGCGCGCGACCCCGACGCGCTGCCGGACCGCGGCCCGGCCCGCTGCCGTTCCCATGTCCTCGCCGAGCACGCGGAGCTCGCCGTAGCCGGGCGGAGTGAGCCCGGCCAGAAGATCCACTACGGCCGTCGCGGTGGCGCGCCGGTTGACGGCGATCCCGAAACCGGTCCGGCCGAGGACCGGCGAATCCATCCGGAAGCTTGCGGTGCGCAGTGCCCACGTCCATCCGCGCCGGACGCCAACCCCGGCCGCGAGCACCGGGGGCATTGCCATGACGGCGTGGCCTGACCGCACATCATCCCCCGACTCTGCTCGGTCACCAGGTTCCCCAGCAGGCAATATAACGCATTGTAATTGACCTGTTGCCAATCAGCGACCAACCGTCAGCGCAGCTTTGGGCCGCGGGCCTGGACCGCGGGCCTGGACCGGCGGCTGGCCCGGCACCGCGCGGCTGGGGTCCGAACGCGCGCGCCGCGGCGGCGCGGGCGCGGTTACCGCAACGCGAGTTGGCCGCGGGAACGGCGGGCTGGCCGCCGGGACCGGTACCTTGTGGCTGTGCGTAAGCCGCTGGATCTGCCGTTCGATCCGATCGCCCGTGCCGCGGAGATATGGGAACGCAGATTCGGTGACTCCCATGCGATGGCGGCCGTCACGTCCATCATGCGAGCTCAGCAGATCCTGATTGGCGAGCTGGACGCGCAGCTGCGGCCGCACGGCCTGACGTTTGCGCGCTACGAGGCGCTGGTGCTGATCCGGTTCAGCAGGTCAGGAGCGCTGCCGCTGCGGCTGATCGGGGAGCGGCTGATGGTCCACCCGACCAGCGTCACCAACATCATCAACCGGCTGGAACTCGGCGGCTTCGTGGCCCGCAAGCCCAACCCGCGCGATGGCCGGGGAACGCTCGCGGAGATCACCGGGCCGGGCCGGGCGGTGGTGGACCGGGCGACGGCGGACCTGATGGCGGCCGGTTTCGGGATGAGCGGATACGACGAGGAGCAGCTGTCGGAGATGTTCGGCATGCTGCGCAAGCTGCGGGTAGCCGCGGGCGACTTCACGGACGGGTGACCTCAGCCCTGGATGGGCCGCGCCCGCCAGCTGCTGCCACCATCGGTGGTGATGAAGACCTCGTGCAGCATCGGATCGGCGGGCACCGCGACGCCCTGCTGCGGGCCCGTCATGCCGACGTAACTGAATCCCCCCGGCCCGGTCGGCGCGCTCGGCGGCCCCGTCTCGGTCACCGTCCAGCTGGCCCCGCCATCGGCAGAGACGTCAATGCCCTCGGTGGTGGCCAGGACCAGCAGGTTGCCCTGGGCGGCCGCCAGTGATCTCGCGATCCCGGCGGACGGCGGAGTGCCGGCCTGCTGCCAGCTCCGGCCGCCGTCAGCGGAGGAGTAGACCGTCTTGTCCTGCGCGGTCCCGGCTGTGGTGGTGACCGCTTTCAGCTCGTACAGGTGCTGGGACCCGGCGGCGAGCAGGCCGCTGGTCGGCTGGCCGTCCGGCCCGGGCGCGCCGGGCGGCGCCGGAGCCTGGCCGGCCAGGCTCCAGGCGGTTCCGGTGAGCGGGCCGCTGTAGACCTGGCCGGACGGCGCGAGCAGGTAGCCGGTGCTTCCGGTCAGCAGCAAGCTGGCGGTAGCCGCCTGACCGGTCGCCGCGCCCGGCAGCTTGAGATCGGCGGCCGGGCCCGGTACCTGCAGCCACCGGCTACCGGAGTCTGGCGAGGAGTAGAGAGAGAAGCTGGCGCAGTTCGCGGCGTAGGCAGCGGTGTTCCCGGTGCAGCTGGCGAACAGGGCGAAGGCGCGGTTGCCAGCGGTCTCCAGGTGGGTGACCCGGAAGCCGGACGTCCGTTCCTGCTTCCAGTACGCACCGCCGGTGTGGGTGACGTACAGCGCCGGGCCGAACGCCCAGCCGTTCTGGAGATTCAGGAAGCGGAGCTGGCTGACGCCGGTGTCTCCGCGACGGCGAGCCGGCGAGCGGGGCGCTGACCCCGTACCACGGATGCCGTAGTCCGAGGTGCCGGCCAGCGACGTGCAGTACTGCGTGTAGCAGTGACCGGGATGGCCGGCCTGGCCGATGACCGCGCCGATCTGGGCGCCGATGAAGGTGACCGAAGTGGGCTGGAAGTTGGACGGCGGGGCGATGCCGGAGCCGCCCGGCGACAGCGCCGAGGTGGCGGGCGGCGCGGGCGTCGCGCCGCGGGAGTTGGGCGTGCCGCCGCCGCGGACCGGAGCGGTCTTGGCCGGGCTGGGCACCTGCTTGCCGGGCGAGGCCCCGGCGACGGCCGCGCCCGGGGCGCTGCTGGTGCCGCCATGGAGCAGCGTCTCGGCCGCCCGCGGGAGCGCCACGGCCGCGGCGATCAGGACGACGGCCCCGGCCGCTGAGGCCAGCGCCCGGGTGATCTTCCGGCGCCTGGCCCGCTTGCTGACCCGGCCGAACGTGCCCGGCGGCGGCGCCAGCGGCTCGACGTCAGCGTCCAGCCAGGAGTCGATCTGGTCTCGCGGCTCAGTCACCGGCGTCTCCGACGGCCGCCTTCAGCCGGGCCCGCGCGTGGTACAGGTCCGCCTTGACCGTTCCTTCGGGCCGCCCGAGCATCGAGGCGACCTCGCGGACCGCGAAGCCCGCGTAGTAATGCAGCAAGAAGGCGCTGCGCAGGTTCGCCGGCAGGCCGGCGATCAGTGCCCGCACGTCGACGTCCTGGGCCGGGTGGCAGGCCGGGTCGATGGGCGCCGCGGCGGTCAGGGTCTTGATCGCGCGCCGTTCCCTGCCGGTCTTCCGCCAGTGGTCCCGGACCAGATTGGTCGCGATCATGTACAGGTAGCTCTGCGGGTTGTCCAGCGAGGTCCACCGGGCCAGCAGCCTGGTGAATGCCTCGGACGCGATTTCGTGCGCGGTCTCATCGTCGTCCACCAGCCGCCGGACCCAGCCGGCCAGCCGCGGGTAGCACGCGTTGAAGAGATCTTCTGCCGCCTCCCGATCGGCAACCTGGAGCCTGCCCACGGAGCTCCCTTGCCGTGCCGCCGGAACCGGCGGTGCGGTCCACGGTCCCTGCATGGTAACGACGTCCCCGAGGACCGCTGTGCGGCCCACGTCGCCTGCGTGATACTGCATCGGTTCTACCACACATTCGGCGCGTGACGAGCTGGCTGCCTGAGCTCCCGCGGCGCCCAGGCACTCGTTGAGACGCCGCAGGCCCGCCGGTGGTTGGGCACCGGCGGCCGATTTTCGAGTCCGTCCGGGCGGCATACACTGGGTGCAGAGATAGTAGGACGTCCTACTAACTCGGCCAGCGGGCCGGCCTCCGGAGGAGTCTGAATGAACGCGCAGAGCATACCGGGCGGGGACGAGGACGGCAGGCAGCGCTGGCAGCGGCGCTACGACGGCTCCCGGGTCAGGGACGCGGACTTCAGCACCCTGTCCGGTGTCGAGGTGGATCCCGTCTACGGCCCGCCGGAGGGCGCCGTGGTCCCTGGCTTCGATCGGATCGGCTGGCCGGGGGAGTACCCGTTCACCCGGGGGCTCTACCCGGGCGGGTACCGCGGCCGGACGTGGACGATCCGGCAGTTCTCCGGGTTCGGCAACGCCGTCCAGACCAATCAGCGGTACAAGATGCTGCTGCGCGGCGGCGGCGGCGGGCTGTCGGTGGCGTTCGACATGCCCACCCTGATGGGCCGCGACTCGGACGACCCGCGGGCGGCCGGCGAGGTCGGGCACTGCGGCGTCGCCATCGATTCGGCGGCCGACATGGACCTGCTGTTCTCCGGCATCCCGCTGGCCGACGTCACCACGTCGATGACGATCAGTGGCCCGGCGGTCCCGGTGTTCTGCATGTACCTGGCCGCCGCGCAGCGCCAGGGCGCTGATATCGGGAAGCTGAACGGCACCTTGCAGACCGATATCTTCAAGGAGTACATCGCGCAGAAGGAATGGCTCTTCCCGCCCGAGCCGCACCTGCGGCTGATCGGCGACCTGATGGAGTACTGCGCGCGGGAGATTCCCGACTACAAGCCGCTGTCGGTCTCCGGGTACCACATCAGGGAGGCGGGGTCCACGGCCGCGCAGGAACTCGCCTTCACGCTGGCCGACGGGTTCGGGTACGTGGAACTCGGGCTCTCGCGCGGGCTCGACATCGAGGAGTTCGCGCCCGGCCTGTCGTTCTTCTTCGACGCCCACATCGACTTTTTCGAGGAGATCGCCAAGTTCCGCGCCGCGCGCCGGATCTGGGCCCGGTGGCTGCGTGACGTCTATGGTGCCCGCACCGAGCGTGCCCAGTGGCTGCGGTTCCATACCCAGACCGCAGGCGTCTCGCTGACCGCGCAGCAGCCCGACAACAACGTGGTCAGAACCGCGATCGAGGCCCTCGCCGCGGTGCTGGGCGGGACCAACTCGCTGCACACCAACGCGCTCGACGAGGTGCTGGCGCTGCCGAGCGAGAAAGCGGCCGAGATCGCGCTGCGCACCCAGCAGGTGATCATGGAGGAGACCGGCGTGGTCAATGTCGCCGACCCGCTGGGCGGCTCCTGGTATGTCGAATCCCTCACCGACCGGCTGGAGGCCGAGGCAGAACAGATCTTCGCCCGGATCAAGGCGATGAGCCCGGACTCCTCGATGACCGCCGGAATCTTGCGGGGGATCGAGGAGGGCTGGTTCATGGCGGAGATCGCCGAGTCCGCCTTCGCCTATCAGCAGAAGGTAGAGAAAGGCGACAAACGGGTGGTGGGCGTTAACTGCTACCCGGACACGGTCGGGCTGCCGGTGGAGATCCTCCGGGTCAGTCACGAGGTGGAACGGGTGCAGGCTCGCGAGCTGGCCGTCCGGCGGCAGAGCCGCGACCAGGCGGCGGTCGACGCGGCCCTGGGCGCGATGCTCGCCGCGGCCAGGTCCGGCGAGAACATGATCCCGGCCATGCTGGACGCCGCCCGCGCCGAGGCGACGCTGGGCGAGATATGCGGGGCGCTGCGCGACGAGTGGGGCACTTACTTCGAGGCCCCGGCTTTCTGACCCGCGGGCCGAGGCCTTAGGTCCGTTGCCAGGTACGGGCAGTTACTGATGGAGTCGGGGCATGGCCGCCGCGCACGTCATCGCCGCCGTGCTGGCCTGCGGGCTGGTCGTCACCATGGTCCTGGTCGCTCCGGCCGCCGGATGGCGTAGGTACCGCCGGCTCCTTCGCGACCTGCGCAGCGATGACCGGGCCCGGCTGCCGTTCTACCTGGACACGATCATCCGGCAGTGGGCGCTGGTCGCCGTGGTGGTCCTGATCGGCGGGCTGGCCGGCCGGACGCCACGTGCCATCGGGCTGCCTGACTTTGGGCCTGGCACCGCGGACTGGTGGCTGGCGGGCGTGGTCCTGGCCGCTGCGGCCGGCGTCGCGGTGCCGGTGCTGAGGCTGACGCGCAGGTTCGGTCCGCCGCTGGACGAGGCGGTTGCCCGGCGGCTGGCCCCGCTGGTGGGCATGGTGCCGACCACCCGCGGCGAGCGGCGGCTGTTCGTCGTGGTCTCGCTGACCGCCGGAATCTGCGAAGAGGTCATCTTTCGCGGCTTCGGCATCGCCTACCTGCGCTGGCTGTGGCCTGCTGCTCCGTGGGGCTTCCTGATCCTGGCCACCGCGGTGCCGTTCGGCCTCGGCCACCGCTACCAGGGCCGTTCCGGCATGATCATCACGGGCGTCATCGGCGCGGTGCTGTGCTGGATCACCCTGGCCACCGGCACGCTCATTCCGGCGATGATCATCCATGCCGCCTTCGACCTGCGGACCCTGGCTCTCCGCCAGGATCTGATCGAGGCACTGACCGAACGAGAGCAGCTGGCCGTCCCGCCCGCCTGAGGCGGCTGCGCGAGCTGGCCGGGCCGCCCGCCTGAGGCGGCTGCGCGAGCTGGCCGGGCCGCCCGCCTGAGGCGGCTGCGTGAGCTGGCCGGCCCTAGCGTGCCTAGGCGGTCCCGCCGATGCGGCAGGATGGAGTCATGCAACAGCAGCCGCGGGATTTTTCCCTCCACGGAGCCGTTGATCTCGGTGCACGGCAGGCCGCGCAGCGCAGGCAGGCGGCCAGGTCAACGGGTGATGACGAGAGCCCGGACGAACAGTCAGGGACCGTGATCGAGGTCACTGACGACACGTTCAACGCGCAGGTCGTCGAGCGGTCGCGCAGCGTCCCGGTGATTCTCGATCTGTGGGCGGAGTGGTGCGGGCCGTGTAAGCAGCTCGGACCGGTGCTCGAGAAGCTGGCCGATGAAGCGGACGGTGCCTGGCTGCTCGCCAAGATCGACGTCGACGCTAACCCTCAGCTGAGCGCGGCGCTCCAGGTGCAGAGCATCCCGATGGTGGTGGCCGTGGTCGCCGGGCAGATCGTTGAGGCGTTCCTCGGCGCCATGCCTGAGGCCCAGGTCCGGGAGTGGCTCGGTGCGGTCATGCAGATCGCCGACCAGCTCGGGCTGCCCGGCTACGCCGCAGACGGCGGGGGAGAGGCCGACTCGCAGCCGGCGGGCGCCGCAGCGGCCGAGGGCGGGACCGCCACCGGGCAGGCCGGGCCGGGACCAGCGCGCGGCAACCAGGCGGCGCCAGGTCAGGTGCCTGCCGCCTACCAGCGGACCGGGCCGGGAGGTCCCGGCCCGGCCCGGCCGGGACAGCCACGCCCCGGCCAGCCTCCTGCGGCCACAGGTCGCCCCGGACCTGGACGAGCCGGCCCGGGCGGCAGCCCGGAGCAGGGCGGCCTCATGGCTGATCCGGCGTTCGGCGAGGCACAGCAGGCCATGGAGCGCGGCGATCTGGACGGCGCGGCGGCTGCCTTCGAGAAGGTGCTCGCCGCGACGCCCGAGCATCCTGTCGCGACCATGGGCCTGGCGCAGGTGGATCTGATCAGGCGAGTCAACTCCTACGACCAGGCGAAGGTGCAGCGGGAAGCGGACGACAACCCCGCTGACCCGGACGCGCAGGGGCGGGCGGCCGACGTCGACGTGGCCCTGGGCCGGGTGGACGCCGGATTCGACCGGCTGCTCGACACCGTCCGGCGTACTTCGGGAGAGGAGCGCAACCGCGCTCGTCAGCACCTGGTCGGGCTGTTCAGCGTGTTCCCGCCGAAGGACCAGCGGGTGGCGAAGGCCCGGGCTACCCTGTCCAGCCTGCTGTTCTGAGCTGGGCGGGCCTGGCTCCTCAGCGGTCCGCGGGCTCGCCGGGGATCGCCTCGGCCAGCTGTTCCAGCGCGGGCAGCGCCGTCGCGAGCGCGGCCAGCTGATCCTCGGTCAGGGTCAGCAGGCTCGCGTTCAGCAGGACGGTGCTCTCCCGCTTGATGCGCTCCAGTACGTCGCGGCCGCGCGGGGTGATGGACACCGTGCTGGCGCGCGCGTCGCCGGGAACCGCGCACCGCTCCACATAGCCGGACTCTTCGAGCGCGCTGACCAGCCGGGTCAGGGTCGAGGGCGCAATGCGCTCGGCGGCGGCCAGGTCACCGAGGCGCACCGGGCCCGCCTGCCAGACGGTCGCCAGCGCCGAGAGCTTGGTCGGCGTAAGCCCGGCCAGCTCGTGCTTGCGCAGGCGGCGGGACAACCTGGCGATCGCGACGCGCAGCCGCGCGACATCGATGGGCGGGGCGGCCGGCTCCGGGGGCGCCGCGGAAGGTCCTCCGGTCGCGGGCGGCTGACTGCTCTCGGACCGTCCGGCGACGGCCGGCACCGGTCGGGCTGTGCTTGCGCTGGACACCCTTGAAGGGTACGTGGCGGGCGGCCTGGCCGGCCCGATGTGGCGCCTTCCTGGCGGGCGTTCGGCGAAGACAGCCGATCCGGGCGCATCATTGATACATGCAGGATGATTCCATGGGCGGCCGGCTGCTCGTGGCCACGCCGTTGCTCGGCGATCCCAACTTCCGGCGCACCGTCATCCTGATCGTGGAGGACGAGGCCGAGGAGGGAACTCTCGGCGTCGTGCTGAACCGGCCCACCGAGGTTCCGGTGGGCCAGGTGCTCGAGCCCTGGACGGAGCTCGTGACCGGGCCGTCGGTGGTATTCCGGGGCGGCCCCGTATCGCCGAACAGCGCCCTGGCCCTGGCCCTGGCGCGGGGCGAAGACGAGCCGGTCGGCTGGCGCTCACTGGATGGTTCCCCGTTGATGTCCAGGATCGGGCTGGTCGATCTGGAGGCACCGCCCGAGCTGCTGGCCGACGGGATCACGTCGTTCCGGGTCTTCGCCGGCTACGCGGGATGGGGGCCAGGCCAGCTGCAGGCGGAGATCGACGAGGGCGCGTGGTACCTGCTGCCCGGGGAACCCGCCGACGCGTTCTTCAGCCAGCCCGAGCTGCTCTGGCCCGCGATCCTCCGGCGCCAGGGCGGTGTCATGGCGCTGCTGGCCACCTATCCCGACGATCCGGCGCTCAACTGAGGCCGGCCTGCGGGCGGGACGCCTGGTTCGGGCCGGAACCGGCAGTCTGGCGGCGGCAGCGTAAACTCGGCTCTTGTGAGTACCGAAGTCCTGCCTGAAAGCAGCGTTCGCGAAGACACCAGCACCCGCCCGGATCTGTCGACCGGCGATGGCGACCACGAGCGGTTCGCCCATTATGTCCAGAAGGACAAGATCGTCGACAGTGCCGTGAGCGGCTCGCCCGTGGTGGCGTTGTGCGGCAAGGTCTGGGTGCCGAGCCGCGATCCGAAGCGCTACCCGGTCTGCCCGGAATGCAAGGAGATCTACGAGTCACTCCCTGAGGGGGGCGACGACTAAGAGCACCCGAGCACGGAAAGGGGGCTCCCGGCCCAGGCCGGGAGCCCCCTTTTCCGGTGTGCCTTACGGCTAGAGCCGGGCGCCGACCAGGTGGGCCGGTGACAGCGCGGCGTGGTTCACCGACAAGGAGAACTTCGTCGGAACCGGGCGGGGCAGCGGCTTGCAGGTCGTGTCCCACCTGGCCTTCGGGTTGTGGCTGCGCTTGGGGAGCGTGCCGTGAGCCAGGTACTTGGCGATGGTGTTGTCCACGCACAGGTCACCGTCGAGCGAGTCCGCGTGCGTCGTGCCGCCCGGCTCGGCCAGCAGCACCGAGTGCGGGAACAGCTTGCGGACCTCGACGCTGCCCTCGAACGGCGTGGCCGCGTCCAGCGTCTCGTCGATCAGCAGGGCGCTGTGGATCTTGCTTCCGTTGATGTGCTCAGGCTTGGACGCAGGCGCGGGCCAGTACAGGCACGGTGCGTTGAACCAGGCGTTGGCCCAGGTCTCGAACGGAGCGATCCGGTTGACCCGGCGGTTGTCGCGGCTCCATTTCGCCCAGCTCAGCGGCCACTGCACGTCGGTGCACTGAACCGCGTTGTAGACGGCGAACTCGTTGTCGTTGCCCGGGCCGTCCGTCTCCTGATACAGCGTAACCATGTTCGCAGCTGCCTTGGCGCTGTGCGTGGTGGCCCAGGCCGAGAAGGCGTCACCGAGCTGTACCCAGGTCTCCTCGTAGTAGCCGGCCTCCAGGAAGATGTCGATCCACTCGTCCGGGCCGACCACGCCGTTGATCGCGTGCTTGCGAAGCTTGGCCTCCTCGGCGTTGAACCGCGCGCGGACCGCTGCCTCGGTCTTGCCCACGTGGAAGATGTGGTGGTACTTCGCGAGCCAGCCGAACCAGATGTTGACGTTGCGGTTGAACGCGATGTCCTGGGCCAGGTTGGCCTGGTACCACACGCCGCGCGGGTCGACGTTGCTGTCGAGGATCAGGCGCCTGACGTGAGTCGGGAACATCGACGCGTACACCTGGCCCAGGTAGGTCCCGTAGGAGAACCCGTAATAGGTAATCCTGGGCTGGCCCAGCGCGGCCCGGATGCTGTCCATGTCCCGGGCCGAGTCCTTGGTGGTCATGTTGCGGAGCAGCGCGGCCTGTGCAGCGCTGTGGGTCTGGCAGGCCTCGGCATAGCGCTTCGAGCGGCCCAGCCAGTAGGAGAGGAGGTACTTGGTGGTCGGGTCATAGGACCGGCGCGGGGCCGCGAAGTAGTCCGGCTCGCAAGTCACCGCCGGGACGCTGGAACCGACGCCACGCGGGTCGAAGCCGATCCAGTCGTAATCGGCGATCGCCGCCTTGTCGGCGGCCCGGCCAGCCGCGCTGGCCTGCGACTCCTCGGCCTTGAGCTCGCCGATCAGGAAGACGTTCAGGTCCAGGCCCGACCCGCCAGGACCGCCGGGGTTGGTCAGGATGATGCCCTGGTAGTGCTTCGAGGTGTGCCTGATGATCGACACGGCGATCTGGATCTTCGGCCCGGTCGGGTGGCTGTAATTCAGCGGCACCGGCAGCATGGTGCACTGGGCGCCCGCCTGCTGCAGGTCCGTCTCACTGCACTTGCCCCAGCTGATGCTGCTGACCTGCGAGCGCGCCGTGACGGCGGCCGCGGCCGGCCCGGCGGCGCTGAGCCCAGCGGTGCCGAGCCCGGCGGCCAGCATGCTGGCCGCAGCGGCTACGACGACGAGTCTTCTCATGCGATCCCCTTCGATCGTCATTCGCCGCCCCGGCCAGCGAATGGACATCGGAACGTGCTGATTGTTGCCGATTGCCGTTGATGAGCAGTAGACCTTACGGGCGGGTTTATCAACTTGTGACCGCATAACCGCCAGTGGCAGCGCCGCCAGCCAGGGTTCCTTGATCAGTAAGACCGCGCGGCCCGGCGCCGGATTCTTCGCGATCGCCGGATTCTTCGCGCTAATTCTCGGCGGCGGGATTCGCCGGGAGCTCGCCGCCCGCGGCGTGCGAGCCGGCGCCCGTGGCGTTGAGCTCGGCGTCCGCTGCGTGCAGATCGGCGCCTGCCGCGCGCAGTTCGGCAAGGGCGGCCTCGGTGGAGGCGGGCGCGACGCCGGCGGTGAGGCCGACCAGGACGCGGGTGGCCAGCCCGGCCGCCACCGCGTCAACGGCGGTCGCCCGTACGCAGTAGTCGGTGGCGATCCCGGCGATGTCGACGCCGGTCACGCCCCGTTCGCGGAGCCAGTCCGCCAGCGGCGTGCCCGCCGGGTCCCGGCCTTCGAACCCGCTGTAGGCGGCGGCGTGCTCGCCCTTCAGGAAGACCGCTTCGACCCGGCTGGTGTCCAGGTCCGGATGAAAGTCCGCGCCGTGCGTGCCTGCCACGCAGTGCGGCGGCCAGGAATGGACGAAGTCGGGCGCCGCGGAGAAATGGCCGTCCGGGTCGATGTGGTGGTCCTTGGTGGCCACGACGTGCGCGTAGCCGCTGCTCCGCGGGCTGGCCAGGTAGGCGCTGATGGCGCGGGCCACCTGTCCGCCGCCGGCTACGGCGAGCGAGCCGCCCTCGCAGAAGTCGTTCTGCACGTCGACGATCACCAGTGCGCGCGCCATATTGCCGAGCCTAACCGGATTTGGGCCCGAATCGGCTGGCCTGGGCGCGCCGGGCCGGGCTTGCGGGCGCCCGGGGGGGCCGCCGCGGTCAGCTGACGTCGGCCGGGGTGCCCCCGGTGATCCGGACCAGCTCGGTGAAGGAGGTCGGGAAGACGGTATGGACGTGACCGCCTGCCGCCCAGACCACGGCAAAGTTCTCCAGCCAGGTATCGACCAGGGTGCGGATCGGCTGCGGATGGCCGACCGGCGCCACGCCGCCGATCCGCTGGCCCGTGCTGGCCAGCACGAACTCCGGATCAGCGCGCCGCAACGCGGAGATCCCCAGCTGCGCCGCGACCTTGCCGGTGTCGACCCGGTGCGCCCCGCTGGTCATGATCAGAAGCGGGTCACCATCGGCGTTGAACAGCAGGCTGTTGGCGATGGCGCCCACCTCGCAGCCGAGCTGGGCGGCGGCCGCCGCCGCCGTCGGGGCGGGCTCGGGCAGCTCCCTGATCGCCCCGGTGGCGCCGCGGGCCCGCAGCGCGCTACTGACCTTCTCGGCGCTGGGATGCATCGCAAGTACTTTACCTGGGGGCAGATTCAGCTGATCAAGCCGGTTTCTCGGGTCCGCGCCGGCCAGCACCCGTTCAGGGGGCACTGGCGTCGCCGGGATCGGGGCCGAAGACGGTGGGGATGGCGGGGTACCCCCGGGACAGCTGGAGCGCGTGGGCAGGCAGCTCGGCGACCGCGCGGCGGTGCCGCGCCCTGGCGGCCGCCATCGGCTCGGCGCCGACGATCTCACCGTCCCGCACGAGCTGGCGCAGCAGCACCCGGTCGCTGGGTCCCGGGTCGGGCGGCTCGGTCAGGATCAGCTCGGCCACCGCCGTGCCGCGGTCATCGACGTGCCGTACCGCCCATTTCCGCCCGCCGCGGCCCGGCTTGCCGACCGACCGCTTGGCCACCGGGCGCAGCGGCGCGCCCGCCGACGCGTCCTGCGCTCTGGCCACCAGCTTGTAGACCAGCGCCGCCGTGGGCGCGCCCGACCCGGTCACCAGCGAGGTGCCGACCCCGTAGCCGTCGACCGGTGTGGCCGCGAGTGCGGCGATCGAGTATTCATCCAGGTCACCGGTGAGCACGATCCTGGTCTTCGACGCGCCCAGCGAGTCGAGCAGCGCCCGGACCTCCTTGGCCACCACCGGCAGGTCGCCGCTGTCGATCCGGACTGCGCCAAGCTGATCACCAGCCAGCTCCACCGCGGTACGCACGGCGGTGGCCACGTCGTAGGTGTCGACCAGCAGCGTGGTGCCGGTGCCCAGCGCGGCCAGCTGGGCCTCGAAGGCCTCCCGCTCGCTGTCGTGCGCCAGCGAGAAGGCGTGCCCGCTGGTCCCGCTGGTCGGGATCGCGTACTCCTGGCCGGCCCGCAGGTTGGAGGTGGATGCGAAACCGGTCAGGTAGGCGGCTCGGGCGCTGGCCACGGCGGCCAGCTCGTGGGTGCGGCGCGAGCCCATCTCGATCAGCGGCCGGCCGTCGGCCGCGGTCACCATCCGGGAGGCTGCCGAGGCGATGGCGCAATCGTGGTTGAGGATCGACAGGACCAGCGTCTCCAGGACGACGGCCTCGGCGAAGGTGCCCTCCACGACCAGGATCGGCGACCCGGGGAAGTAACAATCGCCTTCCGCGTATCCCCAGATGTCGCCGCCGAAGGCGTAGGACCCCAGATAGCTCAAGGTGGCCTCGTCGGCCACCCCGGCCTCGCGCAGGAACTCCAGGTCGGCGGCGGCGAACCTGAAGCGCTCCAGCGCGTCGAGCAGCCGGCCGGTGCCCGCCACCACGCCGTAGCGCCTGCCGTTGGGCAGGTGGCGGGCGAAGACCTCGAAGACCGCCCGCTCCGGGGCCGCGCCGCTGCGCAGCGCGGCGCGCAGCATGGTCAGCTCGTAGTGGTCGGTCAGCAGGGCGGTACTCGGGCCGGCCTGGCCGCCAGCGTGATGGCGGCCGGCGGATGGCACGGCGGTGTCGCCGGGATTGCCGCGGGGATTATGGTCGCCGGGGTTACTCGTCACGCAGGCAGCCTACGGGCCCTGCCCGATGGCCCCCGGTGGCGGCCTCGGGCCCGCCCGATGGCCGTCCCGGGAGCCCCTGCAGGCCCGCCGGACCAGGCCACCGGGCGGCCGGGAACCATCTGGTGCCGTGCCGAAATCCGGGTAGCAGGAGGATGTCGTCAGCAATCGGCTAGGTATCCGCGGCGGCGCGACGGATCGCCCAGTGTGAGCCGACTACGGG
Organism: uncultured Actinomycetes bacterium; assembly: GCA_963785765.1. Lineage (GTDB taxonomy): Bacteria > Actinomycetota > Actinomycetes > Streptosporangiales > Streptosporangiaceae > DATBGO01. Next base: position 189,242 of record CAWAWM010000004.1, on the reverse strand, counting down.
GCAGAACCGTCGAACTGGCAGAGTGGAAGAATATGACGGAGGGAGGTGACTGCCGGTGAGTGTGGCACCCGCGGAGGTTGAGAAGCCGGAGGCCGGCCAGGAGGCGGTCTCCGACTCGCCCTGGGTCACCATCGTCTGGAACGACCCGGTCAACCTCATGTCATATGTGACGTTTGTGTTTCAGACCGTGTTCGGTTATGCCAAGCCGAAGGCGGAGAAGCTGATGCTCGACGTGCACCACAAGGGCAAGGCCGTGGTGTCGTCCGGGGCCCGCGAGGCAATGGAGCGGGACGCGGAGACCTTGCACGGCTACGGTCTGTGGGCCACGGTAAGTCACGACTCGTGACCGAGTACGCCGGAGATGAGGGAGAGGCCGTGGCCGGGTTCCGCGCGGCGCCAGGCGGCGCATCGGCGCGGTTCGCGGCGGCCCAGGCGACCATCATCCGCGACCTGGTCAGCCAAGTGGCCGAGCTGGTCGGGACCGACATGCCGGACAGCAGTGACGTTGCGGCCGCGGCCGCGGGCGGCTCGGCGGCGGACCTCGCTCTGCAGCTCGGGGTGAGCGATGCGACCGAGCTGCCCGACGACCCGGTGCTGGCCCGGCTGCTGCCCGATGCCTACCGCGATGACCCGGATGCGTCCGGGGAGTTTCGCAAGTACACCGAGCAGGGCCTGCGCTCGGCCAAGGTGGCCGCGGCCCAGACGGTGCTCGCGACGTTGCCGCCGTCAGGCGGGAAGGTCCGGCTGTCCGAGCCCGAGGCCCAGGCCTGGCTGCGCTCACTCAACGATGTCCGGCTCGCGCTCAGCGTGCGCCTGGGCATCACCGAGGAACTCGACGAGCAGGAGGCCGCGCCCGACCCCGACGACCCCAGGTCCGCCTATCTGTGGGTCTACCAGTGGCTGGCGATCCTCCAGGAGAGCCTGGTCGAGGCCCTGTCCTGAGCCGGGTCCTGGGCGGGTTACGCTCACGTTCATGCTGACGATAAGCCGCGCACTGCAGGCGGACATAGTCGCGCATGCCCGCGCCGACCATCCGGATGAGGCCTGCGGAGTGATCGCCGGGCCGGCCGGCCGCGACCGGCCGGAGCGGTTCATCCCGATGACCAACGCCGAGCGCTCGCCGACCTTCTACCGGTTCGACTCGATGGAGCAGCTGAAGGTCTGGCGGGAGATGGACGACCGGGACGAGGAGCCGGTGGTCATCTATCACTCGCATAGCGCCACGGAGGCTTACCCGTCGCGGACTGACATCAGCTATGCGAGCGAGCCTGGAGCGCACTACGTGCTGGTTTCCACCCGTGATCCGGATGAGACCGAATTCCGGTCATTCCGGATCGTGGACGGCGCAGTCACCGAGGAAGAGGTCCGCGTCACGGCGGACCAGGGACCGGGCGCCGCACCCGCCGCGGCGCCGGAATGATCCAGGCTGGCCGCCGGTTGCACCGCAGGAGACAGCCGGCCCTGTTCACCCTGTTCACCCAGACCCAGACCCAGACCTGGAGCACTACCGATGGCCATTGAGGTCCGTATCCCGACGATCCTGCGCAGCTACACCGGCGGGGCCAAGTCAGTGGAGGGCTCGGGCAGCACGCTGTCCGACCTGCTCGCGGATCTGGAGTCACGGCACGGCGGGCTGCGTGAGCGCCTCGTGGATGACGGCGGCCTGCGCAGGTTCGTCAACGTGTACCTGAACGACGAGGATGTGCGGTTCCTCGGCGGCCTCGACGCCCCGGTCAAGGACGGCGACACGGTGACCGTGCTCCCTGCCGTCGCGGGCGGGGCCCGCTGACCCGCGGCTGCCGGAGGGCTGATGCGCTACGACTCGCTGCTCGACTCGCTGGGCCACACGCCGCTGGTCGGGCTGCCCGGGTTGTCGCCCAGCGCTGACGTGCGGCTGTGGGCCAAGCTGGAGGACCGGAACCCGACCGGTTCGGTCAAGGACCGGGCGGCCTTTTTCATGGTCGCGCAGGCCGAGAAGGACGGGCTGCTTACCCCGGGCGCCACGCTCCTGGAGCCGACCTCGGGCAACACCGGGATCTCGCTGGCCCTGGTCGCGAAGCTGCGCGGCTACCGGCTGATCTGCGTGATGCCGGAGAACACCTCGGCCGAGCGCAGGCAGCTGCTGGAGATGTACGGAGCCTCGGTCATCTCCTCGCCCGCGGCGGGCGGCTCCAACGAGGCGGTCCGGGTGGCCAAGCAGCTGGCCGCGGAGAACCCGGGCTGGGTGATGCTGTACCAGTACGGCAACGAGGCCAACGCCCGGGCGCATTACGAGACCACCGGCCCCGAGCTGCTGGCCGACCTGCCGGAGATAACGCACTTCGTGGCCGGGCTCGGCACCTCGGGCACGCTGATGGGCACCGGACGATACCTGCGCGAGCAGGTGCCAGGCGTGCAGATTGTGGCGGCCGAGCCTCGCTACGGCGAGCTGGTCTACGGCTTGCGCAACATGGACGAGGGCTTCGTGCCCGAGCTCTACGACGAGTCGGTGCTGACGTCGAGGTTCTCGGTGTCGGCCACGGACGCGCTGCGCCGGACCCGGGAGCTGCTGGACGTGGAGGGCATCCTGGCCGGGATCTCCTCCGGCGGTGCGCTGCACGCGGCGCTGGCCCTGGCGGCCAAGGCGCAGTCGGCCGGCCGCCGGGCCGATATCGCCTTCGTGATCGCGGACGCGGGCTGGCGGTACCTGTCCACCGGTGCCTACGCGGGAACTCTGGACGAGGCCGAGGAGAGGCTGGAAGGCCAGCTATGGGCGTAATGACCGTCTTTGACGAGGCGACGGCGGTGCGGCGGGTCGGCGAGGGCCGGTACGAGGTGCGGCCGGACGTGCGTTTTGCCCTGGTGGCGCCCGGCGGCACCGCGCCGCCCGCCGTCAACGGCGGAGTACTGCTGGCGACCATGCTCCGCGCCGTGCTCGACACCTCGCCGCATCCGCACCCGGTGGCGACCAGCGCACATTTCCTGCGGGTGCCGCTGCTGGCCCCGGCGCAGGTGGAGGTGGTCTGGCTGAAGCACGGCGGCACCGCCGCGACGGCGCGGGCCACGCTGATCCAGGACACGCGGCCGGTACTCGACCTGACCGTCACGACCGGGACCCTGCCGGATGCTCCCGCGGCAGCCAGGGAGCCGGCCGCGGCGAGCGCGGAGCCGCGGGCCGAGCCGCAGCTGGCCCGGGCCGGCGCCGCGGGCGAGGGACTGGCCGGCGGGCCGGCCGAGGGATTGGCTGGCATCCCGGGCGAGGGATTGGCTGGCGGCCCGGGCGGGCTGGTGGCGGGACGGGCCGCCGAGGCCGGCGGGGGGCGGTCCGGCGGACCGGTGACTGTGGTGGCGGAGCCGCCGCTCACCGGGGACCGGCTGGCCTGGACCGGCGAGCGGCCGAAGCTGCCGCCGATCGAGGAGTGCGTCAACCTGGGCCCGTGGCCGGGGACGGTCGGCCCGGATGGGGTGGCCGGTTATGCCGCTCAGGTTGACCTGCGCTTGGACCCGGCAACGATCGGGTGGCGGCACGGCCACCCGGCCGGGGTGCCCGAGATGCGGGGCTACTTCCAGCTGCGCGAGCACCGCGATCCGGACGCGTATCTGCTGGCCCTGGCGGTGGACGGGCTGCCGCCCGTGGTTTTCGGCCTGGGCGCGACTGGCTGGGCGCCGACCGTCGAGCTGACCTGGTACATGCGGGCGGTGCCGGTGCCCGGCCCGCTGCAGGTGGCCGCCCGGTGCCGGAATGTCAGTGGCGGGTGGTTCGATGAGGAGGCCGAGGTCTGGGACGCGGCGGGGCGGCTGGTCGCGCAGAGCCGCCAGATCGCCAGGGTCGGCCGCGGGCCGATCAGGGCACGCTCTTGATCTTCCAGACGAAGATGGAGCCGCACGCGGCGACCGCGGCGGTCGCGGCGAACAGGGTCGGGTAACCGCCCACCGAGACCAGCAGTGCCGCGAGCCCGCCGCCCAGGGCGGCCGGACCGACGATCGCGATGTTGATGATCCCCAGGTCCTTGGCCCGGTCCCGGGCGGCTGGCAGCACCTGGGTGATCAGCGCCTGATCAACAGCCAGGTACGCGCCGAAACCCGCCCCGTACAACACGGCGGCCACCATCGCCGCGGTCCACGTCTCGGTGAACTCAGCAGCAGCGCGGCCGCGCCGATCAGCGCTCCGGAGATCGTCACGATCAGCTTGCGGCGGCCCGGCCGGTCGGAGATCACTCCGCCCACGATCGCCGTGAGCACCACGCAGACGGTATAGATGACGATCAGGATCAGCAGGCCGTCCTGCGCCGTCTGGCCGGGGAACAGCCGCGGGTAGTGCACCGCGTCGCGCAGGAAGTAGAGCAGGTAGAGCGTGCCGAGCGCGATCGCCAGCGAAGTCAGGAACCTGGTCAGCCAGGCCCAGCCGAAGTCCGGGTACTTCCGCGGGCTCAGCCAGTAGGAACCGGCCAGCTCGCGGACCGACAGCGGCGCGCGGTCCGCGTGGTCGAGCGGGTGGTCCGGCGTCAGCAGCGCGAACGGCAGGGCCAGCGCCACCAGGGCGACCGCGAGCACGACATAACCGCTGACCAGCCCGGTGAAAACGTCGACGACCAGCAGCGTGCCGAGCACCAGGCCGAGCGCCTGCGGCATCCCGACCCAGCCTGCCACCGTGGCCCGCTGCCGGACCGGGACATGGTCCGGGATGGCCGCGCTCAGGCTGGCGTATTCGCCGTTCTGGAAGGCGCTGAAGCAGACCCAGCCGATCGCGACGCCCACCACGGTGGTCTGTTTCGCCATGATCACCAGGCTGGCCGCGCCGAGCAGGGCCATGGCCAGCGTCCAGCGGTGCCGGCGGCCGCGCAGGTGGGCGAGGCCGCGGGTATGCGTGGTCCGGTCGGACAGCGCCCCGGCGACCGGCGTGGCCAGCACCGAGGCCACCGCGCCGACCGCGGACACCGCGCCGAGCGCGGCGAGCTTGTGCCGCGGGGTGATGTCCTGGAGCTGGATCGGGAGCAGCACCTGCAGCGGCGTGTACGAGGCCATCCACATGGCCAGGCTGGCCAGGGTGAGCCCGGTCACCCAGCCTGCCCGGACGGGCTTGGTGGGCTCGGCGAGCGCAGGCGAGATCGCCCGGGCCTGCTGCGTCGCCAGGTCGGCCATGACACCTCCGCGAGCCGGGACCAAGAACAGCGTAATCTGGTGCATCGTGCTGCTCACCATCATCGGCTGCTCGGGCAGCTTTCCCGGCCCGGACAGCCCGGCCTCCTGCTACCTGGTCGAGGCGGACGGGTTCCGGCTGCTGCTGGATCTGGGCAACGGCGCGCTCGGGGCGCTGCAGCGGTACGCGGGCCTGTACGACATCGACGCGATCTGCCTGAGCCACTTGCACGCCGATCACTGCCTGGACCTGTGCTCCTACGCAGTCGCCCGATATCACCACCCGGCAGGCCCGCGGCCGGCCATCCCGGTGTACGGCCCGGCGGGGACCGCGGACCGGATGATCGCCTGCTACGGCAGTCAGGGCAGCGCCGCGATGACCGAGTCCTTCGACTTCGCCACCTTGGCGCCGGGAACCATCGAGATCGGCCCGCTGCGGGTCACGGCCGGGCACATGAATCACCCGGTGGAGACGTTCGGCTTCCGGCTTGAGCACGCCGGGCAGGCGCTGGCGTACTCCGCCGACACCGGGGAGTCGGCCACCCTGGAGGACCTGGCCCGCGACGCCGACCTGTTGCTCTGCGAAGCGTCCTTCCTCGCGGGCCCGGACCTGCCCGGGGGGCTGCATCTCACCGCGCGGCAAGCCGGCCAGCACGCGACCCGGGCCGGCGCGGGAAAGCTGGTCCTGACCCACCTGGTCCCGTGGAATGACCAGCAGCTCACGCAGGATCAGGCGCTGACCGGGTTCAGCGGGCCGCTGGTCTGCGCCGAAACGGGACTGCGCCTGGACATCGGCTAGCGGCGGAGCCGGCCGGGCCGGGACTGGCACCGGGCTGGGTTCCGGCCAGCGGGGAAGTCAGCCGGGCCGCGACGGCGCCGGGTCCGGTGTCCGGTGTCCGGTGGATTCAGCCGGGCCGGGACTGCTTCCTGGCCCGGCTAGCTGGGCAGTTATCCGTTACTACGCGGTGTTGACCTTTAACGTTGCTTTCTGGCCAGCCGCCATTCTCCGGGCGGTCGGCTACTGGCTAGTTGGCACCCCGGGCCGGGTGCGCCGCCATAGACTACGCAGATGCGCGTACTCGTCACCGGCGGTGCCGGTTTTATTGGCTCGCACCTCACTGACGCCCTGCTGGCCAGGGGCGATGAGGTGACAGTGATCGACGACCTGTCGGCCGGGCGGCCCGGCCGCCTTGACGAACGAGTCACGCTGCACAAGCAGAGCGTCACCGACGCCGAGCCGGTGGCCGCGATCGTCGCCCACGAGCGGCCGGAACTGATCTGCCACCTGGCCGCGCAGATCGACGTGCGGGTATCGGTGGCCGCGCCGGCCCGGGACGCGCAGACCAACGTGGTCGGCACCGTCAACGTGCTTGAGGCGGCGCGCGCGGCCGGAGTCCGGGTGCTGTTCTGCTCGACGGGCGGCGCCCTGTACGGCCGGGACGCGCCGATCCCGTCGCGGGAGGACGTGCTGCCGCTGCCCGAGTCCCCGTACGGGATCGCCAAGTACTGCGCCGAGCAGTATGTCGACCTGTACAACCGGCTGCACCAGACCAGGCATGCGGTGCTGCGGCTGGCTAACGTGTTCGGCCCGCGGCAGGACCCGACCGGCGAGGCCGGCGTGGTGCCCATCTTCTGCGGCCGGGTGCTAGCCGGACAGCAGCCGGTCATCTACGGCGACGGCACCCAGACCCGCGACTACGTCTACGTCGGTGACGTGGTCGCGGCGTTCCTGGCGGCCGCCGACCGGGGGCGGCCAGGCACCTGGAACATCGGGACCGCCATCGAGGTCAGCGTGCTGGACCTGGCCCGGATCATCGGCGAGACGGCCGGGAGCCCGGTCGAGCCAGTGTTCGCGCCCATGCGCCCCGGCGAGCTGCAGCGCAGCGCGCTGGCGGTGGAGCGGGCCCGGGTGGACCTGGACTGGCACGCCAAGACCGGGCTTGCGGACGGAGTGCGCGCCGTCTACCAGTGGATCGAGGCTGGCACACCGGATCGAGCCGGGTACTGAACGTAGCGCTCCGGCGCCCCGCTAGGCTGGCGGGCATGTCCCGACCCGATGGGCGTGAGCCCGACGAGCTACGTGCGGTAAGGATCACCAGGGGCTGGCTGGATCACGCGGAAGGCTCGGTGCTGGTCGAGTTCGGCGCCACCCGGGTGCTGTGCGCGGCCAGTGTGACCGAGGAACTGCCGCGCTGGCGCCGGGGCAGCGGGCTCGGCTGGGTCACCGCCGAATACGCGATGCTGCCCAGGTCCACCAACACCCGCAGCGACCGCGAATCGGTCAAGGGCCGGCTGGGCGGCCGCACCCAGGAGATCTCCAGGCTGGTGGGCAGGTCCCTGCGGGCCTGTATCGACCCCAAGGCGCTGGGCGACAACACGATCATCATCGACTGTGACGTGCTGCAGGCCGACGGCGGCACCCGCACCGCGGCGATCACCGGCGGGTACATCGCGCTCGCGGACGCGATCGCCTGGCTGCGCGGCCGGGGCCGGTGCAAGGGCGATCCGCTGGTCGCCTCGGTGTCCGCGGTCAGCGTGGGGATCATCGACGGTCAGCCCAGGCTCGACCTGTGCTACACCGAGGACGTCGCCGCCGACACCGACATGAACGTGGTCTGCACCGGCGATGGGAGCTTCGTCGAGGTGCAGGGCACCGCGGAGCGCGAGCCGTTCGGCCGCGATCTGCTCGATGAGCTGCTGGACCTGGCGGTGCTCGGCTGCGCGGAGCTGACCAGGCTGCAGGCCCAGGCCCTGTCCGGATGAGCGGGGTCCCGATGAGCGGGCCCGATCAGGCCGCCCCCAGGCTGGTCCTCGCGACCGGCAATCAGGGCAAGCTCGCCGAACTGAACAGGATCCTGGCCGCGGGCCGGGTGAACGTCACCCTGGTCAGCCTCGCTGAGTACCCGGACGCACCAGAGGTCCGGGAGACCGGCGCCACGTTCGCCGAGAACGCCCTGCTCAAGGCCCGGGCCATGGCTGCGTTCACCGGACTGCCGACCGTCGGTGAGGACTCCGGGCTGTGCGTCGACGCGCTGAACGGGATGCCCGGCGTGCTCTCGGCCCGCTGGTCAGGCAAGCACGGGGACGAGGCGGCCAACAACGAGCTGCTGCTGGCCCAACTGGCCGACGTGCCCGACGCGAGGCGGGGCGCGCACTTCGCCTGTGCCGCCGCGCTCGTCCTGCCCGGCGGCCGGGCGCACGTCAGCGAGGGCACCGTGTACGGGCAGCTGATCCGCGAGGAGCGCGGCAGCAACGGATTCGGTTATGACCCGATCTTCGTTCCGGACTCCTCGGAGCTGACCACCGCGCAGATGAGTTCGGAGGCCAAGGACAAGATCAGCCACCGGGGCCGCGCCCTGCGCGGGCTGGCTCCGGTGATTGCGGCGCTGGTCGGCGGTTAGCGGCGGCCGCGGCCGGCCGTAGCGTGCGCCGACAGTCGGTCTGGCCGGCGGCCTGACTGGCGGCCAGCCTTACTGGCAGCCGTAGATTAGGCCCGCGGCCGGCCTTAGAGCACGCCGCTGCCGCTGGACCCGCTGCCGCTCAGCATCCGCTGCGAGAGCGGGGCTACCTGGCTGGCGGGCGGCGTCGTGATACGAACCGGCTGGTTGATCGCGGTGATGTCCATGGTGCTGCTGACGGTCGCGCCGTTGACGTGCTCGACCTCGACCATCCGCCGGACGTGGTGCTGACCGTCGATCCAGACCGTGAACTGCACGTCACCAGTGAGCGCGTTCAGCCCGGGGCTCATCAGCTTGCGCAGGCCGGGGGAGAGCGCGGCGCGCGCCGACGAGGCCGAGTAGGAGCCGGAGTAGCGGGCGGTCGGCACGCCATTGATCGTCTGCGTTCCGGTGGCGCGGACGTTCTTGGACGCCGCGAACAGCTGTGTCTGGTTCAGCGGGTCGCCGTTCTGCATGCTCTCCAGCAGCTGTTCAAAGTCGGCGCCGAGCTTCCCGGACAGTTGCGCGAAGGAGATCTCCAGCCACGGCTTGCCGGTCAGCTGCGAGACGCCGGGAACGTTGACATAGACAGCCTTGTTGGCCAGGACCTCCTTGACCGGGAGAGTCTTCCCGTTGGCCGTGACGCTGAGCGTGGCGCTCATGGCCAAGGACGGCTTGAGCTGCAGCTGCAGGTGGCCCGAGGTGGTCTCGGTGGCCGGTCCGGTGACCTTGATGGCGATGCTGGTCGACGCCGAACTGATCTGCTGGGACGTCCGGGCGGCCATGCTGATGGCCTGCTCGGCCGTCATCGTTCTGGCGGTGCCCGAGGAAGCGGTGCCCGAGGAAGCCGTGCCCGGCGAGGCGGCGCCGGACGAAGACGCGGCGCTGCCGCATCCGCAGATCAACGTAACCGCGGCCGCGCAGACGCCGACGGAGCCGGCCAGCCAACCGATCTTCCGGCGGGCCTGGCGGAGGCTCGCGCCGCCCGGACGGGATTGCGTTAAGGATCTCATGGCTACTCGCTTGCCCACCGTCACGCCTTCAAACGTAGCTGCCACCCTGGCCGCCCGGTACGGTAGGGGCGGTCGAGTCCGTCGGAGGGAGTCACGGTGACCGACAAGCGGCTGGCGCCAGGCGATGCGGCACCCGATTTCACGTTGCCTGACGACAGCGGGCACCAGGTCAGCCTGTCGTCGTTGCGCGGCAACCGGGTGATCATCTACTTCTATCCCGCCGCGATGACTCCGGGCTGCACCAAGCAGGCCTGCGACTTCAGGGACAGCAAGGCAGATCTGGCCGACTCGGGGTTCACGGTGCTCGGGATCTCTCCCGACAGCCCGGCCAAGCTGGCGAAGTTCCGGGACAAAGAAGGCCTGACGTTCCCGCTGCTGTCCGACCCCGGCCGGGAGGTGCTCCAGGCGTACGGGGCGTTCGGGGAGAAAATGAATTACGGAAAGAAGACGACCGGCGTGATCAGGTCGACCTTCGTGATCGCCCCGGATGGGAAGATCGAGCACGCGTATTACGGGGTCAAGGCGACCGGGCATGTCGCCAGGCTCCGCAAGGATCTTGGTATCTAAGCCGGGCGGTGCCCGGGCGGACCGTGCCCGGGCGGCTGAGCCGACCCGGGCTGAGCAGGTACGGGCTGAGCAGGTACAGACGGGCACTCCAGGGGCCGTAGCCCAACGGCAGAGGCACAGGATTTAGGATCCTGCCAGTGTGGGTTCGAGTCCCACCGGCCCCACCAACCTCAGCACTGTGCGAACCGCAGGTTCGATCGTGGCGGTGTTTGTGTCACGGGGGACCGGCGGGGCCGGGGCTGGGGATGCGGAACACGGGGATCAGCCCGTGGTCGGTGATGCGCACTTCGGCGACTAGGGCTTCGGTGGCGGCCTTGCGCTCGGCTGGGGTACCGCTGGCGATGGCATCGGCCTGGCGGTGATCTGGGCGAGGATCGCGTCGTGCTCGGCGCGCTGCCGAAGCTGGATTCCTGGCCGTTCCCGCCGCTCCGCATCAGGACGTGAAGAGCTTCCAGTGTCCCTCGGAGACGACTTCGACGTTGCCGTCGGTCACCTTGATGGCGGTCTGGTCGTCGATCGCGTACGTCGGCGCCGGTATCCTCGCGGCCCATTGTTCTGCGATGGCCATGTCTTGGTGATCCGCGTTGTCCACGTGCGGAATAATCGCAAAATCAACCAGTCCGACTCCCTGAGCCTTGACTAGGATCATGCGGAGTTCGCCACCAGGTGTATCGAACACGATATCTTCCGTCGAGAGCTCTTCACCGCTGCCGCGACGCGGTTCCCGGTAAGTCTCGGCAAAGGTGGAGGTTGCTGCGATGCTCCCGGCGCTCACCCCCCAGGTAGACCGTCTCGCTAGGCAGCGACGGCAAGACCTCCGCAAGCCCGGACCGCCGCATCCAGTAGGACAAGAACACTGGGTCGCCGCCCCAAACCAGCAGGGCGTCAGTCTCCTGGACCGCCGGGACCCAGCATTCTTCGTCGATGCTGGGCAGCACGGAGAGCTCTAGCACTCCCAAAGACTTCCAACCCAATCCGGCGAAAGGACTCTTGCTCCTTCCGCAGATAGCCTCCCATGCGTGGTCGGCACCGCCGGGGAAGGGGTATATCGCCGTCGGGATGACGAGGGCGCTGGACTCCTCGATCGGCTTACCGAGTAGGCCGACGAGCGCTTCGTGGATGGTCGTGTTCGCAATGCCAGACGAAGTAAGGAGAAGTTTCACGCCGTCCCCTGTTTGTCGAGCAGTGATATCAGGTAATCCTCCAGCTTGTCGAAGCTGGATTCCTGGCCGTCGTGCTTGGTCATGTGGTCACGGCCGGCCTTGTCCCGGAACGCCATCGTCACCGTCAGCGTGGTTACTCCGTCAGCCTCCCTCAGCTCATCCGTCTCGTCGGCCCACGCGTCGGGCCAGCCTTCGAACAGCCACGTCTGGACGATCCGAGTCGGCGGCTCGACCTCCAGGTAGGTCCCGCGGAACGAGCACTCCTTCCCGTCCGGCGTCACGGAGACCATGTGGTAGTCCCCCCCGACGCGCAGGTCCATCGAGCACACCGTCATCTTGTCCGCAAAGGGAGCGAACCAGTGGCGCACATGCTCGGGCTTCGTCAGCACGTCGAAGACGAGCTCGATCGGCGCGTCGAACTCGCGAGTGGTGACGATCACGAGCTCGCTCGGGTATTCGACGACCGCGGACCCATGCCGGTTAGGTGTCACTGAAGGTCTCCTTGTTGCTGAAGCTCTTTGAGGTAGGCATCCATCCGATCCAGCCGCTCGTTCAACGTCCGCTCGTACTTGGCCAACCAGTCGCGAAACGGTCGCAGGTGCGCTGGTTCCAGCCGATACAGTCGGCGACGCCCCTCCGCTCGGCACCTGACGAGTCCCACTTCGCTGAGGACCCGGAGGTGCTTCGAGACCTGAGGCTGCGACATCGACAGGTCGTCCACGATCGCCCCGACCGGCTTCTCTCCGTCGATCAGCGTGTCCAGGATCTCGCGGCGGTGTGCGTCCGCGATGGCGTTAAAGACGTCCGACGTCGTGGAAGCGCGGGCCACCCCTCCAATATATTCCGATATCGGCATGTGTAAAGCTTTCGCTCGACACCCGGCCCGCGCCTCGCCCACCGCGGAAGACTGGGATGCCATCAGCTTGGCGCTGTCAGCACGGGCGAAGTCGATTGCGTACGGCGACTCACCGTGCTCAGCATGGCGCACGATCTCCGCCCAGGATGGCTCGTTCGTCTGCTCCGCTTGGGTCGCCATGGCGGTTTCCGATGTACAATGTGGTGTATGAAGCGGACCAATATCTATCTGGACGAAGGCCAGTCTGCCGCTCTGGAGCGGGTCGCACGCACGCAGGGCATCTCGCGCGCCGAGCTGATCCGGCGACTTATTGATCGGAGTTTTGGCGCGCCGGGGGCAGCGGATCTGGAGGCGGACCTGGACGCCATTCGGGACTCCTTTGGCATAGCTCGGGACGAGGACATCTCTTTCGGCCGCGGGTCCGACGAGCGCTCGCGGCACCTGGACCGCATGGCTGAGCTGTGATCCTGGTCGACAGCGACGTTCTCATCGCGAACCTGCGCGGCATTCCCGCAGCGCAGGACTGGCTGCTGGCCGCGCGGCGGGATACTGGTCCCCTCGCGGTGAGTGCAGTCAGCCTGACCGAGGTCGCCGGCGGTATGAGAGCTGCGGAGCGGCGGCAGGTCAGCCGCCTGCTGTCCAGCATGCGCGCGTTCCCGGTGACCGAGCGGGTCGCCTGGCGCGCCGCGGAGTTCATGCGCGAGCACCGGCGCTCGCATCAGGGAATCGGGCTCGGAGATTACCTAATCGCGGCGACAGCGGAGGTGGAGGGGCTGGATCTCGCGACCCTCAACGTGCGTCATTTCCCGATGATCAAAGATCTCCAGCCCGCGTTCCGGGTCTGACTCTCGGCCTTACCCAGGCAGCGGTGCCGCGCGCGCCGGGGCCGGTTAGGGCGTGATGGGCCCGATCGAGACCGTGCCGTCCGGGCCGACGGACCAGCCCGGGTTGGTGGCCACCTCCCAGCGGAAGTCGGCCGGGTCGGCGAAGTAGCCGTGGAAGCCGCCGAAGTCGGCTCGCTGGGCGGGCTTCAGGATCGTCGCGCCGGCCGCTTCGGCGGCGGCGAGCACCGCGATGACCTGGTCTTCGGTCGGGACCACCTGGGCGAGCGTGACCGGTGCCGGCCCGGGACCTGTGCTGGGCCGCTGGCCGATGTCGGCTTCGAGCGCTGCCGCGCCGAACAGGCTCAGGAGCAGGCCGTGGCCGACCTGGATGAAAACGACCTCTCCCGGCACCTCGAAGCTCACTGGCCAGCCGAGGCCATCAGCATAGAAGCGACGGGCCGCATCGAGGTCGGGCACGCCGAGGGTGATGAAGTGAACTTGTGGCTGCATGATGGCCATTGTGCCGTCGGGACGACCAGGGTTTTCCGGTTACCAGGACTCGATCAGGCCGGGCAGCTCCGACAGGCGGCTGATCACCGCGTCCGGCTCGACGTCGTCGAAGGCCGGTACATCACTGTGCGGGATCAGCACCGCGCGCATGCCGACGCTCTTGGCTCCGTGCACATCGTCATAGGGCCGGTCACCGACGAAGACGCACGCCGACGGATCGGTGATGCCGATCGCGTTCATGGCGGCCAGGAACGCCTCGGCGTGCGGTTTTGTCCAGCTGATCTCACTCGAGTAGACAGCGCCGTCGATCAGGCCGAGCAGGCCGTCCCGCCGGAATACTTCCTCGTGCCAGGCTCGCGGCCACATCGTGTTTGACAGCACGCCAACCTTGATGTCCTGATCACGCAGGTACCTGAGCAGGTCGCCGGCCTCAGGATCGGTGAAGGTGTGCGGTTCCCACGCGGCTGTGTAGCTGGCCAGCAGCGCCTCGGTGGGCGTCACCCCGGCCAGCTCGAACACCTGGTCCATGGTCGCGCTGCGGTGCTCGCGTTCTGCGGTCAGCCAGAGTTCCCGCTCGGCGAGATGAATGGCGGCTGCGAGGGCGGCGGCACGCTCGGCCGGGAAATGCGGCGCGCAGACGCCGTTCCATAGCTCTACGTGATCGACCGAATGCCAAGGCGTCAGGGTCCCGCCCCAGTCGAAGATGACTCCAGCTACTGCCACGGACCCGATCTTATGTCCGGCTTCCTGGTGCCCAAGGCGGCCCGGGGGCGCCTGCCCGGCCGGACGTCCGCCGGACGCCTGCCCGGGCGGGGAACGCCCGCCCGGAGGGCTTACTCGGGGCGCCCGGCCCGAACCTGGGCGCCCGAGCCGGGGCCCGCCGTACGGCGGAGCGCGGGCTGGAGTGTACCGCCGTTTCACAAGATTTGAGCATTGCGCTCCGGCCGATCGCCGATAAAGCTAGGGGCGCGGCAGCGAGCGCCAAGATTGGTTTCGGTGTTGCCTGGCTGTCGCCAGATGTTTGGTCCAGGCCTTTAGCGTCACCGGCTGGGCGTCCGGCAAAGCGGCCGGCGGCCGGCAAAGGAGGAGGATCGGATGCCACAACAGCAACGCGGTCGGCGGCGGATGGGCCTGCGGGTCACGGCCGCCGCAGTGAGCGCGGCGGCCGCCAGCGCGCTTTGCGTGGTGGGGGTGACCACCCCAGGCCTGGCCTCGGCCAGCCGGCCTGCGCCCGCTCGCCACGGCGCGGCCGGGGCCAGCTGCCACCTGGGCAACGGCGTCAAGCACGTCGTCGAGATCGGCTTTGACAACGTGCACTATTACCGTGACAACCCGAACGTCCCCTCCGACCTGCAGATGATGCCGAACCTGCTGCACTTCATCCAGGGCAACGGCACCCTGCTGACCAACAACCACACGCCGCTGATCGCGCACACCGCCGATGACCTGCTGACCACGTTCACCGGCCTGTACGGCGACCGGGCCGGCATGCCGGTCAGCAACAGCTACCAGACCTACAACTCCGACGGCAGCACCGATCCGGCCAGCTCGTTCGCGTACTGGACCGACCCCATTTACGACACGGCCGCGCAGCCGAACGCCGGCCATGACACCAACCCGTCGCTGGTCTATTCGGCCACTCCGCCGGCCACCACGTCACCAGCGCCTGCCGCCAATTCGGTCACGCCCGCGCCCTGGGTGCCGTTCACCCGGGCCGGATGCGACGTCGGCGACGTGTCCACGGTGGACCAGGAGCTGGAGAACACGGCGGTGGACATCCCGAAGGTGTTCGGCGCGAACTCGCCGGAGGAGCAGCAGCTCACGGCCGACCCGGACCCGTACAAGGACCCGGAGACCGCCGATTACGACGGCCTGGCGGTGCACTGCGCCAGGGCCAGCGCGTTCTGCACGACCGCCAAGGCAGTGAAGTACGGCCAGACCAGCCCGAGCCCGACCGCCGTTCCCGATGTGCTGCCCGATGAGCCCGGCGGCTATACCGGATTCCCGGCCCTGTTCGGGCACAAGTACATCGCGCCGCAGCTCGGTGCAGGTACCGCGAACGTGGCGCACAATGGCTATCAGGTGACCAATGCGGCCGGAAACCTGGTCGACCTGAATGGCAACCAGATCGACGGCGCCTACCTGACCAACTACCCGGGTTTCCCCGGCTTCTCCAGCATCAATGCCTCGCAGACGCTGGCCTACATGTCCGACCTGCTGGAGAGCGGCGTGCCCGTGGTCAACGGATACATCTCCGACCTGCACGGGAATGAGTACATCCCGGGCCTGACCGGGCCGGGGGAGCCCTGCTATAAGGCACCTGCCGCGCTTGGCAGCGGCAGCGCGTGCTACGTCGCCCAGGCGCAGTACTACAACCAGGCGTTCGGGACCTTCTTCAAGCGCCTGGCCGCCGACGGGATCACGACGAAGAACACGCTGTTCATCATCAGCTCGGACGAAGGAGATCACGAGGCGGGCGCCAACGTCGGGCGGGCCATCCAGCCGACCCCGGCCAGCTGTGACGGTGCCACGGTCAGCGGTGCCACGGTGACCCCCGATGTCGCCTGCACCTACCCGGCGGGGTCGTTCGGCGAGCTCGACGCGAACGTGACCGGCCTGCTGGCCACCGAAAAGGGTGACACGACCCCGTTCAGCATGGAAGATGACACGGCGCCTGAGTTCTACCTCACCGGAAACCCGGGCCCGGACACCCCTGCGGTCAGGAGCTTCGAGCACGACCTGGCCGGGCTGACGGCGAACAATCCGTACTCGGGTAACCCCAGCGAGAAGATCGCGAACTATCTCGCGGACCCGACCGAGGAAGCGATCCTGCACATGGTCAATGCCGACCCGGCGCGGACGCCGACGGTGGCCATGTTCGCCAAGCCCGACTACTACGTGCAGGAAGCGGCGCTCACTGGCTCTTGCGCGGGACAGCTCGTGTGCCAGGACAGCGGGTATGCCTGGGACCACGGTGACTACGCGGCCGAGATCAACACCAACTACGTCGGCTTCGCCGGCCCCGGCGTCAAGCACCTGGGCCTGGACGGCAACCTGCCGGGCCAGGGGCCGAGCTCGGCGGGACCGGACAGCGGGCAGATCACGGTCGTGCAGACGCACCTGTCCGGCCCCTGGACCGACGAGACCGACATCAGGCCGACCCTGCTGTACCTGACCGGCCTGCGTGACGACTATGAGCACGACGGCCGGGTGATCACGCAGGTGCTCAGTGACCCCAACCACGCGCTCAGCGGATCCGGCGTGACCGCTCTCGGGGCCTGTTACAAGCAGCTCAACGCCAGCGTCGGCCAGTTCGGCGCGTACACGCTCGAGGCCGCGACCAAGGCGATCGAGAGCAACAGCACCGGGGACTCCGTCTACCTGGGCGTCGACAAGGCGCTCCGGAAGCTGGAGGTCGCCAGGGACCAGCTGGCCCTGCGGATCAAGGGCGAGCTCGAGGCAGCGGCGTTCGCCAACGTGCCCGTCCACGATGTGCTGGCGCAGATCGCGGGCTGCCAGGGGATTATCGCTGGGGCGCGGCTGCTGGATCGGGTCAGCTGATCAGGTACTGATCAGCGGCTGAATCAGCCGCGTCGCAGGCGGCGGCGGGGACCCCGGCCGGGCCGGGTTCCCCGCCGCCGCGCTTGCAGGCTCGGCTGGTGACGATCTTGCCGGCCGGCTGCGCACCGTCGGCGCCAGCCTGGGAGACTAGGCCCTAGCCGTGGCGCGCCAGACCGCCAGGCGCGCAGAAGGGATGCATCTGATGGCCGATCCGGACCGCGCAGTCGAAGTGCGGGGCACGGTCACCGTGCACCCGGCAGTGCCCGGAAATGATCCGGATGCGCTGGAGGCGGAGATTGAGCGCACGCGGGCGAACCTGGCGCAGACCATCGACACCCTGATGGAGCGGGTCAGCCCGGCGGACAATGTGCGCAAACTGCGCGAACGGCTGCGCGAAGAGGCCGCCCGGCCCGAGGTCCGCCTGGCGGCGGCCGCGGTCGGCCTGGCCGTCGCTGGCATCGTGATACTGCGGGTCTGGGGACGTCGCAAGAAGTAGCTCAGGCCAGCGCCCTCATGCCGGAGCACCCGGTCCGGGCCAGCTGGCCGCGCGCAAGCCACAGAACCCGCGCAACGACCGTCAGAGCGGCCACCCCGGCCGCCTTCTCGATCATGTCGGGATGCTCCGGGCAGTCGACCATCTCGGTGCTGGCCGCGGCGGCCGCCTGGCTCCCGACCGGTTCCTTACGTTTCCTTGGTCAGTTCCTCATAGTCGGCGGCGGACAGCAGTCCGGACGGCATCTCGCCCGAGGCGGCCAGGGCCACCTTGAACAGCCAGCCCGACCCGTACGGGTCGGCGTTGACCACTCCCGGATTCTCGTCGACCTCCCCGTTGACCTCAGTGACCTCGCCGTCGACGGGGGAGTAGAGGTCACTGACCGATTTGGTCGATTCAACCTCCCCGCACGGCTCGCCGGCCGTCACCTTGGTGCCGGGCGCCGGAACGGACACGAAGACGACATCTCCCAGCGCCTGCTGCGCGTGATCGGTGATGCCGATGGTCGCGGCGGCGCCGTCGATGGCGACCCATTCGTGTTCCTGGGTGTAGCGCAGCTCATCGGGAACGGTCATAGCCCTCTCCTGTGCGAGACGGTCCAGGCCGGCCAGTCAGGCCGGCCGACGGTAGAACGGCAGCTGAACCAGGTCCGCCGGTTCGGCGCTGCCCCTGATGTCGAAAGCGAACTGCCCGGCTCCGCCGTCAGGCCCGGCCGTTTCCGCCACGCCAGCCTCGACATAGGCCATGGCGATCGGCTTGCCGAGCGTCGGGGATGGCGCGCCGCTGGTCACCGTGCCGCACCGGCTGCCATCCGAGAGCACGTCGTAACCGTGCCTGGGGACCCGGCGCGAGCGGCCGGTCAGCCCGACCAGGACCCGCTCCGGCGCGGCCTGGGCGCGCCGGGCCAGCGCCTCGCGGCCGACGAAGTCACCCGGCTTGTCGAGCTTCACCACCCGGCCGAGGCCCGCGTCGTATGGCGTTATGTCCGGGCCGAGCTCGTTACCGTACAGCGGCATCGCGGCCTCCAGCCGGAGCGTGTCCCGGGCGGCGAGGCCGGCCGGAATCAGGCCGTCCGCGGCTCCGGCAGCGGTCAGCGCGTCCCAGAGCGGCTCGGCGTCCTCGGGGCGGCTGAACAGCTCGAACCCGTCCTCGCCGGTATAGCCGGTGCGGGCCAGCAGGATCTCGCGGCCCGCGACCGTCGTCGGGTAACTGGCGTAATACCGCACCTGCTGGAGGTTCGCGCTGGTGAGGGGGGCCAGGATGGCTGCAGCGCGCGGACCCTGGATGGCGATCAGCGCGTAGTCCGATGTGCGATCGGTGACGTCCGCATCCCGGCCGGTGATCCGCTCGCCGAGGGCCTGGTAGACCGCGGAGGTGTTGGAGGCGTTAGCGACCACGAGGAAGTCCTCGGCCGCGAGCCGGTACACGATGAGGTCGTCGATGATGCCGCCGTCCGGCGCGCAGATCATCGTGTATCTGGCGCGGCCCGGGGCCAGCGCCGAGGGCTGGCCCACCAGTGCATAGTCCAGTGCGGCCGCCGCGTCCGGGCCGGCTACGGTGATCTCTCCCATATGGGACAGGTCGAACAGCCCGGCCGCCGTGCGCACCGCGAGATGCTCCGCAGTCTCGCTGCCGTAGCGCAGCGGCATCAGCCACCCGGCGAAGCCGGTCAGCTTCGCTCCGAGCCGCTCGTGAACGGCGGTCAGCGGGGTTGGTCGTGGCTGGGACGGTTGCGGATCTGTCATTTGCGGTGCTCCAGTAGCCGAGCCGGGGAAGAACAGCGGCATACTGGTCGATCGCTGTCCATCACCAGTCTGCCAGGGCCAGGTCGTTGCGCCCGCTGCCTGGCTAGCCTAGCGGGGCCCGGACGGCCTTTTGTCCCGCCCTGGCCGGCCTGGATCGCCACCCAGGCGGGTCACGGAGCTATGAGTTCAGCACCGGTGCCACGTCCTGGAAATAGCAAGCGATTAGGCAGAGCCAAGTACAGGAGAGTCCTATGCCCGAGATCGAACCGACCGCAGAGCTGAACCAGGGATTCAGCCAGCCATTCGCGTGACCGGCCTGGAACAGCTCCAGCGGCTGGCGGCGGTCTGGAAATCGAAGCTCGATTGGGATTTCGAGGTCGCCGACGGGCGTTCCGCGACCCCGAAGGGCGTCACGGGCTCGTGTTCGGGCCTGGCGCCGCCGGGTGTGGTAAGCGTGAGACATGGACCTGCTGACCGAGGATGAGATCGCCGTCCGGCTGAGCGCGGTGCCGGGCTGGGCGCGCGAGGGCAATAACATCACCTGCGCCATCACGCGGGCCGACTTCAGGGACGCGATGCTCTATGTTGGCGCGGTTGCTTACCTGGCCGAGGCGGCCAATCACCATCCGGATATCGGGATCTCATGGAACCGGGTGACACTGGCCCTCTCGACCCACTCGGCCGGCGGCCTGACTGCGGCGGACTTCGCGCTGGCCGGGCAGATCAACGCGCTGGCTTGAGAGCGCCCGCTTGAGAGCGCCCGCTTGAGAGCACTGGCTTGACGGGCGCTGGCTTGACGGGCGCTGGCCGGGCGATTGCTAGCCGACGGCCGGTGGCCGGATGGGCGCTGGCGGGACGGCCGTGGCACAGCTCACTGGCCTTCGTCAGTGGACGGCGCCACGCCCCCGGGTGGCGCCGCCCACTGGACGAAGATCCCCCTCGCCGCTTGGCCGCGACCCTCGTCGAAGCGACGTGATCGCATTCCGGGCACAGTGCGCCAGAACGTCACGCAGCCGGACGAATCCGCCGGGGCGATCTACCGCCCGACGAGAGTCCCCCTCCGCGGCTAAACGGTTCCCCGATACCCTCGCGGCGCCTCCCCCAAGGCCCGGTAAGCCGGGCCTCCCGAGTGCCGCGTGGGGTTCCAGTTATACACGCTGTACTGCGACGATTACTGCTCGTTACAAGATTGAGAGTACTCACAGTTACGGGCTGTCGCCAAACCTGGTCAAGCCGGTCCGGCCCCCGCCCGGGCCCGGCAGCGCTTCACGTCGTGAAGTCACATGGGAGGTGTTTGATGCCGTTGATGAAGCTGGACAGCAGCCGGTCAGGCTCCGCGGCGGCGTGGATGTCGGGCACCCGGCCCAGCAGCTCCCGGAGGATCGCGGTGATCTCCCGGCGGGCCAGATGCGCTCCGAGGCAGAAGTGCGGCCCGGCCGCGCCGAAGCCGACGTGCGGGTTGGGCGAGCGGCTGATGTCGAACCTGGACGGATCATTAAATACCGTCTCGTCCCGGTTGGCCGCCCAGTAGAGCAGGACGGCCTTGTCCCCGGTCCCGTAGTCATGGCCGTTCATCGTGTAGTCACGAGTCACGGTGCGCCGCATCCAGACGACCGGCGAGGAGTACCGCACAATCTCTTCGGCCGCGCCGGCGATCTGGCCGTCGAGGTCAGCCAGCAGGAGCTCCCGCTGGTCGGGGAAATCGGTCAGCAGCATCAGGGCGTGCGAGATCGCGGTCCGGGTCGTCTCGTTGCCCGCCACCACCAGCAGGATGAAGAACGAGGCGAGCTCGGCCTCGGTCAGCTGCTCGCCGTCGATGTTGGCCGTCGCGAGTGCCGAGGTCAGGTCGTCGCCCGGACTTTCCTGGCGGTGCGCGGCCAGGTCGGTCACCAGGGCGGCGAGTTCCTGTCCGGCGGTCAGGATCTGGGTGACCGCCTCGTTGAGGTCGGCGCTCAGGAACTCCGGATCGGCGCCGGAGAGAATGATGTTGGTGTCCTTGAGCACCATCGCGTAGTGCTCATCGCCGATCCCCATCATCTTGCAGATGATCTTCAGGGGGAGTCGCGCCGATACCTGCTCGACGAAGTCGCACGGGCCGGTAGCCAGCAGATCATCCACAATCTCCGCGGCGGTGAGCTGGACGTCGTGCTCGAACTTCTTGATCATCCGCGGGGTGAAGGCCCGCGACACGATCCGGCGGAGCCTGGCGTGGCGCGGATCGTCCATGTTGATCATCGAGCCGAAGTACTCGTTGAACTCGGCCGGCAGGTCCTGGATGCTGGTCGCCCCGCTGGCGGAGGAGAACACCTCGGGGTGCCGGCTGGCTTCGGTGACGTCAGCGTGCCTGACGAGGGCATAGAAGCCTGGGCCTGGCGCGCCGAATGGTGACTCAGGCTCGGGATACATCGGCGGCTGAGGGAGCGCTCGCAGCCGCGCGAAGGCGGCGTCGCGCTGGTCCAGCGGCAGGCCCCAGAACTCGGTCTGCGATAGATCGACGTCACCGACCGTGCTGGCCGGCTGCGGTGTGGTCACGACGATCGCCCTTCGGCTAGAACTCCGTTCGGTTTCCATGGTTGCAGAACCGCGTGGCACCGGAAAGACTGCCGTTCGCCGCCGTGCTGGCCGACGATCGGAGGCCGACCGCGAGGTGAAATGACCAGGACATT
Organism: uncultured Actinomycetes bacterium; assembly: GCA_963785765.1. Taxonomy (GTDB): domain Bacteria; phylum Actinomycetota; class Actinomycetes; order Streptosporangiales; family Streptosporangiaceae; genus DATBGO01. The sequence continues at coordinate 167,289 of CAWAWM010000004.1, read as the reverse complement.
TAACGCAGCAGCCGCCATGCTGGTGTCGTGACCGTGGAAATCGAGCGCACTGTCAACGACGACATCCGCTACCACATCAGCTGCCTGCGGGAGCAGGGTGGCCTGCTAGCCGACAGCGCCGCGGCGGCTGGCCTCGACGCTCTGGTGCCTACCTGCCCGGCCTGGCGGGTGAGGGACCTGCTCCGGCACACCGGCTTCGTGCACCGCTGGGCCGCCGGGTACGTGACCGGGCAGCGCGCCGAGATGGTCAGCACCCCCGACGATGCCGGGCTGCTTGAGCAGGGGCCAGCGGACCGGCTGCTGATCGGCTGGTTCCGTGAAGGTCTTGCCGCGCTGGTGCACGGCCTGGAACAAGCCAGTCCGGGGCTGGCCTGCTGGACGTTCCTCGACGCGCCTTCGCCGTTGGCTTTCTGGGCCAGGCGGCAGGCACACGAGACCACCATTCACCGGGCCGACGCACAGCTGGCCGCGGATCCGGCGGGGCGTGTGAGCCCAGTCCCGTCCCGGCTGGCCGCCGACGGCATCGACGAGCTCGTCATGGGTTTTGGCAGCCGGAAAGTCGCCCGCGGGCTGCGGGCCGATCCGCCACTGGTGCTCGGCGTCCACGCGCTCGACGCGGGCGTCCGCGGCGAGGCAGGCCGCTCGGCTGGCCGCGACGGCACTGGCCGCGACGGCACTGACCGCGACAGCACTGACCGCGACAGCACTGACAGAGCCGCGCACTGGCTGATCACGATGGGACCGGACCGGGCCGGAGTATCCAGGGGACGTGGCGCCGCTGACTGTGACGTTTCCGGCCGGTCATCGGATCTGTACCTGATGCTCTGGAATCGCAGCGGGATTACCGGCCTGGAGATAGCCGGGGATACCGCGGCGCTGGCCGCCTGGTCGGCCCAGTTCCGGGTGACTTGGAGCTGAGCTGGTGCCGGCCGCTCAGCTCCCGGGTCACCGGCCAGCGGCCCCAGCCGGTATCGAAATGGCCAGCCGGTGTCGTCCGCCCAGCTCACGGGCAGCGGCCACCCAGTGCTAGCCGGCCCACCGGGTGCGGGCTGGTCAGCCCCGAGGCAGAGCCGGTCAGCCGACACCGGCCGGTCAGCCGGTGCTGGCCGGTCAGGCGATGGTGCGCGGACGCCTGGCTAGCGCGAGTGCTTCGCGGCCTGGCTGCGCTGCCTGCGCGACTGGGACCGCGGCTGGCTGGCCGCGACGGGCTGCCGCTTGCCCTTGCCGGGCGTGCCCGTCATGATCGCGATAGCGACCGGCCGGGGGATGCCGCTCAGCTCGACGACGGTGCAGGCAATGGTGGCGCCGCCCGCGCGTACCAGCACCCAGCCGTCGTCGGCGAGACCGTCGCCGACGACCGTAGCCGAGCTGACCCGGGCCTCGGCGGCGGCCAGGCAGCCAGCTACGGCGCTGAGCCGGGCTTCCACCACATCGGGCGACTCGCTGAGCCGCTTGCGCATGTCGTCCTGTATCCCCCCGGCCACGGCAGGCTCGGCCCGGCCGATCTCAGCATCCTCTGGTCCGGCAGCCCGAATGCCGCCGCCCGGCAGCGCACTGCCGGACATCTCAGTGCCCGATAGGGGAGTGTCCGACATCTCAGTGCCTGGCTTCGCAATGCCCGCCTCGGCGGTGCCTGACTTCGTAATGCCGGACTTCGTGGTGCGGGGCTTCGTACTGCCTGGCTCGGCATTGCCTGGCTCGGCACTACCTGGCTCGGCACTGCCTGGCTCGGCACTGCCTGGCTCGGCACTGCCTGGCTCGGCACTACCTGGCTCGGCACTGCCTGACTTAGTAGTGCCGGACTTCGTGGTGCTTGACTTCGTAGTGCCTGGCTCGGCACTGCCTGACTTCGTGGTGCCTGGCTTCGTAGTGCCACGCTGACGTGCGGTCGGCTCGGCAGCGCCAGCCTGACTTGCGCGCGGCTCGGCCGCCCCGCGCTCGGCCGCCCCGCGCTCGGCCGCACCACGCTGAGCGGCGCCCGGTCGGCTCAGGGTGGCTGGCCCAGCCGCCGGCCGGTTCTGCTGCCCGGCGGCGGCCCAGGCGCACACCGCGGATTCCGGGGCCCATACGCTCAGCGCGTAACCCTCCAGCGCACCGCTGCCAGGCGCGGTATGCGTCGGCGGCGAGCCGTCGGCCGACGTGACCGCCCCGAGCGGATCGCCCGGGCCGGATGATCTGGCTGGCCTGGCCGGGCCGGGCCGCCCAGCGGGTGCCGGCGTTCCAGCAGCAGCCGGCGTTCCAGCGGGTGCGGGCGAGCCACCGGATCCGGGCGTTTCAACGGATCCGGACGCGGACCTGGCCGCGGCCTTGGTCGGCTCATCCGCGGGCAGCGCTGGCTTGGGAACGACAGGCCCGGGCGGCTGGGGCAACCCGGACCCGTCCTGCGGCGCGCATTGGACAGTTACCCGCAGCTCGGGATCGAGCCCGAGAGCGGCAGTGCTCCGCTCCAGGTAGGCGGCGAGCAGCGCGGGCGGCCAGGCGGCGGTGCGGGGCAGCGGCCCCGCATCCCGCAGCCGGAGCCCGCTCCAGGTCACCAGCGGACGGCCTGCCGCGTCGACGGCCTCCACGTCCCACACGAACTCGCCTGAGGTAGCCGGCCGCGGCCTGGCGTCGGGGCCGGGACCCTGGCGGGGGATGACGGACTTACGTTTCACCGCTACCTCGTCGGTCGCAGCCTGGCGCAGCGGATCACGGACGATGGCCGCGCGCACCTCGACAGCGCCATCGGCGGCGAGCCCGCTGAACAGCACCGAGTCGCAGCCGGCGAGCTGCAGCCTGCGGTGCGGGATGCACGCCTGCAGGACGTGCCAGGTGGCGTCGGTCAGGCCCGGGCTGCCCAGGATCAGCTGCGCATCGGCCTGGCCGCCTGGACCGCTGAACCACGGCTGGTCGTCACCGCCTCGCACCAGCGCCCGGCAGGATCGCGAGGTGACTTCGGGAAGGAGCGCGGCGCGCCGGAAACGCCCGGACTGGAAGCAGACCGGCCCGTAGAGCTCGGTACCGTCGACAATCCCGGCGTCGCTGGCCGGCACTTCGTCAAGCTCCGGCAGCGCCGCCCCGACCCGGGTCCCCGCCTCCGGCGATTCGACTTCGCAGCTGAATACGGCCCGGACGTGATCGACAGCGAAACCGCTCCCGTCCGACCGCATGACCACCGTTACCGCGTCCCCGTCCCGGAGCGCGCAGATCCGGATCACCGCGCCGGGGTCGGTGCCGCTGGTGGGAACGACGACCGGCGAGTCCACGGACATGCCGACCGCCCGCCGGACCGGGCCGCCGGTGAGCACCGATGCTGCCTGTGCCATCGCTTCCATGGCCATGGCGGTCGGCAGGACCGGCTGGCCGTCGATGAGGTAGTCGGCGAGATAGGGGTCGGTGCGGACCGAAATCCTGGCTTCGCAGACCAGCTCGACGCCTGGGTAGTACGCCCGAACGGCCTGCAGGAATCGGCCGCTCCAGCGCCACGCCGCCGGAGGCCGGCCAAGGAGGCCGATCCGGCCATGCACCGCGACGCTGGCCGGGAAGTCCGGGGTGGTCAGCATCTTGAGCAGCAGCCGGGAACCCTCGTTCACGGGGATCAGCGTCACCCCGGCGCGCGCCAGGCGGTCCGGCACGCCGTGCGGCTCGTCCTGCTCCGACCCCGACCAGGCCGGCCAGTCGATATGCAGGGCCTGGCAGCCCGGGATGGTCTCTGCCGTGCGTTCCGCCTGGCTGGCCAGTGATCCGCTGGCCAGCGCCAGCAGGCCGGCTCGTCCCATGCCGTAACGGCCCGCGATCGAGCCGAACGTCACGATCAGCCGGATCCGCTCCGGCCTGACTGCACCCATCAGCCGGTTCAGGACCGCGGCCTGCGCTGCGGCCTGAGTCCGCAGCTCAGTCTCGGTCAGCGTGCCGAGCGGCTTCGGCGCACTCGGTTCGGCGGCCTGCACGATCGCGGTCACCAGGCCCAGCTTGCGCTCGATACGCCGCACCGCGGCCGCGATGGCCGTCTGGTCGGCCAGGTCCGCGACCTCGGAGGCCACCCGCGCCCCGGCCGATCGCAGTGTGTCCAGGCCGGCCAGCATTCCGCCGTCGCGACCAGGGTCATCCTGGCCGATCACCGCGATGGCCGCACCGCAGCAGGCCAGCACCTGGGCCAGGGCCAGGCCGGAGCCGTCGGAACCACGGCTCACCAGCACGACGTCGGCGGGCCCGAGCGGGAACGCGCCATTGCCTGTCGCTGTGACCGGCGCCATGCTGGTCTCGTGCGGCCGCCCGGCCACGTCGATGACGAGTTCGAGGAACCGCCCGGGCTCCACGGTGGCGAAACGCTGCGCAGCCCGCAGCCCGTCGGCGCTTTCGGGCACTCGCAGCACGGTGATGCCGAGGGCCGGATGCTCCGCGTGCAGGCTCGCATAGAAACCGGTGAATCCCGGCCCGTGCGTGACCACTACCAGCTGGCCGACGCTGATCGCGTCCTGGGCGGCCAGCAGCGCCGCGACGCACGCGCCGGGATCGGCCGGGTCGGGCACGATCGCCAGGATCCGATCGGCCGCGGGGTCGTCGTCGAAAAGCTGGGGAATCAGCGGCCGGAACGGCTCCCGCGTCGCGGCCCTGATCCGCCATCGCCGCTCGGCAGGCGGAGGCGCCGCCGCTTGGTCATCCAGCGGGCGGAGTTGTTCCGCGAAGCAGCGAACCCAGGGCGCGACTCCGGCAATGAAACCGGTTGGCTCGCTGGCCCGGGTCGGCCTGCCGGTTCCTGGCCCTGACCGGGCGTCGCCGGCCGGCCGGGGCCCGCGCATGGCTGATCCTGGCTGGCCGGTGACGGACCCGATCGGGCGGGCGGCGGGCGCTGCCCGGCCGTCGGCTGCCGGCCCGCCTTTCGGCGCGGCGGCCCGGGCAGCCGGCACCGGTCCGGCGGCCGCCGCGGGCGCGGTGGCCCGGGGCGGCCGGACGGCCGGTGCGGCCTGCTCGGCGGGCTCCGCCTGACAGGGGTTGGTGATGAAGACCTGCTCGCGCCAGATGTCGATGCGGCGGGCTGACTGCCCGGCGACCAGGACCTCAGGCCGGCCGAGCGCGCCCGCAGCGAACAGGGCGGCCACGGCCAGCGAAGTGTCCTTACCTGACCCGCTGCCCGATAGGTTCACCACCGGCACCCTGGCCCGGTCGGATGCGGCGTCGCGCAGCGCGCGACCAGGCCCGGCCTCTAGCAGCAGGCTGGCACCCACGGCACCGGTTTTCAGCGCCTGCTCGACTCCGGCCGGCCGGTCGAGCTGCGCGCAGAGCACCTCGGTGACATCGGGAATAGAAGCGACCTCCTGCCCCGTGGCGGCGGAGATGAGCCGCCGGTGCGGCTGCGACAGCCTGAGCTTGGCTGCGGCCGCACGGAGCTGGGCGGCGCGCTCAGTCGGCCCGGAGTGCTGGGCTTGAGCCGTGGCCAGGATCTCGGCCAGCCGGTTCGCGAGCCCAGCGGCATCCTCCTCGGTGATGCACCCGGCCCAGGCGAGTCCGGCGAGATCGCCCAGGCCGTGCCCGACGGCGGCGGTGCCGTGGACCCCGAGCAGCTCCAGCCAGCGCAGTGCGGACAAGGTGCTGAATACGGTGTCGGCAGCCCCGCTGCCGACGGGCGCTCCGCCGGGGACCTTGGTCGGCCCGCCCAGATGTCCGGACAGCAGCAGGGTCACCCGGCCGTCGCCGCCGTCGGCTGTGTAGACGCCGGGTCGCACCGCCAGCAGGCCGTCGGCGAGACGCGGCAGCGTGGTCATCGCGTCGGTGGCCAGCCGGGCCAGCTGCTCCTGCCGGGAGGCCACGATGGCCATCCGCACGGGTCCCTGGTCCCGGGCATCACGCGCTAGCTGACAGGCCAGGTCACGCATCTCCGCATCGGAAAGCCACGGAGATATCTGCGCGATCCGGGCCAGGACCGGCAACAGCGCCTTCCGGTCGGGCGCATGCAGCAGGTAAGCGGCGGTCCGGGACAGGCCGTCGGCCGGCTGGGCTGCCTGAGCCGCGGCCAGGATGGTCTCGGTCGTCTCGCCGGGCCGCGCCGGGCGGCTCTTGCGCTTATGCCGCCCCTGGTCAGAATGGCCGCGTAGCACCAGGTGAGCGTTGCCGCCCCCAGTGCCCATCGCGCTCACCCCGGCGATCTTGGCGCCGTCCGGCCAGGCTGCCGCCGCCGGCGGCAGCCACAGGACCGCACCGGCGTCCTGCAGCATCGGGTGCGGCCTGGTGAATCCGGTGGTCGGCGGTATGAGCCCGGTGCTGACCGCCAGCACCGTCTTGATCAGCCCGGCCGAGCCCGCTGCCGCCTTGGTATGCCCGATATTGGCTTTGATGGAGCCGAGCGCTGCGCGCTGGCGGGCGCCCGCGCGCAGCTGCGCCAGCGCCGTGAGTTCGGCGGCGTCGCCTGCCTGAGTACCTGCGCCATGCCCCTCGATCAGCTGGACATCCGCCGGGTCAATCTGAGCGCGCTGGTAGGCACGGTTCAGCGCCAGCAGCTGGCTGCTCGCATCGGATTCGGCATGGCCCGCCTGGCCCGCCGACGACACTCCCCAGCCGGCGATCTCCGCGTAAATGGGCAGCCCCCCGGACCGGGCGTCGGCCGCGCGCATCAGGACCAGGACCCCGCAGCCCTCGCCGGGCAGGAACCCAGTGGGGTTCTCGTCGTAGATGCGCATGTCGCCGCTGGCCAGGACGCCCGTCTTGGCCAGGCCCACCAGCTCGAACGGATCGAGGCTCAGATCCACGCCGCCCGCCAGCGCGACGTCAAGATCACCTGTCGCCAGTGCGGCGCACGCTGCGGCCACGGCCAGCAGCGACGAAGCGGAGGAGCCATCAACGGCGTGGCTGCCGCCCTTGAAGCCGAAGTGACTGCAGATCCGGGCCGCGATGGTCGCAGGCATGCTGCCGGCCAGGGTCTCATCGCTGATCCCGGGAAACGGTGCCAGGTAACGCGTCGCCGCGTGGCGCAGCACCAGCGCGGCGCGGTCCCTCGGGATGTCGCCGCTGGCCAGCGCGTCGGCCAGCACCCGCCGCACATACGGCCAGCGCAGCCGCAGGGCTGCGGCACGAGATGAGTCACCGGTCAGGGTGTTGCCGATGATGACACCGGTGCGCTGCAGGGCCAGGCCGTTGCCGCCAGGGAAGCCAGCCGCCGCCAGCGCGCGCGCCGCGGTCTCCAGCGCCAGCCAGTGCGCCGGATCGGCTGCCCGGTAGACCGCTTCGGTGACGCCGAACGCCTGCCAGTCGAAGCTCCACCCTTCCAGCAGGGCTGCCCGGGTGCTGTAGGTCGCATCGGGTGTCGCGGGATCAGCGCTGTAGTAGTCGAGCAGATCCACCCGGCATGGCGGCAGCCGCCGGAAGGCCCGGCGGCCGGTGAGGACCACATCGAGCAGTGCCGCCGGGTCATCGGCGTCAGGGAAGCGGCAGCCCATGCCGATGACGGCGATCGGCTCGTCGGTCGCTGCATGTCCTGCGGATTCGGCCGCAACTGCACCGGGCTGCGGCCTGTCCGGCATTTCAGACCCCAAACGTGGCGGCCCTGAAATTACTCCGCGCTCTGGCTGACGCGGATCCAGAAAGTGCCGAACTGGGCGCAGTAATTGCGCGCGTGACCGAATATCCATTGCTCCCCCGAAGTGGCCTAATTTCCCCTGGGCCGCCCAGCCACGAGCATACCGCTCGCAGGTCATAGCTGCTGTCCGGCCAGATCTGCGTGCCGACCACACGCAGCGTCGTGACTGGGTGACAAGACATTATTGGTGGTCCGGCCGTCGGTCAAGATGGAATGCAGAAAGCGCCGTCTTGCGCATCCAGGTGAATTCAAGGATTGACTTGCTACCTTTACAGGTAAGCGAATGATTAAGTCAGACAAGGTGATGAAGTCGGAGTATCGCCTGTCCTGCGCGAGAGCCGCCGGATCGGTGGCGTGCTCAGGTCGTCCGGGTATGCCGCGGCTGGGTGGCGCCATGCGCTACCCTGTGGTCATGCGTTCTGCCCGGCTGCGTCTTACCTAGCCGCGCCGACTGACCTGTCGTTGGCGCGGCTGCCCCTCGTGACCGAGGGGCATTTTGTTTGGCCGCCGAGCCCGGCGCGGAGCCGGACCTAGTCAATCGCGAGGGATCATGACAGCCGCCGAAAGCGCGGAGCGGGCACTGCAGTACGATCCGCGGGCGATCCAGGAGAAGTGGCAGGCTCGCTGGGCCGGCATGGACATGTTCCGGGCGAGTGACGAGCCTGATGACGACCGCCCGCGCAGCTACGTGCTGGACATGTTCCCGTACCCTTCTGGCGACCTGCACATGGGCCACGCCGAGGCGTACGCGATCGGGGACGCCGTCGCCAGGTACTTCTTCCAGCGCGGGCACAACGTGCTGCACCCGATCGGCTGGGATGCCTTCGGCCTGCCCGCGGAGAACGCGGCGATCAGGAACAACTCCCATCCGGCCGACTGGACCTACGCCAACATCGAGACCCAGGCCGCCTCGTTCCGGCGATACGCGGTGTCCTTCGACTGGTCGCGCCGACTCGAGACCTGTGATCCCGACTACTACCGATGGAATCAGTGGCTGTTCCTCCGCTTCTACGACCGGGGCCTGGCCTACCGCAAGGACGGCTACGTCAACTGGTGCCCGGTCGACCAGACCGTGCTGGCCAACGAGCAGGTCATCGCGGGCAAGTGCGAGCGCTGCGGCGCCGAGGTCGTGCGCAGGCTACTGACCCAGTGGTACTTCAAGATCACCGAATACGCTGACCGGCTGCTGGACGACATGAAGGAGCTGGAGGGCAACTGGCCGGAGCCGATCCTGCTGATGCAGCGCAACTGGATCGGCCGTAGCGAGGGTGCCGAAGTCAGGTTCACCATCGAGGGGCGTGACGAGCCAGTCACCGTGTTCACCACCCGCCCGGACACGCTGTACGGCGCCACTTTCTTTGTCATCGCGGCCGACTCGCCGCTGGCTGACGAGGTGTGCGCACCGGAGCGGCAGGCGGAGCTGCAGGCGTACCTGACTGAGGTGCGCAAGCTGACGGACATCGAGCGCCAGTCGACCGAGCGCCCCAAGACCGGAGTGTTCCTCGGCCGGTACGCGGTGAACCCGGTCAACGGTGAACGGATCGAGGTCTGGGCGGCCGACTACGTGCTGCCTGACTATGGCACCGGCGCGATCATGGCGGTTCCCGCCCACGACCAGCGCGACCTGGACTTCGCCCGGAAATTCGGCCTGCCGGTCCGGGTGGTCGTCGAGACCGGCGAGCCGGACCCCGCGCAGACCTGGGTCGCGACGCCCGGAGAGGGCATGCTGGTCAACTCGGGGCCGCTCGACGGGCTGAGCAAGACCGAGGCCATCGCTGCGATCACCACCGCGCTGGAAGAACGCGGTGAGGGCCGCGCCGCGGTCGGCTACCGGCTGCGCGACTGGCTGCTCTCGCGGCAGCGGTTCTGGGGCACGCCGATCCCGATCATCTACTGCGCGTCCTGCGGCGAGGTGCCCGTCCCCGACGAGCAGCTGCCGGTAAAGCTGCCGGACTTGCGCGGCCAGGATCTGGCTCCCAAAGGGATCTCGCCGCTGGCGGCCGCCGCGGACTGGGTGAACACCGAATGCCCCAAATGCGGCGGCCCGGCCAGCAGGGACACCGACACGATGGACACTTTCGTGGACTCATCGTGGTATTTCCTGCGGTACTGCTCGCCGTCCTATCAGAACGGCCCGTTTGACGTCGAGGCGGTTCGCCGGTGGGCGCCGGCTGATCTGTACGTGGGCGGCAGCGAGCATGCCATCCTGCACCTGATGTACAGCAGGTTCTTCGTGAAGGTGCTGCATGACATGCAGATGGTCGACTTCACCGAGCCGTTCACCCGGCTGCTCAACCAGGGCCAGGTGATCAATCATGGCCGGGCCATGTCGAAGTCGCTGGGTAACGGCGTTAACCTGGGCGAGCAGCTGGCCGCCCACGGGGTGGACGCGATCCGGCTGACAATGATCTTCGCCAGTCCGCCCGCCGACGACATCGACTGGGCTGACATGCGCCCGGAGGCGTCGGTCAAGTTCCTCGGCCGCTGCTGGCGACTGGCTGCCGAGGTCGGTGCCGATTTCACGGCCAGCGCCACGGTGACGGGTGACCTGGAGCTGCGGAAGGTCACGCACCGGACCATCGACGAGGTCACCAGGCTGGTCGAGTCCAGGCGGCTGAACGTCGCCGTCGCCAGGCTGATGGAACTGGCCAGCGCTGCGCGCCGGACGATCGACTCAGGGGCGGGCCCGGCCGACCCGGCGGTGCGGGAGGCAGCCGAGACACTCTCCGTTCTGCTCTCGCTGTTCGCGCCCTATACGGCCGAGGAGTGCTGGGTGCTCCTGGGCCATGAGCCCTCGGTCGCTCAGGCTGGATGGCCGTCGGCAGATCCGTCGCTGCTGGTCGAGGACCTGGTGACCTGCGTGGTGCAGGTGGCCGGAAAGGTCAGGGACCGGATTGAGGTGCCGCCGGGGATCAGTGAGGAAGAGCTGCGCGAGCTGGCGCTGGCGGCGCCAGGCGTCGCTCGGACGCTGGCCGGGCGCGGCGTGCGCGCCGTCATCGTGCGACCACCCAAGCTCGTCAATATCGTTCCTGAGTAACGGCCCGGGCCCGTGGTCCGCGGGCGGCGCTCGCTCAGACGCGCCGCAGCACCGCCACGACACGGCCCAGGATCGCCGCGTCGTCACCGGGGATCGGGGTGTAGGCGGGGTTGTGCGGCATCAGCCAGACGTGGCTGTCAGAACGCTTGAACGTCTTGACCGTCGCCTCGCCATCGATCATCGCGGCCACGATGTCGCCGTTCTCGGCCACTGGCTGCTGGCGCACGACCACCCAGTCGCCGTCCGCGATCGCGGCATTGATCATCGAATCGCCGACCACTTTCAGCAGGAACAGGGTGCCTTCGCCGACGACCTGCCTGGGCAGCGGGAAGACGTCCTCGACTGATTCCTCGGCCAGGATCGGGCCGCCTGCCGCGATGCGGCCCACCAGGGGCACGTAGGCGGCCTCCTGCGAGGTGATGTCCATCGGCGCGTCATCGTCCGGCGGCGCGTCCGGACGAATGGCCGGGTGGCCGGGTAGCCGCACCTCGACCGTACGCGGGCGCCCCGCGTCGCGGCGCAGGTAACCCTTGCTCTGCAGGGTCGAGAGCTGGTAAGAGACGCTGGAGGTGCTGGTCAGGCCGACCGCCTCACCGATCTCGCGCATCGAGGGCGGGTAGCCGCGCCGCTGCACTGAGTCACGGATCACCTGGAGCACCTTGCGCTGCCGCCAGGTCAGTACGTGACCCGGATCAGGGCGCTCGGGCAGTTCGGTGACGATGGCGGGCACGCTGCCCTTCGGTTTCCGGCCCGGCTTGCCCTTAGGCCGCTCACCGGCGGGCGCTCCGGCGCCGGCCTCGGTGGAGACCCCCCGTGTCCCTCCGTCCTCGTTCGTGCTGTTCATCATCCGGCCTCCGGCTCGGTGGTCATGGTCAAGGCTGACGGTAGCGGTTTCGGCGGTAGATCTCAAACATCTGTTCGACCGTTGCCGAAAATGTCGGAGCCTTGCGGTAAGACTGTACCGTATCTTCGTTCGATCGAACGGAAGTACGATAGAACAGAGATGCTATCGAACTGCCATTCGAGGTCGAGGGAGGCCGGGGTGAGCGTCATGAACGCAGCGGAAGCGCGGCGGGCGGCCGGGGCAGGGCATCAGAGCGCGGTACCGGGGCCACGGGCGGCCAATTGGGCGCCGGGCCAGGGCGAGCCTTTCAGTGCCGGGCATGGATCACGGGGCGCGACGAAGCAGGCCCGAGGTCTGCCGCCGTCGGGTGCGCGGCGGCGCACCCGACGGTCGCGGCGCGGTGACGGCGGGCCTGCGATAGTGACAGAGCTTGACGTGCGGGGGCTCGAGATCACGCAGTTGCGGATGACGCATGTCCGGGCCGCGGCGGCGGTAGGGCTGCGCCCGGATGGTCCCGGCAGGCCGGCTGACAGGACCGAGGCGGACCGGGAGCCGGCCAGCAATACGCCGGTGCAGCCTGGGCCGGTGCAGCCTGGGCCGAGGCTGCCTGGGCCGAGGCTGCCTGGGCCGAGGTGCCTGGGCCGGCGAGGCCTGCGTCACCGGTGCAGGCGTCAGCGGTGCGGGCGTCAGCGGTACAGGCATCGGGGATGCAGGGGTCGGCGGCGCGGGGGTCGGCAGTGCGGGCGTCCGCGGCGCGGGGGTCGGCAGTACGGGCGTCCGCAGTGCGGGCGTCGGCGGTACGGGCATCCGCTAGCCAGGTAACGGCGATGCAGTCGCGGGTCAGGCCGGAGCCCGTCACGCAGCACACCGTCGCGACCGGATCCAGGCCCGATCGCCGTCGGCAGCCGCGGCCCGCCGCGGTTCGGCTCACCAGGCGGGGGCGCCGCGTGGTGGCGGGGCTAGCGCTCGCGCTGACCGCTGCCGTAGTGGTGCTGATCTGGCTGGCCGCAGCAGGCGGCGTCGCGGCAGCTGATCATGGTCTGCCGGCCAGGGCGGCCTATCAGGGCCTGAGCCAGGTGGTAGTCCGGCCCGGCCAGACCTTGTGGTCGATCGCGGCGGCGGCGGAGCCATCGGCGGATCCGCGCGTCGTGATCCAGCAGATCATCGAGACCAACGCGCTGAGCGGGGCCACAATCCACGTCGGCCAGCTGCTGTGGGTGCCGAAAGGCTGAAGCCGGACACGCCGAGGCCGCACCCGCTGGCCGCTCGCCACCAGCGGCTTCAGCGAACTTCCCCGCAGAGCTTGCGTCTGGCCGCTAGGTGAACCACAATATCTAGTAGTTACACCGCTGTAGTTTTTCTATAGGTTGTGCTTGTGCTTGGCCGGGGCTCGACCCGCGAGGGGAGGTGTGGTCGCGTGTACTGCCCGTACTGCAGGCATCCGGATAGCCGGGTGATCGACAGCCGGACCGCCGAGGAAGGTGCCGCGATCCGCCGCCGCAGGTCGTGCCAGGCATGCGGGCGCCGGTTCACCACCCAGGAGACAGTGATCCTGATGGTGGTCAAGCGCAGCGGGGTCACCGAGCCGTTCAACCGGGACAAGATCGTCCGTGGCGTGCGGCGGGCCTGCCAGGGCCGGCCGGTCAGCGAGGATCAGCTCGCGAAGCTGGCCCAGCGGGTCGAGGACACCATCAGGAGCCGCGGCTTCGGCGAGGTGCCCTCACACGAGGTGGGGCTGGCCATTCTCGGTCCACTCCGTGATCTTGATGAGGTCGCCTACCTGCGGTTCGCCTCCGTGTACCGGGGGTTCGAGTCGCTGGCGGACTTCGAGGAAGAGATAGCGTCACTGCGCTCGGAGCATCTTGGCTCCTGGCGCCCCGGCGAGCAGGACGGCCAGGCCCAGCCGCACGAGGGGCCGCACGAGGGCCCGAACCAGGGGCCGCAGCCGGCGGGCGAGGGACCGCGCGGCGTCGAGAGTGAGCAGCACGTATCGGCCCGGTGAGCACCGGGCGGCACAGCAAAAACATCGGGAGAGGGCCGGAGGGCCCGCAACGGGTCCGAGCGGATCCTGGAGGGGGAGGACATGACCGAGACGGCGAGCAGCGGACCGGCGGCGCAGGGCGGCGGGCGAGGTGCCAAGGGCTCGCGCAAAGGCCTGACGATGCGCCGCATCCACACTCGCGAGGGTGTCCATCCTTATGACGAGGTGACCTGGGAGCGCCGGGACGTCGTCATGACCAACTGGCGGGATGGCTCGGTCAACTTCGAGCAGCACGGCGTGGAGTTCCCCGAGTTCTGGTCGGTCAATGCCGCCAACATCGTGACCACCAAGTACTTCCGCGGCGCGGTGGGCACGCCACAGCGGGAGTGGAGTCTCAAGCAGCTGATCGACCGTGTGGTCGGGACCTACCGGGCGGCCGGCCGCGAACACGGCTACTTCAGTACCGACCAGGACGCGGAGATCTTCGATCATGAGCTGACCCACGCGCTGCTGCACCAGGTATTCGCGTTCAACTCGCCGGTCTGGTTCAACGTCGGGACCTCGTCGCCGCAGCAGGTTTCCGCCTGCCAGCCGTATGACGCCCTGGTCAGCACCCCGGCCGGGGAGATCCCGATCGGCAGGCTGGTGGCGGAGGACGCGGTCGGCACCAAGGTGTATGACGCGCATGGCGTCACCAGGGTGGTGGCCACCAAGGCCAACGGCGTCAAGGAAGTACTGCGCCTGCACACCAGGTCCGGCCGCACGCTCGATGTCACCCCCGATCATCTGGTGTGGCGCGCGACGGACCTGGTGGTCGGCGAGTTCACGGTGGCCGGTTTCGTCAGGCCGGGGGACTCCCTGCTGCATGTGGTTCCCGATGTCGGCGGCTCGGACCGCAGCATGGCCGAGGTCGTCAGGGTCGAGCGGCTCGGCCCGATGGAGGTCTACGACATCCAGACCGACAGTGGCGAGTACCTGTCCGGCAGCCTGCGCGTGCACAACTGCTTCATCCTGGCCGTCGACGACACCATGGACTCGATCCTGGAGTGGTACCGGGAGGAGGGCCTGATCTTCAAGGGCGGTTCGGGCGCCGGGGTCAACCTGTCCAGGATCCGCTCCAGCAAGGAGCTGCTGTCCTCGGGCGGTACGGCCAGCGGGCCGGTCTCGTTCATGCGCGGCGCCGATGCCTCGGCCGGGACGATCAAGTCAGGCGGCGCCACCCGGCGCGCGGCCAAGATGGTCGTGCTCGACGTGGACCACCCCGATGTCGAGGAATTCATCGAGACCAAGGCCCGGGAGGAAGAAAAGATCCGGGTCCTGCGCGACGGCGGCTTTGACATGGATCTGGGCGGCAAGGACATCGCCAGCGTCCAGTACCAGAATGCCAATAACTCGGTGCGGGTCTCCGACGAGTTCATGCGCGCGGTCGAGGAAGGCGGGTCGTTCGACCTGGCCGCCCGCCTGACCGGGGAGCCGGTGGAACGGGTCGACGCGCGGGAACTGTTCGGCAAGATGGCGAAGGCCGCCTGGGAATGCGCGGACCCTGGCATTCAGTACGACGGCACTATTAACGACTGGCACACCACCCCGGAATCGGGACGAATAACGGCAAGTAATCCGTGCTCCGAATACGTCCATTTGGACAATTCATCGTGCAATTTGGCAAGTATTAATCTGCTCAAATTCCTGCGCGATGATGATTCCTTCGACGTGCAGCGGTTCCAGCAGATCACCGAGCTGATCATTACGGCGATGGACATCTCGATCTGCTTTGCCGACTTCCCGACCGAGAAGATCACCGCCACCACCCGCGCGTACCGGCAGCTCGGCATCGGCTATGCCAACCTGGGCGCGCTGCTGATGGCGACCGGCCACGCCTACGACTCCGACGGCGGCCGGGCGATCGCGGCGGGCATCACGTCGCTGATGACCGGTACCGCCTATCGGCGCTCGGCCGAGCTGGCCGCGGTGGTCGGCCCGTATGACGGTTACGCGCGCAACGCCGTGGCGCACAAGCGGGTGATGGCCAAGCACGCGGACGCGAGCAAGGAGATCAAGCCGCTCGGCGGCATGGACGACGCGATCATCGCCGCCGCCAACGGCGCCTGGGCCGAGTGCCTGAAACTCGGCGGGACAAATGGGTATAGAAACGCCCAAGCTAGTCTATTGGCACCAACTGGGACAATTGGGCTCATGATGGACTGTGACACCACTGGCGTCGAACCGGACCTCGCGCTGGTCAAGTTCAAGAAGCTGGTCGGCGGCGGGTCCATGCAAATCGTCAACCAGACAGTGCCCCGGGCCCTGAAGAACCTCGGCTACCAGCCCGAACAGGCCGAAGCGATCATCGAGCACATCGCCGAGCACGGCCACGTGATCGATGCCCCTGGCCTGCGGCCCGAGCACTATGAGGTGTTCGACTGCGCCATGGGGGAGCGGTCGATCAGCCCGATGGGCCACGTCAGGATGATGGCCGCGATCCAGCCAGCGCTCTCCGGCGCGATCAGCAAATGCGTGACCGGCGAGACGCTGGTCGCGTCCGCGGAGGGCCTGATCAGGATCGGCAGCCTGCACCAGGGCGAGGCGGAGGACAGCTTCCGCGAGGAGCACCTGGTGATCTCGTCGCTCGATGGTGACCGGAAGACTGACGCCTTCTATTACGGCGGCACCCGGCCGGTCCGGCGGGTCACGCTCCGGTCGGGGCACTCGATCACCGGCACCCACCCGCACCGGCTGCTCGTCGCGGGCACCGGTGGACTCGAGTGGAAGGCCCTGGGCGGGATCGAGAAGGGCGACGCCGTCGCGCTGCAATACGGCGCCGAGCTCTGGTCCCCTACCCCGGCCAGCCTTCGCCACATCACGGTGTCCGCGCTGCACGGAAACCAGAAGACGGTCAGCCTGCCGCCCGAAATGACCGAGGAGCTCGCGTTCCTGCTCGGAGCGTATGCAGCCGAGGGCAACACGATCCGCAGCAACTGGACGATCAGCATTACGAATTCGGTGCCTGAGGTGCTGGAGCGCGTTCGCCAGGCCTGGCAAGCCTTGTTCGGCTTGCGGGCGAGGGTGTTCGCCGACCCGGGCAAGTGCCCGCAGGTGAGGATCGCCTCCAAGACCGTGGTTGAGTTCTTCGAGGCGCTCGGCTGCGGTGCGCGCGCGTCGCAGAAGCGCATCCCGGATGCCGTGCTCCGCTCGCCGCGCGAGATGGTGCTGGCCTTCCTGCAGGGGCTGGCCCTAGATGCTTACGTCACGTATGGCGCGGCCCCCAAGTGGGCGATCTGCCTCGACAGCCCCCGGCTGCTCGATGAGCTCCAGGCAGTGATGACTAACCTCGGAGTTCTGCACAGCCGGGTCAGCAAGCACAACACGGAGTACGACAAGGATTACGACGAGGTCTACGCGGCTGGGCTGCAGGGCCAGCTGATGGCCAGCCTGGTACCGTTCCTTGAGCCCGAGAAGGCCGCCAGGGCTGCGGAGTACCTGCGCAGGGACTGCGGCTCCGGCACCGCCGACGTCGTTCCTGGCATCACCGGTCGTGAGCTCTACGAGCTGATACCGCTGGGGCGGCAAGGCGTGGAGCACGGCCGGAGCTGGCGCGACGATTTCGCATTCCTGAGCGACTCGCGCACCCAGCACGTGACCCGCCGGACCTTGGAACGCGTCTCCACCCTGCCCGGTGTCGATCTTCCGGCCTGGCTGCACCAGGTGATCGACGGGAACCTGCACTTCTCGCCGGTGAAGTCGGTGGCCGACGCGGCTGAGGCCGAGGTGTATGACCTCTCCGTGCCGACGACCCATGCCTTCGTCGCCAACGGCATCATCAACCACAACACCGTGAACCTTCCCGAGACCGCCACCGTCGCAGACGTAGAGAAGATCTACTTCGAGGGCTGGAAGCTGGGCCTGAAGGCGCTGGCGATCTACCGGGACAACTGCAAGGTCGGCCAGCCGCTGTCGGTCTCCAAGCGGACCCCGGCGCAGGCCGAGCAGGTGCCGGAGCCGGTAGCGCCGCACGAGGTCCGGCCGGTGCGCAGGCGGCTGCCCAGGCAGCGGTCGGCCACGGTGACGAGGTTCGCGGTGGCCGGCGCTGAAGGCTACATGACGGCCTCCAGCTACGCCGACGACGGTGTCGGCGAGGTCTTCCTGAAGCTCGGCAAGCAGGGCTCGACGCTGGCCGGCGTGATGGATGCGTTCTCGATCGCCATCTCGGTGGGCCTGCAGTACGGCATCCCGCTGGAGTCCTACGTCGCCAAGTTCACCAACATGCGGTTCGAGCCGGCCGGGATCACCGACGATCCCGATATCAGGATCGCCAGCTCGGTGATGGACTACATCTTCCGCCGCCTGGCCCTCGATCACCTGCCCTACGACCAGCGCGCGGAGCTCGGCATCCGGTCCGCGAGTGAGCGCGCCGCCCAGCTCGCGGGGGAGGACCCGGCGGCGGTGACGGATCAGCCCGACCCGGTGGAGATGGCCCAGTCAGTGCCGGTCGAGAAGGTCAGTGAGCGGCCGCACGCAGAAAGCCAGAATCCGGACCGGGATTCGCCGGCTGGCCCGCCAGCAGCGCCGCACAGCACGACGGAACTGATCGAATCCCATCAGCGGCGCAGTGCCGACGCACCGCTGTGCCTGACCTGTGGCACGAAGATGCGGCCCGCAGGCAGCTGTTACGTCTGTGAAGGCTGCGGCTCCACTAGCGGTTGCAGCTAGAAACGAGCGGTATTGCATCAGATGCAACAAGCGTGCGAAGTGGGTGTCCGCGAGGAACACGCCGGTTAGGCAGTGGCGCCTGGGACGGGAATGCTGGTTCTATCCCGTCCCAGGCTTGCACTCTAGGGTCTCGCTCCTGACCAGGGTGGGGCTGGGCAGGCGAGGTCACCGGACCGTCATCACGCGGTCGCCCGTCGCGGTGTCCCCGGCCTACGTGGGCCAGTGCATAGCCGACGACGGAGACAGCGACAGGCGGAAACCGCCTAAACAAACTTGCTAAACATGCTAATGTGAATCTGAATTGGGTCGTTTAGTAGGTTGCTTGGGAGGTTCCTTGCGCAGCTTCGCTGACCTTGAGGCGCTCATCGGGCTGGTGCCAGCACAGGTCGTCACCCGACTCAGCGCGATCGACTTCGGCCGAGGCTCGGAAGCGCTCTACCGTGACCAGTTGCCCGGCCTGCTCACCGAACTCGCCGACCGGGCACGCATCCAGAGCATCACCGCCTCCTCGGCGATCGAGGGCGTCATCGTCGCCGACGCCGATCGTGCCCAGCGGATCATCGACCGGCGCACGACGACGCTGCGCAACCGCAGCGAGCAAGAGCTGGCCGGTTACCGCGACGCCCAGGATTACCTGTTCCGGGAAGACTGGCGCCCGCTGAACGCTGGCCTGATCTCGCACCTGCACCGGCTGCTGTTCGCTCACACGGCGATGCCCGGCGGGGCGTTCAAGACAGCGGACAACCTGGTCGTGGACCGCTCGCCAGACGGCTCGACCACCGTCCGCTTCAAGCCTGTGTCGGCCGCGCGCACTCCGCTCGCGATCGACGACCTGATCAAGCGCTATGAGCAGGCGGTTGCGGCAGGTGAGCACCATCCGGTGCTCCTGTCGGGACTGTTCGTCCTGGACCTCCTCGTCATCCACCCTTTCGAAGACGGCAATGGGCGAGTGGCCCGGCTGCTCACCGGCGCCATACTCAGTGAGCAGGGCTACACGGTCGGCCGCTACGTGAGCCTTGAGCAGGCGGTCGCCGAATCAGCTGACGCTTACTACCAGGCGCTCCTGGATTCCACCCACGGCTGGCATGAGGACACCGCCGACCCGTGGCCCTGGCTCGGCTACTTCACCAGCGTGGTCGCTGGTGCCTACGCTGTCTTCGCCGATCGCGCGGCCGCAGCCCATACCCCCGGGACCAAGCAGCAGCGCGTTCGCGAGCACATTCTGCGCCACGCCCCGGCCACCTTCCGCCTCGCCGACGTCAGGACGGCGGTGCCCGGTGTCAGCAACCAGACCATCCGGCTCGTCCTGGAACAGCTGAGGAACGAAGGCAAGGTCCGAGCCGACGGAACAGGCCGCTCGGCGACGTGGACACGGACGAATGCCGCACGCCCCGAGTAGCTGCCCTGCCTCAGCAGGGCATCAGCATCGGCGCCGCGGCACAGTCGAGCACATTAACTCCATGACTCACTCTCATGAGTAAACAAGAGTAAACGAGGTGCTGGGCTCGCATCGCGGCTCAGGGCGGTCATCGTGAGCGCATCCGACCCTACGCGTGATCAGGCGCTCGTAGTCAACATCGCGCAGCGCGGCAGGGAGGTCCTGGCTGATCCGTCGGTTGCAGATGATGCCGTCCTGGGGAACTGGTCACCCTACCGAGGCCGATCTGCCGGCACGATGGACTTCGATCCCGACCGGATCGCAGTGGTCGTCGGGTACTTCCGGGGCCAGATGGTGGCCATCTTCGAGGTGGCCCTGGACAACAACGGACATACCTGGAACTGGTGCCCAGATCGCCGGATTCGCTTCCACGGAGTGCCCTCAAAGCGATTCGCTGCTCAAGTCGGAGCCGACGCTCCCGTCAGCTGGCGCCAGGGAGAGGCGTGGCCGGTCAAGACAGTCCCCCTTGACGACCTGATCAAGGGGGACGCCCCGGTCAGCAAGACCGCGACCGGGCGACGGACCGTCCTCGGGGCTGTCGTGATCACCACTAGCGCCGACGGCGGAATCACCGTGACCATCCCGCCAGGGTCCACGCTGACGGTCCGCGCTACTGCGTAGAGGTGAACGCAGGCCGGGAATACCACACACCTCGACTAAGAGCGCCGGGCGCTCTTAGCCCGCCGAAGGCCTTAACTGGCGCTGGCTGGTCCGGCAACGTCAACCCAGCGGGCAGCTGCGTTGAACGTGTCCGCCGGGGTGCTGTTGAACGCGATCGCGGCATCGGGAGCGTATTGCCGCACCAGATTGAGTATCTGCTCGAACAGCTCGAGCTGATCGTCGTTCCGCACGCCGCCGCCGATGACGACACACTCCCATGGCCGGGCACGCAAGGCAGTGGCGACGACCGCCGCCACGTCGTCGCTTCCGTCGAGGCCGAACAGGCAGGTCTCCACGCCGACGCCGTGCTCAGCGAACCGGGCTATTCCCACCTTGATGGCGTCGGCTACCGGCTTGGGGTCCCAGGGCCCGGGAACCCGGTACGGATCGAGCCCGATCACGAGGACCCGGGGTGCCGGGGCGGTCGTGTCCACCTCCGGAATCCTACGTCGCAGGAGCAAGAGCCAAGGCCTGTGGATCGACGCGTCATGCGACGTGGCCCGGCTGGCACTGGCCTGGCTGGCACTGGCCTATTCGCCTTGCCTGCCGAGGGAGTCCGGGTTAGCGTGGCGGTTCCGGCCCGAGGGGCGCTGCGACGGACCTGATCCGCCACGCTCGGGCACGACGACCCAAGGGCGCCTCCGTCAGGAGGCGGACATGCGGCGGGTCCCAGCGGGAATCAGTGCCAGCCAGGTGGGCATGGTGACCGGCATCTGGCGGTATCCGGTGAAGTCCATGGCGGCGGAACCGCTCGCGAGCGGCCATCTCTCCTGGACGGGCGTGGCCGGCGACCGGAGGTGGGCCTTCGTCCGGCCTGAGTCCGCCGTGAAGGGCTTTCCCTGGCACACCATCCGCGAGAACCCGGCCATGTCGGCCTACGTCCCGACGCTGCTCGATCCCGAGCGCCCGGACAAATCCGCCGTGCAGGTACAGGCACCCGGCGGCCAGGCTTACCGGCTGACCGACCCGGGACTGGCCGACGAGCTGGGGCCGGGGCTGCGGCTGATGCGGCTGGACCGGGGGACTTTCGACGCCATGCCGGTCTCGCTCATCACGACCGCCACCGTCGCCGCGTTGTGCGGTGCCGCCGAGGTACCGGGGAACGCGCTCAGATTCCGGCCCAACATCGTCATCACCGCTACTTCCGGGCTGCCCTACGCCGAGGACGAGTGGGTCGGGTGCTCGCTGCACATCGGTGCCGCGATCGTCCGGATCGACCGGCGAGACAACCGGTGCATCATCGTCAACGTCGATCCCGCCACCGGCCAGCCCGACGCGCCGGTCCTCAAGATCATCGGCCAGTGCCGGCGTGCGCAGGCGGGCGTTTACGGCAGTACGGCGCAGCCGGGGCTGGTCCGCCTTGGCGACTCCGTGACCATCAGTCCGTGACGCGTGTCAACCGCCCGCCTGGCCGCGCCCTCTTCTTCTTCTGCGGGATTCGCGCGGATTCAATCCTCGGCAGGGTTCGCGTGGAAACCGCGGGTGGTCCAGACTGACCCGGCCAGCCGCGAGCTCCGCCGCAGATCGCCGCCACGGCTGAAGCTCGCCACCACAGTTGATCAGCTGGACGTGTTCTCGCCGGACGCGTTCTCGGCTGCCGCCCAGGGCAGCGCGGTCAGGGCCGGCCACTGCTGGCGCCAGCGGCTGACCGTGGCTTCGTAGACATGGCGGGGGGCCAGTACCGGATTGGGCCGCGCGACCAGGTTGAAGACGTCGGCTAGCCCGTACGGCGCGTAGACCCGGCACCGCCCGTCTGGATCGAGACGGACGCCGAGGCAGGCCACCAGGGCCTCAAAAGAGTCGATCGCCGCCTCCGTCGACTCGTGCGGCGGACAGGGCGAGCCGAACTTCTGCTCGTACCACAGGTGCACGCGGGCCTGGTTGCGGATCTGCACCGGGGCGGGCAGCCCGCCGAACATCTGGTGGCCGGCCTGGATGACCGCGTCCTCGGCCGCCCAGGACAGGTCGGAGGCGTCGAAGTAGGCCAGGTCGTAATCGAGGATGCCCGCCTCAGGAGGCTGGCCGGTGACGACATTCCAGACCGTCTGATACAGGCACCCCGCTACCAGGTACCAGCCAGGCAGGGCCAGCACCGCAGCCCGCGCGAGCACGTCGGCCAGGGTGTGGTTGCGGGCGAGTGCGGCCTAGAAATGTCGCAGCTGGTCGTCGATCGGGAGCCGGCCGATCCGCATGCCGACTGTCTACCAGACTCGCGTAGCGCCGCCCGCCCCCGCTGGCCAGCCAAGGGCGGGCGGGTCGGGCTTTCGGGCCTGCCAGGAGGAACGCGGGCACTGACGCCGCGGCGACCGCCCCGGCGTCGGCACGTCCTATATCTTCTTGACGATCACCTTCAGTACCACGATCGCCAGCCCGATGAAGGCGCTCTCGCCGGCATACAGGACGCAGCGCGGCCAAGGCTGCCGCGCCAGGCGCCCGGTGAGGAAGCCCAGGCCGGCCAGGGTGGCGACGCCCACCCAGACCGAGATGGTGTCCGCGGTCGCCGCACTGTAGAGGCCGGCGGACGCGAGGATGATGACCACCATGGTCGGGAGCCCGCCCACGCCGATGAACGACTGCTCCACCGTGATGTCGCGCAGTTCGCCGGCCATCAGCCGGCGGCGCCGCATGATCTGCGCCTCGACGGTGGCGTCATACAGTTCGCCAGCCGTGAAGGCCACCACCGCCCCGACCAGGGCGAGCAGCGTGACGAGCGGGTTGGGGTCGTGCTCCAGGGCCACCACCAGGGCCAGGGCGACGAACAGGCCCTTGACGATCTTCGCTACCCGGGCCGGCCACGGGCTGAGTGCCTCCTGATGCGTGTCCCCGGTCAACTCGCGCTGGCTCCCGTGGTATTCGCGCCACCCGGCACGGCCCGTGCCCTGACCGATGCTAGACCTGTGCAGCGCCCTTGACCTGGCGCCCCGCCGTCCATACGCCGGTCACGTGCCCGGGGCTGGCCAGGACGCCGATGTCCGCCAGCGGGTCGGCATCTACGGTGATCAGGTCGGCGTCGTAACCCGCGGCCAGCTGGCCGCTGCGGGGCGCCTGCGGCCCGAGCGTGCGCGGGGCTGTCGCGGTGGCGGCCTCGATCGCCTGCAGCGGTGTCATGCCCAGGCGGACGAGATGGCTGAGCTCGGCTCCGTTCTGGCCCCAGGAGTTGGGCCGGTCGCTGCCGGACAGGGCGATGTCGGTGCCCATGGCGATAGTGACGCCGCGATCAAGCGCGCGGGAGATCGCTGCAGCGTGCGCGTCTGCAGCCGCCACCATCTTGGTGGCTGCATAGCTGGGTACCCCGTCCAGGTTGGCCAGGATGTCCTCGATGATCTTCCTGGTCGGCACGAGGATCGCGGCTGTCTCCCGCATCGCGTCGCAGCACTCGTCGTCGAGGTAGGTGCCGTGCTCGATGGTGCGCACCCCGGCTTCCAGTGCCGCCATGATGCCGGGCTTGCCATGGCAGTGTGCGGCGACTACGCGCTCGGCCAGCGTGGCTACTTCGACGATCGCGCTCAGCTCGGCCCCGGTGAACTGCTGGTGGACCGGATCGTCGACCTCTGACAGCACGCCGCCTGAGGCGCAGACCTTGATCACTCTGGCGTCGCGCCGCAGCTGCTCCCTGGTCGCGCGCATGCAGTCGCTGACGCCGTCGGCGATCCGGAACGAGCCATCGGTCATGGCGTGATCGTGCATCCAGGCGAGCGGGAAGGAGTGCAGGTCGCCGTGGCCCCCGGTGGTGCTCAGGATCGCGCCTGCCGGGTAGATCGCCGGACCGTCGATGAGGCGCTCGCGGACTACCTTGGCCAGGTAGACGCCCAGCCCGCCGACCTCGCGCACCGACGTCACCCCGGCGTTCAGGGCTGCCCTCAGGTCACTGGCCGAGCGGGCGGCCCGGACCGCGACATGCTCCAGCGGCAGCTGCGCCAGGTCGAACCCCCTGGCGCCCAGGAAATGCCCGTGGCAGTCCCACAGCCCGGGCAGGACGGTCACCGCCTGATGCAGCCGCGCGCCCGGAGTAGCCGGCGCTCCCGCCGCCGGTCCCGCATACGTGATCTGCGCGCCGTCCAGGATCACGACGCCGTCAGGCACCGGTTCGCCGCTGCCCGGGATGAGCAGGCCTGCCGTGATCCGGTCCATGATCCCCTCCGCTCGGTAGCCAGCCGGTCCCGGGCGGCCGGGTGGTTGCGATCGCGACGAGCCGCCGATTCCAGCCTGATTCTGGCAGCGAGGGTAGCCGCGCTGCCCGGCGGCTGCCCCCGCGCCGGCACCGCCGGGCAGCCGGAAAGGCGGCCCGTATTGGCCTGTCGCGGCCAATTTTTCGCCCGGTATCCGATTCTGTGCCTCCGTATGCGAGCCCGAATGCGCTATACAGGTTTAGTACGAGGGAGCGAGATGCGGACAGAAGATAAGCCCCTGTCCCTGCCGGGCTGGCGGACCGCGCAGGACGGGGTTGCCCGTATTCGCCGCGCGATCCGCGCCGCACCGCTGCCCCTGAAGGTCCTCATGGCCGCGGCGGCAATCTTTTTCAGCCCGTTCGTGCTGTCGGTCCTGCTGGTCGGCGCCCTCGCTTATGCGCCGTTCGCGGTATCGGCCGGCCGCCGGGGCGTGCTGGCCTCATTGTCGGTGGCGGTCTGGGGCATCGCGGTGGTCCTGCTCATCGCCAGGGAGGACGGAAATCCGCAGCTTCCGCTCCTGGTGCTGGTCATACTGCCGTTCGCGGTCGTCGCTGTCGCGCACGCCGGTGCGCTCGGCCGCTGGTACGTGCCCTGCCGCACGGTGGCGTGGGCGCTCGTCTGGTCGCTGCCCGTGGGTGCCCTCGCGCTGCGGTTCTGGCACCAGCAGTCGTTCGTCGGGCCGGTGTTCGGCTGGCTGATCGCCGCCGTGGTGCTCGGCTGGCGGTTCGCCAAGTCGTTGCAGGAGTCCAGGGAATACGGCCGCCAGCAGGCTCGCGGTGCGGCCCTGGCGGCCCCCTATGCCCGGCCGGGATCGCGTCCGGCCGGGCCGGATGCCGGTGCCCCTGGCGGCCCGCTGGACGGTCCGGGCCGGTCGGCTGGCGCCCGGCCGGGCGGGCCGAAGACCGGGTTGCGGCGGCCCGGGGGACCGGGCCGGATGACGGTCGCGACGGACCCGGCCGGCCAGGCGTATCCGGGGGAGGGCGGACCGGGCCAGCCGGGTGCCGAGAGCGCGGGCCCAGGTACCGCGCCGCGCGAGCCTGACATCACCGTCGATGAGGCCATGGCCGAGCTGGACAGCATGATCGGCCTGGTGGCGGTCAAGGATCAGATCCGCTCGATCGCGGCTTCGATCGAGGCCGCGCGCAGGCGCGCGCTGGCTGGGTACGGGACTGAGAAGCCGATGCAGCATCTGGTCTTCCTCGGTCCGCCTGGCACCGGGAAGACGGCCGTGGCCCGCATCATCGCCAAGATCTTCTACGCATTCGGGCTGCTGGACTCGCCCGCCGTGGTGGAGGCGCACCGCGCCGACTTGGTCGGCGAGTACCTGGGCGCCACCGCGATCAAGACCAATGAGCTGATCGACTCCGCACTCGGCGGCGTGCTGTTCATCGACGAGGCCTACAGCCTGGTCAACGAGGGTGACGGACAGGGCGACCGGTTCGGCAACGAGGCCGTCCAGGCGCTGCTCAAGCGCGCCGAGGACGATCGTGACGACCTGGTCATCATCCTGGCCGGATACGAGCGCCAGATGGAGGGCTTCCTGGCCAGCAACCCGGGCCTGACGTCGAGATTCGCGACCCGGGTCAAGTTTCCTGGCTATTCGCCTGCCGAGCTGCTCTCGCTGGCCGACCTGGCCCTGGAGCGGCGCGGCGAGGTGCTCGATCCCGACGCCAGGCCGGTGCTGTGGCGGATGCTCGAGGACGTGGGCCGGCGCAAGCTGGCCGACGAGCTCGGCAACGCCAGGTTCGTCCGCAGCCTGCTGGAAAAGGCGGGCCGGGCCCGGGACGTCCGGGTGATGACCGCGCCCGCCGAACCGTCCCCGGCCGACCTGGTCACGCTGCGCGGTTCCGATCTGACCCGGGCGTTCAGCGAGCTGACCACCAGGTACCGGGGCTACGGCGAGACCCCGACCCTCGAAAGCGCGCTCGCCGAGCTCGACGCGCTGATCGGGCTCGAGCCGGTCAAGCGGCAGGTTCACGAGATCGCCGCCCAGCTGAAGGTGGCCAGGCTCAGGGACCGGCAGGGCCTGACCAGCCAGCCGCCGGCCCGCCATTTCGTGTTCACCGGGCCGCCAGGGACCGGCAAGACGACCGTGGCGCGGATCCTGGGCCGGATCTTCGCGGCTCTCGGCCTGCTCGTCCGGCCGAGCGTTATCGAGGCGCACCGGGCTGACCTGGTTGGCGAGCATCTCGGTGCCACCGCCATCAAGACCAACAAGCTGGTGGACTCGGCGCTGGGCGGGGTCCTGTTCATCGACGAGGCCTACTCGCTCTACAACGAGGGCTACTCCGGCGGTGACGCCTTCGGGTCTGAGGCGACGGCGACCCTGCTCAAGCGGGCCGAAGACGACCGGGACCGGCTGGTGATCGTGCTGGCCGGATACACCGCCGACATGGATAGGTTCCTGCGCAGCAACCCGGGGCTCGGGTCCCGGTTCGGCGTCCGGATCGGGTTCCCCAGTTACACGCCGGCCGAGCTGACCGCGATCGCGGCGGTGATCGCGAGCCAGGCGGGCGACACCTTCGATCCCGATGCGCTGCCCGTGCTCGACCAGATCTTCGGCCAGGCCTGCGCGGAGGGGCGGATCGACGAACTTGGTAATGGCCGGTTCGCCAGGTCCCTGTACGAGCGCGCGTGCGCGTCCAGGGACCTGCGGATCGCCCACCTCGGCGAGACCGCGAGCGCGGCCGACCTGACCACCGTGGCCGCTGACGACCTGCTGGCCGCCTACCGCGAGATCAGCGGCTGATCGCGAACCGCACCCGCCGGCCCGGCAGCTGCGCGGCCAGGCTGACGTTCAGGCCGATGGCCGGCTGGCTCGTCAGCCGGGCCCGTCCAGGTTCGGGGCCACGTCGGACAGGGCCTCGGCGATGTCGTCCTCGTCGTCGCCGGCCGCGCTGATCACGTCCATCAGCACGTGCAGCACCGAGTGCCGGTCCTCGCCGAGGTCCAGCAGGCGCTGGGCGGCGTCCCACAGCTCCGGTGGGTCGCCGCGCCAGAGCCGGTCGGCCAGCACCAGGTGCCTGTCGATGTGCCCGGCGTCGGCGGAGTGGTCGCCGGCCTCGTCGTGATAGGCGGCCACCAGCAGCCGGCGCTCGCCGGGATCGGCCGGGTCCAGCGAGCCCAGGTCGGTCCCGCTGAAGCTGCCGCGCAGCACCGGGAAGGCAAACGCCCGGCGGGGCAGCGCCTCCAGATCGGAGTCGGGGAGCAGCCGGGTCACCAGGGCAGGCTCCAGGCCGAACGAGGCGGGGTCGTGGTAGACGCGGGTGAACGTGCCCATCGAGTCGAACACCGCGTCGAGCGTCTGCGAGATGGCCTGCTCGCCCAGGCCGGAGCGGTGGCCAGCCCACCGGATCCAGGCGGCCAGCACGTGCGGCATGGCGTGCTGTTCCGCCGGGGTGAGCATCACCTTCCTGGGCAGCCAGTCGAGCAAGAAGGTCTCGGCCTTCACCGGGCTCATCCGCAGCGGCCTACCGAAGTCCTGATTGCAGCCGTACTCGACGATGTGGTCGGCGCACCGGCTGGCCGCCTCCCGGTCCGAGAGGTCCTCTGCATCGTCCGAGGCGAGGAACTCGGCGACGAGCATGGCCCGGCGATCCTTGCGCCAGGCCTGGCGCCTGGCACCTGAGCCCCCGCGCGGAGCCGGCGGCAGGGTCCGGACCCTGGCCCTGATGAAAGCGTGGTAGGCGGGGAAGGAGCTGCTGACCGGCGGGTCGGCCAGCGAGTCGGTGGCCACCAGGGCAGCCTCCAGGAGCCGCCGGGCCTCGGGCGGGTCGAGCGGAGTGAAAGTCGGGCGGTCGGCAGCGGGCACCGCCGGGGCCGAGCTGGCCTCACTCGCGTTCCTGCAGTAGTCCAGCAGCTTGGTGACCTGGGAGGTGACCCAGCCGTCCCGAGCGATGCCGCCGGCGTTGTAGTCGACCACTACGACCAGGGCATGCTGCTCTTCACCCGCGTAGCTGAAGACGCAGACCACCTCGTCGCGATCGCCGTAGGCGTCCGAGTTCACGTAACACTGCGCCGAGGTCACGGCACCGACGTGCTCAGCCCAGCCCGGCCGCGCGACCCCGCGCTCCATCATCGCCAGCGCGGCCTGCTCGGCCCGGGCCGCCTGGCGCGGCGTGCCCAGGCAGGCGATCCCGGAGAGCAGCGCGAGCGCCGCCGGGCTCCCCTGTTGCGCTGCGTAGGCGATCAGGCCCTCGCCGATGAGCTCTTCGATGTCCGCCCGCCGACGGCGTACGTCGCGCAGCCCGCCGCGTCCCGCGCGCTGCCCCCACCAGGTGCCGAGCAGCTCGCTCACCATGAGCTCCGCGTCGAGCGGGCTGCGGACCGCCAGCAGTTCCCTGGCCGCGCGCAGCATCTCGGCGAACAGCGCGTTGGGCGGCGCGGAGTGCCCGCCCGGCCGCTGGGCCGACGGGCCGGAATGACCGGGCCGGCCGTGCGGCTGGTTGCGTCGGCTCGGCGGGGTCACGCCGCTAGCCTTTCAGATGCACGGCAAGTCGTGCCATGCTTGCGCACGGCGCGCCGGTTGTTTCTGCACTTACCGCAGGCTCGCTGGACGATGATGGGCAACTCCGGTGAAACTGCCATTGACGCATGGGGCCAGGAAATCACGGCGCGAGCGCCGCGCTGGCGGTAGCTGCGCCGGATGGACACTGTACAAGCAACGGGCGGCGGCCGCTGCGACCGCGCCGACACTGTTGCTAAGACGCCAGGTGATGCGCCCGGGCCCGGGCCGCCGGAGGCCGGGACTGGTTATCCTGCCTGGCCGCCTGGTCCGGCCGGGCGCGATAGGCTTGGGCAGCAGATATGTGCCTGACGCGGCGGCCCGCACGCCGCGCACGCGTTATCGCGGGGCGGCGGGATCACGGGACCTGCGGATAGCGCTGTCACCGGGACGCAGCGCTCAGCTGATGACGTGACGGGGAGGGAGGCCAGAGGGGGGCCTGTCGGCACCGAGCTGGGGTCGATGCCAGCGGCGTCGATGGCTGGAGCCGAAAGCTCCTGTTACCGAGTTGTTGCCGTGCGCACTCTTGCGCGCGTTTCAGCCGCTAGCCTTTTTTCTGTCCGCGGTGAGCAGGAAGGAGCCGCTCCATGGCGCACGCTCGCACGCGTGTGAGGTGTTACCCATGAGCACAGGTACCTCCGTGCCCAAGCCACGGGTGTCCAGCATGGACGTGTCGGACTCGGCCTTGCTCGCGACGCTGCTCAGCGAGGCCCCGATCGGCTTTGCGTTCTTCGGTGCCGACTTGCGGCTGCGCAGGCTCAATCAGGCCCTGGCCAGCCTGAACGGGATTGATCCTGCCGACCACATCGGCCGCACCCCGGCCCAGATATGGCCGGGCTACCTGGGTGCCCGAGCGGAGTCCGCAGTCCGGCACGTGCTGGCGCAGGATCGGCCGCTCTTCGAGGCCGACCAGCAGATTGCCGTCCCGGTCAGCGCGGCCGCCGTCCAGCCTGAGCTGGACGCCGAGCCGCCGCTGGACGCCCGCGACGGCGGCCAGGCTGGCCAGGACCAGGCCGGACGGCAGGTGCGGCACTGGGCATTCTCGTGGTTCCCTTCGCACGACAGTGACGGCGACATCACCGGGGTGGCCCTGATCGCCGTCGACATCACCGACCGGCGCAGGTCCGAGGAGGCGGTGCGGCGCAGCGAGGAGCGCTACCGCTCGCTGGTGCAGGCCGGCGCTCAGGTGGTCTGGGTGACCACGCCCACCGGCGAGATCGCCGAAGACTCGCCGGAATGGCGCTGGATCACCGGGCAGACCGTTGACGAATATCAGGGCAACGGCTGGCTGGACGCGATCCACCCGGAGGACAGGGAACGGGTCGAGCGGGACTGGCAGGAATGCGTCAGCACCGGCAAAGTATTCGACAGCCGTTACCGGGTCCGCACCAAGACCGGTTCCTACCGGCACTACGACGTCCGCGCGGTGCCGATCGAGCGGGACGGGAAGATCGTTGAGTGGGTGGGCGCCAGCACGGACGTCACCGGCCAGCGGGAAGCCGAGGAGATGCGGGGCCGGCTGACCGAGCAGCTGTCCGCTGCGGCGCTGCGCACCGCCCGGCTGCAGCAGGCTACGTCGATGCTGGCCGAGGCGCTCACCGTGGAGCAGGTCGTCGAGGTGATCACCCAGGTCGGCCGGTCGGCCATCGGTGCCGAACGGTCCGCGGTGGCGATGCTGGACCCGGAGCGGCTCCGGCTGAAGACGGTCAACCTGGCCGGGCTGCCGGACAGCCTCGGCGCACCGAGCGGCGACATTCCGCTGGACACCCCGAGCGTCATGACCGCGGCCATCATCGCCAGGCGCCCGCTGCTGATCGAGAGCCCCGAGGGCCTGCGCGCGTATTTCGACGGGCAGGTGGATGTGAGCCTGTTCCTGCAGCACAGCGACGAGCGGGCCTGGGTAGGCCTGCCGCTGCTGTCGTCGGGTGCCCCGCTCGGCGCGCTGCGGTTCTCGTTCACCAGGCCCAGGAAGATCACCGAGGAGGAGCGGGTCTTCCTGGAGGCCCTGGCCGGCCAGTGCGCGCTGGCCCTGGAGCGGGCCTCGATGTTCGAGCGGGAGCACACCACTGCCGAGACGTTGCAGCGGAGCCTGCTCCCGGACCGGCTGCCGACCGTTCCCGGGATCATCCTGGAAGCCAGCTATCTTCCGGTAACCAGGAATATGGAGATCGGCGGCGACTGGTACGACGCCTTCCGGCTGCCCGACGGCAAGCTGGCGGTCGCCGCCGGAGATGTCATGGGCAAAGGGCTCACCGCAGCCGCCGGCATGGGCCGGGTGCGCAATGCCCTGCGCGCGCTCGCCCTGACCGACCCCAGGCCGGCCGCGGTCCTGGCCGGGCTGGACCGGCTGTTCATCGCCACCGAGCTCGAGGAGCAGGTGACCACCGTCGCTTACCTGGTTGTGGACCCCGCGACCGGGGAAGGTATGGCTGGTAATGCCGGACACCTGCCGCCGCTCATGCTGTCTCCTGGCGCGCCGCCCCGGCTGGATCCGACCGAGGCCGGCACGCCGCTGGGCTGGGCCAGCCCGCGCCAGCAGTATGCGTTCCGGCTACCGCCTGGCCACACCGCGGTGCTTTATTCCGATGGACTGGTGGAGAATCGCAGGCGCGGGCTCGATGTCGGCCTCGACGAGCTGGTGGCGGTGGCCGCCCAGGCCCCGCTGGCCGTGGTGGAAGATCCGGCGAGATTGCTCGGTTACCTGGTTGAGCGGATGCTGACCGGATATGAGCAAGACGACGACGTGACCGTGCTGGTGCTGCACAATCCCGCACGTGACGGCGTGGTGTCCGTGGGGCGGCCAGTGGCCGGCAGGGCGGCAAGAAGGGGCAAGGCATGAAAGTCGCGGGTACCATTCCACCGCGTGCACCCGCGCTCGCGCGGGCCAGCGCGCGGCCTGGGCTCGCAGCCGTACGAGCTACCCGTGGACTCCGCCTAAGGTGGTTGACGAGAGACGAGCCGTTCCTGATGCGGTGTCCCGCACCGGGAACCTGGCTTCCGGCAAGGTCATAAGAGCATGGCCCACGCGGTAGGGTCCGTTTTTCGCTATAGGTATGCAGGAGAGGTGTCTGTGTCGCCTGCTAGTTCGGTCAGCCAGGAGTCGATCGTGGCACGGCCCGTCAGCCAGCGAAGGAAGGGGTGACCGCGGTGGCAAGCGCGGCAGGCTCCGCAGCGCGGAGGCAGCCGAGACCGTCAGGCCAGGACGCGGCAGTCCAGGACCAGAAGGCCGCTGGGCGCACTGGCTCCGAGCCGGCCGGACAGCGGCCTGACGC
Source organism: uncultured Actinomycetes bacterium (assembly GCA_963785765.1). Lineage (GTDB taxonomy): Bacteria > Actinomycetota > Actinomycetes > Streptosporangiales > Streptosporangiaceae > DATBGO01. Next base: position 135,125 of record CAWAWM010000004.1, on the reverse strand, counting down.
AGCTGTCGCGCTGGTGGCGGAAGATCCGCAGCCCGACGGCCAGCGCAACGGAACGGCTGCGGGCACCCAGCACGCCGCTGCGCCGCACCCGCGGCGGACGCCAGCGGCCGAAGGCGACAACTCCGGGCCGGGCGCGGAGGCAGGGCAGGGCCGCCGCGGCGCGGGGAAGGCAGGCCGGCCGGCGCGGCGGCGCGGGTCAGGCACGACCCGGCTGTCAGCCGCCGCTGACGGGGAATCCGACGCTGAGAACGGCGGTCGCACCGTGGCAGGAACCGGGACCGAAGCAGCTACCAGGACCACGGCGGGCGGCCAGCAGGCGCCCGGAGCTGAGCATGATGATGACGGAGCCGGACCCGCGGTCGACGGTGACTTCGCCGATCCGGCCGGGGATGGAGTAGACATCGAGGTCGACCTGGACGTGGAAGCGGATCTCGTGGCCGACGTGGAGCTTGACGTCGACGCTGACTTGGCCGAGCTGGTCGGCGATGACGCCGACGATGTGATCATCGAGCTGGAGACGGACGAGTCCGATCAGGAGCTCGCCGACGGGGCCGCCTCCGACGGCGGTGACGACGGCGACGAAGCGGCGCCTGGCCCGGCTCAGGCTCAAGGGCAGCCGGCGCTGGCCGCGGCGCCTGGCCAGCCGGGCAAGGCGGCCGGGGAAGAGAACGAAGACGAGGCGTTCGTCTACGGTGACGATGACGAGGATCTCCCCGCCGCGCAGGTGGCGGTGGCGGGCGCGACATCCGACCCGGTCAAGGACTATCTCAAGCAGATCGGCAAGGTTCCGCTGCTCAACGCCGAGCAGGAGGTCGAGCTCGCTAAGCGGATCGAGGCGGGCCTGTTCGCCGAGGAGAAGCTGAGCGAGGGCCGCGGCACGCTGCGCCCGGACTCGCGGATTGACCTGGAGTGGATCGCGTCCGACGGCCGCCGGGCCAAGAACCACTTGCTCGAAGCCAACCTGCGGCTCGTGGTGTCGCTGGCCAAGCGGTACACCGGCCGCGGGATGCTCTTCCTGGACCTGATCCAGGAGGGCAATCTGGGCCTGATCCGGGCCGTGGAGAAGTTCGACTACACCAAGGGCTACAAGTTCTCCACGTATGCGACCTGGTGGATCAGGCAGGCGATCACCCGGGCGATGGCCGACCAGGCCCGGACTATCCGGATTCCTGTGCATATGGTCGAAGTCATCAACAAGCTGGCCCGGGTGCAGCGGCAGATGCTGCAGGACCTGGGGCGCGAGCCCACGCCCGAGGAGCTCGCCGCCGAGCTCGACATGACCCCGGAGAAGGTCATCGAGGTGCAGAAGTACGGCCGGGAGCCGATCTCGCTGCACACCCCGCTGGGCGAGGATGGCGATAGCGAGTTCGGTGACCTGATCGAGGACTCCGAGGCGATCCAGCCGGGCGAGGCAGTCAGCTTCACGCTGCTGCAGGAACAGCTGCACTCGGTGCTGGACACGTTGTCCGAGCGGGAGGCCGGGGTGGTCTCGATGCGGTTCGGCCTGACCGATGGCCAGCCCAAGACGCTGGATGAGATCGGCAAGGTCTACGGCGTGACCAGGGAGCGGATCCGTCAGATCGAGTCGAAGACCATGTCGAAGCTGCGGCATCCGTCCAGGTCCCAGGTCCTGCGCGATTACCTGGACTAGACGCCGCCGCCGCAGACGCCAAACCGCCCAGCCCGGGGATCCGGGCTGGGCGGCTTAGTCTTATCGAACTCCGGCGCTCGTCCCGGCAGTGATCTGCCGGGCGGGCAGCTGGCTTATTTTCCCTTCGCGGCGGCCTCCTGCGGGCCGGACAGCCGGGATGTCTCGTCCTGGATCTCGACCGCGACCTTCGCCAGGGCCTCCGCGTGCTGGCGGCCATGGTGGGCGCAGAACAGCAGCTCACCTGCTCCGGGAAGCACAACGCGCACATAAGCCTGCGCACCGCACCGGTCGCAGAGATCGTGGCCGCTCAGTGGCTTGGTAGCGGCTATTGGCGCAGCCATCGCTCCGGTCATGTCGCCTCCCTCGCTTAGTGCCGCCCGGCGTCTTGCCGGCTTTGATGTCTACCGGACCACAACGCCCGGCCAAACGCACCTCTTCCCGGCCTGTCGCTTCGTACGCCGTGGGCGAACAGGCTCCCGGCCGCCCGCGGCGCGTCCTGGACCGCCCACTCTAGCGCGGGAGGGTTGTCCCAGGTCGCCGGGTATGTCGGCGGCGTGGCGGCAGCGGGCAGGCCGCGCGGCCCGCTAGTCTTCGTGCAGGCCTCATCGGGCGAGCCCCAGCCCAGTCAGGAGTACCCGTCAGTGACCGCCCTTAGTGCCGAGCGGATGCCCAGAGTCAGCGCCTCGGATGGCTACACAGCGCGCCACCTGACCGTCCTGGAAGGGCTCGAGGCGGTGCGCAAGCGCCCTGGCATGTACATCGGGTCCACGGACGGCCGCGGACTGCTGCACTGCCTGTGGGAGATCATCGACAACTCGGTCGACGAGGCGCTTACCGGCCATTGCGACAGCATTGAGGTCATCCTGCATGCCGATCAGTCCGCCGAGGTCAGGGACAACGGCCGGGGCATCCCGGTAGACGTCGAGCCGAAGACCGGCCTGACCGGCGTGGAACTCGTGATGACCCGGCTGCATGCGGGCGGCAAGTTCGGCGGTGGCTCGTATACCGCTTCGGGCGGCCTGCACGGGGTGGGCGCCTCGGTGGTGAACGCGCTGTCCGGCCGGCTGGACGTGGCGGTGGCCAGGGGGGGCCACGAATGGGCGGCCAGTTTCCGCCGCGGCGTGCCCGGCGAGTTCGGCGGCCCGGGCCCGGACGCGCCGTTCGTGCCTGGCTCGGGCCTGCGGCAGGTGCGGCGGGTGGCCAAATCGAAAACCGGTACCACGGTCAGGTTCTGGCCCGATCGGCAGATCTTCGTCCGCGGCACGCGGCTGAGCTTCGACGCTCTCACGCAGCGGGCCCGGCAGACCGCCTACCTGGTGCCCGGGCTCGCCATCCGGGTCCAGGACGAGCGGCCGGCCGCCGACCGGGCCGAGCCGAGCCAGGCCGACATCGCGCTCTCCGGCCTCGCGGGCGCCGACCAGGTTTTCGCCGAGCACGGCGATGCGCGGGGCGCGGCGCAGGCTGGCCAGGACGGCGATACGGCGGCGCCGCGCGCGGCCAGGGGCGGGGCACCGTCGGCCGCCGCCGACCAGCCCGTGGCGGCAGAATTCAGGTTTGACGGCGGAATCAGCGAATTCTGCGCCCACCTGTCAGCTGGCGAGCCGGTCACCGACGTGATCAGGCTGGCCGGGTCGGGCGCTTTCAGCGAGACGGTGCCGGTCCTCGACGAGCAGGGCCACCTCACCCCGACCGAGGTGGAGCGCGAACTCGGAGTGGACGTGGCAGTGCGGTGGGGGACCGGTTACGACAGCGTGACGCGCTCGTTCGTCAACGTGATCGCCACCCCCAAGGGCGGCACCCATGTGACCGGCTTCGAGCGGGCCGTGGTCCGGACGCTCAACGAACAGCTCCGGGCCGCCCGGCTGCTGAAGAACGGTGATGAGCCGGTCACCAAGGAAGACGTGATCGAAGGGCTCACCGCGGTGATTGCCGTCCGGCTGCCCGAGCCGCAGTTCGAGGGACAGACCAAGGAAGTGCTCGGCACGCCCGCGGCCTCGCGCATCGTGGCGCAGGTGGTGGCGGCGGAGCTGAAGACATTCTTCGAGGGCCGGGTGCGGGGCAGCAAGCAGCAGTCCAAGTTGCTGCTTGACAAGGTGGCGGCCGCGGCGAAGACCCGCATCGCGGCGCGCGAGCACCGGGAGAACCAGCGGCGGAAGTCGGCGCTGGCCAGCTCCGCGCTGCCCGCCAAGCTGGTGGACTGCCGGTCGTCGGACGACCGCAGCGAGCTGTTCATCGTCGAGGGCGACTCAGCGCTCGGCACGGCCAAGCTGGCCAGGGATTCTGAGTTCCAGGCGCTGCTGCCGATCCGGGGCAAGATCCTGAATGTGCAGAAGGCGTCACTGACCGACATGCTCAAGAACGCCGAGTGCGCCGCGATCATCCAGGTGATCGGGGCGGCTCGGGCGCGGCGTTCGATCTGGACGCGGCCAGGTATCAGCGGGTGATCTTCATGGCCGACGCCGACGTGGACGGCGCGCACATCAGGACCCTGCTGCTGACCCTGTTCCACAGGTACATGCTGCCGATGGTGGCGGCGGGCCGGGTGTTCGCCGCGGTGCCGCCGCTGCACCGGATCAAGCTGACCAAGCCGCGCAAGGGACAGCAGCGCTACATCTACACGTACTCCGAGGCGGAGCTGCGGCGCACCCTGCTGGAGCTGGAGCGCAGGGGCCAGCGCTGGGAGGAGCCCGCGCAGCGGTACAAGGGCCTGGGCGAGATGGACGCGGCGCAGCTGGCCGAGACCACGATGGACCCGCGGCACCGGACGCTGCGCCGGATCAGGATCGAGGACGGCGGCGCCGCCACGGCCATGTTCAACCTGCTGATGGGCAGCGAGGTGGCGCCCCGCCGGGAGTTCATCGTCGGCGGTGCCGCCGAGCTCGACCCGGCGCGGATCGACGCCTAGCCTCGCTGGCTCGCCGCGGTCAGCCCAGGGCGCGCCGGTACAGCCCGCGGATCCCGACCACGGCCAGGACGAGCGTAAAGCCGGCCATGGCCGTCAGCGACGCCCACAGCGGCATGTGCGGGACGCCGGAAGTGAGGGCGGCGCGGAGCGATTCATTCATGTACACCAGCGGGTTGGCGAGGTCGGCGTACTTGAGCACCGGGACGTGCGACAGGCTTTCCCACGGGTAGTAGACGGCGCCGAAGAAGGTGACGGGCAGGATCAGTGCGGTCGCCGCGAGCTGGATCCGGCCGGGATCGATGAGGGTTCCCGCGGCCAGGCCGAAGGCGGCCGAGAGCAGCGCCACTAGCGTGCCGGCCACGATCAGCGCCGTCCAGTGGATGCTGAGGTGCACCGGGTTGGCGGGGACCAGCGCGGCGATCGGGAAGACCATGAGCCCGGCCAGCGCCGCCTGGAAGGCGCCGATGAGCAGCTTGTCCAGGCCCAGGCCCCAGACCGGCAGCGGAGCCAGGACCCGGTCCTCGATCTCCCTGGTGTAGCCGAACTCGACGGCGAAGTTGACCGTGACGCCCATGAAGCCCTGGGTGAAGGCGGACAGGCCCACCACGCCGGCCACCAGCAGGGTGGAATAGGCCGCCGCCCGGCTGGCGCCGCCGATCGCGAAGCCGGCCTTGGGGAGCACGTAGGTGAAGACGAAGACCAGCAGCAACGGTTCGAACACGATGCCGATCAAGACCGTGGGCCACTGCTTCGTCATGACCACCAGGTCGCGCCGGATCAGGCCGGCGAAGGCCCGCCCCGGCGTGGCCCGCGCCGGGGGCGGCAGCAGGGTGATGCTGGCGGTGGCTGGCGCCACGGTGGTCATGTCCGCAGGCTCCGTCCGGTGAGGTTGAGAAACACCCGCTCCAGGCTCGGCTGCTCGACCGCGAGATCGAGGATCGCCGCGCCCGTCTCGTCGGTCACCCGTAGCACCTGGCGGACGACGTCGTCAGGCCGGTCCACCATCAGCCTGACCGCGCCGTCCTGGCCGAGCTGCGGGGCGCCGGCCAGGACGCCCGCCAGGCGCTCGTGCAGGCGCCCGGCCAGCGCGCCTGCATCGCCGGCCACCACCAGGCGGACACCGGTGCCGCCGCCGTGCGCCGCCTTCAGGGCCGCCGGGCTATCGAGGGCCAGGAGCCGGCCGCGGTCCAGGATCGCGATGCGGTCGCAGAGCCGGTCCGCCTCCGCCATGAAGTGCGTGGTCAGCAGGATCGTCTGGCCGGTGCGATGCAGCTGGTCCAGCTGATCCCAGGCGGCCAGGCGGCTCTGCGGGTCGAGCCCGGCGGTGGGCTCGTCCAGGAAGAGCACGGCGGGCCTGTGCATGACCGCCCGGGCCAGCATCAGCCGCTGGGCGGTGCCGCCGGACAGCTCGCGCACCTTTCGCTCGGCGAATTCGGTCAGCTGGAACACCTCGAGCAGCAGGTCGGCCGCGGCCCGCGCCTGGCCGCTCCGCATGCCGAAATACCAGCCATGGGCCAGCAGGTTCGCCCGGACACTGAGCGCACGGTCGAGCGTATTGGTCTGGGAGACCACGCCGATCGCGCGTTTCACCGCGACCGGATCGCTGAGATCGGCGCCGCCCACCCGGGCCCGGCCGCCGGTCGGCCGGATCCGGGTGGTGAGCATGCCGATGATCGTCGTCTTGCCGGCCCCGTTGGGGCCGAGCAAGCCAAAGATCTCGCCGGGCCGGACATCAAGATCCAATCCGTGCACCGCCTGGGTGCCAGACGGATAGGTCTTGGCCAGGCCCTCGGCATGAACGGGCGCGACGCCAGGCAGATCGCCGGTCGCTCGCCGCACGCCGTCAGCTGGCGGTGCCCCCAGGGCGCTCACCGCGCGGGCCGCTGCGCCGCCGGTGGCCCGGCATCCGCCCGGATTCGCTGGCCGAGCTCGCGTACCCAGGACCGTTCCAGCTCGTTCTGCTGGATCGTCTGGGCCAGCACGGTGGCCGCCCACGTCCCAGGGACCTCGGCCTCGGCGAAGCCGCGCTGCCGGTCGAGCATGGCGTCCAGGGCCGCCTCCCTGGCCTGCAGGATAGCCAGCCGGTCCGGCTGGCCGATGAGATGGAAGTGGGCCACCCTGGTCTTGAACTCTGCCTCGCTCGCCGCTTCGGCAGGCCCGAAGTCGACCAGCAGGTCGTGCAGCACCTCGTGGCCAGGCCCGGTCAGCCGGTAGACGTGCCGGGGCGGGCGGCCCTGCTGCGGTTCCACTGTCTTGTCCAGCGCCCCCATCGCCTCGAAGCGGTGCAGCGCCGGGTAGAGCACATTGGGGTTCATCGAGACGGCACCCGACAGGATCCGCTCGACCTTCCGCCTGATCTCGTAGCCGTGCGCCGGCTCGCCGGACAAGATCGCCAACAGCAGGATGTCGAGATAAGACACAAGAGTTAGATTAATCTAGGTACGGCTAAGTGTCTAGGCAAGGATGTCCGGGCGGCTCCGCATCCAGACCCGCCCCCGTCGGTCGCTGTCCCGGCGGGACCGATGAGGCAGGCGGACGCTGGGTGATCTCCCGGCGGCCGGCCGTCACGGCGGCCAGCGTGCGGACCGGGCCGCCGGGAGATCAGGCGGGCATTACATGTTCGGGCACTTGTGCGTCTTCGAATTCGAAGGCGCCCCCGAGTGAGCCGGCGCCGACGACGGCGACGTAGACGGCGATGACGACGAATGGGTCGCCGTCGTCGACGTTGTCGTGGACGTTGCTGCCGAGCCGTGCGTGGCCGCACTGGCCACGCCCGCCACGCCTGCCCCCAGACCGCCGGCCAGGGCCGCGGTCAGGACCAGGCGCCGCAGCCGGGTGCCCGTGATGGATGCCATATAGTTCCTCCCTCCAGCAAGACCTTGCGGGTTCCTGCGACCCGCGCTGCGCCCAGCATGGACGGCGAACCCGCTGAGAAGCCGTGGCGTTACTCTCCGGATCCTCTGAGCCCGGCTCAGCCCCGGACGGTCCCGCCCAGGCCGGCCAGCGGATGGCGGACCCTGATGCCCGAGCCGTCCCGGCGGCCATCGGGCGGCGGCAACGGCACCGGAGTGCCCGCCTCGGTCGCGCCGCGGGCCGGTCCTGGCCCGGCCCAGGCCAGCACCAGCAGGTCCTCGCCCTTGAGGAACCGGTGGCAGCGCACCCCGCCGGTGGCCCGGCCCTTGGCCGGGTACTCGGCGTACGGTGTCACCTTCACCGTCGCGGCCGACGCGCCGGGCAGCGCGCCGGCGCTGCCCGCCACCGTGACCACCACCGGGGCACCCGGAGCCAGCGCCGCGGCACCGGATGGCTGGCCGTCGGGCTGGCCGGGCGACCCGTCCGCCGTGGCCCCGGCCGGGTCCACCGCGCCGAACCAGAGCACCGAGGCGCGCGGCGCCAGCCTGATCCCGGCCATGCCGGCGGCGGCCCGGCCCTGCGGCCGGACCGCCGCGGCGCCGAACCTGAGCAGCTGCGCATCGCTGGTGATGAACACCAGGTCCTGGGACTCATCGGCAAGCTGCACCGCGCCGACCACCCGGTCGCCGTCCTTGAGCGAGATGACCTCGAAGTCGGAAGCGTTCTGCGGGTAGTCAGGCGCCACCCGCTTGACCACGCCTGCCGCGGTGCCCAGCGCCAGCCCGGCCCCCTCGGCTTCGGCCGCGACGATCGCGACCACGGTCTCGCCGCGCTCGGTGCCGACGAACTCGCTGACCGGCGCGCCACCGGCCAGCGCGGGGGAGTGCGCGCTCGGCGGAAGCGCGGGCAGCTCGAGTACGCCCAGCCTGACCAGACGGCCCAGCGAGGTCAGCACGCCGATCGTGCCCCGCGCGGTGGACGGCACCGCCGAGACGATCACGTCGTGCGCCGCGCGACCGGCATCCCGAGCCCCGCCCGGCGGGCCCGCCGCACCGCGGGCGGCCCGGGCCCCGGCGGCGGTCGTGGCCGGAGCGGGACCCGGCCTGGCGGCAGTCCCTGGTGATCCCCGTTCCGGATCGGTTTTCTGCTCGGCCAGCGTCGGCTGGACCGCCGGCGGTGCCGCGGCAGTCCGCGCGAGCAGGCCTGCGGAGGACAGCAGGACCAGGCAGGGCTCGTCGACCACCTCCAGCGGCACCGCGGCGGTCCTGGCCGCGCCTGATCCCTCGAGCAGCACCGTGCGCCGCGGCGTGCCGAACCGCTCGGCGACGCTGGCCAGCTCGGCGGACACGACCTCGCGCAGCCTGGCTTCGGAGTCGAGGATGGCGGTCAGCTCGGCGATCTCGCGCTGCAGGGTGTCCCGCTCCTTCTCCAGCTCCAGCCGGTCGTAGCGGGTCAGCCTGCGCAGCGGGGTGTCGAGGATGTACTGGGCCTGGATCTGCGACAGGTCGAACACCGACATCAGCCGCTCCTTGGCGGCGGCGGCATCGTCACTCGACCTGATGACGGCGATGACCTCGTCGATGTTGAGCAGGGCGATCATCAGGCCGTCGACCAGGTGCAGCCGCTCTTCGCGCTTGCGGCGGCGGAACTCGGTGCGCCGCCTGACCACCTCGATCCGGTGGTCGACGTAGATCTGCAGCAGCTCGCGCAGGCCGAGCACCCGCGGCTGGCCGTCCACCAGCGCCACGTTGTTGATCCCGAAGGTGTCTTCCATCGGGGTCAGCCGGTAGAGCTCGTCGAGCACCGCCTCGGCGTGGAACCCGCTGCGGATCTCGATGACCAGGTGCAGGCCGCGGTGCCGGTCGGTGAGGTCCTTGAGATCGGCGATCCCGGCCAGCTTCTTGGCCTGGACCAGGTCCTTGATCCTGGCGATGACCTTCTCCGGGCCGATCCCGTAGGGCAGCTCGGTGACGACGATGCCGGTCCGCCGCGGGGTGAGCTGCTCGATCCGCGCCGTAGCGCGGGTCCGGAACACCCCGCGGCCGGTCTCGTAGGCCTCCCTGATCCCGTCCAGGCCGACGATCTTGCCGCCGGTCGGTAGGTCGGGGCCGGGCACGAACCGCATCAGCTCGTCCAGGCTGGCATCGGGGTCGGCGATCAGGTGCCGCGCGGCGGCGACGACCTCGCCCAGGTTGTGCGGCGCCATGTTGGTGGCCATCCCGACCGCGATCCCGGCCGCGCCGTTCACCAGCAGGTTCGGCAGCGCGGACGGCAGCACCTGCGGCTCGGCGTCCTGGCCGTCATAGTTGGGCTGGAAATCCACGGTGTCCTCGTCGATCGAGGTCACCATCTCCATCGCCGCCTCGGCCAGCCGCGCCTCGGTGTACCGGTAGGCCGCCGCCGAGTCATCGCCGCCGAGCGACCCGAAGTTACCGTGCCCGTCGATCAGCGGCAGCCGCATCGCCCACGGCTGCGCCATCCGGACCAGCGTGTCGTAGATGGCGCTGTCGCCGTGCGGGTGCAGCCGCCCCATCACGTCGCCGACCACCCGGGCGCACTTGACGTGCGGGCGGTCCGGACGCAGCCCCATCTCGTTCATCTGGAACAGGATCCGGCGCTGCACCGGCTTCAGCCCGTCCCGCGCGTCCGGCAGGGCCCGCTGGTAGATAACCGAGTAGGCGTACTCGAGGAAGCTGCCCCGCATCTCCTCGGTGACGTCGATATCGACGATGTTCTCTTCGAAGTCGTCCGGCGGCGGGGTTGTCGTGGTGCGTCTGGCCATGACCGCCATTGTGCCGTCCGCACCGGACAGCCGGGATGACCACTGCGGCGTGGCGTCCGGCGATCAGCCCGTCCGGCCGGTAAAAGTGCCGATTGCGCGGGGACCGCGGCCACCTTACGATCGACGCGATGGCCGCCCGGATGCAGGTCCTGGATCGTGCCGGGCAACTGCCCGCGGCACAGTGGGACGCGATCGTCGGCCCCGACGATGTCTTCCTGACCTCGCGGTGGCTGCGGGTGGCCGAAGCGACCGCGGGCACCACGATGAACTACCTGCTCAGCGACCGTCCCGGCGGCCTGTCCTGTGGCCTGGTCACGGTCCTCGCGCAGCCTTCCTCGCCCTGGCTGCTCGGCCGTCCCGACACGTTGCTTGAGTTCTGCGCCCGCGACCAGTTGCCGGGCGCGGCCGAATGCCTCACCGCGCTGCCCGGAAATCCGGCCGACACGCTGCTGCCCAGCCTGGTGTGCGGCGGGCGGCACATTGGCCGGACGCGCGTGCTGGTCCGCGCCGCGCCGGACGGGGACGATGACGTAACCCAGATCGAGGAGCTGGTCGCCGCGGCCGAGCGGCTGTCGCGGGAGCACGGGGCCAGATCCATCGTGTTCCCTTACGTCGACGAGCGGGATACCGCGCTGCGGGCCGTGCTGTCCCGCCGCGGCTACGCCAGCTACGCCACCGGGGAGTACAGCTGGCTGCCGCTGCCTCCGGGCGGCTTCGAAGGCTACCTGGAGGCGTTCTCGGCACATCGCAGCCGCCGGATCAGGGCTGACCGCCGGCGCCTCGCCGCGGCCGGGGTTCAGGTCAGGGTCGAGCCGCTGACGCCCGGCCTGATCGCGCCGCTAGCCGAGCTGGAGAGCGCGCTGTTCAGCAAGTACGGGGGACAGTGGCCGCCGGCGCAGTCGGCGGCGGTCTTCGCGCGGATCCTGGCCGAACTCGGGGCCGACGCCCAGGTCGCTGCGGCGCGCCTGGACGGCCGGCTGTGCGGTTTCGGGCTGCTGCTGCGGCACGCCGACCGGTGGTTCGCGCACCGGGGCGGGTTCGACTACGCGGCCCAGGGCACCCTGCCGGTCTATTTCGAGGTGTTGTTCAACCACCTGGTCGAGGCGGCCCCCGCCGCGGGCATCACCGAGATCCACTACGGCACCGGCAGCGCCTCGTCCAAGCGGTCACGCGGCTGCCTGACCGCGGAGCAGCACGCCTTCCAGCTGATCCACTAGCCGCGCGCGGCCCGCGGCGGCCCCGCGGCCCGCGGCGGCATCGCGGCCGACGGCTGCCCACGGCGGGCGGCATCGCGGCCCACGGCGGCCTCGCGGCGCCGCGGCACACCAGCCTCGCCAGCCTCAGCTGCCTGCTGAGCCTCGCCGCACCCCCGCCGGGGCCCGCCGCCCGGGCCGACCGGCGCCGGACCGGCCCGTGGCCAGGTTCTTTTCCGCGGCAATGGCGCAGCGCTGTGGTAGGTCAATCGCGGCAATGGCGCAGCGCCGTTGTTCTTTCCGCTGCTATGCGCCGTTGCCTCCATTGGAAGGGGCCAGCAACGGGGCATCCGGGCCGTTACGGGGCGCTGGCAGTCCAGTCCGGGGACCGGCCGAGCAGGCCGAGCAGCCGGTCGAAGGGCGGTGCGTCGGCCTGGCACGCCGACCTTGGGGCCGAACGGCGCCCCGGGCCCGCGCAGCTGCGGTACGTCCGGCCAGCGGGAGGCGAATTTCAGCGCGGTGGCCGTGAGCTCGCTGTCGGGGCCTTCGGCGCCCGCGCTCGGGCCGCTGGTCACGCCGATGGCCCTGGCCACGTCCCAGCCGTGGATCAGGTAGTCGACGAAGTGGAAGCCGATCGCGATGCGCAGCGGGAAGGCGCCCAGGCCCGGCAGCTCGATCTGCCGGTCCAGCGCACCGGGCGCGGCGAACGCGTCGCTGGCCGTCTGCGCCGACTCCGCATAGGCGGGATACGGGTGGTCGCCGACCTGGCCGCCGTCCCAGACCGCCGCGGGCACGGTCTGGCCGCGGGCGGCCGCGGCGAATCCGTGGTTGTGCGCCACCATATGGGCGAGCAGCTCCCGCAGCGTCCAGTCCAGGCACGGCGTCGGGGCGCCGAGCTGATCCGCCGAGACCCGCGCCACTTGGTCGCCGGCCGCGGCCAGGGCGCGCCGGTCCAGGTCCAGGATGTCCATGCTGCTCCCATCACGCGGCTGGCTACTTCATGACCGCCCGGACGGCGGCGGTGAGCTGATCCTTGGCCGGCTGCACGGCGCGGTCGAGTTCGAGCGCGAACGGCAGCACCGCGCCGTCCGGTCTGGTCACCCGTTTGGGCGGCGCGAGCAGGTGCATCTCCTCGGCCGCAGTGGCCAGCACCTCGGCGCCCAGGCCGCAGGACCGGTTGGAGTCGTCGATGACCACGAGCCGGCCGGTCTTCCCGACCGATCTGGCCAGCGCCGCCCAGTCGAACGGGTACACCGTCCTCGGGTCGAAGACCTCGACCGATATCTCGCCGGCCAGGTCACCGGCCACTTCCAGGGCCGGGTGGACCAGGTGCCCGACCGCCACCACCGTGACGTCGGTGCCCAGCCGGTGCACCCGGGCCGAGCCGAGCGGCACCGGCACCAGCTCGGCGGTGACGTCCTCGCGTACCCCCATGGCCAGGGCCGGCGCGAACACCACGGTGGGATCGTCGTCTCTGATCGCGGAGACGAGCAGGCCGTAGGCATCCGACGGCAGCGCCGGGACCACCGTCTTCACGCCGACGTGAGCGAGCAGGCTGTACGGGTGGTCCGAATGCTGCCCAGCCCACCCTTCGCGCGATCCTGAGCTCGGCACCACGTAGGTGACGGGGACCTTGACCTGCCCGCCGGTCATCAGCGAGAACTTGTGCGCCTGGTTGGCGATCTGCTCGAAGACCAGGAACAGCAGGGACGGGATCTGGAACTCGATCACCGGGCGCATCCCGCACAGCGCCGCACCGGTCGCCATGCTGGTGAAGGCCTGCTCCGAGATGGGGGTATCGGTCACCCGGTCGGTGCCGAAGCGCTTGGCCAGCCCCAGGGTCAGCTGCGCTATCCCGGCGCCGATGTCCTCGCCGAGCACGCAGACGGCGGGGTCGCGTTCCAGCTCGTCGGCGAGTGCCTTGTTGAGCGCTTTGGCATAGGAGAGCTTCGGCATCAGACCACCCCGTCCCGCCCGCGCAGCCCGCTGGCATACAGGTAATCCAGCGCTCCGGCCGGATCAGGGTTCGGGCTGGACCGCGCGAATTCCACGGCCTCGGCGAGGATCTCCGCCGCCTCGGCGTCCAGCTTGGCCCGCTCCTGGACGCTGATCCTGGCCCCCTGGATGCCGAGCGGGTCGCGCTGGCGCCAGCGGTCGATCTCCTCCTCGCTCCGGTAGCTGAGCCTGATCCGCAGCTCGATCGTGTGGTGCGGGCCGTACCTGTAGGTCAGGCACTCCAGGAAGGCCGGGCCGCCGCCAGCCCGGGCCGCTTGCACGGCGCCGGCCGCTGCCTCGCGCACCGCCTCCACATCCATCCCGTCGACGGTCTGCGCCGGGATGCCGAACGCGGCCGGCCGCCCGGCCGGGGTGCCCGCGGCCCCCGTGCTGATCGGCATGGTGGTCGCGTAGCCGTTGTTCTCGCAGATGAACAGCACCGGCAGCCGCCACAGCGCGGCCAGGTTCATGGCCTCGAGCAGCACGCCCTGGTTCAGTGCGCCGTCACCGAAGAACGTGGCGACCACCCGGCCCTGGCCGGCCCGCCTGGCCGCCCAGGCGGCCCCCACCGCGATCGGGGCGGCGGCGCCGACGATCGCGTTCGCGCCCAGGATGCCCAGGCTGATGTCGGCGGCGTGCATCGAGCCGCCCCGGCCGTGGTTGAGGCCGGTCTCGCGGCCGAACAGCTCAGCCAGCATCCGGCGCGGGTCGGCGCCCTTGGCCAGCACGTGACCGTGCCCGCGGTGGGTGCTGGTGATGAGGTCGTCGTCGCGCAGCGTGGCGCAGACGCCGACCGCGACCGCCTCCTCGCCGATGTAGGGGTGGATGCCGCCCACGATCTCGCCCGACTTCACCAGCGCCAGCGCCTGCTCCTCGAAGCCGCGGATCAGCCGCATCCGCGCGTACCTGTCGGCCGGGCTGGTCAGCCCCGATGCCATGGTGCTCCCTCCCGCGCCGGGCCGGCTAGGACGCCCATAGCACCGGGCAGTAGTCAGGGTCGCTGTAGTCCGGCGTGCCCGCGCTCGTCTCGCGGACGACCACGTCGTTGTTGTAGACGACCAGGCTGCCGTCCGGCTTGCGGAATTCCCGCCAGCGGTTCTCGCCGTCCTGCAGGTGGAAGGAGATCGCCCGCCGCGGCCGCCCGCTGACGTTGTGACCGCTGCCGTGGTAGATGCGGCAGTGGTGGAAGCTCATGTGGCCCTTAGGGATCAGCATCGGGACGCTGGTCGCCGCAGCGCCGTTGAACTCCGCGGTCTCGCGCAGGATCGCCTCGAGCTCGCCCCGGTCCCGCTGCGCGAAATGGCGCGTCGAGTCGTCGCCGTCGATCTCCTTCCACAGGTGGCTGCCGTCGATCATGGTGATGGTGCCCATCTCCACGCCGCAGTCGTGGAACGGGATGAAGGCGGTCAGCATCCGTTCGGAGGTGCAGGTCTGCCAGTAATGCCGGTCCATGTGCCAGGGCACCAGGTTGGTCGTCTCGCTCGCGCTGGGCGGCTTGTAGATCAGGGTGGACTGCCAGGCCCTGATCTGCGCGGCCTGGGCCAGCCGGGCGGCGACCGCCCCGATCAGCGGCTTGCTCAGGATCTCCCTGATCTCGTCGCTCTCGTAGTGCACGTAGTCGTTGTGGCGCTGCACGGGCCCGTCCGACGGCGTCCAGTACGCGAGGTTCGGCGGGCGCACCGGCAGGGTCCGGTCGCGGTGCCCGGCGTAGTAACGCTCGCTGGCCGCCGCCAGGGCGTCCACCTCGCCGGAGGTCAGCAGCGGTCCGGACAGGTACCAGCCATGTTCGCCGTAGCCCGCCACCTCGGCGTCGGTGGGCAGCAGGTCCCGTTCCGCGGCGGTCAGCGTGAACTGGCTGGTGTGGGTCATGGTCGTCCTCTCCGGGGCCCCGGCCGTCATGTCAGCTGGCTTTCCGCCGCACGCTGCTCCTCCAGCGCCTCGTACAGTGCCTTGATGTTGCGGCTGCCGAAGGTGAGCGCGCCGCGCCGCTCGATCAGCTCGATGAAGAAGGTGCGCCGCTCGTGCGTGGACCGCGAGAAGATCTGGAACATCTGGCCCCAGCGGTCGCGGTCCGCGAGGATGTTGAGTTCCTGAAGCTGCGCCACCGGGATGGCCAGCGAGCCGAGGCGGCGCTGCAGGGACGCGAAGTAGTCAGGCGGCGCGGTGAGGAACTCCACCCCGCGGCCGGACATCGTCCGGATCGCGCCCGCGATGTCGCTGGTCCGCAGGGCCAGGTGCTGTACTCCGGCGCCGCCGTGCGCCGCCAGGAACTCATCGATCTGGCCGGGCTCCCGGCTGAGATCGGGCTCGATCAGGGTGAACGTCACGGTGCCCGAGGGGTCCTGGACCACCTTGGATGCCATGGCCTGGCCGCCGACCTCGATCCGCTCGTCATAGATCTGGTCGAGCCCGAACACGCTGTGGTAGAAGCTGACGGTGGTGTCAAGCTGGCCGGCCGGCACGCAGGCCGCGACGTGATCGATCACCGTGACCAGGCCATCGTCCGGCGGGGCGGCGGTCATCTCGATGCGCCCTGGCGCGAACTCGTCGGCCGGCCCGGACCGCTCGACGATCTTGTGCACCACATCGCCGAAGCCGGAGACGACCGCGGTGCCGACCCGGCTGCCGCCGGCGGCCGCGAATTCCGGCGCGGCGATCGCCGTCCCGCCGGCCCCGACGACCTCATCGAACGCCGCTTGCACGTCATCAGTGGCGAACGCGACCACGGCGATCCCGTCGCCGTGCCGCCGGACGAAGTCAGCGGCCGGGTGACCGGCGGTCAGGCCGGAGGTGAGCAGGATCTGGATCTGGCCCTGGCGCAGCAGCAGGGACCGTTCACCAGCCGGATCGCGGTCTGGGCCGCCGCGAATTCCGTGAATCCGGAAGCCGAACGCGTCACACAGGTGGGCGGCCGACTGCGCGATGTCGCCGACGTAATACTCGACATGATCGATTCCGTGGATCCTCATCGTGGTACCTCTCGATGGTGCGGGGCGGGCCGGCGAGCGCGGGCCGGCACTGCGCGCGCCGGGCCCGGGCCGGGTCATTGCGGTCGCTTAGTGGAGGTCGCCGGGCCGAATACCAGGCTGACGTTGTGGCCGCCGAACGCGAATGAGTTGGACAGCGCGGCGGTGACCTGGCCGGCCCGGGGTGAGCCGCGCACGTGATCGAGGTCGCAGTCGGGATCGGGGTCGTCGAGGTTGTGCGTGGGCGGCAGTTCGCCGCGCTGGACGGCCAGCGCGCAGGCGGCCGCCTCGACGGCGCCCGAAGCCCCGAGCAGGTGCCCGGTTACCGCCTTGATCGAGCTCACCGCCGGGCCGGCGGTGCCGAACACCGCGCGGATGGCCTTGGTCTCGGCGACGTCCCCGAGTTTCGTGCTGGTGCCGTGGGCGTTGACGTAGGTCACGTCGGCGGGGGCGAGGTCAGCGCGGTCCAGCGCCTGCCGCATGCACGCCGCGGCTCCGTCGCCGTCCGGCCTGGGCATGGTCGGGTGGTGCGCGTCCGTGGTGGCGCCCCAGCCAATCAGGCTGGCGTAACCCGGGGCGCCGCGGGCGCGGGCGTGGCTGGCCCGTTCCACCACCATGAGGGCGGCGCCCTCGCCGAGCACGAAGCCGTTGCGCCGCCGGTCGAAGGGGCGGCTGGCGGCGACCGGGTCGTCCCAGCCCCTGGCCAGCGCCCGCGCATTGCCGAAGGCGGCCGCGATGGTCGGGTGCAGCGGCGATTCGGTGCCGCCGCAGATGACCACGTCCGCGCTGCCGTCGTCGATCAGCCGGTACGCCTCGGCGATGGCCTGCGCCCCGGCCGCGCAGGCCGTCACGATCGCGGAGCTGAAGCCGCGGATCCCGTACTTGATCGCGATCCGCGCGGTGGCCATGTTGGAGAGCATGCCTGGCAGCAGGTAGGGACTGACGGCCGCGCGGCCGCGCTCGAGCCTGGCGTGCGAATACTGCTCGAAGGTCTCCAGGCCGCCGCCGCCGGTCGCGACCACGATCGCGACCCGCAGCGGGTCGGCGTTGGTACCC
Organism: uncultured Actinomycetes bacterium; assembly: GCA_963785765.1. Classification (GTDB taxonomy): domain Bacteria; phylum Actinomycetota; class Actinomycetes; order Streptosporangiales; family Streptosporangiaceae; genus DATBGO01. The sequence continues at coordinate 117,724 of CAWAWM010000004.1, read as the reverse complement.
ACCTCCAGCGCGGCGTCGGCCAGCGCGCTGTCCGCCGCGGCCAGCGCGAGCAGCACGAACCGGTCAACGGCGCGCGTCTCGGTGGGCGGCAGGACACTGACCGGATCGATGTGCGGCGCGATGCCGGCCACCTCGAGGTCAGCGCCGGCCGGATGATCTGGCGGCGGCCGCCGCAGCCCGGACGGGCCCTTGCAGAGCGCGCCGAAGAAACCGTCGACGTCACTGCCGACCGGTGTGACGAGCCCGATGCCGGTGATAACGGCGCTGTTGTCGCCGGCTGCGCTCATTGCTGCACACTCTCCAGGTGGCGCTGGCGCAGCACGAATTTTCGTACCTTGCCGGTCGGCGTGAGCGGGATGTTGTCGTCATCGACGGCGATGACGTGCCGCACGGTGGCCGCCACCCGGCTGTCGAGCGCCTCGCGCACCGCCGCGGTGCGGTCGGTGGCCGGATCGGCGGCGGGTTCCAGTTGCAGCAGCACATCGGTGACCACCCGGCCGTCCTCGGTGAGGGCGACCAGTGTGCAGTCCAGGACGTCCGGGCAGGCGGCCAGGATGCGCTCCTCGGATGCGGCCGTGAAGAGGTAGCTGCCGTCGCCGAGGGCGACCGAGTCCGCCTTGCGGTCCAGGTGGTAGTAGTAGCCCTCCTGGTCGCGGTAGACCAGGTCCCCGGTCAGGAAGTAACCGCGGACCCTGGTCCGGTAGGTCCGGGCCGAGTCGTTCCAGTAGCCCAGCGAATTGGTCGGCGACTTGGTGCCTAGCTCGCCGATCTCACCCGGTGGCAGCTCCCGGCCGTCCGGGCCCATCACCACGGTCTCGGCGAACGAGTGCGGGCGCCCGATGCACCGCTGGTAGTTGCCAGAGTCCTTGGTGCGGGCGATGAAGAAGTGCGAGTGGCCCATCTCGCTGGAGCCAAGACCGTCCACGAAGACCGATCCCGCCTCGCGCTGGCGGCCGGCCGACGTCACGACCTCCCGGTTGCCGCAGGCCACCAGCCGCCTGATATGCGCCTCGTGCGCGCAGTCGCCGGTGTTCCACCACAGCGCCACCGAGCTGAGGTCATGCTCGTCGAGCCCGGCCTTCACCAGGTCAGGCCAGGTGGTCGAGAAGCCGACCACGCTGCGCGGGCGCCACCGCTCGATGGCCTCCAGCACGGTCGGCCCGGTCTGCCGCGACAGCATCGCCACCTCGCCGCCCGAGCACATGCCCAGGTTGGTCACGATGAGCCCGGCGGCATGCGGGCAGGGCATCGCGGACAGCATCCGCTCCATCCCCTGCGGCCTGGGCAGGCCCAGCCGGTACCTGATGGCGGCGAACAGGCTGGCGTGGGAGTGCACGACGGCCTTGGGCAGTCCGGTGGTGCCCGAGGAGTGCGTGATCGCCACCGGGTCGGTCGGGTAGTACTGGTACGGCTCGGGTGCCGCGGCGGGGTCGCCACCGGCCAGCGCGGTGAAGTCGGGGAGCAGCGGGATGCCGATGTCGCTGGCAGACAGCTGGCGGGCGTGCTCGGCGTCGGTGATCACGCCGACCGCGTCCAGCCGCCTGATGTACTCCGCCATCAGCTCGGTGGCCAGGAACGGGTTGATCAGCGCCGGGATCGCCCCCAGGCGGGCCGCGGCCAGGAAGGTGAGCGCGGTGTCGGCCGCGGTCGGGGCGCAGACCGCCACCGGATCCCGCATGCCGATACCCAGGCCGGCCAGCGCCGCGGCGCGCGCCCTGGTCAGCTCGTCCAGCTGCCTGATGGTCAGCGCCTGCCAGGCGGGGAAACCGCCGACCGCGGTGTCGAAGGTCAGCACCGGCTCGTCCAGCCGGTCGCCGCGCCTGATCAGGGTGGTCAGGACGTTGCCCGCGCCTAGGTCCTGATCGGCGGCCAGCTGGGCCCTGATGCTCTTAGCGGGCATGTCAGATACCTCTTTCCTGGACATGGTCGGGCTGGCTGAGTGGCTCCGGCGGCGTGCCGCCCGGCGGCCAGGAACTAGGGCCGATGAGTTGGGCGAGGCCGTGGTCACCGCCGTCGCCGGCCTGGACCTGCTCGGCCAGGATCAGCAGCACGGCGTCGGCGTCGCCGTCGGCGAGCAGCAGCAGGGCGCTGCGGTGCGCGTCGGCCAGGGTGTCGGCGGCCGGCATGGTGCACACCACCGGACCGGCCAGCCCCCAGCGGGCGGCGACGTAGCCGGCGACGGCGTTCGGGTTGGACTGGAAGAACAGCAGCGGCGGCACCCGGCGCCCGGCCTCGACCGCGGCGGCGACCGCGGCGGCGGTCGCGATATCGCCGCTGGTGCTGGCCAGCAGCACGGCGGTCCGGCCGCCCAGCGCCTGGCTGGCCGGCCTGGCGCCGAAGTAGGACTGCAGGCACCGGTCGGCCAGCTCGGCCACCAGCGGGCTGAACGATGACGTCACGAAGCCAGGGATGGCGGGCAGCTGGTCGGCGGGGGACAGCGGCCAGCTGGCCGAGGCGAGGATGACCGGGCCGCCGTCGGCTCGCAGGCCGGCCACGGCGCTGCCCCGGCGGCGCCCGCCCCCGGTGTCGGCAGCGGTGCGGCCAGTGGCGGCCCTGCTGCCTGGGCACCGGCCAGCAACGGCACCGCGCCGGAAGTGCCGCCCGCGGCCGGTACCGCCGGGCTGCCTGCCACCGACAAGGCGCTCATGCCGCACCGACCAGCAGCGCGGTGTTCGCGCCGCCAAAGGCGGCATTCAGGCTCAGTGCGTAGCGCAGCCCGGCCTCCCGCGCAGCACCGAGCACGAGGTCGAGCTGGCAGTCCTGGTCAGGCCCGAGGTACCCGGCATTCACCGGCAGCCGCTGCTCGCGCAGCGCGAGTACGGCCACGATCAGCTCGAGCAGCCCCGACGCCTCCAGGGCATGACCGTGCACGGACTTGGTCGAGCTCACCGGGACCCGCTCGGCGGCCGGCCCGAGGCCCCGGTGCAGGGCAGCCGCTTCTGCCGCGTCGCTGAAGGAGGTGCCGGTGCCGTTGGCGTTGACGTAACCGACGTCGGCCGGATCCAGCTGGGCCCGGCGCAGCGCCGAGGTGATGGCGCGGGCCAGCCCGCTGCCGTCCGGCCTGGGCTGGACGACGTGGTAAGCGTCGCCGGCCCGGCCCCAGCCGGCCAGCACGGCCGCCGGGCGGATGCCCCGGTCGCGCGCGGCCGCGGCCGACTCCAGCAGCACCGCGGCCACGCCGTCGCCGAGCAGCAGGCCCCGCCGCCCGGCGCTGAACGGCCGGACCTGGCCATCGCCGGCCAGCGCGCGGCCGGCGTCGAACAGGGCCAGGCTGTCGTTATCGACCAGGAAGCCGGCCGCGACCGCGACCCGGTCCGCCTGGCCGGACGCGATCATCGCCGCGGCGTCAGCGACTGCGGTGCTGGCCGCCACGCAGGCGGCGCTGTAGACCCGTGGCGCCGCCGGAAACCCGCACCGCGCGGCCACCAGCCCGGCGGTGTCCCCGACGGTCCGGTCGGCCGCGGCGTCCCGCGCGGCCGCCGGGTCGGAGTGCAGCGCCAGCAGCAGCGTGGTGCGGGCCCGCAGCTCGGGACCGGCCCCCGCGTCGGTGCAGGCGTCCTCGAGCGCGGCGCTGATCTCATCGGCCAGCAGCGGCGTCCCGGGGAGCTGCGCCGCCACCTTGACCCGGCAGTGCTCGGCGCTGAACCTGGTCACCGGGGCGAACGCCGGTGTGCCGGACAGCACCCCGTCCAGCAGCGCCGCCGGGCCACGGCCGAACGCCGAGGTCACGCCCATCCCGGTGATGACCACCGGCCCGGGCTCAGCGGCAGGCGGCAAGCTAGCCATGGACCGAGCCGGCCAGCACGTCGTGCAGGACCGCGACCGCTCCGGACACCGTCGACATCTGAGCCAGCTCCTCATCGCTCAGCTCTAGGGTCACCGCGTACCGTTCCTCGACTTGCGTGATCAGCCAGGTCAGCTCCAGCGAGCCGATCCGCTCGGCGACTGCATCGGCGCCGCGATCCCCGAACGAGGCCAGCATGCCGATGACATCAGCCCGGTCCGGCGCGGCCGGCGGCTGGCTCATTCGGCCTTTCCTGCGGCCGGGACGGCGATCCTGCTGGTGACCTCGGCGGCGAATTCATCGAGGGTCATCAGGGCCAGCTGCTCGGTGTCCTCGTCGGTGAACTTCACCCCGAACTTGTCCTCCACCTGCACGGCCAGCTCAGCGACGGCGAGCGATTCCAGGTCGAGTCCCGCTGGCCCCAGGTCGGTGTCTCCGGTCACGTCGCTGACGTCGTAATTCATCGCTGCCAGTGCCTCGACGACGAACTGGCGGACTTCGTTGTCCATCTGATGGACTCCTATCTGTGCGATCTTCTGGGCGATCTGCCGGGCGGCCGGGACAGGAACCGCCATTGCGGAGCGTCGATGTGTGGCTGCGCGAGGCGGGGCCTGATGTGCGGGCGACGGCCGCTGAACTCGGTGCGGAGGCTGCGGCGGCGGCGCTCGGCCGGCCGGGCCCCGGGCCGCGGCTGGTGCATGACCAGGCGGGGCGGCCCGGCCTGACCGGCGCCGTCGGCGGCCTGCAGGTCAGCCTGTCGCATGGCCGGGGCCTGGCCGCGGCGGCCGTGACAGCGATCGGCCAGGTCGGCGTCGACCTCGAGCCAGTCCGGCCGGTCGCGGCGCTGGTGCTGGCGCGCCGCTGGTTCCCGGCGCCGGAGGCGGCCTGGCTGGCCCAGCTGCCGCCCGGCCAGCGCGACGCGGCGTTTCTCGCGCTGTGGACCCAGAAGGAGGCGATCGCCAAGGCGCTCGGCACCGGCCTGCGCGGGGGAGCGGGCCTGCGGCAGCCGGTCCCGCTCGGCCTTCCGGCGGTCGGCCGGTCCGCGATCCGGCTGGCCGACGGCGGGCCGGGGCTGAGCGCCGAGCCGGGGCTGAGCGGCGAGCGGGGGCTGAGCGGCGAGCGGGGGCTGAGCGGCGAGCGGGGGCTGAGCGGCGAGCGGGGGCTGAGCGGCGAGCGGGGGCTGAGCGGCGAGCGGGGGCTGAGCGGCGAGCGGGGGCTTAGCGGCGAGCTGGGGCTTAGCGGCGAGCTGGGGCTGCGGCTTGCGGCCGTCAGCCGGCCGGCCAGACCTGGCTGTTCTGGCGGTCAGCGTGACGGCCCACGCGACTGCCGGCGCGACTGCCTGGGCGCCCCCCGCGGGCGGAGTCGTCCTGGCCGTCGCCTGTCTCGGGCCCGGCGCTGACGGCGCCGCCCTGACGGTGCGGCTGCCCGCCGGCCGGCCGCCGGTCCGCTGACCGTGGCGGCCTAGCCTGGCTACCGGCGGGCCCGGCCCGGCGCTCCGGCGCGCGCAGCGCGGTCACGCTGACTCCGATGGGCCGCCATGGGCCGCGGCGCGCAGCACCGCGCGATCGCGCACCGCCTTGCCGGTCGCAGTGCGGGGCAGTTCGGGCAGCAGGTGCAGGTGCCGCGGCCGTTTGTAGGGCGCGAGCTGGTCGGCCATGGCCGCCTCGACGTCGGCCGCCGTGAAGCCGTCCTGCAGCACCAGGTAAGCCTCGATGGCGTCGTCATAGCTGACCACCACGGCGCTGACGGCAGGAAGCATGCCCAGGGTCTGCTCCACCTCGGTGAGGTCCACCTTCAGGCCGCCGATGGATACCTGCGAGTCGAGCCGCCCGAGGATGGTCACCAGGCCGGTGCCAGGATCGATGGCGGCCGCGTCCCTGGTATGCAGCCAGCCATCGGCCCAGCGCGTCGGGTCAGCCAGTCCGACGTAGGGTGAGGCGGCCATCTGCACCAGCAGCTCGCCGTCCGCGACCCGCAGGACCATGCCGGGGGCCGGAGCCACCGCCGGAGCGTTCCGGCCGGACAGGTCGGTGGCGATCACGCCCAGCTCGGTCATCCCGTACATGGTCCCGAGCGGAACGTGATACCCGGCCGTGAAGGCATCGGCGACTGTGGGCCTGAGCAGTTCGCCGGCCACGACCATGCGGGCCAGCTGCGGCAGCGGCCTGGGGGCGGCGGCCAGCAGCTCGGCATGGAACGGTACTCCGAGCACCATGGCCGGGGCAGGCCTGGCGCTGACCGCGGCCCGGATGCCGTCGGCAGTGAGCCGGTCGGGGTAGACCAGCTGCACGCCCGCGTGCAGGCTGTAGAGCAGGCCCCCGACCAGGCCGAGCACGTGGACGATCGACGCCAGCAGGACGATGCGCTCGCCCTGTTTCGGGTACTCCTCGAGCTTGTCGTAGCGGTCCAGCTCGCCGATCAGGTCGGCGGCGGTCCGCGCGATGACCTTGGAGGGGCCGGTCGAGCCCGAGCTGAGCTGGATCAGCGAGTGGCCGGTGACGGCGGGGCGCCCGCCCGCCCGCGGTTGCGCGCTGGCGGTTACGTCGGCGTACCCGCTCATCGCGGAGCTGGTGACCTGGCCTGGCTCGACCACGACCTGCGGGGCCAGCCGGTCGAGAGCTCGTTCGATCTCGCGCGGGGCCAGCCGGTGATCGAGGAGGCTCACCTGGGCCCCGAGCTGCCACCCGGCCAGCAGGCTCGCGACGTAGCCGAGCGAGGGGGGCAGGTGCAGGGTCACGGTACCGCCGGGGCCGAGCCCGGCGGCTTCGAGGCGCTGCTGCTGCTGCCCGACGAGGTCGCGCAGCTCGGCCCGGCTGACTGGCCTGCCGATCCAGAGGCAGATCTGCGCCTGATCTCCGGCGAGGAGGGTAGCCGCCACCCAGTCTCCGGCTGCCGGGAGAGCCGTTTCGGCAGGTGAATAGGAGGAATGGCGGTCGGTCATGCATGGTCCCTTGGCCAGAGCCATCGTCGCGGATACAGGGCGTTGAGACGTGCAGGTTGATTGGGGCGTTTGACGTGAGACTCGCACAACGGTCACTACCAGGTCAAGACGTCGGTAAACCTTTCCGCGCCGCGGCGGAGCAGGCCGCGATCCGCTCCTTTTCCGGCTGGCCAGCGGGCTTTTACCGGCTGCCGTGCGGTGTCTCCGCGCGGCCGTGCGGGCCGGGTTAAAAGTCCTGGTTACGGGGTAAATGATGGCGGATTGGCCCGGGCGGCCGAGGCGGCGTGCTAGTCAGCTTCCACGGCACAGCCGTATTCCACTGCCTGGCTCCCGCTGGGCCCTGATCGTGCCTAGTGCTCCAGAACGGGGCCCGCCATGTTGGCCAGCCATTGGCTGGCCCTCAGGTTGGCCAGCCATTGGCTGGTTGAATCGGACCTGCGTCAGTCGTAGTGTGCCAGGGTGGTAAATCAGGGCCTATACCCGGCGGAGGCGGCCGATTCATTCTGCCTGCGTCCGGGGGAGGCGGCCAGGCTGCTGGCGGGGCACCCCTGGCGGCGCTTCGCCGTGCTCGGCGACAGCATCGCCCAGGGCCTCGGCGATCCTGTGGACGGCTATCCCGATCAGCCCTGGTGTGACCGGATAGCGGCGGAGCTGACCGCGGTACAGCCGGACCTGGCCTACCTGAACCTGGGCGCCAGTAACAGCACGGCGGCCCGGGTCCGGGCCCGGCAGCTGGACGCGGCCCTCGGCTTCTCGCCGGACCTGGCGCTGGTCGCTTGCGGCGGTTATGACGTCCTGAGGTTCTCCTACGATCTGGCCGGGACCGAGGCGGAGCTGCGGGCGATCATTGCCGCCCTGGCCGGCGCCGGATGCGATGTGGTTACCGTCGGCCTGTTCGACGGGTCCTACGCGCCTGCCCTGTCCGAGCAGCTGCGCGAGTCATTGCGGGCGCGCCTGCACGAGCTGTCCCGCCGGATGCGGGCGGTCTCGGTGGATCTCGGCACCCTGCACGTCGAGCTGACCTGGCACCCGGCCTCCCGCGATCCCGGCCTCTACAGCCAGGATCCGCGGCACGGGACGATGCGCGGGCACGCGATCGCGGCCGCGGAGTCGATCCGCTGCCTGGGCGCGTTCCTGGGCTCAGGCCCGGCGTCGGCGGCCCAGGACGGCGCGAGCCTGTGATGCCGCCCGCCGGGGATGCGGGCCAAGCCCCGACCGCAGCGCCCGGGCCGGGCGACCGGGCGCGGCTGTTCAGCATCCTGTCGAGTCCCTGGCTCGCGCAGTCCTGCTACGCGCTCGCGAAATTCGGCATCCCCGACCTGATGGCCGACGGCCCCCGTGAGGTCGCCGACCTGGCCAGTGCCTCGGGCACCGACCGGCGCGCGCTGCACCGGATGCTCCGCGCGCTGGCCTCGGCCGGGCTGGTCCGCCAGACCGCGCCGGGCACCTTCGAGCTCACCCCGGTGGCGCAGCCGCTCAGGTCCGGCGTGGCCAGGTCGAGCCGGGATGCCGCGATCATGTTCGGCGAGGAGGTGTTCCGCTCGCTGGCGGACATCACCTACACGCTGCAGACCGGGCGGCCGGCCTTCGACAAGGTGTACGGCCAGCCGTTCTACGACTATCTCGCCGACCACCCGGACGCGGCGCAGACCTTTTCCACCGCAATGGGCGCGGCGCCTGTGCCGCCCGCGCTGGCCGCCTGCGACCTGGCTGGGGTGCGCACCGTGGTGGACGTCGGCGGCGGCAACGGCGGGCTGCTCAGCTGGGTGCTCCGGGCCCAGCCGCAGGCCCGCGGGATCCTGTTCGACCTGCCGCCCGCGGTGCAGCAGGCCAGGAGCCGGCTGGCCGGCACCGACCTGGCGGACCGGGTCGAATTCGTCGAGGGAAGCTTCTTCGATGCGATGCCGGCCGGCGCCGACCTCTACGTGCTCTCCCGGGTCCTGCACAACTGGCCCGACGACGAAGCCGCCGCCGTGCTGCGCAGGATCAGGGACGCGATCGCCGGCGACGGGCGGCTCATCGTCCTCGAGGAGCTGATCGAGTCCGGCGGGCCTGCCGCGGGTGCCGCCGGTTCCGGCCAGCCGCAGCCGGTCAGATCCGGGCCCGGCAGCGTCATGGACCTGCTCATCCTGGTCATGCTGTCGGGCTGCGACCGGAGCGAGGCCGAGTACCTGGAGCTGCTGGGCCGGGCCGGTTTCGCGGTCACCGCCGTGCGCCAGGCGCCAGTGCGGGCCAGGCAGGCCGAGAGCGCGATCGAGGCGGCACCTGGATGAGCTGAGCGCGGGCCGGGCCGGAGCGCTGCCTGCGCGGTGCCAGAGCGATGCGAGGAGGAGCAGGATGCCATACGACCCCCAGGTCCGGGCCATCTGGGACCAGCTGGTGCGGGACCAGGTACCGAGCCTGTACACGCTGTCGCTGGCCGAAGCGCGCGCGGCGGATGTGGCCGCCGTGACCGCAGGGGCCGGACAGGGCGAGCCGGTGGCGGAAGTGACGGACCTGACCATTCCCGGGCCAGACGGTGACCTGCCGGTCCGGATCTACCGGCCGGACGGCGACGGGCCCTGGCCGGCGCTGGTCTATTTCTTCGGCGGCGGGTGGACCCTGGGCACCCTGGACACCGGTGACGGCGTCTGCCGGCGGCTGACCAACGCGGCGCGCTGCGTGAGCGTCGCGGTCGGGTACCGGCTGGCGCCCGAGCACAAGTTCCCCGCCGCGGTCCACGACTGCCACGCGGGCACGGCCTGGGTGGCAGCGAACGCGGCGGACCTCGGGGTGGACGCCGCCCGGCTGGCGGTCGGCGGGGACAGCGCGGGCGGCAACCTCGCCGCCGCGGTGGCGCTGCTGGCCCGCGACCGGGGCGGCCCGGCCCTGGTGCACCAGCTGCTGGTCTACCCGAACACCGACTACCAGGCGGATACGCCCTCGATGCGCGAGGTCACCGACGAGCATTTCTTCAACCCGAAGTCGGTGCACTGGTACTGGGGGCACTACCTGGCCTCGCCGCAGGACGGCGCGAACCCGCTCGCATCGCCGCTGCGCGCGGCCGACCTCAGCGGACTACCGGCGGCCACCGTGATCACAGCCGAGTACGACCCGCTGCGGGACGAGGGCGAACGGTACGCCGAGCGGCTGCGCCAGGCCGGCGTGCCCGTCGACCTCACCAGGTACACCGGCATGATGCACGGGTTCTTCACGATGTCGGCGGTCCTGGACGGGGCCAGGCTGGCCATGGAGCACGCGGCGGCGCGCCTCCGCGAGGCATTCGCGGCGCCCTAGAACGCCGGTCGCCCGCCTGACCGCCGGGCAGGCGCCGGGCTGACGAAACGGTCTCATTCCGTTACCCTGGCCTGGGATTCAGGAATGGTTGCCGGGCCGTCCGGTTTCGCAGGTCCCGGGCGCTCCGCGGGCCATAAGGCTGGGGATGCCGTGACCGCCTCGACGACCAGGCCGACGGTGCTGCTGATCGGGCCTGACCGGTACACCTTCCGGGCCTGTCAGAATCTGGGCATCAATGCTGTCGTAATGATCGGCCCGGTCGGCCGCGACTCGGGCCTGACGCTGGTGCCCGATGAATTCACCGAACTCTTTGTCGATGATCAGAAGAATCCCGAATCAGTCCTGATGGCATTGCACCGGGCCGGGCTGGGCGCCACGCAGTTCGACGCGGTGCTGACCATCAATGAGTATGCCCAGGTTCTCGTCAGCCTGCTGGCGCGCGTCTTCGGCTGCCGGGCGATGGCGCCGGAGACCGCGGTCCGGTTTCGCGACAAGTGGCTGCAGAAACGGATCGTGCGCGCGGCCGGACTCCGGGCCGCGCGCTCGATCCTGATCGAGGACATCCGTTATCTGGGCGATCCGCCCGATCTGCCTCAGGGCCCGGCCGTGCTTAAACCGGTCGCTGGCGCCGGAACAAAGCTCACCACTGTGGTGACAGACTCCGCCCAGCTGCGCGCCGCCGCGGACCGCCTCAGCAGGCAGCAGTCAGCCCTGCGCACCTTCGTGCTCGAAGAGTTCATCGACGGCGACGAATGGCTCGTCGACGGGGTCGTTGCCGACGGCGAGCTGGCCTTCTACTCAGTGGCCCGTTATGGCGAGCCGTGCCTGGCCACGCTGCGCAGCGGCCAGCCGCTGACGTTCCGGCGATTCGACCCGGTGGCTGATGAGGCTGCCTACCGCAGCGTGCACCCCATCGCCGAACGGGCGCTGGCGGCGCTCGGGATGCTGGACGGCGTGTTCCATATGGAGTTGTTCCACGACGCCGACCGCGGCGAGCTGGTGTTCGGCGAGTGTGCCGCCCGCCGGGGCGCGGCGCTTGTGCAGGAGGAAGTGCACTGCAAATTCAATGTGGATCTAAGTGAGGAAGCACTGCGGCGGGCGCTGGGGTGGCCGCCGAGGCTCGAGGTGAAGATCCGCCCCGGGATTGTGGGCACGACCTACCTCAGGGGGCGCCCCGGCACGCTCATGGCCTGCCCGTCACCCGCTCAGCTCATGGAAAGGGAGGGGGTGCGATACGCCCGCATCGAGATGCCGGTGGGATCGGAAATCTCCGGCGAGCTCGGCAATACCGGAGTCCGGCTAGGCCAGGTGCTGCTGGCCGCGACGACAGCCGACCAGCTTGAGGACCGCATAGAAAAGGTGCGGCGATGGTTTGACGAGCGCCTGATCGTGGCGCCGCCCGGCGCCACGCTGCGCATGCTCCGCGAGTGGCAGCGCGGTACCTGGCCGACGGTGGACTTCGCGGACGCGCCGCCGTACGAGCCAGCCTGACCTGTCCTGGCTGGCTCGAGGCCGCCGGCCCGACACGAGATCTCCCAGGCCAGCATAGCGGTGAGCACCGCCGGGAACTCGCCTGGGAGATCCTCGTGCAGTCGCGCCTGGCCGTGGTTGGACAGTAACCTGACCGATCGGTTCCGGCGGCTGCGGACTTCAGCTAGTCCTTGCTCGCGTCGTCGTCCCTCATATCCGCACCTCCCTCCGGCCTCGTCATCGCGGTCAAGGGGCGGATGGCAGTCGGCGCTGGGCGCAGCCGTGCACAGACGGCAGCGGCCCCTGGAGAACAAGCGCAAGCCGTTCAAGGGCAACGTTCCGTCCGGCAGCTGAACGTGTCAAGTGGCCGGACCATTTTAGGAACGGATGATGAAGGTGATTCCAATGCCCCGATCGTATGGTGCAGCCGTGTCTCGCGGCCATTTGATCAAGAGAACTGTCCAGCTATTCTTGAGTTGAGGTATCAAGGTTGCAGCCACCGGACTTTTCGGCCGGGCGAGACGACTGTGGGGTGGCCAGTGGTGACCGAGCGACCCGGATCCGCGGATAACTATGTGGTGCGCGTCCTGGAGCTGTTCGCGGACTACGGTGATCAGGAGGCGATTGTCCAGGGAGATAGTCGGCTGACCTACCGCGAGGTGGCGGATCTGACCCTGGGCCTGGCGAGGCTCCTGCACGAGCAGGGGATCGGGCCGGGCAGCGCGGTGGCGATGCTGGTGAAAGATCACCTTGCCTCAGCGTCGCTGCAGCTTGCCCTGCATTTACTTGGCTGCCGGACGGTATGGATCGCGGCGTACGCACCGCCGCGGGACCAGGCCGACTTCTTCCGGCTCTCGCAGTCCGAGGTGCTGATCTATAGTGCCTCGGGACCGAAGGAGCAGCTGGCTGCCGACCTGAGCAGCCAGGCCAGCGCGGTCAGGGTTTTCTCCCTGGGCCCGGGCAGCCGGGGAATGGACCTGATCGCCGCGCTCCCAGCCGGGCCGCCTGAGTTTGACCCGGCCCTGGTGGGCCCGGATCCGGAGTCACTGTTCTACACCGGCGGCACGACCGGCCTGCCGAAGCTGATCCAGCATGGGCAGGGCTTCTACAAGACCCTGCTGGCGATCGCTGCCTATTACGTCGCAGCCGGCGAACCGCCCATGCGGTTCTTGTCCGGCTCGTCCTTCAGTCACGTCAGCGGGCAGATGCCGGCGTTTCTCACGCTGTTCGAAGGAGGCACCCTCTTCCTTGCCGATGGCTGGGATCCGGGCCGGTTCCTGGCCGCCATCGAAAGAGAGCGCGTTAGCAGTACTTTCCTGACGCCGGCTCAGCTCTACCGGGTACTCGACCACCCTGCGGTCGCGACTACCCAGACCAGCAGCCTGCGTTACCTGAACGTCGGCGGGGCACCGGCCTCGCCGACACGCCTGGCCGAGGCGATCGCGCTCTTCGGCCCAGTGCTGCGGCTGGTATACGGCTCCAGTGAGGCGCCGCTCATCACCGACCTGCCGTTCCTCGACCATGATCCGGACCGGCCGGACCGGCTGAGCTCGTGCGGCAGGCCATTCGCCGATACCCGCATCGAGATCCGCGATGACCGGGGCGAAGCGCTGCCCGTCGGCGAGACCGGCGAGGTATGGATCGCCGGTTCCCTCAGGATGGTCGGCTACTGGCGGCAGCCCGATCGGACTAGCGCCACCATCGTGGCTGGCTGGCTCCGCACCGGCGACGTCGGTTACCTGGACGCCGAAGGATACCTCTACCTCGTTGACCGGGTCAGCGACATGATCGTGACCGGCGGCGCCGCCGCGAACGTCTACGCCCGGCCGATCGAGGATGTCCTGACGAGTCATCCGCACGTGAAGTCCGCGGCCGTGATAGGAGTCCCCGACGCGGCCTACGGTGAGGCGGTGCACGCGTTCGTGGTGACCACGCCAGGTGCCGACGTGACCGCAGACGAGCTGCGCCGCCTGGTGCGGTCGCAGCTCAACAACCTGTACGCCCCGCGGGACATAGAGTTCGTCGGCAGCCTTCCCTTGACGGCGCTGGCCAAAGTGGACAAGAAGCTGCTCCGGGCCAGGTACCTGGCCGAGACCGGCGCTTCACAGCAGGCGGGTCGGTAGCACGATCTCGGTTGCCCGGTCGCCGGCGCGGGCGATCGAGTATGCCCGGGCATTCGGTGCCTCGGTAATGGCCTCGTGCAGATCCTCACCGAGGAACACCAGCCCAGCTCCGTTGTCGGTGGCGAATCCGTCGGGCAGTACACCGCTGGCGATCAGCTCATGGGCCACCGGACGCCGCTGCGGCTCGGAGTCATAGTGCGGGCTGTTTGGTAGGGCAGGAAGCCGAGCGCATCGGTCACAGGCCGCAGCGGCAGCCGGAACGAGTCCGTCGTGCCGCCCGCATGCCAGCAGATCGACCCGGCCGAAGTTCCCATCAGAACGACCCCCTGCTGCCAGCAGTCGCGCAGGATGCGATCGAGCCCGTGCAGCCGCCAGACGGCGAGCATGTTGGCCGTGCTGCCGCCGGCTACCCAGATGATGTCCTGGCTGAGCAGGTGCTCTCTGATGTCAGGCACGCTGGGCATGGGGAACAGGGCCAGATGCGATACGAGATCTCGCCGGCTGAAGGCGCCGTACATGGCGGCCACGTAGACAGGGTTGTCGCCCAGGCCGGTGGCCACGATGCACAGCCGCGGATGCGCCCCCGCCCTGGCCAGCCTGGCGGCCAGCTGGTAGGCGGGACCGGCCAGGCCGTCCCACACGCTTCCGCCGGAGCGCTGGAAGCTGATGCTGGTCGCGATGATCGTCGGCTGGGCAGCTGTCATCACATCTCCTCGGACATTCTGCGGCGGTATTCAGCGTGCGGCGTTCAGGGTCAGCGCCAGGCCACCGGCAGGTCGGCGAAGCCACGGAAGACGGTGCCCTGCCGGGTCGGTGCCCCGGCCAGGCGCAGGCCGGGGAACCGCGTCAGCAGCGCGGGAAAGAATGTTTCGGCTTCCAGCCGGGCGAGCGGTGCGCCGAGGCAGTAGTGCAGACCACCGCCGAACGAGAGCACCGCGGCGGTCGGCCTGGCGATGTCGAACGTGCCGGGCGCGGCAAATCGCCCGGGGTCCCGGTTGGCGGCGCCGATCACCGCGATTACCAGTTGGTCGGCGGGAACCTGAACGCTGGCGATTACCGTCTCGGCAGCAGTGACGCGGCCGATGAACTGGACCGGCGGGTCGTAGCGCAATACCTCGTGTGCGGCGGTGGCGGCGAGGTCCGGGCTCGCCCGCAGTAGCTCCGCCTGCCTAGGGTGAGCCAGGAATGCTGCCGTGCCGTTGGCCAGTAGTTGGTCATGGTGTCCACGCCCGCCATGAAGACGAAGGTGAGAGTCTGCAGCAGCTCATCGTGGGTGAACCTGGCCTGGCCGTCCGCTCCGGCTTCGGTGGCGACCAGCGCGGAGGCCAGGTCGTCGCGGGGAGCCGCGCGGCATTGTGCGGCCAGGTCGGCGAAGTAGCTGCGCAGATCGGTGGCCGCGCGATCCGCGTCGGCCATTTGCTGCTTGCTGACCGACGCTCGACGAGCTGCAGCAGCTGCGAGATGGCCGTCTGCAACGGCGGCCAGTCGCTGCGCGGCACGCCGACGATGCCAGCGATCACCGAGATCGGCAGCGACGAGGCAAGGATCTCCTGCAGGTTCACCGGGCCCCGTCGGCGCCCGCGTCCGCCAGGGCATCGAGTGCCGTGTCCACCGCGCGCACGACGTCGGCGCGCATCTGTTCCGCGTGCCGGGGGCTGAACACTCCGCTCACCAGGCGCCGCAGCCGGGTGTGGTCGGGCGGATCACGGAAGAGCATTGTCTCGAACGTCGCTACCTTGGCTGGCCGGTCCCGCCAGCCCGGCGCGACCCGGTCGTTCCACTCCGGGCTCTGTGCGCGGAATACCGGATCGCGGGCCACGGCAGCGCAGGCGTCATACCCGGTCACGAAGGGGATACCGGATGCGCTGCGGTGCACCGGGCCCAGCGCGTGCAGCCGCGCGTAAACCGGGTATGGGTCCAGGCTGACCGCAGCCGTAGCGAGGCTGGCCAGCAGCGCTTCGGCGTCCGTGGGTTGCCGTTCGGCCGCCGTTGTGCCGTCCATTCCCGGTCCCTTCCGCGGCGCGTATCTCATCGCGCTGTCATCGTAGGCACGCTGCTGATCGGTGCGAAGTGCGGCGAGGCACGGCAGGCGGGTTAGCGGGTGGTGACGGGGAAGCTGGCGAAGCCGCGCAGGACGAAGCCGCGGCGGACGAGCGGACCGGCCTGCAGACGGGGGAAGCGGCCGAGCAGCGCGGGCAGGAAGATGGCGGCCTCCAGGCGCGCGAGCGGGGCGCCCAGCAGCGGTGGTCCCGCCGCCGAAGGACAGCGGCGGCGGACCGGTTCTGGACATGTCGAAGCGGCCGGGCGCGCTGAATCGGGCCGGATCCCGGTTGGCGGCGCCGAGCATGGCCAGGACCATGGTTCCCGCGGGTACCGCGGTGCCGGCGACCGGGCATCCGCGGCCGCGTCCGGCCGATGGCCTGGACGGCGGCGTCGTAGCGGAGGGCTTCCTGGGCCGCCGCATCACCCAGCGCAGGGCTGGCCCGGAGCTGCGCGGCCTGACCGGGGAAGGCCAGCAGCGCCGCGGTCCCGTTCAGCAGCAAGTCGGCCATGCTTTCGATGGCGGCGCTGAAGATCAGGGTGAGCGTCTGCTGCAGTTCGTCCTCGGTCGGCCCGCGGTCGGCCCGGTCCGGCTCGGCGTCCCGGACCGCTACCAGGGCCGCACAAGGTCATCACGCGGCTGTGCTCTGCGGCGGGCGACGAGGTCGGCGAAATATTCCAGCAGCGCCTGGCCGCCGTGGTTGATGGCGGCCAGGTTGGCGCTGCGTGCGGAGCCGTCTACGGCCAGTCGCAGCCCTTCCAGCGGCTCGCGCAGGCCTGGCTGGTCAGCCTCGGGGACTCCGACCACCTTGCTGATCACCGCGACCGGCAGCGTCGCGGCCAGCAACCCTGCAGTCGACCGCACCGCCGTCGGCGGTCGCGTCGGCCATGGTGTCGAGTATCTGGCCCGTGACGAGCTCGATGTGAGCGCGCAGACTGGCGGCCCGGCGGGCCTGAACGCGCCGCTGACCAGTGCCGCCACCTGGTGTGGTCCGGCGGGTCACGGAAGACGAACGACTCATGGGTGGCCGCAGGCCCGGGTGATCACGCCAGCCGGGCTGGCTGACTCTATCCAGGCGGGTCCTTCCGCCGTGGCTGGCGTCCGCATGATCGCGCGCAGTGTCGTATCGGGTCAGGTAGGCCAGCCCGGACGACAGCGAAAATTGACTCGCCAGCTCCTGGAGCCGCGCATACACCGGGTAGGGATCCTCCCGGCCTGGCCCGGTGGCCAGTTCGGCGAGCAGCGGCTCCGCGGCTGATTCCAGGTCAGCGTCGGCACCGCGCATGACCACAGCTTGCCGCAGCCACCGCACGCTGTCGAGAGCGGTACACCTACCGAGCAGGACCGAGCACGGGGAGCGGCAGAGTTCGTGCGGGCTGCCGTTCGCCGAAACCCACATCGAAATCAGGGACGCGGCTGGCGCTGCCCGGCCGGCGGGCGAGCCCGGTGTGGTCTGGGAAACTCCCTCAGGCCTTGGCCATCGCGGCAATCTCGGCACCGGACCACGCCATCGAGGCTCGCCATCCTGGCAGCCAGCGGCGAGGAATGGTGCCTCCAATGGCGAGACGAGCCAAGCGATGCAGGCCGCTCACCGGCCACGGTGCGGGAGAAGGGGCGGTCAAGCGATCGCCACGGCCGGCCCGGTTACCCGCCCGCGCCAGTCCGGATGGCGGCGAGAATGCCATCCCACAGCAGGGTCCGCGCCGCCAGCGCCGCGTTGACCGCGTCCTCGCACTCCCGCCACTTGTCGTCATCATCGCCGCACAGATCAGCGAGCATCTGCATCGCCATCGGCGTGTGCTCTTCGGCGTCCACCTGAATGTGCCGCTTGAGGTAGTCGACGAAGGTGCTGAGCTGGTTGCCCAGCTCCTGGTTGACCGCGACGACCTGGTCGAACATGTCGGGGATGAGGTCTTCCCGGCCGAACGCGAACGCAGCGGCCTGGCAGTGCACAGGAGCGCTCTCGATGAATCCCCAGGTGGTAGCGGTGAACTCGGCGGAAGGTCCGGGGACCGCGGCGTCCTGCAGCGACGGCAGGACGGGGTGCCCGGTCGTCAGCAGCCCGATGAAGGCGTCGATCGAGCCGCGGTCGGCACCGGCTTCGGTCATCCCGTCCAGGTACAGCTCGAAATGGCTGATAAAACCGCGGCCGAGTTCGTCACTCTCCTCGACCAGGACGATGTCGTTGATCAGGCGGCGGCTGCCCGTCGGCCCGGTCGGCACCCAGGGCACCTGGACGCAGGTGAGGTGGCGCTGGAGCGACTTCAGCAGGGACATGAAGTCCCAGACGGCGAAGACGTGGTGTTCCATGAAGGTGGTTACCGGTTGCAGGCCGTCGAGGCTGCGGTAGAGCGGGTGGCTGATCACCCGGTGGCGCGCCGGGCTGACGGCCTTCTGCAGCCGCTCGATGCCCGGGTTGGCCTCGCCCCAGTCGTAACGTGACATGCGGTTTCCTCCTGCGTCGTCGCACGGAAAGTTATGCAGTCACACTTTAAGCTGGTATCTACCGGACAGGTAGTACCAGATCGGCTGCTGGCCAATGTCCGAAAAGTAATTAGATGGGGTATTTGAAAGAAAACCGAGCCTATGATGCTGATGGGACAGACCGGGGCCAGGCGGCGCATCTGGACCCGGCCCGAAGCCGTTAGCTCCGGCCCCCGGTCTACTGGCGCCTGGTAATGGCGCCTGCGTGGTGACCTGCAACGGGAAGGAATCGCAGCTGATGGAATCGGGGCGGCCGGCTGGCGCGGCGGCGGAGTTGGACCTGGCAGGCCTGCATCCAGCACTGGATGACCCGGCGCTGGAGTCCATGAACTTTCTCAACGAGGTCGCGAGCCGGTACCCGGACGCGGTGTCGTTTGCCTCTGGCCGCCCTTGCGAGGAGTTCTTCGACATCGCGCTGATCCACAGGTACATCGACTCGTTCTGCGACTACCTCAGAAACGAGCTCGGCTACTCCGAACCGCGGCTGAGCCAGGCGCTGTTTCAGTACGGGCGGACCAAGGGAATCGTGCACGAGCTCGTGGCCAGGCACCTGGCGGTCGACGAAGGAATCCACGCGGACCCCGAGGCTGTCGTCGTCACGGTGGGCTGCCAGGAAGCGATGTTCATCGTCTTGCGCGCGCTGCGCCGCGATGACCGGGACGTACTGCTCGCTATCTCGCCGACCTATGTCGGGCTGACCGGGGCCGCGCGCCTGGTGGACCTGCCCGTCTGGCCGGTCCGGAGCGGTCAGTCCGGGGTTGACCTAGGCGATCTGGCCGAGCAGGCGGCGCGGGCGCGGGCGGCGGGGCTGCGCCCGCGGGCCTGTTATGTGATGCCCGACTTCGCTAATCCGTCTGGCGCGAGCCTCAGCACCGAACTCCGGCAGCAATTGCTCGACGTGGCCGGGCAGGAGGATCTGCTGCTCCTGGAGGACAATCCGTACGGCACATTCGGCGATGGCACGCGGCTGCCCACGCTGAAGGCGCTCGACACCAGCCGAAGAGTCGTTTATCTGGGCTCATTCGCCAAGACGGGCTTTCCTGGTGCTCGCGTCGGCTACGCCGTGGCCGACCAGCGGGTAATGGCGGGCAACGGGACCTTCAGCCTGCTGGCCGATGAGCTGTCGAAGATAAAAAGCATGGTCAGCGTGAATACATCGCCCGTCGCGCAGGCCGTGGTCGGCGGCAAACTGCTGGAGAACGGCTGCAGCGTGATCAAGGCCAATATTCGCGAGACCGCCGTGTACGCGAGCAACCTGCGTCAGGTGCTGGACGGGCTGGGCCGCCGCTTTCCTGCGGCCGGCCTGAGCTGGAATGCACCCAGCGGCGGATTCTTCGTGGTGGTGAGCTTGCCGTTCGCGGCCGACGACGAACTGCTCGAGTACTCAGCTCGCGAGCATGGCGTGCTGTGGACCCCGATGAGCCACTTCTACGGTGCGGGGGGCGGGACGCATCAGGTACGGCTCGCCTACAGCCAGCTCACGCCGGACCGGATCGAGGCGGGCCTGGACAGGTTCGCCGCCCTGGTGGCAGACGTTCGCACGGCCGGTTCCGGTGTCCGTCCGGCCACCGCCAGCCGCGCCTAGCGCCGCGGCGGTCAGCTGGCCGAGAATCCGCCGTCGACACAGATCACCTGCCCGGTCACGTACTCGCTGGCCCGGCTGGCGAGGAACACGGCGATGCCCTCGAAGTCGGCCGCCTCGCCGTTACGGCCGATCATCGTGCGCGCCGCCAGCGCGGCCGCGCTCGCGGGATCACTCACGGTGTGCCTGGTCAGCGGGGTAGCCACGAACCCTGGAGAGATCGCATTGCTCCGCACTCCGCTGGGCGCCCAGGCCTCGGACTGGGACCGGGTCAAGGCGGCCAGGCCGCCCTTGGAAGCCCCGTAGGCGCCGCTGTTGCCGAAAGCGCGGGCTGCTTGCTGTGACACCACGTTGATGATCCGCCCCCAGCCGCTGGCGGCCATCCGCGGTCCGAAGATCTGGCCGAGCAGGAAGGGGGCGGTCAGGTTGACGGCCATCGTCAGGTCCCACTCGGCGACGGTCAGGGAGCTCATCGGCGGCCGCAGGTTCAGGCCGGCGGAGTTGACCAGGATGTCGGGCGCGCCGAACTTTTCCGCGGCCGCCCGGGCGCCGCGTTCCAGCCCGGCCCGGTCGCTAAGGTCAGCGCTCACCCAGTCCGCGGTGCCGCCCGCGTCCCGCAGCCTGAGCACCGTGTCCGCCAGGCCTGGCTCGCCTCGCGCCAGCACGACAACATTCGCGCCCGCCCTGGCCAGGGCACCTGCCATGGCGCGGCCGATACCCGAGCTGCCCCCGGTCACCAGGGCGGTATGCCCCTCGAGCGAGAACAGCTCCCGGAGGTAATCCAGCATGGCTCAGAGCGCTGGCCGGGCTCCGACCAGGCTGAGTGCGCGGGCCGCGAGCCTGCAGCCGCTGACCAGCGCTTCGCCGGGCGGCTTCTTGTCCAGCCAGGCCGGCAGGAAACCCGCACAGAACGCGTCCCCGGCCCCGGTCCCGTCCACGATCTTCTCGATCGGCGGGCCGGGAACCCGGACCGGATCGTGGCGCCCGTTGGCGTAGAAGAGCGCGCCGTCTGCGCCCAGCTTCATGACCACCTGCGGGTACCAGGCATTCAGGACCCGCGCCGCCTGCTCGGGCTCGTCCCGCCCGGTGATGACCCGGGCCTGGTCGGTGTTGACCAACAGCAAGGTTGCCCCGTTGGTCAGCTGCAGGAACGGCTCGGCGCCGACTCGCTCCAGCGGCGCCGCCGAGGCGCCATCGACCGACACCGTCATCCCGGCCCGCTGCGCGTGGCTGAGGGCGGCCAGCGTCGCTTCCCTGGACCCCTCGTTCAGCAGCGTGTACCCGGAGATGTGCAGGTGGCTGCCCGGCGTGAACAGGTCTTTCGGCAGGTCGTCCGCGGAGAGCGCGGCGTTGGCTCCCGGATCGGACAACATCGTGTGATCGCCCTTGTGGGTCACGAGCACCACGCAGGTCCCGGTCGGGCGCTCCGGGTCCATGACGAGCCTGGCGTCCACGCCGTAGCCCATCAGCTCCATGTCCCGGTTCCGGCCTGCGATGTCGGCGCCGCGCCGCCCGACGAACGCCACCTCGGCGCCGTCGACGGCGAGCCAGGCGGCGATGTTCGCACCTGAACCGCCACCGTGCATGGTCACCGTGGCTGGCGTATCGCTGCCCCTGGCCAGTGGCAGCGCAGCGTGAGCGACGGTGTCTGTCATCAGATCACCAACGACGACAACGCGCGTCAATGTCGTCACCACCTCGATCACGGGGCTGAGCCGGTCGCACTGTCGGGGTGCGCTCAGCTCAGGGCTAGCCCATAGAACTTAACAGTTTCAGCGGCCCGTCTCGTACTGTTCGCGCGCTGAACCCGCGATTAGTGCCTATTCCGGTCAAGTTGACAGCCCCCGGCGAGGCCGCCAGGGAGCGACGGGCGGCCACCGCGACCCCGGCCTGGGCGGTCAGCGGTCCCGGTGGAAGCGCTCCCCGGCGGCGATGTCGTCGAGGTAGTCACGTCCGGGAAATCCCTTCTTGCGCATCGCCAGGCCGGTGAGCGCCTCGAAGATGGCCCGTCGGGCGTTCAGGGTGGTGGTCGAGCCCGGGTCCAGGTGCGGCGCGACCTCGACGACCTCGATGCCCACCACGCGAGTCTCATGGCAGACCCGGCGCAGTGCGGGCAGGAGCTCGCGGACGGTCAGGCCCTGGGGCTCCGGGGTTCCCGTGCCAGGCGCGAACGCCGGATCGAGCACGTCAATATCGAGCGACAGGTAGACGTACTCGGGCCCGTCGAGCGCCTCGTCAATCGCCTTCTCGATGACGGCGCCGAAGCCGTACCTGTCGATCTCGGCCATGAAATGCGACTGAAGGCCGTGTTCCTGCATCCAGCCCAGGAGCTTGTCATCCGGGGTAATGATCGACCGCAGTCCCACCTGCACGAAGTTGCGCCCAGGCAGGTGCTCGTCGAGAATCAGCCGCCGGATGGGCGTCGCATGCGAGATGGCATGGCCGTACGGGTCGTCGGAGCAGTCGGGATGCGCATCGAAGTGGAGGACGCCGACGTTGCCCGGACCGTAGACGTCGGCGATTCCGGCCACGTTCGGCAGCATCACCGAATGATCTCCGCCGAGGATGACGGGTACCGCCCCGGCGCTCGCCACATCCCGCACCATGGACCTGATCGGCTCTATCGAGTTCTCGATGCTGAACGGGTCCACGGTGGCGTCGCCGTAGTCCACCACGGTCAGCTCGCGGAACGGGTGAATGCGGGTGCTGGTGTTGATCAGCAGCTCCGGCGGATAAGGCGGCCAGCGCTCGTCGACCCTGATCATCCGCGGGCCGAACGCTGCCCCCCGGTGGCCTATCGACATGTCCACCGGCGCGCCCATGAACGCCACGTCGATCGGCACGGCGCGCAGGTCCTCCGCGGTGAGGCACAGCGGGACCCCGAACAGGGTCATGGCGCCGACCGGCTCACCGCCGGGACGCCGCATGCTGATCGGACCCGGGGCGCGGGAAGGGCTGGCGTCCACGCTTGGTACCTCCGTAGGAGTGAGCTCGTTTCTTGCCCGCCGCAGGCAACCGTACTGGTCGGCCGGGAGATCCCGGCGGCTGGCCGCCGGGCGGTCAGGTCAGGCCTCGTCCGGCACGGTGACAGTGAGGTTCTGGCTGTCAGCTGCCGCAGGCCTGCTCACGTGCAGCAACGACGCCACGATGGTGACGAGCAGGCCGCCCGCGCCGAGGACGAGCCAGTAGGCCGCGCCGGTGCCGTGGCCAGCGAGGGTCAGGAAAATCGCGCCGCCACACAGGGCGCCGACCGATTCCCCGATCGTGATGAAGATGAACCGGAGATTGAACGCCTCGAGCTGCGAGGCGGCTGGCATCGCGGCGTAGGCGGTATCTCTCACCGGCGTATAGATGGTCTCGGCGACCGAGAAAATGAGGATCATGATGCCGAATGTGATGAACAATGCCAGGCCGGTATGCAATAGCAGGCCAAGCGATAGCATCGATGCCGAGAAGATTATCAGCCCGAGCCGCATTGCTGAGGATGGCGGCATGCCCCGGTCCAGTCGACGTCCGATCGCCATGGTCATCGGTACCTGAACGATAATGACGGTGACCGCATTGATCGCAAACAGCAGGCCCTGTTCCGGGCCTTTCGCTATGAACGTGGTGATGAGCAGGGCGATGGAGGAGAAAAACTGCGAGTAGATAAACCCGCCTGCCGCCGACATCATGATGATCCGGATTGACGCGGTGTCGTGGCGGATCGCGCGGAACGTGGCCCGGCTGATCGGCCAGCGCAGTGACGAAGCCAGCGGCTGCAGATCGGCGGGCACCATGACCAGCAGCAGCAGCGCGGCGGCCAGGTAGAAGCCCGCGACAATGAACAGCAGCGTTTTCGCGCCGGAGATCGCATACACGGTGGTCGCCGCGATGGGGGCGACCGCGCCCGCGACGTTGACGGCGAGCGCGATCATCGAGTAGGCGTGGTTGCGGCCGGAGTGTCCGGGAATCACTTCCGCGAGCAGGGTCCTGGCCAGCAGGAAGTGCGTGCTCAGCCCGCTGCCCGCCAGGACGAGCACGCAGATAATGGCGGCGAGCGAATCCGAGTACGCCAGTGCCACCATGCTGGCCGCCGAAACGGAAAGGCCGGCCACCATGCCGGCCCGGGGCGGCACCCTGGAGATCCAGCGAGTGATCAGCAGGCAGCTGTAGCCGATTGCGGAGTTGTAGGCGAACAGCACCACCCCGACCTCGGCTGCACCGCCGGCCAGCCTTGTCTTCACCAGGATGGGCAGAATCGGGGCGAGGGTGAAGAAGCCCATGTGCAGGATCAGGTAGTTGGCCGGGAGGGTCCAGGGCAGCCGCCTGCGTCGGCTGTCCCCTGAGCTCGCGCGGGCGGGGTCCGCGAGCGTCGTCATTGATCACTCACCTTCGCCATTGATGGCGTTTCGTTCAGTCGGTCAAAGCGGGCCATCGGCACGCAGCGCACAAGATGGTGCTACAGCACCCCGCACCTTGCGTCAAGGATTGGCGACCGGCCGCGCGGGCTACGCGGTGGCCATCCAGCGCTCTAGGCGTCGGGACGCGCGGTGTCGGTCAGGGCGGTGCCGGCCAGGGTGGTGCCGGCCAGGGCGCTGCCGGCCGGGGCGGTGCCGGCCAGGGGGCTGGCCAGCGCAGCCCGCAGGAGGCTCAAGCCGGCCGACGCCTGCTCGTCGAGAGCCTTGACGTAGGTCACCCGCGGCAGCAGGTCACAGCCGCGCGACGCCTTGGTCTCATCGGAACCATAGGAATAGTTGATCTCCCGCGCCCCCGACTGCAGGGCTAGCTCGATGGCACTGTAGAAGAGGACCTCGAAGTAGAGCGGCAGTCCCTGCTGCCAGGCGTAGTCGTAGCCGGTGTCGCGTGAGTAGAGCGCCTGGCCGACCTGGATGAAGGCGGCATATCCGCGCAGCGCGCCGTCGGCGCGGGCGGTGATCACCTGGGCCGCGGCACCATACTCCGCGATGACGCTGTCGTGGAGCCGGCGGGCCATTTCCGTTGGGTGCGCCTGGTGCCCGTACTTCAGGTAGAGCTGGGCTTCCAGCGGCATCATTTCCTCGCTCAGACCGCGGTTCAGCGTTTCCACGCCGATCTGGACCCCCGCGGCGGCGATCTTGCGCCGTTCCCATCTGATGCTGTCGCGGCGGCGCTTTCCGAATCCGCCGAGGTAGTCCTGGAAGGTCTGGCCCGGCAGGCGGAGCACCGAGACGTTGTGCGCGGACCCGAACGCCGTGTATCCGCGTTCCTCGAGCACCTGGCGCAATACCGCGTCTTCGGGCGGGATGTACAGGAACGCGATGCTGCGGATGCGGTCTGCGCGCGCCATGGCTTCGGCCTCGTCCAGGAGCTCGCTGACGGCCCGCCTGGCGGCGGCCTCGCCAAGCGCCGGACTCACCTGCAGCCTGGTGGTCCCGCCTCGGAGCGCGCCTACGTAAGCGCTCGGCATAAGGGCCCGAAGGTTCTCTTCCATTTCGGCGTTCACCAGGACATTGTGCTTTTCAAGAAGCATTTTCAGTACGAGATCGACCCGCATGTACGGCCAGAATGCGGTGGCCTCGACCACGAGGCCCCAGGCCGCCGCGACCGCTGGTGTGTCATCCTGATCCGGCAGGCAGAGGAGATGGAATGGCCGCGCTATGCCAACCTCTTCTTCCATCTTGATCCACTGCGGCGAAAGATACAGGTCGTCTGGATCAGCCAGCTGAGCGTAACCATATTTCAGCGCTTCTTCGACGGCAGGGAGGCGGATAGTTCTCATCGCAGTATCCAGCACTGAATTGGAGGTTATCTAACCTCTTCGCGAAGTAAATGGCCAGGTGGCAAGGTCAGCCGGAGCCTAGCACCGGCACTCAGGCGGTGGCAGGCCGGCCTGCGCACGACCTGCGCTGCGTACGGCCTGCCCTGCGCACGGCCTGAACGCGGAATGCGGCCGCACCGCGGCCGGCCGCACCGCGGCCGGGCGCGCCGGGTGCCGGGTTCTGCGTCGGGAGCGCTGACCGGGGTATCACCTGACGTCTGCCATCCCATATGTTCCTCGCAGGCACAATGGCGATCCGGCGGGAGGCATTCCCATGAGGTGGGACACGCTTGCGCCCGCTGGCCCGCAGCAAGCGGCGGAGTACCGCGCTGCGGGCTGGTGGCGGGACGAGACATTCCTTGATGACCTGGCCCGGTGGGCCCAGGTCCGTCCCGATCATTCCGCGATCATCGGTTATGAGGACGGGCAGCTCGCCAGGACCGTGACGTATGCGGAACTGGCCACCCTGGTGGCCCGGTTCGCTGGGGCGCTGGCTGAGCTGGGCGTGGGCCACGGTGACGTGGTGGTGCTGTACCTGCCCAACCGGTGGATCGTGGCCCCGCTGTACCTGGCTTGCGCACGGCTCGGGGCGGTGGCGGCACCGACGCTGCCCGCGCTGGCCGGCCGCGAGCTTGCTCATATCCTGACGGTCAGCCGGGCGAAGGTCTGCATCACTATCGACTCTTTCGACAACATCGACTACGACATGCGGCTGGCACAGGTGGCCCCGCCGACCCTGGAGCACCGGGTCGTGGTCGGTGATGCGTCCCGGACCGGGGCCATTGAGTTCGAGGAGTTCTTCGTCCGCACGCATTGGGAGGACCACCCCGTGACCGAGGTGCCTGCCGGCGCGGACGACCCGGTCCTGCTCGTCTTCACGTCGGGAACGACCGGCCAGCCGAAAGGCGTGGTGCACAGCCAGAACACGATCTTCGCGTCCAGCCAGTCGCTGTCGGTCCCTTACGGCCTGACCGCAGCGGACGTGGTGTCGATCCCGCAGTACCTGACCCACGTGGCCGCGGCAGTACATGCCGTTTTCGCGCCGATCTTCCTGGGCGCCACGTGTGTCACCCACGACACCAACGACGACATGGACCTGATGCTGGACATGGTGGCCGAGCACCAGGTCACTCATCTCCATGCGGCGCCCTGGTACATGGCCAGGCTGCTGGCCGCGCAGCGCGCCCGTCCCCGGCAGGTGTCCAGCCTGCGGGTACTGAGCTCGAGTTCGGCGCCGATTTCCGCGCAGATGGTGGCGCAGGCTCGTGAGGTGCTGGAGCTCCCGCTGTTCGCGGTATGGGGAATGACGGAGACAGGTGGCTGCACGACAACCGGGCCAGATGACCCGCCGGACTGGGCCGCGCACAGCGACGGCCGGCCAATGCCGTGGATGCAGGTGCGGATAGCGGCGGAGGACGAATCGGGGAGCGGGCGGCTGCTGGTACGCGGGGCGTCGCTCTGCCAGGGCTACCTGGGGCAAGCGGCGGCGTTCGCGGCCTGCGTGGATGCCGACGGCTGGTTCGATACCGGCGACATGGCCCGCGATGATGGCAGGGGCGGGATCCGGATCACTGGCCGACGCGCTGACCTGATCACCCGCGCGACCGGTGCCAAGGTGCCGGCTTCCGAGATCGAGACGATCCTGATGCGCCATCCAGCGGTCGGCGAGGTGGTCCTGATCGGGTATCCGGACCGGGCCATCCCCGGCTCCGACCAGGTCTGCGCGGTGGTCGTGCCGGCCGGCCTGCCACCCACGCTGGCCGACCTGACGAGCTACCTGGAACGCGAGCAAGTCACTCTAGAGAACTGGCCCGACCGGATCGAGATCGTCACCGCACTGCCGAAGAACTCGCTGGGCAAGATACTGCGCACTCAGCTGCGCCAGGAGATCGAAGGCCGTGCGCAACCCGTCTAACCATCCGCAGGCGACTGAACGGCGATCTGGCGCGCTGGGTCTGGGACCGTCCGGATCATCCACCGGAACTGCATGCCATATCTCGCGCTCGCGCGCCTCGCGCTCCCGCTTTGGGCTGGCACGGCCACCTGGCCGGACGGGGGCGTGCCTGGCGGCCGCCGACCGGCAGGCGGGATGGGCCGGGCTCGCGGCAGGCGGGCCGATCTCGGGCCTTAAGGCCCTCGTGTTGCGGCTTTTGGTCCTACCCCGCAATCCGGGCGGGGGGCACGCTCCCAAGCGTCCGGTCCGGCCGCAACGCATCCTGTGCCCAGAACGCGGCAGCTGCGGCGCAGCCGGAGTTCCCTGGTCATGACCCGAGGAGGCATATCTCATGAGACTGACCGGCGACGCGGCACGGCGGATAGCCACTGCAACGATCACCAGCGCCGCGCTTCTCTTACCCGCCGCCACTCTGGCCTCCGCCGGCTCGGCTGCCACGGCGGGTTCCTCGGCGGCGAGGCCGGCCCGCCCGGTGACTGCCTACGTCGCCAACAGAAGCTCAGGCACGGTAACCCCGATCGACACCGCCACCGGCAAGACGGGAAAGTCGATCACGGTCGGTGGCAACCCCAGCCTCCTCGCGATCACGCCGAACGGAAAGACCGGCTACGTCGCCGCGGGCAACAGCGACACGGTGACCCCGATCGACACCGCCACCGGCAAGACGGGAAAGTCGATCACGGTCGGGCGCCGCCCCTTCGCCGTCGGGGCCATCGCGATCACTCCGGACGGGAAGACGGCCTATGTTCTCGAAATTGGCCCCTCGGGCAGGGTGATCCCGATCAACACCGCCACTAACAAGGCCGACCAGGCGATCACGGTCAACCGCCTGTACACCACCGAGCAGTTCTGTGTCATCGCGATCACCCCAAACGGCAAGACCGCCTACGTCGGCGGCCTCGACTCTGCCAACATCAACGCCGGCACGGTCACCCCGATCAACACCGCCACCGGCAAGGCCGGTACGGCGATCACGGTCGGCGGCTGGCCAGATGCCATCGCTATCACGCCGGACGGGAAGACCGCGTACGTCGCCGACAACGAGGAATCAGTTGGACGCACGGTCACCCCGATCAACACCGCCACCAACAAGGCCGGCCATGCGATCACGGTCGGCAGCAGCGGCAGCAGCCCGTTCGCCATCGCGATCACCCCGAATGGCAAGACCGCCTACGTGGTCAACATTGGCTCGGACACGGTAACCCCGATTAACACCGCCACCAACAAGGCCGGCCGGGCGATCACGGTCGGGGCCGCCCCCAAGGCCATCGCGATCACCCCGAACGGCAAGACGGCCTACGTCGTCAGCTACTTCCCGGACACGGTGACCCCGATCAACACCGCCACCAACAAGGCCGGTCAGGCGATCACGGTCGGGCGCCGACCCGTCGCCATCGCGATCACGCCGAACGGGAAGACCGCCTACGTCGCCAACAGCAACGGAGACCGGGTGACCCCGATCAACACTGCCACCAACACCACGCGCAGGTGGATCACGGTTGGGCTCCACCCCGATGCCATCGCGATCACGCCGTAACAATCCGGTCGCGCAGCTGGAAGCCGCCCGGGCATGATGGCCCAGCTACGCCACGTGGCTACGGGGTCGGGAACGGCCGTACTCCGGCAGATCGCCGGGCATGGGTCAAAATCATCATCAGCTGTGCGGGCCGCACGCTCGCCAAGACGGTCAGCTCCGCTGATCTCGCCCTCCGGGTAGCCGGTTCGCCGGTGCGTCCTTCCTGGGCAGCTTGCTGACCACGGCGTCGTAGGAGGCGTCGATGGCCTCGCGCAGTTCGTCTTCGGGAATGCCGCCGCCGATGCGCAGGCGGTTCCAGCCGGACCGGCCGATGTAGGCCATCACCGACGCATCGCCTGGGTAGCGCGCCAGCCATTCGTCGGCCGCTTCCCTGGTCGGGCCGCACTTGAGCCCGACGGCAGCAGCCTGCTCGGATCCCAGGAACGCGAAGATCTTGCTGCCGACCTTCGCCACGACGTCGCCGTCCCATGGCTCGTCTTGCCACGCGCCCGGCTTGGCCAGGCAGTAAGCCAGCAGTTCGGCCCAGGTCACGGGAGCCTCCCTCGGTGGTCGCGGCACTGGCTCGGGCGGTCTTCGGCCCGCTCGGGGCAGCCGGCCGCGCATGTCGACCATGGTCGGCAGGAGCACTCCTGCGCAACCGAGCTGCGGTGCTCCCGATGACTTCACTGCGCGCCGGACGGCATACCTTTATCGGGTGGACCGGCCCCGCTCAGACTTGGTTCTCGGCTCCCCGGCCGGCCGGGGAGTTGCTGGCCGGCCGGCTCGGATTCTCGTTCGGCAAGATCCTCTCAGAACAGCTCGGGCTGGACCAGCTGTCCGGTGGCGAGGCCCTGACCTCGCCCGGGGATGGGATGCGGCGGGCGGGTGCGGAGAGTGCCGAAGCGCTGCAGCGCCACCGGCCGGGCAGCAGCGTCCGCGAGAGTGGCGGTCTGCCCGCGACGCTCTGGCGCACCGGCGAGGCCAGGTCCCGGCGGCTCGGGGGCCGGCCCGGTGCGCCGCAGGACGTCGGAGCTGGGCTGAGACCAGTGCTGGCTGGACACCAGATGACCCGTTGAACGTAGCCGGGAGTACAGGAGCAGGCTCATGACGAAGCTGGCACGAGATCAGCTCGGACGTTTCGGGGTATGGCGGGGCGGCGGTCAGGTGACGCCGGCGCTGGCTGGCCGCCTGGAGCAGCTTGGTTTCGGGACCCTGTGGCTGGGCGGCTCGCCCAGCGGGGATCTCCTCCAGGTCGAGGAACTGCTCGACGCGACCTCGGCGCTCACGCTGGCCACTGGCATCGTGAACATCTGGCAGGACGAGGCCCGCGAGGTGGCCGCTTCGTTCGCGCGGCTGGAGAGCCGCCACCCGGGCCGCTTCCTGCTGGGTGTCGGTGCCGGCCATCGCGAGGCCACCCAACGGTACGCCAAGCCCTATGCGGCGATCACGAACTATGTCGGCGTGCTGCTCAGCGAGGGTGTCCCGGCGGCGAGCCTGGTCGTTGCCGCGCTGGGCCCGAAGATGCTGCGGCTGGCGGCGGAACGCACCGCCGGTGCCCATCCCTATCTGGTCACTCCGGAGTACACGCGGCAGGCGCGGGCGATCCTGGGCGCCGCGCCGCTGCTGGCCCCCGAGCAGAAGGCCGTCCTGGATACCGACCAGGAACGGGCCCGCGCCCTCGGCCGTGACCGGGTGCGCACGCCCTACCTCGGCCTGATCAACTACACCAGCAACCTGCGGCGGCTGGGCTGGAGCGAGCAGGATCTGAGCGACGGCGGCAGCGACGCGCTGATCGACGCGCTCGTCGCGCACGGCAGCGCAGGGCAGGTGGCAGCCCGGCTCACCGAGCACCTCACCGCAGGTGCCGATCACGTGTGCGTTCAGCTGCTCACCGCCCCGGGCGACGATCCGCTGGATGGCTATCAGCAGCTGGCCAAGGCCCTGGCGCTCTGACCCGGCCCCCGGCGTGTGCTGACCCCGGCGCTCTGACCCCGGCGTGCTGACCACGGCGCGCCTTCACTCACCTCCGAGCCTGGTGAATGGGCCCATCGGTGCGGACAGGCCGGGACCGAAGCGCCCATTCACCAGGTGGTTACCGCGGGCTTGACTGACCTGCCAGGTGGACGCCGGGACAGGAGTGACTGCAGTTAGCTAGCTCCGTGCCTTGCTAGCTCCGTCCTAGCTGCCGCGCGCTGCCTCGAAGCTGGCCACCAGGCGCCGGGGAGCCTTGCGGCGCCACGATTCCTCGATGAGTTCCTGGAGCTGCCCAGCGGGACTGGCGGCCAGCTGGATGCGCAGTCCCCGCAGTCGCTGGCCCCACCGGAGCTGCTCGAACGCTGCCGGATTCTCGGCCGCAGCGGCAGCGGCCTCCTGCTCGTCGACGAACACGTGCAGATACTCCCCGTCCGGCGGCACAGTCGCGAAGATCTTGCCCCGCACCCGGAACGACGACATCTCGAAGTGCGGTTCCTCGGTGGCCTCGGGCAGCGCCAGGGCAAATCGCCTGGCCGTCTCGAGATCACTCATCCGGCCAGGCTAGCCCGCGCGGTCGGCCAGCGGGCGGCCGTGCCGGCCGCGCGCTCCGGACCGGCATTCGACCATCAGGTAATATCCGGCGCGCTATGACGCGCGGATCCTGCGCGCCGATGCGGATCAAGATCACACTGGGCCCGGACCGCGGGCACGGCAACCGAGGGGAGCCGCGAAAGCATGGCCTGGAGCTGGCAGCTCGAGAAGCAGGACGGGACGGTCGTCACATCACGGAACCTGCCGAAGGAGACGTTCGGCAGCCAGGGTGATGCAGAAAGCTGGCTGGGCGAGAACTGGCGCAGCCTGCTGGACGGCGGCGTCGATCAGGTGACGCTGCTGGAGGAGGGCAGGACCGAATACGGCCCGATGAGCCTGCATCCGGCCGAGGAGTAGCAGCGTCAGGGAACAGCAGTGTCAGGGGACCAGCAGTGTCAGGGGCGGTGCGGCGGGCTCGCCGTTAGCGCCGGGTCGGTCCGGATCACCGGACCGAGAATCTCGTCGATGCTGTGCATGAGCTGCTCTTCCAGCCGGACGCCCGAGGCCTTGGCGTTCTCCCGCACCTGATCGGGACGTGTTGCGCCGACGATCGCGGCGGAGACGTTCGGGTTCTGCAGCGTCCAGGCCACGGCCAGCTGGGCGAGGCTCAGTCCGGCGTCCGCTGCCAGCGGCGCGAGCTGCTGAACCCGGCCGAGGATGTCATCGGTGAGATAGTTCTGGATGAATCTGGATCCGGTCGCGTCCGTCGCGCGCGAGCCAGCCGGGAGAGCGCCGCCGGGCTGGTACTTGCCGGTCAGGGCGCCCTGGGCGATCGGCGACCAGACGATCTGGCCAACGCCTTCCTGCTCGCAGAGCGGAATCACCTCGGTCTCGATGACCCGCCAGATCATGTTGTACTGCGGCTGGTTAGAGACGAGCCGGTCCAGGCGCAGGTCCGCGGCGATCCGGAGCGCGGCCGCGATCTGCTCGGCCCGCCACTCCGAGACGCCGATGTACATGACCTTGCCCTGGCGGACCAGGTCGTCGAAGGCGCGCAGGGTTTCCTCGAGCGGTGTCTCGTAGTCGTAGCGGTGCGCCTGATACAGGTCCAGGTAGTCGGTCCGCAGCCGCCGCAGCGAGGCATGCACCGACTCCATGATGTGCTTGCGGGACAGGCCGCGGTCGTTCACCCCCGGGCCGGTCGGCCAGTAGATCTTGGAGAAGATCTCGATGGACTCGCGGCGCACGCCGTGCAGCGCCTTGCCGAGCACTTCTTCGGCCCTGGTTCCGGCGTAGACATCCGCGGTGTCGAAGGTCGTGATCCCCTCGTCGAGGGCGGCGCCCACGCATGCGATCGCGGCCTCCTCCTCAACCTGCGATCCGTGGGTGAGCCAGTTGCCGTAGGCGATCTCGCTTATTTTCAGCCCGCTGCGGCCGAGATGACGGTGCTCCATGCCCCAGAACCCTATTGCGCCTAGTAGGCCTGGCGCCCCGCAGGGAGCCCGCACGGAACCGGGATGCTCGCTCGGCTCGATGTCAACGGAGGGATCAGCGGGACCAGCCGGGGCACCCGGCCGAGGGTTCGAGCGGAGGCGGGCTCAGAAGCTGTCGCCCGGCTTGATCCGGGGCGCAGGCATCCGCAGCTTGCGGATCTGGGTGCAGCGGATGGCCGCATACCAGCGGACCCCCCGGGTGCTCTCGCCGGGGAACCGCTGCCGCGCGAGCTTGATGATCTGGCGGCCGATCAGCAGGCCCTCGGTCACCATCATCACAATGACGACAAGTATCACGTAGTCGGCATAGAACCGCAGTTTCGGGATGAACAGCAGGATAACCAGCACCCCGACGGCGTACATGTAGTACTCGCTGAGCCGCCGCCGTGAGTCCACGTAGTCGCGCGCGAGCCCGCGGACCGGGCCCTGATCCTTCCTGGGCAGGGCCCATTCCTCACCGCGCTTGGCGGCCGCGAACTTGCGGGCGCGGTTCGCGCGGTCGCGATCGCGGCCCTGCTGGACGGCGGCCTTGCGATCGGAAGGCGCGCTGTAGGGCTGCCGACGGCGGCGCTCGGCCTCGCTGCGCTTGGGCGTCGGCCTGCCTTTCCCCGCGGTCTGGCCGCCGCGGGCAGCGCCGTGCACGTCGGCACCGGCCTCGGTGTCGGCTGCGTCAGCACTAGCGGTCGGCGCAGGGTCCTGATCGAGAACGTCAGGGGCGCCGGTGGAGCGTCGTCGGAACACCTGCACAGCTTACCGGGATGAAGCCCCCAGAACGCCAGGCCGCGGCGGTGCGCCGGGCTCAGGAAGGCCGTGGCGCGCTCCGGAAGGTAGTGGTGCCCGCGGCGCTGCGGCGGGCTCAGGAGGGCGGTGGCGCGCTCCGGAAGGCCGTGGCCTGCCCGCGCCGCCGCCAGGCCGCGGCGGTGCGGCGGGCTCGGGAAGGCCGCGGCGACCGCCGCGAGGGGTTTAATGATGACGGCTGTTGCGCCCCGTCGTAGGGTGGAAAGGAGCGTCTGCCGGCAACCTCCGTTGCCCTTCGCAGCAAGCCAGTTCCGCGGCGCCGCCGCGCAAAGCGGTTGCGGTGTACAGGATGAGGGGATGGTCGCGCCTATGAGCGTGATGAAGCGGGTCACACTGATCTTTCGGTCCAAGGCCAACAAGGCCCTGGACAAGATGGAAGATCCTCGGGAGACCCTGGATTACTCCTACCAGACGCAACTTGAATTGCTGCAGAAGGTCCGCCGCGGGGTAGCCGACGTGGCGACATCGCGCAAGCGCGTGGAGCTGCAGATCAACCAGCTTCAGCAGTCGTCCAACAAGCTCGACAGACAGGCGCGGGACGCACTCGCCGCCGGGCGCGAGGACCTGGCGCGGGAGGCGCTGCAGCGTAAGTCGGGTGTGCAGAGCCAGATGGTTGACCTGAACACGCAGTACACCTCGCTGCAGGGCGAGGAGGAAAAGCTGACCGCGGCG
Source organism: uncultured Actinomycetes bacterium (assembly GCA_963785765.1). Classification (GTDB taxonomy): domain Bacteria; phylum Actinomycetota; class Actinomycetes; order Streptosporangiales; family Streptosporangiaceae; genus DATBGO01. The sequence continues at coordinate 83,306 of CAWAWM010000004.1, read as the reverse complement.
TCGCAACGGCTGCAGGCCAAGGTGGATGCCTTCCGCACCAAGAAGGAGACCATCAAGGCCACCTACACCGCGGCCGAGGCACAGACCAGGATCAACGAGGCATTCACCGGCATCTCCGAGGAGATGGGCGATGTCGGCATGGCGATCCAGCGGGCCGAGGACAAGACCGAGCAGATGAAGGCCAGGGCCGGCGCGATCGACGAGCTGATGGCCTCGGGGGCGCTCGACGACGTGGTCAGCGGGCCGCGCGACGACATCCAGGCCGAGCTGGACCGGATGGGCGCCGGGCAGGACGTGGACGCCGAGCTGGCGCGGATGAAGACCGAGCTCGGCGGGGGCGCCGCGCCCAGGCAGATCGAGCCAGGGGCGGCCGCGCCCCAGCCCGCGGTGGCTGAGCCGGTGGCGGGGAGCCAGCCAGCCGGCGCGGCTCAGTCGGCCGATCAGCCGCCGGCCGGTGACGGGCAATGATCGTCCGGATCCTCGGCGAAGGGCAGCTGCGAGTCGACGACTCGGCCGTGGGCGAGCTGAACGAGCTCGACGCCAAGGTGGAGGCGGCCGTCGACGTGGGTGATGAGGCCGGATTCGCGGCGGCGCTGAACGCGCTGCGGTCACGGGTGCGCGCCCTCGGGACCCCGCTGGAGGCGGACTCGCTGCAGCCCTCCGAGCTGATCCTCCCGCAAGAGGGCGCGACCATGGAGGACGTGCGCAGGCTGCTCGCCGACGATGGGCTCATCCCCGGCTGAGCAGGCCGGGAACGATCACGGGGCGCAGCCCGTTGATGAGGTGGCCGGTGCGCTATGACCGGTCGCCTGCGCACGTCCGTTACTGGCACGAACAGCTCCGGCGCTGCGGTGTAATGGAGTAAGACGGCTGCACGAGCGGCCGGAACTGAACGGAGGCGTCGCCGATGGCGCGGACGCGCTATGCGACCGACAGGGGGCTGGTCGCGCGGATGGGCGCGACCATGTTCATGCTCGGACTGGTTTTCACGGCGTTCATCGCCGCCCTGGTCTATCTGCTGTTCAGGTACAGCTCGATCTCCAGCGGCGGCATCATTTTCATCGCGGTGCTGTTCGGCGTGGCGATGACCTTCGGGTCCTACTTCTGGTCCGACAAGATCGCACTGTCCGCGTCGGGCGCCCGGCTGGTCGGCCCGCAGGACGGGCCCGACGCGGCCCGCTTGCATGCGATCGTCGACCGGATCTGCGCGCTGGCCGACATGCCCAAGCCGCGGGTGGCGATTGCCCCGACGAACATGCCGAACGCATTCGCCACCGGGCGCAACAGCAAGGTGGCGGTGATCTGCGCTACCCAGGGGATCCTGGGCATGCTGGACAACGAAGAACTCGAGGGCGTGCTCGCACACGAGATGTCGCACGTCGCGCACAAGGACGTCGCGGTGATGACGATCGCCTCGTTCCTCGGCATCATCGCGGCCCTGCTAGTCAGGTTCGCCTTCTACTCCGAGCTGTTCGGCGGCGGCGGCCGGGGCCGCAGCAGCAACAACAACCAGAGCGCCTTCCCCATCATCCTGGCCATCATGGCGGTCAGCGTGGTGGTCTACGCGATCAGCTTCCTGCTGATCAGGATGCTGTCTCGGTACCGCGAGCTGTCGGCCGACCGGTCCGGTGCGCTGCTGACCGGGAACCCGTCGGCGCTGGCCAGCGCGCTGCAGAAGGTCAGCGGCACGATCGCGAGGATCCCGACCAAGGACCTGCGGAGCGCAGAGACGCTGAACGCGTTCTACTTCGCGCCCGCGCTGTCCGCCCGCAAGGGCGAGTTCAGCCTGGCCGGGGTGTTTTCCACGCACCCGAGCCTGGACCGGCGGCTGCGCGAGCTGGACAAGGTGGCCAAGCAGCTGGGCAGGTAGGCTCCGCCGTGGCGGAGCAGGTCGCCGCCCCGATGCCCGGGAGGTAGCAAGTGGGCTTGCTCGACACGCTGCTCGGCAGGACCAAGCCGGTGGCGCCCAAGCTCGACAACCTGTTCGGGCTGCCCTCGGCGGCCATCACGCTGCAGGCCGCGATGAACATGCGCCCGACCGGGACCGGCTCGGTGTGCTTCAGGCCGGCCGAGGGCCGGGCATTCAGCGAGGTCGAGTCCGACGTTCGCGAGCTGCTGAGCATGGGCGGCAGCAAGACCCAGGTAGAGGTCACGACAGACTCCTACGGGTTCACCTGGCTGGTCTGCCGTCACCCGGCCGACGACGTCGAAGGGCTGGTCACCGACCTGCATGCGGTGAACTCCTCGCTGGAGCAGAACGGTTTCGGCCCTATGCTGCTGTGCACGATCCTGGCCTTCACCGACGACCAGGGCCGTCGGCTGGGACTGGTCTACTTGTACAAGCGCGGCACCTTCTACCCGTTTGCACCGCTGACCGGTGAGCGCCGGGACAACACCCTGGAGATGCAGGTCCGGGGCACGGTCGCCGACGACCTCAAGATCGAGGCCGACCTCAGCCGGTGGTTCCCCGTCTGGGGCGCGCCTGGCCTGTGACGCCGGGGGCCGAACGGGCAGGCCGGGGCAGCAACCGGACCGGCCGGGGCCGGGCAACCGAGGTAACGGGACTGGTGAGGCCGGAATGACGGCCCAGGGCATATCGTTGAGAGTGGACAGACGAGGCCGCGCCGGACGGGCGGCGGCCGCAGCCGGACGCAGGAGCTAATGCACATGACAGTTCAGGGCGAGACGACCACGCAGGGCATTAACCTCACCGACGCCGCTGCGTCCAAGGTGAGCGGCCTGCTGGCGCAGGAGGGCCGCGATGACCTGCGGCTGCGCATCGCCGTCCAGCCAGGTGGCTGCTCTGGTCTGCGCTACCAGCTGTACTTCGATGAGCGCCAGATCGACGGCGACGTGGTCAGCGACTTCGGCGGCGTGCAGGTGGTCACGGACAAGATGAGCGCGCCCTACCTGGGCGGCGCGACGATCGACTTCGTCGACACCATCGAGAAGCAGGGCTTTACGATCGATAACCCCAACGCGACCGGGTCCTGCGCCTGCGGCGACTCCTTCCACTGACCAGACCCGGGCCAGGCGGGCTTGGCTGGCCTCCCGGGGCCGCCAGCCCGCCAGGTCCGCTCAGCGGGCTTCCCGGGGCCGCTAGCCTGCCCGGTCGCCCGGCCCGGGCTGACTGAGCCCAGGCAGACTGAGGCCGCGCAGACAGAGCCAGGGCAGACAGAGCCCGGGCGTCCTGCTGGACCGGGTAGCCTGGCTGCGCCCGTTCCTGGTGCCTCACAAAAGGACCTGCCGTGCGCATTGCCGTGACCGGCTCCATCGCGACCGACCACCTGATGACCTTCCCGGGCCGGTTCGTCGACCAGCTGATGCCAGACAAGCTCGACAAGATCGCACTGTCCTTCCTGGTCGACACGCTCAAGATCAGGCGCGGCGGAGTAGCGGCGAACATCGCCTTCGGGATCGGCTGCCTCGGGCACCGGCCGCTGCTCATCGGCACCGCCGGAGCCGACTTCGCCGAGTACCGGCACTGGCTCGAAGAGCACGGCGTGGACACCAGCGGGGTACGGGAGTCGCAGGTCCATCACACCGCCAGGTTCGTCGGCACCACCGATGCCGACATGAACCAGATTGCATCGTTTTATCCCGGCGCGATGAGCGAGGACCGCGACATCGACCTCGGCACGGTCGCGGCCGGGCCGGACGGAGCCGACCTCGTCCTGATCGGCGCCAGCGACCCGGAGGCGATGCTTAGCTTCACCGCGCAGTGCCGCAAGCACGAGATCCCGTTCGCTTCGGATACCTCGTGGCAGCTGGCCAGGATGGATGGCGCCCAGGTGCGCGAGCTCGTCGATGGCGCCGCCTACTTGTTCTCCAACGAGTACGAAGCCACCATGATCGAGCACAAAACCGGCTGGACCGCTGGCGAGGTCCTGGCCCGGGTCGGCGTCCGGGTGACCACACTCGGCGGGGACGGTGCCAGGATCGAGCGCGCGGGCGAGCCTGAGTTCCTGGCCGAGCCCGTGGCGTCGGTCGAGCCCAAGGAGCCGACGGGCGCCGGAGATGCGTTCCGCTCGGGTTTTCTCTCGGCTGTCGCCTGGGGGCTCAGCCTGGAGCGCGCCGCCCAGCTCGGCAACTTGATCGCGGTGCACGCGCTGGAGACCGTCGGCACGCAGGAGTACGAGCTGAAGCCGGGTCCGCTGGCCGAGCGGTTCGCCGCCGTCTACGGGGATCAGGCCGGTCAGGATCTCGTCGGCCATTATCGCTGACGCCCCAGGTGGAACAGGCCGGATTCGTGCCGGTGATCGCGTGCGGACCAGCCCGGCCGGCGGTGGGCGGGTAACGTGGCGGCCATGGCCGTCCCGCTCGCTGCCGGATACCACGGGCCACCGGAACTCACGCCGCTGCGGGCGCTCACCGAGTGGACCCTCGATCCGTGGGCGCTGGCGTTCATTCTGCTGCTGGCCGGCCTCTACGTCGCCGGAGTCCGGCGCGTCCGCCGGACCGGCGGCTCATACCCGGCGAAGCCGGCCCGTCCGGCCCGGGCCCGTCGAGGCCGGGCCAGTCGGGGCCGAGCCAGTCCGGGCCGGGGCAGGCCGGGCCGGGGCTGGCCAGCTCCGCGCCGTCGAGACCAGGGGCGGGCGGGCGTCGGCCACCCGGTACCTCCCCGGCCGGGTCCTGGCCGGTCGGCCGGACGCTGGCGTTCTGGCTCGGGCTTGGCTTCGCCGTGCTGGCGACCATGTCGTTCGTGGGGGTCTACCAGCCGGTGCTGTTCTATGTCCGGTCGGCGCAGACCATCCTGCTGCTGCTGGTCATGCCACTGTTCCTGGCCCTCTCGCGGCCACTGACCCTGGCCATCGCGGCGCTGCCCAGGCTTGGCGGGCGGCTGCAGGCCGCCATCCACAGCCGGGCGGCGGTGGCGCTGACCTTCCCGGCGGTCACCACCCTGGTCCTGGTCGTGGTCCCGTTCGTGCTCTACTTCTCGCCCTGGTACGCGGCGGGCTTCAGCAGCACGCTGGTCCGGGAACTGACCTACCTGGCCCTGCTGGTGCCGGGGTTCGTGTTTTTCTGGACGCTGCTGCGGATCGACCCGGTGCCCAAGGCCTACCCCTACCTGGTGGCGCTGTGGATCACCGGGGCCGAAGTGGTCGGCGACGCGGTCCTCGGCCTGGCGGTGATCGCTGACCAGAGCCTGATCGCGGGGGCCTACTACCACGCGCTGGCCCGGCCCTGGGGACCGAGCCTGACCAGCGATCAGGTGATCGGCGGCGGCGTGCTCTGGGTGCTCGGCGACCTGGTGGGCCTGCCGTTCCTGGCCGCCCAGCTGATCCAGATGATCCGCGAGGACGAGGCCGAGGCCACGGTCATCGACGCGGAACTCGACGCCCGGGATGCGGCGGGAGCGGGCGCGGGGACCGGGGCGGCCGGCGATGACAAGCCGTGGTGGGAGTCTGATCCGAGGTTCGCCAACCGGTTCCAGCCCGTCGACGACGGTGGCGAGTAGTCACTAGCCGAGCAGTCAGTAACAGCGCCGGACCAGGAATTCCCACCCGCTCGACAGCTCAGTGGCGCGGATGAACTCGTGTGACTTGATCATGCACCAGGCGGGAACGTCGGTCTTGGCGGCAGGATCGTCGGCCAGCACGGCGATGAGCTGGCCCACGGCTACCTCTCTGATCCGTTCGGCCAGCATGATGATCGGGATGGGGCACTTCCTGCCTAGCGCGTCGATCGTCAGCACCGGCGCGGGCAGATCGGCCGGGGGGAGCGGGGGGGCCACGCGGATACGATACCCCTGTGTCGCCGTGGGTAAGCGCTCGAATGCTCGAGAGTAATCACCGTCTGGCCGTCGCCGCAGGCGGCGCGCAGCAGGCAGCGATGCTGGCCGCGGTGCGGCGGCAGCCTCGCGCGGCGGTGCGAGCCGTGTTTCCGCGGTTCTGCACCGGGGGTCCCCCCGGGCGCGGCAAGCTGGCGCGGTACTGTTTTCCACGACAGGCTGTAGGACGAGCAGAGACCGGCCAGTGGAGCCGGGAGTAATCCGCTGGGAAGGCAATCGGTGAGCCCACTCCGCAGTGCCCCGCGCCACGGGGACGCCGACAGTCCGGGCCGTGCAGTCGGCCGGGTCAGCCCGCGGGAGCCGGTTACGGCGCCACGCCGGGTTCTTGCGCGCTCGCGACGGCGCCTAACTCCGCTCGTCGTCATGCTCGGCCTGGTCCTGCTGGCCACGACCGGCTGCAAGTCCACGGCCTTCACCCGGCTGGGCATGCCCACACCGGTCACCAAGCAGGGCAAGGTGACGCTGACCCTCTGGCAGGGCTCCTGGATCGCGGCATGGGCGGTCGGGATCGTGGTCTGGGGACTGATCATCTGGGCGGTGATCTTCTACCGCAAGCGGTCGGACCGGGTACCGCACCAGGTCAGGTACAACCTGCCGATCGAGCTTCTGTACACGGTCGTCCCGTTCATCATGGTCGGGGTGCTGTTCTACTTCACGGCCAGGGACGAGAACTACATCGACAAGCTGTCGCCGCACCCCGATGTCATCGTGAACGTGACAGGCTTCCAGTGGAGCTGGAAGTTCGATTACCCGCAGTACAAGGTGCCGGCTTCGGAGTGGGGCGACGTCACCGAGGTCGGCCAGATGTGGACTCCGGGCGGGTCGACGTCGAACCTGCCGTTGCTGGAGATCCCGGAAAACGAGACTGTCCGGTTCAACCTGGTCTCTACTGATGTCATCCACTCGTTCTGGGTAGCCCCCTTCGACTTCAAGCGGGACGTCATACCGGGCCACCCGAACCACTTCGAGGTGACCCCGATCAGCACCGGAACCTGGGTCGGCCGCTGCAGTGAGCTATGCGGGGTCTTCCACAGCCGGATGCTGTTCAACATCAAGATCGTGACGCCGGCGCAGTTCCGCCAGTGGATCGCGGCGCAGCAGACGCAGCAGAAGGCATCTGGGGGTACTCAGTGACCACGATCGACCGGCCGGCTGGCCAGCCCGCTACGATCGCAGCGCCACGTAGCTACCGCAAGGGCTCCCTGCTGGCGGACTGGCTCTCCTCGACCGACCACAAGGTAATCGGCCACCTGTACCTGATCACGTCGTTCATCTTCTTCCTGATCGCCGGCCTGATGGCCATGATCATGCGGATCCAGCTGTTCGGGCCGGACAACCACATCGTCTCCGACACGCAGTACAACGAGCTGTTCACGATGCACGGCACGATCATGCTGCTGCTGTTCGCGACGCCGCTGTTCGTCGGGTTCGCCAACGAGATCATGCCGCTTCAGATCGGCGCGCCCGACGTGGCTTTCCCGCGGCTGAACCTGCTCAGCTACTACATGTTTCTGTTCGGCGGCACCATCCTGGTGGCGAGCTTCCTCACCCCGGGCGGCGCGGCCGGCTTCGGCTGGTACGCCTACTCGCCGCTGACCAGCGCGCAGTACTCGCCGGGCATCGGCGGCGACATGTGGATCATGGGCCTGGTGCTGTCCGGGCTCGGCACGATCCTCGGCGGGGTCAACTTCGTTACCACGATCTTCTGTATGCGGGCGCCCGGCATGACCATGTTCCGGATGCCGATGTTCACCTGGAACATCCTGCTGACCAGCATGCTGGTGCTGCTGGCCTTCCCGGTGCTGGCGGCCGCGCTGCTGGTCCTCGAGATCGACCGCAAGCTCGGTGCGCAGGTCTTCGCCGCCAACAGTGGTGGCGCGATCCTCTGGCAGCACTTGTTCTGGTTCTTCGGCCATCCGGAGGTCTATATCGTGGCGCTGCCGTTCTTCGGCATCGCCACCGAGATCCTGCCGGTCTTCGCGCGCAAGCCGCTGTTCGGCTACAAGGGCCTGGTGGCCGCCACCATCGCGATCGCCGGGTTGTCGCTGACGGTCTGGGCGCACCACATGTTCACCACCGGCGCGGTGCTCCTGCCGTTCTTCTCGTTCATGACGTTCCTGATCGCCGTGCCGACCGGGGTGAAGTTCTTCAACTGGGTGGGCACGATCTGGCGCGGCCAGATCACCTTCGAGCCTGCGATGCTGTTCATCCTCGGCTTCATGATCGTGTTCCTGTTCGGTGGCCTGACCGGGGTCATCCTGGCCTCTCCGCCACTGGACTTCGCGGTCAGCGACAGCTACTTCGTCGTCGCTCACTTCCACTACGTGCTGTTCGGCACGGTGGTGTTCTGCATGTTCGGCGGCTTCTACTTCTGGTGGCCGAAGTTCACCGGCAAGATGCTCGACAACACGATCGGGAAGTGGCATTTCTGGTTCGTTTTCATCGGCTTCAACATGACGTTCCTCGTCCAGCACTGGCTGGGCGTCGAGGGGATGCCGCGCCGGGTCGCGAACTATCCGTTCCTCGGCCCGACCGCCACCACGCTGAACCAGATCTCGACGATCGGCGCGCTGATCCTCGGCGTCTCCAACTTCATCTTCTTCTACGCCGTCTACAAGAGCTGGAAGTACGGCGAGCGGGTCACCGCCGACGACCCGTGGGGCTTCGGCAACTCGCTGGAGTGGGCCACATCCTGCCCGCCGCCACGGCACAACTTCACCTCGATACCGAGGATCAGGTCCGAGCGGCCCGCGTTCGACCTGCATTATCCGCACATCAAGACCGGCCGGGACCACGAGGCCGAGCGGCAGGCGATCGGGACCGGCGCCGGTGACTCCGGCTGACGGCGGGACCGATGCGGCGATGACGGCAGCGGTGGACCCGAAGGCAGAGGAGACTTCATGAAGGTCGAGGGTTACCTGTTCCTTGGCTGCGCGGTGTTCTTCGCTGTCATGGACGTGATCTACTGGCACTTCTCCCACGACCCCACCGGCACCACGGCGCTGGCGCTGGCGGTGGGGCTCGCTTTCCTCACCGGTTTCTACGTGACCTTCACCGGGCGGCGACTGCCGCTGCGTCCCGAGGACGACCAGCGCGGGGAGATCTATCAGGGCACCGGCGAACTGGGCTTCTTCAGCCCGCACAGCTGGTGGCCGCTGTTCGTGGGCATGTCCGCGGCCCTGGCCGCCGTGGGAGTGGCGATCGGCTGGTGGATGTTCCTGATCGGCATGCTGGCCGTGGTGCTGAGTGTGATCGGCTTCGTATTCGAGTACTACCGTGGCCATTACGCCCACTGAACGGCGGCCGTCCGGCCATTGACGTGACGGGCGACCGCGCTCTGCGGACCACAGCACCGCGCAGACCCGGCAGGGAAGGCGGCAGATGGACGTCTACGAGGCGCTGTACACCACCAGGGCGATGCGACGGGTCCGGCCCGACCCGATCCCGCCGGACGCCCAGGCGCGGATCATGGACGCCGCGATCCGGGCGCCCAGCGGCGGCAACGCGCAGAGCTGGCGCTTCCTGCTGGTCGACGATCCCGCGGTGAAGGCCAGGCTCGGGCCGCTGTACCGGGACGCGATGAGCCAGCTCTGGGCCGGTCCGTACCGTGACCGGCTGGAGCAGGCCCGCCGTCGGCCGGAGGAACCGGACAGCGCCTCGATGCTGCGGGTCGCCGCCTCAGCACAGCATCTGGCCGATCACTTCGAGCAAGTGCCGCTGTTCCTGCTGGCGTTCTCCCGCGGCGACAGCTCGGGCGGGTCAATCTTTCCGGCTGTCTGGAGCGCCCAGCTTGCCGCCCGGGCGCAGGGCGTCGGCAGCGCCCCGACCTCGGTTCTGGGTATTTTCCACGCCGCGGCGGTGCTGGAAATCCTGGCCGTACCGCCCGGCGAGGGCTGGGCACTGGCCTGCTGCGTGTCCTTTGGCTATCCGACCGGCCGCTGGGGTGTCGCGGCCAGGCGGCCCGTGCCTGAAGTCACCTACCGCAACTCCTGGGGCACCGACTCCGGACTGCGGGTCCCCGAGCCGCTCTGGCCAGCTACCGGCTAGCCGCAGACCGGTACCGATCCGGTGCGACAACGCCCCACGAGCCCGGCCCGCAGCCGCGCCGCTCTCGCGCTGACTCCGGCCCACAGCCCGGCGATTGCCTGCGAATGCATGAATCGTGCCTTTGGCCGATAATCGTAGCCTCGAATTTAACAGGCGACACGGTTTTAACGACCGAATAGGACGTCGCCGGGGATGATCTTCCTCTCGTGAAAGGCTCGCGCGGACACGCGAGCCCGGCCGGATAATGCGTGGCCCCCCAAGCGTGCCCGCGAAACGAAAAGGACCACCATGGAAAACAAGATCGCCCTTGAAGAACATTTCTCGACCGAGCAGACGATCGGCGACTCGCAGGAATATTTCTACCCTGAGAAGTGGGAGGAGACGAAACGGCGGCTGCTCGACGTCGGCGAGCGGCGGATCCGGCTGATGGATGAGACCGGGATAGAGCTCGCGATCGTCTCGCTGAACTCGCCCGCGATCCAAGCGATCCCCGATCCGAAGCGCGCCGCCGAAATCGCCCGCCGGGCGAATGACCACCTCGCCGGACAGGTCGACAAGCGCCGGGACCGCCTCCGTGCCTTCGCCGCTCTTCCGCTTCAGGACCCAGATACCGCCGCGGCGGAGGCAGCGCGGTGCGTGCGTGACCTGGGGTTCGTCGGCGCTCTCGCGAACGGTTTCTCCCAGGTCGGCGACGCGGAGACGGTGGTTTACCTGGACGATCCGCGCTATGACGACTTCTGGCGAGAGTACGCGGCGCTCGACCGCCCGTTCTACCTTCACCCCCGCGACCCGATTGGGTCTCGGGGCAAGAGCTACGACGGTCACCCGTGGCTGCTGGGCTCGGCTTGGGCGTTCGGGGTAGAGACCGCTACCCACGCGCTCCGGCTGATGGGTTCAGGGTTATTCGATCGCCACCCCGAACTGCAGGTCGTGCTCGGCCACCTCGGCGAGGGGCTGCCCTTCCTGGTCTGGCGGCTCGACCACCGCATCGCCAACGAGCCGCGCGGGTATGTGGGCAGGCGCAGCTTTCAGCAATATCTGAGCAGCAACTTCAACCTCACCACTTCCGGCGCGTTCCGGACGCCCTCGCTCCACGACTCGATCTCCGAGATCGGCGTCGACCGATTGCTCTTCTCGACCGATTCTCCATTCGAGGAGATGGCCTGGGCGTCAGAGTGGTTCGACGCTGCGCCAATCAGCGAGAACGACCGGACCAAGATTGGCCGTACCAACGCGACCCGCCTGTTCAGGCTGGACCTCTAATGGCGATGCCCAGGTATTGTCGACCCCGCCGCCAGCTCGCAACGCAGCCACCCGAGCAAGCCGCGCACCTGGGGTGCGCGCTACCGTGCGCCACCTCGTCAGGGGTCTGGCCGCTGATCGGCGTCGCCGGCGTCCTGAGCAGTCGCTCCGGCCCCGGGCGGCTCGCCTGAGCCGCCCGCGGGGATCGCCGCTGGCTCCTGGTCTGGCTGGCCGTTGCCCACCGCGTGACCGTTGCCGTGGCCGTCGCCGTGGCCTCCGTAGCCGTCGCCCTCGGTGAGCGGCACGCTCTCGTTGACGACGTTATTGAGCCGCTCCCGCAGCCGCCCGACGCCACCGCGCATGCCTGGCGCGGGGATGTCCTGCTCGGGAGCCGGCAGGCTCAGCGGCGCAGGCCTGGACTCAAGGACGGCACGGGCTTCCTCGTCGACCGGCCTGGTCTCCTCGATGAACTCACCGCTAGGCAGCTGCCTGATGATGCCGGTTTCCACCCCGTGCTGGAGCAAGTGCAGGTCCTTGCGCTGCAGGCCGAGGCAGATGCGTTTGGTGATGATGTAGGCGACCACCGGCAGGACGAAGATCGAGACCTGGGCGATCCTGGTGATGGTGTAGAGCGGGAGGTCCAGGTGGTCGGCGATGACGTCGTTGGCGCCTTCCGCCCACAGCACGCCGTAGAACGTGACCGCGCCCATGCCGAGGGCCGTCCTGGTCGGCGCGTTCCGCGGCCGGTCGTTGACATGGTGCTCGCGCTTATCGCCGGTGATCCACTGTTCAATGAACGGCCACAGGGCGGCTGCGGTGAAGATGAGGCCGAGCGGCAGGAAGGCCGGGATGAACACGTTGAAGGCGAAGGTGTGCCCGGCGACGTTCCACTCCCAGGGCGGCATCATCCGCAGCGCGCCCTCGAGGAAGCCCATATAGAAGTCGGGCTGCGAGCCCGATGAGATCGACACCGGGTTATAGGGCCCGTACAGCCAGATCGGGTTGATCTGCGCGAAGGTGGCGGCCAGCGCGCAGGCTGCGAAGGTGAAGAAGAAGAACGCCCCGGTCTTGGCCATGAAGTACGGGTACAACGGCGCGCCGACCACGTTCTGGTCGGTGCGGCCCTTACCCGGCATCTGGGTGTGCTTCTGGTGGAACATGATGAACAGGTGCGCGGTGATCAGCGCCAGGAGTATCCCGGGAATCAGCAGCACATGGATGATGTACATCCGCGGGATGATGACGTTGCCCGGGTACGCGCCGCCGAACAGGAAGAACGCCAGATAGGTGCCGACCAGCGGGATCGACTGCATGACACCCTCGGTGATCCGCAGTCCGGCGCCCGACAGGAGATCGTCGGGGAGCGAGTACCCGAACAGGCCCTCCAGCAGGGCCAGGGTCAGCATCGCCAGCCCGATCAGCCAGTTGACCTCCCGGGGCTTCCGGTAGGCGCCGGTGAAGAAGATCCGGAGCATGTGGGCCAGGATGGACGCCACGAACAGGTCCGCTGCCCAGTGGTGGATCTGGCGCATCAGCAGGCCGCCGCGTACGTCGAAGCTGATGTTGAGCGTCGAGGCGTACGCCTCGCTCATCCTGGCGCCGTCGAGGTGGGTGTAGGACCCGTGGTAGACGATCTCGGTCATGCTCGGCTGGAAGAAGAAGGTCAGGAAGGTCCCGGTCAGCAGCAGGATGATGAACGAGTACAGGGCGATCTCGCCGAGCAGGAACGTCCAGTGATCAGGGAATATCTTCCGGAACAGGGTCCGGAAGCCCTTGGCACCGCGGAACCTGTCATCCAGGGCTCCGCCGACGCCTTCCAGCGCGCGTTCGACACTCATCCCCGCTCCCAGAAGCTCGGGCCTACGGGCTCGGTGTAATCGCTCTGCGCGACCAGGAATCCCTCCGCATTGGTCGTGATCGGCAACTGCGGTAGCGGTCTTGCCGCTGGTCCGAAGATTACCGCGGCCCCCCGGGGCGCGTCGAACGTCGACTGGTGGCACGGGCACAAGATGTGATGCGTGGTCTGCTCGTACAACGCCACCGGGCATCCGACGTGCGTGCAGATCTTCGAGTACGCGACGATCCCGTCCACCGTCCAGTTCAGCACCGTCGGCGGCTGCAGCTCCCCGGGCCTGAACTTGATGATGATCGTCGCCGCCTTGGCGAGCGCGTCAAAGTCGTCCTGGTAGCCCTCGGGTACCACCGTGATCATGCCGCCCGGAGTGCCGAAATCGGCCGGCCGGAGCGGCCGGTTGCTGCCGTAGACCAGCAGCCGGATCCCCTTGCGCCAGACCGTGTAGCGCAGGCTGGTGCCCGGCAGCGGGCCCATGTCGCGCAGCAGCACCAGCGGTGCCACGGCCAGCGGTACGGTCGCGGCGATCAGGGTACGGCGCACCAGCGGGCGCTTGAAGCCGCTGGCATCGGCGCCCTCCTCGAAGGTCTCCTCGAACGCCTCCCGGTCCGCCGGGCTTGACGCCATCGGCTTGCGCGCCTCGGTCAGTTCCACCACGGGCATCAGGTGCCTGACCCAGATCGTGGCACCGACCCCGAGGGCCAGGAACGCCAGCCCCATGGAGGTGCCCAGGGCCAGGTTCGAACGCAGCACGGCGTCGACCGAATGGACCTCAAGGCCGATATAGGCGGCGATGAAGCCGATGCTGGCCACCATCGAGAAGATGAAGCAGGCCGCGACCACCCGCTCGGCCTTTCTGGCCCGGCGCGGGTCGGCTGGACCGGCGGGCAGTTCACGCGGCTTCTGGCCTGCGCCATCGCCATCGCCATCGCCCTCGTCAGTCCCGAGCATGGTCCTGCTCGTCGCAGGCGGCGGGGTGCCGATGACGCGGTGCCGGCCAGCGGGAACCTCGTCGCCCGGCTGGTCCGCGTCGGCATCTGAGCTGCGGCCCGTCAGGTAGTCCCGGTCCTCGGGCAGCCCGCCGCGGGCGTCGGTGTCACTCATGGGCCTTCCCGTGCTTCGCAGTTATCCACAACGCGGCCAGCACCATGAAGAAGAGCAGGCCGAGGAATGCGACCAGGCCCTCCGTCACCGGCCCGACCCGGCCCAGGCTGAAGCCGCCCGGGTTCGGCTCGGCGCGGGTCTCGGTGACGTACGCGATGATGTCGCGCTTCTCGCTCGGCGTGATCGTGGTGTCGTTGAAGACCGGCATGGCCTCGGGGCCGGTCTGCATGGCCTCGTAGATCTGCGTCGGCGTCGAGGGGTCGAGGGAAGGCGCATACTTCCCGTAGGTCAGGGCGCCGCCCGCGCCGACGAAGTTGTGACATTGCGCACAGTTGGCGGTGAACAGCGACTGGCCGAGCGCGACGTTGGCCCCCGCGGTGCTGACCTGCTGCGCAGTCGGTATCGGCGGGCCGCCGGCCAGCGACTGGATGTACCCGGCGAGGTCGTGGATCTGGGTCTGGTTGAAGATCACCGGCTTGCGGGGCTCTTCCGCGTCCGGTCCCCTGGCCGGCATCCGGCCGGTGCCCACCTGGAAGTCAACCGCTGCTGCGCCGACTCCGATCAGGCTGGGCGCGATGCCCGACTTGCCTTGCGCCTCGAGGCCATGGCAGGTGGCGCAGTTGGCGAGGAACAGCCGCTGGCCAGCGTTGATCTGCGCCTGCGGACCGCCGACGGGCGATGCGGCGGAAGCTGCTCCGCCGCCTCCCGTGACCGCCGAGTAGATCGCGGCAACTACGAGGAGCCCGAGCAGGACAACGGCGTAACCCGCAGCCGGGTGCCTTCGCCTTGCGGTGATCCAGCCCACTGCTGTCCTCAGCTTCCGGTCAGTGGATCAGGTAGATGGTGGTGAACAGGCCGATCCACACAACGTCGACGAAGTGCCAGTAGTAGGAGACGACGATGGCGCTGACCTGCATCTCATGCGTGAGCCGCTTGGCCGCGAAGGTACGGCCGAGCACGAAGAGGAACGCGACAAGCCCGCCCGCCACGTGCAGCCCGTGGAATCCGGTGGGTATGTAGAACACCGACCCATAGTTGCTCGACGACAGGGTCAGGTGCTGCTTCCTGATCAGGTCCAGGTACTCGTAACCCTGACCGCAAACGAAGTACAGGCCCATCAGGAACGACAGGACGTACCACTCCCGCAGGCCCCAGCGTCCCATATTCCAGATCCGGCCGGTGCGCCTGATCTGGCCGCGCTCCACCGCGAACACGCCCATCTGGCAGGTGACGCTGGAGAGCAGCAGCACGGTGGTGTTGATCGAGCCGAGGACCAGGTCGAGATGGGCCTGCGGCCAGGGCTGGCCAAGTCCCTTGTCCACCGAGCGAACGGTGAAATACATGGCAAATAGGGCAGCGAAAAACATCAGCTCCGAAGAGAGCCAGATGATGGTGCCCACGCTGACGAGGTTCGGCCTGCTGGCGGGAGTGCGGGGGACCACCTCGGGTGTTGCTGTTGCCACGTGCACATTATTACGACACCGCGTAGGCGGACGCCGCCCGACCCCCCGGGTCGGTAGCATCCAGTTTTATGAAGGTCGTTGTATACAGCCATGATGCCGACACCCGCGCCCGGGTGCGCCTGGCCATCGGGCGCCGTCCCGCGCCGGACGTGCCCGAGGTCGAACTGCTCGAGGTAGCCACCCAGCCCGCCCTGATCCGGCTGCTCGACTCCGGCGGCGTGGACGTGATGGTGCTGGATGGCGAGGCGCACCCGGCCGGCGGCATGGGCATCTGCCGGCAGGCCAAGGACGAGATTTACGACTGCCCGCCGGCGCTGGTGATCATCGGCAGGGCCGATGATGGCTGGCTGGCCACGTGGTCCAGGGCGGACGCGGTCGTCAGCCACCCGATCGACCCCGCCGCGCTGGCCCAGGCGCTGGCCGGCCTGATGCGCGAGCGCGCGGCCGCCACCGCGCCGGTACAGCCCTGACCTGATGCAGCGCCCCTGAGGGAGCCCCATGGACTCACGCACCACGTGGCCAGCACTGATCGGCGCCCTGGTGAAGGGGGACACGCTCACGTCCGACGAGACGGCCTGGGCGATGAACGAGATCATGGACGGCGCGGCCACGCCTGCCCAGATCGCCGGATTCGGGGTGGCGCTGCGGATGAAGGGCGAGACCGCGGCTGAGCTCAGCGGCCTGGCTCAGGCGATGCTCGAGCGCGCCGCGCCGATCAGCATCCCCGGCCGGCTGGTCGACCTGGTCGGGAGCGGCGGCGACGCCGCGCGGACGGTCAACATCTCCACCATGGGCACCGTGGTGGCAGCGGCCGCGGGCGCCTTGATGATCAAGCACGGGAACCGGGCGGCGTCGTCGGCGTGCGGGACCGCGGACGTGCTCGAGGCGCTCGGCATCGTGATCGATCTGCCGCCTGCCCAGACGCAGCGGCTGGCCGCGGAGATCGGGATTGCGTTCCTGTTCGCGCCGCTTTACCATCCGGCGCTGCGCCATACCGCCACACCGCGCCGCGAGCTGGGCGTGCCGACCGTCTTCAACTTCCTCGGGCCGGTCGCGAACCCGGCGCGGCCCGGCGCCCAGGCCGTCGGGGTGGCCGATCCCCGGATGGGCCCGGTGCTGGCGGGCGTGCTGGCTAACCGCGGCTCCTCCGCGCTGGTGTTCCACGGCGAGGACGGTCTCGACGAGCTGACCACCACCGCTCCTTCACTGGTCTGGGTGGTGCACGACGGGACCGTGAGCGAGGTTAGGTTCGATCCGGCGGTACTGGGCATCAGCCGGTCCAGGCCGGAGGATCTGCGCGGCGGTGACGCGCCCCACAACGCGGCCGTGGCACGCGCGGTGCTCGGCGGCGAGCCCGGCCCGGTGCGGGAGATCGTGCTGCTGAACGCGGCGGCGGCGCTGGCCGCTGCAGACGGGGTCAGCGGACCGGGCGAACTGACGGCCGCGTTGCAGGCCGGTTACCAGCGTGCGGCGGGTGCGCTCGATTCCGGTGCCGCCCTGGCTCTCCTCGATCGGTGGGCCGAGGCTAGCCAGCGCCTCGCCGCCGGGCCGGGCCAGGGCTAGCCACTGTCTCGCCGCCGGGCCGGGCCGGAGCTAGCCACTGTCTCGCCGCCGGGCCGGGCCGGAGCCAGCCACTGCCTCGCCGCCGGGCCAAGCCGAAGCTCGCCAGCGCCCCGCCGCCGGGCGAGCCGACGGTCCGGGAGACCCTCAGCCTTGCTCGGGGTAGCCGATCGCGAAGGCCGCCTCGAGGTCGTGCCGGGAATAGGTGCGGAACGCGATGTGCGTCTCGGTGTGGGTGACCCCGGGGACCCTATTGAGCGTGCCGGGGATAACGTCGCCGAGTTCCTCGTGCTTGCGCACCCGGACCATCGCCACCAGATCGAATTCGCCCGTCACCGAATAGACTTCGGTGACCTGCGGTATCTGGGCGATCGCCTCGCCTGTCTGCGGAATGCGCGCGACATCGGCCTTCACCAGAACGATAGCGGTGACCACTGCCGCCTCCTCTGCCCAGCGGGCTCGTGTGCTCCGGGCTGCGGGAGTCAGCGTACCGCGTGGCCGGGAGCGGCCACCGGGATCATGGGCCGGACCCCGGCCAGCGTCAGCACTCCGGACCCGGCGAGCTTGCCGAGCAGGCCCTGCAGGACCTCGGCGGTGGCCCGCGCGTCGGGCAGCGCGCGATGGCAGGGCCTGGTCCGCGCCCCGAAGAACTCTGCGAGCGTGGCCAGCCTGCAGTTGGGCACGTCGGCCGCACTGAGCACCGTCCTGGCCAGGGCGGCCGTGTCGAGCACCGTGAAGGCTGGCCAGGGGAGGCCACTGCGCTGGCACGCGGCGGCGAGGAAGCCGACGTCGAAGGGTGCGTTGTGGGCCGCGAGCACGCAGCCGCTCGCGAAGGCCAGGAACCCGGGCAGCACCGCGGCGATGGGCGGCGCGTGGCCGACCATCTCATCGGTGATGCCGGTCAGCTCGGCGATGTCCGGCGGGATGGCACTGCCTGGGTTAACCAGTGCGGCGAACTCCGCGCGCGGCGTGCCCCAGCTGACCCGGACCGCGCCGATCTCAGTGATCTTGGCCTGATCCGGCAGCCAGCCGGTGGTCTCCACGTCGACGATCACGATCTCGAGGCCCGCCAGCTGACGGCTCGGCGCCTGCGAGGGTGGCGCGGTCTGCGCCGCTGTCATCATGTGCTCACCGTATGGCCGGGTGCCGACAGTCTCCCGGCGGCGTAGCTGGCTTCCCGGTGCGGCCGGGGATGGCCTCTGATCAGGGCTGGGACTGCTTCTGGCCAGGACTGAGACTGCTTCATTGCGGGTTGAGATTGCCTCCGGTAGGCATGAGATCACTCTGTGCAGTTCTCGTTATGGTTCCGTTATCTCCTTGAAATGGTCAAGCTACGCGGCGAGTGTGCGCGAAGTGGTTGAATCCTGCCTCTGATCTTCACTAGTCTCTCCCCGAGCCGCTCGCTCACCAGTCGCCGTTAGGCGACGGCGATCGGCCGCCGCCGAATTTCCGATGCGGGCCCGCGGGCCCGCCGGAGAACCGGGGACCCACCGGAATAGCGCCGGGCGCAACGCTCGGAGCGGTTCCAGGGGTGAATCGGATTGGGCCGATCGCCGGGCCAATCCGTAGGGCGCGCTTCCACTGCCCGAACCCGTCAGCTCACCCGGTAGGCGGAAAGTGGGAGAAGGAGCGTGTCACGCACGTGTATACGCGGCCATCTGTCAGTGCCATATTCGGACGTCGCGGTGCGGCTACAGCGGTCGGCGTGCTCGCGGTCGGCCTGGCGGTCAGTGTCTGCGGCGTGGCGGCCGCCACTCCGCAGCCCACGATCGCGCAGGTTCAGCACCGGCTCAATCAGCTGAACACCCAGACCGATCAAGTTGGCCAGCAGTACGACCAGGCCATGCAGGAACTAGCTTCGGCCAGCCAGCGGCTCGCGCTGGTCAACCGGGAAGCCGCGCGTTACCAGGCCCGGTTCCAGAGCATGCGGGTAGCAATCGCCCAGATTGCCGCCACTGCCTACGAGGAGGGCAACCTCACGTCACCGGCGGCGCTGCTCACCTCGGGTGATCCGCAGCAGATCCTCAACCAATCCTCGATCCTGCTGGAATTGTCCGCGAACAATAGCGCGGCCATGAACCAGTTCCTGGCCGCCGCCCGCCAGCTCACCGGCGCGCAGCAATCGGCGCGCCGGGTCGAGGCCGGGATGGTGGCGCTGAAGGACAACCTCAGCAACAGGAAGCAGTCGCTGGCCAAGCTCCGTGCCCAGCAGGAGACGCTGCTCGCGCAGCTCACCCCAGCCCAGCAGGCCGCCGCCAGCCCCGGCCAGAGTAGTACCAGCACGAACCCGACCACCTCCTCCTACAAGGGCCCGACCTCGACCCAGGCCGAGAAGGCCGTCGCGTTCGCCTACGCCCAGATCGGCAAGCCATATGAGTGGGGCGCGACCGGGCCTGACTCGTATGACTGCTCCGGCCTCACCATGTCGGCTTGGGCAGCGGCGGGCGTCTCGATCCCGCGGATCAGCTACGACCAGATGAGCGAGCTGCCTTCGGTCTCCACCAGTGCCCTGGAGCCCGGCGACATCCTCGGCTTCGCTGGCAACTCGCACGTGGGTATCTACGTGGGCGGCGGCGACCTGATCGACGCGCCGCAGACCGGCGAGGATGTCGAGAAGGTCGCGCTGAGCGGCTGGTACCAGTCAGAACTGGACGGGGCGGTCCGGCCCTGAGCCTGAGCGGCTGACTCCGGCCCCGAACAAGAGCGGTTGAGTCCCGGCCCCGAGCGAGGGCCGGGACTCAGCCGTGTCGGGACTCACGGCGTCCGGAGTCACGGCGTCCGGAGTCACGGCGTCCGGACGCCGACCCCCGACTCAGCCGCATCCGCCGGGCGCTGGGCAGCAGGAACGCGGCACTAGCCAGGCGGACTCCGGCGCTGCTAACCGGGCTGCGCCGGGCAGCCGGGCGATAGCAGGCCCGGCCGCGCCCGTTAAGATCGCTAGGACCGCACCGGCGCGGCTCGATCGCGGCCAGCCTGGCCGCCAGTGCCGCGGCGACCGAGAAGCCGATGCCAAACGTCCTGATCGTGACCAATGACTTCCCGCCGCGCAGCGGCGGGATCCAGTCATTCGTGCACGCGCTCGCGGCCAGACTGCCGGCCGGAACGGTCACCGTCTATGCCCCCGCCTGGGCCGGAGCCGCCGAGTTCGACGCACGTCAGGCCTTCCCGGTGATCCGGCACCCGGGCTCGCTGATGCTGCCGGTGCCTTCAGTCGCACGGCGGGCGGCCCGGATCCTGCGCGAGCGTGACTGCGACACCGTGCTGTTCGGCGCGGCGGCTCCGCTGGGGTTGCTGGCCCCCGCGCTGCGCCGGGCCGGGGCGACCCGGATCGTCGCGATCACGCACGGTCATGAAGCGGGGTGGGCCGTGCTGCCCGGCGCCCGCTCGCTGCTCCGCAGGATCGGCGACCAGGTGGATGTCATGACCTATCTGGGCGAGTATTCCCGGGCCCGGCTGGCCGGGGCGTTGTCACCGGAGGCGGCGGACCGCATGGTGCGGCTGGCGCCCGGAGTGGACACGAGCGCGTTCCGGCCGGGCGCCGGGGGTGCTGCCATCAGGGCGCGGCTGGGTCTCGGCGACCGGCCCGTGGTCATCTGCGTGTCGCGAATGGTGCCGCGGAAGGGCCAGGACACGCTGATCCGGGCCTGGCCGCAGGTCCTGGCCGGGGCGGCGCGCAGCTCCGGTCCGGCCGAACCTGGACCGGGCGGAACCGCGGTGGCCGGAGAAACGGCGGCGGCCGGAGAAACGGCCGGGGCCAGCGAAGCAGCCGGGGCCGCAGGCGCGACGACTCGCCGGGCGGGTGCTCCCGTTTTGCTGCTGATCGGCGACGGACCGTACCGCTCCGATCTTGTCCGGCTGGCGGAACGAAACGGGGTGTCCGGGTCGGTGGTGTTCACCGGGCCGGCTCCCTGGGAGGAACTCCCGGCCTACTACGACGCCGGGGACATATTCGCGATGCCGTGCCGGACCAGGCGCCGCGGCCTGGATGTGGAAGGCCTCGGGATCGTCTACCTGGAGGCCTCCGCGACCGGCTTGCCGGTGATCGGCGGTGACTCGGGGGGCGCGCCAGACGCGATCCTCGACGGCGAGACCGGATTCGTGGTTCCCGGCCGCAGCGTCGCGACGGTCGCCGACCGGGTCCTCAGCCTGCTCGGCGACCCGGCGGCCGCGCGGGCCATGGGGGAGCGGGGGATGGCGTGGGTCGACCATGAATGGCGCTGGGATCTGGTCGCAGACCGGCTCGCCAAGATTCTCTCGGGCTGATGGCCAGGCTGACAGCCAGGCGGTCAGGAAAGCCGCCGTCGTCGGATCCACCAGACGCAGAACCCGGCCAGGAGAAGCGCGGCAGCCAGGAAGATCGCCGTCTCGTACCACTGCAACGGCCAGTAGCGGCTGGCGGGCTGATAAGTGACCACCTGCCTGAGGTGCAGCCTGCCGATCGAGGCGTTGCAGGCGTTGCCAGTCGGGGTCAGGCAGGCCTTGGGGGGCGGCCCGGTGAACGGGTGGCCTGCCGCGTCGATGTCGGCATTGGACAGGATCCAGGCCCCCGGGATGTTCACCGCCGCCCCCACGGTCATGTGGTTGTTGTTGAAGATGCTGATCTGGTCGATCCCCGCGGGATTGAGCGCGGTGATGGAGGTCAAGGGCGCGATGAGGTGAGGCCGGACCACGTTAGGCATGAGGACCTGGACGGCGGCGAAGATGGCCAGGGTGACGGCCATGGCGGGCAGCGTGCGGCGGATCAGCACCCCGGCGGTGACCCCCAGGGCGAAGGCGAACGCGGCGTAGCCGACCGGGGTAATGCCGCTCGCGCCGAACAGCAGCGGCGTGAGCCGGACCAAGCTGCTCGATCCGTTCCGGGTCGAGTTGAGCGCGTTGGCCTGGTCGATGGGGCCGGCCCACCAGGACATCATCAGGCTGAGCAGCCCGGCGGCGGCCATGCTGGCCAGGCCGACCAGCCCGAGCTTGACGGCGATCCAGCGGGTGCGGGTGACGCTCTGGTTCCAGGTCATCCGGAACGTTCCTGCCTCAAGCTCCCTGGTCACCAACGGCGCCCCCCAGAAGACGCCGATGAGACCCGGGCCGACGTACAGCACTCCGAGGCCGACGAAGTACAGGATCGCGTCAATGCCCTTCAGCTCGTTGAAGAAGCCGCTGACCACCGTCCCGCAGTCGTTGTTGGCCTGGCAGGCCGGGATCCCGCTGGAGTCATAGAGGCTGTTCAGGTGCGGGCCGGTGATCGTGAGGGCGATCCCGATGACGGCCAGAATGGCCAGCGCCGCGTAGGCCTGGGCGCGGAACTGCCGCCAGCTGAGCCAGATCATTTCTGTGCCTCCAGTATTGGACGGCGGCGGCGCGGGCTGGCGGCCTGGCTCAGGTAGGCCAGGACCAGGTCTTCCAGGCCGACTTGGGTCACGGTCCAGGCCGGGTCGTGGATCGGGGCGTCGGTGCGGATCAGCAATGTGGTCTGCCGGTCGGTGTGACTGGCCGAGATGACGTTCCACTGTGCGGGGAACGTGGCGGGGTCGTGCCGGGGCCCGGTGAGCAGGTGGTGGGCGGCCAGCAGGTCCTCGACCCCGCCCGCGACCCGCACCTTGCCGGCGGTCAGGACGACCAAGTAGTCGCAGACCCGCTCCAGGTCGGCGACCAGATGCGAGGACAGCACCACGCTCACCTGCTGCTCGGCGACCGCTTCCATCAGGTCCTGCAGGAACTCGCGGCGGGCGAGCGGATCGAGGCTAGCGACCGGCTCATCCAGGATCAGCAGCTCGGGCCGCTTGGCGACCGCCACGGTCAGGGCCAGCTGGGCGCGCTCCCCGCCGGACAGCTTCCCGGCCTTCTGCGCCAGGTCCAGGCCCAGCGCCTCGATCCTGCTGCTGGCCAGGCCGGCGTCCCAGTGCGGGTTGAGATGGGCGCCGAGGCGGAGGTGATCGGCGACGGACAGGTTCGCGTAGGTGGGCGCGTCCTGGGCCAGGAAGCCAACCCTGGCCAGCTGGGCCGGGCCCGCCGCGGGCTGACCGCCCAGCACCTCGATCGTGCCTGAGGTCGGCTTGAGCAGGCCGACGGCCAGGTGCAGCAGGGTGGTCTTGCCGGCCCCGTTGGGGCCGACCAGCCCGACGACGTGGCCGGGCGGGATGGACAGCGTGCAATCCGACAGCGCCCACAGGCGACCGTATTGCTTGCCAAGCCCGTGGGCTTCGACAACAGGGGTCATGCTATGTCCTCCTCGGCGGCGGACCGAAACGTGCTCTGGAAGAGGGCCTCGATGCTCTCGTCGTCCAGCCCGGCGCGGCGTGCCTTGGTGAACCAGCGCTGCAGATCGCGGCGCAACGGAGCGTGCGCCGCCAGCGAGGTGCCGCTGAGCGTCGCGGTCACGAACGTGCCCACCCCTGGTCGGGCGCTGGCCAGCCCTTCGTACTCGAGCTGCCGGTAGGCCTTGAGCACCGTGTTCGGGTTGATCGCCAGCCGCGCCACCACGTCCTTGACCGTGGGGAGCTGGTCACCCTCGCGCAGCAGCCCCAGCCGCAGCGCCTGACGGACCTGATGGATCAGCTGCAGGTACGGCGCGACGCCGGAGCGGGCGTCCAGGTAGAACTCGATCACCCAAACCTCAATTCATCTAGTTACCTAGTACTATAGGAGTCTGTACAACCGCCATGTCAAGGGAAACGCGACAGCAGGCGGGATGAGCTGGCGGGCGGTGAACCGCAGGCGGCGCCCTTAGGTTGCGCCCTGGATAGCTGCTGGCGAGTTCGCGAGGCTGGCTGGGGAACGGCGTTGAGAATGCTTGGGATATCCCGCGACCAGGCTCAGCACGGCCCCCGCGGCCGGAGCCTCACCGGGTCAATGGGCGCATCGGTCCGGTGAGTCCAGTCCAGGGTGACCGGACTCAGTCCTTTGGCGTTGCGTAGAGGGCGTCGATCTCGGCGCTGAAATCCTTCATGACGGCGTTCCTGCGGACCTTGAGCGATGGCGTCAGGTGACCGCTCTCCTCGGTGAAGTCGGTGTCGATGATGCGGAATCTGCGGATCGACTCGGCACGGGAGACGGCCTGATTGGCGTCATCGACCGCGGCCTGGATCTCCGCGAGCAGCTCCGGATCCTCGGCTAGGTCCGCGATCGTCGCGTCGGCCCGGCCGTGCTGCTGCTTCCAGTGCCTGAGCACCTCGTCGTCCAGGGTGATCAGGCAGGCGATGTAGGGCCTGCCGTCGCCGATCACCATGCACTGGCTGATCAGCGGGTGCGCGCGCAGCCGGTCCTCGAGCACAGCGGGCGCCACGTTCTTGCCGCCTGCCGTAACGATCAGTTCTTTCTTCCTGCCGGTGACCCGCAGAAAGCCCTCGTCGTCCAGGTTGCCGATGTCGCCGGTGTGCAGCCAGCCGGCATCGTCCAGAATCTCGCTGGTGGCAGCCTCGTTGCCCCAGTAGCGCGCGAACACGTTGTGGCCCTTGATCAGGATCTCGCCGTCGTCGGCGATCTTGACGGTGACCCCGGGCAGCGGCAGGCCGACCGTGCCGACCTTGTTACGGCTGGGCTTGTTGACCGTGGCGGCAGCCGAGGTCTCGGTCAGCCCGTAGCCTTCCAGGACCGTGATTCCCGCGCCGCGGAAGAAGTGACCGAGCCGCTCGCCGAGCGGCGCGCCGCCGGAGACCGCGTATTCAACCCGGCCGCCCATGGCCGTCTTGAGCTTGCTGTAGACCAGCCGGTCGAACAATGCGTGCCGCAGCCGGAGGCTCGGGCCGGGCCGGCCGCCATCCAGGGACCTGCTCCAGGCGATCGCGGTCTCGGCGGCAGCGTCGAATATCCGGCTCTTGGCCGGGCTCGCCGAGGCCTGCAGCTTCGCACTGTTGAAGACCTTCTCGAAAACCCGCGGGACCGCGAGCAGGAAGGTCGGCTGGAACTCCGGGAGTCCCGTGGTCAGAGTGCTGGCGTCCGGCCAGTGCCCGAGGATGGCGCCCGCTTCCAGGCAGCCCACCTCGATGATGCGGGCGAACGAGTGCGCCAGCGGTAGGAACAGCATCGTCGAGTTGCCCGGCCGGTCGATGAGTTCATGGATCGACCCCGTGAAGGCGTTGCGGACGTCGGACAGCAGGTTGCCGTGGCTGAGCTCGCAGCCCTTGGGGCGCCCGGTGGTGCCAGAGGTATAGATGATCGTGGCTAGGTCCGCTGCGGCCCGGGAGGTCCTGCGCTGCTCGGCCTGCTCGTCGGTGACGCCCCCGCCGTCGCTGGTCAGCCGCTGGATATCGTCGATAAGCCAGATCTGCTTCAGGTCGGCCAGCCGGTCGCGGGTGCCGGTGATCATGTCGGCGTGCCTGGTCGATTCGGCGAATGCGGCCACGGCGCCAGAGTCGCTGAGGATCCATTCGACCTGCTCGGCTGATGATGTCTCGTAGACCGGAACCGTCACGGCCCCCGCGGCCCAGATCGCATAGTCGACCAGGGTCCATTCATAACGGGTGCGCGACATCAGGCCCACCCGGTCGCCCGGCTCGATGCCGGCCGCGATCAGGCCCTTGGCCAGGCCGGTCACCTGGTCGCGGAACTCGCGGGCCGTTACGTCCTGCCACCGGCCCTCGCCGGTGCGCTTGCGCAGCATCACCGTGTGCGGCTCCTGCTGGCCACGCCGGTAGACGATGTCGGTCAGGCCCGCGGTGGCAGGGACGTCGACCAGGGCGGGAACGCTGTACTCGCGCAACGGGCCTCCTCTGGCTGCCGCGTTCAAGGGTGAATCTCTCATGGACCGTACCCCTCCGGCCGACAGGGCTCCAGCATGGGTGGTGTGGCCTGGCCGTTTGCCGTGACGCCTGTCTTAATGTGTGGATATGCGGGTGCACGTGGTGAGCGATGTGCACGGCAGGCACGAGGCCCTGCGAAGCGCCGCCGACGGGGCGGACGCGCTGCTGTGCCTGGGCGACCTGCTGCTGTTCGTCGACTACTCCGACCATGGTCAGGGGATCTTTCCTGATCTGTTCGGTGCCGAGGCGGCGCGGGAGCTCATCGAGCTGCGCACCGCGCAGCGGTTCGACGAGGCGAGAGAGCTGTCCAGGCGGCTCTGGGCCGGGCTGGACGGTGATCCGGCCAGCCATCTGGAGGCGGCGGTGTCCAGGCAGTACGAGCAGCTGTTCGCCGCGCTGCCGACGCCCTCGTACCTGACCTACGGGAACGTCGATATCCCCCGGCTGTGGGGCGCGCACCTGCGCCCTGGCCATCACGTGCTGGACGGGGAGCGGGTGGAGCTGGGCGGCTGGACGTTCGGTTTCGTCGGCGGCGGGCTGCGGTCGCCGTACCGGACCCCCTACGAGCTGGCCGACGACGTCTATGCGGCCAAGGTGGCCGCGGTCGGCGATGTGGACGTGCTGTGCGCGCACATCCCGCCTGCCGTGCCCGAACTGCTCTACGACACAGTCGCCCGCAGGATGGAGCGGGGCAGCCAGGCCCTGCTGGATACGGTGCGGCGGAGCGGGCCGCGTTACCTGCTCTTCGGACACGTGCATCAGCCCCTGGCCAGCCGGGTCCGGATCGGTGACACCGAGTGCATCAACGTCGGCCACTTCCGGGCGACCGGCCAGCCTTTCGTGCTGGATTGGTAGCGCGCTGGAGTGGTGGCGCCGGCCCGCGTAGGGCGCGCCGGCCGGTTCGCCAGCGGGCCACCCAGGACGGCAACGCGGGTCTGCGAGGTCTGCCGGGCGGCGTCGCGTGGTTCGCCGGCACGCGCGGTTCGCCAGATAGCAGCGCGCGGTTCGCCAGGTAGCAGCGCGCGGTTCGCCAGGTAGCAGCGCGCGGTTCGCCGGACGGCACTGAGTGGTTTGCGGGTCAGCCTCGGGTGATTTGCCGGGCGGCGTTGCTTGATCACCGGGCAGCTGGAGGTACGCTCCGAGGATGGCCGACAAGACGACTTCGAGCATTGCGATCGCGGTGCCGAGGGAGGCGGTCATGGCCGTGATCGCCGATTTTGATGCTTACCCGGAGTGGGCCACCGGAGTGCGTTCTACCGAAGTTCTCGCTCAGGAACCAGACGGCAGGGCCAAGCGGGTACGGTTCAATCTGGATGCCGGGATGATCAAGGACAGCTACGTGCTCGGTTATGACTGGGACGGCGACGCGCAGGTCAGCTGGGAGCTCGCGGAGACAGGTTCGGTCATCTCCGAGATGTCAGGTGCGTACCGGCTTACCGATGACGGCAGCATGACCGAGGTCCGCTACGAGCTTGCGGTCGGGATCCGGATACCGATGATCGGGATGTTCAAGCGCCAGGCCGAGAAAGTGATCATCGACACTGCGTTGAAGGGGCTGAAGTCACGTGCCGAAACTACGGTGGGACAGCCGTGACGCAGCCGTCTGAGCAAGCCGGGGAGTCCGGCCCGGATCAGCAGGGCGGTGCCGGCCCGGCCGACCAGGCCGGAGGAGCCCGCGACTCTCAGTCAGGCCAGCCGCGCGAGGCTTCCGCGCCGCGCGAAGCCGCGCCGCCGCGCGAAGCCGCGCCGCCGCGCCAGTCTCCGCGGCCGCGCGAAGCCGCGCCGCCGCGCGAAGCCGCGCCGCCGCGCCAGTCTGTGCCGCCGCGCCAGTCTGTGCCGCCGCGCCAGCTGGGGGCCGACCTGGCTGGCGAAGTCCAGCGGTGGCTCATCCGGTCCGGCGCCAGGAGCGTACGCCGCGAGTTCGGTGAGCAGGTACGCCGGACCCTCGGCGGCGGCCGGGAGGAGCCCACCGACGTCTGGGGGGCCGCTACCACTGAGCCGCCACCTGATGAGACGCTGGATTCTCCCGAGTGCGCCTGGTGTCCTATCTGCCGCGGCGCGCGCCGGATCAGGGAATCGGGGCCTGGCCTTGGCTCGCAGCTGGCCGGGGCCGGGGATGCGGTTGCTTCGGCCGTCCAGGAAGCGCTAGCCGCCTTCGACGCGGTGCTGTCGGCTGGCCCGGGTTCGCCGACCGGAAAGCGGCGGCCCCCGAGTCCGGATCCAGCTGGCTCGCGGCGTCAGCAGCCGCGGAACAGCCAGGGTGCGAGTCCGGCCGGTTCGGATCGTCCTGATTCGGATCGTCCTGAGCGGCGCGACGCCCAGGCCGCGGGCCCGGCTGGCGGGGCCAGGCCGACGGCGAGGGAGCCGGAGAGCTCAGGTGAAGGGCCGGACCGTGAGCCTGACGATCGGCGTTGATGTCGGGGGCACCAAGGTCGCTGCGGGAGTCGTCGACCATCAGGGCCGCATCATTGAGAAGCTGAGGCTGTCCACCCCGGCAGCGAGTCCTGCGGACACCGCCAATGTCATCGGCGAAGCTGTACTCACGCTGCTGGCCCGCCACGAGGTCGAGGCCATCGGGGTCGGAGCCGCCGGATTCGTCGACGAGACCAGCTCGACGGTGGTGTTCGCGCCCAATCTCGCCTGGCGCGATGAGCCGGTGAAGAAGCAGGTCGAGTCGCGAGTGGGCGTCCCGGTCATCGTCGAAAATGATGCCAATGCGGCTGCCTGGGCAGAGGTCACGTTCGGCGCGGCACGCGGTCAGCGGCACGTGATGCTGATCACCGTCGGCACCGGCATCGGGGCCGGAGTCGTGATCAACGGACAGCTGTATCGCGGCCGATGGGGGATGGCGGGGGAGCCCGGGCACTATCGGGTCGTTCCCGAGGGCCGCCTCTGCGGATGCGGTAACCGGGGCTGCTGGGAGCAGTACGCGAGCGGAAACGCGCTGGTGGCGGAGGCACGTGATTTTGCCGGGCGGTCACCGGGAGCCGCTGCCCGGATGCTGCAGCTCGCCGGAGGCATCGTGGAGGGGATCTCCGGGATGGTCGTAACGCAAGCCGCCCGGGAGGGCGACGCCGGGGCCTTGCGGTGCTTCGACATCGTCGGCGGATGGCTTGGCCAGGGCCTGGCTGACCTGGCCGCGATACTGGACCCGGGCTGCTTTGTGATCGGCGGCGGCGTGTCGGAAGCCGGGGAATTGCTGCTCGGCCCGACCCGCGAAGCATTCAGCCACGGGCTGACCGGCCGGTCTTACCGGGAACGTGCTGAGATCAGGCTGGCGGAACTCGGCCCCGATGCCGGACTCATCGGTGCCGCAGCCCTGGCTCGAACTGCCTGACCCAGCCAACCGCCTGACCCAGCCAACCGCCTGACCCAGCGGAGCGGTTGAGCCAGCGGGGCGGCTGACCGGCCCAGCCAGGTATGTGCTTCATGCTGGCGCGCGCAGGCGGGCTGCGGGTCGCTACAGGACCGCCCCGTTGTCCGGGCTGTCGTCATCAGCGGGCCCGTCGCCCAGGCGGAGCACGACAACCGTAAAACCGCCGATGAAGGCGGCCACGGACCCGAGCGCCGCCCAGCCCGGCACGACCCAGCCAGCAACGGACGCCACCAGCAGATACGCGGGCCCGCCGAAGAGCGCCGCCCAGGCACCCTTAGCCACCGGATCGAGGTGTGGCAGCGGCGGCGGCGGTGGCGGGACGTAATGCTCGTCCTCATCATCCTGATCGTCTTCCTCGGCCGGCAACCGGGAGGCCGGGGCGGTGGCGTGCCGGATGACGCGGGTCCGGTCGGCACCTGATCCGGCCGCCGAGCCGCCCTTGGAGTCCGATGCGCGCCCGTGCGCCGATCCCGGGCTTGATCCGGCGTCTGGTCCGTGCGGTCCGGCGTCTGGTGCGAGCGGCCCGGTTTCTGGCTCGTGCGGTCCGGCGTCTGGTCCGTGCGGTCCGGCGTCTGGTGCGAGCGGCCCGGTTTCTGGCTCGTGCGGTCCGGCGTCTGGTCCGTGCGGTCCGGCGTCTGGTCCGTGCGGTCCGGCTGCTAGTTCGCGCGGTCCGGTCTTCGAGTCGGCCGGATCGGCGTCGGCGCCGGGCTGAGCGCTTGCGGGCTGCCCCACGGTGTAGGCCAGGCCGCCCAGGTTCGCGGGACTGCTCGCGCCGGGGCCCGTGTCGCGCGGGAGCTGATCGCGCCGTGCCTGATCCCGAGGCGCCTGGCCGGGTGGCCGGGTACCGAGACTCTCGATGTCGGGCCAGGGCGGCGCGACGGTGTCAGTGTCGACGGCCATCTCGTAGCGCGCGATCAGGTCACGCCAGACAGCCTCGTCGCTGCCCGCGTCCCCGCCCTCGGCCTGGCCGCCGCTCGCGTCCAACCGGTTACTCCTTCCCGGCCGGGCTGTGGGCCCTGACGAAGTCAAGGCTCCCCGCGAAAATGGCCTGCGCATCGTTGTCCAGAGTGGCGACATGGTAGCTGTCCGGGCAATCACGGACCTCGAGCGTGCCTGCCGGAAGTGCCTCGCGCAGCAACTGGATGCTGCGCGGTTTGACGACATGGTCGGTGGCGCTGCGGTAGACAAGCACCGGCTGGGTCACTTCACTCAGCTGGTCCCGGGTGATCCGCCACAGTCCGGGAAGCGACGCGGCCGCCTTGAGCGGAACCCTGGTGTAACCGAGTTCAGTAGACCCCTCCTTCTTGATATCGCTGGCGATTCCCTTGACCGACGGCAGCAGGAACTTCACGACCGGCAGGAATGCGAACAGCGGCGTGTCCGCGGTGATGGAGGGGTTCACCAGCACGAGCCCGCTGACTGCCGGGCCGCGCAGCTCGGCAAGCCGGAGCGCGAGGCAGCCGCCCATCGACAGGCCCATGACGAAGATCTCGTCCGTCCTGGCCTGGAGCTCGTCGAAGCTCCTGTTCACCTCCGCGTACCAGTCTTCCCAGCGGGTGCGGGCCATTTCCTGCCAGGTGGTCCCGTGACCAGGCAGCCTGGGCAGACGGACGGTCAGGCCCGCGGCTGCGAGGTACTCAGCCCAGGGCCGCAGCGACTGCGGGCACCCGGTAAATCCGTGACAGAGCAGGACACCGGTGCGGTTACCTTCGTGGCTGAAGGGCTCTGCGCCTGGCAACACGGGCATGCTGGAATCCTCTCACCGGGCTGGTGCCTTTCCCATCCCGAATAGTCCCACGGTAGGTGGTGGCTGGCAGCGGCGGACTCAGCTCCTGGCCCGGCCAGGATGCTCGCGATGTGGATGTCCACATCGACGTCATGACATGGGAACATGTGATCGTGTTCTACTGGGTGGTGAAGGCGATCATCGGGCCGCTCCTCAGGCTCGTGTTCCGGCCATGGGCCGAGGGCACCGATAACGTCCCCAGAGACGGGCCTGCGATCCTCGCCAGCAACCATCTGTCGTTCTCTGATCATTTCTTTGCGCCGCTGCCGTTGCCCCGCAAGGTCGTCTTCCTGGCCAAGTCCGAATACTTCACCGGCCGCGGCCTGAAGGGCCTCGTCAGCCGGGCCTTCTTCAGAGGGGTTGGCCAGATACCCGTGGACAGATCGGGGGGCGCGGCGAGCGAGCGGGCGCTCCGCACCGGTCTGCGGGTTCTCGCTCAGGGTCACCTGCTCGGGATCTATCCGGAGGGCACCCGCACTCCGGACGGACGGCTATACCGGGGCAAGACCGGCGTAGCCAGGCTGGCACTTGAGGCGAGGGTTCCGGTGATTCCGACGGCCATGGTCGGCACCTTCGAGTTCCAGCCACCGGGCAAGATCGCGCCGCGCCTGTGGGTGCGCCCGGGTGTGCGGTTCGGCAAGCCGCTGGATTTCTCGCGCTACTACGGCTTGCACGAAGACCGGATCGTGTTGCGCGCGATTACCGACGAGATCATGTACGAGCTCATGAAGCTCGCCGGACAGGAGTATGTCGACGAGTACGCTCAGCGCTCCAAGCTGCGGCGGGGGGCGTCCCGCCGGAACACGCAGTCCGGAATTTCAGCCGACGCGGGAGACGCCGCCGACGCGGGCCGGGCAAGCGCTGATGGCGGTCCTGGGGCCACTGCATCCGGCGCCACCACTGCCAGCGGCCGGTCTGATGCCTATGCCGGAGCCGATTCTGACGTCGGGGCCGACGGTGCTGGTGGTGCCGGGGCCGGAAACCATCAGGGCATGCCCGAAGGCTTCGACGGTGGCCGCCTCGCCGCACCAGACACGGACGTCGCTCGAGACGAGGGATTAGCGCGGTGAGTTTGGCGCGATAAAAGAGCCGCGCAAATAACGCAATTTCGTATAAATAGGACTGTCTGTCCGCCTGCTTCCAGGCCATGCCGTTCGATCCGCTTGTTCGCGGCGGTCCGCTCGGTCCTCGCGAGCGGAGACTCGGTCCTCACGAGCAGCGATCGGCCTCGCGGACTGCCCGGGTCACCGCAATCGGTGCGGCAGCTACCTGGCCCAGCCCTTGGTCCGGCTGACAGCCTCCCGCCAGCGGGCGTAGGCCGCGTCGTCCCTGGGACCCGGCGCGAATGCGCGGTCCAGCTGCCAGGTTGAGGCCAGTTCATCGGCTGATGACCATTCGCCTACCGCAAGCCCGGCCAGGAACGCTGCCCCCATGGCCGTTGTCTCGGCCACGACCGGTCGCTCGACGGGCAACTGCAGCTGGTCGGCCTGCATCTGCATGAGCAGATCATTGGTGCTCGCCCCACCGTCGGCGCGCAGCGCTCCGGTGGCTCCCGCTTCCGTCGCGGCGGGCGCCTCCGCGGCCATGACGTCGGCGACGTCCCGAACCTCGAACGCGATCGCCTCGAGGGCCGCGCGGACGAGATGCGCCCGGGTGGTCCCGCGCGTCAGGCCGAAGATCGCGCCGCGGGCCGACGGATCCCAGTCCGGTGCGCCGAGCCCGGTCAGCGCGGGCACGAAAACGACCCCGCCCGAGTCAGGCACCGACCGCGCCAGTGCCTCGCTCTGGGCGGCGTCGTCCAGCAGCCCGAGGCCATCTCGCAGCCACTGGACCGCGGCACCGGTCACGAACACCGAGCCCTCCAGCGCGTAGGTCAGTGTTCCCGACGAATCCATCCACGCCACCGTGGAGAGCAGGCCGGCCTGCGAGCGCACGATCGTCGACCCGGTGTTGGACAGCACGAACGACCCGGTGCCGTAGGTGCACTTCACCGCGCCAGGAGCAAAGCACGCCTGGCCGAACAGCGCCGCCTGCTGATCCCCGGCCACGCCTGCGACCGGCAGCGACAGGCCGAGGAACGCATCCGGGTCGGTGTGGCCCACGACGGCCGAGGACGGCACCACCTCGGGCAGCGCATGGGGCGGCACGCCGAACAGCTCGCACAGTTCGGCGGACCACTGCCCGGCCTCGATATCGAACAGCAGCGTGCGCGAGGCGTTGGATGCGTCGGTGATGTGCCGGTGCCCGCCGGTCAGCCGCGCGATCAGGTAGGAGTCCACCGTGCCCACCGCCATCGATCCGTCCATGATGCCGGCCCAGGCCGAACGGTCACCGGTGGCAAGCCAGCTCAGCTTGGTGGCGGTGAAATACGGATCGAGCCGGAGCCCGGTGAGCGCGGTGATCCGCTCTTCATGCCCCGCGTCCCGCAGCCGGGCGCATTCAGCGGCGGTCCGCCGGTCCTGCCAGACGATCGCCCGGCGCGGCGCAGCTAGCGTGGCCCGGTCCCAGACCACGGCGGTCTCGCGCTGGTTGGTGAGCCCGACGCAGCTGACCGGGGGCGCACCGGCCGCCGCGCTCAGCGCCTGCGCGCACGCCGCGAGGGTCGCCTGCCAGATTCCTTCCGGCAAGTGCTCCACCCAGCCTGGCTCAGGAAAATACTGCCGGAATTCCTGATAACCACGGCCAGCTACGGAGCCATCAGCGGCGACGATCAAGGCGGTCACGCCTGTCGTCCCTGCGTCGATCGCGAGGACACTCATGGCACTAGTGTGTCGGTAACGTCGAGAGGGAGCCCATGCGAATCGGAGTCCTAACCGGAGGCGGCGACTGCCCCGGGCTTAACGCCGTCATCCGTGCCATCGTCCGCACCGGCGTATCGGAGCATGGTTATGACTTCACCGGGTTCCGGGACGGCTGGCGCGGGCCCCTGACCGGGGACACCGTGCCCCTTGATGTGCAGGCAGTGCGCGGCATCCTGCCACGGGGGGGCACGATCCTCGGCTCGTCCAGGACCAACCCGCTGGCCGAGTCCGCCGCCGAGGGCGGTAAGCCCGGCATCGAGCGGATCCGCGACAACCTGACTCAACTGGGCGTGGACGCGCTCATCGCGATCGGCGGCGAGGACACCCTCGGCGTGGCGGCCCGGTTGCACGAGGAAGGCGTGAAGGTCGTCGGCGTGCCGAAGACCATCGACAACGACCTGTCCGCGACCGACTACACGTTCGGGTTCGACACTGCGGTGAACATCGCCATGGAGGCCATCGACCGGCTGCACACCACGGCGGAGAGCCACCACCGGGCGCTGATCGTCGAGGTCATGGGTCGGCATGCCGGCTGGATCGCGCTGCACGCGGGCATCGCGGGCGGGGCGAACGTCATCCTGATCCCGGAGCAGCCGTTCGACATCGAGCAGGTCTGCGGCTGGGTTGAGCACCGGTTCCAGACCAGGTACGCACCGATCGTCGTGGTCTCCGAGGGCGCGCATCCGAAGGCCCAGAGCGAGGCGCTGATAGCCGAGCAGCTGGACTCGTTCGGCCACGTCAGGCTCGGCGGCGTCGGGCAGCTGCTGGCCGCGGAGATCGAGCAGCGCACCGGCAAGGAGGCGCGGTGCGCAGTCCTCGGGCACATCCAGCGCGGCGGCACGCCGACCGCCTTCGACCGGGTATTGGCGACCAGGTTCGGCCTGCACGCGATCGGCGCGGTGCATGACGGCGCATTCGGCAGCATGGTGGCGCTGCGCGGCACGGACATCGTGCGGGTGTCACTCGATGAGGCGACCCGCACGCCCAAGCTGGTGTCGCCGGAGCGGTATGCCGAAGCGGCGTTGTTCTTCGGCTGACCGGCGGGCCGGTCGGCGGCCGGTGCCATTGAAGACCGCCGAGTAACGGGCAAGCCCAGCGAGCTCCCGCCAGCCAGGCCGGTCACGTACCACACGGCGGCCGGCCTCGCCGCGGTGCTGGCGGCCAGGCGCGGTCTCGCGGTGCTGGCTGGCGGCCTGGGCTCGCGGTGCTGGCTGGCCGGACGAGGCCGCGCTGTGCTGGCGCGGTCAGGCCTGGCGGGCGCGGAACGCGGCAGCCTTGACCCGGCTCTGGCAGGAAGTGGAACAGAAGCGCCGGGTGCCGTTGCGCGAGATGTCGACGTAGACCCGGTCGCAGCGCGGCGCGGCGCAGACGCCCAGGCGGCCGTGCAGGTCACTGCCCAGAACCACGGCGAGGCCGGTAGCGCAGCCGGCCGCCCAGCCCATGACCGGCGAGTCGTCCGCCCCGTGAAAATGCAGGTGCCACGGCTCGCCGTCATGGGAGTCCAGATGCGGCCGCGCGCCGGTATCGGCGAGCATGACGTTGACGAGCCGGGCGGCGGTGTCGGTGTCGCCCGCTGCGACGGCCGTGAACACGCGGCGCAGCGCGGCCGCCACCGCGCGAAACTCCGCGGCCTCCTGCTCTGATACCGCACGGACCTCCGGGTTACCGGTACGGAGGGTCTCGGTGACGGCGCGCTGCAGTTCCCCGTCCGCGGGCGGCAGGTAGCGGCGGCCGCCCGACTCGCCTGCGGTGAGCCTGTTGACCAGCTCCACCGCAACCGTGACCACGGCATCCATGTGACTGGTGAAGTTCACTTGACCAGTTA
Organism: uncultured Actinomycetes bacterium; assembly: GCA_963785765.1. GTDB lineage: Bacteria > Actinomycetota > Actinomycetes > Streptosporangiales > Streptosporangiaceae > DATBGO01. Next base: position 47,724 of record CAWAWM010000004.1, on the reverse strand, counting down.
TGTCCTCGTCGTTAGGTTGTGACTGGCAAAACTATAGTCGCCAGTGACAAGGAGCTCCGGCATGACGGGTACGCACGAAGGCGCCGGCGAAGTGGCGCCGCTCAGCCACGAGCAGGCACTGGCCTGGGTCAGCCGCTGGGATGCCCAGCAGCAGGTGTACATGCCCGAGCGGGAAGACAGGTTCACCGCGCTGATCGACGCGGTCGCGGAAGGCGCCGGGCGGGAGGACCCCCTGGTGCTCGATCTCGGCTGCGGACCAGGCTCGCTGGCCGTGCGGCTGCTCGACCGGCTTCCCAAGGCGACCGTGGTCGCCATCGATGCTGACCCGGTGCTGCTGGCCCTGGGCCGGTCCGCCTGGCGAGACCGGCCCGGCCTGCGCTTCGCCGAGCTGGACATGCGGTCGGACGGCTGGGCTGGCGGGCTGGAGCTGGACCGGCTCGCGGACGCCGCGGTCAGCACGACAGCGCTGCACTGGCTGACGGCGCAGGCGCTGGCGGCGCTGTACGCGGAGATGGCCACGGTGCTCCGGCCCGGCGGCCTGCTGCTTAATGGCGATCATCTCCGCGAGGACGAGACGGTGACGCCCGTGCTGGCCAGGCTCGGCCACGCCCTGATCGAGCAGGCGGAGCGGCGCCACCCCGCCGCGGACGATGCCGAGACCTGGAGTGGCTGGTGGGACGCGGTGGCACAGGATCAGGCGCTTGCCGAGCTGCTGGCCAGGCGGCAGCGCCTGGCACTCGATACTGAGCACCACGGCTCGCCCGCCGGGCTGCTGCAGACGCACGTCGATGCGCTCCGGGCCGCTGGCTTCGCGGAGATCGGGACCCTCTGGCAGCTGGGCGGCAACCGGCTGCTCTGCGGGGTGCTCGGCGGATGACCCGGCGGCCGGCCGCCGCCAAATTCGGCGCCGATAGTGTCCGGACTGCTGGCAAACTGGGAGGATGTCCGCGCTCCCGCTCACTGAGCAGGTTGTGCGCCTCCCGGCCGCGACCCTGCATGAGCCCTGCGTCCTGCTGAAGCTGGGCGAGATCGTACTCAAGGGCAAGAACCGGCAGCAGTTCGAGCGGCTCCTGCACGAAAATATCCGGCGGGCGGTGCGAGACCTCGGTATCCCGATCCAGCTCTGGCAGCGGGACGGCGTGATCGTGCTGCGGATCGCGGGCGGCGAGTCCGGCGGCGCCACCATCGAGACGGCGGCGGACCTGCTGGCCGAGCGCATGCGCAACGTCATGGGCCTGGCCCGGGTCTGCCGGGCCGTTCGGGTCGCCAAGGATCCTGCGGCCGCAGCGGCGGCCGCGGTGGAGCTGACCGCTGGCCGGTCCGGCGGATTCGCGGTGCGCGCCAGGCGCAGGGACAAGCGGTTCCCGCTCACGTCCGGTCAGCTGGCCACGCTGATCGGCAGCCGGATCCAGCAGGAGTACGGTTACCCGGTCAACTTGAGCCGCCCGGACACCACCGTGTTCGTGGAGGTTGATCAGTCCGAGGTGTTCGTGTTCACCGAGGGCATGCCCGGTCAGGGCGGCCTGCCGGTGAGCATGAGCGGCCGGGCGCTGGTGCTCATGTCCGGCGGCATCGACTCACCGGTCGCCGCCTACCGGATGATGCGCCGCGGGCTGCGCTGTAGCTACCTGCACTTCTCCGGCCTGCCGCTGACCGGCCCGGAGTCGGTGTACAAGGCTTACGGCCTGGTCCGCGAGCTGGACAAGTACCAGGGCGGGTCACGGCTGTTCGTAGTCGCGTTCGGCCGGGCGCAGCAACGGCTCGCCTCCTCAGGCGCCGGGCGGCTGCAGATCATGGCGCAGCGGCGGCTCATGCTCAAGACCGGCGAGGCACTGGCGGGGCGGCTGCACGCGGCCGCGCTGATCACCGGCGACTCGCTCGGCCAGGTGAGCAGCCAGACTCTGACGAACATCACCGCGCTCGACGATGCGGTCACCTTGCCGATCCTGCGGCCGCTCATCGGCCTGGACAAGACGGAGATCATGGCGGAGGCCAGGAAGATCGCCACGCTGCGCATCTCCGAGCTGCCTGATCAGGACTGCTGCTCGCTGCTGACGCCGCGGCAGGCGGAGACCCGGGCCAAAATCTCCGACCTCCGCCGCATCGAAGCCAGGCTGGACGCCGATGATCTGGCCGAGGAGCTGGCCGCCGCCGCCCAGGAATACACCCCCAGCCGGCCCTAGCCGATGACCGAGCTGCGGGCGCCCGGCGACCGTGCTCGCGGGACTGGTCCGCAGCGTCAGCGGCGTGGGCTGGACGTGCCGCTGCCGTATAGCCAGATCGCGGCGTCGCCGCCTGCCGTGGTCAGGAAACCGCCGCTGCCCCACAGGGACCAGGTGCCCGGGATCAGCGCCAGGTCACTGACGGCGTTACCGAGGCCGTGGCTGATGTCGGTCTGCGTCCACCGGCCGGACCGGGACAGGTGCAGCAGCCGGGACTCGGTCTGGGCGCCGAGGGTCGTCGCCGTGATCCAGATTCCGCCCCGCCCGTCCGGCGCGAGGCGCCTGGGCATGGCCCGTCCCGGTGCCGTGAACCGCCGCCAGCTCGTGCCGTTCCAGTGGGCTACCACCACCCGGCCCGCCGGTGTCGCGGCGGGGGAGTTACCGAGCACCCAGACGCTATGGCACGACGCGGCGACCACGTCGTCGAGCTGCGTACCGGCCAGCACGGACCCGGTGCCCACCTGGTTCCAGGCCCGGCCGTCCCAGTGCTCGACGAGACCGCCGCGGGGGGCGGCCGTGATCGCCCAGATGTCATGCGAGGAGACGGCGCTGGCCCGGGAGATCGGGGTGCGCGGTCCGGTGACCCTGATCCAGCCGTGGCCGTCGAAGTTCCAGGCGGTGGCGTGCTGGCCACTGCGGTGTGCGGCGCCGAAGAGCCATACGTCAGCGGGGCTGATCGCGGTGACGCTGACTGCGCCCGTTCCCGGTCGCCATCGTCCGGCGACCGACCACCGGACCCCGTTCCAGCGCAACGCGTATCCGCCGAACGAGCTGACCGCCCAGACGTTGGCCGGCGAGGACGCGCTCGCCCCGGATAGGAAGCTGCCGAGCCCGGCAGGCAGCCGGGCGGCCCGCCACGCGTAGCCGGTCCAGTGCTCAGCGACGGGCCGGCGAACCGCGCCCGGGTTGGTGCCGCCGAACACCCAGGCGTCATGCCGGCCAGGGGCGATCACCGTTGCATAACCGGACGCGTTACCTGGGCCGCCGTAATGCTTAGCCGCGGTCATCCGCCAGCCACGAACCGACTGGGCGGCCCGGGCGGGCTGGCCGGGCTGGGTGGCCCGAGCGGACTTGGCGTGCTGCGCCGAGCTCTTCATCGCGATCGGCCGGGCGGCAGGACCACCCCCGGTGGACGCGATGGCGGCTGGCAGGACGACAGCCGACACGACGGCGCCGAGGGCCACGCCGCGATCGGGCCTGTTCATGGCAAGACTCCGCTCGGCCGGTGCGGCTCGTTCACAGACCGGCCAGCGCAAGAATAGACCGGTAGGGCTCATTACGCGAAGTGCTGGCTCAGTCGCAGGTAAATGCGCAGTCCGCCGGTAGCTGGTCAGTTCGCCGGTAGATTTTGCCCGGCCGGCTCGAGGACGCGCCGGCTGCCCCCGGTGACGGCCAGTCAGCCCTGGCGCCCGCTGACTCCCGGCGTTGCCGCGCGCCAGGCGGCCAGTCGGGGCCGGCCGGACAGTTTCGGGGCCTGCGCACCCAGGTTATGGCAGGCTCAGTCGCGGAGAGGTGATCACGTGAAGGTCGGACTGCAGATCCCTGATTTCACCTGGCCCGGCGGCCCTGGCTCGCTCGGTCCTGAGCTGGCTACGGTGGCCAGGACCGCCGACGAGGCAGGTTTCGAATTCATCAGCCTCATGGACCATTTCTTTCAGATCGAAATGGTCGGGCCACCTGAGCACGAGATGCTCGAGGCCTACACCACCCTGGGCTACCTGGCCGCCTGCACGTCCCGGGCCAAGCTGCTCACGCTCGTGACGGGCGTCGTCTACCGGCACCCGGGCATCCTGGCGAAGATCATCAGCACCCTGGACGTGCTATCTGGCGGCCGGGCCTGGCTGGGCGTGGGCGCGGCCTGGAACGAACAGGAGTCACGCGGTCTGGGTATCCCGTTCCCGCCGGTCGCCGAGCGGTTCGAGCGGCTGGAGGAGACTCTGCAGATCTGCCTGCAGATGTGGCGCGGTGACGAGAGCCCGTACCTGGGCCGCCACTACCGGCTCGAGCGGCCGCTGAACTACCCCAAGCCGCTGACCCGGCCGCATCCGCCGATCCTGATCGGCGGCTCGGGTGAGCGGAAGACGCTGCGCTTCGTAGCCGAGTACGGCCAGGCCTGCAACCTCTTCCCCGGGCCGGACCTGGCCCGCAAGCTTGATGTGCTGCGCGGCCACTGCCAGGACGTCGGCCGCGACTACGACGAGATCCTCAAGACCTGCTACTTCAGCTTCGATGTGGGGGCGCAGGGCGAGCAGGCCGACCAGGTCATTGACCAGCTGGGCAGGCTCGCCGAGATGGGCTTCCAGGCCGCGATCGGCAGGGTCGTGAACGTGTGGGAAATCGCGCCCCTGGAGGTAATCGGCAGCCAGGTGATCCCCGCAGTCGAACGGCTGTGACGCCGCGCTGGCCACCCGCGGTGGCCTGCTGATCTCATAACCCGGCGGTCGCCGGCTGACGCAGGGAACTCGCGGTGCCGTGGCGAGGTGCCGGGGTCAGTGTCCGGCCGAGAGTTGCGGGCAGGGTCGCCGCCACCTTGGCCAGTTCCCTGATGTCCTCGTCGACCAGTGCCTGGTCGCCGTCGCACATCGCGATGGCCGGCTCGGGGTGCACGTCCACGATGATGCCGTCAGCGCCGACCGCGATGGCAGCCCGGCTCAGCGGCAGGACCAGGTCCCTGCGGCCGCCCGAGTGGGACGGATCGACAATCACCGGAAGATGTGAAAGGCGCTGTGCAACCGGGACCGCGCTGATGTCCAGCGTGTTGCGGGTCGCGGTCTCGAAGGTACGGATGCCGCGCTCGCAGAGCACAATATCGAGGTTGCCGCGTTGCGCGATGTACTCCGCTGCCATCAGCCATTCCTCGATGGTCGCGTTCATGCCTCGCTTCAGCAGCACCGGCTTGCCGGCCGAGCCGACGGCCTGCAGCAGCGCGAAGTTCTGCATGCTGCGCGTTCCGACCTGGAGCATGTCCGCGTAGGAGCAGACCAGGTCCACGCTGGCCGGATCAATGACCTCAGTGACCACGGGCAGCCCGGTCTCGGCCCGCACGTCAGCGAGGATCTTCAGGCCCGCCTCGCCGAGGCCCTGGAACGCGTACGGCGAGGTGCGCGGCTTGAAGGCACCCCCGCGCAGGATCGAGGCGCCGGCCGCCTGCGCCATCCGGGCTGCGGTGAGGGTCTGCTCGGGAGTCTCGACCGTGCAGGGCCCGGCAATGACGGTCACGGTATCCGGGCCGATCGGGACCTCGCCGACCCTGATCACTGACCGGCTCGGATGATGTTCCCTGCTGACGAGCTTGTAGGGCACCGTGATGCGCACCACGTCGCTGACACCGCTCCTGCTGCGCAGGTTGAGCGTGCCGAACTGCTCGACGTCTCCGACCAGGCCGATGATTGTCCGGGAGACTCCCCGGCTGACGAAAGCTTCACCGCCAGCGACCCTGATCAGATCAACGATCGAGTCAATGTCGGACTGGTTGGCCTCCGGGGCCATCACGATGACCATGACATCCTCCTAGTCCCCATCATGACGAAAGCCCCGGGCCGCTGTGGCCCGGGGCTTCGGTTTCAGGTCGTTTCGTCAGCGCAGTGTCTGGCGGGCGACCGTCCCCATGCCGGGCCGGTAGCCGTAGAAAAACCAGTACGCATGACGCACGCCAGGTAGCTTAGCGCATCCGCGGCGCGGCGCGGACGGCGGCGGGGGCTGGTTCGACCAGTCGGCGCAGGATGGCAAGATAGCTGCACCTGCGGGACAGCGAGGGTCGGCCGTCGCGGCGGCAACGGCGTGGGCGGGAAGGGAGCGGGTCAGCTGGACATGAGCCAGCCGGAGATCGGTGAGCGGCAAACTGGCAGGCTACGGGCGGACCGGCCGGAGATGAGCCTGCTCGTGGGGGGTCACGACAACCGGGAGGAAGCCAGCCCGTACGCGCCGGAAATTGGCCTCGCAGCTGCGGGGCCCGCCGGGCGCCGGCTACCGCCCGGCCAGTACGTTCCGGTCAGCTGGCCGGTCCTGCACTACGGCCCGATTCCGGTGTTCAACCCGGAGACCTGGGATCTGCGGATAACGGGAGCGACCGAGTCCGGGCATGAGTACCAATGGAACTGGGCCAGGCTGGCTGCGCTGCCGCGCACCCGCATCGTGGCGGACTTTCACTGCGTCACCAAGTTCACTCTCCAGGGTGTGGCCTGGGACGGGATCCCGGCCGCCGAGCTACTGCGCGCGATGCCCCCGGCCGCGCCGGTCACGCACGTCATGGTCTGGGCGGACTTCGGCTACAGCGCCAACGTCCCGATCTCTGACTTCCTGGCGGGGGACACCGTCTTCGCGACCCACCGGGACGGGGCGGAGCTCAGCCCCGAGCACGGATATCCGCTCAGGCTGGTGATTCCGTCGAGGTACGCCTGGAAGAGCGTCAAGTGGGTGCGCGCCGTCGAGTACCTGACCCGGGACCGCAGGGGTTTCTGGGAGGAGCGCGGCTATCACAACGCTGCCGACCCGTGGCGCGAGCAGCGTTACTCCTACCAGGAACAGCCCGGCGAGGGCCCGCCGGGCTGAGCGGCCGCGAGCGGCACGCTGGCCTGCCGCCGGGCCGCCTGCCCGATGGCCCGCGGCGAATACGAGGCAGGCATCGAGGCAGACGTTGGCGTGCGGATGCCACCCCAGCGCGTGGCTAGGGCAGGGAGAAGACGAAACCAACATTCAGCGTGATGGTGGTGCCCTTCGGGGCCTGTCCGGTGGGACTGTAGCTGATCACCCTGTGGCCGGGGGTGACCTCGTTGACCGTGACGTTGAAGCCGGCGGCAGTGAGCTCCTGGGCGGCCTGGTTTTCGTTCATGCCTTGCACGTTGGGGATGGAGACCATCGGCGGGCCGTTGGAAAAGTGGACGGTCACGACCTCGTTCGGGCTGATCGGAGTGCCCGGGGCCGGCGACTGGCTGGTGATGGTGCCGGCCGGCTGGCTGCTCTTCGCGTCCTGGACCGGGTTCAGCGCGTATCCGGCCTGCTGCGCTGCGGCCTGGGCCGCCTGAAGCTGCTGGCCAACCAGGTCCGGCAGCGGCTGTCCGGCGCTGATCGTGATCCCGACCGGGTCGTTCTGCGGCCACGACACACCTGCGACCGGGTTGGTGCTGATCACGACGTTGACCGGGATGGTGGTCGAGGTCGTCTTCGTAACGCTGCCCGGCGTCAGTCCCGCCTTCCTGAGCGCGGTCTGCGCGGCGCCGACCTGCATGCCGGTCACCGGCGGCACCGGGAACTTCAGCGGCCCGAGAGAGACGATGAGCTGGACGGTGCTGCCCTGCCTGGGCCTGGTGCCGATGGCGGGCTTGGTCTGGATGACCTCACCCGTGGCTATCGTCGTGCTGTGCTGGCCGGGCCCGGCCTTGACCACGAAGCCCAGGTTGGTGAGTTCCGTCCTGGCCACGCTGGCCGACATTCCGCTGACCTGCGGCACCGTCGCGTACCGGCCCGCGGTCAGCCACCAGGTCGCCACCGCGGCCACCAGGACCACGGCGAGCGCGCCGGCCAGGTAGATGAACCGCCGGCTGAACAGCAGGTGCTGCAGCATCGGCTCGCCCTGCCTGCGTGAGCCGCGGGGGCGGCGGGACCGGTACCGGTCCGGGCCGTCCGGCTCGTCACCGGCGAGGTTGCCGGCCGAGACGATCAGGGTGTGGTTGGTAGCGCCGGAGCCGCCTGCCGGTGCCTGCGCTTCCGGCGGGACCAGCTGACCTGGCCCGGCCGGCCCGTTGGGCTCGCCCGGCCACGGATACGCCGCGGCCAGCGCGCCGTGCTCACCGCCCGGCCAGGCGTCCGCTGAGGCAGGTCCGCCCGGCCCGATGCCCGGCCAGGGCGGCGGCAGCACCGGCGCCCCGTCGGGCGGGACGGTGAGCCCGGACGGCCCTGAGCTACCTGGCTGCTGCCCGGCCAGTACGGATCCGGGCCGAGTGAGCTCACCATGGGCGGGACCGGAACCGACCTCAGCCCAGGACAGCGTCGACCGGCCGCCAGGCGGCGAGCCCGGGCTGGCGTCGGGCCCGGGCTGTGCGGTGCCGCCGGGAGCGGAGCCGGGGCTGGCGTCGGGCCAGGGTTGTGCGTCGGGCCAGGGCTGTGCGTCGGGCCAGGGCTGTGCGGTGCCGGCGGGAGCGGAACCGGGGCTGGCGTCGGGCCAGGGCTGTGCGTCGGGCCAGGGCTGTGCGGTGCCGCCGGGAGCGGAATCCGGGCGGGCCTCGGGCCAGGGTTGCGCCTCGGGCCAGGACTGTGCGTCGGGCCAGGACTGTGCGTCGGGCCGGGGCTGTGCGTCGGGCCAGGACTGTGCGTCGGGCCGGGGCTGTGCGTCGGGCCGGGGCTGTGTCTCCGGCCAGGGCTGTCCGGTGCCGCCGGGAGCGGAACCTGGGCTGGCGTCGGGCCAGGATGCTGCCGTGAGCGGATCAATCCCGGCGGGCGAGAGGCCGCCCGGGTGACCGGGGACCGGGCCTGGACCCGGCGGCCCGGGATGGCCTTGCGAGGGCGCGCCGTGCTGGCCGCGCGGCGGTCCGGCGATCGGCAGGCCACGCCGGACCTCGCTGATCGCGCGCAGGAACTGGCCCGCGTCGGCAGGCCGCCGGTCCGGGTCCCTGCTCGTGGCGAGCGCGACGAGCGCGTCGAGGGCGGGCGGGAGCCCGGGCACGATGCTGGACGGAGCCGGGACCACGTCATTGACATGCTTGTACGCAACATCAAGCGGCGTGCCACCGGTATGCGGCTGCGTGCCGGTGAGCAGCTCGAACAGCATGATCCCGGTCGCGTACACGTCGGTGCGGGCGTCCGAAGAACTCTTCGACACCTGCTCGGGCGCCAGGTAGGCGGCGGTGCCGATGATCATGCCGCTTTTGGTGCGGCTGGCCGCGGCGGCGGCGCGGGCCAGCCCGAAGTCCGCCACCTTGACCAGATTGCCGGTCGTCAGCAGGACGTTCTCCGGCTTGACGTCGCGGTGCACGACCCCGGCCTCGTGCGCTGCGGCGAGCCCCGCCAGGACGCCCTCGATGATGTCGAGAGCCTCCCTCGGGCCGAGCCTGCCCCGCTCGCGCAGCAGCTCGCGCAGCGTGCGGCCCGGAACGTACTCCATCGCCAGGTACAAGAACGGCCCGTCCGTGCCCTGGTCGTAGACGGCGACGACGTGCGGGCTCGACAGCCGGGCCACTGACCGTGCCTCGCCCATGAACCGGCGGATGAACTCCTCGTCGCCGGCCAGCTCAGGATGAGCGATCTTGAGCGCGACCTTGCGGTCCAGCCTGGTGTCGGTGCCCAGGTAGACCGTCGCCATCCCGCCGTGCGCCAGCCAGGCCTCCACCCGGTACCGGCCATCGAGCAGCTGCCCGGCCGGCGGTCGCGAAAGGGTGGTATCCATCGGCAGAAGTGTATGGTCCGTTACGACTGCATGCCCCGGTAACAGCGGTCCGGGACTACCCGGTGACAGGCCGTGACCCGCGGCGTCCGTTCCGCACGTCCAGGCAGTCTGGGGCAGGTCAGCGCCCCGGCGGCGGCGAGGACGCCCGCGCGTACCGGCGCCGCGGCACCCGGCCGGCCAGGTACGCCAGCCGCCCGGCGATGACGCCGGCCCGCATCGCCTCGGCCATCAGCTCGGCGTCCCTGGCCCGGGTGACCGAGGTGGCCAGCAGGACCGCGGCGCAGCCGAGTTCCATGGCGATCGCGGCGTCGCTGGCGGTGCCGATGCCCGCATCGAGGATGACCGGCACGCCGGCGCTCTCGACGATCAGCTCGATGTTGTGCTGGTTCCTGATGCCCAGCCCGGATCCGATGGGCGAGCCGAGCGGCATGACGGCCGCGCAGCCGGCCTGTTCGAGCCGCCGTGCCAGCACCGGGTCGTCGCTGGTGTAGGGCAGTACGGTGAAGCCCTCGCCGACGAGCTGCTCGGCCGCGTCGAGCAGCTCGACAGGATCGGGCAGCAGGGTCCGCTCGTCGGCGATCACCTCGAGCTTTACCCAGTCCGTGCCGAGCGCCTCGCGAGCCAGCCGGGCGGTGCGGATCGCGTCCGTGGCCGTGTAACAGCCGGCGGTGTTCGGCAGCACCCGGATGCCGCGGGCGGTCAGGACGTCAAGTACCGAGCCCGGGCTGCCCGGGTCGACCCGCCGCATGGCGACGGTGGTCAGCTCGGTCCCGGAGGCGGCGAGCGCCCGCTCCAGCACGTCCAGGCTGGGCGCACCACCGGTTCCCATGATCAGCCGCGAGCTGAACACCTCACCGGCCAGCACGAACTTGTCGTCCACGGTTAGCCTCCTTGCACTGCCGTGATCACTTCGACGCTGTCCCCGTCGGCCAGCCCGGTCGACTCCCAGTCGGTCCTGCGCACCACCGCGCCGTTGACAGCCGCGGCTACGCCCGTGGCCGAGGTGGTCAGCAGCGAAACGGCTGTCGCCAGGCTGGTGCCCTGGGCCAGGTCATGTGGTGTGCCGTTGAGGGTGACGGTCATGACCGGCCCCGCTCGTCCGGTACGGCCGCGGCGGCCCGGCGGGCCGGCTCCGGCCCGGTCTGGCGCGGGCCAGCGGGCCGGTCCGGGCGGGCGAAGCGCTCGGCAGAAAACGGGACCATACCGTCGGATATCCGTTGCGAAGCCAGATAGTCAGCGATGATGTCGGCGGTCACCGGAGCCAGCAGGACCCCGCTGCGGAAATGCCCGGTGGCCAGGACGAGGCCGGGCAGCCGGGCTGGCCCGAGGATCGGCGCGTTGTCCGGGGTGCCTGGCCGCAGGCCCGCCACCGCCTCGGCGAGCTCGAACTCGGTGATGCCGGGCACCAGGGTCCGCGCGTCGCGCAGCAGTTCCCAGACGCCGCCTGCGGTGACCCGGGTGTCCGAGCCCAGCTCCTCCTGGGTCGCGCCGATGACCAGCTCGCCGGACAGCCGCGGGACCAGGTACACCGTGCAGCCATGCACGATGCCGCGGACGGTCCTGGTCACCAGGCCGGCCGGGATGCCGGCCCGCAGCGTGGCCGGCGTCGGCCGCAGCCGCAGGATCTGGCCCTTGACCGGCCGGACCAGCGGGGCCGCCCCGTCCGGGAGCCCGCCGACCAGTGCCGACTGCCAGCCCGCGGCGAGCACCACCGAACTCGCCCGGACCCGCGTTCCGTCGGCCAGGGCAGCGCCGCTGGCCCGGCCCGCGGCGGTCAGGACCTGCGTCGCGGCCTGCGGAATGACGTCCGCCCCGGCCCGGCGCGCGGCGGCGAGCAGGGCCGCGGTCAGCAGCCTGGGGTCCACCGAGGCGTCGTCGGCGACCAGCAGCCCGCCACGGACCGACGGGTCGAGCATCGGCTCGGCCGCCCGGCACTCGCGCGCCGAGAGCCGCTGGTACGTCACGCCGAACGAGTCCCTCAGGATCGCGATCTCGTCCAGGATGGCCAGGTCGTCGTGGTCGTAGGCGACCTGCAGGGTGCCGTCGTCGCGGAACCCGGTCGGCTCGCCGGTCGCGGCGGTCAGCTCGGCAACGAACGCGGGATAGCGCTGCAGCGACTGCTGGCCGAGGCTGAACAGGGCCCGCTCGGCGTAGGCAGCCTCCGAGACCGGCGTGAGCATGCCCGCCGCGGCGTGCGACGCCCCGTGGCCAGGCTCGGGGTCAGCCACCGTGACGCGCAGGCCGAGCTGGGCGGCCCGCCAGGCGATGGCCAGGCCGATCACCCCGCCGCCGATGATCAGCACGTCCGAACCGGTGCCGGGACCGGCTGGTCTGCTCATGCGTTCCGCTCCCTTCGCCGGCATGATCCGGATCAGGTTCCTGCGGTCGGCGGCTCGCCAGCCGCCCTCTCAGTCCGGTCACCACCGGACTCCCGCGCGATACGGCCTAGCCTAGGTGATCGTGGCAGTTGCGCGAGTGGCCGTCGCCGGCGCCGGACTAGCCGGTCTGCGCACCGTGGAGGAACTGCGGGCCAGAGGATACGGCGGTGAGATCACCCTGATCGGCGCCGAGCGGCGGCCGCCCTACGACCGGCCGCCGCTGTCCAAGCAGCTGATGGCCGGGGTGGTGGACGACACCGCGCTGCGGGATGACCTGGAATCGCTGGGCGCGGAGGTCCGGCTGGGGGAGACGGCGACCGGGTTCGGCGACCGCGTGCTGCGCACCGACCAGGGCGAGTACGGCTTCGACTCGCTGGTGCTGGCGACCGGATCGCTGCCGGTCGCGCTGCCTGGCCCCGGTCCGCAGCGCTTCCTGCGGACGCTCGACGACGCGCTGGAGCTGCGCGCGCTCCTGCGGCCCGGGCTCCGGCTGGTGATCGTCGGGGCGGGCTGGATCGGCGCCGAGCTAGCCACCGCCGCAGTGGCCCGCGGCTGCCAGGTGACCGTCGTGGAGGCGGGCCTGGCACCGCTGGCCGGTGCGGTCGGTACCGAGGTCGGCGCGCTGACCGAGCCCTGGTACGCGGCGGCGGGCGTGTCGCTGCGGCTGGGCGAGCCGGTCGGCTCGGTGCAGCCGGGCGGCCTGGAGCTGGCCGATGGCGGCTGGCTGGCGGCGGATGAAGTCGTGACCGCGGTCGGGGTGCGGCCGGCGATCGGCTGGCTGGACTCCTCGGGCGTCGCGGTCGATGGCGGGGTCATCGTGGATGAACGGCTGCGCACGTCGGCGCCCGGCGTTTTCGCGGTCGGGGACTGTGCCGCGCTGTGGTCGCAGCGGTACGGCAGGCGGCTGCGGTTCGAGCATTGGGACGTGGCGCTGCGCGCGCCTGAGGTCGTCGCGGCCAATCTGCTGGGCGGCGACGCGGTCTACGACCCGGTCCCGTATTTCTGGTCGGAGCAGTTCGGCCAGATGATCCAGTACGCGGGGTATCACGGCGGGGCGGACCTGCTGGTTATGCGGGGCGATCCGGGCGCCGGCCGGTGGGCGGCCTGCTGGCTGGCTGGCGCTCGGCTGGTGGCGGCGTGCTGCGTGAATGCGCCGCCGGATCTGCTGCAGGCCCGGCGGCTCATCCAGGCGGGAGCCGATGTCGACCCGGACCTGCTGGCCGATCCCGGCGTGCCGGTCCGGGCGGCGGTCCGCGGCTGAGCGGGCCCGGCGCGCAGCGGGTGCAGGCGGCCTGCCGCCGGACTGGCCGGCGCGATCGCGGTGCCGCATGTGGTGTCGGTGCGTTTGGCCGCCGGTCGAATGTGGGAAAGTCTGAGACGTGGCACAGATCGACCCCCCGGCCGACGCCATCGTCGGTGACTGGCTGACCCTTCCTCAGGTTGCTGACCGGCTCGGGCTTCCCGTGAGCCGGGTCAAGCAACTGCTGCGCGACCGCCGGCTGCTCGCGGTTCAGCGGCCCAACGGCGAGTTCTGCGTGCCTGCCGCGTTCCTGGACGGCGACCAGCCCGTCCGGGGCCTGCACGGCACCCTCGTGCTCCTCTTCGATTGCGGATTCGACGAGGCGGAGGCGCTGCGGTGGCTGTTCACCGCCGACGAGTCGCTGCCTGGCACGCCGATCCAGGCGATCGCGGAGAACCGGCGCACCGAGGTCAACCGCCGGGCGCAGGCGCTGGCCTTCTGAGGCGTACCCGGCCCGGTGGCCGCCGGCCTTACCCGCCCCCGGGCCGAGGCCCTACCGTGACCTGCCTGGCCGCTGACCGGGCCAGGCCCGGCGGGCCCGGCCTGACGGGCCGCGTGTCAGCATGTCCTGCATGCCTGAACCTGCTGACCTCCGTAGCCGGCTAGCTGCCGCGCGGCTCTACCTGTGTACCGACGCCAGGGAGCGGCAGGGGGACCTGGGCGCGTTCCTCGATGCCGTGCTCAGCTCGGGCGTGGACATCGTGCAGCTTCGGCAGAAGGACCTCGAGGGCGCGCAGGAGCTTCGCTTCCTGGAGACGTTCCGGGCCCGGTGCGACCAGCATGGCGCCCTGCTGGCCGTCAATGACCGCGCCGATGTCGCCTATGCCGCAGGCGCTGACGTGCTCCATCTCGGCCAGCAGGACCTGCCCGTGCCGGTGGCCAGGCAGTTGCTCGGACCGGGACCGCTGATCGGCCTGTCCACCCACGCCCCGGCGGAGACTGCCGCCGGGGCGGTGGCAGCGGGGGCGGACTACTTCTGTGCCGGGCCGGTCTGGGCGACGCCGACCAAGCCAGGACGCCCGGCTGCCGGGCTGGACTTGATCAGGTACGCCGCTGCCCTGCGCGCGGCGCGGCCCTGGTTCGGTATCGGCGGAATCGACCTCGGCAACCTGGACCAGGTGCTGGCGGCGGGGGCGCGCCGGGTGGTGGTCGTCCGGGCCATCACGGAGGCCAGCGACCCGGCTGCGGCGACCGCGCAGCTGGCCGCCCGGCTCGCCACGGCGGGCGGCTAGCCGCCTGGCGCATCAGCGCAGCGGGCGGAAGAACTCGCGCACATCCCCGGCGAGGGGGCCTGGTGCCTCCAGGGCGGCGAAGTGGCCGCTCCAGGGCGGCAGCGGTGGCTACGGCTCAGTCGCTGCGGGCGGTCGCAGCGAACGCCAGCTCCGCCAGCGCTTCCTTCGCCAGGCCGGCCATCGGCGCGCTGGCCAGCGCGCCGAGCGCCGCCGCGACGTTGCGGTCGATCATTTCCTCGCATTCGGCCAGGGCACCGGTGTCGACGATCACTGCACGGACCGACGCCGCCCCGGCCTCATCGACCAGCGGGTTACCGAGCTGACGATCGAGGACCTGCGCCTGGGCCGCGCTGGCGCGCCGCCTGGCCATGGCGATCAGGACGGTGCGCTTGCCCTCGCGGAAATCGTCGCTGACCGGCTTGCCGGTCTCCGCTGGATCGCCGAAGACACCCAGGACATCGTCGCGGAGCTGGAAAGCGATGCCGAGCGGGATTCCGTAGGCGGTGCAAGCGGCCGCAATGGCCTGCTCGTCCGGATCTGCCCCCGGTGCCTGGCCGGCCTGGGCGGTGCTTCGGTGGCCCGCAGCCGGGCCGTCCGGGGTCGCGCAGGCCAGGGCCACTCCCAGGTGCAGCGGGCGCTCGATCGTGTACTTCGCCGATTTGTAGCTGACCACCCGCAGCGCGCTCGCCACGGTGTCATCTCCGGCGGCCTGGCTGAGCAGGTCCAGGTACTGGCCCGCGATCACTTCGGTGCGCATCGCGTCGAGCACCGGGCGGCCGTGCAGCAGTGCCGGGGCCGTCAGGCCGCTGTCGTGCAGCAGCTCGTCGGTCCAGGATTGCAGCAGATCGCCGATCAAGATGGCGGCGCCCATCCCGAAGGCGTCAGCGGACCCGCGCCAGCCGCCCGCGGCATGACGGGCCGCGAACCGCCGGTGCACGGCCGGGCTGCCGCGCCTGGTCTCGCTCGCGTCCATGACGTCGTCGTGCACCAGGGCGCTGCCGTGCAGCAGCTCCAGGGCGGAGGCGGCGGCGATGATCTGCGGGCAGTCGGCTCCGCCCGCCGCGCGCCAGCCCCAGTAGCAGAACGCCGGCCGCAGCCGCTTCCCCCCGGCCAGCAGCTCGCTGATTGCCTCCAGCCACGGCAGCAGTTCGCCGCTGATGGCTTCCAGCGCCGGGCGCTGCCGGCCAAGGAAGTCCTCGAGGACCACTCCGACCTGGTCACGGAGGCAGGGCAGGGCTGCTGGGCCGGTTGCCATGTGCGCGACACTAGCCGGGCCGGCCGGGACCGCAACTGCCCGGGCCGTCACCAGAACGGCCAGGCCGCCTCGGGCCGCCGCGATGTCCACTAATCTGGATAGATGCCGCTGCGCAGCGTGACGACGCCCGCACCCGCCATCAGAGACCTGCTCGCCTCGGGCGTCAGGTCAGTCTCCTTCGAGTTCATGCCGCCCAAGACCGAGGCGGACGAGGAGAAGCTCTGGCGGGCGATCCGCCAGCTTGAGCCGTTGCGGCCCACCTTCGTGTCGGTGACGTACGGGGCCGGCGGCTCGACCAGGGACCGCACCGTGCGGGTCACCGGCCGGATCGCCGAGGAGACCACGCTCACGCCGGTCGGGCATTTCACCGCCGTCAACCATTCGGTAGCCGAGTTGCGGCACGTCATCGGCTCCTATGCGGCGGTGGGCGTGCGCAATGTGCTGGCGCTACGGGGCGACCCGCCGGGCGCGCCCAATGATGAGTGGGTTCCGCATCCGGACGGCCTCCGGTATGCGGCGGAGCTGGTCAGGCTGATCAAGGAGGCGGGGGACTTCTGCGTCGGCGTGGCCGCGTTTCCCGAGGGGCATCCGCGCTCTGCAGCCCAGGACGCCGACGACCGTTACTTCATAGCGAAGTGCCGGGCCGGGGCAGACTTCGCGATCACCCAGATGTTCTTCTACCCCGAGGACTACCTCAGGCTTCGTGACCGGGTCGCGGCGGGCGGCTGCGACGTGCCGATTATCGCTGGCATCATGCCGATCACGAGCGTCTCGTCGATCGACCACATGGTCGCGCTGTCCGGTGCACGGTTCCCTGACCGGCTGGCGGCGCGGCTGCGGGGCGTGGCGGATGACCGGGCCACGATGCGGAAGATCGGTGTGGAGTACGCCGCGCAGATGTGCGAGCGGCTGCTGGCCGAAGGCGCGCCCGGGCTGCACTTCTACACGCTGAACGGTTCCCGGGCGACTCAGGAGATCTACCAGCTCCTTGACCTCGGGGACTCCGGTCAGCGGCCGCCGTCCGGCGCGGGGACGTCCTGAGCGGCTGGCCGCAGCGGCAGCACGGCGCCCATGACCGTGTACGGTGGTCCGCCGCCAGGAAAGCTGAAGCCGGTGAACAGGTCGGCAAACCCGACGCTGCGGTAGAGCCTGCGGGCCGGTGAGTTGTCGTCCTGGGTGGAGAGCACGGTGGTGTGCTCCTGGCGCCCATCGGTCAGCCCGAGCAGCAGGCTCCTGCCGATACCGCGCCGCTGGAAGTCGGGATGCACGTGCAGTTCGGCGATCTCCATCGAGGAATCCAGCCACGCGCCGGCGGCCGCCTCCCCGACCCGGGCGGTCAGCGCCGTGCGGACCACGTCGTGCCACCACTGGCCGCTCGCGCCGCGGAAGCCGTAGCCGAACGCGATGATCCGGCGGTCGCCCGCCACCTGGGCGGTGACGGCCAGCGCCCGGAACCCGGGCTGGCCGGCGTGCCGTTCCATGATGCTGGCGCGCCCGGGCAAGTAGGCCGGGTCGGGATGCATCGCTGCCGCGTAGACCGCGCTCACCCGGTCGATCTCAGCGAGGAACCCGGCTCGGTCGAGCTCCAGCGGCTGGATCACGGATCGCACGGCCGCCAGCGTATGTCACGCCCCGGCCTGAATGTCAGACCTCTCTTGTAACTTCGAACTCAGATCCAAAGTGTTGGACACCTAGACGAATTTATGTTCGAATAGTCGAGGCGAAGCCGGTCGGCAGCCCTGGCCCCTGGAGCTGCCGGGCCGGGCGCACGAGGGGAAGCGTGCCGTCCGGCCCGGCTTAGCCGATAGGAGGAGTTCTGATGAACGCAGTCGTGCAGGTTGGCCAGGAGCCGCCACGGTGCCGGGTCGCGCCGTCGGCGCTGGCGCTGCTGGAGTCTGCCCGGTACGGGCTTGCTGCGGCCGAGAGTGAGGCGTCGGCGGGAGCCAGGTACGTGGCGGCTCATCTGGCGGCGCTGCGCGCCGCGGCGGCGGTCGTGGCGGCCAGGGCGGAGCCCGGTGTCACAACGCGGCGCAAGAGGCCGCAGAGCGTGTGGGAACTGCTTCCGAGAGTCGAGCCTGCGCTGCAGGAATGGGCGGCGTTCTTCGCGGCCGGGGCAGCCAAGCGAGCTGCCGCTGAGGCGGGACTGCCGCGCGCGGTGTCGGTCCGGGAAGCGGATGACCTGCTTCGCGACGCCGAGACGTTCCTCTCGCTGGCCGAGAACGCGCTAGGTGTGGCCGCACAGCCGCTGCTGCCCTTGCGGACAGCTGGCTAGCTGCGTGTCCGTGGGGCCGGGCCCGCGGGTCGGCCTGGTCGGCCTGGTCAGAACGCCTCGATAGCGCCGCGGGCGTCTGAGTCCAGTATTCCCCAGTTGATCAATTCCTCGGTGAGGTCGGTCGGCGACTTGTCGTAGATGACGGCGAGGGAGCGCAGGTCCTCCTGGCGGATGGACAGCACCCTGCCGTTGTAATCGCCGCGCTGGCTCTGAATCGTCGCGACGTAGCGGGCAAGCGGGCCGGCCTTGTCCTTGGGCAGCTGGCTCATCCGCTCAAGGTCAATCACCAGCTTGGGCGAGGGAGCAAGCAGCGCGGGCATCACGTCGCCGGGCAGCAGCTCGGATACCGGCACTCCGTAGAACTCGGCTAGCTCGGCTAGCTTCTGCACGGTCACCGACCGGTCGCCGCGCTCATAGGAACCCACAACGACGGCCTTCCACCGGCCACGGGACTTCTCTTCTACCCCGTGGAGCGAGAGCCCTTGCTGTGTGCGGATGGCGCGCAGCCGCGCGCCGAGGGTCTTGGCGTAATCAGATGGCATGATCTCCGGTCCCCTGGCCAGTCGTGCTAATAGTGGTGGTTACGCACAGTGACGGTAGGCCGCGAGCGCGACAAGGTCAAGCCGAATGGCGAAAAGCGGATGAACTTACGCGCGTGGCGCATCACTTCCGCCCCGGGCCGATGCCGGTCAGCGGGGTCGCAAAACCCGGCAGGACAGGCGGTCTCGGGCTTCTTGCCCCGGGCCGAGAGCCCGGAATCGCGGGTAGGAAACCGGCAAGATCCGTACATGATGTGATAAAAGTCACCCGCCGTCACGCCGTGTAAAGACGACCCGGTGTGCCAGCGGCCGCCGGCGAGGCCTGAGCTGTCCGTCGCGTAGTGGCTGGTACGGTGGTGCAGGCAGACGTCCTTTAAGGCCCGTCCGGTGAGGCGGGAAAGGAGGTCAGGATGACGCATGCTGCCCATTCGGCCGACGGCGGCTCCAGCCCCGATCGGCGGGCCCAATCTTCCGAGCAGCGATCAGCAGAGCAGCGATCAGCAGAAAACTGTGCAGCGCCAGCCAGAGCAGCGGCTGGCGCTGGAGCCTGATGAGATCAGGCGGGCGCTGACGAGAATCGCACACGAGATCCTGGAACGGACCAGCGGTGCCACCGACGTGGTGCTGCTGGGGATTCCGACTCGCGGTGTGCCGCTCGCGCACCGGCTGGCCGCGCGCATGGAGCAGGTCGAGGAGCGCCCGATCCCGGCTGGCTCGCTTGACATCACCATGTACCGCGACGACCTCCGGCTGCGGCAGGCCCGCGCGCTCGGTCACACCGACGTTCCGCCGTCGGGTATCGACGGCAAGATCGTGGTCCTGGTCGACGATGTCCTCTACTCGGGCCGGACCGTCCGGGCGGCGCTGGATGCGCTCGGCGATATCGGCCGGCCGCGCGCCGTTCAGCTCGCCGTGCTCGTCGATCGCGGGCACCGGGAGCTCCCGGTCCGGCCGGACTACGTCGGCAAGAACCTGCCGACGTCGAAGCAGGAGGTGGTCCGGGTGCAACTCGCTGAAGTGGACGGAAACGACGCGGTGCTGATCGGCGGCGCCAGCGGCACCAGCCGGACCGGCGGTACCCAGGGCGACGGGGCGAGCGGATGAACCGGCACCTCATCTCCGCAGCGGACCTCAGCAAGGCGGACGCTCTGCTGATCCTCGACACGGCCGAGGAACTCGCGCAGATCACCGAACGCCCCGTGCGCAAGCTGCCGACCCTTCGCGGCCGGACGGTCGTCAACCTGTTCTTCGAGGATTCGACCCGGACCAGGATCTCGTTCGAGGCGGCGGCCAAACGGCTCTCCGCGGACGTGATCAATTTCTCGGCCAAGGGCTCCAGCGTGGCGAAGGGCGAGAGCCTGAAGGACACCGCCCTGACGCTGGAGGCGATGGGCGCGGACGCGGTCGTGATCAGGCACTCCGCCTCGGGCGCTCCGCACCGGCTGGCGGGCTGGGTGCAGGGCAGCGTGGTGAACGCCGGGGACGGAGCGCACGAGCATCCGACCCAGGCGCTGCTGGACGCCTTCACCATGCGGCGCAGGCTGGGCAGGCTGGACGGGCTCAGCGTGACCATCGTCGGCGACGTGCTGCACAGCCGGGTGGCCAGGTCCAACGTGCTGCTGCTGCACACGCTCGGCGCGGCGGTGACCCTGGTGGCGCCGCCGACGCTGCTGCCGGTCGCGGTGAGCGGCTGGCCGTGCTCGGTCTCCTACGACCTGAACGCCACGCTGCCCAAGAGCGACGTGATCATGATGCTGCGGGTCCAGCAGGAGCGGATGAACGCGGCCTACTTCCCCAGCGTGCGGGAGTACAGCCGGAGATACGGGCTGGACGCGGGACGGATGGCGATGCTGCCTGAGCACGCCATCGTGATGCATCCCGGCCCGATGAACCGCGGCGTGGAGATCGCCGCCGAAGTGGCCGACTCCGGCCGCTCCACCATCGTCGAGCAAGTCGCCAACGGGGTCAGCGTGCGGATGGCCGTGCTCTACCTGCTGCTGGGCGGAGCGGAGGCCGCAAAATGACCATGCGATCAGACACACTGCCATCAGACACACTGCAGTCGGACCCACTGCAGTCGGACCCACTGCTGTCGGACCCGCCGCCGTCAGACTGGGTGATCAAGGGGGCCAGGCCCAGCGGCGGCGACCCCGTCAACGTGCTGATCTCCGCCGGGATCGTCACCGAGCTCGGCTCGGGCACCGGGCCCGCGGGCGCGAGCCAGCTCGACGCCGACGGCCTGATCCTGCTGCCCGGCCTCGTTGACCTGCACGCCCATCTGCGCGAGCCGGGCCGGGAAGACGCCGAGACGATCGAGAGCGGCACGGCAGCCGCGGCGCTCGGCGGGTTCACCGCCGTGCACGCGATGGCCAACACCGATCCGGTCGCGGACACCGCTGGCGTGGTGGAGCAGATCTGGCGGCTAGGCAAGCAGGCGGGCCGCTGTGACGTCCAGCCGGTCGGGGCGGTCACCGTCGGGCTGGCCGGGCGCCAGCTGGCCGAGCTCGGCGCGATGGCTGACTCGGCCGCCCGGGTCAGGGTCTTCTCTGACGACGGCAGATGCGTCTGGGACGCGGTGCTGATGCGCCGGGCCCTGGAGTACGTCAAGGCCTTCGGCGGCGTCATCGCCCAGCACGCCCAGGAGCCCAGGCTCACCGACGGCGCGCAGGTGAACGAGGGCGCGGTGTCCGGCAGGCTCGGCCTGACCGGGTGGCCAGCGGTCGCCGAGGAAGCGATCGTGGCCAGGGACTGCCTGCTCGCCGCGCACGTCCAGTCCGCGCTGCATGTCTGCCACGTGTCGACCGCGGGCTCGGTTGAGATCATCCGGTGGGCCAAGTCCAAGGGCTGGCAGGTGACCGCCGAGGTGACTCCGCACCACCTGCTGCTCACCGACGAGCTCGCGGCCGGCTACGACCCGGTGTACAAGGTCAACCCGCCGCTGCGCACCGCCGACGACGTGGCCGCGCTGCGGGCGGCACTGGCCGACGGCACGATCGACTGCGTCGCCACCGATCACGCTCCGCACGCCCTGGAGGACAAGGAAACCGAGTGGGGCGTGGCGGCGTTCGGCATGACCGGGCTGGAGACGGCGCTGCGCGTGGTCCACGAGGCGATGGTCGAGACCGGGCTGCTGGACTGGGCAGGCGTGGCCGACCGGATGTCGGCCAGGCCCGCCGCGATCGGCCGCCTCGCCGGGCATGGCAGCGCGCAGCCTGGCGCCCCGGCCAACCTGGTCCTGTACGACCCGTCGCCGCGGGAGGCCGTTGATCCGTCCGGGCACGCATCGAAGAGCCGCAACACGCCGTTCGCGGGCATGGTGCTGCCGGGCCGGGTGGTCGCCACCTTCCTGCGCGGCACCCCGACGGTGCTCGACGGGAAGCTGGTCCGGTGACGGCCGCACACCCGGTGGCTGCCGACCGCCAGGAACCGGCGGGACGCCCGGCGCTGCTGGTCCTCGAGGATGGCCTGACGTTCCGCGGGACCGGTTACGGCGCGCCGGGGGAGACCTTCGGCGAGCTGGTCTTCAACACCGGCATGACCGGTTACCAGGAAACCCTCACCGACCCGTCGTACTGCAGGCAGATCGTCACGATGACGGCTCCGCACATCGGCAATACCGGGGTCAACGATGACGACCCGGAGTCCCGCCGCATCTGGGTGAGCGGCTATGTGGTCAGGGAGCCCGCCCGGATAACGTCCAGCTGGCGCGCCGTCCGGGGGCTGGAGGACGAACTGCGGGCCCAGGGCATCACCGGCATCGCGATCACCGGTACCCGCGCGCTGACCAGGCACCTGCGCGAGCGCGGCGCGATGCGGGCCGCGATCAGCACCGACGAGGCCGATCCGGCCAGGCTGCTGGAGCGGGTCCTGGCCAGCCCGCGGATGACCGGGGCCGACCTGGCCCGCGACGTGTCGACCACCGAGCCGTACCTGGTGCGGCCGCCGCATCCCGCGCCGGTCAGGTACCGGGTCGCCGCCGTCGACCTCGGCATCAAGGCGGCCACGCCGGCCGCGATGGCCAGGCTCGGCTGCGAGGTCCTGGTGCTGCCCGCGGCGAGCACGGCGGAGCAGATCCTGGCTAGCGGTCCGGACGGGGTCTTCTTCTCCAACGGGCCCGGTGATCCCGCCGCCGCCGGCTACGCGGTCGAGGCGATGCGCGAGGTGCTGGCCGCGGGCGTCCCGCTGTTCGGGATCTGCCTGGGCAGCCAGATCCTCGGCCAGGCGCTCGGCCTGGGCACCTACAAGCTGCGCTTCGGGCACCGCGGCGTGAACCACCCGGTCCAGGACCTGCGGACCGGGCGGGTCCTGATCACCAGCCACAATCACGGGTTCGCGGTGGCGATGCCCGCCGAGCGCAGGTTCGACACCCCGTTCGGCCCGGCCGAGGTCAGCCACGTCAACCTGAACGACGGCGTGGTCGAGGGGCTGCGGCTGCTGGAACGGCCGGCGTTCAGCGTCCAGTTCCATCCGGAGGCCGCGCCCGGCCCGCATGACGCGGGAAGCCTGTTCGCCGGGTTCTGCGAGCTGATGGAGCAGCCCAGATGACCGGCCAGGCCCGCCGCGGCCGACCAGCGAAGGGGAGCCGCGATGGGCAAGCGCACTGATCTCCGGTCGGTCTTGGTGATCGGCTCCGGCCCGATCGTCATCGGCCAGGCCTGCGAGTTCGACTACTCGGGCACCCAGGCCTGCCGGGTGCTGCGGCAGGAGGGCCTGCGGGTCAGCCTGGTCAACTCCAACCCGGCGACCATCATGACCGACCCCGAGTTCGCGGACGCGACCTACGTCGAGCCGATCACCCTGGATGTCCTGGAAAAGGTCATCGCGGCCGAGCGCCCGGACGCGGTGCTGCCGACCCTGGGCGGCCAGACGGCCCTGAACGCGGCCGTAGCGCTGCACGAGGCCGGCACGCTGGCCAGGTTCGGGGTGGAACTGATCGGGGCCGACATCGAGGTGATCAAGGCGGGGGAGGACCGCAAGCGGTTCAAGGAGATCATTACCGGCCTCGGCGCCGGCGTGCCGGACAGCCGGATCTGCCACACCCTGGCCGAATGTGAGGAGGCTGCGGCGGCGCTCGGCTACCCGCTGGTCGTCCGGCCTTCCTTCACCCTGGGCGGGTCCGGCTCCGGCATCGCCTACCACGAGGGCGACCTGCGCCAGATCGCCGGCGCGGGCCTGGACGCGAGCCCGGTCTCCGAGGTGCTGCTGGAGGAGTCGATCCTGGGCTGGAAGGAGTTCGAGCTGGAGCTGATGCGCGACCGCCACGACAACGTGGTCGTGGTCTGCTCGATCGAGAACATCGACCCGATGGGCGTGCATACCGGCGACTCGGTGACGGTGGCGCCCGCGATGACCCTGACCGACCGTGAGTACCAGCACATGCGCGACGTCGCGATCGCCACCGCGCGCGCCGTCGGGGTGGACACCGGCGGCTGCAACATCCAGTTCGCCGTGCACCCGCGCACCGGCCGGATGGTCGTGATCGAGATGAACCCGCGGGTGTCCAGGTCGTCAGCCCTGGCCTCGAAGGCCACCGGCTTCCCGATCGCCAAGATCGCGGCCAGGCTCGCCATCGGCTACACCCTCGACGAGATCCGCAACGACATCACCGGCGAGACCCCGGCCAGCTTCGAGCCCGCTCTCGACTACGTGGTGGTCAAGGTGCCGAGGTTCGCCTTCGAGAAGTTCCCCGGCGCCGACCCGGTGCTCACCACGCACATGAAGTCGGTCGGCGAGGCGATGGCGATCGGGCGCAGTTTTCCCGAGGCGCTGCAGAAAGCCTTGCGCTCGCTTGAGCAGCCGTCGGCCCCGTTCGGCTGGAATGAACCTGCCGGGGACCCGGCGGAACTGCTGCAGCGCTGCGCCAGCCCGCACGACGGCAGGCTCACCACCGTCCACCAGGCGATCAGGGCCGGGGCCAGCGTGGCGGAACTCGCGGCGGCGACCGGTATCGATCCCTGGTTCATCGACCAGGTCAAGGGCATTGACGAGCAAGCTCGGCGGCTCGCGGGCGCCGGTCCGCCGACACTGCCGGGTCAGCCGGAGGCGGGCGGCCCGGCGCCAGGCGGCGCGTCCGGCGAGGATCGGGCCGGGGCCGTCAGCACTGCCCTCCCGGCCGCCGGCACCGCCCTCCGGGCCGCCGGCACCGCCCTCCGGGCCGCCGGCACCGCCCTCCGGGCCGCCGGCACTGCCCTCCGGGCCGCCAAGGCCAGCGGGTTCTCCGATGCCCAGGTCGGCCAGCTCTGGGGGAGGACCGAGGAGCAGATCCGCGGGCTCCGCCACGAGCTGGGCGTCCGGCCCGTCTACCAGACCGTGGACACCTGCGCGGCCGAGTTTGCCGCCCGCACGCCCTACCTGTACTCGACCTACGACGACCAGACCGAGGTGCCGCCCGGCGACCGGCCGAAGGTCATCATCCTGGGCAGCGGCCCCAACCGCATCGGCCAGGGCATCGAGTTCGACTACGCCTGCGTGCACGCCTCCTTCGCGCTCTCGCAGGCCGGCTACGAGACCGTGATGGTCAACTGCAACCCGGAAACCGTATCGACCGACTACGACACGTCAGACCGGCTCTACTTCGAGCCGCTGACGCTGGAGGACGTCCTGGAGGTCGTGCACGCCGAGCAGGCCTGCGGCCCGGTCGCCGGGGTGATCGTCCAGCTCGGCGGGCAGACTCCGCTCGGGCTGGCCAGGGCGCTGGCCGCTGCCGGGGTGCCGGTGGTCGGGACCTCGCCCGAGGCGATCCACCGCGCCGAGGACCGCGGTGAATTCGGCGCCATGCTGGCCGGGACCGGCCTGAACGCCCCGCGTCACGGCACCGCGACCTCGGTGGCCGAGGCGATCACCGTGGCCGAGGAGATCGGCTACCCGGTGCTGGTCCGGCCCTCGTACGTGCTCGGCGGCCGCGGCATGGAGATCGTCTACGACGACGAGACGCTGGAGGGGTACGTCCGCCGGGCCACCGAGGCGAGCCCGGAGCACCCGGTGCTGGTCGACAAGTTCCTCGATGACGCCATCGAGGTCGACGTGGACGCCCTGTACGACGGCACCGAGCTGTACCTGGGCGGCGTGATGGAGCACATTGAGGAGGCCGGGATCCACTCCGGCGACTCGGCGTGCGCGCTGCCGCCGATCACCCTCGGCCGTGAGGACATCGGCCTGATCCGGGACGCCACCGAGAAGATCGCCCGCGGCGTCGGGGTGCGCGGGCTGCTGAACGTCCAGTACGCGCTCGCCGCGGGAGTGCTGTACGTGCTGGAGGCGAACCCGCGGGCGTCCCGCACGGTGCCGTTTGTCTCCAAGGCGACGGCGGTCCCGCTGGCCAAGGCGGCGGCCAGGATCATGCTGGGCGCGACGGTGGCCGGCCTGCGCGCCGAGGGGCTGCTGCCGGCCAGCGGTGATGGCGGCACCCTGCCGATGGACGCGCCGATCGCGGTCAAGGAGGCGGTCCTGCCGTTCGGCAGGTTCCGCAACGCCCGTGGCGAGGGGGTCGACACTGTCCTGGGCCCCGAGATGCGCTCGACCGGCGAGGTTATGGGTATCGATGCGGCGTTCGGCACCGCCTACGCCAAATCCCAGGCCGCCGCGTACGGGTCGCTGCCGGTGAAGGGCCGGGCATTCGTGTCGGTGGCCAGCAAGGACAAGCGTTCTATGGTGTTCCCGGTCAAGCGCCTCGCTGACCTGGGTTTCGAGATATGGGCGACGCGGGGTACCGGAGAGGTTCTGCGCCGAAACGGAGTACGTGCCACGATCGTGCGTAAGCACAGCGACGGCCCTGGGCCGGACGGCGAGCCGACGATCGTGGAGCGGATCCTGGCCGGGCAGGTGGACCTCATCATCAACACGCCGTTCGGCAGTCCCGGGCAGTCCGGGCCCCGGCTGGATGGCTATGAGATCCGCACCGCCGCGGTCCGGCGGGGGATTCCCTGCATCACCACGACCGCGGGGCTCGCCGCCGCCGTGCAAGGCATCGAGGCGATCAATTCCGGTGGGGTGGGCGTGCGGTCATTGCAGGAGCATGCGGCGCGGCTGCGCGGGGCCGGTCAGGCACCGGGCGCGCAGCCATGATCAGTACAGGCGGTGAAGTGGAGGCGGGCCCGGTCCAGGTCCGCGGGACGGTGCTGACCGTCCGCCGGGTTGACGCCTACCACGCGATGACGGTGGTGGCGCCCGGCGTGGCGGCCAGGTTCCGGCCCGGCCAGTTCGTGGCGGTGGCGGTGGGCGGCCCGGACACCTCCATGCTGCTCCGGCGGGCGTTCTCGATTCACGACGTGCGGCCCGACCACGGCGGCACGGTGGAGTTCATCTTCGCCGCGCGCGGCCGGGGAACCCGGTGGCTGGCCGACTGCCGGGCCAGGGATGTGCTGGATGTCACCGGCCCGCTGGGGCGGCCGTTCCCGGTTCCGCGCGACCCGGTCAGCTGCCTGCTCATCGGGGGCGGCTACGGCAGCGCGCCGCTGTTCGCGCTGGCCGCCAGGCTGCGCGAGCGCCGGTGCTCGGTGGACTTCCTGCTCGGTGCGGCGACCGGGGACCGCGTGTTCGGCGCGCTGACGGCCCGGCGGACCGGCCGCACGGCGACGATCACGACCGAAGACGGCTCGCTGGGCAGCCGCGGGCTGGTGACCGACATGCTGAGCCAGGTCATTCACGAGGCCAGGACCGACGTCATCTACGCCTGCGGGCCGATGCCGATGCTGCGCCAGGTCACCGCGCTGGCCAGCCGGTACGAGATCCCGGTCCAGGCGCTGGTCGAGGAGTCCATGGCCTGCGGCATCGGGGTCTGCATGACCTGCGTGCTGCCGGTGGCGGGCACCGACGGGATCACCAGGATGGTCCGGTCCTGCGTGGACGGTCCGGTGTTCCGCGGCCAGCAGGTGCGCTGGGACGACATCGGGACCATCCCGTTCGACGCGTTCGGGGCGCCCGGCTGGGAGCCGCGGTCGCGGCACCGGGCCGCCGCGGCGACGAACGCCGGCGGCGCGCGCCGGCCAGGTGCGGCCAGCGCCCAGTCCGGTGACGGGCAGTCGCGACGGCCACCAGGGCGGGCTGGCCATGGCCGCTGACCTCCGCACCAGGCTCGGCCATATCGAGCTGCCCAACCCGATCCTCACCGCGTCCGGATGCGCAGGCTCGGGACGCGAGCTAGCCCAGTTCTTCGATGTCTCGAAAATCGGCGCGATCGTGACCAAGTCGGTCATGCTCGCGCCCCGGGCGGGCCTGCCCACGCCGCGGATGGCCGAGACACCCAGCGGCATGCTCAACTCGATCGGGCTGCAGGGACCGGGTATCGACGCCTTCCTGCAGCGGGATCTGCCCTGGCTGCTGTCCAGGGGCGCGCGCGCCGTGGTGTCGATCGCGGGCGGCACCGTCGAGGAGTACGCGGAGCTGGCGGGCCGGCTCTCCGACGCGGCCGGGGTCACCGCGATCGAGGTGAACATCTCCTGCCCGAACGTCGAGGACCGGGGCCAGGTCTTCGCCTGCGATCCCGGCGCCGCCGCGGCGGTCACCGAGGCGGTCCGCGGCCGGGCCCGCTACGACATCCCGGTGTTCGCCAAGCTGTCCCCGGACGTGACCGACATCGTCAGCATCGCCAGGTCGTGCGTGTCGGCGGGGGCCGACGGGCTTTCGATGATCAATACGCTGCTCGGCATGTCGATCGACCCGGACACGATGCGACCCGCACTGGCCGGGCTCACCGGCGGGCTGTCCGGGCCGGCGATCCGGCCCATCGCCGTCCGGTGCATCTGGCAGGTCCGGGAGGCTTTCCCCGACGTGCCGATCATCGGCATGGGCGGCGTCCGGACTGGGCAGGACGCCGTGGAGCTCATCCTCGCGGGGGCAAATATGGTCAGCGTCGGCACGACGATCTTCCATGACCCCTCAGCGTGCGTGCGCATCCTGCGCGAGCTCGACGAGGAACTGACGAAGCGCGGCGTCGAACGGCTCGCTGACGTAGTCGGGCTGGCTCATGAGCCGCGCGCCGCCGCCCGGCGCAAGCGCGCCGGGAACGTGCTG
The DNA here is from genome assembly GCA_963785765.1 of uncultured Actinomycetes bacterium. Lineage (GTDB taxonomy): Bacteria > Actinomycetota > Actinomycetes > Streptosporangiales > Streptosporangiaceae > DATBGO01. The sequence continues at coordinate 19,134 of CAWAWM010000004.1, read as the reverse complement.
TAAGGGAGGCTCACGTGACCCAGCCCGCACCGATCGCCGTTGCGCTGGACGCACCGGACCTGGATGTCGCGGCCCGGTGGGCGGCGCTGGTCACTCCGCACGTCAGCACGGTCAAGGTCGGTCTTGAGCTGTACCTTCGGTACGGCCCGGAGGCGGTGGCCTCGGTGCGGGGCGCCAGCGGCGTCCAGGTCTTCCTCGACCTGAAGCTGCACGACATCCCGGCCACCGTCGCGGGAGCAGCGCGGGCGGTGGCCAGGCTCCGGCCGGACCTGCTGACCGTGCACGCGGCCGGAGGCTCGGCTATGGTCCGGGCTGCGGTCGACGCCGCACCCGGCGCCAAGATCATCGCGGTCACGGTGGTCACGTCACTGAGCAGCGCGGATCTCGACCGCATCGGGCTGGCTGGCCCGGTTCCCGACGCGGTCCGGCGGCTGGCGGTCCTGGCCGTGGAGGCAGGTGCCCACGGCCTGGTCTGCTCACCGCGTGAGGTGGCTGCGCTGCGCGCCGAAGTTGGCCCGGACATCCTGCTGGTCACTCCGGGCATCCGGCTGGCCGGCGCGGACAACCACGATCAGGCCAGAGTCGCCACGCCGGAGGAGGCGCTGCGGGCCGGCGCCGATCTACTGGTGGTCGGCCGCCCCATCACGGCCGCCGCGGACCCTGGTGCGGCCGCAGCCGCCATGGCCGCATCTATCCGGCGTATCGCGATGCCGGGCTGAGTCTGGCCCATTACCGGCCGCCTCAGCGCGCCGTACCCGGCCAGTTTCCGCCCACCGGGTTGAGCCGGGGCTGGTTTCGGGCTGAGCGGGGCCGGATTCGGGCTGGGGAGCGCCCGGTTTCGGGCTGAGCCGGGGCCGTTTCGGGGCTGAGCGGCGCCGGTTTCGGGACTGGCTGCGCGGCTGGTTTCCGGGCTGAGCAGCGCCGGTTTCCCGGCCACGGGGGCGCTGTTTTCCCGGCCGGACCCCGCCCAGCGGTTAGCAGGGCTTTCGTGCGGCGGTGAGGCGCAGGTGACACATTTGACTACGCTGCGTATCTGGTTATGTTCGAGAAGTAATATTGGATAATTTATGACGTCACAAACGTGGGTTTGCGTTGCCGTCCGGGGCCGAACTCGCTAGTTTCCCCTCGCGGAGCGAGTTTTTCGATACGAAACCCGAGGTGACCACGCGTGGCTCTTCCTCCACTGACCCCCGAACAGCGAGCTGCAGCCCTGGAGAAGGCTGCTAAGGCGCGCAAGGAACGTGCTGAGGTCAAGAACAAGCTGAAGACGAACGACAAGACGCTTCCCGAAGTCCTCAAGGAGGGCCAGACGGATGACGTCGTCGGAAAGATGAAGGTGTCGGCGCTGCTCGAGTCGATGCCAGGCGTCGGCAAGGTGCGCGCTAAGCAGATCATGGAACGGCTCGGCATTGCCGAGTCACGGCGTGTTCGCGGTCTCGGCGCAAACCAGCGGACGGCACTTGAGAACGAGTTTCGCGGCTAGTCCGCGGGACCGGTACGCGAGATATCAGGGGCAGGGCGGGTACGCCTCGCCGCGGTCGGCTCGTCCGTAAGCGACGGTCAGCCCGGCCTGCGTACCCGCCTCCCCTGATCGGCGCATGTCGTATGTGTGCCGGTAAGTCTCGCTTCTTTTCCGCTCGGCCCGGGCGGCTGGGATGCCGCCGGGCCAGGTGGCCGACGGCAGTCCCGCCTGTCGGCAAGTACGCTGCGGGATCTCTGCTGGCGGCTGGTAGCCTGGAGAGCGGCCTCAGATGGCCGACCGCGCGCGATGACATGGAAGGCACAAGGTGGCAGGGACTCCGGCCGGGGAAGGCATCATCAATCCACCCATCGACGATCTGCTCAAAGTGGTGGACAGCAAGTATGGCCTCGTCATCATGGCGTCGAAGCGGGCCAGGCAGATCAACGCCTATTACGCTCAGCTGGGCGAGGGCCTGCTCGAGTACGTGGGCCCGCTCGTCGAGACCCGCGTTCAGGAGAAGCCGCTGTCAATCGCGCTGCGCGAGATCAGCGAGGGACTTATCAAGGCCGAGACGCCGGAGCCGCTGGCAGGCTGAGGAAGCTCAGGCAAGCCGGCAGCGAGCCGGGCACCGGCCGATGCGCATCATCCTGGGGGTGGGCGCTGGGATCGCCGCTTACAAGTCCTGTGAGCTGCTCCGGCTGCTAACCGAATCCGGCCATCAGGTCCGGGTCATCCCGACACCCGACTCATTGCGGTTCGTCGGCGAGGCGACCTGGGCGGCGCTCTCTGGCGAGCCCGCGGCGACCAGTGCGTGGACGGACGTGCACGAGGTCCCGCACGTTCGCCTGGGTCAGTCGGCCGACCTGGTGCTCGTCGCCCCGGCTACGGCCGATCTGCTCGCGCGGACGGCCGCCGGGATGTCTGACGACCTGCTTACCGCAGTGCTGCTGACGGCCCGATGTCCAGTCGTCTTCGCGCCTGCCATGCACACCGAGATGTGGGAGCACCCGGCGACTCGTGCCAACGTCGCGGTGCTCAGGGAGCGCGGCACGCTCGTGCTCGAGCCCGCCGCCGGTCGCCTCACCGGTGCCGACAGCGGGCCCGGCCGGCTGCCTGAGCCAGCCGAACTGTTCCGGATCGCGCTGCGGGTGCTGGCCCGGGGCGGTGCGGGGCTGTGGCCGGACCTGGCCGGACGTCGGGTCGTGGTCTCGGCAGGCGGCACCCGGGAGGAGCTCGACCCGGTCCGGTTCCTGGGCAACTGGTCCTCTGGCCGGCAGGGTTACGCGCTCGCCCGCACCGCGGCGGCGCGCGGCGCGGACGTCACCCTGGTAGCCGCGAACGTGGCCATGGACGATCCGGCGGGCGTCAAGGTCATTCAGGTCATCTCTGCTGGCGAAATGCGGGATGCGGTGCGCGTGGCCGCGGCTGACGCCGATGCTGTGATCATGGCCGCCGCGGTCGCTGACTACCGGCCAGCGGCAAGAAGCGCGGAGAAGATCAAGAAGACCGGTGCTGCCCCGGATCCGATCAGCCTGGTGGAAAATCCCGATATCTTGCGCGAGCTGGCGGCCAGCCGCCCGCAGCGCGGCCAGGTCGTCGTGGGTTTCGGTGCGGAGACGGGGAACCTGCTCGCGAACGGGCAGGCGAAACTCACCGCGAAGGGCTGCGACCTCCTGGTGGTCAATCAGGTCGGTGGCGGGCTGGGGTTCGGGGTGGACGACAACGAAGCGATTATCCTGGGCTCGGACGGCACCGAGGTACCGGTGCCCCGCGGCCCGAAGGAGGCGCTCGCGGACGCCGTCTGGGACCAGGTGGCGAGCAGGTTTCCCGCGCCCGACCCTGAGGCTGTGAGCCAGATTCGCAGAGACGAGGTGCCGGGCCCGGCTACACTTCGGCGAAGCCAATCGCGGAAGTCAGAGGAGTGAGGGTGGCCGGTCGTCTATTTACGTCCGAATCTGTCACGGAAGGTCATCCCGACAAGATGGCCGACCAGATTAGCGATGCGGTCCTTGACGCGATGCTCAAAGGCGATCCGCGGAGCCGTGTGGCGGTAGAGACTCTGATCACGACCGGCCAGGTGCATGTGGCCGGTGAGGTGACCACCGAGACCTATGTCGACATCCCCGGCATCATCAGGGAGAAGATCCTCGACATCGGCTATGACTCCTCGGCGAAGGGCTATGACGGAGCGTCGTGCGGCGTGTCCGTCTCGATCGGCGCCCAGTCCCCGGACATCGCGCAGGGGGTGCGGGAAGCGTTCGAGCACCGCGAGGGCGAGGGGTTGGAGGAGCTCGACCGGCAGGGCGCCGGCGACCAGGGACTCATGTTCGGTTATGCCTGCCAGGAGACGCCTGAGCTGATGCCGCTGCCGATCATGGTCGCGCACCGGCTGTCCCGGCGGCTTGCTGAGGTCCGGCGCAGCGGCGAGGTCCCGTACATCCGCCCCGACGGCAAGACCCAGGTGACGATTGAGTACTCGGGCGCCGAGCCGGTACGGCTCGACACGGTGGTGGTCTCCACCCAGCACGCCTCAGCTATCGACCTGAAGAGTCTGCTCACCCCGGACGTCCGGGATCACGTGGTGGATCCGATCATCGGCAAGCTTGAGCTGGACACGTCCAACTACCGGCTGCTGGTCAACCCGACGGGCCGGTTCGAGATCGGCGGCCCGATGGGCGACGCCGGGCTCACCGGCCGCAAGATCATCATTGACACCTACGGCGGGATGGCCAGGCACGGCGGTGGTGCCTTCTCTGGCAAGGACCCATCGAAGGTTGACCGCAGTGCCGCCTACGCCATGCGCTGGGTCGCCAAGAACGTCGTCGCCGCCGGGCTGGCGGAACGCTGCGAGACGCAGGTCGCCTACGCGATCGGCAAGGCCAAGCCAGTCGGGCTGTTCGTCGAGTGCTTCGGCACCGAGCAGGTTCCCGTCGAGCGGATCCAGGATGCGGTGCTGGAGGTGTTCGACCTGCGCCCTGCTGCGATCATCAGGGACCTGGACCTGCTCCGCCCCATCTACTCGCAGACCGCCGCCTACGGCCACTTCGGTCGCGAGGAGCCGGACTTCTCCTGGGAGCGGGTCGACCGGATGCAGGCCCTGCGGTCAGCCGCGGGCCTCTAATCACCCACCTCCAGCTGCCGTTTCTGCGTTCCTTCGGTATCTAGGTGCCTGCGGTCCGGGGCCGGCGGCAGTTAGCCGCCGTCCCGGGTCGGGTGCGCTCAGCCTGAACGTGGCCAGCGATCTCTGGTCGGCTGGCGCCGCGGCGGTCGGCTTCGGCGCTCAGCGCCTGACGGCGCGCTCAACAGGGGAGTCCGGGGCGGGTGCCGGGGGGCAAGGGGAGCCGCGCAAGAGACCCAAATACGACAGCGGGAACATTAAGCTCCATAGCGCTCTCCCGCAGAGAAGATCTCTCCGTCTTTCGCGTCGGCTTCACGGCCGACATAACGGTTGATCCTGGACAGGATTCTGGCCGAAGTCATCGTTACGGCGAGCTGACCGGCTTCGGCAGCGGGGGCTTGGGCGGGCTGGGCGAGCTGACCGGCTTCGGCGGGGGCTTGGGCGGCCTGGGCGAGCTGATCGGCGGTCTCTGGTAGGACAGGAGCCGTGGCAGGCCCAGCAGGATCCGGCGAGGACGCGGGCGGCCCGTCGTCCAGCGTGCCGACGGGCCGGGCCGGGCGGAAGGCTGGCTCAGGCAGCAAACGCAAGCCGGTTCCGGCTGAGACGCTGCCTGTGGCCCGGGTCGCCGTCGACATGCCGCTGGCTCATCTGGACCGGCCCTTCGACTACCAGGTGCCTGAGTCCATGGCAGACACCGCGGTCGCTGGCTGCCGGGTCCGGGTCAGGTTCGCGGGCCGCCTGGCCAATGGGTTCCTGCTGGAGCGGGCCGCGGCGAGCGAGCACGGTGGCAGGCTCGCTTACCTGGAGCGGGTCATATCGCCTGAGCCGGTGCTGACGCCGGAGGTTGCCGGGCTGGCGCGCGCGGTGGCGGACAGGTACGCGGGCACGCTGGCCGACGTGCTCAGGCTCGCGGTGCCGCCGCGGCATGCCAGGGTCGAATCCGGTTCAGCCGAGTCCGGTTCAGCCGCGTCCGGCCCGGGCGCCAGGCCGCCCGTCACCCCGGAGCCAGGAACCTGGTCAAGGTACCGGACCGGACCCTCCTTCCTGGCGGCCATCGCCGACGGACGTGCCCCGCGGGCGGTCTGGTCAGCGCTGCCCGGGCCGCACTGGGCTGGCGAGATCGCCGTCGCCGCAGCAACGGCCGCGGCAGCGGGGCGCGGGGCGCTGATCGTGGTCCCTGATGCCAGGGACCTCGAGGTCGTCGACGTCGCGCTCACCAAGCTGCTCGGCCCTGGGCAGCACGTCTGCCTGGCGGCCGGGCTCGGGCCGGCTGAACGGTACCGCCGGTGGCTGCGGATCGTGCGCGGCGAGGTCACGATAGCGGCCGGAACCCGATCCGCGATGTTCGCGCCGGTCGCCAACCTTGGCCTGGTGGCCATCTGGGATGACGGCGACGATCTGCACGCCGAGCCGCGGGCGCCGTACCCGCACGCCAGGGAGGTCCTGGCGCTGCGGGCGCACCGGGACGGAGCCGCCGCGCTGATCGGCGGTTTCGCGCGGACCGCCGAAGCCACCCAGCTGGTCGCTATCGGGTGGGCTCATGCGCTGGAGGCCGACCGGCCTGTTGTCCGCCGGTGCGCGCCGCTGATCAGCGCGGCCGGCGATGATTCAGAGCTCGCGCGGGACGAGGCGGCCCGGTCCGCGCGGCTGCCCAGCGTGGCCCTGCGCACGGCCAGGGAGGCGCTGAGCAGCGGGCCGGTGCTGTTCCAGGTGCCGAGGCGAGGTTACGTCGTGGCCGTCGCCTGCGGCCACTGCCACGCGCCGGCCCGCTGCTCAGCCTGCGGGGGTCCGCTCATGCTTCCTGCGGCGGAGGCGCCCGCTGCGTGCGGCTGGTGCGCGACGGCCGGCCGCTGGACCTGCCCGGACTGCGGGCATACCAGGCTCCGCGCGGCAGTGACCGGGGCCGGGCGCACCGCAGAGGAACTCGGCCGGGCTTTTCCATCGGTCCCGGTCCGGACCTCCGGCGGAGATGGAGTGATTGCCGAGGTGCCCGGGACGCCTGCGGTCGTGGTGGCGACGCCAGGCGCCGAACCACGTGCCGATGGCGGCTACCGGGCCGCCGTCCTGCTGGACGGCTGGGCGTTGCTCGGCCGGGCCAGCCTCCGGGCCACTGAGGAGGCGCTGCGGCGCTGGATGAACGCGGCCGCGCTGGTGCGGTCGTCGGCAGCCGGCGGGGCCGTGGTGATCGTGGCTGCCGCCGGGCTGCCTGCCGTGCAGGCCCTGGTCCGGTGGGACCCGGTCACCCACGCCGAGCGCGAACTTGCTGAGCGTGCCGAGTTGCGATTTCCTCCCGCGGTCCGGATGGCCAGCCTGACCGGGCCGAAAGATGCCGTCGCTGGGCTGATCGCGGTGGCCGATCTGGCGGCGCCCGCCGAGGTGCTCGGGCCAGTCCCGATCGCAGCCGACGGCAGCCCTGACCATCGTGACCAGGCCGGGGAACAAGTCCGGGCCCTGATCCGGGTACCCCGTTCCGGAGGCGGCGCGCTGGCGGCCGCGCTGCATTCCGCCCAGGCGGTGCGCAGCGCCCACAAAGACCCAGGCGCAGTTAGATTGCAACTCGACCCGGCCGAGCTGATCTGACTATGCACGCCGGAGGCCATAGGGTGCTTGGATGGCCACCTCACGAAGGAACCCGGACGCGAGGGCCAGCGGGTCGAGCCCGGCCCGGCAGCCAGAGCGGGCCGTGCCGCGGACCGGGCCCGCAGCGGATTCCAGCGCGACTGCGACGGGCGCCGGCCAGCCGGGCGCCGGCCAGGCCGGCGAGGCTGGCCAGCTCTACGGCCCTGGCCGTCATCATGGTGACGCCATCGCTGGCCTCGACATGCACCCCGATGGCGAGCGGCTGAGGATGCCCCCGGTGCGCCTGGCGCCGAGGGAGGAATTGGCCGGGGCCGCACGAGTGGCGCCACTGCTGCGGGCGGCCAGGGACCTGAACCGCTGGCTGCGGGGCGGAGCCGGCTCGGACGCAGCCGCCACCGACGCAGCCGGTCGGGCTGTGGCCGGTCGGGGTGTGGCCGGTCGGGGTGCGCGCGGTCGGGATGTGGCCGGTCGAGGCGCGGGCGACCTGGTCCAGCCCGTCGAAATGTCCCCGGAACAGGTGGCGGCCGCGGCCGCCGAGCTGGAAATGGCGCCGGGCGAGGTGGAAATGGCCTGGCAAGTCGCCAGGGCGGCGCCGGAGACGCCCGCTGGCGTGGCGGGCAGCCTCGACTCCCTCACGTCGGCAGACGCCGAGGAGGTGCTCGCGCTGTGGGACAGCGCACTCCAGGTCACCCTGGCCGCTGAGGACCTGGACGGGCTAGCCACGGCGTTGTACACGGTGGGCGCCCCGGTGCGGATGGAAAGCCTGTTCGACGCGTATGCGGCTGCCGCGGGTACGCAGCGGTCGCAGGCGGACCGGCAGGCTGGGCCCGGCGATCAGGCTCAGCATGACCAGGCCGCTGCGCTGTCGCGGGCCCTGGAAACGCTGGCCGATCTGGGCGTGGTGGAACTCGGCACGGAGGAGGCGGCCGGCGGACTGACGGTCGCGCTGTCGCCGCTCGGCGTCTGGGGCGTGCACCGCAGGCTGCGCAGTCAAGGCTGGCATGTCCCGGTCCTCGGGGGTGCCGGCCGGGCCGGCGCAGCGGGTCTGCTCGCCACCCTGGCCAGCTGCGATGCCGAGGACGGCGAAGCTGAGATCGGCATCTGGCTGGCGTCGCGAACAGCCGCACAGGCGGCGGCTGAGCTGGTCACCGCGGCCAGGACCGGGTCGCCCGGGCTCCGGGGAGCGGCCTTCGCCGTCCTGGACCGGGTCGGCGAAGGCGCCATTGAGGAGGTCCGGGCCGCGCTCGCAGAGCCGCTGCTTCGCGCCCACGCGGCGGTCTGGCTGCACGAGCACGGCGAGGAAGCCGAGCTGACGCCGGACGACCGGACGTGGCTTCTCGTTGATCTGGGCGCGGGGCTGCTGGAGGAGGCCGACCCGCGGGACGTGGTAGCCGAACTGTTGCCCGAGGTACCTGCGCGGACACAGGCCGAGATCGTGGCGAGCCTCTGGCAGGTCAGCCATCCAGGCGTAACGGACCTGCTGACCGCGCTAGGTGACCATCATCCCGACCCGGCGGTGGCCCGGGCAGCGCGCAAGGCCGCTTTCAAGGCCCGGTCGCCTTCGGCCGGTACAGGCCGCGCGGATCCATAGAATATCTGCGGTAGCGTAACGCGGTCACTGGTCCAGGAGGCACGTAGTGAGCATCAGGCCGATACGCCTGTTCGGCGACCCGGTGCTGAAAACGCCGGCTGAGCCGGTCCGTGATTTCGACGCTGAGCTGCGCAGGCTGGTGAAGGACCTCACCGAGACGATGATGGACGCGCCAGGTCTGGGCCTGGCAGCGCCGCAGATCGGCGTGGGGCTGCGCGTTTTCACCTATTACGTAGATGATCAGCTGGGCCACCTCATCAATCCGGAGCTGAGGCTGTCCGAGCAGGAGGAGACAGACGACGAGGGCTGCCTGTCGTTCCCGGGCCTGGCATACCCGGTGACGCGCTCTTATGGCGCCGTGGCGTCCGGTTACGACATGTACGGCGAGCCGGTCACCATCGAGGGGACCGGCCAGCTGGCCCGCTGCGTGCAGCATGAGACGGACCACCTGGATGGCGTGCTGTTCATCGACCGCCTCGATGACGCCCAGCGCAAGCTGGCCATGAAGGAGATCCGCGCGGCTGAATGGTTCGGGGAGCCAGTGCCGCTCGTGAAGGTGTCGCCGCATCCGATGCGCGGCAAGGCTTTCTAGCGGATGCGCCTGGTCTTCGCCGGCACCCCGGCGGCGGCGGTGCCGTCGCTGGAGGCACTGCTGAGTTCAGGGCACGAGGTCGCCGCGGTGGTCACCCGTCCGGACGCCCCGGCGGGCCGTGGGCGGCAGGTCGCGAGGAGTCCGGTGGCGCGGCGCGCCGAGGCGGCCGGCCTGGAGATCTTGCAGCCAGCCCGGCCGAAGAATCCGGACTTCGTGGCCAGGATCCTGGAGATAGCCCCCGATTGTTGCGCGGTGACCGCATACGGTGCGCTGATACCGCAGCAGGTGCTGGATATCCCCAGGCACGGCTGGGTCAACCTGCACTTCTCCCTGCTGCCCGCCTATCGGGGCGCAGCCCCCGTACAGCACGCGATCCTGCATGGCGACGATCTCACCGGCGCCACCACCTTCAGGCTCGTCAGGGAACTTGACGCAGGGCCGGTGTTCGGCGTGGTCACCGAGCCCATCAAGCCATCGGACACGGCTGGTGACCTGCTGGCCAGGTTGGCCCAGTCGGGAGCCGAGCTGCTGGTCGCGACGCTGGACGGGATCGAGTCGGGTGCACTGGTGGCGCGGCCGCAGCCCGCCGATGGCATCAGCCTGGCCCCCAAGATCACGGTTGAAGACGCGCACGTCGACTGGGCTAAGCCCGCGCCCGCGGTCAGTCGCCTGATCCGCGCCTGCACGCCAGCGCCTGGCGCGTGGAGCGTCCTGGACGGTGCCAGGCTCAAGCTCGGGCCGCCGGCCGGCGTGGTCGCGGCTCCGGTTCCCGGCACCGCGCCAGGCCCGGGCGAGCTGCTCGTCGAGCGCTCCCGGGTGCTGGTCGGCACGGCGACGCTGCCGGTCGAGCTGGGCGACGTGCAGCCCGATGGCAAGCGGCTGATGCGGGCCCAGGACTGGGCGCGCGGCCTGCGGCTGGATGGCCGAAGCGCGGTGCTCCGCTGACATGGCGCCGCCGACGGCGGGCGCTGCCGGCCAGAGCGGCGGCGCACGGGCGGGACGCAGAAACGGGCGCGCCGCCGTGACCGATGACGGCGAGGCGGCCGGGAAGCGCCCGGGCCGTGACCGGGCGGCCAGCGACCGGGCGGCCGGCGGCCGGGCGGCCGGTGGCCGGGCCACCAGCGGCCGGGCGGACCTGGCCCGGCGGGCAGCAGTCGACGTGCTCCGCGGAGTCGATGAGCGGGACGCCTACGCCAACCTGCTGTTGCCCGCCCTGTTGCGGGAGCGCGGGCTGAGTGGCCGAGATGCCGCGCTGGCGACCGAGCTCAGCTATGGAACCCTCCGGGGCCAGGGCAGCTACGACGCGATCCTCGCCATCTGCAGTGACCGGGACCTGGCCTCGATTGATCCGCCGCTGCGGCAGGTGCTGCGGCTCGGCGCGCATCAGCTGCTCGCCACGCGAGTGCGCCCGCATGCCGCCGTCGCCACGTCTGTCGACCTGGCCAGGTACGTGGCCGGGCCGCGGCCGGCCGGTTTTGTCAATGCGGTGCTGCGCCGGGTTGCCACCCGTGACCTGGCGGCGTGGCTCGATATCGCTGCGCCTGCCCGCGCCGATGACCTGATCGGCCACCTGTCGGTGCGGTACAGCCATCCGCGCTGGATTGTCACCGCGCTGAGCGCAGCGCTCGGTGAACAGGAGGCCAGCGGCCTGCCCGAGACCGAAGCGGCCCTCGCCGCCGACGGTGAGCGGCCCGCGGTCACGCTGTGCGCGATACCAGGCCAGGCTGAGCGCGGTGAGCTGGTCGCGGTCGGCTGCGAGCCAGCCCGGTGGTCCGAGTTCGGTGCGTACCTGGCCGCGGGCGATCCCGCCGACGTCGCCGCGGTAGCGCAGTCCCGAGCGTCCGTGCAGGACGAGGCCAGTCAGCTGGCGGCGGTGGCGCTGGCCCGGGCTGACACGGCAGGAGCCGACCGCGGGCGGTGGCTTGATGTCTGCGCAGGGCCGGGGGGCAAGGCGCGGCTGCTGGCCGGCCTGGCCGCGGAACGCGGCGCGCGGCTGCTCGCGGCGGATGCCCGCGAGCACCGGGCCCGGCTGGTCCTGACGGCCCTGCGCGGCGCCGCGGCCGCCGAACCTGGCCCGCCGGATGCTGGCCGGTCAGAACCTGGCCCGCCGGAGCCAGGCGCCGGAATAGCCACGCCCGGACCGCCTGCCGTGATAACAGCCGACGGGACGGCTCCGGCCTGGCGGCCCGGCTCGTTCGACCGGGTGCTCGCCGACGTCCCCTGCTCAGGCCTCGGCGCGCTGCGGCGCCGGCCTGAGGCCCGCTGGCGCCGGTCGCCGCAGGATGTGGCCGGACTGACCAGCCTGCAGTGCCGGCTGCTGACGACTGCCCTTGACTCGGCCAGGCCCGGCGGGGTGGTCGCCTACGTCACCTGCTCGCCGCACCTGAGCGAGACCCGCGACGTGGTCACCGCCGTGCTGGCCGGCCGCAGCGACATCGAGGTGCTCGACGCACCTGCCGTTCTTGCCGAAGTACCTGGGCTGCGCTGCCCGGACCCGGATCGCAGGTTCGCGCAGTTCTGGCCGCACCGGCACGGCACTGATGCGATCTTCCTCGCGCTGCTCCGGCGCAGCCTCCGTGCCTAGCCAGGGGCAGGCAGACCCATAGGCTGCGGGGCGGCAGGCAGACCTGCAGGGCGGCAGGCAGGCCTCCGGGCGGCAGGCAGACGGGCCTGGGCGCGCCTGCCTGGGCTACCTGGACGAGCCGGACAGGGCGCGGCCCCGGCCTTTCTGCAGGCGGCTGGTGCCGATGTCGGCTCGCTGGCCCTTGGCGTAGCCGTCCCCGTAGCCGTTGCCGCTGTAGGTGACCTTCGCGGTCCGGGTAACCGGGTACGCCCGCTCCATGTTCCTGCGGATCACCAGCGTCCGGTCGGCCAGGACCAGGGCGGTCTTGGAACCCGACGCCGCCGCGGGCGCGGTCGCCTGGCAGGCCGCGGCGTGCTCGGCCGCGCGGACCCTGGAGATCACGGCCGTGGCGAAGCCCAGCAGCCAGCTGCGCCGCCAGGCGCGGGCGCTCCGGCTCCAGGACGGTACCTGCGCGCCCGCCAGGCCATGCCACATCTGGATGAGCACCGAGGTGTACAGCAGGTCGGCGCGCTCCAGGTCGGACTGGTAGCCGAAGAGGTGCACCTTCGTGCCGCTGGCGGTGGTGAGCATGATGGCCTGGCAGCGCAGCGCGGACGCGAGCCCGGAGAGCAGGTGCGCCTTGACGCGCCCCCATGGATTGGCGACGTCGATCATCCGGTTGGCCGGCTCGTCGGTCTCCGGGCGGTCGGCCGCCAGCAGCGCCCGGTCGATGCCGTACTTGGCCATCAGCTCCGCGGCCTTCGCCGTCAGGGCCTGGGCCTCCGGCGGCGTGACGCTCTCGTCTTCTGCCTTGGCCAGCAGCTTGCGGACGCGGTCCAGCAACCTGCCGGATGCTTCGGGGTTCAACTAGCGGCCTCCTCGCCTGCATCGGATTCGAATACAGGATCGAACGTTAGCGGAGGGCTGTGACACTGCAGCCGGATGTCTGGCGGGACGCGCGCCAGCCGCGCTGCCAGTGTGGCATGAGCGGCCTACACTTGAGGTTGAGATGACCGTTCAGATCGCGCCCAGCATCCTGGCCGCGGACTTCGCCAGACTCGCTGACGAGGCCGCGGCGGTCGCGGGCGTGGCGGACTGGCTGCACGTTGACGTGATGGACGGTCATTTCGTGCCCAACCTCACCATTGGCCTGCCGGTCGTCGAGGCACTGCGCAAGCACGCCAGCCTGCCGCTGGACTGCCACCTGATGATCGAGGACCCGGATCGCTGGGCCATCGGCTACGCCGAAGCCGGGGCGCGGAACGTCACCATTCACGCCGAGGCCGTCCAGTCACCGGTCCGTACCCTGCGGATGATCAGGGCCGCGGGCGCCCGGGCCGGGCTGGCCGTCAATCCGGCCACCCCGGTCGAGCCCTACGCCGACCTGCTGGACGAAGTGGACATGCTGCTGCTGATGACCGTGGAGCCCGGCTTCGGCGGCCAGCCGTTCCTCGACCTGGTGCTGCCCAAGCTGCGCCGGGCGGCCGCGCTCATCGCGGCCCGCGGCGGTTCGGTCTGGCTCCAGGTCGACGGCGGCGTCAGCGAGGAGACGATCGGCCGCTGCGCCGAGGCGGGCGCCGATGTGTTCGTGGCGGGATCAGCCGTATTCGGCGCCGATGACCCCGCACGGGCCGTTTCCGGGCTTCGTTCCCTGGCCGCCAGCACCGGGCCAGGCCTGTCGCGGCATTGACCGCGGCTAGTGCCGGTGGCCGACGAGAATCTAGCCAGCGCCTTGTCGATTCCGGCGGACCCGTTCGTCGTACTGGTGACCGGCACGATCGAGACTCAAGGAGATTCACATGGCTGAGTACCTGATCCTGATCTACGAGAACGAGGACGGCTACGTGAAGGGCGGGCCCGAGGTGTGGCAGTCGGCGGGGGCGGCACACGGCCGGTTCGCCGAGCAGGTGGGTGAGAAGGGCGGGAAGATGCTCGGCGGCAACGCGCTGCAGCCGACCGGGACCGCCACCTCGATCCGCAGTGACGTGGTGACCGATGGCCCGTTCGCCGAGACCAAGGAAGCACTCGGCGGCTATTACCTGATCGAGGCCCGTGATCTCGATCACGCCCTGGAGATCGCCAAGCTCTGCCCGGCGCCGTTCGGCGGTGTCGAGGTGCGGCCGATCATGGACATGTCGGGCGGATGAGGCGTGCTGGCCGCCCGAACTGACGGCGAGGCGGGCGCCGAGGACGCAGCAGGGCCGGAGGCAGGCGCCGCGGCCGCCGCGAGCGCGGGGGCTAGTGCCAGCCATCCTGCGGCCGCGGATGTCCGGGCGGCGATTGCCGACGCGCACCGTCGCGAGTGGGCCTTCGTGCTCGCCGCGACGGCGCGCGTCGCACGCGACATCGACATCGCCGAGGAGTGCGTGCAGGACGCCTATGTGGCCGCGCTCGACGCCTGGCAGCGGCAGGGAGTGCCACGCAATCCCGGGGCCTGGCTGACCACGACGGCGCGACGGCGGGCGCTGGACATGCTCCGCCGGGATCGCACGCTGCGGGCCAAGCTGCCGCTGCTGATCGAGCCTGCCCCGGTCGGTCCCGGCCAGGATGAGGCGGGCGAGGCGGATGAGGGAGATGGCGTGATTCCGGACGACCGGCTCCGGCTGGTGTTCACCTGCTGTCACCCAGCGCTGGCCAGGGAGGCACAGGTGGCGCTCACGCTGCGGCTGGTGTGCGGGCTGACCACCACGGAGATCGCGCAGGCGTTCCTGGTGCCCGAGCCGACCATGGCGGCTCGGGTCACCCGGGCCAAGAAGAAGATCTCCGCGGCCCGGATTGCCTACCGGGTACCCGGCGAGGCGGAACTGCCCGACCGCCTTGACGCGGTCCTCACGGTGGTGCATCTGCTCTATACGACGGGCCACACGGCTCCGGCTGGAGATGGCCTGGTCCGCGCGGACCTGGTGGAGCGGGCCATTGACCTGGTCCGTACGCTGTGCACGCTGATGCCCGACGAGCGGGAGGTCCGGGGGCTGCTCGCGCTGCTGCTGCTGACCGACGCGCGCCGGGCGACCAGGACGGCCGATGACGGCCGGCTGCTCCTGCTGGAGGAGCAAGACAGGTCGCAGTGGGACAAGGCGGCGATCGAGGAGGGTGCCGCGCTGGTGACCGAGGCGCTGCGCGGCGGCCGGCCGGGCAGGTTTGCCCTGCAGGCGGCGATAGCGGCGGTGCACGCCGAGGCCCCGAGCTATCCCGAGACGGACTGGCCGCAGCTGCTCCAGCTCTACGGCGCGTTGCTGCGGGCCTGGCCGTCACCGGTCGTCGCGCTGAACCGGGCCGTGGTGCTGGCCATGGTCCACGGGCCTGCGGCCGGGCTGGCCGAGATCGCAGATCTCGAGCGAGATGGCCGGCTGGCGGGCTACCGCTACCTGCCGGCGGCCAAAGCCGACCTGCTGCGCCGGATAGGTCGGCCCGCGGATGCGGCCGTTGCCTACCGCAGCGCCCTCGAGCTGGCCGACAATGCGGCCGAGCGGGCATTCCTGTCTGCCCGCATCGCCGAGGTGCACGGCCGGGCTGGGTAGCCTCGGGGTGAGTGTTCGCACCACAATGGGCACATGAGTGCCGTCACCAGCCAGCCATCGCAGCCGCAGCCGCAGTCCGGGCCGCGGCCGCTGCTGTCGGTGTCCGGGCTGGTCGTCGATTTCGGCCAGCTGCGCGCGCTGGCCGGCGTCGACCTTGAGATGCGGCCCGGCGAGGTGGTCGCCGTCGCCGGGGAGAACGGGGCAGGCAAGACCACGCTGGTGCGCTGCATCGCCGGTGATATCGCGCCGACCGCCGGGCGGATCTCGCTGGCTGGCCGGCCGGTCAGTCCCGACCCGGGCGCCGCTGGCCGGCAGGGGGTGTCCGTCGTCTGGCAGGACCTGGCCCTCTGCGACAACCTGGACGTTGCGTCTAACCTGCTGCTCGGCCGGGAGCGCCGTCGGCATCTGCTGTCCGACGTCCGCTTCCACCAAAGCGCTGCGGCACTGCTCGACAGCCTCCACATCCCGGTCCGGGATACCACCCGAAGCGTCCGCTCACTGTCCGGCGGCCAGCGCCAGCTGGTGGCGGTCGCGCGGGCCATGTCCCGCAAGCCCGAGCTACTGCTGCTCGACGAGCCCACCGCCGCACTCGGCGTCAAGGTGGCCGCCCAGGTGGAAGAGCTGATCAGCGGCCTGCGGGAACAGGGCACCGCCGTCTTGCTCGCGTGCCACAGCATTGACCAGATGTTCCGGCTGGCCGACCGGATCGTCGTGCTGCGGCAGGGCCTGGTCGTCGCGGATGTCGAACCGAGCGTGCTACACCCCGATGATGTGGTCGCCTTGCTCTCCGGCCAGCAGCTGGACTCCTCGGCGCGGCGCCAGCTGACCAGGCTGCACGGGCTCACCGACCGCCTGGTCTCGGCCGATCCGTCCTCCAGCCTGTCCCTGATCCTGTCCGCGCTCGGCGCCGCGCTCGGCAGTGACCGCCTCTGTATCCACCTGCGCGATGAGAACGAGCTGGTCTGCGCGGCCTCGCTCGGGTTGCCGCCCGAGCTGCTGTCGGAATGGTCGCAGCTGCCGTACGGGCCAGCCGGCGGCCCGGTCGGGCTCGCCGCCGCCGCCGAGGAGCCGCTCGTCGAGGAGAACGCACGGACCAGTCAGGCATGGACCCCGTTCAGGAGGCTGGCCAGCGCCGCCAAAGTGGCCAGTTCCTGGTCGGTGCCCGTGATGGGCCCTGGCGGGCACCTCGGAGTCGTCACCGTCTTCAGGCAAACCGCAGGCCGGGCCCAGCGGGATGAGCTTGACCTGGTCAATCTGTACGCCGGGTACGCTGCGAGCGCCATCGAGCGGGACCGGCTGCTCGACCAGGTCACCGCGCGTAACCGGGTACTCGAGACGATCAGGGAGATGCTGGAGACCCTGGCCGGGCCGATCCCGGTCGCTGCGGGGCTCGGCCTCGCGCTTCAGTCGCTGCGACAGGGCCTCCAGGCTGACGAGGTGGCGCTGCTGACCCAGCCGGACGGCCGGGCGCCGCGCTGCCGTGCGGTCTCGACGGACGCATCGGCGAGCCGGCTGGGCGCCCGCGCCTCGGCGGCGCTGCTGGGAGTCGCGGACCAGGTGCTGGCCGTCGAACGCCGCGACGGAATGGTGCGCCAGCTGCAGGCCGGCAACGGAGAGCGGTTCCTGGCCGTGACGTTCGGCGCTCCGGCGGGCGCCACCGCACTGCTGGCCGGCTGGCGGGACGGGGCCCGCTGGTCTGACCGCGATGGCTCGCCGGGCGGGCTGGCCGGTCACGGCAGCGCCAGCAGCCAGGCCGCCGACGCCACCGCGCTGCTGGAGGACGCCGCTCACTCACTGCGGCTGGCCCTGGAACGGGAAGAAGCCGGGCTGGCCCACCAGGAGGCGGCCGCGCTGCGCCGCTCGCAGGAGCTGCAGCGGGGGTTCCTGTCCCGGCTGAGTCACGAGCTGCGCACCCCGCTGACGGCTATCAGGGGATACGCGTCCAGCCTGCTGCAGCCGGACGTGACCTGGGATGGCGAGTCGCAGCAGCGGTTCCTGGCCCGGATCGCGGCCGAATCAGCCCGGCTGGGCCGGCTCGTCGGCGACCTGCTCGACTTCTCGGCCATCGAGTCAGGGATCCTGCGGTTGCAGCGGGACTGGTGCGACCTCCCCCTGGTGATCGACGCGGCGGTCGCCTGCCTTCCGCCCGCGAACGGCGCCATGGTGGAGGTCTCCTGCGCTCCGTGCCTGCCGGCCGTATGGGCGGATCATGACCGGCTTGAACAGCTCTTCGTCAACCTCCTGGACAACGCGATCGGCCACAACCCGCCCGGCACCCGGGTCACCGTGAGCGCCGTCTTGAATGAGCCGGGCGGGGTGGCCATCAGCGTGGCTGACGACGGCACGGGCCTGCCGCCTGAGCTGGCGGCCGCGCCGTTCGAGCCGATGCCACGGCGGCGGACGCGCACCGCCGGAGCCGGACTCGGGCTCTCGATCGCCAAGGGCATCGTGGCGGCGCACGGCGGCCGGATCGAGCTTGAGCAGCCGGGGAAGGGCACCCGGTTCCGCATCGTCCTGCCCACCGAGCTAGCGGGACCGCCGGCCGCTGACCGTTACGCGGCAGCCCCCCGGCTGCGTCCGCTGCCTCGGCTGCGGTGGCCGTCAACGGACGAAGGCCAGGATCGCCGGCCGGAACGGGCGCCGATGGCTGAGGAATCGGCCCAGACGCGCGCGCTGATCGTCGAGGACGACCCGAACATCGTCGACCTGATCCGCTCCAACCTGGCGGTGCGGGGCTTCGACACCGTCGTCTCGACCGACGGCACCCGGGCCCTGCGGCTCCTGGAAACCGAGGCGCCCGACATCGTGCTGCTCGACCTGATGTTGCCGGAGGTCGACGGCTTCGAGCTGTGCCGCCAGATACGGGAACGCTCGTCGGTGGCCGTCATCGTGGTCTCCGCACGCGGCGGTGAGCGCGACAAGGTCACCGCGCTCAACGTCGGCGCGGACGACTACATGACCAAGCCGTTCAGCATCGAGGAACTCCTGGCCCGGATCACGGCGACGCTGCGGCGCACGCGGCCGGTAACGGCCGCGGAGCTATCCCCGCCGGTCATCGCCATCGGCACCCTCGTGATCGACCTGGCCAGCCAGCAGGTCACCCGGGACGGCCGGCCCGTGCATCTCACGCCGACCGAGTTCGCGCTGCTCCGCGAACTGGCCACCAACCGCGGCAAGCTGCTGACCCATGCACACCTGCTGCGGCGGGTCTGGGGGCACGGTTATGAGACGGAGACCGAGTACGTACGGGTCTATGTGCGGCGACTGCGGGCCAAACTGGAGGCCGAAGACGGCCCCCCGCTGATCCTCACCCAGCCCCGCGCCGGATACCGGATCGCAGCGCAGTAACGTTCCGGTTTCAAAATGATCTCGTTCGGAGGTTTCCCCTGGCCGCGTACGTTGCCGGGATACCCGTGTTAACCGTATTTTAACGCTAAAGCTGTGATGTTCTGACTGTGTTAATTTTTCCACGCTTATGGTTAGCTACGCATGGCTTGCTGCGCCGACCTCAAGGCTGGCCGTGCCAGTGATGCTCTGTTTACGTAGCACGCCGAGCCCAAAGAAGCGAAGGGGTTTCGTTGAAATTTCTTAGCAAGAGAAGAATCAGCCTAACGGCCGCGGCCGCATGCGCGGCCCTGCTGGCGGCCGGCTGCGGAAGCAGCGGGTCGAGCACGCCAGCCGCATCGAGTTCGCCGAGCGCCTCAATG
>CAWAWM010000003.1:0-1037741 GCA_963785765.1 uncultured Actinomycetes bacterium | reverse complement strand
GTGTGGGCGCTCACCTAATTCCCCAGGGGCGATGATCACGTAATTCCCCAGAGCCTGGCCTGTTCCTGTTTTACCTGATGTCCTCCTTCCCGGTGGGGCGACGCGCCCGGGCCGCTTGTTCGGGCGGTAGCTGCCCAAGAGTTCCGGAGCTTCTGGGTTCGGGGTCTTTCGGCTGCTGGGGGCTTGCTGGCTGTTGCGTGCATCGCCCGCCGCACGCCCGCCCCCAGCGGCGGCTGGTTGCCGAGGCATCAGAGAAGGGACGGGTCGGCGAGAGCTTGGGCGGTGACGTCGGGGACGTAGGCCGCCAGCGCGGCGACGAGGGCTCGAATGTCGCGGAGGGCTTCGGAGGTGAGTGGAGCGGTGCGGGCGACGTCGAGCTCGTTGGCGATGGTGAGGAGAGCGAAGTCGGACAGGTCGGTGGCGGCCAGGGCGACGACTTCGCCGGTGAAGCGGTCGGTGAGCGGGAGCGGCGTCGCGCCGAGGCCGGCGTAGGTCTTGGTCCGGTCGCAGGCGTCGTAGAGGTAGACGAGGGCCTCGGCCTCGTCGCCGATCGCCGCCTGCAGGCGGGCTCGCCGGTCGAGTGGCAGCAGCGCGTGCGGGAAGCCGTCGGTGCCGTAGGTGGCGTGGCAGGGCGCGGCGAGGCGTACACGCCAGCCCCCACCCCAGCTCACCACCAGCTCGCGCACCCGCTGGAGGTGGGCCATGAGGTTCCCGCCGGGATGGCCGGCCTCCCCTGCGCGGAGATCGCGCAGGAGCGCCAGCGCCAGCCACTCGGTGGTGACGGCGGCGATGGTCCGGGCCAACTCCGCCGGCTGGTCCCCGGCGATGAGGTGTCCGGCACCGCAGATGCGGATGACCGTGGCCTGCGGAGCCAGGTGCAGCAACTGGTCGACGTCGGCGGCGGTGACGGCCGACCCGCTGCCGCCGCGGACGAGCAGGACGGGCAGGTCGAGCTCCGCGGTGACCTGCCGCAGCCGTGGAACCTGGGCGAGGATGCCCTCGACGATCTCGGTGTGGGCGTCGAGCAAACCCCCGGCGGCGAGGAAGCGGCGGACCCGAGGGGGCTCGAGGTTGGGTACGACGTCTACCAGCACCAGGCCCGCGACCCTCGTCCGCACCGCCGGATCGCCGAGGGCGGCGATGGCGGCGAGCCCGCCCAGCAAGGCGCCGACGACCACGCATCCCGGTGGCTCGGCGTGGAGCATGGCGGCGACGTCGGCTGCGCAGGGCGCGAGCGCCTGCTGCGAGCCGCCGCTGTCACCGTGACCGCGCTGATCGAAGGCCACGCACCGGAACCCGGCATCGACGAGGACGTCGATGGCCGAGATGCCCGGCATCAGCCTCCACCTCGCCCGGTTCGCCCGCTTGGTGCGAGACGCGGGGTACACCGTGCACATGCCGTCGCTGTTCGGCCGCGACGGCGCGGTACCCGACGCGGACGAAGGGGCGCAGGTCTTCCAGCGGGCATGCGTGAGCGCCGAGTTCCGCGTCTTCGCCGTCGGCCAGTCCAGCCCCGTGACCGGCTGGCTTCGAGCGCTGGCGCGGCTCGCTCACGGCGAGTGCGGCGGTCCCGGCGTCGGAGCCATCGGGATGTGCTTCACCGGGAACTTCGCGCTCACGATGATGCTCGAGCCGTCCATGCTCGCCCCCGTCCTGTGCCAGCCCTCTCTTCCCCTCGACGACCCCGCGGGCCTGGAGATCTCCGCCGGCGAGCTCGCCGCCGTCAAGGACCGGCTCGACCGCGATAACCTAACGGTGCTGGCCTACCGGTTCGAGGGCGATCGGTTCTGCACGGCGCAACGATTCGCGGCCTACGCCGAGGCACTCGGCGACCGCTCCATCGGACGAGTGCTCCCCGACAACGCCGCCAGCACCGACACGCCGCCGTTCTTCTCGCGGTACGTCCCACGCCCGCACAGCGTCGTGACCGTTCACCTCATCGACGAGGCAGGCCAGCCCACGATCGCGGCACGCGACGAGATCCTCGCGTTCTTCGCGGCACGCCTGCACGACCAGCACGAGGGGCAACCCGCGCGCGGCGGCTGGGCCCGCCGCAGGGCGTCTCGGCCTGGTCCACCACGTCGCCGCCGAGGCTGAACGTGAGCCCGTGCCCGGACGCGGAGCGCGCGTCGTGCATGAGCGCGAGCGCCTCGCCGTTGCTGATCCCCGTGGACTTGTCCTACCAGCCCGTCGCCGGGCCGCTCCTGGATCTGGTCATCGTCGGCGCTGGCCCGGCTGAATTGGCTGCCGCGGTCTACGGCGCGGCGGAGGGCCTGCAGACGCTGCTGCTTGATGCCGTCGCCGCTGGCGGGCAGGCTGCGGCCAGCTCGCGGATCGAGAACTACCTCGGGTTCACCCGGCATCAGCGGCGCTGAGCTAACCGGCCGCGCCGCGGTGCAGGCACAGAAATTCGGCGCCCGTATCGCAAGCCCTAGCCAAGCTGCCCGGCTGGACACGACCCACGAGCGTCTGCGGATCATGCTGACCGACGACACCGCTATCGAGGCGCGAGCAGTGGTCATCGCCGCCGGTGCCCGCTACCGCTCCCTGCCGCTCGACCGGTGGGCGGAGTTCGAGGGCGCGGGCATCTATTTCGCGGCGACGGAGCTGGAGGCCAGGGCCTGCGGTCCGGACCCGGTCGCGGTGGTCGGCGGGGCGAACTCCGCCGGCCAGGCGGCGCTGTATCTCGCCGGACGCGGCAACGCCGTCACCCTGATCGTGCGCGGTAATGACCTGGCCGCCGGCATGTCCTCCTACCTCGCCGACCGCATTCTGGCTCATGCCGGGATAACCGTGCGCACCGCCACGGAGGTCACCGCGCTGCACGGCGGCGGCCATCTGGAGGCTATCACCGTGCACACTGCGGCGGCGGGCGACGACCGATCCGACAGCAACCAGCCATGCCGGGGCCTGTTCTGCTTTGTAGGCGCCACCTCCGCCACCGGCTGGCTCGAGGACATCGCTGTCGATGACGACGGCTTCGTGCTCACCGGCACCCAGCTGGATGACGCGTTGCTCGGCGTGACCTGGGCTGAGCTGGGCCGCCGCCCGCTGCCGTTCGAGACCAGCCAGCCGCTGGTCTTCGCTGTCGGCGACGTCCGGTCCGGGTCGATGAAACGCGTCGCCGCCGCGGTGGGCGACGGCGCCAGCGCGATCCGCTCTGTCCACACCGCCCTCGGATCGGCCGGCTCGTGAACTGGCCGCCAAGCCGACCTCCTCGAGAGCGCCGACCGGTTGGCCTGCGGCCCAACCATCACCTCTCGAATGGCGGTTATCATTTACGTCTCTGAGTCGGCCATTCCCACCGTTCGCGGAAAGATCACCGCCAAGACGCACCCGCCCTGCCCGCTGGCCGCCGCCCGTGGGTGTGTCATGCCCGCCGATCCGGCCGGCCACCGTGGCTACCGGCTCTGCCGCCTGGCCGGACACAGAATTGGCCAATATGCGCATCTCCAGCAATGCGCGCGCCTGGTAATCCTCGCGCTCATACTCGGCGTTCGGCGTGCTCTAAATAGCAACGACAGGGCTGAATTGATGATCGTCGCCATCTCTGGCGGCATCCAGCTCAACGCATAAGTATGCGAGAGGGCAACGTCCGCTATTCGGCTACTTGTGAGGTTCGCCGCGGCGTCATGCGTAGGTCTTGGTGGACCGTCAGAAGCAGACCAGCGATCTGTGTCCCTGACCGGCTTGCGGCCGCACAGAACGCCCAGATCTGGGCGGCCACCGTCCTGGTCAGCATCGAGCCGGCGGTCGCGCCGAACGGCTCTGGTGTAAGCCCTGGCGCCGATCGGCGATCGCCGGTCACGGAGCGGACCCCCGGCGGCGTCTGGGACATGGTGTATTACCTGGCGTGCCTCGCGTGGATCGTAGTTTTCCTGACGCTGGCCCTCGGGCACTACCGCACTGCCCGGGTCCTCGCGGCGGCGGCCATCGTCCCTGGCCTGGCCGCCTTGCTGCAAGCCCAGCTCACCGGCATCATGCCGGCGCCGTTCGGGCCGTGGATCTTCTGGGTCCTGCTCGACCTTGCCCCGGTCCTGGCCCTGACCGCGTTCCACCGCGACGCCCCGCCGCTCGCGCCCTGGCCCTGGCTGCTGGCCCTGGCTGGCTTCTAGTTGATCAGGTGTCGGCGGAGAGCGTCTTCATGGTGACGTAGCTGGTCACCATGGCCACTCCGGGCAGGCTGGCCAGCTGGTTGGCGTGGAAGTCCTGGTAGGCGGGCAGGTCGGCGACCTCGACCTGGAGCAGGTAGTCGTAGTTGCCGGTGACGTGGTGGCTGTGCACCACTTCGGGCAGCCGGACGACCGCGCGTTCGAATGCGACCACGTCGGCGCGGGCGTGCCGCACCAGCCTGACACCAGCGAACACCCGCAGGCTGCGGCCGGCTGCGGCCGGATCGATCAGTGCCCGGTAACCGCGGATCACCCCGGTCTTCTCCAGCCGGCGCACCCGCCGGAGGCAGGGTGATGGCGACAGGCCAACCCGGGCGGCGAGTTCGGCGTTGCTGATCCGGCCGTGCTTTTCGAGCACGGCCAGTATTGCCCGGTCCACCGCATCCATCTTGGCAGATTATTGCTCTAAGGCCTTGCCTACCACAATCAAGTGCCCCGAGCTGCCGGCAACTTGCTGCCAAAGTTGCCGACATCGGTTCGCGTCGGCGGGCCAGCCGGCCAGGCTTGTGGTGTCACACCAGATGGTTCACAGAAAGGGGAGCCATGTCGGGCAGCATCAGCACGGTTGCCATACACGCCGATCGCGACGTCCATCCCAGCCGCGCCGTGGCACCGCCCATCTTCCAGACGGCGACGTTCTGGGCCGAGGATGCGGAGCAGTTCGTGCAGGCCGCCGTCGACCGGCGGGGCCAGGGTTTCTACACCCGCTTCGGCAACCCCAACCACGCGCAGGTCGCTGCAGTGGTCGCGGAACTGGAGCACACCGAGGCGGCGATGGTCACCGCATCCGGGATGGCCGCACTCACCACCGCCGTGCTGGCCCTGGTGTCCGCCGGTGACCACGTGATCGGGCAGAAGTCCACCTACGGGGGCACCGCGTCGGTGCTGCTGAACCTGCTGCCCCGGCTCGGCGTGTCGACTACCCAAGTGGACCAGGCCGACCCGGAGGCGTTCGAGAACGCGCTGACTCCGCAGACCCGCCTGATTCTGGCGGAATCACCGAGCAATCCGCTGTTGCAGATCACCGACCTGCGCGCCGTCGCGGACCTGGCGAGCCGGGTCACCGAATATGCGGGGGTCGGACAGGCCCGTTCCAGCATGGCCTTGGTGATCTGGGACAGCAGCCCGTCCAGCCTGAGCAGCTCCACGCCGCTCGCCTCGGCTCGGGCCAGCAGCTGGTCAGCCAGCTCCGGGTCGACCACCGGCCGCCAGGCGTCAGCCGGCGTGGTGCCAGTCAGGTCGGCTGCGTAGATCGAGAACCCATCCTGCGGCGTCGGGACCGCGCAGAATACTCGTTGGGGCATCGAACTGCCGATAAGGCCGGTCGGCGAGCACACAGCGTCCTGGAAGGCCTGCCGGCCTTCCCGGAGCAGGGCTAGCGATTCGCGGGGGTTACACGGCCGGTCGCAGCAGTCGCGGGTGGCTCATTGCGGCCCGGAGCGCTGCGGCTCGTTCGCCTTCAGCTCGTCGCGCAGGATCTTCTTGACCACCTTGCCCGTCGCGTTGCGCGGCAAGCTGTCGCGGAACACGACCGCCGACGGCTTCTTGTAACTTGCCAGCTGCTGGCGACAGTGGTCGATGAGCTCCTGCTCATCGACGCGCCGATCGGCAGCCTTCACGACGACCGCGACCGGCGTCTCCCCCCAGCGTGGGTCTGGTATACCGATGACCGCGGCTTGTGAGACGGCCGGGTGAGATTCGAGAACGCTCTCCAGCTCGGCGGCATAGATGTTCTCTCCCCCGCTGATGATCATATCTTTCTTGCGGTCGACCACGTACAGAAAGCCCTCCTCATCGGCCCGGACGAGATCGCCGCTGTGGAACCAGCCGTCGCGGAACGCCTCCGCCGTCGCATCAGCATTCCGGTAATAGCCCTCCATAACCGTGGGCCCGCGGTACACGATCTCGCCGACACTCAAGGCCGGAACGTCGCGACCCTCGTCGTCGACGATGCGGGCCTCGACCCCAATCGCTGGCTTGCCGACCGAGCCCATCTTTCGGAGGGCATCCGCGTCCTTCAAATACGCGCAGTTGGGCGACATCTCCGTCTGCCCGAACGCGGCGACGATCCCCGCATTCGGGAATGTGGACGCCATGAGCTGCAATGTTTCCCTGGTCGCGGGCGCCGCGCCCCACACCGCCTTCCGCAACGCAGTCGCATCGATCGTGCCCACCGCCGGCGACTGGCAGATCTGCTGCCACTGAGCTGGCACGAAGTAGCACATCGTAACGTTGAGCTCCTGCATCAGCTCGAGCGCGTGCGCTGCGTCGAACGAGCCGACAGGCAGAATGACGTCGGTGCCGCCGAGGTACAGGAACGGGAGGACGCCCGAAAGCGCGCCGACGTGGAACAGCGGAGTTCCCGACAGCCAGACGTCATCGGAGGTTGCTTGCATCTCGATGATCCAATGGAGGGTGTTCGCCACAAGATTCCGATGCGTGAGCATCGCGCCTTTCGGTGGCCCGGTCGTTCCGGAGGTGTACATCAAGAAGGCGACGTCCGACTCCTCGACCAGGACGTCCGGCTCGTCCGCGGGCGCTGCCGCGATCACCGTCTCATAATCTTCAGCGCCGTCCGGACACTGGGCAGCGGAAGTGATGTGGAATCGGAGCCCCGCAGCCGCACCCGCCGCCACCTCGGCGAGCGGCTCGTCGCTGATCACCCCCGAACTCTCGGAGTTCTCCACGATGTAGGCAACCTCGCTCGGCGCGAGCCGGAAATTGACCGGCACGGCCCACGCGCCGATCTTGGCGCACGCGAGGTATGACTCCAGCACTTCCAAACGGTTCTGCATCAAGGTGGCGACCTTGTCGCCCCGTCCCACACCGCGTGCGAGGAGGCCATTGGCGAGCCGGTTGACTCGCTGGTCGAGCTCCGCGAAGCTCCGCCGCTCGTCCCCGAACACGAGCGCGAGCTTGTCGGGATAGCGCCTCGCGGTACGGGCCAGCACCTCGCCCAGAACCTGGCGCCGGGACCGCTCGAATTCCGGCGCCGGGCCAATCTGCTGCCGAGCTTTGCTCATGTTGTACCTCTTAACAAAGCGCGCCCTTAGCGTATCAATGAGTCCTAGCTTGCCGTTTAAGTGGGTCTTCGAAGTTAAGGCGGGATCGGACTGCCGGCCGGTCACCGGGCGTGGTCATCTTGCGGGCTTGTTCTGCGGCCGGCGGGTGACACCGTTTCGTGAGTCGCCGCCGATCGCTTCCGCAGCGGTCGCGAACGCGGCAGGGTGGTGGAAGCTGCCCGGGCGCCTACCGGCCGGTTACCGGCGCAGTACCGCTTGACCTTAGGAGGACCTTGCGTGACGGATGCGGAGGAGTGGACGGTGAGCCTGCCCTCCTGGCGGGACGGCTCCGCAAGGCGGTCAGTGATCGCCTTCTTGCGGGAGATCACTCAGGGACCGGGGGCTCTGCCCGTGGCAGACCGGGTGGCTGCCTTCGACAATGACGGCACGCTGGCCTGCGAGAAGCCTTATACGGCGCTAGCGGGATTCCTCCTGGACCGGGTCACCGCGGCTGGCTCAGCTCCACCGGAGGTGGCGAACGGCCACGACGTGCTGCGCGAACTAGGTGTGCTGTTCGCCGGCCAGACAACGGCGCAGTACGAGGAACAGGCGCGCCGTTATCTCACTGGAGCACTGCATCCGCGCTTCCACCGCCCCTACCCGATGCTGACGTACCAGCCGATGCTGGAACTCATCGCCCTGTTGCAGGCCCTGGACTTCAGCGTGTTCATGTGCACCGACAGCTCCCGTGACTTCATGCGGGTCATCGCAGGCCCGGCCTACGGGTTGCGGCGTGAGCAGGTGATCGGGTCGGAGGTCCAGATCCGGGCCGTGGACGGCCAGTTGGTCCGTACGGCAATAGCGGCCCCCTTGGATGACGGGCCGGGCAAGACGGTGCACCTGTGGGATCGAACCGGGACCCAGCCGGTGCTGGCGGCGGGCAACGCAGGCGGAGACATCGAGATGCTCCGGGCCGCCCGCTTCGCCCTGGTGGTTCACCACGACGACGATGTGCGCGAATACGCCTACGACGACCGTCAGATACTCGACGCGGCCGCCGGAGGCGGCTGGACAGTGCTCAGCATGCGTGACGATTTCGCCCGCATGTGGCCGGCGGACCCCGCCGATGCTATGCCGTGACCGACGGGCCTGTCCTGTTAGTCCTCAGATCCTCGTCAGCACACAGCAGGGTCAGTGCTTCGCGGAATTCTTGACTTTCTTGCCCTTGTGCTTAACCTTGCCGGCATCCTTCTTAGTCTTCCTCTTGGCTGACTTCGCCTCGTGCTTTGCCTTCTTAGCCACACCCATGACCAGCTCCTCTTCGTCTTCGCCGGCTGACCCGCCACGATCCGGTGGCTGCCATCTTCCACGCTGGATGCGGCTCAAACTCTGGGCGGGCGATTTGGGACGGGCGGTATCGGCTGTCCGCTTCGAGCTGCGACAGTGGGCGGATGACGAGTATCCAGCCGGAGCTGTGGGTCGAGCGTGCTGGCCAGGCTGTCGCTTTCTACGCGGACGCGTTCGGGGCACGCGTCCTGCACCAGGCCGGGCAGGGCGATGACATCGTCGCGCAGCTTGCCGTCGGCGAGGCGGCGTTCTGGGTGGCAGCGGCCGGGCCGGACAGCGGACGATTCAGCCCGGGCGCGATCGGCGGTGCGACGAGCCGGACCCTGCTGGTGGCCGATGACCCCGAAGCCGTGGTGCGGCGGGCGCTCGACGCTGGCGCCACGCAGAAATCCGCCGTTGGTGACGAGCACGGCTGGCGGCTGGGCCGGATCGTCGATCCGTTCGGGCACGAGTGGGAGATCGGCAAGCCGATCAGGCCGTGGCCGCCGCCTTGAATCCCGCCAGTCAGCTGCGCATCCAGGAGCGAGCCCGGCCACAGCCCCAACGCTCCGACGGCGGCGTGATCGGATGCGTCTCAGCGCGAGCGGGCGCTCAGGCCGGTAATGTGCTGTCTTCAAACGGCATGTTACTGGACGGGTTGAATCGTGGAAGAGCTGCGTCTGGGCGACCCGCAGCAGATCGGGTCGTACAGGCTGCTTGGTCGGCTGGGCAGTGGCGGGATGGGCCAGGTGCTGCTGGGTCGTTCTCCCGGCGGTCGGCCGGTAGCAGTCAAGGTGATCCGCCCGGAACTCGCTGACAGTCCTCATTTCCGCCGTAGGTTCGCCCGCGAGGTTGCTGCTGCCCGGCGGGTCGGCGGCGTCTTTACAGCCCCGGTCGTCGATGCTGATCCCGAAGCACCGCAGCCCTGGCTCGTGACTGCGTATGTAGACGGGCCATCCCTGGCTGACCATGTTGAGAACAACGGCGCCATGCCAGAAAGCGACGTTATCAGGCTCGGCTGCGCCCTCGCCGAGGGGCTCGCAGCCATTCATGCCGCCGGCATCGTGCACCGTGATCTCAAGCCATCCAACGTGCTGCTGGCCAGCGACGGCCCGAGAATCATCGACTTTGGCATATCCCGGGCAACTGAGGCGACCTCGCTGACGCAGAGCGGCCTGGTGGTGGGATCTCCGGGCTTCATGTCTCCTGAGCAGGCGGAGGGCCGCGAGGTCAACGCGGCCAGCGACGTGTTCAGCCTGGGTGCTGTCCTGGCGTTCGTCGCCACTGGCACAGGCCCGTTCGGCACCGGCGCCGCGTCGGCGATGCTTTACCGGGTCGTCCACGCTGAGCCCGATCTAACCAGCGTTTCTGGCGGGCTGCGCGACGTGGTCCGGGCCTGTCTGCGGAAGAACCCGGCTGAACGGCCCACGCCCGCCTGCCTGCTGACCATGCTTGTCTCGCTTGGTAACAGGCAGCCGTTGCCTGCCAGTGACTTGGGGGCACCCAGCACCCCGGCCGAATGTGCTGGTTCGGGCTACTCGCCAGCGGAGGTACCCGACCGGCGCACGGCGCAGCCGGGCAGCGTGGTGCCAGTCGCGGCCGTCGCGGTGCAGGACCCTGTCCTCAGCGCCAACATCAGCTGGCACCGTCGGCGCTGGTTCTGGATCGCGATGTGTGCCGCGGTCGTTCTCGCAGGTGGCGCCGGAGTCGCGCTGACCTCCCACAACTCTGGCACGCATAAACCCGCCGGAACGCGGGCGTCAGGCGCGAGGCAGATAGCGCGTGGAGGACGAAGGCCGTCCGCGGTGGTCGAGGCCTACTTCGGGGCGATCAACGCCCATGACTGGGGCAAAGTCTGGCAGCTCGGCGGCAAGAACCTCGGCCCCTCCTATGCCAGCATGGTCGCCGGCTTCCAGGACACCAGGCGCGATGTCGTCACGCGCATGACCACCGACGGTGACGCGGTGACCGTCCGCATCCGCTCCTACGAGACCACCGGCGCAGTGCAGGTTTACGTGCTGAGCTACACCGTCAGCGGCGACGTTATTGCCGGCGGACATCAAACCCTGATTTCAGCCCAGACGCCGTGCCCGCACATTCAGTACGGAGCCGACGGCACCGCCGGTCCGCTGTTCTGCACTGACGGACAGCCCAACCCGCCAGTACTCGCCTACTACCGGACACTGCACCTGCAAGTCCTGAGCCTTGGCCCCGACGTCACCCCCGCCCGGGTACTGCAAGCAATATGTGCTGACGTCCACCAGCACTCCACCTACCCGATCGAAACCGCAGCCTACAACCTGGCTCAGAAGACCAACGGCTGGTCCTTCGGCATCAGCCCGCCTCAGGAAATGCTCAACGGGGCGTGCCGATAGACGTCCGCCCGGGCGCGCAGAACAGGCCGATCTGGACTCGACGGTCCGGCGGCTGTCGTCAACGATGGCACACGGGACTCGGGACGCGAGACACCGAGCGTTTTTCATCTTGATCACGGTGGAGCCACGCCCGGTCAGGTGAGGCCGTTTACCTGGTGCACGTCGCCGCAGGGAACGCCGAGGGCGGCGTGGTGCTGGCGGATGGCGTCCTCGTCCGGCCCTTCCAGCAGGCAGTACACCTGGCCGTCGGGGTTGTGGTACAACTCGACCTGGCGGACGCCAAACTGGTCGGCCCGGCCGTTGCGGGTGCCGGCGGCGATCTGCGCGATGGCCTCGGCGGGCAGCTTGAGGTCCTCGTGAAAGTCCATGAATTGTGGCATGTCATTGTCCTGTCGTGCGGTGGGTTGATGCCCTGCCGTCCGGCTCGGGGCCGGCCGCGGTCCTGCCAGCGAGCGGGCCAGGGAGTCCAGGAGCCGGTGGCCGGCCCCGGAAGTAGGCGGCCTGGGGCCGGACGTGGCCGCACGGGATGAGTTTTAGCGTGCTGCGCGGGGGTGGGGACGACCAGTGGCCGCCCCGCAGCCGCACCGCAGCGCCGGGCGCAGGCGCCCGCGGGCCAGGCGGATCTGGACCCGGCAGGGGCCGCTGTCCCGGTCCTGCTCGGCCGGCCCGCGCACCTGGTGCTGGCCGGCGCGCCGCGCTCCGTGGTGCCGGTAAGCTGGCCGCTTTCCAGCACGGCCATGCATGGTGCGGCGGGACATCCGCGATCCGGCGGAACGACACCCAGGCCCGGCCCGCAGCGGTGCCGCCCGGCCGGACCGGCCGGTGGCGGCACCGCTTGGCCTGGGTGCATGGCTCAGGCGGCCGCGATGACGGCCTGGCGGCGGGTGGCTCGTGCCCGGTCGGCGAGCACCGCCAGGGCGGCGGCGAGCAGGGCTGCGCCGATAGCGATCAGGGCGATCTGCCAGCCGGGCATGCCGCCCACGACGACGGTGTGCGTCACGGCGCGGGCTGGGGGTGCCGGGGCGACGCTGCCTGATCTGCCCGGGGCCGGGACGATCATGGCGAACGCGGCGGGCGCGGCCGCGGCCAGGCCCAGCCAGGCGAACGCCAGCCCGGCGAGGACACCGGCGATGCGGCGGATGCGGCGGATCTGGTTCATGACGGGCTCCTTCGGTTTGCAGCGTGATCTGTCAACCGCCAGTGTCAGCCGGCTCCGGCGCGTCCGCCATCCGATGTTCTGCGGATATCCAGGCCTGATCTGGGTGACGTAGCGTGAGATCAGCAGCGAAGGGGGCCCGCGATGAGCGTTTCCGCGATGAGCACTCCGGTGAGGGCTGGCGAAAAGGACCTGCGCGCTCTGGCGGCCATCGTCAGCCAGGACCGCCCTGACCTGCCGCCTGGGGAAGGGCTGCTGCCGCCGTCGCTGGTGGCCGATCTGATGGGCCAGATCCGCTGCGATGCGATATCGGTCGAGCACTACGACACCAGGCGGCAGGTTTATAGCTGGCGGCAGGGCAGCGACACCGACGACGGCGCCGGGGTGCCCGAGGACTGGGCTCGGGTGTTCTGGACCCATTACTGGGATTGCCGGATCTGCGCCTATCCGGTCCGGACCGGTGACCTGCGTAGCGCCGTCAAGACCTCTGACTTCTACTCGATGCGGCAATGGCACAGCACCGGCATGTACATCGACTGCATCCGGCCGCAGGGGATCGAGCACCATCTGATGCTGGCGCTGCCCGAGCTGCCGGAGCCGGCCGTGGATGCCGGCCGGTATCTGCGGCTGGTCCTGCACCGCGGCCCCGGCCCGGATTTCTCCGAGCGGGACCGGGCGCTGCTGGTACTGCTGCGCCCGCACCTGTACCAGGCCTGCCTCGACGCCGAGCGGCGCCGCCATCCGGTTCCCCGGCTCACCCCCCGGCAGAACGAGCTGCTGCGCCTGCTGGCGGCCGGGCACACCAACAGCCAGATCGCCCGGCAGCTGGGCATCTCCGAAGGAACCGTGCGCACCCACCTGGAAAACATCTACGACAAGCTGGGTGTCTCCAGCCGCACCGCCGCCGTCATCCGCGCCTTCCCGGACCGGGTTGCATAGCAACGCAGCTCCATTGCGACGGATGCGCGGCACCTAGAGGCAGCCTCGTGTCGGAACAAACCTGCTGCTCTCGACCGCGCTGGCGGTCGTCACGCGGTCGGTTCTCATCGCGCTCTTTCCGCGCCTATGACTGCATGACGAAAGCGAGCTCATCATGACGGGATCCCAGACCGGCGGTCGGGGGCATGACGGCTCGGCAGCCGAGCCGCCGAGCGGCAGCCCCGATTACCAGCACGCCCTCGAATCCGCCCGGAGGCTGCTCGGCCAGCCTCTGGTCCTCCCGCTGGGGTCCGGTGAACCGGCGTTGGGCGCGGACTTCCGGCGCCTGGCCACCGTGCACACGTTCGGTGACTCCTGGAGTCGCGGCGGCCTGGACGATCACAGCCGAGCACTGGTCTCGGTGACCATCGCGGCCACCTTGGGCACCCGCGAACCGCTGCGGGGTCAACTGCGGATCGCCCTCAATAGCGGTGTCACCAAGGACGAGATCGTCGAGTTGTTCATCCACCTAGAGGCCTACGCCGGCGCCGCCCGCGCATTCGACTCCTACCAGGTCGCCTTGGAGGTCTTCGCCGAGAACACCAACGCGTGACCGGCGCGCTTTGGCACACAGCGACCGAGGCAATCACCTTCCAGCCGGGCGCTGCGTCAGTTGATGTCGAACTCGTTGCCCTCCGGGTCGGCCATCGCGATGGCGTAATGATCATCGCGCGGCTCCGAAAGCTGGCGGATAATGGTCGCGCCCAGGCCGACCAGGCGCTCGGCCTCCGCCTTCACGCGCGCCGCACGCTCCGGCCGGGGAACGTCCTGCCCGCCGCTGGCGCTGATGTCGAGGTGCAGCCGGTTCTTCACGGTCTTGACGTCATCGACCTTCTGGAACCAGATGTCGGGGCCTTCGCCCTGCGGGTCACTGAGCCGGTCCTCGCCGAGGTCAAGGTCCTCCTCGGGGAAGTCTTGAGCCCGGTAGTAGTCGTCCCAGCTCGCATAGCCCTCCGGAGCAGGCTTGAACTCATAGCGCAGCGCCTCTTTCCAGAACCGGGCCAGCCGGTCTGCGTCGGCGCAGTCGATCACGAGCTGAAAACGAACCATATCGTCTCCTCCGGAGCAGTCCGTCGCGTCGATGCCGGACTGGCCCGACACTAACCGCGCCCGCTGTCAGTCGCGAGGCGTGCGTCTTCGACCCGAGCTGATAGTCCGAAGGCATGGATAGGCGTGGGATGCCGCCGCGGCATCCGTACTGATGACCGCGCCCTAGCGGTTCTTTTCAGCGCCCGCTAAGCCAGCTGGTGGCGGCGAGGAACAGTATCGCGGCCAGGACGAGGCACAGCAGCACGATGCGCACGGTTCTGCGCACACGTCGTACGGGAAACGCTCGGCCCGTCTCGCCCGGTGTCGTCATCGGGGTTACACCTCCTGCTGGGCTTCGAGGTTCGGGCTGATCGGGCCGGGAACTGTCGGTGTGGGTGTGCGGCGGAGCAGGCGGCCGGCCGCGGCCGCGCCCGCCCATCCAATGGTGGCGAAGACCAGGGTGGTGAAGGCCAGCAGGACCAGATTGTTGCCGAGCCGGTCGCTGATGGTGCCCCGCAGAGTCCCGCCGCCGTCCTGGTCGAACGGTCCACCGCCTCCGATCGCGGCGACCGCGATCGACGTGTACACGAACAGGCTGAGGCTGCCGGTGATGGCGGCGAGCCGGGCGATGCGCTTCCCGACGACCGGGTCACGGCCCCACAGAGTGCCGGCGGCGCCTACGACGAACGGCACCACGATCACCTGCACCAGCCGGTGCCAGGGCACCGTATCCGGCAAGATCTGGTCGAGGAACGTGAACCCGGACAGGGTCAGGAAGGTCACGGTAATGAACATGCCGCCGAGCAGGCCGGGAATCGCGACACCGGGCCGGCGTGCCAAGGCGCTAGCGCCGAGCAGGACACCGATCACGAAGACGGTCAAAATCGCTGCCGCGATCCAGTCGCCGCCGCCGAGCCGGTAGTGGGCCGCCATTCCGCCGTACAGGCCGACGGCACCGGCCGCAAGCACGATCATCGTCCATACCCCTACGGCGGCCCGTCCCCATGGTCGGAGCACGAGTAAGGCACCGACGCAGCCCAGCGCGAAGCGCATCCGCTGGATCCGGCCCTCGAGGTGGCCGAGTTCGCAGAGCATGGCCTGGCCCCATTCGACCCGTTGCGGGGACAGCAGGCCGACCCCCCAGCGCATCAGCCGCAGCGGCGCGTCCTCGGTTGGGCCGTCCAGGAACCTCTGCGGGTTACGGCGGTACAGGGCGATCATGATGCCCAGCAGGCCCAACATAGGGACGAAGAACAGGCCACCGAGCATTTACGCCTCACTCCAACGATTGTGCGGGTTCAGGGTCGTCCGGTCGACGCGGGCGGCGGTCAGCGCCGCCACAAACTCCCGGCCGGTCGGACTCAGTCGATACAGATGGCGGGGCGGCCGGCTGTCCCGGCCCGGTTCCCAGGAGGTTTCCAGCAGGCCACGGTCGGCGAGCCGGACCAGGATCGGATACAACGAGCCCGACTTAAGGCGCACCTCGGTGGCCAGGTCATAGCCGTATCGCCAGCGGGCCGGATCGGCGGCCAGCGTCCGCAGGACGTTGATCGTCTGTGGCGACGGGGGACGGTTGCGCTGCACGAACGGTAACTCTACTCATATAGCTTTAGCGGTCAATAAGCCAGCGCCGGGTCGGTGCCCACGCTGGCGCACCCGGCGCGGATGCTGCGCCGATTCGCCGATGACGAGATGGGCGCCTGCACAGGGAATGATCTTCTAATCCACCGGGGGCCAGTGCGGGCCGAGGTACGGATCTGGGTGCTCGTGGTTCCAGCGGTCCAGAACGGCTGCGAGGGCCGGGGCCTGCGCGCCGCCTGCGGGCAGGTTCCGCTTTAGGGTGGCGCAGCCGGGCGCTGCGGGATGGCCGGGGTTGCCGCCCCTGCCGCGCGGCAGGACAGCAGCGAGCCGCGTGCCCGCCGGATTAGCCCGCGCGGCAGCTGAAGGCGTGGCTAAGGGATCCCGCTCCCGGCCCACATCAATGACTACGGCCCGCGCAGCGAAGCGGTTCGAGGCCAGCACTGCGCGGGCAGCCGCGATCCGCCGGTGCCAGCGCCTGATCCGGATCAGAGAGCACCGTGACCGCCCGCCGTCGCCCCCGTCATCCCCTCCGGTCCGCCCCCGTGCGGCTGGTGCCAGAATAAGGAAGAGTGAACACTACCCAGTCCGAGAAGGTCAGCTCTGGCCGCGGCTTCTTCGCTGCCCTTGACCAGAGCGGCGGCAGCACGCCCAAGGCGCTGGCCGAGTACGGCATCGGCCGGGACCGCTACAGCTCCGACGCCGAGATGTTCGACCTGGTCCACGCCATGCGGACCCGTGTGCTGACCAGCCCGGCGTTTGATGGCTCGCGCGTTCTTGCGGCGATCTTGTTCGAGCAGACCATGGAACGAGACGTCACCGGCGTCCCCACCGCCAGGTACCTATGGGACGAGAAGAACGTGGTGCCGTTCCTGAAAGTCGACAAGGGGCTTGCCGCCGAGCAGGACGGCGTGCAGCTCATGAAGCCCATCGACACCCTCGATGAGCTGCTCGAGCGCGCGCAGCGGCACCAGATCTTCGGTACCAAGATGCGGTCGGTGATCAACGACGCCGACGAGGCCGGGATCTCGGCGATCGTGGATCAGCAGTTCGACTACGCGAGCCGGATCCTGGCCGCCGGCCTCGTGCCGATCATCGAGCCGGAGGTCAGCATCTCCAGCCCGCACAAGGAGCAGGCTGAGACGCTGCTGCGCGACGCCATCACCAAGCACGTAGAGGCACTGCCCGAGGGCGCGACCGTGATGCTGAAGATCACCATCCCGACCCGGCGTGGCCTGTACGGAGACCTGGCGTCTGACCCGCGCGTTCTGCGGGTCGTCGCGTTGTCGGGCGGCTACAGCCGTGACGAGGCCTGCGCTCGGCTCGCACGCGATCCCACCCTCATCGCCAGCTTCTCGCGCGCGCTTCTCGAAGGGCTGACCGAAGAGCAGACCGACGAGCAGTTCAACGCCCAGCTCGAGTCGTCGATCGAGCAGATCTACCAGGCCTCGGTATTCAAGCAGCGTTCTAATCCGTAGCGCGTGGCGGCAGGGTCGTTTCGCGCGGCCCGTCTGGCGGACGCCGCAGTCGTCCATTCCCCGGTCACGGCGGCGAACTCGATACCGGGTGCGTCGGTGCTCGTTTCCGTGACCCGGGCAAACATTCAGCTCGAGTTGTTCGCCGAGCCGTCATCGACGCGGTGGGCGGTGCTCGACGCAGCGGCTCAGGCAAGGTGAAAGAACAGCAGCACACCGATGACGAAGGTGGCGGCAGCACCGATAAGGGTCAGTCTGAGCAGAATCCTCGAAGCGGATCTGGTGTATGCGAACGTGAGTACGCCAGAAATCACCAGCACGGATCCCATCAAGGTGTCATGCCAGTCCATTGCCATTGCGATGTCCTTTTCCGGTGGTAGTCATCGAGCTGGCTCAGTTGCCAGGCCCTGGGCGGACAGGCCCGCGGATACTGGCCGGGTTGCGTGGCCTGGCCGGTATCCGCAGCCGCGACGCCATATTCAGCCGGTGTGTGCTGGGCCGGCATTCTGCAGGGTCTGGTACACCGATCCGGCCAGGTCGGCCATGTCATCGTTGCCGGTCGCGCTGTTGACCGCGAGCGCGATGATCATGCCGGAGCGGGGGAAGTACAGGTGCTCGACCCGGTAGCCGAAGTTCTCACCCTCGTAAGCCCAGAAGATGCCGGTCTGGCTGGTCACCTGCTGGACGACGCCGAGCCCGTAGCCGACTGGGTCGGCGAGGGTGGTGCGGGCGATGGGCTGGCCGGTGGCCTCGGATACCAGGGATTCGAGCTGGTGCTGCTGGCGGGGCGGCAGGAGCTGGCCGGAGTAGAGGGCGCGGTCCCATTTGGTCAGATCGGCCAGCGAGCTGACGATGCCTCCGGCGCCCTGGGACCAGGTCAGGGCGAGCGGCGGCATGACCTGGCCGAGCAGTGCGGGGACGCCGGCGAAGTAGAAGTACCCGGCGGGCATCCTGGCGGCGTCGGACGGCGGGCAGGTGTAGGGCGCGAGGCAGGTGGCGCGCAGCCGCAGCGGAATGAGGATCCGCTGGGTGAGCTGGCTGGCGTAGGTGTCGTGGGTGACCTTCTCGATGATCATCTGGGCGAGGATGTAATCGGTGTTGGTGTACTGGTATCCGGCCGGGCCGAGGGGCAGGCCGGTGACGTAGGAGACCAGCTGGGCGGTGGTGAAGCGGGCGGACGGGTTCGCCGCGAGCGCGGTGAGGAAGGCGGGCTGGCTGGTGTAGTCGGGGATGCGGCTGGTCATGTCGAGCAGCTGGCGGATGGTGATGTGGCGCCAGGCCGGGTACTGGGGTAGCCATGTCCCGATCTGGTCGTTGATGGAGAGCCTGCCCTCGGCTTCCAGCTGCAGCAGGATCACCGCGGTGAAGGCCTTGGTGTTGCTGCCGATCTGCCACAGCGCGCGGGTGGTGACCGGTGGTCCGCCGTCGTAGCGGGTGGTCCCGTCGGCCAGGCTGATGGCCGGCCTGCGGCCGGCGAAGGTGACCCGCAGCGACACCGCGGAGATGTGCTCGGCCGTGCGCCGGGCGGTCAGGTAATCGCTGAGGTCGCGGCGCAGTGCCGCCCGCAGCGTGGGGCAGGCCTGGCCCGGCGGGGCGGCCGCAGCGCTGGCCGCGCTGGCGGACAATAACGCACCTGCGCTGAGCGGGGCGCAGGCGGCCACGGCGGCGGTCAGCTTGCCTCGGGTACTCCTGCATGCGGTGCGCTGAATGGCAGATCTCATGTCAGCTCCTGGGTCTGATGCGGGCGGCGGGACCGGTGACATTCAGTGACGGGTCCCTCTGATCAGGGCTGCGGTGCCGTTGAGGCGGTGCGGGCGGGTTCCGCGGCAGGCTGCACTTTGCGTGCAGCCGGGGGCGGCTGCCTGCCAGATCGGGGCCGTCAGCAGGATCGTCGCGACCGGCCTCTGGCCGGGCGTCATATGTAGTCGCGCTTTTGCAGGATCCGGAAGCAGATCCATCCGGGTAGGACGGGTAGCCAGTAGGTGGCGAGCCGGTAGGCGAGGACTGCTGAGACGGCGGGTCCGGGGGCGATGCCGATGCCGGTCAGGCCGGCGACGAGGGCGGCTTCGATGGCGCCGAGCCCGCCGGGGGTGGGGGAGGCGGCGGCGATGAGCGCGGCGCCGAGGTAGACCGCGCCGATCTCGGTGATTCCGGCTCCGCCGCCGAAGGCCTGCACCGAGGCGGCCAGGCCGCCGATGTAGGCCAGCGTGATCAGCGCGGAGCCGCCGGCCAGCAGGGTCAGCTTGACCGGGCTGGCGGCCACGGTCCGCAGGCTGGCGGCGGCGGATCGCAGTCCGGGCAGCAGCCGGGTCGTGGCGAATCGCCTGCCGCGGCGGGTGGCCAGCACGATTCCGACCAGCGCGGCGACGATGGCGAGGAGCAGCAGCAGTTTGCTGGCGGGCGGCAGCTTGAAGGCCTGGGCTAGCCGGTGCCCGGCCAGGGTGAAGAAGATGACGAGCAGGATCAGGTGGGCGACGGCTCCCATGAGGGCGTTGACGCTGACGGCGGCGACGCCGGCGCTGGGGGGGACGCCGTTCTTCTGCAGGAACCTGGCGTTCAGGGCCATGCCGCCGACGTTGGCAGGGGAGACCCGGTTGACGAACGATGAGGCGGCCTGGGTCAAGGTGGCGGGCCAGAACGGTACCGGGCCGGGCACGGCGCCGATCAGCGCGGCGGCGCTGGCCAGGTAGGTCAGGGCCGAGGCGGCGATGATGACCGGCAGCCAGGCCCAGTGCGCGGACTGCAGGGCGTGCCAGCTGCTGCTCACTTGCGCGAGCTGCGGGAGGATGAAGTAGAAGGCGCCGGCCGCGGCGGCGATGGCCAGCAGGGTGCGGGGCCGGACCCGCTGCAGGGGAGCCAGCGGCTGCCCGCTCAGCCCGCTGGCCGCAGCGGCGGCGGACCTGGTTTCCTTCAGCAGGCCGTCATGCCGGGCGATGGCGTGCCGGGTGGCGGCCGACAGGGCCAGCGGCTGCAGCAACGGCACCGCGGCCGCCAGCGCCTGGGGGCCGATGACCGCGGCGGCGGTGGACACCGCCCGGTCCGGGCCGGCCAGGACGGCCAGCGAGGCCAGGAGTTCGGCGAGGTCAAGGTCTCGTTGCCGCTCGGTGGCGGCCAGCTCGGAGAAGCTGAAGTCGGTCAGCCAGGGCAGCAGGTCGCCGTCGACCATCACGTTGGCCGCTCGCAGGGACCGGTGGGCGATCCCGGCGCGGTGCAGCCGGTCTACTTCAGCCCACAGCCGCCGGAGGAGGTCATCGCTGATCTGCTGCGCCGGGAGGTGGCCGAGCGAGCTGCCGTCCACCCGGTCCATGACCAGCAGCGCGGTCCCGCCGCCGGCCTTGACCACCTGCTCGACGCGGGGGACGCGGACGCCGGCCCGCTCGGCCATCACCGTGATGAGGGCCTGGTGCTCGACGGCCCGGATGACCGAGGCCGTGGGCCACGTGTCGCCGACGTTGCGCAGCCGGGCGTACCGGTAGGCCCGGTAGAGCAGGTCGGCGTCACGCTGATCTGCGCCGAGGGCCTTGATGAACAGCCGCTGCCCGTCATCGGTGACCGCCACGAACGGCCGGGAGCCCTTGGCCTCGACGTCGGCCGGGTCGACGGAGGTGACCTGCAGCCCGCCAGAGCGCAGCGCGGCCGCGATCCCGTCGGGTCCGATCCGCCGGTCGGGTACGCCGAAGGCCACCAGCACGCCGGCGCCGACGGTCACCCCGGCGGCGAGCGCGAGTATCAGTTCGGCCGGCAAGACGGTACCGGTGATCAGCCGGGCCGCGGCCGCGGCGGCCAGCGCGATCCATGCTGTCCGGCGCCAGGGACGGCTCAGCCAGGGCGCCGCGGCCACGGTGACCGCTGCCGCGGCGGCGAACAGGGCCGGGCCGGGGAACGCCGCGCTGGCCAGCCACGAGCCGTGCCCGGTAGCGGCGGTTACCGCGTGCGGGTGCTGGTCGCCGGCCAGGTACAAGATGCCGGCCAGCGCGGCGCCGGCCGCGGCGGCGCCTGCGGTCAGGCCGGCCAGCAGCCGGAACCGGCGGTGGCGCAGCGCGGCGGCGGCGATCCCGGCGGCCGCGACGACGAAGGCTACTTGCACCAGGCCGGTCAGCAGCCGTCCGGCCGGGCCGGATCCGGGCCAGGTCACGGCGGCCGCGCCGGGACCAAGCAGCCGACTGTGCGCCACCGCGACTGCTGCGAGCGCCCCGGCCAGCACCGCCGCGCTGACGATCAGGCGGATGACGTCGCCCGGATGACGGTACCGGGAGGTCGGCAGGAACCGCCTCGGATGCTGCGTGACCGGCTCCGCGGCGCCGGGCGGCTCATCGATGGCCGTCAGATTCTGGCCTGGATGGGTTTTTCCGCCCTGGCGGGCCTGGTTCGCGTTCATGCCGGTCTCCGTCCCCGTTCCGCGTGTTCCGGCGGGGGGGCGCCAGCCGGGTGTTGCGTTCCGGCAGGCTGCCGCCGCCGGTGCTGCCGCTGCTGGAGCAGGCCCGCGATCAGGGCGGCCGTCAGGGCGCAGGATGTCCCGAGGAGGATCCCGGCGGTGGCGTCGGACAGCCAGTGGGCACCCAGGTAGGCGCGGGACAGGCCCATCAGGATCGAGAACGCCACCGCGGCCGCGCCCCATATGGCGCGCCGCCGCCCGGCGGGAACCAGGGCGATGACCGCCGCCACGACGGTGACCGACGCGGCGACAGCGTGTCCCGACGGGAACGACGCGCCGCTCGTCGCGACCAGCGACCCGGGCGGCCTGGCCCGGTCGTAGATCCCTTTCAGCAAGCCGATCAGGACCTCCGACATCACCACTGCTGCGAGGAAGGCGGCCAGATGCCACCACCGGTGCCGCAGCGCCAGGAAGCCGGCCAGGGCGATCCGGACCGGCAGCGTGACGTACACCAGCCCGAGGACGTTGAAGACCTTGGCGACCGCCGTCAGCGGCGGCGTGCGGCCGGAGATCATCAGCCGCAGCCACGCATCATCCAGCCGCTGGACGCGGGCCAGCGTGCCGTGGCCGGCGACTAGGGCGAACACCACGGCCGTCAGCGCTGCCACCACAGCGGTGAGCAGGGCGGCCCGCCGGGGGCTGGCCAGCAGCGCCTCCTCCGCCGGCCGGGCAATGGCCGGCCGGTTCAGCCCGGGCATACGGCACCCCGCCCGCACAGCGCCAGGCCCTCGGTGCGCCGGACGTAGCCGACCAGCACCGTCCGCGGCACGAACGCCAGCGCGCGGCCGGCCGCGGCGGCCGGGACCGGGGACGCATCTGGCGCGGAGGCGAACTGGTAGGTCACGCAGCCGCCGGGGAAGGTGTAGTAGCGAACATCGGAGTACTGCGGGACCAGGCTCGCCGGGCGCTCGAACACGCGTATGCCGGGCTGGCCGGAGGGGACCTGTCGGGCACCCGAGGCATCGCAGGCGGCGGTCAGGGTGACCGTCACCGTCGTCGGCCCGGTCTGGCCAGACCCGATCCGAAGGACGAGCGGGCCCGCGGGTTCCTGCGCCGCATCGTCGCTCAGCATGAAGGTGACCCGCCCGCTGGCGATCTGGGCATTGGCCTGGGTCCAGCCCGGCGGGAGCGCGGCGATGCAGGGCACGAACGCCGCCGAGGGAACCGCCTGGGCCGCCAGGATCATCGCGTGGCCGGTGCCGCAGCCGGGCGCGTTCACTCCCGGGGGGCCGGACGGCAGCAGCAGGGCGGCGCCGAAAAGCGCGGGCACGGCGAAGATAACGAGCATCGCCGCGGCCAGGCCCACCCGGCGGGCGCTCCAGCGCTGCAGCACGATCGGCCGCCGCTGCGGGGCGAGCTTGCGGAACTCGGCGAGCACGTCGCGGGGGTCTCGTTTCATGAAGGCGCGCAGCTGCGTCGGGCTGGCCACCCCCCGGGTGGCGGCGAACGCCTCGGCGAGCTCGGCCTCGGTGAAATAGCGCAGCGCCCGCTCATACACGCGGCCGGGGTCGGTGCGGACGGCCAGGACCAGCATCATGTTGCCCAGGTCGACCGCCTGCCGCCACGGTGACGGCCGCACCTGGACGAACATCACGTCG
This sequence comes from uncultured Actinomycetes bacterium, assembly GCA_963785765.1. Taxonomy (GTDB): domain Bacteria; phylum Actinomycetota; class Actinomycetes; order Streptosporangiales; family Streptosporangiaceae; genus DATBGO01. The sequence goes on along the minus strand of CAWAWM010000003.1, from coordinate 1,014,617 downwards.
ATCAGCAGCAGTTGCCGGCCGCGGACCATCAGGTTGCCCGGCTTGATATCGCGGTGCGCGATCCCCGCGTCCCACAGCTGGCGGATCAGCTGCAGTCCCTGATCGATCAGCTGATCCCCGACGTCGGCGTCGCCGATTTCCACGGCGCCGTCGAAGAACTCGGTGACCAGCAGGTACTCCCGTTCCGGGGTGATCTCCACGATGCCGTAGGGCCTGGCCACGGCGATCCCGATGTCCTGCAGCAGGCGCAGGGCGTAGTCCTCGTACTCGGCCAATCGCCTGACGGTCTGGAACGGGTGCTCGTCCTCCAGGGAACCGTAGAGGATCGTCCGCCACAGCTTGTACCAGCGGTCAGCACGGACGTGCCCTTTGGTGTAGAGCTTCCCGAACAGGTACTCCTGCGGGCTGCTGCGGCGCACCGCGCGCGTATTAGGGCCGACCCAGCCGTCGACCCGCAGCCGCAGCGGCGTGGACCCCGCAGAGGACTCCAGCCCGACCGGCGTGATGTCGGTCACGGTGAGCCCGAGCTGGTCGCGCATTCCCTGGCGGATCGCCTCGCCGCGGCGGCCGGTCACATCGACGTGCGCTGTGCGGCCGCGCCGGTAGGCGACCGGGAACACCTCGTTGGGCGTGAAGAAACGGAACGCGGTGACCGGGATCGCGACCGCGAGCGCCACGCCCAGCAGCAGGTCATCCAGGTGATTGACCGCCAGGTACAGGCAGGCCAGGCAGAACACGGTCACGATGCAGGCGCTGGCCGCCTTCGCGTAAGAGCGGGGCCGCCCCGGCACGACCAGGCAGTAGGCGATGCCCATCAGGAAGAACGTCAGGATCGCGGCCGCCAGCGCCGGCGCCGAATACCCCGACCAGCTTCCGATGATCGGCACGCCGTAGGGGCGCGGCCGCTGCACCCCGTTGTTGACCAGCAGCAGCGCAATCTCGAGGACGAACAGGCTGCACAGGAACACCAGCAGATGACGCCAGCGCCGGAACGCCATCGTCGCCGCGACGACCGACAGCCCGACCACCGAGGCCCCCCAGCCGGAGCCGGCCGCCACGACTGCATGGGCGGTCCGGGTAAGCCACGGCGCCCGGGCCCGCGCGAAGAACCGGAGCACCGCCGCGTTGACCTGGTCATCGAGCCGCAGCGACGGCGCGCGCACCGAGACCACGATCGCGCCCGCCAGGACGACACCGACGGCGATCAGCCAGGCCGTGGTGGTGAAGGAGACCGGGTGCGGCAGCGGCGGCGGGGCCCCGGTCGGGCGGCGCCGGCGCCCCGCTGGCCGCACGGCGGGACCCGCCGCCACCTCGGCCACGCCGTCCCGCGAGGTCACCGCGTCCGCTTTCTCGGTCACTGCGCCGCGCCTCCCGTCGATGTCAGCCCCCGCGCGCGCGGCCAGCTCCCGGCCGCCGCCGCCTCCAGGGCCAGCGACTTCAGCGCCCGGCTGGCCTGTCTGCGGCGAGCGTGGCGGAGCCTGCTCCGTCGCGGCGCGGGCTGTGTTACCCGGCGGCAGGCGCGAACGGCGGGAGGTCCTGGCGGCATACGGCTCCCTTCGGCGGGACGGCACCAGTGCGGAAGTAGGCGGTCATGTAGTTGCTCGCGCAGGTGCTCGGGTTGAGGAATACGGTGTGGCCGTAGCCACGGACGACCAGCAGCCGCGCGTTACCGAGCTGGCGGGTCATGGCGATGGCGTCGCGGAGCGGGAGGAACGGGTCGGTGGTGTTACCGATCACCAGGATGGGGCTGGTGGGGGCATTCCACGGGCCGCTATAGGTGTCCTGCCCGCGCACCGGCCAGGTGGCGCACGGCTCGTCAAAGGTCCACAGATACGGCAGGGCGGTCACGCCGCTGCGGCGCAGCAGCAGGCGCTGCAGCCCGGCGTAGGCACTGGCGGGCGGGCTCGGCGCCTCGTCGCACTGGACCGCATAATTCTGCTCGGCCCCTCCGTAGCGCTGGGCGGCGGCGGCCGCCGCGGCGGCCAGCGGCGTGCCCGACCGGGCGCTCGCGGTGCCGCTGCCTGCGGTCCAGAGCTGCTGGAGCCCCTGGGCAATCCCGGACCAGCCGGGGGCGCTGTTGTCAGGTACGGGCGTGCTGAACGGCTGCACGAAGGAGAGCCCGAAGCTGACGGTGGTGACAACATAGGCGTAGCTGAAAGCTGTGCCGCCCAGGTTGATGGGCGCCCGTTCGAGGCGGGCCAGCAGCACATCCCACTTGGCCCTGGTCGCGGCGGGGCTGCCCGCCGAGAACGCGCAGGCCTGGGTGCTGCGCTGGCCGCAGATCCGCAGGTACGCGCCGAGCGCCCTGGCGGCCGCTTTGTCGCTGGCCATGCGCAGGTAGGTGCTCAGCCGGGGGTTCGGCAGGCCGCCGTTGGTCCAGGCTTCGGGCGGGACGTTCCCGTCCAGCACCATCCGGCCGACCCGGCGCGGGAACAGGTTCGCGTACGTGGCGCCCAGGAACGTGCCGTAGGAGATGCCGAGGTAGTCCAGCTTGGGCTGGCCGAGGTCCTGGCGCAGCAGGTTCAGGTCGCGGGCGGAGTCGGCGGTCGAGACGTGCCGGAGCAGCGCGCCGTTCCGCGCGGCGCAGATCTTGCCGAACGCGCGCCACCGGCGGATGTAGGCGCGCTGCTGGCCCCGGCCGACGGGGAAGAGGGAGTAGTTGCCGAGGAACGTGCTTTCCGCGGCCTGGCTCGGGAAGCACTGGACTGCCGTGCTCGCGCCGGACCCTCGCGGGTCCCAGCTCACGATGTCGTACTGGCGCAGCAGTTCCTTCGGGAAGAACCCGATAAAGGCCGGGAGTTGTACCGTGCCGGCCCCGCCGGGTCCGCCCGGGTTGAAGAAGATCACGCCGCGGCTTTTCGGCCCGGTGGCCGGGTGCTCCACCACGGCCAGCCTGATCTTCGGCCCGGACGGATCCCGGTAATCCAGCGGCGCCGCCACCGTCGCGCACGAGAACCCGCCCACTATGGCGCCCGCGCTGCCCGCGGGACACCGGTGCCAGGCGATGGCCGGCCCCGCGCCCGAGGTGACCGTCGCACCCGCTGGGCCGGCCCGGAGCGCTGGAACGAGCGCGGCCACCAGGGCCGCGACGGCGACGGCGACGCCGGCGATGGCCAGCCGAGCCCGGCGTGGTGTACCGCGCCTGAACCCGCCTGGAGCGCCTGGCAGTGAAGTCTTCGTCATCGAAGGCTTGCCTCTCGCAGCATGATCACCTTTCGCGGGATAGTTGCCCAGGACGCGCAATGGTGCCCGGCGGCCGACGCGCGCCCAGGTCTCGCGGACCGAAAGCCCGGCAGGCCGGTGACGGCTGGCCGGCCTGTGCTGATCGGCCGGGGTTGCACGGTGTGCCTCGGGACCGGCCGAGATGGCCAGCCGAGCCCACGAGCGCGGCCGGCAGGATGGTGCTGTGCGCGAGGTTGTACAGGTGCGCGCCCAGGCGGGTACCGCCGAGGTAACGCGCCGCGAGCAGGCCGGGAACCAGGATCGTTAGCCGCACCGGCCACCACGGTTGGCCGGTGGCCGAGAAGGCGATCAGGGAGCCGGCCCGTAGCACCGCGGCTTCCAGCCGGAGCCAGCGGCGCGGCGCTCCGGCTCAGATTGCTGGTTTCTGGACCGCAGGCACGGAGCCGGGCTGGCTGGCGCGCGTCGTGCCGTCCGCCGAGGTGGCCATGCATTCATCACCCTTTAGGTTTGGCCTGGGTTCGATGCCAGGCAACGGTCGTGGCGATGGCGGCGGCGAGCGACGCACCGGGAACCGCGAACGTGGACTTTAACAGGCGATACCCGGCTCGATACGGCGGCCCGGGCAGGCCAGAAACTCTGGCGATCTCGGTGCTGCCCGGCGCCATCGGCTCCAAGACGGCCTGCGCGTCTTTGCCGAGCAGGACCCGATGGTCGCTGACGAAAAGCGGGACACCATGAACAACAGATGCTGACATATGCCACCTCGGCGTCGCTGCGCGCTAGCCGCCACCGAGGTATAGAGCAGCCCGGAGGAATCTCGTCTAAACGCAGATAAACGAGCACATCTTCCTGATCCCGACGCTACGCCCCACCGCCGGGGCCCACAAGAGAACGGGGGGACGAAGCAGCGCCGAAGCCTGTTCGCTTTCACCGGCTTGAGTGCCGTCTCGTGGGCTATTCCTGCTGGCTCCGCGGCCGTCCAGGGCCCGGCGCGGGCGTGATAAGAAGCAGGGGCGCGATGTCCGGGATGCGCGTCCCGGCGGGCGGCCCGCGCGGGGGAGAGGACTGAGGGCATTGACCGGATCGGATGCACTGCCGCCCGCGGTCGCGGCGGCGGTCGCGGCGCTGCGGCAGCGGCCCATCTCCGTGACCGACAAGGGATTCGGCTGCCTGGCCGCAGGGCGCCCGCTGACCGCGGCGCGGCTGGCCGCGGACCGGCCCAGCCTGTTCGGGCCCGACTTCGTGCTGCCGCTGATGGTGCTGCGGGAATCGGCGCTGCGGCGCAACATCGAGGCGATGGCCGCCTACTGCGCGGCGGCCGGGGTGCTGCTGGCCCCGCACGGCAAGACGACGATGGCGCCGCAGCTCATCGCCCGCCAGCTCGCCGCGGGGGCCTGGGGCGTGTCGGCGGCGACGATCGCCCAGGTCCAGGTGCTGCGGGCGGTCGGCGTGCCGCGCGTGCTGCTCGCGAACGAGCTGGCCGACCGGCCGGGCATCGAATGGCTAGCCCGCGAGCTGGCCGCGGACCCCGGCTTCAGCTGTTACGTATTCGTGGACAGCCTGGCCGGGGTGCGGCTGCTGGAAGACGGATTCCCGCCGGGTCCGGCCGCCCGGCCGCTGCCCGTGCTCGTTGAGCTCGGCCGGCCGGGCGGCCGGACCGGCTGCCGCAGCATCGCCGATGCGGTGCAGGTGGCCCAGGCGGCGGCCGCATCCGGCCAGCTCCGGCTGGCGGGCGCGGCTGGCTTCGAGGGCACCTTCGGCGGTGACGGCGGCCCCGCGGCCCTGGAGACAGTCGCCCGGTTCTGCCGCGATCTGCGCACGCTGGCGGACCTGCTGCCCCGCGATCGCGAAGCCGCGGACGGCTACCTGCTCAGCGCGGGGGGCAGCGCCTATTTCGATCTCGTGGTGCGGGAGCTCACCGTTGCCTCGCCCGGCCGCCCGGACCCCACCGTCGTGCTGCGCAGCGGCGCGTATATCACCCACGACCACGGCTTCTACGCCAGCCGGGTGCCCGGCGGCCGGCCCACGGTACCCGGGGTGAGCGGCCCTCCGCCCGGCCCAGCCGGCGCCGGTGAGCCGCGGACCGGGGCGTGGCCCGCGCTGGCACCCGCGATCGAGCTGTGGGCCCCCGTGCTCTCGCGGCCCGAGCCCGAGCGGGCGATCGTAGGCGCGGGCCGCCGCGATGTCTCCTTCGACCAGGGCTGGCCGGTGCCGCTGCGGGTCCGGCGGCCGGACGGCAGCACGCTGGCCGCGACCGGCCTCCAGGTCACCGGGCTGGACGACCAGCACGCCTACCTGAGCCTGCCGGGCCATTCCCCGGTCTGCGCCGGAGACCTGGTGTGCCTGGGCATTTCCCATCCCTGCACGACCTTTGACAAATGGCGGGTCGTCCCGGTGGTGGACGAGGAGTACCGGGTCATCGACGCCGTCCACACGTTCTTCTGACGCCGCCGGGGCGGCATGGCCATAACGGCGGCGGGGCTACATCACCGCGAGCTGGCCACCGTCGATGACCAGCCCGGTCCCGTGAATGAACGCGGCTTCATCGGAGGCGAGGAACGCATACGCGGCGGCGACCTCGTCGGCCGTGCCGACCCGCCGCAGCGGGATCCGCTCCCGCGCGTACTGAGCCTCGAACTCAGGCCCGCCCATGGCGGCGGAGATGGCGGAGTTCAGCGGCGTGCTGATGTAACCGGGGCACAGGGCGTTCACCCTGATGCCCAGCGGGCCGAGCTCGACCGCCATCGTCTTGGTGAGCAGCAGCACCCCGCCCTTGGACGCGTTGTAGTGCGCGTAGCCTTCCTCGCCCGCGATCCCATTGGTCGAGGACATGTTGACGATGACGCCGCCGGGCCCGCGCCGGGCCATGCCCTGGCTGACCGCCTGGGCCACCAGGAACATTCCCCGCAGGTTCACCGCGATGATCCGGTCCCATTCGGCCGGGGCGATCGACAGGAATGGCGTGCGCGTCGCGGTGCCCGCGTTGTTGGCGAGTATGTCCACGCCGCCGAGCGCCTGCTCGGCGGCCGCGGCGAGCCGTTCGGCGTCGGCCTGGACGCTGACATCACCAGCCAGCCCGGACACCTGGCCGGGCCCGCCGAGCTCGGTCACGGCGCCGTCCACCTCAGCGCTGCTCAGGCCAGCGACGAATACCCGGCAGCCTTCGGCCAGGAACCGCCGCGCGGCGGCCAGGCCGATCCCGCCGGTACCGCCGCTGACCAGGACGCCCTTGCCCGCCAGTCCGCGCACACCCGGCTCCTCTTGGTCGACGCGCCGCCGCCCCACGGCAGCTCCCGGCCAAAGTAGCGGCGATTCGCGGGCTGGTCTATGATTCCGCCTACCGGAATCTGGCTGGTCCAATGGAGCGCAGGACAGTTGGCTGACTCGCCTGTGGGGAGCGTTGACCGTGCCCTCCGGATCCTCACCACCGTCGGTGGCTCGGCCCGGGGCCTGTCGCTCGACGAGCTTTCGGTCCGGCTGGACATTCCCAAGAGCTCGCTGCACCGGCTGCTCGCCGCGCTGAAGCACCGCGGGTTCGTCGCGCAGCCCGAGCACGCCGGGCCGTACTTTCTCGGCACCGAGCTGCTGGCGACCGCGTTCAGATTCCACGACATGCTCGACCTGCGCGCCCTGATCCATCCGCTGCTCGTACGGCTGACCACCGAACTCAACGAGACGACCCACATGGCCGTGCTCGACAATGCCGAGGTCGTCTACCAGGACAAGGTCGAGGCATCCCGGGCCATCAAGATGTCGTCGGTGATCGGCGGCCGCAATCCGGCCAACGCCACCGGGGTCGGCAAGGCCCTGCTGGCCTGGACGTACCCCACCGACGAGGCGATCGGGGCGTGGGCGGCGCTGTGGAATCCGCTGCCCAGGCGCACTGACCGCACCATCGTGACCGCGCCGCGGCTGGCGCAGGAGCTGAGCATGGTCAGGAGGCGCGGTTTCGCGGTGGACCTGGAGGAGAACGAGACCGGGGTACGGTGCGTGGCGGTTCCGGTCTTTCTCGGGCGCCCGGTGCCCGCGGCCGCCGTCAGCGTGACGGTCCTGGCCGCGCGGGCCGATCGGGGCCGGCTGGCTGAGCTGGGCGAGACGATCCGCGAGGCGGCCGCCGATCTGGCCAGGATGCCCCGGGCGTGAGCAGCAGGCCGGCCCGGGCCGGCCCGTTGACATCGGCGATCCACTCCTGGCAGGCTGAGTCAACCCTGTTCCGCTATACGGAATAGCCTTCCGAAAGGATGAAGCGTGGCGAAGGATCGGGTCGGTGGCAGCACGCCCGGCGGGGCCTACTCACCAGGAATCATCGCCGAAGGCCGGTTCCTGTACGTGTCCGGGCAGGTAGCGGTCCGCGACGGCGCACCGACCGGGGGCACCGCCGCGGACCAGACCACGGTGGCCGCGCAGAACCTGGCCGCGGTACTCGCCGCGGCCGGGGCCACGCTGGCCGACGTCGTCCGCTGCGGGGTCTTCCTGGCGGACATGGCCGACTTTGCCGCCATGGACGCCGCTTACCGCGAGATCTTCGCCGCGCCGCTGCCGGCCAGGACCACGGTCGGGGTCGCGCTCGCGCCCGGGTTCAAGGTCGAGATCGACTGCGTAGCGGTGCTGCCGGAGCAGGGCGCACCGTGACCGGAGCTGCCCTGGACCAGCTGCCGGCCGGCCTTCCGGTTCATTCCTGCGCGGGATGGCCGGCCTGGCGATCAGGGCGGGCCCTATGACATGCCGGCCGGTCGTGCCGTCATGATGGCGCTGGTCTTTACCGCGCCCGGCGAACTGGAGATGCGCGACGTCCCGGATCCTGAGCCGGCCGATGGCGAGGTCCTGGTGCACGTGCGGGCGGCGGGCATCTGCGGGAGCGAACTGCACGGCGCCCGCCACCCCGGCTTCCGGGTGCCTCCCCTGATCATGGGACACGAGTTCGCCGGCCTCAGCGACAACGGTGACCGGGTGCTGATCAACCCCATCCTGTCCTGCGGGCACTGCTCGCTGTGCGGCCGCGGGCTGCGGTACTTGTGCGCGGACCGGGCGCTGATCGGGGTGCACCGGCCGGGCGGTTTCGCCGAGCGCGTCGCCGTTCCGGCCGGAGCCGCGCGGCCGCTGCCAGACTGGCTGTCCTGGAGTGAGGCGGCGGTCGTCGAGCCCGCCGCCAACGCCGTCCATGCCTGGAACCTGGCCCGGGGCGGTCCCGGCCACCGGGTGGCGGTGCTTGGCTGCGGGGCCATCGGCCTGCTGTGCCTGCTCACAGCCCTGGCCGGCGGGGCTGATCAGGTGGAGGTCACGGATCTGTCGCCGGTCCGGCTGGCGGCTGCCAGGCGCCTGGGCGCGGCCGCGGCCGGAACCACCCTGACCGGAGAGTACGACGTGGTCATCGACGCCGTCGGGTCGGCCGTCACCCGCGCCCTGTCCGTGCAGCATCAGCGTCCGGGCGGCGTCGCGGTCTGGCTGGGCCTGGCCGAGCAGGCCGCGGGATTCGACGCCCCGGCCCTGGTGCGGGGCGAGAAGAGCGTGCTCGGCTCGTTCGGCTACACCGACGATGAGTTCGACGGGGCCACGGCGCTGCTCCGGGACGCCAACCTGAGCTGGGTGGTGCCGTACCCGCTGGCGGCGGGGGCGCAGATCTTCACCGAGCTGATGAACGGCCGCCTCGACCCGGTCAAGGCACTGCTCAGTCCCGAGCCGGGTCGGGCGTGACCCGGGTGGGCGACACCACGCAGCTCAGCCGCTACGCGGGAGCCAGCTGAAGCGGCGGACAGCGATGATGAGCCCGGCCGCGCCCCAGGCAGCGAGGACCACGAGGTCGCCCCAGCGCAGCCCGGAACCTGTCGTGTGCGGGTTATAGGCGGCCAGCAGGGCGTCCGCGAGAGCGTGTACTGGGAAGATCTTGCCGACATCGATCAGCCAGTGCGGCAGTTCCAAGATCGGGATGAAAACGCCGGAGAGGAAGCAGAGCGGAAGGATGATGGCCAGGGTGACCGGCTGGGCGGCGTCGATGTTGCTGATGAGGCTGGCCACGGCGAAGCCCAGGCAGGAGAAGGCGACTGCGCCGACGATGATGTCAAGGAGAAAAGCCGGGCCCGTCCGACCGGGGATATGCGCTGCGAAGGCAGCCCAGCCGATGGCGAGCAAGACAGCGGTGATCGCCAGGACGGACAGGGCGGCTACGAGGGAGCGCGCGGCGATGACGGCGCTGGCAGGCAGTGGCGTGGCCCTGCGGCGCTTGTAGATGCCGGTCTCTCGGTAGCGGACAACCGAGATGATGAGACTTGAGAACGTGGCGGCTATGACGCCGTAGGCGATGATACCGGGCACGTAATACACAGGTTCGTCGATTCTTCCGCCCGGCACGGCGACGTTTTGGTGCTGAAACACCGACCCAAAGATCACGAGAAACAGGATCGGGAGGGCCAGTGTCCAGAACACGCTCCCCTTGTTGCGCGAAAAGCAGCGCAGGTCGGCGCGGAACTGGTGGACGACCAGGTGCGGGAACTGGCGGCGGGAGCCAGCGCCGGGCCCGGTGTCGTGGCTGACGGCGGTCATTGGGACGCCCGGGTGAGCTGCAGATAGACGTCCTCAAGCGTCGGGCGGAACACCTGAAGGTCGGGAAGATCAACGTTGCGCGCCGCCGCCCAGGCGGCCAGGGCGCCGAGCACGGGCAGCGGGCTCGTGACCCGTGCTTCGACCTTTTCCCCGACGCTGCCGGTCACCGCCGCGGCTACGGCGGGCGGCAGATCGGCGGCGGACACGCCGGACGGCAGGCTAAAGCTGACGATCGATGCTTCGATGTCACGCCCGCCCAGGGTGGCCGCGGTGCCCTCGGCCACGATGCGCCCGGCGGCTAGCACCGCAATCCGGTCCGCCAGGCACTCGGCTTCCTCCATGTAATGAGTGGTCAGGAAGATCGTCTTCCCGAGGTCCCGGAGCCCGGCGATCACATTCCACGCTGACTGCCGCGCAGCCGGGTCGAAGCCGGTGGTCGGCTCATCGAGGAACAGTAACTCCGGGTCACCGATCAGGGCCAGGGCCATATCCAGACGCCTCCGCTGGCCGCCCGACAGCCGGCCGCACCTGGCGGCCGGGCGGTCCGCTAAGCCCACCAGCTCAAGCGTCTCAGCCACTGGCCGAGGCCGTGGGTAGTAGCCGGCGTACAGCGCGACGCACTCCTCGACCGTGAGCTCGGCCTCCGGCTCGGACTCCTGCAAGACCACGCCAATGCGCGCCCGCCACCCCGGCGTCGGCCGTGCCGGGTCGGCCCCCAGCACCTCCACCTCCCCGGCGTCGCGGTGCCGGTAACCTTCCAGCGTCTCGACGGTCGTCGTTTTCCCCGCGCCGTTCGGCCCGAGAAACGCGAAGATCTCGCCTGTCCGCACGGTCAGGTCGATCCCCTGCACCGCCGCAACGTCTGCATACCGCTTGCGGAGCCCCCGGACCCGGATCGCGACCCCGCCCCCGCTGCCGCCCGGGTTCGCCGGGCCCGGCGCGCGTAAGTCCTGGGTTCCCCGTGTCTTCATGCCGGCCACCTAGATCAGATCAGCCTCGGATGGACCATCCAGGAAGCATGCCTTCCCAGTCACCGGTTTGGCAGTGCCGAAGGTCACCTCATGGACGGGTTCTGCTGCCGGACCGGACGATCTGCGCACCCGACGGACGCCGTAGGCGCGGCCGTCAGCAGTCGGTCATGATCGCTGTCTTTCCTGGCTGACGTCCGTTAGGCCGGGGCGAGGACCCAGGCCGGGTCCCGCTTTCCGAGGGTGTGGCTGGTGAGGGCGCCGAGGACGATGGCCCCCAGGGCGATGGCGAGCGGATAGCAGATGGGGGCGTGGCGGACGAGCAGGGCACCGGTGAACGCGCCTGCCAGCATGATGGCCACGGGGGTCAGCCGCCTGCCCGCTTTCGAGCCCGGACCGCCGGCCAGGGTGCTGTCGGCGGCGATCCCGGTGATGGTGAGGGTCAGCACGGTGGTGGTGAGGTCAGGTACCGCGATCTTGCGGGCCGCGGCGTTCTGGATGCCCATCGCGGCGCCCAGCACCACGATCAGCGCGTACCGGTAGCCGGCCCCGACGGGGCTGCCGCTGAGCGCGGCCAGGACGACCGAAGCCGCGAGGAACAGGGCCTGGATGGCCGCAGCCGAACTGTGCAGCCGCCCCCGGTGCCGGCGGTACCGCGAGCTGAGCCGTCCGCCGATCAGCGCACCGGCAAAAAACGACGCCAGGGCGGTCGCCGACGCGGTAATCGAGAATCCTGGGGCGCCGGCCAGGGCGAAGCCAAGCAGCACGATGTTGCCCGTCATGTTGGCCACGAACACGTGCCCGAGGACCAGGTAGCTGAACGCGTCCACCAGGCCGGTGACCAGCGTCATCGAGAGCAGCAACGGCGGAAGCGGGCCGTCCGGGCCCTGACGGCCCGGCACGACCGTGTTGCGGATATCAGCGAGAAAAGCACTCATCGGAACACTCCCAGGAACGGCACCACTTCCCTTACCTGTTCAGGGTCGCCTGCTTACCGGCCCGCTGTGATCCCTTCTCGCCGGGCGGCGGATCGATTGTGTGATTGATCCCTTGTTTACGCCGACGGCCGGTGCGAGGGTTTTGCGTGCGGCACTTCGGAAGAACCAGGGGGACAGGACATGGGCGCATGGTCGCAGTTGCCGGCTGGCCGGGCCGTAGTGGCGGGGCGCGGGCAGCGGGCCCCGGTGGCCCGGGTGCTGGGCAGGCAGCCGGGCGCTGCACTGGTCACGGGGCCGGTGCTGGATTTGCCGTCCGTCAACGGGTGGGGCAACGTCGGCGGGAACTGGGCGCAGTCGGTGTCGACGGGCGCGGCGACGTTCGAGGCCTGGATCCGCACGACCGCCAAGGTCAGCCAGACGATCGTGATCGGCAGCGACCCGCCGGGGGCGACGCCCCGGATCAGTGTGGGCGGGGACCAGATCTCGGTGTACTGGAATACCGGCGGGAGCGCGCCGGGGTGGACGTCGGCGGACACCACGCCGGTCACCGACGGGCAGTGGCATCACATCGCGGTGGTGTTCGACGGGGGTGCCATCACCTTCTACAAGGACGGGGTGGCCACCGCGGACCAGTTGTCGGCCGGCGCGCCGCAGCAGGCGGCCGGGACCTGCCAGCTCGGCGCGGGGTTCGGCGCGACGACCGGGTTCACCGGCCAGTTGTATGACGTGCGGGTGTGGTCGGCCGCCCGGTCGGCGCAGCAGATCGCCGCCTGGCGCTGGGCGCCGCCGTCGCTGACCGAGCCCGGCCTGACGGTGCGGACCTCGTTCGACGCCGCCACCCAGCAGATCATCAATCAGGTGGGCGGCGCGGCCGGCTCGGTCAGCGGGGCCACGGTCGTCGTCACCGATCTGCCGGCTCCGTCGTGCGCGCTGTCGTTCAGCGGGGGGCCGAAGGACTCCGTCAACTTGGTGACCGCCGCCCGGATCGACAGCAGTGCTGCCACCTTAGAGTGCTGGATGAAGATGACGGCCGGCCGCGGCAGCGGTCGGCCAGACGCTGATGGCCGTGGCGGAGCTGGGTGATCTCACGCCGCAGTTCGGCTACGCAGGGAACGACGCGCTCAGCTTCTCGTGGCACGGCGTCTCGTACCAGTCCGCCGACACCAGGCCAGTGTCCGACGGGGCCTGGCATCACGTGGCGGTGGTGTTCAACCAGAACTACGTGACGTTCTACAAGGACGGCGTCGCCGCTGCGGACGTGTTCCAGCTACCGGCGCCGCAGCCGTCCGAGGGCCTGCTGGTGATCGGAGGTGCCCTCGGCTCGATGGCTGCCTTCAACGGCGAGCTGTATGACATCCGGGTGTGGAACACCGCTCGCACCACGGTGCAGATCAGCTCGTTCCGGTACGCTACGCTGACGGGTGACGAGCCCGGCCTGACGGTTCTGTGCAACCTCAGCGGCATGAACCCCGCTCAGCCCGGGGCGCCGGTCAACCAGGTCAACCAGCTTCAGGGCACGATCGGCGGGAACGCCGCGGTGGTCCCGGCGGTGCTGCCGCAGCAGCCGCTGCCGGCCAGTGTCTGGACCTATCCGGTCTCCGGCGAGTCGCCCGCCGGGCCGCTGCTGTCGCCGCAGGGACTGTTGTGCACCGACAACGACACCGGCGGTACCGGCGGGGCGTTCCTGCGGTCGGTCGAGCTGGAGACCGGGCAGGTCCGGTGGAGCTACGACGTCCGGCCGGAGAGCGAGCTGACCAGCGTGGTGATCCCCGCGGCGGTGGGCTCCGACGGCCAGACGGCCTACACCGGGGTCCAGTCGCCCTATAAGGACACGACGTTGAACTTCGTGGAGGTCCACGCGGTGAACGTCACCACCGGCGAGCCGGTGTGGCAGCAGCCCGCCCACCTGGAGCCCGCGACGGCCTTCCTGACCCGCCCGGTGGTGCTGGCGGGCGCGCTGTACGCGGGAGTTGAGGGCCTGTCTTCCGGTGGCCTGGCCTGGGGTGACCCGGCCACCGGGAACATGCAGGTCAGGTTCTTCGCCGAGCCGCAGCAGGAAGGGGCGGCGCAGTTCATGACGGAGCCGGTCGTCGACGCGACCAGCGTGTACGTCGGCCGGAACGCCGCGGCCACCGCGGCCGGGCCCGGCGAAACGCTGGTCAGCGCGCTCGCGGCCGACCTGCAGCAATGGGCCATCACCTGGCAGGTGAAACTGGCTGCGGCCATCACCGCGGACCTGGCGCTGGGCTCAGCGACGCTGTTCATCCCCACCGGGGGGACGATCGTCGCACTGAACACCGCCGACGGGTCGGTGAAGTGGTCGCATCAGCTCAGCGGGTCCGCGGTGCAGAGCCGGCCAGTGATGATCGGCAGCACACTGTACGTCGGCAGCACCGACGGCACCTTGTACGCGCTGGACACCGCGACCGGTGCCGAGCAGTGGCGGGTGGACACCGGGTCGGCGATCGTCACCGACCTGGTCAACGAGGATTCCGTGCTGTACTTCGCCAGCGCCGGCGACAGCCCAGGTACCGGTCCGGCGTTCCTGGCGGTGGATACGAACAGCCTCGGCAACGACGTGCTCAGCTACCCGGTCCCGGACGCCGACAGCCTCCTGTTCGCCCAGGGCGGGGTGGCCAACGGCGTGGTGTATTTCTACGGCGCGCAGAACGTGTACGCGGTCAACATGTCCAACGTCATCCGCGAGTTCTCGGTGACCAGCAAGCTGATCGTGGAGAACTACGACACCAGCACCAGCACGCCGACCGGCAGCGACACCTCCTACCGGGTCACGCTGAGCATCCGCGACGAGAACGGCTTTCCGCGGCCGCAGCAGCTGGTCAAGTTGTGGTCATCCGGCACTCTCCACGTGGCCAACCAGGCCAGCCCGGTCACCCTGACCGGCGAGGCGCCAGTCTGGATGCAGACCGACGCGTCCGGCAACCTCACGCTGGCGGTCAGCGCCTTCGACGACGGCACCCCCACCGGCACGCCGAACGTCGCCTGCCCGCCGCTGCTGGCCTGGGCCAACTTCATGTCGGCGGGCGAGGCCATCGTCATCTACCCCGACCACGAGTCGCTGGGCACCCTGGCCAACGTGCAGGGCTCGGCCCCCCCGGCCAGCGCGGATGCCGCCGCCGGGCCCGCGCCGCAGTTCCTGGACCAGGCCACTGCCTATGACGGCAGCCCGCTGATCCTGTCCTCCTACCAGGCACCAGCGTCGCTGGACGCGATCGCCTCCACCGTCCGCAACACGGTCGGCACCCGCAACACCGGCATCGTCGGCGCCTCGTACCTCACCGCGGGCCGCCATCCGGCGGCCAAGTACATCCGGCGCAGCGCGGTCGTGCCGAACGTGGTCTACGCTGCGGACGCTTCCGCGCCAGCGACCCGGCCGTATGCGCCCGGCGCGGTTCCCACCTTCACCCTTGACCTCTCGGCCGGCCAGCCGGTCTTCCAGGCCGGTACCTTCGACCCCAGCCCTCCCGGCTCGCTGGCTGCACCGGCCAGCCCGGAACTGGTCGGGAGCTTCAGCGACATCGGGCACTTCATAGACAACGTCGTGAAGGGCGCCGAGCAGGTTGCCAAGATGGCCTGGCAGTTCACCGAGAACGCGGTCCAGACCGTCATCCACACCGCCGAAAACATCTACAACCTGGTCATCACCGACGTCGAGGACGCGGTCACCGCGGTGGTCGGCTTCCTCAAAACCGTGGTCGCCGAGATCTCCAAGATCATCCAGTGGCTGTCTGCGCTGTTCAACTGGGAAAACATTCTGCACAACCACGCCTACATCAAGCGGTCGATTACCAACCCCGGCGATCCGGCCAATCCCGGGATCCTCGACCGGCTGGCCGGCTGGGTGACCAGCGAGCTGACCGGCGGCACCGACGCCGCGACCTTCCTGGCTCAGCTGTCCGGCCAGTCCAGCGCGGCGGTGGGCAGCACTGCGCAGGCCACGGCCGGGCAGACCGTGCAGTCCCAGCAAGCCGGCCATAACGACCCCAGCCAGGTCTACAACACCGGTGGCAACAACAACGCCAACCAGTGCACCTGGATGCACGAGAAGGTCACCGAGAATTCATCCTCAGCCAGCATCGGCGGTGGTTCGGCGACCGGGGTCGGGGCATCCTGGGACCCCGGGACCATCAGCACCGCGTTCGAGCAGTTCCTGACCGCCCTGGAAAACGCGCTGACCGGCTCGTTCGCCGACCTGCCCGGGCAGATCCAGGAGAAGATCGCCGCCACCCAGGACAACT
The DNA here is from genome assembly GCA_963785765.1 of uncultured Actinomycetes bacterium. GTDB lineage: Bacteria > Actinomycetota > Actinomycetes > Streptosporangiales > Streptosporangiaceae > DATBGO01. The sequence continues at coordinate 998,729 of CAWAWM010000003.1, read as the reverse complement.
TCAAGGACTCGAATTCCGCGCTGAGCACCGGCCTGTCGGACCTGCTCGCCGTATTCCAGGTGCTGGCCGACGACATGGCCGGCTTCGCCGAGACGATGGCCAAGGACTTCCTGCAACTCCTCGATACCTTGCTCGGCCAGATCACGGGCTGGCTCAGCGAGCCAGTCGACATCCCCTTCGTTTCCGCGCTCTACCAAGCCCTGACCGAGGACCAGCTCAGCATCCTCGACCTGATCTGCCTGCTCGCTGCCGTCCCGGCTACCATCCTGCTCGACGTCATCACAGGCTCGCCGACGGTGCCCGACACCATCACCGCCGGGCCAGACGGCCCCGGCGGCCGGGACAGGCTGGCGTCGGCCGGCACCGCAGGCCAGCTCCTGCTCGGCATCTCAAGCTTCCTCATCGGCATCGTCGGCCAGGCGCTGGACATTCTCCTGCTGAGCTTCTACTCGGCATGGAGCGACGCGGCGCCGCCAAACCCGGCGCTGAACTTTCTCAACGGGCTGGACTTCGCCGTCGACTTCGCCGGCTGGGCCATGGGCGTAGCGGTGTCCTACGGCTGGGCAACCTGGGAAGTTCAGGACTGGTGCTACTGGGCGGCCCAGTTCATCCCGCAGGGGTTCAACTTCGCCTACCTGTTCCGCGCCGACGGCACCAACTACAAGCAGGCAGGACGGGACACGCTATTCGGGGCGGCGACACTCGTCATGTCGGCGGTCTACGCCGCCCTGTGGCCGAACAGCTATCGCGACGCCCCCAGGGCCCCCGGACTGGTGCTCAGCAGCAACATCTTCAGCAGTATGTCCTCCATATGCGAGGTGCCCCTGATCCGTATGCCTGGGCCGACTCCGTACAACGTCGGCGATACGGTGCTGGTATATGACTTGCCCATAAAGGCCGCCCTTTATCTCATCGGCGCCGTCCTGGGCTTCACCGGCTACGTCCTGGGAGTGGAGGACTGACGGCAGCCAGGCTCACCCTGCCCCAAATCCAGACGGTTCGGCTGGCGAGCCGCAGCGCGGTCTGGCCTGCCAGGCCGCGCGTCAGCCGGCCATCTCGGACGGGCGCAGCGCACGCTGGATGTAGGACGCCGCCTGCGGCTGCCAGAGCTGCCACAGGGCGGCGAGCTGCTCCACTGGGTGCTCGTCCCAGTCGACCCGCAGGTCGGTCGACGGCCAGGGCGCCGACTCGGCGATGATCATCCCGCTGGAGCGCACGGGGCTGACCTCACCACCCGCGGCCAGGCCCGCCCGCAGGGCAGCGATCAGCCGGTCGCCGAGGCTGTCGCCGGGCCGGTTGCCGAACGCAGCGAGCATCGCGGCGGGTACGCCGCGGTCGGCCAGCAGGTTGCCGGCGGCGGCGGCGCCGGCGGCGAGGGTGTGGGTCGCCTCGCCGAGCGCGAGATCGCCGGAGTAGGCGGCCGAGCCGCCGGCCGCGTCAACGACCGCGAGCTGCCGGTATGCGACGTCGGCGGTGCCGCCGGCGAGCGCCGCGAGCGCCTGGCCCGCGGTCAGGCCGCCGGACATCGCATCGAGCAGCGCCTCGCGCAGCCGCGGGTCGGTCGTGCTCTGACTGCACACCGCGCCGGTGCCTGCGCGGACCGCCGCGCACCGCGCGGCCACCGCCATGCTGGCGGAGGCGATGACGGCACCGACCGCGCCCGTCCGTTCGCAGCGGCCCACCAGCGAGAACGTCATGGTTTCACCGCCACCACGGTGACCTCGACCAGCCATTCGGGCCGGGCCAGCGCGGCCACCACCAGGCCGGTGAACACCGGGTAGACGCCGTTAAGCCGCTGTCCGAGCACGCGGTATACCGGCTCGCGGTGGCGGATGTCGGTGAGATAGACGGTGCAGCTCACCACGTGCTCGACGAGCGCGCCAGCCTCCGCGAGCAGCGTCTCGACGTTCGTCATCACCTGCTCGGCTTGGGCGGCGGGGTTCCCGGTGTGGACGCTCTGGCCGGTGTCCAGATCCTGCGGCACCTGACCGCGCAGGTAGATGGTGCCGCCGGCCACCACCGCCTGGCACAGGTCGTTGTCGAGACGCTGCTCCGGATAGCTGTCGGCGGTATTGAACGGCCGGATCCGCAGGTGACCGCCGACGATGATCGGCTTCCTCATTTGCGCACCGCGTCCGCGACGCCGGAGTACCTGGCCACCAGGTCGAGCGGGCCGCTGAAGTCGTAGTTGTTGTAGACGGCGAGCAGGTGCGAGAACGGCGGCGACTGCGCGAAAAGCTGGAACGTCAGCCGGTGGCCGGCGTAGTCGGAGTTGAGCAGGTCACGGGCCAGCGCGAACAGCTTGCGTCGTTCTTCGGCGGGGATCTCCCCGATCGTGAAGTACTTCCGCAGCCAGTCGCCGGCGCCGGGGCTGTCGAACATGGCCTTGCTCGGCATCAGGCTTACCTGGCAACCGCACAGGTCGCGCACGATGTGCATGATCGACGGCAGCTGGGTGCACGCGAAGACCCGGCCGGCGTACATCATCGACTGGTTGGGCATCAGCAGGCCGCCCGGGCTGGGCTCGGCTAGCTCGATCGCCGCGGTCAGGTGCGCGTTGATGGTCTCGCGGTAGCACGCGATCTGCGCGATCTTCTCCCGGACGCCCTGATGCATGGTGACGCCGGTCGACTTGGCGCTGGCGTAAGCGACACCGAGGAGGAAGCTCGCGAAGCGAGCGTAGCGCTGCACGTAAGGGAAGATGCTGTACCGGTGCAGGGTCGCGCGGATGAACGCGGCCGCCCTGGTGTGCCGGTAGAAGAAGACGTTCTCCCAGGGAATCTCCACGTCGTCAAAGACGATCATCGTGTCGATCTCGTCGTACCGGCTCGTCAGCGGGTAATCATCCGGGGCGTGCTGGCCGTTGAAGGCGGACCGGCAGATGTGCCTGATGCCCGCAGCGCCCATGTCGGCCAGGAACCCGACCGCGTAGTCGCTGAGGACCTCGTTGTTCCACTCACCGATGGTCGGCTTGACGAACGCCTGGTTGGCGTAGGCGGCCGCGGTCTCGAACTTGGCGCCGCGCACCACGATGCCGTTGTCGGTCTCGCGGACGACGTGCAGCAGCACGTCGGGATCCTGGTCCTGCGGCCGGAGCGAGCGGTCGCCCTTCGGGTCGGTGTTGGCTGAGACGTGGAACGGGTCGAGGAGCTGGGCGCGCCGAACGTGGTTGGCGATGTTCGCGGCGAACGCCGGGTTGATCTCGTTGAGCACACGCTGCCCGTCGAACAGCGACCACATCTCGCCGACCGTCTCGTCACCCACCCGGGTGACCACTCCGCCGGCCTCGTCGAGGATGGCGTCGACCGACGACCGCTTGGCCCGCCAGTCTTCGCGGCTGCCCGGCGGACGCGAGGTGGTAGCGCAGCGCTCACCCGATGCCTCGTCGGCGTAGGTCAGCAGGTCCCCGGGGCCATCCTGGTGAGCAAGGTCATAGATCCCGGCGCGCACGCTCACGATCGGCGCGAACGCCGGGTGCGTGGGCACGTCACTGACCCGCTCACCGTCGATCCACACTTCCCGACCGTCGCGGAGCGACTCGATGTAGTCGTTGCCGGTTCGCAGCACCATTCGTTCCTTCGCTTTCGGTGGGTCGGTCAGTCCCGCGCAGCGCCCGGGGCCAGGTCCAGAATCTCGGTCAGCACGGCGCGCAGCTGTGCCGCGCCGGTGGCGATGGAGCTGGCCCGGATCCGCTCGGTCGGGGCGTGCATGTCCGCGCCCTCGCAGCAGCCCAGAGCGAGCGCCGGTATGCCGGCGGCGAGTGCCGCGTTCGCGTCCGTCGAGCCGTCCGCCGCGGTGCCCGGCAGGCCGACCGAGCGGCGGGCGCGCCGGACCGCCGTGACGAGCGGGTGCCCGATGGGCACCGAGCCGGCGGGCCGGGCGTCCAGGCGCTCCGCCGAGAGCCGCAGGCCCGGGCCGGCCTCCAGCCCGGGCAGCGCGGCCTCCTGCCGGCTGAGCGCCGCCTGGTCGGCCGAGCGCCACTCGACGGTAGCGCTGGCCTGGGCCGCGATCGCGTTGACGCCGGTCCCGCCGTCGATCAGTCCGACGTTGACCGACAGCGAAGCCGGCGGCGACGTGACCATCGCGTGCAGCAGCCGGGCCAGCTCGTGGATGGCGCTGGGCCGGCCGCGGTCCCACCACGAGTGCCCGCCAGGTCCGGTCACGGTGAGCCGGGCTCGCAGCGAACCCACGGCATCGACGAAGATCCGGTCGCAGCCGTGGCCTTCCAGGGCGAGCACGGCCTCGGGCGCCAGTTCGCGGCAGGCGTGCCGAGCGCCACGCAGCCCGCCGAGCCCTTCCTCGCCGACGGTAAAGACGACCGCCACCGGCAGTGGTCCGGGCGCGCCCGGCGGGGCGAGAACCCGTTCGGCGACGGCGACCGCGGTCGCGACGGCGATCGCGTTGTCACCGATCCCCGGGCCGCACAGCCAGCCATCCCGCAGCGTGACGCCCCGCGCTACGGCGTCGCTGAACACGTCGTCGACGTGTACCAGCACGGCCAGGCGGTAGGGCCGCGGGCCGAACGCCCACACCAGGTTGCCGACATCGTCAACGTGCCGGCCACCGGGCGCATCCGCCAGGCGCCGCTGCAGCCAGTCGATGCGCACGGACTCGTGGCCGGTGCCGCCGTGCAACTCAGCCAGCGTCACCGCATCCGCGGCAATCGTCGCCGGGTCGAAGGCCACGTCGTGCATGTCACTCCAGCTCACAAAGCTCGCATAGCATCGCCGGTCGACGCAGCGTACCAGCATAATAGACCGTTGGTATAGTTCACTAGCATGGCGAACGAATCCCCAGAACGGCCATCCGCGGAAGTGGGCGAGGTACTCGCGGCGAACCTGTACCGCTTCCGCGCCGCCCGCCGGATGTCGCTGGCCACCCTGGCGGCCCGCGCTGACCTGGCCAAGGCCACGCTGGCGAACCTGGAGCAGGGTCGCGGCAACCCGACCATCGAGACGCTGTGGTCGCTGGCCCTGGCCCTGGGCGTGGCCTTCAGCGACCTGCTCGAGGACCGGCGCCAGACCACCACCGCGGTCGTCCGGGCCCAGCAGGGCACGCGAGTGCGCGGGTCCACGCCCGGCGGCCAGCTCGACCTGCGGCTGCTGGACCGGATCGAGCGTGGCGGCCTGGTCGAGATCTTCGACATGTTCCTCCCGGCCAAGACCGAGCACCCGGGAGGCCCGCACGGCAGTGGCGTCGTCGAGCGGGTGATCGTCCACCAGGGGAAGATCACGGTCGGCCCGGCCAGCAACCCGCTCACGCTCGGCCCAGGCGACTATGCCAGGTACAGCGGCGACGGTCCCCATATCTACCGCTCGGGCGACGAGGACTGCCACGGGGTCCTGCTGGTCGGCTACCCCTCCTCCTGAGCCGAGGCCGGAGCCGGAGCCTCGCACGGCGGCTAGCGGCGGTGACCGAGTTCTTGAGCTGAAATGGCATCTTGTATCGGCAGCGAATCGGGCGTTAGTAGAATGGGGCCGTGCGGATGACTCATGACTGCGGCTGGTGGCGCCCCTGACCGGGCGGCACTGCTTACGCGCGCACACCGAGACGCGGCTGCCCGGGCTGGGCGGCCGTTTCGCTTTGCCTGCAGGCCGGCCGCGCGGCCCGGGCGGCGGCCCGAGGCAAAGGAACAAGGCTGATGTCCCGACGACTGACCGGCTTCACCCCATCCGGTGACCTGCACCTGGGCAACTACATCGGCGCCATCCGGCCGATCGTGACCGAGCAGGCCATCGCCGACACCGTGGTGTTCGTCTCTGACCTGCATGCCCTGACGCTCGAGCATGAGCCCGCGGACGTACGGCGGCGGACGCTGGAGTTCGCCACCCTGCTGCTGGCCGCGGGCGCCGACCCCGGCGCGTGCCTATTCATGGTGCAGTCGCACGTGCCCGAGCACTCCGAACTGCACTACCTGCTGGAGTGCACGACCGGCTACGGCGAGGCCCAGCGCATGATCCAGTTCAAGGAGAAGTCCCGCCGCCAGGAACAGGTCCGGGTGTCGCTGCTGACCTATCCGGTCCTCATGGCCTCCGACATCCTGCTGTACGACGCCGAGGAGGTACCCGTCGGCGAGGATCAGAGCCAGCACGTGGAGCTGGCCCGGGACCTGGCGATCCGGTTCAATCACCGGTACGGGCCCACGTTCACGCTGCCGAAGGCGGTCAACCCGCCGGTCGCCGCGAGGATCATGGACCTGGCCAAGCCCACCGACAAGATGAGCAAGTCGGCCTCGTCGGCCGCTGGTTCCCTGCGCCTGCTCGACGAGCCCGGCGTGCTGCGGCGCAAGGTGATGCGCGCGGTCACCGACGCTGACGGCGAGGTGGCCTACGACCCTGAGCGCAAGCCCGGGGTCGCCAACCTGCTGGCCATCCTGGCGGCGTGTGCCCAGCAGGAACCGGACGCCCTGGCCCGCCAGTTCGACCGGTACGGCGACCTCAAGCAGGCGGTGGCCGACGCCGTGGTGGCGACGCTGACCCCGGTCCGCGACCGCTACCTGGAATTGTCGCGTGACCCCGAGCACATCCGCTCGGTGCTGCGGGCCGCCGCGGCGCGGGCCAGCGAGCAGGCCCGCGAGAAGGTGCGCCAGGCCAAGGCGGCGATCGGCCTGCTGCCCGCCTGAACAGCCGGGGTGACCGGTGACGCGCTGGGGCCCGCGTCAGCTGCCAGGCTCGATGAGCTGCGCAAGGTAGAGCGGCTCGCCGAGCTGGGTGATCAGCCCGAGCTGAGTTTCCAGGTAGTCGATATGGCTCTCCTCGTCGGCGAGGATCGACTCAAAGATATTGGCGCTGGTGACGTCGGAGACGCCGCGCATGTATTCGCTGCCGTCCCGCAGCCGGCTGACTGCCTCCGTCTCGACGGCCAGGTCCGACTCCAGCATCTGAGTTACCGTCTGGCCGATGCGCAGCGGGAACAGGCGCTGGTAATTCGGCAGCCCGTCCAGGAACAAGATCCGGTCGGTGAGCACCTCGGCATGACGCATCTCGTCGATCGACTCAGCGCGGGTATGCGCCGCGAGCTTCACCCAGCCGGCGTTCTCCTGCATCTTTGCGTGCAGGAAATACTGGTTGATGGCCGTGAGCTCAGCACTGAGCTGCTCGTTCAGAAACTCGAGGACCCGCCCGTCACCCTGCATCGGCCCACCCTAGCGGGAGCACCGCCCCCGGCGACGGTCCGAATGGCGAACATATGGCCGCAAGTGTTCCGGTCAGGCCTGCTGCCTGACCATCGGGCAGGCGCGCTCGACGATCAGGTCCTCGAGGTGACTCCGGCAGCTCCCGCAGCCGGTACCGGCGCCGGTCACGGTTCCGACCGCCTCGACGGTCGCCGCCCCCATGTCGACCGCGACGGCCACCTCATCGTCGGTGACGGCGTGACAGATACAAGCAAACACGGTCCTCGCCAGTTCTTCTCGCATACCGGTTACTGAGCTAAGGCTAACCTAACCCCGGTAATCAAGGCCACGCCGGGCGCGCTGCAGCGGCGGCGTCCGCCGGCCCTGCAGGCCCGCGCCAAGCGGCTACGGTGACAGGTCATGCAGGTTCTGCTCGTACACAGCCCGCTGCTCGGAAGGTCGAGCTGGGGCGGTGTGCCGGCCCGCCTGGCTGAGCTCGGGTACGCCGTCGCGGTACCGGATCTGCGCCCGGTCCTGGATTCGGGGCCACCGTTCTACGAGCGGCTATTCCAGGTCATCGCCGAACTGGCCGACGGAGGCGAGGCGGTGGCCGTGGTCGGGCACAGCAGGGCGGGGCCGTTGCTGCCCGGTGCGCTGGCGAGGATCGGGGCGAACCGCGCGACCGCGGTCTTCCTGGACGCGCGGCTGCCTCATGACGGGCGTACCTGGCTGGAGACGCTGACGCCGGATCGCCGCGCCGCCCTGCTCGCGTCCGTCGAGAACGGCTTCCTGCCGCCATGGGACCGCTGGTTTCCGCGGGCGGCGCTCGCCGAGCTGCTCCCCGACCAGGCGGTCCGGCAGCGGTTTCGGGATGAGCTACGCGGCTTGCCGGCGGAGTTGCTGACCGAGCCGATGCCGCCGTCGGTATGGGACGGTCGCGTCGGCACCGCGTACGTGCAGCTGAGCGCGGCCTATGCGGCGATCGCTGACCAAGCCCAGGCCGTCGGCTGGCCAGTGGCGCGGTATTCGATGGACCATTTGGCGCCGCTGACCCGCCCCAGGGAGGTGGCCGACGCCATCGCGGACAGCCTGGATGCGGCAGCCGCGGCGACCGGCGGCGGTCACCGGTAAGGAGCGGCTCGTCGCGTCCGGCCGGTTCCCGCACTTCGTCCGGCTGATCGACGACGGAGTCGACCCGGACGCGGCAGAGACCAGGGACGAGCGGTTCGAGTTCGGCCTCGACAGCCTGCTCGATGGCATCGTGGCCCGGCTCGGCGGTCCCCCGCCCCCGCCCGCTCGCCCGCCCGGCTGATGCACCCGGCCACTCGTGATCATTCCTCAGCTCCTGGGAGTGAACGATGTAGAGCAGCTATTTGCCTGATGCCCGCGGACAACCGTGACGCGTACGACAACCCGGTAACCGGGCGTCGCGCCGCTCACGTAGTAGTCGGCCGTGGCGCGGCCTCCAGAGTTTGCGACGCGGAAGTAGGCACGGTTGACGGTCTTATAGTGAGCCACCGTGAACACCTCGGCGCCGGCCGCGGTGCGGACCTTCACATCGGTGGTGGTGTAGTCAGCCGGGCGGCTGTTGCTCACAGTTGCCGTACAGGACTTCAATGCCGCCGGTGCGGCCGGGCCCGCCAGCGCAGGTGCGGCCAGGGCAACGGTGACACCCGCCGCCCCAGCGGCGAGGGCGGACATGGCGATCACGCTGTGTTTCATCTGGTCCTCCAGGTGGGTGCTGGTTGCTTGACGCTTCGCGCGCCGGAGCGGTTGGCATGCCGCAGGCAGCCGCTGCGACAAGGTCCCTGAGCTTGCCCTGACCGGGCGGATCTGCAAGCCGGAGTACCTGCGACTTATCAGGCCTCAGGAGCCGCTGGCCGTCACCGGTCACGAGAGAGGCACTCCGCCGCTCAGCGGATATCCTGAATGACGTGGACAGCCGGGCGAGTGACAAGCTCCCCGGAGCCAGGGTGCGCGTCAAACGACACGCGCCAGCCCAGTCCTCTTCAGATGCCAGGCCACGGGAGTGGCTGGCGCTAGCTGACGGAGCTGTCCAGGAAGCAAGGACCGAGGGGACTGTCCTCGCCCTCGTCGGGCAGCCACTGCCGTACCAGCCGGGTCGCGCCGAGCGGCGTAGCGGTGTGCCTGCCGAGGTCATAACTTCTGAGCGGGTACCTAATTGCTGTACCTGCTCGTGGGCGTATGCCCAGGGAAAGCTGACCTTGAAGTACTACAACGCGGCATGCCCGGTGCACTTAGCGGTTCCTGGTAGCTAATGTCAGAAGCGCCCTGCACATGCCATTCCTGGTGTGCGCCTGGAACACGATCACGGAGCCCATCTCAGCGGGTACAGGGATTGAATAGCCGGGGTCTGTCTGGTTGATCGTTTACGGCGCGCCTGCGTGATCGCGCTGGGTGGCGGGTCTATGCCGGGATCATGAGGTATCCAGATGGTGGTGGCCTGACCGCTGCTGGGCGGGCCAGGCGTGAGGAACCGGCTCAAAAGTATCCAGTACCGCCAGCCCTTATCGAGGGTTTCCTTGCCCAGACCGGGCTCACCCTCCAACCACAACCCCGTAGACCTCAGCCTTCCGGCCCCTGCAGGCGCTAGGACGCGCCGGCGAAATCGACGTCCTTGGTCTCGACCGTCCCGGCCGTCCGCCCCGGCGCCGTCTGATAGGTCCAGTACAGGTTCGTGTGCGCGATAACCTGATCCGCCGGGGGCGCCCCCCACTCGGTCTGGTCCTCGGTGGTGTGTGCGTCGCTGACCAATGTCGCGTCATAGCCCCTGGCGAAGGCGCCGTGGAGGGTCGAGCGGATGCAGGCGTCGGTTTGCGCGCCGACGACCACCAGCCGCCCGACGCCGAGCCCGGACAGCACATTCTCCAGGGTGGTGTCCTCGAAGGAGTCGCCATAGTGCTTCTCGACCAGCGGCTCTGAGCCATCCGGATTCAGCTCGGGGACGATCTGCCAGTCGCCGCTTCCCCTCGTCAGATCCTCGTCGGAATGCTGGATCCAGATCACCGGGACACGTTCCCGCCGCGCCTTCTCGACCAGGCTGCCGATGTTCGCCACGACCGCATCGCGCTGGTAACTCCCGGCCACGGCGCGGTTCTGGACATCGATGACGAGTAGCGCGGTAGCTCGCCGGTTGGCGAGAGTGGTCATGGCCTGCCCTCCTGGTCAGTGCGGTGACGACGGCGCCTCTACCTGCACTGATGCGGTTGTGCGCGGCTGTCCTGTCGCTACTGGAGCCCGGCGCGGACGGATGTGATGCGCTGCGTGTTGAAGCCAAGCCAGTGCATCCGGCCCACGTAGCGCGCGTGCTCAACCTTGAGGCAGCGATCCATGATCACCGTTACGCCACCGTCCTCGGCGATCTGCGCCCCGTCGGCGTTGATCACGCCGAACTGGCACCAGAGGGCGCCGGCGTGGATCGCCACCGCATCCCTCGCGATCCCCGGCAATGCATCCGGTGCGCGGAAGACGTTCACCACGTCCACCGGCACGGGTATGTCCAGCAGGCTCGCGTAGCACGTCTCCCCGAGGATCTCGGTCCCGCGAGGATTCACCGGGATCACGCGGTAGCCGTGCCGCTTGAGGTAGTAGCCAACGAAGTAGCTGGCCCGCAGCTCGTTGTCCGACAGGCCCACGATCGCGATCGTCTGGGCGGTGTGGAGTACGCGCTGGATCGTCAGCGGGTCCTGGTATCGCGCGAGATCGGTCATGCCGTCGCTACTTTCTGTCCCGCGGTCGCAGCGACGCGCGCGAAGCCCTGCTCGAGATCCCACAATAGATCCTCGACGGACTCGGTGCCGACCGACAGCCGCACCGTCCCAGGCCCGACGCCAGCCGCCCGCAGCTCGTCGTCGCTCAGCTGGCGGTGGGTCGTGCTGGCGGGGTGGATGATCAGGCTCTTCGCGTCGCCGACGTTTGCCAGGTGGGACCAGAGCGTCACGCCGCGGATGAAGTCCTGCCCCCCAGCCCGGCCGCCGGCACAGTCGAACGAGAACACCGCACCGGCGCCGCGCGGCAGGTACTTCTCCACGAGCGCCCGGTACCTGCTCCCCGGCAGGCCGGGGTAGGTCACATTCGAGGCCAGTTCGTGCGCCTGCAGGAACGCCGCGACCGCCCGCGCGTTGTCGACGTGGCGCTCCATCCGCAGCGACAGCGTCTCGAGCCCCTGCAGGAACAGGAACGCGTTGAGCGGAGCGAGCGTCCCGCCGAGATCGCGCAGCGTCTCGGCCCGGAGCTTCATCAGATACCCGTACGTCCCGAACGTCTCGTGGAATTGCAGGCCGTGGTAAGCCGGCGACGGATCCGCGACCACCGGAAACCTGCCGTTGGACCAGTTGAACGTGCCAGCCTCGACGACGACGCCGCCGATGCTCGTGCCGTGCCCGCCGATGAACTTGGTCGCCGAATGGATCACGATGTCGGCGCCCCACTCGATCGGGCGGCACAGGTACGGCGTCGCGAACGTGTTGTCCACGATCAGCGGCAGCTCGCAGGAGTGCGCGATGGCTGCCACCGCCTCGATGTCCAGCACGTTCCCGGCCGGGTTGCCGATCGTCTCGCCGAAGAACGCCTTCGTGTTGGCGCGGACCGCCTTCCGCCACGCGCCCAGGTCGTCGGGATCGACCCACGTCAGCTCTACGCTCATCTTGCGCAGCAGGTGCTTGAACTGGTTCACCGTCCCGCCGTAGAGCGCCGAGGATGCGACGACGTGGTCGCCCGGCTGCAGCAGCGTGAACAGCGCGCCCGCCTGCGCGGCGATCCCGCTGGCGAACGCCACCGCGCCACAGCCGCCCTCGAGGTTCGCCACCCGCTCCTCGAACACCGCGACGGTCGGGTTCATGATGCGCGAGTACGTGTTCCCGTACTCCTGCAGGTTGAAGTACGCTGCCGCGGATTCCGGGTCCTCGAAGACGTAGCTGGCCGTCTGGAAGATCGGTACCGCGCGCGCGCCCGTGTTCGGGTCGGGCCGTTGCCCGGCATGCAGCTGCCGGGTCTCGAATCCGAACGCGCGGGCTTCTTCGACACGGGAGAGCTTGTCGGTCATGAATGCTCCTTTCTCCCGCTCGCCACTAGTTTCGCCCGCCCGCCACCACCTGGCGTCATCCGCCCGCCCCGCCTTCGGCCAGGTTGTGCTGGCCCAGGAACTGACGGATTATGGGCGTTTGGCGGGCTTCCTCCAGCAGGAAGCAGTCGTGGCCGTACGGCGCCTCGATCACATGGAACTCGACCGGCTTACCGGCCGCTCGAAGTGCCCCCTCGACCTCCGCCGATGCAGTCGGCGGGTACAGCCAGTCGGAACTGAACGCGATCAGCAGCGAGCGCGCCGACACGTCTTCGAGCGCGCGGGCGAGCGATCCGCGGCCGTACTGGCGCGCGAGATCGAAATACGTCAGCGCGCGCGACGTGTAGAGGTAGGTGTTGGCGTCGAAGCGCCTGACGAACGAGTCCGCCTGGTGCCGCAGGTAGCTCTCGACCTCGAACTCCGGTTCGATGATCGTGTAACGGATGTCGTCGGCGAACTGCAGTCGCCGGCCGAACTTGTCGTTCAGCGCCGGTGCGGACAGGTACGTGACGTGGCCGACCATCCGCGCCACACCCAGGCCGGCATCCGGCGCGGCGCCCGTGCCGTAATAATGGCCGCCTTGCCAGGCCGGGTCGCGCATGATCGCGGCACGCGCGATCGCGTTCCAGGCCACGCCCTGCGGGTGAAGGGCGTGCGTGCTGGCGATCGCCACGACGGCATCGACCTGATCAGGAAACAGGATCGCCCACTCGAAGGCCTGCATCCCGCCGAGCGAGCCGCCGGCTACGGCCGCCAGGCGCTCGATACCGAGTGCGTTCAGGAGCGCGCGCTCGGTCCGTACCATGTCCGCGACGGTGATCACCGGGAAGTCAGGCCCGTACGGCTTGCCTGTCGCCGGGTCGATCGACGATGGCCCGGTCGTCCCGCGGCAGCCGCCGAGCAGGTTCGTGGAGACGACGAAGAAGCGCTCAGTGTCGAACGCCTTACCGGGGCCAATCATCCCGTCCCACCAGCCGAGTCCCCTGCGGGCCAGGCCGTCGCGATCCTCGGCCCCGAACCCGTCGCGCGTGCTCTCCTCGGGCGGCGTCTTCGCGAAGCCCGCCGCGTGGGCGTCGCCGCTGAGCGCATGGCACACCAGGATGACGTTGTCGCGCCGGGGTGAGAGCGCACCGTAAGTCTCGTACGCTACCCGAACCGGGTGCAGGTCCCGCCCGCAGTCAAGCTGTACCGGCTCCGGCAGGTCAAGGTACTGTGTTTCGACCGTGCCGACTCAGCCGGCCGCGGGCGTTGAGGCTGGCTCCGCCATGGGGGCTATGGTAGCCCGGCCCATCCAGTGTATTGTCAACCATCGAAATAGGGAATGTAGTAAGGAACTAGGGGGTAACGCGACATGACCACAGTCACCAACGGAGTCAACGTTCAGGCACTGCTCGACGCGCGCGAGGTGCTCAAGGGCGCGCCTGAGGCCGCTCAGTTCACCTGGCGCGCGTCCGCCAAGTGGCAGAGCGGCGTCCACAGCACGATCAAGGTCCAGAGCTTCTTCGGCCTGGGGCAGGAGCAGAACCACAAGGAAGAGTGGACATTCGAAGCCGACCACCCCGAGGTCTTCGCGGCGGAGGACGGCGGCATCACGCCGATCGAGTATCTCCTCGTCGGCCTGGCGAGCTGCCTGACGGGCGGTATCGCGTCCGTCGCGGAGAACCGCGGCATCCAGCTCCGGTCGGTCGAGTCCACAGTCGAGGGCGGGCACGACATCCGCGGGATCCTCGGCGCCGACAGTGACGTCCGCAACGGCTTCAACGACATCAAGGTGACGTTCACCATCGACGCGGACGCGTCCAGGCAGGAGATCGAGGCGCTGGTCGCCCAGTCCCAGAAGCGCTCCGCCGTGTTCGACGCTCTCACGAATCCTACGAACGTCACCGTCGAAGTCGCCTGAGCGGCCGCGCGGCGGCTGGCCGACGCGCGCGCTCCGGAAAGCACTGAGCGGCCGCGCGGCGGCTGGCCCGACGCGCGCGCTCCGGAAAGCACTGAGGGGCCGCACCATCGAGCGCACCACTACGGTCGTCATTGGCGGGGGCCACGCGGGCCTCGCCGCGAGTTACTTCCTCAGCGACCGGTCGATCGACCACGTCGTTCTTGAACGCGGCGAGGTAGCCAACTCCTGGCGGCGCGAACGCTGGGACTCCCTGCGGCTGCTCACTCCCAACTGGCAGAGCCGTCTGCCCGGCCTTCGCTATGAAGGCCCGGATCCAGACGGCTATATGACGGTCGGCGAAGTGACCGAGTTCATCGAGCACTTCGCCAAGGTTTCGGGTGCTCCCGTCCGGACTGGCGTGAACGTCACGTCGGTGCGACAGGCCGACGATGGGTACCGCGTGGCGACAAGCCATGGTGCGATTCACTCCCAGACCGTGGTCATCGCCAGCGGCGCCTGCAATCGGCCAGCGGTGCCGGCGTTCAGCGATGCGGTGCCGGCGTCGGTCGAGCAACTGACGCCATTCGGCTACCGTGCTCCCGCCCAGCTGTCCGACGGCGGCGTGCTGGTCGTGGGAGCCTCGGCGACCGGCGTGCAGCTGGCCGCCGAGCTGAGGCGGTCGGGGCGGCCGGTGACCCTCTCGGTGGGGGAGCACGTGCGGTTGCCGCGCACGTACCGCGGCCGCGATGTGCTGTGGTGGATGGACGCGTCCGGCGTATGGGACGAGCGGTACGACGAGGTTGAGGATCTCACCCGGGCCAGGCGGCTGCCGTCGCCCCAACTCGTCGGAACCCCGGAGCGGACGACGCTGGATCTCAACGCACTCGCCTCGATGGGCGTTGAGCTGGTGGGTCGCTGGGCGGCCGTACGTGACGGCCGCGCGCTGTTGTCCGGTGGCCTGCGCAACATGTTCTCGCTCGCGGACCTCAAGATGGGGCGCCTGCTGGATACGTTCGACGAGTGGGCCAAGACTTCAGGATTTGACGCTGAGTTCGGCCCTCCCGAGCGCTTGGCGGCGACACGCGTGCCCGAGTCGGCGCGGCTGCAGCTTGACCTCCGAAGTGGCGAGATTCGCACGATCGTGTGGGCGACGGGTTTCCGGCCCGACTACGGGTGGCTCGACGTGCCGGTAGTCGACGCAAAGGGTCAGCTGAATCACGAGGGCGGTGTGGTCGACAGCCCGGGGCTGTATGCCCTGGGGCTGCCCGTGCTGCGGCGGCGCAAGTCCACGTTCATCTCCGGCATCGAGGACGACGCGCGCGCGGTGATCGATCACCTTGCCCGTTACCTGGCCGTGCGCGGCAGGTATGGTGCGGCCAGGTCATGGCCCGGCGATCCGGGCAGGCCTGGGTAGCAGACCCACGCGACCCTGCGGATGGCTGGGCCAGGTATCCCGCGATCGGACGGGGGCGCGTTCGGTCAAGACCGTCGGTGCCCAGCAGGAACCTGACCCCCTCGGGCGCCGCGGCCGGTGGTACCAGGATCAGCTCCGCCCTCGCTGAGGTAGCTGAGCCGGCTGCGCTCGGCGGGGCCGATGTGGCCGTAGCCAGCTGACATCGTCGGTGGCGGAGTTCCGGCGCCGGAGGCGTTCTTCGGGATTGGCGAACGCGCCGAGTCGGCTTCGGATGGGGTGCGAACCGAGCGTTTATTCTTATCTCGGGCTGCGCGAAGTTACCCCGCAGGGCCGTAGGCCTGCCCACGTTTCTGGTGAGGGAGGACCAATGAGACGCGTGACCGCGATCTTGGCCATGGCAGCGGCGGTGCTGGCCACGGGGGGTGCCCTCGCTCCTGGCGCGCTCGCCGCGCCGGCCGGCGGCGGCCCGAACGCCGCCCCGCTGCTGATCGGCATGGTGAGCGGCAGCGGCGAGGCGATGGTCAAGCAGGGCATGAGCTCGCTGTGGACCGACGAGCACAGCGACGTCGAGCAGGTGGCCGTGGCCGGAGACCCGGCCAACGGCCCGCTGATCGGGATCGTAACGGACAGCGGGGCGGCACTGGTTAAGGAGGGCAGCCTGTCCGCGGGCTGGACCGACGAGCTCGGCAGCAACGTGCGGGCCATCGCCGTGGCCAGCGATGCCACCCACGGACCGCTGATCGCGGTGCTGACCTGGAGCGGCGAGCTGAAGGTCAAGGAGGGCAGCCTGACCGCGCCGTGGAACGACGAATCCAGCAGCGCGGAGGAAGTGAGTGTGGCCAGCGACACGACCAACGGCCCGCTCATCGCGGTCACGAACGACTCCGGTGAAGTCCTGGCCAAGCAGGGCAGCCTGACCACAGGCTGGAACGATGAGTGGCCCGACAACGCGGCCTACGTCGTGGTGGCCAGCGATCCGGCCAACGGCCCGCTCATCGGGATCGTGACCGAGGGCACGGTGGTGGACCCGTACGATAATCAGGCCTACGTCAAGGATGGCAGCCTGAGCGCCGGATGGCATAACGAGTACAACGGCGTCGAGCAGCTCACCGTGGCCAGTGACTCGACGAACGGCCCGCTGATCGGGGTCACCGATACCTCCGGCGAGGCGCTGGTCAAGGAAGGCAGCTTGAGCGCCGGGTGGCACGATGAGTACGGCAACGTGTCCGATGTGTCCCTGGGCAGCGACCCGGTCAACGGCCCGCTGATCGGAGTGCAGGACATTGAGGACGGCCCGGACGGTCGGCTGCTCGCCAAGACCGGCGCCCTGGACGCATCGTGGATCGTCGAGAACACCGACGTGGCCCCAGGCGCGTTCAGCGTGTCTGGTTAACCGTCCCGTTCTGGCTTGAGCCGTGCTGAGCCCCGTCGAGGGCCGGTGCCTGGGGTGACGGGTGGGTTCAGCGCTTCGATCACCAGTCCCGATCTTGATGGGCTCAGGCGAAAGTTTTTTTGCGTTCAGTTCGCATTGCTCCTCCGGGAAGGCCCGAAATTGTCGGTGGGGGTCGCTAGGCTCGAACACAACAGCGAAAGCAGTCCCCCTTGCTGGAGGAGGTCACCTGGTATGTGCTTACCCGGACAGCCGCCCGCCGCGCCCGCGCCATCCGCGCCATCCGCGCCATCCCCGCCGGTGCCGCCCGCCGGGCCCGCGCCGCCGGACGCGCCTGCCAGTGCTGCTGAGGCGGTGGCGATGGCGCGCGCCGGGCTGGCGTGGCTGGCCCGCGCGGATGCGGCGGGGCTGACTGCCGCGGAGCAGGGGGATTGCCTGCGGGCGCTGGAGGCCGCCGAGGCGGCGCATACCGCGGCGCGGGCCCGGGTGCTGGCCGCGTTCCACGCCGGCGGCGGCTGCCAGGATGATGGTCACGGGTCGGCGAAGAGCTGGCTGCGGTGGCAGACCCGGATCACCACGAACGCGGCGGCGACGGCGATGGCGTGGATGCGGCGGCTGGGCGCGCACCCCGCCGTGGCCGGCGCGCTGGCGGCGGGTGACCTGTCGCCGTCGTGGGCCCGGGCGGTGTGCGGGTGGACGGACCTGCTGCCCGGCGGAGCACCGGGCGGGCGCGGACGCGATCCTGCTGGCCGCCGCCGCCAGCGGCGCGGACCTGGCCGGCCTGGCGCAGCTGGCCGAGGAAATACGGCGCCGGACGGCGCGGCCGGACACCGACGGTGATGACGGGTTCAAGGACCGGTCGGTCAGCCTGGACGTGACGTTCGGGCAGGCCGGGAAACTGACCGGGAACCTGACCCCGCAGTGCACCGCCGCGCTGCTGGCGGTGCTGGATGCCCTGGGCAAGAAGACCGGTCCGGAGGACACCCGGACGGTGTGGCAGCGCCGTCATGATGCGGTGGAGGAAATGTGCCGGCGGCTGATCGCTGCGGGGGGCGTGCCGGACCGGGCCGGGCAGCCGGCGCAGATCCAGGTGCATATGACGCTGGATCAGCTCCGCGGCCTGACCGAGCCCGGCGCGCAGGCGGGGTGGGCGGCGGCGTGGCCGCCGGCCGGGCCCGGCGCGGACTGTGACGCGTCGATCGTCCCGGTCGTCACCGGCCACCTCGACCACCAGCTCCTCGGCCAGCTCGCCGCCGAGCTGCTCCGCCGCCAGCCCGGCCAGCCCGGTTCGGGCCTGGCCGGTCAGGGCGGCTCGGGCCAGGGCGGGCCGGATGCCGGCAGCGGGCGGTGGCTGCGGGCCGAGCGGGCCGCCCGGCAGCTCATCATCACCCGCGCGGTCGGCCTGCTGTCCGGGCCCGGCGGGCTGGCCGGCTACCTGCGGACCCGGCTGCCCGATGACCTGGTCGCGTCGGTCAGCCTGCCGCTGGACATCGGCGCGGTCACCGACACCATCCCGGTGCACCTGCGCCGGGCGGTCACCGTCCGGGACCGGCACTGCCGGTTCCCCGGCTGCACCCAGCCCGCCTCGGCATGCCAGCCGCACCACATCATCCCCCGCGCCCAGGGCGGCCCGACCAGCCTCACCAACCTGATCAACCTGTGTTCGTTCCACCATTTGATCGCGATTCACCGGTGGGGCTGGGGCATCGCCCTCCACCCCGACGGGACCGTGACTGCTACCAGCCCCGACGGCCGGACCCTGCACTCCCACAGCCCCCCAGCCACCGCGGCGTAACGGCCGGGCGCCCCACCGATCGCGATGGCGCTCAACCGAGGTGGCCGGCTGATCGCTGTGGCCAGCTTGCCACGCAAGGCCGCGCCGAGCGCGCGGTGTTGCGCGTGCTCAAGGCCGCTAGCCGGACTAGCCGGACTAGCCGGACTAGCCGGAGGAGGCACGGGCAGGAGCGGGCGCATGAAGGTCCGCTCGTAGCGCAGCACGCACCCGCTGTCGTCCCTGATCTTGTCTGCCTCGATGAAGTCCGGGTCGGTGCCGAACAGCTGGCGGTATTGCTCATAGGCGGCCAGGCTGGGAAAGCTGAACAGCGCAAGGGCCTTATCGCTGGCACCCTCGGCGGGCAGGAAGTAGCCGTGGTGCGTGCCGCCATGCAGGCCGACAAGTTCCATCCAGCGGCGCCCGAAACGCTCGAACGCTTCGACCTTCGCGGGGTCGATCACGTACTCCACCACGCAAGTGATCACACCTCGAGCCTAGCTCTGCCGCCACCAGCATGACCTGGCGTCGCCTTACCGTCCGGGCCTGCAGCCATGCTCAAGCGCGGCAGCGGCTTCGTGAGATAGAACCCTGCGGCGATGACCTTGAAGGACAGCTCTGCTTTGGCTAGCTTTGGCTGGGACATTCGGCAAATATCGTCGTTTCTGGCCGCGAGCCAGTGTCTCATCAGCCGGTACTGAGGGGGGCTAGTGGCGCGGAAGCTTGGTATATACGTTGCTCCGATCCTGATAGTGCTGGTCATGGCTCCAGTGCAGGCGGCGCTGGCAGCCGCCCGGAGCGCCGCACCGGCCGTGTGCCAGGGCTGGGCGGTCATGACAAGCCGGAATGCCGGGACAGGCGATAACAACCTTTACGGGGTCACCGCCATATCCGCGCGCAATGTCTGGGCCGTAGGCGAGTATTTCGTCGGCGTCAACACAGAGACCCTGGTCGAGCACTGGAACGGCAAGTCCTGGAAGGTGGTGCCGAGCCCGAATGTGGGCACGGGTGATTTGCTCAAAGCGGTCTACGCGGTGTCGGCGACCAATGTGTGGGCAGCTGGCAGCTACTCCAACGGCACGACCGGGCGGACGCTCATCGAGCACTGGAACGGCAAGTCCTGGAAGGTGGCCCCGAGCCCGAATGTCGGATCAGGCTCGAACGAGATCGTCTCGGTACGGGGCACTTCCGCGCACGACATCTGGGCCGCGGGTGATGCCGTCACCAGCTACCCGATGACCAGGAACCTCATCCTGCACTGGAACGGACGTCGCTGGCGGGTCGCCTCCAGCCCGAACGTAGCTAAGGCGCCGAACTTCCTCAGCGCGGTGCGGTCGCTGTCCCCGACCAGCGGCTGGGCGGTCGGACGTTACCTGCGCGGGTCAGTCTCCAAGACGCTCATCCTGCGCTGGAGCAAAGGTCACTGGCGGTTGGTCGCAAGTCCTAACGCCGGGACCGTGACCAACTCGCTCCGCGGGGTGCTGGCCACGTCCGCAACCAGCGCCTGGACGGTAGGCGACTACTCCAACGGCACCGTCGACAAGACCCTCATCCTGCACTGGAACGGACGGCGCTGGCTGAAGTCGGTCAGTCCCAACGTCGGGGCCGGCAGCAACGATCTCAGCGCGATCGGGGGCACGTCGTCCACGAACATCTACGCGGTGGGCAGCGGTGCTAGCTTGAAGGCGCTCATCCTGCACTGGAACGGACGTCACTGGCGAGTCATGCCGGCAAAGAATCCCGGGACAGCCTTCAGTGAACTCGACGCCCTGTCCGCGCTGTCGCCGACCAGCATCTGGGCGGTGGGGAGCTACAACGACGGCGGCTTCAACCGGACGCTCATCGAACGCTGCCGTTAGCGGACGCGCACGGCTGGGCCCAAGTCCCGCTGGTCGTCCCGACCAGCCTGCGCCGGGTCATGGGCGCGCTGGTCAACCGGCTGGCCACGACGGTGGCGGCCGCCACCGTGACCGGGCAGCGGCATGTTCGTCCCGTCCTCGC
Source organism: uncultured Actinomycetes bacterium (assembly GCA_963785765.1). Taxonomy (GTDB): domain Bacteria; phylum Actinomycetota; class Actinomycetes; order Streptosporangiales; family Streptosporangiaceae; genus DATBGO01. Next base: position 978,077 of record CAWAWM010000003.1, on the reverse strand, counting down.
CGAACACCCCCACTTCTCCGTTAGTAGGTCGTACCCGAACCGATGGCGGCGATCTCGTTCTCGCGGCCGCACACTCCGTTGGGATCGGGCATAGCTTGCCTGTGGTTCTGTCCGCGCCGAGCATGAGATGCAAGGCTGTCGTTATGCGGCATGCTCCGGACCCGGGCCGCGACGAGTGGGTCGAGCGGATGCGCGAGCGCGCCCGGCTTGATGCGGGAGAACTCCTGCCGCGCCCCGCGTTCGTCGTCTTCGGGCTGGCCGAGCCGCGGTTGCGGCCGGCGTCCCTGGCCGAGGCCGGTCAGGTCGACGGGGTGTGGGAGAGCATCGGCCTGGCGTATGGGGACTGGGCGGAGCCCGCCGGGCCGTGGGTGATGGTCACCACATCGGCCCGGCGGGCCGACATGCCTGACCGCGACGTTGAGGCCGATCTGCTCTGCGCGATCGATCAAGACCGCAGCCGGATCGCCTCTTATGCCGGCGTTGACGAAGACGACCTCGATCAGCCGCCGGACTACTCGCGCGCGGACCTGGCTGTCGGCGCCGAGATCGTCAGCGGCATTGTCGGGCGGCAGGCGAACGTATGGGCGGCGCGTGTGGTAGCGGACGGGTTGGTCGTGACGCTCCTGGGCCGAGGTGTCGAGCCAGGCTCGGTGTGGCTGGACCAGGTGGAAGACCTTGCTCCGTACCTGCGGGCCCGCAACGAGCGGGTCGGCCGGCTGGCCGAGCATCGCCGGCAGCAGCCGCCGCCCATCCTGGAGCCGGCCGAAGGTGTGGCTGCTTATCGCGCGCTGGCCGAGGCGGAGCTGGCCTCCCACCTGCGGCTGCTCCGGGCGCTGCGGGCTGGCCGCCTGCCCAGGCACCGGGCTGGTGAGGGCGCGACTATGCATGCGCTTTGGCAGCGCGCGGCTGCCGAGCAGGCGCGCATCTCCGGCATCCGCGAACGCCAGGCGGACGAGATCGTGACGCTCGTGGTCAACCACCTTACCGAACTGCAGGAAAAGGTCCCGTGGTTTACTACCGAGCCTCCGCTGCGCGAGGCCGCGATCGATGAGACGCTCCGGCACGCAGTCCTCGGTGACGACGTCCCGAGTAAGCCAGCCCAGCAAGCCTGGGCGCGCTACTGGGCGCGGCACACGTCACTGCCGGGCCAGCAGCCCGGCGAGGAACTCCGCGCCCACCTGCAGACCGCCAGAACGCTCATGACTGCCTGGCTGCGGGCCTGGGACGGTTGGGCAGCGCGAGGCTGATGGCGCGCCGCAGCACCCAGCGACGCCACGGCGGACCCAGAGCCCAGCCGGCCAGGCGCGATCGTGACGGAGGCCCTGACCCGGCGGCGGGCCGCTCACTCGGGGCCGGGGCGGCGGGTCGGGCCGCGGGCGCCGAGGAGCGCGACGGCCACGATCCCGGCGGCGAACACGCCGTAGGCGCACAGCGCCCCGCCGAGGTCGGTCGGCGGCCGGGTTGGCCAGGCCCACGGCGTGGTCCAGGACCCGGCGAGCGCGCCCTCGGCTATCAGCAGGTAGGCCATCGGGCCGGTCCAGGCGAACGCGCCGCCGAGCGCGACCGCGCACAGCAGGCCGGTGCCGGTCATCCCGGCGAGGTTGCGGAGCATGGCCAGGGAGCCGCCCGGCAGGTACCCGCCGGTGGCCCCGGCGGCCAGCGCGCCGGCCGCGGCCGCGGTGAGCAGCAGGGCCATGCCGAGCCGCAGCCAGGGCAGCCAGCGGCCGGTGGCCCGTTCGGTATCGCCGAACGGGCCGTAGGTCGTGACCGCGATGACCGCGGCTGCCCCGGTCTCGATCACCAGCGGGACCAGCTGCCGCGCGGCGGGTCCGCCGGCCACCGACCAGTTCCAGTACAGCGCGGCCCACAACAGCGCGCCGAGCGCCGCCAGCAGGCCAAGCGCAGCCGGGACCCGGCGGCTGACGAGGTACAGCCACGGCAGCCGCAGCAAGGCGGGGGCCGGCCAGAAAGCCAGGCGGGCCTGAGCGGCTCCCGGTGGCGGCCGGTGGACCCCGGCGGCGGTCACGGCAGCTGCCCTAGCGTGAGCTGGCCGGACCGCAGCGCGCCGAGGTGGGCGGCGAGCCAGGCGTGCCTGGCCGCGGGCGACAGCGCCGCGAGCCGCCGGGCCGCGGCATAGACCGGCCCGGTCGCCGGCCCCGGCCCGTGCGCGTTCCCGTTCGGCGGCAAGCTGGCTCTCGTCCACGACGGCAGCCCAAACATGGAAAGGACCTTGGGCTGCGCGCTGATCGGCACGCCCGCGCCTTGCAGCAGGGCCGCCTGGACGGCCTGCTGAGCGGGTGTGCCCGGGCCGGCGCCGGCGCCGGTGAGCACGTGCGCGGCCAGCAGCCTGAGCTGGTCAGCGAACTGCGTTGTGGTCCCGCCGAACTCGCCAGGCAGGTTGAGCGAGTCGAGCGGCAGGCCCAGCACCGGCGGCCGGCCGCTGATCGTCATCGGTGCGGTGGGCTGGCCCTCGGTGCTCGAATAGACCCCGGCCACCTGAGTGACCCGGTCTGGCGTGCCACGCAGCCCGGCCACCTCGGCGAACACCGGATTCAGCGCGGCGGTCACGGCAGGCAGGAACTGACGGTAGGCCGGGTTCAGGCACACCGCGATCGCGGCGGACTGGCCGCAGACCGGGGTGTACCGGATCGGCTGGTCATTAGCCGCGTCGTGCAGCGCGGGGATGACCATGCCGTGCGGCTCGAGCCGGGCGGTGCTGGCCAGCCCGACGGCGGTCCCGGCCGCCGCCACCCCGGCCAGGGTGACGGCCGCGGCGGTCCGCCGCAGCCACGGGCCGCCGGCCCGGGCGGGCAGGCCGAGCAGGCCCAGGGCCGCGATCGCGATCCCGGCCAGGAACATCACCCGGGCGATCGGCAGGTCGGGCAGGTAGGGATAGAGGATCCCGGAGGGGAGCTGGTAGTTGCCGTTGGAGTTGGTCGGCAGGATCAGCGCCCATCCTGACGTGTGGCTGAACCCGGTCTGCGACGACATAATCAGAGCCAGGAATGCGCCGAAGGCGGCCAGCGGCGCGGCGAACCGGCTGGGGAACGCGGCTCCCACCGCGAACCCGGCCGCGCAGAACGCCGTCACGGCGGCCGCTCCGACCGCCACCCACCACCACGGCGGCGAGCCCTGTACCCCCTGATGCGCATAGATACCGAACAGGACGGCCACGAAGACCAGGTAGGCCCCCACCGCCCAGATGGCGGTCGCGGCCCAGGTGGCGAGCTGGGCGCCCCAGCGCGGCCGCGCGGTCGCGGTCACCAGGTCGGCGATGCCGCGCCGGCCGTCCCGCGATCCGATCCAGGCGGCCATGCCGGCCACGAACGGCCCGAAGTCGATGATGGTGTGCCCTTGCCCCATGTTCCAGAAGGTCCGCACCACCCAGATCGGCAGCTGGGTGGTGCTCGGCCGGTAGGAGTCGAACCAGAACAGCACGGCGATCAGCGGCAGGATCCACGGCATCGGGTTGCGGCGCAGCTCCAGCCACAGCAAGCGCGCCCCGGACAGCGGGACGGACCGCGGCACGCGCGGCGACTCGCGGCGCACCGGGGTGCTGGTGGCGGCGGTCATGCCCGGGCCGCCGGGACCGATCGCGCCGCCGCGAGCACCGCGCTGTAGCCGCGCTCCAGCGGGGCGTCACCCGCTGCGCCGCTGCCCTCGCCCCGGGCGGTCAGCTCCGCCGGGGTGCCGTCGAAGACGATTCGGCCCTGCTCCATCAGCGCCACCTGGGTACAGGCGGCGCCCACGTCCTCGACCAGGTGGGTGGAGACGATCACGGTGGCCCGTAGGCCGAACTCACGCAGCAGGCTGCGGAACGCCACCCGCTGCTCGGGATCCAGTCCCGCGGTCGGCTCGTCCAGCAGCAGCAGGTCCGGGTCGTTCACGATCGCCTGCGCGATCCCGGCCCGGCGCAGCATCCCGCCCGACAGGGTCCGCAGCTTGGCGCGCGCCCGGTCGCCCAGGCCGACCTGCTCGATAGCGGTGGCCACCGCGGTCGGCACCCGGCCCGGCGGCATGTCCTTGAGCAGCGCGAAGTACTCCACGAAGTCCGCGACCGTGAACCCCGGGTAGTAGCCGAGACTCTGCGGCAGGTAACCGAGCCGGCGCCGGATCTCCCGTCGCGGTGCGTATGAGCGGGGATCGCGGCCGAGCAGCCGCAGCCGGCCCGAGGTCGGCGGGATCACCGTCGCCATCATCCGCAGCAGCGAGGTCTTGCCGGCCCCGTTGGGGCCCAGCAGCCCGAACACCCCGGGGCCGACATCCAGTGTCACTTCTGACACCGCCGTGGTCCGCCCGAACCGCCTGGTCAGGTCGGTGAGCTCGACGTTCATGAGGTTCCTCTCGGGATCCTGGTCGCATACAGCACGACCGCGCCGCAGCAGGCGGCGAAGGCAAGATAGGGAAGGATCAGCGAAGAATCTGTGAGCACGGCGGTGAGCCGCCCGGCGGTCACCTGCCCGGCCAGCACCGTGATCACCCAGCCGGAGATGGCCGCCGCCACGCCGATGTTCGCCGACCGGGTCAGCGTCGCAGCGGCCAGCGCCAGGCAGCAGACGGCGGTCATCGGCACCAGCCAGCCGAACGTCAGCGCGGCTGCCACTCCCGAGGCGGCCGAGGCGGCCAGCCCGAGCGCCGCGTTCAGCCCGAACACCGCCAGGGCCCGCACCAGCAGCACCATCCGGTCGCTGACCGCCATGCTGCGCGACAATTCCCACGCCGGGTCGATGCCAGGCCCGTAGGCGTACGCGATGCCGGCCGCGGCGACCACCGGAGCGAGCAACGGCACGAATGGCGTCCCGGTTCCCAGCGTGGCACCGATGCCGACGGCTAGCACTACGGCGGTCGCGATCAGCCACCCCAGCAGCAGTGACGGCGTCGTCACCAGCGCCCGCGCCAGCCCCGGCGAGCGCAGCAGCCGAGTGGCCGCCCGTTCCGCCCACCCCGGCTCGCGCCGCCACACCTGCGCCGCCACCCCCAGCCACACGCGGCCCAGGTCGACATCGGGCGGGCCCGCATCGGTGCCGCTCATTTCGTCCCTCCTCCCGCTGCCGGGCTGCCGCGCAAGACCCCTTGCAGCACCCGTCGCACCCGGTGGGCGCGGCTTTTCACGGTGCCCGCCGGGACCCCGAGCAGTTCCGCAACCTCGGCCACCGGCCGGTCCTCGAGATAGCGCAGCCGCCATACCTCGCGTTCCAGCCCTCCGGCCTGGCCCAGGGCGGTGACGGCCTGGTCCAGGTCGGCCCGGGCCAGGGCGGCTTCCGCTGGGTCGCCGGCTTGCTGCCCGATCGGCGTGAACACGGCAGGCAGCCCCACGGCGGCGGGCCCGCGGCGGCGCAGCAGCAGCGCGGCCTGCCGGCGCGCGATCCCCCACAGCCATCCCCCGGCCGCACCGGTCGGCCGGTAGCCGCCCGCTCCTTGCCACACCGCCAGGAACGTCTCCTGCAACGCGTCCTCTACCTCGGCGGGGGGCAGCACCGCCCGCAGCCGGGCCGCCAGCGTCGGTGCATGCCGCGAGAACAGCTCTCGCAGCGCTGCGTCGTCACCGCCCGCCACCGCGGCGATCAGCTCATCGTCGTCCATCGCTTCTCTATTGCGTTCTGGCGGCCACCGGTTCACCTCAAGCGGCGAGATTCTTTTCGCCCGGCCCGGCAGGTTCGTCGGGTACATCGAGCGTGGCCCAGCCCGCCCCAGGTCTCAAGGTCGCGGTGGCGCCTCGGGGCCGGCCGCGAACGCGTCGGCTGCGGCTTGAACCTGGGCGAGGTAGTCCCGCCACGCGGGTTCGTCGATGGCGTCCTGGTCCGGGCCGCCGGTTCCGTCGATGAGTTCCCTGATGATGTCCGCGTGGCCAGCGTGCTGGGCTGTTTCAGCGACCATCCGGATCAGCAGGGCGCCCAGGTTCGTGTCCCGCCGGTCCTCGGGCCAGTGCGCCACGGACCCTGGTGTCTCCAGGTCGAGCGCGGCTATGACGCCGTCGGCATGGCTGCAGGCGCGCCGGTAGAGACCGATGATGTACTCGCTCGACTCATCCGGCTTGGCCCACATGTCGGCGCCCTGCCAGATCGAGCCATCCTCGATCCAGGAGATGCGCTCCGGAGCCGGGCGGTTGAACGATTCACCCAAGTATTCATACTCGAGCCCGGCCAGGTGCTTCACCAGGCCGAGCAGATTCGTGCCGGTCGGCGTCATCGGGCGGCGCCGATCGTATTCGCTCAGGTTGTCGACCTTGGACACTAGCGCGGCCCTGCTGGCCTGGAGCTTGCGGTGTAGCTCCGCCTTCACGTCAGGCACGGCACTCCCATCACCTGTTATCCGTTGGGTCCAGCTCCCAGTGTTCGCCGTGATGGCAAATGCCGGACTGCTCATTATCCTGGCGTGGTGCCTATGAGCCCGGATGAGTTCTACGTGCATGCGATACGTGACGCCGACGCCGAGGGCCGCCTTCCTTTGTCGCGCCTGACCAGCTGGGATGTCTTCCCGTTCGAGCAGGCAGGATTGCGCGTGGTCCCGCTGGACCGGCCAGTGCTCCCGGAGCCCGCCCGGGCCGGGGACGGCGGCCATGACTGCCCCGCGTGCGCGACGGGCCGCGCGGCGATCTGGTCCGATGAGCACTGGCGGCTGTCGGCGCTCGGGCCCAGCGGCGCTCCGCTGATCCTGATGCTGGAGCCCCGCGCTCACCATGACCTGCCCGACCTGCCCGATGACCGGGCTCGCGAGATGGGGCTGCTGATCGTCCGCATCGCCCAGGCGATCGAGTCGCTGCCGCACATCGCGCGCGCTCATGTCTCCCGCTGGGGTGACGGCGGAGCGCATCTGCATATTTTCTTCTTCGCGCGTCCGGCTGGGTTTTCCCAGCTGCGCGGAACGTGCCTGGCGATCTGGGACGATCTGCTGCCCGCCGTTCCGTCCGGCCAGCGTGACCAGGACGCCGCCGCGGTCGCCCAGGCGATCGCCCGTTCGCTGCGCGGAGCAGTATGATCATTCGCCGGGGCCTGCGGCGGCGCCGCGACCGCAGCAGCGCCGATGCGCTCACCCGGGATTTCCTGGCCGGCTAGCCGCCCGCCGTCGTGTCACCCGATCGGGCGTCATGACAGTGTCGCCCTCGATCGGGAATGCTGGCTGTGCGCTAGCCCGCGATCTGATGACGCCGTGGCACCCGGCCATGCGGCCGGGCGCCAGCCCGCGGCCGATTCGGCTGGGGGGGCAGTTCCCAGGGGGGACTTGGGTGTCCTGGGCCGTTCACCGGTCCGGGGCACCCAAGCTGGGGCGGTCGCCCGCGGCGCAGGCGAATGACTGGTACGGCATGATCTCGGCCGGCTTGATCACTCCGTCCTCGATCGCGCGGGCGAGCAGCGCGTCCTTGCTCGGCGCGGTCCGCCCGGTGGCCGCGTACTTGGCGCGCGCGCGGCTGATGTACTGCCGGACCGTGTTCTCGCTGATCGACATGCGCCGCCCGACCGATGCTTTCGACATGCCCTGGAACCACAGCAGCAGCGCCTGCCGCTCCTGCTCCGACAGCGCGGGCCGGGCCGGGCGCTGATCGGCGAGCATCGCCCTGGCCTGCGACCGGGTCACGTACGGCCGGTCGGCGGCAGTCGCCAGCACGGCCTCGACCAGGTGGTCGCGGCCCTCCTCCTTGGACACGTAGGCGTGCGCGCCGTTGTCCAGCGTCTCCATCACGATCGCCGGATCGCTGTGCCCGGAGAAGGCCACCACCCGGTGTCCGGCTGCCACCAGCCCGGGGATCTGCGTGGTGACCAGCTCGCCGGACAGCTCCAGGTCCAGGATGACCACGTCGACTGGCGGCTGCGGCCCGGCGCGGAGCCCGGTCAGATCGCGCGCCGTCTGCACCAGCCGCACCCGCTGGCCGGGATCGGACCGGATCCAGGACGCCACCCCCTCGGTGACGACCGGATGGTCTTCGATGATCGTCACCGTCACCGGCTGTTCCATCGCGCCTCCGCCCAGAGCATGCCGCCGTCTTGCTGTTGTTCGATGGCGACCCCCTCGCCGGCTACCGGCAGCCGGACAACCGCACCGGTATCGGCGACGAAGCTGACAGCGATTCCGGCGGCCACCGCCGCCAGCGTGATCCGCGCCTGACTGCGCGCGGCGGTCAGGATCGCGATGGCCGCGTCGGTGATCACCCGCCGGGCCGGGCCGGGCATCTGCGGGAGCGGCCCGGCCGTCTCGATCTCGACGGCCACCCCGCGCCGCTCGGCGACGTCGGCACTCGCGTGCAGTTCGTGCACCAGCGATCCGGGTACCTCATCGCCCTCGGCCAGCAGCCGGCGCAGCCGGGCGGCCTGGACCGCGCACCTGATGCGCACCTGCGCGTCGCCCGGGTCGGCCGTCCCCGCCGCCAGCTCGGTGACCAGCGGGACGGCGTGTTCCTGCAGCGCCAGCCAGCGGGCGTGCCGGGCGGCCCTGATGATCTCCGCGGTGGCGGCCCGCTCGCGCGCGGCGTGCTGGATCCGCGCCGCCGCGGCGGCCTGGCCGGCGGCGGCATCCAGCGCCTTGACCCCCGCGGCGACGGCCACCTGGGCGCCGGTCGACCAGGCCAGCAGCGCGAGGAACCCGGCCAGGTCGGTGCGGTTCAGCCCGTCCCACACCTGCACGCTCAGGATGGCCAGGGCCTCGGCGGCGAGGAACCACGCCAGCTCGGTGAACGGGCGGCGGAGCAGCACGAGCACGCCAATCCAGCCGGCGCTCCCCCATGCCCAGTTGACCGCCAGCATCTGGCCGGCCGGGCTGGCCGCCGCCGCTGCCGTGCTGGCGGCCAGCGCGATCACGGCCACCGCCCAGGCTGGGCGCCAGCCGGGTGCTCCGCGCAGCACCAGGACCGACCCGGCGGCGATCGCCAGCGCCATGACCAGCCACATGGCGCCCTGGAAGGCGAACGAGCCGTAGGCCGGCCGGTTATGTAGCAGCTGGCCGCCCGCTCCGGCGAGATGCCAGCCCGCGACCAGGAAGACCACCGCGATGGTGAAGGCCCGCTGATAGCGACCGGACAGCATCGCCGTTGGCGCCGCGGCGGTCATGCCGGCCAGCTCACGGTGACGGTCGTGCCCGCGCCGGGACGGCTGGCGATCGCGGCCCGGCCGCCGGCCGCCAGCATCCGCCCGGTGATCGACTCGCGGATGCCCCGGCGGGATGGCGGGGTCGCGGCCGGGTCGAACCCGCGGCCGCGGTCAGTGATCTTGACGATCGCCCAGCCTGCGCCGCCGGTGAGGGTCACTTCTGCCTGGCCGGTTCCGGCGTGCCGCTCGACGTTGCGCAGCGCCTCGCCGACGCAGGCGACGAGCTGGTCCGCGACCGGAGACGGCAGCGTGACCGGCACGAGCTTCAGCCGCACGGCCAGGTCATCGATGCTGGCCGCGGCCCGCTCCAGCTTCGGTCTCAGGTCACTCGGCGGCGCCGGCCCGCCCGGCACGGCCGGGGCGCCGGCGAGCCCTTGCAGCACGCGCAGGTCCCTGGCCGCCTGCGCGGTCAGCGCCGGGGAAGGTTCGGCAAAGGCGCCGGCCGCGACCATGGTCAGGGTCGACAGGACGGTGTCGTGCAGCTGGCGGTGCTGCGCTCGCTCGTCAGCGCGCCGCGCCTCCTCGGCCCGGATCTGCCGCTCGGTGTCCAGGCCGGCGGCGACGATCGCGTCCGCTTGCCTGGCGCCGCCGCGGATCACCGCCACCAGCCCGGCGGCGACGATCGTCTCCACTACCAGCAGCCAGGCATCGGCCGGGTGGCCGGCGCCGAGCCCGTAGGCGATGACCACGATCGCGGCCCCGGGCAGCCCGAGCCACGGCCGCAGCGCGATCTGCAGGATGTACACCGACGTGCAGGCCAGCGGGAGCATCCAGGTCGTGCTGTCGGAGATCAGTACGGCCGGGACCAGATGCTGCTGCGCCAGCGCCAGCGCCGAGATAACCGCGGCGTCGGCCAGTACCACGCTCGGCGTCAACCCGGAGCGCCGGACCCGCCAGGTGAAGAAGGCTGACCACAGGCACAGCGCAGTCAGCGACGCGCCCAGCCACCAGCCGGAGATCTGCTTCGTTGCGGCCAGCACGGCTACCGCACTGAACAAGACCGCGCCGCCGAGGCGCAGGGCGATCGCATACCAGCCGGCCAGCCGGTGCAGGGCCTGGTCGGATGGCCCTGCTAACCGCGGGCGGCGTGCCCGCATGCGGCGGCCCGCGGGGGGCTGGATCTGCTCCCCGACGGAATCAGCTGCTTCTTCCACCGGACCAGTATGCGCCAGGACCATGGCACCGGGAACGGTGACGTTTCAACATCTGGGCCGGACTGAACCACTTGCGGTCCTTTTTCCGGCGGGCGCGGCAGTCGTTCCAGTCAGCTTTCGCGGGGCGGGCCAATAGCGCGCGCCACGAAAGACCACCTGGCCCAGCTCGTCACGCTCGCCGCCGGCCGGAGCTGCTGGTCACCCCCCACCGGCAGCGACGGGAGCCCCGGGAGGTTTTGCGCACTCTGACCGGCGCCGCTGGTTGGCGCATCGGCTGCCGGCTGAGATTATCGGAGCTGGTTCTCGGATTTGCGGGAGGAAAGGATGCCTCAGCAACCACATCGCGGCGAGCGGGGTAGCCGTCCGGAAGTATTCGGGCCGGCCAAGCCTCATCTTTCCGATCACCAGGAAGACCATGAGCGGGGCTGGCAGGAGCCAGTGGAGGCGAGTGGCGGGAAGACGGCCCGGATACGGGAAGCGCCCCGGGCCACGCTCTCGCAGCGGTTCCGTGAGCGCGTCGCCGAAGGGGAGCGCCGGGACGACAGGGATCGGTGAACAGTCATGCAATTGTGCTTCAGCAACGGCTACAGCGGAGGCCTGGGACGGCGCCGTCTGGGCCGGCCCGTACGGGGCACAGGTCAGCATCTACGCGTTCGATGGCTGCATTGACATCGGGACCTCCGTGTCGGATGGTCCCGATCCTTACTTTGACGTGGGGTTCCGGCAGGTTGACGCGAGCTGGTGGTACTGGACCTACCTCAGCTACACGGTGAACCTCGTCTGAGGTGCCCCGGCTGCGCTGCGGGCGCGCGTGGTTCACCGGGCCGAGCGAGGCGCCACGGACCGTCGGGATATCGCCAGCGCATTAGCGGACGGAGGCGGCTAGCTCGGGTGCGGGGCCCGGACCCGGCGGCGGGCAGACGGGCAGGGCCAGCGTGATCCGAAGGCCGTGCGGGCTGACCGCCTCCGCTTGCGCGGTGCCGCCGTGCGCGGACGCGATCTCGGCGGCGATGGCCAGCCCGAGGCCGGCGCCGGGGCGGGCCTGGCTCCGGCTCGGTAGAAGCGCTCGAAGACGTGCGGCAGCTTGTCCGGCGGAACGCCGGGCCCGTCGTCGCCGACCTCGATGGTGACGCGACCACCGGCTTCGGACGCACTGATCGTGCCCACGGTCTCGCCGGGAGTGTGCACGAGCACGTTCATGACCAGGTTGTCGATGGCGCGTCGCAGCAGTTCCTCGTCGCCGATCGTGGCCAGGCCGTCAGCGATCTGCACCTGCCAGGTCCGTGCGGGGTCGGCGACCCGCGCCCGGTCCGCGCAGCCGTGACCACATCGGTCAGGTCGACCGGCTCCTGGGACTGGCCGGGATGCTGGCCGAGCCGGGCGAGCCTGAGCATGTCGTCGACCAGCCGCCCCATGCGCCGGGTTTCTGCCACGATCCGTTCCATCACCTCGTCGACCTCGTCGGTGCTGCCCAGCGCACCCTGCTGGTAAAGCTCAGCATTGGCTCGCAGCGACGCCAGCGGCGTGCGCAGCTCATGGCTGGCGTCGGTGAAGAACCGCCGCATCTGCTGCTGGCTGGCCTCCCGTTCGTGCACGTCGGTTTCGATCCGGGCCAGCATGCCGTTCAGGGCCGCGCCGAGCCTGCCCACCTCGCTTCGGGGGTTTTGCGGGGTCACCCGGTCGGTGAGGGCACCGCCGCTGATCCGGTCGGCCTGCCTGGCCATTGCCTCGATCGGGCGCAGGCCGCGGCGCAGCACGACGAAGACGCCGAGGCCGATGAGCAGCACCACGGCGATCGAGCCGACCGTGACGATGGCCTCGACCTGATCGATGGTCTTCGCGACCTGGCTGAGGCTGGTGCCGGCCACGAGAGAGCCGCCTTTTACTCTGATCGCCTGGATGCGGAGCGGGGTCCTGTCTTGAGGGATGTCCACGGTGTGCGGGCCGGGCCGGGTAGCCACCTGGGCCGCTGTGGGCACGACCCAGTTGTAGGTGCGCGACCCCGGGTTCGTGGCTTCCTGCAGGATCACCTGCTGGCCACGCCACGGCAGGAAGACCATGTCGAAGGCGCCGGGGAGGGCCGGAACATTGGCGTTGGGCGGTAGCACGACCTGGTCGGGCACGCCGCTGAGTCTCCCTAGAGCGCCAGGCGGAGGGGCGCTGGACAAGATGGCGTGTAGCCGTGGCACGGTCAGGGTCAGCGCGCCCTGCAGGTTGTTGTCGGTCTGGCTGAGCAGGTAGCGGCGCATGGTGGTGACCGCGCCGACGTCAAACGCCACGAGCGCGACCAGCGTGACCGCCACGACGCCGGCCATGACCTTGAGGCGCAGCTGGACGCGCAGCACCCGCCCGAGCAGCGCTGTCGCGCGGGAAGTTGCCCTGGGAATCATCGGAACCGCCTGGCTTTCATCTCGGCTGGCCTAGGTCGTGGGCGCTGGCCTCCGCTTGACCGGCGCTGGCTGGATCGCGGTAGCCAAACTCACCGGGATCAACTCGCCGGCTGCCTCTTCGCCGGGGCGGGGCAGGCGCAGGCTGTAGCCGACGGCGCGCTGGGTGTGGATCAGGTCCGGCCCGTCGCTCATCAGCTTGCGTCGCAGGTAGGTGACGTAGGTCGACACGACCGTGCTGGATCCGCCGAAGTCATAGTCCCACACGTGGTCAAGGAGCTGGGCCCGGGTGAGCACCCGGCCGGGGTTGAGCATGAAGTAGCGCAGCAACCTGAACTCGGTCGGCGACAGCTCGATCGGGCGGCCGCCGCGGCGGACCTCGTAGGTGTCCTGGTCGAGGGTGAGGTCCGCGAAGGACAGGACCGGCTCGGCGACCGCGGGGCGGGTCCGGCGCAGCACGGTGCGGACCCGGGCGGCTAGTTCCTCCAGCCCGAACGGCTTGGTCATATAGTCGTCGCCGCCGATGGTGAGCCCGGTGACCTTGTCGTCCTGGGTGTCCTTCGCGGTCAGGAAGATCACCGGGACCTGGTTTCCATCACGGCGCAGCCTGCGGACGATCTCGAACCCATCGAGGTCGGGCAGCATCACGTCGAGGATGAGCAGGTCAAAGGGGCGGTTCCGGGCCAGGCGGAGGGCGTCCGTGCCAGTCTCCGCGGCGGTCACCTCGAAGCCGAGAAAACGCAGTGATGCGGCGACGGCCTCCCGCAGGAAGATCTCGTCGTCGCACACGAGGAGGTTCCCGTCGTCGTGTGTCATCGCGTCATCGCAGCATAAGCCGATACACACAGCGTGCGAGAAATCTGAAAGTTTCATGTGAACCTCGGCCTGGACGGGCGCGGCCAGCGGCGGACGGCCGCGGGCGCCAGGGTTGACATGAAACTCACACAAAGGTCATGCGGAGACCTGAGGGCCACGGTAGAAGGTTGCCCATACCCCAGATTCACGCGTGTTCCGGCCGCTGCCGGAGCCCTGGACGGCATGCGAAGCAATCGGAGGACCACGTGCTACGACTCGGCTCCCCGGCCAGCCAGAGCGACCCCGACGATAGTGGTCGCCCGCCGGTGCACGGATCACGGCTCGCCCGGCGGCGCCGCGTGCTGCTCGGGGTAGGCATCGCGGCCGCGCTGCTGGCTATCGGCGGCCTGATCGGTGCCTCGTTCGTGAAGTCGCCCCAGCAGCTAGCCGCGGACACCGCGGCCCCGCCCGCCACGGCGACCACGGCCCAGGTCGTCTCGCAGGTCCTGACCTCATCGGTGCAGATGCGCGGCGTGGTATACCCGGCCATTGAGTACGACGTTTATGCGAGCGGCTCGTCGTCAAGCTCGTCTTCGGGCGCCGCAGCCGCCGGCAGCTCAGCCGGCGGCGGGGGATCGTCGGCGGCTGGCGGAAGCGGGTCAACGGTATACATCTCCAGGCTGGACGTCGCCGCCGGGCATACGGTCAGCAACGGCAAGCTGCTGGCCGAGATCGACGGCCAGCCGCTGTTCGCGCTGGCGGGCCCGGTGCCTGCCTGGCGGGACCTGCTGCCAGGCGAGAGCGGGCCGGACGTCACGGAGCTGCAAAGGGCCCTGGCCAAGCTCGGGTATTACGACGATGGCGACACGCCAGGCTACTTCGGGTCGGCCACTGAGTACGCGGTGTACCTCTACTACGAGCACCTCGGGTACCCGCCGCCGTCCTCGGGCGGCGTGCCGGCGGCGGATGTGGTGTTCCTGCCGTCGCTGCCCGCGACCGTCGTGGCAGTGAACGGCGCGACCGGCGAGCAGCCCGGCCTGCCGTTCCTCGAGCTCGCCGCCCGCGGGTCGCTGGCCCTGACCGGCGAACTGCCGCCCGCCTACGCCGGTCAGGTGAAGTCCGGCCTGAAGGTCACGATCTATGACGAGGTCACCGGTCTGCATGCCACGGGAACCGTGGCTGACCTGGGGACCGCCACTTCCCTGACGCCGGCCGGCGCGGTGGTGGACATCGGGGGCGGCTCGGGCTCGGCGGGCTCTTCGGGGTCCGCCGGCTCCGGGTCAACGGGCTCAGCCAGTTCTAGCGGTTCGAGCAGCTCTAGTGGTTCTGGTAGCTCAGGCGCGACGGTGTTCGTTCCGTTGACCGTGCGCCCGTCCAGGCCGCTGGCGGCGGCGCTGAACGACGAGAACGTCCTGGTCACCGTGGAGACCGGGCAGACCGAAGGGCCGGTGCTCACGGTGCCGGCCGCCGCGATCGTCACCACGGCGTCGGGCACGAGTTACGTCACCGTGGCGGGCGCCCACGGCACGGGGACCGAGGTCCGGGTCACGCCTGGCCTGTCCGAGAACGGCTATGTCCAGGTGACCCCGGTGACCCCAGGCTCGCTGGCCGCCGGCGACCACGTGGTGGTGAGCGGTTGATGACCGCGCCGGTGATCGAGCTGCGTGGCCTGGCCCGCACCTACCCAGGCTCACCCCCGGTGGCGGCGCTGCGCCCAGCCGACCTGGTCATCGAGGCGGGCGATTACGTCGCGGTGACCGGGCCGTCCGGCTCGGGCAAGTCGACGCTGCTGCACCTGCTCGGCCTGCTCGACGCACCGACCGAGGGCCGCTACCTGCTGGACGGCCTGGACACGTCCGCGCTGAACGACCGGGACAGGTCCGGCCTGCGCGGCCGCCGGATCGGGTTCGTCTTCCAGGCCTTCCACCTGCTGCCCTACCGGACGGCGCTGGAGAACGTGCTGCTCGCCGAGCTGTACAACCAGACGCCCCGGGGCGACAGGTCCCAGGCGGCGGTCGACGCTCTGGACGCGGTCGGGCTGGGACACCGGCTCGACGCGCTGCCCACCACATTGTCGGGCGGCGAATGCCAGCGGGTCGCGATAGCGCGGGCCCTGGTGAACCGGCCGAGCCTGCTGCTGTGCGATGAGCCGACCGGGAACCTGGACTCGACGAACGCGGCGGCGCTCATGGAACTGCTCGATCAGCTGAACGCGGCCGGTTTCACGATCGTGGTGATCACGCACGACGAGAAGGTGGCCTCCCACGCCGGCCGGATGATCGCGATCAGCGACGGGGTGCTGTCCGAGCGAGTCGAGGTCGATCATGCCTAGGTCAACCACTGAGCTGCCGTCGCCCCGGCTGACCACGCGGGACGCGGCTGCCGAAGCGGTCGCGGGAATCGTGCAGCGGCCGGGGCGGTCGGTGCTGACCATGCTCGGCACGGTCCTCGGCGTGGGAGCGTTCGTGGCCGTCCTCGGCCTGACCGCCACCGGGGCGGGCCAGATTTCGCGCCAGTTCACCGTCCTGGAGGACACCACGGTCACCGTGGAGGACAACGGGCCGGTCAACAACGTCGCCGCGCCAGGCACTAATCCAGCGATCGGCTTTCCGGCCGACGCGGACGCGGTCGCCGACCACATCAACGGCGTGGCCGGCGCGGGTGTCTGGTGGCCGGTATCGCTCCCCGACGGCACGAACTTCACCGGCTCGCTCGCGCTGTCCGCCACCGCCTCCCAGACGGTCAACCTGCTGGCCGCCTCGCCGGGCGCGACGGCGGCGATGGGCCTGAAGCTGGTGGCGGGCTCGCCGCTGAGCAGGTATGAGAATGACACCAGGCAGCACGTCGCGATGATCGACACCGCTACGGCCACCGCCCTCGGCATCTCGCCCGCGCGGCTGGCCAGCCATCCCGCGGTGTTCGTCGACGGCATCGCCTACACCGTGGTGGGCGTCTACAGCTCCGCCCAGCGGGTGGTGACCGACGAGAGCGCGATGCTCATCCCCGAGCAGACGGCGCTGGCCGATTACGGCAACCCGGAGCCTGGCATCGGGAACCAGGAAGAGGCCCAGATGATCGTCGCGACCAGGATCGGCGCGGCGCAGGCGGTGGCTCGTCAGATCGCCGCCGCTGAGCTGCCGACCGACCCGAGCCGCCTGGTCGTGACCTCACCGTCCAACCCGCAGACCCTGCAAGGTGAGGTGAACGGCGACCTGGCCGGCCTGTTCCTGATCCTCGCCCTGGTCAGCCTGCTGATCGGCGCGGTCGGGATCGCCAACACCACGCTGGTCGCCGTGCTTGAGCGCACCGAGGAGATCGGCCTGCGCCGCGCCGTCGGCGCCCGGCCGCGGCACATCGCCGCGCAGTTCCTGGCCGAGTCGACGGCGCTCGGCACGCTCGGCGGCCTGGTCGGCACCTGCATAGGCGTCGCGACCGTGGTGATCTTCGCCGCGGCCAAGGACTGGACCGCCATCCTGAATCCGGCTTATACGCTGCCCGCCCCGCTGATCGGCAGTGTCGTCGGCCTGCTGGCCGGTGCGTACCCGGCGCTGCGGGCGGCGCGGACCAGCCCGCTGGCGGCGCTGCGGAGCGCATGAGCCGCGGCTTGCGACGGAAAGGAACGATGATGCGCACCCGCACCGGCCGGTGGCTCCTGATCTGCTGCTGCGCGGGCCTGACCGCGTGCACGGCCGGCGCGCCCAGCGGACCGAACGTGACCGTGACCACGCCCAGCGTCGGCCGGCCGGCGCCGCCGTCCGCCGCCCAGGCGGCGCTGTCCCGCGACGCGTTCACCCCCTACGCCGCGCTCGGCGTGTCCAACAACGACGGGCTGGCCCCCCACGAGTCGACGAGCGCGCTCGCCATCGCCTGCATGACCGTCGCGGGCTACCCCAACGGCGGCAACGCTCCGTTCGATATCACCATCGGACCCGGGGAGCTGGCGTTCTCCCAGCCCTGGGGGGACTGGGGGTACCTCGGAGTCGCCGAGGCCGAGCAGTACGGCTTCCGGGTTCCCCCGGGCTCCGCGCTGAGCACGCTGGGCATCGACATCCCGCAGCCGAGCGCGAACCAGGCCAGCGTCACCGCAGCCGAGCAGGCCGCGATCGGGAAGTGCGGCACGATCACGCAGGACTTCACCAACGCCGGGCAAAACGGCCCGCTGGCCGGCATCGGTGCGCTGAGCAACGACATCGACAACGACATCCTGAAGGATGCGGCGGTCAAGAACGCCACCAGCGCCTGGTCCGCCTGCATGGCGAAAAACGGCTACCACGACGACCAGCCGCGGGACGTGTTCTCCCAGGAGATGCAGGCCATGTACGGCGATGCTCATCAGATAAACCCCGGACAGCCGATAAGCGCCGCCGCCAACCAGGCGCAGCTCGCGGCGGCGGTCACTGATGCCAACTGCACGCAGTCCGCGGACCTGGCCGGGATCTACTTCGCCGTCCAGGCCAGCTACGAACAGCAGCTCGTGAACGCCAACCAGCAGGCGCTCACCGCCGCGGTCCAGCGGTACCGGACCGCCTACCAGAAAGAGCTGAGCAAGCTCGAGTCCCTGCTGCGCACGGCGAAGGCCGTCCCATTCCCCACCGGCCCGGTCAAGCGGGCCGGCTGAGGTGACCCGGAGGATCAGGTCCGTCCGGACCCGGCTCAGTGTTCTCATCTGCTGCTGCGCGGGCCTGACCGCCTGCACGGCCGCCGCGCCGAACGGGCCGGACGCGACCGTGACCACGCCCAGCGTCGGCAGGCCGGCCGCCCCGGCTTCCGCCCAGGCGGCCCTGTCGGAGGAGGCCTTCACCCCCTACGCCGGACTCGGCGCCAGCACCGATGACGGGCTGGCGCCCGGTGACACCTATGCCGCCCTGCACACCGCGTGCATGACCGACGCGGGCTACGGCCAGGACTCCGGCAGCACGCCGTTTTTCGCGCGCGCGAACCGGGGCCTGACCTTCGCGCAGCCGGCCGGGCCGTGGGGCTACCTCGGGACCGCGCTCGCCGCCCAGTACGGCTTCACCGCCCCGTCCGCCAGCGACGACGCCACGTCCGGGCCGTCCGCAACCCCGGCGACCCGCCTGCCTGCCGCCGCGCAGGCCGCCGCGGGCAAGTGCCTCAACATCGTGTCGGACTTCAACAACGCTCAGTTCGCCCACTCGCTGGCCGGCATCGAGACGATGAACGACGACCTCAGCACGGACGTGGTCCAGGACCCGGACTTCAAGGCGGCGACCAGGGCCTGGTCGGCCTGCATGGCCAGGAACGGGTACAGCTCTTCGGACGCGGACACGCTGATGCTGCAGACACTGACCGCGCTTGGCCTCAGGGGATCGCTAACCCCAGGATCGGCGGTGGGCCCGACTGCCGCGCAGAACAGGGCCCAGATCGCGACGGCCGTGACCGACGCGGACTGCACGCAGGCCACCGACCTGGCCGGCATCTACTTCGCCGTCCAGGCCAGCTATGAGCAGCAGTTCGTCGACGCCAACCAGCAAGAGCTCAATGCCGAGGTCCGGCAGTACAAGGCCGCCTTCGCCAGCGAGCTGCGCGGGCTCCCGGCGCTGCTGCGGACCACGTCGGCTACACCGGAACTGCCGGACGGGCCCGGCCGGCCCGGCCACGCTGGCAAGCCCAGCGGGCCCAGCTCCGCCCTCTCCTGACGATCGCCAGGCTCGGCAGTTCGGCTCCGCGTTGGGACCACCTGAGCCTGGTTCCCGGCGCTACCCGTCCTTAGGCGGTCGCGGCTGTGCCTAGCCGGGGGAACGGCTCGGCGGAAAAGATCACCTCGACCGCGACCTCGAAGTGCGCGGCGATCCGCAGCGCCAGGTACAGGCTCGGGCTGTACTCGCCGCGCTCCAGGTAGCCGACCGTCTGGTAGTGCACGCCGAGCGCGTCGGCCAGTTCGCGCCGCGAGATCCCGCGCTCGGCCCGCAGCATCGCGATCCGGTTATAGATGACCTCACTGCTCATCTCCGCATCGCTTTCTCGCGGCGGGCGGCAACGTCCGAGCCGGACTCGCGGCGCGCCATCCGGCGCAGCACGACCGGCGCCAGCACGAGCCCTGCGATTGCCCACGCGGACAGGACGCCGAACGTGGCCAGGTGCCGCCACGAGTGTCCGATCTCCACCGCCGCCACGGCGTTCGGCAGCAGCGCCGAACGCATCCCCAGTCCCAGCCAGTACAGCGGGAACACCTGCCCGGTCCATTGCAGGAACACCGGCAGGTGCGTGATCGGGTAGAAGATGCCGGAGATCGCGGCAAGTCCGCCCAGCAGCAGCAGCATCGGCCCTCCGGCGCTGCGCTGGCTGGAAAACAGCGATCCGAGCACGGCGCCCAGCGGCAACGTGGCGAGCAGCCCGAGCCCGAGCACCCAGGCCAGCGTCAGCCAGCTGCCAGGGCTGCCGATCGCCAGGCCGGCCACCAGGAAAGCGCCGGTGACCAGCGTGATCGCGACAGCGAACGCTACCTGCCCGGAGATGTTGATGACCTTGCCGAGCAGGTAGCCGAGCATGCCGTTCGGGATGGCCTTGGCCCGCAGCAGCGTGCCGTCCTCGCGTTCGGTCACGAGCAGGTCGCCCATCGTGATGACTCCGTACACCACGACGTTCAGGCCGAGCACGCTGACCAGCATCGTGGTGCCCAGTGAGAAGTGCGTCCCTGGCACGTGCGTGTACCGGGTCCAGATGATCGCGGCGAGGAAGCCGCCGGTCATGAGCAGGATCGCGATCAGGTCACCCGGCGTGGTCAGAGTCTGCCTGAACTCGATCCAGCCACGGGACAGTCCCGCTCGCGCCGCCACCAGGGTGGGGTTCATGCCACTACCGCCGTCAACTTGCGCGGCACACCGTGCTCCGCCTGGCGGACCAGTGCCATATACGCGTCCTCCAGGCTGGCCCGGCGCACCTCCAGATCCTCGACCGACTCGCCGTACTGCCGGAACAGCTCCCTGACGAACGCCGTCGCGTCCTCCGCCGCGTGCACGAACCGCTGCCCGTCCCGGCTCCAGCGCACCTCGGACTGGCCCGACATCGCGCGGGCCAGTTCATCGGCGGAGCCGTCCGCGATGATCGTGCCGCCGACCAGGATCAGGATGCGATCCGCGAGCCGTTCCGCCTCGTCCAGGTCGTGCGTGGTGAGCAGGATCGTGGTCTGCTGCCGGTCAGTGAGCCGGTGCACGACGTCGTGGAAGTCGCGTCTGGCCTCGGGGTCGAAGCCGGCCGTCGGTTCGTCGAGGAACAGCAGCTCGGGGCGCCCCACGATGCCGATCGCCACGTCGAGGCGGCGCCGCTGCCCGCCGGACAGGCTTCGCACCCGCTGGCGGGCGTGCGGGGTCAGCCCGACCGTCTCGATCAGGTCGTCCACGTCCCAGGGGCGTGTGACGCTCGGCGTGGAGTACGGCGCGTAGTAGCGGCCCAGGTGCGCGAGCAGCTCGCGGACCTGCCATTTCGCGTGGTCACGCCAGGACTGCAGCACGACGCCGGTCCTCGCCCGCCACGCCTCGCCGGCGCGGGCTGGATCGGCGCCGAGCACGCTGACCTCGCCCGCCGAACGCATCCGGAACCCCTCGAGGATCTCGATCGTCGTAGTCTTGCCCGCGCCGTTCGGCCCGAGCAGGACGAGTACCTCCCCGCAGTGCGCGGCGAAGCTGACCCCGTTGAGTACGTCAGTTTTGCCGTACCGCATCCGCAGATCACGGACATCCAGTACATCATCCATGCATCGGAAGATAGCACACGTACTACATTTCGTATAGATCTTACAGCGTGACTACCGCCAGGATCTCGGCTCCGGGCGGTTTAGCTCCTGGCGGTCAGCAGGCCTGGTAATGCGCGTGGTAGCCCGCCGGCGGGTGCACGATCCAGTACGTGCTGCCGTGCGGCTTCAGGTACAGGGTGATATTCCACGAGGTGCACGAGGTGCCGGTCGGGCTGTCGGCCGGCTGCTGGTGGCTGGCAAAGCTAACCGCCGCAGCCAGGCCGCCCGCCATCGGGGAGATTCCGCTGAGCATCGCGCCGGAGTCGCGCGTCGTCGCATAGCCGCTCTCGAACTGCTGGAGCGTCGGCCGCAGCCGTGGCTCGAACAGAGCTGAATACGACCCGTAATCGCGGTTGTTGATGGCCTGAAAGTAGGTCTGGAGGAACGCGGCGATCTGCGGGGCGCCGGTCAGCTGGCTCACGGCCGGGGCGACGGCCACCACGTGCTGGCCACCGTTCTGCGCACCGCTGACGGGTGACGCCTGGGACGCCGTACCCGCGGGCGTGGCGGTGGCGGCGCTCGCGGACGGGAGACCGGCTGTTCCGGTGGACGCGTGCGGGCCGGCGGTGGGCCGGGCGCTCTGGTGCCCGAGCAGCTTCCAGCCGGCTGCCGCGCCGCCGCCGAGCACGAGCACGATCGCCACGATGGCGATTACCGTCTTGGCGTGACCGCCCGGCCTGCGCCGGGGCAGCTGGGCATCGGTCGGCGGCCCGGCTTGCCCGCCTCCGGCAGGTGGAGCTGGCCAGCTCGAGGCCGGCGCGGGCCCGGTAACTGAAGGCGCTGACGGCTCCCGCGACGGGGCAGGTGGCGGCGGCCCAGTGCCCGCGGGCGCCGAGGGCGCCCAGGCGATCCGCGGCGTCCCCGGCTCGGTGTCCTCGGACCGCCAGCCGGTTGCGGGCACAGGCGAATCGGGTTCCGCGGGCCCGAGGCCGGGACCAGGCCCTGCCGCCGGTGCCTGCGCCCGGGGCTCCGCGGGCAGCTCAAGCTGAGCGCCGCAGCGAACGCAGAATGCCTGCTCCGCTCCGGCGGCGGTCCCGCATCGAGTGCAATATCGCATGCCCGCCCCTGGCCGATTCTCGGTCGGCTACAGCAAAACGCCGATCGCGTGCTGAATCGCCACCACCGCGTTCGCGAGCGCCGTCGAATTCGCGACCCCGGCCATCAGGGCCTGCAGCAGTCCGCTCAGGATCCGTTTGTCCGGCTTGCTCTTTCGCGCCTCCCGCTGCGCCGAGGTCGCGACCTCGGCGAGCGACTCCGGGTCGTCGACTCCGGCCGGGGCGGACCGCAGCTGCGCGACCAGCGCATCGAGCGCCTTGCGCAGTTCGTCCAGGTCGGCGGGGGCTCCGGAATACTGCGTGCTGCCGATGGCCGTCGCACCGGTCCCGGCGGCCATGGCGCCGGCGACGACCGTCGCCTGGCCCTCGATCCAGATGCCTTCGTTATCGGCTGTGCCTGACATCAACCCTCTCCTCCTCCTCCTCCTCCTTCTCCGCCGCCGCGGACCCGCGAAGCCAGGCCAGCGGCCTGCGCGGCGAGGCCGCCGGCGGCCGCCTGCGCGTTGGTACCGGCGGCGACCGCCTGCGCATTGACCGTCCCCCCGGCCGTGACCATCACGCCGTTATTCACGAGCATCTCGCTGCGGGTAACGAGGCTGGACGTGTCGATGTCGTGCTCCTCCAGGAACTCCACCAGAGTTCGGAAGATCCGCTGCTGGATCACCTTCACGTAACGGGCATCATCAAGGACCTGGAAGTACCGCTGCCATTTGGTGTCCGCTGCCGCTTCGCGGATGCTGAGCAGAGCGCCGTAGTCACCCGCTTCCTCAACACGGCGCCGCTTGCGTTCTCGCCGGTTGTCCGAGCCGAGTTCGTGGACGATGCCAGGCAGGCTGCCGAGCAGCCGGGGGATCGTGCTCACCAGGCTGCCGCCGACCAGCCTCAAGAACTCGCCGGGCTGCATTTCCGGATCCTGCTCGTCGATGGCCTTGAACTCGACCCGCACCGGAGGCACCACGGTATGCGCGGCCTCGACGAAGAGATCGCTGCGCGACAGCAAGAAGCGGATGAACATCGTGACGGCCAGATCACCCTGCCAGCTGGTCATGCTGATGGTCAGATAAGGCCGGGCCCGCTCCTCGGGCATCGCCATCAGCTCTCGCATCAGGTCCGTGCCGATGGAGGTCACTGGTGCCGAGTGCGAATCTGGGAGGAAGCGCTGGTCTTCCTTTATATCGCGGCCATTGACGAAAACCCGGTCCGTAACCGCCATGCCCGGCAGGTCAATCTCGTCGAGCCCGGCCTTGATGTTGTCATAGACCTCGTGCACGGAAAACGGCTTCGGGCGAGCGCCCCGCCGCGGCTGAGTGATATCGACGGCGAATGACCAGCTCGTGGCGACATTGCCGTACCCCACGAAGGGCGGGAACTTGCTGTAAATGGTGACATTGCCCGCCGTACTGGCCGCTGCTATCCGGTTGAGCTGCCGGGCACCGTAGGAGTTGCGCGCCGGGGCGGGTGCCTGGTCCGGGCTGAACACCGCCGGGCGCAGGCCGCGTGCGGCCCCGTGGGAGTTGGTAAACCGCTCGATGGAGATGGTCACCCAGGCCGCCGCGAGCAGCAGCAGTGCCGCGATGCCTGAGCGGAGCACAAAGAAGTCTACGATCAGCGCGCAAAGGAGCACGAAGAGGACGACGTCGCGTATTACCTGCCGACGATGCGCTGCCAGTGCGTATTTGAGCACGGTGACCAGGTCCACTCCCGGAGTGGTGACCACCGCGCGGTGCTCCTCCTCCAGGACATCCTCCAGCGCCCTCTTCCGCACCGACGGACTGAGCGCCATCGCAGCGCACAGATAGCGGGTGGCCGCGTCAGGGGAGCGATACGGGCGCTGTCTGCCGTCCGGGGGCGCAGGCTGGCTCGCGGCCGTCTCCGGCGTCCACAACTGCTGCCTCGGCACCGAGGTACTCGCCGGCCTGGCCGCCGTTGCGGAGGCTAAGGACGGCTGGATGGGGCGACCGCAGAAGCCGCAGAATGCGGACCCTGGCGGGTTGTCACGGCCACACCCCTGGCACAACATGCGTCCTCCCCTAAGCCGGCCGCCGGGAGCCCGAAGCTCATGTCCCCGTCATGCCCGACTCCGCAGGAACGCCAAGCATATTCCTGAACACACCTAATATGACAAGTGGAATGGCGTTCCCGAGGCCGACTAGCGCGACTAGAGCACTAAAAACCCTAGAAAACGCCGAATTGCGAACCTTCGCGGTCCAGGAGGTATCTTCGCGGAATCGGCCACCAGCAGCTACGCGGAGGGGTACCCCCAGGGGGGTCGCGGTTCACCGGCGCCCGCGTCGACGTCGCGAGCTAGCGGATCGTGGCGACGGCCTGCTGCGGCCGCAGCCGCACTGAGGGGCTGTCGTTACCGGCCCGGCGGCTCGTCGGGGCTGCTTGGTCAGCACGTTGCCGGCCAGGTTCAGCTGCATCGCCCGACAACAGCGCGAAGGCCCTCCACGATCGGGAAGGGCCTTCGCCTGAGCTCTGATCGGCGGCTAGCCTGAGCAAGCCGCTACGGCATCGTGCCCCGGAAGGTCAGGCCTTACCGAAACTATCGAATTCTCCGTTTCGGACTCCTCCGATGAATGCGTCCCATTCGCCCGGTGTAAACCGGAGAACCGGGCCTTCGGTGTCCTTGCTGTCGCGAACGCCGATCCCGCCTTCGGACAGGTTTGCCACCTCGACGCAGTTGCTATTGGAGAAGCTCAGCGAGCTCTTGATCCAGGCTGAGCCGGGCCTTTCCTGGCCCTCGAGCGTAAGTCTTTCCACGTCCTTACCTCGCTGAATGTCGAGTGATCCATGGCCTGAAATGGCCACTACGCGCAGTAGGTTAGCAGTCACTCGGCGCATCCGCAGCGGTTCTGCCCAGGTTGCGTCGATGGACATACGTTTCGATGTTTCCACTGGTAGGCGCGATATCACGAGCGAGGACGGCGACCGACGAGCCGCTAGCTCGGTGGCGGCAGCACGACAGGGCCTCAGCCGGGCCTGGGTCATTCCGCCAGCGGGCGAGATTGGCGCCGTTACGGGCTTAAAGGCCCGAACGAGGTGATTTCACAGTAGCGTATTCAGGTACTTAGGTGGGATTTGATCCCCGACCAATGCGACTCGGCCGTCTTGAGTATGAGGGCTTTAGATGACGCCGGATCCAAGGCCGCGTCAACCAGGATCTGAAAGGCGAGCCGATGCAGGTATGTCTCTCGCTCGCCCTCCACGGAGAAGTCGTTCTGCAAATGCTCGGTACTCACCACATCTTGGAGTATGGCATCATCATCTGGCCCAAATCGGAATAGCACAAATGACTCACCGAAGACCGTATGCTGCGCTTCCAGAGGGAGGATCCGCAACGTCACGTTCGGGCGGTCCGCCTCGCGCGCAAGCCGCTGCAGCTGGTCATGCATCACCAGGTCATCGCTGACCCGCCGGCGCAGTACTGACTCGTCAAGCACCACCGAGATCTCCGCCACTGGTTCGCGGGTCAGCACCTGCTGGCGCTGCATCCGGATCTTGACCAGCCGCTCGATCATGCCCGGCGAGATCCGCTCGACCTGGTTGTAGCTGCTGATTATGTGGCGAGCATAGGCTTCTGTCTGTAATAGGCCAGTTACAACCTCGACGTGCCATATGTCGATCGAGCTAGCCTCGTGCTCCAGGCCAATGAACTGCTGATAGTCGGCGGAAATGATGTCGGCAAACTCTTCCCACCACCCTTTCCTGGCCGCATCCTCGGCCAGCGAGACAAGGAGCTCGCGACGGGCGCCGGTAATCTCGTAGTAGTCGAGCAGCCGCTCGACTTCCCGCGGCTTCAGGCCGGTCCTGGCCAGCTCGTATCTGCTGATCTTGGAAGGTGACCATCTCAGCGCGGCGGCGACGGTATCCCCGCTCTTGCCCTTGCTTTCCCTGATCTCGCGCAGCTCCGCGGCCAGCCGACGGCGCCGCACTGTCGGGCTTCCTGGCACGGTCATCCGGGGTCCTCCCTCCGCGGTGCCGCGCTAGCGGGACCAGTGTGACAGCACATAAATCCTGCATGGAACCAATAGTGAAACTTTCGTCACATATAGCGCTGAGATCCAGAGTAGCCAAACCTCCGGTACTCGCCAACGCCCGAGGATCCCGCTACCGCCGGTGGCTCATGGATCAGCGGGCCGGGCGGTCAGACCAGCCTCGTCCAGCCCCGGCGATGATCTCTTCGGCCGCGAACCGGATCCGCAGCGCCCCGGACGCCGCATGCCACGCCTCGTCATCGGCGTCATGGACATGAAGGGGCGCGACCTCGCCCGCCAGCCTCTCGGCCGGCCAGTCTGGTATCACCAGACGCGCCCGCACGGCCCGGCCAGGAGCGTCACCATGCTGAGGCGAGATGATCATCGATGCTGCCGCCATGCCGCCATGCCGCGACCGCGCACCGGCACCCCGGCCTGATCACTCCCCGGCGCCCGGACAAGATCACAGGCTGCTCCGCAGTACGGGAAGCACGGGGACCACGAGCCACCATCGCGCCGGCCGCCGTCGGCTGCTAGCCTCCGCCCGTCGGCCATGACATCGCGGCGGGAAACCCGTCAGTGAATCCGGCAGGCGCCGCGCACCACGTCGGCGGCGTCATCGGTGGGCAATCTTGTCAGTTCAACAGTGATAAAGGGTGTCAGGGTTCGCGTGCAGGGCAACTACCTGAAGGTGGGCGCCGGCTTGGTGCCCAGCCGCAGCCGACATTGCTGGCCCAGTTAATAGTGAGCCGGCCACGCCGAGCGCTAGGATAGCGGGAAAAATGATGGCTCGCCTGATGCGCATGGTTCCTCCTGGCGATTCCCCAGGTCAGCAGCCGTTGCGTGACTCAGCCAGCCCGCCCGGCGTAGCTGCCGTCCTGTGAAGTTATTTCCCAGAACCTGGTTATTTCATGCGCCACGGGTAACCATTTCTTGTGACTGGTTCCGTTAGTAAAAATTGCTGTTTCTATTTACCAGAAATATTCTTGTCCCCGTTCGGGGTGACATTCACGTGTCCATGCACTGCAAGTCCTATGCAACTTGCAGCGCATAATGTTGCAATCCTGGCGATGCCATGGCTGCGGGCCTGCCAATTTGGACCAATGACTTACGTAGAAACGCCGCTTGTGTCCAGAATGTTCTAGTAGTAAAGTGCGCTTCGTGCCCAGCGCCCCCCTGGCCGGCGCACTGGTCGGCCGCGACACCGAGATTGCGATGCTGGTCGGGCTCATGACGGCGGCGGCTGGCGGGCAGGGCCAGGCAGTTCTGATCGAGGGCGAGCCAGGAATCGGCAAGTCCGCGCTGGTCCGAGCGGCACTGGTCGAGGCGGCGGATATCGGCTGTGAAGTGTTCTGGGGTGCCGGTGACGAATTGGGGCAGGCGTTACCACTGCTGCCGTTGTTAGAGGGGTTACGGGTACGGGAGTCCTCCGCTAATCCGCGGCGAAATACCATCCTCCGGCTGCTGCGCGGTGAATTCACTGCCGATCGCGGCGCGGACGTTTCAGCGGCACTGGCTGAGCAATTGCTCGCGCTCATCGCCGAGCAATGCGCCACCGTCCCTACCGTGCTGGTCATCGATGACCTCCAGTGGGCAGACCAGGCGAGCGTTGCGCTCTGGGTGCGCCTGGCCAGGTCGGTGCCGCAGGTGCCGCTGCTGCTCGTGGGGATGATGCGGCCAGTGCCACAGCGGGATGACTTGCTGGTCCTGCGGCGAGCGGTCGACGATGCCGCGCGACTCCAGCTCACCGGGCTCACCGGGACGGCCGTAGCCGAGCTGGTAGCGGCCCTGGCTGGTGGCAAGCCTGATGAGAAACTGCTACGGCTCGCTGGCGGTGCCGCGGGCAATCCGCTCTATGTCACCGAGCTGGTCGCGGCGCTGGCGCGTGGCTCCAACTTGACCGTTACCGAGACCGGAGCCGCCACGCTGACCAGTGGTTCCGCACCGAGTTCCCTGTCGGCGGCCATCGCGGACCGGCTGGGCTTCGTTTCCGGGCCAGTGCGCGAGGTGCTGAGGGCGGCGGCGCTGCTCGGCGTGGACTTCGCGGTGCCGGACCTGGCCACGGTGCTCAGCCGCGGCGTGGCGGACCTGGTCCCGGCCGTTGACGAGGCCTGTGCCGCGGGCGTGCTGGCCGAGTCTGGCAGCGGTCTTGGGTTCCGGCATCCGTTGATCCGTGCGGCGCTGTATGACGAGATACCGGCACCGGTGCGCGCCGCCTGGCACCGCGACGCCGCCCGGGCCCTCGCTGAGGCCGGTGCCCCGGCGGACCGGGTGGCGCGGCAGTTGCTGTCGGCAGTAGCCGGATCTGACGGCCTGACCGACCCGATGGACGACTGGATACTGGGCTGGCTGGCCCAGACCGCAGAGCTGCTGGTCGGCCAGGCGCCCCGGGCCGCGGCCGAACTTCTCCGGCAAGCCGTCGCGAGTTCCGCCACCGGCTCAGCCCAGCACGACGCTCTGGTGGGACGGCTCGCTGATGCTCTCTACCGGGTCGGCGATGCCACCGGGGCCGAGCAGGTCGCGAACCGCGCGCTGGCCCATGTGGTCGAGCCCGACCTCCTCGTTGACCTGCACTGGACACTGGCGCAGTGCCGCCTGTGGGCCGGCCAGTTTGCGGAATCCCTCGCCACGCTGGACCGGGCCCTGGCCGCCCCCGGGATCTCGGCCAGGCACCGCGCCCGGCTCCTCGTGCTGTCGGCGCGGACGTACAGCAACCTCGGCGAGGTCGAGACGGCCGGCCGGGTCGCCGCCGCCGCGCTCGAGGCGGCCTTGGAGACCGGTGACAACTGGGCGACTGGCTGGGCATTGCACGTGCTGACCCTGGTGACCGCCGCGCAGGGGCAGATGACTGACGCACTGCCGCTGTTCGACCAGGCGCTGAGCGTGACTCAGGCCGACCCGGCTCTGACCGACCTGCGGCTGCTGCTGCAGATCAACAAGGCCGTGACGCTGAGCGGCCTCGACCGGTACGAGGAGGCGTTCGCATCGGCGCGCGAGGCCCGGCATCTCGCGGACCGGGCGGGCACCGTCGTTCGGCTCGCTCAGGCGCACAGCGCCCTCGGCCAGCTGCTCTTTGACACCGGGCGGTGGGACGATGCGATGGCCGAGGTGGAAGTCCTGCACGATGACCTGAACGAGCCCGGCGCCGCCTGCAGCGATCACGGCATCGCCGCCGTGATCTGCTTCCATCGCGGCGAGATCTCCGCGGCGCGGCAGCATCTCGCTGCTGCCGCTCCGCACTCCGAGCGGATCGGAAACCGGGTCGTCGCCCCGCTGGCGCTGGCCCGCAGCCTGGACGCGGAGCTTGCCGACGCGCTCCCGGAGGCACTGGCCGTGCTGACCGCCGGGTTCGCCGACCATAGCGAAGAACTCGAGGAAATCGAGGACCTGTTTGCTGACGCCGTGCGCCTCGCCGCGGAGATCGGCGACGTAGGTACTGCGAGGGCCATCGCCGGGCACGCCGCGGCCCTGGCCGGTGAATCGGAGGTCCCGCACCGGCGGGCGAACGCGCTCTACTGCCGCGGGCTGCTGGAGCACGATGCTACCCGGCTGCTGGCGGCCGCAGAATGTTATAGCGCCGCCAGCCGACCGCTGCTCAGTGCCAAGGCGCTGGAGGCGGCCGCCGGAGACTTCGTCCGCACCGGCGACCGCGACCAGGCCCGGGCCGCATACACCCGTGCCGTGGAGCTCTATACCTCGCTGGGTGCCGCCACGGACATCGCACGGCTACGGACCAGTTTCCGCGCTCATGGCATCCGTCGCGGACCACGCGCCAAACACCGGCAGGCGCGGAGCGGCTGGGACAGCCTGACACCGGCCGAGACAAAGATCGCTGCGCTGGTGGAGGGGGGATTGACCAACCCAGAGATCGCCGCCAAGCTTTTCCTGTCCCGGCGGACCGTCGCGACCCACGTGTCCCACATCCTGAAGAAACTCGACGTCCATTCGCGTATAGACATCGCCCGCGAGGCAGCCTTGCGGACAACCGCGTCAAGATGAGCGCGGCGCAGGAATGGGGCTGTTCCAGCCGCTCCGCGGCGGCCGGTGTTCTTAGCGCGCTGGGCATGCCCGGTAGTTCCGGGGACCCACGAGTTAACGGGCATAGTTGCGATCGCCCGGCGTGCTCTGCTCGAGGCGCTCGTCACGATCGGCCTCGAACGCGAGCGTGAAGTACACCGCCTTGCCCGCGACGGTCCGGTAAAAACCCCAGTCGGTCGACAGGCTGGCGACCAGCATCAGGCCTCGTCCGGTCTCCGCGTCCGGTGGCGCCTCCACCAGCTCCGGCGCGAACCACGACGTGTCGTGGACATCAACGCGTAACTGGCCACAGGCACCGGTGATGACGAGCATGATGCTCCCGCCCGCCTCGTTCGCTATGGCATTGGTCACCAGCTCGCTGGTGAGCAGGGCCGCGACGTACGGGTCGACGGGGACATCCCAGGCGCAGATGGCCGCCCGGACTAGGCGGCGGGCCTCGGCCGCCGCTTCCGGTCCTGCCGCCAGCGAGATGCGGCGCGGGCGTTGAAGGGGCGGGCGGAGCGGCGCCATCGTGTCCATCTAGTTTCCTTGCCGGGCGGATTTGAGCCGGTCCGGAAAGCGCAAGTCACCCTGCGCGGCCAGTCCGGGGCGATCCGGCCAAACTATTGATGCTGGATCTTGCCGGTAGTTGCACTACAAATCCTTCTGCAAGTTGCAGAGAGAGACATCCGTCGGGTGACGGATATATGAAGCCGGCCACGACCTGCGAAGCCCGCGCGGACCTGGCCACGGCCAGGAATCCTGCAGATCGGCACGGATTCCGCGGAACGCCCGCGGGCACGATCGCGGCGGGCGCTGGCGGCCTGGCCGATCGAGTGATCGAGGGCACCGTCGCGCTGTCCCAGGCTGTCCCGGCCGCGGGACGCTGCTGCGCTGCGGATCCGCGGCGAGTCCATGCTTGACGCCGCGATCACCGCCGGCGACCTGGCCGCGGTGCCCGGCATGACGGTGCCATGATCGGCGAGGCCGTTACCGTGCTACGCCGCGCCTGACCGGACCGCGATCTGAGCTTCCGGCCAGGCGGCACCGAGGCATCCGCCCGCCTTGGTCCGCCGACCGGCCCGCTCCGACAGCGGCCAGCGCTGTATTCGAGGGCGCCGCAGGTCAAGGGCGCCGCAGGTCAAGTACGCCGGATGTCAAGAGAGCCGCAGGTCAAGGGAGCCGCAGGTCAAGGGAGCCGGTAAGCGTCGCCATCGGTGGCCTCGATGCTCCGGCGATCGGTGTGCAGCTGGGGTGGCTCCTGGAGCGATGCCGCCTCTTTGCGCTCCCAGTCCTCGATACCGCGCAGTACACCCTCGGTATAAGCCCGCAGGTGTGCCCGGTAAACGTCGCTGTAGGTGCGCAGATAGGCCAGTTCAGCCTGCGCGGCCCGCCGCTCGCGGTCGGTCTGCGGCGGCACCGCGCCGTTCAGGGCGGAAACCGCCGCCTCGCGAGCCCGGGCATGAGCGTCTTCCAGGATCATGTCCGAATGCTGCTGGGCCTCGCGCATGATTTCATCGCGGCGCAGTCTGGCCTCTTCGGTTACCCGGCTGCTGTACGCCTGGGCGTCGGCCACGTACCGGTCGGCGGTGACTTGCGCGGTTGACAGTATCCGCACCGCGTGTACATGAGCGTCGGACTGGCCGAACAGCACCTCATGCTGATCACCGCCGGCTTCGCCGGCGATAATCCGCCGGCGCAGCCGCTGAACTTCCTGCCACAGGGACGCCCGCTCGTTCACCAGGCGCACGAACTCGGCGTGTACCGTGCGCAGGAACTCGTGGACAGGTTGCTCCTCGTAGCCGCGCCGGCCCAGCCGCGACAGCGGAAACGTCACGGTCTGCAACTCGTCGGGAGTCAGCCTGCTCTGCTCGTCGAACCATGCTGTTGTCAAGGCTCGCTCCACCCGAAATCCTCGATATGTATCTGATCTTCCGCCAGGCCCGCTGAAGCCAGCCGGGCCACCGTTTCCTGCACCATCTCGGTCGGGCCGGCCAGGTAAGCATCGCGCGATGACCAGTCGCCTTTCCTGGCCACCACATCCGGAAGGCTGCCGGTCTCGCCGGCGAACCTAGAATCGGCTGACACCACAGGCGTGACGGTCAGCCACGGATACTGGGCAGCCATCTTCTCCAGGCTCTCCAGGTCATACAGGCCATCGGCAGTCCGTGCGCCAAAGAACAGGTGCACGCTCGGCGGCTGCCGCAAGGCCGTCACCTGCTCGAGGATGGCCTTCAGCGGGGCCAGTCCGGTACTTCCCGCCACGAGCAAGAGATCCCGGCTGGCGACGGGGTCGCCCAGCGTGAGGACTCCGACGGGCGGTCCCAGCCTCAGTTCGGTGTCAGCGATCGTGCTGCTGGTCAGTGCCATGCTCACCGCGCCGCCGTCGATCAGCCTGATATGGAACTCCAGCAGCCCGTCGTCACGGGGCGCGTTCGCCATGGAGTAGTAGCGCCACAGCTTGGGGCGGCTCGCAGACTCGATCGCCACGGACTGCCCGGGAAGGTAGTCCAGGCGCGGCTCCGGCCTGACGGACAGCACGGAGACATCGAACGCCCGCCGCTCGTGGGCCACCACCGTCCCCCGCCACCAGGGGGGCCGTAGGTTTTCGTCGGCGCGCGCTGACGCGACCATGATGGAACCGATGAGCTCGTAGGCCGCCTTCCAGTCGGCCGCCAGCTCCGGTGTCCAGGCCGGCCCGGAAAAATGCTCTAAGGTCGCTAACAGGCTGGCGCCCACGGCGTCATAGTGCTCGGCCGCAGCGCCGAACTTCCGGTGATCACGGCCCAATCCCTCGAGGAAGGCAGTCAGATCAGCAACGCTGTCCACCTGGGAAACGATCTTCACCAGCGCATCGACGAGGTGGCCGCGCTGCGCCGCCATCGAGACCGGGAATAGGTCCCGCACCTCAGGATGCTTGATGAACAGGTCAGAGTAGAAGAACAGCGGTACCTCGTCTCCGTGCATTGCGACATGGGCGAAGCTTTCCCGCAGCCGGACTACGTCCAACGGTCTCGCCTTTCTCCGCCGCCGCCACCAGTTGACTGATCTAGGCACGCTGGCGCACGCTGGCCTCCGGCCCCCAGCGATCCGATCAGGGCGCTGAGGCTGGATCGTGCCGGTAGTTGCACCACAAATGCTGCTGCAAGTTGCAGACGGAGACATCGGTCAGGTGACCGATCTATGAAGCCCAGGCGATCAGCAACCGGTACCGGCCGCGGCTCAGCTATCCGCGGTCGGGCCTGGCTTGTCATCACGGAAGCACGGCGGCTTCAGGGTGCCGAACGCCGGGTGGCGGTAGAAGTTCGGCGCCTGGTTGAAATCCTGGTAATAGCGGTGGAAGACCGGGGTCGCGGAAGATGCAGCAGGTGGCACGATCCAGCTCCAGTCCGCTGGGCACGCGCGGCCCTCCCGCTCTTCACGCGCCATGTGCTGGAGAAATCGAACCGACTCGGTGTGATGATCGGCGATCGTCACGCCCGCCTTGCTGAACGAATGCAGGACCGCGAGATTGAGCTCGGTCATGGCCTTGTCTTTCCACAAGGTCCGGTCGCTCGCCGTGGACAGGCCCATCTGCCTCGCGATCACCGGCAGCTGGTCGTAGCGGTCGGCATCGCCGAGGTCGCGCGATCCGATCTCCGTGCACATGTACCAGCCGTTGAAGGGCGCGGCGGGGTAATGGACACCGCCGATGTCCAGGTACATGTCGCTGATCACGGGGACGGCATGCCACCGCAGCCCGAGGTCGGCGAACCAGCCGAACTCCGGGTGCCCGATGGTGACCTCCAGTACCGCGTCGGCGGGCAGCTCGTGCAGCGTGACAAGCGCGCCGGCCTCCTGCACGAGCAGGGGGAGCGGATCGAACCGGCCAGGCGGCTGGCCGCCTGCCCAGCCGAGGTCGCGGGCTACCCGCGTGACGCCGGAGTTCGCCGGGTCGCCGATGACGGCGCCGTCGGCGGCCTGGTGGCCCGCGTACCTGACGAGCTGCGAGTTGAGGATCCGCGGGCCTGGCTGGTCCGGCCCGTCCGGGGCGAAGACCGTGATCACCGGCCGGATCCGGCCGCCGTTGGTTGCCTCGCGCAGGTGCGCGATCGACTCGGCGGCGATGTCCGGCGCCGCGGTGACCTCGCGGCGGTCGCGCACTCGCAGGCTCCGCCAGTACAGGCGGCCGATGCACCGTGAACTGTTGCGCCAGGCGACCCGCGCGCCGAACGCTAGCTCAGCCGGGGTGTGCCGGTAGCTGCCCGTCCTCTCGATCTCGCGGCGGACCTGCTGAAGCCGCCTGTCGGGCGGCCCGGCGCGATTCTCGTCGTGAAACAGCGTGATGAACCGCTCGGCACTGACCAGCAGGCTGTCGAGAGCGAGCAAGTCAGCGTCCGCCAGGGACTGCGGCGGCGCAAGCACGCCCAGGCCGGCCGCGAAGCGAGGGTCAGTCTCGTCCACCGTGACCGGGCAGGCCTGGAAAGAAGGGAACGTGAAGGAGTCCTCGCGCGGCTCCTGGCCCGGTCCGCTGCGCGACCGGCTGCGACTAGGCCGATGCCAGCGAGGATCTGAGAAGATGCGCACCTGGTTCAGACCCACCGAGACCTCCCCGGGTCATCGAGTTCGGCCAGCGGCCGGCGACTTCCGCGGCCGGGAACTGCAGCACCAGCGTGCGCTATCAACCCGGACGTCCCTGTTGCAGTCGCCTTAACGCCTACCTTGCTCCCCAGGTCATAGCCGGGACGGGGGTGCTCAGGGCGCAGCGCGCCTGGGCTGCGGCCTGCTGGTCAGGACCGGCCTGGCGGACCCGTGAGCCGGGCTGCGACACCCTGCTCGCGCAGCCCATCCTGCGCAGGCCGGACCGGCAATCGCGCGCCGGGGCGGGAAAGTTCCTGACCCGGCTGGCTGGGTTCCATGGGGAGTCCGGCCAGGCCACGCACCTCGCCAAGCTGCGGAGACGGCCGGACCGCACGCCGGGCTAGGAGATACGGCGGTCGGAGGCACCGTTCATCGTCTCGATGCGTATCCGCGCCGACTCCGCCTCAGGCACGCCGAGCCGTTCGAAGATATCCAGCGCCTGCCTAAATACGATCCGCGCGGCATGGGGCCGCTGCGTGCTGAGCGTAGATTCCGCGATTCCTTCGAGGATCTTGGCCTCCTCGTATGGGTCGCCGATCTCTCTGGCCAGCCGCAGCGCGGTACGGTAATGATCAAACGCCTCGCCGTGCTGGCCAGATCCGCGACGTACGTCGGCTATCCCGCGAAGCGCGATCACCTGCTGGGACAGATTTCCGATCTCCGCAGCGATCAATTTGGCTTTCTGGTGATGAATCAGCGCCTCATCGCAGCAGCCCGCGCTTTGATAAATGGCGCCGATGTCATTGAGCACGTCGGCTTCATTCGGAAGATCGCCGATAGCACGGTATATCGCGAGTGCCTGCCGGCAAGCGGTAAGCCCGTCTTCGTAACTGCCCTTATAGTGGTGGACGCTTCCAATGTTATGGTGCAGAATCGCTTGGTTCTGCGCGCCGCCTATCTCGCTAAATATTTCCAGCGATTGCTGGTAGCCTTCGAGCGCGTCTCTGTGGTAACCGCAATACAGTTGCATCCTTCCTAGGTTGTTGAGGGTCTTAGCCTCGCCGCGCCGGTCACCTACTTTGCGGTAGAGCGAAAGCGCTTCACGGAGGTGGTCCATGGCGTCGGGATAGCGCCCAAGGTGCCAGCAGGCGATTCCGGAATGACTCAGTGTATTGGCTACGCCGCGCTGGTCAGTGGTCTCGTAGTACAGAATCCTTGCTTCCTGGAAATAGGCGAGGGCCTCACGCGAACGGGCGGCACGCTGGTGGGCCATGCCGATCTGGTCGAGGGCTTCGGCCTCGCCCCGCCGGTCGGCCAGCGACCGGTAGATTTCCGCGGCGTCCTCAGCTAACGGAAGTGCTGCCTCTTGGCGTCCGGTTTGCTGGCTGACCACGCTGAGCTCGAGCGACGCCTGCGCGATCCTGGCCGGATCGGCGATGTCGCGGCATGCCTGCAGGGCCAGCGTGTGGGACGCCATTGCCTCGTCCCAGTACGCGCTGATCTCCACGAAGTCGGCCAGTACGTGAGTGAGATCGGCGCACTTCCGTTTCCATTCGTGCCGGCCCGCGTGTTGCGCGGCCCGCAGCATGTTGCGCCATTCTGATTCCAGCCAGCCTGTCGCGTCTTCAGGCGTGCCTAATGGCGGGCTGGCAGTTGGTGAGTGGGTAACCGACACGGCCATCCGGCGGCGGAACGGATGAAGTACCCGATCAGCCTGGTCGGCGGTATGCAGATAGTAGTCAAGAAGCCTGGCGACTGCCTGACGCTGTTCAGGCTCGGGATCATCACGCGCGGCGCGTACCGCCGCATATCCGCGGATGAGGTTGTGGAAGCAGAACTGATCGGCTGATGCTCGGGCTAGCAAGTGATGGTCGAGTAAAGCAGCCAGCGCCTTTTCTGCCTCGGCGAGGCTGCAGCCGCCCAGCGCGGCCGCGGCATGCAGGCTCACGCAAGCGCACGGGCTCACGCCGAGTCGCCGGAAGAACTGCTGATGGTCGGGTTCCAGCGCACGGTAGGACAGGTCGAAGGCCGACATCAATTCCGGGCCTGCTGCTCCGGTGCCGCCCAGCTGGACGGACGGCTGCGATAGTTCGTCGATCAGGTCGGCAAGACTGGGCGGGCAGTCTTGCGCGAGCCTGCCGGCGGTGAGCTGGATGGCGAGCGGCAGTCGCCCGCACAGGCTCACGGCCGCGGCGACCTTGTCCTCGTCCTGGGCCCGGCTGGGTCCAGCGATCCGCCGGAATAGCGTGGTCGCCTCGTCGATGGACAGCACGTCGAGGGTCAGCGTGCGGGCGCCGTCCAGGCCGGAAAGCCTGCGCCTGGTGGTGATCAGGATGAGGCACCGGCCCGCGGTCGGCAGCAGCGGGCGGATCTGGTCAAGCCGGGCGGCGTCGTCGAGAATCACCACGACGCGACGGCGGCTCAGCTGGGCTTGCCACAGCGCGGCGCGCTCGCCGATAGCGTCAGGTATCTGCGTGGCCGGCACGATGAGCATCCGGAGCAGGCAGCGCAGGGCCTCGGCTGGGTCGAGCGAGGGGCGGCCGGGGTCGTGGCCGTGAAAGTCGAGGTAAAGCAGCCCGTCCGGGTACTGCCCGGAGACGGTGCGGGCCGCCCGGACCGCCAGCGCAGTCTTTCCCGCCCCGGGCATGCCCTCGATAAGGCAGATCTCTGGGACGTCGCCGTGCCCTCCGGTGAGCTGCTCGAGTTCCTTGCCGCGGCCGACAAATTCCGCTGTCTCGGGCGGCAGGGTGTCCGGCCGTGACGCCGGGCCGGGGCGCTGCCCGGCGCGCCGCACGGCCAGCTGGGGGTCGCGGCGCAGAATGCGCTGATGAAGTTCGGACAACATCGGCCCGGGTTCGGTGCCCTGCTCATCGATGAGGCGGCTGCGGGTTTCCCGGTACAGGCTCAGTGCGTCAGCCGGTCTGCCGTTCCAGTACAGCGCGGTCATCTGATGCGCGATGAATGTCTCATCCAGCGGGTACTGAGCCAGCAGGTGGCGAAGCTCCCCGATCAGCTCGGCGTGTCGGCCAAGCTCCAGCTCGCACTCGACGCGATCCAGGATGGCCGCCCGGCGCTCCTCCTCGAGGCTGTCGCGCATCCGCGCCACCCAGTCGCCGGGGATCCCGGCCAGCGCCTGGCCGTGCCAGAGCTCGTCCGCCTCGCGCAGCAGGGCGGCCGCATGACCGTAGTCGCCGCTGCCGGTCAGCGCGCCCGCCTGCCGGCGCAATCTGCGGAACCTGTGCAAGTCGACCGCCTCAGGATCGACGTCGAGCACGTACCCTCTCGCGCGCCCGGCCAGCCGTACGCTGTCGCCCAGAGCCTGCCGGAGTGAGGCCCGGAGCCGGGCGACGTAGACCGAAAGACTCTCCCGCGCCTTCGCCGGCGGCGTGGTGTCCCACACCCTGTCAATAAGGGTCTCGGCCTGGCACGATGGTGCGCGGCGTCAGCAGCAGGATGGCCAGGACACGCCGGGCCCTGGCCGGCCCGAGATCACATTGCTGCCCGGCCGACCAGAGCTCAATTGGCCCGAGCGCCCGGAATTCCATGATCGCCTTGCATTTCTACCGCCTATGACAAGCTCGGAGCTGGGCACCTGAACGAGGCGTACAGAAACGTCCGCCGCGTTAATACCCGTTCTGGGCAGTTCTCACTCGAATCCTGAGACAATTGGAGCCGAAACGATAACGATCATGCCTCCTTCAGCTTTGCTGAGAATGCAAATGAAACTTTCACTGCAGTTTTCGTAATTTCGTCGGCCGGCCTGTAATGCCCTAGAGAATAGCGTATTTACATATCGGATGGGAATGGCGATAGCCCGGTGATACTGAATAACGATGACGCTGCAGAGGCTGGCGTGGCGCGATCCAATTAGTGAGGTGCCTGTTGCCGGGGCTGCGGGCACCGGGCTGGCTCCTAGCTCTGTCGCGTCTAGCTCTGTCGCGCCGCCGCGGCCTGCTTCTCGAAAGGTGCTGCGCGCTCGCGGGGAGATCTCTTGCCCAGGCCCGCCGCCCGGCGCGTCACGGGCGACCTCGAGCGCGCCGGGCAGGATGTGGCCCGGATCCATCCGAATGCCCTATCCCGAGATGGGTTCTGGTGTAGCTTCTCCGTCTTGGAGGGGGAAGTCACCGATGAGGGGATCTTCCCGATGAACAGTCAGCGGTCTTTTTCGCACGTCATCACGCGGGCCAGCCGGTCGGCGGGCGGCGCTCACCGTGCGCCCTCGCCCGGGACGGTTCGCGTCTGGGCGAAGCGCGGGATTCTCGTTGTAGCTCTGCTGCTGGGCAGTCTCGGTGCCGTCGCGTCGGCATCACCGGGGCATGGCAGCACTGGCCATTCCCAGGCCAGTACCAGCCAGCGGCCCTGGATGTATTGATCGCAACCATGCGATCATGTCCCGGTTGGGGTCGACGGCGTCGTCGGCTGTACCGCCACCCTGGCTGTTGGCCCCGGGCCCGGCCTCGCTTTCGTTGCAGTCTGCGCAGACTCGGCGGCTGACGCCGGCGGGCAACGGCGAGACCGCGAGCAGTACCACGTCACCGCGCCTGGCCGACGGACTTGCGGTGCGCGGCGGGGATTTGTCCGCCGCCACCGCAGTCGTGGGTCGCCGGATGCGATCCCGCCTGCCGGGGTGCCTATGCTTGGTACACCGTTTTATTGCTTATGCGCCGGATTGACCGAGACGAGGCCGGCCATGTCGAGGATTTGGCGCAGCGGGCCTGGCCAGCTGCTCGCCTGGTACGTCGTACTCGAAGTGCTCGCCGTCGCGGCTGCCGCCGTCGCCCACCCGGCGCTGCCGCAGCGAGCCCAGGCGCCCTGGCTCCCGCTGGCCGCGTTCCTGGCCTGGCGGGTATCGCGCGGCGGGCGGCTCTCGCGAGTCATCCTGATCATCGCCAGCATGCTTTCCGTTGCCGAGGCCGCGGTCATCAGTTCCCGCTCCTGGAGTCCCGTGGTCCTGCTGCTCCTGGCTGTCTTCGCGGGCCAGATCGCCCTGCTCGTGAGCCCGGCGGTGCATGAGCGCACGCGGCAAGACCCGCTGGCCGGCTGGGCCGCACCG
This sequence comes from uncultured Actinomycetes bacterium, assembly GCA_963785765.1. Taxonomy (GTDB): domain Bacteria; phylum Actinomycetota; class Actinomycetes; order Streptosporangiales; family Streptosporangiaceae; genus DATBGO01. Next base: position 938,246 of record CAWAWM010000003.1, on the reverse strand, counting down.
ACATCTGCGCCGTACCGGGTGCCGACCTGGATGCCCCTGATCGCGCTGCTCGCCGGCCTGGTCGTGACCCTCCTGTACCTCGGGAGCATGAGCTTTGCGGCGATACCCGGCTGCGGGCCGGCCGGAGCGACGCTGGCTCAGCTGCCGGACCGCTGCATCGGGCTGGCGCAGGGCTATCCGGTGCGGTTCCTGACCGCCTATCAGGGCACTCCGGAGATCGATAAGGCTGCGCTGATCGAGGACTGGGCGCAATGGTCGCTGGTCAGCTTCGCGGCGTTCTACCTGCTGCGGCTACTGCACCGGCGGCCCGAGCCGCCGCGCAGCGAGGTCGCCGCGGCCGACGAACTACCCGCAGTCTGAGAACAGCCCCAGCCGCCGTCTCCCCGGGCGGCCAGCTCGGATGGCCCGGGTTCCTGCTGCCCGGGCTCAGCCGGTAGCGGCCTGCCGAAGGCGCCCGAACTCCGCCGCGAGCCGGTCAATCTGGTACGAGGCGTTCAGCCCGCTGGGATTGGGCAATACCCATACCCGCGTCGCGCCGATCGTGAGTTCCTGCGGGCCCACCATGGCTCGTGGCCTGCCCATGGAGGTCCGGTAGGCGGTCACCCCGACCACGGCTAGCCACCGGGGACGCAGCATGAGGACCTTCGCCGCTAGCGCCTGGCCGCCGGCGATGAGCTCATCGGACCCGAGTTCGTCGGCGCGGGCAGTGGCGCGGGCCACGATGTTGGTGATGCCCAGGCCGAGGCCGAGAAGCTGGTCCTGCTCGCTCGGGCCAAGCTGGCGGTCGGTGAACCCTGATACGTGCAGGGCGGGCCAGAACCGGTTGCCTGGCCTGGCGAAATGGTGCCCGGTGGCCGCCGAATACAGGCCGGGATTGATTCCGGAAAATAGCACGCGCAGGCCCGGTGCGGCCACGTCGGCGATCGTCCGTCCGGCCGCCGCGGCCAGCTCGTCTCGGGTCGGCCTGGGCAGGCGAGTCGGGGGCACCGTCGGCTTGACCACCCGGCCAGCCTAAAGGCTCTACGCGTTCGCGATGGCGTGCTGACCTATGGCGTGCTGATCTGGGTTCGGTACCAGGCGACGGTCGTGGCGACCGCGGCGGCGGGCGCAGTGCCGCCGGAGCTCAGGGCCGCCGGAATATCCTGATCTCGGCTGCGCGCGGATAAGAGTTCAGAGTCTAATCATTATGCCGGCCTTTCGGGGGCGCGAGCTGCTGGCCCAAATCAAAGCTCACTCGATCCCGCATTTCTGGATCTGAAAACTGGATAAGATATTAATTATTCCGGGGAGAATTGCTAGTTTGATAATTCAAATATAGCCTGAAGCCAGGTACCGGAGTCCGCCGCCGACGGTGGCAGCTACCGCGGTCCGCAGGAGAGGGTTCGGATGGCAGACAAGACCGGAAGCAAGGTCCTGGTGCGCAAGCGGGACGGCAGGATGCTGGCCGGGGTGTGCGCGGGACTCGCCGATTACCTCGGCTTCGATGCGACCGTGATCCGGCTGATCTTGGCCGTTGTCTCGCTCGTGACGGGCGGCACGGGCGTCCTCGCCTACCTGGTGGCGTGGCTCATCATCCCCGATGAAGGCCAGCAGAAGTCGATAGCCGAGGATGTCGTAAGCAAGAAGCACGACGCCTGGTCAGGCTGATGGTCCCGGGTCCGGTGCGGGTCATCTGGGCCCTCAGCCGAGCCGGTCGACCAGCTCCTGGTGCAGGTCCCAGAGCCGGGTGGGCAGGTGGCGGTGGAAGCTGCGGAAGAACTCGGGGATGTGTTCCGCCTCCAGCTTCCAGGCCTGGGTGTCCACCGTGAGCAGCAGATCCAGGTCAGCCCAGCTCAGGTCGAGGCCGTCGAGGTCCAGTGAGCCCGGCGCCGGCAGGTAGCCGATCGGGGTCGCCGTGGCCCTGGCGTCGCCGGACAGCCGCTCAATGATCCACTTAAGCACCCGGCTGTTCTCGCCGAAGCCTGGCCAGACGAACTTGCCGCTCGCATCCTTACGGAACCAGTTGACATAGAACAGCCGCGGCAGCTTCTCCGGATCGGCCGTCTGGCCGATCTTGAGCCAGTACGCGAAGTAATCGCCCATGTTGTAGCCGCAGAACGGCAGCATGGCGAACGGGTCGTGCCGCAGTTCGCCGACCCTGCCTTCGGCCGCCGCGGTCTTCTCCGAGGCGATGTTGGCCCCGAGGAACACGCCATGATCCCAGTCAAAGGACTCGATGACCAGCGGCACGGTGCTGGCGCGCCGGCCACCGAACAGGATCGCCGAGATCGGCACGCCCGCGGGGTCATCCCACTCCGGGGCGATGATCGGGCACTGGCTGGCGGGCGTGGTGAACCTGGCATTGGGATGCGCCGCAGGCTCGGGCGACCCAGGGGTCCAGTCCCGGCCCTTCCAGTCAATCAGGTGCGCGGGCGGCTCGTCGGTCAGGCCCTCCCACCACACGTCGCCGTCGTCGGTGCGGGCGACGTTCGTGAAGATGCTGTTGCCCCACATGGTCTTGACCGCATTGGCGTTGGTCTTCATGCCGGTGCCAGGCGCGACCCCGAAGAAGCCGGCTTCCGGGTTGATCGCGTACAGCCTGCCGTCAGCGCCGAACCGCATCCAGGCGATGTCGTCCCCGACGGCCTCGACCTTCCAGTCAGGAATGGTCGGCTGCAGCATGGCCAGGTTGGTCTTGCCGCAGGCGGACGGGAAGGCCGCCGCGATGTACTTCGCCTCGCCGCCGGGCGGGGTGAGCTTGAGGATGAGCATGTGCTCGGCGAGCCAGCCCTCGTCCCGCGCCATGACCGACGCGATCCGCAGCGCGTAGCACTTCTTCCCGAGCAGCGCGTTGCCGCCGTAGCCGGAGCCGTAGGACCAGATCTCCCGGGTCTCAGGGAAGTGCGAAATGTACTTTGTCTTGTTGCACGGCCACGGCACGTCCGGCTGGCCGGGCTCCAGTGGCGCTCCGACGGAGTGGACGGCGCGGACGAACGACCCCGTCTCCTCGATCGACCGCAGCGCAGGCGCTCCCATCCTGGTCATGATCCGCATCGATACGACCACGTAGGGCGAGTCGGTGATCTCCACCCCGAGCTGGGAGATGCTGCTGCCGAGGGGACCCATGCAGAACGGGATCACGTACATGGTGCGGCCGCGCATGCAGCCGTCGAAGACCTCCGCGAAGGTCGCGCGCATCTCAGCTGGCGCGATCCAGTTGTTGGTCGGGCCCGCGTCGGATTCCTGCTCCGAGCAGATGAACGTGCGGTCCTCGACGCGGGCCACATCGCTGGGGTCCGACGCGCAGTAGAAGCTGTTCGGGCGCAGCTTCGGATTCAGCCGCGTGAAGGTGCCGTTCTCGACGAGCAGGCTGGTCAGCCGCTCCCACTCATCCTCCGAGCCGTCACACCAGACGACGTCGTCAGGCTTGGTGAGCTCCGAGATATCGCGAACCCACCCGGCCAGCTCGGGGAGGCGTGTTTCGGTCTGATCATCTAGAAAACCCGCGCTGGACATTGCTATCTCCCCTGTAATAGGACTTACAGGCTGCAAGCCATCGTGCCTGCAGTCAAGCCCTGGCCGACGGTTACGACTAAAAGTCCTTATGGTCAAGTATCGTCCGGTTTCACGGCGGCCTGGACAGGGCCGAAGGTCACCGTATTACTGGACCTGGGTCGTCGTGTACCTGGGGCCGGCGCTGCCTGACCTGCCCGGATCGTCACGACGGGCAGCCGCCAGTCGCCGCGAGCGCCCGGGCTGGCCCGGCCACGGTGGTCAGGCCTGCTCGCGCGAGCACCACCAGGTCGACCGGCCGGCCACCGCTGCGTGCTTCATCTCGGCGCCGCAGCGCGGGCATGTCCCGCCCGGGCGCCGCGCCGAGATGACCTCTCCGGTGTGCACGCCGCCGTTGGCGAGAGCGGAGTCCAGGGCGGACCGCAGGGCCCGGTACAGCCGGTCGGCGTCGGCGCGCTGCAGGCTGCCGACCTGCGCCGACGGCAGTACCCTGGCCTTCCAGAGCAGCTCATCGGCCAGCAGGTTGCCGATTCCGGCGATCTTGGACTGATCAAGCAGGCGGCCCTTGATCGCGATGGTGCCCTTCCTGATCAGGCTGCGGAATTCCGCTGGCGTGATCTCGCCGGCATCCGGGCCGAGCGCGTCGATGTCCGGGTTCAGCTGGACGCGTCCCAGCCGGCGCTTGTCGACCAGGGTCAGGCTGCCGCCGTCAGCGAACTCCAGGACGAAGCGATTCCACTCGGGCTTGCCTGGCTGCGCGTCGCGACGGCGGGGGCCACCGCCTTCGGTCCCGCTGCCGTCCGGGGACGCCACCACGATGCGGCCGCCCATTCCCAGATGGATGCCGAGGTCGGGGCCAGGCGTGGTCGCGCGGCCGGCCCCGGAAGTCTCGCACCACATCGCCTTGCCGCGCCGTCGTGCCGTGGTGAGCCGGCGGCCGACCAGCGCGTCACGCAACTGGCCGGCGGAATGCGGCCGGCAGACGAATGTGTCGGTGTCGTCCACCCCGGCGATGCGCCGGTCCAGTGCCTCAGCGGCAATCAGGCTGCGGGCGGTCTCGACCTCGGGAAGCTCGGGCACTCACCCGTTCTACTCGCCGACCGCGCGCCACGGAGCCGATCGGGTGAGTCTCCTGCCTGGTGAACCGGGCACTGGCCGGCGCGGGCGCACGGTCACCACATCGGCCAGCTGGCCGATGTCGCCGCCGGCCGCCCCGGTTAACGATGTGCGGATGGAAATCCGTATCTACCTCGACAGCGTCGAACCTCCGGTCGGCCGGCTCCGGGTGCTTCGCTGTCCCGGCTTCGCCGGCGGCCTCAGCGGGCAGGGTGAGCTGCCGTTTACCGGCTGGCTGGGCTTGCTGCGGGCGCTGAACGAGGTGACTGCGACGTCCGGCCGCGGCCCGGCTGGCGCCCGCCTGACCGGTTACCTGAGCCGTCACAAAACCGGGGGCCGCGTCGTCGTCTAAGTCATGAGCGCCAACACCCGCACGAGGAGGAAACTCGCATGACGACGCAGAGATTGCCGGGCAGCGATGCGGCCCGCCACGGTTCCGGCGACGCCGACCTGACCGTGATGATCGCGGCTCACGATGCCTTCCGCCGCGATCTCGTCAGCCTGGCCAGGGCGGCCGCGTCCGCGGACCTGTCCGACCCGGCGCGGCGCCAGGCGGTCGGCACCGGCTGGGAGGTGTTCAAGCGGCAGCTGCACATGCACCACAGCGGCGAGGACAAGTTCATCTGGCCGGAGCTGGGCAGGCGGCTAGCCCGCAGCGACGGCGCCAGGTCCGTCCTGGACGCGATGGAGGCCGAGCACGGGCGGATCGATCCGCTGCTGGCAGCGGTTGACCGGGCGTTCGCCGATCCGGCCCACGACCGGCTCGCGGACGTTATCGACGCCCTGGCCACGAACCTGACCGGCCACCTCGGGCACGAGGAACGGGACGCGCTGCCACTGATCGGCACCGCCTTGACCGGCGCGGAGTGGAGACGAATAGGTGCGCGGATCGGCAGGAGCAACGGCCTGTCCGGCGGCACCGAGTTCTTCGCCTGGATGCTCGATGCCGCGCCGCCCGAGCGGGCCGCGGCGGTACTCGGCGAACTGCCCCCGCCGCTGCGGCTGCTCTACCGCGCGGTCTGGAAACCCCGGTACGCCAGGGTCAGCCGCTGGTAGCCCGGCCGCGGCCCGGCCAGGGAGCCGGTGCCTACCAGGGACCCCTGATATTAGGGTGTGGACAGCGGCTGACCGCGCCGCGAGCTCCCGAACGTAGGTGTCCCGCGTGTTTCAGCTAGACCCGGCCACGGAATCGGCCGCGCGGGAGCGGCTTGGCCCGCAGGAGGCCGACGCCTTCCTGGCGCGCCTGGAACAGCTGTCCTTTGACATCGTCGAGCCGCTTGAGGGGCTCTATGGCGATGTCGTGGACGTGCCCGGCTTCGTGACCGAACTCGTTCGTGACGCCCTGGAAGCGGCCGCCCGACGTCCAGCGGCCCTGCGGATGCTTGATCGGCGTCGCGAGATCGATCCGGCGTGGTTCCAGCGCTCCCGGATGATCGGGTACGTCTGCTATGCAGATCGATTCGCCGGCTCGCTGCCCGGCCTCCGGCAGCGGCTGGATTACCTGACCGAGCTCGGCATCACGTACCTGCACCTGATGCCGCTGCTCAAGCCGCGCGACGGCGAAAATGACGGCGGCTACGCCGTCGAGAACTATGACGCCGTCGATCCGCGGGTCGGCACCATGGCCGACCTCGAGGGGCTCGCCGCCGACCTGCATGAACGCGGCATCGCCCTGTGCATCGACCTGGTTCTCAACCACACCGCACGGGAGCACGAATGGGCCCGCAAGGCACTGGCGGGGAAGCCGGCCTGCCAGCAGATGTACCTCATCTATCCGGACCGGGCCGAGCCCGACGCCTACGAGCGGACGCTGCCCGAGGTATTTCCTGATCTGGCGCCGGGCAACTTCACCGAGGTGCCCGGGCTGGGCTGGGTCTGGACAACGTTCCACGACTACCAGTGGGACCTGAACTACGCCAACCCGGCCGTCTTCCGGGCCCTGCTCGGCACGATGTTCGCGCTGGCCAACCGCGGCATCGATGTCTTGCGGCTGGATGCGGCACCGTTCCTGTGGAAGCGGCTGGGCACCGACTGCCAGAACCAGCCCGAGGCTCATCTGCTCGTTCAGGCCTTCCGGTCCCTGACGCGGCTGGCCGCGCCGGGCCTGCTGCTCAAGGCCGAGGCGATCGTCAGCCCGGACATGCTGGTGCAGTACCTGGGCGGTCATGACAGGTACCGCCCAGAGTGCGACCTGGCCTACGACAACCAGCTGATGGTCATGCTCTGGTCGACCCTGGCCAGCCGCGATGTGCGGCTTGCCACCCGCGCGCTCGCGCGCCGTCGCCCGGCGCCCGAGCCGACCGCCTGGGCCAGCTACCTGCGCTGCCACGACGACATCGGCTGGGCCGTGTCCGATGAGGACGCGGCCGCCGTCGGGCTGAACGGCTTCTCTCACCGGCGGTTCCTCAATGACTTCTACGCCGGCCAGTTCCCCGGGTCGTTCGCCCGGGGTGCGCTGTTCCAGGAGAACCCGGTCACCGGTGATGCCCGCATCTCCGGCAGCGCAGCGTCGCTCTGCGGTATCCAGGCCGCGCTGGCCTCGGGCAACGACGCGGAGCTCAGTGCGGCGATCAGGCGGCTGGAGTCGATGTACGCGGTCGCTTTCTCCTTCGGCGGCATCCCGCTGATCTACATGGGCGACGAACTGGCCATGCTCAATGACCCGCACTGGCGCGAGGACCGGGCGCACCGGGACGACAACCGGTGGCTGCACCGGCCGGTGATGGACTGGTCCAGGGCGGCCTGGCGCAGCGACCCGGACTCGGTGGAAGGGCGCGTCTTCGCCGCGATCCGGGCGCTGATCGGCGCGCGGCAGGCACTGCTCGCGCTGCGTTCGGGCGGTGTGACCGAGATCTTGCCCACCGAAAACCGCACGGTGCTGGCGTACCTGCGGGCGCATCCGCGCAGCGCCCCGTTCCTCGCCGTCACCAACTTCAGCGACTTCCCCCAGACGGTCGACGCCCGGGTCGTGGCCAGGGCGCGGCTGCGTCAGCCTCGTCACGTGCATTCCACGGCCGGCGGCCTCGTCATGGCCTCCGGCCTGATGGAGCTGGCGCCGTGGAGCTTTGCCTGGCTCACCGGCAGCTGAGCCGGCGCAGCCCGCCCGGGAGGGAAGACGGAGCCGTCGCCGGACCGGGTCAGCAGAACGCCGGCCTCGTGTTTAGCGGAACCAGACGGCCAGGGCGTGGCGGCGGCCGGGCGGCGCCGGGCGACGTTACTATCGTCACGCCGTTCCCGCCTCTCAGGTCAGCGCCAGCGAGGCCGCGAACAGCATGGAGGGCGGGCACCATGGGCAGCCGACCGGACGGCGCGGCACAGGCCGGCCGCCATGTGCAGCCCGCGACCTGGACCACCCGCATCGAGCCAGAAAACCGGATTGAGCCAGGGAACCGGGTAGTCATTACCGGCGCCGCGGGGTTCATCGGGTCCGCTGTCGTCCGGGCGGTGCAGGCGACGGGCGCCGAGGTCGTGGCGGTGGTCGAGCCGGGTGCCGACGACCGCAACCTGACGAGCATTGATGCCGAACGGGCCGTCCTGGATATCCGTGACCTCGCTGCGGTCCGGGCCGCGTGCGCGGGGGCCAGGTTCGTCTTTCACCTGGCGGCGGTCTACCGCTTCTGGGCGCGCGACCCGAGGATCTTCTATGACGTCAACGTCGGCGGGACGCTCAACGTGCTTGACGCCGTCCAGGCCGCCGGATGCGAGCGGTTGCTGTTCACCTCCACCGTCGGCGTCCTCGGGCTGGAGACGACGCGGCACGGTCAGCCAGCCGACGAGACCTCGCGCACCGACATCTCGCATCTGTTCGGGCACTACAAGAGGTCCAAGTTCGTCGCCGAGCACGAGGTGCTCAGAGCCGGGGCAGCCCGGCCTGAACGTCTGCGTCGTCCTGCCGACGTTTCCGCTAGGGCCCGGTGACCGGCGCCCGACTCCGACCGGAAAGCTGGTGCTCGACTTCCTCAGCGGCAAGATGCCCGGGTTCGTGGACACCGCCCTGAACGTTACTCACGTCGATGACCTGGCTCTGGGTCACCTGGCCGCTCTCGAGCGCGGCGGCCGGGGCCGCAGCTACATACTGGGCGGCGAGAACCTGTCGATGCGGCAGCTTCTGCAGATCCTGGCCGACTGCGCCGGCCTGCCCAGGCCGCGGCGGCAGATCCCGGGCCGGCTGGCGCTCACCGCTGGCATCGCGTCGGATCTGGTGGAAGGCCGCCTGCTGCGGCGCGAGCCTCGTGTGCCGCTCGAGGCGGCCCGGATGTCCGCGACAAGAATGATCTTCACCGACGAGCGGGCTCGCGCCGAGCTTGGCTACACCTCGCGGCCGGCCCGCGAGGCGATCGAGGAATCGGCCCGCTGGTTCGTCGACCACGGCTATGTGCCGGCCGGCCGCCGCGCCGCGATCAGATGGCAGAACTAACGCCCACCAATGGCGGCGCTGGCGCAGCGCCGCGGCTCTTTCCGCCGCTATGCGCCGGCACTGCTGTTCGCCAGCCACCGCGATGGGCCACCGCTGTGGTTCATTCCGTGCTGATTTCCGCGGCTATGTGCCTGTGTTGCCCGTCCGCCAGCCGTCAGTGCCGCGGCAGCCGCACCACTGACAGGAAGAAGTCGTCGATCTGCCGGACGGCCGCGATGAACTGGTTCACGTCGACCGGCTTGGTCACGTAGGCATTCGCGTGCAGCCGGTAGCTGCGCAGGATGTCCTCCTCGGCCGAGGAGGTGGTCAGGACCACGACCGGCACCATGCTGAGGTCAGGATCGGACTTGATCCGTTCCAGGACCTGCCGCCCGTCGTACTTGGGCAGGTTGAGGTCCAGCAGGATCAGGTCAACACGGGGGGCATGGCCGTATTCGCCTCGCTGGTAGAGAAAGTCCAGCGCCTCTTCCCCGTCGCGCACCACATGCAGCCGATTGTCGATCTTGTTGTCTTCGAACGCCTCCCGGGTCATGAGCTCGTCGCCGGCATCGTCCTCGATCAGCAGGACCTCGATGGGCTGAACCGGAGCGGTCATACGCAGATCCCTTCGGGGCAGGTGCGGGGTGCTCGCCGGCCAGCGACCTGGCCCGCGGGCTGGCGGCGGGGTGGCGGGCCGCAACTGCGGCCCGGCCGGTGGCGGTGTCGATGCTGATGCCGCCGCCACGGTGCCCGGCGATCTGTCGGTCCAGAAGCGGGCGCTCCGTTGGGCCGCGAGATCCACGCCCGCCGGGGTGCATACTTCCTTCCTAGCGGCAGTGCAAACACGCCGCCGGGCTGGCCGCGCTGGGGACACCGAACAGACGCGTTAAAACCGGGCCTGCCTGGGCAGGCTAAAGCGCATGCCTGTACTCAGAGCTTTCGCGCGCCCGATGCTGGCGTCGATCTTCGTTGTCCAAGGGTATGACACCGTTCTGCGGCCCGAGCGGGTTTCTGCCCAGGCTGAGCCTGTGGTCCGGCCGATCGCCGAGCGCGTGCCCGTCGTGCCCAGCCAGACCGAGCAGGCGGTGCGCATCAATGGTGCCGTCCAGGTTGTCGCCGGCTCGCTGCTGGCGCTGGGCCGCTGGCCACGGCTGTCCGCACTCGCGATCGCGGCCACGCTGGTGCCGACCACGCTGGCCGGGCACCGGTTCTGGGAGACTCAGGACAAGCAGGAACGAGCCCAGCAGCGGATCCACTTCCTGAAGAACCTGTCCATGCTCGGCGGCCTGGTGATCGCCGCGGCGGACACCGCCGGACGCCCGTCACTCGCCTGGCGCGGCCGCCAGGCCGCGCGATCCGCGCGCCGTGACGTGTCCCTGGCCGCCCGGACGGCGAAGGTCTCGGGCAAGTTGGCCGCTAAGGCCAGCCGGTAAGGCCAGCCGGTAAGGCCAGCCGGTAAGGCCAGCCGCCTGCCGGTCGGCTGACCGGCGACCAGCGAAGCAGCGGGCTGCCTAGACCAGGCGGGCTCGCCCTGCGCTGCGGTGTTCATCAGGGCTCAGGCGGGGTGCCTGGCGTGGCGTACCGCTGCTCCACCTCCCGCACCTCGGGCAAGCCGATGAAGTCCACGAAATCGCTGAACGCGGGCAGCTCGCCCAAAGCCGCAGCCGGCGTTCCCGCCTGGGCGATCTCCCGCAGAATCCGGCGCATGGCCGCCGTGGCCGCCAGCAGCGTGCTGATCGGGAAGATGACGATCCGGTAGCCGAGCTCGGTCAGGCGATCCAGCCCGATGGGCGGGGTCTTGCCGCCCTCAGCCCAGTTGAACAGCAGCGGCACGTCCGGGAACGCGCGGGCCACTTCCTGAGCCTCCTGCTCGGTCACGACTGCTTCGATGAACAACGCGTCGGCTCCGGCCTCGCGGTACATCCGGGCCCGCTCCAGGGCGCTCGCCAGCCCCTCTACGGCCCGGGCATCGGTTCGGGCGATGATGACGAAATCGGTTTGCGAACGCGCGTCGGCCGCGGCCCGGATCTTCGCCGCCATCTCCGCCGCCGGGATGACGAGCTTGCCCTCGAGGTGGCCGCATTTCTTCGGCGCCACCTGGTCCTCGAGGTGGATGCCGGCCGCACCGGCCGCCTCGAAGGCCCCGACGGTGCGGATTACGTTCAGCGGATTCCCGTAGCCGGTATCGGCGTCAGCGATGAGGGGGATGTCCACGCAGGCGGCGATCCGGGCCGCGTTGTCGGCCATCTCGGTCATCGTCAGCAGGCCGACATCCGGCCGTCCGATCAGGGCGGCGGCGGTCCCGAACCCGGTCATGTAGACGGCCGGGAAACCGGCCTCCTCCACCAGCCGGGCGGCCAGCGGATCGAACGCGCCGGGCGCCAGGATGGTCTGGCCGGAGTCCAGCAGGGCCCGCAGCCGGGCCGGGCCGCCGGGCCGCCGGGTCAGCCGGGCCGTCACCGGGCTTCCCGGCTAGCCGCGGGAAAGGCTCGCACGGAGCGATCCTATGCGCGGGGCCCACAGTCGTGACCTTCGGCCCGTGACGCGCCGCCCCTCAGCTGCGACGATCGTGGCCGACATGCTGGAGGAGGCGGTCATGGCTGACAAGCGCTCCGATCTCGCTGGGCCTGGCATCGGCAACTACTCCGATCTCGAGCAGGTGCTGCCGCGCGGCTACGACTCGCTGCTGACGCCGCGGGAGACGCAGCGGGCGATCTTCGCGGTGAAGCAGTACATCGAGGAGAACCTCTGCCGCGAGCTGGACCTGGTGATGGTCACTGTGCCGCTGATCGTGGGCAGCGACAGCGGCGTTAACGACATGCTGGACCGGGACGGCTCACGTACCCCGGTGCAGTTCCATATCAGCAATGACCACGACGTGCACCCGGTCGATGCGCAGATCGTGCAGGCCGCCACCAAGTGGAAGCGGGTCGCGCTGCGGCAGTTCGGTTGCGCGCCTGGCGAGGGCATCTGCACCGACATGCGCGCCGTCCGCAAGGACTACTTCCTCGACCATGACCACAGCAGTTATGTGGATCAGTGGGACTGGGAACGGGTGATCACCGACGATCAGCGCACCCTCGGATTCCTGACCGAGATCGTCGGCAAGATCTGGCGGGTCCTGGTGGGCGCCGAACGTTACGCGCAGCAGCTGTTCCCGGTCCTGAAGGACCCGCGCTTCCCCAGCCTGCCCGAGGAGCTGACTTTCCTGCACGCCGAAGAACTCCTCGAGATGTACCCCGACCTGCCGCGCAAGCAGCGCGAGACCGCGGTGCTGCAGCGTTATCCTGCGGTCTTCATCACCGGGATCGGCTGGCCGCTGGCCGACGGCTACCCGCACGAGATGCGCGCCGCTGACTACGACGACTGGATCACCGACACAAGCTCAGCGACGGGCAGGCCGACCCACGGTCTCAACGGCGACATCCTGGTCTGGAATCACGTCACCGGGCGCCGCCACGAGCTGACCTCGATGGGCGTCCGCGTCACCGCGCAGACGCTGCCGGAGCAGCTAGCCCACAGCGGGCAGCTGGACATGCTCCAGCTGCCCTACCACCAGGGCATCGTCCGCGGTGAGCTGCCGCTCAGCATCGGCGGCGGCATCGGCCAGTCCCGCACGCTGATGCTGCTGCTGCGCAAGGCTCACCTGGGCGAGGTCAGCGTGTCCGTCTGGCCGAAAATCCTGATGGACATGTGCGCGGCCAGGAACATCCACGTGCTGACCTGACCTGGCCTGGCCTGGCCTGGCGCTGACCGGTCGGCTGCGGCACTGTCGGCTGCGTTACTGCCGGCTGCGGCACTGCCGGCTGCGGCACTGTCGGCTGCGGCACTGTCGGCTGCGGCACTGCCGGCTGCTGGCACTGCCGTCAGGTTCCGGCCCCGTAGGGCTCGGCGAGGACGACGAGATAGCCGTCGAGGTCGCGGAGCCAGATCTCGCGGTGACCGGTGTTGGGATTGACGTGCACATCGGTCGCGATCCGCGCGCCGGCTTCCCGGATGCGGCCGACCGCCGCGTCGAAGTCCGCTGTCTCGAACCACAGCGCCACGCCATTCCCGGTGGGCTGAGCGGGGTCACCGATCGTGCCGTGATGGTGCTCGATCTCCAGTCGGTGCAGCTGCATGATGAGCTGCCCGTCCACGAGGAGCTGTTCATATTCGGCGCCGCCATGGCCGCTGACGGCGCCGAGCACGTGCTGATACCAGCGGCTCGCGCGCTCCACATCAGTGACCGAGATCATTGGCTGCGGCCGCACCGAAGGGACTGCCTGGTTGGTCATGACGGCAGGCTAAGCCATGGGCCTGCTGCTGGCGATCGCGGTGACCGCCGCATTCGTCCAGGACCGTGACGGCGCCAGGGCGCTGCGTGGCGACTGCGCGCTCGCTTCCTGACCGTGTCTCCTGGCCTGGGCCGATGGCGGCTATGCCGGCCAGCTGCTGGCCTGGGGCCAGCCTGGCGCGTCCGGCGAGCCTGGCCCGTCCGGCGCCGGCCTGGCGTGAGCTTCGGCCTTCCTGGGTTGGCCGGCCGCCCCGCCTGCGAGTGGGGCGCAAGGGAACATTTTGATTAACCGTCCCAGCTCAGCGGGTATTGGCGTGCCGGTTATATCCGGACCGGTGGTGAAACGTCAGGGCTACGGTCTACGCTGTTCATCTGTTGGCTTTGGCTACGATCGGTGACTGGTTGTTCTCTGCGCGCGTCGTGCTCGCGGTGCTCTGGTAATTCCGGGGCTTTATTACCGGTTGGCCGGGAGCCAGCCTGCGGTGCCTGCGCCGGGGTCCGGTGAGGTGCCGTCCCGATACTGACGTCGGCGCCGGGCCGCTGTTCGCGAAGCCCGCGCCTGCCGGGCACGAGCGCCCAGTAAGGAATGGGAATGAAGGCACGGGTCCTGCTGGCATTCACCGCCACTGTGGTAGCCGTCGCGGCGTTGACGAGCGTTCAGGTCCCGCGTGCGTCCGCAGCGACGAGCAGGCCCGCCGCCCACGCCGAGCCGGCGCGGCCGGCCGCGCGGGCGGTGTCGCACCGCCCGGCCGGGCCTAACATCAGCGCGGTGGCAGCCCCGTCCTGGCAGACCAACAACACGGTCTGGGCGCTGGCCGTCGCGAACGGCGTGGTGTATGTCGGCGGCTCGTTCACCTCGGTACGCCCGCCAGGCGACCCCGCGGGCCGGGGCGAGGTAGCGCGCAGCTACCTGGCCGCCCTCAGCGCCCGCACCGGCGGCCTGCTGGCCTTCGGGCCGGCTATCGACGGGCCGGTCACCGCGCTGTCGGTCTCGCCGAACGGCCGGACCCTTTACGTCGGCGGGCAGTTCAGTCACGTCGGCGGGACGGCCAGGGATAACCTCGCCGCGTTCAGCATCTCGACCGGTGCCCTGACCAGCTGGGCGCCCGCGGCGAGCGGGAAGGTGCTCTCGATCGCCCCGTCGCCTGCCGGGTCACAGATCTACATCGGCGGCGCGTTCGGCGAGCTAGACGGCCAGCGGCGCACCTTTGCCGGTGCCGTGACCCCAGCGGGGAGCCTGCTGGCCTGGCAGCCCGGACTCAACGACGTGGTGACTTCCATCGCGATCCCGTCCGATGACTCGCGCGTCCTGGTGGGCGGCTATTTCACCCAGATCAACGGGGTCACCCAGAATGCCATCGGGTCGACGAACCCGGTTACCGGCGCCAGCGAGAAGTGGGCCGCCACGGTGGTGCCTTACCGGCCGCCCGGCTGCACGTCGTCGGTCAAGGACATTGTCATCAGCGGCAGCACCGCCTACGTCGCCGCGGAGGGCACCGGCGGCGGCTGTTTCGACGGCGACTTCGCCGCGACCGTCAGCGATGGCTCGCTGATCTGGCAGAACGACTGCCTGGGTGCGACCCAGGCGCTCGTCGTGATCAAGGACTGGCTGTACAAAGGCTCGCACGCGCATGACTGCGCGTTCGCGCCGGACGGCTTCCCGCAGAAGAGCAGCGCGTCGGGGACCGTGATCGCGCACCACCTGCTTGACCAGTCGCTGGCCAACGGGACGATCGGGCACTGGACGCCGGACACCAACGGCAACCAGCTCGGGCCGCGGGCCATGGCCACCGATGGCACCGAGCTGTTCGTCGGCGGTGATTTCACGTCCGTGAACAGCCGGCTGCAGCAGGGCTTCGCCCGGTTCGGGCCGGCCCGACCGGACCAGGCCCGGCCGGCCCGCCGCGCCGAAGGTGGTCAGCACCTCGAAGGGTGCCGACTCGGTGACGTTCACCGCCAGCAACACCCGTGACGTCGGCACCCTGAGCTACCGGATCTACCGTGACCGGCGGAAGACGCCGATCGCCACCCTGACTGCGACGTCGTGGCCGTGGGCGCTGCCCGTCCTGCACTACCGGGACGCCGGCCTGCGGCCCGGATCGCGGCATAGCTACCAGGTGGCGGTCAGCGACGGCACCAGCACCTCGGCGAAGTCGGCGGCGTCCGCTCCGGTCACCGTCGCCGCCAGGAATCCGGCCCTCAGTTACCCGCGGATCGTGCTGCACGACCACCCGTCGTTCTTCTGGCGGCTCAATCAGGCGTCCGGCACCGTCGCCGCCGACTCGTCACCGCACCGGTTCACGGGCATTGACGAGGCAGGCACCGGGCTGGGCGTGCCGGGCCCGATCGCGGGGGTCAAGAACACCGCCACCGCCTTCGACGGCCGCCGGGGCCTGGTGACATCGAAGCGCCGCGTCACGGCGCCGCAGGCGTTCTCGATCGAAGGCTGGTTCAAGACCACCACCATCACCGGCGGCCTGCTGGCCGGGTTCGGCAGCAGCCAGGTCGGCCTGAGCTCCACCTACGACCGGCACATCTACATGATGAACGACGGCCAGCTGGTGTTCGGGGTATCGAGCGGCAAGCTGGAGACCATCGAAACGCCAGACGTCTACAATGACGGCCGCTGGCACTATGTGGTCGCGACGTTCGGCCCGCACGCGAGTTCGTACGACATGGCGCTGTACGTTGATGGCCAGCTGATCGGGGCCAGATCGACGGGGCCGGCGCTGGCTTACTCGGGTTACTGGCGGGTCGGCGGCGACAACCTGGCGGGCTGGAACCTCGACCCATGGGGCAGCAACAGCCAGGGTACGACCGAGCCGAACAGCTATTACTTCCGCGGCTCGATAGGCGATGTGGCCGTCTATCCGCGCGCGCTGTCCGCTGCCCGGGTCGCGGCGCACTACGCGGCTAACGCGCTGAGCCACTAGCGCCCGGCCGCCCAGGATGAGGCGGGATGGCGATGACGAGTGGTTCGCTGCTGGTGGCGGGCACGACCTCCGATGCGGGAAAGTCCGTGCTCACGGCGGGGATCTGCCGGTGGCTCGCGCGGCAGGGGGTCAAGGTCGCGCCGTTCAAGGCGCAGAACATGTCCAACAACTCGATGGTCGCTCCGGACGGCGCCGAGATCGGGCGCGCCCAGGCGATGCAGGCGGCGGCGGCCGGCCTGGAGCCCGAAGCCGCGATGAACCCGCTGCTGCTCAAGCCCGGCAGCGATCAGCGCAGCCAGCTGGTGGTGCTGGGCCGCGCGGTCGGGACCGCCGATGCCCGCGAGTACTGGAGTGATCAGGCCGGCCGCGCGGAGCTGTTCCAGCTGGTGCTGGGCGCCTATGACGACCTGAGATCGCGGTTCGACGTGGTGATCTGCGAGGGCGCCGGCTCGCCCGCCGAGATCAACCTGCGCCGCCACGACCTGGTCAACATGGGCCTGGCCCGGGCCAGGCAACTGCCTGTGCTGGTGGTCGGCGACATCGACCGGGGCGGGGTCTTCGCCGCGCTCTACGGCACGGTCGCGCTGCTGGAGGCGGCCGATCAGGCGCTGATCTCGGGCTTCGTGATCAACAAGTTCCGCGGTGAGCGCTCCCTGCTGACACCGGGCCTGGACATGATCACCGCCCTGACTCAGCGGCCCGTGCTCGGCGTGCTGCCTTACCTGACCGGGATATGGCTGGACGCCGAGGACGCGGTCGCCGTCGAGGGACCCTACGGCGGCCGGGACCCGGGGCCGCCGCGCGGCGCCGAGATACTCCGGATCGCCGTAGTCCGGCTGCCGCGCATCTCGAACTTCACCGATGTCGATGCGCTGGCCCTGGAACCAGGGGTCGCGCTCAGGTACGTCACGACCCCGGCTGAACTGGCCGATGCCGACCTGGTCGTCCTGCCAGGTAGCCGCGCCACCGTCGCCGACCTGCACTGGCTGCGCGCACGGGGGCTCGACACGGCGCTGGCCGCCAGGGCCGCCGACCGCCGGCCCATCCTGGGCATCTGCGGCGGCTACCAGATGCTCGGCCAGTCGATACACGACGAGGTGGAGAGCGGCGCCGGGCAGGTGGTCGGCCTTGGCCTGCTGCCCGTCCGGACCAGGTTCGCCGGCCGCAAGACACTGGGCCGCCCGGCCGGTTACGCATTCGGGGAACCGGTGACCGGATACGAGATCCACCACGGCCAGGTCGAGGTGGCTGGCGGCGACGGCTGGTTCACCGTGGAGCCGGACGGCGGCGCCGCGCTGGACGGCTGCCGCGCCGCGGCGACCCGTGGCACGTCGTGGCACGGCGTGCTGGAGAACGATGCCTTCCGCCGCGCCTATCTCACCGAAACGGCCCGGCTCGCGGGGCGGCGGTTCGAGGTCGCCCCCGGCATCTGTTTCGCCGCCGCGAGGCAGGCTCAGTTCGACAAGCTAGCCGACGCGGTCGAGGAGCATCTCGACACCGCCGCGCTGTGGCGGCTGATTTCCCGCGGGCCGTCAGCCGGGCTGCCGGGCCTGCCGCCCGGTGCGAACTGACCGGCCTGGCCGGTGAGTCCGCCGCAGCACTGCTCAGGTTCGCCGGTTCGGGAATCCCGTTAGGTCCTATCATCATGCCATGTGGCCGTTCGGTTACTTAGCGCAGCGAGAGGCGGCCGGCGCCGCCCGCGGGCCGTCGGCCGGACCGGCGATGACCACCCTGGGCACGGTCACGGCCAGGACGGCGTACCTCATCCGCTGCGTCGCCCTCGCCTACATCGCGGTGCAGGTGCTCATCTGGCACTCGTTCTACGCGGCCGCCCCGTGGCGCCTGGCCGGGCCGTTGGCCGCGGTGGCCTGGGGCGCCGCCATCGTGGCCTACCTGATGCGCCGCCGCCCGCGGTGGCCGCTGGTCGGTGCTGACTCGGGCGTTCAGGTCGCGCTGGCCCTCAGCGCCGCGGCGTGGGTCCCGGCCGCGATGCGCGGCGATACAGCCAACTGGGTGTACATCCTGATGGCGGGCCAGCTGGTGATCCCCGCCTGGTTCGCGCCGCTCGCCATGCTCGCACCGCTGGCCCTGGCGTCGGCCGCGGCGTACTGGGCGGGCGCGGTGCTGATCGCGGCGGGCGGGCCGGGCAGCAGCTCACCGGGGGCGGCCGCGGCGATGCTGCTCGCGGTGGCCGCGGCCGCATGGTGCGGCCGCTGGACGCTCGGCCGCTGGGCGACCAGCGCGGACGCCGCCCTCGCCCAGGCCGACAGCGAGTCCCGCGCGCAGTACGTCGTCCTGTCCAGGAACATCGAGCGCCGGGAGCACGAGCGCCTGCTGCACGACACCGTGCTCAATACGCTGACCGCGCTCGCGCGTGGCCCAGGCCAGACGGCGGGCGTGATCGGCCGGTGCCGGCACGACGTCACGCTGATGGAGTACGTGCTCAGCGCGCCCGCGGCGCCGGCCGCGGCCGGGCGACCGTACGGCGGCCTGCTGGCCGCCATTGAGGGGGTCGCCAGCGAGATGCGGGCCCGCGGGCTGAACGTGCACGTGCAGGTCGCGGGCGGCGAGCCGGCCGGCGATGGCGTCTGCTGCCCGCCCGGTGCGCCGACGGTCAGGGCGGCGGCCTCGGCGGCCCCGCAGCTCCCCGAGGGCGCCGCGGTAGTGCCGGTGCCGGTGGCGGTGGCCATGGCGCACGCGGTGCGCGAGGCACTGGCCAATGTGGCCAGCCACGCCGGAACCGGCGAGGCGTGGGTCGAGGTCAGCCTGGCGTTACCTGGTGCCCAGAGCGCGCTCAGCGGTGCGGGCGGGCCTGCCGGTCAGGGCGGCCCTGGTGGTCCTGGCGGTCCGGGCGGTCCGGGCGGGCCCGGTCTCCAGGTAACAGTCCGGGACCGGGGCCGGGGGTTCGATCCGGCCGGCATCGATCCGGCCCGGCTCGGCCTGCGGCGTTCCATCGTCGAGCGCATCGCCGACTGGGGCGGTCAGGCATGGATACAGTCCGGACCCGGCCAGGGGACCGTGGTCAGCCTGCACTGGCCAGCATCGGCGGAGCCAGATCAGCAAGCCGTCGCGGCCGGAGCCAGCGGCCAGGGCCTGCCGTGGTGAGCCGGGTCGAGACGGTCGGGGCGGCATCTGAGTCCGAGCTGCCCCGCGCGGTCGCGGCGGTGGCCGCCATCTGGCAGCTGACGCTGCTGGTCCAGGTGGTCAGCTACCTCCACGACTATCGTCAGCCCGCGGTTCCGGTGGCGGTATGGACCGGGCTGCTCGTCGCCGCGCTCTGGCTGGTGCCCAGGGCCAGGGCACGCGGGCTCACCGGGCCAGAGGCGGCGGTCGCGGTAGCCGTCGCTCTCGCTGCGGTCATTGTGGTGGGCTGGGACCGGCGTGTTCATGGCGCGAGCGGATCCGTGGACTGGTCGGTCCTGGGAACTGGATGGCTGCTGGCCCTGGTCGCCTTGAGCCGGCCAGCGTGGGAGTGGGTCTGCGGTGCGCTGCTCGTCTTCGCCGCGCACGCTGTCTTGGCCATCCACGTGCTCGGCGTGACCTCGCTCAGTCTCGCGCGGCTGGCCGCGACCGCATACCTGCTGGTGGTGGTCCTGGTCGTGTTTGCCGCCATGCGGCCGACCTGGCGCACCCACGCCCGGATGGCGGCCCGCCGCGTCCGGCTGGCCGGCCGGTCAGCGGCGGAACGTGCGGCGGTGGCCGCCGTCCAGGAGGACCGGCGCGAACGGCTCGCCCTGCTGGAGATGGGGGCGCTCCCGCTGCTGCGCGGCATCGCCGACGGCACGCTGGATGCCGCCGACGGCGAGGTCATCCAGCGGTGCGCCCGGCACGCGGCGTCGCTCCGGCGTGCGCTCACCGACCGGCCGCCGGACGCGGCCGATCTGCTGGCCGAGCTGCAACCGGCCGTGCGCGCGGCCAGGGCGCGGGGCCTGTGGATCGAGACGCAGGTGGTGGGCGACCCGGGACCGCTCGGGGGCGAGGTAGCCGCCGCGGTCCGGGCGGCGGTCGGCCTCCTGATCGGGATTCTTCCGCCGCAGCCGGTGACGCTGACCGTACTGGCCTCCGGCGAGGATGTGGAACTATACCTGGCCTTCGACACGCCGCCGCCGGTCACGCCAGATCTGTCCGGCCTGCAGCCGGCGGCCACGGCAGGCTGGCGGGCCACGATTGACGTTGACGACACGGGCGCGGGATGTCTCGAGCTCCGGTGGCGTCCGCGGGTGCCGGCGTGACCAGCGTCATCAAGGTCGGTGCCATCGATGACCACCCGATCGTCCTGGAGGCCTTCGCGAGCTGGGTCACGACGGCCGAGAGCGGCATCAGGATCGTCGCTACCGCGACGACGGTGCCCGGCCTGCTCGGCGGGCCAGGACGCGACGCGGACGTGGTCCTGCTCGATCTCGACCTCGGCGACGGGACAACCGTCGAGCGCAACATCGCCGCGATCCTGGCCGCCGGCCCCGCCGTACTCGTCTTGTCCGCCTCCGATAAACCGCTCGCGGTGCGGGCCGCGATGCGCGCGGGGGCCCTGGGTTATGTGTTGAAGAACGAGCAGACGGCACAGGTGCGGGCGGCCATCAAGGCGGTCGCCGCCGGAAAGGATTGGATCTCGCCCCGTCTCGCCTACATCTTTGCCACCGACGACGCCCCTGACCGGCCCGTACTCAGCGCTCAGGAAACGCGCGCATTACGGCTTTACGCCACCGGCATGCCGATGAAGTTGGTGGCCCGGAGGATGACTATCAGTGAAGAGACTGTCAAGCAGTATGTAGGCAGGGTCAGGGAAAAATATGCCCACGCTGGCCGGGCTGCGCCAACGAAATTGGACCTGTATTATCGAGCCGTCGAGGACGGGCACCTCCCTCCTCTTCCCTAACCGCAGATCCCCCCCTGCGCTAGGGACCCTGGGAGATACCCGCCCTCGGCCTTTGCTCTGGAAGCCGAGCTTACGCTCATAGCCCCGCGATGGTCATGACCCCTAAGAAGGGGTCATGACCACCGCGGGAGCGGCTGGCCAGCCGGTTCGCGGATTGCGGCCATCGCCGGTGTCCCGCTGCCATTTAAATTGCCGATGGTTCCGTTCGGCGGCTCGTTCGGCCTGGGTCATTCCGCTGCGGCGCGCGGTTGCGCTGGCGCCCCCGGGCCGGACTTCTTTCCACGTCCAAGTGCCGTTTCCCCAGCTGGCCAGGCCCGACGGTCAGTCCGCCCAGCCCGGCCGCACCAGGCCGGCCTGGTAGGCGAAGGCGACCCGGCCGGTATGTCGTCAGCCTTCCGGGCCGCCCTGCCTGCCGCCGTGGTCGAGATCGGCGCGGGCCTGCTACGGCGATGGTGGCAGGCCCGCTCGTCCGTGGCGGCGAACGCGCCTCACATGCGCCGCATCTGGCGGTACCTGAGCATGTCGTCCTTACCGATGTACAAGATCACGCCCACCGTCACGAGAGCCGCGACGGCAATCAGCTTCAGCCACTTCATGTGTCCCCCCGATGGGCAGGCCCGGCAGAATCTTCGGACACTCCCGTTACCTGTCCGTGGCGCCCGCGCGCCGTGTCGTTCGCCGTGGCCTCCCCATTCCTACCTGGTCGCGCCCTTGGTATCGAGGACCACGGCCGGGCGGCGGCGGAGGCGGCGCTCCCGGTTGGCGGGTCACGCGCTCATGTCCCCCGGGGCACCGGGGCCCGGCCGCGGCCCCGGACCCGCGGGGCTCAGCGGCTGGCATGCTGGACGGCATGCCCGAGCCGATTCCTGACGGGTTCGCTGACGCGGAGCTGGCTGCTTATGTGGCGGGCCTGCGGGCCGAGCCCGGGCCCTCAGCCAGGCAGCTGGGCGTGGCAGCGGTGCGGCAGGCGCAGCGGCTCCGGGTGCAGGGCGGAGCGCCCGGCCCGGAGCTGGCCGCGGTCGAGGAGCTGACGGCCGGGCGGCGCCGGGTTCCGGCCCGGTGGTACCGCCCGGCGCTGGAGCCGCGGCCGCTGGTGGTCTTCCTGCACGGCGGGATGTGGGTGATCGGCGATCTGGACTCGCACGACCGGGCCTGCCGCCGGCTCGCGGCTCAGGCGGGCGTGGCCGTGCTGGCCGTGGACTTCCGGCGGGCACCCGAGCACCAGTGGCCCGCGGCGGTCGATGATGCCGTGGACGTGCTGCGCTGGGCCCTGGGCGAGGCAGGCCCGGCGGCGGTGGCCGGTGACAGCTCGGGCGGGAACCTCGCCGCGCTGGCCTGCCTGCGGCTCCGGGCCGAGGGCGGCCCGCTGCCCGCGGCCCAGATCCTGGTGACTCCCAACACCGACCTGACGCTGTCGCAGCCGTCGGCCAGACAGAAGGCCACCGGCTGGGGCCTGGACTCCGACGATGTGGCCTGGGGCGCGGAGCTGTGGGTACCAGGGCAGGTCCCGCTGGCCGATCCGCGGGTCAGCCCGCTGCATGCCGCTGACCTGAGCGGCCTGCCGCCCGCCGTGGTCGTGACCGCCGAGCACGACCCGCTGCGCGACGAGGGCGACGCCTACGCCGCGCGGCTGGCCGCGGCCGGGGTGCCCGTCAGGCACCGGGCTGAGGCCGGGATGATCCACGGGTTCCTGAACCTGGACCGGATCTCCCCGGCTGCGGCGGCCGCCGGGGACCGGCTCTTCGCCGACATCGCCCGGGTGCTGTCCGCGGGCGGCGGCCCGGGTACCGGGCCTGCTTCATCAGGACGGCCCGGCGGGGCCTGAGCCGGCCGGGCCTGAGCCGGCCGCCCCGGCGGGCTCCGGCGGGGCGGTGGCGGTCCAGAGCTCGCGGACCAGCACCTGGATCGCGCCCGCGGCGGGGATGGCGATCAATGCCGCGACGAAGGCGCCGAAGACCCCGCCTATCCAGTCGCCGAGCGATGCCCCGACCAGAATGGACACCAGCACGAGCAGCGGGTTGACCCGGACCGTCCGGCTCATTACCAGCGGGTTCAGGACGTGGTTCTCGATCTGCGTGTAAATGAGGAAGACCACCAGCGTGACGATGCCCGCCGAGAGCGAGTGGCCGGCCGCGAACAAGACCGTGGGGATTCCGGCCAGCGCCCCGCCCACCATCGGCAGGAAGTCGACCAGCGCCACCCACAGCGCCCACAGGAACGGGAACGGCACGCCCAGCAGCATCAGCGTCACCAGGACGACGGCGCCGGCTATCACCGAGGTCAGGATGTTCCCCAGCATGTATCCGGTGACCGACTGGTGGACCTCCCGCGCGATCCGCGAATAGCGCGCTGCTCGCTCGGGTGCCATCAGGCTGAGCATGCCGGTGCGCAACTTTGGCCCTTCCAGCAGCAAGAGCAGCACGAGCACGAAGATGGTCAGCAGCGCCAGCAGCAGCGAAAGGGCGCCCTTGCCCAGGGTGAGGGCGGGCTTGGCCAGGCCCTGTCCGAAGCTCACCAGCTTGGGGGTGTTGTGCTGCACCCACGACAGGACGTGGTATCTGCGGGCCAGGTGCCCGATCCAGCCCTTGCCGTGCTCGGCCGCGTCGACGTACGAAGGCAGCCGCTGGGACAGGTGGTTGATCCCGTTGGTCAGCGGGTAACCGAACGCCACGGCGAGGCCGGCGAAGACTAGCACGGCCCACAGCGTGACGATCGCCACCGCCAGGCCGCGGCGCCGGATCCGCCACCGCTGTAGCGCCACGACCAGCGGGTTGAGGATCACGGCGACGAATCCCGCCACCACCACCAGCAGGATGACGTTGCGCAGCCGGTAGACGAGCTTGCCGGCCAGGAAGACCGCCACCAGTACCGCGGCGGTGACCAGGATGGTCCGGAGCGGGATGCCCCGCGATTCCGAGGCCTGCCAGAGGCGGCCCAGCCGGGTGTTACCCGGCGGAATGTTATCGGGCATCCGGTCATCATGACAGCCGCAGGCCGGGCGGCCGGCAGAATTGCCGCCCTAGCCGCCCTAGCCGCCCGCTGAGCGGGCGCTGGCTAGCGGCCCTACCGGTCGGAACGCCCGCCGGTAGGCGTTGGGCGTGGTCGCCCGGCAGGCCCGGAAGTGATGCCGCAGGACGGTGGCGTTACCGAATCCGGTGCGTTCCGCCACCACATCCACGGTTTCGTCGGTCTGCTCCAGCAGTTCCTGGGCCAGCAGGACGCGCTGTGCGATCAGCCATCGCTGCGGCGTCGTCCCGGTCTCCTGGACGAAGCGCCTGGCGAAGGTCCGCGCCGACATCGCCGCGCGGCCGGCCAGCTGGCCCACGGTGACCGGCTGGTCGAGGTTGCGTTCCATCCAGCCGATGACGTCGCTCAGCGTGTCCGCCGCCGGGTCGGTCACCGGCCGCTCCACGTACTGCGCCTGGCCGCCATCGCGATGCGGCGATACGACCATCCGGCGGGCGATCGCGTTGGCCACCCGGCTGCCCTGCTCTTTGCGTACCAGGTACAGGCAGGCGTCGATGCCCGCGGCCGTTCCTGCGCTGGTGATGACCGGGTCCTCATCCACGTACAGGACCGAGGGGTCGACCCTGGCCGCCGGGCAGAACCTGGCCAGGCCATCAGCCTGCCGCCAGTGCGTGGTGCACCGCCTGCCGTCCAGCAGCCCGGCCGCGGCCAGCACGAACGCGCCGTTGCAGATGCTGAGCACCCGCGCGCCCCGGTCGACACCCTGGCGCAGCGCGGCGAGCAGCGGCGCAGGGAAGCCCGCGGTGGCGCAGCGCGGGCCTACGTCGGCGATGGCGGGCACCGCGATCAGGTCCGCCGTCCGGAGCCGGTCCAGGCCGAACTCGGTCTGCAGGGTGAATCCGGTCTCCGAGTGCAGCGGTCCTGGCTCACCGGCGACCACCGCGAAGTCGTAGCCGGGCAGTCCGTCATCGGCCCGGTCGACGCCGAACACCTCGCACACCACGCCGAGCTCGAACGGCGAGAAGCCGTCCAGCGCGACGACAGCCACGTTCCTCAGCACGCTCCCATCCTGCCACGCTAATTGGCAGGATGTCACGGTTGTGTGGCGTGACTGCCACTTTCCCGTCGGACCGGCCTGGGCGACGCTAGCTGTATGACACGCACCGAACCCCCTGCGCCGGGCGCTCCGCAGCCGCTGCGCGCCGCATCGCGGCTGGCCAGGCGACTGGCGGCGGTCATCGCCGAATGCCACTACGCGCAGCAGCGGATCCTGGCGCTGCGGGTCGCGCCCGACAGCTACCTGAGCGATGCGGCCGCCGCCCCGGACACCTACCAGGACTTCCTCTTCCGGACCTCGGGGCCGCTGCTGCGCGAACCGCCGGCCCGGGCCGGGCCGGCCGCCAGCGGGCGGCTGGCTGAGCCGCCGCCGTGCTGCGCAACCGAGTCCGGGCGCGATCTTCCGCCGGACGGTCCGGATGTCCTATTATCGGCTAGGAAATAGGGTTCTTTGCAGCTGACGACCCACATGGCATCATCAGCTGACGAGCTGAAGCGCCTGATCAACGGCGATCGGGCGGTCCTGAATCCAGGACCCACAGGGCAAGGCAAGGCCGCGAGGCGGACGACAGCAGGAGGTGGCCGAGCAGATGGTGCTCAACGAGAGCGAGACCAGGCAGCCGAAGCTGCATCGCAATCTCAGCATCTGGGAAGCGATCGGCATCTCCCTCGCGCTGATGGCGCCGTCGATGGCGGCGAGCATCAACCCGCAGGGCACGGCCACCACGGTCGGCCGGGCGACGCCGATCGCCTTCGCGCTGGCCTTCGTCGGCGTGCTGCTGGTGGCCTACACATTCGTGCGGCTGACCCAGCGGTTCCATCATTCCGGGTCGGTCTACGGGTTCGTCGGGGCGACGCTGGGCCCGGGCGCCGGCGTGGTCTCCGGATGGGCGCTGACCGGCACCTACACCTTCTACGCGGTGGTCACGTCGATGGCGGGCGGCCGGTTCGCGTCGAACTTCCTGAACGCGCTCGGGATCTGGAAGAACCCGCCGACCTGGTCCGGGTTCCTGCTCGGCGCGGTCGGCTTGCTGCTGGTGTGGTGGCTCGCGATCACCCCGGCGCGCGGCGGCACCCGGGTGCTGCTGGCCGCCGAGGGCATCACGGTGACCCTGATCGTGATCGTGATCGTGATCGTGTTCGCCAAGCTCGCCGGGCACAGCGCCCCGAACGGGCTCACGGTCGACTGGTCGGTCTTCAAGCTCCCGTCCGGCACGCCGTTGTCGACCGTCTTCCTGGGCGTCGTGTTCGGCTTCCTGTCGTTCGCCGGGTTCGAGGCCGCGGCCACGCTCGGCGAGGAGACCAGGCGCCCGAACCGTGACATCCCGCGGGCCATCCTCGGGGTCGCGATCTTCGGCGGTATCTACTTCTTCGTCGTCACCGCCGTCGAGGTGATGGGCTTCGGCACCTCGGCCAAGGGAATCACGGCCTTCATCAACTCGACGTCCCTGATCGGCGATCTCGGCACCGCCTACGTGGCCTCCTGGCTGGGCACGATCATCACGGCCGGCGCGATGATCTCAGCCTTTGGCTGCGCCCTGGCCTGCGCGGTCGGCGCCTCCAGGCTCACCTTCGCGCTGGGCCGGGACGGCATCCTGCCCGCTCGGCTCCGCCACGTGTCGCCGCGCCGCCGGACCCCGACGACGGCCGCCGCCACGGTGGTGCTCGCGGCCTACGTCATCATCGCCTTCACCTGGTTCGTGCTACGCGGGGATCCGTTCGGCCTGTTCGTCCAGAGCGGCGTGATCGGGACGCTCATCCTGCTAGTTGTCTACGTACTGGCCACCATCGGGATGGTCAGGCTGGTGTTCTTCACCGGGCAGACGGAGGTCCGGCGGTGGGAGATCGCGATCCCGATCCTGGGCCTCATCGTCCTCGGCTACACCCTGTTCAGGAACGTGTGGCCGCTGCCGAGCGGCGCGAACTGGTGGGGGCCTTCGGTCGCCATCGCCTGGTTCGTGGTGGGGATCATCGGAGTGCTGGTGCGGCCGGGTGCCACCCGGCGGGCCGGCGAGCTGCTGACCCAGTCCGAGGGACTGGGCGGCTCCGCGCCGGTGGCGGCCGGCCAGCTCTCCAGGGAAGGCGAGGTTGCCTCATGACGGACCACCGCCAGGTGAAGGAGAGCTGACGGATGTCACGGCCGTTCAGCCAGTTTCGCGACGAGGACCAGCGCGCTGCGGACGAGCGCCGGGCACAGGTCCTCGAGCGGCAGCTCGCGGGCGAGATCAGCGGTGTCGCGACGACCTTTGTCGACCATAGCGGCGCAGCGCGGATCAAGGCGGTGCCGCTGACCGGGCTGGCCCGGGCCGCCCGGTCCGGGCTGGGGTTCTCGCCGGTGCTCGATGCCTTCACGTCCACCGGCGGCATCGATGGCGCGTCGCCGCTGGCCTCCCCGGAGGGGGACCTGCGGATGGTCCCTGACCTGGACCGGCTGGCCGTACTGCCGGCCCCGGACGGCTGGGCCTGGGCCCCCGGCGACCGGTTCCATCAGGATGGCACCGTCTATGCGGCGTGCCAGCGTTCCTTCGCCCGGGCGCAGGTGGCCGCCGCCCTGAGCGACGGGCTCAGCGCGCTGATGGCGTTCGAGGTCGAGTGGATGGTCGGCCTGGATGATGCTGATTTCCATCCGGCGGTCGGCGGTACCGGCTACGGGCTGGCCAGATTCCTGGAGGCCGCTGACTACGTCCGTGACGTGGCCGACAGCCTGGAAGCGGCCGGAGTCCGCGTCGAGCAGATCCATCCGGAGTTCGGACCCGCGCAGTTCGAGGTCTCGGTGGCCGCGCAGGACCCGGTGTCGGCGGCGGACACCAACGTGCTGGTGAAGCTGATCATCTCGGCGGTGTCCGCCCGGCACGGCATGCGGGCCACGTTCGCTCCCGCCGTCCTGACCAACAACGTCGGCAACGGTGGCCACCTGCACGCGAGCTTCTGGCAGGACGGCGGGAACCTGCTGGCGGGCGGTTCCGGCCGCTACGGCCTCACCGAGCGCGGCGAATCGATCGTGGCCGGGCTGCTGGAGTCACTGCCTGCGCTGCTCGCGATCGGCGCGCCCACGCCCGGGTCCTACCTGCGCCTGCTTCCGTCCCGGTGGGCGGGCGCCTACCAGGTGTGGGGCAAGGAGAACCGGGAGGCCGCCGTCCGGCTGATCGAGGGCGGCCCGTCGAGCCCGGGCGCGGCCAACGTCGAGCTCAAGTGCTTCGACTCGAGTGCCAACCCGTACCTGCTGACCGGCGCGATCCTGGCGGTGGCTCGCAGCGCTGCGGGCCGCCAGGCCAGCCTGCCGGACGAGGTCCACGGCGATCCGGGGGTGCCCGGTCACCCGCAGGCCGACCAGGCGGTCCGGCTGCCGGGCAGCCTGAGCGAGGCGCTGAAGGCCCTGGAGGCGAACGACGACCTGCGTGCCGCCGCTGGTGACCTGCTGATCAGCAGCTTCGCCGCCTCCCGGCGGGCTGAGATCGAGCTCGCCGACGGTAAGTCGGACGAGGAGATCGTGGCTCAGGCGCGCTGGCTGCTCTGACCACCTGCTCGCAGGTCAAGCTCGAAGCCGAGGAGCGACACCGTCGGCACCGGGGCGAAGTCCCGGCCGGGAGCCCGCCGGAAGCCGAGCCGCTCGTAGAGGCGATGGGCGGTGGTCATCCACGGCGTCGAATGCAGTACGAGCCTGCCGCGCCCGTCACCGCGGGCCCGGTCGATACAGGCCCGGACCAGCGCCTCGCCCACGCCGCGGCCCTGCGCGGCCGGTGCCACGGCGAGCATCCGGAAACCAGCGGCGTCCTGGTCGTCCCACTCGGCGTACTCGTTGCCCGGGCCGGGAACATAGGTGACTGCGCCCTGGACCTGGCCAGCGCTGTCCACGGCCACCAGCACCTCGGCTACCTCGGCCCGGTGCCCGGCATCGCGCAGGTCAGCCTCGTAGTCAGGCTCGGGATGGTAGCCGGGCAGCGTCCGGTACGCAGCGAGCACGAGCTCACCGACAGTGTCATATTCGCCAGGACAGACTGGGCGTATCCGCACGTGCGCATCACCCTGCGGTGGTGGGGGGCGTGGCCAGGCCAGTATGCCAGGCCCGGACAGCCGGCCGAGCGGCCCGCGCACCGCGGCATCGGGCGCGAGGCCTGACGTCAGTCCTGGTACTCGCCGATGACCAGGCTGGCCGATTCGGCGATGCAGTCCCAGAGCCTGGCCGGCGCGGCCGGGTCGGTCTCGCGGGTCCACGGCAGCAGGTACTCCGGCCGCGGCCGGCGGTCATGCCAGAACCGGCCGGTGCCCAGCAGCCCGGGATCGGCGGTCGCCAGCCACACGATGGTGTCCGCGCCCTGGTCGGCGGAGCGCAGGATCGGCCGCGTGAGCCGGTGGAAGCCCGGCAGGGAGGTGACGAGCCCTGGCGTGTCGACCCAGCCCGGATGCATGGCATGGAAGGCGACCCCTGTCCCGGCCAGGCGTCTGGCCCATTCCCGGCTCAGCGCCACCTGGGCTCGCTTAGCCCGTGCGTAGGCGGTGACGCCGTTGTAGCCCGATGGCGGCAGCTGCAGCGTCTCAAGGTCGAGGCGCTGGGTGTACATGCCGCCCGACGAAACGGTGATGACCCGGGACGGCGCGGCCGGCCGCAACAGCGGGAGCAGCAAGCTGGTCAGCACGAACGGGGCGATCACCTGGCCGGCCACGGTCAGCTCGGTGCCCTGATCGGTCACGCCGTAGTCCTGGTGAATTGTCCCGGCGTTGTGCACCAGCACATCGAGGCGGTCATGGGATTCGCGGAAGTCGCGGGCGAAGGCCCGGATGCTGTCCAGGTCGTCCAGGTCGGCCAGGCCATAGCTGACCGCGTCGTGGCCGGCCTCGGCGGCGATCTGGCGCTGCGCCCGCGCGGCCCGGCCGGCGTCGCGGGCCAGGAAGTGGACGGCAGCGCCGAGCCCGGCGAGGGCGGTCGCCGCGCTGCGGCCGATGCCCGACGTGGCGCCTGTGATGAGAACGACCCGTCCGGTGAGCGAAGGACGCTCACCGGAGCTGAACTCGGGCAGCAGCCGGGACCGGACCGACATGCCGATCCGGGAGAAGCTGCCGACGACGGTGTCCTCGAGCAGCGTGTCCGCCAGCCGGGTGACCGACGTACTCATGGTGTCGCCGGCCGGGCCGGTACCGTGGCCAGCGCCTGGGCCAGCCCGGCGGTCGCCCGGTCGCCGACTCCCTCGAAGCCCCGGCGCAGCACGGGGTCGAGCAGGCTCAGCGGTCCCCGCAGCGTGACCTCGGCGTCATAGCTGACGTTCGCGCCGTCGCCGTCGCCGTCTGCGGCTACGGTGATCCGATCGGTGGCCCGCAGCAGCGAGCTCGCCGCCTCCAGGACCACCTCCCGGTGCGGCTGGATCCTGGTGACCTCATAGGTCAGTGCGAGGCGCCGCCCGAGGAAGGGCACGACGAGGCGGAACCGTGTTCCCTGGTGTACCGGTCCGGCATCGAGCTGCTCACCGGCGAGCACACCAGGATCCCAGTGCGCGGCGTTGCTGAAGGTGGCGAGGTAGTCAAAGGTGTCCTGGGCAGATCGCCGGGAAGCGACGGTCGCGTGGTAGCGGGCCATAACTGGTCTCCTCTGGATCCGGCTGGAAATCTGGGTCCGGCTGGAAATCTGGGTCCGGCTGGAAATCTGGAAATCTGGGTCCGGCTGGAATCTTGTGTCCGGCTGGAATCTTGTGTCCGGCTGGAATCTTGTGTCCGGCTGGAAACTGCCTGGCCACCGCCAGCGTCACGATGAGGGGGCCGTCTCGGGCATTTGCAGCTCGCCGGCCGCGCCGTGGCCCGCGCCTGGCTGCTCAGGCTCGGCGGCCTGGGGCCCCCGGAGTTCCCGCGCGTAGCGCCGCAGATCGTCCAGGCTGTCTCCGGGCAAGCCGACCAGCACGTCGAGTCCCGGGCAGGCCACCGCGATCTCGGTGGTCGCTTCCATGGCGCGGCGGCCCGAGTCGGGAGTGGCCGACGACAGCACGACGAGGCCGGCGCGAACCTGCCGCGCCAGCCGCGTGGCCTCGGCGAAGGGCAGGTCAGCGGACAGGTGATGGACCAGCCAGTGATCCTCGCGAAGGGTCGCCGCGGCCATCAGCGCAGGCAGCGCATGCCGTTCGCCAGGCGGTGTGGTGACCACGACGGTGCCGCGCGGCCGGCCGCCAGGCTGACGGCTGTACAACGCGATGAGCCGCTCGCAGATGGCGCTCGCCCGGTGTTCTTCCGCGATGGACAGCTGGCCGGTGGCCCAGTCGTCGCCCACGCGGCGCAGGGCCGGGGCGATGACGCGCTGGCAGAGATCGATCACGGCCACGCCACTCGCGATCCGCTCGATACGCTGACGGGCTTCGGTCTCGTCGCCGGCGATTAGCGCGGCGTACAGCCGGTCGGCGGGCGCGGCCCAGTCATGGACCTGGATCCGGCGGGACGGCTCACTGCCCAGCAGGCGCTGGGTGGCGAGGGCGCGCACGTCCCCATCGCTGACCTCATACCCGCGGCTGAGCTTGCGGGCGGGCAGCACGCCCTGCCTGACCCAGGCATAGGCAGTCTGGTAGTGCACGCCGAGCGTGTCGGCGGCTTCGCGAAGCTGCATCCAGGCCCCCTGATTTGTTGCCTGTGAATATCTTAGTGTAATTTAGTGTTAGTTTCTAGCGGGACGACAGGAGCCCCCGCGGCGCGGCCGGCGGTATGACGCCCAGGCCCGCCGCGGGTCAGGCCGGATGTTGCGGGGGCACGTCCGGCGCGCTGCGGATGTCGCGGGTGCACATCCGCGCGCACGTGATGGGCTGGTACCTGATCCTGACGATCAGGTACCAGCCCTCCGTTACCCATCGCTATGACGTCGCCTCCCCCGGGGCACTGTCTCTTAGCCGAGCTGTCTCTAATCCGAGCTGTCTCTTAGCCGAGCTGTCTCTTATCTGAGCTGTCTTTTTTCTGAGCTGTCTCCATCTTGCGCCGCCGGGCAGGTAGCGCCCGGGTCCGGGGTAGCTGCCGCGCTCCTGCCCCAGGCCCAGGCCGCCAGCCCAGCCGGACCACGGCTGGCGGAGCCCCGGGCCGCCTGGCCCCGGGCTGGCTGGGCCCCGGGCTGGCCACCGGGTCCCAGGCCGCCCGTCTGACCCAGGCCGCCCGTCCGGCTCAGGCCACCCGGCCCCGAAAGGTACGCTGGCCACTTAACAGACCACCGGCCTGTAAGGAGTATCGATGCCCAGATCCAGAGTGGCCCTCGTCACCGGCGCCTCATCCGGGATCGGCGCGCAGACGGCACTGCTCCTGCACGCGGCCGGATTCGCCGTGTACGGCGCCGCGCGCCGGGTCGAGCGTATGCAGTCGCTCGCCGACCAGGGGATCGGCACGTTCAGCATGGATTGCACCGATGACTCCTCGATGACTGCCGGGCTGGCGAAGATCATCGCCGCGACTGGCCGTATCGACGTGCTGGTCAACAACGCCGGCTACGGATCCTACGGGTCGGTGGAGGATGTGCCTATCGAGGAGGCCCGCCGCCAGTTCGAGGTCAATGTCTTCGGCCTGGCTCGGCTGATCCAGCTGGCGGTTCCGCACATGCGCGCGCAGGGCAGCGGCCGGATCATCAATGTCTCCTCGATCGGCGGCAAGATCTACGAGCCGCTCGGCGGCTGGTATCACGCGGCCAAGTTCGCGGTCGAAGGGCTCAGCGACAGCCTCCGGATCGAGCTCCGGCCTTTCGGCATCGACGTCGTCATCATTGAGCCTGGCCCCATCCTCACCGAGTGGAACGCGATCGCCAGGCAGAACATGCTGAAGAACTCCGCTGGTACGGCCTACGCCAGTCAGGCCGAGTCGGTCTTCAGAAGGCTCGAGTCCGCCGATAGCCCGAGGTTGTCGTCCGGGCCTGAGGTTGTCGCCAGGAAGATCGTCGCTGCCGCGACGGCCAGGAATCCGCGCGCTCGTTACCCGGTCGGTAAGGGGGCAGGCACGATCGTGCGAGCCCGCAAGATCCTTCCCGACCGCGCGCTTGACGCGGTCATCTCCCGCGCGTACCAGCACTAGGCAGATTCGGCGGCCAGGGCTCCCTTAACGGCATTAACCTGTCCAGATGGGGCGCGGGCTGACCAAGGCGAGCATCGTGGCATCGGCCCTGGACCTGCTCGACGAGGCAGGGCTGGACGGCCTGACGGTGCGCGCGGTCGCGGGCCGGCTGGGAGTACAGGCGCCAGCGCTCTACTGGCACGTGCGCAACAAGCAGGACCTGCTGGCTGAGATGGCGACCGAGATCTGGCGCCGGATCGGGGCGGAACTCGCGGCGCTGCCGCCGGATCTTCCGTGGCGCCAGGGGATGATCGCGTTCGCGGGGATCACCAGACGGGCCTTGCTCGCGCATCGCGACGGCGCGAAGGTCTTCTCCGGCACCAACCTCACCGACGCTGCCGTGCTGAAGAGCCGGGACGCCGCGCTCACGGCGATGATCGCGCACGGCTTCACCGCCGCTGATGTCGTGCGTGCGTATTCGCTGCTCTACAACTTCACGATCGGCTTCTGCATCGAGGAACAGGCTGTGGCCCAGGCCGCCGCCACCGGTGACGACCGCTACTCGCGGTCCCGCGGCGCCGCGCGGCTGGACGTGGAGACGCAGCCGCTCACCGTGCGAGCCGGCCAGGAAATCGCCGCCGATCCTGACGGCCGCTTCGATGAGCTCGTCGCAGTGATCATCGAGACCACGGACCGGATGCGCGCGTCGCCATTGCGCAGCGCCGCGCGGGTAGCCGCCGCCACCGCCGCGGCGGCAGCGCGGCAACGGCGCCAGGCAGCCGGCCCGGACGCTCGTCCGGCTCTGCGGCCGCGCTAGCTAGCAGGCTCGTTACTGGTTGGCTCGGGCACCATTGGCCGGCTCAGCCCCATTGGCCGGTTCAGGCACCAGTTCCAGGTACGAGACGCCCGGCATGGGCAGCGTGAAGTTGGGCACCAGCTCGCCGCCACCTGAATGCCGGGCGGGCGGACTGAGCTCGTCGAGGGTATTGGCCTCCTCAAGCAGTTTCCACTGCTGCTCGTCCGGCCAGCCGGCGGTGCCGCGCAACTCGTTCCAGACGCCGACGATGTTGGAATGCGCCGCGTCGATCCGGTAGTGGGACACCGCGTAGCTGGTACCAGGCACGGTATCGAAACATCCGATTGTGAAAATTGCCATCCCCCGTCCCCCCGTCCCCCGTCCCCCGTCCCCCGTCGCCCGGCTCACGTCCCCCGGCAGGCCCGAGCCCGGAGCCCCGGTACCGGTCTGGTGGATGGGCGCATCGGTCCGGCCCGCCCGTACCGATGCGCGTGTTGACCCGGCCCCCCCGGTCGGCCCGGCCCGGTCCGCCAAAGCTCCCAGGCATCGAGCGGAGCAGCCGAACGAGCGCATCAGCCGAACGAGCGGAGCAGCCGAACGGTATGCGTTGATAGGACTCCGTTCGAGGATTCAGCCCGGGTACCGGCGGCCACCTCCTCGCCATGCGCCAGCTGATCGGCGTACCTCGGTGCCGCCCTGGTGTTTAGCAGAGGTGCTCACGGACAGCTGCAGAGGACCCGACGAGTAACGAGAGGAGCTGTCATGGCCACCGAGAACAAGGCAGCGAACAAGATCACCGAGGCTAAGGGCAAGGTCAAGGAGACGGCCGGCCACGCCACGGGGGACGCGGAACTGGAAGCCGAGGGTCAGGCTGACCAGACCAAGGGAAACCTCAAGCAGGCCGGCGAGAAGGTCAAGGACGCTTTCAAGTAACCTGACCGTCGCGGTGCGTGGCTAGCTCCGCGCAGTCCCGACCGCAGCGGCAAGCCCTTGCAACGACGTTGCAAGGGCTTTCAGCCGCCGCGAGCCTGCCGCCGCACGCGGAACGGTCACCCGCCGCGTCACGCCGAACCGCCAGCCGGCGGCGGGCGTCGCGCAGCCGTGGCAGACGGCCGTAACAGGCGGCCGTAACAGGCGGCGCCGCAGCAGTATCTAGAGCCGGCCAAGAAGCTGGCGGTAAAAGGGCCGGAACCCCTCGCGCTCGTAGCGGCGGACAGCGTCGCTATTGACCTCCACCACACCCACCGACCAGTAACCGGCCCCGTGCGTACGCAGCAGCTCACGGCTCGCGTCCATCAGCATGGTGCCCACGCCGTGCCCGCGAGCCCGCTCGGCCACCGCCAGGGACTCGAGTTCACCCACGGCGGTGCCGAGGTCCCAGGTCGGACCGGGCTCGGTCAGCCGCACCATCGCGTATCCGGCGGCGGGCCGCCCGGCCGACGCCGCCTCGATCGCGAGCAGCAGCCAGGCCCGGCCGTCCGCCAGCCACGCGGTGTACTGCCGGCGTCGGCGCTGCCACGCTTGCTGGGCGTCGCGGACCGGCCAGGTCTCGCCGGTCACTGCCCGGTGATGCTCGACCGTCCCCTGGAACAGCGGCCCGACCTCATCCTTCGGCCTGCACTAGCCGAGATCACGGTGTAATCGCTTGTCATCAGGCCACGCTACGGGCGTCCGCAATTGATGGGAAAATCTCACGGTGAAAGTGTCCCTGCACGATGTGCACCAGGCCCTGACTGAGCTCGGGAAGCTGCGATTCGGCGAGATGCGGGTCGAGGATGCCATGCACGAGATCGTCCAGACGACTCATGCGATCTTTGACGTCGACGGGGCCGGCCTGATGCTGGCGGACGCCGAACATCAGCTGCGGAACGTAGCGGTCTCCGACGACCGGCTCGGGCATCTGGAGGAGCTGCAGATACACCATCACGAAGGGCCCTGCATCGCCGCGTTCGACGACAAGGAGCTGGTCGGGGTCGAGGACCTCAAACAGGACGCACGGTGGCCGCTGTTCAGCGCGGCCGCCGTGGACCGGGGCGTGCGCGCCGTGCTGGCCAGCCCGCTGCCCTACAACCAGGACGCCGTGGGCGTGGTCACGGTGCTGTCCGAACAGGCCCATCCCTGGTCGGCGGAGGGCGAGCTGGCCCTGCTCGCCTTTACCGACCTGGCCGCCCTGCTGATCGCCAGCATGATGCAGGGCCAGCAGCAGTCTGAACTGGCCGCGCAGCTGCAGACCGCGCTGGACTCCCGGGCGGTCATCGAGCAGGCCAAGGGCGTCCTGATCGGGCAGCAGGGCATGTCCCCGCGGGCCGCCTACGAGCTGCTGCGGGCACAGGCCCGATCGCAGCGCCGCAAGCTGGGCGCCGTCTGCGCCGATGTGGTGCGCAGTGCAGCCAAGGCCAACTGAGCGGCAGCCAAGGCCAACTGACCGGCGGCCAAGGGCAACCGGGCGGCAGCGAAGGCTAACTGAGGGGTTTGCATCCTGGCCGGCTCCGGGGTAATACTAAATCGGCCGTCACGACACCGCCCAGAATCACGCGGTTGCCCGTAACGTCGATACTCGTCACCGCGCCGTTCCGCCTTAGAGCCTGGAGCGGCCCCTCCTGGCAGTAGCCGGCTGAATTCGAGATCCGCCACTGTGAACCAGGAGTAATCATGATCATTCTCGGAATCATTCTGCTGCTCATCGGCCTGCTCACCAAGATTGCGATCGTCTGGACGCTCGGGATCATCGCGTTGGTGGTCGGCCTCATCCTGCTCCTGCTCGGCGCGGTCGGGCACAGCGTGGGCGGCCGTCGTCATTACTGGTGAGGAGCCCGGCCGTCCGTAACGGCGCGCGGCGCGGGCCCCGGCAACTGACGGCAGGCCGGGCCAGCGCCGGCGCCAGCCGCGCACCGGCTGGGTGCGAGCCGCGTTTGGGTTGCCGCGCCGTGGGCAGTGCGGGGAGAGCCTCAACGCGAGGGCAGGAGATTGCGCTGAGGCGACATTTATGCGAGAGGAGACACCCCCATGTATATAGGCCTTGGAACGCTCGTGATCGTTATCCTCATCGTCCTTCTCATCCTGTTCCTCAGGCGATAGCCCGGACCGCTCTTCCGTCGCGGTGAGCGGATCCGGCCGACGGCCTGGCCAAAGTCAAAAACGCTTAGTAACGGGCCGATGGCCGGAATCCCGCTTCTTCGGCGGACGGTCTGGTGACTGTGCGAGGACCGGTACGCATCGGGCCGCCCGGTGCCGTTCGCAGGTCGTACCGGAAGCAGCGCCAACACGATGGGGCATGAGGAGATGACAGTCATGAAGCGCGATCGCACCACCGGCGCCCGCGCCGTCCACGGCATCGACCGGATGGTGCGCAACGTCGAGACCGGCCGGTTCGAGCGCGGCCTGTCGGCGCTGACCGCGGCCGGGGCGCTCGTCACGGCGGCGGAGATCTTTTTCGAGCATGACAGCGCCAGCTTCGGCAACAAGATGATGTGGATCCCGGTTGCCCTCGGACCGGTGGGCGCGACGGCAGGCGTCGCCGGGTTCTTCAGCCGCCGGCTGGCCAAGACCGCGCTGCCCGTGGCCTCGGCGGCGATTGTCGCCAACGGCCTGCAGGGCACCTACCTGCATGCCCGCGGAATCGCGCAGAAGCCGGGCGGGTGGTCCAATGCCCGCTACAACATGGAAATGGGCCCGCCGTTGCTGGCGCCGTTGCTGGTGACCATGGTCGGCGGTATGGGCCTGCTGGCAGCGGTGCTGCGGCGAGAGAAGTGAACGGCGCGGCAGGCGCCCCGCGAGGCGGCCGGTTTCCTGGCTTCGACGTGGCGAGCCAGGCGGGGCACTGGGACCCGGTCACGGCCGGGGTGGTGCTGTCCCGCCTCGGGATGCCGCCCGACCTCCGGTTCTTCAGCCCCGACGAGGAAGCCATCGCGACCGCGCTGTGTGATCAGCTCCTCGACCAGCATGCGGACGCCAAGGTGCCGGTCGTGAACCTGATCGACGCCAGGCTGGCCGAGCAGGAGACCGACGGCTGGCACTACGCGGACATGCCTGAGGACGGCGTGGCCTGGC
Organism: uncultured Actinomycetes bacterium; assembly: GCA_963785765.1. Taxonomy (GTDB): domain Bacteria; phylum Actinomycetota; class Actinomycetes; order Streptosporangiales; family Streptosporangiaceae; genus DATBGO01. The sequence goes on along the minus strand of CAWAWM010000003.1, from coordinate 900,290 downwards.
GGCTGTCGCTGGCGGCGCTGGACGCGGACGCGATCGCGCGGTACGGGATGGGCTTCGCTGGCTGCGCTGCCGACGACCAGGCCAAGCTGATCCAGGCGGTGCAGGACATGGGCTCGGGCGACTGGCACGGCCTGGGCGCTGGGCACGTCTGGAGCTTGTGGACCCGCTACGCGTGCACCGCGTTCTATGCCTCGCCGTCGGCGTGGGACGAGATCGGCTTCCCCGGCCCGGCCTATCCGCGCGGGTACAAGAACCCCGGCGTCGGCGCGCGTGAGCCCTTTGAGGTCCGTGACGCCCGGCCCGCCGAGGACCCGGTCCGGGGCGACCACCGCCAGGCAGCCGGGCCGCTGCTCGCGCAGGGCGGTGACCGATGAGTCGGCTGAGCGCCGTCCGGGCGCGGAACTCATCGGCGTGGCTGCTGCCCAACGACGGCACCCGCACCAATCACCGGCTCCGGGCCGACATGCGCAGGTACGCCGATACCGACGAGGTCGACCTGGTCATCATCGGCTGCGGAGCGGGCGGGTCGACGCTGCTGCAGCGGCTGGCGCGAGCCGGCTGGCAGGTGGTCGGGATGGACGCCGGGCCGTTCTGGGACCCGGACGCCGACTGGGTCAGCGACGAGGCAGGCTCGCACCACCTGTACTGGACCGAGCCCCGGGTGATCTCCGGCTCCGACCCGGTCCCGCTCGGCTCGAACAACTCCGGCCGGGGCGTGGGCGGCTCGATGGTGCACTATGCGGGCTACACGCCGCGGTTCCACCCCAGCGACTTCGCCACGTTCAGCCAGGACGGCGTCGGCGCCGACTGGCCGCTGAGCTACCCGGACCTCAAGCCCTACTACGAGGCGATCGAGCAGGAACTACCGGTGGCCGGGGAGCACTGGCCGTGGGGCGACCCGCACGGGTACCCGCACCGGCCGCATCCGGTGGGCGGCAACGGCGAGATCTTCCTGCGCGGCGCCCAGGCGCTGGGTATCACGGCCAGGGTCGGGCCGGTCGCCATCGCGAACGGCCGGTTCGGCAACCGGCCGCACTGCATTTACCGCGGGTTCTGCCTGCAGGGGTGCAAGGTCAACGCCAAGGCGTCGCCGCTGATCACGCACGTCCCTGATGCGCTCGCGCACGGCGCTGAGGTCCGGGCCGACGCCATGGTGACCAGGATCGAGGTTGACGAGCGTACCGGCCGGGCGACCGGCGTGCACTACGTCAAGGGCGGCCTGAGCCGCTTCCAGCGCGCCCGGATGGTCGCGATCGCCGGCTACTCCATCGAGACGCCGCGGCTGCTGCTCAACTCCGCGTCCAGACGCTTCCCCGATGGCCTGTGCAACGACTTCGACCAGGTGGGCAGGTACCTGATGGTGCAGGGCGCGCCGCAGACGGCGGGCCGGTTCGACGCCGAGATCCGGATGTATAAGTCCCCGCCGCCCGAAGTGAGCAGCGAGGAGTTCTACGAGACCGACCCGGCCAAGCCCTACCGGCGCGGCTTCGCCATCCAGACGGTGTCGCCGCTGCCCATCACCTGGGCGGAGCATGTCGCGGCACAGGGTCACTGGGGAGCGGCGCTGCGCGAGTACATGAGCGATTACGTGCACTGGTCGTGCCTCGGCGCGCTGTGCGAATTCCTGGCGCAGCCGGACAACCGGGTGACCCTGGCGGCGGAGAAAGACCGCTACGGGCTGCCGGTGGCGCACTTCGCCTACAGCCAGTGCGACAACGACCGGGCCCTGATGATGGCCGCGCAGTCGGTCATGGAAGACCTGCTGCATGCGGCGGGCGCCGACGAAGTCATCACCATTGACCGCTTCGCGCACCTGGTCGGCGGGGCTCGGATGGCCAAAGACGAGCAGCACGGCGTCGTGAACGCCGACTGCCGCAGTTTCGCGGTACCGAACCTGTACATCACCGACGGCAGCGTGCTGCCCACGCAGGGCAGCGCCAACCCGGCGCTGACCATCATGGCGGTCGCGGCCCGCGCCGCCGATCGCCTGATCGCGGGCGCCAGCAGCCCCGCGAGCTGACCTGACCTGACCGGCGGCGCAGCGGCGCCGCGCGACATCACAAGGAGGAGAAACGATGGCCACCACGACCGTCGCCGACTACCTGCTCAACCGGCTGCGCGACTGGGGGGTAGACAAGGTCTTCGCCTTCCCGGGCGACGGCATCAACGGCATCCTGGCCGCCTGGGGGCGTGCGGACAACTCTCCCAGGTTCGTGCAATCCCGCCACGAGGAGATGAGCGCCTTCGAGGCGGTCGGCTACGCCAAGTTCACCGGCAACTTCGGTGTCTGCATGGCCACCTCGGGACCTGGCGCGATCCACCTGCTCAACGGCCTGTACGACGCCAAGCTTGACCACGTTCCGCTGGTCGCGATCGTCGGGCAGACGGCCAGGTCCGCGATGGGCGGCTCCTACCAGCAGGAAGTGGACCTGCTGAGCCTGTACAAGGATGTGGCCAGCGACTACGTGCAGATGGTCACGGTCCCCGAGCAGCTGCCCAATGTACTGGACCGGGCCATCCGCGTCGCGCTCGCCGAGCGGGCGCCCACCGCGATCATCATCCCGTCCGACGTCCAGGAGCTGCCGTACGCGGCGCCGACCCACGCGTTCAAGATGGTGCCCTCCAGCATCGGGCTCGACTGGCCCACCACGGCGCCGCAGGACGCGGCGATCATCAGGGCGGCGGAGATCCTGAACGCCGGGCAGAAGGTGGCCATCCTGGCTGGCCAGGGCGCCCGCGGGGCCAGGGCTGAGCTCCAGCAGGTCGCTGAGCTGCTCGGGGCCGGCGTGGCCAAGCCGCTGCTCGGCAAGGACGTGCTCGCCGATGACCTGCCCTACGTCACCGGCTCGATCGGGCTGCTCGGCACCAGGCCCAGCTACGAGATGATGATGGGCTGCGACACGCTGCTCACCGTCGGGTCCAGCTTCCCCTACACCCAGTTCCTGCCGGCTTTCGACCAGGCCCGCGCGGTGCAGATCGACATCGACGCCAAGTTCATCGGGATGCGCTACCCGTATGAGGTCAACCTGGTCGGCGACGCCGCGGCCACGCTGCGCGCGCTGATCCCGCACCTGCAGCGCAAGGAGGACCGGGCCTGGCGCGAGGACATTGAGTCCAAGGTCACCCGCTGGTGGCAGGTCATGGACGCCGAGGCCATGGTCGAGGCCGACCCGATCAACCCGATGCGGCTGTTCCACGAGCTGTCCTCCCGGCTGCCCGGCGACGCGATCGTCTGCGCCGACTCCGGCTCATCGGCGAACTGGTACGCCAGGCACCTGCGGTTCCACGGCGACATGCGCGGCTCGCTCTCGGGCAACCTGGCCACCATGGGGCCAGGCGTGCCGTACGGGATCGGCGCCAAGTTCGGCCATCAGGACCGCCCGGTCATCGTGTTCGCCGGTGACGGCGCGATGCAGATGAACGGGCTCGCCGAGCTGATCACCATCAAGCACTACTGGCAGGACTGGGCCGACCCGCGGCTGGTCGTGGCCGTGCTGCACAACGACGACCTCAACCAGGTGACCTGGGAGATGCGCGCCATGGAGGGCGCGCCCAAGTTCGCCGAGTCGCAGACCCTGCCGTCGGTGGACTACGCCTCGTGGGCGGCCAGCCTCGGCCTGCAGGGCATCGCGGTGGACAAGCCCGATGACATCGGGCCGGCCTGGGACCGGGCGCTGGCGGCGGACCGGCCGACGCTGCTGGACGTGCGCTGCGACCCGAACGTGCCGCCGATCCCGCCGCACGCCACGCTCGAGCAGATGCAGGACGCCGGGAAGGCCATCCTGGGCGGCGACGAGAACCGCTGGGGCTTCGTCAAGGAAGGCATCAAGACCAAGGTGCAGGAGTTCCTGCCGCACCCCGGCGAGTAACCTGCCACGCTCGCGGCCCTGGCCGTGACTGGCTGAACGGGGCTTCCGCGCATCGCGGAAGCCCCGTTCTGGCTCCGCACGGCGTGCTGATCTGCCCGCAGTTTCCGTGGGACCTCACGCGATGGGGCTGCGGGGCGTTAATTAACTGTGAGCCTTCCACCATTCGAACGCATCGTGACCGAGCACGGGCCCGCTGTCCTGCGGGTATGCCGGGCGGTCCTGCCGCTGCAGGATGCCGAGGACGCGTGGTCGGAGACATTCCTGGCCGCCCTGCGCGCCTACCCGGACGTGCGACCGGACAGCAACGTGCGGGCCTGGCTGGTGACGATCGCGCACCGCAAGGCCATTGACGGCTACCGGGCCGCCCGGCGGGCCCCGCGCCCGACCGATCTCATCCCGGACCGCGTCAGTGCCGGCCAGGCCGGGCCCGTCATGCCCGACGAGGACCTGGGCGGCGCGCTGGCCGCGCTGCCGGTCAAGCAGCGCGCGGCGGTCGCCTACCGGTACCTGGCGGACATGTCCTACCGCGATATCGCCGCGCTGCTCGACTGCAGCGAGCCAGCCGCCCGCCGCAGCGCCGCCGATGGCATCGCGGCCCTGCGCAAGACCTACCTGACCAGTGTGAGGACGAAAGATGATGACTGACACCGACCGTGACCTGGTCCTGTCCCTGACCGAGCCGAATGCGGGCCGCTATGGGACCCTGGTGGCGCGGCTGGCCGCCCGGGCCGGCGACAGCGATCTGCTCGACGTCGCCTACCGCACCGTCGAGTCGCCGCTCGGCTCGCTGCTGCTGGCCAGCACGCCCCGCGGGCTGGTGCGGCTGGCGTATGCCCGCGAGGACCACGACGCGGTCCTGGCCCAGCTGGCCGATTCGGTGAGCCCGCGGGTGCTGCGGGCGCCGGCCAGGCTTGATGCGGCCGCGCGCGAGCTCGATGAGTACTTCGCCGGCCGCAGGCGCCAGTTCAGCCTGCCGCTGGATTTCCAGCTCTCCCGCGGTTTCCGGCTGGCCGTCCTGACGCACCTGCGCGAGATCGCTTACGGCACGACCGAGAGCTATGCCGTGGTGGCCGCGGCTGCGGGCAGCCCCGCGGCGGTCCGCGCGGTCGGCACGGCGTGCGCGACCAATCCGCTGCCCGTGGTGGTGCCCTGCCACCGGGTGGTGCGCAGCGACGGGTCCATCGGGCAGTACGTCGGCGGTCCCGGCGCCAAGCAGGCCCTGCTGGCGCTGGAGGCGGCGGCGTGACCGCCGCGGACGTCGCCGCGCTGGACTGGCCAGCCCTCACCGCGGAACTCGACGAACTCGGCTGCGCGATGACCGAGCCGTTGCTCACCCCCGGCGAGTGCCGCGAGATCGCTGGCCTGTATGACGAGCCCGGCCTGTTCAGGTCGACCATCGACATGGCCAGGTACCGGTTCGGCGCCGGCCAGTACCGCTACTTCGGATACCCGCTGCCTGCGGCCGTCGCCGGGCTGCGCGCGGCATTCTGGCCGCGGCTGCTGCCGATCGCGCGGGACTGGGCGGCCCGGCTCGGCAGGCCCGCCCCGTGGCCGGAGGACTTCGGCAGCTGGCTCGCCCAGTGCCAGGCCGCCGGGCAGGGCAAGCCCACGCCGATCCTGCTGCGCTACGGACCGGGGGACTGGAACGCACTGCACCGGGACCTGTACGGGGACCTGGTGTTCCCGCTGCAGGTGGTCATCGGCCTGGACGCTCCTGGCAGGGATCACGCCGGGGGCGAGTTCCTCCTGGTGGAGCAGCGGCCGCGGGCCCAGTCCCGCGGCACGGTCAGCACGGTCGGCCAGGGCCGGGCGCTGATCTTCACTACCCGCGATCGGCCGGTCCGGTCGGCCCGAGGCTGGTCAGCCGCGCCGGTGCGGCACGGGGTCAGCATGGTGCGCTCGGGCCGGCGCCACACTCTCGGCCTGGTCCTGCACGACGCCCGCTGACTCAAGGCGCGGAGCCCGGCGCCGGGCGATGGCCCGGCACCCGCATGGCCGCCGCCCGGCGCAAGCCCGCCAGCGCCGGACCGGATCTTCAGGCGCAGGAACTCATCTTCGGGCGCTTACGCGGGCGGCCGCGGGTCCGCTTGCACGCGGTGAGCGCTCCTTTCTCGAAGATCTGGCCGCCCCAGACGCCATGGGGCTCGGCGCGCTCGATCGCGCCCGCCAGGCAGGGTCCGCGCAGCGGGCACGGTTCGCAGAACGCTTTGGCCTGCTCAAGCTCGGCCGGCAGATCCGAGAACCACAGCTGCGGATTCTCGCTCCGGCACGGCAGCGGCCCGATCAGCTCCGCCGCTCGTCCCGCCAGAACGACAAGGGAGGTGCTGGACATAACGCAACTAACGCCTTTCACGCTGGCCGGGCGCCCTGCGGCGCCGACATTCGCTGGCCCGGACGGCTGTCCAGGCCCTTCTAGGGTGCGGTAATCGAGGCGCGGCCCACATCCGCCAGTTGGCTGATGTTGATCCGCCTTATGTCAACCCTGTGGTGTAGACGCCGGCCGGCGGCCAGATTCATCGGCCCGCGGCGAGCCGCATCGCCGCGGCTGCGCTGGTCGCAGCGCAGTGGCGCAGGCGAGGCGCTCGGAGCCCTGGTTCGTATGCCGCCGCACGGCACCGGGCTTGTTACTATGCGAAGAGCAGCGACGCCGCGCCGGCCGAGCATGCGGCACCGTGTCCGCAGGTCAGGTGCGCGGGAGGTATCTGATGGGCTGGATCAAGGCGCTCGCGATTGGCGTAGCCGTCATCGTGGTCATCAGCATGGTGTCTGTCGTGCTGCACCTCGCTTACCTGATCATCCTGGCGGTCGCTATCGGTGCGGCTGTGGCGCTTGTGCTCAAGGCCAGGTCCAGGCTGCGGGCCGGCCAGGAGAAGCGAGCCAAGAAGGTCGAGGCCGAGCAGGCGCAGTCGGCAATTACGCAGCGTCAGCTGGATGTGCGGTCGCAGGCGGTGCAGCGCCAGCAGGACGTCGAGGACGAACTGGCCAGGCTCCGTAGCGAGATCGAGAAGTAGCCCGGCCTGCCGGTCAGGTATCGATATTCGGCCCCGCGGGCAGCGGCACGAGACGGGCGGGCGGATCGGGAATTACCACCGCTGATTCGACAGTCAGGTCGGGCCGGACGTGCACGAGTTCGCCGTCGCCCAGCATCCGCCAGCCGACCTCTCCGTCGAGTTCCTCTGAGGCCACCACCACGGTGGGGACCGCCTGGAGTGCTGGCGCGTGCACGGAGGACGTCGCGCTGCGGACATGCAGGCCGGCCGCGGTGTCAGCCGCCGCGCCCGCGCTCTTGCCGGGCGGGAGGCTGCCCCCGGTGCCCGGCGGGAGGCTGTCTCCGGCTGGCCTTTCGATGATGTGCAGGGCGTGCTGGCCCGGATAACGAAGCGCCCAGAGCTCCCCGGGCGTGGCCACGATCGCGTTCAGCGATGACACCGGCACGTGGGCGCCGATCCAGCGCGCGGCGGCGGTGATCCCGGCTCCGACGTCTCCGTCGTGCGCGTCGATCTGCTGCGTGATCAAGGCGAAGTAGCGTTCGGAGTCGGTATCGCCGAGCACCAGGTCGCGGTAGCTGCCGAGCTGCTCCGTCACCCGGCTGATCTCGCTGAAGCCCCCGTTGTGCGCCATGATCCGGCCCTGCATCGCGAACGGGTGGGTGTTCGCGGTGGTCCGGCCGCCCGCACTGGCCCAGCGCACGTGGGCGACGAACGTCGCGGAGGTGGCCTGCTTGGCCTCGCGCGAGAATTCAACGTCCTCGAAGGCCGGCTCAGGCTGCTTGTCGAGCACCGGCCGGCCGGCCGCGTCAAAGAACCCGATCCCGCTCCCGTCGGCGTTGCGCTTGCTCTGCGCCTCCAGCGAGTCGGGTGCATCAAGCAGCCAGAACGTCGCGCTGACCGGCCTGGTTCCCGAGTTCATTCCGAATAGCCGGCACATTCGACCCTGGTTTCGCCGCGGTTACCGTCGGTCATCGACCGACGGTCTCACGGTGCGCACCAGCCAGTCAAGGCAGGCCAGCCCGTCTCGGGCAGGCCCGCTACGTCCCGGGCTGAGTCACCACGGGCCGGGCGCGTGGTTGGCGGCATGCAGCGCGCGGAAGTATCCCTCGCGCTCGTAACCAGCCTGGTCAGCGTCGGCCGGCACAGCGAGCAGGCCGCGCAGCTCGCCGACCGATGCGTATCCCTTGCGCACCATCCAGGCGGCCAGCCCGTCGAGGAGCACGCCTGCGTGCTCGGGGCCATGGCGGATCAGCGCGGACGCGGTCATCACCACGTCGGCGCCGGCCAGCAGGTACTTGATCACGTCGGCCGGCTCGTCGACGCCGGTGGTCCCGGCGAGCGAGGCGCGTACCCGGCGGCTCAGGATCGAGATCCAGGTCCGCGGCAGCCGGGCCTCCCGGGGGCTGGACAGGTCCACGGCGGGCACCACCGCCAGCCTCTCCGGGTCGATGTCGGGCTGCAGGAACCGGTTGAACAGCACCAGGCCGTCCGCGCCGGCCTCGTCGAGCCGCAGCGCCATCTCGCCGGTGGAGCTGAAATGCGGGCTCAGCTTGACCGCCACCGGCACGGTCACGGCGTCCTTGACCCGGCGCAGGATGTCGAGGTGGCGCTGCTCGACATCCCGGCCCTGGATGCGCGGGTCGCCGGGGATGTAATAGATGTTCAGCTCGATGGCCGCGGCGCCCGCGTCCTGCATGGCCCGCGCATAGCTGGTCCAGCCGCCCGGCGTGACGCCGTTGATGCTGCCGATGACCGGTATCTCGACGGTGGCCGCGGCCCGCTCCAGCAGGCTGAGGTACTGCCGCGGGCTGGGCTCGTCCGCCGCTGCGTCCAGCACCGCGTCGGCCTCCGTCCCGGCCGGGAAGTAGCTCAGCGCCTCGGCGAAGATCTCGGTGCCGGCCTCGGCCAGCCGCGCGTTCTCGGCCGCCTCGCGGCGCAGTTGCTCCTCGAACAGTGAGTAGAGCACCACCGCGCCGACCCCGGCGTCGGCCAGCCGCCGGATTCCCTCCAGCGTGTTCGACAGCGGTGACGCGGACGCGACGAGCGGGTTACGCAGCCGCAGGCCCAGGTAGCCGGTCGAGAGGTCCATCAGCGGTCCTTCCGCGCGTCGGCGGGGAACCGCCCCGCGCTGCGGGTGGCCATCTCCTCATAGGTGTCCCAGCGCTGGTCCACCGCCTCCTGGGCCAGCGCCGCCAGCCGCTCCGCCTCCGCCGGGTCGATGAGGTCGAGCGAGCGGTACCGCAGTTCACGCTGGCGGTAGTCGGCCAGCGAGATGCGCGGCCGCGGTGAGTCGAGCAGGAACGGGTTGCCGCCCGCCGCGCGCAGCATCGGGTCGTAGCGGACCAGCGGCCAGTGCCCGCTGGCCACGGCGCGGTATTGCTGGCTGAGCCCGTCGCGCATCTCGATGCCGTGCGCGATGCAGTGGCTGTAGGCGATCACCAGCGACGGCCCGTCGTACGTCTCGGCCTCGCGGAACGCGCGCAGCGTCTGCTGCGGGTCAGCGCCCATCGCCACCCGCGCGACGTACACGTAGCCGTAGGCGATGGCCTGCAGCGCGAGGTCCTTCTTCTGCATGGCCTTGCCTCCGGCGGCGAACTTGGCCACGGCGCCGAGCGGTGTCGCCTTCGATGACTGCCCGCCGGTGTTGGAGTAGACCTCGGTGTCGAGCACCAGCACGTTCACGTTGCGCCCGCTGGCCAGCACGTGGTCAAGGCCGCCGGACCCGATGTCGTAGGCCCAGCCGTCGCCGCCCACGATCCACACGCTGCGCCTGAGCAGGTGATCGGCCACGCTGCGCAGGTCCGCGGCCGGCCCGTTGGCGCCCGCCTGCCCGCTGACCCCCGCCAGCGCGTCGAGGCGCCGCTTCAGCTCCATGACCCGTTCGTGCTGTGCGTGCAGTTCCGACTCGTGCCGTTGCGGCGCGGCCAGGATCTCGTCGGCCAGCTCAGCGCCGATCACCTCGCGCAGCTCGGCGAGCCTGCTGCGGGCCAGCTCGGTGTGCCCGTCGGCGGCCAGCCGGAAGCCGAGGCCGAACTCGGCGTTGTCCTCGAACAGCGAGTTCGACCAGGCCGGGCCGCGCCCGTCGGGCCCGGCCGTCCAGGGCGTGGTGGGCAGGTTCCCGCCGTAGATGGACGAGCAGCCGGTCGCGTTGGCCACCATCAGCCGGTCGCCGAACAGCTGCGAGAGCAGCTTGACGTACGGGGTCTCGCCGCACCCTGCGCAGGCGCCGGAGAACTCGAACAGCGGCTGCAGGAACTGGGTTCCCCGCACCGTCCCGAAGTCCACCCGGGACCGGTCGGCTACCGGCAGCGTCTCGAAGAACGCGATGTTGTCCCGCTCCGCGGCGACCAGCGGCTCACGGGGCGCCAGGTTGATCGCCTTGCGGGCCGGGTCCTCGGGCGCGCTCACCGGGCAGGCCTGCACGCACAGTTCGCACCCGGTGCAGTCCTCGACGTACACCTGGAGCGTGAACCTGGCGTCCGGCAGCCCGCGGGCGTCCAGCGGCGCCGACCGGAATTCCGCTGGTGAGCCGGCCAGCAGTGACTCCTCGTAGTAGGTCGACCTGATCACGCTGTGCGGGCAGACGAAGCTGCAGTTGCCGCACTGGATGCACAATTCGGGATCCCACAGCGCGACCAGCTCGGAGATGTTCCGCTTCTCGTAGGCGGCGGTGCCGCTCGGGTAAGTGCCGTCCACCGGCAGCGCGCTGACCGGCAGGTCATCGCCGCGGCCCGCCATCATCTCGGCGGTGACGGTGCGGACGAACTCGGGAGCGCCGGCCGGTACCATCGCCGGCAGCTCGCGTGCGGACGTCACCCGGCTCGGCACCTTGATCTGGTGCAGCCCTTCCAGCGCCCGGTCAACCGCGGCCTGATTCCGCGCCACCACCTCGGCGCCGCGGCGTCCGTAGGTCTTGGCGATCGTCGATTTAATCTTGCCGATCGCCTCGTCCCGGGGCAGCACGCCCGAGATGGCAAAGAAGCAGGTCTGCAGCACGGTGTTGGTCCGCCCGGCCAGGCCGACGCTGCGGGCGATCCGGGCGGCGTCGATCGCGTACACGTGGATCCGCTTGGCCAGGATCTTCTCCTGCACCGGCCTGGGCAGCGCATCCCAGACCTCGTCCGGCGGCTGCGTGCAGTTGAGCAGCAGCGTTGCGTCCGGCGCCGCCCGGCCGAGCACGTCGACCCGGTCCAGCAGCCCGAACTGGTGACAGCCGACGAAGCTGGCCTGCCCGACCAGGTAGGGCGCCCGGATCGGCTGCGGCCCGAAGCGCAGGTGCGAAACCGTCTCGGAGCCGGACTTCTTGGAGTCGTAGACGAAATAGCCCTGGGCGTGCAGCCCTTCCTCGGCGCCCAGGATCTTGATCGTGTTCTTGTTCGCGCCGACGGTCCCGTCCGAGCCGAGGCCGAAGAAGACCGCGCGGACGGTGCCGGGCGGCTCGATGTCCAGCGTGGCGTCATACGGCAGGCTGGTGCCCGAGACGTCGTCGGTGATCCCGATCGTGAACCTGCGCCTGGGCTGCTCACGGGCCAGCTCGGCGAACACCCCGGCCACCATGGCCGGCGTGAGTTCCTTCGACGACAGGCCGTAGCGGCCGCCGGTCACCAGCGGGAACACCGCGCGCTCGCCGCCCGTGTGCGCCTCGGCGAGCGCGGCGACCACGTCCAGGAAGAGCGGCTCGCCATGGGAGCCAGGCTCCTTGGTCCGGTCCAGGACCGCGATCCTGGTCACGGTGGCGGGCAGGGCATCGAGCAGCGCCCGGGCCGGGAACGGCCGGAACAGCCGCACCTGCAGCACGCCGACCCGCTCGCCCTGCGCGCCGAGGTGGGCCACGGTCTCGGCGGTGGTCTGCGCGGCCGAGCCCATCACCACGATCACGCGCTCGGCCTCCGGGTGCCCGGAGTACTCCATGATCTGGTAGCCGCGCCCGGTCCGCGCGGCCAGGCTGTCCATCGCGTCCTGCACCGCGGCGGGCACGGCGGCGTAGAACGGGTTCACGGTCTCCCGCGCCTGGAAGTAGACGTCCGGGTTCTGCGCGGTGCCCCTGATGAACGGCTGCTCCGGTGACAGCGCGCGGTCGCGGTGCGCGCGGACCAGGTCGGCGGGCACCAGCGCGCGCAGGTCATCGTCGGACAGCAGGTCGATCGTGTTCAGCTCGTGCGAGGTGCGGAAGCCGTCGAAGAAATGCACGAACGGCACCCGGGTCGCCAGCGTGGCCGCCTGGGCGACCAGCGCGAGGTCGTGCGCCTCCTGCACGGACCCGGAGGCGAGCAGCGCGAAGCCGGTCTGCCGCACCGCCATCACGTCCGAGTGGTCGCCGAAGATGGACAGTCCCTGGGCGGCGATCGACCTGGCCGCGACGTGCATCACCGCGGGCGTCAGCTCACCGGCGATCTTGTACATGTTGGGGATCATCAGCAGCAGGCCCTGCGACGCCGTGAACGTCGTGGCCAGGGCGCCGCTCTGCAGCGCGCCGTGCAGCGCACCGGCCGCCCCGCCCTCGCTCTGCATCTCGACGACGGAAGGAACGCCGCCCCAGAGGTTCGGTTCCCCCCGGCTGGACCACTCGTCAGCCAGCTCGGCCATCGGTGAGGACGGGGTGATCGGGTAGATGCAGCAGACCTCGTTGAGCCGGTAGGCGACCGAGATAGCGGCCTCATTGCCGTCGACCGTGGTACGTGTCATCCGCCCTCCGGGACCATCTCGATCGAGTGCACCGGGCACTGCTCGTAACACGCCCCGCAGCCCGTGCACTTGTCATAGTCAAAGCGGTACCGGTGGCCAGGTCCCAGCTTGATCACCGCGTCCTCGGGGCACGCTCCCAGGCAGCCGTCGCACTCGCAGCAATTGCCGCAGGACAGGCAGCGCCTGGCCTCGTAGGTGGCCTCCTGTTCCGACAGGCCGCCGAGCACCTCGCCGAAGTCCGCGGTGCGCTGCTCCACCGGCGCCTCGGGCTGCTGCCGGCGCGCGGCGTCGCCGAAGTACCACAGGTTCAGGTCGCCGAACGAGACCATCTCGTGCTTGGGCCGGTCCGCCGGCGCGGCTTCGCGCAGCCAGGCGTCGATGTTCCTGGCCGCCTTCTTGCCGTGGCCCACGCCGACGGTCACGGTGCGCTCGGCAGGCACCATGTCCCCGCCCGCGAACACCCCGGGGCATCCGGTCATCATCGACGGCGAGACCTGCACGGTGCCGTCGCGCCCGAATTCCACCCCGGGAACCTGGCGCAGGAAGGCAGTGTCGGTTTCCTGGCCAAGCGCGAGAATAACGGTGTCGGCGGCCAGTGTCTCGAACCGCCCGGTCGGCTGCGGGAACCCGTTCTCGTCCAGCTCCATGGCCTCGATCGTCAGTTCAGGGCCGTCGAAGGCGGTGATCGTGCGCAGCCAGTTGATCTGCACGCCCTCGCGCTCGGCTTCCTCGGCTTCCTCCGCATGCGCAGGCATCTGGGCCCGGGTACGGCGGTACACGATGAGCGCGTCGTTCGCGCCCAGGCGGCGGGCCACCCGGGCGGCGTCCATGGCGGTATTGCCGCCGCCGTATACCGCGACGCGGCGCCCGATCACCGGCCGGTCGCCGGAGGCCACGCTCCGCAGGAACGACACGGCGTCCACGATCCGGCCGGCGTCCTTGGCCGGGATGTCGACCCGTTTGGACAGGTGCGCCCCCACTGCGACGAAGGCGGCGTCGAACCCGCCTTCACGACGCTCGGCAGCCAGATTTTCCACCCGGTGCCCGCAGGTCAGCTGCACGCCCAGCGCAGCGATCCGGCCGAGCTCTCCGTCCAGAATGTCGCGTGGCATCCGGTAAGCCGGGATCCCGTAGCGCATCATGCCGCCGGGCTGCTCGCCTGCGTCCCTGATCTCCACCTCGTGGCCGAGCCTGGCCAGGTGGTAGGCGGCCGACAGCCCGCTCGGCCCGGCGCCGATGACCAGCACCCGCTTGCCGCTGCGGACCGGCGGCTTACTGAACGACCAGCCCCGCTCGAGCGCGAGATCGCCGAGGAACCGCTCGACGGCGTGGATGGAGACCGCGCTGTCGAGTTCGGCCCGGTTGCAGACGCTTTCGCACGGGTGGTAGCAGACCCGTCCGTGAATGGCCGGCATCGGATTGTCGGCGGTCAGCTGCCGCCACGCCTGCTCATGGCGGCCGACCTCGGCGTGCGCCAGCCAGGCCTGAATATTCTCGCCCGCCGGGCAGCCCGCGTTGCACGGCGGCAGCAGGTCGACATAGAGCGGGCGCTGCTCCCGGACGGGCCCGGCGCGGGATCGTCCGTGCAGCAGATCAGGCAGCGGCGTGACGTCCCGTCGCTCGGGTGCGGCCATGTGCGTCAGGCTACGCCCTCACCCCGGTCCGTTCCGGTACCCCGGTCGGCCGATCTTGCGCAGCGTGAGGTACAGATGACAAATGGAAACGGCGATCGTCGTCTTCACCAGGGACCTGCGGGTGCACGACAACCCGGCGCTGGCCATGGCCTGCGCCAGGGCCGAGCGGGTGCTGCCGGTGTTCGTCCTGGATGCCGCCCTGCTGACGTCGCCCAACCGGACCCGGTTCCTGCTGGACTCGCTCGCCGACTTGCGTGAAGGACTCCGGGAACGGGGCGGCGACCTGATCGTCCGCCACGGCGAGCCGGTCTCGGAGGTGCTGCGGCTGGCCGCAGCGACGCACGCGCAGGCGATCTTCATCGCCGATGACGTCTCCAGGTACGCGGCCCGCCGCCGGAGCAAGCTGGCCGCCGGTTGCGCCAGTCAGCGGATCGAGCTGACGGTGACGCCGGGCCTGACCGTCGTGCCGCCGGGCGCGCTGCGGCCCGCCGGCGGTGATCACTACAAGGTGTTCACCCCGTACTGGCGGGCCTGGATCGGTGCCGAATGGCGGGCCGCTGTCCCGGCGCCCGCTGCCGTGCGGCTGCCGTCGGGACTCAGTCCCGGGCCAATCCCGGCCGACAGCGGGGGCACCGCGCCTGGCCTGATGCGAGGCGGGGAACTGGCGGCCCGGTCCCGGGCCCGGGACTGGCTGCGCGGCTCGCTCAGCTGCTATGGCGACCGGCACGACGACCTGGCCGGCGACCTGACCTCCCGGCTGAGCGGTTACCTGCGGTTCGGCTGCCTGTCGCCGCTCGAGCTGGCGGCCGGGACGCGGGAGCGGCCGGGCGGCGCGGAGTTCTGCAGGCAGCTCGCCTGGCGCGACTTCTTCCATCAGGCCACGGCGGCCTTCCCGGACCTGGCGCAGGCGGACTACCGGCCGCGGCGCGGCGGCTGGCGCGACGACCCGCAGGCCCTGGCGGCATGGCGCGACGGGCGCACCGGCGTGCCGATCGTGGACGCCGGGATGCGGCAGCTGGCTGCCGAGGGCTTCATGCACAACCGGGCCCGGATGATCACGGCCTCGTTCCTGACCAGGGACCTGCAGATCGACTGGCGGCACGGATACCGGCACTTCCTGGCTCTGCTGGCCGATGGCGACGTGGCCAACAATGCGGGCAACTGGCAGTGGGTGGCGGGCACCGGCCACAACACCCGGCCGAACCGGGTGCTGAGCCCCCAGCGCCAGGCCCGCCGCTTCGACCCCGCTGGTGACTACGTGCGGCGTTACGTTCCAGAGCTGGCCGGGCTCGATGCGGCGAGCGCCCGCGCGCCGTGGCAGCTCGATCCCGCCCTCCGCCGCCGTCTCGGCTACCCGGACCCGATCACCGAACCTGGCGCAGCTGCCCGGTAACCCTCGCCCCGCCTGCCGTTCTCCCGCTGAGCGAATAGACGCAACGGCGCAACGCTGCTGAAAGAGCGACAGCAAAGGTTCCATAGCCGCTAATGACGAACAACAGCAACGGGCCATAGCCGCTGATGAAGGGCGGCCGACCGGCGCCGGAGGGCTCAAGCTCGGCGGGGCCGCGGTCAGGGCGCGGACGTGCTCCCTGGTCAGAGCTTGTAGCCGATGGCGCGCAGGAGACGGTGGCGATCCGCCACGTCGGCGTCGGTCTCAACGCCGAGCGGGGGCGAGCCGTCGATCACCCCGACGATCCCGCGGCCCCGGTCGGTCACGGCGACCAGTACGTCGACCGGGTTGGCGGTCGCGCAGAAGATCGTGCAGACCTCGGGCACGGCCTTGATCGGGTTGAGCACGTTGATCGGGAACCCCTCCCTGAGCAAGATCACGAAGGCGTGCCCAGCGCCGATCGCGACGGCGTTCTCCGAGGCCAGGTCAGTGAGCTCGGCGTCATTTCCGGACCGGCGCACCAGCCGGGCGGCTGATGCCTCACAAAACGCCAGGCCGAACTTCAGCTGCGGGCTGACCCCGGCCAGCGTTTCGTGGAGGTCCTCAACGGTCTTGATGAAATGGGCCTGGCCGATCACGACGTTCATGTCGTCCGGCTTCGTGACCGGCACCGCTTCGATATTCACTGCCAGGCTGGCCATCGCGGCCACCTCCGTTTCGCATCCGGTGCTCGCCCGAACCGGCCGCCGGGCGGCTATGGAGGTCCTTCGGCCCCCCAGCCCGGGAGGTAGGACCCTGCCGTGCGGCGCTGCGCGGCAGGAGGCTGTGATCATGATGCCGCACTTCTCAGAGCACGTCAGCCAAGACGCCGGGCCGGTCCAAGACGCCGGGCCGGTCGTGGACTGGCAGGCGTTCCGGATGGCCGACCATGCCTGCTGCTGCTCGGCCCGGCCCGCCGTGATCGTGGTCATGCCGCCGGCACCAGGCCGGGATCACGCCACGGAGCTGCTCCTGTGCGGGCATCATTACCGGGTATCCAGTAAGGCACTCGCGGCGGCGGGCGCCGTCGTCCTCGACGGGGAGGCCAGGCACGAGGAGGCGATACCCCATGAGACTCATTACGGCGATCATCCAGCCGGACAAGCTCGACGACGTTATTAGGGCAGCGACCGGCGAGGGCGCGCACGGCATGACGGTGACCGAGGTCCGCGGCTTCGGCGAGCAGTACGGGCACCTGACGGCGGCCGCCCGGGCCGGGAATGAGGCTGTGCTGCTGGCCAAGATCCGTGTCGACGCGGTCGTCTCGGACGAGGCGGCCCAGGCCGTCACCGCCGCCATCGCGAAGTCCGCGCACACCGGCTCGATCGGCGATGGCAAGATCTGGGTGGCAGACGTGGACAGCGTGCTGCGGGTGCGGACCGGCGAGCGCGACCGCGACGCCCTGTAAGGCAGGACGCCGGCCGCCACGCGCCGGGCGGAGGCCCAGGCGGCCTTTTTCTGCCTGGCCAGGTCAGTTGTCCACCGCGCCGTTACCGGCCCCCGAGCCATCCTTGTCGCATGGCTGACTTGGGGCACTATCTCAAGGTGTACGCCTACCGGCTGCGGCGAAAGCTAGCCGATGAAAACGGACGGTTCCTGCAGAGCGACCCGTCGGTCGGCTACCGGCTGGCGCCGCCCGGCGACTGACGGCTGGCCAGCCGGGCGAGCGGCACCGGCACCGGAGCCTCGTTACCTAGCGCCGTTCATTTCTGTGCTGGCCTGTTCTGTGCTGGCCTGTTCTGTGCTGGCCTGTTCTGTGCTGGCCTGTTCTGTGCTGGGCGGGCCGGGCTAGCCGGGTCGGCCAGGCCCGCCAGGAACCCCTCGCGGTAGCTGCGGTAGCGGGGGGACCAGCCGAGTTCCCGCTTGGCCTTCGCGTTGGACATGCCGCGGATCTGGGTCATCATCGAGACGCCGACATCACCCGCTGCGGGCCGTCCGAGCCAGACCGGTACGCGGCGCGGCGGCCTGGCCCGCACGGCCCTGGCGAGTTCGGGCAGCCAGTCGGCGACCGGAGCCGGCTCGTCGTCCACGATGTTGTAGACGCCGGCCGGCTGGCCCGGACCGCCGCCACGGTGGCCGAGGCGGCGTCGTCGATGTGCACGAAAGACCACACCCCGGCGCCGGTGCCGATGACCGGCAGTCGGCGCTTGCGCACCATGGCCACGATGTCGCCGTCCAGGCTGATGCTGGTGCCCGGCCCGTAGAAGTTCGCGTACCTGAGCGCCAGGCCTGCCAGGTCGGCGGCGCCTGCCACCTTCTCGTCCAGGTAGCGAAGGGCGGCCAGCGATGCGCGCTGGTTCGCGGGCGGTGCAGGGTCGAGCGGATCGTCCTCGGTCTTCAGCGCGGTGCCGCTGCGCCCGTAGGTCCAGCCGCCGTAGCTCTGCGCGATGAACCGGCCCGCACCGGCTGCTCTGGCCCCGTCCAGCAGGTAGTCGATGCTCTCCGTCCGCAGCCGGTTGGTGAGCGCGAACTCGCGGTCGAAGTTCTTCAGGTTCTGTAGGCCGGCCAGCGCGGTGAGCTGGTGGATCACCACCTCGGGACGGGCCCGCCTGACCGCCTCGACGACGGCGCCCCGGTCGAGCGCCGCGGCCACGACCGGCTGCGCACCCGCGGCGCGCAGCGCAGCGGCCTGCTGCGGGGCGCGTATCATCGCCGCGACCTCGTAGCCGCCCGCGACCAGCATTGGCACCAGGCGCCTGCCCATCGCTCCGGTGGCACCCGCGACAAATACCCTCATGGCGATCTCCTCCGAGCTCAGTTTCTGACTAGACGAGGAGACGGCCGGTTTCGTGACAACCGGGGTCAGTCGGCCGTCGGAGCGCTGGCCGTGGTGAACCGGGGCTGGCCGTAGCGAACGGGGCCGGCCGTGGCGAACGGGGCTGGCCGTGGCGAACGGGGGTGGCCGCGGTGAACCGGGTCGGCCGTGGCGGACGGGGCCGGTCGTGGCAAACCGGGCTGGTCGCGGAGAAGGGACCTGGCTCGCCCTAGCGGACTGGGCCGGCCGCGGAGAAGGACCGGCCCCGGGTCCGCCGCATCTGCGCGATCAGCGACCTGAGGGCCGGGCTCTGTTCGGCGGCCCGGTCACCGAGCGCTGCGAGGGCAGCGGCATTCCGGCGCGCTTCGCGCCGCGATATGACAGTCGGCAGCGGCACGACGGCGGCCAGCGCGGCGAGCGCCGCGTCCCGGGCCGCCAGCGC
This sequence comes from uncultured Actinomycetes bacterium, assembly GCA_963785765.1. Lineage (GTDB taxonomy): Bacteria > Actinomycetota > Actinomycetes > Streptosporangiales > Streptosporangiaceae > DATBGO01. Next base: position 881,486 of record CAWAWM010000003.1, on the reverse strand, counting down.
GGCCGGATCAACCTGGCCGGTCAGGGCCGCCCGGACCGATTCCTGCATCGATTCGATGGCCGCCGGGTCGGCGGCGGTGACCCGGCCGGTCACGGAGCCGCCCGGGCCGGCGCTGATCAGCCGCTGCTGCGCGAGCCGCTGCTCGATGGCGGCCAGCGATTGCGCAGCGTCCTGGCGCAAGAGCCGACGCCAGGTGAGCCCGGTGTCGCCCCGTAGTTCGTCCAGCACCCAGCTGAGCATCGGGTCGGCCGGCTGGCGGGCGCCCTGGCCGTTGGCCGCCGCCCGCGGCCGCCTGCTTACTTCAACCAGGTAACCGCCGATGATCAGCTCGCACAGCACGGCTCCGCGGATCAGGTAGTCCAGCCACGCCTTCTTGGCCAGCTCGTTCTTCCTGGTGTTGTAGGCCAGCAGGTAGAGCGAGGCGGGCAAGGACTGGTTGGCGGTCAAAGGTGCCTCCTCCGGACTGCGGTACGCGGGGCGGGACCCGGATCCATCTGCCAGGATGCGTGCGCAGTATCAGGGGTAACATCAGCCAGCTGGCCGATCCTTCCCAAGTTGCCCAGATTTGCCCGACCGGCTGCGCGGTAGCCGGCCAGGACAATGCCATGGCCAGGACGTAGCCGGCCGCGGCCATCCGCAGGGGCAGTAGCATCCGCCTCATGGGCACGCTGGACTCGATCCGGGCGGTCGCCGCGCGGGGCCGGGCTGGCCCCTTCGGTAGCCGGGGTAAGTACGGCATTGACGGCGGGGTCATCGCCCCGACGATTTTTGCGGTGCTGCAGGCAGGGCTGGCGGGCACGGTGCTGTGGGCGATACGGCATCGCAGGCGCGGCCTGGCCGGGCTGGCCGGGCTGGCCGGCCTGGCGGTGGCCGGTTCGGCCGGCAGCTTCCTGTACTCCACCGGGACGGGCAAGCGCGAGGTCTGGGCGGAACTGCTGGACGAGCTCCGCCTGCACGGTGACGAGCACGTTCTCGACGTGGGCTGCGGCCGGGGGGCGGTGCTGGTGCTCGCCGCCCGCCGCCTGCCGGAAGGCCAGGCGGTAGGGGCGGATCTTTGGCGGCGCCGCGACCAGAGCGGCAACAGCCGCGCCGCAGCTGAGCGCAACGCGGAGCTGGAGGGAGTGCGCGATCGGGTCAGCATCGTCGACGCCGACGCGCGTGACCTGCCGTTCCCCTCCGGTTCGTTCGACGTCGTGGTGAGCAACCTGACCATCCACAACATCGCGGACGCCGACGGGCGCAGCCAGGCGCTCGATGAGGCGGTGCGGGTGCTGCGTCCTGGCGGTCGGATGCTCATCGCCGATCCCGGCGCCGACCGGTACGCCGGGAAGCTGCGCGCTGCGGGATGCGCCGACATCACGGTGCGGCGGCTCGACTGGCGGACGTGGTTCGGCGTCCCCGGCCACCACCTGATCTTGGTCGCGGCGAGCAAGCCATCCGGCTGACGCGGTGCCCTGCGGCATTACCTGTGGTCGTGGCTCAGCGGGGCCACCGGGGTCTGGGTGGGATCGATGAAGACATGCGGGATCAGCGGGAGCCGGTCGGCGAGCCGCCGGTCGATCTCATCCGCGAGATCCTCGACCTGGTCGGAGCTGATGTCGTCGCTGAAGTCCACCCGGGCGGCGACGATGAGGTGCTCCGGCCCCAGGTGCATCGTGAGCAGCTCGAGCAGCGCGTCGATGCCGGGCGTCCGCTCGATCTCGGACCTGATCAGGGCCTGCTCCTTGGGATCGGCGGCTTTGCCGATGAGCAGGTCCCGGCTGTCCAGGCCGAGCCGGATCGCCACCACGACCAGCAGCGCGCCGATCGCGATGGAGGCGGCACCGTCCCAGACCGACGATCTGGTCAGCTGGCTCAGCACCAGCCCGGCGGCCGCCAGGGCCAGCCCGGCGATGGCCGCGCTGTCCTCGAACAGCGCCGCCTTGACCGTCGTGTCGGGACTGCTCCTGACGTGGTCGAGGAGCTCCTCGTGGCGGGTGCGGGCCTCGCCGCGCAGCTGCCTGACGGCCCGGATCAGCGAGCTGCTTTCGGCGAGGAACGAGATGCCCAGCACGATGTAGGCGATCGTGAAGGAGCCATGGCTGCCGCTGCGGCGCAGCGCCAGCAGGCCTTCGAACACCGAGAATCCAGCACCCGCCACGAAGATGCCGAACGCGGCGAGCAACGACCAGAAATACCGTTCCTGGCCGTACCCGAACTGGTGCCCGGAGTCGGCCGGCCGGTCGCCCCGGTGGACGGATGTGAGCAGGAACGCCTGGTTGAGCGTGTCGGCCGCGGAGTGGGCGGCCTCGGCGAGCATCGCGCTTGACCCGCTGAGAATCCCGGCCGCCAGCTTGGCCACCGTGACGATCAGGTTGGCTCCTCCGGCGACCAGCACGGTACGCCGGGTTTCTGAGTGCCCTGCCTTAGCTGCCATGAGTGCCCGGCCGCTACGCGGCGGCGTCGGCCGGGCGGTGCGGCAGTGACTGGTAGACAGCCAGCGTCTCGGCGCCGATGCGCGTCCACGAGTAACGGTCCTCCGCGCGGCTGGCGGCGGATATCCCGTATCCCTCCCTCAGCATGGGGCTGGCCAGCAGCTGGGTAATCCGGCTGGCCAGCAGCGCGGTGTTCGCCGGTGGCACCAGGTAGCCGGTGATCTTGTCGATAACCACGTCGAGGTGCAGGCCCGCCGCGGCGGCAATGACCGGCAGGCCGCAGGCCATCGCGTCGAGCGCCACGGCGCCGAACGGTGCTGCCGCCGTCATGCTGACCAGCAGGTCGGCCGAGCGCAGCAGCGCCGGCATGTCGGCCCGGCGGATCCGCCCGGTGAACACGAGCCGGTCCTGCACGCCCAGCTGGCGGGCCATCCGGTTGACCGCACGGTACCCGCGATCACGGGCCAGCTCGTCACGGGCCGGGCCGCCGGCGATGACGAGTTCCGCTTCAGGCACCCGGGTCAGCGCCTGCAGGACGGTCGCCAGTTCCTTTCGCTCACCCAGTGTGGTCACGGTCAGCAGCCGCGGCCGGTCGCCGCGGCGGGCCGCCGGGCCCGAAGGCCGGAACTGGCCGGTGTCCACCCCGGCCGGCACCACCGTGACCGAGGTCTGCGGGATCCCGAGGCGAGCCAGCTCGGCGACATCCGCCTCGGCGCGAGCCAGCACGGCACTCGCGCTCCGGCCCACGGCGGCCTGCAGCCGGGCCCGCGCTGCCTGGTTGCGGACCAGCCGCTGGGCCGCGCTGCGGACCTGCCGCGGCGGATCCGCGGGATCCGTACCCAGCTGCCGGAATGACTGCACGACCGGGATCCCGGTGCCGCGCGCGGCGGCCAGCGCCGCCATGCCGCTGGTCCAGGAGTGGGCGTGCGCCACCGCGGGAGCGCTGCGCTGCCACCGCTGGGCCAGGCTGTCGGCGAAGGCCCCGATATGCGGCAGCAGCCGGTCTCCGGCCAGCCTGGCCTGCGGGCCTGCGCTGAGGTACGCCACGGTCGCGCCGGGGCACAGGGCCGCCGATTCCGGCAGGGCCGCGTCGTCGCTGCGGGTGTAGACGGTGACCTGCTGCTCCAGCCCGGCCAGCGCCCTGGCCAGCGACAGGACGCCGGCCTCGGGGTCGTCTGGGTAGGCGTCGGCCTCGGCCCTGGCCGACGGGGCCAGCGAACCGATGTGGTCGGCGATCAGGGCGATCTGCATGCGGGGGCTCCCTCCGGTCCGCCGATGAGGGCGGCTTCGAGGCCTGCTCGTGGGCGCCGGCCAGTCATGGTGGCTGCCCGCGGCGGGGCACCGTAAACACCGCTCGGGCGCCGGCCTGGCTGTGCTGTGTAGCGGGGCGATCGCCGGGTAGTCCCGGTGAGCGCGTAACGGGCCCAGCCGGCCACCCGGACAACCGGACGCACCGCGGGGAGAGTGCAAAATCGATGACCCGATATGGCTATTTCCTGTCGTCAGAAGAGCACGGGCCAGCTGAGCTCGTCCGGCAGGCCAGGCTTGCCGAGGAGGCCGGCTTCGACGCGCTGTGGATCTCCGATCACTTCCACCCGTGGCTGGACGAGCAGGGCGAGAGCGGCCACGTCTGGTCGGTCATCGGAGCTGTCTCCCAGGCCACGTCGCTACCGATCACCACGGCGGTCACCTGCCCGCTGGTCCGCCAGCATCCGGCGATTGTCGCGCAAGCCGCGGCTACCTCGGCGCTGCTGACCAACGGCCAGTTCACGCTCGGGTTGGGCACCGGCGAGGCGCTGAACGAGCACATCTTCGGCGACCCGTGGCCGTCGGCGGACAAGCGGCTGGAGATGCTGGAAGAAGCCGTGCACGTGATCAGGGAACTGCTCAGCGGGCGGCTGGTCTCGCACGCGGGTGAGAACTACTCGGTGCAGACGGCCAGGATCTACTCCGTGCCCGACGTCGCGCCGCCGGTCTACCTGTCCGGCTTCGGGGACAAGGCGATCAAACTGGCCGGACGCGTGGCCGACGGTTACATGTGCGTGCAGCCTCCCTGCCGATTTCGTGCGGCTGTACCGGGATTGCGGCGGCGGTGACCGGCCGGTCCAGGGCGGCCTGAAGGTGTGCTGGGGAGCCGACGAAGGCCAGGCCCGCAAGACGATGCACAGGCTCTGGCCGAACGACGAGATCCCCGGTGAGGCGGCTCAGCTGCTGCCGCTGCCCGGCAGTTCGGCCAGCTCTCGGAGCTCATCTCCGAGGACATGATCAGCGCGCCGTGCGGTCCCGACCCGGAGCAGCACATCTCCGGGATACGTGCCTACACCGACGCCGATTTCGACGAGGTGTACATCGGCCAGGTCGGCGACGAACACGAAGGGTTCTTCGAGTTCTACGCCGAGCAGGTACTGCCGCGGCTGCGGCAGAAGTGACCGCAGAGCAGCAGTGACCGCAGAGCAGCAGTGACCGCAGAGCAGAAGTGACCGCAGAGCAGCAGTGACCGCAGAACGGAGGCTAGCCAAATGGCACCGCCAGAGCACGACCGCTCCTACGTCGACGCCCAGTCCCTCACCGACCTGGACACCCACGTCTACGAGGCCATCGCCACCCTGGAGCAGGGCGGCCACCCGGTCACTCAGGCGGCGATCGCGGCCGCCGCGGGGCTGGACGACGAGACGGCCGGGCAGACGCTGCGCGGCCTCACCGAACGCGGCGTGCTGGTGCGCACCCAGCCCGGCGAGGTGCCCGTGTTCGAGCTGGCCAGGCGCGACTGGAGCGCCGAGCCGCGACGGCCGGGGCGCTGACGGGCGACGGACGGGACCTCCGGCCGGCCGCTGCAGCCCTGCGGCGGCGCGACCGAAGCCCAGGCGTTGGTCACCAGGTCGGGCTGCCCTGGCACTGGGGGCCGAACGGTTACCCGACCGCCCCCGAGCCGTGCCGCTACGTGCCGGCTGCCGCGGGCCAGCAACCGGGCCGCCGGTCCGGCAATGGCGCAGGATGGCGCCAGCCCTTTGCGGAATCGCCGCTGGTAAGCTGAGTGACCGTACATCGCGCCTGGGCATGCGCATGCCGCAGAAGTGACGCATGGAGGCCTTCGGCAGGTCAGCGGCAAAGCCGCCGCGACCCCGGGGCATTCTGCGCAGTTTTCGGCTGCGGGCGTCTTGCGCGCAGGCCTTCCATCCCTTGTGGTGTGAGCATCGTGGCAGCCTTCACGCGGTTTCTCGCATAGAGCGGCGTGGTGGGGACAGTAGTGCCGGGAGGGTTGTGTGCATTGGCTGTTGTCCGGGGCTGGGCGGGGGCTTGGGCGGCGGCTGGTGTGCGGGGTCCTGGCCTGGTTCGGTGGTGTGGCTGATGGGATGTGACATGGCCTGGCGCTCGGGGAACGGCGAGCTGGATGTGGGTTCGGCGGAGTCGGGGCTGAGCGTGCTGCTGGAGGCGTGTGAGCGGGCGGTGGAGGAGGTGGGGGTTGCGGTGCCGCCGGTTCAGTTGCGGGCGTTGCTGGTGATTGACCGGGCGGGGAGCTTGAATTTGAGCCGGCTGGCGGGGTTGCTGGGGGCGTCGGCGTCGGCGGCGAGCAGGTTGTGTGACCGGATGCAGGCGGCGGGGCTGGTGTCGCGGGATCGTGCGGTGGTGAGCCGGCGGGAGATTGTGGTGGTGCCGACGGAGTCGGGGCGGCGGCTGGCGGAGTGGGTTCGGGGGCGGCGGCGGGCGGCGCTGGGGGGTTTGCTGGCGGGGATGAGCGCGGGCGGGCGTGAGGCGCTGGCGCGGGGGCTGGTGGAGCTGGCTGATGGCGGCGACGCCCGGCTAACCGGCGGCGCTGGTCAAGGTTCGGCAGGCGCCGCCGAGATTGGCTAGCCGGTGCCAGGCTGGCCCGCAGGGCCAGGTGGCCCGCGGGCTTGCGGGCCGGGCTCGGTGGCTCAGTGACTGGTGGCTCAGTGACTGCCCAGGCTTCCGGACCGCGCCGCACCAGGACTGCAAGCGCCGGACTTGCCGGCGATTATGTAGCCATTCCCTCGCGCGGTCGGCGCGCTGCCGCAGCGCGGGCCAGGAGCGAACGAGCCCACGACAATCGAGGTCACGATGATGACAGCCAGGAGCGGGATCAGCATTACTGGCTGCAACAAGCGGGACAGCCAGCTCCTGACTTCTTCGAACTTCGGCATGCCTTCTTGTGACGTGAGCCTGGCGAAGGTCGCAAACAACGATGTCAGACCCGGATCGCGGGCCTGAAAAATCGTTTCGATCTGGTCGAGGACCCGCTGCTGGCGGGCAGGCAAGCTCATCTTCTCTCCGGTCCGTCCCATCCCTCGCGCTGTCAGCCTCCCCGGCCTGCACGTCCGTCCCGGCCCGAGCGGCGGCCTGCGGAGCCCACGGTCGCTGTAAGCAGCGGCTTTCGCCCACTACTACCCAGCTCCCTGGCTTAAAACAGGTACGGCAGGCAAAGCCACGGCGCGGCGTAATCGGGCCAGGGCGGCGGCTACCGAAGCCCCTGGCGGGCACGCAGGATGGCGGGGCGCTGCTGCGCCGCCTGCCCGGGACACCGGATCACGACCATGACATCCCAGCCCCTGCGCAGCGGGTTTGCCTCGGGTATCGGCGGGCAATCGGAGGGGACCTCAACCGGAAGCAGGTGAGCCCGCTGTCAATCGCGACTCTCATCGTCATCGTGGTGGCTGTCGTCGTTGTTATCGCTGTGGTGAGCGGCCTGCTGGTGACGAGGCGCCGCCGTCGGCTGCAGCAGCATTTCGGCCCGGAATACGACCGCCTGGTGGCCGAGCGTGGCAGCAATCGCGCGGCGGAAGCTGAGTTCCGCAAGCGCGAGCGCCGTGCTCGCAGCCTCGATATCCGTCCGCTGAGCGACGTTGCGCGGCAGCGTTACGCGAATCAGTGGGCTGCCATCCAGGAGCGGTTCGTCGACGCGCCGGCCGAAGCCGTAGCGGCCTCGAGGGCGCTTGTCACCGCCGTGATGGCGGAGCGGGGCTATCCGACCGAAGACTACGACCAGGTTCTGGCCGACCTGTCCGTGGATCATCAGGCCGCCGTTGACCATTACCGCGCAGCCGACGAGATCAGCGCCGATTCCGCCTCAGGTGCAGCCTCCACCGAGGATCTGCGGCTCGCGCTACTCCATTATCGCGAGCTCTTCCGCGACATGCTCGGCGGTCCCGCGGACGCCGGAGCCGCGCCGGCGGCCGGTACCGGGCGGCAGGCCACCAGGCCTGAGCCTGCCCGTGCTTCCCCGGTGCCGGCGCAGACTCCTGCTGAAACGCGGCCAGCGGCGACTGGCGAGGGAGCTGGTGCCGACCGGAGAGCCAACGGTTCAGTTGATCGGATGCCGCGGAGCTAACCGGAGCTGTCCCGCCCGGCTGTCTCGGCGGGCGGAGCGATCTGGTCAGGTGTCTGGGGCGTCTGAGCGGCCGCCTCGAGGCCGGCCGGGCGGTCGGTGTAAGACACTTCCACGTGCTGTTCTTCGCGGCGCTGATTCTGCAGCGCCTGAAGCGCCATGGACGCGCGATCAGCTTCGGTCAGCGGGGGCTGGACAATCGCCCGTGGCCACAGGCGACGGGCGAGTACCACGTTGATCTCAGCGGAGTAGACGGTGATCTCCACCGCAAGGTAGATCCAGGCGATGAGGCCGAGCACGGTGGCGAAGACCCCGTAGACCGAATCGCTGCGCAGATAGTGGTGGACCAGGTAAGTACCGAGCGCCTGCAGGAGTGTCCAGGCGATGCCGCCGACTACCGCGCCGGGCAGGAGCCTGCGGCTCGGCACGCCCTTCGGGGTCAGGACGCGGAACGCGATGAAGTAGATAGCCACGTTCACCAGGGCCGCGAGCAGTTCGAGGAGCAGCGCGAACGGTACGGCTCGGTGACCGAACGCATCCAGGCCGGTCAGTAGCGTCGTGAGGATCACGCCCAGCCCGAGCACGCCGAGGAAGGCCATGGCCCGGCCAAGTCGCTGTACATAGCCCGGCCGCGCCGGGCCGGGCAGGTTCCAGACCTGCGCCATGGTGAACAGCCCGGCCTGCGCGAGCCCGCTGACGCCCCAGATCAATACAAGCAGGCCGACGATCAGGCCGATCATGCTCGACCGCCGCAACGCGTGAACGTTGCCCGCGAGCTGCTGGCCAATCAGCGGGAACTGCTTTGCGACCGCGTCCAGGACGGCTTTCTTCACCGCCGGATCGCCCGACGCCACGAGTCCGAGAGTCGTCACCAGAACCAGAAGCAGCGGGAACAAGGAGACGAAGCTCGAATAGGCCAGGTTGGCCACGAGCACCCCGCCGTTGTCGTCGCCGTACTTCTTGACCACGCCGAAGACGAAGGCAGGCACCTTGTGGTGCTGCTGTGCCTGATCCACCCGGCGGATCACGCGCTCCACCGGGTTCACCCCCGCCGCCTTCCTGACCAGGCTGTCCTTGCGTCGACGCGATCCGGTGCGGGCCGGGCGGCGGGTGGATCAGGTATCGCTGGCCGCCACGGCATGCCGGAGCCGGCCCTGATCAATGCGGGGCCCGGACGGCCGGAGCTGGCCGGGCCGCAGGCAGGTTACTGCCGCGAGAGCACACTGCGGCCAGGCGACGCGGCGCCGGTGGCGGCCGCAGTATCGGCCACCCAGGCAAGAGGTTCTTCATCGAGATCGCGCTGCTCATCGAGATCGCGCTGCCCCATGTGACAGTCCGTAAACATCTGGCGCGTTGGCGCGGTTTCTCGCATAGAGCGGCGTGGTGGGGACAGTAGTGCCGGGAGGGTTGTGTGCATTGGCTGTTGTCCGGGGCTGGGCGGGGGCTTGGGCGGCGGCTGGTGTGCGGGGTCCTGGCCTGGTTCGGTGGTGTGGCTGATGGGATGTGACATGGCCTGGCGCTCGGGGAACGGCGAGCTGGATGTGGGTTCGGCGGAGTCGGGGCTGAGCGTGCTGCTGGAGGCGTGTGAGCGGGCGGTGGAGGAGGTGGGGGTTGCGGTGCCGCCGGTTCAGTTGCGGGCGTTGCTGGTGATTGACCGGGCGGGGAGCTTGAATTTGAGCCGGCTGGCGGGGTTGCTGGGGGCGTCGGCGTCGGCGGCGAGCAGGTTGTGTGACCGGATGCAGGCGGCGGGGCTGGTGTCGCGGGATCGTGCGGTGGTGAGCCGGCGGGAGATTGTGGTGGTGCCGACGGAGTCGGGGCGGCGGCTGGCGGAGTGGGTTCGGGGGCGGCGGCGGGCGGCGCTGGGGGGTTTGCTGGCGGGGATGAGCGCGGGCGGGCGTGAGGCGCTGGCGCGGGGGCTGGTGGAGCTGGCTGATGGCGGCGACGCCCGGCTGACCGGCGGCGGGCCGGATCCGGGGCGTGCGGGCGGGGCGGGATCGTGATCTGGTCGTTATTTTTCTGGTGGCGGGGGGTTGCCTGCCGGCCGGGCCCGTGAGAGTCTTTCCTCATGGAAACATTTGCGGTAGGGAATGTGTCCGGCGGCGCAGCCGCGGGCGGCGGCGCGGCGGCCGGCGGTGCGGCGGGCGGCGCGGAGTCCCGGGACGCTGGCGCTGGCGCGGGCGCTGGTATGGCTGCGGGCGTGAGCGCGGCCGCGGGCGCTGGTATGGGTTCGGGTGCGGGTGCGGGTGGGGGGCTGGCGGTGCTGGAGGACCGGGAGCTGCTGGGGCTGGTGCGGTCTGAGCCGGTGGGGTCGGGGCGGCGGTCGGCGGCGTGTGAGCTGCTGGTGGCGCGGCACCGGCAGCTGGTGCGGTCGTGTGTGCGGCGGTATCTGCGGAGCCCGGAGCCGGCGGAGGATCTGATGCAGGTGGGGTATGTGGGGCTGCTGAAGGCGATTAATAATTTTGATCCGGAGGTGGGCGGGTCGCTGGCGGCGTATGCGCAGCCGTGTATCTCGGGGGAGATTAAGCGGCATTTCCGGGATAAGCGGTGGCAGGTGCGGGTGGAGCGGCCGGTGCAGGAGCTGGTGCTGGAGGTGCGGGAGGCGTCGCGGGAGCTGGCGCAGCGGCTGGGTCATCTGCCGGGTGAGGGTGAGCTGGCGGAACATCTGGGGCGGTCGCGGGAGGATGTGGCGCAGGCGCGGCGGGCGGATCTGGTGTTTTCGCCGTCGTCGCTGGATGCGCCGCTGGCGGACCGGCCGGATGCGGGGAGCCTGGCGGATGTGCTGGGGGCGGAGGATCCGGCGATGGAGCATGCGCTGGATATGGAGGCGGTGGCGGCGCACTGGGGGGAGCTGCCGCGGCGGGAGCAGAAGATTTTGCTGTTGCGGTTTTACGGTGATCTGACGCAGGCGCAGATCGGGGAGCGGCTGGGTATCTCCCAGATGCATGTGTCGCGGCTGCTGGCCCACGCGCTGGGGTACCTGCGGGAACGGCTGCTGGCCACCCCCGGCGACGGACTGGAACGCGCCGCCAGCTGACCTAGGTGCCGGGGGCGGTCGCCTTCTCCTTTCCCCCAGAAGGCCGCCCCCGGACCCCCATGGCTCCGCACGGACCGGCAGCCCCGCCCGCCCAGCCTGGTGGGCGGGCGGGGGCCGGGCCTGCGGACAGGCCCTGGTGGCCGGCGGGACGCCCCCGCCTGCTGGCCGCCAGGTCCACCGCCCAGGCCCTGGTGGCCGGCGGGACGCCCCCGCCTGCCGGCCGCCAGGCCCAGCCCCGCGGCCCCCGAGCCCCCGGCCCCCGGCCCCCGGCCCCCGAGCCCATCGGCTCCCGGTGCCTGGCGCCCGGCGCCGCGCCCGGAGCGCGGGTCGGCCGCATGGTGGTTTCGGTTCGCTGGCCCGACCGGGCGAACGTTTGATTTGAGCAGCCCGGGTAGGGCAATGCGCTGTGCCAAGTGCGGCACGCAGAAACCACTGCCGATGAAAGGAGCAAAGACCACATGAGGACCATGCTGGAGTCCCGGTCGGTGGCATTCCTGGCCGCCGGCGAGGGAACCGAGCAGGCGGAGCTTCAGAAGCCCTGGGAGGCGGTGCTCGCGCAGGGCGGTCGGCCGGTGCTTGTCTCTCCCGCGGAGGGCAAGATCCAGATGTTCGAGCACCTCGACCGCGGCGACACTATGCCCGTGGACCTGCATCCTGCCGATGCGAAACCACGGGACTACGCCGGCCTGGTACTGCCAGGCGGGGTAGCCAACCCAGATCAGCTGCGCACCGACCCGGCGGCTGTCGCGTTCGCCAGGGGCTTCTTCGACGCGGGCCAGCCGGTAGCGGCCATCTGCCATGCGCCGTGGACGCTCATCGAGGCCGGGGTAGTCCGGGGCCGGACGCTTACCTCGTGGCCGAGCCTGCAGACCGACCTAAGGAACGCGGGCGCGACGTGGGTCGACGAAGAGGTCGTGGTCTGCGAGAGCGACCTGAGCACCCTGGTGACCAGCCGCAAGCCGCAGGACCTGCCCGCCTTCTGTGACACCTTCACGAAGGTCTTCGCGGGCGCGAGCGCCTGAAGCGCCTGATGGCCCGCCGGGTGAGCGCCCTGTTCTGCTGGACGCTCACCGTGGAGCAGGTTGCCTTTGGCGCGGGGGTCGCCGCGGTGGTCGCGGTGGCCCCCCTGGGCCAGGTCGCCGGCCCGTGGCGGCTGCTGACACCGCGCCGGCTGGCTGCGACCTTCGTACTGCTGCTCTTGTCGGCCCGCCGGATCGTGGTCGCGAACCTGCGGCTATCCAGGCTCATCTGGGATCCGCGCCTGCCGTTGCGCAGCGGCATGATCGTGGTGCCGACGCGGGAGCGATCAGCGGGCGGGCTCACCGCCGTGGGCCTCATCACTTCGGTGATCGTCGACAATCAGCTCGTCGACGTCGCCCGCAGCCAGGGACAGCTTCAGTATCACGCTGTCGAGGTCCCAGAAGGCGGTCCGAGCAAGCCAGGGAAGCGATCAATGGGCCGGTGGAACAGCAGCTGGCCGCATTTCACCGGACGAAGTAACCCGATGAGCCAGGTGTATCTCGGCGTTGCGATCGGCGAGATGGCGATCGCGGTCCTGCTGGTCGTCTGGCTGGCCGCCGGGCCGACGATTTCCGACCGGATCGTGGCGCTGAACACGATCTCCACCCAGGCGGCGCTGGCCGTCCTGTATTTCGCCGCGTTCGCCGGCCGGACCATCTACCTGGATGTCGCCCTGTGGCTGACCTCGTTCAGCTACCTGGGCGCCATCATCTGGTCGCGATACCTGGAGCGAGGGCTGCTGTGAGGGAAATCATCGTCATCGCGATCGCTGCGATCGGCTGGGCGGTCTCGCTCTCGGGAGCGCTGGGGATCCTGCGGATGCCCGATGTCTACAGCCGAATCCAGTGCTCGAGCAAGACCATCGCCATGGGGACACTGCCCACCCTTATCGCGCTCGTGGTCGGGGAGGGGCCGATCAGCAACTACGGCGCTCGCGCACTGCTGGTCGCGGCGCTGTTGCTGGTGAACCCGGCGGCCTCGCACGCCCTGGCCCGGGCCGCTTACAAGACCGGCGTGCCGATGTGGCGCGGAGCCGTCACCGACCAGGTCCGCCAGGAGCGGAGCGGGGCGCGGGGTAACGAGAACGGCGAGCCTAACGAGGAGCCCGGGCGGTGACCGGGTTCTGGGCGCTGGACTATCTGCTGCTGGGCCTGATGCTCGCCGCCGCCGTGCTGGTGGTCCGGCTGCGCAACCTCAACGGCGCAGTCATGGCCCTGTCCGCGGTCGGCACCATGCTCTCGGTGCTTTTCGTGGTGCTTGGCGCACCCGACGCCGCGTGATCAGCGGGCTGCGTGCCATTCACACCGGCTCGGCGAACGACTATGCAGGTTATGCGGTCGCCGGGATGCTGGCCGTTATCGCGGTCCTCGGCCTCGCCTGACCAGGATCTGCGGACCTTGGCCCGCAGACCCTGGCGAAGCAGCACTGAGCAGGCGCGAAGCAGCCACGAAGCCGGGCAGCACGGTCCGGGGGAGCACGGTCCGGGGCAGCATGGTCCGGGGGAGCACGGTCCGGGGGAGCACGGTCCGGGGGAGCACCGCCCGGGCCCGAGCCAGATAAGAAAGCTGGCCGTCCCCCACCCGACTCGGGAGCCGTTGCCCAGACGGCCCGCGGGACGGCCAGCCTTCAGCCCTGGCTGCTCTAGAGCGCGACCAGGCGGTCCAGGAAGCTCCGGTAATCCCGCAGCGCGTTGCGCAGCACCTCGGTGTCGGCACCGTTGGTGTCCCACGTTCCGCGCAGCCTTGCGTCGCGCTCCTTGATGTCCTTGACGAGGGTGTCGATGGCTTCGGTTACCAGTTCTGCCGCCGCCGCGACGGACCGCCGGGGATCGTCGACGAAGTCGGACTGGATCGCCAGCCAGCGCTCCTGAAGCTGCGCGGTGCGCGCGGTCGGCTCGGCAACAGACGGTACGCCTGGGCCGTCCGCGCCGGCGCCAGCCGCCGGGGTGGGGCTGGCGGCGGAGCCGGGGCTGGCCGTGGCGGAGCCCGGGGCCGCGGTGACCGCAGTGTCGGTGAGCCCGGTGCCTGCCGCCGCGCTGGTGTCGTAGCCAGCCTGACCGGAGCCGGTGGTGGCGCCGGTGCGGGCATTGGCCAGCTCGGGTCCGGTATCCGCGGCGATGTCAGCGCGCGGGTACCCGGGCTCGGTGTCGCCGCTGGCCGGTGACCCGGGATCGGCGCCCTCGCCTGCGTCACGCACGCCGGAGACGGGATCCGCCGCGGGAGCACCGGCGTCATCCAGCCCTGGCTCGGCGTTCCCGTTCACCCGGGAGCCGGCCGCCTGCGCCGCGGGATCCGGATCAGCGTCCCCGTCGGCCAACCGCGAAGTACATCCGGCTGCACCCGCGTAGGTAGCTGAATCGCGTGGTTCATCCTCGAGAACCACCACGTCCGCCTCGTCGAGGACTATGACGTCCGGGTCGGCGGTTTCGTCCGCGCCGCCGAGGCCGGACGGCCCGTTGCGAGCACCAGCCGATGTTTCTCCGTTGCGGCCGTCGCGGGCATCGCCGTCGCGGGTTTCGTCACGCCAGGCGGCAGTATCCGTGGCACGGCCTTCTGGATCTTCAGCAGAGTAATTGCTCATGGCCCCTCACGCTTTCGATGGTCCGTGTGCTGACGCGGATTCGCGGGCAGGATTCCCGACCGCCCGTTTCACTACCTGTGAGCGAACCGGCTAAACCAGGGCAGCTGCCCATCAGCAACGCAAGCTGGGCCTTCTGCTCCCGATAACGCTCATCCCGACCGCCGTTGGCCCTGCTGGGCCACGGCTCGCGGCGCCGCGGAATCGTCGGCGGGCTGCTCAGGCTCCCGTTCGGCGGGCGCGCTTCTCGGGTTCAGCTCCGCGAGCGCCCGGCGCATCGCGGGCAGGCCCGCACCCCTGGGCACCTTGAGGGATATGTAGGCCGCCGCGCCAGTCGGGATGGGCAGCCAGAAGTTCACCAGCCGCCAGGCGAGCACGCCAAGCGTCGCGACGCTCCTGGTGAGGCCGAAGCTGACCAGCAGCACCGGGGTGACTGTATCGATCACGCCGAGCCCGGCGGGGGTGATCGGCAGCGCGCCGAGCACGTTCGCGATCCCGTAGGCGGCGAACAGCCCCACCGGGTTGGCAAACCCGCCGAATGCCGCCACGAAACACCACAGCGACGCGGCGTCAAGAAGCCAGTTCAGCGAGGCCCAGATGAGCGCGCTGCGCAGCACGGCCCGGTTACCTATCAGGGCGCGGAGCGACGCGCTGGCCTGCAGCACGACCTTCTCCATCCGGTCGGCGCCGACGCCGGGGATGGGCTTGCCGATGGCCCGGAAGATCCGCACCGCCCGATCCTCGCCGCGGGTGATGCCGAGGACCAGGGTCGCGAAGGCGGCCAGCAGCACCGCGCTGAAGATGGCTGCGGTCAGGTATATCGGGTGAAACCCCTCCAGCGGGATCGAGATCACCAGGGCAAGCCAGAGCAGCACGTTCAGCACCACCGTCGAGCCCATGCCCTTGGTCGCCATCATCACGCCGACGTCGGTGCCAGCTATGCCCTCGTTCGTGAACAGCTTGTATCCGATCCCGGCGCTGCCGACTGTCCCCGCCGGGATGACATGCGCCACCGCCGCGGCGGACATGTCAATGCGGAAGAGCCTGAACAGGCCCAGCTTCGGCGCGCTGGGTGGTAGTAGCGCCCGGGTTAGCAGGGCGTAGCAGAACAGTGAGAGGCCCTCGAGCACGAGACCGGCGGCGACCCACCCGCCGTTGATCCCGCCCAGCAGGTAGAGGTCTTTCCGCGCGCCGATGAGCTCGGGGATGACCAGGTACTCGATGATCAGGATCAGGGCGAAGATCAGTACACCGCGTCGGACCGGGTGCTCCAGCAGCGATCGCCAGCCACGCCGCCGCGGCTCCTGGCCCGCGTCCGCCTGGCTTGCCCCCGCTGGCCCGGTATCAGCGTGCTCGGTGCCAGCGT
Source organism: uncultured Actinomycetes bacterium (assembly GCA_963785765.1). Taxonomy (GTDB): domain Bacteria; phylum Actinomycetota; class Actinomycetes; order Streptosporangiales; family Streptosporangiaceae; genus DATBGO01. The sequence continues at coordinate 865,734 of CAWAWM010000003.1, read as the reverse complement.
TCCCCGTGTCTGCGTGCGCGGTGTCTGTGTGCGCGGTGTCTGTGTGCGCGGTGTCTGCGGGCTCGGTGTCTGTGTGCCCGGTGTCTGTGTGCCCGGTGTCTGCATGCTCTGTGCCAGCCGGGCCAGGAGCAGCTTGCTTGTGATCAGCCCGGCCCGCGTCAGCCCGGCCCGCGTCAGCCTGGCCGGCGTCAGCCTCGTCGGTCTCGGCCGGCCCGGGCTGGGCAGCGGCCCCGTTGAGATGGCGGTCTGCTCCGTCCTGCCCGGCGGCCCCGTTCAGCTCGCGTCCAGGCGGCGGAAGGTGACCTCGTGCAGCAGCAGGCGCAGGGCGGCGGCCGCCGGGATCGCGACCAAAGCCCCGACGATGCCCATCAGCGTGCCGCCGAGCAGGACGGCCACGATCGTGACGACTGAAGGGACCTCCACGGTTCGGCCCATGATCCTCGGCACGATCAGATAGTCCTCGGCTAGCCGGTAGGCGATGTAAAAGCCTAGGGTCGCCACCGCGATGGGCAGCGAGACGGTAAGCGCCACCAGTGAGACGGCGGCCCCACCAATTGTGGACCCAATGACCGGGATCAGGTCAAGCAAGGCGACCAGCAGCGACAGCAGCAGCGGGTAGGGAATCCCGAAGGCAAGCAGCCAGATGTAGGTGCCGACTCCGGCAATCGCCGAAGTCAGGAAGTTGCCGAGCACATAGCCGCCGACCTTGGTGAAGATCTCGTCGCCGATCAGGATAACGCGGGCTCGCCTGGATTGCGGCGCGAGCCGGTAGGCGAACAACCTGATGTGGGGCATTCCGGCCAGGAAATAGATCGTCAGGACCGCGACAACCAGCAGCGAGGTGAACGCGCTGAGCACCAGTTCCCCGGCGCCGAGCACGCCCCCGATCAGCGCGGTACCCCTGGAGGAGAGCATTTTCGTCAGGCGCTGCTGGATCTGATAATGCGCGTTTAGTTTACCGAGCTCAGAGTTGTGATCCTGCAGCGAATGCATGTAGTGCGGCAGCTGCTGGGTGAGCGCCGTGGTCTGGGCGGCCAGCGGCGGGATCGCGGCGGCGAGGAACGCGCCGGCCACGCCGGCCACGGCCAGCAGGATCACGACGACGGCCGCCGGACGCGGCAGGCCACGGCGGGTGAGCCAGCTGACTGCAGGATCCAGGCCGGCCGCGATGAACAGGGCCAAACCGATGAGGACCAGCACCGACCGCGCTCTAATGACTATCTCGACCAGCCCGTAGGTCACGGCTACGCCGGCGGCCGCCGCCATCCCGATGAAGAACGGCGAGCGCTTGTTCAGCGGCCGGCCAGGATGACCAAGGCCGTTAGTCTTCTCGGCGATGGCCGCCGCTGCGTCCATCGCCTCTTGCATGCGGTCCGGTGCCTCGCGCGGGCCTGGCGCGCCCTCGTCGGCTGAGGACGTCAAGGCTGCGGCCACGGGGTACTCCTGACGGCGTTGCTGAGTCCGGCGCGGGCCGGTCTGCGGGCAGAATCTGTCGCCTTGAGCTGCCCAGGAACAGGCTCCTCACACATCTGGTTCGCCGCGACGGCCTAGCCGCCTGGCGCCGGCCTGGCGCTAGACAGCGGGGAGGCAGGGGCCGGGCTGGCAGCGAGGCAGGCGCCCGGCTGGCGGCGGCCGGCGCCTGACCGGCGGCCGCGCCATGACGGCGAGCCGAGGATTCGCAACATCATCGTGAGTCACGGCACTGCTTGTTTGGCGCCGCCATTCGCGGGCAGATCCGGGCGTGTTCTTAGGAGGCTCGCAATGACCACGCGGATTGCACGGCGCGGAACCCGGAACGCTAGGTACGCGGGGCGGCAAGCCGCCAGGAGCCGCTACCTCGCCATACTCGCCCGCACTGGGCTCGCGGCTCGCGGCGTTATGTACATACTCATCGGCTGGATAGCGCTCGAGATCGCATTTGGCCATTCAAGTAAGCAGGCGGACTCCAGCGGAGCGCTCCGCCTCGTGGGCAGCAGCCCGGTCGGCAAGGTTGCGCTGTGGCTGCTCGTCGTGGGCTTTGTCGGGCTTGCGCTGTGGCGGCTGACGGAGGCCATCTACGGTGCTGCCGGGCCGGATGGGCACAAGGCCAGCAAGCGGGTCGCCGCGCTGGGCCGGACCGTGCTCTACGGGTTCTTGGCGTTCGTCGTCCTGAAGTACGCGATCGGCGCTGGCGCCCCGAAGTCGAGCAACTCACAGTCCAAGGACCTCACGGCCACGGCCATGGCCCATCCGGGCGGCCGGATCCTGGTGATTCTGGTCGGGCTCGCGCTTGCCATCGCGGGCGTGATCCTCGCCTACCAGGCCTGGCGGAAGAATTTCCTCAAGCACCTGCAGCTGGCCAGCGCGGGGCTGACGGCCAGGCGGGTCGTTGAACGGCTCGGCCAGATCGGCGGCATCGCCCGTGGCGCGGTGTTCGCAGGGGTCGGGATCTTCCTGTTCGTCGCGGGCGTGAAGGCCAATCCAGGGCAGGCTAAGGGCATCGACGCCACGCTCCGTTCGTTCGCCTCGACGCCGCTGGGCCCGTGGCTGCTGGCGCTGGTCGCAGCAGGCCTGGTGGTCTTCGGCCTGTATTCCTGGTGTGAGGCCCGGTGGCGCAAGGTCTAACTGGCCTGCCGGCGCCTCGTCAACAGCGGGCACCGGCGTCAGGGTCATGGCCCCGGAATGGAGTCATGACCCGTAGGCGTGCCTACTTGCACTGATCGGCTGCCGCGTGGGCCTGGTCGTGCTGGCCTGCGGACTGGCAAGGCTGTACTCCGTGACGGACTCCGTGACGGCTGCGTTAGCGGGGACATCGGGGATCGGTAATAAGCCGGCGAGTCCGGCCAGCGGCGCCCTGGCGGCCGGTATCAGGCTCGGGCGGTGAGCAGGCCGGCCGCGGCCAGCGCCGTCTCCAGCAACGCATCGGTCAGCGCGGTGCGCCGCAGCCGGGGACTCACCGCGGCCAGCCCTGCCATCGAGGAGGCGTGCACCAGGTCGACCGCCGCGCTCGCGGCGAGGCGGCGCTGCGGGCTTGACCCTGATCCGGCGGCGAGCGCCGCCTGGATGAGGTGCCGGGCGCCGAGCACCCGGGCCGTCCATTGGACGCGAGAGTCAGCCGGGTACCCGGTGCAGATCCGGATCAGCGGGCCCGGAGCCAGCAGCAGGGCAGTGCCGTAGCACGCGCGTACCGCCCCGAGGACGACCGGAGCAGCGCTGGCCGCGGGGACGGTCTTGCCCGCGGGGACGGTCTCGCCCGCCCCCGTTACCTGATTCTCCGCTGTCACTTGTGCCTGGTCCGCCTTCCGGTCAATATCGCGCTCGCCGCTATCGCGGTCCCGGCCACCGCCGTACCAGCCGCCACGCCGGCCAGCACCCGCGGGTGCTGGGTTAGCCACAGCTGCTCACTGCGTACATGAGACCTGTCGTCAAAGATGCCGTGCGGGCCGTGGTCACGCCCGTCCGGCCCGTCGATGGCCTGAAACAGGTTATCCGGGCGCCCGAGCGCGACCCGCTGGTCCGTCTGCTGTGAGTTGTAGCCGGTCCGGGCCAGGTACCTGTCCAGCAGCCCGGGCACGAACTTGTTGGCCAGGATGGTCGCTGTGGTGCTGGCGCCAACCCAGTACTGCCTCCGGTGTGGATGGTCGGCCGCGTACATGACGCCCCGCGCGGCGACCTCTGGCTCGTAGATAGGCGGCACGGGCTGCGGATGCCGGGGCAGCTTGGACCGGACCCAGGAGAACTGCGGGGTGTTCACGGCGGGCATCTGCACCACCGTGATGTTCACGCCGGAGCGCTCATGCAACAGCTCGCACCGCAACGAGGAGGTGAATCCGTTGATCGCATGCTTAGCCCCGCAGTAGGCAGACTGCAGCGGGATGCTCCGGTCGCCGAGCGCGGAACCGACCTGCACGATTGTGCCCTGCCCGCGCAGCCGCATCCGGGCCAGCGCTGCCATGGTGCCATGCACGAACCCCAGGTAGCTGACCTCGGTAACCCGCCGGAACTCCTCGGCGGAGATCTCGGCGAACGGCGCGAACACCGAGGTGAACGCGACGTTGATCCAGACGTCGATCGGGCCGAAGAACTCCTCCACCTGGCGGGCGGCGTCGTTAACCTGCGTGTAGTCAGCCACATCGGCTGAGATCGCCAGGGCCTTCCCGCCCGCTTCTTCGACGTCGCGGACCGCGCCGTCCAGGCCCGCCTGGCCACGGGCGATCAGTCCGACCCGCGCGCCCCGCTCACCGTAGAGCCTGGCGGTGGCGCGCCCGATGCCCGCGCTGGCGCCCGTGATCACCACGGTCTGCGTCGTCGAGTCCTGCTCAGTCATGAATCACATCTCCCTCGGGTGAGTTGTCGTGCCCCGGATCGCTCTGCGCCCAGGGGGAGGCCAGCCGGCCGGTGCATTCGAGCAGCAGCGCATGCACGAACGCCTGCGGAAGGTTCCCCCTCAGCTGGCGTTCGGCCACGTCGTATTCCTCGCTGTACAGCCCGGGTGACCCGCAGGCCGCCCGGTTCCGCTCGAACCAGCAGATCGCCTCGACCTCCCGGCCCTGCTGGTGCAAGGCGAGAGCCACCACGAACCCGCACAGCACGAACGCGCCCTCGGCGTCGCCCAGCGGGCGGTCGTCATGCCGGAACCGGTAGGCGTAGCCGTCCTGGGTGAGTTCGGTCAGGTAGCTGCGCAGCGTCTGGATCGTGCGCGGGTCATCTGCGGGCAGGCCGCCGCGCACCGCAGGCATCAGCAGCGCCGCGTCCATGCCGGAGTCCGTCGGCGAGCGCTGCCAGCGCCCCGACCGATGCACTGCGTGACTGGCCGTGTCAGCCAGAATGGCGTCAGCCAGGCCGGCCCACTGCGTGGCCTGGGCTTGCCCGGCGCAGCTCCGGGCGGCGGCCCGCAGCCCGGCCACGCAGGTCAGCCGGCTGTGCGTCCACGGCTGATTGTCGATCTCCCAGATCCCGGCGTCCTTCTCGGGCCAGCGCTGCTCGATGGCATCGGCCGCGATCTCGGCGGCCCGATGGCTGTCGGCGTCCAGCCGGTCGTGCCGGCCTGCCGCCGCCAGCAGGAGCAGTGATTCGCCGAACGCGTCGAGCTGGAACTGCTTGTTGACCCAGTTACCGACGATGTCGAAACCGCCCGGGTAGCCGGGTAGGTCGAGCGTGCGCTGGTCAGGCACGGGGCCGCCGTCGATGGTGTAGGCCGGCGCCATCTTGGGCCCGTCGGCCTCAAGCCGCTCGGAGACGAACCGCACCGCATCGTCCAGCAGGGCGTAGGCGCCGACCTGCGCGGCGGCCTGCCCCGCATAACACTGATCGCGGATCCAGGCATAGCGGTAGTCGTAGTTGCGGCCCGCCTTGGCCCGCTCGGGCAGGCTGGTCGTGGCGGCCGCGACCATCCCGCCACCGGAACTGGTCAGCCCACGAAGCACCACCTGCGCCTGCCGGGCATCGCGAGCGGCGATCACGCCGTCCAGGGGCGCCCCGGCCTGTTCCCACTCGGCGCGGGTAGCGCGCCACAGCCGGGCAGGGTCAGGCGGGCCGTCCTGCAACGGCCGCGGAGATATTTCGAGAACGAGGTCGCGGGTTTCTCCCGCTGGCACCGTCAGGCTCATGACCAGCTGGGACATTCGTCCGCTCCGGCGGACCTTGGCCTGCGCCACCGAACCGGACCAGCGCAGGTACAGCTCACCGGTCCGGCCCGTCCAGGGACCGTCATCATCGCGGCGGATCGATCGCAGGCTGTGCTGACCGAACCCGGCCCGCGGATCCAGGATGACCTCCACCTGGGCGGGAACCTCGCGCGCGACGATCTGGCGCAGTACCACGACGCGATCGGTAGCGCCTGGGAAGGCCAGCGCCTCACGGCACTCGATGATGCCCTCGGGAGTAATCCAGCGGCTCCGCCAGATCAGCGAGCCTTCCTCGTAGTAGCCGCCCCAGACGAAGCTGCTCGCGGGTGTGACGGCGTAAATCCCGCCGCCGCCGATGAGCGAGGAGAAGACCGCGTCCGAGTCCCAGCGCGGGGCGCACATCCAGACAATGCCGCCGCGAGGGCCAATCAGGCCGCCGCGCTCCCCATCGGCGATCAGCGCGTAGTCACGCAGCACATGCGGGGGGAAACCCTGCGTCCAGTGGCTCCCGTAGTCAGGCACCGCCGCCCTGCCTCTCTGACTCGCAGTAGTCCCGGTCCTGGTACTGGTCGTCCCGGCCCCGGCTGCCTCGGTCCTGGCCCGCGCTTATCCGGCTGCTCCCGGCCGGCACCCAGCCCGCTGTGGCGCGCCGGGACCGGGCTGGCCAGCTTGGGTTCGGCCGCGGGACGGTCAGGCCCGCCGCCCGCCGAAGGTGTCGGTCTCTGCTACCCGCGAGACAGCGTTCCATTCCGGGTCAACCTGGAGGAGTTGTGGCAGCGGGTCCGAGCAGACTGGCACCCGCGTGGCCTGGCAGCGCGGTGCGCATGTGCCTCAGCTCCTTCCGTGCCTGCTGGTGCGGGCTCGGTTATGAGCCTTCCGGTTGGCGCAGCAATGGTCAGTAACGCGCGTTTCGCAATCGGTGGTGGTGCTAGCTGCACCCTGACCGCGGGTCTTTGCTGCCCGGCCCGGCAGCAGGTGCTGCGCGCGCCGTGGGCCCGGGCCGCGCTGATCGAGTCCTGGGATCCCCTATTGGTAATGTCCAGTCACGCATCGAGGACGGCTCATCCCTGGCTCAGGGTGAAATCTCAGTGCTGTCGTGCGGAGCCGTACGGACATACTCACTGGGGTGTCAGCGTGGCAAAGCTTGCGGGAAAGGTGTAGCAGAAGATGAGTGGGGCAGCGGAATTGGCTGAGCGGTATTTCGTCGCGTGGCAGACACGTGATGAGCGGGCACTGATGCAGATACTCGCCGAGAATGTGACGTTCCGCGGGCCGCTGGGCAGTGCGAACGGTCGCGCGGAGTGCATCGCTGGCCTGCTGGGGATGCTCGGCATCGTCACCTCCATCGAGGTACAAGCACGAGTTGCTGACGAGCACGACGTGATCACCTGGTTCGAGCTTCATACAAACGTCGCGCCGCCCGCGCCGACCGCCAACTGGAGCCATGTGGAGCACGGACGGATCACCCGAATCCGCGTCGCGTTCGACCCGCGTGAGATCGTCAGGAGCCCGGGATAGTGAGGTCGCCCCGCGCCCGCGGGATCACCCGATAGGCGAGCCGACGTCCATCAGGAACGGTCGATGCGGCCACCGCACGGATACCGCGCCGGTACCGCCAGGAGCCCCGCGGCATGATGCTCGCGAGGCTTCCAGCCCTCCTGGCAGCGGGCGAAACGATCAGCGGCGGAATCTCCAGCTGGTCCCGATCCCGGCTTGGTGCAGGGCCAGGCAGGCCAGTCCGACGAACAGCAGGCTGGTTGTCGAGAACACCGCGTTGGTGGCCGTGCCGCTCGCATGCAGTACGAAAGCGATAGCAAGAAGAATGGCAGCAATTATGGCGAGCATCTGGGGTCCTTCGGTCCGGAATACCTAGCGGGCTTACGCCCGCTAGGTACCGGAAAGATCGACTTTTAAACCGACCGATTAGCGTCCGGTGCTAGGAGCCCGCCGATGTCCGCATCCATTCAGTAACACTCAGCGACGATGTTCCGGTGCCAGGTGACGCTCAGTGGGGTGAATCGCCAGGTTAGGGCCTGGTGCAGCTGGCTGCGCCCTGGGCATGCTCAGGCTCCGTCCCGTCCTGGCCAGGGCACGAGGCGTTCGGCCAGCAGTTCCCGCAGCCGGTTCCGGCCGCGATGCAGCCTGGACATCACCGTGCCGATCGGGCAGCCCATCATGCTGGCGATCTCCCGGTAGCCGTAGCCCTCCACATCGGCGAGGTAGACAGCCAGCCGGAAGTCGTCGGGGAGCTCGCGGAACGCCGTGGTCACCCGGGCATCGGGGATCCGGTCAAGCGCGAGTTCCTCAGCGGAGCGCAGGCCGCCTGGCGTGTGCAGCTGAGCGCGCTCCAGCTGCCAGTCCGCAATCCCCGCGGTGCTGAGCGCGGGCTCGCGCTTGCTCTTGCGGTGACTGCTGATGAAAGTGTTCGTCAAGATGCGATGCAGCCAGGCCCGGAGGTTGGTCCCCTCCTTGAACTGGTGAAACGACGCATACGCCCGTGCGTAGGTCTCCTGGACCAGGTCCTCCGCGTCGGCCCGGTTCCTGGTCATCCGCGAGGCTGCCGAATAGAGCTGTCTGGAGTGCCCGAGCGCTTCCGCGAACCGCTCGTCGGTCTGGTCACCGCGCTGCGGGTGCGCGGCCTCAGGAGTCGTCAGGGGAGACATGAAGTGCGGCTCCTAGCTACTGCTGACCGGTCCGATGAGCTGATCAGAAAGCTTCTGCAGCTGCTGTCGCGCGTCCTCGTCGTATGCCTGAGCCGACGCCGTGGCCTCCAGCAGGCCGTCGTAGTACCTGCCGGTCACGTTTTCCAGCGCCGGACTGACGATCAGCCGCATGGTCGCCCGGAGGCCGTCCTCGATGGAGCTGCGCGGCGTGGTGTACCCGATCACCATCTTGGTCGGCATGAAGGTGGCCGGGTGCAGGCAGTTGACGGTCACCCCGGTACCGGCTAGCTCGGCGGCCATATCGAAGGTGAACATGACCAGCGCTAGCTTGCTCTGGCGGTAGGCGCGGACGCCGTCGTAGCCGCGTTCGAGCATCACGTCAGAGAAGTCGATCGGCTCCTGCCCGGCCGATGCGACGTTGACCACCCGGGCTGGCGCGCTGCGGCGCAGCACCGGCTCGAGCCGTCGGGTCAGCAGGTAGGGGGCGAGGTAATTGACGGCGAACCTGAACTCGTGCCCGTCCTCGGTCACCACCCGGCGGCCCTCGCCCGGACTGGTGAATCCGATACCCGCGTTGTTGACCAGGGTGTCCAGGCGGCCACAGTCGTCCGCAACCCGCTGCGCAAGCCCCGCCGTCTCGCTGAGCGAGGACAGGTCGGCCCGGTACCAGTGCACTTGCCCGTTACCGGTCTGGTGCTGGATCTCCCGCACCGTGTCCGCGCCTTTGCGGTCGTCGCGGCCATGCAGCAGCAGCCTGGCACCGGTGGCAGCCAGCTCGGCGGCGAGCGCCTTGCCGAGGCCGTCTGTCGCACCGGTAATCAGGATGGTCTGGTCTGCCATGGGTCGCATGGGGCTCTCCTATCCGTGAGCCTGCCGCTAAGCGGCTGCCCGCCGCCTCGTCGCGCAGTCATTCCTGGAGGTATTCCTCCACGATCTCCGATTCCACGGCCGCGGCACGATCGTCGGTCCCGGCCGACGGCCGGGAATCGCCGGCCGCGTGCATGTGCGGGATGGTCGCGGACCCCTCCTGATCCGCTCCGCCGTCCGCGGCGGCCGTGGCTCCCGGGTTGAGCATGATGTAGGGCGGGTAGCGGGTCTCCTCCATATGCCCAACCACGGGACCGCTCGCGCCCTTCCGCAGAATCGTCCGGCGGCGCAGCCACCCCTCTTGCCCGCGCCGGGGCAGCAGCAATCCCGCGACGCCGGTGGCCATCACGACCAGGCCTACGACCTGCAGGTTCAAGAAGCTGGGGTGCGCGGTTATGGCGAAGGTAAAGATGGCCCCGATGGCAATTAAGGTCAAGCAGGTCACGGTCTTCATCTGTCATTCCTCCGTGGGGAAGTTCCTGGACCGGCGGTCATCTGTCATCCCCGCCGGTAACGCTCTGCATCCGTGCTCCGAAGCTCCAGGCCCAGCCCCGGCCGGCCCGGATCGGGGGTGAGCTCGCCGCCGGCCGGATCGAGGGCCCCGTCGAACATCAGCCGCTCGATGCGCTGATGGTCATGGAAGTACTCGACGTGCCGCAGGTTTTCGACCGCGGCCCCGACATGTGCGTGCAGGTTGGGGGCACAGTGTCCGGACACCTGCATGCTGTGCGCGGCGGCCAGCGCGGCAGCACGCAGGAACTCGCTGATTCCGCCGCATCGGGTCACGTCGAGCTGCAGGCAGTCCACCGCTCCCGCGGCGATCAGCCGGGCTGAGTCGGCCAGCGACCAGCTGTACTCGCCGGCCGCCACGTCAGGGCGGACCTGGCCGCGCACCGCGGCCAGCCCGGCCAGATCCTGGGAGGACACGGGCTCCTCGAACCAGGTCACGTCGTATCCGGTTAGCTCCCGTGCGACGCGGACCGCCTGGCCAGTCGTGTAGCCGCCGTTGGCATCCACGTAGAGGTCGGTGTCAGGTCCGATGATCTCGCGGGCCAGTGCCACGCGCTCGAGGTCCCGCTGCTCGTCGCCGCCCCAGGATTCAGCTATCTTGATCTTCACCCGCGGGATGCGGTCCTTCTCCACCCAGCCCGTCAGTTGCTCGCGAGTCTGGTGCTCGTCGTAGCTGGTGAACCCGCCGCTGCCGTAGACGGGGACATGCTGCCTGGCCCGTCCGAGCAGCGCTGTGACCGGCACGCCGAGCAGCCGTGCCTTGAGGTCCCACAACGCGATGTCAACGGCGGAGATCGCCGTCGCGGCCACGCCGCCCCGGCCGATGTTACGCACGGCCCGTGACATGGCTTCAGTGCTGCCGGCGATATCCAGCGCGCTGCGTCCCACGACGGTGCCGGCCAGCACGTCAGTGACAACGGCCCCGGCCGCTGCGGCCGCGTAGCTCCAGCCGATGCCCTGCTGGCCGCCGGCCCGCACGGTCACCAGCACCATCGTCGTCTGGTCCCAGGTAAGCGTCCCGTCAGCTTCCGGCGCGTCGGTCGGGATGACGTAGACCGCCGCGGTGATGTCCTCGACCGCAGGAGCGTCGGCTATCAGGGGCAGTTCCCGGGCCGGAGCGGTTGACTTCAGCATGATCCTTCCTCAGCTGACTGATTTGCGGATGCCGCCGGTCATCTCGTTGCCGAGCTCGACGGCCTCCGCGAGACTGATGGCCTGCCGCACCAGCGGCCACACCTGCTGCTCCTCAAACTCAATGTGCTCAAGCCCGGCCGCGATGACGTCGGTCAGCAGCGGCTCGAACTCGGCCGCAGCGGCGCCCAGCCGGTCCAGCTTGGCCAGCGCCTGCCTGGCCTTCAGCTCCTGCTCGACAGCCCGCTCAGCGAGCTTGTCTGCCTCCGGTCCTTGCTTGCGCACCACCGGCCAGAAGAACTCCTCCTCGACCATCTCGTGCCGGGACTCGGCGATGATCAGCTGCTCGGTCAGCCGCTTGCGCGCCTGGAGCTGATTGTCGGTGGCGCCGGTCAGCGCGGTCGGCCCGATATGCAGCTCGGCGAGCATCCGCATGACTTCGTCGTGGTCCTGCTTGAGCACCTCGAACACGTCGGCCATGCCGGCCCTCCTGCCGTCGTCGGCCCGGCTGGGCGAAGGTTTCGGCACCCGCCCGGCCGGAAACTCTCGGCTACCCGAGGCCGCGCGGCGCAAACAGGGCGGGCTTACCTGGCCGGCTCCAGGGCGACGAGGCCGAATGTCCCGCGCCTGCGCGGGTAGCCAGCGGCCAGGAATCCCCGGCCAGCGCCGCACCGGCCGGTACGGAGGTGGGAACGATGACAGCGGAGCAGCACGGCGACCCGCGACAGGAGTCGCAAGCGCAGCGCGACGACCGCAATCTTGCCGAGCTGCTCCAGGAACTGCGGGTGGCGGGCCTTGGCGTGCAGGTCCTGTTCGGCTTCCTGCTGTCGCTGCCGTTCACCAACAGGTTCACCAAGCTGAGCCATCTTCAGCGGGAGCTGTATCTCACCACCCTGGTGCTGGCCGCCGTGTCAATCGCGCTGCTGGTAGGGCCGGTCGCGTATCACCGGCTGGTGTTCCGCCGCCGGCAGAAAGAACCGCTCGTGCGGGCGGCCAGCGTGATGTCCATCCTGGGACTGGCCGCGGTCGGCCTGGCGGTGTCTGGTGCCGTCTTGCTGGTGGCCAGTTTCGTCGCCAAGACAGGACCGGCAGTGATCATCGCCGCCGTGGTTTTCTGCGTGTTCGGCGGGCTGTGGTTCGGCTTCCCACTCGCCCGCCGCCACGATCACGAGTCCGCTGCCACGCATCCACTCCAGCGCTGACCGCCCGGCCTGGCGCGGCCAGCGGCCCAGCCCGGCCGCCTCAGAACGTGTTGGCCCGGCGCATGGCCGGCGGCCTGCCATCCGGGTCATAGACCAGCCGGTACAGGACAGCAGCCCAGGCGCGCGTGGGCGTCGGTATCCGGGGGTCCGGGTAACGACGTAGCTGCCCAGCGGGCCGCGGCCCTTGCCGGCCGCCCGCGTGCCAGGAGTCGAGCGCGTCGGCGGCCCGGCCGAACGCCTCGAACATCCCCGTGCAGCTGGCCACGGCCCCGGTCGCGTCCCCGCTGGCCGTCCGGGTGGCGCTGGCCGTCCCGGGGGCGCTGGCCGTCCCAGGGGCGCTGGCCGTCCCGGTGACGCCTGCTGTCCCGGTAGCGCCAGTGGAGCCGGCCACGCCAGCGGAACCACCAGTCATGCCGCCGCCGAGGTGCTCGGTACCCAAGGCGATGCGTAGCCGGCTCGCGAACGAGCCGCCCTCGTCGATGACCGCGCAGCTGACCTCGGAGTCGTGAGTCCAGGAACGCCGGTTGAAATTGTCCGACCCGATGATGGCCCAGGTGTCGTCGACGATGCAGACCTTAGCGTGGACGTAGATCGGGGTGCCCGAGGAATTCTCCAGGCCGTAGACCGCCACCCGGCGGCCGCCCGCGGCGTAGAGCAGGGCCAGCGCGTCAGCCCGGCCGACCAGGTTCGGCGGCGTGGAGAGCCGGCCGTCCTGGTCGGGGAACCTGGGGATCACGGCGATCAGGTGCAGGCCAGGATTGGCCCGCAAGGCGTCGGCGAGGACGCTGACCACCGCCGTCGACCACAAGTACTGGTCTTCCAGGTAGATCAGGGACCGGGCGCGCGGCAGCACCTTGAGGTAACCACGAGCGATGCTCCGCTCGCCGTCGGGTGCGAAGCTGTAGCCGGGCCTGCGGTACGGATAGGTGCGCAGCAGCTGCACGGCATGGGCACCGCACGGCTGCGGGTCGGCGAGCTGCGGCGGCAGCGGTTCCGGATGGCGGTCCTCGCCGGTGGTCAGGTCGCGCAGCCGGTGCAGCGGGTTCCTGGTGAGCGGCGCCGGGTCCTCCCACCGTTCACGGAAGATCGTTTCCACGTCGCCGACCGCCGGGCCGCGGATCAGCGCCTGGATGTCGTGCCAGGGCGGCCTGGCGCCGTAGACCGCCGCCATCGGCTGCCGCTGCGGGTCGCCGAAGTGCGCGGCGTCGTCACGGCGGCTGTGGCACAGGTCGATCCCGCCGACGAAGGCGACGTCCCGCTCCGGTCGGCCCGGGTGCCTGAGTACCACGAGTTTCATGTGGTGCGAGCCGCCTGGGCGGACCCGCATGTCGAGCAGGCAGCACCCGCCTGCGGCTTCGATGTCGTCGCCCAGGGAGCGGTTTTCCTGCTCGCTGAACTGGAACCGGTCCAGATGCGAGCGCCACAGCAGCCCCCTGACCACCACGCCGCGGCTGGCCGCCTGGCCCAAGATGGCCGCCACTGCGGTGTCTGGCCCATCCAGCCGCTGGTCAGGATCGCCGCGCCAGTCGGTGAAGAGCAGCAGGTCACCGGCTTCCATGGCGCGGACTCTGGCCACCAGTTCGGCAAAGTACGAGGCGCCGTGGATGAGCGGGCGGACGTCGTTGCCCACTGACCAGGCGAGCCCGTCCTCGTGCCGGGAGTCGAGGCGGGTGGCCGGATTGGCGCGTTCTGCGGGGGTAAGAAACCATTCGTCGAGGCGCACGCCGCCCCACTACCCCGGCCGGCCCCGCGCAACCAACGGGTGAGAATGCCGACCGCGGGTAGGGAACGCTGCTGGCGCTGCCGCGACCGCGCCACCTGGCGGCCAGAAAGCAGCGGCAGCCAGGAAAGCAGCGGCAGCCAGGAAAGCAGCGACAGGCAGGAAAGCAGCGGCAGGGAGGAGAAAGCGATGGGGGACCAGCACAGCAAGCCCGCCGACCATCCTGGGCAGGACGACTCCGGCTACCGGCCCAACGTCAACCAGGTGCGGGATGAGCCGATTCCGGCCAGCCACGAGGAGAGCCCTCGCCAGCAGGCCGTGGAGCGCAACGAGCAGTTCTCGGGCGGCCGGGCCGCTAAGCCCGGCGGCGAGGTCGACACCCAGGACCGGCCAGCCTGAGCGCTGAGCCAGCGAGGCAACCGCGATGCCAGCAAAGAAAACAGCGAGTAACGGGAGCACCGGGCCGGACAGCGTCACGGCCGGGAGCATCCGGGTGGAGCTGTCCAACACCGGCAAGATCCTCTTTCCGGGCGACGGGATCACCAAGGGCGACCTGATCAGCTACTACCGCGACGTGGCCAGCCGGATGCTGCCCTATCTGCGGGACCGGCCGATCGCGATGGCCCGCTACCCGGACGGCCTCGATGGCCAGCGGATCTTCCAGAAGAACGTGCCCGGCTACTTCCCCGGCTGGATCAGCCGCGCCAAAGTGAGCAAGCAGGACGGCACCCTGCAGCACGTCATCTGCGACAAGCCCGCGACCTTGGTCTACCTCGCCAATCAGGCCTGCATTGAACTGCATGTCTTCCTCAGCAGGCTCGGCAACCTCGATCACCCCGATCAGCTGGTGTTCGACCTGGACCCGCCGGGCGAGGAACAGTTCGGCGACGTCCGCCGGGTAGCGCTGGCCCTGCGGGACCTGCTCGAAGGCGAGCTCGGCCTGACGGCCTTCGTCAAGACGACCGGCGGCAAGGGACTGCACATCCACGTGACGCTGAACGCCGCGGATGACTTCGACTCGGTGCGCGCGTTCGCCCGCCAGGCCTGCGGCCTGCTGGCCGCCAGGCACCCCGGCCTGGTCACCACCGAGCAGCGCAAAGACAACCGCGGCGGCCGCGTATACCTCGACATCATGCGCAACGCCTACGCCCAGACGGTCGTCGCGCCCTACGTGGTGCGGGCGCGGCCAGGCGCCCCCGTCGCGGTCCCGCTGCACTGGGACGAGGTGGCAGATCGCCGTCTGGCTCCCGGGCGGTTCACGCTGCGTACCGTGCCCGGCCGGCTGGCCGAGCTCGGCAGCTCCGGCGACCCGTGGTCCGGAATCACCAGGCGCAGGTACCGGCTCACCAAGGCAGCCAAGCTGCTTGACGGGCTCACCGTCGGCTAGCTCCCGGCCGCGGCCGCCCGTCATCAACGGCGATGACGCAGGGCGGCAGCTGGATTCCGCGGCCCTGGGCCACCGCCGCGCTGCACCTGTCGAATCGATAATAGTTTCGATTCGGATATGCTGATCCGCTGCAGCTCCCGATGCGACGGTCGACCGACACCGGGACTGGGTACCAGGGAGGAAACACCACGACGGCAGCGCAGCGGGTAGGTGGGCGGGTGGCAGCGGACGAGCAGGACAGCCACTGCACGCGGGAAAAGTCGTGAGCTGGCTGTCGAAGGTGTTCGAGGTCAAGCCCGCCGGGCTCAACTGGCCGCGGGCCGTGATGTTCCTGGACATTGCGCTGGTACCGCTGGTCGTCTTCTGGGCGATCGGGCACGAGCAGTATCTTCTCAGCGCGGTGTTCGGCCTGCTGTTTGCCGGGCTGGCTGACCCGGGAGGCGGCTACGGGGACCGCGCGTCGCACATTGCCGCCTTCGCGCTGCTCGGCGCAGCGCTGACCGCGCTGGGGTTTGGCATTGGCGCAGCCGCCTGGGGCTGGCTGGTGCTGGCGGCTTTCGCGGTCACACTGGTGGCCAGCCTGGCGGTCGGCTTCGGGGTGCGCAGGTTCGTTGCGGCCTTGCTTCTCAACCTCTGGTTCGTCGTCACCCTCGGGCTTGCGGTCAGCTTCCATCAGCACGCCCACATCACCAGCTACACCTGGGCTCAGGTGCTCGCCTGGACCGGCGGGTCGGCGCTGTGGATCGCGGTGACGTTCATCGCCTGGCTGGTCCGTGGGCGCGAGGACCGGCCCCAGCCGGTCGCGGAGATCCCCGGGGACACCTCGCCGCGGACGCTGACCCGGCCGCTGATCATGTTCGCGGTGATCCGCGCTCTCGCCCTGGCCGGCACCATCGCGCTCGCGTTCGGACTGGATCTGTCGCACGGCTATTGGATGCCGATCGCGGCCATGGTCGCGATGAAGCCGAGCCTGGAGCAGGCCACGCTCGTGGGCGCGCAGCGCCTGGCCGGCGCGCTGATCGGCGCCGCCGCGGCGGCGCTGCTGCTGCTGGTGCCCGCCAGTGAACACGGACTAAGACTGGTCGCGGCCGAGCGCGGACTCGAAGTTGTGGCGGTGGTCCTGTTGATGCACGGGGCGGCGATCCGTTTCTGGAACTACGCGCTCTACTGCGGGGCCATCGCCGCGGGAGTGCTGATCTTGGTGGACCTTCCGCAGCCGTCCAACTATGGCGCCGAGGGCTACCGGGTGCTGTGGACGTTGTGCGGCGTGGGGATCGCGGTGGTCGTCATGCTGCTCGCAGGCCTGCTCGCCCGGAGCACTGCCAAAACGCCGCCGCGACCCGCCTGAACCTGTCGGCCATCGCGGCGGTGGGCCAGCACTGCGGTTCGGCTACCGCGGCGATGGGCCGCCACCGTTGTTGTTTACGCTGCTATGTGCCAGCGGCGTTGCTGGAATGGACAGATCTGGGTGAACATCAGGTAAACGCTGCCTGGGGCGCCGTGCGCGCTCGCATCAGGCGGCCGGCTGGGGGTAGCGGACTGCGCATGGCGACCGAAATCAGGGAAACAGAACGAAAGTACGAACTGCAGCCGGGAGTTCAGCTGCCGGCTCTGAGCGACTTGCCCATGGTCGCCACCGAGACCGACGCCAGCGAGCAGGATCTGGAGGCTGAGTACTACGACACGGCCGACCTGCGACTGATCCGGGCCGGCATCACGCTGCGCCGCCGGCGGGGCGGCACCGACGCGGGCTGGCACCTGAAGCTGCCCGCGGGCGGCGACTCCCGGGACGAGATCAGGCTGCCGCTGGGACGAGCAGGCCGCAGGGTGCCGGCCGAGCTTGCCGCGCTGGTCCGGGTGCACACCCGGGGCGAGGCGCTGCGGCCGGTGGCGCGGATCAGTACCAAGCGCCGGCTCCGGCTGCTGCTCGACCAGGACGGGACGTCGCTGGCCGAGGTCGCGGCCGATGACGTCTCGGCCCAGGCGATGGGCGAGGAGACGATCCTGTCGCGGTGGCAGGAAGTGGAGGTCGAGCTCACCGGCGGCAGCGTGCAGTTGCTGGACGCGGCCGACCAGGCGCTGCGGCAGGGCGGCCTGCAGCCGGCTCAGCAGCGGGCCAAGCTGGAGCGGGCGCTGGCTGGCCGGCTGCCGCCCGCAGGCCCGCTGGCGCCCGGCCGGCCGGGACAGCTCACCCGGCGCTCCAGCGCGGCCGAGATAGTCCTCGGCTATGCCACGGCTCAGGTGGCGGCGCTGAAGGCAGCCGATCCGCAGGTCCGCAGGGACGCGCCGGACTCGGTCCATAAGATGCGGGTCGCCACCCGCCGGCTGCGCAGCACGCTGAAGTCGTTCCGCGACGTCCTGGCCGCCGAGGACACCAGCTGGATCGGCGCGGAGCTCAAGTGGCTGGGCGGCGTGCTTGGCGCCCCGCGCGACGCCGAGGTGCTGGCCGGGCGGCTGGCCGCCAGCGTGGCGCAGCTGCCAGCCGATGTGATGCTCGGGCCGGTCCAGGCGCGGCTGCGGGCCCACTTCGCGCCGGTCGAGGCGAAGACCCGCGCGGCGGCACTCAAGGCGCTGGACAGCGACAGGTACTTCGCCCTGCTCGACCGCCTCGACCTGCTGCTCGCCGACCCGCCGCTGACCGCCAGGGCAGGCTTGCCCGCCTCGGAAGTACTGCCCGCGGCCGTGGACCGGATGCGCCGCAGGGTTCGCAGGCGGATGCGCCAGGCCCGGGGCATTCCGGCTGGTCCCCGCCGTGACGCCGCCCTGCACGAGGCTCGGAAGGCGGCCAAGGACGCCAGGTACTCTGCGGAGGCCGCAGGTCTCGGCTTCGGCAGGCCAGCCAGGAAATTCGCCAGCCAGATGAAGAAGATCCAGACGGTGCTGGGCGATCATCATGACGCCGTTGTCGCTCGCGGCACGGTCAGGGAGATCGGCGTTCAGGCGCACCTGGCCGGAGAGAACGCGTTCAGTTTCGGGGTGCTTTACGAGCGGGACAGCCAGCTCGCCAACGACCTCGACCGGCAGGCCTGGCGGGACTGGAAGCAGGCCTCGCGGCGCCGGTACCGCCGCTGGCTAGGTTAGCGGGAACACCTGCGATGACAACCAGCCCGGCGCCCGGCGCCCGCCGCCGCGCCGCCACCTACCGTGTGCAGCTGCACGCTGGCTTCACCTTCGACGATGCTGCCGCCATCACCGGCTACCTGGCCGCCCTCGGCATCAGCCACCTGTACTGCTCGCCTTACCTCCAGGCCGCCCCGGGCAGCACCCACGGCTATGACGTGGTAGACCACGGCCGGCTGAACACCGAGCTCGGCGGTGCCCCCGCGCATGACCGCCTGGTCGAGAGCCTGGCCGGAGCGGGCCTGGGGCAGGTGCTTGACATCGTGCCCAACCACATGGCGCTGGCCGGCCGGGCCAACGCCTGGTGGTGGGACGTGCTGGAAAACGGCCCATCGAGCCGCTATGCCAGCTACTTCGACATCGACTGGGATCCCCCGCAGCGCGAGCTGATCGCCACCGTGCTGATGCCGGTCCTCGGCGACCACTACGGCCGGGTCCTGGAGGCGGGCGAGCTGACCGTCGAGCGGCAGGGCGGGTCGTTCGTGGTCCGCTACTACGACCACGAAGCCCCGCTGTCACCGCGGTCGATGGACGAGCTGCTAGCCAGGGCGGCGGCCAGGGCCGGTTCGGTGGAGCTGAAGAACCTGGCCGCTGACCTGGGCAGGCTGCCGCATGCCATCCTCACCGACCAGGCGGCCATGGCCGAGCGGCACCGGGGTAACGAGGAGCTGCGGGGCCGGCTGGCCCGGCTCTGCCAGGCGCATCCTGAGGTAGCGGCGGCCATCGACGCGGAGATCGCGGCCGTCAACAGCGATCCCGACGCCCTGGACGATCTGCTGAACCGGCAGAACTACCGGCTGGCCTACTGGGGCACCGCCGCGGAGGAACTCTCCTACCGGCGGTTCTTCAACATCGAGACGCTGGTCGGCCTGCGCGCCGAAGACGAGACTGTTTTCGCCGACACGCACCGGCTGATTCTTCAGATGGTTCGCAACGGGACCCTCGACGGGCTGCGGATCGACCATGTGGACGGGCTCGCCGATCCGGAGGGCTACCTGCGCCGGCTGCGGGACGCGACCGGGGGCGCCTACGTCGTGGTGGAAAAGATCCTCGAAGACGATGAGGAGCTGCCCCGGTCCTGGCCGGTGGCGGGCACCAGCGGCTACGACTTCCTGACCCGGGTCAACCAGCTGTTCGTCGACCCGGCCAGCGAGGCGCTGGTGGAGGCCGGTTATGCCGGGTTCACCGGCGAGCGGACCAGTTACACCGAGATCGTGCACGCGGCCAAGCTCCAGATCATGCGCGAGGAGCTGGCGGCCGAGGTGGAGCGCCTCACCGGCCTGCTGGCTGAGGTCTGCGCGCGGCGCCGCCGCCAGCGCGACCACACCCGCTCCGAGCTCCGGGACGCGCTGCGCGAGATCATTGCCGCGTTCCCCGTCTACCGCACCTACGCGCGCCCCGGCCAGCCAGCCAGCGCGGCGGACCTGGAGCACGTGGCCGCCGCCGTGGCGACGGCCCGCTGGCGCCGGCCTGACCTCGACGCCGAGCTGGCCGGCTTCATCGGCGAGCTGGTCACCGGAGATCATCCCGGAGTGACCGAGGCCGCCTTCACGGTCAGGTTCGCCCAGGTGAGCGCGCCAGTCATGGCCAAGGGCGTGGAGGACACCGCCTTCTACCGTTACCTTCCGCTGGTTGCCCTCAACGAGGTCGGCGGCGATCCGGGCCGGTTCGGCGCGCCGGTGGCCGACTTTCACCAGGCGATGACGGCCGCGGCGCGGCACTGGCCGGAGGCCATGCTCACCCTGTCCACTCATGACACCAAGCGCAGCGGCGACGTGCGGGCCAGGCTCAGCCTGCTGTCGGAGATCCCCGAAGCGTGGGAACTCGCCGTGGACCGCTGGTCCCGGCATAACGAGCAGTTCAAGCACAACGGATGGCCGGACCGTAATGCCGAGTACCTGCTCTATCAGACGCTGGCCGGTGCCTGGCCGATCGACACCCCGCGGGTCGCCGCCTATATGGCCAAGGCGTCGAAGGAAGCCAAGGTCCACACGTCCTGGACGGAACCGAGCGAGGCCTACGACCGGGCGCTGGAGAGCTTTGTCGCCCTGATCCTCGCCGACCAGGGTTTCGTCACCGACCTGGAGGCCTTCCTAGCCGGGCACCGGCTCGTCGAGCTGGGCCGGGTCAACTCGCTGGCCCAGACCGCACTGCTGCTGACCTGCCCGGGCGTGCCTGACCTGTATCAGGGCACCGAGGTGTGGGACCTGTCCCTGGTCGACCCGGACAACCGCAGGCCGGTTGATTACCAGGCCCGCCGCCACCTCCTGGACGCGCTCGCGGACGCCGGGCCCGAGGCGGCGCTGGACCGGGCGGACGAGGGCGGATCCAAGCTCTGGCTGATTCACCGGCTACTGCGGCACCGCCATGACCACCCGGAGGCCTACGGGCCTGGTTCCGGGTACGAGCCGCTGCCGGTGACCGGGCCGCGGGCCGCGCACGCGGTGGCCTTCACCCGTAGCGGGGGGCTGGCCGTGCTGGTCCCGCGGCTGGTAGCCGGGCTGGGGGACTGGGCGGACACGACGGTCACGCTGCCCGGCGGGTCCTGGGCCGACGTGCTCACCGGCGAGCCGGCCGCCGGCGGTGAGGTCAGCGTGTCCGGGCTACTCGCGCGGTTTCCCGTCGCTGTGCTGGGCAGGACAGGCTGATGTATGAGTTCCGGGTGTGGGCACCGCGCCCCAGCGAGGTCGACGTGATGCTGGGCGGCCAGCGGCTGGCGATGCGGCCAGCCGCGGATGGCTGGTGGGAGTGCTCCGCTGAGGCAGCCGGGCCGGGCACTGATTATTCGTTCAGTCTCGACGGCGGCCCGCCGAGGTGCGACCCTCGCTCCGCCTTCCAGCCCCGCGGGATCGACGGGCCGTCCCGGGTGGTGGACCATGCCGCGTTCGCCTGGACCGACGCGGGATGGCGGGGCCTGCCGCTGGCCGGGTCGGTCCTGTATGAGTGCCAGGTGGGAACGTTTTCGGCCGAGGGCACCTTCGATGGCGTGATCGGGCACCTGGATCACCTCGCTGAGCTGGGCGTGGACGCCGTCGAGCTGCTCCCGGTGGCTGAATTTTCCGGCCCGCGCGGGTGGGGTTACGACGGGGTTGACCTGTTCGCCCCGCACCATGCCTACGGCGGGCCCGACGGCCTCAAGCGGCTGGTCGACGCGGCGCACGCCCGCGGCCTGGGCGTGGTCATGGACGTCGTCTACAACCACCTGGGCCCGGCCGGGAATTACCTGCCGGAGTTCGGCCCGTACTTTTCGGCCAGGCACCAGACCAACTGGGGCGACGCCATCAACTTCGACGGCCCAGGCAGCGACGAGGTCCGGCGGTTCGTCATCGACAACGCGCTGGCCTGGCTGCGCGACTACCACTGCGACGGGCTGCGGCTGGACGCCGTCCATGCTATCCGCGACGACTCGGCCACCCACATCCTCGAAGAGCTCGCCGTCGAGGTGGGCGCGCTGGCCGCGCACGTCGGCCGCCCGCTGTTCCTGATCGCGGAGAGCGACCTCAATGACCCCCGCTTCGTCCGGAGCCTGGACGCGGGCGGTTACGGCCTGGATGCCGCCTGGGCCGACGAATGGCACCACGCCCTGCACGGCGTGCTGACCGGGGAGACGAGCGGCTACTACGAGGACTTCGGGCCACTGCCGCTGCTGGTCAAGGCCCTGCGCCAGGCGTGGGTGTACGACGGGACCTACTCACCGCACCGGCGCCGGGTGCACGGCCGCCCGCCTGCCGGGCTGAACGGCAGCCAGTTCGTCGTGTGCACGCAGAACCACGATCAGGTCGGCAACCGCGCGGCCGGGGAACGCAGCGGCGCGCTGATGAGCGAGGGGCGGCTCCGGGTGGCCGCGGCGCTGCTGCTCACCTCGCCGTTCGTGCCCATGCTGTTCCAGGGCGAGGAATGGGGGGCGAGCACGCCGTTCCAGTACTTCACCAGCCACGCCGATCCTGAGCTCGGGCGGATTGTCAGCGCGGGCCGGCGCCGTGAGTTCGCCCATTTCGGCTGGGATCCTGACCAGGTGCCCGACCCTCAGGACCCGGCCACCTTCGAGCGGTCCCGGCTGGAGTGGGCCGAGCTGGGCAAGGAGCCGCACGCCGGGCTGCTGGCCTGGCACCGGCAGCTGATCGGCCTGCGCAGGCAGTACCCGGCGCTCAGCGATCCCCGGCTGGACCGCACGTCGGCCGCCTGCGACGAGGACGCCGGGTGGCTGGTGGTGCGCAGGGGGCCAGTTGTGATCGCCGCTAACCTTGGCGACGACACCTGGACGTTCGCGGCTGGCCAGGCGGCCGTCCTGCTCGCGGCGTCCGATCCGCGCGTCGAGCTGACCAGGCACAGCCTGGCGCTGCCGCCTGACACTGTTGCGATCCTGGCCGGCGAGCACTCGGCCATACCGTAAGCTGCGTCGGCGCCACTGGGCTGGCTGAGCCAGGCGCCCGAAGCTGCATCGCCAGATGCTGGTGCAGAAAGGACTCGACCCACATGACCGAAGCCATCGAGACCTGGCCCGGTCGTCCCTATCCGCTGGGAGCCGCTTACGACGGCGGCGGGACGAACTTCTCGTTGTTCTCCGATGTCGCCGAGGGCGTCGAGCTGTGCCTTTTCGACGATGACGGCGGCGAGGAGCGGGTGCCCCTGGAGGAGATCGACGCGTCCTGCTGGCACGGCTACCTCCCCACGGTGGCCCCCGGGCAGCGCTACGGCTACCGGGTGCACGGACCGTGGGACCCCGAGCGCGGCCTGCGCTGCAATCCGGCCAAGCTGCTGCTCGACCCCTACGCCAAGGCGATCGAGGGCAAGGTCGCCTGGGGCCAGCCGTGCTTCCCCTACACCTTCGGCGACGAGAACGCGCGCAACGACGAGGACAGCGCCTCCGCCATGCCCAAGTCGGTCGTGCACAACCCGTACTTCGACTGGGGCAACGACCGGCCGCCGGACATCCAGCTGAACGAATCGGTCATCTATGAGGTGCACGTCAAGGGCTTCACCGCCCGGCATCCTGACATCCCGGAGGCACAGCGCGGCACCTACGCGGGCCTGGGGCACCCGGCTGCCATCGAGTACCTCACCGGGCTGGGCATCACCGCCGTGGAACTGCTGCCCGTGCACCAGTTCGTCGACGACGCGCACCTGGTCGAGCGGGGGCTGCGGAACTACTGGGGCTACAACTCGATCGGGTTCCTGGCGCCGCATAGCGGCTACGCCGCGTCCGGCCAGCGCGGCGAGCAGGTCGCCGAATTCAAGGCGATGGTCAGGGCGCTGCACGCGGCGGGCATCGAGGTGATCCTCGACGTGGTCTACAACCACACCGCGGAGGGCAACCACCTGGGCCCGGTCTTGTCCATGAAGGGGATCGACAACGCCGCCTACTACCGGCTGGTGGCGGACAACCCCCGGTTCTACTACGACACGACCGGGACCGGGAACAGCCTCAACGTACGGCACCCGCACACGCTGCAGCTGATCATGGACTCGCTGCGGTACTGGGTGACCGACATGCACGTCGACGGGTTCCGCTTCGACCTGGCCGCCAGCCTGGCCCGGCAGTTTCACGAGGTTGACCGGCTGTCCGCCTTCTTCGACCTGATCCAGCAGGATCCCATCGTGTCCCAGGTGAAGCTCATCGCGGAGCCCTGGGACGTCGGGGAAGGGGGTTACCAGGTCGGTAACTTCCCGGCCCTGTGGTCGGAGTGGAACGGCCGGTACCGCGACCTCATCAGGGACTTCTGGCGCGGCCAGCCCGCCACTCTCGGCGAGTTCGCCTCCCGGCTCACCGGCAGCTCTGACCTCTACGAGGCGGATGCCAGGCATCCGGGCGCCAGCGTCAACTTCGTCACCGCGCACGACGGGTTCACGCTGCGCGACCTGGTCTCCTACAACGAGAAGCACAACGACGCCAACGGCGAAGGCGGGGCCGACGGGGAAAATCACAACCGCTCGTGGAATTGCGGCGCCGAAGGTGACACCGAGGACCCGGGCATCCTGGCGCTACGGCACCAGCAGCAGCGCAACTTCCTGGCCACGCTGATGCTCTCCCAGGGCGTCACGATGCTGCTCGGCGGCGACGAGGCCGGGCGCACCCAGGACGGCAACAACAATGCCTACTGCCAGGACAATGAGATCTCCTGGTTCGACTGGAAACACGTCGACTCCGACCTGCTCGAGTACACCCGGCGCCTCATCGCGCTGCGCCGCGAGCACCCCGTGCTGCGCCGGCGCCGCTGGTTCCAGGGCCTGCCCATCCGCGGCTCCGTCGACCTCGGCTGGTCCAAGCCGGATGGGACGGAGATGAGCGACGAGGACTGGGATGCCGGGCACACCGCCTCGGTGGGCGTCTTCCTCAACGGCGAGGCCATCACCGACCGGGACCGGCGCGGCCAGCGAGTCACCGACGACTCCTTCCTGCTGCTGTTCAACGCCCACCATGAGGCGATCGACTGGACGCTGCCCAAGCAATGGGGACAGTGGTGGGAACTGGTCATGGAAACGACCGGACCGGACCGGGAGGGCCAGGTCCTGGCCAGTTCCGAGACGCTGCAGGTGGCCGGCCGCTCGGTGCTCGTCCTGCTGCGCCGCGACGCCGCGCCGGAGTGAGGAGATCCAGCCCGGGTCACGGTGCCAGGCCCTCGATCACGCCGTAGGGGGACGCCACCGGCTGGATCCGGCCTGACCGCAGGCCAGCGGCGGCCAGGAGGCGGCCGTACTCGGCATTGGTCCGCTCCTGGCCGCCGGTGATGACCAGCATGTTGAGGTCGCTCAGCAGCGCCGGGAGGGCGCGCGCCGGGTCATCAGCGATCAGTCGCTCGATGATCAGTATCCGGCCGCCCGGGGCCATCGCCCGGCGGCCGTTCTGCAGGATGCTGACTGCCCGGCGGTCGTCCCAGTCGTGCAGCACGTTCGCCATCAGGTAGCAGTCCGCGCCGCCGGGGACCCCGGCGAAGAAATCGCCGGCGACGATCTCGGCGCGATCGGTCACGCCGGCCGCCGTCAGGGCCGCCGCCGCGCCGGCGGCCACCGATGGTAGCTCGATCATTTATCTGGAGAGCGTTGATCGGCGTGGTCATCATCAGGCTCGGGGGGCGGGCAGCCGACCACCATGGAAGTCTCGCCGGTACAGTTCGGCGGGAGATAGATCGGCTGAGCCGTGACGAAGGAAAGGCGGGGTCCCGTGCCGCCGTGTGGCCAGGGGGGCAGGGCAATGAAGCCGCTGGCTGCCTGCGCCCCATGCTGGATCAGGTCGCCGGCGGCGATGGGGCGAGAGTTGAGCTTCGTTATTGGCGGCAGCGGCACTTTCGTGCGGGCGATGGTGCTGGCCCGGTGAGCGCCCGCTTCGACGCGGTGGTGGTCGGCGCCGGTCCGGCTGGCAGCATCGCCGCGCTGGTGCTGGCCCGGTCTGGTGCGCGGGTGGCGCTGGCCGACAAGGCCGCCTTTCCGCGTGATAAGGCCTGCGGGGACCTGGTGGGGCCCCGCGGGGTGCAGGTGCTGGCCGATCTCGGGTTGGCTGTCCCCGACGCCGGGCAGGGCCGTGACCTGCTGGCGGTCGGCCCTTCCGGCCGGCGCAGCAGGCTGCCGGCCTTCACCGGGCGCAGCTACCCCGGCCACGGGATCATCGTGCCGCGGCTGGCGTTGGACCACGCGCTGCGCGAGGCCGCCCTGCAGGCCGGCGCGGTCCCGGTACGAGCCCGGGTCAGCGCGGTCGAGACGGGCCGGGGCGGCCGGGTGGATGCCGTTATTTCCAGCGACGGGCGGCGGCTGGCGGGAGAGGTCATCATCGCCGCGGACGGGGCGCTGAGCCCGGTTGCCCGGCTGGCCGGGATGCTCGACCCGGACACGGCGCTGTGGGGTTTCGCGATCCGTGCGTACGTCCCGGCGGAGGTTCCGCTGCCGCTGCTGGTCCTGCTCGACGCCAGCCCGTGGCGTATCTACCCGGGGTATGGCTGGCTGTTTCCCGGTGCGGATGGTCAGGCGAACGTGGGCATCGGGGTGGGCCTGGGCAGCGAACGCGGGCAGGCCTCGCTGCGCGGTGATCTGGCCCGGCTGGTCGCGCTGCTCGGCCAGCGTGGTGACCTGAGCGGGGACGCGCGGCCGGGGCCGGTCATCGGGGGATGGCTGCGCATGGGCGGCACCGGCACCCCGCCTGCCGCCGGCAACGTGCTGCTGGCCGGAGACGCCGCGGGGTTGATAAACCCCCTGCAGGGCGAGGGCATCGGCCCGGCCATGGTCAGCGCCAGGCTGGCCGCCGAGGCGGTGCTCGCCGGCCCGGCCCGGGCGGGCCTGGCGTACGCCGGGGCGATCGAGGCGACATTCGGGCAGTACATGGCCGGCGCGTCGGCATTGCAGAGCGCGCTGCTGGGCAGGCCGAGGACCGCATCGGCGGCCATCCGCGTGCTCACCGCCCCGGTCGTGCGGCGCGTTGTCGCGGGCACCTGGTCGATCTACTGGAACGGGCTGGCCGACGGCGCCCGCCCCCGCCCCTCCGCCTGGACCGCGCACGCCGTGCAGGTCCTGGCCGGCCGCCTTCCCCGGCCGGGATAGTGGCCGGCGCCGTGCGATGGTGGGCGCGCCTGCCGAGTATGTGCCTGAGGGCTTGCCGGCAATGCTCGCGCAGGCGCCGCCCATGTTAGGCCGTTCGGGCGCCACCACGACGGTCGATGAGCCTGCTTACCAACGCCTCGACTAATATCCTGGATTCCAATATATTAGCGGCATGGCTGGCAAGCCCATGACGGGACAGGCGTTCTTCGTGCTCACCGCGCTGGCCGACGGCCCGCGGCATGGGTACGGCATCGTGGGCGAGGTTGCCGAGCTGTCGCAGGACCGGGTAAAGCTGAAGATCGGCAGCCTGTACGGGGTGCTGGAGCGGCTGGCCGCCGAGGGGCTGATCGAGCCCGACCGGGAGGAAGCGCACGACGGGCGGCTGCGCCGCTACTACCGGCTGACCCGGGACGGGCGGCGCGCGCTGGCTGAGGAGGCCGAGCTTCGCGCCGCCACCGCTCGCGTGGTGCGGGCGAGGCTGCGGCTGACCGGTGCGCAGGCAACCGGATGACCGGCGATCTGGAGCGGCGGTACCGGCGGGTGCTGCGGCTGCTGCCCGGCTGGTACCGGCAGCAGTGGGAACAGGACATGGTCGCGGCCTTCCTGGACAGCTGGCTGACCGGCGACCGGGAGGCAGACGAGTACATCAGTAAGGTTGCCGGGCCGAGCTGGGCGGAGGTCACGAGCGTGGCCGTCCTGGCCGTCCGGCTGCACCTGGCCGGCCCGGGCACTCCGCGCCGGTCCGCCTGGGGCCAGGCCATCCGGCGCGCAGTGCTGGCCGTGGCACTGATGCACGCGTTGCTGGCCGTTAACGTGCTGGTGTTCCTGATGTGGGGTCGCCGTCTAGTCGGCTGGCTGCCCGCGCCGCCGGCGAGCCTGGTGGTCGCGCCCGGCGGCGTCTGGGACATGGTGTATTACCTGGTGTGCCTCGCATGGATCGTGATTTTCCTGACGCTGGCCTTCGGGCATTACCGCACTGCCCGGGTCCTCGCGGTGCCGGCCATCGTCCCCGGCGTGGTCGCCTTGCTGCAAGCCCAGCTGACCGGCATCATGCCGGCGCCGTTCGGGCCGTGGATCTTCTGGGTCCTGGTCGACTTTGCCCCGGTCCTGGCCATGACCGCGTTCCACCGCGACGCCCCGCCGACCGCGCCCCGGCCCTGGCTGCTGGCCCTGCCCGCCGGCTACGTCCTGGTGTACGGGCCGCTGCTGGCGCTCCAGGTGACCGGCAACTTCGGCTGGCTGCCGGACTTCTCCGGGCTGTGCTGCATCCTGGTCAGCCTGGCCTGCCTGGCACACGCGCCCAGGGCCCGGTCCCGCCAGGCGACCGGCCCGGGGCTGTGGTCGCTGACCCTGGTCCTGCTGGCTGCCGTCGCCGGGGCGTACCGGATCGTCACGCTCACCGACTACCTGCACGACCCGCACCTGATCAACGTGAGCCTGGTCGAACTGCTCATCGTGCTGGCCGCCGTCGCGCTGGTCGCCCCCGACGCCGCCCGCGCCCTGGCCGCCACGCCCGCACCGCCGCCGCCACGTCCCCGCACCATGGCTACCTAGGGAGGACCCAGGACATGCCAGGCCAGCCCCGGCGCCGCCCGCTGTCCATCCTGGCCAGCGCGCTGGCCGCCGCGTGCGTCGTGCTCGCCGTGGTCGGCTGCAGCAACGTCACCCCGCTAGGGCCGGACCCGGCGCCAGTGAGCCTGCCACCGGCACGCGATCTGGGGTCACCGATCATCATGCAGATCATGCGCAGCCAGCCCCCCACTCCAACCGGCCGATGCCCGGCCGGCTCCATCGCGCTCTTCGGGTCGGAGCCCAACGTGCCGCGGGCCGCGGTAGCTACGTCACGCCCCGTGCAGGCAGGCACCGGGAGCACGGCCACCCCGACCCCCGCGGCCACGCCTCCCGCGCCGCCGGTGGGCGTAGCGTGCTACCACCCGGTCGGAACTCCGGTAACGATCACTTCCGCAGCGGTCTCCCCGGTCACCACCAACCGGAACCAACCGGGGCCCGCCTGGTACGTATTCGTCGTCGCCTTTCCCACCGCCGACGTGGCGGCATCGACAGCGCTCATCCGGCAGGCCTATGACTCTGGCGATGCCGTCGGCATGAGTGTCGCCGGCAAGCTCTGGCAGGCCCCGCAACCACGACGCAAGTTCATCGCACTCCGGGCGGAACAGATCAACCTGCTCAGCAGGACTCAAGCCGTCCAGCTGTACCGCCTGCTGGTCCCGGCTGGCTGATCGCCCCTGCTTCCCGCGCACCGCCGACGCCAGCGCGCCGGTCTGCGGCGCGACGACGGGTCAAGGCCTGGGCCCGGAGCGCCTGAGTGCGCCGGCGCAGCAGGTCATGCGGCGCGCTATGAGCAGCACGGGGAGCAAGAGCCACCCGATGCCCCACCCGGCGTGGGCGGTGCCGGCCGACACGGCGACGGCGACTGCGATGCCCGCCAGCACGAGGACCGGGACCAGCACCGTGCGCCCGAGGGGCCGCCGCGGCGGGGCGCTGGTGGTCGCGGTTATGGGGACGCGGGGCCCGGCTGGGCCGGCGGGCAGGTCCTGCAGGAGGTCCCTCAGCTCGCCCCAGGTCCGGGCGGCCAGGGCCCGTCCAGTTCGGTCTTCGAACTCGTCGGCCGTCAACCGTCCCGCCTGGAAGTGCTCGCTCAGGTCAGACAGGACCACGTCGCGGTCGGCATCGGAAGCTTTCATCCGCACGGAGGGATCGTTCGCTGGCGTGGCGTTCATGTCTCTACTGTGCTAGGCGGCGGGACACCGGCGCCAATGCTGGATGCCACCGGCTGGAAGTGACATCTGTCATGGCCCCAGGAGCAGCGCGAGCAGGCTCTCGTAATCGTCGCGGCGGGCCGGGCAGCCTGCAGCTGGGCGCGCAGGAGCGGCATCAGCGTTGGCGGCTCCGCGAGCCGCGCCTCGCTGGCGTTGGTCCGGCCAGATCGTTCGAGAAGCGGTGCGATCGCCGCCCGCTGCGCAGTCGTCATGCCCGGCCCGTTACCCGGGCAGTGCCAACCGCTTGGCTAGGGCTGAGCCCGGCGTCAGGCCGGGTACCTGACCCCCTGCTGAGCTATCTCCTGGTTGTGCCTGCCTGGAACCTGCAAGCGGATCGTGCCGCCGTGGATGCCCGAACTGATGTCCATCCAGTCGCAGATCTGGCCGGTCAGCCACAGCCCGTCGCCCGGCCTGGCCTCCAGTCCGGCTGGCCGCAGGCCGAGGAACGGGTCGCG
Organism: uncultured Actinomycetes bacterium; assembly: GCA_963785765.1. Taxonomy (GTDB): domain Bacteria; phylum Actinomycetota; class Actinomycetes; order Streptosporangiales; family Streptosporangiaceae; genus DATBGO01. The sequence continues at coordinate 835,764 of CAWAWM010000003.1, read as the reverse complement.
GAAGCTGGCGGTCGGCTGGCTGAAGTCACACATGACCGCACCGGCCTGCTCCCAGGTCCGCACGGCCACCTGCCCGGAATCCAGATACTTCAGGTAGGTGCCGACCTCGCCAACGGCCTGTACCAGCAGGCCGGCCAGTCGCCGGCCAGGCCATGCGCCGCGGCGCGGCTGGCGACGAACTGGCGGAGGCTGCGCAGGTTGCCGTTGAACTCGAATGCTGCCGCTCCGTCGGGCGGCTCAGGCAGCGGGCGGCCATAAGACTCGCTCGCGAAGGCCGCCGGGTCCGCGTAATCCGGGTTCGGGATGGCGCCCGGCCCGTGCGCCAGCGCCGGATGGGTACGGCGGGCGGAGCCGACGATGCCCTGGCCCGTGATGCGCGTGTCGTACGGGCAGATCATGAAGATGCTGGTCTCGGCCAATGCGACATTGAGCGCTGACTCCATCCGCTGCCACGCCGCGATCTCCCGCGCGGAGCGCCCGGTCCAGACCATTTCGGCGAGGATGCGTACCTGGGCGCCGTCGTGTCCCGGGGGATGGCGCTGCGCGTAGCGATGGAAGGCGGCTATCCGCTGCGGTGGCCGACGGCCGAAGAAAGCCGATTCGGCGTAGTCAACGTCGTCGGCCCGGGTCCCGAGGGCCGAGCTGATCAGCTCGAGGTTGGCCGGGAGTGGTCACGGCGAGCACCGGCTCGCCGTTGGCCACGCCCGTCTCCAGGAACGGCCGCGCCATCTCCAGGAACTGCCGGTCCGAGTCGTAGAGGCAGGCCTGGTGGTCGAACGTGCTCGCTTCCGCGCTGCTCACCCGGATCCCCCCGCCTGCATACCGGCCTCGGCTCTGCCCTCAGGCCCGGGCTGGATGCTGGCGCCCGGTCCGTCCAGGGCCAGGCCGGGTACGGTATCCCAGCCGACGATCCGCAGTACCGTCTGCAGCTGAGGGGGCAGCCCGTGCAGCACCACTCGTCTGCTCCGAGGCGGCGTGTCGCCATTGTGGCTGTAGCTGTCGGTCCCGGTCAGCAGGATGATCGCCCTGAGCCCGGCCAGATCGCAGTACTCCACCTCAGCGAGGCTGACATGGATTTCCCCGTCGCCGTTCGTAGCCTCCTTCAACGCTCCGATCAGGCCCGGGTAGGTGGATTCGTCTATCTCTCCGGCGAGGGTCAGGACCGGCGGACTACCCGCCCAGGTGACTCGCAGCACGCCGTCGTCGTAGACAACGGCATCTCTGCTCATCATTGCGGACAGTCACCCCCTTGGCGCACATCAGCCCTTATCTGACGAGTTCCCCGTGGCGCGTCAGGAACTTGGTGCATGGCCTGGGCCGGACCTGAGATCCGTTGCCCCATGACAACATCCTGATATGAGGATATGCGAGGACGACGCGGCATCATTCGTTCGCTCCCGAGAGAAGAGCCAGTAGCTTCGCTGCCGGCCACCCCACTCCATCAAAACGTCACATGAGCTGGGCGTGGCCTCACCGCGCATGTCGTTTCGTGACATTATCTGGGGGGCGACGTGGCGAGTCAATGCGGCGATCGCGAGTGCGTACGCCTGTCGAACTGGTGAGCGAAGGTCGCGTCAGGGTTTTCGGCCCTGCGGCAGTCGGCGAAGCGCGGCAGCTGGCGAAGCGAAATAAGAAGCGAAGATCGCGGTCAGGGACCTTCGGCCCTTGGGCGCGCGCAGCGCACTAGGCATCATGCCGTATATGAAGATGGCTCGGGCTGCGAATCTCGCCGTGCTGGATCGGACCGGCGACGGCCACGCGGGCAGCAGGACGTTTCGCGGGTCCACGGCGGATGGCCGGCTAGGCCGCGCCGGGAGCGGATCATGATGGGGCAGGACATGACCGTTGCGATGGACGACGACCAGCTGGCCCTCGCTTCAGCAGAGGCCGGGCTGTCTGTCCTCCTCGAAGCGTGTGAGCGCGCGGTGGAGGAGGTCGGCTCCACGGTGCCGCCGGTCCAGCTGCGGGCCCTTTTGGTGATTGAGGGGGCCGGGAGCCTGAACCTGAACCGGCTGGCCGGTCTGCTGGGAGCCTCAGCCTCGGCGGCGAGCAGGCTATGTGACCGGATGCAGGCAGCAGGGCTGGTGTCGCGGGACCGGGCGATCCTGAGCCGGCGGGAGATTGTGCTGGTGCCGACAGAGTCCGGCCGACGGCTCGCGGAGTGGGTGCGGAGGCGCCGCCAGGCAGCGCTTGAAAACCTGGTCAGCAGCATGAGCCAGGAAGGCGGGCAGGCGCTGGCGCGCGGGCTGATGGAACTGTCAGCGGCAACGGCGGCGCAGGCCTGAATCAGGCCAGGTAGCCAGGCGGAAGCTCGGATCAGAAAGCCACGCTTCCTGGTGCGTGGTGCGTGGTGCGTGGTGCGTGGTGCCTGGTGCCTGGCGATGCTGGCGCCGGGCACGCCTCGGCCGCCCGGCTCGGCGCGGCTAGCTGCTGGCGGCCGGGCGGTTGGTCCTGTGGCTGGCCATGCATCTGGAGTCACTGGTGCCGCCGCACGCACATGGGTCACAGCGCGGGCTGGGCGAACTGGGAGCGGCGCCGTGCGGATGGGCGCTTCGGTCCGGACCGGACTTGCGCCCATCCACCAGGCTGCGGTCAGCTCCCCGGCCAGCCACACCGGGTCGGCAGCCATGACACATCTGGACAACACTGCTGTGACCGCAGCTCAGTGTCGTTGCATCTGTTGCACGACGGCTGCGGCGCGTGTCAGAGAAGGCTGGGGAAGCTGGCTGCCGCGGGCTGGCTGGCGCGGGCCGGGGCGGGCGTGCCGGGTGGCGGGCACGGTGGCGGATGGCTGGCAGGGTGGCGGATGGCGGCGACGCCCGGCTGACCGGCGGCGGGCCGGATCCGGGGCGCGCGGGCGGGGCGGGATCGTGATCTGGTCGTTATTTTTCTGGTGGCGGGGGGTTGCCTGCCGGCCGGGCCCGTGAGAGTCTTTCCTCATGGAAACATTTGCGGTAGGGAATGTGTCCGGCGGCGCAGCCGCGGGCAGGCGGGCGGCGGCGGGCGGCCGGCGGTGCGGCGGGCGGCGCGGAGTCCCGGGACGCGGGCGCTGGCGCGGGCGCTGGTATGGCTGCGGGCGTGGGCGCGGCCGCGGGCGCGGGCGCGGGTGCGGGTGTCGGGTGCGGGTGCGGGTGGGGGGCTGGCGGTGCTGGAGGACCGGGAGCTGCTGGGGCTGGTGCGGTCTGAGCCGGTGGGGTCGGGGCGGCGGTCGGCGGCGTGTGAGCTGCTGGTGGCGCGGCACCGGCAGCTGGTGCGGTCGTGTGTGCGGCGGTATCTGCGGAGCCCGGAGCCGGCGGAGGATCTGATGCAGGTGGGGTATGTGGGGCTGCTGAAGGCGATTAATAATTTTGATCCGGAGGTGGGCGGGTCGCTGGCGGCGTATGCGCAGCCGTGTATCTCGGGGGAGATTAAGCGGCATTTCCGGGATAAGCGGTGGCAGGTGCGGGTGGAGCGGCCGGTGCAGGAGCTGGTGCTGGAGGTGCGGGAGGCGTCGCGGGAGCTGGCGCAGCGGCTGGGTCATCTGCCGGGTGAGGGTGAGCTGGCGGAGCATCTGGGGCGGTCGCGGGAGGATGTGGCGCAGGCGCGGCGGGCGGATCTGGTGTTTTCGCCGTCGTCGCTGGATGCGCCGCTGGCGGACCGGCCGGATGCGGGGAGCCTGGCGGATGTGCTGGGGGCGGAGGATCCGGCGATGGAGCATGCGCTGGATATGGAGGCGGTGGCGGCGCACTGGGGGGAGCTGCCGCGGCGGGAGCAGAAGATTTTGCTGTTGCGGTTTTACGGTGATCTGACGCAGGCGCAGATCGGGGAGCGGCTGGGTATCTCCCAGATGCATGTGTCGCGGCTGCTGGCCCACGCGCTGGGGTACCTGCGGGAACGGCTGCTGGCCACCCCCGGCGACGGACTGGAACGCGCCGCCAGCTGACCTAGGTGCCGGGGGCGGTCGCCTTCTCCTTTCCCCCAGAAGGGCCGCCCCCGGACCCCCATGGCTCCGCACGGACCGGCAGCCCCGCCCGCCCAGCCTGGTGGGCGGGCGGGGGCCGGGCCTGCGGACAGGCCCTGGTGGCCGGCGGGACGCCCCCGCCTGCTGGCCGCCAGGTCCACCGCCCAGGCCCTGGTGGCCGGCGGGACGCCCCCGCCTGCCGGCCGCCAGGTCCACCGCCCAGGTCCACCGCCCAGGCCCTCGGCCGGTGCGGAAGGCCCGGTCGGCGGAGGCCCAGTGAGTCGGCGGAAACGAATCCTAAAGACCACTAAGTCAGGTGTGTGAAGAGGATCGCGCTGGGTAGACACGGCCTTCCAGTTGTCTCAGCGGGGGCCAGCTGTCTGAGGGGGAGCGCACCACGATGGTCGACACGGGGGAGTACTCCGATCAGGGGACGGGCACGGAGGACCAGCGGGCCGGGCCGCCCGAGTGGCGGCGGGTGGCCGCCGAGTTCTCCGCCGCCGTGCTATCCGGCCGCCTTGATCTCCCGCTGGCCGGGCGCGGGCAGACTCAGGCGCGCTGGGCCGCATTCGCGGATCTGGCCGAGGAAGATCTGTCGCTGGCCAGGCTCAGCGAAGGACATGCCGATGCGCTGGCGATCCTGGCCGAACTCGACGGACCCCGGCCGCCCGCCGGAAACAGGTGGGGCGTGTGGGCCGCGCAGCCGCCCGGTCCGGGCCTGGACGCCGTTCAGGCCGGTGGCAGCTGGCGGCTGAACGGCACGAAACAGTACTGCTCGGGGGCCAGGACCTGCACGCATGCACTCGTCCCGACCGCCGGGCCGAGCTGATCGAAGAGATCATGGCCCACATCACTGAGGCGCGGACAGTCAGGCCGGCTAGCCTCGGCGGCCCACCGAGCGTGCCCGACATCCTGGAACGGCTCGGCGACCCCGCCCACATCGTCCAGGCTGCCGCCGAGCCCCTTCCCGGCGGGCAGCCTGAGTCCGGGCGGCCGCTCGTCCCAGCTTCGGTGCGGAACGCAGTCCGGCTCATGTACCTGGGGGCGGCGGTGAGCCTGACCATGGTGATCGTGGACCTGGCGACGGAGCGCAGCACCAGGAGCGCGATGCTCAGCGCCCTGAGGACCGGCGTCAGCAAATCCGGTGGCGTGCTGCCGACGGCGAGCCAGTTCAATTCCGGGTTCGCCGCGACGCTGGCCCTCGTGTCCGTGCTGGGCTTGATAGGGGTGGGCCTGTGGATCTTCGTGGCCCGCGGGAGCAGGAGCGACAAGGACTGGGCCCGGGCCACCGCATCGGTGCTGTTCAGCCTCGACACCCTGGCGTTGCTCATCGGGCCGCCGGATATGGGCATCCGCGGGCCAGAGGCCACCGTAACCCGGATCTTCGCGGGCATCGTATGGCTAATCGGGCTGATTGCGATCGTGTTCCTCTGGCGGAAGGATTCCAGTGCCTTCTTCAAGGTCCGGCACTCCCCATGACGTTTGAGATCGGCCTGGCCGAGGCACCCGGCGCCTACGAGAAGAACCACTGGCTGCCGGGCGGTGGCCGGGCCACGAGCGAGACGTCGCCGACCGGAACATGCTGCCGTGCCAGGGTTAAGTCAGGCAGCCGTGGTCGGTGTCGCTCTCGGAGGGGCCGGCTCGGACGTAACACTACGTGATAATATAATCTCTGTAAGTAACGTTAGAGCAGATAGGGTGCGCTAGATGTAGCATTCCCGCACGGGAAGAAGGCAGCGAGATGGGCAGTCGTTCGTCTCCTAACGGCCAGCAGACCACGGCGCCTCCGATCGGCGGGCATCGCACCCATCGAGGCCGCAGCGGCCAGGTGCGGCAGGCCCCGCCTGACCTGGCCGCAGTGGCGAGGGAGGCGGTGGCGAACTTCCTGCGCGACGAGTCAGCCGCTGCCGACGAACGAGACGCCAGACTGGCGTCTGGAACCGGACCGGAGGCGAAGGCTGGCGGTGCTGCGGTCTCGGGAATCGCCAGCCGGGCAGGAGCCCGCGAGTCAGATGGGACCTTGGCGGCGGCCCCCCCGGCTAGCGGCCAGCTCGAGGCACAGGACATGGTGCTGCAGGCGGCGGCGATAAGTGTCGCCACGCTAGACCGCATCGAGGCAGCGGCCGCCAAGTTGGAGACGGACATCGCGGCGGCTCTCACGGAGCAAGCTGAGCTGCATGCCGGGGCGGGTAGTGCTGCCGAAAAGGCGGTCCGTGCCGCAGAGGCAGCCTGGAAGTCTGCAGGAACGGCGGAGGAGGCCAGCGGACGGGCGAAAGCCCTGGTGCGCCGGGCCGGACGTTACGTGTCGATCGCGGTCGTGCTCCTGCTGCTTCAGGTGCTTGTCATAGTGCTGTTCGCCTCGGCCGCACACTGAGGTCACTCAGGTGCGCGGCTGTTGTCGGCGAGAGTGAAGTAGAAGTTGGCGCCCTCGTCGATAGCACCCTCGGCCCAGACGCGGCCGCCGTGGCGCTCGACAATCCGCCGCACGCTGGCCAGCCCGATGCCGGTGCCGGGAAAGTCGCGGGCTGTGTGCAGCCGCTGGAACGGCTGGAACAGTTTGTTTACATAGGCGGGGTCGAAGCCAGCGCCGTTGTCACGCACATAGCAGCAGATCACGGCGCCATCGGCGGGCATAGTGCCAAACTCGATGAGGGCGTCGTTGCGCCGGGCGGTGAACTTCCAGGCGTTCTCGATCAGATTCTGCACGACGCTGCGGATAAGCGCGCGATCTGCGGTCACCCAGACATCCTCCTGGATGGCGAAGCGGACCCGTCGGCCAGGTTCAGGAGCCTGCGCCCGCATTTCGTCCACGATCGAGGTGACCTCGGCGCTGAGATCGACCCGTCCGAGATTCATGTCCGCCCGCGACACTCGCGACAGGAGCAGCAGATCGTCGATCAGCGCGGCCATCCGCTCGCTCGCCGCCTGGATCCGCCCGGCGTAGCCTCGGCCAGTTTCGTCGAGGCGGTCGCCGCAGTCCTCCAGCAGCGCCGCGCTGAAACCCTGGAGCGCCCGCAGCGGGGCGCGCAAATCATGGGAGATTGAGTAACTGAATGCCTCCAGGTTCTTGTTGGCTAGGCCCAACTCGGCCGTCCGCTGCTCGACGCGAGCTTCGAGTTCAGCGTTCAGGTCTCGGATGTCGGCTTCGGCGCGGCGCTGCGCGCTCAGATCGGTCAAGACCAGACCGCGCAAGAGCATGCCGTCGAGGTCGAAGGCGCTGAGGGCCAGCAGTACCGGAACGGTCGTGCCGCCAGGGCCGTTCAGCTCTATCTCGCCGCGAGCGTTGTCGCCTGCACCGACATCAAGAAGGCGGGCGGATGTGGCCCGGTGCGCCTCGGGGATCAGGTCAAGCACCGCGGTGCCGATCAGCTTCGAGACAGTCTGGCCGGTCATCAGGCCCAAGCGCGGGTTGGCATCGAGGATCACCCCTCGGGGGGAGACGGTGGCGGCGCCCTCGTTCATCGCTTTGACGATGAGCCGGTAGGTGCGGTCGGCGCTGGCGACGGCGTAGATCTGCTCCCGCCCTGGAGGACCGATAACCAGCGAGTCGACGCCACCGCCCCGGATCGCCTCGATCGTCTCATGCGCCTCGCGCAACTCGGCCCGCAGTTCGGCCAGCTCGGCGGTCTCTGCTCCGGTTTCCCCAGGCGATCCCGTCGCGAGACGGTCTGGCCCAGTCGTCTTTGGCGGGCGGTGACCGGTAGGCGCGGTATCGGTCATGTCACCTGTTCCCTGGCGGTCGCAGCTGCAGGCCGACGAGGAGGCGGTCGGTGTCGGAGAGATCACCGACGATCCTGCGCATCGGTGGCGGCAGCCTTCGGACCACCGTGGGCACGGCCAGGATCTGATCATCGGCGGCCAGGCGCGGGTTTTCGAGCAGGTCCACGACCTCGATCCGGTAGCGGCCGGCCAGGTACTCTTCGCAGACGCGGCGCAGGTTCTCGATCGCCCTCAAGCACTTCGCTGACCGGCCGGTCACATACAGGCACAGATCCCAGGTCGCCTCGGACTCGGCCGCGGTCGAGGTACCAGCTCCGTCGTCTGTCGTGCGCGCTTGGCTCATCGCTGCCCTCCGTCGCTCGGGGTCGCACCGGCGCTCGGGGTCGCATCGGCCCAGCGCCGGGTCGCCATCGCCGACCGGTCCGCCTTGGCATCGGCAGCCTCGCGGCGCCCGCCCAGGTCTATCTGCTCGATCTCCGCTCGCTCGGCGGCGACCTGATCCTGCACAGCAGCCAGGTGAGCCTCGCGCTCCGCGATGTTGCGGTGCAGGTCACGCCGGCGACGGTCCAGGTCGGTGGCCTGCCGGACCACGGCGTCGCGCTCGGCGGCTTGCTGCGCCAGCCGGGCGGAACCCGCCAGCACCCCCGCGGCGCCGACATACACGTCGACCAGCTCGACCCCGTGGCTGGTAAGCACGAACTCCCGGACCTGATTCGAATGGGCCGTGCCCCGCGACTTCAGCACGAACAGCAACCGGTTACGTTCGCCGTTGGTCTCGACGTTGCGCAGCAGCAGCCATGCGTCCACCAGCGACGATATGTTCACGACGCTCGCCTCTTCGCCATGGCCAAGCACCGTGGCCAAGGTCGTGATCCCCCGGGCCTTGAGCATGTCGAGCTTGCGGCCCACCATCGAGGACGCGTCCGGGGCGGACGTCCCGGAGGAAAGGCCGGCGACCCCGTCGAGCACCGCCACCGACGGCGCCACCTCCTCGATCAGCCGACTCAGTACGGCTAGATGGGACTCCACCCCGAGCGCGGTCGGCCGCAGCGCCCAAATGTGCAGCAATCCTGCATCGACCCACTTCCGCAGGTCTAGCCCGAGCGACCGCATATTACGCAGGATCTGCTCGGGAGACTCTTCGTACAAGACCAGCAACGCGCGCTCGCCCCGCCCGCAGGCCGAATTCACCAGGTGCGCGCCGAGCGTGCTCTTGCCCGTGCCAGCCGTTCCGGTCACCAGGGCGGTCGAGCCCCGGAACAGGCCGCCGCCCATCATGTGATCGAGGCGGTCGATCCCGGTTGAGATCCGTTCCTCGGAGGCACCGTAGTCGAGAGTGATCGACGTGACAGGGAGCACGCTGAAGCCACTGGCGGAGATCACGAACGGGTACTCGTTGGTGCCATGCGCCGAGCCACGGTACTTGACCACCCGGAGACGACGGGTGGAGATCTCCTCGAATACTCGATGGTCGAGCATGATCACGCAGTCGCTGACGAACTCCTCAATCCCGTGCCGGCTCAGCCCCTTCTCGCCCCGCTCCCCGGTGATGATGGCCGTAACGGCCCGGTCCTCGAGCCAGCGCGCCAGCCGGCTGAGTTCCGCCCGGACGATCGAGTCGTCGCCGAACGCGCCGAACAGCACGTCCATGGTGTCCAGCACGACCCGCTTCGCGCCAATACGTCCGATGGCCTCGTCGAGGATCACGAAGAGCGGTTCGAAGTCGAACTCGCCCGCCGCGATGATCTCGGCGGGATCCACCTGGAACGCGAGCAGCACGAGCAGCTCGTCCCGCTGGAGCGCGTCGAGGTCGAAGCCGAGGGAGCGCACATTAGCGGTGACCTTAGCCGCGGACTCCTCGAAGGTCAGCAGCACGCCGGGTTCGCCGTGCTCCCGGGCACCGGTGACCAGGAATTCCAGCCCCAGCAGCGTCTTGCCCGCTCCCGCGCTGCCGGTCAGCAGCGTCACCCGGTCCCGGGGCAGCCCGCCCCCGGTGATCTGGTCCAGCCCGGTTATCCCCGTCGGCGCCTTCGCCAGTTCCTGGCCGAGTGCCCTATCTGTCAAACCCCTCAGCACGTCGGTTCCCGACATGACCACCCTCCCCCGGTCGGGTGTTACTGGCGAATCTCTTACGCACAGACGCACCAGAAGTCCTCCATCAACCCTACCCGTCCCTGGACATGTCAAAGTCCCTGATTAATTCTTTGAGTGCGCGATTACCTGCGATGAGGCGGACGCGTGGAGATCAATCTGGGTTAGCCAAAATTTGCCAAGATTTTCCCCAGCTTGTTAATTTCATCGGTATTGAGGCGCTCTTGATTCGGCAGGATCTACCTCGGGTATATAGAGGGGTAGAGAATGTCAGTGATCGCGACCTGCTGCCATGTAGCCGACGGCAGGAGAGTCAATTCGCGATTTCGCGGCATTCGGCCGACATGGGGGGTGCTGTAGGTGGGCCAGTCGCAGCTCGGCGTACGTGAGCCCAGAAGCGATTCGCAGCGACTCGTGCTGCTCTCCGTGGTCATTACCGCCTCGCATGCCTCGGGCGCAGCCATGGCACGCCCTCTGCCTCGCACTCAAATGTGCCCGACGTCGCAAGACGGACGGAAACGACAATTAAGGCGGAGGACTTATGATGGCCAATGGGGGTGGACGGGGCAAAGATGTCATCCTGGTAGAGGACAACCCTGACGATGAAGAGCTGACCCTCAGAGCTCTGGATAAAGCCAAGGTCGCGAACAAGGTCATCGTCGCCCGCGACGGCGCCGAGGCCCTCGAACTCATCTTTAGCCGCTGCAGTTCCGACCAGCCGCACCCAGCGCTCGTGCTGCTCGATTTGAAGCTGCCTAAGGTCGACGGGCTAGAGGTGCTACGCAGGATACGGGCCGACGAGCGAACCCGGCTTATCCCGGTGGTAATTCTCACCAGCTCTGCGGAGCAGGAAGATATCCTCACTGGCTACAGAAACGGTGCGAACGGTTATGTGCGAAAGCCAGTGAAGTTCGCAGACTTCGCCGAGGCGGTCAGCGCTCTGGGCATGTTCTGGCTACTCTTGAATGAGCCCGTGCCCCACGTCAGTGCACCATCGATTGAGGGGCGACAGCTATGAGTGACGAGCGCCAGCGCACCGAACCGGAGCCTCGTGAGCCGCAAACGGCGACCGGCTCGCGGCAGCCGGACTCGCTGCCGACAGACCCGGCGGACTCGGCTCCGCAGCAGGCTCGCATTCTCATCCTGGAGGACGAAGCCTGGGATGCTGAACTCGCGCAGCGCCTGCTGACCAGCGCGGGCCTTAGCTTCAGGGCCGTCGTCGTGGACACCATGGCATCGTTCGTCGAGCAGCTGACTGCCTTTTACCCGGATGTCATCATCTCCGATTTCTCGCTGCCTGGCTTCTCTGGTGCTGACGCGCTACGCGTCGTCCAGGAGGAGTGCCCGGATATACCGTTCATATGCTGGTCCGGTGCGCTCGGTGACGAGGCAGCAGTCGAACTCATCAAGCAAGGGGCCACCGACTACGTGCTGAAGGACCGGCCTGCGCGTCTTCCGTCAGCCGTCGACCGCGCTATCACCGAAGCCCGGCAACGGTCCCGGCTAGCTCAGATCGAAGGACAGCTGGGCCAGGCGCAGCGCCTGGCCAGCCTTGGCCATCTAGGCGCGGCCGAACAGGCGCTGAGCCGCACCCATCAGATGCTCGCCAGCGTCCGCCGCGAGGCGACGACCCAGGATCCTGCACAGTGACGACGTCTTCGCGGTGGGCTGAATCAGCGGAATGAACGGCCCTGGGCGGTCAGGCTGATTCAGCGGACCTGGTCAGCCGGCTCCTGGCCGCCATAGCTGGATGATGCCGTCCCGGTACCCGGCAGCCGGGTAGCGGATCTGGAATCCTGCCGGCTAGCCGCTTCGGGAGGCAGCCCATGGCAGGAACGATGACCGGCACCGGCCAGGATTGACCTGCCCGCCCTGGGCGAGGCATGGCCACAACGGCCTGGGACTGCTACGAGCAGGTGCTCACGGCCTGGCGGGCGGGCGACGGCGGAGCCAGGTTTCCCGGCGGGGAAGACTGCGACGAACTGTGCGCGCGGCTCCGCTGAGCGCTGCTGGCCGTGACGCGCAACGCCGCGGATGCCAGATCGCTCGTGGTGGCGCACGGCGCCAGCCTGCGCGCCGCGCTGCCCGGCCACGCCCAACTTTGAGTGTGTGACCGCCTCAGTCTGCTACCTCTGGGACCTCGGGCGAGACGGCCACGAGGTGGAACGGACCTCCGTGCGGCTACAGCCAGTCCTTGCGCTTGAAGACGATCCAGAGCACGAGGGCCGTGAGAGGCATCAGGACGGCCGCGGTGATCAGGCCGGAGGCACGGCTGAAGCCCGGGTACGGCACGTTCATGCCGTAGAAGCCGGTGATGAAGGTCGGCACCGCGATAATGGCCGCCCAGCTGGTGACCTTCTTGGTGATGACGTTCATCCGGTTGCTCTGGATGGTCAGGTTGGTCTCCAGGATGGTGGTGACCAGGTCGCGCAGGCTCTCGGTCCACTCCGTCGCGCGCAGCACGTGGTCGTAGACATCCTGGTAGTAGGGCTGCAGCGCGTCGTTGATGACGTGCAGGTCGCGGCGCATCAGGGCGTTGACCACCTCGCGCATGGGCAGCACCACCCGGCGGAGCAGGACCAGGCTCTTGCGCAGCGCGAAGCTCCGCTGCTGTACGTGACGGTCCTCGGGCACATCGGCGAACAGCCTGTCCTCGACTTCCTCGATCGCGTCGTCGAGGGCCTGCACGGCGGCGAAGTAACCGTCGACGATGTTGTCGAGCAGGCCGTGCAGCAGGTAGCCGACCCCGAACTTGGCCAGGTCCGGGCTGGCATCCCAGTAGGCCACCACGGCCCCGATGTCCAGCCCGTCGTCCTTGCGTACCGTGATCAGGGCCCGTTCGGTGATGAAGGCGGCCAGTTCGCTCATGCTGAGCTCACCGCTGTCGGTGTCCAGGTAGACCGCATAGGCAGTGAGGAACAGATGGCTGCGATAGCGATCGAGCTTGGGCCGTTCATGCTCGTGTACGGCGTCCTCGACGGCCAGCGGATGCAAGCCGAATTCAGAACTCAAGACCGCGAGATCCTCGCGGTCAGGGTCGCGCAGGTCGAGCCACAGCACCACCGAATCGTCCTGCAGATACTCGCTGATGTCGGCGACGGGGAAGCCCTCAAGCTCGAGGACGCCGTTGCGGTACAGGCGGGTCCGGGCCTGGCATTTGGTCGGAGTGGACTGCGATACCGCGTTGGCCATGACCGTGTCCGGATCCGCGCCCCTGAAGGTGGTCGCGCCAGGGTCAGGCCCGGTGTTCTCCGGGTCACTGCTCTCGCGTGCGGCGGTTTGGGTCACGACCTGTCCGATCTCCAGCTCATGCTGATTCTGGCAGCACGGTCAGCGCGCGGCCAGGGCCGGGCGATGCCGCTGGCCAGCCGGAGCGGCGGAAATGGCAACCAGGACCGCCTGCTTTTGCGCACGGGCGCAGCTTCTACCCCCGGCTTCCGGAACGCAAACGCCGCGCGGCCGCGGTCATCGGCTCCGCAGGCAGCTGAGCAGGGGTATCACGGCACTTCAGCGGCCGGCCTGGCGGGCTGGCGGCTAACGAGGCGAATTACCCGGCAGCGGCGGCCGGTGGCCGGGAAAATATACGGATCAGGCCGGCCGCGAAACTACGCGATACGGGTGTTCGGGGCGCTTCCGGACCGCTATATTCTCGGTCCGAACGAGCTCCGGACTCAGCGCCAGTACGGGGGTAGGAGGTAGCGGTGGCGGCTGGAACAGGCATTCCCGCGCTGCACAATGGCGGGGATCCGGCCACCGCTGGCGGTGTTCCGCAGGATGCGCAGCCTGCGTGGCTCGAGGGTCCCGAGACCTTGCTGCTCGTCGAGGACGACGCCGGCGATATGGTCCTGGTCGAGGAATTGCTCGCCGACAGCGGCGTCGAGGCCACGCTGTCCTGGGTGCATTCGCTGGCCGAGGCGAAGCAGTTGCTGAGACGTGGCGGCGTGCCCGGCTGCATCTTGCTCGATCTGCACCTTCCCGATGCCCGGGGGCTGGAAGCGGTCACCCAGATCCTCCAGGCCGCGCCCGGCGCGCCGGTCGTCGTGCTCACCGGGCTGGCCGAGGAGAGCGCCGGGCTGGCGGCGGTCGCGGCGGGCGCCCAGGACTATCTGATCAAGGGCCAGGCGGCCCCCGACGTGTTCGGCCGCGCCATCAAGTACGCGGCCCAGCGCAAGCACGCTGAGCAGGCGGCGGCCGCGCTGCAGATCAGTGCGCTACGGGCCGAGGAGAACGCCAGGCTGGAGCGCGGGCTGCTGCCCACTCCGCTGCTCCGCACCGACGAGTTCGAGACCGTGGCCAGATACCGTCCTGGCCGGGCGCAGTCGCTGCTCGGCGGGGACTTCTACGATGTGGTGGAGACCGCCGACGGGACTGTGCACGCGGTGATCGGCGACGTCTCAGGTCATGGCGCGGCTGAGGCCGCGATCGGGGTCTGCCTGCGGGTCGGCTGGCGGTCCCTGGTGCTGGCCGGCACGGACGCGCCGTCGCTCATCGAGCTTCTGGAGCAGATGCTGCTGGCGGAGCGCGAAGGCGAGCACGTGTTCGCCACGCTCACGCACCTGGCCTTCGCGCCGGACCGCCGTCAGGTCAGGATCCTGCGGGCCGGTCATCCAGGGCTGCTGCTGCGCACCACGGGCGACGTCGAGCTGATCGAAGGCGTGGGCGGCCCGGCCCTGGGCCTGGTTCCTGGCCTGGGCTGGGCGGAGCAAGAGGTGCCGCTGCCCGGCGATGCCAGCCTGGTGCTGTTCACCGACGGGCTGTTCGAGGGACGCGTCGGCCCGGGCAGCCAGCGGCTCGGCGAGGACGGCCTCGTCGAGATGGCCAGGGACCTGGCGGGGCTGCCATCGACGGTCTTCGTCGACGCCCTGATCGCGCGGACCGAGGCGGCGGCGGGCCGGTTCGGCGGCCTGGCCGACGACGTGGCCATCGTTCACCTCCGATGGAAGGCAGCCGCATGAGCGCGGCAGAGCCGCCCGGGCGCCAGCCGCCGCAAGCACCGCGGTCCCAGCCGCCCACGCTGACGGTCCAGGGCTGGTTCCGCCTCGTGTTCGCGGTCATCGCGCTCCTGGTCGCCGCCGCTGCCGTGATCATCTTCCAGCTGATCGGGCAAGGCCGGGTCGTATCCGACGAGCTGACGGGCAGCATCCTGCCGGCCCAGGCCCAGGCCTACCGGCTGCAAGGGGCCCTGGTCGACCAGGAGACCGGCGTGCGCGGGTACGCCATCACTGGGGACTCGCGGTTCCTGCAGCCGTACACCGCCGGACTCGCCACCGAGAAGAGCGCCGACGCCCAGCTGCATGGGCTGATCGGCGGGCAGCAGCAGCTGGCCGCCGACCTCAACACCGTGCAGCAGGGCGCGGCGGCATGGCGGCGTACTTACGCCATCCCGTTGATCGCGCTGGCTAGGCACGGCCCGCTGAGCCGCCACGACATCACCTTCGTGAACCAGAGCAAGCAGGCCTTTGATCACCTCAGGGTCCTGTTCGCCCGGCAGAATGCGCACCTGGCCGCGGCCGCCGCCCGGGACAGCGCCCGGCTGTCCCGCTTCCGCAACCTGCAGGACTGGACCTACGGCGCGATCCTGGTGGCGTTCCTGATCGCTGCGGCCATTCTCGCGATCGTGCTGCACAACGCGGTCGCCAAGCCGCTGAACCGGCTGCGCCAGGCATCCAGGCACGTGATGGACGGCGACTTCGGATACCACATCGAGCCGACCGGCCCCGCGGATATCTGGGCTGTGGCCGCCGATGTCGAAGCCATGCGCCGCGAGCTGGCCGCCGCCGTGGACGCGGCCCGCGACGCCGAGCAACGGGCGATCCGGCAGGCCGCCGAGCTCGACGCCGCTGCGGCCGAGCTTCGCCGGTCCAACGCCGAGCTTGAGCAGTTCGCCTACGTCGCCTCGCACGACCTGCAGGAACCACTCCGCAAGGTGGCGTCGTTCTGCCAGCTCCTGGAGAAGCGCTACAGCGACAAGCTCGACGACCGCGGGCGCCAGTACATCGATTTTGCGGTCGACGGCGCGAAACGGCTGCAGGTCCTCATCAACGACCTGCTGACCTTCTCGCGGGTCGGCCGGGCCAGCGACGTGCGGGCCCGGATGCCGCTCGGCACGTCGCTGGATGCGGCGATCACGGCGCTCGGCGCCGCGATCGAGGACTCCGGTGCCGTCATCGAGAAGCCCGAGCGGCTGCCCGAGGTGATGGGTGACCCGACGCTGCTCGCGATGGTCTGGCAGAACCTCATCGCCAACGCGATCAAGTTCCGGGCTCCTGACCGTCCGCCGGTCGTGCGGATCACCGTGGCCCGCCAGCCCGAGGGGATGTGGCTGATCTGCGTCACGGATAACGGCATCGGCATCGCGCCCGAGTTCGCCGAGAAGGTCTTCGTCATCTTCCAGCGGCTGCACGGGCGTGATGCCTATCCAGGCACCGGGATCGGCCTGGCGCTGTGCCGACGGATCATCGAGCACCACGGCGGCAGTATCAGCCTCGACACCAGCTATCCGGACGGGACCCGCATCTGCTTCACGCTGCCGTGCGTCGAGCCGGCGGAATGCCAAGGCCGGCGGAGCCGCCGGGAATGCGGGAGCCGCCGGGTCCGGGGGGGCCGCCGGGTCCGGGGGGGCCGCCGGGTCCGGGGGGGCCGCCGGGTCCGGGGGGGCCGCCGGGACCGCAGCGACCGCCGGGCCGGGGAGAGCCGCCGGGCCCGCGGCTGAGCCTGGGCCGGCCTGGGCCGTCGACCAGCAATCAGGCACGAGCACCAGCACCGAAGGGGTCCGCGCATGACCTTCGCCTACCAGCCCATCGAGGTCCTGCTGGTCGAGGACGACGCAGGTGACGAGCTGATGACCCGTGAGGCCTTCGCGGAACACAAGATCAGCAACAGGCTGCACGTCGTCAGGGACGGGCAGGAGGCGCTGGATTTCCTGTTCCGCAACGGCGCGCACGCCGACGCGCCGCGCGTCGACCTGATCCTGCTCGACCTCAACCTGCCGAAGTACGACGGGCGGCAGGTCCTGGAGCGCATCAGGTCCGATCCGGACCTGACGCACGTGCCAGTGGTGATCTTGACCACATCGGCCTCCGAGGAGGACATCCTGCGCAGCTACAAGCTGCACGCCAACGCCTACGTCACCAAGCCCGTCGACGTCAACGATTTCATCGGCGCGGTCCGGCAGATTGACGAGTTCTTCCTGACGGTCGTGCGCCTGCCCCGCTAGCGCCTGCTCCGCGCCTGCCGCGGTAGCGCTTACCTGGCGACCGCGCGGGGAATTAACCGAGCTATTTGGGCCAGTTAACGCGAGCGGACTATAACGGGCCAATCAGGCAACCTGCGTCGGTCCGGCCTGCGCGCCTGCCAGCAGCCAGATCCGCAACCTTGGCCGACGTCATCACAAGCGCCGCAAACTCCTGCCCGGGCCGCCTGCACTCCCGCCCGGACCGGTGAGCGCCCAGCTCGCGGCGGTGCGCATCACGGCATCTTAATGGAGGCCGGGCGCAGTGAGCAGGGCGAAGAGGGCAATCGCGATCACGATGAGCGCAGCGGCGGCGATGAGGTGACTCGTGATCAGCCACCCGGCGATCTTTGCTTGTCGTTCGGACTCGGCGACTTCGGCTGCTGATACCCACGCCGACTGCGCTGCGCGTACCGCGGCTTCGGCGGCGGCTCCGGCTCTGGCGCGGAGTTCAGCCTGGACCAGAAGCGCGTCATGGATGTCCGCTTCCACCTTCGCGGCCATCGCCTCGACACGATCTAGCGTGGCGACGCTGGAAGCCGCCGCCCGCCACGCGGCCGACTCGGCTGCGACCTGGCTCGAAGTAGCGGCTGCGCTCGCTGGCTCCGCTGCTGCAATCCCATCGACTCCGTGTGCTCCTCCCTCGTGGGCGCTGCGGCTGGCTGCGCTCTCCGGAGCCGCGGCAGCATCGGCCGTAGCAGTCGCGACGGCACTGGCTGCGCCGGCCTCGCCTGCCGCCATGCCGAAGGATGCGTCATAAAAGAAACCGACCACCGCATCCCTGGCCGCCGCGGCCAGATCAGGCGGTCCAGTCGAAGCGGGCGAGGATGACGAGGCGCGTCGGCCGTCGCGGGGCTGGGAACGCCTCACGTTACCGTCCGGTGGCCCGGCCCGGCGCTGCGAGTTCAGGAAGTGAAGGCTCGCCATGCCACGCACCTTCTTCCTGACGGCCGGGCAGCGGTCAATTCTCCGCTCCTGGCTACCTCTCTTGCCCGAATGTAACAAATAGTAATCATAAAGTCGCATAGAGTTCGATGCGCTGAGGGTGCCAGCCATGCGCCTACCGCGGTGGTGATCCCTGGCGGCGTGAGCGCCCCCGGCAGGCCCGATTACCTGCCGACGTCGGCCTACCGGTCGCCGAAGCTCGCGAAGTAGGTGGCGGCCATGTCCTCCCGTGCGTGACCGAGTTCCACGGCCCGGCGCAGGCGCTCGGCGGCCGCTGCGGCGACATCTAGGCGGACGCCCGCCGAGCCCGCTGCCTCGACGATGAGGCGGGCGTCCTTGGCGGCCATCTCGGCGGTGAAACTCGGCGAGAAATCGTTCTTCAGGATGGCCCCGGCCTTGGTCTGCAGATACGGGCTATCGAGCGGGCCGCCCGAGACGGCATTAACGAACAGTTGCGGATCAACGCCGAGCCCGCGCGCCAGGGCGATGGCCTCGGCCGCTCCGGACGTGACGGCGAGCACCCAGCTGTTGACGACCAGCTTGAGCCTGGATGCGGCGCCGGGCTCCGGGCCGAGCCAGACCGTCTTGCTGCCGATCGCCTCGAAGACCGGTTGGACGGCGACCTTCGCGGCGTCGGGGCCGGCCGCGAAGACGATGAGCCTGCCCTGCTCGGCGGGCTGCCGGGTGCCGAGCACGGGCGAGTCGACGAAGACCAGGCCGTGCTCGCCGGCCAGCCGGGCGAGTGCCGCCACGCCGGTCAGGCCAACCGTGCTGACCTGCGCCCACATCTGGCCCTCGTGCAGGCCCGGCGCGGCGGCCTGCATCGCGTCGGCGACCGCCTCGGCGTCCGCCAGCATCGTCACGATGACCTGTGCGTCCCCCACGGCCTCGGCCGGAGTCCGCGCTACCTGCGCGCCGTCGGGCTCCAGCGCCAGCGCCTTGGCCACCGTCCGGTTCCAGGCTCGCAACGGCAGGCCGGCCCGCAGCATGTTGCGGCCCATTGGCGCGCCCATGATCCCGGTGCCGAGCAGCGCCACCGACGGCAATGCGGCCGGCTGGTCAGCCATGTCCGTCCTCGTTTCCTCGGTTCCGCGTGTTGTCGGCGGGAGAAGTAAATCCCCTTCCCGCGGCCCGCGGCTCGAAAACCGGCCGCCATCCGCGATGACCGCGACGGGCCGGGCCGCGCGCCGGGTAGCTTCCTCCGGCGCCGGGCCGCTCAGGTGGCGGTCTGCGGCTGGCCGCGCTGGACGGCGCCCTGCCCGGTATCGGCGGCTTCTTCCGCGGTGAGCGGCCTGGCGATGTCCTCGAGGCCCTTCCGTTCGGCCTTGACACCGAGGAAGACCTCGACGAAGCCGGCCAGGATCATCAGCGTCGCGCCGATTGAGAACGCGAGCACGGTGTCAGGTACCTTGCCGGTGCTCACCAGCGTGGAGAACAGCAGCGGGCCGGTGATCCCGCCGACGGCGGTTCCGATCGCGTAGAAGAACGCGATGGCCATCGCCCTGGTCTCCATCGGGAAGATCTCACTGACCGTCAGGTAGGCCGAACTGGCGCCCGCCGAGGCGAAGAACAGCACTGCGCACCAGCACGCGGTCATCGTGACGGCGCTCAGCATGCCCTGCTGGAACAGGAACGCGGTGAGCAGCAGGAGCACGCCGGAGATGATGTAGGTGCCGGCGATCATGGGCTTGCGGCCGACGGTGTCGAACAGCGGCGCGAGGATCAGCGGACCGAAGAGGTTGCCGACCGCGATCACTGCGAAGTAATAGCCGGTGTCGGTGCCGACGTGAAAGAACTCACCCAGGATCTGGGCGTACCCGAAGGTGATCGCGTTGTAGAGAAACGCTTGCCCGATGAACAGCGAGAACCCGAGGATGGTGCGACGCGGGTACAGCAGCACCATGGTCTTGGCGATCGTCCAGAAGCCGATCGTCTTGCGCTGCCTGATGGTAATGGACCGGCTGGCTTCGGGTAGCTTCGTGCCCGTTTCCTGCTCCACTCGTTCTTCGATGCCGTCGACCAGATCTTCGGCCTGCCGGGCATGGCCATGGATGAACAGCCAGCGCGGGCTTTCCGGGACGTTGCGCCTGACCAGCAGGATCACCAGGCCGAGGACCACGCCGAACCCGAAACAGACTCGCCAGCCGACCGCCACCGGCAGGTCGCTGGTGGCCGGTACCGTGATCAGCGCGCCGGCGGCCGCGCCCGCCCAGTAGGTGCCGTTGATGATGATGTCGATGCGGCCGCGGTGCCTGCTGGGGATCAGCTCGTCAATGGCGGAGTTGATCGCCGCGTACTCGCCGCCGATGCCGAAACCGGTCAGGAACCGGAACAGGAAGAACCACCAGGGCGCAAACGAGAGCGCGGTCAGCGCGGTGGCCAGCAGATACACGCCGAGCGTGATCATGAACAGCTTCTTGCGCCCGAACCGGTCGGTCAGCCAGCCGAAGAACAGTGCGCCCACGCAGGCCCCGGCCACATACGTGGCGGCACCGAACCCGGTGATCTGCGACTGGGTTATGTGGATCCCGCTGCCCGGCGCGCTCAGCTGGGCGGAGATATTACCGACGATCGTGACCTCGAGACCGTCCAGGATCCAGACGGTGCCGAGCCCGATAATGATCATCCAATGCCAGCGCGACCACGGCAGGCGGTCCAGGCGCGCTGGAACCTTGGTGGTGACCGTGCCCGTCTGAACCTGGCTCATGCTGCTGGCTCCTCCCGATCAGCGCGATGCGCGCCCACGCGGGTCCGCGGCCGCCGCGGCCGCCGCGGCGCCCTCCGGCTCGGTATCGGCGGGCTCTGGCTGCCCGGTGGCCGGCTGCCCGGTGGCCGGCTGCCCGGTCGTGGCCGGCACCGCTTGGCCTGGAGCGACGGCAGAGTCAGCGGGAGCAAGCTCGGCGTCGGCCGGGTCGAGCCGGGTGTCGGCGATGGGCCCAGCGGCGCCGGCCGCGTCGGCACCGACGGCGTGGATTGCGCCGGTCGCCTGTTCGGCCTCGGCGTCAGCTGGCCAGTTGTTGGCTACTCCGCCGTTGGTTGCGGAAGCCAGCCCGGCCTCGGTCGGCGGGTAGCCCCGGTCGGCACCGGCGGTCGCGGTGTTGTCGGCGACGGCAGTCGCATTGACAGCGGACCGGCCGAGCAGCTCCTGGAACAGGGCCCGGTAGTGGATCATGGCCTGCCGCAGGTCCTCGGTCGACGCCGTTCCCGCGGTGGCGCTTTCACTGATGTCAGAGGCGGCCCGGTAATGGTCGAGGACCGCGGCATGCTCGACAGACAGGTCGGCGAGGACCTGGTCGCGATGCTCGGTCGGGTAACCGCGCTCGTTCATCACGGCCACCACGAGATCCTGAGCCTGCGCCACTGCGCCCTGCGGAGCATCAACGAACCGCTCCTGAATAGTGGCCCACTCGGCGGCGTAACGAGCCTGCGCGGCGGGCTCGAGCGGCCTGATGTCGAGCTCGCTTACTCGCCGCTGCCGTCTGGAGAGTTCCGCTTCCGCCTTCAGCTTGCTGTCGTGCTCACCGACTGTGCGGTCGTATTCAGGGCCGAAGCGCTGCTGCAGCCTGCGACGGCGAGCGGACACCAGCGCGACCGCGGCCACGGCTACGACGACCACGACAATGACGACGATGATCAAGGCCGACATGGCTACCTCCTCAGTTCCGGCTCTAGCCGGTTTCCGCCGTCCACTGCCCGCGAAGGGAAACCCCAAACGGTGCCCCGTCTTGCTGGCGCCGGTGCCAGCGGGCCGCAGCGCGCGACTCATGGACAATCATTCGGGGCGGCGGACTGGGGCATTCTGGGCGGCGGATTTGGATCGGCGGCGCGGACGCCGGGGCGCACTGACACCGATCTACGGGCCTTAGTGCCGCGCGTGATCAGTCGTAGTGAGCTCATCGGCACCGCGACGGGTGGGTGTGACCGACATCACCTTCTTTCTGTGCCTACAGGGAGTAACTTCGGTGCATCCGGGCAGTACAGAGGCCCCGGATGGCAAGTACGCCGGAGAGTGACTGCAGCAGTACACGAGGTCAGAAATGAACCTGCCGGAACCCGCGGCCCCAGCGAGAGTCGACTGGCGATCGCTGAGCGCCTGCCGTGACACCGACCCCGAGTTGTTCTTTCCGTTGTCAGCATGGGGACCTGGGCAGGCACAGATCGCCTCGGCCAAAGCGATTTGCGCGCACTGCCAGGTCAGCTCGGACTGCCTGCGATTCGCGCTGAGCAGCGGCCAGGAGTTCGGCGTATGGGGCGGGACGAGTGAGGATGAGCGCCTGGCTATGCGCCGAGCGCAGCTGGTCCTAACGCCCAGGCCCGGCGCCGATCCGGTCAACCGCGGCGGGCCCAGGAACGCGGCCCAGCCAGTCAGCTAGCCCAGCCGGTCCTGGTTAGCCAGGCCAGTCAATCCCGGATCCGCTCAAATCCCGGATCCGCGCAGACCAACACGCGGATCCGGCGCTGCCGAGCACCTATACGGGATCATGGTTCACCACCCCGGCCTGGTTAATGGGCGCATCGGTACGGTGTCGCCGGGCCGTGGCGACGCCCGACGCGATCGTGGGCGGGATCGCGAGCAGCGCCGGGGTGGTGACCAGCGCGGCGGTGATCATGGTGGCGGTGTTCTCCATCCTGGCCACCTTGTCGCTGATCCAGCTGAAGATGCTCGGTGTGGGCCTGGGCGCTGCGGTGCTGATTGATGCCACGGTGGTGCGCGGGATCCTGGTGCCGGCCGCGCTGGCGCTGCTCGGGGAGCGCAGCTGATACCTGCCGCTCTGGCTGGGCTGGCTACCCGGCCGGGCGTCAGGCAGCGCGGCAGGCCAGGCGGGGCCCGTCGCCGCGGCAGGCCGGCCGTGAGCCAGCGCTCAGACCGCGCGGCCTCGGGTCAGGCCGCGCTGCCGGAGCGGGTCAGCCTGCCGACGGTGTTGAGGTAGCGCAGCGCCTGGGCGTAGGAGCCGACCAGGCTGCTCTCGCAATAGGGCAGATCGCGCTGGCTGCAGAACGTCTCGATCATGGCCTTGGACCGGCGCAGGTTGGGCCGGGGCATGGAGGGAAACAGATGGTGCTCGATCTGGTAGTTCAGCCCGCCCAGGGCGAAGTCGGTCAGCCAGCCGCCGCGCACGTTGCGCGAGGTGAGCACCTGACGGCGCAGGAAGTCGGTCCGGTCGTCGGCGCCGAGAATCGGCATGCCCTTGTGATTGGGAGCGAAGGAGGAACCCAGGTACAAGCCGAACAGGCCCTGCTGGACCACGATGAACACCACGGCCTTGACCGGCGACAGCACCAGGAACACCAGGGTGAGGTAGCCGACGGCATGAGCGGCGAGCAGCGCCGTCTCCAGCGGCCGGTGCCGGGAGGTCCGGCTGGTCAGCGCGCGGATGCTGGAGGTGTGCAGGCTGATCGCCTCGCCGAGCAGCATCGGGAAGAACAGGTACGCCTGGTAGCGGTAGACCAGCCGGGCCAGCGGCCGGCCGGTGCGGGCCTGGGTATCGGAGAAGGCCAGCGCGCCGAGCATGATGTCGGGATCGGCGCCCTCGGTGTTGGGATGGGCATGGTGCTTGTTGTGCTTGTTCACCCACCAGCCGTAGCTGAGCCCGATGCCCAGGTTGCCGTGCAGGACGCCGAGGACATAGTTGGCCCGCCGGGAGCCGAAGATCTGGCGGTGCCCGGCGTCGTGGCCGAGAAAGCCCACCTGGGTGAACATCACGGCCAGGAAGGCCGCCACGGCGAGCTGCCACCACGAGTTACCGATCAGGACGAAGGCCGCCCACCCGGCGGCCAGCAGGCCAACGGTTACGGCGATCTTGCAGATGTAGTAGGCCGGGCGCCGCTCCAGCAGCCCCGCCTGCTTGATCTGCCGGGACAGCTGTGCGTACTCGCTACCGCGCGCCTCGGGCGGCGTAGAACGGGCCGCCGGGGATGACTGCCGGGACACGGCAGCGGACACTTCGGGTGATCGCACTACAGGGACTCCTGGGAGGCACATCGTGACGGGGCAAGGATGCGCCGCCGGGGTCCCGGGCGGCTGCTGCCGGTCGCTGCGGTCGTGTCACGAATGCGCCGCCGTCCCGGACGAGCCTGTCCTCAACGGTACCCCCGGGGCACCGGCCGCGGGCCCCGGGCGGTCAGCGCACTTTACGTAGCCAGATGGAACCTGGATTCTCGCGGGCCAGCGGCGGCGGGATGAGGTCAGGCCTGCGCTGCCAGAACCACGAGGCGAAGAACGAGATCTCCCAGCTGGTGTTACCGGCCAGGAAGGCGTGCAGCAGGTAGGCCTCGGTCCAGTCGCGGCCCTGGTGCAGCCAGTGCGCCGGATACCCGAACGGCCAGAAGATGTCGTGGACATGCACCGCCACGCCGGCCGCCAGCCGGGGCAGGACATGCAGCAGCAGCCAGATCACGTCGGAGCCCGCTTTGACCACGTGCGTCGAGTCGATGAAGAGCACGTCGCCCGGGCCGAGCTGGTCATATGGCTCGAGCCCGACGTCCTGGACGGGCTGGCGGAGCAGGGTCAGCCGGTTGTGATCGGAGTCCTTCAGCAGCCCCAGCAGGCGATCGGGGTACGGCTCGACGCAGGTGATCCGCAGGCCGGCCAGCGCGGGATTGGCGTCCGACTCGTCCAGTGCAACCGCCGTTGAGTAGCCGGAACCCACCTCGAGCACGCGGGCGGGCCGCAGCTGGGTCAGCATGGCCCGGTAGACCGCAGCGTCACCGGACCCGAACATGCCGTTGCCAGGGACGTACCGCGGGCCGGGCAACGGCTCGGCCAGCACCGGCAGCAGCCGGCCGGCCAGGACCAGCTGACGGTCTTCCGCCAGGTCCACCCCAGGCGCATCGGTCCAGGTCAGGGCGCGGTCCCGGTCGGCTTCCTTAGTGAGCGGCGAGTAGAAATGGCCGGGAGCCACAAACGGCGGGCTGGCCACCACGGTCCGCACGGCCCGTGCGGTGCTCACTGCCCGGCGGAGCATTGACCGGGGCATGACGCCCTCCTGTCTACCGCCCGGCCTGCTGGCCGTCGCGCCCATATCTACCGCGCCCATATCTAGTAGGCCCCCGACCCGTGCATGACTGCTGACCCGGTCTTCCACAGCACCTGCAGGTCGAGCGCGAATGACCAGTTCTCCACGTAGCGCAGGTCAAGCCGCTCGGCTTCGTCCCACGGCAGGTCGGACCGCCCGCTGACCTGCCACAGGCCGGTGATGCCCGGTTTGACTGCCAGCCTGCGCCGCATATGGTCGCCGTACCGCGCGGCCTCCTCGGGAAGCGCCGGCCTGGGCCCGACCAGGGACATGTCCCCGATCAGCACATTGAGCAGTTGCGGAAGCTCGTCGAGCGACCAGCGGCGCAGCCAGGTGCCGGGCCGGGTGACCCGGGGGTCATGGCGGATCTTGAACAGCACCCCGGCGCCCTCGTTGCGGGCGGCGAGCAGCGCCTTGCGCTGTTCCGCGTCCACCACCATGGTCCGGAACTTGTAGACGGAGAAGACGCGGCCGTCTTTGCCGACCCTGATCTGCCTGAAGAACACCGGCCCCCGGTCGGCCGCCTTGATCGCCAGCGCGATGGCGGTGAACAGCGGCGCCAGGACGATCAGCGCCGAGCCGGCGACGACCTTGTCGAACAGGGCCTTGACGACCTGCTTGCCGCCCTCCAGCTCCGGATGGTCCACGTGCAGCAACGGCAGCCCGGCGACCGGCCGGATCGTCGTCCGGGGACCGGCGATGTCGAGCAGGGCCGGTGCGACGCACAGATCGGTGCCGGTCTTCTCCAGCTCCCAGGCCAGCTCACGTAAGTGCCTGCCGTCCATCTCCGGGCAGGCCAGCACCGCGACCGTGTCCGCACCGAAGTCATCGACGGCCGCCGCGACGCTGCCCAGGTGGCCGGCCACCGGCACCCCGGCTACCTGATCCCGCCAGGCCGGCCCGGCCAGGCAGGTAGCGACCACGGACAGGCCGTGGTACTTATCCCGGCGCAGCGTGGTCACCAGGTCGGCCACGGCGCCGGAGTGCCCGACCGCGATCACCCGCCGGGTGCAGGACCCGCGCCTGCGCATCCGGTGCAGCCGCTTGCGGAGCCAGTACCTGGCCAGCAGGTCCAGACCGGCCGCCGACGGCAGCGCGACCGTCATGTAGCCGCGGGCTAGGTTGAGCTTGGCGAAGTACGAAACGATGGCCACGCCGGCGATCAGACTCACCGTCGCGTTGAGGACCCGCCGGAATTCATCGGAGCCGAGCCCGATGAACCGGGAGTCGTACCCGCCAGCCATCAGCACCGACGCCCACCACAAGAAGGGCAACGCACAGGTGAAGCCGAGGTAGGCGGCGGGCAGGTAGTGCTCACCGTGAAACCGGATCTGAGCCGCCAGCACGCCGCCGGCCAGCGCGCACGCGCAGTCGGCCAGAGCCGCCCGGCGAAGATAGGCCGTCGTCCATATCCTGGGGCTCAGCGTTACGCCTGCGGACGGGACGTCGACGATGTCATTTGCTGCACCGCTATGGGTCTTTAGCCGGTGATCAGCTTGAATTGTGTTACCGGTCACGCTCATGCCGCCGCAAGCACCCCTTCTGTACCCTTCAGATGCTGATATGAACTGGACGCAAGGAACGCCGACTCAACGGCGGAATAGTCCCCGTACCGAGACGTGGCGGCCCGTACGTCCATTATCATCCTGACAAGCGCACTAATTTTGTGGAGCGTGCTGCGCCGTCCTGACTTAGGAGGTTTAAGGCGGCGCCCTGGCAGTCATCCAGCGGTCGATAGATTAACAACTCTTGGAGGCTGCGTTGTGCTCTTGAGGTGATTAGCTGTTTTGCCGACTGCTTTCATCACGCAACCACGTCGAATAGTCGCAACTCGCCACCGCGCGGCGCGCCTTCAGCCGGGCGAATGCCGCCATGAACAGGAAGACCGCCACCCGCGGCGCCATGAGCGGCTCGTTCCTGACGATGGCGGCCAGGTCGGACACCCTGGTCCGCGCGGTTGACTCGGGCGCGTGCTCGGCCTGCTCCAGCTGAGCGAGTCCGGTGGCTGTGCGGATCCGCACGCGGAGCAAGTCGGTGACCCTCCGCGGGACATGAACGACCACCCGGGCGTCGGTCACGATGGCCCGTTCATGGGGCGCGAAAGACAGCGATGCGGCGAGGTCGTCCCCGAGCAACGGCGGCAGCGCCGCGAGGCGTTCCTGCCCGCGGGAATCCACGGCGATCACGCCGCGCCCCCACAGTCCGTTTCTGACCTCGGGCAGCCTGGCCCAGACATCGTAGAACCACCGCACCGGCCAGGAACTGCCGGTCGTGGCCAGCGTTCGCTCCGGGGCGGCGGCGAGTACTCCGGGCTGGCGCAGCGCCGCCGCCAGGGCGCGGACGTCGCGGGCGCGCAGTTCCACGTCAGCATCGACGTAAATGCGCGGGAAGTCGGCGGCCAGGTCGTAGGAGGCGGCCAGGGCCGCGTGCTTGGAAGCGACGGGCACCGAGACGACCCGGACGCCTGGCCCGTAGGAGGCCGCGACCTCGGCAGTATCGTCGGTGCAGCCGTTGGCCACGACCAGCACGCTAAGCTCGTCCGCCGCTGAGGCCGGGATGAGCTGCCCGAGCAGGCGCCCGATGACCTGGCTCTCATTGTGCGCGGGAATCACGACTGTTGTCACGCGACAGCATTATGCGCGGCAACGATGCTCGCGGACGGTTATTCGGCTGAGGCAGAAACCTTTCTGCCTGTAATAGTCTTCTCGGCGCAGCTTCCGAGGAGGCTCAGGCAGAGGACCGGCGATTCCCGAAGCCGGGGAAATGGCCATTTAGTACTTCTGCGGCCTTAGTCAGCAGGTCTGCCTGAGAGAATGGCTTTTCCACCAAAGCCACGCCGGGTTCGAGTCGGCCCTGGGACGCGAGGACAGGGCGGGCATAGCCGGACATGTAGAGGACGGCGATGCCGGGCTTGATCTCCTGGATCTTCTCCGCAACCTCCTTGCCGAGCATGTGCGGCATGACGACATCGGTAACGAGCAGGTGGATCTCGCCCGGATACGTGCGGGCGAGGGCGAGGGCCTGCGGGCCGTTCGCCGCGGTGACCACGTGATAGCCGGCGCGAGCGAAGATCCGCCTCGTCACCTCCCGCAGGGGTGGCGCGTCCTCGACGACCAGGACAGTTTCGCCCTTGGGCGTCCGGTGGTAGGGCACCGGCTCCGCGATCGGCTGGGGCGATTCAGTGGTGACCGGGAGCGTGATGCTGAACGTCGTGCCCACGCCGACTTCAGAGTAGATGTGAACGCTGCCCTCGGCCTGGGTGAGGATTCCGTAGACCGTAGCCAGGCCGAGCCCGGTCCCGGTGCCCATGTCCTTGGTGGTGAAGAACGGCTCGAAGGCATGCTCGACGACCTCCGGGGACATGCCGGTGCCGGTGTCACTGACGCGCAACCGCACGTTCTTTCCCTGGCGCGAGGTGGATCCCCCAGCGACAGATTCAGCGTCCACGTTGATGTTGCCGGCTTCAATGATCAGAGTGCCGCCGTCGGGCATCGCATCGCGTGCGTTGACCGCGAGATTGACGAGTAGCTGCTCGAGCTGGGCTGGGTCGGCCAGGACCGGCCACAGATCGTCGGCGAACGCGGTGACGAGCTCGACGTTATCCCCCAGGGTCCGACGCAGCATTTCCGTGATGCCGGTAATGACCGCACCTAGATAGATGACCTGCGGGCGCGTCACTTCGCGGCGGGAGAAGGCGAGCAGCTGGCGGGTGAGCCTGGCCGCCCGTTCCCCGGCCAGCGTGATCTGCCTGAGGTCGGCTAGGGCCACATCCCGGTGCGCAGTCCAGTCCGGCGAGCTAGCGGTCAGTTCCTCCGAAATGAAGGACGCGTAGTTGAGGATCACGGCGAGGAGATTGTTGAAGTCGTGCGCGACGCCCCCGGCCAGCTGGCCGAGGCTCTCCAGCCGCTGGGCCTGTCGCAGCTGTGCGGCCGACTTGTCCGGCCGGGCCAGGGACTGCGGATCCGGTGCAGCGCCCCGCCGCAGCGAGATTCGCGCTGTCGGCCGCTGCCCGCTGAAACTGAGATGCGCGCTGGCCCCCAGGGCTGAAGCCAGTTTGTCCAGCGCGGCCTGCGCAGCTGCCGGAGCTATCACCGGAGGTTCTGCCGCGGCAGGGGTGAGGGCCAGCTCGATCTCGATCACCGGATCCCGCGCACGCACTCCGACGTGGGCGCGCACCGGCGGCCCGGAGGGGACCAGTACCATCAGCATCATTTCGACGATGTCGGCGATGACCGGTACCGCGGCCGGGCCGATGGCGGACGCCTCGCCTTCGGCGTCCATGGTGTCCACGGCGGCTGGCGCGGCGAGCAGCCATTCGGTCCGTTGCTGGATCGCCATAGTCAGCCGGGTCTCGGGCGCCTGGAACGGCCAGTTCCCGTCAATCAGCCAGCGCAATGACTCGGCCACCGCGTTCAGCCGGCCCATGACGGCGGCGAGGCCCGGCGCCGCATCTTCGGGTGCGGACCTGGACATCATCTGCAGGTCGAGGTTGAGCGCGGTAAGTTCCTGTATCGGCCCGTCGTGAAGAAAGTCAACTAGCTCATCGCGCTCGTGCGCCCGAAGCCGGCGGGCAAGGCCTAACAGTTCCCATGTCCGGGGCTCGGCGTGGGTGGATTGAAGCCCGCCCGGCGGTGCTGGCTGGGCGCGTGCGTCCGGGGCAGGGGCCGGCGGCCTGCCGGGCGCCACGGCGCTATGGGTGTGATCCAGCGCGCGCACCGCGTCGGTCAGCTCGGCGGCCCGGAATGGCTTGGCTAGCCAGGCCACGCCTTCGGGAATCTCGTCGGCGGATCCGCCGGTCAGTACCAGGCACCGCCGGGCTGCGGCCGGGTCTTCCGACCGCAGCGCTTCAACCAGTTCAGTGCCCCGCTCAGCGCCCAGATGGGCATCGACGAGCACTGCGTCGTATCCGCCGGGGTCCAGACCGAAGGCCTCTGCCAAGGTGGCCGCGACATCGACCTGATAACCCTGAGCACTGAGCACGCGTTGGACGAGGACTCGAATCTCGTCAACGTCATCCACCACGAGTACCCGTCCGCCGGCCGATTTCCCCGCCACCTGCCTGCCCTTTCGATGCGGCTAGCCCCTCCGGGCCAGGCCTGGCCCGGCCGATGCGTCCGCCGACAGCGCACCCGGACCAGTCAGGCCGAACCAGTCAGGCCGGACCAGTCAGGCCGGTGCCGACGGCTGGACCTGGCGGTGGTGCCAGCAAGTCACGATATGGCGATCAGCGACACTTCGACTACACATAGTAACATAGTGGTGACGGTTAGCAGCGGAGGACGCCACGATCCGGGAAACCCAGGGCTCCCTGGTGACGGCGGCTTACGAGCGTTGGCTAGACGGGCCAAGGGGGCGTAATGAAAGAGACAGGCGACGCGGGGGCAGCCGAACGGCCGCCCCGGCGGATCAGCGTGTTCCTCCTCGACGATCACGAGGTCGTCCGGCGCGGCGTGCGAGACCTGCTGACCGCGGAACCAGACATCGACGTGGTCGGCGAGGCTGGGACCATGGCGTCGGCGCTGGATCGGCTGCCAGCACTGCGCCCGGACGTGGCCGTGCTCGATGTGCGACTGCCTGACGGTGACGGCGTGTCGGTCTGCCGCGAGGTCCGCTCGACCCTGCCGGGCACCGCGTGCCTGATGCTCACCTCCTACGGGGATGATCACGCGCTCCTGGGCGCGATCATGGCTGGTGCCGCTGGTTACGTGCTGAAGCAGACGTGCGGCGCCGACCTGGTCAGCGCCGTCCGAACGGTCGCGGCCGGCCAGTCGACTCTCGATGCGCACGCGGCCGAGCGCGTGATGGCGACGGTGCGTGAGCGGATCGCCGGCGTGGACCCCTTGTCCGCGCTGACCGAGCAGGAGAAGCGGGTCCTGGACCTGATCGGCGAGGGACTGACCAACCGGCAGATCGCTGAGCACATGTCCCTGGCCGAGAAGACCGCTAAGAATTACGTGTCGTCGCTGCTCACCAAACTGGGCATGCAACGGCGCTCGCAGGCTGCCGCGTTCGCCGCGCGGCTCGCGAAGCACAACGGCGAGTGATCTCACCGCCGCCCATGTCGGTGGCTTAGCGCCTGCCGTTCGGGCGGTCGTCGTGAAAGTGCTGCCCGCGGATGCGACATCATCTGGTCAACTTTCACTTTAAGTATTTAGAACCTTACTGAGAGTAGTAGCATCAGGCGGTCACAGACACCGCAATGGAAGGACGCTCATCGATGTCAAACGGCACAATGACGGCAGGGCGTGCGCTCCTGCGAAGGCTGGCGCTGCCGACTGTCTTACTCTCGATGACAGTCGGAGCGGGCTCGCTGATGCTCGCGCCACAGGCGGGGCTGGCCAGCACGCGCGCAGTCATGGCCCTGCCGGCCACTGGCCCCATCGTCTCGGGCTACCACAAGAACAAGTGCATCGACGATCTCGGCGACTCCACGAAGAGGGACACGCCGGTCGTGATATGGGACTGCAACGGCACGCCCGAGCAGAACTGGACGATCGAGACCGACGGCACGATCCAGATCAACGGCCAGTGCCTCGACGTCTACCGCTACCGGACCGCGAACAAGACGCCGGTCGAGATCTGGACCTGTCACGGCGGCTCCAACCAGCAGTGGGTGGCGGAGAACGGGACCCTGGTCAATCCGAGGTCGGGCAAGTGCCTGGACGACCCGAGGTTTAACACCACCAATGGCACACAGCTGGAAATCTACAAGTGCAACGGCGGCCGTAACCAGCAGTGGGTGCTGCCCTGACGATGCACGACAGCTCTGGCCCGCAAGCCAGGGCAGGCTACAATGCCCGCCGGGCGGAACGTCGCCCGGCGGGCATTGTCTTCGCGCTCATTCGGCTGCCTGCGCCTGAGCCTGGAGACGGCCTTGCCGGTCGAGGATGGCTTCGTGAATGTCTGCTGCCCGGTTGGCCCAGCTGTGCCGCGCGGCGAACGCCTGGCGGCTTGCGAGCATGGCCGCGGTCCTCGGCACGGCAAGCAGCCTGTCGACCTGATCAGCAAAGGACGCTGGATCGGCGATGCAGATCAGGTCGGTCGCCAGCCAGCGAATGGCGGGCAGGTCGGTGGCGACGACCGCCCGGCCGGCCGCCAGGTACTCAAGCGTCTTCAGCGGAAAGCTGCCGCGGTTGAACCGGCTGTCCCGGTAGGGCACGATGCCAACGTCCATGACCCGGAGATAGTTGGGCAGTGCACCTGATGGCTTCAGGCCGACCCAGCGCACGTTGCGTCGCCGCCTCAGGGCCTCGAACCGTTTCGGCTCGAAGGACGGGTCCTTGGGGCCGACCAGGAGAAGCGAGCGCCCGCGGTTGGCGATAGCCTCCAGCAGGCGCAGATCGGTGCGGTCGTTGATACGGCCGACGAAGCCCACCACGGGCGCAGGAAGGCCGACATCCGCAGGCACCGGGACGTCCTCGATTCCGACGTAGGCATCGGCGTTGGTGCCGAACGGAACCAGCCGCGCGTCGAGGCCGCGGCTACGCCAGGTGTCGGCGACGACTGGATTGGACGCCACGAGCAGGTCGGCACTGGCGGCCACGCGCCGTTCCCGCCGGTCAAGGACCGTGGCATTCAGGCCGAGCAGGGCAGACCCCCCCACGAAATCGTCCTTGGCCCAGTAGATCCGCACCTGCTCGCCGCAGCTGCCGAACACCGAATACTGCGGCCAGCCGGAGATGACCGCCTGGACCCGGCCGCCGAGCCTGGAGGTGGCCCGGTGCATGTAGCGCCGGGCCAGCGCGCTGGTCATCCCGATCACCCCGGGCCGGCAAGGGAACGGCTGCACGACTGGCGTCAGCCGGGCCAGGCCCGGGCCTTCTATCCGCAGCCGGGCGCCGTCCAGGGGGCCGGCAGTTCCGCGATTCCGCACCGGGGCTAGCCGCGATATCGGCGGATCGACATATAGGACCGGGGCCAGCCGGGACAGATGTCTGGCCAGGTGCCAGTCGCTCATCCTGATGCCGTCGTAGCCGTTCGCCGCGCAGAGCACGACCAGGCCATCCCATTCCCGTTGCCCTGCCGGGGTCAGCCACATCCGTGGTGCCGCCCTTCAGTCGTGCCGCGGCCCGCGGTCGGATCGGCTCCGGCGAGCTTACGGTGGCCGCGGTCGGCCACCGCGACGGCCGGCGCGACCTGGCCGAGCGGGCAGCGGTCACCCCGGCCTTTGCCGCCCGTGGGAATGATCGTCGTCGTCACCGGAACAGTATGAACGGAAACGGTGGCACCAGACGGCGAATAGCGCGTTTCAGGAAACTCTTCTCGGCAGTCGTCACGGCCAAATCTGAACGTTTCCGGCGTTATAGGGAAGGCAGGCACGCATGCTAGCCCGAGGCGTTCTGCCGCACGATGGCCGGGCCAGGCGGCAGAGGGTTTCTCCCTGGCCCACACTAGGCGCCGCAGTGGGAGCCTCCGTCGATCCGGTAGATGTGAATCGCATTGCCGTTATCAAAGCGGTCGGTGAAAGTGCCGTCAGGAGCTTGTATGGTGCGGCGCTCATTCAGAACGGTAACTGCCGTCGAACCAACACACGGCATGGAGAATGTCACGTTCTGCGCGTTCGGATTGCTAGAGCCCGCTAATACATAGAAGTGATGGTGATACCACTTGGTGGAGAAGTTTACGCCGGAGCTAGCCGTGATGACGCCATCGGCGAAGGGAGCATTGAGGACGGGGGCTAATGAGTGAATCTCTCCATCCACCTTCGTGACAACGGACCGTATCCTCGCGTAGCACTGATCTCGCAGCACGTTGTCAGTAACGCAGAGCCCGCCGAAGCTGTGATTGAAGTAGATGATGCCCCGCGCACCGGCAATCAGGCTTTGCCACACCGCGGCGATCACCTGCTGTGGCTGCATGGAGGGCCAGTTATTCTCTGGATAGGGGTGGCCAAGTTCAACGAAGGCCCACACCGGCTTCTGGTACCTCGCCAGGTACCGGATCCGGTTGACAGTTTTCCCGTAATTTGCCGCCAGATGACACAGGTCAGCCGGCAGGAGGCCATTTACTAGCAGGCTCGGATTGTACCACTTGCCACCCTGGCTGGCCGCGCAGATGCTATCGTCAGTAAACCAGTAGCCGTCACTGGATACGACGTTCTGGTAATCATCTACAAACTGCTCTGCCTGGGCATCGGTCTCCCAGAAGCTCACGCCCTTGCCGTAATTGGCGAACCGGAGTCGGCGGTCATGGGGAAGCGCTCTGAGGACGTCTTGCTGAATCGTATACCCGCACCCGGCGGTGGCGGGCCGGCAGCTAGCGCCCTGGCTGGAGTGCTTTCCGGTCCATTTGGCATTGCCCGCCCCCGCCCACATATCGGTCTCGTCGTTAACGAACCAGCCTGCCGGGTCGCTTCCTGCCCCGGAAGCATGGCTGGCGATGAGATACATGCCCGATTGCCGGACCAGGCCGAGATCACTATTGCTGGTAAGCGTGACGTAGGTATTAAGGCCGGCGGCCTGGTCTGAAGTAATATCGGACTGGCTGTTTACGGCGGCTAGCCAGACCCCGATCGGAAAGAATGATGGATCGGCGGGAAGCGACGGCGAGAACTTCGCATAGTAGCGCGGGCCGCCGTCCACCTCGTGCAGCCTGGCTACCTTGCTGCCGGGCGCCACTTGGGTTGCGGACCGGGCGGCGGGGCTGCTGGCCCGGGCAGACCGGCCGGAGCAGGCCGCGACCTGAGTCAGCCCGACGACCAGGGCGCCGATGAGAATGAGCCGTGCCCAGCCGACGGACGTGCGACTCGACGCTCCGTGCATGCTACGACTTGACCGCGATCAGTGACTTGATCAGGCTCATCAGCCGCTCGAATCGCAACGTCGAGCCGGGGAAGTAGAAGGCCATCTCGGACCGGCTGAGCAACTCGACGCTCAGCGCACCGCGAATACCGTCCTCGTGGCTCGATGATCGTACGTTGACCAGCGGCCACCGCCGGGCGACCTCGGCGCGGAGGGCCACCGGCAGGAACTGGAATCCGGGGAAGAGCCAGTGCGGCTCGACGGGGAAATACCGGTACGGCGTCTGTACCCAGTGCCGGTCAGCAAGCCTGTGCACGGCGTCGGCGAAGCGGAGCCGCTCAGCGTGTCCGCCGACGTGCTCGAGCACCGAGTTGGAATAGACGAGATCGTAGCTGCCCTTGCCGATGTGGGCCGGCAGGCGACACGCATCGGCCTGGTCAGCGCGAATCCAGTCCGGGACGTCGAGCGGCGGCGGGTCAAGATTGACGACGTGCACCGACGCCGGGCGAATCGGGGCGCGCTGCCACGACTCCGCCGTCCCGCCCAGATCGATGACCGACATCGACTCGATGTCGGGGAAGGTGGCATGCAGCCATTCCCATCGGCGGGCTCGTCGGCTCGCCCCGAGCGAGTTAGGCGCATCGACTACGCGACTGCGTAAGTCGTGCAGACTCGTCACGATTCCTCCCGTTAGGTACTGCTGCGCCTCGATGGCTGGGCGGCCCGAGGCTGCCACCACGGGCCGACGCGGCGCGCCGAGTGCACTGTGCCTGCCTACTGTGCTCTGCCTGATTCAACCTACGGGCCCGGAGATAATCCGGGGGAGTAATCGCCCAACTTCGAAGGGTAGCTGGAGCCGACTAACCCCAGCTGTACCGGTCCGGGCGTTATGTACACCGGCAGCCGCCCGCGGCGGCTCAGGAGAGTGCGGCCTGGCCTGCTTACCACGCCCGCGGTCTGTCGCGCTTGGCGCTCAGTTCAGCGCCGGCCAGGTGCGCTACTGCAGGACCGGCATCGAGCTCGCTTTCCAGGGCCGAATTACCCGGGCCTAAAAGAGGAGCACAACGCCTGTCCCGCGCAGGTAATCCGCCTCTGATCTTGAGCGGGATTTTGCGGAGACTTGTAGTAGAAGGTAAATCCTGAACAGGGGAGGAGCCAATATCATGACCACCCAGAGGAATCTAAAATCCCGCGCAACGCGCGTGACTGCGGCTTGCCGCGGTCATACCAAGAGGCTCGTTTTTATTGGAGCAGGCGGCCTGGCGGGCGCCGCCACGGTGGTCCTCGCACTCAGCGGCCTGCTATCCCAGGCGGGCGCCGCTACTGTCACCTTCCCAGGAGCCTCGACTACCGGGGTACCGGCCGGGACGGTCTTGAAGTCGGTTCCCGGCCAGGTCTCTAGCGGCACGGGCTGGAAGTTCATTTCCAGTTCCGGCGGCTACGTTAGCGTCACTGGTGCAGGCGCGGTGCTCAGCGGGCTATCTATTCCCTACAACATCAATGTCACCGCAAACAACGTAACGCTCAAAAACGACAAGGTCGTTGTCGCGGGGAACTACGGCATCAGCCTCCGGCACACCGCCGGCGTCACGATCGAGAACTCCACGGTCAGCGGCACGAACGCGACCTCCGGCCGTGTTGAGTACGCGATCGACGATATCTATGAGGATTCGACCGGGATAGTGGTCAGCGGTAACAACGTCTCCGATTTCTGCCACGGCGTGCAGGTGTCAGCCGGCCTGGTGACCGGTAACTACATCCACGATCCCGGGCTCATCGCGGGCGATCACATCGACGGCATCTTCGACCCAGGCTTCGCGGGCGCGCTGATGATCAGCGGGAACACGATCCTGAACAGCTTCACGCAGACCTCGGCCATCAGCCTGGACGCATCGGCCGCTGGCACGCTGGTCGCGAACAAGACCGTCGAGAACAACCTCCTCGGCGGCGGAGGCTACGCCATCTACGGTGGTGACTCGCTGGGCAACACCACGTCGAACATCGTGATCAAGAACAACACGTTCAGCCAGGCTTACTTCCCGAAGAGCGGCCAGTACGGCCCGGTCGGCTACTTCAACCCCGCGGGAACAGGGAACGTCTGGACCGGCAACGTCTGGGGTAGCAGCGGAGTGACCATTCCATCGCCGTAACCCAGGCTGAGTAGAGAGAGGCTGGCGCTCACCCGCCCCGCACGGGGCGGGTGAGACTGGCGTTCAGGCCTGCCCAGGCCGCCAGCCGCAGAAGTTGGCAGAGCGGTGCCTCGTCAGGAAGAGACTCATGGTAGCTTCCTGGTGACTTATTGCAGTCACCGCCGATCAGCCTGCCTCTGTTGCGGGCGGAACGCGTGCCCCGGCGGACATGAGGTATGCCCCAGACGGAAGCGAGGCCCCTGGTGCGTCGGCTTGCCATCGGACTCACCGTCACGGCCATGGCGGTGATAGCTGCAGCCGGACTCGTGCTGGCCCTGCATGCTCGGCCGGACCAGGCGCCACGGGAGGCATCCGTCCCAGCGCCATCCCGTGCGCCTGCGCGCGCGCCCGGGCCGGTACCTGGGCAGGTGCTGGCGTCCAACGGATCCGTGCGGATCCGCGACCAATGCGTAGTGGCTCCTCATGTATGCGGCCTACCGGACGCGACCAACACGGGAGTGCCAGGCCGGGTGGTCCTGCGTTCGGTACCTGGGCAGGTGTCCAGCGGTCCGGGCTGGCGCTACAACCTGGCCGACGGGGAGGTCGACGTCACCGGCGAAGGCGCGGTCCTCAGCGGGCTGACCATCCGGTGCAACGTGAACATCTCGGCATCCAAGGTGACGATCGCCGACGACAGGATCGTCACTGGCGGACTCTTCGGCATCAGCCTGCGACATACCGCTGGTGTCATGATCGAGCACTCCACGATCAGCGGCCTGAATGCAACTTCCGGCCGGGTCGCCTACGCGATAGACGATATTTACGGAGATTCGACCGGATTAGTTATTAAAGCTGACAACATTTTATTTTTCAGTCACGGTATACAGGTTTCGTCGGGGACAATTTATGACAACTACATTCACGATCCCGGGTACATTCTGGGAGATCACATTGACGGCATATTCGACCCTGGCACCACGCATTCGCTGATGATCAGCTACAACACGATTCTCAACGGCCTCGGGCAGACGGCGGCGATCAGCCTCGATGCCTCGGCTACCGGGCAGGCAGTGGCGAACAAGACCGTCGTGGACAACCTGCTTGGCGGTGGGGGCTATGTCATTTACGGTGGGGCCGCGCGCGATGACAGGATTTCGCATATCGTGATCAAGAACAACCGGTTCAGCCAGGTCTACTACCCCAAGAGCGGTCAGTATGGCCCAGTCGCCTACTTCGACACCCGGGGCTCTGGAAACACCTGGACAGGGAACATCTGGGACAGCACCGGGCGGACGGTCACCGCGCCGTAATGTCCGCGCCAGCCTCAATATGCGGGACAATAGCCAGGATACAGTGCAAGCGGATGGCGGGATCATCGCGATGAGCCCTTCCTGTACTAGCAGTATCCGCTAAGCTATCTGAAATGTCGCCCGACCTTGCGATCGTAATTGTCACCTATAACAGCGCCCATGTGGTCGGTGATCTTCTAGACTCACTGCCCGCCGCCCTCGACGAATTGAAAGCCGACATTGTCGTCGTGGACAACGGGTCTTCGGACGGAACCGCCGGATTGGTGGCCGAGCGCGGCGGGTGCCGCGTGGTGCGGGCTGCGAACGTGGGTTATGCCGGCGGCATTAATCTCGGCGTACGCGAGGCGGCACCCGCCGAGGCAATTCTCGTCCTCAATCCCGACGTCCGGTTACACGCGCGATCGGTTCCCGCGCTCCTGGCCGCGCTGGCGCAGCCGGACGTGGGCATAGTGGCGCCGCAGGTGCGATCGGCAGCGGGGAACCTGGAGTTGTCGCTCCGGCGTGAGCCGAGCCTGGCGCGCGCTCTTGGCCTGACGAAGACCAAGCTGCCGGTCTTCTCCGAGTACGTATCCAGCCTCTCGGCGTACGCCGGCCCGTGCACCGTGGACTGGGCTCTCGGTGCGGTCCTGCTCATGTCACGTCAGTGCTACGACGCGCTCGGCGGCTGGGACGAGACGTTCTTCCTTTACTCTGAAGAGACCGACCTGGCCCTCCGGGCGCGGGACGCGGGATGGCTGCTCAGATACGAGCCGCGAGCGGTCGCGGTCCATATTGGCGGCCAGTCGGGCCGCAGCCACGCGACGCATGCGATGCAGGTCATCAACCGGGTACGGCTGTACCGGCGCCGCCACGGTGCCATCGCGTCATGGTGCTATTTCGTACTGACGGTGGCGAACCAGATTTCGAAGGTACCTGGCGGGCACCGGGAATCCTGGTCCGCTGCCCTGGCCCTGCTCCGGCCCGGGCAGCGCCCGGCTGAGCTCGGCTGTTCCGGCCGGCTCATGCCGCGCTGATCATGACCCAGAAACGAGAGATGAGGAATGCGATGTCGGACTATGGCCGCGGTCAGGTCGCCCTGCTGACGAGCCCGCACCCGGCGGTGGACGTCCCGCAGCGCCGGGTCGACGCAGTCACTCTGCTCACTTGTTATCTCGTCCTGCTGATGGCCATCCCGTCCACGCTCACCGTCGGGTCGTTCGGCGCGGCGGGCGCCCCCGCCGCATTGTTCGCGGTCATCGCATTGGCTTGGTACTTGCTGTCCAGGCAGCATCCCGGGCTGGGCATAGCCAGGGGACGCCAGCCCATCCGTGTCGCAGTCGTCTGCTTCGGATGTGCGATTGTGGCGGCCTACGTCTCGGCTAACCGGCACGCGATGCCTACCGCGCAGGAGAACGGCGCTGATCGCGGTCTCATCTTGCTGGCCGGATGGCTGGGCGTGCTGCTGCTGGCCACAGACGGAATCGACCAGGCGGACCGGCTGAGGGTTCTGCTCCGGCGGATAGTCGCCGGTGCCACGGCGCTGGCCGCCCTGGGGATGGCGGAATTCTTCACCGGCACGGTCTTCACGAATTACATCACGATTCCTGGTCTCACCGTGCACAGCCAGTTGACGGACCTCACGAGCCGCGAAGGCTTTGTCCGGGTCATTGCGACGGCCGGGCAGCCGCTCGAGCTGGCCGCCGTGCTGGCGATGAGCTTGCCGCTCGCAATCCATCAAGCCCGCTTCGCGGCCCCCGCGCTGCGGCTCCGCCGGTGGTCGCAGGTTGCCCTCATCGCGGGGACTGTACCAATGACCGTGTCCCGCTCGGCCATTGTCGGCCTGGCTGTTATCGCCGTTGTACTCATCCCGACCTGGACGAAACGAGAGAGGCGCCGCGCTTACCTGGTCCTGCTCGCGGCGCCCGTCCTGGTGTGGCTGGTCAAGCCCAGCATGCTCAGTGGTTTTGCGGGGCTCTTCGGTCAGCTCGGCACGGACCCGAGCAGCGTGTCGCGGACCGATGCCTACACGGCTGCCGTGCCATTCATAACTCATCACCCTTGGCTTGGCCAGGGGTTCCAGACGTTCTTCCCGCAGACTTATTTCTTCGTCGACAATCAATATCTAACTTCGCTCATCGAGACCGGCATCATCGGAATGCTGGCTCTGGTGGCACTCCTCGTGACCGGCTGGTGCACGGCCCGGAGCGCCAGGCGCGCGGCGGTCGACGTCCAGACCCGCGACCTCGGACAGTGCCTGGCCGCCTCGGTAGCGGCCGGTGCCCTGTCGTTCGCGACGTTCGATGCGCTGTCGTTCACGATCGCGCCAGGGATGTGCTTCCTGGTGCTCGGCTGCACCGGAGCACTGTGGCGGCTGGTACGGGCGGAGCAGCAGACCCGCGTCGCGCTGGCCGCCTGACCTGCTCGCCGGAACCTGCCGCCTGACAGGCAGAGTTCCGGTCAGCTGCCTCGCGCCGACCGGGCCGGGCGAGAGCCGCTGCCGTTGCGTGCTGGAGGCCAGTTCCCGGCCGGCAACTGCGGTTCGGCGGTAGCGGGACTACCAGCCGTCATCTGGTCGGCGGGAGCCGGAACGCTGACCGGCAGCGCTGACCTACGCAGTCGCCGCCGGGTGAGCTGGCCGTCCACGAGAACCGGGATCCCGAAGGCGAGGAGCAATCCCAACGCCACGACGCCGATCAGTGGCCTCGCCGTGCTACTAGCGCTGAGAGCCGGCCGGGGCATGACGGAGAGCGTCGTGGCCCTGATCCGGTCGTAGGGTTTGACTTTGTCTTGCAGTTGCGCGAGCTTGGCGCCGACTTCCGCCGTCACGCCGAGGAGAGTGCGCTCGACCGTCGTCCGGTTATTGCCGGTGACCGTGACGACCAGTACTGACCCGGTTGTGGTCGTCGTGTCCGTGGCCAGCGCTACCGTGTAGACGCTGCGGAAGCCCCGCTCGGCGAGCCGCTGAGCGGTATCTGGCGCCATGAGTGCCGTGCTGAGGACATCGGCAGCCAGAGTCAGGGAGGGGCCGAAGCTCAGATATGGATTGCCGCCGTTCAGCCTGGAGGCAGATCGTGACGCCAGGAGCACCATCGAGGACTCCGACTGATAAACCCTTGGCAGCCGGGAGGCGGCTTCCGCGGTTCCGGCCGATACGAGGATCAGCAGCACCGCGGTCAGTATCCAATGCCTGCGCCAGATATGGCGTGATCCGCTCAAGTCTATCTACCGCCCCAATGATCGTCTGCGGAACTAAATTCCGCAGCGCTTCCGATATGTGCGGAGTGTGCCGGAGCCTACAGGGACTCCGCAGCCTTCCCGCATTGGCCGAGTCTACCGTGATGAGATGTCCGTGCTGCGCCTTAGCCAATTAAGGCTGTTGTATCAAACCGAGCCGATACGATTGGCCGCATGGCTGCCTTCGTAACCGTGCCTGGAAACAGCTCCCAGGCCGACCTAGAGGGTGCGCGATGATCGCTGCCGAAGGCGCGGCACGAAAGCGACTTACCCTATTATTGGTAATGATTGTCCTCATGCTGGCTGCAGGTGCCGTATATGAGGTCAGGAACACTCCTGCCACCTATCAGGAGAGCGCCCTTGTGGTCTTCTCCCTGCCAAAGTCTCAGTCTGCCCCGTATGCCTATACGATGTTTGCCACGTCGCTCATCTCTAGCGCAGATGCGATCACGCAGGTGATGATGAGCCCACTGGCCCAGCAGCAGATGCGCGAGGCAGGCGGGACGGCCGATGTGAGCATGGCGCTTGTCAATCTCTATAGCGAGCAATATCCGGATTTTGGGGAGCCGCTGGCCAACCTGATTTCTGTAGCGCCGAGTGCTGCAATTGCTCATCGATCTTTCGAGATCGCCGTGCGGACCATCAATCACCTCCTCGCAGCCCGGCAGGCGCATGCGAACGTGCGCCCGAGAAACCGCATTTTGGCACAAATCATCGGAGACAGCGGTCCCGTCATCCAGGTGGGATCAGCAAAGCGCGTATATGCCGGGCTCGCGGTCCTGACGCTGGTAGCCCTTTCGATCGTGACAGGACTCTCGCGCTCAAGGAGCCCGAGCAAGAGCCTGCCTGCCGTCGTATATCGCTGACGGCTTCCCAGCAGGCCGTGACGAAGACGTCCGATCAGATCGTGATCGACACGTTTCGCGGAGAAAGGGGTTCTGTTAATGCGGCTGACCGTGATCGGGATTGGATATCTCGGCCTCACCCATGCCGTCTGTATGGCCGACCTCGGACACGAGGTCATGGCGATCGACGTCGACGAGGAGAAGATCGCAAAGGTGGCGCGCGCTGAGGCGCCGTTCTTCGAGCCCGGCCTGCAGCCTTTGCTGCGCAAGAGCCTGGATTCGGGCCGCCTGCTCTTGACGACGTCCTGGGCGGAGGTAGCCCGGTTCGGGGCAGTTCATTTTCTGTGCGTGGGCACACCCCAGGCTGCGGATGGCGCTGCCGATCTTGGTTATATCTACGCCGCGATAGAAACGCTGGCCCCGTATCTGACGGCACAGTGTCTGATCGTGGGAAAGTCCACTGTCCCGGTCGGCACGGCTCGCGACCTGGCCGGCAAGGTCAGGGCGACCGCGCCAGCTGCCGATGCGGTGGAGGTGGCCTGGAATCCCGAGTTCCTCCGCGAGGGCCTCGCGGTGCAGGACAGCCTGACCCCCGATCGCCTCGTCTTCGGCGTGACGTCGGAGTGGGCCGCCGGGATATTACGGCAGGTCTACGCACAGGCCCTGCGCGCGGGTGTCCCCGGGCTGACCATGGATCTTGAGACGGCCGAGCTGGTCAAGGTGTCGGCCAATGCCTTCCTGGCGACCAAGATATCGTTCATCAACGCCATGGCGGAGGTCTGCGAGACCGTGGGCGCCGATGTCGTGCGGCTGGCCGAGGCGCTGTCCCACGATGAGCGGATAGGCCGGCGCTTCCTGTCACCGGGTCTGGGTTTCGGCGGCGGCTGCCTGCCCAAGG
This sequence comes from uncultured Actinomycetes bacterium, assembly GCA_963785765.1. Lineage (GTDB taxonomy): Bacteria > Actinomycetota > Actinomycetes > Streptosporangiales > Streptosporangiaceae > DATBGO01. The sequence continues at coordinate 792,686 of CAWAWM010000003.1, read as the reverse complement.
ACATCCGTGCCTTCCGGGCGACGGCGATGAGCCTGGGCGTTGAGTCGGTCGCCGACCTGCTCGGCGGGGTTGACGCCATCAACTGCGGCCGCCGGTCTCGGGTAGCCGACCTGGCCAGGGAGGCCGTTGGCGGATCGCTGGCCGATCGGCGGGTCGCCGTGCTGGGTGTGGCGTTCAAGCCCGGGAGCGATGACGTCCGCGATTCACCCAGCCTTGATGTGTGCCGACGGCTCACCGAAGAGGGCGCGATCGTATCGGTGCACGATCCGGTGGCCATGCCCAACGCGGCTCAGATCAGGCCGGACCTGCGGTACGCGAAGTCGGTGCCTGAGGCGGCCGAGGGCGCGCATGTGATCCTGCACCTGACCGAGTGGGCGGACTACCAGGCGATTGATCCCGACATGCTCGCCAACGTCGTCGCCCAGCGGATCATCGTGGACGCCAGGTGCGCCCTCGATGCGGGCCTCTGGCGAGCCGCGGGATGGACCGTCCGGGCACCCGGGCGTCCATAAGGGCGGCCGGCGGCTAGCTGGAATGCCTGAGGTGGAGACGACGGGCCACCGCGAGCGACAGTCGCCGCAACAGCGTCCGACTGCGCAAGATCGCCGGGAGCGCCCGCCATGAAGGCAGATACAAGTAGGTGGGCGTGAAAGCTAGCGAAACGGGTACCCGGTGGTATCCGAGTTCGTGAAGGAGTACGCGCGCGCCGTCATCATCGTCCGTGGCCTCAGCGATGATCAATGGGCGCATCCGGGTAATAGTCTCGCGCGCACCCAGGAGCACGCTCTCCTCTGCGCCCTCCACGTCGATCTTCATGACCGAGAAGTCCGGAACCTCGAGATCGTCCAGGCGAACGATCGGGATTTCTCCGCTAGCTGTCGGCTCGACCGATATCGCTCCCTGATTGTTGTCAAGGAGGGTGCGCAGGGCGCCGGTGCCAGTGCCAGCGCCCAGCGCCAACGGGCATACGTCGACAACCGTATCGAGCTTGTTCAGGTGAACGGAGTCGATAAGCGCCGAACGGGTCAGCGGATTGGGCTCGAAGGCGAGGACCCGCCGTCCGGCCTTGGCCCAGTAGACGGTGTGATTACCCAGATTGGCGCCCACGTCGAGGATAGTGCTTCCCGGGCGTGTCAGTTCTCGAACGATGGATACTAAGACAGATTCGTAGGGCTGCCCGGTACGGCGGATTAGATTACTGATGTGGTCGTTTGGCAGCAGAACCATCTCATATGGCCCCACATCGCTCGTGACCGCTGTCACCAACATGGTCAGACACTAGCTGATGGTCATACCGCCTAGCAGTGGTTCGAGCTTTCTCTCAGATTATCCGGGAGGGGCTATGCTTACGGAATCAGCGGCCCCTGCCCGCTCAGGTAGTATCGTCTTTACATGAATCCGAATGGCCGGATATCACGCGCGCTCAAAGGCCGCCTGGTGGCCGTTAGGGCACAGATCCGGGCGGAGCGAAGCCTGGTCGGCTGGAAGCGTCATCAGCGTATTCGGGTGCCTGTCGGCGCACAGGTACCCGTTATCATGTGCACGTGGCGGAGACTTGAGCGCCTCCCGCGCACGCTTGAGCAGTTGGCCGCGCAAGACGTTCCCGTGCAGGCACTTATCTGGAACAACAGCCCTGACACCACGAGGGTCGATGCTGCCACCGCGTCCGCGGCGATCCCGGTAGCGGTTCACCATAGCGCGCGCAATATCGGCGGCTTCGGCAGGTTCTATCTTGCGCATGAGGCCGCTGAAGCCGGGCATCGGAGCGTCATCTTCATCGACGACGACCAGGAGTTTGCGCCGACCACCATCCGCGAGCTGGTGGAGCATCACCGGCCACGTTCAATAAGCGGCTGGTGGGCCTTCAGATTCCCTGGCGCCACCTACGGCAGAAGGGTGCCGGCGGCTCCCGGCGAGAGCGCGTCGTACGTGGGAACCGGCGGAATGATCGTCGATACGGCCATATTCCGCCATGCTCGGCTTTTCCGGTGCCCGCGCCGATACTGGTTTGTCGAGGACCTATGGCTCTGTTATGTGGCTCAGCACCTTGCTGGCTTTGACCTGTTCAAGAGTCCGGCCCAGTTCGAGATAGCCGAGGACGGCTGCGACCAATATCTTGCACTGGGCTATACGAAATGGAGGTTCTTGCGGCACCTCGTCCGGCGGGGTTGGAAGCCAGTCCCGCGCGACACCGGTAGCAATGCCGGGCAGACCGTCCGCACCGCGGCGACTGACTCAGCAGAGACCGCCGGAGCCGCCCAGTGAGACTCATCGGGTAACGGCCGGCGCGCTGGCGCGCTCAGCAGGCACGCTGAGGCCCAGGGCGGCAGCGAGTGTATCGGCGCGGCTGGACCAGGTATGTCGCGCGGCGAAGGCCCGGCATCGATCGGCGCGAACTGACTCCTGGCCACCGCGCGCGCCGCAGGTCCGGTCTGGGTTCTCCGGGTCGCCGACGATATGACGTACCGCGTCGACGAAGTCTGCACAGTTACCTGCCAGGGCCAGGATGAGGTCTGCAGGCACTCGCCGCTCGCTACGGGTGAGATCGTCGAGAAGCCATCGGGCAGCTGGCAGGTCCGTGCTGACGGCCGGTCGGCTGGCGCTGAGATAGTCCAATGTCTTGAGCGGGAAGGAAGCGCGGTTAAATGGGCTATCCAGATAAGGCGTGATACCGATGTCGGCCGCTGCGGCGTAGGCGGACGCGTCTTCCTCCGGAACGCGCCCGACGCAGTGCACTCTCGGGCGCGCGGTCAGTGCCCGGAAGCGCCGTGGTTCCCACTGTGGGTCGTGCGGACCGACGATGAGAAGCGAGTACCCGGCGTCGGCGACGGCTTCGACGAGGTCCATGTCGATCCGTGCGTTGAGCCGGCCGATCAGGCCTACCACCGGCTTGGGCAGGTCGATGTTGACCTCGGGAACGCGGCGAGCGCCTGGCCGCACGGGCGTGCAGCCGTTAGGGATCAGCTGAACCGGGGCGCCGCGAAGAGCAGACCATCGCTCGGCCAGAAGCGGTGAAAGCGCCGTCACGACGTCCGCATTCAGGACGGCCGTTCTTTCCTGGGCGCGGAGGCGGCTGGCAGAGAGCCCCATCAGTTCAGCGCCCGCGACGAAGTCGTCGGTGCCGTGCAGTGCGCTCACCACGCCGCTGCCCCACCCGCTTAGGACGTCGTGAAAGTTGGTGGCTAGGACGGCGAACGGCTCGATGTCCAGCCGGTGCAGTGCCCACCGGACCTGGGCACGTAGGAGCGGCGCCGTGGTGGCCCGGACTCCGAACCGTGTCATGCACGGCAGCGCCGTCGTCTTTAGCCTGATCACTCGGTCACTGTGGGCTTCCAGGACGGGCCAGGCGGCGCGGGAGGCCCCTAGACGGCGCCGCCTCCCGGTAGCCGGTGAGATCGGGGGGTCCACCCACAGGATGCAGGCATGTCGCTGCATTTCCTTGCTCAGTCGCTGGTCAATGCCGTGGTCTTCCCACATTTTGTTGGCCATCCAGACGACATAGGGGTCACCCCTCTTCATGGCCTCTCCTCACGGGTGATGTCGGGAAGAACATCGGCGGTTGTCGTGGCGACCTGATGGCCATTTCCGTGCGGTCCTCCTAGGACCAGGCCGTCGTGCGGGGCGATGCCGTTGTGCGTGGCCATGCCGTTGTGCGGGGCGATGCCGTCGTGCGGGGCGGAGATGACCTCTGGCCGCCTCGCTGGGAGAGTGTTCAGGCCGGCGAGCGACTGATGGTTCCTGGCATCGTCCGGCCGGCCGGACGGATCCCACCGCAGCGCCGCGACGGTTTTCCAGTACAGCGGTGATGGCGCCCGGAGATCCTGACGCGAGTTCGGACAGCCGAGGATGTCGCGGTACGCGGCTGGCGGTTCGTTTTGCTCCGCGTAAGCCGCCCGCGACGGCAGCGCGTCGTGCGAGAGGAACCGGCCGGGGGTTTCGTCGCCGGAATCCGCGACTTCCCGAATCGGTGCGGGATTGGCTGTGAGCTGCCCGGCCGACCTCCGGACGCTCGGCGCAGGCGCCGTGGTCACCGCTACTGCCGCGGGTGCCGCGGCCGGCTCGGTGGCTGATGACCGGAGCTGGGCAAGCACCGTTCGCATCCGGTAGCCGAGCAGTGCGACGACGGCCGCCATCGTCACGCCGCTGGCCGCCAGCGCCGTGAAATCACCTGGTGCCACCTTCGCGGCGGCGCCAGCGGTAAGCCCCACCACGATCGCCCCGGATGTCGGGAGCAAAAGCTGTCTGGCTAGCGCCCTGAGCCGGATACCGGCTCTGCTCAGTTCCACCAGGTAACACGGGAGGATGCCGCAGCCCGCGACGGCGAACTCAGCAATGCTGGCGCCGTATATACCGTCCGCGCGAGCACCAAGCACGAGCGCGGGAACCAGCGTCAGCAGCCATATCAGCTGGGTGATCAGCAGGAAACGTGAGCGGCCGAGTACGACAATGAAGTCATAGCCGAGTAGGAAGAACACTTGTACGGCTGAGAGCAGCGCAAGCCACATCAGCGGTCTGGCCGCGGGCAGCCAGCGGGCACCGTATACGAAGCCGACGAGAGGCCTGGCGGACCCTCCGATGAGGAGGCAGACCGGCAGAGCCGCCGCACACAGGAGCCCCGCGGCGGACAGGAACGTGTTGCGCATGGCGGCGCGATCATGCTGGAGGCGGGAGAAAACCGCTGGGCCCACCGTGCGGACCGGCTGGGAGAACATGGTGATCGGCCAACCTGCGAGGTTCAATGCGAGCACGTAGAAGCCCAGCGCCACGGTGCCGAGCACGTGGCCGACGACTATCTGGTCCACGCTTATGACGGCAAATACGAGGAGATTCGCGCCGCAGAGCGGCAAGCCGAATCGCAGTAAGGACCGGGCCTTGGTCGCGTTGAAGCCCAGACGCAGCGATTCCGGTGCAAACACCAGCAGCAGGATCGCCCCGGCCACGCAGCCGGTTACCCGGCCTATCGCAAGGCTCATCGCTCCGTAACCCGACCAGGCGAGGGCCAGGGTCAGGCCCGTGCCGAGCCAGAGGTTGACCTGGTCCGCGATGGTCCGCTGGCCTTGGCGGAAATTCCGCTGCAGCAAAGCGGCGGGCGTGTTGGTGAACCCGTCACTCAGAACCAGGATCGCGAGCACCCGGATAACGGGAGTGGCGGAGGGCGCGCCCATGGCCGCGGTGTACGCCGGCGCAGCGAAGAAGCAGCCGACATACATGATCGCGCTGACAGACAGGGAGATGGTTGTGACAGTCGGGACGATCTCAGCGGGATCACCCGCCCATCGCACGATCGCCAGGCTCACGCCGAGCTCGTTGAAATTGAGCAGGGCAAACATCGCGACATACGCCACCGCGTAGGTACCGAACGCGTGCGGGCCCAGCAGTCGCGCGAGCATCACCCCGACCCCGAACATGCTGATCTTGTTCAGCAGGGTACTGCCGAAGCTCCAGCCCAGCGCACGAGAAGCCCGGCCCGTCAAGGTGTCAGCCCGACGGTGTGCCGCGCGGTGTGCGGTGCCTTTGCGCACCGTCACCGATCCAGGACCGGTGCGGCTGGAGCGAGCCTGCGCAGGTCCAGGTCGGCCAGAATGGCGGGCAGGGCCGTAGGCCGAGGTCGTTCTCTGTCGCTGCCGGCCAGCAGTTCCGCCGCAATGCGCTGCCCGGCGCGGCCATCCCACAAGGCCGGCCGCCGCGGGGCCGCCGTCGAGTTCAGCACCTGCCTGGCCGTCGCGACGATCCGGGCCGGGTCCCGTCCCACCAGCTGGTTCGTGCCCTCAGTCAGTGTCACTGGGCGCTCGGTATTAGCTCGCAAGGTGAGACATGGCACGCCCAGGACGGTGGTTTCCTCCTGCACGCCGCCCGAGTCCGTGAGCACCAGGCGCGCCGATGCTTGCAGGGCGATGAAGTCGAGGTAGCCGGCCGGCGGGAGCAGCCGGATCCGCTCGGAGATTCCCGCATCCCGCAGCCGGCCTGCGGCCCGAGGATGGGCAGGCAGCACGAGCGGGCACAGCTCGGCGATCTCACCGAGCGCGGCGAGTAGAGCCGCGAGCACGGCCGGGTTGTCCACGTTGGCGGGCCGGTGCAGGGTGGCCAGGCAGTACCCGCCAGGCTCGAGCCCGAGCCTGGCCAGGGTGTCGCCCCGCACCGCCCGGTCCAGGTTGGCCAGCAGCGTGTCGGCCATGACGTTGCCCGCGAGGTGGATCTGGTCCTCGCGGTACCCCTCCGCACGCAGGTTGGCCACCGCATCAGGCGACGGCGCGAACAGAAAGTCGCTGACCCGGTCGATAAGGACGCGGTTGACCTCCTCGGGCATAGACCAGTCCCGGCTGCGCAGCCCGGCTTCGACGTGCGCGAGCAGGGCCCCGGACTTCGCGGTAACCAGCGCGCACGCCAGGGAGGAGTTCACGTCCCCCACGACGACCACCACATCTGGCGCTACCTGTGCGATCAGCGGCTCGAAGGCGGTCATCACCCGGGCGGTCTGGGCCGCGTGGCTTCCTGAGCCCGCGCCGAGGAAGAAGTCCGGCCGCCGGATCCGCAGGTCGGCGAAGAATACGTCGTTCATCGACGAGTCATAGTGCTGGCCGGTGTGCACGAGTATGACCTCGGCCCCGAGTTCGGCGAGCCCATCCATGACCGGCTTGACTTTCATGTAGTTGGGCCGGGCTCCGGCGATGCAGACGACCCGCAGCGGCGTGGTCCTCACAGGGTCTCGACATTCTCGCTGTTCGGCGCCACCCGCCGGCAGTCGAGGAGGTAACGCGCTTGGGCCGCGATCTTGCCGACGTCGAAGGCGTCATGATCGGTCAGCAGGACCACTGCGTCGGCACCGGAGACCTCGTCGCTGGTCGGTTCGACTCGGGCCACCACGGAGTCGATCGCACTGGCCTCCACGACGTGCGGGTCGGCGGCGCGGACATCGGCGCCCATGCCCTTCAGCAGCTGCGCGATCCGGACCGCTGGCGACTCGCGCGCGTCGCCGGTGTTCTTCTTGTAAGCGAGCCCCAGCAGCAGGATGCGCGACCCATTGACCGGCCGGCTGCGCTCGTTGAACGCCATCATCAGCCGGCGCACCACGTAGTCAGGCATATGGCTGTTGATGTCGTTGGCCAGCTCGACGAAACGGAAGCTCTGACCGAGAGCCCGTTCCACCCGCCAGGAGAGATACGAGGGGTCGATGGGCAGGCAATGGCCGCCGACGCCGGGCCCGGGAGTAAAGGGCATGAACCCGAACGGCTTGGACGAAGCCGCGTCGATCGCCTCCCACACATTGATGCCGAGATCGTTGGCGAACATGGCGAGCTCGTTAACCAGGGCGATGTTCACATGCCTGAAGGTGTTCTCGATGATCTTGGCCAGCTCTGCCTCGCGCGGTGAGGAGACGGGCACCGTGTTCTCGACGATATTGGCGTAGAAGGCCTGGACCGCGGCCAGCGAGCCCGCGTCGATCCCGGAGACGATCTTCGGCGTCGTTACCAGGTTCCAGGTGGCGTTACCCGGGTCGATCCGCTCCGGGCTGTAGCCGAGATGGAAATCTGTGCCCGCGATCAGACCGGAACCGTCCTCCAGCCAGGGCAGTACCTGCTCCTGTGTGGTGCCCGGATAGGAGGTGGACTCCACGATCACGGTCGCGCCCGGCCGCAGGTACCTGGCCAGCGTGCATGCGGCCGATTCGATATAGGTGAGGTCGGGCAGACCGTCCCGCAGTGGGGTGGGAACGGTGATCACGGCGACATCGAAGCCCGCGCAGGCCCTGGGCTCCGAGGCCGGCCGGAACGTGCCGTCCTTGACTGCCGCGAGCAGCTGGCTGGCCGGGACGTCCTCAACGTAGGACTCGCCGGCTTCGAGCAGCTTCACTCTGCTCGGGTCGGTGTCGTAGCCGATCACCTGGTGGCCGGTCTGCGCCGCGCGGATGGCGAGCGGCAGGCCCACGTAGCCGAGGCCCGCCACTACGACTGTCGTCATGCCCGTTCCCCTCGAGCGACGGCGAGCTTAGTTTCTGCCGGGCTGGCGCCAGCGCTCCAGGGCGCGGACGTCCAGGCCTGCTCCGCGGCTAGCCGGCTCGCGTCGGGCTGGAACGCGTCGGGCTGGAACCCGTCGGGCTGGAACCCGCCGGGCACCGCGGGCCGCTTCCGGCCCAGTCCGAACGTGGGCCTGAGCCTGGGCCTGAGCCGCTGGAGCACTAGCTCGCGGGCGACCATCGCCATGAAAGAGGAGTTCGTGGTCAGATACCTCCGGCCGAGCCTGACGGGCTCCTGCCAGGCCCGGTACAGCCATTCCAGGCCCCGGTTCTGCCACCACTCCGGGGCCCGCTGAGTCAGGCCGGCCAGCACGTCGAACGAGCCGCCGACCCCGTGGACCACGCCAGCTCCCGTGCTCGCGCCCCACCGGCTCACGAAGAGCTCCTTCTTCGGCGACGACATCCCCAGGAACAGCAGATCCGGACGGGAGCGGCGAATCTCGGCGGCGACGTCGGGTTCCTCCTCAGTACGGAAGTAACCGTCCCGTGCGCCAGCTACCGCCAGGCCCGGGTGCCTGCGGCCCACCTCGGCAAGCATCTGCTGCAAGACGTCCGGGCGGGCCCCGAGGAAATACACCCGGTAGTCGCGGCGCGCGGCTCGATCGAGTAGCTGTAAGAACAGGTCGATGCCCGCCACCCGTTCGGGTAGCGGCGACCCCAGCATCCGGCTGGCCCACACCACCGACTGGCCGTCCGCGAGGACCATGTCGCAGTCGCGCACTGCCTGCCGCAGCTGCTCGCTCTTGCGCATCGCGACGACCTTGGCCGCGTTGACCACTCCGACAGACAGATACCTCCCTCGCTCGACGGCCTCGGCGCACCGGTTGACGGCCTGGGTCATGGTGACCGCATCGACGGCGGTCCCGAAAAGGTCGCGCCGCATCACCCGGGCAACGTCGTCATCCATCACAGCCTCGCGATCCGGTCAGTCACGCCGAGAACAGCCAGCCAGGCTCGTACGGTCGGGCGCGCGATCGGCGGTTCCGGGCCGCAGCAGCCGGTTGAGCGTGGGCATGCGCACCCGGGCCGGATAAACGCATGTAATATGCCCGCGCCCGAGACCTGTTGTGCCGTATTGTTCATTTACTTCCGGTAATCAACTGACTACAGTAAGTGAAATGATAGCGCGGACCGGCGTCGCGATGGCTGCCTTCGGGAATGGATGCATCAGATATCGATAGCGAATGGGTCGTTATCTCGCGGGTCCGCCCAGACCGGAGTTAATCTTTTTCGAATGGTTCTGGAATGTCGATATCAGAGATGTTTATAACGACCTTTTCGGGCTGGATAGCGAGAAATCATGCCACCAGTTCCGGCTAGGCCCGCGTAGCCAGCTGAACCAGGCCCGGCCTCCGCCGCGGGAGTTACTCCTCGCCGATGTCGGCCAGGCTCTGGCGCAGTTCGGTGATCAGCGGATCGCCCTCGGGCAAGGCGCGCTCCAGACGGTCGACCGTGTCGCGCAGCAGCACGCGGGCGTCGCCGTATCGCCCCAGCCGGCGGTACACCTGGGCCAGCCCGGCCCGGCTCCGCAGCGAATCAGGGTGACGGGGGCCGAGCACCCGCTCCAACCCGGCCCAGGCCTGCTCGTAGGCCAGCTCCGCCGCCGCTGTCTTGCCCGTCTGCTGATAGGCGGCGCCGAGGTTGTTCCGCGCCGTGAGCGTGTCCAGGTGATCGGGCCCCAGGACGCGCTCCCGGTCGGCCACCACCCGCTTGTAGGCCGCGACTGCTTCTTTTGCCCGGCCGCTGGCCAGGTAGGAGTCAGCCAGGCCGTGACGAGTAGTCATCGTCTGCGGATGCCGGGCTCCCTGGGCGCGCTCCCGGTCGGCCAGCGTGCGCCGATAAAGGGTGACGGCGTCGGAGTACTGGCCTGCCGCCAGGTAGGCGGCGGCGAGTTCGTCCCGTGCGCCGAGCGTGTCGGCATGCCCAGGCCCGCAGACCTGCTCGAATTGGCGAACCGCGCGTTCTAGGACGGTGACCGCAGCCGGGAACTGGTGCGCCGCCACCAGGGCGTGGCCCAGGCGGCGCCGCGCCTCGATCACGTCACGGTGATCCGGCCCGAGTTCGTCGGTCAGGCCGTCAAGTACCCACTGGAACCACGCAGTGGCGTCGTCCGCGCGCCCGGCCGCCAGGTAGGCGTCGGCCAGCCGCTGGGCGGCCAGCATCGTGTCCGGGTGCCCGCCGCCGAGCAGGCGGCCGCCGGTCTTGGCCAGGTCGCGCCAATGGTCCACCGCGGGTTCGGTCAGCCGGGCGCGGTCCAGGCTATCCCCCGCCCGCACCAGCAGGGGATGGCAGCCACCGTCCCACAGCAGGTCTCCGGTGATCCGCCGGAGGGTCGCTACGCAGGATCGGAGGCCGGAAGCAGGCCAGCCGGCCAGCTCCTGATCCGGCCAGGCCTGGAGCAGCGCGTCCGCGACCGAATTCGCCGCCTTATCCGGCATGCCTTCGGGCATCGAGGCCCGTAGCGCCGCCTGCAGCACCGGGCTGACCCGGATCATCGGCGGTGCCGTGACCGGATCGACGGTCAGCAGGCCGGCCCCTTCCAGCGCCGCCAGCGCCACGCGGGTGCGCTCGCTGCTGGCCGGGACGCCGCCGCCCGCCACGAAAGCGCCTGCCGCAGGAGCGGCGAGGACGGTTTGGGGGATGCCGTGCCCGTCCAGCAGCGCGGCCAGGGCCAGCAGCAACTGGGCCGATCCGCCCGGCGCCAGCTGGTCCGCCTGTCCGAACGAGAACCTCCACGTCACCGCGGCCGCGGCCGGTCGTGCGCTGGACGAATCCGCCAGCTGCTCCCGCCTGCGCACGAAATGGGCCCGGTACTCGCGGCACGACAGCGGGGAGTTGGCGATCACCGCGCTGGCCTGGGCCAGCGCGACCGGCTCGAAGTCCAGGTCCTGAGCCAGTTCGATCGCGCCGTGCCGCTTGTCCGCGTAGGCCGACAGGCGCCCGTTCAGAAAGTTAGCGGCCTCACGCAGGCTGAACGGCCCGACCGGCACCACCCGCAGGCCGCCGGGGACGGTCGCCGCGTCGGCGGAGGTCACCAGCACCCGGCCGGCCGGGCGCCGGCCACAGGCCATCCAGGTCCGCCGGGTCGGCCAGGTCATCGAGAACCACCAGCCACGAACGGCTGGTTTCACTCAGCCAGCTGAGGAACTGGGCGGCGACTGACTCACAGCTGCTCGCCTGGTACCGGGCGGTCACCGCGGCCGTCGCCGCGGCGTAGCCGGACAGTACCGAGGCCCGGCTCGTGGCCTCGACCCAGACCAGCAGGTCCACCCCGGCTGACTGCCACAGCAACTCGGCGAAAGCCGCGGCGAGCTGGGTCTTACCCGACGATCTCAGCCAGTCCTGCGCATCGGGAGCCGTCACCTGGCCAGGGACGGGAGCCGGGGTCCTGCCGCGATCGGGTACTAGCGCGACCGCGGCCCCGGCCGGCAGCACCGCCGCCAGGTCGGGGGCCGTCTCCAGCCTGGCACCGAAACCGTCGGCCAGCGGCGGCACTGTCCCGGACCGGATGGGCCAGGACGGCCGGCCGGGGGCCGCGCCGGTCGGGCCTGCGGGCGGCACTGAGCTGCTCATGGCACGCTGCTCATGGCGCGCAGCTCATAACGCGCCGCTCATGGCGCGCCGCCCGGGGCCCGCCGCACGCGGGGCGCCGCCGGGATCGCCGGCCCCGCTGGCTGAGCAGGTCAGGTAAGGATGCACAGTCCGCGCAACCGTGGCACGGCGGCCCAGGCCGGCCAGCGCGCGGAGCCAGATCCGACTCGCTGGCGGCACCGACATCGGCTGGCCGAGCTGAAAAGGCCATATGTTTTCCCGCTATCCCCTCCCGGACGAGTCCGCCTTCGTCGGCGAAGGCAGCGAGTGGCCAGACTGCGCCATGGTGGCCCTAGCCTGCCAACTATCAGCACGGATAGGCAATCCCCCCGGTGACTCGGCCGGTTCCGGGTCGACGGCATCCGGATGCCGCCCGCTCCGGCAAGACGCGGCCCGATCCGGGAAAGGCGCGAACGAGGTGCCCGACGCCCAGGGCCAGCCGCAGGCTCGTCAGGGCCTGGCTCGGTGTCCAGCGCCGGCTGACCCAGCGCCTACTGACCCAGCGCCGGCCTGGCTCACAGCTCCTGGCTGAAGACCAGCACTGGACTGGTCCTGGTGAGTGTCTCCTTGCGGAAGAAGGCGGGGGCGGTGACGCGCATGAAGGCAAAGCCGATCACTCCGGCCAGCGCGGCCAGCGCGGCGATGATGAAGATACCGCCGATCTGCCAGTGCAGGACCGGCACCGTCCACATGGTGGCGCTGTTGGACGCGACCCAGTCGCTCTGCAGGCTGTAGAAGCCAGCCGCGTACATGATCAGCCCGCCTAGCCCGGGCAGGATGCCGCGCATCCACAGATTCCGGCCGCTGCTGGTCAGAGTGGCCCGGTAGTACCAGACACAGGAGAACGCAGTCAGCCCATAGTAGAACGCGATGTACAGGCCAATCGCGGTGACCGCGTCAGCGATCGGGTTGCCGCCGGAGATGTAGTTCAGCGGGATGTACAGGATGATCGAGATCACGCCCATCACGAGAGTGGACACCGTCGGGGTCAGGTACCTGGGGTTGATCTTGGCGAACGACTCGGGCAGGGCCCCGTAGGCAGCCATCGACAGCGTCGTGCGTGCGGTGGGCAAGATCGTGGTTTGGGTCGAGGCGGCGGCCGAGCTGAGCACCATCAGGAACAGCAGCCGGGCCAAGACCGTGCCGAGCCCGGAGGTGCCGAAGATCGCGCCCCCGGTGACCGACAGCACGTCGAACTGGTGCGCCGGATTCGCCAGCCCCACGCCCTTGCTGCCGATGCCGGCGAACGCCTGCACGGAGACGATCACGATCGCGTAGGTGACGAGCAGCACGACCGTCGAGATGATCGCCGCCCGGCCTGGCGTCCGGGACTTGTCCGCGGTCTCCTCATTCACCGACAATGCGGTGTCCCAGCCCCAGTAGATGAACAGCATCAGGATGATCCCGGATACAAAGGCCGAAACGGGCAGGTGCGACGGCGACAGCCAGCTGAGGCTCGGGTGCAGCGACCCGGGCGGCGGATGGCTGCCGAACACCCGGACCAGCGCCGTGACCGACAGGATCAGCAGCAGGATGATCTCGATGGACAGCAGCGCCTTCTGGAAGCTGGCCGAGACCTCGATGCCGCGGTAGCAGATGTAGGTCATCACGACGATCCACAAAATGCCGACCAGCAGCACCCAGCCGCTGGAGGCATTGCTACCGATCGCGCTGTTCGGTCCCTGGATGAGGAAGAACAGGTACTGCCCGGCCACCTGGGCCAGGCTGGCCATGACCAGGATGTCCGCCGCCACGACGCCCCAGCCGCCGGCCCAGCCGGTTTTCGGCCCGAACGCCCGGGCCGCCCAGATGAACGTGGTCCCACAGTCGGGGTCGGCCTTGTTCAGCTCGCTGAAGCCGATCGAGCACAGCAGCATCGGCACGAACGCCAGCACGGCGACCAGCGGGGACTTCAGCCCGACGGCGGCCACCACGAAAAACAGCGTCGCCGCCAGGCTATAGGCAGGGGCGGTCGAGGCCACGCCCATGACCACGCTGGACATCAGGCCAAGGGCGCCTGTCTTGAGACCCTTGTGCCTGGGCTCCCCCACTGGCCGCAGGCCTGAACTAAAGATGGCCATGGCTCGCCTTCCTGTTAATCGCCCGATCGTGCGGCGATTCCGCCCCCATCGTGCCCGGGACACCCAGCGCCGGACCGACGACGACTTTTCAGGCTACTGCGGGTCGTTGTGGGACGGATGGTAATCGGGCTCGGTCCCTAGGCACCGTGCTGCGCGTGCGCCTGACGATCCCGATGACCAGGCGCGGCTTCTCCAGCGCGGGCACGCCGACGCGGGATCACCCGGCGAATACCGGGAATTCAGGCCACCAGATCCGGCCAGGCCCGCTGCAGCGCACGGCGCCAGTCCCCGATCGGCTCGATCCCGGCCACGGCCTGCCGGGCGTGCCTCAGCACGCTGTAGGCGGGCCGAGGCGCGGGGCGCGGGAAGCTGGCGCTGGTGACCGGCCGCACCCGCTCCTGATCGGCGCCAAGTAACCGGTATACCTCCCTGGCTAGCCCGAACCATGAGGTCTCGCCCGAGCTGGTCGCATGATAGACGCCGGGCTCTGCGCCCGATGTGACGAGCGTGAAGATCTGCTCCGCCACGTCCACCGTCCAGGTCGGCTGGCCGCGCTGGTCCGCGACCACGTCCACGGTCGGCCGCTCGCCCGCCAGCCGGATCATCGTCCGGACGAAGTTGGGCCCGTGCGCCCCGTATAGCCAGGCCGTCCGCACCACGTAGCCGGCCAGCGGCAGCAACCTCAGCACGGCCAGTTCCCCGGCGAGCTTGGTGCGCCCGTAGGCGGTATCAGGCGCCGGCGCATCGTCTTCCGCGAACGGCCGCTGCCCAGTCCCGGTTAACACAGTGCCACTTAACGCAGTGCCACTTAACGCAGTGCCGCCTGACGCAGTGCCACCTGAGGCAGTGCCACCTGACGCAGTGCCGAACACATAGTCGGTGGACAGCTGCACGATACGGGTGCCGCTGGCCGCGCAGGCCGTCGCGAGGTTCGCGGCGCCGTGCCCGTTCACCTGGAGGGCGGCGTCCTCCTGGGCCTCGGCGTCGTCGACCGCGGTCCAGGCCGCGCAGTTGACCACGACGTCGGGCCTGCCGCACCGCAGGGCGGCCCGGATGGAACCCTCATCGGTCACGTCGAGTTCAGCCCGGTCCAGGCCGGTGACCTGCTCGCCGCGGTGGCGCAGAACGGTGACCAGGTCCTGGCCGAGCATCCCGCCCGCCCCCGTGACCAGCCACCTGCTCATCAGGCAGGTCCGCCCGCCACCTGGCCCGCGTCCCGCCGCGCCCCGGTGACCGGCGGCCCGTCGTGCCCGGGCCCGGCAACCGGCGGTCCGTCGTTCCGTGCCCCGGTGACCGGCGGCCTCTCGTGCCCAGGTCCCTTGAGCGGTTCCCACCACCAGCGGTTCTCCCGGTACCACTGCACCGTGGCGTCCAGTCCGGCACGGAACGGGGTACGGGGCGCATAGCCCATCGCCCGCAGTGCCGAGTCGTCGAGGCAGTAGCGCCGGTCGTGGCCCTTGCGGTCCTCGACCCTGGTGACCATCTCCCAGCCCGCTCCGCAGCAGTCCAGCAGCGCCCTGGTCAGCTCGATGTTGGTCAGCTCGATGTCGCCGTCGATGTGATAGACGGCCCCGCCCTGGCCGCGCTCGGCGACCAGCTGGATGCCGCGGCAGTGGTCATCGACATGCACCCAGCCGCGTACGTTCAGGCCGTCGCCGTACAGCGGGACCTGCAGGCCGTCCAGCAGATTGGTCACGAACAGCGGGATGATCTTCTCAGGGAACTGGTAAGGGCCATAGTTGTTACAGCAGCGGGTGATGCTGACCTGCAGGCCGTGCGTGCGGGCATAGGCCAGCGCCATCAGGTCCCCGCCCGCCTTGGCCGCCGCGTACGGGGAGTTCGGCGCGAGCGGCGCGTCCTCCGGCCAGGACCCGTGCGGCACGCTCCCGTAGACCTCGTCGGTGGAGACCTGGACCACCCGCCGGACCTTCGCGTCCAGGCACGCCTGCAGCAGGACCTGGACCCCGGCGACATTGGCGGTGACGAACTCGGCGGCGCCGGTGATGGACCGGTCGACGTGACTCTCGGCGGCGAAGTTGAGCACGATGTCGTGGCCGGGGACAACCGCGGCGAGCAGCACCGGATCGCAGATGTCCCCGCGGATGAAGGTGAACTGCGGGTGGCCGGCCACCGGTTCCAGGTTGGCCAGATTGCCGGCGTAGGTGAGCTTGTCCAGGACGGTGACCTGGGCGCCGTCAAAACGCGGATACCCGCCGGCCAGCACCGTCCGCGCGTAGTGGGAGCCGATGAAACCCGCACCGCCAGTGACCAGGATTTTCATGAGCTGATCTGCACCTTGCTGTGATCTCCGAGTACCAGACGGTGCGCTCGGGGCGCCCGCGGGGCCGGGGTCACCTCCACCTCGTGGCCGATCAGCGAGGCCTCGATCCGCCCGACCCCCCGGACCGAGGCGCCGCGCAGCATGATCGAGTACTCGATCTCGCTGTCGATGATCGCGCAATCAGCGGCCACCGAGGTGAACGGGCCGATGTAGGAGCCCGTCACGCGGGACCCGGCGCCGATGATGGCCGGCCCGACGATGCGGGACCGGCTGACCACGGCGCCCGTCTCGATCAGCACCCGGCCGATCAGCTCGCTCGCGCTGTCGACCTCGCCGAGCTGCCGCGTTTCCATGCCTTCTAGAACCATCCGGTTGACTTCGAGCATGTCGGCGACATTGCCGGTGTCTTTCCAGTACCCCGTGACGAGCGTGGAGGCAACCTTGCGGCCGTCCTCGATGAGCCACTGCAGCGCCTCGGTGATCTCGAGCTCGCCGCGGTCCGATGGCTTCAGCTGCTGCACCGCCTCGTGGATGGCGGGGGTGAAGATGTAGACCCCGACCAGAGCCAGGTCGCTCTTTGGATGGCAGGGCTTCTCCGCCAGGCCGATCACCTCGCCCGCCTCGTCCAGCTCGGCCACGCCGAACTGGCGCGGATCGGGCACGGTGGTCAGCATGATCTGCGCGTCCGGGCGGCTGGCGGAGAACTCGTCGACTAGCGGGGTAATCCCGCCGACGATGAAGTTGTCGCCGAGATACATGACGAAGTCGTCGGCGCCGAGGTAATCACGCGCGATCAGCACCGCGTGGGCCAGCCCGAGCGGCGCGTCCTGCCTGATGTAAGTGGCGTCCAGCCCGAACGCCCGGCCATCGCCCACCGCCGCCTGGATGGCAGGCGCGGTATCGCCCACGATGATCCCGACATCGCGGATGCCCGCATCGGCAATGCCGTCAAGCACATAGAATAAAACGGGCTTATTAGCCACCGGCAGCAATTGCTTAGCGTACGTGTGCGTAATGGGCCGGAGCCGACTGCCGGAGCCTCCAGCCAGCACCAGGGCTTTCATGAGAAACAAGCTAGCGCGCTCAGGGACCGATATGCGGCGGCAGCAAGAAAGAGGCTATTTAACGGCTACCTGTGCCCTATCGGATACCTTGGGCCCGGTCTGACGTCCGCAGGGGTCCGGGTAACCCGGCCCCCTATGCGGCCGGGTAGCGGTCCAGGCTGAGCCTCCCAGCACTCTCGCATTAATCGCGCCACAAGACCGGGACCCCGGGTACAGATAGCAGGAAGGTGCTGACTACCTGTAATGTTGTCACTACGTTGTGTAGGTATCAGTGCAGGGGGCCGCCGCTGATGAGCAGGATCCTGGTCGTAGATGACGAGCCAGACGAGCGGTTCCTGCTCCGGCGGACCTTGGAACGGGCCGGGCATGAAGTGACCGATGCCGCCGATGGTGCCGCAGCGCTGGCCATCGCCAGGGAGTTGCTCCCGGATCTGATCGTGACTGACATGAGGATGCCGGTCATGGATGGCCCTGAGCTGATCCGGCGGCTGCGCGGTGAGCCTGCCACGGCCGACATCCCGATCCTGGCCTCGACCGCAGACACCGACGTCGCGCGTGCCGCTGACATGGTGGCATCCAAGTCATCCTCTTGGCAGCAGATCGCCGCCGCCGTAGAGGTGCTGCTGAAGAAAGGACGTGACTCGTTGAAACTGCTGCCTACCGGTATCGCCGGGCTGGACCTGGTGCTCAGCGGCGGCCTCGAACAAGGATCAGTCGTGGTCCTGGCCGGGGAACCGGGCGTCGGCAAGACCATCCTCGCTCAGCAGATCTGCTTCGCGCGTGCGACGGCCGCGCACAAGTCCGTTTACTACACGACTGTGTCCGAGCCGCACACCAAGCTCGTCAGGCACCTGGAACCCTTTGCCTTCTTCGACCCGGGCGCCCTCAGCGGAAATGTCGAATACATCCATCTCGGCGACTTCCTGCGGCCTGAGCGCGAGGGAGGGCTGGACCCCCTGGTGTCAGAGGTGGTGCGGAAGATCCTGGACGAGGAGCCAATGATCGTGGTGATCGACAGCACCAAGATGCTGCGCGACTTCGCCGACGAACGGGAACTGCGCGCGGCGCTGTACGACCTGACCAGCCGCGTCGCCCACACCGACACGGTGCTGCTGCTGGTCGGCGAGTACACGCCCGAGGAAATAGCCAGCGGCATCGAGTTCTCCCTCGCTGACGGCATCATCCAGCTCCAATACCAGGCCCGCGAGCCGGTCGACCGGCGGTCGCTGCGGATCACGAAGGAGCGCGGGACCAGCCAGCGGCCGGGAGCGCATACCTTCGAGATCAGCCCGGCCGGGATCGAGGTCTTCCCCCGCATAGAGACCCTCATCCCGGAAATGCCTGCGGCGGCATCCGGCCGGACCCGCACCGGGATCCCCGGCCTGGACGAACTGATGGACGGCGGCCCGATGGGCACTGACGCCACCCTGATCACCGGGCCGTCTGGCGTCGGCAAGACCATCTTCGGGCTGCGCTGGATCGCTCAGGGCCTGGAGCAACGCGAGAACTGTCTCTACGTCACGTTCCAGGACGCTCCCGCGCAGCTGATCGCCACGGCGGCCGGCTTCGGCTGGGACCTCGAAAAAGCCCAGGCTGAAGGGCAGCTGGCGATCTCCTACGTCCCGATGGGCGGTCTCGATCTCGATATCCTCGCCAACGCCATCCGCTCGGAACTCACCAGGCACCCGGTCGGCCGCGTCGTCATCGACAGCTTCGCCGAACTGGTCTTCGCCGCACGCGAATCCGAACGCTTTCCCGCCTTCATGCGCAGCCTGATAGGGCTCATCCGGGCCGCGGGAAGCGCAGCGGTGGTCACCAGCGAAACGGCCTCCCAGGGAACCGCCGAACGGTCGCTGGACGGGCTCATGTTCTTGTTCGACAACGTCATCGACCTGCGATATATCGAACACGAATCCCAGATAGGCCGCGCGCTCAACATTCTGAAGATGCGCAACAGCCCGCACCAGACAACCATGGTCGGCTACACCATCACCGAACATGGCATCACGATCGGAGAAAGACTCGAAGGAGTCACCGGACGCCTGGGCTGGACCGCGCTACGAACGCAAGACGGGCAGCAGCGCGGCAGCGCCCCCGCCCCCGCGTAGCAAAGCGCCCCTGCGTGGCGTCACGGCCACATCATCCCGGCGACGTGGCCGCACAGGGCTACCAAGGGATGCTCGGGGGCTCTGGTCAGGAAGCCGGGAAGGACTAATGGTGGAACGTCACGATTAACAGTCCGATCACGGCAGCGAGGACGGACATCGCCATCAGGACCTGGTTGGTGACCTGGGCGCGCTCCGAGCGGGACCCGGTCGCGCCCGCGGTCGAGCCTTCGCCGCGGTCGATGCGCTCCTTGAGCTCGGTGATCCGCGCATCCGTGGCCTTCTCCGTCGTCTGGATGATCGTTCCGATCTGGTCGATCTGCTTCGTGAAGCTGGCCTCGGCCTTCGCGGCGGCGGCGGAGTTGGCGTCGTTCTGCTGGGCGACGAGTTCCTTCTGGGCGAGCAGCGCTGCCTCCAGCGCCTGCTTGGAGCTCACGGTCGCCTGTTCGCTGCGGACGTCCCGCTCGCCGAACTGCAGCGCGATCGCCCGGTCCATCCCGTCGAGCCGCGCCTCCAGCAGCTTGCGGAGCTGCCCGATCTGGGTCACCGTTTCCTCGCGCAGCCGATCGCGGATCTGCTCGATCTGCGCACGGCTAACGGCTGCCTGGGAGCTGACCACCTCGGTGGCCCGGTCCATCCCGTCGAGCCGCGCCTCCAGCAGCTTGCGGAGCTGCCCGATCTGGGTCACCGTTTCCTCGCGCTGCCGATCGCGGATCTGCTCGATCTGCGCACGGCTAACGGCTGCCTGGGACCGGGCCACCTCGGTGGCCCGGTCCATCCCGTCGAGCCGGGTTTCGATGATCTCCCGTAACGTGGCTAGCTCGCGGCGGAGCTGCTCGGTGGTGAGCTTGGTGGGGTCGGGTACCGGCATCCACTCGCTGGCTGCCGGCCCGGTGCCCCTGTACGGTGCGTGCTGGTGGGGTTCGTCCGCGTTCGCTGCCACCGAAGGATCGCCCCCTTACCTGCGTCTGGCGCGGCCAATGCGTCGGCAGTGCCCCCCGAACCGGATCCGCCGGTCACCGACGAGGAAGATGACCGGGTTGATCGTGATCTCCCCGCATCGCCTGGCCCCGGCCCGCCCAGGGCTAGCTGGTGCGGCGTGCTCGGGTATGCGGCATGGAAGGATCAACTAGTTGTAGCGACGACGATACTCTAAGTAATCAACAACGAGTAAGGCCTTGCCTTGAAGCTGTCCATTCGATGCTTAGATGGCAGGGTTTTCGGATCTGACATGGCACCCCCGGCGCTCCTCCCAGCAACCACGATCATCACGATCATGGAATCAAGCCACATCAGGGGGGCACCGGTCAGGAGGCTAGCTGAGGATGCTCATGGCGCTGCGGCAGGCCGACTCTGCGCTCAGGCCAGGTCCCGGGCGGCAGCCTCCGCCGCGGCCAGATCCCACCGCTGCTCGATCCGGCCGAAATGCCAGACCGACAAGGCCACCGCCCAGGTCACGACGAACATGCCGACGATGACGAAGCCTGCCTTGTTGATGTCGAAGTTCCCCATGAATGACCAGAAGCCGCCATTGAGCCGGTACTCCTGCGCGATCAGGCCGAGGATCTCGATGCTGCCGATGAAGAACGCGACGAAGACCGACAGGCCCGTGATGGTCAGGTTGTAGAACACCTTGCGCACCGGCCGGGCGAACGCCCAGTCATAGGCGAAGTTCATGAAGCAGCCGTCGATCGTGTCGAACAGGCACATCCCGCCCGCGAACAGGATCGGCAGCGACAGGATCGCGTAGAACGGCAGGCCGCTGACCACGGCGGTGCCCGCCATGACCAGCAGGCCGACCTCGGTGGCGGTGTCGAAGCCGAGCCCGAACAGCGCGCCGACGGGATACATCTTCCACGGAGCGTCGATCCGCTTGGCGTATCCGCCGAAGACGCGGTTCATCAGGCCGCGGTTGTCGAGCTGGCGCTCGAGCTCCTCGTCGCTGTACCGGCCGCTGCGCATCGCCCGAAGGATCTTCACGATGCCGACCAGGATCACCGCGTTGAGCGCCGCGATGAGGTAGAGGAACGTGCCCGAGACGGTGGTGCCGACGATCCCGGTCACGGTGTGCAGTCCCGAGCTGCCGTTGCCCACCTGGCGATCGAGGCTGCGGATGCCGAAATTCAGCAGCAGGGCCAGGACGAACACGATCGAGGAATGGCCGAGGGAGAAGAAGAAACCGACCGACAGCGGCCGTTTCCCGTCGCTGACGAGCTTGCGGGTGGTGTTGTCAATGGCCGCGATGTGATCGGCGTCGAACGCGTGCCGCATGCCGAGGGTGTAGGCCAGCACTCCGGTCCCGAATCCGAAGAGCTTGGTGCCGGAGAGGTGATAGTGCCCGCCGACGGCAGCCGACAGCATGCCCCAGCCGAGCACGTTCAGGCCGATCACGATCATGGTCATCGCGCCGGCTCTGGCCCACTCCCGCGGCGTCAGCCCGGCCCGGATCCTCGCCAGGCGAGCGCGCGGATCGGCCATGATTTCCCTCCCTCGGCGACTTGGTCCCGGGCCAGTCTAGGAACTTCTGCAACTAGCTCGCAATAGCGGCTTGGTGGTAGCTGCGCCTCGGTGGTCTCCGTGCCGGTCCCGGGCTGGTCCCCGGTGCCGGTCCCGGCTGGTCTCGGGGGGGCTGGCTCCGGCGCTGACGGCGCGCGCGGCTCTCCCGGGCCGGTGGCCTTTCGCCCGGCCGGGGCGCCAGTTAGTCTGGAAACGTATGAGCAATCGTTCAGATGAACAGGCGTTGACGGACCTGGACCGGGATGCCGTCCGGGTGGTCGACGCCGGGCGGGTGGCCATGGTCTCGGCGGCGATGCCACCCGACGCCCAGGTGACCGAGCTGGCGGATGTGTTCGGGCTGCTCGCCGATCCGGGCCGGCTGCGGGTCCTCGTCGCGTTGCTGGATGGCGAGACCTGCGTGTCTGACCTGGCCGCGGTCGCGCACGCGAGCGAGTCCGCCGTATCTCATCACCTGCGGCTGTTGCGCGCGCACCGGGTGGTGGAGGCCCGCCGGACCGGCCGGATGGCCTATTACCGGCTGGCTGACGCGCACGTCCGGATGCTGCTGGACCTCGCGCTCACGCACATCGGCCACGCCCCGGTGGCCGCTCATCCCGAGCACGACGCTCGCTTCGGGGAACCAGGATGAGCAACGGCCACGCCGGGCATGCGCACCCCGCCGGAGCGGCCGGGCACCTGAGCGGGCCCGCCGGGCGCTCGCATCCGGCCGGCCCCAGCGCCGATGCCGGGTGGCTGGGCCGCGCCCTGGCCCTGATCGTGGCGTTCATGATCGGCGAGGTACTCGTCGGCCTGCTGGCGCACTCGCTGGCGCTGGTCTCTGATGCGGCGCACATGCTCACCGATGCGGCCTCGATCGTCCTGGCCCTGGTCACGATGCGGCTGGCGGCCCGGCCGCCGAAGGGCGGCTACACCTACGGCCTCAAGCGCGCTGAGATCCTGTCCGCCCAGGCCAACGGGATCACCCTGCTCCTGCTGTCCGCCTGGCTGGCCGTCGAGGCCATCAGGCGCCTGATCACGCCGCCGCAGGTGGCCGGGGGCCTGGTCCTGGTCACCGCGCTGGTCGGCGTGGCCGTCAACCTGGGCGCCACCTGGATGGTCTCCCGAGCCAGCCGAACCAGCCTGAACGTCGAGGGCGCCGTCCGCCACATCGTTACCGACCTGTATGCCTTCATCGCCACGGCTATCGCGGGCGTGGTCATCCTGACCACCGGGTTTGCGCGCGCCGATGCCATCGCCTCGCTCATCGTGGTGCTGCTCATGGTCAAGGCCGGGGCCGGGCTGGTACGGGAGTCCGGGCGGATCTTCCTGGAAGCCGCGCCGTCGGGCCTGCTCCCGGACGAGATCGGCCAGGCGATGGCCGCCCGCCCGGACGTGGCCGAGGTCCACGACCTGCATATCTGGCAGATCACCTCCGGCATGCCGGCCGCCTCCGCGCACGTCCTCGTGGCGCCGGGCCGGGACTGCCACGCCGTCCGCGGCGATCTCGAGCAACTGCTGACCGGCACCTACCAGATCGCGCACACCACGCTGCAGGTCGACCACGCGCCCCAGGAGGTATTCACCATCGCCGGGAGCGGCCCGCGCGCGGGTGATCCGCACTGCAACGACCCGCATGGTCCAGTGCACCGGCCACCGGAGACGCGGGCCCCGGGGACACGGGCACCGGTGACGCGGGCCCCGGGGGCACGGGCCCCGGAGATTCGGGCCCCGGGGACACGGCCACCGGAGACGCGGGCCCCGCAGACGCGGCCAGCGGGGTCGCGGCCGCCCGGCACGGCTGGCCCTGGGGGCGCCGGGTGATCAAGCGGCCCCTTTCCCAGGGCCGGGCAGGACCAAAGACCCTGCCGATCGGGACGGGGCTCCGCAAAGGTAGCAAGCCAGGGCATCGGCGCCATTCGGGCTCGCGCGAGCAGGGCGCGCGGCGGGGGCGCCGGTCTCGGCCTGACAATGGCCGGAGAGGTCACCGTGGACGCCGCACATCGCATCACTGAACTCCGCGAGATCGATTTAGACGCGCTGCTCGGACGCGCGGAGGACGTCGGCGAACTGCTCGATTACACCGCCGCCCAGCAGCACGAACTGCTGGGCTGGCTCTGGACCGCGATCACGGACGTGGCAGCCAGCCGCAAGCGGAGCCGGATGCGCGAAAGCCGGCTGCGGCGCTCCGCGGACCGGCTCCAGCGCCAGGCCGGGCAGGCGGCGGCGGCGGGCCGGGCGGAGTATGCGCGGCAGGCGATGGCCTGGCGCAGCACGATCCTGCGTCACGTCGCCGAGTTGACCGCTGAGCAGGCGGCGCTGCGCGTCAGCGAGGAGCGGCTGTCCGACACGGTCAGGCGGCTGCAAGCGAACATCGAAGCGTCCCGGGTCCACCGCGAAATGATCAGCCGCGAGTACACTGCGCCGCAGGCGGCCACGGGTCAGGGGCAGTTGCTCGGCGGCCTGTCGGAACCGCGACTCGGGGGCAACGCGGTGCTCAGAAACCAGATTCAGGCCCAGCTTGACCTGATCAGCAGGCGAACCGCCCTCGAGACGGCCATAGCGCAGATCAAGGGACGACGACACGGCTAGTGGCGATACGGCCGAAGACCCAGCAGCGAGACGACACAGCGAGACGACACGGCAGCGAGACGGACACTCATGGGGGAGGCAGTACCGTGCCAGGCGGGCTGTTAGCCGATCTCTACGAGCTCAATATGGCCGCGAGTTACCTGCGCCGGACCATGACCGGCCCGGCGACATTCAGCCTGTTCGTGCGGCGGCTCCCGCCCGACCGGGGATTCCTGGTCGCGGCCGGGCTCGAGGACTGCCTGGCGTTCTTAGAGGGATTCTCGTTCACCCCTGAGGATCTGCACTACCTGCACCGCGAGCAGGGGTATGACGACGAGGCCTTGCGCGGATTGTCCCGCCTGAGGTTCACCGGAGACGTCCATGCCGTGCCCGAGGGGCGCGTCGTGTTCGCCGGCGAGCCGCTGCTCGAGGTGACGGCACCGATCGCCGAGGCCCAGCTGGCCGAGACGGTGCTGCTCAACCACATGACGTTCCAGACGAGCGTGGCCACGAAGGCGGCGCGGTGCGTGCTGGCCGCGGCCGGCGCGCAGCTGGTCGATTTCTCCTTCCGCCGCACCCAGGGCATCGACGCGGCCCTTTCGGTGGCCCGCACCTCAGCGATCGCCGGCTTCGCCGCCACCAGCAATCTCGAGGCCGCGCGCCGATACGGGCTGCAGGCCGCGGGGACGATGGCGCACTCGTTCATCGAGGCGTTCGCAGATGAAGAGCAGGCCTTCACGGCCTTCGCTGAGGACTTCCCCGGGAAGACCACCTTCCTGGTCGACACCTATGACACCGAACGGGGCATCCGCGCCGCGATCGCGGTGGCCCGTCGGATGCGGCTGCAGCCGCCGGTAGCGGTGCGGCTGGATTCCGGGGACCTCGCGGATCTCGCCCGGCTGGCCCGCGGGCTGCTCGATGCGGCGGGATTGCCGGATGCCCGGATCTTCGCCAGCGGCAGTCTCGACGAGTTCGCGATCGCCGACCTGGTGGCCGGGCAGGCCCCCATCGACGCCTACGGCGTGGGCACGAAGATGGGCGTCTGCGCGGACGCGCCGTACCTCGACAGCGCCTACAAGCTGGTGGCCTATGCGGGCCGGCCCGTCATGAAACTCTCGCCGGGCAAGATCACCGAGCCGGGCGCCAAGCAGGTCTACCGTGGTCCGGCCGGCGATGTCCTCGCGCTCAGCGGCGAGCCCGCGCTGCCCGGCCACGAGCCGCTTCTCGTCCCCGTCATGCACGGCGGCCGACGCCTGGCCGCGCCCGAGCCGCTGCAGGCCGCCCACCGCCGGTGCGCCGCGGACCTGGCCTGGCTGCCGCCGGAGGCCAAGAGCCTGCGGGCGCCCGCGGCCGTACCTGTCACCGTGAGCCCGCAGCTCACGGCGCTACAGGAACGCCTCACCCAGGAGCTTGCCCGGCCCTGAGCGGCCTGCTGACCGGGAAAGCCGTGCCTGCGCGTCGATAGCGTCCGGGCCCGGCATCGGTAGAGCCCCGGCCGGCGTCGTGGCTTCCGGGCCCGCCGTCCCTAGCGTCTGGGCCGGTGTCGTGGCTTCCGGGCCCGGCGTCCCTAGCGTCTGGGCCGGTGTCGTGGCTTCCGGGCCCGGCGTCCCTAGCGTCTGGGCCGGTGTCGTGGCTTCCGGGCCCGGCGATCTGGACCTGCCGTGGCAGGGCGTCAGGGCAACTCCCGTTCTGATCCGATCCGCATCAGCCCGACGCGCCAGGGATTGTCCCTTTATTCACAAAGAACGCAAAGGCCACAGAGATAACATCGCAGCCTGCTGACCGCAGCACATCCACCAGGTTGCGGCTGAGCTGGCCCAGCGGCTCCGGCCCGGGCTGGGGTGAGCCGGGCCCGGCCGGGCCGGGTTAGGTTAGGCCGGGGCCGGGGCCGGGGCCGGGTCAGAGCTAGGGCCGGGCCGGGGCCGGGGCGAGGACGGGGGGCCGGGGCTAGCGCCGGGGTCTGGGCTCCGAGCGGCCCCGCTGGCCAGGGAGCCTGCCTGACTCCGAGCGGCCTGCTGGCCAGGGAGCCTGCCTGACTCCGGTGGCCCGCGACCGGCCCCTGCCGGGCCCTGAACGGTCTGATGACCTGATGAGAGGCACTCCGCCAGGACCTTCGGCCCTGTGAAGCTCCCCCCTCCAGCGCGGTAATGGAGGCATCGAAGGGAGGGGGCCAGGGCGATGATGAGTCGCGCGGAGATCGACAAGCTGTTGAGCATCCGGGCCGCCGAACCAAGGGTTTTGTCGCTATTCCTGCCGGTTCCGCGGGACCCGGCCGAGCTGAGGGGCCTGCCGGCCAAAGCTGACGGCCTGATCGCGGCCGCGGCCCGCGGCGACGGGCTAGGCCACGGCCAGGCGCCGGAGTCGAGCGCAGTTCCTGCCGCGGAACGCCAGCGGGTGCGGGAGCTGCTGGAGCAGCATGCCCGTGACTGGCTCGGCCAGACTGTCGCGATCTTCAGCTGTCGCGAGCTGGGCCTGTCGGAGTGGACCGTGCTGCCGGGCGAGCTGCCTGAGCTAGCGATTCTCGCGGACCAGCCGCACGTCCGGCCGCTGCTGGTCGCCCTACAGCGCCATCCCCGTTACCTCGCGGCCGTGTTCGACCGCCGCCACGCCTGGGTGTTCCGGGTGGCGCCCGGGCGGATCGACACGGTGGCCGAACTAGCCGGAGCTGGCGTGCGCAGTCACGGCTTCGGCGGCTGGTACGGACTGGAGGCCCACCGCGTCAACGAACGTGTCCTCCAGCTGGCCCGCCACCACTACCGCGAGACCGCCGCTATTCTCACCCGAGCCATGCGGACCGGAGAGCCGCTGCCGCTGGTGCTCGGCGGCCTCGAGGAAAGCATCGGGCAGTTCCTCGCGGCTGCGCCTGCCGGGCTGCGGGAGCGCTTCGCCGGCAGTTTCGCGGCTGATCCTCATACGGTGACCCCGGCCCGGGTCCGCGAGCTGGCCACGCCGGTTATCGCGTACTGGCTGGAGGTGGCCGAGCAGCGGCTGGCCGCCCAGCTCCGGGCGGACCCGCCGGGCGGCCGGACCGTGACCGGCCTGGAGGCGTGCCTGGCCGCGGTCAACAACGGCGCAGTCCAGGTCCTGGTCGTCCCAGAGAACGGGCTGGTGCCTGGCTTCGCCTGCGGGCGATGCGCGGCGCTCAGCAGCACCGGAGGCGAGTGCCCGGACGGGGCCGGCGCGGTGCGCGCCATCCCCGATCTCATCGAGGCGATGGTCGCCGCGACCATCAGCGATGGCGGGCAGGTTGAAGCGGTCCGAGACCCGCCAGCCGGCATCGGCGCGCGTCTGCGCTTCCCGCTGGCCTCAGGTGACAAGAGGTGATCAGTAATGGAGATCACGCAGACGCTGCAGGTGCACACCGACGCCCGCGGCGCTGTTCCGCCGAACTCGATGGATCTGGCCGTCGAGAAGGTCCGTGCCGCGCTGCGGCATGCTTCTGAGCCCGTCCTGTTCGTGAAGGTCAAGCTCACGATGTCGGCCGACCCGGCCGTGCAGCGCCCGGCGGTCGCGCAAGTCAATCTCGACTTCAACGGGCGGCTGATCCGCGCGCAGGCCAACGCGGAATCGATGCATGAGGCCATCGACCTGATGTGCGGCCGCCTCAAGGTCAGGATCAACCGGGCGGCGCGGAACTGGGCGGCGGTCGGCGGCAGCAAGCCGGTGCCGCTGTCCGGTGAATGGCGGCATGAGAGCGCCCCGGCACACCGGCTGCCCTACTTTCCCCGGCCGCTCGAGGAGCGCGCCGTGATCAGGCACAAGTCTTACGCGCCGACCCGGGAGACCCCGGACGAGGCGGTGACCGAGATGGAGCTGCTCGACTACGACTTCTACCTGTTCACCGAGCGCGCCACCGGGCAGGACAGCGTGCTGTACCGGACGTACAACGGTTTCGTGCTGGCCCAGGCCCGCCCGCGGCGCGGCGAGCTCGGCCCGATAGCGGCCTCGATCACGGTCAGCGACCAGCTCACGCCGAGGCTCGACGCCCCCGCGGCCATTGACCGGATGGAGGCGCTCGGCCAGCCGTTCCTGTTCTTCATCGACAGCGAGACCGGCCGGGGCAGCCTGATCTATCACCGTTACGACGGTCACTACGGCCACATAACCTCGGCCGGGACGAAATGAGCGCGGGCCGGCACCGGTGACCGGAGCCGCTCCGGGCAGCCCCCGCACGCCGGCCGCGGCTGCCAGCGCACTGGCGCGCTCCGGGCTGCTGCGGCCGCACCGGCCCGGCCGCCTCATCCGGGTGGGGCGAGCGGCGCTGCGCTACGGATTGGGCCCTGGCTGCGGCCCGGTCGCCGGAGCCGCGTTCTATCCCCGGGCACCCGCCTTCATCGACGACACCGGCACCATGACCTTCGCCGAGCTGGAGGAACGCTGCCAGGCGCTGGCCGCCGGGCTCGCTGCTGAGCTGGCCCCCGGTGCGGCCGTCGCGCTGCTCGGCCGGAACTCGGCGGCGTTCTACCAGGTCATGGTGGCCGCTTCGCGGTGTGAGTTCGACATCCTGTACCTCAACACCGGATTCTCAGCGGCCCAGATCGCCGAGCTGACCAGCGGGGGCGTAGCGGCGATCGTGCACGACGTCGAATTCGCCGACCGGATACCGGCCGGGGTCCTGGCCATCCCGGTGACCGGCGCCGATGGCCTCAGCATCGAACGGCTGGCGACGGGCGTCGGCGGGCCTGCCTGGCGGCGCGGCGGACCGCGGTGGCCAGGGCGCCGGAGCCGCCATGTCATTCTCACGTCGGGCACCACCGGCCAGCCGAAGCACACCGCCCGCACTGGCGGAGACGCCAGTTCCGTCATCGCGCTGGCGGCCGGGCTGCCGTACCGGGCCCGTGAGACGCACCTGATCGCCGCGCCCATATTCCACAGCTGGGGCTGGCTCAACACGCTGCTGACCATGCTGTACAGCAGCACCGCCGTGGTGACGCGGAGCTTCGATCCGGCCGGCGTGCTCGCGCTCGTCGAGCGCGAGCGGTGCCAGGTGCTGGTCGCCGTGCCGGTGATGCTGCGGCGCATCATGGACCTGCCGCCCGAGGTCCGCCGCAAGTACGACACCAGCAGCCTGCGCGCCGTCACGGTCAGCGGCTCCTCCTTGTCGCCCGCGCTGGCCGGGGCATTCATGGACGAGTTCGGTGCGGTGCTCTACAACCTCTACGGCTCGACCGAGGCCGGATACGCGACCGTCGCCAGCCCGGCGGACCTGCGCGCGGCCCCGGGCACCGCGGGCCGCCCGCTGCCCGGAGTCGAGGTCCGGGTGGCCGGCTCCGGCCCGGCCGGCTCCGGCCCGGCCGGCCCGCGGTCCCCGGGCGCCATCTGGGTCAGCAGTCACGACTCGCTGGCCGGGGCGCGCCCAGGCCGCCCCGACGTCCCGGTCTTCCGGGCCCCGGTACGCACCGGCGACATCGGCTGGTTCGATGCTGACGGCAGGCTGTTCGTGGGCGGGCGCGCCGACGACATGATCGTTACCGGCGGCGAGAACGTGTATCCGGTCGAGGTGGAGAACGCGCTCGAACAGCACCCCGCCATCCTGGAAGCGGCCGTCACCGGTGTCCAGGACGAGGAATACGGCCAGGTCCTGGTGGCTCATCTGGTGCTGCGCCGCGATCAGGTGCTCGCGCCTGATGACCTGCGGTCCTGGTGCCGGCGGCGGCTGGCCCCGTTCCAGGTGCCGCGCCAGTTCCTGATCCACGACCAGCTCCCGCACAACGCGTCGGGCAAGGTGGTGAAGAGCGCGCTGCGGGAACATCGTTGATGACCGGGCGGTGAGCCTTGAGGAGGGCCTGAAGTGCCGCAGTTACGTGACTTCCTGGACCGCTTCAGGCCGGCCGGGGCCCCGGGCGCGGCGGGCCGGGTCGGCGTGCCCGGGGACCGGGCCCGCGAGCTGGCCGCCGAACTCGAGCCGGTGCTGACCGCGCTGGCCGATACCGATGCGGAATGCCGGCGCGTCGTAGCCCGCGCGCAGCGCGAGGCCCGCCGGATCGCCGAGCAGGCCAGGGACCAGGCCGCGGCGATGGCCGCCGACGCGCGACAGCGCTCGGAAGCGGCCAGGAACGCGGCCGCGGAACGCGTCCTGGCTGCGGCGCAAGCCGACGCGAGAGCGACCGCCGCGGCCGCCGCCGAACAGGCGCGCCAGCGGCCCGGAGTCGCTGACTGGCAGGTCAACGAGCTGATAGCAGCAGCCATCGACCTGGTCAGGTCGCAGCCAGAAGCGGGCGGCTCGCGATGAGCGCGGGCTGGGTCGCCGGCAGCGTCCGGACCCGGGCCCTGGTCCGGCGCCGCCTCGGCACCGGGGCCGCGCGGCGGCTGGCCGCCTGCGGCTCGCTGGCTGAAGCCGTGCAGATGCTGGCGGTCACGCCCTACGGCCGCTGGATCAGGCCCGGCCAGTCCCTCGCGGCCGCGCAGCACGGGATCGCCGAGGGCATCCTGTGGGACCTGCGCGTCCTGGCCGGCTGGCTACCGCCCGGCGGCGTCCAGCTGATGCGCGCGCTGGCCGGCTGGTTCGAGATCGCCAACGTCGATGAGCTCCTCAGCGGGCTGGCCGGGCGCCCCGCCGACGACCTCTTCCAGCTCGGTGCGCTGGCCACGGCGTGGCCGCGGCTGCGGCGGGCAGCCAGCCACGCGGAGCTGCGCACGTTGCTCACCGCCTCGCCGTGGAAGGACCCCGGCGGCGCGTCGGAGCAGGCGCTGCGGGTCGGCATGCGGGTCGGGCTGGCCGGGCGCATCGCTGCTCTGGACGCCCCCGCCCCGGTCTGGGCGGCCAGCGCGGTGGCGCTCTTGGTGGCGGGCGAGCGATTCGCGGCCGGGCGGCCGCTGGACCCGGTACTGCGCGGTGCCGCCGACGGCCTGCTCGGCCCGGGCGCGGCCGACGCCCGCACGGTCGAAGAGATGGCCGCGCGGCTGCCCGCCCGGCTGGCGTGGGTGCTCAGCGAGGTCCGCGACCCGAGTGATCTCTGGCGAGCCGAGGCGGGCTGGTGGGCCCGGGTCGAGCGGGACGGGTTCATGCTGCTGCGCACCTCGGCGCTGGACCGGCCGTCGGTGCTGGGCGGGATCGCCATCCTGGCCGCCGACGCTCACCGAGGGCGGGCAGCGCTGGAGATCGCCGCGCGCGGCGGCGGCCCGCTGGAGGCCTACGATGCCGTGGCTTGACATCCCGCTGCCCACCCGGATGTCGCGGGTCGCGCTCGTCGCCCCGGTCGGCTCGCTGCGCGACATGCTGGCCTGCGTCGCAGCCAGCGCGGCCGTCGAGATCGACCGGGCCGACGCCGACCAGGACGCGGTCGGCGAGGCGGCGGCCCGGCTGCGCGGCGGTGGCGCCGCACCCGCCGGGGCTGTCCCGGCCCGGATGGCCAGCCCCGCGCTGTCCGCCGGGCCGCCCGACCTCGACGCCCTGCACCGGGCCGGCCGTTACGACCTGCTGGCCGGCGAGGCGCAACTGGAGAGTTACGCGGCGGCGGCCACGCCCGGGCCCGGGGCCGCCGCCCTGGCCGGCTGGGTCCCCGCCGATCGCCTGCCCGGGCTGGCCGCGCGGCTGGCCGAGGTGGGCTGCGCGGTAGTGCCGTTGCGGCACCCGCCGGGCGGCCAGCCGCCCACGCTGATCGGCGGCACCCAGCTGCGGCGCACGCTCAGCCCGCTCGTGTCGACGTACGGCACCGTGCCCTATGCCGATATCGACCCAACCTGGCTGGCCTGGGCCAGCTATGTGGTGATGTTCGGGATAATGTTCGGCGATGCCGGGCAGGGCCTGCTGCTGGTCGCCGCGGCCGCCGCACTGCGGGCCGGCTGGCCGGGCTGGGCGCGCAGGTTCCGGCCGGCCTGGCCATTCGTCGGCGGTGCGGGCCTGGCCGCGACCGCGTTCGGCCTGCTCTACGGGGAATTCTTCGGTCCGACCGGCCTGGTGCCCACCATCTGGCTCGCGCCGCTGAGCCATCCGGTACCGCTGCTGGCCGCCGGTATCGGCTTCGGCGCGGTCTTGCTAGCCGGTGCGTACGCGCTGGGCACCATCAACCGCTGGCGGGAGGGCGGCTGGCCGCTGGCGCTGTATGCGCCGTCCGGCATCGCCGGCACGCTGCTGTTCCTCGGCATCGGGCTGGCCGCGGGCGGCTGGTACCTGCACCACGGCGCGCTGACCATCGCCGGGGTGCTCATCATCGCGCTGGCGCTGGCGCTCGCGTTCATCGGTTTCGCGGCGGAGGCCGGCGGTGGCGGCACCGGTGCCGTCCAGGTGTCAGTGGAGCTCTTCGACCTCGTGGTCCGGCTGGGCTCGAACCTCGTGTCGTTCGCCCGGCTGGCCGCGTTCGGCCTGACGCACGCCGCGCTCGGGCTGCTTGTCTGGGAAGGGACCCGGGCGCTGTGGGATCGTGGCGGAGTATTGGTCGCGGCGGCGGTCCTGGTGTTCGTCTTGGGCAACGCCCTGACGTTCGGGCTGGAGGCGCTGGTCGCCGCGATCCAGGCGCTGCGCCTGGAGTACTACGAATTGTTCTCCCGGGTGTTCGTGGCGCAGGGCCGGCCGTTCCGGCCATGGTCGCTGCCGATCGAGGCCGGCGAGATTGACATGACGGCTGGGGCCACCGCCCCGAGGAAGGAAGTCGCGTGATAGCAGCCTGGCTCATCGGCGTGCCCGTGGTCGCGGTCGCCGCGGTCGCCGCGCGGCTGGCCGCGCGACGGGACCGGCGGGCTGTCTATGCGCTCGCCGGGATCGGCGTCGTGCTGATGGTGGGGGCCGCCGTCCTGCTCGCCGTGGTGGCCACGGCCGGCCCGGCCGGCGCGGCCGCCGGCGCCGGGGCCGCGAAGGCGGTAGCCGCGGCAGCCGCCGCCGGGACGGCCAGCAACACCGGCGCGCTGATCGGCGCGGCGATCGCGGTGGCCGGGTCGACCATCGGGGCCGGCATCGCGGTCGCCTACGTCGGCGCGGCGGCGCTGGCCGTGATGAGCGAGCGGCCTGAGCTCTTCGGCCGGGCCATGGTCATCGTCGGCCTGGCGGAGGGTATCGCGATCTACGGGCTGATCATCGGAATCATCCTGATCGGGAAGGCATAACGAGATGGCCAGGGCCGCCGTCATCGGCGCAGAACTGCGGATCCAGGGCTACGCACTAGCCGGGGCCGCGCTCTACCCGGTGGACGGCCAGGCCGGGGCCAGGCGGGCCTGGCGGGAGCTGCCCGCCGACATCGCAGTCGTGATCGTCACCGCCGAGGTGGCCGGCTGGCTGGCCGACGACCTGAGCAGCCGGGCTGGCGTGCTCCCGGTGGTGATGCCGGCATGACCGCCTCGACGAGACGGCAGGCCGCGCTGGCGCCGGTCCGCGACGCGATGCTCCGCCGCGCCGCCGCTCGGGCTGACCTGCTGGTGGCAGAGGCCAGCCGGGAAGCGCAGGCGCTGCTCGCGCAGGCCCGCAAGGACGCCGCCGATGCCGTGCTCCGGGCCGGGCAGGAGGGCCGGGCGCAGGCCGAGTCGCTGGCGGTCGCCGAGCGCAACCGCGGCCGTCATGACGCGCGCGCGATCCTGCTCGGCACCGAGCTCCGGGCCCGGGACGAGCTGGCCGGCCGGATCCGCGCCGCGGTCCGCGGGCTGCGGGACCAGCCCGGCTACCCCGAGTTCCTGGACCGGCTGGCCGGGCTGGCGCAGCGGGCCGCGGGCCCGCGAGCCACGGTGAGCGAGCATCCTGACGGCGGCGTGATCGCCCGGGCTCCTGGCGTCCTGGTGGATTGCTCGCTGCCCAGGCTGGCGGAGCGGGCCATCGACCTGCTGGGCCCGCGGATCCGGGAGCTGTACGCCTCATGAGGGCCGCCGCGCCGGGCCGGGTCACCCGGGTCAACGGATCACTCGTCGAGGTGGCCGACCTGCCGGACCTGTCGATGCACGACATCGTCGAGATCGGCCGGGACCGGCTGCCCAGCGAGGTCGTCGCGATCCGAGGGCCGGCCGCGACCCTGCAGGCTTACGAATACACCGGCGGCCTGGCCCCCGGCGATCCGGCCCGCGGCCGCGGTGAACCGCTGTCCGCCCAGCTCGGCCCGCACCTGCTCGGCGCGGTCTTCGACGGGCTGCTGCGCCCGCTCGGCGACGCGGGTCCGTGGCTGGATCCGGCCAGGTCCAGGCCGCCTGCGGAGGGCCGGGAGTTCGCCTTCACTCCCGAGGCCAGTGACGGCGACGTCGTCCGGGGCGGCGACTGCCTGGGCGCGGTGGCCAACCCCGGCCAGGTGCGGTACCGCGTCCTGGTGCCGCCCGGCGTCAGCGGGATGGTCGAGCGGCTGCGCAGGCCGGGCCCGGTCAGCGGGGCCGCGGTGATCGCGGCCGTGGGCGGCACCGCCGTCCCGCTAACCACATCGTGGCCGGTGCGGGTGGTGCGCCCGTACCGGGAGCGGCTGCCAGGCGACGCCCCGCTGCGGACCGGGCAGCGGGTGGTCGACGTGCTGTTCCCGGTCAGCCGGGGCGGGACGACAGCGGTGCCGGGCGGTTTCGGCACCGGCAAGACGGTCCTGCTGCAGCAGATCACCAAGTGGTGCGACGCCGACGTGATCATCTACGTCGGATGCGGTGAGCGCGGGAACGAGCTCGCCGACATGCTGAGCGATCTGGCCGGGCTCGCCGATCCGCGGACCGGGGGACTGCTGGCCGATCGCACGGTGGTGATCGCCAACACCTCCAACATGCCGATGATGGCCAGGGAGGCCAGCATCTACACCGCGGCGGCGGTGGCGGAGCACTTCAGGGACATGGGCCTGGATGTGGTCGTGGTGGCTGACTCCACGTCCCGGTGGGCGGAGGCGCTGCGCGAGTTCGCCTCGCGCAACGGGGAGCTACCGGCCGAGGAGGGTTACCCGGCGGCGCTCGCCTCCGCGCTGGCCGCGTTCTACGAGCGGGCCGGCCGGGTCATCACCACCGGCGGCCTGGAAGGATCGATTACCATCATCGGCGCGGTCTCGCCCGCAGGCGGCGACATGACCGAGCCGGTGACTGCGTATACGCAACGGTTCGTCCGGTGCCTGTGGACCCTGGACCGTGATCTCGCCTACGCCCGTCATTATCCGGCCGTCTCCTGGTCGGGCTCGTTTTCCAGGGACGCCGCGCAGATCGGTGACTGGCTAGCGCGTAACGGGGACCCAGGCTGGACGCGCCGCCGGGCAGATCTCGCCGCGCTGCTCGCCGAGGCCGACCGGCTCACCGCGCTCGCCGACCTGATGGGCGTCACCGCGCTGCCGCCTAGGGAGCGGGTCACCATCCTGGCCGGCCGGCTGATCAGGGAGGGCGTCCTGCAGCAGAGCGCGCTGAGCCTGCTGGACGCCTATTGTGATCCGGCCCGGGCCGCCGCCCTGGTGACCGCGGTGCTCACGGTGACGGGCCGCTGCCTCGAGCTGGCCAGCCACGGCACGCCGCCCGCCGCGATCGAGGAACAGGACTTCTCCCCGCTGCTGCGGGCCAAGGAGGACGCGCCCGCCCCGGCGGACGTCAAAGTCAGGCAAGACGAGATGCTGGCCCGGCTGGACGCGCTCGGAGTGACAGCATGACGGATTGGGCGCAGCCTGAGTACACCGCCGTCGCGGAACTGCGCGGCCCGCTGCTCGTGGTCCGCGGGGTGGCCGGCGTGGGCTGGGACGAGTTCGCCACGATCCGGCTGGAGTCCGGCCAGGTCCGGCACGGGCTGGTGCTGGAGGCCCTCGACGACCTGGCCGTCGTCCAGGTGCTCGAGGGCACCACCGGCATGGGCCTGTCCGGCAACCGGGTCGAGTTCAGCGGCAGCCCGCTGCGGATCGGTGTCGGCGACGGGTGGCTGGGCCGGGTGTGCGACGGGCTCGGCGAGCCGGTCGACGGCGGGCCGCCGGTCACCGGCGAGGTGACGGCGCCGGTCGCCGGGTACCCGATCAACCCGGCGGCACGGGAGCCGCCCGCCGAACCGGTGCTCACCGGGGTGTCCGTGATCGACGCGCTGACCACTCTGGTCCGCGGCCAGAAGCTGCCCATCTTCTCGGTGGCTGGCCTGCCGCATCTCGAGCTGGCCGGCCAGCTGGCCGCGCAGGCCTCGGCCGGCGGCGAGCCGTTCAGCGTGGTGTTCGCCGCGATGGGCCTCACTCACGCCGACGCGGCGGCGATCCGCGGCACGCTGGAAGAGCGCTCCGCGGCGGGCGAGCTCCTGCTGCTGCTGAACCTGGCCGACGCGCCGGTCATCGAGCGGCTGCTCACCCCGCGGTTGGCGCTGACGGTAGCCGAGCACCTGGCGTTCACGCTCGGACGCCACGTGCTCGTGGTGATGGCCGACATGACCAACTACTGCGAGGCGCTGCGGGAAGTGTCGGCGGCCCGCGGCGAGATCCCGGCACGGCGTGCCTACCCCGGATATCTCTACAGCGACCTGGCCTCGCTGTATGAGCGGTGCGGGCGGATCCGCGGGCGGCCAGGCTCGCTCACCCTGGTGCCGGTGCTGACCATGCCGGCCGGAGACATCACCCACCCGGTCCCTGACCTGACCGGCTACATCACCGAGGGCCAGCTCGTCCTCAGCGCCGACCTGCATGCCCGCGGCATCTACCCGCCGCTGGAGGCGCTGTCGTCGCTGTCCAGGCTGATGCGCCAGGGGGCCGGCCCGGGGCGCACCCGGGCCGACCACCTGGACGTGGCCGCGCAGCTGCTGGCCGCGCTGGCCGCCGCCCGCCGCGGCCGCGAGCTGGCCGAGCTGATCGGGACCGCTGCGCTCAGCGAGTCGGACCGCCGGTATCAGGAGCTGGAGCGGGCGTTTGAGGCCGAGCTGGTCAACCAGGGCCGAACCGAGAGCCGCAGCCTCGCCGAGACGCTGCACAGGGCCTGGCAGGTGCTCGGCGTGCTGCCGCGCCGTGACCTGGTCATGCTGTCCGCTGAGGCGCTGGATGCCTACTACCCGGACGGCACCGGGCCCCGGCTCGCCGCCGGTGCCGAACCGCCCCGCGCCGAACCCCCCCCGCCCGGGCCCGCCAGCGCCGGCGCACCGGCGGCCCGGGATCCGGCCGGGCATCCGGCTGCCGATGATCGGGCGGACCGCCCGCCCGACCCCGGCCCGGCGGAGCGGCCATGACCGGCGGGCTGGCCCATCCACCCGGCCGGGCCGGGCGGATGTGGCTGGAGCGGCGGCTGGACGTCGCCCGCCGCGGCGCCGACGTGCTCGACCGCAAGCTGCGCATCCTGCAGGTCGAGCTGGAGCGGCTACGGGCGGCCACGACGCGGACCGGACAGGACTGGGACATCTGTTGCGCCGCCGCTGACCGGTGGCTGCTCCGGGCGGCGCTGCTCGGGGGGCAGCGGGCGATCAGGCTCGCTGCCGCCGACCGGCCCGCCGACGTGCAGATCAGCTATGCGGTCACGATGGGGGTGCGCCATCCAGCGGGCGCCACCTGCAGGCCTGCTGCCGGGCCAGGCCGCTGGGCCGGGCCTGCCGTCACCGAGGCCGGGCAGGCGCACCAGCGTGCCCTGGCGGCGGCCGCCGCGCACGCCGCGGCCACCGCGGCGCTGCAGATCATCGAGGCCGAGGCACTAGCGACCAGATACCGGCTGCGCGCGATCAAAGACCGCTGGATACCGCGGCTTGAGCAGGCCAGAGTCGAGGTGGCGTTCGCTATTGACGAGCAGGAACGGGCCGACGGCGCCCGGCTCAGGCTCGCCGCCGGGACGCTCTCATCGGGCCTGGCAGCCGACCATCTCAGGACCGGGCCGTGACGAGCGCGGACTTCTGCGCGCGGACTCCTGCGCGCGGACTTCTGCCTGTCGGCTTCTGCCCATCGGCCGCTGCCCTTCCAGTCCGCCGGCGGGCTGGCCGGGCGGGCCTGGCGCCCGCAAAGCTGACCCCGGGCGGGCCGAGGCGGACGGTCTGGGTTTATCCGGCCAGGAGCAGGCGGCGCCAGGCGTCGGCGAGTGAGCTGCTTCGGCAGCATCTCAGGACGCTGGGGGCGGGGGCCGGGGGGCCCGGGGCGCCGCGGGGACCTGCTGGTTGGCGATGGTGATGTCCCCGGAGTTGTCGGTGGCCGTGATCACGTCCGGTGCGGACGTCGCCTGCGGCACGGTGACGGTCTGGCGGCCTGGGTCAGTCGCTCTTGTCCTCGATCTCCCAAGCGTGGTCGAGGACGTGCCAGGCCAGTCGCCTGATGGCGTAGCGCGGCGGCCACGCGCCGCCCGGCGTGCCGGTACGCAAGGCCGCGGCGATCTCGGTGCGCTGCTGCTCCCAGGGGGTCCGCGGCGGGACCCGCGGGCCGACCTTGCGGCCGTACGACCGCTCCGCCTCGCGGACGTGATCGACGATCGCGTCCCGGTCCCGGCCGCCGCCGCGCGGGCCCTTGCGCAGCTGGGCCGGGGCCGCGGCCACCACGCCGTCGAAGTACCGCCAGGCCGCCTCGAGCAGCCCGGTCAGCCGGTCGGCCTCGGCCGGCGGCAGCGGCTCGTCGTCCCAGGGGCCGGGCACGCCGGGCGCACCGAAGTCCGCCGACATGTCGCTGGCCACCCGGCCGACTATCGCCGCCTGGCCGGGCGCGAAGCCAGGCCCGGCCACGCGAGCGTACCGGCCGGCGTAGTCGAGCAGCACGTCGACGGCGGCCTCCTCGCCCTTGCCCCGCCGGCACCAGCCCGGCCAGTCCAGGGCGGTCGCGAAAACCCAGGTCTTGCCCGACTCGAGGGAAATCCGGGTGGTGGCCGGCCCGGGCGGCTGATGCGTCACGATAGGGAGGTTACCGACTGAGCGGTGAACCCGAGCGGGTGAAGGAGCCCTGATGACCGACCTTGCCTCCTGGGCGCTGACGGACTTCAGCGACGGCGGCCGGACGTTCCCTGTCTACCGCAAGGGCACCGGCCCCGGCGTGGTGATCGTGCACGAGATCCCGGGCATTACGCCCGCCGTGCTGGCCTTCGCCGACGAGGTAGTCGGCGCGGGGTTCACGGTGGTGCTGCCCAGCCTGTTCGGCGAGCCCGGCGCTCCGCTCACCGTTACGTATGGATTTTCGACTTTTGCCCGGCTCTGCATCCGGAGTGAGTTCACCAAGCTCGCCCTCAACCAGACCGCGCCGATCGCCGACTGGCTGCGTGCCCTGGCCCGGACGCTGCACGCCGAACTGGGCGGCCCGGGAGTCGGCGCGGTCGGCATGTGCTTCACCGGCGGTATCGCGCTCGCGATGATGGCCGGCGCCCCGGTGGCGGCGCCGGTGCTCGCCCAGCCGTCCATGCCGATGTCCATCGGCAAGCGCCGGTCAGCGGACCTCAACCTGTCACCCGCGGATCTGGCCGCGGTCAAGCGCAAGGCCGCGGCCGGCTGCCCGGTACTCGGGCTGAGGTACGTCGGCGACAAGGCGGTCGGGACCCGTTTCGATACCTTGCGCGCCGAGCTGGGCGACAAGTTCATCGCGGTGGAGTTCCCCGGCCGCAAGCACTCAACCCTGACCGAGCACCGCCAGCAGGAGGGCGTCGACCGGGTTGTGGAATTCCTCCGCCACCAGCTGCTCGAGCCGGCCCCGGACTAGACCGGCTGCGCCACAGACGGGGACGCCCGGTGGTGTGCCGGGGCCGCGCTCTTACACTGAAATCGGTCGGGGGCGACCTGACACTGCGCGGTGCCCATGCAGAAACTCCCGTTGGTCGGCCGAGATGACGTGCTTGGCCGGTTCGATCTCGCCCTGGCCGAGGCGGCCGCTGGCCAAGGCAGCCTGGTACTGATCTACGGCGCGGCCGGGATCGGCAAGACGCGGCTGTGCGAGCAGGTCAGGCAGGTGCACCGGGCCAGCGGCGGCCCCGCCCTGCTGGGCCGGGCCGCCCCGGGCGAATCGGGGATCGAGTTCGGGGCGCTTGCTGACGCCCTGCGCCTGGCCCGGCGCTCGGAGCCGCCGCTGTGGGACGCCGCGGCAGCGCGGGCCGACATCCTGGGCGCGATCGCTCCCGAGCTCACCAGCCTGGCGGCGGACGGGCCGAGCCGGGCGGCTGACCGTCCGGTGGTTTTCGAGACGCTGCTCGATGCGGTCGAGGAGGCCGCGCCCGGCGATCGCGCGACGTTGTGGGTGCTGGACGACGTGCACTGGGCTGACGATGCCACCTGGCATTTCGTGTGCTACGCCGCGCGCCGGATCGCCGACATGAACCTGGTGCTCGCGGTCACCTACCGGGACGAGGAGATCGGCCCGGCCACCCCGCGATGGCCGGGCCTGGTGCAGCTGAAGCGGGATCCGCGGGTGCTGACGACGCCGTTGCGCCGGCTGACCCCGGCCCACGCCGGCCAGCTGGTCCGCGCGCTCGCGCCGGCGCTGCCGTCCGAGGTGGCCGCGCGGATCATCGAGCGCAGCGCGGGGACGCCGCTGCTGATCGAGGAACTGGCCAGCCTGGCCGGCGAGTCCGGTGAGCTTCCGCCGGTGCCTGACATCGTGCGCGTCACTGTGCGGGAGCGGGCCGCCCGCCTCGGGCCAGCCGCCCGCGAGCTGCTTGATGTCGCGGCCGTGGCCGGGCTGCGGATCGAGGCGCGGGTCCTGAAGAGCCTGCGGCCCGCTGGCGCGCCGGACGAGCTGACCGCCGCTGGCCTGCTCGAGGAGGACGGCACTGAGTACCGGTTCCGGCACCCGCTGCTGGCCGAGGCGGCCTACCGCAACGTGCCGCCGCCGCGGCGCAGCGTCCTGCATGCCGAGCTGGCTCGGGCACTGTCGGACGACGGCGCGGTGGCTGCCGAGCGGGTCTCCGGTCACCTGAACCTGGCCGGGCAGCCGCAGGCCGCGCTCGAGGTGCTCGAACGCGCCGTCAGCCAGACCCAGCAGGCCGGCGACCTGGGCCGCAGCGCGACGCTCTGCCTAGCGGCCGTGCGGCTCGCCCGCGGTAGCGAGGCGCTGCGCACCAGCCGGACCGCCCTGGAAGATGACGCCATCCGGCGGCTGTTCAGCACCAGGCGGTGGACCGATCTCGACCCGTTGGTCCGCTCGGCCTGGTCGCGGCGGGATCAGCTGCGCGACGCGGACCGGGCCCGGCTGGCCACCGCGTTCGCCTGGCACCTGTTCTCGCGCGGCAACCTGGCGGAGGCGTGGGGGGTGATCCAGGAGGAACTCGGGTACCTGGAGCGCACCGGTGCCCTGCGCCATGCCGGGCTGCTGTTCAGCACTGGGGGCTACCTCACGTGGTTGCGCGGGGACGCGGAGCTGGCCAGGCGAATGGCCGAACGCGGCCTGGAGATTTCGCGCCGCAGCGGGAATCCGCACGCGTCGTGGTGGGCTGCCCATCACTGCATTCACATCGGCTACCGGCTCAGCGGTGACCGCGGCGCGGCGATCAGCGCGTTCAGCGAGAACGCTGCAGCGGCGCGGGCGCTCGGCCTCACCGAGGGCGAGGCGATCGCCCGGTGGGACCTGGCCTGTCACACCGCGGCCGGCCAGCACATCGAGGCGGGCCTGCTGGCCGCGGGCCGGGCCGGCGCGCAGCCGGCCACCCGGGATCTCCAGGTGCTGCGGGCCGCCCTGCTGCTCCTGGAAGGGCAACCGGACGCGGCCGAGGCAGTGCTGGTCAGGTTCGGCCATCAGGTCCGGCTCGGCGAGCCGGTCGCTGCGCCCTGGATAGCGGTCTGCGAGGCCCTGCTCTACCTGCATCGCGGCGAGCTGACCGCGGCCCGCCGGGCCCTGCACGGCCCGGCCAGCGCCACCGAAGCGTCCAGGACCGAGTATCACGTCGCCGACCGGGCGGTCGCGCTCGGCTGGCTGGCCTGGGAAGAGGCCCGCTGGGCCGACGCTGCCGGCCACCTGGACCGGTCGGTGCGGCTGCGGCATACCGGCTGCTGGCACACGCTGATGGGCGGGCCGGGCTTCCTGCCGCTGCACGTCGACGCGCTGTGCAGGCTCGGCAGGCAGGCGGAGGCCAGCGAGGTGATCGAACGGTCCGCCGGCGCCGGCCTGGGCACCCGCTCTGCGGTCGGCCTGGGCGCGGGCCCGGACCTCGGCCGGGGCGCGTGGCTGAGTGCGGACCCTGGTGCTGGCCCGGGCGCGGGCCCCGGTGCCGGCGAGGGCGGGGGACCGGCCCCTGGCGAGCAGGCCAGGTTCTTCGCCGCCGCGGTCGCCGCGGCCAGATTCCGGCTGGCGCCGTCGCCTGACCTTGCC
This sequence comes from uncultured Actinomycetes bacterium, assembly GCA_963785765.1. GTDB lineage: Bacteria > Actinomycetota > Actinomycetes > Streptosporangiales > Streptosporangiaceae > DATBGO01. Next base: position 750,412 of record CAWAWM010000003.1, on the reverse strand, counting down.
ACGGGGGCGCAGGCGGCCGCGTCGTCAGCGCCGTGGCCGTGGCTGGCCGCGCTGTGCGGACTGTGGCGCGGTGAGTTGCTCGGCGATGCAGCGGCCGCCGCTGCGGCCGCGGCGGGTTTCGAGCAGATCGGGGCCCGGCGCGGAGCCCAGGCCACCGGGCAGGTCTTGCGGCGGCTCGGTGTCCCGCCGACCGCGCCAGGTGCCGGGCCCGGCGGCTCGCCTGGCCCGCTCTCAGCGCGGGAGACGGAGGTAGCGCGGCTGGTCGCGGAGGGACTTTCGAATCCCGCCATCGCCGCCCGCTTGTGCCTCAGCAGGCCCACGGTCGCGAGTTACGTCAGCCACATTCTGGCCAAGCTCGGCTACTCATCTCCCGCGCAGCTCGCCGCCTGGGCCGCCGGCCAGGATGTCGCGGGGCAGGATGTCGCGGGGCAGGATGTCGCGGGGCAGGATGTCGCGCGGGCAGGATGTCGCGGGGCAGGACGGCGCGGGGCAGGACGGCGCGGGGCAGGACGGCGCGGGGCAGGACGGCGCGGGGCAGGACGTCGCCAGCTAGCGCGCCGCAGGGCAGGACGCCTCCCTGACCGCCTCGCGGCGGCCGGACGCGCGGCACCGTGCGGAAGCCCGGCGGCTGGCCGACCTGGCCCGCCACGGCCGCCGGGCCATCCGATCTGGTGCTCGCGCATTACGCTGACGTAGTGCGTCTAGTCTCTCTGCTCCCTTCTGCGACCGAGATCGTTTACGCGCTAGGTCTGGGCGACGACCTGGTCGGTGTCACCTTCGAATGCGACGAGCCGGCGGCTGCGCGCAGCGAGAAGGCAGTTGTCGTGGGCGGCCGGGACACCCGCGGGATGACGCCCGGTGAGATCGACAGGTACGTCCGGACGCAGCTGGCGTCCGGCGCGGACCTCTATACCCTGCGAGCGGAGGCGCTGGCGGCGCTGGAACCCGACCTGATCCTGACCCAGGACCTGTGCCGGGTATGCGCCCTGCCGTCCGGTCACGTCGAGGATGCTCTGGACTACCTGGGATGTCATGCCGACGTGCTGTCGCTTGACCCGCATTCGCTCGATGAAGTGCTTGACTCGATTCTGGCCGTCGGCCAGCGCACCGGGGCAGCAGAGCGCGCTGAGCGCCTGGTCGGCGAACTGCGTGCCCGGCTGGCCCGCATTGCGGCGGCAGTTGCCGGGCGAGCACGTCCCAGGGTCGCGGTGGTCGAATGGGTGGATCCGCCCTTCACCGCGGGGCATTGGATACCGGATCTCGTCAGCGCGGCCGGCGGTGCGGCCGTCGCGGCTACGCCAGGTACTCCATCAGTCCAGACGAGCTGGTCCGTCATCGCCGAAGCATCGCCCGATTACGTCGTGGTCGCACCGTGCGGCTTTCACCTGCAGGGCGCTATCGATCAGGCACAGTCGGTCGTGCGGGCCCTGCCCGGCCCGCAAGTGTGGGCGATTGATGCCGACGGCCTAGTGGTGCGCCCGGGACCGCGCCTGGTCGAAGGCGTCGAAGCCATCGCCTCGATACTCCACCCCGATGCCGTGCCGGCCGCCACGCCCGGTCCGGTGCAGCGGGTGACACGCGCCAACTGACGTGCCGCGCTGGCGGGACAGCACGCCCGCCGGGACAGGCTCCCGACCTTGGCCAATGACTGGTCAGATCGGCATCTGACGCGGAGCCAGCGAGGCAGGCCAGCTAGAGCGGGTCGATCTCGGTGAGCCCGCGATCCAGCCTGACCCAGCGGGTGACCCCGATGTCGCGCAGGAACGGCAGGTCGTGGCTGGCCACGATGAGCGCCCCTGGGTAGGTCCGCAGCGCGCGGCCAAGCTGGCTGGCACTGGGCATATCGAGGTTGTTGGTCGGCTCGTCGAGCAGCAGCAACTGCGGCGGCGGCTCGGCCAGCAGCAGGGCCGCCAGGCTCGCGCGGAATCGCTCGCCGCCCGACAGGGTGCCTGCGGGCCGGTCGGCGGCCGCACCGCGGAACAGGAACCTGGCCAGCCGGGCCCGGATCTCGTTGCCTGACGCCTGCGGCGCGAACCTGGCCACGTTCTGCGCCACGGTGAGCTGGTCGTCGAGCAGGTCCAGTCGCTGCGGCAGGTAGCGGGCCGGCACATTGAGCCTGACCAGGCCCGACGCCGGGCCCAGCGACCCGGCGACCGTCCGCAGCAAGGTCGTCTTGCCGGCCCCGTTGGCTCCGGCCAGCGCGATCCGCTCCGGCCCGCGGACGTCGAGAGTCACCCGGCCGCCGAAGCGCAGCTCCGCATCCGCCAGCGTGATCACGGACCGGCCGCCGGGCACCGCGGTGGCACGCAGGTCGAGGCGGATCTCGGCGTCGTCCCTGATGGCCTCCGCCGCGCCGGCCAGCCGGTCCCGCGCGGCCGTCACCTTCCCGGCCTGCATGATGCGGTGCTTGCCCGCCGACACCTGAGCCTGGCGCTTGCGCTCGCCCATGACGGCCTTCGGCTCGCGCTTGCTGGCCCACATCTTCCGCCCGAAACGCTGCCGGCGGTCCAGCTTGATCCGGGCCTCGCTGAGCTCGCGCTGCTGCCGGCGGAGGTCCGACTCGGCCGCCCGCACCCTGCGCTCAGCAGCCTGCTGCTCGCCGGCCACCGCATCCTCGTAGGCAGCCAGGTTCCCGCCATACCAGCGGATCTCGCCAGCACGCAGGTCGGCGATCTGATCGGCCAGCTGCAGCAGCGCGCGGTCGTGACTGACCATCACCATCATGCCGGTCCAGGACGCGACGACATCAGAGAGCCTGCGCCGGGCGCCCAGGTCGAGGTTGTTGGTCGGCTCATCCAGCAGCAGCACATCCGGCCGCCGCACGATCTGCGCGGCCAGCCCCATCAGCACCACTTCACCGCCGGACAACTGGCCTACCCGCCGGTCCAGCCCGATGTGGCCCAGGCCAACCTGGCCGAGAACCGCCATGGCCTGCTCCGCCACGTCCCAGCGGTCACCCACGATGGCCAGGTTCTCCTCGTCGGCGTGGCCGCGCTCGATCGCGCGCACGGCCCGGCGCACGCGGGCGATTCCGAGCAGCTCGTCGACCGGCAGATCGGCCTCGAGAACCAGGTTCTGCGGCAGGTAGCCGAGTTCGCCGCTGACGCGGACCGAGCCGCGGTCCGGCGTCAGCTCACCGGCGATGAGCCGCAACAGGGTGGACTTGCCCGAGCCGTTCAGCCCGACCAGGCCGGTCCGCCCCGGGCCGACGATGAAACTGAGCCCGCTGAAGATGGCTTTGCCGTCCGGCCAGGCAAAACTGAGGTCCGAGCAGGCGATCGACGTTGGCATGAGTAGCTCCAGGCTGCGGTCGGGCGGCGCGTCCAGCGCCATGGTCTCCGGACCTCAGCTGAGCAACGGCCTTCCCCAATCGACGGCAGCAGGGCTCTTGCAGACTAGGCAGCCCGTGACCTGCCGCGCAACTGCTTAACGGCTGGTCGCGCCGGTTCTGGGCGGTCCCGTCCATACTGGCAATGTGCGTCCGGTGCTGTGCCCGGTATCGGTCGGGCGGGATAAGGAGGTCGGCCATCTGCGCAACGCCCTGGCAGCGGTGGCGGCCGGGCGCGGCTGCACGGTGCTGCTGGCCGGCGAAGCGGGCATCGGTAAGTCCCGGCTGGTCCGGGAAGCGGCCGGGCTGGCTCGCGAGCGCGGCCTCACGGTTCTGACCGGGCGCGCGGTGGCCGGAGCGGTGCCAGCGCCATTCCGGCCGTTCGCCGAGGCCCTGGCGCCCGCCGTCCGCCCGGGTGTGCTGCCCGCCAGCGCGGAACTGGACCCGTTCCGGCCGGCCCTGGGGCGGCTGTTTCCCGCAGTGGCGGACTGACGCGGCAGGCGATGAGTCGCTCGTCTTCCTCGGCGAGGCGGTACTGCAGCTGCTCCGCGCCCTTTGTCTGGATCAGGGCGGCGTGCTGGTGCTGGAGGACCTGCACTGGGCAGACCACGAGACGCTGGCGCTGCTTGAGTACCTGGCCGATAACCTCGGCGCCGAGCGGCTGCTGTGCCTCGGGACACTGCGTGCCGACGAAAGTAACGAGGCAGCTGCCCAGGCCGCCCGGCTAGAGGCCCGGGGCTCGGCGGAGGTGATCCCGGTCGGGCGGCTGGATGCCGGCTCCATGACCACGATGGCCAAGGCGTGCCTGGGGACGGAACGCCTGCCGGCGACCGCGCAGTCCTTCGTGACCGAGCGCGCGGAGGGCATTCCGTTCCTGGTCGAGGAGATGCTCGCGAGCCTGCTCGGGGACGGGCTGCTGGTCGAGCGGAACGGCAGCTGGCAGACCACCGGGCCAGCCGTGGCGGGCGTCCCGCCCACCTTCGCCGGCGCCGTCGACGCTCGTCTCGAGGCAGCCGACCCGGACTCTCAGCAGGTGATCTGCGCTGCCGCGGTCATCGGCCGCCGGTTCGACTGGGCGCTGCTGAGCCAGCTGACGGGCCTGCCGGAAGAGGCCGTGCTCGCCGCCCTGCGACGCGGAGTAAGCCTGCAGCTCATCGCGGCCGACCAGGACTCCTTCAGGTTCCGGCACGCGCTCACCCATGAGGCGGTGCTGACCAGCGGCCGCGGCGCGGCACATCAGGCAGGCCCTGGCGCCCGACGGTACCTGGCTGATCGTCGAGCCCGCCGCGGCCGACGATCTGAGCGGCAACCTCAACCCGGTCGGCCGCATCTACTACGCGTTCTCCACGCTGCTGTGCGTGCCGCGCGCGCTGGCCCAGCAGCCGGACGTGGTCCTCGGCAACCAGGCCGGGCAGGCCAGGATCGGGGAAATCGCCGCTGCCGCGGGCTTCAGCAGGTTCCGCCAGGCGGCGCAGACCCCGTTCAACATCGTGCTCGAAGCACGCCCGTAGCGCGGGCGACGCTGATGAAAACCGGGCGGCGCCGGGAGGCGGCAGGCACTGGCACGCGGGTGCTGGCGCGGCCCGGAGCCGCCCTGGTGTATCAGACACATGGCACCGGGCCGGCGGTGGTCCTGGTCCACGGGTTCGGGCTGGACATGCGGATGTGGGATCCGCAGGTGGCCGCGCTGGCCGCGGACTTCCTGGTCGTGCGCTACGACTGCCGCGGATTCGGTGCCACCGGCCCATTCGATTCCGCGATTCCCTACACCCACGCCGATGACCTGATCGCGCTCCTGGACCACCTGGACATTAGCGAGGCGGTGCTGGTCGGCCTGTCGTTCGGCGGCCGGGTGACGGTGCAGGCGGCGCTGCTGGCTCCGGCCCGGGTGCGCGCCCTGGTGCTGCTCGACGCGGTACTTGACGGCGTGCCGTGGGACCCGGAGTCAGCGGCCGGGCTGGATGACGTGGCCAGGGCGGTGCGGCTCGGCGGCGTCCTGGCCGGCCGCGCGGCGTGGCTGGCTCACCCGCTGTTCGCCGTGGCGCGGCAGCGGCCGGAGCTGGCCGGCCAGCTAGCCGAGATGGTCAGCGGTTATCCGGGCCAGCACTGGCTCGGCCAGGACCCGCACCGGGAAGACCGCCAGCCGCCCATCGAAGCGCTCGAGGAGCTGACCATGCCGGCCCTGGTGGTCGCGGGCGAACACGATGTGCCGGGCTTCCTGGCCATGTCGGACACGCTGGCCAGCCGCATCCCCGGCGCCAGGTATCACCGGGTCCCCGCCGCCGGGCACCTGGTCAACATGGAGCAGCCGGGGCTGGTGACCGAGGTGCTCACCGATTTCCTCACCTCCGGTCTGGCCGGTCGCTGACCGGGCCGGTATTCGCGCTGGCCATCGGCAGCAGCCTGCTGGTCTTACGCAGCAGCCTGGTGCGGCCGGTACGGCGCCTGAGCCAGGCAGCCCGTGAGCCGACCCGTGGCGTCAGGCGCTGGCCCTATGACGAAACGTGACGCCAGTGTCACGAATAGTTATGATGCCAATCCGGCTCGGTGACGGTACCGAAGTCAGCTGCGAGATCGGCGCGCCATCGGGCCCGCCGGGAATAGGGGAGGAAATCGATGATCCAAATGAAACGGCGCCGCTGGGCGAGCACCCGAATGGCCGGCGTCGGCCTGCTCGGCGTGCTGGCGGTGGTGCTGGCCATCGCATCAGGCACGGCCTTGGCCGCACCCGGCTCAGCGCAGGCCGGGATGACCGGCATGACTCAGCTGACGGCGGCCAGCAGCTCGCATGCGCGGGTGGGATTCACCAAGGGCTGGTTCGCGGGCCACACCGTGCGGTTCTACTACTCCAGGAACTATTCCTGCCAGGCACCGCCGGCCAGCCGGGCGCACTCGAGATGTGAGGCGGGAACCAACTACACCCAGACCCCGGCGAGTACCTTCGACCCGTTGTACGTGGTCGTGCCGCTGGGCTTCACTCCGCCGAGGTCCACTCTGCAGTGCCCGGTCGCCGGGCGCTGCATCGATCACCCGCACACCATCGACCTGTCTGCCGTGCTGGGCAGCGGCACCCAGAACCTGCCGCTTCCGCCGCACAGCCACATCGTCGCCACGAACAACAGCCACCAGAGCGAGTGGTGGAACGTCGATGTCGTCGGCGTGAAGAATCTGACGGCCTGGAACAAGATCGTCCGGGCCAAGAGCGACAGGGAGCTGCAGTATCTGCAGCGTCACGACAGCAAGAACGTGACCGGGAACATCCCGACCAACCTGTTCCTCTACTTCGCCGTCCTCCGCTAGCCAGGTCTTGTCCGGTCACGGCTCAGCCAGGGCCGTGACCGGCGGCCTGGCCTCGCACGCTGGCCGGGCCGGTGCGCTTGGCCGCCGGGCTGGGCGCGCTCACCGTAGTCACCGCCCTCCAGCGCGGTACCACGAAACGCCGTTGCCGCGAAACTTTAGCCACCACGAGGGGAGCCACCCATGGCCGGTACCCCAGAGCCCGCCCTGACCGGGGCGATTGCCACGACCACCGGCACGGCCGTCGCACCGCAGCAGCGAGTCAGCTCGTGGCGAAGCTGGCGAACGGCGGTCGGGCTGACCGCCGTGGCCGCCGGCGCCGCCATTGTCACCGGCGCCTTCCTGCCCTGGGTGGCAGCCTTTGCCGGCTTGCTCCAGATCCCGGGCGTGCGCGGTGGCAACGGCCGAATCCTCGCCGCAGGCGGCATCCTGATCGCCGTCGCCGGCCTGGCGCACGCCATGCGCGGCTGGAGCCCGGCGCGCTGGATGATCGGCATCATCGGCTTCGGCGCGCTCGCGTTCTCCGGTTACCTGCTGATGCGCCTGTCCGGCAGCCTCCGCTCGCTCGGCGGGGACTCCATGGTTATCGCGCGCGGCGGCCCCGGCCTGTGGGTCATCGCGGCTGGCTCGCTGGCCGCGTTCACGACCTTGTTTTTGCCGTCCTCCGCACAGACCACGCTCCGTCGTCCGGCCAGCGGCGGCGGCCTCCTGACCTGGGCTGCCGACCTCGAATCGGCCGGTGCCCGGCGCGCCCTGCAGATCAGCCTGGGAATGGTGTGGCTGCTCGACGCCGCCCTGCAGTACCAGCCCTACATGTTCGGCAAGTCGTTCGTCACCGGAGTCCTGGACCCGTCGGCCATGGGCAACCCCGCGCTGCTGGCTAATCCCGTGCTGGTATCCGGCCAGCTGATCAGCCGTGACCCGGCCGCCTGGAACGCGGCGTTCGCAACCATCCAGCTGCTCCTGGCCGCCGGCCTGCTGTGGCGCCGGACCGTCAGGGCCGCGCTGGCTGGCACCGTCGGCTGGGCGCTGGCGGTGTGGTGGCTCGGCGAGGGGCTGGGCGGGATCTTCACGGGCGCCGCCTCGCCGGTCACCGGAGCTCCAGGCGCCGCCCTCCTCTACGTCCTCATCGCGGTCCTGATCTGGCCCGTGCGGCCGGGCGCCGGCCGGGCCGCGCCGCCGGAGGCCACGCAGGCCGCCCGGCCGGAGGCTGGGCAGACTGCCCTGACGGACCCCGGACAGGCCGGGCGGGTGGCGACGGGCACCCCTCTTGGTGACCGCGTGGGCCGAGTGGGCCGAGTGGGCCGCCTGGGCTGGCTGGCCTGGTGGGCTGTCGCGGCCGTCCTCTTGCTGCAGCCGGCCAACCGGGCACCGCTCGGGCTGCGGGACACCTTCGCCGGGCTGGCGGCGGGGGAGCCTGGCTGGGTCGCCAGCATCGACCACGCCGCCGCGAGCGCAGTCGGCCACCACGGCACCCTGGTGTCGGTGCTGCTGGCCCTGGCCTGCGCCGCGATCGCAGCCGGCCTGCTCAGCCCGGTGACCACCAGGCCGGCGCTGGCCGCGGGCATGGTCATCGCCCTGGGATTCTGGGTGATCGGGGAGAACTTCGGCGGGATATTCACCGGGAGCGGCACAGATCCGAATACCGGGCCGCTGCTGATCCTGCTCGCGGTCGCCTGCTGGCCGCGTGGCGACCTGGCAGGACCGCGTCCGGAGCGTATTGTGCGCATGTGACAAGCCTCGTGCCCCTGGCCCGCGCGCTACGCGACTCCTACTACGAGGAGCTGGACCCGCGCCAGCGGTCCGCGCTGCTCAGCTGGCTCGCCTTCACGGTCACCTTCGCTACCACTCGCGGCGTGACCCTGAGCATCAGGGCCGGACGTGGCCCGTTCCGTAATCTCAGCGCCGGGGGCGAGCACCTGCACCACTACCTGTGGGGGATCGGGATGCTGGCCGGCGTCGGCGCGGTCGCGGTGCATGGTGAGGACGCCCGCCGCCGGCATCCCGCCGTGGCCGTCAGCTACGGATCGGGCCTGGCCCTCATCGTGGATGAGTTCGCGCTACTGCTGGATCTGAAGGACGTCTACTGGACGAGGCAGGGCCGGGTGTCGGTCGATGTTGGCGTCGGCGCCATCGCGGCGGCCGGCTCCTACTTCGCCGCCTTGCCCGTCCTGCGCGCGACGGCGCGCAAGCGCCAGCGAATGGGTCAGTGATACGGCATCGTTAACCATTGTCAGCAGCTGAGGCCTTGACCGTCCTAAGGGGCTGATGATTCCCTTGGGAACGATCTCAGTGGCTGGACTCGGCTACTCGGCGGTAATCGACGCTAAGCGTCGCACTGGCCGCTCTGCGCCGGTATGAACGATTCCCGCTTGCGCTTCCGCATGGAGGTCGGAATGCCGAAACTCAGACAGGCTCGTCGCCTCTCCGCCCTGCTCGTGCTCGTGGTGGGCGCGGTCCTGGCATTGGCAGCGCAGAGCATGGCCGCGCCCGCGCCGGCCCGCGCCACCGGCACGGCCACCGTCCGCGCTGCCCGGACCGCGGGCGCGGTCAAGCCGCGGGCCACGGGCGAACTCGACTGCAACGGCCTCAGCCCCATCCAGAAGCCGGTGAAGTCGGTGCTCATGTGCGAAGACCCGCGCGGTTCCTGGGGCGGCAGGTTCTACGAGAACGGTCATTACATCGGGCACGACGAGCCGTCCGTCCGGTATATCTCGAACCGTCCGGGCTCCGGCGCCGATACCACGTTCACCGAGCGGCTGCCGGTCGATCCGAAGAGCGCGCCGACCGTGAAGAAGCCCGGGCATGACGTCACGCATTTCTTCGAACTGTCGGTCGCGCCGTGGTTCTCCACCACCGTCTGTGACCCCGATTCCGCGCCGCTGACCCCCTGCACGGCGAAATCGGACGCTAATGCGCCGCGCGGCAACTACCCGGGAGCTGGGGCCGCCTTCGTGGAACTGCAGTTCTACCCGCCCGGTTTCGCGCCGTTCGTGGACAACATCAGCTGCGACAACACGCACTGGTGCTCAGCCCTGACGATCGACAGCCTGGAGTGCACCGGGAACGGCTCCGGCCCGTGTAACCAGGACTGCACCGAGCCGGTCAACTTCGGCTTCATCCAGAACAACGGCGTGCCCACCGGGCCGCCGAGCCCGCAGTTGAGCGACCTGGCCACGGAGACCCCGAACAGTCACACCCTGCTGATGAAGCCCGGCGATGTGATCCGGGTGCACATGTTCGATGCGAAGGTGGCCGGCGGGCACGCATTGGAAGCCCGAGAAACCGACCTGACCACCGGCCAGAGCGGTTACATGATCGCCTCGGCCGCCAACGGGTTCATGAACACCAACCCGTTCGACTGCACCGGCACCCCGTTCAACTTCCAGCCCGAGTACTCAAGCGCCCGGGCGCAGAACATCATCCCGTGGGGCATCGGGCCTTACATGATCAATAATCAGTACGAGATCGGCCACTACGAGCCGTGCACGAAGGTCACTGGCGCTCAGACGTTCACCAGCGGCAGCTTCACCGACACCTACTACACGACCTGTTCGGGCCCGTACGAATCGGCGGCGGATACCTCGTCGACCTACGAGCCCGACGACTCGCCCTGCTATCCGGCAGGCGATACGCATGGCGGTACCGCCGCCCCGAATGTCGTCACCGGCTGCGACGTCTTCTTCGACGCGATCGGGGATCTGGACTACGACGGCACGCCTTACTACCCGGACTGGCCGAACTCGGTGAAACCGAATACGTTCCCCTCGTCCTTCCTGCAGTTGCAGCCGACCACCGTGGGCGGCCACGGCTACCCGCAGATCCAGTTCGTGACCGACTCGAGCGCGACGCAGTTCAACACCAACTGCAATCTGGTGACGGGCTCGGGCTGCGTGCTCCCGCCCAAGGGACCGGGGAAGTTCTACCCGTACTTCACCCAGGCCAGAGTCGGTGGCGCCTGCGTATGGGAATTCGGAAACATGCAGAACGGAAATACCTTCGGCAAGGACGCCCAGTATGGCTCGGTCGGACCCACCACCCTCGGGGCTTTCGCCGGACCGATCCGGCGAAACCCGAACTGCTGAGGGACTGACCTGACCGGCGTGCCCCGCCGCGCGAGACATCGGCGGGGCACGCCGGCCTGCGCCAGGCCTGCCGGGCAGGCACCAGCAGGAGGTCCGGGCCCGGGAGTTCACGACTGCTGCCACGGGGCAGGAGACTGAAGTGTGTCCCGCTGGGTGCTGCACGTCGACCTCGACCAGTTCATCGCGGCTGTCGAGGTGCTGCGCCGTCCCGAGCTCCGCGGCCGCCCGGTGGTCGTCGGCGGCGACGGGGATCCGGCCAAGCGTGGGGTGGTCAGCACCGCCTCCTATGAAGCCCGCGCCTTCGGGGTCCGATCCGGCCTGCCGCTGCGCTTCGCGGCGCGGCGCTGTCCGGAGGCCGTCTTCCTGCCGGTGGACCGCGAGGCCTACGAGGCCGCGTCGGCCCGGGTCATGGCCGTCTTGCGGGAGTTTCACGCCGTGGTCGAGGTGTTCGGCTGGGACGAGGCGTTCCTCGAGGTCGACACCGACGATCCGGAGAGCGTGGCCCGCCAGATCGCCGGGCGCGTCCGGGCCAGGACCCAGCTGGACTGCTCGGTCGGGATCGGTGAGAACAAGCTGCAGGCCAAGCTGGCCACCGGTTTCGGCAAGCCGGCCGGTATCTTCCGGCTGACCCACGAGAACTGGTACGAGGTGCTCGGCGACCGGCCCACGGATGCGCTGTGGGGCATCGGGGCCAAGACCGCGGGCCGCCTCGCCGAACTCGGCGTCAGCACCGTCAGCGAGCTGGCCGCGGCCGAGCCGCGCGCGCTGGCCGCGCGGCTCGGCCCGACGACCGGGCCCTGGCTGGTCCAGCTCGCCCGCGGCCTGGACCCGTCGCCAGTGACCAGCTCGCCGTACCTGGCCAGGTCCCGCGGCCGGGAGACCACATTCCAGCAGAATCTGGCGGACTGGGATGACGTGCGCCGCGAAGTCACGCGGCTGGCTGGCCTGGTGGCCGACGATGTCGCCGTCGAGCAGCGGCCCGCCATCCGGGTGGTGGTGAAGGTCCGTTTCGCGCCGTTTACCACCCGTTCCCATGGCCAGTCGCTCGGGGCGCCGACCGCCGACCGGGCCGTCATCGAGCAAGCGGCCCAGGCGGCTCTCGGCCAGTTCAGCGAGGGGCGCCCGGTCCGGCTCCTCGGGGTCAGGGCCGAGCTCGCCGAGCCGCAGCAGGGACCGGCTGATAAACCTGGCGAGCCGGGCTAACGGCCGAACCAGGCGATGAAACCCGGCGATCTCCTGCGCCGCTGACAGCGGCCCGCTGGTCGCCGGGCCGTGCCGCCGCCGAATGACGACGGCAGGCCCAGCGCGCCAGGCAGCCTAACAGCTGGGTCCGGCCCGGAGCGCGCATTCGACGACAGCCCGAACGGACCAGCCGCACCGCCGCAGTTTCGCCAGGCCGGGCTGTGACAACGGGCCGGGACGCGCCATTCTTCCCCGGCCCGGGTGCTGATCGTGCCAATATTGCGGCGATGCAAACTACCCGAAGTCACCGCATAGCGCACCGCACCGTTATGGCCCTGCCGGTGGCCTTGCTGGCCGCCTGTGGCGCGGTGGCCGCCCCCGCCGCGCAGACCGGTCCCGCCCGCCCGGCCGGCGCCGCGGCGTCCCAGGCCGCGGGCCACAGCGCGAGCGCAACCGCCACGGTTAGCGCCGGGGCGGCCAGTGATCAGGCCATCCGCAGGACCGTCCGCCGTGCTAAGGCCGCGATGCCGACGGCTGCGCCTTCGGCATCCGCCGCGCCGGGCGCCGCCGGCCGCCGCCGGGACGACCGTTCCCGGCGCGCCCGGCTGCCCGATGTTCCCGGCGGACAACGTGTGGAACACCGACATCTCGAAGCTGCCGGTCGACTCCAGGAGCGCCGCCTGGCTGCGGAGCATGGCGGCGGGTAGCACCTACCTGCACCCCGACTTCGGGCCGGACCAGGGCGGATATCCGTACGGCATCCCGTTCAACGTTGTCACGAACGCCCACCGGCGGGTCAGGATCAGGTTCGAGTACGCGAGCGAGAGCAACCGGGCTCCGTACCCGTTCGGCCCGGACACCCGGATCGAGGGTGGCAAGAACGCGAGCGGCGACCGGCACGCCATCATGGTCAACAAGAGCACCTGCAAGCTCTATGAGCTGTGGGACGCGCGCTACTCAGCGGCCCGCCCGACGGCCGGATCGGGCGCTATCTGGAATCTCAGGTCCAACGTGCTGCGGCCGGCCGCTGGACGTCAGCGGACGCCGCCGGCCTGCCGATCCTGCCGGGCCTGCTGAACTACAGCCAGATCGTGGCCGCAGTCCGGGATGGCAAGCCGATCACCCATGCGATCCGGTTCACCGCGCAGACCACCAGGACGGCCTACATCTGGCCGGCCCGCCACGAGGCGGGCTCAAGCTCGAGCAGGTCGCTGCCGCCGATGGGCGCCAGGTTCCGGCTGAAGGCGAGCTTCAGCGTGGCCAGGTTCTGCCGCAACTCCGCGCCCTACTGCAAGGACGCCAAGGCGGTGCTGACGGAGATGCGGCACTACGGGCTGATCCTCGCCGACAACGGCAGCAACTGGTACTTCCAGGGCAGCGCGTTCCCGCCGTGGCCGGACGCCCTGGTCTCGCTGCTGAAAGGCATCCCGGCCAGGGACTTCCAGGCGGTCAATGAGTCATGCCTGATGGTCAGCCGAAACTCGGGCCAGGCGACCGCCAAGCCAGGCTGTCCGATCGGCTGAACCCGGCCGCCGCGCTGCGGTTTTGGGTCAGGCCGACCAATCTGGCCATTGATGGCGCCCGGGAAGTTCTAGAGTTGCCTTTCATGGCCGGACGCCCGCTTGAGCAGATCGTGGACCCGGGCTGGGCGGCGGCATTGCAGCCGGTTGCTGGCCAGATCCGGGCGATGGGAGATTTCCTGCGCGCCGAGGTGGCCGCTGGCCGGGGATACCTGCCGGCTGGCGACCGGGTGCTGCGGGCCTTTCAGCAGCCGTTTACCGACGTGCGGGTGCTGATCGTAGGGCAGGACCCGTATCCGACGCCTGGGCACCCGGTCGGGCTGAGCTTCTCGGTGGCGCCAGAGGTCAGGCGGCTGCCGCCGAGCCTGCTCAACATCTTCCGCGAGTATGCCGATGATCTTGGATACCCGAGGCCGGCCACCGGTGACCTGAGCCTGTGGGCGGAACGAGGCGTGATGCTGCTCAACCGGGCCCTCACCGTGCAGCCGGGCAAGCCCGCATCGCACCGCGGGAAGGGCTGGGAGCAAGTCACTGATCAGGCCATCCGGGCCCTCGCCGAGCGGGGCGGCCCGCTCGTGGCGATCCTGTGGGGGCGCGATGCGCGCAGCCTGGCGCCGCAGCTCGGCGACGTGCCTCGGGTGGAGTCAGCCCACCCGAGCCCCATGTCGGCCGACGGCGGGTTCTTCGGCTCCCGGCCCTTCAGCCGGGCCAGCCAGCTGCTCGTGGGGCGGGGCGGCGAGCCCATCGACTGGAAGCTGCCTTAGCGCGCGAAGAAATGCAGCCCGAGCCACGCCCAGGCCACCAGCACGCCCACTCGTCCGGTCCGGGTCCGCATCGCCCGGGTCAGCACATCTTCGAGCGGCGGGACGCGGGTCCGCGTCCGCCTGGCGAACACCTCGAGCCCAATTCCGCAGCACAAGAGGACCAGGTACCCGATGATCGTAATTTCGCGGCTGTTCACTGGCGGACCACCAGCCAGCCGAGGCCGAGCCAGATGGCGAGCGCGAGCGACCGGCCCGGGTGTGAGCCGAGCAGCGGGTCGGCCAGCGAGCTGATGGTCGGGTGCGCATGCGAATCTGCGGTCAGGCTGGGCTGCTGGAACAGGGCCGACAGCTCCCACAGCCCGGCGGCCACCAGCAGGCCGCCCCACCACCCCGTACCCGCAAGCGGCGCCGACGCCGGGACCGGGCGATCCCGCACCGGGCCTTGCCAGCCCACCAGCACCACGGCGGCGCCGAGGCTGATCACGGCGACCGTAACGGGCCACGAATAGCGGGTGAACGCCCCCACCACAACCGCATAAACGGCGCCGCAGGCAATCCAGGCGACCACGGCGGCGGACCTGCGGCGAGTGGTCGTAGCATCGCCCGCCCGCTCTGGCCCGGCTGGCCGGGCAGCCCTCGCTGGCGCGCCTGCTGCCAGCCGGGCGCGGGCAGGCCGCACGGCCACCGGCCGGGCGCCTGGACTTCCCGTGCCGCCCGCAAGCTGAGTCGCTCCGTCCCAGGCCAGGCCCACGGCCACGGTGAGCATGAGCAGCCCGTCGATGGGCTTGCCGGAGATGGCCGTGAAGAACGAGATCAGCAGCAGGATCGCGACGATCGGATGGCGAACGCCGGACAGGGTCGCGATCGCGCGGCCCCCAGGTCCGGTGCCGGCGGATCGGCTGGCGAGTTCCGGCGGTCCGTCCGCGGGCAAGCTCTCCGCGGGCAGGCTCTCTGCGGGCAAGCCTTCTGCTGGCAAGCTTTCTGCAGGTAGCGAGCCGGGCCCCGGCCCCAGCCCGGGCATGCTCCGCCGGGCGCGGTACGGAGGGCCCATCATCCGCCTGCCTGGCCGGTAGCGCGCGCCATCGGGCCGTAACAGCGCTCGGCATCGGTCACCTGGACAAGGTAGCGCCCTGTCGATCTACGCGAAAGCCCCGGTATCCGGCCGGTACGAATAACGCGGCACGCCGTCGCTGCGCGTGTTTGCCGCACGTCTTTGCGCCGCATGGCACATCGCTGCGCAGTCGCTGGCCAGCCGGTCTGTGGCCGGCCCGCGCCCCGGCTCCGCTTGCCCCCGCTCCGCTTGCCCCGGCTCCCGCGCGGGCTTGCTGTCCGACGGGGACCTGGTCTTGCTGATCGCGGCCGGCACCAGGTATACCTGGGCCGCGACCACGGTGCGCTGGGGGGCATGACATCGCCCGGGGCGCATGCCACCCCAGCGGGCTCCGGACGGCTGCGGAGGTGCCAGGCCGGGCCGCGTCACCAGGCCTGGTCTACCGTGTCATCCAGGCCTGCCGGCCCGCTGCGCCGCGGCCGGCACTGGCCGGCACTGGCCGGCCGGTACTGCCGCCGATACCGAGGAGCTCGTCGTGGTTAGCCATCCGGGCGGGAAAACCGCTGCCAGGAGTGCCCGTCATGGTTGAGGTGACCGGCACCCTGCAGAAGCAGGCGTGGCGGGACCGGGTCCTGCCGCCGGTCGAGGAAGTGCGGCCCGGCCTCTGGTCGATCCCGGTCCCGATCCCGCGAAACCCCCTGCGCTACGTGCTCTGTTATGTCTTCCAGACCTCGTCAGGCCTGGTGCTTGTCGACCCGGGCTGGCCTGTGGAGGACGGCTGGGATGCGCTAGGCGTCGGGCTGGCCAGCATCGGCTCGGAAGTCGCGGCCACCCGGGGCGTCCTGGTCACCCACGCCCATCTCGATCACCACGGCCTGGCCAACCGGGTGCGGGCGGAGTCGGGCTGCTGGGTGGCCATGCATCCGGCCGAGGAACGCCAGGTCGCCAGGCTCCGCGACGTGCGCGAGATGGCCGCGCTGAACGGCCGCTGGCTGCGCCGCTGCGGAGTGCCGCGGGCCGAGGAAGCCGGGCTGATCATGCAGCCGGAGCAGGTGCGCGACCTGATGGACATTGTGCCTGATCGCCTGCTGGAGGACGGCGACGACGCCGGCGTGCCGGGGTGGCAGGTCACCGCGCTGTGGACCCCGGGCCATACTCCCGGGCATCTGTGCTACGTCGTCGGCGAGGCGGATGTGCTGCTCACCGGCGATCACCTGCTCCCCAGGATCACCCCGAACATCTCCAGCTACGGCGATGACGACGAGCCGCTCGATGACTACCTGAGCTCCCTCGGCCTGCTGGGTCCCTACGACGACCGCGAGGCGCTGCCCGGGCACGAGTACCGGTTCCGCGGCATCCGTGACCGGGCCGCTGACATCGAGCGGCACCATCAGGGCAGGCTCCGCGAGGTGCTCGGACGGCTGACCGCACGCCAGGCCAGCAGCGTGTGGGAGATCGCGCAGGAGCTGCGGTGGTCTAGGTCCTGGGCGCAGACGACCGGCTTCCTGCGCCGGGCCGCGCTGGCCGAGACCCTCGCCCACCTGCGCAGCCTGAGGCGCGCTGGGCTGGCGAAGGGCACCGGGACCGAGCCCGAGCTGTGGCAGCCGGCCAGCCAGGGCGCTGCGGGCGGGCCGTGAGGGACGGCCGGTGCGGGACGGCCCATGGGGTGCCAGCGTTTTCTCATCCCGCTGTTCCGGGCGTGATCGCGCGGCTTCCCTGGCCGTGGCGGCTTACCGGCGCATGAATGATGCCTACCGGCAATTCCTTTCCGAACGCGGCACCAAGGGAATGTCGCCGCGCACGCTACCAATCTCGTCACGGGCGCGATCCGGTTTAGGCTGGCTGCCAATCGCTGGCCGCGCTGCCGGTGCGGCCCGTTGGGTTCCGCCGCCTTCCGGTCCCGATCGGGCAGCCGCCCCGGCGGCTGCGCTCCGGACCGACGGTCATCGAGACGGCACTGCGTCATAATTCCGGTAGGCTGCGCGGCAATGATGCCGAGTGCGCACAGGGTAGAAGGAAACGCCGCAGCGGGCATTACCCGATTTTAGGAAATATGACGATAGTCCAGCTTCGTACTAATTTGCACGAAGAACCCAGCAGCTTCGTCGGCCGCGAGCGCGAGGTCGAGGAGCTATGCCGGTTTGTGCGCATGATGCGCGCTTCGACGCTGTGCGGGACGGGCGGTATCGGCAAGACCCGGCTGGCTCAGCGCATCATGACGGCGCTGGCCGGCGAATTCCCCGACGGGGCGTGGTTCGTTGACCTCGGCGACGTGCGCCAGCCCGATCTCGTCGTCTCGCGGGTGGCTTCGATCGTCGGCGTGGCGGAGGAGCGGGGCCGCCCGCTGCTCGAGACGCTGGCCGAGGCACTCCGGCCGCGGGCCATGCTGCTGGCCCTGGACAACTGCGAGCACCTGATCGACGCCTGTGCGCAGCTGTGCCAGCGGCTGCTGGCCAGCTCGGCGGGGCTGCGCATCATCGTGACCAGCCGGGAGCCGCTGCGGGTCGCCGCCGAGGCCGTCTGGCAGGTGCAGCCGCTGACGCTGCCGCCGCCGGAGGCGGCGGACCCGGCCGAGCTCACGAACTACGAGTCGGTCCGGCTGTTCGTCGAACGCGCCGCCGCGGCCCATCCCGGGTTCGAGCTCAGCGCCGACAACGCGGCCAGCGTCGCGGCGGTCTGCCGCACGCTCGACGGCGTCCCGCTGGCGATCGAGCTGGCCGCCGCGTGGGCCCGGGCCTTGTCGGCGGAGCAGATCCAGGAGCGCCTGGCCGACAGATTCCAGCTCCTCACCAGCGGCGACCGGACCGCGCCGGCCCGGCAGCGAACGCTGCGCGCCGCGATCGACTGGAGTCACGATCTGCTCGCCAGCCGCGAGCAGGTGCTGCTGCGGCGGCTCGCCGTGTTCTCCGGATGGTCGCTGGAGATGGCCGAGCAGGTCTGCGCCGACGACGATCTTCCGGCCGAGGCGGTACTCGACCTGCTCGCCAGCCTGGTGGATAAGTCCCTGGTGGTGGTCGAGCCCGAGGCGCTCGGCCAGACCCGCTACCGGTTGCTCGATACCATCCGCGACTATGCGGCCCAGCGGCTGTCCGATGCGGGTGAGGTCAGGGCGATCCAGGCCAGGCTGCGGGACTACGTGCTGCATGTGGTTGAGCACAACGCGGCGATCGGGATGGCGCTGATCCCGGCGCCGTGGTCAGCCAGGGTCGACGTGTTCCGCCGGTACGACGTCGATGCCGACAACGCCCTCCGGGTGCTTGACCAGTGCCGGGCCGACGGTGACGCCGAGGCGGGCCTGCGGATCTGTACCGCGATCCGGCCGTGCTGGCTGGTGCGGGGCTCCTACGCCGAGGGCGCTGAGCGGTTCGACTCCTTCCTCGCCATCGATCCGTCCGGGGTGCCGGCGGGAGTCCGGGGGGCGGCGCTCATCGGGCGGGCGCAGCTTGCGCTGTCCAGCGATCCGGGGGGCGCGGAGTCCTGGGCGAGGGCCGGGCTTGAGCTGTGCCGGGCGGCCGGCGGAGAGGTCTGGACCGCCGTCGCGCTGAATCTGCTCGCCGAGATCACCCTGCACACCGGCCGGGCCGCGGAGGCGGAGGAACTGGCCCGTGAGGCGCTGTCGCTGGCGAGGTCGGTTGGCGACCGGTGGGACGAGGGCTATGCGCTCGGGACCCGGGCGGCCGCCGTCGCGCACCGGGGCAGCCTGCGGGAGGCGCAGCAGCTGGCGGAGGCCGCGATGACCGTGATGCGCGAGATCGACCAGCAGTGGGGGGTGGCGCGGACCCTCCTCGGCCTGGGCGAGCTGGCCAGGCTGCGCGGCGACGCCGCCGTAGCGCGCCGCCGCTACCTGGAGGCGCTGCCCATTCTCCGCGAGATCGATTCCCGGCCGGAGACCGCGCGCTGCCTGGCCGGGCTGGGGCGGGTGGCCATGGACCAGGGCGCCGTCGAGCAAGCGCGCGAGCATTTCGCCGAGAGCATCCGGCTGAGCCACGGCACCGGTGCCCGGATCGGCGTGGCCCGCGGCCTGGAGGCGTTCGCGGCGCTGGCCGTTCTCGAGGACCGCGGCGACCGGGCCGTTCAGCTGATCGCCGCCGCGGCAGCGCTGCGCGAGGCCGCGCACCTGCCCCGGCTGCCCGGGGCGATGACCGACAGGTACTTCGCCGCGGCGCGGTCCCTCGGCGAGCCCGTCATCGCGCAGCTGTGGGCGACCGGCTTCAGCATGACCAGCGACGCAGCAGTCGCGCTGGCGCTTGACACGCCCGCGCCGGCCGGCCCGGGCCGCCGTCCCGAACCCGGCCGCGGGCCGGCGGCCGTGGCGCCCACCGGCAGGCTGACAGCGCGGGAACGCGAGATCGTGGCGCTCATCGCGGAGGGCTGCAGCAACCGGGCGATCGCTGACAAGCTCTACATCAGCCCGGCCACTGCCGCCCGGCACGTGGCCAACATCCTGGACAAGCTGGGCTTCAGCTCCCGCGCGCAAGTGGCGGCCTGGGCGTCTGCTCAGCCGCCGGCCTAGCGGGCCGGCGGTCCGGTGACCGAGCCGCCAGCCACGGGATCCGGTAACCGCGGTGGCAGCGGAAGCCTGATCCCGTGCGCCGTTTCCCAGTCCCTGACCACGCTGGGGCTGACCTTCGACTCCCAGTACTGCCAGGCGGTCAGGCCGTCGCCGACCTGCTCCTCGCCCTCGGCCAGCAGCCGGGCCGCAATCAGGCTGGCTCCGTCCCTGATCGCCCTGCTCAGCCTGCGGTGGCCGTCGATGAGGTAGAAGGAATAGCCGGCATACCCGACCGTCAGCGGCTGCGGCCCGGCCAGCGGGTTGCCGGGCTCGTCCTGCGGTGGTTCCTGGAAATCGCCGGACCCCCGGATGTCCAGGGAGGGATAGATCCGCTTCGGGTCCAGCAGGAGCAGGGGCGGTGCATCCAGCAGTACCGCTGCGCCAATGGTGCCCCGGTAGGCCGCGATGATCTTCTCGACGACCTCGTCGGATCGTGCGCTGGTCGTATCACAGACGAGGTCATAGTTCCGCAGCCTGTTTTTATCTGCGCCGTACCTCGTCAGGAAACGGATCCGCTCGCTTTCACTGCGATTCCCGAGCCGCTCTATTGCCTCCCCGAGAGACGAGTAAGCCTCGACCTCGTCGGAAGGCCGCGACAGCACCCGGTTTGCGGCCACCACCGGGTCCGTAATGAGGTGGACCTTGAACGCGTCGGTGAAAAAGAACCAGGCCAGCCGCCCGTCAACGACCAATTGCTCGTCTGACTTCGCTATTTCCTGCTGCAGCTGGTCGACATAGCCGTCCACCGCGTCATCGAGCTCGGCGTGCAGGTTCAGCTGCAGCGCGGACATGCCCCGCGACTGGGCCATCTGCCGGTACAGGTCTCCTACGCTGACCCGGCGCAGATCCAGCTGCCGGGCCAGCTCCGTGGTTACGGTGCTTTTCCCGCTGCCGAGATCGCCGCTGACGACGATGGACCGGTCGGAAAACATCTGCCGATTTTCCTTTTGGGATAAACAGTAAACGTGCCGAAAGGCTTTTCCTTGGTGAGCGAATTAGTCTAGCATGTATTGATCTCATACCGATCGCCGTGGCCGGCCTGGCGCGGCGCGGCCGTCACCGGCCCGTAGCCTGGTTCCTGTGACCGACACTTCCCAGCTCCGGCCCGCTGAGGCCGCCGCCGACGACCAGGCCGACGAGATCCCGGCGATCCCCGCCTCCGCCGGGGCCATGATCTTCGACAGGAAGCACCGGCTGCTGATCCTGAAGCCGACCTACAAGAACGGCTGGACGATCCCGGGCGGGGTGATGGAGGCGGACGGCGAGACGCCGTGGGATGCCTGCCGGCGCGAAGTGGCCGAGGAATGCGGCCTGCAGGTGAGCACGGCCAGGCTAGCCTGCGTGGACTTCCGGCCGCCGCGGAACGGCAAGCCCGGCGGCCTGCGGTTCCTGTTCGACTGCGGTGTCCTGGACGAGGCCAGCCTCAATGCCATCGTGCTGCAGCCTGAGGAGATCTCCGAGTACCGGCGGGTGGGGCTGCCCGAGGCG
Source organism: uncultured Actinomycetes bacterium (assembly GCA_963785765.1). Classification (GTDB taxonomy): domain Bacteria; phylum Actinomycetota; class Actinomycetes; order Streptosporangiales; family Streptosporangiaceae; genus DATBGO01. The sequence goes on along the minus strand of CAWAWM010000003.1, from coordinate 729,145 downwards.
CTGACCTTGCTGGCCGGGCCGGTCCGGCGCCGGGTCAAGGCGGGCAGCAAGTCGAAAAAGAGATGCCGCTACCTGGAGAACGGCCGCCCGGTGCCCGGGGTGCGCTAGCGATCGCGCAGGATGAACCTGTCGACCGCGTTGGCGAAGCCCTCCTCCTCGTTGGACGTGGTCACCCGGCGTGCGGCGCGCTGCACTTCGGTGCTCGCGTTGCCCATCGCGATGCTCAGGCCCGAATGGGCGAACATGAGCACGTCGTTGGGCATATCTCCGATGGTCGCGAGCTGGGCGGCCGGGATCCGGTAGCGGGCGGACAGCCAGGTGGCGACGGCTCCCTTGTTGGCGTCCGGGTTGGTCACGTCCACGTAGTAGGGCTGCGACCTGGACGCGGAGACGTGGTCGCCGAAGCGGTCGTGCGCGGCCGCTGACGCACGGGCGACGGCGTCCAGGTCGTCGCTGACTCCCACGATCTTGGCCACGTCGTCGGTGAGATCATCGAAGCTGGCCGTGATCGTGGGCGCGAACTTGACCGTCCAGGCCTCCCGCTCAACGTGCGGCCCGTGCGGATCCAGCGCGAACCAGTCGGCGCCCCGGTAGACCCAGACACTCAGCCCCAGTGAGCGCAGCAGGTCGATGATCGGCGTCACCAGGTCGCTGGCCACGACCTTCTGGTCGATGACCGCCATGTTGCGGTCGACGATGAGGCCGCCGTTGAAGGCCGCTATCGGTGTCTGCAGGTCCAGCGGCTCCACCAGCATCGCCATCCCGCGCGGTGGCCTGCCGCTGGTCACCGCGAACTGGATGCCGGCCTCCCGCAGCCGGCCGACCGCCGCCACGGCGCGGTCGGTCAGGAGCTTCTGCTGGGTCACCAGCGTGCCATCGACATCGGCGAGCACCAGCCTGATCGGGGCGGCCACGATCAGCTCCTTCCGGCCGGCGCTGCCGCCTGTTCCCTGCGCGGCCACAGGCCGGGCCCGTGAGACGATAGGTCAGCGCCGCCGAGTCCTGGCCTCTGGGGGAGGCGACAGGGGCGGCGGCGCAGCACCGACAATAACGTGCCGGGGGTGGACCTTGGCTGCCGACCGATCCTGACCCGGGCCCTCGGTGTCGGAAGGCCAGGCCCGCGCCCAACCAGAGCCGGGCGGAGCTGCCGCGGTGAAAGCCCGCTGGGCCGGTGATGCGGGGGCCGACCAGGACAGCCGGCGCCCAACAGTGCGAGGCTGGGCTAGGCCGCCTCGCCGAGGCGGAAATCGACACCACAGCGATCGGAGGCACCAGTCATGTCGCTCACCCCGCTCCGGGACCGGGTCGCCTATAAGGCGCTCGAGCGGCACCATGGCGAGATCGCCGGCCGCCACCTGCGGGACCTGTTCGAGACCGATCCCGGCCGCGGCGAGCGGCTGACCGCGCAGGCCTGCGGGCTCTACCTCGACTACGCCAAGAACCGGGTGACCGACGAGACGATCCGGCTGCTGCTGGAGCTGGCCGAAGAGTCGGGCGTCGCCCAGCGGCGGGACGCGATGCTGCACGGCGAGCACATCAACGTCTCGGAGGACCGCGCGGTCGGCCACGTGGCGCTCCGGATGCCGCGCGGAAGCTCCTTCGTGATTGACGGCGCGAACGTGGTCGAGGAGGTCAACGACGTCCTGGACCGGATGTGCGAGTTCGCCGAGTCGGTGCGGTCCGGGCACTGGACCGGCTACACGGGCAAGCGGGTCACCAACGTCATCAACATCGGGATCGGCGGGTCGGACCTCGGGCCGGTGATGGCCTACGAGGCGCTGCGGCACTACTCGCGCAGGGACATGACGTTCAGGTTCGTCTCCAACGTCGACTCGACCGACTTCGTCGAGGCGACCAGGGACCTTGACCCTGAGCAGACCCTGTTCATCGTCTCGTCGAAGACCTTCGGCACGCTGGAGACCCTGACCAACGCCACCTCGGCCCGGGACTGGGTGGTCGGGCGGCTCGGTGACGAGGCCGCGGTGGCCAGGCACTTCGTCGCCGTCTCCACGAACGCCGAGCGGGTGTCGCAGTTCGGGATCGACACCGCGAACATGTTCGGGTTCTGGGACTGGGTCGGCGGCCGCTATTCGATGGACTCGGCCATCGGGCTGTCCACCGTTATCGCCGTCGGGCCCGCCAACTTCCGGGCGCTGCTGGCCGGGTTCCATGACATGGACGAGCATTTCGCCACCGCACCGCTGGATGCGAACCTGCCCGTCCTGCTGGGCCTGCTAGCGGTCTGGTACGGGAACTTCTTCGGTAGCCAGAGCGCCGGTGTGATGCCCTACGACCAGTACCTGAAGCGCTTTCCTGCCTACCTCCAGCAGCTCACGATGGAGTCCAACGGCAAGCACGTCACGCTGGCCGGCCAGCCGGTCGACTACCAGACCGGAGCGGTGTACTGGGGCGAGCCTGGCACCAACGGCCAGCACAGCTTCTACCAGTTGCTGCACCAGGGGACCAAGCTGGTCCCGGTCGATCTCATCGGGTTCGCCCAGAGCCTCAACCCGCTGCGCGACCACCACGACATCCTGTCGTCCAATATCTTCGCCCAGGCCCAGGCGCTGGCCTTCGGCAGGACCGAGGCGGAGGTGCGGGCCGACGGAACCCCCGAGGCGGTCGTGCCGCACAAGGTGATGGCCGGGAACCGCCCCACCAACGTGATCCTGGCCCGCGAGCTGACCCCGCGGCTGCTCGGCTCGCTGATCGCCCTCTACGAGCACAGCGTTTTCACCCAGGGCGCTATCTGGGACATTGATTCCTTCGACCAGTGGGGGGTCGAGCTCGGCAAGGTGCTGGCCAAGCAGATCATCCCGGAGCTGACCAGCGAGGCCGAGCCGCAGCTGCAGCACGACTCCTCGACGAACGCCCTGATCCGGCATTATCGCGCACTCAAGAGCTAGGAGAAATCGCCATGCCAACCGACAGACCGATGCAGCTGGGCATGATCGGCCTGGGCCGGATGGGCGCCAATCTGGTGCGCCGGCTCATGCGGGACGGGCACCGCTGCGTCGCCTATGATCGCAACGCCGACGTGGTCAAGGCACTGGAAGGCGAGGGTGCCACGGGTGCCACCTCGCTGGCCGACTTCGTGGCCAAGCTCGACAAGCCGAGGAACGCCTGGATCATGGTGCCGGCAGGCGTCGTGCAGTCCACCCTCGACGAGCTGATCGGCCTGCTGGAGCCGGGCGACGCCATCATCGACGGCGGTAACTCCTTCTACCGCGACGACATCGTGCGGGCCCGCCAGTGCCGCGCCCAGGGGCTGCACTACATCGACTGCGGGACCAGCGGCGGCGTGTTCGGCCTGGACCGCGGTTTCTGCCTGATGATCGGCGGAGAGGACGAGGCGGTCCAGCGACTGGACCCGATCTGGCTCACGATCGCTCCGGGTGAGGGCAGCGCGGCGCCCACGCCCGGCCGGACCAGGAAGGGCGGCACCGCTCCGCACGGTTACCTGCATTGCGGCCCGAACGGAGCCGGGCACTTCGTGAAGATGGTTCACAACGGCATCGAGTACGGGATGATGGCCGCCATCGCCGAAGGGCTGAACATCATCAAGCATGCCAATGCCGGGAAGCAGCAGGGCGAGGTGGACGCCGAGACCACGCCGCTGCGCGATCCGTGGGCCTATCAGTACGACATCGACGTGGCTGAGGTGGCCGAGGTGTGGCGCCGGGGCTCGGTGGTGGGCTCCTGGCTGGTGGACCTCACCGCCGATGCGCTCGCCCGGTCGCCGGAGCTTGCCGACTTCTCCGGCCGGGTGTCCGACTCCGGCGAGGGCCGGTGGACGCTCGAGGCGGCGATCGACACCGGGGTGCCCGCTGGGGTGATCGCCACGGCCCTGTTCGAGCGGCTCGACTCCCAGGGCAATGGCCTGTTCGCGGACAAGATCCTGTCCGCGATGCGGTCCGAGTTCGGCGGGCACGCCGAGAAGAAGGGCTAGCCGGTGCGGCACGAGCTGGCCAGCCTGCCGGACCCCGGCGCGGTCGCCGCGAAGGCCGCGTCGTACGTGGCCGGCCTGGCCAGGTCCGCGGTCGCGGCGCGCGGCACCTTCACCTTTGCGGTCAGCGGCGGGCACACGCCCTGGGCGATGTTCGCCGAGCTGGCGGGCGAGGACGTGCCCTGGCCGCAGGTGCAGCTGTTCCAGGTCGACGAGCGGGTGGCCGCTGACGGTGATCCCGACCGCAACCTGACCCATCTGCGGGACAGCCTGCGCGGGGCGCCGGCCAGGGTGAGCGCGATGCCGGTGACCAAGCCCGACCTGGCTGCTGCGGCGGCAGAGTACGGGGCCGGCCTGCCGGACCGTTTCGACCTCGTGCACCTCGGGCTCGGGCCGGACGGCCACACCGCCTCGCTGGTTCCCGGGGACCCGGTGCTTGAGGTGACCGACCAGCTGGTCGCGGTGACCGGCGTGTACCAGGGCCACCGCCGGATGACCCTGACCTATCCCGCACTGGCCCGGGCCGACCAGCTGCTCTGGCTGGTGACCGGGGCTGACAAGAAGGCGCCGCTGGCCCAGTTGCTGGCCGGGGACCAGTCGATACCGGCCGGCCGGGTAACGGCGGCCCGCTCGCTGATCCTCGCCGACCAGGCTGCGGCCTGACCATGGCCGGCGTGCGCTCAGGCCGGGGGCGCGATGGCGATCTGCTCGGCCGACTGCCCGCGTCCCACCACGACGGCCCAGACCAGCTGCGGCGGGAACAGCCCGTGCTCGACCACGCCCGGCGTGGTCGACAGAAAGTCCGCCAGCACCGCCGGATCGCCGACTACACCGGTGTAGTCCGCGATAATGCCGCCGTCCGGGCTGCGCGGCACGTCGCGCAGGGTGACCGGGCCCAGCCTGCGGATGGTAGCGCTGAGCCCGAATTCCAGCAGCTCCAGCGGCACCGGGCCGTGCAGGGCAGGCACCGCCTTGGTCGAGTCGACGATCACCACGAACTGGTCGGCCGCGGCCGCGACGATCTTCTCCCTGGTGTGCGCGGCGCCGCCGCCCTTGACCAGCCATCCGGCTGGCGTCACCTCGTCGGCGCCGTCGATCGCGATGTCGAAACGGTCGACGCCGGTGAACGGCTCGGTGTGCAGGCCCAGCGCCCTGGCCACCTCCTCGGTCCGCGGCGAGGTGGACACGCACCTGATGGCAAGCCGCCGGCGGGCCAGCGCGGGAAGCAGGTACGCGACCGTCGAGCCGGTACCCAGGCCTACGGTCATGCCGTCGGCGACCAGTTCGGCCGCGGCTTGCGCGGCCGCCTTCTTCTCCGCTTCGGCATCGACTGTCATCGCCATCTCCCCTTACTGCATCTGCGGAGCCCGGGCGGACGGGCCGCCCGGGTCGGAAGCCCACACCAGGTTAGTGGCGCCAGGCAGCCGCGCCACCGAGAAGCTATGGAGGCATCATGAGCCCCGCGACCAAGCACCGGGCGGCCGCGATCGCCCGGCCGGACAACCACATCATTGTCCTGTTCGGCGCGACCGGGGATCTCGCCAAGCGCAAGCTGCTGCCCGGGCTGTTCAGGCTGGCGGCCGCCGGGCTGATGCCGAAGCGCTATCAGATCATCGGAACGGCCCCCGTGAGGTCCGCGCTCAGCGACGCCGACTTCCGAGCCCGCGCCCACGACGCGGTGGCCGAATTCGGGACCGTCAAGCCCACCGGCGAGGCCTGGCGGCAATTCGAGTCCGCGCTGCACTTCGGGGCAGCCGATCCGGACGATACCGCGGCGCTGACCACCGCGGTCGGCCAGGCAGCCGACGAGATCGGCGGCGAGCCAAGGCGGCTGTTCCACCTGGCCGTGCCGCCCGCCGCCTTCGGATCAGTGATCAAGATGCTCGGCGCGACCGGGCTCGCGCAGGGCCCCACCCGGGTGATCGTGGAGAAACCGTTCGGCACCGATCTGCCTTCGGCCCAGGCGCTCAACAAAGAGATCCACGAGGTCTTCGACGAGTCGCAGGTCTTTCGTATCGACCACTTCCTCGGGAAGGAATCGGTCGACAATATCCTGGCCCTGCGGTTCGCGAACGGCCTGTTCGAGCCCGTCTGGAACCGCCAGCACATCAGCTACGTGCAGATCGACGTGCCGGAGACGCTGTCCATCGAGGGCCGGGCCAGCTTCTACGAGAAGACCGGCGCCTACCGGGACATGGTCGTCACGCACCTGCTGCAGGTGCTCGGCTTCGTGGCCATGGAGCCGCCCTCGTCGCTGTCAGCCAAGGCGCTGCGGGATGAGAAGGGCAAGGTGTACGAGTCGATGCCGGCCATCGACGTCCGTCACGTGGTCCGCGGGCAGTACGACGGCTACCGCGACGAGCCAGGCGTGGCGGCCGACTCGCAGACCGAGACGTTCGTGGCGCTGCGCGCGGAGGTCGACAACTGGCGGTGGGCCGGAGTGCCGTTCTGCCTGCGTACCGGGAAGTGCCTGGGCGCCAGCCGCCAGCTCGTGACGCTGGGGTTCCGGCAGCCGACCATGCGGATGTTCCCCGTCGACGCGGCGGCCACCCCGGGCGGCCGCAGCAACGAGATCGTGATCGATTTCCAGGATCCGGGCTCCATCGCGGCGCAGTTCCTCGCCAAGGAGCCGGGCCCGCAAATGCGCCTGGCCGCGGCGGCCATGACATTCCGTTATGCGGACTCGTTCTGCGCCGCCAACGATCTGGAGGGGTATGAGCGGCTGATTCTCGACGCCATGCTCGGTGACCAGTCCCTCTTCACCCGGTCAGATGGCATCGAGCGGCTGTGGGAAATCTCCACGCCGCTGCTTGACCATCCGCCGGCCGTCGAGCCGTACCGCCCGGGCTCCTGGGGACCGGAGTCGGTGCGGCGTATCCCCGCGCCGCACCGCTGGCATCTGCCCGAGCCGGACTGACCGGATATTCGCCGCTCACGCTGATATCCGGCCCGATGCCTGGAAACCCGCTTATGCCGGGGAAGTCCAGACCCTGACCGCAGGCCCGCCCGCTGGCGGGGACCTTCAGATCTCGCCGGGGACCTTCGGCCCTGGGACCGCCTGCCGCTGATGCGGGGCAATGGGATAGAGGCAAGGAGGTCGTCATGTCGGTCACTGGCGTGCACAGCATTGACAGCAGCATCACCAGGACAAACTCATGGCTGGCCGACATTGCCGACAGCCTGGGCGTCGATGACCGCGGGCTGGCCTTCCGCATCGCCCGGGCCTGGCTGCATGCGCTGCGGGACCATCTGACCGTCGACGCCGCCGCCGGCTTCGGGGCCGAGCTGACCGAGGTGCTGCGCGGCGTCTACTACGAGGGGTGGCAGCCCGGCCAGGTGCCGGTCAGGTCCAGCGCTACGGAGTACGCGGCGCGGTTCGCCCACGAGGCCAGGATCCGTGCCGAGCAGGTGCCCGCGGCCGCGAGCGTCCTTACCGGGGTGGCCGGCAGGCACATGGCGCCCGGCGTGGTCGAGCGGGCGCTCGCCGTGCTCCCGCCGCATATCAGGGAATTGCTCGACCCTGTTCCTGCCGCGCTTGCTGCGGAAACGGCCGAATGAACGGCCCACGGCGGTCCTGTGCGATGCGGCTGCCCGAGCATTACCATCAGGGCTGACCGGTCCCTCCGATTGGGGTGCGACGCCTAGTGACCAGGTATCTCGACCGCATTGACGCGGGCTGGCGGCTCGGCGAGCGGCTGCGGTACCTCGACGGCCAGGACGTTGTCGTTCTCGGGCTGCCCCGGGGCGGCGTGCCGGTCGCGGCGGGAGTCGCGCATGCGCTGCGGGCACCGCTGGATATCATCATCGTCCGCAAGCTGGGCGTCCCGCATCAGCCGGAGTTCGCGATGGGCGCGCTGGGCGAAGGCGGCGTGCGGATCATCAATGACGAGATAGTCGCCATGGCCGGGGTGACCCCCCAGGAGCTGGCGGTCATCGAGGAACGGGAGCGCACCGAGCTGGAGCGCCGCGCCCGCAGGTTCCGGGCCGGCCGCCCGCCGGTGCCGGTTTCCGGCCGGACCGTGGTGGTGGTCGACGATGGCATCGCGACCGGTTCGACGGCCAGGGCCGCGTGCCGGGTCGCCCGGGCGCACGGCGCCGCCCGGATCATCCTGGCCGTCCCGGTCGGGCATTCCGATGCGATCACCAGCCTGCGCGCCGACGCTGACGAAGTCATCTGCCTGACCGAGCCGCAGTCCCTGATGGCCATCGGGGAGTGGTACGAGGACTTCTCGCAGACCTCCGACCAGGAGGTGATCAACATCCTGGCGGATGCGGCGGCGGCCAGGAAAGCGGCGGCCCAGGCGGGCCGGGATTCGGGTGGCTCGGCGGCGGGGCCGGGTTCGGCCGGCGCGGCGGGGCCGGACCGAGCGGGCCACGCGGGCCCGGGTTCGGGCAGCTCGGCGGCGGGGCCGGGCTGGGCGGGCCAGGCGGGCCGGGCGGGCCCGGGTTCGGGTAGCTCGGCGGCGGGGCCGGGCTGGGCGGGCCAGGCGGGCCGGGATTCGGGTAGCTCGCCGGCAGGTACCGGGGCGGATCCGTCCGCCGCCGCCGTCCGCGGCGCCGGGCCGGGCGGCCGGGGCGCCACTGACCGGGAGATCGTGCTGCACGCGGGGACCGCCGAGCTGGCGGGCCATCTCACCGTTCCCGCGCAGGCGGCTGGCCTGGTCCTGTTCGTCCACGGCAGCGGCAGCAGCAGGCACAGCCCGCGTAACCGCCTAGTCGCCGGCGCCCTGAACAGCGCGGGCCTGGGCACGCTGCTGTTCGATCTGCTGACCCCCGCCGAGGAACTGGACCGGGGCAACGTCTTCGATATCGAGCTGCTGGCCGGGCGGCTGCTCGAGGTCACCAAGCAGCTGGACCGGCCCGGGACCGGGATCTGTTTTTTCGGGGCCAGCACCGGCGCGGCGGCCGCGCTGTGGGCGGCCGCCGAGCCGGGCTGCGAGATAGCCGCGGTGGTATCCAGGGGCGGCCGGCCCGACCTGGCCGGACCGCGCCTGCCGCTGGTCCGCGCGCCGACGCTGCTGATCGTCGGCGGCGCCGATGAACTGGTGCTCGACCTCAATGCCCGGGCCCAGCAGCAGCTGCGCTGCGAGAACAGGCTCGCTGTGATCCCGGGTGCCACGCACCTGTTCGAGGAGCCCGGCGCCCTGCCCGCCGCCGCCGAGCTGGCCCGTGACTGGTTCACCGGCCACCTGGCGGCGGGGAGCACCCCGTAGCTGAGCCCGCCGTGCGGCGGGCTCAGCACACCGGTTATCCGTTCCGGATCTTGTCGTTACCCTCAGGCTGCGATTGCCGACCTGGACGTGGCCGGCTCGAGGGCGACGTTCAGGACCTCGCGCACGTCGCTGACCGGATGAATCTCCAGCTCAGTCAGCACGCTGTCGGGCACGTCCTCCAGGTCGGGCTCGTTGCGGGCTGGGATCAGCACCGTGGTGATACCGGCCCGGTGCGCGGCGAGCAGCTTCTGCTTCAGGCCGCCGATCGGCAGCACCCGGCCGGTCAGCGAGACCTCGCCGGTCATCGCCACGTCCGAGCGCACCAGCCGGCCGGACAGCAGCGACGCCAGTGCGGTCGTCATCGTGACGCCCGCGCTCGGGCCGTCCTTGGGCACCGCTCCGGCCGGCACGTGCACGTGCACGCCGCGGTCCTTCAGGTCGCCGACTGGCAGCTCCAGCTCGGCGCCATGCGAGCGCAGGTAGGACAACGCGATCTGGGCGGATTCCTTCATCACCTCGCCCAGCTGCCCGGTGAGCGTCACACCCGTGCTGCCGGTCTCCGCGTCGGCCAGCGACGCCTCGATGAACAGCACATCCCCGCCGGTCCCGGTGACCGCCAGGCCGGTGGCCACGCCGGGCACCGCAGTCCGGTCGGCCGACTCGGGTGTGTGCCGCGGATGCCCCAGGTAGCCGTGCAGGTCATCAGGCCCGACGGTGACGGGCAGCTCCGCCTGTCCGGCGGCGAGCTGCGCGGCGATCTTCCGCAGGATCCGGGCGATGGCCCGCTCCAGCGCGCGCACCCCGGCCTCGCGGGTGTACTCCGCGCTCAGCCGGCGCAGCGCGCCGTCGGTGACCGTGACGTCGGTGGCGTCCAGGCGGCCCGCTCCAGTTGCCTGGGCAGCAGGTGGCCGGCCGCGATCGTCACCTTCTCGTCCTCGGTGTAGCCGTCCAGGCTGACGACCTCCATCCGGTCCAGCAGCGGATCGGGGATCGCCTCCGCGATGTTGGCCGTCGCGATGAACAGCACGTCGGACAGGTCGAGCTCGACCTCGAGGTAGTGGTCACGGAAGGTGTGGTTCTGCGCCGGGTCGAGCACCTCGAGCAGCGCGGCGGTCGGGTCGCCCCGGTAGTCCGCGCCCAGCTTGTCCACCTCATCAAGCAGGATGACCGGGTTCATGGTGCCCGCTTCGCGGACGGCCCGCACGATCCGGCCCGGCAGCGCGCCCACGTAGGTGCGCCGGTGACCGCGGATCTCCGCCTCGTCGCGGACGCCGCCGAGCGCCACCCGGGCGAACTTGCGGCCCATGGCGCGCGCCACCGACTCGCCCAGTGACGTCTTGCCGACGCCGGGCGGCCCGGTCAGGGCCAGCACCGCGCCGCTGCGGCGGCCGCCGACCAGCGTCAGGCCCTTGTCCTCGCGCCGCTTGCGGACGGCCAGGTATTCGATGATCCGGTCCTTGACGTCGGTCAGCCCGGCGTGGTCAGCATCCAGGATGGCGCGGCTGCCCGCGATGTCGTAGGAGTCGTCGGTCCGCTCGTTCCACGGGATCTCCAGCACCGTGTCCAGCCAGGTCCTGATCCAGCTCGCCTCGGGCGAGGCGTCCGAGGACCGCTCCAGCTTGGCCGCCTCCCGCAGGGCCGCCTCGGCGACCTTCTCCGGCAGCGCGGCCTTCTCGATCCGGGCCTGGTAGTCCTCTTCCTCGGTGCCAGGCTCGCCGTCCAGCTCGGCCAGCTCCTTGCGGATGGCGGCCAGCTGCTGGCGCAGCAGGAACTCGCGCTGCTGGCGTTCCATGCCCTCGCGCACGTCGTTACTGATGCTCTCGGACACCTCCAGCTCGGCGAGGTGGTCACGGGCCCATCCGGTCAGCCGCTCGAGCCGCTGCTCGGGATCGATGGTTTCGAGCAGCTCCTTGCGCTGCTCCAGGCTCAGGTAGGCGGCGTAACCTGCACTGTCGGCCAGCGCCGAGGGGTCGGTGATCCGCTGCAGGACGTCGACGACCTGCCACGCGCCGCGCTTCTGCAGGATCGCCGCGGCCACCCCGCGGTACTCGCGGGCCAGCTCCTGGGCGCGCGCGGTGGCGGCGGGCTCGTCCTGGACGGTGGCGTCGACCCACAAGGCAGCGCCGGGACCGACCGTCCCGGTACCGATCCTGACGCGGGCCAGTCCGCGGATCACCGCGGCCTGCTCGCCACTGGGCAGCCGGCCGATCTGCTCCACATCACCGAGCGTGCCGACCGGGGAGTACTTGCCGTCCAGCCGGGGCACCAGCAGCACCTGCGGCCTGACCTCGGACTGGCCGGGCCCGGCCGACAGCTGGGCTGCCTCGATGGCCGCCCGGACCTCTGCGCCGGAGATGTCAACCGGCACGACCATGGTGGGCAGCACCACGGTGTCGTCGAGTGGTAGCACCGGCAGCGAGAGGGTTTCGCTCATATCGGGTCACTTCCCTGTTGCCTTACTTGATTACATCTGTTCAAGCTTCAACAACGCGCGGACTGGTTTGTTTCCGCCATCCGTTCGCGGTGAGCGGACGCCCACGCGAAGTCCCACCGCCGCCAGCCCCCGGGTCCGGCGACAGCCCAGCCCCCGGCGACAGCCCAGCCCCGGTCCGGCCCTGGCCCCAGCGCCAGCCCCCGCTCCAGTCCCGGCCTCGCCCCCGCTCCAGTCCCAGTCCCCGCTCCAGTCCCAGTCCCCGCTCCAGCCTGGCCGCAGCCCGGGGGCCCACCCGCTGGGCCAGCTCAGCCGCAACCTGGTCAATGGGCGCATCAGTACGGAAATTCCGTGCTTGATGTGCCCATCCACCCGGCGGCAGCGCCGCGGTCAGCAGGCTGCGCTGTTGTCTCTGTGTCTTGCCTGTTTTTTGTGACTAAAGGGACAATTCGCTTGGCTGGAGGCGGTGGCGCCGCACGTCACCTGGGGCGCGATGATCGAGGGCGCGTCGGTGCCGGCCTGCTATGCGCTGATCCTGTTCGCGCTGGCCTTCCGCAGGTTCCGCGGCAAGGACATCGTGTCCTGAGGGCGCGCTCGGCGTGCGGATAGATTCGGGTGCCATGGGCGCTCAGGCGGCGAACTTCAGCACCCGCGTGTCGGCCGACGAGGTGATCTTCCGGCTGCCCGATGCGTCCGGAGCAATCCGCTCGGCCCGGGTGTGGCTCGACCTTGAGCACCATGGCGAGCCGCCGCTCATGCGCCGGCGGCCAGCAGGCTGGGAGCTGCGCGTCCCCCGGCCGCCGGTGCAGCGCCTGGAGTACCTGTTCGCGGTGGAGTACGCCGACGGCGGTCGGGCGATGATCTGTGATCCGGCCCATCAGGCCCGGGCGGCCACCCCGTTCGGGGACCACTCGGTCATCGAGTTTCCCGGCTACCGCCAGCCGGGCTGGCTGACAGCGCCCTACGCGGCCGGCTCGGCGGTCTCGTTCGCAGTCCTGGCGCCCCGGCTGCGGCCCGAGATGCCGGTGACGCTCTGGTCGCCCGACGGGGCGTCCGACAGTGCGCCGCTGCCGCTGCTGTTGCTGCACGACGGTCCCGAGTTCGAGCAGCTGGCGTCGTTCACCAGGTTCAGCGCGGTGCTGATCGGCGCCGGGCGGCTGCCGTCGCACCGCGTCGCGCTACTCGGGCCTGGCGACCGGAACCGCTGGTACGCGGCCAGCCCGGCCTACGGTCGGGCGCTCGCCAGCTGGGTACTGCCCACGCTGCGCGCCCGGACCGCGGTCACCGGACCGGTCGTCCTGGCCGGGGCCAGTCTCGGCGCGCTGGCCGCTCTGCAGGCGGCGACCGTCGCGCCGGCCGCGTTCGGGGCCTTGTTCTTGCAGTCAGGCAGCTTCTTCAGGACCGCCATCGATGAGCAGGAGAGCTCGTTCGCCCGGTTCTCAGCGGTGACCTCGTTCGTCGAGCGGCTCAGCCGGGGGCCGGCCGCCCGCGAGGTGCTCGATATCGGGATGACCTGCGGGCTCGCCGAGGAGAACCTGGCCAACAACCGGCTGATGGCCAAGACCCTGGCGGGACTGGGGCACCGCGTCGAACTGGCCGAGGTGCCCGACGCGCATACCTGGGCCGGCTGGCGCGACGCGCTCGACCCGCATCTGGCCGATCTGCTGGCCCGGATGTGGGGCCCGGGCCAGCCGGGAGGCGGTGCCGGTGCAGCGTGACCGGGCCGTCCCCGCCGGCGGCCCTGACCGGCCGCGGGGCAGGGCGCAGGCCCGGCCCGGGCCGCGGTTCTGCTGAGTGCTCTCGACAGCGGCTCGCTCGCGGCAATAACGTCCGGTAAGTACCGATCCCGCCTCGAGAAGCCGGAGATGCTGTGGATGGTGAAGTCCGACACCTGGTGGGGCTGCTGCTCGGCACCGAGGACGACTGGCCCCGCGCGTTCGAGTTCTTGCTGACCGGCCTGGGTCCGGTCACCGATGCCGCGGGGCGGCGGCATGTGTTCAGCACCGAGCGGCTGACCATCGAGCCGTTCTCGCTGCGCGCGAAGCCCCGCACCGACCTGGTCATCGACCGGCTCGCCTACTGGTACTTCCACCCGCGTGAGTGGCTGAAGAAGATCGCCCTGATGGACGGTGTCTACCTGCTCAACTCGCCGTTCAGCTTCCAGGCCATGGAGAAGCACGCGGCGTATTGCGCGATGATCAGGCTCGGCCTCAAGATCCCGGAAACGGTGCTCGTCCCGTACAAGAACCCGCTGGGCAATCCGAGGTACGCCGACACCTCGCAGCGTTACAACTCGCCGTTCGACCTGGACGAGGTGGCCGGGCGGCTCGGCTATCCGCTCTACATGAAGCCCTACGACGGCGGCGGCTGGCGCGGCGTCTCCCGGATCCGCAACGCCGAGGAACTGCACCTGGCCTACAACTCATCGGGTGAGATGCTCATGCACCTGCAGGCCGCCGTCGAGGGCTTCGACGTGTTTGCCCGGGCCCTGTCGATCGGCGCGGAGACGATGGTGATGCGGTTCGACCCGGACGCGCCGATGCACTCGCGCTATCGCGTCGAGCACGAGTTCCTGCAGCCGGCCACCGGAGCCGAGGCCATCGCCATCTCCAGGATCATCAACGCGTTCTTCCGCTGGGAATTCAACTCCTGCGAGATGCTGGTGAAAGGCGCGGACGTCTTCCCGATCGACTACGCGAATGCCTGCCCGGACGTGTCCGTCACCTCGCTGCACTACTACTTCCCGTGGGCTATGCGCGCGCTGGTGAAATGGACGGTCTTCTGCCTGGCCACCGGGCGCCGGGTAGGAATCGACCTGCATACGAGCGCCTACTTCGACATCAGCGACCGCGACGACATGGACTACGACCAGAAGCTGGCCGCGTACCTGAAGCTGGCCGATTCCTATTTCGCGGTCGAGGAGTATCGGCAGTTCTGCGCGGACCAGCTGCCCGACATTGACCAGCGTGTGCTTGACTGGGCCACCGGGCCGGAATTCGACCGGCTGCTCGTCGATACCGTCACCGCCACCTATCCCGCCCACGAGCAGGAGCGATTCATCGCGCACTTCCGCGGCCTGACCGGCCTGTGGGCACGCGACGAAACGGCGCGCCTGGTCCCGGCCGAATAATGGCGATGTCAGGAAGGATAAGAACATGACGGAATCGCACCCGGCCACGGCCAAGCTCCACAGCGGCGAACTGCAGGGCCGGTGGGTGCTGGACCCGGCCGCCTCGACGGCTGAGTTCCGGGTCAAGCATTTCTGGGGCGCGATCACGGTCAGCGGCCGGTTTGACCGCATGACTGGCGAGGGCACGGTCGACGCGGCCGGCACCATCTCCGGTCAGCTGACCATTGACGCCAGTTCGCTGACCACCAAGAACTCCAAGCGTGACAAGCACTTGCGGTCGGCGGACTTCTTCGATGTCGAGAAACACCCCACGGTCGTCCTGGCGGTGACCGGGGCGGCCGACCCGGAATCCGTCGGCCAGATCGCCTTGAACGGCACCCTGGAAGCGGCTGGCCGAAGCACGCCGGTCAGCGTCACCGCCCGCGCCGAGGAGACCGGCGAGAATGCCGTCACTCTGCGCGCCGACCTGGTTATCGACCGCACCATCTTCGGCATGACCTGGAGCCCGCTGGGGATGGCCGCGAAGGAGGCGACAGGAACCGTCGCGGCCAGGTTCGTCCGCGGCTAATCGGCGCCGCTGGGGCCAGCCAGTGCGCTGGCCCGCCGGCGTCGGCCCCGGTCAGCCGAATGCCGCGGCCACCGGAGCCAGCCGCAGCACGTCGTCGGGTCCGGCCAGGTCGGGCAGGGACACGAATACCGTGCGTACGCCGCGCTCGGCCAGCAGACGGTACCGGCCGATGTGATCATCGGCCGTGCCCGCGTGGTGCCGCCGGGCGAATTCCGCTGCGGCCGTGCGGCCGCGCAGCGCCGCCACGATCGAGCCGGCGTGCTCCCGGTCCCGGCCGATGACCGGCAGGTCGAGGACGGAGATAAGGACCTGCTCAGGATCCCGGCCGGCCGCCGCGCAATGCGACCGCAGCACGGCCAGCTTCCGATCGAGGACGGTCAGGTCAGCGGGCAGGTTGCAGCCGTCGGCGAGCCGGGCGGCGATGCTGAGCGTGCGCCGCTCGCCCGCGCCTCCGACGATGATCGGCACCTGGCCCGCCGGCCGCGGGTAGCAGGTCGTCTCCGGCAGCGTCACCCGCTCGCCATGATGCGCCTTGGTCCCGGGCTGCCAGAGGGCGCGCAGCGTCTCGATCGCTGCCTCCAGCCGGTCGAGGCGCTCGGCCGCTGGCGGGAACGGCACGCCGAACCCGGCGTGCTCGCGGGCCCACCATCCGGCGCCGATGCCGCAGAACGCCCGGCCGCCGCTCAGCGCATCGAGGGTAGCTACCGTCTTGGCCAGGACACCTGGCGCCCGGAGCGTGACCGGGCTCACCAGCGTGCCGAGCTGGAGGCTGGTAGGCAGCCCGGCCAGCATCCCGAGCGTGACCCAGGGCTCAGGGATCGGCTCCCAGGCCCGGCCGACCTGCGGGATCTGGATGAGGTGATCCATCAGGGCGATTCCTTGCAGCCCGGCCTCGGCGGCGGCCGTGACGATCCCGGTCAGCCAGCCGGCCGGGTTGTCCCCCCAGCCGAATCGGGAGATCTGCAGCACGAGCCCCAGCCGGGCCGGCGCACTGCGCTGCGCGGCCGCGGCTTGCCGGGCGCCAGGCGTGTGAGCGGGCTCTACCTCCGCCTGGCCGGCCCGGGCGATCACATCCCAGCCTTCACCGGATATCTCCTGAGCGGCCGCCCGCATCCGGCGCAGCTGCGCCTGGTGCGCGGCGGCGGGCACCGGCCTGCTCCGGTTCTGGTTGCGCCGCCTGATCTCGGCCGGATCGGCGTCGACCAGCACGACGGCGGCGGGCAGGTCGGCCCGCCGTGCCAGGTCGAGGTAGCCACGGCGCCGGGCGGGCTCCAGGCCCAGCGTGTCGATGACGGTGGTCAGGCCGCGCCGCACCCGCGCGGCGACGATCTGGTCCAGCACCGCGAAAGCGTCAGCTGAGGCGTCGAGGTCGTTCTCGCCGCTGCCCACGATGCCGCGCAACTGATCGGAGGAGACCACCTCCTGGGCGCGGTACCTGGCTGCCGCCCAGGCGGACTTCCCCGATCCCGACGGCCCGACCAGCACGACGAGAGCCGGATCGGGGAGGATCTGAGTCACGGTCACCAGCCTCCCAGATGGCGGTCGCGTCGACGGCGACTGTCCGGGTGCGCGCTGGCTGGGTGGGGGCTCGCCTGTCTGGGTGCGCGGCTGGCTGGGTGGCTCCCGCCGGTCCGGCTGGCTGGGGACCCTGGTTACCGTGGTGTTATGTCGCCACGACTGGAAGTAGCCGCGCACGTGCTGGTGTCGGCCGAGCCGGAGCGGGTGTGGCAGGTGGCCATGGACTGGCAACGGCAGCGCGACTGGATGCTGGGTACCCAGGTCCGGGGCGGGGAGGGCGTCGGTGCCGAGGTCGTGGCCAGGACCGGCATCGGCCCGGTCGGTTTCGAGGACAGCATGGTGATCACGCAGTGGGATCCGCCGCGCAGCTGCGTGGTCAGGCACACCGGCCGCGTGGTGCGCGGGCTCGGGCTGTTTGAAGTGGCGGCGGTGGCTGGCGCGACCCAGTTCTCCTGGACCGAGCGGCTGCAGCTCCCGGTCCCGGTGCCCCGGGTTCTCCTGGAGCGGGTGCTGCTACCAGTGGCCCGCTGGGGAATGGCGGCGTCCCTGCGCCGCTTCGCCCGGCTGGTCTGACCCGGAAGCCGCGGCAGCCGCCCGATTGAAAAATCGGGTATGCGCCTCGACCTCGATGGCAGGGCGTGTCCGGGTCATGGGATGCTCGGCAGAAGTGAACGAGATCGCGCCCGCTGCCCCGTTGCTGGCCAGGAACGCGCTGGACTGGCTGCTGCTGATGGCGCGCGGCCGCGGAACGGGCCTGGCGTGGACGGGCAGGCCGGATGACGATGAGCTCGACCCGACGTTGTACAGCGGCGCCGCGGGCATCGTGCTGGCCTTCCTGGAGGGCTATCAGCATTTCGGGGACGACCGGTACGGCGAGGCTGCCGAGCTAGGTGCCCGGTCGATCGCGGCGGCCGCCGACGAAGAATGGGAGCTGTCGTCGCTGTTCTTCGGCCTGGCGGGCATGGCGGTCGCGCTGCGGGCGGTCCACAGGCTCCTGGGAGACCGGAGCGCGGACCAGGCGGCGGCCCGCTCGCTTGAGCTGGTGCGCTCGCGGTTCGACGGGGAGCGGTGGTCCGATCAGTTCGAGTTGCTCGGCGGCAACGCCGGCATCGCGCTGGGCGCCGCCTGGGCTGGCGACCTTGACTTGGCGGTTATGGCGGTGACGCCGTACCTGCACCGCGCCGAGGCGACCGCGGGCGGGGTCCACTGGGAGGTGCGCGCCGGAGTCCCGGCCAGGTTTCACCACCTTTCGCACGGCACGCTGGGCATCGTCTACGCTCTGGCTGCCATCGGCCGCGCGGCCGGCCGGGACGACCTGGTTGAGCTGGCCCTGGCCGGTGCCGGGGATGTCGTCTCGCGTAACGAGGCAGGCTCGGCGGGTTTTCTCGTTCCGCACTCGGACCCGCAGCACAAGCCGGAACTGATCGAGCGCTACAGCTACGGCTGGTGTCACGGCCCCGCTGGCGACGCCCAGGTATTCCGGCTGCTGGCGCAAGTGACCCATGACCCGGCCTGGTCGGACCTGGCCGATCGGTGCTGGCGCACCGTCACCCAGTCCGGCATTCCGCATCGGCTGCGGCCGGGATTCTGGGACAACAGCGGACGCTGCTGCGGCACCGCAGGCGTCCTCGCCCTGGCCTGCGACCGACACGTTGAGCAGGCAGACGATCTGACCTTCGCGGACGTCCTTGTCGATGACCTTGCCGCGCGGGCCACCGTCGACGTCCATGGCGCGCGCTGGTGCAACTACGAGCACCGGGCCAATCCGAGCACGCTGGCACCGCGGACCGGATGGGCGATGGGCAACGCCGGCATCGTCAGGGAACTGCTGCGTTACGCTCGCATCCGCGACGGGCGCGACCCGGCCTACGCCATCGCCTGGCCCGACCAGCCGCCCGCCACCGCCCTGACTCGGCCGCACGAGACCAGCCGGTGAGCAGAACCGGTTCATCCGCGCCAGCTGACCCGCGTGGCCGTTCGGCATAGCTGGCCAGGGACCAGGCCGCAGACCTTGGCGCGGCGACCAGCCAGGTGCCATCGGTGCGTGACGACGACCGGCGCCTATCCCCCACTATCATCCATATGCACGGACTATAGTACGGATATATGTACTATTTCTGGGCCATGAACTTCCGGCGTGCGGTCTCAGGAGCGTCATGCAGCTGAACCATCCCCTGGCCACGATCACCCCCACGCTCGACGGGGATGTACTCACGCTGCTCGCGCAGCACGAGGCTGCGGTCACCACCGGCCAGCTGCACCGGGCACTCGCCAGCTATTCGGAGGAAGGTATCCGCAAAGTGCTCCGGCGCCTGGCCCGCCAGGGCATCGTGGACTCCGAGCGGGTCGGCAACGCCTATAGCTACCGGCTGAACCGCGAGCACCTGGCTGCCGGTCCCGTCATCGAACTCGCCCGCCTGCTAGCCACGCTGCTCGGCCGGCTCGAGGAGCGCCTCGCCCGCTGGCCGGTCCCGCCGGTGTACGCGGCGGTGTTCGGGTCGGCGGCACGCGGCACGATGACACCAGACAGCGACCTGGACCTACTACTGATCCGGCCGGATGACAGTCCGCCTGGCGACTGGGATGACCAGGTCAGCGATCTGGCGGCGGACGTCACGCGATGGACAGGTAACGATACCCGCACCCTCCAGTACACGGTCAGCGAGCTGCGTGCCGACCGTGGCGAGCCCGTGCTGCGAGCGGTACTGGACGAAGGCCTGACCGTCGCGGGTAGCCGGGCCTGGCTGAACACGCAGCTAGCCGGCCCGGGGCGCTGACATGGCACGGACTCGTCCCTGCACCCTGGAAATCCGCCGCGGCCGCCTGCGCAAGTCCGCCCGGTTCCTCGACGCCGCCGGCCTGATCGCGGAGCTGGCTGACGAACAAAGCGAGATTGCCGACGTCTGCGTGACGCTCTACGTCAATGCTGGTGTCGCAGCGTCGGACGTCATCTGCTGCGCGCGCCTTGGGCAGCGTCCGCACGGCGAGGATCACAACGAGGCAGTAGAGCTGCTGCGCAAAGCAGACACCAGATCGGCCAAGCAACTGCAGCTGCTGCTGGCCATGAAGGCAAAAGCTGCCTACAGCCACGCCCGGGCGACACCGGAAGAAGCCAAGCGCGCTGCAAGAGCCGCCGAAGCGCTCGTCGAGACCGCCAGGCGGGTCAGCGCCGGGGCTTAGCACGCATCAGGTATCGGCTGCGGCACCCGGCTCCGGCTGCGCCGAGCCGGACGGGATGCGGCGGGACCTGACGGGCACCGGCCGCGGGTCACGCGGCGGCGGCCATCCTGGCCAGCACGTCCGCGCGCAGCGCTCCGGTGTCAGTTCCGGCGCCGGCCAGCAGCCGCAGCGCGGCGTTGTCTTTCTGGTCGATGATCCCGATCAGCAGGTTGCCAGTGCTAATCTCCCGCTGCCGGAGGGCGACCGCGGACTTGAGTGCCAGCTCCAGCGATTTTTTGGCCTCGGCCGTCATCCGCCTGCTGCCTCGTGCCCGGCTGGCCGACGGCCCCTGCGCCACCCGGTCGAGCGCCCCGCGCCCGAAGGCAGCATCGGCCGCCCGGCGCACGGTGTCCAGGTCGATGCCCAGCGATGCCAGGGCCTCGGCGTCCAGCGGGTCGTCCTCGCCATCGGTGGCCGGTTTCCCCGCCGCTACCCGGGCCC
Organism: uncultured Actinomycetes bacterium; assembly: GCA_963785765.1. GTDB lineage: Bacteria > Actinomycetota > Actinomycetes > Streptosporangiales > Streptosporangiaceae > DATBGO01. Next base: position 708,679 of record CAWAWM010000003.1, on the reverse strand, counting down.
GCAGGTCGTCCAGGGTTAGGCCGGTCGCGGTCAGCGCCTGCCCGGCCGCCGACCGCTGCTCGCTCAGCAAGGCCAGGAGCAAGTGCTCGCAGCCGATGGTCGGCTGCCCGATCCGCATCGCCTCGCTCCGCGCGACCACTACCGCCTGCCGGGCGGCCCCGCTGAATCTTTCGAACATGCCCGCTCTCCTTCGTCAGTGCCGGGCAGCTGGGCCCGGTGCCGGTGCTCTGGTGCCGGTGCCCGGTGTCAGCGGCCGTGGCCGGCGTGCTTCTTGTGCACGGCCTGCTTGCTGACGCCGAGGAAGAACGCGATCTCCTGCCAGGACCAGCCGTGGGCGCGTGCGTTGCTGACCTGAAGCACTTCGAGGCGCTCGGCCAGTTCGCGCAGGGCACGGGCCGCGCGCAGTCCTTCCGCCGGATCGCTGCCGCTTGCTGCCTCGGCCAGCTGGATTCCTTCGTTCATGAAGTCAACATAGATTGACGAACGACCGTTGTCAACTCTGGTTGACGAGTCGGCCCGCGGTGCGCGGACCTGGCCGTTTGTCCGGGCCGCGCGGTGCGACTGACCGAGGGGGAGGCCGCGGCCGGGCGACTCCGTAGGATGACGAGAATGACACAGTCTGCGGCAAGCGGTTTTCCCGTTACCACTGCGTTTGAGCTACCGGGCCTGACGGTCGAGCGCGACCTCGGCGTCGTGTTCGGCCTGGTCGTCCGGAGCATGGGATTCGCCAAGACGATGGGCGCAGGATTCAAGGCCCTGCGGCAGGGCGAGGTGACGCAGTACACCGAGCTGCTGGAGGACAGCCGCAGGCACGCGATGGACCGCATGATCGAGAATGCCCGGCTGGCGGGGGCCAATGCCGTAGTGGCCATGCGGTTCGACTCGTCCGAGATGGGCCAGCAGCTCACTGAGATCGTGGCCTACGGCACCGCGGTCGTCGCCAGGCCCGCGGCGTAGCAAGCCGTCATGCCACCGGATCGGCAATGACGCCCGAGCCGCCGCGCTCGCTGGCCGCCGACGCCGACCGCGAGCGGATCCTGAGCCTGCTCCGCGAGCACTATGCGCGGGGCCGTTATGACCTCGATGAGTTCAGCCGCCGAGCGGGACTGGTGCTGGCCGCTGAGTACGCCGACGAGGCCGCCGCGGCGGTGGCCGACCTGCCGCCGCTCGGCCTGGCCCCATCCGGCGGCCCGAAGGGCCGCAAGGCGGGCGGCCGGCGCAGGCACGCCCAGGCCGTAGCGCCTGGCCCCGGCTGGGTGCCAACTCAGGAGCGGTTCCGCGACCCGTCCAGCGGGAAGATCACCAGAGTCTGGATCGACCCGGCCGACCAGAGCCGGCACTACGTGCCGGAGCCTGACGCCTGACCTGCGGTCCGGATCAGCTGCCCGCCGGCCGGGAGTCCTCAGGCTCGGCATTCCCGCGCGCTGGCGACTCCGGCTCCGCAGCGCAGAAGAAGGCAATCAGGGCGTGGACCGGCACGCTGCCTTCCTCGCCAGGTTCCGGCTCCGCGAGTTCATCGATCAGCTGCTGCACCCGGTCGTGGAGTTCGATAGCTCGTGCCTCGGGCACTTGCAGTTCAGCGATGCTGAGCAAGGGCTTGCGGTAAGCCGGCCCGGGCGGCTGGCCAGGCGCGGCGAGCTGCTCCGTCAGGTAGGCGGCGAACAGGCGGTCACGGTAAGCGTCGAATAGCGAGCCGAGCACGGCGGTGGCGTCATCGGCGGTGCCCGGCTCGCGGATCAGCTCCCGGCCGAACCGCAGGTCCCGCTGGCAGGCCTGATAGCGCTGCTCGAGGATTCCCGAGACCATCCGGCTCGCGGCCACCCTGATCAGGTTCGCCGCCTCGAGTTGCTTCATATGCCGGTACAGCTTGGTCTGCGGCTCGCCAAGCTCCTCGGCCAGTTCCTTCACTGACATGATGCGCAAGCCCTCGGGGCCGATGCGCATCAGCGCCATCAGCAGCGCCAACCGGAGCGGGTCGGCGAGTGCCTTCAGCGTCTCGGCGTCACCTATCGTCCGGATCGCTCGCGGCTGCGGAGCCGGGCCGGGGATCTCGGTCATGAAGCCATCTTGCCAGGTCTTCATGACTATGCCATCATTCATGAACACACCATCATTCATGAGAACATGAATGATGGTGAGAGCGTGAACGTAGCTAGATGCCGACGACCAGGTACGGACGTCTAGATGCGGGCGACTAGATGCGGACGAGGTGAGGCCCGATGATCGAAACACTCGGCGCGGCCCCGGACCTTGCTCCGGCCGGTGCGCCGCCCGCCCCCGTTCCGCTGCGTCGCAACCTGCAGTTCCAGACGATCTGGATCGGATCAGCGGCGTCGACGCTCGGAGTCGCCGTCGCGGACGTCGCTTACCCGCTGGCGATCCTGGCGGTCACCGGCTCACCGGGCCGGGCGGGGCTGTTCGCGGCGGTCCAGGCGCTTGGCGTGCTGCTGGCGGGCCTGCCGGCCGGCCAGCTGGCCGACCGGTGGAGTCCGCGCCTGATCCTGATCATCTCGGAAACCTGCCGGGCGCTGGTCACCGTGATCATTGTCATCGCGCTCGTGATGGGCTGGCTGAGTTTCCCGTTGCTGATCGCGTCCGCCCTGCTGCTTGGCATCGGCCAGCCGTTGACCAGCACGGCGCGCATGCTGCTGGTCCGCTCAGCCGTGCCGAAGGAACAGCTGACCAGCGCCCTCACCCAGGACGAGGTGCGGATCAACGGCGCCGCCCTGGCCGGGCCGCCGGTGGCCGGGTTCCTGTACGCGGTCCGGGCGCTCGCGCATTCGGCGCCGTTCATCTTCACCGCCGCCTCGTTCCTCTTCTCGGTCCTCAGCGCTTTGCTGATCCGCATCGGGCCCGACCGCGGGATGCCGGCGGGCAGGCCGGGGGCCGAGGAAATGGCGGCGGGCAGGCCGGGGGCGGCGGAAACGGAGGGCAGCCCGGGGGCCGCGGAAACGGCGGCGGACGAGGCGGCCGGCGACCGGGCGGACCCCCGCTCGGGGATGCTGGCCGGAATCCGGACCCTGCTCGGCGACCCGGTACTGCGCGCTGCGACCCTGCTGATCACCGCGGTCAACACCTTCGGGGTGGGCCTGGACCTCATCGCGGTGGTCATCCTGCGGGATCAGTCAGTTTCGTCGGCGATGATCGGGGTCGCGCTGGCGGGCGGGGCAGTCGGCGGCCTGGCCGGGGCGCCGCTGGTCCGTCCCCTGCACCGGCTCCGGCCCGGCGTGCTGCTCCTCACCGTGTGCGCGCTGCAGGTGCCGGTATTCGTCCTGCTCGCGATGGTGAACGGGCCCTGGTGGATGGCTGGGCTGCTGTTCGCCTCCATGCTGGGCGTCCCGGCCATCAGGGTCCTGTTCGACGTCCTGATCCTGCGGCAGGCCCCGGCTGCGGAGCGCGGCCGGGTGGTCGGCGCCGTCATGACGCTTTTCGCGCTTGGCATGCCGGTCGGCTTCGCGCTGGCTGGTCTCCTGCTGCAGTTCCTGCCCGCCAGCACTGCGATGCTGATCCTGGCCGCGGCGCTGGCCCTGGGCATGGCCTGCTGCGGGGCGCGACGCGAGCTGTGGCTGGCCCGCTGGCCGCAATAGCCGCCCGGCGCCCGGGCCTGGGCTACGCCAGGGTCGGCCGCGGCCGGCCGGGTATCCGGTTCCCGAACCGGCCGAGCATCCGGAAGCTCATGACCAGATCGGTCCGCTTCGGGGCACGATGGTGCCTTCCGATCGGGCCAGGCACAGGCCAGGGTGGACGCATGAGCAGAGCATTGATCGCCATCGACGTCCAGGAGTCGTTCCGGCAGCAGCCGCGGTGGGCCGCCACCTCCAATCCCGGCATCGTGGACAAGGTGAACCGGCTGGCCGACCAGGCCCGCTCCAGCGGCGACCTCGTCGTCTGGGTCCTGCACGCCGAGCCGGGCACCGGCACCGTATTTGACCCCGCCGGCGGGCACGTTCGGCTCATGGACGGGCTGATCCAGGCCGCCGGCGAGCCGCTGATCACCAAGACCTCCCACAACGCGTTCACCACGACAAATCTCCAGCAGCTCCTCACCATCCGCGGGATCCGTGACCTGGTGATCTGCGGGATCCGTACCGAACAGTGCTGTGAGACGACCGCCCGGGTCGCCTCCGACCTCGGCTTCGATGTCACCTTCGTCATCGACGCGACCGCGACGTCGCCCATCGAGCATCGGGACGCTCCGGCCGGCCGCACGGTGGCCGAGATCCTCGCCGACCCGCGCACGCTGTCCACCGACGACATCCTGACCCGCACCGAGTACGCCCTGGCTGGCCGCTTCGCGACCATCAGCACCGTCGCCGAGCTCACCGGGCCGGCCGAGCCAGCCGAAAGCGCCGTGCCTGCCGCAGCGCGCTGAGCAGGATTGGAGGAACGTGGCCAGGCTCGTTTTCCTGCTCGTCCCGCAACTGCACCTGCTGGACCTGGCCGGGCCTGCCCAGGTGTTCTCCACGGCGGCCGATCTCGGTTACCGCTACGAGCTGCATTATGTGGCCGAACAGCCCGAGGTGGCGACCGCCCAGGGCGCGACGATCCGGGCCGCCCTCGACTGGCCCGACCTGGGCCGGGATGACCTGATCGTCGTGCCAGGCTGGCGCGCACCGACGCTGGCCCGCACCGGGCCGCTGAGCGAGTCAGCTACCCGCAGGCTGTCGGACCACCATGCCCGCGGCGGGACGGTGGCCAGCGTCTGCGCGGGAGCCGACGCGCTTGGCCGGGCCGGCCTGCTTGACGGGCGGCGCTGCACCACCCATCACGACGTGCAGGACGAGCTGGCCCGCCGCTATCCGAAGGCGACCGTCGTCCGGGACGTGCTATACGTCGCCGACGGCCGGGTGGTGACGTCGGCCGGCATCGCCAGCGGCATCGACCTCGGGCTGTACCTCATCACCACCAGGCACGGGCCGGGCGCGGCGGCCAGGATCGCCCGCGAGATGGTGGTCTACGCCCGCCGTAACGGTGATGAGCCGCAGGTGAGCGCCATGCTGCGGCACCGTTCCCACCTCAGCGACACCGTGCACCGGGTCCAGGACCTGATCGACTCACGGTTCACCGAACGGCTCCCGCTGGCCTATCTCGCCGCGTCGTCCGGAGTCAGCCAGCGGACCCTGACCAGGCAGTTCGGGCAGGCCACGGGCATGACGCCGCTGCGGTACCAGCAGCTGCTGCGCACCGAACGTGCCGAGCACCTGATCGGTCACGGCGCGACGGTCCAGGCGGCCGCGCGAGCGGCTGGCTTCGAGGACGCCCGGATGCTGCGCCGCCTGCGCGCCCAGGCAAAATGACCGGATGCCCTCCGATGATGAGATCTCCGCGCTTCGCGACAGCTGTACCCGCTTCCTGGCCGGGCACGGGCCGGTCCGCGCGGCTGACCTGCTGGCCACCATCCCGCCCGACACCGCGGTGGACAGGTACGGCGACGGCGGCGCCGTGGCTGTCCTGGAGACCGAGATCGCCACCCTGCTCGGCAAGCCAGCGGCCGTCTTCGTGCCGAGCGGGACCATGGCCCAGCAAACGGTGCTGCGGGTGCACGCCGGGCGCCGTCAGCGCTCCGCGATCATTTTCCATCCCCAGTGCCACCTCGACACGCACGAAGGCGGCGCCTATGCCCGGCTGCAGCACCTGACCGGCAGGCCGGCCGGGGACCGGGACCGGCTGCTGGGCCTCGATGACCTGAATGCCGTGGCTGAGCCAGCCGCGGCGCTGCTCCTCGAGCTGCCGCAGCGGGATCTCGGCGGCCAGCAACCGTCCTGGGATGAGCTGCAGGCGCAAACAGGCTGGGCACGCGACCAGGGCGCCGGGGTCCACCTGGACGGGGCGCGGATCTGGGAGTCGGCGGCCGGGTACGGCCGTCCCGAGGCCGACATCGCAGGGCTGTTCGACACTGTCTACGTCTCGTTCTACAAGGGAATCGGCGCGCTGCCTGGCTGCTGCGTCGCCGGGCCCGCCGAAATCATCGCCGAGCTGAGGGAGTGGCGGCACCGGATGGGCGGCACCCTGTTCGGGATGTGGCCTAACGCCGCTTCCGCCCTGACCTGCCTGGCCAGGCGGCGGCCGCTGATGCCTGCCTACCTGGGGCACGCCCGGGCCATCGCGGCGGATCTCAGCGGCGTGGCCGGGGTCCGGGTGCTGCCCGATCCGCCGCAGGCCCCGATGATGCACCTGCTGCTGGCCACGACCCAGGAGAGTTTCACCGCTGCCGCGCTGCGGCTCGCCGCGGGGCAAGGCATCTGGACCTGGCCGAAGGCGATGCCGACCGGCGACCCAGGCGTGCAGCGCGTCGAACTGGCCGTCGGCGACGCCACCTGCGCCCTGTCGCCCGCCGATGTCCGCGGGGTCATCGCGGCGCTGGCCGAGCCGGCCTAGGCCGCCCGGCACCGGTTAGGCCGCCCGGCAGGTACCTCTACGACCGCACCTCTACGACCGGCACACACCTCTACGACCGGCACCGCACCTCTAGCGGGCGCCCAGGTACAGCAAGCCCGCGATCATGAAGAACGCCCCGATCACTATCGCGGCCGTAGCCATGCCGTCGCCCCGCTCGCCGGTCTGGCGGATCTGCTTGCGCGCGATCAGGCCGACAATAACGGCGACAAACGGGATCCCCGGGATGAACGCGCAGACCAGCGACGCGATGGCCAGCGTGTTCAGCGGCTGATATGACGGCCTGGCGCGGACCGGCGCCGAGCCGGGCCGCAGTGCGCCCAGCGGTCCGGCCGGCAGGTCCGCGGTGAGCGCGGCCAGCTCGGAGTAGGTCCGCGATTGCTGGACCAGCCCCGCCCGCTGCTCGAACTCCTCCCGGTCGAGCCGCCCTTCCGCGAAGGCCGCCTTCAGCACGTCGGCCGCGCGGTCCCGGTCGGCGTTCGAGGCGCGCAGGTGACCGTATCCGCCCGCGGCCGGGTCGGGTCCGAGCTCTAGCGTCATCGGCCACTCCTGCACAGGCTTCCAGCCTCAGCGTACCCGGGTCGGCAGCCGCCGGGCAGTGCCAGTCCGGGTCGTGCCAGTCCGGGTGGTGCCAGCCCGGGTTGTGCCGGCCCGGGTCGTGCCGGCCCGGCGCCGTCGGCTGTCACGTTCTGGCCGCCGCGAGGGTCTGAGAAGAAGACAAGGTGACCAAGAGGAGGCGCACTCTCATGGCGCGGATTTCGCTGGACCCGCCCAAGACGCTGAGCTGCCGGCTGGCCAGCTGGTTCTCCCGGCGCAGGTATCAGGCCATGCTTGATCCCGTGGCGGCGATGGCGCACGACATCCCGGTCGGGCGGTCCGATGGCGTCTTCGCGATGCAGGTCGACCGGCGGCGGCAGCTCGACCGGCGGCTGAAGGACCTGGCCGTCATGGCCGCCGCGGGCAAAATCGGCTGCTCATGGTGCCCGGACTTCGGGTTCTGGGAAGCCACCACGGCGCATCAGGTACCGGCCGAGGAGATCAGTGCCGTCCCCGGCTGGTGGGACAGCGACCTGTTCACCAAGCTGGAACGGCTGGTTCTCGGCTACGCCGAGGCGATGACGGCTACGCCGCCCGCGGTGACCGGCGAACTGGTCGCCGACCTTCGGGAGCACCTCAGCGAGGCGCAACTGGTTGAGCTCACCGCCATCATCGCGGTGGAAAACCTGCGGTCCCGCATCCGCGCTGCGCTTGGCCCGACCACGCAGGGCCGCACGGACCGGGGCGAGATCCAGGCGGCGCGGTCGTGACGACATCACCTGGCCCGGCTGCGGACATCTTCCAGTACTACCGTGACCTGCTGTTCGCGGTGGCCTACCGGATGCTCGGGACGGTGGCTGACGCCGAAGACGCTGTCCAGGACACCTGGATCCGGTGGTCGTCGGCACCGCGCGACGATGTCGCGGAGCCGAAGGCCTACCTGGTGCGGATCGTCACCAATACCGCCCTGGACCGGCTGCGGCTGGCGAAGGCGCGCCGTGAGTCTTACATCGGCTCCTGGCTTCCCGAGCCGTTGCTGACCAGTCCTGACGTCGCGGACCGGACGGAGCTGGCCGAGTCGGTGTCGGTGGCGATGTTGGTCGTGCTGGAGTCACTGACCCCGGAGGAGCGCGCGGTCTTCCTGCTGCGCGAGGTCTTCGGCTTCCGGTACGCGGAGATCGGGGAGACGCTCGGCCGCTCCGAGGCGGGGGTCCGCCAGCTCGCGCACCGGGCCCGCGAGCATGTCCAGGCCCGCAGGCCGCGATTCGAGGTGGACAGCGGCCAGCAGCGGGAGGTCACCCAGCGGTTCCTGGCGGCCGCGATGGGCGGCGACCTGCACGAGCTCATGGCGGTTCTGGCGCCGGACGTCGTCATGATCAGTGATGGCGGCGGCAAGGCGCAGGCGGCGTTGCGCCCGATCATCGGGGCCGCCAAGGTGGCCAGGTTCCTGGTGGGCATCTCGGACCGGCCCTACATGGGCATCGAGTCAGGCGACCTGTCTGTCCAGACGGTGGCGATCAACGGGAGCACCGGCCTGCTCGTCATGGGACATGGCCAGGTCATCGCGGCGGCCACGGCCGTGGTGGCGGACGGCAGGGTGACGGCGATCCAGCTGGTGGCCAATCCGGACAAGCTGCGCGCTATCTCGTCCGGGCGGCAGCTGCCGATGTGACACCGGCGCCTGCCTCGCTGCCGAGCCTAGGTTGCGCGGCGTACGGGTCGCCTTACGGGGCGTATTCCCGTTACGTACTGTAAGTGATTAGGGTCATAACTGTTGCGAAAGGGGATGCCAGCGGGACGCCTGGGACGTTACACACAGTGATCCCCATCCGGGGCCGGCGTCCCCCCGCCAGTGGCGCGCCCGCTCCGTGCTTGTTCGGCCACCCCCGGGCCGCCGCCTACCCTGCGGCATTCACCGGTACCCCCCGGTCACCGGGGACGGCGTGACCCGGCCCCCCGCCGGAATCCGCGCCGCCGTGCGGGCAGCACCCCCGACAACCACATCAGCCCTCCGGCCAGCGCCCCCGCGCCGGGCCGGGCGATGGGGAAACACGCAGAAGGAAGCAACGTGCTCTCATCCGCACGGCGCGCCGTCCTGCGCGCCGCCAGCCCCCAGACCCCCCGAACCCACGCAACGACCGTCCTGGCTGTCTTCGCCGCCATGTCCGCAGCGCTCGCTGCGACCTTGCGCGTCGCGACCCCGGCCGCGCTACGGTCTCGCGTCGCCCGCCTGACCAGTTCGCTGTCGGCGCGCGCCAAGGCGGCGGCAGCGGCGGCGGTAGTGGTAGCCGTCGCGGTCGGCGCGATTGCGATCGCCGCCGCCGGCAGCCCGGCCAGCCCCGCCAGCGCGGCGTCCGGGTCCCAGCACGCCCAGGCGCCGGTGGCCGCCAGCGTCGCCGTTGGCCAGCTGCACACCACTGCGCACCCCCACTCAGCGCCGCAGCACCACGTCGTCCCGGCTACCCGGCACGCCGCGCCTGCGCGGCCCGCGGCCCCGGTCCAGCATGCGGCACCGGTGCGGCACGCGGCCCCGGTGCGGCATGCGGTGCCGTCCCGCCGCCCGCACCGCCACGTGCGGCCGGTAGCCGCGCTGGACAACTGGCATGCCATCACCGAGGCCGCAGCCGGGCACGCCGGCGGCGGCCCGCTCGCCCCCGCCCAGCGGCTGCTGCCCGCGCCGCTGGCCGGCGGCCAGGCCGCGCTGCCCCTCACCCCGGCCCGCGCCGCCAACGCCCAGCTGATCACCCAGCAGGCCCTGCGGCTGCACATGGGCATCAGGTCAGCGGTCATCGCGGTCGCCACCGCCATGCAGGAATCCACCCTGGAAAACCTGAACTACGGTGACCGTGACTCCCTCGGCCTGTTCCAGCAGCGGCCCTCGGCCGGCTGGGGCACCCCCGCGCAGATCACCAACCCCGTCTACGCCGCCGACGCGTTCCTGCACGCCCTGGCCGCCTACCAGGCCGCGGATCCCGGCTGGGCCACCCAGCCGCTGTGGGAAGCCGCGCAGGGCGTCCAGCGCTCGGCGTTCCCGTACGCCTACGCCCAGTGGGAAAGCCAGGCGGCGCACATCGTCGCCCAGGCCACCCGCCACCTCCTCTAGCCCCCGCACCCCGCGTGCCCGGTCCCGGGGATCTGGCCGGGCACGCGGCACCACCCCCGGCACCGCCCCCCCGGGAACCGCCCCCGGTCCCGGAACCCGCCCGCGTCCCGCCCCGTCACCCCCGGTCCGGACGCGGCGCCGGGGCCCCGCCCGGTCCCGGGCTCGGCCCGCGCCCCCCGTCACCCCCAGACGACGGGCCGAGCGGGCCGGGGCCGGCCGCGCGCACGCGGCCCGGGCCCGCGCCGGGTCCCCGGGCACCCCGCGCGTCCCGTCCGCCTCCCCCACCGGGCGGGACGCGCCACGACAATCGGCAGGCCGCGGCACCATGCGGCACATTGTGCTGGTCCGCATGCGGTACAACAGAGAGCCATGGAGAGCTTTCTGAGTCACGCGTTGACTCAAGCGGGATACGGCGCGCTGATCATCCTCGGTTTCCTCGAGGCCTGCTGCGTCCCGATCTCCTCGGAGATCACGTTCGGATTCGCCGGCGTCCTGGCTTACCAGGGCCACCTGGACCTGGTCCTGGTCATCGTGATCGGATCGCTTGCCGAGCTCGGCGGCTCCTACCTCTCCTACGCGGTGGGCCGGATCGGCGGCCGGCCGCTGGTGGAGCGGCTGGCCAGGTACGTCCTGATCACCCGATCGGACATTCAGCGCGCTGAGCGCTTCTTCGCCGGCCGGGGCGCCTGGGCGGTGGCCGTCGGCCGGATGCTGCCCTTCATCCGCGCGTTCACCTCGCTGGTCGCGGGCCTCATCGAGGTGCCGGCGATCCAGTTCGGCTTGTTCAGCCTGCTGGGCACGGTGATCTACGTCACGGCACTGTCCGTGATCGGCTACGAGCTGGGCAGCGCCTGGGGCAGCCTGTCCCACTACCTGTCGATCGGCAGTTACGTGCTGGTGGCCGTGGTGCTGCTCGCCATCATCGGCTTCGTGATCTACCGGCTCCGGGAGTTCAGGAAGGAAGCGGCCAGCGATCGCGCCAGGCACGCGGCCCGCCCGCACAGCGGGCAGCCCCGGGCCTGAGCCGGGCTAGTCGATGACGGCCTGGTAGACAAGCTGACGCAGCTGCGACCGGAGCCGGTGGGTACTTGAGGGCAGCAGCTGAGTAAAGAACGTGGCGGTCAGCCCCTCGGCGTCGTCGATCCAGAAGGCCGTGCTCGCAGCGCCGCCCCAGGAGTACTCGCCAACCGAGGCGGGCGTCTTGCCGGCGATCGGATCGAGCATGACCGCGAAACCCAGGCCAAACCCGACGCCGCGGAACGGCGTCTCCGCATACAGCGGCCGGCCGAAGCGCTCCAGGTCTGCGCCGCCGGGCAGGTGATTGCTGATCATGTACCTGACGGTTCGCGGCCCGAGCAGCCTGGTGCCGTCAAGTTCCCCGGCCGGGCTGTCCGGCCGGGCCAGCATCAGCTGCGTGAACCGGTGATAGTCGGCTGCGGTGCCGATCAGGCCGCCGCCGCCGCTGAGCGCGTCCGGCCGGCTCAGGGCATGCTTACCGAACGCGTCAAGGCGCGCCGCCCGGCCGTCGGGGCCGGGCATGTACAAGGCGGCCAGCCGGCCTGCGTCGGCGGGCCCGACGTGGAACGCCGTATCGGTCATGCCCAGCGGCTGAAAGATCCGGCTGGCCATGAACTCATCCAGGCGCTGGCCTGAAGCTACCTCGATGACCCGGCCCAGCACGTCGGTGGCCACCGAGTAGTTCCATTCGGTACCTGGCTGGAAGAGCAACGGGATGTCAGCCCAGGCCTCGCAGCACTGGGCGAGGTCGGTCCCGGCGGGCACCCCCCACTCAAAGCCGCTGGCCCGGTACACGGCGTCGACCGGGTGCGCCCGCAAGAAGCCATAGGTCAGGCCGGAGGTATGGGTCAGCAGATGCCAGATGCGGACCGGCTCGGCCGCCGGAACGGTGAGCTGCTTGAGGTCGGATCCACCGGCGTAGACCCGGACGCCGGCAAAGGACGGGATGAAGTCGCTCACCGGATCGGTCAGCTCGAAGGCCCCTTCCTCATGCAGCATCATCGCCGCGACCGAGGTGATCGGCTTGGTCATCGAGTACAGCCGCCACAGGGTGTCGGTCTCGACCGGGAGATCTGCCTCCATATCGCGCGCTCCGTGCCAGGCGACATGCGCCAGCCGGCCGTGCCGGCTCACCGCGATCAGCCAGCCGGGCAGCCGCCCGTCATCGACATAACGCGCGAAATGCCGGTCGATCCGGTTCAGCCGCCGGGCGTCAAGCCCGACCTCCGCCGGGTCCACTTCCGCTTTCAAGCCTGTCACCGCGGTCACCTTCCCGGCCACCCGGGGCGGTGGCACTATCCCTGATCCTGCAGGGGATCCCGGGCACGGTCCAGTGCCGGGGGGCAGGCGCCGCAGGCTTGCTCCGGATAACGACAAAGGCAGGTATGTCTCGTTAATTATTTTAAGTCTCTTACTAGCGGATTTTAGCCAGTACTAATTTACCGGCCAAGCACGGTGGCTTGACCTTAGCTTGACACAAGGCTGAATAGTTGTTTAAATGTTTGCAGTTGCTATGGCGCTGAATTATCCAGGTCGCTAGATATCCGGGCCTGATAAGCACCAGATCGCACGGAGCAGGCAAGGAGCAGGCAAGATGAGGGCAGGAATTCTTGCCCCCCGCTACCTGCGTGGGGGCATACTCGTAGCAGGCGGTGCTGGCGCCCTGCTGGCGCTAGCCGGGATTAACTCGGCGGCGCGCGGACCGCTGGTGCTGCTTTTTCTGTTGGCAGCGCCCGGGCTGGCGGTAGCCAGCCTGCTGCGCCGCATCGATCCCGTGGCCAGGGCCGTCGTCGCCGTAACCGCGGCGATTGCCGTCAACGCGCTGGTAGCCGAGACGATGCTGGTGGCCGGCGCGTGGTCGCCACGGACCGGACTCCTGGCCATCGCCGCGATCAGTGCCGTCCTAGGCGCGATCGGGATGGCGGTGGACCGTCACGGGCCCGTCTCGCCCGTCCGGGCGGCGGCGCCGGCGCCTGACCGAGGGCTGCGGGCCGGCACCTAAATGACCGCGCCACGGGCAGCGCGGTAAAGCTGCCCGCCTGACTAACCAGACCGCGCTAACCAGACCGCGCACTGCGGCGCCGCTTAACCGGCGCGACGGCAGTTCACCTCTTCGATCACAAGAACCGGCGCACGGGGATCAACTGCGCCCGAATTACCGACCTTGACACAATCTCGGGGGGGATTGTCATGTCTATTGCATTCCAGCGTCAACTAGCTACGCGGCAGCCCGGGCAGCCTGCCGACACGACCGAGGTGCCCACGCCACGCAACGGCGCGGCGCTGCGTCGTGAGCCAGGCGCCGGGCTTGAGCCAGGCACCGAGCGGAAGTCAGCGCCGGGTTACCGGCCGGTGTCTGACGGCATGGCGATCGCGCCCACCATCACGGTGGTGATCCCGGTCAAGAACGAGGCCGCTAACCTGCCGGACGTCTTTGCCACCCTGCCGGACTGGATCGACGAGGTCGTGCTCGTGGACGGCCGGTCCCAGGATGACACCATCGCGGTAGCCCGCCGGCACTGGCCGGAGGTCAAGGTCGTGCACCAGGGCGGCGTGGGCAAGGGCGACGCGCTGGCCGCCGGGTTCGCCGCCGCCACCGGGGACATCATCGTCGCCATTGACGGCGACGGGTCTACCGACGGGCGGGAAATCGTCCGGTTCGTCAGCACGCTGCTGGCCGGGGCCGACTTCGTGAAGGGCTCCAGGTTCGCCAGCGATGGCCGCAGCGATGACATCACCGCCATCAGGCGGTGCGGCAACCGGTCGCTGAACATCCTGGTCAACAAGCTGTTCGGCACGCAGTACACCGACCTGTGCTACGGCTACAACGCCTTCTGGGCGCGGCACCTGCACAAGCTCGCGCTGGACAGCCCGGGCTTCGAGGTCGAGGCCCTGATGGGCATCAGGGCCGCCAAGGCCCGGCTGCGCATCCACGAAGTGCCCAGCCACGAGCGCCCGCGCCAGCACGGGGCCAGCAACCTGAGTGCCATCAGGGACGGCCTGCGGATCCTGCGGGTGATTGTCAACGAGAAGGTCAAGGCGGCGCGGCACCGCGGGCCGAAGCCGTACATGGCACCGGCGCGGGTGGCCCTGGACGAGAGGCAGCAGTCATGACGCCGGGGACGGCCCGGTCGCCTGAGCAGGCGGCCGGACGAGCAGGCCGTCCGGACGTGTCGGTGATCATCTGCGCCTACACCGAGCGGCGCTGGCAGGACACTCTGGCCGCCGTCGCCTCGGTCGCCGCGCAGAGCTACCCGGCCCTGGAGACCATCCTCGTCGTCGACTACAACCCGTCGCTCTACCAGCGCCTGAAGGCCGAACTGCCGGCCGTGACCGTGGTGGCGAACAACGAGGCGCCGGGGCTATCCGGCGGCAAGAACACCGGGATCGCCATCGCCAGGGGCGACATCGTGGCCTTCCTCGACGACGACGCGATCGCGGCCCCCGACTGGCTGAAGTTCCTGGTCGACTCCTACACCGGCGATGACGTCGCGGGTGTCGGCGGGCTGACCCTCCCGCTGTGGCAGACGGCGCGGCCGTCCTGGTTCCCGGGCGAATTCGACTGGGTGGTGGGCTGCACGTATCTCGGGATGCCCGAGTCGGGTGCGCCGATGCGCAACCTGCTCGGCGGCAACGCGTCGTTCCGGCGCGAGGTGTTCGCGACGGCGGGCGGATTCCGCAGCGGAATCGGCCGGTCCGGTCGCGGGCTGCCGGCGGCGGTGAGGAGACCGAGTTCTGCATCCGGCTCAGCCAGCGCTCGCCGGGCGCCGTGCTGCGGTCCGATCACCGGGCGGTGATCTGGCACCGGGTGTCCGACGCGCGGAGCCGGTTCTCCTACTTCCTGACCAGGTGCTACGCGGAGGGCCTCTCGAAGGCCCTGGTGGCCAGCAACGTCGGCGCTTCCGACGGGCTGTCCGCCGAGCGCAGTCACGCGCTACGGGCGCTGCCCGCCGGCGTCGGGCACGGGATCGCCGACGCGGCTCGCGGCGACGAGACCGGCCTGGGCCGGGCCGGGGCCATTATGGCCGGCCTGGCCGCGGCGGTGGCCGGTTACTGCGCCGGCCTGGCGCGCGCGGCCGTGCACCGGCTGCCGAGCGCGGGCGCCCGGCGGAGCGCACCAGCGGCCGGGGCGGAACGGTGACCGCCCGGCCAGGCCTGAGCGGCCGGAGAGAACAGCTCAACGACATTCCCATCCTGATGTATCACCAGATCGCCGACCCGCCGGAGGCGGTGGACCGGCTCGCGGTCAGCCCGGCCGCGTTTGCTGATCAGCTCGCCTGCCTGCAGGCGGCCGGCTTCACGACGCTCACCGCTTCGGCCCTCGCCGCTGGCCTGGCTGACGAGGCGGCAGCCCTGCCGCAGCGGCCCGTCGTGCTCACCTTCGACGACGGGTTCGCCGACTTCCATTGCCGGGCGCTGCCGCTGCTGGAGCGCTACGGCTGCACCGCGACCGTGTTCGTCACCACCGGCTGGATCGCCGATTCCGGTGCTCCGGATGCCGCGTTCCGCCGGCCGGGCCGGATGCTCAGCTGGAGCCAGATCGCGGAGGCGGCCGCTACCGGCGTGGAGATCGGCGCCCATAGTCACGGCCATCCCGAGCTCGACCTGCTGGCCGCCGAAAGCCTGCAGCGCGAGCTCGAGCTGAGTAAGGCGCTGCTGGAGCAGCGGCTCGGGCGGCCGGTGCCCGGCCTGGCGTACCCGTTCGGTTATTCAAACGCCGCGGTCAGGCGCGCGGCCCGGGCAGCCGGATACCACTACGCCTGTGCGGTCGCCAACACCGCCGTCGGCCCGGACTTTGACGCTATGGCACTGCCGCGGCTGACCATCAGGCAGTCGACCAGGCTCCGCGCCTTCGATCAGATCGTCGCGGGGCGGATGCCGCTGAACTACATCAAGGACCGGTCGCTCACCAAGGGCTGGGCGGTCGTGCGACGGACGCGCGCCACGCTGGGCGGTGCCAGCCGCAGTGGATAGGACGTCGGCTGCGCCCGCCGTCCCGGCGGGCCTGGAGCCGCCCATCGAGGCGCCCGCCCGCTATGCCCGGGCGGCGATCCCGCCCGCCTTGACACCGGCCCGGCCGGTCGCGGCGGCGGCCCAGCCTGGCACCCCGGTGGCTCAGCCTGGCCCCGCGGCGGCTCAGCCTGGCCCGGCGCCCACGCCGGACCCGCAGGCCCGGCCGTCCGGGCCGGCTGCCGTGACCAGGAACCTGCTCCGGCACTTCCAGCGGATACGTCAGCATCTGTCCGACCCGCTGTTCCGCAACGCTTACGCGCTGATGATCAACACCGGGACGACCGGCCTGCTCGGCCTGGTCTACTGGCTGCTGGCCGCCCGGCATTACACGGCAGCCGACGTCGGCCGGGCCTCGGCCGCCTATGCCGCCATGAACCTGCTGGCGGGCATTACCGGCCTCAGCCTGACTGGCGCCCTGGCCCGTTTCATGCCGCAGTCAGGCGGGACCACACGGGCGCTGATCCTGCGCGCCTACGCGGTCAGCGCGGCAGCCTCCCTGCTGATCACCGTCCCGTTCCTGCTGACGGTCGGGCACTGGGGCTCCTCCTACTCCGAACTCGCCGGGGTGACCGCCGGGTTCGTGTTCACCGCCGCCGTCGTGGTCTGGTCGATCTTCACCTTGCAGGATGGCGCGCTCATCGGCATGCGGAACTCGCCGTGGGTGGCCATCGAGAACGGCGTCTTCGGCGTGGCCAAGATCTTCCTGCTGATCGGGTTCGCGGCAGTGCTGCCGCATCTGGGCATCTACATTTCCTGGCTGCTGCCGGTCGTCATCGCGGTGCCGCTCGTCAATATGCTGATCTTCAGGCGACTGGTGCCCAGGCACGAGCGGCTGGTGGGTGACCGGCAGCCCCCCACGACCAGGCAGGTCGGCCGGTTCGTGGCGGGTGACTTCACCGGCTCGCTGTGCCTGCTGGCGACCGTGAACCTGGTCCCGATCGTGGTGGCCACGCTGGTCGGGCCAGGTGCCAACGCGTACTTCTACATCGCCTGGACGGTTGGCACCACGGTTGACCTGCTGGCGATCAACATGGCCATGTCGCTGACGGTCGAGAGCGCCTTCAACCGGGCCAAGCTGGCGGCCCATACCCGGACGGCGATGCGCAGGACCTTTCTCATCCTGGTCCCCGTCGCTGCCCTGACCGCGGCGCTCGCGCCGTGGGCGCTGAGCCTGTTCGGGCCTGGCTATGCGGCGCACGGCGCGCCGATCTTGCAGCTGCTGGCGGTCGCGACGCTGCCGAAGGCCCTGACCGAGCTGTACTTCGGAGCGCTGCGTGCCCAGAGCCGCACCTCGCGGATCGCGGTTGTCCAGGTGGTCCGGGCCGTCCTGCTGCTTGGCCTGGCGCTGGTGCTGACCAGGCTGATGGGCACGGTGGGGGCGGCCGTCGCGGTGCTCGCCAGCCAGCTGATCACGATGGTCCTGATCCTGCCCGGCCTGCGGGCCGTCCTGGCCCAGGACCGCCCCCGTGCCGCGGTGGCCGTGGCGGAGGGGGAGCTGAGTTGAGCGTGCACCTCCGGACCCGGAGCCTCCCGACGCCGCCCGGCCAGGCCGTGGCGGTGCCCAGGCGGGCCGCTATCAGGCTGCCCGGCTGGGCCGGGGCGGCCGCGCTGGGCCTGCTCGGCCTGATCGGCCTGGCGTTCTTCGCGGTGCCGCTGCGTCACATCGACCTCGGCCGGATGAGCGCCATCGGGCTGGTCTCGGTGCTGCCGCGCGCCAGCCTGGCCGGGATCGCGCTGCTGGTGCTGGCGTTCGTGCTGTCGCTGGGGCTGCGCAGGGCCAGGCCGCTGTTGCTCGGCGGCATGCTGGTCGCGATCGTCGGCTGCCTGCACGGGGTTACGTCGGTCATCGAGTCGGTGCCCAGGTTCGCGACCAGCTACCAGATCGCGGGCTTCGCCGAGTACATCGGCCGGACCGGGCACACCGCGCCGACCCTGTACGCCTACTTCAGCTGGCCGGGCTTCTTCGCGCTGGTGGCCTTCGTCAAGGCGGTCACCGGCAGCCACAATCTCCTGCCGGTCCTGCGGTTCTGGCCAGTGCTCATCGACCTGGCCTACCTGGTCCCGGTCTGGCTCATCCTGCGGAACCTGCGCGCCAGCTGGCGCGCGAAATGGTTCGCCGCCCTGCTGTTCACCATCGGCCTGTGGGTCGGCCAGGACTACTTCTCCCCGCAGTCTTTCGACTACCTGCTCTACCTGCTGTTCGTGGCGTTCGCGGTGACCTGGTTCCGGGGGCGCCCGGCCGCGCGGCAGCCCGGGCCGGCCGACGGCAGGCTGCGCAGGATCAGCCAGCGGCTAGCCGGCCATCTCGAGCCCGGCGAGCTGCCCGCCCGGCCGACGGGCGGTGGCGAGCGCGCGGTGCTGCTGGCCGTGCTCATCGCGATCTTCGTGGTGGCGACGGTCAGCCACCAGCTGACGCCGTTCCTCATGGTTGGCGTCTGCGCCGCGCTGGTCCTGGCCCGCCGCACCACGCTGACCGGGCTGCCCGTGCTGTTCGGCGTCATCCTGATCGGCTGGCTCAGCTTCGCGGCGGCCGGCTACTGGTCCGGTCACCTGGCGGAGATCTTCGGCGGCATCGGTCACCTGGGCGGCAACGTGTCCTCGGGCGTCGGCGGCCGGCTGCACGGTGCGTCGCCCGGCCATGAGCTGGTGCTCTATCTGCGGGTCGGTTTCGCCGCGGGGGTGCTGGCGCTGGCCGGCGCCGGCCTGCTGCGCCGCCGGCACCGCGGGATCGACGACCGCGTCGCCCTAGTGCTGACCTGCGTTCCGTTCCTGGCACTCGGCCTGCAGAACTACGGCGGCGAGATCTTGCTGCGCGTCTACTTGTTCGCGCTGCCGGCCGCCAGCGTGCTGGCCGCCTATCTGTTCTTTCCCGAAGCTGATCCCAGCAGGGCCACGGCCGCGGCTGACGCCTCGGCCCCGCCCGCGGGATCGAAAGACGCCAGGGCCGGTCGGGCCGTGCGACCTGCTCCGCCGACCCGCCGGTCCTGGCCCGCCGTGATTGTCGCGGCGGTCTGCGCCATCGCTATGACCGGTGGCTTCTTCATCGCGAGGTACGGCAACGAGGCCTGGGAGCAGACCCCGCGCGGTGAGCTGGCCGCCATGAACTACCTGTACTCCCACGACCAGAACGGGGCCAGGCTGCTCTGGCTGAGCCAGCAGCCGCCGGTCGACGTCACGCCGGAGATGCCCTGGCAGTACCGGGACATCGAGAAGATCCAGTACCGGTCGGTCCAGGCGCCGGTGAACCCGGCGGATGTCGGCGGCCTGGTCGCGTCGCTGCGCGCGGCGGGCCCCGGCAGCTACGTGATCACCACTGCGACGCAGGAGGCCTATCTCGAGCAGGTGGCGAGCTACCAGCCCGGCTGGGGGCCAGCGTTCCGCGCGCACATGAGCGCGGCTCCGGGAGTGCGGACGGTGTTCGCCAACCGGGACGCGGTCATCTATACGCTGCGCTGGCCGCCGGGCACCAGGGCCCCGCGGCTGATCATGAAGACCGGGGGATCAGCGGTCCGCGCCACCATCTGGACCCCGATCGGCCTGGCCGTCCTCGGGCTGCTGCTGCTCGTGCTGCTGGCCCGGGAGTTCATCCGGGTCTCCGGGTCGGCCGCCGTCAGGTACATCAGGCCGCTGACCCTGGCGTCGGTGCCGTTGCTGGTGCTGCTGATCGTGATCGTCGCGGAGCGATTCGTGGTGCTGTCATGACCGCCGCCAGCCAGTTGACTGCCACCGGACCACGGACGACGAAGGAGGAAACCGTGAGGACCACCCCGCCGCGCTACTCGCGCCAGCCGCGCGAGGCCGGCTCTGCTGCCCCGGGCGGGCCCGGGCTCGCCGACACCGAAGTCCCTGCGCTGATCGTGAAGATCGGCCGATACCCGCTGCACCACGGCGGTGTCGCGGCGATCAGGACGCTGGGCCGCCTCGGGGTCCCTGTGTATGCCATCACCGAGGACTCGCTCACGCCCGCGGCGGTGTCGCGGTACTGCCGGGGCTCGTTCGTGTGGCCCACGACCGGCCGGGAGGACCCGGAGGAACTGGTCGACGGGCTCATGGCGATCGGAGCGAAGATCGGCCGCCGCACGCTGGCGGTGCCCACCGACGAGGAGGCGGCGGTCCTGCTGGCCGAGCACGCCAGCCCGCTGTCCGCTCATTTCCTGCTCCCGGACGTGCAGCCCGGCCTGCCCAGGAAGCTGGCCAGCAAGCAGGGGCTTTATGAGCTGTGCCGCGAGCACGGCGTGCCAGCGCCCGCGTCGGCCTTTCCCTCGACGCCGGCCGCGCTGGCCAGCTTCGCCGGCCAGGCGTCCTTCCCGCTGGTGGCCAAGAACCTGGAGGCATGGGTGCGGCGGCGCGCGCCGGTCGTCGGCGGCACCACCATGCTCGGCACCGAGCAGGAACTGCTGGCCGCCGCCGAGGACTGGGGCCAGGAGCCGAGCGTGATCCTGCAGGAGTACATCCCGCGCGAGCACGCGCAGGACTGGATCGTCCATCTCTACTGCGATGCTGAATCCAACTGCCTGGTGGAGTTCACCGGGATCAAGCTCAGGTCCTGGCCGCCGCACGCGGGGATGACCGCCTGCGCCCGGACGGTGGCCAACCCAGAGCTGGCGGCGGCGGCCGCGCGGTTCTGCAAGGCGATCGGCTTCCGCGGCATCGCCGACCTGGACTGGCGGCTGGACCTGCGCGATGGCCAATACAAGCTGCTCGACTTCAACCCGCGGGCGGGCGCGCAGTTCAGGCTGTTCGAAACCGAGGCGGGCCTGGATGTCGTGCGGGCCATGCATCTCGACCTCACCGGGCGCCCGGTGCCCGCGAGCCCGCAGGTGAACGGGCGGAAGCTGATCGTGGAGAACGTCGATCCGCTGGCCCGGCTCGCCTACCGGCGGCGCGGCACGGCCCGGCCGCAGGCCGGCGCCAGGCCGGAGCGGGACCTGACGCTGGCCAGCCGGGTACCTGCTGGTCAGGCCGCTCCCAGCCCGGACCAGGACCGGGCCGAACGGACCGAACTGGCCTGGATCGCGGCGGACGATCCGGTTCCGTTCCTGGCCATGCTGGTCCGCCTGGCTGGTCCTGCGCTCGGGCATCTCAGCCGGGTGTGGCGGACCCGCCAGGTACGCCGCCGGGCGGCGCGGACGGCGCGGGCGGCGCAGACGGCTAGCCGGGACCGCCGGCCGCCGCCAGGCCCCGCTGACCTGGCCGGGCCCGCTCCGGCCAGCGAGGGGACCAGCAGGGCGGCCGGGACGGCCGCCGGAACAGCGCTGGCGGCCAGCACCGTCAGCAGCAGCGAAAACAGCGCGGTGGCAGGACCTGAAATCAGGCCGGCCATGCTCGCCGGGCAACGAAAGGATGATTGGTCATGACCGCATCGGCTAAGCCTGCCGTCATCGTCGGAGCAGGCCCTTACGGACTCTCCATCGCCGCGCACCTGCAGGCGCGCGGGGTGCCGACACGTATCTTTGGCGAGGTTATGGGCAGCTGGCGGCGCCGGATGCCAGCCGGGATGTACCTGAAGTCGACACCATGGGCCTCCAGCCTCTCGGCACCGGGTCCTGGCTTCACGCTGGCGGACTTCGAGGCCGCGCAGGGCCTTCCGCAGCTGCGTGACCACGAGGTCCTGCCGGTCGAGCAGTTCATTTCCTACGGCGACTGGTTCGCCGGCCAGCTGGAGCCAGCGGTCGAGCCGGCCACGGTGCGCCGGGTCGAGCGACGCGGCGATGGGTTTGTGGTGAGCCTCGACACCGGCGAGGACATCGGGGCAAGATCGGTGGTGGCCGCGAACGGCCTGGCCGGATTCGCGCACGTGCCGGCCGAGCTGGCCGCTGCCGATCCGGACGGGCCTTCGCCGGTCGGCCTGGTGTCGCACAGCTCGCAGCATCACCAGCTGGCGGCCTTCGCCGGACGGCAGGTGGCAGTGATCGGCGCGGGCCAGTCCGCGCTGGAAACTGCCGCGCTGCTGCATGAGGCGGGCGCCGGCGTCGAGCTGATCGCCCGCGAGCCGGTGCGGTTCGGTGACCCGCCCGCAGATCCCGGCCAGCAGGCCAGGAAGCTGCTGCCCACGCCCAGGACGCCGCTCGGCCCGTCCTGGGGGCTGTACCCGTTCAGCTACCTGCCGGGAGGTTTCCGGCACCTGCCCGAGCGCACCCGGCTCAGCCTGGTCCGCAGGGTGCTCGGTCCGCTGGGCGCGTGGTGGCTGGCGGACAGGGTCACCGGTCAGTTCCCAGTCCACGCCGGATATCGCCTCCTTCAGGCCCGCCAGGATGGCGAGCAGGCAGCACTCCGGCTGGTCGCGGCGGACGGGAGCGGTCTGCAGGTCCGGGCAGATCACGTGATAGCCGCTACCGGTTACCGTCCCGATGTCGCGGCGATCGAGTTCCTCAGCCCGCAGCTGCGGGCCCGGCTGCGGACCCGCAGCGGGTCACCCCGGCTGTCGGCCACCTTCGAATCCGATGTGCCCGGCCTGTACTTCGTCAGCCTGGCCGCCGCCGAGACGTTCGGCCCGCTGATGCGGTTCGTGTGCGGGACCCCGTTCACGGCGGGCCGGGTCAGTGCCGCGGTCGCGGCCCGGAGCGGGGCGGCGGGCCGCCGGCTGGCCGGGTGGCCCAGCCGGCCTGATCTGCCCCGGCCGGGCCGGGGGATCATCCTGGCCGGCCCGCCGGGGCGGTCCCAGCCCGGAGCCCAGCCCGGAGCGGCGCGCTAACCCTGAGCAGCCGCGGCGTTGACTGCGATGCCGAACAGGCCCTGCCGGTCTGCCGACGGGCAGACGATCGTCTGGTATTGGGGATGCCGTCGGGCGAAGATCGCGAAGCCCTGGTGGGTGCTGATGTCATCCACCAGCATCACGCCGCCCGGCGACAGCACCGACGCGGCCTGCTCCATCTCGAAGACCGTGTTCTTCGCCGTGTGCAGGCTGTCATGGATGAACAGGTCCAGGTGCCCGATCCGGGCGATCAGCGGGGGGAGGCGCTGACTGCTGGCGCCCGCCAGATACGACCAGCGGGCCCGGCAGGCATCGGTGATGGCCGCGCCCGTTTGCGCGTGCAGCTGGCGGTCAAAGGGGTGCGGCAGATCGATGCTCCACAACTGGCCGCGATCGTTGTCCTGCAGCGCTTCCAGCACGATGCGGCTGGTGACGCCGCGCGCGACCCCGGTCTCGATGACCACCTCGGGCCGGGTGTGCAGCACCGTGCACCAGGCCGCCTGGCCCAGTGAACTGTCCGCGTCGCTATAACCGCCGTAAGTGTGCCGGCCGTAGGCGAGGCCGCGGGCGGCCAGCAAGGCCCCGATCTCGGTCATCAGGTCATCAAGGCGCTGCTGCTGCGGGCACGGCCAGGGCGCGCCGAGCAGCCTGTGCAGGTGCTCGTCCCATGCCTCGTCAACCCGGTAGCGGGGGTTGCCCTTCAGCTGCATGCGGGCGTGGCCGGGCAGCGCGCGGATTACTCCGACGGGGTCGACGGCAAAGGTGCGCAGCAGACTCACGATCATGCCCTGGCGCGACTGTCCCCCGGAAGCCACGGCAGTAGCCTAGCCCGCCGTCCAGCACGGAAGGTAACCGGGCGGGTGCGCAGTGCTAGGCGGCGGCCCAGTTGCCGGGATCGGGGGCCCCGAGCGGCGGCGCCGCCGGCGCGGGCAGCGACGCCGGGCTGACGAAGGTGCTGCCGCTGGGCCCGGCCTGCACGGCCATGTGCAGTGCGCTGCCCTTCAGGTACTTGTTCCAGGTCAGGAACCACTCGGTCCAGCCGTTGTCCCACTCGCCTGCGCGCGGGCTGCCGGTGATGGTGACCGGATCGCCGGGCACCGCCATCTGGTAGTACACCTCGGCGTCGGCCGGCGGCATGTTCACGCAGCCATGACTGACGTTGGTGAAGCCCTGCTCGCCCACCGACCAGTAGGCGTCGTGCAGGTAATCGCCGCTCCAGGTGAAGCGCACCGACCAGGGCACCTCGAGGGAGTATCCCGGCCCCTTCATCAGCACCGGGTTGCCCTTCTCGATGGTCAGGTAGGTGCCGTTCGGCGTGTTGTCGCCGGGCCTGCCGGTGCTGATCGGCCAGCGGTGCAGCAGCTTCCCGTCCCGGTACAGGTCCATATGGTGGGTGGCCGTGCTGGCCACCACGATCAGCGAGCTGCCGATCGTGAACGACTGCGTGAGGGTGTGGCTGCCGTAAACGCCCGGGGCCATCTCGATGCCATTCAGATGCCCGGTGAAGCTCACGTCCGTATGCGCCGGCCAGTAGCTTTCGGGCCGGAAGTCCAGGGTCTGATTGCCGTCCCAGTACCAGGCGCCCGCCACCGGCTTGGAGGTGGTCAGCTGCAGGGACTTTTCGACTGCGGCCTTGTTCACGACCGGCTGGCTGAAGGTGAGGATGATCGGCATGCCGACGCCATAGGTCTGGTGGTAGCCCTCGAAGATCATGGTCTGGTCCGTCTGCGCGGGCGTGAGCGTGCGGAACGAGCTGGTCTGGGTCAGCTTCCTGCCCGCCGAGTCGGCACCGGTCGCGGTGACCTGGTAGCTCTGTGACACGCCCAGCGCCCAGGTGCTGTGCCAGACGGTGCCGGCCGCGTTGAGCGTACCGGTGACGGCGTCGCCGGCCGTCTGGACCGTCACGTTGGTGATCTTGCCGTGCGCCGCCGTGACGGTGATGCCCTGGCCAGGCGCGGCCTGGTGAACCCCGTTAGCTGGCGTGATGGACAGCTGGACGTCCGAGGACGGGGTCGCGCTCTTGGTGGCACCGCCGGCGGCCGGGCCCGACCCGCCCGCTGAGCTGCCGCCCGCGCACGCCGTCAGGAGCAGCCCGGCCGCCGCGCAGATCGCGGCGATGGCCAGCCGGCGGTGCTGGCGCGGCGCGATGGCCCGGAGCACGGTGGCCCGGAGCACGGTGCCCCGGAGCACGGTGCCCCGGAGCACGGGGGCCCGCGGCGCCTCCTGGTCGGAGCTCGCGATCGCGATCTGACGGCTCACCCGTGTCTCCTCAATGGACCGAACTCAGTGATCTGCCCGTGGCGGCGCCCGGCCGCCCTTCCCGACCCGGGTAACGGCACTGTGGTGCGCTGAAGTTCCCACGGCAGAGCCAGAACGATGGCGTCGGCCGCCGTTCCACACTATGCGGGCGCCGTCGCGGCGACGAATCCGAAGCTGGCCGGCCCGGCCGCTGCGGACCATCGCGATCGCCGCCGCGAGCGCGGCGATTCCCAGTGCGGTCCACGGGACGTAGTCGCCCAGCTGGTCATAGAGCGTCCGGGCGGAGACCGGCGGCAGACTGAGCCTGATGCGCATCACCCCGCGGTACGAAGAGCCGGCCCAGGCCAGCAGCCGGCCCCGCGAATCGAATGCGGCTGAGTCGCCGGTCAGGGCGGCCTGGATGACGGGGCGGCCGGTCTCGGCGGCGCGCACCGCCCCGAGCGCGGCGTGCTGCGCCAGCGCCCATTCCCAGCCTGCCTGCCAGGTGGAGTCGGAAGTCTGGTAGATGATCAGCTGAGCGCCATGATCGGTGTCGACCCTGGACATGTCGGGGAACGCGGACTCGAAGCAGATCAGCACCCCGATCGTGAGCGGCCTGCCCACGGCCGGGGTGACCCGCATGACATGCGCCCCGGTCCCGGGGATCATGTTCTGCGGCGCTGCCTTGCTGATCTTGGCGAGCCAGCCGAGCTGCTGCCGGAACGGGATGTACTCGCCGAACGGCACCAGCCGGGTCTTGACGTACCTGCCGTCGATGCCGTTGCTGCCGATCAGCACCGCCACCTTGGACTTGCCGCTGGGCGTGATCGAGTCCTGGTTCACCAGCAGCTGCGCGCGGTCCGCGGCGGAGAGCCGCTTCAGCTGGCCCAGCAGTGCGGCATCGGTGTCCAGGTCGTAGGCCACGCTGCTCTCGCCCCACACGATCAGGTCCGCGTGGTCGGCGGCCAGCGCCGCCGACAGCCGCTGGCTGGCGTCGACCCGCAGGGCCGGATTGTGCACCACTCCCGGCTGGACCACCACCATCGTGACCTGGCGCGTCGCGGGCGGTGCGGGAGTGAGCGCGAACGCGACCGGCCCGGCCGCTATCGCGATCAGGGCAGCGGCCGCACCGAGCAGCCGGACCCGGACGGTCCGGGCCACCACAATGATCAGGAGGCCGGTATTGGCGGCCACCAGCGCGAAGCTGACCAGCCAGACGCCACCGACCGCGGCCAGGGCCAGGATCGCCGGGTGCTGCCACTGGCTGGTGCCGTACACCGCCCACGGCCCCCCGAAGCCCTGCCAGGACCGGACCCAGTCCACGGCCACCCAGCAGCTCGGCACGACCACCAGGGCGGCCAGGGCCCGCCACGGGCTGATCGGCGGGCGCAGCAGCCCCCAGGTGGCGGCCCCGACGCTGGCCCACAGCGCCCCGAGAACGGCCACCACTAGCAGCAGCCCCGGACCCAGGTTCGGGAGCAGCCAGTAGAGCGCGGCGAGCAGGTATCCGGCGCCGAACCACCAGCCGCGGGCGGCCGCCTCGCGCTGGGTGGCTGCCGCATGCATCACCAGCAGGCCAGGGACCAGCCCGAACCAGGCGACGAACTCCAGGTTCGGGGCCGGGAACGCGAGGACTGGCAGGGCGCCGCAGATCAGGCTGGCATAGTGAACCGGCTGAGCGAAGCCGCGCCAGAATCCCACCTGCCCATTGTGCTGCTAGCGGTGACCGCGCCGGTAACGCGCGCTGATCCTGGCGGCGGCCACCGCCCAGGCCAGCGCGACGATGGTGAGGCCGGTGAGCAGGATCTCCGGCCAGCCGCCCAGACGGCCGGCCAGCGTGAGCCCGCTGCGCAGCGGCACCCGTGCTTCCAGCACGGCGCGCTGCCAGGTGCCGCTGTGGGCGAGCAGGGAGCCGTCCGGCGCGATGATCGCGCTCACGCCGGTGGTGGAGGCCACCACCACCGCGCGGTCATACTCAATGGCCCGGATCCGCGCCATGCCGAGCTGCTGCAGGGTCTCGCCCAGCTGGCCGTCCAGCTCAAAGTCCGCGTCGTTGGTCTGCACGGTGAGCAGGTTGGCCCCCGCGGTTACCTCGGAGCCGACCAGGTTGTCGAAGCCAACCTCGTAGCAGATCACGTCGCCGAGCCTGACCTTACCGATCTTGAACACGACCGCGCGGTGGCCTGCGGTGAAATTGACCGGCTGCAGCGAAGGCAGCGACGTGAACTTGTCCAGCAGGCCGCGGAACGGGATGACTTCCCCGAACGGGACGAGCTGGCGCTTGACGTAGATCGTGGTCGGGCCGCGGCCGGGCAGCCAGAGCTGGCCGGCATTGCGCAGCGGATTCTGCAGCACCGCGCCGACCAGCACGGGGCGGCCGATCGCGTTGACGGCGCCAGCGATCGTGGCGTAGGTGAACGGGTCGAGGTCAGGATCGATGTCGGTGGAGTTCTCCGGCCAGATCACCACATCGGGCCTGGCCAGTGTGCCCGCCTTGACCTGCGCGGCCAGGTGGTCGGTGGCGGCGACATGGTTCTGCGTCACGGTGGTTTCCCTGATCTGCTTCTGCAGTGTTGCTGAGTGCGGAACGTTGCCCTGCACCGCCGCCACCACGGCGGTCGTGCCGCCCGCGGCCGGCTGGCTGACCGGTAGCGCCCGGCCCGCCAGGGCCACGCCGACCGCCACCGCGAAGGCGAGCCCGGGCACCAGGCGCTCGCGCCGCGACCGGGCCAGCAGCAGCCAGGCGAGGGTCGTTCCGGTCAGCGCCACCAGGAAGGTCAGCCAGGGCGGGCCCCCGATCGCGACCCACCGGGCGGTCGGCGCCTCAGCCTGGCTCATGGCCAGCCTGCCCCAGGGAAACGCATACGGCCACCGGTCCCGGACTGCCTCGGCGGCCACCCACCACCCGGCGACGGCCACCGGCCAGGCCCGCAGCCGCAGCAGCAGCCGCTGGCCCACGGCCAGCACCGCGAACACGACCGCTTCCGCGATGGCGAGCGCCGCCCAGGCGTACCAAGCGACGTTGACCAGCCAGGAAAGCAACGGCACGAAGAAGGCGAGGCCGAACGCCAGCCCGACGAGCGCCGCGCCGCGCAGGGTCCTGCCCCACAGTGCCACGGCCAGCAGGGCTGGCCCGGCCGCGGCCAGCGGCCACGCGCCGACCGGCGGGAACGCGGCCGCCAGGGCCAGGCCGCCCGCGATCGCGACCGGAACGGCCAGCCGGGTCCGCAGGCCGCCGGACACACCGGCCGCGCCGGCGCCGGAACCGGGCGCGACGCCGGCGGGCTGGCCGGGCCTGGCACCGGTTGCGGCGGGCTGGTCCAGCACGGCTCCTCCTGCTTACTGCCGAAAGCCCTCGATCATGTGAGCGTAGCCCGGCCCGGGACCGGCGGCTGCCGCCGGATGGGTCACGGCTCAGGACGGTTCAGACGGGTTCGTGAGATTGCAGCTATCTAACGTGATAACCTCGTCACTGTTTGTAGAGCATTGAACGGGTGAATATCTCCCATAGGGAACAATTACGAGGTCCTGGCCGTGATCAAGATCCGATACTCAGACCTGCCGGCCGGGTTACATGTCCGGACCGTGGTGCAGGGCCGGCATACGATCCTCTACCTGCTTCCCGGCCTGAGCACCACGGCGCGGCGCGCGGCCATCCACCGGGCCAGGAGCAACGCCCGGGTGGGATACGGCCCGCGCCTGCCGGCGGCCGGGCTGGCGTTCGCGGTCATCGCGGATCAGGTCCGCACCACGCTCAGGAACTGCCTGGCGGCCGCGCGGCTGCATCCGGCGCTGGCCGTTCCGGCTGCGATCGTCGTGCTCTCGGTAGCCGTGACCTACCTGCTCCTCGCGTCGGTCTCGGTTCAGCTGCCCTCGACCGGCGGGCCTGGCCACCAGTTCGGCGTTCCGCTGCGCGCCGCGCCTTCCGAGGTGCGCTCCGGGCTGGCCGCCCGCGGCACCCGGCCAGCAATCCGGGTCGTCTCGGGCCGGCCGCAGGACGGCCGCTCCGGTGGTTCCGGTGCGGGACATCGCGGCGGACCGCACCCAGGACCGACCTGGGGGACGCGCCCGTCCCCGTCGCCCTCGTCCGCGCCGCCGGGGCCTGGCGGGTCAGCCGATCCATCGCCCAGCCCGGCACCGGGCCCGTCACCTGGCCCGTCGCCAGGCCCGTCGCCAGGTCCGTCGCCGTCTCCGCGCCCGTCGCCGAGCAGCAGCGGCCTGTGCGTGGCGGTCGGATCGCTCGGCGTGTGCATGAAGGTCTGACCCGGGGGCCCCGGGCGCGTCCGGCGGCCGGGACGGAATATTCGCTTGCCCAGGCGGGTCACACTGATAAGGGCCGTCGCGGTTGGCCGTGCCGACCGGAAAAGACAACCGGGACGACCGGAAAAGACAACCGGGCCGACCGGAAAAGACAACCGGGCCGACCGGAAAAGACAACCGGCGCCGGGCCGGAGCCGGACCGGAGCCGGTCAGCCGTCTGGAGGGAGACTCTCGGTGAGCCGCCGGGGCTGGGTGCTGTTCGCAGCGATGAGCGTGATCTGGGGCCTGCCCTACCTGCTGATCAAGGTAGCAGTGGGCGGCGTCCCGGTACCCGTTCTCGTCCTGGCCAGGGTGGCCATCGGGGCGGCGCTGCTGCTGCCGATCGCGGTGCGGCGCCGCCAGCTCGGCGCACTGCGCCCGTACCTGGGCTGGCTGGCGGTCTTCGCCCTGATAGAGATCATCACGCCATGGCTGCTGCTGTCCGAGGCGGAGCGCAAGCTGACCAGCTCGATGAGCGGCCTGCTGGTCGCCTCGGTCCCGATCATCGGGGCCGTGCTGGCCAGGCTGACCGGCGACGCGGACCGGCTGACGCCGGTCCGGTGGATCGGGCTGCTGGCCGGGCTGGCCGGCGTGGCGCTGCTGGCCGGTCCGGGCGCATCCGGTGGTGATGCCCTGTCGATCGGCGCGGTCCTGCTGGTGTCGGTGTGCTACGCGACCGGCCCGCTGATCGCCAGCCGGAAGCTCAGTGCCGTGCCGCCGCTGGCCATGACGGCGGTCTGCCTGACCATGGCGGCGGTCGTTTACGCGCCGGCGGCCGCGCTGACCTGGCCCGCCACGATGCCATCGATCCGGGTGCTCGCCGCGCTCGCCGCGCTCGCGGTGATCTGCACGGCGGCGGCCTTCCTGCTCTTCTTCAGGCTGATCGCCGAGATCGGCCCGGCGCGCTCCACCGTGATCACCTACGTCAATCCGGCGGTGGCCGTCACCCTGGGCGTACTGGTCCTCGGCGAGCGGCTGACGGTGGTCATGGCCGGCGCGTTCGCGCTGATTCTGGCCGGATCGGTGCTCGCGGCCCGGTCGGGCACCCGCCGGGAGCAGGTCAGGCCGCCGGAACCGGTCCTGGTCCCGGCTGGCCCGGATCCTGGCCCGGATGTGCAGGCGCCCGCGGGCCATTAATCGCTTTGCCGCTCAGGCCGCGCCGCTAGACTCGCCCGCGTGATTGACCTCAAGGCTGCCAGGGAGGAGCCGGACCGGTACCGGGCCGCGCTGGCCCGGCGCGGCGCCGGCGCCGATTTCGATGCGCTGCTGGCGGCGGACGCCAGCTGGCGGGAACATACGCAGCGGGCCGAGACGCTCCGCGCCACGCAGAAGAGCTCGTCGAAGGGCAAGCCGCCCGGACCGGAGGAGCTGGCGTCGCTGCGTGAGCTGGCCGCCGAGCTGGCCGCCGCGACGCAGGAGCAGGCTGATGCCGCGCGCGCCCGGGACGCGCTGCTGGCCCGGATTCCCAATCTGCCTGATCCGACCGCCGCCGACGGGATGGCCGAGGAGGACGCGGAGGTGGTGCGCGCCTGGGGCACCAAGCCTGCCTTCACCTTCGAGCCCCGGGATTCGCTGGACCTTGGCTCAGCCGCTGGCTGGATCGACATGGCGCGCGGGGCACGGCTGTCCGGTTCCAGGTTCGCCTACCGGATCGGCGACGTCGCGCTGGCGGAAATGGCGCTCTACCGGTTCGTCATCGACAAGCTGGCCGCCCAGGGATTCCTGCCGGTGCTGCCACCGATCCTGGTCGGCGAGCGGGCCATGTACGGGACCGGCTTCCTGCCCACCGAGGCGTCCAACCTTTATCACCTGGAGAAGGACGACCTCTACCTGACCGGGACATCTGAGGTGGCGCTGGCCGGGATCCACGCCGACGAGCGGCTGGACGAAACCGATCTGCCCGCCAAGTACGCGGCCTTCACGACCAACTTCAGGCGCGAGGCGGGCGCGGCCGGCAAGGACACCAGGGGCATGTTCCGGGTGCACCAGTTCGACAAGGTCGAGATGTACGTCTACTGCCTGCCCGAGCAGTCGGCCGACTTCCACGAGCAACTGCTGGCCAACGAGGAGGAAATCGTTCAGGCTCTCGGTCTTCCGTACCGGGTGATGAACATCGCCGTCGGCGACCTCGGCGCGCCGGCGGCCAAGAAGTACGACATCGAGGCGTGGTTCCCGACCCAGCAGCGGTACCGCGAGATCACCTCGTGCTCGAACACCACCGACTACCAGGCCAGGCGGCTGAACATCAGGTTCAGGCGGGACGGCAAGCTGGAGTTCGCGCACACCCTCAACGGCACCGGCGCCACGGCCAGGGCGCTGCTGTCGGTCATGGAGAACTTCCAGGACGAGCGCGGCGTCGTCACCGTCCCCGAGGTGCTGCGCCGCTACGGCGCGCCCGCGACGCTCGGCGCGCCGCACTAGCCGCGGACCGGCGCCCGGCACAGCCAATGTGATCACCCGGAATGGGTGACGACCGCAGGGTGCCTGGCTGCGCAGCATCGGGGCATGATCGGACGCACGAGTACCCGGATTCTTATTCCCTGCCTGGCGGGCGGCCTGGCGCTGGCGGCCCTGACCGCCGGCTGCGGCAGCAGTGCCACCAGCACCAGCGCTAGCAGCGGCAATAGCGGCAAGCCGTCGTACTGCTCGGGCGGTGAGCAGCTGAAATCCTCGGTGCAGGACCTTGGGAAGGTCAACGTGACGGGCGGCATGAGCTCCGCGCAGAGCGCGGTCACGAACGTCCAGACCAGCGCGCAGAAGTTCGACAGCGAGTCGAAGGGCGCGTTCTCGTCGCAGACGACCGCACTCAAGAACGCGCTGACCGGCCTGCAGGCCGACCTGAAGGCGCTGCACGGATTGCCGTCGGCAACCCAGCTGAAGGCGCTCGTCTCGCAGGGCGGGAAGGTCAAAACCGCTGGCGCCAACCTGCAGAGCGCCTGGTCAGCCAAGTGCAAGTAACCGCCAGCCGCGGCTAGGGGCTGGGCAGCGCGACCTCCAGGCAGGTCAATCCGCGGAGGTCAAGCCAGGCGCGGCCGGGGGAGCGGACCAGCCGGAGCACCACCTGCCCGCAGGCCGGGCAGCGCGCGACCAGGCCCGGGGCGTCGGCGTATACCCGCGCCTGCCCGATCGCCCCCGTTGTGCCGCACGAGACGCACTGGCCGGTCGCGCTGGTGATGTCGATGGTGAACAGCTCGCTCAGCGCTCCCGCGAGCACGTTCCCGTCCAGGCAGGCGTTCATTGCTGGCCTCCGGAAGGTCCGAAACGTTCGGTCTTGATCTTTCCCGGCCGGTGGCCGGCCTGCACGAGCAGGTCGGCGACGGTCTCCACGAACCCGGTCGGGCCGCAGACGAACATCGCCGGCCTCATCTCCGGCGGCCAGGCCGCCGCAGCCAGGACGTCGCTGCTGACCCGCCCGGGCGGGGCGGGCCAGCCGGGCGGCGGGGTCCTGGTGTAGATGCGGGTCACTTCGAGCGCGGGGTCGGCGCGCTCGGTTTCGGCCAGTTCGTCGGTGTAGAGCGCGGTCTGCGGGCTTCGCGCGGAGTACAGCAGCCGGAATGGCGCGTGGCTGCCGGCCGCGGCGCGGGCCCTGATCATCGCCATCAGCGGCACGACGCCGCTGCCGCCGCCGACCAGCAGCACCGGCCCGGCGTCGTCAGGGTCCCAGACGAACCAGCCGCCGATCGGCCCGCGCAGCTCGACCGGATCGCCGACCGACAGCACCTCCGCCAGGTACGGGGAGACCTCGCCGTCAGCCAGCTGCTGCACGGTCAGCTCGATCCGGCTGCCGCCCGGCGCCGACGCGATCGAGTAGGACCGCTGGGCCGAGTAGCCGTCCGGCGCCGTCAGCCGCACGTCCACGTGCTGCCCGGCCAGGTGGCCCGGCCAGTCCGGCAGGTCCAGGGCGATAGTGCGCGCGGTCGCCGTCTCGTCGCGCAGCGCCGCCACCGTCCCCACCTGCCAGGTCAGTCTCCCCAGTACCGCTGCTCGCGCCATGGGTCTCCGTAGTTGTGGTATCCCAGGGTCTCCCAGAAGCCGGGCTCGTCACTGTCCGAGAGCTGGATACCCTGCACCCATTTGGCGGACTTCCACAGGTACAGATGCGGCACGAGCAGCCGCGCCGGGCCGCCGTGCTCCGGCTCCAGCTCATCGCCGTCGTAGCGGAAGGCGATCCAGGCTTTCCCGTCGAGCAGATCCGCCAGCGGCAGGTTGGTCGTGTACCCGCCATAGGACCGCACCAGGGCGTAGCCCGCGCTGGTCTGCACATCCGCGAGCAGCGTATCCAGGGAGACGCCCTGCCAGCCAGTGCCCAGCTTCGACCACTTGGTCACGCAGTGCAGGTCGACCGTGATCTCCTCGGCGGGCAGCTTGCGGAACGCAGCCCAGTCCCAGGTATGCACCTGGCCGGTCTCCGCCGTGATGCTCAGCTGCCACTTGCTGGTGTCGACCCGCGGGGTCGGTCCCGCCGACAGCACCGGGAAGTCGGTGACCAGGTACTGGCCAGGCGGAAGCTTTTCGTTGCTGGTGCGCCGGCGGCCGAAGAAGCCGGGCGACACTACTGCCATAGCGCTCCCCCAGACTGTTAGTGCAGCTAGCTCTGTTAGTGCAGGTGCCTCTGCCAGTCTGCGGGAACTCGCCCGGCTGGTCCAGGGGTCGGCTGGTCCGCCGGATGGTGGTCGGGCGGCGCCAGCGCGGGGCCGTCGTAGAACTGCTCGGTCTGGTAGCTCCAGAACCACGACTCGCCTGGCTCGAAGCTCGCCACGATCGGGTGCCCGCTCCCGGCGGCGTGCGCGCTCGCGTGCTGCGATGGCGAGCTGTCGCAGCAGCCGATGCGCCCGCACTGCGCGCACCGGCGCAGGTGCAGCCACCAGCCGCCGGCGGCCTCGCAGTCGGCGCAGCCGGGTCCGGACGGTGGTGCGGTCGGGTCAATTCCCGGTACCTCGGTCATACGACCCCTGCCTTTCCCGCCGGCTCTCGCCGGCGCCCTTGGTCGGGCTTACCCGTAGTTCCAGCCTGGTGCACCTGCCTGCAGCCTGGTGCACCTGCCCACAGCCTGGTGAAGGTGCGCTTCGGTACGGAAATTCCTTATCGAAGCGCACCTTCACCCGGCAAGCCAGCCCGCTGGTGGCGGCCGGACCGGCCTAATCTGGGCGGTTCAGCCACCGGTGGCAGCCGGACCTGGCCTGATCTGGGCGGTTCAGCCGCATTTGAACGGCCCGCCGCGCGGTTAGTGCGCCACGCAGCCGCCGCCCTTCGCGTAGAAGCCGGGTCCGGCCAGGCCAGGCCCGGTGATCTGCGGCCGGCGTGCGCCGCCGCCTGACTTGTAGCCCGTGTCGAACCACTCGGTGAAGAACTGGTCCAGCCGGACGGAGCAGGCCGCGCTCTGGTTCGGCATCCACTCATGGAAGGCCGCCTCGAGCTCGGGCTCGGTGATGGTCCCGCCGCCGTACTGTAGCTGCATCTGCTGCAGGGCCTTGGTGAAGTTGGTGGGGCCGAGAATCTGCCGCAACGCGACGTAGGTGACACCGGGCCTGGCGTAGGTGGGGTCCTCGTCGAATAGCCCGTACGGCGTCGGGTTCGACGGGACCAGGTTCCAGAAGCCGCCCTTACTCGCGTACACCGTGTCGAACTGCTTGATCAGGCTCCGCTCGAACGCGCGCTGGCCGGCCCGGGAATACGGGCCGCCTGCCTTGCTCTCCGCCGTCCTGGCCGCGTAGAGATACTCACCCAGGGTGGCCATGCCTTCCTTGTAGAAGGTCAGGTTGTAGTTGGCCTCCGAGACGTGGTCGCCCCACCACTGGTGCATGTTCTCGTGGTAAAGCGTGTCGGTGTCGATCTCGCCGCCCGAGAAGGTGATCATGGTCTCCATCTCCTCCTCGAAGCTGGCGGACGGCCTGCCGACCACGACCCCGTCGGAGGTGAACGGATACGTCCCGTTGAACAGGCTCTCGAAGTTGGTGATGTCCTCCTGCATGTTCATGATCTTGAGGTTCTTCTTCTGCTGCGCCGCGCTGAGCGAGCTGGCCTGGGCCTCGTAGAACTTGACCCCGTTGTCGGCGGTCCGTTCGGTCAGGTTGAAGTGGCCGACGCTGTCCTCGACCAGGTAGCTCGCGACCGGCGAGGCCATGTGCCAGTGCCAGGTCACCGACCCGTGCGGGAACTCGGCGTCCGGCCGGTTCCGCCAGTGCGCGACCAGCACGCCGTTACACAGGACCGTGCGGCCCGCGGTCACGGTGTCGATGAAGTCATAGGTCGGCTTGGCGCTCGGATGATCGTTGAGCGGCATCCAGTCCTCGGTGCCGACCGGCTCGGTGGTGACGAACCCGCCATCCCCGGCCGGCTGGTTCGACCTGAACCAGCCCTCGGTGGTGCCGTCGCCGTCGGTGTGCACGCCGGGCCGGCCGGTGTAGTAGACGGTGACGGTGAATCTCGACCCGTCCGGGATCGGGGCGCCCGGGGTGATCACCAGCTTGTTGGCCGGGCACTGCTGGCCGTTCTGCGAGTTCCGTTTCGCGTAGCTGGTGGACTTCAGTTCCGGCGAGCAGGCCGGCGGCAGCGGGTTATGGTCCGGGCCGCCGACCGGATTGAGCTGGGACGCCTCGTGTGCCCGCGGATCTGGGTCGGTGACCCCGTGCGGGTCGCCCGGGTAGGTCGGCTGGGCGAACGAGAACGCCGCTGGATGGCCATTCACGACGACCTTGCTGACTTTCATGTCCGGTCCGGCGGACACGTTCGCCAGTGACTTGCGCTCGAAGTCGAGGCTGAACTGCGTCAGGCACTGGGTGGCCAGGTCGGTGAGGCTGACATGGTTGCCCGGCAGGAACCGGTTGGTGGTGGCGTCGTAGACCAGCCGGACATCGGTGTGCAGGCTGGTGTAGCCGCCGTTGCCGGTGTCCGGGTACACGTGGTCGCCATAGCGGGATAGCGTGCGGGCGCCGGGGGAGCAGGACCCGTCAGCGGGCGCTGAGCCCTGGCGTGCGGCCACTGAGCCGCGGGCCGCGGCTGGGCCCGCGGAGCTGGCCAGCGCGGGTGAGATTAGCGCCAGGCCCGGCAGGATGAAAGCCAGGCTGATGATGGCGGTGATACCTGAACGGGCGCCGGCTCTCGTCAACGGTCCGCTCCCTTCCGGCTAACTGCTGGGTTCCGCCCTGACCTATGGTGATCTTTCCCGCCAGAAAGGTCCAGTCGGACCCGCACCCGAGCATGGTCCACATTTCCGGCGGCGCTCGCCGGGAGCCGCCGCGCCCGGTCTTATCGCAGTTCTTCGCGCTGCGCGGGCAGCCAGCCGCGAGCCGCGGACACCAGCGCTGCGATGCCGGTACCGAGCGTCGGCTCGATCACGGGCGCGAACAGCGGTGAATGGTTGGACGGCAGGCCGCGCACGATCCTGGCCACCTCATCGATCCCCGCGGCGCCGGCGAACGCGGCCGGGTCGGCGCCGCCCAGCAGCCAGTAGACACACGGCACCCCGGCGGCGGTGGCCAGGATCCCGACATCCTCGCTGCCGGTCACCAGGCCCGGGTCGACCACCAGCCCCTGGCCGAGGCTGGCCTCGAAGAACTCCCTGGTGCGCGCGCAGGCGGCGGGATCGTTGACCACGGCCGGGAACGACTCCAGCACGGTGATGTCCGGTTCGGCCGGGGCGCCCGACGCCAGCGCCTCGGCGCGGACGATCCGCTCCACCGCGGCCACGACCTGGTCGCGCACCGGCTTCTCGAAGCTCCGGATGCTCAGCAGCAGCTCGGCCTGGTCGGGAATGATGTTCTCCTTGCTGCCTGCCCGCATGGCCCCGACGGTGACCACGGCGGTCTCGGTACCCCCCACCTCCCTGGACACGATGCCCTGCAGCCGCATCACCGTGGCGGCGGCCATCACGACGGGGTCCACCGACGTTTCCGGCCTGGACCCATGACCGCCCCGGCCGTGCAGGACGATCCGCAAGGAATCTGCGGCGGCGAAGGCCGGCCCGGGCCGCAGCGCGAGGATCCCGGCGGGCAGCGGCGCGACGTGCTGGCCGAGGACGACCGCGGGCCGGCCGAACCGCTCGAACAGGCCATCGCGCACCATGGCCTGCGCGCCGCCGCCGAGCTCCTCGGCGGGCTGGAACACCAGCATCAGGGTGCCCTGCCACGAGCCGCGGTCCGCGGCCAGCGCGGCCGCCGCGCCCAGCAGGCAGGTCACGTGCATGTCGTGTCCGCACGCATGCATCAGCGGCACGTCGTGCCCGTCGCCATCGACCCCTGTGGCCGTGCTGGCGTAGTCCAGGCCGGTCTGCTCCCGCACGGGCAGCGCGTCCATGTCCGCGCGCAGCAGGGCGGCCGGCCCGGGGCCGTTGCGGAGCACGCCGACCACTCCGGTGCCGCCCACCCCGGTCGCCGTCTGGTAACCCAGCGCCGTCAGCCGGCTGGCCACGATCCCGGCCGTGCGCGTCTCGGTGAACCCTAGT
Source organism: uncultured Actinomycetes bacterium (assembly GCA_963785765.1). GTDB lineage: Bacteria > Actinomycetota > Actinomycetes > Streptosporangiales > Streptosporangiaceae > DATBGO01. The sequence continues at coordinate 670,939 of CAWAWM010000003.1, read as the reverse complement.
TCCGGATGGGCGTGCAGGTCCCGGTAGACCTCGGCCAGCTCCACGTCCGCCGTCGGCTGCGTTGCCGTCATCCGCCACCTCCCGTGGCCGAGCACCATAGCAGGAGTTTGCAAGGATGGCCCCATGCGCGCAGTGGTGGTCGAAGAGCACGGTGGCCCGGAGGTCCTGCAAGCGGTCGGGCGCCCGGACCCGAGTCCAGGTCCCGGCGAACTGCTGGTCCAGGTCGCCGCGGCCGGGGTCAATTTCATGGACATTTATCAGCGCGAGGGCCGGGCGCCGTATCGCGACGACGTGCCGTACATTCCTGGTGCCGAGGGCGCAGGGACGGTAGTGGCGGTCGGCGACGGGGTGCCCGGCTTTGCGGCCGGCGACCGGGTCGCCTGGACGGGCGTGCCCGGCAGCTACGCGGAACTGGCCGTCATCCCGGCCGGCCGCGCCGTGACCGTTCCCGGCGCGATGGAACTGGAGGTCGCGGCGGCCGTCATGCTGCAGGGGCTGACCGCCCACTACCTGTGCCACGACAGCTACCCGGTAGCGCCGGGCGATCAGGTGATCGTGCACGCCGCGGCGGGTGGCGTGGGCCTGCTCCTCACCCAGATGGTCGTCATGCGCGGCGGCGTCGTCATCGCGACGGCATCCACCGACGTCAAGGCGGAACTCGCCAAGGCGGCGGGTGCTGCCCGGGTGGCTGGTTACGCGGACTTCGGTGCGGTGGCGCGCGAGGTGACCGGGGGCACCGGCGTGGCAGCCGTTTACGACGGCGTCGGGCAGGCGACCTTCGACGCCAGCCTGGCGGCGCTGCGGCCGCGCGGGTACCTGGTCCTGTACGGGGCGGCCAGCGGGCCGGTGCCCCCGTTCGAGCTGCAGCGGCTCGCCGCGGGCGGGTCGCTGTACATCACCAGGCCGACGCTCGGCAGTTACATCGCCACCCGCGAGGAGTACCTCCAGCGCGCGGACGATCTGTTCAGCTGGATCGAGACCGGCAAGCTCACGGTCAGCATCGGCGGCAGGTATCCGCTCGCCGACGCGGCCCGGGCGCACGCCGATCTCGCCGCCCGCGGGACCTCAGGCAAGCTGCTCCTGCTGCCAGGCGCCTGACCGGAGTCCTGCCGGAGGTACCGGGCAGCAGGCCCGGTCGTAGCGCCCGGGCGCGCATACCGCCCGGGCGCGCGTGGCGCCACCGGCGGGCCCGGGTCCAGGATGGGCCGATGGCACCGGGACCGGTCGCAGCGGCGTTCCGCGCCGAAGCCGAACGCCTGTCGGGAGCGGCGGCCGCCGCGGACGAGGCCGCCTTCGCCCGGCCGAGCCGCTGCCCGCCGTGGACCGTCGGCGAGCTGCTGTATCACGTGCGGATGACCGTCGGCCGGGTGCCGCTCATGCTGGATCAGCCCGAACCCGCCGGCCGCGAGCTCGTCTCAGCGGCCGGCTACTACCGCCCAGGCCGGCGCTTCTCGGCCGCGGTCAATGCGGAACGGATCGCCGCCGCGCGGCGCGGAGCAGCTGACCTCGGCGGCGGCCGGGCGATCGCGACGGACTTCGCTGGGGCCTGGCGCGCGGCGCTGACCGCGGCCTGCGCGGCCCCGGTGGGCCGGGTGGTGCGCACCCGTCACGGTGACCGCATGTTGCTGACGGAGTTCCTCCGCACCCGGGTGCTCGAACTGGCGGTGCACGGCCTCGACCTGGCGGCCGGCCTGGGGTGCCAGCCCTGGCTGACCCCCGCCGCGGCGGATCTCGTGGCGGACGTGCTGCTGCCCGCCGCCGAAGCGGCCAGGCTGCGCGGCGAGACAGGCTGGGACCTGACCACGATGATCGCTAAGGTCACCGGCAGGCTGCCGCTGACGGCAGCGGAGACCGCCCTGGCCGATCGGCACGCAATTCACTGGCTCCGGCTCGGCTGACTCAGCGCAGCGACGGGGCCGTCCAGGCATATTGCCGCGTGGTCATACCGAACCAGCGGCCGGTCAGGCCCTCGTCGGCCAGGCCGAGCCGGCCGGCCACCGCCTGCGAGGCCGTGTTGTCTGGGTCGGTCAGCGCGAGCACGCGTTCCTGCCCGGCCTGGGCCGCGGCGCTGAGCAACGCCCGCGCCGCCTCGGTGGCCAGGCCACGGCCCTGATAGTCAGGATGCAGATGCCAGCCGATCTCCATTTCGCCGGTGGGCCCGCTGTCGTCGGCGAGCGGCAGCAGCAGGATGGTGCCCACCGGATCGGCCGTCGGCCGTTCCCTCGGCTCGGCCCGCGGGACCAGGGCCCACAGCCCCTGCGGTGCGATCAGCCCGGCCTGCAGCTCCTGCCAGCGGCCGAGCCGCTCGCGTGCCTCGGCCAGGTCTGCGATCGCCCGGCGCGGCGGCCGGCCGAGCCAGCGCATGACTTCCCACCGGGAGTAAATGTCGAAGTAGGACAGCAGATCATCCTGGCCCCAGCTCCGCAGCACGGTCCGCGGGGTCCGCAGCAGTTCCACAACGAGATGGTAGTCATCGCGGTAACCGGAATCCGGCGCGCGGACCGGGCTCGCGGATCGGGAATGCGGATCGGGGCTGCGGGTCGGCGCGCCGATGTCGAGATCCTCCCGGCCGCTTCGACGTCCCGGTCAGCGGCTCCAGGGCGGAATGCGGGAGGTGAAAGAGTGAACCACGGCGGACGAGGACGGGGTGAGATGGATCAGCGCGGCGAGGATCGGCGTGCCGAGGACCGCGCCGTCGGGGACCGGCGTGCCCAGGACCGCGCCGGCGGGGACCGGCGTGCCCAGGACCGCGCCATCGAGGATCTGCTGCGCCCGCTCGCGCCGCAGCTAACCGGCGCTCTGGTGCGCCGGTACGGCCACTTCGACGCGTGCGAGGACGCGGCGCAGGAGGCGCTGCTGGCTGCCGCCGTCCAGTGGCCGGCCGAGGGTATCCCGCGCAACCCGCGGGGCTGGCTGATCACCGTCGCCTCCCGCAGGCTCACCGACGAGTGGCGCAGTGACCAGGCCCGGCGGCGCCGCGAGGTGACGGCGGCAGTGCAGGTGCCAGCGGACGAACTCGTCGGGCCCCCGCCAGGCGAGCCGCAGCCGCCGGCCGAGGACGACACCCTGACCTTGCTGTTCATGTGCTGCCACCCGGCGCTGTCGGCGCCCTCCCAGGTGGCCCTCACCTTGCGCGCGGTGGGCGGCCTGAGCACCGCCGAGATCGCCAGCGCCTTCCTGGTGCCCGAGCCGACCATGGCGCAGCGCATCAGCCGTGCCAAGCAGAACATCAAGGCCGCGGGCATGACCTTCGCCCTGCCGCCCGAGGAGGAGCGCGCTGGCAGGCTGCGGGTCGTCCGGCACGTGCTCTACCTCATTTTTAACGAGGGCTACACCGCAACCTCGGGCCCCGGGCTGCCGCGCCCCGAGCTGACCAGCGAGGCGATCCGGCTGGCCCGGGCACTCCACCGGCTGCTGCCCGGCGACGGAGAGGTGACCGGGCTACTGGCCCTCATGCTGCTCACCGACGCGCGCACGGCCCGCACCCGGGCCGACGGGTCGCTCGTCCCGCTCGCGGAACAGGACCGGAGCCGGTGGGATCGCGCCTTGATCAGCGAAGGGGTGGCGCTCATCAGCAGTTCCCTGACCGGGGCGCCGCTCGGCCCCTATCAGCTCCAGGCGGCGATCGCCGCGATTCACGATGAAGCGGACCGGCCTGAGGACACGGACTGGCCGCAGATCCTCGTTCTGTATGAACTTCTCGAACGCATCTCGCCGAATCCCGTCGTCACGCTCAACCACGCCGTAGCGGCCGCCATGGTCAACGGGCCGCAGGCCGGCCTGGCCCTGCTCGCGGCCCTGGATGACGACGCCCGGATGTCCGGCCGTCACCGGCTGCAGGCGGTCCGGGCGCATCTGCTGGAGATGGCCGGGCAGCCGGCCGCTGCCCGGTCCTGTTACCAGCGGGCGGCGCAGCTCAGCACCAGCCTGCCCGAGCGGCGCTATCTGCAGCACCAGGCGGCCAGGCTGGCCGAACGCGGCTAGTCGCGATCAGCCGGGCCGGGCAGTCCAGGAAACTGCCTGGCCCCGACCCTGCGTCGGCCGCTGCCAGCACCGGCCGCAGCAGTGATCCGCAGGGCCGTCACTCAGGGCGGTCACCGCGGCGCGGCTGCGGCCCATATCGCCAGCGCTTGCCGGACCAGGTCCGCGTTGCTGCCGGCCAGCCCTCCGTCCGGCCCGGTGAGCGTGTCCTCAAGGCCGATCCGCGTCGCCAGCCCCAGCTCGCCGGCCCGGGCTACCAGCGGCCAGCAGGTCGCCTGTTCCCCGTGCACCAGCCGCGGTGCCGCCAGGCCGGCCTCGTCCAGCAGGCGGAGGATCTCGTCGGCCGCTGACCCGGGGTCGGCCACGGGCACGCCGACGACCTCCACCAGGATCCGCAGCCACCCGACGGACGGGGCCTGCCCGGCCAGCGCGCTGGCATCGGCGGCCGACCAGACCCCGGCCTCGGCCGCGATTCCCGCCGACCGCAGTTCCGCGACCAGCGCAGTCAAGCCAGGCTCGGACACATTGACCGAAGCGAAGTCGGGTCGCGCGGCCGCCGGCAACTCCGCCCATCCGGCTACCGCGGTCCGCCGGGCCGACGGATCGCCGCCAGTGATCGCCAAGCTGGTGGAGACGCCGACCGGAACGCCCGGGCAGGCTTGCCGCACCGCCGCGACGGCCGCCCCGATGTCTGCGGCCAGCAGCGACTCGGCCCCGTCGGCCCGGCGCGGATGCAGGTGGACCGCCTGCGCCCCGGCCGCCACCGCCCCGGCCGCGGACTCGGCCAGCTCCGCCGGGGAGACCGGCACCGCGGGATGCTCGTCACGACCGCGCCCGCCGTTCAGGCACGCCTTGAGGCGCAACGGCCGGTTCCTTACCACGGAATCCTCGCGTCCTGAACCTGACCGCTGCGGGCCCGGCCCGCTGCGGGCACGGCAGGCACTGGCACCCGCTCAGGGGGTGATGGTGAGCGGCAGGACCGGGGTGCGGACCGCGGTCCCGGCGGCCGGGACCAGGTCGGCTTGAACTCCCCACTCGCCCGGCGGAACGGCGTAGCCCAGGTCGGGCACGAAGCTCGCCGTGCCGACCAGCAGCGGGATCCGCTCGGTCGCACCGGGCGCCACGGTGAACGTCTTGAGCACCGCCGTGACCGCGCCCGAATAGCCGCCGACCAGCTGCCCGCTGGCCGGATCCACGACCGTCGGGATGAGCTCACCGGATGTCTGGATCTCAAGGTCGCCGGGGCCGTGGTTGCCGACCAGCAGGCCGTGCAGCGCCGCGTGGCCGGACCGGATCCGCAACGGCCCGTCCAGCGCACTGTCAATCTCGGCCGGGTCGGCCTCCGGCAGCGGTGCGCGCGGCCAGCCGGCCGGGCGGCCCGCCAGAGTGCGCTGCGGGTACTGCAGCGCGCCCACCCTCAGCTCGACGTCCGCGCCGAACCGGGCCTGCAGCTCCGCGGCCACGTCCACCGCCCACGGCGCGAGCTCGATCTGGAACGGGGGCTGCCTGCCGGGGTCGTCCTCGGGGCCAGGCCAGCTGTTCAGCGGGGCCGGATCCGCGTCCTGCAGCCGGGCAAGAATGATCTTCAGTTCCTCCCAGGTGGCCATGCCCCGACGCTACCGCCAGGCGGCGGCCCGGACGAGCGGGCGAGCCGGCGGCCCGGCCGGCCGGGCAGTGGCGCCGGCCTCACCCGGGTCAGGTGAGCAGCGGCCGCAGCCGTCGTGGCTCCGTGGCGACAGTTACGGCTGGTGACCACAGCGTGACACTGGTCCCTCCCGACGGGACGTTCGGCACTGCCGCACCGGCAGGTGCCGAGCAAGCGTGGTCAGGGTCTCGGCAATTTGCCCGGATCAGGAAGAAGCGGAGACTTTCATGAAGGCGGTTGTTTACCACGGACCGGGCCGCAAGGCCTGGGAAGAAGTACCGAAGCCCGAGATCGTGGCCCACACGGACGCGATAGTGAGAGTGGATGCCGTGACGATCTGCGGTACGGATCTGCACATTCTCAAAGGTGATGTCCCGGCTGTGACCGATGGCCGGATCCTCGGCCACGAGGCGGTCGGCACGGTCGAGGCAATCGGCAACGGCGTGCAGACGATCAAGGTCGGGGACCGGGTGCTCGTGTCCTGCATCTCGGTCTGCGGGACCTGCAGGTACTGCCGTGACCGCAGCTACGGGCAGTGCCTGGGCGGCGGCGGGTGGATCCTCGGGCACAAGATCGACGGCACCCAGGCCGAGTATGTCCGGGTGCCGTTCGCTGACACCTCGACCTACTGGGTGCCCGATGGCGTCAGCGACGAGCAGATCCTCATGCTGGCGGACATCCTGCCGACCGGCTATGAGGTCGGGGTCCTGAACGGCGGCGTGCGGCCAGGCGACGTGGTCGCGGTGGTCGGGTCCGGGCCGGTTGGCCTGGCGGCCATCATGGGCGCCCGGCTGTACAGCCCGAGCCACGTGGTGGCGATTGACATGGCGGACGCCAGGCTGGAGGCGGCGAAGCAGTTCGGCGCGGACGTGACCGTCAACAACTACCGCGATGACCCGCTGGAAGTCGTCCGTTCGCTGACCGACGGGCTGGGCGCCGATGTGACGATCGAGGCGGTCGGGGTGCCGGCCACCTTCGAACTCGCGGTGGCGCTGGTCCGGCCCGGCGGCCGGGTCGCGAACGTAGGCGTGCACGGCGAGCCTGCGACGCTGCACCTCGAGGAGCAGTGGATCAGGAACATCACCATTACGACCGGGCTGGTCGACGCGTACTCCACCGCCACGCTGCTGCGCCTGCTCACCAGTAACCAGATCGACTCCGGGCGGTTCATCACCCATCACTTCACCCTGGATGAGTTCGACCGGGCCTACGACGTGTTCGGCCGGGCCGCCGACACCGGCGCGCTCAAGGTCGTCCTCACCCGCACGCCCTGACCGGCGGGAGCGCGGCTGACCGGGCCGCCGGCCCGCGACGGGAGACCGGCGGCCCGGTGATCGGCGGACTGGGACTTATCCGTTCTGTTCGTATGCGGTTTTCAGCAGGTGCAGTACTTCGTCATCGATCTCCGGCACGCTGCCCAGCGACACCTTGTGGGTGGCCTGCCCGGGTGCGGTGGCCGGCTGGGCGCGGCCGGCCGACGGCGGATCGGTAAAGCGCAGCCCGAGGTCGACCCGGTCCCTGGCGGCCGGGGCGATCGCGGCGAACTGCCTGCGGCGGACGAACGGGATGTACGTGCTGCGGCCCTCGACAGTCACATCGTCGCCGAGGCCGGCGATGGCGGCGGCCAGCGCATCGTAGATCGGGCGCAGCGCCGCCTTCGGGCCGGCATACTGGCTGTCGACGTACTGGGCGACGCTCGGCCGCACCCAGCCTGCCGCCCGGGCTGCGGCGTCCGCGATCGCCCACTGGCTGTTCTGCGGGAGGCCGTGCTCGGAACGCAGCCAGCCGCGCACCGCGCGCTGGTCCAGCGGATCGAGGCCGGAGGCCTGGACGAGGGCCAGCCAGTCGGGCAGCGACCTTCCGGTGCGCGCCCGGAGTGACGCGGCCACCGCGCTCAGCATCTCATCGGGCGTCGGTGCCATACCGCACAGCGTAGAGAAATCAGGATGGGCCGGCACCGGGAGCCGCAGCAGCTGGCTGTTCCCCGGCGTTCGCCGGCGGCTGGCCAGGTGGCGGTCAGCTGGCGGTCAGCGGCAGCCGGACCTGGAACCTGGTGTCACCGGGGACGGACTCCACCCGCAGGTCACCATGGTGCTTGTTGACGATGATCCGCCAGGAGATGTCCAGCCCGAGGCCGGTGCCCTCGCCGACCGGTTTGGTCGTGAAGAACGGCTCGAAAATTCGCTGCCGGATCTCGGGCGGTACGCCCGGGCCGGTGTCGCCGAATTCCACCAGGAGCTGGTCCCGGTCCAGCGAGGTCCGCACCGTGAGCGTGCCCGTCCCGTGCATGGCGGACACCGCGTTGTCGATCAGGTTGGTCCAGACCTGGTTGAGCTCGGCCGGATAGGCGGGGATCGGCGGCAGGCCGCGATCGTAGTCCTTGACCACCTTGATGTCGTTGCCGATCTTGCCGCCGAGCATCACCAGCGTGCTGTCGAGCAGGCTGTGCACGTCGACGACCTGATACGGGGCCCGGTCCAGCTGCGAGTACTGCTTGGCCGCCGTGACGAGGGACGACACCCGGACGGTGGCGTCCTCGATCTCGTTCATCAGCAGTTCGGTCTCGACGGTGTAGCGCAGCCAGCGGACCGCCCCGTCGAATATCTCGTCGCCCACCGCGGCGGCGGCCCGGTCCAGCCAGCCGATATCCAGCCCGGCCTGGACGAAGACCGGCGCCAGCTCCCAGCCATCGGAGATGCCCCGGTCCTGCAGCCAGTCGGAGATGGCATCTTCGGCGTCGGAGGCCTCGATCGGCCCGAGCTTGGGTGCCTTGGGCACGCGCTCAACGGCGTCCTCCTGGAGCCGGATCAGGGTTTCCAGCGCCGCCGGGTCATAGGATCCCGCCGCGATCAGGCCGAGCTTGTGCCGCATCCCGGCGACCCGCTCGCGCAGCGCCGCGGTCGCGCGCACGGCCGCGGCCGCCGGGTTGTTCAGCTCGTGCGTCAGGCCGGCCGACAGTGAGCCCAGCGCGAGCAGCCGCTCGCGCTGGCCCACGGCCAGCTGGGTGTTCTTCGTCCCGAAGAACAGTCCCTCGAGCAGGTGCACGGGCATCGGGAACCAGTCGCGCATCAGCTGCGCGAAGGTCTCGGAATCGAGCACGAAGAACCTGCCCGGCCCGGTCACCCGCATCGAGTTGTTGTAGACCTGCGGCCCGCCCCGCTCGATGTAGGCCATGAACGCCCCGCCGTACGCGCCGCGGCCGTCCGTCCTGGTCACCTCGACGTCGTCGCCGCCGACCCGCCGGGACAGCACCACCTCGCCGTCCAGGAGCACATAGAAATGCGTAGCCGGGTCACCTTCGGCGTACACCACCCCGGGGGGCACCGACTCGACGTAGCCCTTGCGGCACAGCCAGGTCAGCTGGTCCTCGGTCAGCTTCTCGAACAGGAACAGCGTCCGGAGTTCATCGATACTGCACGGCAGCCGGTCCTGCTCGGTGGTCACGTGCTCTCCAGGTACCTGTTGACGAACATCACGGCCATCGCGCCCTCACCGACGGCCGAGGCGACCCGCTTGGCGGACTCCGAGCGCGCGTCGCCGGCCACGAACACTCCGGGCACGCTGCTCTCGAGGTGATACGGTGCCCGGTCCAGCGGCCAGCCACCGGGCAGGCCGCCGCCGGGGGACAGATCTGGCCCGGTGATGACGAAGCCGCGGCTGTCCCTGGTCACCACGCCGTCGAGCCAGCCGGTGAGCGGCGCGGCGCCGATGAAGACGAACAGGAACTGCGCGTCGACCCGCTCGGTCTGGCCGGATGAGCTGTCCCGCAGCGTCAGCCCCTCCAGATGCTCGGTCCCGTGCGCGGCGGTCACCTCGGTGCAGGTCCGGACCGAGATGGCCGGGATGTCCTCGATCTGCTGGATCAGGTAGTGCGACATCGAGGAGCGCAGCGACCCGCCCCGGACCAGGATCGTCACCGATTTGGCCGTCCTGGCCAGGAACACGGCTGCCTGGCCGGCCGAGTTGGCGCCGCCGACAATGTAGACATCCTGACCCGCGCAGCCGTCCGCCTCGGTCAGGGCGGAGCCATAGAAAATGCCTCGCCCGGCGAGTTCGCTGGCACCTGGCGCGGTGAGTTTCCGGTACGAGACGCCGGTGGCCAGGATCACGGTGTGCGCGCTGATCGTCGCGCCGTCAGCGAACTGGACGCTCCGCCCGGACCCGGTCACGTCCAGCCCGACGACATCACGGGTGGTAAGCACCTCGGCGCCGAACTTGCGGGCCTGGCGGCGCGCCCGGTCGGTCAGCTGCGCGCCGGAGACGCCGTCAGGAAAGCCCAGGTAGTTCTCGATCCTCGAGCTCTGCCCGGCCTGGCCGCCGGTCGCGGTGCGCTCGACCAGCACGGTGCGCAGTCCCTCGGACGCGCCGTACACGGCGGCACCCAGGCCGGCCGGCCCGCCGCCGATGATGATCAGGTCATAGAAGTCAGCGGCCGGGACCGTGCTGAGCCCGACCCTGGCGGCCAGTTCCGCGTCGGTCGGCGCCACCAGCGGCTCGCCGTCCGAGGTGACCACCACGGGCAGCGTCAGCCCGTCAGCCTGCGCCGCGGCCAGCAGCCGCTGGCCTTCCGGCTCATCGGAGGAATACCAGCGGTAGGGCACCTGGTTGCGGGCCAGGAATTCGCGGACCGCATTGGACCGGGCCGACCACCGGTGCCCGACCAGCTTCGTCTCCGTCACCGGCCGGTGATCAGTGGCCAGCCACGCTTCCAGCATGGCGTCGACCACCGGGTAGAGCTTCTCCTCCGGCGGATCCCACGGCTTGAGCAGGTAATGATCCAGGTCCACGACGTTGATCGCGTCGATGGCGGCACTGGTGTCGGCGTAAGCGGTCAGCAGCACCCGCCGCGCCGTCGGGTACACGTCCATGGCCCGCTCGAGGAACTCGATGCCGTTCATCTCCGGCATCCGGTAGTCGGCCAGGATCACCGAGACCAGCTCGCCGCGCAGTTTCATCTGGCGAAGCGCATCAAGCGCGGTCTCGCCGGATTCAGCGCGCACGATCCGGTGGCGCTCGCCGTAGCGGCGCCTCAGGTCGCGGGCGACCGCGCGGGACACGCCGGGATCATCGTCGACGGTCAGGATGGCCGCGCGGGACGCACCGTCCGGAGTGGTCACAGGCATGCCAGCGATACCGCGATATCGGGCTCCGGACCGGACAGCTGCACAAACCCATGGTAAAGGCCGCCGCCCGGCGGCGGGTAGGCGGCGGGCCGGAATGCTCGGGTACGGAAACTGCGAACCGGAGCGCCCGTTCACCAGTGCATCGAACTCTTACCGGTGCGCCGGTGCATGATTCGTGCCGGTGGCGGCAGGAAGCTGAGATACAAAGGAGCCAGGGGGCGGAGGAACGATGGCGGAAGCGGGCACTACATCAGAAATCCGGTGTTCCGGGCAGGACGGGCCGTGCGCGGGCGGGGTAGTCCGTGCCGGCTAAGCGGCGCAGCCGCGGTGGCGTCCTGTTCGACGTGGACGGCACCCTGCTCGACACCAACTACCTGCACGTCGTCGCCTGGTGGGAGGCATTCAGGGAGCGCGGGCACGACGTCAGGTGCGCCGACATCCACCGGGCCATCGGCCTGGGCTCGGATGACCTGATCCAGCAGGTGCTCGGTAAGGACGACCCGTCCGTGAGCGACGCGCACAGCAGGTACTACGCGCCGTATCTCGGCCGGATGCGCCCGCTGCCCGGGGCCAGGGAGCTGCTCGTCAGGACGGCTAAGCTCGGGCTCGGCGTGGTCGTGGCCACCAGCGCCGACGGCGACGAAGTCGGCCTCATGCTGGATGCCCTGGGGGTCGGCGGCGCAATCAGCAGCGTGGTCAGCTCGGCCGACGTCGAGCGGGCCAAACCTGATCCGGGCATCGTCGAGCGGGCCCTGACCGCGTCCGGCACGGCGCCAGGGCAGGCCGTGATGGTCGGTGACACGGTCTGGGACGTGCTGGCGGCCCGGCGGGCCGGAGTCCCGTGCATCGGACTGCTGTCGGGCGGGATCGAGGCCGAGCAGCTGCGCGACGCCGGCGCGGCCGAGATCTACCGCGATGCGGCCGCACTCCTGGAGGACCTGGACGCGAGCGGCATCGGCAGGCTCACCCGCTGAGCGTGCTGCCCGGCGGGTAAACCGGCAGCTTCAGGGACCACCAGGGCTGCGTCGTGCCGCACCCGCGGATGGTCTGGGCTTGGCGGCCGCCAGTGCTGGTCAGGTGGGCTTGGTCGGCACGGCAGGCTGATCGTGCCGGCCGGTGACCAGGTCCTGGATCCGGATCTTGGCGCGCATCACCGGCAGCCTCAGGCGCTGCTCACGGCGGCCCGCCCGGGCGAGCTTGGCCGGCCGTTCCCGGTAGCGCCAGCGGGCCCACGGCGAGCCGGGCCGCGCCAGCCGGATCGCGCCGGCGATGAAGAGCAGCGGAATGATGAGGCCGAACAGCCCGGTCCAGACCTTGCCCTTGAGCAGGGTGATAATGGCCAGCGCGAACAGCACGGCCACCAGCAGGATGATCGTGACGACCGCACCGGTGCTGCCCGGCAGCGGATGATAGTCAGCCACGCTCTGCACGCCGACCGGGCTCGCCCCGATCAGCAGCAGGGCGGTCACCCCGGCGGCGACGAACACCGCGTCGATCGACAGCCGTCCCTCGTTGGTCCAGTAGACATCGCGCAGGTGCAGGATGAGCGCGAACTCATCGAGTACCAGCGCGGTGCCGAGGCCGAACAGCGCGGCCGGTCCCGATCGCCAGGCCAGCGAGTACACCGGCGCGGCCAGTTCGGCGACCCCACCGATGCCCATGAAGACCACGCCGAAGACCATGTGGTGCACATGGACGGTGCCCGCGATGAGGTTGCCCGGCCACCACCGGACCTGCGCGCGGATCAGCCGGGCCGACAGCCGGATGAACCCAAAGCCGACCAGGAATGCCACGAAGAAGCAGAACAGGGGCAGTCGCCCGGTGTGCACGATCTGTGCGTCAAACCAGCCGGACATCGCAACCCCCAGCGGCGCGTCCTACGGCTTGCGGCTGACTCCACCGTAGTTGGCCAGGTCATGGCTGGGTACCCAGTCTCGTCAGGATCGCCATCGGCTTATGCTCACGTGATGAACTTGTCCGACGCTATCGCGATCGGCCGCCGCGAACGGTTCCTCGCGGTCGTGTCCACCGTCCGGCCTGATGGCACTGTGCAGTCCTCGGTCGTCAACGCCGGCGTGCTGCCGGATCCGGTCACCGGGAACGATGTGGTCGGCCTGGTCACCTACGGCCGGGCCAAGCTGCGCAACCTGAGGGCCCGGCCGCAGGTCACCGTCACTTTTCGGGCCGGCAGTGCGTGGGCCGCTGTGGAGGGCCTGGCACAGATCGTCGGGCCCGATGACCCGCAGCCCGGATTCGATCACGAGCGGCTCAGGCGGCTGCGCCGCGAGGTCTTCGCCGCCGCGGGCGGCACGCACGAGGACTGGGCGGCCTACGACGAGGTCATGGACGCACAGCGACGCGCGGTCGTGCTGATCACGCCGACCCGGATCTACAGCAACTGACCAGCGGGCGGCCCCGGTCAGGTGGACGTGCAGGGGTCCGCGGGGCGAGATGCGGTCGCAGGCCAGCGGGCGGCCCCGGTCTGTTGGCGGCCCCGGGGTCCGCGGGGCGAGATGCGGTCCGCCAGGATTGTCCCCATGGGAATCGAGGCAGCGGAAGACTCCTGCGTGTTCTGTGCCATCGTGGCCGGCCGTTCCGAGGCGAGCCTGGTGCACGAGGACGAGGACGTGATCGCTTTCATGGATGTCAGGCCGGTGACCACCGGCCATCTGCTGGTGGTGCCGCGCAGGCACGCGGAGTCCCTGGGAACACTCGACGAGGATCTGGGCGCCAGGCTGTTCCGGGTGGCGCACCGGCTGGCGGGCACGCTGCGCCGCTCCGGGCTGCCCTGCGGCGGGGTGAACATCTTCGTCGCCGATGGCACGGTCGCGGGCCAGGAAGTTTTCCATGTGCACCTGCACGTGGTGCCGCGCACCGTAGGTGACGGGTTCGCGGTCCGAGCGCGGCGGGGCACGCCGGGCCGGGCCGAGCTCGACGAGGCGGCCCGGCAGATCCGGGCGGCAGGCATTAGCCTGGTCTGACCGGCCCCGCTGGGTCCGCCGCGGTCCGACCGGCCCGGATGGGTCCGCCGCGGTCCGGCCAGCCCGGATGGGTCCGCCGCGGTCCGGCCAGCCCGGGCGAAACCGCCGCTGACCGACCGGCACGGAAGAAACCGCCGTCGACTTCAGTTGCCTTGCTACGTGATTGACGTGCCGCTTTCCGTTCTGGATCTGTCTCCTGTTGCTGCTGGTACGACATCTGGCCAGGCGCTGCGCCAGACCACGGAGCTGGCCAGGCGCACCGAGGAACTCGGCTACCGGCGGTTCTGGGTCGCCGAGCACCACAACATGCCCGCCATCGCCAGTTCAGCGCCGGCGGTCCTGATCGCGCACCTGGCCGCGGCGACCTCCAGAATCCGGGTCGGGTCCGGCGGGGTGATGCTGCCGAACCATGCCCCGCTGGTGGTCGCGGAGCAGTTCGGCACGCTGGAGGCGCTGCATCCGGGCCGGATCGACCTGGGTATCGGCCGTGCCCCCGGCACCGATCAGCTGACCGCGCTGGCGCTGCGCCGCACCATGGAAGGCCTGTCAGCGGAGGCGTTTCCCGAGGAGCTCGCCGATCTGATCGGGCTGTTCACCGGGGCCGACCCCGGGGCGCGGATCACCGCGACGCCCGGCCGTGGCGACATGCCGGCGATCTGGCTGCTCGGCTCCAGCGGATTCAGCGCTCAGCTGGCCGGGCTGCTCGGGTTGCCGTTCTCGTTCGCGCACCATTTCAGCTCCGCCAACACCGTCCCGGCGCTGGCGCTGTACCGGCAGAGCTTCCGGCCGTCGCGCTGGCTGGAGCGGCCGCAGGCGATGGTGGCGGTGAGCGTGATCTGCGCTGATACCGATGAACAGGCCCGCTGGCTGTCCGGGCCGGCCGCCCTGTCGTTCCTGCAGCTGCGCGCCGGGCGCCCGCAGCCGCTGGCCAGCCCGGCCGAGGCCGCCGCCTATCCGTACTCCGATGGGGAGCGGGAGTTCGCCGCGGAGCGTTTCGCCGGCCAGGCGGTCGGCTCGCCCGAGACGGTCAGCCGGCAGCTGGCGCAGCTCATTGACCGCACCGGTGCTGACGAACTGATGCTCACCACGATGGTGTACGACATCTCCGACCGGATCCGGTCCTTTGAGCTGGTCGCGGAGAAAGTCGCCGGCGGCGTCCTGGGCCAGGGCGCGTAGCGTGTCGAACGGGACGCCTCAGGCGCCGGAGATGTGACAGGGTTCTGGCAGCTACGCATACCGGAGAGTGACATGCCAGATCAACCGATCGATCACGCTGGGCTCGAGCCGCTGTCCTTCGACACCTGCCTGGAGCTGCTGGCGTCGGTCCACCTGGGCCGGATCGGCTTCCATGCGGACGGCGAGCTGGTGATCCTGCCGGTCAATCACGCCATGGACGGACCGGACGTGGTGTTCCGCACCTCCGGCGGGTCGAAGCTGGCCGCGGCGGGCGAGCAGGGCCTGGTCGCGTTCGAGGTCGACTCCTATGACCAGGAGACCAGGTCGGGGTGGAGCGTGCTGGTGACCGGCCGGGCCACCGTGGTGTACGAGGACCCCGAGATCCAGCGGCTCAGCCAGCTGGGCCTGGATGAATGGGCAGCCGACACGCAGCGCCCGTTCTGGGTACGGATCAGGCCGACCTCGGTAACGGGACGGCGCACGCCCCAGCGGTAGCCAGCCGGGCCGCTAGCCGATGAGGCAGCTGCTGCTGTGGCCGTTCAGCGGGAACGCGGCGGCCAGGGCGTCAGCGATCATCTTGGCCCGGGCCGCATAGCCCGGCGAGGTGAAGTGGATCCCGTCCGCGATGTACCACTTGTTCTTTACCACCGACGCCCAGTTGAAGATCCGCATGTTCGGGTACCTGGCGCAGGCCTTGACCAGCGTGTTGTCCCAGAGCAGCATGTTCGCCTCCGAGTAGGGACCGCTGGCGAGCAGCGACTTGACGTTCACCCACATCACGGGCTCGCCATTGGCCACCGACATCATCCGCTGGATCCTGGTCATCAGGCCGACCTGTGAGCCGACGGCTACATCGGCGGTATCGTTCGTGCCCAGGGCGAACACCCAGCAGCCCCGGAATCCCGCTGCCACCATCGCGCGGGCTGCGTCGTAGCCATTGACCTGGCCGGGCAGCACCTCGACCACCGACCGTGCGCCCGAGATATCGGTGCGGACGGTCTGTACGCCCACGTCCTCATACCGCGCCGGGATTCGCTTGGCCGGGTCCGGCAGGTAGTCGGGCGAGACCAGGCCCTCGGAGGTCGAGTCGCCGATGTGCGCGACGGCGCGGCAAGAAGTCCGGGGCGGCCCGGACTGCGGGCCGCCCGCCGCGGCTGAGGCAGCCGCGCCGGCAAACTTCGGGTGCGCCCCGGCCCTGGTGACGGACTTGATGGACGGCGGCAGCGCGGCGCTCGCGGTCAGCGAGCCGGCGCTGCCCAGGCCCGGGGCCTGCCGTGCCGCGGGGAACGCGCCGGCCAGGCCGCCGCACGCGACGACCAGCACCCCGGACGCGCCGACCACGCCGGCCAGGCCGCCCAGCCGGACCGGCCGCAGGTGCCAGCCAGCGGCCCGGACGCGGGCCGCCAGGCGCCCGATGGCGCCCTGACGCACCGGCTCCTCGACAAACTTCCAGGACGCCGCGGCCAGCAGGACGCTGGCCGCGACCTGGGCCGCGGCCCTGGGCAGGTCCTCCCCGGTGTTCGCCGGCGAGGTCAGCACGATGACCGGATAGTGCCAGAGGTAGATGCCGTAAGAACGGACGCCGATCCAGCGCAGCGGCCGCCAGCCCAGCATCAGGCCCACCAGGCTCCCCGGGCAGGCCGCAGCGGCCACGACGGCCACCGTGGCCAGCGAGAGCAGGACCAGGCCGCCGCGGTAGGTGAACGGCGAGTACTGGCCGACCCGCCAGATCATCAGCGCGATCACGGCCAGGCCCGCGATCCCGGCGCCATCCAGCGGCAGCCTGGCTCGCATCGGCAGCCTGACCCGGTGGCGGCTGGGCCACACCATGGCCAGCGCGGCCCCGGCGAGCAGCCCGAAGGCGCGGGTGTCGGTTCCCTCGTAGACCCGGGTCGGGTCAAACCCGGGATGATAGAGCAGCGCCATGGCGGCCACCGACGCGCCGGCGATCGCGAGCGTGGGCAGCGCCAGCCACTTCAGCGCGGCCGCCCTGGGGGTCCGCAGGCAGGCCACGCCGAGCAGCAGCAGCCAGGGCCAGATGAGGTAGAACTGTTCCTCCACGGCCAGCGACCACAGGTGATCGAGCGGGGCGGGCGGCGCGAACCTGGCGAAGTAGGACTGGTTCGCCGCGATGAGGTACCAGTTGCTCGAGTACGTGGCGGCGGCCGCCACCGCGCCGCGCAGGCCGGCCAGCCGGGCCCGGTCCGCGAGGGTCACCCACGCGGTCACCACCGTCAGCATCACGAACAGGGCAGGCAGCAGACGGCGGGCGCGCCGCAGCCAGAAGTCGCCCAGCCGCAGCCGCCCGTGCGCGGACCACTGCGCCAGCAGCAGGTCGGTGATGAGGTAGCCGCTCAGGGTGAAGAACACCCCGACTCCGAGCATGCCTCCTGGAGCCCAGCCCAGCTGCTCGTGAAAGGCGATGACAGCGAGTACCGCCAGCGCCCGCAGCCCATCAAGGCCGGGCATATAACGCTGGCCGGTGCTAACCGGTTGCGGCATGGTTCGTTCCCCCTTGCCGCGGTCCGGCCCGCCGGAAACCGACTGTCCGGCGCGCCCCGGTTTCGCGCGGCAGCAGGGTCACTACCCAGAGTTACATAATGATTACGTATTGTAGTCGGCAAGATACGGAACCAGATTGGCTCCGTATCGGCGGGCTATTCGTCCGTTCTGCCCGCGGCGGGTGGGCCGGATGCCTACCGGACCACGCAACTGCGGCTGGCCCCGCCCGGCCGGAATGCCCTGGCCAGGGCATCGGCAATGGCCTGGCTCCGAGCCGCGTAGCCGGCCGGGGTGTAGTGGATCCCGTCCGAGATGTACCAGCCGGGATTGGCGACCGATGACCAGTCGAAGATCCGCAGGTTCGGGTAAATGGCACAGGCGCGCCGCAGCGCGTCATTCCAGAGCTGCATGTCGGACTCCGACCAGGGACCGCTGGCCAGAAGGGTCCGCGTAGTGACCCACATAACCGGCTCGCCATGGGCCACCGACATCATCCGCCCGATCCGGGCCATCCGCCCGACGGCCGAGCCGACGGCGACGTTGGCCGTGTCGTTGGTGCCGAGCGCAACGACCCAGCAGCCGCGGTAGCCCTCGCTCCGCCACCGGGCGGCCACCTGGTAGCCGTTGACCTGACCGGGCAGCACCTCCACGATCGAGCGCCCGCCCGAGGCGTTTACCCGCAGGTGCCGCACGCCGACGGCTGCGTAGCGGGCGGCCAGCCGCTGGGCCGGGTCAGGCAGGGACTCGGGCGAGATCAGGCCCACGGAGGTCGAGTCGCCGATATGTGCCACCGAGCGGCAGGACGTGCGGAGCACTCGGGTGCGGACCGGACCGGCCACGATCGCTGCTGCGTGGCGCACGGGCCCGGGCAGCCGGGCCGGCTGCCTGGCGGCGGCGCTCGGTGCGCCGGGGCCCGCCAGGACGCTGGCCGCGGCCACCCCCAGCAGGGTGAGTACCAGCGCGCCGACGCCCGTGACGGCGGCGGCCAGGCGGCGCCGTCTGGCCAGCTGCGCGGGCCAGCCGGAGAACCGGACATGCGAGGACAGCGGGCCGAGCCCAGGACGCCAGCAGCGCATCGTCGTTTCCCGTCGACATGAGCGAGGGCGTGGCGGAGCGTCGAGCCGGTTTGTCGTGGGTTGATCAGCTCGCGAACCAGGCCGGGCTGAGCCGGGCGGCAGGTCCGGTGCGGCCGTGCCTCGCTCGGGGGCGTGACATGTCGAGAGTGCCGGAAGTGGAACCTGGTGCCCAGCACTCACCACAATCAACGCGTTACGTGATGGCCCTGATTCCATCAGTGACGGATTTCGGGCCGCTCAGGATCAGCCCGTGACCGGCCTGCCGATCGGCATCTGCTGGGTGATGCAGTGCGGCCCGCCGCCGCCGTAGGACAGGGTGGCCCCGGGAACACCGACAACGCTGCGATCGGGGAACACCTGCCGCAGCCGCCCGAGCGCGGCCTCATCCGACGGCGCTCCCGCGAGCGGCACGATGACCGCGCCATTGGCCAGGTAGCAGTTGAGGTACGGCACCTCGACCCGGTCGCGGCCCGCCCAGGCCGTGCCTGTGACGTCGAACGGAATGGTGTCAAAGGGACGCCCGGCGGCGTCTGTGGCGTTGCGCAGCCGGTCCAGGTTTTCCCTGGCGAAGGAGAAGTTGTCGTCGCCCGGGTCGGCCGGGATCAGCAGCAGCAGCCCGCCAGGCCGGGCGTACTGGGCTACCCCGTCGATGTGGCCATCGGTGTCCCGGTCCGGTGCGGCGACCAGCCACACGACGTGCTGTGCGCCGAGGTAGTCGTCGACGACCCGCTCGAACGCGGCCTTGGTGAGGCCCGGGTTCCGGTTCGGGTCCAGCACCGGTCCCTCGGTGGTGACCAGCGTCCCTTCGCCGTCGACGAAGAACGCCCCGCCCTCCAGGACGATCGGTGCCGCGTAACGCCTGCATCCGAGCAGGTCAGCGAAGGCCCGGCCGAGGGCGGCGTCGTGGTCCCAGGGCGGGTACTTGCCGCCCCAGGCATTGAACCTGAAGTCCGTGACGGCGACTTCGCCGTGGTCGTTCGTCACGAAGACCGGGCCGCTGTCTCGCGTCCAGGAGTCGTCGATCTCGATCGTGACGGGTTCCACGCCGGCACCGCACCGGTCGTGGACCTCGGCGGCATCGCCGGGGCGGCAGATCATCACGACCGGCTCGAATCCGGCCACGGTCCGGGCGATCTCGGCGTAGTCGAGCTTCGCCTGCTCGAACAGGCCGGCCCACAGGCTGCGCCGGGTCGGCCAGGCCATCAGGCAGCACTGATGCGGTGCCCACTCCGCAGGCATCCGGAATCCGTCAGCCTTCGGCGTGCTGATCTCGGTCACGATCAGGCTCCTTCATCCGGTTCATCCGGTTCATCCGGTTCATCGGGCGGGTCAGGCGGGTCAGGCCAGCAGGTAGCGGCGGGACAGCGGGACCTCGGCCACCGGCCGGGCGGCCAGCACCCGGCCGTCCAGGCTGACCGTGCCGTCACCGGGATCGACGGCGATCTGCGGGCAGGCCCGGCCCGCGATCAGGTCGGCCCGCCGGACCGAGCGGGTGCCCGCGACCGCCGCGAACCGCCGGCTGCTGCCGAGCCGCCGCGCTATCCCGGCCTCAACGGCGGCCGCGGACACGAACGTCACCGACAGCGAGGACGCGGCCAGGCCGTAGCCGCCCCAGTGCGGTCCATAGCGCCGGGGCTCGGCACCCTCGACGCTGGCGTTCCCCTCGCCGAGCGGGCCCCAGGCGAAATGGCCGGCCTTCAAGATCAGCTCTGGACGCACGCCGAAGTAGGCAGGCTGCCAGAGCACGATGTCCGCGATGCGTCCGGGGGCCAGCGTCCCCACGTCCGCCCCGATGCCATGGGTCAGGGCCGGCGAACGGTGTATTTGGCGAGATAACGAAGTACCCGCTCGTTGTCGTCGTCGCCGAGGCCGTCATCGGTGCGCGAGCCCGCCGGGCGCGCGAGCAGGCGACGCACCGCCGGGGCATCCGGCCAGCCCTGGCCGGCTTCGCCGGATCGCCAGGCCTTCATCGCATGCGCAAGCTGCCAGGTCCGCCGGACCGTCTCGCCGATCCGGCCCATGCCCTGGGAGTCGCTGTTGATGATGCTGATTCCGCCGAGCTCATGTAGCGGGCCCTCGGCCGCCATCGTGGCCGGATGCACGCGCTCGGCGGCCAGGTCGAGGTCATCAGGATCGGCGGGGGAGCCGCCGTGCACGAGGAGGATCATCTCCGGGTGCTCGGCGGCGGCGGCGGCCCCGAACGGAATCGTCGGCGTAGTTGAGGAGCAGATGATGTTGGGCTCGCGGACCAGCCCGATCAGGTCGGGGATGTGGCCGCCGCCGGACCCTTCGACGTGATACGCGTGTACGGCCCGCCCGCCGATCGCGGCCACCGTGTCCTCGAGCTCGCCGGACTCATTGAGCCCGTCGGTGTGCAGGGCGACGGCGACGTCGTACTGGCCCGCGATGCCCAGCACCGCGTCGATGATCTCCGGGTAAGCGCCCCAGTCCTCGTGGATCTTCAGGCCGATCGCGCCCGCCTCGATGACCCGCTCCACTGCTGGCTGGCCCTCGGTCCTGGCGCTTGCCTGCAAGCCGAGGTTCAGCGGCAGTTGCTCGAAGGCGCGGAACGTGGCGGCCATGGCGGACGGCGGTTCCTCGAATCCGGCAGTGATCAGGGTAGTGACGCCCGCTGACAGTGCGACCGGGGCGAGGCGGGGCGTGATGAGGTGGACGTGCGAGTCGATGGCCCCGGCGGTGGCGATCAGGCCGTATCCCATGACCGGCAGCGTGTTGGGCCCGATGGTCAGGTCGACCCCCGCGGTGATGTCGGGATTGCCGGCCCGCCCGAGACCGGCGATGCGGCCGTCCTTGATCCCGATATTGGTCTTCACTACGCCGATCAGCGGATCGACCACGAGCACGCCCGCGATCAGCACGTCCAGCTCGCTGGCCGTGGTGGCGCTGTCGTCCTGGGTCATCCGGGACCTGATGTTCTTGCCGTAGCCCCACAGCGGCTCGTCGCCATAGCCGACGTGGTCGTCCTCAACGCGTAGCCAGAGGCTGGTGTCGGCGAGCCGGACCCGGTCACCGGTAGTCGGGCCAAGACGCCTGCTGTAGCTGGCCTGCGGCATCCCCGGCCGTGCCATCAGCTCGCACCAGCCGCGTACCTGACCAGGTCCACCTGCCGGATCTCACCGGGAGCCCACCGGATCGATGAGCCCGCAGGGAGGTCAAGCCGGTATCCCTGCGCTGCGGCCCGGTCGAACTCGAGCCGGGGGTTGACCCGCCAGAAAGGATAATGCGACGACACCCGGACCGGCCGAGCCGACCCGTTCGTCACCTGCAGGCTCAGCCGGGGCCTGCCCGGGGCCATTGCGACGTCGCGGTCGGGGCTGCGAATCTCGCCTGGACGCCCGGCTGGGCCGACGCTGCGGACCTCGCCTGGACGCCCGGCTGGATCGCCGGGGCCGGCCCAGATATCACGCAGCAGCACTAGCCGGGTCCCGTCGGCCAGCAGCACTTCCAGGCGGACCTCCGGGATGAGCGCGGCGACGCCGTCCATCAGGTCAGCGACGTCGACAGCGGCCCGCCCGGCGGCCAGCACCTCTTCCCGTGCGGCGCCGGCCCTGGCCGCGCGGTGCATCTCGTCGCAGATCAGGGCGGTGGCTTCCGGAGCATTGAGCTTGAGGCCGTCGGCCCGCGACCGGCGGGCAAGCTGCGCCGCCACGAAGACCCTGAGCCGGTCCTCCTCGGTGGCAGTGATGTACATGATCCTCCACCACGACAAGCGCCTGAGCAGACCGAGCGTACGCCCTAGGGATCACGTCGGCGCCGGAGGAGCAGTTTTCCGGGGCTGCTTCCGGCCGGCGCTGGCGTAGGTTGGAAAAGATAGATCATCGCGCCCGGTCGCTCATTGGCTCAGTGGTGTGCCAGCCTGCTAGGTACGCAGCGCACCCTTGACGCGGTAGTAGGCAGTGGGGTGCCAGTACGCGTTGGTCTTGATCCAGCCGATCCGGGTGCCGGTGTCGTGCGCACCGAACGTGCTGTGCGGGCCCGAGACGAGTTCGACGTGCCCGGTGCCGTAGAAGGCCAGGTCCCCGGGGCGCACCTGCGAATGGCGGATGCGGATCAGCCGGCCGCTGTGCAGCATGTCGTAGGTGGTCCGGCCCAGCCAGATGTGAACGTGCCGATAGGCGGCATAAACGAGTCCAGAGCAGTCGTAGCAGGACGGCCCGGCACCTCCCCAGCAGTACCATTTACCGCGTTGCGCGACGGCGTACTTGTAGGCGAGGGAGCGCATCGTGTGCCGGGCCGTGCGGGTCGTCGCCTGGGCAGGCCCGGCAGCGAAGGTAACGGCAAAAGCCAGCGATGTCAGCGCCAGGGTCACCATGATCACGAACTTGCGGTGGAGCATCAGTTCTCCTTAGTTAGGGTGCAATGACCTCGAGGGTCCAGCGGCGGCCTCCTTCCTCTCCGCTCTCTGGAGCCGGGCAGCGCGCATAGCGCTGTCCGGGTTCCTGGTGATGACTGAGGCGGAATGATCAGTGTCTGCGGCGCCAGCAGGGGCGCGCTCCGCTCGCCTCGTGGGTGTTTAATACCCTGCTGCCCGTATCCACGGTGCTTGGTCAGAGCGCCCCTTGTCTGCGGTTTAACAAAAATAAATCTGTTCAGACGGGCACGAACTGGTATTTTCTGGTCAGCCCAGCTCGGCGAAAGCGCTGGCCACGGCGCTCACCGGGGCACCTTGGGCAATCAGCAGACGCAGCAGCACCCGGGCCTTATAGGGGTGCACGAAGCCGCCGCTGATCAGGCCGCGGTCGCGAAGATCGCGCTCGGAACCGATCGCGCCGTAGGTATCGGTGAGCACCGGCCCCGCGCCGGTCCGCGAGGTCAGGACCACCGGCATGGCAGTGGCGAGGTCGCCGAGGACCGGCGCGAGCACGGCGGGAACATGGCCGACACCGAATCCGGCCACGACCAGACCTTGATAGCGGCCGGCGATCTGGCCGAGCAGCGTCCCGTCGTCGTCGAGCGTCATCGTGTAGAGCGCGATCCTGGTCGCGGCCAGCCGGCCGGTGGCGATGCCGGTGATCGGCGTGCGCCGGCTGACCTGCGCGAGGAACCTGGGCACCCGCTCGACGACGTGGCCGATCGCGCCGGTGTCGGGCGAGGAGAACGTCGCGGTGCTCGTGCTGTGCGTCTTGCGGACATACCTCGCGGCGTGGATGTCGTCGCTGAACACCACCAGCGCGCCGCGACCGCGGGCCGCGCGGGAGGCGGCGACCGCGACGGCCGCCTGCAGGTTCGCCGGGCCGTCGGCACCAGGGAGGGTCGGGTTGCGCATCGCGCCGGTGAGCACGAACGGCGCGTCATGGGGCCACACCGAGTCGACCAGGAAGGCTGTTTCCTCCAGCGTGTCCGTGCCCTGGGTGAGCACGATGCCGGCCGCGCCCGCGCGCACGGCGGCCGCCGCCTCGCCAGTCACGTCGAGGATGTCGCCGAACGACAGGTCCGCGCTGGGCACGGCCGCCGCATCGCGGACCTCAATCCCGCCGGTGCCGACCGCCTCGACGCTGCCGGCCAGGTCTTTTCCGGTCAGGCGGGCGATCACGCCACGGCCGTCCTGGCCGGTCATCGAGATCGTGCCGCCGAGCGCGAAGAGCACGACCCGATCAGCGGGCGGATGGTGGCCGGTACTCACGGCCGGGTCCCCGGGGTCCGCCCGGTAGCCAGCAACAGCATGCCGATCATCCTGCCAGGACCGGACGACCCGGCGGGGCCGGGCGACCCGGCGGGCCGGGCAGTACGGCGGGGCCGGGCGACCTGGCGGGCCGGGCATCACGGCGGGGCCGGGCGACCTGGCGGGGCCGGGCGACCCGGCGGGGCCGGGCAACCCGGCGAGGCCGGCGCTACACGATCAGCGCGATCTTGCCGGTCGCGTGGCCTTTCATGATCTCGCGGTGGGCGGCGGCGACGTCAGCGAGCGGGAACGTCTTGGTGACGAAGACCCGCAGGGTCCCAGCCTGGGCCAGCCGCGTCAGCGCCAGGCGGGCGGCGTCGCGGATCTCGGTGCCCGGGTCCGCGCCCGGTGCGCCGCCGAGGACCTTGATGCCTGCCTGCTGCCCGCGCGCGAACGCCGCAACGGTGGCGATCCGCGCCCGGTCAGCGACGAGCTCAAGCGAGACATCGATGGCCTCATCGGTGCCGATCAGGTCCAGCGCGGCGCCGACCCCGCCCGGCGCGGCGGCCCGGACCCGCTCGGCCAGTCCGCCCCCGTAAGTCACCGGCACGGCCCCCAGGCCGCGCAGGAAATCGTGGTGTGCCTGGCTGGCCGTGGCCACCACCGTCGCGCCGCGGCCGACGGCGAGCTGCACGGCCATCACACCTACCCCGCCAGCGCCGCCATGGATCAGCACCGTGTCGCCCGGCTGCAAGTCCGTGGCGGCCAGCGCGTGCCAGGCGGTCACGCCGGTGAGCATCAGCCCGCCGGCCTGCGCCCAGTCCAGCGCGGCCGGCTTGGGCACCAGGGCGCGGGCCGGCACCACCAGCTCGGCGGCGTAGGCACCGGGCGCGCGGAACGCGATCACCTCATCGCCGGGCGCGACCGGTCCGGCCGGACCCAACGCGTCCGGGCCGGCCGCCGTCACCACGCCCGCTGCCTCCGCGCCGGGCCGGATCGGCAGCTGCGCCGGGTCGGTGCCGAACGCTCCGCTGTAGAGCTTCCAGTCCACTGGGTTAACACCCGCGGCCCGGACCGCAACGCGGGCCTCACCGGCGCCGGGCTCGGCGGTGGGCTGATCGGTCACGGACAGCACTTCCGGGCCGCCGAAGGCGGTCGCGATCACGACGGCTGGCATGGCAGCGCGAACACCGGCGGTGGCACGTCCATTCCTGTCTGGCCGGGGCGCGAGCGGAGTGGCAATCGGGGCCCGGGGGCCGGGTGCGGTATTTTCCTGGGTCCGGGAGGATGCCTGGGCCTTGGGCCTGAGCTGTCCGGTTCCCGGCCGGGCGGGCCCGATCTTCCCGGCCGGCCCGGCGGCCCGATCGTCGAGGAGGGCTAACGGTGCGGAGCAGGCAGTACGACCCGGACGTCCTCGCGACGGGACGCCGCCGTTTCGAGCCGCCGCAGCTGCCGCGGGTGCCCGCGGACCGCGGGCTGGTCGTCGAAGATGCCGCAGGCGAGTTCTGCGGGGCCGTGATCTGCTGCGAGAAGGACGCCGTCACGCTGGAGGACCGGCACGGCCGTCAGCGCGTGTTCCCGCTCAGCCCGGCCCCGTTCCTGCTGGAGGGCAAGCCGGTCATGCTGGTCAGGCCCGCCTCCGCCCGGCCGCCCGGGCCGGGTGCGCCGGGCGGCGCGGCCGGGACGGCACCGCGGACCGCTTCGGGATCGATTGCCGCACCGCGCAGCCGCGCCAAGGTGGCCCGGGCCAGCCGGATCTACGTGGAGGGCCGCCACGATGCCGAGCTCGTCGAGCGGATCTGGGGTGACGACCTGCGCGACGTCGGGGTGGTCGTGGAGTATCTGGGCGGCATCGACGACCTGCCCGCGATCGTCGATGACTTCGCGCCCGGGCCGGTGCGCAGGCTCGGCGTTCTCGTCGACCACCTGGTAGCGGGCTCGAAGGAGACCAGGATCGCCGCCCGGATACGGTCACCGCACGTCCTGATCGTGGGGCACCCGTTCATCGACGTCTGGGCGGCGGTGAAGCCGTCGGCGCTGGGGATCGGCAGCTGGCCGCGGATTCCGCCCGGCTCACCGTGGAAGGAAGGCGTCGCGCGGGAACTCGGATGGCGGCCGGATACCGCCGCGGCCTGGCAGCGCATCCTCGGCTCGGTGCGAAGTTTCGCGGACCTGGAACCCGAGTTCCTCGGCCGGGTTGAGGAACTGATCGACTTCGTCACCGCGGCGGGCAGCACCTAAAACTGATCATATCCATACAAATACCTCACTACTGGATGCCCCTCGCCTTCGAAAGCAGGCGCACAATAACGGCGATGGCGCACCCGCTGTCGTTAGCCAATCGCGGCAACGGCGCCGGGCTGTTGCTGTAACCGCAGCACAGTGCCGTTGCCTCTATTGCTTCTGGGGGCGCCGGCGGTGGGCAGGATCAGCCCGGCCCACCGCCAGGTGCCTTAGAGCAGCGTGGTGACGGCCTTCACCTCGGTGTAGTTGTTCAGGACCTCGTGGCCCATCTCACGGCCCCAGCCGGACTGCTTGTACCCGCCGAACGGCAGGGCCGCGTCGAAGACGTTGTAGCAGTTGATCCAGACGGTGCCGGCCCGGAGCTTCTTGGCCAGGGCGTGCGCCTTGGAGATGTCCTTGGTCCAGATGCCCGCCCCCAGGCCGTAGTCGCTGTCGTTGGCCTGGGCGGCGATCTCGTCCAGGTCGCTGAACGGCGCGGCGACGACCACCGGCCCGAAGATCTCCTCGCGTACCACCTTCATGTTGCCGTGGGTGTTGATCAGCACGGTCGGCTCGATGAAGAAGCCGCGATCGCCGAACCGGCCGCCGCCGGCCAGCGCGGTGGCGCCTTCGGCCCGGCCGGACTCCAGGTAGCCGCTGACCCGCTGGAACTGCTCCTCCGACACCAGCGGGCCCATCTGCGTGCCGACCTCCAGGCCGGAGCCCAGCTTGATGGACTTGGCGATCTCCGCGACGCCGTCCACCACTTCGTCGAAGCGGTTCTGATGCACGAACAGCCGTGAGCCGGCCACGCAGCACTGCCCGTGGTTGAAGAAGATCGCGTTCGCCGCTCCCTCGACCGCGCCTTCCACGGCGTCGTCGAAGACGATATTGGGGCTCTTGCCGCCCAGCTCCAGGGTGAGCTTCTTCAGGTTGCTGGCCCCGGCGGCCGCGACGATCAGCTTGCCCACCTCGGTAGAGCCGGTGAAGGCGACCTTGTCGACATCGCCGTGCGCGGCCAGGGCGGCGCCCGCCGTTTCCCCGAACCCGGGCACGACGTTCACCACCCCGTCGGGCACCCCGGCCTCGGCGATCAACTCGGCCAGCCGCAGCGCGGTCAGCGGGGTCTGCTCGGCCGGCTTGAGCACTACGCAGTTCCCGGTGGTCAGCGCCGGGCCGAGCTTCCACGCCGCCATCAGCAGCGGGAAGTTCCACGGGATGATCTGCCCGACGACCCCGACGGGCTCACGCAGCGTGTAAGAGTGGAAGTTGGCGCCCGGCATGTAGGGCACCGAGATGTTGATCGTGTTGCCCTCGATCTTGGTGGCCCAGCCGGCCATGTAATGGAACAGGTCAGCGGCCAGCGGCACGTCCGCGGCCTGCGCGACGGCGAACGGCTTGCCGTTATCGAGGGACTCCAGCTGGGCGAGCTCGTCGACGTGCTCCAGGATCAGGTCGCCGATCCGCCAGATGATGCGCCCGCGCTCGGACGGCGTCATCCTGCTCCACGGGCCGTTCTCGAACGCCTCGCGGGCCGCCCGGACCGCCCGGTCAATGTCCTCGGCGTCACCCTCCGCAATTCGCGCGAGAGTCTCCCCGGTCGCGGGATTCGGGGTCTCGAAGGTCCGGCCGGACGCTGCATCGGTCCACTGCCCGTTGATGAACAGCTGACGGGGGGCGCCGATGAAAGCTTCGACATTGCGGTCCAGGGTCACGGTCATGGCATCTCATCTCCTTGCCTGCAGGCATGCCCGGCTGGCTGGCGGCGGGCAGCTTCCGGGCGCCAGGCCGTAGCGGGGCGGCCTGACCGGGGGCCACCGCCCCAGCCCAGTAGTCACAATGAGACTACAGAAGCAGAACGGGCACAAGAGGGCGGCGCGAGTTGAGCGGCGAAGCGCCGCGCCCGGTTACTGCTCGGCCGCCGCCAGGTCCGGCACCGGCAGGGCGTCCAGGAAGCGCAGCGTCGCCGACATGGTCTCGCAGCGCCACAAGGCCAGCGTGCGTTCGAAGCCCGAGGATGCCGCGAGGCGGTCCTGCAGTGCGCGGGCCACCGGCACGAGCGCGGTGCGCTGCGCGTCGAGCAGCGGCTGCGGATCAGTCCCTGAGCGGTCCAGCAGCGCCAGCTTCACCAGCAGCTCCGAGCGCACGTCCCGGTTGTGGCCGGCCGGTCTCGCCAGCCACGCCGTCGCGATCTTCCGGCCGGGCGCGGTCGCCGCGACCAGCGACCGGACCGGGCCCTGGCTCGAAGGCTGCTGCTCAGTGGTCTGCACCAGCCCCAGCTGCTCAAGCCGCTGCAGAGCCCGGTAGACGACCGGCTTGGGCACCCGCCATACCCGGCCCATCTCGCCCTCAGGACCCAGCATCCTGGCGATGGCGAACCCGTGGCACGGCTGCTCGCAGACCAGGCACAGCACCAGCCACTCGGCCAGGGAGAGCGAGGGCTCAGGTGACGCGGGCATGACCCAAGGTTACGGCGCAGCGCGGTCACGGCGGGGCTGACCTGGGCCTGCCGGGTATGCCGCCGACACGTGACGGCCGCCCGCGCGGCTAGTAGTCTCAGTGTGACTAGCAGCTCGGCGGGAGGCGGGTGATGTCGGCCGAGACGATCAGCCAGGCGCCCGTGACCTTGCCGGCCGCCGCCCGGCCGCCGCGCGGCCTGATCCGGCCGGTGGTCGCGGTGCTCCCGGACGGGACGGCCTGCTACGCGCCGATCGGCGAAGTGCTCATCGACGGCTCTCTGGTGACGTGTCACCTGTGCGGGCGGTCACTGCGCTCTGTCGCTGCTCATCTGAGATCGCATGGCTGGACCAAGCAGGCCTACTGCGATGCGTTCGGGCTGGAACGCCGCCAGTCTTTGGAAGGCCCGGAGACTCGCAAGCTCAGGGCCGCCGCCCTCACCGCCCGCCTGGTGTTCGAGCCGGCCATCCGCCAGGGCAGCGCCGCCGGCCGGGACCGGGCCCGGGCCGGAAAGCTCACCCGGGATGCCGCCGCGGCGGCCCGGGGCCGCCCGTTTCCTGAGCAGCGCCGCCGGAAGACCGCCCGCGTTTTCGCTGCGGTTCCCCGTGCGGTGGTCGCCCGCGCGAACCGCGAGCGTGCTGACCGGTACCTGGCCGGGGTCGCCGCTGACGCGGCATGGCGGCTGGGATACCCGGACGTGCAGGCGCTCGTCACGGCCCGGCTGCGGGAGGGAGCCAGCCTGGCCGCGATCAGCCGCGAGGCCGGGCTGCACAAGGACTGGCTGTCGCGCCACCTCGGCCAGGTAGATCCGGGGGCGGCTGACGCGGCGCGGCGGCGGAGCCCGGACCGGCGCGACGCGGCGTGGTGGCCGGCGCTGCGCGAGCACGGGTTCGCTGATGTGCCCGGCTACCTTGCGGAACGGCATCTCGCGCGGCACTGGACGGTCAACGCCATCGCGGCCGAGGCCGGCGTCTCGCACCATGCCGTCGAGTCCGCGCTGCGACGGCACGGACTGGCCCGCGTCCCGCACGCCGCGAAACGGCACGCCGCCCGGCAGCGCGCGGCCGAAGTCGCCGCGCGGCTGGGCTACGCCAGCATCGCCGACTACATCAGTCAGCGCAGGCGCGAGGGCTGGACCTGGCAGGCGATGGCCGCCGAGTCCGGTCAGCCGCAGGCCTGGCTGCGGCGGCGGCAGGCCGAGGTAGCAGCGATCCCGGCCGGACCGATGAGGTCACCGGCCCAGTGCGCGCAGCTAGTGGCCACGCAGCCAGTGGCCACGCAGATAGTGGCCACGCAGCTAGTGGCCGCGCAGCCAGTGGCCGCGCAGCCAGTGGCCAGGCCGCCGGTACTGCGGCGAAGCTGGCGGCTGACGGCCAACGGCTGACGGCGAACGGCTGACGGGCGAACGGCTGACGGCGAACGGCTGACCGCGAACGGCCTGACAGGCCCGGGCCGCCAGCGCCACGAAGGTAGCTGATCCGGCCGGAGTCCCGTGCGGCAGGATGTCGGTCATGACCGTCATCGATGTGTGGATGCAGCATCCGACCCCGCGGTTCGCCCAGCATGAGATGTTCGAGCCAGTGTGGCGCTGGACGGGCCAGCCGGCCCTCGACACGGAGGTGCCGCTGGCGGCCACCGTGGCCGCGATGGACGAGGGCGGCGTGGACCGCGGCCTGATCTGCGCCTGGTACGGCCCGTCGGGTCCGCTGATCAGCAATGACGAGGTCGCATCGTTCGTCGCCAGCTACCCGGACCGGCTGACCGGCATCGCCTCGGCCGACCTGCGCGAACCGGTCAAAGCGATCGCCGAGCTGCGCCGGGCCGTACATGACCTCGGCTTCCGGGGGCTGCGCATCGTGCCCTGGCTGTGGGGACTGCCGCCGAACCACCGGCTCTACTATCCGCTGCTGGCCGAGTGCGTCCAGCTGGGCATCCCGTTCCTGACCCAGGTCGGCCACACCGGGCCGCTGCGGTCCTCCGAGACCGGCCTGCCCATTCCCTACCTGGACGACGTCGCGCTGGAGTTCCCTGACCTGGTGATCATCGCCGGGCACATCGGCTACCCATGGACACTGGAGATGGTCGCGCTGGCGACCAAATACCCGAACGTCTACATCGACACCTCGGCCTACGCGTGCCACAGGTACCCGCCGGAGCTGGTGAGCTACCTGCGCGGCCACGGCCGCACCAAGGTGCTGTTCGGCACGAACTATCCCATGATCACCGCGACCGCGGCCCTGGCCAGGCTCAGCGAACTCGGCCTTGACGACCAAACCAGGGAACTGTTCCTGCATGTGACAGCCGAACGCCTGTTCCCGCTCTAGGACGGGCGGAGCAGGATACGTCGAACATATGTTTGACAGTGGCTCGCCGGTGGTGCAGGGTAGGCCAGGTGCTCAACGACCAGGCGGCCGCCTTCGTGAGCGTGGCAGCCCGCCCCGTCCCCGCCCGGCCCGCCATCCGCGGGCCGCTGGCGGCGCCGGACCGCGGAAACACCGACAAGCAGGGGAGGCATGCCCAAGTGGGTCAGAAGACCGTCATGTTCAGCGACCTCAGCGGCGCGATCATGGCCCAGGACGACACCGTGGCTCGCATCGTGATCCGCGAGCACCCTGACCTCGGCGACAGCGCAGTGGAGATCGACGTGCTCAGCGACGAGGCGAGGGCCATCGAGAAGGCGGCTCTGCAGGTGGCCGTGGTTGACCTGTACCTGCCCGGGGAGGACGAGCCGCACCGGGTGACCATGGATGCCGGCTCGTTCGACCAGCTGGCCACCGACCAGGAGATGACCGAGCTGCTCAGCACGGCCCGGCCGGCCAGGCGCAGTTCCAGGACCGGCCCGGCCTGCCCGGCCCGCGGTGACCGCGGCAGCTACGCCAGCCTGGAGCAGGCCGGCAAGCCGCACAAGGGACGGGTCACCGACGCCGAGAAGCGGCTCGTCGTCGAGCGATTCGACGAGATCAACGAACGGCTGACGGGACAGGGACTCCGGCCGATCAGCCTGGCCGAACCCGAGCATGTCGAGCGCTACGGCCTGGCCGAGCTGGCCACGGAGCGCAGTGTCGAGCCTGAATAGCGGCGCTGGAACGGCTCCCGGTGGCCCGGCGGCCGGTCACGCTGCGCGGTCACGGTCCGCCGAGCTTCGCCGTTGAGCTGGCGGCCCAGCCGGACCACCCGGACTGCGTATCCCGCTAGCCGTGAACGCGCTAACCGGTGATAGCCGTCAGGGCGATGTAGACCCCGAGGGCGAGCATGATCGCCGCGGTGATCCGGCGGACCCACGCCATCGGGATCAGGTCCAGGCTCTTGGCGCCGATGCTCACGGCCACGGCCGCCGCCGCCCACAGGCCCAGCGTCGCGCCGGCGAACACCAGCAGCGGGTCATACCTGGCGGCCAGGCTCGCGGTGCTGATCTGGGTGATGTCGCCCCACTCGGCCAGGAACACCAGGCCGAAGCTCAGCCCCGCCACCCTCAGGAACGACGGGGGCCGGCCGCCCTGCCTGGCCGCATCAGCACCGTCGTGACGCCCGGTCCTGAAGCTCGCCGCCCACAGGTAAGCCGCCCCGGCCAGGAACAGGCCGGCGGTCACGGCGAGCACCAGGCGGTGCGGGAGCAGCGTCAGCAGCTGCCCCGCGGTAACGGCGATGGCGATCTGCACGGCGAACGCCGCGGCCGCCCCTGACCATACCCAGGCGGGCTGGTAGCGGGTGGCCAGCACCAGGGAGGCGAACATGGACTTATCGGGAAGCTCAGCCAGGAACGTGAGCGCGAACGCAGTGCCGATCACCACGAGGTAAGGCATGCGGGCGTCCTTCGGTCGGTATCACCGGCCGATAGCCCAGGGAGGATGCTTCGGCCGGATGTGCTCAACAGCCGAAGGTCTCGTCCACCACTAGCCGTGGTCCGGCGGCCGGGCGCAGGTGCGCCGGTATGTCGACCAGCCGACGAAGGACTACTCCCCTTCGCATTCAGCCTACCGGCGTTCTCCCGCGCCCCGGCGGGCATAACGCGGAACTAGCTGGCCGCGCCGCCGAGCAGGCCCTGGGCCGCACCCGCGAGCAGCTCGCCGCCGCCCGCCAGCAGGCGCTGGCCGCCCAGTCCTCGTCGGCCGCGCAGTCCTCGTTGGCCGCGCAGTCCTCGTCCTGACGCCGTCGCTGCGGCCAGGCCGGCGGATTTCATGGCCGCCAGATGTCCGTAATCGGGCGGGCCGTGGCGGCGTGGCCGTCATGGCGGAGCCGGTAGGCGTCCTCGATGGTCCGCAATACGTTGTAGTGGGTGATGCGCTCCGGGTACTTTCCCGGCCGGATCTGCTGCCCGACGAAGATCGTGGCAATCTGGTTGCCCGGCCGGCCGTCGTTTTCGTCCCAGGTGAGGATCAGCAGGCTGTCGTGGGTCAGGGCCCAGGTCTCGTACCTGGCCAGGTGCGCGCGCAGCCATGAGTCGCCGATGGCCACGCTGCAGTCGTGCATGTCGTGGCAGAGGTTAGGCACCACGTACGACACGGTGGGAAGCCGCCCGAAGTTGCGTGGGAAGCTCGAAAACGGCTTGCCCACCGAGCGCGGGATGTTGCTGAAGTCGGTCCACGGAGCGTGCTTGCGTGCGTACTCGCCTGCGGTGCAGGCGAGTGATCCCGCAGCGGGCAGGCTCTCGGCGTAACCAGCAAAGGTCTTACCTGCGGCGATCAACCCGGCAGCCAGGTTCGGTGTGGTGAAGCTGTGCGGGCAGCTGTCGTCGCTGATCCCTTGGGTACTGCCGGAGAACAGGGCGAGATAATTCGGCTCGCTGGGATGGGTGACCGCGAAGGACCGCGTGAACAGGGCGCCGCGCCGGGCGAGCTGGTGGATGAACGGGTCCGCTGCGCTGCTGAGTATCCCGGAGTACGAACTGTTCTCCATGATGACGACCACGATGTGCCTTGGCTGCGGCACCCTAGCGCCCCGAGCTAGCGGCGTGGCGCTTGCGTCTCCAGCACCTGCGCCTGTCGCCGGCGCTGGCCCGCGGGTCCCCGCTCCGGCTGCGGGCCTGGACGTGGCGGTCGGCTGGGCACCCGCGCCCTGGCTTGATGCCCCGCACCCGGCCAGGAGCAGCGCAGCCACACCCAGGCATACCGGCCGCCAGAACTTGCCCGTCATGAACCCATCATGGCCGGTGGCCAGCGCGGCCCGGGCAGCCACCTGCCGCTGCCAGCTGGAGGCGCAGGGGGAGCGCCGGCTTGAACCTGGCGCGGCCGGGCCTGGTTACCCGGCCGCGTGACTGGTTCACTGGCGGTCGTACTCGTCGTGGCGGCGCCACCAGAAGCCGGCCTCGTTGCGGCCGAGTGGCGCGCGGTCGAGCCACTGGTACATGCCCCAGAGGCCGTCCAGCCCGCGCTCGTACGCTGAGTAGGTGTGGTAGACGACGCCATCCTCGAGCACGAACGCGCTCACGCCGGGCCCTTCCCGCCGGTAGGTCGCCCAGTCCGTTCCGACGATGCTCGACGCGAACTCGTCGAGCCCGGAACTGTCCTGGCCGGCGGCCGGCCGGAAGTCCGCCGTGCGGAAGTTGTAATCGGCGGCTCCCGACTCCCATTCCTCCCTGGTGACCGCCGCCTGGAAGTCGTGGTTGAAGTCGCTGCCTGACGACGAGGCCCAGGGGAAGCTCCAGCCCATCCGCCGCTGGTAGGCCTGCAGCTTCGCGAGCGGAGCGCGCGACACCGCGCAGAGCGTGACGTCGTGATTCGCCAGGTGGACGACGGAGCCGTTGAAGCCGTCCGCGATTGCTGAGCAGGACGGGCAGCCTGCTGTGTAGTCGGCCCCGAACATGAAGTGGTAGATGAGCAGCTGCGAGCGTCCCCGGAACAGATCGGCGAGTGACGCCGTGCCCTCGTCGGTCTGGAAGCGGTACTCCTTGTCGATCCGGACCCAGGGCAGCTCCTGCCGCCGCCGGGCCAGCTCGTCGCTGCGCCGCGTCAGCGCCTTCTCGGCCTCGAGCAGCTCCAGCCGGGCCGCCAGCCATTCCGCACGTGTTCCGGTCTTATGAGCGGTCATTGTCTGTCTCCTTCTGTCGTTCCTGCTGTTGGTACTTAAGCTGGGCCTGGTGCGCGCCACAGTGGCAGCTCACATCGGCGGCAGGAGTCCGGGAACCGACGAGGGCGCGATGACGATCAGGACTCCAAGTCCGACGATCGCCAGCGCCAGCGGCACATCGATGGCGGCCTTCGCGGGCAGGAGCTTCTGGGCGATGACGGGGACGGCGATCACGCACATCCAGGTGACGCTC
Source organism: uncultured Actinomycetes bacterium (assembly GCA_963785765.1). Lineage (GTDB taxonomy): Bacteria > Actinomycetota > Actinomycetes > Streptosporangiales > Streptosporangiaceae > DATBGO01. The sequence goes on along the minus strand of CAWAWM010000003.1, from coordinate 635,893 downwards.
ATGACGCCCAGCGCCACCAGCATCAGCATCAGTCCGATGCTCGAGCCGACGCAGCACAGCCCGAACTCGATTCCAGACCGGACGCTCTCCTGGCCGCGCCTGCGGAAGCGCCGCTTGAGCGGCGTCAGCTCGTACGCACCTGCCGCGACCACCACCACCGCGGCGGTGACCGACCCGTGCGGCCGGTACAGCGCGTACACGGCCACGCCCACGAGTGCCCAGACGGCCAGGTAGGACCCGACGAAGAGCGGCACGGCCCGCAACCAACCGCTGGCCTGAGCGCGTCGCACGACCGCCGGAGCCGCGCCCGGCAGCATCATCGCGGCCATCATCGGCACCCACACGGCGGCAAACAGCGCGAACGAGCCGAGCCGGGTCGCCACGCCCATGTTCATCCCGTTCATCTGCCGGACCGCGACCACCCACGCCGCGGCGGCGACCCCCAGCGTCACCGTCAGCGCGCCGGCCGTCGCGGCCGTCCCAGCGCCCGTCGGGGCGGCGGAGCGGGAAGCCGGCATCGCGTCCGTCCGGTACCTGATCGCGCCGGGTTTCTCGACGCCCCGAAGTTGCATCGTGTCCCTCCCTCTGGTTAGGCGCTGACGGGCTCTGCTTCGAGTAGCGCCGCATTCTGGCGTTCGAGCGCCTTGGCCGCACCGCTGAGCCAGCTTTCCGCCATGGACTCTGACATCGGGTCGGGGAAGATGTCCTCGTCCCCCTTCACCACCCCGTCCAAGATGGCGCGTGCGACAGACCTCGGGGCGGCCTTAGGTATTTCGAGGCCTCGAGTCATATCCGTGTCCACGGGTCCAGCGAGGACGGCATGAACGCCCACGCCTCGTCCGGCCAGCAGCGCCCGCAACGATTGCGACAGCGAGAACTCGGCCGCCTTGGAGATCGAGTAGGCCGGCAGGACCGGCACGGCGGCCCAGGCCGCCAGCGACAGGACATTGACGATGGCCCCCTGGGAACTAGTCAGCAACGGCAGGAAAGCCTGGGTCACGGCATAGGTGCCGAAGAGGTTAACGGCGAGGTGCTGTTCGAGCGCGGCCCGATCGCTGAGGTCGTCCTGCAGCCCGAGGCCGGCGTTGTTGATGAGGATGTCGAGAGCCTCGACTCGCTCCGCGGCGGCCTGAATCTGCGCGGAATTAGTCACGTCCAGGATCAGGGGCGTGACCCGCCCGTCCGGGTGCGCCAGGGGCTGGCGCGCACCTGCGTACACCCGCCGTGCACCTCTGATCAAGGCTTCTTCGACCAGCGCCTGCCCGATGCCGCGGTTGGCCCCGGTCACCAGAACTGCTCGGTCTGCGATTGTCATGCGCCCTCCTGGTAAATGCGGGCGGTCCGCGTTCCACGGCCGCCCGGACGGCAGCCGACGGATGAGGCCCCCGCCTGCCTACGTACTTGCGTCATGCAAGCACCGTAACAGGAAACCGGCATGTATAGCAACCATCTGATTGCTATAGTTATGGCAACCGCTTGATTGCGTCAAGTCCGCGGCTCGCCTTGTCTGCGGATCGGCCTGGAGGTGGCTGTGCGCGGGCCGCCGTCGCGGTCCTGCCTGAGCCGGCCGGGGCCTGCGAAGGAGGGGAGTCGCAATCCTGGTTACTGGCGCGAGGCCGGTCGGCTACGGCCCAGCGTCACGCTCGGTGGCGGGCAGATCGGCCGGCTGGCGGGCCAGATCCGGGGATTGGGCCGCGCGCCCGGCCAGCGCGCGTTGCAGCCCGGCCAGCTTGCTGTCCCAGTCGCGGGCCAGGGCGGCCAGGTAGGTCTGGGCGATCGTCATCGGGGCGGCGTTGACACGGTATCGGATCCGGCGCCGCTCGCCCGGCTCGGCAAGTACCAGACCAGCATCGGCGAGCAGTTCGAGGTGCTTGGTGATCGCTTGCCGTGAGATGGGCAGCAGCGCAGCCAGGTCCGTCGCCGTCGACGGCCCGTGCGTGGCGAGGGCGCCGAGGATGCTGCGTCGCGTCGGTTCCGCGAGCGCGGCGAAGACCGCCGCCGCGACCGCCTCCGGGTCAGGCCGCGGCATCAAGATAACTGACGAGGTCAGCCAGTTCCTTGCGCCACCCTGCGACATTGCCCTGGTACGCGGCATCCAGCAGTCCGTCAGGCACCTGCGCGAAGCCGGACTCCACGACGGTCAGCCGCGTTCCCGCGCCGGCCGGCGCGAGAGTGAACTCGACGTAGGTACGGCGCGGATCGTCTTCTGGCAGGCCCTGGATGCGCCATGTCCAGGCGAACCTGTTCGGCGGCTCCACAACGGCGATCGTCAGCGTCGCGTTATGGCAGCTGTCGTCGAGGTCCCACTCGACGTGGGCCTCGCCGCCCGGGCGCAGGTCGACGGTGGCACGGTCGCCGAACCAGCCGCCCAGGCCCTCGGCACTGGTCAGCGCGTCCCACACCTGTACCGGCGGCTGGGCGAGTTCGATGGTCCGCTCGATGCGGTCCGGGATGGGCACGACGCGCCTCCGTGGATAACAGCCTTCTGAACGCCATACGTTATGGCAACCACATGGTTGCGTCAAGTCGGCTCGGACGGCCCGAACCCGGGCCGTGGCCAGAGCAGCCGCTCGGGCTGCTCGCCGAATTTGGTTCCCGGCGGGACACAGCGCAGGGCTGAGCCGCCCGCCAAGGCACCCGAACCAGCCGCGCGTGACGGCGGAATTGCGCGCCCGAGCGCAAGGCTCCGGTCACGTTCGCGACGGTCAGCGACGGCCCGGATTTCGCCGTCATCATGCCGTTCGCCTGGCGATGATGACGAACTCAAGGCCAGGCCGGTCAGGGGCGTCCCGTACCTCATCGATGACCAGGTTGGCCGCGATCAGGGAACTCGCGAGCTCGTCGCGGCTCCGGAACCGCAACGTCGAGTCCGAGGTCAGGACCGCGCCGTCGCGTTCAAACACGAAGGTCATCCGGAAGGAGACCAGGCTCCCCTCGACCTGCGTCAGCTCCGTCCACGTCTGGACGGGGCCGACGGCCGGGATGACGACACGGCGGTAGGACTGCTCCCGGTTCCACTCCAGCCACGCTTTCCTGGCCGGATCCCGGGTCTCGAACACCAGCCGCCCTCCGGGCCGCAAAGCAGCGCGGATGGCCCGCAAGGTTGCCGCCCATTCCCGGCCGGTGCGGAAGACCTGGGCCACGTTACCGGTCATGGTCGCGAGATCAGTCTGCAGCGGCGGCAGGCGGGCGGCAGCTGTCTGCAGCCAGCGGACGCGGTCAGCGCCCGGCTTGCGGCGGGCGACGTCGAGGGAGGCGGCGGCCGGGTCAGCGGCGATGACCTGCAGGCCGCACCTGGCCAGCAAGCAGGCGAGCGTACCTGTTCCGCAGCCGACGTCCAGGATGCTCACCGCACCGAACTCACCGGCCAGAGCAAGGTAGGCATCGAGGTCGCAGCGGTCAGGATCCAGCGGATCGTAGATCTCCGCGAGGCGGCGTTCCTCAAAGATCGCGTCAGCCACGGGACGAACCCTACGACGCCCGGCAATCCATCTGGATACCTGCCGCGCGTGCCAGCCGCGCATCGGTGGTCACCAGCGGGCAACGGTACCGCTCGGCGGCCGCGACATAGGCCGCGTCGTAGGTCGTCAGCCCCCGGCAGAATCTCCCGGGGCCGAGGAATAAAGTCGTGAGGATCCTCATTATGAGAGTCATCAACGTAAGGCGCCTCATGATGAGGCAGGTCGGTATCGCAGGGTCAGGGAGGCAGCCATGATCACTCCTGAGCAGGTAGGTGAGCGCTACCTCGCGGTCCATCACCGCATGTTCCGGGCCGTCAACGAAGAGATGAGCGAGTGCGGCCTGTCCATGGCCAGGACCAAGGTGCTGATGCGGCTCCGCGAGCAAGGACCCACCAGGCAGAGCGTGCTGGCGGCCAGTTTCGGGCTGGCCCCGCACTCCATCACCGACATCGTCGATGCGCTGGAGCGCCAGGGCCTGGTCGCGCGCCGGCCGGACGCCACGGACCGCCGGGCCAAGCTCGTCGCGATCACGGAGGCGGGCGAGGCCTGCCTGGGCGTGGCGTCCGCCACGCGCGAACGGCTGCTCAAGCAAATCTTCGGTGCCCTCAGCCAGGAGGACCGGGTCACCCTGGTCCGCCTTCTCGACGTCCTGGACGACGCCACCCGGCCACCAGCCACCTCGCTGCCGGAGCCGAGCGCGCCGGTGGTCTCGGCATGACCGCCGAGCCCGGCGGGACCAGCGCGGCCCGAACCAGTCACTCTTCCTTCCCGGAGGTTTAGCTCCCTATGTCATCTGTGTCCTCTGTCGCTGGCGGCCAGCGGACCGCGTCCCGCGATCACCGTTGGCTCATCCTGGTGATCGTGGCCGTCGCGCAGCTCATGGTCGTGCTCGACGCCACCATCGTGAACATCGCCCTGCCGTCGGCCCAGCACGCGCTGGGGTTCCCTAACAGCGACCGGCAATGGGTGGTGACCGCTTACGCCCTGGCCTTCGGCAGCCTGCTGCTGGTCGGCGGCCGGCTCGGCGACATGTTCAGCCGCAAGTGGATCTTTATCACCGGCCTGGCCGGATTCGCCCTCTCGTCGGCTCTGGGCGGCGCCGCCGTCTCGTTCGGCATGCTCGTCACCGCCCGGACGCTGCAGGGCGCGTTCGGCGCTATTCTCGCGCCCGCCGCCCTGGGCACCCTGGTCAGCACGTTCCGCGACCCGCGCGAGCGGGGCCGGGCGTTCGGCGTCTTCGGGTCGGTGGCTGGCGGCGGCGGCGCCGTCGGGCTGATCCTTGGCGGTGTCCTCACCGAGTACTTCTCCTGGCGCTGGACCCTCTATGTCAACCTGATCTTCGCTGCGATCGCGATCGTCGGCGCGCTGGCTTACATGCAGAGCAACCGGCCCGCCACCCGGCCGCGGATGGACTGGGCCGGAGCCGTGCTCGCCTCGGCGGGACTGTTCCTCATCGTCTTCGGCTTCTCGCACGCCGAGCTGGCCGGCTGGACCGCCGCCCTGACCATCGGGTCGCTGGTGACGGGCGTGGGTCTGCTCGCGGCGTTCGTCCTGGCCGAGCGCCGGGTCAGCCACCCGCTGCTGCCGCTGCGGGTGATCATGGACCGGACCAGGGGCGGTGCCTACGTCTCGGTCGGCCTGTCCGGGATCGCGGTCTTCGGCGTCTTCCTGTTCCTCACCTACTACCTCCAGCTGGTCAAGGGCTACAGCCCGGTGACCAGCGGGCTGGCCTTCCTGCCCATGATCGCCTGCATCCTGATCAGCTCGAACAGCTCCAGCATCGTCCTGCTGCCCAGAGTCGGGCCGCGGGCCCTGATCGTCACCGGCATGGTGCTCGGCGGCAGCGCGATGGCGTACCTGACCCAGATCAGCGTGTCCGCCAGCTACGCGGGCAGCGTGCTGCCGGCCCTGCTGGCCCTGGGCCTGGGCTTCGGGATGATCTTCGCGCCGGCCATCAACACCGCCACCGCCGGGGTGTCCCGGCAGGACTCCGGCGTGGCCTCGGCACTGGTCAACACGATGCAGCAGGTCGGTGGCTCGATCGGCACCGCGGCGCTGAGCACGGTGGCGCTCACGGCGACGGCCAGCTACCTGACCATGCACCACACCGGAGGCCTGGCGCCGGCGGTCGCCGCGGTGCACGGCTACAGCGTCGCCTTCACGGTATCGGCGGCGCTGTTCGCCGTCGGCGCGCTGGTGGCCTTCGTGCTGCTGCCCTCCCGGCGCAGGCTGGAGCAATTGCGGCGCGCGGCCCAGGCAGTCGACGCGGCCCCGGCCATGAGCCCGGCCCTGACGGAGGCCATGAGCCCGGCCCTGACGGAGGCCATGAGCCCGGTCCTGGCGGAGGCCATGATCACCGGGCCCGCCGGCCGCTGACCGAGGCGAGCCCGGCCCGGCCGGTCCCGTAGCGCGATGAAGCGCCCGCGCCTTGCGCGGGCGCTTCATCGTTCGCGGCGCGGCCCGCCCTCCTTGACGCCGCCCGGACCCGATCCTGGCGGGGATCCTGCGTGCGGCTGGTACGGGCCGTGGGACAGAGCGGCGGCCAGCCGTTGCTGCTGCACTAGGGCGTGAGCCCTGGCCACCTTGGCCGCGTGGCGCTCGAGTCTGCGCTGTCGCCGCGCCGCGGGCGCCCAGTGGTTCAGGCCCGCCCGGCCGGTGGCCAGCGCCCAGGCCAGGTAACCCAGCCACGCGGCGCCCACCACCATGGTGATCACGAAGAAGATCTCGGCCGTGAGTCCCCAGCCTGGGACCAGCCACAGCGCGAACACCGCGATAATCACGCCCACGACGGTGAGGTCGAGGATCCGTCTGGGCCGGCTGCTGTGTCGGCTGCTCAGGGGGCTCATGCAACCGCCTTTTCGCCGCTGCCTCCGGACGCAAGTATGTCAGGTAAGTACCTGCGCTGGGCTATCTGCGAGCGGCGCCCTCAGCCAGCGCGGCGGTGCAGCAGCCAGATCGTAGCGCCGAGCGCGGCGGCGGTGAGGGCGACGAAGAGGCCGGCCTCGATGAACTGGAAGGTCCAGAACCGGTCGGCGGGCTGGTACAGGTAGCTATTGCCGGTCTGGTGAGCCAGCAGGCGGCCGCCCGGGCCCAGCACCCAGTCGCCGATGTGGCCGGTCACCGGGGGCAGGACACCTAGGCCATAGCCGCCGAAGCAGCCGCCATTGCCGGGGCAGACCTGCCGGAACGTCAGCGGCGCCTGGAAGTGGGGACGGAGCAGGAACTCGACCACCAGCCTGATGGCCAGCCATGGGATGAACGCGGCCACCATGGCCGGGATGCTGCGGCGCAGCAAGAGCCCGGCCAGCACGGCGAAGCCGAACGCGCACAGGATGTAGGCGGTCAAGACCAGGCCCTCGAAGTCGTAGATGTTGGGCAGGAAGTGGCCGGTGAGCCGGTCCATCGGCGCGCGGTACCAGGTGATCAGCGCGGTCATCGCCGCGCCGAGGACCACCAGGCCGCCGATGACCAGGCCCAGCTTGACGGTCAGCCACCGGGCCCGGGGAACCGTCTGGCTCCAGGCCAGCCGCCAGGTGCCGTATTCGAGTTCCCGTGCGATCAGCGGCCCGCCGACGAGGACCCCGATCAGCCCGGGCAGGATCAGGAGCACGGACCAGAACGCGACGTTGACCTCCGAGCCGAACCTGTCCGTGAAGGTGTGGATCGCGGCCGGGCAGCCGGTCCCCTGACTGCGGGCCAGGCAGGTAGCCAGGCTGTCCTGGCCGAACGCCGTGCGCATCGAGGTGCCGAGCAGGATCGCGTAGACCGCGAGGGCGGCGAGCAGCCCCAGGCAGGCTATGGCCTGGCTGCGGTGCTGCCGCCAGCTGACCCAGATCATCGCGCTACCGCCTTCGTGGCCGGCCCGGGCCGCGTTGCGGTCTGGGAAGTATCGTCGGTTGCCCCCGCCGTGGACGGGCGCTGCAGGTAGGCCATGACGAGCTGTTCGAAGCCCACCGGGTCGGCCTGCCATCCAGGGCGCTGCCGCGCCGCCAGCAGGACGGGATCGGCGCGGACCAGCACGGTGGAGTGCCGGTCACTGTCGGTGCGGTGGATGATGAGCCCGGGAAGCTCGGCGTCCGCGGTCGCGCGGGGGACGGTGAGCAGCGGGTGCGCGGCGATTAGGTCGTCGGCCGGGCCCGCGAGCTGCACGTGCCCGCCCGTGAGGACGATCAGCCAGTCGCAGATCCGCTCCAGCTCGGACACCACGTGCGAGGCGATCAGGACGGTCAGGCCGGTGCCGGCCGCGGCGGCCATCAGCTCCCGCATGAACTCCAGCCGGGCGACCGGGTCCAGGCTGGAGACCGGCTCGTCGAGCACGAGCAGCGGCGCGCGCTTGGCCAGCGCCATGGTCAGCGAGACCTGGGCCCGCTGCCCGCCGGACAAGCTCCTGACCTTACGTTCCAGCGGAATGTCCAGCGCGCCCATCCGGGCCCGCGCCAGCTCCTGATCCCAGCTGGGGTTCATCGCCCGGCCCAGGCGGAACATGTCCGCGACGCTGAAGTCGCGGTACAGCGGATGGTCCTGGGCGACGTAGCTGACCCGCGCCAGCCTCGCCGCCATCGGCGCGTGCGAAGTCTCGCCGAAGACGGACAGCTGCCCTTCGGTGGGCTGGAGCAGCCCGATGATCATCTCCAGCAGAGTGGTCTTGCCCGCCCCATTCGGGCCGACCAGGCCGGCTACCGCGCCGGCCGGCAACTCAAGGGTGCAGTCGCGCAGGCCCCAGACCCGGCCGTAGCGCCGGCCGAGCCGGTCCGTTCGCAGCGCCGGGGCGCGGCCGCCGGCCTCGTTCTGGGTCATCAGACCCTCTCTTTCCGCAGGTCGTAGCGGGCCACGGCGATCAGCGCCGTCACCTCTTCGTCGCTAAGCCCGGCCTGTTCGGCAGCGCGGAGCCAGTCCTCCAGCGACGTGCGCAGGGCATGCTGGGCTTCCGGCAGGGCGGGGGACGATGTCGCGGTGATGAACGTGCCCAGGCCCGGCCGGCCACCGGCCAGCCCTTCGTGCTCGAGCTGCCGGTAGGCCTTGACGACCGTGTTCGGGTTGATCGCCAGGTCACCGGCCACGTCCTTGACCGTCGGCAGCCGGTCCCCCTCCTGCAGGTAGCCCAGCAGCAGCGACTGCCGCACCTGGTGGACGAGCTGCAGGTAGGGCGGGACGCCTGAGGACCCGTCGAGCCGGAACCTGAACATCCGCCTTCTTCCATCATTACATTATTCTATGATGTTGGTTTAATGGTAGAAGCCCGGTGCGGCACCGTCAAGCAGTTACCGCAGGTCGCCCGGCCGGGAGCGGGGAGCCGCCTGGGATGTGCCGTCCCTGCCGCGTCCGGCGGCTGACATCCGGCGCCAGCTTTGCGTATCTGGCGCCGGGTCCTGATCTCTTACAGATCAGATGACCAACTGGTGAAGGGACAGCCATGAAGATGCCCGAATCGGTCGCCCGCGCCGCCCTTCGCACCGGCCGGTATCGGCACTTCCGATCCGCAGTCGCCGTCCTCAGCGCGGCGATCGTGCTGACCGGTGGTGCTGCTGCCGCGTCGACCGTCGCCGGCAGCAGGGCAAGTACCACGGTTCACGGCTGTGCGAACTCCAAGACCGGCGCCCTCAGCGTCTTGCTGAAGTCCGGGCGGACGTGCCCGAGAGGAACCAGGTCCCTGTCCTGGAATACGACGGGTCCCCAGGGTCCCGCCGGACCCAGGGGACCGGCGGGAACGACGGGCTTGTTCGGGACAAACACCAACCTGGCCGCGGCCGGGACTGGCGCGACATGCACCCTCGGAGAGATCATCCTCAGTGCCGGAAGCGTGGCGAACGGCATGATCGCGAACGGCCAGCTCCTGAACATCGCCCAGAACACGGCGCTGTTCTCGCTGCTCGGGAACGAATACGGCGGGAACGGCACGACCACCTTCGCGCTCCCTGATCTGCGCGGTTCTGCGCCGGACGGTCTCACCTATTCCGTCTGCGTCGAGGGGGTCTACCCCAGTCGTTCCTGACCTCCGCGCAGTCGGCTGATTCATCACCTTGGTCCGCGGATCCGGAACGCTGCTGTAGCCGCTGGCCGCGAGGCAGCCTGCCCGGCGAGCGCTGAGACCGTCGGCCAGGCCGGCTCCGAGCAGGACGGCAGGCGCCCGCTGCACGCCGAGGTGCTCCGGGACGTGTCCCAGCGCAGATGGTGCTTCAAGAATCGCGTACTTGTGCATCAGCGGCCTCCTGCGCCCGATCGGTTGCCGCCGCTTCTCCTTCTGCCCGGACGCGGGCGGTCCATGCCCACGGGGAACGCGCCGGGCGGCCGGATACCCCATTGCGGAGGCATCGGGGATGAGGCACCCTGCCGGTGATGGAGATAACCCTCGTCAAGGCGTCCGGGCCGGGCGACCGGGATCGTGCGTACCTGGCCGCTGACGGCATCACCCGCCGGGCGGCGGTCCATGTGCTGCACGACCTGCCGCACCTGGCGGTCGAGTCGGCGTTCGGCATCAATGACGGGCTGTGGGCCGAGCTGAGCGCCGGGTCGCACGCCGAAGCAGGCCGCGCGGCGGCCGCCCGCGATCCCGGCCGGCACAAGCACGGCCGGATCGTCTCCGGTGCAGCGGCCGGCGTCCCGGCCGCGCAGTGGCTGACCGCGGGGCACCGCCGCGCGAAGACGATCACGAACTGCGTGGCCAACCAGTGGGGCGACGGCCCGGACACCCCGCGCGGGGTCCGCGAGCGCGCCGCCCGCCACCAGGATCCCGCCGCCGCCGGACTGCTGGATCGCATCGATGATGACACGATCGCCTTGGCCATCGCGGAAATCCGCGGCCTGCTCCGCCGCTGGGCGCACGTACCGGCCGGCGGCACGCTGCGGCTGTCCTGGCCGCTGGCCCGCCAGCCCGCCCCGCCAGCGAACAACACGGCCGGGACGTAACGCCTATCCCGATTGCCGAGCGCCGACCGGGGCCCCGAGCGGTGTTTCTCAGGCGTCCCTGGTCATCATTCGCCACGCGCCGAGGATCGTCCAGGCCGCCAGCCAGGCGATGATGACGCAGACCGCCTGGATGGCCGACTCGGGCAGCAGCGCTTGCGCGGCGCCGGGCCGCGCGAGGCCTCCGGCCACCCCCGGCAGCCCGAATCCCGCCGGCAGCCCGGAGGGCTCCAGGTGGACCAGGGCCAGCCCGACGACCGAGCGCCGCAGGTCGCCCAGATGGGGAATGGCAAACCCGACCAGGATCGGTGTCAGGATGATCTGGAACACGATTATCAAGATCATGGGGCCGGTTCGCTGCCCCATCAGCGACGCGAGCCCGAGTCCGATGGTGAGTCCGACGACCGCATCGAGCTCGAGCCACAGCCCGGCCTCGATCATGAGGGAGTTCGACGGGTAGCGGACCATGCTGGTGTAGCCGGAGTAGTCCTGGTTGGCAGTCTTGACGGCCAGGCCTTCCAGCGCGGCGGGCGCGGGCTGGCCGGGGGTGAGCGCTGACTTCGACCAGTCAGGTGGCCCGGCGCAGGGGACGTTCCCCGGAACCTGCCCGCTGTAGAGATTGCAGATGACCGGTTCGGCGCGGTCCCTGGCCCAGTTCTCGAAACCGGCCCGGGACAGGCCGGGAGGTATGTTCACGTTCGAGTCAACGATGAAGGCCGGTGCGGCGAAGACGGCTACCGCACAGACGACCGTGTAGCCGATCGCGACCAGCGGCACGACGATCGCCAGCCCGGCGGGGATCCGGGCCAGGTAGAGCGCCAGCCGGGACCGGCCGGTCACCACCAGGTGCCGGAACATGCCTTCGGTGAGGTCGCGCGATCCCGCCGTGCAGCCGACTGCGGCCGCGACGATGAAGCCGAAGGTGGGCAGAAAGCCGCCGACCAGGACCCCGAAGATCATGTCGCCCCCGGCGGGCGGGTTGGCGTAAGGCGCGAACGCGTGCAGCAGCAGCCGGATGGCCAGGAACAACGCCGGGAACCCGATGGTCGCCACGACGACGGCGATCATAAGGCCGCGCCGCTGCCGCAGCTCCATGGCTCTGGTGGCGATCATGCCGATGGTGGGGACCGGGGAATTCCGGCGGTCACGGGAGTGCGAGGCGGGCGTCGCCTGCACCGGCTGACCGGCCGGCGCGGGTACGCCGTGGGCCGCGGGCATGGTGGTCATTCCGGGTCCTCCAGCCTGCTTGTGACCTGCAGGAACCACGATTCGAGCGAGGCCTGGACCGGCTGAAGCCGATAGACGGAAATTCCGCCGTCGACCAGAACGCGGTTGATTTCGGCGATGGCGTCGCGGCCCGTGCCCGCAGGAAGCGTGATCTCCAGGCCCGGCGCGGCCGGCCCGGCCGCGACGCGGGCGCCGAGGGTGGTGCCCGCGAGCAGGGCCCGGGCCTGGCCGGGTTCGGAGCACTCGACCTGAACCGTGAGCAGCGTCCCGGCCAGCAACTCGGAGATCGGTCCCTGCCGGATGATCCTGCCCCGGTCGACGATGGCGACCGCGTCACAGGTCCGCTCGACCTCGTCCAGGAGGTGGGAGGACAGCACGACCGTGCGCCCCTCGGCCACCAGCGAGAGGATCATGTCGCGGATCCCGGCCATTCCGGCCGGGTCGAGTCCGTTCATCGGCTCGTCCAGAATGAGCAGCTCGGGGTCGCCCAGCAGACAGGAGGCGACCCCCAGGCGCTGGCGCATGCCCATCGAGTACGCCGAAACCCGGTCGTCGGCGCGGTGGGCCAGGCCGACGCGCTCCAGGGCTGGCTCGATGCGGTCCCGCGCGGCTGGTTCGCGTGCGGCAGCAAGAAGCCGCAGGTTCTGCCTGCCGGTCAGGTGGCGGTGGAACCGAGGCTCGTCGACAATGGCGCCGATGCGAGCGAGCGCCGCGTCGCGATGCCGCGGGACGGGGTATCCGAGCAGGGACATCGTGCCGGCATCGGCGCGTGTCAAGCCCAGCAGCACCCGGATGAGGGTGGTCTTGCCGGCGCCGTTGGGGCCGAGGTAACCGAACGCGGATCCCCGGGGGACCAGGAGCTCAACACCGTTCACTGCGGCCTTCGCCCCGAAGCGCTTGGTGAGCCCGTGGGTCTCCACGGCCCAGCGGCTATCGGCGGCCAGCTGGCCGGGGGGGCCGGGGAGAGCCATCGCGTTCATCTGATGCCCTCGCCAGCCACCGCCGCCGCCCGCGGCAGCCTGGCGGAGCGCACGATGGCGATGAGGCGATCAGCAGATCCCTTCACACGGCGGTGAGGAAGAAGCATCACGTGTCCTTCGCGTGGCCGGGCCGGGGTGTAAGCGTGCGATAAAGAGGCGGGAACGTCTTTGGCGCAGGTCAGAACCTTGTCAGTCCGCGACGTTCCGGCGCTGGGCGCAGGCGCATCCGCCCAGCGTTAGACCGTGCCATCCGCCCTGGAGATGAGTCTGATCGGAGCAGGCCTGACGGCCGGACATGCGCGAAACTCTATCTAGGTAGAGCAACTTCGTCTACCTGATTCGCGAAAGCTTGTGACGCCCGGGGAGCCGACGGTCGTTCGCGCCCTGCAACAAGAGAACGTGACGGATGGCCGGCCGCGACGGGCCCGGTGCCAGGTTGGCTACCGGGATAGAGATGCCGGACTCACCGCCAGATTGGAGCGCATACGGCCGGTTAAGGATCCCCGGGACGACGAGCAGGGCCGCTGGCGGGACGTCCCGCCTGGCCGTCGTCGTGTCACGATGAGTGCCATGCGCCTGCAGCGGTTCCGCGCCGTCATCACTGCCGGTCCTCGCGGCCGCGCGGTCATCGCGGTGCCGTTCAGCCCGGACCAGGCCTGGGGTGCTAAGGCCGGGCATCCGGTGTCCGGCACTATCGACGGCAGGCGGGTCCGCGGGACGCTTTTGCCTGGCACCAGCGGGTGGGCGCTGACGGTGAGCCCGATGTGGCTGCGCGATACGGGCGCCGCGATTGGCGACAACGTGACTGTCGAGCTGGCACCGGAAGGTCCGCAGCGCGGCGATCTCGCCGACGACATCGCCACAGCTCTGGCGGCCAACCCGGCCGCGAGCGCCCGCTTCGATACGCTGGCCCAGTTCTACCGCAAGGCGTACCTCCGCTGGATCGACGCGACCACTCGCCGGCCGGACGTTCGCGCGGCGCGCATCGCTGAGGTAGTTGACCTGCTTGCGGCCGGTATCAAGCAGCGGCCACGACCGTGATCTGAACGCGATCGCCTGGGGCCTAGTCGGCTAGCGTCGGGGGTCAGTACGAGGAGCCGGGGACGAGCTCGCGCGCGAGCTTGTTGAGTAGGTGCTCCCAGCCCAGCTGGATGCCGGCGACGGCGGGGGTTGCTGCCGGGCTGGGTAGGTACCGCCAGTACGCAACCTGCTGGCCCTTTTCAGCTCGCTCTACCAGCAAACCGGCACCCGGCTTTTATCAACTTGGTGCGCACGGCCTTGTCAAGTGATCAAGGCCGTGCGCACTACCCGCGAAAGCGCGAGGCTAAGGCTTGTGGTGGCCAGCGGCCCTCTGCATCGCCTGGCCGGCGATGCGCAGAAGCTCATCGCGCAGGAAGCCGGCCTGGTAGGTGTTGGCCAGCTCGCTGAGCGCCGGGGCGATCGCGATGGCCCAGGGCGGCGGGCCCGGCCAGGGCGGGCGGGTGCTGCAGTAGTCGTCTAGGACGGCCGCCACGAACGCGGCCGCGCTGGCTTCCAGCTCGCCGCGCAGCTCGCTTTCGGGCAGTACGGCGGCGACCTGTGCGGCATTGGCCGCCTCGGCTAGGCCTGTGACGATCTGGGGGACCACGCTTGGCAGGGAATAGCCCTCGTCCTGCATCTTCCACAGTTTGTACGGAATGCGGTATGTGAACGGGACGTGGCCGCCGTTCACCATCGTCATGTCGTGATGCGCCGTTAGGGGTCCTTCCGGCCATGGGCCGGCCACGGACCCGGGCTGGCTGGGGTCGGCAAAACGTGCAGGCATGGCCGTGTCCTTTCCTCCGGTGTCCTGTCTTTTAAATAAGAACGGCAAGCCAGCGCGCCGATACATCGTCCCCTGGGCCGAGCTACCGTTAGTGCGCAAGCGCACCGGTCTCCGCCGGCAAACCTGCAGGCCACAGCTCTGCATCCGAGCGAATCCCGGCCCAGTGATAAAAGTCAGGTAGGTACCGCCAGTACGCACCCTGCTGGCCCTTTTCAGCTCGCTCCACCAGTAAGCCGGCAGATCGGGCATGTGAAAAAAGCCCCCTAGGCAATAATTCTACCGAATGCGAATGTCAAAGGGTCACCTGACCGGAAATGGGTGATCAGCTCAGCTCTTGCTGGTCGTGGCGGCCGCAGTTGGTAAATCGTTAGAGTCAGGTCTTGATCGGTCGTATATCGTGGTCGCTCGCGTGTATCTGTTGCCGTCCGTGAACAGGGTCTTGGTTTGCCAGGAGGTTGACGCCATGAAGCGATGGATAATGGTCTCTTGCCTGATTCTCATCTCGGCACTGGGGTCTTAGTTCCAGCCGGAGCGCAGGCAAGCACCGTAGCCGCGGGCCAGCTCACCAGCGGAAAGCCGGTGAAAGCCAGCATTTCGACGCCCGGCCGGTCGGTCACGTACACGTTCGCCGCGACGGCGGGCAAGAACGTCACGTTCAACGTGACGCACTTCGACTTCACCCAGCCCGGCGGCCCCAACGAGGTTTTCCTGGTCTTCCACAAGCCCGGCAGCAGCAGCACCTACACGACGCGCGACGTCGGCGGCAACACCTACTGCAACTTCACCACGCCGGTGGGCGGCACCTTGTCAATCGCGCTGATCCCCTACGAAGCCAACGTCGGCAGCCTCACGCTCGAACTGACCTGATCAGGACGGCCAAGCCAGCCAGCGAAGCCGCACGACAGTCAGTTCAGGAGCAGCCCAGCTTGCCAGCATGTGGTGTCCAGGCCCGACGATGATCCCCTCCGGGCCGCGGACGTAGCAGAGCCGACGGATCACGGCCGGCGTGTCCACTCAGCGGGGCACCGTCCTGCCTCGCGAGTACTCTGCCTGGCATGACCAAAGCGCACGACGTGGTCGCGGCCTACTGGGCCGCGGCGGAAGCGCGGGACTGGGATGCATTCGCCGCCCTGCTCGCCGACGACGTGGTCTACCGCGGCCCCCAAACCAGGGAACAGGTCCGCGGCCGGGAAGCTTACATCCGGTTCAATGTGGAGGGCTTCTCCTATGACTGGCACATCGCGGTGCAGCAGATTGTCGGCGAGGACATGCACGCCGCCAGCTGGATCGAGTTCACCGGGCGAGAGGACACGCAGCCAGGCTTGTGCTTCTTTGATCTAGGAGACGATGGCCGGATTACCCGGATCACCGACTTCTGGCCCGATCCATACGAGCTGCCAGCCAGTCGCGCTCATCTGGTCGAACACTACTGAATTCCGCGTGATGGCCTGCCGTTCCGGTCACTTCGCTGACGAAAATCGTGCTCAGGGCGGGCGAACGGGGCTTCGCTAGGCGGGAATCATGCCGAGCTGTCTCATCTGCGAGAGGACGTCGACAACCCCCCAGATCTCGGCGATTCGGCCGCCGGCGAAGCGGACGACGAAGATCTCGTTGTAGGTGACGAAATTGCCGGTTGGCGGGAGGCCCCTGAACTCGCCCCGGTGGGTCCCGGTCACCGTGTTCCTGGCGACGACCCTGTCGCCCTCGGCGATCACATCCTCGACCGCAACGTGAAGATCGGGGAACGCGCGCAGGAGCACTGCCCACACTTGCCTGAATGCCTGCGCCCCCGTCTCGCCAGTCGGCACCGGCGCGTGGAACAGCACGTCGGGCTCGACGACCTCGTCGATCATTTTCGACATGAGCTCCGTATCGCCGGTGTTCACGGCCTCATGGAAGCGGCTGAACGTCGCTTTGTTGCTGGCTAGCAGGGCTGCTGACATGTGGCTTCTCCTGCCGAAAGCCGGGGCGCCTGCCGAGTCAGGGGCGGACGTGATGCGGCTCGGGGATTCCCGTGTCTCGCCGTACGAGGATGGCAGCGGGGGAGTGGCTGTGGCGTATCCAGATGGCCACGTCGAGGATCCTTAGCAGGCTGGCGGCATCCGCTGATGGCGGGCGCAGGGCCTCGACCTCGGCCCGCGCGGCCGGGTCCTGCAGGAGACAGCGCAATGCTTCCCAGGTCCATCCCGGTACCCCGACCGCCTGGATCACCACCCTGTCGCTGACCGGGCACAGCCGGGGGCGCTTGCGGGCCAGGAGCTTGGACGCGGTGGCTGTGCCGATGCCGGGCATCCGGAGCAGCATGTCCCACAACGGGTCGACCGTCGCGAGATCGTCGTCGGAAGCTTCCCATAGGTCGATGTCATTGCGGATCGCCGCGAGCAGGCGGGAGATATTGTCGGCCGCGGCCCCGGTCCCGAGGATCTGCCGTACCACATCCGGCCGCCAGGCGATATCCAGGAGGGACACGGCCAGCAGGTCATCGCCGGTCACTGTGTCGCGGGGGTTACTGCCCAGGCAGGTGAAGGTCAGCCCGGGGAATATTTCATCCGGGCCGAAGTAGGCCGCCACGGCACGTGGCAGGCCGGGGTCGGCCAGGCCATCGCGGAGCCGCTGGACGGCGCCCTGCACAGCGTCGTTGTCCGGTAAGGAGGCCACAGTCCAGTATGGCGTGACAGCGCACCATTCGTCAGATGATCACCACGCCGGTTCGCCGAGCGCCCGCTCGCGGCTCTGGCGGGCGACGCCATGGCATCACAGATCCAGGCTCTATCCTCGTGGTCAAGGTTCTCTAGCGGAGGCGGTGGTTCGATCATGCAGTACTCGTGGCCGGGACCAGTGCCGCCGGGGGGACGTAACGGGACGATCCGGTTGATATGCTGCGCCCAGTGCGGAGGGCCGCTTTACCACACGAAAACCAAAGGTCAACCTCGGCAAGAGGATCACAAGCAGGGTTGCGAAGCCTTCATCGGGGCAATCCAGGTAATGCGATTCGCCGACGAACTGAAGCGGTCCGCATCCGAGTCAGCGGTGACCGGGGGCCGCACTTGGCGGCGCAGGTACCTGCGGGCGAACGCGCAGAAACTATCCGCGGCGGCGTGCGATAGCGACCCCGTCGCCTCGATCAGCGTCCTCGGCGACCTCTATGAAGCTGAATGCCAAACGCGCGGCAAGCGAGTCAAGTCGCCTGAGAAGGCGGAAATGGCGGAAACGCTGATGCGGGCGTGCCAGCAGCTGGCTCTGGGGCAGGATCCAGCGCCCATCACCTCCCGCCCCAGGTAGCGGCTACACCCCACGGATGGCGCGATCGGCCCCCCGGAATGGGAGGCAGCCAGATCGCGATGACCATGGAGGTCCGCGGCGAAGTGCCGGCGGCCAAGACTCGAAGCGCTCTCAAGCGGCTGGGCAGGAAGCTCGAGGTTGCTGTTGGTTCAAACCGCCACACGGGCAAAGTGCTATCTGATTATCAGATAGCATGAGGACATGCGAACAATGACTGCCACCGAGGCCTCGCGTAACTTCTCTGATCTGCTGGACGCGATCGAGCGGGGCGAGACTGTCACAATCACCCGTGGACACCACGTGGTCGCTGAGATGAGGCCAGCCCGGCGTCGCACTGGCGCAGACCTGCGGACCGCGCTTGAGACCATCCCGCCGCCTGATGCTCGTTTCACGCAGGATATTGCGACCGCGCTGGCGCTGGTCTCCAACGAAGGGAACGATCCGTGGGCCGGCGCCTGATCCTCGACACCAACGTATTGATCGCCTACGAACGCGGCACGATCGACCGGGCGGCCCTGGACGCCGATGAACTGGCCATCGCGGCTGTGTCCATCGCCGAGTACCGGGTTGGCATCGAGCTTGCCGACACTCCCGGCCGCGCGGCCGATCGCGCCCGTGCCCTGGCTGCCATCACCTCGGCCGTCGAGGTGCTCGACTACACCGAAACCACCGCTGCCTATCACGCCAAGCTGATCGCGCACGCGCGCCGGACCGGAACGCCTCGCGGCGCGCATGACCTGATCATCGCCGCGCACGCGGTACAGACTGACCGCATCGTCCTTACCTTCGACGCGAAGGCACGCTTCGGCGATTTTCCTGGCGTGAGCTCCACTGAGGCGTGAAGCGGGTTCTTCTGACCGGGATGTCAAGGACCGGGACGTCGAGCGTTGTCCGCGCGCTGGCCGCTCGCAGGTACGAAGCCACGGCGCGACCACAGCCCGACATAGGACGCGACCTGGGTGACTCGGACTACCGGTGCGTGGTCGACGCGGCCGGCAACGCCGTTTCGCTGATCACCAGCCTCTCGTCGGCCTTCGGCGCCGGCGTGGTCGTAGGGAGCACGGGTGTGGTCGAACTGGGCAGGGTCCCACTCCATGAACGTCAGTTGTCATCCTTCCAGGAGTCCCAGTTCTCGGGATCGGATGACTGCCTGGCTGCGGCTGGTGACGCTCAGCTTGCGGTACATCGACTTCAGCTCCGCCCTGACGGTGTTCGGTGAAAGGAACAACTCAGCGGCGATCTCAGGGACTGGCCGCAACCGGCCAACGCCCTTTGCTGGTTGTCACCTGGGCAGCCGCCATCGGACCGTCAGGCTAGGACTCGTCGGTCGTGGCGGCCGTCTGGGCTTCCTCGACAGCTTCGTCGGAGACAGGATGAGTCTCTGCGGTACCGCCCAGGTCGGCGAGCTTGTCGGCCACGAACGTGGCTTCGGAGACGGGAGCCAGCACGCCGACAGCCGCTTTGCCGCCTTCCAGCTCGCTGCCGATCCGGTCGCGATCGGTTTGGTCCAGGCCCAGGTTCTTGTGGTGAAGCGCGCCCAGCAGGCCGCCGCCGATCAGGCCCGCGGCGAGCCCGACCGGGGTGCACAGCGCCACGACGGCGCCGATACCGGCACCCTTGCCCCAGCTGCGCTTGCCGACCTTCTCCGCCTTGAGCGCGCCCTTGTCGTCTAGGACCAGGACGCCGATGGCATCCTTGTGCGCCACTCCCGAGTCCTTCAAAGAGGCGGCCGCCGCGTCAGCAGATACCTCATCTGCGAAGATCGCCAGGACCACAGTCTTGTTCGCCATGAACGTTCCCTCCCGCGGGGCCATGCGCGAGAGCCGCGCCAGGCAACGGGCCCGAGGACCCGACGGGCGCCCCGCCCCTGTTGCGATTCTCGCACACAGCCCCGCGTCGAATGCAGCGGCGGAACTGCCAGCCGAAGGCCGCAGACCGTGGCGGCCAGCGGGCGCTGTTGCGTTAAGCGATCTCATCACCAGGCTCGCTGCACTAGCGGAGGCCGTCGCCGAGCTACGCATCGCCCAGCGGCACGCCGCCCAGGCTGCCGGTGCCTGGACACCGGCGTTGGCCCGGTCGGGGGACCAGTCGGCTAGCGTCGTTGACTGTGTCGGGAGATGCCATAGATGGCCGGGGCCGCTGGATTATCCATAACGATCGGCTGGTGGACGAGAACCCGCATATCCGGGTCAGCCTGACGAATGTCGAGCTGCCGGATGGCAGCGAGTTCACCCAGTACGTGTTCCGGCTCCGGCGGTGCGCCATGATCGCGGTCCTGGATGAGCCTGGCGCCAAGATCCTGCTGCTCCGCCGTCACCGGTTCATCATTGACCGGTGGGTGTGGGAGCTTCCCGGCGGTTACGTCGACGACGGCGAGGACGGCGCGGCTGCCGCGATCCGGGAAGCCGAGGAGGAGACCGGCTGGCGCCCGAGATCTGCGCGGTTGGTGCTGTCGTTTCAGCCGATGATCGGCAACGCGGACTTTCCCCAGGACCTTTACCTGGCGCGCGGCGCCGATCTGGTACGGGAGCCTGAGACTGATGAGACGGCCGAGGTCGCCTGGGTTGGGCTCGATGATGCCGCCGCGATGATCGCTGACGGGCAGATCGCCGGGGCCGCCACCGTCATCGGCGTGCAGCACGCGCTAATGCTGCGGGCAGGCACTGCTCCACCCGGTCAGTAAGCTCCCGGACGGCGGGAGCGTCAGCCGCGCCGCGCAGGGCCCGCTGCAGGGTCCTGATGTACTGAACGCTCCGCACCGATCGGAGCCCGGCTGCCAGGTCGACCGCTTGCGCGCCGACCGCGCAGGCCTGCTCGATATCGCCTTGGTCAGCGAGGGTGGTGGCCAGGAGCGACAGATTGAACGCCTTCCCACGGACGAACCGTCCGTCCATGTCCAGCGACCGCCGCGCGTAGTGCTCGGCATGCCGGGACTCACCCAGATCGCGGAAGCAGTGCGCCATCCGCGCGGCCAGATATGCCTCGTCGAAGTACCGCAGCCACCCCGGGTCATTGTGCCGGGCTGATCTTTCGAAGGCGGTTTCCGCGTCCGACAGTGCGCGGGCGCAGGCCCGAGCATTGTTCGCGGCGGCGTGGCCATGGGCTTCCATCACGCAACACTCGGCCAGCAGCGTTGGAAGCGCGGCCCGGCGCGCGGTGACCTGGGCGGCTCGTGCCAGGTCCACGGCCTCAGCCGGACGTCCCAGGTACACGGCCTGGTGAGCCTTGGCGGCCAGGATCTCCGCGCCCAGCCCGTCGTCCCCGGCATGACGGGCGAAGCTCAGCGCCAACGTCAGGTACCGCTCCGCGTGCCCGTGCAGCCCAGTGTCGTAGGCCACCCAGCCGGCCAGTTGGGCGAGTTCCGCCGCGACACCGGCGAGCCGAGTGCCGATGTCGGCGCTGAACTGGCCTTGCGCCAGGACCGGAGTTATCTCATCAGTCAGATACTGCATGACCGCACTGCGCACTCGGCCGCCACCGAGCCGGTTATCCAGCTCCCGGAATGACTGCGCCGCCCGCTCCATCGCTGCCACGTCGCTGGCACCGATCTTCCTCCCGCCAAGCCCAGAGGGAGGACCCGCGTATGGACCTACCAGCCATTGCAGCGCCGCGGCTGAGGACGCCGCCATCGCCAGGGCCGAGTCCTGGAGGAACTGCCGTCTTTCCACGTCAGCCCTCCATAATGTCGTGGCGGTAGCTACGCACTCCGCCCAGTCCCCGGACAGTCGCAGCCCGATGCCCGCCGGGATGGCGCTCGGAACCATGCCCAGGTCCGTTGCGGTTAGCGGACGATGCAATACGGCTGCCAGTACCTCGGCGATTAATTCTGGAATGGGCTCGCGCGGTTGCTGGCCAGCTAGCCACCGGGCCACCGAACTGTGGTCGTAACTCAGACCCCGCCCACCCCGCGCTGTTCCCAGGTCCACGACTCGGCGGGCTAAGCCCTTTCGCGATATCCGGGCATCCTCCAGCAGCGCGCCCAGTCGCGCGTTAACGGGCCTCGCTGTCCGGCCCAACTTCAGCCTCCCGGAATAGACTCCCGATGCGCTGAGTGTCACACACGATGCGGACGGCCGCTAGCGATCAGGCCGTGCACGCCCCCTGTGCACGCACCCGCCCTCCTGCACGCCCTGTCCGCACCTGCCCGGACTCGCGTTAGATCGTCCCATGAGCAAGGAAAGCCAGACCACCGCCACCAATGCAGCAGTAGGCCAGTTGCGTACTGCGGCAGCGACCGCCCGGGAGATCGCTGCGGAGCGAGAGGCGGCGCACAGTGCGAGCCGAGAGCCCGCGACCGACGCGGCCCTCGCCGACGCGCAGCTCCTTCCGCTGTCCCCGTCCCGGCACCTATTGAGGCTAATCGTGGACGCGCTGCAGTTACCCGATCCGGCCAGAACTCCGCAGGACCAGATGGCGTGCCTGGCGATGGTCAGCCGCCGCGCCATGCTCGTACTGCAAGCCTGCCAGCAGGCTCTGGCCGGGCCCTCCGAGGGCGTCGTGCTGTTTGCCGCGCGTGACCTGTTCGACGGGGTGTCCAACTCGCCGCCGGTGACCTACCGCCACGCGCGGACCGGCCCGAGGGCGTCGGCATGACATTCGAAAGACCCGGTACCCCGCCCACTACTTGCAGGACACCCTCCAGCAGTCCCTGAACGATCTGGTCGAGGTCAATCAACGGCTGGCCGTCGTGGACATGCACGATGCCGAGGGCGCCGCCCTCATCCTGGACCGGCTGTCGGAAGAAATGGCTGAAGCCGCCGCGATGACCCGTGCCCTGCCCGGCCGTCCCGCGGATGAGGCCGGGCACACCTTCGCGACCGCCGCCGCACTCACCACGGCCGTCCGCATCGAGCCGGACTTCGCGTGCTGGCTCGCCGGGGTGCTGGCCAGCGTCGCGCGACAGCCCGGCGCCATGCTCACCGCCAGCCCGCCCAGAAGCTGGAACGCGTGGCTGCTACAGAAGTCCACATGAAGCGCGGCCTCCTCGGTCCGGCTCAAGGTGGACCGCTTCGGGCCACCGCGGAAACCGCTCCGGATCACTATCAGGATCGCGTTTGCGGTCTGGTCCAGATTATTTTCTAGCGGATCCTGCGGCATTAGCCGGAAGCAATCGAACTTTAGCGAACCCTGCTGACCTATTCGTTACAGGTGATCTACCAATGATCGCGGTCATCGCGTTTGACTTACGTGCGCTCTATTGGCATAACTTGACCATACCTGCATCGTCCCAGGTGAGCGTCCAGGACCTTGTGGGTCAGTGAGTTTGTCCCAGCGCTGGCGGAGGTGGGATACCGGATGACGGGTGAGCTTCATACGGCTGCTGAGGCGGCAAGGATTCTCAAGGTCCGGGAGTCTTGGCTCAAGACAAAGGCCTCCGCGCGCTTGATCCCGTGCACTTTCGTCGGCAAGCACCTGCGATTCAGCGATGACGATATCGCCGACATCATGCGGGCGGGCGAGCGACAGCCCGTCACAGTCCGCGACCGTGCAGCAAACGGCGGAACTGTCCGACGGCCAAACGGCAACGACGGCGACACGTACCTCACGGAGCGGACCTGGCCGTCGCGTCGGCGGTGATCTGCGATCGGCACCACCAGCGACACCTGAGGAGAGAGCGTTGGCGTACGCGGAGAAGCGGGGGAAGGGCCCTATGCCGTGGCGCGTCAAGTACAGGCTGCCCAGTGGCATGGACGCCAGCGAGTCCGGGTTCAAGACCAAGGCCGCAGCCCTGGCATGGGGACGCGATCAGGAGGCCAGGATCCGCGAGGGGCGCTGGACCGACCCCAACGCGGGGAACATCACGGTCAGCGAGTGGGTAGACCGCTGGCTAGCCACGCAGGACGTTGGCGTCAGTACGGAGTACAACCGCGAGTACCTGATCCGGCGGTTCGTCCGGCCAATGTGGGGTGCCAGCTCGCTGAACTCGCTGAGCACCGAGGAGATCACCAGGTGGGAGAACGGCCTGCCCGCCCGGGCCGGCATCTCCCGGCGCACTGCCCGGGACGCGCGCAGCCTGCTGTGCACCATCCTGGGTGACGCCGCCGCCGCGAAACCGCCGCCGATTCCGTACAACCCGGCTCTGCGGCCGCGCAATCGCGGCCGGAGGACCGGCCGCAGGCTCGACCGTGCTCCGCAGCGGGTCTGGGCCACGCCGTTGCAGGCGCTGCTGATCGCCGAACGAGCCGCCCTGCTGTCGGGCCGGGACGACGACTTCACCATGATCGTGACGATCGGCTACACCGGGCTCCGCTGGGGCGAGGCCATCGGCCTGGAACGCGACTTCGTCCGACAGGCCGAGATCCACGTCGAGTGGCAGCTCCGCGAGATCAACGGCCGGTTCCATCGGCTGCCGCCCAAGGACGACTCCTATCGCAGCCCCCGCTGGGAACCGTGCCTTCCCGTCGACCTGCCCGAGTTCCTGGCCGCCTTGCTCAGCCGCCAGGTCGAGGCTCAGTCCCACCAGCGCTGCCCGTGTGCCGCCCAGCATGGCGGCAGCAGCCAGTATGTCTTCCTCGGCGTCGACGGCGGGCACTGCCGACGCGGCAACTACGCACGGCGCGTGTTCCGCCCCGCCTGCGACGGACGACATGAACCAGCATCGGGCCGTCTTAGTCGGCTGATCATCACCGACGCCACGGTCTGGCCTGGCCTCCCGGTCGCCGCCTGGCCGCCCGCCGATCCGGGCGTCGCCTTCACGCCGCCAACCGGCCGTGGCATTCAACCCATCCCGGAAGGCACCCCGCTCGCTTGCTGGCTCCCGCTCAAGCCCGGCCTGACACCCCACGGCCTCAGGCACAGTCACAAGACCTGGATGGCCGAAGATGGCATCCCCGAAATCCTCGCCGAGCAGCGGCTCGGCCACGAGGTGCCCGGCATGCGCGGCCTCTATGCCCATGCCTCCGATCGGATGCGGGACGGCCTCAAGGCCGCCCTCCAGGCCCGCTGGGAGGACTCACTGCGCGCCAGAGCGGCCGTCGCCCCGCACTCGCCGGTCCCGCTACTCGACGAGCTGCTCGCGCCGATCCGGGCGCAAACCCGGCCGCAAACCAGGGGCGGGGCGGATCAGTTGAGACCGTCCGTGACACGCTGGGACCTGGCGAAACCGGGGGACAGGGAGAAGATGATCTCCCAAATTCCTCCCAGAACAGGAGAAGACCCCACCCCAGGAACTGGGATGGGGTTCACTCAACGAGCTTCTGACCTGGCGAAACACCAAATTCAGCGGGTGGAGCTGAGGGGATTTGAACCCCTGACCCCCTCGATGCGAACGAGGTGCGCTACCGGACTGCGCTACAGCCCCAGGACCGGCAGTCAGCGTAGCAAATCTATCGGCCTCGTGGAGCCAGCGCTCAGTCGCCGACGGCCCGGACGGCAGCGTCGGCGTACTGGTCGTAGAGCTGGTCGGTGACCCGGGCCGAGATGTCGATGATCTTCGCGGTCGGCTGCGGCTGGGTGGCTGCCCGGGTCTGATGGACGCGCAGCCGGGCGGCTTCGGTCTGGGCCGCCTGCTCCTGGGCCGCCTGCTCCTGGGCCAGCCAGCGGGCCTGCTCAGCGTCCGCCTGAGCCGCCTCGCGCAGCACCAGCACGTAGGTGCCGAGCATGCCGGCCGGTGGCACCAGGACCCACCACGGGGTGAGCTTCGCGGCCGTGCAGGCCAGCGCCACGGCCGCGAGCGCGACGAGCATGGTCAGCAACCGGCGGCGCGCCTGCAGGACGCGTGCTCTCCCGGGCGTGCGGTGTTCCTGGTACTCCTCAGGCACCTGATGTTCACTGTGATAGCTACGCCGCTGCGTAACCCGGTGCCAGGCGACGCCCTCCTCAGCGGCTGGGCGCTGAGCTGCCGTGCTGTCAGCTGCCCCGCCTCGCGCCTCGCGGGTGCCGGGGCCAGCATCGGCGCCCGCGCTAGCATCGGCGCCGGCACCGGCACTAACGCCGGCATCGCGACCGGCACCGGCACCGGCATCAGCGCCAGCGCCAGCGCCGGGGCCGGCAGAGGCCGTGGCGGTAACAGCGCCGGCGGCCGCCCAGGCCGCGGGCGGCGCGTCGCCGCTGGCACTGGCGGTGCGCCGGGTACCGGAATCCGGCTGCCCGGCGGTGCCGACATATTGGAGGCCGGGCAGTTCGTCGGCTTCCGGCACGCGGTGCGGCTTGTGGATCCACCGCGGGACGAGCACGCACGCCCAGATCGCGATGATCGCGAGATAGAGAATTGCGCTGCTCAACGGATCACCCCGGGATCACGCAGGGGCCAGCCGGGCAGGGCGAATCGCTGCCTGCCGGCTGTGATCGCGGGCGTGCTCACGTCACGCACGGTAAGGCCCCAGGTCCGTGTTGACGAGCATTCGGCCCGGTGTGTCGCGAGATCGCTCATCTGGCGTGGTCTTTGGTGAGGCTGAAATCCGGGCTGCCCCGGCCCGCCTGATGACGATATAGCTTGTGTTTGTGAGCAGTTCATCATTTTCGCGCGACGAGATACGCGCGGCGGCCGAGACGCACCGCGAGCTCGGGCCCGACTACCAGGAGGCGGTCATCGAGTCTTTCCTGGACAAGGTCGGGAAAGAGATCGACGCCCGCGTCGACGCGCGACTGGCTAACGGGCGCCGGGACTGGCGGCCGCAGCAGCCGCCCAGGCAGCATCACGGCAAGGCCTTGGCCCTGGCCATCGTGTCAATGGTGCTGGGCATCCCGCTCACCGCGATCGTGCTCGCGGTCGGCTCGCACCCGGCGGGCCTGGCCGGACTGCTCATCGTATGGGCCGGCATCGTCGCGATCAACGTCGCCTACGCGGTCAGGCTGCGACCGCCGCCTGACCGCTGACCCGGGTTCAGCTGACCAGGCTCAGCCGGCCCGGGAACGGGTCGCTGACAGCGTGCTCCGCCAGCGGGGCAGCAGCCCGTTCTGCACATCCTCCGCGGTCAGCGCGTAACACAAATGGTCGCGCCAGGAACCGTCGATATGCAGGCTCCGGCGGCGCAGCCCTTCATCACGGAAGCCGAGTTTCTCGACTACCCGGCGGCTGGCGTGATTCTCCGGCCTGATGGTCGCCTCGACGCGGTGCAGCCCCACGACGAAGAAACAATGGTCCATCGCCATCGCCAGCGCCGTCGGAGTCACGCCCCGCCCGGCATACGCCTCGTCGATCCAGTAACCCACCTGACCAGAGCGTGCCGATCCCCAGACGATGCTGCCCACGGTCAGCTGCCCGGCGAACTCGCCCCCGTAGGTGATCACCCACGGCAGCGTCAGCCCCTGCCTGGCCTCCTTGCGCATCGTGCGGGCCATCGCCACGTACGGGCCCAGGCTGGACCGGTACAGCGGAGTTTCGGGGTTGGTCGGTTCCCAGGGCCGCAGCCAGGCGGCGTTGCGCAGCCTGGTCTCCCGCCAGATCGAGGCGTCCTTCACCTTGACCGGTCGCAGCCCCACGGGCGCGTCCAGCAGGCCGGGCTCTGTCAGGGTGGTCGGCCATCCCCGCATGCGTCCCACGGCACCATCATTCCCTGGCAACCGGGCACTGCGCCATTCGGTCCCGTTATGAATGCGACTGAATACTTGGCGCCAGCTCAGCTCGCCCGGGGATGGTCGCCGCCCGCGGCCTGATCGACCGCGTGCCCGAGCACGCCGGCCAGCACCGCCATCCCGTCCCTGACCCCGCCCGTCGAGCCGGGCAGGTTGACGATCAGGGTCCGGCCGGCCAGCCCGGCCAGCCCGCGCGACAACATCGCCGAGGGCACCCCGGCGGCGGTACCGGCTGCCCTGATCGCTTCGGCAATCCCGGGGACCTCCCGGTCGATCACCCTCCCGGTCATCTCCGGGGTCAGGTCGCCAGGCGTCAGCCCGGTCCCGCCGGTGGTCACCACGACGTCATAGCCCGCCGCGACCGCATCCCGCAGCGCCGCCTCGACGGCGTCACCGTCCGAGATCACCATCGGCCCGTCGACGCCGCAGCCCGCCTCGCTCAGCAGTCCGGCCAGCACCGGGCCTGATTTGTCGGCGTAAATACCGGCAGCAGCCCGGTTGGAGATGGTGATCGCCAGCGCCCTGATCATGGCCTGGTCCAGCTGCCTGTCTTGCCGCCTGACTTCTCCTCGACCCTGATATCGCTGATCACCGCGGCCGGGTCGATCGCCTTGACCATATCGACCAGCGCGAGCGCCCCGACCGCCACGGCCGTCAGCGCCTCCATCTCGACGCCGGTCCGGTCGGCGGTGCGCGTCGTGGCCACGATCAGCACTCCGTCGTCGTGCACATCGGCCTCGACGGTCACCGAGTGCAGCCCGATCGGGTGGCACAGCGGCACCAGCTCCGGCGTCCGCTTGGCGCCCTGGATCCCGGCGATCCGCGCGACCGCGAGCGCGTCGCCCTTGGGCACGGTCCCGTCCCGCAGTGCGGTGACCGCGGCGGGGGAGAGCAGCACCCGTCCCGAGGCCCGGGCCTGGCGGCTGGTCACGTCCTTGCCCGACACGTCAACCATCCGGGCCCGGCCCGCAGTGTCGAGATGGGTCAGCTGCGTGGCCTGGTCACCCGCCTCGTTCATGGCAGCTCCAGCACATCGGCGGTCTCGCCCGCGGCCATCTCGGAAACCAGTTCCGGAACGATAATCAGGGCGTTGGCCTTGGCCAGGGAGGCAAGCTGGTGGGAGGCCTGGCCAGAAACCGGCAGGACCGTCCCGGTGGCCGCATCCAGGATGCCGCGCAGGAAGGAGCGCTTGCCCGCCGGGGAGCGGACCGGCGCTGCGAGCACGGCACGAACGCGCGGCAGCCGTTCGGCTTCCCGGTTTTGCAAGGCACCCACTGCGGGCCTGACAAACAGCTGAAACGAGACATACGCGCTGACCGGGTTCCCGGGCAGCGTGAAGATCGGCACGGCGCTGTCCCCGACTACGCCGAAGCCCTGCGGCATCCCCGGCTGCATCGCCACCTTCGTGAACCGGACCGTGCCCAGCCGCTGCAGGGCCGCCTTGACCACGTCGTGCTCGCCGCCCATGCTGACGCCGCCGCTGGTCACCAGCAGATCGGTCGAGGGCAGCTCGCTCTCGATGGCGGCCAGCACCGCGTCGGTGTCGTCGCGCACCATGGGATGGCGGCGGGCCGGGCAGCCGAGCTGGCGGGCGGCGGCGGCCAGCATGACGCTGTTGGACTCCCAGATCTGGCCGGGCAGCACCGCAGTGCCGGGCTCGGCCAGCTCGTTGCCGGTCGAGATCACCGTGACCCGCGGCCGCGGGCGGGCCAGCGCGGTGCCGTGACCGGCCGCCGCGAGCAGCCCGAGGGCGGCGGGCCCGAGCCGGGTCCCGGCGGCCAGCAGCACGTCGCCGGGGGCCGCGTCGTCACCGGTCCGCTTGACGGCGTGGCCGGGGGCCGCGGGCTGGCGGATCGTCACCTGGTCGGTGCCGTCGTCGGTCCACTCCACCGGCACGACCGCGTCGGCGCCCGCCGGCAGCATGGCGCCGGTCATGATCCGCAGGCAGCTGCCGGGGATCAGCCGCAGGGTTCTGGTGTCGCCGGCCGCGACCTCGCCGCGGACCGGCAGCGTCACCGGGGCGCCCGCACTGGCGGTGGCCACGTCCGCGGCGAGCACCGCGTACCCGTCCATGGCCGAGTTGTCGAACGACGGCAGCGGCCATCCGGCGGTGATGTCGCTGGTCAGCACGGCGCCGTCGGCATCGGCCAGGCTCAGCTCGCGGGCGGCGATGGGGCGGATCGACGCCAGCACGCTGGCCAGGTAGCTGTCGACCGGCTCCATCGCGGCCTGCCCGCGGGACGCTGCGGTGGTCATCGGGGTGCTACTCATTCAGGCGCCGGGACGGGCCGGGCGGGCGACGTCCTGCTTCACGACAGGCTGTCCAGGTATCCGCGGAGCCAGGGCAAGAACTCGCCGGCGACATCCGGCCGCTCGCAGGCGAACTGGACCAGGGTGCGCAGGTAGTCGAGCTTGTTGCCGGTGTCGTAGCGCCGGCCGCGGAACAGTACGCCATGCACGCCGCCGCCGTCGATGCCGGATCCGCGGTCCGCCTTGGCCAGGGTCCGCAGCGCGTCGGTGAGCTGAATCTCGCCGCCCTTGCCCGGCCGCGTGTTGGCCAGCACGTCGAAGACCGACGGGTCGCAGACGTAGCGGCCGATGATGATCCAGTTGGACGGGGCCTCGCTGGGGTCGGGCTTCTCCACCATGTCGGTCACCACGACGACATCAGCCTGATCGGTGGGCTTCATCGCGACGCAGCCATAGTTGGAGATCTGGCTGGGCTCGACCTCCATCAGCGCGACGACACTGCCGCCGAACTGCTGCCTGACCTCGATCATGCGCTGCAGCAGCGGGTCACGCTCGTCGATGAGATCGTCACCGAGCAGCACCGCGAACGGGGCGTTCCCGACGTGGTGGGCGGCGCATAGCACCGCATGGCCCAGGCCCTTCGGCGCGCCCTGGCGCACGTAGTGGATGGTGGCCATATCGTTGGAGGCCTGGACCTCAGCCAGCGCATCCTTGTCGCCCTTGGCGGTGAGGGTCGCCTCGAGTTCGTAGTTGCGGTCGAAGTGGTCCTCGATCTGGCGCTTGCCCCGGCCGGTGATCATGAGGACGTCGCTCAGCCCCGCGGCCACCGCCTCCTCCACGACGTACTGGATCGCCGGGGTGTCGACGATAGGCAGCATCTCCTTGGGCGTCGCCTTGGTGGCGGGCAGGAACCTGGTTCCGAGGCCCGCGGCGGGGATGACGGCCTTGCTGACCGCGCTGGCCTCAGCCATGGCCAAGAGCCCGTCTTCCCTGATGATGGCCAAGAGTCCGTGGTCCCGGATAGATGGTCATGATCGTGCGCATTTTGTCCCCGCTTGTTCGGTGTCAAGGAACTGCGAAACTTCGAGTATGTCATCCGGTCGGCTTCGGCTAGCGCACCGACCGGTCCTGCCCTGGCGACATCAGGCTAGTCGCGCGCTCTGGTCCCAGCGCTGACCGCGCCGCCAGCCGGGCCGGCTCGCCTCCCCAGTGGCCCGGTCCCGGCTGGCCTGGTCCCGGCTGGCCCGCTGCCTGCCGGCCTGCTGTCTGCTGGCGCGCTACCGGCGCTACGCTGCCCGGGGAGGTGCCCGAACCGCATGCCTGCTGACGCCAGGTCCGGGGCTGACGCTGAGCTGCGGTCGGCCAAGGCCACGCTGCGCACGAGCCTGCTCGCCGCGCGGGCGGCACTGTCAGGGGAGCGCCGCGAGGAAGCCGGGCGGCTGCTCCGTGACGCGGTGCTGGACCTGCCCGAGACGCAGATGGCCGGGACGGTCGCGGCCTACATCTCGGTCGGCACCGAGCCGGGCACCCGCAGCCTGGTCTACGCGCTCTGGAAGCGCGGCGCATACGTGCTGCTGCCGCTGCTGCGCCCTGACGACGACCTGGACTGGGCCTCGTACGAGGGCCCGGACTCGCTCGGCGCGGCGGCCCGCGGCCTGCTGGAGCCGACCGAGCCGCCTCGCGGCCCCGGTGCCGTCGCCAGCGCTGACCTGGTGATCGTCCCGGCCCTGGCCGCCGACCGGCGCGGGTACCGGCTAGGCCGCGGCGGTGGCTCGTACGACCGCGCGCTGGCCAGGGTCGGCAGCTCGGTGCCCACCGTGGCACTGCTCTACGATGACGAGTTGCTCGACGCGGTCCCGGCGGGCCCGCACGACCAGCCGGTTCGCCTGGTTGCACAGCCGGCGCAAGGAATCATCAGACTGGCTTAACGGTTGCTAACATTTAGCAGTTGACGGTGGCGAGTGCTAACGCCGCGAGGAGGAACCAGTGCCGACCTACCAGTACGCCTGCACCGATTGCGCAGAGCGGCTCGAGGTGGTGCAGCGCTTCACTGATGAGCCGTTGTCGGTGTGCTCGTCATGTGGCGGCAGGCTGCGCAAGGTGTTCTCGCCGGTCGGCATCGTGTTCAAGGGCTCCGGGTTCTACCGCACCGACAGCCGCAAGAGCCAGAACGGCGCCGACACCAGCCGGTCCGCCGCCAACGGCTCCAGCGAGTCGAAGTCAGAATCGAAGTCAGAGTCGAGCGGGTCGAGCGGGTCTGGCTCGGGAGACTCCGGGTCGTCGTCGGGCGACAAGAAGGCCGGCCAGGCTGCTGGCACAGGCTCGTCCTCGTCGGGCTCCGCCTCGGGCTCGTCGAGTTCGTCTCGTTCATCTGGTTCTGGTTCGAAGGTCGCCTGACCTACGGTGGCCGATCTGGCCAGTATCGGCGTCATTGGCGGGTCGGGCCTGTATGAGTTCCTGGACGCTGCCGACGAGGTCACGGTGCGGACCCCGTTCGGGCCGCCCAGTGACCCGCTGGTGATCGGCGAGGTAGCCGGCCGCCGGGTAGCCTTCGTGCCGCGGCACGGCCGTGACCACCGATTTCCGCCGCACCGCATCCCGTATCGCGCCAACCTCTGGGCGCTCCGGTCCATCGGCGTCCGCCAGGTCGTCGCCCCCAGCGCGGTCGGCTCGCTGATCTCCGCCTACGGGCCAGGCACTCTGGTCATCCCGGACCAGATCGTGGACCGGACCGGCGGCCGCGTGCAGACCTACTACGACGAAGGCGCCGCCGTCCACGTCCAGTTCGCCGACCCTTATTGCCCCGTTGGCCGTTCGGTCGCGATCACGACCGCGCAGGCGGCAGGCTGGCCGCCGGCCGAGTCAGGAACGCTGGTGGTCATCGACGGCCCCCGGTTCTCGACCAGGGCCGAGTCGCGCTGGTATGCGGCGCAAGGCTGGACCCTGGTCGGCATGACCGGCCATCCCGAGGCCGTGCTGGCTCGCGAGCTCGCGCTCTGCTATACGACGATCGCGCTGGTGACGGACACCGACGCGGGCATCGAGGAGGGGCAGGGGGTTACGCACGCTGAAGTGTTCCGCGTGTTCGCGGGAAACCTGACGCGGCTGCGGGACCTGCTCATGAAGGTCATCGAGAAGCTGCCCGCCGAACGTGACTGCCCCTGCCCGCACGCCCTCGACGACCTGCCGCTCCCGATACAGCTGCCCTGAGGCTAGTCGAGGTCGCCCTGCTCGATCCTGGCCAGGCGGCGTTCCCGGACCAGGTGGTCGAATTCGTGCTCGACGTTCACCTTGGCCGGTGCCAGCGCAGCGAAGACTGCCGTGACATCCCGCATGCTGACCACGCCGAGAAGCTGGCTGCCCTGGACAACGGGAAGATGCCTGATCCACCGTTTGGCCATCTCCCTGGCCGCATCCTGGAGCGGCATGTCGGGATGCACGGTGAACACGTCAGCCGTCATGACTTCGTCGACCGAGCTGCGATCAGGATCCGCGCCCAGTGCCACGGCCCTGAGCACATCGCGCTCGGTGATGATGCCGATGAGCTGGCCGCCGTCGGTGACCAGAAGCGAGCCAGTCTGCTGTCGCCACATGAGCTCTGCCGCGCTGCGGAGGCTGTCGGTCGCAGACTCGGTGACCGTTGCCTCAGTCATGATGTCCCTAACCTGCACCGCACTGCTCCTGACCGTGCTGTCGGCTGTCACCCCACCCTAGGCCGGACGCGGCCGCCCCCGGCCCGCCGGCGGATGGTCTGCGGACCTCCGCGCAGCGCTGCTGCCTCCGACCCGCTGGCGACCGGCTAGGCTTGATGCCGCCTGCCGGCGTCAGCGCGGCAGTTTCCGGAGCACCGGACGCGCTGACAGGCGAGTTGAGACCAGGCCTGATAGCCCAGCACCGATAGCCCAGCCCCGATAGCTCAGTGGATAGAGCGACTGCCTCCTAAGCAGTAGGTCCCGCGTTCGAGTCGCGGTCGGGGCGCCCTCAAGTCGCAGGTCAGCACGGTAAGGCCAGCGCCGGAACTGTCTTCACGCCAAGGCGCGTGCCCGACCCGTGCCCGTTGGCCTTCGCGGAGTCCGTGATGACACAAGATCTGTTGACCGGCGTGAGCAGTGCCGCGTCATATGCAATTAATTGCCTCCGGGAGGCGAGGCGTCTACAATCAGACTATGAGCGCGCAAACGTTGGGGTTCGCAGTCCAGCCCGAGGACCGCCCGGTGCTAGACGAACTGGTTGCCTACTTCGGCGATGGCAACAGGTCTGCCTACCTGCGGGCGACCCTCAAGGTGATGAAGTCGGTCATGATCGCAAATCAACTGCGGGAAGCGCAGGCGTATGGTCAGCAGCGCACCGCGGAACTAGGCATCGATCCAGCTGACGTGCCGGCTCGGATCCAGAAGTTCATGAAGGAGAGTCGTCCGGAGAAGGGCGAGTGAATCGCCTCGCGCCGGTCCCCTCCGCGGTTGTTTATGACATCAACGTCCTAGTGACGGCTGCGGCAAGCGGCAACAGCCCATTCCGCTCCTGGCCGTCTCCACTGCCCGTCTCCGGCAATCCCTCAGCCGACTGCCTGAGCGTCATCGTGGACGGCGCCGAGTTCGCCCTCTGGCTATCCCCGCACATCACCACGAACGTCAACCGGATCCTGACTGACTTGTTCAAGTGGGGTGAGCCCGAGGTGGACGCTTACCTGGAGGCGGTCGTCCGGGCGGCCGAGCACAGCAGCGGCGGCGTGCTGGCTGAAGTGCCGCGAACGGTTCACGATTGTCCAGATTATGAGGACAACCTGATCCTCGACCTGGCTGCGGAGGTTGGGGCGCTGATCATGGTCTCGAACGACAGCGACCTGCTCTCGATGTCCCCATGGCGCGGTACCCCGATCATCGAGCCAACAGCATTCGCGGCCAAGGTCGACACCATGCGGCGGCATGCACGGCGACGCCGGTAGCCCAAGCCGCTACGGCGAAGACGCAGCACCCTGGGGCGCCGAAACTAGGTTGCCGAAATTACCTATTGAGAAGATCAAGGCGGCGCCTCACGGCGCCGCTGGCCCGGCGTCAGCGGCGGCCTCTGGCCTTGGCGGCCCCGGCCGCCGCACGCCGGGCCACGCTGCGAGACTCACCAGATCAGCACGGCTCAATCACACGCTCAGTCAGAACGAGTCGCGGCTGGTTCGGGAGTCCTCGCTGGCCGCGGCGGCGGCGTAGCGGTCGCCTCTCGCTGTGCGTCGCCAGGGCCGTGCCAGGTTTTCGTATTCACGGTCGATGTCGGCGATGGCCACCGCGGCGGCGTCGGTCGCCGCGCAGCGTGCCGACCAGGCTCCGTCCGGGCCGACGATGCCGGACGGTGCGAGGTGAGCATCTGCGGCGCAGGTGGCGTAGCTGATCCAGTAGCTGTTGCTGCTGGCGTGGCCTTGTGCCTGCAGCGCGAACGATGCGCCGGGGCCCTGCGTCGAAAGCAGTACGCAGTGGACGTCGGCCCGCTCGTAGTCCAGGAACAGCTCCGGGTACACAGACTCCATGCCGAGCGCGCAGCCGAACCGGACGCCCTCGACGTCGAAGGTGATCGGGCTGGTACCGGGCGTGTACATGTAGCTGACCTTGGTGTTGGACAGCATCCGCTCGTCGTAGCGCGTGACGACCCGGCCGTAGTTGTCGATCACGTAGAGGCTGTTGTGCGGGCGATGAGGCACGGTAAGCCGGTGCACGGCACCAAGGACGGTCCACAACTTCAGGGCCGCGGCGTGTTCGGCGATCGAGCGCAGCTCGGCCTGTTGCGCTTCCCAGCCGAAGCGGGTCCAGTCGGCCTCAGCCACCGTGCTGGGGTCGCTGGACATGATCCGCTTGTTCGGTGCGCAGATCGCGCCCTCGCAGAAGTGGATCAGCCGCGCACCCTGCTCGTGGGCCTGCGTCATCAGCTGCCTGATATCACGGCCAGCCCGGTGCAGGGCCGCCGCGGCATGCGGGTCGCCCGGCGTATCGAGCTGCCCAGCAGCGATGCGGATGGGATCTGTGTCCGGCATGGAATCTCCCGAAGGGGCCGTCCGGAAGTGCCGAAGCGCCGCGGTGTAGGACTCGCCGGTCTTAAGAGCGCGAGCACGTACACGCCGCTTGAAATTCTTGTTCGCTGTCATCGGCCTTCCAGCATCCCGGCGCCGAGCCCCCAGCAGCCGCCGACGTCCGAGACGAACGAGCCATGACAACGATCCGAGGCCTATGCCCCTTTGCCTCTCACCATGGCCGCGCGTGGGAACGACCCTCAGAGGTTCGGCGCGGACCATGCCGCCATCAAGAGCCTAACTCAATGCCACCGTGCGCTGCAGCAGGCCGAACCGATGTCAAGCAGCGGCTAACCGCATGATCCTTTGGCCCGGCCCCTCCACACGAGCCCGCGACGTTCAGCAGGCGCTGACCGAGGCTGGCCAGCACCGGTCCGGGGGCGCGGCTGACCTGCTGATCGCGGCGACCGCCGAGCGGGACCGTCTGGTGATCTTGTGCGACGACCGGGACTACCTGGGCATCGCGGCCGTCACGGGCCAGCCCGTCAAGGTCATCACCGAGGCCTGATCAACGGTACCGATTCCTTTCGCCGGGCGGCCAGGTCTACCTGATTGACGGCCTTTGCAGGCGAGAGAATCAGGAGCGAGCACGTGACCGAACTGGATAGAGCCCTGAGCAGCACCATGGCAGTCCTTCAGAAAGTTCAGCCCGGCGACCTGGATGCAGCCACGCCGTGCGCATCCTGGGACGTTCGCGCGCTGATCAACCACTTCACCGACACGGCCCGCTGGTGGGCCGGTGTCGTCAGCGGCACTAGCGAGCCCACCGACGTGGACTACACGGCCGGTGATTTCGTCGCCGCCTACGAGGAGGGCGCCCGGATGGCAGCGGCGGCGTTCGAGGCCGATGGCGTGCTCGGCCGGATGATCCGGCTGCCGTTCGGCGAGTTCCCGGGCGCTGCCGTGCGGAGCATGGCGGCCCTCGATCAGTTCGCTCACGGCTGGGACCTGGCCCGCGCTACCGGCTACCCGGGCGACCTGGACCCCGAGCTGGCGACCGCGCTGCTCGCCTCGGCACGGCTGGCGATCACCGACGGTTTCCGCGGGCCGGACGGGCAGGCCCCGTTCGGGCCCGTCGCGCCCGCGCCGGCCGGGGCCGGGCCCGCGGACCAGCTCGCCGCCTACCTCGGCCGGCCGGTGTGACTGATGCCGGATAGCGCGGCGTTCGGCCGGGACACGGAGCTGTTCCGGCGCGAGCTGTTCGCGCACTGCTATCGGATGCTCGGCTCGGTCGCGGACGCCGAGGACCTGGTCCAGGAGACCTACCTGCGCGCCTGGCGCTCGTACGACAGCTTCGAGGGCCGGTCCTCGGTGCGCACGTGGCTGTACCAGATCGCGACCAATGCGTGCCTCACGGCGCTGTCCCGTCGCGATCGCCGGGTGCTGCCGTCGGGACTATACGACGCGGAGCCGGATCCGGCGGTATGGCCCGAGGACGCCGGACCGGACGTCGCGTGGCTCGACCCGGTCCCGGACACGCTGGCAATCCCGGAGGCGGCCGACCCGGCGGTCATCGTCACCGCCCGCGAGAGCCTGCGGCTGGCACTCATCGCGAGCCTGCAGTATCTGCCGCCCCGGCAGCGCGCCGTGCTCGTCCTGCGCGACGTGCTCGAGTTTCCCGCCGCGCAGGTCGCGGTCATGCTCGACACGACGACGGCGTCAGTGAAGAGCGCGCTGCAGCGGGCCCGGGCCCGGCTGCAGGAAGTAGCCCCCGCAGCTGATCAGATCACCGAGCCGGACATACCGCAGGCCCGGGCGCTGCTGGATGAGTACATCGCCGCGTTCGAGAACGCCGACGCCGCTGCCCTCGAGCGGCTGCTGGTCGAGGACGTCATCCTGGAGGCGACGCCGCTGCGGTCCTGGTTCTCGGGCCGCCGTGCCTGCATCCCGTTCCTGCGCGACCGCGTCCTCGGCGCGGCCGGCGACTGGCGGATGCTGGCCACCGGCGCCAACGGCCAGCCCGCCGCGGCGGTGTACGCGCGGGACGCTGACGGGCAGCTGCAGCCCTACGGCGTCTGCGTGCTGACCGTGACCGACCGCGGGATCAGCCAGGTTACCTCGTTCGGAAATCCCGGCCTGCTCGCGGTGTTCGGGTTTCCTCCCGAGCCGGGTATGACCGGACCATGGACACCCACCTCGAGGTAGTCGTCATCCCGGTCTCCGGGGTGGACCGGGCCAAGGCCTTCTATTCCATGCTCGGCTGGCGGCTGGACGCCACACCTGGTGGGTTGCTCAGCTGGGGAACTTCCACAAAAGGACAGTTCCTGACCTCATGACAACGTGGTTACTGGACCCGCCGGCCATATAAACGCCAAAGCCTCTTGTGATGTCACCTACCTCCCAGTAGGAAGTGCTTCCGTACTTGACTCCGAAGAACTCCTCGTTGGGGTGCGAGGCTTTGCAGGCTGCGCCCACGTCGATGGTCCCGCCGTTGTCCCACAGACAGTGCCCGGCCAGGTCCTGATACTCGTAGCCGGTGTAGACAGTGGTGCCGTAAGGGACGGTGAACTTGTCGTACAGGTTAAAGCAGCTCCCCGGCGCTGGTGAGAGAGTTACCGGCTGGTTGACGCCTCTGCCCTGTATGTCATAGGGACCAGTGTTGAAGTAGACGCAGTCCTTGACCAAGCCCCGATGGACTATATGGACGCCGCCGCTCACACGCGGGAGAGGGACCGTGTGGCCAGCGGTATTCGCCGCGGAATAACTGGAGGCAGCCGCTCCGGTGGTAGCAGCGGGTGCGCTTGCGGCGCCCAATGCAGTGAGCGCGGTCGCCAATCCGATCGTGACTGCAAGTGCAGTGAGCAAGGCAAGGCGGGGTTTCAGCATTCTTTGCCCTTCCTGGACTCGGATTCCGCACGGCGTTGCGGCCGGCGAGACAGAGTCTAGTCTTGGGCCTGGGTGAACCGCCTCTGCCCAGACGGTCAAACTCTGCGACGGTGGCCAGCACGCCCGCACGCGTCACACCCCCAAGGGTCGCCATGCGAATGTACGACTTTCGGTCACGCCTGTGAGCTGGTCTGGCCGGGATCCGTTTGCGGCGTTCCGACTGATGGCATGGGGAAACGGCGCACCGTTTGACAAGAGGTGCCCGGCCTGGCGCACTACGGCGGCGTGTACCCCCCGGATGTCCCCGAACCACCGTCACCATCCAGCCGCTGCCACCACCGGCAACCTGAAGCTGGCGCGGCCTTCGAACTCGCGAGCAACGCACGGGAACACGCTCGTAATGCGTAGGTCGAGCGCCGGGTTGTGGCCACCGAGAACGTCAGTACCTTTGGCGCGGCAGCGGCTCTCGTCCCGGCTCATCTCGCGATCGTGTCCGCTGTGATCCCACAGGCTTATGTGCGCTTTCATGTTTTCGGGGGCACTTCAAAAGTGCATCGTGGTCCGGAGGCCTGAGCCATCCTTCGGTCGAGCGTGGCGACGCTAGATCCAAGGGATTCTGCGAGCGCGATGTACCACGCGTCGTAGGAGGTGACGTTATCCCGCAATTCCCAGACCCGGGATGCGAAAGGCGCGTACGGGAATAGCTCAACCCGCAGATCCAGCAAGTCGGCATGAGCCATGGATGCGACGTCCTGGGTTATCTCTCCTTTCGCGGCCGCCCGGCGCAGGATATTGGTGACATCGACCGGCATCAGGTGCGGGGCGCTTAGCGGCCCCGAGGCCAGCAGCGCCTCCGCCCACCTACCTGTGTCACTGGTATCGACCAGCGCCGACACGACCAGTGAGGCGTCGATGACCAAGGTCACCGGCGTCCCTCATCCAGGTGCGACAGGATCTGTTCTGCCGACAGGCCGGAGCCGGTGACTGCCTTGCGCGCGCGAATCCTGGCCACCAGCGTCTCGGCCTCCGGCTGGCGGGCCAGTTCGACGAGCCGGGAGCGCAGGTACTCCTGCAGGGACCGGCCCGTCAGGGCAGCGCGAGCCGCCAGCTCATCCCGGGTCTCATCCGGCACATCCCGGATCGTTATCGAGGTCGTCATACATGCATTATGCTGCCGCTAGCGACGAAGTGCAATCAACACGGTAGGAGCTACAGCTGCGGTGTGATGGCTGGGTTGCCGTGTTCCTCGGCGTTCCACTGTCCAGCTCGCCGACAGCGCGCCGGGGCGGCCTTACGGGGCCGTCCCAGCGCGATCGGATACGCCACCCTGGACTCGGTGGCGATCGCGGTAGCTCTATGTCACGCTTGCAGGAAGGCCAACAGGTCGGCGTTGATGGTCTCCGCCTGCGTCGCGGGCATGCCATGCGGGAAACCGCGGTAGGTCTTCAGCGTCCCGTTCTTGACCAGCTTGGCCGACAACGGTCCGGAGTCGGCGTAGGGAACGACCTGGTCGTCATCGCCATGCATCACTAGCACTGGCACGGAGATCTTCTTCAAGTCTTCGGTGAAATCGAATTGCGAGAAGGCGACGATGCCGTCGTAGTGCGCCTTCGCGCCGCCCATCATGCCCTGCCGCCACCAGTTGTCGATGATTGCCTCGGAGGCTTCCACGCCCGGGCGGTTGAAACCATAAAATGGTCCCGCCGCGAATTCCCGGTAGAATTCCGAGCGACGGGTCGCCACTTGTGCCCTGGAATCCATCGAATACTTCTTTGGGAGTGCCGCCCGGATTAGCATCGGTCTTGAGCATCAGCGGCGGCACGGAGCTTATCAGTACAGCCTTCGCCGCTCGGCTTTCGCCGTGCCGGGCCAGATAGTGGGCCACCTCGCCGCCACCAGTTGAATGGCCGACGTGAACGGCGTTCCGGAGATCGAGATGTGCCGTCAGCGCCGCAAGGTCGTCGGCATAGTGGTCCATGTCGTGGCCGTCGCTCGTCTGGGTGGATCGCCCGTGGCCGCGCCGGTCATGGGCGATGACGCGATAGCCGTGCAGCAGGAAGAACATCATCTGGGTGTCCCAGTCATCGGCCGACAGCGGCCAGCCATGGCTGAACACGATGGGCTGACCGCTTCCCCAGTCCTTGTGGAAGATTTCCACGCCATCCGTGGTAGTGATCGTGCCCACGTGGTCCCCCTCCTCTTGACCGCCCTGGGATAACCCCAGCAGGGCTGGGTTAAATACATCTCACAACAGACGGGACGGAAGGTGCAAGGGTCCTGAGCTGGAGCCACTGGGGATGACGGAGAACGACGCCCGGCCAGGTTCGGGTTTGCCTCCGCAGCAGTGCGGAGCAGGTTTCGGCAGGCGAACGCCGTTACCGGAGCCGGTCGACGGCCCGCGAGCGCCGCAGGAAGAGGGCCTTGCGCGCCGCCTTGGCGACCGTCCTCACCGGGTAGTGGGTGCCGATGGCCGCCAGCACGGCCTCGGCAGAAGGCGCTGGCGACTTGCCGAGCTCAGCGGCCAGCCGGGCCTGCTGGTTGTCGTCTCCAGCCAGCGCCAGAGCCTCCAGCATCCCGGCTGGCTCAGTCGCGACAAGCCGGTGGTACAGCACCTGCGCGAAGCTGTCTGGGTCAATGGGGTCGTACAGCGCCTGCACGTCGAGCATCTCGTGGTCGGCGAGCCAGCACAGCGCGAAGCCGCGTGACGCCGGATTCTCGGCGAGCTGCCGTACCTGCGGTGCGGCCAGTTCGGGCCCGAGATCGGTCAGCATCGCCAGCGCGAGGTGCTGCAGCGAGGGCTCGGCTAGCTCCGCTACGGCGGCGGCCAGCTGCGCCGCGGCCTGCTCAGGGGTCCGGCGATCGAGCCACGCATCGATCTCAGCAGTCACCGTGCCGAAGTCCGCCACATCAAGGCCGGCCACCAGCTCGGCGGCGGTGGCGGTCGCGAGCAGGCCGGACACGCGGACGTCATACCCGAGTGCGGGCAGTCGCTGCTGCACGGCCGCTACCCCGGCCGGGGTGAGCGCTACGTCACCGCCTGGCTGGAGACGCTGTGCCGCCTCGGGCTCCTGCTCGGCCGTGCCGCTGCGGCGCAGTACGCCGGCCAGTTCGAGCGCGTCCGCGATTCTGGCCACGTCCCAGCTGATCCGCCCGGCAACTTGCTCGTCAGCGAGCCGGTCGAACACGAACGTCCCGAGCACCACCTCGGTGGCCATCTCGGCCAGCTTCGCGATAGGCACCGGCCGCCGGGATGCATACGGCGGAACGAGCAGGTGCAGCACGATGCTGTCCAGCAACTCGTCGATCTCCGGCCAGTCCGGCCACCCTCCGGGAACGCGCTGAGCACTCAGCGGCCCCACAGCCAGTAGCGCATCCAGGACCCGGCCGAACTCCGCGGCCGGGTTCTCGGCCAGTGCCAGGCCGCGCTTGGTCGCGAGCACTTTGCCGTGCCGGACGCGCAGTATTCCGGCCTTCTTTGCCCAGGTGAATACCAGATGCAGCACCGGTAGCTCGGCCGAGCTGCGCGTCCTGAACGTGCGGTCGCCAATGCGGTCGTCCAGCACGTCACCGCTGCCGAGCAGCGGAATCAGCGCCCGGGCGTCGGCCATGGTGAGGTTCCCCCGCTGCGTCAGCTGGCGACCGCTACCGGCGAACCTAGCCAACTCCGCGAACATCCTCAGTACCGGCGCCGCCGCCTCGGACGTCTGGACCGCCTCCGGCGGCGGCAGTGGCACCGGCGGCAGTGCCATCGAGGAGGGCGCGGTCCTGTCCGCGGCACCACCGGTACTGATGGCGCTGCCGGGCAAGACCGCCTGCCGCTCTTCGTGGCTGAGCGAGTTGAACCTGGCCACCCAGGCCTCCAGCTGCGCCGGATCGCTGGGGTCGGCCCCGCCCGCGAGCGCGCCCGAGAAGATGGACTTGGCCATGCCGAAGTTGGCCGGGTCTGCCATCGCCGTGGCGAACTCGCCGGCCGCGCCGGTAGCGGCGGCGCGCAGCCGCGCCGGAGACGCCGATCCCGACGCGAGGAGGCGCTCGGCCGCCAGGTAGTCGATGAAAGCGGCGATACTGGCGGGGATGGTCACGCTGTCCGCCTGCGACACGCTGAGCTTGCGAGGGCACCAGCTGAGCAGGAACTCAGCAACTTCGCCGGTGGTC
Source organism: uncultured Actinomycetes bacterium (assembly GCA_963785765.1). Classification (GTDB taxonomy): domain Bacteria; phylum Actinomycetota; class Actinomycetes; order Streptosporangiales; family Streptosporangiaceae; genus DATBGO01. The sequence goes on along the minus strand of CAWAWM010000003.1, from coordinate 593,434 downwards.
CAGCGGCCCAGGTGGCCGTCACCGTAACCGAACTTCCAGTCCAGCGCCAGGCCGGCATCGAAGGTCGCCTCGTGCGCCGCCGGCTCGCCGAGCCCGCGCTGCGCCTTCAGCCAGCCGCCAAACCCGTCCAGCAGCTGGCCCCGGACCCGGCTGAATCCAGCCTCGTCGTCCTGACTTAGCTCCAGTTGCACCGGTCCAGCATTCCACGCCAGCGGCGCGCGGGCGCCGGGTCTACGGCCAGCCGGATAACAACAGCGATAAGAGCAGGACCGAGGCCGTCTCCGCCCGCCGCCTTTCGCCTCGCCGAGGCTCGCGCTTTCTTCATAGCTCCAGAGGGTGGTACCTTTCTACCTACAGCGGTACCATGGTGCTATGGCTCTTAACATCAAGGATCCGGAGACGGAACGCTTGGCCGCCGAGGTTGCCGAGCTGACGGGCAATACCAAGACCGGAGCCGTCCGGTACGCCTTGCGCCAGGTGCTGGAGTCGTTGTCCCGTCCGACTGTTAGGCAGCGGGAGGAACGCCTCACCCGGTTTCTGGAAGAAGAGATCTGGCCGCTGATCCCGCCGGATCAGCTCGGTAAGCCGCTGGCCAAGGCTGAACGCGAGCAGATCCTCGGTTTTGGCGAAGACGGCGTATGATCATCGACTCGTCCGCCGTAATGGCGGTTATCGGCAAAGAACCGGGCCACGAGCGCATCGTCCATGAACTCGCCGCCTCGCCGGGAACCTGGATCGGCGCGCCGACCCAGCTAGAAACGGGAATGGTGCTGACGGCGCGGCTCGGGCCGCGGGGGAAGACGGTGCTGGCGCGTTTCCTGCAGGAGAATGGTATCCAGACTGTGGCGTTCGACGAGGAACATGCGGCCGTCGCGCTCGACGCTTATTCCCGCTTTGGCCAGGGCCGACGTCCAGCTGGCTTGAATTTCGGTGACTGCTGCACGTACGCGACGGCGTCCATCGCCGGGGAACAACTGCTGTGCGTCGGGGACGATTTCCGGCAGACCGACCTGTCCCTGGTGATCCTTAAGGACGGGGATGATCCCAGCTGACCTGAGGAATCACTCAGGCTGACAGCTGGCCGGCGCCCATCTTGCGCAGCGCCAAGTCGAGGAAGAACGGCGATGACACCCACTCATAGTCACGGTCCTGGGCGGCGCGGAGGTCTAGCAGCAGATCGTCGATGCGCTCGGCCGCGATGCCCAGCTTGATGGCAGGCTCTCGCGCCGCCGCCAGCGCACCCGAATTGAGGCCGAAGCCCAGCTCCGGATCGCCGGTGACGAAGTAGCCGCTCGCAGCGACGACCTCCAGACCCGCGGCGCGGGCCGATCGCGGCAGGCCCGCAACGCTCTCGCGCGGCAGCTCGCGTTCGAGGTCCAGGCCCTGCTCAATTCGGGCAGCCACGTGTTCCGCCTCTGCCATGACCCGAAAGCGCCAGAGCGGGCCCGCGCCGCGATCCGGCAGCGGCTTGAGTCGCTGCCCGGCCAAGCCTTTCCCGTCCTAGCCGACTGATCCCGGTGGCCTGGCCTCGGCCCGGCACGCTCAGATCCGGCGAGCGATATCTGTACGACCTCTCCAAGGGGCGCCGGAACCGAGACAAGTGAGACTGAACTGTCAGCGGCTGAGACTGAACTGTCAGCGGCTGGCCGCCAACGGGCTGTCGCGCTACGCTCTCCTTGCGTTGCGGTGATGGAGGTGGCGCCGGTGATGGCCGGACCGGGCGATGAGATGGCGGCACCGACAGCAGGCCGTGGTCACCTCAGGGCATCTCACGCCGATCGTGAGCAGATGATTGACGTACTCAAGGCCGCGTTCGTGCAGGGTCGGCTGACCAAGGACGAGCTGGATGCCCGCGCGGGCCAGACGTTCGCCGCCCGGACCTATGCGGAGCTGGCTGCGCTCGCCGCCGACCTTCCCGCCGGGCTGAGCACAGCTCCGCCGGCTGAGCGCGCCCGGGCGCGGACCCGGCCGCCGCTGGGCAGGGTGGTCGCGGGCGCGGCCCTGATTGTTCCGCCGCCAGCCATGGTGGCGATCGCACTCCTCACCAGGAATGATCTCGTGGGTGGGGCAGCCGCCCTGGTGGTGGTCTTCTTTTTCATGGCCTGGATGGTGGCCGGGGCGCAGATGCTGGCCAACTGGCATGACAAGCGCTCCTGCGGCCAGCTACCGCCACGCCCGGCCCACGGCGGCCTGGCGGCCGAGAGTAAGCGAGACGGCGGAATCGGCAATGATCTGACTCGCTGCGAAGCCCGCAGCGCCACGCGTATCCGTCAGCTGCCTGGTCACAGAGCTATCCAGGGCACCTGGCGGTCACCGCTGGTACTGCTATCCGGGCGCCGGCCTGCGAACCTGAACGCACCGGCATAGTCAGCCCCACGGCCGCCAAGGAGGCCAGCGGCCTGGGTAGCTAGCGCGCGAGCGGGAGAATCTTTTCGGTTTCTTCGGTGAGAGTCGCCCACGCTAGCTCCGTGTCCTCGTTCTGCTCATGCGGGCCGCGGAACTCAGCGACGCTGAGCGTGATGTCATCCAGGCTCCAGCGCATCCGGTACAGGTCAGTCGCGGCACGGCTGACGTGGTGGCCGGTGAGCTCGGCATAGCGGTCAGCCTCGCGGCGGCCGGCGGCCACCACCCACAGGTCCCGCTCCGGCAGCGCCAGGCCTGACGTGTCCCAGTCGATCAGGTACAGCTTGCCCGCGCTACTGAGGATGTTGCCCGGGTGCGGCTCGCCGTGGGTGATGACGGCCGGCCCGCTTCCGGCGGTCGCACGCACAAGCTCGTCGAAACGGGACAGTGCCCTGCCGAGGCGGGATGCGTGCGCGGTCAGCAGCCGCCGGGCGGGTTCGCTGTAGGGACCGCCATTCCATGGCTGACTCAGGTCGCCAAGCGCGGCCTCCAGGGCTGGCCGCCCGGCCAGCTCGGGGGCGCGGACCGGTGCTGTTCGCCCGACCAGCGGGGTGGCGTTATGCAGCCTGGCCAGAATGTCAATGAGAGCAAGCCGATCGCGCTCGGAGGCCGTGTCCCCGAAGTCGCTGCCAGCACCGTCTAGATACGGGAACACGGTGACGGCATGCTCGGCGCCGAGCGGGGCGAGCGCGTGCCCGCGGGCGGTGGGCACCGGCGCGACGGCGAACTCCAGGCCCGCCTGTCCCAGGGCAGTAACAGTGTCCATCGAGGCACGCAGATCCGCGAATCCCGCCGCCGCGCCGGTGCCGCGCCAGCCGCCGGCCAGCTCAGCGACAGTGACGAACCAGCGGCTCCCTGTGGCGTCAGTCAATTCCCAGTGATGATCGCCGAAGCCCACCGCCGCGTAGCCCAGCTGGACCGGGGCGAGGCCCCAGTATTCGTCCAGAGCGCGGGCCAGCTCGCGTTCGTCAAACCCGTCAGGCGGTACCCTCATGGCCCCAGACTACGAAGCAGCCAGCCGCCATGACCTGCTATTTACGGCCAGCTGCCCACCCGGGCGGGCCAGATCCTGCCCGCAGGCCGCGGGCCGCAGGTTCGGGTCCTGCTCGGGGAGACACTGCTCGGGGAGCACCGGCCAGATCCGCAACTCAGGACCACTGCCTGCCCCGGCTGACAGGCGGATCTGTCCGCGACCGATCAGGGCGCACCTAGCTCGCCTTGGTGATCGGCGGGATCTTGTATGTGCCGTCCAGCACGGCGGCCCGGGGCTGGTACAGGCGCATGATGGGCCGGAACGGCGCGGCCGGGGCGGGTAGCCAGTTGCTGGTGTCGGCGGGCTGCTCGTGCTGGATCACGATCGTGAGCGATCCGTCGGCGTCGCGGCGCAGGCCGGGCGTGCGGTCGCCGATGGAGTACCGGCCGATCGGGTTGTCGACCAGGTAGAAGTCGGGCAGGTCGTACATGGTGAGGGACCAGAACGCGTCGACCGGCGGATCCTGGTCGAACGTGAGGGTGTACCGGCTGTGCCCGTCGAGCTGGTCGCCGTCGGAGTCGGTGTAGGTCATCGGGTAGGCGGCCTCATATCCGTGGTTGCCCCACAGGCCGGCGCGGGCGGCCAGCGCCCGGGCCAGGTAGCTCGCGTCGCGGTCGGCGATCTTCCAGGCCGGGTCATCGATGGTGCCGGGGCCGAGGTGGTCAAGGTTGTAGTCGAACATGTGGAAGGTGAGCGTCCAGCCGTTGACGACCGGCGCCAGGCCGGCTGCCTTGAGGGTCGCTTCCATCCTCTCCTTCGCGGCGCCCGCGCCCGACGTCAGTGCCTTGGCCAGGCCTGGCGGGCAATCGGCGTACGGCGAGGCCGGGTCGAGAAGGCCGAGTGGGGCGAATCGCTGCTGGTAAGCGCGGTCCGGCCCGGATGGCGGGAAGGCTCGCATCCAGGTGCGCAGCTGCTCGAAGAAGGCCAGTTCGGCGGGGACGGCGGCCGGAGCCCGCAGGCCCTTCGCTGGCGCCGGGGTGCCGTAGGGCTCTAGGGACAGGCCGCTTTGCAGCGCCCGGACGGCCTCCAGGTCAGCCGGGCCGGCGCAGGCCCAGCGGCCCACGATCGTGCCCACCTCGGTCGGGAACTCGATCACCGCGGCTCCGTCGGGCGCCTCCGCCGTCCATCCCGGCGGGACCAGCAGGAACGATCCGGCCGCGGTCCCGGTCGCCCGGCGGCCCACGTACGCGAAGTTGTTGGTCCACGCATCGACAAACTGCAGTACGTAGTAGCGCCCGGCCGTGTCCGGCACCCGCAGCAGCACCGGGCCGCCGCTGACATCGACCTGCGCGATGGAGTAAATGGTGTCGTTGTTGATCGACACGAACCGGTCCTCTGGCCCGGCCAGCTTCGACGCGTGGCTGAAGCTGTTGAAAGGAGCAGGCGCGAGCAACCCCATACGCGCGCCGCCGCCGACCGCCTGCAGGTCAACGACCAGCGGAAAGCCGTAAATGTAGGCATCAGCGGCAAGGGCCGCGAGATCATCACTCACCCTGGACCTCCCGATCCGCGAATGCGGAGCAGACAGCATCGTCGCATCCGGGCCAGGGGCCGTCACTACTAGGTAGCTCACCACAGCCCGGCGCCAAGGCAGCTGCACACCTGGCGTTCTGCGAGCTGACGGCCGGTTACCATCGCGGGATGGCGCGGTACCACGTCCGTCAGATCGCTCTGGACGGGAACGACCTGGACGCAATGATCGAGTTCTGGACCGCAGCGCTCGGCTACGAACTGGACCATCGCCAAGACAGCTATGCGGTCCTGCGTGACCCCGATGACGCCGAACCCCGGATGTTCCTGCAAAAGGTGCCCGAGCCCAAGGCCGGCAAGAACAGGGCGCACTTCGACGTGGCCGTGCCAGACGAGCAGGAAGCCGTAAAGCGGCTGGTCGGGCTCGGTGCCCGGGTCCTGTGGCGGGAGGATTTCCGGACCCACTACTGGACCGTGCTCGCAGACCCCGAGGGCAACGAGTTCTGTGTCGGGCAGTTCGGCTGACGCGGTCCGCGAGCGCCAGTCTGCTCAGCCGTCGCGGCCGGCAGGCCGGCGGCCGAGATCATGGCGGCGCGTGACCGGGCCGTCCTGGCCGGGCCGTCCTGGCCGCGCGGGAGAGCCATGCCGCCTACGACCCGGGGCGCTGGTGTCCGGTTAGCCAGCAGGGCGGGCGGGAAGGAACGGCCCGGAGCGCCACGCGCTCATCGGTCCAGGTCAGCTAAGGTTCCGAGGTCCCGATGGAAGGCCAAGCGAGAATCGCCGCCAAGGTCGAGCATGCCCGCACGGTCGAGGGGGCCCTGCAGTGGCTCGGCTGGTCGGTAGGGGTGCTCGGGATCGCCGGGGTCGTGACATTCGCGGTGCTATGGGCGGTCGGGGATCTCAACGCCGAGCAGAGCATCAGCCTGATCCTGGGCACCGCCCTGGCCGCCATCTTGTCCGGTGCCAGCGCATACGGGTCCGGCGTCAACGTGGGGCTGGGCGCTGAGCGCCTTGACATAGCGGCCCGGGCCGGCGCTCCGGCTGGCCATAAGGACGCCGCAGCAGATCAGCAGGGCTCCGGCGATCTGGAGGATGCCGGGACGCTCGCCGAGCACCGCGGCGGCCAGCAGCATCGCCGCAGCTGGCTGCAGGAGCAGCGTCAGCGAGGAGATCGCGGCGGGCAGCCTGGGCAGTGACGAGGTGATCAGCAGCCAGCCGATCGTCTGGGTGGTCAGCGACAGTAGCAGCAGCCACCTGAACGACGACCAGCCAATCTCCAGCTGCAGGCCGCCGAAGACCAGGCCGAGCAGCAGCGAGCCGGCCGCCGCCGCTGCGGTGGCCTCGGCGAGAGGTCCCGCGGTGTGCGGCGTCCGGGCCGACGTCCGGCGCAACATCAGCAGGAAACCCGCGTACGCGACCGAGGTGGCTATTCCGTAGCCGACGCCGGCCAGCGGGTGCGCCCCGCCTGAGGCACCGGCCAGGCCGGACACCAGCACGACGCCCGCCATAACGACCGGCAGGGCGATCAGGAAACCGCGTCCCGGGCGCTCCCGGAACAGCGCCCAGGCTGCGACGGCGACGAACAGCACCTGCAGGTTCCCGAGCACCGTCGCGATACCGGCACCGACGCTGGCGATCGCGTAATTCCAGAGCACGAGGTCGACGGCCAGGAACAGCCCGGCCAGCACCGCGTTGCGATGGGCAGCGCGGTAGCGCGGCCCGTGCCTGCGCCGCTCCATGATGGCCAGCGTGGTCAGCGCCGGCACGGCGAGCAGGCAGCGGTAGAACGCGGCCGTCGCGGTACCGGTGTCAGCCAGCTTGATCAGGACGGCCGAGGCCGAGATGCAGCCCGCGCCCAGGCCGGCTAAGAGAAGGGGCTTTCGGTCGGCAATGGACACGCCGCCCTGGCCGGTAATGACCGTAGCGGAGTATGAGGCTGACACGTCGCCAACCTTACGTCAGGGCTCAGGACGCGGCCCGCAGTCCGCCGCGCGGCGGCCGGGAAGCTCCGGGCCTGAGGAGCGCCCGCCGGCTGTCACGGCGCGGGCGATCCGCTCGCTCCGGGGGTCCCGGGCGTTCCGGTGGCCCCGCCGCCGGCGGTTCCTGACGTTCCGTTCAGCGCCACCTGGTCGGCCAGCGCGATCGCCAGCTGACCAAGCTCGGTCGGGTGGAGGGGCGCCGGGTCGCCCGCCCCCTGCACGTAGGGCTGCGGCGAGCACAGCTGATGCCCGGCAAAGCTGGGCTGCACCGATGCGTAGCCGAACTCCGCTGCCCCGGTCGACAGGACCTTGTTCAGGGTGGCGATCCTGGAGCTGAGGATCGCGACCTTGACGGCGGTCAGCCCCCGGCCGGCGATGCAGCGAAGGCTACTGCCGAACGGGTCGTAATAGAGGTTGATGATCACGTGCGGGCGGCCGTGCAAGTTGGCCAGCTCCGTCAGCAGCTGAAAATAGTCCTTGCTGAAGCCCGCGAGCTTCTGCTGAAAGTACGCCGTTGAGGCGCGGTCGTTGCAACGCGGCGCGGCCGCGCAGTACGCGACAATGGCTGACCAGTTCAGGTCGTCGGCGCCGACGCTCGCGATGACCACCGATGCGTCCTGCGCCCGCAGGGTGGTACCCAGCTGAGCCTGGCACGCTCAGGCCGTCCTTGCTCTCCGGCCCGAGCAGGCCGTGGCTGATGGTGGCACTGTTACAGGCGAGATTCATCACGCGCCAGTTGTTGGCCCGGGCCAGGTCCTCGGCGTAGGAATCGGAGCTGCGGCCACAGGCCCGGTCGATGCGGGAGGCGTCAGCGACCAGCGCCAGTCCGGCCCCGGCTGCCGTTGAGTCTCCTATCACGACCGCCTGGACCCCGGGCAGCAGTGGCCCGGCCGCATTGAGTGCAGGCGGGGGCGGGTCGCTCCCGACGAGCGCGTTCAGCGAGCGCGCCTGGCCCAGTGCCTGCTGCGCACCGCGGGCGGCCAGCACGATCGATCCGAGGTTGATCAGCTGCGTGATGACCAGGCTGACCACCAGCAGCCGCGCTGTGGGGCCGGCGGGCAGCCTGCGCCAGCCGGCGATGGCACCGGTCAGGATCAGTGCGGCCAGCCCGGCGATGCCCGCTTCCCAGGAGAAGTACCTGGTCCAGCCGTCGTCCAGCCGGGACCCCAGCAGGTGGGTGGCGCTGCGCGGGCTGGATCCCTGCGCGAAATTGGCCAGCTCGCTGTCGATGGTGATCTGGGTCAGCGCGAGCTTCGGCCGCACCGGCCCGGTGAAGCGCACGACGGTCGGCAGGCTCTGGCCGAACAGGTCGACTTCGCCCGGGCCGGACAGGCTCAGCCTGGGCGACGTGGTGCCGACCTTGATCACTTGTCCGGCGACCGTCACCGTCTGCATCGGCGTGACCACGAGCGCCACGCCGATGGCGACCGCCGCAACCACGATCAGGCCAGCCGACCAGGCCAGCAGCCGGGTCAGCCGGCGCGGCAGCCGCCGCATCATGCGTGCCTCCGGCCAGGGGCATCAGCGGCCACCGGCCTGCTGCACCCGGCGCCGGCCGCAGCATGTCTCCCGCAGAACATCGCCATAGACGTAACGACGTGTACCCGATGCGGTCCGATGCATGCCAGAACCATCCGGCATTCGCGCTCGCCGTCCTGATCGCGATCAAGGGCCGGGCGGCAAAGGACAAGCGAATAACGAATAATCGTCGCGATGACCAATGACCGGGATCAGCTCCGCCGCACCTTCGAGACCGCAGCGGAGATCTACCAGCAGGCGCGGCCGCGCTACCCCGCGGAACTCTTCGCTGATCTGGTCCGGCTGACCGGCCTGGTTCCCGGCGACCGGCTGCTGGAGATAGGCTGCGCGACCGGCCAGGCGACCGCTCCGCTCGCCGGCCGCGGGTTCCTGATTACCTGCGTGGAGGCCGGGCCGCGGCTGGCCCGGCTGGCCAGGCTGAACCTGGCGGCCTTCGCCGGGGTGGAGGTCATCGAGGCTGACTTCGAGGCCTGGCGGCCGCCCCCGGGAGCCGGTTACGGCCTCGTCTTCGCCGCCACGGCGTGGCACTGGATCGACCCGGCGGTGCGCTACCAGCGGGCCTGGGATCTGCTGCGCGCCGGGGGACACCTGGCCTTCTGGAGCGCACTGCACGTGTTCCCTGCGGATGGTGATCCGTTCTTCCGCGAGATCCAGGACGTCTATGACGAGATCGGCGAGGGGCTGCCCGCGGGCGCGAGCTGGCCGCGTCCTGGCGAGTTGCCCGACAGCCGGGCCGAGATCGAGAGCAGCGGCCTGTTCGAGGACGTGACTGTCCGGCAGTTCGACTGGGAAGTCCGCTACACCGCCGCGGAGTACATCCGGCTGCTCGAGACCTTCTCGGGCCACATCGTGATGGCGCCGTGGCAGCGTGATCGCCTCTACGGCGAGATCACCCGCCGGCTCGCTGGGCGTCCCGAAGCCCGCCTGCGGCGGCACTGGGGCGCCGCCCTGCACGTCGCCCGCAAGAGCGATGCGCAGCCGAGGCGCGGGCCGGAGCCTGGGCGTGGGCCGGAGCCTGGGCGTGGGCCGGAGCCTGGGCCATGGGCATGGGCGGAGCGGGGCGTGGGCATGGGCATGGGCAGGAGCATGGGCATGGGCATGGGCCGGAGCGTGGGCGTGGGCCTGGGCGTGGGCGGGAGCCTGGCTCTTAGACCGGGCCCTGACGGCGGCTTCCGCCGCCCTGAGCGCGCATGTTGTAGCTCACCGCGTCGGCCAGCACGGCGAATTCCTCGGCCCGCCTGGGCGTCAGGTGCCCGTCGGCGCGGGCCAGGTTTCGCAGGTGGCGGATGCCGTCCAGCGACCGCACCGTGGCGGCGTTCAGCAAACCTGACCTCAGCGCGGTATCCAGCAGGCCGTCAAAATTGACGCCGCTCAGCGCGCTCTCCATGAGCGAGCCGGACTGGCGGATGACGTTCCGCAGCTCTCCTTCCAGCGCTGTCCAGCGATCATCGACCAGGCTGAGCAGGCCATCGCCGGTCGCGGCCGTAGGCGTCCGTAGGCGGCCGGAGGCCGGGCCCGGCGGCCCGGCCCCGGGCGTCCGGCCCGGGGCCAGGGCCCGCTGGGCCGCCGACAGGCTCTGCCGCACGGTGTCCTCGGTCCGGTCCCAGTCTGATTCCGCATCCTGGCCGCCGGGCCCGAGCTTGAATCGCGACAGCCGTTCCAGCATGGTCCCGAACTGCCGGCGAAAGACCACCAGAATGGTCACGACAACGGCGGGCCAGGCAAGTGAGCTGACCAGTGACGCGATGAACTGACTGGCGCTCATGTTATTTTCCGGCCAATCACAAAGACTTTGATTTGGGACATGAACCGACAATACGGCGTCGATCGTAGCCGCCGCAGCCTAGCCTGACCGGTTCGCAGCCCTGCCGAAACCCATGCGCAGAGACGGAAACGCTAGCCGCAGCGCCGGAAACGTCGGCCGCAGCGCCGGAAACGCTGCCCGCGGCGGAAACGCTGCCCGCGGCGGAAACGCCGGGGCTGCTCCGGGCGCAGCAGGGGCCGTTCCGGGCGCAGCAGGGGCCGTTCCGGGCGCAGCAGGGCGGGACGGTTCTGGGCGCAGCGGCAGAATCCCCAGCCGGACAGGCGCCCGTGCGCTAAGGGCCGGGCCTCAGGTTCGCGCTGCCTGTCGGCTGCCGTCGGCGAGGACCGCCGATCCCGACCAGCCGCGGACTATGTCCCGCATCGAGAGCAGGCCGGCCACCTCATTGTCCTCGATCACGATCAGGTGCCGGAAATTCCCGCGGACCATGGCTGCGGCCGCCTGATCCAGCGTCCACTCGGGGGACGCGAACACCACATCCTCTGTGCGGTGATCGGCCACCAGCTCGATGTCGGGATCCTGCCCGGCGCCGATCGAGTCGAGGATGTCACGCTCGGTCAGGATGCCGATACCGGAACGATCATGATCGGTCACGACCGCGGCGCCGACCCGGTGCGCGGACATCTGGCGGGAGGCCTCGCGCAGTGTGTGCGCAGGGCCGACAGTCAGGACCACCCGGGTCATCCCGTCCCGAACCTTCATATATAGATCTCCCGGTCTGCTTGTGAACTTGTGATGCCTAACGCAAACCAGCATCGGTGATCCGGTGGCCGAGGGCAAGGCCCCAATCCACAATCCGCTGAACGCCGGCGATCTGGCCGGCCACCCGAGCGGCGCGGGGCGTCAGGCCGGGCCCAGCAGGCCGAGTACCTCGCTGTGTAGATGCGCGTTGGTGCACACCACGCTGCCGCCGTCGGGAGTGGGCTTGCCCGCCAGGTCGGTGAAGATGCCGCCTGCCTCCTCCACGATGATCTGCAGCGCGGCCAGGTCCCAGAGCGACACCTCGGGCTCGGCGGAGATGTCGACCGCGCCCTCCGCGACCAGCACGTGGGACCAGAAATCGCCGTAGGCACGAGTCCGCCAGACCGAGTCCGCCAGGCTGAGGAAGCCCGCCATCCGGCCTTGCCGCTCCCAGCCGGGCAGATCGGAGTAGGACAGCGAGGCATCCCCCAGGCTGGTTACTGCAGAGACGTGGCAGCCCGACGCCTTGGTGAGGCTGCGCCCGGTCCACGCCCCGCCGTCCCGGCCCGCCCACCAGCGCCGGCCGAGTGCGGGCGCCGACACCACCCCGACTACGACCTCGCCCTCAGCCATCAGGCCGACCAGCGTCGCCCAGACCGGTACGCCGCGGACGAAGTTCTGGGTGCCGTCGATCGGGTCGATCACCCAGCATCGCTTCCCGGTGCCGGTCCTGCCGAACTCCTCGCCGAGCATCGCGTCCCGCGGTCGGGCCCGGCTCAGCACGTTGCGCAGCGATTCCTCGGTGGCCAAGTCGGCATCGGTGACCGGCGTGAGATCGGGCTTCGACTCGACGCGCAGGTCAAGAGCGCGGAACCGGCGCATGGTGATGTCGTCCGCCGCGTCCGCGAGGACGTGGGCGAAGCGTAGATCGTCGTCATACCCTGCCATGGCGCGAACGGTATCGCGTGCGAGGCCACCTGGGCCATCGCGGCACCGCCGTCGGTCCGATTCTCTCCCTGGCTAGCGGCCTTCCTGAGGGGTGTCGCGCGCCGCGACATCGGCCGTGCTCGTGTCGGCTGTGCTCGTGTCGGCTGTGCCTGTGTCGCCCGTGCTCGTGTCGCCCGTGTCCGTGTCGCCCGTGCTCGTGTCGCCCGCGATGATGTCGTCGGCCGCGGGGCCGGCCAGCGGCCCGTCCTCGAGCGCGCTGTTCTCGGGCGCGCTGTCCTCGGGCGCGCTGTCTTCAGGAGCGCTGTCCTCGGCAGCGGCGTCGCCGGATCCCAGGCCCTCCAGGCTGCGCAGCAGGCGGCGCAGCGAGTCAAGCCTGGCGGCCAGCGGGCCGCCGCCATGGGCAGCGACCCAGGAGTCCAGCGCGCAGCCGGGCTCCAGGTGCGTGCAACCGGGCGGGCAGTTGGCCGTTCCCTCGGCGATATCGCTGAACGCCTGCACGATCCGGTCCGGTGCGATGTGCCCGAGCCCGAAACTGCGCAGCCCCGGGGTATCAATGAGCCAACCGCCGCCGGGCAGCCGCAGCGCCACCGCCGATGACGAAGTGTGCCGGCCCCGCCCGGTCACCTCGCTCACCCGGCCGACCGCCCGGCCCGCGTCCGGAATGAGCGCGTTGACCAGCGTGGACTTGCCCACTCCCGAATGCCCGACCAGCACGCTGAGTCGGCCAGCCAGCTTGCGCCGCAGCTCCGCCAGCATGTCCTCGGTCAGCGGCCGCCCGGTGACGACGTACTCGGTGCCCAGCGGCGCGTAGCCGGCCAGCAGCTCATCGGGGCTGGCCAGGTCGGCCTTGGTCAGGCAGAGCAGCGGATCCAGTCCGGCGTCGTAGGCCGCGACCAGGAACCTGTCGATCAGCCGGGGCCGGGGCGGCGGGTCGGCGAGCGCGCTGACGATCACCAGCTGGTCGGCGTTGGCCACGATCACCCGTTCCACCGGGTCGGTGTCGTCGGCTGAGCGGCGCAGCACCGTGGCGCGCGGGGCCACCCGGACGATCCGCGCCAGCGTGCCCGGCGATCCGGAGGTGTCGCCGGCCAGGCTGACCGTGTCGCCGACCACCACCCGGCGATGGCCAAGCTCGCGCGCGGTCATGGCGGTGACCTCGCGGTCGCCGATCACGCAGTGGTACCGGCCGCGGTCGACAGCGACCACGAAGGCCTCGGCCGCGTCCTCATGGGCGGGCCTGCGCCTGGTGCGGGGCCGGGAGCCCCGGCCCGGCCGCACCCGCACATCGTCTTCGTCCAGCTCGCGGCGGCTGTTCGGCCGGTTCAGGGCGACTGCTCCAGCATCGCCGACCAGGTGCCGGTGAAGGCCGGGAAGGTCTTGCCGACGGTCGCCGCGTTCTGCACGGTCAGGCCGGGCACCGCAAGGCCCAGCACCGCCGCGGCCATGACCAGCCGGTGATCGTCATGGCTGTCGAAGGCCGCCGTCGCCGCGCGCAACGGCCTGGGCCTGACCTCCAGGCCGTCGGCGTGCTCGATGACCTCGCCACCGAGCGCGCCGATCTCCGCCGCCAGCGCTGCGAGCCGGTCGCTCTCGTGAGTGCGCATGTGACCGATACCGGTGAGCACTGACGGCGACTCGGCCAGCGCGGCCAGCGCGGCCAGGACGGGCACTGGCTCGGGTATATCGCGAAGGTCCGCGGTGACGCCGCGGATCCGGCCGGTCCCCGTGACCTGCATTCCCTCCGGAGTTAGCGTGCTGGTCGCGCCCATCGCCTCGAGGACCGCCAGGATCTGCCCGGCGGGCTGGGTGGTCCGGCCTGGCCAGTCGCGCACCGTCACCGAGCCGCCGGTGACCAGCGCCGCGGCCAGGAATGGCACCGCGTTGGACAGGTCGGGTTCCACCGCGATCATCGACGGCCGGAGCGGGCCGGGCTGAACCCGCCAGATATCCGGAACGGATGACCCGGGCTGGCCGCCGTCATCGCCCCGGCTCCCCGTCTCCACGTCGGCGCCCGCATCCCGCAGCATCTGCACGGTCATCGCGATGTGCGGCGCCGACGGGACCCTGGGTCCCTCGTGCCTGATCTCCGCCCCCTTCTGGTAGCGGGGCGCGGCGAGCAGCAGCCCAGAGACGAGCTGGGAGGAACCTGATGCGTCCAGCGTGACGCTGCCGCCCGGGACGGCGCCCCGGCCGTGCACCGTAAACGGGATCGCGCCCCGGCCGTCGTCGCTAATCAGCGCGCCGAATTCACGCAGCGCCTCGAGCAGCCCGCCGACCGGCCGCTGCGCAGCACGGCGATCCCCGGTGAACTCCACCTCCGCGCTGCCCAATGCGGCCACCGGTGGCACGAAGCGCATCACGGTGCCGGCATTGCCGACGTCGACGGTCACGCGGCCGGCCCGCTGCCCCGGCGTCACCCGCCAGGCCGCGGGCGGTGGTGTCCCCAGGAGCGGTGTGTCCGGAAGCGGTGTGCCCGGGAGCGGTGCGGCCGACGACGGTGCGCCCCGGGGTGCGGCCGGCGACGGCGACCTGGTTCCCGGCGAGGGCGCGGTTCCCGGCGAGGGCGCGGCCGCAGCCTCGATCAGGCTGCCGAGCGCGCGCAGCGCGTCCGCCATCAGCCGGGTGTCCCGGGCGGCCAGCGGGCCAGTGATCAGCGTGGGGCCGTCAGCCAGCGCAGCCAGGATGAGGGCCCGGTTGGTCATCGACTTGGACCCGGGGACAGCCACCAGCGCCCGCACCGGCCCGCTGGCTGCAGGCGCGTGCCAGCGCCCGTCGGGTCCGCTGTCCGAGCCGCTACCCGGTCCGCCGTCCGGCCCCGCCGCCCGGTCCATGCGCTGCACCTCCGTCCCGCCGTGCCGTAGGCGCGCTGCCTGGCCGCCGCGTCCCGTCTCGCTGTCTTATCAGCTGTCTTATCCGAGGCTACCGGGAGCGAGCGTACTGGGCCGGGCAGGCAAAGCGCCCCGCCGAGGTTTGGCAGTACCGGAACTTGGCTATGAACTCGCACAATCTGTGCTTCCCCCAGATCCCCGTGATGCTCCTGTCAAGGTGAGGACATGTGTGGCCGGTATGCCTCCGCGCGTAAGCGAATAGAGCTCCTTGAGGAGTTCCGTATTGAGCGCGACCGCGTCACTGAGCCGCTCGATCCCGACTACAACGTCGCGCCCACCAAGCCCGTGTACGCCGTGCTGACCCGCGCCCCGCGCGCCGCGGCCGGAGCGGATCAGGCCGCGCCGAGCCGGGCCGGAACCGGGGCGGCTGAGGAGACGAAGGCTGACGGCGCGGCGGGCGGGACGAAGGCTGACGGCGCGGCGGGCGGGCCGGCCAGGGAACTGCGCGTGCTCCGGTGGGGCCTGGTGCCGTCGTGGGCCAAGGACCCCTCGATGGGCGGTCGCCTGATCAACGCGCGCGCCGAGACGGTCGACAGCAAGCCGGCGTTCCGCAAGGCGTTCGCCCGGCGGCGCTGCCTGCTGCCCGCGGACGGCTACTACGAGTGGCAGCCCATCCAGGTTGACGGCCGCACCGTCAAGCAGCCCTACTACATCAGCCGCGCCGACGGCGGCCCGCTGGCGATGGCCGGAATCTACGAGCTGTGGCGGGATCGGGGGGTGCCCGATGACCATGAGCACGCCTGGCTCTGGACGGCCGCGATCATCACCACGAATGCGCCGGACGAGCTGGGCCGAATCCATGACCGGATGCCGATGATCATCGGGTCGGACAGCTGGGCGGACTGGCTCGACCCGGCCAGTGATGACCCCGCCGACCTGCGTGCGCTGCTGACCCCCGCGGTGTCCGGCGGGCTGGTCTGGCGGCCGGTCTCCACCGAGGTCAACTCGGTACGGCATAACGGCGCGCAGCTGATCGAGCCGATCGAGCCGATCGGGCCCGGCGACCCGGCGGCCCGGCCCGGCGCCACCGAGCGCGCGGACCGGAGGTAGCGAACGTGATGGATACTGCCGCCGCTCGCCAGCGCTTAGAGCAGATTCGCATCGATCTGGACAGATCGATCCTGGTCCTGACCGGCGAGCATCAAGACGAGTGGGTGCCCGGGTACCCGCAGGATCCCGCCGACGCGGGTGCCAATCTGGCCGAGACCGAGCGCACCGAGGCGGTGCTGGAACTCGCCAAACGGCAGCGGTCGGAGGTCAGCGACGCGCTAGCCAGGATCGCCCAGGGAACTTACGGGACCTGCGCAGACTGTGGGGCGGCCGTACCCGAGGGGCGGCTGGAAGCCAGGCCGGAGGCGGCCTGCTGTGTACCCTGCCAGGCCAGGCGCGACCGGCGCCGGCGCTAAGCTCGGATCAAGGAATGAAGCCACTCGGGAGCGTGTTACACCACCCGTGCCAGTAGCCACCCGCCAGGTCGATGACGTCTCCACGGTCGTGACGCGAGAGAAGCCTGGCTCAGGCGTTGTATCCTCCGCCCGAGGCATGTGGCAGTTCGGCCAGCCGCAGCGGGCGTTCGCGGAGGAGGTGAGTCAGGTCCCTGAGACACTGCAGGAGCGCAGTGAGCGCTTCTCCCGCGATGTCCTGCCGTACCTGGATCAGCTGTATGCGGCGGCGATGCGGATGACACGCAATCCCGCCGACGCCGAGGACCTGGTGCAGGAGACTTTCGCCAAGGCGTACGCGTCCTTTCACCAGTTCCAGGTGGGCACCAACCTCAAGGCCTGGCTATTCCGGATTCTCACCAACACGTTCATCAACTCCTACCGCAAGCGGCAGCGTGAGCCGCAGCGGTCGGGTACCGAGGAGATCGAGGACTGGCAGCTGGCCAGGGCCGCCTCGCACACTTCCGCCGGGCTGAAGTCCGCGGAGGCGGAGGCGCTGGAACGGCTCCCGGACTCGGACATCAAATCGGCGCTGCAGGCCCTCCCCGAGGACTTCCGCATCGCGGTCTACCTGGCCGATGTGGAAGGCTTCGCTTACAAGGAGATCGCGGACATCATGGGCACCCCGATCGGGACCGTGATGAGCCGCCTGCACCGCGGGCGCAGGCAGCTCCGCGACATGCTTCAGGACTATGCGGCGCAGCAGGGCCTGGTCAGGGCGGCCTCGACCGCTGCCGAGGCGTCATCTGGCGATGTGCCCAGGAAGGACGCGGAATGAGCTGCGGCAAACCGCACGAGGTGCCCTGTAGCGAGGTACTCGCGCGCGTGTACTCCTATCTGGACGGCGAAATCGAGGATTCCGGCTGCGCCCAGATCCGCCAGCATCTCGACGAGTGCGGGCCGTGCCTGCGCGAGTACGGTCTCGAAGAGGCCGTCAAGCGGCTGGTGCATAAGCATTGCGGCTATGAGGATGTGCCGAGCGAACTGCGGACCAAGGTCCTGACGCGGATTCAGGCGGTCCGGGCCGAGCTCGAGATTGAGTTGCACGTCGAATAGCGCCGGGCGGCCGATAATCCGTTTCGCTATATGTCGTACTTTCAGGGCTGCGCGAGTTACCTGATACGACGGAGACCCACGCGATCCTGCTTGATCGCGTTACCCTAAGTGGCGGCATTGGGCCGGGCGCAGCGGCGTTCCCGGCGCTGCGGCCCCGGGCGCGGGGGGGACCAACCGGCGCCCGGGGGCCGGCAGCAGGCCGACAGGGCGAGGGGTCATGAGCAGGGTCTCCCGGGCGGCGTGGCTGTACATAACGGCGGTGGTGGTGGCAGCCGCCGCTCTCGTCACGCCCAGGCTGACTGGATCCATGAGCATGACCTGGTGGATTCAGCTCGTCGTGCTGATGGCATTGTTCCTGATCTGCGACTCGACTCCGGCGCAGCTCGCGGCGCGGCAGTCGGCCTGGTCGCCGAGTTCAGCCGCCACCCTGGCCGCCGTGGTGCTGCTCGGCCCGGTCGGGGCCGCGCTGGTGGGCAGCGTGTCGGTGCTGAGCCCGCGGCGCAAGCTGGTGCTGGCCGAGCGGGTGTTCAACGGCGCGATGTATGCGCTGTCCGGCTACCTGGCCGGGACAGCGTTCGTCGCCCTGCACGGCCACCTCGGGGTACCCGGGTTCACCGACTTCCCCGTCATTATCTGGCCGTTCGCGGTGGCCGCGGTCGTGCATGTGCTGACCAATCAGGGCCTGCTGTGGGGAATGCTGCAGCTGATCGACGGCGACGCCAGGCCGCGGCGCCGGATCCGGCTGGAGTCCAGCCTGCCGCTGCTGCTCGTCTCCGATCTCGGTTACGCGGCGCTCGGCCTGGTCATCGCGGCGCTGTGGTACGTGATGGGCCCGTATGCTGCCGCCCTGGTGCTGGTTCCGCTGTTCGTGGCGCGCTGGGCCATGGGCCAGTTCGCTGAGCAGCAGCGGGCCTACGCGGCCACCATGGCGGCGCTCTGCCAGGCCGTCGAGACCAAGGACTTCTACACCCGCGGCCACAGCGAGCGGGTCTCCCGCGGATCCGGGATGATCGCCCGCCAGATCGGCATGCGGGCCGACCGCGCGGAGGCGATCAGGTTCGCCGGGATGCTGCACGATGTGGGCAAGCTGGGCGTGCCCACCAAGGTGCTGCAGAAGACCGGCGCGCTGACCGAGGAGGAGTACGCGGCCATTCAGCTGCACCCGATGCGCGGCCTGGAAATCGTGCGGGAGATCGGCTTCCTGAACGAGGCGCTGACCGGCATCATGCATCATCACGAGCGGATCGACGGCCGCGGTTACCCGATGGGGTTCGCCGGTGACGAGATTCCCGAGTTCGCGCGCATCATCGCGGTGGCCGATGCGTTCGACTCGATGACGTCGACCCGGTCCTACCGGGAGGCGCGCCAGATCGACGATGCGGTTGAGGAACTCCGCAAGGGCTCGGGCAGCCAGTTCGACCCGGCCCTGGTGGACGCCTTCGTGGCCGCGCTGCGCCGGGATGGCTGGGCGCTGCCCGAGCCGCCCTCAGCGCCGCTTGACCGCGAGCTGGTGACCGCACAGGACCACGATGACCCGACCGCCCCGCTGCGCGTCGTCGAGACCTTCTGAGCGCGGGGGAGGCACCATGACGGCGCGCCAGCCCGCCGAGCGCTGGGCCTCCTGGCAGGACCTCGATTCCGGGCGGCTGCTGCTGCTGGCGGCGGCCGGGATGCTGGTGGTGGCCGGGTTCGCGCAGACCGCCGCCGTCAAGGTCCAGCAGCCCACGACCGCGGTGGCCTTCGGCTGCCTGATCGCGTTCGGCGAGCTGCTGCGGCTGGCCCTGCCGGGCAACCGGGAAGCGGCGCCCATCGCGACGACCGGCGCGCTGGCCTATGCGATGCTGCTGCGGGTCGCCAAGCAGCACGGCAACCTGCCGCCGCACATCCCCGCGCTGCAGGTGATCGCGGTGACAGCGGTCGGGATGACGCTCGGGGCGCTGCCGCACATCGCGGCCGGCCGGTCGGCCGGCCTGACCGGGATGGCGTCCCGGCTGGTCGCGGTCGGCTGCGTGGCGTTCATCTTCCGCCCGTTCGCCGCCAGCCAGGTGCTCAACGCCCACCGGAACTGGTGGATCGCGTTCGCCGCGATGGCCCTCATGGCCGCGGTCTGCTGGCTGGTCGAGGCGGTGATCGGCGCCTTGATCAGGGCGGACGACCTGGGCGCCAGGTTCTCGGTCGCATTATGGGACGAGATGCGGGCGCTGTTGCCGCTCGGCGTGGCGGTCGGCGCTTCCGCGGTGATCACCGTCTTCGCTGCTGAGGTCATGGGCCTGTCTGAGCTGGCCGTCTTCATCGGGCCGTTGCTGGTCACCCAGGTCGCTTTCCGCAGGTATGCCGGAATCCAGGCGACCTACCTGCAGACCGTCCGCGCGCTGGCCCGGGTCACCGAGGTCGGCGGCTACGTCGAAAGCGGCCATTCCCGCCGGGTGAGCAGGCTGGCGGTGGCCGTCGGCCGGGAACTGGGCATGCCCGAGCTCGACCTGCTCGACCTGGAGTACGCGGCGCTGATGCACGACATCGGCCAGCTGGCGCTGCCCGATCCGATCCCCGGCGGGGCCACCGTGCTGGTGTCCCCGGCCGACCAGCGGCGGATCGCCGAGCTCGGCTCCGATGTGATCCGCCAGGCGGGCGTCCTGGACAAGGTAGCCGAGCTGGTCCGCTGCCAGAGCTGGCCAGCGCGCGGGCATGATCCGGAGCCGCCGGTCGGCAGCAGGATCATCCGGGCCGCCAACGCCTTCGACGACCTGGTCGGCGGGTCGACCGACCGGGACCGCACCACGGCGGCGCTGGAACGGCTGCGGCTGGACACCGCCGCCGAGTACGACCCGGGCGTCATCGAGGCCCTCAGCGAGGTCGCGGGCCTGCGGCTGGCCAGCCGCCTGTAGGCCGCGCTGGCCAGCCGCCGGTAGGCTGCGGGCGTGTTCGAATCGGTGCTGAGACCAACCTGGCCGGTCCCGCGGATCTGCTGGACAGTGCCGAGTTCGCCAGCGTGAATTACGATACGGCGGTCGTCGAACGGCTGCGATGATGAGCATGATGATGGCGCATCCCCGGCACCGATCGCCGGGCCATGACGCGAGGAGGTGCGCGTGACCGAAGTCCGCGCCGAAATGGTCGCGAACGTGTGGAAGGTAGTGGCTGCCGAGGGAAGCGCCGTAGCTGATGGCGACACGCTGGTCATCCTCGAATCCATGAAGATGGAGATCCCGGTCCTGGCCGAAGACTCGGGCACGCTCACGAAGCTCGCCGTCTCCGAGGGTGACGTGGTCCAGGAGGGCGACCTCATCGCGGTCATCGAATGAGACCCGACACTGAGCCTGCGCTGGCGGTCGGGCTGCGGGCCACCGTGCGCGCCGTGGTGACCGAGGACGATACCGCCGCGGCGATGGGCAGCGGCGATGTGCCGGTGCTGGCGACCCCGCGGCTGCTGGCGCTGGCCGAGGCGGCCGCGATCGCCGCGATCGCGCCCTACCTGGATCCGGCGGCCACCTCCGTGGGCACCTCGGCCAGCCTCGAGCACAAGCGGGCCAGCCCGCTGACCGAGGAACTCGTCGTGGAGGCCGAGCTCACCGAGGTGGCCGGCTCGCGGCTGGTGTTCAGCTTCATTGCCCGGGTCTGGAATCCCGCGGAGGATCTGGTGGTCGGCGCGGGCAGCATGGAACGGGTGGTGGTCGACCGGGAGCGTTTCGTGGCGCACGCCCGGCCCGGCTCCGTCGCCTCCTGACGCGCCAGCCCGCCCGCTCCGCCCATGATCACGTAACGTCCGGCGCTGCCAGCATGATCACGTAACGTCCGGTGCCGCGGAGTGCGCGCGGATCCGCCGAGCTGATGGCAAGCCGGCTTCAGACCCCGGTCGTGGAGCGCGGGTATGCGATCTCCGGGTCGGTGCTGACGTTCACGAGGTACGGGACACCTGAAGCGAAGGCCCGGCGCAGCGCAGGCCCGATCTGGCCGGGCGCGGTGACGATCTCCCCGGCCCCGCCCAGGGCGGCGACCACCTGGTCGTAGCGGCACTGCGGTTGCAGGTCGGCCGCCACGTCATAGCCGTAGAGCTGCTGCATCGGGTGCTTCTCCAGCCCCCAGATGCCGTTATTGCCGCAAATCATCACCATGGGCAGCTGGTGGCGGACCGCGGTGTCGGTATCCATCAGCGAGAACCCGGCGGCGCCGTCGCCGAGCAGCAGCACCACCTGGGCCGAGGGCCGGGCGATCCGGGCGGCGATGGCGTACCCGAGCCCGGTGCCGAGGCATCCGTACGGACCTGGATCCAGCCAGCAGCCCGGGCGCTGTGGCTCGATGTACTTGCCCGCGTAGGAAACGAAGTCGCCGCCGTCGCCGATCACTACCGCATCGCTGTCCAGCAGCCGGGCGAGTTCACCGTAGATCCGCATCGGGTGGATCGGGTCCGCGTCGCTGGCGAGCAGCTGCGCATCGGCCGCGATGGCGGCCCGGCTCGCGGCCTGGAGCCTGGGCAGCCAGGCCTGGGTCCAGGC
This sequence comes from uncultured Actinomycetes bacterium, assembly GCA_963785765.1. GTDB lineage: Bacteria > Actinomycetota > Actinomycetes > Streptosporangiales > Streptosporangiaceae > DATBGO01. Next base: position 571,680 of record CAWAWM010000003.1, on the reverse strand, counting down.
GCGGGCCGCCGCGCCCGCGATCACCGGCGCGACGGCGGCCAGCTCGGCGAAGAACGCCGCCAGGTCGCCTGCTGCGTGCCCGGCCAGCTCGCGGTGGCTCGCTACCCGGTCCGGGGCGTCTACGACGTGCACGACCTGGGCGGCAGGCGTCCCGTTCTGGCCCCCGTACTCGCCGTAACCGAGCCGGAAATCCAGCGGCGTGCCTGCCACGATGACCAGGTCGGCCTCGCCGAGCGCGAGCGAGCGCGCCCTGGAGACGAGCAGCTCATGCCCGGCGGGCAGGATCCCGCGCCCCTGGCCGTTGGGGATGACCGGCAGGGCCAGCTGCTCGGCGGCGACCCGGGCCGCATCGGCGGCGCCGTCCAGCCACACGTCCGAGCCGAGTACCAGCACCGGCCTGCTGGCCTGCGAGAGCAGCAACGCGATGTGCGCGATCGCCTCCGGGTCCGGCGCGCTCCGGCCCCCGGTGCCGTGCGCCGCCTGGCCGCGGGCCACCGGGACTGAACCCGCGCTGCCGAAGAGCGCCTCGAGGCTGACATCGAGAAAGACCGGGCCACGGTGGCGGCTCGCGGCCAGGGTGAATGCCTCGTCCACCGCGGCACCGACCCGGTCGCTGCGGTGCTCGGTCCAGGCCCGTTTGGTCACCGCGCCCAGCAGCGCGGGATGATCGATCTCCTGGAGGCTGCCCGAACCCCACCGGTAATCAGGCGCGCGGCCGCCGATGACGACGAGCGGCGCCCCGTTGAACCGGGCCGTGGTTATCGCGCTCACGCCATTGGTCACGCCAGGACCGGCCGTCAGGACGGCGAGGCCGGTGCCGCGGGTGAGCCGCGCCGTGGCCTCCGCGGCGAACACCGCCGTCTGCTCATGCCGTACGTCGACGATCCGCATCGGCGGATCGGCCTTGACCGCACCGTCATACAGCGGGAAGACATGCCCGCCCGAGAGCGTGAACATGGTCTGGACGCCGTGCCGCCGCGCCGCGGCCACGGCGTGCGCGCCGCCATGATCAGGCATCCCCCCGGCCTGGTGCGGCTCGCTGCTCGCCGATGCTGATGCTGGTTCGGTGCCGCCCATGGGGTGACGTTACCAGCTGGTAGCAGAGCCCAGGATGGGGTGTTCCGGACGGCGGGTCCGGGTCAGGAACTTGTACCTGTCGCCGCGGTACCACGACTGCGACCACTCCACCGGGGTGCCCTCGGCGTCGAACGCGCGCCTGCTGAGCAGCAGCAGCGGCAGCCCGGCGTCCACGCCGAGCAAGCCGGCGTCGGCCGGGCTGGCCAGTACGGTCTCGATGGTCTCTTCCGCCTGCGCCAGTTCCACGCCGTAGGCGGTGGCGAGGACCTCATACAGCGAGGCGGCCCGGTCGGCCTTCCTGCGCAGCCCGGGGAACCGGCGCGCGGGCAGGTAGGAGACGGCGATGGCCATCGGCTCCCCGTCGGCCAGCCTGAGCCGGTGGATGCGCAGCACGCGGCCACCGGGCGGGATGCCGAGCAGCAGGGCCAGCTCCTCGTCGGCTGGCTGGTACCTGGTGTCCAGGTTGCGCGTCTGCGGGCTCAGCCCGCGCGCCCGCATCTCCTCGGTGTAGCCAGCGAGTTCCAGCAGCTGAGCGACCTTGGGCTGGGCGACAAACGTGCCCTTGCCCTGGATCCGCAGCAGCCGGCCTTCGATGACCAGCTCCGCGAGTGCCTGCCGGACGGTGGTCCGTGAGGTGCCGTACCGCTGCGCGAGCTCGCGCTCGCCAGGAACGGGCGTACCTGCGGTCATCGAGCCGGTGAAGGCCAGCAGTTCGCGTTTGACGCCGTAGTACTTCGGGAGCCTGGTGCCTTTGGCCGCAGCGGACCTGACGCGCGCTGACCTGACATCCGGTGATGTCACGGGCATCTCCCTCCCCTGCACCGTCATCTGCACCATCATCCCGATATGGTCTCGCGCGCTGGCCGCCCGCGCTGGCGGCACGCTGAGGCTCGCGGCGGTCCGGGCAGGCCGGGCCTGGTCCAGCGGGCAGATGCGATGATGGCGAGGTGCTTACCTTGACCAACCTTGCCCTACGCCAGGCGGGGCTGGCCGAATCTGACGTGGAATGGCTGCACGCGCTGGTGTCTGACTGGCAGCTCCTGGCTGACCTCTCCTTTGCCGATCTCGTGCTCTGGGCGCCGCTTCAGGACCGGTCCGGATGGGTGGCGCTCGCTCAGATGCGCCCGACGACCGGGCCAACCGCGTTTCCCGACGACTTTGTCGGGACGGTGCGGTCGGTCGCCGCGCGGCCGTTCCTCGAGGCGGCCATGCGGGACCGGCGAATCTGCCGGGAAGGTGATCCGGAGTGGACCAGCGGGGTGCCGGTCCGGCACGAGACGATCCCGGTCGTGCACGACGGCCGGGTGATCGCCGTGATCGAGCGGTCCACCAACCTGTCCGCCGCCCGCACGCCGAGCCGGATGGACATCGCATACCTGCGGGCCGCCGATGACCTGGCCCAGATGGTCGCGGCCGGCATGTTCCCCAGTACCGGCGAGGAGCCCGCGCTGGTCAGGTCGCCGCGGGTGGGCGATGGGCTGCTGCGCCTGAGCAAGTCAGGCAAGGTGACCTACGCGAGCCCGAACGCCTTGTCCGCCTACCGCAGGCTGGGCCTCACCGCTGACCTGGTCGGAGCGGAACTCGGGCCGCTCACGGCCAAGCTGTGCACCACCTCAGCGCCTCGTGACGATTCCCTGATGCTGACGGCGAGCGGGCGCGCGCGGATGGAGACCGAGCTGGAGGGCAACGGATCAGTGGTCCAGCTACGTACGATTCCGCTGGTCGTGGAAGGGACCAGAGCGGGCGCGCTGGTCCTGGTCCGCGACGTCACCGAGCTGCGCCACCGGGAGCGCGAGCTCATCACGAAGGACGCCACGATCCGCGAAATCCACCATCGGGTCAAGAACAACCTGCAGACCGTGGCCGCGCTGCTGCGGCTGCAGGCGCGCAGGCTATCGGCACCGGAGGCGCGCGCCGCGCTGGAGGAAGCCGTCCGCAGGGTCGGCTCCATCGCCATCGTCCACGAAACGCTCTCGCATGCGCCGGAAGAGGTCGTGGACTTCGATGAGATAGCGCGCCGGGTCGCGATGATGGCGGGGGAGGTGTCCGCGCCGGAGACGCGGGTCACCCCCGAGCTGTCCGGGAAGTTCGGCAGGCTGCCCGCGTCGCTGGCCACCCCGCTGGCCCTGGTGCTGACCGAATTGCTCCAGAACGCGCTGCAGCACGGCCTGACCTGGCCGACCGGCGGGACCCTCGCAGTGGCCGCGGACCGCAGTCACGACCGGCTGATGGTGACGGTGGCCGACAACGGAGTGGGGCTACCCGCGGATTTCGATCTCGACTCCATGGCTAACCTGGGGCTGCAGATCGTCCGCACGCTGGTCATAGCCGAGATGGGCGGTCGCCTGCAGATAACACGGCAGCCCGCCGGAGGCACCAAAGTGATCGTGGATCTGCCGCTGGAACCGCCAGCTGCGGTCGCCGCCGGCCGTCCGGGCTCGGCCCTGCCGGTGGCGGATTGACCTAGGCCGGGTCAGGCGTGGGCCCCAGCCCGGACCCGGGCGGCGCGGCGCTTGAGCGCCCGCCGTTCGTCTTCGCTCAGCCCGCCCCAGACTCCGGAGTCCTGCCCGCTCTCAAGCGCCCACTGAAGGCATGGTTCCTGGGCCGGGCAGCGTCGGCAAACCTGCTTGGCCTCGTCAATCTGGAGCAACGCCGGGCCCGTGTTTCCGATCGGGAAGAATAGCTCCGGATCCACGTCACGGCAGGCGGCGTGGTGACGCCAGTCCATGAGGTCCACTCCTTCTTAAGGACGGTGCCGTGGCCCGGGCCCGTCGCCTCAGTCGCACTTGTGAACGATTTCACGAGCTATAACATATGCCGGTGCCCCGAAGTTCCCCGGCCGAGACTCTCGCTTCAGTCACGGGACTTGCGGTCCCGATCGGCTCCTAGGCACGGCAGCCGAGACAAGACCAGACCACGACAACCGCGCCCGGCCATCGACGCATGGCTGGTGCGTCGCTTGCCGGGAGCGTTACAACCCTCTCAAGCGTGGCGATCAACCGCAAGAGGCTGAGGCAAAGGTTCGGGTGGATTTCGGTGTCAGATCAGTCACATTGCGGGCATGGCCCGACCGCAGTGGTCCTGCGCCTTCCTGGGCCTGATGCCGAGATGGGCCGGGCTCAGCGGCGATATGGGTACTTTATCGGCGTAACGGTCAGCTTCTTCCATTCCGCGGGCGAGTTCATACTATGACGCTCAAGGCCTTCGGGATTGACGTGAACCGGACCTGCTCGCGCTCGCCCATGTACTCGCCGTCGACCTGGAACGCGACCGGCCTGGTGGCTTCGAACGCCAGTGCGGCCTCGTCGTGGCCGGTCAGAACGCTCCGCCCGCGGGCCGGCGGGCCAGCCGCTGACAATAGCTGGCGAAGGGTGCGCAGCGTGGCGGCCGTATGCAGGCTGCGCAGCGCGAAGACGTCAAGGCCGCAGTCGAAAGCCGCCCGCGGATTTGTGTTGACCGGGCGCTTGCCGAGGTAGGTCCAGGGCGCGGTGTTCGACACGATACCGACGAAGAATGGGCCGGCCGGCGGATGCCCGGCTCGTTCGAGGGTCAGCGCGGGCCGCCCCCGGTCGGTCCGCAGGTAGAACTGGCGCACCGCCGTCCTCGCGTAGAGCGCGGGAGTGACGGGGCGGCCGTGGGCGCGCTGTCCCTCGACCGCGCGGACCACCTCAGCATCGAAGCCCAGCCCGGCGTTGAACGCGAAGTACCTGTCGTCGGCCAGGCCCACGCCGATGTCGCGCCGCCGGCCATCGGCCAGCGCCTGCAGGACCCAGCCGACGGCGTCGACGAGGTCGGCAGGCAGCCCCAGGGCACGGGTGAAGACGTTGGCACTGCCGCCGGGCAACGGGGCGAGCGCGGGGCGTTCCGCGGCCGGCGGGAGGCTGTCACCTGCCAGGGCACCCGGCGCACCGAGGATTCCGTTGATCGCCTCATTGACGGTGCCATCACCACCCAGCGTGAGGACCAGGCCGTAGCCTGCGCATCGGGCGTCAGCCGCCAGGCCGGTAGCGTCGCCCCGGTAACGTGTCTGCACGACCTCGAGGTCGACAGCGGAGGCGAGCGCGCGCACGATGACGTCACGGCGGAGCTGTGTCGTGGAGGTGGCCCGTGGGTTCACGATCAGGAGAGCGCGCACGCGCTCAGGCTAGCGAGCCCGGAAATTCCGGTTTGCCGCAGCGTCCCGCCAGCCTGCTCGCCGCTGCGGCCATCCAGGCGGCCGAGGCGGCCGGCGTGCTCGGCGCCGCCATCCTGGCCGGGGTCGATTTCAGTGCAGGCCGGTCGTATCACAACAACAGCGGCATCGCGCTGACCCTGATCGGGATAGCCACCGCGGTCGCGCTGGCGTATGTCGCGTCCGGGCTGGCCAGGGCGCGCCCGTGGAGCCGTACCCCGGCGCTGCTCACCCAGCTGTTTGTCGGCATCGTCAGCATCTACCTGATCCAGGGGCACCGCTACGACTGGGGCGTGCCAGGTGCCGTGCTGGCCGTGGCCGGATTTGCCGCGCTGCTCGTCCCGCCCAGCCTGCGCGCCCTGGCCGGTGACCCGCCGGCGGCCGACGACCCGCCGCCATCCGCACGCCAGTCCGGCCGTCCCGCGCAGCCTGGCCGTCCCGGCCAGCGCGGCCGCTAGCTGACCGGGCCGGGGCTCTCTAGTCGTCGGTGGTGCCGGGGCTCTCTAGTCGTCGGTGGTAAGGCCCTCACGGAGCTGAGCCAGCGTCCTGGCCAGCAACCTGGACACGTGCATTTGCGAGATCCCGAGCTCGGTCGCGATCTGGGACTGGGTCATGTTGCCGAAGAACCGCAGCAGCAGGATCCGCTTCTCCCTGGGCGGGAGCCGCTCCAGGAGTGGCTTGAGCGATTCCCGGTACTCCACTCCCTCGAGAGCATCATCAAGCATCCCTAGCGACTCAGCTACCGCGGGAGCGTCGTCATCCCCGGAGTCGGGAGCATCGAGAGAGACCGTCGAGTACGCGTTGGCGGACTCCAGGCCCTCCAGCACCTCTTCCTCGCTCATCTGGAGGTGAGCGGCGAGCTCGGCCACGGTAGGTGCACGGCCAAGCCGCTGGGCCAGGTCGCTGATCGCCTTGGTCAGCGCCAGCTTGAGTTCCTGGAGCCGCCGGGGCACCCGGACGGCCCAGCCCTTGTCGCGGAAGTGCCGCTTGATCTCACCGACGATCGTCGGCGTTGCGTAGGTGGAGAACTCCACGCCACGACTGAGATCGAACCGGTCGATCGACTTGATCAGGCCGATGGTCGCCACCTGGGTCAGGTCGTCGAGCCATTCCCCCCGGTTACGGAACCGGCGCGCGAGATACTCGACCAGCGGCAGGTGCAACTCGACGAGCTCACCGCGGATGCGCAGCCGTTCCTCGTCTCCTTCGGGCAGCAGCGCGATCCGCTCGAACAGGTCCCTGGCCCGGCCCCGCTCGCGCGGCGCATGCTGGATCTTCGCGACCGGCACGGCATCCTCCGCCGCGGGCTCCTCAGCGGCGTCGTCGTCCGGATCCCGGAACTCGATCATGGCGGCCACCTGGACGTCGGCCTCCGCGGCGCCCTCCCCGGCCCCGGCGCGGGCCACCACCGTGCTCTCGAACTCCTCGGTCAAGGTGCCCTCGGTCTCCCCCGTCATACTGATCCCGATATCTCGCGGGACTTGCGCATCACGATGGTCAGCAGATCGCCGGGTCCCACGTGCGCGTCGACGCTGCCGGCCAGCGCGGACAGGACGGTCCACGCGAAGGTGTCGCTGGCGGGCGGCTGCGGCGCCAGGCATTGCGCCGATACCGAAATAGTCATCATGTCGCGATCAAGCGCGAACACGCACTCCAGGCTGCCGCCCGGTTGCGCCTGGCTGAGCAGCATGGCGCAGGCCTCGTCGACGGCAATCCGCAGGTCCTCGATCTCGTCGAGGGTGAAGTCGAGGCGGGCCGCCAGGCCGGCCGTCGCGGTGCGCAGGACCGACAGGTACGCACCCTCGGCGGGCAGCCGGACGGTCACCTGATCCTGCGTTTGCGGCTGCTCGCCACGCTGGCCGCGAAGCGCGGCCGAGGTGCCCGGACGGCCCGCTAGGGACGCGCTGCCGTCGTCACGCGCCACCGTGCTCGCGGCCGGCCTGATCGTCGGTGCGGTCGTCTTCTCGGTCACTTCTGCCCTCCTGCAGCGGCCGGCGTGGGCCCGCGGTACGCAGGCAGCCGTTCCTGTCTGCAACCTACCGTGTGCGCGCCGCTGCGTTGGCGCGGCGCGCGGCCGGCGCCTGCTCAGGGCGCTGAAGAGCCGCGCGGATAACAGCCGCGCGGCCCTTCAGCTGGCAGTATTTGGGTGTGCTGTGACGTCAGGCCTGCTTTGTCTCCCAGAAGATCTTTCCGATCTCCTCGATCTTGCCGAGCAGCTCGTCGGCCTTGGCCACGTCGGTGCTGCCCTTGGTGCCGCCGGCGCCCGCGAGCTTGGTGGCCTCGTTGAACAGCTGGTTCAGCTGCGGATACTTCTCGAAGTGCGGTGGCTTGAAGTAGTCGGTCCACAGCACCCACAGATGATGCTTGACGAGTTCTGACCGCTCCTCCTTGATCTGCAGGGCGCGGGTGCGGAACTCTGGGTCGGCATTCTGCTGGTACTTCTCGCAGATGGCCCGGACGGATTCGGCCTCGATCCTGGCCTGGGCCGGATCGTAGATACCGCAGGGGAGGTCACAGTGAGCATGCGCGGTGGCCCTCGGCTCGACCAGACGTGCGAGCAGTCTCATTGATGTCCTTCTCTCGTGTCAGATCATGGGTACCGGATTCCGACAGTACCCCGTTAGCTCCATTGCATTCAGGGAGGGTTCCATGCGCTGGCCGCTATGGCGTGTCGCGGTGGCGGAGCGGTCCATGGAACCGGCGCTGCGGCCCGGGGACTGGCTGCTGGTGCGGCGCCGGATGCGGGCAGGCCGGGTGCCGCGGATCAAGCCGGGCCAGCTGATCATCGCCCGGCATCCGGGGCGCCCTGGCATGCTCCTGGTCAAGCGGGCCGGGCGGCGCGAGCGGGCGGGCTGGTGGCTGCAGTCCGACAATCCGGACGCTGGGGCGGTCGACAGCCGGGCCTTCGGTGCCGTGCCTGACCAGCTCATCGAGGGCCGGGTGCTGCTGCGGTACTGGCCGTTGCGATCTCGTGACCGCTGACCGGCGAGCCCGGCTGGCAGGCGACCCCGGACCAGACGCGAGGGCCCCGGGCCGCCGTTTCGGCGGCCCGGGACCCTCGCGGGCAAACCAGCGTGCAGGGCGGTCAGCGCCCCGGTATCAGTGCCTCGGCGCTGGTCCTGGCGGCTCCTCCACCGTGGACTGACGCCCGACCAGGTTCAGCATTTCCTCCCTGGGCAGCCTGGCGGCCTGCGCCCAGTAGTAGATGATCAGGCTGAACCCGGCGACGACCACCATGTCCCACCAGAACGGGATGTTGTTGGTGTTGACCGGCGCCGCGACGGCGCCGCCGCTGAACTGGCCCTGCCAAGAGATGATGCCCAATCCGATCAGGTAGATCGGCAGCCATTGTGCCGACTTCCAGTCCAGCGGCGGGCGCTGGGGGTCGAACGCCATGCACACGCCGATCAGCACGTAGCCGATCACGATGCACACGCCCAGCTTCCAGACCGTCTCGAAGCCCGACCAGTAGATGAGCATGTTGGCGATGATGAACGCCAGCGGGCCCAGCACCGCGGCGCCCGGCACCCGGTAGGGCAGGCTCGCTTCGGGAACCTGCTTGCGGAACGCGCCCATGGACAGCGGCGCGCCGGCGTACATCAGCACGCTGGCCCCGGTGACCAGGCTGACCAGCGAGTGCCAGCTGGGGAACGGCAGCAGGAAGACCAGTCCGGCGAGGAATGAGAAGATCAGGCTGAACCAGGGCACGCCGCGGGCGTCGGTCCGCTGGAAGATCTGCGGATAGTAGCGGTTCCTGGCCAGGCCGTAGCCGACCCGGGAGGTGGAGGTCTCATAGATCAGGCCGGTACCGAACGGCGAGACGAACGCGTCGATCCGCAGGATGATAGCCAGCCAGCCGAGCCCGACCAGGCCGGCCAGGCCGGCGAACGGGCCGGTGAGAATGTTCGTGTTGCTGATGCCGGCGAAACCCTTGGTCAGCTGGTCGGCCGGCAGTGCGCCGATGAACACCACCTGCAGCATGGTGTAGATCACCACCCCGATCAGGGTCGCGATGATGATCGCCCGCGGCAGGTTGCGCTGCGGGTTCTTGATCTCGCCGGCCAGCTGGTCGGCTTGCTCGAAGCCGAGGTAGGCGAACACGATGCCCGCCGACGGAATCGCCCCGAACAGGGCCTTGATCCCGTACGGCATGAAGCCGCCACCGGCGCCGAAGTTGCTGGGGTGCAACTTGAACAGCAGCACGATGATCGTGAAGACCGGGACTGCGACCTTCCACCAGGTGATGCCGCTGTTGACCCTGGAGAACATCCGCATGCCCAGGAAGTTGATCACGGTAAAGATGGCCATCAGGACGATCGTCATGATGAAGCCGGTCGTGGTGACGTTCCCGTGACCGCCGGCCGCGCTCGGGTTGAACAGCCCGTGCCAGTAGTAGGACCCGTACTGCATCACCGCGAAGCACTCGATCGGCGCTACCGTAACCGCCTGTAGCCAGGAGAAGAACCCGAACGAGATGCCGGCGATGCTGCCGAATGCGAAGTGCGGGAACCTCGCGGTCCCGCCAGAGACCGGGTACATCCCGCCGAGCTCGGCATGGACGAGGGCCAGGATGATGACCGCGATTCCGGCGATGACCCAGCCCAGCAGGGCCGCCGTCCCGGCGGCCTGCGCGGCGAATAGCGCGCCGAACAGCCAGCCAGAGCCGATGATCGAGGTCTCGGACGCCCAGGTGGCGCCGACCAGCCCCATCTCGCGCTTGAGGCCGACGTCCTCCGGTCTGGTAGCCGTGGCTACAGACTCAGTTGCCATGATCGAACCTTCTTTCGGGTCCGCTAACGTGGGCCATACGGCCGAGTGAGTAGGGCTCATGGTAATGATCGACTTGGGACGTGAGAAGAAGCCGCTTGGTGTCTTTTTGGTAACGTAGGTCACCGTCACGCAATACCAACGGGACTGACGTCGCTGGTGACGCGCCGGACCTTCGCAGCCAGGCGCACATTAGCGGGTAATCAGGCGGCCAGGGCAAAGGCTCGCGGGACCGGCCGGGTACTTGCCGGACCGGCCAGATTTCAGGCTGCTACCAGTGCGTGGTCAGCCAGCGGCGGTGCTGGGCCCTTGACCGGCCCCGCTGTTATCACGGGAGCGGAATGCGGTAACCGTCGCCTTGGTCGTGCAGTGGTCGGAACAATAGCGCCGGGATCGGTTGGTGCTCGCGTCGATGAAGGCGCACGGACATGACGCAATTGCGCAGATACCGAGCCGATTGGCACCGAACTGCGCGAAAACGGCCGCCAGGCCGCTGGTAGCGCCGGCCGCGTACCGCTCCGCCACCGAGCCGCTGTCGATCAGGTGCATATGCCAGCGCGGGCCGTCATGGCGGACCAGGACCGGGTGCACCGGGTGCTGCGCCAGCAGCGCATTGAGCCGGTCGGACGCGGCTGCTTCGTCGCCCCCCACGGCGGCGCCGAAAATCGTGGCGAGCTCGGCCCGGAGCAGCCGTAGCGCGTCCAGGTCGTGAAAGGTCACTGGCCCAGCCAGATGCGGGCGGTCCGCGACGAATGCGCGGAACGCCTGCGGACTGCCAAGCAGGTCAGGGTCACCATCAGCACGGGCGGACGTGTTCACGAGACGGACTGCTAGCTCGGCGTAGGACGTGAAGTCCACTCCGGTCCTTACCTACGGGGAGTATCAGAAGTAGTTTCCCGCACGGAAGTATCGCACACACGGCCATAGCCCGGCAGCTCTTCAGCGACGCGTTCATCACATATTGGCATCAGATGACTCCCGTCAGTTGTCATATTTTGAGATGTTTGCGGCATTGACTGCCGCCCTGCGGCTAGCGAGCCCGGACCAGGACGCTATGGTCCAGAGCATGTTTGCTGTTACCGCGGCCCGCTTCGCCCCGGAGGATCCGCTCGACGGCCTCGAACTCGGCGAGCGGCCCGAACCGGCGCCGCCGGAGGGGTGGACCACAGTGTCGGTCCTGGCCACCTCCCTCAACCACCATGACGTATGGACACTGCGCGGGGTTGGCATCTCCGCCGACCGGCTGCCGATCGTGCTGGGCTGCGACGCGGCCGGACTCGACGAAGACGGTAACGAGGTCGTGGTGCACGCCGTGGTCAGTGACCCCGGATACGCCGGCCCCGACGAGACGCTGGACCCGGCGCGCTCGCTGCTGTCTGAGCGCTACGACGGGACGTTTGCGCAGCGGGTCGCGGTGCCCAGGCAGAACCTGGTGCCCAAGCCGGCCGCGTTGTCGTTCGCTGATGCCGCCTGCCTGCCGACCGCTTACCTGACTGCCTACCGGATGCTGTTCAGCAAGGCTGGCCTGGAGCCTGGGGCCACCGTGCTCGTCCAGGGAGCAGGCGGCGGCGTGGCGACAGCGCTGATCCTGCTGGGGCGGGCGGGCGGCTACCGGATATGGGTCACCAGCCGCAGCGAGGCCAAGCGGGAGCGCGCGCTGGAGCTAGGCGCGGATCAGGCCTTTCCGCAGGGCGCCAGGCTGCCCGAGCGCGTTGACGCGGTGATGGAGACCGTCGGCGAGGCCACCTGGGCCCATTCGCTGCGGGCGCTCCGGCCGGGCGGCAGGATCGTGGTCTGCGGGGCGACCAGCGGGCCCGCGCCCGCCGCCGACCTGGCCCGGGTTTTCTTCCTGCAGCTCTCGGTGGTCGGGTCCACCATGGGGAGCCGCGACCAGCTTGCCCGGCTGCTCCGGTTCTGCGAGCAGACGGGGGTGCGGCCGCTGATCGACCGCACCATGCCGCTGGCCCAGGCCCGCGATGGCCTCGCCGCGATGATCTCCGGCGAGCTGTTCGGGAAGGTCGTCTTCACGCTCTAGCCGCCGGGCACGGCGTCGGCCCACGTGGCCAGCGCGGCTAGCCGCCGGTGCTGTCTGCCGGCGGCGACCCATCCGGAGCTGAGCCTTCCGGAACCGAGCCTTCCGGGGCTGGGCCTTCCGGGGCTGGGCCTTCCGGGGCTGAGCCTTCCGGAGCTGAGCCTTCCGGAGCTGGGCCATCCCGGCCGGCCGCGCCGCCGTCCTCGCTGCCGGTGCTGGGCTCGCTGCTGGTGCTGGCCTCGGCTGCGTCGGCCGCTGCGGCATCGGCTGCTGCGGCATCGGCTGCTGCGGAATCGGCTGCTGTGGGATTGGCTGCTGTGGGATTGGCTGCTGTGGGATCGGCTGCTGTGGGATCGGCTGCTGTGCGACCGGCCGCCCCGGAGCCGGCCGTCGCGCCGCCGAACACCTCATCCTTGACCTTCGTCAGGGTGTCCTCAAGGATCGCCCGGAGGTCGCTGAGCGCGTTTTCGCCGACTGACTCGGTATGCCAGGCGGCCGTGCGCAGTTCCCTCGCGAACTCGACGGCCAGCCGCTCGAGATCGCGGAACAGTCCCGCGTCCGGTCCCGCTGAGCGGCCTCGTCCGGTCCTGGGCCCTGGAGCCCGCGGTCTGCGATCCTGCGGCCCGGGCGCCTCGCGGTCCCGAGGTTCGGCGCCCAGGGTTTCGGAGCCCAGGGTTTCGGAGCCCAGGGTTTCGGAGCCCGGGGTTTCGGAGCCCGGGGCCGCCGCGCCCGGGAAACTGCCCAAGCCGGCCCAGCCGGACCGGCCTGGCCGCTCCCGCCAGGCTGCCCAGCTCTGCCAGTCCTGGAACGCTGCCCAGTCCGGCCACTCCAGGCCGCGGCCAGCACGGCGCTGCTCGCGCCGCCGGTCGCTGGCCCGGCCCCGGGCACCCCAGGGGAAGCCCGCGGCTTCCCCTGGCCTGTCCTGCGCAGCTTCGTCCGGTCCCGGGCCGTCGGCCTGCGCCCGGCTCTTCGGAGCCTGCGCAGCCGTCTCCCCAGGCCGCCCGGCATCGCCAGGCTCGCGGTCGTTCCCGGCCGGCTGCCGGTCACTCCTCGTTGCGCTCCGGGCCTGGCTGGCGCTCTCCTTGACCTCATCATGGATCCGCCTGGCCCGGTCCCGCGCCGCGTCCCGGGCCAGCTCGCGTTCCTCGCGGCGGACGTCGCGGGCGGCCCAGGTCAGTTCCTCGCGCAGGTTGCGCACCGTGTCCCGGACGTCCTGGGTGACCTCGCGGGCAATGTCGCGCACCGACTCGGTGATCTCTTCCTCGAGTTCCGCCAGGTCGTCAAACCTGGCCTCGATCTCCTCCCGGCCCTTGTCGGTGATCCGGTACACCTTCTTCCCATCGACCTCATCGTGGGTGACCAGGCCCTCTTCCTCCAGCCTGGCCAGCCGCGGGTAGATGGTCCCTGGCGAAGGCGCGTACACGCCCAGGAAGCGGTCCTGCAGCAGCCGGATGACCTCATAGCCGTGCCGTGGCGCTTCGTCGAGCAATTTGAGCAGGTAAAGACGGAGCCTGCCGTGCCGGAATACCGGGCTCATGATGCACCACCCTGTCGGTCCGCAGCTGGCTGGGCCGACGGCCCGGTGGCACCGGGGTCAGGCCGCGCCAGCAGCGTCACATCGCCGCTCATGCTTGTGACCGACAAGCTCGCCGAGCCTGACCCCAGGGTGCCCGCCACGGTGGCGGGCCTGGGGCCGTCGGAGCGCATGCCGTCGAAAGTACTTTGCACCTTTCCTGATGTGGACTTGAGGTCAACCTGGACACTGGAGCAGGCGGGCAGCCGCACAGCGACCGCACCGGAGACGGTCGCCACCCGCAGGTCGGCGTGCTCGGCCAGCTCGATGTCGGCGATGACCTGACCGCTGACCGTCTTTGCCTCGAGCTGCCTGACGGAGCCGCCGGCCAGGGTCAGGTCACCAGTGACCGAGTTGAAGGCGATCCCGCCGTCCAGCCCGCGCGCCTCCAGGTCGCCGGACACCGTTTTCGCGTCCACGGTGCCGGTCACGCCGTCCAGCATGAGCTCGCCGGACACGCTCTTGGCGGAGATGCTGGCTGTGACCCCGGATACCGTAGCGCTCGCGTTCACCACGCCAAGCTGCACCGGGCAGCCGGCCGGGACCGTCAGGGTGAGGTCCGCCACGTGCGGCTGCGGGCGGAGCCAGCCGAGCAGCCCATCCCAGCGCAGGTCCTCGTAGGTGATGGTCAGGATCCCGGCCTCTTGTGTCACGAGCAGCGGCTGGCCGGTCAGCGCGGCCACATCGAGGGTCGGCGTATCTGCCGAGGCCAAGATCGCTACCGATCCGGAGATCAGCCGGATCCGCAGCGCAGCGAAGTCGCCGATCTCCACGGTCGCAGGGCTATCGATGGTCCAGCGCGGCATTCTCTCCGTCCCTCCCGGCTCTCAGCGCAGCAGCCGGTCCATGCCCTGCCCTGCCACGGTCTCCTCGTTACATACGATATATCGTGTCTAGGCCTCGTCCAGCTAATCGTGTCCGGCCGGTGCCAGGGACCGGCGTCCGCCCGGTGCGCGGGCCGGGTGGGCGGGCGCTTCGCCGTCAGTCGTTGGCCGGTCAGCCGTTGCGTTGGCCCGTCAGCCGTTGGCCCGTCAGCCGTTGGCCCGTCAGCCGTTGCGTTGGCCCGTCAGCCGTTGGCCAGTTGGCCGGTCAGCCGTTGCGTTGGCCCGTCAGCCGTCGGCCCGTCAGCCGTTGCGTTGGCCCGTCAGCCGTTGGCCAGTTGGCCGGTCAGCCGTTGCGTTGGCCCGTCAGCCGTTGCGCTGGCCGGTCAGCCGTCGGCCCGTCAGCCGTTGGCCCGTCAGCCGTTGGCCCGTCAGCTCGTTGGCCCGTCAGTCGTTGGCCGTCAGTCCTCGTCGTCCAGCCGGGCGAGCCAGCTGGCCAGCTGATCCACCGGAGCCTCAGCATCGGGATGCAGGTCGATGAACTCGCTCAGCCGCTCGGCCAGCCAGCCCAGCGTCACCTGATCCTCGCCGCGCCGTTCGGCCAATTCCTCGATGCCCCGGTCGGTGAAGTACACCGACCTAGCCGTCCAGCCGGAGCGCCGCCTTCAGCAGCGCCGCGTGCTCGGCGGTATGCGCCTTGGCCGACCCGCCAGCCGGCGCCGAGCTCGCCGCCAACGACACCACTCCGACCTGCCTGCCGATGGCATTGGGCAGATGCAGGGCAATGTAGGGCCAGGCACCCATGTTGGCGGGCTCTTCCTGTACCCAGACGACCTCCTCGGCGGTCGGGAACGAGGCCAGCTCGGCGGCGACCTGGGCGGCGGGCAGCGGGTAGAGCCGCTCGACCCGCACGATCGCGCAGTCGGTGCGGCCCGCCTCCCGCCGCTGCTGCGCCAGGTCGTAGTAGATCTTGCCGGAGCAGAGCAGTACCCGGCGCACCGCTCCCCGGTCGGCCAGCTCCTGCTCGCCGAGCACCGGGCGGAACGTGCCGTTGGTGAACTCCGCGACCGCGGACGTGGCCGTCTTCAGCCGCAGCATTGACTTGGGGGTGAACGCGATCAGTGGCTTCACCCGCGGCGACAGCGCCTGCCAGCGCAGCAGGTGGAAGTAGTTGGCCGGGGTGGACGGCACCGCGACGGTCATGTTGTCCTGCGCGCAGAGCGTCAGGAACCGCTCGATCCTGGCCGAGGAGTGATCGGGGCCCTGTCCCTCGTACCCGTGCGGCAACAGCAGCACCACGCCGGAGGACTGGCCCCACTTCTGCTCGCCGGAGCTGATGAACTCATCCACGATCGTCTGGGCGCCGTTGACGAAGTCGCCGAACTGCGCCTCCCAGCAGACCAGCGCGTCTGGCCTGGCCACTGAGTAGCCGTATTCGAATCCGACCGCAGCGAACTCCGACAGCAGCGAGTCGTAGGCGTGGAACCTCGCGGTGGCGGTGTTGAACTCGCGCAGCGGCGTGTACTCCTCGCCGGTGTGCCTGTCCACCAGGACCGCGTGCCGCTGGCCGAACGTGCCCCGCCGGGTGTCCTGCCCGACCAGCCGCACGGTATGGCCGTCGATCAGGACCGACCCGAAGGCCATCAGCTCACCGGTGGCCCAGTCGATCTCGTCCCGCTCGATCATGACGGCCCGCCGCTGCAGCTGCGGCTGCAGCCTCGGGTGCGGGGTGAAGCCATCGGGCAGGTTGACCTGCGTTTCGATGATCCGCTTGATCGTTTCCTCGGTGATCGCGGTCGGGGTCTCCTCCTGCTCCGCAGAGTGCGGCTCGGCCGGGGCGCGCCGTACCACCGCGCCCGGCTCGGCCAGGCCCGCCGCGTCCTTGGTCTCGGTAAAGGCGCGTTCCAGCTCCTGCTGGTAGTCCCGGAGCGCCTGCTCCGCCTCTTCCAGCGTGATGTCGCCGCGGCCGATCAGCGACTCGGTGTAGAGCTTCCTGGTGGACCGCTTGGCATCGATGAGGTCGTACATCCGCGGCTGCGTGAACGACGGGTTGTCCGCCTCGTTGTGACCGCGCCTGCGGTAGCAGATCATGTCGATGACGACGTCTTTCCTGAACTCCTGCCGGTAGGCGAAGGCGAGCCTGCCGATCCGGGCCACCGCTTCGGGGTCATCCCCGTTGACGTGAAAGATCGGCGCCTGGATCGTCCGGGCCACGTCGGTGGAGTACACGCTGGACCTGGAGTATTCCGGGGCGGTAGTGAAGCCCACCTGGTTGTTGACCACGATGTGCACCGTGCCGCCGGTCCGGTAGCCACGCAGCTGCGACAGTTCCAGCGTCTCAGCCACCACGCCCTGGCCCGCGAACGCGGCGTCGCCGTGGATCAGCACCGGCAGCACCGTGAAGCCGGGCTCGCCCATGTCGATGATGTCCTGCTTGGCCCGGACCACGCCTTCCAGAACCGGGTCGACCGCCTCCAGGTGGCTCGGGTTGGCCACCAGCGAGGTCCGGATGACGGTCCCCTCGCCGGTCCGGTACTTGCCCTCCGCGCCGAGGTGGTACTTGACGTCACCGGACCCGTGCGTGGTGGACGGGTCGAGGTTCCCCTCGAACTCCTGGAAGATCTGCGCGTACGACTTGCCCACGATGTTGGCGAGCACGTTCAGCCTGCCCCGGTGGGCCATGCCGAGGACGGCCTCATCCAGCTGCTGGCTGGCTGCCTCGGTCAGCACCGCGTCGAGCAGCGGGATCAGCGACTCGGCGCCCTCGAGGGAGAACCTGCGCTGGCCGACGAACTTGGTCTGCAGGAACATCTCGAACGCCTCGGCGACGTTCAGCCTGGACAGGATCCGGATCTGCTCGTCGTGCTCGGCCCGGCCGTGCGGCCGCTCCACCCGCGCCTGCAGCCAGGCGCGCTCATCAGGGTTCTGCATGTGCATGTACTCGACACCGACCGTGCGGCAGTACGAGTCCCGCAGCACGCCGAGGATCTCTCGCAGCTGCATGCGCGGCTTGCCGCCGAACCCGCCGGTGGCGAACTCGCGCTCCAGGTCCCAGAGGGTCAGACCATGCTGGTTGATGTCCAGGTCAGGGTGCTTGCGCTGGCGGTACTCCAGCGGATCGGTGTCGGCCATCAGGTGGCCGCGCACCCGGTAGGCGTGGATCAGCTCGTGGACCCGCGCGGCCTTGTTGATGTCGTCCTCGTGGGCGGCCGGGATGTCCCGAACCCAGCGGATGGGCTCGTAGGGAATCCGCAGGGCCTGGAAGACCTCGTCGTAGAAACCCTGGTCGCCCAGGAGCAGCTGATGGATGATCCGCAGGAATTCGCCGGACTGCGCGCCCTGGATGATGCGGTGGTCGTAGGTGGACGTCAGGGTGACGGTCTTGCTGATCGCCAGGCGCGCGATGGTCTCGGCGGATGCGCCCTGGTAGGCCGCCGGGTACTCCATGGCGCCCACGCCGACGATGCAGCCCTGCCCCGGCAGCAGGCGCGGCACCGAGTGCTCGGTGCCGATGGTGCCCGGGTTGGTCAGGCTGATGGTGGTGCCGGCGAAGTCCTCGACCGTGAGCTTGCCGGTGCGCGCCTTGCGCACCACATCCTCGTACGCCATCCAGAACTGGCGGAAATCCAGCTGCTCGGCCGACTTGATGCTGGGCACGACGAGCTGGCGGCTCCCGTCCTCCTTGCGCACGTCGATCGCCAGGCCGAAGTTGACATGCTCAGGCGATGCGATGGCGGGCTTGCCGTCGATCTCGGTGTAGGACTCGTTCATCTCGGGGACCTCGCCCAGCGCCTTGACGATGGCGTACCCGATGAGGTGGGTGAACGAGACCTTGCCGCCGCGGCCGCGGGCCAGATGATTGTTGATCACTATCCGGTTGTCGATCAGGAGCTTGGCGGGGATCCCGCGCACGCTGGTCGCAGTCGGCACGACGAGGCTGGCAGCCATGTTCGCCGCGGTCCTGGCGGCGGCACCGCGCAGCCGGACCCCGGCGGCCTCGCCGGTTGCGGCACCGCCGGTTGCGCCTCCGCCGGTTGCGGCACTGCCGGTTGCGGCACTGCCGGTTGCGGCACTGCCGGTTGCGGCACCGCCGGTTGCGCCTCCGCCGGTTGCAGCACCGCCGGTTGCAGCACTGCCGGTTGCGGCACCGCCGGTTGCAGCACCGTGCGTACCGTCGGCCCCGGACCCGGCCGGAGCCCGTCCGCCTGACGCCCGCCCCGCAGGGGCCGGACTGCCCGCGGCCGCGCCGTGGGCTCCGGCCAGGCCGGCCGTCCCGCCCTGGCGTGGACCCTGACCCGAGCCCGGGACGGGCGGCGGCCCGCCGGCTGCCTGCTTCGCTGGCCGGGACTGGCCCGGCTGGCCCGGCTGCGCTAGTCCGGCACGCTGACCACCGGCCGCGCGATCGCCGCCCGCGCTGCCGTCGGCCGGCTGGCTGGCCTTGACCGCCGGCCCGCCAGCCGCACTGCCGCCAGCCGCACTGCCGCCAGCCGCACTGCCGCCAGCCGCACTGCCGCCAGCCACGGCACCGCCCGCCGGGCCCGCGCCCGGACCCGCGGCCGGCCGCGGGTGGTAGTCAGCGAAAAAGTTCCACCAGGCGCGGTCAACCGAGCTCGGATCGGCCTGATATCGCTGGTATAGCTCATCCACCAGCCATTCGTTGGGCCCGAAGTCGGTCCCGGCCTGATCGGCTGGGGCCGGGGGCGGCTGGCTCTCCCCGTCGTGGTCGGCTGGCGAGACCGACCGCGCGCTGGCGCGGTCGTCTGCTTGCTCGGTGAGATCCGCGGGTGACCGCGGGGACTCAGAAGACACGGCGGACATCGCCCTCTTCCGAAGCTGGTTTGCCTATCATTTCCCGCGCACCAGGCTACCCGGCTGGAGCCGGAGTCTTCGGCATGGCACCGAGCCCGCCCGGCTCAGCCCGTCAGGCGATCCCGGTCATGCGGCTCGAGCCAGTTAGCGAACGGGCCCTTCGGCACGATCCGGGATGGATTGATCCAGTCCTGCGCCTGGTAGTAGTGCCGCTTGATCTCCCCGAAATCAGTCGTGTCGCCGAATCCGGGCCGCTGGTAGAGGTCGCGCGAGTAGGCCCACAGCTGCGGGTAGTCGACAACTCTGCGCAGATTGCATTTGAAGAGCACGTAGTAGACAGCGTCGAATCTGGCCAGGGTCGGGAACAGCCGCACATCGGCCTCGCTGAGCTGGCTGCCCAGCAGGAACCTGCGGCGGCCGAGCCGCTCCTCAAGCGCGTCCAGAGTCGCGAACAGCGTGTCGAACGCTTCCTCGTAGCTGGCCTGGGTGGTGGCCAGCCCCGCCTTGTACACGCCGTTGTTGACGGCGTGGTAGATCAGTGTGGCCAGTGCGTCGATCTCCCGGCGCAACCCCGCCGGGTAGAGGTCAGGTGCTCCGGGCCGGTGATAGTCGGCGAATTCCGTTTCGAAGATGATTGGTATCTGCACCACGTCGTTGGTCACCAGGCGCTGTGCGTGCAGATCCCACAGGCAGGGGACGGAGCAGCGGCCTGGGTAACCTGAATCGGTGGCCAGGTACAGCTCGGAAAGTGATCGCGCGCCAGTGGCCGGGTCCCGGCCACCGTGGCTGTCCGGGAAGCGCCAGCCGCGCTCGTCGGTGATCGGGTCGGTCAGCGACAGCCCGATGACCTGTTCCAGCCCGAGGACCCGACGGACGATCAGCGCGCGCTGTGACCACGGGCAGGCCAGCGATGCATACAGCTGATAGCGGGCCGGCTGGGCCGGGAACCCGGTTGAGCCGTCCCGCGAGATCCGTCCCGTGACCGTGCTCTGCTGACGAACGAATCCGCCCGCCAGTGGCATACCCGCCAGGGGCGTACCCGCCAGGGGCGTACCCGCCAGGGGCGTACCCGCCAGCGGCGTAGCTGAGGGCGCGGGGGTCATGGCTGGCACCGTCCCTTCCGCGGCCGACCTGGCAACTTTGTCCTACTAGGGCACGCTCTGCCAGCTTAGGGGAAGGTACGGGCCAGATTAACGGAAGGTAACGGCGGACCAGCCGTTAGCTGACCGGCTCGGCAGCCGCGCCGAACACGTCCGCCCGGCGGTTGTCCAGGCAGGGCAGCACGGCCCGGACCTGGTCGATCATCCCGGGGTCCAGCTCGCCCGCCGCGACGCACTCGGCGGAGCCGAGATCGACCCGCACGGCGCCCATCGGGTCGACGAGCATGCTGCGGCCGATCCCGGTGGGCGCACCGGTGGCCGGCTCGGCGGGATCAGGCACCTGGCCCGCCGCCGCGACCCAGATGGTGTTCTCGATGGCCCTGGCCCGCACCAGGGTCACCCAGTGCTCCTCCTTGAACAGGCCCGCGGCCCAGGCGGCGGGAATCACCAGCAGCTGCGCGCCGGCGCCCGCCAGCGCCCGGGCCTGCTCGGGAAACCTCACGTCGTAGCAGGTGAGCAGCCCGACTCGAAGGCCGGCCAGCTCGGCGATCACCAGGTCGCTGCCCGGCGCTACCAGGTCGGACTCGCGCTGGCCCAGCGCATCGAACAGGTGGATCTTCCGGTAGCTGGCCACCAGCCGCCCGGTCGCGTCAATGGCGACGGTGGTGTTGTAGACGCGGCCATCGGGAGCCGGCTCAAAGACTCCCGCCACGACGGCGACGCCATGGGTGCGCGCGGCTTGGGACAGACCAGTGCCGAACGCGCCATCGAGCGGAGCAGCCGCCGCCCGCAGGTCGGTCCCGAATCGCGCTTGCGTCCCTTCGGGGAACACCGCGAGCTGAGCACCTTGCCCGGCGGCGCTGGCGATCGCAGCCTGGGCCCGGGCCAGGTTGATGGATGGCTCGGAGCTGACTGGTAGCTGGCAGAGCGCGACCCGCATAGCGGCAGCGTAAGGCATGCCCGGCCCGGCGCGCTCCCGCGCCCGTGGTGCTAGCCCGCCGATCTGGGGCCGGCCGTCGTCAGCGCCTCAGCGGCGCTGCTGGGCCGGCCCGCCGGTGACGCGGACCTGGTGATGCCCACGGCCTGGAACGCCAGCAGCCTCCTGGCCGCGCGGGCCAGCCGGCCTGGTGCGCACCCGGCCATGCTGTGCGCGGCCTCCTCCTGCCTGCAGGCCACCGTGACCAGCAGCACCGCAGTCAGCGGCAGCCCCCCGACCATGCTCGCGAGGATCACTAACAGCGCGACCATCACTCCTGCCTCCTGCCCACTCGGGAGCAGCTGACCTGGCGCGGGTGCCGGGTTTGCGCTGGAGCCTCTCGCGGGACGGCGCACCCGATAGCATCGAACCGATGTTGCCACTCACCAGACTCATACCAAACAGTTGGATGTTTGAAACGATATGCAAGGGTAGATTCCACCTATCCAGATGGTGAGGATGATGAGCACCTGCGTGGAGGGCCGGTCGCCAACATGGCTCATGCGAAATACCAGCAGATAGCGGACCGGCTCCGCGATCAGATCAGCGCCGGCCAGCTCGGGCCGGGCGAGCGGCTACCCAGCGAGCCCGACCTGGCCAGAGACTACGACGCTTCGCGGAACACGGTACGGCTGGCGATCGCCCTGCTGACCAACCAGGGACTCGTGGTGACCAGGCAAGGCCTGGGCACCTTCGTGCTCGAGCCGGCCAGGCCGTTCACCGCCCTGCTGTCCGGCGCCGCCGACTCGCCGGGCTCGCCGCACGTCGACACCGGGCTCCCCGTGGTCGGGCCTGCGGCTGATGAGCCCGAGACCTCCAGGCTGCAGGTCGAGACCGCGCCTGCGAGCCCGAGCGTGGCCGCGAAACTTCACATCAGCGAGGGGGAGCCGGTAGTGATCCGGCGCTCCAGGCGGTATATCGGCGGGATCCCGTGGCTGCTGATCGCGTCCTTCTTTCCGATGGACCTGGCCAGGGGGACGGCGCTCGAGCAGGCGGGGAACATCGACCAGGGCAGCATCAAGCTGCTTGCCGAGCACGGCCACCAGCAGGTCGGTTTCGTGGATGAGATCGGCGCGCGGATGCCGGATGCCAGCGAGTTCGACTTCTTCGGCCTGACCACAGGCACGCCGGTGATCGTGGTCAACCGGACGGCCTACAGCGCCGACCGGCCCATCCGGCTGACCCGGTATATCTACCGGGCCGACCGGGTCCGGCTGGCGCATGAAGTGGGCAGCATCCCGGCGAAATACCACAGCGGCTAGGCCGCCCTGCTAGCCAGTCCGTCCGGCCTGCCAGCCCGGCCTGCGAGCCCCGGCCCGCCGGCCCGGCCCGTCAGCCTGGGCCGTCAGCCCGGCCCGCCTAAGTGCCCGAATTCCCGCTAGCGTGGCGGTATGGTCGCGCTCCTGCTCGTCGCGGTCTCCGTTGGCCTGTCCAACTTCGCGGCGGCAATCGGGATCGGCACCGGCGGCGTCGACAACCGGACCAGGCTGCGGGTGGCGCTCGTCTTCGGCCTGTACGAGGCGGGCATGCCGATCCTCGGGCTCTTCCTCGGCCAGCGATTCGCCCTCATGCTCGGCAAGGCGACCCACTGGGTCGGCGGTGCGCTCCTGATCGCCCTGGGCCTGTACGGGCTCATCAGGTCGATCCGCTCCCCGGGCGACAACAATGCGGAGCGGATCCGGTCCGCGAGCAAGTCCCGGCTGCTGATCAGCGGGTTCGCACTGAGCATCGACAACCTGGTGATCGGATTCGCCCTCGGCACCTACCAGGTCGCCATTCTCACCGGTGCTGTCGTGATCGGCCTGGTCAGTGTCGCCTTGTCGATGATCGGTCTGGAGCTTGGCGCCAGGATAGGCAAATGGTCGGGCCGGCGCGGCGAGCAACTCGGCGGCGTCATCCTGATCTCGGTCGGCGTGGCGATCGCGGCCGGCGCCCTCAGCTAGCGTCCTGAGTTGTCAGTTCGCCGGCAGCTGGCTGGCGTGCAGTCGGTGGCTCTCCTCCGCGCGAGTCCGGGCCGCGGCGCCATAAGTGCTGGCTGGCAGGGCTGGCTGGCTGGCAGCGAGAGTGCCCAGGATCTCGCCGGCGGTCCTGGCGGGCCGCCCGGGAGTCAGCCGAACGTGACAACCTGCCTGATCGCGTCGCCCCGGCGCAGCGCGCTGACCGCCTCGTTCAGCTGACCGAAGGCAATCCGGCTGGTGATCAGGCCCTCGATGTCCAGCCGCCCAGCGCGCCACAGGCTGACGAAGCGCGGAATATCGCGACGCAGGTCACAATGGCCGTACAGCGAGCTCAGCAGCTGCTTGCCGTCGTAGAGCAACTCGAACACGCTAAACGGCACGGTGTCCGCGCGAGTGCCCGCGCCGACCACGATCACAGTGCCGCCGCGCCTGGCCAGGCGCCAGGCGCTGCGGATCGTCGCGGCCACGCCGACCACCTCGAAGGCGTAGTCGAAGCCGCCGCCGCCGGCCAGGTCCTTCCTGGCCTGCTCCGCGTCGTCCGGGGTCACGGCGTGCGTCGCGCCGAGGGCCAGGGCGAGCCCGTGCTTGGCGGGCAGCGGATCGACGGCCAGGATCGTGGCCGCGCCCGCGATCCTGGCGCCCTGGATGGCGGCCAGGCCGACGCCGCCGCAGCCGACCACCGCCACCGAAGAGCCCGGGGCCACCCGGGCCGTGTTGATCGCCGCCCCGACGCCGGTCGGGATCCCGCAGCCGAGCAGCGCCGCGTAGTCGAACGGGACGTCGTGATCGATCGGGATAACCGCCTGCCAGGGGACGACCAGTTCCTCGGCCCAGGTACCGCAGCCGGCCATGCCGAAGGCCTCGGTGCCGTCGCCGAGCCGGAACAGCGGCGTCTTGAAACCCTTGATCACGTAGGTGAGGCACTGATAGGGCTGTCCCCGGTGGCAGTCGGGGCAGTCGCCGCAGGCGGGCGTCCACGAGATCACCACGTGCTGGCCCGGCGCCAGGCCGGTGACCTGGTCACCCACGCTGACGATCTCGCCCGCGCCCTCGTGGCCGAGCACTACGGGCAGCCCGGACGGGATCACGCCGTTGAGCACGGACAGATCCGAGTGGCAGACGCCGGTGGCCCGGACCCGGACCCGCACCTGCCCGGGACCCGGCCCGACGGCCGTGACGTCGTCTCGTAGGTCCACCCGGGCGTCGGGGCCAGTGGCATGCAACAGCGCTGCTCGCAACCGCGTCGTCTCCTTAATCGTCCAGCCCGAGGGCGGCCTTGGGGCAGGACCGGACCGCATGCCTGACCGCGTCGGCCAGGCCGGCCTGCACCTCGGCCACCAGGATGTGCAGGTTGTCGTCGTCGTCCACCGCGAACACCTCGGGTACCAGCCCGGCGCAGACCGCGTTGGCCTCGCACGCGTCACGGTCGACTCTAACCCTCACCGGTCAGCTCCCGGACTGGGATACGGGGCGCCGGACGCCCGCATACTGGTCATCGGAGTAGAGCATGTCCGCCGCGCGCGGGCAAGGCCGCTCGCGGGAGACTGGTCCGCATGACAGACGCGATGCCCCCAGAGCTCAGGCGCGCGGCCGAGGCGGCCACGGGCTTCATGCCGCCCGCCGAGGGCCTGGCGCTGTACCGCGCCGCGACGGCGTACGCGCCGGCCTGCCGATCGCCGAGATCGGCACCTACTGCGGCAAGTCGACCATCTACCTGGCGGCGGCGGCCCGGGCGGCGGGGCAGCTAGTCGTGACCGTCGATCATCATCACGGCTCCGAAGAGAACCAGCCAGGCTGGGAGTACCACGACACCAGGCTCGTCGACCCGGCTACCGGGCGGCTCGACACGCTGCCGCACTTCAGGGCCACGCTCGCCGCGGCAGGCCTGGAGGATCAGGTGATCGCCGTCGTCGGAGCCTCCACTGCCGTGGCCGGGCTCTGGCGGACGCCGCTGGGCATGCTGTTCATCGACGGCGGCCACACCGATGCCGCGGCGACCGCCGACTACGAGGGCTGGGCCCCGTGGGTGGCACCCGGCGGGGCGCTGGCCATTCACGATGTCTTTCCCGATCCGGCCGACGGTGGTCAGCCGCCGTTCCGGATCTACCAGCGGGCGCTCAAGTCAGGCGCGTTTGCCGAGGTGACCGTCGCGGGGTCGCTCCGGGTGCTGGAGCGGACCGCGGCGGGGATCGGCTGAGGACCGGGCCTGCCGCAGCCGCAGACCGACGGGTCAGCCGTCGGGGCCGCGTCCGACCAGGCGGAGGTCGTCCTGAAGATCCCGGCCCCGGCGGTGGCCTGGCCCAGCGCATCGGCGGCCAGCACGGTGGCTGCCGACGTCCAGCTGCTGCGTTCGGCAGGATAATGGGCCTGATTGGCGAATTGCCAGCCAGTCCAGTAGGCGCCGCTGCCATCACGCAGGTGCTGTACCTGCTCGAACAGTTCGCCCGCGCGGTCGCCGTCGCCGATCGCCTCCAGCGCGAGCACCAGCTCGCAGGTCTCGGCGCCGGTCACCCACGGCTCGTCGCTGACGCACCGGACCCCGAGGCCGGGCACCACGAACGTCTCCCAGCCGGAGTCCAGGCGCTGCCGCGCCGCGCTGCCGCGCAGCGCGCCGCCGAGCACGGGGTAGTACCAGTCCATTGAGTACCAGCTCTTGTCGGTGAACGCCGCGGGGTGGCAGGCGACGGCGTGGCCGAGCAGATCGGCCGCGAGCTCCCAGTCCGGCTGCGGCTCGCCCATCTGCTCGGCGAGCGCGACAGCGCAGCGCAGGCTGTGGTAGATGCTGGAACAGCCGGTCAGCAGCGCGTAGTCGTCTGCCAGGCCGCCGGCTTTTCGCTGCCAGATCACCTCGCCGCGGGGCAGCTGGAGACCGAGGGCGAACTCGATGCCGGCGCGGGCCACCGGCCACATCCGCTGGGCAAAGTCAGCGTCGCCGGTGACCAGGAACTCGTGCCAGACCCCGACGGCCGGATAGGCCGCGTGGTTGCTCTCGGCGGCTGGGTCGGTGACCGCGCCGTGGGCCGTTCCCCGCGGCCAGGAGCCGTCGGCGCGCTGCGTCGTTCGCAGCCATTCATAGGCTCGCCGGGCCGGGTCACGGAGCCCGCAGACGCTCAGCGCCATCGCGCACTCGACGTGATTCCACGCGTCGACATGGCCATCAGGCCAGCCGATGGCGCCATCCCGTTGCTGTTGCGCGGCGATGCTCTGGCCGGTGGCCAGTACCTCGTCGGCGGTCAGGACGCCCGGCACGGCCGGTATGGCCGCCGGATGACGTCGCTGAGCTGTTCTCCCGTGCATGGGCCCCCCGGTTTCGCGTCCCCCGCTGACGCCTTTCCCGTTTCCGGTCCGTCCATACCCGGCGGGGCCATTCGCCTGCTGGCCGCGCACGTCCTCAGGCCGCCGCATCTGACCGGGCCGAGCCGCCACCGCCCGCGGCCGCGCCCCCAGGGCCGGCCGCGGCGCGCCCGGCCGTGCCCGGGCCGGTCGCGCTGCTCGCGCCGGCGTCCTGCGCCCGCATCGCGCCGTCCGCGCGCCTGGCCGCGTAGATGACCGTGCTCTTGCCGATGAGCGGGTTCAGCGCCCGGTCGGCCAGCCGCATGACGCGCGGCTGCTTCACGATCTCCCAGACCAGCAGCCGGTGATAGGCACGGGCGAGCGGGTGATCGTCGTCGTGGACCCCGACCGCGCACTTGAGCCACCAGTAGGGCGAGTGCAGCGCGTGGGCGTGGTGGTGGCCGCCCACCGCCAGGCCCGCGCGCTCCAGCTTGGTCTCGAGCTCGCCGCGGGTAAAGATGCGCACGTGGCCGCCGGGCACGTTGTGGTAATCGTCGGACAGCCGCCAGCAGATCCGCTCGGGCAGCCAGCTGGGCACCGTGATCGCCGCCAGGCCGCCGGGCCGCAGCACCCGCGCCACCTCGTTGAGGGCCGCCTGATCGGACGGAATGTGCTCGAGTACCTCGGCGGCTATGACCCGGTCGAACGACCCATCGGGGAACGGCATCGCGGTCGCGTCGCCGGCCACCGCGGACGCCGAGCCGCCCTGGCCCGCCTCGCCCGTTTCGCCCATCGCGGTGAACATGACCGACACCTCGTCAAGCTCCCGCTCGTCGGTGTCGAGCGCCACGACCCGGGCGCCGCGCCGCAGCACCTCGAACGCATGCCGGCCGGCGCCGCAGCCCAGGTCGAGCACCCGGTCGCCGGGGCCGACCGGAAACCGGCCGAAATCCACGGTCAGCACGGCACACCGCCCGGCGGGGCTTCGCTGGCGAGGTCCTGGTCAGGCCCGCCGTCCGGGTCGGCCGATGTCATCGGCCCCGGCGCCGGGGCCTGGGCGCCGCCCGCGCCGCCCGCCTGAAGCGGGGCGGCAATCGCCCGTTCGTACTCGGCGACGGTCGCGCGGGCCACGGCCGGCCAGGCGAATCGTTCCTGAACCCGGCGCAGCGCGGCGGCCGACAGCCTGGCCCGCTCCGCCGCGCTGTCATGAAGCCGGCCCAGGGCGACCGCGAGGTCCTCCGCGTCGCCTGGCGTGACCAGCATGGCCGCGTCGCCGGTCACCTCGGGGAGCGCGCCGGTCCGGCTGGCGATCAGCGGGGTGCCCGACGCCATGTGCTCGACGGCCGGCAGCGAGAAGCCCTCATACAGCGACGGCACGACCGCGATCTCGGCCCGGGCGATGAACTCGGCCAGGTCGGCGTCGCTCATCCCGCTGATGAACTGCACCCGGTCACCGAGGGCCAGCTCGGCCACGAGCCGCTCGGTCGCCCCGCCGGCCGCCGGCTTGCCGACGACAGTCAGCACGGCGTCTCGTTCGGTGGCGAATTTCCCGAACGCCCGCAGCAGCGTCGAGATCCCCTTGACCGGCGAGTCCGCGCTGGCTACGGCGACGATCCGACCCGGCACGCGGGGGACGGGCCGAGGGTGGAACAGCCGGGTGTCCACCCCCAGCGGGATCACGTGAATGTTGCCCGGGGGCACTCGGAAGTCCCGGCTGATGTCGTCGGCCGACGACTGCGAGCCGGTCAGCACCGGGCCCACCCGGCGGGCGACCCGGCCCTGCATCCGCACGAACGAGTACCAGCGGCGCTTGGTCAGCCTGGACAGGCGGCGCGCCGCGGCGAGCTCGATCCGCCGGTCCACCGAGATCGGATGATGGATGCTGGTCACCAGCGGCAGCCCGAGCTTGGCGATGCCGAGCATGCCGTAGGCGAGCACCTGATTGTCGTGCACCACGTCGAAGTCGGCGCGGCGGGCCCGCAGGATCCGCCGGGCCCGCAGGCTGAAGGTCAGCGGCTCCGGGAAGGCCGCCGTCCACATCATCGCCACCTCGAGGGCGTCGATCCAGTCCCGGAACTCGCTGGGCCACGGCGTGCGGAACGGGTGGTCGTCGCGGTAGAGGTCCAGGCTCGGCACCGTGCGCAGCAGCGGCCCCGGCTCCAGCTCGGGGTAGGGCTGACCAGAGAACACCTCGACGTGATGGCCGAGAGCGGCCAGCTCACGCGAGAGATGCCGCAGGTAGATACCCTGCCCCCCGCAATGCGGCTTGCTCCGGTAGGACAGCAGCGCGACGCGCAGGGGGCGGCCGCTAGTGCTCACGCAGGTCCGCCTCCTCCGCAGGCCTCCTCCGGAGGTCCGGCCCCGGTCACTTGGCGGCCCGGTCACCCGGCAGCCCGGTCACCCGGCGCCCGCGCGCTCCGGCGCAGTTTCGAGGCCAACCCGCTGCCTCCCTAGGGTGCGAACTTATCATCGGCACCTCGGGCACCTTCGGACCCCGTGGCTTACTGTGCCCGGGCTGGCGGTCGGCCATGTGTCCCGTGCTGCGGCCGGAGCAAATAGTGTGGTTGGCACTTTGCTGTCGCTATACCAGCGGCAGGGTGCCATTGACGCTGGTGAGATGAGCAGGACAGGCATTCTCGACGAACGGAGGCTCCGCTGACCAGGCGCGCGCTGATCACCGGGATCACCGGGCAGGACGGGTCCTACCTGGCCGAGCATCTGCTCGGGCTGGGCTACGAGGTGTGGGGGCTGGTCCGGGGACAGGCGAACCCGCACGTGCGGCGGGTCCGCCAGCTACTCGGGGAGGTCCGGCTGGTCCGCGGGGACCTGCTCGACCAGGGCAGCCTGATCTCAGCGGTCGAGCGCGTGCAGCCCGACGAGGTCTACAACCTGGCGGCGATCTCCTATGTCCCGATGTCGTGGCAGCAGGCCGAGCTGACCGGCGAGGTGACCGGCCTCGGGGTGCTCCGGGTGCTCGAGGCGATCAGGGTGTGCAGCGGGATCAGCGCGTCGCGCAGTTCGGCACACGGCCAGATCAGGTTCTACCAGGCCTCATCGTCAGAGATGTTCGGCTTGGTGCGGGAATCGCCGCAGACCGAGCAGACGCCTTTCCATCCGCGCAGCCCCTACGGCGTAGCCAAGGCATATGGTCACTTTCTCACCCAGAACTATCGTGAGTCCTACGGGATGTTCGCGGTCTCCGGGATCTTGTTCAACCACGAGTCACCGCGGCGCGGCGCCGAGTTCGTCACCCGCAAGGTGTCGCTGGGCGTCGCTAAGATCAAGCTCGGCTACGAGAAGCAGCTGCGGCTGGGCAACCTGGGCGCCAGCCGGGACTGGGGATACGCGGGCGACTACGTGCGGGCCATGCGCCTGATGCTGGATCGCGACGAGCCCGCCGACTTCGTGGTGGGGACGGGCGTCACCCACGGTGTCTCGGAGCTGGTCGAACTGGCCTTCCGGGTAGCGGGCCTGGACTGGCGTGATCACGTGGTGACCGACGCCGCGTTCATCAGGCCGGCCGAGGTGGACCGGCTCTGCGCCAACCCGACCCGGGCCAGGGACGAGCTCGGCTGGGAACCGAAGATCGGCTTCGAGGAGCTCGTCGCGATGATGGTCGAGGCAGACCTGGAGCTGCTGTCGGCGTCCGGCCGGCACGCCGAGGACTCGTTCGGCTCCGATACCTGGTGACTCCGATACCTGGTGACTCCGATACCTGGTGACTCCGATACCTGGCGAGTCTGGCATCTAGTGAGTCCGGCGATCTGCCCGCCACTGTGGCGGTCAGCCGGCCACCGCGCCGACCGCGCTGCCGATCCCGTAGGTCAGGCCGGCCGCGACGCCGGCCAGCAGCAGCTGGCGGACCGCGCCGCGCATGAACGGCCGGTCAGTGATCCGCGCCACCAGCCCGCCGCCCAGGAAGGCCGCGATCGCCGACAAGCCCAGCATGACCGCCAGCGACTTGCTGCCGCTGAGCCCGGCCAGGTAGGGCAGCAGCGGGATGAGCGCTCCGGCCGCGAAGGTCAGCAGCGACGCGCCCGCCGCCACCACGGGGGAGGGCAGCTCGTTGTGGTCAACTCCGAGTTCTTCGCGCACGTGCAGGTTCAGCGCCTCTTCCGGATGGGCCGAGACCTGCCGTGCCACCCGGTCGGCGAGGTCGGCGTCCACGCCCCGCTGCCGGAACACCTCCGCCAGCTCGCGGCGCTCGGCATCGGGATGAGTCTCAAGCTCGAACCGCTCCTTGCGGACCTCGGCGTCGACCAGCTCATTCTGCGACGACACCGAGACGAACTCGCCCGCTGCCATCGAGAATGCGCCGGCGGCCAGGCCCGCCAGCCCGGTCAGCACCAGCGTCTGATGCGTTCCGTTGCCGCCGCTGACGCCGGCGAGCAGCGAGACGTTGGTGACGAGCCCGTCCATGGCGCCGAAAACGGCCGGCCGCAGCCAGCCGCCGGACACGTCCCGGTGCTGATGGCCGTGTGACTCGCCGTGCTGGTCACTCGTAGAAGTCATCGTTTAGCGTCAAGGAAGATGGGCCCGCCGTTGTTCCGGCCGGTCAGCCGAGCAGCTGGGCGGGCCGGGTCGGCAGGCCTGCCGCCTGCCAGGCCTGGAAGCCGCCGTCGAGATCGGTGGCCTCGCGCAGGCCGATCCGGCGCAGGCTGGCCGCGGCCAGCGTGGAGGCATAACCCTCCGAGCACATAACGATGACCCGGGCGTCCGCCCGGGCCAGGGCCGGAATCCTGGCCTCGCTGCGCGGATCGAGGCGCCATTCGAGCACGTTGCGGCCGATGATGATCGCCCCCGGGACCTCGCCTTCGACGATCCGCTGCTCCAGCGGCCTGATGTCGACCAGGGCCGCGCCATCGGTGATCGCGGCCAGCGCCGCCTCAGGACGCAGCCGCCGCAGGCCGCTGCGCGCCTCGGTGAGCAGCTCATCGATGCCGGGCGCGCCGACGGGCAGGACGTCGGAGGTGAGCTCGGCCGCGGACTCGGTGGCCTTGGCCAGCGCGGTATCGGCGCCGCCCCGGCCCCGGGCCCCTTCCGGCCCGTCGATCGATACCGTCTCCCGCGCGATGAGGCCGTAGCCGGTGGCCGTGTAGTAGGTCATCGCCACCAGCGGCGGCGAGTAGGCGTGGATGCTGGTGGCCGAGCGGTCGCCGCCGTGCGCGACATCGTGGACGTGCCCGGGACCGAAAGCGATCGCCTGGCCCGTGGACAGCCGCCTGGACCCGAGGCGGCGGCCGCTCGGGACCCGGTACTGCTCCACCAGGCTGCCCTCGGCCACCGCGAATGACCCCGACGAGCCGCCATGGTCATGCCAGTCGGTGTCCTGGCCGCGTTCCCAGGCCAGCAGCCAGACGTCGCACGAGTTCGACCGGTGCAGCGGCAGGTACCAGCGCACGTCGACGTCGCGGACCACGAGGTCGGCCCATAGTTCGGGGCGGGCGGCCACGGCCACCGTGATGGCCCGGAGCTGAGCGGGGGACAGGCGGCCCGCGCGCGGTGCCAGCCCGTGCAGCGTGTCGAGGATCGCCTGCTGGCGTTCGGGGCTGACGCCCCAGCCCTGCTTCAGCCCGCCATTGGCCCGGCCGGGTTCGTCGGCGCTTGCGCCCTCGGGAGTGACAGTGGCGACCGACACGCAACCTCCTCGGGGCTTGGGGAGCAGCCCGCCTCCCCGCCGCGCCGGGCCGTGCTCGTGCGGCCGATCCTACCCCCGGCGGGCCTCGGCCAGCCGTCCGTCAGCAGCTGCCAGTCACCGGCCCGCGGGCTGTCCGGCGATGGCGCGGGGCGGCCTCGGCGGCGGCGCGGGCGGTGCATCAGCGCATGCGGCGGGCATGGTAGATCCCGTATGACCGCGTGGCAGCGGTTACTCTTGCTTCTCTGCGGTAGGACGGGTGTTTCGCGGCGCAGGCCGCTGACGCCTGGACCGCCGCACAGTCGACATCGAGCGGGGCCAGATCGAGTTGGCCCAGACCCAGGTGGCCCAGACCTAGTTGGCCCAGCCCAAGTTGGCGGAGCAGATCCCAGACCACAAAGCCCTAGCCACGGAAGGGGCCGCATCGTGATCACCTTTGATCGCGTGACCAAGCGCTATCCGGGCGGAACACTCGCCGTCGACTCGCTCGACCTGGAGGTCCCGGCCGGCCAGACGATGGTGCTGGTGGGCCCGAGCGGCTGCGGCAAGACGACCTCGCTCCGGATGATCAACCGGCTCATCGAGCCCTCGGAGGGGCGGATCTTCCTGGACGGCAAGAATGTCCTGGAGGCCAACCAATCGACGCTGCGCCGTGGCATCGGCTACGTGATCCAGCAGACCGGGCTGTTCCCGCACCGGACCATTGAGGACAACATCGCCACGGTGCCGCTGCTGAATGGCTGGGGCCGGGCCAAGGCCCGGGGCCGGGCCCGGGAGCTGATGGACCTGGTCGGCCTGGAGAAGACGATGGCGAAACGCTACCCGCACCAGCTGTCCGGCGGCCAGCAGCAGCGCGTCGGGGTGGCGCGGGCCCTGGCCGCCGACCCGCCGGTGCTGCTGATGGACGAGCCGTTCAGCGCCGTGGACCCGATTGTCAGAGCCAGCCTGCAAGATGAGCTGCTGAGGCTGCAGGGCGAGCTGCACAAGACGGTCGTGCTGGTGACCCACGACGTCGAGGAGGCGATCAAGGTCGGCGATCTGGTGGCCGTGTTCCGCCCGGGCGGCGTGCTGGCGCAGCTGGACACGCCCGAGCGCCTGCTCGGCAGGCCCGCTGACGAGTACGTCGAGGATTTCGTCGGCTTCGACCGCGGCATCAGGCGGCTGTCCTTC
The DNA here is from genome assembly GCA_963785765.1 of uncultured Actinomycetes bacterium. Classification (GTDB taxonomy): domain Bacteria; phylum Actinomycetota; class Actinomycetes; order Streptosporangiales; family Streptosporangiaceae; genus DATBGO01. The sequence continues at coordinate 538,318 of CAWAWM010000003.1, read as the reverse complement.
TTCGACGCGGCGAGCCTGGACCTCGAGTTCGACGCGGTGCTCCCGGAGGACACGTCGGCCGCCGAGGCGGTCAAGGTGGCCAAGCAGATCGCTGAGCCCTGGGTACTCGTCATCGATTCGGAACGGCGGCCGAAGGGCTGGGCCGCTACCGCGAACCTGGAGTCGGTGCCCGGGTCGGCCAGGCTCGGCGGAGTCCCGCTGGTGAGCTACGGCCACACGTTCCGGCCGGACGCCCATTCGCTGCGGGCCGCCCTGGACGCCACCGTGCTCTCGCCGACCGGCCGAGCGGTCGGCGTGGATGCGGACGGCCGGGTGGTCGGAGTGACCTCCTACGACCGGCTGCGGGCTGCGATCCATACCGCCCAGGAGGTCGCGGACCAGGCTCAGGGCAGCGCGCAGGACCGGGCCGCGTCATGATCTGGTCCTGGGTACCCGGCCACCTGGGGCTGATCTGGCAGCTCACGCTGGAGAACGCCTACCTCGGCCTGGTGCCGCCGCTGCTGGGCCTGATCATCGCGGTGCCGCTCGGGATCGTCTGCGTCCGCTGGCACTGGCTGTACCCGCCGGTGCTGTCGGGCACCAGCATCGTCTATGCGATCCCGTCGCTCGCCCTGTTCGTGGCGCTGATCCCGTATACCGGCTTGACCGATACCACGGTGATCATCCCGCTGACGCTGTTCTCGCTGTGCATCCTCGTTCCTGCCGTGGTCGACGGGCTGCGCTCGGTCCCCGAACCGGTCCGGCAGGCGGCCACCGCGATGGGCTTCGGCACGCTGCGCCGGCTGGTGCAGGTGGAGCTGCCGGTCGCCGCGCCGATCGTGATCGCCGGGCTGCGGGTCGCCACCGTGTCAAGCATCAGCCTGGCCAGCGTCGGGCAGCTGATCGGAATCAGCAGCCTCGGCTACCTGTTCACCGACGGCCTGCAGCGGGACTTCCCGACCGAGATCATCGTCGGGATGGCGTGCGTGATAATTCTCGCCTTCGCGGCCGACCTGGTCCTGCAAGGCGTGCGCAGGATGGCGACCAGATGGCAGCGCGGCGGTGACGACGTTCGGACGACGCGGGTGCTGACCAGGCTGGCTCCAGGCGGCGCGAGATGAGCTTCTTCAGTTACGCGTGGGACTGGCTGAGCCAGGCTCAGCAGTGGCACGGGCCAGGCGGGATCCCGACCCGCCTCGTCGAGCACCTCGGCTACACCGCCCTGTCACTGCTGGTGGCCGCGGTGATCGCGCTGCCGCTGGGGGTGCTGATCGGGCACACCGGCCGGGGCGGCTTCGCGATGGTGAGCCTGGCCAACATCTGGCGGTCGATCCCCACCCTGGGCCTGCTGGTGCTGATGGTCATCATCCTGGCGTTCTCGGTGGCCACCTGGCTGATCCCGCTGGTGGTGCTGGGCATCCCGCCCATTCTGGTCAATGCCTACGAGGGCGTCCTGGGCGTGGACCGCGGCCTCAAGGACGCCGCCCGCGGGATGGGCATGACGCCACGGCAGGTGCTGCTCAAAGTGGAGGTCCCGGTCGCGCTGCCGTTGATCCTGCTCGGGCTGCGCACCGCGGCGATCTTCATCGTCGCCACCGCCACGATCGCGGCGGAGATCGGCCTGGGCGGCTTCGGCCGGTACATTATCGATGGGCTGGCGACCAACAACTACGGCGAGGTCGCCGGCGGCGCCGTGCTCGTGGTGGCCCTGGCACTCGCGATCCAGGTCAGCTTCGTCGGGATACGGCGCCTGGTCGTGCCGGCGGGCCTGCGACAGGGGACAGCGGAGTCCTGATAACATCTTTTCCTATTGAAATGGAAGGAAAAATTCGACCATGATCCCTACAAACCCGGCACTCAAGCGGGCTGCCGCCGCGGGTGTCGCGGTAGCGGCTGGCCTCGCGCTGGCCGCCTGTGGCAGCAGCGGCAGCAGCAGCTCAAGCAATCCGCTCACCCCGACCGCGTCCAAGGGGACGGTGGTCATCGGCTCGGCGAACTTCCCCGAGAACGAACTGCTGGCCCAGATCTACGCGACCGCCCTGGCGGCCAAGGGCGTCAAGGTCACCGACAAGTTCAACATCGGCGCCCGTGAGGTCTACTACCCGCAGGTCAAGAGCGGCGCGATCACGATCATCCCGGAATACAACGGGGCGCTGCTGACCACCTCGGTGGACACCACGAGCACGGCGGCCACCACGGCGGAAGTGGACGCGGCCCTGCAGTCCAAGCTGCCGTCCACGATGGAGATCCTCAACCCGTCCTCCGCCGAGGACAAGGACTCGGTGACCGTCACCCAGGCCTTCGCCACCAAACATCACCTGACGTCGATCTCCGACCTGAAGCCCATCGCGGGCACCATGGTCATCGGCGGTCCGCCGGAGTTCAAGACCCGCAGCGACGGCCTGGTCGGCCTGAAGAAGAACTACGGCCTGACGTTCAAGAGCTTCGACCCGCTGGACGAGTCGGGCCCGATCACCCTGGCCGCCCTGAGCGACGGCAAGGTGCAGGCCGCGGACGTCTTCACCACCACCCCGCAGATCATCACCGACCACCTGGTGGCGCTGGCCGACCCGAAGTTCAACTTCGCCGCGCAGAATGTCGTGCCCCTGGTGTACAAGAAGGGCGTCACCCCGACGGTGGTCAACACGCTCAACGCCATCTCGGCCAAGCTGACCACAGCTGCGCTCCTGCAGATGGACAAGGCCGTCATCCTGGACCACGCGGACTACACGACGGTCGCGACCGGGTGGCTGAAGGCGGTCGGCCTGCCGTCCTGAGGTAGCCAGTCTCGCCGCAGTCGCCGGCGCCCCGGCCAGCGGAGGGGCGGCGGAGCGGGCGGCGGAGCGGGCGGCGGGCTGCACTCCGGTGCGCCCGCCGCCCCCTGCTTAGGTCCCCCTGCTCAGGTCCCGCTTTTCAGGTTGGCAGGTCCGCTCGTTCACCCGCCAGAATTGGATTACAACTCGGCTTATTCTAGGAATTGCCGGTACCGATCTCACCGGGCGCGCGGTGCGCCGCGCCGGCCCGGGGCAACTGCACTAGTGCCTAATACCTGGAATTGACTATCGACAGCGATACGCCAGAGCGGCTAATCTGTAGCCGGTTTAGGGTCACGCCCTAAACCGTGCGATGTCGTTGGTTCGGGACCGGGCGTCTTGAAAATTCGCTTGAGTCGGGGGAGCGCAGCCATGGGCATGGTGGGGCCGGTGCTCGGCCGCGACATTCTCGCTATCGTGTTCCTGCTTACCGCGGCGTGGAAAGTCACCCACGCAGGAGAATACGCAAACTCGTTCACTCGCCTGCGGCCGGAGTTCATCCGCGCTTTTGAGCCGCTGGCCCGGACCGGCCTCGGCTGCGCCGAACTTGCCTGCGTGATACTGCTCGCGGCCGGGCCCGCGCTGGGCCGCGGTGCCGCCGAGGCTGGTCCGGTCCTCGCCATCGTGCTGCTTGTCACCTTTACGGTCGCCGTCGCCCGGCAGCGGTCAGCCGTCGGCTGCGGCTGCTGGTCCGCGCCAGTCACCGGGCCGGGCGGCTCGGATGTCAAGGGACCGCTGCTGGCCAGGAACGCGATTCTGCTGGCCGTGAGCCTGGTGGCTGCCATTCCGGTCCGGGCCGACATTCCAGCCGGGCTGCTTCTTTCGGCCGCGGCGTTATCTGCCGTGGTCGCGCCGGTCATGCTGGAACTACCTCAGGTAATTGCGGTCACAAAGTACCAGGGTGGTATGCGCGCGGGAGGGGCGCGGTTTTGAGCGCTTTCTGGATAATATCGATGAGCCTGCTCTGGGTCGCCGTCATTGTGCTCACTGTTCTCGTCCTTTTGCTCTACCGCCAGTTCGGCCTCGCTTATATGTCGGGGCGCACCCGGGCCGCCCTGCAAGGACTCGATCTCGGCGCCCGGGCCAGGCCGGTGGCCCTGACCGCGCTGGACGGAACCGCCCGCGACATCGACTGGTCAGCCGTCCCCGTGCCTGGTCCGGCCGTGCCTGGTCCGGCCGTGCCTGGTCCGGCCGCGCCTGGTCCGGCCGTGCCTGGTCCGGCCGCGCCTGGTCCGGCCGCGCCTGGTCCGGCCGCGCCTAGTCCGGCCGCGCCTGGTCCGGCCGCGCCTGGTCCGGCCGTGCCTGGTCCGGCCGTGTCTCGCGCGACCGTGCCCGCGGCTACGGTGCTGGTATTCGCGCAGCCTTCCTGCCCGATCTGCGGTGAGCTGGCCGCTGACGCGGCCAGCCTGCCCGGGTCGTGGCCGACGTCGAGGTTCGTCTGGGTAGACGGCACGATCACCGGCCGTCCGCCGCGCGCCGTCGATAGCGCGCCGGGCTGGATCGTCGGTACCGCCGAAGGGGACGCGGTCCATGCGGCCTGGGACGTCACTGGCTCGCCGTTCGCATACGTGGTCGGCGCCAACGGCCGTATCGCCGCGAAAGGCGTCGTGAACCGGGCCGCCGACGTCGAGCGCCTGCTGGCCAACGTGCTCGGGGTAGCGGCCTCTGGCCCTGGAGCGGCCTCTGGCCCTGGAGCGGCCTCCGGCCGTGGCGCCGCCTCCGCCCCCGGCCACCTGATCGAGATGGTTCCCGATGGAGTTCCGGGCGGCCCGGCGTGAGCATCGCGCCGGGCCACGTGGCTGACTTCACAGCAAGGAGGGCGAGTGATCGATACCGCGGTGCTGGTAGAGCGGGCCAGCCAGGTGGTCGCCGACCGCATCAACCGACGGAGCTTCCTGCGCCGGAGCGCCGACACGATCTTCGGGGTGGGGATCGTGGTCGGGGGCGGCCACGGGCACAAGCGCAAGCATCACCGCGGCCGCAGGTACACCTCCGACTGCGACGGCGCCGGGCCGGGCTGCCCATACGGCTGTGGCCCGAGCCAGTGCTGCAATAAGAGCGGGCGGCACGCGGGCTGCAAGTGCGGTACCGGAACCAGGTGCGCAAGCACCTCGCACTGTCACGGCAAGGCGGGCACCTGGAGTGGCGCCAGTTGCTGGACCTGCCAGTACTACGAATGCCGCAAGCAAGGCAAGGTGCTGTTCACCACCACCTGCTGCGACTGTTCCACGTCAGGCTGCGGGGACTCGTCCGGGCGGTGCATCAGCTACAGCGCGACATCTCAGGTGGTCGGGCCCTGCGGCGGGCACCCGGCCACGGTGCCGATCGGGACCTACCTCGCGCTGGACACCGGCGACCCCGGCACCTCCCGCGGCGATGTGTCCATGTTCTTTGACCGGAAGTGACGTCCCGATGACCACGGTCCTGCTGCTTGCCGCCGGCGTCTTGATCGGTCAGCTGAACACGCGCTCCGGTTGAGGCGCTAACGCGTACTTCACCGCGTCTGGGAGGCGTGCCCTTCCGCTGAGCTTGGCGGCCGCACTGATCTTCGCGATCGGCGCGGCCGTCGGCGCGGTGTGCGTGGCGATGGGCGGTTATGGCGCCGGACGGCTGCTCCCGCCGGTGGCGGTGGCGGTGGCGGCGGCCGGCCTGGCCGTGATCCTGGTGTTCGCGGCGGGGTGGCATGTCAGCGGCGCGGTCAGGTTCCCGGGCGACCTGGGCGGAGTCCAGGCCAACAGGCAACTCGCCCAGGCCGGGCCGGCCGGGACGCTGTACTTCGGGCTGCTGCTCGGCGTCGGGTTCCGCACCCGGATGGCCACGCCGCTGTGGTACGCGATCCCGCTGGCGGCCGCCGTCAGCGGGATCGGCGCGGCGCTGGCAGTGGGCCTGGGCGCCGGGCTGGGGCGGTCGGGGCCGGTCGCCAGAGCCGTCGCGGATTCCCTGGCCGCTGACCGCGCGGCTGCGCGGGCCGGTTCCGCGGCAGCCGACGGGACGGTCGCGGCCGGCCTGCGGATCGCTACCCGGCGGCGGTCAGACGCCGCGGTGGCGGTGGCAGCAGTGGTGATCATGGGCGCTGCGCTGGCTGCCGCGCATCTGTAGGGTTACCTGCGGTGGGTGAGGAGAACGAGGAGCGGTGATGGCTGCCATGCACACGTCCGGCCCGGCGCCTGCGGGCCCGCGCCCGGTCCGGGCCCCGCGCGGAACCGCGCTGAGCTGTAAGGGCTGGCCGCAGGAAGCAGCTCTGCGGATGCTGATGAACAACCTCGACCCTGAAGTGGCCGAGCATCCCGACCAGCTGATCGTGTACGGGGGGTCAGGCCGGGCGGCGCGCAGCTGGGGCGCCTTCGACGCGATCATCGGCTGCCTGCGGGACCTGGCCGCGGACGAGACGCTGCTGGTGCAGTCGGGCAAGCCGGTCGGCGTGTTCCGCACGCACGAGTGGGCGCCCCGGGTGCTGATCGCCAACTCCAACCTGGTGCCGCAGTGGGCCACCTGGGAGGAGTTCCGGCGGCTGGAGGCGCTCGGGCTGACCATGTACGGCCAGATGACCGCGGGGTCCTGGATCTATATCGGCACCCAGGGCATCTTGCAGGGCACCTACGAGACGTTCGCTGCGATCGCGGCCAAGCGGTTCGGCGGCTCGCTGACCGGGACGATCACGCTGACCGCGGGCCTGGGCGGAATGGGCGGCGCGCAGCCGCTGGCGGTCACGATGAACGGCGGCGTGGCCATCTGCGTGGACTGCGACCCGTCGCGGATCGCCCGCCGGATCGAGTACGGCTACCTGGACACCGAGGCCGACGGCATCGACGACGCGATCAGGCAGGCGGTCGCCGCCCGGGACGCCAGGCAGCCGCTGTCGATCGGGCTGCTCGGGAACGCCGCCGACGTGCTGCCCGCCATGCTGGCCATGGGCGCTCCGGTGGACATCGTCACCGACCAGACCTCGGCCCACGATCCGCTGACCTACCTGCCGCGCGGCGTGCCATTCGAGGAGATGGGCGCGCTGCGGGCCGAGGACCCGGCCGGCTTCACCCGCCGGGCCCGCGAGTCGATGGCGGTGCACGTCGAGGCGATGGTCGGATTCCTGGACCGTGGCGCGGAGGTGTTCGACTACGGCAACTCGATCCGCGGTGAGGCCGAGCTGGCCGGCTACCAGCGGGCGTTCGACTTCCCCGGATTCGTGCCGGCCTACATCAGGCCGCTGTTCTGCGAGGGCAAGGGCCCGTTCCGGTGGGCGGCGCTGTCCGGCGAGCCGGCCGACATCGCCGCGACCGACGACGCCATCCTCGACCTGTTCCCCGCCAACGAGCCGCTGGCCCGCTGGATCAGCATGGCCCGCGAGAAGGTGCACTTCCAGGGCCTGCCCGCGCGGATCTGCTGGCTCGGCTACGGCGAGCGGCAGCTGGCCGGGTTGCGCTTCAACGAGCTCGTCGAGCGCGGCGACGTCCAGGCGCCGATCGTGCTCGGCCGTGATCACCTGGACTGCGGTTCGGTCGCCTCGCCCTACCGCGAGACCGAGGCCATGGCCGACGGGTCCGACGCGATCGCCGACTGGCCGCTGCTCAACGCGCTGCTCAACACCTCCTCCGGTGCGTCCTGGGTGAGCATTCACCACGGCGGCGGGGTAGGTATCGGCCGGTCGATCCACGCCGGCCAGGTCTGCGTCGCCGACGGCACCGCGCTGGCCGCGCAGAAGCTGGAGCGGGTCCTCACCAACGACCCGGGCACCGGCGTGATCAGGCACGCTGACGCCGGTTACGAGCGCGCCACCGAGGTCGCGCGCGAGCGCGGCGTCCAGGTCCCGATGGCTGGATCCTGATGGCGGCGGTCCGGGATTCGGAGTTCGTGGCTGATTGGTGGTGCCCGGGCCGCAGCGATCGACCACGATCATGAAATGGGCGCGGTGGTGAGCTTCGCTGAGATGTGGGCGGCGCTGCTGCCGGTCGGCCGCTACGGGCCTACCGGCGGGTACCGGCGTTACTCGTTCACCGAGGCCGACGCCGGCTGCCGCCAGTGGTTTGAGAAGACCGCTGCGGAACGGGAGCTCCGCGTCGATCACGACCACAACGGCAATCTGTGGGCCTGGTGGGATGGCGAGCATCCGGACCTGGGCGCGATCGTAACCGGCAGTCATCTCGACTCGGTGCCCGACGGCGGGGCCTTCGACGGCCCGCTGGGCGTGGTATCCGCGTTCGCTGCCCTCGACGAGCTCCGGGCGCGCGGCCTGACGCCCTGGCGGCCGGTCGGGGTCGCGGCGTTCGGTGAGGAGGAGGGGGCCAGGTTCGGCGTCGCCTGCCTGGGCAGCCGCCTGCTGACCGGGGCGCTGGACCCGCAGCGGGCGCGCGAGCTCACCGACGGCGGCGGGGTCAGCCTGGCCGAGGCGATGACCGGCGCCGGGCTTGATCCGGCTGCCATCGGGCCGGACGAGGACCGGCTCAGCGGGATCGCCGCCTACGTCGAACTGCACATCGAGCAGGGCAGCGCGCTGGCCGGCCGCGGCGCCGCGGTCGGCCTCGCCGCGGGCATCTGGCCGCACGGCCGCTGGCGGGTCGAGTTCACCGGCCGGGCCGATCACGCCGGCACCACCCGGATCGGCGACCGGCGGGATCCGATGCTGCCGTTCGCCGCGACCGTGCTGGCCGCCCGGCAGGCGGCGGCGGAGCACGATGCGCTGGCCACGATCGGGAAGGTCGTCGCCGAGCCGGGCGCCGCCAACGCGATCTGCTCGGCGGTGCGCTGCTGGCTGGACGCCCGGGCGCCGGACGAGGCCACGCTGGAGCGGGTCACCGCGCAGGTCGTGGCGGCCGCGCGGACCGCCGCCGCCGACCACCAGGTGTCGGTCAGCGTGAGCCAGGAGTCGGCGACGCCGCCGGTCAGGTTCGACTCCGGGCTGCGGCACCGGCTGGCCGCCGCGCTCGAGGCGCACGGCGTCACCGCGCCGGTGCTGCCGACCGGCGCCGGCCATGACGCCGGGATACTGGCGGCCCGGCTGCCGACGGCGATGCTCTTCGTCCGCAACCCGTCCGGCGTCTCCCACTCGCCCGGTGAGCAGGCCAGCCCGGCGGACTGCGAGGCGGGCGTGGCCGCGCTCGCGGCGGTGCTCGAGGAACTGGCCTTCCGGTGACTGCGCCCGCCGCGCCCGGTCAGCCGCAACCGGACCGGACCGACTCATCAGGCCGGCCAGTCAGGAGTGCCGCTGTCAGTGCCGCCGGCAGTGCCGCTGGTGGTGCCGCTGGCAGTGCCGCTGGCCGTGCAGCTAGCGGGGCAGCTGGCGGGCGCACCGCCAGGAGCTGGCTGGCGGAGCTGGCCTGGCTGCCGGGCGACGGGGTCCGCGCCAACGTGCTGATCGAAGCCATCGGCGACCGGTTTAGTGCGATAACTCCGCAGGCCGCGGCCGGCCAGCTGCCCGGCGGCGTGACCCGGCTGGGCGGGCTGACCCTGCCCGGCCTGGCCAACTCGCACTCGCACGCCTTCCACCGCGCGCTGCGCGGGATTACGCAGGCCGACCGCGGAACGTTCTGGACCTGGCGGGAGCGCATGTACCAGGTGGCGTCGCGGCTCGATCCGGACAGTTACCTGGCCCTGGCCACCGCCGTCTACGCGGAGATGGCGCTAGCGGGCATCAGCTGCGTCGGCGAGTTCCACTACCTGCACCATGGTCCGGACGGGACCAGGTACGCCGACCCGAACGAGATGGGCCGGGCGCTGCTGACCGCGGCGGGCCAGGCGGGCATCCGGATCACCCTGCTCGACGCGTGCTATCTGTCCGGCGGCCTCGGTGCCGATGGCCGCCCGGCGGAACTGGCCGGCCCGCAGTTGCGGTTCGGCGACGGCGACGGCGCGGCCTGGGCGGCCCGGGCCGGCGCGCTCGGCACCGACGCCCGGGGCGAGCTGAGCCCGGTGGCCCGGGCCGGGGCCGCGATCCACTCGGTGCGCGCGGTGCCGCCGTCGCAGATGCACCCGGTGGTGGCCTGGTCGCACCAGCTCGGCGCGCCGCTGCACGCGCACCTGTCCGAGCAGGTGGCCGAGAACGAGGCTTGCCTGGCTGCCTACGGCCGCACGCCCGCCGAGGTGCTCTACGAGGCCGGGGCGCTGTCGCCGCGCTCCACGATGGTGCACGCCACCCACCTGACCACCCGCGACCTGGAACTGCTCGGCGGCAGCCGGGCCTTCGCCTGTCTGTGCCCGACCACCGAGGCCGACCTGGCCGACGGGATCGGGCCCGCGGGCGCGCTGACGGCGGCGGGCAGCGCGCTGACCGTCGGCAGCGACAGCCAGGCGGTGATCGACCTGTTCGAGGAGGCCCGGCGGATCGAGCAGTACGAGCGGCTGGCCACTGGCCACCGGGGCAATTTCACCGCTGGCGCGCTGGCCAGGGCGGCCACCCTGGACGGGCACGCCAGCCTGGGCTGGCCGGATGCGGGGGAGATCACCGCGGGCGCGCTGGCCGACCTGGTCACGGTCAGCCTGGACTCGCCCCGGCTGGCCGGGACAGCCGCCGCGAGCGTCCTGGAGTCGGTCATCTTCGCGGCGACCGCCGCCGACGTCCGCAACGTCGTGATCGGCGGCCGCGACGTGGTGTGCGACGGCAGGCACCTGCTGGTCCCGAACGTCCCCGCCGCGCTGGCCGCCTCGATCAGGGCCGTGCTGACCTGAGCCCGCGTCCCGCACCTGCGCCGCTCAGCTCACTCGCGCGCCATCCCGCCCTGCGCATCCCTTTCCTGGCGCTCCCTGGCGCCCGCCGCCCGGAAGCAATGGATGCAATGTGCCGGTGCTGCTGAAACAGCGGCATTGTGAAACCGCGGCAGTGAAGTGCCATTGCCGCGATTCGATAACGACAGCGGTGTGCCATCGCCGCTGATAACACGGGGCTGTTGCGGAATTGTGCTGGGCCCGGGTGGGCGTGTTTGGTTTGTGGCGGGCGGGGGCGGGTCTGGGGGTGGTCAGCTGGGCTGAGTGGTGAGGGTGTGGAGGGCTGCTGTGGTGAGGTGGCCGGTGGTGAGGGCTTTGGAGAGGTTGTGGACGGCGGCGGTGAAGGTCCATTCGGCGGTGGCTTTGGGCTGGCCGCGCAGGGATAGCTGCCGGAAGCCCATGTTGTGCTTGATGTGGCCGTGGGGGGTTTCGGCGATGTGGCCGCGCTGGCGGTAGGCGGTGATGCCCTCGGTGGTGGCCAGCCGGGCGGCCATGGCGGCGACGGCGGGGCTGGCGGGCTTGGGGGCGGGGCGGCCGTCGGTGGCGGCCTGTTCCAGCGCGCGGTTTTTGCCGGTGGCGATGAGCCGGTCGGGGCCCGGGGCGGTGAGGTTGGCGTGGGAGAGGTAGCCGGCGTCGGCGAGGATCAGCCCGATCCGGTCATCGCCGTGGTGGCCGGGGGGGCGGTGGGCGGTGATCAGCGCGGCGGCGCTGGCGGCTTTGGCGATCATGGGCTCGAACCAGCGGACGTCGACGGGGTCGCGGGTGAGCTCGGTGGCGATGATGAGCCCGTCTTCGCTGGTGAGGTTCTAGGCGTTGTAGCCCTGGATGAATCCGTGGCGGGTGGGCATCAGCCGCGAGCCGGGGTCGGTGATGTTGCGGACCGGGCCGGGGCCCTTGCGGCGGGCGGCTTTGGCGGCGGCGCGGGCCGGGGCGGCGGCGGCGCGGGCCCGGGCCCGGTCCAGCTTGGCCTGCGCCTGCCGGACCCGGACATAGGCGCTGGCCGGCGAGCGCGGCGGGTCGCGCAGCGGCTTGCCGCCCGCGGCCAGCGACGCGGCGTTGCGGGCCTGCCAGTCATCGATCTTGGCCTGCTGCGCGGCGGTGGCCTTGTCCACGGTGAGGTCAGCGTGATCTCACCGGCGGAGCTGACCTGGACCGCCGCGCTGTCTTGCCCGGCCGCGCTGTCTTGCCCGGCCGCGCCGTCTTCAACAGTCGGCGGCTGACTGAGCGCCCGGCTCAGGGTGAAGGCGCCGCCCGCCTGGCCCGGGCCCGGGTAGCTCACCGTGGTCACCGCGGTGGCCGGGGTGTTGCCTACGGCGGCCACCTTGAATCCGAGCTTGCGCAGCCTGACTGCCGTGCGGTGGGCAAGCCCCGGGATGCCGGTCCCGTTGAGCACCCGCACCGAGACCTCGCTGGCCTGCGGGACGGGAAAATGACCGGTCCAGGGCTGCCGGCCTGCAGCATGTGCCAGAGCAGGTCGTCTTCGGGCTCCTCGGGCAGCAGCCGGTTGGTGTCCGCCGGGTCCAAGATCGTGGGCATCGTAACGAAGGTCACGTTCCTGGTGTGCAGGTTGCGCAGCGTGGCGGCCAGCGAGAGCAGCTTGGAGATCGAGCCGAGGCCGGGGTCCACAGTGAGCGCCTTGGTGGCGGTGTCGGCGATGTCAAACAGCTCGACCGGGTTGCCCAGGGTGCCCTGGCTCTCCAGTTTCTGGATCAGCGACGAGATAAACTCCTGCTGCAGCTCGATCCGGCCGAGGTCACCGCCGTTGCCCACGCCGTGCCTGGTGCGCACGAAGGCCAGCGCCTGGCTGCCAGTGATCAGATGCTTGCCGGCGCGCAGATGCAGGCGGCTCCAGGGATCGTTGTACGCCTGCGGGATGCAGACTTCTACGCCGCCGAGCGGGTCGACCATGGTGCGGAACGAGTTGAAGTCGAACTCGACGAAATGATCCATGCGGATATTGGTCAGGTACTCCACGGTGGCCACGGCACAGGCTGGGCCGCCCTGGTTCATAGCTCCGTCGATGATCGCCTGCGGCATGGCGGGCACGGTCCCGTTGCCGAGCCGGGACTTGCAGGCGGGCTCGTAGACCATCGTGTCCCGCGGGATGGACACGATCACCGCGTGGGTGTGGGTGGCATCCAGGTGCGCCAGGATCAAGTTGTCGGACAGGTTCGTGCCGGGATCGTAGCCGAATCCCGGTCCCTGGCCGTCGCGGGTCTGCGAGCCCAGGATGAGGATGTTCAGCACGCCGGGGGCCGATGCCCGCGGCCGGTGCCGCAGCCCGGCGAACGGATTGACCACCGTGATGTTGCTATCCAGCCTGGCGTAGAGTCCGTAGGCGCCCAGGCTCAGCAGCACCGCCAGAAAGGTCACCGCGACGGCCGTGGAATAGCCGACCTTCCTGCCGGTGCTCAGCCGCCGCCAGCGCAGCCGCCACCCGGCGCTCGCAGGCCGGCCGCCCGGCCGTCGCGCGGGCTCGTTGGCAATCTGGCGCCCAGGTCGGCCGGCGGTCTGGCGCCCTGGCCCGTCGGCGACCTCCCACCTGTCAGCCCGCGGCTGGTATGCCCGGCGCGGGCCTGACGCGGGCGGCCCGTCGCTCTGGGATCCCCGCTGATCGCCTGTGCGCTCCTGCCAGTGCTCGTCCATGCTCCCGCCCCTGGCATTCCCGGCCGTTCCCGGAAGCCGCTCAGCAGATCTGGCCGCCCCGACCTTCGGGGAGGCAGCGAGGCACATTATTTCCATGATTGCGCAATAGTGCAAGTTTCTCGGCCTACTGGAATGCTCTCGATGCCGGTCGCGATGGGCTGGCTTACAACCAGGGCGACCCGCGCTCGAGATAGCCTGCCTTAGCTGCGGCGACGGCAGCGCAATAGCCGAGGAGCACGATGGCGAGCAGCGGGAAATAGGGGCCCGGCAGCGCGCGGAGCCGCAGAGCCGCGCCCAGCGGCGTCATCGGGACGCACAGGGCGGTAACCGCGAGTGCCAGCGTGGCGAGCAGCACCGGGCGGGCCGCATGCCGGCGCGGCGATGGCACCGAGCGGCTGCGCAGCAGATGGACCGCGATGGCCTGAGTCACCAAGTTCTCCGTGAACCAGCCAGTGCGGAACAGTGCCTGGCCGGCTGGGCCGGCATGAGGGCCGATGATCCGCCAGAGGAACACGAAGATGGCCAGGTCCGCCAGCGTATTGACCGGCCCGAAGCACAGCACGAACCGGGCGAGGTCGCGGCCGTCAAAGGCCCGCGGCCGACGCAGCGACGGCTCATCGACGGTGTCGAAGGCCAGCGAGAGCTGGCAGACATCGAAGCAGAGATTCTGGGCCAGGACCTGCAGGGGCAGCATCGGCAGGAAGGGAAGTGCCGCGCTGGCTATCAGCATCGACAGCACGTTGCCGACGTTCGATGAAACGGTGATCTTGAGATATTTGGCAACGTTGACGACGCTGCGCCGTCCCTCATCGACGGCCTGGCCGAGCATCTGCAGTTCCTTGCGGAGCAGGATGACGTCCGCGCACTCTCTGGCCAAGGCCACTGCTCCGGTTACCGAGATCCCCGCGTCCGCGTCGCGGAGCGCGGCAGCGTCGTTCACGCCATCTCCCAGGAAGCCGACCGTATGGCCGCCTGCCTGGAGGGCCCGGACGATCCGCGCCTTCTGCGCCGGGTCGACCCGCGCGAATACCGTGGTGTCCGCGGCGACCGTGGCGAGCGCAGTGTCGTCCAGCTCAGCAAGGCCCGCGCCGGTGCGGAGGTGCCCGGCCGCAATGCCCACATCGCGGCAGATCCGCGCCGCCACCAGCGGGTGATCCCCGGTGAGCACCTTCACGGTGATCCCGCGCTCGGCCAGATCCGCCAGCGCCCGGGGCGCCGACTCTCTGGGCAGGTCGCGGAAGCCGACGAAACCGATCAGCGTCAGGCCGGTCTCGTCGTCCGGCCGGTACGGGCCCGACTTAGCCCGCCTGGCCGCTACCGCGACTGCGAGGATCTGCACGCCATCGCGCCCGTAGCTGTCAATCAGGAGGACCGCCCGCTCTCGGCTGGCCTGGGTCAGCGGGAGATCGCGGCCGTCGGCGCGGACGCTCTGGCAGGAGCTGAGGACCTCCTCGGCCGCTCCCTTCGTGATCAGCAGGTGCCTCCCGATGCCTTCTCGGGTGACGACCGTGATGCGGCGGCGGGTGTAGTCGAACGGGACGACGTCCACCACGTCCGCGGCATCATCGATCCTCAGCCCGGCTCTTTCTCCGTGATCGAGCAGCGCCTGATCGAGCACCCCCGGGATCGCGGCGTCCGCGGCTGTGGTCGACCAGTAGCTGTTCAGCCAGGCGAGCCGTAGCACGCTGGAGTCAGCGTCGCCGGCCGGATCTAGGAAGCAGTCCACCGAAACCCGGTCCTCAGTCAGCGTGCCTGTCTTGTCGGTGCACAGCACATCCATCGCGCCCAGGTTGTGAATCGCCGGGAGCCGTTTCACGATGGCCGTGCGTCCTGCCATCGCTCGCGCCCCCTGCGCCAGTGCCGTGGTCACCACGACCGGGAGCATCTCGGGAGTGAGGCCGACGGCCACGGCGACGGCGAATAGGAAGGCCTCGATCGGATGGCCGCGGATTGTCGCGTTAACACCGAGCACGACCGGGACGCACACGAGCATGAAGCAGAAGAGCAGCCGGGCGACGCTCCGCACCCCACGGTCAAAGGATGTCTCCGCGGCGCGGTGAGGCCGCACCTGATGGCTGGAGCCGAGGTAGGTCGAGTTCCCGGTGGCGATCACCACCGATGTGCCTGATCCGGTTACGACGGCCGTGCCCATGAAGCACAGCCGGGGCGAATCAAACAGCGAGGCGCTGGCCTCGCTCAGGCTGGCCTCCGGTGAGTCCTCGCCGCTGCTGGCGGCGTTCATGATCACAGCCGCAGCACGCTTGGCCGCGGGAAAGGACTCGCCGGTCAGGGCGGCCTGGCTGACCGTCAGATCCTCTGACCGCAGCAGCAGTACGTCCGCTGGCACTAGGTCACCCGCCGCCAGCTGCACGATGTCGCCCGGCACGACCTGGTCGACGGGGACCTCGCGAGCCAGTGGTGGGGCGGTGGCGGAAGCACGGCGGAGCACCGTCGCGGTGGTCGCCACCATCTCCCGCAGCGCCGCCGCGGCCAGGTCTGACCGGTACTCCTGGCGGACTCGCAGCGTGCAGCTGATCACGACCATCGCCGTGATCACTGCGGCACCGGCCAGGTCGCCGGTGGCGCCCGAGACCACCGTTAGGCAGATCAGGATCATGACGAACGGGTTGCGCGCCGCCGTGAGCGCCCGGATGGCCCAGTGCGGCGGACTGCCCACGGCGACCACGTTGTCGCCCACGCGAAGCAGCCGCTCCTGCGCTTCGGCCTCGTCGAGCCCGCGCCAGCTGGAGTCAAGCTGGCGCAATACCTGCAACGGTGATGCTGCCGCATACTCGGCGCTGGGGCCGGCCGTGATCAGCGTCGTGGCCGGCCGGTGCTGGGGCGGGGTCGGCTGCTCTGGCCTGAGAGCTATCCCAGCGGCTCCGTCAGGCGCCGAGGCCACCGCGTTGCTCCGCGTCGGGGGATGCCTGCCGAAGCTGCTCAACCGCGAGCCGGACGATGGTGACCAGATGCGGATCGTCAGCTAGATAGACGTGGCGCCTGCCTTCTCGCCGCGACCTGACCAGCCCGCTCAGCTTCAGCTTCGCCAGGTGCTGGCTCACTGCCTGCACCGAGCCGCCAACCTCGTCAGCCAGGCTTCCCACGTCCCGTTCTCCGTGGGCCAGCACCCACACGATGTGCAGCCGCATCGTCGATGCCAGCAGCCCGAACCGGGCCGCCGCGTTCTGCAGCAGCTCAGGTGTCAGGTAGTCGTCGCTCTCGGCAAAAGCGCGGCCCACATCCACTCCCTAGCCTGCAAGAGCTGCAGACTTGCGCAACTATGGAAACTAGCGGCACCAGTCAACCAGACCGCAGCGGTCTCAGCGGCCGGGGCCGGCTCGGTGGTGTGGGCGGTCTGGGCGGCGAGCTTCCTGAGCTGCTCCTCGTCCCAGCCGAACCGCCCATCGCGCAGCTCGTCGATCAGGGATCGGACCCAGGTCAGCTCGGCGCGCAGCGCCGTGATCCGGTACTCGTCCTCGATCAGGACAATGCGCGGCAGGAAGCTGGCCGCGGCCGTCATGCTGTCGGAGATCCTGGTCAGGTCGCCCTGCAGGCTGGCGGCGCGCGCCTCAAGCTGGGCGGCGGCATCCTCGGGCTCCAGCAGCAGCATGAACGCCAGGGCGGCGGGAAAGTCGGGGAAATCCTGCGCGGGCACGGCCAGCATCTCGCGCAGCCACTGCATCATCAGCTGGCGGCCGACCGGCGTCAGCTCGTAGACGGTCCGCTCCGGCCAGTTCTCGTCGCGCTCGGTCTCGCGGACCGCGATCAGGCCATCGCGCAGCAGGCGGTCGATGGTCTGGTAGATGCTCGCCCGCTGCCTGACGTTGATCACCTGCTCCTTGCCGCGCTCCCTGATCAGCTGCTGCATCCGGTACGGGTGCATGGGCGCCTCGTAGAGCAGCGCGAGGACGGCGAGCGCGAGCGGCGAGCGCCGTGGCAGCGAGGGCATAGCTAGAACCTTACTAGTCTTAATTAATAGACAGCAACTAACTAGTCATGTTAGAACTAGCCACATGACTACTACTCTCCGGACCAAAGACGCCGCTGGATCGGCCGCCTACCCACAGCGGTGGGCGGCCGCGATCGTGATGATGACGGCCGCGCTGATGGACCTCATCGACGCGACGATCGTCAACGTCGCGCTCCCGACCATCCGCCGGGACCTGCAGGCCAGCGGCCCGTCGCTCGAATGGGTCGTCTCGGCTTACCTGCTGGCCTTCGCGGCCACGCTGATCACGGCCGGCCGGGTCGGCGACGTCGTCGGCAGGAAGCGGATGTTCCTGGGCGGCGTGGCCGCCTTCGGCCTAGCCAGCCTGGCCTGCGGCCTGTCCCGTAATCCCGGCGAGCTGATCGCGGGCCGCGCCGCGGCGGGCACCGCCGCCGCGATCATGCTCCCGCAGGTCCTCGCGACCATGCGGACGGTGTTCACCGGCAAGGAACGAGGGGCCGCGTTCGGCATTTACGGAGCGATGGGCGGCATCGCCACGGCGGCGGGCCTGCTCCTGGGCGGCGTCCTCACCAGCGCCAACCTTTTTGGCTGGGGATGGCGGACGGTCTTCTTCGTCAATGTCCCTGTCGCGCTGGCCGCGCTGATCGCGGCGCTCATCCTGGTGCCTGAGACCCGGTCCGAGCAGCCACTCCGGCCTGACCTGCGAGGCATGGCACTCGCCGCGGCTGGCCTGGTGGCCATCGTCTACCCGCTCTTCGAGGGCCGGTCGCTGGGCTGGCCCGCCTGGTGCTTTGGCTGCCTGGCGGCCGGCGTGGCGGCCATCGCCTGGCTGTGCGTAGCGGGCCGCCGGAGAGAGCGCAGCGGAATCGCGCCGCTGCTGCCCCCCGGACTGCTCGCCGCGCCGGCCTTCTCCGCCGGAGTGATCGTCCAGCTGGCCTTCGCGGCCGGCCTGCAGGGCTTCTCGCTGATCCTGGCCCTGTGGCTGCAAACAGGCCAGCACTACTCGCCGATCAAGGCGGGCGTCACCACGGTGGCATTCAGCGCGGGCGCGTTCCTCACGGCGGGCCTGTCGATCCAGCTGGCCGCCAGGCTCGGCCGGACGATCCTGGTCATCGGCGGCCTGATGATGGCGGCCGGGATGTACGGCGTGCTGCTGGCCGCGCAGCACTCGGCGGCCGGGGTGGATCCCTGGCAGCTCGTGCCCGGGCTGCTCGTCGCGGGAGCGGGCCTTGGCTTCCTGGTCGTGCCGTTGATCAACGTGGTGCTCGCGGCGGTCCCGGCCGGGCTGGCGGGCGGCGCGTCAGGCGTGTTCAGTACCGCTCAGCAGCTGGGCGGGGCGGTCGGCGTGGCGGTGGTCGGCTCGGTGTTCTTCGCCCGGGTCGACACGGCGGGCTTCACCGCCGGGTTCGAGCTGGCCATGCCGCTCGTGATCGGGGCGTTCGTGGCCTGCGGGCTGCTGTCCCTGGTGCTGCCGCGCACCGCGGTCAGCGAGGCCTACGAGTAGAAGTTCCCGCGCGCGGGCGCCCGGTGGGATGTGGCCGGGCGCTCGCGCCGTGGCCGGCCCTGCACGAGACAGCTCGATGTAGTTACCAGATGTAGGTACATTTGGCCCATGGAGACAATCGGCTTGCGGGAACTTAACCAGAATCCGTCCAAGGCCGTGGCACGGGTGCGGGCAGGCGCCTCGCTGGTCGTCACTGACCGGGGCCAGCCAGTGCTCCGGATGATTCCGGAGACCGAGCACCCGAGCACGCTCCAGCGGATGATTTCCACTGGAGAGGTCAGGGCCCCCGTTGACATCGGGGTTCCAGACGCGTACATCGAGTTGGCGCCGGAGTTGCACAGCGTCTCGGAGCTGCTCATCGCCGACCGGGACCGGGAGCGCAACCGTTGATCTATCTCGATGCGTGCGCGCTCGTCAAGTTCATTCGGCCTGAGCAGGGCACCGAAGCGCTGCGGGCCTGGCGGCAGGCGCTTCCCGACGGCACCGAGCTGCTGACCAGTGAGCTGTCGCGGCTGGAGATCACACGCACCCTGTTGCGAGCACAGGTAGATCATCAGCGCGTGCCGTTCTTCGCCGGAGAGGCGCTGAAGGGCGTCTACGTGGTGGACCTGACGAGCACCGTACTCCTGCGCGCGATGGCGTACCGGCTGCCGCGACTCGGCTCGCTGGATGCCATTCACCTGGCGAGCGCCGATCCGTTCCGGGCGGAGCTGAGCGAGTTCGTGACTTACGACCAGGACCTGGCCAAGGCGGCCGCCGACCTGGGCTTCCCGGTGGCCGCGCCGTCCTGACCGGCGTGGGACTATGCCCACGTGAGGTCGAGGTGAGCACGCTCATAACGAACATCGGCGAGCTGGTCACGAACGCGCCGCCGGCAGGCCCTGAACCGGCCGGCCCTGAACCGGGCGGCCCCGGGCCGGGCGGCCCTGAACCGGGCAGCATGGCGGGAACCCGGCCTGGCCAGCCGCCGGGAGCCGGATCGTTCGCCGCCATCGCGGATGCCGCGCTGGTCATCGATGGCGACCAGGTCGGCTGGACCGGGTCGGCTGGGCGCGCGCCGGCGGCGGACGAGGCGGTGGACGCAGGGGGTCGCGCGGTGCTGCCCGGCTTCGTCGACTCGCACGCGCACCTGGTCTTCGCGGGGGAGCGCGGCGCCGAGTTCGCGGCCCGGATGGCCGGGCAGCCGTACCAGGCCGGCGGCATCCGCACCACGGTCGCGGCTACCAGGAATGCGACCGACGCTCAGCTCCTGGCCAACCTGCGGAGCCTGGCGGCTGAGCTGCTGGCCCAGGGAACGACCACCTTCGAGTGCAAGTCCGGGTACGGCCTGACCACGGTCGACGAGCAGCGCAGCGTCGCGCTCGCCGCCGAGGTGACCCCGGAGGTCACCTACCTCGGCGCGCATGTGGTCCCGCCGGAATTCGAGGACAACCCGGCTGGCTACGTGGAACTCGTCTGTGGTGCCATGCTGACCGCGTGCGCACCGCACGCCAGGTGGGTGGACGTGTTCTGCGAGCGGGGCGCGTTCGGCCCGGACGCGGCGGCGGCCATCCTCACCGCGGGCGCTGCCGCCGGGCTGCAGCCGCGCGTCCATGCCAACCAGCTCGGCCCGGGACCTGGCGTGCAGGTGGCGGTGGCAGCGGGCGCCGCCTCGGCGGATCACTGCACCTACCTCAGCGATGCCGACGTGGACGCCCTGGCATCCTCGGGCACGGTCGCGACGCTGCTGCCTGGCGTGGAGTTCGCCACCCGGCAGCCCTACCCCGACGCCCGCCGCCTGCTGGCGGCGGGCGCCACAGTGGCGATCGCCACCGACTGCAACCCGGGCTCCTGTTTCACGTCCAGCATGGCGCTGTGCGTCGCGCTGGCCGTCCGGGAGATGCGGATGACAACGGAGCAGGCGGTCTGGGCGGCCACTGCGGGCGGGGCCCGCGCGCTGCGCCGGACCGATGTCGGGCACCTGGGCGTCGGGGCCAGGGCCGACCTGGTCATGCTGAACGCGCCGTCGCACACCTACCTGGCCTACCGGCCAGGCGTCCCGCTGACCGTCGCGGTCTGGCGGGCCGGTCGGCTGGTCGCGGGCCGCCTGCCAGACATGCCGCCGGGGCAGCTGGGGAGCTGACCCGCTATCGGGTCGGGTCCGTGGGAGCTGGCCGGCTGCCAGGTCCGGCAGGCCGGCCAGCTCGCCCGATCCTGGTGGGTCCAGGCCTACCTGGTGAAGTGGGTCCAGGCCGATGGCGCAGGCCCGAGCCCGGCGGGACGATAGCTCGCATGGGATTCATTACGGCCGCGCTTATCATCGGCCTGATCGTGCTGGCCGTGGTCATGAACCGGGGCCGGCCGGGCAGCGGGATGCGCGAGATCCTGACCCGGACGTCGGCCTATCTCGGTCCGGGGCCGCTCCTGCTGATCGCGGTGCTGCTGAATCTGCAGCTGTGGGGAAGGACCCCGTGGACCATCGGCCTGGTGCTGCTGGCTGCGGCGGCGGTGGTCCTGGTACCGGCCGTGGCGGTGGACCTGGCCGCGGTCGCACTCATCGCGGCCGGGTTGTACGGGGTGGTGCTCGGCGCGTTCTGGCCGATGGTCCCGCCGTACCGGGCTTGGCACAACCCGATCTACGGCACCGTCATGCTCGGCAGCTCGTGGGCCGGCGCGCTGGCGGGGCTGGAAGGCCTGGCGCTGGCTGGTGTCGGGCTCTGGCTGGTCCCGCGCACGCTGGGCAGGCACCGCCAGCTGACCGCGCTGGCCGGGCGAGTGCCTGGCCTGGCCCGGATCTGCGCCGGGCCGACCGGGGCCCCGCCCGGCAGGGGCCCGCGGAGCGCCCGGAGCATGCTCGTCAAGGCCGCGCGGGGGCGCCTTGATGAGTCGCGCTGGGGAGCTGTCCTCGTCCTAGTGGCGCTGCTCAGCCTGCCGCTTTACGCCAGAAAGCCGTTGACCGTTCTCATCATCATGCTCGGCACGGCGACCCTTGCGCTGGTGATGCCGACCGTGGCGGCCAGGCTCCTGCCCTTCGCGCTGGCCGTGCTGGGCCTGTACGGCATCGAGATCGCCGTGAGCTGGTTCCGGTACCCATGGGGCGGCCTGTCGATAGGCCGGATGTACGGCATTGCGTATCTGGACAGCAGATCGCAGGCGGCGCTGGCCGGCCTGGAGGGGCTGGCGTTCGTCGGGTTCGCGCTGTGGCTGGGCCCGCGCACCCTCGGCGGGCGCGGGCAGCTGGCCGCGCTGGCCGGGCGGGTGCAGCGGCTGGCCCAGACCCGGCAGGACGCGGTTGACGGGGCCGCCGCCGAGCTGCGCCGGGTGGAGCGCGACCTGCATGACGGGGCGCAGGCCCGCCTAGTGGCCCTGGGCATGAGCCTGCGCGCGGCGGAGCGGCTGATCCCGATCAATCCGACGGCCGCGCAAGCTCTGGTGGCCGAGGCCAGGGACGCCTCGTCGCGGGCCCTCACCGAGCTGCGCGACCTGGTCCGGGGCATCTACCCGCCGGTGCTCGCAGACCGCGGGCTCGGTGATGCGGTTCAGGCCCTCGCGCTCGACACCCCGATCAGGACCGAGGTGGATGTCGAGCTTCCCGGCCGCCCGGACCGGCCGGTTGAGTCGGCGGTCTACTTCGCGGTCGCCGAGGTGCTCGCCAACGCCGTCAAGCACGCCGGGGCGCGGCTGGTGCAGATCCGGATGGCGCACTCCGGCGGCATGCTGCGGGCCGAGGTGACCGACGACGGCTCGGGCGGCGCGGATCCGGCGGCCGGCACCGGGCTGCAGGGACTCGAGCGGCGGCTCGGTACATTCGACGGCATCCTGGCCATCAGCAGCCCGCCGGGCGGCCCGACCATCGTCGTCATCGAGGTGCCATGCGAGTTGTCGTCGCCGAGGACCTATTCCTCCTGAGGGAGGGGCTGGTCCGGCTGCTCGAGGCGCACGGCTTCGAGATCGCCGCGGCCGTCGGCGGCGCACCGGAGCTGCTGGCGGCCCTGCTGGAGCACCGGCCTGACGTGGCGGTCGTTGACGTCAGGCTGCCGCCGTCGTTCACCGACGACGGGCTGCGCGTCGCGCTGGAGGCCCGGCGGCAGCGGCCGGGGCTGCCGGTCCTGGTGCTGTCCCAGTACGTCGAGCAGCTGTACGCGCGCGAGCTGCTGGCCGATCAGGCCGGCGGCGTCGGCTACCTGCTGAAGGACCGGGTGTTCAGCGATGATCAGTTCGTCGAGGCGATCCGCGCCGTGGCCGGCGGCGGCACGGCCATGGACCCCGAGGTCATCGGCAAGCTGCTGGCCCGCAGGTCGCGAGACGAGCCGATGGCCAGGCTGACCGGCCGGGAACGTGAGGTGCTCGCGCTGATGGCCGAAGGCCGGTCCAACAGCGCGATAGCCCAGCGCCTGTTCGTCACCGAGAAGTCGGTCAGCAAGCACAGCACGAGCATCTTCGCCAAGCTCGACCTGGCGCCGTCTGACGACGACAACCGGCGGGTACTGGCCGTCCTGGCCTATCTCAACTCGTGACCAGCGGCCGGTAGCGGCTGCGGAACCTGATCAGCGGATCACCGGAATCGGTGACGTAGGGCACATCGAGCACCCGGGCGATCACCAGCAGATGATCACCGGCCGTGATCCGCTCGGTGGCCTCGCACTCCAGCGCGGCCAGCCCGCCGTCCGGAATCAGCGCGCCCGAATGCGATCCGCGCCGGTGCGGAACGCCGTCGAGCAGCAGCCGGGCACCCGGGCGCCCGGCCACGGCGAACCGGCCCGCCAGCGCCCGCTGGCCGGCCTCCAGCAGGGTGACCGCGAACCAGTCCAGCCGGCCCAGGACCTCGGCGGGATACGAGTCGGCCTGCAGGCTGACGCCGACCAGCGGCGGCAGGCTGGACACCGGGCAGAACGCGGTCACGGTCGTCCCGATGTCATCCCGCCCGTCGGCGAGCGTCACCAGGGTCACGCTGGCGGCATGGGCGGTCAGCACCTCAGCGAACTGCGGCTGGTGACCGGCGCCGGGAAGCCGTTCGGTCACTCAAATATCCAGCTGCCCGGCAGGATCAGCGGCCCGTACGGTGGCAAGCCGGCCTGGGCGGCCAGCCGCCAGACCGGTCCCCAGCTCTCGGCGAGTCCGGCGCCGGACTGGCTGTCGCTGGAGGACGGCGCGCGCAGCCGGTCCATCGGCTTAACTCTCGGGAATCCGCGCAGCGGCGCGGACATCGGCAGGCCGGCCCGGCTGCGGGCGATCGCGGCGGCCCGGTCCAGGCCGCCGACCTCGTCGACCAGCCCGCGCTCGCGCGCGTCGGCGCCGGTCCACACCCGGCCCCTGGCCAGTTCGTGCACCCGCTCGGCGGCCAGCCCGCGGGCGGCCGCGACCTTGCCGGTGAAGTCGGCGTAGATGTGATCGAGCCAGTTGTTGACCAGCGCCCATTCCTCCTCGCTGAACGGGCGGTTGGTGCTGAACATGGCCGAATGGGCACCTTCGGTGATCGAGTCCGTGGTGACCCCGATCCGGCTGAGCAGCTGGCTGACCACGGGCTTGCCGGACAGCACGCCGATCGAGCCGGTGATCGTGCCCGGCTGCGCCACGATCGCGTCCGCCGCCATCGAGATGAAGTAGCCGCCGGACGCGGCCACATCGCCCATCGAGACCACGACCGGCTTGCCCTCGGTGCGGGCCCTGACCACCTCCCGCCAGATCGTGTCGGAGGCGACGTAGGAGCCGCCCGGGCTGTTGACCCGCAGCACGATCGCACGGACCTGGTCGTCGGCGATGGCCGACCGGAGCGCGCCCGCGATGGTGTCAGAGCCCATCGCGCCGCCGGACAGCGGGCCCCGGCCGCTCCGGCCGCGGCGGATCGGGCCAGTGGCGTAGATCAGGGCGACAGACCGCTCCCGGGGCGCGGGCAGCCGGGCGGGCAGCTTGCGGGCCCGTTCCGCGAGCACCTTGGCGTGCTGATAGCGGCTCACGTACTGGGCGATCGCGTCCTGGCCGACTTGTTTCCTGACGCTTGAGTACACCTCGTCCCGGTAGCCAAGCTGGTCCACCAGGCCGGCTTCGAGGGCCTGGGCGGACAGGAACGGGCCGCGGTCGATCAGCTCCCTGACCTGCTCCGCAGGGATCCGCCTGCGCTCGGCGATCGCGCTGGCGAGCTGCCCGGTGACCGATTCGGCGATCCGCTCGGATGCCTCCCTGGCGGGCCCGGTGAAGCCGGTCTCGGTCAGCTGCTCGGCCGCGCTCTTGTACTCATGCCGTTTGGCGACCTGGAACTCGACGCCGAGCCGGTCCATCGCCTCCCTGAAGAACCTGCGCTCCACCGCCATGCCGGTCAGACCGAGGTCACCGGACGGCTGCAGATAGATCGTCTCGAAGGCGGTGGCCAGGTAGTAGGGCACGTTTCCGGCGGAAAACTCACCGAAGCTCTCCGCCCAGGCGACCGTCAGCTTGCCCGCGTCGCGGAATTCCTCGATCGCATGCCGTAGCTCCTGGACCATGGCCAGGCCGATGGGGCGGCCGTCGACCTTGGCGATGAGCGCCTTGACCCGCTGGTCGTTGCGGGCCCGGCGCAACCCATCCAGGACGTCAGCGAGTATCAGCCGGCGGCGGGCCAGCACCGCCGAGACCGGATCGGCGGGCCGCTCCTCGCCCAGCCCGTCGGAAAGGTCCAGCTCCAGGATCAGCGGCGCGGTCCTGCGCTGGCGCAACTTGGCGACCTGGTCGGCAATCATCGACTCCGCCATAGGCTCAGCTTATGTTGCCGGGGGCAGGCAGCCGTCGGCTATCTTCGGCCTGGATGGCAACTCGCGACGGTAACGGCTGGACGACCTGCGGCCTCGGCCACCGGCACTGGGGCCGGCATGGCGCGGCCGGCCTGCTCGCCTACACCGGCGGCGGCCCGGGCGGGGCGAGCGTGCTGCTGCAGCGCCGGAGCCACTGGAATCACCACGGCGGGACCTGGGGCACGCCGGGCGGCGCGATGGACAGCCATGAGTCGGTGGTGGCCGCGGCGCTGCGCGAGGCGGCCGAGGAGTGCGGGGTTCCCGCTGACGCGGTGACGGTGACCGGGGTGCTGGCCGACGATCATGGATCATGGTCCTACCGGACGGTGCTCGGAGCCGCCGCCACGCCGTTTCCGGTCTACGCGGCCAGTGCCGAGACCGCCGAGGCCGCCTGGGTGCACGTCGCGAAAGTCGGGCGGCTGACGCTGCATCCAGGCTTCGCCGCGCAGTGGCCCGTGCTGCGCGAGGCGCTGCAGCCCATGGCGATCATCGTCGACGCGGCCAACGTGATGGGCTCCAGGCCGGACGGATGGTGGCGGGACCGGGCCGGGGCCGCGGCGCGGTTGCGTGACGAGCTGGCCGGGCTGGCGGAGCGCGGGCTGACCGCGCTGCCTCCCTCGGTGGCGGCGCCCCCGCTGGAGCGGTGGTTTCCCGACTTCGTTCTGGTGGTGGAGGGGCGAGCGCGGGAGATGGCGGGGGTCGGTCGCGGGGCGGCCGGCCCCGGCGGGGCGGGTGGCGCCGGCGGGGCTGGCGGCACTGGCGGGGCGGGTGGCCCTGGGAGGGTGGGTGGCACTGGCGGGGCTGGCGCGCGGGTGCGGGTGGTGGCGGCGCCTGGCTCGGGCGACGACGCGATCGCCGAGCTGGCCGGGGAGCTGACCGGGCGGCGCCTGGTGGTCACCGCCGACCGGGAACTGCGCGGCCGGTGCGCCGCGGCGGGCGCGTCGGTCACCGGGCCGAGCTGGCTGCTGGGGCTGCTGTGACAGCGGACCCGGACCGCCGCGGCCGGTTTCCGCTCGGCGCCTCCGTCACCAGGGCGCAGCTGGACGGCGACCTGCATCCGCTGCTCCGGGAGCTGCGCGAGCACGAGCCGGTCTCCTGGATTCCGGTGCTGGACGGCTGGCTGGTGAGCCGGCGCGACCTGGCGCTCCGCGTGCTGCGGGATGCCGGGACCTTCACGGTGGACGATCCGAGATTCACCACCGCGCGCGTGGTCGGGCCGAGCATGCTGTCGCTGGACGGCGCCGAGCACAAGCGGCACCGGGATCCGTTCTCGGCGGCGCTGCGGGTCGCCGACTCGCGCGGCCAGCTGGAATCGTTCAGCCGGGCCGAGTCGGCGCGGCTGGTGGCAGCGATGGCTCCGGCCGGGCGGGCCGAGCTGCGCCGTGCCCTGGCCGGCCCGCTGGCCGTAGCGGTGGTCGCCGAGGTACTCGGCCTCGGTGACACCGACCCCGGGCTGATCCTCTCCTGGTATGACGCCATCGTCGGCGCGGTGTCCGACCTGGCGGGCCAGCCCGGGCAGGACGGGCCGCCGGGCCGCACCGCCGCGGCGCGGGATGCGGGCGCGGACCGGGGCGCGGCGGCGTTCGGCATGCTGCGGGCCCGCCTGAAGGCCGCGATGGCCAGCGGCGATGGCCGGTCAGTGCTGGCCGCGGCGGCCGATGGCGGGCTGGGCACCGGCGAGGTGGTGTCCAACGCCGCGGTGCTGATGTTCGGCGGCATCGAGACCACCGAGGGCATGATCTGCAACGCCATGCTGCACCTGCTCAGTCATCCCGGCCAGGCCCGGCTGGTGCTCGCTGAGCCCGGGCTCGCCGAGAACGCGATCGAGGAGTCGCTCCGCCTCGAGCCGGCCGCCGCGGTCGTCGACAGGTACGCGACGGCCGACGTCCGGATCGGCACGGCCGCGATTCGCCGCGGTGACCTGGTCACCGTGTCACTGGCGGGCGCCAACCGGGATCCGGCGTTCTTCGCTGACCCGGACGCCTTCGACGTGCGCCGGGCCAACGCTAAGCAGCACCTCGCGTTCGCCCGGGGCCCGCATTTCTGCATTGGCGCCCAGCTGGCCAGGCTGGAGACGCGCACGGCCGTCCTTGAGCTGCTGGCCAGGTTGCCCGGCCTGCGGCTCGACCCCGCCGGACGGCCCGAACCGCGCGGGGTGGTGTTCCGCAAGCCGCCTCGGCTGCAGGTGGCCTGGGATACCGGCTGAGCCGGGCTACGCCAGCTGGATCGACCGCTTGGCCAGGCCCAGCCAGTAGCCGGTGATCGTGGTCACCGGGGCGGGACCGCCCGAGCCCGCTCCGAGCGTGACGAAGATCGGCGCGAAGTGCTCGCTGGAGGGATGGGCGTACCGGGCGCCTGGCGCGCTGCTGAAGCCGGTCAGCGCGTCGACATCGCCGCGGTCCAGCACCTCGGCTGCCCAGTGGTCGAACTCCGTCGACCAGCCCGGCGGCGTCGCGTCGAACCTGAAATCTCGCAGGAACGGCAGCCCGTGGGTGAGGAAGCCGCTGCCGATGATCAGGATGCCCTCGTCTCGCAGCGGCGCGAGCGCCGCGCCGATCCGCACCAGCCGCTGCGGGTCCAGGGTGGGCATCGAGATCTGCAGCACCGGGATGTCCGCGTCCGGGTACATCACGGTCAGCGGGACATAGGCGCCGTGGTCCAGGCCGCGGTCGGGCCGGTCGGCGACCGGCTCGATGCCCGACAGCAGCGCGCGCAGCCGGCCGGCCAGGTCCGGGGCGCCCGGGGCCGGGTACCTGGCGTGGTAGTAGCGCTCGGGAAACCCGCCGAAGTCATAGACCAGCGGCACCCCGTCCCTGGTCGCCCCGATGGTCAGCGGTGCTGACTCCCAGTGCGCCGACACCATGAGGATGGCCCGGGGCCGCGGCATGGCGCGGGCCCAGGCCTCCAGCTGGATCACCCACAGCGGGTCATCGACCAGCGGCGGCGCGCCATGGCCGAGGTAGATGGCCGGCATCCGGCCCGGAGCCACCGCGGTGGCGGCGCGCCCGGCCACCTGGGCCGCGGCGTCAGCTGGCACCACCTCGTGCTCGGGGGCGCGTGCCTCAAGCTCCTCGTCCATGACTGCTCCTGCCTGCACTTGGCTGGCTCCGGCCGCTCGGGGGACTGCCGTCCCGGGCTGCCGCAGGAGCCGGTTCGGATCGGCTCCGATGTCTCGTCAGTTGGACGGTAACCCAGTCAGGCGCCGACCAGGAAGCCAGGGCCTGATGGGGGACCCAGCGGGCCGGTCCGCGGGCCCCGCCCGGGCATCCAGATGACGGCACCGGATCGTTCCGCTAGCTCCCAGCCCAGCCAATGGATGCGAAGGCGCACCGCTGTTGCTCGGCAACCGCGCCGATGGCGCAGCGCTGCTGCTCTTTGCGCGGCGATGGCACACCGCATCCATTCGATCTGCCCGGGCCTGGAGTAGCACAGGCAGGCGGGGCAGGATGGCGGGGTGCGAGTAGTGGTGCTGGCGGACACGCATGCGCCGCGGCGGTGGCGGACCTGCCCGCCGCGGGTGGCTGCCCGGCTGCGGCAGGCTGACCTCATCCTGCACGCGGGCGACGTGTGCACCGCCGGGGTGCTGGACGAACTGGCGGCCTACGCGCCGGTCCGCGCCGTGCTCGGCAACAACGACGGCCCCGACGTGGCCGCCTGGGGGGCGCCGCCGACACTGGAACTGAGCCTCGACGGCCTGCCGGTGGCGATGATCCATGACAGCGGCGCCGCGGCAGGCAGGCTCGCCCGGCTGCGCCGCCGGTTTCCCGCTGCCCGCCTGGTGGTGTACGGGCACTCGCACGTTCCGGTCGACCAGGCCGACGAGCAGCTTCGCATTTTCAACCCGGGGTCGCCCACTGACCGGCGCAGGCAGCCGCGCGGCACCGTTGGGGTGCTGCGGATCGAGGCGGCACAGGTCATCGAGGCCAGGATCATCCCGGTTACCTGAGCACCAGGTTCCCGAGCAGCCGGCCAGTCCCGCGCTGCCGGGACCTGGCCCTCCCGCGCACCAGCACCGGTTCAGTCCTCGGGCACGAGGAAGAGCACGCCGAGGGGCGGCAGGGTGAGCACCGCTGAGGCCGGCCTGCCGTGCCTGGGCTCCTCGATGGCCTCGATCATCCCCAGGTTGCCGACGCCGCTTCCGCCGTAGTCCCCCGCATCGGTGTTGATCACCTCGCGCCAGCGGCCTGCTTGGGGCAGGCCGATCCGGTAGGCATGGTGCGGCTCGCCGGAGAAGTTGGCCACGCACGCGATCCGGCCGCCGGGCTGGCCCGGCCCGCCGTCGCCGGCGAAGCGCAGGAAGGACAGCACGTTGCCGTTCGCGTCGTTGGCGTCGATCCAGCTGAAACCAGCGGGGGAGCTGTCCTGCCGCCACAGCGCCGGGGTCGCGGTGTAGAACCGGTTCAGGTCGGCGACCAGCCGCTGGACGCCGGCGTGCCGGGGACCGCCGAGGGCCGGCCAGTCGAGCCCGGCCTGCTCGGACCATTCCGCGTCCTGGCCGAATTCCGAGCCCATGAACAGCAGTTGCTTGCCCGGATGGGCCCACATGTAGGCCAGCAGCGCCCGCAGGCCGGCGAACCGCCGCCAGTCGTCACCGGGCATCTTCTGCAGCAGGGAGCCCTTGCCGTGGACCACCTCGTCGTGCGAGAGCGGCAGCACGAAGTTCTCCGAGTACGCGTACACCATGGAGAACGTCAGCTCGTTCTGGTGGTAGTGCCGGAACACCGGATCGCGGGACAGGTAGCCGAGCGTGTCGTGCATCCAGCCCAGGTTCCACTTCAGCGCGAACCCGAGCCCGCCCAGGTACGGCGGCCTGGTCACCCCGGGCCAGGCGGTGGACTCCTCGGCGATCATCATGATGCCCGGCGCGCTCTTGTAGCATGTCGCGTTCACTTCCTGCAGGAAGGACACGGCATCGAGGTTTTCCCGGCCGCCGAGCGCGTTCGGCGTCCACTCGCCGGGCTTGCGCGAGTAGTCGAGGTAGAGCATCGAGGCGACCGCGTCCACGCGGAGGCCGTCGATGTGGAACTCCTCCAGCCAGTACAGCGCGTTGGCGACCAGGAAGTTCCTGACCTCGGTCCGGCCGTAGTTGAAGATGAACGTGCCCCAGTCCGGGTGCTCGCCGCGGCGCGGGTCGGGATGCTCGTAGAGCGGCGTGCCGTCGAATCTGGCCAGCGCCCACTCGTCCCGGGGAAAGTGCGCGGGAACCCAGTCCACGATCACGCCGATGCCCGCCTGGTGCAGCCGGTCCACCAGGTAGCGGAAATCGTCCGGGGTGCCGTACCTGGCCGACGGCGCGTAGTAGGACGACACCTGATAGCCCCAGGATCCGCCGAACGGGTGCTCGGCGACCGGCAGGAACTCGACATGGGTGAAGCCCATCTCGGTGACGTAGGAGACGAGCTGGTCGGCCAGCTCGGAGTAGGACAGGCCGAGGCGCCAGGAGCCGATGTGCACCTCGTAAACGGTCATCGGCTCGGTGAGCGCGTCCCGGCGGGAGCGGGCCGCCAGCCAGTCCTGGTCTTGCCACTGGTAGCCGGATGCCCAGATCACCGAGGCGGTGGCGGGCGGGCGCTCGGCGAGGGCGGCCAGCGGGTCCGCCTTACGGCGCCAGCTGCCGTCCGGGCCGCAGATGTCGTACTTGTAGCGCATCCCGGGCTCGGCACCTGGCAGGAACAGTTCCCAGACGCCCGAGGAACCGAGCGAGCGCATCGGGTGCGGACGGCCGTCCCAGTGATTGAAGTCGCCGATGACCCGGACCCCGCGGGCGTTCGGTGCCCAGACCGCGAACGCAGTCCCGGCTTCCTCCGGCAGGAACCTGGCCCCCAGGACCTCCCAGAGCTTCTCGTGCCTGCCCTCGCCGATCAGGTACAGGTCCATCTCGCCCAGGGTGGGCAGGTGCCGGTACGGGTCGTCGGTCAGCGTCTCTGGCAACGTCGCGGTGCTGGCCTGCGGTGCGCCGGAAAGCCGGCCGGCCTGCGGCCCGCCGGAAAGCCGGCCAGTCTGCGCCCCGGCGGCCAGCCGCTCGACCGGCGGATTCTCCTGCGCGGCGCCCGGATAGGCCACGGCGATCCGGTAGTCGGGCACCTGGCCGTCGGGCAGCGTCGCCGAGAAAACGCCCTCGTGCACATGGGTCATCGGGAACCGGCGGCCGTCGGGGAGCACGACCGTGACGGTGGCGGCCAGCGGGCGCAGGGCGCGCACCACGACCCCGTCCGGGCCCGGGTGCGCGCCCAGGACCGAGTGCGGGTCATGGTGCGTGCCGCCGATGATCCGGTCGATCTCGTCGAGGCTGACCTGGTCGGCCTGGGCTGCGGTTGGTTCGGTCATGGCCAGTTAGCTCCGTCGTCAGGCGTCGGCGATCGAGTCGAGTGGGACGGGCAGCCACGTAGGCCGGTGCCTGGCCTCGTAGACCACTTCATACACCGCTTTGTCGAGGATCAGGGCGCGCAGCACCACGTCGTTCGCCTGTGGATCCATTCCGCCGGCGCTGGCGTAGCCGGCGCAGAACGCCTCCTGGTTGTGCCGCACCCAGTCCACGGCCGTCGGCCCGAGCTCCTCGGCGTCCGGGCGGCCCAGCAGCTGGTGGTGCGCCACGTAATCGAAGGACCTGAGCATGCCGGCCACATCCCGCAGCGCGGGCGCCGGGGCGCGGCGCTGCTCGAGCGGCACGGCTGGCTCGCCTTCGAAGTCCAGCACCACCCACCCGGTCGGGGTGCGGAGTACCTGGCCCAGGTGGTAGTCGCCGTGCACCCGCTGCACCGGCAGCGGCAGGCCGACCTGCGCCATGGCGGCATAGTAGGCGCGCACCTTCTCCTCGTGCTTGCGCAGTTCCTGGACCTCAGCACAGGCCTGCTCGAGCCTGGTGGTCATCTGGCCGGCGAGGTCACCAAGCTGCTGCGGCGTGAGTTCTCCGGTGCCGAACTCAGCCGCCAGGTCAGCATGCACCTCGGCGGTGGCCACGCCCAGCCGGTAGGCCTCGCCGCCGAAGTCGCCGCCGGCCTGCTGCGGTGAGATGCGCTGGCCGCCCTGGAGCAAGTCAGCGCCGTACAGGTCGTGGACGCTGGTGGCCGCGAGCGACCAGCCGTCGCTGGCGGTCGGCAGGAACACCGACAGCACCCCGAGCAGCAGCGGCTCGCTGTCCAGCGTGGTCTCGAACCAGCCGAGCGGCTCGGCCACGTGCTTCGACCCGCGCCTGGCCAGGGCGCTGGTCACCTCAAGGTCGGGATTGCACCCGGTAAAGAGTTTGCGCAGCACCTTGAGGATCGCCACGTCACCGAAGATCAGGCTGGTGTTGCTCTGCTCGGCGGTGAGGACGATGCTGTTGAGCCCGGTGTCAATCACGGCGGCCGGGTCCTTGCTGAAGCGGAGCTGGCCGACGGCCCGCTGCGCGGCCAGGTTGCCCAGCAGCACGCGGGTCAGGTCGTGATCGTGCAGCGCGTCGTAGGCGAGCCGGCCATCGCCGGTCGGTCCGATGACAACCTGCCGGAACGATTCCGGCAGCTGGGCGCGAACTCCGACGAGGACCTGGTACCTGGAGGCGCGGCCGTTCTGGGTCAGGCTGACGATCAGGTGTCGCAGCTCCGGATCGCCCGCGAGCAGGGTGGTTTCCGCCGTGATGGTGAGATCACGGATATTCGCCTGCTGGCCGGAGAACCAGCGCTGGGCGGGCAGCCAGCTCGCTAGCGTGTCCTCAAATGTCATGACTCCCGCTCTACCCCGTCGCTCGCTTCTCATCCCCGCAACTGGCCAAACCGTACGTTGCGGGCGAGATCAGCCACCCCCCAGCCTAGATGCTCAGGGCCAGGACGGGCCGGACCGGGCACGCCATGATCAGCGCCGCGGCACCGGCGGCAGCTGGAACCAGTAAAACCCGTGCCCGGGCAGCGTCAGCAGATAGCTGAAGTCACCGATCGGCGGGAAGGTGACGCCGCCCATGCACTCCACCGGAGTGACCCCCTTGAACCGGCGCAGATCCAGTTCGACCGGCTGGGGAAACCTGGAGAGATTATTAACGCAGAGAATCTGGTCGGCCGCCGACGCATCCTGGCCGGGCTCGCGGTATTCACGGACGAACGCCAGCACGCTCGGGTTGGAGGAGTTGAGCTCCTCGTAGCTGCCCCGGCCGAAGACCGGGTGCCGTTTGCGGATCTCGATCATGCGCTTGGTCCAGTGCAGCAGCGACCCCGGGCTCCGTTCCTGCGCCTCGACGTTCAGGGCCTGGTAGCCGTAGATGGGGTCCATCAGCAGCGGCAGGTAGAGCCGGGCCGGATCGCAGAGGGAAAAGCCGGCGTTCCGATCGGGGGTCCACTGCATCGGGGTCCGCACCCCGTCGCGATCACCGAGCCAGATGTTGTCGCCCATGCCGATTTCGTCGCCGTAGTAGAGCACCGGCGAGCCAGGCAGGGACAGCAGCAGCGCGGTGAACAGCTCCAGCTGGTTCCTGTCGTTCTCCAGCAGCGGTGCCAGCCTGCGCCTGATCCCGATGTTGGCCTTCATCCGCGGGTCCTTGGCGTACTCCGCGTACATGTAGTCGCGCTCGTCGTCGGCGACCATCTCCAGCGTGAGCTCGTCGTGGTTGCGCAGGAAAATGCCCCACTGGCAGCCCGAAGGGATCGCCGGCGTCTGGGCCAGAATCTCCGAGATCGGGTACCGCTGCTCCCGCCGCACCGCCATGAAGATCCGTGGCATCAGCGGGAAGTGGAACGCCATGTGGCATTCGTCGCCGCCGACATCGGGATCGCCGAAGTACTCGACGACGTCAGCGGGCCACTGGTTGGCCTCGGCGAGCAGGACCCGGTCCGGGTAGAGCCGGTCGACCTCGGCCCGGATCCGCTTCATGTACTCATGGGTTTCCTTGAGGTTCTCGCAGTTGGTGCCCTCCCGCTCGTACAGGTAGGGCACCGCGTCCAGCCGGAACCCGTCGATGCCCAGGTCGAGCCAGAACCGCAGCACCTCGAGCATGGCGTCCTGCACCCGCGGGTTCTCGTAGTTCAGGTCGGGCTGGTGGGAGAAGAACCTGTGCCAGTAGTACTGGCCGCGGACCTGGTCGAAGGTCCAGTTGGACTGCTCGGTGTCGACGAAGATGACCCGGGCGTCCGGGTAGCCGTCGTCGGTGGCCGACCAGACGTAGAAGTCGCCGAACGGGCCGCCGGGGTCGGTGCGGGAGGCCTGGAACCAGGGGTGCTGATCACTGGTGTGATTCATGACCAGGTCGGCGATGACCCGGATGCCGCGCTCGTGCGCGGACTCGACCAGCTCGACGAAGTCTCCGATGTTCCCGAACTCGGGGAGGATCGACATGAAGTCGGCGATGTCGTAGCCGCCGTCCCTGAGCGGCGAGGAGTAGATGGGCAGCAGCCAGATGCAGTCGATGCCGAGCCACTGCAGGTAGTCGAGCCTGGAGGTGAGACCGCGGATATCGCCGGTGCCATCGCCGTTCGAGTCGTGGAAGCCGCGGACCAGCACCTCGTAGAAGACCGCGTGCTTGTACCATTGCGGGTCGCGGGGCGTGGCGAAGGTGAACGAGTCGGGGACCGGCTCGCTCGGCGCTGGTGCGGAGCTGGGCAGGAAGGCGGGTGGCGAGAGCCTGGCCTGGCTGAACCTGGCCGGCTCAGGTGGTGTCACCACTATGATCTCCCGGGGATCTGAAAAGCCGTTCGGGGGTAGTCTCTCGCGGGCCTGCGGTTGGCTGTTACGGGTGTTGCCTATTGTTACTGCCGTGGCTCACCCGGCTGGCTGGCCGGCCGCCACGCTGAAGATGTGTGCGGGCGCGGTGCCCGGGTCGAGCCGCACGTAATTCGCCTGGCCCCAGCGGTACGACTCGCCAGTCAGCTCGTCGGTCACG
This sequence comes from uncultured Actinomycetes bacterium, assembly GCA_963785765.1. Taxonomy (GTDB): domain Bacteria; phylum Actinomycetota; class Actinomycetes; order Streptosporangiales; family Streptosporangiaceae; genus DATBGO01. Next base: position 503,142 of record CAWAWM010000003.1, on the reverse strand, counting down.
ACGAACTGCGCCGCCGGGTCCACTCCCAGCGCGGCCGTGTCGAGCCAGAGGGTCGCCTCACGGGGCTGATACGGGTCGAGGTTCACCACCACCAGGACCGTATCGCGACGTGAGACGCCATCGTCCGCTACGTCCGCGCTCTTGGAGAAGACCAGTATCTCCGGCTGGTCGCTGTAATGAAAGCGCAGGTTACGGAGCCAGTGCAGGGCGGGATGGTTCTTCCTGATCATGTTGAGATGGGTGATGAAGGGCGAGATGTCGGCCGCGACCATCTGGGTGTGCTCCCAGTCCCGCGGCCGGTACTGGTACTTCTCTGAGTCCATGTACTCCTCACTGCCGGGCACCACGGGCACGTTCTCGCAGAGCTCGTAGCCGGAGTAAACGCCCCATGACGGCGCGAGCATCGCACCGAGCACGGCCCGGACCCGGAACGCGGGCGGCCCGCCATGCTGCAGATATTCGCTGAGGATATCCGGCGTGTTGACGAAGAAATTCGGCCGCATGTACGCGGCCGCCGGGCCGGACAGCTCGCGCAGGTAAGCGGTGAGCTCCCAGGCCGAGTTCCGCCAGGTGAAGTACGTGTAGGACTGATGAAACCCGATGGTCGCCAGGCCTGCCATCATCGCGGGCCTGGTGAAGGCCTCGGCCAGGAAGATCACGTCCGGGTCGGTGCTGGCCACCTCGGCGAGCAGCCGCTCCCAGAACGGCAGCGGCTTGGTGTGCGGGTTGTCCACCCGGAAGATCCTGATCCCATGCTCCATCCAGTACCTGACGATCCGCAGGACCTCCGCGTAGATGCCCTCCGGGTCGTTGTCGAAGTTGACCGGCAAGATGTCCTGGTACTTCTTGGGCGGGTTCTCCGCGTAGGCGATGCTGCCGTCCGACCGGGTGGTGAACCAGTCCGGATGCTTGGTCACCCAGGGGTGGTCAGGCGAGCACTGCAGCGCCAGGTCGAGTGCCACCTCCATGCCGAGCTCGCCGGTCCGGCGCGCGAACGCGTCGAAGTCGTCGATGGTCCCGAGATCGGGGTGGATGGCGTCATGACCGCCCTCCGCCGACCCGATCGCCCATGGTGAGCCCGGGTCGCCCGGGGCCGCGTTCAGCGAGTTGTTGGCCCCCTTCCGCGCGGTGTAGCCGATCGGATGGACCGGCGGGAGATAGACGACGTCGAAGCCCATCCGCGCGATCGCGTCGAGGCGCCTGGCCGCGGTGCGCAGCGTGCCTGAGGCCACCACCCGGCCCGTCGCTGGGTCGACCTGCGCGCCCTCGGAGCGGGGGAAGAACTCATACCACGAGCCGTAGAGCGCGCGCGGGCGGTGCGCGATGACCGGATACCGCGGCGAGGAGGTCAGCAGTTCGCGCAGCGGGAAGGCGGCCAGGATCGCGGCGACCTCGTCGGTGGTCGCCGCGGCCAGCCGGTCGAGGGAGCCGATGCTCGCATCCCGCAGCCGCACGGCCAGTGCCTCCAGCGTCTCGCGGGCCGCCCGCGCCGCGGTGCGCTGGCCGCCGGCGACGGGCTGGCCGCCGGGAGCAGCCGGGCTGCCCGGGATCGCGCGGGGCGTCTTGATGTGGCTCGCCGCGCGCTCGAACAGCACCGCGCCGTCGGCGAGCATGAGCTCCACGTCCTGGCCGAGCGGGATCTTGATCGCGGCGTCGTGCTGCCAGCGCGCGATCGGGTCGCCCCAGGCCTCCACGTGGAACTGCCACGTCCCGGTCGAGGTGACCGTGACCTCGCCGCCGTACCGGTCGCTGCCCTCAGCGAGTTCTCGCATCGGCACCAGTGGCTGACGGCTGCCGTCCGGGGCCCGCAGCACCGCCCCGGCGCCGAGCATCTCGTGGCCTTCGCGGAATACAGTGGCGCTGACCTGGAAAGTCTCGCCAGCTACTGCGCGCACGGGGCGCCGGCCGTAGTCCACCACCGGCTGTACGTCGAGAATGGGAATCCTGCCGATCACCCCTGAAAGCTACCCATCAAAGCGCAGCCCAAGCGAGCGGGACCCGGGTTGTGGTCACCGTCTACCCGCCGGACGCATTAAGGTCGCACAGCGTGAGAGCCATCCGCCGTTTCACGATCCATCCGGTCCTTCCCGAGCCGCTCGCCCCGCTGCAGGCACTGATGCTGAACCTGCGCTGGTCGTGGCACTCGGAGACGATGGACCTGTTCGCCGAGATCGACCCAGCCGGCTGGGAGCGGGTCGGCCGCGACCCGGCTGCGCTGCTGGCCAGCGTCCCGCCCGATCGCCTGGCCAGCCTCGCCACGGACCGGCGGTTCCTGCGCCGGCTCGGCGATGCCGTCGAGGACCTGCGTGAGTACACCTCGGGTCCGCGCTGGTACCAGGGCCAGGATCAGGCGGGCGCGCCCGCGGGCGTGGCGTACTTCTCCCCGGAGTACGGGATCACCGCCGCGCTGCCGCAGTACTCCGGCGGCCTGGGCATCCTGGCCGGCGATCACCTCAAGGCGGCCAGCGATCTGGGCGTCCCGCTGATCGGCGTGGGCCTGCTCTACCGGCACGGCTATTTCACGCAGTCCCTGTCGGCGGAGGGCTGGCAGGCGGAGCGGTACCCGGCCAGCGATCCGAACGGCCTCCCGCTGACCCTGCTCCGGGATAGCGCAGGCGACCAGGTCAAGATCAGCGTGACGCTGGCCGGCAAGGCCGTCCTCACCGCGCAGGTCTGGGTCGCCCAGATCGGCCGGGTGCCGCTGCTGCTGCTCGACTCCTACGTCGAGGAGAACGACCCCGAGCTGAGCGAGGTGACCGACCGGCTCTACGGCGGCGCGAGTGACCACCGGCTCCGGCAGGAGCTGCTGCTGGGTATCGGCGGCGTCCGGGCGGTCCGGGCGTTCTGCGCGATCACGTCTCATCCGGAGCCCGAGGTTTTCCACACCAACGAGGGCCACGCCGGCTTTCTTGGCCTCGAGCGCATCCGCGAATATGTCAACCAGGGCCTGAGCTTCGACGAGGCCATCGAGATGTGCCGGGCCGGTACCGTGTTCACCACCCACACTCCGGTGCCGGCCGGGATCGACAGGTTCAGCCGGGAGCTCATGGAGCGGCAGTTCGGCGGCAGCGCGGCCGATCCGGCGCTGCCGTGCGACCGGGTCCTGGCGCTCGGCGCGGAGACATTCCCCGGCGGCGATCCTGAGGTGTTCAACATGGCCGTGATGGGCATGCGGCTGGCCCAGCGGGTCAACGGGGTGAGCCGCCTGCACGGCGAGGTGAGCAGGTCGATGTTCACCGGCCTGTGGCCCGGCTTCGACACCGCAGAGGTGCCGATCGGATCAGTGACCAACGGCGTGCACGGGCCCAGCTGGATCGCTGCCCAGCTGCTGAACATGACCAGCGGCGGCAGGCAGGATAACGGGACCGCCACTGACGAGCCGGCCTGGGAAGAGACGGCCACCGACCCGGCGGCGATCTGGGAGATCCGCCGGCAGCTGCGGGCCGAGCTGGTCGCCGAGGCCCGGCGGCGGCTGCGGGCCTCCTGGCGGCAGCGCGGAGCACCGGACGCGGAGCTGGCCTGGATCGACGACGTGCTCGATGAGAACGTGCTGACCATCGGCTTCGCCCGCCGGGTGCCCTCCTACAAGCGGCTGACCCTGATGCTGCACGATCCGGCCCGGCTGACGGAGCTGCTGCTGGACCCCGAGCGGCCGCTGCAGCTGGTGATCGCGGGCAAGGCGCATCCGGCCGACGACGGCGGCAAGCTGCTCATCCAGCAGATGGTCAGGTTCGCCGATAACCCGCTGGTCCGGCACCGGATCGTGTTCCTGCCTGACTACGACATGGCGCTGGCCCGCACGATGGTGCACGGCTGCGACGTGTGGCTGAACAACCCGCTGCGCCCGCTCGAGGCGTGCGGCACCTCGGGCATGAAGTCAGCGCTGAACGGCGGCCTCAATCTCTCGATCCTCGATGGCTGGTGGGACGAGTGGTTCGACGGCGGCAACGGCTGGGCGATCCCGTCCGCGGACGAGGTCAGTGATCAGGCGCGCCGGGACGAGATCGAGGCTGGCGGCCTCTATGACCTGCTCGGCGGGTCGGTCGGCCCGCTTTTCTATGACGCGGCCGCCGATGGCCTGCCACACCGCTGGCTGGAGATGGTGGCGCACACCCTGCGGACGCTCGGGCCCAAGGCCCAGGCCACCCGGATGGTCCGCGAGTACGTGACCGGCTTGTACCTGCCCGCGGCCCGGTCCTCGCTGGCGCTGGCCGGGAGCGCCCCGGCTGGCGAGTTCAGCGGAGCGCGGGAGCTGGCCGCCTGGAAGGCGCGGGTGGCGAAGGCCTGGCCGCAGCTGCGGATCGAGCACGTGGAGGCCGACGACACCGATCAGAGCCCCGGCTCGGAACTGACCGTGCGGGCGAGCGTCGCGCTCGGCGAGCTGTCCCCGGCTGACGTCGCCGTCCAGGTGGTCTATGGCCCCGCGGGGGATCAGGACGAGATCATCGCCCCGCAGCTGCGGGCTCTCGAGCTGGAAGAGCCGCCCGCGGACGGTTCGGTGGCGCGATTCGCCGGCCAGGCCGAGCTCGGGCGGCCAGGACCGTTCGGCTATACGGTCCGGGTGCTGCCCAGCCATCCGCTGCTGTCCAGTACGGCCGAGATGGGCCTGGTCACGTTCCCGGCCGCGACGGCCGGGATGAGCAATGGCGATCTGCGCTGACTCTCCGGTTACCGGATGGCTGGTTCAGGGCTGAGGCGCTGGTTCAGGCCTGACGCGCTGGTTCAGGCCTGACGGCCGTGGCTATCAGGTGTGCGACATTGCTGCGACATACCGTGTTGGGCTATTTACGGCGTGCAAGTAAACCGGTGCACCTTTTCCGGCGTCCTGTTATCGAGGCCAACGGAGGCACGCACCGGAATTTTAGCTCGTGCCAGGCGGAACGCCAGTAAAGTCCAGGGGGGCGTGACATCCTGTGATAGAACGGTGGCGGTAAGTAACGCGACCACATCGTAACTTTACGTTACGAACTCAACACCCCGAGTTTGAGAGGATCAGCCGTCGTGAGAACGCAGATCAAGCCAGAGAACCGGCTCCTGACCCCGGCCGAAGTCGCCGCGATGCTCCGGGTCGACCCGAAAACGGTCACCCGATGGGCCAGGGGCGGGAAGCTGTCATCGATCCGCACTCCTGGCGGCCACCGCCGCTACAGCGAGAACGAAGTCCGCGGTTTCCTCAACGGCTGGCAGCAGCACGTGTCGCTGCCCCGGGTGCCCGAGCAGTAGTCGGCCAAGTGCCTGCCCCCAGCCGCGCCGGGGCAGGCGCAGTAGTGCTGCCGAGAAGAGGGGGGCGGGGCCGGGAGTCCCCGGTCCCGCGAAGGGGGAACCGCGATGGGCGTGATGCTGTCCCTGGACCAGCCCGCGCTGGTCAGGAACCGCAGGCAGGCTCGCCATGCGCGGCGGCCCGATGATCAGGCGTGGGCGGACGTGCTCGCGGCCATCGTGCGCGACGAGCCGCTGCGGTCCGGATGCCTGGTGCGGCTGGCCAAGAACGTGCTCGCGGGCCTGGTGATCCCCGCTGGCAGCGGCCCGGCCGACGGCAACCAGGATGACAGCAACCACGATGACAGCAACCAGTCTGGCAGCAGCCCGGCTGGCAGCAGCCCGGCTGGCAGCAGCCAGCCGGCCCGGCGGACCGGCTTTCCGGCGCCGGCCACCAGCCTGGCCAGGACGCGCACCGCCCGCGGGGCGGGCGGGCGGTGCGGACCAGCCGGGACCTGTCCGGTGCGTGCCTGCTCGGTCAGTGCCAGGACTCACCGGACGGGCCCGGCTGCGCGTCCGTGACCTGCGGGCACGGCTGTCACGGCCAGGTCCCGGCGCGGGGCCCGGATGCCGCGGGGGCAGTCACCTCGGTGGCCTGAGGACCAGGGCGCCCGGCAGCCCGCGCGGGCGCCATGCTGCATGCCGGGATGCCGCCGCGCGGCATCCGGCATGCTGGCCCGTGCCGGTTGCGTAGGATCGTGCCTGCGCGTGGAGGTGCGGCATGGCTGAATTCGTAACGGTCCAGACCGATCAGGCGGTGGCCACTATCCGCCTGGAACGGCCCCCGATGAATGCGCTGAACGCCCAGGTTCAGGACGAGATAGCGGCGGCCGCCGCCCAGGTCACGGCGGACCAGGAGGTCCGGTCGGTGATCTTGTACGGCGGCGAGAAAGTGTTCGCCGCTGGCGCGGACATCAAGGAGATGGCTGACGCCAGCTACGGCCGGATGGCGGCCGATACCAGGCGGCTGCAGGACTCCTTTACCGCGGTGGCCAAGATTCCCAAGCCCGTGGTAGCGGCGATCACCGGCTACGCGCTCGGCGGCGGCCTTGAGCTCGCGCTGTGCGCGGACTTCCGGGTGGCCGGCGAGAGCGCCAGGGTCGGCCAGCCGGAAATCCTGCTGGGCGTGATTCCCGGAGCGGGCGGCACCCAGCGGCTGCCGCGGCTGGTCGGGCCCGCCCGGGCCAAGGACATCGTCTTCACCGGCCGGTTCGTCGGTGCCGCGGAGGCACTGGCCATCGGGCTGGTCGACCAGGTGGTCCCCGACGCTGAGGTCTACCAGGCCGCCCGCGACCTGGTGGCCCGCTACGGGGGCGGGCCCGCGCTGGCGCTGCGCGCGGCGAAGCAGGCCATCGACGAGGGCCTGGACGTTGATCTTGACACCGGGCTGGAGATCGAGCGGCTGAACTTCGCCGGGCTGTTCGCCACCGAGGACCAGCGGACGGGCATGCGCAGCTTCATTGAGAATGGCCCGGGGAAGGCTACCTTCACCGGGCGGTGAGGGTGGCCAGCGCGGGAGGGGCAGATGTCGCTGCCGCGCCGCGTTAAAAATGCCGTTGCTTCGCCCAAGGAGAGTCCGAGTTCATGCTCTTTCTGACCCAGCCCGCCCAGCCCAGCCAGCCCGCCCAGCCCGGCCGTCGCTGCATCGCCGGGCCGACCTGGCCGGCCCGGCGATGACTGAGCCTGGCGATAGCGTGTCGCTAGAAATGGTCACGGCCGCCCTGCGCGCGGATAGCGCCGACGTCGAGATCTACGCTCGCGTGCTGACTGAGTCGCTGGGCGCATCGCTGCCGCCCGGATGCGTCACCGTGGACCGGGACCGGAGCATGTCCGACCGGATGCACGGCCGCCCCGGGACGGTCACGAAGGTCACCGTGCGCCTCGGCGATCGGCTCATGACCCTCGGCGTGCAGCGCGGAGCGCCGGTCGCGGAGATCTGCAGCGAGGTGCGCGGCGTGGTGCTGTCGCGACAGCAGGTGCAGCTCGGGCAGTGGGCCGATGAGCTGGCCAGGGCACTGGTCGCGCACGCGGAGCAGAACGCGGTCGCCGCGCAGGCGCTGCGCAAGCTGGTGGCGGGCAGCTGAACAGCCCGCGGGGCGGCCGTCCTGGCGGTGCCTGCCAGCAGCATTCCGTACTCTGGTGAGGTCATGACTGGTCAGGAACCGGCACCGGACAGACTCGGTAACTACCGTGTGCTCAGGCGGCTCGGCGAGGGCGGCATGGGCGTCGTCTATCTGGCCGCTGACCCGCAGGACCGGCTGGTCGCGGTCAAGGCGCTGCGCCAGGGCGTTTCCGCTGACCCGAACGCGCGGTACCGGCTGGCCCGCGAGGTAGAGACGATGCGGCGGGTGCACAGCCCGTTCGTGGCCGAGGTCCTGGATGCGGACGTGAGCTCGGAACCGCCCTACATTGTCACCAGGTACGTGCAGGGCCGGTCGCTCGAGGATGTGGTCGCGGAGAGCGGCCCGCTGGCCGGCGAGGCGCTCGCGCGGCTGGCCTACGGTCTGGCCTCCGCGCTGACCGCGGTGCATGCCGCCGGCGTGGTGCATCGTGACCTCAAGCCCGGCAACGTCATGCTGGCCGACGGCAAGCCGGTCGTGATCGATTTCGGTATCGCGCAGGCGCCCGATCTGACCAGGCTGACCATGACGGGCATGTTCATGGGCACGCCCGGTTACCTGGCGCCTGAGGTCATCGAGGGGAAGCCGAGCGGTCCGGCGGCTGATGTTCACTCGTGGGGCGCCACCGTGGCGTTCGCAGCCACCGGCCGTCCCCCCTTCGGGATCGGCTCCTTCGAGACGATCTTCTACCGGATCGTGCACGGGCAGCCGGACCTGGACAGGTTCCCGCCGCTGCTGGCTCCGCTGGTTGTCCACGCGCTGGCCAGGGACCCGGCCCGACGGCCGTCTGCGGGAGACCTGAGCGCGCGGCTGGCGGCCCTCGATCCCGCGGCCCTGGTGCCGGGCGCGGCGTCAGCGTCGGCGGCGGGCGCGGTACCTGCGGCGCCGGGCACGGTGGCGGACTACCGGGCCGCGGCCGCCGCCTGGCCCCCGGCGGCCGGTCAAGGTCAGCGTGCACCGAACGGCCTGCCCGCACCGGGCACCGCGAACGCGCCGGGCGGGCTGGCCGCGCCGAACGGGCTCGCGGGGCCGGGCGGGCTCGCCGCGCCGAACGGGCTGGCTCCGCCGAACGGGCTGGCTCCGCCGAATGGGCTGGCTCCGCCGAATGGGCTGGCTCCGCCGAACGGGCTGGCTCCGCCGGGCCGGGCCGTCGCGGCCGGGCAGCTGGGCGGCCCCCAGGTGACCAGGCCGCTAGCGGCCCGCGGCCGGGGTGGCCAGGCCGCCGCTGACTTCCGGGATGTGCTGCCCCCGGTCCAATACGGCCCGGCGGGGCCCGCGGGCGGCGGGGCTGCGATCCCGCCCGGCGTCGTCCCGGCTGGTGGCACGGGCCCGGCCGGTGGCGCGGTCCCGGCCGGCCGGACAGGCTCGGCCGGCGCCGTTCCGGTCAGGAAAGCGGGCCGGAGCGGCTCGTTGCTGGCCACCGCGGCCGTTGCGGTAGCGGCCAGCGTCAGCGTGCTGCTGCCCGTCGCCGGGACGCTGGCGGCACTGGCCGCGCTGCTGGTGCTGCGGGCGGCCAGCCTGGCCGGCGAGAGCGTGGCGAAACGACGCTCGGCCCGGGGCAGCCGGGTGACTGATCCGGTGCTGGCGGCTGCGGTGTTCCCGGTCGCACTGCTCAGGTCAGTGATCCGGATGCTGCTGCTCGCGCCGCTGGCCGTCGTGGCCGGCGGCATCGTCGCGGCGATCACGATCCTCGGTACGCCGGTGCATCCGCTGCCCCAGGCGGGCGCCTACGCTGCCGGGGCCGTGGTCCTGTTCTACGGTCTCGGCCCCGGATCGGCTGGCTGCCGCAGGCCCCTGGTGCGGTTCTTCAACGCGCTCGGGCGCACCCCGGCCAGTGCCTTCATCGTGTTCACCGGAATGGCTGCGCTCGCGCTCGGGACGATCATCGCCGCCGTCACGCATCCGCCGTTCTACTGGCCCTTCCGGGACGTGTCCGTGCAGTTCCCGCTGCACGGACTGCTGAACGACCTGCGGGTAGCGGTGCTCAGGCTGGTCGGCCGGCGCACCTGAGCCGATTCAGCCTGGCCGGCTTTGCATCGAGGTGACCGCTCGCGACGTGCTCTGCGTCGCGGCCCCCGCCGGTGGCTAACGGCGCGGGCCGAGCCAACAGTGATGCCGTGCTAACGGTGGTGCCGTGCTAACTGTGGTGCCGTGCTAACTGTGGTGCCGTGCTAACGGTGGTGCCGGGCCTTCAGCGATGCCGTGCTAACAGTGCTTGCTGTGCGTGCGGTGCCTGCTGTGCGTGCGGTGCGTGCTGTGCTGGCGGTGGGGCCTGCGTGGACGGCGCCGACCGCGCCGGGCCCGAGGGCCCGGCGCTGGGGGGAACAGCAGGCAGGGTGGCAGTGGCCGCGAGCTGGTCGGGCCGCTCGGTCGGCGGCAGCGGCCGGACCAGGCCGAGCGCGACGACCTCGTTGGCGAGCCGGACCCGCCGGTTCAGGCCCTCGGGGATGCGGAGCTTCTGGTAGAGGCGGAGCAGGTGCTGCTTGACGGCTGCCTCCGTCACCACCAGGTCGGCCGCGATCTCCCGCGCGGTGGCCGGCGCCACGAACGCCTCGTCTGACAACGCGGGCCGGCACAGCGCGGTCACCACGTCGACTTCCCTGCGGGTCAGCTCGGGGGCCGCGGCCCTGCGCAGTTCCACCTCGGCCGCGCAGTCCTCGGCGCCGAGCCCGCCGATCCGGCATCTGGCCGACCCGAAGGTGAGCACGTCGCCATCCTGGAGCACCCGCCTGGCCACCAGCCGGCCGTTGACCCGCGTCCCATTGCGCGATAAACCCAGGTCAGTCACGTAAGCATAGGGCCCGCGGCGGATGATCTCCGCGTGCAGCCTGGACACGCTGGGATCGCTGAGCTGGACGTCGACCCAGCTGCCACGCCCGATGGTCGTTACATCATCCCGGAGCGGCACAGTGATCCCGCTGTCCTCGATCCTGATGAAGGGGGCCTGCATGACCGTTCTCCTGCCTATCGGAGCAGCCACGGATATCTCACTACCCAGTTACCCTGCCGGCGGCGTTCGTACCGTCCGCGAGCTGGTTATCAACTTCCGCCTGGATCAGTTACGAAGTCCCCTGGGGGGCCGGGTCGCCACGCGGAAGTACACTGCCGAGCGACAGCCCAGGAGGAACGCCCATGGCGGAGAAGCCGTCTCGGGGACTGGCCGATGTGGTCGCCGCATCTACCGCCCTCAGCGATATCGACGGCCAGGCAGGCCGCCTGTTCTACCGTGGTTATGACATCGACCAGCTCGCCGGTTCGACGAGCTTCGAAGAGATCGCCTACCTGCTGCAGCGCGGCCACCCGCCGAGCCAGGCCGAACTGGATGGCTACCGTGCGGAGATCGCGGCCGGGCGCGCGCTGGGCGGCCTGGTCAGCGAATGCCTGGCGGAAGTGGCCCGCCGTCAGGGCCCGATGGAGGCGCTGCGCAGCCTGGTCTCGCTGAGCAGCGCCGACGACGCCGACAGCGACTCCAACGAGCCCGCGGCCAATGTCCGCAAGGCGGCCAGGCTCACCGCTCAGCAGCCGGTGCTGGTGGCGTCATATCAGGCCGTGCGGGACGGCCGGGCGCTGAGCCAGGCCGACCCCGCGCTCGGGCTGGCGGCCAACTTCCTGCTGCAGATAACCGGGCGGCCGCCGTCGCCGCGCGAGGCCCAGATCTTCGACACCTGCCTGGTGCTGCACGCCGACCACACGATGAACGCATCGACCTTTGCGGCGAGGGTCTGCGCAGCGACCCTGTCGGACATGCACTCCGCGGTGGTCGCGGCGCTGGGCACCCTCAAAGGCCCGCTGCACGGCGGAGCCAACGAGCAGGTCATGCGCGGACTGGAGGCGATCAGGCGCGGGGCCGGGGCCGACCCGGTCGAGGCGACCGGTACCCAGGCCACGGCACGGCTGCGGGACGGGCAGAAGATCATGGGATTCGGGCACCGGGTCTACCGGACCGAGGATCCCCGCGCCACGCACCTGCGCAAGATGTCAGCGGAACTGTCCGCCGCCACCGGCGACGACACCTACTACCAGATGTCCCTGCGGATGGAACAGGCGGTATTCGCCGAGAAGGGCCTCTATCCGAACGTGGACTTCTATGCCGCAACCGTCTACCACTACCTGGGCATCCCGACCGACCTGTTCACGCCGGTCTTCTCGGTCAGCCGGATGGCGGGCTGGACGGCTCATATCATCGAGCAGCATGCCGACAACCGGCTGATCAGGCCGGACAGCGAGTACATCGGCGAGAGCGGGCTCTCCTGGGCACCACTGGGGACGCGATGAGGCATTCGGCGGGCAGGCCGGCCAGGCGCCGCGCCGGTCTCAGCTCCGGCGGCGCACCGGGCACCCGGCGCCGCGCCACCAGCCGGGAGCCGCGGGCCAGGGCCGCGATCCCTGGCACCGCGGTCGGGATCGCCCGCGTCGAGCAGGTGCCGTACTGGCTCACGATCGGCGGTGTGACCGGGCTGCTGGTCCTGACCTGGCAGCACGCACTCAGTGTCAAAGGGGGTACGTTGGCAGTGGCCGGCATCCTGCTTGCTGCTGCCCTGGCCAGGATCGTCCTGCCGGAACGCCGGGCCGGGATGCTCGTGTCCAGGCGGCGGCTGGTGGACGTGGCGGTCCTCGCCGCGCTCGGGGCCGGTCTGCTGGTGGCCGGCCTGGTGCTGCCGCCGCAGTCCTGATCAGGCCTGTCTGAGCGGCACCGGCCGGGCTGCACCCCGAGAGCACGGCCGCGAGCGGCGAGGCCCCGGCCGTCAATACTGACGAAGAAGTCGTGAAGGGAAAAGCAACGGCATGTCCAAGATCAAGGTAGTGAATCCCGTCGTCGAGCTCGACGGCGATGAGATGACGCGGATCATCTGGGAGTCCATCAGGGATCAGCTGATCCTGCCCTACCTGGATATCGCCCTGGACTACTACGACCTGTCCATCCAGAACCGGGATGCCACTGATGACCAGGTCACGGTGGACGCCGCTCGCGCCATCAAGCGGCATGGCGTGGGGGTCAAGTGCGCCACGATCACCCCGGACGAGGACCGGGTCACTGAGTTCGGGCTGAAGCAGATGTGGCGCTCGCCGAACGGGACCATCCGCAACATCCTCGGCGGCGTCGTCTTCCGCGAGCCGATCGTGATCCCGAGCATCCCGCGCTTCGTCCCGGGCTGGACCAAGCCGATCATCATCGGCCGTCACGCGCACGCTGACCAGTACCGGGCGACTGACTTCGTGGTGCCGGGGACGGGCACGGTGTCGATCGCCTACCGGCCGGACGGCGGCGGGGGCCAGCCGATCGACCTGGAGGTGGCCAGGTTCTCCGGCGGCGGGATCGCGATGGGCATGTACAACTTCGACGACTCGATTCGCGACTTCGCCCGCGCCACCATGCGATTCGCGCTCGATCGCGGTTACCCGCTGTACCTGTCCACCAAGAACACGATCCTGAAAGCCTACGACGGCCGGTTCAAGGATATCTTCGCCGAGATATTCGAGGCCGAGTTCAAAAGTGACTTCGAGGCGGCCGGAATTATCTACGAGCATCGCCTGATCGACGACATGGTCGCCCAGGTGATCAAGGGCGACGGCGGCATTACCTGGGCCTGCAAGAACTACGATGGCGACGTCGTGTCCGACATTGTCGCGCAGGGCTTCGGCTCGCTCGGCCTGATGACCAGCGTGCTGATGACGCCGGACGGCAAGTGCGTCGAGGCGGAGGCCGCGCACGGCACGGTGACCAGGCACTACCGGCAGCACCAGCAGGGCAGGCCGACCTCGACCAACCCGGTCGCCTCGATCTTCGCCTGGACGCGGGGCCTGGCGCACCGCGGCAAGCTGGACGGCACGCCTGAGGTCACCGCGTTCGCCGAGACGCTGGAGCGGGTCTGCATCCAGACAGTGGTGGACGGAAAGATGACCAAGGATCTCGCGCTGCTGGTGGGCAGCGATGCCCCCTACCTCACCACCCAGGACTTCCTCGCGGAGCTGGCCGGCGGCCTGCAGGCCGCCATGGCCAGTTCATGATCGGCGACGACGAGTAAAAGGAGATCACCGGAAATGGCCCGCACAGGAAAGATAACCGTCGTCGGCGCCGGCTTCTACGGCTCGACCACCGCGCAGCGGCTCGCCGAATACGACATCTTCGATGAGGTCGTGCTGACCGACATCGTCGAGGGCAAGCCCGAGGGGCTCGCGCTCGACATGAACCAGTCCCGGCCGGTCGAGGGCTTCGAGACCAAGGTCACCGGCCAGACGACGGGCCCGGCCGGCGAAGGCTATGCGGCGATCGCGGGCTCGCAGATCGTCGTCATCACCGCCGGCCTGCCGCGCAAGCCGGGGATGAGCCGGATGGACCTGATCGGGGTCAACGCGAAGATTGTCAGGAGCGTTGCCGAGCAGGTGGTCAAGCACGCTCCCGAGGCCGTCCTGATCGTGGTCTCCAACCCGCTCGACGAGATGACCGCGCTGGCTGCGAAGGTCACCGGCTTTCCCGCCTACCGGGTCCTCGGCCAGGCGGGCATGCTGGACACCGCGCGGTTCAGCTATTTCGTGGCCGAGCGGCTGTCCGTGCCGGTCGGCGCCGTGCGCACGCTCACGCTCGGCTCGCACGGCGACACGATGGTGCCGGTCAGGTCGGCGTGCTCGGTGGACGGCAGGCCGCTCGCCGACCTGCTGCCCGAGGCCGACATCGACGCGCTCGTCGAGCGGACCAGGGCCGGCGGCGCCGAGATCGTGGGCCTGCTGAAGACGGGCTCGGCCTACTACGCTCCCTCGGCGGCGGCCGCCCGGATGGCCCGCGCGGTGGCCGAGGATTCCGGTGCGGTCCTGCCCGTCTGCGCGTGGGTGGACGGCGAGTACGGCATCTCCGGCGTCTACCTCGGCGTCGAGGCCGAGATCGGCTCGCAAGGCGTGCGCCGGGTGGTCGAACGCGATCTCACCGAGAGCGAGCTAGCTGACCTGATGGCGGCGGCCGAGGCGGTCCGCGCCAAGCAGTCCGACGTGGCCAGCCTCTGACCGCTGGATCTGCCGGTGCGCCGCCCGGCCTGAGGCCTGGTCAGGCCGCGGCGGCGGCCAGGCGGCGCAGCGCCAGCTCCGCGTAGAGCGCCGCGCCGTCGGCCAGGACGCCGTCGTCGAAAACCGCGTCGGCCGAGTGGTTGAACGGCGCGGTGGCCGGATCCGAGCCCGCCGGGCAGGCGCCTAGCATGATGAAGGCCCCTGGCACCTGCTCGAGCACGAAGGAAAAGTCCTCGGCCCCGGTGAGCGGATTCAGTGCGGGCGTGAAACTGCCCGCGCCGAACAGGCCGGTCACGGTCTGCTGCGCGAACGCCGTCTCACCGGGGTCATTCACCGTGACCGGGTAGCCGGCGGTCCACTCGGCGCGGGCCGACAGCCCGTGGGCCGCGGAGATGTCCCGCACCAGGCGCAGCGCGGCGACCTTGACGTCGGCGCGCGCCACCGCCGAGAACGTCCGCACCGTGGCGGCGAAATAGGCCTCGTCGGGGATGACGTTGCTGGCCGTGCCGCCCTGGAACAGGCCTACCGTGAGCACGACCGGGTCGAACACGTCGAACTGCCTGGTCACCATGGTCTGCAGGGCGGTCACCAGCTCACAGGCCACCGGGATCGGGTCAGCCGCGTGGTGCGGCTGCGCGGCGTGGCCGCCCCGCCCCCGCACGGTGACCTCGATCGTGTCGGCCGCGGCCATCATCGTCCCCGGACGGCTCGTGCAGACTCCGGCCGGCACCAGGCTGGACACGACGTGCAGCCCGTAGGCGGCGACGGGCCGCTTCCCGGCCGCGTCGAGGACCCCCTCGGCGATCATCTTTTCCGCCCCGCCGCAGCCTTCCTCCCCGGGCTGGAACATGAAGATGACATTGCCGGCGAGTTCGGCCTGGCGCTGCGACAGCAGCCGTGCGGCGCCGGCCAGCATGGCCGTATGCAGGTCGTGGCCGCAGGCATGCATGGTCCCGCCGATCTGCGAGGCGTAGGGGAGGCGAGTGTGCTCGGTGACCGGCAGAGCGTCCATGTCACCGCGCAGCAGCACGGTCGCGCCCGGCCGGCTGCCGCGCAGCACCGCCGTCACCGAGGTGAGTGCCTCCCCGCAGGTGATCTCGAGCGGCAGCCCGGCCAGCGCGCCGAGCACCTTGACCTGGGTCTTGGGCAGGTCCAGGCCGATCTCAGGCTCCCGGTGGATGGCGCGGCGCAGCTCCGTCAGGTCGGCCGAGATCGCCGCCGCGTCATCGCGTGTGCTAGCCACAGTCGTTCGTCTCCTTCGGCCCGGGGGCGGCATCGCCTGATGCATCCGTTATGTTCCCGCAAGAATCGCATGATCACGCCGGACTGCTTAGACTGGGCCGACACCGCGATCGCGGTGTCGGCCCATGGCCGATGGAACCGCCGGCCCGTGGCCGCTGCTGTCGGCCCAATCGCGAGGTCAGGGATCCGGACGTGAGTAGCGTCGGCTGGGATATCGTCATCGTCCTGGTCATCATCTTCATCGGCGGCTTTTTCGCGGCTGCCGAGATGGCCCTGGTCTCGCTGCGCGAAGGCCAGCTGCGATCGCTGGCCAGGCGGGGCAAGCGCGGTCAGCGGGCAGCGAAACTGGCCCACGATCCGAACCGGTTCCTGTCCGCGGTCCAGATCGGCGTCACCCTGGCCACGCTGCTGTCCGGCGCGGTGGGCGCCGCCACCCTGGCCGAGGCCCTGCGCAGGGTCCTGGTCCACCACATGGCGCCCGGACTCGCGTCCGCGCTCTCCGTCGCCCTGATCACCCTGGCGATCTCGTTCTTCACGCTGATCCTGGGCGAACTGGCACCGAAGCGGATCGCGCTGCAGCGGAACGAGCGGGTCGCCGTGTTTGCCGCACCGCTGCTCGACCGGCTCGCCACGATAGCCAGGCCGCTGGTGTGGCTGCTCTCTCGATGCACCAACCTGGTGGTCAGGATCCTCGGCGGCGACCCCGGTGTCGCCCGCGGCGTGATGACCGAGCAGGAACTGCGCGACCTGGTCGCTGGCCACCAGGCGCTGTCCGCCGACGAGCGGCACATCGTCGGGGAGGTATTCGACGCGGGGAAGCGGCAGGTACGGGAGGTTCTGGTGCCCCGCACCGAAGTGGAGTTCCTGCCCGCGACCATGCCGATCAGCGAGGCCGCCGCGATAGCGGCAGGCGCGCCGTATTCCAGGTTCCCGGTGTACCAGGAGTCCTACGACGACGTGATCGGCTTCGTGCACGCCCGGGACCTGTTCGACCGGCACCGGGAGCCGTCGACCCACGTCGGCGAGGTGGTCCGGCCGGTCAAGCTGCTGCCGATCAGCAAGACCGTGCTGTCCGCGCTGTCAGAGATGCGGCGAGACCGCGCGCACCTGGCGATCGTGCTGGACGAATACGGCGGCACCGCCGGCATCATCACCCTCGAGGACCTGGTCGAGGAGCTCATCGGTGACATTCAGGACGAATACGACGTCGACGAGGGGCACCCGAAGCAGCTGCGCAGCGGTGAGATTGAGGTCGACGGGCTGCTGAACCTGGATGATTTCGCCGAGCAGACCGGGGTCGAACTGCCGGAGGGCCCGTACGAGACGGTCGCAGGTTACGTGCTGGCCGTCCTGGGTCACCTGCCCGGCGAGGGCGAGTCGGTGGAGGTATCCGGGCGCAAGCTGGCCGTCACCCAGCTGGACGGCAGGCGTATCGCCCGGGTACGGGTGGGCCAGCCGGCGTCGGCAGCTGCCGACGGGCAGGCCGAGCCCGGGGCGGTCGCGCACTAGACTGGCGGCCTGGCTCGGTCGGCGTCCTGGCCGGCCCGCCGCCGCCCGGCCCACCGCGCCGGGCACCTAGCGAACCTGCTGCCCGGAAAGGGGCTACGTGCGGTCAACTGGTGACTCCGGGACAGCGCCGGCCGGTGCGCCCGGCCAGGGCCGGGCCGCAGCGCCGGGCGAGGCCCGGGCTGACGCGCCCGGCGGCGGCGTGCTCGTGGTGGACTTCGGCGCCCAGTACGCCCAGCTGATCGCCCGCCGGGTGCGTGAGTGCCAGGTCTATTCGCAGATCGTGCCGCCGACGATGACCGTGGCACAGCTGCTCGCGCTGCAGCCGGCGGCGATCATCCTGTCCGGCGGCCCCGCCTCCGTCTACGCGCCTGGCGCTCCAGCTGCCCCAGACGGCCTGCTGGAGGCCGGAGTCCCGGTCCTGGGCATCTGCTACGGCTTCCAGCTGATGGTGTCCGGCCTGGGCGGCCGGGTGGAGCGCACCGGCGCCGGCGAGTACGGCGCGACGACGCTGGAGCGGCAGCAGCCCGGGCCCAGCGCCCTGCTCGGCGGCCTGCCCGGCGATCTGCGGGTCTGGATGTCGCACGGCGACACCTGCGCGGAAGCGCCGCCGGGCTTCACCGTGACCGCCCGCACGGCGGCTACCCCGGTGGCGGCGGCGGAAGACCCGGGCCGGGGGCTGTACGGCGTTCAGTTCCACCCCGAGGTGGGGCACACCGAGCACGGCATGGCGGTGCTGCGGGCGTTCCTCGACGCGGCCGGCTGCCGCCCGACCTGGACCATGGGCAGCATCATCACCGAGCAGGTCGAGCGGATCCGGGCGCAGGTCGGCTCCGGCCGGGCGATCTGCGGGCTGTCCGGCGGCGTCGATTCCGCGGTCGCCGCCGCCCTGGTCCAGCGTGCGATCGGGTCGCGGCTGACCTGCGTCTTCGTTGACCACGGGCTGCTGCGCGCGGGAGAAGCCCGGCAGGTGGAGCAGGACTTCGTGGCCGCGACCGGGGTAGACCTGAAGGTCGTGGACGCGGCCGCGGAGTTCGTTGCCGCGCTGGCCGGGGTGACCGACCCGGAGCAGAAACGCAAGATCATCGGACGTGAGTTCATCCGCGCGTTCGAGCAGGCCGAACGGGAGATCGCGGCCGAGGCCGGCAGTCACGGCGATGCGGTCGATTTCCTGGTCCAGGGCACCTTGTACCCGGACGTGGTGGAGTCCGGCGGCGGCACCCGCTCGGCCAGCATCAAATCGCACCACAACGTCGGCGGCCTGCCCGAGGATCTGAAGTTCGAGCTGGTGGAGCCGCTGCGCGCGCTGTTCAAGGACGAGGTACGCCAGGTCGGCCTGGAACTCGGCCTGCCCGCGGAGATCGTCTGGCGACAGCCGTTCCCCGGACCTGGTCTGGCGGTCCGGATCATCGGCGAGGTCACGCCGCAGCGGCTGCGGATCGCGGCGGCGGCTGACGCGATCGCCCGCGAGGAACTGTCCGCGGCCGGCCTCGATCGGGAGATCTGGCAGTGCCCGGTGGTGCTGCTGGCCGACGTGCGCACGGTCGGCGTGCAGGGCGACGGCCGCAGCTACGGCTACCCGGTGGTGCTTCGCCCGGTGACCAGCGAGGACGCGATGACAGCGGACTGGGCCCGGCTGCCGGACCAGGTGCTGGCCACGATCTCGACCCGGATCACCAACGAGGTGCCCGAGATCAACCGGGTGGTGCTCGATGTGACGAGCAAGCCGCCTGCCACCATCGAGTGGGAGTAGCGGTCAGGTCACCCGGGCTGGTGCGGCCGTCAGTCCCTGGTAGCTGCTGGGGTCGGCCGCCAGCCTGCGGAGCGTGTCGAGCGCGTCCCAGACGTCGGTGAACGCAGTGAAGATCGGGGCGGGCCCCAGCCGCAGCCGGTCCGGGGTGCGGTAGTCACCGACCACGCCGGCCCGGATCAGCGCCTGGGTGAGCTGCCAGGCGTCCGGATGGCGCAGGCAGACATGCGAGCCGCGGCGCGCTGAGTCCCTGGGTGAGGCGAGCGCGAAGCCCTGCGGCGCCAGCCATTCGTCGGCCAGGCTGATCAGGTAGCTGGTCAGGGCCACGCCCTTGGCGCGCAGCCGCCCCGGTCCTGCCTCGCCGAGCAGGCGGGCGCTTTCCTCGACCGCGGCCGTCCCGATAATCTGCGGCGTTCCGGTCAAGAACGCGTCGATGCCTGCCGCAGGCTGGTACTGCGGGCCCATCGCGAACTGGTCCCGCTGGCCGAACCAGCCCCAGATCGGCTGGCGCAGCCGCTCCTGCAGGTCCGCGCGGACATACAGGAACGCGGGGGCGCCCGGGCCCGCGTTGACGTACTTGTAGGTGCAGCCCACGGCGAGGTCCGCCCCGGTGGCGTCAAGCTCCGCGGGGACGGCGCCGACCGAGTGGCACAGATCCCAGAGCGCGAGTGCGCCTGCCTCGTGCACGACCTCGGTGATCGCCGCCATGTCGGCCAGCGCGCCGCTGCGGTAGGCCACGTGCGAGAGGCTGACCAGCGCCGTGCGATCATCGACGGCGCCGCGGACCGCACTCGCGGTGACCCCCGCATCGATGTCGGTGTGCATCATCCGCAGCTCGCAGCCGCGCCGCGCGGCGATCCCCTGCAGCGCGTAGCGGTCGGTGGGAAAGTTGTCGTCGTCGGTCACGATGACGTTCCGGCCGGGCCTGGCATCCAGGGCCGCGCAAGCCAGCTTGTACAGGTTGATCGTGGTCGAGTCACAGACGATCACCTGGCCGGGCGCCGCCCCGATCAACTCGCCGATCGCCTCGCCGGCCTGCCGCGGCAGGTCGATCCACCGGTCCCAGGACCGGACCAGGCCGGCGCCCCATTGCTGCTCCACCACCTCAGCGATGCGGGCCCGGGTGGCCAGCGGCAGCGGCCCGAGCGAGTTGCCGTCCAGGTAGATCAGCCGCTCGCCGGGCCACGCGAACCGGTCCCTGAACCCGGCCAGCGGGTCAGCGGCGTCCAGTTCCTGCGCATAGGACCGGCTGGGGGAGAAGGTCGTCACTTCCCCAGCCTAAGCCAGGCGCCGGGCCGCCCCCGGTCTCCCGGCAGCCTGCTGCGAGCGAACCGCAGCGCTGCGCCATCGCGTCTATTCGATTTCGCGGCGATGGCCCGCCGCTGCTCAAACAGCAGCGGCGCTGGCACACCGCAGCTATTCGATCGGGCCGGGAACCGTCGCCGCGCGGCCCGGGCCGGGGCCCGCCTGTGGTGTTAGCGATGCTGGTGGTGCCAATGGTGTTGATGGTGTTGATGAGGCTGACGAGTCGGCTGATGGGGCGATGAGGCGGGCCGGTCAGCTGAGGAAGTCGAGCAACAGCGGCCGGAGCGCTTCGGGCTGGTTCAGCACGCCGTGGTCCTGGCCTTCGAGAGTCTCATAACGCGCCCCCGGAATGGCAGCGGCCACGGCCCGGGCGCCCGCCGGGAGCCACGGCGGGCTCAGGCTGCCGCCGATAGCGAGCGTCGGGATCTCGATCTTCGCCAAGCGGTCGGCGGGCAGCACGCTGCCCGGACCGCACAGCGTCAGGTCGTAGGGGAGGGTGTGGGCGAGCCCGACGAGCCAGCCCCACGAGTCGCTGGCGCGCATGCCCTCGACCATCTCGGCCGGGACCCCGACCGACTCGGTCAGGAAGAGCGCCACCGCCTCGTCGCGGCGATCCTCGCCGATCAGCGTCCTGACCTGATCAGCGAGATCGGCCGGCGGATGCTGGCGGATGCCATCGGCGATGTAGGGGGGCTCATAGACCGCGAGCCTGGAGATGGGCGCACCGCGCTCGGCGGCCTCCAGAGCCAGCACGGCACCCGAGGAGTGCCCGAACACGCTGGCTGATCCGCCCAGCTGGCCGATCAGCGCGATGAGATCCTCGACCTCTCGCTCGACGGCGTAGTCCTCGCTGTCCCCGCTGTCGCCCCGGCCACGCCGGTCGTAGCCGACCGCGGTCAGCTCGGCAGCCAGCACCGCGGCCAGCCCGGCCACCGTGGTGCGGTCATTGAACGCGCCCCCGATGAGAATCACGGGCGGGCCGTCACCGGCCTGGTCATAGGCGATCTGCGTGCCATCGGCCGAGGTCACGGTCGTGAACGTGGCGTTCATCGGATTCCTCCTGCGCGGGAAGCTGAGACGGCCGGGTGCGGATCTCGCCGCACATACCGAAGTCGGAGCCGATGGCAGGTTCTCGACATCGCTCCGCGACCAGTCCAGCTGGTATCGGCGCCCGCCCCGGGCCAGCAGGGCTGGCCGGCTAGCTGCGGCGGGACTTACGGCGCCGCAGCCCCAGCACGACCAGGACGGCCAGCAACAGCACAGCCGCAGTCGGCAGCGCGCGCTTCAGTACCGGCACCCCGGCCACGCTGAGCAGATCGATCGCGTCCTCCTCCGGCGGCCGGGCCTCGAGACGAGGCCGGACCAGCGGCGGCGTCCCGAGCAGGGGCTGGCCGGACGGCGGCAGCTGGCCGGCGGGCTCCGGGCTGCTCCGGTGCAGGCCGTTGGCGCCTCCGGCGGACTCGCTGAGCGATACCCCCAGGGCAGCGAGCTTTTGCCTGATCTCCTCGACCGAGGCCGGGCCGATGTTGTCGATCGCGAGCAGGTCCTCCCTGGTCCGGGAGGCCAGGTCGCCGACGGTGTGAATGCCCTCCCGGCGCAGGCTGTTGTAGGAGCGCAGCGACAACTGCAGTTCCTCGACCGGCTGGGCCAGCGCACCCGCCTGCCGGCCGGCTTCGTCTTCGGCGCCGGCCGGGACGCGCCCGCTCCCGGCCTCCGGCTGGCCCGCCAGGGCCGGGGCGCCCGCGGGGGCGCCGGAGTCCCCGGCCGCCGCGGCCGGGCCGTCGGCGGCGACCGCCGAATCGCCGTCAGTGAGCATGTCGGCCAGGTTGGCGGCGAAGATGCCGATGAGCTTGCCGCCGACTTCGGCCATCACGCCCCGGCCGAACTGGGCCGGCCGCCCGGTTACGTTCAGCGTCGTATGCACGATCACGTGCGTGCGGTCGCCCTGGCCCTCCAGCATCGAGCGCACCGTCGCCGACGCGGTGCCGGCGCCGCGGGTCTCCTTGCCCGAGGCCTCGAGCGTGACCACGTGGGCGTGCGGGTCGCGCTCGGTGAAGCGGGCCGTGCCCGCGTAGGTCATGGCGATCGGGCCGACCTTGACCTTGATCCGGCCGGCGATGGCATCGCCGTCGACCGAGTCGAGGGAGGCGCCCGGCATGCAGGGCGCCACCCGCTCGACATCCAACAGCACTTCCCACGCCCGCTCCTCGGGGACCGGGACCGTGAACGAGTGCTCCAGTTCCATCTGTCAGACTCCTGCCGCCGCTGCTAGTGCCCGGCCGGTGAGGACCCGCGCCAGGTGGCGCCGGTAGTCGGGCGCGCCGTGCAGGTCACCGGGGGGCTGGGTACCCTCCGCCGCCCAGGCGGCCGCGCCATCCAGCGCTGCACGGCTCGCCTCGATCCCTGCTGCTGCGGCCTCCGCCGCGCTCGCCCTTACCGGCACCGTGCCCATGTTAGTCAGGCCAATCCTGGCCTCGGCGAGCACTCCGTCCGATCGCCTGGCGAGGGCCGCGACGCCGACGGTGGCCCAGGCCTGGGCGGTCCGGTGAAACTTCTCATAACGGTAGCCCCAGCCAGGCCCCAGCTTGGGAACGGAGATCCCGGTCAGGACCTCGCTCGCGTCCAGGGCGGTGGTCAGGTAGTCGACGAAGAAATCGCCGGCCCCGATCTGCCGCTCGCCAGCAGGCCCGCGGGCGATCAGCGTCGCGTCGAGCGCGAGCACCACCGCGGGAAGGTCACCGGCCGGATCGCCGTGCGCGAGCGAGCCGCCCAGGGTGCCCCGGTGCCGCACGGCCGGGTCGGCCACCGTGGCCGCCGCCTGCGCCAGGATCCCGCAGTGCGCCGCGATCAGCGGATCATGGACCAGGTCGTAGTGGGTGGTCCGGGCGCCGATCAGCAGTGCGTCGCCGGCATCGGTGACCCCGCGGAGCTCAGCGAGATGGCCGACGTCGACGAGCAACTCGGGGTAGGCGAGCCGCAGCCGCAGCAGTGGCATCAGGCTCTGGCCGCCGGCGATCACCTTCGCATCCTCACCACCATCGGCCAGCGCGCCGATCGCCTCGTCCAGCGTGGACGGGCGGACGTAGTCGAACGCTGCCGGGATCACGCCGCACCTCCTGCCTGCTGCGCCTGGTCGCCCTGCGGGGCGATGCCTGATGGGCTGTGGCCCTGGGTCCGGTCGCTCTGCCTGGCCTCGTGCTGCTCGGCGGCGCTGCCCTGATCGCCGCCCCGGGCGGCCTGGATGGCCCGCCAGACCCGTTCCGGCGTGCAGGGCATCGTGACATCCCGGACGCCGAGCGGGCGGAGCGCGTCGAGGATCGAGTTGACCACCGCGGGAGTGGACGCGATAGTACCCGCCTCGCCCACGCCCTTGACGCCGAGCCGGTTGCCGGCCGGGCTCTCGGTCCTGCTGGTGACGTAGGACGGCAGGTCCGGGGCGGCCGGCACCAGGTAGTCGGCCAGCGTGGTGGTCACCAGGTTGCCCGCGTCGTCGTAGACAGCCTCCTCGTACAGGGCCTGCGCGATGCCCTGGGCGATGCCGCCGTGCACCTGGCCCTCGACGATGAGCGGGTTGACCACCTTGCCGACGTCGTCGACCGCGACATAGGACCGGATCGTGACCATGCCGGTCTCGGTGTCCACCTCGGTCGCGCACAGGTGCGTGCCGTGCGGGAACGAGAAGTTGTCCGGGTCATAGGTCGCGTCCGAGTCCAGTGACGGCTCAACGCCGTCCGGCAGATCGTGCGCCGCGAAGGTAGCCAGCGCGACCTCCTGGATCGTCTTGGTGGCACCGCTGCCCGCGGCGAAGACGCCGTGGGAGAAGGTCACCTCCTCCGGCGGGGCCTCCAGCATCTTCGACGCGATCACCTTGGCCTTCGCGACCACCTTGTCGCAGGCGGAGACCAGCGCCATGCCGCCCACCGCCAGCGACCTCGAGCCATAGGTGTCCATGCCCTTGGGCGAGATCTGGGTGTCGCCGTGCAGCACCCTGATGTCCTCGAACGGGACTCCGAGCTGATCGGCCACGATCTGGCTCCAGGCCGTCTCGTGGCCCTGGCCGTGCGCGCTCGAGCCGGTGACGACCTCGACCTTGCCGGTCGGCAGCATCCGGATCGAGGCGTTCTCCCAGCCGCCCGCCCCGTAGGCGAGCGAGCCGAGCACCCGGGACGGCGCCAGGCCGCACATCTCGGTGAAGGTGGAGATGCCGATCCCCAGCCGGACCGGATCACCACGCGATATCCGTTCCGCCTGCTCTGCCCGCAGCTCGTCGTAGCCGAAAAGCTCCCTGGCTTTGGCCGTCGCCGCCTCGTAGTTCCCTGAGTCATAGGTCAGGCCGGCGATCGTGGTGTAAGGGAACTCGTCGTGGCCGATCCAGTTCCGCTCGCGCAGGGCCAGCGGCTCGATGCCGAGTTCGGCCGCCAGGTCATCCATGATCCGCTCGATGGCGAAGGTCGCCTCCGGACGGCCCGCCCCGCGGTAGGCGTCGGTCGGCATCTTGGTGGTGAAGACGCCGGTGCAGCGGAACGAGTAGGCGTCCATCTTGTAGATGCCGTTGTACATGAACGCGCCGAGCAGCGGCACGCCGGGCGTGACCAGCATCAGGTAGGCGCCCATGTCGGCCAGCAGGTCGACGGACAGGCCGCGGATCCGGCCGTCGCGGTCGGCGGCCACCTTGATCCGCTGCCACTGGTCCCGGCCGTGGTGCACGGTCATGTTGCCCTCGCTGCGCGACTCGGTCCACTTGACCGGCCTGCCGATCCGGCGGGCCACCAGGACCGCGAGCACTTCCTCGGCGGTGACCTGCAGCTTGGAACCAAAGCCGCCGCCCACGTCCGGCGCGATCACCCGGATGTTCTGCTCAGGTATCCCGGTGACCAGCGCGAGCATGACTCGCAGGACGTGCGGGATCTGAGTCGAGGACCACAGCGTGAACTCGCCGCCCACGCAGGAGGCCACCACGGCGCGCGGCTCCATCGCGCTGGGGATCAGCCGCTGCTGGCGGTAGTTGCGCTCGATCACCACCGGCGCGTCGCGGAAGGCGGCGTCCAGGTCACCCCCGGCGAAGGTCCACTCGAAGCTCTTGTTGCCTGCTTCATGCACCTGCGGCGAGCCGTCGTCGAGGGCGGTGCGGATGTCGAGCACCGGCTCCAGCGGCTCGTAGTTGATGTCGATGGCGGCCAGCGCGTCCGCGGCAGCGTACCGGTCCCTGGCCACCACGCAGGCGACCGCCTCACCGACATAGCGCACCTCGTCGACGGCCATCGGCGGGTGCGCGGGGATCACGATGTCCGGGGTGACCGGCCAGGCGCAGGGCAGGCTGCCCTGCTCGGCGGCGAAGTCGGCGCCGGAGAAGGCCGCGATCACACCGGGCATGGCGGCCGCCGCGCTGACGTCCACCGAGGTGATCCTGGCGTGCGCATAAGGGCTGCGCAGGAAGGCCATGTGCACCATGCCGGGCAGGATGATGTTGTCGGTCCAGTTGGTCTGGCCGGTGATGAGCCTGGCGTCTTCCTTGCGCGGTCTGGCCCGGCCCAGCTCGGCCGCCGGTGCCTGCGTCTGCGCCGTCATGCCTGCACCCCCGCCTCGGCCGCGCGCTTGACCGCCCGGACGATGTTCTCGTAGCCGGTACACCGGCACAGGTTGCCCTCCAGGCCGTCGCGGATCTCCTGCTCGTCGGGATGCGGGTTCTCGCGGAGCAGGTCCGCGGCGGCCATGATCATGCCGGGCGTGCAGTACCCGCACTGCAGCGCGTGCTCTTCGTTGAAGGCGCGCTGCAGCGGGTGCAGTTCGCCGTTCGCGAGGCCTTCGATGGTGGTGATCTGGCTGCCGTCCGCCTGCACGGCCAGCACGGAGCAGCTCTTGACCGACTCGCCGTCCAGCAGCACGGTGCAGGAACCGCAGTTGGAAGTGTCGCATCCGATCGGTGTACCGGTCTTGCCGGCCACTTCCCTCAGGTAGTGGACGAGCAGCAGTCGTGGTTCTACGTGGTCGACGTAGCTGACCCCGTCGACCGTGACGGTTATTTGCGTCATGCGCGGACCCCTCCTGAGAGACGGCAGTTGCGCCTGATGCCCAACCTAGGACCGTCGGCCCGGCCCGCACCAGCCCCCAGCAGAGGATCTTGCCCGGTCAGCCGGTGGCGAGGACCTGGAACGCCTCGACCAGGCGGCCTTCGGCGAACCCGGCGGCGACCGCCGCCCGGCTCAGCCAGGTCCGCAGCATCCCTTCCAGGTTGTCCATATGGCCGGTCTGGCTGGCGTGCGCGTGCAGCGCGGCGACCTTGCGGCTGAATACCTCGGTGATGTCCACGTAGTGGTTGGGCGCCGGGCTGCCGCTCAGCCACACCTCCCGGACCTTCCAGGGGGTGAGGCCCTCGTCGGCGAGCAGGTCGGGAAAGGCGAACGGATTCCGCGCATCGGGGTACACGGCGTCCAGGGCCGCGGAGCCCGCGGCACGATGATCTGGGTGGCTGACCCCGACCCTGGCATAGTTGCGCTCGGGCGACGGGCACAGCACCCGGTCGGGCCGGACCTGCCTGATCACCCGGGCGAGATCCTTGCGCAGGCCGAGCGTGGCCTCGAGCCGGCCGTCGGGATAGCCGAGGAAGCGGATATCGTGCACGCCGACCTGCTTGGCGGCGGCGGTCTGCTCGGCGCGCCGCAGGGTGGCCATCTCCGGGCGCGAGATTGAGTGATCGTCGCCGCCCGCGTCGCCATCGGTGACGATGCAGTAGCGCACGTCGGTGCCGGCCTCGGTCCACCGTGCGACCGTGCCGGCCGCGCCAAAGTCGACGTCGTCAGGGTGGGCGGTGATCACCAGGATCCGGCTGACTTCTGATTCTTCCAGCACCCTGCCGATCCTACGGGGACCGTCCGGCGGGCCGGCCAGCCCGGACCGGGGCACCCCCGGACCGGGGCACCCCCGGCCCGGCGGTCGGTGCACGGGCATGCCGCCCGGCCGGGCCGGGGCACCCGCGGCCTGGCGGTCGGTGCACGGGCCGAACGGCGGACGCCCGGGAACCGTTTCACAAACACGCGCGAAGTGGTTGACAGCCGCACGGCCGGAGCCGGGATGATCGGATGAGAACGATTGCGGCCGGACAGCGGACGATTGGTCGCCTGGCGCGCGAGGGACCGGCGCGCGACTGACTGGCGTGCGAGTGAGCTGCGTGGCGCCGCAGAAGAGAGGCGGGAGCATGGGTCTGGTCGATTCGGGGGCGTGGCAGGGCAAGATCTTCTCGGCTGGCTGGCGGCCAGGCTCCGGCGGCGAGCATCCGGTGACCGAGCCCGCGACGGGAGATGAGCTCGGCCGGATCGGTTACGCGACCCCGGCCGACGTGCGCAGGGCGGCCCAGCGGGCCGCCGAGGCACAGCGATCCTGGGCAGCCGCATCCTACGGCGAGCGCGCGGCGGTGCTGCGGCGGGCCGGAGATCTGTGGAACGCCCACGCTGAGGAGATCAAGACCTGGCTGACCAGGGAGACCGGGGCCATTCCCCCGATGGGAGACCTGCAGGTTCACGTGTCCGCCGATGAGTGTTACGAGGCCGCGGCGCTGTCCTCACAGCCCTACGGCGAACTGCTGCGGACCCAGCAGCCCAGGCTGAGCATGGCCAGGCGGGTGCCAGCCGGCGTGGTCGGCGTGATCGCCCCGTTCAACGTCCCGACCATCCTGTCCATCCGCTCGGTGGCCCCTGCGCTGGCCCTCGGCAACGCGGTCATCCTGAAGCCGGACCCGCGGACGTCGGTCACCGGAGGTGTCGTGCTGGCCGAGATCTTCACGCGCGCCGGGCTCCCCGACGGCCTGCTGCACGTGCTGCCCGGTGGCCCGGGAACCGGCGAAGCCGTGGTCACCGAGCCCGGAATCCGGGTCATCGCGTTCACCGGATCCACCCGGGCGGGCCGCGCAGTGGCCCGGCTGGCCGGGGAGCATCTCAAGCGTGTCCACCTGGAGCTGGGCGGGAACTCGGCGCTGATCGTGCTGCCCGACGTGGACGTCGAGCGGGCCACCTCGGTGGGCGCGTTCGGCTCGTTCATCCATCAGGGCCAGATCTGCATGTCCGCCAGCAGGCACCTGGTGCACAGCTCGATCGCCAAGGACTACGCGATGGCGCTGGCCGCCCGGGCCGAGCACCTGCCGGTCGGCGACCCGAACAAGGAGCAGGTCGCGCTCGGCCCGCTGATCGACGAGCGGCAGCGCGACAACGTGCACCGGATCGTGACCGGCAGCGTCGACGCAGGCGCCATGCTGCTCGCCGGGGGTACCTACCAGGGCCTGTTCTACCGGCCGACGGTGCTCGCGGACGTGCCCACCTCGGCACCCGCCTACGCCGAAGAGATCTTCGGCCCGGTCGCCCCGGTAACCCCGTTCGACTCCATCGATGAGGCGGTCGAAATGGCCGCGGGCACTGACTATGGGCTGTCGCTGGGCATCCTCACCAGGGACGTCTATCAGGGCCTCGCGATCGCTGAGCGGATCCCGTCCGGCCTCGTCCACATCAACGACCAGACGGTCAATGACGAGGCGACGATCCCATTCGGCGGGGTGGGCTCGTCGGGTAACGGCGGGCGGCTCGGCGGGACCCGGGCCAACCTGGACGCTTTCACCGAGACGCAATGGGTCACGGTCCGGGGTGACCTGCCCGCCTATCCGTTCTGACGCGTATCGGGGAACCCTCGGCGGCGCATCGGGCAAGTAGGAGTGTCCCGCCCGGCGGACGGAGGCCTCCGATGAATCCGCACGTCCCCGTTAATATCCGAGCACCTAGTATCCGAGTAGCTGATATCGGGGCATCCCGCAGCAGCTACGACGGCGGTCAGGCGACCGCGCCTGGTCCGACGGCCAGCCCAGCGGCTAGCTCAGCAGCCAGCGCAGCAGCTAGCCCAGCAGCCAGCGCCACGGCTAGCTCAGCAGCCAGCGCCACGGCCAGCCCAGCAGCCAGCGCAGCAGCTAGCCCAGCAGCCAGCGCCACGGCTAGCTCAGCAGCTAGCCCAGCGGCTGGCGCCACGGTCGGCCACGGCGGCCCAGGCACCGGTCTTGATGACGCCGGGCTTATCAGGCGGTCGCTGGAGCACCCCGATTTCTTCGCCGATCTGTTCCGTCGGCATGCGGCGGCGATTACGCGCTATGTCGCCCGGCGTATCGGCCAGGATGCGGCCGACGACGTGGTGGCGGATACCTTCCTGGCGGCGTTCGCCAATCGCGGCAAATATCAATTCAGCCAGCTGGATGCCCGGCCCTGGCTGTACGGGATCGCCACCAACCTGACCGGCCGGCACCGGCGCGCTGAGATCCGCCAGTACCGGGCGTACGCCCGGACCGGCGTCGACCCGGTCACCGAGCCGTTCACGGAGCAGGTGGACGCGCGGGTGAGCGCCAGCGCGGCCCGCCGGGCGCTGGCCGCCGCCCTGGCCAAGCTGCCCGCCGGGCAACGGGACGCGCTATTGCTCGTGGCCTGGGGAGAGCTGACCTACGAACAGGCGGCGCTCGCGCTGAGCGTACCGGTGGGGACGGTCAGATCCAGGCTGAGCCGGGCGCGCTCCACGATTCGCTGGGCACTGGGCGACGCCGACCCGTCAGCCCTGCGAGAGGAACCATTAACGCCGGGCCAACCGGCGCCCCAGGAAACGAAGTCGGCCAGTGCGGAATCGAAGGACCAGGCATGAACGAGATGGACTTGCTGACCCGCATGCGAGACGAGATCCCGTCCGGGCCGATCCCGGCCGGGGCGCAAGACGCGCTGCTGCGGGCGATCGGCGCCGAGAACCGTCAGGAGCGCCCGGCCAGGCTGCGGACGGGACGCCGCGCGACGGCGGGGGCCGTGCACGCGTCCGGGCCCCGTGTGTCCGGGCCTCGCGTGTCCAAGCCTCGCGTGTCCGGGCTCCGCGTGTCCGGGCTCCGCGTGTCCGGGCCCCGTGTGTCCGGGCCCCGCGTGTCCGGGCCCGCCGCGTCCGGGCCCCGCCGGGACGGCAACTCGGGCTGGGCCTGGCTCAGGCGGCCGGCTATCGCCGCCGGGGTTATCGTGGCCCTGGCCGTGGGAGCCGTCACCGCGGCCGTGGTGGCGTTCGGCAGCTCCCGCCCGGCTGGAGGTTCAGCCCCGGCCGGAAGCTCAGGCCAGGCGCGGCAGCGGCCCGTGCCCACGCGGTGGCTGGCGCCCACGCGGTGGCTAGCGCCCATGCGGTGGCCAGCGCCCATGCCGCCCTGGTCCTGGTGGCCGACCGTGCCGCCCGGGCCATGCTGGCCCGTCCGGGGTTCCCGCCTGACCAGTGGGTGTACTTCAGGGAAGTGGCAGTCTCGCAGCCCGGATCACAGAAGGACGTCTCGGACGGCTGGGAGACCGCCGACGGCACGACGATGGCGACGGTCAGCAACGGCAAGGTGCACAAGTACAGCATCGTGGGAACCATGCAGCACATCGACGCCCAGGCCGGACTGGCGCCGCTCAGCTCGATCACCTACCAGTCGCTCAGCTCGCTGCCATCTGACCCGGCTGCCCTGGTGCGGTACTTCGAGAACCTGTTCAGCTCGGCACCGGCCAGCCAGCAGCCGGAGAAGGCGTTCGAGTCGATTGGCCAGCTGCTGACCTTGTACGTGACCCAGCCGG
This sequence comes from uncultured Actinomycetes bacterium, assembly GCA_963785765.1. Classification (GTDB taxonomy): domain Bacteria; phylum Actinomycetota; class Actinomycetes; order Streptosporangiales; family Streptosporangiaceae; genus DATBGO01. The sequence goes on along the minus strand of CAWAWM010000003.1, from coordinate 472,360 downwards.
CCTTCACCGCCGAGCTGTACCGGGCCATCGCCGACATCCCCGGCGTCACGGTCAACAGCCACGCCAGCAACCTGGGCGGGCAGCCCACCATCGCGCTGAGCTACCTCACCCCCACCAAGCTGTTCGGCAACGTGATCTTCCTCGACCCGCACAGCTACCAGTACGTGGGCGCGGCCAGCACGGTCAAGAGCGAGGATCATGATTACGGGCTGGAGGGGTACACGGTGCTGCGCTACGCGCTGGTCTCAGGTCCCGGAGTACAGCCTCCCGGCTAGGGCGACTCTCGCTGAGATCCGGTCATCCAGCAGTACCTGGACATCTAGCAGCACCTGGACATCTAGCAGGTAGGGCACCCAGCAAGCAGCTGGACCCCGGTGCGGAAACCGGGGTCCAGCTGCACTGCCGCGAGTCCAGCTCGGCCGATAATCCAGCCTGTCCGGCTAGTCCAGCGCCGACATGACGTGCTTGACCCTGGTGTAGTCCTCGAACCCGTACATCGACAGGTCCTTGCCGTAGCCGGAGCTCTTGAAGCCGCCGTGCGGCATCTCGGCGACCAGCGGGATGTGGGTGTTGATCCAGACACAGCCGAAATCGAGCCGCCTGGACATCCGCATCGCCCGGCCGTGATCGGAGGTCCACACCGAGGACGCGAGCCCGTATTCGGTGCCGTTGGCCCATCGCAGCGCCTCGTCCTCATCGCTGAACTGCTGCACGGTGATGACCGGCCCGAACACCTCGCCCTGGATGATCTCGTCGTCCTGGTGCAGCCCGTCCACCACGCTGGCCTCGAAGAAGTAGCCGCGGTCGCCGGTCTGCCTGCCGCCGGTCAGCACCCGGGCATGATCGGGGAGGCGCTGGATGAACCCGGACACCCGGTCCAGCTGATTGGCGTTGTTGAGCGGGCCGAAGTCCGCGTCGGGCACGTCAGGCCCGGCCACCGTCTGGCCCTTGGCCTGCTCGACGAGCGCCGCGACGAAGTCCTCGTGCACCCCGGGGCCGGCCAGCACCCGGGTCGCCGCGGTGCAGTCCTGGCCCGCGTTGAAGTAACCGGCGATCGCGATCGCCTCGGCGGCCTTGGCCGGGTCGGCATCGTCGAAAATGATCACTGGGGCCTTGCCGCCCAGTTCGAGGTGGACCCGCTTGAGGCCGGGCGCCGCGGCGGCGGCCACCTCCCGGCCGGCCCGCACGCTGCCGGTGATGGAGACCATCTGCGGCACCGGGTGGGTGACCAGGGCCCGGCCGGTGTCCCGGTCGCCGCAGACCACGTTGAAGACGCCGGGCGGCAGGTGCTCGCTCATCAGCTCGGCCATCAGCAGCGTGCTGGCCGGGGTGGTGTCCGACGGCTTGAGCACCATGGTGTTGCCCGCCGCGAGCGCGGGCGCCCACTTCCAGACCGCCATCATCATCGGGTAGTTCCACGGCGTCACCGCCGCGCAGACGCCGATCGGCTCGCGCCGGATGAACGAGGTGAAACCGGACATGTACTCACCGGCCGAGCGGCCTTCCAGCATCCGGGCCGCCCCGGCGAAGAACCTGATCTGGTCCACCATCGGCGGGATTTCCTCGGACAAGGTCAGCGCGACCGGCTTGCCGGTATTCTCCGACTCGGCCGCGACCAGCTGCTCGGCCTTGGCCTCGAGCGAGTCGGCGATCCGCAGCAGCGCCAGGCTGCGCTCGCCGGGCGTCGCGTCGCGCCAGCCCTCGAAGGCGTCCGCGGCCGACGCGAAGGCCGCGTCGACCTCGTCAGCGCCGGAGACCGGGGCGGTGGCGAAGACCTCTCCGGTGGACGGGTTGATCAGGTCGGCGCGCCGGTCGAATGAGATGTCGGTGTACTGCCCGCCGATGAAGTTGCGCAGATCGTCTGCCACGCGTCCTCCGTTCAGGGTTGTTACGGGGTTAATTACTCGCGTGCGGGCGTTCCTCGCAAGCCCACGGTGAGCCGTAATCGGTCAGCAGGTCGAGGAACGGGGCCGCGGGCAGCGCCTCAGGCCCGAGTACGCCAACGCCCGACCACGCGCCGGAGTCGATCAGCTCCAGGGCCACCACCGGGTTGACCGCGGTCTGCCAGACCACGGCCTGGGACCCGTACTCGGCCATCGACCAGGCGTTGTCAACCACGTGGTACAGGTAGACCTCCCGCGGTGCGCCGTCGGTGCCGGTCCCGGTCACCCAGGTTCCCGCGCAGGTCAGGCCCGTCATCCGGTCGCCCAGCGTGGCGGGGTCGGGCAGGCAGGCCGCGACCACGTCACGCGGCGAGACCGTGACCCCGCCCGCGCTGACCGGTTCCACCGAGTCCAGGCCCAGCCGGTGCAGGGTCTGCAGGACGTCGATGAACTCCGAGCCAAGCCCGTACTTGAAGGTGACCCGCTGGGCATCCACCCAGCGCGGCATCAGCAGCACTTCCTCGTGCTCCACGTTGACGCACTCGACCGGCCCGATCCCGGCCGGGAAGTTGAAGACCTCCGGCTCGCTGAACGGCGGCGTGGTGAACCAGCCCCGGCCCTTCTCCCAGATCACCGGCGGGTTGAGGCACTCCTCGATGGTGGTCCAGATCGAGAAGGTCGGTGCGAAGTCGTAGCCGGCCACCTCAAGGTTGGCCCCGTCCCGCACGCCGAGCTGCTGGATCTCGCTGAACATCGTGTCGGCCGCGTGCCTGGCGAAGACATCGGACAGGCCGGGCTCGACGCCGATCCCCGCCAGCGCAAGCTTTCCGCGCTGCTCCCACTCGGGCGCCAGGGCGAACTGCTCGTCGCCCAGCTTGACACCAGTGTTGCTGTAGGGGTCATCCTGGTCGGGATGGGACAGCGACATGGCCATGTCCAGGTAGTGCGTGCCCGCCTGGAGCGCGGCCCGGAACAGCGGCATCACGAACCGCGGGTCGGTCGCGTTCATCAGCACGTCACAGCGGTGCTCGGCGAGCAGGGCGGCCGCGGCCTGCTCGTCACGGGCGTCGAGCTGCACGGCGCGGTATCCGTCGCTCGCAGCGGCAGCCCGTTCAGCCCGGCCCAGGTCGTAGTCGGCGATGGTCAGTTCGGCGAAGCGGCGCCGGGCGGCGATCCGGGCAAATGCCGTGCCTACCCCGCCGGCGCCAACCAGAAGAATGCGCATGTGGCTGATCCTAGACCGAGGCCCGGTCACCGACGGGACCCGCGGTGATGCTTAGCTGTTACAACGGAAATCGTCGCCGGGGGGCACAAATCATGCTAGAACCGTCGTACCTGGGTGTCACCGTCTCGACAGCCGGGTATCCACACCGCGGCACCAGTTACCCGCTGCGCCGTGCTCGCTTGCAAGATCCGACCCGGTCGGGCGATTGCCAGGAGGGGTGAGCCATGGCCGCCGCAACACCAGACGTGAGACCAACAGAAGACGCGCTGGACAAAGGCCTGAAGAGCGGGGCGCTCGGCCTGATGTCCAGCATCGTCATCGGGGTCGCCTCCACCGCGCCCGCCTACAGCCTGGCCGCGACGCTCGGCTTCGTGGTGGTGGCGATCGGCCTGCAGTCCCCGGCCGTCGCGTTCCTCGCGTTCGTGCCGATGCTGCTGGCCTCGATCGGCTACAGCGAGATGAACAAGGCCGACCCGGACTGCGGCACCACGTTCACGTGGGCCACCCGGGCCTTCGGCCCCAAGACCGGCTGGGCGGGCGGCTGGGCGATCGTCGCCGCCGACGTGCTGGTGATGGCCAGCCTGGCCCAGGTGGCGGGCGCGTACGTGTTTGACCTGTTCAACACCAGCAGCATCGGCGGCAACCCGGCCAGCGGCTGGGTGCTGCTGGTCGGCATCATCTGGATCATCTTGATGACCGCCATCTGCTATGTCGGCATCGAGGTCTCGGCCAACTTCCAGAAGGCACTGCTGTCCATCGAGATCGTCATGCTGCTGATCCTGTCGATCGTGGCGCTGGTCAAGGTCGGCACCGGGCACGCGCCGGTCGGCGCCCTGCACGTCAGCCTGACCTGGTTCAACCCGTTCAAGGCGCATCTGTCCGCGTTCATCTCCGGGCTGGTGCTGTTCCTGTTCATCTACTGGGGCTGGGACACCGCGGTGTCGGTCAACGAGGAGACCGCGGACCGCAACCGGACCCCGGGCCTGGCCGCGATCATCTCGACCGTCGTGCTGCTGGTCACCTACCTGCTGGTGACCACCTCGGTCCAGGCCTACGCGGGGATCGGCGCGAAGGGCATCGGCCTCGGCAACACCGCCAACCAGGGCGACGTGCTGTCGGTGCTCGGCGGCTCCATCTTCGGCACCAGCGGCTTCGGCTCGGTCCTGAGCCACCTGCTGATCCTGATGGTGCTGTCGTCGGCGGCCGCGTCCACCCAGACCACGATCCTGCCCACCGCCCGGACGACCCTGTCGATGGCCGCCTACAAGGCGCTGCCGAAATCATTCGCCAAGATCCATCCGAGGTTCCTGACGCCCACGGTGTCCACGGTCTTGATGGGCCTGGTCTCGATCGCGCTGTACATACCGCTGAACTACCTGTCCGGCGGCCTGGTCATCTCCGACGCGGTCACCGCGATCGGGCTGTATATCGCGTTCTACTACGGGCTGACCGCCTGGTCCTGCGTCTGGTATTACCGCAGGACGCTGGGAGACAACTCGCGCAACCTGTGGATGCGCGGCATCCTGCCCGGCCTCGGCGGCCTGATCCTGTGGGCAGCGGGGATCTACAGCCTGCAGAGCGACTGGGTGGCCACCAACAGCTACACGTTCTGGACGATTCCCGGCCTGCACTGGGAGGTCGGCGGGTCATTCATCATCGCGTTCCTGTCCGCGCTGGCCGGAGTGATCTTCTTCATCTACTGCCGGACCACCGCGCCTGCCTTCTTCAAGAAGCAGACCCTCACCAGGGCGACGCCCACCCTGGTGCCCGACACCGAGGCCTAGCAGCGCGGCCGCGGGGCGGACGGCGCCGCCCGCCCCGCAGCCGGCGGGCTTCGCACCGGGCCGCCGCTCCGCACGCGGCCCCCGGTGTCGGCGGCAGCGCCTAGGCTTAGCGGGTGACTACCGCGACGGCCGCCGATGCCTTGCTGGACGGGCTGAACCCGCAGCAGCGCGCTGCCGTCGTGCACGAGGGCAGCCCGCTGCTCATCGTGGCCGGGGCGGGCTCGGGCAAGACCCGGGTACTGACCCACCGGATCGCGTATCTGCTGGCCGAGCGGGGCGTGACCCCGGGCGAGATCCTGGCCATCACGTTCACCAACAAGGCAGCGGGCGAGATGGCCGCCCGGGCGGCGGCGCTGACCGGGTCGCGGGCCCGCGCCATGTGGCTGCTCACCTTCCACTCCGCGTGCGTGCGGATCCTGCGTCGCGAGGCGCACAGATTCGGCTACCCGTCGTCGTTCTCGATCTACGACCAGGCCGACTCGCAGCGGCTGATGGCACTGGTCTGCCGCGAGCTCGACCTGGACGCCAAGTATCATCCGCCGAAGGCGATGGCCAACCAGGTATCCAGCCTCAAGAACGAGCTGGTCGACTACGAGACGCTGGCCACCCGGGCCACCGGCTACCGGCAGAAGGCGCTGGCCGAGGCGTACGCCGAGTACCAGCGCAGGCTGGTCGCCGCGGGCGCGATGGACTTCGACGACCTGATCATGGTCACGGTCCATCTGCTGCAGGCGTTTCCCGAGGTCGCTGCCAGCTACCGGCGCAAATTCAGGCACGTGCTCGTCGACGAGTACCAGGACACCAACCATGCGCAGTATGTGCTGGTCCGGGAGCTGGCCGGGCAGGCCGAGCAGCGGTTTCCCTGGGCCGGCCAGGACGACGGCGCAGCTGAGCCGGACGCGACGGCAGTGCCGCCAGCGGAACTATGCGTGGTGGGCGACGCCGACCAGTCCATCTACGCCTTCCGCGGCGCGACGATCAGGAACATCGAGGAATTCGAGCGCGACTTCGCCGGCGCCCGGGTGATCCTGCTCGAGCAGAACTACCGCTCCACGCAGAACATCCTGGCCGCGGCGAACGCCGTCGTGTCCCGCAACCCGGGCCGGGTGCCCAAGAACCTCTGGTCCGATGCGGGTGACGGGCCGCCGATCACCGGGTACGTGGCCGACAGCGAGCACGACGAGGCCGCGTTCGTCGCCGAGGAAGTTGACCGGCTCGCCGACGCGGGCGAGGCCAGCCCGGGCCAGGTGGCGGTCTTCTACCGGACCAACGCCCAGTCCAGGGTCTTCGAGGAAGTCTTCATCCGGGCCGGGCTGCCGTACAAGGTGGTCGGCGGCGTGCGGTTCTACGAGCGCCGGGAGATCCGCGACCTGCTCGGCTACCTCCGGCTGGTGGCCAACCCCGGCGACGAGGTGTCGCTGCGCCGGGTGCTGAACGTGCCCAAGCGCGGGATCGGGGACCGGGCGCAGGAGTATGTCGCCGCCTTCGCGGCCCGGCAGAAGATCAGTTTCGCGGCGGCGCTGGGCCGGCCGCAGGATGTGCCCGGCCTCGCCACCAGGTCGGTGCGGGCGATAGAGGCATTTAACGATCTCATCAACGGACTGCGTGAGCTCTCGGCTGGACCGGCGGGCGACCTGGCCGAGGCGGTGCTTGACCGGACCGGTTACGTAGCCGAGCTCAGGGAATCCTCCGACCTGCAGGACGAGAGCCGGATCGAGAATCTGACCGAGCTCGTCTCGGTGGCCAGGGAGTTCGATGCGCGCAACCCGGACGGCACACTGATCGACTTCCTCGAGCAGGTGTCGCTGGTCGCCGACGCGGACCAGATTCCCGAGGGGGAGAATCACGGCGGCCTGGTCACCCTGATGACCTTGCATACCGCCAAGGGGCTGGAGTTCCCCGTGGTGTTCCTGACCGGCCTGGAAGAGAACGTATTCCCGCACGAGCGGTCCAGCGGCGACGAGCGGGAACTGGCCGAGGAACGCCGGCTGGCCTACGTCGGGATCACCAGGGCGCAACAGCGGCTGTACCTGACCAGGGCGGTGTCCAGAGCCTGGTTCGGGCGGCCGGCCTACCACAAGCAGTCCAGATTCCTGTCCGAGGTCCCCGAGGAGCTGATCGACTGGCGCCGGGATGCGGCGGCCGCCGCGCCGCCCGCTTCCGAGCGCCTGGCGCGCCGCCCCGGCGTGCAGGCGCTGGGCAACCGGCCGGTGCCGTCGCTATCGCCGGGCGACCATGTCAACCATGACTCCTACGGCCTGGGCCGGGTGCTGTCGGTCGAGGGCCGCGGCGATGATCCGGAAGCCAAGATCGATTTCGGCGGTGACTACGGGATCAAGCACCTGGTCCTGCGTTATGCGCCCATCGAGAAGCTCTGAGCTGCTGCCCGCCTACCCCCGTCCCCGCCTGGAGCGTCCCGCCGGTGCCACCGCGCCGGGGCGGGGTCCGCGCCGGGCGGAATATCGGGCTACGCTGCGCATAGGCGGCAGCGCGGGGCCAGCTAGGAGGCAACGGTGAGCAGCATCCGGGTGGTCATTGCCAAGCCCGGCCTGGACGGCCATGACCGCGGCGCCAAGGTGGTGGCCCGGGCCCTGCGCGATGCGGGCGTTGAGGTCATCTACACCGGGCTGCACCAGACCCCGGAACAGATCGTGGCCGCGGCGCTCCAGGAGGACGCCGACGGTATCGGCTTGTCCGTGCTGTCCGGAGCGCATATGACCCAGTTCGCGCGGGTCCTGGAGTTGCTCAAAGAGCGTGGTGCGGACGACATCACGGTGTTCGGCGGCGGAATCATCCCCGCCGCTGACATTTCCGAGCTGCAGCAGCTCGGCGTGGCCAGGATCTTCACCCCGGGCGCGTCCACCCACGAGATCGTGGCCTGGGTCAGGAGCGCCCTGGGCGAAGAGCCCGCCGCAGCCTCCGGCGCCACGGCGCCAGCCTCCTGACCACGGCGCCTCCCTGACGACAGCGCCAGCTTCCTGGCCACGACCTCAGCCTCCTGACCACGGCGCCTCCTGACCACGGCGCCTCCTGACCACGGCGCCTCCTGACCACGGCGCCTCCTGACCACGGCGCCAGCATGCTGACCACGGCGCCAGCCTCCTGGCCACCGCCTGACCAGCCGCCGCCCGGCTCGGGCGAGCGTGGCGTCCTCAGCGGAGCGGCACGCTCAGATCGCAGACCGGTGTGTCCGGCGCGGCGGTCCGCTGATCGGCGATGAGCAGCTGACGCAGCGCGCCGGCCGGGCGGCGCTGCTGGTCGGTGGTCCATCGCTCGAGGGCGTCGCAGGCCGGCAGCATGGCGGGCCAGCCCATGTCCTTCAGCGCCAGCCGGACGTAGGCCTCCTCATGAGCGGGCTCGGTCCGCAGCTGGAGGTCACCGGCCGCGTCGATTTCCACGCCGGTCGCGACCGGCCTGCACAGCTCGATGGGCCCGTCGCTGTCCTCGCTGACCTCGCCGTAGAAGATGAGGAACGGAACCCCGGCGATGCCGTCGAGACCGGGCCCGGCGGCGCGCAGCCGGGTGAAGGCGTCGGCGAAGAACTGGTCGGCCGCACCGATGTGCAGGTGCCCGCTGATCGCGAGCACCGTGCGGCCGGGTATCGCGCGCACGCTGATGTCATACATGGGCTGGTCCTCTCCTCGGAGGCGGGCCTGGAGGTAGGACACCAGCACCCGGCGCTCGGCCATCTTGGTCTCGACCTGCCCCCACCATTGGGTGACCGCCACGGCAGCCTCAGTGCCGTCCATGGTCAGTACCGACGCGATGAGCGGCAGCGGCATATCAGCCCGGCGGAGGTATCCGACGAGACGGGCTGGCTCGACCTGGTTCTCGGCGTACTGGCGGTAGCCGGAGCCGGGGTCCACGCGCGCCGGGACCAGCAGCCCCAGCTCGTGGTACAGCCGCAGGGCCTTGGCGGACAGGCGAGTGCGGGCGGCGAACTCGCCGATGCCCATGAGCTGCATGGTGTTCCTCCGGTGCCGGGCACGGTGCCCGGTTGCTCGATCGTGGAACCTGCCCCAGGGTGAAGGTCAAGTGCGGGGCCGGCGGCGGCCTGCGCCGGGGGACAGCCACTGCCCGGGGCGGGCGGGCGCTGGCCAGGACGGGCGGCCAGGCCGGCTCGGAAACATCAGGTCGGCAGGCGCGCGTTAGGCTGCCTGGTTGGGTGCATGGCGGCAGGCCGGTCGCAGCGCGGGCAGGCGGGTGGCTGGCTCATGGCCACCGGCCGTAACATTATCGACCAAAATAGGACGGACTCGAAGTGGACCTGTTCGAGTATCAGGCGAAGGAACTCTTCGCGGCGTACGACGTTCCGATTCCGCAGGGCAGAGTCGCCCACACTGCGGAAGAGGCCAGGGCGATCGCCGAGGAGTTCGCGGCGGCCGGGAAATCGGACGTTGTCATCAAGGCTCAGGTAAAGACCGGCGGCCGCGGCAAGGCAGGCGGCGTCAAGCTGGCCTCCGGGCCCGAGGAGACCGAGGCAAAGGCGCGGCAGATCCTCGGCATGGACATCAAGGGCCACATCGTTCACTCCGTGCTGGTCGCCAAGGACACCGATATCGCGCAGGAGTACTACCTGTCGTTCCTGCTCGACCGGGCTGACCGGACCTTCCTTTCGATGTGCTCGGTGCAGGGCGGGGTCGAGATCGAGGAGGTCGCCAGGACCAGTCCCGAAGCGCTGGCCAGGATCCTCGTGGACCCGCTCACCGGCGTGGACAGCGCCAAGGCCGCCGAGATCGTGGCGGCCGGGGGCTTGCCGCCGGAGGCGCTGAGCGGCGCCGCGGCGCTCGCGGAGCGCCTGTGGGCCGTCTTCGTGGGCGCGGACGCCACGCTGGTGGAGGTCAATCCGCTGGTCTACACCGCAGACGGGCGGGTGATCGCGCTCGACGCCAAGGTCACCCTGGACGACAACGCGGCCTTCCGGCAGAACTTCGACCGGTTCGCTGATCCCAGTGCCGCCGATCCGCTCGAGGCGCGCGCCAAGGCCAAGCACCTTAACTACGTTAAGCTCGACGGTCAGGTGGGCGTCATCGGCAACGGGGCCGGCCTGGTCATGTCCACGCTCGACGTGGTGGCCTATGCCGGAGAGGCGTTCGGCGGCATCCGCCCGGCCAACTTCCTGGATATCGGCGGCGGCGCCTCAGCCGAGGTGATGGCGGACGGCCTGGAGATCGTGCTGTCCGACCCGTCGGTGCGCAGCGTGCTTGTCAACGTGTTCGGCGGCATCACCTCGTGCGACGCCGTCGCCAACGGGATCGTGTCCGCGATGGGCATGCTCAGCAGCCGCGGCGACCAGGTCGATCATCCGATCGTGGTGCGGCTGGACGGCAACAACGCGGCCGAGGGGCGACGCATCCTCGACGAGGCGGGCCTGACGGTGGTCGAGCAGGTTGGCACCATGGACGATGCGGCGCGGCGCGCCGCCGAGCTGGCCGCTGCGGCCGCGACGGGAGCATGAGATGGCCATCTTCCTGACCGGCGAGAGCCGGATCATCATCCAGGGGATCACCGGTTCCGAGGGCCGCAGGCACGGCGCCCGGATGCTGGCCGCAGGCACGCAGGTGGTGGGCGGCACCAACCCGCGCAAGGCGGGTCAGACGGTCGAGCTGGCCGGCGCCGACGTCCCGGTGTTCGGGACCGTCGCGGACGCGATGGCAGCGACCGGCGCTGACGTCTCGGTGGTGTTCGTTCCGCCCGCGGGCACCAAAGACGCCGTGATGGAGGCGGTTGACGCGGCGATCCCGCTCGCCATCGTGATCACGGAGGGCATTCCGGTGCACGACACCGCCGCCTTCTGGGCCTACGCGTGCGCGCGCGGCAACGTCACCAGGATCGTCGGCCCGAACTGCCCGGGCGTCGCCTCGCCCGGCAAATCGAATGCCGGGATCATCCCCGCGGACATCACGACGGAAGGCAGGATCGGGCTGGTGTCCAAGTCGGGCACGCTGACCTACCAGATGATGTACGAGCTGCGCGACATCGGCTTCTCCACCGCGGTCGGGATCGGCGGCGACCCGATCGTCGGGACCACGCACATCGACTGCCTGCGCGCGTTCGAGGCGGATCCGGACACTGACGCGATGGTCATGATCGGCGAGATCGGCGGTGACGCCGAGGAGCGGGCCGCGGCCTTCATCGAGCGCCATGTCACCAAGCCGGTGGTCGCCTACGTGGCAGGGTTCACCGCCCCGGAAGGCCGCACGATGGGTCACGCGGGCGCGATCATCTCGGGCTCAGCCGGCACCGCACAGGCCAAGAAGGAGGCGCTGGAGAAGGTGGGAGTGCGGGTCGGCAAGACGCCGAGCGGCGCGGCCCAGCTGATTCGCGAGGTCATGCGGGGCCGCTGACCAGCCTGCGGCGTTCCGGGCGCATCCGGCCCGGCGCGCCTCCGCGTGCCACGGCGGCAAAATTGCCAGGCTTGAGTTTTGTGACTAGTTCCGCCCTGCATACCCGGCCCGGGTCCGGGCCGGGCCAGGCGCCGCCCGGGGCCGGGCGGTCCCTGGCGGTCCTCGGCGCGCTCGCCGCCTGCGCGGTCGCGGGGACCGGCCTGGTCATCCTGGTGCTGCTGGTCCTGGCCGGGTGGATCGCCGCGCCGCACACCGGGCTCGGCCTGACCGGCGTGCTGCGCACCGCCGCCACCTGCTGGCTGATCGGCAACCATGTGGGCTTCGTGCTGGCCGGAACCGGCCGGATCGGGCTGCTGCCGCTCGGGCTGGTGCTGCTGCCTGGCGCGCTGCTCTGGCGGGCCGGGCGATGGGTGGTACGCGCCACCGGGGCCAGGCGGCTACGCCAGGTCGGCATGGCCGCACTCGCGGTCGCCGTGCCGTACGCGATTCTGGCCGTGGTACTGGCGGTGGCCGGCCGGTCGGCCCGCGCGGCGCCCTCCGTGCCGGAGGCGGCGGCGGGCTGCTTCCTGCTCGCGCTGGCGGCCGCCGGGCTGGGCGGCGCGCGCGCCCTGGCCCCCTGGGCGCAGCTGGCGGGACTGCTGCCCACCCGGGCCCGCGCGGTCATCGTCGGCATGACCGGAGCGCTCGCCGTGCTGGTCGTTGCGGGCGCGGCGCTGGCGGGTGGCTCGCTCGCCCTGCACCTGGGCAGGTTCGGCTCGATCAACGGAGCGCTGGCGCCCGGGGCAGTGGGCGCCAGCCTGCTGCTGCTCGCCCAGGCGGGTTACGTGCCTAACGCGATCATCTGGGCGATCTCGTTCACCCTGGGCCCGGGTTTCGCGTTCGGAACCGGAACCGTGGTGGCCCCGGCCGGCTCCGCGCTCGGCCCGCTGCCCGCTGTCCCGATACTTGCCGCGCTGCCCGCCGGGCCGCATCCGGCGGTGCCCGGCGTGTTGTCTGCCACGATGCTGGCCATGCCCTACGTGGCGGGCGCCTTCGCCGGCCTGCTCATCGCCCGGTCGGCGCCGACCCGCTCGCTGGAGACGTCCGCGGTGTGGGGCTTCGGCTGCGGGCTGCTCACCGGTGTCGTGCTGGCCGCGGCGGCCGGGTTCGCTGGCGGCCCGCTTGGCGACGGCCGGCTGGCCGCGGTCGGCCCGTCGGCCTGGCAGGTCGGCATGGTGGCCGCTCTCGAGATAGGCATTGCCGCCGCGGTGACCGCCGCCGCGGCCAACTGGCTGCACTACCGGGCCGTCGTGGCGAGGGCCGCGGGCGCGTCGCAGGCAACTGGCGGCGCGGCCCCTGACGAGCCTGGCTCGCCTTCGGCCGCGGGCATTACCCCGGCCCCGGCAGCCTCCGTACCCCGGCCGGCAGGCGGCCGCGGCCAGTCAGGCGGCCGCGGCAAGTCAGGCGGCCGCGGCCAGTCAGGCCAGGTCAGCGTGCCAGACGATAGCGGGCACGTCATCTACCTGAATCCGTGGGCGGATGGCACTCCGGCTGCTCCCGCGCCGCCGGCAGGCGCGGGCCCGGCGTCGCTGCCGTGATCAGCCCCCGCCGCCGATCCTGGCGATCTCCCCGTTGACCGACTTGTTCAGCTGGTTCATGCATGCCTGCTGCGCGGACAGCGTGTTGGCGCCGGCCAGGCAGCGCGAGTACTGCGACAGCTGTGTCCAGAACACCGCGAAGGCGATCAGCAGCACGGCGCTGAGCAGCCCGCCGAAGACTCCGAACACCATGCCGAAGATCGCCCCGCGCGGGCGGGCGGTTGCGCCCCGCCGGGCCTGCCGCAATGCGGTCAGCCCGAGCCAGCAGCCGCCGATGCCGACCACCAGGGAGAAGGCCACCAGGTAGACGCCCCGGTGGAAGTTGCTGCCCAATCCGAGCAGCGCCAGGATGCTGAGCGCGCCCAGCAGCAGGGCGATCGTCGCGCGCTGCCGGACGGCCGGGTCGGGCGGCCGGAGCGACCGGCCGGGCGGAGCCGGCGATACGGGCCGGCGCCCCTGCTGACCCTGGCCGCCCTCGGGTGGCGCACCGGGGACCTGCGGGGGCGCGGCGTCCGGCGGCGCCGCCCCCGGGTACCCGCCCTGGCCCGGCCCGGGGAAGCCGCCAGGCGCAGGCGCCGGCCCCTCCCCGGCGGGCTGCTCGGGGAAGTGCAGCGGCGGTAGTCCCGGAGCCTTCTCAGCTGGCTGCTCAGGAGCACTGGGCGGCGTCGGCGGGCGCTGGTCGGCAGGCAGGGGCCGGATCCTCTCGTGGCGATCGTCATTGCGCGATGCAACGTTCCTATTCCATCATCTCCCGGAGGCGATCAGTGCCGTGGCGGACATGGCCGTAGGGCTAGCCGACCGCCCGCTGCTCGATGAGGCGCAGCAGGTCTGTAGGTCAGCCTCGAATCCGGCCTCCAGATCCGCCGGAGGCTGGGGACTCGGCAGCTGGGCGTGCCCGGGCAGGTCGGCGCCGCGCCGCGGCCGCTGGCGCTTGGCCATCGGCCCGAACCTGCACGGGGGCCGGCCAGCGGAAGTCTGCGCGGAACTGTCGATCAGGGCCGGGCCGGTTCGTGTCGGTAGTGAGAAGCCGGCGCCGGGCCGGCGATCTGGCACCGGGAGGTAGCGATGGGCAGAATCGTGGTGACCGAGTTCATGTCGCTGGACGGCGTGATCGAGGATCCCAGCTGGACGTTCCAGTTCGAGCGGGGTCCAGAGGGAAACAAGTTCAAGTTCGACGAGCTGTTCGCCAGCGACGCGCTGCTGCTCGGACGGGTGACCTACCAGGGCTTCGCCGCGGCCTGGCCGGCCATGGCGGCGGAAAACGGCGAGTTCGGCGCCCGGATGAACGCCATCCCCAAGTACGTCGTCTCGGCGACGCTGACCGATGCCGAGGCCGCCTGGGGCGACACCACGGTCATTCGCGCAGCTGCCGTAGCGGAGATAGCCAGGCTCAGAGCGCAGGCCGGCGGTGACCTCCTGGTCGAGGGCAGCGGCCAGCTCGTTCACACGCTGATCCAGCATGGCCTGGTCGACGAGTACCGGCTGATGGTCTTCCCGATCGTCCTCGGCACCGGGCAGCGGTTGTTCCCTGACGTGCTCAGCCAGCCGACTCCGCTCACGCTCATCGACGCCCGGCCCGCTGGCGGCGGCGTTCTCCTGCTCAGGTACCAGCCGGCCATGGGCCAGCCGTCTGCGCCGCCCGGCAGGTGACGGCGGGACAGGCGTAAGGCAGCGCCGGCCGGTCACTTCCCGCGCCGGACGGGGCCGGTAGCCTGCCAGTCCGGCCACCAGCACACCCGGCCACCAGCACCGAGGAGAACGTGATGAGGCAGTACCTGCTCAGCGTGCATTACGTGGCGGGCAGCACTCCGCCGTCGGCCGAGGCGATGCAACGGGCCTACGACGATGTGGCCGCCTTTAACAGCGACGTCCAGGCCGCCGGGGCCTGGGTGTTCGCCGGCGGCCTGCAACCGCCGGACCAGGCCACCGTGGTCCGGCTCCAGGACGGGAAAGTCCTGGCCACGGATGGCCCGTTCGCCGAGGGCAAGGAACACATCGGGGGCTTCTGGGTGATCAGCGTCGCCGATCTCGATAGCGCGCTCGCGTGGGCGGCCAAGGCCACCCAGGCGTGTGCCCAGCCGGTCGAGGTCCGCCCGTTCCAGGAGGGCGGCTAGGACGCGGCGGTGCCGCCGGCCGCTGAGGCCGGCGGTTCCTTCCAGCCGGGCTGGCCCCGGAAACCGGCAACGCCGACATCTCGACCGGCCAGCGGCCAGGCGCTACGGTGATCTTGGCAATCAGCCTTCACGCGCGATGACTAGCAGGGTCCCTGGTCCCGGTCCCTGCCACTCCGGCCGCTCGATGGGATGCGGTCTGCCGTCCAGGACTCGCCTAGCGCCCGGTCTGGGGCCGGGCATCGCAGCTCGGGAGCTTGCATGCATGTCAACGCTGGTGACACCGCCTGGATGCTGACCTCGACAGCGCTGGTGTTCTTCATGCTGCCCGGGCTGGCGTTGTTCTACGGCGGGCTGGTGGGCGCGAAGAACGTGATCGCCACCATGGTCCAGTCCTTCGTCGCGATCGGCCTGATCAGCTTGATCTGGGTGATCGTCGGCTACACGCTGACGTTCGGCACCGATCACGGGGGGGTGATCGGCGGCTTCGAGTGGGTGCTGCTGCGCGGCGTCAACGGCACCCCGAACAGCTACGCGCCGACGATCCCGGCACTGGTGTACATGGCCTTCCAGATGAAATTCGCCGTTATCACGCCGGCCCTGATCGCCGGTGCGTTCTGCGAGCGGATGCGCTTCCGTGGCTACCTGGTCTTCATCGGCCTGTGGTCGCTGATCGTCTACTGCCCGTTCGCGCACGCCGAGTGGGGCGGCGGGTTCCTCGGCACCGGCGGCCTGCATGCGATCGACTTCGCCGGCGGCTCGGTGGTACACGAGCTGGCCGGGGCCGCCGCCCTCGCCACCGCTCTGTACCTACGGCGGCGGCGGCAGCTCGAACGGCCGCACAACATCCCGCTGGTGCTGCTCGGCGCCGGGATCCTGTGGTTCGGCTGGTTCGGCTTCAACGCGGGCAGCGCGAACGCCGCGAACGCGGTCGCCGGCTACGCCCTGGTCAACACCCAGCTCGGCGCGTCCACCGCGATGCTGGCCTGGATGGCCGTCGAGTGGTGGCGGCGCGGCCGGCCGTCGGGCACCGGCCTCGCCGCCGGGGCCGTGGCCGGCCTGGCCGCCATCACCCCCGCATCCGGATACGTCCAGCCATGGGCGGCGATCGTCATCGGCGGCGCGGCCGGATTGATCTGCTACGGCGCCGTGCACCTGAAGGAGATCTTCCACTACGACGACTCGCTCGACGTCGTGGGCGTCCACATGGTCGGCGGCCTCATCGGGGTCCTGCTGACCGGGGTCTTCGCCAGCCTGGCCGTGAACGCAGCCGGCGAGGCAGGCGGCTGGACGCAGCTCGGTCGCCAGGCCGTGCTGGCCGTCATCGGCATCGCTTATCCGTTCGTGATGACCTGGATCATCCTCTGGGTGACCGACCGGACCGTCGGGCTGCAAGTCACCGAGGAGGAGGAAGCTGCGGGACTCGATCTCGGCGAGCTGGCCGAGATCGGCTACGCGCGGCTGGAGCCGTCGGCCGACCCGGCCGCCAGCGCGGCGGGCGGTCCTGACGGCCAGGCTGAGCCCGGCGTCCGCTAACTTCCCCGGCACCGCCGGGCGACACTGACCCTTTTCGCCGACCGCGCGCCGCCCGTCACGGTCGCCCTTCCGCACGCGATCCCGGGCCACGATCTAGTGTTATGAGGCGTGCCACCCGACGACTCTTCTCCCGGCGCGGCAGCACCGGCTGCGCCGGGGCGCCTGCTCGTGCTGGTCTCCGGCGCGGGCACGAACCTGCAGGCCCTGCTGGACGCCGCCGCGGACGGCTCGTTCGGGGCCCGGGTGGTGGCCGTGGGCGCGGACCGGTCCGGCATCGCCGGGCTGGCCCGGGCGCAGGCCGCGGGCATTCCCACGTTCACCTGCCAGGTGAGCGATCACCCGGCCCGGGAGGACTGGGACCTGGCGCTCACCGCGGTGTGCGCCTCGTTCCATCCCGACCTGGTAATCCTGGCCGGCTTCCTGAAGCTGGTCGGCGAGTCGTTCCTGGCCACGTTCGGCGGCCGGGTCATCAACACGCACCCGGCCCTGCTACCGTCGTTCCCTGGTCTGCACGGGGTGCGGGACGCGCTGCGGTACGGGGTGAAGGTCACCGGCTGCACGGTGTTCCTGGTGGATTCTGGTACCGATACCGGTCCGGTCATCGCGCAGGCTGCGGTGCCGGTGGTTGACGGCGACGACGAGGACACCCTGCACGAGCGGATCAAGGTGGCCGAGCGCTCGCTGCTCGCGCAGACCGTAGGCCGGATGGTCCGGGAGGGCTGGTCGGTGCAGGACCGGAAGGTGAGGATCGGGCCGTGACCCGCGTGACGATCAGCCGAGCGCTGGTCAGCGTCTACGACAAGACCGGCCTCGCCGAGCTGGCCAGGGCACTGGACGCGGCGGGGGTGCAGATCGTATCCACCGGCAGCACCGCGGCGGCGATCGCCGCGGCCGGGGTGGCCGTGACCGCAGTCGAGGAGGTCACCGGGTTCCCCGAGTGCCTGGACGGCCGGGTCAAGACGCTGCACCCGGGCGTGCACGCCGGCCTGCTGGCCGACCTTGACCAGACCGCGCACCGTGAGCAGCTGGCTGATCTGGGCATCGCCCCGTTCGAGCTGCTGGTGTCCAACCTGTACCCGTTCGAGCAGGCGGTGGCCAGCGGTGCCGGGCCGGCGGACTGCGTCGAGCAGATCGACATCGGCGGCCCGGCTATGGTGCGGGCGGCAGCCAAGAACCACGCCAGGGTCGCGGTCATCACCGACCCGTCGATGTACCAGGCGGTGGCCGCCGCGCTGGCGGACGGCGGTTTCACGCTGGAGCAGCGGCGGCGGCTGGCGGCCCGGGCCTACGCGCACACCGCCGCCTACGACGGCGCGATCGCCTCCTGGTTCGCATCCGCCTATGCCCCCGATGCGGCGGCGGCCGAGACTGGCTGGCCCGATGTGATCGCGGCGTCGTGGGCGCGCAAGGACGTGCTCAGGTACGGGGAGAACCCGCACCAGCGGGCCGCCCTCTACGTGCGCGGCGGCCGCCATGGTGACGGTGCGCAGGCCCAGTCCTCCGGTGTCGCGAACGCCGGGCAGCTGCACGGAAAGGCGATGTCGTACAACAACTACGTCGACGCCGAGGCGGCCCGGCGGGCGGCCTTCGATTTCGCTGGGCCGTGCGTGGCCATCATGAAGCATTCCAACCCGTGCGGCCTGGCGGTCGGCGCGGATCTGGCCGACGCGCACCGCAAGGCGCACGCCTGCGATCCGGTCTCCGCTTACGGCGGCGTCATCGCCGCCAACGGCACCGTGACCGCGGCGCTGGCCGGGCAGATCGCCGAGGTCTTCACCGAGGTGCTGATCGCACCCGATTTCGAGCCGGCCGCACTGGAGATCCTCACCGCCAGGAAGAACCTGCGGGTGCTGCGGTGTCCCGCGCCCGGTGCGGGCCAGGCCGCCGAATGGCGCCCGGTCAGCGGCGGCATGCTGGTGCAGACCGCGGACCGGGTCGACCAGCCCGGAGACGACGCGGCGAACTGGCGCCTGGCCGCGGGCCAGCCGGCCGGCGACGCCGTGCTGCGGGACCTGGCCTTCGCGTGGCGGGCCTGCCGGTCGGTCAAGTCCAACGCCATCCTGCTGGCCGCCGGCGAGGCGACGGTCGGGATCGGCATGGGCCAGGTCAACCGGGTGGACTCGGCCCGGCTCGCGGTGACCAGGGCAGCTGACCGGGCCACGGGCTCGGCGGCCGCCAGCGACGCGTTCTTCCCGTTCGCTGACGGGCTGCAGGTGCTGGCCGACGCGGGCGTCGCGGCGGTCGTGGAGCCCGGCGGGTCGATCCACGACGACGAGGTGATCGCCGCTGCCGACGCCGCCGGGCTCACGCTGTACTTCACCGGCGTCAGGCACTTCTTCCACTAACCCGGCACTTCCGCGCACCTGCGCGACCAGCGCCGGCCGAGCAGCGCCGGCCGAGCAGAGTCGGCCGCGGGCTCGCTGCGCGAAAGGCTGCTCAACCGCGGCAACGCGCCATCGCTACGCAAACAACAACAGCGGTGGCGCATCGCCGTTGTGCAACGGTGCCCGCGGCAGGGCCTAGCCGAGATTGCGAAAGGTCAGCCGCTCAGGCGCGGAATCCCGGGTTGTCCTGCTGCAGGACCCAGCCGTTGCCGTCCGGGTCATCGAACGTCTTCCACCGGCCCCACGGCGCGTCCTGGATCTCGTCCTCGTTGAAGGCCACGCCTCGCGAGGACAGCTCCGCCAGCGTCGCGGAGATGTCGTCACAACCGAGTACGGCGCCCTTCATCGAACCGGCCGGCATGCTCTCGAACCAGGTGACGAGCGTGACCGCGGTGCCGCTGCCCGGCGGCCGCAGCATCACCCAGCGCATCGAGTCGCCGAACGACGCGTCGATCTCCTCGGTGAACCCGAGCTGCCCGACGTAGAACTGCTTGGCCCGGTCCTGGTCGCTGACCGGCACCGAAACGACCTGAAGGTTGGTGAGTGCCATGGTGAACTCCTCGTTACGAATTGGGTTTGGATTATGCCGTTCAACCACGCTGCCGCCACGACGACCGGCTTGAAGTCGTCGGGCATCAGCCACGCGGCCAGCGCGTCGCTCGACGTCAGCGCCGCCCGCACCTGCCCGGCGGGGTGCGGATAGCGGACGGTCAGGTCGATCCCGGCCGTCACCCCGGTGCCTCCCGCAGGTAGTCGCCCAGCGCCCCGAGCCGCTGCTGCCAGAAGCGCTCCAGCTCCTCGAGCCAGTCCCGGAGCTCGGTCAGCCCGGCCGGCCGCAGCTGGTAGTAGCGGTACCGGCCCTGTCTGCGCGCCGTGACCAGGCCGGCCTCGCGCAGCACTCGCAGGTGCTGCGAGACGGCGGCCTGGCTGATGTCGAGCCCGGCGGTGAGCTCGGCGACGGCCAGATCGGCGGCGGCCAGCTGCTCAAGCAGGTGCCGCCTGGTCCCGTCAGCGAGCGCAGCGAACCGGTCGGGCGGAGCCGTACCGGTCGATCCGGCCGGCGCCTTCCTCGGCCTGCCGGTCTGCTGGGTCATGGGCTCAGTCTCATAAGTTTTAATTTATATGTCAACGGTGACATGGTGCCGGCCGATCGGCCTGGCGGGCCGGACCGGACCGGGCCGGGCCGGACCGGGCGAGCGGGCGCCGCCGGGCGCTGGGTGGGGCACAATGGGACAGACATGACTGCCACGATTCTTGACGGCAAGGCCACGGCTGCCGCGATACGCGAAGATCTCACCCGCCGGGTGGCCGAACTGGCGCGCCACGGCACCCCGCCGGGCCTGGGTACCGTGCTGGTCGGCGACGATCCGGGCAGCCGGGCGTACGTGAACGCCAAGCACCGGGACTGCGCGCAGGTCGGCATCGTCAGCATTCGCCGCGATCTGCCCGCTGACGCCAGCCAGCAGCAGGTCGAGGACACGGTGGCCGAGCTGAACGCCGATCCCGCGTGCACCGGCTTCATTGTCCAGCTGCCGCTGCCGGCGCCTGGACCCGCAGCCGGTCCTGGAGCTGATGGACCCGGCCAAGGACGCGGACGGGCTGCACCCGGTCAATCTCGGCCGGCTGGTACTCGGCCAGCCGGGCCCGATCCCGTGCACCCCGCACGGGATCGTCGAGCTGCTGCGCCATTTCGACGTTCCGATCGCGGGCGCGGACGTGACCATCATCGGGCGCGGCATCACCGTCGGCCGGGCCCTGGGCCTGCTGCTGACCCGCCGCACCGAGAACGCGACCGTCACTCAGTGCCACACCGGCACCAAGGACCTGGCGGCACACACCCGCGACGCCGACATCGTGGTGGTCGCGGCGGGCAAGCCCGGCCTGCTGACGCCGGATATGGTGCGGCCCGGCGCGGCGGTCCTCGATGTCGGCATCACCAGGACGGATGCCGGGCTGGTCGGTGATGCTGACCCTGGGGTCGCCGAAGTAGCCGGCTATCTGGCGCCGATGCCCGGTGGCGTCGGCCCGATGACCAGAGCCATGCTGCTGGCGAACGTGGTGGCGGCCGCCGAGGCAGCTCAGGCAGCACGGCTGGGAGCGTAAGCTACTAGTCAGTAACTTTTGGCGGACTCCGATCAGGTACCCCGGGTGCCTGGCCCGAGCGCCGTTTGGCAGGCTTAAGCTGCCGTGGCCCGGCCAGCCGGCCGGCGCCGCGCAGTCGGCTCACAAGTCGAGACGTTTTGCAGAGAGAGGTCGGCCGCGGTCATGAACATCGTCGTCTTGGTCAAGCAGGTTCCTGACACCTGGTCCGAGCGCACGCTGAAGGCCGGTGACTCGACCCTGGACCGGCAGTCCGCCGACGCGGTCATCAACGAGCTCGACGAGTACGCGATCGAGGAAGGGCTCCGGCTGGCCGAAGCGCACGGCGGCGAGGTGACCATCCTGTCGATGGGACCCGAACGTGCCGCCGAGTCGATCCGCAAGGCGCTGTCGATGGGCGCGGACAAGGCCATCCACCTGGTGGATGACGGCCTGGCCGGGTCCGACGCGGTGCAGTCGTCGGCCGCGATCGCCGCGGTGCTGTCCAGGACCGAGTTCGATCTGGTGATCCTCGGCTCGGAGTCGACCGACGCCCGGATGGGCGTGCTCGCCGCGATGCTGGCCGAGCAGCTCGGGCTGCCGCAGCTGTCCTACGCCAGCAAGGTCGAGATCGACGGCACCTCGGTGCACATCAACCGGCTGACCGAATACGGCTACGACAAGGTCGAGGCCACCCTGCCGGCCGTGATGAGCGTGGTCGAGAAGATCAACGAGCCCCGCTACCCGTCGTTCAAGGGGATCATGGCGGCCAAGAAGAAGCCGGTCGAGACGCTGAGCCTGGCGGACGTAGGCGTCGATCCTGCGCAGGTCGGCCTGGCCGCGGCGGCCACCGAGGTGGCCAGCTTCGCCAAGCGCCCGCCCCGGCAGGCCGGCACGATCGTGCCCGATGAAGGCGACGGCGGAACGAAGGCTGCCGAGTATCTCGCGGCCCAGAAGTTCATCTGACCACAAGCTCAACTGGAGGGCGGCCGGATATGGCTGAGATCCTGGTTCTCGTCGAGCATTCCGGCGAGGACGTCAAGAAAGTCACCGGTGAGCTGCTGACCCTGGCCCGCAAGTTCGGTGAGCCGGCGGCGGTGTGGGCAGGCCCGGGGTCGGCGGGCGGCCGCGAGCGGCTCGCCGAGTTCGGCGCGGCCAAGGTGTATGTCGCCGACGGGCCCGAGTTCGACGACTACGTCGTGGCGCCCAAGGCGGAGCTGCTGGCGGCGCTGGTCGCCGCGGCGTCACCGGCCGCGGTGCTGGTGCCGAGCACTGCCGAGGGCCGCGAGATCGCCGGGCGGCTCGCGGTCAAGACCGGCTCGGGGGTGCTGACCGACGCGGTGGCGGTCGATGAAGGGCTGGTCGCCGAGCAGTCGAACTTCGGCGGCGCGATCATCGTCAAGTCGAAGGTGCGCACGGGGCTGCCGATCATCGCCGTCCGGCCGAACTCGGTGGCGGCCGAGCTGGCCCGGGAGCGGCCGAGGTCGTGCCGTTCAGCGTCGAGATCTCCGATGCCGCGAAGACCGCCCACATCACCGAGCGGGTCATCGCTGAACGCGGTGAGCGCCCGGAACTGACCGAGGCGTCGATCGTGGTCTCCGGCGGCCGCGGCGTGGGCTCGGGGGAGAACTTCCCGCTGATCGAGAAGCTGGCTGACTCGCTCGGGGCGGCGGTCGGCGCGTCCCGGGCCGTTACCGATGCCGGCTGGTACCCGCACCAGTTCCAGGTGGGCCAGACGGGCAAGACGGTCTCGCCCCAGCTCTACGTGGCGGTCGGCATCTCCGGAGCGATCCAGCACCGGGCCGGCATGCAGACCTCCAAGGCCATCATGGTGATCAACAAGGACCCCGAGGCGCCCATCTTCGAGCTGGCCGACTTCGGTGTGGTCGGTGACCTGTTCAACGTGGTGCCGCAGCTGACCGAGGAGATCCAGAAGCGCTCCGACGGCTGACCGGCGGGCTGGCCGGTGCCCGCAGGTAGCGGGTCCGGCTGGGCCGGTTCCGGTATCGGCCCGTTGGTACTGATCAGGTCGGTCCCACTAGGCTGAGGCCATCATGGGGAATCTTGATCGCGCGGGCGGCCGCCCGCAGCCTGGACCGGCCTCGCCGGTGTATCTCGATCATGCGGCGACCACGCCGATGCTGCCCGAGGCGCTGGCGGCGATGTTCGAGGAACTCACCCAGTTTGGTAACCCGTCCTCGCTGCACAACGCGGGCCGCCGGGCCCGCCGGGTGGTCGAGGAGTCCCGCGAGCAGATCGCGGAAGCCTACGGTGCCCGCCCCAGCGAGGTGGTCTTCACCAGCGGCGGTACGGAAGCGGACAATCTGGCCATCAAAGGCATGTTCTGGGCGCGCCGGGATGCTGATCCGGCCCGGACCCGCGTGCTCGCGACCGCGATCGAGCATCACGCGGTCTTGGACTGCGTCCGGTGGCTGGCTGACCACGAGTCGGCGAAGGCGGACTGGCTGCCGGTCGACGGGACCGGGAGCCTGTCCGCCGCGGCCCTGCGCGCGGTTATTTCGGGCGATCCGGACAGTGTCGCTCTGGTCAGCGTGATGTGGGCCAACAACGAAGTCGGAACGATCCAGCCGATCGCCGAGCTGGCGGCGGTGGCCCGCGAATACGGGATCCCGTTCCACGGCGATGCCGTCCAGGCCGCCGGCCAGCTGCCTGTCGACCTCGCCGCCAGCGGCGCCGACGCCCTCACCATCACCGGCCACAAGATCGGCGGCCCAGTCGGGGCGGGCGCGCTGCTGGTCGCCAGGGGCGCGGGCCTGGTGCCCGTGCTGCACGGGGGCGGGCAGGAGCGGGACGTGCGCTCTGGCACCCTGGACGCCCCGGCGATCCGGGCCTTCGCCGTGGCCGTCCAGCTGGCCACCTCGCGCCGCAGGGACGAGGCCAAGCGGCTGGCCGCCCTCCGGGACGACCTGATCGCGCAGGTGCTCGCGGCGGTCCCGGACGCGCTGCTGAACGGCGCGCCGCCTGGGCCGGACCGGCTCCCGGGGAACGCGCACTTTTCCTTCCCCGGCTGCGAGGGTGACGCGCTGCTGATGCTGCTGGACGCCAAGGGCATTGCGTGCTCGACCGGGTCGGCCTGCACCGCGGGGGTGGCCCAGCCCAGTCACGTGCTGCTGGCCATGGGCGCCGACGGGGCGCGGGCCCGAGGCTCGCTGCGGTTCTCACTGGGGCACACCAGCACGCAGGCGGACGTGGATGCGCTCGGCGCGGTCATCGGCGAAGCTGTGGACCGGGCCCGCCGGGCCGCCGCGCGCTGATCTGGCCTGGGCCGCCGGTCCCTTGCGGTCTGCGGCCGGGCGCGGTCGCCCGGCGCCCCGTCGCCTGGCCGTCATGCGGGACCTCGCCGGTCTAGCCCGGCCCTCCGCATATTCTCGAAGGCGATGACTACTCTGCGCGTACTGGCCGCCATGTCGGGCGGCGTCGACTCCGCGGTGGCCGCGGCCCGGGCTGCCGAGGCCGGTCATGATGTGACCGGCGTCCACCTGGCCCTGTCCAGCAACCCCAGTTCGTACCGGACCGGCGCCCGGGGCTGCTGCACGCTCGAAGACGCCCGGGACGCGCGCCGCGCCGCCGACGTGATCGGCATCCCGTTCTACGTCTGGGATATGGCCGAACGCTTCCACGCTGACGTGGTGCAGGACTTCGTCGACGAGTACGCCCGTGGCCATACTCCCAACCCCTGCCTGCGCTGCAACGAGAAGATCAAGTTCGCCGCCGTCCTGGACCGGGCCGTCGCGCTCGGCTTCGACGCGGTCTGCACCGGCCATCACGCCCGCCTGGAGCAGGGTGAGCACGGCCCGCGGCTGGTCCGCAGCGTGGACGAGGCGAAGGACCAGTCCTACGTGCTGGCCGTGCTGACCAGCGAGCAGCTGGCCCGGGCCATGTTCCCGCTGGGCGGCTCGACCAAGGATGAGGTGCGCAAGGAGGCCGCCGACCGCGGCCTGGCCGTCGCCGCCAAGCCGGACAGCCATGACGTGTGCTTCATCGCCGACGGGGACACCAGGAAGTTTCTCACCAGCCAGCTCGGCGCCGCGCCCGGTCCTATTGTCGAGGCCGACGGGTCCGTGGTGGGCAGCCACGACGGCGCATTCGGGTTCACCGTGGGCCAGCGCCGGGGCCTGCGGATCGGCCGCGGCACCCGACGGCAAGCCGCGCTACGTGCTGGACATCGAGCCCGTGTCCGGCACCGTCACGGTGGGCCCGGCCGAGGCTCTGGATGTCGTCGACATTGAGGCAAGCCAGCCGGTCTGGACGGGCTGCCCGCCGCCCCCGGGGCCGATCGACTGCTTGGTCCAGCTGCGCGCGCACGGCGAGCAGTACCCGGCGACCGCCTGGCTGAACGCGGACGCGGACGCGCTCAGGATCAAGCTGGCCAGGCCCGCCCGCGGCATCGCCAGCGGCCAGGCGGCGGTCCTGTACCAAGGCGCGGCCGTTCTTGGCTCCGCAACCATTAGTAGCGCCGCGCGGACCTTATTCGATGGCATTAGCATCAGGTAGTGTCCGCCGAGGCACAGGAATAGGCTAATCTGGCCGGGGCGCGACCGAGAAGCTGCAGGGCAGCGGCAGCTGTCAGGGCACCGCGATCGCGGTGGCCGGGTAACGATCGCGGTTGCGGAGTGGCTTCCCCTCGGGGCGACGACGTGTAGTCCCTGGTCATGACGACCTCTCGGCCGCAGGCAGGTCGGCATGGCGACATCCGGCTGATACCAGCCAGACCGGCAGCAGGGCTCATCGGGATTAACTTAAATTGTCCAATCATCCGGCCCGTCGGTCTTATGCTACCTATTCTTACATGGCATCATTTTAATAACGAAATCAGGTTATTGGTTGCGATAACGCTTATATTTAAATGCCTAGCGGTCCATTGGCTGGGCACGGCAGGAAGGGACCTCCCGCGCGTTCGGAAAATGTCCCGAGATCTTTCCAGGCGCCGCCGCCCGTGACAGCACGCGGACCTCTTGCCCCCGGAACCCCGGGGGCCGCGGGTTGGGGGTGCGCCGTGGCTGTGGTCGACGTCTTAGCAGTCGTCATCGTTTTCCTGACGGGCGCGATCGCAGGCGTAATCGCGCTGGTCAGCGTGGCGAGCCGACGAGAAGATCGCAGGCGGCACCTGAGCCTTGAGGCGCCGGACCGGTTCACGGCGGCGGGCCGGTATCTGACGAGGCTGACTATCCGCCGCCCTGGTCGGCGCCGCGTCAGCGGGCCAGGGCCGAGTGACGAGCCCGCTGACCCTGAGGTCGGGCTACCCGGTCGCTAGCCGCGGGCGCTAGCTCTGACGGCCGGGGACGTGGCCCAACAATTGCCGGAGCCCCGCAACCGGGCTGCGGGACTCGGCATACTGCGTGTTGCGCGTCCCGCAGGCCGGGAATTAACCGGCGGGCGGGTTCGCGACCATTCAGCAGGGGTCGTAGTGCTCGTAACGGTACTGCGCGGACGGGCGACAGTGTCGCTTGGCCATGGCACCCCCTCTCGCCGGGCCGGTAGGTCTTCCGGCCGCCTCTTAGCGGTCCACCAGGACGCTGCGCTGCGCGGGCGGCCGTGCGCTTTGTTAGGTCACCAATCAGGGTCGCGTCTTAACGGGCGGCCCGCAACTCGGTTGGGATGGCCCCTACGGTTCCGATCGGTCCCCGAACAGACCCGCTGCGACCAGCCTGAACTGGCTCGATGGCCGCAGATACCGATACTCCTGACGCCCTGAGGGGTATGGCGACCCTATCCTTCAGGTAAGCGCGGCCATCAGCCTCGCTGACTGCCATCCTGCCAACTGATACCTAGAGGTGCGGATGTAGCTATTGAGGCTGGATGGCCGGACGTGTCCTAGTGTGCATTCTCAGCTGTTCCTTTAGCCGGGCCTTTATGGGGCTGGGCAGCAGCAATTCCAGCAACGCGATCGTCAGGGCAGGTGCAGCGAGCATAATCCCGGCCGGCCGGATCCCGACGGTACTGGCCAGCCAGCCGTCGGTCAGGGACGCAATGGGCTTGCTCCCCGCCCACGCGATGGCCCACAGCGCCATGACCTTGACCGCCATCCCCGGGCCCGCGATGCGCAACAGCAGGCTCTGGGCGGCAGAACCGGTCAGCAGGCCCGCCACCCCGGCGCCCGCGGCTGCGGCCGCGCTGACCCAGGCGGAGAAGCCCCAGACAAAAACGATCATGCACAACGCCAGCATGAGCAGGGACCACGCGGCGCGCTCGGACGCTGCCCGCTCGGACGAGGCCAGTCGGCGGGCCGGCAGGCAGGCGCCGAGCACGGTGCCAACGCCCAGCGCCGACAGGAAGTAACCCGGCCACACGCTGGCCAGCATGTGCATCTGGCGGGCTAGTGACGGCCCGAGCACCAGGACGGGATCCTCGACGAGCGTGACGGCGGCGACCATGGCCAGCAGCAGCATGATCCGCGGGCGCCGCACCGCAATGCGGATCCCCGACACCGCACGCTGGCGCTGCGCGGGCCGTTCCGCCCGATCGGGCCGGACAACGAGCAGCGTGGCGGCGAAAACGACGAAGGATGCGGCGTTCAAGGTGAACGCCCAGCCGAGCCCGACCACGGTACCGACCAGGACGCACAGGACCGGCGCGACGGCCCGCCCCGCGTTGTAGCTGACCGAGTTCATGGCCATCGCGGCCTTGGTGTCGGCTTCGGGAACCAGCGTCGGCACCATCGAGGTCTGTAGCGGAAGCGCGAATGCGAAGGCCAGGCCGAGCCCCAGCGCCCCGAAGATCAGCGCCCGCTCGGTCAGCACCCCGCCGAACGTGAGCACGGCCAGGGCGCCGGCGATGGCTGCGGACAGCAGTTGGGTGCCGATCAGCAGCCGACGCCCGTTCAGCCGGTCGGCGAGCGTGGCGGCCCACGGGGCGAGCAGCACCGCACCGGAGAACTGCGCGCACGTCACCGCGCCGACCGCGAGCGCGGAGTGGGTCAGCTGATAGGCGAGCAGCATCTGTGCGGTGTTCTGCAGCCAGGTGCCCAGGTTCGAGATCAGGCTGCCGATGAAATAGCCGCGGAAGCGAGCCTGGCTCAGCACGTGCCACGAGGCGGTTCTGCCGGGCCGTACCGGCTGGGACGCCACGGACCTGGAGGCAACCGGCCGGAACGCCGCCAGCTCGAACGCTGGCGGCCGGCCTGCCGATGGCGGCACCGGCCCGGGCCCGGCGTGGTCAGCGACCTCGGTCGCCACCAGGGCATCAAGGCTCATCTCGGCACCTCCCTTCGGCCGGCCCGGCATTCGCCCGGCCATGCACACATGGCCGGGCGGGGCGGGAGTTGGACAGTCAACGGTGCGGGCTGCGCTGCGAGCGATTCAGCAGCAGCGCCCGGGACCCGGTTATCCGCCTGGCGCCGCCTGGTCCGTCCCGCCCACGGCTCTGAGCCGGCCAGGCCCGGCCTCGGTCACCTCAGGTACCTCGCCCACGTTGATGACGAACTTGTTCCGGTCAGCGGGGAACACGGTGACCGTCAGCCGCATCGGCGCGCCGTGATCGTCAAACCCGGTCCGCAAGATCTCCACTACCGCGACCCGGCCGTCACTGGGCAGTCTGAACAGGGCGGTCTCCGTGGGGTCGGGAGACCGGACGCTGATCGTGTCGCGGTAACCGACTTCCGTTATGCCAAGAGTGTCAGCGATGTAGCTGACCGCTCCCTGCGGGATGTCCGCAGCCTGGATGAGCCGCAGCGCGCCTTTTTCGACGAAGGGCATCGGGTAGAAGGTGGTCTGCAGCGACCAGAGCCGGTCGTCGATGTAGCGCTGCTGGTGACGGCTCACCACCATGGAGCCCTCATCCAGCCGGAGTTCGGCGGCGATCACCCCCTGGGCCTGCTGGACCTCGACCCGGGGGGCGGTGTTCCTTGGCGTCCTGCGCTGCGCGGTTACCTCGGATTCATAGGCTGCGCTGTAGCCGCCGCCCAGGTTTCCGGTCGGCCCGCTGGCGCTGTCGCCAGGACCGGACGACGACAGAGTCGTGATCAACGGGTCGATCTTCTCGACCACGAAGGTGCCCTGGCCCGGCCGGGTTTCCACCAGGCCGCGAGTGATCAGCCACTTGATCGCGTCGCGGATCGTATTGCGCGACGCGTTGTTGTACAGCTCGCGGAGTTCAAGCTCGGTCGGCAGCTGGCTGCCCCGGGCCACGGCGCCGGATTCGATCTTATCCCGCAGATCGTCGGCGATCTGGCGGTACATCGGCTGCTCAGCCATCAAGCCTCCCAAAGATCCCAACCACTCCAATTATAGGTCTGGCTGGGTCCAAAAGGATCAACCTTGCCATTGGTTTCATCAGAATATTTAGACCTATCCCATTGCATCTCGTCCTCCCTGATGTCACCATGTGCCTAGGTACTAAAGGTTGGGATGACCTGGATGAGAGGGTACATCGGACTCAGCCTAGCAGTCCAGTCGCTTGGGTGCATCTGGACAGGCAGACAAGTCCCAATGTGCCAACCAGGCGGTCCCAGCAACGACTACCGGGCCACCGGGCCCAGAACGGAGCCTGCGGAGACCATCACCGCTGGTCGGGAGTGAAGGGGACGCTCAATGACAGCCGTCGTCGTAGTAGCAATCGTGATCATCTTCGTGTTCGGGATGATCGTCGGAATCGTCGTTCTGGTGAGCGTGGCGAGCCGCCGGGAGGACAAGAGGCTGAGGCTGAGCCGCGAGGCCCCCGATCGGACGACCCTCGCCGGGAGGTACCTGACCAGCCTGTACGTCCGGCGGCCCGGAGATGACACTGTCCCGCAGGTCCCGGCTGACGATCAGCGGACCGAGATCCCCGGCTGGCCGAACCGCGGGTAGCAGGCGGCGCACGGACATACCGTGCCGGGCACCGTCCAGCCGCGCGCCGGGTCGCACCACGCCGTGCGACCCGGCGATCGTGTGCTGGCAGCCGCTCGGTTGCGGAATCAGTCGCCATCGCCCGAGCAAAGCTCATCCGCCAGGGCGGGGCCGGGAGCGGCGGGGCTTGTCCCGGATCGGGGATGCGCAGCGTCGATCCGCTGGGAACCAAGCCAAACGGCGCGGGGCTGATCAGTGACAGGGGTGAACACTAAGCTCGGCAGCGTGCCGGATACGTCAGCCACCAGCCGCGCAGCCACCAGCACTGCCCAGCCGTTCCCCTGGCCCGCCGCCACCGCCACCGGGATCGGCTCGATGCCGGGCACCAGCGCGGCCGAGGCAGCCGCCGTCGTCCTCGGCGAGCTGCCGGACTTCCCGTACCTGCCCGAGCTGCCGGGCCGCGGGCCTGGCTCCGACCTGACCGGCCGGACCGCCGGGTTGCTGGTCGACATGCCGGTGGAGACCGGCCCGCGCGGCTGGCGGTTCGCGCTGCGGCCGGGCCGGGACCAGCGGCGGGCGGCGGGGCTGCTGGCCGAGGACCTGGACGTCATGCAGGAGGCGGCCGACGGTTACGCGGGGCCGTTCAAGATCCAGCTGGCCGGCCCCTGGACCATGGCCGCCACCGTCGAGCTGAACCGCAGCCAGAATCCGGCGCTCGCCGACCCCGGCGCGGTGGCCGACCTGATCGCATCGCTGGCCGAGGGGGTGGCCGCGCACGTCGCCGAGGTCCGTAACCGGCTCCCGGCCGCCACCGTGGTGCTCCAGCTGGACGAGCCCGCGCTGCCTGCGGTGCTGGCCGGGGCGGTGCCGACCGCTAGCGGGCTGAACCGGGTGGGCGCGGTCGACACGGCCGTCACCGGCGACGGGCTGCGGGCCGTGCTGACCGCCGGGGCGGCATTCAGCGTGGTGCACTGCTGCGGGCCGGACTATCCGTTTGGAATGATCAAAGACTCCGGCGCCAGAGCTATCAGCTTCGACGCGCAGCAGCTAGGGCCGGGTGCCGAAGACCAGATCGCCGAGCTGGCCGAGGCCGGAATGGGGATCCTGGCCGGGGTGCTTGATACCAGAGATACGAAACGGATGATTACCGCCGCGTCGCCCGCTCCGAAGGAACTCGCCGGCAGCGTGATCGAGCTCTGGCACCGGGCCGGGCTGCCGCCAGCGACGCTGGCCGGGCAGGTGGTGATCACCCCGGCCTGCGGGCTGGCCGGCTTCTCGCCGGCCAGCGCCCGGGCCGCGCTGGCCAGCTGCCACGAGGCGGCTCGGATACTGCCCGAGCTCGCCGCGGAGAGATCGTCATGAGCGAGGGGCGGGTGTGATGAGCGAGCCGGACACGGTGATCGAGGCCCAGGATGTGCCGGCCGGGGACCGGGCCAGGCATGCGGAACTGGCCGCCGAGGTAACCGAGCACAACTACCGGTATCACGTGCTCGACTCGCCGCTGGTCTCTGACGCTGAGTACGACGCGCTGATGCGCGAACTGCGCGAGCTCGAGGAGCGGTACCCGGAGCTGCGCACGCCCGATTCGCCGACCCAGAAGGTCGGGGCCATGATCTCGACCGACTTCACGGCGGTCGAGCATCTGCAGCAGCTGCTGAGCCTCGACAACGTGTTCTCGGCGGCGGAGCTAGACGCGTGGGCGGCGCGGGTCGAGCGACTCGGCGGGGCGGGCCCTTACCTCTGCGAAGTCAAGATCGACGGGCTGGCGATCGCGCTGGTCTACCGGGACGGGAAACTGGTCCGCGCCGCGACCAGGGGCGACGGGCGGACCGGCGAGGACGTCACGCCCAACGTGCGGACCATCGCCGCGGTGCCGTCGAAGCTGAAGGGGACCGGCTGGCCGGACACGCTCGAGGTCCGCGGCGAGGTGTTCTTGCCGGTGCAGGCGTTCCTGGAGCTGAACGAGCGGCTGCAGGACGCCGGCCGGCCCGCGTTCGCCAACCCGCGCAACTCCGCAGCGGGCTCGCTGCGCCAGAAGGACCCGCGGGTCACCGCGACCCGGCCGCTCAGCATGCTGGTCCACGGCCTGTTCGTGCCGGGTGCCTCGGCCGAGGCCGGCATGTCGGCGCCCGGCGACGCCGCGGCGGTGGGCTCGGACGTGCCGGACACGCAGTCGGGCTGGTACGAGCGGCTGGCCGAGTGGGGGCTGCCGGTCAGCGACCTGTTCAAGGTGGTCGGCGATCTGGACCAGGTGCGCGAGTACATCGCCCACTACGCCGAGCACCGGCACGAGCCGTCATATGAGATCGACGGGGTGGTCGTCAAGATCGACCGGCTGGAGCTGCAGCGCCAGCTGGGCGCGACCAGCCGGGCCCCGCGCTGGGCGATCGCCTACAAGTATCCGCCCGAAGAGGTGAACACCCGGCTGCTGGATATCCAGGTCAATGTCGGCCGGACCGGCCGGGTGACGCCGTTCGCCGTGATGGAGCCGGTCAAGGTCAGCGGGTCCACGGTCGACCGGGCCACGCTGCACAACGCCGACGAGGTAGCCCGCAAGGGCGTGCTGATCGGCGACATGGTGGTGCTCCGCAAGGCCGGCGATGTCATTCCCGAGGTGGTCGGGCCGGTCGAGGACCTGCGGACCGGCGAGGAGCGGGCCTTCGAGTTCCCCACGGTCTGCCCCGCGTGCGGCACCGTGCTGGCCCGCGACGAAGGCGAGGTGGACTGGCGCTGCCCGAACACGCGGTCCTGCCCGGCCCAGTTGCGCGAGCGGCTCTTCCACATGGCGGGACGGGGCGCCCTCGATATCGAGGTGCTCGGTTACGAGGCCGTGGTGGCGCTGCTCGACAGCGGCCTGGTCGCTGACGAGGGCGATATCTTCGCGCTGACCGCCGATAAGCTCGCCACCGCACCGTTCTTCGTCACCAAGGCAGGCAGCCTGTCGGCCAACGCGGTCAAGCTGCTGCACAACCTGGACGAGGCGCGCCGCCGCCCGCTCTGGCGGATCCTGGTCGCGCTATCGATCAGGCACGTCGGGCCGACGGCCGCGCGCGCGCTGGCCGCCGCGTTCGGTTCGGTCGATGCGATCGCCGCCGCGCCGGTCGAGCGACTGGTCCTGGTCGACGAGGTGGGCCCGACGATCGCCGGCTCGGTGCGGGACTGGTTCGGGGTGGACTGGCACGCCGCCATCGTGGCGAACTGGCGCGCCGCCGGAGTGGTACTGGCTGACCCGAGCTTTACCGGACCCGGCCCGGGCGCTGACTCCGCGGCCGGCGAGTCGGGGCGCGAGCTGCCGCTGGCGGGCGTTACCGTCGTGATTACCGGCACGCTGGCCGATCTGACCAGGGACGAAGCCGCCGAGGCGGTGCAGGCCCAGGGCGGGAAGGTCGCGGGGTCGGTGTCGAAGAAGACCAGCTTCGTGGTCGCGGGATCCAGCCCGGGCTCCAAATACGACAAGGCGCTCTCGCTGGGCGTTCCCGTGCTTGACGAGGCTGGATTCGGCGTGCTGCTCGGCGACGGCCCGGCCGCTGCGCGGGAGCACGCGGCGTCGGCGTCCGCTGGACCAGCCGGCTGAAAAATTTGGCCCGGCTCGGCTGCGCCGCAGCTCACGGCGGGCGGGCCCCGGCGCGTTGTAACGGATAGTATGCAATTGGCTTCGGGAAGTATGGTTTCTGCCGTAGGCTGCGCAGCAAGATCTCATAGCTGGCAGCTCCGATGAGGACGCCTATGAAGGATCCGAACGACACCAGGAACATCGGCCCGCGGATTGGCTCGCCGCTGTGGATGTGGCTCTCTGGTGTCACGACGGTCGGCCTGCTGGTGCTGGCGTTAGGCCTGCTGCATCTGGACGGCCTGGACGAGCTGGCCAGGCATCCAGTGTTCTGGCTGGTCGCAGCGCTGATCGTGATCGGGGACATGCGGCCGATCGTGTCGCCAGGCCGGTCGGCTACTGACGCTCCGGTCGCCTCGCTGACCTTCAGCTTCGCCGCGCTGCTCTACTGGGGCTTTCCGGTCGCGGTGCTGCTGCGGGCGAGCACCACCCTCGCGGTCGGACTGGTCCAGCGCAAGGCCGTGCACCGGTCGGCGTTCAACGCCGCGCAGGTCACGCTGAGCCTGGCGGCCGCCGGGCTGGTGCTGGCCGCCACCGGGATCCGGCCGACGCCCGGGCGCCCCTGGATCCCGGCGGGTGCCCAGCTGCCCGAGGTGGCGCTGGCCGCGCTGGCTTACTTCGCCGTCAACTTCCTGCTGGTCGGCGTCGCCATCGCGTTGCACTCGCGGGCCCGGATCGCCGCGACACTGCGCGCCGCGCTGCCCTACCAGGCCTTCGTCAACGTGGCACTGCTCAGCGCCGGGCCGCTGGTGGCCGTGGTGATGGCGGCC
Organism: uncultured Actinomycetes bacterium; assembly: GCA_963785765.1. Classification (GTDB taxonomy): domain Bacteria; phylum Actinomycetota; class Actinomycetes; order Streptosporangiales; family Streptosporangiaceae; genus DATBGO01. The sequence goes on along the minus strand of CAWAWM010000003.1, from coordinate 438,268 downwards.
AGGTCGCCATCGTTCGTGGTGCTGTTCGCCTTCCCGCTCGCCGCGATCTACGCCAACGCGGTGCTTTCCGAGAAGCGCGAACATCAGGCCCACCACGACGAGCTGACCGGCCTGTCCAACCGCCAGTTGCTCATCCGTAAGACGAGCCAGGCGCTGGCCTGCGCGGACGCCACCGGCACCAAGGCAGGTTTCCTGCTGCTCGACCTGGACCGGTTCAAGGAGGTCAATGACACGCTCGGGCACGCGGCCGGTGACCGCCTGCTGCGGGTCATCGCGCACCGGCTTACCCATAGCGTCCGGCCCGGTGATCTGGTCGCCCGGCTGGGTGGTGACGAATTCGCCATCCTGTTGCCCTCGGTGCGCGAGGCCAGCGCGGCCCGGGAGGTCGCGGCCCGGCTGCGCGCCGCGCTGTCCGAGCCGATCCGCATGGAGGGCATGTCGTTCGGCATCGAGGCGAGCGTCGGGATCGCACTGTATCCGGACGATGCCAGCGGGTTCGAGGTACTGATGCAGCACGCCGACGTAGCCATGTACCTGGCCAAGGAACGGCGCAGCGGCGTAGAACGGTACGTTGCCGACTCCGACAGCAACTCCCCGGCCCGGCTGGCCCTGCTCGGCGACCTGCGGCGCGGTCTGGACAACGGCGAGCTCGAGCTGCTTTTCCAGCCCAAGATGCTGCTCGACGGCGGCCGGATGGATGGCGGCCGGACGGCCGGGATGGAAGCGCTGGTCCGCTGGCATCACCCGGTACGCGGGCTGCTGCTCCCGGCTGAGTTCATCCCGCTGGCCGAGCAGTCGTACCTGATCAGGGACCTCACCTTCACAGTTGTGGACCTAGCGCTGGCTCAGGCCGCCCGGTGGTGGCGAGACGGGCTGCCGGTCCAGGTTTCATTGAACGTCTCCGCCCGTGACCTGCTCGACACCGGCCTCGCCCGGGCCATCGGCCGCGGGCTGAAGCAGCACGGCTTGCCACCCGAGGTGCTGCTACTGGAGATCAACGAGCGAGTGCTGAACAGCGAGCCCGCCCACGCCGGGACGGCGGTGGACGCGCTGGCGGCGCTCGGCGTGGCGCTCAGCCTGGACGACTTCGGGACCGGCTACTCCTCGCTGGTGCGGCTCAAGCGGATGCCGGTGCGGGAGGTGAAGATCGATTCGTCGTTTGTCGGCCGGATGCTGGCCTCCAGCGACGATGAGGTCATCGTCCGGTCCATCGTGGACCTGGTCAGCGCCCTCGGGATCGACTCGGTGGCGGAAGGGGTCGAGTCGGCAGAGGTCGCCGCGGCGCTGCGGGTGATGGGCTGCCGGGCCGCCCAGGGCTGGTACTTCAGTGCCCCGCTCAATGCCGCGGCGGCGACCGCGTGGCTGGTCGAGCACGGCGTCTGCGGTGCACGGCCGAGCAGGCTGCACCCGTCGCCTGCACCCAGGGCACCCGCCCCCCGCCAGCCGGCCGCACCCCGGCAGAGCGCTGGTTCCAGGGCGTCAGCGGCGACCAGGCAGGGCAGCGCACCTCGCCAGCCAGCCACGTCCAGGCCGTCGGCAGCTCCCAGGCAGGCGGCCGCCCCGGCCGCGGTGACGCCATCGGCGGGCTGCCCGAACTGACCGCCTGCCGGCGGTGCGGACCGCCTGGCCGCCGGTGCTGATCGACTGACCGGCGGTGCTGATCGACTGACCGGCGCTAAACACGTCGGCTGGCAGCCTGGCCGGCGCTAAACACGTCGGCTGGCACCGCGGGTCGCACCTAGGATGGCGTCCATGTCCATTACCCGCGGTGAAGTTGCCCACCTGGCCAGGCTGTCCAGGCTGGCCCTGTCCGATGCGGAACTCGATCATTTCGCCGGCCAGCTGGACACGATCATCGCGCACGTGGCGCGGGTGCAGGAGGTCGCGGCCGACGGGATCCCGCCGACCACGCATGCCGCCGCGCTGGCCAATGTGTTCCGCGAGGACGTGCTGGTGCCATGTCTCGGCACCGCTGCCGCGCTGGATCAGGCGCCGGCCGCCGAGCAGGACAGGTTCCGGGTGCCGCGGATCCTGACGGAGGACTGACGATGGCCAGCGAGCTGACCAGGATGACCGCCGCCGAGATCGCCGCGGCGGTCGCCGCCGGCGAGGTGTCCGCGGTCGAGGTGACCAGGGCGCACCTGGACCGGATCGCGGACGTCGATCCGCAGGTTCACGCGTTCTTGCATGTCGCCGGCGACGGCGCGGTGAGCGCAGCGCGCGCCGTCGACGAACGGCGGGCGGCAGGCGAGCCGCTCGGCCCGCTGGCTGGGGTGCCACTGGCGGTCAAGGATGTCTTTACCACTGCTGACATGCCCACCACCTGCGGCTCGCGGATCCTGGAGGGCTGGCGGCCGCCCTACGAATCGACTGTCACGCAGCGGCTCAGGAACGCGGGCGTCGTCCTGCTGGGCAAGACCAACATGGACGAGTTCGCGATGGGCTCCTCCACTGAGAACTCGGCCTTCGGGCCGTCGCGCAATCCGTGGGACCTCAGCCGGGTGCCGGGCGGTTCATCGGGCGGCTCCGCGGCGGCCGTCACCGCGTTCGAGGCGCCGCTCGGGATTGGCACCGACACCGGCGGCTCGATCAGGCAGCCCGCCGCGGTCTGCGGAATCGTCGGGGTCAAGCCGACCTACGGCGGCTCGTCCAGGTACGGGCTCGTCGCGTTCGCGTCTTCGCTGGACACGCCGGGCCCGCTGGCCAGGACCGTGCTGGACGCCGCGCTGCTACACGAAGCCATGTCCGGGCACGACCCGATGGACTCCACGTCGGTGGACGCGCCGGTGCCGGCCTGCGTGGCTGCCGCCAGGCAGGGCGACGTCGCCGGTCTGCGGGTCGGCGTGGTGGCCGAATTCAGCGGCGAGGGCTACCAGCCCGGGGTGCTGGCCAGGTTCGGTGATGCTGTTGAGCTGCTCGAGTCGCTGGGTGCCAAGGTCACCGAGGTGTCGTGCCCGCACTTCGAGTACGCGCTGCCCGCTTACTACTTGATCGCGCCGAGCGAGTGCTCGTCCAACCTGGCCAGGTTCGACGGGATGCGGTACGGCCTGCGGGTGGGTGACGACGGCACCGCCGACGCCGAGGAGGTCATGTCGCTCACCAGGGCGGCCGGATTCGGCGCTGAGGTGAAGCGGCGGATCATGCTCGGCACCTACGCCCTGTCCAGCGGCTACTACGACGCCTACTACGGCAAGGCGCAGCAGGTGCGGACCCTGATCATCCGGGACTTCGACACCGCGTTCGAGCAGGTCGACGTGCTGATCTCGCCGACCACGCCGACCACTGCCTTCCCGATCGGCGCGCGGGCCGATGACCCGCTCGCGATGTACCTGGCCGACCTGTGCACGATCCCGTCGGACCTGGCCGGGAACGCGGCGCTGTCGGTGCCGTGCGGGCTCGCCCCGGAGGACGGACTGCCGGTCGGCCTGCAGATCATGGCGCCCGTGCTCGCCGACGACCGGCTCTACCGGGTGGCGTCCGCCGTCGAAGCGGCGCTGGTGCAGCGCTGGGGCCATCCGCTGGTTGATGAGGCGAAGGGGCTTGGCGATGACTGACCTCGCTGCGGACGGTGACCACGGCACGCTGGTTGCTTATGACGAAGCGGTCAGCAGGTATGACCCGGTCATCGGCCTGGAGACGCACGTCGAGCTGGGTACGCGGTCGAAGATGTTCTGCGGCTGCCCGACGGAGTTCGGCGCGCAGCCGAATGCCGCCGTCTGCCCGGTCTGCCTGGGCCTGCCCGGCTCGCTGCCGGTGGCCAACCGGGCCGCGATCGAGTACACGATCAGGATCGGTCTCGCGCTGAACTGCACGATCGCTTCCTGGTGCCGGTTCGCCAGGAAGAATTACTTCTACCCGGATATGCCGAAAGACTTTCAGATCTCGCAGTACGACGAGCCGCTGTGTACCGATGGCTGGCTGGACGTGACGCTCGGGGAAACCCGGGTCCGGGTCGGTATTGAGCGGGTTCACCTGGAAGAGGACACCGGAAAGTCGCTGCACGTCGGCGGCGCGGGCCGGATCCATGGCGCCGACTACTCGCTGGTGGATTACAACCGGGCCGGCATCCCCCTGGTCGAGGTGGTGACCAAGCCTGTCCCCGGCACCGGGGCGCTGGCCCCGGCCGTGGCCCGTGCTTATGTCACCGAGCTTCGCGACCTGCTGCGCGCGCTGCAGGTGTCCGATGTCCGCATGGAGGAAGGCTCGCTGCGCTGCGACGTGAATACCTCGCTGGCGCCGAGCGGCTCGGCGACCTGGGGAACCCGTACCGAGACGAAGAACGTCAACTCACTGCGGTCGGTCGAGCGCGCGGTCAGGTTCGAGATCGAGCGGCAGGCTGCGGTGCTGGACTCCGGGCACCGGGTGATCCAGGAGACCAGGCATTTCCATGAGGAGTCCGGCACCACGACCGCTGGCCGCAGCAAGGAAGAGGCCCAGGACTACCGGTATTTCCCCGAGCCTGACCTGGTGCCGATCGCCCCGTCGCGGGACTGGGTGGCGGAGATCCGCGCCGGACTGCCTGAATTGCCTGCCGCCCGCCGGGCCAGGCTGCAGGAGGAATGGGGACTATCAGATCTCGACATGACGGCGCTGCGTAACGCCGGCGCGCTGGATCTGGTGGCGGAGACCGTGGCCGCGGGCGCGACGCCGGCCGCGGCCCGCAAGTGGTGGCTGGAAGAACTGTCCCGGCAGGCCAACAGGTCGGGCGTCGAGCTGGCCGCCCTGCCGGTGTCAGCCGCCCAGGTAGCCAGGGTCGCCGAGCTGGTGGAAGCTGGCCAGCTCAACGACAAGCTGGCCCGTCAGGTGCTCGAGGGCGTGCTGGCCGGCGAGGGATCGCCCGACGAAGTGGTGGCCGCGCGCGGGCTGGCCGTGGTCAGCGACGAGTCCGCGCTCACGGCTGCCATCGATGCCGCGATCGCGGCCAATCCCGAGGTGGCGGCCAAGATAGCCGGCGGCAAGACCGCCGCGGTCGGAGTCCTGGTCGGGGCCGTGATGAAGGCGACCAGGGGCCAGGCCGACGCAGGCCGGGCGCGTGACCTGATCCTGCGCCGCCTCAGCTAGCTCCCCGGCTGCCGCTAGCTCTCCGGCTGCACCTAGCTCCACGGCTGCAGCTAGCTCCCCGGCCGCCCGCCAACAGCAGCAAAGGCGCCAGCGCTGTGGTTGTCCAACAGCAGCAAAGGCGCCAGCGCTGTTGCTGTATGCGCAGCGCTGGGACATCGCCGCGATTGAACGGCAAAGGCGCGAGGTGCCTGTCGCCGCGCTAAGGGGTCCTTGCTTGGGGCGCCGGACGGCCTGGCCGCGGTCGCTATACTGATCAGCGTGACGTCGTATCTCGGTCAGGTGATGATGCCCCGCTAGCGGGGCCACTTCACGCTGCCAGGACGACGTCCGACTCGAGGCCCCGACGGGGCCTCGATTTGTGTCTGCCGGTCGGAGCCCCCCCGAACACCAGGAGGTTCCGATGAATCCGGCACGCCTTTACATCAGCACCACGATTCCCTACGTCAACGCCAAGGCCCATCTCGGGCACGCGCTGGAACTCGTCCAGGCCGACGTGCTGGCCCGGCACTACCGGCTGGCAGGCGATCAGGTTCGCTTCCAGACCGGCACCGATGACAACTCCCTGAAGAACGTGCTGGCCGCTGAGGAAGAGGGACTAACCGTCCGCGAGCTCGTGGATCGCAACTCGCGCGCGTTCGCGGCGCTGCGTGAGCCGCTCGGGCTGTCGTTCGATGACTTCCTGGCCACGAGCAGCGATCCGCGGCATTTGCCGGGGGTGGAGCGCCTCTGGCGGGCCTGCGCGGCCAGCGGTGACCTGTACACCAAGCAGTACGAGGGCCAGTACTGCGTCGGCTGCGAGCAGTTCTATAAGCCCGCCGAACTCCCCGGGGGCCGGTGTCCCGAGCACGGCACGCTGCCGCAGCAGGTCGCGGAGGAGAACTGGTTCTTCAGGCTGTCCAGGTACACCGGCCAGCTGCGTGATCTCGTCGCGTCGGGCCGGCTCAGGATCGAGCCCGCCGGCCGCCGCAACGAAGTGCTCGGTTTCATCGACTCCGGGCTGGAGGACTTCAGCGTGTCCAGGTCTACCGAACGGGCCGGCGGCTGGGGGATCGCCGTTCCTGGTGATCCGAGCCAGGTGATCTATGTCTGGTGGGATGCGCTCGGCTACTACATCACGGCGCTCGGCTACGGCACTGGCGCTCCCGGATACCAGCGGTGGTGGGCCGGTGCCGACCGCCGGATTCACCTGGCCGGGAAGGGCGTGCTGCGATTCCATGCCGTCTACTGGCCGGCCATCCTGCTGTCGGCTGGTGAGCCGCTGCCGACCGACATCCTGGTCCATGACTACCTGACCGTCGATGGGCGCAAGATCAGCAAGTCCAGGCTGGGCGGTGCGGCCGGCCTGGGAGGCGTGCAGGACGCCGACCCGGTGGCGCTGGCGGCGGCATACGGAACCGACGCCGTGCGCTGGTGGCTGCTGCGCGAGGTGCCCCGGGTGGGAGATGCCGACTTCACCGTGGCCAGGCTGATCGCCCGGGCCAACGATGACCTGGCGAACGACTTGGGCAACCTCGTCAGCCGGGTGACTTCCCTCGTGCATCGCTACCGGGCTGGCCGGGTTCCTGATGCGCCGCTGACCGGCGATCTGGGGGCAGCCGCCCCTGCCGAGGCGGCCGCTCTGGTGTCGGCCTGCGACCGGGCCGCGGAGCGGGTACCGGCGGCCCTGGACGGGTTCGATTTCCGGGCCGCGACGGCCGCGATCTGGGACATCGTCGGGACCGCTAACCGGTATATCGACCGCGTCCGGCCGTGGGAGCTGGCCAGGGCGGAACGGGGTGCGGGCGGCCGCGGCGACGATGAGCGTGGCGGGGCCGGGCACGATGCGGGTGGGCGTGGCGGCGGGGCTGGGCATGGCGGGGCTGAGCGCGGCGGGGCTGGGCACGATGCGGGTGGGCGCGCCGGCGGGGCTGGGCGCGGCGGGGCTGAGTCGCGGCGGGGCTGGCACGAGTCCGGCGGGGCTGAGTCCGGTGGGGCTGAGTCCGGTGGGGCTGAGTCCGGTGGGGCTGAGTCCGGTGGGGCTGAGTCCGGTGGGGCGGCCAGCGCCGGCGCGCAGCTGGACGCGGCACTCTGGTTGTTGATCGAGGCCTGCCGGACGCTTGGCCGCGAACTCGGACCGTTTGTCCCGGCCCTGGCGGCGAAGATCAGCGAGGCCTGCGATGACTCGGCCGGGTGCCTGGCACCAGCCAGGCCGCTCTTCCCGCGGATCAACTGACCGGATCACGGCCCGCGGGAGCAGCAGGCCGCCGGGGGCGCCTGGTGTCGGCGGCCGGGCGGCGGCGTCAGAGGTCTCGCGGCGGGTCGGGCGGGGCGTCGGGAGGCGCGTCGGGCGGGTAGAGCGGTTGCTGACCGCCTGGCTGCTTGATCTGCCCGAAGGCCTGCTCGTACATCGTCAGGTTCTGGCTGATGGTCCTGATGATGTCGAAAACGGCGGTCGGCGGGATCCGGACCCGGGTGACGAGCCGGTGCGGGGCCCTGATGACCGTCTCGCCTTCCTCGGTCGCGACCGGCTGCGGCGGCTCGCTGCTGACCAGGAAGTCAAAGGTGAACTCGTGCGGTGTGTGCCAGATCGCGAGGGCATTCGCGTACGAGCCGGCCTCCAGGGCCGGGTCGACGCGGGACTCGAATGCCATTCGCGGATTGGCCGGCGGCTCGTCCATCCAGGCACGGTACCGTCGATTCCGGTCGGATCGCGCGGCGGCCAGGCCGGCTGCGGGCTGTATCGCGGCCAGGCAGGCTGCGGGCTGCGTCGCGGCCGGGCCAGCGGCGGGCTGTGCGCGGCGGAAGCTCAGCAGAGCGGTAACGGAACGGCAAGCGAGGTGTGGTGGCGCGGATCTGGGTCCCGACCGAGCAACTGGCAGCTGCGCTGGCCGGGCTGGACGGCGGGACCATCGATGTGGTGGTGCCTGAGGACGGCGTCACGCCAGCTGGGGCGGGCGATGTCGAGTTCTACGTCCCGCCGTTCTTCCCGGACGCCGCCGCGGTGGCCGTGCTGGCGGCGCTGCCGAGGCTGAAGGTGGTCCAGACGCTGACGGCGGGCGTCGACCGGCTCCGGCCGCACGTGCCGGCCAGCGCCGTGTTGTGCAACGCGCGGGGAGTACACGACGCCAGCACCGCCGAGTGGGTCGTCGCCGCCATCCTGGCCGCGGTGCGCCAGTTCCCCTACTTCGCCGGGCAGCAGGCGGCCGGGCGCTGGAGCTACCGGTTCACTGGCTGCCTGGCGGGCCAGACGGTGCTGATCGTCGGTTACGGTTCGATCGGCCAGGCGGTCGAGCGCAGGCTGAACGGCTTCGGCGTGACGATCCGCCGGGTGGCCCGGACGCCCCGCGACGGGGTGAGCGGCGTCAGCGAGCTTGGCGCATTGCTGCCCGAAGCTGACGTCGTCGTGCTGCTCGCGCCGGTCACCAGCGAGACCATCGGCATGGTCGACGCGGCGTTCCTGGCCAGGATGCCCGATGGCGCCCTGTTCGTGAACGCGGCCCGCGGCTCGCTGGTACGCACCGGCGACCTCTGCGCGGAACTGCGGACCGGCCGGCTGCGGGCCGTGCTGGACGTGACCGACCCCGAGCCGTTGCCGGCGGAGCATCCGCTCTGGCGCATGCCTGGCGCCTTCATCACCCCGCACGTGGCGGCTTCCACGCCGGTCTCGTCCGCCGCGGCGCTCGACTTCGTCCGCGAGCAGGCCCGCCGGTTCTGCGCCGGGGAACCGCTGGCCAATGTGGTCAGGGGTGACTACTGAGTTTGTCGCCCGCTGGATTCCCTTCCTCAATCAAAGCGTGACCTCAGGCACGTAGAGTGAGGCCACATCGCTCATCGCGAAACAGCGTCCGGTACCCAGGCAACCCGCAGCGCCTGGTGATACGGGATCTACGCCCCGGCTGATCATGAGCTACCGCACAGAGTCGTGCGTTCCATTTGTGACCCCCTGGCCCGTGGGCCCGGCGGGGATACGGAGCCAGCCGGGCTCGTCGGGCATTGGACGCGTCGAGAAGGAGGCTCAGTTGCGGTCGGATTCATCCGGCGGCGTGCGATGAGCCTGGCCGTAGTCGCCTGGATGACGGCCGGGGCTCTGGTCGCTTGCGCGGCGGCGGCATGCCTGTGGCGTGCGTCGACCGGCGCTGAGCCGTCCGTTAAGAGCGCTTACCGATGGCTGGCGGCCGCCGCGCTCGCGTGGGGGGCCGCGCTCGTCGTGCAAGAGGGACTGCCTGACCCCGGGCTGGCCGAATCGCTGACGCTCGCGGATCTGCTGGCGCTGATCGCGCTGCCGATGCTGGCGATCGGCGTAGTGGCCCTGGCGCCCGCGCGCCGCCAGGCAACCGCGGACGAGGCGGACCCCCAGGCCCGGCAGGCAGGCGCGACCACCGCCCGGCTGGCCGACGGATGCCTGCTGGCCGCCGCGCTGTTCGTGACGGGCTGGACCCTGTGGTACGGGCCCGCCTACGCCAGGAGCGGCGTCAGCGCGGGCGTCTTCACGCACGACCTGATCCACCCGCTGGCCGACCTGGTGGTGCTCGGCATCCTGCTGGTCTACGCCGGCGACGCCTGGCGGCGCAGCCTGCTGCCGTGGCTTGCCCTGCTGGCGGTGACGGTCGGCGACTCGCTGGCCATTTCAGCCAGGATCGCCGGGCTGCACCCGGGGACCTGGGCCCTGCTTGCGCAGCTGACCGGGCTCGCCCTGCTGGCCGCCGTGCCGCTGGTCAGGTCGGGCCCGCAGTGGCGGTGGCGACCGGGGATGGTCCTGGCCTGGCCCGGTGCGTCCACCACGGCCGCGACGATCGCCGCGACGGTCGCGGCGGTGACGGTGATCGCCTGGGCCCTCAGCGGCGGATCGGGGGCCGGGCCTGCCGTGGTGATCGCCGGGGGCATCGCCCTGCTGGCGCTGGTCATCCGGGTGGCCGGGGTGGCCTGGCACGAGCGCGCGGCGTCCGTGATCTGGCAGGAGTCGGGGCGCGGCTTCCGCGAGCTGGCCGACCGCACCAGCGACGTGGTCGTGCTCTGCGACCTCAGCGGGATCATCACGTTCGCGAGCCTTGCGGTGGCCCAGTTCGGCTACACGCCGCACGACCTGGAGGACACGCCGCTGTCCGGGCTGATTCATCCCGAAGACCGGCTGAGCGCCACCCGGATGCTGCTGGCGACCGTCCACGGCGCGCCCGACCAGACGGCCAGGTTCTCCTGCCGGGTCAGGTCGGCCGATGGCACCTGGCATCACGTGGAGTCGAACCTCTCCCGGCACCGGCATCCAGGCTCGCCGGACAAACTGCTCATTACCGCCAGGGACGTCAGCGATCAGGTTGCACTGCGCAGGCAGGTCACCTACCTGACCTTCCACGATGGGCTGACCGGGCTGCCGAACCGTACCTACCTCGAGGAACGGGCCAAGAGCGCGGCCGGGCGGCCGGCCGATCCCGCGGCGGCCGCGGCGGCCGCGGCCATCTTCATTGACCTGGACGGCTTCACCGGCGTGAACGACTCGGTCGGCCACGGCGCCGGCGACCTGCTGCTGGCGCAGGCTGCGCGCCGGTTGCGGGCCGTGGTGCCGCCGCAGTACACGGTGGCCCGCTGGGGCGGCGACGAGTTCGCGGTCCTGGTGGAGAACGCCGCCAGCGCGGAGGAGATCGTGGATATTGCCGAACGGCTGGCCGGTGCCATGGCCGGCGAGCCGTTCCGGGTCGCCGGCGTGGATGTCTCCATGACCGCCAGCATCGGGGTCGCGCTCGACGACACGGATCCGCGCGAGCACCTGCTGCGCAATGCGGACGTGGCGATGTCGCGGGCCAAGGAGTCAGGCGGCGGCCACGTGGAGGTCTTCGCTGCGCCCATGCACGCCGACGTGGTGCGCAGGCTCGAACTGACCAGTGACCTGCGTCGGGCGATCACCGAGGAGGAGCTCGAGCTCGAGTACCAGCCGGTGGTAGAGCTCGCCACCTCGCGGGTGGTCGGGGTGGAGGCGCTGGTTCGCTGGCGGCGGGAGCAGACGCCGATCCCGCCGGTCGAGTTCCTCAGCGCGGCGGAGGAGTCCGGGCTGATCGTGTCCCTCGGAGAGCAGGTCCTCCGGGCCGCCTGCGCGCAGACGGCGGCCTGGCACGCCTCTGGCTGGCCGATCGGGATCTCGGTCAACTTCTCGCTCCGGCAGGTGAGCGCGGCTGGCTTCACTGAGCTCGTGCTGGACGCGCTGGCCGACAGCGGCCTGTCACCCGCGGCGCTGACGCTGGAGGTTACCGAGCACGTTCTGGTCGAGGGCGCCGGGAGCATGGTCGAGGCGCTGGCACAGCTGCGCCGCCATGGCGTGCGGCTGGCGATCGATGACTTCGGCACCGGTTATGCGTCGCTCGCCTACCTCCGGCAGCTCCCGGTGGACATCATCAAGATCGATCCGTCGTTCGTGGCCGGCCTGGGCACCGACGCCACCCTCGGCATGCTCACCGCCACCATTGTCCGGGTTGGCCGTGACCTGGGCATCGAGGTGGTCGCCGAAGGTATCGAGCGGCCCGAGCAGCTGGAGCTGCTGCGGGGGATGGGCTGCGGGCTCGGCCAGGGATACCTGGTGGCCCGGCCGATGGCCGCGGGCCGGATCGAGTCGTTCGCGGCCGCGTTCGGCGCGGATCGGGATCAGGCGGACCGTCCAGAGCCGGATCAGCCGCCGGTGCTCGCGCTCGAGCCGGTGCCTGCGCCAGTGCCGATGTCGGCGCCGGTGCCGGTGCCGGTTTCCGCCCCGGTCCCGGCGCGGGAGCCAGAGCCGGTGCGGGAGCCGAAGCCTGCGCAGGCGGGCTGATCGCCGGCATCGGTCGATGCCGTATTTTGTGAAACTATTCACAAGCCTCGCTACACTATGACGTTCAATCGTCGCGCTCGGGAGGGTCCGTGTCCGCACCCATCGTTCTGGTTGCCGAAGAGCTATCGCCGGCCGGGCTGGCACAGCTGGAGTCCGGCTTCGACATCCGCTATGCAGACGGCGCCGACCGGGCTTCGCTGCTGCCGGCCCTGGCCGACGCGGAAGCGGTCATCATCCGCAGCGCGACCAGGATCGACGCCGAGGCGATCGCGCACGCGCCGCGGCTGCGCGTGGTCGCGCGAGCCGGAGTGGGCCTGGACAACGTCGACGTGGACGCCGCGACCAAGGCGGGCGTGATGGTGGTGAACGCCCCGACGTCCAACATCGTGAGCGCCGCCGAGCACGCCGTGGCGCTGCTGCTGTCGCTCGCGCGCAACGTTCCGCAAGCGATGGCCTCGCTGCAGGCCGGGCAGTGGAAACGGGCCGCTTACACCGGGATCGAGCTCCAGGACAAGGTGGTCGGGCTGCTCGGGCTGGGCCGGATCGGGATGCTCGTCGCACAGCGGCTGGCCTCGTTCGGCATGACCGTGATCGCCTACGACCCGTACGTCGCCGCGGCGCGGGCCGCCGCGGTCGGCGTCCGGCTGGTGAGCATCGATGAACTACTGGCCGAGGCTGATTTCATCAGCATCCACCTGCCCAAGAACGCCGAGACCACCGGCCTGATCGGCGACGCCGAACTGCGCAAGGTCAAGCCCGGCGTCCGGATCATCAACGCGGCACGCGGCGGGATCGTGGATGAGGCCGCGCTGGCCGGCGCGCTCGCCGATGGCCTGGTAGCCGGGGCCGCCCTCGATGTCTACGCCAGCGAGCCGTGCACCGACAGCCCGCTGTTCCGGCTGGCCAACGTGGTCGTGACCCCGCACCTGGCCGCCAGCACGCACGAGGCCCAGGAAAAGGCCGGGACCCAGGTGGCCAGGTCGGTCCGGCTGGCGCTGGCCGGCGAGTTCGTGCCCGACGCCGTGAACGTGCAGGGCGGGGCGGTGGCCGAGGAGATCAGGCCTGGACTGCCGCTCGCTGAGAAGCTGGGCCGGATCTTCACCGCGCTGGCGGGCGCGGCCCCGATCCAGATCGACGTGCAGGTCCGGGGCGAGATCGCAGCGCTCGATGTCAGCGTGCTGCAGCTGGCGGCGCTGAAAGGTGTCTTCATCGACGTGGTGGGGGACCCGGTCAGCTACGTGAACGCGCCGCTGCTGGCCAAGGAACGCGGTGTCGAGGTCAGCCTGGAGACCATCGAGGAGAGCCCGGACTGGCGCAACGTGATCTCGCTGCGCGGCACGCTGCCCGACGGCCAGGTGGTGTCGGTCAGCGGAACGCTGACCGGGCGGCGGCAGGCGGAGAAGCTGGTCGAGGTCAACGGCTTCGACATGGAGATCGCGCCAGCTGAGCACATGGTGTTCTTCACCTACGCCGACCGGCCCGGCATGGTCGGGATCGTCGGGCAGATCCTCGGCAGCCAGGGCATCAACATCGCCGGAATGCAGGTCTGCCGCGACGCCCGCGGCGGGCACGCGCTGATCGTGCTGACCGTGGACTCCGCGCTGCCACCCGCGATCCTGGCCGAGATCACGGACTCGATCGGGGCGGTCGTCGGCCGGGCCGTGGACCTGGACGAGCGCTGAGCCTGCCGCGGCCGGCGCTTGATCTTGCGGGCTGGCCGCGGCTGCCCAGTAAGGTACGCGCATGGCGGCACGCAGCATCCGGATCGCCGTGATCGGCGGTGACGGCATCGGCCCCGAGGTGGTCGCGGAGGCGATCAAGGTACTCCGGGCCGCGGTCACCGACGTCACGATCGAGACCACCAGCTATGACCTTGGCGCCGAGCGCTGGCACCGGACCCGGGAGGCGCTGCCCGACTCGGTGCTGGCCGAGATCGCCGACCAGGACGCGATCCTGCTCGGCGCGGTCGGTGACCCGAGCGTGCCCAGCGGCGTCCTGGAGCGCGGCCTCGTGCTGCGGCTGAGATTCGAGCTGGACCAGTACGTCAACCTCCGGCCGGTGCGACTGTATCCGGGTGTCGCCTCGCCGCTGTCCGGGCTGCGGTCGGACTCGGTGGACATCCTGGTCGTGCGGGAGGGCACCGAGGGTCCCTACATCGAGGCTGGCGGCGTTATGCGCAAGGGCACCCCCGGTGAGGTGGCGACGCAGGAGAGCATCAACACCGCGTTCGGCGTCGGGCGGGTGACCAGGTACGCCTTCCAGCAAGCCGCCGAACGCCCGCGCCGGAAGCTGACCCTGGTGCACAAGAGCAACGTGCTCGCCTACGCCGGCGACCTCTGGCAGCGCACCACGGACCAGGTCGCGAAGGAGTTCAGCGAGGTCACCACCGACTACTGTCACATGGATGCCGCGTCGATGTACCTGGTGACGCAGCCGGGCCGGTTCGACGTCATCCTCACCGACAACCTGTTCGGCGACATCCTGACCGCGCTCGGCGCGGCGGTGGCTGGTGGCATCGGGCTGGCCGCGAGCGCCAGCATCAACCCCGAGTGCGCCACGCCCAGCACGTTCGAGCCGGTGCACGGCAGCGCGCCGGACATCGCTGGCCAGCAGAAGGCGGACCCGACCGCGGCGATCTTGTCGGCGGCCATGCTCTGTGCGCATCTCGGCCTGACCGCCGAGGGAGCCAGGATCGAGCAGGCCGTCGCCGACGATCTGGTGGAGCGCCAGGGCGCCTGGACGGCCAGGTCCACGCTGGAGGTCGGCGACGACATCGCTGAACGAGTCGCGGGGTAGCGCGTCGCGGTGTCAGGGCCCTCGGGTCACTGGTCCGGGGCTCATTCGCTTCGGGCGGTGTCGGGGCCGGTGATGCGCCGCAGCAGCGGGAACGTGGCGGCGATGATGCCGAGGGCAGCCGCGATCCCGGCCGCCGTGAGCAGGTAGTAGGCGGCGCCCGGCGCCACCAGCGGGCGTTGCAGCTGCACGATCGCGAACATCGCGGCGGCGCCGAACCCCACGCCGATCGAGACCGCGGCCACCGCCAGCAGCGGGACGGCGCTCTCCAGCGCGACCACGCGGCGCAGCATGGCGAGCCGGGCCCCGGTGAGCCGCAGCAGGGTGAACGGGCGCCTGCGGTCGGACAGCCCGGCCGCGATGCCCGCGGCCAGGGTGCAGCCGGCGATCGCCAGGCTGGCCAGGATCACCACGTCCACGAGCTGCTGGTAGCCGTTGGCGGGCGCGGTCAGGTTGGCAGTCACCTCGCCCAGCGTCAGCGGCGTGCCGAGGCTGGGGTAGGCGTTGGCGTTCGCTAGCTCGGTCCTGGCCTGCTCGACCGCCGGCTGAGATCCGTCCGTCGCGATGTCGATGCTGTCCAGGCCCAGGCCGCCCAGCCGGCGGGCGGCGACGGCCGCGGTCGGCCAGGTGATCCGTTCGAGGCTCTTGGCGGGCGGGGCGGCGTCCAGGAATTCAGGGAACGATACCGCCGCCGCTCCGGCGGGGCAGCGGCCGAGGCCGGGAACGCGGGCCAGCTGGGCGCACGAGACCACGCCGGCGGGAACGGGGCCGGTCTCCTGATATGCCGAGGGGAACCCGGCGACGCTTCCGCCCAGCAGCGCTCTGGGAAGGGCCGAGCCGCCGTCCGCGCGAACCGCGATCACGCTCTCGACGCCGTGGATCCTGCCCAGCCTGGCCAGCAGCGGGGCCAGCGACCGGGCCGGCTTCGGGGCCGTCAGCGACGGAGGGCCGTCGGTGGCCTGCTGGCCCCGGGTGGGCAGCGGCTGGCCGGCCAGGTCGTCCACCAGGACGTTGGTGGCCGCGGCCCAGCCAGCCGGGTGGCCCTCCTTGGCATTCTGGGTGGTGATGCCGGCGACGGCCACGGTGGTGATGAACAGGGCCAGGACCAGGCCGCTGACCGCGCGGAACGCGGCCCTGGGGTCGTCGGCCAGCCGGCGAGCTGCGATCAGCGCGGCCGGCCGGCTGGCGCGGCGGGCCATGGTCCGCGCGCCGGTCATCGTCAGCCACGGCCCCGCGACGACCAGGCCGATCACGATCAGCAGGCAGCCGGGCACCAGCGCCTGGATCTGCCCGGGAACGCTGGCCGGGCGGCCGTGCACAACGAAGAAGCCGAGCTCGGCCAGGCCAGCGAGCAGCGGAAGCACCCGCCAGGCCGTCGGCGGCTGCGGGGTCACCCGGCGGGTGACGCCGAGCGGCGAGATGTTCACCCGGCGCAGCGCCAGCCGGGCCACGAGGGCGGCCGCCACGGGCACGCCGATCGCGACGGCCAGGATGTCCGGCAGGCTGAGCGACAGCTCGGCGGGAAAGAACGGCTCGCCGGTGAACGGGACGGCCGAGAGCGGGACCCGCAGCACGAAGAACAGGCCGAAGCCCGCGGCGACGCCCGCCGTCGCGGCCACCGTGGACTCCACCGCCGCGACCACCGAGATCTGCCGCGGCCGCGCGCCGGCGAGGCGCATCGCGGCGAACCGCTGCTCGCGGCGGGCGGCCGCCAGCCTGGTCGCGGTCGCGATGAAGATCAGCACCGGAGTCAGCAGGGCCAGCGCCACCACCGAGAAGATCAGGTCGACGCCGCCGGCCCCGACCCCCTGGTCGGGCGGGCCGGTGGTCAGGCCCTGGGGGTTCTGCACGCCGAAGCCCGGCAGCGTGGTGGCGATCGTGGTCACCGCGATGGTGCCCGGCGCGCGGGCCAGCTGAGCAGTGGTGTGCCCGATGACGATGTACAGCGAGTCCGGGGACGGCAGCGCGGCCTCGCCGATCAGGCCAGCCAGCCGGCCGGGGTAGCGGTCGGCGAGCTCGTCCGCCGGGGTGCTGCGCAGCAGGCTGGCCAGCGCCGGGGAGGCGTAGTACTGGCCTGGTGCGGGGTCGCGGCGCAGGCCGGGCGGCACCGGCGAGGTCGAACCGGTGGCCGCCACGTCGACCCGGACGATCAGCCGCCCGCCGAATTCGTCGCCGCTGATGCTCCACCACAGCGGGCTCGTGCCGTCCGGCGCATGCCCGGCCGGCACGTTCGAGTTCCCGGTGTACAGCCATGCGTGACGGCCGTTCTGCGTCTTGACGGCGTTGGTCGCGGATAGCGCGGTCAGCAGCAGGCCGACGCCGAGCCCGACGGCGACGGCCAGGATGACCAGGCGGACAACGGCCTCCCGGCCGCCGCTGACCGCCAGGCGCAGCCCCAGGCGGATCACGGTGTCGCCCCGGTGAGCGAGCCGACCGCGCCGTCCCTGACCACGACCTCCCGGCCTGCGTAGGCGGCGATCCTGGCCTCGTGGGTGACCAGGATGACCGTGGTGCCCCGCTCGCGCGCGGCGACGGTCAGCAGCCGCATCACCAGCTCGCCTGACATCGAGTCCAGCGACCCGGTCGGCTCGTCGGCGAACAAGACCTCCGGCCGCGCGACCAGGCCGCGGGCCAGCGCGACGCGCTGCGCCTGGCCGCCGGACAGCTCGCCGGACCGGCGGCGCTCGAGGCCGTCCAGGCCGAGCCGGCCGAACCAGGGCCTGGCCTCGGCCAGCGCCGGGCCGCGGCGGACGCCGCCGAGCAGCAGCGGCATGGCGACGTTCTCCTCCGCGGTCAGCTCGGGGATCAGCTGGCCGAACTGGAACACGAACCCGAACCGGTCCCGGCGCAGGTCGCTGCGCCGGTCCTCGGACAGGGTGTCCAGCCGGCGGCCGTCGAACCAGACGCCGCCCTCGTTCGGGGTCAAGATCCCGGCCATGCAGTGCAGCAGCGTCGACTTCCCGGACCCGCTCGGGCCCATGACGGCGAGGATCTCCCCCCGGCGCACCGTGAGGGAGGCGCTGCGCAGCGCCGGCGTCTGGCCGAACGACTTCACCACGTCCCTGGCCTCGATAATTGTCTGCTGCAGGCCGGCCACCACAGCCGGGCCGCCGGCGGTCACTGGCGCACCGCCTGCGCGAGCAGGTCCAGC
Source organism: uncultured Actinomycetes bacterium (assembly GCA_963785765.1). Classification (GTDB taxonomy): domain Bacteria; phylum Actinomycetota; class Actinomycetes; order Streptosporangiales; family Streptosporangiaceae; genus DATBGO01. The sequence continues at coordinate 420,491 of CAWAWM010000003.1, read as the reverse complement.
CGGGCCACGGTGTGGTCAATCCAGCGCAAGTCTGCCTCCAGGCGGTACAGGGCGCGGTCGGCGAGCAGCATGTCCAGCGGGTCGCCGCCCAGCTTCAGCTCGGTGAGCTCGCGCATCCGCTGCAGGTGTGCCGCTCGCTGGAGGTCCAGGTAGCGGTCGGCCGGGCGGTCGAGCAGCAAGGCGAGCACCACCTTGGCGAACAGCTCGCTATTCAGGTCCGGCTCGGGCGGCGCGGGTTCGGACAGCCAGCGTTCGACGTCCCCGGTGCCAGCCTCGGTAATCACGTAGCGCCGCCGTTCGGGCCCGGCGCCCTGCTCGGCCGGGCCGGGCATCGCCTTGCCGTCCCGGGCCAGCCGGGACAACGTCGCGTACACCTGGCTGTATCGCAGCGGCTTGCCCCGGCCGAAGTAGGCGTCGTAGTCGCGTTTGAGGTCGTAGCCGTGACTCGGCTCTCGTTCGAGCAGGCCCAGCAGCGTCAGGGGGACACTCATAATCGAGAGAATACTCAAGGAGTATACTCTTGGGAAGTAGCTGGCCAGGATAGCTACGTAACTTCAGCCGAGGCGAGGCGCGTCATCGCAGTTCAGCGGGGGGTAGCGGGGACGGTGGCGGGAGTCGGAAGCGCGATGCTGGTCCGGCGGTGGCGGGAGCCGGAAGCGCGATGCTGGTCCGGCGGTAGCGGGAGCCGGAAGCGCGATGCTGGTCAGGCGGTGGGGGGAGCGGGCAGCGCGACGCCGGTGAGGCGCTCGGCCTCGGCCCAGAGCCGGGCGCTGGCGGCGGCGTCGAGGGCCCGGCGCGGCGGGCGGGCGATGACGGTCGGCCCGACCAGGCCGAACCGGCCGCCCGGGCCGTAGTAGCCGCCGGGGACCGCTGCCGGGCTGGTCGCCGCGTACAGCAGCGGCTCGGTGCCCGGCTCGACCTGCTGGGAGGGCGGGAAGTTGAGCGACATGACGAACGAGTGCAGCGCCGTCGGCTTGTCGCGCCCGAGACTCGCGCCCGCGGTCTGCAGGTTCGTGCGGGTGTAACCGGGATGCGCGCCGGTGCTCATCAGGTTCCAGCCGCGCTGCGCGGCGACCGCGGCCAGCTGCTTGGTCATCATCAGATCGGCGAGCTTGGACTGCGCGTAGCCGAGCCAGGGCCGGTAGTGGCGCTCCGACTGCAGGTCATCGAAGCGGATCCGGCCGAAGCTGGCCACGCCGCTGCTCATCGTGACCACGCGCGGCGCCGGGGCTGCGAGCACCAGCGGCAGCAGCCGGCCGGTCAGCGCGAACGGGCCGAGGAAATTGCTGCCGAACTGCAGCTCGAAGCCGTCGGCCGTGGTGAAGCGGGTGGTCGGCGCCATCACGCCCGCGTTGTTGATCAGCAGGTCGAGCGGAGTGCCGTCGGCGATGAGGCCGTCAGCGAACTCCCGGACGCTGGCCAGGTCGGCGAGGTCGATCCGGCGCACCTCAAGCTGCGCCCCGGGGACCTGGGCCAGGATCTCGGACCGGGCCAGGTCGCCCTTCTCCGGCGTGCGGACGGCCATCACCACGCGTGCCCCCGCCGCGGCCAGGCGCCTGGTGGCTTCCTTGCCGATCCCGCTGTTGGCACCGGTCACGACAGCGACCTTGCCGCTCTGGTCGGGGACGACATACATGGTAGCTCCTCCGCTAGGTCTGTCAGACCGTCGGTCTTTTATAGCTTCACACTAGCAGACTGTCGGTCTGATCGCAACGGACCGGCGGTCTGTACACTTCGGGTATGACTACCTTCCAGCGTGCGCGCAGCGACGAGCAGCGCGCGGTGCGCCGCCGGGCGATCCTGGACACCGCGGCGGCCATGCTGAGCGAGATGCCGGTGGCGCAGGTCAGTCTCAACGGGCTGAGCCGACGAGTCGGCCTGGCCAAGTCCAACGTGCTGCGCTACTTCGAGTCGCGCGAGGCCGTCCTGCTCGAGCTGCTGGACGCCGCGTGCCGCCAGTGGCTGGCTGAGCTCGGCGACATGCTCCCGGGCGCGGTCGATCCCGGCGCCGACCTGGCCCGCCGGTGCGACCAGGTGGCCGGGGCCGTCGCGGCCACGCTGGCCGGGCGGCCGGTCCTGTGCGACCTGATGAGCGCGCAGGCCGCGGTACTGGAGCACAACGTCTCCGCTCAGGTCGCGGCCAGGTACAAGCGCGCCGCCATCGCCAGCATCGGCGCGCTGGCCGGGCTGGTGCTCGGACAGGTGCCCGAGCTGGGCGCGGCCGATGCGGAGCGGCTCGCGGGCGCCACCGTCATGGTGACCGGCGCGGTCTGGACGTACGCTCACCCGGCCGCCGCGATGCTGGCTGCCTACGACTCCCATCCAGAGCTGGCCTCCATGCGGCTGGAGTTCGCGCCGACCCTCCGGGAGGTGCTTGAAGTGCTGCTCGCCGGGCTGCTCGCCCGTCAGCCGCGCTGATCACCGCCGCCCTGGTGCGCAGGGCAGGCGCCCGGCCTGGCGCCCGCCCGGTTGTCCTCTTGGACATGCCGGCAGTTGGCAACGGGCTCTCGTCCGCGCGGGCCGCAAGCTCGCAGCGGGCTTTCGTCCGCATAACTCGGCAAGATGGCGGGGGGCGCACGTCGGGGTAAACCCGGCAAGATGGTAGTGCGGCGTCGCTCGTGGCCGCCGCCAGCCTGGCAACGGCGCCAGGCCCCGGGTAAGGAGGCAGACCCGCGATGACCGTCAGCCCGAACAATGAGATCGCCTTCGCGATAAGGCCCGCCAGCAACCCGGTTCCTGCCGCCGAGCGCGACCGGCTGCTGGCCGACCCAGGGTTCGGCCGCATCTTCACCGACCACATGGTGACCGCCTGCTGGTCGCCGGAGCGGCGCTGGCATGACGGGCAGCTCCTGCGCTACGGCCCGATCCCCCTGGACCCCGCCACCTCGGTGCTGCACTATGCCCAGGAGATCTTCGAGGGGCTGAAGGCCTACCGCCACGAAAGCGGGGCCATCGTGGCCTTCCGCCCGGACGCGAACGCGGCCAGGTTCGCCACGTCGGCGGCCCGGATGGCCATGCCCGAGCTGCCCGCGGCGACCTTCATCCGCGCCATCGACCTGCTGGTCGGCCAGGACCACGCCTGGGTGCCTGCCGCCCGGGCTGAGAGTCTCTACCTTCGGCCGTTCATGATTGCGACGCAGCCATACCTGGGTGTCAGCCATCAGTCGCTGACCTTCATGTTCGTGCTGATCGCCACGCCAGCCGGCTCCTACTTCAGCGGCGGCGTGCGGCCGGTCTCGGTGTGGCTGGTCCACGACTACACGCGCGCGGCCGTCGGCGGCACCGGGGCGGTCAAGGCGGGCGGTAACTACGGCGGCGGCTTCGTGGCCCAGCAGCAGGCCCAGGAAAACGGCTGTGACCAGGTGGTCTGGCTGGACGCAGGGGAGCACCGTTGGGTGGAGGAAATGGGCGGGATGAACCTGTTCTTCGTCTACGGCTCGGGAACCGGCGCGCGGATCATCACGCCCGCGCTGACCGGGTCGCTGCTGCCGGGCATCACCAGGGACTCGCTGCTGCGGATCGCACCGGACCTGGGCATCAGCGCGTCGGAGGGCCGGATCTCGGTGGACGACTGGCAGGCCGGCTGCGCATCAGGAGAGATCACCGAGGTGTTCGCGTGCGGCACCGCCGCGGTCATCACCCCGGTCGGGCTGGTCAAGGGGGCGGCGGGCAGCTGGACGGTCGGCGACGGTGTCAAGCCGGGGCCGGTGACCATGCGGCTGCGGGAACAGCTGCTGGGCATCCAGTTCGGCGAGATCCCTGACCCGTACGGGTGGATTCACAAGATCCTCTGAACGGCTGACCCCGCGCCGGTCAGGGATCAGGGAGCTGGTCGGCCGGGCATATCCCGCAGCCGGTCCGGATCACGGGAGCTGGCCGTCCGCGGGGATCAGCGCGGGGCTGGCCGGGACGGTCTGCGGGTACTTCAGCCCGGCGCCGGTGTTGACCGTGACGACGAGATCGGTGTCCGCGAGCCAGCCCGTCGCGCGCAGCCGGCCGACCGCGGCGAAGCAGGCCGCGCCTTCCGGGCAGACCCAGCAGCCCTCGGCCCGGGCCGCCTGCCGCTGGCTGGCCAGTAGCTCGGCGTCGGTCACCGCGACGGCCGTGCCGCCGGTCGCCCGCACCGCCTGCAGCACCAGGAAGCCGCCGAGCGGGGCAGGCACGGTCAGGCCGAAGGCGACGGTCCTGGCGTCCGGCCACGGCTCGATCTCGCTGGCCTGCTGCTCGAACGCGCGTACCACCGGAGCGCACCCCGCTGCCTGCACCGCGACCAGCCGCGGCTGCGCCGGGCCGATCCAGCCGAGCTCGCGCAGCTCGGCCAGGGCCTTGTAGATGCCGATCAGCGCCACGCCGCCGCCGACCGGGCAGACGATCACGTCCGGGAGCCGCCAGCCGAGCTGCTCGGCGATCTCCAGCCCGATAGTCTTCTTGCCCTCCAGCCGGTACGGCTCCTTGAGCGTGGACACGTCCTGGTAGCCGGGGCGGGCCGGCAGCGCCGCCGCGACCAGCCGGGCAGCGTCCCCGATCAGGCCGTCCACCAGGTAGGTCTCGGCGCCGGCCGCCGCGCATTCGGACCTGGTGATCTGCGGGGCGTCAGCAGGCATCACCACCAGGCAGCCGAGCCCGGCCCGCGCGCAATACGCCGCCCACGCCGCGCCGGCGTTCCCGTTGGTCGGCATCGCCACCCCGGTCGCGCCGAGCTCCGCCGCGCGGGACACCCCGACCGCCGCGCCCCGGGCCTTGAACGTCCCGGTGGGCAGCAGGCCCTCGTCCTTCATCAGCAGCCGGGGCAGGCCGAGCTGGGCGCCCAGGCGGCCCAGCTCCAGCAGCGGCGTCAGGCCGTCGCCCAGCGTCACCGCGGTCGCGGCCGAGCCGACCGGCAGCAGCTCGTGATACCGCCACAAATCCGGCCCGCGGCTCGCGATCTGACCGGGACCGCTCCGCGCGGCGACGGCGGCCAGGTCATACCGGGCCAGCAGCGGCGCCCCGCACGTGCAGGTGCCCTGCAGCTGGGCGGCATCGTAGCTCGCCGCGCACCGCGAGCACTCCAGATGGCTCAGTGCCGAGTACGTCGCGGCCAAATCGGCTGTCCCTTCCGGGTGTCCAGCGGGCGGGTGTCGTGCGGGCGGGTGTCGTGCGGGCGGGTGTCGTGCGGTCGGGTGACCCTGGCACCGGTCAGCCGGCGACGCCGTCCGCGATCACCTCGGCCACCTCGGCGGCCCGGGCGGCTTCCTCGGCCGCGAACCGTTGCGCGTCCAGGTTTTCGGCGATCTGCTCGTCGGCCCGCATCAGCGCCTCGAGGTCGGCCCGGGCACAGTCGAGCACGCCCATGTCGGCCCAGGCCTGCTTGAGCCGGTCGCTCCACAGCCCGATGTCCCTGACGCACGGCACCAGCCTGCTGAACAGCAGCGACCTGAATGCGTTGTTGTAGTCGGACTGCCTGGTCATCTCCCGGACCTCGGCCCGGCTGATGCCGAAGTTGGCCCAGATCTCGTCGCCGCGCAGCCGATCGCCCATCAGGTAGCAGCCCTCGATCACGAAGTCCTCGCGCTCGGCCAGCTCCGCCGCAGTCAGCTGCTGGTAGTAGTCGCGCAGCGCCATCCGGCCGAAGGCCACGTGCCTGGCCTCGTCCTGCATCACATAGGCCAGGATCTGCTTGGGCAGCGGCTTGGTCGTGGCGTCCCGCAGCAGGCCGAACGCGGCCAGCGCCAGTCCCTCGATCAGCACCTGCATGCCCAGGTAGGGCATGTCCCAGCGAGAGTCGCGCAGCGTTTCGGCCAGCAGCGCCTGCAGTTCGCCGTTGATCGGGTACAGCAGCCCGATCTTCTCGTGCAGGAACCTGGCGTACAGCTCGGCGTGCCGCGCCTCATCCATGGTCTGGGTGGCAGCGTAGAACTTGGCGTCCAGGTCGGGCACGGTCTCCACGATCTTCGCGGCGCAGATCATCGCGCCCTGCTCGCCGTGCAAGAACTGGGAGAACTGCCAGGACGCCGAGTGCCGCCGCATCTCGGCGATGTTGGCGGGGCCGAGCCGGTCCCAGTGCCTGGTGCCGTAGATGGCCATCGACTCGTCGGGCAGCCCCAGCACGTTGCCCGGGTCGACCTCCAGATCCCAGTCGATCCGGCGCACCGCGTCCCACTGCTTGTCCTTGCCCTTGGCGTACAGGGCCAGCAGCCGGTCCCGGCCGTCGTCGTATTCCCAGCTGAACCTGGCCTCGCCCGCCATCGGTACTGCCCAGCCTGGCTGCGCGGGCGGCTCGGTGTAGAGATCTCGGGTGGACACGGCGGCCTCCTCTAGCTACACGGTACGTCGCCGCCGCCCCGTGTTGGCGCGGCGCGGGCCGGCCTCGTACGGTGTTCGGCATGGATGACAAGCAGATACTCGGCCAGATCAACGGGCTCATCAAAACCGAGCATGAGCTGCGCGAGAAGCTGGCGGCAGGGGAGCTATCCGAGGGCGAGGAACAGGCCAGGCTCAGGACCGCCGAAGAGGCGCTGGACCAGTGCTGGGACCTGCTCAGGCAGCGGCGCGCCCGGCGGGAGTTCGGCGAGGACCCGGAGGAGGCAGCGCCGCGCCCGGCGTCGGAGGTGGAGGGTTACCTGAGCTAGCCGCTCAGTAGGCTCGGCCTCAGTCGAAACAACGGAGGACTGACGTGCGCATCGCGAGGTTTACCGTTGGCACCGAGGTGGCCTACGGAGTCGTGCAGGAGGCCGTCCCTGACGGTGCTAAGACCGGCCATCCGGGCGATGAACTCGTGATAGCGGAGTTGTCCGGGCACCCGTTCGGAGTGGGGAAGACCAGCGTTCAGTTCACCGGCGCGCGCTATCCGCTGGCTGACGTGCGGCTGCTGGCCCCGGTGCTGCCCAGCAAGGTCGTCGCGATCGGGAAGAACTATGCCGATCACGCCCGGGAGATGGGCGGCGAGCCGCCGGACGAGCCGGTGATCTTCCTGAAGCCGTCGACGGCCGTGGCCGGGCCGGCGGACGCGATTGTCCGCCCCGTGCAGCTGTCAAAGCAGGTCGATTACGAGGGCGAGCTCGCCGTGGTGATCGGCAGGCTCTGCCGGGAAGTGCCCGCCGCCCGGGTACCCGAGGTGATCTTCGGCTACACCTGCGCCAACGACGTCACCGCCAGGGATCTGCAGGCCAGGGATGGCCAGTGGGCCCGGGCCAAGGGATTCGACACGTTCTGCCCGCTCGGGCCGTGGATCGAGACCGAGCTTGACCCGGCCGACCTCGAGCTCAGCACGCTGGTCAACGGCGAAGTCAGGCAGCAGGCGCGAACCTCGCTGCTGCTGCACGACGTGACCGCGCTGGTTACGTACATCACGTCGGTTATGACGCTGCTGCCCGGTGACGTGCTGCTCACCGGGACCCCGGCCGGGGTCGGCCCGCTCGAGGAGGGCGATCAGGTCTCGGTGCGCATTGAGGGCATCGGAACGCTGACCAACAGGGTGATCAACCATGACTGACGGCTCGGCCGTGCGGGTGCGGTTCGCCCCGTCCCCCAGCGGCGACCTGCACGTCGGCAACATCAGGACCGCCCTGTACGACTGGGCCTTCGCCCGGCACACCGGCGGGACGTTCGTGCTGCGGATCGAGGACACCGACAAGACCCGGGTGACGCCCGAATACATCGGCTCGGCGCTGGACACGCTGCGCTGGCTCGGCCTGGACTGGGACGAGGGGCCGGAGGCTGATGGCAGGTACGGCCCGTACCTGCAGAGCCAGCGGCTGGAGATCTACGCGGACTGGATAGACACCTTCCTCAACTCCGGGGCCGCCTATTACTGCTACTGCACGCAGGAAGAGCTCGCGGAGCGGCGGGCGGCCGCGCGGGCCGGGTCGGGCGGCCCGAGCGGCTACGACGGGCACTGCCGGGAGCTGACCCCCGCCCAGGCCGCCGCCTACCGGGCTGAGGGCAGGCCGACGGTGGTGCGGCTGCGGATGCCGGACGGCTCGACGACCTTCACCGACCTGGTCCGGGGCGAGGTCACCTTCGATCACCGGCAGGTGCCCGATTTCGTGCTGGCCCGGGCCGACGGGAGCCCGCTGTACACCCTCGCCGTCGCCGTCGATGACGTGCTGATGAAGATCACTCACGTGGTCCGCGGCGAGGACCTGCTGTCCTCGACACCGCGCCAGCTTGCCGTCTACGCCGCGATGGGCGTGGCGCAGGCGGACTTCCCGGTCTTCGCGCACCTGCCGTACGTGCTCGGCAAGAACGGCCAGCGGCTGTCCAAGCGCAACGGCGTCGTCTCCGTCAACTGGTACCGCGACGCGGGCTACCTGCCCGAGGCGATCTGCAACTACCTGGCGCTGCTCGGCTGGTCGCCAGGGGCGGACCGGGAGTCCTTCACGCTGGCCGAGATGGCCGCGGAATTCGACCTGGCGCGGGTGAACAAGAACGCGGCCCAGTTCGATGTCGACAAGCTGCGGGCGATCAATGGGGACAAGATCAGGGCCCTGGAGCCGGCCGATTTCGCCGCCAGGCTGATCCCGTTCCTGCAGCGGCGTGGGCTGGTCGGCGACCCGCCGGCGCAGCAGGAAACCGCCCTGCTCGGGGCGGCCGCGCCGCTGGTGCAGGAACGCTGCGGTGATCTGGTCGAGGCAGCGGACCTGCTGGCCTTCCTGTTCGTCCCCGAGGACTCCTTCGCCCTCGACGCGGCCGACGCCGAGCGCTCGCTCGGGGCTGACGCGGCGCCGGTGCTCCAGGCGGCGCACGACGCGCTGGCGGGGGTCGGTTCCTGGACCGCCGGGGGCATTGAGGAGGCCCTGCGTACGGCGCTGATCGAGAAGCTGGGGCTGAAACCGCGGGTGGCGTTCGGCCCGGTGCGGGTCGCGGTGACCGGGCGCAGGATCTCGCCGCCGCTGTTCGAGTCGATCGGGCTGCTCGGCCGGGAGCGGGCCCTCGGGCGGCTGTCCGAGGCGCTGCCCGCCGCGTCCTGATCGCGGGCTGACCCGGCTGGCCCCTGATGCCCCGCCGGGCCGGCGGCACGGGCTGACGCCGCGGGCCCGCGGCCCTGGCTGAGCCGACGGACCTGATGCCCCGCAGCCGGCCGGTTTGGGCGGGCCTCCGGCTGGATCAGGCGGCCTACTGGTCGCGGTCGGGCGGCTCGTGCTTGCGCGGCCGGTTCTGCAGCCAGCCGGACAAGGCAGCCGCGCCGGCCAGGCCGAGCTGGCCGGCCGCCTTGGCCGCTTTGACCGGCCCCTGCATATCCAGGTGCGCGAGCGGCGAGGAACTCTCGACGACCCGGGTGCCTGGCGGAATCTCCAGCGTGAACTCCGCCGGGTCGGCGGCGCTGAGCTGCTCGACCTCGTGCAGCTCGAAGCAGGCCGCCAGGCCGTCGAAGTAGCCGACCAGCCGCAGCAGGATGCCGAGCTCGGTGTCGATGACGACCGCGACCCGGTCGAAGGTAAGACCACGGCGCGGCCGGTACCAGCCGACCTCGAACAACACGGACGGCTCGGGAGCCGGCTGGATGTCAGCCCAGGCCAGCAGGCCAGGGCGACCGCCGACGGTCGTCTCGGCTGCGGGTGACAGCCGCCAGTCCGACAGCAGCAGCCAGGCCGGATCGGCCAGCCGGGCCCAGTCGTTTTTCAGCGGCTTGGCCGGCCCGGTCACCACCCGGTTGCGGTACCTGGTCTGCAGGTGCTGGCCGTCGCACGCGACGGCCAGCTTGGCGTGCCAGTCGCCGGATAGGTAATCGAGCCGGTACTGGCCCGGTGCCGCGATACGCAGCCGGGCGGTGCGGTAGGCGAGGCCCGGGGCCCGCTCGCCGAGCGCGGTCCACAGCGCGTCCGGGCCGAAAAGGCCGGTGACCGGCTGGGGCATGGCCGAGCGCAGCCGCTGCCACCGTTCCAGCATGACCTCGGTGTCCGTCCACTGCCTGACCTCAGCGGTGAAGGCCTGGCCGGGCAGCCCGGTCCGGTAGAGCCAGTTGATCACGTCATTGGCCAGCGACTCGTCGGGCACCGATTCGGCCTCTGGTGCCGGGATAGGCATCGGCGGCCCGGGCGGCGCCTCGGCCGGGCGCGGAGCGTGCTTGATGGCGAAGCCTAGTGCGTTCACGGTCAGGTCCGCCGCGGTGCTGGCCATCTGCCCGAACGGGCCTTTGAGCTGGCCGAACTCGGCGAAGGCCGAACCGGGATCGGTCGGGGTGGTCCCCGGGGGCGGCGAGAACTGAGTCAGGTCAGGGGCCGGGTCAGGCCGCATCGTCACCGGCTCGAGGGCCACCGTCTCGACCAGCCGGCCGCCGTACCTGGTCTCCAGGTGAAGCAGGATTCCTAGCTCGGCGTCGACGAGGACATCGATGCGGTCCGGCCGGCCGCCGCGCTGCCCGAGCGGGCGCGGCGTGGCGGTGACGCAGTAGACGGCTCGGCCCCCGGTTTCGATCGTGCCCGTCTCCGCCAGGTCATACAGGACGAGCAGCCAGGACGGGTCCAGCAGCTGGGCCAGGACCGGGTCGCCCAGGCAGGCATCCCGTCGGGCCGCCCAGTCACCGGACAGCCGCCAGCAGGATTCGCCGTCGCAGAGAGTGATGTCGCGATGGTCATCGGAGGCCTGGTTCTCCACCCGGAACCGGCCGCCGGCCGCCACCAGCACGCTGCTGCTCGTCTCCCGCCATCGCGGTGGGGACTGCGTGTCCGGCGATGTGGTGGCGCCTGCAGTCGACGCGAGCAGCGGCCCGCGGGCGGCCTGATCGGTCCGGGTGACCAGTTCGCCGGACAGGCTCAGCTGCGTCCAGTCCGCCCGGTACAGCAAGGCGACCAGATCCCGCAAACCCGTCATGGCGAGCCCCTCCTCAGGCCAGCGGCGTCTAGATGCTGGCTATGTCAGCGTAGGCCGGTGCGCGGTGCGGATCGGCCGAGGGCCCAGGCCCGGTGCGGCTGCGGACCCAGGCCCGCAGCGGGCCCAGGCCAGCCCCGGATCCGGTTAGCCGCCGCGTCCGGGTTCGGCTAAACTGCACTGGCGCGGCCAGCCTCCGGGCGGCGCGCTCCCATGGGGTATGGGGTAATTGGCAGCCCGACGGGTTCTGGCCCCGTTAGTCTAGGTTCGAGTCCTGGTACCCCAGCCACGTCGCTGACCAGCGCGGTTGCTCGCCAGAGCAGCCGCGTTTATCCGTTAACGGGCTAGCCGTGCCTCGACGTGCCTCGACGCGGCCCGGTCGGCGGCCAGCGAAACAGCGCGAAGGATCCGGGTCGCGGGCGCCCCCAAATCCTTCGAGATCATGGAGAGGGTCACGAATCTGGGCCGCTGCGGGCGGTCTCGCCGGGCGGATCGGCGTTTGGCGGGACCCGCCGGGTGCGCTAACCTTGGTGCCCGGCCGGGGTAGCGGGATCTGCCCGATTCCTGCACTCCAGCCGAACTATCCGTCGTCGGCCGCCTTGGTCGGCGGCAGCACGGGCGCTGCGCGGTCCGTGGCAGGAGGCCCCGTCGTCTAGTGGCCCAGGACGCCGCCCTCTCAAGGCGGTAGCGCCGGTTCAAATCCGGTCGGGGCTACTCAAGAAGTAGCAGGTCACAGGCCCGGTTCCCGCTCCAGGGGAGCCGGGCCTTGATCATTTGGGGGCAGAATGTGGGCAGGATGGGGCGGCAGAGGGCGGCCCGAAGCCCTGCTCGGTGGCCTTCGGCGGGGTTGATGGGCATCGTTTGGGATGTCGAACAGGAGGGGGCTACGTGACTCGTGAGGAGTTCCTGGACCTGCTGCCGCGGCTGCGGTGTGCACCTATAGGTCGCGACCGCAGTGTCCACACCGCCGGTAATGGCGCGTGTCTCTACGATGGTCACGTCATCCCTTTCTGAGGTTGAGGGATGGCACGCACCTGCTGGCCGCCCGGACCTGTGAATCCCGGCCTCTTGCCCAGGCCAGGCAGATCAGACCGGCAGCGCCGGTGGGTGCCTGAAAAACCTGGGGCCCGGCCGACAGGTCGATATCAAGACAGCCCGAGCGGCGTCGGCCGATTCGGAGGTCAGGCCGGGACCCAGGCCCCTGACCCTACGCCCGCACCAGCCGAAACCAACGCAGGCGCGGCCGGAAGCGGAGAAGCAGGACCAGAAGCACTATCCACATCCTCCCTGCCGATTATTTACTGCCTTGCGTTGAGCTGACCTTGAAGCCCTAGGCGCGCAGATCGCCCAGATCTGCGCGACCAACTGAAGCTCGCCAATCGGTCAGCGGCCGCGCATAGAATTTCGGCGGGAGTGCGCGCGTCTCACTCAAGTAGAAGGCCGATCATGAGCGTGAGCAGGAGCGGGGCGGTATGCCGACGTTCCGCGGCGCTAATGCTCACAAGCAACTAATTTCTTGAATCCTAAATGCCGCCCATTCGGCAGCATGGTATGTCTTAGTAATGCCCACGGCGACGGGGCCAGTTCCGCATTCGCCTTGGCCGATGCGACCGACCGAGAAAACCGGTTGACAGGCGGATCACATCGCCCGGATGGCGGTACCGGGCCGGCGCCAGGATCCGGTCCCGCGGCCGCGTCTTCGGCCCGCCGGCGGCCAGCTGCATCCCGGGCGAAGTCCCGGCTGGCGTTGCAGGTGGCGGCCCAGGTACTGGATGGCGCCGGTGACGGGGTATGGCTGGCCGAGCTGGCGCCGGTGGCCGACCCCGAGCTGGTCGCGCGCACCGTGGCCGCCGCACTCGGTGTCGGCGAGGAGCCGGGACGGCCCATGCTGGATACCCTGGCCGACGCGGTCGCCGACCGGTACCTGCTGGTGGTCCTCGACAACGCCGAGCACGTGCTCGGCGCGGCGGCCAAGCTGGCCGACGCCATGATGCGGTCCTGCCCGCGGACGTGCCTGCTGGTCACCAGCCGGGAGCCGCTGGGCATCAGCGGGGAGCATGTCTTCCGGGTTCCGCCGCTGGCTGTCCCGCCCGCCGGTCTCGCCGACCCCGCGCGGCTGGCCGCTTTCGAGTCGGTGCAGCTGTTCGCCGAGCACGCCGCGATGCACCGGCAGGGCTTCGCCTTTGATGATGCCAATGCCGCGGCGGTGGCGGCGGTCTGTATACGCCTGGACGGGATTCCGCTGGCCATCGAGCTCGCCGCGGCGCGGCTGGGCTCGCTGTCGGTATCGGAGGTCGGCACCCGGCTTGATCAGCGGTTCCGGCTGCTGACCGGGGGGAGCCGGACCGCCCTGCCCCGCCATCAGACCCTCCGCGCTCTCATTGACTGGTCCTATGACCTGCTCACCCCCGCGGAACAGATCGAGCTGGACCGGCTGTCGGTGTTCGCCGGGGGCTGGACCTTAGACGCCGCCGAAGCGGTCGCCGCCGCAGGCGATACCGGGGAATGGCTGGTGCTGGACCATCTGGCCGCCCTAGTCGGCAAGAGCCTGGTCCAGGCCGAAGAGATCGATGGTTCGACCCGGTACCGGCTGCTGGAAACGGTCCGCCAGTACGCCGCCGAACACCTCGCCCGGCGGCCCGGCACCGAACTCGGCAGAACCCGCACCGCCCACCGCGATCACTACCTGGCTCTGGTCGAGACCGCCGGCACGCACCTGCGCGGCCCGCAAGAGGCTGTCTGGCTGGACCGGCTGGAGGTCGAGTTCGACAACATCCGTGCCGCACTGGCGTTCAGCATCGCCGATCCTGACCGTGCCGAGCCCGGCCTGCGGCTGGCGGCGGGACTGCGCTGGTTCTGCTACATGCGCGGTCATGGCAGCGAGGTCCTCGAGGCGCTCAGCGTCCTGCTTGAGCGGCCCGACGCCCGCCTGCCCACCCAGGCCCGGGCGCTAGCCCTCACCGTGAGCTGCCACCTGCTCGATCGCTTCGGCGACGACTCGACGGTCCCCTCAATGCTCGGCGAGGTCTTCAGCATCGCCCGTGGCCTCGCTGATGACGCCGTCACCGCTGACGCGCTCTCTCAGCTGTGCTGGTTCCGGTTCTTGCATGGCGATCTGCCTGCCGCGCTGGCTCAGATCGATGAAGCGGTCGGGCTGGCTCGGGCAACCGGAGATCCCCGGCTGATCGCTTACGTTCTCTCCCGTCGCGCGGTGTTCGAAGGCGAAGCGGGCGATGTGGACGCCGTATTCGCTGACAACCAGGAATCCCTGACCCTGTCGCGGGCGGCCGGAGACAACTTCCGGCTCGTCATCACGCTAAGCAACCTCGGCGTCTACGAGCTCGCTGCGGGTGAGCTTCGGGCGGGCCGAGCGCACCTGCAGGAGGCGAGCACGCTCGCGGACGACCTTGGCTACCAGCACCTGTCAGCCGGCATTCGGGAAAACCTGGGTTTCGGCGACTTGCTCGACGCCGACCCGTACCACGCCCGCCGCGTCTTCAACGAAGGCCTGGACACCGCCCGGATCACCGGTGTCAAGCCGTATGTTCACGGCGCTCTCCTGGGCCTGGCACTGGTGGCGGGCGCCGACGGCGACCCCGCCTTCGCCGCCACCCTGCACGGTGCCGCCGACGAGCAGTACGAGCAGGCCGGACGGGCGTTCGAGGCCCTCGAAGCGGGTCTGCGCGACCGCGACCATGCGCAGCTGCGGGCCAGGCTGGGCGATGCCGCCTTCGAGGCCGCCTACCGCCATGGCCGCACTCTCAGCCAGGCCGACGCCATCGCCCTGGCCACCGCAGCAGCCGAGCCCGATCCCGGGGCTGCGCCCGCCGGCACCGTTCCCGCCGGCGGCCAGGCGACGGCGGACGGTTCAGCCGGTCCGCTGTCGCAACGAGAGCGGGAGATCGTGGCGCTGCTGGCCGGAGGGGCGACCGACGCCCAGATCGCCGCGCGGCTGTTCCTGTCGGTCAACACGGTCAGATCGCACCTGGAGCGGATCCGGGAGAAGACCGGCGCACGCCGCCGGCCAGAACTGGTCCGCTACGCCATCCAGGCCGGCATCGACCCGGCCGCCCCCTCCACCTGAGAACCGGCCCCTCCCGACCCGGCGTGACTGGCGTCCGGGTCGTGAATGGGGCCGTTCGGCCCACACCTGGCGCGCTCGACGGGGCCGCCCGGCCCCTGCCATCAAGCTCCGGCCGGGCTCACGCTGGGGCTACTGCTCCGCCACCTGGGCGGGACCGCGGGCCAAAGGGGCAAACATGGGATCGATGCGAAGGGGCTGGCGAGCGGTCGGGACGCTGGCCCTGATAACGACAACAGTCACAGGCGGCGCTGTCCTAGGATTGGCGTCTGCCTCACAAGCAGCCTTAGCCAGGGCAACGACGTCCGTGGCGGCGGCCACCACCCCGGTCACGGCGCCGGGCATCCTGGCACCCCCCGACGTGGTTGTAGGTGCCGCTGGAGGCTCGGTCAATCTCAACGTGACGCTCACCGCTCCCGGGACCAGCCCGGTGACGGTGTACTACGACACCCCGGCCGGCACGACCTCGTCGCGCACCGCCTGCTCCGGCACCAGCTACGGCTACGTCGGCCAGGCCGGCACCCTCACCTTCCAGCCCGGTGTCACCAGCCAGATCATCCGGATCCCGCTGCTGAACTGCGGAGTCAGCCTGACCTCGGGCTTCCAGGAGTTCACGCTGAACCTCTACAGCAACAGCGCGGACTCCACCATCGTCCGCGCCCAGACCCAGATCGACATCACCGGTGACGCCGCGGCCACCTCGACGCCCGGGCTGTATGTCCGTGACGCCGTGGTGGACAACAGCGCCGGCACCATCAACGTCCCGGTGCTTTTGGGCGGCCCCTCGGGCGCGGCCTCGGGTTCGCCGGTCAGCGTGCCCTACACCACCCACAACGGCTCGGCCGCGGCCGGGACGGACTACACCTCCACCAGCGGGACGCTCGTCTTCCCGGCCGGGGAGACCGCCGAGAACATCACCGTGCCGATCCTGCACCGATCCGGCCCGGCCCAGGCGCGGAGCTTCTCGGTCACCCTCGGCACCCCGACCCACGCCACCGTCGCCGACGGCACCGGCGTGGTCACCATCGAGGCCAGCGGCGCCACCCCGGTCAGCTCGCCGGGCATCCTGGCACCCCCCGACGTGATCGTGGGTGCCTCCGACGGCTACATCGACCTGCCGGTGACGCTCACCGCTCCCGGGACCAGCCCGGTGACGGTGTACTACGACACCCCGGCCGGCACGACCTCGTCGCGCACCGCCTGCTCCGGCACCAGCTACGGCTACGTCGGCCAGGCCGGCACCCTCACCTTCCAGCCCGGTGTCACCAGCCAGATCATCCGGATCCCGCTGCTGAACTGCGGAGTCAGCCTGACCTCGGGCTTCCAGGAGTTCACGCTGAACCTCTACAGCAACAGCGCGGACTCCACCATCGTCCGCGCCCAGACCCAGATCGACATCACCGGTGACGCCGCGGCCACCTCGACGCCCGGGCTGTATGTCCGTGACGCCGTGGTGGACAACAGCGCCGGCACCATCAACGTCCCGGTGCTTTTGGGCGGCCCCTCGGGCGCGGCCTCGGGTTCGCCGGTCAGCGTGCCCTACACCACCCACAACGGCTCGGCCGCGGCCGGGACGGACTACACCTCCACCAGCGGGACGCTCGTCTTCCCGGCCGGGGAGACCGCCGAGAACATCACCGTGCCGATCCTGCACCGATCCGGCCCGGCCCAGGCGCGGAGCTTCTCGGTCACCCTCGGCACCCCGACCCACGCCACCGTCGCCGACGGCACCGGCGTGGTCACCATCGAGGCCAGCGGCGCCACCCCGGTCAGCTCGCCGGGCATCCTGGCACCCCCCGACGTGATCGTGGGTGCCTCCGACGGCTACATCGACCTGCCGGTGACGCTCACCGCTCCCGGGACCAGCCCGGTGACGGTGTACTACGACACCCCGGCCGGCACGACCTCGTCGCGCACCGCCTGCTCCGGCACCAGCTACGGCTACGTCGGCCAGGCCGGCACCCTCACCTTCCAGCCCGGTGTCACCAGCCAGATCATCCGGATCCCGCTGCTGAACTGCGGAGTCAGCCTGACCTCGGGCTTCCAGGAGTTCACGCTGAACCTCTACAGCAACAGCGCGGACTCCACCATCGTCCGCGCCCAGACCCAGATCGACATCACCGGTGACGCCGCGGCCACCTCGACGCCCGGGCTGTATGTCCGTGACGCCGTGGTGGACAACAGCGCCGGCACCATCAACGTCCCGGTGCTTTTGGGCGGCCCCTCGGGCGCGGCCTCGGGTTCGCCGGTCAGCGTGCCCTACACCACCCACAACGGCTCGGCCGCGGCCGGGACGGACTACACCTCCACCAGCGGGACGCTCGTCTTCCCGGCCGGGGAGACCGCCGAGAACATCACCGTGCCGATCCTGCACCGATCCGGCCCGGCCCAGGCGCGGAGCTTCTCGGTCACCCTCGGCACCCCGACCCACGCCACCGTCGCCGACGGCACCGGCGTGGTCACCATCGAGGCCAGCGGCGCCACCCCGGTCAGCTCGCCGGGCATCCTGGCACCCCCCGACGTGATCGTGGGTGCCTCCGACGGCTACATCGACCTGCCGGTGACGCTCACCGCTCCCGGGACCAGCCCGGTGACGGTGTACTACGACACCCCGGCCGGCACGACCTCGTCGCGCACCGCCTGCTCCGGCACCAGCTACGGCTACGTCGGCCAGGCCGGCACCCTCACCTTCCAGCCCGGTGTCACCAGCCAGATCATCCGGATCCCGCTGCTGAACTGCGGCCAGACGGTGAATGGAACGTTCTACCTGAACCTCTACAGCAACAGCCTTGACTCCACCATCGCCCGCGCCCAGACCACCATCACGGAGACGCCCTAGATCGCGGAACCCAGCTCCCAAGACGGCCACGCCCGTGGCCGGAAATGACACGGCTGCACCTTCACGATGACAGCCACCAACGCCCACGGCACGGGACCGGCGCAGTGCCCTGCAACCGGTCACGCCGAGTTAATACGCTAACGGTCCGACCCGTCCCTCACCGTGCGGACGATGCACCCCAAACACAGGCCCCCCGCCGCGGCGGGGGGCCTGTCGTCGCTGGCCCAGGCGCAACGCTCCCAGCCAAAGTCAGCTGCGCGGCGGCGGCCATCCCTCCAACAGTAGATGGGCCGTCAGGCCGACCACGACAGCGATCGGCAAAGATCCTCGGGTGGGCAGCATCCACCGACCTGCCCCCGGCGTGATCCTCCAACCACGCCGCGACTCCACAAAGATCCGATCGCATCACCGGACGTAGCTGACTGGTGGCGGCGACCCAGGCAATATCCGCCTGATCTGCGCCGCTGGCGCCCTTGTCGAAGATCCGCAACTGGTGCGCAGATAAAGAGGGGGACCGAATCTGCCGATTATGTTGCCGGTCAGACTTCCTTGTCGGCTGCAACTGGGATGCGGACGTGGCTGGCGTGTGAAGGGCGCGCCTGATGGCGTATCTGGGCGCGAGGGGAAAGCTGGCACCATCACTGCTACCTGCCCGCCACGTCGCGGGGCAGGTCGTCTCCTGGATTGCAGTACCGGCACTGTATGGGTCTTGGCCCTGGCCGCAGGGTTCTGGCGGCCGCCCGAAAGTACTGCGCCGTCGCCTGGAACAAGCCAAGCAGCTCAACACGGAGAGCGAGAGCGCTACTTGGTCAATGATGCTCAGGTCATGCCGCGTATGCCATAGTTGCTACGGGTTTATGGAACGGACCTGCGGTTCTCGACTCGAAGGACAACGCGCAGGCGGAGAGGGCGCGCGATGGCAACTCCGTCGCTCAGCACTGAGCTGCAACAGGCGGCTCAGATGCAGGCGCATCTTCCGGCCGCCTCTGTAGTATTAATCGGCCTTGTCGCGCTTGTCGCTGTTGCCGCGCGATCTGTCTGGTCGGTCGCGCAGCACGCGACCACCATCGCGCATGAAGGCGCCCATGCTGTTGTGGGCTCAGCCGCGGGCCGCCAGGTTACCTACATCAAAATAAGAAGGAATGCCGACGGGGAAACGGGGCTGGCTCCGGCCGAGGGCGCCGGGTTCATCCTGGCCGGGATAGTGGGCTACCTCGGCCCGAGCGGGTTCGGGCTGATCGCGGCCAAGCTCATTCAGGTCGGCCACATCGTGGCCGTGCTGTGGCTGGCCATCCTCGCGCTCGCCTGCATGCTGGTCATGGTGCGGAAGAGCTTCGGTCTCGTCTCTGTGATCGGATGCGGCCTCGCCATCTACGTCGTTGCGCGGTACATGAGCCTCGGAGCCCAGGTCGCCGCTGCCTATGGGATCGCGTGGTTCTTGCTGCTGGCCGGCGTCGCTGACGTGCGCAGGCACTGGACTGACGCTGGTGACGCAGGAAAACTCCGGGGGCTGACCCGGCTGCCTGCCGGGTTCTGGGCCAGGCTCTGGCTGGTCGGGTCGGTGGCCGCGCTCGTCCTAGGGGCCACTCTCTTGCTGTAGCCGCACCGCAAACCCTTTGCACCTGAGGCCGTGACACGGGAGCCGTCCGGCGACCACGCGCGCTGACCAGGATGATCCGGGCGCAGTCACCCGCGTGGTCGACACTGGGCGCAATCGCTCGTAGTCGGCAGGGATGTGCATACCGATGATCGTTTCGGCAGGGCATACTCGTGCCGACCTGGGTAATGGAGCAGCGCAACGCCTGGTGTGCTGACGGGCTGGGCCTGTCGTCCAGGGCCGCTTTGATCTCGTCCTCGACGTAGCCGGGATAGGTCCGGTAGTAGCGGCCGAGCCGCCAGGCGGTGGCCAGATAGCCCAGGCGCTCCAGGTACTTGGGCAGGCAGGTCGTCCGGCGGTCGGCCAGCACGCTGCGGCCGGTGGCCGGATCGCGGGTCCGGGCCAGCACCAGGACGCCGTGGCAGATCGCGGCGACGGGTCTGCCCAGCGCCCAGAACCGGGCCACCTGGTCCCGCAGCACCGCCGAGCCCAGGTACTGCCGCATCCCCGGGGCGTGCCCGCCGGGCAGCAGCAAGCCGTCGAAGGCGGCTGGGTCCAGCGGCTCCCACGCCTGAGTGCTGGTGAACTCCGCGGCCTCGGCCAGCTCGGCGTAGAACCGCTTGGCCTCGGCTGCAGCGCCCAGCTGCCCGAAGATCACCCCGGTCAGGAGCCGGGGATCGGCGGCCGGCACCGTGCCGGCCCGCTCGGTGGCGAAGGTGACCTGGTGCCCCGCATCGCACAGCACCCGCCACGGCACCGCCACCTCGGTCACGTCGAAATCCCGGTCGGGGAGCGGAATCAGCACACGCACCCGGCCATCATCGCGCAGACGCCGCCGCGCGAACCAGCCTCACCTGACCCAACGCCCTATTCTGCCGCTGGTGGTTCGGGCTGGATCGGCGCCCTTTAGCTTGCATGTAAATCGCTTAGGCCAGGGCACAGCGTGCGCCTGGTCTTCTTCCGTGGCTCAGGGCGGATTTTTCCGAACGTGACCGGGCCCTGCTTACGCTGCTTCGCCCTCACCTGCACGAGGCCTTCCTGGACGCCGAACGGCGCCGCCGCGGCGTCCCCGACCTGACCGCCAGGCAATGGGACCTGCTCCGCCTAGTCGCGGCGGGTGCCACCAACGCGCAGATCGCCCGCAGGCTCGGCATCTCGGAGGGAACCGTGCGCACGCACATGGAGAAGATCTTCGCCCTGCTTCAGGTATCCAGCCGGGCCGCCGCCATCACCCGCGCCTTCCCCGACCGGGCCACCCTGCTCATGGGCAGCTGACCCGGATCAGCCTGCAACCGGCGGCCACACCGGCCTGCAGACCAGAAGCCCGCGAAGCTCAACCATCACGCGCCCAACCCGGCCACTCCGCAGCGCCGGGATCGAGAGGGTTACCTATAACCGGTAACCTCCGGCATCGTCGTCCCGCCCGGCCGGTCGACTCTCAGCTGCACAGAGCTGGCCTTCGGCGCCCGGGGCTTGCATGACGACGCCGTGGGCAAATGTTCGCGGGGCTGCAGTCTGCCCTCAAGATAACGAGCGAACGCCCGCGCACTGGCAACAATGTCTGGATCGAACTGGACACAAAGCCGGCACCCAGATCTGACCGGAGCCTGGCACGCGCCACGGACGCCAGGCCGCCGGTCGTCCACCCAGTGCCCCACCTAGTAGTGCTTCGTTAGGTTCTGGCGAGGGCGGGCGGCGAGCCGGTCGAGGGCTAACGGCTGGGTGCAGAGAGGAACGCGGCGGACACGACTGGCACGCCCCCGCTTATTTAGGCGTCGTCGCCGTCCTCTGCGTCCAGTTCGGCCTCCAGTTCAGCTTCGGCTATGGCGACCACGAAGCCCAGCCCCTCGGCGATGTTCGCCGCCGCCGAGACCACGCGCGCGGTGCCCACGATGGGTGCCACCGCGACGAGAATGTCTTCGACGTCATCGAGGGTGATGTCGGAGTCGGCCGCCGCTTCGACGTTGAGGGCATAGGACGCGGCGGTCGCGTCCACCGCGACCAGGGCGGCGATCCGGGCGATCATGAACTCGCGCGGGGGCAGGCCGCTGCTCTCCAGCGATGCGGCGGTCATCACCGCGAGGGTGTCCAGGACGGGCGTGTCACTGTCGGGCATTGCGGAGTCCTTTCCGAACGGGAGCAGCGAGCTAATCGTCCTCTTGCCGCGCTCGTTCCGCCAGACCCACAGGCCACGCTGCAGTCTGCCCGCCGCATTAGCTCTTGTCGGCACCACATGTCATCGACAAGACGGCCGGGCGCGCTGGAAGCCATAACTTCGGCCACATGGCTGGTGGCTGGTGGCTGGTGCGTGATCCTCGTGTTCGCCGGCTCCGCCTGGTTAACGACCTGTGAGCCAGTCCCGGCCGCTCCTTCCGTTTCGTGCCCTGGGCGACGATGAACGGTCGCCCGGCCAACGATGAGCGGCCGCACGATCGGCGGCATTCCGTGCCACGGCATTTCGCGTGTCTGTTCGAGTTCCAGCCCGCAGGTCACGATCAGTTCCGCGGTGGCGCGGTTGCAGCGGCAGCCTCGTGCAAAGCGACGCCACGGCCCTGCTAGCCGATCCTGCCAGCGGGCGAGCGTCGGTGACTCAGAGCGGACGTGCTCGAGGAAGAGCAGCTGACCGCCGGGCCGCAAAACCCGCGCGATCTCCAGCAGGGCAACGTCGGGGGCGTCGACCGTGCACAACACGAGCGTCGAGACGACCGTGTCGACCGATCCGTCGGGGAACGGCAGCCGTTCCGCCGGCGCGTCAACCAGCCGGGTCCCGCGGTCGCTGCGGCTCAGCCTCTTCTCCAGGCGGGAGCGCATTGCCGCGTCTGGTTCCGCCAGGACCAGATCATCGAGGTCGTCGGGGTAGTGCGGCAGGTTCAGGCCGGTGCCGCTGCCGATCTCGAGCGTGCACCCGCGCGCGCGGCTGAGCAGAGCCCTTCTGTGGACGCGCAGTCCGGCGCGCTCGCCCACCCAGACGAAGGGGTCATACAGGAGCGCGAAAGCGCGTGCCCAGGCCGAGTCGCCCGATGGTGGGCCTGGTGTGACATTGGCTTCCATGCAGGCGACGGTACGGACGCGGAGGTTTCGGGCGCATCGCTCACCGGGGCCATCTCACCAGGATGGCCCGTTCGGGTGATCGGCGTCAGAGCAGGCCCAGGCGCGCTGCCTCAGCGACCGCGGCCGTGCGCGAACCGCGCCCGAGCTTAGTGCGGATGTTCGCGACGTGGCGGTGCACGGTGTGCTGGCTCAGGACCAGCTGCTCGGCAATTTCCGGGTCGCTCAGCCCCCTCGCCACCAGCGCCAGCACCTCGCGCTCTCGGCTGGAGAGCAGCACCGCCGCGGGCTCTCCGGCACTATGGACCGGACCTTCGGGTGCCAGCACCGAGCGCATCGCGCGCGCCACCGACTGCGTATCTCCGGCCCACGGGAAATGAGCGGTCCCCGTGAGCGGGATCAGCGTCGCCTTGGGGATCCCCGCCGCCAGCTCGCGGCCGAGGTGGTAAGGGATCGCGCGGTCGCCACGACGGTGCACGACCAGAGTCGGCGCGCACCCGCGCTAGCTCTGCCCGGACATCGTTGCGGTAGAAGAGTTCCAGCAACGCCGCCGCGGTCTGCGGGCTCGCCGCTGCGCGCTGATGCCGCGCCAGCCGTTCCTGCTCAGCACGGCCGGCATCGCCGAGGAACAGGTCAGCAAGCAGACGCGAACCCAGCCCCCAGTGCGAGCGCACGGTTGCGATGATCGCGTCGCGCAGTTCCGGTGAGGCGATCGAGGAGCCGTCGGCGTACGCGCCATAAAGCAGCAGACGATCCACCCGCTCAGGGAAACGAGCCGCAAACGCGACCGCCGCGCAGCCTCCCGACGAACCGGTGACCAACACGACCTTTTGCAGTGCCAGCTCGTCGAGGACAGCACCCAGCAGCGCAACCTCACTGTCGAGCGTCAGGTCCTCGTCGCGCAGATCGCGATCAGACATACCGACACCGAGCCGGTCATAGCGCACCGCGGTGTAGCCCGCGCTAATCGACTCCCACAGCCCCCGGAAGGCCTGATCCTCCCAGTCGAGCTCCAGGTGACTGACCCACCACGCCGGCGCGACCAGCGGCGGCCCGTCGCCGGTCACTGCGTAAGCGACACGACGACCAGCGAAGTGCAAGAACCGGATCTCCGCCCCTCTTGTCATCGCTGCGAGAGTACATGCGCACGAACCGCTTCGCATGCGGTCGATGATCGGGTTGTCGTCGGGCAGGACGATGCTGGTTCCGCTGCGGCGCAAGCCGAGTTGAACACTACGCGACAGTCGGGCCGGGCTGACGGAGCAGTTGCCGTCGACCACGGTGACCTCGTCTACCCAGTCGACCCGGCGTTGACCGTGTCGTCGCGGATCGCTGCCACGCTGGTCGCGTGCCGGCCTTTGATGATCTTCGCTGAGATCGGCACCCTGTTCGCGCACGGGCCATGGGTTCCCTCAGCCTGGATGTGATCAAGACGACAAGAGCCGTATGAATCGAGAGGTTCACGTACGGAGTGCGCCGTGAGGCGCCTCGTTGTATCCCCGACTCAGTTGGGAGGAACTCGTCTGGAGGCGTCCAGGGCGGGGTGCCGCAAGACCCGCGCGATATGGCCAAGGCTGGATTGCTTCAAGCCCCATCTCCAGTGGTGAATGTGCGCACCCTCCGGAATGACGCCTGGAACCGGTGCCGCGTCAGGTCCTGGCATGAACCCGTGGGCCAGGGCGACCTCCGTGACGCGGAGCGCCGCCCAGTGAGGGCGGTCAAGGAGATGAGTGGGCGGCCTGTGTCGCGCTCGACACGTACGACGAGGACGTACCGCGGGATCGCCTACGGGGCGCGAGCCCTAGGGCGACGGAGTGCCCGTAGTAGTCGCAGGAGTCACGACCTGCCAGCAGAGGCCGGGAAAGCCGGGCCGCAGGGCGAAGGGGCACAGGTGGTCACGATGTCTGGCGATGAGAGGCATGCGTAATGCAGAACGCCGCAACGGTGCTGGACGTCATCGGTAAGCGCGGTGCACGAGGTCTGCGGTCTGGCATGGACCAGTGGGTATGACCTTCCCCACGGAGGTAAGCACCAGTGAACGTGGCATAGCGCGAATGGTCCCCGCCGCGCTCCGGGAAAGCCACCCGTTCCGCGCTAGCTGACGCCGCCCGACCGGCAGGGGCCGAGATACGGCCGAAGGAACAAGATCCACAGAACCGGTTAGCCGCGGGGGAGGAAGAGTATCTGGTCACCCTGGATTTGCTGAGGTTGGTCCAGGATGGCTATCAGGGCGGCGGTGACTGCGTGGGGGTAGCCGCGGTCCTGGGGGAAGGTCCTGGCCGATACGAGGATCAGCCCGGCGTGGGCTTGCCCGGCGGCGCGGTACTGGGCGTCCAGCGGCATGAAGTCCTTGATGTTTGCGGTGACCAGGGCACGCCCGGTAGCTGCTGCGCGGGCGAGGACCTGGTCGTCCGGCAGTGCCACTAGCGCGGGATCTGCCACGACGGCCAGTACGTCGTGGCCTTTGGCACGCAGCTGCTGGGCGATGGTGTCGGAAAACATCTCATCGAGCAGCAGCGGGCGGCTCACGGGGGTTACCTGGCGAGCAGCTGGCGTTCGCGCTGCCATGATCGTTCGGCGGCGTCCTGGGCCGCATCGGCGGCGATGATTTCGGCGTCGATTTCGCCCGGGTAGGAAGCCCAGTACCGGACAGCGGTTCGTACGAGCCGCAGCGGAACGCCTGTGTTGTCCGCGACCACGGTGAGCAGGTCATCGTCGGATAGCGCTGGCTCGGCCGTGCGGGCGGACTTCACGGCGCGCACGACCTCCCACACGTCGGGTCCGCCGGCCAGGGCGGCGCGCCGCCCGGTCGGGCCGGGCCGGAACAGGATTCCGGGATGCTCGCTCATGCGCAGGGCTTCGTCCACGAGCCGGTTCGCCGCAGAGGACAGGGTCATGCCGGGGTTCGCGGCCACGAAGGATGCCAGTCTTTCGGCTACGGGCACGTCGAACCGTACAGGAGTCGGAGAACGCTTACTCACGACTACATTGTAGTTGGTTAGAGCTGCTTCAGCAAACACGTGCCGTGGTGGGTTGAACGGTGCCGCCGTCTCTCTCAAGGCGGTAGCGCCGGTTCAAATCCGGTCGGGGCTACTCATGAAGTAGCAGGTCAGGGACCTGATCGCCAGTCACGGCGGTCAGGTCCCTGATCGTTTGACCGCACGATGACCGCAGGACGGTCGGGTATACAGCGACGGGACGCGGCACCGGGCGGCATGGCAAACCACGGCATTCGCCGCCTGGCCCTGTCCGCGGGCGCTTCAATCTGGCGGCCGGGGCGAGCGCTCCACGGCGTCGGGACACCCCCGGTGATCTCTCGCGGAGAGCTTCTCAACCGCCTGGTTGGAGGGCGGGGGGATGGGCGTGCGCAGGCGCGAGCCGGTATTCGGGTAGCACGACCTGGCACCCGGCCTGGCTCAGGTGAGCGGCCCAGGTCCGCGCCATACGCGGTGAGCCCAACGCAGTAGCCGCCGCCGTGGACGCGGACGACGGTGCCCTCGGGGCGGGCACCCCCCGGCCACCCGGGCAGGGCTTGGACTCCCGCTAGCTACACCAATCGGTTTCTGTCCGCAATTGAGCCCGGCGGCTGGGGCTGGTGCTTGTTCAGGTACACGCCTGGGCGACAGCGGCGCAACAGAGCCCGGCAGTTATCGACCACGGCGAGCGGCGTTCCCGCAGCGGTGCCGTCTTGTAAACAGGTGACCAAGCTGCCACTGACCTGGCACCTTAATACAACTGCGACATGATCTGGCACGTATTCGGCACGAGGAAGGTCAGCTTGAGAGGGCGGCTGACTAGTGCGCGGCCCGCGGCGTTCCACCTGCTCGACGACTGGAGCCTTGCGACGCAGTCCCAGGCCCTGTGAGCGCTGGCCTCACGTATCCGGCCGGGAGCGGCAGACGAGATCCTGCGTGACCCGCCACTCGGCCTTGCTCCGATCAATCACCAGCATCAATCGTCAAATTCCACCGCGGCCTGGTTAGGGCTAGTATCACCACATCGCCGGTCAGCGCGGTAAGGTCAATGCCGGTCACTCTGGGCGGTATGGTCCTCTTGCTATGAGGCCGGAAGAGTTGGGTAGCCAGGCAGAGACGCTGGCGCTGATCAACACCGAGGTGACAGCCAGGCTCGAGCGTCAGTCAAGCTCCCTGGACAAGATTGACACGAAGGCCGTACTGCTGGTCGGCTACGCGCTGGCTGCCATATCCTTCCTGGCTACCAGAAGCGCGGAGATCGTCCTGGCGATCCTGGCGTATTGCGCTTTCGCCGCTGCCATCGGCTTCGGCGTCGCTGCTATGTCCGTCCGGGCATACGAGGATGTAGAGCCGCGCCCGCTCTTCACTAAGTACGCCCGCCTCAGCCTGCCGGCCACCTTGGCCGCGCTCGGCGCGACGAAGGTGAAGCACTTCGAGTTCAACAACGGGCAGCTGAGGCGCAAGGCCCGCCGATGGTGGGCGAGCCTGGCAACTTTGCTGGCCGGCACGGCACTTCTGGCTGCGGCGATCTTCGTGCAGACTTACCGGCATGACCAATCAGGTCGAGCCGGGCGGCATGCCGTCTCCGTCGTCTTCTCTAGCCCCTGAGACCGACGCACCTGCCTCATCGGAGGCCGTGCCGCAAGCAGATGATCTCGTTGAGGCTCTCTGGGATTGCGACCTGACAGGCAATGACTACA
This sequence comes from uncultured Actinomycetes bacterium, assembly GCA_963785765.1. Classification (GTDB taxonomy): domain Bacteria; phylum Actinomycetota; class Actinomycetes; order Streptosporangiales; family Streptosporangiaceae; genus DATBGO01. The sequence goes on along the minus strand of CAWAWM010000003.1, from coordinate 393,463 downwards.
AGGATCGCCAGGCATCCGCCCGCCTCAGGGCGCGACGGCAGTTGGATAGATGATCACCCATCTGCCGCCCTGAGACGCGTGCCCTGCGCCCGGGCTGCCGTTGCCCTGGTTTTGCCCGCGGACGCCAGTTCAATCCCCGGCTCGGCGGCCTGCTCCGTCCTGGATATCGGCCATGAGCTGCCGCACGGCGGCAACGTCCGCATCTTCCGACCCGGAAGTTTCCAGTCGCAGTTCGATATCCAGTGCTTCATTCACTGCGTTAAGGCTCTGTGCCGATGTGGACGCGCTTAGGGATCGGATCCATGCGAGCGCGCACAGCGATTCTGACAAAGCCGAGTCATGCTTGCCTGGATCCGAGGCGGCGCGCCGCCGGTTGATTCGGACAGCCTCCTCTGCTGCCGTAACCGCGTCCGCCTGGCGTCCTAGCTCGGCTGTCCAGATGCCGAGGCGTTCTAGTGCAGAAGCCAGCCCGCCTTCATATGACCGCGGGTGGGTCCCAGCCAGCTTGCGATAGACGGTCACTGCTTCCTCGATGGCCGACACGGCCAGCTCGCCCAGCCCTAGGCCAGATCGCTGTGCGGCGACGATCGCCAGGCTTGAAGCAAGCCGCGGCTCATACTGCGCGGGCACCTTCCTAGCAAGGAGCCGGTAGAGATGGGCTACCTCCTCGGCTGCCGGCAGAGCACTCTTCAGCTGCTCGGTATTCATGAGGCAGATATCCAGATCCTGCAGCGCGCCCGCGAGGTCCGCCATCTGGCTGAAGTTGCCGCCCGCTGCCAGATCCCGGTGAATGGCAACCATCTGCTGGGCCACCACAGTGGCTTCCTCCCAGTGTTGCCGGGATACCGTCTGCCCGTAGAGCGCGACGAGGGCAAGAAGCTGAGTCGGCTTGCCGGCAAGAGCGCCCGGCTGACCCGGATCAGAAGCATGTCCGGATCCACTGCGCGCAGACAGCCACTGCGATCGCTGCCACCACGCCTGTGAGCGCACCACATCATCCAGCACTCCAGCGGTCACCGCCAGGCACTGGAAGCACGCTGCGCGAAATTCGCGGTCTTCTGATCCTTCAGCGAGGCCGATCAGTGGTTCCCACCACTGGCATCCGGCCTCCGCATTCGCGCGGCTGATGGCTATGTCTGCCATCCTCTCGAGCGCAGAAGATCTGGTCTCGGCATCGGCCGGGTCAGCGAACATCAGCAGCTGTTCGAGCCGTTGCTGCGCTACGGGGAGCTGGCCTCTCTCAAGAGCCAGGTCTGCCAGCGCATCTGCCGACATCTCTGCGATAAAAGTGTCGCCCGCCTCCTGGGCCTGAGACAGTGCAAGCGCCAGCAGTTCCGCAGCGCGGTCGGGGTCTTCGCCTTCTGCCAAGTTAACAAAGCCTTGCATGGCGTTCGCCTGGCATTCACGGGAACTGCCGTCAACATAAACGTGAAGCCAGTCCACATTCTCCTGAGCTGCAGCAAGGTCTTCTTTCTGGAGCGCGGACAGGATTCGCCCTACTATGCCATGCGCTATGTCATCGAGATCACCAATGATCTGGCCTTCAATGATAAGGGTCTGCGTCCCCTCGTCCGCGTCAGCGAAGTCCTTACGGACCAAGGCGATGCCAGCAAGCGCACGAGAGCATTCAGCAGTGAGCGAGTGCGCTCCGATGCGTGCAGCGATAGAAAGGGCATGTTGGAGATCTCCCTTTGCGGCTTCCCGCCGCTCCGGAGAATCCGCGGCCATGGCGACCAGGCGCCCGCGAAGGTAAAAAGCAAACGCGCTTTCGAGCAAGTCGGCGTCTCGCTCAGCGCGGCGGAGGAGCTCGTCGATGACACTGGCGGCATCGCCAGGATTGCCGCCTTCGAGCGCATTGGCCGCCAGTAGCCTCAGGCAGGCGATCGCCAGCGGCCCGGAGCCAAGGCGGTCGGCCTTCGCCAGCGCGTCACGCCCAAGGAGGTCTGCCTCAGCCGTGCGGTCCTGTGCATAGGCGCTCTGTGCTTGCGCGAGCAAGTCGATTGCCATCGTCAGCGGCGACCCTCCCGCAGGCGCCGTGGCGGAGAAATCTACCGTAGATTTCTCCATGTCGTACTCGCCCAGCTGGGAAAGAATCGTCAGCAACTGCCCGGCGTAATCCGCGAGGGTTCGATTCCGGAGGGTCCGGGACTTCGCTATGACCTGCTCGTACCAGTGAGCCTGTAGCGGCAAGCTGCCGCGCTTTGCAGCTACTTCCGCGAGATTTAGACAGCAGCTGGCTGCCATGGCCAGCTCGCCGAACTGCTCGCTCAGCAGCAGGCCCCGTCTGAGCTGGTCTTCTGCCGCATCGAACGCTCCTTGCGCTGAGAAGATAAGCCCCTGCACTTGGCACGCGGCCGCCACATAGCTGACAAGTGCTGGGTCTGTTGCAAGGTCAGCGGCTTCGGTGGCATGTGTCTGCGCCTCGTCAGGCCGTCCCGCAAGGAGCAAGGCTGTGGCAATCTGAATATGACTGAGGACCTCGACTTCCAAGACAGCGGATCCTGCCATGGCATCGTCTGCCGCCTGCCTGAGCGCTGACATCCTGATATCCGCCCGGTTGACCGTGGCTGCGATCAGCGCCCGGTCGTGCTGGTAGCTGGCTCGGACCAGGTAATGCATTGCCACGCGGGACGCCAGTGCGAGCGCCTCGGTGCTCAGCCTGATCACAGCAGAGAAGTCACCATCGACTTGTGCGACTTGAGCCCGCATCTGCAGCACAACTGCCTGCAGGACCGGGTCGCTGGATCGGCCCGCAGCCTCATCGGCTTCGACGATCAGAGGTTGCATCCGGTCGCTGTCACCCAGGGCCAGGTGCAGCCGTGCGAGGCGATGCGCGCAGTGGACGACCAAGCGGTCGTCCCGCAGGAAGCGTGCGACACGGATGCTCTGCGATACGTGTTCGATAGCGGAGGGGCCGTCACCGAGGCTCCAGCAGGCAGCAGAGGCCGCGATAAGCAGCCCGCAGAGCTCGCGTTTGGGCTCGGCTGTGTGTTCAATGGCATACTCGGACAGCTCCCTGGCTCGCGCGGCCTGCGCCAGGCCTTGCGTCAGGAGCCTGAGGACAATTTCTGGGATAAGGTCCAGCGCCCGGTTGTTCTCCCCCGCCGCGAGCAGGTGCTCGAGCTCCTCCTCGAGGCGCCAGCTGTCCGCCAGGCCGAAGTCGGGGGAGAGCATGAACGCTTCTTCTGCCCACTGCCAGTAAGCAGCCGCGCGTCGGTGGGCTTCCTCCACCACCTGAGCTCCGGCTGTGGAGAGCAGCATCGCGGCGATGGGCAGGAGAACCCGGTACCGTCCGCTGCCGATATCAGCAGGGTTGAATGGACCGGCAATCGCGCCAGCCTGGACGCCAAGCTGCAAGGCATAGTCCAGGTCGGGATCGTCCCGTGGCCGAGCTGCCGCCGCTAGGTCGCGACGGGTCTGGTATGGCAGGATGGCGCCCTCCATCGTCGGCGCCCGTTGTTCGTCAGGCCGCTCGTGTTCGAGGGCCCATCGCAGCCGCTCGGCTCGCTCCTGATCGTCGTCCGCCTGCAGGCTCCCGCTGAGCTGCCAGTTCATTCCCGCTCGGCCGACCGGCATCCGGTAGACGCTGGCGCCGGTCAGCAGCCGGGTTACGGGGCTAGTGGATCCCAGCCGGGCAAGTATCTCGGGGATCCCGGACTCCGCCCTGACTTCAGCTACGACTTCGCCGGTCACGGTTGCAAGATCGTCGTGCGCGGTCTGCATCCGCGTATTGAGCCGGACCAGCGTGAGCGGATGGCCGCCCGCCGGATCAAGGAGATCGAGCGGCCGGTCAGTAAGTGCCCGGCGAAGGGCGTCCAGTTGCAGTGTCAGCTTGGCGGTCTCTGCTGGTGACAGCGGCCCGAGGCAGCGGTATTGGAGCCTTTTCCCGCTCAGGGGCAGCGGGAACGGATGCCGGCTTGTCAGCAGCAGGGCCGCGCCCGGCCCGAGTACTGCCCAGCCAGCGAGAAAATCCGCGACCCCACGGTCTGTCAGCTCCCAGCCAGACCCGGTGAAGGTGGCGTCCCCTGCGCCGATGTCAGCGACAAGCAGGATCCGCCGCTGCTGCTCGAGAACGTCACGGCAGCCGCACAGCCGATCCGCCCACGGTATCGCCTCATCGGACAACTGCCGTGCCAGCCGATGCGCCCACGGCGCACCGACCAGATCGATCCATGACCTGGGCGCGGATAGCAGGCACCGGGCCACGGTGGCCAGCATTTCGTTCGGACCTTGGCCTGCTCGAACATGCACAGGCAACCCGGCCGTTCCAGCAAGCATCGTGACGGCCGCCTCGGCGAACGCCGTCTTCCCGATCCCGACGGGACCGCACACCGCGATGCGATTATTTCCCGCAGCGAAGGTGGCCAGGACGTCACGCAGTTCAGATCGTCTGCCGACGAAGCTGCTGGGATCAGTATGGCGCAGGCGCTCAGAAATCGTGGCTGACCTGGCCGCCTGGCCCGCCGGGTCAGCTTCACCGCACAGCGGGCCCGGATTGCCGCTCAGGAAAAGGACCGGCATCGACCACTCGGCACCGCTGACGTCGGAGCCAGCAGCATCGGGCGGTGATTCGCCTGTCCCGCTAGGCGGCTCACCCCCGTCACGCCCGTCACCCAGCGCGAGGGATTGCCTGACGGCTGTGAACACGGTCAGCACGTCCGCCTGCGGGCTGCGAGCGAACGTCCCATACAGATGCTCGGCGAATCGCGTCGCGTACGCATCACTGACGCGATCAGTCATCGCGATGACCGCCGGCGCTCCGGATGAGATCAGGCTTCGCGCCAGACCAGGCAGTCCCTGGTGAGACTCTGAGTCGTCATTGGCCGCATCTGGCCCGGCGATCCGGCCGGTCGAGCAGCCGGACAGTACGATCAGCGGTACGGTGGGGTCTTGCGGTACCAGATCCTCGACTAGCCGTTCTGCATCGACGAGATCTTCATCGCCGCTGACGGTCTCCAGCGCCAGGAAGCCTGGTTCGGCGTGGCAGGAAATGTGCAAGATGTGCGCAGGGCTGTCGGCCAGCGCAGCCTGGATCGCGTCCACAGTCCCCCAGTTGAGGATTTCGATCTCGACATCCTCAGTCGAGACCGCGGAACGCACCGATTTCAGGACGTTGGCTAGCTCGCGCTCATAGTTGAGCAAGCTCGTTCCGGCCCGCTCCGGGCAGCCGATGGCAAAGACCATGTGCAGTGGACCAGGCAGAGGCACAGCCGGATGGACCACGTCGGCCTGCCCGCCGGTGGACCGGTACACGAGTATCCGACGATCCAGGGCGAAAGGCACTTTGCCGGGGGACGGATCACAGCGATCGGGAAGGATAAGAGCATCCCACGGCAAATCCGCCAGTTCGCCGTCATCCACCTCAATCGCCAGCCGAAGCGCTCGGCCTGATTGGCCGGCGCGCGCCAGTTGCTGTGCGAGGGCTAGGCCGGCGGCCCCATCCAGAAAAGACTGACCGAGCCCACGGCCAGCTTCACTCACAGCGGTAGCTGTCGGCCCGGCGGTCCATGTTAACTGCTGCAGTTCCTGCAGCCTTTCACGTGCCTCGAGCGTGAGCCCGCCAACGCGATGAGAATAAGTTCGCGAGCCTGCGGTCAACCGAACCTCAGATCGGCTGATGAAGAGCGTGGCGGCCAGGTCATCGAACTGCTGCATTGACACGACCTTGCTCCTTGACGGTGAGGGACGAACTTCCGACGTTTCGAGGCGGACAATTCAATATCCACCCAGTTTAGAGCCTAATGTCTCAGGACCTGGATGATGGCCGCAAGGCACGGCACGCATCAGGACCGGATCGGGGCCGTCGAGTCGGATACCAGGGACTGCGGCACGAGGATTGCCATCTCTTCGATCGAGCGACCGATATGCGCGGCAAGCACCGGAGACGCCACCTTGATTGCTCGGCGGCTGGCGGGTATGTCGGCCTGGAACGGCCCGGGCGTATTCAGCTTGTCTTCGGCCGACGTCGGCGAGGGTGGAGCAGGCAGCACAGAACTGTTTGGATCTCGCTTCTCGGTCTCCGTTGGCAAGTCAGCCGGTCCCCCGTAGCCACCCGCCCGCATTTGGCGTTCTGACGGAACGCGGACGGCGAACACGCTGGCGCTTCGTGACAATATGGTAGGACTTATCGCGGATACCGGTTAGCGTCCGCAGCCGGTGTGGCTCAACTGGCAGACCAGCCGTCTCGACTACGGCGCCTCGAACTGGCGCCTACCAGGCCAGTTCGTTCGAAACTTGGAGAGATCGGCACGTATTAAGCACTCTTGGTCCCGAACCGAGCGCTCAAGCCAGCGATGCCCTGCCCTACGGATGTTCGAGCATGTCAGAGGCTTTTAGGCGGGACACAATCGTCACGTCTGGCCGTATATGAGCGCAAGTGCCGACGCCCTGTCGCAAGCGCTGCGGCTGGAATGACTGAGGCTTCTCAGGTACGCAATGTAGGCGTCGAGGGCTGGCTGAGATTCGTCGGCTGCGGCGGTCGGAACTCTCGGCGATCATGCGTAGCCGGCGGACCGCGCCTACGACGTGCATGGCGACATGCTCTTGGAGCGATCGGCACGTAATACCCTGGCGGCCGTGAAGATCGTAGCGCAACTGATAACATTTTTGCTATATTGATGGGATGTCATGGACCGTCGTGTTACTGCCGCAAGCCGAAGCCGAGCTTGGGCAGCTTCCCGCGACCGAGCGAGTGGCCATCCTGAACGCGGCGAAGAAACTGGAGGCGCTCGGTCCTGACCTTGGGTACCCGCATTCCAGCGCTGTCCGCGATGCAGACCGTGTTCGGGAGCTGCGGCCACGTGGAGGCCGGAGTGCGTGGCGGGCGTTCTATCGTCGGCTTGGTGATGTGTTCGTCGTGGCGGCGGTGGGGCCAGAAGCTGAGGCTGACCCGCGGGGCTTCAAGAGAGCGGTCGCTGCAGCGGAGGAACGACTGGAGGAGGTGGAGGACGGATGAAGTTCAGTGAGCTGCCGGCACTCGGGGAGGTCATTGACCGCCAGCGCGAGGATCCCGAGTTCCGGGAGGAATGGGACAGGTCTGCCTTTGCCCGCGAGGTGGCTATCCGCATCATCCGCTACCGGGCTGACCGCGGTCTCACGCAGACACAGCTGGCGAAGGCCGTCGGGATGCTCCAGCCGGTCATCGCACGGCTGGAGCGTGGCGAGCAGCCGCCGTCGCTGTCGACTCTCGCCAGGATCACCGCAGGGACCGGCATCGAATTCCACCTTGATGTCAGCAACGGAGCCGTCGCGCTCACGGCCTGACAACGGCACGCCCCGTGCCGGGGAATGCTAACTGGACAGGCGCGCTGCCGGACCAGGTTGAACGGTGCCGTGGTCTCTCTCAAGGCGGTAGCGCCGGTTCAAATCCGGTCGGGGCTACTCATGAAGTAGCAGGTCAGGTCCCTGATCGTTAGTCCGTCGTTTGTCCGTGGGTTCGACCATCAGTCGGCGTCATCGAGTGGCATGGGAAGCGCGTCAACGGCAGGCATACGTTCGCGCAACGCGTGTCGGAGTGAACATGACCGCGGTCGTCTCTGGCCGCCGCCCATCGATGGGGGTACGCCTCATGGTAGGTGAGCAGCCCGATCGTAGGCCCCGTTGAACACTGCAAGCTGGGCTCATAACCCAGAGGTCGCAGGTTCAAATCCTGCCCCCGCTACCACGAAGTGCAGGTTAGAGGCCCGATTGCCACAGCGGCAGTCGGGCCTTTTGATCGTTTGTTGGCGGTTCGTTGGCGGGATGGGGCCCCGAAGTGCGGCACGTTGCGCGGAGGACTGGCACCGATCGGCATCTCGGCCGGCCGCCGCCAGACTTGGGCCATCACGACCTGCTAGCGGAGGCATCGGCTGTGTCACCCTGTCCGCTACACAGCGTGAGCACTTTGGCTGGTGTTGAACGATCGTAAGCACGCATATCGCCGATTATCTAGAGTCCTTTTTGGCGTGTCTCCTCTGTATCTAGCGGTGCCCCGGGGGTGTCGGTTGAGCCACATTATCTGGAGTGGTGTCTCCACCGTAGCCAGCGCCAATCCCCTTGTCGGTGCCGCTTTTAGGGTTTGAGTTCTACTGCGAGACGCTCGGCGGCGACATGTCTACGGCGCAGAAGCCCAGGTCAGGCACGGCATGGACGGGAGGACTCGAGATAACGCCGATTCCGCGCTTACTTGTGCTGAGCCGATCTTGAAGGCCGAGACGCGCAGATCGTCCAGTTCAGAGCGCGTGCCGACAGCCCTAATCCGGCCGAAGGCTTTGTGTATACGGCACACGGCTGCGGAGGGCGCTGCTCTCTTTGATATGAGTACAGCGCTGACCTGGCTGAAGCGTCTCGCGAGGAGTAGGCGCCCATATGATCGTTCCGCGCATATTCCGGATCTTGTGTTCTGCGCGGCTATTCATGCCCGATTGGCCGGGGGCCGGCTGAAGCGGTCGCCTTGGCCGACGAGGCCGGCCTGGGCTCGCTGACCATGCGCAGGCTCGCGGACCGGCTGCACGTCGAGCCGATGTCGCTCTACTACCACGTGGCCGGCAAGGACGAGATTTTCGACGGCATGGTCGATCTCGTCTTCGCCGAGGTCGAGCTGCCCCCGGCGGGCGCCGAGTGGAAGACGGCCATGCGCGACCGGGCCGCCTCCGCGCGCGCCGCGCTGCGGCGGCACCCCTGGGCCATCGGGCTGATGGACTCGCGGCTGAACGCTGGCCCGGCAACGCTGCGGCACCACGATGCGGTCATCGGCTGCTTGCGGGGGGCCGGCTTCTCCATCGAGCTGGCGGCCCATGCGATCTCGGCCATCGACAGCTACCTCTACGGTTTCGCGCGGCAAGAACTCAGCCTGCCCTTCAGCAGCCCTGAGGAAACCGCGGAGATGGCCGTGACCTTCCTCGAGCAGTTCCCCGCCGAGGCTTTCCCCCACCTCGCCGAGCTGACGACCCAGCACGTCCTGCAGCCGGGCTATGACTACGGCGACGAGTTCGAGTTCGGGCTGGACCTGATCCTCGACGGACTCGAGCAGGCCCGCGCGCAACAGCGGCAGACCCGCTGAAGCCCGCTGGCCGCCGCACGGCGATCCCATCTCGGAGCGATTCTCGCCGAGCCGCTCGTCGCGAGCATCAGGAAGACGATGTTATGCGGCAGTTATCCAGTGCGGCGACTGTGAACGGCCGGCAGTCCGGCGGCTGCCCTTCGGATCGGAGTGAGCTTGCTGGCATGGTCGCCATAGCCTCGCTCATCAACCATATCGGTCGATAATAGCGGATCGTAGCCGGGGTGGTGCAGGATCGAGCCTTCCTTCCGCAACGAGTCGGCAAGGCTCTCGTTCAGCCATGCTCAGCACGACCCGCGCGAGAACCACGCTCCGCTGGCGCTTGCCGCCGCCTGCCGCTGAACGACCGATTTTCGATTCAGCTAGTAACCCGGGTGTTCCGCTGGTGCGTCCTAAGTGGCAGATGCTTGGATGAATCTGAATTCGTCCGTTCCGGCCAGCATAGCTATAGCCTATGTGGCATTTGCGGCCGGAATGAACCGACGTGGGGGTTATGACTATGTCTCGTTGGATGAGAAAATTTCCTATTTGCTTAGTCACAGCCGTGACGTTGGCGATGTTCGCTCTAGGTAGCCCCGCTATGGGTGGCTCCGCTTCCGCAGCTACCGTCAGCCGCGCTCATGTCTCGCGTTCAGGTCAGGTCGCAGCTGGCCGGAAGGCTGTGCCCGTGGCACCGGCTAAGCAGCTGCATGAGGTACCCAGGCCAGCCGATGCCGTGAAGATAAGCGTGCACCGGAAGCCCATGCTCAAGGGCTCCTCGATGTCCGCGGTGGCACCCGCTGCGACCCCGACGCCGCCGTTCAGCGAGTGCCCGCCGGTGGGCTTGGACACCAGCTGCGGGATCTTGATACAGGTCACCGACACCGCGAACAACATCCTGGGTGATCCGAGTCAGGGCCCGTTCGACGGCGATGATGACACCCTGATCGGGGTTCTCAACTCCTCCAGCGACACGATCACTAGCATCCAGCTGTCCTCCGACACCGATCTGTTCGGATTCGACGGGGACGGCCTGTGTACCCAGTCGCCTCAGCCTGCTGGCTGCCCGTTCGGCCCCACTGGTTATGAGGGGCCGGACACGAGCTTTTCTGACATCACTCCTGATCAGACCGGAGGCGTGGTGAACTTCACCGGCGGCCTCGCGCCCGGCCAGACCGCCTATTTCTCGCTGGAGGAACCTCTTAGCGCGACGACCGTTACCGCCGGCGGTCCGTCAGCCGGCGAACAGGGCGGCCCGGTCAATCTAAGCGAGAACCCGACGACCTGCTCGACGGGCGAGCCGGTGAACTGCGCGACCGGCGTGTTCTGGCGCCAGTTCACCGATTTCACAGTGCCGGGCCGCGGCGTTTCGCTGGACTTCTCCCGTACCTACTCCTCCAGCCAGGCCGCCGTCGACGGGCCGCTCGGGTTCGGGTGGACCGACAGCTACAACATGTCACTGGCCACCGACGCATCAGGCGATGTCATGATCACCCAGGAAGACGGCTCGACCGTCACCTTCCAGCCCAACGGCGCCGGCGGCTTCGCCGCCCCACCGCGGGTACTGGCCACCCTGACCGAGAATGCCGACGGCAGCTATACCTTCATCCGGGACCGGGGCCAGACCCAGTACAACTTCTCCGCTGTCGGCCAGCTGACCAGCGAAGTCGACAACAACGGCGACATCACCCAGCTGACCTACGACGGCAGTGGCCAGCTGACCACCGTGACCGACCCAGCAGGCCGCACGCTGACGTTCACCTACTCCGGCTCGCACATCGCAACGGTGACCGATCCGATGGGGCGTACCTGGTCGTACGCCTACGACGCCAGCGGCAACCTCGCCAGCGCCACTGACCCGATGGGGCGTACCTGGTCGTTCACCTACGACCCCAACCACCTGCTGCTGACGATGACCGACCCCCGCGGCGGGGTTACCACCAACACCTACAACGGCAGCGGGCAGGTCACGTCCCAGGCCGATCCAGACGGCGGGACGACGACTTGGAGTTATTCAGGCGACCCGACGACCACCGCCGGCGGCACCACCACGATGACCGACCCGGACGGCAACGTGACGACGTACCGGTACTCCAGCCTCGAGCTGATGTCGGTCACGCGCGCGGCCGGCACCGCGGATGCAGCGACGACCAGCTACACCTATGACCCAGCGACCCTCGGGGTGACCTCCGTCACCGACCCGAACGGCAACGTCACCACTAACACCTACGACACCAGCGGGAATCTGCTGAGCACGACCGATCCGCTCGGCAACACCACCAGCTACACCTACAACAGCTTCAACGAAGTCCTGTCCAAGACCAGCCCGCTCGGGGAGACCACGAGCTACAGCTACGACGGCAACGGCAACCTCCTGACCGTGACCGATCCGCTGGGCAACTCCATCACCTACGCCCACGGAGACTCCCACCCCGGCGACGTCACGTCCATGACCGACCCGGATGGGAACGTCACCTCCTATACCTATGACAGCGACGGGGACGTGGCCTCGACCAGCGTCTCGCCGTCCTCTGGGGTAAGCGACACCACCACCTACGCCTATGACGCCGACGGCGAGCGCACCTGCGAGGCATCGCCGGACGCCACCAACGCCAACGTCTCGTGCCTGCCCGCGGGCAGCCCCCGGGTCGCCGACACCACCGCGACCACCTACAACGCCGACGGCGAGATCACCTCGGTCACCGACCCGGACGGCCATACAACCGGCTACGCCTACGACGCCGACGGCGACCAGGCCCAAGTCACCGACTCGGCCGGGAACGTCACCAGCTACACCTACAACGAGGACAACGATCGGACCAAGATCACGCGCCCGGGCGGCACCACCGTGTCAAGCACCTACGATCCGGACGGCAACCTAACAAGTCGGACTGATGCAGCAGACAACACGACAAAGTATGCCTACGACGCGCTCAATCGGGTGATCTCCACCACCGATCCGCTCGGCCGCATGACCAGCTACGGCTACGACGCCGACGGCAACCGCACCACGCTGACCGACCCATCCGGCCGCGGCACCACCTTCAGCTACGACGCTGCCAGCGAGCTAACCAGGATCACCTACTCCGACGGCAGCACGCCCGATGTCAGCTACACCTATGACGCTGACGGCCGACGATCCGGAATGACTGACGGCACTGGAACCTCCAGTTACACCTACGACGGCGACGGGCGGCTGACCAGCGCTAGCAACGGCGCCGGCGCGACTATCTCCTACTCCTACGACCCAGCCGGGCAGCTCACCTCGCTGACCTATCCCAACGGCCAGACCGTCACCCGCACTTACGACGGCGCCGGGCAGCTGAGTTCAGTCAACGACTGGCTCGGAGACACCACCAACTTCAGCTATGACGCCGACGGCAACCTCACGACCGAGGCCTACCCCAACGGCGTCAGCGCCGTGTCCAGCTTCGATAACGCCGACCAGCTCATGTCGATCACCGACAAGACCACCTCATCGACGCTGGCCAGCTTCACCTACACGAGGGATAGCCTCGGCCAGGTCGCCTCCGCCGCCCAGAGCGGAACGCTGCATGGCACCCAGGACTACAGCTATACCCCGCTCAGCCAGCTAGCCTCCGACAACAGCGGGCCCTACAGTTACGATCCGGCCGGCAACCTGACCCAGCAGCCCGGCGGCACCACCTTCAGCTACGACGCTGCCGACGAACTCACCTCGGCGACGCAGCCAGCCGCGCCCAAAGCCCCGGCCACTGACCAGGTCGCATCGGCCAATGAGACAAGCAAAGGCTCGCAGATCACCTCAGCGGCCACCACCACCAAAACCGCCAGCGAGCTCATCCTGGCCTTCATCGCCGCCGATGGCCCGGCTAAAAAGGCCCAGAAGATTACCGGTGTCAGCGGCGGCAGCCTGAAATGGTCACTCGCCGCCCGCTCCAACGCCCGGCAAGGCACGGCCGAGGTCTGGCAGGCTCATGCCACCAAGCTCCTCAAAGCCGTCAAGATCATCGCCAAGCTGGCACAACACGGCTACGACGGTTCAATTACCATCGCCACCTTCACCGGCGCGGGCAATGCGATCGGCGCACACGCGGCAGCCGATGGCGCCAGCGGCGCACCAGGCGTGTCGCTGACCACCACGGGCGGCGACTCGCTCGTGTGGGCTGCCGGCGAGGATCCGAGCCGTGCCACAGCGAGGAAGGCAGCGGCCGGCCAGTCCATCGCGCATCAGTACCTCGACACCAAGGGGAAGAGCACCGCGTGGGCGCAGAAGACGGCAGCCATCCCGGGTGCGCACACCCTGGTCAAGGTCGCCGACACCGCGCCGACAGGCGACGGGTGGGAGATGGCCGCCGTCGAGATCACCGCAGCTGCTCCTGGCAACCTGAAGATCGCTTATGGCTACGACAAGGACGGCAACCGTACCACCATCACCCCGGCCGGGCAGCCGACGACGACGCTCGCCTATGACCAGGCCAACCGCCTTGTCGCCTACGGCACAACGGCCACCTACGCCTACAACGGCGACGGCCTGCGCATGTCCAAGACCGTGAACGGCACGACCACCAGCTTCGCCTGGGACCAGTCCGGGAGTCTGCCCTTGCTGCTGGCCGCCGGGCCGACGTACTACGTTTACGGGCCCAGCGGCGAGCCCGTCGAGCAGATTAACGGCAGCACGGCCACATTCCTGCTACAAGACCAGCAGGGAAGCACCAGGCTGCTCACCAGCTCCACAGGGTCCGTCCTCGGCACCTACACCTACGGCTCCTACGGAACCACCATCAGCCACACTGGCAGTGCTACCACAGAGCTCGAATACGACGGCCAGTACACCGACGCCCAGTCAGGCCTCATATACGTCCGGTCCCGCTATTACGACTCCATAACCGGACAATTCCTGTCGGCAGATCCGGCGGTAGCATTGACTGGCGAGGCGTATCTGTACGGGAACGACAATCCTCTGAACGCAGTTGATCCGACGGGTCTGAGCTGGTGGAGTTTGGGTAACATCGCCACAGGTCTTGGCGTGGTGGCTCTCGGGCTCGGGATTGCTGCCGGCGTGGCTGCCCTTGCCGTACCGGCTGCCGGATTAATAGTTGCCGGCGGCGCTATCGGAGCAATTCTTACCGGAGGCGCAATCGTTGTCGGAGGCCTCGCCGCCGGGATCGGCGTTATACAGGCTGGACAGACGTGCAATGCGTCTGGTTGGGGCAGTAACTCCTGCACCGCGGCTGGCCTAAATAGTAATATTAATACTCTGTTCACGGCCGTCGGCTCCTTTATACCAAACGCGCCGAATATAGTGGGCGTTGTCGCGAGCAACGTCGCCCAATGGGCTGCTGGAATAGCAATAGGAAAGGAATCCGAGGCGGAACTCAACCACTGGCTCGTCCCAAGCTGCTGACGAGTAGAGTATCCGCTCAGCTTTTCCCCTACACCACAACCGAGTCGTCGTCGTATTTTCGCGCGGCGGCAGGCGCTTCTCCCTCAACCCGGTAGCGGGCAACCAGGCGGACACCCAGCTCTGGGAGGCCCAATAGTCACGGGCCAACTGACATGCCATTCGGATGTCCTGAAGCTCCACACTGCCCCCTCTACCGGGAAGTGCAGGTCATCAGGGGCCCGGCTGCCAGACGGCAACGGGCCTCTTGATCGTAAGTCCGCGGCTCGTCAGTGGGACTGGGCGCTCGATCGCGGGAGGAGGCGCGGGGACTGGCATTAAGTGACACGCGACCCAACTGCCGTCCATGGTTCGTTGGTCAGTTTGTGGGCGGCCCGCGCAAGATTCCCGGCGACCTGGCTGGCTGTGTGGATCTCGTCGCGGATGGCGGGGTCCAGGCTGAGGACCACGTAAAGCAGCGCCCAGGTTGCGGTCGCGATATGAGCCCGGCCGAACACGCCGGGGCTTTCATTGCAGAGTCGGCTGAGCTGCGAGCACGGCGGCTAGCGGGATGGTACTAGGACCGTCCGGGCCACGGCGAAGCTCGTCATCGGCACCGGCGGAGATCGTCCCGGAAGAACAGCATGACGGCTTTGCTGGACTTGACGCGGTGCTCACCAGCTGCCGGGCAAGAAGCCAGGCAGCAATGCACAGCAGATGCAATGCCTGGAATGTGAGGAGCCGGCTATCGACCAGCCACCACAGGTGCTGTGCCATGGGATATGCACGGACCGGCGCCGTGGGCGGCGCTGTCGCAGCAACCGCGGGCATCATCGCCGCCATTGTGTCAAGGGCGCGTCGACGGTGCAGGGAAGCCCGGTCCAACGCGCTTCAGCAAGGAGGAGCGCAGGCCTATTTTTTCGAGGTCATGTAATAGCTCATTAATGGCGGTAATCGCACAACTGGCAAACGGGCACGCCGGTTGCGGAGGTGTCCCTACTACTGGCCAGACTGAGAGACCCCCGGCGGAGGCTGGAATGCCCTTGATTTCGGTCATCCAGATGCCGTCCGTGCCCACAAACGCGGGACCGCCAGGGTACCACGGCGGGGCTGTGCCGCTATGTCCGGCAACAGCGTAGATCTGCTCGCCGGGAGTAAGATTATGTGCCATTCCGGTGACCTTGATGTCTTGCTCGCCGTTTACCACAGAGAACGAGTCGTTGAGGATTGAGAACTGCGGGCCGCCGGGTTCGCTATTTGGGCGCGGCTGGAGTAGGAGGAACACCCCTCCGATTACTGCGGCCAGGACTGCCCCGGCGAGGCCTATCAGCGCAGCCCGTATCGCGATCTTGCTCTGGCCGTCCTCGTGCTTACCCGACATGGCGAGGTTCGGCCCCTGCCAAGCCACGCGGCCGCCCGTGGTGTGCGCGCGACCGAGGGGACGAATTTCTCACAAGCGGATATTACAGACAACAGCTTGTGTCTGTAAAGACCTGGGTGGCAGCTGATGGGCAGAATAGGTGATGTTCGGCCCGCTAGATAGGAAAGGATTGTTGTCAATGGCGTATAGGAAAGAGTGCACTTGCCTGCGGACGGCGGCTTCCCTTGAGCGGTTCCGTGAACGAAAGAAATGAAGCTGACCAGCCGCACCGGGCTGACCGCGTGTTTGCCTCAGTAGCAGGTGCGGGGATAGCCCATGAGGTGATCACCGCCCGCATCAAGCTGCGCCAGGGTGAACAGCGATTTTACCGGCGATCTAGGCCAGCAAAGCGCCTGGTTTGCCACCCAGCTCGGCCGCAACCTGGCCGCCTCGATGCGGCAGTGCCGGGCGGCGCCTTTGCGAGGATGGCGATCGACCACAGGGCGCGTCGGCTGGCCGACTGAGTAGCCGGCCACGCCGTCGCCTGCGCTGTCGGCGCCAGTAAGAGAGCCCACAGGGCGCGCCGCGATCACGCCAGCTGTGTCGATAGCCGTGGCGGTATTGGCAACTCCTCGCTGGGTAGTGGGACTTTCGCCGACTCCCGGCTCGCGGCAGTGCCCGGCGGGGGCAGGAAGGCCCCTCCGGTCAGCGTGCCGCTCATCTCCTCACGGGAGTCGCAGGACAGCTCAGCGGCCCGGCCTGATTCCAGGCTGGAGAACTATGCCTCGCTGTTCGCTACCTCGCGGTCGTTCGCGCGCGACCTCGCAGCCAGCGACGAGTAGTTAGGGTGCGGCAAGCCGGAAACGTTCCGTGACGGGTTGCCGAAGAATGTACGGAACAGACGCGTACCCCGCTTGCCGGTTGGCCGCAGAGTTGTGTGAGATGCGGGCCAGCAAGGGCAAGAGTGGGCACCAGCGCTGCGGCGCTCCAGTGGTCTTTCTCCAAGATCAGCAGGTGCGAGGTGCCAGGACCGGCTCACCCGGCCCCGCCGGGACAGTTTGCGGAGGATGAACCGGCTGGCGAACTGCGGGCCTGCTGGCCTTTCACGTGACAGAAGCGTCCATCAAGTCAGCATGCGGCTATCATTGGAGCCCAACGGTAGGCCGCTATCTGGTGCACCAGCACGGTCATTTATCTACGCCATCGCCCGTGCTTTTCCTATCCCATGAAATCCACGGCCCGACAGCGTGCGCTCGCCCATCGGCTGCGCACGCTACGGCAGAAGCCAGACCTGACTCAGGATCAAGTCGCAGGAGGGAAGATGAGCGATCCAGGACAGCAGAAACCCCTGGATGGGCAGCCACACAGGCCGCTGAGGCCTGAGGATGCCGCCGCCGCCACTTGGGGTTGGACGTTGCGATACCTTCTGATCTTCGTCGTGACCACGGCCACGCCGGTGCTCCTGTTCTGGCTCTTGTCGCGCGGGACGTAGGCCGCGCGACTGATAAGTTTCCGAACATCTACAACGAGGACTGGATCAAGTTGACGAGCCTCCCCGATCGTCGGCTTCGCGTTCGTCACAGCAAGGACTCCAAGGGCCCGGTTCTTCGATTCACTTACGGTGAATGGCGCGCATTTCTTCACAGAGCGCGAACTGGCGAATTTTGATTATCTCCTCATGGTAGGCCTGGTTCCCATGCGCTGGAGGCCGCCCGAGATGCAGGTCCCTCACGCCGTGCCGGCCGGTGGCGATCGGCCACCGGCCCGGCGACCGGTCGGCCGGGTGGCTGCGTAGTTATGCCACCAGTCCAGATGCAAGAACGTCTGGTTCTGCCGCGACGAGGTCAGTTCAGGTGGGAGGCCGGTGCCGTGGCCAACGGGCTGATTGGTCGGGAGGCCCGGCGCCCGAACAGCACGTGCAACCCAGCAGGCAACTGCTCGGTTCCGAACGCAGAAGGCACCTGTACCTGGACGCCATGGCCTCGCTCATCGACCAAATGCATCTTAACGACCTCGGATACGCGCCCCGCGCAGATCAGCCAGATCTGGATCAGCGGCTGCCCGGCCGGTAGCGAGCTGGCGTCCGCGCCGACCGTGCCGCCGCGTGGCGAACACCGGGGAGCCTGGTGACGGCAAGACCATGCTTGCGCTTGTGCCAGTGCTGAACCCGACGCTGCGCGTGTCAGCCGCCGCCGGTGTGCCCAGGTGAGTTTGTCGGCCGAAACCGCACAGTTAGGCGGGGGCTCCCGGCGGCCTCTGATCAGGCATCCAGATCGAGGTTGGCGAGAACGCGTCGCAGGTCGGCTGCAAATGTGGCCAGCTGCTCTCTGGCGGCAGTGTGCAGGATTTCCATGTCAACCGACCAGTAGCCGTGGACGATCCGGTTCCGCAATCGCACCGGCTGCTGCCAGGTGACCTCAGAGAATCGAGTCTTGACGTCCTCAGAGAGCTGGCCGGCGGCCTCGCCAAGCACGGTGAAGTTCCAGAGCAAGGCATCACGGCGCAGGCGGTCCGATTCCAGATCACTCGCAGTGATACCGTCCGTGAGTTCTTGTGCCTGCTCGGCCGCGTCGATCATCTCGGTGAGCAGCAGAATGTCACGCTGCATAGACAGGCCGTGCCTCAGCCAGGACCGATGGCCGAAGCAGGGGGTGCAGGGCTCGCAACGACACCAGGTCGACCGGGCGGCCGAAGAGTTCTGCGAGCTCGTCGGCTAGCTGTTCGATCTCCCAGCCCAGTCGGCGTCCGGGCCGGAGCGCATAAAGGACGTCGATGTCGCTGTCAGGCCGTGCGCTATCGCGGGCCTGTGAGCCGAAGACCATGAGTTCGGCGATCCCGTACTCGTTGCAGATGGTGGCCAGGCGCGTCCCATCGACCTCCACACCCGGAATGATCTGCACTATCCAAGGCTATCCCGAGACCTTCGCCCTGCGCTCGCGCGACAGGCGACATGCAGGAGCGGGCTGATTGTGGCGGCAATATCGGCATCGCGGGTCGGCCTCGTGCCGGGTGCGGGCAGCCCGGTGCTGACGGCGAGGGCCGCACTGTGCCGACGTGTGTTGAATAGTGTCGCTTGGCTCATAACCCAGAGGTCGCAGGTTCATGCCCCGCTACCAGGAAGTTCAAGGTCAGAGGCCTGATCGCCGGGAACGGCGGTCGGGCCTTGATCTTTGTGGCAGCAGGATGGCAGCAGGATCTGGCCGAACTCAGCCGCGCACAGGCGAGCAGGAACACGGGACACTGGCAGAGAACGGCAGCGGTGGCCTGGCTGGAGGGCCGTCTTGAAATCACGAGCCAGGGTGAACCGGCATCGCGATTCGTCCTGCGAGCGACTAACGGACCCAGAGCTGGTCGATGAGCAGGTCAAAGTACGGGTTGAACTGGTAGTTGCCCACACGTGCGGACAGAACGTTCAGGTCGCGCGGGTTGTACAACGGCACCCATGGAGCCTGATCGACGAGTTCCCTGTCGATAGCAGCCCAGCGATCTGCGGCCGCCGATGTATTGGTTGGTTCGAGCGCTAGCGCCCGTTGAGCCTGGGCGTCGATCTGCCGATCGCAGAACTCCGCATCGTTGAGGTTGTTCGGATTGCCCGGCAGGAAGGAACCGCAGGTGAAGAGCGGGTCGATGAAGTCCGACGGCGCCGGATAATCCTGATACCAGGAAAAGAATCCGATCTGCGGCCGGTCGCGCGAGTTGCCCAGCAGGCTGAAGTATGCATCCGGGCTGGTCAATCGCAGCGACGCCCGGTATCCGAGCTGCTTCAGGACGGACACGACGTAGCTGCCGGTCGCCGGTGAGGGAAACCCAGCGCCCTGGTTGCTATCCAGGAGCGTCACCCGATCGCCCCGCGTGCCGGAATCCCGGACCAGCCGTTCCGCCACCGCGAGATTGGGCGCGGTCCAGGTGCCACCCGGGCCCGGCTGGGTCGTGTACGGGCAGTACGGGCGGTAGCCAGGCATGGTCGGCGGCAGGATCTGACAGGTTGGCTGGGCGGTCAGCGACCCGCCGTTGAGCGCGATCACCGTAGTCCTGCTGATCGCGTAGTTGAGGGCTCTGCGGACGGCAAGCTTGTCAAAAGGCGCAATGCGAGTATTCAGCGCAAGCCCGATGGTTGCCGCGAGCGGGCCGCTGTGCAGCTGGCTGGTGTAATGCGTAGCGAGCTGTCCGATGCTGTCTGGCCTGCAACGCCGCAAACACCGCCGGCTGCGCAAGCCACCCGCCGACCGTCAAGGTGGGCCAGTTCCCGAACGCCCCGGCCATCAACATCGCCACCCAGACCATGTACGTCTCCTACGGTGCCAACGCCAACCGGGTCGCGGTCGTCAACGCCGCCATCTGCAACGCGGAAGACACCTCCGGCTGCGGGCAGTCCCCGGCCGTGGTCAAGGCGGGGAAGGGCACCACTGTCCTGGCCGTCAGCGCCGCTACCGACACCATCTACGGGCCGAACGCGGGCCCGGGCTTCACCGGCGACACCGTCGCGGTAATCAACGGGGCGAGCTGCAACGGCACCGACCACGCCGGCTGCGGCCACCTCGCCGCGACCGCCAAGGTCGGCGCCGGGCCCTTCGGAGCCGCCGTCAACGACCGCACCCACACCCTCTACGTCGTCAACAACGCCGACGGCGACTCACCTGGCACGGTGTCCGTCATCAACACCACGACCTGCAACGGCACCCGCACCACCGGCTGCCACCGGCACTTCCCCGCCATCGCCGCCGGCATCTCTCCGCTGCTCGCCGCCCTGGACGTCCGCACCGGCAACCTCTACATCACCGACATCTCCAGCGCACAGGTGACCATCCTGAACGCAGCACGCTGCAACGCCGAAGCGACCAGCGGCTGCCGCACGGCCTCCCGCGAGCAGCCGGTCAGCTCCCAGCCATTCGGCCTCGCCGTCAACCCGCGCACCCGCACCCTCTACATAACAAACCTCTTGCAGGCCGGATCCATGACCATCCTCACAACCACCCAACACTGACCCGCGGCGCCGGACGCGCCATAACGGGTCTTTGGGTTGCTGGCATCGGAGGAGGCGGGCGGGCGGCTCGCGCTGGTATTGCCCCGTCGTCCAGGTCAGAGCCGCGCCGGGAGGTCCGGTTCGGTCGGCACCCGTTCCTCGTGCCTCAAACGTGCCTCACACAACCTTCCAGTCCGGTGGCAGTCGCCAGCCGCGAGGCATCACGCCGCCTCGGTCTGAAGCATCTCAGCAATGGGTCGCCGCATGCCGATCCATGCCGGAACACTGAGGGCGCCGTGCCTGGGGCCGGCTGGGCTGCGGGCTCAGCCATGAGCGCGGTCATCTCCGTGCCAGCGCAGCGTTCGCACGGCGGCTAGGATGCGGCGGTGACCGAGTTCGTGAGCTGCCGGCCCAATCTGGAAGTGGGCGAACTGGCGCCCGCCGCCGCATTCTTGCGTGACGTGCTCGGGTTCGAGGTCGAAGTCGACGAACCGCAGATGGGCCTGATGCTGCTGCGCCGCGACGCGGTGGGGCTCGCGCTGGTCCGGTCGGCGAGCCCTGGCATCAACGGCACGACCGCCGCCTATATCGGTGTCACCGACGTGGCTGACCTGCATGAGCGGTGCGTGGCACGCGGCGCCCCGGTTGTCACGGGCCTAACCGACCATCCATGGGGCCTACGTGATTTTGTGGTGGAGATACCCGGCGGTCACCGGCTGGCATTCGGCGAGCGGATCATCGAATCCGGCTAGGGCGGGCCCCGGGAAAGGGCACAGCGCTGGCCCCGCCGGGGCCGCGGCCGCAGAGGAAAGCGCTCGCTCAGATCATCCATTCGTGCGCGGGGGTGAAGCCAGCGAGCCGACCGAAGCTAGCGCGCTGGCGGCCGTGCGCGCGTCGCGGATGTTGAGGCAGGATCACTGGCCGTCACTGCCTCGCCGGGAGGCACGGCGCCGGATCGCTGGCTATGCGGTAACTACTCACGGTGAACTGGCGGAGGCCGAGGGCTAGAGAACAGCCAGCTCGGCGCATCCGTCCGACGAATCTGTGTGTCGTTGACAATCTGTGGAGTGCTCATTGGTGCGCGGGACCGCGGCCGCGCAAAGATCCAGGCGCAACGCGGCGGCCATCCGGCGGACCGCACTTTGCAGTCCGCCGGATCAGAAGCGGAGGAATCTGTGGATCAGCGAATGCGTGATCACCTACGATGGCGAGCCCACCCATTCGGCAGCATCATGGAATTCGCTCGCGGATTCGTCGCGCACGAGCCGCGGTACTTCGCCGACCCGTTCCCTGCTGCGCCCTGGCGTGCGTCACTGACAGAGCCGATCCCGGGCAAGACATCTGGCGGACCAGGCCCGGGTCCATGACCCGATTCACGAGCTCGACCATCATGAGGATGCGATGTAGCCGCAGCTTACGATCTTGGGCGCTGGTTGAACGCAGTGGAGACCGCGCTAATCTAAAGCGAATTCCGCACCGGTTTGTCATTGAGTTCTGCCGCCACTGGGCGGCCGGCGTGAACACGGCTGGCGGCCGCCTCCGCTGGAGGGGTTCAGAGTGCGCCGATCGTCTTTGAACCACGCCAAAGCCGGGCTCATAACCCGGAGGTCGCAGGTTCATGCCCCCAGCTACTCGACACCCCGCTCCAACTCTCTCGACATCAGACAGCCCGGCGGGTGCCTGCTGACTGGCCAGGCGGTGTCCGGGCGTAGAGGCCGTGCGGCAGGTGCAGCCGATTGCATTCCTGGATGCAGTCTAGGTACAATGATGGCATGTCTACGTCGACTGTCGGATTCGCGGTGGCGGATGAGGACCAAGAGCGGCTGGCCCGCCTGGTCGAGCACTTCGGTGGCGGCAACCGGTCGGCGTACCTGCGGGCGACGCTGCCTGTGATGGAGTCGCTGGCCCGGGCGGAGCGGCTGCGTGAGCTCCAGGCCCGCAACGCCGAGCGTTCGGCGGCTGCCGGACATGACTACGAGTCGCTACTGGCTGAGATCCGGCAGGCATATAAAGGCGGGAAGCGGGAGCGTTGAACCTGCCCGGGCCGGTCCCGGTGCCGGTCGTGTTCGATGTGAACGTGCTCGTCCTGGCGGTCGCCGCTGGCGAATCACCATTCCGGAGCTGGCCTTCGCCGCCGCCGACGTCGGGGAATCCGAGCGCGGACTGCCTGGGCGTGATCAACGACGCGGCGGAGTTCGGGCTGTGGCTGTCGCCGCACATCCTGGCTAACACCGGCCGCGTCCTCGCCACAGTGGTGAAGACCCCTGACGAAGAGATCGACGAATACCTGCAGGTGCTGGCCGAGATGGCCCAGGCGTCGGGCGGCGGCATCACCGATCCGCCGCAGACGGTCGGGGACTGCCCCGACTGGGAGGACAACCGGATCCTTGACCTGGCGGCGGCAGTGGGTGCCTTCCTCATTGTTTCCGCCGATGCGGACCTGACGGCCATGTCGCCGTGGCGGGGACGCCCGATCATTGAGCCGCCCCAGTTCGCGTCGCTGGTCGATGCCTCACGCCGGGCCCGCAGGCGCCCGCGCCAGTAAATCACTGATGATGCCAGCGTCTGACGGACCGGACTGGACAATGCCGCCCTATGCTCTCTCAAGGCGGTAGCGCCGGTTCAAATCCGGTCGGGGCTACTCATGGAGTAGCAGGTCAAGGACCTGATCGCCGGTCACGGCGGTCAGGTCCTGATCATTTGTCTCTGGTTTGTCACCGCGTTCCGGCCTCACCGGGCGGCAGTGGGCGCTACAGCGTGAGGGCCATTGGCACCTATGCGGGTCCCGACCCGGGCTGACATGAATATCAGCGCGGGCGCTGCTGGGCTGTCCCGTGCCGGGCCCCGCCGCATCAGTTTCCGACAGCGCGCCCGCGCACCGGCAAGACTGTCTGGATCGAACTGGACACCAAGTCGGCACCCAGATCTGATCGGAGCCTGGCACGCGCCACGGACGCCAGGCCGCCGGTCGTCCACCCAGTGCCCCACCTAGTAGTGCTTCGTTAGGTTCTGGCGAGGGCGGGCGGCGAGCCGGTCGAGGGCTAACGGCTGGGTGCAGAGAGGAACGCGGCGGACACGACTGGCACGCCCCCGCTTATTTAGGCGTCGTCGCCGTCCTCTGCGTCCAGTTCGGCCTCCAGTTCAGCTTCGGCTATGGCGACCACGAAGCCCAGCCCCTCGGCGATGTTCGCCGCCGCCGAGACCACGCGCGCGGTGCCCACGATGGGTGCCACCGCGACGAGAATGTCTTCGACGTCATCGAGGGTGATGTCGGAGTCGGCCGCCGCTTCGACGTTGAGGGCATAGGACGCGGCGGTCGCGTCCACCGCGACCAGGGCGGCGATCCGGGCGATCATGAACTCGCGCGGGGGCAGGCCGCTGCTCTCCAGCGATGCGGCGGTCATCACCGCGAGGGTGTCCAGGACGGGCGTGTCACTGTCGGGCATTGCGGAGTCCTTTCCGAACGGGAGCAGCGAGCTAATCGTCCTCTTGCCGCGCTCGTTCCGCCAGACCCACAGGCCACGCTGCAGTCTGCCCGCCGCATTAGCTCTTGTCGGCACCACATGTCATCGACAAGACGGCCGGGCGCGCTGGAAGCCATAACTTCGGCCACATGGCTGGTGGCTGGTGCGTGATCTGCCGTCCGGCAGCGATCAGCCGCAAATGATCCTGCGGCTGCTACGACTGCCCGCCCGTCCGGCGACATCTGGACCAGCCGGAACCAGGCGAGGCCCCTCCTCCCGGCCACGACAACCCCGTGGCCCATACCCGCCCTTAGCCAGCCGGCTCATCAGCAATACCTCCGGCCCGCCGACTGGCCTGCGGCTGGAGGTCGGATCTCTGGGGGGCAGATCCCTGGGCGATCTTCCTGGCTGGCCGGTGGTGCTTCGCGATCTCCGCAACCACACCGCGGAGGTGCTGCGGCGAGTTGAGGCGGGGGAGGAGATCGAGGTCCTCAGGGACAACCGCCCGGTGGCGAAGATCGTCCCGTTGTCGCGGCGGCGGCAGTGGCTGCCCGCGGCCGAGATCGGCCATGAGCTCGTGCGTCTGGGGCCGGACACTACGGGCCTGGCTGAGGAGTTGCGGGCGACCCTGACCGATACGACGGACGATCTGCCGTGGTGACATCCCAGCGAGCGCTAGCCGACACCTCCGTATTCGTCGGCCTTGAGGCGGCGCGTTTCGACGCCGGCGGGTTTGCCGGGTATGAGTGGGGCGTTTCCGCGGTAACGCTGGGGGAACTGCGGCTCGGCGTGCTGCAGGCCAAGGATCCGGAGGCTGCTTCCCGGCGGCTGTCGACGTATCAGCTCGCGCAGCGCTTCGAGGCGCTCACCGTGGACGAGGCAGTCTCTGAGGCCTGGACATTGCTGGTGTCCCGGCTCCGCGCGGCTGGCCGCAGGGTGCCGGTGAACGATAGCTGGATCGCGGCCACCGCTATCGCGCACGGCGTTCCGGTGGTGACGCAGGACTCCGACTACGACGCCATGCCCGACGTCCAGGTCATCAGGATCTGATGCCCTGGCCATCCGCCGATCGACTCCGCTTCGGCCTACTGGGAGATCGGTGAGCGCCTGAATGGCGTCTACGGATTCACCATCGGCTCTGGCCAGGGCGGGCGAGATGCTGTCTTGCGTTGAAACGGTGCTACTCGGTCCTCGCAAGGCGGTAGCGCCGGTTCATGCGGCAGCGCGATACGGCGTGAGGGCCATTGGCACCTATGCGGGGTCCCGACCCTGACATGAACATTAGCGGCCGCCGATGCAAGATCCTCAGGGCGCTGATGCCGGGTCGGCCACCCGCAGTGGCGGGGTGCCCGTCCGCGGGGCGGAGTGCATTTCCTCCAGGCTGCGCCCGGCCGGTTCGGGCAGGACCAGCGTCAGGGCGAAGCCCGCCACCGCCACTCCGGCGGTGAGCAGCAGCGTGCCGCGCAGCCCGAGCGAGCTCTGGAGCACTGGGAACAGGAAGACGCCGATGAACGCGCCGAGCTTGCCGACGCCCGCCGAGATCCCGTGCCCGGTCGCGCGCATGGTCACCGGGTACAGCTCGCTGGGCATGACGAAGGTGGTCATGTTCGGGCCGAACTCGGTGAAGAAGTAGCTCACCCCGTACACCAGCAGGAACGGGACGACAACGGTGGTCATGCCCGGTACCAGGGCGATGATGGCGAAGCAGAGCGCCATCATCGCGAACCCGGTCAGCTGCAGCCGCCGGTGCCCGATCTTGTCCAGCTTCGCGATCGCGAGTACGTAGCCGGGGACTGCCGCGACCACGAAGATGGCCAGCTGGATGGCGATCTTGGTCATGGTGGAGGCGTGTGGAGAGATCAGGCCGAGGATCTGCGGGGTGGAGATCGTGTTCCCGTAATAGGCATAGTCGAGCAGGAACCAGGTGCCGGCCGTGCTGGCCAGCATGATCAGCCACCGGCGGTTGGTGAGGAAGGCCCGCAGCCCCATCTCCTGCTGCAGCCCGTCGGAGCGGTTCCCGCTGACCTGCCCGCCGGAGCCGTTCCCGCTGACCTGCCCGCCGGGCCCGTTCCCGTTGACCTGCCCGCGGGTGAAGTCGGACATCCGGCTCGCCGCCTGCTCCGCCTTCCCCTGCACCTGGATCTGGTAGCGCGGCGACTCGGGCATCCGGCAGCGCAGGTAGATCACCGCGGCCGCGGGGACCGCGCCCAGGGCGAGCAGGACCCGCCACGCGGTATCGTTACTGGCCCCGCCGCCGAGCAGGGCCAGCGCGATCAGCGGCCCGACGATGAGCCCGAGCGCCTGGGTTCCGAACACCATCCCGACCAGCTTGCCGCGGTCCTTGCGGTTGGCGTACTCGCTCACCATCACGGCGCTGACCGGGTAGTCACCGCCGACGCCGAAGCCGAGCACGAACCGGAACGCGATCAGCACCCAGAACGATTGCGACAGCGCCGACCCCAGCGCGCCAGCGATCATGATCGCGGCGACTATCCAGTACACGCGCTTGCGGCCGATCACGTCGGCGAAGCGCCCGAACACGAACGCGCCGATGAACGCGGCAAACAGCATCGTGGAGTTGAGCAGGGCGAGCTTGCCCGAACTCAGGTTCCAGTCCTTGGTAATCAGCGCGGAGGCGATTCCGATGACGAACAGGTCGTAGGCATCGGTGAAGAACCCCATCCCAGACGCCAGTACCGCCCGCAGATGGAACCTGCTCAGCGAGGCCTCATCTAGCTCTGCGATCAAGTCACTGGCCCGGATATCGGTCACGCATCCCCCCGCGGCCTATGGCGCCCGCCTCGTGCCTCGCGGCCGCGTTCCTTTCTGCTGCGGCGAAAATATCCGGTTTGGGCAACGCGCGGCCGACCTGGAAATGAACGACAAGTGAACGAATGATGGCCAGTAGCCGAAAACCACTGCCTCCCCGGTCTGGCTCGGTTCCCGACGAATTTCCTGTCGCGCACCGTCCTGGTCGGATTCCTCACCGGCGTCGGCATCCAGGTGACGGCCGGGCCGAGGACCCGCCACACCTCGGTGACGTCACGGACCTGTTCCTCTTCATCCCGGTGAACGCCGGGCCGGAGCTGCGGCAGGATTCGCTGTGAGATCGATGGCGAGCCGAGCTTGACGCCGAGATGGTGGAGCGCTTTCGTGTCGATTGAGCTGTCCGAATACCGCGAGCGCCAGCGCAGGCTCGCCGGCGCACACCGGGGACATGGCCTGGGCCCGGGCTGGGAACGGCCATGGCTGGTCAGTTCCGCGCCGCTGACTATCCAGGAGGGAATGGTGCTCGCTATGGAGCGCGCGGTGACGCTGGCGGGAGCCGGGACCGTCGCTGCCGAGCAGAATCTGATCGTGACCGGCAGTGGCGCTGAGCTGCTGACCGCCGGACTGGCCGGGAGCTGGACATGAGCGGCCCGCTGGACGCGGTTGAGCTCGCCGGCAAGCTCATCAGCATCCCGGGCCTGTCGGGCGCGGAGGCGGATGTCGCCGACGAGGTCGAGCAGGCGATGACATCGGCCGGATACCGGGACGTCTTCCGTGACGAGCTGGGCTCGGTGATCGGCATCGCCGGGCCGGAAGGGGGGGCACCGGTCCTGCTCTTTGACGGGCACATGGACGTGGTGCCCGCGGTCGGCACCTGGACCACTGATCCGTTTCAGCCGGTCGTTCGGGACGGCAGGCTGTATGGCCGCGGATCGACCGACATGAAAGCCGGCCTGGCGGCCGCCATCGCCGGGGTAGCGGCGGCCGCGGCGGCTGAAGCGCTCGCGCAGCCGGTGGCCGTGTCCGCCACCGTCATGGAGGAGACGATCGAGGGGGTGGCGCTGGCCCGGGTGCTCGACGTCGTCCGCCCGGCGGCCGTGGTCATCTGCGAGGCCTCTGATCTGGCCGTCCAGATCGGCCAGCGCGGCCGGGCCGAATTGCTGGTCACTGTCACCGGCTCCCCGGCGCACGCCGCCTATCCGGAACGGGGCACGAACCCGATCAGCCTGGCGGCATCGGGGCTCGCCGCGCTGGAGCGGCTGGTGATGCCCGCCGATCCCGATCTCGGGCCGGCCATCCTGGTGCCGACCGATGTCATCTCCGAGCCGTGGCCGTCGGTGTCCCTGATCCCGTCCGCGGTGCGGATCAGGTTCGACCGCCGGACCCTGGTCGGCGAGACTCGCGAGGACGTGGTCGGCGCGGTGGCCGCGGCGCTGGCGGTGATTGACCCCGCGGCCTTCGAGGTCAGCGTCTCGGCGGGCTCACTGGCCGCGTACACCGGAGTGACCTTCGACGCGCCGCGCTGGCTGCCCGCCTGGCGTATGGACAGCGGGCATTGGCTGGTAGACGCGGCCAGCCAGGCTGTGACGCAGGTAATTGGCACGTCGCGGGTCGGTGTCTACGGCTTCTGCACCAACGGCTCCGAGTCGGCGGGGGTCCGGGGCATGCCCACGATCGGGCTCGGCCCCGGCGTGGCCGCGGACGCGCACACTCCGGATGAGTCCGTCTCGGTCCGGCAAGTTCAGCAGGCCAAGGACATCTACGAGCAGCTGGCGATACACGCATCAGGAAGGCCGGGACATGCCGGCGCGGACTGAGCTTAAGGACCTCTACCGGTCCATGGTGCTGATCCGCGAGGCAGAGGACACCTTGCTCAGGCTCTCCGGCACTGGCGGGCGCGACGGGCAAAAGAACAAGATCCACAGAATCCCTGGTTAACCGCGGGGGCGGAAGATGACCTGGTCACCCTGGATTTGCTGAGGTTGGTCCAGGATGGCTATCAGGGCGGCGGTGACTGCGTGGGGGTAGCCGCGGTCCTGGGGGAAGGTCCTGGCCGACACGAGGATCAGCCCGGCGTGGGCTTGCCCGGCGGCGCGGTACTGGGCGTCCAGCGGCATGAAGTCCTTGATGTTTGCGGTGACCAGGGCACGCCCGGTAGCTGCTGCGCGGGCGAGGACCTGGTCGTCCGGCAGTGCCACTAGCGCGGGATCTGCCACGACGGCCAGTACGTCGTGGCCCTTGGCACGCAGCTGCTGGGCGATGGTGTCGGAAAACATCTCATCAAGCAGCAGCGGGCGGCTCACGAGGGTTACCTGGCGAGCAGCGACCACGCAACAGCCGTTACAGTTTGCCCGGACGGTGGAACAGCAGGTCAGGGAGCTCGCAAGCCATGACGCGCAGACCTCGCTGCGCGTGCCGTTGATACACCCTTTTACTTTGGCCTCACAAGATGCGATCTTGAACTTGGTCAGGCGATTTCCCACTCGTAGGAGAACTTGACGACCTCGAGGATCATCGAGGTTTCCAGGGCCGTGATGCCCTGCATCCGGCCGAGCTTGTCGGAGATGAACTCCAGGAAGTGCCGCTGGTCGAAGAAGAACGCCTCCACGATGATGTCGTACCTGCCGGTCGAGACGCCTACGTAGCGCACCTCGGGCTGCCGCTTGAGTTCCTCGCTGATCTCATGCAGTTGCGGCAGCATCACCGAGATCCCGATGATCGCTGAGAGGGTCATGCCGACGGCTCGCGGTGTCGGAACCGCCACGATGTTGATCAGCCCGCGCGACACCAGCTGTGTGATTCGCTTGCGGATCGTGGTCTCGGAGACCCGCAGCTCCCTCGCGATCTCGGTGTTCGGTGTCCGGCCGTCGGCCTGCAGGATCCTGATGACCCGCCGGTCGATCTCGTCGAGCACGTCCCCGCCCCCATGGACGGGCCCGTTCTGCGGGTCCTGACGCGATGTAGGCGGCTGGTGGCTCATCGATCCTCGCGATTCGAATATCGTCTCTAGCTGACTGTCATCGGCCGATATTCGAATCATACTACTCCAGATTCATTGACTTCCGGTATATCCGGTCTTACGCTCCACGAAGTTAGCCGTGCCACGGAGGAGGACGGGATGGCTGAAGCCGTGACCGCGGGAACCTCGACCGCCCCGGGTGTCTTCTCCCGGAAAGCGTCCGGATTGGTTCGGGTCGGCAGCACGCTCGACGTATTCATCTTCAACGTCGGCCTGGTGTCCGTCGGCATTGCGATCGCCTATAACCAGTACTACGGGCCGAGCCTGTATCCCGGCGCCCAGCCATGGGTGTCGACGCTCCTGGCCGCTTTCGGGATGATCTTCGTAGCTGCCGCTTTCTACTGCTGGTCGGTGGTCTTCCCGCGCTCGGGCGGCGTCTACGTGTTCCTGTCCCGGACGATCAACCCGGGCGTGGCCTTCGTCATGTCGCTGATCGAGACGATCATCCTGCTGTATTACGCGGCGCTGGCCGCCGGCCTGATCGTGCAGGTCGGCCTGTCCTCGTTCTTCGGTGCCGTCGGGACCGTAGCCAAGAACGCGACCCTGACCAGCTGGGGCGCCTCGGTAGCCAGGCCTGCCGGGGTGTTCTGGATCGGCACGCTTATCATCGTGGTGGCCGGAGCCCTGCTGGTCTCGGGCACCCGCAAGTACTTCACGGTCCAGCGGGTGCTGTTCGTCGTCGCGGTGGCCGGCCTGGCCGTGATCGCGGTGGTCATGCTGTTCGGCAGCCGGGCCACCTTTACGTCCAACCTGACCGGTCTGACCGGCCTGCGCTACAACCAGGTAATCGCGGCGGCCGTGAAGCACGGCTACGCGCCGGCCCCGACCAGCTTCAGCGAGAGTGCGAAGTTCCTGGTCTGGCCGTTGCTGCCGCTGCTCGGTGCGGTCCAGTCGGTCGGCATCGGTGGCGAGATCAAGAAGGTACGGCGCTCGCAGCTGCTGGGCATGATCGGCGCGGTCGTCGCGACCGGCCTGGTGATCGCCATGTTCGCGCTGCTGGCCAACAAGGACTTCGGCTACACCTTCCAGGGCGCGATCGCCTACAACTCGCTGACCGGAGTGACCGGCGCGACCACCTCGACGGCTCCGTGGTTCGCCGTGCTGGCCGGGATTCTGGGGAACAACGTTCTGCTCTCCGGGGTAATCCTGGCCACCTTCGCGGCCTGGATCTGGTTCTGGATCCCGGCCGAGCTGGCGTACACCACCCGGAGCATGATCGCCTGGTCCTTTGACCGGGTGGCGCCGGACAAGCTCGGCTTCGTGAGTGAGACGGTCAACACCCCGGTCGTCGCGATCGGTATCTCGACCGCGGGCGCGGTGGTCTTCATGTGGCTGATCGCTTTCAAGGCAGTGTCCTTCCTGACCTTCATCGAGGTCCTCCTGGTGGTCTGGGGCACCGTGATGGTGTCGGCGGTGCTGTTCCCGGCGCTGCGCAAATCCTTCTACGCCTCCTCGCCCGCCCGTAACTTCAAGATCGCCGGGATCCCGATCATGCCGGTGGCGGGCGCCGTCTCCACGGTCTTCTTCGCGCTGGCGTTCTGGCTGCTCTGGCGAGACCCGAACGCGGCCGGCCCGCTGATCAAGCCATCCAAGATGCCGGTCGAGGCATGGATCACGCTGGGCGCGATCGTGGTCGGTACCGCTTGGTATTTCGGTGCGAAGGCGTATCGCAAACGGCAGGGCATCGACATCAGCCTGGCCTTCCAGCAGATTCCGATCGAATGACCAGCACCGGCAGAACCAGCACCGGCAGATCGCGCCGCGATGCCCGGTCCTGAGCCACCCGGGGCGGCGCCAGGGACGGCGCCGGGGGCCTGGGCGGCCCTGCAATCTGAGGCTGTCTCGATCGTCGCGGAAGCGCAGCAGGCCGGGGTCACGCTCCGGGTGGTCGGGTCGGCCGGGATCCGGCTGCACTGCCCGGAGCCGGGCCCGGCGATGGACAAGGTGGGCAGGCCGGCCAAGGACATCGATTTCGTCGTCCCGCAGCGGCACCGCAAGGGCATGCGCCGACTGCTCGAGGCCCGCGGCTACGTGATCGACCGGGACCTGCTCATCGCCATGGAGGGAACCCGTTACAGCTTCACCCACGCGGAACACGGCACGGACATCGACGTCTTCGTCGAGCGGCTCGAGTTCTGTCACACCATCGAGGTCCGCGACCGGCTGGACCGGCATCCGGTCACCATCGCGCTGGAGGAACTCCTGCTGCAGAAGGTCCAGATCATCCAGATGACCACGACGGACGTGATCGACACGAGCGTACTGCTGGCCACCCACGAGCTCGGCTCGGGCGCCGAGGCGATCGACGCGGGGCACATCGCCCGGCTGTTCGCCAGGGACTGGGGCTTTCACCACACCGCCACAGCCAACCTGCGGCAGGTGCGCGACAGCGCGGACGGCCCGGCCGTCGCCGGTCTCGGCCCGCAGGCCAGCCAGCGGATCAGGGACCGGGCTGGACAGCTGCTGGCGGCCATCGACGCCGAGCCCAAGACGCTCGGCTGGCGGATGCGGGACCGGGTCGGCGAGCGCAAGCAGTGGTGGCAGGACGTCGATGACAAGGAGGCGACCTACTGATGGGCCTGCTGCGCAGGAAACCCCCGATTCCCCGCAGCCAGGGCGAGCGGACCATTTTCTTCGCCTCCGACCTGCACGGCTCGCAGGTGTGCTTCAAGAAGTTCGTGGCCGCGGCCAAATTCTACGGCGCGGACACCCTGCTGCTCGGCGGGGACATCAGCGCGAAGATCGTCGTCCCGATCGTGGCCGCGGGCCGCGGCAGATACGTCGCGCAGTTCCACGGCCAGGACGAGAAGATCGACGACACCACTATCGACGATTTCGAGCAGCGCGCCGCCAACAGCGGCCTGTACACCGAACGGATGGATCCCGACGAGTACCAGCACTACGCCGGGCATCCCGACGCGGTCGAGGAACTCTTCGGCCGGGTCATGCGCCGGACCGTGCAGCACTGGATCGAGTACGCGAAGACCAAGCTGGCCGACAGCCCGGTCGTCATCTACAACGCCCCGGGCAACGACGACCCCCGTGAAGTCGACGAGGTGCTGCTGACCCACGGCGACGGCCGGGTGATCTTCGTTGAAGGTGAGATCATCGAGCTGGCTCCCGGTATGGAGATGCTCAGCACCGGATACACGAATGTCACGCCGTGGGACACCCATCGCGAATACACCGAGGACGAGATCCGGGCGCATCTGAAGCAGATGACCGACAAGCTCGCGAAACCGGAGCGGGCGATCTTCAACATCCACGTCCCGCCGTTCAACTCGCGCCTGGACACCGCCCCGCTGCTGGGCCAGGACCTCAAGGTCAAGACCTCTGCCGGAGCCCAGATGACCGCCCCGGTCGGGTCGGTAGCGGTCCGTGAGGCGATCGAGGAAGTGCAGCCGCTGCTGGGCCTGCACGGGCACATCCACGAGTCCGGCGGCTCGGTCAAGATCGGCCGGACCACGGCCATCAACGTGGGCTCGGAATACGGCGAGGGCCTGCTGCGCGGCGTGCTGCTCACGATCGGCGACGGCAAGCTGCTGCGCTACCAGGCAGTGACCGGATAAGCGATGGAGACCGGATGAGCGATGGGGACCGGATGAGTGAAGGGGATAAGCCGTGACAGATCTAGCCCGGCTCCAGCAGGAACTCCAAGCCCAGGGCGTCAAGTACGTGTTCGGCGCGTACACCGACGTGCACGGCGTCCCGAAGTCCAAGTGCGTGCCGGTCGGGCACCTGGCCGACGCGGCGGCCGGATCCGAGCTCTACACCGTGGGCGCGCTGGACGGGATGGGCGACCTGGGTCCCAATGAGGACGAGTGCTCAGGTATCCCGGACTGGCCGGCGCTGACCGTGCTGCCCTGGGACCGGCGCTACGCGGTCGCCCCGGCCAACCTCTATTACCACGGTGAGCCGTACTCGCACGACTTCCGCCGCATCCTGCAGAACCAGATCGAAGACGCCGCCTCGCTCGGCTACCGGATGAACATGGGCGTCGAGCCCGAGGTCTACGTGCTGCGCGACACGCCCGACGGAGTGCAGCCGTGGCTGGCCGAGGACCTGTACAACGCCCCGACCCGCGGCTACGACCTGGAGACCACGATCCTGGCCGACGGGTTCCTCGAGCCGATGGTGGAGTACATGAACGAACTCGGCTGGGACGTGTACTCCTTCGACCATGAAGGCGGCGACGGCCAGTACGAATTCGACTTCGGTTACACCGACGCGCTAACGATGGCCGACCGGATGCTGATCTTCCGGCTGATGGCGAAGCACGTCGCGCGTACCCTCGGTTGCTTCGCCTCGTTCATGCCCAAGCCATTCCAGACCTCGTTCGGCTCCGGCGCCCACCTCAACGTCAGCCTCGCCGACACCGAAACCGGCCGGAACGCCTTCGACGGCGGCGCGGGCGGTGAGCTCGGCGATGTGCCGCACGAAAAGGCCTACGGGCCGGTCGGCTACCAGTTCACCGCGGGCGTGCTGGCCCACGGCGCCGCGCTGATGGCGGTGCTGTCGCCCACCGTGAACTCCTACAAGCGGCTGATGCCCCGCGGTCTCATGCAGGAGATCTCGTGGGCCCCGGTGTTCCAGGCCTGGGGGTACAACAACCGGACGCTGATGTGCCGGCTGCCGATGAACCGGCGCTGCCTCGAGGTCCGCACCGCCGACAGCGCGGTCAATTTCTACCTCGGGACCGCGCTGGTGCTGGCCGCCGGCCTGGACGGGATCCGGCGCGAGCTGGATCCCGGCGACCCGGTGAACATCGACACCTACAAGATCAGCGAGAAGGAACTGGCGGCGATGGGGGTCAGGCGGCTGCCCTGGACCCTGGGTGAGGCGATCGCCGCGTTCGAGGACAGCGAATTCGTGGCCAAGGTCCTCGGCCCCGAGCTGCACGCCACATATGCGCAGCTCAGGCGGGCGGAGTGGGAGGAGTACAACACCGTCGTCAGTGACTGGGAGCAGGCCAGGTACCTGCGGCTGTGGTGAGCGCGACGCACAGGAAGGCGAGACAGTGACCGATCTGCGGGACACGGCCGGCGGCACGGCCGTACGCGATGACCAGGCCGGCGCCGGGGCGGCGCGCCGCGAGCAGGCCAACGCCGAGGCGGTCCGGCGGATGACCGGCGCCGAGCCGGTACTCATCGACGTCCGGCCGGCCAGCCAGGTCATCCCGGGCATGACGCCGAACATGATCCTCACCTCCGGGCCGCCGCTGCCGTGGCCGGAGTACTACGGCGGGCAGCGCCGGGCCGTCATCTACGGCGCGATCTACGAGGGGCTGGCCAGCGACGAGGAGGACGCCGACGCGAAGCTGGCCGATGGCCGGATCGTGCTCGCGGCGACGCATGACCACAACTGCGTCGGCTCGGTCGCCGGAATCTACTCAGCCTCCATGCCGGTCTTCGTCATAGCGAACGCTAACGGAGGAAACCGGGCTTACTGCAATTTCTACGAAGGCGAGTCCAGGCACCGCCTCAATTACGGTTCCTATAACGACGACGTCAGGCGCGGCCTGGACTTCCTGCGTGACGACCTCGCCCCGGTCCTGCAGGAGGTGATCGCGGCCACCGGGGGAGTCCCGCTCAAGCCGCTGATCGGCCGGGCCCTGCGGATGGGCGATGAGCTGCACAGCCGCAACACCGCCGCGACCACCCTGCTGACCAGGGAACTCACCCCCCAGTTCATCGAGTACGCGGTGCGGCAGTCGAAGGACCGGGCGCTGACCGCGCTGCGGTTCCTGGTCGACAGCGACTACTCGTTCCTGCGGCTGTCGATGGCCGCGGCCAAGTCGATGGCCGACGCCGCCCGGGACGTCGAGGCGTCGAGCGTGGTGACCGCGATGACCATCAGCTGCCGGAACTTCGCCATCCGGGTCAGCGGCCTGGGCGACGAGTGGTTCACCGGCCCGCTGCCCGAAGTCTCCTGCAAGCTGTTCGACGGGTTCACCGACGACGACGTGCAGTGGATTGGCGGCGAGAGCCACATCACCGAGACGGTCGGCCTCGGCGGGTTCGCGCAGGCGGCCGCGTTCGGCCTGCAGGCCTACCAGGGCGGCTCGGCGCAGGAGATGGCCCGGCTGAACGCGCTGATGTACGAGATCACGGTGGCCGAGCACCCGGACTTCAAGATCCCGTACTTCGGGTTCCGCGGCTCCCCGGTCGGGATCGACGTCTTCAGGGTGACGGCCACCGGAACCCAGCCGGTCATCGACGGCGGCCTGGCGGGCAAGGACGGCGGCCAGATCGGCGCCGGGATCCTGCGCGCCCCGCTGGAGTGCTTCGCCGCCGCCGAGGCGGCCTACCGCCAGCGGTACCCGGACTGAACCGCCAGACGGGCCGGGCGGGCCGGGCCGGGCAGGCCATCGCGGTGATCCGGCGGGTGCGCCGGGAGCACACCACGATGTTCTTCGACCGGCAGGCTGAGCCGGTCATCGAGGTGGCCCCCGGCGAGCCGATCGTGGTGGAGACCGCGGACTCGCTGTGCGGCCTGGTGAAGCAGGCGGCGCCGCGCGGGTTCGCCATCGACGAGGTGCTGCGGCGGCTCGGCGGGGCCAACCCGGTCACCGGCCCGGTGTACGTCACCGGCGCCCGGCCCGGCCAGGTGCTCGAAGTCCGGATCGAGCGGGTCAGTGCCGTCCCGGCGGCCGGCCAGGGGTGGACCGGGATCTTCCAGGGCTTCGGCGCGCTGACGCACGACCAGTACTCCCTGCAGGCGCCGATGCAGCCGGTCACCACGCTGGTCGAATACGACCGCGAGGCGGCCAGGCTGGATCTGGGCCACCGGACGGCCCGGATTCCGATGCAGCCGTTCCTGGGCACCGTCGGGGTGGCGCCGCCTGCCGAGCGGCGGATGTCGTTCTCCCAGTCACCGGAGTACCTGGGCGATGTCGACCTGCCCGGCGTCACGTCGGGCGCCACGCTGGTACTGCCGGTGCACGTTCCCGGCGCGCTGCTCGCGGTGGGCGACGCGCACGCGGCCCAGGGCGACGGGGAGATCACCGGCGCGGCCATCGAGATCGAGGCCGAAGCGGAATTGCGCTGCACGCCGGTCGACGCGGCGGACGCCGGGTTCGCCGGGCTGCCCCAGCTGAACACGGCTACCGCGATCGGCTCGATCGCCGCCATGCAGGGCAATAGCCTGACCGACTGCGCCCGGGCGGCATACCGGGACCTGGTTATCCGGCTGTCGAGATTCCACGGTCTCAGCGAGCAGGGTGCGTACATGTTGCTCGGTCAGGCCGGACGGCTCCGGGTGGGCAACATGATCGACCCGTACTATTCCGTTCTGGCCACTGTTGATCGCTGCTTTCTTGACTGACCTGCGGCGACGGCTCAGTCCGCGGCCCGCAACGGGCGGTAGACGATCCGCTGCTGCCAGGGGACCCACGCCGCCGCGCGCTCGGACGTGATCATCCGGCCGACCGGGCTCGACACGCACAGCCCGTCCAGGTCCTCGCCCCCCGCCGCGCGGGCCGCCAGGTCGGCCACCGCCTGCCCGATGCCGGGCGGGTCGATGTCCCAGGTGCCGTGATGGATGCCGGACCGGACCAACTCGACGGCGGCTGGGGTGCCGTTTCTTGACACCATCTTCACCTCGCCGAGGCGGCCTACCGCACGCAGCGCGTCGACCGCGCCGAGCATCGTCTCGTCGTTGAACGGGACCAGCCCGTCCAGCCGATCGAAGTCGGCCAGCAAGTTGGCGGTCTTCTCCCGGCCGCCCGCCGCGACGTCGGTGGTGTTCTTGTACCGGGGATCCTCCGGGTCGTTCACCCGGGTGAGCCCGGCTGCCACCAGCCCGTGCCCGATGCCAAGCAGCAGTTCGATGTCGTCGACGACGTCCGGGCCGCCGACCACCGCCACCCGCCCGCCGGGCGGCAGCAGCGTGGCGAGATGCTCGGCCATGTACACGCCGTGGTTGAAGTTCGGGTACACGACTGAGGCAGCCACGCCGAACCGCGGCCGTTCCAGGCTGACCACCGGGACGCCCCGGGCCCGGGCGTGGCCGACCGCCCCGGCGGGAACGACCGGATCGACGACCCAGATCACGATCACGTCGAAGCCCGCGTCGGCCCCGGCCCGGACCGCCAGGTCGGCCCGCTCCCGCCAGTCCGGGTCGGCGAAGTCGGCGTAGCGCACCCGCAGCTCGATCCCGCGCTCGGCCAGCCGGCTGTCCAGGCCGTGGCTGATCGCGTCGACCGCCGCGTTGGCCCCGTACGGCATCGGGCTCACGTACAGCGCGCGCACGGCTAGCCGCCCGCCTGCCACAGCCGGCCAGGCAGGCCGCCGGACAGGACCTCGCAGCCGTCCGGCGTCACCAGGACCTGCTGCTCGATGACGAAGATGCCGGCCAGGCCGCCGTCCGGGTGGGCCGGGGCCAGGATCGGTTCCAGGCACAGGACCATGCCGGGCTGGACGGCGACGTCGTCGTCCGGGTCGTCCGGCATCGTGATCAGCGGGCGCTCCCACAGCTCCAGGCCGATGCCGTGCCCGGCGACCTCGCCGATCTGCTCGGTCAGCCCGGCCGCGGCCACGTGCGCGGCCGCGGCGGTCATCAGCTGGGACACCCGCACGCCGGGCCGGACCGCCTCGATCATCGCCTGGGTGGCGTCGGCGGCGACCTCGGCGTAACGGCGGTCCTCGGCGCGCAGGTCACCCACGCCGATCAGGCGCAGGATGTCGGACACGTAGCCATCGCAGGCGCCGCCGCCGTCCACGAACACGACGTCGCCGTCCCGGATGACGTTGTCCGAGGCCGGCGAGTCGACCAGCGGGTAACGCGTCCGCCCCGACACGCAGTTGACGAACAGCGGCTTGGTCCCCGCCGTGGTCCCGCAGGCGTACATGGTCGCACTGATGATGGCGACCAGTTCCTTCTCGGTCATCCCGGCGGCGGCGGCCTCCAGGCCGGCCCGGTACCCGGCGACCGCGGCGCTGACCGACCGGCGGATCCGCTCGATCTCCACCGGGCTTTTCACCATCCGCAGCGCGGAGATCAGCCGGCTGGCGTCCCGCGGCGCCGTGCCGAGCGCGCCGGTGATCGCGGTGATCAGCTGCTGCGGCAGTGCCATGATGCTGCCGGGGCTCAGCTCGAACCCGGTCCGGTCCGGTGCGGCGCCGATCGCGGCCAGGTGCCGCCCGACCTTGGCCGGCAGTTCCCCAGGCTGGCGGTAGGAATCGACCGTCGCCACCCACGAGGTGCCGGCCGCGCAGCCGGCGTCGAAGGACGAGCTGATCAGCACCGCCTGGCGCGGGTCGCGGGCCGCCACCAAGATCGTTGGCAGCCACCGGCCGACCGCCCAGATCACCGAGTTGTAGCCGGTCAGGTACCGGATCGCCTCCTCCTGGGTGAGCACCAGCGCGTCGAAGTCCTGCTGGCCCATCAGTGCCGCGAGCCTGGCGTACCTGAGCCGGTATTCCTCGATGGGAAAGTCCGGCCAGACCGGCGGCCGCTGGCCCAGGTCGGTTCCCGACCCGTCGATGCTGGCGATGCTGGCCAGCGCGGCATCGAAGTTCATCGCACCGTTCTCCTGGTTACCTCGGCCCGGGTGACCAGGACGGCCAGGCCCGGCGTCACGGCTGCGACGATAGATCGACCAGGGCCGCGGCACCCTGCGGGTCGGGTTTGTTCCGCAGGCTGACGAACCACCAGATCAGGCCGACGACCAGGGTGCCGATGGCCAGGTCCTCGATGACCGGCAGCGGCCCGAGGTCGGGGTTGGTCACGGTACGCGGCCACGCCGCGTCCCACAGGATGAAGACGGTCCAGATCAGCGCGACCACGGTGACGGGCAGCCCCCATCGGCCCAGCCGGAACTGCGATACCGTCCGGGGCCAGCCTTGCAGGCGCCGGACCAGCAGCGCGGCCAGCACCATGATGTACGGGATGATGATCAGCGCGGTGATCGCCGCGACGATCACCGGGATCCGCTTGATGAAGATCAGCGGGAGAATCGACAGCGCCGCCGCGATGACGATCGTGCCGAGCGGCTCGTCGGTGCGCGGTGACAGCCTGGTCAGGAACCGGGACCCGGGCAGTTGGCCGTTGCGGGCCATGCCGTAGATCATCCGCACGATCGTCGCCAGGGTGGCGATCGCAGTGCTGAAGACCGAGACGATCGCACCCGCGAAGAACACCTTGGCGAAGCCCGATCCGAGAACGGATGAGAGCACGTCCGGGATCATGTTGGGGTCGGTCATGGCCTTGCCCATGTCCGGGATGGCCAGCAGCAGGGCGAAGTCGAAGATGAACAGGACGAGTGCGGTCCCGGCCAGCCCGGCGATGATGGCCTGGCTCGGCTTGATCCGTGCCTTGGTGGTCTCCTCGGCGAACGCCCCGGCGGTCTCGAAGCCGACTAGCTGCGTCACCACCAGCGCGATCACGACCAGGAACGGCCACAGGTAGCTGCCGTGGCCCTGCACCCCGCCGGTGCTGCCCAGGATCGTCACCGATTGGTGCTGATGGAACAGCAGCGCCACGGAGGCGCCGAGCAGGACCAGCAGCTCCAGGACGACCCCGATGCTGTTCAGGATGGCCACCACCCGGACGCTGGTCGCGATCAGCACCGCCGCCACCAGCGTGGTGATGATCGAGATGATCACCTCATGGCTGAGGGTGACGGTCAGGTGGGTGAACAGCCCGGACAGCACCACGTTCATGACGGTGCCGACGGCAGGCATCACCAGGATGATCGCGACGACGTAAAACAGCCCGGTCATCCAGCCGAGCAAGTCGCCGCCGAGCTGCCGCGCCCACTGGTAGATACCGCCGGTCAGCGGGTAGTGCGAGCTCAGCTCGGCCCAGGTGAGCGCGAGCAGCAGCTGGAAGGCGAAGACCAGCGGAATGGCCCAGATGAACGCGGGCCCGCCGATCGCCAGAGTGGCGCCGGTGATCAGCAGTGCTCCGGTGGTCGGGCCCTGGAACGCGACCGCGAACAGCGAGCCGGTGAAGAAGCCGAGCGCCCGCTTGAACCTCGGCTCCACGCCGAGTTGCCGTAGGTAGTCGCTGTCGCTGACTTGGGTGGTGGTGACGGGGACGCGGACGGATTGGCTGTCGCTCACGAGGGCCTCCGGCGGTAGAGAGCGATCTCCGGCTTGATCGGATGGTACGGGTTCAGTTCGAAATAGACAATGACTTTGCATCCAAACTGTTGGTTTGGCGCACTGGCCGACTAGATGGAGCCGAATCTCGATTCAGGGCCGATAGCGGACTGCGCGGCAGCGGCTGGCCGGGCCCGCCGCTTTCGGCCCGAGCTGCCGCCGTCGGCTGAGCTAGGAGATCTCCCACTCGTAGGAGAACTTGACCACCTTGAGGATGATCGACGTTTCCAGGTTGGTGATCCCCGGCAGGCCGCCGAGCTTGTCGGTGACGAAATCCAGCAGGTGCTCCTGGTCGGTGAAGAACGCCTCGACCATGAGGTCGTACCTGCCTGCCGACATCCCGACGTAACGGACCTCCGGATAGCTCCGGATGGCGTCGGCCACCTGGTGGATCGCAGTCAGTTCGACAGAGACTCCGATGATGGCCGACAAGTTCATCCCCGACGCCTCGGGGGTCGGCACAGCCACGATGCTGATCAAGCGCTCGTCAAGGAGGCGGGCGATCCGCTTGCGCACCGTCGTCTCGGTGATCTCCAGGGCCCGGGCGATCTCGGTATTGCTGAGCCGGCCGTCAGCCTGAAGGATCTTGATGATCCGGCGGTCAAGGTCATCGACGCGCCGGCTCCTGGCGCGCGAATTCCCCGGTTCGTAGCCATCCGGAGGCTGGCCGGTTCTGGCCACGCGATTCCAATCGGGGTCCGGTCGGCAGAGGCTCGTGGTTGGACGGCAACCATGATAGGGCCGTTGTACTGCGCCGGCCGATCCGGTTAGCACGAAAGTGCCCGCGAGTTGCTGCGCTTGTTCCCGGCAGGCGCTGGCGCGGCCCAGGCCGCCATGTTGGCGTCCCGGCAGGAGTCGCCCTCGGGCGCCGGCTGTGGGTCCTGTTCGCCCAGGCGATATACGCCGTTCCTGAGCCCACGGTTCCGGTCCTGCCGCCGATCCTCGTTGCGCTCGCCGCGCTGGTGCTCGCCAACATCGCTGCCGCCGTCCCTGGCCGGCTCGCTGCCCGCACGCCGGCGGCCGGACTGCTACCAGCACCGTGGGCACGTACCGGAGCCACCGCCGCCGCGGCACTTCCCAAACCGGCGTGACCGGAGGTCGGAACGGGCGGCCACGCAACTGGGCGTTCGGCGGGGCCACTTTGTCGTGCATGCTGATGTCGTGCCAGAAGAACTGCCGGTATCCCAAGCCGGTGTGCGCGGCTTGGTGCCGCTGACCGCTGCCCAGAGCTTTCCGCCGCCGGATCGCCTGTGGTCCGACGAGGACTGGGTCCTTATCCGGCGCGGCCATAAGTCGGCCGACATGGATGACAGATGGCACGCCGTCGTCGAGGGACAGCGGTTGTCCCTGTACCGGAGCTGGACAGGTCACGGCATCTACGCAGCCGAGTTCAGCCCGGTGGCGGGCGGCTGGCGGATCAGTTCAGCACTGGTGGAAGGTGATCGCGACATCTATCGCCGGGGCAGCGACGCCTTCGAGACTGCGCTGCTCGAAGAACTGATCAACCGGATACTGCTCAGCATCAACTGACTATGTGAAGTGCACTGCCAGTTATCCGCGCTCGCCGCCGCCCGGCGCACACCGCCGCGAGCTTGCCCACCATCGAACGGCGGGCCCGTTAGCCGCACTTCCCCTGAACTGCGCGGCCTGGCTGCTGCCAGATGGGGAACTAATTTCCGGTCTTCTCCAGCGCCGCCAGCAGTGCCTTCATCCAGGGCCCGAGGTCGGCCGGGGTCCGGGCCGAGATGAGGTTGCCATCAACCACGGTGGCTTCGTCTACCCAGTCGACGCCGGCGTTGACCATGTCGTCGCGGATCGCTGCCACGCTGGTCGCGCGCCGGCCGTTGAGGATCTTCGCTGAGATCGGCACCCAGCCCGCATGGCAGATGAAGGCGACCGGCTTGCCTTCCTCATCGAACGCCCGGACCAGGGCTAGCACGGCCTCCGAGCGCCGCAGCTTGTCCGGCGCGTACCCGCCTGGGATGACCAGGGCGTCGAAATCGGCGGCGGCGACCCGGTCGACGGTGGTGTCGACAGCGACTGGCCCGTGTCCCTTTTTGCCGGTGACCGGCTGGCCATCGAGGCCCGCGA
Source organism: uncultured Actinomycetes bacterium (assembly GCA_963785765.1). GTDB lineage: Bacteria > Actinomycetota > Actinomycetes > Streptosporangiales > Streptosporangiaceae > DATBGO01. The sequence goes on along the minus strand of CAWAWM010000003.1, from coordinate 350,314 downwards.
CGGTCACCGTCACCTCCGCCTCGCGCAGGCGGTAGAGCGGGTAGAGCAGTTCGGAGTCCTCGAAGTCGTCAGCCGCGAGGAGGAGCGCCTTCCGTCCGGTGAGTGCCATGGATGCGACCATACGCTCCATCCTGGGATCCGCCTGGCGGCCGTCCGGACGGGCTCTCGTGGTCAGGCGACCGCGACGGCCAGGGCGACCGGGCCGGCGAGCGCGTCAGCCCAGGCGCGGTAGCCCCGGCTGGACGGATGGAAGCCATCCGCAGCGAAGAAGCCGCTGCCGATCATCTGAGGGTCCACTGGCACGTGCCGGCCTGCGGCTGCCCGGCGCAGCGTGTGGTCCATCGCCCGGGCCCGCACGGCCATCACGGCCCGCATCGGCTGCGGCAGCGCGGGGAACCGGCTCACCGGCGCCATCCCGCAGACGATGACCGGAACGCCGTCGCCTCTGTCGCCGATCGCGGCCAGCAGGGCCGGGATGTCGTGATCCCAGTCGCGGAGCCGACGCATGTTCTTCAGGTCATTGACTCCGATCAGGACCACGACAATGTCCGGCCGCCAGCTGCCCTCGACCAGGTCCGGCACCAGGTCGCGCGCCGTCCGTGAGGTGACGCCGCCGCGGGCCACTGCCCGCCAGGACACCGCGCGGCCGGTTCGCCGGGCGATGGCCGCGCCGAGCATGCCCGCCAGCGCCTCCTGGTGGCAGGCGGCGCCTACGCCAGCCGCGGTGGAATCACCGAATACGGCCAGCCGCACTGCAGGGGTAGCGCCGACCGCCGTCCCGGCCGGATCGGCCGCCTCCGGCAGCCTCGGAATCCGGCGCCGCAATCGGTGGCCCTGGTAGATCAGCACCGGCGCCAGCACGTATGCCAGCGGCTGCAGCGACCGGGCCAGGCCCATTACCCGCCCTGCTCGGGCCGGTGGTGGTGCCTGGCGGCTTCCAGGAGCTCGGCGAGGCCGTCCTCGATGCCGCGGGCCAGCACCTCGAGGTCTGGATTCGCCGCAAGGTCGCCGGTGACCCCGAAGGTGACGTTGTCGCAGTAGGTGAAGATCGCTACGGCGGTGCGGACCGTCGTCGCGATCGGCACGTAGGGGATGATCTCCACGAGCCGGGCGGCCCATCCCGTAGAGCGGCTGGCGGGGGCCTGGCACGTTGGTGGTGACCGTGACGATCTCCCGCTGCGGCAGCGCGAACGCGAGCCGGATGCCCTGCGACATCAGCGGGAACAGCGTGTAGCCGCCCAGGGTGACCAGCTCCTCGCCGAGGATCGCCTCGTTGCTCGCCTTCAGGGCCGTCAGCTCGGCCTGGACTGCCGCGAGCCGTTCCACCGGATCGGCTACATGAACCGGGAGATTGGCGACGACCGCTGACACCCGGTTCTCGTAGATGCTCTCCTCACCCGGGGCCCGGACGGAAACCGGAACCAGTGACGGGACCTTATGAGCTTCAGGTTCCTCGCCGCGCGCGAGCAGCAGCGCCCGGAAACCGCCACTGATCGCGGCCAGGACGACGTCGTTCACGGTGCCGCCCAGCTCGCGCTTGATCGTCTTGACATCGTCCAGCGACGCCCGGGCCCAGAGGTAGCGCCGTTGCTGGCCAATGGGCCCGCTCAAGGACGACCCCGTGGCTGGCCACAAAGACGGGGCCAGCTTGGCGGCGGCCCGGGCCGTGTCGGTCGCTTGCCGGACGGCGCGGCCTGGATCGGCCGCAACGCTGCTCAGCGCGGCGGCTCCGCGCAGCGGGATCAGGGCGATGTCCAGCGCGGCCTGAGCGGCCAGCAGGAGCGGCGACGGCTCGGCGCCCGCGACCCGGTTGTCGGCGGCGGGCGCTGAAGGTTCGGGCGTGAAGTCGAGGATGACCCGGTACAGGTCGGTGGCCGAGACCCCGTCGACCATGCAGTGGTGGAACTTTGAGATCAGCGCCCACTGGCCCTGGGCTAGCCCCTCGACCATCCAGTACTCCCATAGCGGATGATCGCGGTCGAGCCGCTGGGACATCACCCGCTCCATCAGCCGGGCGAGTTGCTCGTCCCCGCCCGGCGCCACCAGCGCGGTCCGGCGGACGTGGTAACGAAGGTCAAAGGCCGGGTCCTCAACCCAGACCGGCCGCCCCAGGCGGAACGGCACCATGCGGAGCTTCTGCCGGTAGCGGGGCACGAGCGGCAACCGGCCGGCGAGGAAGGCGAGAACCTCCTCGTAGGACGGAGACGGACCCTCGAATACCGCGATCGACGCGATCGCCATCGATGTGTGCCGGTCCTCGTCCTCGGCGTCGAGGAATACGGCGTCCAGTGAGTTCAGCCGGTCCATGACGGCCCCTTTCCAAGGTTGTATCGGGCCGCCGCCGAATGCCGCGGGGGCAAACGGTCAATGCGCACTCTTCTATTCGGAGCGTAAGCCGTGCGAGTTCCGGCTCGAACCGGTCAATCGTCCCGCCCGCAGGGACCTTCGGCCCGGGAACCCGCAGCAGGCAGCGGTGCGTCACACCGCCGGGGCCGCCGGCGCTGGAAGCCGCGACAGCCCGCCGGCTGCCTCGGCCCGGCCGTCCTATTACCGGCCCGAGTTGCCGCAGGGCGAGCAGTAGATTCCAGTAACGTGTGAAGCACCCTGGGTGCGCTTGGCGAAAGGACCGACGCATGACAGGCAACGTGCCGGTGAGCTGGACAGCCGGTCCCGCGGAGCACGGGACCGCACGGGGGCGCGGGCGGTGAGCGGCACAACGGTCCCGAAGGTCGACCCGGCGGTGCTGGAGACAGCCTTCCCGCGCACGCGCCACATGCTCATACTCGAGTTCGGTAACCGGAAGGATTTCGATAACCCGCGCCGGGAATGGCGCCGGCTGTTCTCGGAGTTGCTGGGTACCTTCGCGTTGGTGCTGGCCGCCGCCGGGGGCGGGCTCCTGCACGCGAAGGGGCAGATCAGCCTGTCGGCGGCGGTCGTCGCCCCGGGCCTGACCGTGATGGGGATCATCTTGTTCATGGGCGCGGTGTCCGGCGCGCACCTGAACCCGGCGGTGTCGCTGGCGTTCGCGCTGCGCGGGGACTTCCCGTGGACGCGCGTTCCCGGCTACATCGTCATCCAGCTCGTCGGCGCGGCGCTGGCCTGCCTGTTTCTGCGGCTGGTGTTCGGGAACATCGAGCATCTCGGGGCGACGCTGCCGGGCGCCGGGTATAAGAGCTGGCAGGCGCTGCTGATGGAGATCGTGCTCACCGCGCTGCTGGTGAGCGTGATCTTGGGTACCGCGTCCGCGGCGCAGAACGTGGGTGCGATCGCCGCGCTCGGCGTCGGCGGCTACATCGCCCTGGCCGGGCTGTGGGCCGCGCCGGTCAGCGGCGTGTCGATGAACCCGGCCCGCTCCTTCGGCCCGGCCCTGGTCAGTGGTGACTGGACGAGCTACTGGGTGTACGTCGTGGGGCCGATCGCGGGCGCGCTGATCGCCGTGGGCTTCGCGATGGTGCTGCGCGGCCGGGGCGGCGACGTCATCTCCCGGGCGGCCGGCTCCGGCGTGCTCGACGAGGGAGCGCTGATCGCGAAGGAGCAACTGTCCGAGGAAATCGAGCAGGGCAAGGTCGTCCCCCCGGGCATCGCTGACAGCACCGACGGGCAGCCGAGCGGCCCATAGCTCACCACCCCGGCCCGGCGGTGCCTTTCGGGGCGGGCGGATTCGTCGCCCCGGCTTCCGGCGTGCCTGTCGTGCTGGCTTCTGGCCGGCCGCCGCTGATCCCCGATGAGATCCGGCGCCGAACAATGTCCGGGCGGGGGCGGCACTCGCCTACCCTGGGCGACGGGCGCCGGGACCACCGCGCCGCCGCGAACCTCAGGGCAGGGCGGATGTCAGGGCAACGAACGGACCTGGCGCGGCTGGGCCAGGCGCCGCGCCACATCGGCGGCTCGCCGCACCGGCTGTCCGCGGTCCTGGGCGACCTGGGGCAGCGCGCCGATGGCCTGTGGCACCACGCGTTCACCACCCAGCCGCTGCCGCCGCGCTGGCTGGTGCTGGGCACTGGTGTGCTCGCGCTGGCGGTCGTGGCCTCCTCCCGGGCCTGGCCGCGGGCGCGGACCGTGGTGACGATCGTGCACGAAGGCGGTCATGCGCTGGTGGCGCTGGCCACCGGCCGCCGCCTGGCCGGGGTCAGGCTGTACCGCGATACCGCCGGCGAGACTGTCTCGGCGGGCCGGGCGGACGGTCCGGGCATCGCGCTTACCACCGCGGCCGGCTATCCGGCGCCGTCGCTGCTGGGCCTGGGCGCGGCGGCGCTCCTGGCGGTCGGGCACCTCACCGGAATGCTCCTGCTCAGCCTGGTGCTGCTGGCCGCGCTGGCGGTCGCGATCCGCAACGTCTACGGCATGCTGGCCGTGCTGGTCACCGCGGGCGCGATCGCCGCGGTCTGCCTGTTCGCTCCGGCCGTGGTGCAGGCCGGGTTCGGCTACGCGATGACCTGGTTCCTGCTGCTGGGCAGCGTGCGGCCGGTGATCGAGCTGCGCCGCGAGCGGCGGCGCGGCCGGACCCGGCGCTCGGATGCCGACCAGCTGGCCCGCCTGACGGCGGTGCCAGGCGGAGCCTGGGTCATGATCTTCGGCGTGGTTGCCGTGGCCGCCCTCGCCGTCAGCGCCCGCTGGCTGGTCCGCTGAGGCCGGTAGCCGTCCGGCCGGACCCGGCTCCGCCGCGCCCGGCCGGGCCGCCAGGCCCGCCGCCGAGGGCGGTGCGCCGGGGCTGCTCCCGGCGCACCGCCCGTGCGCCTGGTACCTGGCTTCCAGCCGTAGCTGAACCGCAGGCCGGCGCCGGTCATCAGGCCGGCCACGTTTGAGCCGCATCCTGGGTGGAAGTAGTCACTGGTCACCTTTCCGGTGCGCCAGGGCTTGCTCGGCGCCAGGCACGGGCAGGCTGGTCACCGCGCTCACGACGGGACCGCGCTCACCGGACGGGACTTGGCCGTGGTGACTTGGGCCGTGGTGATTTGGGCAGGCAGGAAGACGTTGATCCCGGCAGCCGGCGCGCCGCCCTGGTGAGCCGGAGCACTTCCCCGGCGGCCGGCGGTCTTCCCCGGCGGCCGGCCGGAGAGTGGCCCAGGTCACGCTGCGCTTGGTATGTTGCGCACCCATGCTTGATATACTAAGCGCATCAATCAGACGTCTCGGAGGTAGGACATGTCGAGTATGACCAGGCAATACAGCGCGGCGGCTAGCCATGCGAGCAACGTGGTGGAGAAGGCCGCTGACCGCTGGACGGGGGGCGTTCGGAAGCTCGCTGACCGGGTTCCGGTGCTGCCGGAGGTCGATCTGGTCCCTGCGGTCGAGCGCTACTTCGATCTCGTTCAGCGGGCCGTGGAGATGAACCGCAACCTGACCGTCAGGTGGGTGCAGGCGGCGGGCGCGCTGTCCGGCGTGGCCCGTCAGCAGGCGGAGTCGGCGGGCGCGGTCGTGCGTGAGCGGGCCGAGTCGGCCGGCGACGTCGTGCGTGACCGGGCCGAGTCGTTCGACCGGACCGCGGGCAAGCAGGCGGCCCAGGCCGAGCAGGCGGAGAAAGAGCTGGCCGCTGAGGCCCGCAAGGTCGAGCGCGAGCAGGCCAGGCGGGAGCACGCCAGGGCCCGAGCCCGTTACGAAGGGCTGACCAAGGCCGAGCTGAGCGATCTGCTGGCCAAGCGGAACCTGCCCAAGTCGGGGAACGTTGACGAGCTCGTCGAGCGCCTCGTCGAGGCCGACGGCAAGTAAGAGGCCGACGGCAAGTAAGCAGCCAGCATCCTGGCGGCACTGAGCGCGCTGGTGCCGGTGGCTCATTGAGCTTCCGGTACCAGCGTCGTGCTTTCCGTCGACGAGATGACCGGCTTCGGCCCGGGCGGGGCCGGTCAGACGCCGCCCAGCACTCGCAGGAGCACGACTCGCCGCGTATGGACGGCCGCGTCCAGTACCGCCGAGATCTCGTCCTCGCGTAGCTCCTCGGCGGCCGTCACCAGCACGACGAGCGGTTCGCCATCGTCGGCGGCCTCCTTGATCGCTCGGCTGGCCTCCTCGGCCTCGCGAGACAACGCCTCCGGCGACAGGACCGACAGCACCACCTCACCTGCAGGCGGCGGCAGGAGCCTGCCTTCGGTGTCCGCGGGTAGCGGCTCAATCACGGCCCGGCCGCTGGAAACGCTTAGCGGCGGGTCCTCGCGAAGTTGCTGGTCCACCGCGCTGTCACGCGGCACCTGGATGATGAGTCCGACTTCCTCAGCCATCGCTGGAGCATAACCCCGCTGCGTCCGCAACGAAGTCCGCCCCAGGTCGCGGCGGCCGTCAGGGGTGGCTGGCCGTCACGGCGGTGAGCAGCGCGCGGATCAGCACGCTCAGCTCCGCACCGGTCAGCTGGCGGGCGCCGGCCCCGGCGATCTGGTCGAACAGCAGCCCGTCGACGAATGCGGCGAAGTCGCTGGCCCGGCGGCCGGGCTCGCTGACACCTGCGGCGGCGAACAGGTCCGCGACCATGGCCCGGACCCGGGCACCTGAACTCACCAGGGCCGCACGCAGCTCCGGCCGGCGGGTCGCCTCCAGGGCCAGCTCGAACCTGGCCAGCTGGCGCTCGCGCCCGCCGGTCAGCCAGCCCTGCACGACTTCGGCGGCTGCGCGGGCGAAGGCGTCCAGGTCGCGGTACGGCAGCGCCGGGATCTCGGCGGCGTCCAGGTCGGCCAGGCGCTCGACGGTGGCTTGCAGCAGGGCCTGTCGCGTTCGGAAGTAGTAGGACGCCGACCCCTCGGGCAGCCCCGCGGTCCGGTCGACGGCGCGATGCGTCAGATTGCGCATCCCGTCCCTGGCCAGGGTCGTGATCGCGGCATCGGCCAGTTCGGTCCGGCGTGACAAAGATCAGCCTCCTCATGTTTCCTCTACTAGTGTAGAGTACCTCTACAGGTGTAGAGCCAGCACGGATTAGACAGTACGGATGTAGAGACGGATCTAAAGACGGAGGCTGGGAGCGATGAAGGCGATCATCGTCGGCGGCGGCATCGGCGGGCTGGCCACGGCGCTGGCGCTCGGCCAGCGTGGCTGGCAGGTCGAGGTACTGGAGCGGGCGGCTGAGTTCGGTGAGGTGGGAGCCGGCCTGTCGCTGTGGCCTAACGCGCTGCGGGCGCTGGATTTGCTCGGCGTGGGCGGGTCCGTGCGCGGCCACGCCGGGCTGGCAGGCCAGGCCGGTATCAGGACTTCCACCGGGCGATGGCTGGCCCGGACCGATGCCGCCGAATTGGAGCGCCGTTACGGCCCCACGGCCATGATCCACCGGGCTGACCTGCTCGGCGTGCTGCGCGCCGCGGTGCCGGGCGAGGCGCTGCGCGGCGGGATCACGGTGCGGGCGGTGCGGCCTGACGGGATGGTGACGCACTCAGGCGGCGAGTCCAGCGCCGACCTGATCGTAGGCGCGGACGGCATCCGCAGCGTCACGCGAACATCGCTGTTCCCCGGCGCCGCCGCGCCGCGGTACGCCGGCTACACCGCCTGGCGGATGATCACCCCGCCGGTTCCGGTCGGCGACAGCGGCGAGTCGTGGGGGTCGGGGGAGCGGTTCGGCTACGCTCCGCTGCCCGACGGGCGGATCTACTGCTTCGCCACCGCGAACGCCGCCGCCACCGGCACCGCCAGAGCCACCGCCACCGGCACCGGCACCGCCAGAGCCACCGCCACCGCCGCCAGCGCCGCCGCGCGGGATGCCGTCGTCGGCGAAGCTGACCGCGAACTGGACGGGCTGCGCCGAAGGTTCGGCGGCTGGCACGACCCGATCCCGGCCTTGCTGCGGGCGGCGAGCCCTGGTGCCGTTCTCCATGACGACCTGTACGAACTGCCACCGCTGCGGACCTATACCGCCGGCCACGTCGTCCTGATCGGTGACGCCGCGCACGCGATGACCCCCAATCTGGGCCAAGGCGCCTGCCAGGCACTCGAGGACGCCGTGGTTCTCGGCCAGGTCATGGACGGCCGCGCCGGAGCGGATATCCGCGCCGGGCTCGGCGCATATGACCGCGTCAGGCGGCCGCGCACCCAGATGATCGCGCTGCGCTCACACCGGATCGGGAGGGCCGCCCAATGGGCGTCCCCGGTCGCCGTAGGCTTGCGCAACACTGCCCTGCGCGCTTTGCCCCGGTCATCGTTTGTCCGGTCACTCGCCCCGGTCCTGGACTGGACGGGCTGAGCGTCGGCCAGCCGGGCGACACCGCTATCACCCGGCCTTGGGCCCGGCGGCACGAGGGCGAGGCCGGCCGGGCGAAGCCGTGCCGCCGGTGACAGATGCAATGGCGCTCTGCTGCGGTTACAGCAACAGCGCGGCGCCATCGCCGCGGTTGACCAACGACAGCGGTGGTGCCATCGCTGCTGCTGGGCGCCTGCTTCGAAGCCGAAGCAGTGCGGGGCCAGGCCGCCACAGCGTGAACCGCCGCTGCCAGGCACGCTGCCGCCGCCAGCCATCAGGCGGTCAGGGTGGTACGTAGTCCGCCGCAGGTGCCCTTCGGGGTTGCCCTCGGTCGTCTGCCAGCCTGAGCAGCCGCTGCCGTGCCGCGGCCGCCGAGCAGGCCAAGGCCCTGCGGAACTGTTCCTGGCCGGATCGCCAGCGGCCACTTTTTCCCTGGAATTGCATGACAGATGTCATGGCTCCTCCTGGAGCCAGCGCACTGCCGTCGCGCACCCCATGGATGGTCGGATGTGAATACCGGCGACGAGATACGCAGCACGGTCGAGACCAGCTGAGCCGGCGGGGGCACCACGGGCCCGGCCGGGGCATGCCGCACAGGTACGCTCCGGCCGGGCGCCGTGGCAGCATGGAACGAGGCAAGACTGCGAGGTGAGGACGTGATGGCGGGCTCTGGCCGTTGCGCATCGGGCGCGAGCACACCCGGCGGCGACCGGGCATCCGGCAGCAGTGACGCCCAGCGGCTAAGCATGGCCCGCGGCGGGCTGCTGAGCATGGCCAGCAGCGGGATACGGGGTCGGCTGGTGCCGGGGCCAGGCTCGGGCACCGCCATGCGGTGGTTCTTCTCCGCGATCTGGCTCGTCTACCTCATCCAGCCGGTCCTCGCCCTGTTCGGTCACCACCACTCGGTGGCTTGGATCGCCGGCGGCCTCACGATCACGGCGGCGTTCTGCGTTACCTACGTCGCTGTGGTGGGCACCTGGGACCGCGCGTCCCCGAAGGCCGCGCTCTGCGGGCTCGGCATCATCTTCGCGCTGGCCGTGCTGGCCTGCGTGGTGTACGGCTCGAACTGGCTCGCACTGTGGATCTACGTGAGCGCGGCCACGGGCTTCGCCTTCCCGGGGCGGCGTCCGGCGATGCCGGCCGTCCTGTGCGTCAGCGCCTGCTACGCGGTGCTGGCGTGGGTGACCCATGCCACGATGAGCGACTTCCTCGTCACCCTGCTGCCGGTCGTGCTGATCGGCCTGGCCATGATCGGCTTCCGGATGCAGATCATGCTGACCCGGGAACTCAGCCAGGCGCGCGAGACGGTCGCGAAGCTGGCCGCGAACGAGGAACGGCTGCGGCTGGCCCGCGACATGCACGACCTGACCGGCCAGTCGCTCTCCCTGGTGACGCTCAAGTCCGACCTGGCGCGGAAGATGCTGTCCAGGCTGCCGCAGAGCCGGGAGCGTGACGCGGCGCTGAGCGAGGTCGACGACATCGGCCAGGTCAGCCGGCAGACCCTGCGTGACATCAGGGAAGCCGTGAGCGGGTACCGGCGCCCGACCCTCGCCATCGAGATCATTACCTCGCGGAACGCGCTGGAGTCGGCCGGTATCGCGCTGGACGATGACCCGGCGCTGACGCTGCGCTCCGGCACCTTCGACGCGGACGCGGAGGCGGCGCTCGCCTGGTGCCTGCGCGAGGCCGTCACCAACGTGATCCGCCATTCGGGCGCGAAGAACTGCCGGGTCCGGCTGGCGCAGCAGGCCAGCGAGATTTCGCTGGAGGTGACCGACGACGGGCGCGGGCTCGGCACGCGGGATGGGCCGGTCGTGACATCCCAGGCCTCGGGCGGCGGGGACCGGGACCAGCGGGTGCCTGCAGGCCCGCCAGTCCGGCCCCGAGATGACCGTGGCCAGGACGGCCGGATCATGCCGGAGCCCGCGGGCGCGGCGGCGGGCGGCAGCGGGCTGCGGGGCATGTCCGAGCGGCTGGCCGCGATCGGCGGGCGGCTGTCCCTCGGGCAGGCCGGCCTGAGCGGCCGCGGCTTCCGGCTCGTCGCGACCGTGCCGCTGGCGCCGCCGCCCGCCCGCGATGACGGCCAGCGCGGCGCGGCGCTGCCCCGGGCGGCAGGCGGCGTACCGGCAGGCGGCGTACCGGCAGGCAGCGTGCCTGACGGCAGCGGTCCGCCCCCGACGGCGAGCGTGGGGGTGCAGCCGGAGTGAGGCGATCTCGCGTCCAGGTGCCGGCATGACACTGACCGGCGGTACGGAGCCCGGTGATCTTAGCCCGCCCGGCGAGCGCGCACAGCGCATCCGCGTGCTGCTGGCCGAGGACCAGGCCATGATCAGGCAGGCCCTCGCGGCCCTGTTGTCCTACGAGGACGACATCGAGGTGGTCGCACAGGTAGGCCGGGGTGACGAGGTCGTGGCCGCGGCGGCACAGCACGATGTCGATGTGGCGCTGCTGGACATCGAGATGCCGGGCATGGACGGACTGAGCGCAGCCGCCGAGCTTCGCCGCGCGAAGCCAGACGTGAAGATCGTCATCCTGACCACCTTCGGGCGGCCCGGATTCCTGCGCCGCGCGATGGAGTCCGGCGTATCAGCGTTCCTGGTCAAGGACTCGCCGGCGGACAAGCTCGCCGCCACCGTGCGCCGGGTGCTCGCGGGCGGCCGGGTCATCGACCCGGACCTGGCCGCAGCCGCGCTGGCCGAAGGGGTCAACCCGCTGACGCAACGCGAGCGTGACGTGCTCGCCGCCTCGGCCGACGGCTCACTGATCTCGGAAATAGCGGCCAGGCTGTACCTCTCCGAGGGCACCGTGCGGAACTACCTCTCGGCCTGCATCCAGAAAACCGGTGCGCGTAACCGCGTCGAAGCGCTACGGATCGCCGACGAGCGCGGCTGGCTCAGCTGGTCGTAACGCGCTTCATTGCCGCAGCCGGGCTACTTGTCCGTCTGATCGTCCACCCGCGCGGCCGGGGCATTCTGCTTAACGGATTCGATCCCGTTCAGGGCAGCGCTCTTGCTCTCGTAGCTCTCGCTGGTCGCGATGACCTGACCGTTGCCGGCGAGCAGGTTGAAGTGGAATTTGCCTGTCGCGCCCTTCTTGAGCACAAAAGTTCCAGCCATCCGAACCCCTCCTCATCCAGGCACCCCTGCGTGCCCGGCTGCTGGCATCGTTCCCCCCAAGGCGCCAGCAACACCTGGCCGGGCCGGGCCGGGCCGTCCGCAGCGCCGGGGGCCCGGGCTTCAAACCCGGGCCCCCGGCGGCAGGTCCGCTGGTCAGCGGCCGGCGATCACCGGCGGTTGATCAGCGGCCAGAGCGGATGTACCTGGCTGGCATCGCTGGTGAAGCCGAGCTTGCCCAGGCCGAAGCCCTCCTCGATGGTCAGGAGCATCGAGTAGTGGTTGGACGGCGTGGCGTCGGTGACGTGGCGCGGACCGGTCCGGCTGATCACGATCATCGGCGCGGACCCGCCGCCGTAGAGGCCTCCGGGCCAGGTCGGGCTGATCTCAGGGTCACCCGCCGGCAGATAGGGGGAATCGCAGCAGCCGGCGGTGGAGATGTAGTAGTTGTCGGACGCATTGGATCCGTCGTAGTCGCTCTCATCGGCGGTCACGAAGATCACGCTCCGGCCAGTCCAGGCCCGGCTGGTCATGATGGTGTGGACCGCCTGCTTAACGAACGCATCCGCCTTCGCCTTGAGCGCCTCGTCGTTGGCGTCGCCCGCCACGTTGGAATAAGGGCAGGGCGTCTCGGGGAATCCCTTGATGGCCGTCGAGACCCCGCCGTGCATGTCGTTGCACTCGTCGGGGCTGATCCAGACGTAGCGTGGCGGGCTGGCGCTGTTGAGATCGGCCGCCATGTCGCTGTAGGGCTTGATGTGGTCGCGGCGCTGCTTATTGAAGCGAACGTCGTTGTAGAGCATGAAGGGGTCGTGCTTGACGACATACAGCGGGCTGACGCCCGCGGTGGTGGGCCAGTCGTCGGGCAGGTAGCCTGCAGAAGGCATGGCCTCCATGTAGGCGTCCCAGGGAATGTGCCTGGCAGTGAGCTCGTCCACAATATTGGTGTGCGGGTAATGATTGCCCGCGATGCTCGGGTCAGGGAAATGATTGCCGGTGTACCAGCCGTCATCGTCGTTGTTCCACCAGGTTGATCCGCTGGTAGCGGCGATGTAATTAGGCTCGCTTGTGTGGGTCACCCCGTAGTAGCGCGTGGCCACGCCGTATTTCGCGGCCAGCGATGTGATGAACGGCGCGTTCGGGTCGCCGATCACATGATCGGCTTCATGGTTTTCTAGCATGATGATGAACACGTGGCTGAGCCCAGTACGGCCGTTACTCGCCTGCGTGGTGGCCGGGCTAGCGGATGCCCCGAGCGGCACCAGGACCCCGGCGCACAGGCCGGCCGCGGCGGTCGCCACCCCGAATCTCGCCAGCCTGGGCATCCGGCTCAGGCGTTGTCGGACATTCATAGTGGCACCTCCAGTGTCGTGACCTGCCGCGGGCGGGCGCGACCGCAGCCAGCCACGGCTCGCGTGAACGACCTGGCCAGGCGGCCCTGCGCCAGCGACATTATGCCAGCCTATATAGCCATTTCATGGGGGTATTTATCGTTGGCTGATCGTCCCTCGAGCGGTGTCGAGGCCGGGATCCATTGCCGCCGGATCCTGGACGCGCCGGCCGCGGATGGCGCCGCCCACCGCCGGCCGCGACGTAAGTAGTAGCCGCGGCCGAAGTTGAGCCGCCGGGCCGGATGGCACTGGCGCCGCTGACAGGTCGCTGCCCCGGCCGGACCCCAGGTACCTGAGCTAGGTCTGCCGCAGGCGCGGGCCCTCCATCCAGGAGCCTGCCTGCTTGACCCGCCGCAGCACCGGCGAGATCTCCAGCTGCCGGACGCCCGTGACGGCGCTGATCTTTGTCGTCACGTACCGGTAGAGCTCCTCAGTGTCCCGGCACACCATCGAGGCGACCAGGTTGGCGGAGCCGCTGATCGCCGACGCAAAGGGCACCTCGGCGTGCCTGGCTATCTCCTCGCCCACCGCATCCAGCCGGGCCGGCTCGATCGTCAGCCACAGGTAAGCCGCTGTCGCGAAGCCCATCAGCTCGGTAGCGAGGTCGACGTCGAAGTACAGCACGCCCGCGCCGCGCATGGCGGCTAGCCGGCGGGTCACGCGTCCTTGCGTCCAGCCGGTCGCCGCGGCGAGTGCCGCGTAGCTGCACCTGCCATCGCGAGCCAGCGCGTCCAGCAGCGGCGTGTCGCCGGGCTGCAATGTCACCGGCTCGCCGGGATGGCCGGGGGGCTCGGGCCGCAGCACCTCGATCTGGCCGGACGTGAGCAGGTCGCCGTAGCCGGTCCAGTCGCTGGACTCGCCGCCCACGTACCTGTGCATGATCGCGTGCGCGGCCATGCTGAGCACCTGGCTGGTCGCAGGCAGCCGCTGCAGCAACAGGTCGTCGCGCTGCTGTGCGCTGCGCGACCGGACCGAGCAGACGATCTCCGAGCCACCCGCGCTGAGGGTCACCCACGAGACGTCATCGCGCCGCGCCAGGGCTTCCGCGAGCCGCCCGATCCCGCCCGGCCGGCAGCCGACCCGCACGAGCCACTCGGACTGGCCGACGGCCCGCGGGTCGACGAGGCCGATGACCCGCAGCAGCCCGTCGCCGCGCAGCCGCCGGTACCGCCTGGCCACCGTCTGCTCCGAGACCCCGAGTACCTCGGCGACCCGGGCGAACGAAACCCGCGGATCCAGCTGCAGGGCATGGATGATTCGCCGGTCCAGGGCATCAGTAAGCCCAGATTCCTTCACCAGGTCACGAACCATGGAGGAAAAGTACATCTTCTCCGCTCTGGATGGCCATGACCGGTGCCCGGGGGCCACCGTCTCAATAGGTACCGGAACTGAGAAGGAGCACCTGCCATGCGCAAGTGGATGCCGCTGATCGCGGTGTGCCTTGGCACGTTCATGCTGCTCGTTGACGTAACAATCGTGACCGTCGCGCTGCCCGACATGGCCGCGAGCCTGTCCACGTCGTTTTCTTCCCTGCAATGGGTCATCGACATCTACACCCTGACCCTGGCCGCGCTACTGCTCGGGATGGGGTCGGTCGCGGACCTGCGCGGGCGGCGCCGGCTCTATATCGCCGGCCTGTCAGTGTTCGCCGTGGCCTCGCTGGGCAGCGGCCTCGCGCCAAGCCCGGCACTGCTCATCGCCGCGCGCGGCCTGCAGGGCATTGGCGGTGCCGCCATGTACGCGACCACGATCGCCCTGCTCAGCTCGTCCTACCACGGCCGGGACCGCGGCACCGCCTTCGGCATCTGGGGGGCGGTGTCCGGTGCGGCGGCGGCAGCCGGCCCGATCCTGGGCGGCCTGCTCACTGAGAGCCTGTCCTGGCGGTGGATTTTCTTCGTCAACCTGCCGGTGAGCGTGGTGGCGATCGCGGCGTCGGCGCGTGCCTTCGCGCCAGACCGTCCGGCCGGTGCGGGCCGGCTCGACCTGCCCGGCCTGGTCACGTTCACGCTCGGCGCGGCGGCCGCCACCTACGGCCTGATCCGCGCCGCCGCGGCCGGCTGGACCGCTGCCAGCACCCTCGGCCTGCTCGCGCTCGCGCTGGCTGCCTTCGCCGTCTTCATCGTGATCGAGCGCCGCGCCCGGTCGCCACTGCTTGACCTGCCGCTGTTCCGCTGTCCCGCGTTCTGCGGCATCATGATCGCGGCGCTACTCCTCAACGCGGCCGCGTTCGCTTACCTGCCCTACAGCTCACTGTGGCTGCAGACGGTGCTCAGGCTGAGCCCGGTCCGGGCCGGCCTGCTGGGTTCCGCGCCGCTGGCGCTCACCGCCTTCGTGGTGAGCGCGCTGATCGGCCGCTTCCTGCACGCTTCGAATCCGCGCTGGATTATCGGCGGCGGCCTGGCGCTGGTCGGCGCCGGCGCGCTCATGCAGGCCACTCTCACCCGCCAGTCCGGCGACCTGGCCCTGCTGCCCGGCCTGATCGTCGTCGGGGCGGGCGTCGGGCTGGCGACACCCACCCTGGTGTCCAGCGCCATGGCGGCCGTGCCGCAGCACAGCGGCGGGATGGCGGCAGGTGCCGTCAACACGGCCCGTCAGCTCGGCTTCACCTTCGGCGTGGCGCTGCTCGGCAGCATTTTCGCTGCCCGCATGACGGCCGTCCTGACCGCGGCCGGCACGCGGTCGTCGTTCGGCCCGGCGATCTCGGGCGGCCAGGCCCGTGCCGTGCTCGGTCAGGTCCCAGTGGCGCAGCGTGGCGCTCTCGATCAGCTGATCCACACCGCGTCGGCGGCCGGCCTGAACGGGTCCTTCCTGCTGGCCGGCCTGCTGGGCATCGCGGGCAGCCTGGTGGCCGTGGTGACCATGCGCCGTCCGGCGCCGGCCAGCCCGCAACCCCCGGTCGGCCCGCAACCTCCGGCCAGCCAGCTGGCCGGGCAAGCCAGGTCATCGAGCAGCACGCCATCTTGACGGCTTATCGCCAGAGACGCGTACGTCCGGCTCCCACCGTCACTTCACGCATCCGGTGAAGCCAGGGCTGGTTACCGTCGCAGGCAGGCCGAGCGCTAACTTGAAGCCGAAGACTGAGGCGAGCATCCCGAAGCAAGCGGGCCTACGTAAGGAGGGGCCGTGAAGGCTACATCGTGGTCTTCGAGGGAGACGACGAGTCTGGTTACTCGGCGTATTCTCCTGACTTGCCTGGGGTCGTCGCCGCTGCCGATACGCGGCATGAGACCGAGTCGTTGATGGTCGAGGCCATGGCCGCCCATATCGCTGTGCTCCGGAACGCCGGGGAGCCGGTGCCTGAGCCGGCCGAGGCCGACAGCGTTACCATCCTCGACCCGGCTGCCGCCTGAGCGCGTTTTTTCGCCAACGATAGGCAGTTCGCTCGCGGAGCCAGCCAAGATCGTCGTCCCGGACAGCAATGCCGCGGGCTAGGGAAATCCGCTGGTACGCAAAGACACTGCTGCTGCAACAGCGTGACTGGCATATCCGTCAGGTCGCGACAGCGGAGGCTCATCGCGGTGGTTCGCGAACCGCGCCGATGGCACGCAGCCTCCGGGTACAGCCGCACGAACGGCGCGGTTACCGGCGCCCTTCCAGCAGCACGTTGTAGACGCTGGCCTCGAAGGTTCCGGATCTGTCCGGTGGCAGCTGGGTGAACCAGATGAGCACGTAACGACCACGGGCGGGCGTAGCGAGCCGCAGGTTAACCTGGCCGCCCGCCCCGTCCGCGTGCGCAACGGTCCGCAGCCGAGCCAGGGAGGCGGACGAGCCGATGCGCAACTGGAGGTCGGCGCCCGCGCTACTGCCCAGCGTGATCCTGGCCCGGCTGATCGTCACCAGCCGGCCCATGTCGATGAGCAGGCCGGTGCCTGGCTTCAGGTTTCCGAATTTCGCCGTCGTGTACCACTCGGTGTGCCAGGCGGTGGCCAGGCTGCCGTCGATGGCCAGCGGCGCGAGCTGCGCGTTCTGGCCGCTGCCGTACGGGTCGAAGGCTGTCGCGCTGACCGGCCGGAGGACCCGGTTATGCGTGACCGTGGCCGAGGACCCGTGCACAGGCGCAGCGGTGTGGGGCGATGTGCCGTGGTGGCCGAGCAGCCAGCCCGCCAGCACGCTGACGACGAGCAGGAGTATGGCGAGCGCGGCACGCACCGGTTTGGCCGCCCGGGCCGGCAGCGGTGGCAGCTGCGGCAGGCGGGCCCGTTGCTGCGCCACTCCGCTCAGGGCGGCGCGGGACCGGGCCGCCGACCGGGCCGCCAGGGAGGGCGCGGGGGGCTGCGGAGTTATCGAGGTCGACGCCGCGGGCGCAACCGCCGGGGTGCCGCCCGGGGACGGCGCACTCACGGCAGCGGATGATTCGGTCGCCGCCCGGGTTACCGGCGCAGCTGGCACTGCGCCCGGCGGCGGCTCCCACGCCAGGGTGGGCGAGGGCGGTGAGACGTCAGGCGGGCGCTCGGCGGCTGGCGCTGGGGGAGTCGGCGATGCAGCGGCGGCCGGCGCGGACGGAGCTGGCGGCGCGGGCGGCGCGGGCGGCGCGGGCGTTCCGGCCCTAGGCCAGGCGCTGGCCGCTAGGGCGGCCGGTAGTGGCGGGGCGGGTGTTTCGGCTCTGGGGCTGGCGATTGCTGCTGAGGCGGCTGATTCGGCCGTGGACCCGGTGGTGGCTGCTGGGGCGGCCGGTGATGGCGGGGCGGGTGTATCGGCTCTGGACCCCGCGGTGGTCGGCGGGGCGGCCGGTGCTGGCGCGGTGACTGTTTCCGCTGGTGCCGGTGACGGCCACCGCAGCACGGACGGGGGGACGTGCGCTTGGGCCGGACATTCGGTGCTGGCCGCCGACGACTCGGCGGCGGCCGGTGGCGGCGGGACGTGCGCTTGGGCGGGACGTTCGGTGGTGGCCGCCGACGACTCAGTGGCGGCCGGTGGCGGCGGGAGGTGCGCTTCGGCCGGCGCGGACCGCAGCCAGGGCAATGGCGAGTGCACGGCCGCTGGCCCGCGGTCGGCCGTGGCCGGCCACGGACTGGTGGGCGGCGCGGCGGACGGCGGCGCAGCGGGCGGGCGCCCTGCCGCCGGTATCGCGGAGAAAGGCCGGGTGAGCGGCGGCAGCGGGACAAATGGCCGGGTCTGGTCCGCGAGCGAGCTGAGCGGCTCGGTGTTATCGCCCGGGTGCGCGAGCGGAGTCAGCGCGACCGCCAGCCCGGCCGGACTGAGGATCGGCGGGCCGTAACTGTTGGCCTCCCCGAACAGTGCCCGGCAGGTCACCGCGTCGAGATGGCTGGAGATCCCGGGCTGCACGTGGGCCGGGCTGTCTGCCCGGCCGCCGCTGCGCGGCGCGGCCGGGAGCCTGGTCTCCTCCGGTCCTGGCCAGTAGCCGGTGAGCGCGGCATACAGCAGGCTGGCCAGGCCGCGGGTGTCAGCCGCGGCCGGGTTGTCCGCGTCCGCCCCGGCGAGCACGGCAGCGGTCGCCAGCCCGCTGATCTTCACCTCGCCCCACCGGTTCCACCACAGCATGTCCGGGGTCAGGCACAGGTGGGCCAGCCCCGCCGCATGCGCGACCGCCAGCCCTTCCGCTGCCGCCGTGATGATCTCCGCGGCGCGCACGGGCTCCAGCGGGCCGGTCGCGATGACCTCATCCAGCCGCTCGCCGCCGGGCCATTCGGTGACGATGTAGGGCTGATCACCATGGTCATCGGCGTCAAAGATCTGGACCAGCCGGGGGTCGGACAGCTGGGCCGCTGCCCGGGCCGCCGCCACGGCCTCGCCAGTGCGGCCGAATTCCGGCGCGAACGTGCGGATGGTGACGGCCCGGATCAGGGACTCGTCCGTGGCCTTCCAGACCGACGATCCGTCCTGGTCGCTGAGCAACTCCTCAAGCCGGTACCGGCCGGCCAGCAGCGACTCGCCGACGGCCGGGTGCCGGTTCCTGGCGGCATCACCTGACGGTGCCGGGTTATCCGGGCCGTCCGGGCGGCTTGCCGCCCGCGTTTCGGGCCCGGTACGGCCGCCGGGCCGACGGCTCGCGTTACGGTTCGGGCGACGCTCGCCGGCGACACTAGGCACCGATGATGGCTCAGCGCCACCACCCGCTGATCCTCGTGCCATGGCGTCCATCTCCCCGCTCTAGTGCCCCACCCGGTACCAGCGGTCAAGCTCCCGGCTGAGTTCCGGGCCCGCTAGCCCGCCTGCCCGCGTCGGCCAGGCGCCGACCGGCTGCGCCGGCTCCCTGATTGGCCACCAGGCGATTTAGGGTGGCATGCAGTGGCGCGGTCCACCATGCAGTCCCACTCGGTCCGTGCGCTTGGTCGTCTCCCGACCTTAACCCGGCAGGAGGAGTAGCCGTGCAGGTGAATGATCGGGCCGGACAGCTAGCCGCCCAGTCTGACCTCGTTGACGTGGCCGGACTCGTCACCGCTTACTACGCCCAGCATCCGGATCCTGCCGACCCCGGCCAGCAGGTGGCCTTCGGCACCTCCGGCCATCGCGGTTCGGCGTTCCGGATCTCCTTCAACGACGATCACATCGCCGCGACCACCCAGGCGATCTGCGAGTACCGGGCGCGCAGCAGCATCACCGGCCCGCTGTACATCGGCCGCGACACGCACGCGCTGTCCGAGCCGGCCTTCGTCACCGCCCTCGAGGTGCTCGCCGCCAATGACGTGCGGGTGCTGATCGACAGCCGGGACGGGTACACGCCGACGCCCGCGCTGTCGCGCGCCATTTTGCTTCATAACGAGGACCGCGCCGACGGCCTCGCCGACGGGATCGTCGTCACTCCGTCGCATAACCCGCCCGAAGATGGCGGCTTCAAGTACAACCCGCCCGACGGCGGGCCGCGGAACGCAGATCACCTCGGTCATCCAGGACCGGGCCAACGAGCTTTTGCGCGGCGGCCTGAAAGAGGTCCGCAGGATTCGTTACGCGCAGGCCAGCGCCGCCGCGGGCCGGCACGACTTCCTCGGAGAATACGTGGCGGGACTGCCGGCGGTGCTGGATCTCGACGCGGTGCGCGCCGCCGGGGTGCGGATCGGCGCTGACCCGCTCGGCGGGGCCAGCGTCGGCTACTGGGGCGAGATCGCCGACCGGTACGGGCTGGACCTGACCGTGGTCAATCCGCTGGTCGACCCCACCTTCAGGTTCATGACCCTGGACTGGGACGGCCGGATCCGGATGGACTGCTCCTCTCCCTACGCGATGGCGTCGCTGATCGGCCGCCGGGCCGAGTTCGCCATTGCGACCGGCAACGACACCGACGCCGACCGGCACGGCATCGTGACCCCGGACGCCGGCCTCCTCAACCCCAACCACTACCTGGCCGCGGCGATCGACTACCTCTACCGGCACCGGGAGAGCTGGCCCGCGGACGCGGCGGTCGGCAAGACCATGGTCAGTTCGTCCATCATCGACCGGGTGGCCGGCCGAGGCCGGGCGGCGGCTGATGGAAGTGCCGGTCGGGTTCAAGTGGTTCGTGCCCGGCCTGCTCGACGGGACCGTCGCATTCGGCGGCGAGGAGAGCGCGGGTGCCTCGTTCCTGTGCCGGGACGGCCGGGTCTGGACCACCGATAAGGACGGCATCATCCTGGCGCTGCTGGCCGCTGAGATCACCGCCGTCACCGGCCGCACTCCGGCCGAGCACTACCGGGAGCTCACCGCCAGGCTGGGCGACCCCGCCTACGCCCGCGTTGACGCCCCGGCCACCCGCGAGCAGAAGGCGGCCCTGGCCCGCCTCGCCCCGGATCAGGTCAGCGCGGACGAGCTGGCCGGCGAGCCGGTGCTGAGCCGGCTCACCGCCGCGCCGGGAAACGGCGAGCCGCTGGGCGGCCTGAAGGTGACCACGGCGTCCGGCTGGTTCGCCGCCCGGCCTTCTGGCACCGAGGACGTCTACAAGCTCTATGCCGAGTCATTCCAGGGACCCGGGCACCTGGCCCGCATTCAGGAAGAGGCCCAGCAGATCCTCGCCACCGTGCTCTGAAGCGGGACCTCCGGGCCGGTCAGGTTGCCGCGCCTGGCCGGGCCAGCGCGAAATCCATCTCGGCGACGTAGCGGACGTCGCCGGGATCGCCGGGCCCGGTCGGCCGGAATCGCCTGATCAGGGAGTCCTTGACGCCGAACACGGTGTCGCTGTCCAGGTAGGGGTTCTGCGCATCGAAAATGTGCGTCGTGACCGGGCGGTATCCGGGCGCCGACACGATGGCGTGCACGTGAGCCGCCCGCCAGCCGTGCCTGGCTGAGCCGCGCAGCAGCTCGCCGACCGGCCCGTCGGCAGGGACCGGATAGCTGGCCGGCCGGACGGTCCGGAACTCGAACCGGCCATCGGGCCCGGTCCGGAAAATGCCGCGCAGGTTGAACGGAGGCTGCTGCGGATCCTGGGTGTCATAGAGCCCGTTGCCGCTGGCCTGCCAGACGTCCAGGGTGGCCCCGTCCAGCGGCAGCCCGGCCAGATCGGTGACCTGGCCGCGTACCAGGGCCGGGCTGCCATCCTCGGGGCGCCCGATCTGCTCGCCCATCCGGCGCTCGGGCGCACCGGGCACGTAGAACGGCCCGAGGACGGTCGACTCGGTCGCGCCGTCGGCCGCATTGACCAGGTCGACGAGCGAGGACAGCCCGAGCACGTCGGAGAGGAGGATGAACTCCTGCCGCTGGTCGTCGCACGTGCGGCCGGTGGCGGTCAGGAACTCCAGGCCGGCCAGCCATTCCTGCTGCGTCAGCCGGGTTTGTACGGCGAACGCGTGCAGATGGCCGATGAGCGCGGTGAGCAGCTCACGCAGCCGCGGGTCGGGGGTGCCCTGGTAGGCAGCCAGGACGCGCCCGGTGAGCTGCGCCGGGGTCATTGCCGCCATCGCGGAGCCTCCTTACGCCGACCAGGCCAGGTCAGGCTCGGAGGTTACCCCAGCGCTCGGGCCGCCTGGCAGAGCTGGTCCAGCTCCGCGTCGGTGTTGTAGTAGTGGACCGAGGCGCGCACCACCTCATCGAGCCCGCGGGCGGGCAGATCGAACTGCGCCGAGGTGGCTGCCGAGACGCTCACGTTGATGCCGGAGGCGGCCAGGCTCTGCTGGACCGCTGCGGCGCCGGTGCCAGCCACGGTGAAGGTCACGATGCCGCACAGCCGCCTGCCCCGGTCGCGTACCACCACCCCAGGCAGCGCGGCGAGCTGCTCGCGGAGCCTGGCCGCCAGCTGGCCGACCCGGGCCTCGATGTCGGCCAGTCCGATGTCCAGGGCATAGTCGATCGCCACGCCGAGGCCGATCTTGGCCGCCACGTCGCCCTCCCAGGTCTCGAACCGCCGGGCACCGGGGCAGATCTCGTAGCTGTCCGGACCGGTCCAGGTGGCTGACCACAGGTCCAGGAAGGGCGGCTCCAGGGTCTCAGCCAGCCGCTCGGACACGTACAGGAACCCGGTGCCCCGCGGCGCGCGCAGGTACTTGCGGCCAGTCACCGACAGCATGTCGCAGCCAAGCTCGCTGACATCGAGCCTCAGCTGACCGGCGGACTGGCACGCGTCGAGCAGGTAAGGGACGCCAGCGGCCCGGGTCAGCCGCCCGATCTCCGCGGCCGGGTTGACCAGGCCCCCCTGGGTCGGCACATGGGTGATGGCCACCAGCCGCACCGGCCCGGGCCCGCTCGCGAGCTTGCGCTCGAGATCAGTCACGTCCAGCTGGCCGGCCTCGTCATCATCGATGACCTCGACCACCGCCCCCGTGCGCCGGGCGACCTGCAGGAAGGCGATGACATTGGACGCGTACTCGGCGCGCGAGGTGAGGATCCGGTCACCGGGTGCGAAGACCAGGGAGTAGAACGCCAAGTCCCAGGCCCGGGTGGCGTTCTCGATCAGGGCGATCTCGCCCGGTGCGCAGCCAAGCAGCCGGGCCACGGCATCGTAAGTGTGCTCAGTCGCGGCCGCTGCGGCCGCGGCAGCCTCGTAGCCGCCGACCTGCGCTTCCCGCTCGAGATGGGCCACTACCGCCTCGGTCACGCACCGGGGCGGAAGCGCAGCGCCGGCGTTGTTGAGGTGGACCACCCGCGCGCAACCTGGGGTGTCAAGGCGGGCCCGTGCCACGTCGATCGCCACCGGGGCAGCGTACGGGATGGCGGCGCACCGGCGGCGCGGAGATTCTCCGGAATGTTCGAGCGCTCAGGAAGGGCCTCTACCCTGGGTAGGCGTTGGGACATGACGTGGCCGCCCGGCCGGGCAGCGTTTCCTCGCTGACCTGCGCTGCCCGATCCGGTACTGGTGGTCCAACACTGGAAGGACATGAGGATGGTGCTGGCGACAGCGTGGCGCCTGGAAACCGTCGGGCACTGGGCACGCAGCAGCTTGCTGGAGGCCGTGCTGCTCGTTGTCGGCACCATCCTGCTGACCCGGTTCGCGAGATGGGTGAGCGGCCGGATCACCTCGACCATTGACGCCAAGGCCGATCAGAGCGATGCCCTGGTGAGTTCCGAAGCGCTGAAATACCGGCATTCGATTACCCAGGTCATCACGTGGACCCTGCTCGTAATTATCTACTGCGTGGTGGGCGTGCTGATCTTCGAGACCCTGGGCTTCCCGCTGACCGGCTTCGTCGCGCCCGGTGCGGTGGCTGCGGTGGCCCTCGGGTTCGGTGCCCAGCGGGTCGTGCAGGACATCCTGTCCGGCTTCCTGATCGTGACTGAGCGGCAGTATGGCTTCGGTGACATCGTCCGCCTGTCGATCCAGGGCAACTCGACGACCGCGACCGGCACGGTGGAGGAGGTCACGCTGCGTATCACCCGGATCCGCTCGCTGAGCGGTGAGGTGATCACCACGCCGAACGGGCAGATCGTGCAGGTGACCAACCTGTCCAGGGACTGGGCGCGGGTCGTCGTGGACGTTCCGGTGCCGGTCGCTGTCGATCTCAACCATGTCAGCGAGGTCCTCCGCCTCGTCTGCGCCGAGGTCTACGCGGACCCGGAGTTGAAGCCGCTGCTGCTGGACTCGCCCAACGTCATGGGCGTGGAGAGCCTGGAAGTAGATCACTTCAATCTGCGGGTGGTCGCGCGGACGCTGCCGGGCAAGCAGTTCGACGTCGGGCGTGCGCTCCGGTCCCGGATCACGCTGGCCTTCCTGCGGGAGGGGATCACCTTGCATGCCAGCCTCGACGTCGCCGACTCGACCAGCGTGAGCTGATGCCGATGCGCTCCTGGCTACGCAAGCACCTGCCGGTCCGCACCTCCACCGCGGTGCTCGCCGTGTTCTTCGTCGCTGTCCTCGCGCTGTACCTCTCGCCGGTCGGCTACCAGCCCCCGGCCTCGACCACGACGTCGGCGTCGACCCCGACCCCCACGCCCACGCCGACGCCGACGCACCCGTCGCCGTCCGCGTCCGCGACCCCCAGCGCTACGCCGAAGGTCAGCCCGTCGCCCACCCTCACCCCGAGGCCCTCGGGATCAGCCACGGTGGGGGCCACCCCGTCCTCCTCGACGAGCACGTCGCAGACCCCTCCTAGCAGCGGGTCGCCGACGCCCAGCCCGAGCGCGTCAAGCCCCGGCGGCTGAACCAGGATGGCTCGCCGGCCGGTCCCGGCCCCGGCTGCGCGACTTCGGGTGCGGCTGTCGCCGCCGGGCATTGTCAGCACAGCCGCCCGGCATGGTAGAAGTCGTCCCAGGGACGGCACGGAGCCTGAAGGAGAATCCTCATGAAGATCGCGGTGCTGGGTACCGGGCATGTCGGCCAGACCCTGGCCGGGCGGCTGGCTGAGCTTGGTCACGAGGTTACGGTGGGCACCCGCGATGTCACCGCTACCCTGGCCAGGACCGACTCCGACGCTATGGGCAACCCGCCGTACTCGGCCTGGGCTGCGGCGCATCCGGCGGTCAGGCTGGCCCCGTTTGCCGAAGCGGCTGCCGCCGCCGACCTGATCGTCAACGCGACCTCGGGTGACGTGTCGCTGGCGGTGCTGGAGGCGGCCGGCCGGGACAACCTGGCGGGCAAGGTGTTGCTCGATGTCTCGAACCCGCTCGACTTCTCCGCGGGCTTCCCGCCCACCCTGTTCGTCAAGGACACCGACTCGCTCGCCGAGCAGATCCAGGCCGCCTTCCCTGACGCCAGGGTGGTCAAGTCACTGAACACGCTGACCGCTGCCCTGATGGTCGAGCCGCGTCAGCTGGCCGATGGCGATCACAGCATCTTCATGTCCGGCAACGACGCAGCGGCCAAGGAGACCGTGGCCGCGCTGCTGGCGAGCTTCGGTCACACCGACGTCATCGACCTCGGAGATATCAGTACCGCCCGGGGCCCGGAGATGTACCTGCCGATCTGGCTGCGGCTGATGAACGCGCTCAGCGTCCCGATCTTCAACATCAAGGTCGTCCGCTGAGCTGAGGATCAAGATCGTCCGCTGGGCTCGGGTACCACGACCGGCCGGTCGGCTCCGGCCGCCAACGATCTACCTTTACCTGCAGCATCGCTCGTGGTGCCCTATTGTTCCGATGTGGTCCCGCAGGAATACAGCATCCCGATGCCAGCTCAGTCCGCCGTCGCCGTGCCGCCGCCCGGGCCCGGTCCGGGCATGTGGGCGGGCGCGCCGAGCGCGCTCCGCACCGATGGCGAGATCTATCTCGCCTACCGGCTGCGGCGGCCGATCGGGCAGGGGCGCGGTTACGCGGTGGTGGTGGCGCGGTCGGCGGACGGTGAGCACTTCGAGACCGTGGCCACCGTCACGAAGGAACAGTTCGGTGCCGAGTCGCTGGAACGGCCGGCGCTGATCCGCAACGGCGACGGCACCTGGCGGCTCTATGTGAGCTGTGCCACGCCAGGCACCAAGCACTGGCGCGTCGAGGTGATCGAGGCGGCCGATCCCGGGTCGTTCGATGCCCGCCGCAGCCAGGTCGTGCTGCCCGGCGACACCAAGACCGCCGTGAAGGACACGGTAATCGTGCGCAATGGCGGCCTGTGGCACCTGTGGGCCTCGACGCACCCGCTGGCCGACCCGCTGGAGACCGATCAGATGGTCACCGAGTACGCCTCAAGCGCCGACGGGCTGGAGTGGACCTGGGAGGGGACCGCGCTGAGCCCGCGCCCTGGCGAGTGGGACTCGCGCGGCGTTCGGGTCAGCGCCGTCCGGTTCACCGCGTACGGCGTGGTCGCCTACTACGATGGCCGGGCCAGCGCGGCGGAGAACTATGAAGAGCGCACTGGCGTGGCGACCGGCCCCGACCCGGCTACCCTCACCGCGGTCGGCCCGGTCTATGGATCACCCTCAGGCCGCGGACTGCGGTACCTGAACATCGTTAATCTTGGCGACGGGCGCGAGCGCCTGTACTACGAGATGACCCGCGCGGACGGGGCGCACGACCTGCGGACCGAAGTGCGGGTTTCCGCGCCGCGCTAGAACTCCCGCGGCCGCCCGTTCTTGGCCTGGCTCTGGCCCGCTGGCCGGGCGCCGACCAGGCCGCCCGAATCGCCGCGCGGCTGCAGCCAATCGCCGAAGTCCTCGCCAGTCACCTTCTCCAGCAGACGGATATCGGCTTCAAAGCGCGGAATCAGCTCCCGGCGCTCCGCCCAGGTCAGTGGCCGCCGCGGCGGGCTGTCCTGCTGCAGCATCCGCTCCAGTCCCTCGGTCGGCACGCCGGGGATGGCATGGCCGACCCGCAGCGCCGCGGACAGGGCCCGATGCCGCAGCGTCAGATCCGGATGCGCAGTGACGTTCTCTTTCGGTACCTCCGTCACGACTCCCCGGGGCACGCGGAGGAACGCGCAGATCCGGTCCAGGACGATGGCGGGCTCCTCGAGCAGGGCCCGGTACCTGAAGACCAGGACCTGCTCCCGCGGAAACACCGTGTACAGGTGCTCCAGTTGCTCCCCGTATCGGCCGAGCGCCAGATAGCGCCAGAAATCGGCCCAGCCAGCCGCCATCCTGGCTTCTTCCTCTCCGCACGCCTGCACGAAGTCGCCCACCGGGTCCAGGCCGGCCGACCACAGGTGAGTCCAGTTGGAATGCGCGCGCTCGACCGGATCGCGCAGAATGATGATCAGCCTGGCGTCGGGAATCAGGTCCCTGATGCGGCGCTGCGCGTCGTGTCGGTAGAGGTAGAACGGCGTCGACTCGCCGCGCAGCAAGCCGGCCGGGGCCGCGTCGAAGAGCGCCTCGTAATCGTCACGCCGCCAGACGTGCTCGCGGTAGGTTCGGACGTCGCCGGGGCCGCCCCGGGTCGGCGGCGGCCCGTCGGTGAGGAAGAACTTGGGTTCCTTGACGGGGGACAGGTACAGGGACGGGTGCCGGGCAAGCGCCGCGTGCAGGGCTGTGGTGCCCGCTTTCGGCGCTCCTGCCACGAAAAAGTCCGGCAGGGCCATCTCGGGTCTCCTCGTTCGGGCTAGCCTGCTATACCTACTATTTAACTAGGATGTCTGCTCCGTACGTCATGTGTACCCGAGAGCCGGCAGTTGTCACGCCGGATCGGCCGCCAGTTGGCTAGTCGAGCGAGGGGAGCAGGTAGCGCTGCTCCAGCCTTCCGGTGCGCGGATGCGGAACAGGCGGGGCGGCGTCGGCGACCCAGCCTAGCCGCTCGTACAGCCGTCTGGCCCCCGCGTTATCGGCGTAGACCAGCAGCTGCGCCGCGTCATAGCCAGCGTCGGCCAGCTGCCGGGCCAGCGCCCTGAGCACCATCCCGGCCAGCCCCTCTCCCCATCGATCCGGCGCGGTGCCAACGTAGCTGACCTCGGCAAACCGCCCGGCATCGCTAGATCGCCCGGCATCGGCAGACCGCCCGGCATCGCTAGATCGCCCGGCATCGGCAGATCGCCCGGCATCGGCAGACCGCCTGGCCTCTTCGGACTGCCCTTCCTCCGCAGACTGCCCGGCCTCTGCGGGCGGCCCGGCCTCTTCGGGCGGCCCGGCCTCTGCGGACTGCCTGGCGTCGGTAGATCGCCCGCCTTGCGCGGACCGCCCGTCTTCCGCCAGCCCGCCGCCCTCGGCCCGGGCGGCGGTCGCGAACGCCACCAGCCGTCCGCTGTCCACCGCCACCGTGAACTGCGCCCCAGGTGCCTCGAGGGCTCGAAGCAGAATCGGCCGGGAGTCCGAAAGCGGCGCCACCTCGTCTTCCCCGTCCCTCGCCGCGGTCGCCTCGGCCCAGACCTGCGCCGCGCCGTCCAGGTCCTCAGGGCCGCCCGGCCGCACCGTCACGAAGGTCCGCACCATCTCCTGCTCAAGCAGATCCGGCGTATCTGGCCGCTGCGGCTGGATGGCTCCGGTCGGGTGGAACCCGTGCCGTGCGTACAGCCGCTGCGCGGCGGCGTTGCCGACGGTGACCCAGAGCCGGACGTCCGGGTAGCCGGTCCGCCTGGCCCAGCCCAGCACCGCCGAAACCAGCACATCCCCAGCCCCGCGCCCGCGCCAGTCCGGATTTACCCACATCGAGACGAGCTCCGCAGTCCCGTCCGGCTCGATGAGGCAGCCTGCGGTGCCTACCGGCTGCCCGTCCTGCCGCACCACGAACTGGGCCCGGCCCGCGAGCCGCTCTCGCCAGTCCTCCTCGGACAACCGGACCGAGTCGGCCAGCGTCGAGCCGAACTCCGTCGGCGCGCCCGCCAATGCGGTCAGCCTGATCCGCCGGAACTCGCGCCAGTCGCGCGGGCTCAGTTGCTGCGCCTCCACAGCAACTCATCGTGGTGCCTGTCCGGGCCGAGGTTCAACCGTATTGACGCAGCAACTGGATTACCGCAGCAACTGGATTACCGCCGCAGCTGGATTACCCGCTCGGGCCTGAGTATGGGCGCAGGCCTGATACCGCAGGCCGGATTACCAGCCGCGGGCTGGATTACCACCCGCGGGCCGGATTGCCACTCGCGGGGCGGATTACGGCCGCAGTCGGCCCAGCGGCGGCGCGGCCATCGGCTTGCCGTCATAGTCGGCGACCGTCCCGAATCTGCCCTCCCGCCAATCCGCGGCAGCCGCCTCGATCTCCTCGGGCGTCCGGGCAACAAAGTTCCACCACATCAGCAGCCGCTCGCCGAGCGGGACGCCGCCCAGCAGGATCATTCGGCTCCCCTGCGGTGCCGCGACCTCGACCTGCTCCCGCCCAGTGCCCAGATAGAGCAGGCTGCCCGGCTGCAACGCGGTGCCCTCGACCTCAGCCGTGCCGAGCGCGGCGAAGATCACGTGCTCATGGCCCGGCTGCAGGGGAAGAATGGCTCTGGCGTCCCGCCTGGCGATCAGCTCCGCTCCGACGATCTCGGAAAACACCCGAGCAGGCGACTGCGCACCGGCCAGCGAGCCGACGAATACCGTGATCTCGAACCCGTCGGCGCCGACCGCTGGCAACTCCGCGTGGTGCGCGAACGCCGGCTCCACCTGCCGCGACCCCTCCGGGAGCGCCACCCACAACTGGACCCCGTGCAGCGCCGGATCATGCTCGGCCGGGGAAACCTCCGCGTGCGCGATCCCGCGACCGGCCGTCATCAGGTTCAGCTGACCGGGCCGGATCAGCTGCTCGCTGCCCAGGCTGTCGGTGTGCAGGACATCGCCGGAGATGAGCCAGGTGACCGTCTGCAGCCCGATATGCGGATGCGGCGGCACCCGCAGGCCGGCCTTGCCGTCCACTGACATCGGCCCGTAATGATCCACGAAGCACCAGGCGCCGACGCTCCGCCGCATCCGCAGCGGCAACAGCCGCCGCACCGTCATGTCTCCAACGCGTGCGACCCTAGCCCCAGTAAGTTCAAGACCAAGCGAATCAACTGGGGTCTCAGCTATCTCAAGCTGCGCATCGACTGTGCTCATCCCGGCAATCCCTTCGGGCCTAGCCGCGCTACCACCTGGTGGGCTGACAGGTCTCGACGATAGAGGAGGCGGCCCGTAATGGCCACGCACCACGAAATGCTTCATGACCTTGCCGCAGCGGGCCGGACGCTCCGCGACGCGATTCCGGAGGTCTATGCCGGCTACGTGCGGATGTCAGCCGCGGCGCTCGGCGACGGCGGTGCCGTGCCCGCCAAAATGCGCGAACTGATTGCCCTGGCTATTGCGGTCACCAGGGAATGCGATGGCTGCGTCGCGGCGCACGCCCGTGGCGCCGCCCGCCAGGGTGCGACCGCTCAAGAGGTCGCCGAGACCCTCGGCGTGGCCATCTCCATGAACGGCGGCCCGGGCACAGTCTGGGCGCCCCGGGCCTACGCCGCCTTCAAGGAATTCGCCGCCGAGTCAGCCTGACTCGGCGACGCGTGACTTGACCGCGCCGCGCTCAGCGGTCGTCGCCGAATGCCACCACGCAATTCCGTCCCCCGGCCAAGCACCTCGTCCAAGGCGCCACCCGTTAGCGAGTGCACATCACCGTCGGCCTGGTCCTCAGCGCGCAGCGATTCAGCCTGCCGCTTCGGCCAGCGCTCGATACTCAGTCGCCGAGATAGTTCACCTCGTCGATAAGCTGCCGCCACTCGTCGAATGAGCCGGGTACGTAAGGCATCCGGGTCCTCTTGGGCGGCAGCCGCCATCTCCAGATAACGTCGCCGGAACGGGCTTTCGTGGCGTGGCCAGGAGCGCGTCGCGGAATCGTGCGGTGACCTCATCCAGGCTCATAGATCCGTCCCGTAGAGCGGCTATCAGGTCGGTGACTTCGCTGTTCATGGGCTTCCCTCTTCTTGGTGGCTCTGCATCCGCTAATTACCGGGGCGGCGCGCGGAGTTGTCATAGCGCGACCAAGTGTCGAATCGGTGCTTGACGGCCTCGAAGTTCTTCCTGGTTAACGCTGCCCCAATCCGGGTCTGCCTGAGCCCTGATCACCTCCGCGGGAACGAACCTGCCGCCCATTCCCTTGCCCATGCGGTAGTCGTCATGGCCCTCCCGGTGTCGGTCGTCTGACCCGGGTCACCGCCGTCTCCACCGGGATGTCCACGAAGATGCCCTGGATGCTCGTGTAGCCGGCCGCGCGCAGCTCGTCGATCCGCCGCTCGGTCTTGGCCTGCGAGCGACATGGTGATGTCCCAAATGATGTTCTTCCCGTCAGCTTGCGCCAGCAGGGCCAGCTGCCTGGCGATATACGAGGATTCCTCATGCACCAGGTCCGAGGCTTCCATGGGCGACAGGCCATCGACCTCGGGACCATGCCGCGGTCGGCCATTTCCTCCTTGATCTTGTCAGGGTTGATGGTCAGGTACTGCGACCTGTCGATACCGGCGTACTGGTCCAGGACCGTCGACTTTCCCGCGCCGCTAAGGCCTCCCGCGATGATCGCCCGGCGCTCGCAGGGAACGTCGGCGGCTCTTGATACAGGTCGTCGATGATGGCGTCGTGGCAGTGCGCGCGCTCCTTGGACCAGACCTCTCGCGTCTCGGTCGATTGTGTGTTGCTCGTCGGTGGCGAGGCCGCGGACGCGGGCCTTGTCGAGCCGGTCGCGGACGTCTTTTACGTGCTCGGCGTGTTCGGCGTCGGTCAGCGGTTCAGGTAGCCCGATATCCTTCAGGCGTGGCTCGGGCGGCTTGGGGCTGCCGTCGGCTTCGACGGGGGAGGACGGGTGACCGGGGCGCAGTTGGTTGGCGCGGCTGCGCAGGTCTGTTGACGGGCTGGTTCTTGGCTTCTCGGGTCCGGGTGTCGGGTTATCTAAGCCCGACTTCCCATCCTCCGGACTGGGGTCCGGGGAATCTAAGCTTGATGTGGTGCCCGGGACCTTCGGCTGGTCGGTACCCACCGCTCGCTCCCTTGATAGCAGCCGTCCGCTTAAGTGATAGCAGACGTCCGCGCAAGGCTAAAAGCCCCATAGCGCTATCCGCAAGAGCGCGAGCCGTTCGGGTCGGCGACGCTGCCCGCGCGTTCCCTCGGCAACGTCCTCCCCCGATCCGGGCTCAGGTAGCGGCAAGCGGCTGGCTTCCGGCGGGCTCGGCAGGTCTGCCGGAAATTAGACTGTATGGGTTTTTTATGCTTTAGGGAGGCGGCTGCCTTGGAGGTCGACCCGGACCCCGAAGCCTGAGTTACCGCCCGCTCGGGTCTGGGGCCTGCCCGGTGGTGTGCTGGCCCGGGCGGGCTCGGGCGGATGGTCCCGGCGGGTGGTGGTCGGGCGCGGCTGCGGGTGGCTAGCCGACCAGGGTCTTGACGGCGCCGGTCAGGCCGGACAGGGCCGCCTTGGCGTCGCCGAAGTACATGCTGGTCTTCGGGTCGACATAGAGCTCGTTGTCGATGCCGGCGTAACCGTGGCCCATCGAGCGCTTGATGACGATGATGCTCTTGGCCTGGTCCACGTCGAGGATCGGCATCCCCGAGATCGCCGTGCCCGCCCGGCGGGCGGCCGGGTTGGTGACGTCGTTGGCCCCGATGACCAGGGCCACATCGGTGCGGGCGAACTCCGGGTTGATCTCGTCCATCTCCTTGAGCTGCGGGTAGGGCACGTTGGCCTCGGCCAGCAGCACGTTCATGTGCCCGGGCATCCGTCCCGCGACCGGGTGGATCGCGTAGCTGACATCGATGCCGCGGGACTCAAGCAGGTCGGCAAGCTCGGCCACCTCGTGCTGGGCCTGCGCTGCGGCGAGGCCATAGCCGGGCACGATGATCACCTTTGACGCGTAAGCAAGCTGGATGGCGGCATCGTCGGCGGCGATCGAGCGCACGCCTGCGCCTGCTCCTGGCAACGCGGCGGCCGCGGTGTCGCCGGTGCCGAATCCGCCCACGATGATGTTGCCGATGGAGCGGTTCATCGCGTCGGCCATCAGCTTGGTCAGGATGCCACCGGAGGCGCCGACCAGCGCGCCGGCGATGATCAGCGCCCAGTTGTTGATCACGAAGCCGGCCATCGCGACGGCAGTGCCGGTGAACGCGTTCAGCAGCGAGATAACCACCGGCATGTCGGCGCCGCCGATCGGCATCACCATCGAGACGCCGAACGCCAGCGCGGCGACGATCACGATGAACAGGCCCGGCAGGCTCGGAGTGGCGATCAGGTAGCCGCCGGCGCCGAGCGCGATCGCGGCCAGCACCAGGTTGACGATGCGCTGACCGCGGAAGGTGACCGGCGCCGAGTTGATCAGGCCCTGCAGCTTGCCCGCGGCGATGATCGATCCTGTGAAGGTGACTGCGCCGATGATGACGTCGAGGAGCGTCGTGATAGTGGTGGCCTCTGGTACCCCGATCGCCCGGCCGGCCAGAATCGTGTAGTCGTGGATCCCGACCAGGGCGGCCGCGCCGCCGCCGACCGCGTTGAACACGCTGACCAGCTGCGGCATCGCGGTCATCTGCACAGTCCGGGCGAAGTACAGGCCGGTGCCGCCACCGATGAGGGCACCAGCCGCCATCACGATCCAGCCGGTGACGCTGATCCCGCCTACGTGGATGATCAACGCGAGAGTGCTGAGCACGGCGATTATCATGCCGGTCGTGGACACCTGGTTGCCGCGGCGCGCGGTGGCCGGGCTGTTCATCAGGTGCAGGCCGGCCACGAAGCATGACGCCGCGAGGACGTAGAGCAGCTGGATGACTGTGTTGAAGCCGTTCATGACGCCTGTCCGTCCTGACTGGCCGTGACTGCTGGAGCCGTCGGCGCCGCTGGGGCGGCTGGTCTGCGGTGGAACATCTTGAGCATCCGGCCGGTGACCACGTAGCCACCCATGACGTTCATGCCTGCGAAGGCGGCGGCGATGAACGCGATGATGTAGCCGATGGCGTTGTTGGCGGTGACGGCGATCAGCATTGCGCCGACCAGCACGATCCCGTGGATCGAGTTGGCCGCCGACATCAGCGGCGTGTGAAGGGTGGCCGGGACCTTGCTGATCACTTCGAAGCCCACCCACAGGCTGAGTACGAAGATGACCAGGTCAGTCAGAAGCGCCGTTGACATTGGCGTTACCTCCAGCGGGCTCGGCAAGCGCGGGATGAACAACGTGGCCGTCCTGGGTGATGACGACGCCTGCCTGGAGCTCATCGGTTAGATCGACGGTCAGGTTGCCGTCGGAGGTCATGTACAGCAGCAGCGTGCTGACGTTGCGCGCATAGGCCGCCGATGCGGCCGGCGCCATCGTGGACGGAAGGCCGCTCGCTCCGATCACGGTGACACCGTTCTCCGTCACCACGGTCTGGCCAGGAACCGAGCCGGCGACGTTGCCGCCGAGGTCGCTGGCACCCATGTCGACCACCACAGAGCCGGCCGACATCGATTTGAGTGCGTCGTCGGTGATCAGCAGGGGCGGCCGGCGGCCGGGGACCTGGGCGGTGGTGATCACAATGTCCTGACGGGCGATATGGCCGGCCAGTTCGTCCTGCTGCGCCTGGCGTTCTTCCTCGGTCAGGGCGCGTGCGTAACCGCCTTCGCCGCTGGCCGTGCCTACCGATTTCAGCTCGATGAACGTGCCCCCGAGCGAGGCCACTTCGGTCTTGGTCTCGGGTCGCACGTCGTAGGCGGAGACCACGGCGCCGAGCCTGCGAGCGGTTCCGATCGCCTGCAGGCCGGCTACCCCGGTACCGAGAACCAGCACCTTCGCGGGCCTGGCCGTGCCCGCAGCCGTAATGAGCAGCGGGAAGAACCTCCCGTAGGAACTCGCGGCCAGCAGGACGGCCTTGTAGCCGGCAATGTTGGCCTGAGACGTCAGCGCATCCATCGACTGGGCCCGCGGCAGGGTCCGGGGGATCAGATCCATGCTGATCGCGGTCACACCCGCGGTGGCGAGCTGCCCGGCCAGCGCTGGATCGGTCAGCGGCGCTAGCATCCCGAACAGCACCTGCCCGGCCCGCAGGCCGGCGATGGCTGCAGGATCCGGCTTTCCGACCATCAGAATGGCATCGGCCGCCCAGGCCTCAGCATGGGAGACGATGGACGCCCCGGCCTCGGCGTAATTGCCGTCGGCCAGCCAGGCCCCGTCTCCTGCGCCCGACTCCACCAGGACGTCGAGTCCAGCGGCGCGCAGCTTTACCACGGCTTCAGGCACCAGCGCGACCCGGCGCTCACCGGGACCGCTTTCCCTGACGACAGCCACCTTCATGGGCGCGACCTCACGAGTCATTCGGGGCAGGCTGCGAGTTGCCCGCAGTCTGTTGCTGTTAAGGCTTCCGTGCCGTCAGGCATGGCAGCCAGGGCCCAACGTCCCGTCCGGCAGGGCCATCCGCCGCAGGTGACGCCGGAGCCGAGCCTGCCGGACAACTACGGACTCTACTGGCTGGCGCGGCGGTTAGCCCGGCCGGGCAAGCCCGGGATGTGGCGTCAGTGAAAGCTGCGGGGAGTTGTGGGCGCCGGGCGGCGAGCTGGGGATGTGGCGCAGGTAACACGGTGCGGGGGGCGGCGCCGGGCGGCTAGCGGGGACCTGGCGCAGCTAATCGCGGCGCGGGTGCCGGCGAACCGGCCAGGGAGCGGGCCCGCCGGACGGAGGCAGCCTGGCTGGGCGCGACCAGACATCCGGGCGAGCTGGGCTGGTGCTGTCCAGAGCTGGGCGGCGAGATACCTTTGGAACGGCTTAAGCGGCGCCGGATGGCTAATGGCGGCTAGACAATATTCCGGTCAGCATGATTAGGGATGACCGGTTAGCGGGCATGGTCATAATATCGCGAGACATAGCGCGCGATAATCGATGGAGCCATCGATCATGAACCGAGCAGACGTGAGGATGGCGCGAGGATAAGTGGTCACAAATGGTGATTTCGGGGCAGCTGGGCGAGGCCAGTATGACGCCGCGCTAAGCGGCGCGAAGGACCTTCCTGAGCGCTTGGCGGCGGTGCAGCGAGTGCTCGAATCCGTGGCTGTCGATACTGCCGTGCGGGCCAGGTTTCAGCGTCGGCTCGCGGCGATTTGTGATGCGCTAAAGGGCCCCGGCGCTGACGCAACGCGCTGTGAGCATCGGCTTGACCTGCTGCTGGCTGATCTGGTTCCCGAAATCCAGGCTCGCGCTCAGGACCCGCGCAGCACGGGTCCTGAGCCGCCATAGGTGGTGCCTAGCGCCCGTGCGGTCGGGCCGATCCGGCGTCGCGGCCTGGCCAGGAGGATTAAAACGGTCGTGGATCGGGGATTCCTGCTGCAATATGCACGGTTCAGGGCTCGACACGCCGTGCTTTTAAGCGGAGGTGTTTGTGCGACAGCGCTGGATCGCCTAATTTCAAGCAGGTCAGAGGTCGCGAATAGCTGGTGCCCTGTCCGCGCGACCTCCCGTTGGGGGAACCGCAGGAGTGAGGAAATGAACAAGCGTGACCTGATCGATGCGATTTCAGGACGGTTGGGGGACAAGAAAACCGCGACCGAAGCAGTGAACGCCGTGCTCGACACCATCCAGGCGGCAGTAGCCAAGGGTGACAAGGTCTCAATCACCGGGTTCGGCGTGTTCGAGAAGGCCGTCCGGCCGGCGCGCACCGCGCGCAACCCGGCCACCGGCGCGGCCATCAAGGTGCCCAAGTCCTCCGTGCCCAAGTTCCGGGCCGGCTCGGACTTCAAGGCGGTCGTGAATGGCGAGAAGAGGATCGCCGCGGTCAAGCGATAGCTCGTGCGGCGGGCGGCGCATGTGGTGTCGCCCGCCGTGCGCCGTCGGCCGCTGTCGGCCGCCATGCGCCGCCTGCCGTCATTCGCCGCCGGGTAACTGCGCCGGACGGTGGCGGCCGAGGTGTTGACGTAGCTCGTAGAGCCAATGACCGGCAATGATGGAATACGAGCCATCGGCAGTGCCCGTACCTGGCCGCTTAAGCTTCTTCAATGCTGATCGCCAATAGCGAGGTGGCTCAGCGCAGGCCGGGGCGCTTCTTCAGGGCGGTGCTCAACATCCGGTCGATCAGCTGGCCAAACGGAAGTCCGCTCGCCTCCCACATCTTCTGGAAATACGACGCTGGGGACAGGCCGGGGATCGTGTTGATCTCGTTGAGCAGGATCTGGCCGTCCGGCGTATAGAAGAAGTCCACCCGGGCGAAGCCCTCAGCCGAAACCGCCGTGAACGCCTCGGCGGCGAGCCTGCGGATCTCCGCGCTGTGCGCCTGCGGGATCGGAGCCGGGATGGCCATCCCGCTGGCCGTGTCCAGGTACTTCGCCTCGAAGTCCCAGAACTCCTCGCCGCCTTCGATGAGCAGCTGGCCGGGGAGGCTGGTGTCCGGCGGCCCGCCGTCGATGCCCTCAAGCACTGAGCATTCGATCTCGCGTCCCGCGATAGCGGCCTCCACGAGCACCTTGGGGTCGTACTGCCTGGCATTCTCGATGGCCCGGGCCAGCTGCTCGGCGTCGGCTGCCTTGGCGGTGCCGATGCTGGAGCCGCCGCGGGCCGGCTTGACGAACAGCGGCCAGCCCAGCTCGGCGATCGCGTCCTGTACCCGCTTGCCCTCGGGGTCGGCGGCCGGCCAGTCCCGCTCGCGCAGGACCACGTACGGCCCGACCGGCAGCCCGCTCCCCTTGAAGATCATCTTCATGTAGGCCTTGTCCATGCTCACCGCGCTGGCGAGTACCCCGGAGCCCACGTACCTGATCCCGGCCATCTCCAGCAGGCCCTGGATGGTGCCGTCCTCACCGAACGGGCCGTGCAGCACCGGCAGCACCACGTCGACCTCGCTGAGCAGGTGCGGGATGTGCCCGGGCGCGGTGGCCTCGATGGCGCCCGGGCTGGCCCACGGGACGACCTGGCTACCCGGCTGCGCGACCGCATCGACCGACGGCAGCTGGCCACCGGTGACGGCGAGCCGCGCCGGGTCGTCTGCGGCCAGCACCCAGTTGCCTTCCGTGGTGATGCCCACCGGGACCACGTCGTATTTGTCCCTGTCGATGGATGCGAGCATGTTGCCGCCCCCCATACAGGACACCGCGTGCTCGGGACCCCGGCCACCGAAAACGACCGCGACCCTGATCTTGCGCTGCTCGCTCACCCGATCCTCCTCTGCCATCTGGAGCCCGCGGCGCCCCCGCCTGGGGAGCCGCCTGGGCCCCATTTGAGGGCCCGGCTGACGCCGGTCCAGGACCTCACCGCCCAGGACCTCAGATCCTGCCCGGTCAGCTGCCCTTCTGGTGGTCAGACGCCGTAGCGTTCCGGTTTGGCTGATCTGCTGGCCAGCATCAGGGCTGCCTTCCCAACCTCCAGGCCCTCATGCATCACCGCGGTCATGACCTCGGTGATCGGCATCTCGACGCCCTCGCGCCTGGCCAGCTGCAGAACCGACCCGCAGGACGCTACGCCTTCGGCGGTCTGCCTGGTGGCCGCGATGACCTCATCGAGCGCCATGCCCTTGCCCAGGTTCTCGCCGAACGTGCGGTTACGCGACAGCGGTGAGCTGCAGGTGACGACGAGGTCGCCCATCCCGGCCAGGCCGGCGAACGTGTGCTGATCAGCACCGAGGGCCGCGCCGAGCCGGGTGATCTCGGCGAGGCCCCTGGTGATCAGCATCGCCCGGGTGTTGTCACCGAGCCCCATACCGACGGCGATGCCGACCGCGAGCGCGATCACGTTCTTGACCGCGCCGCCGAGCTCGCAGCCGATGACGTCCGGGTTGGTGTACGGGCGGAAGTAGCCGGTGTGGCAGGCCGCCTGCAGTTGCCCGGCGGCCGCGTCGTCGGTGCAGGCCACCACCGAGGCCGCGTACTGGCGCTGGGCGATCTCGCGGGCCAGGTTGGGCCCGGAGACCACGGCGGTCCGCTCTGGCGGCACGTCGGCCAGCTCAGCGACGACCTCGCTCATCCGTTTGCAGGTGCCAAGCTCGATGCCCTTCATCAGGCTGACCAGCAGCGCATCCGGCGGCAGCAGCCCGGCCCAGTCGGCCAGGTTCCGCCGCAGCGACTGCGCAGGCACGGCCAGGATCACCAGATCGGCGCCGTCCAGGGCGTCGACGGGCTCGGAGGTGGCACGGATGGCCTCGGTGAGCGGGATGCCCGGCAGGTAATCGGGGTTCTCCCGGGTGGCGTTGATGGTTTTGGCGAGCTCGGGCCGACGGCAGTACAGCGTGGCAGGGGTACCGGCATCGCAGAGCACCTGGGCGAAGGTGGTGCCCCAGGAGCCGGCGCCCATTACGGCTGCCCTCACGTCTGGGTCACCTGCGTGGTGCCGGAGTCGGAAGACGCGCCGGGGGCGGAAGGGCCGCTGGGTGCGGAGGAGGCGGCGGAGTCGGGAGTGATGGTGGAGTCGGGAGTGACGGCAGCGCCAGGAGTGACGGCAGCGCCAGGAGTGACGGTGGACGTCGGCGTGGTGCCGGGGACGGCGGTGCTGCGGGAGTCTGGTGCGGGGGCCGCGTCGGCGGTGCTGCCTGAGTCCGGCGTCAGGCTGGCGTCCTGCGCTGTGACCGAGCCTGCTTCGGTACCCGGGTTGGCAGAACCATCCGTTCCGGCCTGGTCATTTTGCAGCTGACGTAGTTCCTGGCGGGCCTTCCTGCGGGCGACCGCGGGGTGATAGGGCTCGGCCGGCGGAGTCTCGCCGCGCAGCTGGGCGAGCAGGCCCGTGATGTCCTTCATGATGGCCTCGGTGGCCGCATGCAGCGTCTTGCTGGTCAGCGGCTGGCCCTCGAACGCGGACAGGTCAACCGGCGGGCCGGCCAGCACGTGCACCGTCTTGCGGGGCACGAGCCGCGGCAGGTAGCTGTGGTACGGGAGAATGTCCTGGGCGCCCCAGTGCGCCACCGGGACCACCGGGGCGCCGGTCATCAGGGCGAGCCTGGCCGCCCCCGTCTTGGCCACCATGGGCCATTGCGCCGGGTCGCGGGTGACGGTGGCCTCCGGATAGAAGATCACGCAGGCGCCGTT
Organism: uncultured Actinomycetes bacterium; assembly: GCA_963785765.1. Classification (GTDB taxonomy): domain Bacteria; phylum Actinomycetota; class Actinomycetes; order Streptosporangiales; family Streptosporangiaceae; genus DATBGO01. The sequence continues at coordinate 311,054 of CAWAWM010000003.1, read as the reverse complement.
CCTGATGCCCGCCTCGGCGTCGCGCAGGACGAGCGCGGCGTCGGTGGCATGGCGGTGCACCGGCAGCTGCCCCAGCTTGCGGATGACCGCGCCGAGCACCGGGATGTCGAAGAGCGTCGACTTGGCCAGGAAGACCGGGTACCGGCCGGCCTCGTAGCTGTACAGGGACATCGCGAAGATATCCATGTAGGACAGGTGGTTGGCGGCCAGGATCATGCCGCCCTCGGCGGGGAAATTCTCCTTGCCGTGCCAGTCCCGCTTCATCATGGCCGGGATCAGCGGCACCAGGATGATCTTGGAGACCCTTCGCCAGGCACGCGAGTAGCTGCCGTCCGCCCGCTTGCCGTTCTTGGCCGTCTCGCGCTTCATATGGCCAGTCTCCCGGTTCGGGCCAGGCGGTGTCGAGGCAGGATCAGTTGCATGGATACCCCGCTGTCCTGGTCGGTAGTGATCCCCGTCAAGGTACTTGCCCGGGCCAAATCGCGGCTCGGGGCGCTGGCCGGGGCGACCCGCCCCGAACTGGCGCTCGCGATGGCGGCCGACACGGTGGCGGCCGCCGTGGCCTGCCGCGCGGCCGGCACGGTGATCGTGATCACCGACGACGCGACGGCCGCGGGCGAGCTGTCCGGCCTGGGCGCGGTGGTGCTGCCGGATGAACCGGGGGCGGGCATCAACCCGGCCCTTAAGTTCGGCGCCGCGCATGCGGCGGCCCGCTGGCCGGGCCGGGGCACGGCCGCCCTGGCGGCTGACTTGCCGGCGCTCCGCCCGGCCGAGCTTGACCGGGCGCTGGCCGCAGCGGCCGAGCTGCCCGAGGCGTTCGTCGCGGACGCCGCGGGCACGGGCACGACGCTGTATGCGGCCGGGCCTGGAGCAGCGTTCCGCCCGAGGTTCGGACCGGGCTCGCGGGACCGGCATCGCCGGGCCGGCGCCGTGCAGCTGGACCTGTCGGCCGTCAGCGGGCTGCGACGGGACGTGGACACGCCGTCGGACCTGTGGCAGGCGGAAAAGCTCGGGCTGGGGCCGCGGACCGCGCCGCTCGCGGCCCGGCTGGCGGGCCCCTAGATGCGGTGGGCCGTTAGATGCGGCGAGCCGTCAGCTACGGCGGCGCCTCGATGCGGCGGGCCGCTAGATACGGCTTGGCCCTAGAGGCGGCGGGCCCCTAGATGCGGCTGGCCGTTAGATGTGGACGATCGGGCAGGTAAGTGTCCTAGTGATGCCCTGCACGCCCTGGATCTGGGCGACCACGAGCTTGCCGAGGTCATCGACGTTGTCCGCCTCGGCCCTGACGATGACGTCGTAGGGGCCGGTGACGTCGTCAGCCTGGGTGACGCCGGTGATCTGCCCTATCTGCACGGCGACCTCGGCTGCCTTGCCGACCTCAGTCTGGACGAGAATGTATGCCTGAACCATGCCGTCCTCCTGGGCACCAAGTGTGGGGGCCACGCTACCGTAGGACCCGCCGTCGGCCGCGAAGCCGGGCCGATATTGTCCGGACGACTGCGGGGAGGACCACCATCACCGTCGCCGACCTGGGGGAGTTCGGGCTCATCGCCAAGATCCGGGCGCTGGCCCCGGCGGGCGCCGTCCAGCTGGTTGGTATCGGTGACGACGCCGCGGTGCTCCGGGCGCCCGACGGCCGGGTGGTCGCGACCATGGACCTGCTGGTCGAGGACCGCCACTTCCGCCGTGGCTGGTCGACCGCCTTCGACGTGGGCGTCAAGGCAGCCGCGCAGAACCTGGCCGACATCGCGGCCATGGGCGCCAGCCCGACCGCGCTACTGGTCGGCTTGGCCGCACCCGGTGACCTGCCGGTGGCCTGGGCCGAGGAGCTGACCCGGGGGCTGGTGGCGGAATGCGCACGGGTCGGCGCGGTCCTGGCGGGCGGTGATGTCAGCAGCGCCGACAAGATCACGCTGGCCATAACCGCGCTCGGCGACCTGGCCGGGCGCGAGCCGGTGACCAGGGCCGGGGCCAGGCCCGGTGATCAACTGGCACTCGCCGGGCCGGTCGGCCACTCGGCGGCCGGGCTGGCCCTGCTCGAAGCGGGCCTGACCGAGCCTGGCGCGCTGATCGCCAGCCACCGGCGGCCGAGACCGCGCTACGCAGCCGGGCCGCAGGCCGCCGAGCTCGGCGCGACCTCGATGATCGACGTCAGTGATGGGCTGCTGGCTGACCTCGGGCATGTCGCGCAGGCGAGCGGGGTCAGGATCGATGTCCAGACGGCGCGGCTCGAGGACTCCCGGCTGACCGCGGCCGCGGCCGCGCTGGCCGGGGCGGACTGGCTCCGGTGGGCCTTGACCGGCGGTGAGGATCACGCGCTGGCCGCCACGTTCCCGGCTGGCCCGCAGCCCGGCCGCGACTGGCGGGTGATCGGAACCGTCAGCGCCGGGGACGGCGTCCTGGTGAACGGACAGCCTTACCCGGGCCCTGGGGGCTGGCAGCATTTCGCCTGACCCGGGCCATATCACGATGCGTTACTGAGCAAAAGCGAATAGCGACTAGCCGCGTAGCGACATTGCTTGGTATAAACCCCCTGATGCCAAGTCACCGTAAGGAGCGCGGGCCATGGCCCAGGCACCGCGCGCCGGGCATCCGCCAGCGCTCCGGTCAGAGCGATAGTGCGGAGCCGTTAGCGCCGCGGTACCGCCGTGCGCGCTATCTGCGCATGCTGGTCGTGACTCCGCAGTTCGCGGCCGCCGCAGGCATCGTCATCGCGGCGATGCTCGCGGTGGATGTGCCGCATGCCTCGCTGACGTACGGGCCGAACCCGCCGGTCCGCGAGTGCGCTGTGCGCGCCTGCACGGCCAAGGCCGCCCCCGGCGGCCTAGCCACCGCGAAGCCCAGCATCAAGCTCAAGACGTCCGGCCGCAGGCCGCATCAGGCGGCCACCACCGGGACGCCGGGGACCACTGCTCCCGCGACGTCGGCTGGCGCCACCCCGACAGCCAGCGGCAGCCATCCCCAGGCGGCGATCGAGTACCAGACCATCAGGGTGTCCCCGTCGGGGTTCGTATCGATGATCACCATCAAGAGCCGCCGCGACCTTGACACCTGGACCCTGACGTTCGCCTTCTCCGATGCCCAGGTGCAGCGGGTCTGGGGAGCACAGTGGCAGCCGGACAGCACCGGGGACGGCGGAGTGGTGACCGGGCAGCCCTGGCCATGGCCAGGGCAGAAGCCCAGCGCCGCCCGGATCGTGATCTTCGCGTCCGGGTCACCGGCCAGGCCGGCCTCGTGCAGCTTCGACGGGACCAGCTGCCGCTTCAGCTGACGCCAGGCCGTCAGGCGCCAGGCCAGCTGACGCCAGGCCGTCAGGCGCCAGATGGTGGGCCGGCCCTCCTAGGCTGGAGAGTATGGCGGTGACTCCCCCTTGCGTGCTCGCGGTGGCGGGCTCAGATTCGGCAGGCGGCGCTGGGATCCAGGCCGACCTGAAGACCATGCTCGCCCTCGGCGTGCACGGGATGACCGTGGTCTGCGCCGTGACCGCACAGAACTCGGTAGGCGTCCAGGGCTACTGGGAGATGTCCGCCGAAGCGGTGGCCGCCCAGCTTGACTCGGTGCTCGGTGACATCGGCGTGCAGGCGGTCAAGACCGGGATGCTGGCCTCGGCGACGATCGTGGAGACGGTCTGCGGCAGGCTAGCCGGCGTCGGCGCGCCGATCGTGGTCGATCCGGTGGCGGTGTCCAAGCACGGCGACAGCCTGCTCTCGCCAGGCACGGTGGAGGCGGTCAAGGAACGGCTGCTGCCGCTGGCCGCCGTCGTCACGCCGAACCTGCTGGAGGCCCAGCTGCTCACCGGCATCCAGATCACCGACGAGGCCGGCATGCTCAAGGCCGCTGAAGTGATCTTCACCATGGGGCCGCGCTGGGTCCTGGTCAAGGGCGGTCACCTGCCTGGCAGTCCGGTCGACCTGCTCTACGACGGCCGTCAGGCCATCAGGTACCCGGGCCAGCGGATCGACAGCCGCCACACGCACGGCACCGGATGCACGCTGGCCTCGGCGATCGCCTCGAGCCTGGCCAAGGGCGCCGACATGCCAGGCGCGGTGGAATCGGCCAAGGAATACGTTGCGGGCGCGATCAGGGGCGGCTTCCCGCTCGGCGCGGGAATCGGCCCGGTCGATCACGCCTGGCGGATCCGCCTCAGCGGGTGACCTTTCCCGCCTTGATGCAGGACGTGCACACGTTGAGCCGCCGGGGCGTGCCGTCGACCTTGGCGCGGACGCGCTGAATGTTGGGGTTCCAGCGGCGCGGGGTGCGGCGGTGCGAGTGCGACACGTTATTGCCGAAGCCCGGCCCCTTGCCGCAGACGTCGCAGACGGAAGCCACGGGATTCTCCATTGGGGTGCTAGCCAGATAGGTCAGCCCGGCACGGCCGGGCGGTCGTCCCACGATATCCGACGGCGGCCCGTCGCGCGAGCCGGACCGGTCAGGCGCCCCCGGATAGTCGGCGGCGGGACTTACGCTGCCGGTATGACGACGCTGGAGGTCATCGACGGCGCGGCGGTGCGGCGCTGGTACCGGCTGGCCGCGGACGCGCTCGCGCAGACCAGGGCGGCGATCGATGCGCTCAACGTGTTCCCGGTGCCGGATGCGGACACCGGGACGAACCTGCATCTCACCCTGATCTCGGCGGCCGACGCGGTCGAGGCGCTGCCCGAGACGGCCAGCCCCGCCGAGGTCTGGCGGGCCGCGGCCCAGGGCGCGATGGTCGGCGCCTGCGGCAATTCCGGCATCATCGTCAGCCAGCTGCTGCGCGGGCTCAGTGACGTCTGCGCGGCGGCTGACCCCTGTGACGGCCAGGTGGTCGCCGACGCGCTGGCGCACGCGGCGGTGATCGCCCGGGCCGCGGTGAGCCGGCCGGTCGAGGGGACGGTGCTGACCGTCGCGGACGCGGCCGCCCGGGCTGCCGGGCTGGTCCTGCGCGAGGCGGGCCTGGCCGGGGTGGTCCTCGCGGCCGCCGCCGGGGCCAGGCAGGCGCTGGCCGCGACCGCGGAGCAGCTGGACGTGCTGGCCGCCAGCGGCGTGGTCGATGCGGGCGCGGCCGGGCTCTGCGTGCTGCTGGACGTGCTGGCCGTCACGATCACCGGGACCGGCCCGCTGGCCTACGAGGTGCCCGCCGCCACCGGGCACGCCGAGGTGGCGGTCTGCAGCCCGGCCGGATACGAGGTCACCTACCTGCTGGAGGCCGGTGCCGGGCCGGTCGCCGTGCTGCGGGACACCCTCGATGCGCTCGGCAACTCGGTGGTCATCGTCGGCGGCGAACGGCTGTGGAACGTGCACGTGCATCTCGCCGATGCCGGGGCGGCCATCGAGGCGGGCCTGCGGGCGGGCCGCCCGCGCCGGATCACCGTGACCTACCTCGGCGCCGAATCCTCCGGCGGCCGCGCGGTGCTCGCCATCACCGACGGCGCCGGGCCCGCGTCGCTGCTGCGCGGCGCCGGGGCCCGGGTGATCACGCAGGACGACGGCGGCGGACCGGCCGCCCCCGCGCTGATCGCCGCGGTCAGGCAATCGGGTCCGGAAGTGATTATTTTGCCGAACGGGCGTCGCATAGCCGCTCTCGCCGGGTCGGCGGCGGCCCGGCTCGTGGATGAGGGGCTGGCCGTGGCGGTGATCCCGGCCAGGTCACCGCTGCAGGCGCTCGCGGCCATGGCCGTGCACGACCCGGACCGGTCATTCGACGCCGATGTGGCGGCGATGGGACAGGCCGCGGCCGGAATGCGGTACGGGAGCGTGATCCTGCCCGGCGATAGCCTGGCCGGGCAGCCAGCCGACGGGCCCGCGGAGCTGGCGGGCGAGCTGGCGGCCGGCCGGTCGGCCGAACTGGCGAGCGTGCTGGCGGCCGGGCTCAGCGCCGGGCTGGTCGGCGATGTGGTGGCGGTCACCGGGCCGGACCCGGCCCGGGTGGCGATCGGCGTCGCCGACGCGCTGCTGGCCGACGGCGGGGAGCTGGTGACGCTGATGGCGGCGGGCGCGGCGGACGCACCGCTGGCCCGGGCGGTCGCCGGGCACGTACAGCAGGCCTGGCCGGCCGCCGAGGTCGTATGCTACGGCGGCGGTCCGGTACCGCTTCTGATTGGTGCGGAGTGACGAGGCAATGGCGATTCTCGCGGATCCGCTGCGGCTGGTGGTGGGCGACAAGGCAGCGAAACGGCTGAAGTCTGCACTCGACCTCCAGACCGTCGGCGAGCTGCTTGGCTATTACCCGCGCCGCTACGACAAGCGCGGCGAGCTGACCGACCTGGCGTCGCTGCGCGATGGCGAGCACGTCACGGTCCAGGCGGAGATCGCCGCGGTGCACGTCCGCAAGATGCGCAACCGGCCGGGCACCATCCTGGAGGCCGTCGTCACCGACGGCCGCGGCAGGCTCACGCTGACCTTCTTCAGCAAGGGCCGGCAGGACTGGCGGGAGAAGGTCCTCACGCCCGGGGTGCGCGGCCTGTTCTCCGGCCAGGTCTCCTCCTTCCAGGGCAAGCGGCAGCTCGCCCACCCCGAGTGCGAGCTGCTCGGCGCGGGCGAGCCCCGGGTCAGGGCCGAGGAGTTCGCCGCCGAGCTGATCCCCGTCTACCGGGCCAGCAGCCAGATCACCTCGTGGCAGATCGCGGACTCGGTGCGGATCGCGCTGGACACCCTCGACGTGGAGGAAGACCCGCTGCCCCGCCCGCTGCGCGAGCGGTACGGACTGTGCGGGCTGGCCGACGCCCTGCGCGGCATCCACCGGCCGGTCGACCGCGCCGACGTGCACCGCGCGACGTTGCGGCTGAAGTGGGATGAGGCGTTCGTGCTGCAGGTGATCCTGGCCCAGCGCAGGCTGGCGGCCACCGCTTTCTCGGCCACGCCCAGGCCGCGCCGGGACGGCGGGCTGCTGGCGGCGTTCGACGAGCTGCTGCCGTTCGAGCTGACGGTCGGCCAGGAGCTGGCCGGGGCGACGATCGGTGATGAGCTCGCGCTCGACCATCCCATGCACCGGCTGCTGCAGGGCGAAGTCGGCTCGGGCAAGACGGTCATCGCGATCCGGGCCATGCTGCAGGTGGTCGACGCCGGAGGCCAGGCCGCCCTGCTGGCCCCGACCGAGGTGCTCGCCCAGCAGCACTTCCGGGGCATCACCGAGCTGCTCGGCCCGCTCGCCCGGGCCGGCCAGCTCGACGGTGACTCGCGTGGCACCAAGGTTGCGCTGCTCACCGGCTCGCAGCCGACTGCCGCCCGCCGCCGGGCGCTGCTGGAAGCGGCCTCAGGCACCGCCGGGATCCTGATCGGCACCCATGCGCTGCTCGAGGAGCAGGTGCGGTTCGCCGACCTCGGCCTGGTGGTGATTGACGAGCAGCACAGATTCGGCGTCGAGCAGCGTGATGCGCTGCGCGAGAAGGCCGGCGAGGGCAGGCCGCACGTGCTGGTGATGACCGCGACGCCGATCCCCCGCACCGTGGCCATGACGGTCTTCGGCGACCTGGACATCTCGACGCTGACCGAGCTGCCGGCCTGCCGCTCGCCGATCGCCACGCATGTCGTGCCGGCCGCGGAGAAGCCCAGGTTCCTGGCCCGGGTGTGGGAGCGGGTGGCCGAGGAGGTGGCCAGTGGCCGCCAGGCCTACGTGGTCTGCCCGAGGATCGGCGACCAGCCCGGCGCCGATCAGGACGCCACGGCCGGGGCCAGGGCCGGGACCGGCGGCCGGCGGCCAGGTCGTGGCGGGGTCGGCGACCGGAGGCTGGCTGGTGACGGCGGACTGGCTGGTGACGCGGACGGCGGACCGGCTGACGACGGCGGACTGGCTGGTGATGATGGGGGACTGGCGGGTGATGGGGGACTGGCGGGCGATGACGCGCCGCTGCGCGGCGGCGAGCTGGCCGAGGATGGCGCGCTGTTCGGGGTGGACAGCCTGGCCGAGGACAGTGCCCTGTTCGAGCCGGACGGGCGCCGGTCGGGCCCGGACGGCGAGCCGGACGCCCGGCCGCCGGTCGCGGTACTCGACCTGGCGCCCGTGCTGGAGCAGGGCCCGCTGGCCGGCCTGCGGGTGGGCATCCTGCACGGCCGCCTGCCCGCCGAGGAGAAGGATCGCGTGATGCGGTCGTTCGCGGACGGGTCGGTCGACGTGCTGGTCACGACCACCGTCGTGGAGGTGGGCGTCGACGTGCCGAACGCGACCGCCATGGTGATCATGGATGCCGACCGGTTCGGCGTGTCCCAGCTGCATCAGCTGCGGGGCCGGGTCGGCCGTGGCATTCACGAGGGCCTGTGCCTGCTGGTGACCGAGGCGCCCCAGGAGGCCAAGGCGCGCGAGCGGCTGGACGCGGTCGCCGCCACCCTGGACGGGTTCACCCTGTCCCGGCTGGACCTGGAGCAGCGCCGGGAGGGTGACGTGCTCGGCGCGGCGCAGGCGGGCCGCAAGTCAAGCCTGAAGCTGCTCACGCTGCTCTCCGATGAGGAGCTGATCGGGCAGGCCAGGCAGGAGGCGACCGGGCTGGTGGCCGCCGATCCGGCGCTGGCCGGGTATCAGGCCCTGGCCACGGCGGTGAGCGCGCTGCTGGACCAGGAACAGGCCGAGTTCCTGGAGAAGGCCTGAGCCGCCGATGACGCGCATCGTCGCGGGCGCGGCCAAGGGCAGGCGGCTCGCGGTGCCGCCGGGGGCCCGCCCGACCAGCGACCGCGCCCGCGAGGGGCTGCTGGCCAGCGCGGCCGCCACCCTCGGCACGCTGGACGGCGCCCGGGTGGCTGACCTGTACGCGGGCTCTGGCGCGGTCGGTCTCGAGGCGCTGTCCAGGGGCGCCGCGGACGTGGTCCTGATCGAGGCGGAGCGGGCCGCGGTCGCGGTGATCCGCGGCAATATCGAAACGCTGCGGCTGCCCGGCGCCCGGCTGCTGCCCGGGCGCGTCGAGCGGGTGCTGGCCCGGGGACCCGGGGTCGGCCTGCCGCGCGACTTCGTGTTCGCCGACCCGCCCTACGCGGCCCCCGCCGGGGAGGTCACGCGGGCCCTTGAGCTGCTGCTCGCCCGCGGCTGGCTGGCCTCAGGCGCGCTGGTCGTCGTGGAGCGCGCCACCAGATCGGGACCGCCCGCCTGGCCGCCCGGATACCAGCCGGACAAGGCCCGCAGGTACGGTGAGGCCACCCTCTGGTACGGTCACGCCGCAGGCTGGGAGTCTGCGGACGGATCCTCGACAGGAGAGTGAGCCCGCGTGCGTCGTGTCGTTTACCCAGGCTCCTTCGACCCTGTGACCAACGGTCATCTCGACATCATCGGCCGCGCCGCCAGGCTCTACGACGAAGTGATCGTCGCGGTCCTGCTCAACCTCTCCAAGTCCGCGCTGTTCACCGTGGACGAGCGCGCCGAGATGCTCAGGGAGGTCACCGCGGAGTTCAGCAACGTCCGGATAGCCAGTTTCGACGGCCTGATCGTCGACTTCTGCAAGTCCAACGACGTCTCCTCGATCGTGAAGGGCCTGCGCGCGGTCAGCGACTTCGACTACGAGCTCCAGATGGCCCAGATGAACTACAGCCAGGCCGGGGTCGAGACGCTGTTCATGACCACCAACCCGCTGTATGCGTTCCTGTCATCGAGCCTGGTCAAGGAGTTCGCGAAGTTCGGCGGTAACGTCGCGACCCTGGTGCCGAAGCCGGTGCTCGACCGGCTTACCGAGCGCACCGGCGGCAGCTGAGCGCGTTCGCCAGGGCGCTCAGCCTGGCCAACTTGGGATTGGGCCTGGCTGACGGGTAAGCTGGGCCGCCCAGTACCCCGCCATGATCACAGCCTGCCATGTCACATGTGAAATCCAAGCATTCCAAGCGCCTCGGTGATCCGCTTGTCTTCGATACGCGGACGCTCGGGCCCGGCTCGGTGCTCCGGCATACCCGCATCGCGCCGGCCCGGGCGACCTAGGCGTGGAGCTCGCCGGCATTCCCGAGGGCTCGGAGCTCCAGCTGGACGTCCAGCTGGAGGGCGTTACCGAGGGCGTGCTGGCCACCGTGACCGTGCAGGCGCCACTGGCCAGCGAGTGCGCGCGCTGCCTGGAGCCGTTCTCCTCGACGACCCAGGTCAGGTTCCGCGAGCTGTTCAGCTACGAGGCGAACGAGGAAGGCGGGTATCTTCTCGACGGGGACATGCTTGACCTGGAGCCTGCGCTGCGCGACGCGCTCGTCCTTGAGCTGCCGCTCGCGCCGCTGTGCGCCGAGGACTGCCCGGGACTCTGCGTCGACTGCGGAGTCCGGCTCGCCGACGCGGGCCCTGATCACGGGCACGCCGAGCCAGATGGCGCCGATACTGGCAGGGAACTTGATATTGGCAGGGAACTCGATACTGGCAGGGAACTGCCAGCTGACACGCCGGCCGGGTTGCCCGAGCCGGGGAGAAGGAAGGAGCGCTGAGGTGGCGGTCCCCAAGCGGAGAATGTCGCGCAGCAACACCAGGTCGCGCCGGTCCCAGTGGAAGGCCACGGCACCGCAGCTGGTGACCTGCCCGCAGTGCCGCGACCCCAAGCTGCCGCACACGGCGTGCCCGACCTGCGGCACGTACAACCGCCGTCAGGTGATCACTCCTTCCTGACCGCCCTGCGGGGGCACGGCCGGTGCGGCGTGCTCCCGCAGCGCAGGCGCGCGGCCGGTGCGGCGCGCAGCCGAGAGGAGGAGCCCGTGCCAGGCGCATCAAATGGAGGCGGAGCCGCGGATGCGGACACCGCCGACCTGCTGCATGCCCTCGAGGTGCCGCTCGGCGCTGAGCTCCTGGAGCGCGCCCTGACCCACCGCTCGTTCGCCTACGAGAACGGCGGCCTGCCGACCAACGAGCGGCTGGAATTCCTGGGTGATTCGGTGCTCGGCCTGATCGTGACCGACACGCTGTTCCGCGAGTATCCGGACCTGCCGGAAGGCCAGCTCGCGAAGCTCCGCGCGGCCGTCGTGAACATGCGCGCGCTGGCCGGCGTCGCCCGCGGGTTGAGCCTGGGTCGTTATGTCAGGCTCGGGAAGGGCGAAGAAGGCACCGGCGGCCGGGACAAGTCCTCGATCCTGGCCGACACGCTCGAGGCGGTACTCGGCGCCGTCTACCTCGACCGGGGGCTGGCTGAAGCCGACGCCCTGGTGCACCGGCTCTTCGATCCGGTCATCGCGCGATCGGCCCGGCTGGGCGCGGGCCTGGACTGGAAGACGTCCCTGCAGGAACTGACCGCCGCCGAGATACTCGGCGTGCCGGAATACCACGTCGACGAGAGCGGGCCCGACCACCAGAAATCGTTCCGGGCGTCGGTGCGGATCGGTGGCCGCACCTACGGCGAGGGCGAGGGACACTCCAAGAAGGAAGCCGAGCAGCAGGCGGCCGAGGCCGCCTGGACGTCGATCAGCGAGGCCGGCGCGCACTCGGACGAGGATTCCGCCGCCCGGTCCGTCAACGGTCAGGGCAACGGCGACGGCGGCGCGCAGGCCGCCGGCGGCGCGGGCCGGAAGTAGCTCGTGCCCGAGTTGCCCGAGGTCGAGGTGGTCCGCCGCGGCCTGGAGAGCCACATCGCCGGCCGGACTATCGATCAGGCCGAGCTGCTGCACCCGCGGGTGGCCCGGCGGCATGCGGCGGGCCAGCAGGATTTCACTGCCGCGGTGGCCGGCCGGACCATCACCGGCGCCCGGCGCCGCGGCAAGTACCTGTGGCTGCCGATGGGGACCGACGCACTGCTAGCGCACCTGGGCATGAGCGGGCAGCTGGTCGTCGGCGAGCCGTCGCGCCCCCTCTCGCCGCACGTGCGGGCCCGCTTCACCTTCACCGACGCCGGTCCCGATCTGCGCTTCACCGACCAGCGGACCTTCGGGCACCTGTGCTTCTGCCCGGGCGGCGCGGAGCTACCCGGGCCCATTGCGCACATCGCTCCCGACCCGGTTGAGCCGGCCTTCGACCTGGCCGCGCTCACCGCCAGGCTGCGGGTCCGCCGTAGCGGTATCAAGCGCGCGCTACTCGACCAGTCGCTGGTCAGCGGGATCGGCAATATTTACGCCGACGAGGCGCTCTGGCGGGCCCGGCTGCACTGGGCGCGCCCGGCCGACGGGCTCAGGCGCAGTCAGGTTGCCCTGGTGATCAGTTCGGTGCAGGACATATTCGCCGAGGCGCTGGCGGTCGGCGGCACCTCGTTCGACAGCCTGTATGTGAACGTAAATGGCGAAAGCGGCTATTTCGACCGCTCGCTGGCCGTGTACGGCCGGGCCGGGCAGCCGTGCCGCCGGTGCGGCACCCCGGTCCGGCGCGACCCGTTCATGAACAGGTCCTCGTTCAGCTGCCCGAAATGCCAGCCGCGGCCCCGCCGGGGGCGCTGGTGACCGCCGCACCCGGCGGCCAGGGATGCAGGCTCGCGCCGCCGCTGCTGGCAGGCCGGCGATGACCGGCCCGTCGGCCCGGCTCACCGCGTGGGTGGAGGGCCGCGTCCAGGGCGTCGGCTTCCGGTGGTGGGTGCGGGCCAGGGCGCTTGAGCGTGGCCTGGCGGGCGTCGCGGAGAACCTGATCGACGGCCGGGTCAAGGTGATCGCTGAAGGTCCAGCCGACAGCTGTAGTGAATTGCTCGCTTTGCTGGACGGCGGCCGGACGCCCGGACTGGTGCGCCGGGTCACTCACCGCTGGGATGAAGCCCGCGGCGGCTTCGCTGGCTTTACCGAGCGTTGACCAGGATTCCGGTCCGCAAGCGCTGGTCGCGAATGGCGGTTTTGCTGGCGGGCGCGGTCTGCGGGCCCGAGTTGACCTGCGTGATCGGTCAACTTGACCGGATACCCCGCATGGTGGGACCATGGATGTGTTACTTGCGCGCAGGGCTGCGCTTTCTTTGTTGCGTTTATGCATGCGCGCCCACTCTGGTCACTCAGTGTGGAGGACCTTAAACAATGGCGAAGGCTCTGTACGGCCACGTCGGCGGGCCGGATCCCCGCATGGTCTCGGAGATGCGTCGCCTTCAGCAACGTGTGCGTGACCTGGAAGCCGAGCTCGTCAGGCTTCAGGAAGAGAACGACGTACTCGCTGCGGAAGTCGGCCATGACCTGCTGATCCCGGTTCGCGTTCCGGCGCTCGCGTAGCGAGCACGGCTGGCCAAGACGAAGCGGAGGGGCGTCTTTACACCGGGCGTCCCTCTTCGTCTGCCGCTGTCCGGCTTGCTCCGCCCGGCTTGCGCTGTCCGGCTTGCCCGGCGCCCGCTCACCGGCTCGTTGGCTGCTGCCCGGAAACAGGCGGCCATGCCGCCGGGTGTTTCCGCGTACCCAGGTGGCTCGTACTCAGTGGTACGTATTCACCTGCCCGGCTACTGCGGTCGCGTGCCCGGATGCGGGGCGGGAGGCGCCAGGGCCAGCAGATAGTGGCCGGGAAGGCGCCAGGGCCAGCGGATACTGGCCGGGGAGGCGCCATGGCCGGCAGATACTGGCCGGGGAGGCGCCATGGCCGGCAGATACTGGCCGGGAAGATGCCAGGGTCAGACCAGATACTGGCTGAGGAAGTGCAGTTCAGCAGGGGCGCTGCGGGCCCAGAAGGTCGTGTCATGACAGCCCGCATCGATGCCCCCGGACGGCTCGTGCCCGGTCAGCCGGCGCAGCCGGGCCCGCAGTAGCTGAGTCACGGTCAGGAACGGATCGCTGGTGCCGCAGTCGATCCAGACCGGGATCCGCTCGAGAGCGGCGAGCCGGGAGAACACGTCATTTCTGGTGAAGCTGGCCTGACTATCGAACGCGCCCGGATCCGCGGCGCGCGCGTCCTGATAGGACGCGAAGATGGCCGGCGAAGCGGCTGCGACCGCCGCGGCGGCCGCAGCGGCGGCGCCGGCCTGGCCGATGCGCTCGGCCAGCAGCAGCGCTCCGTAGCCGCCCATCGAGTAGCCAACGACCCCGATCCGCCCGGTGATCAGGCCGCGGGCCGCCGCACGTGGCAGGACCTCATGCATGATCATGCCGAGCGGATCGTCGCCAGTTGAGCGCCGGTGCCAGTAGGTGTTTCCGCCATCCACCGCAATCACGGCAAAGGCGCTGATCCCCGCCGTGGCCATGGCAGGCCCATAAAGGTCCGCCGCGCCAAGCGCGCTGCTGCCGAGGCCATGCAGCGCGACGACCACGCCCAGCCGGGCGGTTTGCCGGGGCTGGGCGGTCTGCTGCGCCTGGGCGGTCTGCTGGGCCGTGACGGTCTGCGCTTGCGCTGTCTGCATGGCCGGGGCGGTCTGCGCCTGGGCGGACTGTTGGGGCTGGGCGGACTGCTGCGCCCGGGCGGACTGCTGGGCCGGGATCAACGTCACCATGCGCACGGACCGGTGCCGGTAAGCGGACCAGAACACTTCCTCCCGGCGGATCGGCAGCGGGCCGCGCGGTGGTCCCGGTGGTGCTCCGCAGGCGCCGAGCAATTACGCGACCCGGTACTTTCCGGGCAGAACGCCCTCTTCCACCAGTCCATAGGCGGCCGCTCCTGCGACTGCGGCGGCCGCAGGTAGGCCTAGTCCCGCGGCCAGCAGCCAACGCCGCGAAATGCTACGCATCAGTACAGATCGCCGCAGACTGACACGGGAGAGACGTTGCCGGTCCGCGCGGATCCACAGCGCTGACTGTAGCGCGCGGTAAGGTGCGTGAGGGCCGTCAGCGAGGACGCCGGCCCCGCCGAGCGGGGCAGAACCGAATTCCATGATCATGGGTATTTGGGGGGCTAGGACTCTACCAATCGACGACGATCATGGAAGGGTCGCTTCGGGCGGCTGGGTCCAGCGGCGCACCGGTGCGCCGCGGCCCCGCATGGAGGCGGCGCAACCACGCGGCGCAACCAGGCGGCGCGGCCCCCGGATGGGCAGTCGCCGCCGGGCGACGGGGACGGACAGGGCCACCAGGCCAGTGGCTGAGGAGGAGATCCGGCGGGTGTACCTGAAAACGCTCACCTTGCGCGGGTTCAAATCGTTCGCATCGGCGACCTCGCTGCGCTTCGAGCCGGGCATCACGTGTGTCGTCGGCCCCAACGGGTCAGGCAAGTCCAACGTGGTCGACGCGTTCTCCTGGGTGATGGGCGAGCAGGGCGTCAAGCCGCTGCGCGGCGGCAAGATGGAGGACGTCGTCTTCGCGGGCACGGCGGGCCGGCCGCCGCTGGGCCGGGCCGAGGTCACGCTCACCATCGACAACAGCGACGGCGCCCTGCCGATCGACTACGCCGAGGTCACGATCAGTCGGCTGCTGTTTCGGTCGGGCCAGAGCGAGTACGCGATCAACGGCGACCAGTGCCGGCTGCTCGACGTCCAGGAACTGCTTTCCGACACCGGGCTGGGCCGCGAGATGCACGTCATCGTGAGCCAGGGGCACCTCGACGAGGTCCTCAACGCCGGCCCCGAGGCGCGCCGTGCGCTCATCGAGGAGGCTGCCGGGGTCCTCAAGCACCGCAAGCGCAAGGAGAAGGCGCTCCGCAAGCTGGAGGCCATGCAGGCCAACCTGACCAGGCTGGTCGACCTGACCACCGAGCTGGGGCGCCGCCTGAAGCCGCTGGGCAGGCAGGCCCAGATCGCCCGCAAGGCCGCGATCATCCAGGCGGACCTGCGGGATGCCAGGCTGCGGCTGCTGGCCGACGACTACACGACGCTCGCCGCAGAGCTCGAGCGCAGCCAGTCCGACGAGGCGGCCAGCGGGGCCAGGCGCGCGGCGGTGGAGGCCGAGCTGGCCGCCGCCCGGGCCGTCGAGGTCGAGCTCGACGAGGCGGAGCATCAGCACGCGCCGCGGCTCGCCGCGGCCCAGGAAGCTTTTTTCGCGTTGTCCGCGCTGGCTGAACGGATTCGGGGGGTTTCCGGCCTGGCCCGGGAGCGGCACAAGCACCTCAGCGCTCCGCCCGAGCCGCAGCGTCCCGGCCGCGACCCGGACGAGCTCGACCAGGAGGCTGCCCGGCTGCGCACCGAGGAGGCCGCGCTCGGTGCGCGGCTGGCCGCCGCCCGCGAGCAGCTGGCCGCGGCGGTCGCCGGGAGGGCCACCGCGGAGGCGATGCTGTCGGAGACTGAGCGGCGGCTGGCGGCCAATGCCCGCGCCGCGGCCCAGCGCGCCGAGCGGGTGGCCCAGCTGCGCAGCCAGGTGGGCGCCGCGCAGAGCAGGCTGACTACCGCCCAGGAGGAGGCCGGGCTGGCCACCGCGTTCGCGCAGGCCCGGGCCCGCGCGGAGGGCGCTCAGCACGAATACGGTGAGCTCCAGAATCTGGTGTCCGGACGGGACGAGGGCCGCGCCGACCTCGCCGCCGCGCACGAGCAGGCCGCCGCCGCGCTCACCGAGGCCGCCGCGCGGGTCAGCGACCTGCGCGCAGCCGAGCACCAGGCCAGCGGAGCCCGGGCCGCACTGCGGGCCCGCAGCGAGGCCCTGCACGAGGCGGTCCGGCGCGGCACCGACGCTTCCGGGGCGCTGCTGGCCGAGCCGGGCAGGTTCGGCGGAGTGCTGGGCTCGCTCGCGTCCCTGATCACCGTGGAGGACGGCGCCGCCGATGCGATCGCGGCCGCGCTCGGGGCCGCCGCCGGTGCCGTGGCCGTCGCCGGCCTGGACGCGGCGGTGGACATCCTGGCCGTACTCAAGCGCGAGGACGCCGGGCGAGCCGACCTGGTCATCGCGGCTGACCGGCCGCCGTCCGGGTCCCAGGCCCCCTGGCCGGGCCGGGCCGGGCAGGGCCGCCAGCTGGGCGCCGGACTATCCGTTGCGCGTGCTCTTGATCTTGTCAAGGCCCCTGGCGAGCTCGCGCAGGCGGTCGAGCGGCTGCTGGACGGGGTGTTCGTCGCCGACGACCTGACCGAGGGACTGGCGGCGGTCCGGGCTGACCCAGAGCTGCGGATCGTGACCAGGGATGGGGACCTGATCGGCGCGCACTGGGCGCGCGGCGGATCGGCCGGCGCACCGAGCCTGCTCGGGCTGCGGGCCGCGGCGCAGGAGGCCGAGGGCCGCCTCGGCGAGGCCGAGAACCGTTGCCAGCGGGCCGAGCGGGACCTGGCGGACGCGATCGAGGATGAGCAGGCGGCCCGCCGGGCGCAGGCCGAGGCGCAGGCCGTGCTGCAGGAAGCCGACGCCGCCGCGGCGGAGACCTCAGGCCGGCTGGGGACGCTGGCCGGCGCCGCGAAGGCGGCCGGAGACGAGGCGGGCCGGCTGGCCGCGGCGATCAAGGCGGCCGAGCAGGCCAGGGAGAAGGACCTGGCTAAGCTCGCCGACGTGCAGGCCAGGCTGGCCAACCAGGAGGCGGAGCCGCAGACGGCCGATGGCCGCGAGACGGATGCGGAGAAGGCGGCGCTGGCTGAGCGGGCCGTGGCCGCCCGGAGCGTCGAGATGGACGCCAGGCTCGAGGTCCGGACCGTCGAGGAGCGGCTGCGGGCCATCGTGGGCCGCGGCGACGCGCTGGCGGCCGCGGCCGTGGCCGAGCGCCAGGCCATCGCACGCGCCGCGGCCAGGCGCGAGCGCGCGGCCCGGGAGGCGGCCGTGGCCAGCGCGGTCGCTGCGGGCGCCGCGGTCACGCTGGAGCGGATCGAGCAGTCCAGGTCGGTAGCCGACGCCGAGCGCCAGGCGGCCGAGCTGGCCAGCAAGGAGCGCGGCACCGAGCTGGCGGCCATCCGGATCCGGATCAGGGAATTCTCCGACGAGCTCGACAACGTGGTCGACAGCGCGCACGGCGCCGAGATCGCCCGGGCCAGCCAGCAGCTGCGGCTGGACCAGATCGCCGGGCGGGCGGCCGAGGAGTTCGGCGCGGACCCGGACACGCTGATCGCCGAGTACGGCCCGCAGCTCCCGGTTCCCGGCACCGACTCCGGCAGCCTGCCGGAACCCTACGACCGGGCCGTCCAGGAGCGGCGGGCCCAGCAGGCCCAGCGCCTGCTTGATCAGCTCGGCAAGGTCAACCCGCTGGCGCTGGAAGAGTTCGCGGCGCTGGAAGAGCGGCACGCGTTCCTGGTCACCCAGCTGGAAGACCTGAAGAAGACGCGCCGTGACCTGCTGACCGTGATCAAAGAGGTCGACGACCGGGTCCAGCAGGTGTTCGCCGCGGCGTTCGAGGACACTGCCCGTGAGTTCGAGCGGATCATCGGCCGGCTGTTTCCCGGCGGCGACGGCCGGCTGCTGCTGACCGAGCCGGACGACATGCTGGCCACCGGGATCGAGGTCGAGGCCAGGCCGCCGGGCAAGAAAGTCAAGCGGCTGTCGCTGCTGTCCGGTGGCGAGCGGGCCCTGACCGCGATCGCGTTCCTGGTGGCGATCTTCAAGGCGCGGCCGTCGCCGTTCTACGTGCTGGACGAGGTCGAGGCCGCGCTCGATGACGTCAACCTGCAGCGGCTGCTGGAGATCTTCGAGGAACTCAGGGAGAGCTCGCAGCTGATCATCGTCACGCATCAGAAGCGGACCATGGAAGTGGCCGACTCGCTGTACGGGGTCAGCATGCGGGGGGACGGCGTCTCGGCGGTTATCAGCCAGCGGCTCAGGGAGCGGGAGAGCGCCTGAGGGCCGCCTGAGGCCTGTCTGAGGCCCGCCTGGCCAGCTTGCAGCCGGTCCGGTCTGTCAGACTAGGGCGGTCATGGAAGAACTGATAATCACTGCCGCAGTTGTCGTGGTGGTCGGCGGGGGCGGCACCGCCGCAGCGCTCCTGCTGCGCCGGCGCGGTCAGGCCGAGCGCGGAACACCCGAGGCGGGCGGCGGGGCCGCGGCCGGTGCTGCGGGCGCCGATGCCGCTGGCCGGGGCGCCGGGACCGCCGTGGCCGAGCCGGAGGCAGGCCCGGTTCCGGCGGGCCCCGGGATCGCAGCCGAGGCCACCGCCCCGCCCGCCATCGAGCATCCGCCGCCCTCGGCCGGCGCTGGTCAGGCTGCGCTCCAGGCTGGCCCGGTCCCAGTCGGCGTTCGGCGGCGTGCTGCTCGGCCTGCTGTCGCGGGACCGCCTCGACGATGCGACCTGGGAAGAGATCGAGGACACGCTGATCACCGCCGACATGGGAGTGAGCCCGGCCCGGGACCTGGTCGGCGAGCTGCGCACCCAGGTCAAGGTGGCGGGCACCACCGATCCACAGGAGATCAAGGCGCTGCTGAAGGCGGAGATGCTGACCCAGGTCGGCGCGGACATGGACCGCACCCTGCACACCAGCCCGCATGGGGACCGCCCCGCCGTGCTGCTGGTCGTGGGGGTGAACGGGACCGGCAAGACGACCTCGGTCGGCAAGCTAGCGAGGGTGCTGGTCGGGGACGGGCAGACCGTGCTGCTCGGCGCGGCCGACACGTTCCGGGCCGCCGCCGCCGATCAGCTCCAGACCTGGGGCCAGCGGGTCGGCGCCGACACGGTCAGGTCGGACCGGGACGGAGCCGACCCGGCCAGCGTGGCGTTCGAGGCCGTCGCGAAGGGCATCGAGGAGCACGTCGACACCGTCATCGTGGACACCGCCGGACGGCTGCACACCAAGGCCGGCCTCATGGACGAGCTGGGCAAGATCAAGCGCGTGATCTCCAGATACGGCCCCGTGGACGAGGTGCTGCTCGTACTCGACGCCACGACCGGCCAGAACGGGCTGCGGCAGGCCAGAGTGTTCGCCGAGGCCGTGGACATCACCGGGATCATCTTGACCAAGCTCGACGGAACGGCCAAGGGCGGCATCGTGATCGCGGTGCAGCGGGAACTCGGCGTGCCGGTGAAGCTGGTCGGGCTGGGTGAGGGCCCGGACGACCTGGCGCCATTCGACCCGGAAGCGTTCGTCGACGCGATTGTCGGCGACTAGCAGGACGGGCCGGCCCGGGCCGTGCTCCAGCCGGACGCCACACCTGCGCGCTCAGCTGACGGCAGCGCCGAACCACCTGGGCAGCTGGCTGAGCAGATCCTGCTGGTCTGCACCGACCCACGCCACGTGGCCGTCCGGCCGTAGCAGCGCCGCGGGCACGTCCAGTTCCTCGCTGCCGTCGACGACGTGGTCGACCCGGTCTGCCCAGCCCGCCACCGAGAGTCGGCCGGTCTGGTCCAGCAGCAGCCCGCGGCCGCGGTGCATCAGCCCGTAAAGGCGACCCCGCTGCAGCCCCACGTCCCGCATATGCCGGCCGAGCAGTTCATGCCCCTCGCCGAAGTCGTAGCGGACCCCGATCGCAGTGACCTTCTCGATCAGGTACCTGTTCACCTCCTCGAAATCCATCAGTTCCGACACCAGCCGGCGCACTGACCGGGGACCAGGCTCGAGGGACATCAGCTCCATCTGCGCGCGGGTGTTGTCCAGCACGTCGGCGGCCACCGGGTGCCGTTCGGTGTGGTAGCTGTCCAGCAGCCCCTCCGGCGCCCAGCCGCTGACCTCGGCGGCCAGTTTCCAGCCGAGGTTGAACGCGTCCTGGATACCAAGGTTGAGCCCCTGACCGCCGGTTGGCGGGTGGATGTGCGCCGCGTCGCCGGCCAGCAGCACCCGGTCGGCTCGGTAGCGCTCGGCCAGCCGGGTCGCGTCGCCGAACCGGGAAAGCCAGCGCGGTGAGTGCACGCCGAAGTCGGTGCCCGCGACGGCCCGCAGCTGCTGCTTGAACTCCTCGAGGGTCGGCGGGACCGCGCGGTCCTCGGCCACCCCGTCGGCGGGCACGACGACGCGGTGTACCCCGTCCCCGAGGGGAATGACGCCGAACCGCAGCTGGGTCTGGCGGACTTCCGCGACGATGGCGGCAACCGTGACCGGATCCTCGGTCACCTCCAGCTCGCCCAGCAGCGTCTCGACCTTGCTGGGCTCGCCGGGGAAGCCGACGCCGAGCAGCTTGCGCACCGTGCTGCGGCCGCCGTCGCAGCCGGCGAGGTAGCGCGACCGCAGTTGCGTGCCGTCGGCCAGCTCGACGGCCACTCCCTGCTCGTCCTGGCTCAGCCCGACCAGTTCGCAGCCGCGCCGGATCTCGGCGCCGACCTCGATGGCGTGCTCGGTCAGCAGGCGCTCGGTGACGGTCTGCGGGATGCCGAGGACATACGGATGCGCGGTGTCAAGCCGGTCCGGCGAGGGCTTGCTGAGGCCGGCGAAGAAACCGCCAACCGGATACTGCCGGCCGAGCGCGAGGAACCGCTCCAGCAGTCCGCGCTGGTCCATCACCTCGATGCTGCGCGCGTGCAGGCCGAGTGCGCGGACGATCCTGGTCGGCTCCGCCTCCTTATCCAGCACGAGCGCGTGCACACCGTGCAGCCGCAGCTCGCTGGCCAGCATCAAGCCGGTGGGTCCGGCGCCGGCCACGATCACGTCAATCATGAAACTCCCAAACCACGAGATTGGAATCCGGCCAGCTGCTCCGCGCCGTCCGGCAGCGCGCCCACCCGCTCTGATATCCGCAGGTTCTGGCCTCGGCCGACCATTCTGCGGCACCACCCCGGTCTTGCCGCAAGGCCCCCGGTGCGCTATATGTTGAAAGTGGCAGGGAGTGGGCAACCTCCTTGCCGTTGCCTTTTCCGGGGCTGGCTGGGCCGGGCCTGCCGCGGCCGGATCCGGGCCTGCTAGCCGGCTCCGCGGCCCGAACGGTCAGCTGCCGGCCTGGGTGAACTCGTCGGCGCAGATGTTCTTCAGGGACATCCCGGCCAGGAAGAGGGCGCGCCGCATTCTGGTCACCGACCGGCGGCCGCCGCATAGATAGGCGCGGACGGCACCCGGGTCGCCAAGCCGCGCCAGCTCCTCGCTGGCCACAGCGGCGATGTCGGCACCAGCCGACTGCACGCACGTGCGCCAGCGGACCGGAGCGGGCGGGCCGCAGCCGGGCTGGCTGGTCCGGGGGCCGGGCTGGCAGGTCCGGAGGTCCGGCTGGCTGGTCCCGAGGTAGAGGCCGGACCGATCCGCCGCGCCGTGAATCAGCACTGCGGGGCCGGCCTGCCCGTGCCGCAGCGCGTCCCGTAGCACCGCGGCCAGCGGCGCGATGCCGGTACCGGTGCCGGCCAGCAGGAGCGGGCCGTCCGGCTGGCCTGGCAGGTAGCAGCAGTCACCGCTGGGCTGGCCGATCCTGAGCCGCGTTCCGGGGGCGGCGGCGGCCAGCCAGGGGCTCATGGCCCCGTCCGGATACACCCGGACATGGAACTCGATCCCGTCGCTCGCCGCCTCAAGCGGCGTGTTCGCGATCGAGTAGACCCTGGCCACGCCGCCGTCCCTGCATAACGCCAGATGCTGGCCGGCCCGGAACGGGACGGGCCGCCGCGGCCGGATCAGCACCCTGATCACCCCGGCGCCGATCGGCCGCACCGCGGCGACCACTGCATCGGCCAGTATCTCCTCGCCGGTCAGCGCGATGGTCAGATCCGCCGCCGGGCGGGCCAGGCAGGCGAGAAAATACCCGTCGGCCTGCCAGGAACTCTTCAGCCCGGCCTGGCTCGGCGGACCCGGATCACCGTGCACGGCCCGCAGCAAGCACGCGTGGCAGACGCCGGCCCGGCACGCGGCCGGCAGGCCGACGCCGTTCCTGGCCAGGCCGTCCAGGACGGATTCACCTGGACTGAGCTCGAAGGCCTGGCCGCTTAACGTCAGGCGCACCGGCCGGTCAGCGGTTCAGCACGTCATCTCTGACCCTGCCCGCGACGGCGCCTGCCGCGGCAATGTCCGGGTCCTTGACGCCCAGTTCGCGCAGGGTCTGGGCCAGATGCTCGAGCACCCGGTCCACGTGCTCGTCGCCGATTCCGTTCAGGGGGGCGTGGGCGGAGCGCAGATCACGCCCGGTGTAGGCATTGGGGCCGCCGAGCGCCATCGTCAGGAAGGCGGCCTGCTTGGCAATTTGGCGGTCCATGTCGACGTCATCGAAGTAGCCCGCTAAGAGGGGGTCGGCGAGTACCTTCCGGTAAAAGATTTCGGTGGCGGCATCAATGGCTGCCGGGCCACCGAGGCGTTCATACAGGGTCTGCGTCGTCATGATTCGGTGTATAGCGGCTCGGGATGGAGGGCACAAGGCTGACTTCGCTGCGTAAGCTCTGGATCAGGCAGATTGCGGCCCGGGTGCCGGCTCACCTCGACTCGTGCTGGTTAGCTAGCCTTTGCGTTAGCGATGGTGCAACGCGCCGGTTTGCGCTGCAGGCGGCTGCCCGGGCGAACCCGGCGGCCACGCTCCGTGAGGGGCAGGCCCGGTGCGGCCCGGACCGGATAACCTGAGGCGGGGGCGCGGCACCCGCGCTTGCCAGAGCGGCCCTAGCCCATCTGCGAGGACGGCAGCCACACGTGTTCGAGACACTTTCCGATCGACTGACCCAGGTCTTCTCCACGCTGCGCGGGCACGGACGGCTGTCCGCTGCCGACATCGACGCCACCTGCCGCGAGATCAGGATCGCGCTGCTGGAGGCGGACGTCGCGCTTCCAGTGGTCAGGCAGTTCATCGCGCGGGTCAAGGAACGGGCCTCCGGCGAGGAGGTATCCGCCGCGCTGAACCCGGCCCAGCAGGTCATAAAGATCGTCAATGAGGAACTGATCGGGATCCTGGGCGGCGAGGCGCGGCGGCTGCGGTTCGCGAAGGTAGCGCCCACCGTGATCATGCTGGCCGGTCTCCAGGGCTCGGGTAAGACGACGCTCGCGGCCAAGCTCGGGCTGTGGCTGCGCGAGCAGGGCAACACGCCCCTGCTGGTCGCGGCGGACCTGCAGCGGCCGAACGCCGTTCAGCAGCTTCAGGTACTCGGCGAGCGCGCCGGGGTGCCGGTATTCGCGCCGTCCCCAGGCAGCGGCGTCGGCGATCCGGTGGCGGTGGCCAGGCAGTCCATCGATGAGGCCCGCCATCACCTGCACAACATCGTGATCATCGACACCGCCTGGCTGGGCGTCGACCAGGAGATGATGGCGCAGGCCGCGGCCATCAGGGACGCGGTCGATCCGGACGAGATCCTGTTCGTGGTGGACGCGATGATCGGCCAGGACGCGGTCACCACCGCGCAGGCGTTCCTGGACGGCGTCGGCTTCGACGGCGTGGTCCTGGCCAAGCTGGACGGCGACGCCAGGGGCGGCGCGGCGCTGTCGGTCGCCCAGATCACCGGCCGGCCGGTGATGTTCGCCTCATCCGGCGAGAAACTTGAGGATTTCGACCTCTTCCACCCCGACCGGATGGCCTCGCGCATTCTCGACCTGGGCGACGTGCTCACCCTCATCGAGCAGGCCGAGCGGACCTTTGACGCCGACCAGGCCGCCACGATGGCCGGGAAGCTGACCTCGGGCGAGGGCTTCACCCTGGAGGACTTCGTCGAGCAGCTCGCGATGGTCCGCAAGCTCGGGCCGATCAGCAACCTGCTCGGGATGCTGCCCGGCGCCGCGCAGAACCGCGAGGCGCTGAGCCAGGTCAGCGACAAGGACCTGGACCGGGCGGCGGCGATCGTGAACTCGATGACCCCCGAGGAACGACGCAATCCGAAGCTGATCAACGGCTCCCGGCGGTCCCGGATCGCGGCCGGCTCGGGCGTGAC
The DNA here is from genome assembly GCA_963785765.1 of uncultured Actinomycetes bacterium. Classification (GTDB taxonomy): domain Bacteria; phylum Actinomycetota; class Actinomycetes; order Streptosporangiales; family Streptosporangiaceae; genus DATBGO01. The sequence goes on along the minus strand of CAWAWM010000003.1, from coordinate 286,738 downwards.
GGTGGGCGAGGTCAACTCCCTCATCGTGCGGTTCCTCGAGGGCCAGAAGATGATGCGCCAGATGGTGGGCGGCATGCCGGGCATGCGCCGCGCCGGGCAGAAGACGGCGCGGGGCAAGTCGAAGAAGAAGAAGGGCGGCCGGCCTGGCGGAAGCTCAGGAGGCCGGGCCGCGGGCGGCTCCGGTGGTGCAGGCGGCACAGCGGGCGGAGCCGACGGCGGGGCCGGTGCCGCGGGCGGCGGGCGCGGCCCGGCCGGGCTGCCCGCTGGATTCGGCCAGGGAGGCGGGTCGATGCCGGTCGGCTTGCCCGGCGGGCTGGGCGGCCGGGATGGCTCACTGCCTATCCCGGCGGGCCGGGGCGGCGGCTGGGCCACCCCGCCGCCGAATCTGCCCCCCGGCCTGCGCGGTGCGCCGCCGAACCGGCGCGGCCGGCCGGGCAAGAAGGGCCGCTGACCCCAAGCCCGGCCGGGCTGGAGCGGCGGGTCGCGCTTGCTCCGGCGGGGAAATGGCCGGTCGCGCCTGCTCCGGCCGGGAAATGGCCGGTCACGCCTGCTCCGGCGGCGTGTGACGGCCGGTCGCGGGTGCTCCGGCCGACTTGCTCCGACCGGCGATTACGCCCCCGCGGCAGACTTCTGGCAGAATGTGATCGCTACCGTCGGCTCCGCGTGGCCCTCTAACCACTCGCTGAGCCGGATCCATCCGGGCAGCACGGCCGGTCCCCACCCGGCGCGACGCCGGCCCGCACCCGAATCCGCTGGGAGAAGACCACAGCCGTGGCTGTAAAGATCAAGTTGAAGCGCCTGGGCAAGATCCGGGCGCCCTACTACCGGATCGTCGTCGCCGATGCCCGCACCAAGCGGGACGGCCGCGCGATCGAGGAAATCGGGAAATACCACCCGAAGGCCGAGCCCTCGTTCATCGAGGTCGACTCGGAGCGCGCGCAGCACTGGCTCTCCGTCGGGGCACAGCCAACCGACCCGGTCAGGAAGATCCTGGAGATCACCGGCGACTGGCAGACGTTCAAGGGCCTGCCAGGCACCGAGGGGACGCTGCAGACAGCGCCCCCCAAGCAGGACCGGAAGGAGATCTTCGCCGCTGCGGTCTCGGAGACGCTGGCCGACGGTGGCGCCGCCGCCAAGGGCCGGGCCAAGGCCAAGTCGGGCGACGCGGCGGCCAAGGATGCCGACAGCGCGGGCGGCAAGGCGGGCAAGGCGGCCGCAGGCCAGGCGAAAGCCGACAAGCCGGCCCGCGCGAAGGCTGAGCCGGCCAAGGGCAAGGACGGCAAGGCGGCGGACGCCACCGAGGGCGAAGGCTCAGCCAAGGCATCGGCCACCGACGAGACCGCTACGGCGAAGGCCGCCAAGGCAGCGGCGGCGCCGGCGGCCGCTGAGGCCGAGCCGGCCGAGACCGAGACGAAGGCTGCGGCTGCCGAGCCGGAGGCTGAGCAGGCCCAAGCAGCGCCGGAGAGCGGAGCCTGACGTGCTCGAAGAGGCTCTTGAGCACCTTGTCCGGGGCATCGTGGAATACCCGGACGATGTCCGGGTGGACAGCCGGGGGCTGCGCAGGGGCCGGGTACTCGAGGTGCGCGTGCACCCGGAGGATCTGGGCAAGGTCATCGGCCGCGGCGGCCGGACTGCCAAGGCACTGCGGACGGTCATCGGCTCCCTGGCGGGAAACGGTTACGTCCGGGTCGACTTGCTGGACACCGACGAGATTCGTTAGGCATGCAGCTGGTCGTCGGCCGCATAGGCAGGCCGCACGGTGTCCGCGGCGAGCTGACCGTGGAGGTGCGGACCGATGATCCGGGCAGCAGGTTCGCTGCGGGTTCCGTCCTGGTGACGGAGCCCGCGGCCCGCGGCCCGCTGACCATCACCGGGTCGCGCTGGCACTCCGGGCGGCTGCTCCTGACCTTCGCCGGATGCGATGACCGGACGGCCGCGGAGGAACTGCGCGGAACTTTTCTGGTGCTGGACTCGGCCGAGCTGGCTGCGCCCGAGGACCCGGATGAGTACCACGACTACCAGCTGATCGGGCTCGGCGCCTGGACCGTCGCGGGCGAGCAGGTCGGCACCGTCGCCGACGTGCTCCACCACGGCCAGGACCTGCTGGTGATCCGGCCTTCCGGGGACCGGGCGGGCGCTGGCGAGATACTCGTCCCTTTCGTGGCGGCTATCGTGCCCGAGGTCGATGTCGCGGCCGGGCGACTGGTGATAGACCCGCCGGCGGGCCTGCTGGATCCGTCCCGCTAGGCAGGAGGCTGGCCGTGCGCATCGACATCATCACCATCTTTCCCGAGTACTTCGCCCCGCTGGAAGTGTCGCTGATCGGCAAGGCGGCGCAGCGCGGCGAGCTTTCTTTCCGGCTGCACGACCTGCGGGCCTGGACGAATGACGTGCACCACTCGGTTGACGACGCGCCGTTCGGCGGCGGCCCTGGGATGATCATGAAGCCCGAGCCATGGGGCGAGGCGCTCGACGCGGTGCTGCCGGCTCCCGGATCAGGGCGGCTGGTGATCCCGAGCCCGGCGGGGGTCCCGTTTACGCAGGCGATGGCGGTCCGGTATGCGGCGGCGGACCGGCTGATCTTCGCGTGCGGCCGGTATGAGGGTATCGACGCGCGGGTGGCGGAGTACGCCCGTTCCAGGATCGCTGTCGACGAGGTCAGCATCGGCGATTACGTGCTGGCGGGCGCCGAGGCGGCCGTGCTCGTGATGATCGAGGCAGTCTGCAGGCTGCTGCCCGGCGTGATCGGCAATGCTGACTCCGCGGCCGACGACTCCTTTGGCGACGGCTCCGGGCCGGGCCTGCTCGAGGGGCCTTCCTACACCAGGCCGCGGGTGTGGCGGGGCCACGAGGTACCGCAGGTCCTGCTGTCCGGGGATCACGCTGCCATCGCGCGGTGGCGCCGGGACGCGGCGCTGCGCAAGACCGCGGCCAACCGTCCGGATCTTGCATCACGGCTGGCCAGCGGCCGGGTCGGGGGTCCGTCAGGGGCCGGGCAACCCGCCCCGGCGGTGCTCGATAGCCACGACAGGCAGGTACTCTCTGAGGCTGGCTTTCCGGTCAGTGGCGAAGGTGTGGCACACTAAAAGCCGTTGCCCCGATGGCCAGACTCAGTCTGCAGGGGCGTAGCCGGGCCCCTCCGGCACCGAAATGACCGACTCAGCGCGTCGCAGGCGTGCGCGTAAAGACGACCGAGGAAACCACAGCGATGCACACCGCGATTGCCGAGCTGGAGCAGGCGCAGATCCGATCCGACATCCCGGATTTCCGGCCGGGCGACACGCTGAAGGTACACGTGCGGGTCGTGGAGGGCAGCCGGTCCAGGATCCAGGTCTTCCAGGGCGTGGCCATCCGCCGCCAGGGCGGCGGCGCGCGGGAGACCTTCACGGTCCGCAAGGTCAGCTACGGCGTGGGCGTGGAGCGGACATTCCCGGTGCACAGCCCCTCGCTGGACCGGATCGAGATAGTCACCCGGGGCCGGGTCCGCCGCGCCAAGCTCTACTACCTGCGCTCCCTGCGCGGCCGCGCCGCCCGGATCAAGGAACGCAGGGAGCCGTCGGCTCGCTAGGCCGGACCACAGGGCAAATGGCCGGATCTGGTCTGGCTGGCACCGGGATGGCTCGCGAGCGTGCCCTGACCTGTCGTGGCGCCCGAGCGCTAACGCCTAGCGGGGCTGCCAACGGCGCTAGGCTCGAACCTGATGAGTGACGACCAGAGCGCCCACGAGCACGCTCTGACCGACGCGAACGGGCCCGGCTGGCCCGGCGGCGAGTCAGGTGCCACGGATCCGGGCCAGGAACCGAAAGGCTCGCCGATGGCAGGCACCGCCGCGCAGGACGAAGCAGCAGGTTCCGCGGCAGACGCGGACGCCAGCGCGGCCAAGCCCACCGGCAAGTCCAGGTCGTTCTGGCGCGAGCTGCCGATCCTGATCGTGGTCGCGCTGGTGATCGCCCTGGTGATCAAGTCGTTCGTCGTCCAGGCCTTCTTCATCCCGTCGTCGTCGATGGAGAACACGCTGGACATCGGCGACAAGGTGCTGGTGAACAAGCTCGTCTATCACTTCCGCAGCATCGAGCCAGGCGACATCATCGTCTTCAACGGCTCCGGCTCGTGGGATCCGGTGGCCCCGGCCGCGCCGACTGGCTCCAATCCGGTCGCCCGCCTTTACGACGCGACCCTCCGGCCGCTGTTCCGGTCGATCGTCGAGCTGTTCGGCACCGCACCCGGCCAGCATGACTACATCAAACGGGTGATCGGGGTCCCCGGCGACCACGTTGCCTGCTGCAACGCCCATGGCCAGGTGACCGTCAACGGGGTAGCGCTGCACGAAAGCTCCTACCTCTATCCCGGCAACTCCCCGTCGACCTCCAGTTTCAGCATCACGGTGCCGCCGGGACGGCTGTGGGTGATGGGTGACCATCGCGGCGTGTCGTGCGACTCCCGGTGCCACTCGGGTGACCCTGGTGACGGGACCATCCCGGAAAACCAGGTGGTCGGCCGGGCCTTCATGATTGTCTGGCCGCCCAGCCGGTGGCGGGTGCTGCCGATTCCGTCCACCTTCGGCCAGCCCGGGGTCGACCAGCCCAAGAGCGCCGCCGCGAGCCTGAACCTGCGGGCCGCGCCTGCGGCGCCCTATCTTCCGCTCGGGGCCGGCTTCGCCGGGGCAGTGCCGCTGACCTGGCTGCAGCGCAGGCTGCGGCTGCGCCGCCGGCGGCGCAGCGGCCGGTGACGCCATGTCGGCCCCCTACTGGCGGCTTCCTGGCTACACGCCCAGGCGCAGCGCCGGCCTGACCGCATACGAGCGCGTCCTGGCCAGGGCCGGGCTGGCGCCGGTCGCCGGGATCGATGAGGCGGGCCGCGGCGCGTGCGCCGGGCCGCTGGTGGTCGCGGCCGTGGTGCTCGATCCCCGCCGGGTCTCGCGCTGCACCGAGCTGGCCGATTCGAAGATGCTCTCCGCGCCGGTCCGCGAGAAGGCCTATGCGCAGGTCCTGGAGTCCGCGCTGGCCTGGCATGTGGTCATGATCCCGCCGGGCGACATCGACCGCATCGGCCTGCACGTCTGCAACGTGACCGGAATGCGCCGTGCGCTGGCCGGGCTCGGCGCCCGGCCGGGTTACGTGCTGACCGACGGATTCCCGGTGCGCGGCCTGGCGGTCCCCGCGCTGGCCATGTGGAAGGGCGACGAGGTCGCCGCCTGTGTCGCGGCCGCCTCCGTCATCGCCAAGGTGACCAGGGACCGGATCATGCGGGGCCTGCACGCGGAGTATCCCCGCTACGGTTTCGCCCGGCACAAGGGCTACTCGACGCGCGGCCACATGCGCGCGCTTTCCGAGCACGGCCCGTGCCCCGAGCACCGGATGTCTTTCGCCAACGTGATCGGCTCGCTGCGCGGGGGCGCGCAGATCCCTGATGGGATCGAGCTGCAGATGCCGCCCGCCGATGCCGAAGTGCCGCCCGCTGACCGGGCTGAGGTACTGCTCGGTGCCGGGCCGGGCAGCTAAGTCGCACAATGGTCCTATGGTTGACCTCATCCGGGCCGTGCCGCCCAGCACGGGTCGGCCCGGTCGGCGCCTGGCGAGCGCCAGAAGCAGTGGCGGCTGCGAGCCGCCGCCGCGAGTACGCGGCGCCGGAGCGGAGGGAAGCACATGAGCGCTGAGGATCTCGAGAAGTACGAGACGGAGATGGAGCTGCAGCTCTATCGCGAGTACCGCGATGTGGTGGGGCTGTTCAGCCACGTGGTCGAGACCGAGCGCAGGTTCTACCTCACCAACTCAGTTGAGCTCAACGTGCGGACGGCCGATAACGGTGAGGTCTTCTTCGAAGTGACCATGCAGGACGCCTGGGTGTGGGATATGTACCGGCCCGCGCGATTCGTTAAGAATGTCCGCGTGGTCACCTTCAAGGACGTGAACGTCGAGGAACTGGCCAAGAGTGACCTGCAGGTTCCCGACGAGAAGTAGCAGGGCTTGCGGCTGGGCCTGGACGGGCGGCCGCCGCGCTTCGCAGAGCGGCCCGTTCATCAAGTTTGTTTACTGTCAAATTACTTGTTGATATTTTGCTGGCATGGTTGATCCGGGCCCCATCGAATCTGCGACTCCCACCCTGATGCGCGCCGCGCGCGGCGTGTACGCCAACGCCATCCGGGCGCAGCTGCACTCCATCGGGATCGACGACCTGCCCAGAAACGGCGCATTGATCCTGGCCGGGATTGACACCGCCGGCGGCGCCAGGCAGGACCTGACGTCCGATCTCGGCGTGACCAAGCAGGCCGTGAGCCAGGTCATCGAGACCTTGGTGAACCGGGGCTATGTCAACCGGAGTCCCGATCCCGGCGACCGCAGGCGGATCATTCTCGAGCTGACCGAGCGCGGGCGGGAGGTCGTCGGTGCCGTCCTGCGCGGCGTGCAGGCGGTCGACCTCCAGCTGCACGAGCGAGTATCGGCCGACCAGGTCGACGCGATGCGATCCGCGCTCCTCGCCCTGGCTGACATCAAGAGCGCCAGCATCACGACCGGAGCCGGGAGGCGCCGCGCGGCCCGCCAGTTCCGTAGCTTCAGCCCGATCTTCCCGGTGCGGAATCTGACCGCCGCCCTGGCCCACTACGCGGCGCTCGGCTTCGACACCCTTGCCTATGCCGACGGGAACGAGTACGGGTTCGCCGACCGGGACGGCGTCGGACTGCACCTCGCGGCCGACGCCGGCCACGATCCTGCCCACCACGCCGCCTCGGCCTACCTGCACGTGCGGGACGCCGATGCGCTCTACGAGGAGTGGAGCCGGCCCGGCATTGGCGGCCTTACCCGCCCGGTCGGTCCCACCCCCTACCGGCTCCGCGAGGGCTCCCACACGGACCCGGACGGGAACCTGATCCGCTTCGGCTCGCCCATGGCGGAGCATCCAGGCGGCGAGTAGCGGGGGTTCGCCGGCGGGCGCCGCCAGCTTTTCCGGCTTCCTGATCGCCCGGGGCTGCCTGGTGGCCTGGCGTTCCTAGTGGCCTGGCGTTCCTGGTGGCCTGGCCTTCCTGGTGGTCCTCCTAGTAGCCGCGGTCCCTGGCCGTGGCCCGCGGCGGGTCATCCAAGCAGCCGGTGCCGACAATTCACCGACGACTTCAACATCCCCGCGACCGTCGCTGGCGGCTCCGCACAGCTGCCAGGCCGGGCCCGCGGGCGGCCGCTCGTCTCCGCCAGCCTCACAAGCGGAGGTGGTGAGGTTGAACGCCAAGGATGTCCTGGGCAGGCAAGGCGAGCAGGCCGCGGCGGAGCACCTGCAACGGGCCGGATTCCGGATCCTGGACCGCAACTGGCGGTGCACGGACGGTGAGTTAGACATCGTCGCCGCCGAGCGCAGGGTGCTGGTCATCTGCGAGGTGAAAACGCGCTCCGGGACCAGATTCGGGACGCCGATCGAGGCGATCACCCGCCAGAAGCGGAGCCGGCTCCGGCGGCTGGCGGTTCGCTGGGTGATCGCGCACGGCGTGCTCTTCGACGAGGTGCGCGTCGACGTCATCGGGGTGCTCCCGAACCCCGCGGGCGGCTTCACGGTCGAGCATGTCCGGGGGGTGGGCTAGATGTCGCTGGCTCGCACCCATGCCATCGCCCTGGTCGGCGTGCAGGGACATCCTGTCGAGATCGAGGTCGATATCGAGAACGGGCTCGTCGGCCTCATGCTCGTAGGGCTGCCCGACACCGCGCTGCGGGAGGCACGCGACCGGATCCGCGCGGCGATCGTCAACAGCAAGGAGCACTGGCCGCAGCGCAGGATCACCGTCGGCCTCTCGCCGGCCAGCCTGCCGAAACGGGGCAGCGGTTTCGATATCGGCATCGCCGTGGCCATCATGTGCGCCGCCGGAGCCGCGCCCGCGGCCGGCCTGCGGGACGTGGTGTTCGTCGGCGAGCTGGGGCTCGACGGCCGCGCGCGGCCGGTACCCGGCGTGCTGCCCGCGGCCGCGGCAGCTGCGGCGGCGGGCTTTCGCACCGTGGCGGTGCCGGCCCAGAATGCGCCGGAGGCCTTGCTCGTCCCGGGGCTGCGGGTCCTGGCGGTGCGGAGCCTCGGCTCGCTGCTGGCCTGGCTGCGCGGCCAGCCCCCGCCAGACGGCGCCGCGCCGCTCGAGGTCCTGGATGGCGAAACCGCCCGGCCTGCCGCGCCGGACCGGCCGTCCGGTGCGGGCCGCGCTCACTCCCGCGACCTGGCCGACGTTGTCGGGCAGCCGGCCGCCAGGCGGGCCGCGGAGATCTGCGCCGCGGGCGGCCACCACCTGCTGCTGACCGGGCCGCCCGGCGCGGGCAAGACCATGCTGGCCGAGCGCCTGCCTACGGTCCTGCCCCGGCTGGAATCCGCCGCGGCGCTGGAGGTGACCGCCATCCACTCGGTCGCGGGCACGCTGCCTGACAGCCAGCCGCTGGTCACCGAGCCGCCATTCTGCGCTCCGCATCACACAGCGACGAAGGCCGCGATCGTCGGCGGGGGCAGCGGGACAATCCGGCCGGGCGCCGCCTCCCTGGCTCACCACGGCTGCTTGTTCCTCGACGAGGCTCCGGAGTTCGCCCGCGACGTTCTTGACGCGCTTCGCCAGCCGCTGGAGTCCGGTGAGGTAGTGCTGGCCAGGTCGGGCCTGACCGCACGGTTCCCGGCCAGGTTCACCCTGGTGCTCGCGGCCAACCCGTGCCCGTGCGCTAAGGCGTCGTCGGCGAAGTCGGCCTGCGAGTGCACCCCGTGGGTCCGTCGCAGGTACCTGGCCAGGCTGTCCGGGCCGCTGCTGGACCGGGTGGACGTCAAGGTGGAGTTCCTGCCGGTGAGACGGGCTGAACTGCTGAGCGACCGGCATTTCACCGAGCCGAGCGCGGTGGTGGCCGAGCGGGTCAGGCTGGCCAGGCAACGGGCCGCGTTCCGGCTGAAGGACACGTGCTGGCGGCTGAACGGGCAGATCCCGGGCAGCGAGCTGCGGCGCAGCTACCCGCCTGCGGCAGGAGCGCTCGCACCGCTGGAGCGCGCCATGGACATCGGCGAGATCAGCGCCCGGGGCGTGGACCGGGTGATCCGGCTGGCCTGGACAGTCGCCGACCTGGCCGGCGTCAGCCGCCCGACTGTCGCCGAGGTGAGCTATGCGCTCGGGCTCTGGCTGGGGGTGGCCCGGTGACCGCCCCGAGCGATGAGGAGCGCTTCGCGCGGACCGCGCTGAGCTGCGTGACCGATCCGGGCGATCCGGTGCTCGGCGCGCTGCTGCGGGCCTGCAGACCGGCAGAGCTGCTCGCCGCCATCTGCGCCGGGCAGGCCCCGGAATCCTGGTCCGCCCCCGGCGACGGGATGCCCGGCACCGCGATACCCGGCACCGCGATACCCGGCACCGGGATCCGCGGGCTGCCCCGCGCGCTGGAACGCTGGGCGGCCCGGCTGGGCTCAGTTCCGACCGAGTCCAGGATCGCGGCGTGGCACCGCGCCGGAATCCGGCTCGTCTGCCCCGGGGATCCGGAATGGCCTGCCGAGCTTGACATACTTGGCGACGTCCGTCCTGTGGTCTTGTGGGTCAAGGGCGGCGCCGACCTGCGCTGTGCCAGCGTGCGCTCGGTGTCGGTGGTCGGCGCGCGCGCCGCCACGAGTTACGGGTCGCATGTGTGCGGCGAGATGACCGTGGCGCTGGCCGAGCGCGGCTGGACCATCGTCTCCGGCGGGGCGTACGGCATCGACAGCAGGGCGCACCGCGCTGCGCTCGCGGCCCGCGGTACCACCATTGCGGTGCTCGCCGGCGGGCTCAGCTATGGCTACCCGCGCGGGCACCACGAGCTGTTTGAGGCGATCGCCGCTGATGGCGCGCTGGTCAGTGAGTCACCACCGGACCGGGCTCCCAGCCGGCCGGGATTCCTGATCCGCAACCGGGTGATCGCCGCGGTCAGCCGCGGCACCGTGGTGGTGGAGGCCGCCCTGCGCAGCGGCGCACTCAGCACTGCCAAGCACGCTGCCGAGCTGTGCCTGCCGCTGATGGCCGTGCCCGGGCCGGTGACCTCCGAGCTGTCGGCGGGCTGCCACGAGATCATCAGGAACACCGGGGCGGTGCTCGTCACCGATGCGCACGATGTCATCGAGGTCATCTCGCCGGCGGGTGAGGGGCTGGCGGAGCCGAGGAGAGGGCCGGGGCGGCCGCGGGATGAGCTGGGCGCGCAGACAACGGCCGTCCTGGAGGCGATCCCGGCGCGCGGCGGCGGCGGGCCGGCGCAGATCGCCGTGATGGCCGGTGTCGGCCTGGATACCGCGTTGCGCTGCCTCGGCGAACTCGCCGCGGCCGGCTTCATCGAGCGCTGCGCCAGCGGCTGGCGGGTGCGGAGGAAACGATGACCGCCGCGGCCGGGGTCACGCGGCTGACGCGGCCGGGCCGAGCGGCCGACGCAGCTGGAGGGGCCGACGCAGCCGGAGCGGCCGAGCCGAGCAGCCGACACAGCCGGAGCGGCCGACGCAGCCGGAGCGGCCGACGCAGCCGGAGCGGCCGACGCAGCCGGAGCGGCCGACGCAGCCGGAGCGGCCGACGCAGCCGGAGCGGATGACACAGCCGGGCAAAGCGGGTGAGGTCCCGGAGAAGCTGATGATCCTGGGGCAGGATGGTCGGGTGACCGAGGACGACCCGCTGCCAGAGGCGGTCGCTGAGCTCTACGCCTCAGGCCCTGACGAGTTCGTCAAGCGCCGCGGCGAGCTCGCCGACCGGGCTCGCGTGGCGGGCCAGGCCGCGCTGGCCAAGCGGATTGCCGGACTGCGCAAGCCGACCCGTTCGGCCTGGATCATCAACCAGCTGATCCGCTCGGACCCGGCGGTGAGCACTCAGCTCGCGGACCTCGGCGAGCAGCTGCGCGCCGCGCAGAGTTCCCTGGATGGCGCGGCTATCCGGGATCTTTCCCTGCGGCGCCGTCAGCTGGTCGATGCGCTGGCCAGGCAGGCGTTCGCGGTGGCCGGCCAGCCATCGCCGCCCGCGGCGATCAGGGATGAGGTGACTGCCACCCTCGGCGCGGCGCTGGCCGATCCGCAGGTCGCCGACCGGATGCGAGCCGGAACCCTGGAGCGGGCCGCGCACCACGAGGGTTTCGGCAGCGACGGTTTCGGCAGCGAGCGTTTCGGTCCCGCCGGGGCCCAGGTACTAACTCTGGTGCGGTCCCCTGCGCGACGCGGCCCCGCTCTGCGCGGTGCGACGGACGCGCCGGCTCGCGAGGCAGCGGCGGCCGCCCCGGACCAGGGCGGCACTGCGGCCAGCCAGGCGCCCGGCGGCACCGCAGTCGGCCTGGCGCGCGCCGGGACGGCGGTCGGCCTGGCGCCCGGCGGCAGGGCGGTCAGCCCGCCGCCGGCCAGCTCCGCGGCCTCTCGAGCCTGGCCGCGACAAGCAGCGGCGGCCCTGGACCGGCGCCCGGCCAAGACGACCCAGCTGGCGGAAGTCAGGGCACGAGCTGAACGCGACCGCCGCCAGCACGCCATCGCCGAGGCCGAACGCGAAGCGGCCGAGGCTGACTGGGCCCTGGAGGTGGCCGAAAAGTCCGAGCGGGAGCAGGAGCGGGCCGTCCAGCGGCTCCAGGAGCAGCTTGCCGATGCCCGGCACTGCCTCGCCGATGCCCGGCTGGAGGCCCGCCAGGCAGCGACCGCGCGGCGCCACGCGCTCAAGGTCCTCGACCGGCTGCGGAAATAGGCCACCGGCCGGTGCCGTGTCGCGCGGCGGCCGGGCCCGCTGGAGGCCTGACACTGGGAGCATGGACGCTCCGGGCGTGACGCCGGACGCCTGGCCGGACTGGCTCGATCAGCGGCTGGAGGCGTTCCAGCGGCACCTGGGCGCTGAACGGGGCCTGTCCCCGCACACGGTCCGGGCCTATATCGGCGACGTGAGATCGCTGCTGGAGTACGCCTGCAGCGGCGGGCTTCGCGAACTCGCCGGGCTGGACATCGGGGTGATCAGATCCTGGCTCGCCGCCCAGCACTCGGGCGGCCGGGCGCGGGCCACACTGGCCCGGCGGGCAGCGGCGGCCCGGGCCTTTACCGCGTTCGCGCACGCTCGCGGCTGGCTGGGCGCCGACCCTGGATCGCTGCTGGGGAGTCCGAAGGCTGGCCGCCGCCTGCCGCAGGTGCTGGCGCGCGAGCAGATGGCGGCCGTGCTCGCGGCTTCCGCCCACGCTGCGGCCCCCGACGGGGCCCCGGCCGCCAGGACGGCCGCGGATCATGCCGACCCCGGCGGGCCGGCCGGAAGGCCATCCGCCACCCGGGGGCCAGCCGTCACCGGGGGGCCAGCCGTCACCGGAGGGCCAGCCGTCACTGGAGGGCCAGCCGTCACCGGGGGGCCGGCCGCTGGCCGTCCAGGAGGAAGCGGCCAGGCCGATGCGCTGGCGGCTGCGCTGGGCTGGCGCGACGCGGCAATCATGGAGCTGCTCTATGCGTCGGGCATCCGGGTCAGCGAGCTGTGCGGCCTCGATGTCGGCGATATTGACGATGAACGGCGCAGCGTCCGGGTGCTCGGCAAGGGCGGCCGGGAGCGGGTCGTGCCGATGGGGATTCCCGCGGCACGGGCCCTGCGGCGGTGGCAGCAAGCCGGACGGCCCAGCCTGGTGACCGCGCGGTCGGGCGCCGCCCTCTTCCTCGGTGCCCGCGGCGGGCGCCTCGATCCGCGGACCGCGCGGCGGGTCGTGCATGCCCGGATCGCCGCGGCCGGATCGGTTCCTGACACCGGGCCGCACGGACTGCGCCATACCGCGGCCACGCACCTGCTGGAGGGCGGCGCCGATCTCCGGAGCGTGCAGGAGATTCTCGGACATGCCTCGCTGGCGACCACCCAGATCTACACCCATGTCTCGGTGGAGCGCCTGATGTCGGCTTACCGGCAGGCTCATCCGCGGGCGTGACTGGCTGAGCGGTCCGGTGCCCCCGCTGCGGAGCAGGCGCCGGACAGGTGCGGGCATGTAGACTACGCAAGGCTGCTATGGCGGGCGGGCAAGCCCGCGCGCCGGTAGCCAAATTCGCGCGTCCGCTTGCCGCAGGGGAGGCCGGTCCTGGCTCCCGGCGGAACGCCGCTCACCGGTCCGCGGGATTCTTATCCCGCGGTGAGCGCGTTCGGGCGCCAGGGACTAACCGGAAGCGCCCCCGTTCGCGGCGGCGCACGACAGGAAGGACACCGGGATGGCACCGGTCGTCACCATGCGGCAGCTGCTCGAGAGCGGCGTACATTTCGGGCACCAGACCCGGCGCTGGAACCCGAAGATGAAGCGCTTCATCCTGACTGAGCGCAACGGGATTTACATCATCGATCTTCAGCAGTCGCTGGACTTCATTGACCGCGCATACGAGTTCATCAAGGAGACCGTCGCGCACGGCGGCTCCGTCCTGTACGTCGGAACTAAGAAGCAGGCCCAGGAGGCCATCGCCGAGCAAGCCCGCCGGGTCGGGATGCCGTTCGTGAACCAGCGCTGGCTGGGCGGGATGCTGACCAACTTCGCGACGGTCTACAAGCGGCTGCAGCGGCTCAAGGAACTGGAAGAGATCGACTTCGACGACGTGGCCAACTCGGGCCTGACCAAGAAGGAGCTCCTGCACCTGCGGCGCGAGCGGGACAAGCTCGAGCGGTCGCTGGGCGGTATCAGGGACATGGCCCGGGTGCCCAGCGCACTGTGGGTGGTCGACACCAAGAAGGAGCACATCGCGGTCAGCGAGGCTCGCAAGCTCGGCATTCCGGTGATCGCCATCCTGGACACCAACTGTGACCCGGATGAGGTGACCTACCCGGTCCCGGGCAATGACGACGCGATTCGCAGCGTCGCCCTGCTCACCAGGGTGGTCGCGGACGCGGTGGCGGATGGCCTGATCGCCCGGGCGGGCGCAGCGGCGGGCGAGGAGAAGCCGGCCGCGGCGGCTGACGGGCTGCTCGGCGCCGAGGAGCCGCTCGCCGAGTGGGAGCGGGCGCTGCTCGAGGGTCGGCCCACCGACGGCGAGGCGGCGGCCGCCGCGAACGGCGCAGCGGTCCCGGCTGCGGCGACTGCAACTCCTGCGGCGACCGCGCCGCCAGCGGCCGACGCGGCAGCTGCGACCGATGCGGCGCCTGCGGGCGATGCGGCACTTGCGGCTGATACAGCTCCTGCGGCCGATGCCGCACCTGCGGGCGATGCGGCAGCCGCTGCCGAAGCAGCGCCGGCGGCGAGCGCTGCGGCCGCGGAGAACGCCGCGACCACCGAAAACACTGCGGCTACCGAAAGCGCTCCGGCTGCCGAAGACACTGCGGCTGCCGGTGACGCTCCCGCCCAGGACGCGGCCGAAGGGGAAGCAGCGCCGGAGACGGCCTGACCCGCCGGGCGCCCCGGCGAGATGAACCCGGGCCTGCTGGCGCCGGTGACGAGATAGCGAGAGATGAGGACATGGACTACAGCGCTGCGGACGTGAAGCGGCTTCGTGAGGTGTCCGGCGCGGGCATGCTCGATTGCAAGAATGCCCTCGTGGAGGCCGATGACTTCGAGGGCGCGATGGAAATCTTGCGCCGTAAGGGCGCGAAGGACGTTGGCAAGCGGGCCGGACGGACCGCCGCGAACGGCCTGGTCACAGCCGAGCTGGACGGCAGCCGGGCGGGCGTGCTCGTCGAGCTCAACTGCGAGACCGACTTCGTGGCCAAGACCGACCTGTTCCAGCAGGTCGCTGCCGACATCGCCAAGTCAGCGCTGGCTGCGGGAGCGGCTGACCGGCTGGCCGTGCTCGGCCTGGAGGTGCGGCCAGGCCAGACCGCGACCGCGCTGATCGAGGAGGCCAGCTCGTCGCTGAAGGAGAAGCTCGAGCTCGGCAGGTTCGCCAGGTTCGAAGGCGGCTTCGTGACCAGCTACCTGCACAAGTCCGACCCCGCGCTGCCGCCGACGCTCGGCGTCCTGGTCCAGCTCGACAAGGACGATCCGGAGGTCGGGCAGGACATCGCGCACCAGGTGGCGGCCATGCGGCCGCGCTACGTCACCCGTGAGGACGTGCCCGAGGACGTGGTGGCGAACGAGCGCCGGATCGCCGAGCAGATCACCAGGGACGAGGGCAAGCCGGAACAGGCCATCGGCAAGATCGTCGACGGCCGGGTGAACGCGTTCCTCAAGGACATCGTGCTGGTCGAGCAAGCGACCGTCCGGGACCAGAAGAAGGCGGTCCGGCAGCTACTGGCCGAGCACGGTGTCAGCGTGACCGGTTTCGCCCGGTTCCAGATCGGCCAGGCAGGCTGAGCCGGAACGGACCAGCCAACCCGAGGAAAGGAAGCGCCCGTGCAGGACCGCACCACGGGCCGCAGCCGCGGCCAAGCAGACGGCCGCAGTCGTGGATGACGGCGGAACGCCCAACGGGCTGACCGAGGCTCATCGCCCCTGGCACCGGGTCGTGGTCAAGCTATCCGGTGAGGCCTTCTCCGGGGATGAGCCGCTGGGCATCTCGCCCGACGTGGTCTTCCACATCGCCAAGGAGATCGTCGCTGCGGTCGCCGAGGGCGTCGAGGTCGCGGCCGTGGTGGGCGGCGGCAACATGTTCCGCGGCAAGGTGATGGCCGAGCGCGGTATCGACCGGGCCCGGGCCGACTACATGGGTATGCTGGGCACCGTCATCAACTGCCTCGCGCTCCAGGATGTGCTGGAGAAGCTGGGCGTCGAGACCCGGGTGCAGACCGCGATCACCATGGGCCAGGTCGCTGAGCCCTATATTCCGCGGAAGGCGATCCGGCACCTGGAGAAGGGCCGCGTGGTGATCTTCGGTGCCGGACTGGGCGCGCCCTTCTTCTCCACCGACACCTGCGCCGCCCAGCGCGCCCTGGAGATCGGAGCCCAGGCCGTCCTCAAGGGCACCAAGGTCGACGGGGTCTACGATGCCGATCCGCACCAGATACCGGATGCCGTCCGGTTCCACCAGCTGGACTACGGTGAGGTACTCCAGCGCGAGCTGCGCGTGATGGACGCCACCGCGGTCAGCCTGTGCATGGACAATAACCTGCCGATCGTGGTGTTTGACCTGATGGGCGAAGGTAACGTCGCCCGGGTCGTGCGCGGTGAGCGGATCGGTACCCTGGTGGGCCGGTTCGGCCGCTGAGGGGGGCGCGGCGTGGCATGACGGTGCGGGTTGGGAGCACCATGGAAGCACGCGGGCGCGCCCGGGGGCACGCCCCGGGACGCCTACCGGACCACAGGAGCCGCAGTGATTGACGACACCCTCCTCGAGGCTGAGGAGAAGATGGAAAAGGCCGTAGTGGTCGCCAAGGAAGAATTTGGCGGCATTCGTACCGGCCGGGCCCATCCTGCGATGTTCAACAAGATCACGGCTGAGTACTACGGGACCCAGACCCCGGTGAACCAGCTGGCCTCCTTCCACATGCCCGAGCCGCGGATGGTGGTCATCCAGCCTTACGACAAGTCCTCGCTCCCGGCGATCGAGAAGGCGATCAGGAACAGCGATCTTGGGGTGAACCCGTCCAACGATGGTGCGCTGATCAGAGTGGTGTTCCCGGAGCTCTCCGAGGAGCGCAGGCGGGAATTCGTCAAGGTCGCGCGGCACAAGGCAGAGGACAGCCGGGTCTCGATCCGCAACATCCGTCGGCACGCCAAGGACTCGATCGACAAGCTGGTCAAGAACGGCGACGCCGGGGAAGATGACGGCCGCCGGGCTGAGCGGGAACTGGACGACCTTACACATAACTATGTCGGCCAAGTCGACGAGCTGCTCAGGCACAAGGAAACCGAGCTGCTTGAGGTTTAGCCGGATCCCGGCCAGCGCGCTGTGCCAGAGCGGAGGGCCGTGCACGCTCACGAGGACTATCCGGGCGCCACGCCAGGTATCGGGCCGCAGCGCCCGGCTCCGGCCGCTGCAGACCAGGCCGCCGCACACGAGGCTGCCGAAGACGAGGCTGCCGAAGACGAGGCTGCCGCTGGCCAGGCCGCCGCAGACGAGGCCGCTGTTCCGGACCCTGGCCCGCGCGACCCGGCCAGGCCCGGCCTCGGCCAGTCCGATCCGGCCCAGCCCGGCCGCGGCAGGACGGGCCGGGTGAGCGAGCGCAAGCCGATCACCGCGGGCCGCAACCTGCCTGCGGCCGCCGCGGTCGGTGCCGTCCTGGGTGCCCTGGTCCTGGTCACCCTGTTCACCGTCAAGGCCACCTTCCTGGCCTATGTGGGCCTGATCGTCATCGTCGCGCTCTGGGAGCTGAGCCGCGCCATGGGCACCCGCGGGATCCGGCTGCCGCTGATACCCGTAACCATCGGCGGGGCGGCCATGTACACGCTGGCGTACTGGTTCGGCGCGCGAGCCGCGCTGGCCGCGCTAGCCCTGTCGGTGATCGGGCTGATGGCCTGGCGGCTGCCCCGCGGTGCCATCGGCTACCTGCGGGACCTGTCCGCGGGCATCTTCGCCCTGGCCTACCTGCCGCTGATGGCGGTGTTCATGGCGATGGTCCTGGCCAGGAACACCGGCGCCCGGCAGGCACTCATCTTCATCGTGATCACGATCTGCTGCGACATCGGCGGTTACGCGGCGGGCGTCCTGATCGGCCGCCACCCGCTGGCCCGGTCGATCAGCCCGAAGAAGACCTGGGAGGGCCTGGCCGGCTCGGTGGTCGCCTGCCTGGCCGCGGGCGGAATCGTGATGACGTGGCTGCTGCACACGCACGTCTGGCAGGGCCTGGTGGTCGGCGCGGCAGTGGCGGCCGCCGCCGTCCTCGGTGACCTGGTCGAGTCGATCATCAAACGGGATCTGCAGATCAAGGACATGGGCAGCGTGCTGCCCGGGCACGGCGGCATCCTGGACCGGATCGACTCCCTGCTGGTGGTGGCCCCGGTCTACTGGCTGCTGCTGACCTTGTTCATCCCCGGCCGCTAGCCCGGCGTCAGCGCTGGCGCTCAGGGCCCGCGGCGGGCTCCGGCCGCCTGGTGGTGATGCGCTGCCGCGACGGCCAGCCTCAGCCCGTCACCCAGCTGCGGCGCTGCGCGGCGAGCTGGGTGACCAGGCTGGCCGGCCCGCGTTCGGCAGCCAGCGCCCGCTCCCGCTCGCTGACCGGGACGATCCACAGCCACCTGACGGCTTCGGAATTGACCGAGAACCCCGCCAGGTCGGGCACTTCCGGGCCGATCAGGTCACCGGGGGTGGACAGCAGCAGGACGGCTTCGTGGCCGCCGCCGAGCGGGAATGTCGCAGGCTCGTGATACCACGGCAGGGTACGGCCGGAGCCGAGCCAGCTGACCTCACGCCAGGGATACTGGGCCAGCCACAGGAAGATCCGGGCGGCCTCCGTGCTCGCTATCGTCGTGGCGATGGCGAGCTCGATCCGCGGCGCGGCGCTCTGGTCGTTGCCCAATTGCTCCACCACCGGCATGCGCTGGCAGGACATCCCGACCGTGGACAGGACAGTGTACGGCCGCTGCCCGGTGGGCGGCCGCTCGGAGACGCCGACCAGCGGCTGCCGGCCACCGCCGACGTCCCAGTACCTGGCCCCGGGGCCGAGCCTGCTCAGCAGGTGGCCGAGGACGGCCTGCTGGGTGGCGGGCCAGGCGCTCTCGTCCGACCGCCACCGCCAGAACTCCGTGGCCTCGGCGATCCGCGGCCCCAGGCCCTCGATCGCGTCATCGAGTGACCAGCCGAACGGGGTCTGGCCGATCACATCCCGGCTGTACCCAGGCATCCCCTTGGACATATTCGCCCAGCCGGGGAGCACCGCCAGCGGCTCGCCGCGGTCCAGGACCGCGACGCCGTCACCCTCCTCGAACCACAGCGCCCGCAGCACGTCCGGCTCGAGCAGCGGCGTGCCCTCCGGGTGCTTGGTGTGCTCGGCAGGCATTTGCGGTGCCTGCCCGGAACTGAGCCTGGTCACGTCGGTGGTGTCCGGCGCCTGCTGATGGTTGGCGATCCAGGTGGCGGCGATCGGGCCCATTTTGTCGTGCAGATAGGCCGCCGTGGTGGTGCCGTCGTACTCCACCACGACGCGCCGGCTGGCATAGGGGCTCTCGCTGTCCAGCAGGATCACCGGCCGGCCAGGCGCGGCGGATATCCTGGTCTGACTGGTCCCTCTGCGCAACGTCGGCATGGTACGGAAATCTAGCGACTTACCCTAGGTCACCGGTGGTGATCCGCGGCATCGTTGCCGCTTTGCCAGGCGCGGGCGTGACCAGCCGCGGAACAACCATGAGGAACGGAGCACCGTGTCAAGCCCGCGACCTCCGGCGCCAGCCGATCCGGTGCCCATTGCGGTGGCCGGCCCGGCCCGTGGCCGCACCGGCGGGCGGCCGCGTCCGCCGGTGCACCTCGCCGATCTCGACGTGCCCGAGCGGCGCTCGGCGGCGGCCGAACTCGGCCAGCAGCCCTTCCGGGCCGACCAGCTGTCCCGGCACTACTTCGGGCGGCTCACCGATGATCCGGCCGACATGACCGACCTGCCGGCCGGTGCCCGCGCGGCGCTGTCCGGCGCCCTGCTGCCCCGGCTGCTGACCGCGGAGCGCGAGCTCAGCTGCGATCAGGGGCAGACCGTCAAGACGCTGTGGCGGGCGTTCGACGGCGTCTACATCGAGTCGGTGCTGATGCGCTACCCCGGACGCGTCACCATGTGCGTGTCCTCGCAGGCGGGCTGCGGGATGGCCTGCCCGTTCTGCGCCACCGGCCAGGCTGGCCTGACCCGCAACCTGTCCGCGGCCGAGATCGTCACGCAGGTAGTGGCCGGAGCCAGGGCGCTGGCCCGGGGCGAGGTGGCGGGCGGCCCGGGCCGGGTCTCCAACATCGTGTTCATGGGCATGGGCGAGCCGCTGGCCAACTACGCCCAGGTGGTCAGGGCGGTGCGCCGGATGACCGACGCGGTCCCCGGCGGCCTGGGCATATCCAGGCGCTCGGTCACCGTCTCGACCGTCGGGCTGGTCCCGGCGATCGGCAGGCTGGCCGCCGAGGGCCTGCCGGTGCGGCTCGCGGTCTCGCTGCATGCCCCCGATGACGGGCTGCGCGATGAGCTCGTCCCGGTGAACCAGCGCTGGAAGGTCGCCGAGGTGCTGGCGGCCGCCTGGGCTTACGCGGCTGCCACCAGCCGCCGGGTGTCGATCGAGTACGCCCTGATCCGGGAGGTCAATGATCAACCCTGGCGGGCCGAGGCGCTGGCCCGCCTGCTGTCGGACCATCCCGCGCACGTGAACCTCATCCCGCTCAACCCGACGCCGGGATCCAGGTGGACCGCGTCGGACCCGGGCGTAATGGCGGAGTTCGAGGCGCGGCTGGCCGCCCGGGGCGTCCCGGTCACGGTCAGGGACACCCGGGGCAGGCAGATCGACGGAGCCTGCGGTCAGCTCGCCGCGGCCGGGACGGCTGCGGCCCGCTAGGCTGACCCGGTGATCAGGCCGGCCCGGGCGGCCGACACCGACGCCATCGTCTCGTTGTGGATTGCGGCCGGGCTGAAGGTCGAACCAAGCCTGGCCGCCCGGGAGCTGAGCCGCATGGTGGCGGCCGGCACGGACCTCGTCCTGGTCGCGGAGCGCGAGGATGCCATCGTCGGCGCGGTCCTGGGCAGCTGGGATGGCCGGCGAGGCTGGGTCCAGCGGCTCGCCACGCAGCCGCACTGGCAGGGCCGGGGGATCGCCACCGCACTGATCGCGGAACTCGAGGCCCGGCTGCGGGCCCGCGGCTGCGCGAAGCTGAACCTGCTCATCGAGCCGGACAATGCAGGCGTGACAGGGTTCTATGAGCGGATCGGCTTTCGTCCCGATGAGCTGATCTTCATGGAAAAGTGGCTGTAGCCCGCCGCGGCCAGGCGCCGCGCACCGCCAGCTTGGCCTGATCGCCGCGGCCGCCTGGCGCGGCCAGGTACCGTTATCCGCCATGTCATGGAAGCGGGCACTGCGCAGGCCGTACCGGTACGCGGCCACCGGCCTGGCTCACGGCGCCTGGCGGGCGCTGCAGCGCGCCGGGACGATCACGGCAGATTCAGCGGCCGGCCGCAGGTTCGCGGCGTTCGGCGGGCGGTCGCTGATCGCCTTCCCGACCGGCGACCTATTCGGGGAAGCCTGGATCGAGATCGGCGATCAGACCATGATCGGCGCCAATGTCACGCTCACCGCGGGCCTGATGCCCGGCCACGACCTGGGACCTGCCCCGGTGCTGCGGGTCGGCGACCGGTGCGTGATCGGCCGCGGCAGCCACATCATCGCGCATCACTCGATCGCGATCGGCGACGACGTGTATACCGGCCCGTACGTCTACATCACCGATCAGAATCACAGCTACGCCGATCCGGACACCCCGATCGGGCGGCAGTGGCCGGTGAACGCGCCGGTGTCGATCGGTGCTGGCAGCTGGCTCGGCGCCGGCGCCATCATCCTGCCGGGCACCACGATCGGCGCGAACGTGGTGGTCGGAGCCGGCTCCGTAGTCCGCGGCCAGGTGCCCGATCACTGCGTGGTCGCGGGCGTTCCAGCCCGGGTTGTCCGGGAATACGTGCCTGGCGGCGGCTGGTCCAAGCCTTCGCCGTCGTCGAACTGAGCGCTTTGCCCGACGGCGCGGGCATCAGTCTGTCACGATGGGTTAGCGGTCGCTTACGTTGCGCCGCGTACGGCATACGGCGGAAGAGCGGGGGGCCTGGCCGCCGCGATCCAGTCGTCGCCGCGCTGGGCTGAGCGATGGGTAGTCAGAGTGCAGGTGCAGGCACCGGATGAGTTGGTAGCAACGGCGGCGTATCAGCCTGAGCCGGCGGCCGCCGCGGCCGCGCGCAGGTTCGTCCGCGAGACGCTGCGGTCCTGGGCGTTACCTGGCCGCGATGACCGGCCGGACCCGGACGAGCTGATCGATGACGCCGTCTTACTGACCAGCGAACTAGTCACCAACGCCGTGGTGCACGCCGGCACTTCCGTGCACGTCACCTGCAGGCTCTCGGCCGAGGCCGTGGAAATCGTGGTGCTCGACGGCAGGCCTGCCCAGCTCATCCCGGACACGCCGCGCGCCGCGCCCGCAGATCTGGCCGAGCGGACCAGCGGCCGGGGCCTGCAGCTTCCCGCCCAGCTGGCCTCGGCGTGGGGGGTGACCTACGCGAAGGCCGCCAAGGCGGTCTGGTTCCGGATCGGACTGCCCGGGCTCAGGATCGGCACCGCCGCGGACGCACCGGGCGTGCAGGCTGTCCTCGACGGGGGAGCCAGCCGGGTCGGACTGCTGGCCAGGACGCTCGCCGAACCGGACGACGTTCCGGCCTGGGCGCGCCGTAACCTCAGCAGGGTCGGATACGAAGAGCTGCTCAGCAGTACAGCAGAAGCGGCGCGGGCCGTCGTCGCGGCCGACGTCGCCTACCTGCTCGACGCCGGCGAGGACGGCGAGCTACGGGTCCGGGCCGTAGCCGGGGCCGACCCGGCCGGGCGGGAGCCTGGCGCGCCCCCGGGCGGTGCGGTCCGGGCGCTGGCCGGTGCCGCGCTATCGCTGGTGACCATTCCGCTGGTCGTCGACGGCCGGGTCACCGGGGTACTGGCGGTCGCGGCCGCCGAGCCGGACCGGTTCGGCGAGCAGGACGCGGCGCGGCTGCAGGACCTGGCCGACTGGTCGGGGCCGCCGCTTGAGCGGGCCAGGTTAGGCGAGCTCGAGCAAGGCCGGCGGGACCGGGCGGCCTTCCTGGCCGCGGCGAGCGAGGAACTGTCGGTGAGCCTGGACGAGGCGAAGATCGCGGCCGCCGGGGCCAGCCGGGCCATCGGTGACCTGGCCGGCTGGTGCGCGGTGCTGGCCGCGGGCGAGGGCCGGGCGCTGCGGCTGCTGCACGCCGCGCACAGCGATCCGGCCGCGCAGCCGGTACTCGTGGCGCTGCTCGAGCATGTCGATCCGCCCGGCGTCCCGGAGCCTGAGCTGCCGTTCCGGAGCCGCGCGGCAGGCTGGCGGTGGCAGCCTGAACTGCCCGACGGCATGCCGCAATGCGCGGCCGCGCTGGCCGCCGATCCCGCGTGGTGCTTCCCGCTCGTCGCCGCCGACCGGAATCTCGGGCTGCTGATCATCGGCGGTTCTGCGGGGTACTGGCCGCCCAGGGAGGCCAGGGAACTCGCGGCCGGCCTGGCCCACAGAATCGCCGTGGCCCTGGACAATGCCGGGCGTCACGCATCGCACCGGGTCAGTGCGGCTGGCCCGGCGACGGCCCGCCTCGCGGCGGCCCGCCCGGAGCTGATCCGCCGGGCGCCGGGGCGCCGGGCGCCGGCCCGTCAGGAATCGGCAGGCCCGCCGCCCGGTGGCCGTTAGCGTGCTGCTGGCGCTCCTGCGTACGGCCGATCTGTGGCCGGAACACCTCGCCGCGTAGCGCCCGTTCGATGAGCTCCACGGCCCGGGCGGTCGCCACCAGCCTGCAGCCCTCGCTCCGGTAGGCGGCCAGCACCGCATCGAGGCCGGCGGGCGGCAGGTCACCACCCAGCTCGGCGCGCGCGCACCGGTACCCGTCGCGCGCCCCGGCCACGCACGCGGCCACATGGTGGCGAGTGAGCGCGGCGAGCGCCAGCGGGTGCCGCCGCAGCACGCCATGCAGCCGGTAGTCGGGCGGCGCCACGTCGAGCAGCCAGGCCACGGCGGTCTGCTCGAACTGCTCGCTGCCCGGCGGATGGACGCCAGCAGGCCAGCCGGGCGGGAGGTAGGCTGCCACGAAGTCAGGATAGCGGTTATCGAACAAATGTTCTAGCTACAACCCGGCTGCAGCCTGGTGCTGACTTGCTCAGCGGGCCCGGGCCGCGGTCCCTGCTCGGCCGGCCCGGGCCACGGTCCTGGGTCAGCCGGCCGACCGCGGTCCCTGCTCGGCCGGCCCGGGCCGCGGTCCTGGATCAGCCGGAGCGGCCGCCGCCGGACGGCGCGGACGGAAGGCTCACGCAGCGGGGCACGCGCCCGGTGATGATGCCCCCGGCGCCCAGCGAGGTACCGCGCGGGCCGCCGCTGCCGCTGAAGGCCAGAATCATCGTGTCGCCGGCGGGGATGCCGCCCTGGCCCACCTTGACCGTGACGGACCGATGCCCGCTCGTGGTCACCCCGGCGGCGACCGACACGTACGGGTGCGGGGCCGGATGGGGGCGGGGCAGTGACCCGATCAGCGGGCAGCCTGGCCGCACCGGGACCACCACGACCCGGGCGTGTATCGCATGCAGGGCCGCGTTGGCGCCGGCCACACCGGACGGGCGGCTGACCGACACCGCCACGGTGCCGTTGCCTTGCTGGGTCACCGAGTAGGCGGCCAGGGCGGGTGCGCTGCCCAGCGCCAGCACCGCAGCGGTGACAGCGGCCAGCACGGCGGCCGCGCCGGCGGCCAGCCACACCGGCCGCCGGAGCCGGCGGCGGGCCGGTGCTGGCCGCTGCGGGGCACGCAGGTGGTGCCCGTGCTCGGTCATCAGCTGCCGGTACAGCTGATCTTCGAATTTCGTCATGTCGTCACCTCAGGCTCAGTCGCGGGATCGGTGCCGTGCGCCGGATCCGGGCTAGCCGCGGTACGCAGCCGGGCCCGGGCCCGCATCAGCCGCATCCGCACGGTGCCCGGCGCGACGCCGAGCACCTGGGCCGCTTCTTTGGGCTGCAGGCCCGCGAGGTCCACCAGTTCGACCACCGCCTGGTCGATGGCGGGCAGCGTGGTCAGCCTGGTGACCAGCGCCCGGCCCGGGCGTTCGGCATCGATCCGGTCGATCAGGTCCCCGACTTCGTCGGGGGCGAGTTCCCGGCGGCCCGCCAGCCGCGTCACCCTGCTCCGCTGCTGGCTGTGTGCCTGGCAGTGCGCGGCGTAGATCCGACGGGCGATGCCGAACACCCAGGCACGCGGCGTGCCTTTGCGCGGGTCGAAGGTGGCGAACGACATGATCGCCTGGACGAAGGTGTCCGCGGTCAGGTCGGCTACGGTCTGCGGCTCCGCACTGCGCCGCGCGAAGTAGGCGGTCACCGCCGCCACGTTCGCCCGGTACAGCGCCTCGAACTCGGCAATGCCGCAATCAGCCGGCCCGCTGCCCTGCGGCGCCAGGCGTGGCGGCGGTGAGTTCAGCGCCGATGGCTTTATCTGGCTCACACCCCTAGTTGGCCCGTTGCCCCCGCGGCGTCACACCCCGGGCGATCAGGCCCACTATTCTCCCCGGCCTGACTGCGCCCGCGGCGCCGGGCAAGTCGGCTGACTTGCCCGGCGCCGCGGCGCGGGGATCCAGGCCGGACCGGCTGGGGCTGAGTCCGGTCCGGCTTTCCTCGTCTTATGCGTGGTGCCCGGACAATTCGCGGGCTGACGTCCGGCTGGCGTGACGCACCGCGAAGACGCGGTGCCCGGCCCGGCGGCCACGGCGAGCCTGCCTGGCGCGGTGGTCCTGGGCGGCGCGGTCCTGCATGTCCCTGATCTGGCCCGCGGCGACCTCGGCCATCATCGTCGGGTGCATGGTTCCTCCTCTTGCTGGTGCCGGGCTCTGGCCCGACATCATTGAGGTTCGTCGTAAGGCCCCCCGGCGCACATCGGGCGGATGCCTTATCTCCTGCGGGCCGGGGCGCTAAGGCGGCTAAGCCGGGCTAAGGCGCTGGCCGGAGCCGGGGACGGGGCCGGAGCGGGCCGCTGGGCAGCCGGGCCTGGGTCCGGGCCGGCGGGGACAGCGGGCGGGCTTGAGCGCCGCGCCGGGCACGCCCTGAGGCCGCCCGGCGGCACTGCCCTGCGGCCCGGCAGGCAACCGGGGATTAACCCCGCCACAGAACGCGTTTACAGTTCATTGAGAGCCGCTCTAGGAAGCCTTCCCGCCGTGCCGAGTGAACAGCTTGTGCGGGCGGGTAAGCAGACGATTCTCGTTACGCTCCGGAAAGCAATAAGCTCAAGCGGGCCGTAACTGTCGGCACCTACCTTCGCTATCTCGGAGCCTTGCTGCATGCCTGCCCAGACCGTCCAGCTCGCCACGCGCGATGACCTGCGTAATGTCGCGATCGTCGCGCACGTCGACCACGGCAAGACGACCCTTGTCGACGCCATGCTGTGGCAGTCAGGAGCATTCAGGGTCGGCGCGCATATCGCGGACCGGGTGATGGACTCCGGCGATCTGGAGCGGGAAAAGGGCATCACGATCCTGGCCAAGAACACTGCGGTCCAGCACGGCGGGCTGACCATCAACATCGTGGACACGCCGGGGCACGCGGATTTCGGCGGCGAGGTAGAGCGCGGGCTGTCGATGGTCGACGGCGTACTGCTGCTCGTCGATGCCAGCGAGGGCCCGCTGCCGCAGACGCGGTTCGTGCTGCGCAAGACGCTGGAAGCGCACCTGCCGGTGATCCTGGTCATCAACAAGGTGGACCGGCCGGACGCGCGGATCGCCGAGGTCGTGGACGCCTGCTACGAGCTGTTCATGGACCTGGACGCGTCCGAGGAGCAGATCGAGTTCCCGATCGTGTACGCGAGCGCGCGGGCCGGCCGGGCCTCCCTTAACCGGCCCGCCGATGGCACCATGCCCGACTCGCCGGACCTGGAGCCGCTGTTCGCCGCCCTCCGGGCCACCGTTCCGGCGCCGTCCTACGACCCCGCGGCACCGCTCCGGGCCCATGTCACCAACCTGGATGCGTCGTCCTACCTGGGCCGGATCGCGCTGTGCCGGGTGTTCAGCGGCGAGATCACCCGCGGCCAGCAGGCGGCCTGGTGCCGCCGGGACGGCTCGATCGAGCGCGTGAAGATCACTGAGCTGTTCCGGACGGAAGCCCTGGAGCGGGTCCCGGCGGCCAGCGCGTCGGCCGGGGACATCATCGCGGTGGCCGGCATCAGCGAGATCATGATCGGCGAGACGCTGGCCGATCCTGACGACCCGCAGCCGCTGCCGCTGATCACCGTGGACGAGCCGGCCATCTCGATGACCATCGGGGTGAACACCTCGCCGCTGGTCGGGCGCGAGAAGGGTTCCAAGGTCACCGCGCGGATGGTCAGGGACCGGCTGGACCGCGAACTGGTCGGCAACGTGTCGGTGCAGGTGCTGCCGACCGGCCGGCCGGACACCTGGGAGGTCCAGGGCCGCGGCGAGCTGGCCCTGGCGGTACTGGTGGAGACCATGCGCAGGGAAGGTTACGAGCTGACCGTGGGCCGCCCGACGGTAGTGACCAGGGAGGTAGACGGCGCCCTGCACGAGCCGGTGGAACGGCTCACCGTGGATGTGCCCGAGGAGTACCTGGGCGCGGTGTCCTCGCTGCTGGCCCAGCGCAAGGGCCGGCTGGAGAATATGACCAACCACGGCACCGGCTGGGTCCGGATGGACTTCACGGTCCCGGCCCGCGGCCTGATCGGGTTCCGCACCCAGTTCCTGACCGACACCAGGGGGACCGGCATCGCGCACCACGTCTTCGACGGTTACGAGCCGTGGTCGGGCCCGATGCGGATGCGGCCGACCGGGTCCCTGGTCGCCGACCGCTCCGGCACGGCCACCCCGTACGCGATGTTCTCGCTCCAGGAGCGCGGCACGCTGTTCGTGGCGCCGACCACCGAGGTGTACGAGGGCATGATCGTCGGGGAGAACAGCAGGTCCGACGACATGGACGTGAACATCGCCAAGGAACGGAAGCTGACCAACGTGCGCCAGTCCACCGGCGAGGAACTGGAGCGGCTGGTGCCGCCGCGGCTGCTGAGCCTGGAGCAGGCGCTGGAGTTCTGCGCCGATGACGAGTGCGCTGAGGTGACACCGAGCACGGTCAGGTTGCGCAAGACGGTGCTTGACGCCAAGGAGCGCGGCCGCCAGCGCGCCCGCCGGTCCCGCCAGGGCGAGTAGTCAGCTCAACGGTCCCGCCAGGGCGAGAGTAGTCAGCTCAATCCGCCGCCGGGCAGATCGGGCCGTCACTTCACCGACAGGTAGATGATGCTGCCCAGGCCGAACACGACGCAGTAGATCGCGAACGGCGTCAGCGTGCGGGTCTGGAAGTAACGGACCAGGAACCGCACCGACACGTAGGCGCCGATTCCGGACAGCACGCTGCCCACCAGGATCTGGCCGTGGATGCCGTTGCCCAGCGGGCCGGTCAGGTCCGGAACCTTGAGTACGCCCGCGGCCAGGATGACCGGCGTGGCCAGCAGGAAGGCAAACCTGGCGGCATCCTCACGCGACAGCCCGCGGAACATCCCGGCCACCATCGCGACGCCATCCCGGCTGATACCTGCCAGCAGGGCCAGGACCTGCGCGCTGCCGATCACGAGCCCTTCCAGGTAGCTGACCGCGGTCAGCCGGCGATCCGACTTCACCGCCTCGGATATCTCGGCCTGCCGCACCGCGCGCTGGCCGGAGGCGTGCCCGGCTACCACGCGGGACCGGTCGGCGTCCTCGTCACTCTCGTTTCGTTCCCGCAGGACCTGCGCATCGGCCGCGAGCGATTTGCGGGTCCGGAACCGCTCCCCCGCGAAGAGGATCAGGCCGTTGATGACCAGGAAGATCGCGGCCCTGATCGGCTTGCCGAACAGGACCCGGAACTCATGCTCGAATAGCACGCCGACCAGGCCGACCGGGATGGTGGCGAGGATGATCATCCAGGCCAGCTTCTGGTCGGAGGTCTCGACCCGGAGGTGCCTGATGGAACTGAAGAACCCGCCGATGATCCGGATCCAGTCCCGCCAGAAGTAGATCATCAGCGCGATGGCGGTCGCGACGTGCATTCCGACGATGAAGGCCAGGTACGGGGACTCGGGCTTGGCGACGTTCAGGTCGCTGGCCCAGCTGCCGCCGATGAGCGCCGGAATCAGCACGTTATGGCCGAGGCTGGAGACGGGGAAGAGCTCAGACACCCCCTGGACCAGCCCGACAACTATCGCCTCGGCATAGGTCAGATGCGACATGACAGCCCTTCGCTCCGCAAAGATACATCCCGGCCCGCGTCAGACAGATTAGCTGTGCTAAACGGCTAGTTGCGGGTGACTCCCGTCACCCAGGTCCAGCCGACGGCGGCCAGCCAGGCGGCGTGGCCTCCAACGATCATGGTCCTGGGTACCCGGGCGACCACCGGCTGCGGGCGCGGCGCGTGCTGTCGGTCAGCCAGGGTTGGTCATCAACGTGACACTGGTTACTTAAGCTAATCAGTTTGCCGTCGGCTGCGCCGGGGGTTCGGCCACCTCCACCGGCCTGATCGGCCAGAACAAGGTACGCGTCGGCCGGCCTCTTGTGAGGTGCGCCTGAGTGCTGGATACTCTCAGTTAATAGATAACTACTCTCCGTAAATACGGCCGGGGAGTGGTTTCCCGCCTGACATGAGGTAATGCCATGCCCGCTCGCTGGCTGCGCGTCGCGCTGCTGTTAGCTGCGCCCCTGCTGGCGCTGTCTGTGGCAGCGGTGCCGGTCAGTGCCGCGGGGACGGCGCGGGTCAGGACCGCGAGGATCACGCGGGTTCGTGCCGTCGGCCCGGGCGGGTGGCACGTCCGGGCGATCATCTCGATGCCCGGTGAGTCCGTTCAGCTGAATGGCGTCGCGGCCGTGTCGCCATCGGACGCCTGGGCGGCCGGGGGCGTGGCGGCGACCGGATCCGGGCGCTACCGGCCGCTGCTGGTGCACTGGGACGGCACGGCATGGCGGAGCGTCGCGCTGCCGGCCAGGATCCGCGCTGCACTGGGAACCGGCCAGGGCCTCAGCGTCATCGGTGCCTGGCGGGCCGGCGGCTTCTGGGCCTTCGACGGGCTGGACGGTACCTGGCTGCGGCATGGGCGGCACGGCTGGACCGCCGGGCTGCTGCCGGTGCCCGCGGCGGGCGATTCGCGGCCGGTGATCACCTCGGCGGTCGTGCTCGGCCGGGCCAAAGTCTGGGCATTCGGGCTCACTGTCAACCGGCGCGGTCAGGCCGCCCCGTACGCCGCCCACCTGCGCGGCGGGACCTGGCGGGTCGTCGCCATGCCCGGCGCCAGCAGCGTCACCGCTGCCAGCGGTTCCCCGCGGACCGGAGTCTGGGCCCTGATCGGCGGCGGGCCGCAGACCGGGACGGCCAACTCGCTGCTGCACTGGGCTGGCGGTCAGTGGCAGCAGGTCGGCCTGACCGGTGCGCTGGCGAACACGGCCCGGCTGTACAGCGTGCTCGCCATCAGCCGGGCCAGCGCCTGGACCGGTCCGGGCACCCCGGCCGGGACGACCGGGCCCACGGGCGTGACGGCGCTGTGGAACGGCAGCGCCTGGCAGGTCTGGCGGCTGCGCCGGATGCTCACGCCAGCGGTGAACGTCGAATTCACCCTGGCCCGCGACGGGCAGGGCGGTGCCTGGGCGGCCGCGGGCGGCTTCGGAAAGGCGCACTGGCAGCTCTGGCACTACTCCGGCGGGCAGTGGACGCTGCCGGTCAACCTGGACACATCAGGCACCCGGGCTTTCCTGGGCGGGATGGCGCTGGTGCCCGGGACGACCTCGATGTGGGCGGTGGGGGAGCGGCTGGCCGGCCCGGCCGACCAGGGCATGATCGCCGGTTACGGAACTGTAGGGGAACTCTAGGGCCCTAGGGGCATCGGCCTCTTGCCCGCCGGGCGATATGCGGCCATACTTCCTGCCGGTGGTGATACTTCCGGCTTGCGAGGTTCATCCAGCCCGGCCTCGGACCCGGTCGGCACCGGCCAGACAGCCATCATCACGTACTTGCCCTGAGGACTCCGGGAGGACTCCGATGCGTTCCTGCTTACTGCCCCGGCTCGCGGCCGGGATTGCGTTCGTCCTGGTCAGCGCGATGACCCTGGCGGCGAGTGCCGCGCCCTCAGCCGGAGCGTCCAGCCCGGCCGGCTGGCGGATCGTCGCGACGCTCGGCCCGCCGGGTGGCGGTAGCCAGGTCATGAGCGTCGCCGCGGTCAGCGCGACGGATGCCTGGCTGGCCGGCGGTAGCTGTGCCAATCCCTGTGGCTCGCCCGCCTTTGTCTTCCGGCACTGGAATGGCCGCAGCTGGCATCAGCTTCCCGCGCCATCCGGCGTGTTCTCGCCATCGGCGCCGCTGACGTCCGCGGTCGTCGGCGCCAGCCCGGGCGCCAGCGCGTGGGCGTTCGCCGGAATCAGCGCGACCAGCGACTACACCGTCGCGCTGCGGTGGACCGGTGCGCGCTGGGCGAAGTACAGGTTCCCCAACTGGTCCCAGATCAACGCCACGGCCGTTTTCAGCCGGACCAACGCGTGGGCCTTTGGCGAGGAAATCATCCCGAAATTCCGGCCCTACGTGGCCCGTTACAACGGTAGGCACTGGCGGACGGTGTCGGTTCCGGTGCTTCCGCAGGATGCCAGCGCGTTGTCACCGGTCGACATCTGGGCCGTCGGCCCCACTACCAGGTCGCTGGCCAAGCCGGCCCGGGTCTATGCGCTGATGCACTGGACCGGGCGGGCCTGGCGCACGATCGGGTTCCCGAAGCTCCGCCTGCCCTCGGGCGCGGCGGTCTCCGGTACCCACGTGGTGGCGCTCAGCTCCCAGGACGTGTGGGTGGATGCCCTGCTCGGCAAGGGCATGGGCGCCTACCCCGGCGCGGTGCTGCTGCACTGGAACGGGAAGCGCTGGAACCGGGTCCGGGTCCCCTACGCGACCTTCTCGCTGACCAACCTGACCCAGGACGGCCACGGCGGCCTGTGGATTTCCGCCACCGGCGCATCGGGGGCCGTGTCATACCTGTACCACTACCGCGGCGGGCACTGGGCTAGGCAGCGGGTGCCGTCCGCGGGGCACGGCAGCACCAGCCAGCTGAACACGCTGTCCTGGAGCGCGGGCGCGAGCTTCGGCTGGGCCGGCGGGGAGTCGGTGGACAAGAAGGGCAGCACCCAGGGCATCCTGCTCAAGTACATCCGCTGACGCGAAGCGTCCGCACGTCCGCTGAAACGAGGTAAGCCGAGGTCGGCCGAGGCCGGCCGGGCGACGTCCGCTGACCGGAATGATCGAGGCCGCCTTCCCGGTGCGGGAGGCGGCCTCGATTGTCCGTTACGGCTGCTGTTCTTTCAGCTCTCGTCGGGGATCTCCGGAGTGTCCTTGTGAGAGCGCCGGGTGATCTTGTCGCCCAGCCAGACCAGCGGATCGTATTTGCGGCCCACCACCCGTTCCTTCATCGGGATCAGCGCGTTGTCGGTGATCTTGATGTGCTCGGGGCAGACCTCGGTGCAGCACTTGGTGATGTTGCAGTAGCCGAGCCCGAAGTCCTCCTGGGCGATCTCCCGCCGGTCGGCGGTGTCGGCCGGGTGCATCTCGAGCTCGGCGATCCGCATCAGGTATCTCGGGCCCGCGAACGCGTTCTCGTTGTCGGCGTGGTCGCGGATCACGTGGCAGGTGTTCTGGCACAGGAAGCACTCGATGCACTTGCGGAACTCCTGCGACCGGTTGACATCCACCTGCTGCATCCGGAACTCGCCGAGCCCGATCGAGGGATCCGGGGTGAACGACGGGATCCGGCTGGCCTTGGCGTAGTTGAGTGAGACGTCGGTCACCAGATCCCTGATCACCGGGAAGGTACGCATCGGGGTGATGGTGAGGGTCTCACCCGGCTCGAAGATCGACATCCGGGTCATGCAGGCCAGCCGGGGCTTGCCGTTGATCTCCATCGAGCACGAGCCGCACTTGCCCGCCTTGCAGTTCCACCTGATGGCGAGGTCACCGGCCTGGGTGGCCTGCAGTCTGTGCAGCACGTCCAGGACGACGTCGCCCTCGTTGACCTCGACCTGGTAGTCAGCGAGAGCGCCCTGGCCGAGGTCGCCGCGCCAGACCTTCAGCGCTGCCTGGTAGCCCATCAGTGCGTCTCCTTCGGCGTGCCTGTACTGGTGGTGGCCGTACCGGTGGCGGTGGCTGGCTCGGCGGGCAGTTCCTCGACGGTCAGGTACTTCTTCAGCTCGTCCCGGTCAAACAGCGCCAGCAGGTCGGGCCGCATCGGGATGAGCGGCTGGCGCGTCACCCGGGCCCGGTCGCCGTCCAGGGTGCAGACCAGGTTGATCTTGCGCCAGGCCGGCGACATTTCCGGGTAGTCATCCCGGGTGTGACCGCCGCGCGATTCCTGCCGCTCCAGGGCCGCCTGCGCCACGCAGTCCGACACCAGCAGCATGTTGCGCAGGTCCAGGGCCAGGTGCCAGCCGGGGTTGTAGGCCCGGCCGCCGGGCACGCTCACCTGCGCCGCGCGGGCCCGCAGCTTGTCGAGCTCGACCAGGGCCGCCTTCAGCTCGTCCTCGCGCCTGATGATGCCGACCAGGTCGTTCATGGCCTGCTGCAGGTCGCTGTGGACCTGGTAGGCACTCTCGCCATCCGGGCGGTCCAGCGGGGCCAGCGCCTCGGCGACCGCATCCTCCACCAGTGCCTGGTTGGGCTTCGGGCGCGAGCCGGCCGTCAGGCCGTCCACGTACTGAGCGGCGTGCAGCCCGGCCCGGCGGCCGAACACCAGCAGGTCGGACAGGGAGTTACCGCCCAGCCGGTTGGAGCCGTGCATGCCGCCGGAGACCTCGCCCACCGCGAACAGGCCGTCCACCGTGGCCTGCTGGGTGTCCGGGTCCACCTCGACGCCGCCCATCACGTAGTGACAGGTCGGGCCGACCTCCATGGCTTCCTTGGTGATGTCGACGTCGGCCAGTTCCTTGAACTGATGGCACATCGACGGCAGCCTGCGCAGGATCTCGGCGGCGGGCAGCCGGGAGGCGATGTCGAGGAACACCCCGCCGTGCGGCGAGCCGCGGCCCTCCTTGACCTCGGAGTTGATCGAGCGGGCCACCTCGTCGCGGGGCAGCAGCTCGGGCGGGCGCCGGTTGTTGCCCTGGTCGTCGTACCAGCGGTCGGCCTCTTCCTCGGTGTCGGCGTACTGCGCGCGGAACACGTCGGGCACGTAGTCGAACATGAACCGCTTGCCCTCGGAGTTGCGCAGCACCCCGCCGTCGCCCCGGACCGACTCGGTGACCAGGATCCCCTTCACCGACGGCGGCCAGATCATGCCGGTCGGGTGGAACTGCACGAACTCCATGTTCAGCACGGCCGCCCCGGCCAGCAGCGCGAGCGCGTGCCCGTCCCCGGTGTACTCCCAGGAGTTCGAGGTGACCTTGAACGTCTTGCCGATCCCGCCGGTGGCCAGGATCACCGCGGGCGCCTCGAACAGCACGAACCTGCCGGTCTCCCTGATGTAGCCGACCGCGCCGGCGATCGCACCGCCCTCGGTGATCAGCCGGATGATGGTGGTCTCGGCGAAGACCTTGATCATGCCTTCCGGGTCGCGGCCGGCGATCGCGTCCTCCTGCTGCAGCGCCACCACCTTCTGCTGCAGGGTGCGGATCATCTCCAGGCCGGTCCGGTCACCGACGTGCGCGAGCCGCGGGTACTCGTGGCCGCCGAAGTTGCGCTGGCTGATCTTGCCGTCTTTGGTCCGGTCGAACAGCGCGCCCCACGCTTCGAGTTCCCAGACCCGCTCCGGGGCCTCCTTGGCGTGCACCTCAGCCATCCGCCAGCTGTTCAGGAACTTGCCGCCGCGCATCGTGTCGCGGAAGTGCACCTGCCAGCTGTCCTTGGAGTTGACGTTGCCCATCGCCGCGGCGGCGCCGCCCTCGGCCATCACGGTGTGCGCCTTGCCGAACAGCGACTTGGAGATGATCGCCGTCTTCTTGCCGGCCAGTCGCGCCTCGATCGCCGCGCGCAACCCGGAACCCCCGGCGCCGATCACCACGACGTCGTAGGAGTGCCGCTCGATGTCAGTCATCTGACGTGCCTGCCTCTGCCTGCCTAAGTCTGCTTCAGTTTGTTTCAGTCTGCCTCAGTTGAAGATCCGCGGGTCACTGAAGACCCCGGCGGCGACCAGCCAGATGTACAGGTCGGTCAGCATCAGCGTGCCCAGCGTGGTCCAGGCGAGCTGCATGTGCCTTGAGTTCAGCTTGGAGACCTGGGTCCATATCCAGTATCGCGTCGGGTGCTTGGAGAAGTGCTTGAGCCGGCCGCCGATGATGTGCCGGCAGGAGTGGCAGGACAGCGTGTACGCCCACAGCAGCACCACGTTGACGCCCATGATCAGGGTGCCGAGGCCGATCCCGAAGCTGCCGTTCGGACCGCGGAACGCCTGGGTCAGGTCGTAGGTGTTCAGGATCGAGACCAGGATGACCACGTAGAAGAAGTACCTGTGCAGGTTCTGCAGGAGCAGCGGGAACCTGGTCTCGCCGCTGTAGCGGGCGTGCGGTTCGCGCACCGCGCAGGCCTCCGGGGCGCGGTAGAACGCCCGGTAGTAGGCCTTGCGGTAGTAATAGCAGCTCAGCCGGAAGCCCAGGATGAACGGCAGGCCGACGATCGCGTACGGGATGATGGAGGGCACCTTCGGGAACCAGGTGCCTAGGCTGGAGGCTCCCGGGGCGCACGCGCCGCTGATGCAGGGGGAGTAGAACGGCGTCAGGTAGTGGTACTGCGGCACCCAGTACCAGCGGCCGAGGAAGACGTGGACCACCGCGTAGAGCACCCAGATGGTCAGCGCCGCGGCGGTGATCCGCGGTTCCCGCCACCAGCGGTCCTTGCGTAGCGTCCGCTCGGAAATCTGCGCCCTGGTCTTGGCCGGCGCCGCTGGTGCCTGCGTCATGATTGAGCACTCCGCCCTAAAAACCGCTGCCCTAAACCGCTGCCCTGGAAACCGCTGGGGTGGCAGCGCGCCGCATCCGCTGCGCCGGCCGGGTGGCTCGTGTCACCGCAGCGGCGTGGCGGCCCCGCGTTGCCGTCAGAACCCTATTCCACTGGATATCACTGACTGGCTCCGGGGCGAGATTCCGTTGAGTGTGACACTCACTACATCAGGCCGCCGGCGCAGGCGGCGGCGCGCCGCTCGTCACACCGCCGCCGCCTCGCCCAGGGCCCGCCGCAGGAAGTCCACCTGGAGCAGCAGCAGGTTCTCGGCCACCTCTTCCTGGGAGGCCATGTGGGTGACGCCGGACAGTGGCAGCACCGAATGCGGTTTGCCCGCGGCCAGCAGGGCTCCGGACAGCCGCAGCGTGTTGGCGACCACCACGTTGTCGTCGGCCAGTCCGTGGATCAGCAGCAGCGGCCTGCTCAGCCTGGGTGCGTCGGCGATCAGCGAGGTGCGCTCGTAGCCGTCCGGATTCTCATCGGGCCGTCCCAGGTACCGCTCGGTGTAATGGGTGTCGTAGAGCCGCCAGTCGGTGACCGGGGCCCCGGCGATCGCGGCGTGGAACACATCGGGCCGGCGCAGCACGGCCAGCGCGGCCAGGTAGCCGCCGAACGACCAGCCCCTGATCGCCACCCGGCTGGTGTCCAGGTCCGGGCAGCGGGCCGCCGCCTCGCGCAGCGCGTCGACCTGGTCGGCCAGGACCGGCCCGGCGATCTCCTCGGCAATGGCCCGCTCCCACTGCGGGCCGCGCCCGGGGGTGCCGCGGCCGTCCGCGATCACCACCGCGAAGCCCTGCTCGGCCAGCCACTGCGAGGTGAGATAGCTGGACGCGGTGGCCAGCACCAGCTGCGCGTGCGGGCCGCCGTAGGGGTCAAGCAGCACCGGCAGCTGGCCCGAGCCCGGCTGGTGCCAGGATGGCAGCAGCAGCGCGGTGCGGACGGCGTGCTCTCCGGCGCTGAAGAGCACCGGGTGCGGGTCGGGCAGCAGCGGGTGCTCGGCGTGCTCGGCGATCTGGCCGGCCTCCTGGCCGTCCCGGAGTACCCGGACGGCCAGCCGGGCGGACTCCAGGGTCCTGGTGGCGGTCACCAGGGTGCCGCCGGCCAGCCGGCCGCTCTGCACCTGCCGCGACCCGGCGGCCAGGCTGGTCTGCGCGGGGGCCGCGACGGCGGCCAGGCCGTCCGGCCCGTAGGTCCAGAGGCCGATCTCGGTCGGCTCCGCGGCTGACGCGCTGAACAGGACGGTGTCCCCGTCGACGCTGAGGATCTCCCGCACCTGCAGCGAGTCCGGGGTGACCGGCTCCGCGGT
Organism: uncultured Actinomycetes bacterium; assembly: GCA_963785765.1. Classification (GTDB taxonomy): domain Bacteria; phylum Actinomycetota; class Actinomycetes; order Streptosporangiales; family Streptosporangiaceae; genus DATBGO01. The sequence goes on along the minus strand of CAWAWM010000003.1, from coordinate 249,990 downwards.
CCCCGCGGCCAGCTCATCTGCGGTCGCGACGAGCAGCCGCCTGGCCGCGCTGGAGTCGGCGGTCCAGACGATCCGGCCGTCCCCGGTCCTGGCGGGCACCCCCGGCACGATCTCCAGCCAGTGCGGGTCGGTGTCCGCCCGGATCAAGCTGGTCGCGCCGGTCGCCGGGTCGACGGCCAGCAGGCGCATCTCCCGCTGATCCCGGCTCTGCACCACGATCAGCGGAGCCTCGGGGGCGACGCTGTCCCAGACGGCGGTGACCAGGTAGGGAAACCCGCTCCGGTCCCAGACGACCTCGGTCGGCCGCCCGGGCCCGGCCTGGCCCCCGGCTGCCGCAGCCAGCACGAGCGAGACATCGGCGTTGGGCGTGCCGCATACCGGGTAGCGGACCTGGGCGGCCGGGCGGTCCGGATGGGCCGGATCGGCTATGTACCAGCGCTGGACCTGACTCTCATCGACCCGGGCGACCAGCAGCGCGGAACCATCAGGCGCCCACCAGTAGCCGCGCATGCGGCCCATCTCCTCGGCCGCGATAAATTCCGCAATTCCGAACGATACGTCCGGCGTTCCCGCTGGTTCGGCGATCGCGTGATCTTCACCGGTGGCCAGGTCCGCGACCCGGAGCGCCCCCTGGTGCAGGTAGCCGAGGCGCCGGCCAGCCGGATCGGGCCGGGGGTCCGCCGCCGGGGCCGGTGCCGCCACCGCGCGGATGGCCGCGCCGGTCCCGGCTGGGCCAGGCTGACCGGGCGTCCCTGCAGATCCGGGCGTCAGGTCGGCCACGTACACCTGTCCGGACAAGACGAACGCGGCGATCTGCAGCTGCTCGTCGGTCGCGAACCCGACGATGCCCCCGGCGCGCTCGCGGGCCCGTTCCCGGCGCGCCTTCTCGGCCGGGTCCAGCTGCTCCTCGCCCGGGCTGATCTGCGCCGGGTCGGCGATCAGGTACTCCTGGCCCGCCTTGACGTCGTAGAGCCACAGGCAGCTCACCGGGTCGGTGCCGCTCTTGGAACGGAGGAACGCGATCCGGCTGCCGTCCGGCGAGATCCGGAAGGAACGGGGGATACCGAGGGTGAACCGCTGCGTCCTGGCTTGCTGCCGGGGGAAGGTATCGGCCATAACAGTAGATCCTGCCAGCATGGCCGTGCTGCGGCGGTCGCTAGGCTCGGCGCTATGAGCGAACGGGGCGGGCGCAGGCTGCTGCTCGTGCACGCCCATCCCGATGACGAATCGATCGGTACCGGGGCGACGATGGCCAAATACGCCGCCGAGGGTGCCGGGGTGACGCTGGTCACCTGCACGCTGGGTGAGCTGGGCGAGGTGATCCCGGCCGGTCTGGCCCAGCTGGCCGCGGACCGGGAGGACCGGCTCGGCGAGTACCGGATCGGCGAGCTGGCCGCGGCCTGCGCGGCGCTCGGCGTGACCGACCACAGGTTCCTGGGCGGCCCGGGACGGTGGCGTGACTCCGGAATGATGGGCCTGGACACCAACGACGCGCCCGGCTGCTTCTGGCAGGCCGACCTGGACGAGGCGGCCGGCGAACTGCTCGCGGTGATCCGTGAAGTCCGCCCGCAGGTGCTGGTCAGCTACGACGCGAACGGCTTCTACGGCCACCCTGACCACATCCAGGCGCACCGGGTGGCGCGGCGCGCCTTCGAGCTGGCCGACGGGCAGGTCAGCAAGTTCTATGCCACCGCGCTGCCGAGGTCGGTGCTGGCCGCGGCCATCGACCTGATCCGCGACAACGAGGACGCCGGCCGAAATGCGGGTGGCGGCGTTGACTTCAAGCAGGTCGAGTTCGTGGACGACCTCCCGTTCGGCACCCCGGATGCGGACGTGACGACCGAGATCGACGCGACCGCGTTCCTGGACGCCAAGCTCGCGGCGATGCGCGCTCATGCCACCCAGATCGCGGTGGACAGCCAGTTCTTCGCGCTGTCCAACAACCTCGGCCAGCGGGCCCTGGGCCGTGAGTACTACACGCTGCTGGCCGGGCCGCGTGGCCCGGCCGCCGGCCCCGATGGCCGGGAGAGCGATCTCTTCGGCGGGATTGGCTAGCCTTCCTGTGGTGGAGAGCGCGCCGCCGCAGCCCGGCCAGCCCGAGCCCGGCCAGTCCCAGCCCGGCCAGCCCAGGTCCCAGCCTGAGTACGCACAGCCTGGGGACCCCCAGCCCGGGTACGCCCCGGCCAGGTCCGGCCAGCTCCGGTCCGGTCCGGCGCAGTCCGGCCAGTCCGGCCGCCAGCTGGCGGTCATCGCCGCCTGCTACATCATGCTGTTCCTGCTCGGCGCCGCCGAGGGAGTCATCGGGGCGTTCCTGTACACCGGCGGGATCGGGCCCATTCCGGGCGCGGCGCTGGGTTTCAGTGCGCTGATCCTGGTGACTTGCTTGCTAGCCGCCTGGGGAATGTACCGGCCGGTGGCCGGGCTTATGCCCGCAGTGGGGTGGTTTGCCGCCTCGTTCGTGCTGGCTATGCGCACGCCCGGAGGGAGCATCGTGATTACGAACACGACCGCGGGCAAATGGTTCCTGTTCGGCGGGGCCGCCTGCGCGGCGGCCGGGGTAGTCGCCTCGTTCACCATCTGGTCGCCGGGCCGCGGCCCCAGGCCGGCTGAGCTGCGGTCCCGGAGGCCTGGCTCGTGACGCCGGTTGACCCCGCGGCGTTCCGGCACGCGGCGGGCCGGTTCCCCAGCGGTATCGTGGTCGTCTGCACCAGCCTGGACGGCAACCCGCACGCGATGACCGTGAGCGCGTTCGCGTCCGTGTCGCTGGAACCGCTGCTGGTGCTGTTCTGCGCGGAGAAGATCGCCCGGTTTCACGACGCGGTGCTGGCGGCCGGGGTGTGGTCCGTCTCGGTGCTCGATGACGACTCCGAGAAGATCGCGCGCTGGCTGGCCACGCGCGGCCGGCCGCTGGAGGGGCAGCTCGACACGATCAGCCACCATCCAGGCGCGGCGACCGGCGTGCCCATCCTGGACGCCGCGCTGGCGGCGCTGGAGTGCCGGACCACCGCCGTCTACGACGGCGGCGATCACACCATCGTGGTCGGCGAGGTCGTCGGGGTCAGCGGGCCGCGAGCGGACAGCGAGCCGCTCATTCACCATGCGGGCCGGTATCGCCGTCTCGCCCCGGACCAGTAGGCCAGCCGGATTAGGGCGCAGGCCGCGGCTCGTAGCCGAGATTGGGCCGCAGCCAGCGTTCGACCTCGCCGAGATCGAGTCCGCGCCGCAGCGCGTAGTCCTCGGCCTGATCGCGGCCGATCCGCCCGACCGTGAAGTAGCGCGACGACGGATGGGCGAACAGCAGCCCGCTGACGCTTGCGGCGGGGGTCATGGCGAACGATTCGGTCAGGGCCATGTCGAGCTGCTTGGCTTCCAGCAGGTCGAACAGGACCTGCTTCTGGCTGTGGTCGGGGCTGGCCGGGTAGCCGAGCGCGGGGCGGATGCCACGGAACCGCTCGGCGTGCAGATCCTCGACCTTCGGGTCGGCGTCCGGCTCGAACCAGGCGCGCCGCGCCTCCAGGTGGATGTATTCGGCGAAGGCCTCGGCGAGACGGTCAGCGAGGGCCTTCACCATGATCGACCGGTAGTCGTCCTGCCTGGCCTCGAAGGCGGTCGCGAGGTCCTCGGCACCGTGGATGGCCACGGCGAACCCGCCGAGGTGGTCTCCGGCCGGTCCCAGGTAGTCCGCGAGGCAGCGGTTGGGCCGGCGCCGGCTTGGCCGTCTGCTGGCGCAGCATCGGCAGCCGGATGCCGCCGGCGGCCGTGCTCCCGTACGGGTCGGCGTCGATCAGGATGTCGTCGCCCTCCGCGCGGGCCGGCCAGAACCCGTAGACACCGCGGGCCTGGAAGCTGCCCTCGGAAATGATCTCGTCGAGCAGGCTATTCGCCTCGTCGTACAGCTCGCGGGCCACCGGCTGGTCCAGGATCGCCGGGTACTTGCCCTTCAGCTGCCAGGCCAGGAAGAGGAACTGCCAGTCGATCATCTCGCGCAGGGCGGCCAGGTCCGGCTGAACTGTGCGGATGCCGGTGAAGGCGGGCACCGGCAGATCCTCGAACGGGACCTGCTCGGCGTTGGCCCTGGCTTGCGCGAGGGTGAGCAGCGGCTTGTGCTGCCTGGTCGCATGCTGCTCGCGCAGCCGCTCCTGCTCGGCGCTGTTGCTATCGGCCAGCGCTTCGGCCCGGTCCGGGTCCAGCAGGTCCCCGACCACGCCCGCTACCCGCGAGGCGTCGAGCACGTGGACGGTGGTGCCATCGTAGGCGGGGGCGACCCGGACCGCGGTGTGCTGGCGCGAGGTCGTGGCCCCGCCGACCAGCAGCGGCAGCTTCAGCCCGCGGCGCTGCATCTCGCCGGCCACGTTGACCATCTCGTCCAGTGACGGGGTGATCAGCCCGGACAGGCCGACGACGTCGGCGCCCTCGGCGACGGCGGTGTCCAGGATGACCGCCGCGGGGACCATCACGCCCAGGTCGACGACCTCGTAGTTGTTGCAGCCGAGGACCACGCCCACGATGTTCTTGCCGATGTCATGCACATCGCCCTTGACGGTGGCCAGCACGATCTTCCCGTGGCCGCGGTCGTCCCCGGCCCGCCCTTCCAGGCGCGCCTGCTCTTTCTCCGCCTCCATGTAGGGCTCAAGGTAGGCGACCGCGCGCTTCATCACCCGGGCGCTCTTGACCACCTGGGGCAGGAACATTTTCCCCGAGCCGAACAGGTCGCCCACGACCTTCATGCCGTCCATCAGCGGTCCCTCGATCACGTCGAGGGGCCGCGCGGTCCGCTGCCTGGCTTCCTCGGTGTCGGCCTCGATGAAGTCGACCACGCCGTGCACGAGTGCGTACGACAGTCGCTGCTCCACCGGGGCGTCCCGCCAGGCCAGGTCCACGGTGCGGCGGGTGCCGCTGCCGCTGACCGTCTCGGCGAACGTGACCAGCCGGTCGGTGGCGTCCTCGCGGCGGTCGAAAAGCACGTCCTCGACCAGTTCGAGCAGATCCGGCGGGATGTCCTGGTAAACCGCGAGCTGTCCGGCGTTGACGATGCCCATGTCCAGCCCGGCGGCCACGGCGTGGAACAGGAACGCCGAGTGCATCGCCTCGCGCACGACGTTGTTGCCGCGGAAGGAGAACGACAGGTTGGAGATGCCGCCGCTGGTGTGCGCGCCCGGGCACCGCTGCTTGATCAGCGGCAGCGCCTCGATGAACGCCTTCGCGTAGCCATTGTGCTCGGCGATGCCGGTGGCCACCGCCAGGACGTTGGGGTCGAACACGATGTCTTCGGGGGCGAACCCGGCCTGCTCAGTCAGCAGCCGGTAGGCGCGCTCGCAGATCGCCACCTTGCGCTCGGTGGTGTCGGCCTGCCCTTGCTCGTCGAAGGCCATGACGACCACGCCCGCGCCGAAATCGCGGATCCGCCTGGCCTGCATGAGGAACGGGGCCTCGCCCTCCTTGAGACTGATCGAATTGACGACGCCCTTGCCCTGCACGCACTTGAGCCCCGCCTCGAGCACGCTCCACCGCGAGCTGTCGATCATGATCGGCAGGCGGGCGGCTTCGGGCTCGGTCGCGACCAGGTTCAGGAACGTGGTCATCGCCTGGACGCTGTCGAGCAGGTCGGCGTCCATGTTGACGTCGAGCAGGTTCGCCCCGCCGCGCACCTGTTCCAGTGCCACGCCCACCGCGGCCTGGTGGTCATCGGCCTCGATCAGGCGCCGGAACCGCGCCGAGCCGGTCACGTTGGTGCGCTCCCCGATCATGATGAACCCGGTGTCCGGGCCGATCTCGAAGCGCTCCAGGCCGCTGAACCTGGTCCGGGCCTGCGAGGCCGGAACCTGGCGCGGCGGCAGCCCGGCCACGCTGGCCGCGATCTGCCTGGTGTGCTCCGGCGTCGTGCCGCAGCACCCGCCGACGATGTTGACCAGCCCGGCGGTGGCGAACTCGCTGAGCAGCCGCGCGGTCTCATCCGGTGTCTGGTCGTAGCCGCCGAACGCGTTCGGCAGGCCGGCATTGGGATGGCAGGCGGTATAGGTGCTGGCGAGCCGGGACAGCTCGACCAGATGCGGGCGTATCTCCGCGGCGCCCAGCGAACAGTTCACCCCCGCCACCAGCGGATCGGCGTGCGCGATGGAGGTCCAGAACGCGTCGACGGTCTGGCCGGACAGCGTGCGGCCGCTCAGGTCGACGATGGTCACCGAGATCCACAGCGGCAGCTGCGGAGCGACTTCGCGGGCGGCGGCGATCGCGGCCTTCGCGTTGAGGGTGTCGAAGATCGTCTCGATCAGCAGCAGGTCCACCCCGCCGTCGGCCAGCGCCTGGATCTGCTCGGCGTAGGCGGCGTAGACCTGGTCGAACGTGACCGCGCGGTACGCCGGGTCCTCCACCCGCGGGGACAGCGACAGCGTGACGTTCAGCGGTCCGACCGAGCCGGCCACGAAACGCCCGCCTGCCTCGTCGGCGGCCTGCCGGGCCAGCTGAGCCCCGGTCAGGTTCATCTCGCGGACCAGCGGCTGCAGACGGTAGTCGGACTGGCCGATGCTGGTCGCGGTGAACGTGTTGGTCGTGGTGATGTCCGCCCCCGCCGCCAGGTACTGGCGGTGCACGTCGAGGATGACGTCCGGGCGGGTCAGGTTCAGCAGGTCCGGGTCACCGGTCACGTCGTGCGGATGATCACGCAGCCGCTCGCCGCGGTAGTCGGCCGCGGCCAGCCCGGCGCTCTGCAGCATCGTGCCCCAGGCTCCGTCGAGCACCGCGACCCGCTGGTCCAGAAGCTCTCGCAGGGCCTGAGTCCGACGGTCTGCCGCGACTGGATCCACCTGGCCACCTCCCGCTAGGGAGGCGCCCTTGTTGCCGGTGCGGGCCGAGCGTGGCGGGCCTGAGCCCGTTGCAGCGCCTCTCGGCCGGGGCTTCAGGATATCAAGGCCATCAGGGCGGCGGGGCTCGGCTGGCTGCCGCGGCCGCCTCGCCGGGGGTCCGCGCCGGTCAGCGGATGCCTCGCTGGGGGGTCCGCGCCGGTCAGCGGATGCCTTGCTGGGGGGTCCGCGCCGGTCAGCGGATGCCGCCGGCGGCTGCTCAGCGGCCCCGGATCAGGGCCTCGGGGACGTCTGCCGCCGCCGCCCGCAGTTCCTCGCCCAGCGCCTTGGCCTGGGCGTCCAGGCGGGTGCTGGCCGCGACGCCACGGCCGAGCAGGCCGACCACGACGAAGTTGAGCGCGAGCAGGTTAGGCAGCCGGTACCGCTCGATGACCAGCCCGGCCGTCGACGGCACCAGCTCGGCCAGCCGCTCCGCGGTCAGGTAACCGTCCAGCCAGGTGAACGCCTCCGGCGTGCGCACCCAGACCCCGACGTTGGCGTTGCCGCCCTTGTCGCCGGAGCGCGCGCCGGCGATCGTGCCCAGCGGCACCCGAACGGTTCCTGATACCGGGCCCGGAGCAGGCTGCTGCGCGGCGGCGCCCTTGGGCACGGTGCTTTCGGGTGCGGTGCTTTCGGGCACGGTGCTTTCGGGCACGGTGCTTTCGGGCACGGTGCTTTCGGGCACGGTGGTTTCGGGTGCGGTGGTCTCGGGTGCGGTGGTCTCGGGTGCGGTGCTTCCGGGGCCGGGACCTTCGGAACGCCGTCCGTCCGCCGCGGCCCCGGCCGGCGGCTGGGCCTGGGCGGGTCCGGCCCAGACCTGCTCGCCGTTGATGATCACGCGCGCGGTCACCGCGGACGCGGGCACCATGGCGGGCCAGTACACCCCGTACGACGACCCGTCGCCGGGCGGGGTCAGCGCGAACAGGCCCGGATAGCTGGCCAGCGCGGTCTCGATGACCGCGGCCGAGAATCTGCGGCCGACCCGGGCGCGGTCGGCGTCCAGCACGGTGATGCGCAGCAGCGCGGGGTCCGAGCCCACCAGGTCGACGGAGACCTCACCGAAACCCTGCCGCCCGCCGGGCACCCTGGCCCAGATCGTTTCCAGGGCCACCTCCGCCTTGGCCGCCACGTCCAGTCCCTCGATGACCAAGATCATGGTGTTGCGGTACCCGCCGGCGTAGTTGAGCGCGACCTTCAGGTCCGCTGGCGGCGGCTCGCCCCGGCAGCCGCTCACCCGCACCCGGTCCGGCCCGTCCTGGGCTAGCCGGATCGTGTCGAACCTGGTGATCACGTCCGGATTGGCGTAGCGCGGGCCGCCTATCTCATACAGCAGCTGAGCGGTCACGGTGCCGACGCTGACCAGCCCGCCGGTGCCCGGATGCTTGGTGATCACCACCGACCCGTCCGGCGCCAGCTCGGCCAGCGGGAAGCCGGCCCGGGCGAGATCGGGCACCGCACCGAAGAACGCGTAGTTGCCGCCGGTCGCCTGGCAGCCGCACTCGATGATGTGGCCGGCGGTCACCGCCCCGGCCAGCGCGTCCAGGTCAGCACCGGACCAGCCGAACCGCCACATACCCGGCCCCACGGCGAGCGCGGCGTCGGTGACCCGGCCGGTCACCACCACATCCGCGCCCTGCCTGAGTGCCTCGGCGATCGGCAGGCCGCCCAGGTAGGCGTTGGCGGTCAGCGGGGTGACCCCGGCGTCGGCCAGCCGCTGGCCGCTGTCGGCGTGGGCCAGATCGTGGCCGGCGGCCATCAGCTCGCCGAGGCGTCCCAGCAGGTCATCCCCTTCGACATGGGCGACGACGGGGGCGAGCCCGGCCCGCCGCGCCAGCTCGCGGACCGCCTCAGCGCAGCCGGCCGGGTCCAGCCCGCCCGCGTTCGACACGATCTTGATGCCGCGCTCCAGGCAGGTGCCCAGCACCTGCTCCAGCTGGGTCAGGAAGGTCCGGGCGTAGCCTGGCCCGCCCCGGTCCCTGCTCTTGGCCAGCAGCAGCATGGTCAGCTCGGCGAGCCAGTCGCCGGTCAGGACGTCGATGGGGCCGCCATCGACCATCTCGCGCGCCGCCGACAGCCGGTCGCCATAGAAACCGCTGCAGTTGGCGATCCGCAGCACCGGGCCGCCTGCTGACGGGGTGCTGGCCGAGGCGCTCATCGTGTCCTCACGACTGGACGATCCAGCTGGGCTGGCGTTTGTCCGCGAACGCGGCCATCCCCTCCTGGGCCTCCTGCGACGCGAACCTGCTGGCCGACAACTCGGCCATCCGGGCCAGCCCGTCAGCCACCGGCAGCCCGGGTACCTCCCGCAGGATGGCCTTGGTCGCGGCTAGCGCGCCTGGCGCGCCGCGCAGCAGCAGGCCCACGTACCTGGCGGTCTCCGCGTCCAGGTCGGTGTCCGGTACGGCGCGGGTGAGCAGGCCGATCTCGGCGGCCCGGGCGGCGTCGAACGTCTCGCCGGTCAGGAAGTACTCATACCCGGCCCGCGGCTCCATCCGGCGCAGGCAGGTCACCGCGATGATCGCGGCCGCCACCCCGATCCTGACCTCGGTGAACGCGAACGTGGCTGACTCCGGCGCGATCGCGATGTCGCACGCCGCGATCAGGCCGATGCCGCCGGCCCGGGCGGTCCCGTTGGCCCGGCAGATGACCGGCTTGTCGCTGTCCCAGATGAGCCGCAGGATCTGCGGGAACAAGGCGGCCGCGGCGGCCGGCCGCTGCCTGCTCTCCTTCAGGTCGGCGCCGGCGCAGAACACCGGGCCGGACCCGGTCAGCACGATGACCCGGATGCCCGGATCGCTCATCGCCCCGGCCAGTGCCTCGTGCAGCTGGGTGAGCAGGGCGGCCGACAGCGCGTTCCGGTTGGCGGGCGAATCCAGGGTGATGGTGGCTGCCTGGCCGGCCGCCTCGTAGCGGACCAGGCTGGTCACGCATCCTCCCCGGTCACGATGGCCAGCACGGCCCCGGCGTCCACCTGGGTGCCGGGCTTGACCCGCAGTTCCGTCAGGATCCCGTCCGCGGGCGCCAGGATCAGGTGCTCCATCTTCATCGCCTCCAGCACGAGCACCGGCTGCCCGGCCCGGACCTGCTCGCCGCTGGAAACCTCGGCCCGGACCAGGGTGCCCGGCATCGGCGCGAGCAGCGATCCAGGCTCCCCGGCGGCGGCCGGAGCAGGCAGCCGCTCGGCCGGGGTGAGGGCGATCGCGCCGAAGCCGGAATCCACCCACACGACGCCCCCGGCCCGGGCCACGTCGAACCTGTGCCGCACCCCGGCCACCTCGAGCAGGACGTGATCTGGCGCCGCGCCGATCACGCCGGTACCGTCCGGGCCCGCGTGGCCCGCCCCGCCCTGGCCGGCCTCGCCCTGGCCTGCCCCGCCCTGGCCCGCATCACGGGCCCCGTCGTGGCGGGCCGTCGTTACGATCTCGAACCCGTCCCGGCCCCACCGGTAGGCCAGCTCGATCCGGCCCGCCGGGCCGTCATAGGACCTGCGTTGCGGCTGGGAGACCACATTCCGCCAGCCGCCAGGGAGGCTGCCGCCCATCGGCGCGGCCGCCCGGGCCGCCACCGCGTCGGCGAGCGCGGCGGCCACCGCCGACAGCCGGACCGCCGCATCGCCGGGGGCCAGCCCGGCCAGGTCGTAGCCGGCCAGTAGCGACGTGTCGGCCTGGCCGGCCAGGAACACCGGATGGCGCAGCACGCTGGCGAGCAGGGCGCGGTTGGTGGCCGGGCCGTGGATCAGCGCCCGGTCCAGCGCGCTGGCCAGCCTGCGGGCGGCGGCCTGCCTGGTGGGCGCCCAGGCGATTAGCTTGGCGAGCATCGGATCGTAATGCGGGCTGATCTCGCTGCCGGACTCGACGCCGGAGTCCAGCCGCAGGCCGGCCTGGCTGGCCGGCACCGTGAACCGTGCGTCAACGTCAGGGAAGCGCAGCGTATGCATGGTCCCGACGGCCGGAAGGTAACCTGCGGCCGGGTCCTCGGCATAGAGCCTGGCCTCAATCGCGTGCCCAGCCGCGGCCGGCTGGCCCGGCGGCAGGGCCATGCCCTGGGCGATGTTGAGCTGGAGCGCCACCAGGTCGATGCCGTGCACGCACTCGGTGACCGGATGCTCGACCTGCAGCCTGGTGTTGAACTCCAGGAAGTAGAACTTTCCGGCCGGGGTGAGCAGGAACTCGGCAGTACCGGCGCCGGTGTATCCGACGGTCCTGGTCACGGCGGCCGCCGCCGCGAGCAGCTCATCGCGCAGCCGCGGGCTTACGGCGGGGGACGGCGTCTCCTCGATCACCTTCTGGTATCTGCGCTGGACGGAGCAGTCCCGCTCGGTCAGCGCCCACACCGAGCCACGGGTATCGACCAGCACCTGCACCTCGACGTGGCGGGCGCCGGGCAGCAGCGGCTCGCAGAAGACCGTCGGGTCGCCGAAGGCGGACTGCGCCTCCCGGCGCGCCGCCTCCAGCGCGGCGGGCAGCTCCTCGGCGCTGCTGACCACCCGCATACCGCGGCCGCCACCGCCGCCGGACGCCTTGACCAGCACCGGAAAGGAAGTGACCGACTCCGGATCGAGCATCGGCAGCACCGGGACGCCGGTGCCCGCCGCAAGCCGCTTCGAAATGATCTTTGATCCCATCGCCTCGATCGCCTCGGCGGGCGGCCCGACCCAGGTCAGGCCCGCGGCCCCGACGGCCCGCGCGAATCCGGCGTCCTCGGCCAGGAAGCCGTACCCGGGGTGGATGGCGTCTGCATCCGCGGCCAGGGCGGCAGCGACGATCGCCGGCCCGTTCAGGTAGGTCTCCGCCGGGCTGGCCCCGGGCAGCCGGACCGCGGCGTCGGCCTCGACGGCATGCGGCGCCGCCGCATCGGGATCGGAGAACACCGCCACGCAGCCGATGCCTTCCGCCCGGCAGCTGCGGAAGATCCGGCGGGCGATCTCCCCCCGGTTGGCCACGAGCAGCCTGGTGATCAACCGCGTGCCCGTCACAGCCGGAACACGCCGTAGCCGCCGGCGCCGTCGCGGTGCCGGCCGGAACCGCCCAGCTCGGCTCCGCCCAGCCCGGCGGCGCGTTCTGGATGGCGGACAGGCAGATGCCAAGGACCGTCCGGGTGTCCCGCGGGTCGAGCACGCCGTCATCGTAAATCCGGCCGGACAGGAAGAAGGCCTGCGACTCGGCCTCGATCTGTTCCGTCACGGCTGCACGCATCGCCGCGTCGGCCGTCTCGTCGTAAGGCTCGCCGCGCGCCACCGCGGCCTGCCGGCCCACGATCGACAGCACGCCGGCCAGCTGCGCGGGCCCCATCACCGCCGACTTAGCGCTCGGCCAGCTGAACAGGAACCGCGGGTCGTAGGCACGTCCGCACATGCCGTAATTGCCCGCCCCGTAGGAGGCGCCGAGGACGACCGTCAGGTGCGGCACCCGGCTGTTGGAGACGGCATTGATCATCAGGGCACCGTGCTTGATGATCCCGGCCTGCTCGTAGCTGGCGCCGACCATGTAGCCGGTGGTGTTCTGCAGGAACAGCAGCGGCGTTCCGGTCTGGTTGGCCAGCTGGATGAATTGCGCTGCCTTCTGCGATTCCGCGCTGAACAGCACGCCGCGGGCGTTGGCGAGGATCCCGATCGGGTAGCCGTGCAGCGCGGCCCAGCCGGTCACCAGGCTGGTCCCGTAGAGCGGCTTGAACTCGTCGAACTCCGATCCGTCGGTGATCCGCGCGATCACCTCCCGCGGATCGAACGCGGCCTTCAGATCCTCGGGCACGATCCCGAGCAGCTCGTCCTCGCTGCAGGCCGGCGGGGCCGGCGTGCGGGCGGGCGGCTGGCCGAGCTTGCGCCAGTTCAGCCGGGCGACGATCGACCGCCCGATCCGGAGCGCGTCTTGCTCGTCGGCGGCCAGGTAGTCGGCCAGGCCGGAGGTGCGCGCGTGCATCCGGCCGCCGCCGAGCGATTCGTCATCGGACTCCTCACCGGTGGCCATCTTGACCAGCGGCGGGCCGCCGAGGAACACCTTGGCCCGGCCCTCGACCATCACCACGTAATCGCTCATCCCCGGCACGTAGGCACCGCCTGCCGTGGAGTTGCCGAAGACGAGCGCGATGGTCGGGATTCCGGCCGCCGACAGCCGGGTCAGGTCGCGGAAGATCTGCCCGCCCGGGATGAAGATCTCTTTCTGGGTGGGCAGGTCGGCACCGCCCGACTCGACCAGGTTGATCAGCGGCAGCCGGTTGCGCAGCGCGATCTCGCCGGCCCGCAGCGACTTGCGCAGCGTCCAGGGGTTGGACGACCCGCCGCGGACCGTCGGGTCGCTCGCTGACAGCACGCACTCGGTGCCCTCGACAATGCCGATGCCGGTCACCACGCTGCCGCCGACATTGAATTCGGTGCCCCAGGCGGCCAGCGGAGACAGCTCGAGGAACGGCGAATCCGGATCGATGAGCAGCTCGATCCGCTCCCGCGCGCTCAGCTTGCCGCGGTTACGGTGCCGCTCGGCGTACTTCGGGCCGCCGCCCGCCACCGCCTTAGCGTGCTCGGCGTCAAGCTCAGCGACACGGGCCAGCATCGCGGCACGCCTGGACGCGTATTCCGCGCCGCTGGTGTCGAGACCGCTAGTGAGGACGTTCACATGCCGAACGATATTCGCCCGGTGCCTGCTGCGACCAGGTGTGGTGGAAATGGAGTGCCGGGCGGCCGCCCGGGGAGTGCTGGGCGGCCGCCCGGGGGAATGCGGTGGCCGGGGAAAGTGCGGCAGCCGGGGAAGTGCGGTGGCCGGGCGAATGCGGCCGCCCGGGGGAATGCGGTGGCCGGGGGAATGCGGTGGCCGGGGAAGCGCGGGTGCCGCCCGCGGGATCGGGATGCTCAGATGCGGGCGACCTTGATCCGTTCCGCCCGGGGAGGGCCAGGCTCATCGGTGAGGCGCGCCAGGTCATCGACGTCGCTGGTGAGCAGGACCACCGGCCGCGGCTGGGCCAGCGCTACCACGGCGACCAGCGCATCAAGGGCACACCGGTGACCGGACATCCCGGACCGGCCCAGCAGCTCGCCGGCCGCCCGGCCCGTTTCTTTCTCAATGCCGACCACAGTGATTCGGCCAAGGACGCGATGCAGAGATGCGTCTCTCGGCCCGCCGCGCAGAACCTCAGGAAGGGTCGATGCTGCCGTGACAACCCGGCCTCGTCGTCGACGGGCCGCCTCGAAGCGATGCCGGACCCGGGGATCGCCGCTAGCGAGCTTGACGAGGCCTTCCGCGTCCAGGACCAGCGCGCCCCCTACTCCTTCTCGTAGTCTGGCCATTCGCTCATCGCCTGCTCGACTTGATCCTCGTCTACCGGCCCGTACTCGGCTTCAAGTTCAGCTGCCAGGTCATCGAGGAGACCCAGCCGGACCTTCTCCTGTACCGCGTCGGTGACATACCGGCTGAATCCGCCCGCGCCGGTCCGCGTGCGCACCGCCTCGGCCAGCTCCTCGGGCATCGAGACGCTCACCTTTCGCACCTTCCCTCCGTGCAGTCGCGCGCTCTGAGCCACGTCGACCTCGACGGGCAGGGTCGCGGCGATGGACTTGATGACTGCTTCGCGCGGCGCGGTGGCCAGGGCGAGCCGGAGGGCTTCCTCGAGCGCGCTCAGCTTGCCGCGGGACTCCGCGGTGCTGTCGGGTGCGGTGCTGTCGGGTGCGGTGCTGTCGGGTGCGGTGCTGTCGGGTGCGGTGCTGTCGTCCGCGGCTGGCCGCCAGCCCTCCGGTTCGGCGGCCCCGCGTCCGGTCTGGCTCACCTGATCATGCTACCGCGGGTAGTAAGATTCTTGCGAACCATTTATCCCCGCGAGTCGCTAGCCTGGCGGTCATGAGCGCGGCCAGCGATTGTGCCGACCGTCATGTCGCGGCCTTCAACGACGCGGTGGCGTCGGGCGACTTCGGCGATTTCCTTGACCGCTTTGATGACGCCGCGGTTATCCGTTTCGAAAATGTGCCGTCCGCCGGCGTGCTGGAGTTCGCCGGCCTGGCCCGCCTATGCGGAGGCGTACGCGCGGATGCCGCCCGACGACCAGATCGACATCGCGGGACCGCCCCGAGAGGACGACGGAGCCGTGGTGATCCCATTCGCCTGGCGGCGTGACGGCAGCCGGGGAACAATGCGGCTGGCTCTGGCCAACGGCAGCATCACCCGCATGACGGTCACGTTCGGCTGACCAGCGCGCCGTCGTGGCCGTCCTGGCCATGACCAGATATCGGCTGGCCGGCCAGCTGGCCGGCGGGACGGTATGACCGGTCCCGCATCGGTCAGCTCAGCGGATGACCTCCTCGAGCTGGTCGAGCCCCCAGTCCAGGTCGGCCTCGCTGATCACCAGCGGCGGGGCCAGCCGGACGCAGCTGCCGTGGGTGTCCTTGGCGAGCACGCCGCGCGCGGCGAGCAGTTCGCACGCCTGCCGGCCGTTCAGCGAGACGAACTCGACGCCCGCCCACAGGCCGCGGCCGCGGACCTGACGGATGGCCGACTCGGGCATGGCCTGGAGCCGGTCGTGCATGTGCGTGCCGAGCTTGGCCGAGCGCTCCTGGAACTCGCCGGTGGACAGCATCGCGATGACCTCCCGCGCGATCGCGCAGGCGAGCGGATTGCCGCCGAAGGTCGAACCGTGCTGGCCTGGCTTGAACACGCCGAGGATGTCGCTGGAGGACACGATGGCCGAGATCGGCACGATGCCGCCGCCGAGGGCCTTGCCCAGCAGGTAGGCATCGGGCACGACGTTCTCGTGCTCGCAGGCGAACGTGGTGCCGGTGCGGCCGAGCCCGCTCTGGATCTCATCGGCGATCATCAGCGCGCCCCACTGCGTGCAGGTCTCGCGCACGCTGGTCAGGAACCCGTCTGGCGGCACGTGCACCCCGGCCTCGCCCTGGATCGGCTCCACCAGCACCGCCACGACCCGCTCGTCCATGGCCGCGGCCAGCGCCTCGGCGTCCCCGTAGGGGACGATGCGGAAGCCGGGCGTGTACGGGCCGAACGATGCTCGCGCGTCGGCATCGGTGGAGAAGCTGATGATGGTGGTGGTGCGGCCGTGGAAGTTGCCCTCGAAGGCCACGATCACCGCCTCGTTGGCGGGCACGCCCTTGACCTCATAGCCCCACTTGCGGGCGGTCTTGATCGCGGTCTCCACCGCCTCGGCGCCGCTGACCATCGGCAGTACCATCTCCATGCCGGCCAGCGCAGCCAGCTCGGCGCAGAACGGGCCGAACTGGTCGTGGTCGAACGCCCGGCTGACCAGGGTGACCCGGTCAAGCTGCCGCTGCGCGGCCGCGACCAGGCGCGGATGACGGTGCCCGAAATTGATCGCCGAGTAGGCGGCGAGCATGTCGAGGTAGCGCCGCCCCTCGACGTCGGTTACCCAGGCGCCCTCGGCCTCGGCGATCACGACGGGCAGCGGACGGTAGTTATGCGCGCTGTGCGCGGCTGACTGGGCGCGCAGCCGGGCTGTTGCCGATGTGTCGCTGCGCCCTGCGTTGGTCTTTGACATCGCGGTCTCCTTAATGCCTTAGCTCGAGGGTGCAGCACTTCGGGCCGCCGCCGGCCTTGCGCAGCTCGGAAAGATCCACCGGGACCGGCTCGAATCCTGCGGCTTCTATCTGGGCGGCCAGCCCGCTCGCCTGCTCGGGCAGCACCACATGGCGGCCGTCACTGACCGCGTTCAGGCCGAGTACCTCGGCGTCCTCGTCCTTGGCCTCGATGAGCTCAGTGAAGTGGCCGGCCAGGGCCGCCTGGCCCGCCTCGTCGAAAGCGGCCGGGTAGTAGGCGGCTACGCCGCCGCCCAGCACGCACAGCGCGGTGTCGAGGTGGTAGAAGCGCGGGTCAACCAGGCGCACGCTGATCACCGGCAGGCCGAAAAGCTCCGCGAGCTCGCTCGTCACCGCGGGGTCGCTGCGGAACCCGTGGCCCGCAATGATCGCGGTGTCGGCGTACACGATGTCTCCCTCGCCCTCATTGACAGTGCGCGGCTCCTGGACGGTCTGGAAGCCGCTGCGCCGGAACCAGTCGAGGTAGGCCAGGCCCTCCGCGGCCCGCTGCGGGTACCTGAACCGTGCGCCGAGTACCTTTCCGCCGATCACGGTACCGCCGTTGGCCGCAAAGACCATGTCGGGCAGGCCGGGCTCGGGATCGATGAAGTGCACCGTGTGACCGAGGCCGGTATAAAGCGCGTACAGCTGCTGCCACTGGCTCATGGCGCGGACCGGGTCAATGGGCACGGCCGGGTTCATCCACGGGTTGATCATGTAATCCACCGCAAAATGTTCAGGCGGGCACATCAGGTAGGTCCTGGCGTGCCGCGCCGCGTTACGGCGCGCGGTGGAGTGCAGCTGCGCCATGGCTCCCGTCCGTGGGGTTGACCCCGCCTCGTTGGTGATCTCGCTCAATTAAGCGTAGAAGCCGCCGGGCGTTAACTGTGCAGGCTACTCATGCACGTCAGTAGCGATTTGTTGCGCAATTGGCGATCTGGCAGGCGAATTGTTGCAGTTCGGCAGCGGGGCTCAGCCGCGGCTGCGCGATCCGGCCGTCCAGGCCTGGCCGTCCGGGGTGTCGCTGACCATCACCCCGATCGCGGCCAGCTCGTCGCGGAGCCGGTCGGCCGTGGCCCAGTCGCTGGCGGCCCGGGCTTCGCGGCGCTCGGCCAGCTTCTGTGCCGCCCCGCCGGGCAGCGGGGGCGGCGTGGCGGCGCTGCCGATGTCGGCGGCCAGATCGAGGCCGAGTACCTGATCGGCGTGGACAAACGTTTCGAATTTTGATCCTGGCGGTATCTCGGGGTCCTTCTCCAGCCGCCGCAGCGCGCCGACGGCCGCCCTGGTGTCCAGGTCATCGTCGAGGCCGTCCGCGATCTGGCCGGTGACCTCCGCGCACATCGGCCGGCTCGGCGATGCGGCCCAGCCCGCGACCTGCTCGCGCCACCGCCGCAGGGTGGCGTCGGCGGCGGTCAGCGTCTCCCAGGTGAGGTTCAGCTGCTGCCGGTAATGGTGCTCGAGGAAGGCCAGCCGCGCCGCGAGCGGGTCGAGGCCGCTGGCGGCGAGATCGGCCACCAGCACCACGTTCCCGGTTGACTTGGCCATCTTGCGGCCCTCGAAGAGCAGGTGCTCGCCGTGCACCCAGTGCCGGACGACCTCGTGTCCGGTCACCGAGTCGGACTGGGCCCGCTCGTCCTCATGATGCGGGAAGCGCAGGTCGATCCCGCCGGTGTGGATGTCGATCACGTCGCCGAGGAAGTGCAGCGACATGGCCGAGCATTCGGTATGCCAGCCAGGAAAGCCGTGACCCCACGGGGCGGTCCAGGTCAGCTCCCGGCCTTCCGGCGCGCCCTTCCACAGCGCCCAGTCCGCGTGGAACCGCTTCCGCGGGTCGGTCGCACCGCCGGACCGGTGGCCGGGCCGCAACTGGTCCAGGCTGTTACCTGACAGCTCGCCATAGCCGGGGAAGGAACGTGCGTCAAAGTACACGTTGCCGCCGTCGGTGGCGTACGCGTGCCCGGTCTCGATCAGCTTCGCGATCATGTCGATCATCAGCCCGATGCATTCCGAGGCGCGCGGCCGGTAGTCGGCCGGATGGATGTTGAGGGCCAGGCAGTCGGCGGTGAACGCGTCCTCGTAGCCACGTGCGATCTCCAGGGCGGTCCGGCCCTCAGCCCGGGCCTGGGCGAGGATCTTGTCCTCACCACCGGGATCGATCTGGCCGTCGTCAGCGAGGTGGCCGACGTCGGTGATGTTCTGGCAGCTGACCACGGTCACTCCGTGCCGCTGCGCCACCCGCCGGATCAGGTCAGCGAGCAGGTAAGTGCGCATGTTGCCGAGGTGGGCGTACCTGTAGACGGTCGGCCCGCAGGCATAGAGCCGCAGCAGCCCGCGGCTGGCCGGCCTGATGTCCTCGAGCTGCCTGGTCCGCGTGTCGTAGAGCCGCAACATGCCCCCAGCCTAGGAGAGGCGCCTGCTGATGCAGCTGGTCAGGCCAGCGGGGCCGACGGGGCCAGCGCGGCCAGCCGGCTGGCCGCGGCGTCGATCCGCTCGTCGGTGGCGGTCAGCGCCACCCGGATATGCCTGGCCCCGGCCGGCCCGTAGAACTCGCCAGGCGCCACCAGGATGCCCGCCTGCGCCAGCACCCGGACCGAGCCCCAGCAGTCGTGGTCCGGGTGCGACGCCCACAGGTACAGCCCGGCCTCCGAGTGGTCGACTGCCCAGCCGGCCGCCGCCAGCGCCGGGCGGAGCGCGCCGCGCCTGGCCGCGTACCTGGCGCGCTGCTCGGCCGCGTGGGCGTCGTCCCGCAGGGCGGCTGTCATCGCGGCCTGAACCGGCCCGGGCACCATCATCCCCGCGTGCTTGCGGATCTCCAGCAACTCGCCGATCAGCTCGGGATCGCCGGTCACGAAGCCGGCCCGGTAGCCTGCCATGTTGGACCGCTTGGACAGCGAGTGCACCGCGAGCAGCCCCTGATGCGATCCTTCGCACACCTCGGGATGCAGCACCGAGACCGGCCGGGCGTCCCAGCCGAGCTCGATGTAGCACTCATCGGCCGCGATGACGGTGCCACGCTCCCGGCCCCAGGCCACCACCTTGCGCAGGTGCTCGGGCGGCAGCACCCGGCCGGACGGGTTGGCCGGCGAGTTCAGCCAGGCCAGCCGGACCGGCTCGGGGCCGAGCGAGACGAGCCCGTCGGCCGCCACCGGCCTGGCCCCGGCCAGCCGGGCGCCCGCGTCGTAGGTCGGATAGGCGAGTTCCGGGTGGACCACCAGATCGCCGGGCCCGCAGCCGAGCAGCGACGGCAGCCACGCGATCAGTTCCTTGGTGCCGATCACCGGCAGCACCGCGGTTTCCGGCACCGTCACGCCCAGCCTCCGTGCCAGCCAGCCGGCCGCAGCCGCGCGGAGCGCCGGGGTACCGGCGGTGACCGGGTAACCCGGGGAGTCCGATGCGGCCGACAGCGCCTGGCGGACGACGGCCGGGACCGGGTCGACTGGAGTGCCGACGGACAGGTCGACAATCCCGCCGGGATGGGCCAGGGCCAGCTCCCGGTAGGGCGTCAGCCGGTCCCAGGGGAATTGCGGCAGCCGCGCGGCCAGCGTGGGTGCCCGCGTCCGCGCAGCGGCCCGACCTGTTCCGCCTGGCTCGATGGTCAGCGTCAGTGCTCTTCGGCTTGCGGCGGCAGCGCGGCCACGATGGGGTGGTCCTTATTGATCTTGCCCGTCTTGGAGGCGCCACCGGGCGAGCCGAGGTCCTCGAAGAACTCGACGTTCGCCTTGTAGTAGTCCTTCCACTGGTCGGGGACGTCGTCTTCGTAGAAGATCGCCTCGACCGGGCACACCGGCTCGCACGCGCCGCAGTCCACGCACTCGTCCGGGTGGATATAGAGCATCCGCTCGCCCTCGTAGATGCAGTCGACCGGGCATTCCTCGATACATGCCCGGTCAAGCACATCGACGCAGGGCTGGGCGATGATGTACGTCACGTCGGCACTCCTCTTCGGTCCATGCCTGGGATGGCCTGCGGCGGACCTGGCCCGCGCCGGCCCTGGCCCCCCAAGCCGGGGCCATAACCCAGTATCGCGCGACCGGCCGGCTAGACGTCCCAGGTACCGCGGGATCGCAGGCTATCAGCCGAGCTCCAGCTCTCCGGCCGGGACGGGGGACCGGTCGCGGGTCCAGCCCGCTGAGCCGCTGGCCGCGGTCCACCGGTAACCCGCGTACCGCACGACATCAACATCGTATTGCGGTGCGTGCGACACCAGCCAGGCGGCCACCGCCCAGCCAGATCGGACGCTCGGCGTCGCGACGATCATCTGCGGATCGCGGGTGGTCCGCACCGGCAGCGGGCCGAACGTCCGGATCAGCTCGGCGCCAATGGCCTGCTGCCGGGGCCTGGCGCCAATGGCCTGGCCGTACCAGCACCAGACCGAGTGCGGCGTGCGCCCGGTAAAGGCGGTCGCCATGCCGGCGGCCATTGGCGCGTACTGGTCGTAGGCATAACCGTCGGCGCTGTGCTGCACCGCCTGCGCGGCCTTGTACACCGGCAGCTTGAGATAGCCCTGCACCTTTGTAAGCGCGTCGAAGAATTTGGTGGTCGCGTAGACGGGATCGATGAGCAGCCGCCGCGGGCCCCAGCCTTCCGACGGCCGTTGCTGGAACACCCCCACCGAGTCCCGGTCGCCGAAGCTGAGGTTGGTCAGTTTGGACTCCTGCAGGGCGGTCGCGTAGGCGACGGTGACCGCGCGGGTCGGCAGCGCCTTGTGGTGCGCCACGCCCGCGATCGTGGCCGCGATGCCAGCCTGGCCGGTATCCAGCGCGATCATCCCCTGGCTGGTGGTGCGCGCGTCGCAGCCGCTGCCAGCGAGCAGCGGCTGCACATGCCTGAACGCCACATACAAGCCCACCCCGGTGGCCAGGAGCAGCAGGATGGTGACTCCGGAGACTCCGCGGCGGATCCGGTGCGGGCTCCTCGCGACACCACCCGAACTCCTCACGACTCCAGAAGCTACCTGGTGCGCAGAGCCGCTAGGCTCGCTCGCCATGAACCGGTCTCAGCAGGCCCCCGCCCCCGGGCCGACCTCCCCGCCCGCCCGCGGCGCCGGCCCGCCGGTATCAGGGCTGCCCGTCAGCATCGACGAGCTGTGGGAGGCGCGCGCCAGCCTGACCCCGGACGACGAGCAGGCCCGGGCGATCGTGGTCGGCGCGGTCGACGCCATCGACGCCGGACAGGCCCGGGTGGCCTGGCCGGATGAGGGCACCGGCGAGATCGTGGTCGACGAACGGGCCAAGCGCGCCATCCTGCTGGCCTTCCGCCTGCTGCCGATGGTCAGGTCCCAGGTTGGCGACTTCCGTTATCACGACCGGGTCCCGCTCACCGCGCACCTCGACGGCGTGCGCGCGGTGCCGGGCGCGATCGTCCGGTGGGGCGCCTACGTCGCGCCCGGCGCGGTGCTGATGCCATCGTTCGTCAACATCGGTGCCTATGTGGACACCGGGACCATGGTCGACACCTGGGCGACGGTCGGCTCCTGCGCCCAGATCGGCAAGAACGTGCACCTGTCCGGCGGGGTCGGCATCGGCGGGGTGCTCGAGCCGCCGAACGCGATTCCGGTGGTCGTCGAGGATGACGCGCACATCGGCTCCCGGAGCATGGTTGTCGAAGGCGCGCGGGTCCGCCAGGGCGCCGTGCTGGGCGCGGGCACCATCCTGACCAGGACCACGCACGTGATCGACGTGGAGACCGGCGATGAGCTGCCCCGCGGCGAGGTACCCGCCTGGTCGGTCTGCGTGGGCGGCACCCGGCCGCGCAAGTTCCCCGGCGGCGAGTTCGGGATGCCGTGCGTGCTGGTGCTCAAGCGGCTGCCCGCGGGCAGCGGGCACGATAAGGCCGCCCTGAACGAGATCCTCCGCGACCACGGGGTCACCGGCTGACCCGAGGCCTGGCCACCAGGCGGTCGCCGGCCCTCGGGGCAGATCCCGCCGGCTGGCCCGCCACGTGCGCGGCCCGGCCAGCGCGTACCTTTGGTGACCGTGAACGCGCAACCCGAACCGCGCCGACGGCTGCGCCGTCAGGGCCCAGCCACGCTGCGCGGCAAGCACATCCCGCAGACCACCACCGACCAGCGACTGCTCGACCGGCGCGGCCCGAGTGACTGGGTGCACACCGATCCCTGGCGGGTGCTGCGGATCCAGGCCGAATTCGTCGAGGGCTTCGGCCTGCTCGCTGAGCTCGGTCCCGCGGTGTCCATTTTCGGCTCGGCCAGGACGGGGCCAGGCAGCTCCGAGTACCAGCGCACCGAGCGCATTGCCGCCGGGCTCGCGCGGGCCGGGTACTCGGTGATCACCGGGGGCGGCCCGGGAATCATGGAGGCGGCCAACAAGGGCGCGACGAGCGCCAACGGAGTATCGGTAGGCCTGGGCATCGAGCTCCCGCTGGAGCAGGGCCTCAACGACTACGTTGAGATCGGCCTGGAGTTCAGGTACTTCTTCGTCCGCAAGATGATGTTCGTCAAGTACTCGCAGGCCTTCGTAGTACTGCCCGGCGGGTTCGGCACCCTGGACGAGCTGTTCGAGGCGATCACGCTGGTCCAGACCGGCAAGATCACGAAGTTCCCCATCGTCCTGGTCGGCGCCGAGTACTGGTCAGGCCTGCTGTCCTGGATCGAGAACACGATGATCCCCGAGGGCAACATCGCCTTCGGCGACATGGAGTTGCTCAAAGTCGCCGACGACCCCGCAGAGGTTGTTGAGATTATCAAGACCGCGCACCACCACTCCCGCGTTCTGGACGGCGGGTAGCCCGTCGGCCTTCCGTCCCGCGCTGGCCGCAGGCTTGCGCTGGCCGCAGGCTTGCTCTGGCCGCAGGGCCCACGGCGCGCCAGTTACCCCAGATCGCTGATTAGCCCGTCGCGGCTGAGCAGGATGTCCGACGGCTCCAGGCGCATCAGGTCGTCTTTGCTCAAATGCCGCCCCGGATCGGCGGCGAGACGATGCGCGTGCCGGAGCCGGGCACCTTCCAGCTGGTTCCGGACGCTGCGGGCGTTGCCGAACCGGGGCTGCGTCATCCGCAGCCGCAGGTAGTCACGAAATGCGGTCTCCGCCTCGGCGGACAAATAGTAGGACGACCTGTCCAGCATCAGCCGCCCGATCGCGACAAGCTCGTCGACCTCGTACTCGGCGAAGTCCAGGTGATGCGCGATGCGTGAGCTCATACCAGGGTTGGACTCGAAGAAGCGATCCATGCGGTCCTTGTATCCAGCGAGAATCACCACGATCTTGTCCCGCTGGTTCTCCATCACCTGCATGAGGATGTCGATGCACTCCTGGCCGTAATCTTTCGAGTCCTCGGCCCGGTACAGGGTGTAGGCCTCGTCGATGAACAGCACGCCGCCCATCGCGTGATCGAGAATCTGCTTGGTCTTCGGCGCGGTGTGCCCGATGTACTCACCCACAAGGTCATCGCGCATGGCATGGACGAGATGACCTTTCTCCAGGTAGCCAACCCGGTGCAGCAGTTCGGCCATCATCAGCGCAACCGTGGTCTTCCCGGTTCCCGGCGCCCCGGTGAAGCACATGTGCAGGTTCGGCGGGGACGCGGAGAGGCCGAACCGCTGCCGCGCCCGGTCAACCAGGAGCAGCGAGCCGATTTCCTGCACCTTCTTCTTCACCGGGACGAGGCCGATCAGCTGGCCGTCCAGCGTGACAAACAGGTCATCAATGCCTGCGGCCTGCCGTTCAGCGGCGAGGGTGATGGTGGCATCCGGCTGGAGCGTTTCGGTCCGGCGGCGGACCTGGCCGCTTCGGCCGGGCTTTGTCGTGGCGGCCGAACGAGCTGCCGGGCGCCGGGTGGGGGCACTAGACATCCGCCGGATGCCAGCGGCCGGAAGTAGGCCCACCATGTCCCGGCGCAGGCCTGGATCCATCATGTCGAGATGCCGGACAGAGTCCGGCGTGATACCGCGTGCGGCCAAGCCTGCTGGACTCGTCTGACGCCAAATGTTCCGGGCGATCAGGAGTAGCGGCAGAAGGACGATAACGAGACCGGCGACGATCCCAAACAACTCATGGTTCGCCCGCCAGGCCATCAGTAGGGCAGCCGCGACGCCTAGCAGGAAGATCCCCAATCCGGAATAACGCAGTCGGGCGGCCCACATAGTAGGAGCGAGCGTAGCCAGGCGGCCAACCGCAGGTCAATCGCGAGCCCGCGCTGTGCACCTGGGCTGGGTCTGTGCCGATCTGCCACGCCGCCGACGGCCGTGAGCAGCTAGTCAACGGCGCCGATGGCCCCGCCAAGCGTCAGGCCTCACGATTGAGGCGCGTCCGCGGCCTAGGCGAGGCCGCGGACGGTGCGGGCTGGCGGCCGGATGCCGCGCACGGACCCGGTCATGTCCAGGGCCTGCCGCACTTCCGCCGGATAGCTGGTGCGCACCGCTCTCGCGCCCAGCCAGGAACTGAGCGCCGCCAGTGCCACGATCCCGGCTACCGCGGTCAGCCCGAAACCGGCCGGCTCGGGGTCGGCGTGGCCGCCGTCGGCCTGATCCCGGTCCGCCGCGCTGTGCCGTGCGGCCAGTCCAGCGGCGCGATCCACGTCGACCAGGGCGGCCAGGCCGGCCTGCCTGATAGCCGGCACCTCCGCAGGCAGGACGTCGACCAGGACTTGACCAGCCGGGATCCCGGTCTCCAGGGCGGCATGCGCATCGTCGCAGAGCAACAGCGCTCCCGACAGCCTGGCAGCCTTCGCATCACGCACGAGGTCGGCTGGGCTGCCTGCAGCGCAGACCGGAATTCCGGGGTGGCGCGACCGGAACCTGTTGATCATCTCTGCGGTCGCAGCTCCGAGATCGATCAGGTCAGCTCCGGCCGCGACGGCGGCTGACGCCTCCCGGAGGCTGCCCGCCACCGCCACCAGGGCGGTACCTGGCCGCAGCCGGGTGGCTCCGGCACTCATCACCATGCGCCCGAGCATGGCACGATTCATATTGTGCCCATAGTCCTGCTCGCCGTTGCCGCCGTGATCCTCGGCGGGGTGGTCGCCGCTGCGCTAGGCCGTGGCGGCGAGCTGGCGGAATTTGCGTCCGACCGGCCGCCTTTCGACCCTGACATTGCCACCGCAGCTGACGTTGCGCTGCTCCGTCCGCCCTCCGCACTGTGGGGATACAGCGTGCAGGCGACCGACGAGGCGCTCAACCGGATAGCTCAGGCCGTGACCGAGCGCGATGTCGAAATAGCCGCCCTCAGGCGGCAGTTGGCGGAGCTGAGGCGGCCCGGGTCCGGTCAGGCTCCGGTAGCGGACGACACGCCATACACGAGCCCGTTGCCGGCGATCGGCTCGCTGCCCCGGGATGGCTCGCTGGCCTGGGATGAATCTCGGACCCGCGCTGACCCGCTGGCCTGGGATAATTCGCGTCCCCGTGCTGACCCGCATCCCCCGGCTGGCCCGACGGCCCGTGCTGACCTGCCGAGCGTGGCTGGCCAGCCTCCGCCAGTTGGCCAGCCTCCCCCGGTGGGCCAGCCTCCGCCAGTTGGCCAGCCTCCCGCGGTGGGCCAGCCTCCTCCCGCGGTGGGCCAGCCTCCTCCCGCGGTGGGCCAGCCTCCCGCGGTGGGCCAGCCTCCCCCGGTGGTCCGGCCTCCACTGCCCAGCCCGCTTCCGGCCGCCGGATGGTATCCGACGACCGGTGGGGAGCCAGCGACCAGCAGGGATCCGGCCGCGGGCCGGGATCTAGGCGCGGGCCGGGATCTAGCGGCCGGCGCGATCTCGGCGACGGGCGGGGTCGCGCCGAGGGGCGGGGTCCCAGTGACAGGCAAGGACCCAGCGACGGGCGGGGAGCCGCCGACGCGCGGGGAGCCGCCGACGGGCGAGGGAGGACCGGGGCCGGGCTGGGCACGGGAGCTGCGCCCGGCTGCGGAAGCGCGTGCCAGCGGGCTGTGGCCAGCGAGATCCCTGTCGCCCGGGGCGACGTGGCCGGGCACCGAACGCCAGGAGCCTGAGGCGCCCACCAGGAGCCCGGTCCGAGATGCTGACGAGAGCTCGCTGACCGGCCCGACGGCCTCGCCGGACAGGAGACGCCCAGCTGATGGTCCAGCCGCCGGGTCTGGCGGGCCTGCCGGGTCTGCTGGGCCTGGCGGGTCTTCTGGGTATGGCGGGTCTGCTGGGCCTGTCGGGACACGTGGGTCCGCTGCGGCTGGTGAGTCTGATTCTGCAGCCGACCCTGGCCCCCGTCAGTGGCCGCGCAGCGGCCCGCGTGCTGCGACTGGCCCGCGTGCGGCGAGCGGACCGCGCCCGAGTCCGTTCCGTAGCAGCATGATGGGTCCGCCAGGTCTCCAGGCGCAGCAAGAGTCCTGGTCGGCCTGGGAGCGGCCGGGTCAGGCCAGGCCAACGGGCCAGCAGAGTTCCTCAGGCCAGCAGAGTTCCTCGGGCCAGCCGGGCGCGCCTGGATCACCCCAAACCGGGTCAGCCCCAGGGCCGGGCGCCGAACGGTCACCCGGCCCCGTCGAGGCAGGTGAGGACCAATGACTACGGCCGGCCCGCCGGCGGCGGCCGGACCTGACGGGCAACTGCGCTGCCCGTGGGCCCTAGGCAGCCCTGAGTATCTCGCCTATCACGACCAGGAATGGGGCTGTCCGGTCCGCGACGACCCGGGCATGTTCGAGAGGCTCAGCCTGGAGGCGTTCCAGTCCGGACTGTCCTGGCTCACGATCTTGCGTAAACGGGAAAATTTCCGTTCCGCATTCAAGGGGTTCGACATCAGCGCCGTCGCCGACTACGGCCCCGGCGATGTGACCAGGCTGCTGGCCGATGCTGGCATCGTCAGGAACCGGGCCAAGATCGAGGCCGTGATACGCAACGCACGGGCCGCCCGCGACCTGCCTGCCGGCCTGGCCTCGCTGGTCTGGCGGCATGCGGACCGTCCGGCTAGGGCGCCGGACACGCTAGCCGACGTGCCGTCCTGGACGCCGGAATCGAAGGCCCTCGCCGCCGAGCTCAAGCGGCACGGGTTCAGCTTTACCGGCCCCGTGACCGCTTACGCGACAATGCAGGCCTGCGGTGTGGTGGACGATCATCTGACGGGCTGCTTCCGCCGCGGCGCATGCTCGACGTGACCTGCAGACCTGTCGTCCGGTATCGACCGATCATCGCCATTACGCTAAACATCGCTGGGCAAAGGCGGATAACCTCGGACAACTAGCCACCCAGCTGGCTGACGGCGACGCCTTGTGAAGGGTGCATGCCATGCCAGAATGTGGCTAACGACGTGTTGGAGGATAGATGTCCGAGGCCGAGGAGGCCCCCGCAGGCGTCGACCCGACGACGCCGACCACTGCCCGGCTGTATGACTACTACCTGGGCGGATCTGCCAATTTCGCGGCCGACCGCGCGATGGCGCGGCGTATGTATGAGTTCGTGCCCGAAGTCTCCGAAGGCGCGTGGGCGAATCGAGGCTTTCACCAGCGCGCCGCGCTGTGGATGGCTGAGCGCGGCGTACGGCAGTTCCTCGACATCGGGGCCGGCCTTCCTACTCAGGGCAACACCCATGAAGTCGTCCTCAAGTACGCCCCCGAGGCCAAGGTCGTGTACGTGGACAAGGACCCGATGGTCTTCGCGCATGCGGCCGCGTTGCTCACCGGCGGCGCGAGCACCGCCTTCGTCCAGGCCGACCTGCGTGATCCCGACGCCGTCTTGGGCAACCCCGACCTCCTCAAGCTCATTGACTTCGCCGAGCCTGTCGGTCTGCTGATGACCGCGGTCATGCATTTCGTCGCCGAGGCCGATGATCCATGGGCGCTCGTGGGCCGCTACGTCGCCGCGCTCGCGCCGGGTAGCTACCTGGCACTGTCCCATCTCACCCTGGACAGCAAGCCGCGGCGGGCCGTCGAGGGCGGGAGCGAGCTGTACGAGCGCACGCCGGAGAACGTCGCTTTGCGTTCGAAGTCCGACATCGCCAGGTTCTTCGACGGCTTGGAGATCGAGCCGCCCTACGCGGGCGCTGAGCCTGAGCTCACCTTCGTCGGCACCTGGGGCGCGGTCGACGTCGACTTGGCGGACAGTGACGGATCGCGGTGGCTCTACTGCGCGGTGGCCAGGCGGCCGTGATTCCTCGCCCTAGTTGGGCCGCGGTGCCCCTCGGGAAGGCAGTGCCCCTCGGGAAGGCAGTGCCCGCCGGCCAGGTAGTCCGGTGGGCGGGCGGCCAGGCATGACGGCGAAACCCACCGTGGCGGCGCTCGGCATCGATCCTGACACGCAGGCCTGGGCACGCTCAGGCGCGGGCGAAGATGCCATTGAGGTGGCCTTTGTTCGCGAACCCACCCTGGTCAGCGGCGAATGGGTGCTGATGCGCGTGACCGCCGACCCGGCTGGCCGGGTGCTCGTGTTCGACCGGCACGAGTGGGAGTGCTTCCTGGATGGTGCCAGGAACGGCGAGTTCGACATCACCGCTGGTTAGGTCCCGGATCCGCTGAGCTAACAATGGTGCGTGCTGCCCGCAGCGATCCCCTGGCCTGTGCGTATACGCGATTGTAATAACAAAGTTTGTGAATCACAACTTAGTCAGGACTATGCTAAAAGTGACATCTCGTGCATGAGGAGACCGCGGATGAGCGATGACGCTTACGGTGCGACCGTAGCCAAGCGTCGGCTGTCCCGCCGTCTGACTGAACTCCGGGTCGCCCGCGGCTATACCGCCAACCACGTGTGCGACATGCTGAACTGGGGGCGCGGCAAGGTCGGCCGATTCGAGGCCAACCAGTGGCGGCGGCCCGAGATGAGTGACATCAGGGACCTGCTGCGCATCTACGAGGTGGACAGCGCGGAGCAGGAAGAACTCGAAGAACTGGCGATGCGGGCCAGGAACCGGCCCTGGTGGCGGGACTACCCGGAGGTGTTCGACAACGAATTCGCCGGCTTCGAGGCGGACGCTGTCCACATTCGGGTGTTTATGCCCCTAGTTATTCCCGGCCTGCTACAGACGCCGGACTACGTTGACGCAATCGTCCGGACCGGCGCGCGATCCCCGGCCTGGCGGCGCCGCGCGGTCGAGACGCGGCTGCGGCGGCAGGAAATCCTCAACCGGACGGACGAGCGGCTACCGAGGCTGAAGGCCGTGATCACCGAGGCGTCCCTGATGTACCGGTGGGGGAGCCGGGCCGAGCGGCGCGATCAGGTGGCCCATCTCGCTGACCTGAGCATCCGGCCTGGCGTACAGCTCTACCTGCAGCGTTTCGCCGACGGGCCGCCGCAAGGGGTCTTCTCCACCGTCAACATCTTCGATTTCCCCGACGGCGAGCCCAGCCTCGTCTACACCGAGACCGATTACATGATCCAGGAGGTGAGCGATAGCGACGAGGTGAACAGCTACGTCGAAGCCTTCGACAGAACGGTCGACGCGGCGCTTGAGCCCGCTGATACAACGATCTACCTCAAGCAATACGCAGAACGGCTGGAGTGATAATGACCGACCTGTCTCAAGCTGCCTGGCGCAAGGCCAGCCGCAGTAACGCCGCAAATGGTGGCTGCGTGGAAATCGCAGCCAATTTCGAAGATGTAGTCGCCATCCGCGACAGCAAGCGCCCGGAGGGTGGCGCGCACGTCGTGGGGCGGCCTGCGTTCGCCGCGTTCCTGGCGGACGTGCAGTCGGGCCGCTACGACCTCGACGTCGTGTTCCCGGCGGGCTGAGCCTTTCGGAGCCGTGCGTCGCCGGGACCGTGCGTCGCCGGGAGCGCGAGGCTAGCGCCCGCGCTAGCGTGCGGCGGAGGAGGCTGCCGGGCTGTCCCCCGGCGGTTTCCTCCGCCGCACCACCTGTCTCAAGCCGCGCCGGGTAGCCGCGCGGCCGCCCGCCGCGATGTTACTGTACACATCGATAGGAGTCGGATTGGGTAGACAAGTTGCTGGCCGTGGCCGCTGGCCCCGACGGATCCGCCCCAGGTCGGCCAGATCCCATTATGGGGACCATTTCATGGGTTGCCATTGCGAAGAGGGGCAAACGACTCATAATCTGTGTTTCACGGATGCCTAACTCGGGAAGGCGGAGGAGCATGCTACCGTCGCCGGCCGAGAGCGGGCCGGAGCACACTGGGTCGCCTGGTCGACCGCCCGCCGACGGCGGGTTTCTCGGTGCTCCGGTTGCCGAGGCCATTGACGTTGCACCGCCGCGGCTCGCCGAGGCGAGCATCCGGGCCGGGGGCTGCTTCGCCAGGCCCCTTCCGCTGGACCCGACCTGCTCGGCGGCGGCGCGGCGCTTCTTTCGCGAGGCGGTGGCTGGTCTGGACCTGTCGGCTGACCTGGTCCACGATGGCATCACGATGGCCAGCGAACTGGCCGCCAACACGCTGCACGCCGACGGGAACGTTGAGTTCCGGGGCGGCACTCAGCGGCCGGTCAGCGGCTGCCCCGAGTTCTGGCTGTACGCGCGCGGTCAAGGCGCCCGATGCGAGCTGATCTGCAAGGTCTTCGATTCCGATCCGGGCTGGGAGCGGGGCAGCCTGCCCGACATCAACGCCCGGACCGCTGAGTCGGTCAGCGGCCGCGGGCTGCAGGTGGTAGCGGGACTGTCGGCGGGCCAGTGGGGTGCCCACCTGAGCCGGGGCAGGCTCGGCACCTGGAAGGTACAGGGCAAGGCCGTCTGGTTCGCCGTGCGGGTACCGCCCGGATGCAGCCTGGCCAGGGTCCGCCGTCCCACTCCGGACCCCGCGGAGGCAGTGGGCGAGCTCGAGGCCATGCTCACCGAACGTGGCCTCGGCGGCCGGCTGGTCCGGGCTGATGAGCCCGCCGTCAACATGTCAGTGCTGTCGGTCAGCCGTGACCTCACCGTATGGTGTCATACCGGGACCGCATCCTGGCGCCGCCCGGACGGCGGGTACGACCGCTTTCCGCTGTCTGACCTCGTCGACGTCGCCGAGCGAGTGGTCTGCGCGCACGAAGAGCTGCTTGCCCCGGCCGCCGCGGCCGCCGGAGGCTAGCCACGCCTGGCGCTGTCACCTGCCCAGGTGCGTCACCTCCCCAGGTAGACCGGCGGCTGCTTGTGTACGAACGCGCGCGTGGCGGCTGCGTGGTCGTCGGTCTGGGCCAGCCGGGCCTGCAGCTCCGCCTCCATCTCCAGTGACTCGGCCAGGCTGTGGGTGGCCGCGAAGGCCAGGCCCTCCTTGATGGCCGCGTAGGCAGCCGTGGGTCCGGCGGCGAGCCCGGCCGCGAGTTCCGCTGCCGCGGTCGCCAGGTCCGGCTCGTCGACCACCGACGTGAGCAGGCCGATGCTCAGCGCGTAATCCGCGGTCACTGGCTGGGCGAGCATCAGCAGTTCGGTGGCACGCGCCAGGCCGGCCAGCCGCTGCAGCGTCCAGGACGCGCCGGAGTCCGCGCCCAGGCCCACCCGGGCGAACGCCATCAGCAGGCTGGCATCGCGGGTGGCGATGCGGAAGTCGCAGGCGAACGCCAGGGCCGCCCCCGCGCCGGCCGCCACGCCGCGGATCGCCGCGATCACTGGCTTGGGCATGGTGGTGATGGCCGTGATGATCGGGTTGTAGTGCAGGCGGACAGTATCGGTCGGAGCCTCGCCTGACTCCAGGAGCCCGGCGTGCTCGCGCAGATCCTGCCCGGAACAGAAGGCCTGCCCGGCCCCGGTCAGTACCACGGCGCGAACCGCGGGGTCAGCCGAGCACCGCCGCAGGACCGCCAGCAGGTCAGACTTCATGTCGGCGGTCAGGGCGTTCCTGGCCGCCGGGCGGTTCAGCGTGATGGTTGCTACCGCGCCATCAAGATCGCAGAGCACGCTGTCGGCCACGGCTATCTCCTTAACTGGTGGGGGTGGGCGAAGTGGGTTCGCCCGCCTGCAGACAACAGTCCACGAAACGGACGGCGGCGGGCAAGAGCCGCGCCGATTCGGTGTCGAACAGATTCGCGGCGGCGCGCCCTGGCCAGCTGGCGGGCAGCAGTTCAGCGGGCAGCCCTGGATCCCGGAACAGGAATTTTCGCCATTCGTGCACCAGGGCGCTGCGAACGGCGAAGACCGTCTCGTCCGGCGTATCGGCGCTGACCGGCTCGACCAGCCCGGCCGCCACGTCCAGCCAGCGCTGATAGGCGCGGGCCAGGCCGTCAAGGTCCCAGGCCCGGGCCGCCATCCCGCGGGCGTCGCCGTCGTAGCTGGCCAGGAAGCGCTCGGCACGTACCCGCTCCGTCTCGAGCAGGGCCTCCAGCTCGACGGACGGGCGCGCGCTGACCCAGGTGGTATCGCCGATCGGCGCGTACCCCAGATATTCCAGGCCGGCCCGCAGCCGTTCCCTGCGGGCCCGCTCCCGGATCCGCTCGGCCACCAGCAGGTGCCAGCGGCCGTCCCAGTCCGGCTCTGGGTGCCGGTAGATTCGGTCCGCGGCCTGGTCCAGCCTGCGCACCGCCCGCGGGGTCAGCGCATAACCCGCTCCCTCGGGCAGCCGCACCGCCTCGAGCCAGCCCTGCCTGGCCATCCGGGAGACCGCGGTCCGTACCGCGGGCGCCGTGATACCGAGCGGGCTCAGCAGCCGCACCAGCGCTGCGACCGGCGCCCTGGCCCCGCGGGACCGAAGGTGATCGCCGTAAAGATCGAAGAGCGCTGATCTCGCATCCACCTCTCCAGTCTTGCCTGGCGGCCGGCATCGCCGTGCGGGAACGCTGATCGTTAGCACCGCTGATCGTTAGCACCTCGGGCCGGAACTCTGGATAATAGAGGTACTGATCGACATGGTTGTGGCTGGCTGGTCCCGCCAGGCACCGAGCCCCGGTGCCGTGGGCCTTAACGAGGTCACGTTCGGCCCTCAGGCAGGAAGGGGATGCAGGATGGCGGCGATGAAGCCGCGGACAGGCGACGGTCCGCTCGAGGTCACCAAGGAGGGCCGCGGCATCGTCATGCGCGTTCCTCTTGAGGGCGGTGGGCGGCTGGTGGTCGAGCTGTCGCCGGATGAAGCCGCAGCGCTTGGCGAAGCGCTCAAGGCCATCGGTGGCTGACGCTACCGGTCGGCGGCTGGCTGCCCGTGGCATTGGTCCAGGTGACGTTCCCGAACCGGGACTTGGTCCCGCGAAAGGGGTATGTGCTAGCTAACCGGGCGGCTGCGCCGCGCTTCTCGTTACTCGGACCGCTTGACCGCGGTGAGCAGACCGTCTCCCACTGGCAGCAACAGCGGAACCAGCTGTTCGTCGGCTTTGACCTGGTCGCACAGTTCCCTGACGGCGGCGGTGTCCGGGTCAGTGGCAGCGGGGTCGGCGATCCGGTCGCCCCACAGCGCGTTGTCGAAGGCCACTATGCCGCCCGGCCGCAGCAGCCGCAGGGCGGCCGCCAGGTACTCGGGGTACTCCTGCTTGTCAGCGTCACAGAAGACGAGGTCATAAGCTCCGTCGGCGAGACGCGGGAGTACCTCGAGGGCCCGGCCGCTGATGAGCCGGTAACGGCCGGCCGGGAAGCCGGCGGCCATGAACGCTGCCCGGGCCAGCCGCTGATGCTCGGGTTCGACGTCCACGCTGGTCAGTACCGACCCGGCCCGCATGCCGCGGAGCAGCCAGATTCCCGATGTCCCGCACCCGGTGCCGATCTCGACCACGGCCCGCGCGCTGATGGCCGAGGCCAGGAAGCGCAGCACCGCTCCGGTGACCGGGCCGATCGGGGTGGCGCCGCCGACCTCGGCGGCATTGCTCCGGGCCGCGAGCAACGGCTCGTCCTCAGGAAGGAATCCGTCGACGTAGGCCAAGGTGGCCGCGGCGCTGGTAATGGCTGCCTCCTGCTCCACTGGTGGCTCCTGGTGGCTCTTTGTGCGGCAGCCTAGCGGCCCGCACCGCGAAACGGGAACCAGCCGGGCTGCGTCGGCCGTTGAAGTTACGCAAGGTCGCGGGCATGACCCGGATCACGCAAGATCGTGGAAGCACGCGCACAATGGTGGTGTTAAAGGCTGCGGAAGCTGCGGAAGGGGGAAGGCGTGGAGAAGGCAACGCCGCTGCAGCCGGCTGCTGAGTGGGTACCACCGAGCTGGGACGAGGTGGTCCGCGATCACTCGGCCCGGGTTTACCGGCTGGCGTACCGGCTGACCGGTAACACGCATGACGCCGAGGATCTCACTCAGGAAGTCTTCGTCCGCGTGTTCAGGTCGCTGTCCAGCTACACCCCGGGCACTTTCGAGGGGTGGCTGCACCGCATCACCACCAATCTCTTTCTGGACATGGCGCGCCGCCGGCAGCGAATCAGGTTCGAGGGGCTCGGCGACGAGACCACCGCCCGGCTGAGCAGCGCAAGTCCCACGCCCGCCCAGGCCTTTGATGACCGGCACCTGGACGACGACATCCAGGCGGCGCTCAAGGCGCTGGCGCCCGAATACCGCGCGGCCGTCATCCTCTGCGACATCGAGGGCCTGTCTTATGAGGAGATAGCGGACACGCTCGGGGTCAAGCTCGGCACCGTGCGCAGCCGGATCCATCGCGGGCGGGCCCAGCTGCGCGCCGCCCTCGAGCACCGTCGGCCACGGCACGCCACCCAGGCCAGCGTGCCGCTGCCGCGTCCGCGCACCGATGCCCCCCTAGCACAGGGAGGACATCCGTGAGCCATCTCGGGCGCCGCCTCTCGGCATGGATCGATGGCGAACTTGACGGTGCGGAACGCGATCGAGTCCTCGTCCATCTGGCCAGGTGCGAGCCGTGCCGGGGCGAGGCCGCCGCGCTGCGGACACTGAAGCGGCGGATGAGCGCGCTGGGCGAGGCGGCCGCCGACTCGGCGTTCACCCGCCGGCTGATGGGCCTGGCGCAGCCGGGCAGCCCGTTCGCGCCCGGTTCAGTCTGGCCTTCGGCCAACTCGGCCATCGCACCTCGGCTGTCCGGGCGGTCCGCCCGCGAGGTGAGGCCGGCCTGGTACGTGGCGCTGGGCTGTACTGCCGTATTCCTCACGAGCGTCGGCACCGCCGCTTTTATGGCAGGCGGCTCGGCTCAGCCCGCTCCGCGGGTCACGCCGCCAGTTGACGTGTTCATGGCGCAGTACGACGTCACCTCGGGGATGCTCCCGGTCCTGCAGCCTCACCGCGCGCAGCGCGCTGAGCGGAACGCCTTCCAGCACGCGCCGTGACCAGCCTGATCTCCCCGTGGCGGATCGCCAGCCTGGCCGTCGTACTCGGCCTGCTGGGGTCGGCCATCGTCACGCTGGCCCTGGTCGATTCGCCGGCCCGGCCGGTTGCTGGCCGGCGCACCGGCCCGGCCGGTCCGGCACCCGCCGTCCCGGCGGCCGGCGAGCGCCTGGGCGCGGGCGCAGTACGGCGCGCTGCCGCCCCCGCCGCCGATCCCGCCGACCGGGCGTCCAGCACCGGCCCGGCCTCCCGCGCCGGCCTGCGGCTGCTCGAGGAGGCGGCCACAGCCTGCCAGAACGTGTCCTACAGCGGCGTGCAGATCGTCGCCTCGTGGGGCGAGGACGGGGCGAGTACCTCCGTTGTCGAGGTCTGGCACCTGCCCGGCCACGGCACGCTGGCCCAGGCTGCCGACACCGACTCCGGGCTGCTCAGCCCCCTGCAAGCCGGGTTGCCCAGCCAGCAGGATCCGGACGGGGTCCTCGGCGTCTCCGGGCCGCTGCTCGTGCTGATGCAGGCCAACTACCAGGTCGTCTACACCGGCGACGGAACGGCCGACAACCGGCCGGCCCAGATTGTCGAGGTCCGCCGTCCCGGCGGCGGTCTCGCCGCCAGATTCTGGCTGGACACCGCCACCAAGCTGCCACTCCGGCGGGAAACCTTCGACACGAACGCCCGGGTGATCACCGAAGACGCTTTCATCAACCTGACCGTCGGGGAGCAGGGGCTGGCCGACATGCCGGCCGCGACCGTGCGTCCGTGGGCCGGCCGCTTGGCCCGTCAGCGCTGGCGGCGCTGCGCGCCAGCGGCTGGCCGCTGCCCGGGCGGCTGCCCGGCAACCTGGTGATGTTCGCCTCGGATGAGACCGCCGCCCAGTCCGGCAAGATCGTTGACGTGTCGTATTCCGACGGTCTGTCGGTTGTGTCGCTGTTCGTGCAGCGAGGCACATTGCCGAAGGCGATGCCTGGCTGGCGGCAGGTCCCCTTGAACGGCCGCATGGTCTATGCCACCGACCCGGGCGACAGGAGCCTGGCCTGGTCGGCCGGCGGTTACGTGTTCACCGTGATCGCCGACGCGCCGCCGGCCACCGTCGCCGACGTGGTGGCGGCCCTGCCAAAAGACGACGAGCCCGGGTTCTGGCTGCGGCTGGGACGCGGATTCCGCCGTCTGGTCTCGTGGGCCAACCCGTTCCGCTGATTAGGCCTATCCCGCCCTTTCTCGGGGAGATATGCAACGAAGGCGGCCACGTGCAGGTCCCCGCGTGCGGCCGCATCGGGGAGGCATGATGTCCGAGAGGTTCGCGCGAGCGAGCGCGGACGGTCCGCATCCGGACGGAACACCGGATCCGGAAAATTCGGGCGAGCCGGATGTCCGGATCTATTCGCTGCATCAAGGGGAGCAGGCCGCCCCGGCGTTCCCGGCGGATCAGGCCGGCACTGCGGTTCCCGCCGATCAGGCCGGCGCGGCGTTCCCGGCGGATCAGGCCGGCACTACGGTTCCCGCGGATCAGGCCGGCGCTGCGGTTCCCGCGGATCAGGCCGGCGCGGCGTTCCCGGCTGACCAGGTCGGCACTGCGCTTCCCGCGGATCAGGCCGGCGCTGCGGTTCCCGCGGACCAGGTCGGCGCGGCGAGCCCGGTTGATCAGGCCGGCTCGGCGGCCCGGTCAGACCCGGCCCGCCAGACCGGCGCGGCCTACCCGGCGTATCCCGCCGACCAGGCCGGCGGGGCTGGCCCAGCGGCCGATGAGAAGCCACCCGCAAGCCGGGGGATCCAGCGGCAGGTGGCCGGGTGGCGGCTGGTCGCCCTGGTGGTAGCTACCGCCGTCACCGCGGCGCTGGCCGGCGGGCTGGTGGGCGGCTATATCGAGTCGCGGGCCTCGTCAGCTGGAACGGACCCCGGTTTCAACCTGGGCGCGGTGCCGCCTTTGGTGACCAATCGGCCCCCCGACTCGGTCGCCGGAATCGCGGCCCGGGTCCTGCCTGGGGTAGTGATGATCAGGGTGAACGGCAGCCAGGGTACGGGCTCGGGATTCGTCATCCGCGGCGGCTACATCGTCACCGACAACCATGTGATCACCCTGGATGGCCAGGTGCACCACGCCGCCCTGCAAATTGTGCTCGACGGCGGCAAAACGGTCGCGGGCAAGGTCATCGGCACGGATCCGTACTCGGACATCGCGGTCATCAGGCCGCAGACGGTCGTCAATCTGCCCGCGCTGCCGCTCGGAAACTCGGCCAGCGTGCGGGTCGGCGACCCGGTCATCGCCTTCGGCTCGCCGCTTGGCCTGGCCGGAACTGTCACCAGCGGTATTGTCAGCGCGGTGGGCCGGCCAGTGCAGCCGAGCAGCAGTGCAGGCGTCACCAACGCCCCGCAGGTCTTCTTCGAGGCGATCCAGACCGACGCGCCGATCAATCCCGGCAACTCGGGCGGTCCCTTGGTGAATGGGCAGGCGCAGGTCATCGGCGTGAACGCGGCCATCGACACGCTAGGCAGCAACCCGATCACGGGGGACCAGGGCGGCAGCATCGGTCTTGGCTTCGCCATCCCGATCAACCAGGCCAGGCTGATCGCGACCGAGCTGATCAGGACCGGACGGGCCGCGCACGCCGTCATCGGCGCGCTGATCAATTCCAGCTTCGGCGGGGTCGGGGCGCAGATCATGGAGCAAAACCCGCGCCGTGCCGCGTCGGTCAGCCGGGGCGGACCGGCGGCCAGGGCAGGGCTGCGGCCCGGCGACGTGATCATCGGGTTCGGGGGCCAGCCCATCGGCAACGCCACGGCGCTGCTCGACGCGATCCGCTCGCTGCAGCCGGGCGCGCGGGTGACGGTCAGGTTTACCAGGAACGGAACCCCGCACACGGTCACCCTCACGCTGGGGTCTGCCGAGTCTTAGTCGCCGCGAGCATTCGTGCCTGTCGGCCGGACGGTCTACATTGGAAGCAGCAGGCCGACGAAGTTATCCCCGACCGAGTGCTGGAGCGCGTTGTGCTCGATCTGTCACTCCCGAAGATCCTGGTTCTTGCTGTCCTCGCGCTGCTGATATTCGGTCCGGACCAGTTGCCGAAGCTCGCCGCTCAGGCCGGGCGCGCGTTGCGCGACCTGCGCAAGATCGCCGAGAACGCCAAAGCCGACCTGCAAGAAGGCCTCGGCCCCGAGTTCCGGGACTTCGACCTTAACGACCTGCACCCGCGGAACTTCGTTCAGAAGCACTTCTTCGACGACCTGGACGGGCCGGCTGCGCCCAACGGGGTGCCCGGCAGCGCGGCCGCCGCCGTAACCCTGGCGCCCGGTGAGAGGCCGCCCTACGATTCCGAGGCCACCTGACCAGCGCGCAACGGCCAGGTCAGACCGGGGCAGGGGCAGTGACACCCGGGCAGTGACACTGGGGCGGTGTCACTTAGGACAGTGCCCCATAGGGCAGTGACACTGGGCCAGTGACACTTAGGACGGTGACACTTAGGACAGTGACTCTTTAGGACCGCGGCACCAGCGCAGTCACGCTGGAGTCAGGCCGAGCGGGCGGCCGGCCAGGCTTCGGGACCGGTTAGCCAGCATGCCGGCGATCTTGGTGAGTTCTTGCGCGGCGGGGGACTCGGGGTGAGACAGCACCAGCGGGATACCAGCGTCGCCGGCTTCGCGGAGCCGCAGGTCGATCGGGATCTCGCCGAGTACAGGCACCTGGGCGCCGACCACGCGGGAGAGTGTCTGCGCGACCGCGGCGCCGCCCCCTGAGCCGAATACCTCGATCCGCTCGCCGCAGTGCGGGCAGGGCATGTAGGCCATGTTCTCGATCACCCCGACGATGCGCTGATGCAACTGGGCCGCGAGCGATCCGGCCCGCTCGGCCACCTCCGCCGAGGCCAGCTGCGGGGTGGTCACCACGATCAGCTCAGAGCCCGGCACCAGATGGGCTGCTGAGATCGCCACGTCACCGGTGCCTGGGGGCAGGTCAAGCAGCAGGACGTCCAGGTCACCCCAGTAGACATCGGCCAGGAACTGCTGAAGCAGCCGGTGCAGGATCGGGCCGCGCAGCGGCAGCGGCTCGTTGCCCTTCTTGAGCATCCCGCTGGAGATCGCCCGCACCCCGTGCGCGGACGGCGGCATGATCATTTGCTCGACCTGGGTCGGCCGCCCGGTGACGCCCAGCATCCGGGGTATCGAGTGCCCGTAGATGTCGGCGTCCAGTAGCCCGACCTTCTGCCCGGCGGCCGCCAGCGCCGCGGCCAGGTTGACGGTTACCGACGATTTGCCGACGCCGCCCTTGCCGCTCGCTACCGCGTACACCTTGGTGAGGGAGGCCGGGTTGGCGAACGGGATCTCGCGCTCCGGCTTGCCGCCGCGGAGGCTGCTTTGCAGGTTGCGGCGCTGCTCCTCGCTCATCACATCGAGCTCGACAGCCACCCTGGACACGCCGGCCAGCGCGCTCACCGCCGCCGTGACCTCGCGGGTGATGGTGTCGCGCAGCGGGCAGCCCGCGACCGTCAGCCACACCTCGACGCGCACCGCGCCGTCGGCCGCCACCTCGATGTTCTTGACCATCCCGAGTTCGGTGATGGGGCGCCTGATCTCCGGGTCATTGACGCCGGACAGCGCGTGGGTCACCTGATCGATGGTCGGCGGCGCAGACAGCGCGGACGGGGAGGTCATGGCCCCATGCTACGAAGCCCGCGATCCCCCGTCGAACGCGCGGCGGGGATTGTGGGCTGACTATGCTCGGCAGCTGTGACCCGTGAGCATCGGCCCAGGCGCTCAGTTCTCGCCGTGCCGGGCAGCAGCCCGAGATTCCTGGAGAAGGCTCAGGGCCTTCCCGCCGACGAGATTTTCCTCGACCTGGAAGACGCGGTCGCCCCTGATGCCAAGCCGGCGGCCCGCCGCAGCGTCATCGCCGCGCTGGTCTCCGGTGACTGGGGAGCCAAGATCCGGGCCGTGCGGGTCAACGGCGCCACCACCCGCTGGGCCTACCGTGACGTGATCGACGTCGTCGAGCAGGCCGGACGGCAGCTCGACGCCATCGTGCTCCCGAAGGTATCCAGCGCTGCCCAGGTGAGCTGGCTTGACCTGCTGCTCGGCCAGGTCGAGCAGGAGACCGGCCTGCCGCCGGGACAGATCGGGATCGAGGCTCAGATCGAGGACGCACGCGGGCTGGCGGAGGTGAACGCCATCGCCGCCGCCTCGGACCGGCTGGCGGCCCTGGTCTTCGGCCCGGCTGACTTCATGGCCAGCGTCGGCATGCGGTCCTTGCAAGTCGGCCTGCCGCCCGCTGGCTACCCAGGCGACGCCTTCGGGTACCCGAAGATGCGCATGCTGGTGGCAGCCCGCAGTTACGGGCTGCAGGCGATCGACGGGCCGTATGCGGCCATCGGCGATGTCGACGGCCTGCGCCAGGCGGCGGGCGGTGCCGCGGCCCTCGGCTACGACGGGAAATGGGTGCTGCACCCGGGCCAGATCGAGGTCGTCAACGAGGCCTTCGCCCCTGGCCAGGCCGACTACGACCGTGCTGAGCTCATTCTCGAGGCCTACGACTACTACACGACCGTGGAGAGCCGCGGGGCGGCCATGCTGGACGGCGAGATGATCGACGAGGCCTCGCGCAAGCTGGCACTCGGCTGCGCGAGCCGGGGCCGCGCCGCCGGCCTGACCAGGACGATCAGGTTCCAGCCACCGGCCCGGTAAGCGGGTGGGAATAGGCGCTCCCATCACCCAGCGTGCTCGTCCGGCCGCCGATCGCCCAGCATCTGGTCCCGCAGGCCAGGTCGCCGAAGTAGCCGCGCTGGCTGGCGCCGGTGACCGGCGTCCGGAGCCAGCTGCCGTTCGTCCAGCGCAGCGCCAGCGGCGTGAGCGCATCTGAGGTGCCGAGCAGCCAGCAGCCGCGGCCGCCGGCGCAGGCCAGCTCGGCCAGGTAGGGCGGCGGGCGGCCCGCGGCGGGCGTCCAGGAGCTGCCGTTCCAGTGCTCGGTGACCAGGCCCCGCCCGGACCGCAGCACCGCCAGACAGCTGGTCGGGTCAGCGCAGGCCAGGAAGTCGGGAAGCCGCGCCGCCGCCGATCCCCGCGGTCCCGTCAAGCCCGGCCGGGTCTGCGCGCGTGCGGGCAACGTGACCGGGCTCCACTGACCCAGGTTGTAGCTGACCGCCGTCGCGGTGCCGCCGCGCAGGCCGGCGATCAGGCAGTGGCCAGCCGCGGGGCAGGTGAACAGCGTGGGCTGCAGGCCGCCGTCGAGGCCGGAAATCAGCCGCCAGCCGGTCCCGTCCCACTGCTCGAGGACATCCGACGTCGCGTCCCGGTGGGTCTGCTTTCCTCCCGAAGCCCAGCACAGGCTCACCGATGCGCAGCTGACGCTCGTCAGCTGACCGCCCCGCAGCGTGGGCGAGCGGGTCAGGTGCCAGGATCCGCCGGACCAGTGCTCGATGATGGCGGGCCCGCTCTGGCTGCTCCCGCCGACTGCCCAGCAGTCCCGGCTGGCCGGGCAGGTGATAGCGGTCAGGGCCAGATCAGGGCCCGGCGCCGCCGGCGCCGCCACCCGGTGCCACGCACCACCAGTTTCACGCTCGATCAGCTGGGACCGGGCCTCTGACGAGGTGTTACCGCCGCGCGCGACAGCACTCTGGCCGACCGCCCAGCAGGTGGTGGCGGTTGGACACGCGATCCCGCTCAGATAACTGTCGGCGCCCCGGTCAGTGGCGGAATGGGCACCGAGGTGCCGGACTATCCAGCCATCGATCCCGGCCACCAGCGCCACCGCGATGAGCACCACGGCTGCGAGCAGCAGCCGGCGCCCGGCCCGTGATCTGGTCATCCGGCGCCGCGGCAGGTCGAGCAGCACATCGTGACATTCCCCCGTTGGCACAGCCAGGGCCGGCGAGCCACGCGAGGCTCAACCGGCCAGCAGCCTCAATCACAAATAGTAACCAGCCGCTGACGCAACTATCCGGCCGGGCTCTCCCAGGCCCGCAGGAACTCCGCGAGCCCCGGAGTCAGCGGCAGGCTGGCCATATCGGCGGGCGCAACCCACCGGGCGTCAGCCGCGTCATCGCCGGCCTCGAGGTCACCGCCCGTGACGGTCGCCCGGTAGTCCCGCACTTCGATGCTCGCCCCGGCGGTGCCCGGCAGCGTGGCGGTGCCGAGCAGGCTGCCGCAGCTGACCGCCAGCCCGGTTTCCTCCGCGATCTCCCTGACCACGGCCTGCTCGTCGGACTCGCCCGGCTCGATCCGGCCGCCCGGCAGCGACCACAGCCCGGCGCCTGGCTCGTGGCCTCGCCTGATCAGCAGCAACCGCCCGGCCGCGTCCCTGATCACCGCGCCCACGCACTGGATCACCTGACCGGTCACGAGATCAGTATCCCGCCGCGCCGCAGCGGTCATTTCGGCAGGTTTGCGGCCACTCCGGTCCGGGTTGCGCAACCTGGCTCGTTTACGTCCGTCCAAAGCGGAGCACAGTAGCAGACGTGGTGCGATCAACTGGTTACGGTCAGTAGTCATGACGGTGTCGTTCACCGGAGGCGGCCTGCCGGAGCTGCTGCGCAGCGCGGCGGTGCCGGTCTGGCTACCCTGGCCCCTGCCCGCTGGCTGGCTGGTCACTGGGTTCGCGGGCGCCCGGGATGACCGCGGCGGGACGTGCGGCAGTGCGGTAGCCCTGTCCGGCCCGAACCCGTTCGGCGGCCCGGCCGAGATGCTGATCATCTCCGAGGAACTCGGGCTGGGCCTGGGGGCCCAGTTCGCCGGACTGGCCGGACCGGATCCAGGCGCCGGTTTCGCCGCCAGCGCACCGCACGCGTTCGCTGAGGTCAGCAAGCATGAGTTCCCGCTCTGGCATGTGGACGCGCCGCGCCGGGCCGCCTTCGCCGGCGAGGTCATGGGCCACTGGCTCTGGCTGGTCCTGTGGCCCGACACGGCCGGCCTGCTGCTCGCCGAGCCGCTGGCCCTCCGGGATCTGCGCGAGGGCGGCCAGGACCTGAACTTGCCCTATGGCGGGCGGTCCCCGCTGTTGCCCGACTAAGGTCAGCCGGTGTGCGCGCCGATCTGCATAGCCACAGCACTGCATCAGACGGCACCTGCCCGCCCGCCGAGGTGATGCGCCGGGCCCGCGGGGCCGGCCTTGACGTGATCGCACTGACCGACCACGACACCGTCGCCGGGCACGCCGAAGCCCGTGCCGCGCTGCCGTCCGGCCTGACCCTGGTCCCCGGGATGGAGCTCTCCTGCCGCCTGGACGGCCACAGCCTGCACCTGCTTGGTTACCTGTTCGACCCGGCCGAGCCGGAACTGGCCGCCGAGTGCGCGGCCATCCGCAGCAGCCGGATCGAC
The DNA here is from genome assembly GCA_963785765.1 of uncultured Actinomycetes bacterium. Classification (GTDB taxonomy): domain Bacteria; phylum Actinomycetota; class Actinomycetes; order Streptosporangiales; family Streptosporangiaceae; genus DATBGO01. The sequence goes on along the minus strand of CAWAWM010000003.1, from coordinate 206,320 downwards.
CGGGCCCGCGCGATGGTGGGCAGGCTGACGGAACTGGGCGCCCCGGTCACCTGGGAGCAGGTCAGCGCCATCGCTGGCGACGGCGTGGTCGGCAGGCCGCACGTGGCCCGGGCGCTGGCCGACTCCGGGGTGGTGGCCAGCCCGGCGGACGCATTCAGCCCGGACTGGATCGGCACTGGCGGCCGCGCCCACGTGCCGCGCTACGCACTGGATCCGGTCCGGGCGATCGGCCTGGTCCGCGGGGCGGGCGGGGTGACGGTGCTCGCGCATCCCCGGGCGGGGTCACGCGGCTGGGTGATCAGCGACCAGGCCATTGCGCGGCTCGCCGCGGCCGGCCTGACCGGGATCGAAGTCGATCATCCAGACCACGATCAGGCGCAACGGGAGCACCTCCGGGCGCTCGCCGCTGACCTCGGACTCGTCGCGTCCGGCGGAAGCGATGATCACGGGGCTTTGACCGGGTACCGGATCGGCTGCGATACGATCTCGCCCGAAAGCTACCAACGGCTGATTGCGCAGGCCACCGGTGCCGCACCGGCGGGCGGGGGATGAACTCCCGGCCGGGCGATCGCGGTCGCCATGCTGTTCGTCCAGCGGCAGCAGGAATGCGTAGCGGGAATGCGGTAGCCGGGATGCGGTAGCTGGAATGCGGTAACGGGGATATTGCCGCGTTCGCGGAAGCCATTGGTGCGGTAGTGGTATTGCTGTGGCTGTCGATTTGGTTTCCGGTGCCATTCAGCGGGTGCTCCGCGACAGTAGGGTCGAGCTGCTGACCCGGATCGCCGGGCGCACGCCAGCCGGCCGCGGGCAGGACCAGTGCCAGCAAGACGAGTGCCAGCAAGACCAGTGCCAGCAAGACCAGTGCCAGCAAGACCAGCCAGCAAGACCAGCCAGCAAGACCGGCGCCGGCAAGACCAGCGCCAGCAACGCAGCGCGAGAACCAGCGCTAGCAAGGAAGGCAGGTCCGCATGGAAGCGCGGATAGAGCAGGTGGCCGAGGCGGTCAACTCCTGGGTCATCGGCGATGACGACGAGGTCATCGTGGTGGATCCCGGTGGCGACGCGCAGGCGGTACGCGACAAGGTGGGCGACCGGGCGGTGCTCGCGGTCATCTGCACGCACGGCCATGCCGCGCACTCCGCGGCCGCGCTGGAGGTAGCCGCCGAGGACGAGGCGCCGGTCGCGCTGCATCCGGCGGACCGGGTGTCCTGGCGCGAGGTCCATTCCGAGGACCCCGAGATCGAGATGGAAGACGGCGGCATCTTCGAGGTGGCCGACGTCTCGCTGGAGGTGCTGCACGCTCCCGGTCACAGTCCGGGCTCCGTCTGCCTGTACTGCGAGGACCTCGGCGTGATCTTCACCGGTGACGTGCTCAGCGCCAGCGGCCCGGTGGCCCACGAGGACGGCTTTCCTGATTTCAGCCGCCAGCTGAGTTCCATCGGCGCGGCGGTGCTGACGCTGCCCGCCCAGACCAGGGTGCTCCCCGGGCATGGCGCCGAGTTCACCGTCGGGGCGGCGGAGAAGCGCTTCGATTCCTGGGTCTCGGCTGGCCCGGACGGGTTCCTCGCCGACACCACCGACCAGTAACCGAGCTGGCCGGCCTTCCGCTGTGGTGACTGTCAGACCAGCGGGCCAGGATGGGGTCGTGGAGCAACTCGGTTTCGAGGGCATGCCACGCCGGCTGTACGCGTGCACGCCGACCAGGCTGGGCGCGTGGCTCGATTGCCCGCGCAGGTACCGGATGACTTATCTGGACCGGCCGGCGCCCCCCAAGGGACCGCCGTGGGCGCACAACAGCGTCGGCGCGAGCGTGCATAACGCGCTGGCCGGCTGGTGGCGGCTGCCACTGCGGGAGCGCAGCGTGCCAGCCGCGGGTGACCTGCTGGAGCGCGGCTGGATCGAGGAGGGATTCGCGGACGCGGCCCAGTCCGTGCGCTATCGCGGCCGGGCCAGGACCATGGTGGAGCGTTACGTGAGCGGCCTTGATCCCGCCTGCGAGCCGGCCGGGGTGGAACGGACGGTGGCCACCCGTACCGAGCTGATCGCGGTGTCCGGCCGGATCGACCGGCTGGATGACCGCCGTCTGGCCGATGGCAGCGGCCAGCTGGTCGTGGTGGATTACAAGACCGGCAGGCACCTGCTGACCACCGACGACGCGCGGACCTCGCTGGCGCTCGCGCTGTACGCGCTCGCCGCGCAGCGGGTCATGCGGCGGCCGTGCTCGCGGGTGGAGCTTCATCATCTCCCGACCGGCCAGGTGCTGGCCTGGGATCATTCGGCCGAGTCACTGGGGCGGCAGCTGAGCCGGGCCGAGGACATCGCGGCTGAGTGCGCCGCGGCCGATGAGCGGTACCGGAGCGGACCGGCCGCCGATCGCGGTGACGAGGTCTTCCCGCCCCGGTCAGGTCAATGGTGCGGCTGGTGCGACTACCGCGCGCACTGCCCGGAGGGCCTGGCGGCCACCGCGTCCCGGCGGCCCTGGGATGGCCTGGCCGATATCACCGAACCCGCGCCGAGCCTCGCCATCCGGGGGACGGACCAGGACACGCTGGCACCGGACTTCACCGATTAGCTGCCGAGCCACCGTGCATTTCATGCCGGCGGCGGCGCCTGGAGGCCTCTTCGGCGGTGTTCCAGAACGAGGTGAGGGTGCTCGCGGTGGTCTCCGGGGCTTCAATCGCGGGCGAATGGGCCGCGCCGGGAATGCAGACCCGCCGCGCACGTAGCCGCCTGCCCATCCGGTCCTGAACCTCAGGCGGCCACGCGTCATCGTTCTCGCCGTACATGACCAGGACGGGAGGGCCGCCGGTCCGGGCGAGCTCGGCGGTGCGATCGGGGCAGCTGAGCAGGTAGTTGCCCATGACCACCAGGGCGGTCGGGCAGTTGGCCAGGTGCCGGTCGCGCAGGAACCCGATAATGTGCTCGGCCACGCCCTCGGCCCGGGCCTGCGGCTCCAGGTGCTCCTCCCACAATTGCTCGGCCCAGCTGCGCAGCCTGCCCGGGTCAGCCGCCCGGTCCGGGCCGCCGATCAGGCCGAGCATGGACCGCAGCACTTCATGCCTGCGGCCGGTGATGCTCCCGGGCCCCGACCCGAGCAGGGTCAGCGAGGCCACGCCGGTGGCCCGGCCCAGCACCGCATGCCGCGCGATCAGGCCGCCGAGGGAATGACCGAGCAGGTGTACCTCGTCTTCATCGGGTGCAATGGCATTGGCCACTGCCGAGATGTCGGTGGCGAGTTCGTCGGGGGAGTAGCCGTCCCGGTGCGCCGCGCCGTCGCTCTGGTACTGACCGCGCATGTCGAAGGCGACCACGCAGCGGCCCGCCGACGCTAGCGGCTGCAGCACCGGGATAAAGTCTTCCTTGCTGCCGGTGTAGCCAGGCACGAGAATCGCCGGCTTGCGCTCGACCACGCCGCTAGCGGGCTGCGACCACAGTGCCGCGAAAGCGCCGCGCGGTGTCTGCAAGATCACAGAGCGGACAAGGTCAGGCAGGTCCAGAGACCTTGGTGTACTCACGGAGCGGCAGCCTACCCAGACGGGCTCAGGGTGTTGCTACCAGTTTTACGCTGATTCCGCTGTGGTGCCAGTCGCCTGGCCGGAGTCATGGGCTGACTTGGCCCGCGACCGGCGGCGGCGTCGGCTGGCCGGCTGGCCGCGCAAGGCCTGCGTGTCGGCACTCCCAGCGTTCCCCGCGTCTGATGCCCGCACCGGGGCGCCTGCCCTGGTCCGGCGGCGGGCGCGCTGCCCGGGCTGGGTGGCATCGCCGGGCCTGGCGGCCTCGGTGCGATCGCCCTCGGAACGGCTGCCGCGCTGCCGGCCACCCGATCCGGTGCCGCGGTCGCGGCTGCGGCCGCGATCACGGCCCGCTGGAGCACTCGCCGAGCGCCCGGCGTGCGAGCGATTGCGACCGGTCTCGCCGATGTCCTCCAGGGTCTCAGCCTCCAGGCCGAGCCGCTCGCGCCTGGCCCGGGGCAGCGTGCCCTTCGCGTCCCTGGGAATGCGCAGTGCATCGAAGAGGTGGTCAGAGGTCGAATAGGTCTCGACAGGCTCAGGCTTGCCCAGGCCGAGCGCTTCGTTGATCATCTTCCAACGGTGCATGTCGGCCCAGTCCACGAAGGTCACGGCTGCGCCGATGCGGCCCGCCCGCCCGGTCCGGCCGGTCCGGTGCAGGTAAGCCTTGTCGTCCTCGGGGCACTCGTAATTCACTACGTGGGTGACATCGTCGACATCCAGTCCGCGGGCGGCCACGTCGGTCGCAACCAGGACGTCTACCTTGCCGGTCCGGAAGGCACGCATGGCGCGTTCCCGCTGGCCCTGGCCCAGGTCACCGTGGACGGCGGCCGCCGCGAAGCCCCGCGTCGTCAAAGCTGCGGCGATCTGGTCGCAGGCTCGCTTGGTCCGGCAGAACACGATGGTCAGGCCGCGGCCTTCGGACTGCAGCACGCGCGCCAGGACCTCGATCTTGTCCATCTGGTGCGCCCGGAAGACGTGCTGCTCGGTGCTGGGCACCAGGGCGGGCTCGTCATGCTGCTCGGCCCGCACGTGGACCGGGCGGCTGAGGTGGCGCCGGGCCAGCGTGACGACCTCGCCGGGCATGGTGGCCGAGAACAGCATCGTCTGGCGCTGCGGCGGGGTGAGCTTGAGGATCTTCTCGACATCGGGCAGGAAGCCCAGGTCGAGCATCTTGTCGGCCTCATCGAGCACCAGCGAGCGGGTCTCGGACAGGTTCAGATGGCCCTGCCGGACCAGGTCGAGCAGCCGGCCAGGCGTGCCGACGACGATGTCGACGCTCTGCAGCGCCTCGATCTGGGGCTCGTAAGCGCGGCCACCATAGAGGGTCACGACGGCGATACCGCTGCGCGCCGCAGCGGTCCGCAGGTCCTCTGCCACCTGGATGGCCAGCTCCCTGGTGGGCACCACCACGAGCCCCCGGGGAGCCGAGGGCTTGGCGTCCTGCGCCAGTTCGAGGCGCTGGAGCATGGGGATGCCGAAGGCGAGGGTCTTGCCGGTTCCGGTCCTGGCCTGGCCGATGAGATCGTGCCCCTCGAGGGCTATCGGCAGGGTCAGAGCCTGGATCGGGAAGGCATGAGTAATGCCGGCGGCCTCCAGGGCCGCGCAAAACGGCTCGGCGACTCCGAAATCGCGAAATGTCTTGTCGCCGCGGGCCGCGTCGGCGGCCGCCTCGTCGGCCAGGGCTCTCTTGGCCGCGAGGTCTGTGTCGCCAGCGAGGTCTGTGTCGCCGGCCAGGTCTGCGTCGCCGGCCAGGTCTGTGTCGCGCGACAGAGTTGTGTCGTCGGCCAGAGCGGTCTCGTCGATTACGGCGCTCACCAGGAGAGTCCCGGCGCCGGTCGCGTCTGCCGAGGCTGTCGCGTCTTCCGGATCTGCCCGGAGTGCCTCGGCTGTAGTTTCGTCAGTGTCGTCGGCCACGGCGCGCTCGTCGTCCGGCACGCTCTGCATGGGCCAGTTATGCGTTGTCAGGGCTTCCGCCTCCATCAGTAGCCCGCGGGTCCACCAAGCGCCTGTGCGCCGTGCGTCCGCGTCGCGGGCTAGCATTTCGACTTCTCCGACGGGACGGCTCACGCTGTCTCAGCGCGGCATTGGCCACGCACTCACCGGGAAGACTTGGCGCGGCGGTCGTGAGCGATTGAAAGCTCCCGGCAAACGCCGTGCCTTACTTTCTGGGGTACAACACGCTTCGGGGTTACCGCATTCCACATGCGGGTTAGGGACAGTCTAGCAACGTTCCTGATTACCGGCAGCGGCGCGGGCCGGACCGACCGGCCGGGGGCGGGCCGGATCGCTGGCGGAATGGGGCCAGACCGCTGCTGGAACGGGCCAGACCGGCCCCGGGCCACGGCCAGACCGCCCCGGGCCACGGGCCAGACCGGTCCCCGGCCACGGCCAGACCGGTCCCCGAGGGCCAGACCGGTCCCCAACGGGCCAGACCGGCCGCGGGGCAAGTTGTTACGCTGCCAAGGTGACCGAGATGGGCGAGGCGAGCACGCAGCAGCCGGCAAGCGGTCCGGTGCCCGGCGAGCCCACCGCGGGCGGCTCCCAGTCGGACTCCCAGGTCGGCGCACCACGGCCGGCCGGGGCGCCGACCGGCGGGCCCGCGACGGGCAGTCCCGCGGCAGCGCCACCTGAGCCGGTGGCGGCCAGTGGCGCAGCCGCGGACCCGGCTTCTGCGGCGGATCCTGGCGCTGCTGAGGCCGGCAGCGGTGCGGGAAACGGCCCGGACCCGGACGGTGTCATTGACCTCCTCGGCGTGCTCGCCTACGCCTCGCTGGTGGCCTTCTTCCGGCTTTCTGACGATGCAGCGGTCGCGGTTTCGCTGGCCGACAAGGAAGCAATGGCCGGGATGGCGGTCGCCCAATTTGGCCATTTCAAGCTGCTGCGCCGCCGGCTTGAGGAAATGCATGCCGAACCGGAACAGGCGATGTCCCCGTTTGTCGCGGCGATCGACGCATTCCACGCCAGGACTGCCCCATCGGACTGGCTGGAGGGCCTGGTGAAGGCGTACGTCGGCGATGGCATCGCGGCAGATTTCTACCGGGCCCTGGCCGAGCTGCTGGATCAGGAGACCCGCGAGCTCGTTCTCGAGGTGCTGGGCGATGCCGGCCACGCGGAATTCGCTGTCGCGCGGGTGCGAGCGGCGATCGAGGCCGACCCGAAAGTGGCCGGCCTGCTGGCCCTCTGGGCGCGGCGCCTGGTCGGCGAGGCGCTCGGCCAGGCGCAGCGGGTGGCCGCCGAGCGCGAAGCGCTGGCCCGCCTGCTGGCGGGCGGGACGGTTACCCAGCTCGGCGAAATAGGCCGGATGTTCGCCCGGCTCACTGATGCTCATGCCGAACGAATGGCCGCGCTTGGCCTGGCTGGCTAGGTAGGCCTGGCTGGCTAGGTCAGCCAGCCGCCGATGGTGTGTCCGGGAACACACAGGCAGCTCCGTTACTGCGCCGCGCTGCGGGCAGCAGATTGACCGGGCGGTGCGAGACCGCGCCGGCTAGTCGTCTGGAGAAGGAGCTTTATGTCATCCGACGCGATCACCCTGCTGAAGGCCGATCACAAGGACATCCGTCGCCTGTTCCGGGAGTTCGACGCCACCGGCAACCGGGCGATCAAGAAGAAGGCCAAGATCGTCCGGAAGATCATCGAGCTGCTCACCGTGCATACCTATGTCGAGAACGAGGTGATGTACCCGGAGGTCCGCGGGCTGCTGCCGGATCTTGACGAGGGCATCCTCGAGTCGTACGAAGAGCATCACGTCGCAGACGTGCTCTGCATGGAGCTCTACGGAATGCCGGCCGACGCCGAGCGCTTCGATGCGAAGACCACGGTGCTGATCGAGACCGTCACGCACCACATCAAGGAGGAGGAGCAGGAGTGGTTCCCGAAGGTGCGCGCCGGGCTCGACCGCAAGCAGCTGCAGAAGCTTGGCGCCAAGATCGAGCAGGCCAGGGAGAAGGCACCCCGGTCACCCGCGCGGCCAAGCGCCGTGAAGAAGACCATCGACGCCGTGATCTCCTGATCACCCGGCCATGAGGCGGGGCCATGACTATCCCGTGCCAGGCCCAGTCATGGGCCCGTCCCGGGCTGGCCTGAGTAAGTCGCAGACCCGTCCGGGGCTGGCCTGAGTAAGTCGCAGACCCGTCCCGGGCTGGCCTGGAGTCAGCCCGGGCCGAATCGGTCCCAACCGGGCTCTGGCCTGGCCCCGCCCCGGGCCGAATCGGTCCCAGCCCCGCCCTGGTCAGGCCGGACTCAGATGTTGGGGCCGAATCCGATGCGGCGCGGCTCGGCGCCGCCGATTTCCACGTAGGCGATCTTGTCGGCCGGGACCATGATCTTGCCGCCCTTTTCGTCGGTCACAACGAAGACGCCGCTGTCGGCGATCGCGGCCGTCAGCGAACGCTCGACATCCTCGAACGCGGTCTCGGTCTCCACGACTAGCTCGCGCGGCACAGACTGAATTCCGATCTTGACTTCCACGGCAGCTCCTCTCGGACCGAGGCTAGCCTGGCGCCGGCCGCGGATGGGTCAACTGAAGCACGGAGTCGATTACTGCGGAGTCGATTACTGCGGAGTCGATTACTGCGGAGTCGATTAACTGCGGAATCGATTATGCGTGGGGCTGGCTCGTGCGCGGGGCCGGCTTATGGGCGGGGCTGGCTCGTGCGCGGGGCCGGCTTATGCGCGGGGCTGGCTCGTGCGCGGGGCCGGCTTATGGGCGGGGCCGGATCATGCGCGGGGCCGGATCATGCGCGGGGCCGACTTATGCGCGGGGCCGGCTTAGCCGGGCAGGATCAGCTGGCTCGCGGCCAGCCGCTGATACCGCGCCAGGCCAGCCTGGTAATCAGCTGCTCGGCGGCATCCTTGGGGATGGCTTCACCCATGCTCAGCCAATATCGCGAGCTGACCTGTGCCATGCCGACGAGCGCCATGCCGAGCAGGTGCGCCTCTTCTTCGCCGAGGCCGGCGTCGGAGTGGATGGACTGGCTGACCATCTCGGCGCAATCCCGCATGGTCGCCTCCAGACGGGCCCGCACGGCCGGTTCATTGCTGAGATCGGACTCGAAGACCAGCCGGAACGCCTCGCCACCGCTGGCTACGAAGTCGAAGAAGGCCTTGAACGTGGCGGGCACTCGCTGCTTGTTGTCGGCGGTTGAGGATAGGGCTGCCTTCACGATCGCGACCAGTTCGTCGGCGCTCTCGTCCAGCAAGGCCAGGTACAGCTCAAGCTTGCCCGGGAAGTGCTGGTAGAGAACTGGCTTGCTGACCCCGGCGCGCTCAGCGATTTCGTCCATCGCCGCGGCATGGTAGCCGTGAGCGACGAAGACCTCCTGTGCCGCACCGAGAAGCTGCCTGCGCCTGACTGGTCTCGGCAGCCGGGTACTGGCCGATTTCGCCTCCGACGATGCTGTCACGAGACTCTCCGAATGTGTGCTGTCCTGGGACGATTTCGCGCCGCTCCGCATGCCATCTTACGACCGGGTAGCAGGCAGAACCGGCATCACGGCGAGTGACGACGGCTCCGGCCGACGGTGAGCACCCGGAAAGCCTGGGTGGTCAGCGATATTCGTCGTCGTCGTTGGTCCTAACCTCGCGGCTCTGCTCCGCTGCGTCGGCTTCGTCCGCCTCGAACGGCGGTTCCTCCTGCGTCCCGCTGTCCTCATCGGCATCCGGGATGACATCCTGATCCTGCTCAGCAGAATCAGCCTCGGGCCGCTCGATGTCGTTGTCGCTCATTCGGGGCGCTCCTTGTCTGCTCGGTTCATCGAACATATTGCCGAACAGAAGAATCCGGACAACACTGCTTGTATCAGTACCCGCTCTGACGGGGTAGGGAGACATCATGCACAGCATGTGGAAGGGCTCGATCTCCTTCGGGCTGGTCATGATCCCTGTGAAACTGTACGCCGCGACCGAGCAGAAGGACATAGCGTTCCGCCAGGTTCACCGGACTGATGGCGGCCGGATCAGGTTCCGCAGGGTCTGCTCCATCGACGGTGAGGAGATCCCGTACGAGCAGGTCGCCAAGGGGTACGAGCTGCCCAGCGGCGAGATGATCGTCCTGACCGACGAGGACCTGGCTGACCTGCCGTTGCCGACGACCCGCAGCATTGAAGTGCTGCACTTCATGCCGTCCGATCAGCTTGATCCCATCCTGCTGTCCCGCAGCTATTACGTGGAGCCAGAAGCCGCCGGCGCCCGGGCCTATGTGTTGTTGCGTGACTCACTTGAGCGGTCAGGAAAAATCGCCCTGGCCATCGTGGCGCTGCGGCAACGCGAATCACTGGCCACGCTACGGTCCAGGGACGGCGTGCTGGTGCTCGAGACGTTGTTGTGGCCTGATGAGGTGCGCAACCCGGCGTTCGCCTTCCTCGACGACGACATCGAGGTCCGGTCGCAGGAGCTCAAGATGGCGGGGTCCCTGATCGACTCGATGACGGTCGACTTCGACCCGGACGAATACCACGACGGTTACCGTGAGGCGCTGCAGGAGCTGGTGAACGCCAAGGCTGAAGGGCGCGAGGTCGTCCAGCCCGAGGAAGGCGAGACGCCTGAAGACGAGCCGACCAGCCTGGCCGATGCGCTGAAGGCCAGCCTGAGCGCAGCCCAGCACGATCAGCGGCAACCAGGCGGCGGCACGGGGAGTTCGGGTTCGAGCAGGTCGGCGAGCAGCCGGTCGTCGGCGAGTAGCCGATCAGGCGCCGCAAAGGCCGGCTCAACCAGGGCAAGTGGTGCGAAAAGCGGAGCTAAGGCGGCTACCGCGAAGTCCGACGGTGACAAGCAGACCGCGAGCAAGCCTGCGGCCAAGTCGACCCGGTCCGGGGCGCGCCGCAGGGCCAGCTGACCCGCCAGGCAGTCGACGATCGGCCAGTCCAGGTCACGCCGTCGCCACCGCGTCCAGCGGGCGGGCCGCAGGACGGGTGGGCCGCAGGAATTGATACTGGCGAGTAATATAGAGATTGTGGTTGATCCTATTCCGGCTTGGCCGGGCGAGTTTGCCTCGTTCGGAACTGGCGAAGTGTTCGTCAGGACCGCGCCTGCACTCCCCAATGCCGAGCCTGCCCTGTTCGTCCATGGCCTGGGCGGCTCGTCGACCAACTGGACTGACCTGATGGACGAGCTCAGGCAGCCGGCGGCCGATGGCCAGCCGGGACCCGCGCTTGCCTGCGAAGCACTGGACCTGCCCGGATTCGGGTTCTCCCCGGTGCCCGCCGACGGGGATTACTCGATCGACGCGCACGCGGCATCCGTTATCGGCCTAATTGAAAAACGCGGTAACTGGCCAGTCCATCTGATCGGCAATTCGCTCGGCGGGGCCATCAGCACCCGGGTCGCGGCCCGGCGGCCCGACCTGGTCCGGACCCTGACCCTGATCTCTCCGGCCCTGCCGGATCTGCGGCCGCGGCTGGTCCCGCTGCGGGTGACGCTGCTGAGCTCGCCCAAGCTGGGGCCGTGGCTGGCCGCCAAGTCGCGGCGGCTGTCGGCGGCGGCCCGAAGCGAGCTGCTGCTCAGGGACGTCTATTTCGATCCGCACTCGATGCACCCCAAGCGGCGCACCGAGGAGATCGCTGAACTCGTCCGCAGAGACGGGCTGGAGTACGCAAGTGACGTACTGATCCTGTCGGCCCGCGCACTGGTCGGCGAGTACCTGAGGCGAAATGCGCGGTCACTATGGCGTGACGCTGCCCGGGTCCAGGCACCGACGCTGATCATTCATGGCAGCCACGACAAGCTGGTAAATCCGCTGCTGGCGGCCCGGGCGGCGCGGGTCTTCCGCCGCTCCCGAGTGGTCGTGCTGCCGCGGACCGGCCATGTGGCGATGATGGAACGCCCCGCCTGGACCGCGAGGGAAATCCGCTCCCTGCTGGCCAGCCCGCCGCCTGGCCCGTGACGCAGGGGGACGGCCGGGGCGGGTCAGAGCTGCTGATCGCCGCCGCCTCGGTGGTTCCCGCCGGGCCGGGATCACCGGTCATGACTCCTGGATACGTCGCGCTCGCTGATGGCGTGATCACCGATGTCGGCGCGGGACCGCCGCCCCGGGCCGCTGACCTCGAGCTGGCGTCCGGCGTGCTGCTGCCTGGTCTGGTGGATCTGCAGGTGAACGGCCATTTCGGCGTGGACCTGCAGACAGCGGCGGCGGACGGGTGGACGGAGGTAGCGACCAGGCTGCCGGAAACCGGAACTACGGCGTTCCTGCCCACGTTCATTACCGCGCCGATCGGCGAGCTCAGCGCCGCGTTGCGCGGCGCCGCCGCCCTGGTGCCGGGGCTGACCGGCGGCGCCCGGGTCCTCGGAGTACACGTCGAAGGCCCGTTCATCGCTCCGAACCGCCGCGGCGCGCACAACGAGGCCTGGATCACCACGGCCTCCGCCGCGGCCGTGGCTGAGCTGCAGGAGGCCGGCCGCGGGGTGCTCAAGCTGGTCACGCTAGCCCCAGAACGCAACGGAGTCCTGGCGGCGATCGATCAGTTCACCGGGGCAGGCGTGCTGGTCAGCATCGGGCACAGCGACGCGACCGCACGGCAGGTGGCTCAGGCCGCCGATCACGGCGCCCGGATGGTCACTCATCTGTTCGACGCCCAGCGGCCGTTGCATCATCGCGAGCCGGGAGTGGTCGGCCAGGCGCTGGCCGATCCGCGGCTGACCAGCGGTCTCATCGCCGATCTGCGGCATGTCTGTGCCGAGGTCTGCGGGATCGCCTTCGCCGCCGCGCCCGGCCGTATCTGTCTGGTCACCGATGCCGCGGCGTGTGCCGGCATGCCGCCGGGCCGGTACCTGCTGGGCGGTGAGCCGATCGAGCTGCCGCCCGGCGACGGGGTGCCTCCGGTCCGCGCCGATGGCACGCTGGCCGGCTCCGGACTGCGGATGGACACCGGGGTGGCCAATATGATCACGGCCGGGGTCGGGCTGGCTGACGCGGTCGCTGCCGCCACCCGGATTCCGGCCGACCTGATCGGCAGGCCGGATATCGGCCGGATTGCCCGAGGGGCGGCTGCGGACCTGGCGTGGCTGGGCGATGATATGCGGGCGAGAGCCACCTGGGTCGGTGGCGAGCTGGTGTATTCACGATCGGGACAGGAGCTGGCGTGAGCGAACCGGTCCGCACTCACATGGGACTGGAGATCGCCGAGCAGCCAGCCGCGCTGCAGGCGACGATCGATGCGCTGCTGCCGCGCACCGGCGAGGTGGCGAGCCTGGCCCGACAGACCCGCCAGGTCCTGTTCATCGCGCGGGGCACCTCTGACAATGCCGCGGTATATGGCAGCTACCTGATCCAGGCGTTCGGCGGCCGGCTGACCACGCTGGCGCAGCCCTCGATCGCGACGACGTACCGGAGCCGGCTTGATCTGTCCGGTGTGCTGGCCGTCGCGCTCTCACAGTCCGGCCAGACCGAGGAAATTGTCGAGTCGCTGGCCTGGGCGCGTGATTGCGGCGCCAGGACTCTGGCGATTACCAACGGCGCAGGTTCAGCGCTGGCCGGGGCCGCCGAGGTCGCGTTCCTCACCGAGGCTGGCGGGGAGCGCGCCGTACCGGCCACGAAGACGTTCACGACGCAGCTGGCCGCGCTGGCCGTGCTCGCGATCGGCCTGGGCGCCGAGCTTGACCCGCGGGAACTCCAGGCCGTGCCGGCCGAGGTGCAGGCGATGCTGGCGGACCCTGCTGGCCGTTCGGCTGACCTGGACGCGATGGTGGCGGAGCTGGCCGGGGTCCAGGGCGTGGTGGTTTCCGGCCGCGGTCTGGCCTACTCAGCGGCGCTCGAGCTAGCGCTGAAGCTCAAAGAGGCCTGTTACCTGCACGCGATGGGGCTGTCCTACGCGGACCTGCTGCACGGCCCGATCGCGGTGGTGGACGCCGATACCCCGGCGATCATCCTGGCTGCCGACACCGGGCCGACGCTCGATGGGTCCGTTGACCTGGCCCGCCGGGTGACCGGGGCCGGGGCGCGGGCATACGGCATCGGCGGCGGTGACCGCCTGGCCACGGCATGTACGCGCGCGCTACCCGGCCCGCGGCTACCCGAATGGCTCGCCCCCATCGGGCTTATCGTGCCCGGTCAGCTACTTACCGAGGCACTCTCCCTGCGGCTGGGAATTGACCCCGACCGCCCGCGTGGCCTGAGCAAGATCACGCAGACGGGGTGAGGCCTGCGGCCTGCGGAGGTCTCACATCTCTTCGCCGTCGGGACTCAGGATCGGCCGTACCTCCATGCCCCACCACCGCGCGTCTGGCCAGCGGGTAGCTATTTCGACCGCCCGGTCCATGCTGTCGCAGTCGACGATGCAGTAGCCGACGACCTGTTCCTTGGCCTCAGCGAAGGGACCATCGGTCACCGCGGGGATGCCGTCGCGCACGCGGACCGATTTGGCGGTAGCGGAGTCGGCGAGTCCCTCGCCGCTTACCCATTCGCCGGACTCGACGAGCTCCTTGACGATGGTCCCCGCTTCGGACATCAGGTCCTGTCTCGTGCTCTCGGGCAGCGTCTGCCAGGTGGCGGGGTTCTGGTAGATCATCAGGAGGTACTTCACTGATTTCTCCTCTGTGGTCGGCTGGCGCCTCAGTCGAGGTCGCTCACCTAGGAGTCGTAGCCGAACCGGTCATCTCGACGTCGTGGACCTGCTACGGCTCCCTATGCACCCGGTGCTGGGCCGCCTGGGCCAGCGGGCGGAGGACCATCAGGTCGACGTTCACGTGCGAGGGCCTGGTCACTGCCCACACCACGGCGTCTGCGACGTCGTCAGCGGTGAGCGGTCTGGCGACGCCCGCGTACACCGCCTCGGCCTTGGCCGCGTCGCCACGAAATCGGTTGAGGGAGAACTCCTCGGTCTTGACCATTCCGGGCGCGATCTCGATGACGCGGACCGGCTGGCCCAGCAGTTCGAGGCGCAGCGTCCCGGCGAGTCCGTGCTCCGCGTGCTTGGCGGCCACGTAGCCGCCGCCGCCCTCATACGCGACGAACCCGGCGGTCGATCCCATCACCACGATCGTGCCCGCGCCAGACGCCACGAGCTTGGGCAGCAGTGCCTGAGTGACGTGGAGCGTTCCGAGGACATTGACCTCATACATGGTCAGCCAGTCATCGGGGGCGGAGTCGGCCACGGAATCCATGCCGATGGCGCCGCCAGCGTTGCTGACCAGGACGTCGCAGCGTTCCAAGGAGTCGGCGAAGCTGTCGATGGCGGCCCGGTCGGTCACGTCGAGCTGATGAGTTGTCGCTGCTCCGCCACCTTCGCGAATCCGCGCGGCCACCGCATCCAGATGGTCAGCTCGGCGGGCCGCCAGCACGACGTGGTAACCGGCCTCGGCCAGTTTGACGGCCGTCGCTGCTCCGATACCGATGCTTGCGCCGGTGACTACGGCTGTGGGCTGCATGGGTGAGATTCTGCCAGCCGCACGCCGGGGCGCCGTTCACGGCCGGCGGTCGGGCAGGCGACCGCAGTGGCGATGCCTCGGTGCACACGGGACATGGGCCGACCTTCGTGTCCGGCGGGACAGGTCCATCGGCTCCGCCGACGCCGCCGACTCCCCGACTCTGCCGGCGTTCATCGGCTCCATCGGCCGAGGAGGTTCACCGGGGTTAGAACTGAGCCTTGAGCTCTTCGAGTTCGCGGACCCGCTCGATGAGCTTTGTATAAGCAGGGCGCTCGCGGATCCGGGCTAAGGTCCAGCGCACCGCCTCGGCGCGATTGGGTGCGATGCCGGCCGTGATGAGCACGTCCAGGGTTTCCAGATCTACTGGCCCGAGCCGGGTCATCACCGGGGTGAGGTCGCCGCCCGCGAGCGCGCGCGCCTCCAAATCATGGCGAGCCTGGGCCAGCACGATCCGCGGGCTGCGGCCGCCTTTGGGCTCTTCGCCGGCCAGGAACTCCAGCCGGGTGGCCTCAGGAATCCTGGCTGAGAGATCTTTCCTGAACTGTTCGATCGCCGCACGGTGGGCTTTATGGAATTCGTCCAGAGCCTGCTCTTGGGCCTCCTCGCCCTCCGGCGCTTCGATAGATACCCGGACGGCCAGATCGCCAGGCTCGATCTGTGGATCGTCGCCGTACTGCAGGACCGCGACCCGCTCTACGGCGCTTCCAGGAAATTGTTTCTTCAGCTCTTCCTCGATCTTTTGCCGGATGTGGTCCAGCGCGGCCCGCTCCATGGTCGACCTCCATAGTTACTAGTGTAATCAGAGTAACAGATATTTCTGCCATAGCTAGTGTTGCTTTCCGGTGGAAGCGGGAGTCGGTGGCTGGCCAGCGGGCCGGGCAATTCAGGCGGGGTAGCGGCCTGGGACGGCGGTGAGCCTACGGCCGCTCGGGAGGGTCCAGGTGAAGGACCCAGGCTCGGTCTGGTCAACGTGCCAGCCGGGGGCCTGCTTGGCCTGATGGTGCCGGCGGCAACCGGGCCCGAGGTCGCACTCGCAAGTTCGTCCGCCCTGCTCGAACGGCACGGTGTGGTCCTGGTCGCATTTGACAGCCTGCTGTCGGCAGGGCGGGAAGAAGCAGGTCCGGTCGCGGATGTTGATCAAGTGACGGAGCGCCGGGGAAGGCCGGTAGGCGGTGGTTTCGCGGGGGTGGGTACAGGTCCCCCTTTCTAGGCTGGCCAGTTGGATGCCGGCGAGCCAGGAGCCCGCGTCCCGGCCAGGTAGTCCGGTTCGGAGCGGTCCGGTATCTGGGGATTCGCCGCCGGATGGTTCGCTGGCGGATGGTTCGGAGCCGGTCGGTCTGCTCCCGGGCGGCTTGCTGTCGGGTCGGCCGGGACCAGGCGGGCCGGTGTCGGGTGGTCCGGTGTCGGGTGGTCCGGTGACGGGTCGGCCGGGACTAGGCGGGCCGCTGCCGGGTGGTCCGGTGTCGGGTCGGCCCGGACCAGGCTGGCCGGTGTCGGGTGGTCCGGTGTCGGGCGGTTCTGGGTTGGGCGGGCCGGTGTCGGGTGGTCCCGGGTCGGTGCCGGACGGTCCATTACCCGGAGATCCGGGGCCGGATCTGGCGCAACCATGGGCGGCGGCACGCCCCTCTGGGTCGGTCAGGGTTAGGCACCAGCGTGAGCCCGGATTGCTGGCCAGAGCTGCGGCGAGATCGCGGCAGACGTCGGCGTCCAGGGTGCCAAGCCCGGCGGCCTCGCCTGGCTCGGTGCTCAGGCCCAGCCAGGTACTCAAGGGCATGGTCAGATTCACCGAGCCGCACAGCCCCGTCGGCCAGTCAAGGTTGGCGCCGGAACCGGAGGCAGCTGACCTCCCCGCCGGGAGAAGGGCTTCGGGGCGCTGGCCGGTGAGCAAGGCGATGTAGACCTTGGCGCGCAACTGATCCAGTGTGCCCTCGTCGCCCTGGGCTTTCAGCCACCGGGCTAGCGCGTCAAGGTGCTGATCCGCCGCGATCACGTGGGCCGGCGGCAGGTCTCGCCCGGCCAGCGCACTCGTGCCTGCGGCCTCGTTCCAGGTCTCCACCCTGGCGTCCTTCTCCGCCTTCTTACGCCGCTTGATGGCAGCTTCAGCGTCGATGGCCAGCATTGCGCGGCGGACGGCGGCCCGCAGTTGCCCGGTCGTCTGACCAGGCGCGGCGGGCAAGATCCGCTCTTCCACCGCGGCCGCTTCGGCATCACTCAGGCAGCAGGTCTCGTCGGCGATCACGACTGCCCGCGGCCAGTCGAGCTGGCCGGTCTTCAGGGCCGCGGCGGTCTGGGGCAGCCGGGCCAGGGAGCTTGCGATGCCAGTCAGCCTTGAAGCGGACCGGCCGGTCAAGATCAGCAGCGCAGCGATCTCGTCGTCCAGGTGCTCAATGGCGCGCGGTCCCGCGGCGGTCCTGCGGCGGGCGAACTCGGTGACCGCGGCCGCCTCACCGGCTGCCGCCCACGAGGACAGCCGCCGCCACGCGCACAGCACGCCGGCCAGCTCGTCATCGTCAAGGGCGCCGAGCCCAGCGGCCCAGGCCTGCTCGTTGAGACCCGCCAGGGTCACGCCGGGAACCATGGCGTCCGCGGCCCCGCCCGCGGCGAACCCGGCGCCACTGGGATCAGGATCGCGGTGCGTGAAGCCGGCCGCGAGTGCCTCGGGTGCGCAGACGCCACGGTCGAACGTCTTGCCGCTTAACTCCTCGGTCTGGGGTGTCGGATCGGTCTGGGGTGTCGGATCGCTGTCCTGTGTCGAAGCCTGGTGCGGGGTCGGATCGGTGTCCCGTGTCGAAGCCTGGTGCGGGGTCG
Source organism: uncultured Actinomycetes bacterium (assembly GCA_963785765.1). Lineage (GTDB taxonomy): Bacteria > Actinomycetota > Actinomycetes > Streptosporangiales > Streptosporangiaceae > DATBGO01. The sequence continues at coordinate 188,643 of CAWAWM010000003.1, read as the reverse complement.
GATCGGTGTCCCGTGTCGAATCCTGGTGCGGGGTCGGCTCGCGGTGCGGGGTCGGATCGCGGTCCTGGGTCGGATCGGTCTGTGGGGTCGGCTCGCGGTCCTGTGTCGAATCCTGGTGCGGGGTCGGATCGCTGTGGGGTGTCGGACAGTCCTCTGGCTCCGGCTTTGCTGGCTCTGGTTCTGCGGGACTGACGGCCACCTATCCCTCCCTTCGGTTACTCAGGGATCTGCTGCTCAAGCTCGTACTTCGATAACGTTATCGATTGATATTGACATGTTGCTTATGGTTCGATCAGCTTGTGGATATCCGATCAGCTTGTGGATATCCGTTAGGAAGTGTGAAGCCCAGACGCGAACCGGCGGGTCTGCGGCCATCCCTTGCGACCGCGGACCTACGCAACGCTGCGGCTGCCCGAGGTCATTTACGATCGATGTGTGCCTGAAAACAACGGAACTGCGTCGCCGGTGAGCCTGCAGGAACCCTCGGTGAGCCAGCAGGAGGACCGCGCCGACGCTGGTCCACGGCTGCGGGGCGTGATCACCGACTGGGGCGGGGTCATGACGAACCCCATCGCGGAGGCGATGAACACCTGGCTGGACGCGGACGGTATCGACCGGGCGAGTTTCTCGGCCGTGATCAGGCCGTGGCTGAAGCAGGCCTATGGCGAGGTCGGTGATACCAGCCCGGTGCACGCGCTGGAGCGTGGCGAGTGCGAGCACGAGGAGTTTGAGCGACTGCTCGCGGACCGGCTGGTCCGGTTCGACGGGCAGCCCGTAGTCGCAACCGGACTGCTGAACAGGATGTTCGCCGGATCGATCATGGAATCGGCGATGCGGGAGCTGATGCGCGCGCTGCGCAAGGCCGGGGTGCGCACGGCTCTGCTTTCGAACTCCTGGGGCGGCACCGGCTATCCCCGCGATCTGTTCCCTGAGATGTTTGACGTCGTCGTGATCTCATCCGAGGTTGGCATGCGCAAGCCCGAGGAGGAGATCTTCAGGCACGCTGCCGCGTTGCTCGGTCTGGAGCCCGAGGAATGCGTGTTCATCGACGACATCGAAGCCAATGTGCTGGCGGCCGAGGCGGTCGGCCTGGTGGGTGTGCATCATCGCGAGCCGAGCCGGACTGCCGAGCGGCTCGGCGAGCTGCTGGGGATCCAGCTGGCCTGACCAGTGACCGGGTGCGCGGGCCCGGGTGTGCGGGGCCCGGGTGTGCGGGGCCCGCGTGTGCGGGGCCTGGGTGTGCGGGCCCGGGTGTGCGGGGCCCGGGTGTGCGGGGCCGGGGATTGCCCTACCCTTGCCGCTGTGGCCGACTATCCACGGTCCTCCAGCGTCGGACGCTCAGCCAACATGCGCGCCAACCGCCGCAAAGACACCAAGCCTGAACTGGCGCTGCGGCGTGCGCTGCACGGCCAGGGCTACCGCTACCGCAAGGACTACCGGCTTGATCTGGCGGGCGGGGCGAGGGTGCGGCCGGACATCGCGTTCACGGCCCGCAAGGTCGCGGTCTTCGTCGACGGCTGCTTCTGGCATGGCTGCCCTCAGCACGGCTCCCGGCCGGCCGTCAACGTCTGGTACTGGGAACCCAAGCTACGCAGGAACGCCGAGCGGGACAGGCTCGCTGATGCGGCGCTCGCGGCGGCGGGCTGGGCGGTCGTACGGGTGTGGGAACACGAGTCGTTGGACGCGGCCGTGGCCAGCGTGATCGACGCGCTCAGCCAGGCGCCGGGGCGACCGCGAACGGCCAACGGCCAGCGAGTGCCTGAGCGGTTAGAGGTGGCAGATCCGGGCTGTGGTAGGCGATTACCCGGCCGCGCGCCGCCAGGACTGGCACACTCGTGATCACTCTCGCCCGTCGCTGGGGAGCCGAGCCATGCGCGTCTACCTGCCCGCCACGCTGTCAACGATGGCCGCGCTGTTCCACGACGGCCAGATCGGCCCGGCTCCGGTGCGTGGCTACGCGGTCACAGCCGCGTTGCGTGAGTGGTACTCAAGCGGGGATCTCGAGGAACTCGAGTACGCCGCCATGACGCAGGCGGCCAAGGACTCGCTCCGGCTGCTCCGGGCCGATCCTGAGGCGCCGCCGCGCCGGGTGGTGATCGCTGCGGACGTGGCCGACAAGTTTGTCGCCGAGGTCGGCGGCTTCGACGAGCCATCGCTGGTCAAGATCGGCATCGTCGTCCCGGTCAGCGCGGTGGTTTCCGGGCATATCGACGATCCCGTCGCCACGGCGGATATCCGGGCTGCGGTCGAGGCACTGCCCGCCGCTGACACGGGCGACGACGACGCTCAATTCGCGGTCGACAGTGCCGAGGGAAACGAGCTGATGTGGTACGCGACCCAGGAACTCCGCCGTCAGGGGTATCCCTAGCTGGCCGACAGCCGGATGAACCGACCATCCGCGACTCATGCGACGATGGGTTGACCGCCGTTCAAGCCAGGTAGCGCAGGGAGATTTGCGATGGATGCTGTCACCAACGTTCCTGTCCCGGCGAACGAGCCGATCAGGAGCTATGCGCCGGGCAGCCCGGACCGGGCCGCGCTGGAGAGCAAGATCAAGGAACTGGCCGGTGAGCGCGCCGAGCTGACCATGACGATCGGCGGTCAGCAACGGATGGGCAGCGGCGAGCGCAAGGACGTCGTCCAGCCGCACAACCACCGGCACGTCCTCGGTCAGTTCGCGAGCGTGTCGGACGAGGACGTCGCGGCCGCCATCGATGCGGCCAGGCAGGCCGCGCCAGGCTGGCGGGAGCTGTCCTACGACGACCGGGCCGCTATCTTCCTGCGAGCCGCGGATCTGCTCTCGGGTCCCTGGCGGTTCACCCTCAACGCCGCGACCATGCTCGGACAGTCAAAGTCGGTGCAGCAGGCGGAGATCGACTCGGCCGCCGAGCTGATCGACTTCTGGCGGTTCAACGTGCATTACGGCCGCCGCCTGCTCGCTGAGCAGCCGTTCTCCTCGCCAGGCTGCTGGAACCGGCTCGAGTACCGGCCGCTCGAGGGCTTCGTGCTGGCCATCACCCCGTTCAACTTCACCGCGATCGCGGGCAACCTGCCGACCGCGCCCGCGCTGATGGGCAACGTCGTGGTCTGGAAGCCCTCGCATACCCAGCAGCTGGCCGCGCACTACACGATGCGGGTGCTCGAAGCAGCCGGCCTGCCACCCGGCGTGATCAACATGGTCACCGGCAGCGGCCAGCCGGTGTCCAGGGTCGCCCTGCCCAATCCGGAGCTGGCTGGCATCCACTTCACTGGCTCGACCGGCACCTTCCACCACATGTGGCGCACGGTCGGCGAGAACATCTCCGGCTACCGCGGCTACCCGCGGCTGGTCGGCGAGACCGGCGGCAAGGACTTCGTCATCGCGCACTCGTCAGCTGACCCCGAGGTGCTGACGACCGCGCTGATCAGGGGGGCGTTCGAGTACCAAGGGCAGAAGTGCTCCGCCGCGTCCCGTGCCTATATCCCGCGGTCGGTGTGGGACCGGATGGGGGACGATTTCGTTTCGGCCGTCAATTCGCTGACGATGGGCGATCTTGGGGCTGATCTCTCGCTGTTCATGGGCGCCGTGATCGACGGCAAGTCCTTCGCCGACCTGACCGACGCGCTGGACCGGGCCAGGACCAGGCCGTCGATCCGGGTGCTGGCCGGCGGCGAGACCAATGATGCTGATGGCTGGTTCGTGCAGCCGACCGTGCTGGCGGGCACCGATCCAACCGACGAGATCTTCACCACCGAGTACTTCGGCCCGATCCTGTCGGTCCACATCTTCGACGATGCCGACTACGCCGGCGTGGTGGCACAGGCGGCGGATGCCTCGCCGTACGCGCTGACCGGCTCGATCGTCGCGCAGGACCGGGCCGCCATCGCCGATGCCACCGAGGCGCTGCGTTTCTCGGCAGGCAACTTCTACATTAACGACAAGCCGACCGGTGCCGTGGTCGGCCAGCAGCCGTTCGGCGGAGCCAGGGCGAGCGGCACCAACGACAAGGCGGGTTCCATCTTCAACCTGATCCGCTGGGTCAACGCGCGCACCATCAAGGAGCTGTTCGTCCCGCCGGTCGACTTCCGCTACCCACACATGGGCTAGCACCAGGCCAGCTACCGGCGTGATGGCACTGGCGTGATGGAGTATGCATTGGCGTGATGGCACTGGAGGGCAATGACTTACCGCCTGGTCTTGTGGAACATCGATCTGACCCTGGTCGACGTGGTCCGAGTGTCCAGGGATGCCTACGCGGACGCCTTCCGCCGGGTGACCGGCCGTCCGCTGGTGGCGCTGCCGCAGATCGCGGGCCAGACCGACTCTGAGATCTTTTTTGAGGCGCTGGCCTTCAATCAGGCCGCGTCCGGGCCAGCCGAGGCGGGCGGCCAGGAGCTGCTGGCGTCCTACATCACCGAGCTTGCTGATGCATTCGCGGCCCGGCGCCAGCTGCTTACCGAGCAAGGACGGCTGCTGCCAGGCGCCCGGGAGGCGGTGGCGGCCACGGCCGAGCTGCCCGGCGTGGTCCAGACCGTGCTGACCGGCTCGATCAGGCCCAACGCGGTCGCGAAACTGCACGCCTTCGGCCTCGAGGAGTTCCTCGATCTCGAGATCGGCGGATACGGGTCCGAGATCTACCTCAAGGGAGCCCAGTTGCTGGAGACCCGCAGCCGCGCGGCGGCCAAGTACGGAGCTGCGTTCGGCCCCGGCTCCACCGTGTACCTGGCCGATTCGACCCGGGACGTCGAGGCAGCCAGCATCGGAGGCGCTCACTGCGTGGCGATCGCCAGCGGCCGGACGACCGCCAGCGAGCTGCGGGCGGCCGGAGCGGATGTAGTCATCGACGACCTGTGCGACGTCACCGCGGTGGTAGCCGCCATCGACCAGCTGACATCGCCGGTGTCGGCTAGCTGAGCAGTAGTCATGGGCGGTCTGGGACTGACTGTCTACGGCGTCACGGCGCTGACCTTCATGATGGCGATGTATAGCCTTGAGCAGCGGCATCCCCGGTTCGTCCTGGCGTTCGCCGTCGGCTGCCTGCTGGCCAGCAGCTACGGATTCCTGTCCGGGGCCTGGCCGTTCGGAGTGGTTGAGGCGATCTGGTCGGTTGTCGCGCTGCGGCGCTACCTGCGGCAGTCGCGAGAGGGCGTGGACTGAGTTGGTTCAGAACGAACTACCTGCTGCAGGTTGCGGCCGGGCGGTTTGCGGCCGGGCTGTCTGCGGCCGGGCTGTCTGCGGCGGGATCGTTGGCGGCAGGGCTGTCTGCGGCGGGATCGTTGGCAGCAGGGCCGTTGGCAGCAGGGCCGTTTGCGCTGATCCGAGGGACCGCCCATGCTGATGCCTATGCCGACCGAAGATCACGGCAGCCCGGCTGAGGCAGCGGGCGCGGCCGCCAACCTGGCTGAGGCAGGGCGAGATTACGGCTCCACGCTCTGGGAACCCGGACCGCAGGTCACGGAGCGCGCGAAGATCACCCAGTATGCGCGCTGGCTCGAGGCCGAACGCGGGGTGAGCCTGGCCGGGTACCAGGAGCTGTGGCGCTGGTCGGTGGATGACCCGGGCCGGTTCTGGGGCACGGTCTGGGACTACTTCCAGGTCCTCGGTGACCGCGGATCAGGTCCGGAACTCAGCGGCGGCCCGATGCCCGATACCCGCTGGTTCACCGGCGCCACTCTCAACTACGCGCGCAACGCGCTGCGGACCGCGCAGACCGATCCGGACCGGACGGCCATCATCTTCCGGTCGGAGGGCGGCCGGTCCGGCGCGCTGAGCTACGGCGAGATCGCGCTCGAGGTCGGCCGGGTCCGGGACGCCTTTCGCGCGCTCGGTGTGACCAAGGGCGACCGGATCGCGGCCTACCTGCCGAATACGCCCGAAGCGCTGATCGCCCTGCTGGCCGCCGCGAGCCTGGGCGCGATCTGGTCGTCGTGCTCGCCGGATTTCGGTGCCCGCAGCGTGATCGACAGATTCGCGCAAATCACCCCGAAGGTCCTCATCGCCGTCGACGGCTACGTCTACGGCGGCAGGTCCTTTGACCGGCGCGCTGAGGTCGCGGGCATCGCCGCCGCGCTGCCCGGCCTCGAGACCGTGATCATGGTCGACTACCTGGCGGCGGCGGGCGGCACTGGTGGTGGTAGCGGGACTGCGGGCGACGAGGCGGCGGCTCTGGATGATCTCCCGGTACCGGTGCTGAACTGGAGCTCGCTACCGGAGAGCGGGACTGGCGCGGCGGCCGCGGCAGGATCAGCGGATTTCGAGGAGGTTCCCTTCGATCATCCGTTGTGGATCTTGTATTCATCGGGCACTACGGGGCTGCCCAAGCCGATCGTGCACGGCCACGGCGGGATCGTCCTTGAGCACCTCAAGGCGCTGACCTTCCACCAGGACCTCGGACCTGGCGACGTGTTCTTCTGGTACACCACGACCGGCTGGATGATGTGGAACTACCTGGTCGGCGGCCTGCTGACCGGCACGACGGTGGTGTCCTACGACGGCAGCGCCACCCATCCGGGCACCGACGCGCTGTGGCGGCTGGCCGCCGAGACCGGCGTCAGCTACGCGGGAACCGGCGCGCCCTACCTGCTGGCCTGCATGAAGGCGGGCCTGCGCCCGGCCGTACAGCACGACCTGTCCCGGCTGCGCGGGGTCGGTTCCACCGGCTCCCCGCTGGCGCCTGAGGGCTTCCGGTGGGTGTACGCGGAGGTGGCGCAACCGGGCCGCGACCTCATCCTGGGCTCGTTCTCCGGCGGCACCGACCTGTGCACCGGCTTCGTCGGCCCGTGCCCGCTGCTGCCGGTCCGGGCCGGGGTGATCTCAGGGCGGTGCCTGGGCGCGATGGTGGCGGCCTACGACCCGGCCGGGCGCCCGCTGGTGGGTGCGGTGGGGGAACTGGTGATCACCCGGCCGATGCCATCGATGCCGGTGGGGTTCTGGAACGACCCGGAGGGCAGCCGCTACGCGGCCAGTTACTTCGCTGAGTACCCGGGCGTCTGGCGGCACGGTGACTGGATCATGATGCTGCCCGACGGCGGCTGCGTCATCTATGGACGCTCGGACGCCACCCTGAACCGGGGCGGCGTGCGCATGGGGACCAGCGAGTTCTACCGGGTGGTTGAGGGGCTGCCCGAGATCGCCGACAGCCTGGTGATCGACACCGGCCAGCTCGGCCAGGACGGCAGGCTGCTGCTGTATGTGGTGCTGGATGGCGATCGCGAGCTTGACGATGAGCTGGCCGGGCGGATCAGGGCCCAGCTGCGCTCGCAGCTGTCACCGCGGCACGTGCCCGACGAGATCCACCAGGTGCCGGGTATCCCGCGAACCCTGTCGGGCAAGAAGCTCGAGGTGCCGGTCAGGAAGATCCTGCTGGGGACGCCGGTGGCGGACGCGGCTGACCCGGATGCCCTGGCCAACCCGGAGGTGCTCGGCTTCTTCGCGGGCGGGGGCCAGCGGTGAGCGCCCAGGCCGGCGGTCCGCCGGGCCGGAGTTTCGGCGAGGAAGGCGGCCTGCTGACCTACGGGAGCTATTTGCGGGTGCCTGAGCTGCTCAGCCAGCAGCGGCCGCAGGCGGTCCCGCCGGTCCACGACGAGCTGTTGTTCATCACCGTGCACCAGGCCTACGAGCTCTGGTTCAGCCAGCTGCTGCACGAGCTGACCGCGGCCAGGGACCACATGGCCAAGGACGAGACCTGGCGGGCCAGGCAGCTGCTGCGCCGGGCGCACGTGATCGAGCGGCTGCTGGTCAGCCAGATCGACGTGCTGGAGACGATGACACCCCAGGATTTCCTGGAATTCCGCGCCCTGCTCGCGCCGGCCAGCGGGTTTCAGTCGGTGCAGTTCCGCGAGCTCGAATTCCTGTCCGGGGCGAAGGATCCGCGGTATATCGCGCGGTTCCGGGCGCTGACAGATTCGGAACGGGACCGGCTGGCCAGGCGGCTATCCGAGCCATCGCTCTGGGACGCGTTCACCGGCCTGCTGGCCGCTCGCGGGCTGCCCGCCGATACCGACGAACAGATCACGTCCGCACTGGTCGAAGTGGCCAGGGACCGGGCCAGTCACGATGATCTGTGGCAGCTGGCCGAGGACCTGCTAACTCATGATGAGATGGCAGGACTGTGGCGGGCCAGGCACGTTCAGATGGTAGAGCGCCAGATCGGCACGAAATCTGGCACCGGCGGGTCGACCGGCGCACCTTACCTGCACAGCAGAGTTCCGTTGCGGTATTACCCGCTGCTATGGGAGCTGCGAAATTGGCTGTAGCGGCACAGGCCGGCCAACGTCGTCCGGACCGGGACAAGGAGTGAACGCCAATGTCGGACCAGGCGGGCGAGCACCAGGACAGGCTCGACAAGGACACCCTGCTGGCGGAGGCGGCCAAGGCTGCCGCGGGAACCGACGCGGGCGTCGGTGACCTTTCTAGCTACCTGCACGCCTATTTCCGCCATGTGGCAGTTGATGATCTAGCTCTCGCGGGTCCAGCCAGGATCGCCGAGGTCGCGATCGGGCAGGCCAGATTCGCCGGGCACCGGCCGCAGGGGCGCGCGCTGGTGCGGGTGGGCCACGAGGCGGCGGTCGACCCGGCCCGGGACGTGATCTCCATCGTCACCGACGACATGCCTTTCCTGGTGGACTCGCTGCGGATGGAGCTCAGCCGGCATGACCTGGTGCCACGGCTGATCGTGCATCCGCAGCTGCGGGTCAAGCGCGACGTCACCGGCAGGCTGCGCGAGGTACTCGGCATCGTTGACGGGGCCAAGGCGGACCATGACGAGATCGCCGAGTCGTGGACGCACATCGAGATCACCCGCCTGGACGATGACGAGGCCGCCGCGCTGGCCGCGGATCTGCAGCGGGTCCTCGGTGATGTGCGGGTGGCGGTCGAGGACTATCCGCGGATGCAGGCCAAGGCGGTGCTGCTGGCCGACGAGCTGGCCGCCTCGGACGCGAGCCAGTCACCGGATTCGACGGGTAACTTCCCGGACGCCGAGGTCGAGGCGCTGCTGCGCTGGCTGGCCGATGATCATTTCACCTTCCTCGGCTATCGCGAATACGACCTGGAGGACGGTCCGGACGGGTTGTGCCTGCGCGCCATTCCCGGCACCGGACTGGGCATCCTGCGGCACGACAAGCACGGCTCGAATTCGTTCGCCGCGCTGCCCCCCGAGGTGCGCGCCCGGGCCAGGGAGCGCAAGCGCCTGATCCTGACCAAGGCCAACTCCCGCTCCACCGTGCACCGGCCGACCTATCTCGACTACATATCCGTGAAACGGATGGACAGCACCGGCCAGGTGACCGGCGAGTACCGGTTCCTGGGCCTGTACACGCACACCGCCTACACCGAGAGCATCACCCGGATTCCGGTTCTGCGGCGTCGGCTCACCCGGGTGCTCGAGTCGGCCGGGCTCGCGGCCGACAGCCACGACGGCAAGGATCTGGCCGAGGTCCTGGAGAGCTACCCGCGCGAGGAGCTGTTCCAGACCACGGCGGGCGAACTCATCCCGATCGTGGCCGGGGTACTCAGGCTGCGGGAGCGCCGGGAGACCCGGCTGTTCCTGCGCAAGGACATCTACGGCCGGTATATGTCCTGCCTGGTCTACCTGCCCAGGGACCGGTACACCACCAAGGTCAGGCTGCGTGCGCAGGAGATCCTGCGGTCCGCCCTGAACGGCAGCCAGGTCGACTACAGCGCGCTGATCGGCGAGTCGCCGGTGGCGCGGCTGCACATCGTCGTGCGGGCGGGGCGCGGTCGCAGGCTGCCCGACGTGGACGCCGCCGCGCTGGAACGCCAGGTGGCGGCCGCGGCCAGGTCCTGGGACGACGACTTTGCCGAGGAGACCGTCCGCCAGCTTGGCGAGCGGCGGGCCCGGGCGCTGCACGCCATTGTCGGCGACGCGATACCGGAGACTTACAAGACCGACGTGCCGGCCAGCGCCGCGGTGGGCGACCTGGAAATGATCCTGCGGCTGCGGGAGTCGGGCGGCAGCGTCGCCTTCGAGCTGTGGGAGTCGGAGAGCTTCGTCGGCGGGATGCCGCTGACTCACCACACGGCCGGTGCCAAACCGGGCGCTCAGACCGGCGCCGTGACTGGTGGCGGGGCCGAGACCGGCGGCGAGGTCGGTGGCGGCGCCGTGACTGGTGGCGGGGCCGAGACCGGCGGCGAGGTCGGTGGCGGGGCCGAGACCGGCGGCGAGTTCAGTGGGGGGCCCGAGACCGGCGCCGTGATCGGTGGCGGGGCCGAGACTGGCGGCGCGATCAGTGGGGGGCCCGAGACCGGCGGCGTGACCAGTGGCGGGACCGCGGCCGGCCGTGGCGCGCTGACCGGCGGCCAGCGGGTCTGGCGGCTGACCATCTACCGTTCCGGTTCCCCGATCACGCTGACCGATGTGCTGCCCAGGCTCCAGCACATGGGCGTCGAGGTGGTCGACGAGCATCCGTACGAGTTCAGCACCGAAGAGCCGTTCTGGATCTATGACTTCGGGCTGCGCAGGACCAGGGCCTCCGGTGACGGCGCCAAATCCGGGCCGGGCGCCACGTCACGCGTGCCGACCTCGCTCGACTCGGTCAAGGCCTTGTTCGAGGACGCCCTGGCCGCGCTCTGGCGCGGCGATATCGAGGACGACGGGTTCAACGCCCTGGTCCTCGACGCGCACCTGACCTGGCGGCAGGCGATGGTGCTCCGGGCCTACGCCAAATACCTGCGCCAGGCGGGCAGCAGGTTCAGTCAGGACTACATCGAGCAGGTCCTGGTGTCCAACATCACCATCACCAGGCTGCTGGTGCGGCTGTTTGAGTCCAAGTTCGATCCGGACCGCCGCGACGGGGGGGCCGAGCGCAGCGACGCTATCACCGAGGAGATCCGCGGTGAGCTCGACGAGGTGGCCAGCCTCGATCAGGACCGGATCCTGCGCGCCTACTGGGGATTGATCCAGGCCACCCTGCGGACCAATCTTTTCCAGGTCAGCGACCAGCACCCGCCCTATTTCGTGGCCAAGCTTGATGCCGCGCAGGTTCCCGACCTGCCCGCGCCGCGGCCCAGGTTCGAGCTGTTCGTGTACTCGCCCAAGTTCGAGGGCGTGCACCTGCGGTTCGCTGGCGTGGCCAGGGGCGGGCTGCGCTGGTCGGACCGGCGGGAGGACTTCCGCACCGAGATCCTCGGGCTGGCCAAGGCGCAGGAGGTCAAGAACTCGGTGATCGTTCCGTCCGGCGCGAAGGGCGGGTTCGTCTGCAAGCAACTGCCTGAGTCCGGCGACCGCGACGCCGTCCAGGCCGAGGTGCTGTCCAGCTACCGGATGTTCATCAGCGCCATGCTCGATGTGACCGACAACCTCGAGGCCGGGCAGGTGGTGCCGCCGGACAGCGTGGTCCGCCGGGACGGCGACGATCCCTACCTGGTGGTCGCGGCCGACAAGGGCACTGCGACGTTCTCCGACACGGCCAACGAGATCGCGGCCAGCCGCGGCTTCTGGCTGGGTGACGCGTTCGCGTCGGGCGGGTCGGAGGGCTACGACCACAAGAAGATGGGCATTACCGCGCGGGGCGCCTGGGAGTCGGTCAAGTTCCACTTCCAGACGCTGGGGACCAACGTCGACGAGACCGAGTTCACGGTGGCCGGGATCGGCGACATGTCCGGCGACGTGTTCGGCAACGGCATGCTGCTGTCGCGGCAGATCAAGCTGGTGGCCGCGTTCGACCACCGGCACGTGTTCATCGACCCCGACCCTGACCCGGCGTCCAGCTTCGCCGAACGGGCCAGGCTGTTCGCGCTGCCCAGGTCGTCATGGACCGACTACGACCGCTCGCTGATCTCCGACGGCGGCGGGATATGGTCGCGGACCGCCAAGTCGGTGCCGGTCTCGGCGGAGGCGCGGGCCGCGCTCGGCCTCGACGAGGACGTGACAGCGCTCCCACCCGACCAGCTGATCTCCGCGATCCTCGCCGCCCCGGTGGACCTGCTCTGGAACGGCGGTATCGGGACCTACGTCAAGGCGACCTCGCAGACTCATGCGGACGCGGGCGACCGGTCCAACGACGCCGTCCGGGTGGACGCCTCGCAGCTGCGGGCCAGGGTGATCGGAGAGGGCGGGAACCTGGGCCTGACCCAGGAGGCCAGGATCGAGTTCGCCCTTTCGGGCGGCCTGGTCAACACCGACTTCATCGACAACTCAGCCGGCGTGGACACCTCCGACCACGAGGTCAACATCAAGATCTTGCTGGATGGCGCGGTCCGCGACGGCGAGCTGACCCGTCGCAGCCGCAACGAGTTGCTGCACGAGATGACCGGCGAGGTCGGTGACCTGGTGCTGCAGCACAACTACCAGCAGAACCGGACGCTGGCCGCGGCGCGCGCGCAGTCCGTGCAGATGCTGCACGTGCATGCCCGCTACATCCGCAAGCTCGAACGGGACCGGCGGATCAGGCGCAGGCTCGAGGTGCTGCCCGGAGACAAGGAGATGTCCGAGCGGCGGTCGGCGGGCACCGGCCTGACCGCCCCCGAGTTCGCCGTGCTGCTCGCCCAGACCAAGATCGCTTCGGCTCAGGAGGTCCTGGCCTCCCGGCTGCCCGATGACCCGTACCTGCGCGGCGCGCTGACCAAGTACTTCCCGATGCCGCTGCGGGAGCGGTTCGCGGGCCGGATGGGCTCGCACCGGCTGCACCGGGAGATCATCACCACCGTCCTGGTCAACGACATGGTGGATCGCTCGGGCATCACGTTCGGGTTCCGGCTGAACGAGGAGACCGGGGCCTCGGTCCCGGACATCACGGCAGCCTGGCTGGTGGCCAGGGAGGTCTTCGACATGCCGGGCTTCTGGGCCCAGGTGGATGCGCTGGACGGGAAGGTGGATACCTCCGTCCAGATCCTGCTGACGCTGGAAGGCCGCAAGCTGGCGGAGCGGGCAGCCCGCTGGCTGCTGCACAGCCGCCGGGCCTCGTTCGACATCACCGAGACCATCGACTTCCTGGCCGGCGGCGTCCTCACCGTCGCGGCCGGCCTGCCCAAGCTGCTGGCCGGGCGCGACCTGGCCGGCTTCGAGGAGCGCCGGGACTCGTTCACCTCGCGCGGCGTGCCCGCCGAGCTCGCCGAGCGGGTCGCGGCGATGGTCCCCGCGTACTCCGCGTTCGACATCGTCGACACCGCGGCCAGCATCGGCCGCTCGGTCGAGGAAACCACCGAGGTCTACTTCGATCTCGCCGACCGGCTGCAGATCACCAGGCTGCGGGATCGCATCACCGCGCTGCCCAGGGACGATCGGTGGAACACCATGGCGCGGGCCGCGCTGCGCGACGACCTGTATAGCGCACATGCCGCGCTGGCCAAGGACGTGCTCATGGTGACGGGCCCGGGCAGTCCTGAGGAGCGGCTGGCCGCCTGGGCGCAGCGGAACGAGTCGGCAGTGCAGCGGGCCACCCAGACGCTGACCGAAATCTGGGCGAGCGACACGTTCACGGTGGCCACGCTCTCGGTCGCGGTCCGGGCCATCAGGACCCTGGTGGCGGCCAGCACGCTACCTGGCTGAGCGGCCGGCTCAGGGCGGTCTGACGGGCTGCCTGACGGGCTGTCTGACGGGCTGTCTGACGGGCCGTCTGGACGGTTTGGTGACCGGCTGATCCGGGCGGCGGAGGATGGGCCGGCAAAGATCGGCTAGGCCGAAACTTACCGGTTGTCAGCCTCGCGTAGGCTTTCCCGCATGGCTACCGACCCAGCGGGTGAGCTCTCTGAGCTGTCCTCCAAGCTCGCCAGCGTCGAAGCCGTCCTGGACCCAGACGCGATGCGCAAAGAAGCCGACGGCTTGCGCGAGCGCGCCTCCGATCCCGACCTGTGGAGCGATCAGGAGCAGGCGCAGGTGGTCACCCGCCGCCTCTCCTATCTCGACGGTGAGCTCGGCAGGCTCGATGGCCTCCGCAGGCGGCTCGACGACACCAAGGTGATGTTCGAGCTCGCGGAGAGCGAGAACGACGAGCCCACCCGCGAGGAGGGCGCCCGGGACCTGGCCCGGCTGCGTAAGGAAATCGACCAGCTGGAGATCAGGACGCTGCTGTCCGGCGAATATGACGCCCGTGAGGCACTGATCTCGATCAATGCGCAGGCCGGCGGGGCTGACGCGGCCGACTGGGCGGAGGGCCTGCAGCGCATTTACCTGCGCTGGGCCGAGCGCCACGGCTACCCGACCGAGGTCTACGACACCTCCTACGCCGAAGAGGCGGGGATCAAGTCCACTACTTTCGCGATAAAGGCCCCGTATGCGTACGGGACGCTGCGCGGCGAGCACGGCACGCACCGGATGGTACGGATTTCGAAGTACGACAACCAGGGGCGCAGGCAGACCTCGTTCGCCGGCGTCGACGTGATCCCGGTGGTGCAGCAGGCCGACCACATCGAGGTGCCCGAGGACGAGCTGCGGATCGACGTGTTCCGGTCCAGCGGGCCGGGCGGCCAGGGCGTCAACACCACTGACTCGGCGGTCCGGATCACCCACCTGCCGACCGGGATCGTGGTCTCCTGCCAGAACGAGCGCAGCCAGATCCAGAACCGCGCCACCGCCATGGCGGTCCTGCAGGCCAAGCTGCTGGAGCGCAAGCGGGCGGAGCAGCAGGCCAAGATGGCCGAGCTGCGCGGCGACCACGCGGGCAGCTGGGGCACCCAGATCCGCAACTATGTCCTGCACCCGTACCAGAACATCAAGGACCTGCGGACCGGCTACGAGACCGGGAACACCGCGGCGGTGCTGGACGGCGAGATCGACGACTTCATCGAAGCCGAGATCCGCTGGCTCCGGACCCAGGGCTTGTAACCCGTTTGCAACGACGCGGGCTCACGATTCTCCTGACCCGACCACCACCTGGTGCGCAACAGGAGGATTCGCGACTATTCTGCCCAGTCGTACTGCCCGGTGGTGCGCCCGCGCGACCATCGTGGCGTGCCTGCCTGCCATTGCCCTGCTGGCCGCCGGATGCGGCGGCTCCGGCAGCCCGAGCGCCGCAGGTACCCCGGCCAGCACCCCGGGGAGCAGCTCTGCCGCCAGCCAGTCGGCTACCCAGCAGCCCACGGCCGGGTCGTCGACGCCTGCGTCGCCGTCCTTCGGCAATACCACCGTTGACGCGTGCAAGCTGCTGACCCCCGCCCAGATCGCGAGCGTGATCGGGGAGAAGGTCAAGCCGCTGGCCGATTCGCTGCCCGGTCAGGATTACTCGTGCGCGACCGACACCGGCCCGGACTCGGGCACGTACATCATCGTGTCGGTGACCGTGCACGGGAACTCGAGCTCGCAGGCACTCAGCCTGGACAAACCGGCCACCGCGCAGGACGTTTCCGGGCCGGGGCAATGAGGCGTTCTGCACACCGGGCGACTTCCTGCTCGAAGTCCTTGACGGCACCAATCTGCTGGACGTCGGATCGAACTCATGCGCTCACTCCGAGGCACTGGCCAGGATCGCGCTGCCGAAACTGTGACGCTGCCAAAACTGTGACGCTGCCGAAACTGTGATGCTGCCGAAGCTGTGATGCTGCCGAAACTGTGATGCTGCCGAAGCTGTGCCGCTGCCGAGCCTCTGCCGCGGCCGAGGCTGTGCCGCTGCCGAGACTGTGCCGTCAGTGCGCCACGTGCTCCAGGGTCAGCATCAACGCCAGCAGCAGAATCAGCGCGACAGCCAGGAAGGGAACGGTCAGGCCGGACCCGTGATGGTGGTGCACCCGGGCCCGCGACGCCGCGCAGACGGGGCACCGGCCTTCCGATACTGGTCCCGCGCACTGGGCA
The DNA here is from genome assembly GCA_963785765.1 of uncultured Actinomycetes bacterium. GTDB lineage: Bacteria > Actinomycetota > Actinomycetes > Streptosporangiales > Streptosporangiaceae > DATBGO01. The sequence goes on along the minus strand of CAWAWM010000003.1, from coordinate 172,915 downwards.
CAGATCAGGTGCTCGCAGCTCATTGGGGTCCCTCCGGGCCGGTGCCACCCCGGTCACTTCGTCGATGTTGGACGTTCCTAGCCAGTTTCCCCCCTAGACTGGCCGGTGGCCAAACTGGGGCACCGTTAAGCGTCCCGGCCAGGCATGTCCGCAACACAATGTCCGCAACACAGTCGAGCGCGTGTGATGGGCCAGTGATCCACTTCGACAACGTCACCAAGATGTACCCGAACCAGAGCCGCCCCGCCTTGGAGAGCGTCAACCTTGACGTCGAAAAGGGGGAGTTTGTCTTCCTGGTCGGGCCGTCAGGGTCTGGCAAATCAACGTTCCTGCGGCTCGTGCTCAAGGAGGAGCGGCCGAGCGAGGGCCGGATCCATGTGGCCGGCAAGGATCTGGCCAGGCTCACCAACTGGAAGGTTCCGCATTTGCGGCGCCGGATCGGATGCGTCTTCCAGGACTTCAGACTGCTCCCGCAGAAGAACGTCTACCAGAACATCGCCTTTGCGCTTGAGGTCATCGGCAAGCCCAGGCGCTTCATCCGCAAGGTGGTTCCCGAGGTCATTGACCTCGTCGGCCTGGAAGGCAAGCGGGACCGGATGCCCGATGAGCTGTCCGGCGGCGAGCAGCAGCGGGTCGCCATGGCCCGTGCGTTCGTCAACCGGCCGATGATCCTGCTGGCCGACGAGCCAACGGGAAACATCGACCCGGCCACCTCCATCGGCATCATGAAGGTGCTCGACCGGATCAACCGGACGGGCACCACCGTCGTCATGGCTACGCACGATGCGGCGATCGTGGACTCCATGCGCAAGCGCGTCATCGAGCTCGAATACGGCAAGGTGGTGCGGGACCAGTCGCGCGGGGTTTACGGCCAGGCGTACTGACCGGCCGCAGGCGACTACCGAGGGAAATAGCGACATGCGCGCGCAATTTATTTTTCATGAGGTCTGGATCGGCCTGCGACGGAACCTGACCATGACGGTCGCGCTGGTCGTGGTGGTGGCGATCAGCCTGGCCCTGCTCGGTACCGGGCTGCTGTTCGTCAAGCAGGTCGACAACACCAGGACCTACTGGCAGGGCCGGGTCCAGCTGTCGGTTTACCTGTGCACGGCTGCGATAGCCAGTCCGCAATGCGCCAAGAACGGGCCCGCCACGACCGCGGAGAAAGCCCAGATCCAGCAGCAGCTACGCGGGCTGCCGCAGGTTTCCACGGTCACCTACCTGTCCCAGAACCAGGCGTTCGCGCAGTTCAAGCAGGAGTTCGCGCAGGACCCGGCATTCGTCAACCTGACCAACCGCGGCGACATACCCGATTCGTTCCAGGTGCGGCTCAAGAACACCCAGGCGGACGCGGGCATCGTCGCGGAGAGTATTGACGGCGCTCCCGGCGTGGACCAGGTGCTCTACCCGTCATCAATCCTGGACAAGTTCTACAAGCTGCTCGACGGAGCCAGGAACGCGGTCGTGATCATCGCCATCATCCTGATCATCGCCGCGATCCTGCTGGTCGCCAACACGATCCGGCTATCGGCGTTCAACCGGCGCAGGGAAACCAGCATCATGCGCCTGGTCGGCGCGTCGAACTTCTACGTCCAGCTGCCATTTCTCGTCGAGGGCATGATCGCCGGAATCTTCGGCTGGCTGCTCGCGGCCGCCCTGCTGGTCGCGGTCAAGTCACTCGGGCTCAACGCGCTGCAGGGATACTTCTCCTTCGACGTGCAGCTGAGCAGCACCGACCTGATCGAGGTCATCATCCTGACCCTGATCGTCGGAGTCCTGCTGACCGGGACGACCTCATTCCTCACGCTCCGGCGGTACCTTCGCGTATGACGCCAGGAAACCGACGGAACGTGGCAGCCGACGGCAGGAAGATCGTCGCCAGGAACCGGCGGGCCAGGCACGACTATCACATCGAGGATGTCGTCGAGGCCGGGATCGTGCTGACCGGTACCGAGGTGAAGTCGCTCCGCGAGGGCCGTGCTTCGCTCACCGACGGGTTTGGCCAGGTCAGCGACCACGAGATGTGGCTGCACGGGGTGCACATCCCGGAGTACCTACACGGCACCTGGACTAACCATGAGCCGCGCCGGACCCGTAAGCTGCTGCTGCACCGCAAGGAGATCGACCGGCTGGCTGCCGAGACCTCAGAACGCGGCTTGACTCTGGTCCCGCTTTCGCTGTACTTCAAAGACGGGAAAGCTAAGGTCGAGCTGGCTGTGGCCCGCGGCAAGCGGACCTACGACAAGCGCCATGAACTGGCGCGCAGGGACGCTGCCAGAGAGGTAGACCGTGCCCTGCGGCGGCGAAGGTAACGGAGTGCTGGACCATGGTCCGCACACGTAACCGCGGGGCACACGCTTCAGGCCAGCGTGCCGCGCTGCGGGGGACCTGGGTCAAGGGGGCCCGGGCGGGGGACAGGCGGGTCAGGGAAGAACGGTTGAGTCGCGTGCTCCCGCGCGCTGCGCGGGTACGGGTGGCAGCCATCGCGACCGTGGTGGCCCTGCTGGCTATCGCGCTGGCGGTCGGCGCAGGCTCACCGCGGCCGTCAGCTGAGCCGACCATCCAATCATTCCTGCTGAACTGGGAGAATGGCCAATACCGGGCGGCGGCTGCGCTGACCACCGGCGATCCGGCCGTCGTGGCGCGCTCGATGATCAGCGTCTACCAGCAGCTGGACGCGGACGACCTGACCCTCGGCCTGGGACCGATCGCCCAGCACGGCGACACGGCGACGGCGCGGTTCAACGCGACGGTCAACCTCGGGCCCGGCGGGGCCGCCTGGAACTACCAGGGCAGCTTTACGCTCCGGCGGATCGGGGGCAGCTGGAAGGTGCTCTGGAGTCCGGCGGTGATCGTGCCCGGGCTCCGGTCCGGTCTGCGGCTGGCCGTGCTCACCGACATTCCGCCACGGGCCGCCCTGCTGGACTCCGCGGGCAGGCCGCTGTCGGAGCCGTCGCCGGTCTACGAGGTAGGGGTCCGCCCCGGCGAGCTCGCCCACCCGGCCACGACCGCCAGCCTGTTCGGCAAGGTGACCGACCTCGATCCGGACCAGGTCCTGGGCGAGATCGAGGTCGCGCCCGCCGCGAGCTTCCTGGAACTGGTATTGCTCAAGCCCAGTTCTTATGCCCGGCTGCGGGACCGGCTCTCCCGGGTGCCTGGCCTGATGGTCAAGGAGGTAGATCTCCGGCTGTTCGACAGCATCGCCGGAGCGGTCTCCGGGTCCGTCGGTACCGAGACCGCGCAGGTGCTGCGCGACTCGGGCGTCCCGTACCGGCCTGGTACCACGGTCGGGCTGTCCGGTCTGGAGCAGGCGTTCCAGCGCACCCTGGTCGGCACGGCCACCACCTCGGTCGTCACCGAGAACCAGGCGGGGAAGGTGGTATCGGTACTGAAGAAGTGGCCAGGGGCGCCGGGCACGCCGGTGAAGACCACGATCAACGCGGCGGTGCAGGGGGCCGCCGACCAGGCGGTCGGGGCGCTGCCGGGCTCGACCGCGATCGTCGCCGTCCGCCCGGCCAGCGGCCAGATCCTGGCGGTGGCCGATCACGCTGGTCAGGGCCTGCCTGCCCTGCAGCCGCTGGATGGGCGCTATCAGCCCGGGCAGGCCTTCACGATCGTGTCCGCGGCGGCCCTGCTCAACGACGGTGTCCAGCTGAACAACTCGATCCCGTGCAATTCGGTGAATCCGGTGGGCGGCCAGAGCTTCACCAACACCCCGAGCCAGCCTGGCCTGGGGTCGCAGCCGCCATTCCTGACTGACTTCGCGCATGGCTGCCAGACCGCGTTTGCCGGGCTCTCGCTGCGGCTGACCGCCAAGAGCCTGGCCGCCGCGGCCTCCCAGTTCGGCCTGGGCGCGCGATGGCAATTGCCCAGGCCACTCAGCGCGTTCGCCGGGTCCATGCGGCAGCCCACCGACGTCGCCGGGCTGGCGGCGGATTCCATCGGCAACGGGACCGTGCAGCTGAGCCCGCTGCAGGCGGCGCTGATGGCGGCCACGGCGGCATCAGGGACGTGGCATCCGCCGTCCCTGGTCATCACCCCGGGAGATCCGGCACGGTCGCCGCGAGCCCCGGTCAGTACCCAAGTCGCCCAGGATTTGCGGGAACTCATGCGGGCCACCGTGACCAGCGGTGCGGGCCGGGCCGCGAACCTGCCGGGCGTGCCGGTCTACGGCCAGGCCGGGACGGCCCCGCTGACCGGCTCGGCGGGAAAATGGGTCAGCTGGTTCGTCGGGTTCCGGGCTGGCGTGGCGTTCGCCGCCGTCGAGGTAACCAAGACGCCGTCTACCGCAGCGGCGAGCCTGGCCGGGCAGTTCCTGCGCGGGTTCCCGGCCGATTCCTGACCGCAACCCTCATTGCCGATTACTGACGGTAGCGTTGCCGCCATTTTGGTTACTCGGAGCAACCTTCCCAGTTCGCTGCGCGTCTTACCTAATGACTGGGGTGCCGCTTGGGGGGTTGCGGCCCAGTCGTCGTGATGGGATCCGGGCCTCATCTCGGGGGAGGCCCGGCACATGGGACCGGCTCCGACCCTGCCGGTCGACCCCCGTGGGCGCGATCTTCGGCCACCGCCAGCGCCCACGGGGGTTTCTCATCACCGCTGATGGATGCCCGATGGGGCCCGCGGTCTGCGGGCACCCCGTCGGGCATTCTCTTGTGCCTGGACTCCCGGCCGGGTCTGGACGTGACCGGACGGGGCGACCGCGGGGAAGACGATGGGCCGCGGCGCGGTTATGCTAGGTGCACAACTCAAGAGGGGGTGACAGGCTTCGACTTCGGTAGTTGAGCCAGGGGAAGCGGGCCGAGGGTCGCGGTGATGACCTCGTTAATCCTGTGACCGCAAACACTAAGTGCCAACTCAAAGCGCACTAGTCTCGCCCTCGCGGCCTGACCGCGAGTTAGAGACCGTCAGCCCGGGAGCGCCTCCGGCCCGGTGTCTGGCGTCAGCAAGGAGGATCCACCGTCTGGCCCGGCCGCGGGACTAGACGGGACAACTAACAGCGGCTGAGCCCGTCGGCGACTTGCCTGCAAGACCGCCGGGGCCGAGAAAAACGACGCAGGCTGCGCCCGGAGAAGCCCTGGTGAGGTACTGAAGGACGCGGGTTCGATTCCCGCCACCTCCACTCCTGTCCCGGACCCGAAGGTCCTGATCGAGAGCCCCTCTGCGGAGGGGCTCTCGTCGTGTCGGGCCATCAAGGCTGAGTGAGCGCCTGGCGGCTGTGCAGCAGGAAGTCGCGCTCGGCCGCGTTGTCACAGCGGGCGATGGCCGCCTCGTAGGCCTGCGCCGCCTCGGCGGCGCGCCCTAGCCGCCGGAGCAGATCGGCCCGGATGGCGTGGAGCAAGTAGAAGCTGTCCAGGTCAAGCCCGTCGACCAAGGGGAGGGCCGCGTCCGGCCCGGCCACCTCGGCCACCGCGACTGCCCGGTTGAGGGCCACGACCGGGGTCGGGGCCAGCGCGGTGAGCTGGTCGTAGAGCCGGAGGATCTGCTGCCAGTCGGTGGCGGCCGCACTCGGCGCGTCGCTGTGGACGGCGTTGATCGCCGCCTGGATCTGGTAGGGGCCGGGCTGATTGCGCCGCAGGCACTGCCGGACGATGGCCTGGCCCTCGGCGATCAGAGCGCCATCCCAGCGGCTGCGGTCCTGGTCGGCCAGCAGGACCAGGTGGCCGCCGGTAGTCATGCGGGCCGCCCGGCGCGACTCGCTGAGCAGCATGAGCGCGAGCAGCCCCAGCACCTCGGGCTCGTCGGGCATCAGCCCGGCCAGTAGCCGTCCCAGCCGGATGGCCTCCGCACAGAGGTCCGCGCGGACCAGCGCCTGGCCTGAACTGGCGGTGTAGCCCTCGTTGAAGATGAGATAGACCACGGCCAGCACGGCGCGCAGCCGCTCGGGCAGGTCGGCGTCGCTGGGCACCCGGTAGGGAATCTTGGCATCCCGGATCTTGCCCTTGGCCCGCACCAGCCGCTGCGCCATGGTCGGCTCGGGGACCAGGAAGGCGCGCGCGATCTCCGCGGTGGTGAGGCCGCCCAGCAGCCGGAGGGTCAGCCCGACCTGTGCGCTGGCGGCGAGGGCCGGGTGGCAGCAGGTGAAGATCAGGCGCAGCCGGTCGTCGCGCACGGCGCCCTCCTCGGCGGGTTCATCCTGGGCGTGCAGCAGGGCGGCCTGGGCCTGCCGGTCCTCGCGGGATGCCTCCCGGCGGAGCCTGTCGATCGCCCGGTTGCGGGCGGTGGTGATGATCCAGCCCGCCGGGCTGGGCGGCAGCCCGGCCGCCGGCCAGCGCTGCACCGCCGCGGTGAACGCGTCCTGGACCGCCTCCTCGGCGAAGTCGATGTCGCCGAACACGCGGGCCAGGACCGCCACCGCGCGGCCGTACTCGGCCCGGAATACGCGCTCGATCTCCGCGACGGCCAGCGGTGGCATACCGGGAATCAGTCCCCGGCCTCGTCCTGGAACGGCCGGATCTCGATCGGCAGCGTGGTCACCCGGGCGAGTCTGCGGCCCCACTCCAGCGCCGCGTCCAGATCAGGCGCGTCGATGATGGTGAAGCCGCCCAGGTGCTCCTTGCCTTCGGCGTACGGACCGTCGGTGATGAGCAGGTCGTCGCCGGTGCGGCGGATCACCGTGGCCGTGCTCGGCGGGTGCAGGCCGCCGGCGAAAATCCATGCGCCGGCCGCTTTGAGCTCGGCGTTCAGGACATCGAGCTCAGCCGAGATCCCGGCTAGCACCTCGGGCGCGGGAACCGGCCCGTCGGGCTGATACACGCTCAGCAAGTACTGCGTCATCTGCTCATCCTCCATGACTGTGGCACGGTGGCTCCTCCTGGGAGCGGCCGGCCGCCCGGGTGGCGGGCGGCGGCTTGCTCCTGGGCCGGCCCGCTGGCCGGCTGGTCACCCTCTATACGAATGGCTTCCGGCCAGATCGACAGCGGACCAGGCGGTCGCGAAATGCGCGCCGGACGTATTCTGCCGAGGGGTCGCCCGTCATCGCCGCACCTCTCCTGCCGCTCTCCTGCCACTGCGCCGGGGCAGAATGAATCCCGGTAGCAAGATGTCCGAGCCCTCGAGAAAGGCCGCTGCGATGCCGGAGCCGGTCCCGGCCACCCCTGAAGAGCTGCTAGCCGTCATGCCCTACGCGACGGCGCTCGGTATCACCCTGGGAACGGTCACTGCTGAGCTGGCCGAGGGGCAACTGCCCTGGGCGCCCGCGCGCTGCACCTCGACCGGGGTGCTGCACGGTGGTGCGCTCATGTCGCTGGCCGACACGGTGGGCGCGGTCTGCGCCTTCCTCAACCTGCCACCAGGCGCCAGCACCGCGACCGTCGAGTCCAAGACCAACTTCTTCCGAGGTGTGCGGGCCGGGACGCTGCACGCCAGCGCGCGGCCGCTGCACGTGGGGCGGTCGTTCATCGTCGTGCAGACCGACCTGACCGACGACTCGGGCCGCCCGGTCGGCCAGACCACGCAGACCCAGGCGGTCCTCGTGCCCCGGCCCGAAGCCCGGTGACCAGGCCTGATGCGCAGGCACACCCGAAGCCCGGTGCCCATTCACACGGCGCCGCCAGCCTGGTCGGTAACCTGGCGATCGTAGCCAGCCTGGAGGGATGAGCGGCAGCGGATCGGATCCCGGCCCCGGCCACCGGCGAGCCGGCCCACGATAGCGAGGAAATATGACTGATGGACTGGTGCTGTCGCCCGGCACGGGCCACCGGATCCAGAGCGCGGGTATGACCCTGAAGGTAGGTGCCGAACAGTCCAGGGTCTGGTCGGTGTTCGAGGCCAACGTCGCGCCCGGCTTTGACGTCGGTGCGCACCTGCACCGCGAGGCCGAGGAACTGTTCTACATTCTCGACGGCGAGCTGGACCTGCTGGCGTTCGAGCCGCGCATCAGGACCACCGGCGACTGGCTCAGCTGGGAATCGGAGACCGGCGCCCGGGTGGTCCGGGGCGGTCCCGGCAGCGTGATGCTGGTACCGGCCGGTTGTCCGCATGCGTTCGCAAACCCTGGACCCGCGCCAGCCCGGATGCTCTTCCAGGTCGCGCCGTCCGGCCATGAGCATTACCTCGAGGAGCTAGCTGAACTGCTCGCCCAGCCCGGGCCTCCCGATCAGGCCGCCATCGCAAGCCTGCGGGCCCGGCACGACATCGAGCAGCTCACCCCGCTGGTGGTGCGGCCGGGGCGTCCCTGAGCACGGCGCGAATCGCTAGCGGATCCGCCGGGCGGTGCCGGGTGTATGGGGGCCGGGCTTAACGGCGGCCGGGCATAACGGAGGCCGGGCATAACGGAGGCCGGGACTCCGCCCTCGCATGGAAATCCCGGCCTCCGGTCTAGTGCCAGCTCACTCGTGGGCTGGCCGCTTTCCGGGTAACCGTGGCGGGATCGATGCGAGAACGGCGTCGGGTACAGCTCCGGGCATGGCGGCCTCCAACTGTCAACGGGTGACAGAGGTAGCCGCGCTGCTGGGCTACTCATCGACGCATAAATGCGCTTTGCGATTATGGCCAGCGCGCCGATCGCCGTCAAGGCGCCGCGAACTGCCGGCCCGCTACTAGCCCGGGCCGCCGGTCTCGGCCAGGCGCTCCATCAGCTCCGCGGCCACCCGCGGGAACCGGCATTCGGCCTGAGTCAGCTGCTCGGCCATGGCTTCGGCGAGCCAGCTGTCCCGCTCGCGCATGTCCTGGGCCAGCACCGCGAGCCCGGAGAAAATATTTAAGATTTAACGTATGAATCTGCTGACCCGGGTCCTTGCTGGCTGGTCGCATCGCCGCGCCGGTCAGGTGCCGTCGCGGACGAGTCAGGTCGTGGCACTGACCCGGGCCGGGCTGGTGCGGCCGAGCACGCCGGATGGCGACCCGGGCGCCCAGACACGGTTGTGCGCCGGGATGCGGCCCGTCGACATCGCCACGATGCGGCACAGGCTGGCGGCCCGGACCAGGTTCTTCGACGAGCAAGTGCTCGAGGCCATCCACGCCGGCGTCGTGCAGGTCGTCATCGTTGGCGCCGGTTACGACGATCGTGCGCTGCGCTTCCGGGCGCCAGGCGTGCGGTTCTTCGAGATCGATCACCCTGCCACCCAGTCCGACAAGGCCAGTCGGCTGCGCGAGATGAACGCCAGCACCGGCGATCTGATGCTGGCCGCGGCCGATTTCAGGACCGACGACGTGGCCGGGGTGCTGAGCGCGTGCGGGCACGACCGCACCAGGCCGTCGCTGTTCGTCTGCGAGGGGCTGCTCGTCTACCTGGACGGCGACACCGGGATCCGGCTGCTAGCCGGCCTCCGGGCCCGGGCCGCGCCGGGCAGCAGGCTGGCGGTCAGCCTGGCCGCCCACCGTCCTGGCGTTCCCTCGCAGCAGGCGGTCGCGGTCGCGAACGCCCGGCGGCCGGCCGCGGCCGCCGAACCCTGGCTGACCATCCTGACCGCGGCCGCCTACCCCGGGTTCCTCGGTCAGGCCGGCTGGCAGGTCGACGAGGTGCTGGACGCGTCCCAGCTGGACGCGGCCGTCCCGGCCGGGCGGTCCCTGCTGGTCACCGCGCACCCGCGCGACTACAGTCCGGGCGGCTGATGGATTCGGTAGAACTGGATCGTGGCTGATGTCGGCGGTTCGCTCGGGACGGCGTTCGACTATGTGTGGGACCGGTTCACCGCCCGGCTGGCGGGCCTGACGGATGCTGAGTACTTCTGGGAGCCAGTGCCTGGCTGCTGGTCATTGCGCCAGGCGGCCGACGGGCGCTGGCTGCCTGACGGCGGCGGCGGAGGCGGCCCGGCGCCGGACCCGGCCCCGGTGACCACCATTGCCTGGCGGATCGCGCACGTCGGCGGCCTGGCCCTGGCCGGGTTCGCCGACCGGCTGTTCGGCCCGGGGACGCTGACGGTCGCGGGCATCGAGTTCCCGGCTACCAGCCAGGCCGCACTCGGTTTCCTGGACGAGAGCTTCCAGCGCTGGCGCACCGGCCTGGTCGGCCAAAGCGATGCCGAAATGTGGTCAGCGCTCGGCCCCGGCTGGGGGATCTACGCCGAGTCCACCGTGACCGACCTGGCCCTTCACGTGCTGGACGAACTGGTTCATCACGCGGCCGAGATCAGCCTGCTGCGGGATCTGTACCGGCAGCGATCGGAACTGGGCAGCAGCAGGTCGCGCTAGCGGCCGCCACCGTCCGAGCGGGGCGACCGGTGCCGCGGCTCCTGGTGAGCTGCACTCAGCGGGTGGTGAAGGCGCCGCCGTTGACGTGAATGGTCTGACCGGTGAGATGCCGGGCTCCGGGGTAGGCGAGGAAGTGGGCCGTCTCCGCGATGTCGTCGGGCCGGCCGGGGCGCTGGTCGTGGGTGGCCGCAACCAGGGATTCCCGCCGCTCGCTGGTGAGCGCGTCCCGGAAGAAGTTGGTGCCGGCGATGTAGCCCGGCCGAGATGACGTTGGCCGTGACACCCCGCGGGCCCAGCTCCGCCGACAGGCCGGTGTTCCAGGCCGACAGCCCGGCCTTGGCCACGCCGTAAGAGCCCGAGCCGCGCTCCGCGCCGATCGAGCCGATGCTGATCACTGATCCGCCCGGGGCGAGCCGGTCCTTGGCTGCCTGGGTGGTCAGCACCGCGCTGAGCAGGTTCGCGTCAAGGTTGGCCCGCCAGCTGGCGGCCAGCGCCTTGAGGTCACTGGCCGCGCCGCGCCGCGTCTCCTCGTCCGCGGCAGTATCCAGGCCGGTGTTGCCGCCCGCGTTGTTGACCAGGACATCGAGAACGGGTCCCAGCTCCCCGGTGAGCGCCGCCAGCTGCGCCGGTGTCGCGGCCCGGCCCGGCGCAGCACGCTGAGCAGGTCGAGCGTGCGCCGTACCAGCTCACGACCCGGGAGATCGCCCGGCGGACGCTGGTGACCGCCGGGGCCATCTCGCAGCGGCTGGCCCGGGCCGAGCGGGCGGGCCTGGTGGTCAGGTCGGCTGGCCAGGGTGGCGGCCGTTCGGTCACCGTGACCCTGACCGAGGCCGGCCATGCGGTCGTCGAGCGCACCGTCGACGCGGTCCTGGGCCGTGAGGCCCAGCTGGTCGATGGCCTGAGCGAGGCGGACCGCACGGCGCTGGCCGGGCTGCTGGACCGGCTGCTGAGTGAGGTAGCAGGGCGGGTCAGGACCGCAGCTGATGGCAGCCGTCTGACCTGGTAGTCCGGGCTGGCCCGGGGTCCGCGGCCAGGCAATTGCGCAGTATGCCTGAACCGTGGTACAACGTGCCGAATGATCGCTGATCCCGCCCCCGCGCAGCAGCCCGCTGTCGCGGCCGACTCGGGCGCCGGGCGGGCCGCTGTCCATGTGACGGGCTTGCGCAAGAGCTATGGCGCAGTGCTGGCCGTCGCCGATCTCGACTTGGTCGTTCAGGCGGGTGAATTCTTCACGCTGCTTGGCCCGTCTGGCTCGGGCAAGACCACCTTGCTGCGCTTGATCGCCGGCTTCGAGCGGCCAGACGTCGGCCGCATCGAGCTGGCCGGGGCCGACGTCACGCGGGTCCCGCCGTACGCCAGGAACGTCAACACCGTGTTCCAGGACTACGCGCTGTTCCCGCACATGACGGTGGCCGCGAACATCGAATACGGGCTGCGGGTGCGCCGCCTGCCGAAACCGGAGCGCCGTCAGAAGGTGGCCCGGGCGCTGGAGATGGTGCGGCTGTCCGGGCTCGGGGAACGCCGCCGGCCCAGCTGTCCGGCGGTCAGCGCCAGCGGGTCGCGCTGGCCCGGGCCATCGTCAACGAGCCGCAGGTGCTGCTGCTCGACGAGCCGCTCGGCGCGCTCGACCTCAAGCTCCGCCAGGAAATGCAGATCGAGCTGCAGCATGTGCAGCGGGCGGTCGGCATCACCTTCATCTACGTGACGCACGACCAGGACGAGGCCCTGTCGATGAGCGACCGGATCGCCGTCATGCATCTGGGGCGCATCGAACAGGTCGGCAGCCCCGTCGAGGTGTACGAACGGCCGCAGACCGGTTTCGTGGCCGGGTTCATCGGCATCTCGAACCTGATCGAGCGCGACGGGCGCCAGATCACCGTCCGCCCGGAGAAGATCAGCCTGCTGGCCGGTGACGAGTCGGCGCCGCCCGGCGCCCAGGTCGAGGCCGGCCAGATCCGCGATGTGGTCTACGCGGGTGTCCTGACCCGCTACATCGTCGATCTCGATGCCGGAGGCGAGCTGGTCGTCGCCCGGCAGAACACGGCGGCGCCGACGCTGTCGCCTGCCAGCGGAACCCGAGTCCGCATCGCCTGGCACGCCGCCCAGGCGTTCACGATTTCACAGGGGCGCGACGAGGCTTCGCGCCCGGGGGAAGGGTAGGCAACCAATGATGTCCGGGACGTGGGGCTTTTCGCGTGCCACCCGTGGCGCGCTGATCCTGGCGGCCGCCGCGCTGGTCGCGGCCGGCTGTGGCAGCGGAAGCGGCAGTGCCGGTAGCGGGGCGAGCAGTGGCTCGGCGGGCGCCGGTGCTGCCAGCCAGGTGCCGACCGCCAACCTGCCGGTGCTCAAGTCGATCGGCAAGGGCGAGGGCACCCTGAACCTGATCGCCTGGGAGGGCTACCTGCAGCCGCAGTGGGTGAATCCGTTCGAGAAGCAGACCGGCTGCCAGGTGCACGCGACGTACGCGGGCACCTCCGATCAGATGGTCGCGCTGATGAAGAACGGCGGCGGCGGCCAGTACGACATGGTTTCCTCATCGGGGGACGCTGACCTGCGGATCATCTACGCCGGCGACGCGCACCCGGTCAACATCAACCTGATCCCGAGCTGGAAGAACTTCTTCCCGGCCTTCAAGTCCCCGGCCTTTAACACCGTTAACGGGATCCACTACGGAGTCTCGCTGCAATGGGGCCCGAACGTCCTGATGTACAACAAGAAGGACTTCCCCACGCCGCCCGCCTCGTGGAACGTGATCTACAACCCGAAGTACAAGGGGCAGGTAACGATTCCCGACAACCCGATCCAGATCGCCGACGCGGCCCTGTACCTCAAGACAACCCAGCCCTCGCTGGGCATCACCGACCCCTACGAGCTGACCCAGCCGCAGTTCCAGGCCGCGGTGAACCTGCTGGCCAAGCAGCGGCCGCTGATCAAGAAGTACTGGGACCTGGCCTCGCAGGAGATCTCGGAGTTCAAGAACGGTGACGCGATCGTCGGGGCTGGCTGGCCGTACCAGGTCAGCGCGCTGAAGGGGACCAACTTCCCGATCGGCTCGGTGGTCCCGAGCGAGGGCGCGACCGGCTGGGCCGACACCTGGATGCTGGCCGCCAAGGCGCCGCACCCCAACTGCTCCTACCTGTGGCTGCGGTACATCAGCACGCCGAAGGTCCAGGCAGAGCAGGCGGTCAACTACGGCGAGACCCCGGACAACGAGCTGGCCTGCGGCTACATGGACCAGATCCAGAAGGGCTCCTGCGAGGAGTACCACGCCAACGCGCCCACCAGCTACTTCAAGTCGATCTCGCTGTGGAAGACGCCGGTCGCGACGTGCGACAACGGTAAGCCTGACTGCATCCCGTACGCGCAATGGCAGCAGGCCTGGACAACCCAGGTAGTCCAGTAGCGATGAGCCAGGCAGCGGCCGGCGGCAGCCCGGCGGCAGCCACCGGGCCGCCCGGGGCTCCCGCCTGGCCCGCCGAGCCTGACCGGCGGTGGTCCCGCGTCTCGGCCGTGCTCTGGAGCCGGCCGTGGGCGCGGGCCACCTTGCTGCTCACGCCCGCCCTGGCCTGGTTCGTGCTGATCTACCTGGCCGCGCTGGCGACCCTGCTGGTCACGGCGTTCTGGCGGATCAACGCCTTCACGACCAACATCGAGCGGGTCTGGAATGTCGGCAACTTCACGCTGATCTTCGAGAACGCGGCCTACCGCGACATCGTGCTGCGCACGGTCGGGATGGCGGCCGGGGTCACCGTGGTCGACGCCATCATCGCGTTCCCGTTCGCCTACTACATGGCCAGGATCGCGTCGGGGCGGACCCGGACCTTGCTGTACGTGGCGATCCTGCTGCCGCTGTGGGCCAGTTACCTGGCCCGGGTGTACGCGTGGCTACTGATCTTTACTCACGACGGGCTGCTGAACTGGGCGCTCGGGAAGCTGGGGGCCGGATCGGTCAGCCTCATCTACACCAACTGGGCCGTGTTCATCGTGTTCTGCTATGTCTGGCTGCCCTTCATGATCATCCCGGTCTACGCGGCCCTGGAGCGCATCCCGCCGTCACAGCTCGAGGCGTCCCAGGACCTGGGCGCCCGCACCTGGCGGACCACCCGGCTGATCACCCTGCCGCTGGTGCTGCCCGGGCTGGTGGCAGGCTCGATCTTCACGTTCTCGCTGACCCTCGGGGACTTCATCACGCCGATCCTGATCGGCGGCGCCGGCTCGACGTTCATGGGCAACGTCATCGAGCAGAACGTCGGGATCGCGAACAACGTGCCGTTCGCCGCGGCGATGGCGCTCATCCCGATGGCCATCATGGCCGTCTACCTGCTGGGCGCCCGGGCGCTCGGCGCGTTCAAGGCGCTCTAGATGGAGTCGCGCGGGCTACGGATCGGGCTGCGGATCTGGGTCGGGCTGGTGCTGGCGTTTCTCTTCGTCCCGATTCTCTTGATCATCCTCTACGCCTTCGACCGGTCCATCATCGAGAGCTGGCCGATATCGGGGTTCACGTTCCGCTGGTTCTCCATCGCCTGGAATGACCCGCAGGTGCGCGCGGCCTTCATCCTGTCGGTCAAGGTCGCGGTGGTGGCGACGGCCATCGCGATGGCGCTCGGATCCGCGGTCGCCTACGCAGTGCACAACTTCACCTTCTTCGGCCGCGAGGGGATCTCGTTCCTGCTGATCCTGCCGCTCGCGCTGCCCGGCATCATCACCGGCATCGCGCTGAACTCGTTCTTCTCGTTCACCGGCATCCAGCTGTCCATCTGGACGATCATCGTCGGGCACACGACGTTCTGCATCGTGGTGGTCTACAACAACGTGGTGGCCAGGCTGCGCCGGGTCCCTGGCTCGTACGCGGAAGCGTCGATGGACCTCGGTGCGCGCGGCTGGCAGACGCTGCGTTACGTGACGCTGCCACTGGTCCGGACGGTGCTGGTGTCCGGCGCGCTGCTCGCGTTCGCGCTCTCCTTTGATGAAGTCATCGTCACGGTGTTCACCGCGGGCGCGCAGAACACACTGCCGCTGTGGATCTTCGGCGCCATCCGGCTCGGCCAGCAGCTGCCCGAGGTGAACGCGGTGGTGTCGATCGTCATCGTGCTGACGATCATCCCGGTGGTGCTGGCCGCGCGGATCGCCGGCGCCACCGGGCTGACCAGGTCGGGGCGGGCCAGCCCGGTGGAGGGGCCAGGCCATTGATCGGCCCGGTCGGTGGCAGCCCGGGACAAGGGACTGCCCACCGATCAGGTCGGCCCCTGTCAGTGCTTGAGCACGGCGTCGATGCCGGTCTGCACCGCGTTCGGCGGCACGGTGATGATCGTTGTTGTCCGGATGCCGGACGGTCCGGGCCCGGTCACGCAGTCAGTCCGGTGACCGTGGCCGTCCCGGCCTTGAGCTTCACTAAGTCGCGCTCCCTGATACTCCAGTAGCAGGTAAGAAGGTCAGGAAAAGCATAGGCTGCTATGGCGGGCGAAAGTAACTAAAGTTAATCATCGGTATCAAAACTTGATTGACCGCCTTTAGTCGTCCAGCCGTTGCCGGCCGACGATCGGCAATAGTGCCGGGCTTTGAACGCCGTTTCCCGCGTTGGCAGACTTTGCCTGACCATTCATTCAGCCTCGGCAATAGCACCGGCCTGGCGGGCTGACCCGCGGCGAGGGTTCCGGGCGCTGGGCGGAGTCAGGGGAGCTAGGGGCGCTGGGCGGAGCCAGGGACGCTGGGGGGCGCCAGGGCGCTGGGCGGAGCCAGGGGCGCGGGGCGGAGCCAGGGCTCCGGGCGTCAGGGGCGCTAGGCGGAGCTACGGGCGCGGGGCGGAGCTAGGGGCGCGGGGCGGAGCTAGGGTTCCGGGCGCAGCGCGCGCTCGACCGGGCACAGCTCATCGGGGCAGGAGAACTCGTCGCAGCGGCGGCAGATGTGATCGGCGGCGGCCCGGTCCGTGGTCATCGATTCCAGCATCGAGACCAGAGCGGCATGGACGGTCGTCCGTGTCTCGGGATCGAGCGCCGAGAGCGTCCGCTCGGCGATCCGATGCCGGGTCCGCAGCAGCTTGCGGGCCGAGCGGCCGCCCTCCGCGGTAAGGAAGAGCGCGGCGGTGCGGGCATCGGGGCCGGGACGCCGGTCCACCAGGCCGGTGTCGCGAAGCCGCTCAGTCATGGTGACGCAGGTGGGCTGGGCGATGCCCAGCACGTCGGCGAGGCGCCTGATGCTCATTCCTGGCTCATGCCTCAGCGCGATGATGGCTGCCGTGGCTTCGCCGCGGCGGCCGGCCGTCTCCGCAGCGGCGTCCTCCATCAGCTCGGCCAACCGGTCGGCGAACGCCGTGACCAGGTTCGCGGTGAATCCGGCATCCGGCGGCTGGCCATCAGTCCGGGCCGGGCCGCGCCGAGGTTCCATAGATAGATAGCCTATCTATGGAGATAGCCTGACTGGGCGCCGGGCGGGCCGGCCAAGAAGGGATGCGTGCCGTGCTCATCGACAGTTTCCTCGGGATACCGATCGATTCGTCAGGCGAATTCGCTGGCTGTGAGCGGATGCCCGCCGCGCTGCGCGCCGCGGGCCTCAGCAATGCTCTCGCGGCGACCGATCTGGGCAATTTGCAGGTGGCGCTGGCGGACCCCGTCCGTGACCCGGCATCCGGGATCATCGGCCTGACCAGCTTGGTTGCGGCGACGGACGTGATCCGCTCGGCGACGCGCGAGCTATTGCGGAGCGGCCGGCGGCCGCTGCTGGTGGGCGGCTGCTGCAGCCTGCTGATCGGGGTTGCGGCTGCGCTGGCCGACGTGTCGCCGGGCACCGGGCTGGCGTTCATCGACGGGCATCTCGATTTCTACAGTGGCGCGTCAAGCCCGACCGGCGAGGCGGCCGACATGGAGCTCGCCATCATCCTCGGCATCGGGCCCGCCGAGCTTACCGGGCTGACCGGCGGCCAGCGGCTGCTGGATCCGGCCGCGGTCGTGCACCTCGGCGCCCGAGATCAGCAGGAAGCAGCCGAGTGCGGAGCACCGGACCCTGAAGCCGTCGTTCCCGAGATGATGCAGGTGAGTTCCCACCTGATCGGGCGGCGCGGCCCTGCCGAGGTCGGGGGTGCCGCTGCTGCCCGGCTCGGCTCGCAGCCTGGGTTCTGGGTCCACGTCGACCTGGATGTGCTGTCCACGGCCGCCTTCCCGGCGGTGGACTACCCGCAGCCAGGCGGGCTTGACGCTGTTGAGTTGCAGCATCTGCTGCGCCCGCTCACTACCGCCCCGGGGTTCCGCGGTATGGACGTGACAATCCTGAATCCGCTGAAGGACCCGGACGGCAGTTCGGCCCGCCGCGCGGTTCAGATCCTGGCCGAAGTCCTCGCCTGACGATCGCGGGATCTTGGGCGCTGCCGTTTTTCTGACGCGGGTTCATGGCGCCTTTCTGCCGCCGGTTTCCTGACGCAGGTTTTCCCGACGACCGGTTTCCTGACGGAGCCGATTCACCTGGCACGTTTACGCGGTGCGCTCTCGGGAGGGGGCGCCACCTGGCCGCGCCGGCCCCCGGCGCGCCGGCTTACCGTCGCGCCGGCCCACCGTCGCGCTGGCCCACCGTCGCGCTGGCCCACCGTCGCGCTGGCCCACCGTCGCGCTGGCCCACCGTCGCGCTGGCCTACCGTCGCGCTGGCCTACCGTCGCGCTGGCCCACCGTCGCGCTGGCCTACCGTCGCGCCGGCTTACTGCCGGAGGACGTGCCGGTCGCCGGTGCCCGGCACGCGGCGTGCCTCACGACGCATTCAGCTGCGTCCCGAGATTCTGATAGTCCACATCGACCTGGTTGAGGATCTGCTGAACGTTGGTGCTGGTGATGGTGGCCTCGTACTGCGCGACGGTGCTGGAATTGCCGAGCCGCTGGAGTAGCTGTCCGGCCTCCAGGGATGAGCTAGCCAGCTGGTCTGCTGCGGTGGTGCTGGCTCCGTTGGGCATCGCGGTGCCCCGCACCGAGGTGCCGAACGTGTCAAATGCCTGGCTGGCCTGCCGATCAAGCGCGGTGACACACTTGAGGTTCCCCCGGCAGGCGGATGACTTGGCCTGGAACGTCGACAGGGTCCTGCTGAGCGTGGCGTAGGACGCCTGGACCTGGTTGATGGCGTCGTTCCTGGTCACGGTGGTGCTGACCGCCGAGCCCGCC
This sequence comes from uncultured Actinomycetes bacterium, assembly GCA_963785765.1. Taxonomy (GTDB): domain Bacteria; phylum Actinomycetota; class Actinomycetes; order Streptosporangiales; family Streptosporangiaceae; genus DATBGO01. The sequence continues at coordinate 154,642 of CAWAWM010000003.1, read as the reverse complement.
ACGGCGATGATGACCGCGACGTAGCCGACGACCAGTATCACGCCGAGGGCCAGGAACAGGCCGATCAGCTTTCTGGCCCCGTCCGAGAGCACGAGCTGCCACGGCGAAGCGGCGGCCGCCTGGGCGAATGGCGCCGTCTCAGCGGGCTGGCCGCCAGCGCCAGAGAATTGGCCGGGGCCAGCGAAGCCGCCGAAGTCGGCTGGGACGTTGGCGGGCTGGCCGGGGGAGTACTGACCCGGGAAGGGTTGGCCGGCGGGGACGATGGGCTGGCTGCCCGGCTCGTCCGGATGGGTGGCTGGCTGGCCCTGGAAGTCAGCCGGCTGGCCGGGATAACCGGTCGGTTCAGCCTGGCGCACCTGACCGGTAGACGCGGCCGGTTCGCTGGGTGGCTGGGCCGGGAAGCCCGCCGGGCCGGTCACCGGGTAGCCGTCGCTGCGCGGCCCCGCCCCGGTCTGGCCTGGCAGCAGCCGGTCCCCGAAGATGTCGTTCGGATACTCGGGGGTCAGCATCACCAGGTAGCCGAGGTAGCGGGCGTAGTAGCGCAAGACGGCCGCGTAAGCCTGGTGCAGAGACGCTGGCATGGTCCCGGTCACCAGCGTGACCAGCCAGCCGATGAACAGGATGATGGTCCAGCCGCCCCAGATCAGCAGTCCGTTGACGATGGCGGCGGGGATGGCCAGGATGAGCCGGAAAAACACGGCCAGCCGGTTCAGCGGGCCGGGCGGTGGTATTGCCACCCGGACCGGGTAATCGCTGTCCCCCAGCGTGAACGGCGGATAGGCCTCGGTCAGCAGCACGCAGTAGGCGCTGACCCGGACCTGCCAATGCAGGTAACCCGACAGGTAGTCCTCAGCGAACCTGGGCAGTCGGCCGGTGAACAGCGCGCCGAACCAGCCGATCACGGCAATGATCTCGGCGACGATGCCCAGGGCCCAGAGCGCCACGAGATGCGGGATAACCAAGATAATGCGCAGGAGCACAGTTAGCCGGGGCTGCCCGGTGGACACCGGGACCGCGAGCAGTATGGGTGCCCGCCCGCCGAAAGGGCCGGCCAGTACCTGCGGCGCAGGCCACGGCTGGGGGGAAATATCGGTCATGTCTACGCTCCTTAGCCGACCAGACACCGTACTAGGAATGGCGGCACGGGAACAGGGCAATAGCGGCTGACTCCGAGCGAATGTCACGGACACGACGAGGCGCAGGACGGCCAGCCGACGATCAAGCTCAATAGTTGCACGGTCGAGCTCAGTTGCACGGTCGAGCTCAGTTGCACGGTCGAGCTCAGTTGCACGGTCGAGCTCAGTTGCACGGTCGACCTCAGTTGCACGATCAGCTCAGAAACGTGGCTAGCTCAGAAGCACGGCTAGCTCAGAAGCAAGGCTTGCTCAGAAGCACGGTCAGCTCAGTAGGACGGTCAGCTCAGAAACGTGGCTAGCTCAGAAGCGCGGCTAGCTCAGTAGCACGGCTTGCTCAGTAGCACGGTCAAGCTCAGCAACACCGTGTAGGTCAGGGTGCGGCTGGGGCCTTGGGCGCCACCGGAGCTGGGAGCTGCGGCTTAACGGCGTGCGATCCCGGCGCGGGATGCGCCGCAGCTGACTGCGTGGATCGGCCGACCCCGGCCCCGACCGCGATGACCAGCGCGACGGTGCCGGCGCCGACCGCGATGCCCTTTGCGAACGTATGGCGGTTACGCTGCTTTGGTGGTTCGGCACGGGTCACGTCGGCCAGGCGCGCCTCGACGCGGGCGGCTATCTCCCGGTCTACTTTCGCGAGGAACGACGCCACGACCGCGTCGTTGTATTCGGGACCGAGTTCCTGACGCACCTCGGCAGCGGCGCGGATGTCCTCCGGGGACAACGGCGACGTACTCATATAGGGAGAGTAAACCTTGCGCGCAGCCTGGTGGACGCTGCGCGCGGTGAAATTGTCGCTGGATCGCGAGCCCGGCGATTTGCGGACGCCGGACCGCAAACCCGCGCTGGACAGCCGGTCTGGGGCTGCTTACTCTTGACTGTATGATCAGTCAGTCTGCTGTGCCCGCTGCTCCCATCGATCCCGCCGGTCTCGCAGAGACCCTCAAGCCCTTTGGCGCGAGCAAGATGCTGCCCAGGGCCGCGTATATCGATCCCGCAGTGTTCGCCTGGGAACAGCAGCATTTCTTCGCCGGCGGCTGGGCCTGCGTCGGCCTCAGTGCGCAAGTTGCGGAGCCTGGTGAGCAGCGGGCCGAGCCGGTCGGCCGGGGCAGCGTGCTACTCGTCCGCGGCGACGATGGCGTGCTGCGCGCTTTCGCCAACACCTGCCGGCATCGCGGTCATGAACTGCTGCCCTGCGGGGCTGTCGCGCAGCGGAACGCCATCATCTGCCCGTATCACTCCTGGACCTACTCGCTATCCGGCGACCTGCGGGGGGCGGCCGGGTTCAAGGGGCGCGGCGGATTCGACACCGCGGACTGGGGCCTGGCCGAACTCCCGGTGGCCGAATGGCACGGGCTGATCTTCGTTGACAGCTCGGGCCAGGCGAGCCCGATCGCGGACTCACTGAGCGAACTGAGCGAGCTGATCGCGCCGTACGAACCGGAACGGCTGGTTGTCGCCGGGCGGCATAACTATGACGCGGCCGCCAACTGGAAGATCCTCACCGAGAACTACCACGAGTGCTATCACTGCCCGACGATCCACCCGGAGCTCTGCAAGGTCAGCCCGCCGAAGAGCGGCGAGAACTACCCGCCGCAGCCCGGCTGGGTAGGCGGCTGGATGGATCTACGCGAGGGCATGGACACCATGTCACTGGATGGGACCAGCCTGGGCGTGCCGCTGCGCGGCCTCGACGCGACCGGCCTGCGTACCGTGATCTACGTCAACGTATTCCCGAATGTGCTGCTCAGCCTGCATCCGGACTACGTCATGACGCACCGCTTGGTGCCGCTGGCCGTCGACCGGACCACCATCGAGTGCACGTGGGCCTTTGCGCCCGAGGCGCTGGAGAAGCCTGGCTTCGATCCTGGCTACGCGGTCGAGTTCTGGGACATCACCAACCGTCAGGACTGGGGCGCTTGCGAGTCGGTGCAGCGCGGCCTCAGTTCCGAGCACGCCCGGCCGGGCCCGCTCTCGCCCGATGAGGACGCGGTGTACCAGTTCGTGACCACGGTGGCCCGCGGATACCTTGGCCAGCCGGTCCGGAGCCCGGGAACCAAGGCGCCCGCGGCCAGCTAGCGAGCTGACGAGCTGACGAAGCCAGCTAACGGCGGCCGGCGGACGGGTCGGTGGACGGCGTCGGCTAACCAGGGTCGGCCAACGACGGGCGTGAGCGTCTGCTGAAATGGAAGAGCGAAGCTACCGGCGCTGTTGACGCAACGGCATCGACAGGTACCTCTCTCCCCCCAGTGAAGGGCGCGCCACGTGACCGTCTACGACATCCCGGTTAACACCCTGTCCGGCCAGCCCGCCTCGCTTGGCGACCTGTCCGGCAAGACGCTGCTTGTCGTTAACGTCGCCTCGAAGTGCGGTCTCACGCCGCAGTACGAGGGACTGGAACGCCTGCACGAGCGTTACCGCGACCGTGGCTTCTCGGTGGTCGGATTCCCGTGCAATCAGTTCGGCGGGCAGGAGCCCGGCAGCGCCGACGAGATCCAGGAGTTCTGCTCCGTTAATTACGGAGTCAGTTTTCCGCTCTTCGAGAAGATCGATGTCAACGGCCCGGACCGGCATCCGATTTACACCGAACTGACCGAGGTTCCTGACGCCGCAGGCGGCGCGGGCGACATTCAGTGGAACTTCGAGAAGTTCCTGATCGGCCCCGATGGGACGGTGGCCGGGCGGTTCCGCCCGCAGACCGAGCCCGAAGACCCGCAGCTGGTTGCGGCGATCGAGGCCAGCCTGCCTGCGTAGGGCCAGCCCGACTGCGTAGCGCTCGGCGGCCTGCGCAGGGCGCGCAGGGCCAGGCGCCGGCCTGCGCAGGCCAGCCGCCGCTTCGCCAGCCGACGGCGCCGCAGCGCGGGCAAAGGGGGTGCCAAATAACCGCTTGTGGTCGAAGGGTTACAATTAGCGGGTGACGCATGTTCACCGGCGGCTGGCGCTCGCCTAGGGCGATGACGGCAAACTTCGGGGGGAGAAGCCACCATGACCATGCAAGGGACAGATCTCACGGGTGCTCGGGTGACCGACGCGGGCGGGAAAGTAGTAGGCAAAGTCGACAAGGTATTCAACGACGACTTGGACGGCAAGCCCGTATGGGCGCTGATCCGGGCGGGGAAAACGAGCCGCTTCATCCCGGTTCGAGGAAGCCGCATGACGGCGGATGGCTTCAGCGTCCCGTTCGATTCCCAGAAGATCATGAGTGGGCCTGACCTGAACGTCGACCAGCACATGTCGGCAGATCAGGTCGCGGAGTTGCGCCGCTACTACGGCCTCGCGGTGCCCGCTCAGGCCGGGCAGTCGACCGGCGAGCAGGCCGGCCGCAAACCGGACAGCCGACGAGCCAGCAGGCGGCTCCGACCGCCCCGCTGACTGGCCAGCAGACCGGACGGCCGGACCTCGGCTCGGCCGCTGGCGAGGTATGGCTCATCCGCAACGAGGAGCGGATGGATGTCGGCACTGAGGTGCTGGAGTCGCACCGGGTCAGGCTCCGCAAGCATGTGGACGTGGAGCCGGTCGAGCAGGCGGTTCACGTATTCCACGAGGAGTACGAAGTCGAGCACATCCCGATCACTGCGGAGGAGCGCGCCAGGGGGCCGATCGCCGAGAACGACGGGGAACTGGTCCTGCACGAGCAGCGCGCCGTCTTCACTAAGGAAGCGGTACCCGTCGAGCGGGTTCGTCTGGTGGCCAAGCGGGTCGAAGAGGACCGGAAATTCCGTGACGAGCTTCGCAAGGAGCGGATCGAAGTCGTACCCGACGGTGATACCGCTACGCCCCGGGCCGGTCAGACGCCGGAGCAGGACGAGCGCCGTTCGATGCTGGGACGGCACCGCAGCTGATCCGGGTCCGCACGCGCTGGGCTGCCAGCCCGCCGCTGAGACCAGCGGCGCTGCTCAGCCCAGCGCGGTGCGGCGGTGGTTGATGCCGCGGCCGCGGTGGTTGATGCCGCGCTCCGGCGCTGATGCCGCGTTGCGGTGCTAATGCCAGGCTGCGGCGCTGATGCCGCGGGTTCAGGCTAGGTTCTGCGGTCCGCGCTTGATCATCTGGTCCGCGATGATGGCCCGCTGGACTTCGCTGGTACCTTCCCAGATCCGCTCCACCCGCAGTTCGCGGAAGAACCGCTCGGCGACGTTCTCCCGCATGTAACCGCGGCCGCCGAACACCTGGACGGCGCGGTCGGCCACCCGGCCGGCCATCTCCGAGGCGTACAGCTTGGCCATCGAGCATTGGGCGTGCTGCACCTTGATGTCTGCACCCGCGTCGATGGCCCGGGCTGTCTCGTAGGTGAGTGACCTGGCCGCGTACAACTCGGTCAGGCTGTCGGCGAGCATGGCCTGGATCGCCCCGAACCGGCTGATCGGCTGGCCCTGCACCTGCCGCTGCGCCGCGAACGCGGTCATCTCCGTGGTCAGCCGCTCGGCCGCGCCCAGGCAGCGGGCGGCGACCATCAGCCGCTCGAACCTGAACCACTCGTAGGCGAAACTCATCCCGTCACCCTCGGCACCCACCAGGTTGGCGGCCGGCACCCGGACGTCGGTGAATGCGACGATCGGGTGGTGGTGACTGATCGTGTGCGTGTAGGCCGGGGTCCGGACCACCCGGACGCCCGGGCTCGGCAGGTCGACCAGGAACATCGCGTGCTCGCCGTCGTGCGGGCCGCCCGCCAGCTTGCCCTGGAAAAACGCGAAGGTGGCTGAGTTGTACGAGGTGACGTGCCATTTCTCGCCGTTCAGCACGTACTCGTCACCGTCCCGCCTGGCGGTGGCCACGATCGCGGCCACATCCGACCCGGCATCTTCCTCGGTGATCGCGTAGCACTCCTCGGCCTCGCCGCGGATGGCCGGGATCACGTAACGGTCCAGCTGGTAGGGGGTGGCCACGGCGGGCAGCCAGGACGGGGGGGTGCCGCAGGACCAGGCCAGCGCGTTGGTGACCCGGCCGACCTGCTCCTGGATGAGGACCTGCTGCAGCGAGGTGGCGCCGCCCCCGCCGAGTTCGGTGGGCATGTTCGCGGCATGAAGGCCGAGTTTCCTGGCGCGCGCGGCGTGCGCGGCGGCCAGGCCGTCAGGTAGCTCACCGTCGTTGAGCTCGGCGGCTACCTCGTAAGGGATTACCTCGTCGGCGAACAGCCTGGCCCGCTGCTGGATCTCCGCGTCCGCATCTGACAAGCCGTACATGGCGCCCCTTATCCCAGGCCGGACCAGCGTTCCGGGCTCCACCGCGGTTAATTGACCAACTCTTGACTGAACGTTCAGTCTATGCCAGCATCAACCACGTGCCAATGGGCCCCGCCGACCGGCCGCAAGCCGCCGACGCTATTGTCGTCGGCGGCGGAACGGTGGGTGCCTGGTGCGCCTATTTCCTCCGCCGCAGCGGCCTGGACCGGGTCGTCTTGCTGGAAAAGCGGACCCTGGGCGAAGGCGCCAGCAGCCGAGCGGCCGGCGTGGTGCGCACCCAGGGCGGCACCCGCTGGGCGGTCCGGCTCGGCGACTGGTCCCGCCGGTTCTACCTGGCCCAGCGCCAGGAGCTCGGTATCGACTCTGGCTTCACCCCGCAGGGTTACCTGCTGCCCTGTTTCAGCGCCGACGATGTGGCCGCCGCGCGGGACCGGATGACGATGCAGGCCGCTCTGGGCCTGCAGGTCCGCTGGCTGGAACCGGCCGAGGTGGATGAGGTCAACCCGACGCTGGCGCCGGGGCTGACCCTGGGCGGCACGTTCTGCGCGGAGGACGGCTATCTCGCCCCGCCGCGCAACGTCACCGCCTATGCGGTCGCGCTCGCGGCTAGCGGCGTCCGGGTGCTCGAGCGGACCGCCTTTACCGGGCTGGCGACCAGCGGCGGCCGGGTCACCGGCGTGACGACCAGCGCGGGCCCGATCGCGGCCCCGCTGGTCGTGCTGACCGGCGGCCCGGAGCTGGCCGAAGTGGGCGAGCTGGCCGGGATACCGATCGCGGCCGGCGGGGCCAGGCATCAGGTGGCCGTGACGCAGGCCCATCCTGAGCTGGCCCGCGAGCGGGTGCCGATGGTCTTCGACCTATCGGCCGGCCTGTACTGGCGGCCCGAAGAGGGCGGCCTGCTGTTCGGGATGAGCAACCCGGACGAGCCGCCGGGCACTAACCGCAGCATTGACGAGAAGTACCTGGCCAGCATGCGAGAGCGGCTCGCGAGGCTGGTCCCGGTCACCGCCGGGCTCGGGCTCCGCCGGATCTGGGCCGCCACGATCGACTTCACGCCCGATCACCTGCCGATCATTGGGCCCGCCATCGGCCGGGATGGGATCATGAACGGGGTCACGGTGGCCGGTGCCGGCGGCGCCGGGATGATGTGGGGACCCGCGGTAGCGCGCGCGGCCGCCGATGTCGCGCTGACCGGCTCTTCTGACGTCGTGGACACCGCCGATCTGGGCCTGGACAGATTCGATGAGCAGGGGAACAGCCGGCTGGCCACCGACCCGATCGCGCTGCCGTTCCCTGAGCACGCGGCGCCGCACCTTTCGAAAGGACCGCCTTCATGAGCGACATCACGTCCGTGACCCCGTTCCTCGCTTCTGCCCTGACCGCCCAGCTGGAGGACTGGGGACCGCTCGAGGAGGCGACCGGCGAGCCGATGCAGACCTCGGGCCTGACCCTGTGGCAGGACGGCGAGCAGGAGGTCGGGGTCTGGGAGTGCGGGCCCGGGCCGTCTTACTGGAAGCTGGAGACCCACGAGTTCGTTCACATCGTGGCGGGCCGGATGACGGTGACCCCCGACGATGGCGAGCCGCAGGACATCGGCGCGGGCAACACCGCGGTGTTCCCGCGCGGCTGGGCAGGCACCTGGCAAATCCACGAGAAGATCCGCAAGGTCTACGTGATCTTCTGACCCGCCCGCCGGTTGCCGGCGAGCGGCCAATGGATGCGATGGCGCACCGCTGTTGCTGGTAAATCGCAGCGATGGCGCAGCGCCGCTGAAACAGCGACAGCAGCGGGACATCGCATCCATTGGCTGAGGCCGGAAGGCCGCGTGCCGGTGCAACGCCGTGGTGGCTGAGGGGCCTGTGGGGCTGGAGATGCTTAAGGCGTGAGCGCGGCGCTGATGCCGGGAGTGATCGCGCCGGAGGTGACGGTGACGGGATTGGCGGTGCTGCGAGTCGCCTGCCCCTTGTACCACTGGGTGGCGTAGCCGGTCAGGCCGCAGCCCGAGCTGAACTCCGCCAGGTACCGGCCTGGAGCAAGATCGCGGATCTGGTAGCCGCCGTTGCTGGTGATGGCGATGACCGAGGGCGCCCGGCCCGCGGCAGGCACCGCGGTCACGCAGCTGCCCGTCAGGTCCACCGCCCCGGGGCCGGTCACGGTCCCCGAGATGCCGCCGTCGGCGGCCAGGGTCGCATTGATCCCGGCGCGGGTCTTCCCGGCGGCGACCCCGACCGGGGTGGCGGTCGCCTGGCTCGGCTTGGCGTTGAACCACTGCGGGACCAGCGCGGCCGTCCCGACCGTGCAGACCGGAGTGAACAGCAGCCGATAGCTACCTGGAGCCAGGCCGCCGAGCACGTATGTCCCGGCCCGCCCGGTGATCGCGAGGCCGGCCACGCCGTGCCCGGTCCGCGGGGCCGCTTCGACGCAGATGCCCGGCTCCGCGGCGGCCGGGCTGCGGCCTTTGACGATCCCGGAGATCGAGCCGCTCCGGCCCAGCGCGGCGTTGACTCCGGTGACGGACCGGGCGCCGGTGATCCGGATCCCGGTCCGCGCTTGGGCCGCCAGCGAGCCGCCAAAGGACGAGCAGGAAAAGAAGTCCACGGTGTACGACCCGGCCGGCAGGTGGCTGATGGCATAATGGCCGGTTCGTCCGGTCCTGGCCAGCCCGGTCGAGCTGGCCGCGGCCTGGTCGGCGATCACGCAGATGCCCCGCAGCGGGCGCCTGGTCAGGTCCGAGATGACGCGCCCGGAGATGGACGCGCCGGTGCTGAGCCTGGCGTTGATCCCCGACGTGACCTTGCCGCTGCGGACCCTGACCGCGGTGGCCGATCTCGCAGGCCCGGCCGCGATACCACTGGCCGGCGTACGGCTGCCCCTCGCAGGCAGTGAACTGAACGGCGTAACGCCCCGCCGCGAGGCCGGTGATGCGGTAGCGCCCGGCGCTGGTGAACGGGTTGAGCAGGGTGGCCTGAGCCTCGTCCCGAGTGTGGTCCGCCAGGTTCGTCGTCGTCACGCAGATGCCGGTCAGGCGGCCGCCTGCCGGGCCGGTCACCACGCCGCTGATCGTGCCGCCCCGGGCCAGTACTCCGTTGACTCCCGTGGTCAGCGCGCCTGCGCTCACCGAGATCAGGTCCGCGGTGGTCGGCCCGGGATGCGACCTGAACCACTGGGAGGCGAACTGATCGGGCGGCGCGCAGCTGAAGAACTCGGCCTGGTAAAGGCCAGCCGGGAGATTGTCGATCTCGTAGCTGCCGTCGGAGGCCTGGGCATAGGCACCGAACGACGGGGTGATCAGGAGCCCGGCCAGCGGGCTCCGGCCCAGGCCCGAGTTCAGCTCCGGAGAGGCGAGCCCGACACAGACATTCGAGAGCTTCGCTCCTGACTGGCTGGTCACCAGGCCGCCCACTGAACCGCCCGGCAGCATGTGCGCGTTGATGCCGGAGCGGACCTGGCCGTCGCGGGCGATCACGACGGGGCTGGCGGCGGCGGTGTTGACCTGGCCGTCGTAGACCTGCGGGGCATAGCTGCCGCTGGCACCGCAACCGCCGGTGAAGCTCACCGAGTAGCTGGCCGGGGGTAGCTGGGTGATGGAGTAGGAGCCGTCCGGCCCGGACGAGGTCTGGCCGCTGGCCCGGGACGCGGAGACCGACACGCAGATGCCGTCTAGCGGGCTGCTGGCCGGGTCGGTGATGACGCCCTCGATGACCCCGCCCGGCTTCAGGTAGCCGTTGATGTTGCCGGTGGTGTTCCCATCCGTCGCACTGACCGCCCGGTGGTAGGTGGCGGCCAGGTAGTTCCCGTTGTTCGGGCAGCCCTTTCCTGGCGCGAACTGGACCTGGTATTTCCCGGTGCCCAGGCTGGTGATCCGGTACGTGCCGGCGGAGTGCGTGCTCACCTCGCTCTGGATGCCCAGCACGCCGCCCTCGCCGGTGGCAACGACGCAGATGCCCCTGAGCGGCGGGCCGGTCCGGCCGCGGAACCTGACCACGCCGCTGATCGCCGCGCCCCGGACCAGCGCCGCGCTGATCCCGGTGATCTTCGCGCCTGCCGTCACCCGCACCGCGGTGGCCGTTGTGACGCTCAGCGCGTGCCGCCACCACTGGGGCGCGTAGTTCGAATTGTTGCCGCAGCCGGTGAGGAAGATCACCTGGTACCGGCCCGGGATCAGGTCGGGCAGGCTGTACCTGCCCCCGGAGGTGATACTTCCGATCGCGTAGCTGCTGTCGCCGGTTCCCTTGCTGCCGATGACACAGATGCCGGACAGGTTCGTGCCCGCGGCGTTGGTCACGCGGCCGGATATCACCCCGTCGCGTGCACCCGACCCGCCGGCAGGCGCGGCCGCGGCCAGCCTGCGCCGCGCGGCCATGGAGGCGCGGACGATCGCGGCCGGGTTGGTAGGGCGGAGTTCAACAGGCCCCAGCACCGTCGGCTGGCCCGCGGTGACCACGACCAGGCCGGCGCCGCCTGGCAGCGGAGCGGCTGGATACCAGAGCGGGAAATAGCCGGCCGTCGCCGCGCAGTCCCGGTAGCTGACCGTGTACGCACCGGGACGGAGCCCGCCGATGAAATAGCGTCCGCCGGCGCCCGTGCGGCCGGTCATGGCGGAGACCTGGCCGCCCGCGACCGCGGACCAGCCGGACACCGTAACGCAGGCCCGCGCCAGCGGGACCCGGTCGATGCCGAGAACTACGCCCGTGATGACCCCGGACAGGCCGGGCTGGTTGCCGGGCACCGCCGCGTGATCGCCGCCGCCCGCCGTCCGGCTGGCGGCCTGCGTCCGGGTGACGGCCTGCGTCCGGGTGACGGCCTGCGTCCGGGTGGCGGCCTGCGTCCGGGTGGCGGCCTGCGTCCGGGTGACGGCCTGCGTCCCGCCATTGGCCCGGGTGGCAGCCATCCCCGCGCTCGCCGTGATGGGCGAGCCGGCCAGCGCCGCCGCTAAGAGGCCGCAAACCGCCACTGCGTGTCCAGTCCGGAGTATCGGCACGAGCAGAGCCTAGGTCTCTATGTCATGGTGAGCAGTAACAAAGCCGAATCAACTCGACTTCGTTATGGATCGAGGAAGACTTTGCTGGACAAGGTTGCGCATTCTGGCCAGTGACAAAAGGAACTGGACGCCGGCCTACTGATGGGATATTCAGCCCAGAGCGCGGCGCAGGAAATCCAGCTCCAGCCGCAGCACGTTCTCGGTTATCTCGGCTTGCGCGAGCATGTGCGTGGTGCCCGAAAGCGGTAGCACGGTATGCGGGCGCCCGGCCGCCACCAGGGCTGCGGAGAACCGCAATGTGTGCGCGGCGATGACGTTGTCGTCGGCCAGCCCGTGAATAAGCATCAGCGGCCTGTCCAGCTGGCCCGCTTCGGGCAGCAGCGAGCAGCGCCGGTAATTGCCGGGCTCGGCATCCGGATGGCCGAGGAACCGCTCCTTATAGAAGGTGTCGTACAGCCGCTGGTCGCACACCGGCGCCCCGGCCACCGCCGCGCCGAACACGTCCGGGCGGCGCAGCACCGCGAGCGCGGCCAGGAATCCGCCGAACGACCAGCCGCGGATCGCGACCCGGCGCAGATCGAGGTCCGGATAGCGCTCCGCGGCCGCGTGCAGCGCCGTGACCTGATCGTCCAGGACCGGGCCGCCGATGTCACCGCGGACCGTGCGGTCCCAGGCCGGCCCGCGGCCGGGGGTTCCGCGGCCGTCCGCGACGACTACGGCGAAGCCCTGCTCGGCGAACCATTGCGACACGCCAAACCACCAGGTCCTGGCCCGCAGCACGAGCTGCAGGGCCGGGCCGCCATAGGGGCTCATCAGGACCGGCAGCGGGCCGCTGCCAGGCATATGCCAGGACGGCAGCAGCACGGCGGCCGCCAACTGTGACTGCCCGGCCCGGAACTGCTCGATCCGCAGGTCAAGTCCGAGCGGCTCGGCCTGGCTGGTGATCCTCGCGATCGTCGTGCCGTCGCGCTCGACGTGCACCCGGGTGCCGTCGTGCTCCAGCGACCGCCCGGTCACCACGGTGACGCCGCCGGCCCGGGTGCCGCCATGTACCCCGGCGGCCCGGGTCAGCGGGGCCGGCCCCGATCCTGGCGCACAGGTCCACAACTGAATCTCGGCCGGGTCCTGCGACGCGCTGAACAGCACGGTGTCGCCGTCGACGGCGAGAACCTGCCGGACCTGCAGGCCGGGCGGGGTGACCGGGACGCCAGCGACCAGCAGCCGGTAGCTGTCGCCGGCCGGGGCGATCCAGACCAGCGCGCCGGACGCCGTCACCGCGGGCACCCCCGGCGCCACGTTCACCCACGCCTCATCCAGCTCCTCGTGTACCAGCTCGGTCCGGCCGGAGGCCACATCCACCCGCAGGATGCGCACCGTCCGCTGGTCCCGGCTCTGCACGACGATCAGCGGGCCCTGATCCGGGCGGTCCCAGGACACGGCCACCAGGTACTCGAACGCCTCCCGGTCCCACCCGACCGGCGTGCGCTCACCATCGAGACCGACCAGCCAGAGCGAGACGTCGGCGTTGGCCGTTCCCGCAGCCGGGTACGCGATCGGTCGCGGCGGCCGCTGCGGCTGGGCCGGATCGGCTATGTACCAGCGCTGCACGAGCGCGGTGTCGACCCGGGCCACCAGCAGCCGCTCGCCATCCGGCGACCACCAGAAACCCCGCGACCGGCCCATCTCCTCCGCGGCGACGTGCTCAGCCAGGCCGTAGGTGATCTCGGGCCCCTCAGGCCCGGCCAGCTCGCGGTCATCGCCGCTGTCGCCGCCGTCGCCGTCACCGTCGCGGTCGCCGTCGCCGTCGTGGTCACCGCCGTCGCCGTCGCAACCGACGATCCGCAGCGCGCCCTCGCGGACATAGCCGATCCGGCGCCCCGTAGGGTCGATGCGCGGATCGATGACGGCCTCGGGCACGCTGATCTCGGCGACCGTCCCAGAGATCAGATCGGCCAGCCACAGCCGCCCGGACAGCGCGAAGGCGGCGCGCCGCACCGCCCGGTCGGCCGAGTACCCGACGATCCCGCCGCCCCGCTGCCTGGACCGCTCGCGCCTGGCCCGCTCCTGCGCAGGCAGCTCCTCGGCGCGGCCGCCGAGCAGGACGTCGGGATCGGCGACCAGCCGTTCCCGGCCACTGCCGATGTCAAGCACCCACAGCCTGGTCACCGGGTCGGTACCGTCCGCCGAGCGCAGGTAGACCACCCGGCGGCCGTCGGGCGACACGGTGAACTCCCGTGGCTCGCCATACCGGAACTGGCCGGTGCGGGCGAAGCGGCGCAAGAAGTCATCAGCGACCATAACCACACTCTGCCACGACCTATGCGCATGAGCGCGGCCTGGAGAAGGCCAGGACAACGGAGGCATAAACGCTGGCAATGAACGAGCCACGAATAAACCACGAATGAGTCGGCAAAGGGCTGAACGTGCATGCCGACCAATGCAAAGGGTACCTCTCCGCTGGGAAAGGTCCTGGCCTCATCGGGGGGTGAGGTCGCAGGGGATAGGTCGGGGGTTTTCGGGGTGAATCACAGCGATACCGGTTTTGGCCGATCGGGCTGCCGGATGGTTATCACGGCAGCGGGGGCCGCGCTGGTCCTGGCGGCGGCCGCCTGTTCAGGTCTAGGTGCGAGCAAGCCGCCGCCGGCTGCAAAGGTGACGATCACGCCGGGGAGCGGGGCCCAGGGCGTCCGTCCCAGCGCGGGAGTCACGGTCACGGTGGCTCACGGGAAGCTGCGGAACGTGGTCGTCCAGGACGTCGGCGACTCCGTCGCTGGCCAGCTCAGCCTCAAGGGCACAGTCTGGCACAGCGAGGGGCTGCTCGACCCGTCGCACACCTACACGGTGACGGCCACCGCGGTCGGTGCCGGGAACAAGAAGGTCGTCATGACCAGCTCGTTCCGGGTGCTGAAGCCGCGCAAGACGTTCACCGCCACGATCATGGAGGGCGCCGGGCAGAGCTACGGCGTCGGCATGCCGATCGTGCTGACGTTCAACCGCCCGATCACGCACAAGGCCGCCATCGAGCGCTCGCTGAGCCTGCGTACGTCCAAGCCCGTGGAGGGCGCCTGGTACTGGGACGGTAACGAGACGGTGGAGTTCCGGCCTCGCGTCTACTGGCCCGGGCACACCACGGTGAGCTTCGCGGGGCACTTCACCGGGGTGGAGGGGGCCAACGGCGTCTACGGCGTCCGCAACCTGCACCAGAAGTTCTACATCGGGTCCTCGCTGATCGTGGTGGCCAGCACGACCTCGCATTACATGCAGGTGTACTACAGGAAGAAGCTCTTCGGTGACTGGCCGATCAGCACCGGCCGGCCCGGCGACGACACCGCGAACGGGACCTACCTGACCATCGAGAAGGCCAACCCGACGTTCATGAAGGGTCCCGGCTACGCGCTCTGGGTGCCGTGGGCGGTCCGTTTCACCTGGAGCGGCGTCTACATCCACGACGCCTACTGGTCGGTGGGGGAGCAGGGTTACGTCAACGTCAGCCACGGCTGCGTCAACACCTCGCCCGAGCACGCCGAGATCTACTACAACATGGAACTGCCCGGCGATCCGGTCACCGTCACCAGCAGCCCGGTCGCGGGCACCTGGGACAACGGCTGGACCGAGTGGTTCCTGTCCTGGAAGCAGCTGCTGAAGGGCAGCGCGCTGCACGAGGCGGTCGTGGCTGGCCCGGACGGCAGCTCGTTCGTCCAGCCGGACACGCTGGCACCCCTGCACGCGAGTTCTCCGCTCGAGGCGCCACACCCGCACAATGCCGACTCGGCCTGAGCTGCCGAAGGCTGAACTGAGCCGAAGGCTGAGCTGGCCAAGGCTGAGCTGACCAAGGCTGGCCCGCCCGGGAAAACCCTGGGCGGGCCAGCCGTCTACGGTCGGCTGCCTGGACGGGCTGGCTGTGTGGGCGGGCTGGCTGTCTGGGCGGGTCAGCTTTCCTGGGCGGCGGGGCCGGGGATGCCAATCGCGAGCGCGTCGACCGCTACGGCGCCAGCGGGCCCGCAGATGAGCGGGTTGACGTCGAGCGCCGCGAGCTCGCCGCCCAGCTCGACAGCGAGTGCGGACACTCCGGTGATCGCGCGGACAACCGAGTCGAGGTCGGCGGGCGGCGCGCCGCGGAACCCGGCCAGCAGGCGGCTGATCCGCAGCTCGCTGAGCAGCCGGCGGGCGGTCTGCTCGCTGACCGGCGGCAGTGCGACCGCCCGGTCGGCGATGGCCTCGACGAGCACGCCGCCCGCCCCCACCACGATCAGCGGGCCGAGCGCGGGGTCATGGGCGATGCCGAGGGCCAGCTCGACACCGGGCGGTACGGTCTCGCAGACCAGCACCCGGGGGCCGAGCCTGGCGGCCAGGTCGGCGTAGGCGGCGGCCAGCTCGGCGGGTCCGCCGACGCCGAGCACGACGCCCCCGGCGTCCGACTTGTGCTGGACAGTCGGCTCGTCGGTTTTCAGGACGACCGGGTACCCGATCAGCCCGGCTGCCGAGAGGGTCCCCTCGGCGCTGTCGGCCGGCTCCGCGCGGGCGGCGGCGATTCCGTACTCCCGCAGCAGGTCAAGCAGCGGCGCGCCGCCGGCCGGGTCAGCCGCCAGGATGGCCAGCCCGCGCCGCCGGCGGTCCTCGTCGCCGGCCTGGCCGGCTGGGTTCGCCACGGCTGGGCCGGCCGCCACCGTGCCGGGTGCGACGGCGGTGCCCGAACCGGCTTCGTAACGGGATCGGGCGCCAGGGTCGTCGAGCACAGGGCCATCGAGCACAGGGCCATCGGGCACGGTGTCACCGAGCACGGTGTGATCAAGCACGGTGCAGTCGGGCACGGTGTGATCGGGCACGGTGTGATCGGGCACGGTGTGGTCGGGCACGGTGTGGTCGAGCACGGTGTGGTCGAGCAGGTGACCGAGCGCGAGCAGGCCGCTGCGCAAGCCTTCCAGGACCGGGATTGCCGCCCGCCGGAGCTGCGCCGCGACATCCTGGTCGATGGCGCTGGGCAGGTTGCTGAGGATGACCAGCGGCTTGTCGGTGCGCCCGGCCGCCGCCAGGGCCGCTTGCGGATAGGAGTCGTCCCCGTCCAGCTCATTGACCAGGTCCACGGCGAGCGCGACCGCCGCCACCGACGGGTCGTCAGCCAGCGCGGCCAGCGAATCGGCGAACAGTCCTACGGTGTCGGCCCCGGTCCCCCACACGTCGAGCGGGTTGCCGGGCTCAAGGCCCGGATCGAGCAGTTCGGCCAGCCGCGCCCTGGTCGCGTCGCTGAGCTGGGCGAACGGCACCCCCAGCTGCTCGGCGAGATCGGTGGCATGAGCCCGTTCCAGCCCGGAGTCATGGACCGTCGCGATGCCGGGCGCTGTCGCTGTGCCGGGCGCTGTCGTTGTGCCGGGCGCTGTCGCTGTGCCGGGCGCTGTCGCTGTGCCGGGCTCCGGACCGGCGGCCGGGACCTGCGCATCCGGGTGGCGATCGGCGGTCGGGTGGTCGGCCAGCCGCTGACCGGCCGGCCTGGACGGCTGCCGGGGCGGGCGGCGGCCGATGGCAAACAGTTCCAGGGTGTCAGTCAGTTCGGCCAGGTCGCCGACCCGGTGTACGCCGTAGGCCCGGCTGAGCGCCTCCCAGCCGCCGTCCGCGGCCGCGAGCGCGCCGGAGTGGGCCGCCACCATCATCGCGCCGCGGGCCGAGTCGCCGACGGTGAGGAGAATGACGGGAATGTCGCGTTCGGCGGCCCGGGCGAGCACCCGGCGGAGCAGCGCCGGCTGCCGGATCGCCTCCAGGACCAGCGCGAGCACCCGGGTCTCGGGCATCCCGAGGGCGTAGTCGAGGTAGGACGGCGCGGTGGTGACGAGTTCCTGGCCGGAGGAGACCGCGAGGGTGAACCCGATGGCCCGGCGCAGCCGAAGCATCGCGGAGAACACCGACCCGGAGTGGGTCACCAGCGCCACCGGGCCCGCGGGCAGCGGATCAGGCTCGGTGTAGCCCATCGCGCGCAGGCCGTGCGTGACGTTGGCGAAGCCCATGCAACCGGCACCGCACAGCTCCATGCCGGCCGAAGCGGCGAGCGCCGCCAGCCGCTCGCGCAGCCCCGGCCGGTGACCCGAGCCGGGGTCCGCGTGGGCGTTGCCGAAGATGACCGCGGAGCGGTCACCGCGGCGGGCGGCCAGCGAGAGCTGCGCCTCGAGCGCGGCGTCGGGCACCCCGAGCAGGACCAGGTCGACCGGGCCTGGCAGGTCGGCGAGCGACGGATAGCACCGCCGCCCGCCGATCTGCGGGTAGCGCGGATTGACCGGGTAGATCTCCGGACCCGACCGGCTCGCGGCGACTTCCGCGAGCATCCGCTGGCCGAAGGTCCCCGGCCGCAGCGACGCACCGACCACCGCGACGCTCCTGGCCGCCAGCATCGCGGCCAGCCCGGCCCGGCCGGCGGGGCGGGCGCCGGTCATCCGTTCGGGGTCAACGTCCGCGGTCATGCCCGCCTGGAGAGCTTGCGCAGCTGCGCGGACCGGCGCGCGGCCTTCTTGTCCGCGATGGCGGCCTTGGCGGCCTGCCAGCCAGGGATGCCACAGACGCCGCCGCCGGCGTGGGTGGCCGAGCTGCCGTAGTACAGCCCGCGCAGCGGGGTCCGGTAGTCGGCGTAGCCGGGGGCCGGCCGCATGTGGAACAGCTGCTCCAGGGACAGCTCACCGTGGAAGATGTTGCCGCCGACCAGGCCGTACTCGTGCTCCATCTGATACGGCCCGACGATGTCGCGGTGCAGGATCGAGGCCTTGAAGTTCGGGGCCAGCTCGTTGTAGCAGTCGATCATGCGGTCCGCGTAGGCCTCGAGCTCCTCGGTGTGCGGCTCGGTGTTCCAGTCCTCGGGGACCCACTGGGTGAACAGCGACATGATGTGGCTGCCTTCGGGACACAGCTTGGTGTCGAAGGTGGTCGGGATCACGCCGTCGCTGAACGGCAGCCGGGCGGGGCGGCCCTCACGGGCGTCCTGGAAGGCCCGTTCGATGTACTCCATGGTGGGCGCCATCTCGACCGAGCCGGTGTGGTGCTCCTGCAGCTGCGAGCCGGGGTCGGCGGTGAAGTCCGGCAGCTCGGCCAGGGCCAGGTTGATCTTCACGACGCCGCTGCGGGACTTCCAGTGGTCGATGTCGGACACGAAGTCGCCGGGCAGGTACTCGGCGCCCACCTGCTCCAGGAAGGCGGTCCGCGGGTGCAGCGTGGACACCACGACCTGAGCCCGGATCTCCTCGCCGTTCTCCAGCACGACGCCGACTGCCCGGTCGCCCTCCACCAGCACCCGGGCGACCCGGGCACCGGTGCGGATCTCGGCCCCGTGGACCCGCGCGGCCGCCTCGATGGCGGCCGAGACGCCGCCCATGCCGCCCTCCTGGAAGCCCCAGTTACCGAGGTGACCGTCACCGACGTCACCGATGGAGTGGTGGGCCATCACGTAGGCGGTGCCAGGCGCGTACGGGCCGGCCCACGTCCCGATCACGCCGTTGACCGCCAGCGCGCCCTTGATCTGCGGGGATTCGAACCAGTCGTCCAGCAGGTCGGCGATGCTCATCGTCATCAGCCTGGTCACGTCCGCGACCGTGCGCACATCCAGGCCGCGGTTGCGCCAGGCCAGCTGCAGGGTCCCGGCCAGGTCGCGCGGCCGGCGCGAGCCGATCGCGGGCGGCACCGTGAGCAGCAGCGGGCCGAGGATGTCGGCCAGGCCCGCCAGCCAGGCGTCCCAGCGCGGCATGGCATCGGCGTCCTTTTTCGACCACTTTGACACTTCTTCATGATTGCGCTTGGCGTCATCGGCGAACAGCTTGATAGACCCACCTTCGGGAAAGGCCTGGTAATACGGTCCCATCGGGTAGATCTTGTAACCATGACGGGCCAGGTCAAGTTCCGAGATGATGGTCGGTGGCAGCAAGCTCATGACGTAGGAGAGCCGGGTGACCTTGTACTCGGGCGCGTCCGGCCACGGCGCCTCGGTGGTGGCCGCGCCGCCGGTCTTGTGCCTGCCCTCGAGCACGAGGGTGCGGGCGCCGGATCGGCCCAGGTATGCGGCGGCGACCAAGCCGTTGTGCCCGCCGCCCACCACGATGGCGTCGTATGTTGCGGTCATGGATCCGCCTTCCTTGAGTTGCGGTCATGAGCCCGCAAGATCAGACTGACTGAATGTTCAGTCTAGAAACCTGCTACGGTATCGACAAGAGGCCGGGAGGATGTCGCCGATGACCGACCAGGCCGGTGCCACTGTCGTGACACCGGGCACCGCCGACCAGCGCCGCGAGCAGATGCTGCGCGCGGCGCTTCAAGTCATCTCCGAGCGCGGTTACCCGGAAACCAGGATCGCCGATGTGGCCGAGCGGATCGGGATAAGCCCGGCGCTGGTCATCTACTACTTCAAGACCAAGGACCAACTGCTGACCGAGGCCATCAGGTACGCCGAGGACAGCTGGTATATCAACGGGCAGCGCCGGGTGGCGGGGCTGCCGACCGTCGTCGCGAAGATCGAGGAGATCGTCGCCATGACCTGCCTGCCGGAGGCGGACCCCGGCGTGGACTACTCATGGCTGATCTGGCTGGATTTCTGGGCCCAGGCGGCCAGGAACGCCGAGGTGGCCGCGGTCCGGCAGAAGTCCGACGAGCGCTGGCGGGAGACGCTCAGGTCGCTGGTGGCCGAAGGCCAGCAGGCCGGGGAGTTCAGCGGCGCCGACCCGGACACCTTTGTCATCCACCTGTCGGTGCTGCTGGACGGGCTGGCCATCCAGATGGCGCTCGATGATCCGGTGGTCGACCCGGTGACCGCGTTCGAGCTGAGCATGCGCTTCGCGGCGGACCAGCTAGGGTTCGAGTGGGCTCCCAGCGGGCGCGGGCGCGCGGCGGGGAGCAGTCCGAGAGGGGAGTGAGCGGTGGCCGGTGGACAGATCCAGCTCGTCTCGCTGACCAAGCGCTTTGTTGAGCTCGCCGTCGATGACATTGACCTGACCGTCCCGAGCGGTGAGTTCTTCTCCCTGCTCGGCCCGTCTGGGTGCGGCAAGACGACCACGCTGCGGCTGATCGCGGGCTTTGAGCAGCCGACGTCCGGCCGGGTTCTGCTCGACGACGTGGACGTGACGATGGTTCCGCCCAACAAGCGCAACGTCAACACGGTGTTCCAGAGCTACGCGCTGTTCCCGTTCCTGACCGTGTTCGACAACGTGGCCTTCGGGCTGCGGAACCGGAAGCTGGACAAGAAGGAGCTGCAGTCCCGGGTCCACGAGGCGATCGAGCTGGTCCATATGGGCGCGTTCGCCAAGCGCCGCCCCGGCCAGCTGTCCGGCGGCCAGCAGCAGCGGGTGGCCCTGGCCAGGGCGCTGGTCCTCAACCCGGCCGTGCTGCTGCTCGACGAGCCGCTCGGCGCCCTGGACGCCAAGCTCCGCCGGTCGCTGAAGGTCGAGCTCAAGGCGCTGCAGGAGCGGGTCGGCATCACCTTCCTGTACGTCACCCACGACCAGGAAGAGGCGCTGACCATGTCCGACCGGGTGGCGGTCATGCGCAACGGCAAGATCGTCCAGATCGGCGACCCGCACGAGATCTATGAGGAGCCCACGGACACGTATGTGGCGGATTTCCTGGGCGTGTCGAATCTCATGCAGGTCGAGGTGGTCGAGCGCCAGGCCGCCCAGTGCCAGGTGCGGCTCGGCGAGTCCGCGCTCACCGTCGAGCAGGGAACGGCCGACGATCTGGGCAAGGCCTACTGCGTGATCCGGCCCGAACGGGTCCGGATCGAGCCGTTCGGCTCCCCGGGGCCCAACCGGGTGCCGGCCATGGTGGAGCGGCTGATCTACGTCGGGTCGGCTACCCAGGTCATGCTCAGGCTGGCGCCTGGGGAGCTACTCCAGGCGCTGGTTCAGAACGACGGCTCACATACCCGGCTGGCGCAGGGCACCCCGGTGCACACGTTCCTGGCCCCGGATGCCCTCCGGGTGCTCGCCGACACCGGCCCCGCCGAGACGGCCACGACCGATCCTGCCGATACCGGCCTGCAGCTGACTCAGTAACGCCCCGGTCAGAAACGCCCGGGTCAGAAACGTCCGGGTCAGAAACGGCGCCGGGCCCGGCGGCCGGCGCCTGCGCGGGCCGGCCAGTCCGGGCGGTCAGATCCCGGCGATCGTGGACAGGGCTTCCTGCCGGTCGCTGCGCTCACCGCGGGTCATGAAGCGGTAGCCGAAGTACCCGACCGTCGCGATCACGAACGACATCACCAGCATGATCGTGCCGAGGGCGTTAAGGGCCGGGCCGCCGTTGCCGCCGTGCTGCTGCGAATAGATGTACACCGACATCGGCGTGTTCGCCGCGTTGGAGTTCAGCAGGTCCACGATCACGAAGTCGTCGATCACGCTGGAGAAGACCAGGACCGCGCTGGCGAAGATGGCCGGGGTGAGCAGCGGCAGCATCACCCGCCGCATGGTCTGCAGTTGCGTCGAGCCGAGGTCGGCTGACGCCTCCTCGTATTGTCTCCCGATCGTCACCAGCCGGGCCTGGACGATAATCGCGGGCCAGCTGACATTCCAGGTGACCAGGGCGAGCGTCTCGGCTAGCGTGCCGAGGCCCACGGACGTGAACAGCGACGTGAACATGAAGAACATCGCGACGCCGAAGATGAGCTCAGGGATGACGAACGAGAGGATCATCACGAAGTTGAAGCTCGCCGAGGTGTAGCTGCGCCACCTGTTGATGCCGAGCGCGAACGCCACGCCCAGCGGCACCGCGATCAGCGTGGTGTAGGCCGACAGCCGCAGCGTCTGGATGACCGCCAGCCGCAGCTGCTCGTCATGCAGGACCGAGTTCACCGGGTCGGCGTAGTACCAGCGCATGGAGAAGCCCTGCCAGGCGCTCTGCGACTTACCGTTGTTAAAGGAGAACAGCACCGCGAGCGCGATCGGCACGATCGACCAGATCAGGTAGAGCCAGGTGAACCCCTCGAGGAACCAGGGGTGGCCCCACGGGTTGCGGCGCAGCCGCGGCAGCGGTGCCCTGGCGGTCACGGAGCCTGCGGCCGGCTTGGCTGAGGTTGCGGCGGTGGCGCTCACACTGCCTCCCGCGACGATCGGTTGGTCGCCACCACGTAGTAGATCATCGGAATGACCAGGAGCAGCAGCAGCAGCAGGGACAGGACCGCGCCCTGGCCGAAGAAGGCCTGCGTCGACAGATCGCCGTCGATCACGTTGCCGATCATCGCCGTTCCCGCGGTCCCTGACAGTAGCTGGTTGGTGAAGTAGTCGCCGAGCATCGGCAGTACGGTGATCAGCAGCCCGGTCAGGATCGCCTGCCTGGACAGCGGCAGGGTCACCCGCAGGAAGGTGCGCACCCGGCCCAGGCCGAGGTCACGCCCGGCTTCGAGCAGCGAGCCGTCGATCCGGTCCAGCCCCGCGTACAGCACCAGGATCAGGTACGGGATATAGCCGTAGACCAGGCCGAGGATCACCGTGTAGGACTGCCCGCCCAGCCAGTCGACCGGGTGCGAGACCAGATGCAAGGTGGTGAGCACCTTGTTCACGTAACCGTCGGTCTGCAGCAGGTCGATCCAGGCGAGCATCCGCATCATGTAGCTGATCCAGAACGGCGCGATCAGCAGCACCAGGAAGATCGCCTTGCGGCGGCCTGCGAACCTGGCCACGAAGTAGGCCGCCGGATAGCCGATCAGCAGCGAGATGATCGATGCCACGGCGGTGTACCAGAGGGTCCTGAGGAAGATCGGGCCAACGAACGCGCCGCTGCCGAAGGTGATGTGCCACACGGCGTTCAGGTTGGTCGCGCTCCAGTCCAGCGGGTTATAGACGGCGATGGGCGTGCCGTACAGCTGGTTGAGCTGCCCGGCCGCGATCGCGAGCACGACATAGAACGGCACGATGAACAGCAGGGCCAGCCAGATGATGCCCGGCGCGGCCAGCGCCGCCCAGAAGATCCGGTTATGCTCCCGTTGGGCGTTCCGCCGCCTGGCCAGCTTGCTGCGTGCCGTCACCCGGATCCCCGCCTAGACGCCGTGGCTGACGGTCTGCCAGGCCTGCTGCCAGAGCTGGTTGGCCGCGATGGGCAGTTGCAGCTCACTGACCCCCCGACGGAAGTACGACGGCAGGACCACGGTCGAGATCAGGCTCTGCGGCAGGATGCCTTCCTTGACCAGGCGCTGCGGCGTGACGCCGGTGACCGGCTGCATGTAGCCGTTGTAGCTGATGTTGGTCAGGGCGTTCGGCAGGTCCTCCAGGTAGTTGAGGAACAGGTGGGCGAGCACCGGGTTCTGTGCGCCGTGCAGCACGGTGTTGGTGTCGTTCGCCACCGGGCCCTTGCCGTCGGTGGGGAACCAGTAGCCGACCACGTCGACCGGGACGCCCTTGGGCATGTACTGGGCGGCCGCGGCCATGTCGCCGGACCAGGCGTGGTGAATCCAGATCTGCCCGCTGGGAACCTCGGTGTAGTCGTTGTTGTCGATATGCACGTTGGTCAGCTGGGCCAGGTCCTGCAGGGCCATCTGGGACTTGGTGATCTCGGCGGGGTCGGTCGTGTTCAGGTCGAAGATCCCGTTCTTCATCAGCCCGAGGCTGATGGACTCACGGTAGTCGTCGAGTATCGCGACCTTGCCCTTGTACTTGCCCTGCCACGGCATCGCCCAGGGGTTCGCCATCGTGAACGGATTCTCCGGCACGTGGTCCTTGCGCCACGCGATCCCGGTCGTGTAGATCGTGTACGGGACGGTGTACCGCCAGTGCTGGTCGTAGAACGGGTTGCTGAAGTCGGACCAGGCCTGGGTGATGTTCGGGATGTAGCTGTGGTTGAGCGGCTGGATCGTCTTCTGCTCGATCAGCTGGCCGAGCACGTCGACGGTGACGCCCATGAACACGTCGAAGTTGACCTGCCCGCTGGCCAGCTTGGACAGCGCCTCGGTCATCGTGTTGAACGTGGTCACCTCGACCTTGCAGTTGTACTTCTTGCCGAAGTCGTCGAGGCACTGCTGGTTGACGTAGGCGACCCAGTTGTAGATCTTCAGCGTGGCGCCCTTTTCGGCCAGCTGTCCGCTCTTGATGGCCGGGTTGTCCGTGAACAGCGGCCAGGTGACCGGGTTGTTCGGCCGGGGCAGCGGTATCCCGCCTGATGTCAGCGGCGTGGATCCGCCGCTGGCCGAGGATGTGCCGCCGCCGCCGCAGGCGGCGAGCAGCGAGCTGAGCGTGCCGGCGCCGCCGAGCAGAGCGCCCGCGGTGGCGCCTGACCGCAGGAAGCTACGCCGGGAAGACCACAAGCGCGGCGGGGTGCCGTCTGAGCGCCAGCCTTCTCTCGGATGCATGCTGTACCACCCCTTCGCTTAGCGTAGCCAAGTCGCTCCCGGTGCCTGGGGTACGGTCCGGGTGTCCACAGCAACCGCTGACTGAACATTCCGTCAAGACTTACTACTCCAGGAGCACGGGCACAAGACTTTCCAGGTAACAGCCTGGCCATAGGCACCTGGGCCGGACAGGCAGCAAAAAGCAGCATATGGCAGCCAATATCGCGGTCTGGTCGAACCGGGGCTGCTCGGCTGGCTAGCTCCCGACCGCGGCCGCGAAAGCGGCAAAATTCGCTACGAAGCGATCGATGTCAGCCTCGTCGTGCTGCACGGAGATCAGCCACTGCTCGCTCTTGCCCCAGGGCGGCAGGAACACCCCGCCGTTGTGCTGGAAGAGCCAGTGCGCGTGACTGTAGGCGTCGTCGATGGCCAGGTAATCGCGGAAGTTGCGGACCCGCTCCGCGGCGAAGACCACGCTGCCCTTGGCGCCGACGGATACGACGTGTGCCTGCAGCCCGTTCTGCTCGATCTGCCGTTCCAGCCCTGAGACGGCCCGCTGCCGCAGCCACTCCAGCCGGCGGTAGGCCTCTGGCGTGGCGACATCGGTGAGCATGGCCCGGCAGGCGGCCATGGCCAGCGGGTTGCCATTGAAAGTCCCGACCATCTCGTAGTCTCCGTTGGAGACGTGCTCCATCACTTCCGCGGTGCCGCCCACGGCGGCTACGGCCACCCCGCCGCCGATGGCCTTGGCCAGGCAGATGATGTCCGGCGTGACGCCGACCACCGCGGTCGCGCCGGCCGGCCCGGCGGTCAGGCCGGTCTTCACCTCATCAAAGATCAGCAGCGCATCGCGGGAATGCAACAGGTCCTTCAGGCCGGCCAGATAACCGGGCTCCGGCTCGATGATCCCGGCGTTCATCATGATCGGCTCGACGATCATCCCGGCGATCTGGCCGGGGTGGGAGTCCAGCAGCCGTTCCACGGCATCGAGGTCATTGAAGCCGACGATCAGGGTGAGGTCCGTGATGGCCCGCGGTATCCCGGTGCTGGACGGCACGCTGGCCGGCCTGTCCGCCGGTCCGGCCTCCTCGGCAGTCTCCGGGCTGACCGACACCTGTACCGAGTCATGATGCCCGTGGTAGCCGCCCTCGACCTTGATGATCAGGTCCCGGCCGGTGATGGCCCGGATGAGGTGCACGGCGTCCATGGTCGCCTCGGTGCCGGAGTTGGCGAACCGCCAGGTCGGCAGGCCGAACCGGCGGCCCAGTTCTTCCGCGACCGCGAGCGCGTTGCGCGTCGGCTGGGCGAAATGAGTGCCGAACGCGATCTGCCCGCGGACCGCCTCGACGATGGCCGGGTGCCCGTGGCCGGCCAGCGAGGCACCATACCCGCCGTGCAGGTCGACGTACTCATTGCCGTCCACGTCGTAGAGCTTGGAGCCCTTGCCGTGGCTGAGCCAGACCGGCTGCGGGCGGGTGATCTGCCAGCTCGAGGTGACGCCGCCGGCCAAGGCGGTGGCCGCTTTCTCGGCCATCCGGCGTGACTCGGGCTGCCGCGCCGAGAAGATCTCCTCCTGCCAGGCGATGACGTCATCAAGGGGCGGGGCGGACGACTCCGCGGCTGCGCTGGCCGGCGAGCCAGGAGGGGGGGTACCTAGGTCGCCGGTATCAGGGGACAGCCCGGCTCGGGGGGTAACGGGGCTGTCCGGGCGAGTCGCGGAGTCGCCCGCCGGATCGGCGGGGGGTTCGGCTTGGGGGGTGCTGCCTGAGGTCTCAATCGGGACGGCCTGCTGAGTGGCCATTACGCGCTCCTCCGCCCTTGACTGACTGTTCAGTCTAGGCTCGCCCTGGTGGGCTGGCAAGGCTGGCCTGCGATTACCGGGCGTTCGGCCGGGGGCAAGACTTGGCCGTCAGCTCGGCCCGAATTCATCCCGTTGACCAGTACCTGTCATCGGCATTCCCTAGCGTCGTGGCTATGCGGCCAGCGCGGATGACCCCGGAACAGGCCGGCCGCCTGAGCGTCGCGGAGCAGCACGAATGGCTCGCCCGGGCGGCTGCCAGGAGCCGGGCTACGGGCAGCCGGGCCACGGGCAGCGCGGTTACGGGCAGCGCGGTTACGGGCAGCGCGGTTACGGGCAGCGCGGTTACGGGCAGCGCGGTTACGGGTGGCCGGGTTACGGCCGGCCCGGTTGCGGTTGCGGCCAGCCGGGCTACGGCGCGCCGGGGCGCCGCCCGGCTGGTCGCCCCGGCGCTGCTGGCCAGGCCCAGCCGGCCGGGCGGATCCGTGCTGCCCCCGTACGGAGCGCACATCGCATTCGGCGCCGAACCCACCACGCAGATGTCGGTGACCTGGCAGGTGGCCGCGCCTGTCGACAGCCCGTTCCTGCGGGTCGGATCCTCGCCATGGGATCTGGGCGAGCGGATAGCCGCGGAAATCCGGACCATAACGACAGCGCGCAGCGTCATCTCTCCGCATCACGGGATGCTGCACGACGAGGTGCCATACAACGCGGTGCCGCACAACGCCGTGCCGCACAACGCGGTGCCGCACAACGCGGTGCCGCACAACGCCGTGCCGCACAACGCGGTGCCGCACAACGCGGTGCCGCACAACGCGGTGCCGCTGGCCGCCCAGGCGGTCGAGCAGTATTACGTCCACGCCACGATCAGCGGGCTGCGGCCCGGTCAGACCTACTATTACAGCATCGGCCATCACGGCTGGGAGCGGCCGCCGCCCGGGCCCGCAGGGATCTTCACGACCGCGCCGCTTGGACGCCAGCCGTTCACCTTCACGGCCTTCGGCGATCAGGGGGTCAGCCGCGACTCAGCCAGTGCGGCCGCGCTGGTCAATGCCCAGAGCCCGGCCTTCCATCTGCACGCTGGTGACATCTCCTATGCGGAATCCGGCGGCCGCGGGCTGATTACCGACGCCTACGACCCCCGGGTCTGGGACTCGTTCTTCACCGAACTCGAGCCGGTGGCCGGGCACGTGCCCTGGCAGATCGCCGTGGGCAACCACGAGCTTGAGGCCTGGTACTCGGCCGACGGTTACGCCGGCCAGCGGGCCCGTTTCGCCTTCCCCGCCGCAGCTGCGGGCCGGCTCCGCCGACCTACTACTCCTTCCGGTACGGCAACGTCGGGATCATCAGCCTGGACGCGAACGATGTCTCCTGCGAGATCCCCGCCAACCACGGCTACTCAGGGGGCGCGCAGACCAGGTGGCTGGCCCGGACGCTGGGCGAACTGCGCAGCGATCCAGGCGTCGACTTCATCGTCGCCTACTTCCACCACTGCGCTTACTCCAGCTGCACCACGCATGGCTCAGACGCCGGGCCAAGGCAGGCCTGGGTGCCGCTGTTCGACCGCTACGGCGTCGACTTGGTCATCAACGGGCACAACCACGTCTTCGAGCGCACCGACCCGCTGCGGGGCGGGGTATCTTCACCGGCTCCGCCCGGCGCCACGATCACCCCGGCCACCCACGGCACTACCTACATCACCGCCGGGGGCGGCGGGGTCAATCTGTACGGGTTCGCGGCCCCGGACAGCTACGCCGGGCAGCTGACCGACGCCCCGCCGGTGACCAGTCAGGTCCACGGGCCTGACGGCACGACCGAGAGCGAGACCGCCAGCTGGTCGCGGGTCCGCTACACCGGTTACTGCCTGCTCGTGG
This sequence comes from uncultured Actinomycetes bacterium, assembly GCA_963785765.1. GTDB lineage: Bacteria > Actinomycetota > Actinomycetes > Streptosporangiales > Streptosporangiaceae > DATBGO01. Next base: position 126,403 of record CAWAWM010000003.1, on the reverse strand, counting down.
TGACCAGCCAGCCAGCCGAGCGGCCCGGTGCGATGTCGACCCTGACCGTTCGCGGGCTCACCGCGGACGGCACTGAGCTGGACCGCGTGACGCTGGCCCGTTAGCCTTCCCGCCCGCTCGCCCCGCCCGCCGGCCGGGCCGGTCCTCTGGTCAGGTTCCCGCACCTGTGCTCGCGCCGGCGGGCGTGACGATGGTCCCAGGCGCGGTCCGCCAGGTCATGACTTCGAAGAAGTAGAGTCCCTGGCGCACTCCTGGGTCGTTCTCCAGCAGCTGGCGGACCGCATCGAGCGAGCCTTTCCGGTACAGGCCGAGCCCGCAGACATCCTCATCCGCTGCTGGGTGGTCGGAGACCGGGCCCGCCGCAACCTGCTGGCCGCTGGCCAGCAGGCCCAGCGTGTACTCCAGGTGCTCGCGGAAGACCCGGTCCTTGTGCTCCTGGTCGAAATCGCGGCCCTGCTTGGTGTGCCGCAGCAGGACCATCTCGTAGGTCTCCAGCTGGATGGCGTCGGGATTCACGCTCACGGGTATGCCTTCCTGCGGTCAAGGGGTTGCTTCCGGGCCCGGTGCGCCCGCGGTCCGGGTGCTCGGGTCCCGGGTGCTCGGGCGTGGTCGGGTCCCGGCTGCTCCGGACGGCCGGCTCAAGCGGCCGGATCGGCCGGGCCGATGGCGGCCGCCAGCCGGCCGAGGATCTGGGTCCAGCCGGCCGAGTACGACCCGCCGGTGTATCCGCCTGGCAGCGCGCAGTCCTCCGCGAGCTGCTGCTCGGTGAGCGCCTCCCAGCCGCGATGCTCCACCGTGACGCGGGTCAGGGCAGGCCCTAGCGCAACGAAGCTGAGTTCCACCTCGGTCGGCACCGGCGTCTGGTTCCAGGTCATGACGAACCTGGCCGGCGGCTCCCAGGCCAGCAGCTCGCCCCAGTCCACCTCGGTGCCGTCCGCCCACGATTCGTAGACGCGGCCGCCGGCGCGCTGCTCGATCACGATGTCGCGGATCAGGTCCTTGCCGGCGGAGAACGGGTCGACCGGCCACCAGACCCCGATCGTCGCGACAAAAACGTCGAAGGTGTGCCGGACGTCGCTGCGGACGATCGTGGACTGCCGGACCGGAGGCCGTCGCAACGCGGTGACCGTGCCGGTCCGGTCGGCCCGCGCAGCGGCGGCCGGGCCAGACCCGGCGGCTGGGCCAGACCCGGCGGCTGGGCCAGACCCGCCAGGCGCTCCCGGCTCAGGTGCCTTGATCATGCGGGCCTCCTCGGCTGCGGCGCGGGTCCTCGGCCACGATAGTTGCCCAGTGCAGGTAGTCACGGAAGCGGTCCATGACCAGCGTCCACAGCCCGCCGAGCCCCGGTCGCTGTGCCCCGGGCCGTTCATCCGGCCCGGGCGGCGTGTTCGTCATCGCTGATGCCCCGTTCCGCTTCGACGAGCCTGCGCGCGACGTCCAGCGATGACGCCCAGATGTCGTTAAGAAACTCCCGGAGTTCAGCCAGTCCTTCCGGCCTGGCCCGGTACAGCCGCCGGGTGCCGTCCCGGCGCTCATCCAGCAGGCCCGCGTTCTTCAGCACGGTGAGGTGCTGGCTCACCGCCGTCCTGCTGACATCGAACGCCGCGGCGATCTCGCCGGCCGCCAGCTCGCCGTCGGCGACGAGCCGCAGGATGGCGCGACGGCGTGGCTCGGCGATCGCCTTCAGCGCCTCATCGGTCGCTTGCTCATCGCCGATCGCGGCTTCCTGCGGCTCAGTACTCATCGTCCTGCGGCTCATCATCCAGCGGCTCAGTACTCATCGCGGTCGCTCAGCTCCACAGCCCGACCTGGTTCCCGTCCGGGTCGGTGAAGATGGCGAACCGGCCGAAGTCACCCGGCAAGTCCGTCGGCGGAACCAGCCGCTTGCCGCCCAGCTGCTCGGCCCGGTCCAGGTAAGCGTCCAGGTCATCGACCCGCATGTAGATCTTTACGCTCTTCTCGGCCTGGTCGTCACTGGTGCCGATGCCGCCGCCGATCGCGCCTTCGCCCGCACCGGTGTCGACCAGCCCGTACCCGCCCATGGCCGGGTCGGCGGCCACCTGCCAGCCGAACAGCTCGGCGTAGAACTTCTGCGCGCGCTCCGCATCGGGGCTGATTACCTCGAAGAATGCCACTGGCTGACCCATGAGCCTTCCTTCCTCGCTTGGGCAGTACGTCGTTGCTCACTAACGTTAGTGAACGCTAACGTTAGTGTCAACGGACGGATTTGGTCCACCCTGTCGCGGGGGCCGGGAGCTCGCGTGTTCGGTCAAGCCGGGGCGGGCGGGCCGCACTGCCCGGGGCTAGCGGCCGACTTCATGAAGGCCCAGATTCCGTAGCGGCTGACCTGGACCGGATGGAGCCGGTGATCGAAGTCGATCATGATGGTCTGACCCGCCGGGGCCTTGCCGAAGGCGAAGTAGGCGTTGCCGACCGGCCCGCCCGTCTGCACCCGCCCAAGGGTGTCGAGCGGCCCCTCGCCGGCGGACGCCGCGCCGGCCCACACGCCGGCCTGCCAGATCCATGTTTCCGATTCGAGTTCAGCGCCGTCGCCGTTCCCGTCGACGAGAGCGAAGCCGTAATCGCCGTCGCTGGCCACCGCAAGGATGCGGGCGTAGCTGCGGTGCCAGCCGCCGCCCGCGATCACGTCATCTTCGGCGAGCTGGGGGTGGTCAGGTGACATCGGCTACCTCTCGGCCAGGGTTACCTCGGGCGGGTCCGCCGTCAGCTGGCGAGCTTGGCGCGCAACCATGCCGAGCGCGCGGCCACCACCCGCCAGCCGAGCTGGAACAGTCCCAGGAAAGCGAGCGCGACGAGGATGAAGGCGAACGCGGTGCCCTGGCCGGACACCACCCGCAGGAGCATGCCGATGGCCACGGTGCACAGCCACACCCCGACGCCGGTTGGCACCAGCGCGGTAGGCCGCCGCCAGGCCCGGGTGACCAGCCACCCGGCCGCCGCCCCGGCCAGGAACGGCCACACGGTATCGGCCAGGCCAGGCAGCCCGCCCGCCGCGTGGTGATTCGCGCGGCCGATCACCACGAAGATCAGCACGCAGCACAGGTCAGCCAGGCAGGCAGCAGCGGAGCGCATACGCCCAGGCTAGTGCCGGGGCGTAAACTGCGTGCGTGCCTGACCGCCGTGCTGCAGACCACCGGGCTGCAGGCCGCTGTGCTGCGGACCGCCGTGTTGCAGACCACAAGGCTGCAGACCACCGGACTGCAGAGCCACGCATCATCGGCTGATGGCCAGGCTGCTGATCGTCCACCACACGTCGTCGCCGTCCTTGCAGGCGATGCTGGAGGCGGTGACGGCCGGGGCGGGCACCGATGAGATCGATGACGTCCAGGTCGTCGTCAGGCCCGCGCTGACCGCGGGCGCGGCCGATGTCCTCGAGGCGGATGGTTATCTGCTCGGCACGCCGGCCAACATCGGGTACATGTCCGGCGCGCTCAAGCATTTCTTCGACACCATCTATTACCCGTGCCTCGCGGCCACCGAGCGCCGGCCGTACGCGCTGTACGTGCACGGCAACCTCGATACGACCGGTGCGGTGCGATCCGTGGAGGGCGTCGCCACCGGGCTGAAATGGCGCCGGGCCCGGCCGCCGGTCTGTGTCACCGGACCGCCGGCCGCTGCCGACCTGGAGGCCTGCTGGGAACTGGGCGCCACGCTCGCGGCAGAGCTGTCGGCGTGATCGTCACCGTCACCCTCAACCCCGCGCTGCACGTCAGCTACACCGCGCGCCAGGTACGGGTGGGCGCGGCCAACCCGGTGAGCCGGGTCAGCTACCGGGCCGGCGGCAGCGGCCTGGCCGTGGCCAGGGTGCTGCACACGTTCGGTCACGAGGTGGTGGCCGCCGGGCTGGCCGGCGGCGCCGCGGGGGAGCTGCTCAGGGCCGAGCTGTCCAGGTACGGGATCGCCACGCAGTTCACTCAGATCGCCCTGGAGTCGAGGCGGGACCTGCACGTGGCCGACTCCTCGGCAGCCACGGTGACGAGCTTCACCGAACCCGCGCCCTACATCACCACCGAGGAACTCGGCCGCCTGGCCGCGGACTTTCGCGGCCTCATGGACGGGGCGACGGCGGTGGTGCTGTGCGGCAGTCTGCCGGACGGCCTGCCGCCCGAGACCTATGGCTCGCTGGCCAGCTACGCGGCGGAGGCGGGCGTGCCGGCCGTGCTCGCCGCGGGCGGCAGCGCGCTGTGGCATGCCGTCGCCAGGCGTCCGGCCCTGGCCATCCCCCGGGGTACCGCGGCTGAACCCGCCGCGCTGGTCGCGCGCGGCGCCCGGGCCGCGGTCGCGGCGTCGGCGGACGACATCCGGGTGGTGACCGCGTCCACGCGATGGCGAGCCTGGCTGCCTGCGCGCGACACGGGCGACCGGAGGCTGAGCGGCTCGGAGCAGTTGCACGACGCGCTCGTGGCCGGCTTCGTGCCCGGCATCGCGCTGGGCTGGTCGTGGCCAGACGCGCTCCGGCACGCCGTCGCCCTCGTGGCCGCCGTGCAGCCGGCTGGCGAGGTGGATCTTGGCTGTTACGAGGCCCTGCTGCCCGATGTCCAGGTGGAGCAGCCGGTCGGCTAGGCCGGGACCGTTGGCCGGGTCCGCTGAACGCCTGACAGGTATCCACCGATCAAATGGCTGGCTTCTTCTTCATGGCCCTATACCGCCTGGTGGCCACCGCTAATACTGACCCAGGAGGCGAGAGTCCGCGCCGCCGGTGTCGCCCAGCCAGCAGGCTCTAGAGTCAGCAGAGTCAGCACCCAGAACGCTGAGTTAGACCGAAGGGGCATTACCGATGAGTACTCAAGAGCAGACTTCCGGCGTCAGCCACTACGAACCATCGGTGAAGTCACTGCTTTCGTCCACGAAAAAGGATCCTGACTTTATCAAGCAGTGCTTCTGGAATCTAAAGGCTGAATATGATGCATACGGAAAGAAGATCGCCCTGTGGTCGGTACTTGGCGTCGCGTTTATTTGCTTGTTCGAGTTGCTCAATAGAAGACTAGTCGGCCAAGTATCCTTTTCGGGAATAGAGATAAGGCGCCTCAGCTTTCTTCTGTACATTATGCCACCGTTAGTGGCACTGTCGGGCCTTAATCTCGCGACGTTTAATGTTGAGGAGAACATCTACATCGGCGTCCTCAAAGAATTTGCGCTACAGGAGTTTCCGGAACTGCGCAAATCTGAAATCCTGGACCTATTTCTGGCGCAACAGGGCACCTTTGGAGCCTTCATATCCGACTCCTTCAGCAAGCCGCTAATAGCGCGTAGCCTGAAAGTTAACCGGACCGCCCAGATACTCATTATTCCGGTATCTTTCCTGGGTTTTGAAATCTATGCCTATATTCAACTTTTCACGCATTCGGCTCCTGCTGTTTTCCCAACAGTAATTTCGCTATGCTTTAGTGCACTTACGATCATACTGGCAATCCCCCTGGTGATCACTATAAGAGTGGGAAAACCCCTCTAAGTTTGCGTGGGCGAGGCTCTCTGGCCGGACTGAACAACTGCCAGATGCCTGGACAGATCTGAACAGGCGCCGCACTAACCAGAATGGGTCCGCGCCGGTAGCGCCAGCGCATGGCCGCTGGGAAGCAGCCGCGCTACGCTCTACCTGCATCTGCTAGGGAAGGCGCGAGTGATGACGGGATCGCAGGACCCGGCCGCGGCGGGCGATGACCTGCTCGCGGGCGACGCCGACCGCGAGCAGGTGATCGAGACGCTGAAGACCGCGTTCGTGCACGGTCGGCTGACCAAGGACGAGCTCGATATGCGGGCGGGCCAGGCGCTGTCCGCGCGGACCCGTGCCGACCTGGCCGCGCTCACCGCGGACATCTCGGCCAGCCCGCCCGCAGCCCCGTCGGCCCGGCCGCCGACCCGGGCGCGCCGCCGCCGGCCGCTGGCCAGGGCGGCCGCCTGGTCGGGCGGTTGCCTGGCCTTCGCGTTGGGCATCGTGTTGTTCGCCGCCCACGTCCTGGATCCCAATGGCCTCGGAAACCCATATCACCCCTGGAGCAGCCTGTGCCTATTCGCGGCCATGGCCGCGGTGTGCGCAGCACTGGTCATCGCGGGGAACGGAGTGAGCACCGCAGTGGAGCAAAGACGCTCCCGCAGGCAGTTGCCGCCCGGCCCGGGGCCGCGCCGTCGTGGCCTGGATGGCGAGCAGCGCGGGGGCGCCGGCCGCGACCCGGTTCCTCCCGGCCCGCGCGACGGGCGGGCTTTCCCCGCCGAGCTGCGGGCTCACGAGTCGCGGCAGCGCCGACGGCAGGTTCCGGCATGGACGGCCCCGGCGCCGCGCAGCGGCAGGGCCAGCGCGAGGGTCGGCGTGCTGCCGGTAAGGCCGGCACCAGGACCGGCGCCTGCAGGGTTGCCCAGGCTGGGCTCGGGGTCGTAGCCCCCACTTGGCCCAACTCGGGTGGCAAGCGAAGCTCTGCGCTGCTAGCTGGGTGGTCGGCGACCAGTCGAGGTAGCCCGGCCCGGCTCCCGGCGCTGGTGTGATCCGGAGTCTGCGCGGGTACCTTATCTGGTCAAACGGCGAAGTGCTCTACTGCGGTCGTGGGCGGCCCAGGGCAGCCCGCGGCTCACCAGCAGGCCAGAACCAGGGAGGCGGCCATGGCATCGCTCGGTTTCTGGCGCCGCGCCGAGCAGGATCCGGAGTGGATCGCCGCCGTCGACGTAGACGGCACCCCGCACAGCGCGGGTGACCTGCTGGGCCGGGTGAACCAGCTGACCCACGGGCTGCGCAGCCTCGGCCTGCGGCCGGGCGACGGGATCGCCGCGGTACTGCCTAACGGGATCGCGCCGCTCGAGGTGTACCTGGCCGCGCTGCAGGGCGGCTGGTATTTCACCCCGATCAACTGGCATTTCACGGCCCCCGAGATCGCCTACATCGTGCGGGACTGCGAGGCGAGGGCGTTCTTCGTGGCTGACCGGTTTGCCGGTGCCGGGGCGGCGGCGGCCGATGCCGCCGGGGTGCCGGCCAGCGCGCGGTTCGGTTACGGCGACGTGCCTGGCTTCATCCCGGTCGCCGAGCTGCGCGCGGGCCAGCCGGCGGCCAGCCCCGCCGACCGGACGGCCGGCACGACCATGCACTACACCTCGGGCACCACCGGGCGGCCGAAGGGAGTCCGCAGGGAGCTGTCCGGCCTGGATCCCGACGATGCGGCTGAGCTCTCCACCGCGCTCCTGCAGTTCTTCGGCATCAGCGCGGAGCCCGGCAACGTGCACCTGGTCAGCTCGCCGAACTATCACACCGCGGTGACCGTCTTCGGCGGCGGTGCCATCCACCTGGGGCACACCCTGGTCTACATGGACACCTGGGATTCCGAGCAGGCGCTGGCCCTGGTCGAGCGGCACCGGGTGACCAACACGCACATGGTGCCGACCCAGTTCAAGCGGATGCTCGCGCTGCCCGGCGAGGCCAGGAGCCGTTACGACCTGTCCTCCATGAAATGGCTGATCCACGCCGCGGCCCCGTGCCCAGTGGGGATCAAGCAGGCGATGCTGGAGTGGTGGGGACCATGCGTTTATGAGTATTACGCCGCTACCGAAGGCGGCGGAACCATTGCCACCCCGCAGGACTGGCTGGCCAAGCCCGGCACCGTCGGCACGCCCTGGCCGGTCAGCGAGGTCATGATCGCCGACGACGACGGCACCGAGTGCCCGCCCGGCAAGCCGGGCACCGTCTACCTGAAGATGACGATCTTCGACTTCGCTTACAAGGGCGACCCGGAGAAGACCGCGGCCAATCGCCTGCGCGGCTATTTCACCGTGGGCGACATCGGCTACCTCGACGAAGACGGCTTCCTGTTCCTCTGCGACCGGAAGAGCGACATGATCATCTCGGGCGGGGCCAACATCTACCCGATCGAGGTCGAGGCCGAGATCATCATGAATCCGAAGGTGGCCGACGTGGCCGTGTTCGGTATCCCGGATGAGGAATGGGGGGAGCAGGTCAAGGCGGTGGTGCAGGCTGCCGACGGAGTCGAGCCGAGCGCCGAGCTGGCCGCCGAGATCCTCGCGTCGCTCGAGGGCAGGCTAGCCCGGATGAAGTGGCCCAAGACCATCGACTTCATCGACGAGATGCCGCGCGACCCGAGCGGGAAGCTGCTGAAGCGGCGGCTGCGAGAGCCGTACTGGCAGCAGCACGGCCGGTCAATCTGAGGCGGACGGCCGTGCCGCCGTCGAGCTGAAGTTAGCTGCCATCTGGGCGGCCCTGGGCGACACCGGGATCCGGCTCGCCGAAGAACCGGTCCAGCTCGCTGACCACGAGTTCCGGCGCCGAATCGACCGCCTCGTGGCCCTGGCCTGGCAGCACCACCAGCTCGGCGGCGGGCAGCGCCGCGGCCAGTTCCCTGGTGATGTCAGCGGCCCACGCCGGACTGGCCGCGCCGAGCAGCAACAGCGCAGGGCACGTGACCTGCCGCGCGGCGCCGGGCAGGTCCACGCTGGTCAGCGCCTCCGCCTCGCGCGGCAATGTCGCGGTGACGACGGAGATAAGGTCATACGCAAGCGGAGCCGCCTTGAGTTCCTGGATCTGCTCGCCGGTCAGGCCGATGATTTCGCTGAGAAAGCTGACCATCGCCCGGCCCACTCGGCCTTCACCGATGAGGACAGTGACCCGATCGACCCACTCGCGAGGCGCGGTCTGCGGACCGGGTGGCTCGTAAAGGGCCATGCGCCGGAACGGAGCTCCCAGCGCACCCGCTCCGAGCAGGCAGGTCGCGCCGTAGCTGTGCCCGAAAACATCGACGGGTCCGCCACTGTCTTCGGCCAGCCGGGCCGCCACCGCGGCGACGTCGGCGTACTCCGCGGCGATCGAGTAGGGCGCCGCGTCGCCGCTTGATCCCCGGCCCCGGCGGTCCATCGCCGTCACCCGCCATCGGGCGGTGAGTGACGGCCACATGGCCGCCCACCGCTCGAGCTGCCCCATGCCGCCGTGGACCAGCAGCAGCGCCGGGCCTGTCCCAGCGGTCAGCAGGCCGATGCTGACGCCGTCAGCGCCGGTCACCGAATGGCGTTTTCCGTCCACCGCAGCTCCTTCGGTAGCTGCGCACCACGATAGCCAGGCCGCAATAGCAGGGGGCAGGGTGCAGGAAGGCGCAGGAATGGGAGATATCCCGGCTGTCCACGCGCACGAGATCCCGCAGCGCCTGACCTACTCCTGGTCAGGTGCGTCGGTATTGCGCAGTGGCTGGCGCGGCGGCCAGCGCCGTGAGGTGGTCATCTAGTATCGCCAGCGCCCATCTGGCCGAGGTTTGCCTGGGGGTGGTGATGAGCTGGAGGCGCAGCCCGTCGAGGAGCACTCGAAGGCGGGCCGCCTCATGTTCGGCGTCAAGGTGCGCGGGCAGCTCGCCCGCCTGCACCGCATGGGCGATCCGCGCGGCGAGTGGCTCCTGGAGCCGTTGCGCGGCGCCCTCGGCCGCGTTGGCCAGTGCGGGCACGACCGCCGCCTGCGCCAGGAAGGCCAGGTGGACCAGGGCATCCTCCCGCCGGTCGGCGTCCAGCGGGAGCAGCTCGGTGGCGGCGATCCGCAGGTCGCCCATCGTCATTCCCCCGGCGGTACGGTGCCGGATCCGGTCATCGACGCGTTCCCCCACCCGCCACAGGGCCGAGGCGACCAGCTCGTCCTTGTTCGGGAAGTAGTACCTGATGGAGCCGATCGACCAGCCCGATTCCTCGGCCACGTGGGCCAGTGTGGTCCCGGCGAGCCCGTTACGTGCGATCACGCGGCAGGCGGCGTCGGCGAGCTCGCGCCGGCGAGCGGGGTGATCTACCTCTTTCGGCACGCCTCCAATTTAGCATAGCGGTACTAACACCATCGTATTAGCATGACCGTGCTGGGAAGATGACGGTCGCGCGGGCTGAGACTCACCCGCCCGCGCCGCCCTGCTGGCCAGCCAGCCACGCCCCCCGAAGGAGTCACCATGCCCGCAGACCGCACCGTGCCCGCAGACCGCACCGTGCCCGCAGACCGCACCGTGCCCGAACCGAAACAGCACCACGGCCCGTCCCAGATCCGGCTTCAGCGTGCCGCGCGGGCTGATCGCCGGGACACTCGCCGCCACCGGCCTGGTGTGGGGGCCGTACGCGATCATCCCCGGAGCCAGCCTCCTGTCCGCGCTCGTGCAGAGCGGCATCTACCTGGGCCTGCTGGTGCTCACTACTTGCAGCCGCCGCGCCAAGGTGCTGCTGGTCCGGACGGTGCAGCGGTACACCATCAACCCGCTGATGCGGCTGCTGCTCGCGGTCGGCATCAACCCGCTCGGGCTGGCGATCCTGGAAACCCGGGGGCATGCCTCCGGCAAGACCCGCCGGGTTCCGGTCGGCAACGGCCGCCAGGGCGATTCGTTCTGGATCATCGCCGAGCACGGCACCCGCGCCGGCTACGTGCGCAACATCCAGCACGACCCCCGCGTCCGCGTGCGGCTGCGCATCGGACCGCGCTACCGCTGGGTGCCCGGCATCGCCACCGTGTGTCCCGACGATGACCCACTCGCCCGCCAGCGGCACATCATCGCCTGGCACCCGCTGCGCGCGCAGAACGCGATCAACGTCCGCGTGCTCGGCGCCGACCTGCTCACCGTGCACGTCCAGCTCAGCACCGCCCACGCCGGGGACTCCGGCCAGTCCGTCCGGACCGCGGCCGCCCAGCCCAGGACACCAGCCCTGACACCCGCGCAGAAGTAGCCCCGCTGGACGAGGAGAGCCAATTGTCGCGGCCAATCACCCGGAACTGCTCCGCGCGCCGGTTCGCAGCGGAGCGGCCCGAGAAACTGGCCGTCCCGCTTCGCCGCCACTGGGACGCTGACCACCACCTCGTCCTGACGGATGCTTCAGGGCGAAGGTCAGACGAGCCTCCTGCGCCTGGTCAGCTGGCTGCGGCGGCGATGCTGGCCAGCACCTCGATCAGGCGCACCGAGGCGGGCGGGTCGGGTGGCTCGCCGTAGGTCATCGCGAACACGTGCCTGCGGGCGCCGGGCAGTGGCGTGGCGCAGATTCCCGGATGACGCGCAGCGCGCAGCGCCAGGCCCGGCAGGGTGGTGACGCCAAGACCCGCGGCTACCAGCGCCTGGACCGCCACGAAGTCATCCGTAGTGAAGGAGATGTTCGGCACGAAACCGGCCGCCGCGCATTGCCGCAGCAAGCAGCCGCGGCACCGCTCGCAGCCGGCGATCCAGCGGCGATCGGCGTAGGCGGCCAGGTCGGGGGGCGCAGGCTCGGCAGTGGCCTGGGTGACCATCAGGACCGGCTCGTCGAGCAGCAGCGTGCCGCGGGCGCCCTCGTCGTCCGCGTCCGGCGGATCGGTATCGGTGCCCTGCAGGAAATGCCGGAACACCAGGGCTACGTCCACATGGCCAGCCCGCAGCATCCGCAACGCCTCGGGCGGCTCAGCCTCGGTCAGCATGAGATCCATGCCCGGCGTTTCGGCTTCCAGCCGCGCGGCCGCGGCTGGCACGATCGTGCCGAGCGCGGAAGGGAAGGCGGCGAGCCTGACCCGGCCATGGCGCAGCCCGACGTGGGCCGCCAGTTCGTTCTCGGCGGCGTCCAGCCGCCCGATGATCTCCTCGGCTCGCTCGGCGAGCAGCCGCCCGGCGTCAGTCAGCCGGACCCCGCGGCCGGCCCGCTGCAGGAGCCTGGCGCCGGTCTCGGCTTCCAGCCGGGCAATGTGATGGCTGACCGAGGGCTGCGCGTAGTTCAGCGCCTGCGCCGCGGCCGTCACCGAGCCGTACCTGGCTACCGCGACGAGCACGCGCAGCCTGGTCACGTCCAGCATGGCCTTAACTATAGATCGCTTTGATTGACCTGAGATTTGGACGGTCTTTCACCTATCTGACCAGGCGGCGGCCAGCAGGTGCCGCCCGCGCTGCGGTGCGCTCGGTCAGTCGGCCCGCGAAGTTCGCCACCGGCATGGACCTGGCCATGCGGATCGGGCCATGGCTCGGCCGCCCGGCCGCCGACTTCGTCTATCTGGCCAGCTGGTGACCGACGTCGCCATCAGCAGGCCGTTAAGTGCGCTGCGCTACTAGGACGGCTCGCGGCCGTCCAGCAGTGGCGCCTCAGGCTGCCGGACTGACCGGCCCTCCGGGGCGGCTGCGCGCTTGCGGCGCCAGGCGATGCCGGACAGCACCTCGAGCACGACGCGGTTGGCGAGGAACGCGGTGACCTCCGCATGGTCGTACGGCGGGGAGACCTCGACCACGTCCACGCCGGCCACCGGCAGTTCCATGGCCAGCCTGCGAACCGCGTCGAGCAGCTGGCGGCCGGTCAGGCCGCCCGGCTCGGGGGTACCTGTCCCTGGCGCCATGCCGGGATCAACGACGTCCACGTCGACCGAGAGGAACACGCCGTCACAGTCGTCGGTCGCGATGCCGCTGGCCTCGGCCAGGCACTGGTCCAGGCCGCGCGCCACGACCTCGGCCATCTCGTAGCTGCGCATGCTCCGGCCGGCCATCCAGTCCAGCGTCTCGGGCTCGGGCCAGTAGCCGCGCAGGCCGACCTGCAGGAACCGGTCCCCGCGCACCGCGCCGGACTCGATCAGCCGTCGCATCGGCGTGCCGTGCCCGTACAGCGAGCCGAACTGGGTGTCCCCGGTGTCGGCGTGCGCATCGAAGTGGATCATTGACAGCCTGCCCCAGCCGACGTGCCTGGCCACGCCCGTCGCGTCGGGGAGGGCCACCGTGTGGTCGCCGCCGAGGATCACCGGGATGGCGCCGCCCCGGCAGGTCCGGTGCACGGCCGCTTCGAGGCGGCGCAGCGACAGTTCGGTGTCACCCGATGGCATCTCGACGTCGCCGGCGTCGGCCACCCGCAGATCGGTCAGCGGGTCTACGCCGAGCGCCAGGTGCGGCCTGGACGCATCGTGCGGGAGGTAGTCGGTGCACCGGATGGCCTGCGGCCCGAACCTGGCGCCCGGCCGGTGCGACGTCCCGCCGTCGAACGGCGCACCGATGATCATGATGTCGGTGCCCGCCCAGGAGGCGGGATCAGCCAGGTCAGCCCGAGGCACGCCGAGGAACGTCGCGTCCGGTCCATACATTCCGCCGAGTCGAGCCATCTCGTCCTCCCGGAGACCGACAATAGCCCTCGCCAAACCGGCCGGCCCGATCGGAGTTCGTGCGGCGGGCCGAGATGCGGAAATGACCAGCCGCTTCGACCGCATCGGCGGTGTCGGCCCCACCTCGCTCGGCTTGGTCATGCTGGTCGGGCGGTTGTCCCGATAGTGCTGGCCCTCGCTATCGCTGGCTCGCTGGCCGGAGCGCGCGCCCACGCGCGCACCAGCGCCACGCTCGACACCTCCGGGCCGACGTTCGTGTTCCTGCTCGGGGTGATCGTGATCGTCGGCGGCCTCATCTACTTCCCCATGCTCATCCTGGGCCCGAATCGGCGAGCGCATCGTGGGATGAAGATCATCGCCCGGGGGCCTGGCCTGGTCTGGCCAGGTGCCGGTGGCATAACGGCGACCGGTGACCTACCGTCGAAATGTGATAACTGCGATCGCGCTGTCGGTCGTGATCCTGCTGGGCACCGGCGCTGGGCTGGCCTGGACGGTGCGCCTGGTCCGGGTCGGGAACCTGGACGCGCTGGCGCTCGCGGACAAGATCGCTGTGCCCGAACCGGTCTCCGCGCTCGACTGGCCGGAACTCAGGGTGCGGGCGATCGTCCCGCAGCCAGATGAGCAGCCCCTGGTCCTGCTGCTGGTCAGCTGGCCCGCGCACCGGCAGCGGGAGGCGACGCTGCTGGTCGCCCTGGATCGCGACGATCGCCGGTCGGTGGCCCTGCTGTCGCAGTGGTGCAGCAGCCGGGCCTCGATCGCGCCGACCCGGAGGGAGGGAGCGGGACTGGAGTTCCGCCGCCGGCAGAGCCTGGAGCGGGTGCACGGGGTACTGATCGCGGAGAACTACGTCGCAGCGGGACCTGCCTAGGACGTGACCACGCCGCCGCCGCTGGCCGGCGGGCGGCCGGAACCGGAGAGGAGCGCACGAGGCGAGATGGCGGTCGTGGCCGGGATCTGGTTCGCGCTGGTGGGAGGGATCGCGGCGCTGGCGGGCCTGTCCGGAATGCGCGCATCGCGGCGGCTGCGCCGCGATGGCGTGTCGGCCTGGGCAGTGGCGGTGCCGCCCTCGGCCCCGGCGGGCGAGGCGGCCGAGGCAGGTAAGGCGGCCCCGGCGGGCGAGGCGGCCGAGGCAGGTAAGGCGGCCCCGGCGGGCGAGGCGGCCCAGGGAGGTAAGGCGGCCCGGGCTGGCAAGGCGGGCGAGGAGCCAGACTGGCCGCCGCACCGGACCATGATCCAGTATGCCCTGGCGGACGGGCAGGTGATCGAGCGCATCTCCCCTCAGCCGGCCAGGAAGGCAGCAGCGCTGCGTCCGGGCCAGCAGGTGCTCGTGTGGTACGACCCGGCCGACCCGCAGGATGTCCTGGTCTACGGGCGGGAGGGGCGGATCGCGAACCGGCTGTTCCTGGCGGCCGGCCTGCTGTTCATCCTCATCGGCGCGGGGTTTGCGCTGTTCCTCGGCTGACCGCGGTTCCTGATCGGCGCTCCGCGGTGAGCATTGGCTGCGGACGTGCCGCCCGCTACGCTGCCGGTGTGGACTACGAGCAGCTGGTTCGCGATACCTGGGCTGCGCTGTCTGGGGGCGACCTGGCGCCGCTGGAGAACGCCCTGGCCCCGAACGCCAGATGGCGCGCGGTCGAGGACGGACCGTGGAACTGCGAGAGCCGGGCGGCCATTCTCGACGTCATGAGGCACAACCTCGCCCAGGGGCTGTCCGGTCGTATCGAGGACGTGCTGCCGGTCGCCGATCGCGTCGTGGTCGCGTTTCGCCCGGACAATCGGCAGCCAGGCGGTTGGCCGCTGGACAACGGCATCCGCTACCTCGTCCTCACCGTGGCCCAGGGCCAGATCACCGAGATGAAGGGCTGCGCTGATCGGCAGACGGCGCTCAGCTACGCGGGGGCGAGCTAGCCAGACACCTGGCTCCCGGTCCGGCCGAAACCGTGCTCACGGATCCACCGCCTGCCCAGAGCGGCCAGCGCCGCCAGGTTCTCCAGGCGGAAATAGCCGGTCAGCGCCCGCCTGGCGGTGCCCGCCGGGTACAGCAGGGCAATTCGCGCGCGCAGCGCTTCAGGATCGATATCCAGCAGGTCAACCTGGTCAGCCGCCGCCGCGAACGCGTCGGGGACCGTCTCTCCCACCGCGACGCCGGTCAGCTTCCCCGCCCGGTCCGCCAGGCTCTCCAGGTGCTGGACGTTCAGGGCCGACACGACGTCGATCCCGGCGTCCAGCAGTTCCGCGACGTCCTGCCAGCGCTTGTCGTGCCGGCCGCCGGGAAGGACCGAGTGCGCGAGCTCGTCCACCAGGGCCACGTCGGGGCGCCGGGCCAGCAGTCCCGCCACGTCCAGCTCAGCGAACGCCGTCCCCCGGTAAGGCACCCGCCGCAGTGGTATCGCCTCCAGGCCCCGGGCCTGCGCCTGCGTGTCCGCCCGGCCGTGCGTCTCGGCCAGTCCGATCACCACGTCCGCACCCAGGGCGGCCCGGCGGCGTCCCTCAGCCAGCAGCGCGTAGGTCTTCCCGGCACCGGGCGCGGCGGCCAGGAACAGCTGCAGCTGCCCTCGGCGCGTGTCCTTCGACGCCATCGGCCACCTTACCCTTCCCGTTCACGACCAGCATCGCGCCGCCAGGCCCCGGGCGGGCCGCCGCCAACGGAACCCATACGCCGGCCGCCCGGAACGCGTGACGTCAGCGCGCGGGATGCGCGACATCAGCGCCCGGGACCTCAGCGCGGGGGACATCAGCGCCGGGGACGTCAGCGCGGGGGACGTCAGTGCCCGGGACGCGGGGCGCCGGGACCGCCGCAGGAGCGGGCAGGATCCGGGCCAGCGGGCCGGGCAGCCACCAGTTGGCCTGGCCGAGTAGTTCCATCACGGCGGGCACCAGCACCAGCCGGACCAGCGTGGCGTCGACCGCGACCGCGACGGCCAGGCCCAGGCCGACCTGCTTGACCGAGACGTTGGCGCCGAGCACGAAGGACAGGAACACCACCACCATGATCGCTGCGGCAGCGGTGATCACCCGGGCCGTGCTGGCCAGGCCGCCGGCTACCGACGCCGTGTTGTCGCCGGTCGCGTCGTAGTGCTCGCGGATCCGCGACAGCAGGAACACCTCGTAGTCCATGGACAGCCCGAACAGGATGACGAACAGGAACACCGGTACCCAGGTCGTCACCGGCATGGCCTCGGGGAAGCCGAACAGCTGCCGCCCCCAGCCGTGCTGGGTGACCATGACCAGCACGCCATAGGCGGCGCAGACCGACAGCAGGTTCATCACCGCGGCCTTGGCCGCCACGACCACCGACCTGAACACCACCGTCAGCAGCAGCATCGAGACTCCGACCACCACCGCGACGAGCCACGGCAGCCGTCGGCTGATCAGGTTCGAGAACGCCACGTTGGCTGCGTTCGGCCCGGTCAGGTAGGCGCGGATGCCGGTGCCCGCGGTGGCCCGCGGCAGCACGGTCCCGTCGATGTGGTTGACCAGCGCGTCGGTCGCCGGGTCCTGCTCGCCGGTGGCCGGGTACGCGATCATCATGGCGGCCTGCCGGTCGGCGCTGATCACCGGCGGGGTGACGCCCGCCACGCCGGGCGTTGCGCGGACCGCCGCGGCCAGCCCGGCCAGGCTGGCCCGCCCCGTGCTCGATCTGCCCGTGCTCGATCCGCCCGTGCTCGATCCGCCCGTGCTTGATCCGCCCGGGCTCGCCCCCGGTGCCGCCAGCTTCGCCGCGATGATCAGCGGCGCGTCGAACCCGGGGCCAAAGCCGCGCGCCATCGTGGCGTAACTCGCGTACCCCATGGTCCCGCGGGCCTGCGCCGACTCATCCGGCATGCTCAGCTTCATGCCGAGCGCGGGTGCCGCCAGCACTAGGATCACGCCGGCGGAGGCTGCCGCGGCGAGCACCGGCCGGCGCTGTACCACGGCTGCCCAGCGCTCCGCGGCAGGAATTTTGGCCGAACGGATAACCTCGTGCCCGTCCCGCACCAGGACCGGCTGGTCCCGCTGCGCGGACCGGCGCCGCAGCGCCTTCGGCAGCCGGATCCGCGACGGCCTGCCGAGCCTGGTGCCGGTGAAACCAAGCAGCGCGGGCAGCAGGGTCAGCGAGCCGAGCACGGTCATCGCGACGGTGGCGGCGGCCGCCACCGCGACCCCGTTCAGCAGCTGCTGGCGCAGCACCAGCAGGCCGAGCATGCCGATCGCCACGGTCGTGCCGGCGGTCAGCACCGAGCGCCCGGCGGTGCGCATCGCCGTCACGGCGGCGGCTTCCGGCGCCTCGCCGGACCGCAGCGCCTCGCGGAACCTGGTCACGATGAACAGCGCGTAGTCCACGCCGACGCCGAGACCGATCATGGCGGCCACGATCGGCGCGAACGACGGGGCCGGGAAGATGTGCCCGAGCAGCCCGATCAGCGACAGCCCGGTCCCGATGCCGAACAAGGCGGTGACGATCGGCAGCCCCATCGCCAGCAGCGAGCCGAACGCGATCAGCAGCACGATCGCGGCAGCCGTGGTGCCGATGCCCCCGGTCGGGCCGCCGTAGGGCGTCTCGGCCAGGTCCACCACGTCGCCGCCGAGGCTGAAGGTCATCCCGGGCCCGGACGCGGCGGTGGCGTCCTTCATCAGCGCCTGCGTCTCGCCGCTGCTGATCTGGGCGGACGGCACGCCGAACTGGATGGTCGCGAACGCGATGTGGCCAGCCGGGGAGATCTGGCCCGGCGTGGCGTAGGGGCTGGTCACCGACGTGACGCCGGCCGCCCGCTGGAACGGGATCAGGGCGCTGGTGATCCGTGCCCTGGCCGCTGCCGAGCTGACGTCGCCCGATGAGCGGATCGCCAGCGTCAGCGCATCGCCGGACTGCCGGTGGAAGTGCGCGTTCAGCAGCGCCTGGCCCGGATCGCTGCCGCCGTAGGAGTCATCGGCGGCCGCGCCGAACCGCATCCACAACGTGATCATGCACGCCAGGCCGATGATCCAGACCAGCAAGGTGAGCCGGCGGCGCCGGTAGCAGCCGCGGCCGAGGCCGCCCAGCAAGCCGATGCGCTGACCGGCCCGGCTGCCCTGACCGGTGCCGTCCGGGGCCGGGCCGCCCTGGCCGGTGAGTCTCGCGGCTGAAACGTGCGACATCTTCGTCATCTCCAGTGCGCCAGCGGGATCGTCACGTTCCATGCTCGTGATCAGCAGCCGCGGCGGCGTCGTACGCAGGGAGGCAGTTGGGGATCCCGCTACCGTCGGCGTAGTACTCCCTGCGGAGTACGTGATCTGATGAGGAAATGCCGTCCAGCCCTGCGCCCGAGCGGCACATCGCGCTGCCGGGCACCTTCAACTTGCGCGACCTCGGCGGGTACCCGGCCAGCGGCGGAACGATCAGGTGGCGGACCCTGCTGCGCTCCGACGGGCTGCACCGGCTCGACGACACCGGCCGCGCGGCCCTGGCCGGCCTGAATCTGCAGACCGTGATCGACCTGCGGACCCAGGAGGAAGCCGAGCTCGCCCCGAGCGCGCTGGGCGATGTGCTCGGCGCGCGGCGCCGCCATATCCCGGTCATCAACGGGGAGGCGTTCAATACCCTGGCGCCGGAACTGAGCGCGGTCTACCGGTATATGGTCGACGATCGCGGCGCGATGGTCGCCGCCGCCATCGGCCGTCTCTGTGCCCCCGGGGCGCTGCCCGGCCTGATCCACTGCAGCGCGGGCAAGGACCGGACCGGCCTGCTCGTGGCGCTGATCCTGGCGGCGGTCGGCGTCGATGACGACGTCATCGCGGCCGACTACGCGCTGAGCCGCACCTACCTGCTGGCCGAGCCGACCGCAGCGGTCCGCCAGATCCGGGCCAGCACCGGGCTCGGCCAGCGGCTGGACCTGCAGCTGATGGGATCGCCGCCGGAGATCATCCTGGCCGCCCTGGCCCACGTCCGCGACCGCGGCGGGAGTGTCACCGGCTACCTGATCGGCCACGGCCTGACCGAAGCCGAGCTGGACACGCTCCGGGCGGCGCTCATCGAATAGGGGCGCCAGCGAGGCAGACGGCCCGCCAGGTCAGCTCTCCTGCGCGGGAGTGGCCAGACCCTCCCGATGCAGGTCGTACTGCAGCGCGATCGCTGACGCATATCCGTCGCTCAGGCCGTATTGGTCGGCCAGCCACTGGGCTCGTTCTTCCGCGCGCAGGAATGCGGGACCCGCGTCCAGCTCAGCAAACCAGTGCGCGAGGTCCCGGCCGGTCACGGCCGGCACCCGGCTGATGAGCTGCTCGTGCAGTTCGGGGGAGTGCCTCAGCCGGGCCGCCGTGATCTGACTCTCCCGTCCCCGCCCAAGAGAAGCCGGCGTTATCACGGGGCGGGCGGCTTCCTCTTCAGTCCACTCGATCAGCGCGACATCCAGGAAAGCCGACTCCTCCCGGGTCGGCCTGATGGCCTGATCGTCAAGGCCAAGGGGCCTGAGCCACGTGTTGACCTCGGCCCAGCGCCAGACTAGTGACGGCCCTGCGCTGCCCTCTGGTAGCGGGAAGGGCCGATCGCCGTCGCGCTCTCCGCTGACCCACTGCTGCACGTTCTGCGGGGTGTGACCGGTCCGCTCGGCGATGTCTGGCACGCCCACCAGATCAGGATCCAGCCGGACCAGCTGCAGCCCGGGCGCGGCTTCGGCGATCAGGTGCAGGAGGTTCCGGAGAGCTTCCATGGCGCTCGCGCCGTCGCTCGGCACGGCCAGCCGGCGTACGCCGTGCCGCGACGACAACACGCCATGGAGGTTCTCCGTTATCGCCGCGGCGGCGCCGCTGTCCTCCGCTGAGCTGCCTGCCACGACGAACAAGAACTGGTATTCCATGCGATCCCTGCGCTTGCGTTCCGGTAGCGGTCGGTCGCTGATCCCTGATCACCAACAGTGACACGACGCTTCGGTGTTTTCAAACGCCCACCGGGCGCCGCCGTCATCGGCGGAGCGGACCGCTGTCTCGTAGTGAGACGTCAGACAACTGACGTCTATTGACGTGCACTCTGGGTCAGTCTTACGCTCGATTAGTCGGATTTGCCTGAGGGGGCGATCAGCCGTGAAGATCGCGATTCTGGGCGGCAGCGGCGTCGCGACTCCGCAGCTGGCTGACGAGCTGGGCCGCAGGCTGGGCCCGGACCTGACGGTCTGCCTGATCGGGCGCAACCACGAGAAGCTGCACATCGTCGCCGCCGCGGTGGCCAGGCGTTGCCCGGACCTCCGGGTGGTGGCCGCGGAGTCCGTGGCGGCCGGGGTCAGCGGCGCGGACCTGGTCCTGAACCAGGTCCGGGTCGGCGGCCTGGAGGGCCGGGCCTGGGACGAGAAGGCCCCGACCGAGTTCGGGATGATCGGCGAGGAGACGGTGGGAGCCGGGGGGTTCGCCCTCGGGTACCGGACGCTGCCGGTGGTCCGGGCGCTCGCCAGGGAGGTCGCCGGCCTGGCTCCGGATGCCTGGTTCGTCAACCTGACCAACCCCGCGGGCCTGGTGCTGTCCGCGCTGGCCGCGGAGACGTCGCTACGCGCCCTCGCGGTCTGCGACATCCCGGTGTCCATGACGGCGGCGATCGGGAAGGTGCTGCCCGGGGCCGACTTGCGATTCTTCGGCACCAATCACGCCAGCGCCGTTATCGCTGCCCGTGATCAAGGTGGCCGGGACCGGCTGGCTGAGCTGGTCACCGGGGAGCATGGTGGCGGGGCGGGCAGCGGGCCGGCGCAGGAGTGGGCGCAGCTCGCCGGGGTCATCGCCAATCCATATCTTCGCTACTACCACGATCCGTCGCTGCGCCCGGCCGCGCCGGTCGCCCAGTCCCGCGCGGACGAATTGCTGGCCCTGCAGGGCCGGATGCTGGACAGCTACCGCGCGGGCGACGCCGCTGGCGCGGATGCCGCGCTGGCCGAGCGCAACCCGCACTGGTACGCGGAGGTGGTCGCGCCGGTGATCGCGGCCCTGCTGGGCCATGGCGAGCCGCACAGGTTCGTCGTTCAGGTGGCGAACAACGGCCTGGTGCCGTTCCTGCGCCCCTCAGCCGCCGTCGAGGTGACCGCTGAGGTCGGTCCCGACGGCGTCAGGCCGCTGCCGATTCCCGCTGTCCCGGCTGAGCTGAAGGTCCTGACGCTGCAGCTCACCGAGGCGGACGAGCTGATCAGGAAGGCATCGCTGGCGGCCGACCCGCAGCTTGCGGTGCGGGCGCTGGCCCTTAACCCGCTGGTCCCCGACGCGGAGTCCGCGCGGGGTTTCTGGAAGGTCTTCGCCGACCGGTGGCCCGATGCGGCCAGCGGCCCCCAACGCGGCGGGGACCCAGGACAGGAGAGAACATGACCGAGCGCAGCATTCCCTTCGACGACCTCGAGCGGCTCTACGCGGAGCAGGCTGATGAGCTGCGTGCCGCGGCCGACAGAGTCCTCGCGTCCGGGCGCTACGTCTTCACCCAGGGAAAGGAAGTCGTCGGCTTCGAGCGGGCCTTCGCTGACTACGTGGGCACCGCCGACTGCGTCGGGCTGAGTTCCGGCACGGCCGCGCTCTGGCTCGCGCTCGAGGCGCTCGGCATCGGCGCGGGCGATGAGGTCATCGTGCCGGCCAACACCTACGTGGCGAGCGTCTTCGCCATCTCCTACACCGGCGCGACGCCGGTGCTGGCCGACGTCGACGAGGTCACGTTCACGCTGGATCCTGCCGCCGTGCAGGCCGCGATCACGCCGCGGACGGCGGCGCTGATGCCGGTTCACCTGTTCGGCTGCCCCTGCGATATGGACGCGCTCGGCAGCATCGCCGCCGCGGCCGGGCTGGCGATCGTGGAGGACGCGGCGCAGGCGCACGGCGCCCGGCTGCACGGTAAGCAGGTCGGGTCCTTCGGCGCGGCCGGCTGTTTCAGCTTCTACCCGACCAAGAACCTGGGCGCGATGGGCGACGCCGGCGCGCTCACCACCGACGACCCGAAGATCGCCGCTGCCACGCGGCGCCAGCGGTACATGGGCCAGGAGCACAAGTACACGCACCTGACCATCGGGCACCAGGAACGGCTGGATGAGATTCAGGCCGCGGTGCTGGCCACCCGGCTGCCGCGGCTGGACGCCTGGAATGCGCAGCGCCGGCATCAGGCCCACGTGTATGACAAGCTCCTGGCCGGGACTCCGGTGGTGACACCGGTAGAGCCCGACGACTCGGAGTGCGTCTACTACGTCTATACCGTCCGGACGCCCCGCCGTGACGAGCTGGCCGAGTTCCTCGCCACCCGCGGGGTGCACACCGGGCTGTTCTATCCGAAGGCGATCTACGAGCAGCCGGCCTATGCCGGCCGGTGGCAGGCCGGGGACTACCCCGTCACCCAGCGCCTGCAGCCGGAGATCCTCTCCCTCCCCGTCTTCCCTGGCTACGCCGACGACGACATTGCGTACGTCGCGGAAGCGGTACGGCAGTTCTTCTCCGCTCGGTAGGCAACCGATCTCTTTTCGTCTGAGAGGGGCGAATCCGGATGAGCACGGGTAATCAAGCAGAAAGCCCAACTCCGCAACCCGAAGGTGACGGCGCGAAGCTGCGCGCCGGGTCGATCGGCGTGCCATCGGCGATGGTGATGTCGATCGCCATCATGGCGCCGGCGGCCGGAATGATCTTCCTGCCCCAGGTGGTCGCGAGCCACGCCGGCGCGGCCGTGCCGTTGGTGTACCTGATGTCGCTGATCGCGTGCCTGTTCATCGCGGTGACGATCACTCAGTTCGCGCGCCTGATTCCACACGCCGGATCGTTCTACGCCTATGACGCGGTCGGACTTGGCCGGACGACCGGGTTTGTCTCCGGCTGGTTGTTGATTGCAGGCTATTTCGTCTTCTACCCGCAGAACTTGCTGGCCGCCGCGTATTTCACGTCCTCGACGCTGCGCGAAGAGCTGGGCTGGCACATTAACTGGTCGATCTGGGCGGTGCTCTTCGCGGTCGTGATCTGGCTGCTGTCCACCCGGGGCATCCGCACCTCGATGCGCACCGACCTCAGCGTGGTCGCGGTGGAAAGCCTGATCATCCTCGTCGTGGTGATCGGCATCCTGGTCGTCGGCGGGGCGCACGGCAATACCCTGCAGGTGTTCACGCCGTCAGCGACGGACGGTAAGGGCTGGCATGGCATCTTCCTGGGCATGGTGTTCGCGATGCTGACCTTTGTCGGCTTCGAGGGCGCCGCCACGCTGGGTGAGGAGACCGGCGACTCGCGCCGCAACGTGCCGCGGGCCATCTGGTTCGCGGTCATCGGCTGCGGTGTCTTCTTCCTGCTGACCTCCTACGCCCTGGCCGTGGGCTACGGGCCGCACGGCGGGACCGCGTTCGCCACCGCTTCGGGTACCCCCATGTACGACATGGCGGTCAAGTACGTGGGGTCGGGCCTGGGGGTGGCCGTCAACATCGCGGGCATTGTCAGTGCCTTCGCTGTCTGCCTGGCCTGTAACAACGCCTCCACCCGGGTGCTGTTCGCGATGGGCCGTGACGGGGTGCTGCCCGGCGGGCTGGGCCGGGTGCACCGGGTATTCAAGACGCCCGCTCACGCGATCAACCTGGTCGGCTGTTCCGCCCTGGTCCTGTCGCTCCTGGTCGGGCTCGCGGTCGGCCCGTACCCCAACGGCTACGCTGACATCGGCCAGTTCGGCACGATCCCGATCCTCATTCTCTACATCCTGGCCTGCCTGTCGCTGATCGTGTACATGCACAGGCTGCGTAAGAGCGGGCAGGTCGCGTTCAGCTGGTTCAAGCATCTGGTCGCGCCCGCCATCGGCATTGTCATCGTCTTCCTGCCGATCTACGGCTCGGTCTGGCCGTGGCCGCCGTGGCCGCTGAACCTGATCACCATCCTGATCTTCGTGTTCCTCATCATCGGGGTCGGGATCGGGCTCGCCCTGCGCAGCCGGCCGGACCACCTCGGTGACCGGATCGCGATGCTGCTGGCCACCGGCGGGGAGACCGCGACCATCGACGAGGGGCCGACCGCGGCCACCCCGACGGGTGTCGCATGACCAAGGCTGGTTCGCTGCTCGCCCAGGATGCGTCCTGGGCGAGCAGCCCGTCCGCCGACGGCACCGAGGTCTTCGGGGTTGTCGACGTCGGCGGCACGAAGATTCTGGCCGGGCTGGCCACCGGTGCCGAGATCCTGGCCACCGAGCGCATCACGACGGACGCCCTGCGCGGGCCCGACGACATCGTGGACCGGATCGCCGGGGCGCTGACCAGGCTCGCCAGCCGGGCAGACCTGGTCCGGATGTCGGCCGTCGGGCTGTCGGTGCCGGGCCCGCTTGACCGCCGCGGCGGGGTGGTGCATTTCACTCCCAACCTGCTCTGGGAGCACTACCCGGTCGCGGCCCAGCTCTCCGAGCGGCTGGCCGGGATTCCGGTCCGGATCGACGACGACGCCAACTGCGCGGC
This sequence comes from uncultured Actinomycetes bacterium, assembly GCA_963785765.1. Taxonomy (GTDB): domain Bacteria; phylum Actinomycetota; class Actinomycetes; order Streptosporangiales; family Streptosporangiaceae; genus DATBGO01. Next base: position 101,965 of record CAWAWM010000003.1, on the reverse strand, counting down.
GGCCGGTGAGGCCTGGCGGGGCGCTGGCCGGGGTTACACGGACCTGGTGGTGCTGACCATCGGCACCGGGATCGGCGGGGCCGTGATCGTGGACGGTGCGCTCGTGCACGGACACCAGGACCTGGCGGGCGAGATCGGGCACATGCCCATCGTGCCCGACGGGCCCGCCTGCGGCTGCGGTCACGACGGCTGCCTGGAGGCCGTCGCGTCCGGCACCGCGATCGGCCGCCTCGGCGCGGCGCTGCTCACCCAGGACGAATCCCAGGTACTCGCGGGGCTGGCCCGGGCGCACGGCGGACAGGTCCACGCGGACCTGGTGTTCCGGGCCGCGGCCGACGGCGACCAAGCATGCCTGGCCCTGCTCGACAAGGTCGCCGAGCACCTGGGCGCGGCACTCGGCTCGCTGGTCCAGGTGCTCAACCCGCAGGCCATCGTGCTGGCCGGCGGGGTGATGCGCCCGGAGAACGCTGCCCGGCTGCTGCCCGCCATCCGGGTTCAGATGAACCGTCATCTGTTCGAGATCCAGCGCGGGGCCGTTCAGCTGGTGGGCGGGGAACTCGGCGACGCGGCCGGGCTGTGGGGAGCACTGCGGCTGGTAGCCCCCGGCAGCGGGGTCGCGACGTAGCAGGCAGGCCGCGTGCGGCAGGCTTCCCGTCCGGACCGGCCCGGGCGGGAAGCCTGGTGATTGGGTGGGCATGCTTGGATAGGCCGGGTGAGGGGCAGGGCCTGGATTAACGATCGAGCTGCGGTCATCCGCATCAGGAGCGCGGGATGGCCGTGACGGGAGAGCGGGCGGCTGCATGGTGGGCAAGGACTCGCTCGACCACATCAGGCCGGTGGTCGTGGACAGCAGGCCGCTGGCGGCGCAACTGGCGGACCGGCTCCGGGACGCCATCACGCAAGGCCTGTTCGCGCGCGGTGCGCAGCTCCCGTCCGAAGAGCAGCTGTCGCTCCGCTACCGGGTAAGCCGGCCGACCGTCCGCGAGGCGCTCAAGGAACTGGAGAGCGAGGGAGCGGTGCTGGTCCGGCGGGGGCGTGGCCGTTTCGTGTCCGCCGCACCGCCCGTGCTCCGGCCGCTCACGCGGTTGGAGAGCGTGACCGAGATGCTCGCCTCCCAGGGCTACAAGGTGGTCAATCGCGTGCTGTCGGTGCAGACCCGGCGCGCGACCGCGGAGGAGCGCAGGCAACTGGCGCTGCCCCGCGGCGCCTCGGTGCTGCACCTGGAGCGACTGCGGCTGGCCCGCCGCGATCCGCTCATCTATTCGCTCGACGTGCTCCCGGCCGGGCTGCTCCCCGATGACCTGCCGCCCGCCTGGGAAGAGTCGCTGTTCGTCCATCTGGACCGGGCCGGCCTCACGCCCACCACCTCCGCTTGCGTGCTCCGGGCCAGCCAGCTGCCGCCGCCAGCGCAGGAGGCGTGCGGGCTGGACCCCGCGCTGCCGTGGCTGCTGATGACTCAGTTGCACCTGGCCGCGGACGGAACTCCCGTTCTGTATTCCCACGACTACCACCGGGGAGACCGCCTCTCCTTCGAGGTTCTCCGCCGCGCCGAACCGAGGAATCCGGCGGCGCGCCTCAGCTGAGCGGCCCGGCCGGCCGCTGATCCCGGCGTCGCTGGCCGGCCCGGGCCGGCCAGCGCGGTTGCCGTCCTGGTCGCGGCGCTGAGCCAGGCCAGTCCTGCCAGTCCCGCCATCAGTGCCTCAGCGCCATCAGTGCCTCAGCAGCGCAGTGCCGCGGTGCCGCACTGCCTCAGCTCGTACGGGTCGGGCGTGCACCAGGTTGAGGTGCCAGGCGTCGCATATACGCGTAATGAGCGGAAGGCGGGAGATGCCGGATGAGGCTTGGCGGACGGTTCCGGCTGGCGGGGGTGGCAGCGCTCCTGGGGCTAGCCGGCGTCCTGGTGCCGGCGGCTCCCGCCGGGGCGCAAGTGCTCCCTGGCCCGGCCTTACTGCCGCTGAGCTCGGCGGCCGCGCCGCGGCTCCCGCGGTCGGCGGCCGGCCTCGGGGCCGTCTCGGCCCGGAAAGTGATCCGCCTGGAGGTCATCCTCAAGGTGCCCGATCCGCAGCGGCTGAGCGCGTTCATCGCCGGGCTGTCGGACCGGAGCTCGCCGCTGTTCGGCCACTTTTTGCGGCGCGGGCAGTTCGGCGCCAGGTTCGGCCCGTCGCTGGCCGAGGTGGCAGCCGTGCAGAACGCGCTGCGGGCCCAGGGCCTGTCACCCGGGCCGGTCACGGCGGACCGGCTGGCCATACCGGTCACCGGTACGGCGGCCGCCATCGAGAAGGGACTCGGCACCGCGCTGGCCAGCTACCGGCTACCGGGCGGCCGGGTGGTGTACGCGAACTCCGCGGTGCCGCGCCTGGCGGCCGCGGCCGCCCCGTATGTCGCGGGAGTAGCGGGGCTCAATGATGTAGCCGTGCCGCACAGTCAGGTCAGGTGGCCCAGGCCCGGCGGCCTGGCCGGGCAGCGCCGGATACTGGGCAGCCCGCAGCAGGATGGCCGGATCGCCTCGGCGGCCAGCGCAGCCGGGCCGCAGCCATGCACGGCCGCGAGCAAGGCAGCGAAAAGCCTGGCTAGTCACACCGCCAATCAGCTTGCCTCGTACTACAACATGACCCCCCTTTACAGCCTCGGCGCCCAGGGACAGGGCGTGCACGTGGCGCTCGCGGAATTCGAGCCGGACTCGCCCGCCGACGTCAGCGCGTATGAGTCCTGCTACCGGATCCACCCGGGGATCCGCTACGTGCAGGTCGACGGGGGAGCAGGATCGGGATCGGGCTCGGGCGAAGCGGCGCTGGACATCGAGGACGTGGCGGCCCTGGCTCCCGGTGCCGCCATCGACGTCTATCAGGCTCCGAACGGCGGTGACACCGACGTCCTGGATCTGTACCGGACCATCATCAAGGCCGACACCGACCGCGTCATCTCCACCTCGTGGGGCATGTGCGAGCTGGACAGCGACGCGTCGCTGATCTCGGCCGAGCGAGGCCTGTTCGCGGAGGCGGCCACGCAGGGGCAGACGGTGTTCGCCGCCGCGGGCGATTCCGGTTCCACCGACTGCCTGGGCGACGCCTCGGCGAACGGCGCGGCCCTGGCGGTCGACGACCCGGCCAGCCAGCCCTACGTGGTAGGCGTCGGCGGGACCACGATCGCCGCGACATCGGAGCGAGTCTGGAACGACTCGGGGACGCAGGAAGGGGCCACCGGCGGCGGGCTGTCGGCCGGCTGCATGCCGGGCTACCAGGACCACCCCGCCATCCGCGGCCTCATCAGCGGGTACTCGGCGAAGAACGCGAAGAAGTGCGGAGCCGCGGTGCCGTACCTGCGCCAGGTGCCCGACGTGGCCGCCGACGCAGATCCCGCCACCGGCTATCTCATCCGCTACGCGGGCGCCTGGCTGGACATCGGCGGGACCAGCGGTGCCGCCCCGCTCTGGGCGGCCGTCGCGGCGCTGGTGGACACGTCCCCGTTCTGCGCGGCCTATGGCTCGGGCCCGGCGGGCGTCCGGCCCCAGGGCCTGTACAGCGTGACCAGCGCCAAGCACGCCTATATCTACGGCGCGCACCGGGAAGCGCTGCGCGACGTCACGCACGGCAACAACGACTACACCCCGTCCGGGTACAAGGGCGGCCGCTATCCGGCGGCCAGCGGCTACGACCTGGCCAGCGGGCTCGGTACGCCCGTGGTCGGCGGCCTCACCCCAGCTGGCAAGTCCAGCACGTTCTACCCGGGCCTGGCCGCGCTGATGTGCTGGGAGTACCGGACCAAGCTGGGCGCCACGCACGTGACGGGCGTGTCGCCGCGGGTCGGCCCGTCGGCTCGCGCCCGTCGGGTAACAGTCACCGGATCGGGCTTCCTGCCCATCGCCGGGGCCGACCGGGCGCTGGTCGGATCGGCCTGGGTGGCGGCCAGGTGCACGAGCACCACCCGGTGCACCGTGCTGCTGCCGCGAACCCACCCGAAGACGGTCAGCATCAGGATCTCCGCTGAGGACCTGGCGCTCAGCCCGGTCACGGCTGCGGGCCGGTACCGCTTCGTGGCCGCCCCGAAGGTCTCATCGCTCTCGCCCGCCTCCGGCCGGGCCAGGGGAGGGAACAAGGTCACCATCCACGGCCGTGACTTCGTCGGCGTCACTTCCGTGCACTTCGGCGGCAAGCGCGCCACCGGCCTGCGGGTCGTCTCGGCGGCTGAGATCACCGTCATCGCGCCGTCTGGCTCGGGCACGGTGAACGTCACGGTCACGGCGGCCGGCGGCACCAGCGCGAAGGCCAGTGCCGACCACTACCGGTACTGACGAGCCGGCGCGCTCAAAGCCGGGCAGGCACGCCGCGCCGACGCCGCGAGATCGAGGCAGGTTGCCCGGGCCAGAGCTGGTGCCCGCCAGTCACTCGCGAGTACCGGTCCCGGGCGATCCGTCTCGGGCGGACGAATAGCGTGCCACCCGGCGCATCCTCACCACGAGGGCCGCCGAGGGCATGACTCTCCCAGACATATACGTCGACAGCCGGGATCGCGAAGTGCCGATCCGGTCGGCAAAGTCCTGCTGCGCCAGGCCGGAACTGCTGACCAGCCGCTTTACCTCGGAGGCCACCTCCTGGCGCTCGGAGTCGATAGCCATCTGGCGAGCGCTCCCGATAACCCCGTCAAGAAGCTCGGCAGTGCCGTACGGGTGAGAGAGGTTGATGGCCTCCAGGACCTGCCGGGCCACGGGACCCCATGGATCGGCTCGAATGACCCGGGCCAGCCGGCGCCAGTCGGGGAGGGTGCCCCGCTCGACCGCGGCGATGATTCCCTCGAATGGCCAGGTCTCCACTGGATCGCCCGGGGACGCGGTGAGGTTGCGGAACCTCAGGGCGGTGCTCATCTCACCATCTCCACTGCCACAGATCGACAGACGCTCGTCACGTTTTTCCAGTCACTCCACCGGGCGTCGAGGCGCTTGTACTGGTGCAGCTGCTGGATTGTCCTGGCGTCCCGAGGCCTGGGGTCGGCCAGCTGCCGGGCGAGCTGCGTCGCCACACCCTGCAGTTCAGGGCCTCGCTGGTCGGAGTAGAAGGCATCGATATGGCCGAGCACAGCTCCGGCGTGTGGGATCCCGTATCGCTCGGAAAGAGCGGCGACGTCGAGGTAGTCCCGCACCTGATTGCGGCGGACGATCAGGTAGCCCTTGATCCGCAGGGTCTCGTCCGGAGTCGGCACGCGGAGGGTCTGTCCTGACGGCAGCGAGACTTCAGTGACCTCCAGGGGCCTGCTCCTGATGAGCTGCCGTACGCCAGACTCGATGTCACCAAGCTCTCCCAGGATGATCTTTCCGGGGGTCACCTGGTTGGTCACCCACCCGTCGGTCGCTTCGATCGCCTCGAGCACCGCGTCGAAACGCGCATCCAGATCCGCCAGGACGTGGTCGTGATCGTAGGAGGATCGATGGCTGGCCCACAGCGCTGCGGCAGAGCCGCCCACCAGCACAGCATCCGGGACGACCTTCTGGAGCCTGGCCGCCGACTCAAGAACGCGAACCAGCTCAGGTCGCTCAAGTCCAGGAGCGTGGCCGGCGCTTCCGTCACCCTGGGGCTCGCCGTCCGAGTAGCGGTTCATAAGAGGAGTGTATCAGATCTGATACGGCCCTGGGCAAGATTTGTCGAACCCGCTCAGCCTGACAGCAGCGGGTGAGCTCAGATCTGCGCGAGGCCGCGCCGAAGATCAACCGAGGGGCACCAGCTGAGAGGCAGGGCTGGTGGTTAGGTTGCGAAGAACCGGATCTTGACGCCGATCGAATCGGCGATCCGGGCGAGGTCGCCGGGGTCGCTCGTCACGACCGGGGCCTGGTGCCGCACAGCTGTCGCGATGACGATGGCATCGACGACGTCGGCGGTACCCGAGGCCGCACAGGCCACGCCGGCTGCGCGGCCAGTGCGCTGGTCGTCGGGGACGATATCGCAGCCCTTGAGCACCCTGGAGATCTGGTGCTGGGGGCCGCCGCGCCAAGCCTGGGCCAGGACGACCACCGGGACGATGGGGCGGACGTGCGCACTGGTCAGCTCGTCGTGCAAGGCGAGAAAATCGGGATTACGCCGCTCCGCGGCCAGCAGTGCGCCGGCGTCGTAGACGATGGCGCGCATCACCCAGCAGCGCGCTGTGGCTCGTCGTCCAGCAGCCCGGTCTCCTGCAGGAACTGGCGGGCGCGCTGGCGGGACGCCGCCGGGACAGGTCCGTGCTCCTGCTCGTATTCGGCGACTAGCTCCCGGGCGGCGGCCCGGGCAGTGGCGTGCGAGGCGGCGGCCCTGGCCTTCTCAGTGGCGGCTTCAGCGAGCCACGCCGACACCGGTACGCCTTCGCTGGCCGCCGCCGCCCTGATCGTTTCCTCGACCTCCGGGGGCAGCGAGATCGACAGTTTTCGTGCGGTCATGAGGTCATCATAGCCCGTTGGTAGGAAGGCGTTCCTACTACCGGCACGTCGATGGCGCGTGCGGCTCGCCTGCGGTGCCCCGTCCTTACCTGCAGGCGACACGCCCACCACAGCTACCTCGTCTTTCCCGGCAATTCCTGCATGATGACAAAGATGGCTTTCACAGCATTACCGTGTCCGCATGTGCCGCGAAAGGGCACAGAATCAAGCCGGGGTGCCGATGGCATATGTCACGTCGTCCGACGACACCTCTGGGGACATCTATGCGGTCCGAAGGCGGCGGCTTCTGCTGGCCACCGCCGGCCTGACGCTGACCACCGCCGTGGCACCCCGATTGCTGGACGGGGGCGCGGGCCGTCCGGTTGCTCACCAACACCGGCCTGATTCCCGCGATGCGGCCGCGGCCAGGCGGGTGTCGGTGTCCGCTCATCGCGCCCCCGCCTACCCGCTGGACAAGCCGCTCTTCTACATCGACGACGCTGCCAAGGCGATCGCGCTGACCATCGATGACGGCCCTGATCCCGTTTACACCCCGCAAGTGCTGCAGCTGCTGCACCAGTACCAGGTGACCGCGACGTTCTCGATGATCGGCATTCATGTGGTGGCCTACCCGTCCCTGGTCCGCGCGGTCGCTGCGGCTGGTCACCAGATCGCCAACCACACCTGGACGCATCCCGACCTGGCGAGATCGCCCGCCCATTTCGTGCACAGCGAGCTGGCCCGCGCCAGTGACGCGATCCACAAGGTGACCGGCGTGCAGCCGGCCTTGTTCCGCGCTCCCTACGGGGCGTGGTCAGCGGCCGTGATCAGGCAGTGCGAGCACATGAAGATGGTTCCGCTGGCCTGGTCGGTCGACCCGCGGGACTGGGCACGACCCGGGACCCGCAGCATCGTCCGCAACATCATGGGGAACACCAGGCCGGGGTCGATCATCCTGGAGCACGACGGCGGTGGCAACCGCGCCCAAACGGTGGCGGCCCTGCGGATCGTCTTGCCCCGGCTGCTGCACGAGGGCTACCACTTCCGCACCCCGTGAGCAGCGAACTCGCTGGCCCGGGTCAGTGCGCGCGTGGCGGCCGGGGGGAGTGCGCGGGGCCTGGGGTGCCAGCGGATGGCGAGCCGCCCGGGCTGGCCAGGCCGGTGGCGTAGGCGATCACGACCAGCTGGGCCCGGTCTCGCGCGCCGAGTTTGGTCATGGCCCGGCTCACGTGCGTTTTCGCGGTATGCGGGCTGACGACGAGCTGATCGGCGATCTCGTCGTTGGACAGCCCGGCCGCGACGAGGCAGACGACCTCGCGCTCGCGTTCGGTGAGGGCGGCGATCGCAGCCAACTGCGCGGGCGCGGCGGGGGGGTGCGGGGCGGCCGGGCTGGCCGCGGTGAAGGCGCCGATCAGCGCCCGGGTGACGCTCGGCGCCAGCAGGGCGTCGCCGCGGGCCACCACCCGGACCGCTTGCAGCAGGTCATCCGGTTCCAGGTCCTTGACCAGGAATCCGCTCGCTCCCGCGCGCAACGCGGCGAACACGCTCTCGTCATCGTCGAACGTGGTCAGCACGACGACGCGGACCGAGGCCAGCTGCGGGTCGGCGGTGATCCGCCGGGTAGCGGTGAGGCCGTCCACCTCGGGCATCCGCAGGTCCATCAGCACCACGTCGGGACGGAGCTCGCGAGCGAGGGCTACCGCGTGGCCGCCGTTCGGGGCCTCTGCGATCACTGTCATGTCCGGCGCGGATTCCAGCAGCATGCGGAACCCGGCCCGGAGCAGCGCCTGGTCGTCGGCGAGCAGGACCCGGATCACGGCTGGCGCACCATGGCGTTCAGCGGGAGGCAGGCCAGCACGCCGAAGCCGCCGGCCGGGCGCGGCCCGGCGGTCAGCTGGCCGCCCACCGCGGCGGCCCGCTCGGCCATGCCGGTCAGCCCGTGGCCGCCGGCGGCTTCGGGCGCGCCGGACGCCTCGGGACCGGCCGGGGCGGTGCTGCCCGGGGCGGTGCTGCCCGGGGCGGTGCTGCCCGGGGCGGTGCTGCCCGGGGCGGTGCTGCCCGGCCCGGTGCCGTCGTCGGTCACCTCGATGGTCAGCGTGCCTGGCCCGTAGCTGAGCCGGACCACGGCGCTGGCCTGCGGGCCCGCGTGCCGCAGCACGTTGGTCAGCGACTCCTGCAGGATCCGGTAGGCGGCATGGTCGACGCCCGGCTCCAGCGGCACCTGCTCGCCCTCGATCATGACGGTGACCGGCGCCCCGGCGGCGCGCACGGCCTCCGACAGCGCAGGCAGCCGGTCCAGCCCGGCCGCGGCGACCTCGGCGGGACCGATCCGGGCGGGGTCGGCACTCGCGCCGCTGCCGCGCAGCTGGCCGAGGGTGACCCGCATGTCGGCCAGCGCGCTCTTGCTGGTCTCCCTGATCGCGGTGAGCGCCGCCTGCACCGCCGGGCTGTGGGCACTGGCCGGCAGGTGCAGCGCCGAGCCCGCCTGCACGGTGATCGTCGCCATGCTGTGCGCCACCGTGTCGTGCAGTTCGCGGGCGATCCGTAGCCGCTCCTCGGCGAGCCGCCTGGCCGTCTCGGTCTCGCGTTCCTCCGCGGCCAGCCGGAGCCGGTCGGCGGTCTCGGCGGCCAGCGCGCGCCTGCTGCGCACCGTGTCGCCGAGCATGATGGCCAGCGCCAGCACCACGATGGACGGCAGGAACTCGTCGGCCAGCGCGGCCAGCCCCTGATGCGTGCTGAACCCGACCACGAACAGGCCGATGGTCATGTAAACGGCCGGGATGACGATGGCCACCGCCAGGTAGCCGGCCAGGGCGGCGTCGTAGAGCGGCAGCGACAGCAGCGGGGCCGGGGAGATGTTCCTGCGAAACCAGATGTAGTAGATCAACAGCAGCACCGAACAGGCGATCAGCACCTGCAGCGGCCACTTCCTGCGCAGCAGGATCGGCACCGCGAGGATCGCGCCGAGCACATAGGCGAGCGCGTTCAGCGGGTGGGCGCCCGCCCCGCCGCCGAAGGTCACGTTGAGCTCGACGACCAGCGCCACCAGCGTGGCCGCGCCCACATCGATCAGCCGGATGCCCAGTGCGCCGCGGACTCTGCCCACGTCGTCACCGTACGCGACCCGGCCGCGGCACGGAACTGGCAGGATCTACAGGCGTGCCGCGGGATTCCCGGCGGCCGGAGCGGCTGAGGGGAACGGGCGGAGCAAGCGGTGGCCCTCGACGAACTGGACAGGCGCATTGTCGCGGCCCTGGTCGATGACGGCCGTGCCACGTATGCGGAAGTCGGCGCGCGGGTCGGGCTGTCCGCGCCTGCGGTCAAGCGCCGGGCCGACCGGCTGCGGGCCTCTGGCGCCATTACCGGGTTCTCCGCCCAGGTCAATCCCACCGAGCTGGGCTGGACGACGGAGGCCTACGTCGAGCTGTTCTGCCGGGGCCGGACCTCGCCCGCAGGTATCGCCGCGGCGGTCGGCAAATACCCCGAGGTCATCGAGGCCTGTACGGTGACCGGGGACGCCGATGCGCTGCTCCATATCAGGGCCGCGGACGTGCATCATTTCGAGCAGGTGGTGGAACGGATCGTGGCCGAGCCATTCGTGGTGCGCACCCGCAGCGTCATCGTGCTTTCCCGGCTGCTGCACCGCCCTGACGCCGTACCGCCCGGCACCACCGGGTGAGAGCCGATTTGGCATGCATCTCGCTGACCGGCCGTTTCTCGCGGCTGCTTTGGGCTACAGTCATGGCCATGTCTGAGCGTGAGACCGAAACCTCCGACGGTTCCGCGAGCACCGCGGAGTTCCGCGCGTTCGCCAGCGGCGCGGGCGGTGACGCTGACCGGCCGTGGAGCATGCGGGCCTCCGGCGGCAAGGTGATCCTGCTGGCCGCGGCGGTCGTCGTCGTCGCCCTGGTGCTGGCCATTATCGGATTCTCGATAGCCGGTCACTAGCAGTCATTTCCTGATTCGGCGTGCTGGACGCCGGGCCTGGTCCCGGCACGGGAGCAGGAACGGTCATGGCCGCTGATTCGGGGGACGAGCGGCACCGCCTCACGGCGCTCGAGGGCCTGGCCGCGCTATCCCTGGACGCACTGTCGTCGGTCGCCTACGGACCGGAAGCGATCGTCGTCGTCCTGGTCGCCGCCGGGACCGCCGGGCTCGCCTACACGCTGCCGGTCACCTTGGCGATCGTGCTGCTGCTCGCCGTGCTGGTGATCTCCTACCGCCAGGTGATCGCCGCGTTCCCCGGCGGTGGCGGTGCCTACGCGGTGGCCAGCAAGCACCTGGGCGGGATGGCCAGCCTGATCGCGGCTGCCTCGCTGATCGTCGACTACGTGCTGAACGCGGCAGTCGGCGTGTCGGCCGGCGTTGAGGCACTCACCTCCGCGTTCGGATCGCTTTATCCGGACCGGGTGGTGCTGTGCCTGGTCGTGCTGGCCCTGATCACCGCGGCCAACCTGTGGGGAGTGGCCGAGTCCGCGCGGCTGTTCATCGCGCCGACCGTCGCGTTCATCGTGGCGATCGCCGCCGTGATCATCGGCGGCCTGGTCAGATCGCAGCCGGCGGTGCCGGTCGCGCACAACCTGCCGCAGGTGGCCGAGACGGTCGGGGTGGTACTGCTGCTCAAGGCGTTCGCGTCCGGCTGCTCGGCGCTGACCGGCGTGGAGGCGATCGCCAACGCGGTCCCGTCGTTCCGGCAGCCCCGGGCCCGCCGCGCGCAGCACACCGAGATGTGGCTCGGGGTCATCCTCGGCGCCATGCTGATCGGCCTGGCGCTGTGCATCCGCAAGTTCGACGTCACCCCTTCGCCGACCGAGACCGTGCTGGCCCAGCTGACCGGCGCCGCGCTCGGGCATAACGTCGCCTTCTACGCCGTCCAGCTGCTCACCACGGTGCTGCTCGCGCTGGCCGCGAACACCTCCTTCGGCGGCCTGCCGGTGCTGGCGTCGCTGCTGGCCAGGGACAACTACCTGCCGCACCTGTTCTCGCTGCGCGCCGACCGGCAGGTGCACCGCTACGGCGTCGTGGTGCTGGCGATAGTGGCCGCGGTGCTGCTGGTCGCCTCGCGCGGCGACACCCAGGCCCTGGTGCCGCTGTTCGCCATCGGGGTGTTCGTCGGCTTCACGCTCTCGCAGGCGGGCATGGTCAGGCACTGGCGAGCGGAACGGTCACCCGGCTGGGAGGGCAGGGCGATCATTAACGGGGTCGGCGCGGTGTTCACTACCGCGGCGCTGGCCGTCGAGCTATTCAGTAAATTCACCAAGGGCGCCTGGCTGATCGTCATCATCGTCCCGCTGCTGGTGCTGATGTTCACCCGGGTGCGCCGGGCCTATGACCGGATCGGCGACCAGCTTGAGCTCGGTAAAACGCCGCCGCCGCCGGTCCGGCTCAGATCGCTGGCCGTGGTCCCGGTCCGGGGGATGTCCAGGCTGACCGCCGAGGCGGTCTCCGCCGCGATGTCCATCGGCGATGAGGTCGTGGCGGTGACCGTCTGCTACGCCGACCCGGCCGACACCGAGGTCGATGCCACGTTCCGCGATCAGTGGGAAGCCTGGCACCCGAACGTGCCGCTGATCACGCTGCGGACCAGCCACCGGTCGCTCGGGCCGCCGATCGTCGCGTACCTGCGGGGCCTGGAGGACGCCGAACGTTACCAGCGGCTGGTCGTGCTCATCCCCGAGGTCGCCCCGGCGCGGCCGTGGCAGCGGATCCTGCAGAACCAGCGCGGTTTCGTGCTGGAGCGGGCCATCCAGCGGGGCACCGCGGACGTGGTCATCTGCAGGCTCAGGTTCCGGTTGTCGACGATGACCGGCCGACAGCGGGACTGAGCTGGTTCTCCGGCGACGCACCACGGCCGGTACCCAGTAGTTGCCCAACTCGGGTCTGACTCCTGTCCAGGCGATGGCGCAGGTACCGCCCGCAGCGAGCAAGGACTCCGGCTGCGCAGTTCCGCCGGGGAGCAGCCCCGCTACGCTTGACCTGCATGGCGGGAGTGGGGGTGCCGGTGACGACAGGACCGCAAGACCCGGCTGCGGCGGGCCGCGACCGGCTCAGAGCGCGCGACGCCGACCGCGAATACGTGCTCGAGGTGCTGAAGGACGCGTTCGTCCACGGCCGGCTGACCAAGGACGAACTCGGCGCGCGAGCAGGCCAGGCGCTCGCCGCGCGGACCTACGCCGACCTGGCCGCGCTCACCGCCGACCTCCCGCCCGTCCCCGCTCCCGCCGCCCGGCCCACGGCCGGGCCCGCGAGCCGGCCCGCCCCGGTGCGCCTGCCGCTGGTCAGGGCGGCCGCCGGGTCGGGCAGCTGCCTGGTCTTCGCGTTCGCCGTCCTGCTGGTCGGCGGCCGGCTCGATTCCCCGGGCCCCGGCCCCAATCCCAACCACTCCTGGTCTCAACTGTGCTTTGCCGTGGCCCTGGCCGCCGTAGTCGCGGCAGTCGGCATCGTGGGGCACGGCGTGGTCAGCTGGGATCTGCAGCGCTCGGGCAGGCAGGGTCCGCCCCGGCCGGGGAGCCACGCCCCGGCAGGCGAACGGCGCGATGGCACCGGCCGTGGCCAGGTTCCCTCCGGCCCCTGCACCGACCAGACCCGCGCCGACCTGCGGGCTCACCAGTCGCGGCAGTGCCGCGGGCACGGTCCCGCCCGGGCGGGCCTGGCACCCCGTGGCGGGAGGCCCGCGCCCGGCGCGGTGTGACCTGACCTGGCCGGCACCTGCCGGACCAATGGGCCAGGCCATGGAAGCCGGCGATCAACGCCTTCGCCATCACCTTCGGCGACCGGTTCCCGGCCGCCGAGACCTGCTAGCCAACCGCCGGAAACACCGTCAGTGAGATAGACCCCGCGAGTCAGGCCCGCAAGCACGGGAACTGGCTGTTCATTTCTGGCCAGGCGAGCAGCAGCTGGTCGGGGGTGCCGCTTTGGACGAGGAGCCGGCACTGGAAGGGCGCCTGCATGCCCGGCCCCGGCGGCGTCCAGGCTTGCGGGGCCTGCTGGCCCCACTCCATGCCCTGGAGGTAGATGGCATTGCCGGCCACGCTGTAGCTGCCGACCGAGATGTGCCTCGACGGCGGCATGCCCAGTGGCTGCATGTCCTGGAGCCAGTGAAATTCGGCCTCCGCATTGAACACGATCATGCCGCTGACAGCCACGGACGGGTTTCCCGTCCGGTAGGTCCAGGTGCCCACGATGGGCTGGACCGTCTGCGCCCACTGCATCTGCCGGCCTTGATTAGCGAAGAACATCTGCTGGCCCGCGAGAATGGCGTCGCAGCGCTGAGCCCAGCTCATCTCGCCGCCGGCTGCGAACAGGTCACGTGCCTGCCGGATGCCGTTTCCGTCGATGAAAGCCTGCCGGGCCGCATTGCGCCGGACCGCGTCCCACAGGATTCGCTGCTGCGCGGGCCGGCTAGGGCGGCCCGCTGGAGATCGGCGTAGGCGGCCGCGACATCGACACCGTCCAGGTCGGCGTGGGCGGGCAGGGCCGTCGAGGCAGCCAGCAGGCATTTGGCCAGTTCAATGCGGCCTGCCGGATCCTGGCGCTGACCAAGGATGGCGCCGGCGCGGGCGAAGAGTTCATGGGCGTTGGTCAGCATGTTGCGATCCGCGACGCCGTTCACTACATACGCGTAGAGCGCTGCCTCGGCCCGCAGGGTGGCCAGGTTGACGAGCGCCGCCGTGCTGGCTGGCTGGCGCTGCAGGGCCTGATTGAGGGCCTGCTCGGCCGCCTGGAATGCGGCGGTAACCTCGTTGGGATTGTAGGGCTGACCGAGCTCCTCGATCTCCGTCTGGGCAAAGCGCAGCATGTCCGGATCCACCGTGCCGCTGGTCCCGAGGAGGTTGAGCACCTCACGCCAGCGCCCCTGATTGAGTAGCGGGGCGAGGTCGGGCCGTCCGGAAAGCGGCCCGGGCAGCGTCTGCTGCAGGGCCAGGCCCCTGAGGACCTCGATGTCAGTCCGGGCCCGGTCTGCGATTGGCTGGAAGTCTGGCAGGTACGGCCATTCAAGCCTGCCGAGGAAGTTGCCGATGACTTGCCCGCCGAAAAATCTCGCCCACGCCCGCCGGAACCGCCACAGTGCCAGGTTTCCCTGCTGTATCAGCACCTCGACCACGTCGAGCCGCTGACCTCCGACGGTCAGATCGAGGACCGGGCCAGGCAGGAGCTGATCCATCTGCTGCAGCTGCGGTGCGACCTCGGCCCAGTTCTTCGTCAGCTCGGCGACATTGCCGACGTTCGGGCCAGGCGGCTGGGCTCCGGAGCCGGTCCGCGGCGAGTTCCATGGCATGCTGCCTGATCCTGGCGCGCGGCCGGCGGCTGCCGGCGGCTGAGTCATCTGGGTCAGCAGGTTGCGAGGTGGTATCGCCTCGGCGATCCCCGGTTCCACTCCGGCTTGGCTGAGCTGCTGCTGCTGGTTTCCCAGTCTTTCGAATACTTCCAAGCCGAGAGTGGAATCCGGCCCGAGGCTATTCGGGCGGTCACCGGTGACCAGGTAGGTGACGTTCATGTTCAGGTTCTCGACGGTGACGTGGCCGATCTGGTCGCGCCCGACAAAGGTGCCGCCCTGGAGCCGCACGTCGCCCTGCACGTAGGCGCCGCCGCCGCTGTCCACCGCCGGAGCCTTCCGCGGCCAGTTAGGCTCAGGCTTCTGCATCGCTACCCGGCTCGTGCCTCGTGTCCCGCCGCTGCATTTGCCGCCGCCAGCCTAGGAAGTCGCCGGGTTGCCCGCTTTGCGCCCGAACGCGTGCGCGACCAGTTTCACCGCGCTGGCGACCGCGGCGCCGGGGTTGGTCAGTGCGTTGACGACGACCTCCAGCACATCGGGCGCAAGCCCGCCGAGGGTGTGCAGCCATTTCCTGACCTTGTCCGGGTCGGCCGCAGCGCCTTTGGCGGCTTCGTCCTCGATCTGCTTCACGGTGCCCTGGAGCAGGTCGGCGTCAGTGTCGGGATCCTGCTGGGCGTGCGCCTGGACTTGCCGGTAAGCGCCCTGGAACAGTTCGGCGAGCCTGGCCAGGTCGGCTCCTTGCAGCCCCGGCTGGTTGATCTGCGTATAGCCACCTTCGACGTGCTGGTCGCGGCCGACGAAGGTGCCGCCCTGTACTTGCACTCCGCCGCGCACGTAGGCGCCGCCTCCGGTGCTGACGCCGCTCTCCGGGTAAGTGCCGGCGTCGTCGCCGGCGGCCTGCCGGGTACCGCAGCGCGGGCAGTAGTCGAATCCTGACGGCAACTCGGCCTGGCAGTTAGCGCAGTTCATCTTTCCCCCCGCCTCCTGATCGGAGACCGTTCTTCTGGGCCGATTCTCGATATCGGCGGCCGAGCAGCAGCTTACGGCCGAGGGGCGGGAATGACTACCCAGCTGATTTGGTGGCGGGGAACGCCGCGACCGGCTTTGCAGGCCACGAATCAACGGTGGCCGAAAAAGATGGCATATGTCAGAGATTGTCATATGGAGGTCGCTGGGACCAGGAAATGGCCAGGCGAGACCGCGGCCGCGGTCTGATCGGTCTGGCGCGGTACCTGCCTCCCAGCTGGGGGCGGCTGGGGCGGCTGCGCGTCAGGGAACGCCGGCCGGAATCTGGTCCGGGTGGTGTGGTACCGGGCGCTCATGCTCGGGCACCGGCCAGGCACTTTCACCGGCCGGGAGCCCGGGCAAGGTCACGCCGCGCCAGAGGGCTGGCTGCGGAACCTCGCCGACCCGGCGGGCACCACCAGGGGGCGGCGGCGCCGGCGCGGGCCCATGGCCACCGCCGCCGCCACCACCGCCGCCAGATCGCCGGCCAGGCTGTCCAGCGCCGTAGAGCCCTCCCCAGGCGCCCAGGCCGGCCCCCAGCAGCGGGAACAGCACCAGGACAAGAAGGTGCCCGGCCGCGCTCTCGCTGACGCTGACCTCAAGCTTGTAGATGCTGCCGGGCTGGGCATGCTGAACGGGGAGGGCCCACTGCAGGCGTGCCGCCTCATGGGGCAGGAGCGCGATCGTGCTGACGCCCAGGACGGAGGCAATCAGCGCGGCGGCCGCGCCCGCGCACAGCCCGGCCGCGACACCCTGCCGGGCGCGGGAGTCAGCCAGCGGCAGCTGGCTGCCCCGGCCCGAGGTTCGCCGCGCCGACGCCACCCCGGCCGCCACGCCCGCCCCGAGCACCAGCGGCACCACGAGCACGCGTGCCGTGGCGTACGCACCGACCAGCCAGGCATTCGTGAGGTGCGGCGGGTGGGCGAGCGGCGGCAGCGCATACAAGGCCAGGCCCATCGCGAGGCCGGCCCCGGTTCCGATGGCCAGGGCGGCCGCGGCGACCGGCGGCCGCCGCGACGTCACGGCGAGCAGCCCGGTGATGTATGCCGCCGCCACCACCAGGAAGACAATCTCGCCAGCCCACAGGCCCGCAGGCCACGGGCGGCCGGCCGGCGCGGCGTATTCGGACCGTTGCACATCGGCCTTGACCAGGATCAGAGCCAGCACCGCGGCGTAACCGCCGGCCCGCAGGATCCGCGCCAGCCAGCTGTCGCCGGCCGGGCCGAAGACCCGGCCGACGGCCCAGGGCAGTGCGGCCAGCAGCACCAGCACCGCGATCAGGTCGACCCTGTTGATCAAGGTGGCCGGGTTGGCCGGCGCACCGGGCCAGCCGGCCCGGGCCACGCCTGCGGCGGCAGCACCGAACGCCAGCGAGTATGCGATCTTGCTAGGCATCCGAGGCTCCTCGTTCCCGGCCACGACCTTTACAGGCCAGGTTAACCCCGACGGCGGCCAGGACCCAGCCCGCCGTCGGGGTGCGTGCCTGAATCCCGCAGGCCACCCGCGCCGCCAGGGCTACCGGCGACCGCGGTAGCTGGGATGCCGACGATCCGTGCGGCGGAACGCGTGCCCGCCGCTGCGCCGCGAGCGGCGACCCGCTCGGCCCGGACCCCGGTGCCCGTGTCAGCCAGCTCAGGACCGGCTGGTCGGGACCGGAGTCCGGGCCTGCAGGCTCTGGGTCAGGTGCTGCGCTTCCAGGTCACGGTGAACCCGTTGCCGCTGCCGTTGAGCGCTCCGGGCTGGGCTTCAACGTTGCCTGACGAATCCACCATGGTGATCTCGTCGTCGCTGAACGTCGAGATGACCCCGGACTTCGAACCGGACTTCACGGTCGCGCTCGTCTCCGACCAGCTGTGGAAGTTGGGCAGCGGATAAATCCCGCTGGAGCCGCTGGGTGCCTCGGCAATCCACTCGGCGCTCGAGTTCGCGCAGCTCGAGCAGCCCTGCTTGGTGGAGAAGCTGTCGCCCGACCTGGTTGAGTCGGTCACCTTGAGCGTGTAACTGGTGCCGCTGCGGACGACCGAGGCGCTGATGTGATCGCCTGATCGCAGAGTGTCGCCGACCACCTGGATGTCGTTAGTGGGGTACATCTCCCACCACGTGTAGTAGTACGCGGTGCCCCCGTAACACTCAGCGAGTGTGCCGTCTTGCTCGACCGAGTCACTGCTGAAGCCATCGATTCCTACCCAGAAGGCCGCCAGCGAGGTCGTCGAGGTGCAGCTGACCGAGGGCTCGGTCCAGCTACCGGTCACCGTGCTGTAGTTGCTACCGGTGTCGGCATAACCGGACCAGTTGTTGCTGTCCACCTTGGTCAGGCCCTTGACGTGCTGGATATGCCCCGACACCCGCTGATCGGCGGAATGCTGCCCGATCGCCAGATGCTTGAGGGCCGCGCGAGCGGCCGCGGCCGCCTGCGACACGGCCGGCCGGGGGGCGGCGGTGCCAGCGCTGGCCACCGGCCCGTAGGCGATGAGCAGGCCCAGCGCCGGGACGCAGGCCGCCACAGTGCTGAACAGTAATCTGGAGCTTCGGCGCATAAGAGATTACCCTTCACTTCGGCGGCTACCTATGGCCACAGGTGCGCCGATCGTAACCTTCGTCACCTTTGGCATTCAAGCCGTTCCGGCCGATCGATGGCCCACCTCGGCGCTCCCGAATCCGGGCCCGAGCCCGCCGGTCTGGCCCTGATCTGCGCGGTCTGCAGCGGGCCGCCGGTCACTGCGCCCGGCAGCTTTCGGTATGGCCCGCAGTGTGATATCCGGAACGTATCGCGATGGCTGACGCTGAGCGCTTCGGCCGCGGATGCCGAAGGAGCCAGCATTGGGCCGGACCAGGGTCGAGCTGTCCCCCTATGAGGTCGCCTACCTGGCCGGCGGCGCGGCCCGGGTAGCTGAGGCCGCCACGGTGAACCTGGTCCGGCGCAGAGTCATCCACGTCGGGCCGCGGGGCAGGCTGTCACTCGTGCAGCCGCCCGATCCAGGTGCGGAACTGGCCGGCGGGCATGCTCCGGCGAGCGGGCCAGCCGCCGCCGGCGTGCCTGACCTGGGCGGAGCACGGCAGGAGAGCGCTGAAGCCGCAGATGCCATGGTGGACCGGCTGATTCTCGGGCTGATCGGCGTGTATCACGGTCCGTACTTGCGGCAATTACGACGCAGAAGCAGAAACTGGCAGGTAGTAGCCGCGATCAGCGCAGCGCTGGCGGCCGACGGCCTGACCATGACCCGGCGTTACCGGTTGCTGATGCGCCTGGCGGCGCTCGTCCTTCTTACCGCTGACGCCGGCGCCGTTGCCGGGCTGGCCGCCCGCTGGATCGAGCCGGGGCCGGGCTGGATCCTCCTGCTCGCGATCGGGATCGCAGCCGCCGGTGGACTGCTCACGCTGTCCGCACGGCGCACCAGCCGGGCCGGCCGCGAGCGGCTCGCGAACACCAGGTCCCTCACCAGGCACATGCTGGACTGCCTGGGACCGACGCCAGCTCCGGACGCCAGCGAGGCGGCCGTGGCCGACGGCCAGGAGGGCCGGGCCTGGCCCGCTATCGATGCCCGTGACGTGGCCGCCGTCGCCCTGACCGGCATGTCCGCTATCAAGGACCGCGACCTGCGGGCCCGGCTGCTCCAGCGCCCCCCGCAGGGGCCGATTTCCCGCGACACTCTCGCTGCGGACATGGGACTCACCAATGACGCGCGGGGGGCGGGCTGGCCCGTCTGATCGCGGCCGAGTGGGACTCGGCAGGAAGCCCTGCGTTTGCGCCTTGCTTCTTCCCGTTACGGGTCCACGTCATTCCCTAAACCACGGGCTCTAACTGAGCGCCATCGGAGCACTCACCGGCCCCGGGACCGCTAGCGGTACAGGCCGGCGATATCCGCCGGATTTAGCGGAAGCCGGCCGATGAACCGGGCGGGCGCCAGCGTCGGCGAATCGGCGGCGATGACTACTACCTGATCAACGCCCACCGCTATCTGGACTGGATGCTGCGCCAGATAGGCACGCACGCGGTGCACGGCGTCCCGCACGTTATGCGCTGCGCGGCAATGGTGGTGGCCGATGACAAGATGGAAGTCGTTGTCGATGTCAGTGGACGACTCGTGATACCAGTGCATGATGTTCGCGTCGTTCATTTTCCTGCGGAGGTCGTCGAGCGGCTTCGAAGCGACGCCGTTCTGCACCGTGCTGACCGGCCATCCCATGAGGACGAACGCGTCGCCCTGCACCGAGAACGTCCGCTCATACGGATGCTGCCCGCGGCTGGAGAACTTCACCGGAGTATCCGGGCTGAAGCCGCCCACCCGGATCCGCAGCGGCGGCGTGAGGCAGGCATCGAGGATCTCCGATGCCCGGCCAAGGTTCATGGCACGCGGGGTGCCTGAGTACTCGAAGTAGCGCTGGCTGACGATCAGCCCGGTCTCGGTGTCCCTGGCCCCGTCAAGCCGGATCACGGTGCCGTGTATCTGGTCCAGGGTGTAGGGGCGGAATCCGGGGCCAAGCCGCTGGCCGACGATGGCCTGCACGGTCTGCAAAAGGCTCAGGAAAGCGCCCGTCTTGGTCCCGTACAAGGCGACCGCGGTGACCAGCCGAGCACGCACCCGCACGAGCTTAGCGGTGCCTGCACGGCCGCGGCGCGGCAGCGGCTCGCACCCGCGTCGGCAGTGAGCTATCGCCAGTTGTCCTGGCAGCGCCCCCATGCGCCCGGCCTATCGTGGGTGGCGTGGACGAGCTAGCGGATGCCAGCGCCTTCCGCGATGATCCGGCTGCGCTGCGCCGTCGGCTCGCCGAGGACGGATATCTGTTCTTCCGTGGCCTGCTGCCTGCCGCAGCAGTCGGCGCGGGCGCAGACAGCGTGCTCGTCGCGCTGCGCCAGGGGGGCTGGGTTACCGGCACCGGGATCGCGTCGGATGACCAGCGCGCGCTCGATTTCCGGGAGGCGCTCGGCGACCCGGCGTTCCGGGCCGCCATCGCGAGTCCAGCGTTCAACCGGATCCCGTACCTGGCGGGGCAGCGCCGGCTGATCAGGATGATCTTGGGTCCGGAAGCGTTTTCCTACCCGGTCAAGGTCTTGCGAGCCGTCTATCCTGAACGGCCGCCCGCCGTGACCCGCGGCCGCTACGTTCACCAGGACTACGCGGTGACCGGCGTTCAGGACATGCTCACCACCTGGGTGCCACTGATGGAGATACCCGCCGGGCTGGGCGGCCTGGCGGTATGCCCGGGAAGTCACCTCGGGCCGCCGCAACGGCCCCGGCTGCTCGGCCCGCGGGAGCGCGGCTGGGCCACCACGGATTACCAGGTCCGGGACGTCCTGGTTTTCCACTGCCTGACCGCGCACGCCGCGCTCCCCAACCGGGGCAGGTCGCTGCGCTTGTCCGGGGATTTCCGGTGGCAACGGGCCGATCAGCGAGCTCCGGCCGAGCTCGTCCTCGGCCCCGCGGGCGGCCAGCAGGAGCTGTTCAGCCAGCTGCTGGGCCGCCAGCCATGGTGGGAGGCGGTCCCGGCCGTCAGCCTGTGCCCCCGGGACGTCCTGGCTGCCCGGCCGCCTGGCCCGTCACGGTATTTCGCGGTCCACCCCGGCTGGCGGCGCTGGCAGCCGCCCAGCCGGCCGGTCCACTAACCCGTCCGGGAGCGAGCGCCGCTACGTCCCGGTTGCGTGACCTAAGCCTTCGGTGTCTAATACTTTGATATCAATGTACCTGGCAACGTTCAGGTCATCTGTTGGCGATGGCGCGTCCCGATGCGCCGCAGCACGGAGGAAACCAGGTCGGCACCCGAGCGCCGCCCGGCCCGGCGGCGTGTTCAGCAGCGGTTCTTCCGCGTCGTGAACGTCCCGATGCGCTTCCTGCTGGGCCTTCCGTTCGCCACGCCGCTCAGCGGCCGGCTGATGCTCGTGCACCTGTCCGGGCGCAGGACCGGCAAGTCCTACCGGCAGCCGGTCAGCTACGTGCGCGACGGCGCTATGCTGCTGACCCCCGGCGGGGGTAACTGGAAGCTCAACCTCCAGGAGGGCAGGCCCGAGCGCATCCAGCTGCGCGGCCGTGACGTGCTGGCCCGGCCAGAGATCGTCGGCGACGCGGGCGAGATCGAGCGGCTGCTCGGCGTCATCACGGCTGCCAACCCGATGGCAGGCCGGTTCGTTGCCATCCCGAAGGGACCGGACGGCACACTCGACCGGGCCAGCCTGGACGCCGCGGTCAGCCACGGATTCAGGATCATCCGCTGGCACCCCGGGCCGGCACTGGGTCAGGCCGGCGGTGGCGCTGGCCGCGGGTCGCGGCGGAGCGGGTGATCGGCCGGGACCTCGACCAGCACGATTCGGACGCCGTCCGGGTCCTCGATCCACAGCTCGGTCAGGCCCCAGGGCTCGGCCACCGGCGCGCGCAGCACGCGCGCGCCCGCCGCAGCCAGCCGCTCATGCTCGGCGTGGACGTCCCGCACCTGGAGCCAGATCTGCACCGAACCCGCCGGCGGGCCGTCCGCGTGCCCGGAGACCTCCAGCAAGCCCCCGCCCAGGAAGAACACCGTCCCGGGCGCGGCGGGCGAGCCGAACTCCCGGTAGATGCCCAGGCCCAGCACATCCCGGTAGAACTGCAGGCTTCGGCGGAGATTGGCGGGGCGCAGCAGGATGCGGCTACTGAGGACGTCCACGCGGTCCATCCTGACAGCGCCGAATCGCTCGCGCTGACGGCCAGGCCGAACGGGCCGTTCCGGATCTTTGGGGTGTGAGCCGCTTGCGGTAACGAACGGGCCGGGTGGCGCCTCCAGGTGTTCTCCACAGCTTCCGCAGCTTGTCTGCACGTGGTTCTGGTCACCTACGGTCACCACCGCGCGGCCCTGGCCGGGAGCGCGGCTGTCGCACCGCCGGGGCGAGCTGGTGCGGCCAACGCGGGCCGGGAATGTCCGCGCGAACCGAGTGTCCATGGAGGGGGAGCATTAATGACGCAGACGATGAACCGAGGGATCGAGGAACTTCGCGGGTCGATGGAGGGGCCCGTCATCGTGCCCGGCGACCGGGATTTCGATGACCGGCGCCGGGTCTGGAACGCGGAGATCGACCGTCGTCCGTCGGTGATCGCCCGCTGCGCATCGGCTGCCGACGTGGTCGGGGCCATCGGCCTCGGCCGGGAACACCAACTGGACATATCCGTGCGCGGGGGCGCCCACAACACCGCGGGCACGGCCGTCTGCGACGGCGGGATAATGATCGACCTCAGCCTGCTCAACGCGGTGACCGTCGATCCGGCCGCCCGGCGGGCCCGGGCCGGTGGCGGGGCGCTGCTGGCCGATCTGGACGCCGCGACCCAGGCCCACGGGCTGGCCGTTCCGGCCGGATTGATCAGTCACACCGGCGTCGGGGGACTGACTCTGGGCGGCGGCATGGGGTGGCTGACCCGCCAGTTCGGCCTGACCATCGACAACCTGGTCGGCGCCGAGGTCGTCACCGCCGACGGCCGGGTGCTCCGTGCGGCAGAGGACTCCAACCCCGACCTGTTCTGGGCGATCCGCGGCGGTGGCGGCAACTTCGGCGTCGTCACGTCGTTCGAGTTCCGGCTGCACGAGATCGATCCGATGGTGGCCTTCGGGCTGTTCTTCTGGAGCCTCGACCAGGGCGCCGAGGCGCTGGACCTGGCCCGCGAGATCACCGCGGCGATGCCGCCTGGCATCAACGCGGTGATCGGTGCGCTGAACGCGCCGCCCGCGCCCTTCGTACCACCGCAGCACCAGTTCGCCCCCGGCTACGTCCTGCTGCTGACCGGGTTCGGCTCGGCCGAGCAGCACGCCAGCCTCGCCGCCGGAATCCGCCGCAGGCTGCCGCCGCTGTTCGAGATGGTGACCCCCATGCCCTACATCGAGCTGCAGAGAATGCTCGACGAGGCCAATTCGTGGGGCTCGTTCTGCTATGAGAAAGGCACCTACGTCGAGGACCTGTCTGACGATGTCATCGACGTGGTCACCGAGCAGGTACCCGGTAAGAGCTCACCGATGTCGATGGCGCTGTTCTACCGGCTCGACGGCGCCTACAGCGGGGTCGGTGACGGCGAGACGGCCTTCAGCGGCGGGCGGTCGCCGCGCTACGGCACGTTCATCGTCGGTGCCGCACCGGACTCGGACCTGATGGCCGCCGATCGCCGCTGGGTGCGCGACTTCTGGTCGGCGCTTCGCCCGCACGCGATCGGCAGCGGCGATGGCTACGTCAACGGCACCGCCGACTACCGGGAGGACCGGGTGCGCGGCAGCTATGGCCGGGCTAAGTACGAGCGGCTGGCCAGGATCAAGGCCGAATATGACCCGGGCAACGTGTTCCACGTCAATGCCAACATCGTGCCCGCCTGACCCGGCACGCCACGGGGGAGTTTTTGGCTATCAGTAGCTATGCCACTCTTGCCAGGTACTGCCACTTTTTGTGCGCTCCACCCGGTACACATGCTCCGTGCAATTGAGCTCCCCGTGCTGCAACCCAGGTGCAGGGTTCGTGATATCTACAACCTTCGATCGTATCTGAACGCCGTTCAGGTCAATGTAATCACTACCTGAGGGGCAGCGATCTGTAGCCGCACTCACAGGTTTAGCGAAGGCGCTCGGGGAGTTGGCGAAAGTTAGCAAGGCGCCCGTTGTTACGACGATGGAAGCGATCGCCGCAACCCGCTGCCGAAAGAGCAAGCTTTCCATTTGTGATGGGGATCCTTTCTGGCCTGAGCGGGTGCTTGCCCGCGAGCGTTCTTTCTTGGGGAGGCCGGCCGTCTTCCCGTCCTGATGTGAGTGTGGGCAGCCTCCTGGTTCCGGTCAAGCAGAAACTTCTGGCCGGTCAAGCTCTGCGCCCCAGCGGCAGTCAGGCCGCCCAGTCAGGCCGCACAGGCAGCGCACGGTTAGGCTGCACGGTCGGGCAGGCCCAGTCAAGCCGCGATCGGCCGCCCAGTCAGGCCGCGGGTCTGCAGCGGGCTGGTGAGGGTAGCGTTCTGATGTGGCTGTCTCCGGTCTGCTGCGGGCTAGCACGGTACGAGCTAACGATCTTGAGTTCGGGCTGCTTGAGGCCGGGTCAGGGCCGCTGGCGCTCTGCCTGCACGGGTTTCCCGACTGTGCCCATACCTGGCGGCACCTGCTGCCCGCCCTGGCCAGGGCCGGGTTCCGTGCGGTGGCCCCGTTCATGCGCGGGTACGCGCCCACCGCCGTCCCCGCCGACGGCTCCTATCAGCTCGGCGCGCTGGTCGCTGATGCGGTGGCCCTGCACGAGGTCCTGGGCGGCGACGGGGACGCCGTCCTGATCGGGCACGACTGGGGGGCCGAGACCGCCTACGGCGCGGCTGCCTATGCCCCGGACCGGTGGCGGCGGCTGGTGACCCTGGCCGTGCCGCCGCAGGCCCTGGATCCCGTGCTGTTCAGCGATTACGAGCAGCTCAAACGGTTCTTCTACCTGTTCATGTTCCGGGATCCGCTCGGATTCGCCGACACCATGGTCGCCCGCGACGGGATGTCGTTCGTGGACAAGCTCTGGCTCGACTGGTCGCCCGGCTACCAGCCGGGCGACCATCTGGCTCAGGTCAAGGAGTGCTTGCGAGAGCCGGCCAACCTGGCCGCCGCCCTCGGCTACTACCGCGCGACGGGGGTCTCGGGCGCCCCGGACGCAGCCGCCGGGGGCGCCTCGCGCTACCGGGCCGAACAGCAGGCGGCCGGCCTTCAGGCACCTCAGCCCACCCTGTACCTGCACGGAACCGCCGACGGCTGCATCGGAGTGGAGCTGGCGCGCGGCGCCGAGCGGTTCCTCGCCCCGTCCTCGCGCATGGCCGTGATCGATGACGCGGGCCATTTCCTGCACCTGGAGAAGCCCGCCGAGGTCAACGAGCACATCCTCGCGTGGGTCAGCAGCTAGCCCAGCGCCGCGGTGATCTGCTGGATGGCCTCGGTCTCGGCGGGGCTCACGGCCTGCCCTTGCTCCCGGTGCGCGGCCGCGACCTCGTCCGCGAGGTTGATGACGAAGCGCCGGTAGTCCCCGACTTCCTCGGCGGAAGCCTTGCCGCCCAGCAGCGCGACCGCAGCACGCAGCCGCGCCAGGCCGCCGTCCCTGAGCTCCTGCGCCGAGTGGTACCGCGTGTGGTCCAGCTGGGGCTTAGCCGCCACGATCTCATCCAGCAGTTCGCTGGCGCCGTGCTGACTGCGCGCCTGCGCGTAAGCCTTCGACATCGCGATCGTCTCGCGGATCGTTCCGCCGCGCGCAGCGGTGACCACGATCATGCCGGCGGTCGGCGGCCCCTCGAGTACCTCTGTCCATTCCTCGGGCGTGAACGCGGCCTTGGTCGTCATTCGATGCTCCTGTCCTGATCAGCGGGAGATACGAGGTTTATTCAACGGCGCGGGACGAATGACACGATAGCGAAGGCACCGAGGCCAGGCCGGCTAGCCGACCAGCGTTTCTTCGGGCGAGCGACTGCCCGGGCCATCGGCGCGAGCAGCCGAGCGGCCTGGTGGCCGGCCCCTCAGACGTGCGCCAGCACGCCGTCGAGCGGCCGGGGGACGCGGGTGAGATCAAGCGCGCTCACCAGCAGGCGCGCGTACTGGCTCTTGCGACCGGACCGGGTGCCCATGAAACGGTGCAGCTGCCGCTCGGGGCTCCGTCCTTGCTGCGCGGGCTGCCGCTGGAAAATGCTGAACGACCGGGAATCGCCCTGCGCCTCGATGATGTCCTCGACCGAGGCGGCGCCCAGGGCGCGGATCAGCTCGTCCTCCAGATCGGCGGTACAGACGTAGAAACCGCGTGCTTCCATCCCGGCGCGCGACAAGCCGGAGCCCAGGCCGGCCCGCTCCAGGGCGCGCCTGAAGTAGCCTTCCTCGGCGGCGTCGCACAAGCCAGCCAGCCGCACGTCGCGCCCGCGCGGGCCGAACAGGTCCAGGAACCTGTCGATGTTGGTCGCACCCCCCATCTGCACGATGGAGATCCCCTCGGAGTCCAGGGCCCGGCCGCGCCGCTCAGCGAGGGCTTCCAGCGCCGCCTGATCACTCGTTCCCTCGACCAGCAGGACCGCCCGCGACCCGAGGGCAGTAGCCACATCGAAGTTCATGATCAGGCGTATCTCCGTCGGCTGCAGGCCAAGTAGCCCGGACACCGCCAGACTGGCAGCCGCGCCTGCGCATCCTCCGGCAGAATCCGGTTGCCACGATACTGGCCCAGCGCCATGGGCCAGTATCTGCCACCGGCACGCCTGCGGGCCACGGCAGGCTGACCGCTCAGCACCGGATCGGCCTGGCTACGCAGGGGCGGGCTACGCAGGGGCGGGCTACGCAGGGTGCTCTCTACACGGATGCTCTCTACACGGTGCTGGCTACACGGGCGACTCGTCCAGCATCGCGTCCGCTACCTTGAGGAACCCGGCGATGTTGGCGCCCGCCGCGTTGTTGCCCGGGTAGCCGTACTCGTCGGCCGCCGCGGTGATTTGCTCGTGGATGGCCCGCATGATCTCGCGCAGCTCCTTGTCGACGTCCTTCCGCTCCCATTGCCGGCGCTGGCTGTCCTGGGACATCTCCAGCCCGGATACCGCCACGCCGCCGGCGTTGGCCGCCTTGCTCGGCCCGTACAGGATCCCGGCCGAGAGGAACAGCTCGACTCCGTCGGAGGTAGTCGGCATGTTGGAGCCCTCGGTGACGGCGATGACTCCGCCGCTGATCAGGTTGGCGGCGTCCTTGCCGTTGATCTCGTTCTGGGTAGCACTCGGGAACGCGCAGTCCGCGGGCACCTTCCACAGCGGGTTGTAATCGGCGGTGCCATCGGGCACGTACGTCACGCCGGGGAAATGCTCGGCGTACTCGCGAATCCGGCCGCGCCGCACGTTCTTCAGGTCCAGCACGAAGGCCAGCTTCTCCCGGTCGATGCCGGCCGGGTCGTAGATGTAGCCGTCGGAGTCCGACAGCGTGACCGCCTTGGCGCCCAGATTGAGCAGCGCTTCGATCGTGTACTGGGCGACGTTCCCGCTGCCGGAGATCAGGCAGGTCTTGCCGCCCAGGGAGTCGCCGCGGGAGTTAAGCATCTCCTCGGCGAAGTACGCCGCGCCGTACCCGGTCGCCTCGGGCCGGATCAGCGAGCCGCCCCAGCTGTGGCCCTTGCCGGTGATGACGCCGGCGAACTCACCGGTGATCCGCTTGTACTGCCCGAACAGGAAGCCGATCTCCCGCCCGCCGACGCCGATGTCCCCGGCGGGAATGTCGGTGAACTGGCCAATGTGCCGGTACAGCTCGGTCATGAACGACTGGCAGAACCGCCGGACCTCGCCCTTGCTCTTGCCCTTCGGATCGAAATCTGACCCGCCCTTGGCGCCGCCCATCGGCAGCGTGGTGAGGGCGTTCTTGTAAACCTGCTCGAACGCGAGGAACTTCAGCAGCCCCAGGCGGACGGTCGGATGGAACCGCAGCCCGCCTTTGAAGGGACCGATCGCGCTGTTCATCTGGACCCGGAAGCCGCGATTGATCTGCAGCTCGCCGGCGTCGCTGACCCAGGGAACCCGGAACATGATCACACGCTCCGGCTCTGCCATCTGCTCGAGGATCTTGGCGGTCTGGTACTTCGGGTGCCGCTCGATCACCCTGCCGAGCGTCCCATAGACGTCATGGACCGCCTGCAGGAACTCATCCTCGCCCGGATTTTTGGACTGGATCTCGTTGAGCACCCGTTCGATGTAGCCGTTCACCGCACACGCCTCACTTCCGCGCCTGAAGGCGGATTGACAGTCCGGCGAGCTAGATAGCGGCCGGACAGCAGGCGGCATCATGCTGCTTGCACGTCCGAACGGTAACGCAGAAAAAGCGGGACCAACGGAGGCAAAGAACCCCAGATGGGGAGGCGGAAGTCCCGACATCAGTGCTGGTGGGCGGCGAGGACCGTCGTTTGCCGGGTCAGAGGTCAGAGGTCAGGGCCTCAGCGGCACGGCCAGGGGGCCAGGGCTAGAGCGCCAGGCCCATCACGATCGAATCCCAGAGTTCTCCGTTGGCCCGCCGGTACTGCCTGACCCGCCGTCCCTCCTCGGTGAAGCCGGCCTTGCGGTACAGGGCGATCGCAGCCGTGTTGTGCGCGAATACCTCGAGGCTGAGCTTGTGCAGTCGCTGGCCGCGTGCCCAGTCGGCGGCCGCCGCCACCAGCGCCGAACCCACGCCGCGGCCCCGCCAGCCGCGGTCGACGAGCATCCCGAGCTCGCCAAAGCCGTGCCGGCTGACCTCCACGTGCAGCATTCCGACGAGCTGGCCGTCCGCGACGGCGACGACCGACCCGGCGGCGCTGCGCGCGAACAGTGCGGCGCGCTCGTCGATGTCGACCGGCGGCTCGGTCGCGATCCCGTCACGCTCGGCAGCCACGGCCGCGAAGAGTTCCGCCATCGCCCGGGCATCAGCGGCCTGCGCCGGTCTCACCGCGTACCCTGCGAATTCCGCCACCGGCTCATGCTCGCACCAGCTGGGGTGCCCGGGGCGCAGGGGGCCGCCGGTTTACCGTGACCCGCGAACCTGCTCGCTGCGCCTGACCGCGCCCGGCCGGGCCCAGTCAGGCGGTGTCGGTGTCGGGACCGGTGTCAGTGTCGGGACCGGTGTCAGTGTCGGGACCGGTGTCAGTGTCGGGACCGGTGTCAGTGTCGGGGTCAGGCTGAAAGCGGTAGCCCATGCCAGGCTCGGTCAGCAGCCAGTGCGGCCTGGCCGGGTCCGGCTCGAGCTTCTTGCGCAGCTGGGCCATGTAGAGGCGCAGGTTGCCGGTGGCATCGGCGTAGCCGGGACCCCAGACCTCGGCCAGCAGTTGCTGCTGGCTGAGCAGCTTGCCGGGATGGCGCAGCAGCACCTCCAGCAGGTGCCACTCGGTGGGGGTGAGCCTGACGTCCGCGCCGTCCTGCCCGTGCTGCCCGTCCTGGCCGTCCTGCTCCCTGATGACCCGCTTGGCGGCCAGGTCGACGACCAGGTCGCCGAGCTGGACCTGCGGCTCGTCGCCGTCGGCGATGGCGCGCCTGGCCACGGCCCGCATCCTGGCGAGCAGTTCTTCCATGCCGAACGGTTTGGTGACGTAGTCATCGGCGCCCGCGTCGAGCGCCTCCACCTTGTCGATGCTGTCCGCCCGCCCGGACAGCACGATGATCGGGGCGGTCGTCCAGCCGCGCAGGCCCTGGATCACCTCGACGCCGTCCAGGTCCGGCAGGCCGAGATCGAGGATGACCAGGTCCGGCGGGTGCTTGGAGGCCTGTTCGAGTGCCTCGGCGCCGGTCGCTGCGATGTGCACGTCGTACTGCCTGACCCGCAGGTTGATCCGGAGCGCACGCAGGATCTGCGGCTCGTCATCGACGACCAGGACGCGGGTCACCGTCTCACCGTGTCACGCTCATGCGCCATCGTAGTCCCGGCTCGCGGTGCTGGCCGACCCGATTCCTTCCCGTTCGAGCCGCCCCGGCTGCCCGGCCTCCAGCCGGGCGGGCCCGGGCGCGACCGGCACCGAGATGGTCATGGTCAGGCCGCCACCCGGGGTCTCCTCCGGTTCCAGCGTGCCGCCCATCGCCTCGGTCAGGCCGCGGGAGAGCGCCAGCCCGAGGCCGACTCCGGTGGTGTTGTCGGTGTCACCGAGCCGCTGGAACGGCACGAATATCCGGTCCCGGTCCGCCACGGGGATGCCAGGCCCGCGGTCGATGACGCGCACCTCCACCCAGTCTCCGAGGGCGCTGGCGGTCAGCAGCGGCGGCGACGCGGCGGGGGAGTAGCGCAGCGCGTTGGCGGTCAGGTTCACGATGACCCGTTCCATGATGGCCGGATCGACCATGACCTCGGGCAGGGCCTCGGGGAAGTCCACCAGGACCGTCCTGGCCGGTGGCCCGATGTCGTCGAGCGAGCGCGCGATGATCTCTTCGAGGTCGGCCGGCCTGGGGAACACGGACATGGCCCCGGCCTGCAGCCTGCTCATGTCCAGCAGGTTGTCCACCAGGTGAGTCAGCCGGTCCAGGGACTCGTCGGCGGTGGCCAGCAGCTCGTCGTGGTCCTCGGCCGTCAGCTGGATGTCGAGCGAGCGCAGGCTGCTGACGGCCGCCTTGGCCGACGCGAGCGGGGTGCGGAGATCGTGACTGACCGCGGCGAGCAGGGCCGTCCGCATCCGGTCGGCCTCTGCGATGGGCCGGGCCGCCTCGGCCTCGGCGGTGAGGCGCTGCTGCTCGAGCGCGGCGGCCGCGTAGGCGGCGAAGGCACCGAGGATCCGGCGGTCGGTGGCGGGCAGCGCCCGGCCGCGCAGCCCGAGGCAGAGCGTGTCGGTGACCGGGATCTCGACGTCAGCGTCGTCGGGCCGGCTGAGTTCCGGGCCGCCGGATACGGCCACCGGAGTCCAGCCCGTGCCAGGCCCGAGGGCGGCACCGCCCGCTTCCGGCCCGCGTTCCAGCAAGGTCACCGATTCCATGCTGAACGCTTCCCGCGTCCGGTCCAGCACCGCCGTGAGAGCATGCTGACCGCGCAGCACGCTGCCTGCCGTGGTGACCATCAGCTCGGACTCGGCGGTGGCCCGGGCGGCCTGCTTGGTCCGTCGCGCGGCGTCGTCGACCAGGAAGCTCACCACCAGGGCCACTGCGACGAAGATCACCAGCGCCAGCACGTTGTTGGCGTCGGCGATCGTGAACCGGTGGATCGGGGGCGTGAAGAAGAAATTGAGCAGCAAGAAGCCGGCGATCGCCGCCAGCACGGCCGGGACGAAGCCGCCCACCAGGGCGACCGCGATGACCGCGACCAGGAACAACAGCACATCGGTGGTCAGGTTGAGCTGGCCGCGCAGGCTCACCAGCATCAGGGTGAGCAACGGAGCCAGCACGGCAGCCAGCGCGTACCCGGCCAGCCTGCGCCGCAGCGGAAGGCCACCGTGGGCCCTGGGCAGCCCCCGGCCGCGGCCTATGTGAGCGTGCGTCACGATATGCACGTCGATGTCGCCGGAGTTGTGGATCGTCCGGATGCTCACGCCGGGACCGGTCAGCAGCGATGCCACCCAGCCGCGCCTGCTGGCCCCGAGGACCAGCTGCGTCGCGTTTTCCGCCCGCGCGAAGGTCAGCAGGGTCTCGGGCACGTTGTCGCCGACCACCTGGTGGTAGCTGCCGCCGAGGGACTCGGCCAGCCGCCGCTGCGCGGCCAGCGCGCCCGGGTTGGCGCCGGTCAGGCCGTCTGACTTGGTCACGTGCACGGCCAGCAGGTCGCCGCCGGTTGACCGGGCGGCGATCCGGGCGGCCCGCCGGATCAGGGTTTCGCCCTCCGGGCCGCCGGTGAGCGCGACGACCACGCGCTCCCGCGCCTCCCAGGTGTCGTGAATGCCGTGCGCCGCGCGGTAGCGCTGCAGGCCCTCATCGACCTTGTCGGCCAGCCAGAGCAGCGCGAGCTCCCGGAGAGCGGCCAGGTTGCCGCCCCGGAAGTAATGGGTCAGGGCGGCGTCGATCTTCTCGGGCGGGTAGATGTTGCCGTGCGCCATCCGGCGGCGCAGCGCCTCCGGCGTCATGTCGACCAGCTCGACCTGGTCGGCGGCCCGGACCATGGCGTCGGGCACGGTCTCCCGCTGCGGGACGCCGGTGATCTTCTGCACGACGTCGTTCAGCGACTCCAGGTGCTGGATATTGACGTTGGAGATCACGTCGATGCCCGCCGCGAGCAGTTCAGCGACGTCTTCCCAGCGCTTGGCGTTGCGCGACCCAGGCACGTTGGTGTGGGCGAACTCGTCGACCAGCGCGACCTGGGGCCGCCTGGCCAGCACGGCGTCGAGGTCCATCTCCTCAAATTCGCTGCCCCGGTACGGAATCCGGGCGCGCGGGATGATCTCCAGCTCGCCAATCTGGTCGGCGGTGTGCTTCCTGCCGTGGGTCTCCACGAACGCGACCACCACATCGGTGCCGCGCTCCCGGCGCCGGTGGCCCTCGTTGAGCATGGCGAAAGTCTTGCCCACGCCGGCGGCGCAGCCCAGGTAGATCCGGAGCTGCCCGCGGTCTCGTGCATCGCTCTGGCGGGGCTCGCCCGTCTGGCTCATGGCTTTCCTGTCAGTGAGTACGCCTCTCTCAGGAAGATAAGCCACCTTAACCAGCGCCGTCGCGCGGGCCGTGGCTTGATCACGACCCACAGTCGGCCCGGCCTGGCCGGATCGGCCGGCCGCAAGCGGAATCCAAGCGCCGCGGTACCCGATGCATACGCCCTCCATATGCACTTCTCTCCCGAGTTCGCGCGGGAGAGATATGCGGCTGGGCCGGGGCGGCGAGACGGGCCGCGAGGAGCTGTCAGCCGTAGCCGGGAGGCTCCGGCATGGCTTCAGGGCAACGGTGGCCCGCAGCCGAAGTAGAACCTCCCATGGGCCGCGGTACCGCCTGCGTACGCTTTCCATACGAGCCGTCATGCCTAGCCGACTGCCGGAAAGTCCCGGAATGATGCTTGGCGCCCAGCACAATTCTGTCGTTAGGTGGGCCTACGGTGCGGTGCATGGTGTCTGCCTCACTTCAGACCTGGCTTGAGCACCGGATGCGTCGTGTAGATCGGTTACGTACGGCTCACAAGGTATTTGGGAGCGGCCCCGGCCGCCGCTGGGAGACCGAGGAACTCAACCACGCGTTGGTCTTGCGCTTAGCGAGCGAGTTCCAGGGGTTCGCGCGCGATCTGCATGATGAGGCGATTAATGCTGTCGTCGTGGCAGTGGTGCCGGGAGCTCCTGGCATGCAAGCTGTTCTCCGAATCCCCTATGCCGCGGCCCGGCGGCTGGACCGGGCTAACGCCGATCCGGGTACGTTAGGCAAGGACTTCGGGCTCTTCGGAATGCAGCTGTGGGCAGATCTGGAGTCGCGCTACCCGGCACGGTGCGTCACCTGGAACCGCACCCTCGAGATACTCAATACGGCCAGAAACGGTATTGCGCATGATGATCGCAGCAAGCTGGCTAGGGCCAGGGCTATCGGATGGCCGATGACGTTGCAAAGCGTCAGCCGCTGGCGCTCTGCCCTGAACGGGCTCGCCCACGGCATGGATGAGACCGTGAAAGAGCACCTCGAGCGTATGATCGGCGCATCGCCGTGGTGAGGAGGGACGAGGTGCGCGTGTTGCCCGGCATCGGTACGCGGGTACGTGTGCCGTGGGGGCCTGGTAAGGCCGAAGGCGAGGTCATTGACGCCTACGAATCAGGCATCGGTGCACACGTGCGGGTCGCGGTCTACATCACGGGGACGGACGAGACGCTGAAGGTGACTTTCCCACTCGACGTAGTAGAGGTAGCAAACGCCGCATAGCTCCTGAACCTGCCCGCCGCTGGCCATTTGGGTCAGGCGGATCTCGCGGGGCGGCTCGGGTTCGTGACAGCATGATCGGATGCGAGTCGTGCGTACTCCTGAAGATCGGTTTGCGGGCCTGCCGGATTTCAGCTACCCGCCGCGTTACGCGGATGTGGACGGCCTGCGGATCGGCTACGTGGAGGCCGGGCCGCCGGACGGCGAGCCCGTGCTGCTCCTGCACGGCGAGCCGAGCTGGTCGTTCCTGTACCGCCACGTGATGCCGGTGCTCGCGGCGGCCGGGCTGCGGGCCATCGCACCGGACCTGGTCGGGTTCGGCCGGTCCGATAAGCCGGCCGAGATCGGCGACCACAGCTATGCGCGGCACGTGGAGTGGATCAGGGCGTTCGCCTTTGACCGGCTCGGCCTGAGCGGGCTGACCCTGGTCGGGCAGGACTGGGGCGGCCTGATCGGGCTGCGGCTGGTGGCCGAGCATCCGGACCGGTTCGCCCGGGTGGTGGCGGCCAACACCGGGCTGCCCACCGGGGACCAGGCGATGCCCGAGATCTGGCTGCGGTTCCGCGAGGTGGTGCGCACCACGCCGCGGATCGACGTATCCCGGCTGGTGCAATCCGGCTGCCAGACGCCCCTGTCACCGGCGGTGCTCGCGGCCTACGACGCACCGTTCCCCGACGAGACCTACCTGGCCGGGGTCCGAGCAATGCCCGGGCTGGTGCCGACGTCCCCGGACGATCCGGCGTCCGAGGCCAACCGGGCCGCCTGGCGCGAGCTGGCCGGCTGGGAGAAGCCGTTCCTGGTCGCCTTCAGTGACCGCGACCCGATCACCGGCGCGATGGCGCCCATCCTGAAGCGCGCCGTGCCCGGTGCCGTCGGCCTTGAGCATCCGGTGATCGAGGGGGCCGGTCACTTCCTTCAGGAGGACGCGGGCGAGCGGCTCGGCGCGGTGATCGCCAGCTTCGTGCGCTCCCGGCCGGGCCCCGGCTGAGCCTCAGCAGTCACACGAAGCGCAGTACCTGATCTGCGGCGCGTGTACCAGCCGCGCGGTGGCGATGACGCCGCCGCACTGCTCGCACCACCCGAACCGCCCGGTCCCCAGCCGGCTGATCGCCGCCTCGATCTCGGCGAGCGCGCGCCGCTCGGTAACCGCCCGGTGCAGTACCCGGCTCGCCTGCCGGCTGGCCGCCAGGCGCGCTTCGCGGTCGCTGGTGCGGTCGCCGGCGGCGGCTTCGGCGTCGTGGTAGGCGAGCGACAGCTGGGTGACCCGCTCCAGCCGGTCCTGCCACAGGAGCCCGAGCAGGGCATGCCACTGCGGGAGCGCCGCCGGATGCAGGTGCCGGCCCTGGCGGTCCGGATCGCGGCCTGCCGCAGTGTGCAGCGAGGAGATTGCTCGATCGGCCGTCATCGGCGTTCCTCTCATCCCGGCGCTCCCGTCCCGCGTGCGGCTTCGTCTCGAGATCAAGCAGACCGCTTTTTCCTGGAGCCCAGCTGAACGCCTCGCGCGCTCCCCCTGTGAATACGCGCAGCGGCGCGGGCCGAGAGGACCATCGCCTCTGGCCGCTGCTGGCAGTCTTTAGCATGCTTTTGATGGAGTTCGGCGACTTCGCCGTGCCCCGCAGAATGCTCGCCGGGATCAAGGCGCGAGCTGAGCCGCTCGCCCGGGAAGACAGCAGGCCGACGTGATGGAACTAACGTTGCTGGACGCTACCGCTCAGGCTGAACTGGTCCGGCGCGGCGAGGTCAGCCCGGCGGAGCTGGTGGAGGCCGCGATCGGCCGGATCGAGAAGGTGAATCCGCGGCTCGACGCGGTGATCAGGACCCGGTTCGGCGAGGCCCGGGCCGAGGCGGCCGGGAAGCTGCCGGACGGGCCGTTCCGCGGGGTGCCGATCCTGTTCAAGGACCTGGGCTGCACCGTGGCGGGTGAGGTGACGGCCTTCGGCGTGGGGCCCATGCGTGAGCTGCCGTTCCCGGTGACGTCCTACCTGGCGGCGTCCTTCCGGGCGGCCGGTTTCGTGCCGCTCGGCCGTACGAACGTGCCGGAAATGGGCACCACGGTGACCACCGAGCCGCGGTCGTTCCCGGCCGCCCGCAACCCGTGGGATCCCGGTCGCAGCACCGGCGGCTCCTCGGGCGGGTCGGCGGCGGCGGTGGCCAGCGGCATGGTGGCGGTCGCGCACGCCAGCGACGGCGGCGGCTCGATCCGGATCCCGGCCAGTGCCTGCGGGATGGTGGGGCTGAAGCCGACCCGCGGCCGGGTCAGCCAGGGCCCGGTGATCGGCGAGGCCTGGGCGGGCGGCACGATCGACGGCGTCGTGGCCCGTACCGTGCGGGACGCGGCGGGCGTCCTGGACGTGATCAGCACCCGGCGGCCCGGCGAGCCTTACTATGCGCCGCCGCTGCGCCGCCCGCTGACCAAGGAGGTCGGGGCCGACCCCGCCCCGCTGCGGATCGGGGTCCTTGACCGGCCGGGCGCCGAGGGCTACCTCGACGATCCGGAGTGCCGCGCCGCGGTGGCCGGGACGGCCAAGCTGCTGGAACGGCTCGGCCACCACGTCGAGGAGTCAGCACCGGAGGGAATGTTCGAGCCGGCCTTCTCCCGGCACTTCAACACGATCATCGCCGCCGACACCGAGGCCACGTTCCGGGCGTTCGAGATGCTGCTCGGCCGCCAGATCAGCGACGACGAGATCGAGCCGCGCAACGCCGCCTACCGGCGGGCCGGCTCGGCCATGGACGCCATGACGTACCTGCAGAGCCGGTCCTGGATCGGGAGCTGGGTGCGGCGGATGGCGCAGTGGCTGGACGGCCACGACCTGCTGGTCACGCCCACGCTGGGGGCGCCCCCGCCCGAGCTGGGCTGGTTCACCGCCGCCGCCCGGAGGAGGAGGGGCACCGGATCGCCAGCTTCATCCCCTACACGGCTCAGTTCAACATGACCGGCCAGCCGGCGATCAGCCTGCCGCTGCACTGGACGCCCGGCGGGCTGCCGGTCGGCGTGCAGCTGGTGGCCGGCTACGGCCGCGAGGATCTGCTGATTCAGGTGGCCGGCCAGCTCGAGCAGGCCGCGCCGTGGGCCGGGCGGCATCCGCAGGTGCACGCCTAGGCAGCTGCTGGCGATGTCACACCGCTGCCGATGGCGGCGTCCTTCCTGATGTAGCCGCCCCCGGACGCAGGTCCGGGAGCACGTCGGAAGGATCGAACCCATGAAGCTGGCAGTATTCGGCGCCAATGGCCCGACCGGGCGGCTGCTCACCCAGCTCGCGCTCGCCGAGGATCACGATGTGATCGCCGTCACCCGCCGCCCCGGCGCCTTCCCGATCAAGCACCGGCGCCTGGCCGTCGCGGCCGGCGATGTCCACGACGCGGGCGCCGTGGCCGCGGCGATCGACGGCGCCGATGCCGTGCTGTCCGCCCTGGGCGTGCCCTTTGCCAGAGCCCCGGTCAGCGTGTACTCCGGCGGCGCGGCCAACATCATCGCCGGCATGCGCGCCGCCGGCATCAAGCGGCTCGCGTGCGTCAGCTCCAGCGTGCTTGGCCCTCCCGCCGAGCCGCTCGGCGGGTTCATCTTCGAGAAGATCATCCAGCCCTACGTCGTCGGCAAGCTCGGCCGGACCGTCTACGACGACATGCGCAGGATGGAGGCGATCGTGTCCGGCAGCGACCTGGCCTGGACGATCGTGCGCCCGTCCGGGTTGTTCGAGGCGCCGGCCGTCTCGGCGTACCAGGTCGCGATCGACCACGTCGGCCACCGGTTCACCGCCCGCATCGACCTGGCCGACTGCCTGCTGCGCCAGGCGCTCAGCGACACGTACGTGCGCTCGGCGATCGCCGTGGCGACGCCGGGCGCCAGCCCGTCGATGCTGAAGCTGATCTGGCAGGAAGGCATCCGCAAGAAGCCGTGAGCGGCCGCCGCGGGGCCCTCGTCCGCCAGCTGAGACGATGAGGACAGTGATGGAACCACCTGACCACGCCACCTCCGGCGGCCAGGACCCGGCGTTCACCGCGCTGTGGGCGGCGCACCGGCGGCGGATGCTCGATCTGGCCTTCCGCATGCTGCTGGACTTCCGCGACGCGGAGGACGCGGTACAGGAAGCATTCACCCGGCTGGCCCGCACGGACATCGCCGGCCTCGACGATCCCGAGGGATGGCTGGTGGTCGTCACCAGCAGGCTGTGCCTCGACAGGCTCCGCTCCCGGCGGCGCCGCCCGGCCGACGCGCTGGACATCGCCGACGATCCCTTTGACCCGCACGCCGTCGATCCCTCCGGTCACGTCACGCTCGTCGACAACGTCACCATGGCCATGCATGCCCTCCTAGAGCGCCTGACGCCCGCCGAGCGGACCTCGTTCGTGCTGCACGACGTGTTCCAGTACTCATTCGACGAAGTCGCGGCCGTCGTCGGGCGCACGCCGACGTCGTGCCGGCAGCTGGCCAGCCGGGCCCGCAGGACCGTGCGAGCCGAGTCCGCGGCCGGCCGGTTTCCCGTGGACCCCGCTCTGCACCGGCAGGTCAGCGAGCGATTCATCGAGGCCTGCACGGGCGGTGACCTGGACGGACTGCTGGCGCTGCTCGATCCGGCCGTCGAGGGCGCCGGTGACGTCGAGCCCCGCGTGGTGGTCGGCGCCGCCAACGTCGCCCCCGGCATCATGCGCTACCTCGGTCCGCCTGCTTCCCCCGCGCTGCTGTACGTGCCGGTCGGGAACCGGATCGGCATCGTCGCGATGCGCGATCGCCGGGTGCTGGCGCTCGTCCTGCTGACGATCGACCAGGGCCTGGTCGTCCACATCGACGCGCTGGCCGGGAAGGGCCCGCGGGCCGCGGTGAGCGCCGCGCTCGGCCTGCGCTGAGCGGCGGCTTCGCACATCAGCCGCCGGGCGCGGGCCCGGCCGGCCCGGCGGGCCCGCGCCCGGCGGGCCAGTGCGCGGGCCGGGTCAGGACGGCGGGAAGCCTGGTGCCCTGATCACCGCGAGCCGCGTCGAGCTGGGACTGGCCGAGGAAGAAGCACTCGCTGAGGTCGGCGCCGCTGAGGTCGGCGCCCCTGAGGTCCGCTCCGGTGAGGTCGGCCATCCTCAGGCCGGCGCCGCTGAGATCAGCGCCGATGAGGCGGGCGCCGCGCAGGCTGGCGCCGGCCAGGTCCGCGCCGCTGAGGTCCCTCCCGGTCAGGTCGGCGCCTCTCAGCTCGGCGCCGCTCAGGTCCGCGCCGCTCAGGTCGGCGTCCGTCAGGTCCGCGCCGCTCAGCTTGGCGCCGCTCAGGTCGGCGCCGTCAGCATCCGTCAGGTCCGCTCCGGTGAGGTTCGCCCCGGGCTGCCTGGCGCTGGCTCGCACCAGGGTGCTGGCCCGCAGCAGCAAGACGTTGATGTCGTCGCGGAACGCGCGCACGTCCAGCTTCGCCAGCGCAGCGGGGCTGCTGCGGGTCAGGCGCTCGGTCTGCGCCAGCGCAGCGCCGAGCTCGCCGTGCAGCGGGCCCGCGGCGGGCAGCGCCAGCGCCTCGGTCAGGTACCAGAGCAGCTCATGGAGCTGCCGCATGATCGTGAACACCCTGAACATCTGGGCGGCGGTGCCCGGTGCCTGCCGCCAGTCCCGCCCGCCGAAGGTGACCTGGGCCACCTGCTGGCCCGCGCCGAAGCAGTCGTAACTGACGCACCCGGGAAACCCGCGCGGCCGGAGCCGGTCGTGAATGGAGCAGCGGAAGTCCGGGCGCAGGTTCGGGCACGGCTGCCCGGCGCGCTTGTCGATGGCGAAGTCGGCCGAGGCCGAGAAGGCAGGCGCGACGCAGCACAGCGCGAAACACCGTTCGCAGTCAGCCCGCAGCCGCAGGCGGCGCCCGGCGGCGGGTCCGGGCTGGCTGTCGTCAGGCACAGCGCACGTCTCCCGTCGGCCGTTGCGGCAGCACGTAACGAAAAGCGCCGTGTTGCGCGCAAAATCCTACCTGATCATGATCGGCCAGCTCATGGCCGCCGCGGGCCGCCGGGACGCCAAGCCGCCCGGGCCGCCATCCCCTGGTCAGGATGCCGGCCCGGGCGCGGGACCTAGCTGCGAGGTCAGGCGCGGATCAGCAGGCCCGGCGCGGATCAGCAGGCCGGGCCGGGCGCCGGATCAACGGGTCAGTCCGCCGGGCCGGTGGTCAGGTTCACCGACGCGGAGTGCGCCTGCCCGGTCTGGTCGGTCCAGGTGATCGTGACGCTGTCGCCCGGGTGGTGCTGCTCCAGCGCGGCCTGCAGCCCGGCAGGCGACGTGACGCGCTGGCCGGCGGCCGAGGTGATCACGTCACCGGCGCCGAGGCCGGCCTGCTCGGCGGGCGAGCCGGGCAGCGTCCCGGCCACGAGAGCACCGGTGCCGGCCGGGACGCCATTCTGGGCGGCGCCCGCTGCGGACAGGATCTGCACGCCGAGGAACCCGGTGGCCCCGATGTGGACGGTGGCGGAGCCGGTGCCGGCCTCGATCTGGTCGGCGATGGAGACCGCCTCGTTGATGGGGATCGCGAAGGCTGCGGTCGGCGTCTGCTGGCCGGACTGCAGCTCGTACCCGTTCGGCTCGGAGGCCGCGGTGTTGATGCCGATCACCTTCCCGGCCGTGCTGACCAGCGGGCCGCCCGAGTCACCCGCCTGGATGGGCGCGTCGTGGTGGATCAGCCCGGTCAGGTTCTCCGAGGTACCCGATCCGGCATCCGACGCGGTGATCGATGCGTCCAGACCGGTGATGTGGCCGGTGACGACCGACGGCGCGCCGCCCTTGCCGCCCGCGTTGCCCATGGCCACCACCTGCTCGCCCACCGCGGCGCTGCTGGAGTTGCCCAGGCTCACGGTGCTCAGCCCGGATGCGCCCTGCAGCTGCAGGACCGCGATGTCGTGGCTCTGGTTATAGCCGACCACCTTGGCCGGGTAGCTGCGCCCGTTACCGATGTCGGTGGCCCGGATCGAGGTGGCGCCGTCGATCACGTGATTGTTGGTCAGCACCTCGCCCGATGACGTCAGTACCATCCCGGTGCCTGCCGCCTGGGCCTGCTGGTAGCCGAGCGTCGAGACGATGTCCACCAGGCCCGGGCTCACCGACGAGGTGATCTGAGCTGTCGTCTGCACCGGGCCGGTCCCCGCGCCGGTGGCCTGCAGTGCGGCGAAGGTGCCCGCGCCCACGACCAGGGCGACGGCGGCCATCAGCAGGCGACGGCGGGTGTGCCCGACGGGACGGCCGCCGGGGCCATCGCCGCCGCCGCCGTAACCGTACGGACCGCCGGGTCCGCCCGGGCCGCCTTGGCCAAGCCACGGCTCGTACGGTGATCCCTGCCCAGGATCCGACTGGACCGGCGTGTCGTAGATCGTGCTCATGCCGATCGGCCCCCTTGCTGCGCGTACCGTCCTCGTCTCCCTTCAATGATCGCTCGCTTGCCTGGAAGAACCCTGAAAGGGCACTGACCACAGACTTGATCTTTACTGATGACGATGGGCGCCGTGCGTCGCGGGGGCGGCGATCAGCTCGACCGTGGCGTCGCGGGCCAGAGCGGCGGCGCCGGCCCGGCAACCGGTGACCCGGGGTGGCAGCACGGGGCAGTGCTCCGGTATGGATGACAGGTGGACCCGGTACAAGCGCTGCGGCAGATCGCGTTCCAGCTGGAGCGGGCGGGCGCGCCCAGCTACCGGGTCCGGGCCTTCCGGCGGGCCGCCCAGGTGGTGGCGGACTTCCCGGCCGGCGAGCTGGATCAGCGGGTCGCCGGGGGAAGCCTGCAGGAGGTGGCCGGGATAGGCCCGGTGACCGCCGAGGTCATCACGCAGGCGGCCGGCGGCCAGCAGCCGCCCTACCTGGCCAGGCT
This sequence comes from uncultured Actinomycetes bacterium, assembly GCA_963785765.1. Taxonomy (GTDB): domain Bacteria; phylum Actinomycetota; class Actinomycetes; order Streptosporangiales; family Streptosporangiaceae; genus DATBGO01. The sequence continues at coordinate 60,277 of CAWAWM010000003.1, read as the reverse complement.
GATCGAGGAGGCCGAGCGGCCGGAGCCGACGGGGCTGCGCGCGGCGCTGCGCGGCGATTGCCACACCCACTCCGACTGGTCCGACGGCGGCAGCCCGCCACGGGAGATGGCCGAGTCGGCTCGCGAGCTCGGGCACGAATGGATCGCGCTGACCGACCACTCGCCGCGGCTGACCGTGGCCAGCGGGCTATCCGCCGAGCGGCTGACCGCGCAGCTCGAGCTGGTCAGCGAGATTAACGCCGAGCTTGCCCCGTTCCGCATCCTGACCGGTATCGAGGTGGACATCCTCGACGACGGAGCGCTCGACCAGCGCGATGACCTGCTGGGCCAGCTCGACATGGTGGTGGCCAGCGTGCATTCCAAGCTGCGGATGGACGCGCCGGCGATGACCGAGCGGATGGTGGCCGCGGTGTCCAATCCGCACGTCGACGTGCTCGGGCACTGCACCGGCCGGATGCTCGGCGGCCGCGGGCGGCCAGAATCGGTCTTTGACCCCGAGGCCGTGTTCGCCGCCTGCCGGGATCACGGCGTCGCGGTCGAGATCAACTGCCGGCCGGAACGCCAGGACCCGCCGGACCGGCTGCTCCGGCTGGCCGCCGAGGCCGGCTGCCTGTTCGCCATCGACACCGACGCGCACGCGCCCGGCCAGCTCGACTGGCTGGATAGCGGTGGCCGGCGGGCCGAGAGCCTCGGAATCCCGCCGGACCGGGTGATCAACACCCGGTCGGCCGCGGAGCTGACCGCCGGGCCAGGTGGCTGAGCAGCTTGACCCGGGGGCGGGGTCAACCGCGGCCGTCCGGAGGCGGGACGCGCTTGGCCTGCGCAGGCTGGCGAGTCCGGTTGTCCTAGCTGAAGAGTCCGCTCGTCCTAGCTGAAGAAATTGTGCAGCACTGCCGCTACCCGATCGGGCTGACGATTGTTGTCGGGGGCGGTGTGGCCCGTACCGCGCAGCACCACTCGCCTGGCGCCCGGGAGAACACCCTGCAGGCCGTCGAGCGAGGCAGTGAGGTTGCGGGCGCTCCTGGATCCGCCGAGCAAGAGAACCTCGCAGGAGAGCACCCCGAATCGTTCCAGCGCTCCGGCCGCGCCGTTGACCGTCTGAGCGTCGTAGCGCAGGGTGGGGATGAGTTCGCGGGGGGACATGAGGCCGGCGGGTGCAGGCCGGCCAGCCGTCCGCTTGATGGCGAAGTCCAGCGCGGCCGCCAGCGGGCGCCGTGGGATCCAGCGGATCAAGGAGGTCCGGTCTGCGGTGGCCTTGAGCACCGTGACGAGCGCGGCCCCGGGCTTCCCGGCATCGAGCTGCCGCTCGTAACGGGGCGCCCAGGCACCGTGAACCACGCCGTCGAAGGTCAGCGGAGGCTCGTAGAGCGCGAGCTTGGTGATATCCGGGCGGACCAGAGCCGCCTCCATCGCGATGACCGCTCCTGCGCTGAGCCCGAAAAGACGACGAGCGCCGGAGACGTCGAGAAGGGCGCTCAGGTCTTCGATCTCGGTGCCCAGCCCGCGGAAATCACCGTACGGTCCGCTCCGGCCACGACCGCGCCGGTCAGGCAGGTAGACCGTGAACGCGCTGGAAAGGGCCCGGGCCAGCCGGGTCAGATTCCCCGACGACTGTCCCGCGCCGTGCAGGAGGACGACCGCAGGACCGGTCCCGGCCCGCTGGTACCCGATGGTCGTGCCGTCGGCGGAGCGGACCTCAGCAAGCGCGGGCCGCGGATCACCGGAGCCGAACTCCTCGTCCACCGCGCCGATGCTACGCGCGGTCCCGGCGGGCCGGAGCTGGTCAGGCCCTCCGCTGAGCCTTCGGCCGCGATGAGCCCACAACTCCACAGGTCGCCAGCGGCAAACTCCCGGTTCAGCGCCTCGCGGAGCCAGCCACCCAGGAAACGTGGCCCCAGCCGGGGCACCGCGCCGCCCGGCCGCCCTGACCGGCGGTCACAAGCCGCAGGCCGCGGCCACCGCCTCGGCGGATGCCTCCCGGTTGGCGGCCGCCGGGATGCCGGCCCGCTCGAAATCCTGCACGTAGATGTCGGCCGCCTGGGCGGGGCTGGTGGCGGCGTTCAGCGCGGGGATGAACTCCGCCCACTGCTGGTTGAACGTGAGGATGGCCGCCAGCTGGGTCTGCAGGTCGGCCGCGGGGTTGCCGGTCACGAAACCGGCCGGCAGCGGCGTCCAGCCGATCAGCCCGCCGCCGCCTGAGCCGACCGACTCGGGGTTACCCATGGACTCCTGGTAGATGTTGCCGGCGATGCCGGCCGCCGCGATTCCGGTGTACCCGTGCGCGGTCAGGAAGCTGACGATCGTGGCGTAGTTGGCGGGCAGCATCCCGCTGGTCCCTGAGCAGGCCAGGGTGTGCGCGGCCGGGGCGCTGGACGGCTGGGCCGGGGCGCTGGCTGATGCGTGGCTGGGCGCGGGAGCCGGCTTGCTGGGCTGCGGCTTGGGCTTGGGGCGGGGGGCCTGGTACAGGTCGCTCCGGATTGACTCGGGGAGCCTGGCCGGGGTATTCACCGCCCGGGCGGCCGGGCCGATCAGGGCATCGTTCGCGGCGGCCTCGGCTTGCTGGTGGCGGGCGGCGGGCGGCGGGTCCGCCGCGGCGGGCGCGAACACCTTGAGCTGCGATGCGGCCGCGAGCGCGCCCAGGGCCGCGACGACCGGGATGGCAATCCCGGCCCGCCGGACTACCTTGGGCGTGCTGACTGCCCCGGCCCGGCTGATCACCTTATGCAGTTGGGAGGGCGCTGTGTGGCGCCCTGGCTTGCTGAGCTTCTTTTCGCTGGGTGTGGTACCCGACCTCACGAACCTGCCTTACGAAGATCCGCGCCCGCTATTCGGCTGAACCTCCGCCGCTCGCCGGGCCTGACATTTGCTCACCGGGCAGCATGGCAGGGGCACTTCGCTCAGGTCAGGTTAATTCGGGTAAATAGCTCAGATGGGCTATAACTCGCCAAGACGCAAAAATCGGCTGGTCAGAGCGGGGCGCGAGCCCGGGTACCCCGGTACCGCCGAGAGGTCGTAACGCCGGTACCTAGCCCCGGCGGCCTGGTGACCGCCGCCGGGGCGGTGGCGGAACTGGCCCGGATTAGCTATCCGCCCGGCGGCGGCGGTGGGGCCGCCGGGACAGGCGGCTGGTACGGCGGCTGGTGCGGCTGCGGGTGCCGCCGCCGGTGCATCAGCAGCCCGGCCAGGGCCATGACCGGCGGGATGAGCACGAACAGGAACAGCACCGTCCAGGCCCACTTGTTGTGCTCGAGGAACGGCACGAAGGTGACGTTGATCCAGGAGAACAAGCGGGAGTCGAGCCAGGGCAGCCAGGGCGCGGCCGCGATCAGCGCCACCGCCACCGCGGCCACCCCCGCGACGACCTCCGGCACCGCCCGCCAGGTCGCGATCAGGGCCATGAGCGCGCCCGCGCCGAAGATGACCAGCCCGGGCAGGCCGAGCCAGATGGTGTGGGTCAGCATGGCCAGCACCCCCGCCACCATCAGGGCCACGCCAGCCAGGATCACGTTCCTGCGGACCCCGTTGGTGCGGTCGATGGCCATGTAGGCGGTGAGCGCGATCGAGCGGGTGGTCTGGAATGCGGCCCGCAGTGCCACCGGCGCCGGCTTCTTCACCGAGGTGACAACGCTGACGCCGACGGCGGTGGCCTGGGCGGCGGTCCGCAGGAACAGCGGCGTGACCTCCCGGGCTTCCGCGCTGATCGTCTCGGCGGCCACCGGGCAGGACGGCAGCAGCGCGGCGACCGCTCGGACCTGCTCGGCTGCGCCTGCGGTCCGCACCGCGCGCCCGTAGTGGTCGAGCCAGCCCTGCTCCTGGCTGGTCGGCTTCCCGTCCTGGCTGGCGCCGATCTGCTGGGCCACCTCGGCCAGCTCGTCGGCCGCGATGCGGCGCTGCAGTGCCGTCGCCGCCCACAGGGCCAGCCCGGGCAGGCTGGCCGGCATCGGAGCGGTGTCCTGCTCACCGAGGAAGGCCAGCTCGCTGAGCAGGCTGGCGCGCTGCTCGCCGCTCAGCGGATCGCCGGGATCGAGCGCCTCCTGCAGCCGGTCCAGGAAGACCCCGGCGCGCTGCCCGGCCTGGATGTCCTCGGCCTGCAGGACGGCGAGGATGCGGCGCGGGTCGAGCAGCACGTGCACCAGCCAGCCCGCCCCGTCCAGCCGTCCCCACATCCAGTCGTTCGCCCGCCAGGAGCTCTTGTAGAACGCACCGAAGTGGTGCACCTGCATGCCGGTCAGCTTCGAGTCCGCGGTGCGCCGGCTCGGATCGAGCGCGGTGCGGGTGTCGGCGCTGACCTCGATGAGCTCGACGGGCTGGTCCGGGCCCGCCGACATCGGCTGGATCGAGCTCTCCAGCACATGCAGCCCGAGCAGCCGCGTGATGAACATCGCCTGGCCGTCGGTGGTCCCGGCGCCGGCCGCGGCGGTGCCGCCTCCTGCGGTGCCGCCTGTCGTGCCGCCTGCGGTGCCTGGCTGGTCCTGGCCGCCGGGGCCGAGGTAGGCCAGGTAGGTCTGCACCTGCCGGGCCGCTTGCGCGCTGCGCCCGGACGGTGAGGGGCGGGTGGTGTTCGGGCTGGACGCCGACGGCGCTGATCCGGCCGCCGCCGGTCCGGCCGCGGCGGTCGCGGTCGCGGGCGGCTGATCGGGAGCCTGCGCCGCCAGCCTGGACAGCAGCGGGAAGGCCCCGGTCACGGCGGCGGCCAGGCCGAGCCAGGCCTGCGCCAGCGTGGCGGGTCCAGCCTGCGCCCTGGCATCCTCGCGGGCCAGCTGGCCGACCACGTCAGGCAGCGGCTCGGTCCGGCTGGCCGGATTGTCCAGGCTCCGGGTGACCCGCTTCCGCAGGCTGCCCGGCGGCGCCGGCGCCAGCCGGTGGACCTGGCCGACGAGGTCCGCCAGTTGCTGGTGATCGCTGGAGTCGGCGGCCAGCGCAAAGCTCGCTTTGATCATGTCGAGCACGATGGACATGGCGGAGTTCCAGGCCGCCGGGCCGAGCCGGCCGGCGTCGTGGGCCGCCTCGTTAGCCGGCAGGTCCGGGGTGGGCAGGCTGGCCGGCCAGTCCGCGGTGATCCCGGCCACGGCCGCGGCACGGAGCTGGTCCTCCGCGCCGGTGCCGGGGGCGCCGGGCGTCCATCCGGCGGGCCGGTCGGTGGTCGTGGCGACCTGCCGCAGCACCTCGGTCACCAGCGGCCTGGCCAGCCGCTCGCTCTGCTGCCGCCGGTAGTCCGCCCAGGCCTCGGCGCTGACCACGGGCTGCTGGTTAGCCGGCTGGGCGGAGCTGCCGCGTTGCGCCGCGGTGCTCAGCTGGGCCAGCCGCAGCCGGGCGGCGACCCGGGCCGCCACCCGGTCGTTGTGATCGCGGATCGTCTGCAGGTCGGTCGCGATGGACTGGCTCATGGCCGCGTCCAGGTCGCTCAGCAGCGCCCGGGCCAGTCCCGGCGGTGAGCCGAACAGCTCCGGCGGCGGCTTGGCCGGCGGCCCGCTGGTCGGCGTCACGTACAGCAGCGCGCGGCGGACCTGCTGGCCGGCGCTCCGCTCGAAAACGGTCTCGAGCAGCGGCCCGATCGGGTTGTTGTCCATCAGCCCGCCGTCAGCCGCCCAGTGCGGGACGGTCAGGTTGCTGAAGCTGGCCATGTCCGGGTGGGTAGCATCGGCCTTGGCGCCCCGGGGCACGAACGATGGCTCGAAAGCCGCCGGGAACGAGGCGCTGCTGCGCCCGGCCAGCGACAGCGGGCCCAGGATGTCGCCGCACAGGTCGTCCTGGGTGAAATGGAACAGCCCGTGGTGATCCGCTGCGCCGATGACCGTGCCGTAGTCGTCGGTGAAGCAGATCGTCTCGGCGGCCAGCAGGGTCGTGGTCACGAACACGTCCGTCGGCGGCGGATCCGCGGGCGCCGGGCCCAGGATCGCGCCGATGCCGGCCCGCAGGTCGGCCAGCAGCCGGCCGTCTCCCTGCAGCAGCGACGGCGGGTCGGCCACCCGCGGGTCCCGCATCAGCGTGGTCAGCGATCCGCAGTCGATCCAGAACCTGCGCAGCCCGGCGAGATCACAGCGGCCGACCGCGGCCAGGCCCAGCAGCGCGGCGTTGATCCCGCCGGCACTGGTCCCGGCCAGCACGTCGACGCTGACGTCGACGTGCACCAGATCCAGCAGCTTGCGGTAGAGCTCGCGGACCGCGGTATCGCCGGGCAGCTCGCCCGGTGCGGCCGGACGGCGGTCGCTCGCCTCGGTCAGCAGGTTCAGCTCCCTGGCCACCCCGCCCATCCAGATCGCCAGGCTGACCCCGCCGCTCATCGTGATGGCCAGCCGCAGTTCCTGGGCCGGCATTTCTGGTGCTGGCCGTTCCGCTACCGGTGGTCCCTGGGCCGGTATTTCCTGCACGGTCATCGCAAGCCTCCCCATGCGCGCGCCGTTCGCTTAGTATTGCGTCGTTTCGGCGCGGCCAATGGGTTTCTGGCCGCTTGGCTCGAACATCAGCGATCTCGCTGACTACCTGGGGCGGGGCGCAGACCCCGATCTCGGCCACCACAGACCACGACAGCTGGCCGTTCTTATCCGGCCAGGGAACCAATGCGTGCCGCCGCGGGAGGCCGGGCGGTGAGCTGGCATCCGCGGCAGGGACCAATAGATGCAATGGACCCTTGCTGCGCAAACAACGACGGCGTCGCGCCATTGCCGTGGTTGGACTACGACAGCGTTGCGCCATTGCCGCGGTTGGACGGCAACGGGAGGCGCTCACAGTTGCGGCGACCGCGCGCCCGGTACCAGCTCCGGCGGGCTCTTAGCCGGACCGGGCCTGCCGGGCCCGGTTGACCAGCAGCAGCGCGACCGAGGCGAGCACCACCGCGCCGCCGGTCAGGGTGACGACGGTGAGGCGCTCGCCGAGCAGCAGGGCGCCGAGCCCGACCGCCACGACCGGGTTGACGTAGGCATAGGTGGACACGCTGGCGGTCGGCAGCCGCCGCAGCGCGATCACGTAACAGGTCATGGCCAGCAGCGAACCCGGGCCGATCAGGTACAGCAGCGCCAGCCAGGACCGGCCACTGACCTGCCCGGGATCGAAACGGCTCAGCTCGCCGGTCACGGCCGCCAGGCCGGTGAGCACGGCGCCGCCGGCCAGCATCTCCATCGCGCTGCCCAGCAGCGGCCGCGAAGGCGCGGGCAGCCGCCCGGCCAGCACCGACCCGGTGCCCCAGCTGAGTGCGCCGCCCAGCACGATCAGCACCGGGAGGACCGCGCCATGGCCGTGCGGCCGGGCCAGGATGGCGACGCCGGCGGCGCCGACGATCAGCGCGAGCCAGCTCACCGGCGGGATCCGCTGGCCGTTGATGACCCGGTCGGCCAGGACCATCCAGATCGGGACGGTCGCGATCAGCAGTGCGGTCAGGCCGGCCGGCAGGGTCTGCTCGGCATAGGAAGCCGCGCCGTTCCCGAACGCCAGCAGCATCGTCCCGACCACCGCCATGCCGAGCCATGGCCTGAGCCCCGGACGATCAGCGGCGCGCAGCTCACGGCCGCCACCGAGCCGCGCGATGGGAAACAGCACCGCGCCCGCGATCAGGTACCTGATCGCGGCCATGGCCAGCGGCGGGATGCTCTCGACCCCGACCCGGATCCCGACATACGTCGAGCCCCAGACCACCCAGACCACCAGCAGCGCGGCCCACGCGCCGGCCGGAGCCGCGGCGGCCTTTCCCGGCCGCGGCGAGCCCCCGGCGTTCGGCTGCGGCGAGCACGCAGTGTTCCGCGGCTGGCCGGCGCCGCGGGTTGCCGCGGCTCGCGAGAGCCGGTCGCGTCGGCCGGTGCGGTGGGGGAGTTCGGTGCCATGTGTCCATCGTCGCCATCAGGCCGGTGACCGCGCGAGTGGCAGGATTGACATTTAACGGTAGTTTCCTGCCAGACTAGCGGCATGATGACATCGGTCGCGGTGCTGGCCTACGAAGGCGTCTCCACGTTCGGGCTCGGCGTCACCGCGGAGATCTTCGGCTGCGACCGCAGCGCGGCGGGACTGCCCAGCTACGACTACGCGGTCACGGCGGCAGCGCCGGGGGTGATCCGCACCGATGTCGGCCTGCCGATCGTGGTGGACGCCGGGCTGGACCGGTTCCGCGCCGCCGACCTGGGCATCGTGGTGTGCTGGGACCAGCCGGCCGTAGCACCGCCCGCGGCCGTTCTGGAGGCCGTCCGCGCCCTCGCCGCCCGCGGCGGCCGCCTGCTCAGCCACTGCACCGGGGCCTTCGTGCTGGCCGAGGCGGGCCTGCTGGACGGCCGCCGCGCCACCACCCACTGGCAGTGGGCGGCCGAGCTCGCGCGGCGCTATCCGCTGGTCGACGTCGATCCCGGCGTGCTGTACATCGACAGCGGCCAGGTCATCACCAGCGCGGGCACGGCGGCCGGGATCGACGCCTGCCTGCACCTGCTCCGGCAGGAGCACGGCGCCGCCGTGGCGAACGCGGTGGCGCGCCGGATGGTCGTGCCGCCGCACCGGGACGGCGGCCAGGCTCAGTACGTCACGCCGCTGGCCAGGGAGGCCGGGGACGACGGCGGCCTGGCGGCGGTGCACGACTGGGCGCTGGCTCATCTGCACGAGCCGGTCATCGTGGCCGATCTCGCCGCTCGTGCGCGGATGTCCCCGCGTACCTTCGCCCGCCGCTTCGTGGCCGAGACCGGGACGTCACCGCACCAGTGGCTGATCAGCCAGCGCCTGATCCGGGCCCAGGAACTGCTCGAGCGCGGCGACGGCAGCATCGAGCAGGTCGCCGCCCAGTGCGGGCTGGCCCCGCTCATGCTGCGCCGGCATTTCGCCCGCAGGTACGGGACCACGCCGCAGGCCTACCGCCGCACCTTCAGCCAGACCGGCTCCGTCGCCTGACCGGCTCGGTCGCCTGATCGGGCACCCGGGCACCGGCACCGCGGGCGCGAGATGGACTGCGGGCCGGACACCGGCAAGCCGGCCGGCCCGCGCGCTATCGCCCGCCGAAGGCGGCCGGCCAGGACGCTGACCACCGGACGAGGCGGCGGTCCTGGATCGCCCGTGACTAACGCGAAAGCCTGCGACGTGGCAGACTGATACGCGCTGGAATCGCCGTTTGCTAGAGGGGCGGGTATGTGAGTGGCGGATTCCGGATCTACCGGGCAATGGGGTCGCTATGACCCGGGGTAGGGTCCGGCACGTCGCGCGGACCGCCACTCAGCTTGTGGCCAGGACGGCCCTCAATATGGGGTATCTCTGGATCTTTTTCGCGCTAGCTCTCGGTATGGGGCTCTACGGGCACAGCCTGCAGAAGAACGCCTTTCCCGATCAGGGCTACTCGCCGGGGCAGATCTCAGTGACCGTTTATGTGAGCACCGGCCCGGCTCGCCTGACGTTAAGATCCTTCGCCTATCTGAATCCGCAGGGCGACACCGTCTCGGTCAACGTGACCGGTCCGAAAGCGGCGCACGATCCCTGGCTTCTTGTCGTGCAGTGCCCGGCCGAGCCGGGGCTCGTCTCCGCGAATCACGGCGTGGCGCTGTGGTCCGAAGGAACCACTGGCCAGCAGGACCTCGGCGACGTGATCGTGACCCATCACGACCAACGGAACTGGAACGGGCCGCTCGGCTGCTTCAAGCAGAGCAAGACCACGGTGGCGGCCAAGCTCGTCCAGAATCAGAATATCGACGCGACCCTCCCGGTTCTGGAACAGAATCCGTCGGCCGAGTCGGCGCAGGCTGATACCCCGCTGTATGTGGAGCGCGGCGAGTCCGGGCTGCAGCCTATAGAGGATCTGGTGGAGGTTCTCCAGCCGCCGGATTCGCACTGTCCGGCTCCGGGGGCCGCTCCGGTGTCTTACGCGGCCAATGCGCCATGCTATTCCCCGATAGCCCGGGGAACACGTGCCACGAAATACGTCATCCCGACCAAGGTGGCAACCTACGAGACGCTGGAAAACATCAGCCTGTCCAATGACAGCGTGGACTCGATGTTCCCGCCCGGGCAAATCACCAGTGATGACAAGATCATCTGGCAGGGCTTTGACGCGCTGAGCCCGACCCTCAGCGCCACGAACCTGTCGTCGGCCAGGGCGGCCAGCGAGGACATCTTCTTCGCCGGCGCCTGGTACGGTCTCGCGGCCGGCTTCCTGGTTCCGTTCATGCAGGGCGTCCCGGACGCCCTGCGGCGGGCGCGCCGGACCATCGGGCTCCGCCGAAAGGTCAGGGCCGGCCGGGTGCTTGCGGTGCTGAAGCGTGACGGCTGGGCCGAGGCCAGGCACCTGGGCGCACAGCGCGTGCTCACCAGGGACGGCCAGCGGCGCGTATGGGCCTACCGTTATGGCGCGAGCCTGGGCAGCTCGGCCCTGGCGGGGATCGCCGAGGACTACGGATATCCCGTTTCTGAGCTACGACGACTGTAGGAGCAGGTTCCCGATGAGCGTGCTGCAGGCTGAGCTGTTCCACGATGACGAGGCCAGGAACTGGCACTACCGCGTGCCGGAGCTGCACATCAACGGCGGCGGCACGGCGACCCGCGCCGAGGCCGAGCGGGAGTGCCGGGCGGCGATCGACTTTGCCCGGCTGGATCTCGGTGACGCCCGCGCCGGCGCGGAACCGATCAGGTTCGAGCTGAGCATCGGCCCGGGCGAGCACGAGCAGGCAGCCGCCGCCGCCATGCCGGACCCCATCACGGGTTCGCCACGCTGAGCCAGATCGTCGAGGACGTCACCGGGATGCCGTTCGCCCGCTATCTCTGCGAGAGGGCCTTCGCCCCGGCTAGCTCACCGGGGCCAGTTCCTCGCGCAGGTGGCGGATGGGCTGCCCGGCGTAGATCTGGCGCGGCCGGGAGATCTTCTGCTCCGGGTCGGAGATTGCTTCCTCCCATTGCGCCAGCCACCCTGGCATGCGCCCTATCGCGAACAGCACCGGGAACATCTCAACCGGGAAGCCCATGGCCTGGTAGATGATGCCCGAGTAGAAGTCCACATTGGGGTATAGCTTGCGGTTGACGAAATAGTCGTCGGCGAGCGCTATATGTTCCAGCTCCAGGGCGATGTCCAGGAGGCGGTTCCGGCCGGTCACCTCGAATACCTGGTCGGCGACCGACTTGATGATGGCGGCTCGCGGGTCGAAGTTCTTGTAGACCCGGTGGCCGAACCCCATCAATCGCACCTCTCCCGCCTTGACCCTGGCGATATAGCCGGGAATGTTGTCGACCGAGCCGATGGTGACCAGCATCCTGAGCACCTGCTCGTTCGCTCCGCCGTGCAGCGGGCCGTAGAGCGCCGCTGCTGCCCCGGCCGCAGCGGAGTAGGGGTCGGCCTGCGAGCTGCTGATCACCCGCATGGCGCTGGTGGAGCAGTTCTGCTCATGGTCGGCGTGCAAGGTGAACAGCACGTCGAGCGCGTGGGAGAGCACCGGGTCGGGGTGATATCGCGGTTCGGTCATCCGGTGCATCATGTTGAGGAAGTTGCCCGCGTAGGACAGCTCGTCGTCTGGGTAGGCGTACGGCAGGCCCAGGGCGTGCCGGTGGGCGAACGCCGCCAGCGTGGGCATCTTGGCGATCAGGCGTACGACCTGGTCGTGACGCCGGTCGGTGTCGGAGATCGCTTTGGCCGCTGGGTAGAAGGTGGACAGCGCCGCGAGGGTGCTGACCAGGATGCCCATCGGATGGGCGTCATGGTGGAATCCGTCGATGAACTTCTTGACGTTCTCATGCACGAACGTGTGCTCGGTGATCTCTTCCGCCCAGGCGGCGGACTCTGGCCGGCCGGGCAGGTTGCCCCGCAGCAGAAGATAGGCCACATCAAGGAAAGAGGCTCGTTCGGCGAGGTCCTCGATCGGGTATCCACGGTAGCGGAGGATGCCTTTGTCGCCGTCGATGAAGGTGACCGCGCTGCGGCAGCTCGCGGTGTTCATGAAGGCGGGGTCATAGGAGAGCAGCCCGAAATCGTCATCATTGACCTTGATCTGGCGCAGGTCCATGGCCCGGACGGCACCATCAGTGATGGGCAGATCGTAGCTACGGCCCGTGCGGCTATCGGTTATGTGCAGAATTCCCCCGGGCTCAAGCGTGTTCGCTGTCATGGCGCCGCTCCTTTTGTCCGAACGGCCAGCCTTACTGTGCTGCCGTATTCTTTAGCTGCGGATTCCTCGACGCTAGGCGGCACCGGGCCTGACCGGCCGGGCCGTTGGGCCCCAACCGGGGGGACCAGGGACCCGACCGCATCAGCGCGTCCTCCTTCTGGCGATGATGACGCCGGCCGGCGGCGGTTCGGTGTAGAGCAGCTCGATGAGCTCAGCACGGTTCTTCAGCACCTGCCGCTGGTTGATGTAGCCCTTGTCGGTGATTTCCCCGGAGTCCAGGTCGGCCGGGCGCGCGAGCACCACGAGCCGCTCGATGCGGGCTGCTGATTCGACGGACTCGTTATGTTCGGCCAGCACATGCGCGAGCATCTCGTGCAGGATCTCGTGCGCCACGAGCTCGCCCTCGGTGCGGACGTCCGCGCCGAGCAGGCTGCGCGCCTCGGCCGGGTTCAGCCACGCCAGTGCGCAGACGCGCTCGCGCTCTTCGCCCGCGATCACCGCGTCGGACAGGACCGGTGCGGCAGACAGCAGCGCGGTGCGGGCGGCGCCGACCCGGATGAAGGTGCCCGTGATCAGCTTGAAGTCTTCCGCGATCCGGCCGCGGAACACCAGCCCGGCGTTCGGGTCCGCCGGGTCGGCGAGGGTCACCGCATCGCCGGAGCGGTAGAAGCCCTCGTCGTCGAACGCCTCGGCGGTCAGGTCAGGCCGGCCGAAGTAGCCGGGGGTGACGATCGGGCCCTTGACCCGGAGCTCGTACGCGCCTTCGGCCGGGGCGAGCTTCACCTCGGTACCTGGCAGCGGCGCACCGATGCACCGGGCATCGGCGTAGTCGAAGTTCGCGGTCGTCACGGCCGGGGCGGTCTCGGTCGTGCCCCAGGAGCCAGTGACCGGGATAGCGCGACCGGTCACCTGCACGGCCAGGTCGCTGAGCCGGTCCCGCAGGCCGGATGGCAGCGCGGCCGCCGCATTGAACAGCAGCCGCAGCCGGGAGAAAAACCTGCGCGCGAACTCCGGGTCGGCCTCGAGCGCCGGCACGAGCTGCGCGTAGCCCGCCGGGACATTGAAGTACACCGTGGGCGCGACGTCAGTGAGGTTGGCGATCGTCTGCCCGAACAGGGCGGGGACCGGCCGCCCGGCGTCGACGTACACCGTCCCGCCGGCGGTCAGCATCATGTCCAGGTTGTGGTTACCGCCGAACGTGTGGCTCCACGGCAGCCAGTCGACGGCCACCGGCCGCTCGGCCGCCAGGAACGGCCACGCCTGCCGCATCATCTGCTGGTCAGCCGCCAGCATCCGGTGCGTGTTCAGCACGCCTTTCGGCACGCCGGTCGAGCCGGAGGTGAACAGGATCTTCGCGATCGCGTCGGCCCGCAGCGCGCTGAAGGCCGCGGCGACCAGATGGCCCGGCGTAGCGGCGGCCAGATCGGCCAGCCGGATGGCACCGGCGCGGCTGCCCGAGCTGATGATCGACGGCACCCGGTCCAGCGCGTCCAGGGCGGGCCCGAAGCGCTCCGCGTCCTCGGCGAAGACCGCGCCGGGACCGATCAGCCCGGCGATCTCCCGGATCCGGGCGTGATCTCGGCTCTGCAGCGAGTAGGCCACGCTGACCGGCGCCACCGGAACCCCGGCGGTCATCGCGCCGAGCATCACCAGCAGGTGGTCGACGCTGTTGCCGGACAGCACCAGCAGTGGCCGGCTTGGGCCCAGGCCCTGCTCCAGCAGCGCCTGGCCGATGGCGTCGGCCGTGGCGGCGGCGACGCCGTAGCTGCAGGTGCGCCACGATCGGCCGGGGCCGCGCTCGGCGACCAGCAGGTGATCCGGGTCCGACGCTGCCCAGGTCCGGAAGCTGTGCACCACCGTCACCGGGTAGTCGCGTAACGGATCGGTGGAACGCAGCAGCAGGCATCCGTCGCCGCGCTCCCGCATGGCGATGCTCGGCGGCGCGAATAACGGCAGGTCGAGGTGGGCAGTCATGATTGCCTCCCGGGTTCGTCGGCGGATACCTGAGTCGGGTCCGTGACCAGCGCGGGCCGGGCCGCCGGGGCTGCCGGCGGCCCGAGCTCGGCGAGGATACGAGCCCGTAGCTTGTACTTCTCCACCTTGCTGGTCGGCGTACAGGGGATGTCGGCGACGATCCTGATGTGGGCCGGGCGCATGTACCTGGGCATCGCCTGCGCCGCGTAGGCGCGCACCGCCGCCTCGTCGAGTGCCCGGCCGTCCGGCACGACGAAGGCGACGATGTCGTCTTCGTCGCCGTCCGCGCCGCGGATCGGGAACACGGCGCAGAGCCGGATGTCCGGGTGCTGGCTGAGCAGGTCCTCGACCTGGAACGAGGAGAGGTTCTCCCCGCGCACCCGGATGCGGTCACCCAGCCGGTCGACAAAGTAGAAGTACCCGTCGGAGCCGCGGAACGCGGCGTCGCCGGTGTGGAACCACAGGTTGCGGAAGGCGGCCAGGGTGGCCTCCGGCTTGCCCAGGTACTCGGTGAGGAACAGGGCCGGCAGTCTCGGGCGGAACGCGAGCTGGCCTGGCTCCTCGGCCAGGCACTCCTCATCGCGGTCGGTCAGCACCGCGGCCTCGACGAACGGCGACGGCAGTCCCATGAAGCCCTTCCTGGCCACGGCGCCGCCCGGCAGCATGGGGATTCCCTCGCGCGCGCTCAGCGCGCGCAGCTCGGCATGGCTGAGGCCGCGGTAGAGATCAGCCGGGGTCCCCTCGCCGTCGCCCGTCTCCTCGATGAGCCCCGACAGCGGCGCCCCGGACTCGGTCTGCCCGAAGCCCGCGCTGACGAAGTCGAAGCCGAACCTCCGGGCGACCTGCGCGTGCTGCAGGGGCAGCGGCTGCATGTGCACCTTGTTCAGGGTGTTGCGGCGGTCATCGGCCCGCTCGGGCGCTTTGACCAGCCACGGGATCATCACGTCCAGGAGGATGGCGGCCGTGGCCCGCCGGGAGCCGATGCGGTCCCAGAAGGCGGTCGGGCTGAACCGGTCCCAGACGGCGACCTCGCAGCCCGCCCAGGCCGCCCGGACCACGTTGGCGATGGCACCGCCCACGTGGTACAGGGGCAGGTCGTTGTAGATCACGTCGTCGGGGGTGAGCACCGCGCGCAAGGCGTACGTGTACTGCGCCATCCAGCGGTACGGCTGAACGACTCCTTTCGCCGGGCCGGTCGTACCTGAGGTGTAGACAATGCTGGCGGGGTCATCGAAGGACACCTCGATCTGCGGGGCGCTCGCTTCGGCGGTCAGCGCGGCCCAGGCAATTTCCGGCAGCGCCGAGGCTTCCCGTGCTGCCATGAAGTCGTGCGCCCCGGGCGGTGCGTCGTACACGATGACCGTCGGCTGCCCGGGAAGCGACGCGGCGACGGCATTGAGGCCGGGCAGCAGGCGGGGCTCGGTGACGATCAGTTTCGGCGCGGTATCGGCGAGCTGGTAGGCCAGCAGCCGGCCGGTAAAGGCGAAGTTGACCGGGCAGTACAGCGCGCCCGCTTTCCACGTGCCGAACATCACGAGCGCGCTGACCAGCGGGTTAGCGCAGAACACGCTCACCCGGTCGCCTTTGGCCACGCCATTCGCGGCGAGCTGCCCGGCGATGGCGTCGGTGTGCCGGGTGAACTGCGCGTACGTCAGCGTCACGCCGTCCTCGCCGTAGTGGAAGAACGGGCGGTCCCCGGCCGTCGCCGCCCAGTGGCCGAGCCGCTCGGTGATGATCTCACCGTCCTCCCGCAGCCGTGCGATGAGATCCATCGAAGCCTCCTCCGGGTTGCTGCGAGCCAGGGACTCCCGGCCCGCACGGTGGCAGCCGGTCTGTCACCAAAGCAGCCGGTTCCTTCAAGAAAGCAGCTCTTACCCGCGGGCGCGACAGGGCCGTTGGTCCTTCACTCGGCGGGACCGGGCGCCCCGGTGCGCGGTTGACCGCCGGCCAGCCGCTGGCGAACAATGAGCCTGTGCATTTCGGGCAGGCCCCGCAGGCCAGGCGGGCAGGGCGCAGGCACGGCGGTGCCTAGCCGTCACGTCTGGTGGATCAGCGAGATTCTCCCGTCCATCGTCGCCGTCGGCTTCGCGGCCCTGGCCGTGCATTGCGTGCGGCAATCGCGCCGCGCCTGGCGTGAGCGGGACTGGCACCCGCGCGCACTGCCGGCGCCGAAGTACGTCGCCGTGCAGGCGATCATTCTTTCCGCCTTCACCGCGATGGTGACCGGCGCGGTGCTTGGCAATTCCGTCACTGACACAGGCCGGGCGAACCCGCTGCTCGTGCTGGCGGCAGCTGCGCTGGTGGTGCTGGGCGGGGCCGGTATCGTGTTCGGCTCGGCCTGCTTCCTGAGCATCTCGAAGTCCGGCCGGCCGAGGTTCCTGGTCCCGCCGCGGCTGCGGGCCGGGACCGGCTCGCCGCAACCGCGAGCCGGTGCGCAGGCCGGTGCCCAGCCCGTCCTGATGCCGCCCGAGCAGCTGGCCGCGGGCGAGGTCCAGCTGCTCAGCGGGCCGGGTCAGCTCGTGGATGACTTCAGCAATTCCGGCTTCCTGCGGGTGACCAGCCGCAGGATCCTGCTCCAGACGACTCCGCCGGAGCCCCGGGGCCGGCGTCATTCGTGGCTGACGATGCTTGTTTTCGGGCGGCTCCCGGGGATCCTGCTGCCCGATGACCCTGGCCAGCCGGGCGGGCCGTACGGCTACAACCGTTCGTGGCTGCTGTCCGAGGTGCGGGCGGTCCAGCGCGGCCGCGCTCGCGACCAGCTGGCGGTCAGTTTCGCCGGCGGCAGCGAGGAGCGTTTCGTGGTCCGGGATCGCGATCGCTGGATCGCCGCGATAGACAGCGCGCGCGGCGCCGGGGTGCCTGGCGGCCAGTGAGCGGGCCGCGCAGGGCGAGCGCGGCCGAGGATCGTGGCATCCCGCCTGACCCGGTGACCCTTGTGGTCAGCCGGAACCGCGGTGTGCCTAGACTCCGCCATATTGGCTGGCGAGAGCCAGGCCCTGAGCCGAAGGAGCGAGCGTGGCTGCCGAGTCGCCGGCTGCGGATGGTCCGTTTTCGGGCCGGACGGCCTGGGCGCGGAATCTGCAGACGCCGCTGCGGGACTTCCTGCGGACCGAGACCGGCAGTGCCGCCGTCCTGCTGGCCATGGCGGTCGCGGCCCTGGTCTGGGTCAACATCGACGCGGCGTCGTATGACACCGTCTGGAACACGCAGCTGTCGGTCCGGCTCGGCGATCTGGGGGTGTCGCAGGATCTGCGCGGCTGGGTGAACAGCGGGCTGATGACGTTCTTCTTCTTCATCTTCGGGCTGGAGGCTCGCCGGGAGTTCGACATGGGCGAGCTACGCGAGCGGCGGCGGCTGGCGCTGCCGGTCGCGGCCGGGCTGGGCGGCCTGGTCATACCGGTCGCCATTTACCTGGTCATCAACGCCGGCCGAGCCACCGCGCACGGCTGGGGAACGGCGATGTCGACGGACACCGCGTTCGCGCTCGGGATGCTCGCCCTGGCCGGACCGCGGTTCCCGGACCGGGTCCGGGCGTTCCTGCTGTCCGTCGCGGTCGTCGACGACCTCGTCTCGCTGGTGGTCATCGGGGTCGCGTACAGCCGGGATGTCGCGCTGGCCGCGCTTGCGACCGCGGCCGGGATTTTCGCCGTGATCCTGCTGGCCCGCCGGGCCGGTGTCCGGCACGGAGCTGTCTACGCGCTGCTGGGCATCGCGACGTGGGTCGCGATGTTCAAATCCGGTATCGACCCGGTGGTGGTCGGCCTGGCGATGGGCCTGCTGACCTACGCCTATCCGGCCAGCCGGCCCGATCTGGAACGCGCCAGCGACGCGTTCCGCCGGTTCCGCGAGCAGCCGACGCCGGAGCTGGCCCGTTCGGCAAGCATCGACGTCACCGCCGCGATCTCGCCGAACGAACGGCTGCAGCACCTCTACCATCCCTGGACGAGCTACGTCATCGTGCCGCTCTTCGCGCTGGCCAATGCCGGCATCGCGATCAACGGCAGCTTCCTGGCCCGGGCCTACACCTCCCCGATCACCCTGGGGATCCTGATCGGCTACGTCGCCGGGAAGCCCATCGGCATCACCGGCGCGGCGTGGCTGCTCACCCGGCTGAGCGGGGGCCGCCTGCGCCCGGCGGTGGGCTGGGCCGCCGTCTTCGGCACCGGCACCATCGCCGGAATCGGCTTCACCGTCTCGATCCTGATCGCCACGCTGGCCTTCAGCGGCGCCCAGCTGCAGGAGGCCAAGCTTGGCGTCCTGTCCGCCGCGCTCAGCGCATCCCTGATCACCTGGCTGGTCTTCCGAGTCACCACCCTGCTTCCGGCCCGGCTGCAGATCCGTGCCCTGCTCGGCAGCGCCGAGACCATCGTCGACCTCGGCGCCCCGGTCGATCCCGGCCGTGATCACATCCGCGGGCCGGCCCGCGCTCCCATCACCATCGTCGAGTATGGCGACTTCGAATGCCCGTACTGCGGCCTGGCCGAGCCGGCGATCAGGGAGCTGCTCACCGGTCACGGCGACGTCCGCTACGTGTGGCGGCACCTGCCGCTCAACGACGTGCACCCGGAGGCCCAGCTGGCGGCCGAGGCCTCCGAGGCCGCCGCCGACCAGGGCGCGTTCTGGCCGATGCACGACCTGCTGCTGAACCGCCAGGATCACCTGCTGGGCAAGGACCTGATCAGCTACGCCGAGGAACTCGGCCTCGACAGCACGCGGTTCCGCGACTACGTCAGGAAGCGGGCCGGCGCCGCCCGGATCGCGGAAGACGTCGATTCCGCGGACCTGTCCGGCGTTTCCGGCACCCCGACGTTCTTCATCAACGGCCGCCGGCACTACGGCAGCTACGACATCGATGCGCTCACCGCGGCCGTTCAGACCGCGAAGGCGCGTGCCGTCGAGGCCAAGCGGCGGCGGCCCGCCGCCTCTCGGACCGCCTCGTAGCACCTCACCAGGTCACCACCGCAGTCCGCCGCTGATGCGGTCACCCGGCCGGGCCGATACCGGCTGCAAACTTATTGCAAGGCAGCCAGGGCAGCCTGGTGCGCACCCTGATCGGCACAAGGAGGCGGCCCATGGGCACGACATCTGCCATCGACGAGTTCCTGGACGCGATCAAGAACGCGGCGATCGCCGACTGCGACGCCTGGACCGCCGATGCGGTGCTCGACGCGACAGTCCCCAACTGGCGGCTGCGAGCGGTCGGACCCGCGGCCATCAGGGCCGAGTACGGCCGGTGGTTCGCCGACCGCGCCAGTTTCGGCGAGCTGCGCAGGCTGCCGGTGCCCGGCGTGGGCGAGCTGATCGAGTACACCTTGTGCTGGTCGGAGAACGGCGTGCCGCACGCCGGTCATCACCTGCACCTGCTGACGGTGCGCGATGATCTGATTGCCGCCGACACGGTCTTCTGCGGCGGCCGCTGGCCGGCCACGCTGCTGGCGGAGATGGAGGCGGCAAATGAATGACCCGCAGACCGGGGCCGTCCGCGGGACCCGGCCTGAGCTGGCCGGGCTGCTGGCCGCCGCCACCAGCCGCGAGGTAGTCACCGGGGCGGCGGGAAAGTCTGGCGCCTCGCTGGAGCTGCTGCAGATCGACGGCCGCAGCTACGTGCTCAAGCACCTCGACCTGGCTTCTGACTGGACCATGCGCGCGTCGGGCAGCCTGCGCGGCGCGCCGCTGGAGCTATGGGAGCGCGGCATCCTGGATCGGCTGCCGGATTGCATCAACCAGCCGATCGTCGCGGTCGCGGCGGAACCGCGCGACGGCGCGGCCCCGGCCGGCGGCTGCGCGGTGCTCATGCACGACGTCTCGCCGTGGCTGGTGCCGGTGACCGACGACCCGATCCCGCTGGCGCAGCACGAGTCGTTCCTGCGGCACATGGCGGCGCTGCATGCCGCGTTCTGGGACGGCGGCCCCGAGCTTGATGTCGTGCCGGTGATGCACAGGTACCTGGAACTGTCGCCGTGGCTGGCTGAGGCCGAGGCCGCGATCGGCTCGGATCACCTGGTCCCGCGGCTGGTCGGCCAGGGCTGGCCGGCCCTGGCGCAGGTGGCCCCGGTGGCGGCGGCGGTGGTGCTGCCGCTGGCGCGCGATCCCGGTCCGCTGGTGGCGGCGCTGGCGCAGACGCCGCAGACATTCGTGCACAGCAACTGGAAGCTGGACAACCTGGGCACCGACGATCAGGGCCGGACCGTGCTGCTGGACTGGGAACAGCCGGGCCGCGGCGCCGCACTCAGCGACCTGGCCTGGTACCTGGCCATCAACTGCCGGCGGCTGCCGCAGTCCAAGGAAGCCTCGATCGCCGGGTACCGGCTGGCGCTGGAGGCATCCGGCGTAGCAACGGGACCGTGGTGGGACCGGCAGCTGGGCCTGGCACTGCTCGGCGCGCTCGTGCAATTCGGCTGGGAGAAGGCCCTCGGTGGTTACGACGAGGAGCTCGCATGGTGGGAGAGGCAAGCGGTCCGGGCTCAGCCGCTGCTGGGCTGAGCACCTCGGTCGGCGCCGCCTACGATCAGGCGGCGGCCGGCTGGGACAGCGGGCCCGGCCGGATGTACGCCGACCTGAGCCGGGCGCTCCTGGCGCAGCCCGACGTGCCCGCGGCGGGCAACAGCGTGCTGGACCTGGGCGCGGGCACCGGGGCGGCGGGCGCCGCGGCGCTGGCCGCCGGCGCGACCCGGGTCGTGGCCGCGGACATCGCGCCGGGCATGCTGCGGCACTGCCCGCGTTCGCTGCATCCGCTCGCCGCGGACGCGAGCGCGCTGCCGTTTGCGGATGCCAGTTTCGGCCTGGCGGTCGCGGCGTTCTGCCTGGGCCACCTGGCCGACCTGCCGGCCTGCCTGGGTGAACTGCGCCGGGTCTGCGGCGGGCTGGCGGCCAGCGCGTTCGCGCCTGGCTGGACGCATCCGGCCAAGCAAGCGGTCGACGAGGTGCTCCGGGCGGCCGGATTCCGGGCCCCGGAGTGGTACCTGAGGTTCAAGGAGCAGACCGAGCCGCGCGGCGCGGACGCCGCCGGACTTGAGCGTCAGCTGGCCGCGGCCGGATTCGGCGGGGTGCAGGCCCGGACGGTGGTCGTGCGCACCCGGGTATCGGCGCCGGCCGAATTCGCGTCGTGGCGGCTGGGCATGGCACACGTCGCGCCGTGGGTGGCGGCGCTGAACCCGGCGCGGCAGGCGGAGATCCGGCAGGCGGCGCAGTCAGCGGCGGCCCGGACCGGCGCCGGGCCGCTCGAGGTCGTGATGCTGGTAGTCACGGCGCGCTGACCGGCGGCTGAGAGCGCGCTGCCATTGCTGCGACCGCGTCGCCGCGTGCCGACGCAGTGTGTCCGCGTGCTCGCCGGCGGCGGCCGCCAGCCGCGCTGCCTGGTCGGCCGACCGGTCCAGCCACTGCGGTACGCCCAGGGCCGCGGCCGTCTCGCCGGTCCACCACCAGGCCTCGACTGCCATCGACTGCTCGAGTTCGCGCAGGTCGGCCTCGACTGCGGCCAGATCGACCGGTTGTCCGGCGGCGGCGCCGGCCCGGTGCCTGAGGATCCGCGCGGCACTGGCATACCGTGGCACGCCCAGCGCGGCCGCGGCATCGGCCAGCTGCTCCGCTACGCGGATCGCCCGGTCGTGATCGCCCTGCAGCCCGGCCAGCCGAGCTTCGATCAGGTCGGCCTTCAGCGCGAGCCGCCAGCCGAAGACAAGGTCGCCGGTTAGTTTCGCGCGCGCCGCCGCCAGCAGGGCTGCGGCCGCATCGGCGTCGCCTGCGTCGAGCCGCAGTTCCGCCAGGTCCTGGGCCGCCGCGATCGCCACTTCGGGGGTGGCGTTCCGGCTGGCCGACTCCAGGGCCTGCTGATGGCAGTCCAGTGCCTGCGACGTCGCGCCGAGCTGGCGCAGCACCCAGCCGGTGAAGTTCACCCCGCGGCCGGCGAACCTGGGTACCTGCCGCCGCTCAACCTCGGTGGTGTGCCGGGCGAAGGCGGCCAGTGCCTGCTCGGGTGCTCCGGCCATCGCGTGCGCGTGCCCGGTGAACAGCAGCGCGTGCATGGTCGCCGAGGTGTGCTCGGCTCCGGTCTGGCTGCGCGCGGCCGGCCGCAGCAACGACAGCGCCTGCGCCGGCCTGCTCTGATGCGCCCGCAGCACGCCGAGCCACGCCGCAGCGGTGACCCGGTCCGCGCCGTCGCACAGCGACATGGCCTCGGTCAGCTGAATCTCGGCTCTGGCCAGGTCACCGGCCGCGTGCCAGATCCGGCCGGCCACCGCCAGGCAGCGAGCCCTGGTCGCGGGATCCTCGGCCGCGATCGCGCCTTCCTCCGCGTACTGGGCCGCCGGCGTGAACCGCCGGTCGAAGTAGGCGGCCCAGGCACTTACCTCGAGCGCGCCGGCGTCCGCGCGGCCGGAGCGTCCGACGTCGTCGAGCGCGTCCTGGTAGCGGCCCCGCCGGATCCGGACCCTGGCCCGGTCGACCCACGTCCCCGGCTCGGGATGGAGGCTGATCGCGTCATCCAGCAGTGCTTCGGCGGCTGAGTGGTCGAACCGCTCGGCCGCGCGGCCCGCGGCGTCGCGGAGCGCACTGGCCGCCAGCGCCAGGTCACCGCCGAGCCTGGCGTGCTCGGCGACGATCAGGGGATCGGCCGCCGGGCGGCGGGCGAGCACGCGGCCAGCCTGCCGGTGCAACAACGCGGCCCGGCCCGGCGACGCGCTGGCCGCCAGCGCTTCCCGCACCAGGTCGTGCCGGAACCGGAGGCGGCCGTTGTCCTCGGCCAGGAACTGCTGGCGGACCGCCAGCTCACCGTCGTCCAGCAGGTCCAGCAGCGGCCGGCCGAGAACTCCGGCGATGAGATCCAGGTCCAGGTCCTGGCCGATCACCGCGGCGGTGCGCAGCAACGCGGCGGCCGGTCCGAGCTCGTCGCACCGGGCCGACAGCGACTCGACCAGAGAAGCGGGCAGTTGCGCGCCGGCCGGTTGCTGGGCCAGTTCGGTGAGAAACAGCGGATTGCCCTTCGACCGCTGGTAGAGCAGGTCGGCGCGGCCGGTGCCGACGAGCTCGGCGGCCGAGTCACGGTCCAGCGCGTCGAGATGCACCTGGGCTGTCGCCGGCAGCCGCTCGCCGGCCCCGGGGCGCCCGGCGGCGACGACCAGGATCGGCAGCTCCGCCCGCCGCACGAACTCGAGCCAGTCCCGCAGTGCCCGGCCGGACAGGTGGGCGTCATCGATCAGCAGCGTCAGCGGCGCCTGCGCCGCGAGCCGGCGCAACACCGACGTCAGCGCGCTGTAAAGCACCGCGGGCCCGAGCATGCTGTCGGCCAGCGCCGGCAGCGAAGGCGAGCCTGCCGCCGTGCCGAGCAGCGGCCCGAGGAGCGCCTCGTCGGGGCCGAGCAGGGCAGCGGCGTTGTCCTCGCCGGACCGCCGGATCAGTGCCGCTAGCGCGGTCAGTACCGCATCCAGCGGCATCGAGCGGTCGAGGTGGCCGCAGGACGCGATCAGGACGGTCTCGCCGGCCTCGGTACGCTGGCGTGCCCAGGCCCGCAAGAGCGAGGTCTTGCCGATCCCCGGTTCGCCGTCGATCAGGATCACCTCGGTCCCGCCGCTGCGGTCGGCCGCCCTGGCGTCCAGGAAAGCCAGCTCGTCCCGGCGCCCGACCAGGCCGGCCGCCGCGGCCGCGGCCTGCTGGCCAGCGCGCGGCAGCTCGCCGCGCAGGATCGCGGTATGCAGCCCGGCCGTCTCGGGCGAGGGATCGGTGCCGAGATCCTGCGCGAGGCGCTCGCGCATGCTCGCATAGGCCGCCAGGGCCGCCGACGGCTGCCCGCCCGTCACCCGGGCCCGGAGCAGGATCCGCAGCGCAGCCTCGTCGTAGGGGTCCCGCTCGATCGCGGCGGCGGCGGCGTCCGCGGCGGTCATCCAGTCGCCGGCGTCCAGCAGCGCGGTCGCGGCCGTCAGGCTGGCCCGTGCCGTCAGCCGGCCGAGAGCGGCCCGGCGCAGCTGCGCCCAGTCGCCCGGCAGCTCGGCCGGGTCGGCGGTGCGCACCAGCGACAGCGCCACCCGCGCGGTGGCCGCCGCGCCCATGACGTTGCCCGCGGCCCGGCGGCGGTCGGTCTCGTCGGTCAGGTGCCGCAGCTCAGTAGCGTCCTGCCAGTCGGCGCGCAGCAGGTAACCGCTGTCCTGGTGCTCGATCCGGTCCCGGCCCAGCACCGAGCGCAGGCGGCTCATCAGGACAGCCAGCTGGTCGTCCGGCCGGGCCGGCGGTGCGCCGGCCCAGAGCGCGTCCGCTAGGACGTCGG
Organism: uncultured Actinomycetes bacterium; assembly: GCA_963785765.1. Taxonomy (GTDB): domain Bacteria; phylum Actinomycetota; class Actinomycetes; order Streptosporangiales; family Streptosporangiaceae; genus DATBGO01. The sequence continues at coordinate 35,995 of CAWAWM010000003.1, read as the reverse complement.
CCGACACCGGCTGGCCTTCGGCCAGCGCCAGCAGGTGGAGGGCGAGCCGTGCTTTCCGGCTGCCCAGATCGGACGATTCAACGCCATCCACGGTGAATTCGCCCAGCAGCCGCACGGCAAGCGACTTCATGCCTGTATCCAACATCCCCGCAGGTGGCTAGCGCCACTCGCTGCAAGGAGACTGCAACCGGGCCGGGCCAGGGTCGCTCATGAGGCCCGGCCGGACCGGCCGGCGGTCAGGCAAGGAGATCTGTCATGGCACGAGCAGAGCAGAAGAGCTTCGGCACCCCGGACGAGACGCGTACCTTCGAGCGCGGTGCGCTCCGGCTGCTGTCGATCGGCGGAGCCGAGATCGGGCAGCTGACGCTGCAGCCCGGCTGGCGCTGGTCCGAGCACGTCAAGCCGATCGCGGGCACGGACCTGTGCGAGGCGCCGCATTTCCAGTTCCACGTCTCCGGCACGCTGCAGATCGCGATGGCCGACGGCACCGAGTTCACCGCCAGGCCAGGCGACGTCACCGCGTTGCCGCAGGGCCACGACGCCTGGGTGGTCGGCGACGAGCCGGTGGTCGTGGTCGACTGGTACGGCGCGAGCAACTACGCCCGCTGACCGGCAGGCCCGTCCTGGCGGTGCCGTCAGCGCCAGGACGGGCCGCTCTCGCCGACGACACCGGCAACGGCAGGGAGCCGGTGGCGCCGCCGAGCATCCAGAGGTCACGTTCGGGCAGCGCCAGTCCTGGTCACCTGATAGGCGGTCAAGTCGACGACTCGCGTGCCGCGGGCCGCGCCATACCCGGCGCGTTACGACGACACCGTGAGCGCCGAGCCTGCCGGGCGCGAGGACCCGCTACCGCCCGGCCTGGTGAGCTGGCGGCCGTGGCTGGAAGATCGCGCCCTGCGAGCGCTGCAGCCGGGCTGCCGGTCATCGACGTTGGCCCGCTGACCGGCGCCGCTCCGGCGGCAGCGCGGGCCGCGGTGGCGGAGCAGATCCAGGTCGCCTGCCGCGAGCACGGCTTTTTCTACCTGGCCGGCCATGGCGTCCCGGCCGGGCTGCTGGATCAGCTGGCCGAGGCGAGCGCTGAGTTCTTCGCGCTGCCGGTGGCGGACAAGCTGGAGATCGCCATGGAGCGCGGCGGCCGGGCCTGGCGAGGCTACTTCCCGGTGGGCGCCGAGCTCACCTCCGGGCAGCCAGATCAGAAAGAAGGGCTGTATTTCGGCACCGAGCTGCCAGCAGATGATCCGCGGGTAAGAGCCGGGCTCCCGCTGCACGGTGCCAACCTGTTTCCGCGGCAAGTCCGAAGGCTGCGCCCGCTGGTGCTGGCCTACCTTGACGCGCTGGCCAGCCTGGGCCAGGGCGTGCTCGCCGGCGTGGCCCAGAGCCTCGGCCTGGACGCCGGGTACTTCGCCACCGGGTACACCGCGGACCCGACCATCTTGTTCCTGATCTTCCACTACCCGCCGTCACCACCGCAGGCCGGCGGCTGGGGGGTCGGCGAGCACACCGACTACGGGCTGGTGACCCTGCTCGCCCAAGATGGCCGCGGCGGCCTGCAGATCGCCGCGCCCGATGGCTGGATCGACGCCCCGCCCATCCCCGGCACCCTGGTCTGCAACATCGGCGACATGCTCGACCGGCTGACCGGAGGCTGGTACCGCTCGACGCCGCACCGGGTCCGCAACCTCAGTGGCCACGGCCTGCTCTCGTTCCCGTTTTTCCTGGATCCGGGACTCGCCGCCGAGGTGCCGCCACTGCCTGACCGCGCGACCGCCGGGAACGACGGCAGGCGGCGGTGGGACGGCCAGGACCTGCGGGCCTTCACCGGCACCTACGGCGACTACCTGCTCGGCAAGGTGTCCCAAGTCTTCCCGCAGCTCCGCCGCGACGTCCTGGAATAGCCGCCCAAGGCCGCGCCCGAGCGCCGCCGCCACCGCGCCCAGGCCGGGCGGGATCCGCTGGGTGCCGCATCGTCCTCATCCGGTGCGCGTGCGCCGCACCTTCCTGCCGCTGCGCTACCTGGGCTCGTTGACACCTAGAATTCCGAGGCATAGAGTACCTCGGTATGAACAGGGAACGGCTGAAGGGAAACCTCGATCTGCTGCTGCTGTCGGTGCTCGCGGCCGGGCCCGGGCACGGGTATGCGATCATCTCGGCGCTGCGTGATCGTAGCGACGGCACGTTCGACTTGCCGGAAGGCACCGTGTACCCGGCGCTGCACCGGCTCGAAGACGCGGGGCTGCTGGCCAGCTCGTGGGCTGATGTGAACGGGCGGCGGCGCCGCGTCTACGGGCTGACCGATCGGGGAGCGGCGGCGCTGGCCGCCGAGCAGACCGAGTGGCGCAGATTCGCCGTCGGTGTTCAGGCCGTGGTGCGGTGGCCGGCATGAGCGACCCGCGTGACCGGATCGAGGAATACCTCAGCGATCTGCGGGCCAGCCTCGAGCTCGCTCCGGCGGACGCGGAGCTCGTCGTGGCCGAGGCCGAGGATCACCTGCGCGAGACCGCCGCCTGCGGGCTGGCCACCGGGATGACCGAGCACGAGGCGCAGCTGGCTGCGATCTCGGCCTTCGGGTCGGTTACCGCGGTGGTGCGGGCGCACGCGTCCCGGCCGGCCGCTTCATCAACGGCAGGACGCCAGCGGCCATCCTCGGTGACCTGATCCTGGCGGGCTGGAAGCTGGCGGGCACCGGGCTGATCGCGGTCGGCGTCAGCGGGCTGGTCGTGCTGCTCATGAACGTCGCGTTCGGCCGCGCGTTCACCGGCCAGGCCCCGGCCAGCGTGTCGTTCCCGAGGGCCGACTGCGCCTACTGGATGAGCCTGTGGCCGGGCGCACGCAGCTGCGCCGCCGCCCACATGCTGGAGGCCAGCAGCGACGCGGTCGTCCTGCGGGCCGGGGCCGGGGTGCTGGGGGCTGCTCTGCTGGTGGCCTATGGCATCGTCCGTTACCTGCAGCGGCGGCGCGGGCGGGGCCCGGTGGTGGTGCTGGCCGGCGACTTCCCGCTGCTGGCCGCGGGCGTCTTCGGGGGCGGCGCCCTGGTGCTGGCGCTGGCCCAGCTCACCGGCTTCGGGATCACCCAGGGGCCCGGCACCTACCTCAGCGGCGCCATCGTGGCGGCGGTCGCGGCGCTCTGGTACGGCCGCGAGGCCCGGCCGGCGATCCGGCAGCTGATGCGCGGGTGGGCGCGCTACGCCGGCGCCCGGTAGCCGGCTGGGCTCAGTCCGGCCCGGGGAGGCCGCGCGCTCCCCGCTGCGCTGGCGCGGCGTCAGCCGAAGTAGCGCTGCGACGGCCAGATAGCCCGCCAGCTCGCGGTCAGCCGGGTGCAGATCCAGACCGGCTCGCCCTGCTCGTCGTCGCTGACGCCGACGTGGTTGTTCAGGTAGATCCCGAGCCGGACGGAGCCGCAGAACCCGAGCTGGCTGCGGTCGTAGCCGACGACGATGGCAGTGGTGGCCGAGGCTGGCGGCGGACCCCAGTACCAGAACGAGTTGTGGCCGCTGTAGGCGGCCGGCAGCCCGTCCGCCGGACCGAAGTGGTCAACCGCGCCCGCCTCGCCGTAGTTACTCGTGAGCACGATCGCCGCCGCGCGCTGGGCGGGCGGCAGTGACCTGCCGGCGGCGGCGATTTCCCGGACGAAGGCAGGCCAGCCGATGGTCTCGCCCGCGTCGTAGTTCAGCGAGACGATCGGGGTATCGTGCACGACCGCCACCGGCAGGACCGGCAGCGTGATCGGTAGCTCGAGCACGCTGATGGCCAGCCCGGCGACGATGAGGCGGTACCGGCTCCTGCCCGGGGCGCGCGCCGCCCAGTCCACCGCTGGCTGCGCCCCGGCGGCCAGCAGGACCGGCAGATACGCGGCCAGGTAGTACGGCTTGCCGCCGGTGAGCATGAACGCGACGGCCAGCACCGGGTAGACCACGCCGACGGCGCGGCACCAGCGCAGCGCCGGATCGCGGAAGAACCGCACCAGCCCGGCGATCCAGATGGGCGAGAAGTACCACGCGACGAGCACGAACTGCTCCGGCACGATCAGCCACCAGGGCGCCGAGGTCCCCGAGCTGCCGGCCGCGATCGAGTGGGCCACCTTCAGCTCAGGCCAGCCGTGGCTCGCCTGCCAGGCCAGGTAGGGCGCCCACGCGGCGGCCGCGATCACGCCGCCCGCGTAGAACCAGGGCGACCGTAGCGGCGCCCGCGGTCCCGCGATGACCAGCGCCACGACCACCGCGATGATGAGGAAGGCGACCAGGTCGGTGTCGAGCAGGCCGACGCCTGCCGCCAGCCCGGCCGCAAGCCAGAGCCGCTGGTCACCGGTGCGCAGGATGCGGATCAGCAGCCACGCCAGCAATGCCCAGGCCGGCAGGTCAAACGTGGTCGTGCTGAGCAGGTGACTCGCGGCGGTGACCAGCGGCGCCAGCGCCACCGCGGCGCAGGCCAGCACCTGTGCTGCGCGGCGGCCGCCCAGTTCGCGGGTGAGCAGCCCGGTCAGCAGGACGAGCGCCGCGGCCGCGAGCGCCGAGGGCAGCCTGAGGACGACCAGCGAGCCGGGCGCCAGGTCGGTCATCAGCCGGGCGACCAGCGGCACGAACGGCGGCTGATCCGGGTAGCCCCAGGCCAGGTGCTGGCCGCAGGCGATGAAGTACAGCTCGTCGCGGTGATATCCGTAGCGGTCGGAGAAGGCGATCAGCAGGGCGGCCAGCAGCACGGCGATCCCGGCTACCGGCCCGATCGCGAGCCTGGGGAGTTCTGCCGGACCGGACCTGCCAGCCTCGAGCCGGCCGGTCCCGGGCGCAGCAGGCTCCGACGGCGGTTCCATGTCAGCCCGGCTGGCCATGACCGCTGCGGACCCGGGTCACGCTGGCCGGCGCATGATCCGCCGGCAGCTCGCAGAATGCGCATCGCGGCGGGGAAGCAGTCATGACGCCATTATCCGCACCGGGCCGGCCCGGCGAGCTACGGTTCGTCGAGGACTGTGCGGTATTCCGCCTGCGGAGCGACGAAGGCGCACAACTGCTCGGCCTCGGCCAGCAGGGCGTTGCGGTCCGCGTGGCGCGGCTTGGTGAACGGCCGGATGTGCAGTGCCTGGTCGCGGATCTGCCAGGTGCCCTGCCAGCTGCCGTCGACCAGGAAGGTGCCGGTGGTCGCGCCGTTACCCGGCGGGAGCGGCACGGCGCGCTGGCCGGGGATCACCCGGGTGCGGTCGGCGTGTGAGAGCAGCAGGTTGTCGTATTCGGGCAGGAACCGCGGCGGGGCGGGCGTGTCCTCAGCAGGCCGGGGCGCATCGGGCAGGTCGTAGAGCGGCCGCCCGTCTGCGCCGCGGAACGTCCGCACCGGCAGCCGCTCTACCACCTCGCCCAGCCGGGTCAGTCCGGACCACAACTGGATGTCTGCGACACGTGCCGGGCCGAACGCGCCGAGATAGCGCAGTACCAGCGCATCCACCGGCACCGAACGCAGCGGCGCACCCAGCCAGCTCTCCACCGGTGCCCATGCCGCGGGACCGGTCTTGCCCCAGATGCCCCGTGGCGGCACCTGGCACAGCGCGATGTGATGCGTCGCCGCGTGCGCCAGCGCGCTCGGTTCAGCGTCTGGCCAGCGTCCGGCGAGCAGCTTGCCGAGCTCGGCGCGGGTGCGCGGCCGCTCCTCCAACAGCCGCTTCGCCTGCCTGAGCAGCGCGTCCCGGTCGACTCCCTCGGTTCCGGCGCGAAAGTGCGCGCTGAACTGGGCGGCGTGCAGCGGGTAGAACAGCCTGCGCCAGCTCAGGCAGTCTCGCGCGCTGACCAGATGCACGGTGTTGCGCATCAGATGCAGCCGTACCACCTGACGTTCCTCGGTCAGCACCGACAACTCGCCCGGCGCGAAGTCCTTAAGGCGGGTCCACAGTCCCACGTACGGGGCGAGCGGCGCCTGGGCCTGCATCCCGCCCAGGTGCTCGATCGCGTCAATCGCCCGGACCGGTGCGCGTTCCAGCAGGTACTGGCGGGCCAGCGTGGCCCGGTTGAGCGCGCGCTGGCTCAGCACCTCGGTCACTGCCAGGACCCTTCGACGAGGCCGCCGGAACACCGACAGGGTAGTAGCCCGTGCCGAGAGCTGCCGTCTTCGGGACGAGTCTCCCCGCCGGCGAGGTCCCGTTAGGGCTGGTAGCGGTAGCCCATGCCGGGCTCGGTCAGCAGGTGTTTCGGGCGCGGCGGGTCATCCTCGAGCTTGCGGCGCAGCCCGGCCATATGAAACCGGAGATAGTGGGTGCTGCGCTCGAAGCCTGGCCCCCATACCGCGTTCAGTAGCTTGTCGGAACTCACCAGCTGGCCCGGGGCATGCAGCAGGATCTCGAGCAGCCGCCATTCGGTGGGCGTCAGATGGATCGGCTCACCGTTCCTGGTCACCTGGTAGGCGCTCAGGTCGACGACGCAGTGGCCGATGGTGAAGCTGGCCCCGTCGGCCGGCTGATCCTCGCGGCGCAGCGCGGCCCGCAGCCGGGCCAGCAATTCCTCCATCGAGAACGGCTTGGTGACGTAGTCGTCGGCGCCGGCGTCCAGTGCGCCGATCTTGTCACCCGGCCCGGCCCGGCCGGACAGCACGATGACCGGTGCCGTTGACCAGGTGCGCAGGTGCCGGATCACCTGGGTGCCGTCCAGGTCAGGTAGTCCGAGGTCGAGCAGGACCGCGTCGGGCGGCCGCCGCTGCGCCTCGGCCAGGGCGTCACCGCCGGTCGGTGCCGTCGCGACGTCGTAGCCACGGGCGCGCAGGTTGATCCGCAATGCACGCAGCAATGCGGGCTCGTCTTCCACGATCAGGATCCGCTTGCTCATCGCAGTCACAGGAGCGGCAGGAACGGCCGGAGCGATGGCGGCAGCCGGGGTGGGCGGGGTGGCTGGCGCATCGCTCGTGGACGTGACCAGGCGCGCGGACGGACTGTCCGGCCGCCCGCGCGCCTGAGTCATCTGCCGGTCTCTGGTTCAGCCCGAGACCGGGTACTTCGTGTCGAGCGCGATATTCAGGTTGAGCACGTTGACCCGCGGCTCGCCGAGGAACCCGAGGCTGCGGCCCAGGGTGTTCTGGCTGACCAGCGCCCGGACCTGGGCCGGGCTGATGTGCCTGGCCGCTGCCACCCGGTTCACCTGGATGGCCGCGTTCTGCGGTGAGATGTAGGGATCAAGGCCCGACGCCGAGGTGGTCACCGCGTCCGGGGGGATCTGGGACACCTTGACGTGGTCGAACTTGGCGATCTGCTGCTGGCGCGTCTTGATGTCCTGTACCAGCACCGGGTTGTTCGGGCCCAGGTTCGACGCGCCGGAGTCGAGCGGGTCGCAGCCGTAGTCGCCCTTGACCGTGGTGAGCGCCGCGGTGGACGGCCGGGGCTGGAAGTACTGCGGCAGCGGGTTGCCCTTGCTGTCGACGAACTCCTGGCACAGCAGGCTAGAGCCGACCACCTTGCCGTGGTAGCTGACCAGCGAGCCGTTGACCTGCTTGTGGAAGGCCAGCTGGCCGACGCCGAACATGATCACCGGGTAGGCGATCCCGCAGATGATGGTGAAGACAATCAGGCCGCGCAGCGCCGCGATGAGCTGCCGGACCGTGCCGGGTAGACGATTCATTGTGGTCAACCACCGAATCCTGGAATGAACTGGATGATGAGGTCGATGGCCTTGATCCCGATGAACGGGATGATCAGCCCGCCGACGCCATAGATCCACAGGTTCCTGCGGAGCATGGCCGCCGCCGAGGCAGGCCGGTACTTGACACCGCGCAGCGCCAGCGGGATCAGCGCGACGATGATCAGCGCGTTGAAGATGATCGCCGAGGTGATCGCCGACTTCGGGCTGCTCAGGTGCAGGATGTTGAGCTTGGACAGGCTCGGGATCACGCTCGCGAACATGGCCGGGATGATGGCGAAGTACTTGGCCACGTCGTTGGTGATCGAGAAGGTGGTCAGCGCGCCGCGGGTGATGAGCAGCTGCTTGCCGATCTCCACGATCTCGATGAGCTTGGTCGGGTTGGAGTCCAGGTCCACCATGTTCCCGGCCTCCTTGGCGGCCGAGGTCCCGGTGTTCATGGCCACGCCGACGTCGGCCTGGGCGAGCGCGGGGGCGTCGTTGGTGCCGTCCCCGGTCATCGCGACCAGCTTGCCGCCTTCCTGCTCCTTCTTGATCAGCGCCATCTTGTCTTCCGGCGTCGCCTCGGCGAGGAAGTCGTCCACGCCGGACTCGTCCGCGATCGCCTTGGCGGTCAGCGGGTTGTCACCGGTGATCATGACGGTCTTGATGCCCATCTTGCGCATCTCGGCGAACCGCTCGGAGATCCCCTCCTTGACGATGTCCTTGAGCAGGATCACGCCGAGGGCGCGAGCGGTGCCGTTGGCCCGTTCCGCGACGACCAGCGGCGTGCCGCCGGCCGAGGAGATGCCGTCCACCAGCGGGCCGAGCTCGCCGGCGGGGACGCCGCCGGACTCCCGGATCCACTCGCGGACCGCGCTGGCCGCGCCCTTGCGGACCTGCCGGCCGTCGGCCAGGTCGACGCCGCTCATCCGGGTCTGCGCGGTGAACTCCACGAACTCCGCGCCGGGCAGTTCGCCCTCCTTGCGCTCGCGCAGGCCGTACTCGCCCTTGGCGAGCACCACGATCGAACGGCCTTCCGGGGTGTAGTCGGCCAGGCTGGACAGCTGGGCGGCGTCCGCCAGCTCGGCCGCGGTGACGCCGGGCACCGGCAGGAACTCGGTCGCCTGGCGGTTTCCGATGGTGATCGTGCCGGTCTTGTCCAGCAGCAGCGTGTTCACGTCGCCGGCGGCCTCGACCGCCCGGCCGGACATGGCCAGCACGTTACGCTGCACCAGCCGGTCCATCCCCGCGATGCCGATCGCCGACAGCAGCGCGCCGATCGTGGTCGGGATCAGCGCTACCAGCAGCGCGACCAGGATCACCAGCGACTGCCCGTCCTGGGAGTAGAACGCCATCGGCTGCAGGGCGATCACGGCCAGCATGAAGATGATCGTCAGCGCCGCCAGCAGGATGTTCAGCGCGATCTCGTTGGGCGTCTTCTGCCGCTTGGCCCCCTCGACCAGCGCGATCATCCGGTCGATGAAGGTCTCGCCCGGCTTGGACGTGATCTTCACGACGATCCGGTCGGACAGCACCCGGGTGCCGCCGGTGACCGCGGACCGGTCGCCGCCGGACTCCCGGATCACCGGGGCGGACTCCCCGGTGATGGCCGACTCGTCCACTGAGGCGACACCCTCGACGACGTCGCCGTCACCGGGGATGATCTCGCCCGCTTCGACGACCACAAAGTCGCCCAGGGTGAGCCTGGTGCCGGGCACCTGCTCCTCGCGGGTCTCCTTCTGCCCGGCCTGCCAGCCGACCAGCCGCCGGGCCACGGTCTCCTGCTTGGTCCGGCGCAGCGTCTCGGCCTGCGCCTTGCCGCGGCCCTCGGCCACGGCCTCCGCGAGGTTGGCGAACACCACGGTCAGCCACAGCCAGGCCACGATCGTCCAGTTGAAGACCGACGGGCTGGCGATCGCGGTGCCAGTAGTCAGGACCGCGCCGACCTCGACGACGAACATGACCGGGTTCTTCATCTGCACCCGAGGGTCCAGCTTCTTGAACGCGTCCGGGGTCGACTTCCAGAGCATCTTGGGGTCGAGCAGCCCGCCGCCGATCTTGCGTGGCTCGGTGCCGGCCGCCTTGTTGCCCGCCCTCGACGGGGTCCCGGGCGTGGTTGTCACAGACATCAGTGCAGTCCTTCTGCGAATGGGCCCAGCGCGAGGGCCGGGAAGTAAGTCAGGCCGACCAGGATCAAGATGACGCCGATGAGCATCCCCACGAACAGCGGCTTGTGCGTCTCCATGGTGCCGGCGCTGGCCGGCGTGGGTGTCTGTCTAGCCAGGGATCCGGCCAGGCCGAGGGCGAAGATCTCCGGCGCGAACCTGCCGAGCAGCATCACGATGCCGCCAGCCGTGTTGTACCAGGTCGTATTCGACCCCAGCCCGGCGAACGCGGAGCCGTTGTTGTTGGCCATCGAGGTGAACGCGTACATGATCTCGGTCAGGCCGTGCGGGCTGGGCGGCAGGTTGGTGGTCAGGGCTGACGTACCGACCTTCAGGCCCAGCGACAGTCCGGCGGCGGTCAGGATGAGCGTCGGCAGCGTGAGGAAGTACAGCGCCGCGTACTTCATCTCGGTGGGCCGGATCTTCTTGCCGATGTACTCCGGCGTCCGGCCGACCATCAGCCCGCCGACGAATACCGTCACGATGGCGAGGACGAGGATGCCGTACAGCCCGGCCCCGACGCCGCCGGGCGCGATCTCGCCCAGCGCGATGTCGAACAGCGTGATGCCGCCGCCGAACGCGGTGAACGAGTCGTGGAACGAGTTCACCGACCCGGTCGACGTCACCGTCGTCGAGGCCGCGAAGAGCGTCGAGCCGGGAATGCCGAAGGCGACGTTCTTGCCTTCCATCGCCCCGCGCGCCAGCATCGGGCCCACGCCGGCGTGCTGGTTCTCGAAGAAGCTGATCCCGCCGACCGCCGCGGCCCAGATGGTCGTCATGACCGCGAGCAGCGCGTAGCCCTGCCGGTTGTCCTTGACCATCTTGCCGAACGTCCGCGGCAGGCAGAACGCGGTCAGTAGCAGGAGGAAGATCTCGAACCAGTTCGTGAACGGGTTCGGGTTCTCGAACGGGTGCGCGGAGTTGGCATTGAAGAAGCCGCCGCCGTTGTTCCCGGCGTCCTTGATGACCTCTTGCGAGGCCACGGGCCCGCCGACAATTGTCTGGTGCGCACCGGACAGCGTCGTCACCGTGTGGTAGGAGCTGAAGTTGTCGATGGCGCCGGCGGCCATCAGGATGATCGCGCCGATGACCGACAACGGGATCAGGTACCGGACCGTGATCCGGGTCAGGTCGACCCAGAAGTTGCCGAGTTTGTCGGTCCTGGACCGGATGAACCCGCGGACCAACGCGATCGCCACCACGATGCCGACTGCGGCGGACAGGAAGTTCTGCACCGCCAGGCCGCCCATCTGGGTCAGGTAGCCCATGGTGGACTCGCCGGAGTAGTTCTGCCAGTTGGTGTTGGTCACGAACGACGCGGCGGTGTTCCAGGCCAGGGCCGGCGGCACGTTGGACATGCCCTCAGACAGCAGCAGGTAATGCTGCAGCCGCTCGAGCCCGTACAGGAACAGCACGCTGATAAACGAGAACGCCAGCATGCTGCGCAGGTACGAGGCCCACCGCTGGTCGGCTTTGTGGTCAACGCCGATCAGCTTGTAAATGCCGCGCTCGACCTTCCAGTCCTTGTCGGTGGTGAAGATATGGGCCATGTAGTTGCCGATCGGCACGTAGCACGCCGCCAGCGCGGCCACGAGCAGGGCAAACTGCAGCCAGCCCGCAAGGGCGCCATTCATCAGAACCTCTCAGGCAGGACGAGTGCCAGGAACAGGTAGACAACGAGCAGGAAGCCGACGATCAGGCCGATCAGGTTCTCAGCGCTCAAAGCGCTCAACCCCCTTCAGGATGAGGAAGAGCACGGCGAAGACGACGATCGTCAGCCCGACGTACAGCAGGTCAGACACGGGAGCCCTCCTAGATGCGTTAGTACATACGGGACTCAGTGAACCTCGCTGACCAGGCAAAAGACCGCGCCCAAGCGGAACCCATGCGCCGCCGCTGCGGGGCCTAACAGAAGCCATGCAGCACTGGCGGGACGCTTACAGCAGCGGCATCCGCACGGCGTGGCCGCAATCCACGTTCCGGCTCACCATCGCCACCGCCGAGGGCAGTCTTACTATCAGCGCAGCCAGGGCTGTCCCGGTCACTAGCCGGGGCGACGGCGAGCTGGCACATGCGGGCAGCGCGGCGGGCGCCTCCGTGCCCGGCACTTCGGATCGGCGGTGCTCACTGGTCGTTGTCCTCGGGTCCCGGTGCCGGTGGGGCCGGCCGGGCACCGCTGGGCTGGTCGGCTGGCCGGCTGCCCGGCTCGCCGCGGTGTGGTGATGGCTGCGTGCTCTGCTGGATGCGGGCGAGCAGGCTGACGTGGTCGCCGGGGGCCAGGGTGATGCCGGGGTCGGCGTCGCGCAGGGTCCGGGCGTCCTGCACCGAGACCGGGACGCAGCCCGGCGGCCAGGTGATGTCGCCGAGTTTGCGGCCGGCGGCAGGCGAGCCGGCCGGGATGGCGATCTCCAGGACCGTGAAGCCGGCCAGCGGAGTAGGCGCCCGGCGGAGATCATCCTGCTGGCCGGGCGCGGTGGGTCCGGCGGCGGGCTGTGGCTGCGCGGTGCCGGTCTGGGCGGCGCCGGTCTGGGCGGCGCCGGTCTGGGCGGCGCCAGCCTGGGCGGCGCTGATCTGGCGGGCGACGGCCTGCAGCACGTTCTGGCTGGTGAGCCAGCCCTGCAGGTGCTGGCCGTCGTCGGAGACGACCGGCAGGCCGTCGCGGCCGTAGAGTTCCAGCTGGCGCACGGCCTGGGTGAGGGATTCACTGGCGAACAGCAGCTGCGGGGAGCGCTGGCGGGTGACCGGTCCCGGCAGGGCCGGATGGCCGGCGGCTGGCACTCCGGGCAGGCCGGACGGCCCGTTCGCCGCGGCGAGCGGCGCGGGGAAGCGGCGCATCGCATCGGCGGCGGTGAAGTCCTCGAACGGGTCAGCGGACGGCACGCGGTCGATGTCGGTGCCGCGGCGCAGCAGCTTGGTGGTGTAGATGGTGCCGTAGCTCAGTCCGCGGGAGGTGGCGGTGGCGATGGCGACGGCGAGCATCACCGGCAGGGTGAGGGTGAAGTCGCCGGTCATCTCCACCACGCTGGCCACCGACGTCAGCGGCGCCCGGGCGGCGGAGGCGAACACGGCGCCCATCGCGACGACCGCGTACAGGGCGGGCTGCCCGGCCGCCGGGCCGATCAGGTGGCGGGCGATCTCGCCGAAGGCCATGCCGGAGGTGGCGCCGATGAACAGCGATGGGGCGAACACCCCGCCCGATCCGCCGATGCCGATGGTCAGGCTGCAGGCGATGATCTTCCCGGCGGCCAGGATGATCAGGAACCACAGCGCGTAGCTGCCGCCGACGGCTTTGTACAGGACCGGGTAGCCGACCCCGTACATCTGCGGGAGCGCGAGCAGCAGCAGCCCGAGCAAGATGCCGCCCGCTGCGGGCCGCGCCCACTCCGGCCGGTTGCGCCAGATCCGGTCGCACAGGTCCTCGGTCGCGTAGAGGATCTTCGCGAACGCCAGCCCGATCAGCGCCGCGACGACCGCGAGGCCAGCGATCAGCAGGTAGCTGCTCAGGCGATGCAGCGCGATCCCGGACGGCAGCCCGGACAGGAACGGCGCATCGCCGAGGAACTGGCGGCTGAGCAGGTCGGCGACCATCGCCGACAGCATCACGGTGAAGACCGCCTCGACCGACAGCTCCCGCAAGATGATCTCCACGCCGAAGAACACTCCGGTGATCGGCGCGTTGAACGTCGCCGCGATCCCGCCGGCGGCGCCGCAGGCGACCAGGATCCGCAGCCGGTTCTCCGGCATCCGCACCCACTGGCCGAGACTGGAGGCCAGCGCGGAGCCGATCTGCACGATCGGGCCCTCCCGGCCGACTGACCCGCCCACCCCGATGCAGATCGCGGAGGCGACCGACTTCACGGCGGCGACCTGGGGCCGGATCCGGCCGCCTTCACTGGCGACGGCGATCATGACCTCGGGCACGCCGTGGCCGCGGGCCTCACGGGCGAACCGGTAGATCAGCGGCCCGTAGATCAGCCCGCCGAGCACCGGGATCACCACGAAGAACCCCAGCCCGAGCCACGGCAGGTGCGTGCTGGGGACGCGGCCCTGCTGGCCGAACAGGACACGCCCGGTCGCCAGCCAGGTGAAGAAATAGATCAGGTACCGGAACGCCACCGCGCCCAGCCCGGACCCGGCACCGACCACCACGGCCACTGCCAGCAGCCCGCCACGCGAGCCGCGCAGCCAGCCGCCTGCCCGCGCGGTCCACCGAAGAGGGCGTGGCGCGGGCGCCCGGATGCTGCCGGTCATGACCGTCCCTTCACATCAGCGGGCCCCGCCGGCCGGGGGCCGGCGGGACCGGCGGGCCACCGGCTGCCGGGCACCTGCCCGGCGGCCCGGGGGAATGCCTGCACCGCATCGGCGATCGCTGGCCGCTGTCGGGCGGAGCTTGCCCAAGATGCCGGCGATGAGCTTCCGGCGCCGCGCAGTCGCCTCGATGGCGACCTGCAGGCCGATCGCCGTGATCGAAACCTGCGTGGCCCGGCGGCCCGCCCGGCCTGCTGTAGGCGCATCAGCCCCTTGCGTACCAGAATGTCGCACATCCGCCCGGCCGTCGAGGGCGTGACGGCCAGCGCCGCGGCCAGGTCCGCCATCCGCCGCGGGCCGCGGGAGGCGCGGTCAGGATCGCGATGTGGTCCCTGGTCAGGTGGCGGGACACCGTGGGCGGCGTCGCCCGCCAGGATTCAGGACCGCTCGCGCCGCAGCTTGACCGCAGCCACGGCGAGCACCACCGCAGCAGGGATGAAGAACACGCCGATGAGCCCGATCCCGCCCGCCATACCGGCGACCAGGACCAGCACGACGAGGTGTGCGGGTTGCTCGCCTAGAAAGGTACCAAACTCGGAGGACCCTGGTCAGATCGCCTCGAGAGGATCTGCGAACACGACCACGACGGTCTGACGGCCGGGACCTACGAAAGGCAGGTGTGATGGCTGGCTACCACACCCGCTGGGCGCGTCCGGAGATTCAACCCGACGACCCTGAGCGGATCGCGATCCGCGAGGCTCTCGCACTTGGCAAGGCCTTGTACGACGGGCGTGCCGCCCTGGGCTTGAGCATCACGGATCTCGCCGGGCGGGCTGGCCTGACCGGGGATGAGGTTGAGTGCCTTGAAGAGGGCGGGACCGAGCCCACGGTCGCCTTGCTGCGCCGCCTCGCCGCGGCCCTGGAAGCTGACGTACGCCTCACGCCAGGCCATGCTCTCGGATCAGTAGAGTTCAAGGCGCGCTTGGCCTGATCAGCCTGGGGGTGTCCGTCCGCTGCGTCGCCGTGTGCCTGCGCCGAGCGGCTCGATGGCTACCGTGCGGTACGGACTAGCAAGCCGACCCAGATCTTCCGGATCCGCGGTGAGGACCATGCCGCCGCCAGCTTCGATCGCAACGGCAACGGGATGGGCGTCGGCCAGGAGCGCTGAATCGGCGCGTGCCTCGGCGAGCAGGGCACCGACGAGGCGGGCTAGCTGACGATCTGTGTCTCGCAGCAGGATGCCCTCGGCGGACTCCCTGGCTAGCAAAGCATCGAGCGCGTGACTGCGACCGGCTCCGCGGTATAGCTCGGCGAGCGTCACGGTCGCGATGACGACCTCGCGACGAAGGCGGCGCGCTGCCTCCAGCGCCCGCCGCACCCGTCGCTCGTCTGGGTGGCGAGGACTGATCAATGCGCTGACCGCCTCCGCATCGAGTACGAGGCGCACTCAGCCGGCCTTAAGTCGCTTCGACGGCTCCTCGTCAGCACCGCCTAGCAGATGCATGAACCGGGCTATTTCTGCTTCGTCCTCGGCGGTGTCGAGCGGCCCGCGCTCAGCAGCCAGCCTGTCCAGCAGCCCTGCTAGTGCTCGCTGACGGTTACGGTCCTCCAGGTCAGCGCGCAATGCGGCATTGACCCTGGCGGACAGATTCTGCCCAGCTTCGGCCTCGATTGCGGCGACCAGGTCTGCGTCGAGCGTTACGGAGATCTTCCGCTTAGACTCACGAGTCATACCGAAATCCTACCCTAATCCTCCCCGCGAAGGCGGGCGGGCAGCGGTGCCGGCCAGGCCATGCAGCAACAGGCTGGCCAGGGTGTCCAGGATCTGCGTGTCCGAGTAACCAGGTCCGCCGGGCCCTGCCCCATCGGGGGCCGCGGGGAGCAAGGCGTAGGCGAGCATCGACAGCATTCCGCCGATGGCCGCGGCGATCAGGGCGGGGTCACCCGGCAGGGCATGCCCCTGATCCCGGACGTACTCCAAGTGCTCGCGAAGCATGGTGGTGTCCGCCGCGAGCCGCTCCCAGAGCGCACCGGAGGCCGGCCCGGCCGCCATGGCCGACTCGAACAGAGCGGTCATCACCGGTCGGTTGTCGCGCATCACGCCCCACGCCACCGCCAGGTGCTCGCGGAGCTGAGCAGGGTCGGTGAGGTCGTGGGGCGGCTGGTCACCGTCGTCGAACGCCTGGCCCGCCTGCCCGTGCATGTCGGCGAGCAGTGCTTGTAGCAAGTCTTCCTTGCTGGCGAAGTGCTGGTAGAACGACCCCGTAGCGCGGTCCGCCGCGGCCGTGATGTCGGTGATCTTGGTGTTCAGGTAACCGCGCTTGGCGAACTCGCGCCGCGCCGCGGCCTTCAGCGCCGCCTCGGTCTGCGCCGCTCTGGCCTTCCGCACTCCCATGGCGTCCTCCCGCTATCCGGATCGCCGCCTGCTGTCGTCGCCAGGCGCTGTCCGCAGCCGCCCGCGACGGTAATCGCCTTGACATCATGCCCGCATCGTCATGATACTGAATCTTGATTCACTGAATTTAAATTCAACAATACTACCCACGGAGGTCGGCATGCGAGCAGTGGTGATCGGCGGCGGGGTGGCCGGATCGGCGAGCGCGATCGCGCTGGCGCGGATCGGTGCCGACGTGACGGTGTACGAGGCATATGAGGATCCTGCCGGACCGGTCGGGTCGTACGTCAGCCTGGCCGTCAACGGGCTGCGCGCGCTGGAGGCCCTGGGCTGCCTGGCGCAGGTGCAGTCGGCCGGGTTTCCGGTCGCCCGCCAGCGCATGTGGTCCGGCCGCGGCAAGCTGCTCGGCGACGTCGCACGCGGCCGCCGCCCCGAGGATTCGCTGCGCAGCGTCGCGCTGATGCGCGCCGACCTGGTCACCGCGCTGCGCACCGCGGCGCTGGCCGCAGGCGCGCAGATCGTCACCGGGCAGCGGCTCGACAGCGAAGCCGACCAGCGGACCGCGGATGCTGACCTGATCGTCGGGGCCGACGGCATCTGGTCCGCGACCAGGCGCGCCCTGGACCCGGCGGCACCCAGCCGGCCTACGCCGGGCTCTACTCGGTGTCCGGCACTTCGGGCAGCGTGCCGGCCGGACTGCCCCGGGATGGCTTCAACTGGATCTTCGCCAGGCACGGGGTGTTCATCTTTCTGCCCGTACCGGACGGGACCGTGTGGTGGACCGCCCAGGTCTCCGCGTCCGAGCCGCCGCCCGACCCGGCCGCCATCGGCGTGGCCGAGCTCACCAGGCTGTTCGGCACTGAGGCACAGGCCACGGCCGTGCTGCGGGCCGCCAGCACCGTGCACGCCGCGAACCTGGGACATCTGCTGAAGCCGGTCATCCGCCGGCACGGCGGCCGGATCGTGCTGATCGGCGACGCCGCGCACCCGGTCGGCGCCGGGCAGGGCGCGTCCGCCGCGATGGAGGACGCGGTCATCCTCGGCAGGCACCTCGCAGGCGCCGGGGCAGGCGCCGGGGCAGGCTCCGGGGCGGGCGCGATCGCCCAGGCACTGACCGTCTTCGACCGCGAACGGCAGCCGCGGGCCGGCCAGCTGGCCAAGATGGCGGCCGGCAACCGGGACGCCAAGACCGCGGGCCCGGTAGCAACCCGGATGCGGGAAATGATCATGCCGCACGTCTTCAACCGCTTTTACGAGCACGCGACCGGCTGGCTCTACGATTTCGACCCGGGCACGCTCCCGGTGACCTGAAGCGGCACGAGCGGACGGGTTTCAGCGAAATATGCGCTGACCACTGCTGCGCCGCCGGGTGAGCCTCGGCTGTGGCGGAAACCGCGGCTGGGTAGGAGATCGGCGCAATAAAAGCTATTCCCGATATTGTGGCTGGCTTTGCGTAATGCTCGCTTAACTCGCGACGTACACGGCAGCACCATGCCGTGAAAAAGCGCTATCATCGTAGCAGGGCGAGTGCTCGCGAATCGGAAAAGGGTGAATTGTAATGGCGGTCGGAACGGTAATTTCGACACCCCCAGACCCGAACATTATCAACGACACCAGGGCCGCGCTTGTGTCCAACCTGAAATGGGCGGTCAAGAACAAGAGCAAATTTGGCTACATTGAAAAGCGCCCCATGGTCATGCCGCCCTACCGGGCGATCCCGGCCGGCTTCCAGTGCGACTGCTCGACGTTCGTCACGCTGATGTGCCAGTGGTCACAGGCGCCCGACCCGAACGGCTACGGCTTCAACGACTACGGCAACAGCGACTCGATCGACGTCCAGCTCAACACGATCGCGCTCAACCAGACCTGGCGCGGCGACCTGGTCGTCTACGGCACCGAGGGCGCGACCCAGCATGTCGCGATGCTGCTCCAGGGCGGCACCAAATTCACCGACCCGCAGGTGGTTTCCCATGGCGACAGTAACGGGCCGACGCAGATGAGCATTAGCGCGCTCAACGCTGGCTTCCGGGGCATGCGGGTCGCCTACAAGCAGCTCATCCCCGGCAACAATCCCATCTTCGCGTAGCGGCTGCTCACGTTCCTGTTAACCAGGCCCGGCGCTGCTTCGTTCCAGGGCCGGATAGCGGCGCTTGGCGCTGCCCTGTTCGCGGCGATTCTCAATATGCTGGATAGCCGCGCTGACCGGACGCGTGAGTTCAGGCTGCCGCCCTGCGGCTTGCGCCGGCCACGGTGCGTCGTGCATCCCGCCACGCGATCAGCGCTGTCCGGGCCCGCGGCGAGGCCACCCGCTGGCCCTGCCGCCGGGCGCGGAGCTGGTCTTTGAGCCAGGCCGGCGCATCTGCCTGCTCTATCGCCTGTGTCTTGGTCAGCAGCTTTCCCGTCTGCAGGGCGTGGCGGCCGCGTGCCATCGACGTCAGCCCCAGGTCCGCGATCACCGGGTTCAGCCACCACAGCGGTCGGCGCGCGGCGTGCGCCCAGTACCCGCACAACTCCGCGCGCGCGGCGCGGCGGACGTCATCGTCGGTCATCTGCGGCAGCACAGCGGCTGGCGGGCGGCCCAGGACGGCGAAGCCGTGCCGGACGAGCTCGGCCCGCATCACCCCCGACAGGCTGCGCTGGACAAGCGAGCCGTGGGTCCACGTCGGGTGCAGCGCCCTGAGATCCGCCAGCCTGCCCGCATCCACGTACACGCAGCCCAGGTCCAGTCCCTGAGCGGCCCCCTGGTCCAGCTCGCCATGCAGGCTGGCCAGGATCTCCTGCCCGGCCGGGCCGACCGGGCCCCCCGTCAGGGCAACCAGGTCGAGATCACTGACCCCAGGGACGTAATCCCCGGTAGCCAGGGAACCGGCCACCAGCAGATCGGTCACCCAGCCAAGGCCGTCCAGACGATCGGCAAGATGACGGACGACCGGCGGCACGTAGGTCACCGCGCCAGCCTACGGGCCCGGGTTAGCGCGCAGATTCAGCTGGCCGCGCCCGCCTCGACAGCACCACGGAGGCGGGCCCGCCCGCCGGTCCGCGATCGCCAGCGCCGTTAGGGCACCGCCAGGCCGCCGACGGCCAGGCCATCCCGCCAGATCAGCCGGGTCCGCCCGGTGGCCGCGGAGATGGCCAGGAAGCTGCCGCCGAAGGTCGCCCCGTACAGGCTGTGCGTCCCGGTGACCAGGCCCCACACCCGGTTGCGCCGGGTCGTCCCGATGATCGTGGCAGCGCCGGTCCGCAGGTTGACCCTGGCCAGGAACGACAGTTGCGAGCCAGGCTCGGACAAGGTCGCGTAGAGGCGGCCGCGGGCGAACGTGAGATCACCTGACGAGCCGAGGAGATGGCCGAAGCTGCCGATCACGGTGGCCCGGCCGGTCCGCGGGCTGACCCGGAAGAACTGGCCGGACTGGCTGGCCCCGTAGAGCCGCCCCGTGCCTGGCTGGGTGGTCAGGGCGTTGGCGCTGCTGACGCCGAGCGGCCCGACCAGGTGGCGGGCGCCGTTCGCGGGGTTGAGCCGGTACAGGGTGGTGAAGCTGATCGCGTAGAGGGTCCGGTGCCTGAAGGTGATGTCAGTGAGCATCGCCCCGGTGTGGCCCTTCAGGATCACCGCATGCGTTCGCGGGTTCAGCCGGTAGAGCGCGCTGTTGGCAGCGAACGTGACGGCGTAAATGGTCCTGGGCGGCATCGGCCTGACCACGGCAGCGCCGGCCGCGGAGGGGCTCAGCGCGAGGGTGCCCGCCACCGTCAGCGCGAGCCCGGCAGCGGCCGCACGAGCCAGCACCAGTTTCCCTAAATGCCGGTTGACCATGTCACTCAGCCTCCGAGCCTGAAGCGGAAAGTAATCAAGCAGAGGCAGATCGTAGCATCGGCGGGATCGGCAGCCGGCGCCTAAACGCCGATCGGCGAGGTCCCCGGTGCTCGCAGCTGCCTGGCGGCCCACCTTTCACTTCTTGTGGTCGCAACCTCACTGAGCGTCGTATCGTGTCGCGCGAGAGGCTGGGCCGCGACGAGAGGAAGTCACCATGTCAGCCGCGATAATGCGGGCGCGCCGGGCGTGCCGGCGGCCCGGCGGCGGGCCGCCGCGGTGCTGATCTCGCTGGCGGTGCTGATCTTACTGACAGCCGGACCGGGCTCCCTGGTGCCCGCGTCGCAGGCGGCACTCGCGGCACCGTCGGCCCCTTCCGGGCCAGGGCCCGCACGGCCGGTTACCGCCTACGTCGCCAACGGCCTCGCCGAAACGGTCACCCCGATCACGACCGCCGCCAGCACCGCCGGAACTCCGATCGCGGTCGACGGCTTTCCCGGCCCGATCGCGATCACCCCGGACGGCAAGACCGCCTACGTGACCACCGGCAATAACGGAATGCCCCCCGGGGGGGCAGTGGTCCCGATCACGACTGCCACCAGGACCGCCGGTCCGGCCATCACCGTCGCAGGAGCGCCCGACGCGATCGCGATCACCCCGGACGGCAAGACCGTCTACGTGGCCAACAGCGACGACACGGTGACCCCGATCAGCACGGCGACCAATACCGCCCTGGCCCCCATCTACCTCGGAGGCAATCCGATTGCGATCGCGATCACCCCGGACGGCAAGACCGCCTACGTGGTCAACAGCGACGACACGGTGACCCCGATCACGACCGCCACCAACGTAGCGGGCCCAGCCATCCGGGTGGGTTCCTGGCCCACCGGCATAGCGATCACCCCCGACGGCAAGACCGCCTACGTGGTCAACGACGTCTCCGGGACGGTGACCCCGATCACGACCGCCACCAACACCCCGCGCGCTCCGGTCACGGTCGGTGATGCTCCCGTCGGCATAGCGATCACCCCGGACGGCAAGACCGCCTACGTCACCAACGACGGCTCCGGGACGGTGACCCCGATCACGACCGCCACCAACACCGCCGGCCGGCCCATCCCGGTCAGTGACCCCCCCGTTTTGATCGCGATCACCCCGGACGGCAAGACCGCCTACGTCACTGGCGATGAACCCAGCCACGGAACGACAGCGGTGACGCCGATCCAGACCGCCACTAACACGGCCGGCCCGCCGATCACGGCCGGGAGCTTTCCTACCGCCCTGGCGATCACGCCCGACAGCAAGACCGTCTACCTGGTCAGCACCACCATCGCGGAGACCGGCACAGTCTTCGCGATCTCGACCGCCACCAACACCGTATCCCGCACGATCCCGGTCGGCTTGTCACCCGACGGCATCGCGATCACCCCCGGGCCGCAGCCGCCGTCCGGCGTCACCGCCGTTCCCGGCTACGCCACCGCGACGGTGTCCTGGACGCCGGCCAGCCCGGGCAGCGGCACCATCACCGGCTACACCGCCACCGCCGCACCCGGCGGCGCGGCCTGCACCACCAGCGGCGCCACCACCTGCACCATCACCGGTCTTACCAACGGCACTACCTACCGCATCAGGGTCGTCACCCACACTGCCGCCGGCGACTCGGCGGCCAGCGCCCCGGCTACCGTCACCCCGGGCTCCGGGCCGATCATCTCCGGTTACCGCACGACCAAGTGCGTTGACGACCAGGGCGGGTCGAGAGCGAATGGCGCGAAAATAGTGATATGGGATTGCGACGGCGCCGCCCAGCAGAACTGGGTCATCGAGCCGGACGGGACGATCCACATCAACGGCAAATGCATGAATATCTACTCTGACCAGAAGAAGAACAAGACGCCGGTTGAATTGTCTACCTGCACCGGCGGTGCCAGCCAGCTGTGGAAGCCCGTCCGCGGAACCCTGGTCAACCCGGCGTCGGGCAAATGCCTCGACGACCCCAGGTTCAGCACCACTAACGGCACCCCGCTGGAGATCTACACCTGCGACGGCGGCCGCAACCAGCAGTGGAAACTGCCCTGACCCTGCGCAGGAACACGGGCCTGGAGGCCGAAGCCAGCCTCAGCCGGGATCCAGCCGGCCCGAAGTAGCCGGGCCCGATACCGGCCAGCGCCGGGAGAAGTTCTGCTACGGAGCGTAGTTGAACGGTACGTTTGCGCTACTGATGGGTAGATCTTGACCGAGGGCCGGACCACCAGGGCGGCCAGGCGCAACGGGGCAGGAAGCGCGCAAGCGAATGCCGAAAGAGCTGCTGAGAGAGTCGGCGCGGCGCGTCGCCGCCGTGAGCGTGGCGGTCATCGTCGTGATCGCGGCTCTGATCGGCGTGGCCATCTGGCGTTACGAGCAGGCGCTGTCCCGGTCGGCGGTGACGCTTGACGCGCGCAGCGACGCGCGGCTCACCGGACTGCTCGTGGCCACCTTCTGGCATGAGCGCCAGGCCATGGACGAGTATCTCTTCGCTCCGTCCCCGGCGGTCTTGAGCGAGGTCAGCGCACAGCGGAACCAGTTCGCGGCCACGTCGGCCACGCTGGGCGCGACGCAGACGCCCATCGAGACGCGATTCCGATTGCAGGCCACGGCGGCGGACAACGGGTCTAATGCGCTGTTCTTGCGGGAACGAGCAGCCGCCGGAACGACTGCGTCCCGTGAGGTCGGGGCAGCGGCCCGGCTGAGTGCTACCGACGGCAGTGTCCTGGGGCCCCTGGCCCAGCTCTACCGCGCCCAGGCGCAGCGCGCGGACTCGGCGCAGGCGGCCTCCGCCTCGGCGGGGAGCCAGGCGCTCGTGATCGGGGTGACAGCGGCCAGCCTGGCGGTCCTGTGTCTCATTGCCTTCTCGCTCTTCGTCATCCGGCTGCTGCGTCGTGCCTCCGAGCGGGAGGAGAAGCTGACGGCGACGCTCGGGCGGCTGAATGAGCTCGTCAGCCGCCTGCGCTCCACCTCGGTCGTCCTCGGCGAGGTGACGGGCGAGCTGCGGCGGGCCGCGAAGAACGCGGTCGCGGTCACCAGCGAGCAGTCATCTGCGGTCGCGGAGACGTCCGCCACGATCCAGGAACTGGCGACGACGGCCGGCTCGATCGCGGAGAACGCGCACGCGATCGGGACAGCGGCCGAGCAGACCGGCGATACGATGCGTGACCTTCAGGCGAAGATCGAGGCCATCACCGCGCGGGCGCTGTCGCTTGGCAAGCATGCGCAGCAGATCGGTGAGATCCTCGAGCTGATCAATGACATCGCGGGACAGACGAACCTGCTCGCACTGAACGCCGCTATCGAGGCGGCCCGGGCCGGCGAGGCCGGCAAGGGCTTCGCTGTGGTCGCGGCCGAGGTGCGCAAGCTCGCGGAGCGGTCGGTGCACTCCACCGACTCGATCAGCGTGATCATCACCGGGGTGCGGGACGGGACGAACGCGACGATCATGGCGACCGAGGAGGGAACGCGCCAGGCCCGCGAGGTGCGCGACCTGATGACGTCGACGGGCACCATGCTCGAGCAGTCGATCCTCGCCACCCAGCAGCAGAAGTCCGCTGCTGACCAGGTGGACAGTGCGATCCAGCAGATCCGCGAGGCGGCCGACCAGCTCGCGACCGAGCAGGAGCAGTGGTCCGCCACCGCCGGGCGGCTCGAGACCCTGGTGGACGATCTTGAGGGCGCGCTCCGCGAGGGCGGCGGGGACAGCCAGCAGTGAGCGTTCAGGTCCGGCTGCGGGTGGCTTCGGAAGCTTACGCGATGCCCGTCGAGTACGTCCTGGAGGTCGCCGAGCTCGGCCAGGTGCGGCCCGTTCCCGGAGCGCGGCCGGAACTGCTCGGGGTCAGGAACCTGCGCGGCCGGATCTTGCCGGTGGTCGACCTCGCGCTGCTGCTGGGGATCCCGCGGACGGCGCCGCCGGGCCGCCTGCTGGTCGCGGAGGCCGGGGCCGGCGGGCCGGCTTTGCGATCGACGAGGTGAGCGGGGTCGGCGAGCTGGCGGACCCGGCCGAGGAGACCGAGTCCGGCCTGCTGGCCGGCGCCGTCATCGGCGAGGGCGACCTCATCGGCGTGATCGACGTGCCCCGGGTGCTCGATGCGCTGGAGCAGGCGCCGCGGTGAGCGAGTCAGATGCTGGCCTCATCGAGCTGTTCCGTGACGAGGCGACGCACCGGCTCGATCAGATGGACACGGGGCTGCTCGCGATCGAGGCCGGGGAGGCCGGCGCTGAGGCCGTCGACTCGCTGTTCCGCAATGCGCACACCATCAAGGGAGCGGCGGGGATGCTCGGCTTCGACGACATCCGCGCGGTCGCCCATGCCGCGGAGGACGTCCTGGCCGGCGTGCGGGACGCGGGAGCGTTCCCGCCGGGACTCGCCGCGCTGCTGCTGCGCGCGACCGCCGCCCTGCGCGCCCAGGTGACCGGGGCCGGGGAGCCCGTTGACGATCTCATCGGCGATCTCGCGGCGAGCCGGCGGCGCTGGCCGGCGGCCACGCCCGCCGCCCCGGCGTCACCGGCACCGAGCTGGGCGCGGCGGAAGCGGCGGGCTCGCCTGCTACGGCCGTACCCGCGGCTGCTGGCACCCGCGCAGGTGGCCCGGAAAGCGATGTCCTGGAGACGGGTGCCCCTGAGCCTGGTGTCCCCGAGCCTGGTGTGCCTGAGCCTGGTGTCCCTGGGCTGGCTGCTCCCAAGACCGGTGTTCCCAGCGCCGGCCGCCCGGGAGCACGCGCTGCGAGTTCCGGCCGAGAAGATCGACCACCTGCTCGATGTCACTGGTGAGATCGTGCAGGAACGGAGCCGGCTAGTGCACTCGCTCGGCGCGCAGGAGCGGCTGACCGAGGAAACGGCCGACCTGCTCAGGGCCGGCGACCGCATGCTCGGCGATCTCAAGGACACCGCCGTCGGGATGCGGACGCTGCCGCTATCGGTGATCACCGGGCCGCTGCCGCGCGCGGTCCGGGATCTGGCGCGCGCCGCGGGCAAGGACGTCGAATTCGCGGTCACTGGGGCTGACACCGAACTCGACCGGGTGATAGTCGAGAGCCTGTCCGAGCCGCTCGCGCACCTGTTGCGCAACGCCGTGGTGCACGGCATCGAGCCTCCGGCCGAGCGCCAGCGGGCGGGCAAGGCTGCGCGCGGGCGGGTCGAGCTGCGCGCCGTGCCGCGGGGCAGCATCGTCGAGATCGTGGTCGCTGACGACGGCCGGGGCGTCTCGCCGGAGGTGATCGAGCAGGCGCGCCACGAAGGATCGCTCACCGGCCTGCTCGCCCGGGCCGGGTACTCGACCGCGCCGGAGGTGACCGACCTGGCCGGGCGCGGCGTGGGCCTGGATGCCGTCAAGACCTACGCGCGCTCGCTGGGGGGCAGCATCGAGGTTCGCAGCGAGCCATTCCGCGGGATGGACGTTGTCCTGTGGTTCCCGCTCGCGCTGGCCCTCGCCGAGGTACTGCTCTTCGAGCGCGGCGGGGCGGTGTACGGCGTACCGCTGGCCGCGGTCGAGGAGGCGGTGACCGTGCCCCAGCCCCTAGTGCTGCAGGGCCGGCCTGCCCTCGAGATCCGCGGCAGGTCGGTGCCGGTGTATGACTTCGCCGCGCTCGTCGGGGCCGCAGCGCCGCCGCTGGGGGACCGGCCACCCGCGCTCGTCATTGCTGTCGGCGGCCGCCGGGTCATCGTGAGCTGCGACACCCTGCTCGGACAGGACGAAGTCGTGATCAAATCACTCGGCCCGCTGCTGGCCGGCGTCGAGGGATACCTCGGCGCGGCCATCCTCGGCGATGGCCGGATTGCGCTCCTCGTCGATCCGACGATGCTGACCGGGGGATCCCGGCGCGTTCAAGGGACGGCGGCGCCGGCCGCGGCGGCCGGGGCGGACGGTGCCGCCGGCCCGGTCACGGCGGCCGGCCCGGCCGCGGCGGCCGGACCGGCCGCGGCACCCAAGGTCCTCGTGGTCGAGGACTCGTTCACCGTCCGCGAGCTGCAGCGCAGCATCCTCGAGGCCGCTGGCTATCCGGTGGTGACCGCGCGCGACGGGCGCGACGCGCTCGCCGCCCTCGATCGCGACGCCGGGATCGCGCTCGTGGTCACCGACCTCGAGATGCCCGAACTCGACGGGATCGAGCTGACGCGCGCGATCCGGGCCAGCACCGTGCGCTCGTCCCTGCCCGTCGTCATCGTCACCGCCCACGGAGCAGACGACGACCGGCGCCGGGGGATCGACGCGGGCGCGGACGCATATCTGGCCAAGCGGAGCTTCGATCAGCAGGCCCTGCTCTCGACCGTCGAGCGGCTGGTCGGCCGGTGACGGGATGACGGCGCTGCGGGTGCTGATCTGCGAGGACTCCCGCACCTACGCGGCCGCACTGCGGCGGATGCTCGAGTACGACGGGGACATCGCGGTCGACGCGGTCTGCGCGACCGCCGAGGAGGCCGTTGCCGCACTGCCCCGTATCGAGCCTGGCCTGGTGACCATGGACCTCGAGCTGCCCGGCATGGACGGGCTGGCGGCCGTCGGGGAGATCATGGGCTTCCGGCCGCTGCCGATCCTGGTGCTGTCCGCTTACGTGGGCCCGCGCAGCGACAAGGCGGCGGCCGCGCTCGCCGCCGGAGCGATCGACGCCCTCGCGAAGGACGATCTCGACCTGCGCGATCCGGCAGGCGCCGCGGGAGCCGCGTTCCGGCACCGGGTCAGGGCGCTCAGCCGGGCCAACGTGATCCGGCATCCGCGGGCCAGGCTCAGCGCCCGGCCTGCCGCGCTCGGCGTGGCGCGCCGCGCGTCGGTCATCGGCGTGTGCGCGTCCGCCGGCGGTCCCCAGATGCTGCTGCTCCTGCTCGGCGCGCTGCCGGCCGATTACCCGATCCCGATTCTGATCGTGCAGCACATGGCCGCCGGGTTCACCGAGGGGCTGGTCCGCTGGCTCGACCAGGCCGTGGACATCCCGGTGGGTGTCGCCGAGCCGGGGGTGCTGGCGGCCCCCGGTGGGTGGCTCGCGCCGGAGGGTGCCCACCTCACGCTCGGGGCTGCTGGCCTGCTGGCCCTGGACCGGCACACCGTGGCCGGGCCGCACCGTCCGTCCGGCGACGTTCTCCTCGCCAGCATCGCCGCGGCCGCCGGGCAGGCCGGCGTCGCGGTCGTGCTCAGCGGGATGGGCGCCGACGGCGCCGTCGGCGCGGCAGCGGTGCGCCGTCGCGGCGGGCTCGTGATCGCGCAGGACGAGCAGTCGTCAGCGGTCTTCGGGATGCCCAAGGCCGCGATCGACCTCGGGGCCCAGGGGCTGTCCCCCGATGAGATCGTTCACTGCCTGCGGGAGCTGCGTTACGAGCCGCTGCCGGGGGCGCCATGATGAACGCCGTCGCCCAGATCGCGGAACTCCTCCGCCGGGAGACGGGACTGGCGCTGCCGGCCACCAGGGAAGCAGCCATCCTCGCGGCGGTGGACCGCGCTGCGCCAGGACTGGATCCGGCGGCGTTCGTGGCCGCGGCCTCGGATCCAGCAGGGGGCCGCGGGCTGCTGGACCGGCTGATCGACCAGGTGACGGTCCAGGAGACCGCCTTCGCCAGGGACCCCGGTCAGCTCGACGCGATCCCGTGGCACGGCCTGCTGCAGGCGGCCCGCGCGGCCGAGCCGGGGGCCATCCGCGTGTGGAGTGCCGGCTGTGCGAGCGGGGAAGAGGCCTACACGCTGGCGCTGCTGGCCGCCGAGGCCTTCGCCCCGGTCCGGGCCCCGGTCGAGGTGCTGGGAACGGACATCTCCGGTGCCGCCATTGCCGCTGCCGTGGCCGGCCGGTACCGCGAGCGGGCGGTCCGCGATCTGGAGCCGGTCCTGCGCCTGCGCTACCTGGACCGGCAAGCCGACGGCAGCTACCTCGTCGGTCAGCGGCTGCGCAGCCTGGTGCGCTTCCGGCGGCACAACCTCGCGCGCGAGGTTGTGCCGCCACCCGGTGAGGCCGGCTTTGACCTGGTGGTCTGCAGGAACGTGCTCATTTACTTCGCTGCGCCGGTCGTCGAGCAGGTGATCCGCTCCCTGGAGCGGTCGTTGCGACCGGACGGCGTGCTCATGCTCGGCGCAGCCGATGCCCTGCAGCGGACCGCCGGGCGGCCCGCGGCCCGGGCCGGGTCGCTCGCAGCCAGATCACCGGCAGCGGAGCGCGGCCCGCGCCGCCCGCTCGGGCGCGAGCCGGCGATCTCGCGCGAGCGGCGGCTGAGCGCCGCGCTGGACGCGGCGGACCGGGGTGACCGCGACGGCGCCCGGGCTCACGTTGCCGTTCTGCTCGCCGACAACGCGCTCGACGCCGACGCCCACTTCATCGACGGGCTCGTCACGCTGGAAGCTGGCCGCCCGGCGCGAGCGGCGGCCGCGCTTCGCCGTGCGCTCTGCGCCGACGCCTCGTTCGCGCTCGCGGCGTTCTTCCTCGGCCGTGCCTATGACGCGCTCGGCGACGGGCCGGCCGCGCGGCGCGCCTATGCGCAGACCCTGCGCACGCTCGACCCGGCGGACGGCAGGTACGAGCGGATCCTCCAGCAGACCGACATCGGCGACATCGCCGCCGCGTGCCGGGCGCGGCTGGGCGGCGCGGAAGATTCCTGATCGAGGCGGCCCGTGACCCCGCCCTGGCCAGGATTGATTACGTACTGTAATATTTAAGTAACTTATCGTTATCAACGGTCACCGCGTACGAACTCGGGCAACTGGAGCGGATCCATGACGAGCAGCGATCACGACCGGACGCCGGGACGGATCCTGGTGGTCGATGATGATCTCGTCGTGGGCCGGTTCCTGACCGAGCTCCTCGGTGACCGGGGCGGATTCGATGTCACGTACACGACCGACCCGGCCGTCGCACTGCAGCGCGCCAGCTCGGAGACGTGGGATCTGGTGCTGACCGACGTCGAGATGCCTGGCATGACCGGCCTCGAGCTCCTGGAGGCGCTGCGGCGGGTGGCGCCGGACCTGCCCGTGGTCGTGCTCACCGGGCATGCGTCACTCGACTACGCGGTGCGCGCGCTGCACGATCACGCCGACGAGTTCCTGCAGAAGTCCGCGCCGCCTGATCAGCTCCTGGCCACCATCAGCTCGGTGGTCGCCAACGGCCGGGCGGCCCGCCTGGCCGCCCGCCAGTCCGTGCTCGCGATCGGCGCTCACCCTGACGACGTGGAGATCGGCGCGGCCGGCGTGCTGCTCGCCCACCGGGCCATGGGGCACGAGGTCTCGATCCTGACGCTCAGCCGCGGGGCCCGCGGCGGCACCGAGAGCACCAGGGCGGGCGAATCAGAGATGGCAGCGCTGGTCCTGGGCGCCACCTTGTTCCTCGAGGATCTCCAGGACACCCGGATCAGCGAAGGCGACCCGACGATCGGCGCGATCAGCCGCGTCGTCGAGACCGTCAGGCCCACCGTGATCTACACCCATTCGCTGCACGACGTGCACCAGGATCACCGCAATACCCACCGGGCGGCCATGGTGGCCGCCCGGGAGGTCGGCCGCGTCTACTGCTTCCAGTCACCATCGGCCACCGTCGACTTCCGGCCGACCCGCTTCGTGACCATCGACGAACAGCTCGAACGCAAGCTCATGGCCATCCAGGCCTTCGCGTCACAAGCGCAGGTCCGGGCCTACCTGAAGCCGGACCTGATCCAGTCAACCGCCCGGTACTGGTCCCGCTATGGCGACGGGCTTTATGCCGAGGCATTCGAGGTGATCCGGGACGCCGCCGCCGCCGGCCAGCCCGGAGGCAGTGCTCCCGGCCTCGCAGCCAGTGCTCCCGGCCGGGCACCCGCCATTCCGGACCGCGAACTCATCGTGACGCCCGGCGGCGCCGCGGGCACGGCCGTCGGCGCTGCGAGCCCGGCCGCCGACGAGGTGAGCCCGGCCGCCGGCGCGCCGGAGCCTGTCGAAGTAGCCAACCATCGCCCGGAGGCGCACAATGTCACACTCTAATGTCGCCAGTATCCCGCTGCGCCCGGTCCGGGTCATGGTCACCGGCGCCGGCGGGCCCGCCGCTGTCTCGGTGCTGAAATCGCTCGGCGCCGACCCGTCGGTGCACCTCATCGCCGCTGACATGGACCCCTGGGCGGCCGGCCTGTACCTGGTGCCGCCGGAAGCGCGGACGCTGCTCCCGGCCGGTCACGACCCGCAGTTCGCCGGGGCCGCGCTGGCCCGCTGCATCGCGATGAGCGTCGACGTGCTCATTCCCACGGTCGATGCGGAGCTGCGCCCGCTCGGCCTGGCCCGCGCCGACTTCAGCTGGGCCGGCGTCGAGCTGCTGCTCGCGCCCGACCGGGCGCTGGATGTCTGCCTCGACAAGCTGGCCCTCGCGCGGTGCTGCACCGGCCAGGTGCCGGTGCCCAGGACCGAACCATACGACCAGGCCGCGGACCTGGAGTCCTGGACCTACCCGGTCATCGTCAAGCCCAGGACTGGCAGTGGCTCGCGGGACATCTCGGTCGTCGGTTCCAGCGAGGCGCTCGCGCGCCTGGACGCCGGGGCCGATTTCCTGATCCAGGAGTACCTCCCCGGCGAGGAGTACTCCGTCGACGTGCTCGCCGACGCCACCGGCCATGTGGTCGCGTGCGTGCCGCGGGTCCGCGAGCGGGTCGATTCGGGAGTGTCCGTGGCCGGCCGGACCCTGCACGACCGCGAGCTGGAACGGTTCGGGGCCGCCGTGGCCACCGCTGCCGGCCTCACCTACATCGCCAACGTGCAGTTCCGCAGGGACGCGGCGGGGGTGCCCGCGCTGCTCGAGGTGAACCCGCGGGTGCCGGGAACCCTGCCGCTGACGGTGGCCAGCGGCGTCGACATGCCCCGGATGGCCCTGGACTCGCTCCGGGGCCGGCCGCTGCCCGGCCACGCTGACTTCCGCGACACGGCCATGGTGCGCTACCTGCAGGAGTGCTTCATCGAGCTCGGCGAGGTCAGGCAGGTAGCGGCGTGACCACTTCGGCCCGGGCGCTGGCTGGCGCCCGGGGCTCGCCAGGAGCATTCGTCGGGGGACGTGATTGCCGTGCGCATACTGATATTCCACGGCTACCTGCTGCGGGGCACCGGTAGCAATATCTACAACACCGAGCTGGCCCGGTGGCTGGTCAAGCTCGGCCACGAGGTCCATCTGCTCTGCCAGGACCACCGCGCGGCGGAATACGAATTCGTCGACGCGGTCGGCCGCTGGCGTGACGGCCGCCTGCAGGTCGAAGTCATCCGCGAGCCGGTCCGCTGCACGGCCTACCTGCCCGACATCGGCGGGCTGCTGCCGCTGTACGTGGCCGATCGCTACGAAGGATTCGACGCGCGCCCGTTCCCGCAGCTGACCGACGCCGAGATCGAGCGCTACATCGCGGCCAACGTGACCGCCGTTCGTGATGTCGCCGCCGCGGTCAGGCCGGACGGAGCCCTCGCGAACCACCTGGTGATGGGCCCGGTCATCCTGGCCCGGGCGCTGGGCGGCACCGTTCCCTACGCAGTCAAGATCCACGGCTCCGCGCTCGAGTACACCGTCAGGCCCGGCATCGAGCGCTTCGGCCGCTACGCCCGCGAGGGCCTGGCGGGGGCCACCGGGATCCTGGTCGGCTCGCGCCATACCGCCGAGAGCCTGTGGGAGGTCATGGACATGCCCGGGCTGCCCGCCCGCACCTGGCTGCTGCCGCCCGGGGTCGACGTCGGCAGGTTCCACCCGCGCCCGGCGGGGGAGGCCAAGGGCAGGCTGCGCGAGCTGGCCGCCCGCCTGGAGGCCGACCCGCCCGCCTGGGGCGGGGAAGCCGGCGCGGCGCAGGCGATCCGGGCGGCCGACCCGACCCGGGACCGGATCGTCAGCTACGTCGGGAAGCTCATCGTCTCCAAGGGCGTGGACCTGCTCATCGCGGCGTGGCCGCTGATCACCGAGAGCGCTCCCGACGCGCGCCTCATGATCGCCGGCTTCGGTGCCTACCGGCAGGCGCTCATCGAACTGGCCCGCGCGCTGGGCGCCGGCGATCTGGCGGCCGCGCGCGTGATCGCGAGCCGCGGCCGGGAACTGGAAGGCGGCCCGCCCGGTGAGCTGCACTACCTGGCCGCGTTCCTGGACGGGCTCACCGGCGCGGAACGCGAGCACTACCTGAACGCCTCGGGCGCCGCGATGCGGCGGGTCCATTTCGCCGGGCGGATCGAGCACGACGACGTTTCCGAATTGATGTGCGCGTCCCAGGTGGTGGTCGTCCCGAGTACGTTCCCTGAGGCGTTCGGCATGGTCCTGGCGGAAGCTGCGTGCTGCGGGTCGATGCCGCTGTCGGCATCCCACTCGGGGCTCGCGGAGGTGAACGAGCTGCTGGCGCCCGCGGTCAGTGCGGACCTGCGCCTGCACCTGTCCTTCGGGCTCGGGCCCGGCGCCGTGCAGGAGATCGCCGACCAGCTGGCCTGGTGGCTGTCGTTCATCGCGCAGACCCCGAAGGCCGCCCGCCGGGCCCGCACGGACCTGACGGATCTGGCCTGCGCCGAGTTCGGCTGGGCAGAGATAGCCAGTAGCGTCGCGGCCGTGTCCCAGGGGCGGCTCGCCGGGCTGCTGCCGGTGCCGGCAGGCTGAGCTCATGCGATCCTCGCCGTGCGGGCAGGCCAGGTGCCTCCGGGCGCGCGATTCCCGCCGCTGGTCGCGTTTCGCCCCTAGAGCAGGCGCGGCGTGACCGTCGCGTCCATGCCCAGGGCCTGGCGCTCGGCGGCCTGCTCGCTGCTGACGACGTGCATGACCGCGTTGATGAGCGCCAGGTGGGTGAACGCCTGCGGGAAGTTGCCCAGGTGCCGCCCGGACCTCGGATCGATCTCCTCCGCGTACAGCTGGAGCGGGCTCGCGAAGGACAGGATCTTCTCGCACAGGTCGTGGGCGCGGCGGTGCTCGCCGATCTCCGCGAGCGCGGAGACCAGCCAGAACGAGCAGATGGTGAACGTGGCTTCGCGCCCGGCTGACCCGTCGTCGGTCTGCTCCACCCGGTAGCGCAGCACCAGGTCGTCCTCGGTGAGTTCGTCGGCGATGGCGAGCACGGTCGCCCTGATCCGCGGGTCGTCCGGCGGCAGGAACTTCAGCAGCGGCATGAGCAGCACCGACGCGTCCAGCGCCGTGGTGCCGTAGTGCTGGCAGAAGACGCCGCGCTCGTCGAGGGCGTTCGCGCAGATGTCGGCGTGGATCTCGTCGGCCGCCAGCCGCCACTGGGCGGCGGCCTTCCGGTCGTCGCGGATCACGGCCAGCCGGGCGCCGCGGTCGGCGGCCACCCAGCACATCACCTTCGATGAGGTGAAATGCTGGGGTTCGCCGCGGATCTCCCAGATGCCGCGATCCGGCTCGCGCCAGTGCGCCAGCGCCTGCTCGACCTGCTGGCGGGCCAGCTGCCAGACCCGCTCGTCGAGCCGGTCCCGTGACTTGGCGTGCAGGTACAGCGAGTCGAGCACCACCCCCCACACGTCGTGCTGCCGATGCAGGTAGGCGGCGTTGCCGACGCGGACCGGGCGGGCGCCCTGGTAGCCGTTCAGGTGCTCGAGCAGCCGCTCGTCGAGGTCGCGCGCGCCGTCGATGCCGTAGACGATCTGGAGGTTGCCGCCGTCCCGCTCCATCAGGTCCGCGATGAACGCGAAGTAGTCGCTGGCCTCCCACTCGAAGCCCAGCGTGTACAGGCCCCAGAGCGCGAACGTGGCGTCGCGGATCCAGCTGTACCGGTAGTCCCAGTTCCGGCCGCCGTGCGGGGTTTCCGGCAGCGACGTGGTGGCCGCCGCCGCGATCGCGCCGGTGGGGGCGAAGGACAGGCCCTTGAGGGTCAGGGCACTGCGGACCAGGTAGCTGCGCCAGCGATGGTCGGGGAAGCGGCCCTTGGCCAGCCAGTGCTGCCAGTGGTGCGCGGTCCAGACGAGCCGGTCGTAGGCATCGGGGTAGCTGGTGGGCACCCGGCTGCCCCACGACAGCGCGCAGAACCTGGTCTCTCCCTCCTTGAGCAGTGTCCGGGCCCGGGCTCGCGGCCCCTGCAGGCCGATCCGCAGGTCGGAGGTCAGCGTCAGGGTCAGGTCGGAGCCCGGCGAGCCGATCGAGGCCTGGTAGTAGCCGGCGTCCGTATGCTGCCAGCTGGCCCGCTGCCGCCCGTAGTCGAAGGCCGGCTCGCAGTCCAGCGCTACCTGAGCCGAGCCGTGCACGCAGCGGACCGTCCGGAGCAGGATGTGCTCGGCGTCATAATCGGTCGGCGGCCGGACGTGCGTGCTGTGGGACGGGTGCTCATGCAGCCAGGGCCCCATCACCAGGCAGTCCCGCACGATGATCCAGCCGCTCCCGCAGTCCCAGCTGGTCTCCAGGACCATGGTCCCGGCCAGGTACCGCCGGTCGGCCGGGACGTTCGTCTCATCCGGGCCGAAACGGAACATGCCCGCGTCCCGGTCCAGCAGCGCGCCGAACACGCTCGGGCAGTCCAGCCTGGGCAGGCACATCCACTCGACCGCCCCGCTCGGCGCCACCAGCGCGGTGACCTCGCAGTCCGACAGGAACGCATAGTCGGCGATCGGCGGGTACGGCGAGAAGTCATCGAGCCCGCCGTCCGGCCCCGGGCCGGAGCCGTCCGGCCGCGCGTCCAGCGGCATGGCATCCAGATCTGTCATCCGCGTAGCCCCCCGGTCCCCGGACAAGATCTCCTGGCCTCAAGTGTGCGCCCCCAGCGCCCGGCTCGTGCGGCCAGGTCCCGGATGGCGCGGGCCTTCGCTGAGCGGCTAGCCGGCCGCCAGGCCGCGGACGCCGAGTTCGTCGGCGCGGGCCAGCAGCTCGGCGGGATCGGCGTAGACCCGGAACGCGCCGGCCCGTTCCAGTTCCTCGCGGCCGTAGCCGCCGGACATCAGCCCGACGCCGAGCGATCCGGCCCGCCGGGCCGCGAGCAGGTCCCAGACGCTGTCCCCGACCACCATGGCGTGCTCGGGCTCGACGCCGAGCACCGCGGCGGCGGCCAGGAACAGGTCCGGGTCCGGCTTGGCGTGCCTGACCATGTCCCTGGTGATCATCGGCGTATCCTCGGGCAGCCCCAGCATCGGCAGCGCGTACTGCGCGACGTTGTAGCGGCCGCTGGTCGCGATGGCCCACGGCACACTGAGGCCGGTCAGGGCGGCCAGCAGCTCGGCGGCGCCGGGCAGCGGGCGGACCGACTCGATCTGGGCCAGGTACCCGGCGCTGTGCGCCTCCTGGACGGCCTCGATGTCGGCTTCGGACAGGGTCCGGCCGGTCTCGCGCAGCAGCGCGGAGATGAACAGCCCGCCGCTCATCCCGATCCGCCGGTGGATCCGCCACACCGACAGGTCGATGTCGACCGTGGCCAGGGCGTTCCGCCAGGCGATCACGTTCTGGTAGACGCTGTCGATCAGCGTGCCGTCCAGATCGAACAAGAACGCGGGCACCGGCGGCTCGCGGTAGTTCACCAGATCAGTCACGGGCACAACCCTAGGACGCGGTGATCACCCGCACCCGCCGAGGTGCGCGGTTACCGGCAAGACCAGGACATCGAGCGGGTAGCTCCG
Organism: uncultured Actinomycetes bacterium; assembly: GCA_963785765.1. Lineage (GTDB taxonomy): Bacteria > Actinomycetota > Actinomycetes > Streptosporangiales > Streptosporangiaceae > DATBGO01. The sequence continues at coordinate 279 of CAWAWM010000003.1, read as the reverse complement.
CCAGTGCCGCAGCACCGCCCGGTCGGACGGTGGTTCAGCAAAGACGGTTGATCACATTTTGTAAGCGACTACACTCTCCACGTGACCGGTGCCTGGTTTTCACCATGGCCACCAGAACCACCAGGCCCGCCGGTGAAACCAGGCACAGCCGCACGCACTGCACTCGCTGCCGCGACGATAGTGACCGTGCGCCGATCTCGGGTCACCGCACCGACAGCGAGGGTCCGATAAGTTCAGGCAAGATGCGCTTTGCAACATGCACATAATCTACAGACCTGG
>CAWAWM010000002.1:0-1308298 GCA_963785765.1 uncultured Actinomycetes bacterium | reverse complement strand
TTCGAAACGGCCACCTTCCTGCTGGCGGCCTCGGTACTGACCTACATGACCTTCTGGATGCGCGGGCATGCCCGGTCGCTCTCCGCCGACCTGCGGGCGCGAACCGACGCGGCGCTGGACGGGCGGGCCCGGCTCGGCCTGGCGCTGCTGGCCTTCCAGGCGGTCGGGCGGGAAGGCCTGGAGTCGGTGGTGTTCACGTTGGCCATCATCTTCTCGGTCTCGGCGGGCGGCGCGCTGATCGGGGCGATCATCGGACTGGCGGGCGCCCTGGCGATCGCCTTCGTGATCTACCGGCTCGGCCACCGGCTCAATCTGAGCAAGTTCTTCACCGTCATCGGGGTCCTGCTGATGGTCTTCGCCGCAGGCCTGCTGGCCGACGCCGTGCAGAACCTTCAGGAGCTCGGCTGGCTGCCGGTGCTGGACTCGCCGATGTGGCATTCAGCACGTTTCCTGTCGCAGGACAGTGCGATCGGCGACGTCCTGCACAGCTTCTTCGGCTACAGCGATGCGCCGACGGTGCTGCAGCTGCTGACGTACGTTGGCTATCTGGCGATCGTCATTGTCGCCTTCCTGGGGCTACGCTCCCGGTTTCTCTCGAGTCCCCGGCATCATGCCGCATAGCGCCGCCCGCTTCAGCCACCGTCATAACTGATAGTGATCGAAGCACTACAATGTTGCATATGCTCCGGTAACTATCAGGATCGGGATATATTGCAGCATGCCCCATGCGCGGATCTTAACCCCGATCGCGGACATCGCTGAGGATCAATGGGGACTGGTCACGCGGCGGCAGGCCAGCAGCGCGGGCGTGGCCACGGCTACCCTGGACCGCCTCACCTCGGCGGACCGGTCGGTCCTGGAGCGGGTCGCGCATGGTGTCTATCACCTCATCGGCGCGCCGCTGCCTGATCACGTCAGCCTGCGGGCGGCGTGGCTCCAGCTAGATCCGGCGACTCTCGCCTGGCGGCGCGGCCCGGACCAGGGTGTCGTATCCCACCGCTCGGCTGCGGATCTCTACGGTCTCGGCCACCTCCCCGCCGACCAGCACGAGTTCACGTTCCCGGTCCGGCGGCAGTCCCGGCGCGCCGATGTCCGGCTGCACCACCGTAAGCTCAGCCCCGGCGACTTGACCACCGCCCGTGGCATCCTGGTCACCCGTCCGGCCCGCATCGCTGCCGACCTGCTGGCCGAGCACGAGGATCCGGAGGCGGTGGGTCACGTCATCGCCGACGCGATCCGGGCCGGCCTGGAGCGGCCAGAAACCTTCGCGGATGCGCTGGCCCGGCACGCTGCCCACTTCGGCCTGCGCCGGGGCGACGGCGTGGCGCTGCTGCGCTGGCTGCTCGACTTGACCGGCGCCCCCGAGGCACCGCGCTGGATAAGCCAGGCCAAGAACCGTCCTGACCTGGTCAGTCAGGCAGCCGAGGCAGGGGCGCCAGCGCAGGTGATCCGGTGACCGCGGCGGGCATGTACGCGAGCCCGACTGCCTTCAGGCGCGCGCTCACCGACCGGCTCAGGGCTGCCGCGCAGGATGGCAGGTGGAGTCTGCAGCAGCTACAGCGCCGGACTGCCTACGACCGGCTGCTTGAGCGCCTGTACGCCGCCGATGACAGCTGGGTCATCAAGGGCGCGACGGCCCTGCTGGCCCGGCGCATCGGCGTCCGCGGCACCCGCGACATCGACCTGTTCCGCGACGGCGACCGCGAGTCGGCGGAGCGGGATCTTCGTGCTCGCGCCGCGCACGACATCGGGGACTGGTTCCGCTTTGAGCTCGCGGCCGGCCAGCCGATGCTGGAGCGGGCCCGCGGCCTGCGCATCCCGGTCACCGCCTACATCGGGACCCAGTGGGCGGAATTCCACCTCGACCTGCTCGGCCCGGACATCAGGATGACCGGCGAGCCCGACGGAGTGCCTCCCCTCGTGCCGCTGGCCATGCCCGGCGTGGAGCAGCGCGGGTATCGCGCTTACCCGCTCGTGGATCATGTAGCCGACAAGGTCGCTGCCATCTACCAGCGCTATGGCGAGCTGCAACGGCCGTCGACCCGGTACCGCGATCTGGTCGACCTGGTCGCCATCGTGACGGCGGCAGACATCCCGGCCGGCCCGCAGATGTCGGCCCTCACCGCCGAGGCGGAGCAACGCGGGATCGCGCTGCCGGCCAGCTTCGGCATACCCGACCACAGCCTGTGGGTGCCCGGGTACGCCGCCGCGGCGGGGCGTTCGCTGCTCGGCCACGGGCACAGCCTCGACGAGGCGCTTCGCATCGTCAGGCCGTTCGCCGACCCACTGCTGCGCGGCACCGCCGCCGGCCGCTGGGACCGGCGGCGCCAGTCATGGACGGCCTGACCAGCAGCTAACGCGGCGCCACCAGCAGCGTCTGCATTGCGCCGCCGCACCGGCCGCTGGTGTCTGATAGCACCGACTCGGTCAGCCCGGTGCCGTCCGCGCCGATCGTGGTGGCCGACTCGAGCAGCAGCCACTCACCGGCCGGGTCGCGAGGCAGCACGACGGTCAGGTCGACGTTGATGTACAGGAATTTCGCCGGGTCGAGCGCCGCGCCGACGCCACTGCCCGAGTCGGCGACCAGCAGCGACCTCGACATCGGCGAGGGCCGCTCGCCAGCCAGCAGCGGGATGAGCGGCCTGGTCCACGCGCTGCCCGCCGCGTGCTCGCGGAATGCGCCCCCGCTGACGAACCGCCACTCGATCGCCGACATGTAGCCCGCCGTGTGCGCCCGGCCGAAATCGAACTGGCCCGCCGCCGCCGGAATCGCCGGCGGCGTGCCCGCGGTGCCGATCGCCGGCACCTCGCCGTCTGGCCGGACGATCCGCCAGCCGCGGGCATGCAGCACTTCCTGGCCATCCGATTCCATCACGGCTTCCAGCAGCGTGACCCGGCGGCCAGGCCGGACGGTCCGGACCCGCAGGCTGATCTTCCCCACCGGGACCGGCCGCATGATATCAACGGTCACCCTGGCCAGGCGCTGGCCGGGATCGGCTTCATGCAGCTCGAACGCCCGCGCGGTCAGGGCAGATGGCGGCCCGCCGTGCTGAGCGTGCGGGCTCCACGGCCCCGCCGTCGCCGCGGTGGCCACGAACCGACCTGGCCCGTCGGGCTCATAGAAAACGCTGTGCACGGACGGACGCTACCCGAGGACTTCTCCCGGCGGGAGCGCGCAGGGGCGACGGGTGCCAGGTCTTCGACGCCGTCCACTGGCGTGGGCCTTGACCTTGACCCTAGGTCAACCCGCGACACTCTGGTTCATGAAGCTACGTCTCGAAGCGAGCGCAGCATGACACCCACGCCGCCTTCCTCGCCCGCGATCGCCGTGACCGGCCTGCGGAAGGCCTACGGCCAGCAGACTGTCCTCGACGGAATCGACCTGGATATCGCTGCGGGAACGATCTTCTCGCTGCTCGGGCCCAACGGCGCGGGCAAAACTACCACCGTCCAGATCATGACGACCCTGATCCGTGCCGACGCCGGGGACCTGTGGGTCGCGGACCACAGTGTGACCGGGGAGCCTGATGCGGTGCGGGCCGTGATAGCGGTGACCGGTCAGTTCTCGGCGGTGGACAAGCTGCTCACCTGCTGCCGACGCAGGAGACGATGGCCGGGCTGCCCGGCTCGGCAGCAGCGAGCGGGAGTCGGTACGCTCGGGCGGTGGCGCTCGTTACCGGCGAGCGCCGCGGGGCGTTAGCTCAATGGTAGAGCAGCGGACTTTTAATCCGTGGGTTCTGGGTTCGAGCCCCAGGCGCCCCACCGAACGCACCATTGCGCGAACCGGGACCGCGCTGGTGCTGGTTGTGCTGGTTTCTCCGGGGATAGGACTGCGAGGGCCGGGGATTCTGAACACCGGGATGATTCCTTCCCCGGTGATGCGGATCTCGGCGATAAGGGCTTCGACGGCGGCTTTGCGCTCGGCGGGCGTGCCGGCGTCGAGAATGTCGTGCAGGTAGGTGCCGAGCCGCTCGATGGTGTGGGGCGGGGGCGCGGCGGGCTGGTCGCCGATGGTGTCGGTGATCTCGCGGTGGCGGGCCTGGAGCTGGTCGATCTCGGCTTGCAGGGCGGTGATGCGGGGGCCGGCGGTGGTGTCGTCCATAGTGCCGTTTTCGAACGCGGTGAAGTACCGGTCGATCGCGGCCTGCTTGTTCTTGATCTGGGCGAGGACAGCGCCGGCTTCGGCGTGCCGGTCAGCGTGGCCGTCGCGGTGGCGGGCTTGGGCGCGGGTGACGGCGTCGGTGATGAGGCCGGGGGCCTGGGCGTAGAAGCCGGCGAGGGCGCGGAGGACTGCGGTGTCGGTGTCGTCGGCGGGCAGCCGGGCGGCGTCGCAGCCGTGGGTGCCGTAGCGGACGCGGGAGAAGCAGGTGTAGTAGCGGTAGGTGCGGCTGCGGCCGGTGGCGGAGGTGCCGATGTACTTGTGGCCGCAGCCGGGGCAGGTGATCTTCCCGGTGAGGTCGTAGTCGCTGTTGCTGGCGGCGCGCTGGGTCTGCGGGCCGGCGCGCTCGGCGGCGATGGAGGCGGCGCGCTGCCAGGTCTGGCGGTCGATCAGGGCCTCGTGGGCGTCCTCGACGTAGACGTCGCCGCGGGCGATGTCGCCGGCGTAGGCGGGGTTGGCCAGGATCCGGGCTATGGCATGCCCGGACCAGGACTTGCCGGTGCGGCTGCGGACGCCGCGGCGGTTTAGCTCGGCGGCGATGGCCCGGGTGCCGAACCGCTGGCCGGCGTAGAGGCGGAAGATCTCCTTCAGGTGCGGGGCTTCTTCCGGGTGCGGGATGAGCTTCTGGGTGTCGCGGTCTGCATAGTAGCCGTAGGGCCGCCGGCCGCCGGGCCATTTACCCTTGGCGGCTTTGGCGGCCATGCCCTTGGTGACGCGGTCGATGATGGTTTCCCGCTCGAACTCGGCGAACACGCCCAGCAGCTGGACGAGCATCCGGCCGATGGAGGTGGAGGTGTCGAACGGCTCGGTCGCTGACACGAACGCCACCCCGGCGTCGTCGAGTTCGGCGAGCAGGGCCAGCAGGTCGGACAGGCGGCGGGAGAACCGGTCGACGCGCACGACGAGCAACACGTCGAACCGCCCCGCCCGCGCCGCGGTCAGGGCGCGCTGCAGGTCAGGGCGGCCGGTGGTGGCCCCGGAGGCGTCATCGCTGTACTTCGCGACGAGGGTCCACCCCGCCTGGGAGCCGATGTAGTTCAGCAGCGCGGCTTCCTGGGCGCTGATCGAGAAAGGCTGATGCTCGTCGTCTGTGGAGCGGCGCAGGTAGATCGCGATCCGCCGCACCCCGACCGGCATGTCTCCGAGGAAGGCGCCTGGCCGCCCGGCGCTTGCCGCGGGGCCTGGGCCTGGCTGGCGCGGGTGCTGCCATTGGTTCCTCCTGGAAAGCCAGGGCGGGCCGGGGGCGGATGCTGCCCGCCCCCCGGGTGCCCGCCGGGTCAGGGGGTGCCAGGCCCGGGATGGCCGTCCCAGAAGCTGGCGAGCAGGACAGCGAGGGCCTCGACGGCGCTGTCGTACTCGGCGGCTGTCATCGGGACGGTCTCGGTCCTGGTAATACGGATAGAGCCGGGAAACGGGGCAGTAGCGTATTCCCGTGCTCCGCCCCGCGTTTCACCATTCCCATTATATTCGCCTGGTCGGTGATTATCGACGGTTTTCCGGGCCATCCTCCTCCAGTTTGGAATGCTGGCTGATGGGCGAAATTGCGTCTTTGGATAGCGCTCTGGCGGGATGCGGCCGGGCATCCGCGCGCCGCAGGCGTGCCGTCAGGCGGCGTCGGAGAGGCTAGCGGGGGTGATGGCCCTGGAGTAGGACATGACCGCGTCGTGGGCGGCCCCGTGACTGGAGCTGACGTGGACGAACTCGCAGGTGACCGGCCCGAAGGACTTCACGGCCCGGTAGTGGCCGCCGCCGGAGAGTCGTCCCGGGCGGTGACCCGAGCATCGCGGCGACCTCGTCTACCGCGGCGCGCCCGGCGTCGTCGCTGGCGCGGCCCGGAAACCTGTGCAGGCTCTACCCGTGTTCGCTCACCGGCACGTCCGGGTGGTGGTCAAGGTAGTCGGCGGCCCGGCGCAGGCCGCTGATGATCCCTGGCGCGGGAGGATGATTCGCCTACAATAGAATGGTCGGGCATTGATCTCCTCTTGTGCGGTGGCCGCCTAATATGGAGGCCAGGCCAGCCCGGCTGCGAGGCGCCGTCAGGCCTGGCCTTCCCGGAGGCCGCAGGGTTCTTCCTGCACTTACATAAATCCGGTTTTCGGGGCCCTTTTTCACGCAGACCCGCGGAATCGCGCTGGGCAAGCAACCGGACGCGCTGATGCGGGGGCCGCCGAGGATGTCGTCCAGCGTGCCGCGGCCTTGTCGGCTCGCAGGTCAGCATGCCGGGAGGCCGGACGTTAACGGGAAAGCCGCAGCAGCGAGGCCAGGATCGCCACCAGGCTGGCGCGAACAGGTAGTAGGCACGCACGCAGGGGCGGTGATCAGACTCGCGGGATAGCTGCCACTGCTTCGGAAGTCATTGAAGAGGGCCAGTGGGGCGTCCGGCTGCTCCGTCCCGTGTCGCCGCGGCCCGCGTGCTGTCCTGAACGGCGCTGTGTGCCGCGCTGGGGCTGTCCGGGGCGGTGCCGGGGGATGCACACGGGCTGCTAGGTGGCGGGGGCGGTTCCGCGGCCGGTGCGGGCTCCGGGGGTGCGGGTGGCCAGGCCGCTGGTTTCGAGGGCAGCCATTTCCCGCCGGCGGCGATCCGGGTGGTGCCGGTGGCGGCGTCGATCTGGGCGGCGGTCGTGCCGGGTGCGGCGGTCAGCGGGCGCGGCTGCGGCGGCGGGCCGGCCTCGCCCGCGCGGGGGCCTCGCCGCACGGCGCCGCGCCCGCCCCGCGCCGAGCCTCGTGCGCGCCATGTTCGTCCTGGCCAGCCTCACCCGGACTCGCGCTGCGCGCCTCGCTGGGCACCGGCCAGGACAAGCACCTCGCCGGGCGGCACCCCGGAGGACGAGCTACTTGAACACATATAAGGGGAGCTGCCGGGCACATTAGCAACCGCCATCAGCTGCATATGATTACCGCCCCAGCCACCCCCGATATTTTTTTACAGGCAGGTCCTGTATCAGTCTGGGAGTCCGCCGGGTGGTCCAGATCGGCCCCTACCTGGGTCAAGGCGCCCAGCGGGGCTTCCGGTCTCAGCAGGAATGCGGAAAGGAGTACGGATTAGCTGACGGAAAGGAAGCCCTGCCGGTCGGTTCGCTATTTCCCCCGGAACGGGCCATCCTCGCAGCCGTAGGTGACCATCTGCCATGCCTACCGGGCCGTGAGTTCCGTTCTGGCTGCGGACCGGCTGGTTCCAAGGGCCGCCCTCGTCGTGGACTTGCCAGGTGGGCGGGGCCGGGGCCATGCGCGCGCAGCTCCGCCACCTGGCAGAGGCGGCGGGCCGGCCCAATGTCCACCTTCAGGTGCTCCCGAACGCGGCGGGCGCCCATCCGGCAGTCACGGGTGAGTTCACGATCTTGCGCTTCCCGGAGCTGATCGCCCCGGACGTGGTCTACCTGGAGAACATGACCAGCAACGTCTACGTCGAGCGGGAGGCGGAGGTGTTCCGATATAACCTGGCGCTGGAACGCTTGAGCACCCTTGCCCTCGGGCCTGAGGAAACGGTTGCCCTCATCGCCACGCAGGCAGACGCACTGGAGTAATCACGAGAGGGGGCACGGAAGTGGACGTGCGAGACCTGCGCCGCGCCGACTGGCGCAAGAGCGCCCGCAGCGGCGGGAACGGCAGCTGCGTCGAGGTTGCCCGTAACCTGCCGGGAATCGTCGCCGTGCGCGACTCGAAAAACCCCGACGGCCCGAAGCTTGTGCTTACCCCTGCCACATGGCAAGAGTTCACCGCCAGGGTCAAGACTGGCCAGTTCGACCTCGGCTGAGATCCTCGGAACTATGCCCCATTACGAGCGGCGCCGGTGCGGCTTCTGGGGACCGGAACCTGCGCTCCGCCAGTGTCCGCCCGGCTCACCGGCGCGGAAACAGTTCCGCGCGGAGCCTGCGATCCGGTGCGGGTGCGGGTCATCGCGCCGCCTTCCGGGCCGGTGACCTGCGCAGACACACCGGAAGCAGGTCACCTTCGATCAGGACTTCGCGGTGCGCATGCTGGTACGTTTCGGCCACCGAGACATCGGCACCCTCATGATCGCCGTCACCTGCTGTATTACTACTGGCAGGGGGCACCGACGGCCGAGTCGCTGCGGTGGGCTGCGGTGGGCTACCCCCTGACTTTATTGCCCGAGCGGGTGACTTGTGAGGGGCGTGAGTTGATGAATGTCGTGGCGGCGCCGTAGCGCCGCGATCTCGGCTTGGTCTGGTGGTCCTGCGGCGGCCAGCAGGTTGGTGAGTTCCTGGAGGTAGATCTCGTGGCCGGCCGGGGACACGAGGAAGAGCATCCGGGCCGGTTCGGGTCCTGGATTGAAGAAGGCGTGCGGGCATCCGGCCGGAACGAACATGAAACTTCCTGGTCCGCCCCGGAACACCGGGGCGCCGGTCGCCGACTCCCAGGTGCGCCAGTCGCCGCTGGCCTTGGCAGCCGGCTGGAAGGCGAGCAGGTCGAGTTCGCCTTCCAGCACGTAGAACACCTCTTCAGCCTGATGGTGCAGGTGTGCTCCGACGTCGAATCCGGGGGCGACCTCGGCCTCGAACGCCGACCATATCTTCGACTGTTCGGCGCCCGCCTTCAGGGTCATGGTCTGGATCTTGCGGCCGCCACCGGGCGGTAGCAGCAGTCCGTCGGTCATATCTGCTCGCTTTCTGCGCTCAGGGTTTCCATGCGGTCGCGCGCAGCCAGGTCTCCAGTCGCATCAGGCCCGGGTGTTCCGCCCGCAGCGCCGAGAGGTCGGCTAGTTCGGAAGGGTGCTCGTTGAAGAATGTGAACATCTGGGCCAGCTGCGCGTCGAAGGCGCGGATCTGCTCGATGGGCATCTGGCGGAAACGCGCCGGCAGGCCGCAGACACGGCCGAAGGTCTCGGCGATCTGCGGAGGCGTGAGTACGTCTCCGGCGATCTCGACGGTCCGGCCGAGGTACTGGTCCGGCCGGTCGAACGCGATCGCCGCGAACGCGCCGATGTCGCGCACCGAGATGAGCTGCATCGGAAGCTCTGGCTGCACGGCGAGGCTGACCACTAGCTCGCGGTCTTCCATGACCGGGCGATTGTAGGTGGCGAAATTGTCCATGAAGGAGACGGGGCGCAGGATAGTCGACGGAAGCCCGAGCGCGCGGATGTGCTCCTCGATCCGCGCCTTGCTCTCGTAGTAGGGGATTCCCGAACGGGCGCTCGCTCCATTGAGCGAGCTGTACACAAGATGCTCGATGCCGGACTCCCGGGCGAGGTCGGCCACCGCCTTCCCCCGCCGTTCTTCTGCCACCACACCTTCCTGGCTGATCTTGGGACCGGCCATCATGGTCAGCACGAGGAAGACTCCGTGCGCGCCTTCCATCGCCGTCCGCAGCGAACTCGGGTCATCAAGGTCACCCACGACGAGATTGGCTCCTGCCCGCTGCAGCGCATTGGCGGCGGGCGAGGCTGGGTCGCGCACCAGGGCGCGGACCGTGCGATCACGTTCAAGCAGGTGCCGCGCGGTCGCACCGCCCTGCTGCCCGGTGGCGCCGATGACCAGCACTGGTCCCTCATGACCCGCCATACGAGCTCCTCTTATCAGGCCTCGGGTGTATGACCATGATCGCCAGGATAATGAGGCGTGACCGGCCGGTCCGGGTACTGATACTGCTAGCCTGCGGCCTGTAACCCACTCTGCCCGGGAGTCAGGTCGGCGTGACGAATGGCAAATGAGACCCCGCAGTCAGCGCGCCGGGCGGAGCTGGCCGCCTTTCTCCGCACTCAGCGGGCCCGGCTGCGGCCGGCCGATGTGGGCCTGCCGGAGGACTGCGATCCCGGCCGCCGACGGACTCCCGGCCTGCGGCGCGAAGAGGTCGCCCAGATCTCCGACGTCAGCGTCACCTGGTACACGTGGCTGGAACAAGGCAGGAACATCTCGGCATCGGAACAGGTGGTCGAAGCGCTGGCTCGAGCGCTGCTACTCGACCCCGACCAGCGCCGGCACATCCGCGGCCTGGCCGGCTTCTCCACCGCGACGGGCAAGACACACACCGACGATGCGCATCCCCGGCTGCAGCGACTGGCCAACGCGGCCGCCCCCAACATCGCCTCCGTCTATGACGTGCATTTCGACTACGTCGTGTGGAACGAGCCTTACAGGCGGCTCCGGCATGACCCTGCACTGCTCCCCGCCGACCGGCGCAATCTCCTGTGGATGATGTTCAACGACGCAGAGAACCGTGCCCGTATGGTCCGCTGGGAACCGGCCGCGCGCGCGGTGCTCAGCCAGTTCCGAGCCGCCGCCGGCCAGAGACCCGACGACCCGCGATTCGCCGCAATAGCGGCGGAGTTGACCGAGGCCAGCCCGGAATTCCGCGAATGGTGGGCGGAGTACCCCATCCGCGACTTCAGACCAGCAACGATCGGGATTGATCACCCCGAGATCGGGCGGCTCAACCTAGAGATGTTCCAGTTTCGCCCAGTCGAGCACCCCGACATGCTCATGGTCCTACAAGTACCCAGGAGCGTGGATGATCTGCAGCGGGTCAGTTCGCTGCTTGACGCGCCGGACCGGAGGCTATGACCTAACTGCCGTGCCACCGGGGACCCGGCGCCCAGTGCGCCGGTCGGCCAGCAGCAGGTGCGCGCGGCTTATCGTCTGCCATTTGTTGTGCCTGACCTGCGCAAACCTACCGGCAGCAGATCACCTTCGATCAGGACGTCGCGGTTCGCATGCTGGTACGTTCGGCCCACCAGCGAATTCCCAGGTCAAACGTACTGAGCCCGCGCTCCTCGCCAGCCAGCATGCTAGCCGAGCAGCAACGCGAGCAGGACGGCCATCATTGGCCGCCCGTTGCGGTCGCGTTCAAGGGGCCTTCCTCGGATCAGTTGGACCAGCGTTCGCGCACGGCTGCCACGACCTTGGCGAGCTGGGCGTCGAAAGCGTCAAGCTGCTCAGCTTCGGCAGCGCTCGCGACGAAGGCGTGTCGATCGCAGGCTACGCCCCCGCGCCATATCCGCTCAATGGCGCGCGTCGTGGTGATGTCCGTCAACGGGTCACCGGACACGAGGACCAGGTCCGCGCGCTGCCCGGCCGCGACACGTCCTCGGTCGGCGAGGCCGAACACTCGTGCCGGTTCAGCCGTGGCAGCGGCCAGGGTCTGCGCCGGGCTGATGCCGCACCGGACCAGGAGTTCGAGCTCTCGGTGCAGGCTTGCTCCGAACACGGTCCCCGGGTTCGGAGCATCCGTGCCCGCCAGCAGAGTGACCCCCGCATCGGCCAGTCGTCGCACGTTGTCCTCGGCCCGAGAGTAGGGCGGCAGTTGCCGGCCATGCCATCCCGAGGCATCCGAAGTCAACCGGCGTGCCCAGGCGTCGCCGAGCACTTCAGCGAGCCGTGGGTCCCCGACAACTGCCGCGCCACCCGGTTCGCCGAGGGTGTTCTCGATGGTGGACAGCGTCGGACCGACCACGATTCCGGCTTCGGCCATGCGTTCGACCAGGGCCTTGTCCAGCTCGGCGTTCACAGGGACGTGGGCCACCACATCGACACCAGCGGACACGACCTCCTCAACGCCGGCCGTCGAGCTCACGTGAGCGACGACGACTAGGCCGCGGGTGTGCGCGGCAATGACCAGTGCCTGGATGGTTTCGGGGTCCAGCGAGGGCCATAGACCCCCGGTGCCGGAGATGATCTTTAGATAGTCCGAGCCCGCCGCGATCCGTTCCGCCACGAATTGCTCGGCCTGGTCAGCGGCGGTCAACGTCGGGAACGGGGCGTACATCATCGACGGGTGCCCGCCGGGCGCGGTGGCACCGACACCCGAGGAACGCACGTCGGCCACGTCCAGACGGGAGCCGGCCTGCTCCTTAGCGCTGGCCACCAGGTCGGGTTTGCTGAACATGTCGAGAACGGTGGTAACGCCGAAGGTCAACGATTGTGCGAGAGCGCCGGGAACGAGGTGCACGTGCGCGTCGATCAGTCCGGGAAGCAGCGTCCCGCCGCCCGCGTCGATAACTTCGTCGCCTTCTTGGGCGGCCGAGGCGACCGAGCACTTGGTGATCAGGCCGTCAGCGAACCGGACCGAAGTCCAATCCTGCGACTTCGCCCCGTCGAATACCTTCGCGTTCACGATCGTCGTTGCCGCGCCCAAAGCGTCCTCCCCAAGGGATCCTGAACAACCTGAATAGTAGAGGAAGGGAGCGGAGTGCCCCCAGAACGCGCGGCTCCGCAGACGCTTCCAGCGGCCCCGGGCGCGCCCCACAATTTGACCAGCTAGCTCGCAAAAAGCTCGTCCTGCTTTCCTCGGGGCCTGGCTGTGTGGCGGAAGCGGTGCCCCGGTAGGCTTTGACTGTGGTCGAGCATCGACAGGTATTCCAGCGTGAATTGCAAGCCATCGAAGCCAAAGTCATCGAACTGTTCGCCATGGTCGCTGAGGACCTGCCCGGGGCGACCGATGCTCTCCTGAGCGGCAACGATGACGTGATCCAGGCGCTGAACGAACGCGAGAAGGTCATCGACGCCCTCTATCCGGAGATCGAGAACCTGGTCAACCGGGAGATCGTCCTGCAGTCGCCGGTCGCTTCGGACCTGCGTTTCCTGCTCTCCGTGCTGCGAATCGTGCCCGAACTCGAACGCTCCCACGACTTGGTCATCGACATCGCCCACCGGGCCAATCACATTCTCAGCCAGGACCTCTCGCCGCGTAGCCGAGGGCTCGTCGAGCGAATGGGGAACCTCGCCTCCACCATGTGGCGCCAGGCAGCGGACTCCTGGTATGAGCGCGATCGTTCCGCCGCGGTCGCGCTGAGCGAACTTGATGACGAGATGGATGAGCTGCACGCCAGCTTGGTCGCCGAACTTGCCTCGGGGCAAATGGCGATACCGGTGACCATGGAGATGACGCTGGTGGCGCGGTTCTACGAGCGTCTTGGTGACCACGCCGTCAACATCGCCCGCCGGGTGATCTACCTAGCCGGGCAACAGCCGCCGGAGTAGCTGCGGCTGATGCCCTTGCCTCACTTCGGCGGTGCGGGCCGGTGGGTGCCGGGGACGACCACGACGGGGCAGGCCGCGTGGTGCGTGACCTGGCTGCTCGTCGAGCCCAGCAGGAGCCTGCTGAACCCGCCGCTGCCGCGGGACCCTACGACGACCAGGTCAGCGTCACGCGACGCCTTGATGAGTTCTTCCGCAATCTCTCCGGTGGTCGCGCTTACGGTGATCTCGGGCAGCGTCCCGCCGATTTCGCTCGCGACCTTGTCCACGAATTCCTGGAGTGACTTCTCCGCAAGTTCCGGTTTGAAGCTGTTCCCGGAGTGCACCCCCCAGTAAATCCCGGTGACCGGGCGAACTGGGTCCGGCTGAATTGTCATGACTGTCAGCGGCAGATGGCGCTGCACGGCCTCGTGCATCGCCCAACCCAGGGCCCGGCGTGAATTGTCCGAGCCGTCCACCCCGACGATGATTCCGGGCATCTGAAGCTCCTCGGGTTCCCGGCTTAGCCCATCCGGCCGGTGACGTAGGCCCTGGTGCGGCTGTCGGACGGGTCCTGGAAGATTTGCTCGGTCCGGCCGTACTCGACGAGCACGCCCGTACGGGTATCGCTTTCCTCATTGCGGAGCACTGAGAAGAAAGCGGTGCGATCGCTGACCCGAGTGGCCTGCTGCATGTTGTGCGTGACGATGACGATGGTGTACCGCGACTTGATGTCGTGCATCAGGTCCTCGATGGCGCCCGTCGCAATCGGGTCCAGCGCCGAGCAGGGCTCGTCCATGAGCACGACGTCCGGCTCGACGGCGAGCGTGCGGGCGATGCACAGCCGCTGGGCCTGCCCGCCGGACAGCCCCAGGGCCGAAGCCTTCAGCCGGTTCTTCACCTCGTCCCACAACGCGGCCTGGTTCAGCGCGCGCTCGACGATTGCGTCGAGCTTGCCGCGGTTGCGCTCGCCGTTGATGCGCGGCCCATAGGCGACGTTGTCATAGATCGACTTCGGGAACGGGTTCGGCTTCTGGAAGACCATGCCGATACGTCGGCGCACGGCCGTCGCCGAGACCTCCTTGCCGTACAGCGGCATCCCGTGATAGCGAACGTCACCATCGACGCGAGCGCCCGGTATGAGGTCGTTCATCCGGTTCAGCGTCCGCAGCACCGTAGTCTTGCCGCATCCGGACGGGCCGATGAACGCCGTGATCTCGTTCCGATATACCGATAGCGATACGTCCGTTACGGCCCGGAATGCGCTGTAGAAAATTGAGACGTTCTTCACCTCGAAGACAGGCTCACCCGACGCCGGCTGCACCGGCTGCTGCACCCGCTCCCGCGTTGCTCGCTCGGCTAGCTCAGTGGCGACGATGTCCTGATCACGCTTTTCCATGATGTCCCTAGCGCTGGTACTTGGCGAATCGTGCGGTGACGAGGCGCGCAACTATCATCAGAATAAAGGCAATTGCGATCAGCGTCAGTGCCGCGCCCCAGCCGCGGGCCTGGGCGCCGACGTAAGGCTGTGACGCGTTCGAGAAGATCTGCGACGGCAGCGAGGTGTTGGCGCCGCTGAACACGTTCCGGTTCACGGTGGTCACCGTGAGGATGGTGAACAGCAGCGGCGCTGTCTCACCCGCGGCCCGGGCCACCGCGAGCAGGGCGCCGCTGACGATCCCGGGGAGCGCCGTCGGCAACACCACGGTCAGCGTCACGCGGGCCTTGGTGGCACCGAGCGCGTAGCTCGCCTCACGCAGCGGGTCCGGCACCAGTCTCAGCATTTCGTAGGTGGAGCGGATCACGATCGGCAGCATCAGGCAGCCCAGGGCGAACGCGCCGGCCAGGCCCGAGTAGCCGAAGTGGAGCACCCAGATCGAGAAGATGAAAAGCCCCATGATGATCGAGGGCACGCCCGTCATCACGTCGGACATGAACCCGATGAGCCGCGCCAGCGGGCCCTTGCCGCCGTACTCGTTGAGGTAGACCGCGCCCAGGATGCCGAGCGGCACCGCCATGACCGCGGCCAGGGCCGTGATCTCGATCGTGCCGACGATCGCCGGCCCCATTCCGCCCACGCCTGGCGGCGCCACGCTCACCGGGATCGAACTGGTCAGGAAGGACCAGCTGATCGCCGAGGCGCCCTTGGCGATCACCGTGAACAGGACGAACCCCAGCGGGATGACCATGACCACGAACGCGAGCACCATCAGGCCGGTCGCGATGCGGTCGCCGGTGCGCCGTCGGCCCGTGGGCTCTCGCAGGTCGGGCCCCTGGTGCTCGGCGGTGACAGCCATCAGGTACCCCTCTGCCGCCGGGCGGAGCGTTCCACGACCGCGCGGGCAATGATGTTGATGATGATCGTAAAGGCGAACAGCAGGACGCCGAGCCCCATCAGCGCGGAGCTGAACAGGCCGGATGCCTCGCCGAACTGGTTCGCGATGACCGAGGGCATGTTGTAACCGGGGGCGAACAGGTGCGACGTGATGGTGGCCGACGAGCCGATCACCAGCGCGGCCGCGATCGTCTCGCCCATCGCCCGGCCCAGCCCGAGGAGCACCGCCCCCACGATGCCGCCCTGGCTATGCGGCCAGACGGCGCCGCGGATCATCTCCAGGCGGGTGGCGCCCAGCGCGTACGCGCCCTCCTTGTCGATGGCCGGCACCGTCGCGATGACCTCACGCGACAGCGAAGTCACGATCGGCGTGATCATGACGGCCAGGATGATGCCGGCGGTAAAGAACGAGGCCCCGCTGGTGGGCGGCCCGAACAAGGACCCCAGCACCGGGACGCCGTTGACGCCCGAGCCTATCGAGGCATAGATGTGCTGGATCCAGGGCGCGAACACCAGGATTCCCCACAGGCCCCAGACCACCGATGGGACCACCGCCAAGAGATCGATCACGTACACGATCGGGCGCGCCCACCGGTACGGCACGACCTCGGTCAGGAGCAGGGCGACGCCCACGCTGACCGGCACGGCGAGCACGAGCGCGATCACCGCGGTGATGGCCGTACCGTAAATGAAGGGCAGCGCGCCAAACTGGTTGGTCGCCGGGTTCCAGGTGGTCGAGAAGATCTTCAGGCCCTCGGTGCTGAACCACGATGAGGCCTGCTTGCTGGTCGAGAAGGCGATCAGGACCAGGATCACCAGCACCAGCAGGCCGGACGCGAGCGCGATGACCTGGAAGGTGCGATCGCCGAGCGGCCGCCGCTCGGACAAGGGCCGGGTGGATCCGGCCGGGATGGCCGGATCCACCTTCGTCATACTGCTCACTGTGACGAGCCAATCTGATCGGGATGCGTCACGGTGCTCACGACAAGCTCGCGATCACGAGTCCTGATGATCATGAGCCGATCTTGCTGAGCTGCGCCACGGCCTGCTGGTCGATGCTGGCGGGCAGTGGCGCGTAGCCCAGGCTGGGCAGCAGCTTCTGGCCGTCACCGAGCAGGTAGCCGATGTACGCCTTGAGCATCTTGGCATCGTTCGCATTCGGCTGAGTCTGGTAGACCAGGTCCCACGACTGGTAGGTGATCGGGTACGCGGTGGCGTCGCCCGACCAGACCGCGGCAAAGGTCAGGTTCGTCGCGACCTTGGCCCCGGCCGCGGCCGCGGAGGCCGCCGACGGCGAGGGCGCGACGTACGTGCCCGACTTGTTCTGGACGGACGCGTAGCTCAGCCCGGAGGCCTTCGCGGTGGCGTAGTCCACGTACCCGATGGCGCCGGGAGTGCTCTTGACGATCTGCGCCACCCCGCCGTTGCCGTTGCCGGCGTGCGCGGTGGACGGCCAGGTGATGGTCGAGCTGCTGCCGAGCTTCCACACGCTCGGCACGGCATCCTGAAGGAACAGGGAGAAGTTCTGCGTCGTGCCCGACGAATCCGAACGCACGGCGAGGACGATCGGGGTGCTGGGCAGGGTGACACCCGGGTTGACCGCCTTGATCGCCGGGTCGTTCCAGGTCTTGATCTTGCCCTGGAAAATGTCCGCGATAACCGTCGGGGTCAGCTGCAGCTTGCTAACGCCCGACAGGTTGTACGACAGCGTGATCGGGCCGGTCACGACGGGGAAGTAGAGCACCGTCTTGCCTTTGAAGTTCGCCGTCTCGGCGGGCGGGATCGGCGAGTCCGAGCCCGCGAAGTTGACAGTCCCCGAAGCCAGGTCCGTACGGCCCTTGCCCGAGCCGCCGCCACCGTAGTTGACGGTCATGCCGGGCTGGACCGACTTAAAGGCCGAGATCGCCGACTGCTGGAAGACCAGCTGGAACGTCGACCCGCTCGAGTTAAGGGTGCCGGTGAGGGCGGAGCTGCTCGACGATGAGCCGCTGCTGCTCGACGGTGAGCTGCTGCCCGACGAACCGCAGGCGGATAGCGACAAACCCATCGCGAGGAGCGCGACACCCGCCGCCGTGACCCCTTGGATGCGCACACGTTCCATATCAGATACTCCTCTTTTAAGTTACCCGCCGAGCATCGCCACAAGGCTTGCCTCGATAGTGTGAATCCGGATTTTGGCTCGATCGCGGGCAAGCTAGCGCGCGATTCGAACACCCCACCCAGTGACCTCGGGTCCTCCGTTAATTCCGGTGTAACGCCGCGGATCCACCGTAGTGTTGCGATAGTTAAATGCAAGTAAACAAGGCATGAACTTCACCTTGCGCCTGCCGGTGCTGTTGATGATGGCCGCGCTGCCGCTACCGAGTTCCGAGTCAGCGGAGTGCACCGGGACACCGGCGGCCGGTGCGGGTTTCGCCGCCGGGCCGGGCAGGCGGATGCCTGGCGCGGGCCGGGCGCAGGCAGTCCAAGGTCTCCGGCGTACCGCAGGAGTCCGCGCGGGCCTAGGCCACCGGTTCGGCTGGATCGCCTGCCACCTTCGCCGCGCCACGAGAGTGGTTTCTCCTGGCAAAGCCGCACATAGCCGTCTTTTGGCGGCTACGAGAACGACGTGGAAGGGCCTGACCTGGGACAAGATGATGTTCGGCGCCGGGCGCGCCGGACCGGCCGTAGCCACGGCCCATAAGGTTTTAGGCTCCGACCGACCAGGACACGGTGTGCGCGGCGGGCGATCGCCCGCACCGGCTCGACCGTGGCGGCGTCATTTGCAGTCGCAACGGTCGCGCTCCCCCGCATCATGACTGCCGGGTAGGGCTCCTCGAAGGTCTGGACGGAGAAAGCAACCCTCGGGTCGCGCAGCAGGTTGCGTACCCAGGCTCGTGTTTCGGTAGTCCAGATCGTCACCGCGCCTGTGTCCCACCGAAACCATACCGGGACGATGTGTGGGGATCCGTCAGGGCGCAAGGTTGCAATGACGCCAAGCGGGGTGGGAAAGGTCTGGGCGAGGAATGTTTCCAGTTCCGCCGTGCTCATGCTCATGGTCTCGTACCTCTCAGCGCGAATGCTCACGACTCCCACAGTCAGTAAGCTCGCGGCCATGGCACCACAGATCGCCACCAATACTCGCGTCGACCGGGCCGGCCTGGTGGAGTTCGCGCGACCGCGGCACCGCGCCATCTTGCTCACTACCCGCCTTGACGGAACGGTCCAGGCATCTCCGGTCACCTGCGGCGTCGACCGCGAAGGACAGCTGGTCGTGTCGACATACCCGGAGCGCGCGAAGGCCGCGAATATCCGGCGCACAGGCACGGCCACGGTGGTAGTGCTGTCCGACGACTTCAACGGCCCATGGGTGCAGATTGATGGCGACGCCAGGGTCCTCGATATGCCCGAGGCCCTCGAGCCCTTGGTCGAGTACTACCGCAGCATTTCCGGCGAGCACCCCGACTGGACGGAATACCGCGACGCGATGCGGCGCCAGGGCAAGTCGCTGATCCAGATCACGCCGCGCCGCTGGGGACCGGTCGCCACCGGCGGCTTCCCCTCCCGGCTAGCGTCCTAGGAGCAGATCGCTGCGGTAATTGGTCAGCACGATGCATACCTCACGGATACAGGTGCTCAGCGCACGGTTGCGTCATCCGTGCTGTCCCAGCACCTACCGCGAGGCGCCGGCCTAGCCCCGGCCTAGCCCCAATACCGTTTACTTAAGGGCTGAGGACGATCACGGCTTCTTCAGGCCGGCAGCCGGGCTGGGGCCAGGTGCGGTGGCCGGGTGCCTTGGCACCGTAGCCGCTCATCTTCCGCTTGACGACCCGGGCCGCGGCGCGCTTGCGGCGCGGCGGGAGCAGTTCGCGCCTGATCTCCTCGCAGGCCCTGGCATGCGCGGCGTCAAGCGCCTGAGGGGGAAAACCCCGGGTGGGAGGCGGTGGTGCGCCGGGCCGCCCGCAACGTGCGGGTGAACGATAGCCGGTCGGGGTCGGTGCCGGCCTCCAGCGCCACCGTGTGCATGAGCCAGCGGATGGCGTAGTGCACGCACAGGTAGCCGTAGATCTCCTGCCGGACGAGCTGCGGCTGCTTGGAGCGCAGGACCACGCGGGGGCCGCGCTGGTGGGTCTTCAGCTCATCCAGGGTGGTCTCAAACTCCCACCGCTGCCCATACAAGGCCGCCAGCTCCGGCGCGGGAGCCCCGGCCGGGTCGGTGATCGTGGTGATCAGCCGGTAGAGCGGGCCCTCATCGGCCCGGCCGTCGTCCACTCCGTACTCGATCACCCGCACCGGCATCTGGCGCCCGGTGTAGTGATGCCCGCGCACCTCCCGCACCACCGATAGGTACGACCCGTCAGCCAGCCGCTCAGCCACGGGCAGCACGTGATTGGCCTTGGTGCGCCAGCACAGCTGCGCCCCGGTCCCGGCAGCCGCGGCCCACAGCCGGTAGCTGTAGTAGTACCGGTCGGCCAGCACCAGCATCCCCGCACCCAGCCGGGGCAGCAGGTCCCGCGCCAAGGTGGCCTCCCCGGTGCGGTAGGGCCCCATCGCCGCCGCGGTCAGCGCGTGGGTGCCGCACTCAGCCAGCCCCACCAGCCGCACCTGCGGATAGGCCCCCTTCCCGCTGCCCCGGCCCGTGCCCGGCCGGCCGAACGCCTCATCGTTAGCCGGGGTATCGGCGGCATCCAGGCACGTGCCGTCGATGCTCATCACCCGCCAGCCCCGGTAGAACGCGCCCTTAGTCTCCGGCACCGCCAGCGGCTGCGCCGCCGCCTCAAACAGCGCCTTCAGTGGCTCGTATCCCAGCCGGGCCCGGGCCTTAAACAGCGCCGCCTTGGTCGGCACACTCCACGGCCGCGCCCACCCCGACGCCCACGCAAGGCCCTCGGTGAGGTCCCGCATCACCTCCTCATAGGAGGCCTGCGAAAACAGCGCCAGCCCCAGCACGTAATAGACCACCACCCGCGCCGGCAGCAACCTGTTGCGCACCTGCACACGCCCGGCATCCGCGACCACACCGTCCACCAGGTCCGGCGGGAACACCCGGGTCAGCACCCCGATCGAGATGTGATCCGACAGCCGCTGATCGCTCCGCGGCTTCACCCATCCCGCTCGAGGCACACAGCCAGGGTAGCGCAGCCTCAGCCCTTAAGTAAACGGTATTAGGCCTAGCCCGAAGGTACGGCTAGCGGGGTCTGGCGGGTGGACCCCCGCCAGACCCTCCGCCTAGTGCGCAGACTCGTACTTGGCGAGCACGTCCGCGGGGATGCGGCCCCGATCGGAGATCTTGAGACCCTGACCGCGAGCCCACGCCCGGACGGCGGACTGGTTATGCCGGGCCGGCCGCGAGCCTCGTCCTGGCCGCCGTGATGATGACACCTTGCGGGCCGCATCAATGTACGGGCGAATGGCCTTGGCGAGCTGATCCGCGTGCTTCTTGTTCAGGTCGATCTCATAGTCTGTGCCGTCGAGCCCGAACCTGACGGTTCCCTCGGCCTCGCTGCCGTCAATGTCGTCCACATACAGGATCTGTGTCCGCTGAGCCACTGTTAGTTACTCCGATTCGCGATTGGGCTTACTGCTTATGCCATAAGCCTAAGCCAACATGAAGGCTGTCTGCGCCCCCGGATCCAGAGAGTTGGCGCATATGCCACCCATAAGGCCGGCTGGGCCGGAGGAAAATAGCTGAAGCTCGACAGCTGCGACTCCAGCGGGTGTTTCTGCAACATCAATGCCAGCGGCATTCGCGAAGGGCGGCTTCCTGGCCGTAGCGGCCACTGAGATCCGTTGGCAGGCGGCACTGTGGCCGCGGGGAGAGGATGAGTCTGCGCGGGCAGCCTGGGATACTACGTCGATGGTGATACCGGCCAGCGCCGTGATGGCGGCCAGCGGCGTGATGGCGGCCAGCGGCGTGATGGCGGCCAGCGGTGTCCCGTATTTTTCGCAATGGGAGTCGCCCGAGCTCGTGCCGCAGTTCGTCGATGGTTCCATCCGGCCCGCTGACGATCCACGGTGGACCGCCTCCGGCGCGCGCACTCCGCAGGAGTACGAATACTGGTCAGGCAAAGTGTGCGGCCTGGCCTGCCTGAAAATGATCATGGCGTGGCGCGGCCTTCAGGTCCCCGCGACGATGCGCCTGGTGGAGCGGGCGCTGGCCTGGAAGGCCTATGTCCCGCAGGGTGATCGCGTCGCCGGTCTCAGCTACCGGCCGTTTGCCGAGTGGGTGGCGCAGGACTATGGGATCGCCGCCGAGGTCGCGCCGGTGCTGCCGATGCGGCTGCTGGCCAGACTGGCGTCACCGGGCACGCCGGTGATCGCATCGGTGCACAACTGGGTCCGGTGGCCAGAGCGGATCCCGCCGGAGCGCGGCGGGCATCTTGTCCTGGTGACAGGGGCTGCCGGCGGCCTGCTGAGATTGCACAATCCATCGGGGATGCCTGCCGCGAGCCAGCGGGACGCGGTGGTCAGGGCGACGGACTTCGCGAGGTTCTTCGCCGAGCGCGGAGTGATCGTCAGCGGCTGAGCCACAGGCGAAGTGGCCGCTGGAGAGTAGGGCGGCCTGCTTCGTGCCGGGCGGGTGCGCGGCGGGTAGGTTCGGCCGGGTGAGCTTCAATGTCAGCGCCGACGCGTATCTGCGGTTTATGGGGCGGTACTCGGAGCAGCTCGCGGTGCCCTTCGCTGATCTGGCTGGGGTCCGTCCCGGCCAGCGGGTCCTGGATGTGGGGTGCGGGCCTGGCGCGCTGACCGCCGAGCTGGTGAACAGGTCCGGTGCGGACGCGGTGAGCGCGGTGGAACCATCGGAGTCATTTGCCGCTGCGGCGCGGTCACGGCTGCCCGGGACCGACGTCCGGGTGTCGGCGGCCGAGCAGCTGCCCTTCCCCGATGCCGCCTTCGATGCCGCGCTGGCCCAGCTGGTCGTTCATTTCATGGCTGACCCGGTGGCGGGCCTGCGGGAGATGGGCCGGGTGACCCGGCCAGGCGGGGTGGTCGCGGCGTGCGTCTGGGATCACGCCGGCGGCCGCGGGCCGCTGACTGCCTTCTGGCAGGCCGCCCGCGAGCTGGATCTGGCGGCACCCGACGAGTCGGGGCTCGCCGGTGCCAGGGAAGGCGATCTGGCCAGGCGCTTCGCCCAGGCAGGGCTCGGCCAGGCACAGGTCACCACGCTGACCGTCAGTGTCCGGCACGCCAGCTTCGAGCAATGGTGGGAACCGTTTACCCTCGGCGTCGGCCCGGCCGGGGCTTACCTGGCCGGCCTGGATCCAGCGCGCCGCCACGCACTGCGCGAACGGTGCCGGTCCCTGCTGACCTCCATCCCCGTCGAGGTCAGCGCCACCGCGTGGGCAGCCACCAGCCGCATCTGAGTCCTCCGGGCCCGGCGGGCCCGGAGGACTCAGGTGCTGGCTTTGATGGCGGCGGCACGACCACCCGGGCCATCGGCTGGATCCGGGAGATCGTGCTGAACTGCGCTGAGCCGTGGGCACTGGCCAGGTTCTGGGCCGGGCTGCTGGGCGGCACCCCGGTCGAGTGGTATCCGGGATGGGTGACGATCGAGCCGCCCCCGCACGGACAGCGCCTCTCGTTCCAGGCCAGCGCGGCGCGCCCCGGGACGGAAGCGGCACTCGTCCATTTCGATGTCCTGGTCGAGGATCTGGCCGCAGCCCATGACCGGGTGGTGGCCGCTGGCGCGGTCTTCGCTCGGGAGCATGTGTCCCCCCGGCCGGGGCCGGCCGGCGAACCGGTCCGCTGGCGGGTCTACCACGACCCGGCCGGGCACCCGTTCTGCCTGGTCATCAGGTAACGCCGCATTCGACGCTGCCTGGTCACCAGGCCCAGGTTAGCTTCCGCCGGCCAGGCGGCGGTCGCGCTGGTCCACGCCCATCTCCCCGTAGGGATAGTCGACGGCGTGCGGGTCACTGGCCGCGTCGAGCGCGGTGCTCTCCTCGGCGGTCAGACGCAGGTCGGCGGCGCGGAGGTTGGCCTCGAGCTGAGCGACCGTGCGAGCGCCGAGGATCGTCGAGGACACTGCGGGCCGACCGGTCACCCACGCCAGCGCGACCTCCGCCATCGACACACCGCGTTCGTCGGCGATCTTCTGGACCGCGTCGATGACCGCCCAGGTGCGTTCCATGCCGCGCCGGTCATAGGCCTCCATGCCCCGGTTCGGGTCCTCGCCCAGGCGAGTGGCCCCGGTGGGGCGCTCGTTACGCCGGTACTTGCCCGACAGCCAGCCGCCGCCGAGCGGGCTCCAGGGCAGCAGACCGAGGCCCGCGTCCAGCGCCGCGGGCACGATCTCCCACTCGATCTCCCGCACCAGCAGGCTGTACTGCGGCTGCAGCGTCACCGGCCCGGCTACGTTCAGCGCGCGGGCCAGGTGCACTGCCTTCGTCAGCTGCCAGCCGGTGAAGTTGGAGAGCCCGTAGTAGCGGATCTTGCCGGCGCGCACGAACCCGTCGAGGGTGCGCAGCGTCTCCTCCAGCGGTGTCCACGGGTCGAAGGCGTGCACCTGATACAGATCGACCGCTTCGAGTCCCAGCCTGCGCAGCGAGGCATCAAGCGCCCGAGTCAGATGCCGGGCGGACAGCCCGGCACCGTTCGGTGCGTCATCGAGCGGGAACCGGCCCTTGGTGGCCAGCACCATTGGCTCCGTAACGTCGGCGGGCCGGCTGGCGAACCAGCGGCCGATGATCTCCTCAGACACCCCGTCGCTGTACACGTCGGCCGTATCGACCAGCGTTCCGCCTGCTTCGACGAAGCGATCGAGTTGCTGGTGCGAGCCCTGCTCGTCGGTCTCCGTGCCGAAGGTCATGGTCCCGAGGCACAGGTTCGACACCGCACAGCCGCTGTGCCCAAGAGTGCGATAGTCCATTTTTTCAACATACGCCGCTGGCGCAGCTCAGCGCCGCCGGGCCCGGCCGCGGCCCGGGTCTACGGCCCGGTCTGCGGCCAGCGCTAAGGCCCGATTCCAAGCGCGGCGATGGCGCAGCGCTGTTGAAAGAGCAACAGGAAGGTGGCATTGCCGCGATTGGACAACAACAGCAGAGTGCCATTGCCGTCTTTGGCCTCGGGGCGAAAGCGGCGGCACGAGGGCACACCGGACCGGGGCGGCAGCCGGGTGCCACCGCGCGCGGGGCAACTCCGCCGTCGCGGTTCAGCCGCTCGGGCGCTCGCGGTTCAGCCGCTCGGGCGCTCGCGGTTCAGCCGGGCGTGCGCCTTGCGGTTGCGCCGGTAGAGCCCGACGAACTCGCCGAACAGCTCGTCGTAGAGTCCGCTGACGGCCGGATCCGGGACGTACCGGCACGCCACCCGGACCCG
Organism: uncultured Actinomycetes bacterium; assembly: GCA_963785765.1. Taxonomy (GTDB): domain Bacteria; phylum Actinomycetota; class Actinomycetes; order Streptosporangiales; family Streptosporangiaceae; genus DATBGO01. Next base: position 1,283,601 of record CAWAWM010000002.1, on the reverse strand, counting down.
GTCAGGAACCTGATCGAAGTCCAGCTCGCCGAGCGCCACGGCCGCCAGCATCGCGGCGCCCCGCGCGTTCGCGTTCACCGGGTCGGCCACCTGCTCGATCGTCCGGCCGAGCACGTCAGCGAAGATCTGGCACCACACATCGGAGCGGGCCCCGCCGCCGATGAACCTGATCGGCTCGAGCCGCCGCCGGGTGAACCGTTCCACCGCCTGCAGCAGCCAGCGCGAGTTCAGCGCCACCCCCTCCAGCACGGCCCGGACCAGTTCGCCGCGGCCAGCTGACAGCGACAGGTTGTGAAACCCGCCGCGCACGAACCGGTCTTCCACCGGGGTGCGCTCGCCGTACAGCCACGGGGTGAAGATCAACCCGCCGCTGCCGGGCGGGACCGCCGCGGCCATCCGGTCGAACTGCAGGTAGGCGTCGGCAGGCGGGTCCCCGTCGAACAGCACCCGGTCGCGCAGGAAGGTCAGCGCCGCGCCGGCCGTTTCCTGCTCGTCGGCGACGAAGTACCGGCCGGGGATCGCGGCGGGCAGCGACGCCATGTTCCGCAGCATGTCGGTCTTCTTGAACGGCACGTGGCAGGTCAGCCACGAGGATGTGCCCACGTACAGGTGGGCCTGGAAATCCCGGGTCGCCCCGGACCCGATGGCCGCCGACTGCAGGTCCGGCGTGCCGGCCACGACCGGGATGCCGGGCGGCACGCCGAGCGCGCCCGCCGGCCCGGGCAGCAGCGATCCCACGATGTCGGTCGCCGCCATCAGGTCAGGCAGCTGCGAGCGCTGCAGCCCGGCCAGCCGCAGTAGCGCGGGGTCGTATCTGATCGCCCCTGGCTTGCGATTGTCGGTCACCCAGTGCAGCGCGATCGAGTCGTAGGAGGCCGCCGCCTGGCCGGTCAGCCGCAGGTTGAGCCAGTCTTTCGGTTCGAGGAAGAGCTGGGCGCGGCGATAGGTCTCCGGTTCCTCCTGCTTCAGCCACAGGATGTGCGCGATGGGGTCCTTGCCGCTCTGCGCGGGGATCCCGCCGGTCTTGCGGATCCACCGCACCAGCTTGTCCACGCCGTAGCCCTGTACCCGCACCGGCCCGCCGGTGATCCGCCGGGCCTGCGGCGCCCCGCGCGAGTCCATCCAGATGATGGCCGGACGGATCGGGTTTCCGTCCGGCCCCACCGGCACGGTGCCCGACCACTGCGTGGTGCAGCAGACGGCGGCGACCGATTCGGGCGCGACGGCTCCGCTGCCCAGCAGCCGGGACGAGGCCCTGGTGATCAGCGTCCACCAGTCTTCGGGGTCCTGCTCGGCGCCGCCACCGGGCCGCAGCTCGACCCGGCACACCTCCTGCTCGGCCGCGACCACGTCAGCGTCCGCCGACACCAGCGCCACCTTCAGCGCCGAGGTCCCGAGGTCGATGGCCAGGATGTGGCGCGGCACGGCTACACCTCGAACATCAGGTCAAGGTAGGCGCCGAGCATCCCGCGGACGAGTTCTTCGGGAAGCGAGGCGGCCATGCCGTAGACCGGGGCCATCCCGGTGTGCACGTCCGGGCTGGCCCGGACCTCCGCCACCGCGTCGGCGAGATCAGCCAGGAACCGGTCGGCCACCCCCGGCAGCGTGTGCCTGAGGGTGATCGCGATGTGCACCGCGGCCGGCCGCTGCAGCCCGTTAAGGCTCCAGCCCCGGTGCCCCATGTTCTCCATCACCTGGTATACGTCCAGGCCGTCCTCGGCGCCGAACGCGATGACCCACAGCGGGTCGCCGAGCACCTGCAGCCCGCCGATGGCCGCGATCCCGTCGCGGACCCGGGCGCCGGTCTCCAGGATCCGCCGGGCCGCGTCCAGGTAGCCGCGCTCGCCGATCGACACCATGGCCGCCCAGCATTCGGCCGACAGCGCTCCGGGCCGGCTGCCGGACAGCGTGGGCGACAAGTACAGGCCGCCCGGCCAGTCGGTGACCGTGTAGAACTGGAACTGCCTCAGCTCCTTGCCCCGGTACAGCACGACGGACGTGCCCTTGGCCGCGTAACCGTACTTGTGCGTGTCGGCCGACATCGACGTCACGCCGGGCAGCCGGAAGTCGAACGGGGGGATCGGGTAGCCCAGGCGCTCGGCCCACGGCACGATGAACCCGCCCAGGCAAGCGTCCACGTGACAGCCGGCGCCGCGCTCGGCGGCCAGCGCGGCGATCTCGGGGATCGGGTCGATCACGCCGTGCGGGAAACCTGGCGCCGAACCGACCACCACCGCGGTGCGGTCGGTCACGGCGTCGGCCATCGCGGTCAGGTCGGCCCGGAAATTGCCGTCGACGCCGACCCGGACCAAGGGCATGTCGAAGAATTTCGCGGCCTTGTCGAATGCCGCGTGCGCGGTGACCGGCGCGACGATCTGAGGCTCGGCGATTCCGCGGCGCTCCCGCGCGTGGTCGCGGTACGCCTTCATGGCCAGCAGGATGCTCTCGGTCCCGCCCGAGCTGACCGCGCCGACCACCGGGGCCTGCGGCGAGGCGTGCGCCGCCCCCAGCATGTGCCCGGTCATCGAGACGATCTCGGCCTCGAACTTGGTCGCGCTCGGCCACAGGTCCGGGTGCAGCGGATTGCTCTGGGACTGCGCCGCGTAGACCCGGTTCAGGAACGCGACGTGCTCAGGGTCACCGTGATAGACCGCGCCGGAGGCGAACCCGTCGCGCCAGCGGTGTTCCTCGGCCGCCGCCAGCCGCTCGACAAGCCCGGCCACGTCCTCCCTGGCCAGGCCTTCCCCGGGCAGCTCAGCGAACGAAGGGAACTTGCCCCGGTAAGGCTTGAGCTGCGCGTCAAGGCTGGCCATCAGGTCGCCTGGGTCGGACATCATGGGCTCCTTTGCATGACGGCGCCTGCGGTGCGCGCCGGCAGCCGGGTGGCCAGCACGGCACCGGCCAGCGCCGCCACCGAGAGGGCACCCAGCGAGAGGTACGGGTTCCCGATCAGGCCCTGGAGGATCAGCACCAGCACGACGCCGCCGAGATTGCCGGCCAGCAGCAGGAACCCGACCGCGGCGCCGGCCCGCTCGGGCCCGGCATGCAATTCAGACCAGTCAAGCACGACCGGCAGGGCCGCGAGCAGGAAGAACCCCTCCACGAACAGCACGCACCCGATGAAGGCCGCGTTGTGCACCAGCGCGATAGCCACGAAGGCCAGCACGGTCACGCTCACCGCGGTCTGCAGCAGCGCCCGGCGCCGGTCCCTGGTCGCGACCGCCTGGGGCAGCACCGCGGCGCCGAGGATCCCGGCCGCGGTCATGATCGCGATCAGGTAGCCGGCGGCCCCGCCCCGGCCGAAGTGGCCGAGGATCGAATCAAGCCAGGTCGCCACCGCGTTGAACACGCCCATCCCGACGAACAGCAGGCCGCCGAGCAGCCACATGAACCGGTCGCCCCGCAGCCAGCCCAGCGACACCGCGACCGACGGGTCACCGGTGAACGCCGCCTTGGTCCGGACCGCGGCGATGACCCAGATGGCGGCGATGACGGTCAGCGCGGCCTGCGTCCAGACCAGCAGCCGGAGGCCGCCGGCATCCAGCAGCGGCCCCGCGGAGAGCACCGCGGCCAGGACACCGGCGAACAGGGCCACGCTGCCGATCGAGATGGCGGCAGTGCGCTCTTCAGGCGGGAAGTACCGCGCGGCGATCTTGGTGATGGAGTTCAGCACCAGCGGCTGGCCGAGTGCGATCACGAACTGCCCGGCGAGGGCCCAGCCGAACGACTCGGGGCCGGCCAGCCGCAGCAGGGCGCCGGCGCCGGTGAGGACCGCTCCAGCCGACAGCGCCCGGCCGAAGCGGGCATCGAGCCACCGGCCGCTGGGCAGCGCCAGGATCACGTACATCAGCGGGAAGATCGCGGCCAGGTCGCCGACCGAGCCCTCGGAGACGCCCATCGCCCGGTGCGCCTGCGCCGTGATCGACGCGTAGGACAGCCACAGCAACTGGGTGCACGCGGCCAGCAGGCCGTACCCGGCCAGGATCACCCACCGGCTGCTCCGCACTGAACTGACGCTAACCGTCGTCGCCCCCCTTCGTGCTCGGTGCCCGACGCGCAGTTGTGGCCATCCTTGCCCCTGCGTGGCCGACGCGCCACAGTTGGGCCCGCAAAGGGCAGCTAAAGACCTTCTGACCTGCGACAAAAGGGGGACGGTCTGGCGGGTACCCGGCACCGCAGCGGACACGGTGGAGCTATCCAGGCCTGGAGATGATCGCATGACCGCCACTGCCATCCAGCGCCGCCGACCGGGAAGCCAGGCCGCCGGATTCCGCCCTTATGTCATGCTCGCCGTAGCGGCGCTGGGGTACGCGCTGAGCTCTGGGCCTGGGCGCTGCTAGCCCCGCTCGGCGCGCATTTCAAGCTGGTGCTGCACCTGAGCAGCTTTGAGCAGGCACTCGTCGTGGCCGTGCCGGTCATCGCCGGGTCGCTGGGCCGCATTCCCGTCGGCGCCCTGGCCGACAGGTTCGGCGGCCATCTGATGTTCCCCGTCTGGTCGTTCGCGACAATCGTTCCCGTGCTGTTCCTCGGCCTGGCCGGCTACCGCTCGCTGTCGGGTCTGCTGATCGGCGGCTTCTTCCTTGGCGTGGCGGGTACCGCGCTGGGGATAGGGGTGCCGTTCGTCAACGCGTGGTTCCCGCCGGACCGGCGCGGCCTGGCGATCGGGATCTTCGGCATCGGCATGGGCGGGACTGCCATCAGCGCGCTCACCACCGTCAAGCTGGCCGGCCGCTGGGGCATCCACGCGCCTTTCCTGATCATCGCGGTGGTCCTCGCGGCCTACGGCATCCTGGCGGCGCTCGTGCTCAGGGAGGCGCCGCAGCGGACGATCCCGGCCGGATCGACTATCGCCAGGCTGGCCGCGACCCTCCGGCTGCCGGTCACCTGGCAGGCCGCCGCCTGCTACGCCGTGGGTTTCGGCGGATTCGTAGCGTTCAGTGTCTACTTGCCGATTTACCTGAAGAATTCCTACCTGCTCAGTCCGGCCGACGCGGCCGACCGGACGGCCGGCTTCGTCCTGGTTGCGGCGCTGATGCGACCGGTGGGCGGCTGGCTCGCCGACCGGTTCCCGCCAGAAACAGTCCTAGCTGGCGCGTTCGCCATTGTCGCCGCCGACGCGGCCGGCCAGTCGCTGACCCCCTCGCTGGCACCCTGGGCGATGATCGTTTTCCTCACCATGGCGGCGGCGCTCGGCATCACCACCGGTGCGGTCCTGGCCCTCGTGGCGCAGCGCGCGCCGGCCACTAAGGTCGGCGCGGTCACCGGGCTGGTCGGCGCCGCGGGCGGCCTCGGCGGCTTCGTACCGCCACTGCTCATGGGTACCATCTACGGCGCCAGTGGCTCCTACGCCTGGGGCCTGGTCGCGCTCGCGGTGGTGGCCGCTATCGCCGCCGGCTACGCCGCTCAGCGCCGGCAGCCCATCGGAAATGCCACGTTAATGACGCTGATCACGCAACCACCGGGCACGCGGACGCCCGTTACGCGGGTCAGCGTCAGGCGGCCGGCCGGTACCCGGGCGCTTAGCACTGCCTAAGGCCGGCCGGCGGCCGAGCTTAGCGATGAACGCCACGGCCACCGCGGCCCAGGCGGTGACCGCGGCCCACAGCATGAACCGGCTGACCGGCGCCATGAAGGTGAGCCCGGTGGCCTTGCCGAACGACAACGTGGCCACGCTGTACATGCCGAGCGGGAAGACCGCGCTCCACAGCGCCGGCGTATAGCTGAGCGGCCAGCGCCGCAGGACGTGCCGCCACACGCCGAGCGCGATGAGCAGCGGGATCCACCAGGTGCCGAACGCCCAGAGAGCGAACGAGGAGCCCTCGACGAACCCGGCCGTCACGCGGCTGACCTGCAGGCCCGCGGGCAGGTCCAGGATCCGGGCGCCGGCCAGCACCGTGATCGCAGCGGCGCCCATCAGGATCCAGTAGGCCGGGCCGAGAGCGGCCGGGGTCATCGGAACCGTCAGCCAGCGCTGCAGGATCAGCGCGACCAGCAGCGGGTAGAGCACCAGCCCGATGCTCCACAGCCCGACGGCGGCCGGGGCCAGCAGCGCCGCCTGCGACGGCCAGGCGGCCACCAGGGCCGCCGCGGCGATCGACAGTGACTGCGTGCCGACCACCCACAGCAGCCAGCTGCCGTTGACGCCGGGCAGCACTGAGCCTGGCGCGCGCGCCAGCAGCAGGCTGGCCGGCACGCCGTAGGTCAGGATCAGCCAGCCGACCGCCGCCACGGCGGCCAGGACCGCGGTGGCCAGCGGATGCCCGGCGACATCGAGCCGGAGCCCGAGCACGTCGATCCCGGCCACGATCGTGAAGAAGCCGAAGACTCGCTCCGGTGCCCTGAGGTCGGCCACCACGCTGTCGCGGTAGACCACCAGCCGGATCACCAGGGCCACGCTGAGCAGCACGAGCCCGGCCGACGCGAGCACCAGCAGGGCCCGCGACAGCCAGGCCGGCCCGAACAGGAAGGCGGCCGCCGAGATGATGCCGGTCGCCATCACGAAGGCGAAGGACTCAGGGTCGAGATCCCGGATCGCCGCGGCGGCCCGGCCCGATAGCGGTGCCTGCCTGCCGCTAACTCCGGTACTCATGGTCGATGCCGTCCCTCCCAGGCATCACCATGCCACGAGCCCGGCGGGCGCGCGGATCACCCGTCGCGGGTGGGGTGATGGTGGGCACCCGCGGTGAGGCTGCCTGCAGATCAGCGCAGCGACACGAGCGGCGGCGCGAGGGCTCATCGACACCGAGGTGGCGGATGGCGGGCTGGAGCAGAGACCACGGGCTGGATCACGTGGTGGTGGTCATGTTCGAGAACCGGTCCTTCGACAACCTGCTCGGCCGCCTGTACGAGCCGGGTGAGGTGGCGTCGTTCGAAGGCGTCGCCGGCCGGGAGCTCAGCAACCCGATCCCGCCGTGGGCCGAGCACGGAGCCGAGCATCTGGTCGTCCCGTATGGGGTGGCCGCCGGCTTCGATACTCCCAACCCGGACCCGGGTGAGGAGTACCAGCACGTCAACACGCAGCTGTTCGGGCGCATAGACCCAGCAGGCAACCGGGGCAGCCTGGCCGAGCAGATGACCGCCCCGTTCAACGCACCGGAGCCCGGGCAGCAACCGACCATGGACGGCTTCGTCGCCGACTACATCAGCGCGTTCACCGCCGAGGTCGGCAGGCCGCCCACCTACGACGAGTACGCCCAGATCATGACCGGCTACACGCCCGGCCAGCTGCCCGTCATGTCCGCCCTCGCCCGGGGGTTCGCGACCTTCGATCACTGGTTCTGCGAAGTCCCGTCGCAGACGTTCACCAACCGGTCGTTCTTCCACGCCGCGACCGCCTCGGGCTACGTCGTCAACCTGTCGCCCGCGGCTGCCTTCCCGGTGCACAACACCGCCGAGACGATCTTCGAGCGCCTCGAATCGAAGGGCGTGAGCTGGCGGGTGTACTGCGATCCGCCCAGCCACCTGTCGTTCACGGCCCTGATCCACGCAGCCAGGCTGCGCAGCCGGTTCGGCGCGAACTTCTTCACCACCGACCAGTTCCTCGCCGACGCGGCGCACGGGGAGCTGCCCGCCTACTCGTTCATCGAGCCGAACATGCTGCACGGTCACAACGACATGCACCCGGCGGTCAACGCGCTGTTCCGCGGCATGAACGTGGACGCGCCCTCCTCGCTGCTCGGCGGCGAGGCCCTGCTGGCCAAGATCTACGGCGCGGTCAGGTCCGCGTCGTCATCTCGCGGCTCCAACGCCTACAACACGCTGCTGCTGGTGACCTTCGACGAGCACGGCGGTACCTACGACCACGTTCCCCCGCCGCCAGTCCCGCGCCCCGATCCGTCCGCTCCGGCCGGCCAGCTGGGCTTCAGCTTCGACCGGTCGGGCCTGCGCGTGCCCGCCATCGCCATTTCGCCCTGGATCCCGGCCCGGACGGTCGTGACCGGCGAGTATCGCCATACCTCGCTGATCGCGACCCTGCGCGAGCGCTGGTCCCTGGGCGCGCCGTTCACCGGCCGGGACGCCGCCGCCCCCGGTATCGCCCCGGTGCTGTCGCTCGACGAACCCAGGGCGCCCGAGGAGTGGCCCGAGGTCACCGCGCAGCCCGTTCCCGAGTTCGACGCCGCGCTCGTGCCGCTCGATGCCCCGTTGCGACCGCTGCCCAAGGCGGTCCTGTTCGCGGCGCTGGCGTTCGCGGAGCAGTCCGGCCAGGCCGTCCCGGACATCAAGCCCGATGACGACATCAAGGGCGGCGAAGCCATCGCGATCCTCAGCGAGATCCTCGCCCACATGTTCCCCGGCCTGCGCGTCCAGTAACGCGGGAGCCTCGCCGGCCGCCTGGCTGGCTCACGTGGCCAGCTGTGCGCGGCGTTCGGCGGGCAGGACGTGCACCTCGGCGTGGCCGGCCCGGCGGGCGAGTTCGCGCAGCACCTGGTGCCGGCCAGTCGCGAACTCGGCGTCCCTGGCCAGCATCAGCTCGGTGACCTGGTGCTGTCGCGCAAACTCCGCCAGGACCGCGGCCGCCTGCGTGCCCTGGAGCCGGACGAACTGGCCGCCGAGCTGCGCGGTCAGCGCGGCATAGCCGGCCAGCACCGGCTCCAGCTCGGCGGACGGCGGCCGCGGCTGGACAACCGCCACCCTGAAGTCGCCTGCGAGCTGCGCCGCCAGCGCAGCCGAGCGCCTGATCAGCGATTCCATGCCGGCCCGCGGCGCGGCGCAGGCCAGGATGGCGGGCCGCTCCCCGGTACCGTCGGCCGAGCCGTCCTGCCGGTAACCGGCCAGGCTGCGGTCCGCGTGCTCGGCCAGCACGGTGAACGCCTGCTCCCGCAGCATGCCGAGCGGCTCGGCCGCGTAGTCGGTCCGCAACGCCTGCTCGATCTGGGGGGCGGGGACGATCTCGCCGCGGCGGACCCGGTCGGCCAGCACGGACGGCGGAGCATCCACCAGCTCGATCTCGTCGGCGAGCGCGAGGACCGCCGCCTCATCCAGCGCGCCGCCGGCCGGATCATCGCCGCGGAGGCTGCTGAGGTGCACCGTGGCGATGACGGTGATGCCCGCGTCGGCCAGCCGCTGGGCGGCGGCGAACCGGCTCACTCCGCCCGCGTCGGTCACCGACAGATCGTCGATGCAGGCCACCTCGGGCTGGCGGGCCAGCACCTGGTCGGTGTCGAGCGTAATCCCGTCGCCGATCAGCTCCAGGCCGTCGAGCGCGGCGGTCACGCCTTCCCGGCCGCGGCAGTCCACCGCCGCGACCACCACATCGGAGCCGCGCGATCGTCGCCGTCCGGCCTCCTCGAGCATGGCCGTCGTGATGCCGCAGCCAGCCGCGTAGCCCAGGTACACCCGGATGGCACCACGCGGCCGGCGCGGCGCGGCCGCCGCACCGTCCTGGCTGTCCGCGTGCTCAGCGCCATCGGCCATTCCGGCGCGGCTGGCGCTGATATGGAGATGGACGTCGGGCAGCTCGTCGGCCAGCCGCTCGATCAGGCTGGTGCGCCAGCGCCGCAGCTGCGGGGCGGGCGGCGCGGCCACCACCAGATGGCCGGCGCCGGTCTCCCTGATGGCCTGGACGATGGTCGCGACGCTATCTCTGCCCTCCCGGACGATGACCGCGGCGCCCGCGTCCTGAGCCACGGTCCTGATCGCGGCAGCACCATCGCCGGGCGGCTCGCCAGCGGCCTGGCGAAGCGCGAGCACCGTACATTTGGCGCCGCTGCGCCTGGCCAGCCGCAGGCCGCGCGGCACCAGCGCATCGGCCTGGGCCCGGTCGGCCGCGCAGACCAGCACATCCGGCGGCTCGCGCCGCAGCGCGGTGCTGGGCGCGGTCAGCGTCTCGGCGACGATCCGCAGCCCGATCTCGCGCAGCGCGGCGAGACTGGCCGTCTGGAACAGGCCATCCAGGGCCGCAGCGATCTGCCCGGCCGGGTAGATGTTGCCGTGCCCGAGCCGCTTGCGCAGCGCCTCCGGTGAGCTGTCGACGAACCTGATCTCGTCGGCCTGCCGCAGCGCAGCGTCGGACACCGTGGCCGCGGGAGGCCGTCCGGTGAGCTCGGTCACGATCGCCGCGGCGCGCTCGGTGTCGCAGACATCGACGGTGCTGATGACGTCGACCCCGGCGACCCGCAGCGCCTCGATGGCCTCCATATGCTGGCCGAAGTCGTCCACCAGCACGATCGCGGGCCGGCGCGCGAGCACGGCGTCGAGGTCCATCTCCGCGCTGCCCTGGCTTGCCTGCCGTGCTCCGCCGGACTGGTCCGCAGGTACGGTTTCGCCAGCGCCGGTCCCCGCGCCGCCGGTCCCCGCGCCGCCAGAGGCCGCGCCGCCAGAGGCCGCGCCGCCGGACTGCCGCGCCGGGACGATCTCCAGGCCGCCGATGGCCTCGGCGGTGCGGGGCCGCCCGCGGGTTTCCACGAAGCCGACCACCACGTCCTCGCCGCGGTCCCGCAGCGCCCGGCCTTCGCGCAGCATCGTGAAGGTCTTGCCGGAACCAGGCGCGGCACCCAGGTACAGGTGCAGGTGGCCCCGCCTGGCCGGTTCCGGCAGGGCCGCCAGGGCGGCGCCGATGCCGTGATCTTCGCGGATGATCTGGCCCCGGGTCGCGTCGTAGGCGTAGAGCTCGGCGTAGCGGCCCCAGTTCACCGCGACGTCCAGCTGCCTGGACGCCTCGTCCTCGCCGTAGCTGGTGCGCAGCACGTCGGTGAAGAAGCCGGCCGGCAAGGTGCCGTCCAGGCTGCCGCGCAGGGCGCGATAGATCGTGCGCACCAGCGGCGCGCGGTCCAGCGAGGCCCTGGCGAAGATCTCCTTGCTGTCCTGGATGCTCGCCCCGGCGAAGATCCGGCCGCCGCGGGACAACACCAGCCGCTCGCCGCTGAGCTCGGCGAACCCGAGCAGTACCAGTGCGTCAACCAGCGGCAGCAGGTCGTCGACCTCCAAGCCCAGGTTGTCGGCCAGGTCGGGGAGGTCGGCTTCGCCGTCGTGCCGGCCGAGCAAGATCTCGGCCAGCCCGGACAGGCCGTCCACGGTGGCCTGCGGGAGCGGCGAATCGCCGAGCGTGCCCGGGCCCGCGGCGGCCAGCTGCGCAGCGGGCACGGCCGGCGCGGCGTCGCGTTGCGTCATCATCCGGTAGATCTGGTCGACGAGAGCCTCGTAGTCGGGCGTCCGCCGGTGGCGCGGCCTGGCCAGCGGGTTGGGCATGTCGGCCCGGATCCGCCCGGGGTTCGTGCCCAGGACGAGGATCCGGTCGGCCAGCAGGACCGCTTCCTCGATGTTGTGCGTGACCATGACGATGGCTTTGGTCGGGAACCGCTGGCCCTCCCAGAGCTCGAGCAGCTCGCCGCGCAGGTTCTCCGCGGTCAGCACGTCCAGCGCGCTGAACGGCTCGTCCATCAGCAGCGCGGCGGGCTCCACGACCAGCGCCCGGGCGAACCCGACCCGCTGCCGCATGCCACCGGACAGCTCCTTGGGATAGGCGGACTCGTACCCGTCCAGGCCCACGGTGTCGATCGCGTGCAGCGCCCGCCTCGAGCGCTCAGCTGGAGGGACGCCCCGCGCCTCCAGGCCGATCTCCACGTTCTGCTGGACGGTCAGCCAGGGCAGCAGCGCGAAGGTCTGGAACACCATCGTGGTGTCCCGGTTGCTGCCGGTCAGCCGTTTCCCGCGGAACAGCACCTCGCCATCGGACGGCGCGATCAGGCCGGCGATGCACCGCAGCAGGGTCGACTTGCCACTGCCACTGCGGCCGAGCAGGGCGACGAACTCGCCCTCGTCGACGGACAGCGTGATGCCGTCGAGGACCGGCACCGACCGGCCGTCTGGCCCGGAGAACGACTTGCTGAGCGCCTGGACGCTGATCAGCGGGACGGTCATGACAGCGCGAACTTCGACTCGGCGATGCTGTACAGCCGCCGCCACAGCAGCGCGTTCAGCCCGGTCACGTAGACGGCCATGACCAGGATGCCCGCGATGATCGCCTGGAAGTCATTGCGGGCGGTCGCCTCGGTGATGAAGCTGCCCAGGCCGCTGGCCGCGAGCACCCGGTGGTCGTAGATGACGAACTCGGCCACGATCGAGGCGTTCCACGCACCGCCGGCCGCCGTGATCGCGCCGGTGACGTAAGCGGGAAACACCGCGGGCAGGACCATCCGCCGCCAGCGGTCCCAGCCGTGCACGCCGAGGTTGTCCATGGCCTCCTTGAGGTCCGACGGGACGGCGCTGGCGCCCGCGATCACGTTGAACAGGACGTACCACTGGGTACCCAGGGCCATCAGCAGGATGCTGCCGTAGTTCAGGCTGAGCCCGATGTCCAGGAAGACAACAATCGCGAACGGGAAGATGAAGTTTGCCGGAAAGCTGGCGAATACCTGCACGACCGGCTGCAGGAACTGGGCGACCCGGGGATTGAAACCGATCCAGACGCCGACCGGCACCCAGATCACCGACGAGACCGCGACCACCACGACGACCCGCAGGAAGGTCAGGAAGCCGAGCCCGAACGCGTGCCCGAGGATGCCCAGGCCCTGCTGTCCGGAGGCAATGTAGGCCAGCATTCTGTACATGCCATAAACGAGCACCGCGGCCACTACGGCCAGGAAGGCGAAATCGGCGGCCCGCCGCCTGGCGGCGTGGGTAACCAGGCTCCGGTCATCGATCCCGGTGACCGCGCCCATCAGCTGGTTGACCGGCCGCGCGAGGACGCGCTTGCCGCGGCCGGCCAGCCCGGGCCAGCTGGACCGCCGCAGTGCGCCCAGGACCGCCGACCGCGGCTTCTGGCTGGCTTCGGTCTGCTCGAGGCGGAACCGCTCCACGTAAGCCACCAGCGGCCGCCAGAACAGGACATTGACCACCAGGATCATAACGATCATGGTGACGATGCCCCAGACGACATGCCCCAGCCGGCCCTGCTCCACGGCCAGGCCCACATAAGAGCCCACCCCGGGCAGGGTGTACCGGTGACCGCCCACGATGATCAGCTCGGACGCGGTGAGAAAGAACCAGCTGCCGCCGAAGCTCATCATCCCGTTCCACACCAGCCCGATCGCGCCGCCGGGCACATCCACGCTCCAAAACCGCTTCCACCGCGACAGCCCCATGAGCCGACTCGCCTCGTCCAGCTCGGCGGACTGGGTCACCAGCGAGTGATAGAAGGAGAACGTGATGTTCCAGGCCTGCGAGGTGAAGACGGCGAAAATCGCGGCAGCCTCCAGGCCTAGCTCGGAGCCGGGAAACAGGGCCAGGAAGAAACTCACCGTGACGGCCAGGAAGCCGAGCACCGGCACCGACTGGAGGATGTCGAGCGCCGGGAGCAGCACCCGCCTGGCGCGCCTGCTCCGGGCGGCGGCGTACGCGTAGCCGAAGCTGAACGCATAGGCGAAGAACAGCGCGATGAACATGCGCAGCAGGCTGCGGACGGCGTAGTAAGGCAGCTGCGCAGGCGACGTATCGATGGTGGTCGCCTGGCTGGGATGAAACGGTGCCCGTGCGCTCGCACCCACCCGGACCAGTATGTAGATCAGCAGGAAGACGCCCGCGCCCACCAGCGCGTCCAGCGGCCGGAACCGCAGCCGCCGCAGCGAGTCCCGGCTCGGGAACGTTGGCGTGACCGCCATGCGATCGCTCCGATCGGCGCAGTTGCCATGGAACGTGCACAATCATGCAGGTAACGACGGGCCCATCTCTAGCTGGGGCACAGATATCACGCCGGGGCTGGGTGACAGCGGGCGTGGCCGGCTCTAGTTGGCCGAGCCAGGGCCGCCGAAGTTCACGGTGACTTGCTTGAATCCCAGTGAGGTCAGCATTCCCTGCAGCATGCCCCTGGTGTTCTTCTCCGCCTCGGGCAGCAGCGGGCTGTGCCGCGCGGCGGCCTCGATCTTGTCCTGAGCCAGGATGTAGACCTGCTGCTGGCTGTTGGGGTTGCCGGCGAAGAAGTTGCCGATCCGGTTCAGCAGGCCCTGTTGCTGTGCGTAGACATACGACTGGCTCACGTTCAGGGCCGCGGGCTCGAGCTGGGCAGCAGGGAGACTGACCGTCACCGCGCTGCGGTCCGGCGAGACCTGGATGGCCTTGCCGTTCAGGCGGGAGAAATCGACGAACGCGATCTCGTTGCCCTGCCCGATGAACAGCGTCTGGCTGCCTTCGATGAACGACGGCAGGAATGCCGTCTGCTTGGACAGGTCGACCACTACCTGGAACGAGCCGCTGGCCGCCTCATAGCGGCTCAGCGCCGTGATCGACTTGAGCAGCACCGGCTGGCTCCGGTCGGTGGTGGTCTCGGCGAATGGATTCCTGAGCTCCGGCAGTAGATGAATAGCGGACAGCACCAGCAGGCCGGCAATGACCACGGCGATGGCGGCCGCCAGTGCGATCAGGGGGCCAATCACCCTGTCACCGTGCGGGATACGCACCATCATGGGTGCCTCCTGTATTTCGGTTGAAGACGCGTATCTGGCCGGGCTTCGTGCGATTCATCAGCGCTTGCCAGGGCAATGGAGAAAGGGCGGTGCCAGGGCCAGCCGCGGAGACAGGTCCCGCCGATGGCGGCGCCGGGGTCGCGGTCGGACTGGCTGGAGGAGACATGCGCCGAGGATTCAGGAGGCCACGGCGGCGGAGCAGGCTCACCGGATGCGTGCTGTGGATCCTGGGCCTGATCCTCGTGCTGATCGTCTTGTCGGTGCTGTTCGGCGGCTTCACGATGGGCACCAAGGTCGGCGGCACCGGGCCTGCGATGCCGTTCCGGGTGAGCATGTCCAGGTAGCCGGACGGCACCGCCGCCCGGGCCCGGCCAGCGCGCTCCGGTAACCGGCGCGCTGGCCCGGACCAAGGCATGCGACGCGGAATCTGCTACTGCGCGGCGCTGGTGGAGTCGACCCGCTCCGCAGCCGGGTCCGCGCTCACGTCGGCGGGGCCCGCATCCGGAGTCGCCGGCTGCGCCGGTGGGCTGTCGGTCTCGGCGGTGCCGCCACTAGCCGCCGGGTGCCGTAGCGCGAATCCCCTGGTGGTCACCGGCTCGCTGGCGGTCGCCAGGCCGTCGGTGGTGACGGGCTCGCTAGCGGCCGTCGGCTCGCCGGCTGCGGTCCCGGTCGCGGCAGCCTCGGCGGTGCGCTCGGCCAGCCGGGCGTCGCGCACGCTGATGACCGACAACCGTCCCAGCGCCATCGCCGCGAGCAGCACGATCGCGATGCCCAGGCCGGTGAAGAAGCCGATCTGCTCGACCGCACGGGTCAGGGTGCCCCCCACCGGCGTCCCGGCCGTCACGCTGCCGCCGTGCCACGCGGGCGCGAGCACATTGCCGACCGCGAACCAGGCACCGCCGAGGGCGGCCAGCCAGCCGCCGAACAGTGCAGTCGGCCGGTAAGAGCTGGCCAGCAGGATAAGGCCGCCGATGACCGTGGCCGCAGCAGGCAGAACCTCCAGCCACAGCCGGCCAGACGTGTAGGCCCAGGCGCGATCGGGGGTGTAGGCGTAGTGGAAGGACGGGCCGACAAAAGCGATCAGGCCGCCCCAGATGCCGAGCAGTACCAGGAGCACGCCGCTGAGGGCGCCACGGCTCCGGGGAACCCGCAGCATCGTGGTCATATGGATCACTTCCTATGCAGGCAGAGGGGGTGAATCTGCGCCCAGCCACTACCCTTTGGGCCGGCCTTTATGCAACGGACCGGCCGGAGCCGGAATAACGGCCCGGATGAGCCGGACCGTGGTGCTGGGCTTCGCGGGCGCTCCGTTACAAACCGTTCCTGACATTTGGGCCTGACCGGCCTTAATAACGGGCTGACAGGGTGTAGGTGCCGGCCCGGCGCGCGGCAAGGCTGGTCCACTCGCCGCTGCGGGCCACCGTCGCGCCGCCGGTGCCGCGCAACAGCGGTGACCAGCGGACCCGTACGACCGTGGTGCCGGCCCGGCTCATCCGCACGGTGATCTGCGCGGGTGTGCTGCTGGTCACGGCGCCAGGCGGGCTGGCCAGCGGCAGGGTGCCCGCGACCCGGTAGAGCTGCCAGAAGCCGTCCCGCCACACCGGGATGAGCCAGGGCTGGCCCGCGCGCACGATGGCCGCCTCCCCGACCGCCGCGAAATCCGGGCTGGCCGCCGAGATGGCTACATAACGCACCGCGTTGTCCCGCAGCCAGCCGTAGTACGAGGCCGGGGTCAGCGTGCCGTCGTAGAACAGCGGGTTCCTGGCCACGTCGGCCTGTCGCTCCCAGCCGCGGGCCAGCGGGACCGCCATCGCCAGCTGCTGCGATTCCCAGTGCCCGTACTGAGGCACCGCCTCGACGCGTGCGGTCTGCGCGTCCAGGGCGCGCAGCTCGGCCACCAACGCCGTGGTCTGCGGGGCGTCGGGAGGCCCGTTGCCGTGCATGAGATCGGTGACCGGCTGGACGACCTGCCACACGGCGGCCGCGATCAGCGCGCCGGCCAGCAGCCAGCGGGGCCGCGCGCTGGCCAGGCCCGCCAGCAGCGGGCCGATCAGCAGCAGGGCCAGCCGCTCGACGTTCGAGCCGACCGGAGTCGGCAGTACCCACACCGTGATCACGCCGAGGCCGTAGATCGCCGCCCCAGTCCGCAGCAGCCGCCAGCCGGGCGGCAGGAGCACGATCACGCCGACCGCGGCGAGCAGCGCGGGCAGCCCGTTCCGGAAGCTGATGGGCTGCGTGCCACCGTCCGACAGCCAGACGGCAGCCACCAGCGGCAGGCCGGCGCACAGCCCGATGACCAGCCCCTCGCGCCGGCGCCCGGTCAGCACGAGCGCAGCCGCCGGTACGCCGAGGAACAATCCGGCCACCGGGCTGAGCAGGCCGGCCAGTAGCGCCAGGCCCCCGACGGCGAGCCAGTGGCCCCCGCCGCGCAGCCAGCGGCGGGCACGGCCGCGCGGCCAGCGGCCGGCACCGCCGCGCGGCCAGCGGCGGGCACCGCCATGCGGCCAGCGGCCATTGGCGACGACGAGGCAGCCCAAGGCCGCGGTCACGCCCAGGAGGAACGCGGCACGCCCGGCGGTCAGTTCCGTCAGCATGGCCACGCCCACCCAGCACGCCGCGGCGCGCGGGCGGGGCACGCGGTGCCGGGTCAGCAGCAGGGTCAGCAGGACCGCAGAGACGACCGCCGCGACGGCCATGGCCGCACGGGTGCCGGTCAGGGCGAGCAGATAGGGCGCCAGCAGTGAGTAACTCGCCGGATAAATGCCGCCATACCAGCTGAAGAGATAGGCCGCGCCCGGATAACGACCCGCCCAGCCGGCCCGGGCGAGCTGGGCGGACAGGTCGGTGCCGATGCGGGGAAATACCGCGAGCCAGACGACGGTCCCGGCCACCGTCACCAGGACGCTGAGCACGACCGGCTGGCCGGCTAGCTGGCGCCAGCCCGACCACCAGGCCGAGGACGGGCCGCCGCCGGGCTGGTCGGCGAGCGCTTCGAGGTTGGCCTCGCGCATCGAGCGCACGACGTCAGTCTTCCGGATGCGAGGAGGCTCCGCAGTCTTCCGGACGCCAGCAGGCTCCGCAGTCTTCCGGACGCCAGCAGGCTCCGCGGTCTTCCGGGTGCCAGGAGGGTCCGCGTGGGTAGGTAGCGTGGCTGGCATGAGCATCGGAATTGGCCGCCGCCCTCGGCACCGGCCAGGCCGTCGGGGAGGGCGCGGTGACCGCTGACCCGTACGCGAGCGCCGCCGACCTCGTCGAGCGCTCGGCAGCGGCGTATGTGTCCAGCGTGCCCGTCGACCCCGCGGACGACGGCTTCTTCGGCCCGGGCAGCGTCGCGTGGCAGGTGAGCACCGATCTGGCCGCGCCGATCGCTGGCCTGCGGTCGCTGATGATCCAGGCGCTGCATCCGCTGGCGATGGCCGGGGTAGACCAGCACAGCGACTGGCGCCGCGACCCGGTCGGCAGGCTGGCCGCCACCTCCGCGTATGTCGCCACGGTCAGCTTCGGCGAGCAGGCCGCCGCGCAGCAGGCCGCGGCGCGGGTGCGCCGGATTCATGAGCATGTCCAGGGCACCGACACCGTGACGGGCCGCCCGTACGCGGCCGGCGATCCGGCGCTGCTGCTCTGGGTGCACGCCGCCCTGGTCGACTCCGCCCTCGCGGCTGGCCGGCTGTTCGGGACGCCGCTGTCCCCCGAAGACAGCGACAGGTACGTCGCGGAGATGGCCGTGGCAGCCGAGCTCGTCGGCGTGCCGCGGGCTCTGGTCCCGGCCAGCGCCGCCGCGCTTGACCAGTACATCGCGTCAGTCCGGCCCGAGCTGCAGTGCACCCCGGCGGCCACCGAGTCGATGGCCTACCTGCTTGATCCGCCGGGCCTCGACCCTGACATCGCCGAGATCTGGCAGGACGTCAGGGACGGCGCAGTCGCCGCGCTGCCCGGCTGGGCGCGGGAGATGTATGGCTACCGCTCGCCGGGACCGCTGACGGCCGGGCGCCGGACCGAGATCCGGCAGGCGCTCGGCGTCCTGGATGCGGTCTTCCTCGGCGAGCCAGGTGTCCTGGAGGCGCGCCAGCGGATCGCGCTGCGGATGCGGGCGGCACGACGCCCGTGAGGCGGGTTGTCGCGGCGGCGGCGGCGGGCGCCGCGATTACGGCCGTGCTCCTGGTGCGCCGGCGGATCGGGCGCCTGCGGTACGACCGCGGCCTGGCGGCGCTGCGGCTGGCCGGGCGCGGCGCCGCGCGCTACGCGGGCAGCGCGCCACGGCTGTTCGCGGCGGCCGGACAGCACCGGGAACAGCTACGCAACGATCTTGCCTTGCAGACCGCCGAGGACGTCGCCACCACGCTCGGGGCCATGAAGGGCGTGCTGATGAAGATCGGCCAGATGGCCAGCTACGTCGACGACGGCCTGTCCCCGGCTGTCCGGCATACGCTGAGCCGCCTGCAGGACAGCGTCCCCCCGATGAGCGCCGAACTCGCCGCCGGGGTGATCACCGAGGAGCTCGGCCTGCCGCCGGAACGCGCCTTCGCGCGCTGGGACCCCGAGCCCATCGCGGCCGCCTCGATCGGGCAGGTGCACCGGGCGATCACGCTGGATGGCCGCGCGGTCGCGGTCAAGGTGCAGTACCCGGGGATCGCCGAGACCATGGCGGCGGACCTGGGCAACGTCGCCTTGCTGCGCCGGATGCTGCGCATCACCGCGCCGAGCCAGGACGTCGATGCGCTGATCGCCGAGCTCAGGGACCGCGTCCTGGAGGAACTCGACTACCGCCGCGAGGCCGACAACCAGCGCCTGCTGGCCGCCTACTACGACGGCCATCCGACCATCCACATTCCCGCGGTCATCGGCGAGCTGTCGGCGCGCCGGGTGGTGACGAGCGAACTGGCCGACGGAGCGCGTTTCGCCGAGCTGGCCGGCTGGTCCCAGGAGGAACGGGACCTGGCCGCGGAGACCATCTACCGGTTCGTGTTCCGGAGCTTGTACGACGTGCACGCCTTCAACGGCGATCCGCACCCGGGCAACTACCTGTTCCACGGCGGCGGCCGGGTCACGTTCCTCGATTTCGGGCTGGTCAAGCACTTCACCCTGGCCGAGCTGCAGCCGCTCATGCAGATGACCAGGCAGCTGTGCGTCCGGGGCGACGCTGAGGCATTCCGCCTGAGCATGGAGGAGGCCGGCTTTCTGCGCCCGGACGCGCCGCTGAGCACCGAGACGATCGTCGAGCACATGGCGGTGTTCTATGACACGATCCGCGAGCCCGGGCCGCTGACCATCACCGGGGATTACGCGTCCCGGGTCGTGCGCAGGTTCTTCGACGTGCGCAGCCCGGTGGCGGGTTACGTCAGCATCCCGAGGTCCTATGTGATCCTTCAGCGGATCAACCTGGGCCTGTTCGCCGTGCTCGGCCAGCTGACCGCCACCGCCAACTGGCGGGCCATCGCCGAGGAGATCTGGCCGTTCGTCCAGGGACCGCCGTCCACCCCGATCGGCGTGGCCGAAGCCGCCTGGCGCGCCCGGCGGCAGGCGGCCACCGGTTCTCCGGCCTGACCTAGCTGGCCGCCTCCATGCCGAACCTGGCCATGAGCGCCCGTTCCTCATCCGGCGACGGCGCTGCACCGCGGTTCCACAGCTCGTGCAGCTCGGCGAAGTACGCATCCATCGCGGGAGCGTGTATGACCAGCAGCCGGGCTTCGCGCTCGGCGGCGTTCCCGAAGGTATGCGCGGTGCCCCGGGGCACCAGCACGAAGCCCTGCGGGCCCACCGACAGCTCCTCGTCCTCGACGGTGACCGACACCAGCCCGTCCAGCACGAAGTACGCCTCGGAGCAGTTGGTGTGACGGTGCGGCGGCGGCCGCCGGCCGCCCGCCGGAAGGGTGCGCTCCATCAAGGAGAAGTCACCGCTGTCCTGCTCGGCCAGCGCCTTGAAGTACATGACGCTGCCGCGTGCTGTGTAGCGCTGCCGTCCCTCGCCGGGTCCCACCACTTGAGCCGTCATCGCCTGCGCTCCTCCGCCAGCTGCGCCACTGGTTCGCAGCGCAGCTCGACGATACGACCGGGCCTGGCAGCGCCAGTGACCGGGCGCGGACAGCTCGGTGGCACCCGCCGGGAGAGCCAGCCTCGCTGCGAGGTCACCTGGTCATAGCGTTGGACCGGCGGCCCGGCGATAGGGGGCACCCGCGTGACCCGGCCCGAGCCGGCCGCAGCTCCCGGCCGCAGGCCCGCCAGGCTAGGACCGCGGCTCGCCGTACCAGCGCCAGCTGGTCAGCCGGGGGTGGCCGGGAAGCTCGGCCCGCCCGGTGGCCCACAACAAGGCCCGCCAGGGGTCCGGCACAGCCGGAGCGCCCGGGAAAAGCCGGGCGAGTACCCGCGCGCACAGATCGGCGGGTGGAGTCCAGGCCAGGCCCAGGCCCGCCGCCACATCATGGGTGTGCACGAGGGTCTCCACGACGCCCATCGCGGCGAAGCCTTCCGGATCCGACTCCACGTAGCTGTGGTAGGCGCGGACCTGCGGCGCCCTGGTGCGCACCACCGCGGCCAGCAGCCCGCCGCTTGCCTCCAGCACCTGCAGCAAGCGGCGGCCCGGCCTCGCGGTCCGCGAAGATGGCGTTATCCGGGCCGCCGGGCCTGCGGCTTCGGTACCTGAACGGGATGTCGCCGTCCAGCGGCGGCGTCGGGGGGGCCAGCTGGGCCGCGTAGGAGAAGACGGCATCGCAGAGATGCTCGATGGTGTCCCAGCAGTCCCACTCCAGCGAGCCGGCCCGGCCGTCCCAGGCGGCCGCGGGCACCTCACGCAAGGTGCGGACAGCGCTCTCGATGGCCTGGCTGACGTCGTCGGCTGTGACGGGCAGCGAGCCGTCCGGTGTCGCGCGATCGTCCTGGGTCATGACACGAGCCTCAGTCCACCCGGGAGTGCCGTGCTCAGCTGCGCGCGGGCCTGGTCGCAGGTCGTAGTCATCCGCCCAAGCTAGCCATGGTGGACTGCGCCGCTCCAACCGTTTTCCGCCCCTGACCGGCCCCGCGACCGCCGTTTTGCGCCCTGACCGGGCCCGCGACCGGCCCGGAATGCGGTCCCCGATCCGTCCGGACCGGCCCGGCGGACCGGCCGGTAAGCACCCGGTTCGGCCGCCGGTTCGAACTTTGCCGTGCCGATCCCGGCACAGCGCCCCCCGGCACCCCGCGGCAGGGGGCATACTGGAGGTGATGAAACCGGCCCGCGCCGCGACTCGGCGTTACCTCCCAGGAAGTCCCTTCAACACACCGGCCGTCGTGCGGCCGGTCAAGGTATTCGCGCTGAACGACCAGGTCACGCACGACAGTTACGGCCTTGGCGTAGTTATCGGCGTCGAAGACGACACCGCCGTGCTCGTCGATTTCGGACCGCAGCAGGAACGAATCGCGGCGCCGTTCGCCAAGCTGACCAAGCTCTGACGCCAATCCCGCTGTTCCGCCGTCATGCAGTCCGGCCGTCATGCAGTCCGGCCGTCATGCAGTCCGGCCGTCATGCAGTCCGGCCGTCATGCAGTCCGGCCGTCATGCAGTCCGGCCGTCATGCAGTCCGGCCGTCATGTAGTCCGGCGGCCCAGCGCACTGCGGCGAGGTGACGCGCTTGGCCGGGACGGCGCGCGCCGGCACCCCGGAGCGAGGCGATCACCTCGTCTTGTGGTGCCGCTGACCGATCGGCACTACCAATACTGATAGTCTCGGTACTTACGGCAGCGTTCTCCAGCTGCCACTCCCGCGGGCGAGAAGCCCGCGCGGTCGCTTATGTGAGCAGTCCGCTTCTCGGTGAGCCCCAGTTTGCCGCTGTCGTCGACGTCTCCAGCATGACGCGGCCCCTGAACCACAGACGGAGCTCATCCATGCCCCAGAATTCCGGCCGCCGCCGCGCGGCCTCGTACCGGCGCCGCCCGGCAGGCGCTGCGAACCGGGCCGGCACCAACCGGGCCGGCACCAACCGGGCGGCCGCGCCGCGCGCCGACCGGGTCAGCGCCCTGGATCTCGCGCTGACCGCAGCGGCCGCCGCACCGCAACCCGCCGACACCACCTTTCGCGAGCTTGGCCTGCCCGGACGGCTCGTCGATGCACTGGCCGCCAACGGCATGGTCGCGCCGTTCGCCATCCAGGCCAGCGCCGTACCTGACGCGCTGGCAGGCCGGGATGTCCTCGGCCGCGCGCAGACCGGCTCCGGCAAGACGCTCGCCTTCGGCCTGCCGATGCTGTCCAGGCTCGCTGTCCAGGGCGGGCACCGGCGCCCGAAGGCGCCGCGCGGCCTGGTACTCGTCCCGACCAGAGAACTCGCCGTACAGGTCGCGGCCACGCTCGCGCCCCTCGGCCAGGAGCTCGGGGCCACCGTCATGACGGTCTACGGTGGCGTCTCCATCAGCAGGCAGATCGACCGGCTGCGCCGCGGGGTCGACATCGTGGTCGCCACCCCGGGCCGCCTGATCGACCTGCTCGACCGGGCCGCCTGCACCCTCGCCGACGTCGAGATCACCGTGCTCGACGAGGCCGACCACATGGCTGACCTCGGCTTCCTGCCTGCCGTGACGCGCATTCTGGACGCGACCCCGGCCGGCGGCCAGCGCATGCTGTTCTCCGCTACCCTGGATCGCGGCGTCGAGGCGCTGGTCGGCACCTATCTCGGCGATCCGGCACTGCACGCGGTCGCGTCCGTCGGAGCGCCCGATGCGGTGGACCATCGCGTCTTCGTGCTGCCCGCTCAGGACAAGGTGGCCATCGCCGCGGAGATCGGCAGCCGACCCGGCCGGACCCTCTTCTTCGTACGCACCAAGCACGGCGCGGACCGCCTCGCCAAGCAGCTGAGCAGGGCCGGCGTTGACGCCGCGGCCATCCATGGCAACCTGAATCAGAACCAGCGGCAGCGCGCGCTTGCGGCCTTCACGGCCGGGCATCCGCGGGTCCTGGTCGCGACCGACGTCGCGGCCCGCGGCATCCATGTCGACGACATCGAACTCGTCGTGCACTTCGACCCGCCCAACGACCACAAGGACTACCTGCACCGCTCCGGGCGCACCGCCAGGGCCGGCGCGAGCGGCACCGTCGTGGCGCTGGTCGAGCCCGGCCAGGTCCGCGAGTTCGGCCGGCTGCATCAGGCCGCCGGCGTCACCCCGACCAGCCACCAGGTCCAGCCCGGTCACCACGCCGTCCGGCAGGTCGCCACCTCGGGCACGCCTATCCCGCCTCCGGCCGCCCCGTCCTACCCCGCTGCTGTCCCCGCGGGCCGGCGCGCCGGCGAGCGCGGCCCGGGCGGAAACCGCACGCGGCACGGGTCGGGCGGCTCAGGCGGCAACAGCCGCAGGCGCGGGCCACGCCAGCCAACCGCTGCCGGCCGCAGGTCCGCAGCGGCTGGCTAACCGGGGCTGCGGGCCGCGTCGACCGTGTCCAGGAACGTGACGATCGCTTCGGCGACCGTCACCGCGGCGCGCCGGGGCAGGTGATGACCCACCCCGTCGACTAGCTGCAGCCGGGCGTCCGGCAGCGCCTGCTCAAGTCGCCGGGCGGTGTCGATGGGGATCAGCGTGTCCTGCGGATCGGCGAGCAGTAGCACCGGCGCGGTGACCGACGGCAGCACCGACACCAGCTCGTCCAGCTCACCCACGAGGGCTCGCTGCTCGGCGAGGAAGGTCCGCCACAGCGGGCCGTTCTGGCGCTGAGCGTGGCCCCAGATATGCCAGTTGACGTGCTCGTCCGGGGCCAGCGGGCGGTCCCGGAGCCGGACGATCCTGGCCAGCCTGGCGCGGGCGAACCACGGCGTCAGCCGCCACGCGACCAGCGCGCAGACCGGGCCGGCGGCCGGAGCGGCGAGCAACCGGTCCCAGCCGTTCAGGCAGCCGGGGCCGATGCTCGCCAGCAGGATCAACGCCTCGACCCGCTCTGGTGCCAGGCTCGCGGCCGACAGCGCCACGCCGCCGCCGTATGAATGCCCGACCAGCACCGCCTGGCTGATCCCGCGGGCGTCCAGTTCCAGGAGCACCGTGCGCGCTCCCTCGGCAAAACCGCCCGCCGCCAGCTGGCTCGAACCATAGCCGGGCCGGTCCGCCGCGATGGCAGGCATCCGGGCCGGCAGCCGGGCCAGCACCTGTTCCCAGTCCGCGCCGGAGCCTGGCTGACCATGCAGGAACACCAGCTGGTGGGAAAGCACGGGCACAGGCTATGCCCGCACCCGGAGCGCCAGCGCCACGGCTTGGCGACACGCAGCCTGACGTACCCGGGGCGGGCCTTCCAGAGGCAGTGCTTCCCGGACGCCAGCTTCAGGGCCGGAACTTGCGGCCCAGGCCCGGGCGCTGGCGCCAGGCCGCTCCCCAGCCAGGGAAATACCAGTCCCGCGATACTGGTAGAATACCCATAGGGGTATCTAGGCCGGAGCAGCGGGGCAGCGGGAGAGGAGCAGGTCCATGACAGCAGTGGAGCAGCCGACGGTAGGCGCCCGGAGCTTCGAGACCGGGTGCGGGCGCCAGGTGCGGGTCGGGACCATGATTCTCGGGGACTCGCAGTGGTCCGCCCTGCGGGTCAGCGTCGACATCGGCGCCTGCCCGGGCTGCGGTGACGGCACCTGGGTGACGTTCACCACTGCTGAGGCGCGGCAACTGGCCGGAGCGCTGCTCGCTGAGGCCGCCGCCGCTGAGCATCCGGACAGGCCGCCCCGCATGCCCGCCGGGCAGCTGGCCGTGACGCACGCTGACGGTGACTCCTACACGATTGTCACGCGCGGGCACACCGTGCTCGTCGACCAGCCGATCGACGCAGGCGGCGCCGACACCGCGGCCACGCCTACGGAGATGTTCGTCGGTTCGCTCGCCTCGTGCGTGGCGTTCTACGCCGGGCAGTTCCTGCAACGGCATGGCCTGGACCGGCACGGATTGTCCGTCTCCGCAGACTTCACGATGGCCGCTGACCGGCCTGCCGGGTCGCCGCCGTGCGGTTGCGGATCGCCGTGCCTGCTGGCGTTCCAGCGGAGCGGCGAGCCGCCTTGCTCGCCGTGGCCTCCCACTGCACAGTGCACAACACCGTGCAGCACCCGCCAGCCGTGCACATCGAACTCAGCTGACGCGCTAACCGGCCGGGCCTGCGGCACAGTGCATTAAGATACCCCGTGGGGTACATACGTTATACCTGACCCATAAGAGGCGGCTGATGCAGATAGACGACGACGCGATCGGCGCGGTGCTCAACCGGCTCCGCCGGGCCCAGGGCCAGCTGGCCGGGGTAATCGCCATGATCGAATCAGGTCGCGACTGTAAAGATGTCGTGACCCAGCTAGCTGCCGTATCCCGGGCGCTGGACCGGGCTGGATTCAAGATCGTGGCCAGCGGGATGCGGCAGTGCCTCGCAACGGACAGCGATGCGCCGATGACCGAAGCCGAGCTGGAGAGGCTCTTCCTGGCGCTGGCCTGAGCGCGGGAGCGCTCGGCCCTCTGGTGGGGCGATCTTCGCCGACGGCATCGAGGCCGACAGGCTCCTCCTCGGCTGAAACCAGCACGCTCCCCTCGGCTGAAGCCGGCGTGTAGATGTCCAGCTCGCGTCCACGCCCGCTCGGCTCCGCCCGGTCCTCCCTGGTGGCCGCCCCTCGCCGTGTCCCAGGCGAGGATCACCCGGCGCAGATGAGGTGGGCCCGCGGGAATCCGTTAAGGCTTCCTGGCATGGCCAGGCAGTGCGCTGAGGGGGGCGGGTGAGTCATCTTCTGCCGGTCCTGCCGCTGATAGTCGTCATGGTCGCGGGCCCGCAGATCGTCAGTGCCATCTTTCTCGCCACCAGCCGGCACTGGGCGCGGAACTCGGCCGCCTTCATCGGCGGCGCGGCCGTGTCCATCTCGCTGGTCACCACGCTCGCCTATGTGGTCACCCGGCTAGCCGGGGCGGCCGCAGGCGGTACCGGCCATTCCTCGGTGCGCACCGGGATCGATATCGCCGTGGTCGTGCTGCTGGTTATCCTGGCTGCCGCGGTGCTACGGCGGCGCGGCCGATCTGATCCGCCCAGCTGGATGGGCAAGCTCCAAAACGCGTCCGCACCACTGTCGTTCACGCTCGGATTCCTGCTGCTCGGGGTCTTCCCTTCGGACATCCTTACGTCGATAGCCGTGGGGACGCACGTCGCCGGCCATGGCGGACCCTGGTGGCACACCTCGGTTTTCGTAGCCTTCACCCTGGTGCTGCTGGCGGTCCCGGTGCTGCTGACGGCCGCGGCCGGCCAGCGGGCCGCCGTGATCCTTCCCCGAGTCCGGGACTGGATGAACCGGAACTCCTGGGTGGTGAGCGAGATCGTGATCGTCTTCTTCCTGGCCCTCACCATCACCGGCCTGACCGGCCATTAGATCCGTCGGACCCCACCGGGATCCTCGCCGTGAACGGGCATGCAGCCAGCGCCGGGCCTGCCGCTGACTGCATGCCCGCGGGTCCGCCGCCGAGGCCGGCGGCAGCCCGGTGGTTACCTGCCGACCCGCCGCGCGTCGTCGCTGAACGCGAGCAGGTCATCGACGGCCGCCGCGTCGGCCGCTGACTGGAGGTCGCGTCCTTCGCTCTCGCGCAACAGGATTCGCGGACTAGTGATCTCGGCCATGGTCTGCCGGTAGGCCGCTTCATAACCAGCGGCCATGCCGTCGGTGGTGAAGTTCGCCTCGACGTGCTTGCGGCATAGGCCAGGGTCGAGGCGCCGGGCCGCGGCGATGGCGGCCGGCATCTGGTCCGGGCGGTCGACGATCATGCCGGTCTGCCCAGGGACGATGAGCTCGGGCACGGCGCCGCGGCGCAGCGCCACCACCGGCGTGCCGCAGGCCATGGCCTCGATCACGACCAGGCCGAACGGCTCCTCCCAGCGGATCGGGAACAGCAAGCAGGCCGCCCGGGACAGCAGATCCCGCTTCGCCGCCGCGTCGGCGACCCCGAATATTGTCGTGTCCGGGCCGAGCCTCGGCTCGATCTCGCGCGCGAAGTACGCGCGCTCGGGCGGTTCGGTGCACTTGCCCGCCAGCACGATCGGCATCCCGGCGGCGCGGGCCGCCTCGATCGCCAGGTGCGGTGCCTTGTCCGCGCAGAACCTGCCGAGAAAGAACGCGAAGTCCTCCTTATCGGCGCGGAACGGGAAGGTGTCGGCACGGATCGCGTTGTGCACGGTCGCGGCCCAGGGCAGGCCCGGAGCCGTCGCGCGCTGCGCGTCAGAGATGGCGACGAAGCGGACGGTCTCGCCGAGCGCCTGGTAATAGTCGCCCGGGTCACCTGACGCCGGGCCATGCACCGTCACCACAGTCGGGGTCGGCCGCCTGCGGGCGAGCAGCGGGCCGGCCAGTGTGTGGTCATGCACCACATCGACATCGAGCCTTTCGAGCAGCCGGGCCACCTGAGCCGCGTGCGTGACCTCGGGCAGCGGCTCGCCCAGCCGGTCCGCCGGACCGACCTCATAGCTGGCGAGGAACCGCTGCGCGCGGGTGGCATGGTGTCCGGCGCCGATCAGAGTGACCTGATGACCCCGGCCGACGAGCGCGTCGACCAGGTCGGCCACTACTGCCTCGACCCCGCCGTACGCTGCCGGCGGGACGTCGAAGTAAGGCGGGGCGATCATCGCTATGTGCAGCCGCTGGGGGGTGGCGGCCACCTCTGGCGTTCGCAAGAGCGTCGAGGTTGGCACGCTCACTAGATGCCTCCTTATCGGTGTCGTTGGCGGTGCGGCTCCTGGCATCCGATTTGCTGAGCCCGGCGGGCCCGGGTTATCCACCCGATCCCGCGAGGCATAGCCCCCGGCGTCAGGCCCGGCGATGCGGTCATACAGGGCGGGCCCCCGGCTTGCGCCGGACAGCGTGCCCCCCTTTGCCGACCAGCCTGGTTACTACTTGCCAAACCCGGCCTATTTCGCGACGGGAGTGACCGTACCTGCCGCCTGCCGGGCCGGACGTAGTAACAGCATCGCACTAGTCCAGGCCGCGTATATTCGCCTGTCACGCTGGCGATCATTCCCGCGATTCGGCAGACCGAATACAGCGAGACGTCCTGTTCCTCGGTGGGAAGCGAAATTATGCCCGGAAGGTTAAGAAGAAATTACATCTGGGCTGGAAATTACATCTGCGTCAATATGTTGGTGGCCTTCTTGGTCAGGTGCGGCGGCGTGCCCGCGGTCAGCGGCCGGCGCGGTTTGCGAATCAACTCGATGCCGCGGGGCAGCCCGCCCAGCGTCCAGGCGTTTTCCCGCACGTCCAGGGTCAGCGCCTCACCCGCCAGATGCAGCCGGGCGATCCGCAGCGGCAGGTACCGCTCGGGCACCGCGGGCGAGCACCAGACCCGCCCGAACGGGATCCATGGGTCAAAGCGCAGCAAGGTACGCAGCAGGTACAGCGGGGCGGCAGCGGCCCACGCCTGCGGCGAGCAGGCGGTCGGATAGGGCACCGGCTCGCGGAACTCGGAGCGGTCGAACCCGCAGTACAGCTCGGGCAGTCGCCCGGCGAAGCTCTCCCCCGCGTCGAAGATGGCGGTGGCGACCCGCTGCGCCGCATCGACCTCGCCGTAGCGCATCAGGCCAGCCGCGATTATGGCGTTGTCGTGCGGCCAGACCGACCCGTTGTGGTAGCTCATCGGGTTATAACGGGCCATCGTCTCGGCCAGCGTGCGCACCCCGAAGCCAGTGAACATGTCCGGCCCGACCAGGTGGGCGGCGACGGCGGCCGCCTTATCCTCATCGACCACGCCGGTCCACAGGCAATGCCCCATATTGGACGCCAGCGCGTCAACCGGGCGCTTTTCCCGGTCCAGCGCGAGCGCGTAATAGCCGCGATCAGGTAGCCAGAAGGCTTCATTGAAGCGGCGCTTGAGCTTGGCGGCCGCCTGCGCCCAGTGCTCGGCCACGTCCACCTCGCCGGCTTCCCTGGCGAAGTGGGCCCGGGCCACGTAGGCGGCGTAGACGTAGCCCTGCACCTCGGCCAGCGCGATCGGCGGCTCGGCCAGGATCCCGGTGGCGAAACTGATCGCGTCGAAGGAATCCTTCCAGCCCTGGTTGGCCAGACCATGGTCGGTGGCCCGCTGGTACTCGACAAACCCGTCACCGTCACAGTCGCCGTACTGCTCGATCCAGGCCAGCGCCCGGTCAGCGTGCGGCAGCAGCGCGTCCACTTCGCCGCGGGCCACTCCCCAGCGGCGCAGCTCGCCCAGCAGCATGACGAACAGCGGGGTGGCATCGCTGCTGCCGTAATAGACGTCGCCGCCGCCCAGCGCGTATCCGCTGTCCAGGCCGGAGCGCACCTCGTGCAGGATGCGGCCGGGCTCTTCCTCGGTCAGCGGGTCGGTCTTGCTGCCCTGCAGCGCGGCCAGGGTATGCAGGGTGCCCAGCGCCAGGCTTGGATCGAGCGGGATCAGCATCCAGCTGGTGAGCAGGGCATCGCGGCCGAACAGCGTCATGAACCACGGCGCGCCCGCCGCGACGACGCTGCGGTCCGGGCCGTCCCCGTCGAAGATCCGCAGCGCGCCCAGATCCTCGGCGCAGACCGCGAGCATCGCGGTGAGCCGGTCATCCGGGGTGCTGACGGCCGGGGTGGCCTGCCGCCATTCCGCCAGCCGGGTGGCGGGGCCACTGGCCTCGACCGGCTGCCCGGGGTGGTATCTGGGCGGCACGTCGACTCCGTCCACCGCCGGGAGCACCTGCACGGTCGCCGTCCACTCACTGCGCGGCGCCAGGATCGGCCGCCAGACCACCTGCTGGCTGGTTACGACCGGATCGGCGGTACCGGACACGGTGACCGCGCGGGACCCGGTGCCGTGCCGGTAGATCAGCCGCAGGGCGGCGCCGTCGGTGACGACCTCAGTCGCCTCCCGGACCCGGACCCGGTCCTCCTTGACCTCGAAAAGCCCGGCGAAGTCCGCCTCGACGGTCAGGGTCAGGATCACGCCGGCGTTCTCCCGGCCCAGATTACGCAGCGTGATCTCTTCCATCATGCCGTTGCCGACGTACCGGCGGCGCACCACCAGCAGCGTGCTATCCGCAGCACCGGCCTGGGGCGGCCGCCTGGCGATGAACACGCCGGTGTAGCGATTGGGACAGGACATGGTGAGAGGGTCGAGCCGCTGGCCGTCGACCGCCAGCTCGAAACGGCTCAGGAATCTGGTGTCCCGGTAGAACAGGCCGCGCTCGGCCCCGGGACCGATGTCACCGCCGGTGTCGCAGATGCAGAACGTGACGCCCTCGACCAGCGTCACCGTCCCGTCGGCAGGCTGCGAATGCGGACTGCCGGTGTACCCCCAGCCTTCGGTCACGCTGCCGCGCCTCCTGTGTCGCAGGGCCCCGGCGCCATTATCGCCGCCGATGCGCCCGTGCGCCGTCTGCCGGGCGCTGCGGGGCGAGCCGATCAGGCGGGGCGGGCCGCTCCGCGGGCGGCTAGCCGTCCGGAACGTGTCCGCTCTGGCCGTCACTAGCCGCTGTGGCCGTCACTAGCCGCCATGGCGGTCACCAGCCGCTGTGGCGGTGACTAGCCGCTATGACGGTTACTAGGTCAGGAACTGGTTTCGCAGCGCTTCGACCAGGCTGTCGCCGACGCCGAGCCGAGCGGACGCGGCATCAAGGACGCTGCCGTACCCGGTGGTCAGGCCGGCCAGGAAGAGCCGCATAGCGCCGGCGGGTGCCTGCCCGAAGGCTGGCCAGCTGGGCATTTCCCCGCCGTTGTGAGCCCGCCATTCGGCGATCAGGCGGTCGGTCACCAGCCCGGTCCTGGCATAGTCGGCGACGATGTCGTCATCGGCCACCCCCAGCAGTGCCAGGATCAGCGCGGTCAGCACCCCGGTGCGATCCTTGCCCGCCGCGCAGTGGATCACCACCGGGGCGCCGCCATCGGCGGCCAGCAGCTCCAGCACCTGCCGGATCTCGGCGCCCCCGTCTTCGGTGAGCTCGGCGTACCGGTCGGCCAGGAACCGTGCGGGTTCGATCGCGGGACTGAGCGCAGCCTGGTCGTAGGGCCGGTGCTCGATGCTGATGTTGTGATACCTGATTCCGTCGCTGTCGGGGATCCGGCCGCGTGCCTCGACCTCGTGCCGATGGCGGAGGTCGATCACCATGCGCACCCCGAGGCTGCGGAACTGATCCCAGTCCCGGGCGCTCAGCTTGCCGAGTGAGTCCGACCGGTAGAGCCGCGCGTATCGCACGCTGCGGCCGTCCCCGGTGCGGTAGCCGCCCGCATCCCTGAAGTTGTACAGCCGCTCGAACGCGATATGTCTCGGCACCGGGTCCATGGTACGTTCCGGGCTGCCTGGCATACTCGTGGCTTCGCCTTCGACCCTCGAACGGCAGGGGGGACCAAACGTGGTGCCACTGGCCGCACGCGCGGTAGCCGCCGTGGTCGGCGGGCTGATCGTGGTGGTGACCGCCGGAAGCGTCATCGGCACGCTGATCGTGCCCCGGCCATCGGGAAGCCGGCTGACCAACATGGTTGATGTCGGCGTCAACTGGACATTCCAGCTGGTCGCCAGCACGATCAAGGACTACAGGCAACGCGACAGGTGGCTGGCCGCGCAGGCCGCCGCGCTACTGATCCTCCAGCTGATCGCCTGGCTGGGGTTCTTCTTCGTCGGCTTCGCGCTACTGCTGTGGCCGCTCGTCTCCGGCGGGATAACCGCCGCCTTCGCCACCGCCGGCCCGGGCCTGTGGCAGATCGGCAGCGACACGGCCCGGGGCGCCGGGGAGCGGACGATCATCGACTTCGCCTCGCTGACCGGGATCGTCACGGTCACCCTGCAGATCGCCTACCTGCCGACCCTGTACTCGGAGTTCAATCGCCGCGAGACTGACATCGCGCTGCTCAACGCGCGGGCCGGCGTCCCTTCGTGGGGTCCCGAACTGCTGGCCAGGACTCACTACGCGCTGGGCTCCGGGGTGTCGACCATCGATACCCTGCCCGACCTCTACGCGGAGTGGGAGCGCTGGGCGGCCGACGTCGCGGAGAGCCACACCACCTACCTTCCGCTGGTGCGATTCCGCTCGCCGCGACCGCTGTCCTCGTGGGTCACCGCGCTGCTCGCGGTCCTCGATTCGGCCGCCCTGATCCTCGCGCTGTCACCGAAGATGGCGCCGACGGTGCCGGCCAGGCTTTGCCTGCGCAGCGGTTTCTCGTGCTTCAGGGATATCGCTCAGGCCCTGAACATTGACATTCCGGATAAACCCGATCCAGCGACGGGCATTTCGGTCAGCTACCAGGACTTCCTCAATGCCGTCGACCGGATGCGCGAGGTTAACTTCCCCATCGAGCGCGATCCGGCCGAGGCTTGGCCAGACTTCGTCGGCTGGCGGGTCAACTACGAGCAGCCGGCCTATGCGCTCGCCTACGCCATCGACGCCGTTCCGTCGCTGTGGTCAGGTCCCCGCCGGCATTCGACCAAGGTCATTCCGCCGATCCGGCCGCCGAAGTAGCTTCTCGCCTGCGGCCGCTAACTCCGCGGACGTGACGTCCCGGCCGCTGACCCCGCCAGCCGCTGACCCCGCCAGCCGCTGACCCCGCCGGCCGCTGACCCCGCGCCGGAGGTCAGCGGCCGGTGCTCGCCCGGTCGGCGGCTAGGCCTGGCCGTTCTCGTCAGCCACGGCGATCGCGAAGCCGAGGGCCTTGAACAGGTTGCCGCCGGCCGAGACCACCTTGGCGGTGCCGACGACTGGAGCCACGGCGATCATGATCCCCTGAAGGTCCTCCGCGGTAATCCCGTTGTCAGCCGCGGCCCCGGCGTTGGCCAGGTACGAGGCAGGCGGCGCGTCGACCGCGATCAGCGCGGCGAGCCTGGCGAGCATCATGTCGCGCGACCCGAGGTAGCTGTGGTCGGCGGATGCGGTCGTCATGTCGGTGAGCGTGTCGAGTACCGGGGTTTCTGCGGGCATGAGCGTTCTCCTTGGCTGCTGCGGACGCGCCACCCGGCGCTTCCTCGATACGGACGTGGCCGAGGCAGCGTGCACGCGATGACCCCCCCGGCCGCCGCGTGCACGCGCCCCGGTAGGCAGTACATCGGCCGCGTGTCCGCGGGGCGTCACCCCGGCTGGGTGAGCTTTCCGATCGGTGCCGCAGCGCCCGCGGCGAGCGGCGCGGCCAGGTCGCGGGGCGCCCGGGGGCGGGCAGCAGGGCACGGCCACCGGCGGCGCGCCGCCTCGGTTTCACCCCGGCTGGGTGAGGCAGCTCAGCCGGGGTACTACGACCGGCGAGCCGGGGTTCCGGGGGCCGGGCCGAGCTGCAGCGAGGCTCATCGACCACCGTCCGGGCCGCGTTGGCCACCGTCCGGGCCGCGTTGGCGACCCTCCGGGCCCCGCTGTCACTCTCGCGGGTCCCGGCTGGCCAGGAACGTGGCCAGCTCGGCCACGGTCGGGGCGGTGGCAGGCCCGCGCCTGGTCACCGACATGGCGGCGGCGGCATTCGCGGTCCGGGCGGCATCGGCTGCGCCGCTGCCATGGGCCAGCGCGGCGATGAAGGTCCCGGTGTGCGTATCACCGGCGCCGCTGGTGTCGATCGCGTCGACCGGGAACCCGGTCACATGCACCGGCGGTGCGCCCGGCTGACCGAGCAAGCAGCCATCTCGGCCCATCCGCACCAGCACGCCCAGCGGCCGGCCAGCCCGGCCAGGCCGCGCCTCCCCCGCGCTCCCGCCCGTCGGCCCCGCACCCGCCGGCCCAGCGGCGGTCGGCTCGCGGCGCGTGAGCGCGTTCAGCGCTTCGGCCGGGTCCGGCCGGCCGGTCAGCGCCGCGGCTTCCCGTGCGTTGCAGGTCAGCCAGTCGGCCCGGTGCATGACGCGAGCCAGCGCCGCCGCCGGGATGCTGGCCGCGAGGGGGCCGGGATCGAAGAACACCACGGCCCGCCGGCCAGGCCCGGCCAGCCAGCCGAGCAGGGCCCGCTGGTTAGCCGGGTACATGAGCCCGTATCCCGACAGGTAGACGGCATCCTCGTCGGTGGTCCGCAGGCGGGCCAGGCTCTCGGCGGTCATGGTGGCCTCGGCACCCGGGCTGGTGATGAAGGTCCGCTCGCCGTCGGCCTCGACGAGGCTGATCACGAATCCGGTGTCGAGTCCCGCGGTGGGCTGCTGCCCTACCTCGATGCCCGCGTCGGCCAGCGCGGCGCGGGCCAGCGTGGCGAGCGGCCCGCTCCCGTAAGCTCCGCCGTACCTGACCGGCAGGCCCTGCCGGGCGGCGGCCACCATCACGTTGAACCCGCCGCCCGCGGTCAGGCGGCTGCTGCTGGCCAGCATGTCACCGCCGCGCTCGGGCAGCGCGGGAACGTCGAGCACCACATCGACGACCACGTTGCCCAGGTGCAGCAGCCGGCTGAACGGGCCCATCAGCTGTCCGGCTCAGAACTGGCCAGGGCCGCGGCCCGCACCCGCAGCAGATCCCGGGCCAGCTCATCAAGACCAAGGCCATTAACGCTGGCGATCGTGGCGCGGGCGGTCGCAGGAAAGGCTTCCACTCCGTGGCACGCCCCGGCGATGGCGCCGGCCATCGCGGCGATGGTGTCGCAGTCGCCGCCGAGCGAGGCCCCGATCCGGCAGGCCAGCCACGGATCACCGGGGCTCGCCGCGACCACGGCGAACGCGGCGGGCACCGATTCCTGGGTGGCCAGGCTGGTCCCGACCAGGGCGTAGACCTGATCGATCGCCTCGGCCACGCTCAGGCCCGCCACCAGCCCGGCCGCCCAGATGATGCGCGACGCCACGTCGGCGGCGGCCACCCAGTGTCCCCGGCGGGCGGCTCGGCGCGCGGCGGCGGCCGCCATGCCGGTGGCTTCGGGGACCGTGGCGCCGTCGATCCCCGCGCTCACCGCGGCCGCGACGGCGGCCGCGCCGGCTAGCGCGACGCCCGTGTTGTGGGTGGCCAGGCTGGCCTCCACGACCCGGTCCACCAGGACACCCGGATCCGCGCCCGGCGTGGCGATGCCGACCGGCGTAATCCGCATCGCGGCACCGTTGGTGGTCCCGTACCGGCCGGCCTCCTCGAGGTCAGCCCCGGCCAGCAACGCGCCGACCGCCCGCTTGGTCGACGGCCCGAGCAGGTCCCGCGAGCCCCGGGCACGCACCGACTCCTCCCAGGCCAGCAGCCGGCGGGCGACCTCCGCCGGAGCGGCCCGGCCGGCTCCGCTGATAACGACCCGCGCGAGCAGCACCGCCTGCTCGGTGTCATCGGTGACGGTGCCGGCGCGCAGCCCGGCGGCGAGCGGATGACCGGGCGGGGCCGCCTCGAAGGTGGCGATCAGGCTGCCGTACCTGGCGACGATCTCGTCCCTGGGCAGCGCCTGGGTGGGCATGCCGAGCGCGTCGCCGATGGCCAGCCCGTACAGCGCCCCGGCGGCGCGGGCGTCGGCCTGCGTCACTGGCCGTCGCCGGGTCTGGACTGCTCGCGCATCACCTCGGCCGTGCTGACCACCTCGATCAGCGGCGCGTACAGCCGCAGGATGTCCAGGGCCTGCGCCTGGGACTCGTCGTTCACGCCAGCGCAGGCGTCGGCCACCACCTGGACCGCGACGCCGTCGTCGGCTGCGGCCACGGCGGTGGACAGCACGCAGCAGTCGGTCGATACCCCGGCCAGCACGAGCGCGCCGCCGGCGCCGACCCGGTCGCGCAGGCCCGCATTCCACTTGCTGAAGGTGCTGGCGTCGAGAGTTGGCCCTGGCTCGGCGGCGAACTCGTCGACCAGCTCATAGATCCGCGCAGCGGGCGGCTGCAGGGCGAACGGCCACCGCTCGTAGTAGCGCTGCCAGGCGCCGGCCTGTCGGGCGCGACGAACCTGGTGAAGGCCACCCGGGGCTGGAAGGCATCGACCAGCGCGGTGACGTTCCCGAGGATCCCGGCGAACCGCGGGGCGAACCAGGCGCTGCCGGGCTCCCCGAAGACGCGCTGCATGTCGATGACGCCCAGCCACGAGCCGCGCGGGTCCTGGCCAGACACGCCGGAACCGGCCCGGGCCTGGTCCCGACCAGACACGCCGGAACCGGCCAGGGCCTGGTCCCGGTCGGGTGCAGCGGGCCCGGTCATGCCTAGGCCGCCGCCGGCTGGAGGACCGGCGCCGCTTCCTGAGCGCGTATCACCGACCGGCTGAACGCCCAGGTCGCGAAGAAACCGATCACCAGCGCCACCAGCACGCCGAGGTTGGCGTACTCCCAGGCACCGGTCTTGCCGCCCAGCCCGAACGGCTTGAGCAGATAGCCCTGCCAGGTCAGCCAGCTGGCCGAGGCGTTGGTGACCAGGCCCCAGCCCAGGATGGTGCTGATGACGATGGTCGAGAGCGGCACCAGCCTGATGTCGCCGTAGCGGCCGCCCGGCGCGTACAGCTCAGCTTCCGCGTAGTCGGTGCGGCGCAGCATGATGTCGGCCAGCATGATCCCGCACCAGGCGGCGATCGGAACGCCCAGCGTGATCAGGAACCCCTCGAACTGGCCGATGAAGTTCTTGGCCACGAACACCACGTAGATGGTCCCCGCGACCATGATCGTGCCGTCGATCAGCGCGGCGACGAAGCGCGGTGCCCGCAGGCCCACCGTGAGCAGCGCGAGGCCGGACGAGTAGATGTCCAGCACCGCGCCGCCCACCAGGCCGAGCACGGCCACGATCGCGAACGGCACCAGGAACCAGGTGGGCAGCAGCGTGGTCAGCGCCCCGATCGGGTCGGCGCCGATCGCGGAGCTCAGGCTGGCCGATGAGCCGGCCAGCAGCAGCCCGAAGATGAACAAGACGATCGGCGCCGCCGACGAGCCGAACGTCGTCCAGCCGACCACCCCCGAGCCTGATGACCGCCTCGGCAGGTAGCGCGAGTAGTCGGCGGCCGCATTGACCCAGCCGAGCCCGAAGCCGGTCATCATGAACACCAGCGCGCCGATGAGCTTCTCCGCCGAGCCTGCCGGGATGGCGGCC
Source organism: uncultured Actinomycetes bacterium (assembly GCA_963785765.1). GTDB lineage: Bacteria > Actinomycetota > Actinomycetes > Streptosporangiales > Streptosporangiaceae > DATBGO01. The sequence continues at coordinate 1,246,349 of CAWAWM010000002.1, read as the reverse complement.
ACGGTGTGCCAGTGGATCTTGTCGGCCACCAGCACGATGAACATCACGGTCAGCACCCCGGTGACGACCGTGATGACGGCCTGCATGCGCATGATCAGGTCGAAGCCCATGACCCCGCCGAAGATGGTCAGCCCCGTCACCACGATCAGCGCGATGACCTTGGTCAGCGTGCCGCCGCCCCAGCCCAGGCGATCGAAGACCGTCGCGGTGGCCAGGGTGGCGAGGATGATCAGCACCGTCTCCCAGCCCACGGTGAGCAGCCACGAGATCACCGAAGGAAGCTTGTTGCCCCGCACCCCGAAGGCGGCGCGGCCGAGCACCATGGTCGGAGCCGACCCCCGCTTGCCCGCCACGGCGATGAAACCGCACAGCAGGAACGAGACCACGATGCCGATCAGCCCGACGATGAGCCCCTGCCAGAAGGAGATGCCGAACCCGAGGACGAACGCGCCGTAGCTGAGCCCGAGCACCGAGACGTTGGCGGCGAACCACGGCCAGAACAGGTCCCGCGGGTGGCCCTTCCGCTCCGCATCGGTGATGACGTTGATCCCGTTGACCTCGATCTGCAGCGGGTGCAGGTCCGTCGGACCAGATGCGACGGCGCTCGCCGCGCGCTGACTGTCAGCCATGCCCAGCTCTCCTTTATGCGGGTCGCCGCGGTGCGCATGACCTTCGGCCACGCGCACCGGGCGGGCCTAGCCTGTGCGTCCCAGGCTACGGGTTAGCTACCAAATGTCCGGCGGCAGCGTGCGCTCTGGGCCGGACCGGCTGGCGGGCTAGCGGCTGTACCTGAGGATGGCCGCCCCGCGGCTGCCGCCGGACCCGGCGCCGATCACGGCGGTAGCCCACAGCGACCGCGAGCCTGGGATCAGCGCCAGCCCGGTCACCGAGGCGGGGGCGCCGCCGCGTCCGGGCACGGCCGTGGTCGTCCACGTCCTGGCCGAGTAGTGCAGGAGATAGCCAGTGCCGCCCGGGCGGTCGGCGTAGAGCCACAGGCCGCCGTGGCCGTCGGCAGCGACCGGCCCGGCCAGCGTGCCAGCCGGCAGCCCGCCGGTCACCCGGCGCCAGCGGCGCCCGTTCCAGTGCACCAGGACCACCGGTCCGCGTGATCTGCTCGTCGCGGCGTAGACGGTCCCCCACACGCTGGCCGCGGACTCGGCCAGCATCTGCTCGGGAACGACCGTGTGCCGGGCCGGCAGCAGGTCGGCGGGCAGCGGGATCACCCGCCACCCGCGGCCGTTGAAACGCAGCGAGACCCAGCGGCGGCGCCGGGGGTCATAGCCCCAGGCCCAGGCGTTTGACCGCGAGGAGGAGCTGACCAGCCTGGCCGGCCCGCCGCCGCCCAGCGTCACGGACAGCGGCGTGCGCGTCCAGGCCGTTCCGTTGTAATGGACGGCGGTCTCCTCCTTGGTAGCCAGGTTGTCGGCGAACACCCAGACGTCTTTGCGCCCGGTGGTGGTCACCCCGTCGATCTCAGTCCGCGCGGCCGGGCCGAAGCTCAACCTCGACCAGGCATGCCCGTTCCAGTGGTCGACGGCGGCGTCGCCGGCGATGGTCACCCACACGTTGGCGGCCGACGATGCCGCCACGCTGGCGGCCGACGACCCCGCAGGGCCCGGCGGCGCCACGGCCAGCCAGCGGCTCCCGTTCCAGCGGTATAAGACCGGGGTGCCGCTGGCGGACGTGCCCGCCGCCCACGCGTCATTGCCGCCCGTGGCCACCACATCCGCCAGGCCGGTGCGGGCCGCGCCGATCGTCGTGAACAGCCGCCACTCCCGCGGCCGCGCGACCGGGGCCAGCGGTAACCCGGCGGCCAGGATGGCCACGGCCAGCACGGCACCGCCGAGCAGCAGGCACCAGCGCAGGATTGCCACGTTCGCCCCCCCCAGCGGAATGTGGACCTGCTCATGATGCGTGATCGGGCGGCAGGCTTCCAGCACCGAGGCCGGCGCGGCCAGCCCGCTACTGTGGGCCTGCGTCCGTCCCGCCGGTGCCTTCAGGCGGCGGCTCGCTCCGCTGCCGAAATCGAACCCTGGCCTGCCGCCGATGACCGAACCTGAGCTACGTATCGACCCGCTGACCGGCGCGCATGTTGTCGTCACGCCGTGGCGGCAGTCGCGGCCGCAGCGTCCAGGCGGCCCGTGCCCGTTCTGCCCGGGCGGCCTGGAGGCTCCCGGCCGGTATGACGTGCGGTGGATCCCGAATCGCTGGCCCGGGCTGCCCGACGGCAGGCACGAGGTCATCCTGCACAGCCCGGAGCATGACACGTCCTTCCCCGGCCTCGGCGACGACGGGGCCGTCCGGGTGGTGGAACTGTGGTCGGCGCGCACCGCCGTCCTCGGGGCCCGCGGCGACGTCGATTACGTCTTCATCCTGGAGAACCGCGGCCAGGAGACCGGCACGACCATCGACCATCCGCACAGCCAGATCTTCGGATTCGGGACGATTCCGCCCGTTCCGCGTGCCGAGCTGATCTCGGCGGACTGCTCGCTCTGCGCGGCCCCCGATGCGGCCCTGACCGTGTCCCAGGCCGCCGGGTGGCTGGCCAGCGTGCCCTGGGCACCCTCCTGGCCGTATGAGGTCCTGCTCTGGCCCCGTGCGCACGCACCGGACCTCCCGGCCGCAGGACCGGGCTTGCGGGCCGGCCTGGCCGCCATCCTGGTGGACAGCTTGCAGCGGGTGGAGCGGCTGTTCGGGACGGGCGCGCCGTACATGATGTGGCTGCATCAGCGGCCGGCCGACGGGTCGGCCTGGGCCGCCGCCCACCTCCACCTGCACCTGGCCCCCGTGCTGCGCAAGCCCGGCACCATCCGGCACATCGCGGCCGCCGAACTCGGCGCCGGCGTGCTTTTCGACCCCGTCGATCCGCGGGACGCCGCGGCGCAGCTGAGACACGCATCTCGGCGGGGCTAGGCGCGGCGGGCGCTGGCCCGGTCACTCAGCGGGCGGCGGACTTTCGGCCTGCGGAGACCTCGCGGGCCAGCAGCCGTCGCCGTGCCCCTCTCGCGCTGTCGATGTCCTCCTGGCTGAGCACCGCGAAATCGGCCGTCAGCAGCGCGCCGGGCTCGCCCGGGCCCAGGCACCATTGCGCGGGCAGGAAAGGCCGGGCCTGCCGGGCCGCAGCGGTGAACGCCTCCCAGGCGAGCAGGCCGCCCGGTGCCACCGCCGCGGCGCCCGTGGCGAAGACGGCCCGGTCCCAGTAACCGGTGCAGAGCACCAGCGCGTAACCGCCGCCCGGCGGGTACCAGGTGTCCAGATCGGCCTGCACCAGGCTGAGCTGCCTGCCGAGCCCGCGACGGCCGGCCTCGGCGTCCAGCAGGCCGAGCCCAACCTCGGATACGTCCACGGCGGTAACCGCCCGGCCGGTCTCGGCGGCCAGCAGCGCGCTGCCCGATGGCCCGCAGGCCAGTTCGAGAACCGGCCCGGGCGGCATCGGGAGGGCCAGCGCCCGCACCGCGAGCGGATGCGGCGCGAAGGCGGCCGTCTCGCCCGCATACCTGGCATTCCACCGGAGCCGGTCCGGATGACCGGCGAGATCCGCATTGACCTGCTGACTGATCGGCACCTGCCCGATGACCTCCTGAGGGCGCCACCAAACCCGAGACCGAGGCCAGGTTACTTCGCCGCGCGGCGGCTATCCCACCGCTGAGGTGGCCCAGATCGCCGAGGAACTGGAAAACGCGAGCGACCCGCACTCGGCCGAGGCGATCCGGGAGTCGATCGCGGCGGTGACCAACGGCCAGGCGAGTGATTCCGATGTCGCCCGGGTCCGGGCCCGGCTGGCCGCGGGCGGCTGGCCGCTGGCCAAGCCGCACCACCTCTAGCCCCGGCCGGCCTGGCCGGGTGAGAGGGTAGGTCTATGGACGACTGGCCTGCCCTGCCCTACCACGAGTGGACCGCGACGCGGGACACGCTGCACATGTACACGCAGGTCGTGGGCAAGCTGCGGCTCGCGCTGTCCCCGTTCGAGCCGGAGTGGGGCAATGTGCCGCTGTACGTCACCGCCCGGGGCCTGACTACCTCGCCGGTTCCCTATGGTGATGTCGCGTTCGATGCCGAGTTCGACCTGCTCGGCCACGAGCTGGTCCTGCGCGTATCCGACGGCGGCCTGGAACGGATCCCGCTGCGGCCGCGCGCCGTGGCCGACTTCTACTCCGACGTGATGAGCGCCCTGGAGCGGCTGGGCGTCGACGTCATCATCTCCGCCGTGCCCTCCGAGGTCGCCAGCCCGATCCCGTTCGCCGCCGACCGGGAACATCACTCCTACGATCCTGGTCAGGTCAGCCGGTTCTTCCGGGTGCTGTCCCGCGTCGACCAGGTGTTCAAGGAGTACCGGGCGCCGTTCGTGGGGCGGACTTCCCTGGTGCATTTCTTCTGGGGCAGCTTCGATCTCGCCGTGACCCGGTTCTCCGGCCGCCGCTTCGAGCCGCCCCCGGGAGCGGGGGTTATCGAGCGGTACGCGAGCGATGCCGAGCAGGTCTGCGCCGGCTTCTGGCCCGGCAACGAACGGCACCAGGCGGCCGCGTTCTTCTCCTATGCCGCGCCCAGGCCGGCCGGCATCGAGCAGGCGCCGATCCGGCCGCCGGCCGCGGCCTGGAGCAACGAGATCGGCGAGTTCCTACTGAGCTATGACGCCGTCCGCGAGGCGCCGGACGGCAGGCGGGCCATCCTCGATTTCCTGGACAGCACCTACGAGGCAGGCGCCTCGCGGCTGGGCTGGAGCAGTGACCTGATCCAGCATGACCGCCCCTGACCGGCGCGGGCAGCGGCAGGCGGCCCCCTGAGTGCGCATTGAGTCTTATCCGGCGTCGTCGGTGCCGCCGAAATTGCTCCGTCAGGTCGCCGCCCTGCAGGCGGAGGCCTGGCCGGCGACCGGAAGCGGCCGCCAGGGCCCTGGGCACGATCCGCGGCTCCGGCCGGTGTCGATGCTGCTGACCGAGGCGGGCACGGTGGTGGCCGCGCTGGACATCCTGACCAAGACCATCTCCCATGGCGGCCAGGACTACCTGGCCAGCGGGCTGGCTGCGGTCGTGACCTGCCGGGCCCGGCGGCACCGCGGCTATGGCAGGCAGCTGGTGTCGGCTGCCCGGGCCGCGATCGGGGCCAGCGGAGCGGACCTCGGCATCTTCACCTGCGACCGGCCGTTGCAGCACTTCTACGCCAGCGCCGGCTGGGAAACCCTCGACGGCACCGTGCTCATCGGCGGCACCCCGGACCAGCCGTTCCCCAGCGACCAGTTCGACAAGGTCACGGTGGCCGCGTTCTTCTCCGCCCGGGCGCGCCGCCATGCGGCGTCGTTCACGCGCTGCCGGGTCGGCCTGTACCCCGGCGACATCGACAGGCTGTGGTAGCCGCGGCCGGGCCTGTCGTCGGCAGGCTCTGGTCGCGTGGCCAGGCCGCCCGGCCAGCGGCTAGCTGACCGGGCCGCCCGGCAGCGCCTGGGCGCAATGCGCGCCGACGACATCCGCCATGGTGAGCAGGCCGGGCCGGGCGGCCGCCAGCACCGGGACCAGGTTGGCGAGCACCGCCACCGTGCCGATGTCGCCGTTGACGCCGGCCGAGATCTGCTGGTGCACGTCAGGCTCGCCGAAGATGTCGATCGAGTCCCGTGGCGGCGCGCCCGCGCTCATCTGCAGCCGGTACCTGAGCACCACCTCGCCGCCTGAGCGCACCGTGGCGGTCTGCAGCTGGCCGATCGCGCTACCTTCCGGTATCACTCCGAGACCCGTGCTGACCGCCTCGGGCGCCAGGACCGGATCGATCGTCTCGGTGTAGTCGTCCACCGGCCAGCCGAGGCCGGCGCAGACGAGCGAGGCCGACTCCCGCAGCCCCACATGCCCGAGCGTCCCGGCGGCGGCCCGCGCCCGGAAGTCGCCGGCCGTCAAGCCGACGCCCGCTTTGGCCTGGAGCGGCAGGCGGCGCTGGTTGGTGTCGACGGTCCGCGCTACCTCGACTCGGCGCACCGTCACGCACACCGTCGTGAGCACCAGGACCAGCGCATCCAGCAGGAAGCCCGGATTGATTCCCGCTCCGAGGATGCTCGCGCCCGCGGCCCTGGCCTTCGTGTCGAGTTCCGCGGCCAGCGCGGCGCCGGTCACGCCGGGATAGGCCAGTTCCTCGCAGGTGGACAGCACGTTCCAGCCCTTGTCCAGGGCGCTGATCAGGTCTGGCGCCGTGGCGCCCAGCCGGGAGCCGGTCGCATTGACCAGGACTCCGGCTCGGCCGTCGGGACAGCGCGGAACTTCCGTCGTCACCGCCAGGCCGAGTCGCGCACCGCCAGCCAGCTCGCCGAGATCCCGGCCGGCCTTGGCCGCATCGAGATCGAGCCCGGCCACCACCGAGATCCCCGGCCGGGTGATCAGCCGACGGGCAATCTGCAGCCCGATGGGGCCGAGCCCCTGGCAGGCGACCGGGATAGGCATCACGGGGGGCACTCCTGACGGGCGACCGGATAGGAGCCTCACGCTAGTGGACGGGCGGGCCCCGCTCTGGCTGAGGTGGCTGGATAGCCGCGACGATGCGAAGCCGCCTGCAGCGTGTTCCGCCGATGATGACGGCCCCGGCGCCACCGCTGTAGCGACGGTGGCACCGGGGCCGCGATCTACGGCCGCGATCGAGGTTCGATCAAGGGCCGCGATCTGGGGCCGCGAGGGCTAGAAGCGCAGGACCGTCCGGGCGGTGCCCAGGCCGAGCCCGGCCGAGAACAGCTTGGTGCCCAGCGCGGCGTTCAGGGCGCCGGCCGCGACCTTGGTCAGCTTCAGGCCGATGCCCTTGGCCACGACTACGTGCTGGCCGGCCGCGAGCTTGGCGCGGGAGAGATCAAGGTTGAACAGCGGCACCCGCGCCTTCGGGTTGCCGTTCACGATTCCGGTCAGGTCACCCTTGCTCAGGTTGATGGTGAACCTGCTGACCAGCACCTCCTTGCCGGTCTTCGCGTTGAGGAACAAGATCCCGCCGCGGTGGTAGACCTGGCCGCCGAGCGGGCTCAGCGAGACCCGGCCGCCGGTGACCGGGAAGGCGAACCGCACGGCAGGCCCGCTCTTGGCGAACTTCACGGCCTGGGTGCCCGGCCAGGTGGCGATCGGGACGATGCCGTTCTTCAGCAGCGCGCCCGCGATGCCAGGCGCCGTCGTGACCACGGTGACTCCGCCCGTCAGGTGTACTGACGCGGCGGGGCGCGCCGCTGCCGCGGGCTGCGATGTCGCTGCCGACGCCGCCGTGGCGGCCGAGCCCAGCAACAGGCCCGCCACCGCGGTAGCCGCCGCCAGCTGCCTAAACGCTCGCATATCTGCTCCCATCCGGCCCCGCTGGTGCGCGGCCCGTCTGCCTACATACGGCGAAGACGGCCGGATGGATGCAGCTGACCGGGAAATTTCCCTGATTACGGCAGCGAGCCCCGCACCACGCTGTCGGCTGAGTGCAGCGTGCTGCCGTTGAACGGCTGCAAAGAGACGTCGATACGTGAGTACTCGGCCAGGTTGACGCCGGGCGGCATGGCAAATAGCCCGGTATGGTCGCGATTCAGGTCGCCAAGCGAGATCATCTTGACCCCATCGCGGGCCAGCAGCCAGACCTCGTAGAAGCCGGGCTTCGACGGCGCGTGCAGCTTCACGCTCAGCAGCCTGCCGGTGGTCGCGCGCTCCATCAGCGCCGTCCCGAAGACCCCGTTCCACTGCGGGAACTGTGGCAGCGGCCGCAGCGGGATGGTGGCCACGACCGGCGTAGCGGGCGTGGCGGCGGGGCTGGCGGCGAGCTGCCTGATGCCCGCTGCCACCCCGAATCCGACCAGCAGGCCCGCCAGCCCCACCGCAATCGGGCGTCGCCACCAGGAGACGCGGCGGCTGGACGCGGGCCGCCCGGCCCGCTGCCGACCGGCCTGGCCACGATCTTGCCAGCCGGGCTCGGGCTGGGGCGCCGCCGTCTCCGGACCCGGACCGGGCGCGGGACCAGGGCCAGGCTCGAGGTCGGCGCCAGGCTGAAGTCCTGCGTCGGACTGGACACCGGTGCTGGCCTCGGGGCCAACCTCCTGGGCGATCCGGGCCCACACCTGAGCGGGCGGCTTGAGTAGCTGATCCGCGCGCTCGTCTCGGCGGGCGATGCTCACCACCTCGGCGAATTTGTCAAGCTCGGCCTGGCAGTGCGCGCAGCCGGGCAGATGGGCGTCGTCGGCATAGGTTCCTGCCGTCTCTCCGAGCGCGCGCAGGGCCAGGACCTCAGGGTCAATGTGAGACACCGTCAGCCTCCAACCTGGTCCGCAGCCGCAGCAAGCTGCGGCGGATGTGACTTTTGACCGTGCCGAGCGGCAGCCCGAGCGCACCGGCGATCTGCTCGTGAGTCAGGTCGCTGTAGAACGCCATCGTGATGATCTTCTGCTGCGGCTCGCCGAGTCTGGCCAGCTCGTCGGCCAGCACGATGCGGTCCACGACCTGCTCGGGAGGCGCCAGCTCGGCCGTCCGGGCCTGGAGGCCTGCCATCATCTGCAGCACGCCCGATTCGCGCTGACGGGCCCGGAGCATGTCGGTGACCTTGTTTCTGGTGATCGCGATCAGCCAGCCGGCCAGGCTGCCGCGGCCCGGATCAAAGCTGTCCCTGCCGCGCCAGGCCGCCACGAAAGCCTGCTGCGTCACGTCCTCGGCGTCCGCCGCGTCGTTCAGCGAGCGCACGGCCACCGTGTAGACCAGCGACGAGTACCGCTCGTAGGCCAGCGAAAGAGCTCCCGGGCGCCCTTTCTGAAAGGCGGCCGCGATATCGCCGTCCGAGCCGGTCTGCACGGTGCCGAGGCTAATGCACAGCTCACGCCGCGAGAACCGCCGCTCAGGTGTAACGCGGGCGCCGCTGGCGGGACTGAAGCCTCGGTAGGTCCGCGTCCCAGCGTAAGGAGCAGCATGAGAAACCTGAGAATGCTCGGCCCGGCAGTGATCGCGGCCGCCGTGGCCGCGACGATCGGCGCCGGGGCCGGGCCTGGCGCCGCCACGACGCACGGTCACTTCGGCCCCGGCGGCGCGGGCCGGGCGGTGTTCGTCCAGACCGACAACACCGCCGGCAACCAGGTGGTCGCCTACCACCGGGCTCCCGGCGGCCGCCTGACCAAGGCCGGGACCTACTCCACCGGCGGCCTCGGCGGGGTTCTGGCCGGATCGGTCGTGGACCACCTTGCGTCGCAGGGCTCGCTGACCTACGACCGGGTTCACGGGCTGCTGTTCGCGGTGAACGCGGGCAGCAACACGGTCGCGGTCTTCTCGGTGCGTGGCGACCAGCTCAGGCTGCGTCAGGTGACAGGCTCGGGCGGGGTGTTCCCGGTCAGTGTCGCCGTGCACGGCGACCTGGTCTACGTGCTCAACGCAGAGAACGGCGGTGCCGTGCAGGGCTACCGGATCTTCGCTGGCCGGCTGTCCGGAATCCCGGGGTCGAACCGGGCTCTCGGACTGGATCCGTCGGCCACCCCGCAGTTCACCAACACCCCCGGGCAGGTTGCCTTCTCGCCGGCTGGCTCGCAGCTGATCGTGACGACCAAGGCCAACGGCAATGACATCGATGTCTTCGCCGTCCGCGGCGGCCGTCTGTCGGCCAGCCCGGTGGTCAATCCCGAGCCGGGCACGGTCCCATTCGCGATCACCTTCGATCCGGCGGGCCACCTGGTCATCGCCGAGGCGGGCACCAACGCGCTCGCCACCTTCGCGCTTCGCCAGGACGGCACGGTCACCCTGCTCGACGCGGTCGGCACCGGTCAGGCGGCGACCTGCTGGGTCGCGCCCGACCGCGGCCTGCTGTTCGCCTCCAACGCAGGAAGCGCGTCGGTCAGCGGCTACTCCGCCAGCCCTGATGGCCAGCTCACGTTGCTCGGCAGCACCACCACCGACCCAGGCACCGTGGACGCGACGGCATCACCGGGCGGGCGGTTCCTGTACGTGCAGACCGGCCTGACCGGAATCGTGGACGAGTTCGCCGTCGGTTCCGCCGGATCACTCACCGAGATCGGTTCGGTCACGGTGCCGGGCGCGGCCGGCGGCGAGGGCATCACCGCTGGCTGACAACACGACTGCTGGTTGCGGTGTCCCCGCTCGTCCGGGGACACCGCACCGGCCCAAGCCCTAGGCTGCCGCCAATGGACGACGACGCTGAGCTCACGCGGCGGTTGCGCGCGGGCGACGAGCAGGCGTTCGTGCTGCTGGTGCGGCGGTATCACGACCCGATGCTGCGGTTGGCCTGCTCGTTCGTGCCCAGCATCGCGGTGGCCGAGGAGGTCGTGCAAGACACCTGGATGGGAGTGCTGCGCGGGCTCAGCGGGTTCGAGGGGCGATCATCGTTCCGAACCTGGTTGTTTCGCATCCTCGTCAACCGGGCCCGGACCGCAGGCGTGCGGGAACGCCGCAGCGTGGCCGTGGGCGGCTCGGGCCCAGCGGTCGACGGAGCGCGCTTCGACAGCGGCGGCAGCTGGAGCGACCCGCCGGAGCACTGGACCGATGCCATCGACGACCGGCTGTACGCGGGAAAGGTGGCGGACCGGATCAGGTCCGCGATCGGCGAACTGCCGCCGCGGCAGCGGGACGTGGTCACGCTGCGCGATGTCGAGGGGATGAGTAGCGGCGAGGTCTGCCTGGTGCTCGACATCTCCGAGGGCAACCAGCGGGTCCTGCTCCACCGGGGCCGCAGCCGGGTGCGGCAGGTGCTGGAGACCGAGTTCGGGAGGCTGCCATGAGGCTCCTGACGGTGCGGCTGCGGCGCCGGGACCTGGTCTGCCAGCAGGCCGTCGAGCTGGTCACCGACTACCTCGAAGGAACCCTGTCACGGTTGGCGCGGCGAAGGTTCGAGGCGCACCTGGCCGGCTGCCCGCATTGCACCGAGTACCTGGCCCAGATGCGCGCCACGATCGAGCTGGCCTGCCGGATCACCCCGGCGGACCTGACCCCGCAAATGCAGGACGAGTTCATCGCGCTGTACCGGCAGTGGCAAGCCGAGGGCAGCGAGTAGCAACGAGGCCACCCATAATGCGTATACTATGCGCATGGCCAGAGTGAATATCACCGTCCCTGATGAACTGCTCGGCCAGGCCAGGGCGGCGGGTCTCAACGTGTCACGGCTCGCCGCGGCGGCGCTTACCGAAGAACTCGACCGCCGCGCCAAGATCGCGCAGCTGGATGCCTACCTTGCCGACCTGGATACGGAACTCGGGCCCATCCCGCCGCAGGAACGGCGGGCCGCACGTGAGTGGGCGGACGCGGTGTTGCCGCCCGGCCAAAGCCATCGGACGGCGCGCAGCGCATGACACTGGTCCTCGACGCCGGCGCAGTCAGTTCCCTGGCCGGTCAGCGCGCCCGGTTAGCAGAGCTTCGGCGGCGTGGGCTCTGGCCCGCCCAGGTACCTGCGGTCGTGCTGGCCGAAGCGCTGACCGGTGACCACCGTCGGGACTTCCCCGTCAACCGCCTGCTCCAGGCCTGCCAGATCCGCGATGTAACCGAGCAGCAGGCGCGCGCGGCAGCCAGGCTCCGAACAGCGACCGGCCGGGCCGGGACAATCTCGGCAACCGACGCGATAGTCGCGGCATTCGCCAGCACGTGCGCCGACCCTGTCGTCCTGACCAGCGACCCTCGCGACCTCAGCGCCCTGGCCGAGCATGCCACGCGGCCGGTCGTCGTCGCCCGCGGGTAATAAGCCGCGAGCTGCGGCCGGGGCCGCGGGCGCGTCTGGTAGACACGGTGACCGTGACGGGAAAGCTGCCTGAAGATCACGCCGGCGAGCTGGTCTCGCTGCGGGCGTTTCGCGAAGGTGATCTGCCGTTCCTGGACCGGCTGTGCACCGATCCGGATGCGCTCGGGTTCTTTGAGTGGACTGGTTTCGTCGACATCAGGTCGCGCCGCCGGCGCTGGGAGAAGGACGGCTACGTCGGGGCGGACAGCACGGCGCTGGCCATTGTCCTACCGGACGGGGAGGTCATCGGTATTGCGAGCTTCGCGCCCCGGGACCGCGGCGGGCTGCCCGGGATCTGCTACGAGATCGGCCTGGCCCTGCTGCCCGAGCACCGCGGCCGCGGGCTGGGCACGGCCACGCAGCGGCTCCTGGTGGACTACCTGTTCAGCTACACCACCGCGCACCGGCTGGAGGCCGGGACCAACACCAAGAACATCGCCGAGCAGAAGTCGCTCGAGCGGGTTGGCTTCCGGCGCGAGGGCGTACTGCGCGGCATCGGGTTTCAGCATGGCGAATGGCAGGACTCGGTGATCTACTCGATGCTGCGTGACGAGGCGCCTGGACACGCGCCAGCCCGGCCCGGACAACCGGGCCGGGCTGGCGAGCATGAGGCTTAGCAAGCCGGACGCCTAACGAGCCGGGACGCGAGCTAGCGAGCCGGGACGCCTAGCGAGCCGGGACCAGGACTGGCTCGGGGGCCGGGATGGCCGCCACGGCGGCGCCGGCCCGCCGCGCCCGGGCAGGGCGAAGACGGCACCGATGGCGGCGGCCAGCGCCACGGCGGCGGCCACCCGGATGCCCATCCCCATCGCGCTGACGAACGCGGTGTGCGCCGCGCTCACCAGCTCGCTGCCGGTCGCGCCACCGACATGCCTGCCGATGATGTCGGCCGCGGCGACCGAGCCGGTCGCCTGGTGCACGACCGCGCCCGGGGCATGAGCCGTGGCGAGCGTGCTGCCCAGCCGCGACCGGTACGCCGCCGCGGTCATGCTGCCGACGATCGCGACGCCGAGGGCACCGCCGACCTCCCTGATCGTGTCGTTGATCGCGCTGCCGGCCCCGGCCTGATGCGCGGGCACGGTGGTCATGATGGTGGTGCTGGCCGGTGCCATCACCAGGCCCATCCCGGCACCCATGACGGCGATGGCGATCGCGATCGGCAGATAGGCCGTGTGCACGCCGACCGTGGACAGGTCGAGCAGGCCCAGGCCCATCAGCGCCATGCCGGCCGGGATGATCACGCGGGTACCGAGCCGCTTGGCCAGGATGGGCGACACCGGCGAGGCGGCGGCCATGGCGAAGGCGAACGGCAGCGCGCGGACCCCGGCGGACAGCGGGCTGTAGCCGTGCACCAGCTGCAGGTACTGGGTCAGCACGAACAGGCTGCCGAACAGCGCGAAGAAGATCACGGTCACCGAGGCAGCGGCGGTGGAGAACGCCCGCACCGCGAACACCCGCAAGTCGATCAGCGGGTTCGTGATGCGCAGCTCCCACCAGACGAAGGCTCCGAGTGCCGCCAGGCCGGCCGCCGTCTCGGCGATGGTCGCCCCGGAGGTCCAGCCGCGGGCGGGTGCCTCGATGATGGCGTCCACGATCGCGAACAGCGCGGCGCCCACCAGCGCCGTGCCGAGGAAGTCGAGCCTGCCGCGACCGGGTTCGGCGGTCTCCGGGACCGTCATCAGCACGCCGATCAGCGCGAGCGCGACCAGCGGCACGTTGATCAGGAAGACACTGCCCCACCAGAAGTGCGAGAGCAGCAGCCCGCCGAGCGTCGGGCCGATCACGATACCGACGCCGGCCACCGCTGACCAGGCCGCGATGGCCTGCGGGCGCTCCTTCGGCGGGAAGACGGCGTTCAGGATCGACAGGGTGGCCGGCATCACGAACGCGGCGCCCAGGCCCATCACGACCCGCGCCCCGATCAGCATCCCGGTGCCGGAGGCGAACGCCGCCGCGGTGCTGCCCAGGGCGAAGACAGCCAGGCCGCCGAGCAGCGAGAGCCGCCGCCCGTATCGGTCGCCGAGCGCTCCGGCCGGGACCAGCAGCGCCGCGAAGCACAGCGTGTAGGCGTCGGTGATCCACTGCAGCGAGCTGGTGCCCGCGTGCAGCACCCTGGCCAGGGTCGGCAGGGCGGTGTTGAGGATGGTGTTGTCGATGACGACAACCAGCAGGCTCAGGCAGAGCACCAGCAGGATGCGCCGGCGTTGCGGGTGGCCGTCGGGCCACTGGCGGGATCTGCGGGCCGATCCGGCCGGAGCTGGCCGGCCCGCTGCGGCGGGAGCCGGCCGCTTCGTCGTGCTGCTGCTCATCGGAGTCTCCTTACGACTGCTTGCTTACGCCCGTTGACTTACGCTCGTTGACTTACATATGTAAGCATAGATAGATGAGCTAACAGATGTAAAGTAGTTATGTGGAAACAGCACTCAGCACCCCGGCCGGCCAGGCCCAGAGCGGCGCATCCAGCACTCCGGCCGGCCAGGCCCGCAGCGGCGCATCCAGCGCGCAACGCCCGGGCCGGCGGCAGCGGAACGCCCGCGGCCAGGGGGCCAGGCTGACCAGCGAGATCGTCGCGGCTGCGCTGACCCTGATCGAGCGGACCGGGTCGGACGAGGCGGTCACGCTCCGGGCGGTGGCGCGCGAGGTGGGCATCGCGGCCCCGTCCATTTACGCCCACTTCGCCGACCGTGATGCCATCATCATCGCCGCGGTCGTCCAGGTCTTCGACGAACTGACCGATGCCATCGAGGCGGGCCTGGAATCGGCCGGCCAGGATCCGGTCGACCGCCTGGTCGCGGGCTGCGAGGCGTACGTGCAGTTCGGCCTGGAGCATCCGGCCAGGTACGGCGTGCTGTTCTCGGAGCGGCGGCTCGGAACGCAGGACTACTGCAAGCCGGTCCAGCTGAGTCCCGGCGGCAAGCCGGTGCTCGAATTGGGCGCGGAATCGTTCGCGCTGCTGCTCCAGGCGATCGAGGACTGCGTCGAGGCTGGCGCCTCTGCGAGTACCGACGTCCTGGCCGACGCCACCGCGGTCTGGGTCGCGCTGCACGGGACCGTCACCCTGCGCACCGCGCTGCCCGGCTTCCCGTGGCCCGACCCCGGTCAGTTCGTCCGTCAGTACGTGCCCGCCCTGACACACGTGCGGGCCTCGTAGCAGGCTGCGCCGATCCCGCTTGACAGCCGGTCCTGCAGCCTTGCATAGTTAACACATTCATTCTAGAACAAGGTGGTTATAGATGGCGGCCGACCAGCTGAGCCTGGTGTTCGGGGCGCTCGCTGATCCGATCAGGCGGGCGATCCTGACCCGGCTGACCGAGGGGGATGCGACCGTCGCCGAACTGGCCGCGCCGTTCAGGGTGTCGCAGCCGGCGATCTCCCGGCACCTGAAGGTGCTGGAGCACGCGGGGCTCATCTCCCGCACCCGGCGGGCCACCGCCAGGCTCAGCCACCTGGACGCCGAGCCGCTCCGCGAGGTGACCACCTGGCTGGCCGGCTACCAGCGGTTCTGGGACGAGAGCCATGAGCGGCTCGACGAGCTGCTCGCGGCACTGCAAGGCGATAGGAACGACAAGCCCGACCGCGACCAGGCGGTCCGAGCGAAGGGAACCGACCATGGGTAAGACGCAGATCACTGCCGAGCCCGGCATGCCGCAGATCATCGTCACGCGAGAGTTCGACGCGCCGCGGGACCTGCTCTTTCGCGCGCACACCGACCCGGAGCTGCTGGCCCAGTGGCTGGGCCCGCGGGACCTGACCATGACCGTCGATCAGTACGACGTCCGCGACGGCGGCAAATGGCGGTACGTCTCCACCGACGCCGCCGGTAACGAATACGGCTTCCACGGCGTCTTCCACGGCAACCCGTCGCCCGACGGCATTGTGCAGACGTTCGAGTTCGAAGGCTGGCCGGGTCGCGTCGCGCTCGACACGGTCACGCTCCGGGAGCGCGAGGGCAGGACGCTAGTGCGCTCGGTCTCGAGCTTCCAGTCGGTCGAGGACCGCGACGGGATGGTCGCCTCCGGCATGGAACGGGGCGTGCGCGAGTCCGATGAGCGGCTCGAGGAACTGCTGGCCAAGCTGCAGGCCAGCTGAGACCGGCCGGGCTGCTTAATCAGGCGGACTGTGCTTGATAGGCGGGATGTGCGGCCGGTGCCGGCGCGCATCCCGCCCGGATCGGGCGACCGACCAGCCGAGGGAGGCATGACATGCTGCTGAGTGGCAAGAACGCCGTGATCTACGGTGCGGGCGGCTCGATCGGGAGCGCCGTCGCCAGCGCCTTCGCCAGCGAGGGAGCGCGGGTCCACCTCGCCGGGCGGACGCCGGAGAGCCTGGACAGGACGGCCAGCCAGATCCGCTCCGCAGGGGGCGCGGCCGAGACTGCCCTGGTGGATGCCCTGGACGACAGGGCCGTCGACGAGCACGCCGAAGCGGTGGCCGCGGCAGCCGGGAGCCTGGACATCTCGGTCAATCTCATCTCGCACGGCGCCGTCCAGGGCACACCGCTCGCCGAGATGTCCGCCGACGATTTCGAGCGGCCGGTGCGCACCGCCGTGCGCACGACGTTCCTGACCTCGCGGGCCGCGGCACGCCACATGATCAGGCAGCGATCCGGGGTGATTCTGATCTTCGGCGGCTACGGCGACCCGGTGCCCGGGGTGGGCGGACTCCAGGTCGCGTTCGGCGCGCTGGAGTCCCTGCGCCGCGGCCTGGCCTGCGAGCTCGGGCCGCACGGCATCCGCGTGGTCACCCTGCAGACAGGCGGGATACCCGAGACCCTCCCCCAGGACTTCGACGGGCGCAGGCTGATCACCGACGCTATCGTCGGGCGGACCATGCTCGGCCGTGCGGCGACCCTTGCCGACGTCGGCAACGTGGCCGCCTTCGCGGCGTCCGACCAGGCCCGCACGATCACGGCGGCCGCGATCAACATCACCTGCGGATCGGTCGCCGGTTAACGGCCAGAGCGGGTCATGATCTTCACCCGACCGACAGCGCATCAGCTGAGCCAGCATTAGCTATAATTATGTACATGACTGTGATTCCGCTGGCCGAGGCCCGAGCCCGGCTCTCCAGGCTCATCGATTCTGCTGTCCGTACGCATGAGCGGGCCACGATCACGCGCAACGGCGTTCCTGCCGCCGTGCTCCTGTCGGCGGATGATTACGAATCCTTGCAGGAGACCCTCGACACGCTGGCCGACCCAGATCTGATGGCCGCCATCAAAGAAGGGCTTAATGACATCGCGACTGGAGACCTTTCGTCCGAGGCTGACGTGGCACGAGCCATGCGCCAGGCCGGGCGGCTGTGAGCAGGTTCGAACTCGTCGTATCCGGGAGAGCCAGGCGCGACCTTACTGACCGGCTACCGGCGAAGGTCGCCGTCGCGGCCTGGGAGTTCATCTCAGGTCCACTACTTGAGGACCCCCACCGGGTAGGCAAGCCGCTCACCGCACCGCTCGCGCCTGCCTGGGCAGCCCGGCGAGGCGAATACCGCGTCATCTACCTCATTGATGACCACCAGGTGCTCGTTCAGGTCGTGACCGTCCAGCACCGACGCGATGCTTACCGGTCACCCTGAGTCGGTAAGCATCACCGATAGATCGGCCGCCGGGTCGGGCCTGATCAAGGCCCTCGTCACCGTGGCGTGATGGTGGAAGGCTTGGCGACTGGGCGCCGGGGACAACGAGCCAGCGGAGGTGCTGGCACGCCTGGCCTCACTACGCCAGCACCAGCAAGGCGGACGGCGCTCGCCGCACAAGCCGCTACTAGTGCTTCTGGCGCTCGGACGTCTGCGGGCCGGCACGCGACACTCGCGGTGGGCCTAGACCACGTCGAGGGTGATGTCGGTACCGGTGAGGGCCTTGCTGACCGGGCAGCTCTTCTTGGCGTCCTCGGCGATCTGCGCGAACTGCTCCGGGGTGATGCCATCCGCGGAACCGCGCACGGTCAGCGTGATGCCGCTGATCCGGAAACCACCCGCAGGGTCGGGCCGGAGCGTGACGTCGTCGCGGACCTGGATCGACTGGTTACTGCCGCCCGCCGCACCGAGCTGCGCCGAGAATTGCATCGCGAAGCAGGAGCTGTGCGCAGCGGCGATGAGCTCCTCGGGACTGGTGAAGCCGCCGGCCTCATCGGCCGCCCGCCTGGGGAAGGAAACCTCGTAGCTGGCGATGCCCGAGCTGACCAGGTCTACTGTGCCGGACCCGTCCTCGAGGCCGCCGGTCCATGTCGTCTGCGCCGTACGGGTAGGCATGGCTTCTCCTTGCCTGTGGGGGGAATTCCGTCATATACAGCCGATGGCCAGCCTTGCACATCCGAGGTCGCGCTCGACGGCGGGCGCCGGTTAGCTGGCCTCAGGCGCGTGCCGAGCGCAGCGAGGGCCCGGGAATGGGGCGCCCGGTCGCGGCCGCCGCTTCCAGCCACGCAGCAACCGCATCTTCGACTTCCGCCACGGCCTCATGAGGTGTCAGTCCGTGGGCAGTGCAGTAAGGAAGGTCGGGGACGTCAACGATCCCTGCGACGGGACGACCCGCCTGCTCGGGCAGGTGCGCGAAAGGCCAGGAAACTGGCCGGTCCCGGACGTAGGCTCCCGGACAGCTAGTCACCATCGATGAGGGGGGTCGGGTGGGCGAACCACAGCCGTCTGAGCCAGGAAACGGTCAGCCGCCCGGCGCCGCCCAGCAGCCCGCGGGGATCACGACGCTGCATCCGCTGGCGGCGGTCGCAGCGGACCAACCGGTCGGGCTGGTGGTCGGCACGGTTCCGGCCACCCCATTGCAATTCTCCGTCGGGCTGGCGCCAGGCCAATACCTGCAGCTCGACGACGTGGTCGTGACCCACAGGGAGCTGCCGGGCCAGCAGCCCGTGCAGATCGCCGGGGTGGTGACCAATGTGGAAGCGGTGCACGAGGGAGCTCGGTTCGCCTCTGACGTCTTCCTGATCGCAGACGGCGCGCTGCCCGCCGAGGTCTGCGAGGTCGCGGAGGTCGCCGTGACCAGGGTCGAGCCTGAGGTGTACGTGCCGCCCATGCCCGGCGCCGCGGTGACGCGGGCGAGGGGCTCGCAACGAGATTCGGCGCTGTACTTCGACGAGATGGGAACGGCCAAGGTGCCGGTCGGCTTCGGCCGGGACGGGCAGCCGGTTTACATCAACTTCGAGTTCGTCGACGGCACCCGCGGCGCGCACGTGTCGATCTCCGGGGTTTCCGGGATCGCCACCAAGACATCGTTCGCGCTGTTCCTGCTGCACGCCATCACCAACTGCGGCGTGCTGGCCGCCGAAGCGCACAACACCAAGGCGCTGATCTTCTCGGTCAAGGGCGAAGACCTGCTCTTCCTCGACTACGCCAACACCAGGCTGTCGCCCGCCCAGCGGGACCGCTACGGCGCGCTCGGCCTGCCCGCGGCCCCGTTCGGAAATGTCCGGGTCTTTGCGCCGCCGCGGCGCGACGATCCCTCGGGCACGCCGGACGTGTCGGCCAGGGACCGGGCGGTGAGCCCGTTCTACTGGACCCTGGCCGAGTTCTGCGGCGACGAGCTGCTGCCGTTCGTGTTCGCCGATGCCGAGGACGAGCGGGCCCAGTACACGATGCTGATCGCCCAGGTCGCGGCGCGGCTGCGGCGGGACGTGGTCGCGGCCGGGCCCGACGGCGCCGTCAAGGTGCGCGGCGTCGACCCGGCGCGCGACGGCGTGCTCAGGACCTTCGCTGACCTGGTCGAGCTGCTGGAGGGCGAGCTCGGCGACGAGAGCACGCGTGGCGCGTGGGTGGCAGGCAGCGCCGTGACCGGCAGCGTGAACGCGCTGCTGCGGCGGCTGCGCTCAGCGGCCAAGCCGCTGTCGGTCGTGATCAGGGGCGATCTGTCGCACCGCGGCGAGCGCTCGATCAGCACGTCCCGCGCTCAGGTGACCGTCGTCGACCTGCATAACCTCCCGGACCGGGCCCAGCGGTTCGTGGTCGGGGTCACGCTGCGCGGCGAGTTCGCCCGCAAGGAGCGGCAGGGCACGGCACGGCCGCTGATGTTCGTGGTGCTCGACGAGCTGAACAAGTACGCGCCGCGCGACGGCGACAGCCCGATCAAGCAGATCCTGCTCGATGTCGCCGAGCGGGGCCGGTCACTAGGCGTCATCCTGATCGGGGCGCAGCAGACCGCCAGCGAGGTGGAGCGGCGGATCCTGGCCAACTGCGCGATCCGGGTGGCCGGGCGGCTGGATGCCGCCGAAGCGGAGCGGCCCGAATACGGTTACCTGCCCCCGGCGCAACGCCAGCGGGCCACGCTCGCCAAGCCGGGGACGATGTTCATCGCCCAGCCGGACATTCCGGTACCGCTGGCGGTCGACTTCCCGTTCCCGGCCTGGGCCACCCGGCCCAGCGAGAAGGGCCCCTGGGCGGGCCTCGACACCGGACCAGCTGTCCCCGACGACCCGTTCGCCACCATCCCAGGCGCCGACGACGAGGTGCCCCCGTTCTCAGCCGGCCTCGCAGCGCTACGCCGGCCTCCAGATGGGCCAGGGCTCCGTCCATCAGCGTCGCGATGTCGCTATCTGGCAGCTCGGCCGCGTCGTACATGACCGTCATCATGGCCCCGACCACCGCCCCCGACAGGGCGCGGACCGCGGGATCGCGGACCGGGCGGCCGGTCCGCTCGGCGACTACTTCCGCCAGCATCCTGATCCCGTCGGCGAACTGGCCCAGCATCGCGCCGCGTAGCTCGGGCACGGACAGCATGAGAGCGAGCCGCTCGCGCTGGTCGGCTTCCTCGGCCGCGGTCAGCCCGGACATCACCGAGCGGACCGCGGCCCGCAGCGCCGCGATGGTGCCGAGTTCGGGGGGCTGGGCCCGGAGCGCATCAGCCAGCAGCGGGTCATACTCGTCGGTCAGCACCAGGTCGGCCTTGGCCGGGAAGTAGCGGTAGAAGGTGCTCTCGGATACCTCGGCCGCGTCGATAATCTGCTCGACGGTCGTGGCCTCATAGCCGTGCTCGCGGAACAGGCGAAGCGCGTGCGCCTGGATGGCGCCGCGCGTCTTCGCCTTCTTCCGCTCGCGCAGCCCGGTCGCCCGGCGGTCAGATGGTGCGGACAGGGTCGGCCTCCTGCACTCCGGCGGTCGTCTTCCTGGCCGTCCGCTGCGGCAGGAAGACTGCGGCCAGGATAAGCCCGGCCACCGCGATCCCGGCCGACACCACCAGCGAGATATCCATGCCGTGTACGAACGAGGTGCGGACCGAGGCGAGCAGCGCGGCCGACCCGGCCTTGCTGGCGACCGCCATGCCCCCGAAGATGCCTGACTTGACCGCGGTGACGGCCGGGGCCGGCAGGCCAGCCAGGTCAACGCTGGACCGGTAAGCACCGAGCAGGACGCTGCCCAGGATCGCCGCGCCGAACGGGCCGCCCGTCTTGTTGACCGCCTGCAGCACGGCCGAGCCCACCCCGCTCTGGTCTTCCGACAGCTCGGCGAGCGCCGCCGACGCGCTGGTGGCCAGGGCCAGCCCCATCCCGGCTCCGGCGATGGCCATCCAGGCCGCCACGAAACCGGTTCCCGAGGTCACGCTGGTCGTCGCGCCGATCAGCAAGCCCGCGGCCAGCACCGCGAATCCGGCGGCGACGGTGATTTTCGCGCCGATCAGGGCGGCCACCCGGTCCGCGGGCACGGCGCCCACGATCAGGCCGCCGATCAGCGGCAGCAGCCGCAGGCCGGATCCCATCGCGCTGGTCCCGAGCACGCCCTGGAAGTACTGCGGCATGGTGAACAGCACCCCGATCATGGCCAGGACCGCGACGGCGACCAGGATGACGCCCCAGGTGTAGGAGGGCGAGGAGAACAGCTTGAGATCAATGAGCGGCTCGCCGCCCCGGCGGCTGAGCCAGCGCTCGTACTGGAAGAATCCGGCCAGCACCACGGCGCCCGCGATCATCGGGACCACCGCACTGGTGCTCCCCCAGCCGTACTGGCCGGCTTGGATGAAGCCGTAGGTCAGGCTGACCAGCCCGGCAGCCGAGGCGGCAATCCCGACCGTGTCCACCCCAGGACGTCGCGACGCCCGGGACTCCGGGACCAGCAGCGCGGTGGCGCCGAGTCCGACCAGGGCGACCGGCACGTTGATCAGGAACACCCAGCCCCACCAGAGGTGCGTCAGCATCCAGCCGCCCAGGATCGGCCCGATCGGCAGCGCGAGGAAGTTGGCGCCGGACCAGACGCCGACCGCCCTGGGCCGTTCCTCCTCGGTGAACAGCACGGTGAGCGCCGACAGGACCATCACGATGATGCCGGCCCCGGCCACGCCGAGCACCACGCGGGCCGCGATGAAGTCGCCCGGAGTGGTCGAGTAGGCGGTCAGTGCCGACCCGGCACCGAACAGCGCCAGCGATGCCATCAGCACCTTCTTGCGGCCGTAGCGGTCGCCGAGCAGTCCGGCCGGAAGCATGGCCGCCGCCAGGACCAGCAGGTATCCGGACTGGAACCACTGCAGGTCCGACTCCGAGGCGTGCAGCGCGGTGGCGAGCGTAGGCAGCGCGACGCTGAGCACCGTGCCATCCAGGCCAACCGCGAGGATCGCCAGGGTGAGACCGGCCAGCGCCCACCACCTGCGGTTGCTCTGATTCATGGAGGTTTCCTCCGTTCAAGAGGTCATCTTTTTTAAGAGTCTATCTCATATAGAGGAGACCACCGCAAGTGCCATAGCCGCCAGGGTCGTTCGTCCCTGCGGTCGTGGCTCAGGCGGGCCGGTCCGCGAGGCCTGGTCCCGGCCGGAGCGCCTGCTGGCTATGGTTTGGCTGAGCCGTGCGGAAGAAGGTGCGATGAAGATCCTGCACACCAGCGACTGGCACGTCGGCAAGGTGCTCAAGGGCAGGGACCGGCATGACGAGCATGTCGCGGCGCTGGCCAGCATCGTGCGAGCCGCCCGGGACACCGGCGCCGACGTCGTGCTGATCCCCGGCGACCTGTTCGAGACGGCCGCCCCGACCCCGAAGGCCCAGGGCCTGGTCATGCGCACCCTGCTGGCGCTGCGCGAGGACGGGCGCATCGTCGTGGCCATCGGCGGCAACCACGACAACCAGGGCCTGCTCGACGCCGTCTACCGGCCGGTCCTCGGCGAACTCGGGCTGCACGTCCTCGGCACGCCCAAGCGGCCCGACGCCGGCGGCACGCTCGTGCTGCGTACCAGGGGCGGGGAGGCACTCACCGTCGCGGCGGTGCCGTTCCTGTCGCATCGCTATGCCGTCCGGGCCGCCGAGGTGCTGCTGCACGAGAGCTCCGAGCACACCCTGGACTACGCCCGCCGGATCACCGACATCGTGCGGCTGCTCACCGCCGCTTTCACGCCGGACACCGTCAACGTCGTCATGGCGCACGTGACGCTGCTCGGCGGACGGCGCGGCGGCGGCGAGCGGGACGTGCAGACCACCCTGGACTATGAGCTGCCGGCCAGCATGTTCCCGGCCAGCGCGCACTACGCGGCGCTCGGGCACCTGCATCGCCAGCAGGAGATTCCCGGGCCGTGCCCGGCCTTCTACTCCGGCTCGCCACTGGCGATCGACTTCGGCGAGGAAGCCGACGAGCCGGCTGCCCTGCTGGTCACCGCCGCGCCAGGGATCCGCGCCGACGTCACGCCGGTCCCGATCACCGGCGGCCGGCCGCTGCGGACACTGCGCGGCACGCTGGACGAGGTCATGGCGGCCGGCGAACAGGCGGGCGATGCCTACCTGCGGGTGATCCTGGCCGAATCTGGCCGGGCCGGCCTCGGCGATCTGGTCAGGGACAAGCTGCCGAACACCCTGGAAGTCCAGCTCGACGATGCGCACCGGCCGCGGCCGGGCAGCCAGGGCGGCGAGCGGCCGAGCCGGGCGGGCCGCACCCCGCTGCAGCTGTTCGACGACTACCTGCACGAGCAGGACATCGAGGACCCGCGGGTCCGCGCCATGTTCGCCGAGCTGCTCGACGAGATCACCGGCGCCTGACCAGCTGGCCGGCCCTGAGCTAGCACCCAGGGCGGAGCCTCAAGGCCGCTCCCTGACCACGTCGGACGGGTCCTTGTCGTCCCGCAGGCCGAGGTAGCGCGGATGGCGGAGCTGCCCGGCCATGGTCCATTCGCTGAAGCCGATCTGGCCGACCAGGCGCGGCTCGACCCAGTGCACGCCCGCTCTCGGCAGTTCCCCGGCGGCGAACGCGGGCCCGGAGCGCTCGATCTCCCGCAGCGCCGCGTGCAGCGAGCGGAGCACCCGCTGATCGAAACCGGTCCCCACCTTGCCCGCGTACACCAGGCTGCCGTGCTCGTCGTAGTAGCCGAGCAGCAGCGCTCCGAATCCCGTCCGGCTGCCCTGCGGGTCGGTGTAGCCGCCGATCACGAACTCCTGGGAGTTTTCGCACTTGAACTTCAGCCAGTCCCTGGTCCGGCCGCCCCGGTACGGCGAGTCAGCGCGCTTGGCGATGACCCCCTCCCAGCCTTTGCCGCAGGCTTCCTGCCAGTGCGCCTCGCCCTTGCCGGTCTGGTGCGTGCTGAACCGCAGCGGACCGCCGAACGAGAGCACCCGGCGTAGCACCCGCTTGCGCTCCAGCAGCGGCCGGCGCCGCAGATCTGCGCCGTCTGCGTACACGATGTCGAACACGTAGTAGTACACGGGCACCCGCCGGACCAGCTCGGGCAGCGGCGCGGCGAGCTGCATGCGCTGCTGCAACTGCTCGAAACTCGTCTGCGGCCCTTCGAAGGCCACGATCTCGCCGTCGACGATGAAGTCGCTGGCTTGCTGGGCTCCGAGCGCGGTAGCCAGCTCCGGATAGGTACCGGTGATGACCTTCTTGTTCCGGGTCAGCAACCGGGCGCCGGCACCGGACACGAAGGCGAGGCACCGCTCGCCGTCCAGCTTCCGCTCGCTGATCCAGGACGGATCCGAGAACCTCTCCTTCGTCAGCGTCGCGAGTTCTGGCTCTATCCACGATGGCTGAACCATGTCCCCCCCCACTGAATAAATCTTGACATCACAGGTAGCGCCGCTCCCAATTGACCTCGAGGAGGTGCACCGGAATGCGGGAGAAGAGCAAGGCACCTAACGATGTCAGGAGCCCGACGGCCGCGCCAGAGCCGGCCGAGCGCTGCCGCCACGAGGAGGCCTGACCGGATGGAGACCCTGGCCAGCCCGCACGCCGCCACCCCGGCCGGCCGGCCGCGCGCCAGGGCGCTCGGCATACCGTTCGGCGGCCCGCCGGGCCGCTGGAACGCGATCACTGACGTGCCCGGCCTGCAGGCCGGTTACGCGACCTTGATCCGCGGCGACTCGGTCAGAACCGGGGTCACCGCCATCCATCCGCGTGGTCCGGACGGTGCGGGAGATCCGGTGGCGGCCGGGTTCTGCTCGCAGAACGGCAACGGCGAGATGACGGGGGTCTCCTGGATCGGGGAATCGGGCACGTTCAGCGGACCGATCGCGATCACCAACACGCACGCGGTCGGCATCGCGCACGCCGGGATCGTCGCCTGGACGGTCAAGCACCATCCGCAGCTCGCCGACGCCTGGCTGCTGCCGGTGGCCGCCGAGACCTGGGATGGCTACCTGAACGACATCAACGGGCACCACGTCACCGAGCAGACCGCCATCGACGCACTGGAGGCGGCCGCATCCGGGCCCCTGGAGGAAGGCTCGGTCGGCGGCGGCACCGGGATGCACTGCTATCAGTTCAAGGGTGGCTCAGGCACCGCGTCCCGGCTGGTCGGCTACGGCGGCACGGACTTCACCGTCGGCGTCTTCGTGCAGGCCAATTTCGGCCGCCGGGAAGAACTCGTGCTGGCCGGAGAGCCGCTCGGCGCGCTACTGGCTGACGACAACCCGCTGGCCGAGCACTTCGCGATGCCCGCCGGAGCGGGCTCGGTCGTCGCGATCGTGGCCACCGACGCGCCGCTGCTCCCGCACCAGTGCCAGGCGCTGGCCCGCCGGGTGACGCTCGGCCTGGCCAGGACCGGCACGGCCGGCTCGCACTTCTCCGGTGACCTGTTCCTGGCCTTCTCCACCGCCAATCCGGGTGGCATCACGCCAGGCGTCACCACCTTCAGGCCGGGCGCCGAAGGCCGGTATGACCGGCTGATTTTCGTGCCATGGGGCTTCCTCGACCCGTTCTATACCGGCGTCGTGCAGGCGACCGAGGAAGCCGTCGCCAATGCACTGGTTGCGAACGAGGACATGACCGGGCGTGACGGCCATCGCACCCCGGCGCTGCCGCGCGACCGGGTGGCTGAGGTGTTCAGGGCCAGGCGGCAGCGAGGATAATCCTGCTCCGTGATCAGCCAGGATTCGCACGGCAGGCCAGGGAACCACCGTGGGTTACGGGCTGATCGCGGCGGTCATGTGGGGCCTGTCGGCGGTCGCGGCCGCGAAGGCCGCCCGGCGGACGGGCACCTACCTGGCGGTGCTCTGCGGTCAGGGCCTCGGTGTGCTGTCGCTGCTGGCGCTGGCGGCGGTGGTCCGGCCCTCGTTCGCCGCCGCGGATGGCGCGGTCGCCCTGCACCTGGCCGGTGCGGGCCTGGTAGGCCTGGTGGGTTACCTGTGCTACTACCGGGCGATTGAGGACGGCCCGGTAGGCCTGGGCAGCGCCATCAGCTCGACCTACGGCGGCATCGCAGCGCTGCTCGCGGTCATCGTGCTCGGCGAGCGGCTGGGCGTCATCGGCATCGCCGGGGTGGTGCTCGCCGTCGCGGGAGTGGCGATGGCGATAGCCCGGGCTACCGGACCCGCCGAGCCGGCCGCCGGACCCGCCGAGCCGACAGCTGCCCCACCGACGACTGCGGCACCGATAGCTGCCGCACCACCCGCTGCCGCACCGGCCGCCGAGCAGACGGCCCCCGGGCAGAGCGACGCCGGGCAGAGCGACCCCGGGCAGAGCGACCCCGAGCTGAGCGACGCCGAGCTGAGCGACGCCGGGCAAAACCACCTTCGGCCGACCGCCTCCGGGCAGAGCGACGCCGGGCAGAGCGCCCCCGGGCAGAGCGACGGCGAGCAGAGCGACGGCGAGCAGGGTCTCGGGCTTGGCGAGCCCATCGTCGGTGTCGCGCCCATCCCAGGGCGCCCGCGCAGGCTCTCCCGGCTGGCCATCCCGCTTGCCTTCGCGTCGGCACTCGCCTACGGGGCCGGCGGCTTCCTGCTTGGCGACTACTCAGGCCGGGCGGGCTGGCTCGGCGCGGCCCTGATCGCCCACGGAACCTCGGTGACGGCTTTGCTGGCCGTCCTGCCCCTCATGGGCCGTCGTCCGGGCGCCTGGCGCGGCGGTGCGACCGGGGCAGCCTGGGCGGCCGCAGCGGGCCTGACCGACGCCGCCGGACTGCTCGCCTTCGCCCGCGGCGGCCAGGTCGGCCAGGTGGCGGTGACCGCTGCGGTCTCCAGCGTCTACCCGGTGATCCCGCTGGCGGCCGGGCTGGCCCTGTTCGGCGAGCGGCTCCGGGCCAGCCAACTGCTCGGCGTGGGCCTGGTGGTAGCCGGGCTGGTCCTGCTCGGCCTGACCGCGTGACAGTGCGCGCGAATCACCCGATTGATTCCTACCGCGAGCCCGATGGAAACAGCCGGTCCATCACCACTCCCGTAACAAAGATCAGGATCCACATGTAGGTGGCCAGCCTGGGCGAGTACAGCGCTACCGGGATAGACAGCAGGAAGATCACCGGAGCGCGAGCCGCCTGCAGCAGGAAGGGAAGCCGCATCCGGGCGGCGGACGGGGCGGCCAGCCCGCTGCCAGGCCGGGTGGCGTAGAGCCAGACCGCGGACTCAACCAGCCCGGCGGCCGAGCAGCACGCGGCGTAGAAGATGACCGCGGCCGCCTGCGTCGTCGAGGTCAGGCCGAGCACCTCGGTCGGGAAGGGCAGGAACGCGATGGTGCCCAGGAACAGCAGGTTGAGCAGCATTAGGGGCCGGTCAATGGCGATGACGTGGCGGAAGAGCGAGTGGTGGCCGAGCCAGAACAGGCCGATCACCACGAAGCTGATCGTGAAGCTCTCGATGCCGGGAATCGCCAGGCGCAGCTCGTGCCCGGCCTGGAAACTGCGGCCGATCGGCACCCGCAGGTCCAGAGCGAGCAAGGTGATCGCGATCGCGAAGATCGCGTCGCTGAAGAACAGTACCCGGTCGTACTCCAGGTGCCCGGCGCGGGCCAGCCAGTGCGCGCGAGGCGTACGGAGGTCCGCTGCCCCCGCGGTGTCCGGCTCGGAGCCCTCAGTCGCCGGGCCGCCGTCAGGCGCATCAGCCGGACCGCCGCCATCCAGTGCAGCCCCCATCGGATCCTCGCCGTCCGACGTCCGCGCCGCCTGGTCATCGCTCGTCATCAGCTGCCGCCGATCTCAGGTTCGCCGCAGTCACCGATCCCCTTCGGGGCGTCCTCCCCGGTCGCGCGGCCCTGGGCACCACCATCAGCTCGGTACAGTAGCCGACCCGCGGTAACAACCTCCGGCCAGCCGCCGCCCCGGTCTCGCGCACCGGATAAGACGTAAGATCCGGGTCGGATGCGCCCCCAGAATTTACCGGATCATGGAAATGAGCCAAGTCAGCCAGCGCTGCGGCCGCCTGCTCACTCGGCGCGGCGCGGCTGCCGCTGCTGAATCGCCTGCAGGTCAGCGGCCAGGGCTTCCGATTCCTGCCTGGCCAGCGTCGAGGTGGCGATCCGGATCGCCGGTGGCGCCGCGATCCTGAATCGCTCGCCGGGCGCCACCGCCCAGCCGCGGTCCAGCAGCGCGCTGGTGATACCTGGCTCATCGGCGACCGGCAGCCAGACGGCCAGCCCGGACCGGCCGACGGCCTTGATACCGCGGGCCTCCAGCGCGCCGATCAGGCTCTCCCGGCGCTCGGCGTAGGTGGCGGCCGCGCGGGCCAGCAGGTCCCGGGTGCGCTGATCCTGCCACAGCTCGGCGACGGTTTCCTGCAACAGGTAGCTGACCCATCCGGTACCGAGCGCCTGGCGGCCCTCGACCCTGGCCACGGTGACCGGATCGCCGGCCAGCACGGCCAGCCTGAGGTCCGGGCCCAGCGATTTCGACACGGACCTGATCACCGCCCACCGTTGCAGGCCGGTCGCGACGCTGCGGGCGCTGACCCCGGCGATCGGGCCGGCGTGGTCGTCCTCGATCACCCCCAGACCCGGGTGGCGGGTCAGCACGGCGGCGAGCTCCGCTGCTCTGGCTTGGTCCCACGCCGCGCCGGTGGGGCTCTGCGCCCGGGGGTGAAAAGCACGGCCTGGCAGCCACCCGCCAGGGCCCCGGCCAGCGCATCCGGGATGACTCCGAGCTCGTCGATGGCCATCGGGACGCAAACCAGGTCCATGGCGGCCAGCAGGTCGAGCACCGGCGGATAGCCCGGGTCTTCGACAGCCACCCGGTCACCGCGGCGCAGCCAGGCCCCGAGCACGCGCTCCACGGCGTCGAGCGCGCCACTGACGACCGCCAGCTGGGCCGGGTCGATGCCGTCGGCCGCGAACTGCCCGGCCGCGAGCCTGCCCAGGCGGGGGGCGACCGGCGGGTCGCCGTACAGCCGACCGCGCCGGGCCACGGCGGTCAGCGGCGGGAGCTCGGGCAGCAGGGCCGGATCGGGGCTGCCGGCCACCAGGTTCCGCGCGCCGGCCGGGACCACGTACTGCAGCCGCGGCCCGATAGGCGGCGCCCAGGTAATCCTGGTCCCGGCCCGGCCCTGACCGCGGGCGATTCCTATGTCCCGCAGCTGGCGGTAGGCGGCCGCGACGGTGACCGGGCTCAGGCCAAGCTCCGCGGCCAGCGCCCGGACCGGCGGCAGCGCATCGCCTGAGGTGAGCCGTCCGTCTCGGACCGCGGCTTCCACATCCGTCGCGACCTCGCTGGCCGTCCGGCCCTGGGGATAATATTGTCTCAGCATGTAAATATTATGTACTGTAACGTATTGGAGACGGCCGTGACCACGCTCCCCCAGGCGCTGATCTCCCAGGCACCGCACTCCCAGGCACCGCACTCCCAGGCACTGCTCCGCCCGGCGGTGCTGCCGCGGGCCCTGGACGGCCAGCAGGTCCGGCTCGAGCCGCTGGACCACCGGCACGGGCCGTCTCTCGCTGAGGCGGCGGCGGGCTCGCCGGAACTGTACCGGTGGACCCGGGTCCCGCACGATCCCGCCGACGCGGCCGAGTACGTCCAGCTGGCCGTGGCGCAGCGCGAGGCGGGCGCGGCGGTGCCGTTCGCTGTCGTCAGGGCCGCGGACGGGGTGGTGATCGGCTCGACCAGGTACTGGCAGCCCGACTGGTGGCCGTGGCCGGCCGGGCACCGGTTTCACGGCCGCGCCACCCCGGACACCTGCGAGATCGGGCACACCTGGCTGGCCCGCACGGCGGTCCGCACCGGAGCGAACACCGAGATGAAGCTGCTTATGCTCGGCTATGCCTTCGAGACCTGGGCCGTGCACTGCGTCACCTTTCACACCGACGCCCGCAACGAACGCTCCCGGGAGGCGCTCGGCCGCATCGGGGCCAGGTTCGAAGGGATTCTCCGCGCCCACCGGATGGCCGCCGACCAGACGCCCAGGGACTCGGCCCGCTATTCGATCGTGGCGTCCGAATGGCCGGCCGTCCGGGAGCACCTGACCGGCCTGCTGGCACAGCGGCAGGTGCCCGACCGTCAGGCGGCCGGGCGGGCTCCTAGCGGAGGAAGCGGATGATCGCTGCCTCGAGGGCCCGGGCGATCTCTCGCTGGAACCGCGCCGAGGTCAGCAGCCGCGCGTCGGTAGCGTTGCGCATGTTGCCGGTCTCGATGAGGACCTTGGGCACCGTGGTGAGGTTGAGCCCGGCCAGGTCGTCGCGGAAGAT
This sequence comes from uncultured Actinomycetes bacterium, assembly GCA_963785765.1. GTDB lineage: Bacteria > Actinomycetota > Actinomycetes > Streptosporangiales > Streptosporangiaceae > DATBGO01. The sequence goes on along the minus strand of CAWAWM010000002.1, from coordinate 1,215,875 downwards.
GATGCCGTCATGCCCGTAGTAGTCGCTGACCGGCATCGTTGTGTAGCGGAGAAAAGCCGACCTGACGTCGCGGCCGAACCGCTCCGATGACTTGATCACCTTGTTGTTCGGCCCGTCAGCGACGGGCTCGAGGACGGTGAACCCGCGGCCCCAGGACGGCCCGCCATCGGCGTGAATATCGATCGCCACGTTGGCGTGCGCGTGGTTGATGATCCGCGAGCGCCGGTTCACGCACGGCCCGACGCCGTGGTTGTTGTGCCTGGTCAGCACCACCCGGGCCCCGTCCTGCTGGAGGTACCTGCGCAGATAGGTCGCGACGTTGAAGTTGAACCGCGCCTCGGTGTAGCCGCCGTTGGTCTGCGTGCCTGTGGTGTCGCAGGCTTCCCATTCCCGGCCGTTCCAGATCAGGTGATTGAGGTAAGCCGGATCGCTGCCGTTGCGGCCATTGTGACCCGGGTCAATGCCGACGACCTTTCCGGCCAGCGGCTTGGCCTGCGAGCCCGACGCCACCGCCGGCCCAGCTGCCGCCGCCTGCACAGCCGCCACCGGCGGCCTAGCCGCGGCGCTGGACACCGCCGGCGAACTGCTCGCCGCGACGCCGCCGCCGCACGCCGTGGCCAGCCCGCCCACAGCCGCCGTGGCCAGCGCGAGGCCCAGGCGGGCGCGCGGGCCCCGGGTCAGTCCCCGGTGATCAGTCACGGCTCAGCTCCTCGATAAAGCCCGAAGGGCCGCCTGCGCTTAACGGCACCATTGATCTTTCCGGTCTGCGCACGATCGTCGCAGCCGAGTCTAGGCGCGGGCGCACGGCATTTCAGCTGCTCCTGGCCGGCCGATAGCTGCCCCGCTCAGCCCGTTCCGGCTCCGCCCCGGCGACTCGCCGCAGCACAAGCTGAGCACTGGCACTCCGGCCCGGGCCGCGTTGGGCAAGATAGGTGCTGCGGACCGGCGCGATAGGAGCCGCGGATCCCGGCACGGCTGGCAGCTGATGCCCGTGGCGCCGGCCAACCGTGACCGGGACTGGAGGCACGATGCGGCCGTTGCGGCTGGTGCTCGACGGATTTGGCGCCTACCGCCATCCGGCGGAGGCGGACTTCAGCGACGTTGACTTCTTCGCTCTGGTGGGCCCGACCGGGTCGGGCAAGAGCACGCTGATCGACGGCCTGTGCTTCGCCCTCTACGGCACGGTGCCGCGGTGGGGCAAGGAAAACGCCATTGCCTTCGCGCTCGCGCCGTCGGCCAACGCCTGCCGGGTCTGCCTGGTGTTCGAGGCGGCCGGGAAGCGGTACGCGGCCGTCCGGGCGCTGACCCGCGACCGCAAGGGACAGGTGCACACCAAGGAGGCGCGGCTGGAGCGGCTCGACCAGGCCGTTCCGCCGGACGCGCCGATCGAGGAGATCCTGCAGGCCAGCGTCGAGCCGCTGGCCGAAGGACCGGACCAGGTCAAGGCGGCGGTCCAGGACATACTCGGGCTCAGCTACGAGCACTTCACCCAGTCGGTGCTGCTACCGCAGGGCAGGTTCTCGGAGTTCCTGCACGCCAAGCCGGGTGACCGGCAGGATCTGCTGGTCCAGCTGCTGGCGTTCGGGGTGTACGAGCAGATCGGCCAGCGGGCCAGGGAGCGCGCCCGCCGCGCCGATGACGCGGTCAAGGTGGCCGCCTCGGCCCGGGCCGAGCTGACCGGCGCCACCGAGGAGGCCGAGACGCAGGCGGCGGGCCGGCTGCAGTCCCTGACCGGCCTGGCCGCCGAGGTCAACGACAAGCTGGCGGCGCTGGCCGGGCTGACCGGGCAGGCTGAGCAGGCCGCGGCGGCGGCCACCGCGGCCGGTGCGGAGGCGGCGCTGCTCGCCGCGGTGCGGACGCCCGCCGGGGTGCCCGGCCTGGCCGAGCGGATCAGCCGCGCCGACGCGCTGGTCACCGAGCGTGCCACCCGGCAAGCCGACGCCGAGCAACTCGAATCCGACGCCGAACGCGCTCGCGCCCAGCTCCCGGACCAGACGCTGATGGACCGGATGGCGGCAGCGCATGCGGAACGGCGCCGGCTGACGTCGCTGCTGGTGGGGCAGGAGCAGGCTGAGGCGCAGGCGGCAGCGGCCGAAGCCGCGCGGGCAGCGGAACTTCACGATTCGGAACGGGAGTCGGAGCGGGCTCTGCACGACCTGGCCGGTGCGCAGCGCGAGCACGCCGCCGCGGACCTGGCCAGCGGACTGCAGGCCGGCGACGACTGCCCGGTCTGCCTGCGCCGCCTCACCACGGTGCCGCACCACGGCACGCCCCCCGACCTGGGCCGGGCCAGGGCCGCGGCTGACGCCGCCGCCCAGCAGGTGCGCCGGCTGAAGGCAGCGCACAGTGCGGCTGACCGCGACGCCGCAGCCGCCCGGAGCACCGCGCAGGCCACCAGGCGGCAGCTCACGGAGCTCACCGAGGTGCTGGCCGAGTGCCCGCCCGAGGACGAGGTCGCGGCGACGATCAAGGAGATATCCCGGGCCGACGAGGAAATCCGGCAGGCCCGTAAGGCCGCCTCGGCCGCCCGGGCGGGAGTCGCCGACGCGCAGCGGGACCGGTCCTCGCTGGACGGCGCGGAACGGCAGGCCTGGACCGCCCTGCGCGACGCCCGCGACCAGGTCGTCGGGCTCGGCGCCCCGCGCGCCGAAGCCGGCGATCTGGCCAAGGCCTGGGCGGAGCTAGCCGGCTGGGCGGCGGGCCAGCGCTCCGCGCTGGCCCGGCGCCAGCCAGACCTCGATGCTGCCGCCCGCGACCTGCAGCAGCAGGCAGCCGGGCAGACGGCCAGCCTCACCGAGGCGCTGGCTAGCCACGGCGTCACCGGGCTGGCCGACGTGTCACAGGCTGCGGTCGCGGTCGGCCGGGAGCTGGCCCGGGCCGAGGAGAGCCTCAAGCAGATCCGGGAGGACCGCAAGCGCACCGCCCGGCTCGACCGGCAGATCGCCGCCCACCGCGAGGAGCAGCAGGTCGCCGGCAGCCTCGGCGCGCTGCTGCGGGCTACCTCGTTCGAGCGCTGGCTGTGCGGCGAGGCGCTCGATTCGCTGGTCGAGGAGGCGTCGGCGACACTCATGGAGCTGTCCGGCGGCCAGTACCAGCTGGACCGAGACGATCGCAATGATCTGGTCGTGATCGACTTCGAGGACGCCGGGGCCCGCCGCCCGGTGCACACACTGTCGGGCGGGGAGACCTTCCAGGCCTCGCTGGCGCTGGCGCTGGCCCTGTCCAAGCAGGTCGTCGGGCTCTCGGCGGGCCAGCGCGACCTGAACTCGATGTTCCTCGACGAAGGGTTCGGCACGCTGGACGCCGACACCCTGGAGACAGTCGCGACGACGCTGGAGCGGCTCGCCGCCGACTCCGACCGGATGGTCGGCATCGTGACCCACGTCGCCGCGCTGGCCGAGCGGGTGCCAGTGCGCTTCGTGGTCAGCCGGGCCGGCTCGTCGTCGGCGCTCAGCAAGGAGCGGGTCTGATGCCGCCCGGCCCCGTCACCCAGGCCGGCCCGGCGACCCACGGCGCCCCCGTGACCCAGGGCGGCCCTGGCACCCAGGCTGGCCCCGCCGCTCAGGGCGGCCCCGACGGGCGTGCGGACGGGCCGGCCGGCGTGACGTTCACCGTGGACCCGTGGGACCCGGCCTACGGCGTGGCGTTCAGCGACGAACTCGAGGACGCCGCGCTGCAGGAATCCAACGCCGAGCTCAACCTGGACCTGGAACTCCCGGCTGGCCAGTGGCGGCCGGTCGACCCCGACCCGGCGCCCGGGCTGCCCGCCACGGTGCTCTTCCTGGACGGCGTCCGCCGGATCGACGCGCGGGTCTGGGTGCATGGCAACGGCGCTCAGCCCGCGCCCGGCATCGCCGCCTCGTTCGCCGCGGGCCTGGTCCGCTGTGACGGCGCCGCGCACCTCACTGACGTGCTGCTGGAGCGCGGCCTGTTCAGCTCGGCCGCCCATGCGGCCGACATCGGCACCCGGTATGCGGCCTACCCGGTCCGGATCGCCGAAGGACCCGGCCCGGACAAGCTCTCGCTCGCCCTGCAGCAGCGGCTGACCGCCGCCGAGGTGCAGCTGGCGAACGCGTTCCGGGCCCGGCAGCCTGACGCCGACGATCTGCTGGTGGTGGACGGGCCGCTGCGCGGCCGCACCCACCTGGATCGCACGGTCGGCTACATCAAGAGCCACCATGCCGCCTACCTGCCCGCCGGCCCGGCCGCCGTGATCGGCGCGCTACGCCCCGGGCAGCGCAGCCCGGTGTTCATGATGGGCACCTCGTGGCGGCGCAGTTCCTGGTATCTCCAGCTGCCCGGCGCCCAGGGCGCGCCCTGGGCCGGAGTGGTCCGGCTTGAATGCTCGGCTGAGCTGCCGGCGGCGCAGGCCACGGCGCTCGCTGACCTGACCGCCCGGCTGCTCCCGCCGCTGGCCAGCGCGCCGCACAAGGACTCGCGCGCTCCGCAGAACCTGGTCCCCATCGGCGGCCTGGAGCGGGAGCTGCGCCGCCGTCTCGGCGATCAGCAGCTGCTCTACCGGGCCTTGCGGGCCGCCGCCTCCGGCTGAGCCAGCTGGTCCCCCTGGGTAGCGGCGTCCCAGCACGCCTGGGTGGCGCTCAGCGCGAATCAGCACGCCCGGATGGAGCGCTCAGAGCGATACTAATGACAGATATTTGTGTCATCTGTGTTATCACTGTAATATGAGCTGCATGACAACGGACGCAGAACTGATCTTCGCGGACCATGCCGGGCGCTTCTACGCACGCGAGTACGGCTTCCCGCCGGTCGCGGGCAGGCTCCTGGGCTACCTGGTCATCTGCGACCCGCCGCAGCAGACGATCGCGGACCTGGCCGAGGCTCTGCTGGCCAGCCGCAGTGCCATCACCGGTGCGGTCAAGCTGCTGGAGGGATATCGCGCGGTACGGCGCACCCGGGCGGCCGGTGAGCGCGTCGATCGCGTCAGCATCGATCCGGCAGGCCTGGAGCCGAAAGGCTTCACCGCCGCGATCTACGAGGAGCAGGCAGCCCTGGCGCGTGAGGCACTGGTGCTGCTGACGGACGCGCCGGCGGCCCGGCGGGCCGTCGTGGAAGAGGCCGCGGCTTTTTACGACTTCCTGGCCAAGCGGCTCCCTGCGGTGCTCGAGGAGTGGCGCGCGCACCGCGACGACCTGCGAGCAGCCGAGAACGGCCGGGCGCACAGGCCGGCCGCGGTGCCGGCTGACCGCGGTGCCGGCTGACCGCGGTGCCGGCTGACCGCGGTGCCGGCTGACCGCGGTGCCGGTGACCGCGGTGCCGGCTGACCGCGGTGCCGGCTGACCGCGGTGCCGGCTGACCGCGCTGCCTGGCCACGCCCGGCCATCAGTTCACCGATACACCAGCATGCAAAGGAGAGCCGTCGATGCTACAGCGCACGGAAATGAGCCGCGGCAGTGAAACCCTGGGCGCGCCGCTCGGCGCCCGCTACGAGGTGGACGGGCGACGGCTGCTGCTGCACCGCTCGGGAAGCGGCGGACCGTCAGTGGTGTTCCTGCCGGGGCCGGCCTGGTCGGCCTCGACTTCCTGAACGTCCACGATCAGGTCTCGGCCGTCACCACGTCAGTGCTCTACGACCGGGCCGGAACGGGCTGGAGCGATCAGGTCAACCTGCCCCGTAGCGCCGGCGAGGTCGCCGGGGAACTCCACGCGCTGCTCCGGGCGGCCGACATACCGGCCCCCTATCTGCTCGTGGGCCACTCGCTGGGCGCCGCCTACGCGCGCCGGTATGCGCAGCAATATCCGGACGAAGTGGCCGGCCTGCTCTTCCTCGAGCCCTTCTACGAGGGACTCGAGGCCCAGGGCCCGAAGCTGACCGTCGGCGCCACGCTGTGGACAGTGTTCGCTGCCCTGCGGGTGGCCGTGCAGGTCAAGCCGTTCTACCGGCGCATGTTCGGGCAGATGCTCGCCGACTGGCCCGAATCGGTCCGCAGGCCGCTCGTCGACTACCACGTCCGCGCGTTGCGGAGGACCATGCAGGAGCGGAAGAACCTGTTTAGCGAGGTCGAGGCGGAGCTCCGGGAGGGCGGGCAGCTGCCCGACGTGCCGGTGATCGTGCTCGCGTCCATGGGGATCGACCCGTTCATGGCCGCGCTGATGCCAGTAGCTCAGCTGCGCGAGCTGAACAGCAGGAAGGCTGCGCTTTTCCGCCCGCTGGTGGATTCGGTCCCGCGCGGCGAGTATCGCGAAGTGGAGGGCGCCGGGCACTCGACACTCCATACTGACCGACCGGACGCTGTCGTCCAGGCCATCCGCGACCTGCTCGACCGGGTGAACCCTCGAGCCAGCTACCGTGGCGGCGCGGCTGACGCTCACTAGGCTGTCGGCATGGCTAGCAAACCGATCAGGCGCCTCGTCCTTTTACGGCATGCCAAATCCGCCTGGCCGGATCTGCCCGACCACGACAGGCCGCTGGCCGGCCGGGGTCGCGGTGACGCTCCGGTAATGGGCCGCTGGCTGCAGGACACGGGCTGCATACCCGATCTGGTCTGGTGCTCTACGGCGGAGCGGGCCACCCAGACCTGGCGGCTGGCCGCCGCCGAGCTGGGCGCGGACCCGCCGGTCAGCTATGAGCCCCGGCTGTACGGGGCAACCGCCGGCGAGCTGGCGAACCTCATCCGCCAGGCTCCGCCCAGGACGACGACACTCCTGCTGGTCGGGCATAACCCGGGCATCCAGGACCTTGCCCTCACCTTGTCGGCCACGACCGCCGACGACACAGCCGTGGCCAGCGAAAACACAGCCAGCGAAAACACAGTCGGCGAAAACGCGGCCGTTGCTGGCGAAAACACAGCCGGCGGAAACACGGCGGGCGGAAACACGGCGGCGGCCGGCGAAAACACGGCGGGCGGAAACACGGCGGGCGAAGACACAGCGGGCCGAACCGCGACGCGCGAAGACCCGGCGGCGGCGCTACTGGACCGGGCCGCCATTAAGTTTCCGACCGCGGCGATAGCCGTCCTGGAGTTCGGTGGCGACTGGCCGGACCTGTCGACCGGCAGCGCCCGCCTGGTCACCTTCGTCGTGCCGCGCGAGCTGGGCCGTTAGCCAGGCACGGGCCAGGCGCGGGCCAGGCACAAGGCCAGCCACGGGGCCAGGCACGGACCAGGCACAAGGCCAGCCACGGACCAGGCACAGAGCTAGCCACGGGGCCAGGTACGGGGCCATGCAGCCAGCCAGGCGGGCGCGCTGCACCAGCCCCGCCGGGCCGCGCGGCCCAGCGGCGCGGTGAATGCGCAGCTAACTCGGCCGGCCGAGCGGCACACACCGGAGTCCTGATCGCTAAGCTATGCGGGCAAACTCGTCGGAGAGGACCAACATGACTGACGTCACCGGGGTCGAGCGAACGCTCGTCTTGCTCAAGCCCGATGCCGTAGCGCGGGGGCTAGTTGGACAGGTTCTGGCCCGTTTCGAGGCCGCACTGCTGAAGATTGTCGCCACCAAGATGGTGTGGATGGACGCCGACCTGACCAAACAGCACTACTTCGACCTCGAAGAACGCTTCGGTCCCAAAGTTTATGCATCGATGTCCAAATTTATGCAGACTGGCCCGGTCATCGCGCTGGTCCTCGAGGGTGTCGACGCCGTGGCGTGCGTCCGCAAGCTGGTCGGTGCCACCTACCCGGACCAGGCACCGCCGGGCACAATCAGGGGCGACTTCGCCCACCAGAGCAAGGCGTACGCCAACGCCAACCGGATCGCCGTCGCCAACCTCGTGCACGCATCAGGCAACCGGGAAGAGGCCAAGCACGAGATCGACGTCTGGTTCTCGGCCGACGAACTGCATCACTATCAGATCGCCGCGCAGAAGTACGTTTCCTAGCCGGGCCCATCAGGCGCCGCCGGGCCGGTGAATTTCGCGGCCCAGGCCAGCAGCCGCGCGGAAATCAGTTGGGTCCTCGGGTGAGCGAGGAGAACTGCCGATGCCCTTGCCCGAGCGCAGCGAGATCGTGATCATCGGGGGCGGGGTGATCGGCTGCAGCATCGCCTACCAGCTCGCCAGGCGCGGCAAGACCGACGTGACCCTGATCGAGCGCAGGCGGCTGACCGAGGGCAGCACCTGGCATGCGGCCGGGCTGGTGGGCCAGCTGCGGAGCTCGGCGAGCCTGACCCAGCTGATGCGGGCCAGCGTGGAGACCTACCAGGCGCTGGAGCGCGAGACCGGGTACGCCACCGGCTGGCGCCAGGCCGGCAGCCTCCGGGTCGCCGCGAGTGATGCCCGCTGGCAGGAGCTCAAACGGCTGGTGACGGCGGCCAAGAGCTTCGGCTTCGCGGCGGAGCTGCTCTCCCCCGCGGCGGCCCGGGAGCTGTTCCCGCTGCTCAGCCTGGCTGGCATCCGGGGCGCGACCTGGGTTCCCACGGACGGCTATGCGGACCCGAGTCAGCTCACCCATTCCTTCGCGACCGGCGCTCGGGCAGCGGGGGCGGCGATCGTGCAAGGCTGCCGCGCCGAGGCCGTCGAGCGCCGCGGCCGCCGGGTCACCGCGGTGCTGACCGACCTGGGGCGGATTGAATGCGACACGCTCGTCAACGCGACCGGGATGTGGGGCCGGGCGACCGCCGCCCTGGCTGACGCCGACGTGGCGGTGGGCGCGGTCGAGCACCAGTACATCGTTACGGAAAAAATCTCTGGGCTGCCCGCTGATCTGCCTACGCTGCGTGATCCGGACGCGAGGTTCTATCTCAAGCCGGAGGCCGGGGCGCTGGTCATCGGCGGCTGGGAGGACGGGACGCGGGTGCCGTGGCCGGAGATTCCCCGTGACCTGGGCCCGGAGCTATTGCCGCCGGACCATGACCGGTTCGAGCCGATCAGCGAGGGCGCGGCGCATCGCGTCCCGGTCACCGCCGAGGCCGGCATCAAGACCTGGGTGAATGGGCCGATCCCGTTCTCGCCCGACGCCGAGCCGCTGCTCGGCGTCACCGAGGACACCGACAACCTGTTCCACTGCTGTGGCTTCTCCGCCGGGATCGCCGCCGCTGGCGGGGCCGGTCAGGCCATGGCGGGCTGGATCATCGACGGCGATCCCGGGCTTGACCTGTGGCCATTCGACGTCCGGCGGTTCGGGCGCTCGCACGGCGTGCCCGGCTACCTCGAGCAGCGCTGCATCGATGCCTATGGCCACTACTACGCGATCGCGTTCCCGAATCGCGAGCTCGCCGCGCCCCGTGGACAGCGCCGCAGCGCGCTGTCTGACCTGCTGGCGGCCCGCGGGGCCGTGGCCGGCGCGAAATTCGGCTGGGAACGGGCCAGCTGGTTCGCCCCGCCGGGGGCCGAGCCGGCCGAGGAGCTGACGTTCGGCCGGTCCGCCGCCTGGCCGCAAGTCGGTGCCGAGCACCGCGCCGTCCGGGAGGCAGCGGGCCTGGCCGACCTCAGCTCGTTCGCCAAGTACGAGATCAGCGGGCCCGGTGCGCTGCCGCTGCTGCAGCGGCTCGCGGGGGCCAACCTGGACGTGCCGCCCGGCAAGGTTGTCTACACCCAGCTGCTGAACGAGCGCGGCGGCATCGAGGGCGACGTCACCTTCACCCGGCTGGCCGCAGACTGCTTCTACTTCGTCACCGGCGCCGGGTTCGGCCGTCACGACATCGCGTTCATCCTGCGGCATGCACCGGACGACGGGTCGGTCACGATCCGGGACGTGACCTCGGGCTATGGCGTGCTGAGCCTGTGCGGCCCGCGGGCCAGAGCGGTAGCCCAGCGGCTCAGCCGCGCCGACCTGAGCAACGCGGCGTTCGGCTACATGACGGCCCGGCACATCGATCTCGGGCACGCGCCGGTGCTGGCGCTGCGCGCCAGCTATGTCGGCGAGCTGGGCTGGGAGTTCCACGTGCCGACGGAGTACCTGCGTGATCTGTACGACCGGCTGCTGGACGCCGGGGCGGCCGCCGGGCTCCGGGACGTGGGCTACCGGGCGGTCAACTCGCTGCGGCTGGAGAAGCAGTACCTGGCCTGGGCCGCCGACATCACCAGCGACGACAACCCGTACGCCGCGGGCCTGGGTGCCGCCGTGCGGCCGGACAAGCCCGGGCTGCTGGCAGGCCCCGCGCTGCTGAAGATCAGGGACGAGGGGCCCGGCGAGAAACTCTGCTGGTTCTCGGCCGGCCCTGAGGTGGTCATGCACGGCGGTGAACTGCTCGCCCATCCGGCCAGCGGGCTGGCGGCCAGCGTGCGCAGCGCCGGGTACGGGTACACCGTCGGCCGGACCATCTTCTCCGCCTACCTGCCGGTCCGGCTGGCCGGCGAGAGTGATTTCCTGGTGGAGGTGGCCGGCGAGCGGTACCCGGCGACCCGGCACGACCGGCCGCTATATGACCCGGACGGCACCAGGGTCCGGAGCTGAGGCCGGGCCGGGCGGTTGGTCCCGGGCGGCTGGCCGCCCGGGAGGCTGGTCGCCCGGGAGGCTGGTGCCGGGTCGGGCCGGCCGGTTTGAGTTGACCGGTTCCGGACCCAATTGCCCCGGAACCAGACCCGGCGCCTCCATACGATCTGCATACGGTCCTCAGGACGGCTGCATCAGCGATTGCTTATCTAGTGACTGCGCGGAGGGGATCACCTGGTGCCGATCAAGGCACATACCGGGCGAGCCGCGCACCCGGCTGGCTTCTGCGGCCGAGGGGGGTGAGGGCCCTGGCGGCTTGGGGGTTCGCCAGGGCCTTCAATTTGCCCGGAATCAGCCGTCGCCGGGCGGCGGTTTCGTGAGCCAGCGGTCCAGCCAGTCGAACTGCTCGCCGAGCACGTGCAGCACCGACTCGCGGGCCAGGTAGCCGTGGCTTTCGTGCGGCAGCAGGACCAGGCGCGCCGTGCCGCCGTTGCCCTGCACCGCCTGGAACAGCCGCTCCGACTGGATCGGGTACGTGCCTGAGTTGCTGTCCTCCATCCCGTGAATGAGCAAGATCGGCGCGGCGATCTGGTCGGCGTACCTGAACGGCGACATCTGGTCGTAGATCCCGGCCGCCTCCCAGAAGCTGCGCCGTTCGGTCTGGAAGCCGAACGGGGTCAGGGTGCGGTTGTACGCCCCGCTGCGGGCGATCCCGGCCGCGAAAAGCTCGGTGTGCGCGAGCAGGTTCGCGGTCATGAACCCGCCGTAGCTGTGACCGCCCACCGCCACCCGCGCCGGGTCGATGATCGCCATCTCATCGAGCGCCCTGATGTGGGCGCGCGCCGCCATGCAGGTCTGCTCGATATAGGTGTCGTTCTTGGTCTCCGGGTCGCCGATGACCGGAATCGTCGCGGCGGCGAGCACCGCGTAGCCGCGCAGCACGAACCAAGCGGCCTCCAGCCCGCTCAGCCTGGTGAACCGCATGGTGCTGCCGTGCACCTGACCCGCGGTCCCCGCGTCGCCGTAGTCGAGCGGATAGGCCCAGATGACCAGCGGCAGCCGCCCGTCTGTCTCCGGCCGGTAGCCGGGCGGCAGGTGCAGCATGCCGGACAGCTGTACCCCGTCGCCGCGGTCGCAGGTGACCAGTTGCTTGGTCAGCCCGGTCAACTGCGGGTGCGGATCTGGCCACTGGCTCAGCGGCCGGCGCACCGGGCCGTCGGGCACCGGGCCGTCCAGGGCCGCCGTGAAGAGGTTCGGCGGCTCGGCGGGGCTCTGATGCCAGCCGGCGATCTGATCGCGGCGGCCGGCGACGAAGCCGATCACCTCGTCAACGCAATCGGGCGGGCTCTGAAAGAGCCGGGTGGTGGTCCCCGCGGCCAGGTCGAGGCGGTCCAGGAACGGACGGTCGCCCGCCGGGGTCGCCCCGTCGCCGCGCAAATAGATGGACTGGCCATCCTGCAGGACGGTCCGGCTCCCGTCCGGATTGGTGGTCATCAGCGCCGTGCCAGGGTCGGCGTAGGCGTCGTCAGCCGAGTGGTCGAACAGGACCTGGTTGCGATCCGGCTCGGCCAGATCGCAGCGCCAGGTGGTCAGCCACCGGCGGTCCCGGTCGTGCTCGGTGAGCAGCAGCCCGTGCCGCTGGTCCAGATCCACCCAGTACACACAGCGGTGCCGCAGATCGAAGGCCGGCTCGGGCTCGCCGGTGAACGGCGCGGCCAGCCGCAGGATGCGGTCGCGATGCTCGGCGGCCACGACCGGGTCGCCGCCGTCCAGGGCTTCCACCCAGACCAGGCTGGCCGGCGCCCGCTGCTCCCAGGAGACCTGGCGGGGGCCGCCGGGCACGCCCTGGCGCGGCACTTCATCGCTGACGTCCAGGTCGGCCACGACCCGCTGCAGGCCGCCCGCCGCGCCCCACACCTCGGTCGTCCGGGCAAAGTAATAGCAGGGCACGCGGAACGAGAACGGCCGCCGCAGCCGCAGCACCAGCAGGTGAGCACCGTCGGGCGACTCGGTGAGATGCCGGTACAGGCCGGGCGGACCAAGCTCGCGCCGGTCTCCGGTCGCCGGGTCGACCCGCAACGGGACGGTGGTCGCGAGCGCTTCGAACGTGTCCTCGTCGGCGGCGGTACGCAGTAGATCCTGGAAGGTCGCCATCTGCGACCGCTTCCCGGCCGTCTCCTCGGTGTGCGGCTCGATGGGCGGCTCGGCCGGCGCCTGCGCAACAGCGGCGGGCTCGCCGGGGGCGCCGAGCGCCAGCAGCGTCCGGCCGTCGCGGGACCACCAGGCAGCCGCGCCGGGGGTGAGCGGGTCGCCGCCGAGCACGTCCCGGACGACCAGCCCGGGAACCTGGCTGGCGGCGGCCGCCTCAGCGTCGGCGACCCAGACCCCGATGCCGTCGCCCTGATCGACCGTGAAGGCCAGGCGCTGCCCGTCCGGCGCCCAGGTCGGGACGCTGACCTGGGCATCCGGCGGGAGCGGCAGCGGCCGCTGTGAGCCGTCCGCCAGCCGCAAGATGGATAGGCCGGTCAGCCGCCGCACCCGCTGCCGGCCGCCGAGCACCGGGTCGACGCGGAGCCCGGCCAGCGGCAGGTAGGGCCGGGCCAGCAAGCTGATCGGGGGATGTGCCTCGTAGTGCACCAGCGCCATGAACCGGCCACCTGGTGCGAGCATCGCCAGCGGGGTCGCCGGGGCATCGACAATGGCGGCGATCTCGCTTCCGGGGGTCAGGTACGGCACACCGCGATCTTAATGACAGTCAAGCGCGACCTGGCACGAGCGAGTGCCGCACCGGCCGCCCGGGCATAGTCAGGTAGCCTGTCGATCCTGGCACGGGGGGATGAGGAGATGTCCGACCGCGAAGCCCTGACCGGGTGGGGTCATACCGCGCCCTCGGTCGCGCAGGTAGCCGAGCCTGCCGAGCCGGCCGACCTGCCCGGCCTGCTGCGGGCTGCGCCCCAGCGCGGCGTGATCGCGCGCGGGCTGGGCCGCAGTTACAACAATGCCGCGCAGAACGGCGGCGGCCTGGTGATCAGGACCACCAGGATGAACCGGATTCTCGACATCGACGCCGATCGCGGCCTGGTCACCTGCGAGGCCGGGGCGAGCCTCGAGCAGCTGATGACCACCATGCTGCCGCTCGGCTGGTTCGTGCCGGTCTCGCCGGGGACCCGCCAGGTGACCGTGGGCGGCGCGATCGCGGCGGACGTGCACGGCAAGAACCACCATGTGGCCGGGAGCTTCGCCGTCCATGTGCCGGCCTTTGACCTGCTGACCTCCGGCGGGCAGGTGCGGCACGTGACGCCCGGGTCGGACCCGGACCTGTTCTGGGCCACGGCGGGGGGCATGGGGCTGACCGGCATCATCCTGCGGGCCACCGTGGCGATGAAGCAGGTGCCGACGTCCCGCGTCCGGGTGGACACGGTCCGGACCGCGGACATCGACGAGACCATGGCCTACCTGTCGGACACCGACAGCGCCTACGACTACACGGTCGCCTGGTCGGACTGCCTGGCCCGCGGCGGCAGCCTGGGCCGATCGGTCATCACCAGCGGCTCCTTCGCCGCGCTGGACGATCTGCCGGCCAAGGACCGCGGTGACCGGTACGCCTTCCGCCCCGGTGCGCTCGCCGCCGCCCCGCCGGTGTTCCCGACCGGGCTGGTCAACAGGCGCACCGTGGCCCTGCTCAACGAGGCCTGGTACCGGAAGGCCCCGAAACGGCGGATCGGCGAGATCCAGACCATCGGCGCCTTCTTCCATCCGCTCGACGGGATCAGGAACTGGAACCGGGTCTACGGGCCTGCCGGGTTCCTGCAGTATCAGTACGTCATGCCGTTCGGCCAGGAAGACGCGGTCCGCAGATCGTTCGAGCGGATCAGCCAGGCGGCCGCGCCTTCGTTCGTGACCGTGCTGAAGCGGTTCGGGCAGGCCGACCCCGGGCTGCTGTCCTTCCCGATGCCCGGCTGGACGCTGGCGCTGGACTTCCCGGCCCGCACCCCCGGCCTGGCCGGGCTGCTTGACTGGCTGGACGCCCTGGTGCTCGACGCGGGCGGCCGCGTCTACCTGGCCAAGGACTCGAGGGTCCCGGCCGGGGTGCTGGCCAGGATGTATCCGCGGCTTGAGGAGTTCCGTAAGGTGTGCGCCCAGATCGACCCGGACCGGATGTTCATCTCCGATCTCGCCCGGCGGCTGGCGCTCTGACCGGCGGCAGTCTGCCGGGCCGGAGGCCTGCCGGGCGAAACGCCGGACCTTAGTGGCCGCTGGGCCGCCAGCGCCCGATAGCGTTGAGTCCCGTGATCGATCAGTACACGCAACGGCTGCTGACCGCCCGCCTGGCCGCCGAGCAGGCCACCCAGCGGCTGCCGTCAGTGAGCGCCGGGCTCGTCAGGGGGGGCGGCCTCATCTGGTCGGCCCGCCGCGGCCGGATCCGCGGGACGACCGGGCAGGCGCCGGACGCGGGCGTGCAGTACCGGGCCGGCTCGATCAGCAAGACCTTCGTCGCCGTGGCCGTGCTGCGGCTGCGGGACGAAGGCAGGATCGACCTGTCCGACCCCATCGGCGCGCACATCGACGCGGCAGGCGCGGCCGGGGCAACCATCGGCCAGCTTCTTTCGCATACGTCGGGCCTGCGGGCTGAGACGGCCGGGCCGTGGTGGGAGCGCACGCCGGGCGGCGGCCTGGCCGAGCTGGCGGCCGGCTCGCTCGGCGCCGATGCCCTGCGGTTGCCGGCCGGCCGCAGGTACCGCTACTCGAACGTTGGCTACGCGCTGCTCGGCGAGCTGATCGGCCGGCTGCATGACGCACCCTGGTATGAGGTCATCGCCGAACAACTGCTCGCCCCGCTCGGCATGAACCGGACCACCCCGGGTCCGCAGGCTCCGTACGCGACTGGTTTCGCCGTGCACCCGCACGCCGACCTGCTGCTGCCCGAGCCGGAACATGACGCGGGCGTGATGGGCCCGGCCGGCCAGCTGTGGACCACCGTCGCCGATCTGGCCCGGTGGGCCAGGTTCCTGGCCGGCGACACCGGCGGCCTGCTGGACTGCGCGACCCTGGCCGAGATGCGCGAGCCACTCGCGATCGCCGACGTACCCGGCGAGGCGTGGTCGGCCGGATACGGGCTCGGGCTCCAGCTGTGGAACGACAATGGGGTAAGGACCTACGGTCACACCGGCTCGATGCCCGGTTTCTTCGGCATCCTGGAAGTCGCGGCGGATGGCGGCGATGCGGTCATGGTCCTGGCCAGCTCGACGGCCGGGTTCAGCGGTTCGCTGACCACCGACCTGCTGCGGATCCTGGCCGACAACGAGCCCAGGGTCCAGCGCGAGTGGGCACCGGCCGCGGTCGCCGACGACGTGCTCGAGCTGCTCGGCCCGTGGTACCGGGGACCGGTGCCGGTCACGCTCCGGCTGACCGGCGGGGAGCTGGAGTTCCGGGCGACCGGGCCGGGGGCAGGCTACTCGTTCAGGTTCCGGCGCGATGGCGAAGGTGCCTGGACCGGAGTCGACGACTACTACGCCGGCGAGCCCCTCGTCCCGCTGCGCGGACCCGATGGCAGCGTGCGGGCCTTGGACCTCGCCAGCCACATCTACACGCGCACGCCCTACGATCCGCAGGCGCCGGTACCCGGCGGCGTTGATCCCGATGGCTGGCGGGCCGACGCCCAGCATCCGCTCGGCTAGCGCGGCGGCCCCCCCGCGGATACGGGAGGGCCGCCGGTCGGTCCGCTACCGGTCGCTAGCCGTCAGTACCAGCCCGTGCTCAGCTCGTGATCCCAGGCACGGTGCGGCGTGCCGTAGACATCACGGATGTACCTGAGGCCCCACCGGATCTGAGTCCGCGCGCTGGTGCGCCAATACCGTCCGGCGCTGGCCATCTTCGAGCCTGGGACCGCCTGCGGGATCCCGTACGCGCCCGAATACGGGTTGCTCGCGTACACGTTCCAGCTGCTTTCGCGCTCCCATAGCCGGTTCAGGTACTTGAACTGCCGCCAGGACCAGTGGAAGTTACGCAGCATCTTCCTGGCGATCTGCCGGGGCGTCTGGCGATGCTTGACGGTGGCGCTCACCAGCTGGACGTGCAGGTAGGGCTGAGCCGTGCCATCCAGGGAGGGGGCCGAGCCCGGGGCCGGGCGCAGGAACTGCGCTGCGGAAGCGGCGGGCGCCTGGATCGGCGCCCCGGCCGCCACCGCGGGCCTGGCGGTGCCGGTGGCCGTCGATGCGGCCACGGTGCCGGCGACGGCACCTAGCGCCAGGGCGGTGCTGGCAACCGCGATAGTGAGCTTGGCTGACTTAGGACTGAGGGTACTGATGGGGGACAAGTCGGGCCTTTTGTCGGGCACGCAACGTGCTCGGCTTCCACCCAGGGCGTCCGCCAGGTCACAGCGAGACTGTGGCCCGGCGGTGGCGTGCGGACGTGGACGCGGGGCAAGGCGTCGGGTGCTACTCGGTGGCAGCCGTCGTGCACGCTGGGTGCTGTCGAGCTACCCACACTGCCCGGGCCGGGCGGGTACTTTTCCCCGAAAAGCGCGAAAGAAGACTATGACCTGAATCACACAGATCAGCGATATTAGCCGGATTTTCATCCGGATATTCTTATTGACCTGAGGAATCGTCACAAAAGAAGGGGATCGACCTGGCTAGGGTGACTTTGCTCACATTATTACCTGGCCGGACCGACTCTCTTACTCTATGTAATCAGATCTGCGATTACTCTACGTAATCAGCTCCGCGGCCGCGGGCCCGGCCGGAGAACTGCCCCGGCATCCGGGCTGGGCGATGATACTGCCTGCGTCCGGGCTGACAGGATCGTCCCATGAGCGAGATCACGCGATCGGCCGCCACGGGCGCGCTCGAGGCGGTTTACCAGCGGATCACGGCGGTAGCCGACCGCCTGGGCGAGGCAGAGCTGATGCTGCCGAGCCGGTGCGCAGGCTGGGCGGTGGCCGACGTGCTCTTCCACCAGCTGCTCGATGCCCGGCGCGCGCTGCGGGCCTTCGCCAGCCCGTCAGCCGGGCCGCCGGACGTCGATGACATCTCCTACTGGCGGGACTATCCGGCTGGGAACGGCCAAGCAGAGCAGGCGCCTGCCGCTGCCCACGCCAGGTACGTCCGGATCTCCGCGTCGGCGTAGCTGCCGGGCAGCCTGGCCCGGGAATGGCGAGACACCGCCGCGGCAGCCTGCCGCGCGGCCCGTGCCTGCCCGCACCCGGCCGTGCTGACCCAGGGCCACACCCTCACGACGGGTGACTTCATTGCCACGCTGGCCTTCGAGGGCACCGTTCACTACCTCGACCTGACCGTCGGGCTGCCGTCGGCTCCGGACCCTGATCCCGCCTCGCTCGCTCTCGTCCGGCGGACTCTCGATGGCCTGCTGGGCACGGTGCTGCCCGGCGACTGGGACGACCTGACCTATGCGCTAAAAGGCACCGGCCGCGTCCCGGTGAGCGAATCCGATCGCGCCAGCATCGGGGCGCTGGCTGACCGGCTGCCGCTGATCGGGTAAGTTAGCCGCACGACTTCTGGCCTAACTGGCCAGAGCAGGGAACATCGGACCACCGGTTGGTGTTTGATGTGCCTGGCTGCGTTCGCAGCGCGCCGGGTCCTCATCCGTGGACCTGGAGATCTCAAGTAGGAGAAAGTACATGCCTCAGGGCACCGTGAAGTGGTTCAACGCCGACAAGGGCTATGGTTTCATCGCCCCCGACGATGGCACCGCCGACGTCTTTGTTCACCACTCCGCGATTCAGGTCGATGGCTTCCGCAGTCTTCAGGAGAACCAGCGGGTGGAGTTCACCGCTGGCCAGGGCACCAAGGGCCCGCAGGCCGAGCAGGTCCGCCCGCTCTGACCTGACGGCCGGAGGGTATCTGGCTCGGCCCGGTGACGGGCCTGGCGAAAAGGTAGGGGGCGGTTCCCCGCGGACCGTCCCTTACCCTTTTCGCGGAGCTAATCAGTCAAAATAGGAAGAACTGCGGATTTATCGCAGCTGCCTCCGGATCGCCGTTAGCAATGTCGGATAGCGCGGGTTAAATAATCTTCTTTAGCTGAAGCCACCTGGCAAAGCCGTGGTGCATGCTATAAATCGCTCATATCATTGCAGCCCTGCCTTGTTATGAGAGTGCGATGCGCTGGCGGAGACAACTCCTGTGTAAGGTCACGACCGCGGCCTGTCCGCGGCGCGGGCGTGACTGCCCGGCCCCGGCCTGGCGCTTCCGGGACGGGCCCGGCCAGCGGCGGCCAGGCCGGGGCTGCTGCGCCCAGCGGCCGCGGCGCCAGGGCGGCCGGTCCTGACCGGTGCAGGCTATGCTCGCGGAGCATGATCGTGTTAATGGGCGGGGTATCAGGCAGCGGCAAGACCACGGTCGGCATCCTCCTCGCCAAGCGGCTGAACTGGCTGTTCGCCGACGGTGACTCGTTCCACCCAGCCGCCAACATCGCCAAGATGCGCTCCGGCGTGCCGCTGACCGACGCCGACCGCTGGCCTTGGCTCAGGATCATCGGCCAGTGGATGGACGAGCAGATCGCAGCCGGCGCGTCCGCCGTAGTACCCTGCTCACTGCTCAAGCGAAGCTACCGGAACCTGCTGCTGACCGGCCGGCCCGCCGCGCGGCTGGCCTTCCTGACCGCGGACCGGGATGTGCTGCACGCCAGGCTGGCGGCCAGGCACGGGCACTTCTTCAGCGCCAGGCTGCTGGACAGCCAGTTCGCTGACCTGGAACTACCGCAGCCCGCCGAGAACGTGTTCATGCTGGATGCGGCCCAGACCCCGGTTCAGCTCACCGACGAGATTATCGCCGGGCTCGGCCTGGTGGCCGCTCCGGAGCCGCCGCCATTAACGCCCAATAACGCGTAAAGTCCAGGTCGCCAACGGCCCCAGAACTTACTGGATCATGGAAACCCCGCCCGGATGCACCGGCCCGGGAGGCTAATGTGGCTACCGTGCAGAACGCTTCCCGCCGGGCGCCATCGGCCCCCCGGCCTGCTGAGATCTACCCGGCCGCCCGGCAGGAAAAGCCGTGGGGATATGAGCTGATCTTCGCCGCGGTCAGTGACAAGTACGCAGGCAAGGTCATCCACGTCAACGCCGGCCACGCCCTGAGCCTGCAGTATCACCGCGAGAAGGAAGAGACGATCAGCGTGCTCGATGGCGAAGCCGTAGTCGAGTACGGCCCGGCCGCCGATCAGCTGACCGAGCGGCGATTTGCGCCCGGCGACACCATCC
This sequence comes from uncultured Actinomycetes bacterium, assembly GCA_963785765.1. Taxonomy (GTDB): domain Bacteria; phylum Actinomycetota; class Actinomycetes; order Streptosporangiales; family Streptosporangiaceae; genus DATBGO01. Next base: position 1,196,327 of record CAWAWM010000002.1, on the reverse strand, counting down.
ACCTGCCGCCAGGCGTACTGCACCGGATCCGGGCGATCTCCGATCTCACCTTCGCCGAAGCATCGACCGCGAGCCCCGGCTGGCGCGAAGACGTCGTCCGGCTCGAAGACAAGTACGGCAGGTCGGGCACGAGTGCCCCCTGAGTGCTGATCAGGCAGATCTACCGGACACACGACGGGCCGGCCAGCACTGGCCGGCCCGTCGCCGTTCCGCAAAGATGCTGTTCTTCAGTCGCGGCGTTCTTCCATGATTGCCTCCGGCGGTCTCCCGCCGGTCCCGCGGCGGGCCGCTGGCGGCCCACCGCGGGATGCGGCATTACTTGATCGTGTAGGAATACGGCAGGCCCGCCAGCTCGTCGCCGCTGAACTGGCCGTACGGGGGCACGGCGTCGACTAGGTCGTCAACGTAGAGGGTGCCGGTCACCTGCGTGCCCGAGGCACCGGACGGCGTGATCGTCACGTTGATCACCCCGCTCTGGCCCGGGTTGAGGATGAGCGGGCTGACCGACGCGGCCGGGTTGATGGCCGCCAGCATGATGTCGCCGGTGTCGGACGTCACCGAGGTGTCGAATTGTTTGGTCTGCACGGTCATAGACGAGCTGACCGTGCCGGTCGGTGCCGGGCCCGAGTAGGGTCCGCACTCGGTCGGCGCCGCGTACCAGAAACCCGAGGAGACGGCACCGCCGTCCGATGGGGTGTAGCCGGCAGTTTCCGTGGTTGCGCAGAGCGGGCCGGCCCCCGGGTTGTGGCTGGCGGGCTCGGGGTCGCCCTGGGTGGCACCGAAGTCGAACATGATCGGCAATGTCGCGGTCGACGTGGTGCTGACGCTGGTGGTCTCCGTCGGCATGAACCAGATCGGTTCGCCGCCGGTCAGCGGCAGGGCCAGCCCGCTGATCTGGCTGAGGCCGGCCAGCGTGACGCTGGCACTCTGGTCGAGCCTCGGGTCGACGAAGAAGCCTTCCGGAGCCGCCCCATTGTTGGTGATCTTCACCGGGACGGTCACCGGCGTGCCCGCCGCCAGCTGCGTGCTGGTGCTGTCCGGCAGCCCGGCGGCGCTGGCACTGACGTCATCGAACTTGATGTTGCCTGTGTAGGGCTGCGAGATCTCGTCCCCGACCGTCGGCTCGGTGAACGCCACGATCAGCGTCCAGGTGCCCGGAGCCGGGTTGAGCGTGTACGCGGTCAGCGACAGGGTCTGCGAGCCGTTGGTGTTGTTCTGCCCGAAGCCGCGGGTGTCGCCGCTCGGGCTGACCAGGTAGGCGCCCACCGGGTCGTTCACGTCATTCGTGAGCGACACGTTGGCCGTGATGTTATGCACCCCGGCGCCGACCTTGAACTCGTAGTACTCGTCCTGGCCCTCTCCGGGCGCGCGCCCGTTGCCGCCGGTCAGCGTGCCATGGAACGCGCCGCCACTGGCCACGTCGACGGTGCTGCGCAGCGTCACCGGGATTGTAGTGGTGCCGCTCAGGCCGAGGTTCGAGATGAAATCGAACGATCCGGTCGCATCACCCGGTGATGACGGCGTGGTCGCCGACACCGTGACGGTCCGGCTGCCGCCGGGGGCCAGCAGCACGCTGGACGGCGAGGCCGAGCCGAACGAGGCGTACTGCTGCGTCGCGATCTGCCAGCCGACGGTCCCGTTGGTGCCGCCGTCCGCGGCCACGTCGCCGAACAGGACACCGGTCCAGGTACCCGGGGCCGGGTGCGAGACGTCGGCGGTGTCGAAGTTGCCGACGCCCTGCGGGAAGGAGTGCGAGGCAAACCGGCCCAGCGGGTCGACCAGGATCATCCGCACCCGCGCGTTCAGGCCGCTGGCCGGGTTGCCCGGATAGAAGTCCGAGGCGGTCAGCCGGTCCTGGCCCGGCGGGACGGTGAAGTGGAATTCGGCGTAGTTGTTCTGCAGGCCCTGGTAGTTGGCGAACTGCGGGCTGGTCGCGTCGTTCAGGACGGCGGTGCCGCTCTGCACGTTCTGGTCCGGCCCGAAGCCACGGCCCTTGATGGTCACCAGCTGCGGAACCGAGCCGGTGTTGGTGAGCGTGACCGGCCAGCTCTCTGCGGTGCCTGGGGGGTCGATCGCGTTCAGCTGGTTGGTGGACTTCAGCAAGGTGGCACCCTGCCGGGCCAGCGCGCCGGCGCTGGTGTGGATCGACTCGGCGAGCAGGACCGCCTTGTAGGCGTTGACCAGTCCGGCGCCCTGCTCATCGGCGGGAACGCCGAGATCGGTCGCGGTGCTGACCAGAATCTGCTTGACCAGCGCGGGCGTGGGGTTGGCCCCGCCGTGCGTCTTGCGGTAGGCCTGGATGACCAGCGCCGCCGCACCGGCGGTGAGCGGCGAGGATTCGCTCGTCCCCCCGCTCTCCTCGATCGGGGAGGCCGCGCCGGTGAAGTTGGTGCACTCGGTGTAGATCGCGATGTCGGTGCTGCAGGACGCGAAGCTCAGCTCGGCCGGCGCGACCAGGTTGACGGTGCCGCCGGTCTCGTTGAAGCCACCCGAGCTCAGCGCGCTGATGTTGTCGCTGAGCCAGCCGGTGGTGGCGAAGTAGCGCGCCGCCGCGTAGTTGGTCTGCGCGTAGAACCGGTCGTCCGTCGAGCCGCCGACCGAGATGACGTTCGGGTCGGTGGATGGCGAGCCGATGGTGTTGGTCGAGCCGGCGTCGCCGCTGGACACCGTGACCGTGACACCGGCCGCTACCGCGGCGTCGTCGAACTGCTTGGTCGCGTCCAGCGCGGTGACGTCGGGGAAGTTGTTGGAGCCGAACGACTCGTTGATCACGTTCACGTGGTCGGTCTCGACCGCGTAGTTGATCGCCTCGAGGAAGTTGGACTCGGTGGTGTCCTCGAACTCACCGAACACGTCCAGGCCGACCACGCTCGCGCCGGGGGCCACGCCCTCGATCCTGACGTTGCAGGCGGTCGGGTCGGGCTGAGCGCTGAAGTCCTGCGCGTTGTAGACGTGGATGCCCTGGCCCGCGATCGAGTTGGCGTCCAGGAACGCCTCGTCGCCGCCGGTAACCTGGCCAGGTCCGTCGCCGGTGAAGTCCTGGTAGTCACCGCCGACGGCGGGGTCGAACACCGACTTGCCGTCCGGCCGGATGAAGTTGACGTTGTTCGGGTCGAGTCCGTCAGCGATCCAGGCCACCTTCACGCCGGCGCCGGTGAAGCCCAGCGAGCGCGCGGTCTTGGCGTGCGGGTTGTCCGAGTCGACGTTCATCAGCGCGAGCCCTTCCGGGTCGAGCTGAGCCTTGCCGCTGGAGCAGGCGCCCGGGATCACATGGGGCGTCAGGGAGGTGGGTGCGCTGCTCGTGCGCTGGACTTTCGCAGCCTTCTTGGCCACCGTTCCCAGCGCCGGGGCCTGATCGGGCTGGGCACCGTGAATGGTCACGTCGGGGATGACCTCGGCCACCGCCGAGTTCGCCTTCAGCCGCGCCATTTCGCCCTTCGAGACGGTGGCGGCGAGCGAGTTGACCAGCCGGTAGGACTTGACGTGGGTGGCGTGCACCTGGCGGAGTTCGGTCATCAGCGGGGCCTGCTTTGCCGCGATCGCGTCCGAGCGCGTCACTGCTGCGTGGCTGCCGACCCGGGCCGCCGCGAGCTGGCTCTTCATGATCACGATCACGTGCTGATTGACGTTCGTTGACAGCTGGGCGGCCAGCGCCGCGGTCATCGGCGCCAGTGCCGCGCTCTGCGCCGCCGGCGCAGCGGTGGCTGCCCCGGCCGCTGCCGCCTGTCCGGCCACCAGGGCCGGTACCGCTGCCGCCGCTATCACCAGCGACACGGTCCTGCGCTTGGCGTGCGCCCTGCGCGCACCACCCGCCGTGCGTCCTCGCATGCTCGCCTCATCCTCGAGGGCGGCCGCTGGAAAGCGGCCGCTGTGTGGCTGCCCGCCGCGGCTCACGATGAACGTGAGCGCGATGGGACGGAAGACATCCATGCCGGACGCTAGCAGGAACGGCGGAGCCCGAAAATTTCTTGTTATGTAACATTTACATAACAAACCCTTGGGCATCCGTAATCACCGACCCATAACGTATGCCGATTCACGTTTTGTACACCTGAGCATGGCGGGAGCTGACCATACGGGCGAGACGCCCGTGACTCGTCACCATCGCAGGCGCCCGCGCAGAACCGGATAGCCACGGGGCCGGCCATCGCTGGCCGGCCCGTGGCCGGGATCGGAATCAGATTTCGCCTCCGGCACTCTGCCGGCGGTCCCGGGGGGACGATCAGTTGTCTCCCCGGGATACGGCTCTACTTGATCGTGTACGCGTATGACAGCCCGGCCAGCTCGTCACCGGAGCCCTGGCCTAGCGGTGGAATGTCGGCGGTGAAGTCGTCGACGTAGAGGGTGCCGCGTACCTTGGTGCCCGCCTGGCCAGACGGCTTGATGGTCACCTTGATGACGCGCTGACTGGTAACTGCCAGTAACGGACCAGCATGACCGCCCGAAGCGGGCGAACACGGCGCGACGCCCGTTAAGAAGGAATAGCGGATATTGCGCGGTGCATTCGCGGTACCCGCTCGGAGCCGGGGAGACCGAGGACAATAGCCTGGGGTACTTCGTTACGGCAGGAAGGTGACCGAGGGCACGATGCGGTACGCGGCGCTCCTGCGGGGCATCAACGTCGGCGGCAACAGGAAGATCGCCATGGCCGACCTTCGCGAGCTGCTGGCCGGACTCGGTTACGACGCGGTGACCACCTATCTGCAGAGCGGCAATGCGATCTTCAGCACCGCCGGCTCGTCACCGGCCACGGTGGCCGCCGCGATCGAGGAACGGGTGGCCGAACGGTTCGGGGCGCCCGTGCGGGTCATCATCAGGTCCGGCGCGCAGCTGGCCGGCGTAGTCGGCGCCAGCCCGCTGCCGGACGGCCCGCAGAACCCGTCCAGGTTCTTTGTTGCCTTCCTGTCCGCGCCCCCGCAGCCGCGGGCGGTTCAGGAGATCGAGGCGCAGGAGTTCGGCCAGGACCGGATCTGGATCAGCGGCGCTGAAGCGTATCTATGGTGTCCGGGCGGCGCCGCCGACACCCCGCTGACCCACAGCTTCATCGAGAAGCGCCTGGGCGTCACCGCCACCGCCAGGAACTGGAACACGGTCACCAAGCTGGTCAGCCTGACCAGCGGCTGAGACCGCCGGGCCCGGCCCGCATCACTCGCCGTCCGGGCGGCGCAGCCGTTTGATCTGGGCGCGCCGCTGCTTATCCGCCAGCCGGCGCTCGACCGAGCCGCGGGTCGGCCTGGTCGGGCGGCGCGGCGCCCGGGGCGGCGCGGTCGCCTCGGTCAGCAGCGCCGACAGCCGGGCCGCCGCGGCCTCGCGGTTGCGCAGCTGCGAGCGATTCTCCGAGGCGGTCACCGTGATCACGCCGCCGGCCAGGCGGCCCGCCAGCGCGCGCAGTGCCCGGTCCTTCAGGACGGCCGGCAGCGCAGCCGAGGTCGCCACGTCGAAGGAGAGCTCCGCCTGGCTGTCGCTGGTGTTGACCGACTGGCCGCCCGGGCCCGGCGACCTGGAGAACCGCCAGGACAGTTCGTCCGGCGGGATCACCGTGCCGCGGACGCTGACCTCGAGCGTCATCCCGTCTCCAGCGTCTCGATCCGGCGGCCCCCGGGGCGCATCGGCCGGACGGCCCGGCCGGGCCAGGCCCTGGCCGCCCGATCCAGCAGCGCCCGATCCAGCAACGGTAGTGTCCCGCGCAGGTCAGCTTCAGCGGGCTCGTCGTCGGTCACCCCACTTGCCTATCACCTGGCGGGCAGGGCCTGTTTCGCAGGCCGCGACTGGCCGCTCAGCGACCGCTGCGGGCCCGGGCGAAAGGCAGCCCCAGTGGGGCGAACGCCACGATCGCGCAGATGAGGCCGAGGAAGGCGCCGATGCCCCAGCCGATCGAGATCTCGACCAGCGTGTCGCCGGTGCCCGGCTTGACCAGAAAGGCGATGAGCACCAGCAGCAGATTGATCCCGGTCAGCCCGAGCAGCGCCGGTCCCGGGCTGACCGGGAGCCTGACTGGCGCGGCCGCAAAACCGGCCTGCATGACCAGGTAGGCCAGCACCGCCAGGCCCAGGATGAAGACGATCCACACCCAGCCGTGGCCGTCGAACGCGTTGGCGGAGAATCCGCCCACGCCGCTGACGGTCACGCCGTTGATGGTCGCGCTTGGGGCGCTCACCGTATACCAGGGCAGGAAAAGAGAAATGAGCAGCAACGCGGTGGCTCCGCCCGCCACGCGGTCGTCGCGGCTCAGCCGCTTCGCGTCAAAAGCGAAAACCGGCCCGGCCGCCGCGGCCGGGCTGGCCGGGCCTGCCGCGTAGCTGCCACCCGGGGCCGCAGCGGGCTGGCCAGCCTCGCCGGGCCGGGCCGCAGTCGGCTGGCCAGCCTGGCCGGCCAGCTGCGTCCCGCAGTGGAGGCAAGCTGCCGACCCAGGGGCAACGTCGTTGCCGCACTGCGAGCAGATCATGACGTGCCGCCTCTCCAGCCCACCGGAGCTGCGCTCCGTGCCTTTCCCGCTGCTGATTCCCGAACCCATGCGAAGGTCCGCTCATCCGCCGGTCCCGGAAGCCCCGATAACCCGCCGATCGTAGCCTTGACAATGGTCTGTTATCAGGCCAATGACCAGGACTGGTACGCCTATGCCCTGGTGTAACCGCACAATCAATTGACTCCGGCGGTCAAAGGGTACGAAAGGTGCCGTTGTTGCGGCTGCGATTTCCGGAGTGGCCCGGCTGGTGGCGGCAGACGGCAGGCCGGCCGGGAAGCTGACCGGTCAGTGCGCGAAGCTCAGCACCACGGTGTCGCGCACCGGCCGGTAACCGAGGCGCGGATAAAGGGCATTGCTGGTCGGATTGGCCACGTCGGTGAACAAGACCAGCTGATCGGCGCCCGCGTCCAGCGTTGCCTGGCTAACCGCCGCGGTGACCGCCGCACCATAGCCGCGGTTGCGCTGGCCCGGCGGCGTGTAGACCGGCCCGACCCGGGCCACGCCCGCGACGGTGCGGGTGACTCCGCCCAAGGCGACCGGGATGCCATCGGATTCCCACAGAGTCAGTCCGCCATAACTGAGCCGGTCCTCGACATCACCGGGGACGTGGCCCAGTTCGCCTACTTCCCGGTGGAACGCGCCGAGCCACGCCTCGAGCCGGTCACGGTCGGCCGCGACCGCGACCCGGGCGGATCCCGGCGGCCACGGGCTGGGCGGCACGAGGCCGGCCAGCCTGAAGAGCCGGCTCCGCCGGTGCACCCTCGACTCCGCCCCGGTCAGCTCGGACCAGGCCGTGGCGAACGCTGCCGCGGGACCTAGTTCGGCGTTGACCCCGGCCAGCAGCGCCTGCCGGGCGGCGAGCGCCGCGGCGAGCGCCCTCGCCGCGGGCTCAGCCACCCCGGTGAGCAGCACCGGGAAAGGCGGCGTGACCAGGAACGCGCCCCCGACCTGGCCGCCCGGTGACCGCCACCAGCCAAACAGCGGCGGACTGCCGTAGGCCGATCCGCCACGAGCCCGGAGGATCGCGAGGACAGATAGCTGGATCGTGTTGACGACCGGCTTAGATCCCAGGAAGTCGCCGACGTCGGCCAGGTAGGAATCCAGGTCCTCGGTGAGCGTCCAGGTCATATCTCATGCTGCTTCACGTCGGCCTGGCAGCGCAGCATGTTTTCCGCGGGCCGGCCAGCTGCGGATAACGGTCGATCCTGGACCGGATTCTGGCTCGCACCCATCGCCACCACCTAGTGGATGGGCGAGGTGACCGGTTTCGGCGGGCAGGCAGGGCGAGGTGACCGGTTTCGGCGGGCAGGGGGAGGCGATGCGGCCCAGCCAGAAACTCCCCCAGTCGCTCGGCCCGGTTGGCCAGAAACTCACGCCGCGCGTTGATAACGTCGCATATGAACTAAATATCCGAGTTACCGAGCCTGCATAGCCGGGGGGATCCATGAGCGGCTTCAAGAAGTTCCTGCTCCGGGGCAATCTTCTCGACCTGGCCGTCGCGGTAGTCATTGGCGTGGCGTTCAACGCGGTGATCCAGGCACTGATCGCCGACCTGATCACGCCAATCATCAGCGCTATCGGCGGCAAGCCCAGCTTCAACTCGCTCAGCTTTACTATCAACCACAGCAAGTTCGCCTATGGCGCCTTCATCAACGCGCTCCTGAGTTTCGCGATCATCGCCGCGGTCGTCTACTTCTTCGTGGTGGTGCCTGCCACCAAGATGCTTGAGCTGTCAGATCGCAAGAAGGAGGCCACCGAGCGGGAATGCCCCGAATGCCTCAGCAAGATCCCCATCGCGGCCAGCCGATGCATGTACTGCACCGCCCAGGTTCCGCCCGCCACCCAGTCGGTCGCCGACGCCCCGGCCAGCTGAGGTCAGCCCCGGCCAGCTGAGATCAGGACCTACTTGGCATCGGCATAGCAGGTCACCACCGCGGTTGACATTGGAAAGCGGATGCCCGTCTCGCCGAACACTATGCGGCCCGCCGCCGCGGCGGCGTCCGCCACGGCGGTCAGGACCGGCTCGGCCAGTTCTTCCCTGCAATGCACGATCACCTCATCGTGCTGGAAGAACACCAGATGTGGCCCCCAGTCTCGCGCCGCGGCAGGCCGCTGCGGGCGGGCCGGCCTGCCGCCGGGACTCCCGGTCAGCCCGGGCATCGCCGACAGCCTGCTGCGCAGGCCCGCCAGCAGGACCAGCGCCCAGTCGGCGGCGCTGGCCTGGACCACGAAGTTGCGCGTGAACCGGCCGCGGGCGCGGGCAGCGCGGCCTGCCCCGGGATCCCGCTCGCCATCGGGGTCGCCGGACTCCTCGGTGACCGCGCGCCAGGCCGCCGACGGCGGCGGGCAGGTACGGCCGAGGACTGACCTGACCACACGGCCTTCCTCGCCCGCCCGGGCCGCTCGCTCCACGTACCCGGCCGCCTGCGGAAACCGTCGCCGCAGCACCGCGAGCAACTGTCCGGCCTCGCCACCGGCACCGCCATACATCGCCGACAGCAGCGCGATCTTGGCTTTGCCGCGATCCCCGCCGAAGACGCTGGCCAGCGCCTCGTAGAGGTCACCAGCGGCCGCGGCCGCCGCGAACCCGCGATCCCCGGCCAGCGCGGCCAGCACTCGCGGCTCCAGCTGCGCGGCGTCCGCGACCACCAGGACCCAGCCGGGGTCGGCCACCACGGCCTGCCGCAGGACCCGCGGGATCTGCAGCGCGCCGCCGCCGCGCGACGCCCACCGGCCGGACACGACCCCGCCCACCACATACTCAGGCTTGAACCGGCCGCTGGCCACCCAGGTGTCCAGCCAGGACCAGCCGTGCGCGGCATGCAGCCGGGACAGCTCTTTGTACTGGATCAGCAGCGGGACAGCCGGATGATCAATATCGCGCAGGATCGAGTACCTGGTCGAGGGCACCCGGACGCCATCGGCCGCAAACGCCTTGACCAGCTGGGCCGGTGAGTCCGGGTTGACCGGACGGCCGCCGAACGCCGCCGAGATACCCGCGGCGAGCTCGGCCAGCCTGGCCGGCCGCGTGCCCGGCGGGAGGGACGGCGGCCGGCGCCCGAGCATGCCGGTCAGCAGCTGGTCATGCACGTCGGCCCGCCACGGTATGCCCGCGTAGCTCATCTCCGCGGCCACCAGGCCGCCCGCCGACTCGGCCGCGACCAGCGCGCCGAACCGGGCCGGGTGGTCATCGGCGGCGATCGCCCGGAGCTGGCCGGCGTGGGCTGCGATGACCGCCTCGAGCTCAGTGGCCGGTGACCGCTGCGCGGGCTCAAACAGCGCGCCCTGCACCCGGCCGTCCCGCAGGGGGGCATCACGTAGAGCACTGTCCCGGCCGCCGCCCGCCCACGCGGCGCCACCCGGTGCAGCAGTGCCGTCCACAGCGGCGTCGCCCGCGGCAGTGCCGCCCGCGGCGGTATAGCCCACAGCAGCGCCGCCCGCGGCAGTGTCGCGCACAGCAGTACCGCCCACAGCAGCGCCGCCGGCAGCAGCACCGCCCACAGCAGTACCGTCCACTGCGGTGCCGCTCGCGGCGGTATAGCCCACAGCGGCGCCGCCAACAGCAGCTCCGCGCACCGCGGTGTCGCGCACAGCAGTGCCGCCTACAGCAGCGCCGCCTACAGCAGCGCCGCCCACGGCGGTATAGCCCACAGCGGCTTCGCGCACGGCAGTGCCGCGCACGGCAGTGCCGCCCACAGCAGCGCCGCCCACAGCAGTGTCGCGCACGGCAATATCACGGCTGGCCAGCAGCGCCGCAGCGAGCGCGACATCGTGGCAGCGGCCGACGCGGGTGCCCGCCCGCAGCAGCGCCGGGTAGACCTGCGCGGTACTGGACCAGACCCACCGGATCCCGGCCCCGCCAGCCTGCTCGTATTCCGCGATGGCCCGCGGCAGATCAAGAGCCGTAACGGGAGATCCCCGGGGACTGCCGTCGGCTCCGAGCTCGCACAACAGCCCATCCCCGGAAGCCCCGGGAGCGACAGCAACCCGCACGGTTCAGATTGTCGGCCATGGGTCTGACAATCGCACCCCGCTGGCCAGATCGCAGACGGCCGATCCGGCCGGCGGTGCCTGGCGCCTGGTGTCTGGGGCCCGGCCCGGTAGCTGGGCGGGCCGGGCCCAGACGCTTAGCTGACGCTGGACCTGTTGGTCCCGCCGCGCCCCGGATAACCGAAGGCCTTGCGGCCCGGCTGGAGCAGCGTGATGTCCCGCACCCTGACGGCGGTGGTAGTGCTGCCGGAGACCGTGGCCAGGACCGACACCTGATTGCCGACCTTGACCGAGCCGATGCCATCGCGTTGGGCGTCGACGATGGTCGAGCCCGTGACGCCATAACTGCGGGAGTAGCCGTCAGCGCTCTTCAGCGTGATAGCCGTGGCGGACACGGCGGTGACCTTGCCGTTCTGGATATCGACGGTCTGGTAGCCGCCACCGGGCTTGGCCATCACCAGCTGGCCGTGCAGCGCGCCGGATAGCCCGCCGACCATGCCGAACCCGACCCCGGCGAAGTTGCGGCCGAAGAACCTGTGCGGCACGCCTGCGGCCGGGCTCGGGGTCGGGGTGGGTGCCGGGGCGGGCGTGGCAGCCACCTCACCGCGCGCCGCGACCGAGCCGGCGGATCCGGTGGTGGCCAGGGCCGCGCCCGCGCCACCCAGCAGCCCGGCCACGGTGATACCGGCGATGATGAACGGCCGGCGGGACCGCCGCCGGGACGGCCGCCGGGACCGGAGCGAGGCAAAGGAACTCAGCGCGCCAATCGACCTGGTCGTGCGAATCGGGTCGGCGGACCAGGCACCACCGGGGCCGCCTGCCTGGCTTACGCCGTCCGCGCCGCCGATGGCAGGCTGATCATTGTCTGGCGAATCCGCTGACATCGGAAGAACGCCCCTTCCGGGCACCTTGATGACGAGCCCCAGGAGGAAGATTCCCGTTCCTAGCTGAATTTAGGCTGAACTGAAGCACAGATCTAGCTCCGACATTTTCGCTCAGACCAGCCGCGTGCGCATGGGGATCGGCGGGATCGGCGGATGCACGGCTGCGGGACCGTGCATCCACCGATGTTTCCCCCGGGCCGGACAGCTGGCGAGGTCCAGCGGATCGCAGCATGCGAGCCGCGCAGCCGGCCGGGCTGGTCGGGCCCGGCTGGTCAGGCCGGGCCCGCGGTCAGATCCCCCGGTCGGCCGGCAGGCCGCCGTTGGGCCAGGCCGCGCTGTCACTGGCCGGGCCGTACTGGCCGCTGGGCGCAGGCGGCGCGAACCGGTGCGCAGCCTGGCCTGGCAGCTCGCTGGACGCCCATCCGGCCAGCTCGGCTGCCACCGACGTCAGGCCCCGGCGGCCAATGCCTTCCTGCTGCCGGCCGGCCCGCTGGGCGGACCCGACCACCGCGGCCGGGGCGCCCGGCCGCTTCTGCCTCGGCATGGCGTGGCTGCCGATCACCCGGCCGCCGCGGCTCCGGCCGGACGGTACCTGCTCATCGGGATCAGCGAAGAACGGGTCAGGCTCAGGGCCCTCGTCCAGATAGGAAGCGGGCTCATGTCGCGGCCTGAATGCCATCAGCTCGGCACCGTGCTCAGCCGCTGGCGGACCGGCGTGGCCCGCCGGGCCGGCGTGCTGGCCGACCGGCTGGCTGGCCGCATGCAGATACGAGGCCGCAGGTGGGGGCGGGCTGAACCCGCCGCCTGGCCCCAGCGGGCGCCCGGGATCTAACGACCGCCGGGAATCCAGCAGGCTACCGGGATCCAGCGGTCCGCTGGCGCCCCGCGCGCGGCCGGGATTCCGCGGCCGGCCGCTATCCGCGCCGTCACCGGAATCCAGCGGCCGCAGGCTCCGTGGCGCCGCTGGCTGATCCGCCGGTCTCGCCTGCTCCCTGCTTCGCGGCCGGTCCGGTCGCGGCTGTTCCTTGGCCCTGGCTCGTTTGGCCGAGGGCGGCTGCGGCTGCGCCGGGACGTGCACATGCCCGTTGCCAGTGGCTTGATCGGCTCCGGCCAGCGCCGCCCCAGGCTCGGCGGCCAGTTCCGTCTCGGCCACGGGCGAGCCGGGCCGGGCACAGTCATGCCGGTCAAGCAGGACGGCCAGATGTTCGGCCTCATCGGCGGCGACGCCGAGCACGACGCGCGGCTCGCCCCATGGCTCCTCAAGCGAGTAGCCGACGTAGCTCGAGATGGCCGGCAGTGGATCTGAGCCAAGGCCATGCAGCGTCCGGTAACGGTCCCAGGCCAGCTCCAGCGCCGTCGCTGCCCGCTGTGCCCGCATAACCAAATCTGGATCACGCATCTGCGATCCCCCCCTCAGAGCGACGGCACTCCCCGCTCAGCTGCAGCTGAGCGGGCCCCCGGAGCGCGCACACACCGCACCGCTACCGCGCGAGCCTCGCCCGCGCCGCGGTGCCTGCTGTGCGGACACCTTGTCTGCCGCCGCGCAATCTCCCCTGCGGTGGCATGACGACCAGTATTGCGGAGCACCTGCCCGGAGAGGCGCGATTACCAAAAGTCGTGCTGCGATTACATCGGGTGGCTAGATAACGCCGGCTGTCGGGCGCTGTATCCGGGTGAGATGCGAAACCAGGGCCACCGCCTGCGGCACTGCCTGGCGGTTCGCGTCTGGTGGCTGGAGGTGGGCGAATGCGTCGGCCAGCAACCTGGCCAGACCCGCCCCGCCCGGCACTGGGCTGGCAGGTCAGCTACCCCCGTAGCAGATCTTCTGGTACTTCAGGAGGCCGGATCGACCCCGGCTGTCCCCTAGGACGACGCTCTTGCGAGCGCGCCTCGTGAACCATGCCCCGATGCGGCGCATTTCTGGCCGCCGGGGCCGACCCCCCCTTGCTCCCTGGACTTGGCCGCGCCTGCGCACGTTGCCGTGCACCTGCATCCCCAGAGCCGTTAGGCGCCAGGTAGCGGCCATGTGTCACTCCGAACGCTGCTGCGGGATACCCGCGAGCAGAGCCCGGACCTCTGTCTCCCGATACCGGCGGTGGCCGCCAAGCGTACGGATCGACGTCAGTTTTCCGGCTTTGGCCCACCGTGTAACGGTTTTTGGGTCAACCCGGAACATCGTTGCGACCTCCGCTGGGGTGAGCAGCGGTTCGGCCTCGGGTGTGCGTGCAGACATAATTACGGCCTCTCCTCCTGGACCGGTACTGCGATCCTGCGTGTGTTGCTGTATTGGCTCCTCTCGGAACCTGCCGTGGATGTCCCATATGGTCTACTCAGACCATATTGCCATCACCAGCCGTGACAAGTCGACCACCAGGAGCAAAGTTTCTGTTGTGAGTTGCCCAGTTGCTCCACTGATCTGAGTCACGCTGCGTGATTCTAGCGACACGCACCGTCGCAACGGGCGGATTCGGAAAAGTCATCCCCGCCTCCCCTCAGCTCCCCAGCTGGATCGCTTCCAGGCTCCGCCATCTGGCCCGCAGCCGCTGGTACGCGGCTGCCGCCAGCTCGTACTCCCTGCTGGCCAGCGCGCTGACCGCAGCGGACACTTCGGCTACGGACTGGTCAGCACGCAACGCGTCATCGTCGAGCAACTGCACCAACCCCCCGTAGTCCAGCTCCACCAGCGAATGCGGATGGAACTCCTCGAGCCAGCGCCCCACCTCCTCGAGCTCGTCACTAACCCTGATCATCGCGTCCCTGCCTGGAGCACGACTACCTTGACCAGGACCTTTGGCACGGCCGCCAGGCTTCGGCGCCGACGCGCGGCGCACCGTCGCGAGCGCCCGCGCCACTCGTCTGCGCGCCTGGGCCATGGCCGTCGCATAGACCAACGTGCGGGTGGCCGACGCAGTTGCCGCCGGGCCCTTGCTGGCCGCCTCGGCCGCCGAGCCGAGCACCAGCCAGCGCTCGGTCGGGACGAACAGAACGAACCAGGTCAGCGGCACCGACCACGTACTGCTCTGGATGTAAACCCGGGGCGGCACCCCCTTCCCCTCCGACCGGGCAAAGTCCTCGGCAGCCTGCTGAGCATGGCCGGGCGCGGACGCATCCGCGAGCAGCGGACCGACAGTGGCCCGCAACCGGCCCAGCGCTAGCCTGGACCGCAGCCTCGTCTGCCATGGGCACACGTACGTGATCCCATCTGCCCACCGCACGTAGGCGTGTGGACTTTCCTGAGCTGGTACAACGATGGGAGGCAGCGCAATAATCCGCCGAAGCGCGTCGATTCGCTCAGCTTCAAGCGCTTCGGCCCGGCGTGGCCGGTTTGCGGCTGTCGTGTACGCCTCCCAGCGCGACCGCTCCGCCGGGCCAAAAGCGGATAGCGGCTCATACACACGCAGAAATGCGGCACACGGAAGCATGATCAATCGTGACATGCCGCAGCGCTCCTTTGAAGCCCCGAGGTCAGGGAGATCGCGGCTGAGATCGCCCGGGGCAGGCCGCAACGGCGCGGCCCCGGAATACCCTGGTCCCTGACCCCGCATCAACGGGGATGCGGGACCAAGCCCCTGGAGCCACTGCCGTGACCAATGTGTTCGGGACAGCCGACAAGCCCCTGGTCGGCGAAGCTGAGATAGCCCACGTACCGGCGGCGACGCTGGCCAGCCAGACCGGGCATGAGCAGGTCGTGTTCTGCCAGGACGCCCCGACCGGGCTGCGCGCCATCATCGCCATCTACTCCACCGCCCTGGGACCCTCGCTGGGCGGCACGCGCTTCTACCCCTACCCGAGCGAGGAGGCCGCCCTCGCCGACGTCCTCAATCTGTCGCGGGCGATGGCCTACAAGAACGCGCTGGCCGGCCTGGACCTCGGCGGCGGCAAAGCCGTCATCATCGGAGATCCGGCCCGGTTGAAGTCCGAGGCCCTGCTGCGGGCTTACGGCAGGTTCGTGCAGTCTCTCGGCGGCCGCTACATCACCGCCTGCGACGTCGGCACCTACAGCGAGGACATGGACATCGTCGCGCGCGAGTGCCGCCACGTGACCGGCCGGACCGTGCCGCACGGCGGCTCCGGCGACTCCTCCGTGCTGACCGCCTTCGGCGTCTTCCAGGGCATGCGCGCGGCTGCCGAGCACACCTGGGGATCGGCCGGCCTGGCGGGCCGCCGGGTAGGCGTCGAGGGCGTGGGCAAGGTCGGAAGGCACCTGGTTCCGCATCTGGTGCAGGCCGGCGCACAGGTCGTGATCTGCGATGTGAACCAGGACGCCGTCGACCAGGTGCGGGCCGCCCAGCCGGGCGTCGAGGCGGCGGCCGGCCGGGACGAACTACTGCGCACCGACATCGACATTTACTCGCCGTGCGCGCTCGGCGGCGCGATCAACGACGAGACCCTGGGGATGCTGAACGCTCGGATCGTCTGCGGCGGCGCCAACAACCAGCTGGCCCACCCCGGCCTGGAAAAGCTGCTCGCCGAGCGCGGCATCGTCTACACGCCCGACTACCTGGTGAACGCCGGCGGGGTCATCCAGGTAGCGGACGAATTGAACGGCTTCAACTTCGAGCGCGCGCAGGCGCGGGCCGCGCAGATCTTCGGCACCACCAAGAAGATCCTCGCGATCGCCGACTCCGACGGCGTGCCTCCGGCGGTGGCCGCCGACCGGCTGGCCGAGCGGCGAATGTCCGAGGTAGGCCGCCTCCGCGGCATCTGGCTGGGTAGCTGACCATCGCCTTCCGCAGCGCCGGAGGCGCTTGCAGCACAAAGCAGGTACGGTTATCTATGTACGGAGGCAAGAAGCGCGTTGTGCTCTCGGCGGTGGAGGGGCAGCGGGTAAGTCTGTCGTGCGAGAAAAGCCCGCAAGCATCAGCGCGGTGAGAAGACTCAGTGCGGTGACCAGGGGCCCGGCGGGCCCCGTACGTTCGAGGGGGTCGAGCCAATGGGGCGCGGCCGAGCCAAGGCCAAGCAGGTCAAGGTGGCACGTCAGCTGAAGTATGGCGGCGGTGGCACGGATCTTGACCGGCTGCGGGCTGAGCTGGGCGTCAGCACGGACCAGCAGGCGGAGCAGGATGCCGCCTACGCGGACTTCGCGGATCGCTATGCCGTGGACGACGACGAATCCGACGACGAGGACGACGAGCTGGATGACGACGAGGATCTCGACGACCTCGGCGGTCCGGCTGACGAATACCCGCGCAGCGTAGGCAGCGCGTACGGCTGAGCCGCCGGCCGATCCCGGCTAGGCCGGGTGCTCGCCGCGGAGCAGCACCGTACCAGTGCCCGCGGTGACTTCACCGATGACCCAGGCGGGTACTTCGCGGCTGGCCAGCATGTCCAGCACGCGGTCGGCATCGGTGGCGGCCACCACGGCTGCCATGCCGACGCCCATGTTGAAAACCCGTTCCATCTCCTCGGCGGGCACCTCGCCGCGCCCGGCCAGCAGCCCGAATACCGGGGGCGGCCGCCAGCTGCCGCGATCGAGGACCGCGCTGGCGCCCGGCGGAAGCACTCTGGCGAGGTTGGCGGCCAGCCCGCCCCCGGTCACATGCGCGTAGGCGTGCACGCCGCCGGCGCGGGCCAGCGCCAGGCAGTCACGGGCGTAAATGCGGGTCGGGGTGAGCAGTTCCTCGCCGACCGTGTGGCCGAGCTCGGCCGGGCTGGACTCCAGGTCCAGGCCAGCCGCAGGCCGCGCCATGATCTGCCGCACCAGCGAGAACCCGTTGGCGTGCAGGCCCGATGAGGCCAGGGCGATGACCATGTCGCCGGACCGGACCCGGTCCGGCCCCAGCAGCTCGCCCGCCTCGACCAGCCCCGTCGCCGCACCGGCCAGATCGAAGTCATCGGGCGCCAGGTGCCCGGGATGCTCGGCGGTCTCGCCCCCGATCAGCGCGCAGCCGGCCAGCACGCACCCGTCGGCGACGCCGCCGACGATCGCCGCCACCCGCTCCGGGATCAGCCGCCCGCAGACCAGGTAATCGGTCATGAACAGCGGCTCGGCGCCGCACACCACGAGATCATCGACCACCATCCCGACCAGGTCGATGCCCACGGTGTCGTACTTGCCGAGCCGCTGCGCGATCACCACCTTGGTGCCGACCCCATCGGTGGCCGTCGCCAGCAGCGGCCGCTGGTAGCGCGTGATCGCGGTCGCGTCGTAGAGGCCGGCGAAGCCGCCGATGCCGCCGATGACTTCGGGCCCGGCGGTCCGGGCCACGGCCGGCCTGATCGCCTCGACGGCACGCTCGCCGGCCGCGATGTCCACCCCCGACGCCGCGTAGCTCGCGCCATCCGCCTGATCCGCCACTAATGATCATCTCCGCCGGTGACCGGGCCCGTGCTGACCGGGCCCGTGCTGACCGGCCCCGTGCTGACCGGGCCCGTGCT
Source organism: uncultured Actinomycetes bacterium (assembly GCA_963785765.1). Taxonomy (GTDB): domain Bacteria; phylum Actinomycetota; class Actinomycetes; order Streptosporangiales; family Streptosporangiaceae; genus DATBGO01. Next base: position 1,178,609 of record CAWAWM010000002.1, on the reverse strand, counting down.
GACCGGCCCCGTGCTGACCGGCCCCGTGCTGACCGGCCCCGTGCTGACCGGCCCCGTGCTGACCGGCCCCGCGGCGACCGCCGCCGCCTCCAGCACATGCTTTCCCTGCGCGGCGCTGGTGAACGGAACGGGGTAGGAACCGTCAAAGCAGGCCCGGCATAGCCGCCCGGCGGGCAGCGTGGTGGCCGTGAGCAGGCCGTCCAGTGAGACGTAGCCGAGCGAGTCGGCACCGATCGACGCCTCGATCTCGGCAATGGACAGGCTGCCCGCGATGAGCTCCGCGCGGGTGGCGAAGTCGATCCCGTAGAAGCACGGCCAGGCCACCGGCGGGCTGGAGATGCGGACGTGCACCTCCGCGGCGCCCGCCTCCCTGAGCATGGCCACGATGGCCCGCTGGGTGTTACCGCGCACGATCGAGTCGTCAACGACCACCACCCGCTGGCCGGCGATCACGTCGCGCAGCGGATTCAGCTTGAGCCTGATGCCCCGCTGCCTGATCGTCTGGCTGGGCTGGATGAACGTCCGGCCGACGTAGGAGTTCTTGACCAGGCCCTGGCCGTAGGGAATCCCGCTGGCCTGCGCGTAGCCGATGGCGGCCGGAGTGCCTGACTCGGGCACCGGGATGACCAGGTCGGCCCGGGCCGGGTGCTCCGCCGCCAGCCTCCGGCCGACCTCGACCCGGGTGGCCTGCACGCTGCGGCCGGCGATGGACGTGTCCGGCCGGGCCAGGTAGACGTACTCGAACAGGCAGCCCTTGGGATCGGCGGCGGCGAACCGGTGCGACCGCACCCCGCGCTCATCGATCGCGATCAGCTCGCCGGGCTCGACCTCCCTGATGACCGATGCGCCCACGATGTCCAGTGCGGCGGTCTCACTGGCCACGACCCAGCCACGGTCAAGCCGGCCGAGCACCAGCGGCCTGAACCCCTGCGGGTCGCGTGCCGCATACAGCGTGTGCTCGTCCATGAAGACCAGCGAATACGCCCCGCGTACCAGCGGCAGCGCGGCCAGGGCGGCCTCCTCGATGCCGGTGCCTGACCCGTCCGGGTCCGCGGGGCGCGCGAACAGGGCGGTCAGGACATCGGTGTCGGAGGTCGCGCCGCTGTCCGCCGCCGCATCGTCGCCGGCCACCAGCGCCGCCAGCTCGAGGGTGTTGATCAGGTTGCCGTTGTGCCCGAGCGCCAGGCTCGCCCTGGGCGTGGCGCGGAAGGTGGGCTGGGCGTTCCGCCAGACCGATGACCCGCTCGTGGAGTACCTGCAGTGGCCCACGGTGATGTGGCCGCGCAGCGTGTTCAGCGTGGACTCGTCGAAGACCTGCGGCACCAGGCCCATGTCCTTGTAGACGACAATCCGGTTGCCGTCGCTGACCGCGATGCCCGCCGACTCCTGCCCGCGGTGCTGCAGCGCGTACAGGCCGAAGTAGGCGAGCTTGGCTACCTCCTCGCCCGGCGACCAGGCTCCGAATACTCCGCAGGCGTCCCTCGGCGGCTGCTCGGCCGGATCCAGCTGGTCACTCAGGCGGCCATCAGGCTTGATCACCAGCCAAGTCTATTGACGCCGGTCAGGTGAGCGGACCGGCGTCAGCCAGCGGCAGCTGGCCGGACAGGTCCGCCCGCGGGCCGCTGGCCCGCAGCAGGCCGTCGGCCACGGCGGTGCTCCAGCCCAGCCGCCCGGTGGCGAGCAGGATCCAGGTCACCGCATCGGTCTCCACCACGTTCGGCGGCGTGCCCCGGGTGTGCCGGGGCCGGCCACGCACTGGACCGCCGCGTAGGGCGGGATCCGCACTTCCACCGCGCGGCCCGGGGACCGCGCGGCGAGCAGCGCGAGCAGGTAGCTGACGGCGCCGCGCTGGGCCTCAGGCAATGGCGGCAGGCCAGCGTCGACGGCGGCCACGACCGCGCTGACACAGGCCAGGCCGAGCCGGCCGGAGGCCTGCGTTCCGTCCAGCGGCGCAGCAGACAGCGCCGCTCGCTGGGCGTTGACGGCCGCCAGCAGCCGGGCCGGATCTGGTTGTCGTACGGGCATCGGTGCGACCGTAGCCGACGGCGGCGGCGACCGCGAGCCGAGAGGTTTTCTCGGCATTTCCCGACATCGGCTAGCACGGCGGACCAGATGGCGGTAATCGTTCGGTATGCCTGGTCAGCGCAGTGCTCGTGCACGCGCCCGCGGATCCTGGGCACTGCGGCTGGCCGGGATCGGCCTGGCGGTGCTCCTCGCGGGCGGCGGAGTCATCGCGTACCTGGTCACCGAGTCCGGGCAGCACGCCCCGCACCACGCCACGCTTTCGGTCAGGGTGGCCAGCGTGCAGACGGTCGGCCTGGCCTCGCCCGGCCCCGCCGGGCCGGCCCGGGCACCGCGCCGGAGCTGCTGCTGGCCGGGCCGCACGGCCTGACGTTCACGCCGACCAGGCCCACCGCACTGCCGGCCGACTATCCGGAGTGGACGGCCGACCAGATGGTCGGGGGCGGCTACATCTTCATCTACATCTCCACCGGCCGGTGCCTGGCCGCGACGCCCGCCCGGGCGGCCGTGCTGCAGCGGTGTGACCTTTCCGACCTGCAGCGCTGGACCCGCGAGTACCACAGCACGGACGCCACCGGCCAGGACTACTGGCAGTTGCGTAACGATGCCGACGGCCGCTGCCTCACCGTCGGCAGCCCGGTCGCCTCAGCCGGCGGCGCGGCCCCCGGTGCCCAGCTTGAGCTGCAGCGCTGCGGCACCGGCGGATCATGGCGGCAGCTCGTCGCGTTCTGGTCCGCCTACTGACCCAGCAGCCGGGGCAGCGTGCCGCGGTGGGCTCCGGCGAGTTCATCCAGCGGGATAACGAAGCACCCGGCGACCTCCAGGGCCGCCCCGCCGGTCGTGCCGATGGCAGCCGCCGGCACCCCGCACCGCTCGCACAGCGCGGTGAATTCCGCCTCGCGACCCGGCCGGACGGCCACCAGCGCGCGGGCCGCGGACTCACTGAACAGGCAGGTGAACTCATCCCCGGGCAGCTGGACCACCGCGCCGGTGCCGCCCGCCAGGCAGGATTCGGCCAGTGCCAGGGCCAGCCCGCCGTCGGCGAGATCGTGCGCGGCCGCGAGCAGGCCCGCCTCAGCCGCGGCGACCAGCAGGGCAGCGAGATCTCGTTCGGCGTCCAGGTCGGCCGCCAGCGGCCGGCCGCCCAGATGCCCGTGCGCGACCTGCGCCCACAGCGAGCCGCCGAACTCCGCAGCCGTCCGGCCGAGCAGGACGATCCGGGCGCCCGGCTCACCGAAGGAGATCGTCAGCCGCCGCCGCACGTCGTCGTGGACGCCGAGCACGCCGACCACCGGGGTCGGGTGGATGGCCGCGGCGGCTGTCTGGTTGTAGAAGCTCACGTTGCCGCCGGTCACCGGCACGGCCAGGGCCGCGCAGGCGTCGGCAAGGCCGCGGACCGCCTCGGCGAACTGCCACATGACGGCCGGGTCCTCCGGGGATCCGAAGTTGAGGCAGTTGGTGACCGCGAGCGGCCGCGCCCCGGTCACCGCCACGTTCCGGTAGGCCTCGGCCAGCGCCAGCTGGGCGCCCGCGTAGGGATCCAGCCGCGCGAACCTGCTGTTGCCGTCGGTGGCCAGCGCGACACCCAGGCCGGCCTGGTCATCGACCCGGACCAGGCCGGCGTCGTGCGGCGCCGCCAGCACGGTGCCGCCGCGCACGTAACTGTCGTACTGCTGGGTCACCCAGCTCTTGTCGGCTGCGTCCGGGGCGGCCGCCACCGCCAGCAGCGCCGCGCGCAGCTCCGCGCCGGTGCCCGGCCTGGGCAGCCCGGCCGGGCCGTCCGCCTGCAGCCGGTCCTGGTCGGCCGGGCGCCGCACCGGGCGATGGTAGACCGGGCCGTCGTCGGCCGCGCTGCCCGGCGGGATGTCCACCACCTGATCGCCATGCCAGGTCATCTCGAGCCGCCCGGTCCCGGTCACCTCGCCGATGACCGTGGCCTGGACGTCCCAGCGGGCGCAGATCGCCAGGCAGCGCTCGATCGCGGCGGGCTCGACGATGGCCATCATGCGTTCCTGCGACTCGCTCATCAGGATCTCTGCCGGGCCAAGCGAGGCGTCCCGCAGCGGCACCGCCTCCAGCCGCACCGCCATCCCGGCCCCGGCCGCGGCGGCCAGTTCGGTGGTCGCGCAGGCGATCCCGGCGGCGCCGAGATCCTGGATAGCCGCCACCACGCCCGCCGCGTAGAGCTCCAGGCAGCACTCGATCAGCAGCTTCTCCATGAACGGGTCACCGACCTGGACACTCGGCCGCTTGGCGCCCTCGCCGCTGCCGCCAAAGGACGCACTGGCCAGGACCGACGCACCGCCGATGCCGTCCGGGCCAGTCCTGGACCCGAGCAGGACGACCTGGTTACCCGGGCCGGTCGCTACGGCCGACTTCAGGTCGGAGTGCCGCATGATGCCGACGCATGCCACGTTGACCAGCGGGTTGCCGGCATAGCATGGATCGAAGGCCAGCTCGCCGCCAATGTTCGGCAGGCCGAGGCAGTTGCCGTAGAACGAGATGCCGCCCACCACCCCGGGCAGTACCCGGCGGGTGTCGGCCGCGTCCGCGGGCCCGAACCGCAGCGAGTCAAGCACCGCCACCGGCCGCGCGCCCATGGCGAGGATGTCCCTGACGATTCCGCCGACGCCGGTCGCCGCGCCCTGGAACGGCTCGACGTAGGACGGGTGGTTATGCGATTCAGCCTTGAAGGTGACCGCGTACCCATGGCCGATATCCACCACGCCCGCGTTATGGCCTATTCCCGCGAGCAGGGCGGCCGAGTCGGGCGCTTTGTCGGCGAACTGCCGCAGATACGCCTTGGACGACTTGTAGGAGCAGTGCTCGCTCCACATCACGGAGTAGATGGCCAGCTCAGCGTCGGTCGGCCGGCGGCCGAGCACGGCCAGGATGCGCGCGTACTCCGCCGCGGTCAGGCCGAGCTCCGCGTGCGGCTGCGGCCGGTCCGGCGTGGCGGCCGCCCGCGCCACCGTGTCCAGGGAAGTCATGCCCGCGCCGGCACGGGCGCCGCGACCGGCGCGAAGAAGCCGAGGCCATCCGCGCCCGGCCCGGTGATCGCCTCGACGGCATGCTCGGGGTGCGGCATCAGGCCGACCACGTTGCCCGCCTCGTTACAGATCCCGGCGATGGCCGCCGCGGAGCCGTTCGGGTTGCCGTCGGCGTACCGCGCGATCACCTGGCCGCCCGCGGCCAGCGCCGCCAGGGTGGCCGGGTCGGCCACGTACGCGCCTTCGCCGCTCTTCAGTACCAGCGTTATCTCCTGGCCCGGCGCGTAGCGGCTGGTCCACGAAGTCGCGGTGGCCTCTATCCGCAGCCGGACCGGTCGGCAGACAAAGCGCAGGCCCGCGTTGCGGGTCAGCGCGCCAGGCAGCAGATGCGCCTCGCAGAGGATCTGAAATCCGTTGCAGATGCCCAGCACCGGCAGGCCGGCCCGGGCCGCGGGCACCAGCTCCGCCATCACCGGGGCGAACCTGGCGATCGCGCCGCAGCGCAGGTAATCACCGTAGGAGAAGCCACCAGGCAGGATCACGGCATCGACCCCGCGCAGGTCCCGGTCACCGTGCCAGAGCGGGACCGCGGTACCGCCAGCGAGCCGGACGGCGCGCGCCGCGTCCTGGTCATCGAGCGAACCCGGGAAGGTGATCACGCCCACGCGGGCCGTCATGAGCGTCCTCGCGTGCCGGGCATGCAGGCAGGCTACCTGCTCAGCCGGCGTCCCGGAGCTGCAGGTTGCCCGCCTGCGACAGCGGCGCGTCGCTGCGCAGCTCAATCCGCTTCTGCAGCGAGACGACCGTGCCCCGGCCCGGGCGGCTGCTCAGCGTGACATCGTCCACGCACGCCTGCATGATGGCCAGGCCCCGGCCGGATTCCGGCAGCTGTGCGACCGCCCGGTCCGCCGCGCCGCGCCTGACCCGGGCCAGCCGGCCCCGCACCGCGGACGGCGCGGTCGGCGCCGGCCCCGATGATGCCGAGGAGTCAGCCCAGCGGCGGCGCAGCCGCGACATCGGCCGGGCGGCGGCCCGGTAAGCGGGAATGCTGTCCGGGTCGAAGCCCCGCCCGCTGTCCAGTATCTCGAGCACGCACCGATTCCTGCCGACCCTGGCCACTACCTCGTAACGCAGTCCAGGGCCGCTGTGCCTGAGCACGTTGGTGCACGCCTCGGTGACGGCGAGCAGCAGGTCGGCCACGCAATCGTCGTCCACGCCGAGCCTGTTCAGCGTGTCGCCGAGGACCCGGCGCATGACCGGGACACTCAGTGCTTCCCGAGGAAATACCAGGCAGAACCGAGCATCGACGGTCGGCTCTGGCGTTCCTGTCACCCGAGTACGCATCCGCTCCTCTGCTCCCCGCCCACATCAGCGTTGCTGATCACATTGTGAGCGTTTCCAGGGACGGGCCGTGGTAATCATGAACTCGGGCGATCTCTGGACGAACAGTGCTCTTCGCAGGGTGGCCGAAGCGTGAATTCCGCGGTAACAGCGCCCGTCCGGGGGCTCAGGCCTGGTGGATGGTGAATTCTTCGATGACCGGGTTCGCGAGCAGTTCCGCGGCGAGTTCGGCGACTCTGGCGCTGGCGCTGGCGCCGACCGGCCCATCGATATCGACCTCGAATCGCTTACCCTGCCGGACATTCGTGACCTCGCCGAAACCGAGCCGCTGGCACGCGCTGGCGATCGCCTCGCCCTGCGGATCATGGATCTCGGGCTTGAGCATCACCTCGACGATGACCCTGGCCAACTGTTCTCCTCCGGTGATATGTGAGCTTGGTCACGATGCTCCGCGCCCGGCCCGCCGCGGTGCCGCCGGGGCGGGCGGCCGCAGCGTCTGCGGTCCGCATCCCATCGTGCCAGGTGGCTCACTGACCGCAGGCCGCCACTTCCCCAACTGTCATGTCCTGGTCTCGCGCCGAGGCCAGCAGCCGGGCCGATTCCCGCGGTCTGGCCGCACGCGCATAATCGAGTCAGGCGGGCCATCGATTGCTGACGGCCCGCGGACTCAGCCGGATAATCGCGGGCGACGCCAGCCGGGTACTGTCGCAGCGGAACTCCGACGGACGACTGGCCGGGTCAGGGTGCTCCCTGACGGCTGGCCCTGAGCATGCAAGGGAGTGGCACGTGGCCGTCAAAGCTGCCGGGCGAGTTGCCGCAGCGCCTGGTTCCGGTCCGGGAAGACGAACCGAATCAGACGAGCTCATTCAGCTTCTGACTCCGGAGGGAGAGCGGGCCGAGCATCCCGATTACCCGCTCGAGATCTCCCCCGAGGAGATCAAGGGGCTGTACCGGGACCTGGTCCTCGTTCGCCGGATCGACTTCGAGGCCATCGCCCTGCAGCGCCAGGGCGAACTGGGGATCTGGGCCTCGCTGCTCGGGCAGGAAGCCGCGCAGGTCGGCTCGGGCCGGGCTCTCGGGCCGCGGGACATGGCCTTCCCGACCTACCGTGAGCACGGCGTCGCCTGGTGCCGTGGCCTGGACCCGGCCAAGCTGCTTGAGCTGTACCGGGGGGTCAGCCACGGCGGCTGGGACCCGAAGGCGCACAACTTCCACCTGTACACGATCGTGATCGGCAGCCAGACGCTGCACGCGACGGGTTACGCGATGGGCATCCAGCGGGACGGCGCCGTGGGCGAGGACGGCGAGGCCGCCATCGCGTACTTCGGCGACGGCGCCACCAGCCAGGGCGACGTCAACGAGGCGTTCATCTGGGCCTCGGTGACCAACGCGCCGGTGGTCTTCTTCTGCCAGAACAATCAGTGGGCGATCTCCGAGCCGCTGGAGCGGCAAAGCCGGGTGCCGCTGTACCGGCGGGCACACGGGTTCGGCTTCCCCGGTGTCCGGGTCGACGGTAACGACGTCCTGGCCTGCCTCGCGGTGACCAGGAAGGCCATGCAGGCCGCCCGGGAAGGCCAGGGCCCCACCCTGATCGAGGCGTACACCTACCGGATGGGCGCGCACACCACGACCGACGATCCCACCAGGTACCGGCTGGCGGCCGAGCTTGAGGCGTGGAAGCTGAAAGATCCCATCGAGCGGGTAAAGCAGTACCTGATCAGGTCCGGCCTGGTGCAGATGAGTTTCATCGAGGAGGTGGAGGCGGAGGCAGTCGAGGTGGGCACCAGAGTGCGTACCGCGTGCCTGGAGATGCCCGACCCGCAACCGCTGGCGATCTTCGAGAATGTCTACGCCGAGCCGAACGCGCTGCTGGACACCGAGCGCGAGCAGTTCGCCGCCTACCTTGACACCTTCGTCGCCGAGGAGGCCGCGCGATGACCACGCTGACGCTCTCGAAGGCGCTGAACGAGGGACTGCGCAGGGCCCTCGAGGACGACCCCAAAGTCCTGATCATGGGCGAGGACGTCGGCAAGCTCGGCGGCGTGTTCCGCGTCACCGACGGCCTGCAGAAGGACTTCGGTGAAGCCCGGGTGGTCGATACGCCGCTCGCCGAGTCCGGCATCGTCGGGACCGCGATCGGCCTGGCGCTGCGCGGCTACCGGCCAGTGTGCGAGATCCAGTTCGACGGCTTCGTGTTCCCGGCCTTCGACCAGATCGTCACCCAGCTGGCCAAGATGCACCTGCGCTCGCTGGGGAAGCTGAACCTGCCGGTGGTGATCAGGATCCCGTGCGGCGGCGGTATCGGCGCAGTGGAGCACCACAGTGAATCCCCCGAGGCGTACTTCGCGCACACCGCCGGGCTGCGGGTGGTGGCCTGCGGGAACCCCGCGGACGCCTACACGATGATCCAGCAGTCCATCAGCTGCGATGATCCGGTGATCTTCTTCGAGCCCAAGCGGCGCTACTGGGACAAGGCCGAGGTGGACACGGCAGGCAGCGCGGCCGACGCGCTGCCGCTCAGCCGGGCCAAGACCGTGATCAGCGGAACCGACGTGACGGTGCTCGCCTACGGCCCGATGGTCAGGACGTGCGCGGAAGCTGCGGTCGCGGCGGATGCTGACGGGCGCTCGCTGGAGGTGATCGACCTGCGCTCACTGTCGCCGCTGGACACCGAGGCGATCTTCGCTTCGGTGCGGCGGACCGGCCGGTGCGTGGTCGTGCACGAGGCGGCGGTTACCGGCGGGCTTGGTGCCGAGATAGCCGCCCGGGTCATGCAGGAGTGCTTCTACCAGATGGAGGCACCGGTGCTGCGGGTGGGCGGTTACTCCACCCCGTACCCGCCGTCCCGGCTGGAGGAGCACTACCTCCCCGACCTGGACCGGGTCCTGGACGCCGTCGACCGCACGTTCGCCTACTGAGAGGTCCGCATGTCGGAGCTGAAGGAATTCAAGCTGCCTGATGTCGGTGAGGGCCTGACCGAGGCGGAAATCATCAAGTGGCATGTCCAGCCCGGTGACTCGGTGACCGTCAACCAGATCATCGTGGAGATCGAGACCGCCAAAGCCGTGGTCGAGCTGCCGTGCCCGTACGCGGGCGTCGTGTCCGGCCTGCTGGTGTCCGAAGGCACCACCGCCGACGTCGGGACGCCGATCATCGCCGTGGAGGTGGGAGCGACGGCCGGCGGCGGCGCGCCCGGCGCGAGCCAGCCGGAGGCTGCCGCCGGGCTGCAGCTCGGCCAGACGGGCACCGCCACTCCCGAAGACCTGGTGCCCAGGCCGCCTGAGGAAGGCGCCGTCGAGCCGGGCATCCACGGCAGCCCAGCGCCCAAGCAGGAGCGCCAGGCGGTACTGGTGGGTTACGGGGTCAAGCTCGGGCCGACCACCCGCCGGGCCAGGAAGGCTCCTGCCGGTCCCGGCGGGCCTGCTGGCCCCGGTGGCGGTCCGGCCGGCCCGGGTCCAGGCCGCGCGGCTGGTCCTGGTAGCGCGGCTGGTCCTGGTAGCACGGCTGGTCCTGGTAGCACGGCTGGTCCCGGCAGCACGGCTGGTCCCGGCAGCACGGCTGGTCCCGGCAGCACGGCTGGTCCCGGCAGCACGGCTAGTCCTGGTAGCACGGCTAGTCCTGGTAGCACGGCGGTGGCCAACGGATCGGCCGCCGCGCCCGTCGCCGGCTCGCGCGTGCTGGCCAAGCCACCGGTCCGGAAGCTCGCCAAGGACCTGGGCGTCGACCTGGCCGGCTGGCCGGCACCGGCCCGAATGGCTCCATCACCCGGGATGACGTGCAGGCGGCCGCCAGCGGCCAGGCCCCGGACGCCCTGGCTGGCCGGGCGCTACAGGCCTATCCCCAGACGGCGGGCAGTCCCGCCGCTGGCGGCCCGCGCGAGCAGCGGATCGCCATCCGCGGTGTCCGCAAGCACACCGCGGCCGCGGTGGCGGGCAGCGCCTTCACCGCGCCGCACGTAACCGAGTTCCTGCAGGTCGACGTCACCGAGACGATGGCCGCGACCGCGCGGGTGCGGACGCTGCCCGAGTTTGCCGAGGTCCGGGTGTCGCCGCTGCTGTTCGTGGCCAGGGCGCTGCTGGTCGCGGTGGCCAGGCATCCGATGATCAATTCCTCGTGGGACGAGGGCGCCCAGGAGATCGTGGTCAAGAACTACGTCAACCTGGGCATCGCCGCCGCCACCGACCGGGGACTGATGGTGCCCAACATCAAGGATGCTCACCTGCTCGCCTTGCCCGATCTCGGCCGCTCCCTGAATGAGCTGGCCGAGACGGCCCGGTCCGGCCGGGCCACCGTAGCCGACATGCAGGGGGGCACGATCACCATCACCAACGTGGGCGTCTTCGGGGTGGATGCGGGTACCCCGATCCTTACTCCGGGCGAGGCCGCGATCCTCGCCTTCGGGCAGGTCAAGGACGCGCCCTGGGTGCACGAAGGGCAGCTGGCTGTGCGCAAGGTCACGACGCTCTCGCTGTCCTTCGACCACCGGATCGTCGACGGCGACCTCGGCTCAGCGGTGCTCCGCGACGTGGGCGCGATGCTGGCGGATCCGCTGCGCATCCTGGCCTGGTCCTGACCGTCCCCGCGGCAGCAGGCCGGTCGGCCTGGCCCGCGACTGCCGTGAACCGTGACCGTGAAGCTGCGACCGTGAACCGACCGCCAACCCCCGACCGTGACCCCCGCGACCGCTCTCGGAGGGAGCGACATGATCAGGCATGTGGCATGTTTCGCCTGGGCGGCGGAGTCGACCGCTGCGCAGCGCCAGCAGGTCGCTGACGAACTCCGCGCACTGCCCGCGCTGATGCGCGGCCTCCGCGCGTACCATTTCGGTGCCGACGCCGGCCTGGCCGACGGCAACTACGACTTCGCGGTCGTGGCCGACTTCGACGACACGGAGAGCTACCTCGCCTACCGCGATCACCCGGCGCACCGCGCCATCGTGGCGGAGGTTATCCGGCCGATCACGCGGGACCGCGCCTCAGTGCAGTTTCAGCTCTGAGGGCCGTCTCAGCACTGCGGGCAGCTTCAGCTCAGGGCAGGCTTCAGCACTGACGGCAAGTTTCAGCACTGGCGCCGTATCAGTTCAGCGGCGTTCAGAACGCGTCCTCTGGGAGTTCCATGAGGTCAAGCGAGGTCGACTCGGTGATTTCGCGTTCCGCGGCCAGCCTGGGCAATACCGTCGCGGCGAAGAACCTGGCTGCGGCGATCTTCCCCCAATAGAAGGCCCGGTCGGCCGGCGAGCCGTCCTCGTCCAGCTTGGCCAGGGCCACTTCAGCCTGGCGCGCGAGCAACCAGCCGATCACCAGGTCTCCGAGCGACAGCAGCAGCCTGGTGGTGTTGAGGCCCACCTTGTACAGCTCAGCGGGCTGCTGCGCGCTCTGGCCGAAGTACCCGTGCAGGGCCGTCACCATGGCCTGGACATCCTCGGCCGCCCGGCCGATGGCGGCCCGCTCGGCCTTGAGCCGCCCGTTGCCCGCGTCGGCGGTCACGAAGTTGGTGATCTGCCACATCAGGAACTGCAGGGCCTGGTCCTGGTTCCGCAGGATCTTGCGGAAGTACAGGTCCATCCCCTGGATGGTGGTGGTTCCCTCGTAGAGGCTGTCGATCTTCGCGTCCCTGATGTACTGCTCGATCGGGTAATCCTGCAGGAAGCCCGAGCCGCCGAACGTCTGCAGGGACAGCGTCAGCATCTCGTATGCGCGCTCCGAGCCGACCCCCTTGACGAGCGGCAGCAGCAGGTCGTTGACGGCGACCGCCATCTCGTCCGGCACGTCACTGGCCAGCGCCACCTGCACGGCATCCTGATAGGACGCGGTGTACATCACCAGCGCCCGCATGCCCTCCGCGTACGCCTTCTGCAACATCAGCATCCGGCGCACGTCCGGGTGGTTGATGATCGGGACCCGGGGCGCGGTCTTGTCCATCAGTTGCGTCAGGTCGGCCCCCTGGACCCGGGTCTTCGCGTACTCCAGCGCGTTCAGGTACCCGGTCGACAGGGTCGCGATGGCCTTGGTGCCGACCATCATCCGCGCGAATTCGATAATCACGAACATCTGCCTGATGCCGTCGTGCTCATCACCGACGAGCGTGCCGACCGCGGGCTGCTTGGCGCCGAAGGTCAGCTCACAGGTGGTCGACGCCTTCAGGCCCATCTTGTGCTCGACAACGGTCGCGTACACGCCGTTGCGCTCGCCAAGCTGCCCGTCCTCCGATACCAGGTACTTGGGTACCAGGAACATCGACAGGCCCTTGGTGCCCGGGCCGGCCCCCTCGGGGCGGGCCAGTACCAGGTGGAAGATGTTCTCCCCCATGTCGTGCTCGGCCCCGGTAATGAACCGCTTGACGCCCTCGATGTGCCAGGTCCCGTCGGGCTGCCGGATCGCCTTCGTCCGGCCGGCGCCGACGTCGGACCCGGCGTCCGGCTCGGTCAGCGCCATTGTCGCCGTCCACTTGCGCTCGATGGCGAGTTCCGCGAAGCGCTTCTGGGCCGGCGTCCCCATCCGCCACAGCGCATGGGAGAAGCACGCGCCGCTCGCGTACATCCAGATGGCCGGGTTGGCGCCCAGGATCAGCTCGGCGACTGACCAGCAGACAGATCGTGGCGAGCTGATACCGCCCAGCTCGGGCGGTAGCTCCAGGCGGTACCACTCGGCATCGACGAACGCATGGAAGGACTTCTTGAACGCCTCCGGCATCTGCACGGTCCCGGTGGCCGGGTCGAACACGGGCGGGTTGCGGTCAGCCTCGGCGAACGACTCGGCGACCGGCCCGGTAGCCAGCTTGTTCACCTCGTGGAGGATCCCCCGGGCGGTCTGCTCATCGAGTTCGGTAAACGGCTCCTGGCCCAGCAGATCCTGCCGCCGCAGCACCTCGAACAGGTTGAATTCGATGTCCCGGAGGTTGCTCTTGTAGTGACCCACGCTTGCCTCCCCTTGCGCGACAACGCGCTACCGGCCAGTAACATAGCCAATTCTACCAGCAAGTAACAAGCCCCCCGCGGGCGAAGATCCGGCCGGACGAGGCTAGGCGGACAAGCTGGGCGGGCCGTGCCGGGCGGGCGGTGCGTGGCGTCAGGTGGGGAGGACGTTGATCGCTCGCGCGATGACCAGCACGCCGAGCGCCAGGGAGACCGCGGACTGCAGCAGCATGGTGAGCTTGGCCCAGCGGGCCAGCGGCATGACGTCGGTGGGGCTGAACGCGGCGGCATTGGTGAAGGACAGGTAGAGATAGTCGACGAACCGCGTTTCCCAGTCAGGCGGCGCGAGTTCTGGCGAGGCCATCTGCGGGAACATCAGGTCGGGATACGGGTATCTGCCCATCGACCGGTGGACCGGGCCGCCGCGGTCGAACTCCCAGTACCAGAGCGAGAACGCGATCACGTTGGTCGCCCAGATGGTGCCGCCGGCGGCCAGCAGCTGCGTCGGGGTGCCATACCCATGGCCGTTGACGATCGCCACGACCAGGCGCACCGCAGACCACGCGTTGGCCAGGGTGACCAGGAAGATCAGCACGATGCTGCCGGCCCTGACCACCGAGGAGCGGCGCTCGAACCGTACCGGGTTGGCGATCAGCAGCCCGATGAAAAGCGCTATCTCGAGGGCCGGTATCAGCTGCACCGGATGCAACGCGAGCCGCTGCGGCAGCAGCCCCTGCAGCACGACCGCCGCGATCACGGTCAGGGTCACCGGCCAGCGGGACTCCGCGACGGTCCGCCGCTGCCAGGCCGGGATCACGGCCGCCCGGCCCGCGGCGACCTCGTCGACCAGCTTCACCAGCTCGCGCCAGGGCTCACCGGGCTTGCGGCCGCCGGCAGGCGCCCCTGATCGGCCGTCCGGTCGTGGCTGCGCACCGGGCTCGGGTGATTGTCCTTCTTCCGACATGCGTTCATTCTCAAGTCTTGTCGCTGTATCCGCAGCCAGTGGTCACGGACGCGGGCCGGCCGATAACCAAATCCAGGATGATTCGTGGCCCGACCAGGCGGACAAGGGTGCAGTTACCGTCCCGCGGCAATCGCCGCGCTGCCATGACACCGTAGCTGGCCAGAACCGACCAGAGCAGGGCCGCCGCAGGCGCGCGAACACTGCGACGGCCCAGACCCGGTTACCTCCAGAAGTCCGGCCAGGCTGCCCGGCCTTTCTACGGTGCGACGCCTTGGTGCAAGGCGGCCGCGTAATGTGCCGTTACCTGGGACGCGGACAGTGCGACCGGGTAGACGGCCACGTCCGCGATGGTGCCGTTGAAGTAGTAGCTGTGCGGCTGAGTGGTGCCCTGGCTGTTACTGCCCCACGGGTCGAGGTTCCAGCCGTTCAGGTTGTCGCCGCCGACCCGCCAGTAGCCGTTGCCGCCCTGGGCGGAACTGGCGGTGTTGGTCCCGATCAGCCGGCCGTCGACGTAGAACGCCAGGGTGCCGCTCGAGGAGCTGTAGGTGCCTACCAGGTAATGCCAGGCGCCGTCGTTGTAGGTGTTCGGCGTCTCGATGGTCACGTTCTTGCTGTTGAAGATGCCGAACACGAGCTGACCGTCGTTCATCATGTAGATGTGTCTGTCATAGCCGCTACTCAGGCCGGTCTGCTTGTTACCGAAGCCGATGAGCTTGCCGCCGTCATCGGTAGTGGTCTTGAACCAGCCTTCGACGGAGAACACTTGCGGGGCTGCCACCTCGTTGTCCGACGTCACCAGCCCGGTGCTGCCATCGAAACTCGTCGCGGTCTGGCCGCTGAACGGGCCGGGGGCGCCCTGGGTCGTGCCCGGCTCGTACATGCCGTTGAAGCCGTTGGGCGAGGCGTCGTTCGCGGTGGCGCCGGTGTCGTTCAGCGGCCACAAGAACGAGGGGTTGTCGTTCAGGACGGTCTGCTGGTAGGTCAGCGTGGGGCTGGCAGAGGCGACGGTGACCGGCGCCGAGGCGGGTGACTTGGCGGTGTAGTGACTGCCGTCGTAAGCCTGGTAGGTGTAGGTGTGGCTGGAGCCGGGCGCCAGGCCGGTGTCCTGGTAGCGCAGCACCGGCGTGTCACCGGGCTCCGGCCAGGACGTAGCGGTCAAGGTGGCGATCGGCGACGCGCCGCCGTCCCGGAAAATCCGGTACGACAGCGTGCCGACGTCCCTGCTCCAGGTCGCCGGGAAGCTCACCGAATCCACGCCCGCCGAGGTGCTGGTCACCACCGGCGCGGTCGTCGGGTTCGCCGGCGCGGACGGGTCCTTGCAGGCCGGGAAGATCGCGAACCCCTGCTGCGGCTTGTTGTTGACGGTGGTGAAGTCACCGCCCACGAACAGCTGGCTGCCGTCGGTCGCCATCGCGTGCGGGCCCAGGCCATCGGTGCCCTGCCACACCGAAGCGTCGCCGATGTTGGTGTTCGGGGTCCAGTGCCCGATCGTCCCGTCGGCCAGCGACTGGTCCAGCAGATGCCACGGCAGCCGGGTGCCGTTCGCCATCCTGACCTCCGGCCAGCCGCCCGGCGCCCACGCGCAGTCATGCGCGTGCGACCCCTTGAACAAGAACCCGTTCACCACCGCCAGCGCCTGCGTCGCGCCCAGGCAGTCGCTCTGCCACAGCAGCGTGTCGGTACTGCCCAGCGTCAGCGCCCAGTCACCATCGAAACAGCCGCCGCCGTTGCCCTCATCCGCGAAATACGCCGTGCCGCCGCTGACCACGATGTCCTTCACCGACGACTGGCACCCCGAATTATGCGGGATGAAATCACCCGGCAGCCCCCACGGGATATTCGCCGTCCCCGCGGTCGGGTCCACCGCCCCGGCCGAGTTCTGCGCCACCCCGTTGATGTGCTGGAAATAACCGCCCAGCAGCACCTGCGAATCATCCGGCGTCACCGCCAGCGCATACACGGAACTGTCCAGCACCGGCGCCCACGGCAGCAGCTTGCCCGACGTATCCACCGCCGCCGCGAACGTCCGCGTCTTCGAATCCAGCGCCCCGAACGCCCCCCCGATATAAATCGAGGACCCCGACGGCGACACCGCGATCGCCCGCACCGCCGCGCCCGTACTCGGATCCCAGCTCGTCAGCGCCCCCGTCGCGGTACTGAACGCCGCCAGGTCACTGCGCGCCACCCCATCCACATGATCGAAAACCCCCCCACATACAGCGTGCTGCCATCCGGCGACAGCGCCATCGCATACACCCCCGGATGCGCGTTCGTCCCCGAATACGTAATCGTCGGGTCGAACGACGTGATCAGCGCCCCCGTCGACGAACTGAACGCCGCCAGGTACGTCCGCGGCACCACACCCGTCGTCGTCCCCGCCGGCGTCCCCGGCGGCAGCGCCTTACCGAAGATCCCGCCCGCATACACCACCCCGTTACCGTAAACCAGCGACAGCACCATCCCGTCCGTCTCCCACGTCGACAGCGCCGCCGAACTCACATCGCCATCCACCTGCCCCACCACCGGGCCAGCCGCCACCACCCGCGGCACCGACGTCGACGCGACCGCCGGCACCGCCACCGTGCCCATCGCAGCAGCAACCGCCACCGCAACCGCAACCAAAAACCATCCGCTTCATTACCGCTCCCTTATCGCCCCGGTTCGCGCATGCCGGCGCGCGATCGGCCGCCCCCTGGCGGTCCGCGCGGATCCAAGGATTGCACTCCCGCGCCAAAAGGGCCACACACTCCCAATATGGCAGGACCTTAGCCTGACCCCATCGACCGGGTTAAAAGTGCCGGTACCGGCGGACGCGTGCCCTCAGTACGGCCCAGAAAGGCAGGTCAGCGCCATGACCTGGGCCGGATCCGAATCTCGTTCTAGAGTGTCGGCATCGGCACAGCGGACCAGGCGAACGAGGTACATCATGGCGCTCGGCCTCTCCGAAGAGCATCGCCACCTGGCGGAAACCAGCGGCCGTGCACGAGAGGCGGCGCCGTCATCTGGGCACAAACAGAATCTCATGCAAACGGTTCGGGGCCCTGGCTGACCCTGCGTCCGGCCCCTGAACCCGTCCCTGACCCGGACTACCCCCCGTCAGCGGCCGTTGGTTGTGATTTGCGGTATTCGGTCCCGCGACAGCCCTGGCGCCGGGTCCGTAATCCGGCCCGGCCGGTGCCACAGGCGCGGGGTTTCGTCGGTAGACGTGAAGATGTCGCGCACGGTCCTCAAGGGCTGCCGCAGGGCTGGGTTGGACAAGGCGGCGCGGCAGATCTCAGAACCCAGGATCGTCCCCCGGGCGCTCCGAAGGCTCCCACCCAGGCCCCCATGGCCAGGGCGACAACGGCCCGGGCGGCCCCGGGGGAGATCCGGGCGGCCCCGGGGGAGATCCGGGCGGCCCCTGAGGAGATCCGGTCGGCCCCGGGGGAGATTCGGGCGGCGGCCCGGGCGGCCCCGGGGGAGATCCGGGCGGCGCCCCGGGCGGCCCCTGAGGGCCCGGCGGGCCCGGTGCCCCCGGCGGCCCCTGAGGTCCCGCAGCCGCGGGCCTCTTCGGGAAGATCAGATCGAGTATCTCCTGGTACATCTGCGACGGATAAGGTACGAACGCGACGCGGCTTAGCGCCTGGTCCTGCCCGGCAGACTCGACAATGAACGTGGCGTACCCAAACGCGCGGCCGAAGGTGGTCTGATGCAGCCTCATGTCGGTCACCTTCGCGAGCGGCATCATCCCGACATCCGTGTCAATCAGGCTCGTGATCAGCATCAGTCGGTTCTCGGTGACGACAAAGTACCTCCGCCACCAGGTGACGATCTTCCAGCCCTGCCAGGCGACCAGCACGCCCCACAGGATCCAGATGACTCCCACCAGCCCGCCACTGGCGGAGCTGGTCACGAAGACCGCGACGAGCAGGCCGGCCGGGATCAGGATTATCGGACCGATAATTGCTATCGGATGCATCCGCACGGTGGTGACGATTCGCTCACTCGGCATGAGGTACTTGTCGACTACCCGGGGGGGCAGGGTGGAGACATAAACTACGCGATCGGCCCGGCTTCGGATATTGGCAGACCACCGGGGCACTACCTCACGATAACAAAGCAACCAGCAGCTGGCGAGCCTTACAGTTATAGTAATTTCCACCTTAAAGTGGCAATTCTCATGCATTAACCTAGGCGTTAAGGTGGTAATTCGCCTGTACTACGCCTCGGCGCTCGGACCGCGACCGGTCCACACCGACCAGGGCCATCGACCCGGCCTGCCACCGTCAGATGACCTGGCCCGTCACGGCCGGCAGCACCGCCAGGCACCGCCCCAGCACGGCCGGGGAAGGCAGGTCAGCGCCATGACCTGGGCCGGATCCAAATCTCGTTCTAGAGTGTCGGCATCGGCACAGCGGACCAGGCGAACGAGGTACATCATGGCGCTCGGCCTCTCCGAAGAGCATCGCCACCTGGCGGAAACCATCCGCAACTGGGCGCAGCGCAACTGCCCGCCCGAGGCGGTCCGCGCCGCCGCCGATGGCCCGGACAGCGGATCCGCGCGGTACCTGCAATCGTTCGGGCCGAGCCTCGCCGAGCAGGGCGTACTCGGCTTGCACGTGCCCGAAGAGGACGGCGGGCAGGGCTTCGGCCTTCCTGAGCTCACCGTGGCACTGGAAGAACTCGGCCGCGCCCTGGTGCCGGGGGCTGCGCTGCCCACGGTGCTGGCCAGCGCGATCCTCACCTCGGCAGGCGTGACCGGCAAGCTCGTCGTGAGCCTGGCCGACGGATCCAGGACCGGCGCAGTGTCCCTGGCCGACGGCCTGAGCGGCAGCGCCGCGGCGGACGGCGGGCTGATTATCAGCGGCGAGACCGCCCCGGTGCTCGGCGCCAGCTTGGCCGACCTGGTCATCCTGCCGGTGCAGGCCGGCCATGGCGAGATCTGGGCCGCCGTCGACGCGGGTGCCCTGGAGATCACCGCCCTGGACAGTCTCGACCTCACCCGCCCAGTCGCCCGGGTGCGCTCGGCGGGCGTGACAGTGCCGCCGGACCGGCTGCTGTCCGGGCTGGATCGCAGTACCGTGACCAGCCTGGCGGCGATCCTGTTCGGCGCCGAAGCCAGCGGCATCGCTGACTGGGCCGTGTACACCGCGAGCGAGTACGCCAAGATCCGCCAGCAGTTCGGCCTGCCCATCGGGCAGTTTCAGGCGGTCAAGCACCGGTGTGCCTGGATGCTGACCTCGGCCGAGCTGGCCGCCGCCGCTGTCTGGGACGCGGCCCGCACCGAGCGGGACGCCGCGCCTGACCAGCCGCCCGATGCGCCCCGCCAGCCCGCCGCCAGCCGCCAGCGCGAGTTCGCGGCTAGCGTGGCTGGCGTCCTGGCCGCTGACGCCGCCGTGTCCTGCGCGCATGAGTGCATCCAGGTGCTCGGCGGCATCGGCTACACCTGGGATCACCAGGCCCACCTGTACTACCGGCGCGCGATGTCGCTGCGCGCCCTGCTCGGCCCGTCGGGCGGTTGGGCAGCACGCGTGGCCGAGCTGGCCAGGTCCGGGGTGCGCAGGCCCATCCAGGTCGAGCTGCCGGGCGGGGACGGGCCGCTTCGCGAGCAGTTGCGCACTGAGCTGGCCGAGATCGCCGCGCTGACCGGCGCGGAACGAGCACGCGCGCTGGCCGATGGCGGCTGGGTGACTCCGCATCTGCCCCCGCCCTGGGGACGCGGCGCGGACGCGCTCGAGCAGGTGGTCATCGAGCAGGAGATGCGCGCAGCCCGGGTGCAGTCCCCGAGCCTCATGATCGGCGCCTGGGTCGTGCCCGCGCTGATCCAGTACGGGACGCAAGCCCAGCAGGACAGGTTCCTGCCGCCCACGCTGCGCGGCGAGATCGTCTGGTGCCAGCTGTTCAGCGAACCGGGAGCCGGGTCGGACCTAGCGGGCCTGACCACCCGGGCGGTGCGGGCCGACGGTGGCTGGCGGCTGACCGGGCAGAAGATCTGGACGTCGCTGGCCAAGCAGGCCGCCTGGGCGATCTGCATCGCCAGGACCGAACCGACCGCGCCCCGCCACGACGGGATCACGTATTTCCTCGTGGACATGTCTGAACCGGGTATCGAGGTCCGCCCGCTCCGGGAGATGACTGGTGAGTCCTTTTTCAACCAGGTCTTCCTCGACGATGTTTTCGTGCCGGATGACCAGGTCGTGGGGGAGGTCAATGGCGGCTGGCGGGTGGCCAGGACCACGCTGGCCAACGAGCGCGTCTCGCTGTCCAGGTCCTGGGCGTTCGGATGCGGCGTGCCCGAGCTCCTGGCACAGGTGCAGGCGGGCAGCGTGGCGCCGGCCGGCCAGCTCGGCAGGCTCGTGGCCGAGGGGCACGCGATCGACCTGCTGGGCCTGCGGGTGACCCTGAAGCGGCTGTCCGGGACAGAGCCCGGTGCCACCGGCAGCGTGCGCAAGCTGCTCGGTATGCGCCACGCCCAGCAGGTCGCCGAGCTGTGCTGGGCCATGTCCGGCCCAGACGGCGCGCTCGGTGCCGGCCGGCTGCCGGCATCCGCCAGCCGGAGGGAGTGAACGGCCCGCACTGGGCCCGCCAGGTGCTGACGACCAGGCCGCTCACCATCGGCGGCGGGACCACGGATATCCAGCTCAACATCATCGGCGAGCGGATCCTCGGCCTGCCGCGCGATCCGGAGCCGCCGGCTGCCTGAGCCACCGGCTGCCTGAGCCGCCAAGCCGCCTGAACACCCGGCCGCCTGAACCCCCCGGCCGCCTTGAACCCCCCGGCCGCCTTGAACCCCCCGGCCGCCTGAGCCACCGGGGGCGCCTCATCGGTCGGCGGCCGGACCGGCCGGTTTGTGCCGACCCGCCGGGCGCGCCAGCCGCATCGGCGGCCCAGGCCGCGCTAGCCTACGGAAAGCAGTATCCCGGGGGGATCCGATGACCGACAGTGACGGTGACGCACCGGGCGGGGAGCGCGGCGCCGAGGAGACCGCGAACATGCCGCCACGGCGGACTGATTCAACTCCCGGTACCCCGCAGGAGTCGCATATCCCCGGCCCCCGGCCAGGTCTCTACCCCTCCCCCGCCGTCGAGGATCCGCGTCCGGTACTGGTGAGCGGGACGCCTTTCGCTTCGACGACCGGCTCTCCCGAAGCTGCCCGCTCCGCCTCAGGGAGCCGGTCCAGGCACACCGGAGCCCGGCGCAGAACCGGGCCGGCTCCGGCGCAGCAGCAGCTGATGGCGCGGATCTCGGCGACCAGGAAAGCCCGGCAGTATCGCGCTTTGCTGGTCGCCTGCGGCGTGCTCTCCTCACTCGTCCTGCTGGCGGCCGGCAGCGCCTGGGCGGTGACCAGCTGGGTCAACGGAAATATCGGACGGGTGAACGCGGGCACCGCGGGAACACCCGGGAGCGGCCCGCTCAACATCGTGGTGGCCGGAATCGACGTCCGAACCGGCCTGACCCCGCACCAACAGCTCGTACTGCACGTGGGTCACGCCGTCAGCAGTAACTCCGACACCCTCATGGTGGTGCACGTGTCGGCCGATCATCGCAGCGTTCAGGTCGTCAGCCTGCCCCGCGACTCCTGGGTGAACATTCCCGGCCACGGGATGAACAAGATCAACGCAGCGTTCGGCCTGGGGGGCCCGGCGCTGATGGTCCGGACCGTGGCGGCCAACACCGGGCTCACCATCAACGACTACATCGAGGTCAACTTCCTCGGCTTCGTGAAGGTCATCGACGCTCTGGGCGGGGTGGATATCTGCCTCCCTTACGCGGTCGACGATTCGTACAGCGGCCTGCACATGTCAGCGGGCATGCACCACGTGGATGGCATCACAGCCCTGGAGTTCGCCCGGGACCGGCACTCGTTCGCAACGTCCGACCTGGCCAGGATCGAAGACCAGCAGCAGCTGCTCTCCACGATGTTCCGGGAGGCCATCAGCTCGGGCACGCTGGCCAACCCGCTCAAGTTCGCCAGCTTCCTGTCCGCGGCCACCGCGGCGGTCACCGTCGACCAGAACCTGAACGTCAGCAAGCTCGCCGATGAGCTGCGCGGGGTCTCGATGAACGAGGTCAGCTTCACGACCGTGCCGATCGGCAACTACAACTACACGACGCCGACCGGCCAGTCCGCGCTGCTGTGGAACGCATCGGCCGCCAGCGCCCTGTTCAGCCAGCTGAGGAATGACAACGCTCCGGCTGCGCCGCACAGCCATCGCGGGCGGGCCACGCTGAGCCGTGGGCAGGTCTCGCTTGATGTCTACAACGGGACCATGATCGGCGGGCTCTCGGCAGGCACCGGGGCGCAGTTGGCCGGGCTCGGCTTCCGCGTGCACGGTTCAGGGCTCACCTGGCCCAGCCAGGACCTCGCGCAGACCCTCATCGAGTATCCGGCCGGCCTGAAGCCAGCCGCCCGGCTGGTGCACCGGGTCATGCCCGGCGCCACGCTGCGCCAGGTGCGCGGGCTGCAGCGGATCCGGATCGTGCTTGGCTCGTCCGGCTATCAGGTCACCGCGCCCGGGTCGGCGACGCCGAACCAAGCAGGTGGCACCGCCACGCGGCGGACCGCCGCGCAGGCCGCCTGCCGGTAACCCGATCACGTCCCGGCTTCGCCCGGCCGTCGCGACCGTCCAGCATGCCGGACCGCCCTAGCCTGGGCTGCCTCAGCCCGGGGCCTGCCCAGCCCGGGAGCCGACCCCAGCCCGGGAGCCGACCCCAGCCCGGGCCTGACCTAGACCTGAGTCGTGCTTGACTCCGGCGGGAAGCCAGTGGAAGCGCCGGTCGAGCCCGGCTGGTGCCCAGCACCATCGCCGCTCTGATCAGCCGCCTCCGGCGAGAGGCTGATGCCGTTCTCCGCCTCGTGGGCCGAGATGTCAGCGACCAGCTTGTCGACCTGTGCCTGGCTGTCGGCGGCGCCCCGCCCGGTGCGCTCGGCGTAGACGAGCGCCCCGAGATTGCGGAGCATCGCATCAGCGCGCCGTTTGGCCTGGGCCTGGTCGAACTTGACCTTGCCGTCACGAGCTGTTTCCTGCGCCTTTTGCGATATCTGAGTGGCCTGCGCCTTCATCTTGTCCATCAAACCCATGGTGAGCCTCCTTGGGGTTCATGGCGCGCCTTCGGCCAGCGGCGCCAGCCGCAGCGTCTCTTGCCAGCATAGGTGCGGCGCATCCGGCGGACCGGCGGCGGCCGGGGGTCTGGACCCGATATCGGGTTAAGCCCGGGCGAGCCAGCATGCGAGCGTGTCTGGGTGCCCCAGCGCAACCGTCCTGCCAGCCGGTGGCTGTTGCCCTAGACGAGTGATTCCTTATTGATCATGGCGTGTCGTTACGTGACGGAGCGGGCGAGGGTGTCCAAGATCGGCGTTGCTACCCAAACGTCGAGCCCGGAGGCCCTCGTGGACGCTGATCTGGACACCCTCGTGACCGCACTGTACGTCAAGATCGACGACACGCTGGTGAAAGACCGCCGGGCGGGTCACCCGGTCCGCCTCAGCCAGTCCGAGCTGGTCTGCCTGGCGGTCGCGCAGGCGCTGCTGGGCTTCCACAGCGAGCACCGGTGGATCCGGTTCGCCCTCTGCCACCTGCGCGGCTGCTTTCCGTACCTGCCGCATCAGCCCGGCTACAACAAGCGGCTGCGCGCCGCGCTGCCGCTGGTCAAGCAGGTTATCCGGGATCTGGCCGCCGACAGCGACTTCTGGTACGACAACGTCTGGATCGCCGACTCCACCCCGGTCGAATGCGGCCGGTCGCGGCCCACGGCCCAGCGCTCGGACATGGCCGGATGGGCGAACTACGGGTACTGCGCCACCACTCCCGCTGGTTCTGGGGGCTGCGGCTGTACCTGATCTGCACCCCCGCCGGGATGCCGATCCTGTGGGCGCTGGCCGACCCCAGGATCGGCGAACGCGAGGTCCTGGCCGCGATGCTCGACGTCGAGCCCCAGCCTCGCCGCCGCCCGCCCCGGCCTGGCCCTGATCACCGACAAGGGCTTCGCCGGCCGGCAGACCGACGCTGACCTGGCCGCTCGCGGGATCACGCTGCTGCGGCCCGCCCGCAAGGACGAGACCGCCCGCCACGGCGAGCCACTGCTCAATGGCCGTCCGCCAGCTGATCGAATCGGTCAACGACACCCTCAAAGGCCAGCTCGACCTCGAAGCCCACGGCGGGCGGACCTTCGAAGGCGTCGCCATCCGCGTCGCCCAGCGCATCCTGGCCATGGCCGCCGCCATCTGGCACAACAACAAGACCGGCGCAGCCTGTCACCCGATCCCTGATCGCCTACGACCACTAAAGATCCATTAGGAATCACTCGTCTAGGCGACATCCGCGGAGAGTCATGTCCGTGTGAGCCGCCTGCGAGGCGGCTGCGGCAGCGGAGCGTGACCATACCGCCCGGACGCGCTGAACTGCCGGCCAGCCGGGCCTGCACGATAACGGCAGTAGCGCAGCGTGAGACGTCGCAGTTCAGCGAGGCGGAAGAGTACACCGCTATTACGAGGCGTATTCCCGATAGGCACGGTTAGTGATCTGCGTCATAACCAGAGTGAAAAGGGATGCCAGGGGGGCAGCCGGGACGTTACACACAGTGATCCCCATCCGGGGCCGGCGTCCCCCCGCCAGTGGCGCGCCCGCTCCGTGCTTGTTCGGCCACCCCCGGGCCGCCGCTTACGCTGCGGCATTTACCGGTACCCCCCGGTCACCGGGGGCGGCGTGACCCGGCCCCCGCCGGCATCCGCGCCGCCGCCGTGCGGGCAGCACCCCCGACAACCACATCAGCCCTCCGGCCAGCGCCCCCCGCGCCGGGCCGGGCGATGGGGAAACACGCAGAAGGAAGCAACGTGCCCGCACCCGCACGGCTGGCTGCTCTGCGCGCCAGCGCCCCCCGCATCACCTCCAGCGCCCTATCCGCAACCGGCCGCGTCATCCTCTCCGCTGTCGGCGTCATCATGTCGGCCGCCGTCGCCCTCCGCGATGGCCCGGTGGGGCGGGCGGTCACGGGCACCGTCCTGCCGGCCGCCGTCGCCTTCCGGGACGGCCCGGTGAAGCGCGCGGTCACGGGCATTATCCGGCCGGCCGCCGTCGCCCTCCGGGACGGCCCGCTGGGGCGCGCGGTCACGCGTACTATCCTTCCCGCCGCCGTCGCCAGGGCCGACGCGGTCCGGACCGCCGCCACCCCCGCGGCTCGAGCGGTCGGCCGCGTGCTGCTTCCGGCCGCCCTAGCGGGCACATCGGCAGCCCGGGCCGGTGCCGCCCGGGTGCGCGAAACCCTTCACCCGCGTGCCAGGGTCCCGGCAGCAGCCGCCGCCGTCCTGGCCGTGGCCGCCGGAGGTACCGCGGTCTTGACCGCCGTCGGCCCGGCCGCCGCGGTAGGCCCAGTCGGCCCAGCCATCGCCGCCGCCGCGCTGCGTCCCAGCGCGTCGGCGACCAGCCGGCCCGCCGTGGCCAGCCAGCCGGCCGCCGACGCCGTGGCCGCCGCCCCGCACCGGCACCTCGTCGCGGCCCCGGCGGTCCGGCACCCGGCCCCGGCCGCGCGGCCCGCGGCCCCGGTCCAGCATGCGGCACCGGTGCGGCACGCGGCCCCGGTGCGGCATGCGGTGCCGTCCCGCCGCCCGCACCGCCACGTGCGGCCGGTAGCCGCGCTGGACAACTGGCATGCCATCACCGAGGCCGCAGCCGGGCACGCCGGCGGCGGCCCGCTCGCCCCCGCCCAGCGGCTGCTGCCCGCGCCGCTGGCCGGCGGCCAGGCCGCGCTGCCCCTCACCCCGGCCCGCGCCGCCAACGCCCAGCTGATCACCCAGCAGGCCCTGCGGCTGCACATGGGCATCAGGTCAGCGGTCATCGCGGTCGCCACCGCCATGCAGGAATCCACCCTGGAAAACCTGAACTACGGTGACCGTGACTCCCTCGGCCTGTTCCAGCAGCGGCCCTCGGCCGGCTGGGGCACCCCCGCGCAGATCACCAACCCCGTCTACGCCGCCGACGCGTTCCTGCACGCCCTGGCCGCCTACCAGGCCGCGGATCCCGGCTGGGCCACCCAGCCGCTGTGGGAAGCCGCGCAGGGCGTCCAGCGCTCGGCGTTCCCGTACGCCTACGCCCAGTGGGAAAGCCAGGCGGCGCACATCGTCGCCCAGGCCACCCGCCACCTCCTCTAGCCCCCGCACCCCGCGTGCCCGGTCCCGGGGATCTGGCCGGGCACGCGGCACCACCCCCGGCACCGCCCGGTCCCGGGCACCCCGCGCGTCCCGTCCGCCTCCCCCACCGGGCGGGACGCGCCGCCCGCTGAACGGCCCCGCTAGCCCATGGACTTGCCGCCGTCGAGCGATTCACGGATGATGTCGGCGTGCCCGGCGTGCTGGGCCGTCTCACCGATCACATGGAGCAGCACCCGGCGCGCCGACCAGCGCGCGCCCGGCTCGAACCACGGGGCCTCGGGCAGCGGATGAGAGATTTCCAGGTCCGGTAGCGTCATCACGAGCTCGTCGGTCCGCTTGGCCGTCTGCTCGTAGTCGTCCAGCAATCCGCTCAGTGTGTCCCCGGCCTGCATCTGGAAGCCCCCCGCCCAGGCCGCCTGCCTGCCCTCCCCGTCCGCTCCCGCTGGGCTCATCGCCGACGGACCGTCGAGGATGAAGCTGATCCACTGGTGCTCGGTCTGAGTGACGTGCTTGATCAGGCCGCCCAGGCACAGCTCGCTCACGGTGGTGCGGCGGGCCGCCTGCTCATCGGTAAGCCCGCGGACGGTGTGGCGCAGGAAAAACCGGTGCTTGGCCAGGGCTTCCACGAGGTCAGCTCGCTCGCCAGCTGGGGTTTTTACGGGACTGGACATGTCCGCTGCCTCCCTAACGCGCGGCTCCGACGACCGCGAGCACGAAACCGTCATACCCCTTGCTGCCGACAGTCTGGATCGCCGTCGCGCTGACCCGGGGCTCAGCGGCCAGCAGCTCAATGAACTGCCGTACGCCGCGCAAAGCGGAATCGTCGCTCGCCGGATCGGCCACTGCCCCATCCCTGATGACATTGTCGGCGACGATGACCGTCCCTGGCCGGGCCAGTTCCAGGGACCACCGCAGATAGTCGGGGTAACCCCCCTTGTCCGCATCGATGAAGACCAGGTCGAACGGCCCGGCTCCGGAGGTGACCAGGTGCGGCAGGGTCTCCTGGGCCCGGCCGACCCGCACCTCGGTGAGGTCGGCCAGGCCGGCCAGCGCGAGGTTTTCCCTCGCCACCTCAGCGTGCCTGGTATCGGCTTCCAGCGTGATCAGGTGGCCGTCCGGCGGCAGGGCCCGGGCCAGCCAGATGGTGCTGTAGCCGCCGAGGGTGCCGATCTCCAGGATGCGGCGGGCTCCCCGAGCCTGGGCGAGCAGATTCAGCATCTTGCCCTGCGGCGGCGAGACGCTGATCGGCGGCAAACCTGCCGCGAGGCTGGCCCGCAATGCCGACTCGAGTACCTCGTCGGCTGGCACCAGCTGCCCGCACAGATACTCATCGACAGCAGACCAGCGATCCTGCGTCATCTTCGCTCCCTTGCCTAGCACTCTCGATCGATCGGACCCCCAGCCATGCTGCGAGCTGCCCGCGCCGGCAGCACAGCCGGGGTCGCGGACTATCAGCCGCGCGCCGCAGCGTACTCGGCCGCGGCCGCCCGGGCGACCCCCAGTGCGTCACTGGCCACCGTGACCAGCCGGCACCCGTTGTCCCGGTACAGGCGCGCGGTCGCGCCGTCCTGGGCATGCACGCCGACCGGCTTGCCCGCCGCCGCGCAGGCGGCCCAGATGCGCTCGAGTTCCGCGCGCAGTACCTGATCGTGCGGATCCAGCGCACAGCCCAGCGACAGCGACAGGTCCCTGGGACCGACGTAGATCCCATCGATGCCGGGCACCGCGAGCGTCGCGGTTACCTCGGCCGCCGCCGCCCTGGACTCGACCATGACGATGCAGAGCGGGATCGCGTCGGTGGCCAGGACGCCGCCGGCGGAACGATAGCCGTCGGGCGGGTAACGGCAGGCCCCGGCGATGGCGCGGGCCTGCTCGGCCGACTCGACGTTGGGAATGATGACCCCGGCACAGCCCAGGTCGAGCGCTCGGCCGATGTCCGCCGGATGGGCGTACCTGACCCGGCCGAGCGGCGTCGCCCCGGCCAGCCTGATCGCCGTGGTCATCTCCGGCAGGTCAGCCTCGACGGCGGCGCCGTGCTGCAGGTCGACCACGACATAGTCCAGGCCGGCCAGCGCAAGCGACCTGACGCTGATGGCCCCGGCGATGGACGCCCAGGCGCCGTAGGCGATCTCGCCGCCGAGCAGGCGGTCACGGAGCGAGCTTGCTGTCACGGGAGCGGTCATGGCACCAGCCAAGCACAGCGCGCGGCCCGCACTGCGGGCCGCATCACCACGCGCCGGCCTGGCATTCCGCCTAGCCGCCGAGCGGACCCTCGGCAGGTGTCCGCCGGGACCTGCGCGGCATCACGATCAACACCGCGACGGGAGCGACGGCCAGGCTGGTGACCGCCCAGGCCAGGCTGAAGCGCTGGGCGAGGAGCCCGACGGCGAACGGGCCGAGGCCGCCGAGCATCCCGGCGGCGCTGCTGAGCGAGACGGCGACGCCGCTGCGGCCGGGCAGGCTGCGATACAGCTCAGCCTGCAGCACCGGATACCACGGCGCGGTGGCCACGCTCAGCCGGCCAGCACGGCGAGCTTGGCGCCCAGGCCGGGCACCACCAGGAAGGCCGGGTAGAGCACGGCCGCCGCCACAGCGCCCGCCCGCAGCAGGCCGAGGCTGCCGAACCGCTCCAGGAACCTGATCACCAGCACGTCCCCGGCCAGCCCGGCGGCCAGCCTGATGGCCACGCCCAGCGCCGCCTGCGCCGGGGTGGCGCGGGCCACCGCGACGAGGTAGAGCGCCAGGAAACCACTGAGCACGTCCAGCAGCAGATTGGCGACTTCGAGCAGGACCAGCCAGCGCCGCACATCGCCGCGCCGCAAGGCGCGCACCGCCGTCCGGAGCGAAGCGTCTTCACAATCCGTAACGGGCTCGGCCTCAGCCGCCGGAGTGACAAGCTGGTCCCGTTCCGCTGGTCCTTGCTTTTCCGCGGGTCCCGGCGGCCCGGCGGGCAGCGGACCGCAGCGCGCCACCCCCAGGGTGGCCACGGCCGCGGCCCCGGCCAGCAGCAGGTATGCGGCCCGCCAGCCACCGCCGGCCGCCGCCACGGCGGCCAGCAGGAGCGGACCGGCCACCGAGCCAGCCGACCCGGCTAGCGTCCAGCGCGCCAGGTGCTGAGCGCGGCGGCCCGGATCGGCGTCCATCAGCGCCGACTGGGTCAAGCTGACGAGCGCGCCCGAGGCCGGGAAGAAGATCACGAACGCGAACAGCAGGGGAATGAATGACCGGGCCAGGGCGGCGGCTACCAGCGAGCCAGTGAACACCGCACCGCCACCCAGCGCCACCCGCCAGCGCCGGGCGCCACCCCCGGCCAGCAGTCCGAACGGCAGCTCAAGCAGGCCGCCGACGACCAGCGGCAGGGCCGCGAGCAGGCCGATCTGACTGTAGGTCAGCCCCAGACCGGTGCGGATGAGCGGGACCGCGGCGCCCTTGGTGCCGTCGACAAGCTCATCCAAGAACTCGACGCTGAGGGCGACCAGGAGGCCGGACATGCTGAGCACCGCCGGGCGGGGCCAGGCGTTCTTCGTAGGGCGGGCCACGTGTTTTCCTTCCTTGTCTAACCGGCCAGGTCAGACTCGGAAGGCGGGCCACGGGCCGCTATCTCAGGTCACAGTCAGGTGAATCCCATAGGCCGATGCTACGGCGCCGCGGCGTCACCGGGTGAGCGTGGCCGCGGCCGTGACGCCGGCGGCGTCAGGCCGCCAGACCCCGGCGGCCCAGGCGCCCGCCACGGTCGCGATCGTGAGCCCGCCCGCCACGGCGAAGACCGGCCGCGGATCTCCGCCGAGCAGCCCGGTCATCGCGCCGGCCGCGACGGCGCCGATCGGGGTGACGACCTGCGCGGCGAGCCGCCAGGCGGCGGTCACCCGGCCGAGCAGCTCGCGCGGAACCAGGACCTGCCGCAGGGCTCGCATGGTCACGCTCCCCGCGACCAGCGCCCAGGCGTAGATCAGGTTGGCCGCCAGCAGGACCGGCATCGACCCGGCCACGCTGACCAGGAGCAGCGCTACTCCCGACGTCGTCGCGCAGGCAGCAAAGAGCGGCAGCGGGCCGAGCCGCCTGCACCACCAGCCGGTCGCGGCCGCGCCGATGATGCCGCCCGCGCCCCCGGCGGTGACCACGACGCCGACCTGCCAGGCGGTCAGGCCGAGGGTGTCCTTGGCGAAGAAGACGATGAGCTTGTCGGCGCCCAGGCACAGGTTCAGCACCAGCACGAAACCCATCAGGGCCAGCAGCAGCCGGGTGGCCGCGAGATACCTGGCCCCGTCCGCGAGGTCGCGGCGCACCCCCGCCCACGACACAGCGGCGCGGTCCGGGCGGCGCGCGGCCCGATAGCCGCCGCGCAGCACGGCGAGGGAGGCCAGCGAGACCAGGAAGGTGACCGAGTCGATCAGCATCGCCCAGCGCAGCAGGCCGGCCACGGCCAGGAGCCCCGCGATACTCGGCCCGATCACCTGGCCGCCCTGGTTGGCCGCCTCCAGCCAGGAGTTGGCCGATATCAGCCGGCGGCCGTCGAACAGGTCCCTGACCGTGATGGCCAGACCGGTCTCGAAGAAGACCGTCCCGCTGCCCGCCGCGCAGGCCAGCACCAGTACCGGCCAGACCGCGATCTGGTGCTGCCCGGTCAGGATGAACAGCCCGAGAAAGATCGCGGCCCGGACGAGATCGGCGGTGACCAGTACCCGCCACGGGTCGAGCCGGTCGGCTAAGATCCCGGCCGGTATGCCGGCCGCCAGGTAGCCGAGGCTCCGGGGCGCGGCGGCGAGGGC
Organism: uncultured Actinomycetes bacterium; assembly: GCA_963785765.1. GTDB lineage: Bacteria > Actinomycetota > Actinomycetes > Streptosporangiales > Streptosporangiaceae > DATBGO01. The sequence goes on along the minus strand of CAWAWM010000002.1, from coordinate 1,147,483 downwards.
GGCCGCCACCGGACTGCGGGTCAGCTGCAGCACCAGGAGCGGGATGGCCAGCGCGGCAAGCCCGTCCCCCAGCATCGAGACCGCCTGGCCGCCGAGGAAGATCCGGCACCGCAGCACAATCCGTTCCTGCCCGGTCATGACCAGCGCACCCTCATGATGGGGGCGAAAAATTCGGGTATTTCAGCCTCCTGGGTCTTCGTGATACCTCCGGCGGCGCAGGCCGTCGGCTCAATCCGCGCGTTACCGTGGCCTGACATGAATGGTGACAGCGCCCGCCTGTGGACGGACAGGTCCTGCCTGCAGGATGTCCAGTACCGGACCGATGCCAATCTGGCCGCCCGTCAGTCGATCTACGCCTACCAGCAGCCGCCGCAGGACCTGCCCCGGCTGGCACTGGAGCTGACGGCGCTGCGCGGCGGCGAGACGGTCGCCGATGTTGGCTGCGGCAATGGCGCCTACCTGGCCGAGCTGGCCCGGCGGGGGCACACCGGTCCGGTGGCCGGGCTGGACCTGTCCGCCGGCATGCTCCGGGCGGCACGCAACAGGGCACCGGCGGCGGGCCTGCTGGCCGCGGACGCGGCTGCGCTGCCGCTGCGCGACGGCGCATGCGACCTGACGCTCGCGATGCACATGCTCTATCACGTGCCCGGCCCGCTGGCCGCCGTGCGCGAGCTGCGCCGCGTCACCCGCCGCGGCGGCCGGGTGCTGGTAGCGCTCAACGGCCACGATCACCTCGCGGAGCTCCGGGATCTCGTTACCGTGGCGTTCCAGGAGGCCGGCGGCCCGGCGGTTCCGGCCGTGGCTGAGCGGATGGACCTTGACCAGGGCGAGGACCTGCTCGGCTCCGTGTTCGCCTCCGTCGCCAGGCACGACTTCACCGCTGAGCTGCAGATTCCGGGCCCTGACCCGGTCACGGGCTACGTCCGCAGCATGCTGCCCATCCAGCAGCTGTCCGATCCCGAGGCCGTCGTCAGCGCGGTGGCCAGCCAGCTGCCTGGCTCGGCCGGCGGTGCCTTCAGGGTCAGGACCCACAGCGGCTGCCTGATCTGCTCATAAGCCTCCTGTGTTAACGCCAGGACCGGTCCAGGAAGGCCAGCAGGGCCTGCGTCAGGTCCCCGGGCGCTTCTTCGCTCATGTGGTGGCCGGTGTCGAGCGCATAGCCGGACAGGTCCGTCGCCCACGGCTGCCAGACACCCAGTACGTCGTCGTCATAGAGCCCGGCGAGATCGTCCCGGGCGCCCCACAGCACAAGCAGCGGCGCGGTGATCCGCCGTCCGGCGGCCTGGTCCTCGTCATCCGCGTCCCGGTCCGGACCGAGCCCGGCACGGTAGTCCTCGCACATGGCATGCTGCACCGACGGGCTGCTGACGGCCCGCAGGGCATCGGCGTAGTTTTCCTCGCCCATCAGGGCCGGGTCGAAGTGGTACCAGGCGGCCACGTCAGCGGCGATCAGGCGTTCGGCCAGGGGGGCCGGCTGGCCCATGAAGAACCAGTGCCACCAGGCCTGGGCGAACCGGGCGTCGCAGCGGGCCAGGGCCGCCCCGATCGGGACGTCGCCGAGTACGGCGGCGCGCGCGATTGCGGCCGGGTGCTCCACGGCGAGGCGCTGAACCACGTACCCGCCCCGGTCGTGACCGACCGCGGCGTACCGGTCGTGGCCGAGCTCTCGCATCAGCCGGGCCAGGTCCGCCGCCATCGCTCGCTTGCTGGCCTGCGAGTGATCCGGCCGGTCGGGCGGTGCGGTCGACTGACCGTAGCCACGCAGGTCCGGGCAGACCACGCGGTAGCCCGGCCGCGGCCAGTGCAGGCGCGACGCGGTACCAGGTGGTATGCGTCCGGGGATGGCCGTGGACGAGCAGCACCGCAGGTCCGGCCCCGCCGTGCCGGACGCGCAGCCGGACTTCCCCGACATCCACGTGATCAAGCTGGAAGCCATCGAACATGGCTACCACTCTGGCAAACCGCCGTCACCGGCGGGCGGCAGACCGGGCGCCGGCGGGGGGACGCGCGAGCGTTTCGTTGCCTCGCTCAACCAAACGGCACCCGGTGAAGTCTCAGCAGACGAGCGGCCAGCGCGTCCCGCTGCCCAGAACGGGTCACCACCGCCGCGATCCCGCCTATCGACGAGAGAGCCACCGCCAGCCATGATCAAGACCCGATCCCCGCTACGAACCTTCTTCATCTGCGCCGTGGCCGGTACGGCTGTCGTGTGCGTGTCCGCCGCGGCCGGCCCCGGTCATCCGCGGCCGGTCAGGGAACGGCGGGCCGGGGCGCCCGCCAGGCTGGCCGATGGCCGTAGCGCCCGGCCGCCCCGGGCGGATGCCGCCGCGAAAGCGCGCTGTCCCCGAGCCTCGTACGGACCGCACTTCTACGCGCCGGGACGGCGGCGCACGGTCGCCCTCAGCTTCGACGACGGCCCGGGCCGCAGCACGGCACGCATCCTGTCGATCCTGCGCAAGTACCGGGTGCCGGCCACCTTCTTCAACATCGGCGAGAACGAAGCCGCCCGCCGGAAACTGGTGAAAGACGAGTACCAGGACGGCTTCGCGCTGGGGAATCACACCTGGAATCACCCCGACATGACCGGGCTGTCGGCCCGCGAGCAGGCCGCCGAGATGGACCGGACGATTGCCGAGACAAGGTCCATCACCGGTGTCGCGCCCTGCGTGTACCGGCCGCCTTACGGCACGTACAACGCGACCACGCTGCGACTGGCGCAGCACCGCCGGATGGCGGTCTGGCTCTGGTCGGTCGACACCGAGGACTGGAAGGCCGATGGCTCGGGCTCGCCGTTCTGGGTGCACCGCATAATCCGGCTCGCGGAGACCGAGGGAAGAGCGCTGAGCCACCCGGTCGTGCTGATGCACAACCAGCCCAACGGTAATCCGGCCACCGTCGGTGCGCTGCCGGCGATCATCCATTTCTTCCGCGTGCACGGTTATCGCTTCGTCAAGCTCTAGGCGGGCCCGCGACGGCGGGCAGTCCTCCCTGGTCCTGGAGGCGCCGGGCTACTCAGGCGGAATGCTGTGTATAACGGTCGGAGCCGCATCTAGGACAGTGCCGGAAGGATTCTCGCTGCTCGCTGATCGCCATGCCGGATTGGATCTCAGTATTGAGCTCGGTCCGGTTCATCCCGCCGAGCGACCCGCGGCCGGTGGGGGCGACCAGGAAGCCGGAGATCGACTGCACGTGCCTGCGCGCGTACGCCCTGGGTACGCGCCAAGTGCAGCCACAGGCCTCGCAGGTTCGCTCATACTCCCTGGCCTGCCACGGCAGCCGCATAATATGACAATACTCTTTGGCTAGCATTGAGCCGCCAGCCCTGGCGGGTTATCACGTCCGTTATGGCGCACCTGCAGAAAGAACGCGGGCCAGCAATCAAGCGGGCCAGCAATCAAGAGGAGCAGCGATGTACGAGCCGTATCCGGCCTCGGGCCCTGCGCAGGAACCGCAGCGTATCGAGCCGCCGCGTTCGGTGCTCAACGCGGTCAAGCTCATGTACGCCGGCGCGGCGCTCGAGGTGATCGCCCTGATCGTCGCGCTGTTCACCATCAGCAGCCTCAAGTCGGCGATCCTCGCGAGGCACCCGCACTACACCTCGACGCAGCTGCATACGGCCCAGGTCGCACAGACCGGCGCCCTCATAGTCGGCTCAGTGATCACGATAGGCCTGTGGATCTGGATGGCCTGGGCGAACGGCCGGGGACGGAACTGGGCCAGGATTGTCTCCGCGGTGTTCTTCGGCATCAATACCCTGGATCTGCTGATCTCGCTCTTCATGGTGCACGCCGCCGGGACGCTGATCGTCGCCGTCCTGATCTGGCTCGTCGGGCTGGGGGCCATTGTGCTCATCTTCAGCCGGGAATCCGCGCCGTTTTACCGGCAGCAGCCCGCGTTGTGATCCGCTAGCCGCGACTGAGCGCGTTCCTGATCACGTCCGCGAGCCCCGGCGGCCAGACGGTCTGCGTGGTCGAGTCCAGCTCGGCCAGTGTCCACCAGCGCCACGCAGCGATGCCGTCGGCAGCATGCATGGCCGCCACGCCGCGGATCGCCCGGCAGGACTGATCAGTTCTCGCCAGGTAGAGGCGCTCGCGCTGGCGGATCAGCTTCCGGCTGTAGTGCATCTCAAACTCGCGCCTGAGCACTTCGCCGAGCAGGATCACGTCGCGCCAGCCAGTCTCTTCTGCGAGCTCGCGCAGGGCGGCTGCCGGATAGTCTTCGTCCGCGTTCAGGCCTCCGCCGGGAGTGGACCAGTGGGTTCCGTTGGGCGGCGCGTCGTCGTACCGCATCAGCAGCACGCGGTTCTCGGGGTCCAGCAGGATTACCCGAGCGGCACGGCGTACCAGTACCGGGTCGACCACGGCCACAGCCTAGCCAGCTCCCGGACGAGACAGATCCGCCGATCGCGCCGCAGCCCGGTCGCCCAGCGCCGGCTCCCGTGGACTGGCTGTACCGCACCGGAGCGCTCCAGCTGTCGCTGGACGCGTCTCACGGCCCAACGAGATGCGCCATTATCACTCGTATGGCTACTGCCAACCATCGAGATAATGCAGCTCGTGTGGCACCTCTCGCCGCTACCCCGCCCATTGCGGCGGGGGAGAACGATAACGCCAAACTGGCCACTGCGCTCGACCATGCCTGGCGATGGTTCGAGCTGCGAGTAAGCCACGGCATGCAGATGCTGAACTTCGCGATAGTGGCGTTCGCTCTCCTGTCAGCCGCCTACGTCTCCGCGCTCAACGACAAGCTCTACGACGTCGCCGGTACCATCGCGCTGCTGGCTGCCGCGGTCGCCATTACCGCCAACGTGACCGCTCGCAGGCAACGCCAGATCGGCTGGATCGCCGCCGAGCCGATCCGTGAGATCCAGCGGCGCCTAGCCGAAGATCTCGGCATCGACTCGCTACGCATCCTGGACCGTTCCCCTGCCGCTCGCAGCCGCTGGAGATCGGCAATGTGGCTGGCAACAACACTGCATGCCGTCGTCCTCGCGATCTGCCTGACAGCCGCAGCCACAGCCTGGTTGCGGCTCTGACATTAGGCACTGCCGGTAAAGCCGTCCCACTCTCCGGCGCGACCAGGCCACCCAGCCTGATGACGGCGGACTATGGCTGAGGACCGGAGACGATGAGCACCCAGGTCCGCAGCCGGTAGTCTCGCTTAGCGCTCTTTGTCCGGTTCCCACAACACAGCGGCTCCGGCGTGTGCCATGTACGACATTGGTGTAAATGCCGGTGGGGGGGCAGGGTGTAGGCAGGGTGCAAGCAGGTTCAGGCGACGCTCCGGGCTCGGACGTCGCCTGCTGCGCGTGAGTACATGGGAGGCTCAGCCGGTGTTCAGTCGTGTCGCGATCGTCAACCGCGGGGAGGCCGCGATGCGGCTGATCCACGCCGTCCGGGATCTTTCCGCGGAGACACGGACGCGGATCGAGACGGTCGCCCTCTACACCGATGCGGACCGGTCCGCGACGTTCGTCCGGGAGGCCGACCTGGCCTACCCGCTGGGTCCGGCCTCGGCCCGCCCCTACCTCGACCTCGCCGTGCTGGAGCAGGCACTGGTCGAGACCGAGGCCGACGCCGCGTGGGTCGGCTGGGGCTTCGTGGCCGAGGACCCGGCGTTCGCCGAGCTGTGCGAGAAGGTCGGCGTCACGTTCGTCGGGCCGAGCGCGGAGGCGATGCGCAAGCTCGGTGACAAGATCGGCGCGAAGCTGATCGCCGAAGAGGTCGGGGTCCCGGTCGCGCCGTGGAGCCGTGGTGAGGTCGCGAGCCTCGACGCCGCGCTGCGGGCCGGTGACGAGATCGGCTATCCCCTGATGCTCAAGGCCGCCGCGGGCGGCGGCGGGCGCGGCATCCGCATGGTCGCCTCGGCCGGCGACCTCACCGACGCCTACGAGCGCACCAGCCAGGAGGCGCTGCGCGCGTTCGGCAGCGGCGTCGTCTTCCTGGAGCGCCTGGTCACGGGCGCGCGGCACGTCGAGGTCCAGGTGATCGCCGACGGCGAGGGCACGGCGTGGGCACTCGGCGTCCGCGACTGCTCGGTGCAGCGGCGCAACCAGAAGATCATCGAGGAGTCCGCCTCGCCGGTGCTCTCGCCCGGGCAGACCGCCGAGCTGAAGGCGTCAGCCGGGCGGCTCGCGGTGGCCGTGGGCTACCGCGGCGCCTGCACCGTCGAGTTCCTCTACCACCCGGGGGAGCAGCAGTTCGCCTTCCTCGAGGTGAACACCAGGCTCCAGGTCGAGCACCCGATCACCGAGATCACCACCGGCACCGACCTGGTGCGGCTGCAGCTCCACGTCGCCGCGGGCGGCAGCCTGGAAGGCCCGCCGCCGGCGGAGTCCGGGCACGCCATCGAGGCCCGGCTCAACGCCGAGGACCCGGACCGCGACTTCGCCCCGTCCCCCGGCCACATCGCGCGCCTGCTGCTGCCCGCGGGCCCGGGCATCCGCGTCGACACCGGCGTGAGCGAGGGCGACACCATCCCCGCCGACTTCGACTCGATGATCGCGAAGATCATCGCCTACGGCAGCGACCGCGCGCAGGCGCTCGCCCGGCTGCGCCGCGCGATGAGCGAGACCACCGTGATCATCGAGGGCGGCGCCACCAACAAGAGCTTCGTGCTCGACCTGCTCGACCAGCCCGAGGTGATCGATGCCAGCGCGGACACCGGCTGGATCGACCGTGTCCGCAGCGAGGGCAGGCTCGCGACCAGCAGGCACTCCGCCATCGCGCTCGCCGCGGCGGCCATCGAGGCGTACGAGGACGAGGAGGAAGTCGCCCGGCAGCGGCTGCTCGCCACCGCGCACGGCGGCCGCCCGCAGGTGCAGCACGGGAGCGGCCGGCCGCTGGACCTCAAGCTCCGCGGGGTCGGCTACCGGGTGAGCGTGGCCCGCATCGGGCACAAGCGCTTCCGCGTCGGCATCAGCGCCGGCGGCAGCGTGCACCCGGCCGACGTCGAGATCGAGCGCTTCGACTCCCACAGCAGCCAGATCACCGTGAACGGCCAGCGCTACCGCCTGGTCACCAGCACCCACGGCCCGATCCACCTGGTCGAGGTCAACGGCGTCGCGCACCGCGTCAGCCGCGACGAGGGTGGTGTCGTCCGCTCCCCCGCTCCCGCGCTGGTGGTCGCAACACCGGTCTCCGCCGGGGACGAGGTCGAAGCGAACGCGCCGATCCTCGTGCTGGAGAGCATGAAGATGGAGACGGTACTGCGCTCGCCGTTCCGCGCCCGGGTGCGGGAGCTGCCGGTCTCGGTCGGCAGCCAGGTGGAGACGGGCGCGGCGCTGCTGCGCCTGGAGCCGCTGGCCGACGGCGAGGAGGAGGAGGCGGCCGCCGACAGCGGCAGGACCGCCGAGATCGAGCTGCCCGCCGAGCCCGCCGCCGCGGCGGCCGCCGACCGCGCCGAGCGCGGCATGCAGGACCTGCACAGCCTGCTGCTCGGCTTCGACGTCGACCCGCACGACCAGCGCCGCACGCTCGTCGGCTACCTGGCCGCGCGCGCCGAGCTAGGCGAGTCCGGCCTGCCGCTGACCGCCGAGGTCGAGCTGCTCGGGGTGTTCGCGGACCTGTCCGAGCTGACCCGCAACAAGCCGGCCGGCGAGGACATCAGCGCCGAGCGCCCGGTGCACAGCGCGCGTGAGTACTTTCACACCTACCTGCAGAGCCTCGACGTGGAGCGCGCCGGGCTGCCGGAGACGTTCCAGGGCAGGCTGCGGCGCGTGCTGGCCCACTACGGCGTCGCGGATCTGGAGCGCACCCCGGAGCTGGAGGAGGCGGTCTTCCGCATCTTCCTGGCCCAGCAGCGCGCCTCGACCGATGTCGCGATCGTCTCGGCGCTGCTGCGCCAGTGGCTCACCGAGGCGCCGCCTGCCGAGTCGCTGCGCGAGGAGGCCGGCCTGGCGCTGGAGCACCTCGTGGCCGCCACGCAGGTGCGTTACCCGGCGGTGAGCGACCTCGCCCGCGGTGTGGTGTTCCGCTGGTTCGCGCAGCCGCTGCTGCGCCGGGCCCGCGCGGAGGTCTATGCCGGGGTGCGCCAGAGCCTGCGTCACCTCGACCGGAACCCGGACTCCCCGGACCGCGCCGAGCGGATCGCCGCGATGGTCGCAGGCTCCGAGCCGCTGGTGCGGCTGCTCGGCCAGCGCATCGGCCGTCCGGGCACCGACCCGGCGCCGCTGCTGGAGGTGCTGACCCGCCGCTACTACGGCAACAAGAGCCTGTCGGACGTCCGCTCGCGCGACGTGGCGGGCTGCACGCTCGTGACCGCCGAGCACGTGGAGCCGGCCCGGGTGGTCACCACCGCCGTCGACTTCGCGCAGCTGGCCGACGCCGTGCGCGCCGTCGGCGACCTGGCCACGGATGCCCCGGCCGGCGCGCACCTGGTCGCCGACATCTACCTGCGGTGGGCCGACCAGCCCGAGGTGGACGCGATCGCCGCCCGGCTCGGTGAGGTGATCATGGCGCAGCCGCTGCCCGAGCGCGTCGACCGGATCACCACTACCGTCATGGCGGGCGGCGGCGCGGTGATGCACCCCCACTTCACCTTCCGCAGCGCGGTGATGCAGCACCACTTCACCTTCCGCCGCGGTGCGACGGGGTTCGCCGAGGACCGGCTGATCCGCGGCCTGCACCCGCGGGTCGCCGAGCGTATGCAGCTGGAGCGGCTGCAGGAGTTCGACCTCACCCGGCTGCCGTCGGCCGACGAGGAGGTGTACCTGTTCAAGTGCGTCGCGCAGGCCAACCCGGCCGACGAGCGGCTGGTCGCGATGGCGCAGGTACGCGACCTTACCCCGCTGCGCGAGGCCGACGGACGGCTCGTCTCGCTGCCCGCGGCCGAGGACACGCTCGCCGCGTGCCTCGACGCGATCCGCATCGTCCAGGCGCAGCGCCCGGCGAAGGAGCGCTTCGACACCAACCGGGTCGTCATCTACGTCTGGCCGCCGAACGAGCTGACCATGGACGAGCTGAACCTGCTCGCCCAGCGCGTGCTGCCGACCACGGCGGGCGCTGGCCTGGAGGAGATCCTCTTCCTGACGCGGCGGCGCAACCCGGAGACGGGCGAGCTGTCGGACCTGGCCGTGACGTTCCGCAACGACGTCGGCTCCGGCGTCCGGATCTCGGTGGGCCAGCCGTCGGCCGAGCCGGTGCTGCCGCGGGACGACTACCGGCAGAAGGTGCTGCGCGCGGCGCGCCGCGACACCGTGTACCCGTACGAGCTCACCGGGATGCTGGCCGGCCAGGGCAGCTTCGTCGAGCACGACCTCGACGACGCCGGCCTGCTGGTGCCGGTGGACCGGCCGCCGGGCGGGAACGAGGCCGCGATCGTCACCGGTATCGTGAGCACGCCGACCAAGCTGGTACCCGAGGGCGTCGAGCGCGTGGTGCTACTGGGCGACCCGACGAAGGCGCTGGGCGCGCTGTCGCAGCCTGAGTGCGCCCGCGTGATCGCCGCGCTCGACCTGGCCGAGCGCATGGGCGTGCCGCTCGAGTGGTTCGCGCTCTCGGCGGGCGCGCGGATCTCGATGAAGTCCGGCACCGAGAACATGGACTGGGTGGCGGCCGCGCTCAAGCGGATCGTCGAGTTCACCCAGGCAGGCGGCGAGATCAACATCGTCGTCGCCGGTATCAACGTGGGCGCACAGCCGTACTGGAACGCCGAGGCCACGATGCTCATGCACACCACAGGCATCCTGGTGATGACACCGGACTCGGCCATGGTGCTCACCGGCAAGCAGTCCCTCGATTTTTCAGGTGGCGTGTCGGCCGAGGACAACTTCGGCATCGGCGGTTACGACCGGGTGATGGGCCCGAACGGGCAGGCCCAGTACTGGGCGCCGAACCTGGCCGGGGCCCGCGACATCCTGATGACGCACTACGAGCACACCTACGTGGTGCCGGGCGAGCCCGCGCCGCGGCAGGCCGCCACCACCGACCCGGCCGACCGCGACGTTTCGGACTACCCGCACGCGATCGCCGGCAGCGACTTCACCACGGTGGGCCAGATCTTCTCGGCCGAGCACAACCCGGACCGGAAGAAACCGTTCGACATCCGCACGGTGATGCGCGCGCTATCCGACCAGGACCACCCGGTCCTGGAGCGCTGGGCTGGCATGGCGGACGCGGAGACGGCGGCGGTGCAGGACGTGCACATCGGCGGCCGTCCGGTGTGCCTGCTCGGCATCGAGTCGCGCTCAGTGCCGCGCCGCGGCTTCCCGCCCACCGACGGCCCCGACACCTACACGGCAGGCACGCTGTTCCCGCGCTCGTCAAAGAAGGCGGCGCGCGCGATCAACTCGGCGAGCGGCAACCGCCCGCTGGTGGTGCTGGCCAACCTGTCGGGCTTCGACGGCTCCCCGGAGTCGATGCGCAAGCTGCAACTGGAGTACGGCGCGGAGATCGGCCGGGCCATCGTCAACTTCGACGGCCCGATCGTGTTCACCGTGATCTCCCGCTATCACGGCGGCGCGTTCGTAGTGTTCTCGAAGGCGCTGAACCCGAACATGACGGTGCTCGCCCTGGAGGGCTCGTTCGCCTCCGTACTCGGCGGCGCCCCGGCCGCGGCGGTCGTGTTCTCTGGCGAGGTCAACACCCGCACGGCTAGCGACCCGCGGGTGGCGTCGCTGCAGGCCCGGCTGGCCGAGGTGAGCGGCGCCGAGCGGGCGGCGCTGACGGCTGAGCTGGCGGAGGTGCAGTCGTCCGTGCGGGCGGAGAAGCTGGGCGAGGCGGCGGCGGAGTTCGACCGCGTGCACAGCATCCAGCGCGCCGTCGAGGTCGGCTCGGTGGACGCGATCATCAGCGCGGCCGACCTGCGGCCACGCATCATCGAGGCGATCGAGCACGGCCTGAAGCAGATGACCTGAACACTTAACGCCGCCCACTGGATTTGGTCCGGAAATCAGTGCGCAGCGGACTCTACCTAGATAGAGTTACGTCCATGCCACCTCGCGCGGCGTTGTCCGCTCAGACCCGAGCGGTTCTGGCCGCTCTTGCCGCCCAGCCGTCGGAATGGCGGCACGGCTATGACCTGGCTCGCGAGACCGGGCTGAAGTCCGGGACCTTGTACCCGATCCTGATCCGGCTCGCCGACCGGGAGATGGTCGAGGCTTGCTGGGAAGCCGATCAGCCCGCGGGGCGGCCGAGACGTCACCTGTACCGGCTCACGAGCCACGGACGTGCGGCCGCGGCAGCAGCGCTGGCCGCCGCGCCGCCTTCGGCCGGCGCCACCAGGCTGCGGGGGGCTGCAGCGCCCCGGCGGCTGGCTACTGAGTGCTCGTGATGGAGCGAATGACCCGACTAATGGCCGGGCTGCTGAGCAAGACGGCCCGGCTGCTTCCGCCTGCGCGACGGCAGTGGGCCGAGGCGATACGGGCCGAGGCCGGGCAGCTTCCGGTCGGATGGCGTCAGCTGCACTGGCTGGCGAGCGGATTGTGGCTAGTTGCTAAGGAAGCCAACATGGCACGCAAGATCGTTTACTGGCTAGGGCTGGGCGTGGCGGCGGCCGCCGCGGCGTGGGCGATATGGCTGAGCTGGCGGACCGTGCCGAGAGTCGATCCGGAGAACGTGACCGACCGGGTCCGGGTCCTCGTCGGGGCGTCCGCACTTCTGGTGCTGCCCTGGGTGAGCCGCCGGAACGGCTTGTTCGGGCCGGTCGGCAGTGGCATCACGTCGCGGCTCGTGCGGGTGGCAGGGTGCGTGGCCGTCTGTGGCCTCGGCGTGCAGCTCGTGCACCTGGACAGGACCGCTGGCAGCGGCGGCGTCCTTGGCTCTGGCGCCTTCAGCTGGCCACAAGAGACCGCCGGGCTGGCACTGCTGGGAGCCGCGGCGGCGGTGCCTCCGGTGCTCAGGGCTGTGAAGCCACAGGTCGATGCCGCTGCGGTGTGGGGAACCGCGGGAGTGGCGGCTACCGTCGCATTGGCGGTCCTGCCGCTGCAGGTGCTCACGATCCTGTACGTGGCCGGAATCCTCGCCGCGACGTCGCACCGGTCACCGGTGTCAAGCGCCACTCTCGCCCTAGGCACAATAACTGGCCTGGCCACGGGCCTGATCATTTGCGGAGCGCTGACGGCCACACTCGGTATCGGGCTGATTCCTTATCTCATTCTGTCGCTCGTCGCGTTTCTGGTCGCCGCCGCCACGGCTGGCGTTGCGGCTGGGTGGCTGCCGTCGGGTATAGCGGACCCGCAAGAACTGCGAGCGCGGCGAGCCCGCCAGGGATTGCTCGCGGGTGTGACTGCTGGAGCTGTCGGCGGCCTGCTCATCACGGTCATCTTCGTGGGTATCGGGTTCATGATGATCGTCGGCCCGCTGGCCGGAGCGGCAGGCGGTGCCTTCGGTGGCGCCATCGCCGCCGCTCATCCGCGCAAGTCACCGGCTGGCGGTTCCAGGGCCGCCGGAGCGTTCGTCTCCAGCCAGTAACAGCCAGATCCTCGTCCAGCCAGGCGCCGACCGTTGCACTTGGATCGGTGCCTGCCGACTGAACCCAGATCAGTCATTGACGACGCGGCCCTTGACGGATCTCCTAGCGACCAGACGCTTCGCCATCACTTTGGTAACGAGGAGAATCGGTGCACGAGCCGCATCAGCACCGGCAGGTAGCGGAATCGTTCGGCTCAGACGCCGAACGCTACGACCGGGCCCGCCCTGGCTATCCCGGCGCCCTGGTGGAGCGTATCCTCGCCGCCAGCCCCGGCCGCGATGTTCTCGACGTCGGCTGCGGCACCGGCATCACAGCCCGGCAGTTCCAGGCAGCCGGGTGCCGGGTGCTCGGGGTCGATCCCGACGCGCGCATGGCCGAACTGACCCGGCGGAGCGGAATCGAGGTCGAGGTAGCGAAGTTCGAAGCCTGGGACCCGGCCGGCCGCGAATTCGACGCGGTCACCGCCGGACAGGCCTGGCACTGGGTGGACCCGGTAGCGGGAGCGGCCAAGGCGGGGCAGGCACTGCGCCACGGCGGGCGGCTCGCCGCGTTCTGGAACGTATTCCAGCCTCCGCCCGATGTGGGGGAAGCCTTTGACGCGGTCTACCGCCAGGCCATACCTGACGCCCCCAATTTCTGGGCGAGTTCCATCCTCGACGTGTACTCGGTGGGGTTCACCACGGCGGCTGACGGGATACGAGAGGCGGGCACGTTCGGCGATCCGGAGCAGTGGCGATTCGACTGGGACCGGCCCTACACCCGTGACGAGTGGCTGGAACAGGTGCCTACCTTTGGTGGTGCCTGCCAGCTGCCGCCAGCGAAACTGCAGCAGATACTGGCGGGCATCAGCGCAGCCATCGACGCGCTGGGAGGCAGCTTCACGATGCACTACACCACCGTGGCGGTCACCGCAGCGCGAGCCGGCGCCCGCTGACTGGTCCGGCCCGTTTTCCTCATTTGCCGCCAGCTCCTCGTGAGTGGTGACCGGGTCAAGGGGATCATGCCGCGGACACGTGGACGCGCTGCTCTTGGGATCGGCTCGCAGCTCTCGTGGGAGCAATCTGAGGTACGCGTTCATGGCGTCCACGGAACTGGCCGACCGGTGAATGCCACCAGCCGCTCGATGGCAGGTGCGCTGTCCCGGATCGGCTGCGGATCGGCGAATCGTCCGCCGCGCGGTTGGCTGGGCAGCTGGGCTCGAACGAACCTGAGCGCCTGCTCGACGAGATCGCGGGGCATTTCGGCCACCACGCCGGTGGCCTGGACAAGGTCCCACCCGTGCACGAGCAGATCCGCGATGCGCCACCGCAGCCGCTCGGCGCCGGTGGCGTGGCCCACCGGCGTCGCCTGGCTTCGCTCCAGAACCCCTGGCAGGGCGGCGGCGGCCTGCAACGCCGCGGCGGAGCGACGGTAGGCCCCAGCCGGATCGGCGCTGAGGCGGTCGGCCCCACGTTCGGGCATCGGGCTTCCCTCGAACAGCGCCACGAACACGAGGTTCGCTCCGACGAGATGATTGACCAGATCTCGCACATTCCACTCCGTGCACGGGGTCGGCGCCATCCACTGGTCGGCAGCTATGCGGTCGATCAGACCGCCCATAACTGCGGATGCACGTGCGAGATCATCGACGATCGCAGAGTTGGTCACTCGGCGAGGCTACGACACGACGCACCCGACGCCACCCTGGGTTTCGGCCGGTGATCAGGCAGTCGTCGTCGCCCGGTCGAGACGCCACCCCCCGCTCCGCGGTGCGGGCCCGGAACCGGCGGACCCAGCCGCGGGCGGTAGCCCGGGCGCGGAACCCCAGATCACGGCCGGCCGCCGGGTACGCATCGACCGCAAGCGGGCACGGCCATACGATCGCTACGGGCGACACGGCCTCGGATCCCCTCTCCCGGTCGGCGCAACACGGGCGTTCCCGACCCCCAGGATGTGCCGCCAGCGGTTGCGACGACCGGCACCACGCCGGCCCGCTGCCCCGGGCCGACGGCACGTTGCGTTCGTCGCCGGGCAGCCAGAGAAGCGCCGTTCAGAACCAAGAGGAGATCAGCAAATGCAGGCGACGCTGAAGTTGACGCACAAGGCCATCGGAGCGGAGGTCCGTCGTGGTCCGTACGAGGTCGTGGTCGACGGTGAGCGGGCCGGGTCGGTCGAAATGAACCACACGATCGAGATACCAGTCGAGCCTGGACGTCACACCCTGCAAGTTCGCAATGGACGAAACTCGAGCAGCACTCAAACCTTCGATGCCGCCGAGGAAGAGATCGTCGCCTTCCGATGCACCGGAAAAAGGTTCTTGCCAATCTTTCTCGCATCCTTTGTTGCGCCCAGGCTGGCACTGAAACTCGTTCGCGACTGAGTCGGCGTCGAGAGGTCAGCTCCCCGGGCAAGGTGCCCGGTCAGATACCGCGCCGACCAGTGCAACGTCGCACCGGGGTGGTCGAAACGTGCCACTGTCGCAGATCACATGGCGGAGGGATGTCGCACGTCAATCGCCGGAGGACACCGCGGAGCAGCAGACAGCGCCGCGATGGTGTGCTGCGCCCAGTGGAGGCTGGCGCGGTGGATGGCCATCCCGTGGTCGAGGGCCAGACGCGGGTGGCGGTCGGGGAAATCTGCGGCTGCTGCATACCGCTCCAGCTGCGCGGTGAGCGCCGCGAGCGTGTCCGCGAGGCTCCGCAAGAACGTGAGCACCTCTTCGTGCGGGAGCAGGTGCTCCATCATCACGAAGCGCATGAGATGCAGGCCGAGGTCACGTGAGACCGTGGCGGGTTCTACCGGTGTGCGCAGCCAGTTCAGGTGGGCTGCCTGGCCGGTCTGGGTGGGTTCGTAGACGCGGCGATGCCGGGCTGACTGGCCACCCTGGCCGGATGGGGCCTGAGCCTTGACGAGCGCTCTTTGTTCCAGGTGGCGCAGCGCCGGGTACAGCGTGCTGGAGCCACGACACCGCCAGCGCCGATCACCCCGGCCCGGCTTAACCGGCCGCCGCTGCGCCTCTTCCTGACTGATCTCGCTCGCTGGGGTGGGTTGGTATCAGCTGACTGGAGCCTTGTCTCTTGCGGATCTGAGTTACCTCAAACGCGAGCGCAAGCGATCGATGCTCATTCCGACTGCCAGCTGCGCCAAGCTGGCGATGGTTAATTGCACGCTAATTGCGCGGCGTTGGTATGGCTCAGAGCAGTCGGCTTAGCTAGCCCGGGCCGTGAGTTGGGAGACGCGCTGTGGACTGATGCCGAGCAGGGCGGCGACATCGCGGACCGACAGCCCCCTGGCAACCAGGTCGGCGGCGGCCCGGCCGGTGCGAGTGGCCGCAGCAGCAGCAAGTTCGTCGGCCTCGCGGCGTAGCTGGCGAACTTCCCGCGCGGTGGCGTCAAGGCTGGCATCGCCGGTGTGGTACTCGTAGTCCAGCACGAGTCTGGGCATGGCCTCGTCGGGCAGGTCGGCAGCCAGGACCACAACCTCTCGCACCGCTTGGTCCAGCGTTGGCAAGCTGCGCGCGTAGGTATGGGCACCTTCCAGGGAAGGCACGTCAGCGAGCCAGTAGCCGTCGTCACGAGTGACGACCACGCGATACGTATCACGGCTCATCGCAGCCATCCCTTTCCTAGCGCTGCCTCTAGATCTCGCTCGATGGCTCGCAGGGTCCCGGTAGGGATGTCGCCCGCATGCTGCGGAACAGTGGTCGCCACTTTGACCTGTACCCCAGCCTCATCAGTGAAGGCCACCACATAACGTCGATGCGATCCGACCTGGCGGACTATGACACCGCCCAGCCGCTCGATCTTCCGGTTCACCTCGCGCGCCTTCACTAGGGTATATCTAGCGACTAGACACTGCAACTGTCAAGCGGATAGACACTTATCGGCAGGCGTGCCGGGCCAGACGTGATCAGGGCCGGCGTAGAGCCCGCTCCAGCCACGTAGCCCCCTGCTGGGCAACCCAATGGCCGCTAATGGCCCGTTAATGGCCCGGCGATCATGCACGGAACCAAGATCGGCCGGGATCTTGACGGCGAGCCTGTTGACCTAGACCATCAACTTGCTAGAGCGGGACTCCGGGCTCCACTTCGCGAGTCGGCGGCACCAACCCCGCTGGCTGGGTCCGGGAGGACCATTGAAGTGAGCAGTGCCGGTGAGCTGAGGGCCTACCGAGCTCCTTTTGTCTCCGCCGCTCTTGGGTGGGTGGGCTGCGGGATCTTCTTCGTTGTCGGCCTGAGCATGGTGACGGTCGGCCCAAGCCAGCACGACGCAGTGGGCAGCCTGGTCGTAGCGACATCAGTGCTGCTTCTCTCCGCGTGGCTCGGGGCGGTGCTCACGACTAACAGGCTCACCGTCACGCAAGCTGGCCTGGTCTACCGGTACAACTTGCGCCGCAGGCTGGTCGGCTGGCCTGAGATCCGGTCCTTCGGTGTGGGACCAAGCCGCTCACGTGCGCGGTGGCCGTGCCTGGTCATCCAGCTCGAGTGGGTCAGCTGAGCCGTCACCCTGGCGCGCTTCATGGCTTCCCCTGCGTTCACGGCGGGCACCGGACAGGCTGGTGGTCCGGCGGCTCCACCGTGCTGGCCTGGCTTGACTCGTGCGGCTCGACACGGCCGCGGCCTTAGGCGTCTTATGTGGGTTGATCTATTGGGCGGCCAGGCACACTCGCATGATGGTGTGGGCGGCGATGATCGCGGCGGTGCGGGTGAGCAGGCCCCAGAAGGTGTGCGCGCCGTGGCGGGCGAGTTCCATCTGGTCGGTGATTTCTTTGAAGGTGGTCTCGATCCGGTTGCGCCATTCGGTGATGATCTTCCGCAGGATCGGTGGCATGTGGTGGCGGTTTCCCTTGGCCGGCGGCAGGAGCACGGCGGTGCCGCGTTCTGCCTGGGCGGCGGTGAAGGCCTTGCCGCTGAACCCTTTGTCCAGCAGGAGGTCTCGTGGCGGCGGCCCGGTTTCCAGCAGGTCACCGGCGACGTCGCGCTCGTTGATGGCGGCGGGCACGATGCTCCAGGCGCGGATGATGCGGCTGCCCAGGTCGGTCCGGATGGCCAGCCGGAAGCCGTAGAACCATTCGGCGTGCGCGGCGTCGCGGCCGAACCGGGCGTGCAGCCCGTCCGGGCCGGTCCAGGAGTCGGGGCCGCGGACTCTGGAGGTGTGCTTGACCGGCAGCGCGCTGGTGTCGATCTGCTGGCAGTCATCGGCCGGGACCTGCGCGGCGAGGTGGCAGCGCAGCTGCTCGAACGCGCCCCGCAGCCAGCGGATGCGGCGGTTGGCCTCGCTTTGGTGCGGCAGGCGGGGGAACAGGTGCGCCCAGTCGCGCGCGACCTCGGCCAGGAACCCGGCCTCGCTGCGGCGTCCCAGCAGGTGGCGGATCTGCGCGATGCTCAGCAGTTCGGCGTCGCTGCAGGCAGGCGCGGGGCCCGGGCGGGGCGGAATCGCGATGATCCGGGCACTGATCAGGTCGTCGATCAGCGCGTAGACGTAGACGAACAAGTCTTCGGTGGGCAACATGGGGGGCGGCCTCTGCGGTTTGCAACGGTCTTCGACAACCGCATGTCTGCCGCAGAGGCCCTCTCATGATCAACGCGACGCGCCGTGATCAACCCACATAACTCGCCTTAGGCGGCGAGGCTGAAGGGCGGGTAGCGGTCGGTGAGGAAACCTACGTACGCCTCCACTCGGAGCGCGTAGCGGTAGGCGCTGACCAGGAAGCCCCGGATGCCCTCGGGGTACCGCCCGGTGAAGAGCCCGGCGAAGAAGCCGGCGATGATGCCCAGCGCCGCCGCGATGGTCAGGCCGGCCACCACGAAGTACTGGGGAATGGCCAGGAACCACTTGTACAGCGGCTGCCACCGCTCGAGGTGCTCGGGATAGGTGAGCCTCAGGGACGTGTGCGGTTCCATCCCGTCGTCGTCGGAGGACAGCTCGAAGTCGAACGGGGGGTAGTCCTCGTGCATGAAGAAGGCGTAGCTCATGGCCCGCCACTCGTAGCGGTAGGTCATGGCGATCGCGTCGAAGAGCGGTCGCGGGATCTGCTCGGTGATCAGCACGGTAAAGAAGCTGATCAGGTCAGGACCTGCCGCAGGCAACGCAGTGCATAGGCGATCATCAGGTGCGGGATGGCCAGCAGCCACTGCACCAGCGGGCGCCACCGGGTGATGTGATGGTCGGCGTGGAGGTCCAGCTGGACGGGATACGGGGCGGACAGGGGCATGGACACGATGGCTCCATCGTTCGGGCCGCTTCGGGAACGGAACGGCGGGTCTCGGCGCGGGCTCCGCTGCCCTGCAGCATCCGGCGTTCCGTGACGAAGTCGACAGGCTCGAACCTCGCTGTCGCCCTGGTCTCGACGGTGTCGTGTGGCTTACGTCGTAAGCTTACGGTAGGCTTACAACGTAAGCTTTGTCAAGCCGGTGACAGGAGAACGTGCAGAGATGGCGCGACCGGCCGGACCCGCGAAACAGCCCGGGACCCCGCTGAGCCGGGAACGAGTGCTGCGCACCGCCGTAACCTTCGCCGACGAGCACGGCATCGGGTCGCTCACCATGCGCAAGCTCGGCGAGGCCCTCGGGGTCGAGGCGATGTCGCTGTACAAGCATGTGGCCAGCAAGGGCGATCTCCTGGACGGCATGATCGACCTCGTCTTCAGCGAGATCGGCCTCCCCCCGCGCGGAGCCGGCTGGAAGACGGCCATGCGCGGCAGGGCGGTCTCCGCCCGCCAGGCATTGTCGCGCCACCGCTGGGCGATCGACCTGATGGAGTCGCGCAGCACACCCGGCCCCGCAACACTGCGGCACCACGACGCTGTCCTCGGGTGCCTTCGCGAGGCCGGCTTCCCGGTCCCGCTGGCGGCACACGCGTTCTCCGTCCTGGACAGCTACATCTACGGCTTCGCGCTGCAGGAAGCGAGCCTGCCGTTTGACACCGGGAAGCAAACAGCCGACCTGGCGCGAACGATCATGACGCGGTTCACTCACGACGAGTACCCCCACCTCACCGAGCTGACACTCGAGCACGTCCTGCAGCCCGGCTACGACTACGGCAACGAGTACGAGTTCGGGCTCGACCTGATCCTCGACGGCCTCGAGCGCATCCGCGGCACGGCCCGGCCAGTACCGGGCGGTGGCCATGTAAGCAGTGCCGGCACGCCGTGAGAAGTCCACGTCGAGAGCTGGCAGCGCCGCTCCGCCTCTGGTCACGCAATCGTCTCCCGGCTATCTCGTCCCTGCGACGGATGGGGCGTGGCGTCCGGACTAAGAAGGTGTGCTCGTTTATCTGCGTGTAGACGAGATTTCAGATTGCTCCCGGCTGCTCTGGACCTCGGTGGCGCCGAGCGCGCAGCGAAGCCGAGGTGGCACATGGCGGCAGCTGCCCTCATCTGGCCCGCTCTCCGTCAGCGACCATCGGGACTTGCCGGTCAGCGACGCGCACGCCGTCCTTCGGCCGATGGCGCCCAAGCCGGTGCACGAGGTCGAGGTCCACCGTCCCTTCGGCATGTATCGCCCGGTTCTATGGTGCGCCTACCGTGCCATTGCGATCCTCTGGGCGGGAACGCGTTGCGGAGTCGGCGCACTTCTGCGAGCAGCAGCGAAGGTCTTGGCTCGGGTTGCGAGGTCACCGTGGAGCCCGGCTCAGGCAGCCTGGCCGTCCAGCCAGCAGAATCCGGGTCCGCCGGATGCTGTCGCCTGCCGGGTAAGTCCAGTTTCCTCAGGCTGTGACTCTAGGCTGCGGTATCGGGCAAAGAGGATGAGGAGGCGCTCCGGATGGCTGGAGGGGACCCGCGATCACGATGACGGTTCTGGTGCTACCACTGATCTTCGTGTTCACCGCGCTGACCGTGCTGGTGTTCGCGGTCGGTGCCCGGCGGCTGCTGGGACTGCGATTCTCGTTCCTGCGCACGCTGATCGCAGGCGTCCTGGCGTTCCTGATCGCCTCGCCAATAATCACGGCCATCAGCGGCTCGGTGGTCACAAAGCGTACGAGCGTCCTGCCCGAGCTGTGGTTCGTGATCCTGGGCGTGACGATCGCGCTGGTGGTCGGCATGGTGTTCCTGGTCGTGGCCGAGGCGCTGGTGCCGAGCGGATCGGTGCCGGGGCCGCTCTATGTGCTGCGCGGCATGCACAGGCGGATGGGCCGGGCGCGGCGCTACTGGCAGATCAGCAGGATTTTGGTGCGGCGCGGCCTGATGCCGTACGTGCGGGGCGGACGCCGGTCCGAGCTGGCCGCGCCCGAGGGCCGGGCCAGGCTGGCCCGCTCGGTGCGCCTGGCCATGGAGGACGGCGGGGTCACCTTCGTCAAGCTCGGGCAGGTGCTGTCCACTCGACGTGATCTTCTCCCGGCGGAGTTCATCAGCGAGCTGAGCCGCCTGCAAGACGACGCGGCCGAAGTCCCCTGGCCCGGGATCGAGCAGGTGCTGCGGTCCGAGCTGGGCGCTGAGGTGGACGAGCTGTTCGCCAGCTTCGATCGTGAGCCGCTTGCCGCAGCGTCCATCGCCCAGGTGCACGCGGCGACGCTCCCGTCGGGGCTCGGGTCGTGGTCAAGGTGCGGCGGCCGGATGTCGGCCAGATCGTGGACAGGGATCTGGACATCGCCGGTCGGCTGGCGGCCCGGCTGGAGCGCAGCACGAGCTGGGGCCGGGCGGTGGGCACGGCCGGGCTGGCCGCCGGATTCGCCGGCGCCCTGCGCGAGGAGCTCGACCTGCGGGTAGAGGCGCGCAACATGACCTCGGTGGCCGCCGCGCCGGGCAGCGGCGGCAGCGACGGCATCGCCATTCCGGTGCCCTACCAGCCACTGTGCACCGGGCTGGTGCTGGTGATGGAACGCTTCGACGGGCGTCCGCTGGCCGCGATCGACGCCGGCATGCCCACTGACGTGCGCGCCGCGCTGGCCCGCAGCCTGCTCGACTGCCTGCTCCGCGAGGTCATGCTGGAGGGGACTTTCCACGCCGACCCGCACCCGGGCAACGTCCTGCTGCTGGCCGACGGCAGGCTCGGGCTGCTGGACTTCGGGTCCGTCGGGCGCATCGACCAAGGGCTGCGTTCCGCGCTGCAGCGGCTGCTGCTGGCTCTGGACCGGGGCGACCCGGCCGGGCTGGCCGACGCGCTCCTGGAGGTGGTCGAGCGACCCGAGGAGCTGGACGAGCTACGCCTGGAACGGATGCTGGGCCGGTTCCTGGCCCGGCACGTCGCAGCCGGGATCACCCCCGACGTGACGATGTTCACCGACCTGTTCCGCATCGTCTCCGACCACGGGCTGGCGGTACCACCGGAGATAGCCGCGGTATTCCGCGCGCTGGCCACGATGGAGGGCACGCTTACCCAGCTCGCCCCGGGCTTCGACATCGTGGCGGAAGCCCGCCGGTTCGCGGGCCAGCAACTTGCCGGGCAGTTCAGGCCGGACACGCTGCGCACGACCGCGGCCGACGAGCTGGTCACGCTGCTGCCCCTGCTGCGCCGCCTCCCGAGGCGCGTCGACCGGATCGGCGGAGCGCTCGAAGCCGGACGGCTCAGCGTCAATGTCCGGCTCCTCGCCGATGAAGGCGACCGCCGAATAGTCACGGGCCTGCTCTACCTGGTGCTGACCACGTTTCTCGCCGCGACCAGCGGCATCATGGCGGTACTTATGCTCGGCCTGCACGGCGGGCCAATCATCACCAGCCGGGTAACCCTCTTCCAGTTCCTCGGCTACTGCCTGCTGGTGATCTCAGCTATCCTCGCGCTGCGCGTGCTCGACTCTGTTCCGCCCAATCAGGGCCTAGCCACATCTGACCTGAGTTCGGTCAAACGGCTTAGTGCGTGACACCGGGGCCTTTGAGAGCCTGGAGGATCTCGCGGTGGCCGTCGCTGAGGGCGGGCGGGAAAGTCTGTTGCGTGCCGTTGATCGCGATGGTCGCGCTGCGCAGGGGTCGCAGTTGCCGTACGACGATTGCGGATCGCGATGCCGGTTCGGTTCTGGGCCTCGCGGGCTGACGGCGAGGGCGGTGAACACGATGGTCAGGTGGGCCTCGATCGCGTCGCGGGTGTGGTGCGAACATCGGCCGGGCGCGTAGGTCGGTCTTTGACATCCGGAAGGACTGCTCGACGTGCCACAGGTCGTGATAGGAGGTGATGATCTCGGCGGCCGGCATGGTGGCGGCGTCGATGTTGGTGACGTACCCCTTCAGTCCGGCCAGTTTCCGGGCGCGATCCAGCGCCGGTCTGCGTCCAGGGTCCGGCTTGCCGTTGGCGTTCTTCACGAACCGCGTGGTCTTCGGCCTTCTTCTCCCCGGCGATGATCTCCCTGGCGCGGTTCTCCTGGCTGGTGAGTGCCTTGTTGTCACGTGCGGCGCGCTTGCGCTGAGTAGGCCCACACTGCCCGCCACGACCCGGGATGGCTGCTCGGGATCCCAGGCTGGCTCGGCCTTCTTCGTCACGTCGTTCTCGATCGTGCCGGGAGTTCTTCGGGGTGATGGTGTCGATGATCTGCCCGTCGTTGAACGCGTCCCCGTGCCAGCGGAAGTGGGACGCCAGGTCGATGGGTGCTTTCGTGGTGCGGGAGCCGACGATGAACCTCAGGTTCGCCTCCTCGCAGCGTCGGTGCAGATTAGCCGCCGACAACATGCCCGCGTCTGCGACCACGACCATGTCCGCGATGCCGTGACGAGTCGCGAACTGCTCGACGATCGGGACGATGGTCAACGTCTCGGCCTTGTCGCCCTCAAAGCAGCCGATCTCCAAGGGGAATCCGTGCCGGTCGACGAGCAGGCCGACCACGATCTGAGGGCCGGCACGGCGCTCCTTGGAGTAGCCCGACCTTGCGCAGCGCGTCCTCGTGCTCGGCCTCGAAGTACAGGGTCGTCACGTCGTACAGGCACAACGACACGTCCCCGGCTGTGCATGGCGTGCTCGAAGCAGACGGTGGCGATCTGGTCGCGGTACTTGCCCGACGTGGCCCGTGTCAGGGTGCGGCGCATCGTCTTCTCACTGGCCGGCACCTGCGTCCCAGGTCGGTCAGGACACGCCCGGTGTCCAGTATCGAGGCGGGCTCCACGATCCGGGCGATCACCAGGTCGCGGAAGGTCTCGTCTTCGACCACGCTGAACCCAAGGCCGGCGTAGACCCCGGCCAATGCGTCGAACAGCAGCCGCGACCCGGTCGTGACGACCCGGCCTGGACCATCGCGCTCAGCCCGCCGCCCGAGCCCGGGCCCGGCGACCAGAGCCGGCTGCGGTGGCGGCGGGGTCAGCTCCGCCACCGGCGGCGATGCCTCTACCTCAAGGGCGAGCATCTCCTGATGCGGATCGGCCAGCAGACTACGGGCACGCTCCAGCAACACCCCGAGCTCGGCCGGAGTGCGGGCCGAGCCGACGTGCTTGACGATCCGCTGCCGCCGGCCCGAGGCGTACTCAGCGACCTGCACCGCCGTAGCACCCGAGGCCGTACGGACCTTCCGGATGAATGCCACCCCGAGACCCTACGGCCAACCGCTTAGTGCGTGAAACCGCACTAACAACGATGCGTCTACGCAGGTCACAGCACTACAACCCGGAAACCTAGCATGCCGTGACCGGAGTCAGGTCGCGCTGCGCGTGCTCGCACTCGTGTTCCGCCCAATCAGGGCCTAGCCACATCTGAGCGTCATCTCCTTGGTCGGGCACCCCTGGGCTACTCTCGGTTCTCCGGGATGGCAAGGGTCTGCCCGAAGGGTCGAGCGAAACGAGCCTTTGCGTCCTGCAGGGTCTCGTTGCCGAATCCGTTAGCACACCCACCGCGTGGCCTGCGGGTTCCTGCCCCGTCCCGGTCTTCTCGCAGCTGCGATGTGGTTCTCTACTCGATTGCACCCGCGGTGTCGGGGACCGCGTTTTGGCGCCTCAGCAAGATGACGCTGCTCACCAGGACGAAGATCAGGAACAGCACGAACGCGATGAGGTCGAGAACGAGCCCGAACGAGGCGATGACCCCGCCGAGGCCGAAGCCCTGGAGGAAGAACAGGATCCCGGCGAGGATCGAAACCCACCCGAGCCAGCGCGGCAGGACGCCGCTGCCGATCACGAGCACGCCTGCCGCGAAGGCAAAGAGGCTGCCGAACACGTCCCCGACGCTGTCCAGGCCATAGGTCACCAGGTACAGCGCATAGGACACGCCCGGATCGTGGTGGAACCCGAACGACGCGAGCTTCGCGCCGAGCAAGCCGAAGATACCGATGTCGCTGACGGCATGCAGGGCAATGAAGAGCGCTCCGCCAGTTAGCACCAGGGAGCCAAGGAACCGCGGCCGATCGGTGTCCCGGAGCAGCAGGTCGTGCAGCTTGGTCAGGTAGATCAGAAACATGGCGGCGTAGACGACGGATAGGTATGTGATCACCAGCAGCTGCCCGCGGTGGTCGTAAAGCGCGTTCGTGATCTTCGCCGCCGAGGCGTTCTGGCTCGCGCCGCCGCCGAGCAGCCCGACCACGGTCTCCGCAAGCAGCGCGATGACGTAAAGGATGCCCGCTGCCCAGGCGTACCGCTCCCACGCGCTAGAGGTCCGCGTCGCTGCCACCATGCCATCTTCCCCTATCCGCCCGGTACGGGCTGTTACAGCTTGGCGTTCACCAGAGACCTACGGCCATGCGAGCGGTGAAAACCTGCAACGGGGCCGGGTGGCGCTCGCTGTTTAACATCACCCCGGCGCTGGCCGGCCGCGAGGTGCTCGCCCTCGACGTCGGTGACGGCAGCAAGCTCTTGCAGATCGTATCCCCGGTCCTGTAGGACTGGGCAGGACTAGACAAAATAGCCATCGCAGTAATGGCTGGCGAATCAGGGGAGGCTCCATGGGTAAGCGGCTAGGCGCGCTCGGTGCAGTCATCGCAGTGCTGGCACTGGCAGTCGGTATAGCTCTTCCCGCCTTAGGTTCAACTGGTCACGCCGCTCAGCATCAGATCATCCGCGTGACCGCCGTCGTCACGGAGCTGAAGGTCCTTGATCTTGGCGGCACGGGGTTCTCCCTTGGTAACGAGATCGTGTTCTCCGAAAAGCTGCTGCAGGGCGCAAACCAGCTTGGGCACGCGGGTGCGGTGTGCACGGAGGTGTCCGTGGTGCGCCAGGAGGCGCAGTGCATCGCTACCTACTCGTTCCCCGGCGGGCAGATCACCGGCCAGGCACTGGTTATCCTTAACTCAACGGCGCCGTATGTCGGGTCCATCACCGGCGGCACCGGCAAGTACGAGGGTGCGAAGGGTGAGCTACACGTCCAGACTCTCTCGCCAACCGAGGGAATACTGACCTTCCACCTGGAGCACTGACAGGCCTGTTTCTGATGATTGCATTGCATGAATCATTGATTGGGAGCCGGAGGAAGATAGCAGACTACGACGGTGCCAGAAAGGCAATAACTGGTACGGCCGTATCGATACGGGAAAGAGCGCCCGGACGGATCTGACGAATGAGCCCGTCAGATCAGCGGCATCATCCGCCAGGGACGGCGATTATTGACACATTGCCACGTGTGATCATCATCCTTGGTCAGGCTGAAGATCGTTCCGTGTATCTTTCTGATCCTTACCGCGCTGGCGCTGTGAGTCCTTTGCCGGTCAGCATCAGCCTCGGGAGGTGCCCGGTCACGCGGTGACCTGCAGGCTCGCATGCCGACGCTGGTTCCGGCGTGCCGTCAGTGACCGCCAGGTGCGCTGGATAGCACGGTGACCAGGCACGTGACGGGCACAAGCATCGTTATTGACCTCGCAGAGAATTAGACCATCGCCGGTCCCGCCGTCTCGCTCACCATCGAGCGCAGAGCCGCGCCGCGCTGACGGCGGCGGCAGTTGCCCGCGGGAGCGCTTCTGGTGCCACGAGTCAGCCATCATGACCCCGGCCACGATCAAGGCCACAAAGCTGATGGCCGCGGACATCATGAACGCGATGAACAACCGCTCATTACCGATCAGGACAGCGTGCACCGCCCCGGCTGACTCAAAGATCCCAGCTGAGCACAAGATGACTGCCACACTCGCCGGCAGCGCGGCGCGGCCCTTCGCCCGGGCGGGCTTGCCCACTGGCTCAGGCCTGGCCAGCTCTGCCGGGAGGTCGGCGGTGACTGCGGCCAGGTCCGCATAGGTCCGCGAGGCCAGCGTCTGGACCACCCGCATGTCCAGCTCGTCCTTGGTCAGACGGCCCTGCACGAACGCGGCCTTGATCATGCCGATCGCCAGCTCGCGGTCGGCGTGAGACGCCCGCAGACGTCCCGGGCCTGCCGCGCCCGCCGCCATCTCATCTCCCGACCCTGACGTCATTGGCGCCTCCCCGTAAGCGCAAAAGCAGCGAAAGCCTAACGCGGCTGCGTCCTGACTGCCATCCTCGCAGAAGCCAAGGTCCAGGCAGGGGCGGCACGTCACGGCCGACGACCCGTCGCCTGCCGCTCAAGAGGCTGGACTGTGGTCCGTCCTGCTGACAGGTGCCGGTGAGGGCGTGCCTCTCCGGCATAGTCCCAGCTTGGAAGGCTGCCACTGCACAGGCTGTGACCTGCATTAGTCCAGGTGGTCACGGTCGGACCCGCCAACGTTCCTGCTCTCTCCCCATCTTCCTTGTAGGCGCCGATTGCGAGTCCGGCGGCACGGGGAGATGTGCACCGTCCCGGAGACGTACGTGACCCGGGCCTCGGCCGACGCAGCGCTATAGGGAATGATGCGCGATGACCGCGCGGACTACTCACAGGACCGTCGCTATCGCGTGCTCGTGCTCTTGGCCGCCTTTGCCAGCCTGCGATGGGGCGAGGTAACCGCGCTGCGCCGTTGTGACCTCGACCTGGCGGCCGGGGCTGTCCGGGTCCGCGCTGCTTTCACCGAACGGTCAACCGGCGAGATCATCCTTGGTCCGCCCAAGTCACGGGCAGGCCGCCGAATGGTCAGCGGTGGATACAGTCAAATCGCATTCATCGGCAGCAGCTCATGGTCCGGAGAGTGTATCGGAGACGCGTATAACAATTCAAATGACGCTGACGTGAGCCTAGATCCTTGCGGAAGCGCCTCCGGCGGCCAGGGATGGGGAACCAATATGACGTGGGGAACCAGCGGATGCCCTTCTGGCGAAGCGTGGTTCTATGATGCTCACTGGAAGGGTTATCTCGGGCCGCCTGCTGGCGCCGTCAACGGATCGCATTTCTACCTGAACAAGCCAAGCCCCGTTTGCTTTTCCGTCACACTCGAATCGTAACCATCGTCCTGGCCGCAGGCCCGGCGCCAACCTGACCCGCCGCGCCACCTGTCCGTCACACAGGCGCCCATCGCCGGGCGCCTGTGATGGACATGCACGCGCACGGTCGTGGATGCTGGCTTTCGTGGACACAGGCCCCAGCGGAGATGGCGACAGTTCCCCTGCCGTTCCGGCTGCGTACCGTGAAACAGAGGCAAGGGCCGGATCGGCGCTGTTCACCCTCGACGTCGATGGCGAACGGTTCGCCATCCGGCGGGCAGCAGACGACGGCACCGCCTACGACTGGCCGAGCGGGCGCAACGAGGGCTACGGGTTCGCGTCGAGCGGGTCACCGAATCGGCCTGTGGAGAAGCACCGGGAGAGCATTCGCGTCTTCCTCGCCATAATCGATCCCAATACCGGATACATCGGTGATGACTGAGGTGAGCGTCTGTCCTGGCTCCGCGCACCGCACGTTGACCCCGTCCCAGCGACAGCATTGACTGGCAGGTATCCGGAGGACAGCCCGCTTTGCCGGTACTGCATCCCGACCCTAGAAACCGTCAAGCATGTCGCTTGCCAGCGTGATGGGCAGGGTGTTGGCACGGGTCGTCGAGGATCAGCAGCTCGACTGCGGCGAGGCGGCGCATCTCGTAGTCCAGGGTGTTGTCGAGCCGGGCGGCCTTGAGCCGTTTGAACAGCTTGGCGGCGCTGGCCATGTGGACGGTGCGGCGCCGCCGGATCGCGATGTGCCCGAGCGCGGATGCCATGTGTGTCTTCCCGACGCCGACCGGGCCGAGGATCAGGGCCCCGTGCGGGCCGTCGAGGAACCGCAGGCTGGCTATTTAGATAAGGATTAGTTCGGCAACTTTGCGGTGCGGTGTGTTGTGCAGCTGTTCCGGGTCGAGTTGCTAGCGAAGTCCTAGGACGGTGATGAGGGCTTCGTCGATGCCCCATTGCTGTTCCGGGGTGACGTGACCGGCGAGACGTGGCTCATAGCTCCGAGTCTTGTTCTTTCGGGGAAGGCGAAGATTGCTGGTTCGTGAAAAGCCAACCTAGGCAGATTCCAGCTAGTCCACTTACCGGAGCTACGTATTGGGCAGCAGCGGTTGCATTTTGCAGGCTTAGCGACCAGCCGACTATGGCGAGCACGCCAAGAACAAGGATGACTGTGGTGATAAGGCGCCATACATCCATGCGAGCTCGATGACCAAATAGACCTCCACCTTGCGGCGGGGGAGGCGGTGGTGACAGTTGAAGGCCGTATTCACGGCAAATCTCGGCTGCTTTTTCAAACTTATTCTTGCAGTCGTCAAATTCGCTAGCCGTCTCAGCCAGCCTGAGCATGTTAGTCATAGCTCGCTCGGCGTCACTCTTGTGCCTTCTTACAGGCACCGCACTGACCGAACCGAATGGGTGTGGCTTTGCCTTCCATCCTACCGTAATATCGTCGTTGTTCATCTGCTCGTTCCCTGCCTTATCTTGACCGAAGTTTCACTCATGTGAACAATTAAGCGTTCCTGCAGGGGAGAGTCAAGAGCTGTCTTTCGCTTTGGTCGATCGAGTCACATGCTAGGCTCCAGCCAGCCAGGGCGTACCCAGCTCAGGAAGTAGTGAGCGGTTCGTTTGGACCAGCGCATTGCAGGTCAGTGCCTGTTTCGGACACGGACGTAGCACCTCCACGCCGAGATCCACATCACGGGCTCGGCGGCTGTCGTCGCGGGTCGACGCATCGAGGGAACAACCAAGAGCGGCCGATCCCGCACAGTCAGCATCGACCCCGACACCGTGCAAACTCTTAGTTAGGGATCACCGCAAGCGCCAGGCCGAGGAACGGTTGAGAGCCGGTCCCGAGAGGCGCAGCACTGTCGACTACGTGTTCTCGACCGCCCGGGGCGGGCCGATCCACCTTGACACGCTGTCGTCGCTGATGACCACACTCATCCACAACCACGGCGACCAGCAGCGCGAGCCCCCTACCTCACGCTCGGCCACACGACCTGAGGCACGTCCATGCCACAACCCTTCCGGACTTTGGAAAGAGGTTCTGAGCTGGGCGGGCACGGAGGTCTAAAACTGACGGACATCGTTGACATCTACGTCAGCTGCACGTGGAGCGGGTGACGAGAATCGAACTCGCACTATCAGCTTGGGAAGCTGACGTTCTACCATTGAACTACACCCGCGAGGCCTGTCCGGCCGCTGCCGAAACCGTTGCGTACCAAGTGCACACGCCCGGCTCAGGACGTCATGTTACCGGAACAGCCCCGCACTCGGGTGCGCAGTCTCCGGCCTGACGGTCCGTCCCAGGCCACCCGCTCAGGCCGCGCCGCCGGCCCCGGCCGCATCCGGCGCCATGAGTGCCGATGCCGGCGCGCGCCAGCGTCATCAGGCGCGGCGTCACTACTCCCGCGGACGGCTAACCAGGGTGCTGGCTGCGCCGGGCAGCCAGCACCCTGGCACCTGCTAGCGACTCTGCGGCCGCAACCTGCGCAGGAACGCGTCCCGCTCGGCAAGGGCGGCACGCAAGGCATCCCGCTCCGCCTCGAGCTCCCTGACCCGCTCCTCGAGCTGCAGCACCCGGCGGATCGCGTTCAAGGTCATTCCCTCGTCAACCAGGCGCGTGACATACCGGACCACCGTGATCTCGCGCCGGGTGTAACGGCGCTGACCGCCTGATGACCGGGTCGGGCGCACCACGCTGAACTCATCGAGCCGCCGCAGGAACGCCTGCTGGATCTCCAGCATCTGCGAGACCTGCCCGACCGTGTACAGCGGCAGGTCCTCATCGTCGAGTGGCAACAGTGACACGACTCGCTCCCGGGATGGTGCCGGGCCCGGACGGGCCGTGATCTCACCCGCCGAGCCCGGACAGCCTATCGCCGCTTCAGGCGCTGAGCTGCGCTCTGACTCCTCAGGCGCTGATCTCGGCCTTCGGCGCCGTGGTGACCTCGACCTTGCGCGGCAGGGCCTTCTCGGTCAGCGGCACCCGGACCGTCAGGACGCCGTCGGCGTACCCGGCCTCGATCTTGTCGGCGTCAACCGTGTCCGACAGGTGGACGCGGCGGGTGAACGTGCCCATCAGCCGCTCGCGGATGAACGGCTTCTCGCCCTCCGCGTACTCCTCCTCCCGCTTCGCGCTGACGGTCAGCACGCCGCGGTCCACAGTGACGTCGATGCTCTCGGGGTCAATGCCCGGGAGGTCGAAACGGAGCGAGACGTCCGCCGCACGACGGATGACATCCATCCGCATGGTCGGCCTGCCCGCTGCCGCGGTACCGAACGCCCGCTGCGCGATCCGGTCGAACTCATGTGTGAACGGATCGAACGATGTGAGCAACATTGCGATTCACCTCCGGTGAAACCAGGGTCTGGTGGTCTAGCTTGCTTGTCCTTCTACTATAAGGCAACTTCCAACTAGAGTTTTAAATTTCTCTGAACGATGTTCAGGCGCCGGTGCCGCATCGCCCGTCGGCATGGGCCGTCTCGACACCAGCGTTAACCGGCGGGCGCTACCGGGCAGTAACCTGTAGGTACCTTTCGAAAGGGTCAAGGCCATGAGCGAACAGGACAGTGCCCAGCAAGCCGGGCAGGCAACAAAGGTTGCCGCAGCTACCAGTGCACAACCGCACGTCAGCGAGGCCAAGGCCCGCCAGGTGGCCGAGGAGGCCAGGGAGACCAGCTGGGAGCTGCCCAGCTTCGGCAGGCAGCTCTTCCTCGGCGACTTCCAGCTGGGCCTGATCCACCCGCATCCGGTCCCGGATGAGGAATCGGTCAAGCGCGGCGAGGAGTTCTGCGCCCGGCTGCGCGAGTTCTGCGAGAAGTCGATCGACGGCGAGGTCATCGAGCGAGACGCTCAGATCCCGGACGACGTCATCAAGGGCCTGGCGGCGCTGGGCGCCTTCGGGATGAAGATCTCTCCCGCCTACGGCGGCCTGGGGCTCACCAACCTTTACTACAACCGCGCCCTCATGATCATCGGCTCGGTCTCGCCGGTGGTCTCCGCGCTGCTGTCCGCGCACCAGTCGATCGGCGTGCCGCAGCCCGTCGCGCAGTTCGGCAGCGAAGAGCAGAAGCAGCAGTACCTGCCGAGGTGCGCGCGCGGCGAGATCAGCGCGTTCCTGCTGACCGAGCCCGATGTCGGCTCCGACCCGGCCCGGCTGAGCACCACGGCCACCCCGTCCGCCGATGGCAGCGAGTACGTGCTCAACGGCGTCAAGCTCTGGACGACCAACGGCGTGGTCGCCGACCTCCTGGTGGTGATGGCGCTGGTCCCCCGCAGTGAGGGGCATCGCGGCGGGATCACGGCCTTCGTGGTGGAGGGCACCGCGGCAGGCATCACCGTCGAGAACCGGAACGCCTTCATGGGCCTGCGCGGCCTGGAGAACGGGGTGACCAGGCTCCACGAGGTGCGGGTGCCGGCGACCAGCCGGATCGGCAAGGAGGGGCAGGGCCTCAAGATCGCCCTGACCACGCTGAACACCGGCCGCCTTTCGCTGCCCGCCAGCTGCGCGGCCGCGGGCAAGCTCGCGCTCAAGATCTCCAGGGAATGGTCCAGGGAGCGGGTGCAGTGGGGCCGCCCCGTCGGCGAGCACCAGGCGGTGGCGAAGAAGATCGCGTTCATCGCGGCCACGACCTACGCTCTCGAAGCCGTCGTCGAGCTCTCCGCCCAGCTCGCCGACGACAAGCGCCGCGACATCAGGATCGAGGCCGCGATCGCCAAGCTGTACTGCTCGGAGATGGGCTGGAAGATCGTGGACGACTTCGTCCAGATTCGCGGCGGGCGCGGCTACGAGACCGCCGCGTCACTGGCGGCCCGGGGCGAACGCGGGGTTCCTGCCGAGCAGATGCAGCGGGACATGCGGATCAACCGGATCTTCGAGGGCTCCTCGGAGATCATGCGGCTGTTCATCGCGCGCGAGGCAGTGGACGCGCACCTGGCCGCGGCGGGCGACGTCATCAAGCCCGGTATCGCTCCCGCTGACAAGGCCCGTGCGGCGGCCAAGGCCGGCGGGTTCTACGCCAAGTGGCTGCCGACCCTGGTGACCGGCGAGGGCCAGAAGCCCAAGGCCTATGGCGACTTCGGCCCGCTGGCGCCGCACCTGCGGTACGTGGAGCGCGCCTGCAGGAAACTGGCCCGCTCCACCTTCTACGGCATGGCCCGCTGGCAGGGCGGCCTGGAGCGCAGGCAGGGCTTCCTGGGCCGCATCGTCGACATCGGCGCCGAGCTGTACGCGATGAGTGCCGCTTGCGTGCGGGCCGAGATGGACGCCTCGCAGGGCGCCGAGGGCGGCCGGGGCCAGAACGGGTTCGAGCTGGCCGACGCGTTCTGCGCGCAGGCCAGGGTGCGCTGCGAGGAGCTTTTCGACCAGCTGTGGAAGAACACCGACTCCGCCGACTCGGCGCTCGCCGGCCGAGTGCTGTCGGACCGGTACACCTGGCTGGAGCAGGGCATCATCGACCCGTCCATTCCCGGACCCTGGGTGTCCGCCGCCGATCCGGGCCCGTCCAAGCGCGACGACGTCCACCGCCACATCGGCTGAGCGGTCCGAGCCCCGGCGAGGGGCACGCGGGAGTCCCGGCGAGGCCTAGCCGCGCCGGGGCTCCCGCCAGCGCCCGATCGGTCGCCAGCGTTTCTGCGGGCCCGATCGTCCGCAGCGCTCCGCGGGCCCGATCAGCAGCCGAGCGTTTCCGCGGGCCAGATCAGCAGCCCAGCGTTTCCGCGAGCCAGTCGTCAGCGCTGCCGCGGGCCCGATCGGCCGGGCGGCCCTGCCGCTCCTGATCAGTCGCGCGGGCCGGTCAGCTGATGCGCTCGATGATGGTGGCGTTGGCCTGGCCGCCGCCCTCGCACATTGTCTGCAGGCCGTACCGGCCGCCGGTGCGCTCAAGCTCGTGCAGCAGCTTGGTCATCAGGATCGCGCCGGTCGCGCCGAGCGGATGGCCGAGGGCGATCGCGCCGCCGTTGGGGTTGGCCTTCTCCAGCGACGCGCCGGTGTCGGCCGACCAGGCGAGCAGGACCGGCGCGAAGGCCTCATTGACCTCGAAGACATCGATGTCGGTCACGTCCAGGCCGGACTTGGCCAGCACCTGGTCGGTCGCCGGGATCGGCCCGGTCAGCATGTAAACCGGGTCGGCGCCGATCACCGTCAGCGCGCGGATCCTGGCCCGCGGCGTCAGGCCGTACCGCTGCACGGCGGCCTCGGATGCGATCAGCAGCGCGGCCGCGCCGTCGGAGATCTGGGACGCCGTGGCGGCGGTGAGTTCCCAGCCTTCGCGGAGCGGCTTCAGCTCGGCCATCTTCTCCAGGGAAGTGTCCCGGCGCGGTCCCTCGTCGGTGCTCACTCCGCCGACCGGCGTGATCTCCCGGTCGAACCTGCCCTCGTCGATCGCCCGCAGCGCCCTGGTGTGGCTCTCCAGCGCGAACTCTTCGAGCTGGGCCCGCTTGATCCCCCACTTCTCGCAGACCAGCTGCGCCCCGCGGAACTGGGAGATCTCCTGGTCGCCGTACCGGCCGCGCCAGCCATCCCCGAACGGCGGCGGCATCCCCTTTTCCATGCCCAGGGTGACGGTCGAGCCCATCGGCACGATGCTCATGCTCTCGACCCCGGCCGCCACGACCAGATCCTGGGTGCCCGACAGCACGCCCTGGGCCGCGAAGTGCACGGCCTGCTGGGACGACCCGCACTGGCGATCGATGGTGACGCCCGGCACGTTCTCCGGCAGCCCGGCCGACAGCCAGGCCTGCCGGGCGATGTCGATGGCCTGCGGCCCGATCTGCGAGACGCAGCCCATGATCACGTCATCGACCGCGGCGGGATCGGCTCCGGTCCTGGCGATCAGCTCGGTCAGCACGTGCGCGGCCAGATCAACCGGGTTCACCGCCGACAGGCCGCCATTGCGCTTGCCTACCGGGGTCCGGACCGCACCGACGATGTAAGCCTCTGACACGACACCTCCACTGGCACGCCTGTCGACCGGCGCCCGCCATGCCGCGCGCAGCGTGTGCGCCGCTGATATCGGCCAGTCAGTTCGAGGTTACCCCGGAGTACGGGACAACCCATAGGCGTACCTGAGGTGGTCGACCGGAGAGCCGATTCTGGCCATCCCCGCCCGTCCCGGCGGCTACGATCCGTGATGGGTCGAGGTCAGCGCGTGGAGGGAGCGCATCTGGCCGAACGGGGAGAACGTGCACGACCGAGTGGGGGCACGACGGGGTCAGTGCACCACCACACGGGGTCCTTGCACAGCACCACGGGTCCTTGCAGAGCACGGGTCCGTGCGTCAGACGGGAAGTCCGTCGCGCGCACGGACGGCCTTGCACCGCACGGGAAAGATACGGGGACAGTGACAAACACTATGGAAGA
The DNA here is from genome assembly GCA_963785765.1 of uncultured Actinomycetes bacterium. Taxonomy (GTDB): domain Bacteria; phylum Actinomycetota; class Actinomycetes; order Streptosporangiales; family Streptosporangiaceae; genus DATBGO01. The sequence continues at coordinate 1,112,585 of CAWAWM010000002.1, read as the reverse complement.
CTCGGCGAGCCTGGTCAGTATCGGCCAGCTTGCGAAGGATGCGGGGGTTAGCAGCCGGACAATCCGGTACTACGAGGAACTCGGGATCCTGCCCGAGCCTCGCCGCTCTCCGGGCGGCACCCGCAAGTACCCCCGCGAGTACCAGGGCTACATCGAGACGGCGCTCGCGCTGAAGGATCTCGGCTTCCGGCTCGAGGAGATCAAGCCGCTGGCCAGGCTCGCGCTGGGCCGCTCGGTCAGCGCGGGCCAGCGGGACAACGCGGCCAGGCTGGTGGAGGACCGGATCGAGGCGCTGGCCCGGCAAGTCGACATCCTGCGCCGGTTACGCGAGTCGGTGCGCGGCCCCAGCCAGGGCAGCTAGCGCAACCTGCGCGCTGGCGCGACTGGGCGCTGGCGCGGCTGGGCGCGGCCCGCGGCCGGCTTGGACGCGTGACGCGGCAGGCGCCTTCCTGCCTCCTGGCTTATGCTCGGAGGAGAAAGACTCCAGGGAGGGCCGCGGTGACCGAAGGCCTGATATTGCTGGGATTCCTGGCTGTCCTGGTGGCCCTGTTCGTCGTCCGGACCCGGCGCCGCCTGGGCCTGGCCTCGACCGGCAAGACCTGGGCGGTAATCATCGCGGTCTTCGTCGTTTTCGTGCTCGGGCTGTGGGCTTCGGCCCAGCACTGATGCGGACCGCCGGCCGGCGGTCAGCTGGCGCGGGCCCCTTGCCTGATCGGCATCTCGAACCAGACCGCCTTGCCCTCGTTGGTCGGCCGGGAGCCCCACCGGGTGGCCAGCTGATCGACCAGGTAGAGCCCGCGGCCGCCCTCGTCGGTCTCCCCCGCGGTGCGGATCCTCGGTAGCCGCAGGTCAGCGTCGAACACCTCGACCCAGACCGAGGCCCGGCCGCGGCGCAGCCGCAGGGTGAAGTCCTTGCCCGCCGCGACCGTCATCCGATCCCCGAACGGGGACCCCGACCAGTCCTCGGCGAACTCCGGAATCGCCGTCCCCGATGGCTCGAAGACGAACTCGTGCCGCGGCGTCGCGGTGACCGCCGCGTGCAGCACGACGTTGGTCACGACCTCCGACACCAGCAGGCAGGTCAGGTCGGCCTGCTCGGCGTCCATGCCCCAGGACACGAACGTCTCATGGGCGGCCCGCCTGGCCTCGGACACCCGGATCGGCTCGGCGGGGAACGTGTAGTCCCAGGTGGCAAGGTTCACCGGTGAGGTGCGGACCACCACGATGGCCATGTCGTCGTCGATCTCGCCGGGCACCGCCTCCTCGGCCGCCTGCGCGATCGCCTCGACGTTTCCCGACCGGGCCGCGTCCACCGCGTCGCGGAGCATCTGCAGCGCCTCGGCCTCGGTGTAGTGGCCCCGGCCGTCCGAACGGTGCCGCCGGTCGGTCAGGCCGTCGGTGTACAGGACCAGCGTGTCGCCCGCAGCCAGCTCATGCGTCTCCTCGCGGTAGGTAGGAATGCCCGGCATCCCCTTGCCGCGGACGCCGAGCAGCAGCCCCTTGTCCTTGATCTCCATCTGGTCGACGCCGCCCTCGGTGATCAGCAGCGGGGCGTCGTGACCGGCGTTGGCGAAGGACAGCTGCCGGGACCAGGCGTCATAGACCAGATAGGTGCAGCTGACGATGGGCGGGTCGGCGCCCGGCGCGCCTGGCTTATCCGCCGCGGGCGCCAGCATCCGGCACCAGTCGTCCAGCCTGCGCAGGATCTCGGCGGGCGGCTTGTCGTCCTGGGCGAAGGCGCGCAGCGCGGCCCGGAGCTGGCCCATGATCGCCGCGGCCCGGGCGCCCCGGCCCTCCACGTCGCCGATGACGATGCCCACCCGGCCTGCCGACAGCGGGATGATGTCGTACCAGTCCCCGCCCACCTGGGTCTGGATCCCCTGGCCGTGGGTTTCGAGCGGCTTGGCGGGCACGTACTTGTAGGCGACCTCCAGGCCGTCGAGGACGGGCGGCGCCTGGGGCAGCAGGCTGGTCTGGAAGGCCAGCGCGGTACGGCGTTCCTCTTCGAAGAGCATCGCGTTGTCGATGGCGATCGCGATCCGGCTCGCGATCGCGCCGAGGAAGTCACGGTCGTCGGCCCCGTAGCGCCGGTCCTCGCGGTCGGTCAGCATGGACAGCGCCAGGCTCATCACGCCCAGCAGCTCGCCGCGGGCGACCAGCGGCGCCGCGACCACCGAGGTGAGCCCGATGTCGTGGCCAGCCTTGAGGCTGGCCACGCTCGGCGCCGGGAACTCGTCCTCGGCCAGGTCCGCCACCACCGTTTCCATCCGGCTCATCGCCTGCTCGCAGAAATGCCCCTCCGGGTAGCGGATCTGCTCGCCCACCATGGCCCAGGTTCCCGGGGCCGGCGCCCAGCCCCCCGAATGCCGCTGCGCGCGCCGAATCAGCTTCTCGCCCTGGAACAGGTCGATGAAGCAATGATCGGCGAACTGCGGCACCAGCGTCTCGGCGACATGCCGCAGGGTGGTGTCGAGCTCCAGCGAGCGGGCCAGCCGCTCGCCGATCCGCTCCAGCAGGCCGATCCGGTCGCGGGCCCGCTGGCTGCCGTGCCGCGCCGCCTCGCGGGCCATGATCATGACCCCGGTAATCTCGCCGGCCTGCGCAGCGGTACCGCCTGCGCGCGAACGAACACCCGGGAACCGTCGGCCCGCGTGCTGACGAAGGTCCCCTCCCAGGTCCTGCCGCGCAGCACTTGCTGAGTCAGCTCGCTGGTCCGCCGGGCGTCACCTTCCTCGAAACCGAGAGAATGCAGGGAGCGCCCGGCAAGCTGATCGGCCGGCTCGGGAAATCCGAACAGCCGCACCGCAAATGAATTCGCATAACGCAGATCTCCGTGCGCGTCCGTCACCACGACGGCCGTCTCGACCTGCTCAAGAATGTCGGCGGCTAGCATAAGCTCACGCGCAGTCTCGCCGGTGCTGGCCACCGGCGTAACTCCTGGCCAGTGGCGTTGTCGTGAGCGGTCCCGGACGCGCCGCCATTATGACCTTGTGACGAAAACGTGTGCGGCGACCCGGCGGGGCAGGTCCGCCGTGCCACCCCCGGCCCTGTTCTCACACCTCACCCGTACACCGTCGTCGCTGGCCGCGAGTTCGACCTCGCAGCCGGGCTGAATCCCGATATTCTTGAGTTTAAGCATTAGATCCGCATCACTTTGGACTTGTTCGCTGATCCGGCGGATTATTACCTGCTGGGTGCGGGCCGTGGCGATCATCGTCATGGCCACGCTGCCATCCTGGCTGGCGGCGTCCGCGCGGTGGCTGGCGTCGGCGGGGACGCCCAGCTCATCGAGGCCGGGAATGGTATTGCCGTGCGGGCAGCGGACTGGGTAGTCGAGAATCTCGACCAGCCTGCGCTCCACGCTGTCGGACATCACGTGCTCCCACCGGCAGGCCTCGATGTGCACGTCTTCCCACGGCAGGCCGATGACCCCGACCAGGAGGCACTCGGCCAGCCGGTGCTTGCGCATCACGCGGGTGGCCAGCGCGCGGCCGCTTTCGGTCAGCGACAGCTGACGGTCGCCCTCGACCCGCAGCAGCCCGTCGCGTTCCATCCGGGCCACCGTCTGGCTTACGGTCGGGCCGGTCTGCGACAGCCGCTCGGCAATGCGGGCCCGCAACGGGACGATACCTTCCTCTTCGAGCTCGAACACCGTGCGAAGGTACATCTCCGTCGTGTCGATCAGCCCGTGCGCCGTCACGAGGGCCATCACCTCCACAGGCGATGCTATGCGTGATGGTAACTCCGCCGGACCGGAAGATCGGCGATACTCAGGGCGCCAGCCGCTCCCGCACCCAGCCTCCGTCCACGCTGCGGTACCTGAGCCGGTCGTGCAGCCGGTTCACCCGGCCCTGCCAGAACTCACACACCTCAGGCACCAGCTGATAGCCGCCCCAGAAGTCCGGCATCGGCACCTCGGTGCCCTCCGGCCAGCGCTCCGCCAGCTCGGCGTACCGGCTCTCGAGCTCGTCGCGGGTGCCGATCACCGACGACTGCCTGCTGGCCCACGCGCCGAGCTGAGAGCCGCGCGGGCGGGACCTGAAGTAAGGCTCGCTCTGCCGCGTGGTCAGCGCCTGGACACCGCCCTCGATGATGACCTGCCGATGCATCGGATACCAGGGGAAGCACGCACTGGCGCGGGGCACCTCGGCCAGGTCCGCGCCCTTGCGGGACGTCCGGTTCGTGTAGAACGTGAAGCCGCCGGGGCCGTAGTCCTTGAGCAGGACGCTCCTGGCCCGCAGCAGGCCGCTGGCCGACACCGTCGCGAGCACCATCGCCGTCGGCTCAGCCAGGCCCGCGGCCTTCGCGTCATCCAGCCACCGGCCGAACTGGACCAGCGGATCGTCGGCGGCCATCGCCTCGTCGAAGCTCAGCCTGGCCGGGTCGTGCTGGTCCTTGGCTTGGCCGGTCGCATCCACAGGAATGATCCTCACACACCGGCCGCCGCGCCGGTCACTCCGGGCGGCAGGAAGATCAGCCGGCCCAACGGGCAGCCGGACGTCGCGCCCCCGCGGCGCGCAAGGTTGAATAGAGCGGCTGGCGCTACAGCCTGCCGCCGGTGGCCAAGCAACGGAGGATTCCGCATGTCCGACTTCATTCCTGGCCTGGAGGGCGTCGTCGCGTTCGAGACCGAGATCGCCGAGCCCGACAAGGAAGGCGGATCGCTCCGCTACCGGGGGGTCAACATCGAGGAGCTCGTCGGGCACGTGACCTACGGGCACGTGTGGGGCCTGCTGGTCGACAATGCGTTCGCACCCGGACTGCCGCCCGCCGAGCCGTTCCCGATCCCGGTGCACTCTGGTGACATCCGGGTGGACGTGCAGAGCGCGCTGGCCATGCTCGCGCCGGCTTACGGGATGCGGCAGCTGCTCGACATCACCGACGAGCAGGCCCGCGACGACCTGGCCCGGGCCTCAGTGATGGCACTGTCCTTCGTCGCGCAGGCGGCCCGGGGCCTGGGGCTGCCGATGGTTCCGCAGCACCGGGTGGACGAGGCGAAGACGATCACTGAGCGGTTCATGGTCCGCTGGCGCGGCGAGCCCGACCCCCGGCACGTCAAGGCCATTGACGCCTACTGGGTTTCGGCGGCCGAGCATGGCATGAATGCCTCCACGTTCACCGCCCGGGTGATCGCCTCGACCGGCGCCGACGTGGCCGCGGCGCTGTCCGGCGCGGTGGGAGCCATGTCCGGGCCGCTGCACGGCGGCGCCCCGGCCCGGGTTCTGCACATGGTCGAGGAGGTCGAGCGGACCGGCAACGCGGAGGCCTACGTCAAGACGGCGCTGGACCGCGGCGACCGGCTGATGGGCTTCGGCCACCGGGTGTACCGGGCCGAGGACCCGCGGGCCCGGGTGCTGCGCAGGACCGCCCAGGAACTCGACGCGCCCAGGTACGAGGTGGCGGCCGCGCTGGAAAACGCTGCCCTGACCGAGCTGCGCGCCCGCCGGCCTGACCGGGTGCTCGCCACCAACGTGGAGTTCTGGGCGGCGATCATGCTGGACTTCGCCGAGGTACCCCCGCACATGTTCACGTCGATGTTCACCTGCGCCAGGACGGCCGGCTGGGCGGCCCACATTCTGGAGCAAAAGCGCACTGCGCGCCTGATCAGGCCCAGCGCACGGTACGTTGGCCCAAAGTCACGCTCAGTGCGCGACGTACCCGGAGCCTCGGAGGTGCTTGACCGCGATGTCTGACCCGACACCGGAGATCGTGATCCCGGACAGCCTGCTGCCCGCCGACGGCCGGTTCGGCTGCGGCCCGTCCAAGATCCGGCCCGAGCAGCTTGAGCATCTGGCTGGCATGGGCGCAGGTTATCTCGGGACTTCGCACCGGCAGGCGCCGGTCCGCTCCGTGGTGCGCAGGGTCCGCGACGGGATGGCGGAGATCTTCGGGCTGCCCGGCGACTTCGAGGTGGTGCTCGGCAACGGGGGGACGACCGCGTTCTGGGAGGTCGCGGCGTTCTGCCTGGTCGATCACCAGGCGCAGCACTGCTCGTTCGGCGAGTTCTCCTCGAAGTTCGCCAAGGCCACCGCCGCGGCGCCGTGGCTCGATGCCCCGACCGTGATCGAGTCGCCGCCGGGCAGCCACCCGGAGCCGCGGGCTGAGCCTGGCATTGACTGCTACGCGCTGACGCACAACGAGACCTCGACCGGCGTGGCGATGCCCATCCGCCGGGTCAGCGGGGCGGACCAGGACGCGCTGGTGCTGGTGGACGCCACCAGCGGGGCCGGCGGGCTGCCGGTGTCGCCGAGTGATTTCGACGCGTACTATTTCGCGCCGCAGAAATGCTTCGGCTCTGACGGCGGGCTCTGGATCGCGCTGCTCTCCCCGGCGGCGCTGGCCCGGACCGCGCAGATCACCGCCAGCAACCGTTACATCCCTGAATTTCTCTCCCTGCAGGTGGCCATCGACAACTCACGGCTCCAGCAGACCTACAACACCCCGGCCGTCGCGACCCTGCTGCTGCTGGCCGACCAGGTGGAGTGGATCCTCGATCAGGGCGGCCTGGAGTGGGCCATCAAGCGGACGGCGGAATCGTCGTCGATCCTGTACAGCTGGGCCGAGCAGGTGCCGTTCGCGACGCCGTTCGTGGCCGATCCGCGGCAGCGTTCCCAGGTGGTCGGCACGATCGACTTCGCCGACACGATCGATGCCGCGGCGCTGTCCGCGACGCTGCGCCGCAACGGGATCGTGGACACCGATTCCTACCGGAAGCTCGGCCGCAACCAGCTGCGGATCGGAATGTTCCCTGCGGTCGAGCCGGCCGACGTGCAGGCGCTGACCGCCTGCATCGACTACGTCATCGAGCACAGCTGACCGCCAGCCGAGCCAGCCGCCGACCACCCCGGGCAACAACAGTGATGGCACTGCGCCGCGGAAAGAGGCACGGCGCTGGCACGTTGCTGCTGTTCGGTAACCGCGGCGCTGGCACATTGCTGCTGTTGACCTCCGGACGGGGTGCCCGGAATAACCGTTTCTGTCCGGCCGGTGGCTGGCCGTAAGCTCCCCCGCATGAGTGTTGAGCGGACTGACCCGCCCATGACGGCGGGCGAGCGAGAGATGCTGGAGAGCTGGCTGGACTTCCACCGGGCCACGCTGGCCTGGAAGTGCGAGGGCCTGACCCCCGAGCAGCTGCGCGAGCAGTCGGCGCCGCCATCGAATCTGTCTCTGCTCGGCTTGGTCCGGCACCTGGCCGAGACCGAACGGGGCTGGTTCCGGCAGGTGCTGGGCGGCGAGGACGTGCCCGATCTGTACGTGACACCGGAGGACGAGGACGCCGAGTTCACCGGCGCCGTGACCGCTGACGTGGCGGCGAGCTTCGCCGACTGGCAGACCGAGTGCGAGCTGGCCCGCAAGGCGGTGGCTGCTGCGCCGTCGCTGGACGTTCTGGCCGCTAAGCCAACCCGGTCAGGCACGGCCACCCTGCGCTGGATCATGGTGCACATGATCGAGGAATACGCCCGGCATAACGGCCATGCCGACCTGCTGCGTGAGCGGATCGACGGCGCGACCGGCGACTAACGCCGGACACGGGCCGGCGGGGCGCGCTAGGACCGCAGCGGCCAGCTAGCCGTGGTCAGATAGCGGGGCCGATCATGCAGGCGGCTGTGGATGAGATGGATGTGCGAGGCCGTCCATTCGGTGCCCGCGAAGTCATCCAGCGCGGCGACCAGCAGACGCACATCGGCCGGGACCTTGCTGCGAGCCAGCGTCAGGTGCGGGCTGAAGCGCCTGCCCTCATCCGGCGGCGGCGCGCCCGCCCGGCGGGCGCCCGCGGCCACCGACGCGGCCAGCTTGGACAGGCTGCCCTGATTGGCCCGGATACCAGCCCAGAGCACCTGCGCCCGGGCCCGCCTGGGGAAGGCCCCGGCACCCGCCAGCGAGAGGGCCTGGCCTGGGTACCGTTGCGCGGCCCGCCGCAACCTCGGCTCCAGTGCGGCGACCGTCGTCTCGCTGACCTCCCCCAGAAACGCCAGCGTGATGTGCCACGTCTCCCGGCTCGCCCAGCGCAGTCCGGGCCAGGCCGGGCGCAGCGGCGCCAGGCGGCCTTCGAGCTCGTCCAGCACCGCCTCCGGAGGCGTGATCGCGATGAACAGCCGCATGGCTTCATTCGTAGCAGGAACGCCGCCGCCGGAGCACTGCTGGCCGGTCATCGGACCCGCGGGCCGACCACAACCGGCGCCCACGGGTCCCTGGCCGCTCAGGCCACGATGCGGGCCAGGGCCGCCGGGCGAAGGTAGGTGCGGGCCCGGACGCCGTGGCTGCGGGCCAACAGGAGCGCGACGGCGGCGGCGGCCGCCGCGGAGATCACGCCGCCGGCGATCATGCTCATCCGCGGGCCGAACTCCTCGGCCACCCAGCCCGCCAGCGGCGACCCCAGCGGCGCGCCGCCCAGGAAGACCAGCAAGTACAGGCCCATCACCCGGCCCCGCATCTCCGGGCTGGTGGCTAGCTGGGTCGCGGAGTTCGCCGCCGTGGTGAAGGTCAGGATGACCAGGCCGGTCGGCAGCAGCAGGACGAGGAACGAGAAGAAGTCCGGCATCAGCCCGGTGAGCACCTCGAGCACTCCGAAACTGAACGCGGTCAGCATCAGCAGGCTCATGCTCGGCCGGCTGCGGCGGGCCGCGAGCAGCGCGCCGCCGAGCGCGCCGACGGCGAACACGGCCGAGGCGATACCGAAGGCGCCCGCTCCGGTGTGGAACACCTGGCGGGACATCAGCGCGGTAGTGACCTGGAAATTCATGCCGAACGTGGCCACGAAGAAGATCAGCACCAGCAGCATCAGCAGGTCCGGGCGGGCCCGCACGTAGCTCATCGCCTCGCGCAGCTGGCCCTTGGCCCGGTGCACCCGCTCAGCGGGGTTCAGGTCCGCTGGCCGCATCAGCTTCAGGCTGACCAGCACCGCGCCGTAGGACGCCGCGTTCACCAGGAACGCGGCCGGGGTGCCGAGCGCGGCGATCACCAGTCCGGCCACGGCCGGCCCGGCGATCCTGGCCAGGTTGAAGACCGCACTGTTGAGCGCGATGGCGTTGGCCATCCCGCCGCGGCCGACCATCTCCGCGACGAACGTCTGCCTGGTCGGATTGTCCACGACGGTGATCAGGCCGAGCGCGAAGGCGAGGATATACACCTGCCAGATCTGGACGTTGCCGGTCAGCGCGAGCACGCCGAGCAGGAGCGCCAGGCCGCCCATCAGCGCCTGGGTGATCATCAGCAGCATGCGCCTGGAGTACCGGTCGGCGATGGCACCGCCCCATAGGCTGAACAGGAGCAGCGGCAGGAACTGCAGGCCGGTGGTGATCCCGAGCGCGGCGCCGCTGTTATGCGTCAGTTCCAGCACCAGCCAGTCCTGGGCGACGCGCTGCATCCAGGTGCCGGTGTTGGAGATGACCTGCCCGGTCGCGAAGAGCCGGTAATTGCGGGTGTGCAGGGACTGGAAGGTGCGGTGGCCGGTCAGGACTGGCTGAGCTTCTCCAGAATCGGAGCCGCTGCGCGCAGCGTCGCCCGCTCCTGCGGGGTCAGTTCCCTGAGCCGCCGGGCTAGCCACGCTTCCCTGAGCCTCCGGGCCTGGTACACCAGGTCCCGGCCGCCGTCCGTCACGGTGAGGACCACTTGGCGCCGGTCGGTTGAGTGCGGTGCCCTGATGACCAGGCTGCGGTCTTCCAGGACGGCGATGACCCTGGTCATGGAGGGCGGCTGTACCTTCTCGTGCTCGGCGAGCTCGCCCGGCGTCATCGGTCCGTGGTTCACCAGCGTGGCCAAGGCGCCCAGCTGCGTGTCGGAAAGATCGGGCTGCAGCCCGAGCGCGATGCGCTCGGCGCGGAGCCGGCGAGCCAGCCGACTGACCGAGATCCGAAGCGCCGTAGCCAGGCCGGCATCCGACCTGGGCTGGGGTATCGTCATGTTCTTTAGCCTGAGTCATTACTCTTGCTAACAGTAGTCGGAGTCTCGGGATTCCGGCAAACCATTAGCGAGGCGAACGGGACCGCGGGCTTCGCGGACCCGCTCCAAGTACACCATGCGCGGCCCGGCCAGCTACGGTGGTTGAGGTGAGCAGCATCCGCCGCCCGGCCCCGCCGCCGCTGGAGGCCAACGACCAGCTCGTCACCGCGGTCATCACGGCCGGCTGGGCGATCGCGCTCGTGATCCTGCTCGCCCTGTGGTCCGAGCTGCCCCCGGGCAGCCGCTGGTGGATCTGGACTTGCGCGTTCGGGACCGCCACGGGGCTGTTCGGGATCTGGTACGTGCCCAGGCTGCAGCGCTCGCGCGCCCGGGTCGCCAAGCGCCGCGCCGAGGCGCAGGCAGCAGCGCAGCACCCGGGAGCTACCGCGCAGAGCGCGGGAACCGCAGCGCAGCACCCGGGAGCTACCGCGGAAGGACCCGGGCCTGATCAGGCCGGCCAGGCTTAGCTGTGATCCAGTGACTCGAAAACCGTCTCATCTACAGCGACGCCAGCGCCCTGCACCAGGTCATAGCCAAGCTCATCGACCACCGGGGCGATCTGGCCGAAAGCGCCCACCGGGCTAGCCGCCCCCGAGTGCGCGCCACAGCCGTGATCCAGCGACACGACCGCGCCGTCGTCAGGGGCGTACTCGTTGGCGCAGACGCCGAAGACGCGCCCGAGCGGGCCGGCCAGCCGCACCAGGAAGCCGCAGGTCTCGCACGGGCCGGGCGCCGCGCGGGCGAGCGGGGTCCCGGGTCCGTGCTCGCTTGAGTACCAGCGCAGCGCGGTCGCATCGCGGCCGATGGCCGACAGCACGCGCGATCTACCCGGCGCGGCATCCGGTTCCCTGGTGGCCTGTGCCCCCGGCGTGGCCGCCTCGGGCAGCCCGACTGCGGCCAGCCGTTCGTTCCAGCTCTCCCAGTCAGCGCTGTCGTCCCAGTCCAGGATGCCGTCGTCGCCCTCAAGCACCGCGGCGGGCACCAGTCGCTCATCGTCGGACCTGGCCGGCATGAGATCCCCGACGCCCAGGTCACCGGGCAGGACCCGGTCCTGCCACGGCACCCAGTCGGGCGCGAGCAGCGACTGCGGGCCAGGCAGCAGCAGGCATTCGCTCACCGTCACCAGCTTGGCCCGGGAGGCGCGCGCGACCGTCACCGCCCAGCGCCAGCCGGTGTAGGCGGGGTCCAGGCAGTCGAACAGGTGCGTCACCACCCGGTCGCCCTCGGCCAGGACACCGAGATGCTCGCCGACCTGCTCAGGGCCGACCATCTCCGCGGCGGCCGAGCGGGCCAGACCGACTGCCTCGGCGCAGGCTTGATCGACGTCCCAGGTGCGTGTTCGAAGCGGGCTCACGTTGCAATTGTTCCTCATCAGAGTGCGTGCCCGAGCCGTGACGGCCGGACTGGAGTCCGGACGCGCCGTCGGGTCGTGGGAAACGCGCCGAGGCAGAATACTGGTGTCATGAGCGAGACGGGCACGCGGACCGAGAAGGCCAGGCGGGCTTCTCGCAAGGTGTTCGCCGCTTCGCAGACGGCCGCGCGGGCGAGCGCCACCGCTGCCACCGGGACCGCTCGCGCCAGCGCCAGCGCGGCGAGCGGCGCAGGGCGGGTCTTCCACCGGATGACCGGCGCCTCCGGCGCGGGCCGCACCGGGCTCGCGAACCTGATCGAGCTGACCGCGGCGGGCAACGTCGGTGACGCGTTCGTCATCGTGGCGCTGGCCGGGACGCTGTTCTTCAACACCTCGCTCGACCAGGCGCGCAGTCAGGTCATCCTCTACCTGCTCGTCACCATGGCTCCGTTCGTGGTGCTCGCCCCGTTCATCGGGCCGATGCTGGACCGGGTCCAGCAGGGGCGCCGCTTCATCATGTCGGGCACGCTGCTCGCCCGGGGCCTGCTGTGCTGGGGGATGTCCGCTGCGCTGCACGATCCGCTGACGCTCTTCCCGGCTGCGTTCGGCGTGCTGATCCTGCAGAAGGCGTACGGGGTCACGCGGAGCGCGGTGACGCCACGGCTGCTGCCGGCCGAGATGACGCTGGTGTCGGCCAATGCGCGCTCGTCGCTGATCGCGCTCATCGCCTCGACCCTGGGCGTAGTGCTGGCCGGGGGCATCCAGTACCTGGGGGGCGCCGCCTGGGTGCTGCGCATCGGCGCCCTGGTCTACATAGCCGGCACGGTTCTCGGTCTCAGGCTGCCCGAGACGGTCGACGCCCCCGATCCGCCCGGCGCTCCGGCGTCCGCCGGCTATCCCGGCGCTCCCGCACCCGCCGGCTATCCCGGCCCTCCGGCGTCCGCAGACTATCCCGCCGCTCCCGCATCCGCAGGCTATCGCGGCGCTCCCCAGCAACCTGGCCATCCCGGGCATCCCACGCAACCCGGCTATCCGGCACTCCCCAGCAACCTGGCTATGCCGGGGATCCCACGCAGCCCGGCTATGCCGGGGATCCCGCGCGAGCCGGCGCGCCCGGACGGCCCCGCGAGCCCGGACAGCCCCGCCCACCCGGCCAGCCCAGACAGCCCGGACAGCCCCGCCAGCCCGGACGGCCCGGCGAGCCCGCGCCCACCCAGCCGCTGCGAGCCCGTCAGCGTAGCGGCGGCCTGCAGACGCTCCGCAGCGTCGGCCCGGTGGTGGGCGAGGCGATGCGCGGCAACGCGACGTTGCGCGCCTTCTCCGGATTCATGCTCTTTTTCCTGGCCTTCCTGCTGCGCGAATATCACTTCAAGGGCCTGTCCCACAATTTCGCGCTGGCCGCCCTCGGCGCAGCGGTCGCGGCAGGCGGGTTCATCGGCACCGCGATCGGCTCGAAGCTGCGGTCCCGGAGGCCACACCTGATCATGTTCGGCATGCTGGCCGTGGCCACGGTGGTCACGGCGACTTGCGCCTGGTTCTTCGGGCTCTGGGCAGCACTGGTGGTGGCGTTCGTCGCAGCGACCGCGCAGGCCCTGGTCAAGCTGGCGCTGGACGCGACCGTCCAGCATGAGACCGGGGAGGAGATCCGGTCGTCCACGTTCGCCGTCTCCGAGACCCTGAACCAGCTCTCCTGGGTGGTCGGCGGCCTGGCCGGGGTGGCCTTGTCCCTCACCTCGAGCGGCGTCGCTGGCCTCAGCGTGGCGGCCGCCGGGCTCGCGGTTGCGCTGGCGCTGATGGTGGCCGGCCGCCGCAGGCGGATCCTTGAAGCTCGCCGGGTGGTTGCCAGCGCTCACTGACGTCCACGCTCAGGAGGCCCGCCGGGGCCGGGCTGGGCGTGCCGGTGCGGCTTCCGAGTGCGCTTGCGCTGCCGCACGGCCGCCTGATGGCCAGCGTGCGGCGGCTTCCGGTTACGCCTCGAGGTCGGCGGCGACGGCCCGGAGCACGGCGGCGATCTTCTTTGAGTCGCGGCTGTCCGGGTGCTTGCCGCGCCGGTAGGTGTTCGACACCCCGTCCAGCAGCTTGATCAGGTCCTCGACGATCACGGTCATCTCGTCAGGGCTCTTCCGGCTCGACTTCGCGACGGTGGGCGGCGGCTCGAGGGCGCGCACCTGGAGGGCCTGGGTACCCCGACGGCCTTCGGCGACGCCAAACTCGACGCGCTGGCCGGGACGCAGCACGCTCCCGGCGGGCTCCAGCGCGGTTGAATGCACAAAGACCTCACCGCCGTCATCACGGGTGAGGAAGCCGAAACCCTTGTCGGCGTCATACCACTTAACCTTGCCAGTGGGCACGAGCGGGACCTTACGCGAGGAGAAGCCATCGGATACGTCACTAAGGGCGCGAGACCAGGCTATCGGGTCCCACGCTCATTATGGGGGCTCCTGACCGGGCCGGGGCCTGACCGGGGTTAACCGAACGCGCCAGGCCCTCTCGCCGGGGACAGCGACGTGGCCCCGGCCAATGACCGGGACCACGTCATCCACGGCCTCACACGTCGGATGGTGCTGGGACGGGATCTCGTGCGAGGCCAGGAGACTGCCTCTGCCGCCGCGGGCAGGTCTGCTCGCGATGACAAGTTCGTATCCACCTGATACCCGGCTGTGACCACGCGCAACCACTCGTAGCCGGCGCAAATACTAGATGTGATGCGGCCGGTTCCACGGCGGCACATTGGGGGACCTCGGCCCGCGGCGGGCTCGCCAGGCCAGGTAGATGCCGCCGAGCACGACCGTGGCCCGGAGAACCGCCGGTCCGGTCGCCCCCACCTCGTGCGCGTACGCGATGGCCGAGTCGTGCGTGCCGCCTATCGCCAGCGCGACCAGGGTGCCGACGACGGCAATGAGCACGGGCGCGGCCAGCCCAGCCGCTTTGTCCACGTTGTCCCAGATTTTCGAGGCCAGCGTCAGCAGGATGCCGACCGTCCAGAGCGCGAAGCCGACCAGCCAGATCGGGAACGGGTAGACCAGGCCGGCCAGCACCAGCAGCGCCACCGCGGTGCCTTCCATCGGGTGACCGCGCCATAGGTCCGCTGTCGCCTGCCCGACGCGCGTGAGTGCCGCGGCGAGCTGCGGTCCCAGTGCGGAACGGACCGGCTTCAGGTCGGTCGGCTGCGGCCCGGAGGCCGGCGATGCCGACCCCAGGCCGGGGATCCAGCCGAGATCCCGCTCGGGCCCGGCGACGGGACCGGCCTGATGGCCGGACCCAGTCCGCTCGCCAGTCCCGGACCCGCCAGTCTCTGACCCGCCAGTCCCGGATCCGCCAGTCCCGGACGGGTCGCTGGACCCGGATGAGGCGCCGGGCTCAGGCGGGCCGGAACCGTCGCTGGACCCAAGCCGCTCACCGGGCTGAGACAGGCTCGCAGACCCGGCCCCCGCACTGAACCCGAGCCGCTCACCGGGCTCAGCCAGGCTCGCAGACCCGGCCCCCGCGCTGGACCCAGCGCCCTCGCGGCCAGACTCCGCGCTGGACCCGGAAGGCTCTCCGGGCTCCGGCAGGCCCCAGGGCTCACCGGACTCAGGCCGCTGCCTGAGCCCGGTGGCCGCGCTGGGCACTCCGGGCGCGCCCGGCTCGCGGAGGCGGTCAGAGTTGGGCCCCGGGGCCAGCCCGGCCTGCCCAACGGGGCCCGCGCTCGCAGCCGGGCCGCGGACCTCGCCAGGTGCCTGCAGCCTGGCCGTCGAGCTCCCGGCGTCCGATGCGGCGGCTTCGGCAGCCCCTGCAGTCCCCACAGGCGCGGCAGAGCCGACAGAGCCGGTAGCCCCAGCAGCCCCTGCAGTCTCCACAGCCCCTGCAGTCTCCGCAGGCCCGGCAGATCCGACCGCGCCGGCAGCGCCTGCAGCCCCGGCAGCCCCGGCCCTGCTGTCACCATCGCCGGCCAGCCGCTTAGGCCCGCGCCGGCGCAGGGAATCCGGCCGATGGAACCAGGCTGGCTTGCTGTCCGTCGCCCCCGGGCCGGAACGTCGCCCGCGATCGCCGGCCACCGAGGTGCCCCGATTCTGCCCTTGCGCCGCGACCGGGCCGATGACCGCCGGGCCTTGATCGCGCGGTGCCGTCTCGGCCTGCTGGACGGCAGGACTCCCGCCAGCCTGGACCGCGGCTGCGTGGCCGTCTGCGGCGTTGACCTGGTCCCCGCGCTTGCCGCCCCGCGTGACCCGGAACCGCCGGGGCTTGGGCTCCTTGGGCTCCTTGGGCGGCCTGGGCTGAAGGGGCTCGCCTGGCCGCCAGCGCGACGTGATCGGACGGCTCTGCACCTTGATCTCGCCGGTGGGCCGCCGGCTCGCCAGAGCCGGGTTCAGCGGCACCGGAACCCGGCTGGCACCGGCGGTCCCGCCCCGCGCAGAGTTCAGGCCGGTGCCCGACACCAGCCAGGGACTAGGGGTACGGCGGCGGCGCTGCGGGGTGCCTTGCGGGGTGGCGAGCCGCGGACCGGGCCGGTCGGCACGGCGGCCAGCCGCATCGCCGCCATCCGCCCGCTGCGCATCGCCGCCATCCGCCCGCTGCGCATCGCCGCCACCCGCCCGCTGCGCATCGCCGGTACCCGCCCGGAGCCCCCTCCTTCCGGCCCTGAGCCTGGCTGCTTCGGCTTCGACCAGCTTCTCCGGGTCCCCCAGCTTGGCCAGTACCTCAGCCACCTCGACCGGGTCCGCGGTGCCCGGCGCCCCGCAGTGCCGTTCGATAAGAAAACGCATCCGCGCGAGGAAGGCACGCCGGTCGTCGGAGTGCAGGTTGGTGCGGGCCGCGACCGACACCCGGTTGAGGTAGTCGCGGATGAGCTGCTCCGCGGTGGGGCTCATGCGCCGATAATCCCTCTTTAGCCGGGACTTAGCCATCCGGCACGCAGAAAGCGCGCCGGCCAGGCAGGACCTGGCTAGCGCGCCGGCCAGGCAGGACCTGGCTTCATGCGGGGCCGCAGCACAGCAGGAACGCACCGGAGGCGGCCCCGGCTTACCGGGACCGCCTCTGGTGTACGTGAAGCTGGACTAGAAGTCCATGTCACCGCCGCCTGGGGCAGCCGGAGCCTTCTCCTTTTCCGGCTTCTCGGTGATGACTGCCTCGGTCGTGAGGAACAGGCCAGCGATCGATGCCGCGTTCTGCAGCGCGGAACGCGTCACCTTCGCCGGGTCAATGATGCCCGCCTTGAACATGTCGACGTAGGTGCCGTCCGCAGCGTTCAGGCCGTGCCCGACGTCGAGGCTGCGCACCTTCTCGACCACCACGCCGCCCTCAAGGCCGGCGTTGAACGCGATCTGCTTGAGCGGCTCTTCCAGCGCCCGGCGCACGATGGATGCCCCGGTCGCCTCGTCGCCGCTCAGCTCGAGCTTCTTGAATGCGTTGGTGCCCGCCTGGAGCAGGGCCACGCCGCCACCGGCGACGACGCCCTCCTCGACCGCGGCCTTGGCGTTGCGCACCGCGTCCTCGATGCGGTGCTTGCGCTCCTTGAGCTCGACCTCGGTGGCCGCGCCCGCCTTGATGACGGCCACGCCGCCCGCCAGCTTGGCCAGCCGCTCCTGCAGCTTCTCCTTGTCGTAATCGGAGTCGCTGTTCTCGATCTCGGCGCGGATTTGGTTAACCCGGCCGGAGATCTGCTCGGCGTCGCCAGCACCGTCCACGATCGTCGTCTCGTCCTTGGTGACGACCACCTTGCGGGCCCGGCCCAGCAGGTCGAGGTCGGCGGACTCCAGCTTGAGGCCGACTTCCTCGCTGATGACCTGGCCACCGGTCAGGATGGCGATGTCGCCCAGCATGGCCTTGCGGCGGTCGCCGAAGCCGGGGGCCTTGACGGCAACCGACTTGAACAGGCCGCGGATCTTGTTGACGACCAGGGTCGCCAGGGCTTCGCCCTCGACGTCCTCGGCGATGATGACCAGGGGCTTGCCTGACTGCACGACCTTGTCGAGCAGCGGAAGCAGGTCCTTGTTGGCCGACACCTTCGAGTTGACGATAAGGATGTAGGGGTCCTCCAGGACCGCTTCCATCCGCTCAGCGTCGGTGGCGAAGTAGTGCGAGATGTAGCCCTTGTCGAAGCGCATGCCCTCGGTGAGCTCAAGCTCCAGCCCGAAGGTGTTGCTCTCCTCGACGGTGATGACACCTTCCTTGCCGACCTTGTCCATCGCCTCGGCGATCATTTCGCCGATCGCGACGTCCCCGGCCGAGATGGAGGCGGTCGAAGCGATCTGCTCCTTGGTCTCCACATCCTTGGCGAGCTTGGAAAGCTCCTCGCTCACCCGCTCGACAGCCGACTCGATGCCCCGCTTGAGCGACATCGGGTTGGCGCCGGCTGCCACGTTGCGCAGGCCCTCACGAACGAGCGCCTGCGCAAGCACGGTCGCCGTCGTGGTGCCGTCACCCGCGACATCGTCAGTCTTCTTCGCTACTTCCTTGACGAGCTCTGCGCCGATCTTCTCCCATGGGTCCTCAAGCTCGATCTCCTTGGCGATGGACACACCATCGTTGGTGATCGTGGGAGCGCCCCACTTCTTCTCGAGCACCACATTCCGGCCCTTCGGGCCGAGGGTTACCTTGACGGCGTCAGCGAGCTGGTTCATACCGCGCTCGAGGCCGCGCCTGGCGTCCTCACTGAACGCGATCATCTTCGCTGCCATAGGCTCCAGTCCTCCCGGAACTTTGTGCCTCGCGTGCCGATCGAGCCGACGCCCGCGACGGACGGCATCACCCGCGGACAGTCCCTGCCTGCCGCTTGCTCAGCCTCATCGCCCCGACCACGCCACACTTAGTTGTCACTCTCACCCCGAGAGTGCCAACGACCTGTTTAGCACTCTCAGGGTGAGAGTGCAAGCCGGAGGGGCCTTCCGGAAAGGCCGCGCTGGGCCCGTGCCGCCCTGCGCCGGCATGCCAGAAGGCCCGGACCCCTCGCTGGGTACCGGGCCTCCTGGCGCGTGATCAGAGACTTACACGGTGCGGACTGCCTCAGCCTGCGGTCCGCGGTCGCTCTGCGTGATCTCGAATTCGACCCGCTGGCCTTCTTCGAGGCTGCGGTAGCCATCCGACTGGATGGCTGAGAAGTGCACAAACACGTCCCTACCACCGTCGACCGCGATGAAGCCGTAGCCCTTGTCCGCGTTGAACCATTTGACGGTGCCCTGAGCCATTACCAACAACTCCCTAACTCTGCTCGGGCTTCGGGTTCCGCCCTTGTCACCGCGGAACCCGTCGATCGCGGAACGAACCAGACGTGCTAGGCAGGCTGCGCCTGCCGTTCTCGCCGTGCCGACAGCGACCGGACACGACTTTACAACGTGCCGTGCGCACTCGTGCCCAGTTACTCCCCTAAAACGGCTAACCCTGATGTGCCGACGTCGCCGCGGCAAGACGACGGGACGCCGCGGCGACGGCGCAGCCCGCTGCTGCGGATGTGGCAGCCAGCGGCCCCGATGGACCGGCGCGGTGGCCCCGGCGGCACGGGATTTCGGCGAACACGGGCCCGCCGGACCCCGATTTCGGGCCTCAGCCGCCCGCCACCGCCGGGATGACCGATACCTGGATTCCCGGTGGCACCGTGGTGTCGAGTCCCTGGGCCAGCCGCACGTCCTCATCGCCGACGTAGACGTTGACGAACCTGCGCAGCTTGCCGGAGTCGTCAAGAATCCGGCCCGCGAGCCCCGGATAGTCGGCATCCAGCCCGGCGAGA
This sequence comes from uncultured Actinomycetes bacterium, assembly GCA_963785765.1. Classification (GTDB taxonomy): domain Bacteria; phylum Actinomycetota; class Actinomycetes; order Streptosporangiales; family Streptosporangiaceae; genus DATBGO01. The sequence goes on along the minus strand of CAWAWM010000002.1, from coordinate 1,093,587 downwards.
ACCTCCCGCAGGGTCCCGGCCTGCGCCGTCACCTCAGCGGCGCCACCGGTGTAGGTGCGCAGGATGGTCGGGATGCGTACGGACACGCTCATGTGCTGCCTGCCTTCATGATTCCAGTTCGGCGAACGCGGCCAGCCGGGGCCGGATCGGGCCTGCGACGGTGACCGAGCCCGCGACGGCATCGAGGGTCTTCAGGCCGTCGCCCGAGTTGATGATCACGGTCTCGGCGCCGGGGTCGATCTGCCCCGCGGCCAGCAGCTTGCGCAGCGTCGCGAGGGTGACCCCGCCGGCGGTCTCCGCGAAGATGCCCTCGGTGGCGGCCAGCAGCCCGATCGCGTCGACGATCTCCGCGTCGGACACGTCGGCCACCGCACCGCCGGTGCGCCGCACCACATCGAGCACGTAGGGCCCGTCGGCCGGGTTGCCGATCGCCAGCGACTTGGCGATGGTGTCCGGCCGGACCGGCTGCACCACGTCGTGACCGGCCCGGAACGCGGCCGCCACCGGCGAGCAGCCGGTTGCCTGCGCGCCGAACACCCGCGGGCCCGGATCCTCCTCGACCAGGCCGAGCGCGGCCAGCTCGCGGAACGCCTTGTCGATCTTGACAAGCTGTGCCCCGGACGCGACCGGGACCACGATCTGCGGCGGCAGCCGCCAGCCGAGCTGCTCGGCGACCTCGAACCCGATCGTCTTGGAGCCCTCGGCGTAATAGGGCCGCACGTTGACGTTGACGAAGGCCCAGTCGTCGTGGTCGTCGGCGAGCTCGGAGGCCAGCCGGTTCACGTCGTCGTAGTTGCCCTGGACCGTGACCACCGTGCCGCCGTAGATCGCGGTCCCGGTGATCTTCTGCCGCTCCAGGTCGGCCGGGATGAGCACCACGGACCTGATCCCGGCGCGCGCCGCCGCCGCGGCCACCGCGTTGGCCAGGTTGCCTGTCGACGGGCAGGCCAGCACCCGGAAGCCGAGTTCCAGCGCCGAGGCGAGGGCGACCGCCACCACGCGGTCCTTGAACGAGTGGGTCGGGTTGCCGCGCTCATCCTTGATCCACAGCGACCGCATCCCCAGAGCCGCCGCGAGCCGGTCGGCCCTGACCAGCCGGGTCCAGCCGGGCTCGGTGTTGGGCCGGGCCGCCACGTCCGGCGGGACCGGCAGCAGGCTGGCGTACCGCCAGATGTTGTGCGGCCCGGCCTCGATGTCGGCCCGGGTCAGCGGCGGCAGGTCGTACCTGACCTCCAGCGGCCCGAAGCACTCGGCGCAGGCGTGCGTGGCCCCGAGCTCATAGCTTTGCCCGCATTCCCGGCAGGCCAGCTCACAGGCATAACCGAGTCTGGACGGGATCTTCGTCGTTACCGCGATACTCACGTGGCGAGGCCTCTCTCCTCATCTTTCCCGGCAGCCTGCTGGCTGCCGGGCCGGAGTTGGCACCTGTCACGGGGTGGCCTCGCGATGGCGAACGCCTGAGCCGCCCGCCGGAAGCGGGCGCCTCGCCCGCGCCGATAGCGCGGGCTGATACTCACCGTGATGGTTGCCGGGGCTTCACAGGGCCGATCCCTCCACCCCTCTGGATGAGCGTTATTCAGTTGTGTGAGTCATTCTAGCTGGATCGTGCCCGGTTGTCCGCACCCGGTTTGTCCGGGGCGGGACACGCAAACTCCCGTCGGCATCCGCGAACGATGCCGCCGGGCCAGATAGCCTCGCCGGACATGGGACCACGATCATCCGCCCGGCGGGTACTGCTGGCGTCCAACCGGGGCCCGGTGTCGTTCACGCTCGACTATGACGGGCAGCTGTCGGTGCGGCGCGGCGGCGGCGGGATGGTCTCCGGGCTCGCTTCCGTCGCGAGCCAGGCTGACGTGCTATGGATCTGCGCCGCGCTGGGCGACGCCGACCGCGCGGCGGCGCGGCGGTCCCCCGGCGGGCTGCTCGGCCTGGACGGCGCCGCGGGCGGCGCGGGGGTCCAGATGCTCGACATCCCGTCCGGGACCTTCCAGCGCGCTTACAACGCGGTGGCCAACTCCACGCTGTGGTTCGTCCACCACATGCTCTACGACACGCCGAACCAGCCGCACTTCGGGCTGGCGTTCCGCCGGGAGTGGGACTCGTTCCGCGCCTACAACGCCGCGTTCGCGCGGGCGCTGGCGGCCGACGCCGACCCGGCGGGCCCCGGCCGCCCGCAGCGCGCGATGGTCCAGGACTATCACCTGACGCTCGTCCCCCGGATGCTCGCCGAGCTGCGTCCTGACATCAAGATCGCGCATTTCACGCACACGCCGTGGGCGCCGCCTGAGTACTACCGGATGCTGCCCGATGCGGTGGGGCGCGAGGTGCTGGCCGGGATCCTCGGCGCGGACCACGCCGGGTTTCTCTGCCAGCGCTGGGCCGGCGCGTTCGTGGACTGCTGCGAGGTGATCCTGGGCGCCGACGTGGACCGGGCCCGCCAGCAGGTCAGCTACGCCGGGCGCGTCACCAGCATCGGCGTGCACCCGCTGGGCGTCCAGGCCGACGAGCTGATCGCCCGCGCTGCCGAGCCTGACGTACAGGTGCGGGTCGACGCGCTGGCCGAGGCGGCGGGCGGTCGGCGGCTGGTGGTCAGGATCGACCGCACCGAGCTGTCCAAGAACATCGTCCGCGGCCTGGCCGCCTACCGGGAGCTACTGGTCACTCATCCGGAGTGGCGCGGCCAGGTGATGCACGTGGCGTTCGCCTACCCGTCCCGGCACGATCTGCCCGAGTACCGCGAGTACACCGCCTGCGTGCAGCGGATGGCCAGGCAGATCGAGGACGAGTTCGGCACCGACGACTGGAATCCGCTGATCCTCGAGGTCAACGACGACTACGCGCGCTCCCTGGCCGCCTACAGGCTCGCCGACGTGCTGCTGGTCAACCCGATCAGGGACGGCATGAACCTGGTGGCCAAGGAGGGCCCGATCCTGTCGGACCGGGCCTGCGCGCTCGTGCTGTCCACCGAGGCGGGGGCGGCCGCCGAACTCGGGCCCTGGGCGCTGCTGGTTAACCCCTTCGACGTGACCGGCACCGCTGAGGCCCTGCATGAGGCACTGATCATGGAGGATTCCGAACGGAGGCGCCGGGCCGCAGCACTCGCCCAGGCGGCGAGCGCCCTGCCGCCCGCCCAATGGTTCGCCGACCAGCTCGACGCGCTCGACCAGCCGGGCTGAATCCGTTACGAACCACCACCGGCCGGCTGCTCGCGGATCACGGTGGCGAGCGCCGCGGCCACCCGCGCCTGGTCGGTGTCGGTCAGGTCGGGGTACATCGGCAGCGCCAGATGGCGTTCAGCGAGCTCGTCCGAAACCGGGCACGGCGCGGTCCCGCTGCCGTAGCCGCCCTGCCGGTGCAGTGCGTAGGTGCCGATATTGCAGCCGATCCCGTGCCCGCGCAGCGCCGTGGCCACGGCGTCCCTGCGCAGCGGCCGCTGCACCGTGACCGCGTAGGTCTGCCAGGTCGGGGAGCGATCCGGCGGGACGGACGGCAGCAGGATGCCAGGCACGCCGGCCAGCAGCTCCGCGTACCGCGCCGCGAGTTCCCTGCGGCGCGCCACGAACTGGTCGATTTTGCTGAGCTGCACGGAGGCGACCGCCGCCAGGACGTCGGAGAGCTGATAGCTGTAACCGGAGCCAGGAACCGCGGCTGAGGTGCCGGTGCCATGGCCGGCGGCCTGGCGGTCCGGCCCGCTGTCCATCCCGAAGCAGGCGTCCCGGCGGACCCGCGCGGCCAGGACCGCGTCGTTGGTGGTGACCACGCCGCCTTCGCCGCAGGTGATCCCCGTGCGCGCGTCCAGGGAGAGGACGGCTACCTCGCCGAAGCTGCCGCAGGAGCGGCCGCGGTAGGCCCCGCCCGCCGAGCAGGCCGCGTCCTCGATCAGGAACAGGCCGTGCTGCCAGGCGAGCCGCTCCAGCGGGCCCCAGTCGGCCGGCATCCCGAGGGTGTCGACGGCCACGATGGCGCGAGTGCGCGAGGTGATGGCAGCCTCGACGAGGTCCGCGTCGATCGTGCCGGTGTCCGCGCGCACATCGAGGAAGACCGGCGTCGCGCCGCAATACCGCACCGCGTGGCCGGTTCCAGGAAAGCTGTAATCGGCCACGATGACCTCGTGGCCAGGTCCCAGTCCTAACCCGGCCAGGGCCAGGTGCAGCCCCGCCGTGGAGTCGTTCACCGCCACCGCGTGCTGGCGGCCGGTCAGCTTCTTGACGTCCGCCTCCAGCGCCAGGCTGCGAGTGCCCTGGCCGGCCATCCAGCCGGAGTCGAACACGTCCGCCACGGCGGCGAGCTCGGCATCGTCAATCGACGGGCGGGTCAGCGGGACCGGGGACGGGAACGGCGGCCAGGCGGCCGGGAAGCTGGCCGGGAAGCTGGCCGGGAGGTGACCGGCCCGGTCAGCGGAAATCGTATCCAGATAGTTGATCACCGCACCGGAGCGTAGCGTTCACCGAAGCCGACTTGAAGCACTGCGTAACTGTGTTTTTGCTAGAAGTAATCGTCAATCTCTCTTACCTGGGCGAACATGGATCCGGGCGGCCGGCCTATCTCTTTCTCTGACCACGGCTTCTCTGACCATGGCCTGGCGTCACTCCTGGCCCGGCGACCGCATCCGGCTCCGCCTGCTGCGCTGCCTGCGCAGCCGCGCGACCAGCACCGGATCGAACTGGGCTGCCTCCGGCCGGTCGATCAGCTCGTTGAGCAACTGGTAATACCGGGTGACCGGCATGCCGAGCACTTCGAGGATTTCCCGCTCCTTCGCGCCCGCTACGCGCCACCAGCTCCGCTCGAAGGCCAGGATGCGCATCTCCAGCTCAGACAGCGCCGCCATCCTGCCTCCCAGTAGTTCTTGCCAATTGCATCGTAGGCAGGCCTATGCGTGACGCTCCCTGAGACGTACGCTCACCCTTCGTGACCTCCTTCGATTACCTGACATTCCTGACTGACTACGGCCTGGAGGACGGATTCGTCGCGGCGTGCCACGGGGTGGCCGCCAAGATTGTCCCGGCCGCCCGGATCATCGACATCACGCACCTGGTGCCGCCCGGGGACGTACGGCGCGGCGCGGCCGTGCTGGCCCAGACCGTCCCGTACCTGCCGCCCGCCGTGCACGTGGTGGTCGTCGACCCCGGCGTCGGGACCGCGCGGCGCGGCGTGGCCGTACAGGCCGGCGGGAGCATTCTGGTCGGGCCGGACAACGGCGTGCTGTCCTGGGCGGTGGCCGGGCTCGGCGGCGCGGAACGCGCCGTGCAGCTGACCAACGGCGAACTGTGGCTGCACCCGGTGTCGCCGACCTTCCACGGCCGGGACATCTTCATGCCCACCGCCGCGCACCTGGCCGCCGGAGCGGAACTGACGGCCGCCGGCACCGAGATCAAGCCGGCCGAGCTGGTGTCGCTGCCCGCTCCGACCAGCCGGGTGCGGGACGGGGAGGCCGAGGGGGAGGTGATGTCGGTGGACAGGTTCGGCAACGTGCAGCTGTCCATTCCGGCCGCCGAAGCCAGCCGGCTCGGGGTCAGGTTCGGCGCGCCGCTGGTGGTCCGGTGCGGGCGCCGTCAGCTGACCGTGCCGTACCTGGAGACCTTTGCCTCGGTGGCGCCCGGCGAGATCGTCGCGTTCACCGACAGCGCCGGGCTGATCTCGCTGGCGGTTAACGCGGGTGACGCCGCCCAGCAGCTCGGCCTGCCGCCGGGCGCGCACGTCAGGCTGTCGGTCGCGCACCAGCCCTGACCAGCCGCCCGTACCAGCCCTGACCAGCCTCGGCTTTCCCGGTGTAACGATGCTGAGCTGCGCAGCTACATGACCGGCTAAGCTGCCGCAGGCCGCGCAAAAAACGCGGGCCGCCACGGGCCAGACCGGTCCGTGGCAGAATGCCGAATATCCCGTCACGGAAGGCAAGAGGGCGTGCCGCTGAGGTTTCCTCGCCTGGTGATGGCGCCTGCTGCCATCGGCCTCGCGGCAGCGTGCGTGCTGCTCGGCAGCACGCCGACGCTGGCCGATCAGGTCCGCCATCAAGAGTGGTGGCTGCACGCGCTGCATGTCACGCAGGCCTGGCGGACCACCGAAGGCTCCGGCGTGACGGTGGCTGTGCTGGACACCGGCACTGACCCGGCCCAGCCGGACCTGAGCGGATCGGTGCTGACCGGCCCGGACTTCACGCACTCTGGCGAGAGCCCGGCCAGCCCGTACTTCTATGGCCACGGCACGGCGGTCGCCAGCCTCATCGCCGGTCACGGCCATGGCTCCGCCAGCGGCGGCGGCTCGTCGGGTGTCATCGGAGTAGCCCCGGCGGCGCGGATCCTGTCGGTACGGGTGACGCTGGGCGCCGGTGACCCGCTGCTGGCCAACATGAACATCGCGGCCGGCCTGCCGGACGCGATCGCCGCCGGGATCAGGTATGCCGCGCGGCAGGGCGCGCAGGTCATCGATCTGCCCCTGGATCCCGGACAGGCCAGCGCGGATGGCACCCCGGGCGTGACCGCTGCCGCGGGCGGCAGCACGGCCGAGAAGTCAGCTATCGCCTACGCGCTCAGGCTCGGTGCCGTCGTGGTCGCGCCCGCCGGTGATGATGGCGCCGCGACTACTCCAGGCACCGGGGCCGCTGCCGGCACGGCTGGCAATGCCAGCACCGCAGCTAACGCCGTCAACTACCCCGCCGCCTACCCGGGCGTGATCGCGGTGGGCTCGTTCAACCAGGCCTTCATCAAGTCTCCGTTCTCAGTGCGCCAGCAGTACGTCACCTTGACCGCGGCCGGCGAAGGCGTCATCGCAGCCGCTCTGCCGCACGGCTACGCGGTCATGAACAGCACCAGCGCGGCGAGCGCCATCGTGGCGGGCATCGCGGCTCTGATCAAATCCGAGTTCCCCGAGCTGACCCCCGAACAGGTCGCCCAGGCGCTGACGACCGGCACCGTGTTCCGGCCAGGCGGCAAGACCGGCACCGGGTCAGGAGCCGGCACCGCGGACGCGGCCCGGGCGCTCGCCGCCGCGGCTACGATCGCCGGTCCCGGCGCGCAGCGGGCCGGGGCGGGGGCACAGCCCCGGGCGCTGCCCGTCGCGCCGCCGCTTCCTACGTACCGGCAGAGCCTGACTTCGGCCAGGCTGGAGAAGGACGGCATCATTTCCGCCGCCGTGCTCGTGCTGCTGCTGCTGCTGATCGCGGTGTTCGCCGTGCTGCGGCGGCGGCGCGACAGGACATCGGGCTTCGGTGAGCCAGAGTGGCGTGCCCGGGAGCGTTACGAGGAAACCGGGGACGCCAACGGAGATCCGCGGCTGGCCTACCTCCCCGCGCCAGCCGCCCGGGCCGCCCAGCCTGTGTCGCACGCCTCGGGCTCGCGGCGCCACGACGCTTCGGGGCTGGGCGCTTCGGGGCTGGGCGCTTCGGGGCTGGGCGCTTCGGGGCTGGGCGCTTCGGGGCTGGGCGCTTCGGGGCTGGGCACAGCGGAGCCGGACATGGCCGGCCTGAGCGCGGCCGAGCGCGGCCTGAGCGCGGCCGGATTGCGCGCTGCAGGGCTACGCACCGCGAGCGGCGGCCGCGACTCCGGTGATGCTGATTCGGTCTGGGGCAGCGCGTTGGAACCCGCGGCTACCGGCTACAACGCTGCCGGGCGCGGGCCCGCTGGTGAGCCCAAGCCGTTCTGGGCCGACACCAGCGAACGAGAGCTCGCCGGGCGGGAATCGGCCGGACGCGTGCCTGCTGGGCAGGCGGCGGGCGGTCGCGGCGATGCCGGCGCGGGCACCGCAGGAGACAGCAACACCGGAGACAGCACCGCGCGGGGCAGCACCGCGCAGGGCAGCACCGCGGCGCGCGAACCTGGCGACCGGACGTCTGTGTGGGCCGATTCGGTCGGGCGCGCTGGCAGGCTCGCTGACAGCGGTGACTTTGCCGGATTCGAGAGCCTGGCCAGGGCGCCGCGTCCGGCTAGCTCAGCCACCTCCTCCGGACCAGCCATCCGGACCGGCCAGGGCGGCGCGGACGCCCGCGAGAATGGCGACTTCCCGGCACAGAGCGACTTCCCGGCACAGAGCGACTTCCCGGCACAGAGCGACTTGACAGCAGAGAGCGACTTCCCGGCACAGACAGGCTTCACAGCGCCCGGAGGGAACGGCGGCTCGACGGGCTTCGACAGCTTCGCCAAGCCCAGTGCGCTGGCCGGATCGAACCCTGGTGCCGGGGTGCCTGGCGGGTCCGGCGGTCCGACCGTCTTCGAGGTGGGCCAGGGCGGATTCTCCGGTTCGAGCAGCTTCACCGGCCTCAGCCCGAGGTCGGGCGCGGGCGGGTCCAGCGCGGGCGGGTCCAGCGCGGGCGGGTCCAGCGCGGGCGGGTCCAGCGCGGGCGGGTCCAGCGCGGGCGGATCCAGCGCGGGCGGATCGGGCGCGAGCAGTCGGCCGAGTGCGGCTGGCCAGGTGCCCGCGCCGATGCTGTCGCCGATCACCCGCCCAGCGTCCAGCCGCGCGGCAAAGGTTTCCGGCTCCCCGCCCTGGGAGCCTGCGGTCAAGCCGGACAGCGCGCTGCCGTGGGCGAACGTGCCGGCCCCGCAGGCGATCAACGGACGCGGGACCGCGAACCTGCCGCGCTCCGCGTCCCGCTCGGTCTGGGACAGCTTGGCCACTGGCGCGGGCGGGCCCGGCTCCGAGCAAGCCGACGAGGCCGAGACGGGCGTAGGCCGCGCAGCAGGCGCTGCCGACGCGGGAGACGACACCAGCGCGGATGCCGACGTGCCGATCTACGTCTGGAATCCGGGCGCGACGACGGAGACCTTCCCGTCCGTCTCCCGCGACGAGGACTGACCGGCGCCCGGACGACCCTGGGCCGCTCTGCCTTCGGTCAGCTCTGCCTTCGGTCAAACGGGAGCGAGCCGCCGCGGCGGCGGCGAGTTCCTCCTTGCGCACCGAGGCGTACATGTGTACGTATTCCTGACCGGAGAGCCCCTGGATCGCCTTCATCACCTCGTCGGTGACCGCGCGGCGTTCCCTGGCCCCGGTGCGCTCGTACGAATCGAAGGTCAGCGGCTTGCCGATCCTGATCCGGATCTTGCGGAACCGGGGAAACCGGTGCCCGGGCGGCAGCACCCGGTCGGTTCCGACCATCGCGACCGGGATCACCGGGACTCTGGCGTTCAGCGCGAGCCAGCCGATGCCGGTCCGGCCACGGTAGAGCCGCCCATCCGGCGACCTGGTCCCCTCCGGGTAGATCCCGAACAGGGCGCCGTCTAGCAGCAGCCCGAGCGCCGAGTCCAGCATGTCCTGCGCGGCCCGGGCCCCGGCCCGGTCCACCGGCAGCTGCCCGGTTGCGCGCAGATAGGTGCTGGTGAACCGGTCGAGCAGGCCGGTCCCGGTGAAGTACTCAGACTTGGCCGCGAACGTGACCGGCCGGCTGACCATCAGCGGCAGGAAGATCGAGTCGACGATGGACAGATGATTCGACGCGAGGATGGCCCCGCCAGATGACGGGATATGTTCGCTCCCGGTTATCTCGGGCCGCCACAGCCCGTAGAGGAAAGGCCCGGCCAGCACCCGCGACATCCGATACTGCAACCTGGACCTCCCACTGCCAGCGCGCCACGGCAGTCACAGATTAGCCCGCACGCTAGACCAGTCCGTCGGCGGTGGAGTCCCGGATAGGCTGGCCGTTCATGGGAATGTCCCCGGCGGCCTCCGAGCGGCGGGCTGGCGCCGCCAGGTTCGGTGTCGGCCTGGGCGCGCTGCTGCGCCGGCACTGGCTGCTGGCGGCGCTGCTGACCGCGGGCCTGACGCTGCGCGTCCTGGCGGAGGCTGCCTACCGTCCGGCGCTGTTCTTCAGCGACTCGGTCCGGTACCTGTACCTGTCTGGCGGCAACGACCCGCTGGGCTACCGGGTTCTGCTGAGGCCCGTCCTGCTGGTGGGCAACCTGGATGCGGTCGCCGCGGTGCAGCATCTGCTCGGCCTCGGGATGGCCGTGGCCTTGTACGTCGTGCTGCTGCGCCGCGAGGCTCCCCGCTGGCTGGCCGCCCTGGTTACGGCGCCCGTGCTGCTCGATGGCTACCAGCTTCAGATGGAGCAGAGCATCATGTCGGATGTCCTGTTCGAGGCGCTCATCGTGGCGGGGCTGGTCATCCTGTTGTGGGAGCGCAGACCGAGGACGTGGATGTTCATCGCCGGCGGGCTGGCGCTTGGCGCCTCGGCCACCGTCCGCGAGGTCGGCCAGATCCTCATCCTGCCTGCCCTGATCTTCCTGCTGGCCGCAGTCCAGGGATGGCGGCGCAAACTGTGGCAGGGGGCAGTCCTGGCCGCCGCGTTCGTGCTGCCGATCCTGGCCTACTGCACGACGTCGCTGGCCGTCACCGGCCATTTCAGGCTGGCCAATCAGGGGACCAACGAACTGTACGGACGGGTCGTGCTGGCCGCCAACTGCCATGCGCTGACCCTGCCTCCCGACGAGCAGGCGCTGTGCCCGTCCCGGCAGTTCGCGGTCAAGCTCGGCAACGATGCGCTGGTGCACAGTCCGCAGTCGCCGTTGCGGAACTTCCGGCCGGCCGGTCATGAAGCCTCGACCATCGCCGGGGATTTCACGCACCGGGTGTTCTGGCAGGACCCGCTGGCCGTCTTCGCGGCGATCGGCCGGGACTCGCTGAAGCTCTTCGCCGTGACACGGGTCACCGATCCCGGTGACACGCCGATCGCGCGCTGGCAATTCCAGACCACCTATCCCAGCTATCAGCATGTGAGCCTGCAGACGGTCCGGGCGGCCGCGGAGCGTTACGGCGGCGGCGGCCCCACGGTGTACGAGCCGCTCGCCGCGTTCCTGCGCGCCTATCAGCTCGACGGCGGCTACACCCCCGGGCCGCTGCTGCTGCTGTGCGCGCTGGCCGGGCTCGGCGGCAGCATCGGCGTCCTGCGCCGTCGCCGCGTCCACGGGGCGGAGCCTGCCCGGGAGGCTGGCTCCGGCCGGGGGCCGGGCCGCGACGTGTCCGTCGCGTGCCTGCTGTTTTTCGCCACCGCGGTCATCCTGCTGCTCGCCTCGGACGCCTTCGAGTTCAGCTGGCGCTACCAGCTGCCTGCGCTGGTCACGCTTCCGCCCGCCGGAGCGCTCGGCATCCTGGCCGTTACCGGCTACCTGACGGGCGCGCGCCGCGACAGCGGGCCCGCAGCGACCAGCGGGACGCCGGTTCAGGCCGGCCACCCGGGCGCGCTAGCAACCGCGAACGAGAGCGGTACCACGCAAGCTAACTCCTGATGTGCTGAGTCCTTGACCGGCTAAGTCCTTGACCCGCTACGTCCCTGATCGGCTTGCCCGTGACCTGTCTAGTCCCTGACCTGCTGAGCCCCTGACCTGCTGAGCCCCTGACCGGCTAGCTCCTGACCTGCTCCGCAGCTCCTGACCGGCGTGCGGCGTCCTGGCCGCGGCTGCTCGCCGGGTCACGAAGTTCGGCGCTGGCCACCACGGCGATGACCAGCGGCAGGACGAACGGCAGCGTGGAGCCGGGCACGCCGACACCGGAGTCCTCCGCGAACCAGCCGAGGACCGCCATGATCCAGATCGTGACGCAGCAGGCCTTCAGCAGCGGCACCGTCCGCCAGGCCCGGGACAGCGCCCCGGCCCCGAATCGTTCCGGCTTCAGGAGCAGCAGGCCCAGGCCGACCACGATCAGGGGGATCAGGAAGTTGTACGGGGTCGTGGTGAGCGAGCCGAAGTTGGTGCTTATCTTGCGTTGCAGCGTCCCGCCCGCGCCGCCGTGCAGTGCCTGGCCGGCGAAGGCCCCGATGTCGGAGTGCCCGGTCACCGGGATGAAGTAGTTGATCAGCGCGAACACGGCGAAGAGCGCGAGCCCGCTCAGCGCGACGATCACGGCGCGCCGCGCGTTGAGCCGCACGCCGGCCACGGCCATGATCAGCAGGATGAAGCCCGGGACCATCGCGATCGTCCCGCCCACCTTGGCGCCGAATCCCGGCCAGCCCGAGGCGATCACGGCGAACAGCGCGACCGCCGAGACGACGAGCACCGCGCGGCCGCGCGCCTCGCCCCAGCCGAACACGGTGGCCAGCCGGCTGGTGCTCGCGGCCGACCGCGGGATAGCGGCGGACGGCGGGCTCGCGGCCGACCGCGGGATGGCGGCGGACGGCGGGCTCTCAGCCAGCCGCGGGCTCTCAGCCAACCGCGGGCTGTCAGCCGACCGCGGGATCGCGTCGGGCCGCCGGCCGGCCGCCGACCGCAGTACCAGCGCCGCGAGCCAGGCGCCGCACAGGATGCCCGCGGCGCCGTAGATCCCGATCGTGTTGTTGTCCTCGCCGTAGAAGCGCCCGCCCAGCAGCACCGACAGGCCGAACGGCGTGCCGAGCTGCAGCCGGGACCCGGTCATCACGTCTATCCCGACGATCACCAGGGTCAGGGCCGCGACCACCCCGGCCGGGCCGAGCGGATCGCGCCGCCACGGACCGGCCAGCGCGATGCCGGCCACCACGATGGCCCAGGCCGCGGTCATGAGGTACAGCAGGATGGCTGGGTGCGGCAGCAGCCACCACGGCACCAGGCTGGCCAGGAACGACCCCGCAGGAACGGAGCCAGCCAGGACTCCCGCCACCCGGGCGATGGCCCATCCGCGCCTGCGCCGTTCTCCCTTCCGGCCCCGCATCATCAGGGTGAGCAGGCCGAAGAAGACCACCTCGGCGACGACGAAGATCGCGAAGAACCAGCCGAACGTGGCCCGGTAGACCTGCGCGGAGGTGTCCTGGCCGACCAGGGCGCGGATCTGGGCCGCCAGGCTGCCCCGGTCCGCCCGTTCCAATTGCGAGCCGACCGCGGAAGCGGGCACCGGCTGGCCGCGCCAGTGCAGCACGGTCGGGGTGAGGTCGGTGAGCTGGGTTAGGCCTGGCTGGCGGGTCGAGGCGCTGTCGAGCAGTCCCGCGCCGTACCCGGGGCCGTCGACGATGATAAGCCGCAGGTGCGGAGCGGTGTCGTCGCCTGGAGCGAAAACCACGGTGATCGCGCCAGCCGGCAGGTCAGCGACGATGCGGCCGAGCACCTGGTCGTCTGCCCGGACCGCCGCCGCCCGCGCGGCGGCGCCGCCGGACCCCGAGCTCGCCGGGAGCGCGCCGAAGCTCACTGCCGTCAGCGGGCACCGCGCGAAGGTCGACCGGCCGGCCGCGGACACCGAGGGCAGGTAGCTGGCCACGCTGCCGCCCGGCCCGGCCAGGGCGAGCGCGGCGCCCGGCCCGATCGCGGTCGCGCACCCGTTCCCGGCCGCGGACTTCAGCAGCCCCCAGTCCGGGCTGTAGTGAAACTGCCTGTTGTACCGGACCAGCGACGGCATGGACGGCACGGTGGCTGGCACCGGCGTAGCGGCAGGACGCGCGGACGCAGCTGCCGCGCGCCGGGCAACGACGACGCCGGGCTGGGGGCAGGTGTCTGAGGTTCCGTGCGGCACGCTGGCGCGGGCACCTCCGTTCATGGTGATCCAGCCATCCGCAGGGCAGGTGAGGGACCTGATCGTGTGGACCACCAGCGTGCCCACCGAACCGTCATCGGCGAGCCGCCAGAGCGCGGGCGTCGCCGTCGCCGACACATCGGTCCAGCGCAGGCCAGGGATGCCCAGCAGGACCACGGGATGGGTCGGTGACCCCGGGGCGGCCGCCCGGCCGGCCTGGCCGTTCTGGGCGCTGCTCGCCGAGACGGCACTGGCGCGAGCCGGGCTGGCCAGGACCACGGCGTCCGCTGACCAAGCCGCGGCCAGGACTGCGCCGAGCAGCACCACTCCGGCCAGCGTCTTCTTCATTCCGTCAACCGTATCTGCGCGGCATTAGCCGTGAATCCGCTTTCCGTCGCCGGCCGCTAGTTCGGGTGGCCCGCGGTCCGGCGACCCTGGTTTCGCCGACGCGCGGTCACCCAGACTCGACACCTGCATCCACACCCACAGGCCGGCCGGGTAGATGTAGTAGCCGAACCGGCTGGCCGGCGCCAGGCTGAACATCAGCACCAGACCGATGATGAGCCGCCAGGTGGCGGAACGGCAGTCCATCGGCGGCCTGATGACCAGCGACAGGGCGACAGCCAGGCCGGAGAGCACGAGCAGCCCGACAGCGACCAAATGCCCTGGATGCCCGGTCTGCGCGAGCAGGTAACCGGGCAGCGGGCTGGCCGCGCCGGACTTCACGTGAGACAGGCCCAGCGGGAACGAGATCGTGTTGTCCACCAGGGCGGTCGGCGCCACGACTGCCACCGGGCCCACCAGGACCGCCATGACTGCCAGCGCGGTGGCCGCGAAACTGGCCGCCGCGCGCCTGCCATCCCGGGCGGCGAGCAGCGCGAGAGCCACCACCAGGGCGAGCCACGCGGTCGCTTTCATGCCGGCTGCCACCCCGAGGGCCAGGCCGGCCAGCACCGGGCCGTTCTGGCGCCCCGGCCGCCAGAGCAGCGCCAGGCCCAGGCACATCAGCGCGAGCACCGGCATGTCGTCCCCGGCCACCGCGAGCGGGAAAGCCACCAGCGGTGTCGCGCTCACCAGGGCCGTCCACCGCCATACGTCGCGGGCCCCGGCACAGCGCAGGGCCAGCGCGAAGATCACCACGAACGCCGCGCTCAGCCAGATCCTGGGGTCGGTGAGCAGGCTGTTACCCAGCTGAGCCCGCGCTACCCCGAAGATCGCCATCACCGGCAGGTACGGGTTATAGGCGTCCGGATTATGCGTTCCGGCCAGGGCCGCGGCGCTCTCGTAGGGCGTGCCATGCCGGATGAGCAGCCGTGCCCCGCGGACGATCACCCACAGCTCACGCTGGCTCTGGTGCCGGACGGCCAGCCAGATGAGCGGTGCGACCAGGCCGCCAGCGACGCCCAGCGCCACGCTGATTTCCAGCCCGCGGCGCTTCCAGAGGGCGGCCACCGCGGCGAGCAGGTAGGCGGGGGCCGCGATGATCGCCCACTGACGATGCACCCCGATGCCGCTGACCAGGGCAACTATTCCCGCGTACCCGGCGAATACGACGAAACCGGCCACCAGCCAGCCGCGGCCGATCGCGGCAACCGACCCTGGCGCCGCCCGGGAGGGGCCGCTGCCGCCGCTGAGCGCCGATCTCAAAGCGAGCAGGGCGCTCACATCCTCCCCTGACGAGTTCCGGGCCGATTTCCGAACGGAATCGGCGCGGCAATCGCTTCCTCAGCCTGGCCGCGCTTCCGGCTAGTGCAGGCCAGGCGCAGGGGGTGCGAATGACCAGCGTACTGCGCATTCCGGCGGTGCTGCGCGCGGAGCCATCCGGGTAGGACAGGACGGGAACTTGCGGCCAGGCCTGCATCGTCTGTCAGATACGAGGGTCGGGAACGGGGGGCGATGACGGAACTTCGGGAGAATTCGCGGCAGCCCGGTGGTGGTGGCGATCTTGCCATGGCGCTCCTGGCCCCGCTGCTGCTGATGCAGGCCAGGCAGGCGGTCCGCCGGGCACCCCGGCTACCCGCCGCGTCGGGCCCGGTGCACGGGACGGCGGGCCGCGGCGAGCCGCTGCGGCGCCTCCTGGTGATCGGCGAGTCCACGGCGGCGGGCGTGGGCGCCCGCACGCATGCCCAGGCCCTGCCCGGCTTTCTGGCCGCTGAGATGAGCGGGCGGCTGGGCGGCAGCATGAACTGGCTGGCGCGCGGCAAGGGCGGCGCGACCGCGCGCGCGGTGCTCGCCGAACTGGTCCCGGCTGGTCAGGGGCCCTTCGACATGACCGTCCTGACCGTGGGCACCAACGATTTGTTCGATCGCCGGGCGATGCAGCCCTGGGCCGCTGACCTGCGGAATCTTATCGAGGCACTGGACGGGCGCGGGACCGATGGCGGCCGCGTCATCGTGTCCGGCATGCCACCGGTGCACCTGGCACCTGGGATCCCGCAGCCGCTGCGGTTCGTTCTCGGCCGCCGGGCCCGGGCGATGGACCGGATCACCCGGCAGGTGGCGGCCAGCTGCCGCGCTACGTACGTGCCGATCAATGTCCCCCCGGCCGGCAGCAGGCGGCTGTTCGCCTCGGACGGCTTCCACCCGTCCGAGGCCGGCTACCGCGAGTGGGCCCGCCTCCTGGCCGGGGCGGTTCCTGGCCCGCGCGGCTGAGCAAGCCTTCGGGCAGCCCGGACCAGGATGTGCGACTCGGGACTTGCTGGGTAGAGGGACCTGGCCACGCACGAGACAAATCCCTGGAGGGCCAGGACGATGAACGCTGTACCCACCGTGAAGCTCAACAATGGCGTCGAGATCCCGCAGCTGGGATTCGGCGTGTTCCAGGTGCCGCCTGCGGACACCGTGGAAGCCGTTACGACCGCGCTGCGGATCGGCTACCGGCACATCGACACTGCCGAGATGTACGGCAACGAGAAGCAGGTCGGCGAGGCAATCGCCCGGAGCGCCCTGGACAGGTCGGAGGTGTTCGTCACCAGCAAGCTCAACAACGGCGCACATGATTTCGATGCGGCCCTCACGGCCTTCGATAGCACTCTGACGGCCCTCGGGTCGGACACCATCGACCTGTTCCTGATCCACTGGCCGCTGCCGACGGTGAGCGACTTCGCCGAAACCTGGAAGGCGATGGAGCGGATCTACCGCGACGGCCGGGCCAAGGCCATCGGCGTCTCGAATTTTCAGGCCGACCATCTGCGGCGCCTGGAGATCGAGAGCGAAGTCACTCCCGCGGTGAACCAGATCGAGCTGCACCCGTACTTCACCCAGGAGAAGCTGCGCGCGTTCAACAACGGAAACGCCATCGCCACCGAGGCGTGGTCCCCCATCGCCCAGGGCGCGGTGCTGAAGGACCCGCTGGTCAACGAGCTGGCGGCCAGCTACGGGCGGACCCCGGCCCAGATCGTGCTGCGCTGGCACATCCAGCTGGGCAACATCGTGTTCCCCAAGTCCGTGACCCCGGAGCGGATCGCCGAGAACTTCGACCTGTTCGGCTTCGAACTGGCGGCGCAGGACATGGAGCGGATCTCCTCGCTCGACAAGGACGAGCGTCAGGGACCAGACCCAGACACGTTCGACATGATGCCCGGCTGAGCGGGTTCCGCCCGGCGGACGTCAGCTGGCCTGGCTACGAAGCGAGCGGTGCCGGCAGGGCGATGAGTATCACGCCGGGCAGCCGGCTCAGCGGTCCCCGAAGTCGAGCCAGACTGACCCGAAGCGGTCCTACCTGGCCTGGAGCCTTGCGGCGGGATCACTGGCAGCACATACACGCGCCGAAATAGCGAACCCGCCGAACCGCCGTCTCCGGGCCGGACTGCGCCAGAGGCCCCGTCTCGGGCCGACGATCGTCATCTGCGGCCAGGCGCCGCCTGTCTCGCGCCGCGTAACTGTAGAACGTAATTTGGCCTGGATGCGTGTGCCTTGCTTCGAGCATCGAGAGAGGCCTTCACATCTGGCCGTGGCCTGGGGGGATGCGCGCTGTTGAGGGTGGCGTCCACGGGTTAGGCGGGCCGCGTCCACAGTGTTATGGGCTGGTTTGCCGGGTTCGGCGGCGGGGCTGGTATCCGCTGTGCTCGTCTGCGACGGCGAGAGTGAGGTCTTCCAGCTCGGTGACCAGCTCGCGCAGGCGGCGGTGGTTGTCGATCCACTGCCGGTAGTCGTCGACCTGGTCGTCTGGGACCAGGCGGCTGATGGTCTTGCCGGCCCGCTTGCGGGTCCAGTGCCAGTACGGGCCGTGCAGCTGTGGCGGGTCGGCGTGACAGCGGCAGCCGGGCCAGCCGCAGCGCACGCGCCGCTGCATGAGCGAGCCGGGCAGCGCAAGGCCCAGGCCGGCGAGCTCGGCGGCGATGCGCGCGGCGCGGTCCTGGGGGCTGGGCGACACGTTCTTAATCGTCGCACGCACGGTGCGTGATCTTCAGGGTTTCTTTCGGTAGGAATGGCTACATGGGCGATGATGTGGCCTCTTACCCCGCGCGGTGGATGCCGGCGCGGGGCACCCCGGCGGAGGCGGCGACGTTCGCCCGCACCGTGGTCGCCGGATGCGGGTTACTGGGCCGGGACCGGGCCAAGAACCTTCTGTGGGCGGCGGGCAAGCTCGCCGGCTACGGCATCTCGATCGGGCTGGAGCCGGCGCCGGAGGTGCTGCTGCACCCTTCGGTGATCGAGCGGTTCACCGCACACGGGCCGGGTCTGTCCGGCGCCGCGCGGCGGACGCTGCGCACGAACCTGAGGTTCATCGCCCGCCAGGTGGTGCCGGACCTGGACCCCGCCGATGCGCCGCTGCCCCGCGGGCGGGCCAAGAAGCCGTACACGGCCGGCGAGATCGACGGGTTCCTGGCGTTGGCCGGCGCCCAGCCCACGGCGGCGCGGCGGGCCCGCGCCGCCGCCCTGGTCTGCCTGGGCGCCGGCGCCGGGCTGATCCGCTCCGACCTGCGCAGCGTCCGCGGCACCGATATCTGCTGCCGGTCAGGCGGCGTCATCGTTCAGGTGCGCGGCGGGCGGGCGCCGCGGGCCGTGCCGGTCCTGGCCCGCTACCACGAACCGCTGCTGTCGGCGGCGGCGTTCGCCGGCCGGAACTTCCTCACCGGCGGCACCGAGCCCGAGCGGGGCAACATCACCAACCCGCTGACCCGCTCGCTGGCCGGCGGGGGCGGGCTGCCGGCCCTGGACACCTCCCGGCTGCGCGCCACCTGGCTCGCCGAGACCGCGGCGCTGATCGGCCTGGCGACGTTCATGCACGCAGCCGGGATCACCTGCTCCCAGCGGCTCGGCGACATCATCGCCGCCCTGGACCCGGCCGGCGGCGAACAGCACGCGGTAACGCTGCTCGGCGGCAGGGCACGGTAACCCCGGTGGGCAGCCGGATCCCGCTCGCCCGCCTGGAGGAAATCATCGACGCCTCACATGTCGCGGCCGGCATTGAGGCGCTGCTCCCGGCCGGCGTGCGGCACCGGCAGCTGCACGCCCGGACCCTGCTGGTGGGCATGCACCTGGCTACCGGCGACCGCCGGCCCGCCTACCTCACCGAGATCCACGCCGCGCTGACCAGCCTGACCGAGCACGACCAGGCACGCCTCGGCGTTATCGCCGGCTGGAAAACCGGGCCGCATCAGCTCACCTACCGGCAGGTCGAGCACACCTTCCGGCTTATCACCCGCGCGCTGTCCAAGACCGAGCCCGACGGCGCCCCCTCAGCCGACCTGCAGCGATTGTGCGACCAGCTGACCGAAGCCAGCATCCCCGAGGAGTTCAAGGACGCCAGCAGCTCGCTGGCCGTGGACTGGACCGACGTCGAGGCCTGGTCGCGGCCGGTCCCGGCCGGCAGCCCTGGCACCGGCACCGACACCGAGGCCCGCTGGGGTCACCGCAACGTCAACCGCAAAATCCAGGAAGGAGAAATGTTCTTCGGCTTCTACCTGTCGGCAGCGGTCATGGCCAAAGACGACAACGGCCCGGCCGTGCCCGAGCTCGCCCGCCGGATCACCGTCGCCAGCAGCAGCCACGACCCCGCCGCCGGCCTGGCCGGCGTGCTCGCCTCGATGCCCGCCGGCGGCGTCAGCCTCGGCGACATCCTGGCCGACTCCGGCTACTCCCACCGCGTCCCTGACACCTGGGCAGACCCGCTGCGGGCCGCCGGCGCCAGCCTCGTGCAGGACCTGCACCCAAACGACCGCGGTCCCCGCGGCACCCACCAGGGCGCGATCATCAGCAACGGATGTCTGTACTGCCCCGCCACCCCGAGGCCATTACTGGAACTGGTGGCGCTGCCGCCCGGCGCCAGCAGCAACGACACTGCCGCGCACGACCAGAAGACAGCCGAGCTGGCCCGGCACAAACTCGGCGTCCACACCGCCGACGACGCCGACGGCTACCGCCGGCATGCCTGCCCCGCCGTCGCCGGAAAAATCCGCTGCCCGCTCCGCCCGGCGTCGATGAAACTAGACCGGAACCGGCCCGAGATCCTAAGCCCGCCGCAGCATCCGCCGGCCTGCTGCACCCAGCAGACCATCACCGCCAGCCCGCAAGTCGCGGCGAAAACCAGGCAGAAGCACGACTACCCCTCGCAGGCGTGGCGGATCTCCTACGCCCGCCGCACCGCGGCCGAACGGCTCAACGCCGCCATCAAGGACACCGCCGTCAACAACATCGACCGCGGCTGGATCCGCCTGATGGGCGTCACCCCGCTCATGCTCCGGCTGGCCTGCCTGATGACCGTCCGCAACCAGCGCATCCTGCTCGCCCGGGACAAGCAGCAGCAAGACAACGCCCAGCCCGCCGCCGCCAGTACGCCGCCGCGCACCCGCAAACGACGCCGCACCAGCCTAGCCGCACTCGCCCCCGGACCCCCGTAACCAGCACCAGCAGCCCCGCGCCACGGCACCCAAGCCGGTCCCCGCAACGACAGCCATCTCAGGCCCCGCCCTGCCCGGAATCAGTCACCGCCGGCAAAAACCGGCGCCCGAAGGCGTGACACCGGCGTAACCACGACAAACAGAACGGGTGCTGGCAGGAATGTCAGACCCAAATGTGAACATGGAGCCTGGCGAAGTGTGAAGACCTCCGAGAGCCGGTGAGCGGATTCGAACCGCTGACCTGCCGTTTACAAGACGGCTGCTCTGCCAACTGAGCTACACCGGCGGGGACTCCGTGCATGTTAGCGGAGGACGGTCCTGACGTGCGCATCCAAGCTTCTGACCTGCGACTTCTTTCGCCCGTCGGCATCTGGTCGGCGTGCCGCGGCAGTACCGTCCTATCCAGCTCGCAGCGGGTGCCTATGCCCAATACGCGGCAAAGTTTGGAGTACCGGCTCTCAGCCTCAGAGGGCTTTCATGGCCGACGGGCTGCCAAGCCTAGCCGATCCCTGCCAGTACCGTGATCCATTCGACTAGGCGATCGAGGAACTCCAGGACTGCAGTCCTTCGATCAGTGGAGAGGAATGGCAACATAACCCAGGCAGGCGCCGACAGCACCACGACGACAATTAGTGGAATGACCAGAACAGCGGCGATAACCACGCGCTGCCAACGTGATGGCGGCAAGAACACTGAATTTTACCTCCATCCCGGGTCATCTCATGAAAGTAACAACACGCTTATCGAGCTATGCTCTATGTGTGCTCTTCGATGGCAACAATTCGTTAGCAAGCGCATCCGCAAGCTGGCGGCTGACCACCAAAACGTTCACGAGATACAAGGCTTCCAGGACAATGTCTTTTTTCTCTGGTTCTACTGCGAGAACTACGACGCCCGGGCGATTCCGCTCCATGTCCGCGGTCCGTGAGCAGCGCTTGAAGTCGCTGTCCTGGGCCCCAAGCCAGCGCGCGTTGACTTGCTCAACTTTGCTCTTCTCGTCCTCCGATACCTCACTTCGCGCAATCCATACGCCGCCGATGTTCCCTACCGCCAGCTCGAGCACACTACGATCCTCTGCGTCCTCTGTCTCGAGGTACCACGGGTCGGCCCGCCCAACGCCCTCAATCGGCCGCTCGCTTGTGTGGACATCCCCGATGCCAGTCAAGATCATCGGGACGTGGCGAATGAGCGGGCGATCCGAAGAGCCTGGCCGCCCAAAGATTTGCTGATAATTAGTGGAGTAGCCGACTAGCTCACGGGCAATGTCATCCTTGTCACGTGCGTAAACGGACTTTGGGATTCGAGCCTGGACGCCTCGGAGAGATAGATCGCGCGACCCAGGCCATGCGTTAGCGAGAGTTCGGGCTGCATCACTTGGACTTACGCCATTAGGCTCATGGTTCGTAGGCTCGCCAGCGATCGGCATAAATAGCTTTGCCCACCCTGATGTGCTTTTCGGGCGTACCTGGCGCACTGTCGCATCAATTGTTCTGCCCCAGGCCACGCAGCACATTTCGGCTTGGTCTATGTAGCCTGCCACAATTTCTGCAGCACTAGCACCGAAGGTCTGAAAGGCCTTTTCACGCGCCGCCGCATCGTTCTCTTTTTCAAGACCAGGTGCGGCCACTACATGCAGACGTTTAAAGAAGGAGCCACCATCAGACCGAGTGTCATTGAGCTCCCGAGCTTTCTGCGCCAGAGCGTTCTCAAGGGCCGAGTGCCTCTCGAAGAAGGAGTTCTCTATCTGTTGCCGAACTTCTTTAGCCAAGCCAACGGGAAATTGGAATACCTCTCGCAGGACCTCCTTCTCACGAGCCTCCGCCAAGAGCCGCGAAACCTGCGCTTGGTTGCCCAGATTGGCCTTCTCAGCAATCTCTCGCTGAGTCAGGGTAGGGTCTTGGACCTTGTAATAGGCGGCCAGCAAAGCCTCATAACTGGGCATCGTACCCATAATGGACCTCCAGCTGCGCCGGGGCGATGCTCGACCTTACCAACCGAGTAACATGTTCGCAAGGCTAGAGCATAGTCTTGAGTATTCATTCGGACCAGATCTGCATAACGGAACACCGAGCTTCCTGCATGAACATGTAGGCCAGGCAGGGATATGTCATGTGCCGACAACCCGGATATTCAAGGGCAGGAGCTCATGTGGATCCGCGCGCATACTTTGGGTGACTGCCCCTGCTCGGGAGTTACGGCGCAGATCGGACAGGTGCGCTAGTGCGCTGTCCATGAACGTTTGCCGGGTTTGATCATGCTGCTCTTTGCCTGGGACGGCCCCAGCGGTGGTGGCGTTCGCTGCGGATGCGGGCTCGTTCTTTGCGCTGGGCGGCCAGGATGTCGGGGTGGCGGGCGTTGGCGTTTCGCCACCGCAGGTAGTTCTGCAGGCGGCGGGCTAGCACGGCGTGATGGGGGTGGTCAGAGTCGCCCATGACGAAGGTGCGTAACGGCCCGAACTGCGCCTCGATCGGGTTAGCCCAGGATGCGCTGGTGGGCGTGAAGCACAGCTCGATGTTGGCCCGGCCGGCCCAGGAGCGGATCGCCGGGGTCTTGTTCGCCGACAGGTTGTCCAGGATCACGAACAGGCGGTAGCCGCCGGGCCGTGCGGCGCGGATGGACTGCAGCGCGGCCAGGGTGTGGTCGCCGCCCTTGCGGCGCCGGACGACGCCCCAGAGCTGGTCATCGCTCAGGGAGTAGCAGCCGTGGAAGTAGCGGATGCCGTGCGTGCGGTGATAGGTCGCCGGCAGCCGGCTGGGTTTCTTCTGCCTGGCCCACGACGTGCCGTGGCACGGCCGGATCGACAGCGGCCCGAACTGGCCGGAGGCGAAGCACCGGTCCGGGAACTTGCTGGTCACCTCCTCGATCCGGTCCAGCTTCGCGTCCTTGTCCGGGTCAGCGGATTCTTTCCAGGTCCGGGTCCGCTGGAAGGAGATCCCGCGCTCGGCCAGGAACTGCCGCAGCCGCTCCCGGCCGACCCGGATCTCACGCGCCGCCAGGTGCACCGCCAGCTTGCGCAGGCTCCAGTGCGTGAACGGCAGGCCCAGCTTCTCCGGCCGGGTGGTGGCCGCCGTGACGATGAGCCGGATGTCATCATCACTGATCAGGCGGGGACGGCCTCCCGCCCACTGAGGGTCCAGCGCGGCCAGGCCCTTGTCATTGAACGCATGCACCACATCCCGGACCGTGTCCTCATCCGCGGCGACCAGCCGGGCGATCGCCGGCACCGGCGTCCCCGACGACGACGCCATGATGATCATCGCCCGCCGCACCCGGATCGATCCGTGTTTCCCGCGCCGCACGACCTGCTGCAGCCGCCGGCCCTCCTCATCAGTCAGCCGCCGCGCCCGCACCGGCTCTGCCATCGCCCCTCCCCGCCACTCGACCGCAACCAACAAGATCGAGTGTGAGACATGACCGGCCCGGCCGCCGCAAGTCACCAGACCCGGCGAACGTTTCTGGTCAGCGCACTAGCGAGTGCAGATCGGCATCGGGGTAGCTGTCGTCGAGCGCGTCGCTGTCCGCCACACGCAGGCAAGGACGCTGCTAGGGGTTGGGCCATCGCCGGTGCTGGCGACCGCACGTCAGGCGGCGTGGTTACCGCGACTTGACGCCGACGGCGGCCAGCGCGTACACGGGCTTGCCCGCCGGTTCGCCGCCTGTCCCCGTCATCCATCTGTGCACCTCGCACACTCCCGGCCCTAACGGCTCCAACCCGGCCAGCATCGACGCCAGATCCGCGGCGTCTTGGTTCCAGAACCGGGTATGCGTGGCGGTCTGCTGTAGCCGGCCGGCGAGTTCCTTGTCCTCATAGTGCCCGGAAGAAACGATCAGCCATGAGCCCCAGGCTGCCCGGCTCATGTATCGGGCACACATTGCGGCAGCCGAGTCGGCTGGCAGGAAATGAACCACCGCGGCCAAGATCACGGCGATCGGCCGGGACATATCGATCACCGCGCGCAGCTGCGGATTCGCAAGCACGGTCTCCGGCTCGGTCAGGTCTGCCTGCACAGCGGCGAGCCCCTCGCTGCGAGCAAGCAGCGCCTGGCCGTGCAACACAGCCACCGGGTTAATATCCACGTAGCACACCCGAGCGTCCGGGATCACCTCCCGCACCGCCTCGTGCACCGCCGGCTTCGCGGGCAGCCCGGAGCCCAGGTCGAGGAACTGGCTGATGCCCGCAGCGGCTGCGCGGGCCGCCGCGGCACAGATGAACTCCCGGTTGTGCCGGACCAATTGCGGCAGCGCAGGGTTCACCTCGGCCATCCGCCAGCCCATATCCCTGTCGGAAGCGAAATTGTTCTTCCCGCCCAGCCAGTAGTCGTAGACACGGGCGACGCTCGGCCTGGTCACGTCGATGCCTGCCGGGGGCTTATCGTCCGTCACAGCCACAGGCTACTCAGACCTGCCCGGGCGGTCCGCGTGCTCGAGATCGGCGCGTCACCAACTCCCTCGGTGCCGCCCCGGTCGGGCGGATCGACGAGCTGGCCATCCCCATCGACACCGAGCTCATGAAGACCGTGACGCAGGCCTATGAGTCCGTCCCCTGGGACCCGATCTGAGCAACCGGGGCATCACCCCCGGAGACCTGCAGGACACGCCCCAGGTGACAGCGCCGCCCATGCCCTCGCGATGGGGGAAGCCCTGCTCGCCGATCAAAAACGGGTCCTGGGCTCCGCTCATCCGACACCATGAGCTATCTATCACAATAGCCAAATAAGCCTGTTAGATTAAAATGGCCTGATATGTCCCTGGCAGTTGGTCTGCTATTTGCGGGCACGGCCTCGGGAGCCTGGGAAGAGGGAGAGCCATGCGACGGCGTTTCGTGGTCCTCAGCTGCGCGGCTGTCCTGACCTTCTGGGCTGCTGGCGCCGCGAGCGCGGCCACTGGGTGGGCGATCCAGACCACGCCCAACCCATCCGGCGCCACGTTCCCCTCGTTCAATGACGTGTCGTGCGCCTCGGCCACCAGCTGCACTGCGGTCGGGGTCTACACCACTGCCTCGGGGGTATCTCGGACTCTCGCCGAGCACTGGAACGGCAGTAAGTGGGCGATCCAGACCACCCCCGACCCGTCCGGCGCGGTGCTGTCGGTGTTCTATGGCGTGTCGTGCGCCTCCGCCGCTAGCTGCACCGCAGTCGGACGGTACGACAACAGCGACTACGCTGAACTGACCCTGGCCGAGCACTGGAACGGCAGTAAGTGGGCGATCCAGACCACCCCATCCGGCCTGACTGATGCCGAGCTGGCGGGGTGTCGTGCATCTCGGCCACCAACTGCACCGCGACGGGGAATGCGGAAACTGGCACGCTGGCCGAGCACTGGAACGGCAGCACGTGGTCGATCCAGACCACCCCCAACCCCTCCGGCGCCGAGTTTCCCGCACTGAATCGCGTGTCGTGCGCCTCGGCCAGCAGCTGTACCGCGGTCGGCTTTTACAGCCTTGGTAGCGAGATCGCCTTGCTGGCCGACTGGAACGGCAGCACGTGGTCGATCCAGACCACGCCCAACCCCTCCGGCTCGGCTAACACTCAGCTGTCCGGCGTCTCGTGCACCTCGGCCAGCAGCTGTACCGCGACCGGGTTCTACTCCACGAGCTCCGGGACTCTGCTGACGCTCGCCGAGCACTGGAACGGCAGCACGTGGTCGATCCAGACCACCCTCAACCCCTCCGGCTCGCCGGACGCTCAGCTGGCCGGGATCTCGTGCACCTCGGCTACCAGCTGCACCGCCGCCGGGTGGTACACCGTCAGCGCCACCAACAGCGACGTGCTCACCCTGGCCGAGCACTGGAACGGCACCAAGTGGGCGATCCAGACCACCCCCAACCCATCAAGTGCGTCCTCAAGTCAGCTGGAAGGAATCTCGTGCACCTCGGCCACCACCTGCACCGCCGCCGGGTTGTACACCCTCAGCTCCGGACCCTCGTTTACGCTGGCCGAACGCAATTAGCCGAACGCAGCTAGCAGCAAGCCGGGCAGGATCGATAAGGCTACGGCGTTGCGGGGGGCGGTCGGCGCGACTGTTCTGAGCCGTGAGTAGTACCTGAGGCTGAGCGGCCGGCGCTGATGGGGGGTCACGAAGCAGACGGGCTCGCGGTCGTGATCCTGGCCGGACTCGCAGGCGTCGATGATGGCGGCGAGCCGGCCTCCGCTCAAGCCCTCGGCTCCAGCCAGCCGCCTGGTGCAGCGCCCATGCGATGAGCATGGGCTGGCCGACCGTACGCCCTATCGAGAGCACGCAGCGGGCTTCCAGCATGTTCGATTATATGTTTGAATATCCATCGTGGCACAGGAGGCTCGATCAGGCTGGCTAGGTTGCGCTCAGGAGCACCGCAGCCATTCTCGATGGAATCCAGGCAGATGATGGTCAGCGCTCAGCACTGCGCTCATTACTGGGCCCGCCAGTGACGGCCAGTAGCCCTGGCCCAGATCGTGACCCCTTCGATTAAGGGAGACCACATGCTCGCAGCCGCAACAGCCGGTGCCAGTCACCCCGCGGTCGCCGCGCTGCTCGGACTCGGAGCCGCCGGGCTCGCGGGTGTCGTGGTGGCCATGGCCTGGAATGTGCACGTGCGCCAGATCCGGCTCGCCGAGCAACTGGCCCGCCGCCAGCTCATTGTTACCTCCGAAGCGGGCTCGGCAGACCGGATGGCAACTGAAGGCAGCGGCCATCAGGCCGCCCCCGGGGGCAACGGGCTCAACGGCGCCGGGCCAGCACCGCCGGTAGTCATCGACGGGCCGGAAACGGTCGTCGCGGGCGAGCAGGCCCGCTATCGCGTGCGGCCGTCAGGCAGCCAGAAACTTGTGTCGTGGGCCGCCGGGGGCGGCTGGGTATCGCAGTCTCCCGACCCGGCCCATCCCGACGAGCTGCTCATGGTCGCTGACCGGCCCGGCAACCTGATGATCACCGCGCGGGTACGCGAGGGCATGACCGAACACCGCGCAACGAAACCTGTCACCGCCGTGGCGGACGTGACGACAGTCACGCCGCCCTTCATGCTGCGGCTGTTCCTGCACGGATGGGGCCTGGTAACCGTCGCCGTACTGATTGTCGGATTCGCCGGGGCCCTCGATGCCCTGGGTAATCTCGCCGCCTCTGACTTCATCGCGCTGGTTATTCCGCTGGCCGCGCTGCTCGGCGTGATAGCCGTCGCCCGGGGCACAGATGACGGACCTGGCCGCCACGACAGCGGCAACGGCAACGGAACAGCCAGGCAGTGGCCCTGAGGGGCTCCGCGCGGACGGATGGACTGGCAGTTCGAAGGAGGGTACGCATGGTTTCGTCGCTCCTGTTATCCAGCGGCCCGCGGACCTTGGAGAGGTCCGGGGTAACCTGCGTGCCCCAGCTCTTGGCCACCAGGCCAACGGTTCCCGCGACCGCGGCTACCCCGACCGTGACGCCGTTCAACGGCGAGCAGCACGCGGGCATCCAGGCGCTCAACACCTCCCTGTTCCCCGTCCGTGAAGGACCGCTGGCGCACGTGCAGCGCTGACCGTCTTGCGGGCCGCGGGCACCCTGCGCCGGGAGCCCGCGGCCCGGCATCAGGTACTGGGCTCACGGCCCCGCTCCCCCGCTGACGTTGCAGCCGCGATTTGGCCCTCGCCGGGCGAAGGGCCCGGCGGTCGCGCGGTCCGGGTGAAGCCTTCCGGCAACCCGGGTCATTCGCCAGCAACCAGGCATCGCTAACATGAAGTTAAGGGGGCGGGGGGATTTGGGATGGGGGATCTAAATTGAACATTGGTAGTTTCATCGCCGCCTTGGCGCTGGGTTTTGTAGCCGGGGCTATCGCTCGTGCCCTGATACCAAACGATGCCTTCCGGCATATGCGCGGCTGGAGATCGTGGTTGACTTCGATGGGGCTGGGCCTGCTGGGGGCGCTGGTCGGCTTCTGGATCTTCCACGGCCTATTTGGCATCGGCGACTCGCAAAAATTCGACTGGGGTGGCATCGTTGGCGCGATCATCGGCGCCATGATCGTTGTTGCCGTCGCGTCGTTCCTGATCAAGCGGTTCGCAAAGCGCCCGGCGGTGTGACCGCGCGCTGGCCGACGGCCTTCTTCGGGCGTGACGGCCCGTCGTAGACCCGTTCACTGGAGCGATCCCTACGTGAGCAGCCGCGATTTCCCAGCTGCGCTGACGACAATACTCCTATCGTCCTGTTATGGGCGAGGATCTGCGGGCCTCGCCGGATCTTCGGTATATCGTCCTGGCCGGGAGTGAAGCTTGATCCGAGTCGGTGTCAAAGACGTCCTGCTGGGTGCTCAGACGTTGCGGACGATGGGTTCCGCGCCTTATGGCGGCGCTGATATCGGGGAGTGCCTGGCGACGGCCGCGCGAGTCCGGGGGACCGACCTGACCAGCTGGCACGACGCGTGGGTGTCCACTGCCGCCGCGGCGCTGGCCCTGGCGGAGGGCGAGTTGGCCGCCGGGCGGATCGAATCCGCGCGGCTGGCCTTCTGGCGGTCCTCCAGTTACTTCCGCACCGCTGGGGTCATGCTCATGGGCACCCCGCCCGATCCGCGCCTGCTGGACACCGGCAGGCGGCAGGCGGACGCCTTCCGCCGCGGCGCGGCGCTGCTCGCGGCGCCGCCGGAGATCCTGCAGATTCCGTATGAGGGCACCACGTTGCCGGGCTACTTCTTCCGCGCCGGTGCCGAGCGGCGGCCACGGGCCACGGTCATCTTGACGGGCGGCTACGACGGGACCGCCGAGGAGCTGTACTTCTGCAACGGCGCCGCGGCGCTGGCCCGCGGTTATCACGTGCTCGCCTTTGACGGGCCTGGCCAAGGGGCGGCCCTGCTGCAGCAGGGCCTGGTGCTGAGGCCGGACTGGGAGAACGTCGTGACGCCCGTCGTGGACTACCTGCTGTCCCGCCCGGACGTGGACGCCAGCAGGATCGCTCTCATCGGCCTGAGCCTCGGCGGCTACCTTGCCCCCCGCGCGGCCAGCGCCGAGCACCGGCTCGCCGCGTGCATCGCCGACTGCGGATCCTACGACCTGTACGCCGCTGCGCTTGAGCGCATTCCCGGCCCGCTCGCCGGCGGCCTGATGGACGGCCGGAGCACGGCCAGCGCGGTGCTGCTGCGCATCCTGCGGACGCTGGAACGCAAACCCACCGCAGGATGGGCACTGCGCCGTGGCCAGCAGGTGCACGGCGCCGCCGACCCGCTCGACTACCTCCGCGGTCTGCGCGACTACTCCCTGAAGGACCGGGCCGGCCAGATCGCCTGCCCGGTTTTCGTCTGCAACGCCGAAGGTGACGACATCAGCCAGTCGGCGCCGCAGCTTGCCCAGGCACTGACCGGCGAGAAGGAATTCGTCACCTTCACCGCATCGGAGGGCGCCGGCGATCACTGCGAAGCGGGAGCACGCACTCTCTACCACGCGCGATCGTTCGGCTGGCTCGACCGCATCCTGCGCCCGGAGTGACCGTCGTCCGTCTTAGCCGCGGGACCGGAGCATCACTGTGCAGGCCGGGCCTGTCAGGATGCTGACCATGACGCGCGAAGGCCCCTTCTGGGACGTAGTGGACGGCAGAGCGCCGCTCCCGCCACCGTCGGTCACCCTCGGCTGGGAGCTTGTCGCGATCAACCCGGAGGAGGGAACCATCGAGGTCGCGTTCCGTGCGACCACCGCCTTCTTGAACCCGGCCGGAGTCGTGCAAGGCGGCTTCTTAGCTGCCATGCTCGACGACACGATGGGACCGGCCCTGGTCGGTGGGCTTGATCCGGGTGACTTTGCGCCGACGACGGACCGGCACGTGCAGTTCCTGCGGCCTGCCCGTGCCGGTCGCCTGGTCGGGCGGGGGCGGGTGGTGCGACGCGGCCGGGACGTCGCCTTCCTCGCTGGGGAGCTAGTTGACCAGGAGGGCACCGTGGTGGCGGTCGCTACCGCCACCGCGCAGATCCGAACCCGCATGCCCAGGCGCCCAGCTACCGGGGACTGAACCCGGTGCAGGCGCACCCAGATCACCGTGATCCGGCGCGCCACGCGGCCGAGCTGGCCAGCGCCTTCGGATGCGGTCGCCGACTGGGCTGCGGGTCCGGCGGCTCAGCCTGTCACTACCTCGACGTCGCCGATTCCAAGAGCACTGACTGGAGCCCTGATCCGAGATGCGTCGCCCACCAGGATCGTGACCAGGCGGCTCTCCGGGAACGCGGCGGCCACCGCTGCCGTTGCCTCGGCGGTACCCGTCTCGGCCAGGCGCGCGTACAGCTGAGCCTGGTAGTCGTCCGGCAGGTCCTGTTCCACCTGATCCGCCAGCGTGCCCGCGACCGAGGCTGCCCTTTCGTACCTAAGCGGCGCGACTCCGACCAGGTTGTGCACCGCCGTATCGCGCTCCGTCTCGGTCAGCCCGTCCGCGGCCAGCGTGCGCAGCACCTTCCACACGTCATCCAGCGCGGGACCTGTCGACGCCGTGTCAACGGAACCACTGATAGCGAGCACCGACACACCCGTAGCACGGCCCGGGGCGTGCGGCGCCGCCGACCGCAGCACCCGCTGGAAGGCCCGTACCCCATAGGTGTAGCCCTTCTCCTCCCGCAGCACCCGGTCCAGCCTGGACGTGAGCGTGCCGCCCAGGCAGTACGTGCCGAGCACCAGGGCCGGCCAGGCCCGATCGTGCCGGTCCGGGCCGGTCCGCCCGATGAGCAGCTGCGTCTGGACGGCGCCAGGCCGGTCCACGATCACCACCCGGCCGGAGTCGTCGGCCACAACTGGCGGCATCGGCACCGGATCGGCGGCATCGCCGGCCCATCCGCCCAGCGTCCCGGCCAGCATCGCATCCAGGTCGACACCCGTCAGGTCGCCCACGACGACCGCCGTCGCCGTCGCAGGCCGCACGTGCTCCTGGTAGAACGCGCGCACGCCCGCTGCATCGACCCGTGCGACGCTGTCCTCGGTGCCCGCGCGCGGCCGGGACAGTCGCGCGGCCGCCGGGAACAGCTCCTGCGCCAGCTGGACGGCCGCGCGCCGGGCAGGGCTGGCCATCTCCAGCGGAATCTCGTCGAGACGGTTGCGCACCAGTCGTTCGATCTCGCTGCCGCGGAACGTGGGCGCGTGCAGCGACTCGGCGAGCAGCTCAAGCGCCTTGGGCAAGCGCGAGACTGGAACCTCAAGCGAGACGCGCGCGCCCTGGTAGTCGGCGGTTGCTTCGAGTGTCGCGCCGCAGCGCTCCATCTCGGCGGCGAACTCCTCGGCGGTGTGCTTGCTGGTGCCCTCAGACAGCCCGCTCATCATGATCGCGGCGATACCGTCGAACCCGTCGGGCTCCGCGTCGAGCGGCAGGTCCAGACAGATCTGCACGGCCATCACCTGCTGCCCGGGCCGGTGGCAGCGCAGCACGGCCAGCCCGTTGGCGAGGACGCTGTGCTCGGGCACGGGGAACGCCCAGGGCTTCGCCTGCCCGGGCGCTGGCTGGGGGTGGAAGTCCATGGTCACGGCTGCGTCGGTCACCTCAGGCTCCATCCCGCTTGTCGTTCTCCTCGGCTGCGCTGGCCTGGTCGTCGGCCGGGCGGGCCGAGTCCTTCGAGGTCACCGGCTCGTATACCAGGACCGCGCGGTTGTCGGAGCGCAACCGCGCCGCCGCAACCGCCCGGATCTCTTCGGCACTGACATCGAGGATCCGGTTGACAGCGGTGAACGCGAGCCGCGGGTCGCCGAACAGCACCGCGTACCGGCACAGCTCGTCGGCCC
The DNA here is from genome assembly GCA_963785765.1 of uncultured Actinomycetes bacterium. GTDB lineage: Bacteria > Actinomycetota > Actinomycetes > Streptosporangiales > Streptosporangiaceae > DATBGO01. The sequence goes on along the minus strand of CAWAWM010000002.1, from coordinate 1,061,648 downwards.
GGCCGGCCACCGTCCCGAGCCGGTCCAGCCATTCGCGTTCCACCATGGCCTGCGCCCGTTCCATCTCCCCAGCGCCCGGCGCCGCCGCGCGGAGCCGCGCCAGTTCTTCGTCGACGGCGCCCTCGATCTGCGAGATCTCGGCGCCGCCGGCGGCTTTCACATCCAGCCAGCCCAGCGAGGGGGCGCCAGCGAGCCGCACCAGCCCGACGCCGGCCGTGACGGCGGTGCGGTCGCGGCGCACCAGCCGGTTGTAAAACCGGGACGACATGCCGTCACCGAGGACTGTGAGCGCGAGCTCAGCCGCGTCGCACTCACGCGTGCCGTCACGCGGCATCCGGTAGGCGGCCATCAGCGCGCGCGCCGGGACCTGCTCGCTGATCTCCACCCGGATCTCCGCGCCGATGACGTCGGGGAGCGTACTGGCGCGGGGCGGCACCTGGCCGTCGTGGGACGGGATGGAGCCGAAGTACTTCTCGACCCATCGACGCGCCTGCTCCGGGTCGATGTCGCCGACGACCGCCAGGACCGCGTTGTTCGGCGCGTAGTTCGCACGGAAGAACGCGCGCGCGTCATCCAGCGTCACCGCGTCCAGGTCGGCCATAGAGCCAATGGGAAGGTGGTGGTACGGGTGGCCCTCGGGATAGGCCAGCGCGGTCATCCGCTCGAACGCGGTGCCGTAGGGCACGTTATCGTAGCGCTGCCGGCGCTCGTTCTTGACCACATCCCGCTGATTCTGCAGAGAATCCTCGTCGAGCGCGGCAAGCAGCGAGCCCATGCGGTCTGCCTCCAGCCAGAGCGCCAGCTCCAGTTGGTGCGCGGGCATGACCTCGAAATAGTTGGTGCGCTCGAAGCTCGTCGTCCCGTTAAGCGAGCCGCCAGCGCCCTGGACCAGCTCGAAGTGGCCGTTTCCCTTGACCTGCGCCGAACCCTGAAACATGAGGTGCTCGAAGAGGTGAGCCAGGCCGGTGCGGCCCTGGACCTCCTGCCGCGAGCCGACGTCATACCAGAGGCAGACCGCTGCGACCGGATTCACGTGGTCTTCGGAGAGCACGAGGCGCAGACCGTTGTCCAGGCGGTGCTCGGTCGCGGTCAGGCCGCCGGAACCGGCCTGCTGCGTGGCCGTGTGACCCACGGGCGTGCACATCCCTTCGATCGCGTGCAGGAGAAGTCCTGCCACTGTATGAAAGGAAGCTGCCAGCCCTGCCGCCCGGCATCCAGGTCAGCTCGGCCTGACTTCGGCCACGAGGTCAGGAGGGGTCGTCTTGGGCCTCACCCGGAGTCGTTACGTGATAATGCTGGCCAGGCGTACGTCTCCCGCACGTACAGCATGCCTTCGTGCGGGGAGAGCGTGACCTTGGACGGCGCCGGCTGATCATGTACGTCCCGCAACCCGGCCGGCACACGGAATGTCACCCGCCGGCGCGGACGCCCGTTCAGGTTCACGGCCGCCCAGCCGTTGCTGAACGAACGAGACCGCCCGTTACCACGCCGGCGGATTTCTTCCCGCGGGGCTCCGAGATCCCAATTGTATTGGGGGATGAACGGGGTGGCTGAGTAGCCGTCGTGGGCGGTGGCCGCGTAAGCGCCTCCGCAGCCGCCACCGAACACCCAGAACGCGGCCAGCCCATAGGTCACATTTCGATGCATGTCGGTTCCATCCGACGCCACCCGCATGATCGTGATGCCAGGTCCCGGCACCTGCGCGGCCTGGGCGAGCACGGTCGGGACATCGAAATAGTCGTCGGGTCCGTGCGCCAGCCATACCTCTTCAAAGCCGCCGCCGTACGCCGCATGACGCGCCCATCGCCCCGGATCGCGCCGGGATTCGGCGATGTTGGGTATCAGCAGCTTGCCAACCGCGTTCAAACCGGCGCCGACCAGCGGGATGAACTCCTCCAGCGCCTTCCTGAAGTCCGCAATGCTCCGACCGCCCTCGATCGGCGGGCACAGGCCGTAGTAGTCGTCGTAGACGTCATTGTCGGCCATGACGCCGTCCCACAGCGAGCCCGCAAGTTCCGCAACCACGTTGTCGCTCCACCGGGTGCGGTAGTCCTCATTCCAGACCGCCATCTGCCAATGCCCGCTGTAGGTTTTCCACTCGATGCGGCTGCGGCCGTCGAGGCGGTGTGCGAACCATTCCTCGCCCGCTGCTTCTGCCTCGGCGTAGCTGACGCCAGACGTGAACACGGGCCCTGGTTCGTAGCTGCGCGTCGATGACAGGCATTTGTAGCAAAGCACCGTCATATCAGGGCGGGCCGACTTCAATCGGGATAGGGCGTCCGTCTCCCAGGGCTGCAGGATCGCTACCTGGTAGTTGCTGATCGCGAAGTCGAGCTGTTCGGTGGTCAGCGGACCGCCGTAACGCACCCAGGCACCGTGGCGTCGTGGCATGGCTACCAGCCTGCCAGGTGCGCTGAACGGACGTGTGGTAAGCCGCACGAACTCGCACCTGCCGTGTCGTCGCGTGTACATCGCATGAGCCGCGTATTGGATATGCTGGAAAAAGAGGGCATCCTAGTCGTACTCACCCTTAGCGAATGGGTTATTTTTGGGTGAATCTACCGCACGGCATACTGCCTGCTGGCGGTGCCTGAACGTCCTTAAGCATCCGATTAGGCTGGTGCCCAGTCAAGTTCTCGTGAAGGCCGTGACAACCTCCTGTCGGCCATACTACCATCCGTTTCTTCGTGGTAAGACGTATGAGTAAGTGTTATCGGATCGGGCACCTTTGATCTGGCGGCCTTCGATCACACGCCTGCGCCGGGTGGGGGATGAATTCTTTGAATCTTGCTGGGCTGAGATTGGCGCATCGTGGGTTACGGTCCGTTGGCCCGCTGCCGTTGGCGACGCTGGCCGCCCTGGCAGCGGTCGGGCTCTTACCGGAATTTCAGTCCAGGTTCGGCACCACGCCTGTCGTCAATCTCGCGGTCGTCGCGGTAATCGCGCTGACTTTGGTCCTGATGGCGGCAGACCGTGGCGGCGGCCGGCACCGACGGACAGCCGGGGTGATCCGACCGGCCATTGAGCTGCTATTCCATCTCTCCCCGGTCGGTCTTCTCACCGTGGTCTTCCCCATCGCCACCGAGCGCATGGCCCACGTGAAGATCGGCGGGACCGGGCTGACTTCACTGCTGCTGGCCGCTTCGTTGACGGTCCCTTGGCTGAGCCAGGTGGTCTGCCTCCCGTTGTATCGCGGGCTTGGGCCGCTGACTAGTAACGGCGACTGCGATGAAATGCGCCGTCGCTTCTGCGAGCTGTGGCCGACGAACCTCGTTCAGTCGTTGCCCGTCATCGTTCCCTTCGCGCTATTGACAGAGCTGGCGACGCGGTGGTCGTTCACCGCGCTGGCCACCTACGCAGCGATGTGCGCGCTGAACCTGGCGTTTGCTCAATCTTTGGTGCCGGCCCTGGTGCGGGGAAATGTGACCGGCAAGCGCGGCTTGTGGGCGCTGGCTTGGGCGAGCTACGCGTTCGCACTGCTGGCCTTCCCCACCGCCTGGTACCTGCCGCCCCTGCTCGGGGTGGCGTCACAGCTGCTGCCGTTGCGTCACTATCTGCGGACTCGGCCCACTTCGTGGGGCGGCCTCCAGTTGGCTCGCGATCTCGGACGCGGGTTCCTCCTGGGCTCGGTGCTGTGGGCGGACAAGGTGCTCCTTTTCCTCAAGGCCGGCAGTCACTTCCCGGTGACGACGGTGTTCATGGCGCTACTGCCGGCGGTCCTGGCCTACAGCTACTACTTCATCTGTCTGGCACCGCAGTTCGATCAGTCCGTTCGGTCGCTGCGGGTAGCGATGGAACGTGAGTCGTACAGCCGGCTGGCGCAGCGCTCCCGCATGCTTGCGTCCAAGGTCGCGAGTTCGATCAGCCGCACCGCGTTCGTGGGCGCCTGCCTGGCCTTCTGTGTCACCTGGATCATGGACGGGCACCAGCCGAGGTCGGTCAGCCTGGCCGCGATGGTCGCCCTGGCCTCCTGGCTGTTCATGTTGAATACGGTGCTCTGCTACAAGCTCGACTACATCGGCCAGTCCGGAATGGCGCAGGCCCTGAGCGGATTGCACCTCCTGGTGTGCGTCGGTGTCTTCCTGGCGTTCCCACCGGGGGCCAGCCTCTACGGCTGGCTCGCCGTGCTGGAGGTGCCGGTTTTCCTTCTCACGCTGGTCAGTTGCCTGCGGCAATGGCGGACTCCTGAGTACACCCTCTTCTGGCGACACGCGACAGCCTGGTGACGCTCGGGGCCGCTGGTCGCACGGCGGCCCTGAACTGACCTCGCAACAAGGTCTTGGAGGCAGGAATTGATCACGGATCTGCTGGCCAGCAGGAGCCGTGCCGAAATGGCGCCCGCGGCGCCGCGCGATGAGGACCTTTCGCTGGTCGATGTCGCGATCGTCGCCGAGTCGACCTACCCCTTTCTGCGGGGCGGAGTCTCGGCCGTCGTTCAGGACATCGTCGAGGGCAACCAAGACCTGACGTTCGGCATCATCCACATCGCCTGGGACTCCGATGCTCCTTCCACCGCCCTGTACGAGGTGCCTGCCAACGTCCTTTGGGTGCACACGGTCTACCTCAGCATGCGGGAGCACCGCGACGATTTCTTGCGGCTTGGTAGCCAGGCGCTCGGCATGCGCGGGGCGGCCCGGGCCCGGCTTGCACACCGCGTCTACGACGTTCTCGAGTCCATTCTCGCCGGAGAAACGGAACCCACGTGGGAACTCTACGACGAGGGCATGAATCCCCGTACCCAGACGTATCCGCTGTGGGCACTGCTCGGCACCAGGGAGTTCATGACGGCCACCCGGGATCGCCTGCCGGGCCTGGGCCTGCCGTTGACCGACACGTTCTGGCTGCTGCGCGATTTCTTCTCGCTGGCCTGCGCAGTTCTCGGTCACGACTTCCCGGCGGCGCGGGTCTACCATGCGCACACCACTGGCTACGCCTCTTTGATCGGTGCTGCCGCAGCCCGGCAGAACGACGGGAAGTTCCTGCTGACCGAGCACAACCTGTACGTGCGCGACACCATCAACACTCTCCTCGACCGGAACATGCAGCTGCCCGTCACGCTCTCGGACTGGCGAGAGTTCGAGGTGACCCCGGTGCAGCGGGCCTGGATGGCCTGGTGGATCGAGATGGGCCGGTTGTGCTATCCCAGCGCTGCCGCGATCACCTACCTTTACCCGCGAGCGATCACTGAGGCAGTCGACCTCGGCTCTCCCGTGGAGAAGAGCGCTATCATTCCCAACGGCATGACCGTAGGAGACTTCGACGCGGTCTACCAGCAGCGGCTGCAGGCCCTGGAGGACATCAGCGCCGGCGACAGCACGCGCAAGTGGCGGCTGGTCTACATCGCCCGCGTCGTGCCCATCAAGGGCCTACTCGACCTGATCTCGACCGTCCACATTCTTGTGCAGCGGGGAATCACCAGTTTCCACCTCGACGTCCTCGGGCCCACCGACCACACGCCGGACTACTACACAGCATGCCAGAACAAGGTTCGCGAACTGCGGGTGGAGGACTACCTCACCTTCCACGGCACGGTCGACGTCCGGTCCATGCTCGGCGACTTCGACCTCCTCGTCCTGTCGAGCTACAACGAGGGCCAGCCCATCGTGGTGCTTGAAGCAATGACCGCCGGCATACCGACGGTTGGGACCGAGGTCGGCGGCATGGCGCAGCTCATCACCGACCCGCTGACCACCAAGAACGGGCACACCTGGCAGGCATGCGGACTCCTGGTGGACCCCGGTCTGACTGACCAGATGGCCGACGCGCTGCAAACAGTCATGCAGGATCGGGCGATGTACGAGCAGTTCGCCAGGAATGCGCGCGGCCGCATCATCGACTTCTTCCAGCTCAAGGACGCCATGGCCGCGTACAACCAGCTGTACAGGGAGCTCGGGGGGACCGCCCCCGGCCCGCGCCAGGAAGAACAGGAAGAACAGGTACGGATGCTCCCGCCGCCCGCTGCTCGCGAGCTGCAGGCCGAGCTCATCGCGACGGACTCCACAGCCTCGGCGGACGACCAGCAATAACGTTCTGCGGCGACCCCGGTGGCACCCGGGCGGAACGGGGCGGCGTCCCGGCCTCTGATCACTAGACGTAATCATCTGACTACAGTTAGCATCGCAAGGTGGCTGTCACACCGCTGGCCGCCGTTTTACCGGCCGCGCGCTCTGCCCTGATCGAGATCGCCTGCCTGGCGTTCGGGTCGTGGCCGGCAGGCGGCACCACTGTCACAGCGGACGCCGCTCGCGGCGATAACGGCGCGGTCGGCGGCCGGACACCATTCGGAACAGTGTTCTCCCCTGGCGGCGGGACGGCGTCGCTCACCCCGGCGGCGGATGCCGACGCGGGCTCCTGCTACGCCGCAGGCGCGTCGCTGAACGGGAACAGCTCCGGCGCCGGAGGTAACGGCGTCCCCGGGTTCCCACTGATCATCACCCACTTCGCTTAACGCGGGAGAACCCCATGCAAATTTTCGTGCCTGCCTACTCCTACCCGACCCCCCCGGCGCCGTACTGGACGAGCGTTGACGCGGCCGCGCCGACCGTCGCGTATCTCGTGGCGAACGTCGACAGCGGCCCCGGGGTCACCGGTGCCCCCGACCCTAACTACACGACCGTCATCAACGCGGCCAAGCTCGCGCCGGGGCTGACCGTCCTCGGCTACGTCAACACCATGCACAACGGGGTGCCCGTCAGCACCGTGACGGCGCAGATCGACCTCTGGTACACGTATTACGGCGTCACGTCGATCTTCCTGGACAACGTGTCCACGGATCTCGGCGCGGACTTTACCTACTACACGACGATCTGCAACTACATCCATGCGGCGCACGCCGGCGCGATCACGATGCTGAACCATGGCACGATCCCGGACCAGGGGTACGCGGCCATCGGCGACGTGATGGTCGTCTTCGAGGGCCCGTCGTACACCGACGGGACCGGGGTCACGCCGTGGCCCGCGTTCAGCCCGCCGCCCTGGTTCTCCTCGTACCCGCCGGGCCGGTTCGCCGCGATCGTCTACGAGACTCAGCCCGTGGCCAGCGGGATGGCGTGGCAGACGGTCCTGTCGCAGATGAAGGCGGCCGGCCTCGGCGTCGTCTATCTCACCGACGCGACTCTTGCCGGTGACCCGTATGACGTCCTGCCGACGTACTGGGCCGCCGAGGTCGCCGCGGTCGCGGCGGCGGGCGGGTTCACGAACCCGATGACGACGCTCGGCGACACCCTGTATGAGGACGGCGCGCTCAGCGCGGTGCGGCTCGCCGGCCAAACGTCAGCGACGAAGCACTTCCTCACCCAGACCGGCGACGGGACCATTTCGGCCGCCCCGTCGTGGGACACCATCGCCGCTGGCGACGTGCCGACCCTCAATCAGGACACCACGGGCACCGCTTCCAACATCACGGGCACGCTCGACCAGGTGCCGTTGCCCGCCGCGAACGTCAGCATGAACAGCCATAAGATCACCAGCGTCGGCACGGCGGCCACGCCGGGCGACGCGCTGCCCTACGGGCAGCCCGCGGCCGGGGACCTCCGGGGCGATTACCCGAACCCGACCGTGACGGCCACTCACCTCGGATCACCGCTTCCCGTCGCGCAGGGCGGCACCGCGAACACGACCGGCGCCGGGATCGCCCCGAATATCCAGTGGTTCAATGGCACGCCAGGCACCTTCACGTGGACCAAGCCGTCCGGCGCGCAGACCGTCTACGTGATCGCCGTCGGCGGCGGCGGGCAGGGTGGCTCGGGTGCCGCCGGCACGTCCGCGGCCGCCCGGACTGGCGGTGGCGGCGGCGGTGGCGGCGGCGTCACCGCGGGCTGGCTGGTCGCGTCGCACCTGCCGTCGTCGGTGCCGGTGACGGTGGGCGCGGGCGGAACCAACGCCGGCGCGGCAGTCACCGGAACGAAGACCGGTAATGCTGGCCAGGCCGGCGCGAACTCAGCGTTCGGAACCTACCTGACGGGCGGCGGCGGGCAGCACGGCGGCGGCGGCGGCGCCGGAGTGGCAGGAACTGGCGGCGCGGGCGGTGTCGGGACAGCGCCCGGCGGGGCGGGCGGCGCCTCAATTTCCGGGGGCGGACGTGGCAACGCCGCCGTGGGAGCCGGGGGTGCCGTCGGCGGCGGGTCCGGCGGCGGCCTGACGATAACAACCCAGGTGGCGGTGAATGGCGCAGCCTCGTCAGGCTTCTCGGCCCTCGGCTGCGCCGCCAACACGGCCGCAGGCGGCGTCGTTGACTCCACCGCGCCGGGGACCGGCTCGACGATCACCACCCAGGGCAGCGTCGGCTGCGGCGGCGGCGGCGGCGCGTCGTCCATCACCACCAACGCCCAGGCCGGCGCGAACGCCGCTGGTTACGGCGGTGGTGGCGGCGGCGGCGGCGCGGCGAACTCATCGTTCAACTCCGGCGCAGGCGGCGCCGGAGCCCAGGGGTACGTCCTGGTCATCACGTACTTCCAATAGCGGCCGCGCTGAAATACGCATAGCTCTCGGCTTCGCCGCCTCCGGTGCGCTGACGCCATCGAGATTAGCTCTCGAAAGGTCGATTGCCGCCCTGCGATAGGAGGTTGTAAGCGGCCGCAAGTCCCCGCAGCTTGTCGACATCCGCGTGACCAGAGTTCAAGTTCTCTACTATCTTCCAGAGAATTCCCTGACGAGCTTCGCGGAGCGTCTTAAGGATTTCATCGTCAGTCGACATGGCTGTGACTCTAGCGGGTGGGCGGAGCGCCGTGCCACCGTGTCTGTGTTCATTCGGGGGGCCAATTGAGGGCGCCGGCCGCTTTTGGTGTTCCCAGGACTATTACGCGAAATTGTGGGGCGGTATGCCATGGCCAGCCGCCTTGATCTCGATATAAACCGACTTGAGAATTTCCAATGTGGACTGCGTGCTCACGTCCGCCAGTACCCTGACTCAGCTGCTGGCCGGTGGTAGACAGGCTGCATGGCAACGATCCGCGTCAGCGCTGAGCGCACGGTGGAGGCGGCGGCGGGCGCCGTGTACGGCTACCTCGCGGACATGCGCGAGCACCATCCGCACTTCCTGCCCCCGGCATTCTCTGACTTCCAAGTCGAGTCGGGCGGGGTCGGCGAGGGCACGATCACCCGGTTCACGGTGACAGCTGGCGGACGCACTCGCCAGTACCGGATGAAGGTCGCCGAGCCTGAACCCGGCCGCATCCTCGCCGAGTCCGACACCGGCTCCAGCCTGGTCACGAAGACCACCGTCACGCCACAGGGCAGCAGGTCCCTGGTGGAGATCTGCACGACCTGGGACGGCGCGGGCGGGATCGGCGGCTTCTTCGAGCGCCTGTTCGCTCCGCGGGTGATGCGCGGCATCTATGCGGACGAGCTGGAGCGGCTCGACGCCTACGCTCGTGCGCGCGGCGCTGCCTGAACCGGGCCACGCCGGCCGCTGGGCCTACGGCCCGGCCATGTTCCCGAGAACAGAGCACCCGAAGACAGAAGACCCGTGGACAGAGCAGCAGCGCTTCTGCGGACCGTAACTAAACTTGAGCTATTTGCTTTCTTGGATCGTTCGCGTTTATTGCGGTAGGTTTGGGCCATGACCGTACCCCTGACTCCGACCATCGCCGAGGAACTGCGCGGTGCCGGCCTGCGGGTGACGGCCGCCCGCGTCGCGCTGCTGGAGACCGTCCGAGACGGTGACCACCTCGGCGTCGAGGCGATCGCCTCCGGGGTGCGTGATCGCGTAGGCTATATCTCTCTTCAAGCCGTGTATGACGCCCTGCACGCGCTCACCGCGGCGGGGCTCCTGCGCCGCATTGAGCCAGCCGGCAGTCCGGCCCGGTTCGAGGGACGCGTCATGGACAACCATCACCACATCGTGTGCCGGTCGTGCGGTGTGCTCGCCGACGTCGACTGCGCGACCGGCGAGGCGCCCTGCCTGACCGCGTCCGACGACCACGGCTTCTCGATCGACGAGGCCGAGGTCGTCTACTGGGGCCTGTGCCCCGGCTGTTCCACCGCCAGAGGTTCCTGAGCACCGTGATCCGTCGAGCCCGGAAGGATTCCCATGTCTGAGAACCATGATCCCGTAGTCGCCGAAGGCCCGACCCCGGAGAGCGGGGAATGCCCGGTCGCGCCCGGCCGCACGCACCCCACCATGGGTGACGCCAACCGTGAGTGGTGGCCGAACAAGCTCAACCTGAAGATCCTGGCCAAGAACCCCGACGTGGCCAACCCCATGGGCAAGGAATTCAACTACGCCGAGGAGTTCAACACCCTCGACCTTGCCGCGGTCAAGCGCGACATCGCTGCCGTCCTGACGGACTCCAAGGACTGGTGGCCGGCCGACTTCGGCACCTACGGCCCGCTCATGATCCGGATGGCGTGGCACCTCGCGGGCACCTACCGGATCAGCGACGGCCGCGGTGGCGCCGGCACCGGCCAGCAGCGCTTCGCGCCGATCAACAGCTGGCCGGACAACGTCAGCCTCGACAAGGCCCGGCGGCTGCTGTGGCCGGTCAAGAAGAAGTACGGCCAGAAGATCTCGTGGGGTGACCTGATGGTCCTCACGGGCAACGTCGCCCTGGAGACGATGGGCTTCAAGACGTTCGGCTTCGGCGGCGGCCGCGAGGACGTCTGGGAGCCGGACGACGACGTCTACTGGGGTCCCGAGACCACCTGGCTCGACGACGAGCGCTACACCGGCGACCGGAAGCTCGAGGAGCCGCTGGCCGCGGTCCAGATGGGCCTCATCTACGTCAACCCGCAGGGCCCGAACGGCAACCCGGATCCGCTCGCCGCGGCCCGCGACATCCGCGAGACGTTCCGCCGGATGGCGATGAACGACGAGGAGACGGTCGCCCTGATCGCCGGCGGTCACACCTTCGGCAAGACCCACGGTGCGGGCCCGGACGACAACGTCGGCCCCGATCCCGAAGCTGCCCCGCTTGAGCAGCAGGGCCTCGGCTGGAAGAGCACCTTCGGCACCGGCGTGGGCGACGACGCCATTACCAGCGGTCTCGAGGTCATCTGGACCGAAACCCCGATCACCTGGGACAACAGCTTCTTCCGGATCCTTTTCGGTTATGAGTGGGAGCTCATCCAGAGCCCCGCCGGCGCGTATCAGTGGCAGCCGAAGGATGGCGCGGGCGCGGGCACCGTCCCGGATCCGCACGACCCGTCGAAGCGCCGCACTCCGATGATGCTGACCACCGACCTGTCGCTCCGGTTCGACCCGGTCTACGAGGAGATCTCGCGGCGTTTCATGGCGGACCAGGCGGCGTTCGCGGACGCCTTCGCCCGCGCGTGGTTCAAGCTGACCCACCGCGACATGGGCCCGATCGTGCGCTACCTCGGGCCCGAGGTACCGTCCGAGACGCTGATCTGGCAAGACCCCGTTCCGGCGGTGGACCACGAACTCGCCGACGCCGCTGACGTCGCCGCGCTCAGGGACCAGATCCTCGCCTCGGGCCTGTCCGTCTCGCAGCTCGTCTCCACCGCGTGGGCGTCGGCCTCGTCGTTCCGCGGCAGCGACAAGCGCGGCGGCGCCAACGGCGCGCGCATCCGCCTCGAGCCGCAGAGCGGCTGGGAGGTCAACAACCCCGATGAGCTGGCGACGGTGCTGCGCACCCTGGAGGGGATCCAGCAGTCCTTCAACGCCGCCCAGGCCGGCCGGAAGAAGATCTCGCTCGCCGACCTGATCGTGCTCGCCGGCAACGCGGGAGTCGAGCAGGCGGCCAAGAACGCCGGGTCCGCGGTCCAGGTCGCGTTCGCGCCTGGCCGGACCGACGCGTCGGCGGAGCAGACCGACGTGGAGTCGTTCGCCGTGCTCGAGCCGAAGGCCGACGGGTTCCGCAACTACCTCGGGAAGGGCATCCGGCTGCCGGCGGAGTACCTGCTGATCGACAAGGCGAACCTGCTGACACTGAGCGCGCCCGAAATGACGGTGCTCGTCGGTGGCCTGCGGGTGCTGGGCGCGAACTACCAGCAGTCGCCGCTCGGCGTCTTCACCGCCACCCCCGGGTCCCTGACCAACGACTTCTTCGTCAACCTGCTCGACATGGGCACGACGTGGACGGCAACGGCCGAGGACGCGAACACGTTCGAGGGCCGCGACGCCGCCACCGGCGAGATCAGGTGGACCGGCAGCCGTGCCGACCTCGTCTTCGGGTCGAACTCCGAGCTGCGCGCGCTCGCCGAGGTCTATGCGAGCGACGACGCGAAAGAGAAGTTCGTGACCGACTTCGTCGCGGCGTGGGGCAAGGTGATGAACCTCGACCGGTTCGACCTCGCCTGATCAGGACGTCCAGGTCGGCCCGCGCCGGCCGACCTGGACGTCAGGTCAGCGGGGCGGGCCCAGGATGGTGCTGCCGAACAATTCGGCCGCTGCGGCGAGCCGCTGGGGCGTGATCTCGAACCCTTCGGGACGCGGCGTCGCGCGGTCGCGTCCGGCCCGGCTGAAGAAGCCCTCGATTCCGCCGGGCGTGCAGATCATCAGCATGTCGTCGAGCCACTCGAGTTGCTGCTGCTGCGCGGGCTGCGTTACGTACGCCATGCTCATGGTCTGATCCAAGCACGTGGGCTGAGCTACCCGAGCGGCCGTAGCGGTCGGTACGCTCCGGTCATGGCCAATTTCGCGGTCAGGCTGATCCACGGCCCGGGCTGGGACCCCGCACGTCAGATCCGGGACCAGGACGCCTGGGCTGAGCACGCTGCATTCATGGACGGGCTGGTCGAGGACGGCTTTGTCATCCTCGGCGGGCCAGTCGGCGACGGCGAGCAGACCCTGCACGTCGTCGACGCCGCGGATGACAACGAAATCAAGGCACGCCTGGCCGAGGATCCATGGGCCTCGGCTGGACTGCTGCGGATCGGCACGATAGAGCCCTGGGCGCTCTGGCTCGACAGCCGCCCGAAGAATTCAGCGCACTGACCGACATCACGGCACGCCCGGGCGGCACGAGAGCGTGCGTTCTGGCGTGGATGACTCTTTCGTCCCGCTCGGCCGCGGCGGGCTAGCATGCGGCCATGGACGGTAAGGTCTGCGTGGTGACCGGCGCCACTTCCGGGATCGGCAAGGCGACGGCCACTGCGCTGGCCCGGCTGGGCGCCCAGATGGTGCTGGTCGGGCGCGACCGTGGCCGCGGTGCGGCGACGGTCGCGGACCTGGCCGCAGCGGGAGCGTCGCCGCCGCGGCTGGAGATCGCCGACCTGGCCTCCATGGCCCAGGTGCGCGCGCTCGCGGGGCGTCTGGGCACCCTGGAGCGTATCGACGTGCTCGTCAACAACGCCGGGCTGATGTCCGGCCAGTGCCGGGTCACCGCCGACGGCTTCGATGAGGTCTTCGCCGTCAACCACCTGGCGCCGTTCCTGCTGACCAGCCTGCTGCTGGACAAGCTGACCGCTGCTCCCTCCCGGGTGATCACGGTGACTTCCGACGCGCACGCTGCGGCCCGGCTCGATCTGGATGACCCGCAGCTGGAGCGCGGCTGGGACGGCTGGCGCGCGTACGCCAACAGCAAACTGGCGAACATCTTGTTCACCCGTGAGCTCGCCCGCAGGCTCGCGGGCACCGGGGCGACCGCCAACTGCGCGCACCCCGGGATGGTGCGGACCCGGTTCGGCCGTGAGGCCCGCCTGCCGATGCGCGCCGCGGTGACGCTCGGACGGCCGTTCATGCGCTCCCCGGAGCGCGGCGCCAGCACCATCGTGTACCTGGCCACCGCACCGGAAGTGGCAGGCGCGACGGGCGGCTACTACGTCAACCGCCAGCGCCGCGAGCCCTCAGCGGCCGCCCGCGACGACGCGACCGCCCGCCGGCTGTGGCAGCTCAGTGAGAAGCTGACCGGTCTCACTCCGGCACCCCCCGCCGGGACCTGAAGGACGCCAGACCCGAACAGGAAAACAACTTCGTCGCGGCAGAGCCATGCGTTCGCCCGACCCACCGTATGGTTCCCAGTTATCCGTGCATGGCCTCGAGGAGCGCGAATGCTCCAAGCCCGAAGAGGACGAGCATTAATGCCGCTAAGGCCAATAGCGCTAGTTTGACGATGGTGCGCCAGAAGGTGATCAGGGCTAGCGAACCGGCTCGGGCGGTGCACCTGGCGATCGGTCAGAGTTCCCGGCCAGGGCTGCGCGGGCCAAGCTTACGAGCTCGTGTTCTACCTCACTCATGCCGAGGTTACGGGCCAGCGGCGCGAAACCCTCCAGCACCTCCTGGGATTTCCGCTGCTGTTTCACTGGCGGGAGGTAGCGCAGGGTCCGCATGTTATGCAGCCGGTCGGCCAGCTTGATGATCAGTGCCTGCCGTTCGCTGTCGGCCTGCGCTGCGTCTATTGCCTCGGCGATGGAGCCGTAGCGTGATCTGTACTGATCCATCGAGGTGCCCTGCTCGACTAGACCGGCTATCTCGCTGCCGAAGTCGTCGCGGAGCTGGGCGGCGGTATAGGGACTGTCCGCCAGGACATCGTGCAGCAAAGCTGCGCACAAGACCGCCGCGCTCATGTCCAGGTCGGCCAGGATCCCCGCGACCTCGACCGGATGGGTGATGTAAGGGTCCCCGCTGCGGCGCCGCTGGCCTCGATGGCAGGTGGCAGCAACCTCGTATGCTCGCTCGATCAGCGGGCGGCAGCCGGCCTGTCCCGCGCCCTCGAGCAAAGCAGTCAGCGTATGGCCGCCCCTGGCGTAAGGCGAGGTTCGGGTCCGGCTGGCCTGGACACCAGGGCCCCGCTGCGTCCTCACCGCCTCGCCCCTGAGGTGCCTGGAGCCGCCACGCCGCGACTGTGCAGCAGCCTGCCTTTCGAACGGTGCGACTGGGCCAGTGCTATCCGTGCCGCCTCGGCCCCGTCCCGGCTGAACCGGTAGTAGCGGCGGGGCGGGCGGCCTGCCGCTGCCTGCTCGGCAGTTTCCTCTCGCCGGCTTTCCAGCCAGCCGCACCCTTCAAGGCGCGCCAGGATCGGGTAAATCGTGCCCGCGGGCAGCTCGGTCAGATCGCACAGCTCCAGGCCGTACCACTCCCCCTCGGGCTCGCCCAGCATGATGCGCAGCACGCCCTTGACCTGAAGTGTCATCCGCGGACTATCCATACTCCGTACTCTATATAGCTAGTGTACGGAATACGAGGCGGAGCGACCAGCGCCGATAACAGTACGACAGGCCGTCAGGCCTGGCCTTCAGCTACCGGTGCGTGCCGAAGAAATCGATCAGGATGGGGGTGATTACCTCGCGCGGGGCGTTGTGATCGTATCCTTCGAGCATCTTGAGCCGAGCACCTGGCGTGGCAGCGGCTTGTTCGGCGACGGAGCGCTGGAACCAGCCCGGGCTGTTCTTGCCGCCCAGGACGAGGACGGGCGCAGTGATCTTCCCCAGTTCTGCCGTTGGCACCCCGCCAGCGGTAACGGCGAGGTCGTAGGGGAGCGTGGGGGTCAGCGGCTCCAGTTCTTTAACCCAGGGCGCGCCGTCCAGCTGCGCGAGTACTTCGTCCGGCACCCTGGCGACCTCGGACATCCAGAAGACCACGGCCTCGCGCCTTCGGCCGGAGCTGACCAGCTCCCGAATATGAGCCGCCGGGTCGAGGGCCGACTGTGGCGTGTCGTCGTTGGAGAACGGTGCCTCGTAGGCGACGATGCCCGCGGCCGGTAGGCCAGCCGCGGCGGCCCGCAACGCAATCGCCGCACCGGAGGAGTGCCCGAACAGGAAGGGCGGTTCGGCTCCGGTCGCCGACGCGACGGCGGCCAGGTCCTCATACTCCCGCTCCGGCGCGAACGGCTGGGTGTCGCCGCTGTCCCCTCGGCCGCGGCGGTCGTAGCTGACGACGGTGAAGCGCTGCCGGAGATCGCCGGGGGCCACGAACGCCCGCCTGGTGCAGAACGCGCCCACGATGACGATAAGCGGCGGGCCGTCACCACCCCGGTCGTAGGCGATGACCGTCCCATCGGCGGACTTCACGCTTTCCATGTGCATCCCCTTCCGTCTCCGGCAATTGTGACGATCGGGCGGCCCGGAATTCATCGGCATTTACCAGCCGCGGCCACCGCGCCGCGGCGGCCGTGGGCCGCCGTCGTCGGCCCAGGCCAGCCGGCCACCCGGGCGCCACGCTGTCAAGGCGACGACCAGGCTGCCCCGCAGAACTCCGGAGCGCGGAAAACCCAGGCCAGAACCGCCGGCTCGGTACCCCCGCCTGGCCGCGCGAACTCCGGCATCCACCTGCGCTGCAGTGTCAACCGGGCCCTGGATACGAAACGACGATGCTGACTTGCGGATCCTTACGGGCTTCCTGACTGGGATTGGCCACCACGCCGCCGACCTGCCCACGTCCTAGGGCGATACCTCATCGCTCCGTCACCACCAGCATCAAAGGACACGGTCGCACTAGAAACACCTCACAGCAAACATGCCTCACTAGTAGTATCCAGTCCCAATCGGCAGACTCTGCCACAAACTACGTCAAAGTAGCTAGATGAGCACTCTGCGTAGTCAAGCTTTATGCCCCAGAATCACCCCACATTCAGCGAGGTAAGAACGTGACCAGACTTACGCCAGGAGGTGGCTCGGGAACGCCGGGCTCAGCTCCGTACTGGATCAAGAGCTCCCTTAGTTTCTCCAACAGCAACTGCGTCGAGGTGGCAAGCCTGCCGGCCGGCGAGATCGGCGTTCGCGACAGCAAGGACCCCGAAGGCCCGGTGCTCAGATTTACGCCGGACGAATGGCGCGCCTTCCTCGGAGGAGCGCGAAACGGAGAATTCGATAGTCTCAGTTAGAGAGATAGCCGCTATCGGCGCAGCGCCGTAGCGGGTCAGGCAGATCAGCCACCGATCACAGCTGGGCGAAGGCCCCTCCCCAGCACTTTGAGGGGCCTTCGCCCTGGCGGCCAGGGCCGCCAGCCTGCTCAACGTGATGGCCACCCAACCACAGCATGCGGACCGTCGCTGAGTTCCTGGCGCTCGGCGGAGTGCTCGCCCGCGGCTGGCCCGGCCAGGCGATGGCCGACGGCTAGCTGTAGCTAATGCTCACACGCCGGACAGCACCTGGCGTGTGGTATCTCGGCCAGCCTGGCGACGGTGATGGCGGCGCGGCACTGCTGGCACCAGCCGAAGCGTCCTGCTGCCAGCCGGGCCAGCGCGGCCTCGATCTCGGCCAGTGCGAGCCGTTCGGCGACCGCGCGGTGCAACGCCGCGCTCGCCCGCCGTCGAGCCGCGCGGCGTGCGTCCGGCCCGCTGCCGGCGTCGGCGGCGGCTTCCCTGGCCTCGTGGTAGGCAAGGGAGAACTCGACGACGAGTTCCAGTCGTTGCTGCCATCGGAGCCCGAGCAGGGCACGCCACCGCGGCAGCGCCGCCGGATGCAGGTGCCGTGCCTCGACCGCCGGACTGCGCCGGGCTGCCGAAGGCGGCGAGCAGATCGCTAAATCGGCCGTCATCAGCGTTCCTTCCTCTCAGTCTGCACGCCTCCGGTCGCGGCCGCCGGCTACCAGGCCCGGCAGATCGCTGTTTCCGCAGGCGAGAAGAAGCTGACGCTGGCAGACCGCTGTGAACGCCGTTGTGACAGCGAGCGCGCTGACGAAGGTCCGCGCGGGTGCCGTGAACCGGCTGGCCGCGAGCGGGTGAGCGCGGTCCTGAGAGAATTACCCTGTCACGCGGCACAGCGCGGACAGATGCGGCGGTGAGGAGCGCAGCTGATGATTGCGGACCGGCGGCCCGGCCGCGTGCTCTCGGTGAACGTGGGCCTGCCACAGGATGTGGCCTGGCAGGGCCGCACGGTGCACACGGCGGTGTGGAAGCGGCCGGTTGACGGCCCGCGGATGGTGCGGCGGCTCAATATCGACGGGGACGGGCAGGGCGATCTGGTCGGGCACGGCGGCGAGCACCGCGCGGTGTTCGTGTACCAGATCGAGTCCTACCGGTACTGGCAGCAGCAGCTAGGCCGCGACGACTTCACCTACGGTCAGTTCGGAGAGAACTTCACGGTCGCGGGCCTGGCTGATGACCAGGTCTGCATCGGCGACCGGTACCAGATCGGCGAGGCCATGTTCGAGGTGACTCAGCCGCGGGTCACTTGCTACCGGGTGGGCATCCGGATGGGTGATCCGCAGATCCCGGCGCTGCTCGTCTCTCAGCACCGGCCTGGCTTCTACTTGCGGGTGCTGCGCGAGGGTGCCGTGCAGGCCGGCGATGAGATCGTGCAGGTCACCGCCGGGCCCGAAGCGATGACGGTGGCCGACGTTGATGCCTTGCTCTACCTGCCGGGGCATTCACCCAAGCAGCTGGCGCAGGCGCTGCGGATCCCGGCCCTCCCGGACGGCTGGAAAGCGTCGTTCCAGGCGATGCTGCAACAGGCCGAGTCGCCCGGCGGGACCGAAGGTAACGCCGGACTGACTGCGGCAAGTCCGCCGCCGGCCTGGCCAGGGTTCCGGCCGATGGCGGTGACCGCGCTCGAGCGGGAAACCGAGTCGGTGCTCTCGGTGCGGCTAGCCGACCCGGACGGAACTGCGGTGCCGCCCGCCCAGCCAGGACAGTTCCTGACTTTGCGGCTGCCCGTCAGCCCGGACGGTCAGCCGCTGTTGCGCAGCTACTCGCTGTCCGGGCCCCCGGGCGCCAGCTCCTACCGGATCAGTGTCAAGCGCGAGCCGCACGGCGCGGGAAGCCAGTTCGTGCATACCCGGGTGCGGAAAGGTGACCTGCTTGACGTGGCCGCGCCGCGCGGCACCTTCATCCTCCGGCCCGGGCCGACACCAGTCCTGCTGATCAGCGCGGGCGTGGGAGCGACCCCGGTCCTGGCCATGCTTCATGCCCTGGCCGCGGCCAGGTCCGACCGCGATATCTGGTGGCTGCACGGTGCTCGCAGCCGGGCTGAAGAGCCCTTCGCCGACGAGTCGCAGTCGCTGCTGGCGGCGCTGGCCAACGGGCACCGGCACATCAGCTTCAGCCACCCGGGCCCTGGTGACCTCCGCGGGCGCGACTATCAGACGCTAGGACGGCTGTCACCGGACGTGCTGGCGACCCTCGGCCTTCCGCGCGATGCGGATGCCTACATCTGCGGCCCGGCCTCGTTCATGGCACAGTTGTCCGCCGCGCTGACAGGCCTGGGCATCGACGGCGCCCGCGTGCACACCGAGACTTTCGGCGCCGTGGCCTCGCAAACGCCGGGCATCGCGCCCACCGCATCCCGGCCACCGCACCCGCCAGCAGGCGAGCCAGGCACCGGCCCGCGCATCGCCTTCGCGCGCAGCAGCCTGACGGTCCCCTGGGATCAGGGCTACGCCAGCCTGCTCGAGCTGGCCGAAGCCTGTGACGTGCCGGTGCGCTGGTCGTGCCGCACCGGCGTGTGCCACACCTGTGAGACAGGCCTGCTGTCGGGAACGGTCGGCTATGCCCCCGACCCGGTCGATGCCCCGGCCGAAGGCAGCGCGCTGCTCTGCTGCTCTCAGCCACGTAGTGATCTGGCCCTCGATCTGTGACCAGCGCTGCGGCAGGTAGGCCGTGCGCACGTCCGGGCTGCCCTACCCTGGCCAGGGCGTCCTAGGGCGGTGGTCAGCGGGGGTGGCGGCCCTGGAGCGCGGCGATGAGCGCCAGGCGTACCTGCTCGACGACCGCGGCGGGGCTTTGGGCCGACAGGGCCGTTTCGGCCGCGGCGAGGTCGGCGGCGAGCGTCTCGTCGTGGAAGACGCCGGCCACCCAGGCGGAGAACTCGTGGAGCGGGCAGTGGTGGCGCAGCACGCCCCGGTCGCAGCGGCCGAGCTCGGCTTCCAGTTCGGCGAGGTTGCCGGCGACCGCCCCGGTGGGGGTGTCGGGCTCGGTCCGGAAGTAGAACCGGCGGGTGGGCTCGACGCCGTACTGATCGTACTTGTGCTCGTGACGCAGATGGGGCGTGATCCGGGGCCCGAGAGTGAACGCCACCGCCCGGCGGGGATGCTGTCGCCAGGCCAGCACGGCGCGGCCGGGCGTCCCGGTGAGGAGGCGGGCGATCGCGGCGCGGGGCATGTCGGCCACTGCCGCGGCGAGGTCGACGAACCGGCTGTCGGGGCGAGGGGAGCTGAGGGTGATGATGGCGTCGAGAGCGACGAGGGCGCCGGTCGACAGTTCCTCGGGTTGCCAGGTGACCAGCAGGTAGCCCTTGGCGGCCGGGTCGAGCATGCGGTGCGCGGTCGAGTCCCGTCCGACGGGCCCGTGGGCTTCGTCGACGACCACCCACTGCGGGCGGCCGGTTGCAGCCCGGTGAGCTTCGACTTCGCTGGTGAGAGCCGCTGCGTAGGCGGCGCGGGCGGTGGCGTCGAGGTGGGACAGGTCGATGACTACGCTGGCGTGGCCGTGCCCGAGGAGCCGCACGACCTCGGCGGGGTCGGCGAGGCGGCGCTCGTGGCCTCCGGTGATGAGCACGTCGCGCAACTCGCCGAGCCCGAGATAGTCCCCTTCAGGATCGAAGACCACCAGGGAGTAGCCGAGGCGGACTAGCTGTTCGCAGATGAGCCCGGACAGGTACGACTTGCCCTCGCCGGTGCCACCGCAGATAGCGACGTTGAGCTGCGAGGCGGGCAGGGTTACCGCCGCACCGTTGTCGTCGATGCCCAACGTGATCTGCCAGCGGCGTGGATGGAGATGGGCACGCCCGCTGAGCAGCGGTCCTCGGAGCAGGTCGGCCACCCCTTGGCCGTCGGGCAAGGTGAGCACCATATCGGCGTGAGCGCGGATGGCGTCGACCGCGTTGGCGACGGCCACCCCGATCTCGCAGCAATCCAGCAGGCTATGGTCGTTCTCAGCGTCGCCGACGCCGATGGTGTTGTGGTACGACAGGCCAAGATCGCCGAGCGCCTCGAGCAGGCCGATGCCCTTGGTCACCCCGGCTGGCAAGATCATCAGCTCGCCCCGGTTGCGAACGAGCTGGCAGTCCAGGCCGAGCTTGCGGATAACCTCCAGCGCGACCGGCTCGTCGGCGGCGGTGCAGGCTACTAGGACCTGACCGTTGCGGTGGACTACGCCACGGTCGGCCAGGGCGGCGCTCACTGCGCGGCCGATCGGGGCGCCCACCTGGCGGACGCCGAGCGGGGTGATCACCAGGGCGCCGTTCTCAGCGACGACCGCGTCGACGTAGTCCTCGACCGCCGGGAACACGGCGCGCAACTCGCTCATGATTCTCCCGGTGACCAAGATCACCCGGATCCCGCTGGCACGCGCCTCGGCGAGCGCGGCCATCGTGTCGGGCGCGACCTGGCCGTCAGCCAGGGTGCCGTCGAAGTCGGCCGCCACTGCCCGGAAGTAGCCGCGCGCGCCCTCAGCCATGCCCTCGACAAGCAACCGGTAGGGCCGATCGGCGCCGCTGAGCGCGAACACCTCCTCACCACGGCCGGTATCTATGATGAGGGCGTCGAATCCGCCAGCGCGGATGGTGCGCAGCGTGTCTTGTGCCTCGTCGAGTTCTCGGCGCAGTTCTTCCAGCGAGTGGCCGGCACCGCTCAGCGGGACCACCTCCTCGCCGCCGCCGGTGTCGATGATGAGAGCGTCGACACCGCCAGCCCGGATGGTGCGCAGCGTGTCTTGTGCCTCGTCGAGCTCCCGGCGCAATTCTTCCAGGGAGTCCCCGGGGGTTAGCTCGGCTGCGTCATCCGCCGTCACGGGACAGCCCATCTAGCACCCGTCGCCGCAGACGCGCCAGCGCGATATCGGTCACGCCGTCTTGCCCTTGCGCGGACGAACCTGCAATCCGACCAGGAGCCGGTCAGTGTCGGAGAGGTCACCGACGATCTTCCGGATGGGCGGCGGGAGCTTACGGACCAGCGTGGGCACGGCCAGGATCTGATCGTCGGCGGCGAGCCGCGGGTTCTCCAGCAGGTCCACGACCTCGATGTGATACCGCCCCTCCAGGTACTGCTCACAGGCAGCCTGCAGGTTCTCGATCGCGCGGATGCACTTGGGCGAGCGCCCGGTCACGTAAAGCCGCAGCTCCCAGAGTTCCGGCTGGACCGCCGCCGCGGAGCCTGCATCGGCGGCGTGCGGTCCGGTCATCGTGGCCCGCCTCCATCGCCGCCGGCCGGATCGGCCCAGCGCCGCGACGCGATCGCCGACCGGGTCGCCTCGGCGTCAGCCACCTCGCGCTGCCAGCGCTCGTCAGCCTGCTCGAGCTCGGCCCGTTCCGCGGCGAGCTCGTCCTGCAAGAGGGCGAGCTGGGCCTCCCGTTCCATGATGCCCCGCCGCAGCTCGCGGGTGCGACGTACCAGGCCCTCACGTTGCCGCAGCTCCGTGCCGCGCTCCTGGGCTTCCTGCGCTACCCGGGCGGCGCCGGTCACGACGCCCGCCGGGCCCACGTACACGTCGACGAGTTCGGCACCATGGTCGGTGAGCACGAACTCCCGCACCTGGTTGGAATGGGCGCTGCCCCGCGACTTCAGCACGTACAGCAGCCGGTTGCGCTCCCCGTTCGACTCGACGTTGCGCAGCAGCAACCAGGTGTCCACCAGCGACGATATGCCCACCGCGCCCCTCGCGTCCTCGCGCGCGAGCGTGGTCGTCAGTGCGGTGATCCCCCGGGCCTTCAGCAGGTCGATCTGGCGGGCCACCATCGACCTCACCTCGGGGTCGGCCGGGCCATAGGTGAGGCTAGCGATCCCGTCGAGCACGGCGACCGACGGCGTGAAATCCTCGATCAGCTGGGCCAGGATGGCCAGATGGGTCTCCAGCCCGAAGGCCGCCGGCCGGGCCGCCCACATGCGCAGCAGGCCCGCCTCGACCCAGCGCCGCAGGTCGAGCCCCACCGATCGCATGTTGCGGATGACCTGGTCGGGTGACTCCTCGTACAGGACCAGCAGCGTCCGCTCACCGCGGGCGCACGCCGCGTCGACGAGGTGCGCTCCGAGCGTGGTCTTACCCGTGCCCGCGGTCCCGCTGACCAGCACGGTCGATCCCCGGAACAGGCCGCCGGCGAGCATGTGATCCAGCCGGGCCACACCGGTCGAGATCCGCTCCTCGGGCGCGCCATAGTCGAGGGCCACCGACGTTACTGGCAGCACCACAAAGCCACGGGCCGAAATCAAGAACGGGTACTCGTTGGTCCCGTGCGCCGACCCGCGGTACTTGGCCACCCGGAGGCGGCGAGTGGAAACCTCGTCGCGGATGCGGTGGTCGAGGACGATCACGCAATCAGATACGTATTCCTCGATCCCCTGGCGGGTGAGCCCGTTACGGCCCTGCTCGCCGGTCACGATGGCGGTCACGGCACGGTCCTCGAGCCAGCGGAACAGCCGGCCGAGCTCCGCTCGCACGGTCGCGTGGTCCTGGAACACGCCGAACAGCAATTCGATGGTGTCGAGCACGACGCGCTTCGCCCCGATGCGCTCGATGGTGTCGCCGAGCAGCAGGAACAGTGGCTCGAAGTCGAACTCGCCCGTCTCGATAACGTCGGACGGATCCACTCGGAAGGCATGCACCACGAGCAGCCCGTTCCGCTGCAGCCCGTCGAGGTCGAACCCTAGCGAGGCGACGTTGGCGGTTACCTTTTCTGCCGACTCCTCAAAGGTGACCAGCACACCTGGCTCGCCATACTCCTGGGCGCCCGCGACGAGGAACTGCAACCCAAGCAGCGTCTTGCCGGACCCGGTACCGCCGGTGACCAGCGTCGCCCTGCCCCGGGGCAACCCACCCCAGGTGATCTCGTCGAGTCCCCCGATCCCAGTCGGGGCCTTCGGCAGCGCAGGTCCCCCGGCCACATCAGTCAACGCTGACATCAGATCGGCCCGGCCAGAATCAGGTGCCATACTCCTCCCAGCGACCGGTACATACACTCCATCCTCCCCGTCGCGGCGGACTAGGGCCAGAGGTCCTCATCCGGCCGATCGCGCTCCGCCCGTCCCGGTCCCGGACCTGCCGCACCCGCGGCGGCTACCCCTGTCGCGATTCATCTCGGGCGGTTCATGGCACCGACCCGAGCGGTGGTCAGCCCGGCCGCTGGTCACTGCCTTGGGGGTCGTCCCGCGGGCCGGCTGTCCTGGTCCGGGCGCCGACGGCGATGCCGATGACACACGCCAGCGAGGCAACGGGGATCAGCGGCGCGAGGCGCGGCACCTGGGCGTAGGTGATGCCGCTGGCGGTGGCGCCCACAATGAGCATCGCGATCAGGCGCAGCCGGCTGGCGACGGCCGGACCGGCGGGCGCGGCCAGGTCGGCGAGAATGCCGGTCAGCATCCCGGTCATGTAGGTACTGGATATTTCCGGGATTTGGAGGGCCTTGACGGCAGCGCCCTGGCTGCCCATGGCGGCAGCGGTGCCGGCCAGCAAAGCTACCTGTGCCGCCCCACGGGGATGTCCGCCCACGATTTCCCAGCCCACCGTGACTCCGGCCAGCATGATGCTTTCAGCTATCAGCGCCGCAACGAGGGGAGCGGGCCATCCGCCTGCCTGCCGGCCAGGTGGCCAGGTGAGCCGGCCAACGGCGACGGCACCCACGATGTACCCGGCCAGGGCCGCGCCAGTGTGCACCGTCAGCTGGACATTCTGCTGGCCCGCGCCGAGTCCGAGCAGGACCATGTTGGCAGTCATCACGCTGGAGAAGACGCCGCCCAGGCCGAGGAAGCTGATCGCGTCCGTCGCGCCTGCCGTCATGGCGAGGACTGCCACCAGGGCGCCCAGCCGCCGTCCTGGCATCGGCATAACCCCCTCCCGGCCCAGGTGGCCGGATTCTCGCAGGCAGGCCGCGTTCTCGCCGGTTTAGCCGCGAACGAGGCGCACGGCGGGCAGCACAGCGCACTCTTCCGCCGGTGCACTTGCCGAATGCCGCTGCTCCTCGTGGCGGCTGGCCGGCGCAGTCGTGCTGCCTCCGCATTCCGGGAGAACGCTAGCGGCGCGGAATCTGCGCCGCCAGCCGATAGAGTGCGGCGGCGGTGCTGTACTTGACCCAGGGTTGCCGGGCCTTGCGAAAACGGAGCTTAGGGATGCTGACTCAGAGAACGGGCCAAGACGAGCCGCGGTGGCCCCGCTCCGGCTGGCAGCCGGAGCTGGCTGATGCTGGTGATCGCGGCGTATGAGCCATGCCAGGGAACGAGACTCCCGAGCCAGGGGGATGTTCTCCCCGCGGACAAAAGCCGTGGTCGCAGGTTCCGCGGTCCTGGTCGCCGTGGCCACGGGCATTCTGCTGACGTCGGGGCTCACGCGGTCTGGCGCGAGCGGGCCCGGGCCCCGTGCCGCGCCGGCTTCGTCAGCTACGCCTTCTCCTAGCCGTAGCCCGTCGAATCCCCCGGTCTCCCCTGCGCCAGTCCAGCACCCGAACCCGTTTTCGGCGACGTTGTCGTCGTATGTCGCCAGCCGAAGCGGCTCCGTGCTGGCCGCCGTTTACGACATCGGCACCGGCCAGACCTGGAACCTAAGGCTCGGCAGCCCCCAGCCGGAGGCCAGCATCGTGAAGGTTGACATTCTGGAAACCCTCCTGGCCCGAAGCGGGGACGCCGACTCGGGCACCGGGCTTCCGGCCACCGAATCCTCGCTTGCGCAGCAGATGATCGAGGACAGTGACAACGACGCCGCCACCAGCCTGTGGTACGCAAGCGGCGGCCCGGGCAAGATCCGGGCGTTCAACGCCACGGCCGGATTAAGGCAAACCTCGCCCTCCCGTTGCGTGCAATGCCCAGGATTCCCCTGGCCGGGATGGGGCCTGACCACCACCACGGCCGCCGATCAGATCACGTTGCTCCGGCAGTTGTTCACGCCAGGCTCGCTGCTGACCCGCGGACAGCGCAGCTATGTCCTTCGGCTCATGGAGCACGTGACACCAGCGCAGCGCTGGGGAGTCTCTGGTGGCGTGCCGCTCCGGGCCACGGTGGCCCTGAAGAACGGCTGGCTCCCGCTCAACACCGCCGGCACGGACTGGCAGATCAACAGCATCGGGTGGATCTCAGGACGGGGGCGGGATTACCTGATAGCCGTACTGACAACCGGCAACCCGACCGAGCAGTACGGCATCGATACGATTACCGGGCTGTCCGCCATCGTCTGGAAGGCCATGCGGTGACCTGTGGCCCGGCGGACAACTCAGAGCTTATTCTGCTGGTAAGTGGCCAGGTTATATTGCGCTGCCAGCGGATTCCATAGCCGGAGAAAGGCTTTCTTGTCGGCCGTCGCCCGCAGGTCAGGACCATTTGCCGCCGCGAAATTCGGGTCTGGCTGGTTCGGCACGCAGCTAGCGACTAGATCCTGTGCCCAGGCTGCGAAGTCCTGGTCCGCCTCGAGCGACGCCTGCCACGCGCCGGTGAGGTCCTGGAGCATCGGGCCGGACAGTGCCGAGCGGGCAGGCAGGTCGGCCAGCTGCTGAAGTAGTTGCTGACGCGATGCGGCAGAACTGCGGAAAACCTGAGCGTCCTGGTCCAGGTTCGGCCCGCATCGCGCGACGTCCTGGTAGGCGGCGTTGATCGAATTGCGATCGCCCGCGCTCTGGCTGAGCAGCGCCGCCAGGCTGTCCGCTGCCTGTTGCTGAGCGGCCGACGGTCCTGGTGTCGGTGTCGGGGTCGGGGTAGGCGACGCAGACGACGATGCGACGACTGGCTTCGGCGGCTTTGATGAGGCCGCAGGCGCGGCAGCGTGGTGACCGAACGGGTGCAGGGTCAGGATGACTGCTGCGGCTATGGCCGCCGCCGCCACCGCGACGAGGCTGGTGACCAGCAGCGGACGGCGCCGAGACGGCGGCGGCTGATCCCTGGGGTACTCAGCCGGGCGGTACTCGTCCGGGCGGTACTCGTCCGGGCGGTACTCGTCACGGCGGTACTGGCGCGGGATCTGGTCACCGGCTTGAGGTAAGGCACCGGAAGCGGTTGCCTCCCTGCCGGAGAAGGCGGCGCCGGTATCCGCGGGCGGCGGCTGGGGCGGCTCAGCCTGCGGCTGCTCGGCCGGCTCGGCCTGCGGCCACGGCCGGCGAGCGGCATCGTGGCGGGGCGGCGCAGGCATGGTCGTGGTGGCCATGAAGTCGCGATTGCCGCTGTCCGCGCCTGCCTGAGCGGCGGCATCATCGGTCAGCGGCGCGGTTTGGCCGCAGCTCGTGCAGAATCGCGTTCCTGTGCGGAGTTCGTGGCCGCACTTAGTGCAGAAACGCTGCGTCCCCCCCATGCTTCTCCCGGTTGCTCGCAGATACCCCGAAGGCGGGCAAGAAGCCGAACTGCTCCACTACCCGCCTATAACTGTCACGCGCGCCGCACTTCCGCAATAAGCCTGCACCAGATCTGATTTACGTCTATTCAGACGTGATCCACGTACCGCTGTCAAGCGAAACTCTGGCGTTCTCTACCGCCCCGGGGGCAGCTCCGCTCGCCCGATCACGGGCCGCTGGCCCCCAGAGCGCCGGCCGACAGCCGCGCCACGGCCGAAACCCTCGCCGTAGCCAGGCCGCGGGCACCAAGGCGAGAAATCGCCGTCCTCGGCGCGGCCTAACCGGCCAGGAAACGAACGATCGCTGCCAGCAGGGCCGCGGCAATCTGCTTCTGGAAGCGTGCCGAGGTTAGCAGGGCAGCATCGGTGGGGTTCCGCATGTTGCCACATTCGATGAGCACTTCAGGCACCCGGGTCAGATTGAGCCCGGCCAAGTTATCGCGGCGGGTGAGGCCGTCTACCCCGTCATAGCTGCTGACCGGCATGGACGTGTATCTCAGGACCGCCGCGCGGACGTCCAGGCCCAGCCGAAGCGAAGCGCTGATCACCTTGTCGTTCGGCCCGTCAGCGACCGGTTCCAGGACGGTGAACCCGCGCCCGGACGCAGGCCCGCCGTCAGCGTGTATGGCGATCGCCACCGCGGCGTGGCTACGGTTGATGATCTGCGCACGACGGTTCACGCACGGCCCGACGCCGCTGTTGCTGGACCGGGTCATCACCACTCGCGCCCCGTTCCTCCGCAGGTCACGACGCAGGTACATCGCCACATTGAAGTTGAACCTGGCCTCGGTGTAGCCGCCATCGGTCTGGGTGCCTGTCGTGTTGCAGGTCTCCCACTCGCGGCCATTCCAGATCAGGTGCCCGATGTAGCCGGGATCGGCGAAGTTGCCGCCGTTGTGGCCAGGGTCGATGCCGATAACTTTCCCGGCCAGCGGACCGGCCGCAGCAGCAGCTGTGGCAGGTGCAGCAGCACCGGGAGACGCTGGCCCAGGCCGGACCCGGGCCGGGGCTGACTGGTGACCCGCAGCGGGGCTCGGCGCACCGGCGCCGGCGGCGCACGCCGATACCGCGACGCCGACGGCGGCTGCCACGGCCATCCGCCATGGCCGGCGCCGCCCTAATGAAGCACGAGGATCGCTCAAGGCCCTCCCTGAACGGCTCATCCTCCGAGCCGTCATGCGCAGCCCGGGTTCTCTTTCCCAGGTCAGGCAATACCGTACCGGCGACGGCAGGTTCCTGCGCGGCTCCTCGGAGGTCTGCGCCCGTTCCGGGCGCCGCACGACGACTAGCCGCCACCGGGGGGAGGCTGCGAATCGGCGCGGCGATCGGCGGCCACGAGGACGCGCCGAGGCGTCCGGCCGCGGGCATCCGACGTAATCATGGCTGCCCCAGTTGCCTGCGCTCGGCCTGGCTGAATGGGACCGGCTTGCGCAACTCGGCATCCCAGCGGACGGTCACGACGCGTGCCTCGGCCGCGGCCTCCGCTGATCGCGTGAAGATCGTTTCGCGGGTGGTCAGGCTCGTCGTTCCCAGCCGCTCGACCTCTATCCGTACCGTCACCCGCCGGTCCGGGTACCTGACCTCAGCGCGCAGATCAACTTCGATCCGGACTACTACGTAGCTGGGATCACTGCCCAGGGTGTGCGCGAAGAAGGCGTCCCTGGCCTCCTCAAGGTAGGTCAGGAACACCGCGTGATTGACATGACCCAAAGCGTCCACGTCACGCCACCTGACCTCGACCGGACGCTCAAAGCTCGAGCCCATGCGCGCACTCCCGTTGAACCGATCATCCCCAGCGCGACGTCGGTCATGGAAGCGGCGTGACGCGCTGCTGGCCAGCCAGCCTATTGTCACCCTCGGCCTGCTGTTGATCCGCTGGCTGGCTGGCTTCGTGGTCGGCTACGGGCTGCTGCTGTGGCTGCCGGGGGGAGCTTCCCTGATGCCCTGCGCGAAGCGGGGTATCGGGGACGCAGGTGAACCCCGAGTCACCGGACCGGGAACATTACCTGCGCCGCTGCGGTTTTTCCTGGCGGGGTGTTGTCTGCCCAGCTGGGCGCCCGTGAGCGTGTTTGATAGTGACAGCATATTTGATAGTGATTAAGCGAGAGAAGAAATGCCACAGTGCGTGACGTGCGGGTGTGAGCTGCATCCCGAGCGAGCGCAGAAGTACAACTACTGCATGGCGCCTGAATGCCAGGAAAAGAATGCCAAGGGCCTGACTATGGTGGCCATCGGCGTCAACAAGGCCGCCGAGCAGTACATGATTCTCGACGAGCGCACCCGCGAGGAACTGGCCGACGGCAAGTACCACGATCAGCGGCGGGGCTCGTTCGGCCCGCCAGCACGGTCATCCCGGGCGGCCGCCACCGGGGCGAGCGCCGCTGGGCCCGCCCGGCAGCAGACTCCGCCGGCCCGCCGCGCCGCAGGCCGCGGTGCGCCCCGCCATCCGTGGACCAAGTCACAGGAGAGGCTGGCGCTGCTGTATAACGAGCAACGGCTCCGGCCTGACGAGATAGCACAGAAGCTCGGAATCAGCCCCTACCTGGTGACCCAGATCATCCTCGGCGCCAGGAACCGCGGGAAACACTGAGCCCGCCCCGGCCGTGGCCGGATTGTCGGTGGCCTGGCCTAGCTTCGGGCCATGGACATCATCCTGATCCCCGGTCTCTGGCTTGACGGCTCGTCGTGGGATGAGGTCGTTCCCGCCCTCGATCAGGCGGGGCACCGCACGCACGCGCTGACGCTGCCCGGCATGGAGTCGAAAGATGCCGCCCGCTCCGGGATCTCGCTGCGCGATCACGTCGACGCGGTGGTCGCGGTGATCGACTCCGTCGGCCCGGCCGGCAGTCAGGTCGTGCTCGTCGGCCACTCCGGCGGCGGCGCGATCGCTCATGCCGCGGTCGACGCACGGCCCGGCCGGGTCGCCCGCGCGGTCTACGTCGACAGCTGGCCCCTCGCTGCGGGCGGGGTCATCAACGATGAACTACCGGTCAGCAATGGCGAGGTGCCGCTGCCTGACTGGCCGCTGTTCGAGGAGGAAGACCTCGTCGACCTCGACGACAAGCTGCGCGAGGCGTTCCGCGAGCGCGCGATCCCGTCGCCCGAGCACGTGGCGCGGGACCCGCAGCAGCTCTTCGACGAGCGCCGCTACGAGGTGCCGGCCACCGTCATCGCGTGCGAGTTCTCCAGCGCGATGCTCCGGGACTGGATGGAGCAGGGGGAACCGGCCCTGCGGGAGCTCGCGAAGATCCGTGACGTCGGTTACATCGATTTGCCCACGGGCCACTGGCCACAGTTCACCCGGCCCGGGGACCTGGGGCGGGCGATTCTCGCGAGCGTCGGCCCCGCCTGAACCCGGTCGCGCTCGTGCGCGCGGTCGGCACGGGCGAGCGTCACGCCCCGCGACGAACTACGCCACGCCGTCGTGCGGTTCGATGCCGTGCTGGCGGAGGAGACCGCGAAGGCGCTCGACCTCCTCGCTCAGCGAGGGCAGGTCCTGGTGCACGGCGGCCCACTCCTGCTGACGGGAGTCTTTCTCGTCGAGCAGCCGCGCCTCCTTGTCGCGCAGCACCGCGGCCGTCTCGAAGTCCTGGACGTCGATGGCGGCTTCCTTCTCGCGGCGGACCTGCCCGAGGTCCTCGTCGAGGTCGCGCAGGTCAGGTCCGGTACCAACGCGGCGCTCCAGGGCTGACAGGCGGGCCTCAAGCGAGTCGAACCGGCCGGCAAGTTCCGGCAGCAGCCTGCGTTCCCGGCGGGGCACGCCGCCCAGCCGGCGCCGGGCGCGCGCGGCCGCCGAGTCGTCCTGGCTCTGGGAGCCACGCAGTAGCTCGATCACCTGGTGGCGGGTGCCGTCCGCGTCCGCGCCCAAGCGCAGGAGCACCTGCGCGGCCACGCCCTCGCCCTCACGCATCAGGCCCAGCAGGATGTGCTCGGTGCCGATATAGCTGTGGCCGAGCTGCAGCGCCTCCCGGAGCGAGAGCTTGAGCACCTTCTTGGCCCGCGGCGTGAACGGTATGTGCCCGGACCGCGGGACCTGCTGCCCCCGGCCGACGATCTCCTCGACCTGCTGGCGCACGGCCTCCTCGGTGATCCTCATCTGCTCCAGCGCCTTGGCCGCGACGCCCTTGCCCTCATGGATGAGGCCGAGCAGGAGATGCTCAGTGCCGATGTAGTCGTGGTTGAGCATCCTGGCCTCTTCCTGTGCCAGGACGACGGCCCGCCGCGCCCGGTCGGTGAATCTCTCGAACATGCTCCGCTCCGCCC
Source organism: uncultured Actinomycetes bacterium (assembly GCA_963785765.1). Lineage (GTDB taxonomy): Bacteria > Actinomycetota > Actinomycetes > Streptosporangiales > Streptosporangiaceae > DATBGO01. The sequence continues at coordinate 1,030,311 of CAWAWM010000002.1, read as the reverse complement.
TTCTCAGCTTCGCCCTGGCTGTGTGCCGTGGAACTCACGATACATCTCGTTTGCGACATTGCGGGGAGCCGCATTCCGGAATCTTTGAGACCTCCGGAGAGGCAGCCGGGCCAGCCCAGGCCGATCCGAGCCGAGACCGGCCCCGAGCCCGGGCCGGGCCGGGGCCGGGGCCGGCTGACGGCAGGCGCGTGCTCGGGGGCCACGGTGGCCCATGGAGCGTGGCAGAATATCGGCGAGAACCCGGGTGGAACGGAAGTGCGCGTCGTGGCCGAGGAACAGCCGGAAAACGGGGCCGATTCTGCTGCGGACCGTTCAGTTGAGATCGACACCACGGTTGCGCATCCGGCCCGCGTCTACGACTACTGGCTGGGCGGCAAAGACAATTTCGCCGCTGACCGCGAAGCGGCCGAGCGCGTGCTCGCGGTCACTCCAGGCCTTCGGTTCCGGGTCCAGGCCAACCGGGCGTTCCTGGCCCGGGTGGTGCGATATCTGACCGCCGAGGCGGGCATCCGGCAATTCCTTGATATTGGCACCGGCATCCCCGCGGCGAACAACACGCACGAGGTAGCCCAGACGGTCGCGCCGAACTCGCGGATCGTCTACGTGGACAACGATCCCATTGTGCTGACTCACGCCCGGGCGCTGCTGGCCAGCGGCCCGGAGGGCGCCACCCAGTACGTCGACGGCGACTTGCGCGATGGCGCGGCCATCCTGCGGGCCGCCGCCCGCACCCTGGACTTCACCCAGCCGATCGCGCTGATACTGCTGGGCATCTTGCACCTGATCCAGGACTCCGAACAGCCGTACAAGATCGTGGCCGACCTGATGGACGCGCTGCCCTCGGGTAGCTACCTAGCCATCTCGCATCCGGCCATCGATAGTCATCCCGGTCAGGCTGAGGCCCAGAAACGCTACAACGAGCGGGTGTCCACTCCGCAGACGATGCGTACCCGCGCCCAGGTGGCCCGGTTTTTCGACGGGCTGGAACTGGTGCCACCAGGAGTCGTCTATGTGCACACCTGGCGGCCCGACCCCGGGGACATCGTTCCCGCGGACACCGTGTCGGCCTACGGCGGCGTGGCCCGCAAGCCCTGACGCCGCGGACTAGCCACGGTCGCGCTGCGCGGTGACCAGCCAGGCGGCGGCATGCACCCACACCCCGTCGAGGTGCTGGCGCGCAGCGTACTGTTCGGCGACGGTGGCCAGCACCCGCTCGGTCAGCACCAGGTCCCCGAGGCCGGCCGCCAGGTTGCGGATCATGGGCATGCCGCGGACGTAGCTCATCACGTCGGTGACGTCGGACCCCATCCAGGCCGGCCCGGTGACCGCCTCGATACGAATGTCCGCCCAGCCCGCGCCGGAGAGCAGTTCCTTGACCTGGCGCGGGTCGCCGAACAGCTCACCGCCCACAGGGCCGGGCAGCTGCATAACGGCGCCAAAGGCGCGCAGCGGGATCGCGAACAGCTCGTTGAACATGTCGTCTTGCCAGCACATGAAGGCCAGCCGCCCGCCGGAGCGCAGCGCGGCAGCCATGTTCGCGAACGCGGCGGCCGGGTCCTCGAAGAACATCACGCCGAAACTGCTGATCATCACGTCGCAGGACTCTGGGCGCAGCGGGCAGGCCTGGGCGTCGCCCTGGACGAATCCGGCGTTCACCGCACCGGCCCGGGCGGCCCGCCGCCGTGCGACCTCCAGCATCGGTCCTGATACATCGAGGCCCACCGCGCTGCCGCCGGCATCCTGCCCACCAAAGCCTGGCCACGAGCCATCCGGCCCGGCCCCGGAGGCGCCGCGCGCCGCCCGCGCGGCCATGATCGTCGTCACGCCGCATCCGCAGCCCACATCAAGTACCCGCTCCCCCGGCGCGATGGCGGCCGCGCCGAACAGGTGCGGGATGAGGGACTGGTGCCGGGCCAGGTGCCGCTCCCGGTGGGCGATCCAGTACTGGCCGCTCGCGCCATTCCAGCGCTGCACCTGCGCCGCGTTAGCTGACCGGCCCGCTTCGGTCACCGTTCCCGCCCCGTCCTGCCCGCCCCGCGAAGATAACGCCCCCCTCGGCTCAGTGCCCGTCCCGGTGCCCGCATAATGGCCGCAGAACGGAGTTGCTGCGCCGATTGTCCAACTCTGCAAGCTGATTCCGGCGCGGTGCAATTGTCAACAGCCGCTGCCGGCCGACTGTCTCAGCGGGCCGATGAGACCTCCGGCCGGCAGGCTTCCGGCGGGCTACTGGTGCATGCCCTGCAGGAGCACGATTGCTCCCGCTCCCACCGTGATCACGACCGCGATCGCGATGATCGCGAGCAGGACACGGAGGACCACTCGCCAGAAGACCACGAGGCCCACCGCGATGAGCGCGAGGGCGACTCTGGCGTTCTCGATTTCCTGGGCCGTTCCTTGGGTGGCGAACATGTTCCCTCCTGACTGGCGGTCGCCATCCAGGCGGGTCAGGCTGAGAAACGCCACCGGCCGCCGGCCACCGGCCACCAGGCCGGTGCGCGCCTTTGCAATCCGTCACCAGGTCGGTAACATGATCCTCAGCACTGACCCTCCTTTACTTGGGCCGGGTTCGGTGTGACTGGCACGGTCGATGCTGCGAACATCGACCGTGCTTTATGTGGGGATGGGCTCGCTGATTCCCGGCGGCCCGACGGGCCATAGGCGCCTCCCCTCCGTCGCTAGGCCCGACCGCCAGGCGACGACTTATCCAGTGGCCGTATGCCACCTGCTGACTCGCTGTCCGAGCGGGCCTTGAGGACGCTGCCTTGTTCTGCTTCAATGGTGACTTTGGCAAGAGCCATTGGCAAGTGCCATTTTCTTGACCTCGGGCTGCAGTCCCGGCCAGCCCATTTCCCGGTGTGTTTCACCGGACGCCCAGAGAAAGGGGCGTGACTGGAGTGCCCGCATCAGGCAGCCCGACAGTCCGCCGCCGCGAGCTCGGAACGTTGCTCAGAGCGCTCCGGACCCGGAAGGGCTGGACGGCCGACCAGGTCGCCGACCGCCTGATGTTCAGCCCCTCGAAGGTGAGCCGTCTCGAGACCGGCCAGCGCGGGGCTAGCGCACGGGACATCCGCGACCTCTGCGACCTGTACGGGGTCGACGGCCAGGAGCGCCAGCACCTCATGGACCTGGCCAGCGAAGGGAAACAGCGAGCCTGGTGGCAGCCCCTGGGCCTGCCCTATTCCACTTATGTGGGACTTGAGGCCGAAGCCGCCTCGATCAGCGACTACGGCCTCGGCATCATGCCCGGCCTCCTCCAGACTCCCGACTACGCACGCTCGGTAGTAGAGGCAGCGGTGCCGAAGTGGGTGCCTGATGTCGTCGAGCAGCGCGTCGAAGGGCGAATGACCAGGCAGCAGCTCCTCTTTTCGGCCAGCGCGCCCCGGTTCGAGTCGGTGGTGGATGAATCAGTGCTGCATCGGGTCGTCGGCGGCCGCGCCATCATGCGGGCCCAGCTCGAGCGGCTGCTGGAACTGTCCGATCTGCCCAACGTCACGCTGCGGGTGATTCCCTACGACGCGGGTGCCCTGCCGGCCGGGAACAACAAGTTCATCATCCTGCGGTTCGCCCTGCCTGCCGTCTCCGACGTCGTCTTCATCGAAGGCCTGACCGGCGACCTCTACCTCGAGGAACCCCACGACGTCGAGGTCTACAACACAACATTCAGGACGTTGGTTAATCTGGCTGCAAGCGCCGAGGCGACACGTAAAATCATTGACGCGATGATCGTTAGCTACGGTGGTCAACCGGACTAACCTGCTGAGCGATGCCTTTCCGCACCCCCAACCGCTTCAGGAAAGTAGTGGGCCATATGCCTTCGTATGGAGCCAGGCAGACGGAGCAGCCTGCCTGGCACAAGTCGAGCTTCTGCGCGTCCGGGGAATGCGTCGAGGTCGCGGCGCAGAGCGGCATGATCGTGCTGCGGGACTCCAAGGAACCCAGCGGCGGCAGGCTCCGCTACACCACCGAAGAATGGCAGTCGTTCGTTAAGGGCATCAAGGCTGGCGAATTCGACCACCTCGGTTGAGGCGGCGGGGACGGCGGGGGCGATCAGCCCGCGCCGTCAGGTGAGCTCGTCGAGGTACTGTGGCAGCATCCGGTGCCAGGTCGGCCAGTCGTGCTCCCACTGCGGGCCCCAGTTGTCCACCCGGTTGGGGATTCCCTTGGCCCCCAGAGCCGACGCCATCTGCCAGGACTCGCCGACGTCCTCCCACGCGCCCTCCCCCGTGGCCAGCACGACGAACCGCTGCCTGAGCAGGTCCAGCTGCGGTCCCTCCAGGCCCGGTAGGAACTGCAGCGGCGCCGAGAAGTACAGGTCGGAACTCCAGACGTGATCGTAGAAGCGGTCGACCTGATAGGTCCCGCTCATGCCGACCGCGGCGGAGAAGATGTCCGGATACCTGCACAGCACCGCGACCGCGTTGAAGGCCCCGATCGACGCGCCGCTGGCGATCACGTTCATCGCGGCGCCGCCGAGATCCGCGTGGATCGCCGGGATCACCTCACGCCGGACGCATTCGTGAAACTGGTTGAGCAGCCAGGTGCGGTACTCCGGTGAGCCCGCCCTGAGGATCATCGCCTGCCCCGCCACGCTGTCCATCGAGTACAGCTTGACCCGGCCCTCGGCGAGCAGCTGTCCGCACGCGCCGACCAGGCCGTTACGCTCGATCTCCTCGGCGTCGCCCCCGGCGGACGGGAACACCAGCACGGGCTGGCCGAAGGTTCCCCACCGCGTGACCGTGATCTCGTGCTGGAGCCGGCCGGAGTACCACCGCTCGACGGCCTTCATGCCGTCACTCGTAGTAGAACTTCTGCGGACCAGGAAAGACCCATGACAGCCCCTCTCGCAAGCGGTCGCGCCAGTTTTCCCAGCTGTGCCCGTCCCTGGCCTCCACATACCGGACAGCCATCCCGGCTGCCTCAAAGGTGGGCACCATCGACCGGTTGCGGACGATCAGCGGCTCGTACACCCCGCAGCTGACGAAGACCCGGTCAGCCACCCGCCGCGGCGCGGCCCGGTACCGGTTGACGAACTTCACCACCGGCTCGAACACCGGGCCGCCGCCGTGGTCATGGCCGATGTCGGTGAACACGAAGGAACCCGACTGCAGCAGCAGCGAGCCGTACGAGCGGGGATAACGGTAGGCGGCCGACAGCGCGGCGACCGCACCGAAGCTCGCGCCCATCAGGCACCGGCCCTGGGGCGTGGCGGCCAGCGGGAGCTCGGCTTCCAGCCGCGGCACCAGCTCGGCGGTCAGGTAACGGGCGTGCGCCGCCGAATTGGCGTACTCGGCCAGCCGGTCCCCCGGGCTGGTGAACGCGACCACGATCTCGGCCACGTCCAGCCGGTGGATGAGATTGTCGAGCACCGTCTTGGCCGCCGCGTACCTGAGATAGTCGCTGCCGTCGTGCACCACCAGCAGCGGATAACGGGCGCTGCGCCGGAACCGTGCGGGCAGGTAGACGGTCACCTGGCCATCGCGGCGCAGCGCGCGGCTGGGCACGACCAGATCCACCAGCGAACCTGGGCGCGCCTCGGGATCCGGCCTGGTCCACTCGGGTACCTCGTACCCGCGGGAGTAGCAGACCGACGAGCTGCCGACCGGGCTGTGCGCTAGGTGCGGGTTCAGCGGATCGTTGATGCGCTCGCGCTGCCCGCCGCGTGCCACTTCCAGCTGGTATTCGAACCGGGAGCCTTCGGGCAGCTCGATGACGACGTACCACAGGTCGGTGCCGTGCAGCCGGCGCAGGCCGATACGCTCGGGCAGCCCGACGGTCCGGTGCACCAGGTGGACCTCATCAGCCTCGCCGCGGTAGAGGAACGTGCAGCGCGAGCCCTCGACGATGGGCGCGGGGTACCGGGCCAGGAACCTGCCGATCACGGCCGGGTCCCGCGTCCGGCGTTCCCTGAGCCTGGTGATGGCGAGCTTGCGGCTGACGGCCGGGCCGCTCACCACGGTGCTCAGGCTGCCTCCAGGACCGTGACGCGGCCGTCGTCGGCCAGCACCCTGGTGTCCGGCGGGCAGCTGCCATCACCGTCGAGATCGATCCGGGTGCCGGCGTCGAGCAGGACGCAGCGGGCAGGCGCGAACCTGCGGGCGAACACGGCCATCCGCGGCTCGTCGTCGAGCAGCATCCGGGCCCGGGCGTGCGGCAGCGGTACCACCTGGCGCAGCACGCTGAGACCGGGGCCGAAGACCTCCGGATGACCGGGGCCCTGGGGCGCGCGGTCGTAGAACAGGACGATCCGGTCCGCCAGCGCCATCGCGCCCGCCGACCACGCGATCACTGGTGACCGCACCGCCGCCGCCACATTGAACAGGTGCAGCACATCCGCCAGCACGCCGACGTGGCCGCCCGTGACGACCAGCGCGGCGGCGTCGCCGAGCAGCCGGGTGATCTCGGCGCGGTGCCCGGCGATCACCGGCCGGTCGTGCGGCGCCCAGGCCAGGTAGAACTCGGCGCGTTCCTGGCTGATCCGCCGCAAGTGCGCCTCGTCGAGCTCGCGGACCGCGGCGATGGCCTCCGCGACCGCCTGCCGGGCCGCACGGTCCACCGCACCGCGCCGCTGCAGCGCGTAGACAGCCTGCAGGGCATAATCGAGGCGCAGCAGGTAGATGTCATGCAGCTCGCCGAGCACGTCCCGCAGCCGGCGCTCGGCCGCCGCGTAGTCGAGATCCCGTTCCTGCACGTCCAGCCACCGCCGGTACAGCGCCAGGTTGACGTCCTGGGCACCGAGCAGCTCGCTCAGTTCGCCGTCGTCGGGCTCGCGTTCCTGCCAGCCGGCCGTGATGGTGGCGACCCGCCCGTCGAGCTGCATCGACCTGGCCACGCCAGCCAGCGTGGGCCTTCGTTGCGGACCCAGGAGGATCACTTTCATGCGGCATGCACGTGCAGCGTGCGACCCACCGTGTCGAGCATGCCGCGCAGCACGTCGTAGTCGGGATGACGCATCCGCACGTAAGCATTGGCCATGTACCCGGCCTCGACGGCCTGCGTCGCGGTTCCCGGCGGCGGCAGGTGCGCGTCGATGACCCACTCGCCGAGTTGCTGCTGCAGCTCGTCCACTCCCGAATAGCCGGTGATGTGGCCGTCATTCTCGGGGCGCAGCGCTATCATTCCGCTGGCATACCGCCGCGACGGCGCCGAGCCGGTCTGGCCGGCCGTGATCGCCAGCGCCCACTCGCGGTATACGTCGATCTCGTTCCCCGCGGAGTACAGGTCCCAGGCCCCCACCCCCGGCGGACGGCAGCCGATCTCGGAGAACCTCAGTCCCTTCGGGCCGAAGAACCACTCCATGTGCGTCGCCGAGGTGCCGATCCCGAGGGCGGCATTCACCTTCGCGCCCATCTCGCGCAGCTCGGCGTACTCCGGCGCGGTGTCGATCCGGTTGGTCGAGATGAACTGCGGCGAGATCCACCGGGTCCGCATCGCCTCGAGCACGTTGGGGTAGTAGTGCGACACGAAGTCCACCGCGACCCGGCCGTCGACCGTAATGGTGTCGTAGAAACCCTCGTGGCCCTCGACGAACTCCTCCACGGCGATGGATTCGACGCCCTGACCACCGAAGATGCTCAGGGCATGGTCCAGCTCAGTGTCGCTGCCGACCGCGGTCGTCCCGGACGCGCCCGCGCCGCTGCGCGGCTTGAGGATCAGCGGGTAGCCGACCTGCCCGGCGAAGTCACGTGCCTGCGCGGCGCTATCGGCGGCCATCGAGGCGGCGGTCGGTACTCCCGCCTCCCGCAGGGCCTGCTTCATGGACGGCTTGTCCCGGCACAGCCAGGCCGTCCGCACCGACGTGCCGGGGATGGTGCAGGCCTCGCGGACCTGCGCGGCGGCCAGGGTGTGCGCCTCGATCGTGGCCTCGAGCCGGTCCACCCACAGCTGGTCCTGCACCTGCCGGACGACGCGGGTCAGCTGTTCCACGTCGGTGACGGACGGAACCTGCTCGTAGTGATGCAGCCAGCCCCGCAGCTGATCATCGAGCGCCTCGACGGGAAACTCGCCGACCCCGATCACGGTCGCGCCCACCTCAGCCAGCGCCCGGGCGAAGTGGCGCTGGCTGGCCGGAAAGAACGGCTCGACGAAGATGACGTTCATGTCCGGAATGTTAACCGGGCCAGGCCGGGCGCGATCATCGCGGTGCACGTCCCCCGGTCGCCCTATGACCTGGTGCGAGCACCGGGTTCGACGTGATCAGGGTGCGCTGCCTGCGGCGAGTCAAACCGCGGCCGCGGATTGAGGCCAGCGGGTCAGTCCCCGGTATCGTCGCGGGTCATGAGCCTGGATCAGCCCGGCGACGCGTCCGGGAACCTGAGCGCGGAGCAGGCCGGCGACCGGCAGCTCGCGGCCGCCGTCCGGCGGGTCCTGCCGTCCGTCCGATCCGATCTGGAGCGGCTGGTGCGGATCCCGTCGGTGTCAGCGGATCCGGCGGCCGGGCCGCACCTCAAGGCCAGCGCCGACGAAGTCGCAACGCTGCTGCGCCAGGCCGGGCTCCCCGAGGTTGACGTGCTCACCGTCCCGGGCGGTCTGCCGGCCGTCCTGGGCCGGCGCGAGGGGCCGCCAGGAACCCCGACCGTCTTGCTGTACGCGCACCACGACGTGCAGCCGCCCGGTGATCGCGCGAGCTGGGACAGCGACCCGTTCGAGCCGGCCGAGCGGGACGGCCGCCTGTATGGGCGCGGGGCTGCCGATGACAAGGCCGGGATCGCGGTCCACCTGGCGGCGCTGCGGGCGCATGGCGGCCAGCTGCCGGTCGGGGTGACCGTGCTCGTCGAGGGCGAGGAAGAGATCGGCTCGCCCACCCTGGCGCAGTTCCTCACGACCTACGCCGACTGGATCCGCGCCGACGTGGTGGTGCTGGCCGACTCGACCAACTGGGCGGCCGGTGTGCCCTCCCTGACCACCTCGCTGCGCGGCGGCGCCAACGTCACCGTGGAGGTGCGGACGCTGCGCCATGGCCTGCACAGCGGGCTGTACGGCGGCCCGGTCCCTGATGCGCTGACGGCGCTGTGCCGGCTGCTGGCCACGCTGCATGACGATGCCGGTGACGTGGCGGTGGCCGGCCTGGTCAGCGGTCAGGCCGACGGGCCCGACCTGACCGAAACGCAGCTGCGCGCGGAGGCCGGGCTGCTCGACGACGTGCAGCTGACCGGCACGGGCAGCCTGGCCGAACGGCTCTGGATGCGCCCGTCGATCTCCGTGATCGGCATCGACGCCCCGCCGGTCGAGGCGGCGTCCAACACCCTCGTCCCGGCGGCCCGGGCCAGGGTGAGCATGCGGATCGCCCCCGGCGACCACGCGGCGCGGGCGCGCGCCGCGCTCGCGTCGCATCTGCGGTCGCACGCGCCCTGGGGGGCGCAGGTGACGGTGGACCCGGGCAGCACCGCCGAGCCATTCCAGGCCCGGATCGGGGGAACCGCCTACGACGCGGCCCGCTCGGCGCTGTCCGAGGCCTGGGGGGCGCCCGCCGTCGATATCGGGGTCGGCGGCTCCATCCCGTTCATCGCGGCCTTTGCCGGGATCCTTCCCGATGCCGAGATCCTCATCACCGGGGTTGAGGACCCCGACACCCGGGCGCACAGCGCGAACGAGAGCTTGCACCTGACGGTCTTCGAGCGGGCCTGCCTGGCCGAGACGCTGCTGCTACGCCGGCTGTCTGCGGGTTTCATGAGCTGACACGTTCGTCTGCCTGTGCGAGGCTTTGCTCGGTGCTTCATGGTTTATGTCGTGCGGCGTGCGTCATCGGAGGGGAATCGTGGACGAGCGCGTAGCGGCGGGGCTGGCGGACACGATCAAGGCCCTGCGCGCAGAATTGACCGACGCCATGGCGGGCGGCGAAGGAACGGAACTGCGCTTCGCGCTGGGTGCCGTAACCCTTGACGTGGCCCTGGCCATCACCAAGGACGCCGGCGGAAAATTCGGTGTGGGCTTCGGGGTGCTCTCGGTCGGCGCCAAGGGCGGCCTGAGCAGCGAAACCACCAACCGCCTCACGGTGTCGCTCCAGCCGGTCCTGGTGGCGGCCGACGGCGTCACACGGCAGGCGCTGATCGGGGACAAGGTGCCGGGACAGCCCACGTAGGCACGGTAAGGGGGCGGATCGGTGGGACTGGAGGAAGCGCAGGTCGCCGAGGTGTACGTGCCGGCGAGCGACGACTTCGGCTCCGGGTACCTGGTAAGCCCGCGGCTGGTGCTCACGGCCAGGCACGTGGTCGCGACGGCGGTCAGCAACCGGGCGCCGCCCGAGCGTCCGCCTGGACCGCTGACCGCGCGCCTGCTCGGCGATCTTGCGCAAGGTCTTCCCCGTTGCCAGGTCCGGTTGCTTAGCCGGACCGCAGGACGGCCGTTCCACGACGCGGTCGCCGTCTGGTGGCACGAGGATGTCGATGCGGTGCTGCTGGCGGTACTCGATGAGGCAGACACACGCTGGGTAACCCCGCCGCGGTTAACTGGCCTGACCTGGGCCGATCTCGACGGGGCCGAGCCGGTGGACTGCCTCGCGGCGGGATTCCCCATCGCCGACGCTGTCAGCGGCGGCATCCGGGAATCACGGGAGCTGGACGGCACAATTCTACCGCTGTCACAGTACAAAAGCGGCCGCTGGGTTATCCAGGCCCACGGCACCATCGGGGCGCCCCGGGCCGAGGCCACGAGTGCCTGGGCAGGAATGTCAGGGGCAGTGGTCTTCGCCGACGGCCTGATGATCGGAGTCTTGCAGTACGACGCCGACCCTGGGGACCCGACCCGGATGGAGCTGTGGGCCGAGCCAGCCCGTGCCTTCGCCGCCGACGATGACTTCGCGGGCTGGCTCAGTGCCGACGGCGGAGATGAGGCCCTGACCCGGTCGTCCGCCAGCCCGCAGCGGCGCATCAGGCTGGCGGGTGTCACCCACGTCAGCAACTACCGAGGCGGCGCAGACCAACCAGGCGTTTTCTCCCTTTCGCCGCCGGTCACGTCGCTGCCCGAGCGGGTGCGCGGCCGGGAGGAGGTCCTCAGCGACCTGGCGGCTCTGCTGACCACCGGGAATCGCTCGGGCCGCCCGCAGGTACTGGTCGGGCTGGGCGGAGCGGGTAAGACGACCGTCGCGCTCCACCTCGCCGGCCTGGCGCGCAGCCGCCGCGTGCCAGCATGGTGGATGTCGGCGCGCGACGCAGCCACGTTGAGCGCCGGCATGCGCGAACTCGCGCTGACCCTGGGAGCCGCGCCCAAACTGGTGCAGGAGGCCTGGGAAGGCCGAATCAGCGCCACTGACCTGCTGTGGCGCAGCCTCGACCAGCAGGCTTCACCCTGGCTGCTGATCGTGGACGAGGCCGACGATCCGGAGGTTCTCGCCGGGCCCAGCGGCTTCCCCTGTGACGACGGCGGATGGCTACGGCCCACCACTAACGGCTTGATCGTCATCACGAGCCGGGATGCCAGCGCGGAAATCTGGCGCTACGCCGAGATCCGCGAGCTGCCGACGCTGGGGCCCGAGCCGGCCAGCCAGGTCATACTCGACGCCATCAGCCCGGTCCTGCATCCCGGTTCCGACCAGCACAGCGAGCTTGCCGCCGAGGTTGCCAGCGTCGCAGACCGGCTGGGTGGTCTCCCGCTCGCGCTGAACCTGGCCGGTACCTATCTGCGCCAGAAGATCCGGCAGGACCTTCGGCAGGGCGCCGACGAGGATCCGGTCGCTGCGGCGGTCACCACGATTGCCGCCTACCGGGAGACTCTTGATCAGAGCCTGAGTGTTCTCGACTCGGCCGCATATCTGGGCGGACGGCGCAGCGAAGAATCCATTACCCGGCTGCGGATCTACCGTACCTGGGAGATATCCCTCGACCTGCTCGACCGCCGCGGATACGGCGACGCGCGGCAACTCATTGAGATCCTGTCCTGCTTTGCCCCAGAGCCACTGCCGCTTGATTTGCTCGATCCGGAGGTACTGGCCGGATACTCCCTGTTCGGCGATGCTTTCAGCGAGCTTCGCCGCGACGAGCTGCTGCAGGCCCTGGATGATCTGTCGCTTGTCCGGCAGCGGGCTCAGCCGGCCAGCAGGCCAGGCGCCCGCCCGATCTCCTGCGTGAGCACGCATCGGCTCGTCCTGGACACCGTCGCGGCCAATCTGAGCGATGACCACGACCGCCAACGGGAAGTATGGACCATAGCCGTCGCACTGGCCACCGTGGGCACCAGGCGGGATTCCCTTGAATTCAGCACCTGGGCATGGTGGGAACTCCTAGCTCCGCACGTGCAGTCGGCCCTGAGCGGCTGCCCTCCAGTTGAGGAGCTAGTCGAAGACGCCGTAATGGCCGCGCTCTGCACTTTCGGATTCGTAGCCGTTTCCGGAAAGATAAGATCAGCTATCGCCTTGGCTAGAGCGATCCAGACAAAGGCTGAGAACATACTTCCCGCTGATCATCGCCTGCTCGTGCTTACCCGGATCGAAGCCGGACAGATGATGCTGGCGTCCGGGCGATTCAAAGATACCGAAGATGAGTGCCAGCACCTCCTTGCCGAGCTCCGGGATTCATCAAATCTCGATGACGAGGACAAAGAATTCTTCCGGCTGCTTACCTTGCCGTTGCTGGCCCATGCGCTTGTCGGCCAGTACAGATTGACTGAAGCCGAAGACGCGTTCCGGTCCGCCGTTGACTCGGCTACCGGTGACCCGGCCGTCGACCAGATGCTGAGCAGGTCGGCCCGGCTGGGGCTGGCCGATGCACTCGGGTTGCAAGAGAAGCTTGCCGATGCAGAGGCCGAGTTGCGGGTCGTGGCCGAGGCGGAAGATGGAACCGGAGATACGGTCATCGGCCTGCTAGCCCGGGTGATGCTGGCCCGGATCAGATGCAAGCGCAATATTGGCGGAGCTGAAGCCGAATTGCGCACGCTACTGGACGCGCAAGGGCCGGTGCTCGGCGCCAACCATCCGGTCATCCTGGCGGCGGCACGCGAGGCGGCCGGGTCCGCGGCGCGCCGAGGGGATCTGGGGACAGCCGAAGCCGAGATCCGCGCCGTGCTGGAAGCTGAGCGGCAGGTGCTCGGCGATGATCATCCCCAGACCCTGGCCACGCGGTATGAGCTGGCCGTGGTGCTGCGCAAGCGCGGCCGGCTGGAGGCGGCCGAAACCGAATTCCGCGCCGTGCTGGCCGCCAAGCGCACAGTACCTGGCCAGGACGACCGCAGCACCCTGATCACCCGGCATGAGCTGGCCCTGACGCTACGCGAGCGCGGCCAGCTGGAGGCGGCCGAAGCCGAATTCCGCGCGGTGCTGGCCGCCAAGCGCGAGGTGATGGGGCTGGACGATCGCAGCACCCTGATCACCTGGCATGAGCTGGCCGTGACCCTGCGCGAGCGCGGCCAGCTGGCGGCGGCCGAAACCGAGATCCGCGCCGTGCTCACGGCTGACCGCCAGGCGCTGGGCGGCAGCGACGGCGGCACCCTGATCACCTGGCATGAGCTGGCCGTGACCCTGCGCCAGCGCGGCCAGCTGGCGGCGGCCGAAACCGAGATCCGCGCCGTGCTGGCCGCCAAGCGCGAGACGCTCGGCCAGGACGACCGCGGCACCCTGATCACCTGGCATGAGCTGGCCGTGACGCTGCGCCAGCGCGGCCAGCTGGCGGCGGCCGAAACCGAGATCCGCGCCGTGCTCGCGGCTGACCGCCTGGCCCTGGGCGGCAGCGACCGCAGCACCCTGATCACCTGGCATGAGCTGGCCGTGACGCTGCGCCAGCGCGGCCAGCTGGCGGCGGCCGAACCCGAGATCAGGGCGGTGCTGGCCGCCAAGCGCGAGGCGCTGGGACAGGACGACCGCAGCACCTTGGCCAGCTGGCATGAGCTGGCCGTGACGCTGCGCGACCGCGGCCAGTTCGATGCGGCCGAAACCGAGATCCGCCCGCTCCTGGCCGCCGACCGGCGGGTACTCGGCGACAACCATCTCCAGACCCTGGCCGCCCGCCATGAGCTGGCGCTGCTGCTGCGCCGCCGGGGCCAGCTGGATGAGGCCGAGACCGAGTTCCGCGCGGTGCTGGCCGCCAAGCGCGAGGCGCTGGGGCAGGACGACCGCAACACCCTGGTCACCTGGCACGAGCTGGCCGTGACGCTGCGCCGACGCGGCCAGCTGGAGGCAGCCGAGACCGAGGTCCGCGGTGCGCTCGCGGCAGAGCGCCGCGCGCTGGGCGAGACCGACGGTGACACCCTGGGCACCCGCCTTGAGCTGGCATTCGTCCTGCGCCAGCGCGGCCAGCTCGAGGCGGCCGAAACCGAGATCCGCACCGTGCTCAGCGCGAGGACCGAGACGCTGGGCCGCAGTGACCGCAGCACCCTGGGCACCCGGCATGAGCTGGCGCTGACCCTGCGCCTGCGCGGCGAGCTGGAGGCGGCCGAAACCGAGATCCGCACCGTGCTCGCCGCTGAGCGGCAAGCACCGGCCGGCAGCGACCGCAGCACCCTGGACGCCCGGTGTGAGCTGGCAGCAATCCTGCGCGAGCGCGGCCAGCTGGAGGCGGCCGAAACCGAGATCCGCACCGTCCTCGCTGCTGAGCGGCAAGCGCTGGGCGGCAGCGACCGCAGCACCCTGAACATCCAGCATGAGCTAGCGCTGGTGTTGCGCGAGCGGGGGCAACTCGCCGCTGCCGAACGCGAGTTCCGCGCCGAGCTCAGCGCGAGGACCGAGGCGCTGGGCCAGGACGACCGCAGCACCCTGATCACCCGCCATGAGCTTGGCGTTACGCTGCACGGACGCGGCCAGCTGAGGGCCGCCGAAACCGAGATCCGCACTGCGCTCGCTGCAGAGCGCCGGGCGCTGGGCGGCAGCGACCGCGACACCCTGGCCACCCGTCATGAACTGGCGCTGATACTGCGCGAGCGCCGCCAGCTGGAGGCGGCCGAAGCCGAGTTCCGCGCGCTGCTGGAGGCCGAGCGGCAAGCGCTGGGCGGCACCGACCGCAGCACCCTGATCACCCGACATGAGCTTGGCGTCACGCTGCGCCAGCGGGGCCAGCTGGAGGCGGCCGGAGCCGAATTCCGCGCGCTGCTGGAAGCCGAGCGGCAGGCACTCGGCGACAACGATCGCGAGACCTTGGGCAGCTGGCACGAACTGGCCGAGGTGCTGCTCCAGCGCGGTCAGCTGACCGGCGCTGAAGCCGAGTTCCGCGCCGTCTTGACCGCGAAGACTGAGGCGCTAGGCGAGGACGACCGCAGCACCCTGGTCACCCGGCTTGAGCTGGCCGCGGTGCTGCTCCGGCGCGGAGAGCTCGCGGCGGTGCAGGCGGCACGGGAAACGTCCGGCCCTGGCGGAGGGACCGCAGAGCAAGGCGACTCCGCGGCCGGGTGGCAGAATCTGGCGGACGGGCTTGCGCGGCAGCACAAGCTCGGCGAAGCCGTGGCAGAATTCCGGGCATTGCTCGAGAAGCAGCGCCGCGTCCTCGGCCCGGGCCAGCGCGTTGAGCTCCTCGCGCAGCGGCACCTTTCTAATGTGCTCGTGGAGCTCGGAGCGTTCACGGCTGCGGAATCAGGTTACCGAACGCTCCTTGACATCAGCCGTCAAGCTCTGGGCGGCTACCACGAAATAGCGCTTCAGTCCCGGCTCCGTATAGCTCAGATGCTCCGGCTGCAAAATAAACTCGATGACGCTATTGCCGAGTGCCAGGATCTGCTTGACATCCAACTCGACGTGCTGGGCGCTCATGAGGATCACCGCAGCGTCCTGCCTACTCGGTATGAGATGATCCGGATCGCGATAGCAGGCGGATATCTAGAGAAGGCGGAGGATGAGCTCTCACGCCTCGCCGATGCGGCTCGTCTGAGGCTGGGCGAGGATCATCTAATCACCCTGGATATTCAGAACGATCTTTTTTTCTTGCGTACCCGGCTAGCAGATGCGAACTCCGCGGCGGCGAGATTGCAAGCCCTGCTCACAGCGAAGACGCAGATTTCGGCGGCCGTATACATCACCGAGGCATATAGGAGTTTGTGTTTTACCGACTCCTAGTGTCGCGTGTTGAAAGTTGTTTTACGGTGTGAGGCGCGGGACAATGGAGCATGTCCTTAGCTCCTGCACTGACCTTGCGTGAGGGCGACCGGGACCGGCTGGCTGAGCTGGCGCGGCTGCCGAGCGTGCCGTCGGGCCTGGCGAAACGGGCCCGGATGGTGCTGCTGGCCGCGGACGGGATGCCGAACGCGGCGATCGCGCGGGCGGTGGGGGTGTCGCGGCCGACGGTGATCGGCTGGCGGGACCGCTACCATCAGGGCGGGATCAAGCGGCCTGGAGGATGAGCCGCGGTCCGGGCGGCCGGCGGAGATCAGCGAAGCGGATGTGGTCGTCGCGACGCTGGCTGATAACGGCCGCCCGCCGGAGCGGCTGGGGATCACGCACTGGTCGGCCCGGTTCCTGGCCGCCGAGCTGGGGATCTCGTTCGCCAGCGTGGCGCGGATCTGGCGGAAATGGAAGATCCAGCCGCACCGGATCGAGACGTTCAAGTTCAGCACCGACCCGGAGCTGGAAGCAAAGATCCGCGACGTCACCGGCTTGTACCTGGCGCCGCCGGAGAGCGCGGTGGTGGTCAGCGTGGATGAGAAGTCCCAGGTGCAGGCCCTGGACCGGACCGCCCCGATGCTGCCGCTGCGGCCGGGCCTGGCCGCCCGGCGCACCCATGACTACATCCGGCACGGCACCACCACCTTGTTCGCCGCCCTGGAGATCGCCACCGGGAAGATCACCGCGGACGCCTGCTACCCCCGGCACCGCCACCAGGAATTCCTGCGCTTCCTCAAGAAGGTCGCCGCCGCCCATCCCGGCGCGGACCTGCACGTCGTGCTGGACAACTACGGCACCCATAAGCACCCCGAGATCCGCAAGTGGCTCGCCAGGCCCGAGAACCAGCGGATCACCCTGCACTTCACGCCCGACCGAGCTGCTCCTGGCTGAACATGGTCGAGATCTTCTTCGGGATCATCACCCGCCAGGCCATCCGCCGCGGCACCTTCCGCTCCGTCAAGGAACTCACCACCGCCATCGGCGCCTTCATCGACGCCTACAACGACCGCTGCCAGCCGTTCTCCTGGACCAAGGACGCCGACGAATTACTCACCAAAATCAGACCGTCAAAGAACTAACGCCACGCGACTCCTAGGGTCGCGTTGGGCGGGACGCCGGCGCAGCCACTGCCAGAAAGTCCGGCGCGGCGGGCGGGCCGTGATCGCGCTGCTGCTGAGCTGGCCTGACACCTGGATGCGCAGGACGACGGGCGCCTGGGGACCCCGGGGCGGCCGGACCTTCACGGTGCTGCTGTGCGTCACCACGTCATCGGCCTCGACCACGACGCCGGGCCTGGTCACCAGCTTCAGTCTGCTGCTGCGCAGGTCAGCGTCGATGAGGAGGGTCGGCCGCGAGATGACCGCCTCGGTGAAGTCCAGCGTCACGCTGCCGCTCGTGGCCCGCACCTCCATCCGGTGCGGTACCAGCCAGCCGCCGCCGCGCATGGCAGCACTGCTGTGGCAGTCGATGCTGGCCAGGTCCTTCGGCGCCGGGACCGGTTCGCTCGGCACGAAGCCCGGTGCCGCCGGCAGGTCCCTGATCAGCGTCGCGAGCTCGCCGAAGGTGCGGGCGGTCAAGGCGTGTTCCAGTCGCTCGTCGAGTTCCTCGGCGGTCAGCCGGCCATCACCGGCCGCGACCCGCAGCACGTCGACCACCCGGTCCCGGTCCTCGTGAGAGGCACGCAAGTCATCGGCCGATGCCACCTCATCACCGCGCCCGGGCGGGGACACCTCGCCAGCCATGGACATACTGTAAGGCCGCGCCGGCTAGCGCGACATCCGGGCAGCACGGGCGCCGTGGCCGCGGCGGACGCGGGAGCCGGACCCGCACGGTGGCGAAGTCCGCGCCATGGCCAGTGCGCGCGGCGGGCCAGCGGCGGGCGATCATGGCGAGCACCTGCTGGTTGCTGGGCAGGACCGCCATCGCCACATCGGTCACCCCGCGCGCCTGGGCCGCGGTGATCAGGGTGCGGATGAGCGCCGAGCCCAGACCCTGGCCCTGCCAGGCGTCAGCCACCACCACGCCGATCTCGGTCATCCTGGCGCCGGCCCTAGCCCGGTCGGCGGGGCTGGCCAGGTCACCCGGCCCGGCCAGGTCAGCTGGGCCAGCCAGGTCCGCGGCCATGGCGTGCCCGATGATGACGCCGTCGCGGACCGCGATCACGGCGTCGACGGTCCCGGTGCCGCCGGACAGCG
The DNA here is from genome assembly GCA_963785765.1 of uncultured Actinomycetes bacterium. Classification (GTDB taxonomy): domain Bacteria; phylum Actinomycetota; class Actinomycetes; order Streptosporangiales; family Streptosporangiaceae; genus DATBGO01. The sequence continues at coordinate 1,012,104 of CAWAWM010000002.1, read as the reverse complement.
TGCGCAGCATGGCGGATGTGGGCGTGACAGCGGCAAAGAATCTCCGGTAGCGGGTCTGCACGGACAGCCCGGCGAAGAAGTCGCTGAGCGCGGTCAGGTCCGCGGCGCTGGCGCGCCGGATCGCGGTCAGAGGCACCTGGGTTCGGTTCACAGACCCAGCATCGCCGCCGATTGCTGAGTCTGTCAACTGGACTTAGCATGTGAGCATGGGACCGACTGCGATGCTCGAATACGACCCGGCCAACTGTGCGATCGGCGCGGCCGTGGGCGTCATCGGGGAGCGGCCGACGTTCCTGGTGCTGCGTGAGGCCTTTAACGGCGTGCGCCGGTTCGATGACATGCAGCGCCGCACCGGGATCCCGCGCCAGGTGCTCGCTGACCGGCTGGCCCGGCTGGTGCGCGAGGGGCTGCTGCGTAAGGTTCCCTACCGGGACAGCGGCCAGCGCAGCCGGCACGAGTACCGGCTCACCGCCAAGGGCCTGGACCTGTACCCGGTGCTCGTCGCGCTGATGCACTGGGGCGACCGCTACGCGGCCGGCCCGGCCGGGGCGCCGGTCGTGCTCAAGCACCGCGATTGCGGGGAGCCTGTGCAGCTGCAGCTGGCCTGCCGCGCCGGGCACGTCCTGGAATCAGCTCGCGATGTCACCCCGGTGCCCGGGCCCGGTGCACGCAAGATCGCCTGAGACCGGCTGGCCGGCCGTACCGCAAGCTGGCGCCGGGCCGCGACGCCGGCCCTGCCCGCTGGCGGGCCGATGCGGTACGGGCGAGCTTCGGTCCCGGCCACGGTCTGTCCGCAGCGTCGGCTAGGACCGGAGGAGGCTGAGTGCCACACACCCCCGTTACCGGGTTCGCGCCGGTCAATGGCGTGGACATGTACTGGGAGAGCCGAGGCTCCGGCGATCCTGTGGTCGTCGTCCACGGCGGCTTCGGCCTGACCAGCATGTTCGGTGAGCTCCTGGACCAGCTGGCCGACAGCCGGCGGGTCATCGCCATCGAACTGCAGGGCCATGGTCACACCCGGGACACCAGCCGCCCGTTCAGCTTTCAGGGCTTCGGCGACGACATCGCCGGGCTGATCGAGTACCTCGGCCTGGGGCAGGCGGACCTGCTCGGCTACTCCCTGGGCGGCGGCGCCAGCCTGCGGTGCGCCATCCAGCACCCCGGCCAGGTGCGAAAGCTGGCGCTGGTGTCCACGCCTTGTCGGCGCGATGGCTGGTTCCCGGCCGTCCGCGCCGGGATGTCGCAGGTCGGCCGGCCCGGATTCGATCAGATGAAGCGGTCCCCGATGTACCAGGCGTGGTCTCAGGTGGCGCCCGACCGCGAAGCCTTTCCCGCCCTGATGGACAAGACCGGCGAGCTGCTGCGCCAGCCCTACGAGGTCAAGCGGATCACGACCCCGACATTGCTGGTCTACGCCGACGCCGACAGCATCCCGCCCGCACACGCCGCCGAGTTCTTCGCCCTGCTGGGTGGCGGTCTCCAGGACGCGGGCTGGACGGATCGCTGGCCACCAGCATGCACCTGGCTATCCTGCCGGGCCTCACGCACTACAACATCTTCAGCGCACCCCAGCTAGCCGCAGTGGTCGCCGACTTCCTCGCCTGAGCCAGCCGCCAGGGCAGACCGGCGAGGCCTCGTCAAGCCAGGCTGAGTCCGCCAGCAGCCATCGCCTGGCCTGCCATGAAGATGGCGGCGACCAGGAGCAGCCAGCCGAAGACCGCGGGCCACCGGCTTGCGACCTCACCGTGATCCCATGGCGTCAGCACGCCGTTGACCGAGCGCCGCTCCACATGCTAACTTTTTTTTGCACATGCTAGAAGGGATAATGTGGATAACTTGAGCATGACCGGCGATGGCTTCCTGCGGGTCCTCGCTACCTTGGCGAACCCGCACCGGCTCAGGGTCGTCGCCGCGCTGACGCGGGAACGCAACTACGTCAGCCAGCTGGCCCGCGAGCTGAACATCAGCCGCGCCCTGCTCCAGGTGCACCTGCGGAAGCTGGAGGCGGCCGGGCTGGTGTCGGCCACCATCGAAGTCTCAGAAGACGGGAAGGCAATGAAGTTCTACGAAGTAGCACCCTTCACGGTGCTGCTCACGCCGAAAGCAATCGCGTCCGCGGTGCGGACCCTCGGGATCGATAGCGACGTTGACGTGGGGGTACGGTCATGAACTCGGCCGCCTGGGCGTTTATTGTCTTGTTCATCTCCGCGGCGGTTGTCCTTTCCGCCCGGTACTTTTCCTTCGCCAGAATACGATCGTCGAAGTCGGCGCTGACGGCGAGCAAGGAATACCGCAGCCTCGCCGACGAGTACCGGCGGCTGAGCGACATGGCGATCACCGCGAACGAGCATGTCGACCTCAGGCTCACCGATCTGAGCGTCCGGGTCGACGAACTGAAGGATCAGCTAGACCAGATGCAGCGGATCCTGAAGGAAGTTGAGTAGACCGACTAGGAAGTTCACGGACTCCAGCCGGGCCGCATTCGGAGCGGACCTGGCGATGCCAGGCCAGCCCATGGCGCTGGACGAGTAAGAGGCTGCGGCGGTGCATACCCGCACTAGCTCCTGCTGGCATTCCGGTAGGGACCGGGCATTATGGGACAAAGACGGGATTCCCGAACCTATTTCGCTGAGATCACCTCAGTGCGGCATTGAACATATATGCGGCATTCAATGCATTTCAAGAATTCACGCTTCGCTCCGGCGGGCTGCACCGGAGTTATTGCCTATTCCAAAGGCCTTGCCAATACGGGCACGAGGTCCTTACGGTGTAGGGTCGGCAAGCCAGGCTAAGTTTGCCGGCTACGCCATGCCAAGGGGGAAGCATGCCGACTGTAATCGCCCACCACGATGTGCACGACAAGGATCACTGGCTTGCCTCGCCGAAGCGCGAAGAGGTCTTCGGGCCGCTCGGGGTGACCAACATCCGGACATTCGCCGACCCGCAGAACCCGAACCGGGTGGCGCTGCTCATGGATGTCGCCGACATGGATGCCGTGATGTCTGCCATGCAGACCAGGGCGATGTCCGAAGCGATGGAGTATGACGGCGTGCTGCCGGAAACCTTGGTGATCCTCGTCGAAACCTAGGAGCGGCTGATGCGGTGAGCGAGCCGCCAGCCCGGCTGGCCGGGCAGCCACCAGGGACCCGCCGACATACTGGGCAGATGGAAACTCCAGCACCGGACCTGGCTCAGTACTTCGACGGCTGGTACGCGGATATGGCGGAATCGCCGGTTAAGGACGAGATCCAGCAGCGTCAGCTGGGCCTGCCTCCCGGCCTGCTGTCGACCAGCCTGCTCAGCTGGGCGGGGATCGCCGAGGTCACCGAAGCCCTGCGGCTGTCTCCCGGCGATACCCTGCTGGATCTGGCCTGCGGCCGCGGCGGCTACGGACTGGAGATCGCCGCCCGCACCGGGGCCAGGCTGGTCGGGGTCGACTTCTCCGCCGAGGCGGTACGCCAGGCCCGCGAGCAGGCACGGCGGCTGGGCCGCGCGGCGGATTTCCGCGTCGGGGACCTCGGCGCGACCGGGCTGGACTCCGGCTCGGTGGGCGCCGTGCTGTGCGTGGATGCCATCCAGTTCGCCCCGCGGCAGGACGCCGCCTACCGTGAGCTGCGCCGGGTTCTGGCCCCCGGCGGGCGAGCCGTGCTGACCTGCTGGGAGATCGTCGGCTCCGAGGACGAGCGGGTGCCCGGCCGGCTGCGCCTGGTGAACCTCAGCGCCGGACTGACGGCCGCCGGATTCAGCCATGTCGAAGTGCGGGAACGCCCTGACTGGCGGGCCGCTGAGCGGGCCATGTGGGAAGAGGCTGTGGCGCTGAATCCCGGCGATGACCCGGCGCTGCAGTCATTCCATAACGAAGGCGTCCGCTCGCTGGACACCTTCGCCCTGCTACGCCGGGTCATGGGAACCGCGACCGCACTGCGGGCCGCGGTTCCGGCGCCAGTCGCGGAGCCGCCGGATCGCGCACCGCAGCGTGGGCAACCGCCGATCAGTGACGATCCAGGACCGGCGCTGCCGGCCCGCTGCGGCCCTGCGCCGCCTGTGCGCCGCCTGCTGCCGGCCTGCTGCCTGCCGGCGCTGCCGGCCCGGTGCTACCGCGGGGCCTGCGCGCTACGCGGACGTACGATGGCTGCATTGCGAGTGCCCGCGGCTACGCGGCGACGACATCGGAGCCGGATCATGCCATCGTCAGTTCCCGTGATCGACCTCACGCCCTGGCTCCGCGGCGACGAGGCGGGCCGCGCTGCCGTGGCCGCCGAAGTCGACGCGGCGCTGCAGAGCGTGGGTTTCTTCCTGATCAAAGGCCATGGCGTGCCAGCCGAACTGCGCGCGCGAGTACGTGCGCAGGCACGGGCGTTCTTCAGGCTGCCGCTCGAGACCAAGCAGCGCTACGCCGTCACCGTCGGCGGCCGGGGCTGGCTGCCGCCCGGCGTCGAGGCGAACGGCTACGCCGAGGGCACCCAGACTCCGCCCGATCTGAAGGAGTCCTTCGCGGTCGGCGCCGACCAGCCGACGGGCGACCCGGCTGTCGACGGGTACTGGTTCCAGCCCAACGCCTACCCGGCCGAGGTGCCTGCGCTGCAGCCCGCCGTCGTCGCCTACCTGGCCCGGATGCGCGAGCTCGCGGACGAACTGCTCGTGCTGTGCGCGGCGGCGCTGGGGCTGGAACGCGACTTCTTCACCCGGCACACCGGCCACGCCACGCACACGATGAACATCAACTGGTACCCGCCGATGACGGCGGCCGGCGAGCCGGAGCCCGGCCAGTTCCGGATCGGCCCGCACACCGACTTCGGCACCGTCACCATCCTCGACCGCGAGCCGGGCCGGGGCGGCCTGCAGGTGTGGACGGAGCAGGACGGCTGGGAGGACGCGCCCTACGACCCGGGCGCGTTCACGATCAACACCGGGGACCTGCTCGCCCGCTGGAGCGGCGGCCGGTGGAAGTCCAACCGGCACCGCGTGCTGCCACCGCAGGCCGAGGCCCCGGACGAGGACCTCGTCTCGCTCGTCTACTTCTACGAAGCCGACCACGACGCGGTGATCGAGTCCCTGCAGCCGCCGATCGGCAAGCCGAATGATTACGGGCCGGTCGTGTCGGCGCAGTTCCTGAAGGAACGCCTGGACGCGATCACGGTAGGTTAACCGCCCGGCGGCCGTCAGGACCTGCGCGACCGCCGCAACCGGCCGCCGCAGCGGCAGCCGGTCGCGGCGGGCCCCGCCGCTCTGCTTCGTCGCCGCGAATGGCCGTTATTTCCTGACCGGCCCGACGAACAGGATGTGCGCGCTCGCCTTTGAGCAGGTCGGGAGCGGGAACGGGACGATCTTGGACCTGGTCTGGTTAGGCGGGTAGACGCGCAGGCCAGCGGCGGTGACCGGATGACACGCCGACCGCTGGAGGTTGCCGGCGTCGATCACTTGCAGTACGGCGGTTGCGGTCTTGCCGCGGCCCAGCGTCACTTGATGCGGGGCGGTGGAGTGATCGAAGACAGCCCGGTGGCCCACCTGGTGTCCGTGCAGGTCGACAGCGGCCAGGAAGGGGAAGCCGTTGAGCGTGCAGCTTTGGCCGCTCAGGTTGGTGAACTCCAGGCTGTAGGAGACGGTCCCGAGAGTTACCTTGCCGCTGGTGTCCAGCCAGATGACCAGGCCGGGCGTCTGGCACAGGGGAACGGTAGCGGGTGACGCCTGGGTGGCAGGCGATCCCGGTGCGGCCAGCGCGATCGCGGGCACGAAGATCGCGGCGCAGGCCGCTACGGCTGCGGCGCCGATCCGGCGCGCGGCGCGGGTGGTGAGCTTCATGGTAGGTCCTCCTCGGTGAGAGCTGCGGTGGCGCGCCAGCGGCCCGCTGGCGACAGCAGGGGCGTCCGGCAGTAATGCAGAGCAGCCTGGATGGCCGCTGATACCGCTGCCGCCCAGAATCCTCGGACTGGCCGGTAACCGGGCGCCGCGGCCGGACAGCGCGCTGCGCCCGCTTGGCGCGTCGTTGTCCAGCCGCCCTGGCCAGCCAGCTAGTTCTGCTTCTGCACCACCGCGACGCTCATGAACCGCTGCCGGGTCGAGCAGGCGCTGAACGGGTAGGGGATCAGCTTGGACGCGGACTGGCCGGGCGGGTAGACGCGCAGCCCGGCCGCCATGACCTGGCGGCAGTCCGTGGCCGGGAAGACGCCCACATCCGTGATCGCCAGCACCGCGGTCGCGGTGGCCCCGCTGCCCAGCCTGACCGTGCGCAGCTTCGCGTTACCCGGGTTACCCCACGTCGCCTGGGTGCCGACCTGACCGCCGCCCAGGCTGACCGCCGAGACACCGGGATGGCCGCGGAGCGTGCACGCGTGCCCGGACAGGTTACTGAAGTTGACGGAGTAGTAGAACGTCCCAGCCGCGCCCTGGTCGTAACTGATCCAGGCGACCAGCCCGGCCGTCGCGCAGCCTGGCGCGCTGGCCGCGCTGACCGGTGCCGCCGGGGCACCGGTGGCCGCGAGGGCGGCCATCGGGAGCAGGGCTGCGGCGCTGGCGATGGCCAGCGCGCCGGCCAGGCGCCGCGGCGAGAGGGCGTGAGGTCGCATGGCGTCCCCCTTGCTATTGGCAGCTCAGGACCTATCCACTGGATAGGAGCGCGTGGCCTGCCCGGCAGATACGAGAATTCCGTGCGATTCGGCGCCAGCGCGGGCGCGGCACAATGCGGCCTGCGGCACGCTCGATGACGAGTGCCGTTCTGTCCGTGGCGCCTGTGTCCGTGGCGCCTGTGTCCGTGGCGCCTGTGTCCGTGGCGCCTGTGTCCGTGGCGCCTGTGTCCGTGGCGCCTGTATCCGTGGCGCCTGTATCCGTGGCGGCTGTGTCCGTGGCAGCTCTGTCTGTGGCGCTTCGGTCAGCGGCGGCGTGCCTGGCGCCACCGGGCGGCTGCGATCATGGCGGCCGCGCACCCGATCAGGGCGGACCCCAGCACCACCTCGAAGAGGGCCGGAAACGGCCACGCGCCGGCCGTGATCAGCAGCATCCCGAGCAGCACCAGCAGCGGCACCAGTGACCCACGCGATCCCCGGGCCGAGCGCGGTACCGTCGCGGGCGCCAGCATCGCGGGCGGCAGCGGCCGGGCCTGCTGCAGGGCATCCGGCGGGGCGGGGGCGGGCCCGGGGAGGTCAGCCATGACGCGGCGCAGCGCACCGAAGTTCCTGGCCTCCAGCGCCGCCGTGACCCGCTCGTCCAGTTCCTGGAGCGTGAGCCGCCCCTCCGCGTAGTGGTCGTGCAGCCGGACGGTGGCGCGCTCCCGGTCGGCGTCGGAGGTCCGGATGCGGAGATCCGTCGTCCTGCTCGCCCGCTGATGACTGGTGCCCCCCGCCGGCACTGCGGCTCTGGCCCGCGGCCTCGGCAACGTCAGCGGGACTGGCGGGGGCGGTCCGGCGCAGGCGCGCTCGAGGTGGGCGTCGGCGGCGTCCAGCCACCGGATGACCGAGTCCAGCCGGACCAACTCGGCGTCGACGGCGAGCGCCAGGCGCAGATCATGGCCAGCGTTGTCCTGCTTGATCCGGGTCCAGTGCTGCATCAGCTGCACCAGGTACCGGCGGTGCGCCTGCGCGATCTCATGCCCGTCGGCGCCGGGCACCCGCAGCGCGGCCAGGATCTTCGCGGCCAGCTCCGGATGCGGCGGGCGCCAGATCCGCGGGCGCGTGCAGCCACCCGGCCAGCTCCCGCGCTCCCCCGGCGGTGATGCGGAATTCCGTCCGCTGGCCGTCCGCTCCGGCGCCACCTGACTCCGCGAGCCCGTCATGCTCGAGCCGCCGCAGCGTCGCGGGCAGCTGGCCGGCGTTCAGGGTCGGGACCTCGCCGCCGCCCGCCTCGAGCTCCGCTGCCAGCTGCGGGCCGGACTTGGGCCCTTCGCTCAGCAGCGCGAGCACGGCATACCGGACGCTCATGACCTCACGCATCCGGGTGCCGGCTCACTCGATCGGCTGGCGAGCGATGACGGCTGGTTCACGTCCGGCCAGCAGCCAGCCGATGGCCGCCGCGATCAAGGGCATGCCGATGAGGATGATCAGCAGGTTCTTGGTGGGGACGCTGGACAGTTCGGAGAGGCCGTCGAGCTTGTTGTCCCAGGCATAGGCGATGGCTCCGATGTAGGCCGCCACCGTGCCGAGCACCGCGCCGGTCAGGCCGAGCGCGCCGGCGGTGGCGGCGGTGATGGTGCGCCTGGTGGTGCTGCTGGCCCCGGCGGCGGCCAGGGTGCGCAGGTCGCTGGCCGCCTCACTGCGGATAAGGCCGACGGACATGGCGAGGATGCTCAGCGCGAGAAGGATCCCGAAGACGGTGGCCCAGTTGATGATCTCCGATGACGCGGGGATGCTGTTCTTGGTCTCTATACTCAGGCCCGCCGCAGCGGCGGTGAGCCTGGCGTTGCTGATCTGCGCAGCGGTCGGCGGGTGCGGCGCCTGGATGAGCCAGCCGACGGTGCTGGTCTGCAGGCCGAACTCGTGGATGGCGCGGGAGGTGATCACGGTGTTGGGTGCCGACGTGCCGGAGGGAAGGGCGCTGACCTCCTGGATCACCGGGTTAGCGAGGCAGCTGTTCTTCGGGCACGGGAACGAGTTCGTCCCCGGTCCCTGCGGGCCCGGTCCCTGTCCGCCGCCCTTCCCGTTGCCGTAGAGAAGCTCCATGTGGGAGATGCCGGACAGGCCGGGCCGCATGCTGAGGATGTCGGCCGCCGGGTTGATGTCCGAAGCCTTGATCCCGAAGGCGCGCAGCAGCTGCGGGGTGGCGACGTAGATCTGCCCGCTCCATTGACGCCCGGAGGCCGCGGCGTGCTGGAGATTGGCGCCGGTCTGCTCGAGCGTGACGATGTCGGAGGAGCCGAGCCCGGCCGCGATGGTGTGCACGGTCCCGGTCATCGCCGCCAGCGAGGCCCCGGTGCCGGTCGCGGGGGCCGGGCCGCCGGGGCCGCCGCCCCCCGGGCCGCTGTTGGGCGTGTAAACGATGATCTGATTCGAGGCCACGTTGGGCCCGGCGTAGTCGAGGACGTTCCCGAACCGCTGCGCCGACAAGACGCAGACGAGTACCGCGATCAGCACGCCGATGCTGATAGCCGCCAGCGCCGAACCCGACCTGGCCCGGTACCGGGCCAGGTCGCGCAGGGCCAGCCGCACCGCTACCGGCGCATGCCGGCCCAACCTGCCCAGCAGGGCCAGGCACAGCGGCGACAGCAGGAGCACCGCCACGACGAGGGCGACGAGACCGAAGACCAGTGCGGGCGCCGCGGCGCCGCCGCCACTGGTGCTCGTACCGGCGTAGGACAGCAGGAGCGCGGCGATTACCAGGCAAACCACGCCGGGGACCGCGGACCGGTGTACCTGCTTGGGCGGCGCGGGACGTCCGGACAGGGCGGTCACGATGGGGACCCTGGTGATCGAGCGGGCCGGGCGGGAGGCGGCGAAGTACGTAGCCACTACGGCCAGGACCATCGCCACGGCGATCACCAGCCACGGCAGCTGGAACACGCCGATCACGTGGTGAGCACTCGCCTCCAGGCGCGGCCGGTAAGCCAGCCAGCCCGCCAGGCCGAGTGCGGCTCCGATCAGCGCACCACAGATCCCCACCACGACGCCGTTCGCGCGGACCACGAGACGGATGTGCTTGTCCGTGGCGCCCAGCGACGCCAGCATCCCGAGCGAGCGCAGCCGGCGCTGCGCCAGCACCGTGAAACCACCCGCGGCCATCAGGGCGATGAGCAGCATCGCCACCGTGACCAGGGCAAGCGTGATCGTCTCTGGATTGATCGGGTTGCTCTGGGCCGCTTGGGTCCGCGACTCGACGTTGGAGCTGAGGGAGGCAGGAATCGGCCCCCGCGCGTCGAACAGGACCGTGACCTGAGTCGGCGCCCGGACCTGGCCCGGCGATACGAGGGCGAACTCGTCCAGCAGGCTCTGCGGGTTCTGGACGATGCCGACCACCAGCCGGGCCGTACCATCCTGGTGCCAGACGTCGCCGATCTTGAGCTTGAATGCGGAGGCCACGCCATCGCTCACGGCCACCTGGCCCGGCCCTGCGGGGTAGTGCCCGCTCACTAGGGTGAGCATTGGCTGCCCGAACGGCCCGCGGGGGTTCTGGGCGCGCAGGTCATAGGTGTTGATCGAGCCGGGGATGGCGACGGTCTGGTTCTCGATGACGTCGACCCGGCCGAAGCGATGCTCCAGGGCGGCAAGCTGGGCGGCCAGGTGCGGATCAGGCGACTGGAAGCTGGCGGCGTCACTGGCGGTGCCGAAGCCAGCGCCGGCTTTGGGCGGCGTGTTGGTGGCCACGGCCGCCCCGATGAAGGTGGCGGCCACGGCGACCACGATGAGCGCCAGGACCAGCAACTGCTGGCGCCACTCGCGGCGGAACATCCGCCAGGCCCAGCGGACCACGGCGCGGCGGGCGGGAACGCCCCCGTTGCGGGCTCCCGCCGGGGCCGGCCGTTCGTGCAGCGCCGTGCTCACTGGCTCGGGCCAGGTGTGAGCAGCGACTCCGGCCCGGGTATCGGCGCCGTCTGGTCGACGATGCGCCCGTCCCGCAGGAACACGACCCGGTCAGCCCAGGAGGCCAGCTGTGCATCGTGGGTCACCACCACCGCGGCCACGCCGCGCTTGCACGCCTCATGGATCAGCCGCATGACCGCTTCGGCGTTCACCGAGTCCAGCGCCCCGGACGGCTCGTCGGCGAGCAGCAAGCGGCGGTCTCCCGCCACCGCGCGGGCGATCGCCACCCGCTGGCGCTCGCCCCCGGACAGTTCATCTGGGAACCGGGCGGCTCGTTCGCCCAGGCCGAGCCCGTCCAGCGCGCGCAGCCCGGCTGCGCGCGCCTTCCCGGCGGAAACGCCGTCCAGTTCCAGCGGCAGGGCGACGTTCTCGGCGGCGGTCAGCCCGGGCAGCAGGTTGAAGTCCTGGAACACGAACCCGACCGAGCGCCGCCGCAGCCTGGCCTTGGCGTTGCGTGACATACCCGACAGCGCGGCGCCGCCGACCAGCACTTCCCCGCTGGTGGGGTCCTCCAGGCTTCCGGCGATGGTCAGCAGCGTGGACTTGCCCGAGCCGCTCGGCCCCATCACCGCCACCATCGCGCCGGCCTCGACCGACAGTTCGATGCCGCGCAGCGCATGTACCTCGGCCATCCCGGTCCCGTAGGTCTTCGAGACGCCCCGCAGCTCCAGCACGCTCATCGCTGAACCCCCACCCTGCGCCGCAGCCTCGGCAACGCGGCGGAAGCCGGCCGGGGAGGATTAGCCGCAGTGCGCTTCAACCGCCCGTCGGCGGCATCCAGCCACCGAATGACCGCGTCCAAACGGAACAACTCAGCGTCAACCGCTAGCGCCAGGCCCACGTCAAATTCACCTTCGTCCTCTTTGATCCGGGTCCACTGCTGCATCAGCTGAACCAGGTACCTGCGATGTACCTGGATCACCTCATGCACATCGGTGCCGGGAATCCGCAGTGCCACCAGCACCTTCATCACGAGCTCATCGCGGGGCGGAGTCGCCAGGTCCGGCGGCGTGCGCAGCCAGGCGGCCAGCTCGAGCTCACCCGCGCCCGTGATCCGGTATCCCTTTTGCGGGCCCTCGTCCCCGGTACCGTCCGACTCGACCAGCCCGTCGCGCTCAAGCCGGCCTAGGGTCGTGTACACCTGGCCCACGTTGAGCGGCCATACCTCACCGGTCCGCGCCTCGAACTCCTCACGCAACTGCAGCCCGTACTTGGGCCCCTCGCTCAGCAGCGCGAGCAGCGCGTGCCGGAAGCTCATGACGCCCCACAATCAGATATCATGCTCAGCATGCTACTGAGTATATAGATCCCTGGCAACCCTGTTTCCGGAGCGGAAGGCGACATCGTGCGCTGGCCCCGCCCGGAGCCGCCAGATGTGACGCCATCGAACGCCACGGCTCGTTGACGCGAAGTTCGATCGTGCGCAAACTTGGGGCCGCGGCGGTCACGTGAGGTGATTTCGCCAGCCGGTAGCGGACACCCGACCTGCGGCGGCAGCCGTCCCCGTCCTGAAGTGTCACGCTGCTGGGATTCTCGCGATTGGAAGCGAGGCGGATGGGCTGGGTTCAGTCGGGCCGGGCGTGGGGTGAGCGGGCAGCCGACTGGGCGTACCTGGCCGAGCCCTACGCGCGGCGGCCACCATCAGCCAGGGCGATACCGGACGGCCCGGCGTGGCCGAGCAGATGCTCGCAGACGCCGGTCTGGAGTTTGCGGGCCGGGGCACGGCGGGAGCCATCCTCGAGCTGCCCGACCTCGACCTGGCCGTGCGGGGGCTCGCGGCCGCAGGGCCGTCCTGGCCAGCCCTCCAGCACGTCGGCTACGACCGGTTCGCCGAGGCAGTGCGCGAGGCGCTGCGCCCGCTGTACGACGAGGGCCGCGGCGTCCGGATCGTCTCAGAGTTCGGCTGGATCATCGGCAAGGTGCCAGCAGCTGATCAGTGATCCGCGGACGGCTTATCGAAGAAGGCGCCGACGTCTGAGCCGTCAATCAGCAGCAGGCCCCTGAACGTTCCAGCCGCACCGCCATCTCTGTTGGGCGGCGAGCCCTACGAAGCAGGCGAGCATCGCACTCCCCTGCCACCGATGGCGAGTCGGCTCAGGCGCGGGTCTGGCGAAAGGTGAACAGCGGTCCCGATGGCAGTCCGGCGCGGGGAACATCGCGGAGCCGACCGACTCCGACTGCCCCCAGGGTTCCGGCGTCCAGGCAGCCGGCGTCCAGGGCGTCGAATGCAACTTCGTCGAAGCCCGCGTCGACGAACCAGGCGCGGATGCGCGGCGTGATATCAGGCGCCCGGCGATGACGCGTCCAGATCACCGTGGCGCCTGCCGCGCACAACGCAGGTGCCGTCGCTACGGTGCGCTCGATATCCCCGTCGCTCACGTTGCCGAAGATGCCGCACAGCAGCAGGACGTCAGCCGGTAGCGCATCAGCGAAGTACTCCGGCCGGCTCGCGTCCGCCTCGCGCACCTCCACCTGGGCCAGCCCAGCCGCCATGGCCCGGCTACAGCCCAGCTCCACGTTCCGCGGATCGGCCTCGACCAGGACCGCTGACAGCTCGTCCCGGCGCGGATGATGCTCAAGGACGCCGATCACGTCATGCCCTTGGCCGGCACACAAGCTGACCAGGCGCACTGGACCGGCCGCCGCCTGGTCGATCGCCTGGGACAAGTGCCGCCGGACACTCCGGAGCCGCGCGCTCAGCTGTGACGCCGGGTCGTCATATGCCTGATGCCAGTCCACCCAGTCCCGCATGGCCCCATCCTGCCCGGCCCTGGCGCCGAGCCCCCGGCCGCCGCGACGGCGATGCTGAACCGGCAACGGACGTTCTTCTCTTCTGGTAGACGTCCGGTGTCTACCTATGTAGAGTCAGGCCGGTGAAGACACGTTCCGGGTTCTCGGCGCAGACGCAGTCCGTTCTCGCGGCGCTGTGCGCGCAGCCGTCGCAGTGGCGCCACGGCTACGCGCTGGCGAAGCAGACCGGGCTGAAGTCCGGCACGCTGTACCCGATCTTGATCCGGCTGGCCGACCGGGGCCTGGTCGAGGCGTGCTGGCAGGATGAGCCGCAGCCGGGCCGGCCGCGACGGCACCTGTACCGGCTGACCGCCGACGGGCTGGCTGCCGCGGCGCTGGCAGGCGCCGCTGAGCCGGCGGCGCGGCCGGCCGCGCGGGCGGCGCGGACCGGGCGCGCGGTGCCGCGGGTGGTGCCATGAGCAGGCTGAGCCAGGTAGGCGCCGCCGCCCGGCGCGGCGCGGCGCGGCTGGTTCCGGCCGGCCGCCGTGACTGGGTGGAGGCGCTCTGGGCCGAAGCGCCCGAGGTACCGCCGGGACTGCGGCAGCTGGCCTGGCGGGCGGGCGGTGCGCGGCTGATCGCGAGGGAGGCACTGATGCGGCGCAGGATCGGCAGCGCCCTGCTGTTCGCGGTGGCGGCGGCACTGGTGGCCTGGGCAGCCTGGCCGGGCTCGGCTGCCGACGCTGCCACCTCGGTCGACCGGGTCGATGTGATCACCATGGTGCTGTTGCTGGCCGGGCTGCCGCTGGCGGCCCGCCGGTTCTTCGGCCCGCCCGCCCGCAGCCGGACCGCCAGGTTCCTTCGGGTCGGCGGGTACGTCGCGCTCCTGGCCCTGATACCGGCCAAGGCAGCGGTCGAGCAGTTCACCGACGCGCCGCCACGCGGGGGTGTGGTCCTGCGCCTGTACCTGCTGATCGCGAGCCCGGGCTTTGGCAACAACAACAACAACGACTGGGTGGGCGAGACACTGTTCCTGGTCGTCATGGCGCTGTACGTGGCGGCCATCCTCTGGATGACCTCGCAGCGGTCCCGGATCGCCCCGGCCACTCTTGCCATCGGCGCCGGCACGGGCATCGTTCTGGGCGTCGTCATGTACGCAGTGGCGCCGCTCGGGCTCAGCAACGCGGCCACCAACCCGTGGCTGCCAGGGTCCGAGATCGATCCGCTCGTGCTGCTCGCATGGATCCTGGTGCTTGTCGGCCCGGGGGCGGCTGCGGTCCTAGCCGAGCGGCGCTACGCCGCATCGGCCAGCCCGCCCCCGCCAGCCGGCGCCCGGGCCCGCCAGGTCTTCGCGGCGGGGCTCCTCACCAGCCTGGCCGGCGCGTTGCTCGTCACCGTTCTGGGCACCGGCACGACCGCGCTGATGCTCAAAGCGGCCTGGCTGCGGAACTGGCTGTACCACGGTCAGCACCTCCTTTTCGGTGTCGGCGGGCTGCGGCTTCTCCTGCGGGGCAACCTGGGAGCCGTTGCCTACAGTCATGAGCTCACGGCGGGCGTAGACGCGGCCACGTTTCTCATCATCTGCATGGCCTTCCCGCTGTTCGGGCTCGCGCTGACCGGATGGGCGGCCCTGTGCCTGTGGAACCCCGCCACGGGCCGGGACGGCCCGCGGCCAGGCGGCGGCAGGCCGCCAGGCGCCGAGCCAGCGCCGGATCCGCCCGATAGCGCTCAGCTGGCCCGGCCCTAACCGATGATGACCCCGGCTTAGCAAGCCGACCACAGACTGCGCCGCAGCAGCCCGGCGCGCTAACAGGCCGGGTGGTGCCGCGCCGCTAGGACGGGCCTAGGGCTGGTCGAGCACGGCGAACAGCAGCCCGCCGATCATGGCCATGTTCTTGTGGAACTGGATTCGCTGCTGCTTGCGAACGGCCGGGTCCTCGATCGCCCAGTACGAGTGCCCGGCCAGGGTGGTGGGAACCAGCGAGCCGGCCAGGGCCAGGGCCGACAGCCGCGGGGCCCGCCCCAGCGCCAGGAGCGCGCCGCCCAGCACCTGCACGGCGGCGTTCCCCCGCACCACCAGCGCGTCGTCGGCGGGAAGCGGGACAGTCTTGCGGACCGCGGCCAGCACCGTGGCGGCCTGGTCGACGCGCGCGCCCGGCGCCCTCAGGGCGTCAAAACCGAGCAGGACATAAGTGGATCCGGTCAGGATGCGGGCGGCCGGGCGCAACGGCGCCAGCATGCGCCTGGTGGTGGTCATAGCGCCTCGATGCGGGGTGCGGGGAATCTATCAGCAGGACTGTACGCGCCTGCACCAACGCGGCGCCGGGAGGCACAGCAGCTACGACCGCCGAACGCGTGCTCGCCGAGCTGGCCAGCGGCCGGGCAGCATGGAAAGCTGCGAACGCCGCACCACGATGCGCTGACACTGCCAGCGCCAACAGCGAAACACACCAGCGAGTACTCAGGACGCCACGATGGACCTCACGATCAGCCCGCTCACCCCCGAGCGGTGGCCCGCGCTCGAAGACCTCTTCGGAAAGGCCGGGGCCTCGAACGGATGCTGGTGCATGTACTGGCGCATTGGTCCCCGTTACCGCGACCGGCCGCGCGAGGACAACAAGCATGACCTCAAGCAACTCGCGGCATCCATTCAGCCGCCCGGATTGCTCGCCGCCAGCGGCGACATCCCCGTCGGATGGTGCGAGCTTGCCCCGCGAACCGCGCTGGGGTGGCTCGCGCGCGCCCGCTACCTCCAAGCAGTGGATGACCTGCCCGTGTGGTCGGTGCCATGCTTTTATGTGCGGCGCACGCACCGCCGCCAGGGCGTCATGGGAGCACTGATCGAAGCCGCCGTCGCGGTGGCGGCCGCAGCGGGCGCCCCTGCCCTCGAGGCCTACCCCGTCGACACGGCCAGGCCAGCTCACACCGGTAATCTGTTCCCCGGGGTTGCATCAGTCTTCGCCCAGCACGGCTTCCAGGTCGTGGCCCGGCGCAGGCCAGACCGTCCGGTCATGCGCAGAGGCCTCGGCGCATCCGAGGCGGGCCTGCGCCGCGAACTTCCCGAATGGCGGGTGCCTCATGCCTGAGCGAAATCTGGGCAGCCGGAACCAGCAGGTCATCGCCGAGTTCCGCGCCCATCGCCAGATCCCCGTGATCGCCCTCAGCCGGCGAGCGGGCCCGGTACCTGCTACGTGCGGTGCCACGCACCGGACGGTACGCGATGCACGGCGAAAATAGCTGGTCTGCGAGTGCTGGCGGCGACATGATGACCGTGTGGACCATCTCAGCACCGCTGAGCTGGAGGTCGGCCTCGATGACGTCAGGGAGTCCCCCTCGGACGGTGGCAAGGTCGAGCTGATTGTGCGCCGCCCGGCCGTCGGTGAACGCCAGGTGCTCGCGGAGGGCATGCTCGACGGAGCTACCGGCCTGGCCGGCGACAGCTGGCATACACGGGGCAGCACGCGCACCGCTGACGGGTCGCCACATCCGGGCATGCAGCTGACCGTGATGAACTCCCGCGCTGCCCTGCTCGTTGCCCGGGACCCAGACCGGCGCATGCTGGCCGGTGATCAGCTCTATGTCGACCTGGACCCCAGCCCGGTCAACCTGCCTCCCGGCACCAGGCTCGCCGTGGGCTCAGCGGTCATCGAGGTTACTGACCAGCCGCACCTGGGCTGCGCCAAGTTTGCCGCCAGGTTCGGCAAGGATGCGTGGCGGTTCGTCAACTCCAAGGTCGGCCGCGAACTGCGGCTGCGCGGCCTCAATGCCCGGGTCATCGTCGCCGGGACCGTCCGTCCCGGCGACGTCATCCAGAAGCTGGCTGACACCGCCGCCGATGACCATCGCCGGAAGTTACGGGGCGCGGGCTGGCGGGCCTAGTGACCGCAGTCGAGCCTATGCTGAGGCTGGCGTGCTGCTTTGGCGGTGAGCAAGATGTGGTACCGGATTAGCGCTGACCTGGTGCTGGTGGTCCATCTGCTGTTCATCGGCTTCGTCGTGGGCGGCGCCTTCCTGGCTTGGCGGTGGCCGCGGATCATCTGGGTGCAACTGCCGGCGATGGTGTACGGCGCCCTGATCGAGTTTGTCGGCTTCTCCTGCCCGTTAACTTCGCTGCAGAATTACCTGCAGCGCCGCGCCGGGGAAAGCGGGTACCGCGGCGGCTTCATCTCGCATTACCTGGTCCAGGTGATCTACCCGCCCGGTCTGACCCGGGGAATCCAGATCGGACTGGGATTGTCCGTCGTGCTCCTCGCCGCGGTGGGATACGGGGGCTACCTGCGTCGGCACGGACCGGTCCAGGCGTGGCGGACAGGTCACTGATCACCGCGTCGGCCGACGCGCCGGCCCTGGCCTGACCGGATGGGTTCCGCCTGATCGACGGGGAAGCGCGGCTACGGCCCCGCTTCGGCCCGGGCCGGCTGGCTGCGGGCATGGCGCCGCACGAACCTGCGCAAGATAGCGGGCGGGTGGGTGACGCTGCTGCGGCGGGCCAGCGCCTTGAGTTCGTCGGCCTGCCCGGGGTCGAAGTAGCCGGCGTGCTTGTAGACGTCGATCCGGGTGCACAGGCCGGGTACGTCCAGCTCGGGGTGGAACTGGGTGGCATAGACGTGCGAGCCGATCCGGAACGCCTGGACCGGGCAGGCGGGGGAACTGGCGAGCAGGACGGCGTGGCGCGGCAGCCGGCTGATTGCCTCCTTATGGCCGACGAACGCGTCGAACCTGCCCGGCAGCCCGCGCAGCAGCGGGTCTTGCCGGCCTTCGCGGGTAAGGGTGACCGGCACAGGGCCGATAGGTTCGGCGTACCGCCGGTCGACCACCGCCCCCTGATGACCGCCGAGCGCCCCGATGCCGTAGCAGGTCCCCAGGAACGGGAAGTCCTCGGTGATTACCCGGTCGAGCAGGCCACGCAGATCCGCCTCGACGCGCCGCTGCGCCGGCGATTTCGACCGCTCCGGGTCGCTGGCGTTGAACGGGCCGCCGCCGAGGAGGATCCCCGACCAGTCCCGCAGATTGACGTTCCCCAGCGGCCGCCGCTCTAGCCGGACCCGGCGCAGGTCGCGCTCGCCCAGGCCGGCGTAGGCCAGGAACGACTCGTATTCGTTGTCTGCTGCGGTGTCCTCGGCGCGGATGGCCAGCAGGAGGAACGGTTTCACTAGGTCACACTATGGCGCGCAGGTCCCCTGGCACGGTTCAGTATGCCCAGCCGCCGGTGACCGGCCGACCGGGACTCTCCCTGCGTTCGACCCATCTTGGCTCTTACCGGATCATCCGCCCGGGATTCCCATTCCGGACGGCCAGTATCTTAACCGGATCCGGCCGATGCCCGCCCAGATCGGCGGGTGGCGCTGAGCGGAGTGCTGGCTACATTGATGAAGCGGCCCGCGAGCGCCCGGCGGGATCACCGAGAGGCAGGCCAACATGGCACAGGGTATTCAGGCCGGCGACAAGGCCCCCGACTTCACCCTCCCCTCGCAGTCCGGTGAACCGGTCCGGTTGCGCGACCGGCTCGGCGAACGGGTGGTCGTCTTGTACTTCTACCCCAAGGACGACACCTCGGGATGCACCGCCGAGGCGTGCGCCTTCCGCGACAGCCATGAGGTCTTCACCGGCGCCGGTGCCGAGGTGATCGGGATCAGTTCAGACCCGGTGCGCAAGCACGCCACTTTCGCCGACCGGCACAAGCTGCCGTTCACGCTGCTCAGCGACCAGGGCGGGCACGTACGCAAGAGCTACGGGGTACCGGCGGTACTCGGCCTGCTCCCCGGCCGGGTGACCTATGTCATCGACCGCGAAGGCACAGTCCGGCACGTCTTCAACTCGATGACCCGCATCAGCCAGCACATCAACGACGCCCTGGAAGTGGTCCGGCAGTTGCAGGCCGAACAAACCGCCTGACCCTGCCACCCGCCCGGGCAGTGGCAGCGGAGTCGACCCGGCTGACAGTCATACTGGCCGGGCAACCCTCTGCTGGAAGGAGCGCTGATGGCGGAGCTGAAGCCGCAGAAGCGGGGCCGCAGGATCGCGATGTCGGCTGCGGAGATCGACGCGTTTCTCACCGCGGAACGTACCTGCCGGGTCGCGACGACTGGGCCGGACGGCCCGCACGCGACCGCGCTGTGGTTTGGCTGGGACGGCGGCTGCTTGTGGCTGTACTCGATCATCGGTTCGCAGCGCTGGGCCGATCTGCAGAAGGACCCGCGCATCAGCGTGCTGGTCGACGCCGGGCATCACTACCTGGAGCTGCGCGGGGTGGAGGTGATGGGCACGATCGAGGTCGTCGGCGACGTGCCGCGGACCGCGGCGCCTAACGGCGAGCTGGCGCCAGTCGAGCTGCAGTTCGCGGGCAAGTATCTGGGCGGCGGGGAGATGCTGCACGACGGCAGGCATGCATGGCTGCGCGTGACGCCCAGAAAGATCACGAGCTGGGACTTCCGCAAGCTGCCCGGCTGACTGCCGAGGACCTGGCACCGGCGGCTGGCCCGTGCTGGATGATTCGGAGGAGGAAGGCAGCGATCCCTGCGGCGGCTTGCATCCGCGAGCTACCTGGCGGCGGCGCGGCCCACGGCCGCTCCGGCTATCGCGTTACCGTCCGGGCAGCAGCACGTTCAGGCAGGTGACGCAGCCTTCGAGTTTCTCGAACTCGCTGATGTTCACCACGACCGGGGTGAAGCCCAGGTCATCTAGGAGCCCAGCGGTGCGGGGCGCGGACGCGGCGATCAGCACCCGGTCCCCGCCTAGCGGGACGACATGGCAGCCGCCTTCTTCCGCCACCGGGCGAACCGCCGGGAACAGCACGGCTGGCACCAGTTCGGGTCGCAGCAGGAACGTGCCGTCGGGCAGCGCGGTCACCGCGGACTTGAGGTGCAGCACGTCCCGCAGCGGGACGGCGACCACGGTGCGGCCCAGCGGAGCCAGCAGCGCGCGCAGCTGGCGAATGCCCGCGCCGTTGGTTCGCCCGCCGCGCCCCACATACACGGTGTGGCCGGTCTGCAGCACATCGCCGCCGTCGAGAGTCCCTGGCTCCTGGATCTGGGCGGTCCGCAGGCCCAGCGACCCGACCATCCCGGCGACGCCGGCCACCTCGGCCCGGCGGGCCGGCGCGCCCGGGCGGGCCAGCACCGCCAGATCCTCGCAGACCACCACCGTATCTTCGATGAACACCGAGTCCGGGCAGTCCTCAGCGACCGGCGCCGCCGCGATTATCCAGCCACTGGCCGCCAGCGCATCGGCGTACGCCGCGTGCTGGGCCCGGGCCAGGGCCAGATCCACCGGGACCCGGCTGATGTGGGTGACGATGCCCTCGGCCAGCCTGCTGCTGGGTGTGCGGACCAAGACCGTGCCGTTCACCGATCGCTCCCCTACCTGACCAGGTGCCGCGCGCACGGCAGCCAGCCACGGGCCTCCGGCGCAGGTACCGGGTCTCATCGTAATGAGTGCTGGCCGGGCCGCCATGCGGTAGAGGCCGTCCGGGCCAGGTGATCTCAGCGGCGCTCGGCGAGCAGAGCTTCGGCATCCGCGATCATCTGCAGGTCCTCGCGGGCGTGCACGACGAGCGTGCGGACCGGCGCGCCCGCCGCCGACACATCTGCCGTCCCCGGCACGCCAGCCGGCCCTGACCCATCAGCCGTGGCCAGCCCGGCATCATCGGCACGGACCGCGACGCCGAACCAGCCGAGGTCTTCCGCGACCAGCGCGCGGACCTCGGCGGAGTTCTCGCCGATACCACCGGTGAAGGCCAGCACGTCGAGGCCGCCGAGGACCGCGATGCAGCCGCCCGCCTGGCGCAGGAACCGGTGCCGCCACACCGCGATGGCGAGCTCGGCCTCCAGGTCTCCGGCGCGGCGCCGGTCCAGGATGGCGCGCATGTCCCCGGTACCGGCCAGCCCGGTCAGGCCGCTCTCGGATTCGAGCACCTTGTCGAGGTCCTCGCCGGTATGCCGGGTGAGGTACAGGACCGCGGCGGGGTCGATGGTGCCGGACCTGGTGGCCATGACCAGTCCGTCCACGGGCGTGAATCCCATGGTGGTCACGACGCTGTGCCCGTCCCGGGCACCGCACAACGACTGGCCGCCGCCGAGGTGCGCGACCAGGACGCGCCGCGCTCCGGGCACGGCGCGACGGGCCTGGCCGGTGGCCCAGGCGTGGGACAGGCCGTGGAACCCGTAGACCTGCACCCATTCGCGCAGCCTGGCGGGCAGCGCGTAAGTGCGCGCCGCCGCCGGCATCGAGGCGTGGAAGCTGGTGTCGAAGCAGGCGATCTGGGTCGCCGACGGCCAGCGCTGCCGGCACCGGCTGATGGCGTCGAGCGCCGGGGGCTGGTGCAGCGGCGCCAGCTCGGTCAGCTCGCGCAGCGCCTGCACGGCGGCGTCGTCGAGGACCTCGGGCCTGGTGCGCGTGCCGCCGTGCACCACCCGGTGGATGACGATGGCGGGCTCGTCAGCTGAGGCCAGCGCGGCGTCGAGGTCGGGCGGCGGCGGCAGGTCGCGCCCGTCGGCCCTGCGGAACAGCTTGACCGAGGTGGAGCCGGCGTTGACGGTGAGGACATCGGGCAGCATCAGCCTGGCCAGTTCCAGTTGGCGACCGCCGGGAGGTCGGCGCCGTACTCGCGCGTCCAGTTGCGGGCCCGCAGCCGCGCGTCGGCCATCCGCTGCCGCAACCCGGCCGCGCGGGTACCCAGCGACGGGACCCGGTCGATGACGTCCATGACCAGATGGAACCGGTCCAGGTCGTTGAGCATGACCATGTCGAACGGGGTGGTGGTGGTGCCGTTCTCCTTGTAGCCGCGCACGTGCAGCTGAGCGTGATTGCGGCGCCGGTAGGTCAGCCGGTGGATGAGCCAGGGATAGCCGTGGAAGGCGAAGATCACCGGGCGGTCCTCGGTGAACCAGGTGTCGAACTCGCGGTCGGGCAGGCCGTGCGGGTGCTCGGTCTCCGGCAGCAGCCGCATCAGGTCAACCACGTTGATGAACCGGACCCGCAGCTCGGGCAGCTCGGCGCGCAGGATCGACGCGGCGGCCAGCGACTCCAGGGTCGGGATGTCGCCCGCGCAGGCCAGCACGACATCGGGGACGGTGCCCGGGTCGTCGCGGTTTGACGCCCAGTCCCAGAGGCCGCCGCCGCGGGCGCAGTGCAGCGCCGCGTCCTCGGCCGAGAGCCAGTCCTGCTGCGGCTGCTTGCCCGCCACCACGACGTTGATGTAGTGCCGGGAGCGCAGGCAATGGTCGTAGGTGGACAGCAGGGTGTTGGCGTCCGGCGGCAGGTACACCCGCACGATCTGCGGCTTCTTATTCAGCACGACGTCCAGGAATCCCGGGTCCTGGTGGGTGAAGCCGTTGTGGTCCTGGCGCCAGACGTGCGAGGACAGCAGGTAGTTCAGGCTCGCCAGCGGCCGCCGCCACGGTACCCCAGCGCTGGCCTCGAGCCACTTGGCGTGCTGGTTGAACATCGCGTCGATGATGTGGATGAACGCCTCGTAGCAGGTGAACAGCCCGTGCCGGCCAGTCAGCAGGTAACCCTCCAGCAGGCCCTGGCACATGTGCTCGGACAAGACCTCGATGACCCGGCCCTGCCGGTCCAGATGCTCGTCGTACGGGCCGATGTCGGCCTGCCAGTCCCGGCCGGTGACCTCCAGGATGTCCTGCAGCCGGTTGCTGGCGAGCTCGTCGGGCGCGAAGGTGAGGAACCTGTGCGGGTTCGCCCGCACCACTTCGGCCAGCCACCCGCCCAGCACCCGGGTGGCCTCGTGCTCCGTGCCGCCGGGCCGGTCCACGGTCACCGCGAACTTCCGCCAGTCGGGCAGCTCCAGGTCGCTCAGCAGCGCCCCGCCGTTAGCCACCGGATTGGCACTCATCCGGCGGTCGGCCGCCGGCACCTGGGCGGTCAGCCGGGCCACCGGGCGGCCGGCTTCGTCGAACAGCTCCGCCGGCCGGTAGGACCGCAGCCACTCCTCGAGCACCTGCCGGTGCGCGGGGTCCTCGCGAGCGGCGGGCAGCGGGACCTGGTGCGCGCGGAACGTGCCCTCGACCTGCTTGCCGTCCACGACCGGCGGGCAGGTCCAGCCCTTCGGG
The DNA here is from genome assembly GCA_963785765.1 of uncultured Actinomycetes bacterium. Lineage (GTDB taxonomy): Bacteria > Actinomycetota > Actinomycetes > Streptosporangiales > Streptosporangiaceae > DATBGO01. Next base: position 988,805 of record CAWAWM010000002.1, on the reverse strand, counting down.
GTGTGCAGCACGATCATCGGCCACGCGGGCCGGCTGTCGTCACCGTCAGCCCGGGCCCGGCGCTGAATCTCGGCAATGCGGTCCAGGCAGGTGTCGAGGGCAGCCGCCATCGCCTGGTGCACCGTCCCGGGGTCGCTGCCCGCGACCACGATCGGGTCGTAGCCGTAACCCCGCAGGAGCGCGATCAGCTCGTCGGCACTGATCCGGGCCAGCAGCGTCGGATTGGCGATCTTGTACTCGTTGAGCGCGAGGATCGGCAGCACGGCGCCGTCGCGGGCCGGGTTGATGAACTTGTTCGCGTGCCAGCTCCCGGCCAGCGGGCCGGTCTCAGCCTCGCCGTCGCCGACCACGCAGAACACCGTCAGATCGGGGTTGTCGAGAGCCGCCCCGAAGGCATGCAGCAGCGAGTAGCCGAGCTCGCCCCCCTCGTGGAAGGAGCCGGGCGTCTCGGGGGCGCAATGGCTCGGTACCCCGCCGGGGAAGGAAAACTGGTGGAAGAACGCGGCCATCCCGGCCTCATCTTGTGAGATGTGGCTGTACAGCTCGGAGTAGGTGCCCTCCAGCCACGCCGCCGCGTTCGGCCCGGGACCGCCGTGGCCGGGCCCGGCGACGAACACCGCGTTCAGGTCGCGGGCGCGGATCGCCCGGTTGGCGTGCGCCCAGACCAGGTTCAGCCCGGGCACCGTGCCGAAGTGCCCGAGCAGCCGCGGCTTGACCTGCTCAGCCCGCAGCGGGGTCCGCAGCAGCGGATTGGACATCAGGTAGATCTGGCCGACCGCGAGATAGTTCGCCGCCCGCCACCACGCGTCAAGATCGGCAAGTTCGCCGCTGCCCAGCGGCCCGTCCGGTGTCCCGAGCTCATACGGATGCGGCGGGAGGGTCGCGCCGCCACCGGCGGTTTCGTTGTCCGACGACGTGTCGCCGCCCGCACTGGCTAGCTCCGACATCTGGTTACACCTTCCCGCTGCGGCGACAGCCGGTCAACGACCGGCCCCACCGCCACGCCGTTGAGTCCACAGTGCCAATCATCTGTGTCGGCGAGTAGAACCTCGGGAGAAGTCTTCCGGTACGTCCGCGCCCGAAACCTCCGCCATGCCGCTGGGTACGCGACGAGGTCAGGCCGGTCAGCGCAGCGGCCAGGCAGCAATACCAGCAAGTAACGCAAAATCGCCGCGGCCGCCCGGGCGGCCGCTCTGCGGCTGCGGCCGCAGCAACGAGCGCGGCATCCAGGCCCGGTGCCTGGCCGGGCGGGACCCCGGCCAGGGCCCAGGGCCTGGATGCCGGCCGGGCACGGGCGGGTCAGCTCATCGGCGGACCATCCGGTGACTGCTGTGCCCGTCAACGGCACGGTAGACGACCAGCAGGACGGCCGACCCGGCGATTGCGGTGAGCCAGGTGGACAGGTTGAAGAACCCGTTGAGGGTGTGCACGTGGAACAGCCTGGTGGCGACCCACCCGCCGCCCAGTGCGCCGGCGATGCCGATCAGGCAGGTGAGAATGACGCCTTGTGATCTTTTACCGGGGATCAGCATATTGGCGAGCAGGCCTGCGACGAGGCCGAGAACGATCCAGGCGATAATGCCCATAACCGACTCCTATGTCAGTGTCATGCGTGCAGGGCGGGGGGACGTGGCTGGTCCGGGCCGGATATCAGCGGGGGATAGAGCAGCTCGCTGGGTTACCGTCAGGAACCTGGCTGCGATTGACCGGGGTCTCCCGGTGTTGCCTTCAATTTACATTTGAAAATAAGAACTAGCAATAGATTTCTAGAATTGAATTAAGGAAGCCTACGGGCGGCCCGGGAGGATCGCGGGCGATTTGCCGTTCGGCAGCGCCGGGGCAGGCACGGACGGCAGTGCGGGCGCGCCCTGAGCTTCGGCAGCTGGCAGCCCCGCCTGGACCGCTGGCAGCCCCGCCTGGACCGCTGGCGAGCCGGCCTGGACCGCTGGCTGGCCGGCCTGGACCGGGCCCGGGGCCTTGCGGTCGAAGAAGCGCAGCAGCTCCACCGGGACCGGCACCACGATGGTCTTGTTCTTCTCGGCCGCGACCTCGACGAACGTCTGCAGCAGCCGCAGCTGCAAGGCGGCCGGGTCGGCCGCCATGATGGCGCCGGCCTGGGCCAGCCGCTTCGCGGCCTGGAATTCGCCGTCGGCGGCGATGATCCGGGCGCGGCGCTCGCGTTCGGCTTCGGCCTGCCGGGACATCGACCGCTTCATCGACTCGGCCAGTGACACGTCCTTGACCTCGACCCGCTCCACGCGGACGCCCCAGGGCTGCTCGGTGGGGGCGTCGATCACCTCGCGGAGCTCAGCGTTGATCTTGTCGCGGTCGGACAGCAGCTGGTCCATGTAGCTCTGCCCGGTCACCGCCCGCAGTGAGGTCTGGGCGACCTGGCCGACGGCGTACTGATAGTTCTGCACGTTGACCAGGGCCTTGAGCGGGTCGACGACCCGGTAGTAGACGACGGCGTCGACCCGCATCGTCACGTTGTCGCGGGTAATGGTCTCCTGAGCGGGCACCGGCGCGACGGTGATCTGCATGTTGACCTTGCGCAGCCGCTCGGTGATCGGGTTGATCCAGGTCAGCCCCGCGGCGCGGGTGCCAGGTAGGGCCCGGCCGAAGCGGAAGACGATGCCCTGCTCGTACTGCCTGATGATCCTGAAGCCGAACATGTCGGCCGTCCCATCCCCGGCGGATGGTGCGCCGGGTTAACCAGAACCGCGGACGGCACGGGCGTGAGCGCCGGCGCTCGAAACACCCTCGGCTTACTTGAACACTACCTCAGCGAGGCCGCATGCCTCCCGGGACGGGGCTGCGGGGCAAGGCACCGGACGACAGCTAGGGCCTGTGCTACTGGTTCGGGCAGGCCCGCTTGAACAGCGGGGGATCTGGCCGTGCCTGCCCCCGGCCAGGCCGACATCGGGCCATTTATCGGCGTGACCGCGGAAGAAAACCGGTGGTCGCCGAATTGACCTCGGCATGACCAGCCGGGTCAGCCAGAAGATCGCCGTCAGCGTGGTATACGTGGCGGCGATGTTCATGACGATCATGGACTCCACGATCGTCAATGTGGCGCTGCCGACCATCGGCCGTGATTTCGGGGTCCCGTCGACCGCGGTGGCCAGTGTCTCGATCTACTTCCTGGTGAGCCTGGCGGTGTTCATCTCCGCCTCGGGCTGGCTCGGCGACCGGTTTGGCGGCAAGCGGGTACTGCTGACCGCGATCGTGGTGTTCACCGCCGCGTCGGCGCTGTGCGGCATGGCCGGGTCGCTGACCCAGCTGGACATCTTCCGCGTGCTGCAGGGCGCCGGCGGCGGGATGATGGCCCCGGTCGGCCTGGCGATGCTGTTCCGCGCCTTCCCCCCGGCCGAGCGGATCCGGGCGTCGAGCATCCTCACCGTGCCGACCACTTTCGCCCCGGCCCTGGGCCCGATCGTCGGGGGGCTGCTGGTCACCGAGTTGTCCTGGCGATGGGTCTTCTACGTGAACGTCCCGCTCGGGATACTCGCCGTCGTCTTCGGCGCGATCTTCCTCGAACACGGCAACGCGCTCCGGCCCGGCCCGTTCGACACGATCGGCTTCCTGCTGGCCGCTTCCAGCCTGGGGCTGCTCATGTACGGCGTATCGGAGGGGCCGATCAGGCACTGGAGTTCGACGATCGTGCAGGCCACCATTGCCGCGGGAGTGATTCTGCTTGGCCTCCTGGTGCTCGCCGAGCTGCGCAAGCGGCAGCCGCTGATCGATCTGCGGCTGCTGGGCAACCGGCTGTTCCGTTCCAGCAACGGCGTGATGGTCCTGGCCTCCGCGTCGTTTATCGGGACGCTCTACGTGGTCTCGCTGTTCTTCCAGGACGGCCGCGGCTTGTCCGCGCTCGGCTCGGGCCTGAGCACGTTTCCTGAGGCGCTCGGGGTGATGGCGGGCGCGCAGCTGGCCAGCCGGGTGCTCTACCCCGTGCTCGGGCCGCGCCGGAACATCACCCTCGGCCTGCTCGGGGTGGCCGTGTCGATCGGGCTGATGAGCCTGGTCGGCGCGGAGACGAACCTGTGGTGGATGCGGTTGCTCATGTTCTGCCTGGGTATCGCGATGGGCCAGGTCTTCGTCCCCGCCCAGGCGGCCGCGTTCGCCACCATCTCACCGGAGGCTACCGGGCGGGCTTCGACGATGTTCAACGTCATCCGCCAGCTTGGCAGCGCGCTCGGCGTCGCGGTGTTCACCACCGCGATCGTCGCGGTGGGCGCCACGACGGTCGTCGCGGGCCGGGTCACGCCCAACCTCGCCGCCTACCATGTGGCGTTCCTGCTGGCCGCCGGCCTGGCCGTGGTGGGCGCGGTGGTCGCGCTGACCATCCACGACAGTGACGCGGCTTCCACCATGGTCCGCCGAGGGCGCCGGAGCGCAGCACCGGGCGGCCAGGCGGCCGCCGTCCCCGCGGCTAATGTGCCGCCGGAGCGCCGGGCGCGATAACAGCCTGCTGCCGCCGACGCTCCCGCGCGGCCCGGCGGTTCCCATCCTGATCAGCCCGTCAGCTCCCCAGTACAGCAGGCCGATGGCCGCCAGCTGGAGTGGCAGCAGGATGAGCAGCACAACCGTGGTGAGGTCCCAGATGAGGCACAACAGCACGCAGATGGTGGCAGCGGCCCTGACGGCCGCACGGTCAGTCATGTCGTATCCCTGCGCCCTGCGCTACCGGTGCTTGACGGGGGCAGGCAAGCTTGCTGGCCGGGCCTTAGCGCATGAGCCCGTAGCCCTGGCGTCAGCCACCTGATAGGCGGCAGCGTAGTCGGCGTTATCGGCATTGAGCTGGTCGACATCCCCTGTTTTCGGTGGATTCCACCGGGAGCCGGCCGCGCGCATGCCAACGGCAACGACAGCCGCCCCCCACGGCTACAGTCACGGTACTCACCAGCACCATCGTTATGCACGGTCCTCGGCCCGCCGCGTGGCGTTCAGGCAAGACTCCGGAGGACCTGGCTTTACGGCGCCAGCTGCTCGAGATACGGCCAGAACGCGGGCTGCGTGGTCCGGTAGTCGTAGAGGCTGCCGCCGGCCGCACCGGTCTCGCGCGCCGCGCGGACATAGTCGGCGACCTCGGCCACCGTGGCCTGGTCGCCGACCCCGCCGATGACGTGCACCGGCAGGGCCGTGAGCTGGCTCGAGAGCACCACGTTGTCGTGGGTGTACTGGTAAGCGCAGAACTGCGGCTGGCCCGCGGCACAGTTCCTGGCCGCGGTATATGACGTCCAGTAATTCATCGGCGCGACGGCGTTCGCGTCCGCGCCCACCGTCGACCACGGGAACGCCGCCCACCTGCTGGGGTCGGGCCAGGCGCGCATGAGTACCGGCGGCAGCACGATCGCCACGATCGGGAGCGCGGTGCCCGCCCGGACCCGGCTGAGCTGCGTGGCGACCGCCTGGTTCCACGCGCTGGGGCTGGACACGGTGAGCGGATATTCGATGTCGATCCCGATACCGTCGAACCGCTGTCCGGCCGGGCTGACGTACGACGCGATCGCGAGCGTGCGGCGGACGTCGCGGGTCAGGTCGGTGTAGTCAGGGGTGTACCAGCCAACGACCCTGATGCCGGCTGCGTGCGCTGCGGCGAGCCAGGCGGCGACCTCGTCGGGGTAGAGGATGTCGGTGGCGCTGTCGTACCGCGCGGTCTGCAGATACAGGGTGCGCACCTTATGGGCTTGCAGGTCCGCCACCACGGTCGCGGGGCTAAGCGCCGAGTAGTCCGTCGTATCCACCCACGCGCCGAGACTGCGGAACGCCAGCGCGGCGTCGGCGAGCTGCCAGCCTGATGGCCACACCAGTGCGGCCGAGCGCTGCCGGTAGAAGTAACGGCCGCCGGTGCCGCGGACGAACACCGCCACCACGCCGGCATCGGGCACCGTCGCGCTGGGGCTGGCGGTGAGCGTGCCGCCCAGGCTGGTCCAGCGCGACCAGCCCGCGCCGCCGACGTTGTAGCTCCTGATCCACAGGGCGTTATCCGTCCCGCGGCCGAACACGTCGAGCTTCCTGGCCCCCAGCGAGGTCACCGCCGGCTCGCCGGTCAGCGCTCCGCCGAGCTTCTCCCATGCCGACCACCGGCCGTTGTACCACTTGTGCAGCAGGACATCGCCGACGCCGCGGGCGAACACGTCCAGGCGCCCCGGTGCCCAGGAGGCCACCGCGGGCCCGGAGGTCAGCGCGCCGCCGAGGCTGGTCCACCGGGACCAGCCGACGCCGACCGCGTAGTGCTTCGTGTACAGCTGGTTGTTGGTGCCGCGGACGAACAGGTCGAGTCGGCCGACGCCCCAGCTTGCGACGGCCGGCGGCGAGCTCGCGACGCCGCTGAGGGACTCCCAGCCCGACCATTTGCCGCTGAACCACTTGTGCCACACGGCATTACCAGCACCGCGGGCGAACACGTCGTAGCGCCCGGCCGCCCATGAGGCCACCGCGGGCTGTGAGGTGAGCGTGCCGCCCAGCGACTCCGCGGCCGTCCAGGTGGCCAGCGGCCCGGGCAGGTACCACTGGTGGGCGAGCTGACCGTTACGGCTGTTGCGATAGAACAGGTCCAGCCGGCCGTTGCCCCACGAGCCCACGGCGGGAGCAGGCAACGCGGCCTGAGCCACCGCGGCGGCCGTCGCCGGAGCCGAAACCGCGCCGCCCGCAGCGGGCAGGCCCGCCCCCGGGAAGACCAAGGCCAGGACAGCCCCGGCGGAGAGCGCCACCAGATAGCGCCAGCGCGTGCTCAGATCCCGACCCGGCCGCATCTGCCGATCCTCTCCGCCGCGCGAACATGCACCTGTCCGGCGGCCCATTTAACGCTGCCGCGGTCCGGCGGCACGGAACCAGAGTCTTTCGTCATCTTCAATGAAACCCTCGCGAATGGGCGGTCAGCGCGGCACCCCGTTCAGGCTGGCCAGCTTCGCGCGGACGGTTTCGGTGCTGGGGTCGTGGACGCTGTCGAGGATGGCGAGGGCTTGCGTCCAGGCGTCGCGGGCGGCACCGGCGCTGCCGCTCACCTGGTGAGTATCGCCGAGGTGGATGAGCGCTTCCGCCTGGCCGCAGCGGTTGCCGAGGTCACGGCACAGGCTCAGGGCGCGGCCGTAGCACGCGGCCGCCTCGTGGTGCTGGCCGAGCTGGTGGTGGGCATAGCCGAGGCTGTCCCAGGTGGCCGCCTCCTCATGCCGGAGAGCGAGCTCACGGCACAGGCTGAGGGCCTGCTGGCAGTGGCTGAGCGCTTGCGCGTAGTCACCCAGATGGGCGTAGTCCAGGCCGACCGCGTTGAGGATATTGGCCAGCCCGCGCCGGTGACCGGCCAGCCGGAACAGTTCGAGAGCCTGCTGGTCGTGGCGGAGCGCCCGGAGATACTTACCTTCCGAATCCAGGGCCATTCCGATGTCCTGGTGGGTGCACGCTTGAGAGACGCGGTCACCGAGCTCGGTGAACAGTCCCAGGGCCTGTGACAGGTGGGCATGAGCTTCGTCGCCGCAGCCGGCCTGGGCGCGGGCCCGGCCGAGGTTTCGGTGAGCGTGGGCCTGCCCGGTGACGTCACCCTGGCGGCGGGCGGCGGCCAGCGCCGTGAGCTGGGTGGCAGCCAGATCGTGGCTATGCCCCCGAATCTGGAAGAAGGTCACCAGTGTCCAGGGGATCTGCCAGGCATGGGTGTCGAAACCCGCCTCTGCGGCCCGGCCGATCACGGCCAGCAGGGCGTGATGCTCGGTGTCGAGCCAGTTCAGTGCTTCCGCGTAGCCGGCCGGGCACTCCGGCACCGCTCCGGGCCGGGCCGGCGTCAGCGTGATCGGTTCGCGGGACGGATTGAGCATCCGGCTCGCGGCGTGGGCGCTGTGTACATAGTGGTCAAGCACCCGCTGCAAGGCCACCTCGCGCTCGGCGGAACTGTCGAGCGCGACGGCCTGCTCGGCGGCGTAGGCACGAAGCAGGTCGTGGCACGCGAACCGCCCGGGTGCGTGCTCCGTCAGCAGGTGCGCGCTGGCCAGCTCGCTCATCAGCCGACGCGCCTGGCGCAGCGGCAGGCCGGTCAGGCTGGCGGCCGCCGGGGCGGTGATGTCGGGGCCGGGGTGCACGCTGAGCAGCCGGAACACCCGCGCCGCCGGATCGCTCAGGCTCTGGTAGGACCACGAGAAAACCGCCCGCACGCTGGCGGCTGCCTCGCCCCCATCGAGCGCATCCAGCCGCCCGGTGACATCACGCAACTCCGTGACGATCGAGCGCAACGGGAAGAACGGCCGGATGGCAGCACGGGCGGCGGCGATGACGAGCGCGAGCGGCAGCCGGGCACATTGCTGCGTCAGCTGGCTGACCACCTCAAGCTCGCCTGCGATTCGTTCCTGGCCGAGACGCCGGGCGAGCAGCGCGCACGCGTCCGCCGCGCTGAGCACGCCGAGGGTCACCGGATGCGCGCCGTCGGCGGCCACCAGGCCGGCCAGCTGGTTACGGCTGGTGACCAGGGCCAGGCATCCTGGGCTGCCGGGCAGCAGTGGCCGTACCTGATCCGCGTCGCGCGCGTTGTCCAGCACGATGAGCATCCGCCGGCCGGCCAGCAGGCTGCGGTACAAGCCGGCCTGGGCCTGCGGGCTCGCGGGGACCCGCTCCGCGGGTACTCCGAAGGCGCCGAGAAAGCTTTGGATTGCCTCGGCCGCAGTCACCGGGGTGCCGGACGGGTCGAAGCCGCGGAGGCTGATGTACAGCTGGCCGTCCGGGAACAATTCCACGGCCCGATGCGCGAACTCGATGGCCAGCGCTGTCTTGCCGACCCCGGCCGTGCCGCTGATCACCGAGATCACCGCCCCCCTGTCACCGCCCGCCGTCACGCCGGGTGCTGTCACGCCGGGTGCCGCCACGCCGGGTGCCGTCACGCCGGTCGCCATCCCGCTGTCGCCGGGTGCCGTCATGCTGGCCGCGGCCTGGCTGGCGAGCGCCGACAGCGCCTTCATCTCGGCGCCCCGCCCGGTGAAGTGGCGTACCGCGGCCGGAAGCTGGCGGGGGACCAGATCGGGCCCGCCCAGGCTGCGCTGGCCCCCGGGCCCGGCGGCATCCGGTATTGGCCGATCAGCCGCGCGGGCGGGAGCAGGCGGGATCTCCTGACGGAGTACCCGCAGATGCGCTTCGGCGAGTTCCGGGCCAGGATTTACGCCGAGCTCACCGTCCAGCCGTTCCGCGACGTCGTGGTAAACGCGTAGCGCGGCGGCCTGCTGTCCCATCGCAGCCAGCGCCACCATCAGGCGGGCATGCGCCCGCTCGTCCAGCGGATCCCGGCCGGTCAGCCCGTCCAGGTGCGCCACTACCCGGTCATGCAGGCCCGCGGCGGCGGCCGCGTCCGCGTACTCGATCACTACCGCCGCCCGCTGTCGGCCGAGCGAGGTCACCGCGGGATCGCCGGCCAGCACCTCAATGTCCGCGAGCGCAGGCCCCCGCCACAACCCCAGGGCGCGCTCATACATCTCGCTGGCTCCCGCCGCATCCCCGGCGGCCGCGGCTTGCCGCGCGCGGTCGGCAAGCTCGCTGAATTCGGTGACATCCAGCTGCAGGTTCGGCGAGCTGAGCCGGTAGCAGGATCCGTCCCAGGACAACATCCCGCGGCGGCCGCGCTCCGGGCCGGCCCGAGTAGCCGGCGTATCCGGCTGATGTACGCCTGGATGCTGGCCACCGCTGTGGCCGGCGGCTCGTCGCCCCATAGCGCGTCGATGATCGCGGTCCGCCGTAAACCGGTGCCTGCATGCATCGCGAGCAGCCCGAGCACTGCTCGCTGCCGGACTGGCCCCAGTGCGACCGGCATTCCCCCGCGCCACGCCGTCAGCGGTCCCAGGACCTCCAATCGCAGCCTGCCGTCGCCGCCCGCCCCGCCGGGCAGCCGACCGCGGGCGACCGCAGGCCCGGCCGGCCCCGTGCCGTTCGACGCCGAGATCAAGTCCTCGAGCTGGCCGCTGCTCAGCTCCAGCGCCGCAGCCAGCCGGGCCAGCGACCCGAGCCGCGGCCGGATAGTCCGGCCCTGCTCGATATCCTGCACGGCGCCGATGCTGACCCCGGCCCGGCTGGCGAGCTGCCGCTGGGTTAACCCGGCTGCCTCGCGGCGGCTATACATCAGCATGGCCAGCCGCCTGGGCGACGTGCGGTGGTCCGCCATGACAGTAATCACCAACCCAGCCCCGCGCCGACCGGCGGTCTGGCCTCAGCCACCCCCGGTGAACCACCAATCATCCTGGATTCTGCCGGATTGCGCGAGCCCGAGGTGCCCGCCGGGGCTCGGCGGAGAGGTCAGGGCACGGAACACCGCACCGCTCTAGCCCGGTCAGATACTCATCCCGGTCCGCCGCTCATCCACCCGGTCTGCTGCTCATCGACCCGGTCCGCCGCTCATCCACCCGGTCCGCTGCTCATCGACCCGGTCCGCCGCTCATCCACCCGGTCCGCTGCTCATCGACCCGCTCCGCTGCTCATCCACGCGCCAGAGCCACTGTGTACCGAACTTGACGGTTCTATGAATTACGCTAAACTGTTAATCCAGCTTCACAATTGGCCGGGAGTCACCATGAGACCGCCACGCCTGGAACATCACCCGGCGATCACTCCGCAAGACCACGCCGTCGAGTCCCGCTCCTGGGGCGAGGAGTTCGCCTGTTATCTGGTCAGCTACGACGGCCGGTATTACGCATGGACCGTCCGGCCCTGGGACGATGGCGACCAGGTGTTCGAGATGCCCGACGCCGGTACCGCCCGCGAGTTCCTGGCCGCCGAGTTCGCCAGGATGCTCATGGCCACCGAGTGGGGCAACCGGGTGGCCGGGGTGACCGTCGGCGACGATGCCAGCGGCGAGATTCTCTTCTGCGCCGAGGTACACGATGGCGCGGAGGACGGGATCTGGCTCGCCGTCGCTGAGACGGACGGGCCAGCGAGCAGCTATGCACTGGCCGGGTTCGATGACCTGGCCGGCGCCGTCGAGGAGTTCGCTGCCCGCACCAGCCAGGCCGCCGACCAGATCGAACGGACGGACATTGGCTGGCCCAGGGTGGCCGCCGCGCAGATGCGATACCTCGCCGCGTCCGCCCGCGCCGGAGCCGCGCGGGCCGTCCTGGGGGACATCATCCGGGCCAGCCGCGGGCGGATCCGCGCCGAGCGGGCCGTCAGCCGGGTGGCTGGCACGGCCGGGGTCTCCCGCGAGTTCCTCTACCACGTGCTGGCCGGGGATGACTGGACGTGGAAGGGCCTGATGCCGGCCAGGAAGAACGTCCTGCCGCCGCCGCGAGCCGCTGGCCAGGACCCGGCGGTGGCGGATAAGGGCTGGACTGCCTGGCTGAGATTCGCGATCGAGGCCCCCGGTGAGCGCGAGGCCCGGGCCATCGCGGACGCCGCGCTGGGCACCATGGAGAACGTCGTTGTCGCAGGCCAGCCGGTAGCCGTCCGGTCCGGGAACGGCTTCTGGACGGTAACGGCGAACCTCGACCTTTCCGGGGTGCGGGCAATCGAGCCAGACAATGCCCAGACTCGCCTCGCCTACCTGACCGGCCTGATCCCGGACCAGGTGACCTGGCTCAGCCGGGTGAGCGACCGCCGGGGCACGTTCGAATGGCCCCCCAGCTTCTGGGACCGGCGGCCCGGCCCGGATGACCAGCTCCTGCACCCGGCGATCCGCGCCGCGATCGTTCATGTCTCGGCCGGGGACGACACGTAATCGCGCCGGGGAGACACGCGACCGGAGCACCAGGCGAGACGGCCAGGAGCCCAGGGCGGTCGTGACCGCCCTGGGCTCCGTGGTGTCCTGGAACCGGGGGGGACTTATGCTCCAGGACCCTTTTTGTTGCCGCAACGGTAGCCGCCGTCACCCTCGCTGCAGATATACACGTAAATGTCCTTGTAAGTGTTAAAGTGATCGTCCGTGCTGTAAGGCGCGTTCGCCGAGCTGTTCGGCCCGACCTTCTTTACCAGGACGTTTTTCGGGTTGTCGATTGTGTCCCAGTGCAGGAAGAGCTGCGCGTAACCGGTGGAGCACGTGTCCTTCAGCACTGAGCTGGTGAGATCGATGTATGCCGGGTCAAGGATGCTCCCGTTGCCGCCCCAGGACAGATCGCCCTTCCAGCTGGCGCACTTGATGGTCGAGCTGAGGGTCTGCTCGTAATCCGGGCGCGCGCCGCTGTGCTGAGCGCCCACCGTCAGGACCATGGTCGTCCCCCCGGCAGCCGACCGGCCCGCCTGATGGGGCTGGACCGCCGCGGCGGCCTGGACGGCGGGGATTATGGCAACGGCGGCGGCCCCGGCTAGCAGCCCCGCCGCCGCGAGAAGACGTTTCATGGCAACCTCCGTAGGTCGAGGAATCCGGGCAGCCCGCTGGATTCCAGCCTGACAAGACCCGCTTGCTGCGGACATGCCAGCCGCTAGCCGCGCACAGACAGGCAGCTGCCACTGCGCGCCGCAGCGGTCCGGAAGCGAGTCGGCGCTGGCCAGGCTCGGTCTGCAGCGGGCCGGGCGGGCCGGTCCCCGCGGCGGCTACGGGAGCAGCTACGGGAGCGCGCAACGCAGAGCCCCGGCCCCGCCGTGTGCTGCCGGCGGCTTGGGCTGGGTAGCTATTTCGGGGCCTCAGCGCGGCGAGCCAGCACTACGACAGTGGCACGGGCCGCGCGTTGTCATATTTTGGGTTCATGGTTGCCCTGGTCATTGCCCTCGGGGTCGTCGTCGTCCTGCTCCTGGTCTGGAACCGGCGGCTGGCCTGGAGTCAGAACATCGCGCAGCCCAGGCCGGGAACTTCGGCCCGGCCGACTTTCGAGATCCCGCAGCCGGTCAATGGTGAAACCTCGCAGACGGCCAATGTCGCGGTGCTGACCCGATACGAGATCTGGATGCGGCGGGTCCGGCGAGAGCAGCTCGGCGCCGGGGACGAGGACTGGAAGGATCTCAGCGGCACCGCCCAGTACGCTGCCTGGCGGCAACTGGCCGAGGCGCGCGGCGGCGGCGCGGACGTGCCGGGCTACCTGGCGGGCAGCCTGCTGTCGGAGGTTCTCTATGCGGCGGGGGGCGTGGAGCGGGAGCTCGGGCTGCTGCGCAAGGCGCTGGCCGACCTGCAGCAGCTCCCCGCCGAGGCGTCGGTCCAGCCTGCTCCGCCAGCGGTGCAGCAGCCGATTGTCGGCTCGTATGGCGCCGCGCCGCCCGTGCGTGACGCGTCGTACAGCTTCATCAATCTGCTCAGCTGGGCGCGAGCCACCGTGGAGCGCACCGACCGGCGATACAAGTCGGGCTCGGCGGAGCGAGCAGGACTGCTCCCGGCCCTGGCCGGGGGGCAGCTCCAGGACAGCGTGGCGGCAGCGCTGCGGCGTCTTATGGCCGCGCTGCGAGAGTCCAGGTTCCTGGCCAGCTACGCCCTGCATACGGGGGCCGTGCCCGGCAGCGGCCCGCGCGGTGCGGAGATCCTGCCTGACGGGCACCTCCTCGCGCGGGTGCCTGATCCGCTGGCCGATCCGGTGCTGACCTCGGAGGCAGTCAAGTTCACTCAAGATCGCGACATGCTGGCGTACGCCACCGAGGTCATGACCGCGATCGAAATATTCGTGGACAGCGTGCTGGACGCCTTCGCGGCCAATCGGCCGGCCCGAACTGGCCCGCTCCCCCTCTAGCCGCCGTTACGGGCGGACCGCGCGGATCAGCAGGTAATCGATGATCCGGCGCCGCCAGAGCAGATCAACCTGCCACAGCAGCAGGCGCGCGGCGGCCTGCTGCCCGGTGGGCGCGGCCATCGCGCTGGTCAGCCGCTTCGCGGTGAGCCGCAGCGCCGGAGCAATCACGCGATCGCCGCAGGCTGTGACTTCCACCTCGGCCAGGCCGGCCGCGCGGGCCGCCGCCGCGATCTGACCTGCTGTCATGGCCATGCTGCGGCGCAGCCCGAACACCCGCAGCTGGGTCAGCCCGGACAGCAGCTCAGCGGGGGTGACCGGCCATCGCTGGACCGAGATATCGGACATGCTCAGCACCCCGCCGGGACGAAGAACCCGGTAACACTCGTCGAAGAAGGCCTTCCGGGAGCGGAAATGGAACGCCGCCTCGACGCTGATCACCCCATCGACGGTCCTGGTCCCAATCGGCAGCCGGGCGGCGTCGCCCGCCACCGGCGCGGCTGCGGCCTCCCGCAGCCAGGCCCGGCCCGCCGCCAGCTGCCACTCGGTCACGTTCACCGCCACCAGCCGGCGCGGGCGGACCGCCTCGGCGATGAGCGGATCCTGGGTGCCGAGCCCGTTGCCCACATCAAGGATCACCCCGTCGCCCGGCAGCGCCACCGCGAGCGTCCGCACCAGCCGCCGGCAGGCGTCTTCGGCCTCATCCTCCGAACCCGGCCCCTCCCACAGCCCCAGGTTCAGCCAGCCGGGCGCCAGCGCCAGGAAGAAGTCCGATCCGATGCTCTCGTAAACTCGCGCGGCGGCATTCCCGCCCTGCCTGAGCACCTCGGCCGCATGCCGCACATGCTGGCCCGTCCACCCCGCGCTCCACGCTGGCTCGCCTGCCATCCCAGCTCTCACCCTACGGGAGCCCGGCACCGGGTAACGAACGCCGAGGCCGGGCCCGTCGCTGTGATGCGGGCCAGCCAGCAGACCCGTTACGCAAAATCCCTTTCTGCAGCCGGCCCGACCTGGTGAATTATGCCCAAGGCGAGGTATGCCCAAGGCGGCATAGGGCCGTCCTGGGTCAGCCGTCCCGCAGGATGGGGCGCATCGCATCGAGGGTGCCGATGTCGTCGATAGTGGAGGGCACGGGCTCGTCGTTGTTGCCGTCGGCGATGCCGCGCATGGTCTTGCGCAGTATCTTGCCCGAGCGGGTCTTGGGGAGCCCGGCGACGACGTCGACCCTGCGCACGGCGGCGACCGGCCCGATCTGGGCGCGGATCAGGTCGACGAGTTCCGCGCTGAGCACGTCGGGGTCGGTGTCGATACCCGCCTTGAGCACGACGAACCCGCGCGGGACCTGGCCTTTCATCTCGTCGTTGACGCCGATGACGGCGCATTCGGCGACTGCCGGGTGACTGGCCAGGACCGCCTCCATCTCCCCGGTGGACAGCCGGTGGCCCGCGACGTTGATGACGTCGTCGGTGCGGCCCATGACGTAGAGGTATCCGTCGCTGTCGCGGTATCCCCCGTCCCCGGTGATGTAGGCACCTGGGTAGCGCACCAGGTAGGAGTCGATGAACCGCTGGTCGTCACCCCACAGGGTCGGCAGGCAGCCCGGCGGCAGCGGCAGCCGCACCACGAGCTCACCCGTGGTGCCTGGCGGCACGTCGGCGCCGGCGGGGTCGACGACGTGCACGTCGTAGCCGGGTACCGGCACGGTGGGCGAGCCCGGCTTGGTGGCCATCGGGTCCAGTCCCATCAGGTCGGCCGCGATCGGCCAGCCGGTCTCGGTCTGCCACCAGTGGTCGATCACCGGGATCCCGAGCAGGTCGCGTGCCCACCGGTAGGTTTCCGGGTCGAGCCGCTCCCCGGCCAGGAACAGGTACGCCAAGCCGGTCAGGTCGTGCTTCCTGGTCAGCTCGCCGGCCGGGTCTTCCTTCTTGATCGCGCGGAACGCGGTGGGCGCGGTAAACAGGGTCTTGACCCGGTGCTCGGCGATCACCCGCCAGAACGCGCCGGCGTCTGGCGTGCCGACCGGCTTGCCCTCGTACAGCACGCTGGTGCACCCGGCCAGCAGCGGGGCGTAGACGATGTAGGAATGGCCCACCACCCAGCCGATGTCGGAGGCCGCCCAGTACACGTCGCCCGGCCCGGTGTCGTAGATGTTCTCCATGCTCCAGCGCAGCGCGACCGCGTGGCCCCCGTTGTCGCGGACGACGCCCTTGGGCTTCGCGGTAGTGCCCGACGTATACAGGATGTAGAGCGGGTCGGTGGCCGCGACCGGGATGCAGTCGGCCGGCTTGGCATCAGCCATCGCCTGCTCCCAGTCCAGGTCACGGCCGGCGGTCATGGTGGCGGGCGCCTGCGGGCGCTGCAGGATGACGCACCACGGAGGTTTGTAGGTCGACAGCCCGATCGCCCGGTCCAGGATCGGCTTGTACTCCAGGATCCGGCTGACCTCGATGCCGCAGGAAGCCGACACGACGACGGTGGGGGCCGCATCGTCGATACGCGCGGCCAGTTCGGGCGCGGCGAAGCCGCCGAACACGACGGAATGCACGGCGCCGATGCGGGCGCAGGCGAGCATGGCGATGACCGCCTCGGGGATCATCGGCATGTAGATGACCACCCGGTCGCCCGGGCCGGTCCCGAGGCCGCGCAGCAGGCCGGCGAACCGCGCCACCTGATCCAGCAGTTCACGGTAGGTGTAGGTGCGGCAGGTGCCGGTCACCGGGCTGTCGTAGATCAGCGCGGCCTGGTCGCCGCGGCCATCGCGCACATGCCGGTCCACGGCGTTGAAGCAGGTGTTCAGCACGCCGTCGGCGAACCAGCGGTAAAACGGCGGGTGGGATTTGTCTAACACGACCGTCGGCTGGCGGTACCAGTCGATGTCCTGGACAGCGCTGCCCCAGAAACCCTCAGGGTCATCGAGGCTCTGGCGGAACGCTTCCGCGTAACGGCCCATGACCGTCCTCCTATGCTCGCGCAGCCTGCGACGCTTCCTTCTCGGCCAGCTGGCCGAGCTTATTTGTGGGAGCCGAGCTTACTTCTTGGCCAGATGGCCGAATTCTTGGCCAGGTGACCGACCGGCAGGATCTCGCGGCCGTAGCTTGCTTCGCACAACTCAGCGAGGGCCAGGTAGAAGGCGAGCGCCGCCAGCACCAGGGCAATCCAGCCGCCGGTCTTGACGAGCCCGGTGGACGCCGTGTAGTTGCCGGCGCCGATCACGAACAGGGCGACGGTCAGCAGCAGCAGCGCCACGACCACCGCGATGCTGGTGCGGAACGACGCGAGCAGCATGACGGCGGAGAAGATGCCGAAGCCGTACAGGAACAGGCCCTGCGCGTGCCCGATCTGGGTCAGCGGCACGGCCTTGAGGAACAGCTGGGCGAAGGCGAACAGGGACAGCCAGAACGCGCCGAACCCGCAGAACAGCACGCCGCCGAAGGTGTTGCCCACGCGCAACTGGATGACCCCGGCCACGAACTGGGCCACTCCGCCGAACATCAGCGCCACCCCGAAGACCACCGGCAGGGTGGCCGCCGGGACCAGATTGGCGTAGATCATGCTGAGCATGAAGGTGGTGGTCGCGAAGCCCCCTAAGGCCAGCGGCCCGGAGTTGCCCCACGTTAAGCCGGTTGCTGTAACAGGGGTTGCGACTGGTGCCACAGTGGCTGCCGCTGGCTCGATGCCCTTGTCGGTGGAAGTCATGTGACGCTCCTCACATATTCGACCGGTTTCGCGAAGCCTGCGCCAATAGCGCGCGCCCCGGGAGGGCCATAGGTCCCGAATCGAAGCCGCGGACAGGGACGCCTCAGGACTATGGCTGCGGGTGCCACTGGGGTTACATTTGATTCACTCTCGGAGCCTGGGATGCTGCCTGAATTGGGCAGCAGTGTCGTGTCCGTCACGATATTGACTGATGCGCGCCACATCCGCGGGTACGGCGGAACGGCCACCGGCAGGCGATGGGAATGACGCGGCAGTACGTGGCGGGAGAACTGTCAGTGCTGCTCGGGCACCTCCAGGCGGTGACCACCACCGAGCCGGCCAGGCGCGACGCGTGGTCCCTGCGGCATGCGGCCGAGACGGAGCCGATCCAGGCGCTGGGCTCGGTGATCGTGCGCGCCCTGGCCCTGACCGTTGGCCTGTGCTGGGAGTCGCTGAACCAAGGGGATTTAGCGGCGTTCGCCCGCCAGGCGACGGTCTGCGCCGAGCTATACGAGTTCGGCGTGTGCGCCGGCCTGCTGGAGGAGGGTTAGGCAGGCCTGGCCTTTCGTTCTCCGATAGTTGCCTCCGATAGTTCTTACGGCGAGAGGACAAGACAATGGCAGAAAGCCAGGAGCAGAAGATTTCCGGGGCGCAGGTCTCCGAGGCGCAGATCGCGGTGCACTGGCGCGAGGAGAAGTTGTACCCGCCATCCCCGAAGTTTGTCGAGCAGGCTAACGCGAAGGACCCGGCCATCTTCGACCGGTTCAGCGAGGAGCGCTTCCCCGACTGCTTCAAGGAATACGCGGACCTGCTCACCTGGGATGAGCCCTGGCACACGACCCTGGACACCAGCGAGCCGCCATTCTGGAAGTGGTTCGTCGGCGGCAAGCTGAATGCCTCGTATAACTGCGTGGACCGGCACGCGAAGGCCAGCCCGGACAAGGCCGCGATCATCTTCGTACCGGAGCTGGAGTCCGACGATCACGTCGAGATCAGCTACTCGGAGCTGCACCGGCAGGTGAACGAGTTCGCGGCGCTACTGCGCGATTCCCTGGGCCTGAAGGCCGGCGACCGGGTGACGCTGCACATGCCGATGGTCCCCGAGCTGCCGGTCACCATGCTGGCCTGCGCCCGGCTCGGCATCATCCACTCGCAGGTCTTCGGCGGGTTCAGCGGCACCGCCTGCGGGCACCGGATCGCCGACTCCGGCAGCCGGGTCCTGATCACCATGGACGGCTACTATCGCGGCGGCCAGCTTACCGACCACAAGGTCAAGGCCGACGAGGCGCTCGCCGCAGCGCGCCAGGAGGGCCAGGAGGTCGACAAGGTGCTGGTCTGGCGCCGCCACCCTGGGCAGTACGCGTCCGCGACCCCGATGGCCGAGGGCCGGGACGTGTTCGTCGATGACCTGCTCGGCGAGCACGCGGGGAAGATTGTCGAGCCGGTGTCGATGCCGGCTGAGGCGCCGCTGTTCCTGATGTACACCAGCGGCACCACCGGCCGCCCGAAGGGCTGCGTGCACAGTACCGGCGGTTACCTCTCGTACGTGGCCGGGACGTCCAGGTACTACCAGGACATCCACCCCGACGACGTGTACTGGTGCATGGCCGACATCGGCTGGATCACCGGGCACTCCTACATCGTGTACGGGCCGCTGGCCCTGGGCACCACGACGGTGATTTACGAGGGCGTCCCCAACTACCCCGACGCCGGACGGCCCTGGCGGATCGCCGAGAAACTCGGCGTCAACATCTTCCACACCTCGCCGACCGCCATCCGGATGCTGCGCAAGGTGGGGCCCGAGGAGCCGAAGAAGTACTCCTACCACTTCAAGCACATGACCACGGTGGGCGAGCCGATCGAGCCTGAGGTCTGGCGCTGGTACCACTCCGAGGTGGGCAAGGGCGAGGCGGTCATCGTCGACACCTGGTGGCAGACCGAGAACGGCGGCTTCCTGGGCAGCACTCTGCCTGCCCTGCAGCCGATGAAGCCCGGCAGCTGCGGGCCCGGCATCCTCGGCATCTACCCAGTGATCTACGACGAGAACGGCGAGGAGGTGCCGGCCGGCAGCGGCCGGGCCGGCAACATCTGCATCCGCAACCCGTGGCCGGGCATCTTCGAGACCATCTGGGGCCAGCCGGAACGGTTCGTGGACACCTACTACCGCAAGTACAACAAGGACTCAGGCAGCAAGGACTGGCACGACTGGCCGTACTTCGCCGGGGACGGCGCGGTGCAGGCCGCCGATGGTTACTTCCGGATTCTGGGCCGGGTGGACGACGTGATCAACGTGGCCGGGCACCGGCTCGGCACCAAGGAGATCGAGTCGGCCGCGCTGACCGTGCCCGAGGTCGCCGAGGCGGCGGCGGTGCCGGTGATCGACGACATCAGGGGCCGCGCCGTGGAAGTGTACGTCTCGCTCAAGCCCGGCAACGAGCCGGGCAAGGAGATGGAGGTCAAGGTCACCAAGGCGATCGAGGTCGAGATCGGCAAGATCGCCCGGCCGAAGAATGTCTGGATCGTGTCCGACATGCCGAAGACCAGGTCAGGCAAGATCATGCGGCGGGTCATCGCGTCCATCTCCAACTTTGCCGACGTCGGCGATGTCACCACCCTGGCCAACCCCGAGATCGTCGAGGACATCAGGCACCACGTGCAGAGCGCCAAGGTCGCCCACGACGACGTGCCGCGTCAGCTGACCGAGGCCGAGTTCGAGGAGATCAAGAGGTTCGGCGCCGAGTAGCCCTGCAGGCCGCAGACTTTGGCCGTTGTGGACCCATAACCGGCCATCCCTGACGACCGGGTGAACGGGCGAGGTCGTCTCGCCCGCGATACAACCGGGCCGCTGAAGCCGTGCTGTTACGGGCGGGCCAGATCGGGTTCGGTCTCGCCGAGGCCGAGCGCCTCCACGAGGCTCGGGCCAGGGTTCCCGGTGGCCGGCAGCGGCGGCGCAGGTATCGCCGCCACCGGCCGGCCCGGCTTGGCCGCCGCCGACGGCCGCGCGGCCCGGGCCCTCCGGCGACGCGAGCGGACAACGATAATCGCCGCGATCGCCAAGACGGCTACTCCCACGGCTATCGCGGCCACGATCAAGGTAGTGACCAGCACCGTCTCGGCCCCCTGTCGCACCGGACGGGAGGTCGCCGCGAGGACCACCGCCACCGCGGCGACAATTCCCACGGTGCGGCGATCCGGCTTGCTGGGCAGCATCGACATGCGATTGACCTTTCACTCTCGGCACTATGCGCAGAACCGCTCCGGCCGCCAGCTGGCCTCCGGGCCGGTTTCTGACCCGGACAGCCAGGGCCGTTACGGGCGCCGGGCCAGGACGGGTTCCCGCTCCGCCAGGCCCAGCGCATCGGTGGCGCTCTGGCGCGGCGCCTCGATAGCCAGCCGGCGCGGCGCAGGTATCGCCGCCACCGGCGGACGGGCCGCCAGTGCTCGCGACGACGGCAGCGCGGTCAGCGCGCGTCCCTGTTGACGATGCACACGGATAACGATGAACGCCACGGCCGCCAGGGCGGCCATTCCCGCGGCTACCGCCGCGGTGATCAGCGCGACTTCAAGAATGGTCACCGCGGCATGCAGCACCGGGCGGGCGATCGCCGCGGCGACAGCCGCCACCGCGACGACGGTCACGGCGGCGCCGAGATGCGAGTCGCTGCGGGCTGGGGGGCACATCAGGAGGACCTCTGCCTGCGAAGCGGACGGCGCAGGCTGGTCGGCTCGAGCACAGTGTCTCTTGGCGCGTCGGGGTCTCTTGGCGCGTCGGGGATGCCGGGCATCGCGGCCATTGTGGTCACCCTTTCACTCTGGGTAACCCCAATCAACTTCAGAATGTCGGCCTTGTCGAGTTACTGCTTCGCTATGCCTTTCTGTCCATCTCGTGAGCCTTTCTCTGCGAGTGCCGATGAGACTTTCATCCGGCAACTCTTCGCGCGGCTCTATATCTGTTATCCGCGTGAGCAGTGCCGCTAAATGTGGGTCGCTCTAGCCTTCCTACGTGCGGCTTCGGCAAATAGCGCGGGGTCGTGTCCACGCTCGTGCCTTCTCAGCCAGTCCGGGGTGAACGCGAAGCTGGAGTGACGCCGTGCCTATCCCTCAGGGGCTCTTACGGAGCGGCACGATCGGTGATAAGTGGGTTATGATGTGCTGCTGGATATCGTTCTGCGGCGGTTAGGGGAATCTCCCCTGACGGGGAACGCGACCGATCTGCTGCTGGCTGCGCTGGAAGACGACGAGAGCTTGCTGGCCCAGCTCGGCGGTCAAGCGACGCAGCAACCTGCGGATGAATCAGCCCACCCGCATGCGGTGCCCACGCCAGCCGGCGCGTATCTGCGATCGCTCACGGTTAGCGGCTTTCGGGGTATAGGAAAGCCCGCGACTCTTACCCTCGCGCCGAGTCCAGGGCTGACTCTGATCGTCGGCCGCAACGGAAGCGGGAAGTCCAGCTTCGCCGAAGCACTGGAGGTGCTGCTTACCGGGGATCTGAAGCGCTGGGAGAAGCTGTCGGCCGTCTGGCATCAGGGCTGGCGGAGCATGCACTACCCGGATCAGGCTGAGATTAGCGCGGAGTTACTGGTCGAGGGCGCCGGGCGCGTCATGGCGCAGCGGACCTGGTCGGCTAACGCTAGGTTCACCGAGTCATCGGCTTCGGCGCAGATCGCGGGCGGGAAACGCGCTGGCCTGGAGCGCCTGGAGTGGTCTGCGGCCCTGGCCGGCTATCGCCCGTTCCTTTCGCACAGCGAGCTGGAGAGTTTCTTCGGCAGCCCGTCAGGCCTGTATGAGCTGCTGGCCTCGGTCCTCGGCCTTGAGGACCTCACCTTCGCTGCGGCCAGGCTCGCCACCGCCCGCCGGGTCCGCGAGACTGCACTCAGCGAGGTGACCAAACGGCTGCCGGACCTGCTCGGCCGTCTGGAGTCGACCAGCGACGAGCGGGCCGCGGTCTGCCGACGTGCGCTCGCCGGGCGGACCTGGGACCTGGCCACGGCCAGGTCGGTGGCAGCCGGCGTGCAAGTCGCGGTCGACGGCGGCGAACTCGACCGGCTCCGCCGCCTCGCCCAGCTCACGCCTCCCGCCGAGGAGGATGTACGTGCTGCAGCTACCGCGCTCAGGCAAGCCGCAGCCGGGCTGGAGGCCGTCGCTGGCTCCCCAGCCGGCCGGGCGCGGGCATTGGCCAAGCTTCTCATCGCCGCGCTCGAGCACCACAGTACGCACGGCGACGGTGACTGCCCAGTTTGCCGACGCTCAGGGGCATTGACGAAGCAGTGGCGGCAAGCGACCGAAGAAGAAGTGGCAAGGCTGGGCCAGGAAGCGCAAGCGGCAGAATCCGCCGAACGAGCAGCAGCGGACGCCCGGCGGCAAGCTGCGGCTCTGCTGCAGTCTCCGCCGCCGGTGCTGGCCGAAGCACCGCCGCCGGGTCTAGATCCCGGCCCGGTCCGGGTGGCGTGGGAGTCATGGACGAACGCGCCCGTCGCCTGGCCAGCGGCCGGCGCGGCCGGACTACGTGCCCTGGCAGCTCACCTCGATCAAGCCGTGCAGCCCATCACGCGCGAAGTCCTGAATATCTCCGCCGCAGCCTCCGCTGAGCACGCCGAGCGGGATGACCGATGGGCTCAGGTAGCCGCCGAGGTCTCGTCGTGGTGCGCGTCCGCCGCAGTGGCCCAACAGGGCATGGCCCCGGTCGCCGCGATCAAGGCCGCCGACAAATGGCTGAAGGCAGCCACCGACGACATCCGCAACGACCGTCTGGCCCCGCTCGCCTCCCAGGCCAGGAGCATCTGGGCGATGCTGCGCCAGGAGAGCAACGTGGACCTGGGCTCGATCCGGCTGGCCGGGTCAGCCAGCCAGCGGCGCGTGGAACTCGACGTGAGCGTGGACGGCGCTCCGGGGTCGGCGCTGGGCATCATGAGCCAGGGTGAGGTCAACGCGCTCGCGCTGAGCGTGTTCCTGCCGCGGGCCAGGCTTCCCGCCAGCCCGTTTCGCTTCCTGGTGATCGACGATCCGGTGCAGGCGATGGACCCGGCCAAGGTCGACGGGCTGGCCAGGGTGCTGGAGAAGGCGGCTGTCGACCGGCAGGTGATCGTGTTCACCCACGACAACCGGCTGGCGCAGGCCGTCAGGCAGCTGCGGTTGCCCGCTACCATCCTGGAGGTCACCAGGCGGCCTGGCTCAGCTGTGGAGGTGCGGGCTTGCCTGGATCCGGTGGAGCAGGCACTGCGGGACGCCGGAGCGCTAGCTGCCGACCGGTCCGTACCCGCCGAGGTCGCCGCCAGGGTCGTGCCCGGCCTGTGCCGGACGGCCGTGGAGGCGGCCTTTACCGAGGCGATCTGGCGCCGGCAGCTCCGCGCTGGACGCGGCCACACCGAGATCGAGGCCGACCTGGAAGCAGCCGGCGCGCGCCTGAACCTGCTCGCGGGCCTCGCGCTGACTGGCGATGCCAACAAGGGCGGCGAGGTACTGCCCCGGCTTGACGCCTGGGGCAGGCGATTCGCCGATACCTATCAGGCCCTGAACAAAGGCTCGCACGCCGCCTATGCGGGTGACCTCGGCGTGCTGGTCGGCGACGCGAAGAAGCTCGCCGAAAAGATCCGCGGCAGCCTGCCATGACACCGCAGGAGCTGCTCGCCGCGGCCAAGCGCCTGATCGAACGGCCTGATGCCATGACCGCCGGGATCTGGCCGCGCGCGGCCGCGTTCCTGGTCCGCCAGGCACTCGAGCTGGCGATGGCGGCTCTGTGGGATGCCGACCCGCGCGCAACCGGGCTCCCCGGATGCACGATGCGATCACAGATGCTGTGCCTGACCGCCTACCTCGACCACGACACCGCCACCCGTGCCGCCTATCTTTCCGGCGCGCTCAGCCGTGCCTGCCACTACCATTCCTACGAGCTTGCCCCCACTGCGGCCGAGCTGACCGGCTGGCTCGACGAGGCCAGCCGCCTGGTGACGCTCATGCAGGAATGCGGTCGGCGAGCCCAGGTAGATGCGCCAGGGCCAGCGGATGCACCCAACGTTGAAGCTAACAAGCCGACTGAAGTGGGGCCACGCCAAGGGCAGGCAGGTTAGCAGCCCTCCTTGCGGAAAAAAGATAAAAGTCAGCAGGCAAAGTGTGAAAACCTGATCAGCCCGTTCCTGGTAACCGGACGAGGGAGCGGAGCATCGCGTTTGTCTCGGGGTCGGGTGAGTAGACGACCGTTCCGATCATGCCGCGCGTCAGTAGCACTTTGTAGACGTTGCGAACGAGCCGCTCGAACTCGCTGTCGGTCACCTTGGTCCGGCTGCGGAATTCCGGATCCTTGTTGGCGTCGCGTTTCGCTACCCAGCGGTTGCCACGCCAGACGAGATCCGGCCCGATGATGACTCCGTTCCAGTCGTATTCGAATCCCTGAGCGGTGTAGACGCAGCCGACCTGGCCGAACCCGGCCGGATCTGTAGCCCAGAGCGCGGCAGGCGGAGCACCGCCCACGGCGCGGTCACCGCGCAGGTTCCATGGCCGAGACCAGTCGCCAATGGCGACGTCAGGCACCAAAGTCCCGTCCGGGTGAGGATCATTCCATGGCCAGCAGTATCCAGCCGCCATCCGCGCCCCGTAACCCGCATCAAGCTTCGTCCGGAGCATGTGCTCAAGCTCGTGTGGAGTCTCAGCGACGTGCACCCTGAACGCGGGATCACCAACCCACGGCACCGGACCGCCTGGGGCCAGCCCCAGCAGACGGACAACCCAGTCGAGGTACGCCTCGCTACCACCGCAACGAAAGTGAGCGTCCAGGAAGATCTTCTCGACATCGAGCCCAAGCGACTTAGCCTCGATCCACCGCGTTAATAGGGCTGTGCTAGGCGCGTAAACATGAAAGGTGCCCTCTGAACTGGGACGATGGGAGTTGCGAAGCTTCCGTCGCCTAGCTGGAGAGGACACCTGTCAAGTGCGATTGTCGCATGATCCCGGGAAGACTCACGCGTCGTTCGATGACCCGCATCTCGTGTCGCGGGCCGGCTTGGTCCCGGTGGCGGCCCTGGCTGAGCGGGCTGGCCTGGCGGCCCTGGTGCGCGGGCATGTGAGCGTCAGCGGCCCGTGCGGCGCGGGCGCGGGCCTGAAGGTCGGCTGCCTGGTCGCGGGGATGGCTGCCGGGGCGGACAGCATCGATGACCTGGACGTGCTGCGGCACGGCGCGATGGCGTGCTTATTCGGCGGGATCCGGGCGCCGTCTACGCTGGGATCGTTCCTGCGGTCGTTCACCTGGGGGAACGTGCGCCAGCTGGATGCGGTGGCCCGGCGGTTCCTGGCGGCCCTGGCGGCGGGCACGCCGCTGCTGCCCGGCGGGGATGTGCTGGCGTTCATCGATATGGACTCGATGCAGAAACGTGTCTACGGGCACGCTAAGCAGGGCGCCGGGTTCGGGCATACCAAGATTCAGGGCAAGGCCCTGCTGGTCCGCGGCCTGAACGCGCTGGCCGCGGTGGTCTCCACGCCGCTGGCTGCCCCGGTGGTCGCGGCTACCCGGCTGCGCGGCGGCAGCGCGAACTCCGCCCGCGGTGCCGCGTCGCTGGCCACCGAGGCGATCAGCGCCGCCCGCCAGGCCGGGTGCACCGGCCAGTTGCTGTTCCGGATCGATTCGGCGTACTACTCCGCCGCGGTGCTCGGCGCCATCCGCGCCGGCGGGGCGTTCTTCTCGGTCACCGTGCCGCTGCACCGCAAGGTCCGCGCCGCGATCGCCGCGATCCCCGAGAGCTCATGGAAGCCGGTCAGCTACCCGCGGGCGGTCTGGGACGAGGACCAGGACAGGCTGATCTCCGGCGCTGAGGTCGCCGAGACACGGTACGCGGCGTTCACGCCGAAGAAGGGCCAGGCGATCACCGCCCGGCTGATCGTCCGCCGGGTCCGCGACCTCAACCGCAAGGCCGCCGCAGGCCAGGACGAGCTGTTCACCATCTGGCGTTACCACGCCGTGTTCACCGACTCGCCGTTCGAGACGATCCAGGCCGAGGCTCAGCACCGCGACCACGCCGTGGTGGAACAGGTATTCGCGGACCTCACCAGCGGCCCGCTCGCTCACCTGCCATCCGGGCACTTCCCCGCCAACGCCGCCTGGCTCACCTGCGCCGCCATCTGCCACAACCTGACCCGCGCCGCCGGCGCGCTGGCCGGGCCGTTCCACGCCGCGGCCCGCGGCGCGACCATCCGCCGCCGCCTGGTGAGCGTCGCCGCGCGCATCGCCCGCCACGGCCGCGGCCACATCACGCTCCACCTGCCCGAGGGCTGGCACCACGAGACCGAGTGGATGAACCTGTTCGAGGCAGCCTGCGGCCCGCCGTCCGCCCGCGCGGCCTGACCAGCCCGGACCCGGTCACCGCACCACCCGACGGCCCAGCGGCCACCCGAAAGCAGCTACCCCGGCAAGAACCCGGACAAGCCGCAGAACACGCCAGCGGCGGGAAAGCCACGCCCGAAAACACCGCCAAGGACCACCGCCGGCCGACAAGCCAACCAGCACAGCTCTCAGAATTCACGCGGTGGATCGAGGCTTAGCATGCGCCTCGATGTCATCGACCGTGCCGAGCTCATTGGCGCGTACGACCTGATGCTCATCAAGCAGAAAGACGGGCACCCGGGCAGCTGAGATCAGCTCGTCGATCTGCGGTCTGTCATTGCGGAAACGGGCTGGGGTGTACCGATTCGCCGATGTCTCCCTGATCCGGTGTGCCTCATCCAAGATGAGGACCTCCAGGCCGTTCCGGTCCACATCCATGAACTGATTAAAGTATTTGAACAGGCTCTGCGTTCGTGATGAGCCCTTTCCTGCGACCTTTCGCAGGGTCTGCGTGAAAGACCGGGAACCGGTCGCATGGATCGCCGTCCGGCCGCGGCGGGCCAGCTCGCCGAGCAGCGACAAGGCGATCACGCTCTTGCCGCTCCCAGGACCGCCGGTAACGATCACGACGGTCTTCGAGTCGCCCGCGCGCGCAGCCTCGGTGGCGTGCAAGACAAGGTTGAACGCTAGTTGCTGCTGGTCGAGCAGGACGAACTGCTCGCGATCGCGGATCTCAGCGGCTGCCACCGATAGCAGTTGGCGACTCGGCGCGGCCCGGGAGGCTAGGAACAGATCAGCGTAGGGAGCCCCGGCCACGTCCGAGGCCAAGCGGGACCGCAAGAAGTCCATGAACTCCGCCCGGCGCTGCCCAGTGAACAGCCGTGCGTGACCTGACTCGGCCAGCCGCCGCAGGGGCGCGACGCCAAACTCGGTGGCGTTATGCAGGTACGCCACTCCTGAAACCGCGTCCGCATCCGCCTGAAGAGCAGGCAAGAAGTCAATGAGGTACTCACAATACCCGCGGACCTGCTCAAGCGGATGAAGCCTGGGATGATGCCCGTAGCCGTCGACCACGACAAGCGTGGGATCTTCCTCGAAGAGCTCGGCACCGCTCCATTGCTTGAGCTCGACGATCACGTACGAAGCCGCACCCGTGACCGGGTGGCGGCCAGCGATGATCGCGTCCACGCGACGGCTGCTCAGCGGCAGCCGGTGCTCAAGCAGGACCTCAACGTTCCCTAGGCCCGCTTCGACCAGGTCGTGCGCAAGCACCGGGATGCTGCGACGCCACGAGCGTTGCTCTCCGGGCGCGGGCCGCGCCACATGCTCGTAAAGCGTTTGCTCGAACATCAGCTCAGCCACGCTGCCGCTGTCTGCGATCGCCGCCAGACTCGCAGCTGAACGCCGAATTAACGCCAAGAGACCGGCCCCCAGCCAGCACGAAAGAATCGCGCGGGTGGGGGCATGTCCGGGTCGGCCGCACCTCAGATGCGTGACACGAAAGCCCGTCGGGCCGCAGTAACGCCCACACCTTACCGGTCAGCGACATGACGCGCTTTACGCTGGCGGCGGCGGGGCAAGATCCTTGTGGACCTGTGCCGGGCCGAGTTCCACTGCACGCGAGGGTGGCCGCCCGGGCCAGCTCCGTGCATAACCTGTGTACGACTTGTGCAAAAACACTGGCAGACCTGTGGGCCGCGTGGGGATAAGACTCGGGATTATCCAGTAATACGCCCTGAGCGAGGCCGCTACCTGCGCAAACATAATTTGTGTTTATGCACAAGAGAAAAGCTAAAACGGTCCACAAGCAATCGTGGCGCCAGCTCCTAAGATAATCGGCAGGCCCCCCGCCGCATTAATTCCAGCTGCACGCCGCAGGCGAGACCGCAGTTCTGGAGCCCGACGGGGTGCGCCCTGGACGCTTCTGGGGAGAGGGGAAAGCGTCATGAAGTCATGGATGCCACTGGGGGAAACCCGGGGCTGGTACTTCGGCACTGTGGATTCCACGTGTTCTGGCCGGTAGTCGTCATCGCCGTGGCGACGGTGCTCCTGGCGGCCTTGATCGCCGGCTGGATCATCTCGACCAAGCGCCGCAGCAGTCGCCACGGTGCGCAGTCGCCCCGGCCAGCCCGGTCAGCCCGGCCAGCCGGCGGTCGTCACCAGGGCGCCCACACCCGCCGACCGCGGCTGTGGCGCCACGGGAGTCACGGCCTGCCCGTGTGACGGACGGCTGCTCTGCCCGTCGAGTTGCTCCCCCAGCCAGTAGCCTGGCGGGCGCCGCAAAAGACCGGCCTGCGGCTTAGCGTCAGATGGACGGGGACACCCGCCCGGCCCGCCGGGTCCGGTAGGCAGCGACGTTGGTGCGGTTCGCGCACGAGGTGCTGCAGAATCGCCGGGACCGGTTCTTGGACAGGTCGACGTGGACGTCGTCGCAGTCGTCGGCTGCGCAGACCCGCAGCCGGTCCAGCTGCCCGGACCGGATGACGTCGGTGAACGCCATCGCGGCCTCGACGGCCATCCGGTCGGCGAACGGCGCGTCCGCCGAGGTCGCGTGCAGGTGGTAGTCCCAGTTGTCGTGCTTCACCAGTTGCGGCAGCGCGTGGCCCTCCTGAAGCAGGGCGTTGACCAGGGCGACGGCGTCGTCCTCGGCCATGTCCCATAGCCGCTCCAGCCGCGGCCGGAGCCTGCGGACGGCCGCTAGCTCAGCCTGGTCGCCGGTGCGTTTACCGGTCCAGCCCCAGGTCACGGCGAAGTCGTCGAGGGCGGCCGGGTCAGACAGCTGTTCCTTGCCGCCGCGGCCGGTGTTGACCAGTGCCGCGGCGCAGATCAGCGCCACCTCCGTGTCATGGGCAAAAAGCACTTTGACTCCTTTCACCTCCCTAGGCTAGCGTCACAAGCGTAGCTCCATTTTGCTCATTACAGGAGGATCGCTGTGACCGCAGTCGGGACCCGGAACGCGCCAGGCACCGGGGGTGCGGCAGGCACCGGGGGTGCGGCAGGCACCGGGGGTGCGGCAGGCACCGGGGGTGCGGCAGGCACCGGGGGTGCGGCAGGCACCGGGGGTCCGGCTCGCACCCGGGGCGCAGCGGGCACCCGGGGCGGCTCGGGCCTGGCCCTCGGCATCCTGTCCGCCGCGACCTTCGGGACGTCGGGAGTGTTCGCCACTTCGCTGATTCAGGCCGGCTGGAGCCCCGCGGCGGCGGTGACGGCCCGGGTCGCCGTATCTGCGCTCGTGCTTACTATTCCCGCCCTGCTGCAACTGCGCGGCCGATGGGCGCTGCTGCGCCGCCGGGCGGGACGGGTCGCCGCGTTCGGCCTGGTCGCGGTGGCCGGATGCCAGCTGTTCTACTTCAACGCCATCCAGCGGATGCCGGTCGGCGTGGCCCTGCTGCTGGAGTACCTCGGCACGATCCTGGTCGTCGGCTGGCTATGGCTGCGCCACGATCAGCGGCCCCGGCGGCTCACCGTGGCCGGCGCGATCGCCGCGATAACCGGGCTGGTGCTGGTCCTGAATCTGACCGGATCGGCCCGGCTCGATCCGATCGGGGTCATGTGGGGACTCCTGGCGGCCGCGGGCCTGGCCATCTACTTCATGCTCTCGTCCGCGACCGACGAGGAGCCGCTGCCGCCCATCGTGATGGCCTGGGCCAGCATGTGCGTAGCCGCGGTAGCGCTCGGCGTACTCGGCGCGGTCGGAGCGCTCTCCCTCACCGCGACGGCCAAGGATGTCGACTTCGTCGGCCATCAGGTCAGCTGGATCGTGCCGGTGCTAGGGCTGTCGATACTCGCCTCAGTCATCGCCTATGTCGCCGGGATCGGCGCCGCCCGACGCCTCGGACCCAAGCTCGCGTCCTTCACCGGCCTGGCGGAAGTGCTGTTCGCGGTCCTGTTCGCCTGGCTGCTGCTGAACCAGCTGCCGTCGGGCATCCAGCTGCTCGGCGGCGCCTTCATCATCACGGGCGTCGCGCTGGTGCGCGTCGATGAGTTGCGCGGACCCCGGGCCCGGATCGGGAGATGACCCGCCGTTCACCGCGGGTCGGACCGTGAGCGCGGGTCGGGCCGGTCAAGGTTCCAGTGCCGGGCTACCTGGCAGAACCAGGCTTTCTCGCCGCTCACCGGCAGGACATTGAACCGGCTGATCGTACGCTGGCTGCCCTCCTGGTCGCCGTAGAGCAGGTCGATTGTGAACGGCTGGCGCTCGGCCAGGGACCTCACCAGATCCAGACGCAGCGGGTCGTCGGGGTCGCGGACCGCGCCTTCCCAGTACCCGGTGCCGGACGCCGGGATATAGAGGTCGATGGTGAGACGGCGGAAGTCCGCGGGCTCGGCGTGCGGATCGCTCGCCGCGGCCCGCCCCGGCCGCGGGTACCAGCCGTGCAGCAACGCGATCCCCGCGCCGACGTTGCGCAGGCTCATGGCCAGGTAGATCACGCCGTTCCGGTCCTCGGCCACGGCCCGCCCGCCCGCCAGATGGACCGCGTAGTTATCCTGCCACAGCACCTTCTGGTCCGGGTCAGACCCGCGGGACACCACGAGCAGCGGGCGCATGCCGACCAGCAGCGCCCGCTCGGCGACCCGGGCGGACCGGTTGGACGAGCGCACCGCCCAGAACGTCGCGACGGCCAGCACCAGCGTGCCTGCTGAGGTAGCGAGCGAGGATACCGTTCGGCCAGCTGATCACAGCCCGACCATACCGGCCGTCCAGGCAGGCCGGACTGTCCAGTGGCGCCGTCGATATGCTGTCGGGAAGCAGCGGTGACTCACATCTGGATGCGCTTGTTGCCCGGGTCGTACATCGGGCGCAGCGACGCGACCGCCGGATAGACCGCGCTCCCGATCTGGACCGTCCACTCGCCGGAGTCCAGGTAGGCCTGGTTGACGGGCTCGTCGGCGTCGATCATCGCCAGCCCGACGGCGCCGCCGAGCGTGAACCCGTAGGACGCGGACGCGGAGGTAACCGGCGGGCCTGCCGTTCCGGCGCACCACCTCGGCGTGGAACATCAGCGGCTCCGGGATCGGTCACCAGCACCTGCACCAGCCGCCGGGTGAGCGGCCCGCGTGCCTTCTGCGCCAGCACGGCGTCGCGGCCGATGAAGCCGCCCGGCTTGTCCAGGGCGACCGCGAAGCCGAGCCCCGCCTCCAGCACGCGTGTCGGTGTTGTCGATGTCGTGGCCGTAGTCGCGGTAGCCCTTCTCCATCCGCAGGCTGGCCAGCGCCTTGAGCCCGGCGTGCCGCAGGCCCACCGCGCGCCCGGCCTCGGTCAGCCGGTCGTAGACGTGCGCCGCCTGCTCGGCCGGGATGTACAGCTCGTACCCGAGCTCGCCCAGGTAGGTGATCCGGATGCAGAGCACCCGGGCGAACCCGATGTCGATCTCGGCGCGCCGTCCGGAACGGGAACGCCTCGTTGGACATGTCCGCCGAGGTCACCGAGGCCAGCAGCTCCCGTGATCGCGGGCCCTGAATGTTGATCTGCGCGAAGCCCGAGGTCACGTCCGTGACGAAGGCGTGCGCGTCGCCGAGATGGCGGCGCATCCAGGTTTCCGCGTGCCGGTGCGCGGTGTCGGAAGCGACCACCCAGAACCGGTCGTCGTCGAGCTTGGTCACCGTCAGGTCGGCTTCCAGCGTGCCCGCGTCGTTGAGCCACTGGGTGTAGGTGATCCGACCGGGCTCGCCGTTCACCTGGTTGGCCGAGATTCGCTCGAGAACCTGCCCGGCGTCGCGGCCCCGCACGTCGAACTTGGCCATGAACGCCATGTCCATCAAGATCACGCCGGTGCGCGCGGCGTGATGCTCGGCCTCCCAGTGGCCGAACCAGTCCGGCCGCCCCCAGGACAGCTGGCCGGCCTGTGGCTCAGCGCCCTCGGGGGCATACCAGTCGGCGCCCTCCCAGCCGCTGACGTCCCGGAAGTACGCCCGCTGCGCCACCAGCCGGTCGTGGATCGGCGACACCTTCGCGCCCCGCGCGGTCCGCATCGGCCCGGCCCGGGTAGTGGGTCTGGTACACCAGGCCCAGCGACTCGACCGTGCGGGTCGCCCGGTACTCGGGGTTGCCCTGGTAGCGGTGCAGCCGGTCGATGTTGATGCCGGTTACGTCGACGTCGGGCCTGCCGTCGGCGATCCAGTGCGCGATCACCCGGCCGATCCCGCCGCCGGTCAGGATCCCGATCGAGTTCAGCCCGGCGGCGACGAAGTAGTTCTTCAGCTCCGGCGCCTCGCCGACGATCGGCTGCAGGTCCGGAGTGAAGCTTTCCGGGCCGCAGAAGAACTTCTTGATACCGGCCTGCTCCGACACCGGGACCCGGGACATGGCGCGCTCCAGGTAGGGCGCCATCCGGTCCCAGTCCGGGGGCAGCTCGCCGAAGGAGAAGTCCGCCGGGACGCCCTCGACCTTCCACGGCGCGCAGACCGGCTCGAACAAGCCGAGCATCAGCCCGCCGCCCTCCTCGCGGTAGTAGCCGTAGTTGGCCGGGTCCTCCAGCACCGGCCAGCTGCCGTCCACCCCCTCGATCGGCTCGGTCAGCAGGTAATAGTGCTCAGCGGCCTGCAGCGGGATAGTGACCCCGGCCAGCTCGCCGAGCTGACGGGCCCACATGCCGGCGCAGTTGACGACGTACTCGGCCTCGATGTCACCATGCGGCGTGCGCACCCCGGTCACCGCGCCGCGACGGCGGCGGAAGCCGGTGACCGGCACCCCTTCGATGATCGTCGCGCCCTGCATCCTGGCCCCCCTGGCCAGCGACATCGTCGCGTCAACCGGGTTCACCCGGCCGTCGCCCGGGATGTAGAAGCCGGCCAGCACGTCATCGACCCGCGCCAGCGGGAACATGTCTGCCACCGCACCCGGCGTGATCTCGTGCACCTCGACGCCGCACAGCCGGTTGAACGCGGCCACTCGCCGGTACTCCTCCAGCCGCCCGGGCTCGATGGCCAGCTCGATCAGGCCGACCTGCTTCAGGCCGGTCGCGAGCCCGGTCTCCGCCTCCAGCCGGGCGTAGAGATCCCGGGTGTACTTCCGCAGCTCGGTCGAGGTCTGCGAGGTCGAGCCGAAGGTGGCCATGAGCCCGGCCGCGTGCCAGGTGGTACCCGAGGTCAGCCGGTCGCGCTCCAGCAGCACCACATCGGTCACCCCGAGGTGCGCGAGGTGATAGGCGACCGAGGTCCCGATGATGCCGCCGCCGATGACGACGACGCGAGCGCGGTCAGGGACTGCGATGGTGCCAGGCACGGTCATGCGACGCGGATGTCCGATCGGTCGTGGGGCCCGCGGCTCAGTCAGGGGTTCGCGGCGCCCGCGGGCCGGCCCGCCGCCGCTGCCTGAGCATATGCCCCGTCAGCGCGGCCGGCCTGGCGGGCTCCGGTCGCGGTCCGGTGCGCAGCACCGCGCCGGCCGGGTGCCCGGGCGCCCGTTGCGGTCATTCAGGTAGTCGCGCCGGCGCGGCTTACTTGACCTGTGCCAGACTCGCAGGGGACGTTGGGGAGGGCATCCATGCGAACATATATTCGATCGCGGGAGAAGCCGGCGATGAACGTCACCGAGGTGCAACGCAGGCTACTTGAGCTGTGCGCCATCCGCGTGGAGCAAGCGAGCGTGGACTGGAGCCTGATCGCCCGTCAGGCGCAGTTCGATGGCGGCCTGGAGGACTTGTGGCGGGGCGTCACGAGCGAGAAATCCGCCGCGGCCAAGCGGTCGGCCATAGCACTGCGGCGCGGCCTTCGGGATCCGGCGAGCCTGGCCCGCAAGGTGGAAGCCGAGCTGGAAGCGGCGGCGCAGGCCGGGGCCAGGCTGATTACCGTCCTGGATCAGGAGTATCCGGCGAACCTGCGCCTGATCCCGAACCTGCCGCCGTTCCTGTTTTACCTGGGTGAACTGCGCGATGCGGACGCGCTGGCCGTCGCCGTGGTCGGCACCCGCACGGCATCGGACGACGGCCTGTGCAGAGCCGCGCGCATGTCGCGCCTGCTCGCCGGGCACGGCGTAACGGTCGTCTCGGGGCTCGCGAAGGGCATCGACACGGCCGCCCATGACGCGGCCCTGACCAGCGGAGGACGGACGATAGCCGTCCTCGGCACCGGCATCACTCAGTGCTACCCCGAGCAAAATCGGGACCTGGCGAGGAAAATCACCACTGGCGGCGCGCTGGTGTCACAGTTCTGGCCCAGCCTGCCGCCGCGCAAGGATGGCTTTCCGCGCCGCAATGTCGTGACGTCAGGGCTGAGCCAGGGGACGGTGGTCATCGAGGCCAGCAACACTTCGGGTGCCAGGATGCAGGCCCGCATCGCCCTTGACCATGGCAAGCAGGTGTTCCTGCTGAAATCGCTGGTCACCGGCCAGCCATGGGCCCGCGACTACGTCGACAACCGCGGCGCCATCGAAGTCAGCGATGTCGATGAGGTGATCACCCGCCTGGCGCCGCCGGAGCGGATCATGCAGGCGACCGCACAGCAACAGCAGCTCTCGCTCATGCCCCTGTAATGCCGTGACCGTGACCGACTTACCCGCTGGCCCCCCGCTTGGTTTCCCCCGCTGCGAGCAGTGCCCCTACCGGCGACCGGGGCCTGCCCGGATCTGCGTGCCGTGCGCTGGAAAGACCCTGGAGGACATCGCCCGGCGGTCGTGCGGCGTATGCGCACAGCGGCTCCGCGACGACGGCTCCTGCCCGAACTGGTTGTGCGCCGATCCCCGGCGGCGCATCAGCCAGATACAGGCAATCGCTTACCTGTCTGGCTCGCTGCGTAACAAGATCCACCGCTACAAATATGCGGGCGCGTTTGGCTGGTCGCTGATTTTCGCCCGGCTTCTGCTCGGCTGGTTAGAGCAGAGTCCGGGGCGCCCGCCCGACCTGATCGTCGCGAACCCGACCTTTGTGGTCCAGGGACAGACCGCGTTCCCGCACACCGAGCTGGTCCTCGAGGTCGCTGCGCGCGAAGACATCATCGGCCGCTGGCCATTCGATACCGGCCACCCAAGGTGCATCGTGAAGACCCGGGCGACTCCCAGGTCCGCGCGCAACACCGCACCGGCCAAACGAGCAGCAGCCGGGGAACTGCGTGCCGCGCTGCGGATCCCGGACCCGTCCAGAACGTCGGGACGCCGCGTGCTCATCTATGACGACGTCTGCACCACGGGCAGCCAGCTCGACGCCGTCGCTGCCTGCCTCCTTGACGATGGTCACGCTTCTCATGTCGAGGCGGTCACCTTGGCCCGAGCGCGCTGGACCGGCCGGTGAATCGCTGACCAGCCGGACCCCTGCGTCGACGGCCACAGCCGGCCGCAAGTATTTCGTGATCAGGTATCCGGCGCCAGCGGACCGGGCCACCGGCCGCGGATCAGCCGGTGCGCAGCGCCGCGCCGATACCGGCACACCGCGCCTGCAGCAGCTGCCCGAGCTCGCACAGATCCCGCTGGTGCATCCGCTCGCTGAGCCCGGATACCGAGACCGCCCAGGCAGGCCGTCCATCCGGGCCGCAGATCGCGGCGGCCACGCAGCTGAGCCCGGTCTCGTTCTCCTCGTCATCGAGAGCGAACCCGCGCTCCCGGGTCGCCGCCAGCTCTAGATCAAGATCACGCCGCGTGATGATCGTGTGCTCGTTGAACCGCTCGTACGGCTCCGGCCCGAGCAGTACGTCACGCATGGCCGGGGGCGACAAGGCGAGAACCGCCTTGCCGAGCGCGCTGCAGTGCGCGGCGACGGTCTGCCCCAGGGACGGCAGGCTCCGCAGCGCATAACCGCCCTCCAGCACCGCCTCGTACACCAGCCGCCCGCCCTGCACCCCGATCAGGTTGATCGTCTCGCCGGTCTCGTTCCGCAGCTCGGCCATGACCGGCTCGGCCAGCTGCATGATCAGCGACCTGGTCGCCTGCGCCGCCAGCGAGCGGGCGCCGGGCCCGAGCTTGTAGGTGTGCCGGGCCGCGTCGTGCTCGGCGAACCCGCGGGCCCGCAGCGTCTCCAGCACCCGGAACATCGTCGTTCGCGACGTGCCCATCTCCAAGGCCAGCTCGGCCAGCCGTGCCTCGCCCCGCCGCGCGATGAATTCCAGCACGGCCAGCCCGCGGTCCAGCGACCCCAGCACATTGCCCGCCGAGACCGCGCCTGATGGGGCGGTCCCCGCTGAGACGCCGCTCGTTGGCGCAGCGTTCACTATGTCCCCAAACTCCGCATCCGCAGCAATCCGCGCTCTTGACCTGAGATCGCCCGCACGGCTAGCGTAACGCTATACGGTTCAGGCTGTTTCAGTATACGGAACGCTCTAGTGTGCCGGACGGCGCAGACCGGACGGCCGGAGACCGAGAGACCGGAACAGCGGACTAGCGGCAACGGCGCAGCAACCCTTACGGCGCAGCACCCCGAGAAACCCGACCATCAGGACCCCATGCTGTGGCACGACGGCGCATTTACTTCGTCTCCGATGTGCACGCGTCGGAGCGGTGCTGGCTGAAGTTCCTCGCCGCGCCCAAGTTCTACGGTGCCGACACGGTGATCATCGGCGGCGACATCACCGGCAAGTTCGTCGTCCCGATCATCGCGCAGCGGGGCGGCACCTGGACCGTGCAGAACTTCCTCGGCCGCCAGTGGCGCCCCAAGACCCGCGAGGAGCTCATCAGGCTGAAGGCCCACATCGCCGACACCGGCCAGTACGCCTTCGAGACCACCGACGAAGAGCACGCGCAATACGAAGGCGACCAGCCGAAGATCGACGAGCTGTTCCGCAGGCTCGCGCTGGAGCGGGTGCGCCGCTGGGTCGACATGGCGCAGGACAGGCTCGGCCGGGCCGGGATCACGGTCATGGTCAGCGGCGGCAACGACGACTTCTACGAGGTCGACGAGGTACTCAAAGCCTCCAGCCTCATTCAGAACCCCGATGGCGCCGTCCTCGACCTCGGCGACGGGTTCCAGATCATGGGCATCGGCTACGGCAACCCGACGCCGTGGAACTGCCCGCGCGACATCCCCGAGCCCGACCTGGCCGCGAAGATCACCGCGGTCGCGGACCACGTCGAGCGCCCCGACCGCACGATTTTCAACCTGCACGTCCCGCCCTACGGCTCCGGCCTGGACTTCGCTCCCGAGTTAGACAGCGACCTGCGCATGGTCATGTCCGGTGCAGGGCCGCACATGATCCCGGTCGGCAGTACCGCCGTCCACGACGCGATCATGCGCTACCAGCCGATGCTCGGGCTGCACGGCCACATCCACGAGTCCCGCGGTGTCCGCAGGCTCGGCCGCTCCACCGTGGCCAACCCGGGGAGCGAATACGGCGAGGGCGTGCTGGACGGCGTGCTCATCGACCTCGATCCCGGCAAGGGAGTCACCGACATCAAGCTGACCTCCGGATAACGCCCGGGCCAGACGGACCCGGCCCAGACGGATTCCGGCCCAGACAGATCCGGCCCAGACAACCGAACGCAGACAACCGAACGCGGGCAACCGAACGTAAGCAGACCGCCCACAGGCCCAGCGAAAGGAGACGCTGATGGATTCGACTCAGCCGAAGGTGGTCGGCGTCTCCGGGGTCTTCACCCGCGCGAGTTCCGGGCTGGTCCGGCAGGTGTCCACCACCGACACCATCTACTACGGCGCGATGGCGATCACGATCGCCTACATGGTCTTCATCGTGACCGCCTGGCCTTCTTATCCAGGCTCCTCGATGGAACTGGCCACCCTGCTGGTCGTGATCGGCGGCTGCCTGCTCGGCGTGGTCTACGCGCTGTTCGCCTCGGTCTACCCGCGTTCCGGCGGCGAGTACGTCTTCCTCTCCCGCGTCGTGCATCCCAGCGTCGGGTTCGTGATCAGCTTCATCCAGGCGTTCTGGTATGCCTTCTATTTCGGCCTGAACGGGGCGTTCTTCGCGATCTACGGCCTCGCGCCGCTGTTCACCGTCCTGGGCATTCAATGGCACAACTCGGGGCTGACCAGCACCGGGACCTGGTTCGCCAGCCACAACGGGATCTTCATCACCGGCTCGGTGATGGTCGTGTTCATCGGCTACATGGTCTACCGGGGCATGCGCGGCTTCTTCCGGATGCAGCGCTGGGCGGGCCTGTTCGCGCTCGGCAGCGTGCTATTAACCATCATCATCCTGGCCCTGGGCAGCGCCGGCGCACTGCACTTCGCGACCGACTTCAACGCGGTCGCCGGGCGCGGCGCCTACGCCGCGGTGGCCAGGGCCGGCGCGAACCCTGGCTTCAGCACCCTGGCCACGTTCGACTTCATGGTCTGGCCGGCGTTCTCGATCCTGTTCTCGGTGAACATGGTGTCGTTCAGCGGCGAGGTCAAGAACTTCCGCCGCGGCCCGCTGATCGGCATTGTCGGCTCCATGATCGTCACCGGCGTGCTGATGATCGCGTTGATGTTCCTCGGCCGCGGCGCGTTCGGCGACCGGTTCCTGCAGGCCGCGCCGACGTCGCCGAAAGTGCCCGTGCCGCCGTTCCTGAACGTGTTCGCCTTCCTGCTCGGCAACAACGGCATCCTGACCATCCTGATGAGCCTGTGGATCATCTTCGTGATCCCGTTCGCGCTGGGCAGCAACGTCATCTACGCATCCCGCGCGATGCTCGCCTGGGGCCTGGACGGTGTCGCGCCCCGGCCGTTCTCCAACGTCTCGCAGCGCCGTCACACCCCGGTCTTCGCCATCATCACCCTGGTCGTGCTGGCCGAGATCGCCCTGGCCGTCTTCACCTACACCACCCTGGTCGCGATCCTGTCCGGCTTCCTCGGCTTCGCGATCGCCTTCCTGGTCGTCGCCATCGCGGGCATCTTCTTCCCGTTCACCCACTCCGGCACCCTGGAGCGCTCCCCCGCCAACATCCGGGTCGGCCGCGTCCCGCTGATGACCATCTGCGGCGTGCTGGCCGTCCCGTTTCTCGGGTTCATCGCCTACCGGACCGCCACCGACAAGGCGCTCGGCGCCAACGCGCACATCTCGCTGATCGCCAACGGCGTCCTGATCGCCATCGGGTTCGGCTGGTTCTACGCGCTGCGCTGGTACCGGCGCAGTCGCGGCGAGGACGTGGACCGCCGGTTCAAGGAGATTCCCATTGAATGAACGAAATAGACTCATAACGGCTCGTCCCAGCCAGCCATGCTGCTGAGCGAGATCCGGAGGGAGGCTGGCATGAGCCTTCCCGGTGCTGAGCACCCCATCTTCGCCGAAGCGGATCAGATCCTTCAGGAGGCGGCCCGGCGCGGGCTCGTGCTCCGGCTGGCCGGGTCGGCCGGCGTCCTGCGGCACTGCGAGCACTGCCACCGCGCCGCCGGGGCGCTGCGCCGCGAACCGCCCGGGGATCTGGACTTCTTCGCCTACGGCAAGCAGCAGCGCGAACTCGGGAGGATGTTCGCCGACCTCGGGTACCAGGCCGACCCGTCGGTCGCCTACAGCCAGGAGTACGGCATCGACCGGCTCATCTACACCGGGCACGCCAGCGCCGCCAAGGTCGATGTGTTCCTCGACGTGCTGCGGATGTCGCACACGATCGAGTTCAAGACGCGGCTCGACTGCATCCCGCCGACCGCCCAGTCCGCCGACCTGCTGCTCTCGAAACTCCAGATCCACGAGATCACTGAGAAGGACGTGAAGGACATGGTGGCGCTGTTCGCCTCGCATCCGCTCGGCGACGGCTCGCACGGCACGATCGAGTCCCACCACATCGTCAGCCTGATGGCCCGCGACTGGGGCCTGTGCTACACCGCACTGGAGAACCTGGAGATCGCCGAAGACCTGCTGGCCGGGTGGGAATCGGCAGGCTCGGTGGCCGTGCACGCCGCCGCGGGCATCGAGGAACTCAAGGAGCGGATCGAGCTGGCCCCGAAATCAGTGCGCTG
Source organism: uncultured Actinomycetes bacterium (assembly GCA_963785765.1). GTDB lineage: Bacteria > Actinomycetota > Actinomycetes > Streptosporangiales > Streptosporangiaceae > DATBGO01. Next base: position 948,369 of record CAWAWM010000002.1, on the reverse strand, counting down.
GAAGGCCCGGGCCAGGCTGGGCACCCGGGTGCGCTGGTATGAACACGTCGGCGATGCGCAGCAGCAGGGCCAGGGCGACGCAGGTATCGGGGAAAGGTGAGCACGCCATGCACGCGGAAGACCTGGACCTGCTGCTCGAATGCATGACGTGGGAAGAGGCGCAAGCCGCGCTGGATTCCAAGCGCGTACTGATCATCCCGATCGGCGCGATCGAGCAGCACGGCCCGCACCTGCCGCTGGCCACCGACGCCATCGTGGCCTTCGAGCTGGCCCGCCGGGCGGCCCGGCGGCAGGGCGCAGTGGTCGCGCCCGCCATGTGTTACGCGGCCCGGTCATCGCCGCGCGGCGGCGGTAACGGGCGCAGCTTCGCGGGCTCGACCGGGGTGACCGGGCGGACGCTGATCAGCCTGGTTCAGGACGTCACGGCGGAGTTCTTCCGCACCGGCTTCCGCCGCGTCGCCTACCTCAACGCCCACTACGAGAACTCCGCCCTCGTCTACGAGGCGCTGACCGAGGCCATCGAGCCGCGCCTCGGCACCTGCAAGGCGATCCTGGTCAACTGGTGGGAGCAGTTGCTGGCCGAGGACATCGGGCAGATCTACGGCGATGATTTCCCCGGCTGGGAGGCCGAGCACGCCGGCGTGGCGGAGACGTCGCTGATGGAGGAACTGCGCCCGGACCTGGTCCGCACGGAGCTCAAGGGCGAAGGCGGGACGGCACGGCTGGCGACCTACGACATCTTCCCGCCGCCCGCCGACGTGATCCCGCCAACCGGCGTGCCCTGGCGGTCCGACCCGGCCTCACCGGAGATCGGCCGCTACCTGGCCGGCGCGCTCGTCGAGCGGATCGCCGACATCCTGGACCGCGAGTTCCCTAGGTATCCGGCGAACGGCCTGCCCGGTCCCCTGGCCTACGGCGAGCCGACCGCGGCTCCCCGGCCGGCTCCGGGCGCCCCGCCGGGCGAGAGGGCCCTGCATGGCACCTAACCCGGCCACCCAAGCCGCCTCGGCCGCGATCCCGTCTCCCATCCCGCCGGGCGCTGCCGCTGGGACCTCGCGTCCGCCCGCCCGCGCGTCGGCCACGGCCGCCGCGCTCACCGAGTCGGTGATCAGGGAGATGACCAGGCTGGCGCTAGAGCACGACGCGATCAATCTGGCCCAGGGCTTCCCCGATTTCCCCGCCCCGGATGCGGTCAAGCTCGCGGCCATCGCCGCGATCGAAGCCGACCTCAACCAGTACCCGATCACCTGGGGCCAGCCCGCCATCCGCGAGGCGCTCGCCGAGAAGTACCGCCATTGGTACGGGATGGACGTCGACCCCGAACGCCAGATCTGCGTAACCTGCGGCGCCACCGAGGCCATGATCGCCGCGATGACCGGCTGCGTCGACCGGGGCCAGGAAGTGATCATTTTCGAGCCGTTCTACGAGAACTACGGCGCCGACGCGATCATCGCGGGAGCGAGACCCCGGTACGTGACGCTGCGCGAGCCCGACTGGATGTTCGACGAGACTGAGCTCGGAGCCGCGTTCGGTAATAAAACCCGGGCCATCGTGATCAATGACCCGAACAACCCGACCGGCAAGGTGTTCAGCCGTGCCGAGCTGACCGCGATCGCCCGGCTGTGCGAGCGGTACGGGGTCCTCGCCATCACCGACGAGATCTACGAGCACATCGTGTACGACGGCGCCCGCCACGTTCCGATGGCCACCATCAGCGGCATGGAGGACCGCACCATCACGATCAGCGCCTTGTCCAAGACCTACTCGGTGACCGGCTGGCGGGTCGGCTGGACGATCGCCCCGCCAGACCTGACCGACGCGATCCGCCGCATGCACGACTTCCTCACCGTGGGCGCGCCGTCCCCGCTGCAGGAAGCCGGCGCCGTGGCACTGCGGCTGCCGGGCGCCTATTACGAGCAGCTCGCCGCCGGCTATCTGGAGCGGCGGGACCTGATGCTCGGGATCCTGGACAAGGCCGGGCTCGGACCGATTACGCCGGCCGGCGCCTACTACGTCATGACCGACTCCTCGCCGCTCGGCCTGGGCGACGACATGGCGTCCGCGATCGGCCTGATCCGCGAGGCCCGGGTGGCCGCGGTGCCTGGCTCGTCGTTCTACTCCCGGCCCGAGCTGGGCCGGTCCAAGCTGCGGTTCTCCTTCAGCAAGAAGCTGGCCACCCTGGAAGAGGCAGGCAAACGGCTCGCCAGGCTCGTACCCGCTTGATGGCGTCCGGCACGGCGCCGCGCTGACGGGCTACGAGGCTGACGGGAACTCAGGAAGTGACCAGCCCGCCAGCAGCGCGGACCACGCACCCGGCCCGCGGCGCAGGGGCGTAGCGCATCGTGGCGAGTGGCTGAGCCGAATCCGGGCTACCGGCCAGGTCCCCGCGTCCGGGACTCCGGCGCCGAGCCTAACCGCCCGACGCCTCTCGGTTGACGAGATTGGCCAGCGGGCTGCGCACGCTGAGCCAGCTGAGGAGCGTGGGCCAGCGGGGGAGCGTGGGCCAGCTGAGAAGCGCGGACCTGCTGGCTGTGCAGGCGGTAGGCGGCCAGATCCACGACGACCCCCGTTCCGTCCTCGCCCGGTGGGCTCGGGCCCGCGGCGCCGATGGCGAGCGGCTGGTCATCGCGGTGCGCGAGGTCGTGCATCTCCCGGGCCGCCACAACCAGCGGGTAAAACACCAGCTTCGTCGACCGGCTCAGCACCCAGCCGGTCCCCCTGGCCGCCAGCCAGGCCAGCTCAGCCAGGTCAGTCAGTGCCAGGTTTCGTGGTTCCGGGTCAGGTGCTGGAGCGATGTGACAGCCGGCAGGCTCTGCGCGCTGCTGGTCGACGGGAGTGAGCCACATCGAAGAGAAACTCATTAGGCCTCCGGGGTCTGAGGAAGCTTTTCGGTTTCGGGTCAGGACAGCTTCTAGGTCTCCCATAGTCTCATTTCCGTAACGTTTCAGCTCCAGCGCGTGTTGTTAACTCCATGTTTCGGGCTGTCCCTCGACCGTTCTCTCGCCGCATCTGACTCAGGGCTGCCGTAGCGCCCGGCTCGTCTCTGCGGCAACGGCCGTCCCTGCTCTCATGCCCGCGGCCGGTGGCCGGGGCAGCCGCCGTCCTGGGCTGGCGGCCCCCGGTCAGGCCTCTGGCTGATCAGACCCGGGCCGACCGGCCAGGTTATGGATGGCCAGCGGATTCCCGGCCTTGGCCGCCTCTTCCCACCACCGGCGGGCCTGCTCAGGATCGCGGTCCGCGATGAGGACGCCCAGATTGACCATCGCGGGCGGGTAGCCCGCCGCGGCTGCTCGTTCCCACCAGCGGCGCGCCTGGTGCGGATCGCTGTCCTCGACCAGGTTCCCCAGATTGAACATGGCCGCGGCGTCGCCGCGCTCGGCCGCCTGCTCCCACCAGTGGCGGGCCTGCTCAGGATCGCGGTCCAGAGCCAGGTTTCCCAGACCAGTCATGCCGACGGCGCTGCCGGCGTCGGCCGCCCGCTGGAACCAGCGGCGTGCCTGCGCCCGGTTGGCGCCGGTCAGCAATATTCCGAGGCCGGCCATCGCGTCGGTGTCACCGAGTTCCGCGGCCCGCTGCCACCACCGCCGTGCTCCGGTCGGGTCCCGGTCGATGATCAGGCGGCCCAGCCGGAACATGGCCGGGACCTTCCCCGCGTTGGCTGCGCGCCGCATCCACCCGACCGCCTGCTCTGGGTCGCGGTCGGCGAGCAGATTGCCCAGGTTGAACATGGCTGTCGCGTTGCCGGTCTCGGCCGCCTGCTCGAACAGCCGCCGCGCCTGGCCCGGATCCTCGTCGGCCAGCAGGGTTCCCAGCCCGACCAGGCCGTCGCTCTCGCCCGCATCCGCCGCCCGCTGGAACCAGCCGCGAGCCTCGTCCGGCTGGCTGTCGCTGAGCAGTTTTCCGAGGTTGTACATGGCGTCGGCATTGCCTGCCTCGGCCGCCTGCTCATACCAGCGCCGCGCCTGCGCGGGGTCGTCGTCTTTAGCCAGGTTTCCGAAGCCGATCAGGCCGTCGGTATCGCCCGCGTCCGCCGCCCGCTGCCACCAGGCACGGGCCTGATCAGGATCGCGCTCTTGGCACAGGTTGCCCAGCATGCACATGGCGGAGGTGTCGCCAGCATGGGCCGCTTCTTCGTACCAGCGCCGCGCCTGCCCGGGATTTCTGCTCTGCAGCAGCGTCCCCAGCCGGATCATGGCGGTGGTGTGGCCCGCCCGGGCGGCCCGCTCGTACCAGCGCCTGGCCTGCCCCGGATTGGTGTCTTCGACCATCATGGCCAGGTAGGTCATGCCGTCCGTGTTGCCCGCCTCGGCGGCTGTCTTCAGCAGCTGCCTGGCCATTCCTGGCTCGTTGTCCCTGATCAGGTCTCCGAGCTTCACCATTCCATCGGTATTGCCTGCCCGGGCGGACCGCTCGAACAGGCGGCGTGCCTGGTCTGGATCGCTCTTCGCGACCAGAACGCCCAGGTTGACCGTGGCGTTGGACTGGTCGTCGCTCGCGAGGGGCAGCCACGCCCTCGACGCCATGGCGGCTTTCCCCTGGGTAGCTGCCGCATAGCCGACGGCGAAACGTGCCTCATCCGAGCTGGCGTGATCCATCGCCGCGGTCCAGACCGCGTCCGGAACGGCCCGGCCGCTGACCCGACTGTCGGCGTCCAGTACATATTCGTGGACGGTGAGGGCGTCGCCGCCTGGCGTCTGGGTGAGCAGCGACTGGCGGGTGGTGCGGCCGACGCCCAGCACGGACTCACAGGCCCAGCGCAGGGCTCCGTCGACCTCGGCCGGCTCCAATCCGTCCGGCATGAGGGTGCTCGCAGTGGCTTTGGGAATGGGCTGGGCAATGCCGGTCCGGTACCAGTCGAGCACCGACCGGACGAGCGCGTACCTGGCGGGCCGCTCGTCATCAGCTTGCGCATGCCGCAGTCGGGTCTCGAGCACCGGGCCGGCGACCACCCAGGCGCTCGGAGACTTGCCGCCGGCCACCCACGCGAGCAGCGCCGCATCGCTGACATGCTGCCCGACGCTGGCCCGTTCCTGGTCATTCCAGAGCACGGGCCAATTCACGCGCAGCACGAGGCGCTCGTCAGTCAGTGCTTCACCCAGCGGGTTCCTGAGGTCGCCCACCGGCAGCAGCGCTTCGAGTTCCGTCAGCCGGACCGTGGCCGCCACGACGGCGCCCAGCCGGAGCAGCCAGCGGACGATGTCCTTGAACGCGGCGGGCTGAAAGCGCTCTGCGTCGTCCAGCCAGACGAGTACCTGGCCGAGCTGGCCGATATCCAGCTTCCGCAGGCCGGCGATGGCCATCGGCTGCGGGCACAGCAGCCGATGGCCGGCCAGCAGCTCCCGCGCTGCCTCCGCGGCCGACCGGGACTTCCCCCCGGCTGAGCCCCCGGCCACCAGCAGCATCCGGTGCTCGCGCTGGGCGCTCCTGAGGGCATCCCGTAGCGCGGTATCACCGTCGCGCGGCACATAGTTCAGGAACGGAGGCTCTCCCGGCAGCCCGGCGGCCGTTACCCCGAAAGCGCCCGGGTCAGCCTCCCCCACCCGGACCGGCAGCCCGGACGGGCCCAGGCACTCCTCTTGCAGGTACTCACGGTAGGCCGGGGCGTTCCGCTCCTCGACGACCATCGGGCCGACCGCAGTCGCCAGTGCCGCCGCGATCTCCGGGGACCGCGCTAGCACCTCGGCCAGCGGCACCACGTAGAGGCGGCGGCGCTGGTGACCGGCCTCCGCGCACGTCACCAGCCCGGCCAGGCGGCCGTCAGCAAGCACCACCCCGGCGCCCGACATCCCGCCCCAGCCCTCCTGGACTTTCGGTACGGGCCCGTCAACATCGAGCGGCAGCCATTGCAACGGGAGCTGGCGGGCAGGATGGACGGGCTTCTTGCTCTGCCCGGCGGGGCGGAGGGTACCGCTGACCTGCTCCGGCTGACGGACCCTGGCGGCGTGATCGTCGTCAGGGTTCTGCACCTCGGACCCGGGATAGCCGACCGCCTCGCAGTGCCGCTCGGTGGCGGTGCCCAGCCGCACGACGACTGGCGACGGCGACAACGGCGATTCCCACGTTCGGGTGCCCGCGACCGGGCCGCTGGCCGCGGCCGCAGCCAGGCCGGAGCCCGTGACCTCGTCGGCCCGGTCGACTCCGAGCAGCGTCACGTCCCAGTCCGGGTCCTCCGCCAGCACCACCATCCGGCTCCATTCGGCTGCCGGTTCGCCTCGCCTGACCACCCGGGCCAGGATGCGACCGCCGCCGGCCGCGCCCGCCACCACATGACGGGTGGTCACGACGGTCTCAGAGCCGATGACCACGCCAGCCCCGGCGCTGCCCGGAGCGGCCCAGACCTCGGCCAGGCGATCGTCCCAGAGCCTGGTGGCCAAGAATTACTACTTTCCCGGTTCCAGTTGCTCGCCGGACACGTAGAGCGGAGCCGGGTTGCCATGCTTATCGAAAATGCCGGGCGCAAGTGTCAGCTCGAGCGTCTGAGTGGCCTCCGTCCCCAGCTTTCCGCTCCCGCCAGCCTCGACGACCCACCAGCGGATCTTCCCGCTCACCTCGGCGTCTTTCCTGACCACCGCCTCGACGGTGAGTTTCACCTCGTTCACGCCGAACCGGATGAGCTTCCCCGCGCTATCGGTCCAGGCCGTTTCCAGCTCCTCGCGCAGCCCCTTCAGCGCGGCCGACAGGCCGACCAATCCTGGAGCTTCGGGCATGGCAGCACCTCCTCGAACAGATACAACGGCACCATCCGGCCTGCCCGCCAGATGTTGTGTCCCGAGTGGACTTTAACGAAAAGCGGCGGGTTGCTGGAGGTCAGCCAGGAGGCTGCGCATTCTGGGCCAGCCGGCGGCCGCGGGCGAGCCGGGCGTGCTGGCGATAGGCAGCGAGATCAACCACGACGCCCGCGCCGTTCTCAGCCGGGCCGGCGGGACCAGGTGCGACAGGCTGTTCGCTGTCCCGCGGCCACGGGTATATCCGCCGGGCCGCGGCCGCCAGCAGGGACGGCCCGAGGAACGCCGACCGCCACAGCACTCCCGCGGTTTCCTTGGTAGCCAGCCAGCCCAGTTCGGCCAGCAGGCGCGGCAGCTGGCCTCCAGGTCCCGGGCCAGGTGCTGCCCAGGCAGAATGACTCGCGGCTCGCGCGCCCGTCCCGGGCTTGACCAGGTGGAGCGGCTCCGGGTCCGCTGGCCGCTCCAGCTCGAATGAAGCCATGAAGCCTCCCGGGGATTCGATACCGGCCAGATGCTCTATGTATTCCATGAGCAGTTTTCGGGCAAGTTTCGCCATGATGACGCGGGAGGCAACAGATCTGCGGACGTGGCGGCCAGATGTTAACCCCGTTGAGCATGGTGGTACCAGGCACTCGATGCTCGATGAGGGGCTCGTGCCGCATGACCGATCACCGGGGCATCCCGAGACCGCCGCGATGGTGGCCGTCGTAGCGGGGCCAGCCGGCCTTACGCCCGCTGCGAAAGCACTTCTCCGCGCCGCGGGCCGCTGGCTACCGTGGCAGCATCCGGGTCCTGACGGCGGGCCCGCGGCGCGGCCAGGGAGGGAACGGATGAGCGGTCCGGTCGTCATCGGCCAGGGAAACCGCGAGCCGCGGCCCAGGCCGCTGCTGCGGGCCACGCTCGGCGAGATCTTGCGGCGCACCCGGCTGGCGCAGCGCCGGACCCTGGCCGACGTGGCCCGGGCCGCGCGGGTCTCGATGCCCTACCTGTCCGAGCTGGAGCGCGGGCGCAAGGAAGCCTCCTCAGAGGTGCTGGCGGCGATCTGCTACGCGTTGCGGATCGAGCTGTCTGACCTGCTGGCCGTGGCCGGCCGGGACCTGGTCGACAACCGCGGCCGCCGCGGCCAGGTCGCCCGGCTGGCGGCCGTGCGAGGCGACCGGGTACCGCCCGAGATCACTGCCCCACCCGCGGCGGACGTCGCGCCCGAGGCCGGCGACCCGCAGGGCCGTGGTCCTGCAGATGCCGTGTGCCTGCTGGCCGCGTGACCGTCAGGCACTGGCCGCGTGACCATCAGGCGCTGGCCAGCTCGGCCGGTGTCGCCTTGCGCGTGCTGATGACCTCATCCGCCAGGCCGTAGGCGACGGCCTCGCGGGGACTGAAGGTCTTGTCCCGGTCGGTGTCGCTCCTGATCTTGGCCACCGGGTGGCCGGTGTGCCGGCTGAGGATCTCGTCCACCTCGGCCCGGACCCTGGCCACCTCCTTGGCCTGGATGGCCAGGTCGGGCAGGGCTCCCTGGGCTTGGCTCGACGGCTGGTGCAGCAGCACCCTGGCATGCTGGAGGACGGCGCGCTTGCCGGGTGCTCCGGCTGCGAGCAGCACCGCCGCCCCGGACGATGCCTGCCCCATGCAGGTGGTGACCACGTCGGGGCGGACGAACTGCATCGTGTCGTAGATCGCGGTCAGGGCGCTGAAGGAGCCGCCCGGAGAGTTGATGTACAGGTTGATCTCCAGGTCGGGGCTGACTGATTCGAGATGCAGCAGCTGCGCCATCACCACGTTGGCGACACCGTCGTCGATCTCGGTGCCGAGGAAGATGATGCGCTCGGTGAGCAGCCGGGAGTAGATGTCATAGGCCCGCTCGCCGAGCGGAGTCCGCTCGACCACGGTCGGAATCGTGTACTGGCCCATGATCACAGCCCCGCCCGGCTGGCCGCCGCGGGCCGGACGTCGTCGAGCTGCTCCACGATGTGATCGATCATCCCGTAGTCGCGCGCTTCCTCGGCGCTGAACCAGCGGTCCCGCAGGCTGTCGTTCTCGACCGTCTGGACGGACTGCCCGGTGTGCTTCGCGATCAGCGTGATCATCAGGGCGCGGACCCGCTCGAGCTGCTCAGCGTAGATCTCGACATCGGCGGCGGTGCCGCCGAACCCAGCCGAGCCCTGGTGCATCAGCACCTGGGTGTGCGGCAGGCTGAACCGCTTACCTGCGGCCCCGGCACACAGCAGGAACTGGCCCATGCTCCCGGCCAGGCCCATCGCCAGCGTCCGGACGTCGTTGGGAATCAGCCGCATCGTGTCGTAGATGGCCAGCCCGGCGCTGACCGAGCCGCCGGGCGAGTTGATGTACAGGCTGATGTCGCTGCGCCGGTCCTCGGCCGACAGCAGCAGCAGCTGGGCGCAGAGCCGGTTGGCGACCTTGTCGTCAACCTCGGTGCCCAAGACGATGATGCGCTCATAAAGCAACCGGGCGGCCAGCTGTTCATCGAGCGATCCGGCGATAGTGGTGGTGGAGTCGGCAACGGCAGTGTGCATGGCCCCCTGCTTTCAGCTCCGGCCGGCTCGTCCGGCGTCACGATCCACCATGGGTCGTCCCGGCGTAGCCAGCCAAAAGAATCTGCTGATAGCAGAGAAGCCCGGAGCAGTCAGTGCCCGCGATCGCGGCGCAGCCGGTCAAGGACCTCGCCGGGGCTGTCGGCGGTGACCCGGATCATCGCCCGCACCGCATCGGCCAGCGCGACGCGCGGGACGTCGAGCGTGATCGCGGCCGAGTCCGCTAGCTGGGTGAGCTGCCGGTAGAGCTCCGGGCTCAGATCGAGGGTGATCCGGACCGGCTTGGACCGGATCGCGGTCCGCCCGGCCGGGCCCGCATCGGCTTCGGTGCGCCTGGCCGCGGCGGCCGCCATCTGCGCCTTCCGCTGCTCCCGCTGCTCCCGCTGCGCGGTCACGTCCGCACCGAGCAGAGCGGGGCACACCGGTCGATGAGATCGTGGGCGACCTGCCGCCACACTTCGCGGCCGACGGCGGGAATCGGCATGCCGAAACTCTGCGCGTAGACCTCGAGCCGCGGCACGGCCGTCCGCAGCACGTCGTAGCCGAGGCCCTCCAGGGCCTCCCGGGCGTCGGCGGTCGAGTTCGCACGGGCGATGCACCGGTTCAGCAGGATGGCCGACCGGGCGCCCAGGTCCCGGAACGCCTCTACTTCCCGGATCTCGTCCCGCACCGGCGTGGTGCGGTTGATCTCGATCGGGCTCGGCGCGCACGGGATCAGGACCTCGTCGGCGTACCGCAGCGCCGACCTGGCTATGGCCGCGTGGTCCTCCAGCTGCGGCGCGTCGATAATCACCACGTCATCCTGCTGCGCGATCTCGGGCAGCCGACGGTGCAGCTCGCGGGAGGGCAGCGCCACGATCCGGAACGGGAACGCATCCTGCGGCGGCATGTTCGGGTACATGGCCGCGAGATCTGACCACTCCAGCGCGCTGCCCGAAGGGTCGGCGTCCACCAGCAGGACGCTGTTCCCTGCCTGCGCGAAAATGTGCGCCAGCCAGACCGCCGAAGTGGTCTTGCCGGTGCCTGGCTTGAGATTGGCTAGCGCCAGGCGGATCCCCGTCATCCAGGCAGTATTGCAGCGCGTGACTGATAGCGGTAGCTGTCGGGAGGCATGCTGGCGCGCGGTGCATCGGTCGGAACTGTGTGCTACCGGCACGGCGCAGCGTTCCGTCTGCTCGCCCGGGCTGGCCCGGGGGCCAGAGCGCGGCCGGATACCCAGATGCAGTAACACAGTAGTTACTGCATTACTGCACGTAATCCGGCCCGCTGATCGCCCGTGCTTGTCACTCTCCGTCACGGGTCAGGGTGCTCGTTTCCCAGCGGAAGTACGGAGATGTCATGTATTGCGACCATGAGCCGGGCAGATCTTACGCACAGTCTGTGGATGGCGGTGTGGAGTAAATCACAGCTATGTAAATCAGGTTGACCCCACGGGCCGTTACTGGCCCATGACCTGGGCCTGGTTCTCCACGATCACTTTGAGGCCGCTTCGGCTGGCCGCCACCGCGAACGCATCCGGCGCCGCCGCCAGCGCAAACCGGTGGCTGACCACCGAAGGCAGGTCGACTCGTCCGGCCGCGGCGAGGCCGATCGCCCGCGGGTAGGTCTCGTTCATGCGGCGGACCATCGCGATGGTGAGCCCCTTGCGCCGGGCCACCGAAGCCTGGAACCTGGTCCAGTCATCGCCAGGTATCCCGCCCAGTACCACCCGGCCGCCGGGCCTGGCCGCCGCCATGGCGAGCTGAACGCCGCCGTCGGTGCCCGCCATCTCGTACGCCACGTCCACCCCGTCCCCGGCCAGCTCGTGCAGGCCAGCAGGAGCGGCGGCCTGGTCCGGAGCGGCGGTCACGTCGGCGCCCAGGCGGCTGGCCGCTTCCCGCCGGTGCGGCACCGGGTCGACGGCGGCCACCCGGGCCGCGCCCGCGGCCCGCAGCACCTGGATGAGCAGCAGCCCGATCGGCCCGCAGCCTGCCACCAGCGCGGATCCGCCCAGCCGCAGGTGACCCAGGTCGGCCGCGTGGATGGCCACCCCCAGCGGCTCGAGCATCGCGCCGTCGGCGTCGGTCAGCGTGTCCGGCAGCGGGTGCAGCAGATCGGCCGGCCAGGCGAGGTATTCGCGCAGCGCGCCGTCCTGCGTGCCGTGGCCGGCGAACCGGATCCGGATGCAGAGGTTCCGGTAGCCGCTCCGGCAGGGCGGGCACGTGCCGCAGGCGATCGCGGGGTCGATGGCCACCCGCTGGCCGTGCCGCGGGCCATCGTCGATGACCCCGGCCGCCTCGTGCCCCGGCACCAGCGGGCGCTCCAGGATCGCATCCCCGATCCCGCCCTCCGCCCACCAGTGCAGGTCCGAGCCGCAGATGCCGACCGCGGTCACCCGGACCACGCTCATCCCAGGCCCGGGAACGGGCGCCGCCTCATCTGAAAGCCGCAAGTCAGCGACCCCGTGCAGCCGGGCGACCTGCATACCAGCTCCCGTCCTCTCGCAGCGGTCCTAACGGTCCTGCTGCATTATGACGACCGGCAGCCCGCCCTGGCGGCCCGGCAACGGGCTACCCCGCAAGACCGGCCACGGATAGGGTCAGACGGTGGAATATCGTGCCCTGGGCCGGTCCGGACTGCGGGTCTCGGTGCTCACCATGGGCACCATGACATTCGGGGGCCGCGGGAATTTCGCTGACGTCGGCTCCACCGGTGCGCAGGAGGCCCGCCGGCAGGTGGACCAGTGCCTGGCCGCCGGAGTCAACCTGTTCGACACCGCGGACGTGTACTCCGGCGGCCTGTCCGAGGAGATCCTGGGCCAGGCCCTGCGGGGCCGCCGCGACGACGTGCTGGTCGCCACCAAGGTGCGCATGCCGATGGGCGACGGGCCCAACGACGCCGGCCTGTCCCGCCAGCACATCGTGACCGGGTGCGAGGCCAGCCTGCGGCGGCTGGGCACCGACCACATCGACCTGTACCAGGTGCACGAGTGGGACGGCCTCACGCCGCTTGAGGAGACGCTGGAGGCGCTCGACCTGCTGGTCCGCTCGGGGAAGGTCCGCTACGTCGGGGCGTCCAACTACGCCGGCTGGCAGCTTCTGAAGGCGCTCGGCACGGCCGAGCGGCTGGGCTTGCCGCGGTTCGTCAGCCAGCAGATCTACTACTCGCTGCAGGCCCGCGACGCCGAGTATGAGCTGATTCCCGCCGCCGTGGACCAGGGCCTGGGCGTACTGGTCTGGAGCCCGCTGGCCGGCGGCCTGATGTCCGGCAAGTACCGCAGGGACCGGCAACCGCCCGCGGGCTCGCGGCAGCTGACCGAGTGGAACGAGCCGCCGGTCCGCGATCAGGATGCCCTGCATGCGACGGTCGACGTCCTGGTCAGCATCGGCGCGGAGCACGGCGTCTCCGCCGCTCAGGTGGCGCTGGCTTATCTGCTCGGCAAGCCCGCCGTCACCTCGCTGGTGATCGGGGCGAAGACCACCGAGCAGCTTGCGGATAACCTCGCGGCCGCCGGCCTGGTCCTGACCGCCGAGGAACGGGGCCGCCTGGATGGGGTCAGCGCGATCCCGCTGATCTATCCGTACTGGCACCAGGCCAAGACCGCCAGCGACCGGCTGTCCGCAGCCGATCTGACCCTGCTCGGCCCGCACCTCTAGCACCCGGCCGGCAGCGCCGCTGGGCGTCGCGACAGGCCAGCCTGCGCGTGCGGCTGGCGTCCCGCTGCCACCGGCCTGGCCCTGCCACCGCCCTGACGGCCCCTGCCACCGGGCCTGACCTCGCCTTAGGGCCAGGTCCGGCTCGGAGAATAGGGCATGTGCCTGATGCCGGGCCCCCGGCCTTACGACGAACCTCGATGACGGCGGGCCGATGACGCGGCCCCCATCGAGGAGGACTGATGCACCCGTACATCTCGCGGGCCGTGGCCGCAGAGCGGATCAGGGACCTGCAGAACGAGGCCGGCGCGGCGCGGCTGGCCCGGGAGGCCCGGCAGGCCAGGCGCCGCCGGGCACCGGCAGCAACGGCCACGCCAGCCGCGGCGCGGCGGCAACTGCCGCAGCCAGCCACCGATCCGCCGCTCAGCTGCGCGGAGTTCCTGGCCCGGACCGCCGGGCCGCTCAGGTGCGAGCCATCGGCGGCGGAGCGCGCTCACGGACAGGCCGTCCGCTGATCGCGCCGCGGCCAGGTCAGCGGTTATGCACGTGGTACTTGCCGCCGTGCTCGGCCAGGTACTGCTTGCCGACCGCTTCGGCCTCTTCCCTGGTGGCGTACCCGACCTTCCGGCCGATGTTCAGCGCGGCCACCCGAGACGGAATCCAGGTCACCCGCCACGGGCCGCCTTCGGATGCGCTCAGCCGGCGGCCGACTTCATCGTTCACTGCGGTACGCAGCTCAGCAGCCTCGTCGGTGCCTGACGGCACCCCGGCCTTGCGGTAGTAGTCGTTGGCATCCACGGTGTTATCGAGTTCATCCCACGAGCAGGCGTCCCGGGGCACTTGCCCGCTGTCCTGGTCCTCCTTGATCATGGCCATGATGGCATCGGCGTAACGCTGCACCTCTTCCGTCTTTGGCATCAGCCTGCCTCCTTCGCGCTTCTCAGCCGCCGGGCGCGGGAGCGCTGGAAACGCTGGCACGCCACCCGCGGGCCGGGCCACCAGCTCCGCTATTACGCCTGAATACCCTCATACTTCGCCTCCCAGGCCCGGGGCGGCAGGGCAGTTGGGCCCGGGGCCGGCGGACCTCGGTCACCGGTTAGCGCCAACGCCGGCGAGGCGGCCGCGGGCCACCGGGCCTCGGTCACCGGTTCCGGGCCGGGCCGGGCACGTGCGGGTGCGGCCAGTGGCGGCTGCTACTGTCCGGTGACCTGCCGCCAGTTCGCCACCGACGGGTGGCTCAGCCCGGCCGGGCCCTGGCCGAAGACGCGCAGGATATTGGCGGTGATCTGACGGACGGCGGTGAGCGCGCAGACTCCGCCGCGGCAGCCGTCGCGGTCAGCGCCGAGAGCAGGAATCCAGTTGTTGGTCCCGGTGTCGATGATCCCGGCATCACCGTGCGGATCGGTGTAATAGGTCATGTCCGATTCGAACGGCGGCAGGCTGGTCTGGCCCAGCCCGGCGGCCAGCGGCGAGCGGGCCAGCACCTGGTCGTCGGCTGGCTGGCCCAGGGCGGCGTCGAACTTGTCCACGTCGGAGGCGATGACGCCGGGAATGACCGAACCGTCATGCAGGCCGGTGCCCTGGAAGACCCAGGCGGACGCGTCGGCGACCCGGAATCCGGCGTACAGCCCGGGCTCCAGGAACCCTTCGTAGGTGTCCCCGACGAAGTCGTACTCCGGCCAGCTGGCCGGCGGTGACGCCCATTCGTTGCCGGTGACCTGCCGCGGGTTTCCCCGGCCGTTCAGCGGGTCCCGCGCGGAGTCCCGGTAGTCGATCTCCTGCCGGTCTGGCCCCAGCGGCGAGGCCTGGGTGCGGACGTGCCGCAGGATCGGGCTGGCCGCGAAGAACACGATGTTGACCCCATGGTCGCGGGCGGTCACCGCGGCCTGCCGCTCGGCCAGCGACCAGCATTCGTCGTGGCCCAGCGAGAGCAGCACCCGGTGCCGCAGCAGCCAGGACGGGTGCTGCTGGATCGTGAGGTCGGTGGCGTAACCGACATCGAGCCCGTGCTGCTCAGCCCACCGGACCAGCGGGTACTCCAGCGTGAGGAAGTTGCCGGAGCCGTTCTCGGCGTCGTAGGGCCGGTCGAACGATACCACCCGGGCGCGCGAGCACAGCGGGTACACCCCGGCCGGGCAGCTGCCCAGCCCGGTGTAAAAGTCATAACCGCCAAACGGGTTCCACGCCTGCCAGGTGAATACGTCATTCTTGATCACGTACGTGGCGGTGCTGGCAGGGTCCCATACGGTCAGCGGTACGTAACTCTGCCGGTTACGCGGACCCGTGAGCTTGATCAGGTAGTCACCCTGAACGAAGTCGCGGGTCACCGTGAACGACAGCGACGGGGACCAGTTGTCGCAGGCCACCATGTTGATGCCCCGGGTCAGCGGGCAGCCGGGCTGCCGCCGCCCGGCCAGTTGCCCAGACTGCCACACCAGGCGGCCGCCGTTGCCCTGGTAGTAGCCCATCCGGAAGGCCTGCGCCCGGAACGACCGGCCGCTCGTCGACACATAGAGGGTGACCCGCTGCCCCGGCCGTGCATAGACCAGATTGGCGAAGCCCTCGATCCCCGCATGGGGACCATGGATCTGCCATGCCGTGCTGCCGGGCAGTTTGTTCTGGGCGATCACCCAGCGGGCCTGCACGCCGTCCCGGCCGGCGAAGGTCGCCGGGCCCGGCGTCCGCTGGCTCCCCTGAACCTGGCCAGGTCCGCCCTGACCGGCCCCGCCCGCACCAGCCCCGCCCTGACCGCCGCTGCACGCGGTGGCCGCTAAGGCCGCAGCGAGCACCGCGACCGCAGCTCTCCCGCCCAGACCTGCCTGTCGCCGCATGACGAGCCTCCCCGCGCTGCGCGGTCCCGCACTGATCGAAGCGTACGGGCAGCCACGAGCGGTTCCCCGGCGCCGCGCGCCCGGGATGCAGAAGGCACTGATGAGCGGCCGGACGTAAACGGCCCGCCCCCACCGGGCGTCCTAACTCTTGGTATTCAGTCCATTACGTGAATGCATGATCTGAGTGGGGATTGGGTGATGTCAGTGGGAATGGGGCGGCTGCTCACGACCGCCGCGACCGCGGCCCTCATGGCGGCCGGGCTGGCCGCCGCGGGGTCGCCGGCCAGCGCGGCCACCGCCGGGCCAGCCCCCGGTTACCGCCACGTCTGTGCCGGCACGGCACCGGCCGGGCGCGCGGAGTGCCTGGCCCTGCTTCCCGCTCACGGCGTGGCGGCCCGGGCGGTCCCAGGTAGCCCCTCGTCCTCGGCCGGTTACGAGCCCTCGGACCTGCGGAACGCCTACAACCTCGCCGCAGCGGCCGCCGCCTTCGGGCACGGCCGGACGGTGGCGCTGGTGGACGCTTACGATGACCCGGCCGCCGAGAGCGACCTCGCCAGCTACCGCTCCTACTTCCACCTCCCGGCCTGCACCACGGCCAACGGCTGCTTCCGCAAGGTCAACCAGCTCGGTGCGGCCAGTCCGCTGCCGCCGGCGTCCGGATCGACCGGCTGGGCGACCGAAGAGTCCCTGGACCTGGACATGGTCTCGGCGATCTGCCCGAACTGCCACATCATCCTGGTGGAGGCCGACGACAACCAGCTCAGCAACCTCAGCGCGGGCGTGGCCGCGGCGGTCAGCCTGGGAGCCGGTTTCGTCTCCAATAGCTACGGAGCAGCCGAGTACCCGGGAGAGACTTCCGGTGATGCTGACTACGATCAGCCGGGCGTCGTGGTCACCGCGAGCGCCGGCGACAGCGGATACGGCGTCGAGTACCCGGCCGCTTCGCCCTATGTCACGTCGGTCGGCGGCACCACACTGACTCCGGACAGCTCCACCAGGCGGGGCTGGAGCGAGACCGTCTGGGGAGACGGCACGTCCGGTACCGACGGCGACGGCACCGGCTCCGGGTGCTCGGCCTACGAGCCCAAGCCGTCCTGGCAGACCGACACCGGCTGCGGCCACCGGACCGTCGCTGACGTCTCCGCCGACGCGGACCCGAACACCGGGGTCTGGATTTACGACAGCTACGATCAGGCAGGCTGGTTGATCATCGGCGGGACATCTGCTGCCGCGCCGATCATTGCCTCGGTGTATGCCCTCGCCGGAACGCCCGCATCAGGCACCTACCCGGCCAGGTATCCCTACGTGCACCGCAGCCATCTCTATGATCCGACGTCGGGGAGCAACGGTTCCTGCGGGACCTACCTCTGTAACGGCGAGACCGGTTATGACGGGCCGACCGGCCTGGGCACCCCCGACGGCGTGGGCGCATTCCAGGCGGTCGACAACATCATCACCGTGACCAGCCCGGGCCCGCGGACCACCATCAAGGGCACGAAGATCACTCCTGTGCAAATTCATGCCGCCGACTCCGGCTCCGGCCAGACCCTCACCTACACAGCCGCGGGCCTTCCGGCCGGGCTGTCCATCAGCCCGGCCGGGAAGATCACCGGCACGCCCAGGACCCTGGAATTCACCAAGGTGACGGTGACGGCCACCGACCCTACGGGCGCCTCCGGCCAGACGAGTTTCTCCTGGGACGACGCGGCCGAGGGAGCCATCACCTCGGGCCTGTCCGCCCACCGCTGCCTGACGGCCCGCGATGGCAGCTACGCCGCGGGGAACGCCATCGAGATCGGCCAGTGCACCGGGCGCAGCGCCCAGCGCTGGATCATCTACGCGGGGCCGGCCAGCGCGGACAGCATCGAGCTGGCCGCTGGCGACAAGAGCAGCTCCGACCAGGCCGGCTGCATGGGCGTCAAGGGCGCCAGCACCTCATCAGGAGCCAAGGTCGCCACCTACGCCTGCGCCCGCACCGCCAGCCTGCTGTGGAAGCCGGGCGATCACGGTCAGCTGACCGGGGAGCAGTCAGGCAAGTGCCTCAGCGATCCGGGCGCGGGGCCGAACGGAACGCAGCTCGCGATCGCCGCCTGCACCAGCACGAGCCGGGAGCGCTGGAACCTTCCCTAGCCGTGTCACCAGGGCGGCGCCATTCGTCCGAGCCAGGACAGGCGCCGCCCCGGGGCGGTGCCTGCGCCCGGTGCCCGCGCCCGGTGCCCGCGGCTTACTTCCTGACCTCGGCGCTGCCGGCCGCGGCGGTCAGCGCCGAGGCCCGGGCATGGCTCTGGCGGCAGGACAGCACCACCAGCACGGGCCAGAGGGCCTGCGCCACGCCCAGGGTCCGTTCCGCCAGGCCAACCTGCCCGCCCCCGTAGATCAGCTCCACCAGGAACCAGCCGAGCAGGGCCAGCAGCAGGCAGGCGACAGCCACCGACAGGTCAGGGCGCAGTCCCCACGGCACCGAGCGCCCCGGCCTGCAGCTGGCGACCGGCCACGCCGTCAGGGCCGCGAAGCCGACCGCGGCCCATAACGCATGCGCCAGCGAGCCGCCGCCGCCGTGATCCGGGCTGGCTGCGACCAGCATGCCGGCGATACCCCCGACGATCAGGATCAGCCGCCCTGGTGTGGCGGCCGGCCGTAACGCCACCGCGGTCAGCACATCGCAGGCCCCGACCAGCACGAACGCGGACGTCATCACCCACCGGTCGGCCGCGCCTTCCGACGCGAGGGCGCTGACGGTCCTGGTTATCTCGTCGTAAGAGCCCGGCTGTAAGGCAGCAGCAAGTTTCCACCCGCCTACCAGCAGCACCGGAGCCGCCGCCGACGAGATCACCCCCCACCACGGCACGCCACGCATGACTCCACCGTAGGGGCCGGGCGGCCGCGGCCCAAGCACCATGGTCCTTGCCACCCGTGCGCCTGCTGAGGCACAGTGAGAGCACGATAGCTAGTTGCGATCAAGCAAACAGACAGCCAGGCGAGATGGAAGCCGCTCACGAATGACGCTGCACGGCGGCAGGGCAGCAATTCCCGGCGCCGCGACCGCGGGTCAGCACGGCGGCAGCCGCCCGGCGGCCGGCGACCGCTACAAGTGGGTTGCCCTGTCCAACACCACGCTGGCCATGATGATGGCGACGATCGACGGATCGATCGTGATCATCGCACTGCCGGCCATCTTCCGCGGGATCGGGCTGGACCCGTTCGCGCCGGGCAACATCAGCTACCTGCTGTGGCTGATCTTGGGATACCTGCTGGTCCAGGCGGTCCTGGTGGTCAGCCTGGGACGGCTCGGCGACATCTACGGCCGGGTGCGCATCTACAACCTCGGCTTCGTCGTGTTCAGCGCCGCGTCACTGACGCTGTCGGTAGACCCGTTCACGGGCAGCAGCGGTGCGCTCTGGCTGATCGGCTGGCGGGTCGTGCAGGCCTTCGGCGGGGCGATGCTGATGGCCAATTCGGCGGCGATCCTGACCGACGCGTTCCCTGAGCACCAGCGCGGCATGGCGCTGGGGATCAACCAGATCGCCGGGATCTCCGGGATGTTCATCGGGCTGCTGCTCGGCGGGCTGCTCGCGCTGTGGGACTGGCGGGCGGTGTTCTGGGTCAGCGTGCCGATCGGCCTGGCCGGTACCGTGTGGGCGTACCGCAGCCTGCGCGAGCTCGCTACGACCCGGCGGGCCAGGATCGACTGGCCGGGCAACGTCACGTTCGCGCTCGGTGCCGGGGCGCTGCTGGTCGCCATCACCTACGGCATCCAGCCTTACGGCGGCCACCCGACCGGCTGGACCAATCCGTGGGTGCTCACCGGGATAGTGGGCGGGGTCGCCCTGCTGATCGCGTTCGGCGTCATCGAAACCAGGGTCGCCGAGCCCATGTTCCAGATGAGCCTGTTCAAGATCCGCGCCTTCGCGGCCGGGACCACAGCCGCCCTGCTCGGTTCGATCGCCCGGGGCGGCCTGCAGTTCATGCTCGTCATCTGGCTGGCCGGGATCTGGCTGCCGCTGCACGGCTACGACTACGTGGATACGCCGCTGTGGGCCGGGATCTACATGCTGCCGCTGACCGCGGGCTTCCTGATCGCCGGCCCGGTGTCCGGGTACCTGTCGGACAAGTTCGGGCAGCGGCTGTTCGCCACCTCGGGCCTGCTGGTGGTCGCGGCCGCGTTCATCGGGCTGATCCTGCTCCCGGTGGACTTCCCGTACTGGGCGTTCGCGCTGATCATCTTCGGCAACGGGATCGGCAACGGCCTGTTCGCCTCGCCCAACACCTCGGCCATCATGAGCAGCGTGCCCGCCAGGCACCGCGGCGCCGCGTCCGGCATGCGGTCCACGTTCCAGAACTCGGGGATGTCGCTGTCGATCGGCATCTTCTTCTCACTGATGATCGCCGGGCTGGCCGCGGCGCTCCCGCCCGTCCTGGTCGCCGGACTGCGCGCTCAGCGCGTCCCGCTCAGCGCCGCCGCGCAGGCTGCCCACTTGCCGCCGGTGAGCGCGCTGTTCTCGGCCCTGCTCGGGTACAACCCGGTGCGCACGCTGCTCGAGCCCAGCGGCGTGCTCCAGTCGCTTCCGCACGCCAGCGTCGCGGTCCTGACCGGCCGGGAATTCTTCCCGCACCTCATTGCCGGGCCGTTCCACCATGGGCTGGTCATCGTGTTCACCGCGGCCGCGGCGATGGCGCTGATCGGCGCGCTGGTCTCGGCGCTGCGCGGCGGCCAGTTCTACTACGAGGAGCCGCCGGCACCGACCCGGGATCACAGTGGCAGGTAGCGGTTGCGCCTGATGATGTTCGCGTAGCCGAAGTTCACGATCGCGCGGCCGGTGTTGGGCAGCGACCGCCCGAACCGGTTCAGCCCGATGAAGTTATCGATCACCCGGTTGAGGTGGCTGCCAGCTCCCAGTGTGACGCCCGCACCGGTATTGCCGCTGATCAAGTTGGCGGGCCTGCGGCCTGGCGTTCCGATCCAGTTGCGGTACGCGCGGCCAGTGATCAGGACGCCGCCCTGCTGGTTGCGCAGAGCGCTCACGCCCATGATCTTCGTTCCGATGAAGGCGCCGAAGACCCGGTTGCCATGGGCCCGGCCGGTGATGGCGAGCCCGTAGCCGCGGTTTCCTGAGAACGTGTTCTGCGGGATCACCGAGCGCAGCGAGCCGCCGATCACGTTGCCGTGCGCGTCGCCGCCGATCAGGACACCGTCGCCGCCGTTGGGCAGCGCGGCCTTGCCGCTCGTGGTCAGGCCCGCGATGACCGGGTCGATCGTCACCCCGCGGGCGTGGCCTGCGAGCTCGATCCCGTTCTTCCGGTTGCCGGAGAACACGTTCGTCCGGGCCAGGTTGTCGCCGCCGGCCGAGGTGATCAGCAGCCCGTCCCGGCCGTTCGGCGCGGCGCCCTTGAAGGCCAGCAGGCCGCCGAAGGTGTTGAAGGTGATGAACCCCCGCGCCCGGCCGGCCACCTCGATGCCGTTGCGGCCGTTGCCCGCCGCCACGTTCCCCAGCGGGATCACCCCGCCGACGTGGGTGTTCGCCGATGAGCCATCCACCAGGACGCCATCAAGCCGGTTCCGCACGGTCGCGGTGTTGTTGGCTCCGATGCCGAAGATGTTCCCCTGGACCAGCACGTTGTCCGAGTCGGTGACCCGCAGGCCGTTCTGCCCGTTGCCGCTCAGCACGTTGTAATAGACGAACGGATTGTTGACGAACTTGCAGCCGGTCAGCGAGATATTACTGGCCCGTCTGATCCAGACGCCGTCGCCGCCGTTGCCGATCGCCGCGTCGCCGTTGGCGGTCGTGCCCACGAAGTTGCCGTTCAGAACGTCCTTACGCGGACCGGAGGCGATCAGTACACCGTCCCTGGCATTGCCCGAGATCAGGTTGCCCAGCGGCGGCACGACGAAGACCGGGGGCACCGTGCCCTTGGTTCCGGTCGGGTTGTTGGCCTGGCCGGTAGCGCTGTTGACGTACTCGGTGCCGCCGATCTCGTTGCCGTCCGACCGGCCGGTGATCGCCAGGCCGTCACCGCCGTTGCCGATGCGGCGCGTGCCGGCCCGGTTGGTCCCGATCCGGTTGGCCACCACGGTGTTGCCGGACGACCCGGCCAGTACCAGGCCGCTCCCGCCGTTCCCGGAGATCACGTTGGCCACGGCCCCCGAGACGCCCGAGTCGTTCAGCCCGATGAAATTCTTCGCCGAGGCCGCCGAGACGTAGACGCCGTCGCCATGGTTGCCCGCCGCCGCGCCGCGCAGGTTCAGGCCGATGTAGTTGCCGTTCAGCGTGATAGACCCGGCCCGCAACGTGACCCCGTTGCCGCTGGAGTCGTCGACGGCGAGGCCGAGGAGCTGTGATCCCGCCGACCCGGCCGCGAAACGCAGACCGCCACGGGAATGGCAGTCAATCTCCACCAGCGGCGGCCCGCCCGGCCGGTACCTGGGCGCCGACGCTCCGTTCAGGGTCAGTTGCCGTCTGATGGCAGGCAGCCGGCTGGCCAGCGTGATGGTCCCGGCCACGTTGAAGTCAATGAGCGTGGATGTTCCTGGCGGCGTCGCGTCGGCGGCCGCGATCGCCGCCCGCAGCGAGCCACGTCCGGCACTGGCGAGATTAGTTACCACGATCAAATGCGAGAATGCCGGGCGCGGCCGGGACGTTCCGGCTGCCTGGACTGCTGCCGGACGGGCCCGGCTCGCGGCGGCCGGCCTGAGCACCGCCCGGCTGGCGGCGGCCGGCCTGAGCACCGCCCAGCTCGCGGCGGCCGGGCTGTTCCCGGCCGGGCTGTTCACCGCCGGGCCGGCCACTGCCGGGCTGGCCAGGGCGGCCGATATGCAGGTGACCGAGCAGGCGGCCGCGGCGGCGGCCAGGATCCGCCGCCTGGAGCCGGAGGTACCTAAATCCCGGCGCCAAAATTTCGGGCGCGTGGCGAAAGCGAACATTGCCTGCCTGCTTCCATGGCCGACGGATTAATGTCATGTCGTTAAGCTCACGACTTATGCGGACCACGACGCGGCCCACGATGTCGCGGCCCACGATGCGATTGCGTGCATTTCGTCCCCGTACCTGCGCCGGCCAGGGTTTTCTGCTGCCGATATGCGGGCCGGCCGGAGCGAACATAACACGCGGTCAGCCGGTTACCGGGTAACCGGCCCGGCTGATTTTCGGCTAGCCGGCGGCCGCTGGCGATCGAGGGCCAGCTTTTGCTCGTCAGGCCGGGCTCGCCGGACAACAGCGACAGCGCCGGCACATGGCAGCGGAAACAGCGACAGCGCCGCGCCACCGCCGCGATTGACCAGCAACAGCGGTGCGCCAGCACCGCTATTGACGCATGCGACGAGTGACGGCCGGCCGAGGCTGGCCGAGGCGAACTCGCGCGCGTCCGGTTAGCTGGCCACCCGGGTTTCGAGGCCGCCGCCGACGCTGTCCGGATCGGTCTCGACCAGGCTGAAGAAATGTCCGGAAGGGCTCACGTACACGTTAAGGTGGCCCATACTCCCGGCTGTGTCGTACACGATCTTCCCGATGCAGTCTGCCCTGATCGTATAGGTCGAGGCGTTGGGGGCGTTGGCGTCAACGACCTTGCCGTTGAAGTCGAAGGTACTCACGCCGTGGCCGGTGCCCGCGCCGCTGAAGTGGTCTACGCCGGCGATGGAAAACGGCTTGCTCTTGCCCCCGGCGACCAGCCAGCCATCGTTGTAGAAGATATAAGTGCCCTTCAGGGTCGCCCTGCTGCACGAGCGGCTCGCGCGGGCCGCCGGGGGGGCGGCCGCGCTGGCCGTTCCCGTGAGCGCCAGGACGCCGGTCGCGGCCGCGACGGCCGCCGCCACGCTGGCCGACGCCAGGACCGCGGCCCGGCCGCGCGAGCCGGTTATCGAGATAACTGAGCGTATAATTAGGTGGCTCCTTTAGGTAAGGAATAATGAGGTGGGCAGCGAGACCGGCCGCCTTTTGATATCAGGGGCGGCCGGACTCGTGCCTGTCCGTTATCTGGCCACCCGGGTTTCGAGGCCGCCGCCGACGCTGCCCGGATCGGTCTCGATTAAGCTGAAGAAATGTCCGGATGGGCTCACGTACATGTTAAAGCGGGCAATGCTCCCGGCTGTGTCGAACACGACCTTCCCGATGCAGTCTGCCTTGATGGTATAGGTGAAGGTGCTGGGGGAATTGTCGTCAACGACCTTGCCGTTGAGGTCGAACGTAGTCACGCTGTGACCGGTGCCCGCGCCGCTAAAATAATCTGCGCCGGCGATGGCGGACGGCTTCTTCTTGCCTCTCACGACCGACCAGGAATCGTTGTAGAAGATATAGGTACCCTTCAGGGTCGCCCTGCCGCACGAGCGGCTCGCGCCGGCCGCCGGGGGGGCGGCCGCGCTGGCGGTTCCCACGAGCGCCAGGACGCCGGTCGAAGCCGCGGCGGCAGCAGCCACGCTGGCCGACGCCAGGACCGCGGCCCGGCGGCGCGAGCCGGTTCTAGCGATAAATGAGCGCATAATTTTAGTGGCCCCTTATGTGCGGAGTAATGAGCCGAGACAGGGAGACCGGCCCTTTTGATATCAGGGGCCGTTCCCGAATTCTCTTCTGGAAGGTAGCTCCGCGCATAGTTTAACTTCGACGCGATTTGGCGCGTCAAGCCGCTTCGGGTAAATCACGTTTAGCAGAGATGCGCCGCTCGGCAGATGATCTATGCAGTATGTATAACCTATCCGCATAGCGGCGGCCCGCCGATTCGCCTGAACGTCGGCCTGCGGCCTCCGCTGGGTACGTACTTTGCCCGGTATCAGCAGCAACCAGAGCTCTATCCCATCGGATATGTGGGTATTCCGGTGGTCGCAGCGAACATAACACACGCTCATTCATTGATCACGCAAACCGGCACTTCGATTTTTAGCTCGCCGGCCAGATCCCCTCGCCGCGGTGCACAGCCGCGCCCTTTCGGCGGCGCCGCAGCCATGGCCCGACCGGGATCATGACAGTCTCCGTCGCCCTCGCCCATCCGGCTAGCGTGACAACCTGCCTCATCACCTTCGCGCAAGTCCTCTCGGCTCACTCAAGACGGCTCGCCAAGACGGCTCACAGCGGCCGCAAACGCGTCGGCCCGTTTATCATAGGGATCTTCTGACCATTGACCCAGCGCGGCCCATATTGCTGCATGCCCCCGGCAGACCGCCTCAACATCTTCGTTGAACGGGACTTCAGTCAGGCCCGCGCGGCTACATCGCTCAGCATGTGCCGCCCAAGCCGCATTATTTTGATCGAGCGCGACCATTGTGCCGCCCGGGCCCACACCGCTCTTACGCTCCATACTCAGGAAGCTAAGCATCTCCTCAGTAGCGGCGAGCGGGTCCTGAGCAGCATGCCCGTCGCCGGAATCCCACGCATAAGCAGCGCGAGTCAGATTCGGATACTGAAAAGGCTCAGTCTCAATACCAAATGAGTCGATCCAACTACGCATAACGTTCAGCGACACATACCGAGTCTGCCATTGACGATAAAACCGACCCAGGCTTACCACAAGGCGCCATGCTCGCCGTTCCTGCCACCACCATTCTTCGAAGGCCTTGCATGCTATCCCGCCTGACCGAGCTGAGGCGCGCTCTAGCCACTCTCCCTGTAGCCTGTCCGCCGCACGCCTAAGCCCGCCGCGCAAATATGAATATAGCTCGTATTTAGAAAGATTCACAAACGCCGGGAAAGGCAGCCCGTAGACGCGCGCCTCAAAAGCACGGAAGCTTTCATAATGACGTAGGCCAGTCAGATCTGGGTCACCCGCTTGCAGCCAGTACCTCTTAGCTCGCACAAAATCTACGTCTTCTCCGCTCCTAAGGGCACGTTGCAGGGCTTCGACGGCCGCATTCGCATACGTCACCTTGTCAGGGTCCTCGGCCTTATCTTCTATGAGCGGCAAAGCATAGAGGCAGGCGGCATTATAGTGCTCAAGCCAGCTGCTTGAGCTACCGCCAGAGTACCCAGTTGCGCTCAAGTCTGATTCCAGTCTGTCAAATTCTATAGACCATTTCCTCACCCCGTCGCCTTCGTGCGTACCGTCATCAGCGCCCGTGGTCGATTCGTCACCTGCGATGCGGCGTTCACCCCCAAGCGTACCGAGGCGGCTGAGGCGATAGTCAATGGTCAATGCCGTCTGCTTTATCGAGGTTAGAGTCAGCGATGATCCCGAATGTTGCCTGCGCCAACGTCGCAGCCAGTTGCTGCTGGCGGACTTGAATGCCTCTTCAAGAGTCGCAACTTCTTTCTGGGCGCACTTCAGAAGATAGAACTGAAGGGCATCCCCCGCCTTCCCTGGAGCGTTGAGCGCAGGACGGGCCGGACTTTCGGTATCCTGTTTGAATGCCCACTTAAGGTTCTGCGGAGCCACGTTCTCCAGAGACGGGTACAACGATCCAAGCTCACTATGGAGCAGTCGTCGGATGTCACGCAGTTCTGTCGCCCGCCACGGCCTTTCGTCGAGTCGCTCATCCGGAGGGGGCACAGCAAGCCATCGTTGCAGACGAGGCCAATCAGGAGTCAGCAGTTCTTGTGAGAGTATAGGCCCTATGCTCAAAGCAACGATGTATCTGTAGCGGATGATAAAAGGATCTCGGCGCCGATCAGGCCAGTGGTCCGGCTGGGCTGATCTCACCGCATCCTGACCGGCGAGGGGAACTTTTACCGGAAAGATCTGGTTCACCAAGGTGAGGTAGGTGAAAAGCGCGTCCGGATACAGGCCAAGACGCTCATACAGCTGCCCGATGTCGTATCTTATCGCAATGTTGTTAGCATCTTGGAGCAGGGCACTGTGATACAGGTACATGGCTTCGTCGTATCGACGCTCTCGAACCATCTGCTTAGCGCGCTGATAGTCGCGGAACAGTGACACCGGGAGGGGCCGCCCCAGCCACGTCGGCCACGGCATGTCCCGGCACCGTCGTGTTTGCGGAAGAATATTGGCCGCGACCGCATAAGCTGCCCTCTGGAGCGCCCGCTCGAAGCTCGCCGACCACTGGCTTTCGAGTTCCGTAGCGCTACCTGGCAGTCGGCGAACCTGAACGGATACGCCGTAGCGCGGCTGATGATCTCTCATCCGCAGGGTTGCCGTCACTACGAAGGCGCGCCTTGGAAAGGCGTAGGCATAGGCGGCCGCTAGTAGCCCGCGCCAGCCAGCGTAAGTCGGCGCTTTGAGAATCTCTATCAGATGGTCCGGATCAGGATCGCCGGGTATCGCGGTGACCTCGTATATACGAGGCAATGTAAGATATTCGCGGAACGCGGTATCGAACTCCCTTATGTTCAGCGGGAGACCGGTGGAGTTCTCTATCTGCCGGACCTCGACGGCGCTCCGGCCAGAATATGCGCGAATCTCCAGATATATCCACCTGGTACACGCTAAGATGGTTCCTAGAATTATCAATTCAATGACTGGCCCTGGAGTGAACCGGTCGCCAGTAATGAGTTCTATACCTCTGCTGTACAGGTCATTTATGGTAGCCGGACGGGCACCGCGCTCCGAAGCGCCGAGCACGCAGATGGCAATATTGACGCTTATCCAGATAATTTGCGCAAAGATGGCACGCAGTCGGCTGGACGCGTAGCTCGGTTTCTCGGCGGCGCTGCGGCGGTGCCGCACATGCATCTTTCCTCACCTTGGCCAGCGCGGGATGTAGACCAGTCTGCAACCTGATTTAGCGGCATTGTACATGGCTTGAGCATGATAGGTGACGGGACAGTATGTGCACTTGTATCCCTTGATGCAGGTACTGCGGCATAGATAGGCAGATTAGCCGCCAGTTGTGCCGCTGGCCTGCGATGAGCCGTCGTGGTGGCGAACGGCGGGACGGACGAACGCAGCAGCCGCGGCGCACGAATGGCTAGCAGCCCCAGAGCTGGCGCAGCAACCGGGCGGCTGCCTTGGGCTGCCGATCCCGGGTGAAGACGCCCTTATGATTGCCGCCCGGCCGGTGCACCGCCTGAGCGGTGGCGAAGTCGGCGAAGTTCTAGACATGCTCACAGATAACCTCGGGAATCTGCCCGAAGACCCGCAGCGACATCGTGATCAGCGCTTCCTGGTATTCCTCGGAACACATGGTCGGCGGCAGGGCGTGCAGGCCGGGCAGCGCGTCGGCGCCGAACTCGGTCACCAGGATCGGCTTGCCGCGGGCGGCCCAGGCCCGCAGCTCACGCTCAAGGTCCCGCTCGGCGGCCGCCAGGTCCCCGGGACCCGCGTACCAGCCGGAATAACGGTTCACGCAGATCAGGCCGAACAGGTCGGTCACCTCGTCCACCTCGGGCGGCGCCGTCGCGACGTTCGCGAAGCAGACCGGGCGGCTCGGATCGAGCTTTCGTGGCTCAGCGGCCAGCGGCGCGAAATAGTCGCGTGCGGCCGGCTCGACGCTGTCGGGCTCGTTCGCGATCGACCAGGCGATGACGCTCGGGTGATGACGATCCCTGGATATCAGCTCCCGCAGGGCCGCCAGATGCGCGGCCGCGGCCTGCTCGCCGATCGTGCCCGGCCCGAAGGTGCGCGCCCCGGCGTCGCCCATGTCCCCCAGACTCGGATGCAGGCCGACCGCCGGGGTCTCGTCGATGACGAGCACGCCCTGGCGGTCGGCGTAGTCCAGGACCTCCTCGGCGTACGGGTAATAGGACGTCCGGAACGAGTTCGCTCCCAGCCACTTCAGCGTGCAGCGCCGAGTCCTCATGCATCCCGAACCCGCGCAGCCGCAGCGGCTCCCCGTTGAGCAGCAGCCTGGCCCCGTCCACCCGGACCGTCCTGATCCCACCGGCATCCAGTACTCGTCCTCGCCGTGCCTGACCTGCAGCCGGTACATGTACGGGTCCTGCGGGCACCAAGACCTGGCCTCGGGGACCGCCAGGACACCGCCGGGCCCGTCGTTCTCGGCGATCAGATCACCGGCCGCATCCCGGAGCACCGCCGAGGTAGCCCCGGCGCCGGTGACCTCGGCGCGGTAGGTCACGCGCCCCATCCCGGTCTGCGGATCGAACGCGGTGCTGACCGGGAGGCCGGCCAGATGGCTCCGCGGCGTGGAGTACAGCCAGACCGGCCGGTGCAGGCCCGCATAGTTGAAGAAATCGTGGAAGTAACGCTGCTTCCTGCGGCCCCCGGCCGTCCGGGAAATGAGCCCGGGCGGGATGGTCGCCATAGTCAGCTCGTTGCTCACCCGCACCGTCACGCGCAGCGGCGCCCCGCACCTGACCTGATCGGTGAGGTCCGCCTCGAACGGCGTGTACCCCCCGGCGTGATCGGCGACTTGCACGTCATCTGCCCACAGGGTGCCGCGGTGGGTCGCCGCGTCGCACCGCAGGACGACGCGCCTGCCTGCCCAGCTGGCGGGCACCCCGCGCTGGTACCACACGGCGCCCACGTGCTCGCGCTTGGCCAGGTCGGTGACCAGGTCGTTGTAACTGGCCGGGACCGGCATCTCGCGGGCGCCGGGGAGCGGCTGCCGCCACCACCGGCCGACCGTGCCCTCGGCACCGGGATCGAACCGGAAGCGCCATAGCCCGTCCAGGCGGCGGCAGTCGCGGCTCCGGCTGTCTCGCGGGGACAGCATCGTTACCTCACTTGATCGATCCGGCCGTCATGCCGGCCACCAGGAAGCGCTGCTGCAGCGGCAGGAAGCCGACGACGATCGGCAGGCTCACCGTCAGTGAGGCGGATCCCTAAGGCCTGCACGCTGGTACCGGCAGCTCATCGCCGCCCAGCGGGACGCCGAGCCTGGACAGTGACGGCGCCAGGCCGCCGTCACGGGGGCTCTGGGCTGAAGACAGACTGTCGGTAGCTCCGGTTAATGTGGACGGATGCTCGAATCGTTCCATCCGGCGGTGGCGGCCTGGTTCGCCGCCCGGTTCCCGGACGGGCCGACCGAGCCGCAGGCGCAGGGCTGGGGCCAGATCGCGGCCGGCCGGCACACACTGATCGCAGCACCGACCGGTTCGGGAAAGACGCTGGCCGCGTTCCTGGTGTGCATCGACCGGCTCTACCGCGCGCACGAGGCAGCGGTCGCCGAGCCAGCAGGCCCCGGTCCGGCCAGCGCGGCCCCGGGCCACGGCGGCACGGCCCCGGGCCACGGCGGTGCGGACAGCGGGCCGGAGGCCGCCACCGGGCCGCAGGTGGTCTACGTCTCGCCGCTGAAGGCGCTGGCCGTCGACATCTGGCAGAACCTGGAACGCCCGCTCCGCGAGATCGCCGAGACGGCCGCTGAGCTGGGAATGAGCGCGCCGGACATCCGGGTCGCAGTGCGGACCGGGGATACTGCCGCGGCCGAGCGGGCCGCAATGCTCAAGCGCCCGCCGGATTTCCTGATCACCACCCCGGAGTCGCTGTACCTGCTGGTCACCGCGGATCGGGCCCGGGCCATGCTGGCGCCTGCCGCGACGGTGATCGTCGACGAAATCCACGCCGTGGCGGGCAACAAGCGCGGCTCCCATCTGGCCCTCACCCTGGAGCGGCTGGAGCACCTGACCGCCCGGCCGCTGCAGCGGATCGGGCTGTCCGCGACCCAGCGGCCCATCCAGACCGTCGCCCGGCTGCTGGTCGGCGCGGGCCCCGAGCGCTCCGCCGCCGACGGCTCGCCGCGCTGCGCGATCGTGGATACCGGGCACCGCCGCGACCTCGACCTGGCTCTTGAGCTGCCCGACGATGAACTCGGCGCGGTCGCATCGGCCGAGCAGATGGACGCCATCCTGGACATGATCGCGGCGCACGTCGAGGAGCACCGGACCACGCTGGTGTTCGTGAACACCCGGCGGCTGGCCGAGCGGGTCGCGCATCAGCTGGGCGAGCGGCTCGGCGAGGACCAGGTTGCCGCGCATCACGGCAGCCTGTCCAGGGATCGGCGGCAGCGGGTGGAAACCCGGCTGCGCTCTGGCGACCTGCGGGCGCTGGTGGCGACCGCGTCGCTGGAGCTGGGCATTGACATCGGACCGGTCGAGCTGGTCTGCCAGATCGGCTCGCCGCGCAGTTTCGCCACGCTGCTGCAGCGCGTCGGCCGGTCCAACCACAGCCGCGGCGGGACCCCATCCGGCCGGCTGTACCCGACCTCCCGCGACGAGCTGGTCGAGTGCGCGGCGCTGCTGCGCGGAGCGCGGTCCGAGCGGCTGGACGCGCTGCAGGTCCCGGCCGGGCCGCTGGACATCCTCGCCCAGCAGATGATCGCCGAGTGCGCGGCGGCCGACTGGGCCGAGGACGAGCTGCTGGCGCTGTTCCGGCAGGCCGCCCCCTTTGCGGAGCTGACTGCCGCCGACTTTGGCGTGGTCGCCGAGCTGGTGTCCGATGGCATCTCAACGGGTCGCGGGCGCCGGGCTGCTTACCTGCACCGGGATCAGGTCGGGGGGCGGCTGCGGGGGCGCCGTGGGGCCCGGCTGGCCGCGCTCACCTCCGGCGGGGCGATCCCGGAGCTGGGTGACTTCCGGGTGCTGGCCGAGCCGGACGGGACCCTGGTCGGGACCGTGAACGAGGACTGGGCGATCGAGTCGATGGCAGGGGATGTGTTCCTGCTCGGCACCACGTCCTGGCGGATCCGGCGGGTGGAGCCTGGCATCGTCCGGGTCGAGGACGCCCGCGGCGCGCCGCCGTCGGTGCCGTTCTGGCTCGGTGAGGCGCCCGGCCGCACGAGGGAGCTGTCGGAGGAGGTCTGCGCGATCCGCAAGGCCGTCGCGCAGCGGGTGGCTGACGGACGACGGGCCGAGGCGGTGGGATGGCTCGAGGAAGAGTGCGGTCTGGGCGGCGACGCCGCGCAGACGATCGTGGCCTACCTGGCGGCGGGACTCGCGCAGCTCGGCGTACTGCCCGACATGGACACCATCGTGCTGGAGCGCTTCTTCGACGAGGCCGGCGGCATGCAGCTGGTCGGGCACGCCCCGTTCGGCGCCCGGCTGAACCGCGCGTTCGGGCTGGCGCTGCGCAAGCGGTTCTGCGTGACGTTCGACTTCGAGCTCCAGGCCGCCGCCAGCGACGACGCGATCCTGCTGTCGCTCGGCCCGCAGCACAGCTTCCCGCTGGAGCGGGTGCCGAAGTTCCTGGTGTCACGGACCGTCGAGGATGTGGTCCGGCAGGCGGTGCTCACCTCGCCGATGTTCGCCTCCCGGTGGCGGTGGAACCTGAACAGGTCGCTGGCCGTGCTGCGGATGCGCGGCGGGAAGAAGAACCCGCCGGCCATCCAGCGGATGGAAGCCGACGACATCATGGCGGCGGTGTTCCCAACGCTGGCGGCCTGCCAGGAGAACGTGGCCCCCGGACCGCTGGAGATCCCCGATCATCCGATCGTCCGCCAGACACTGGACGACTGCCTGCGTGAGGCGATGGACATCGACGGCCTCAGGGAGCTGCTCGGGCGGATCGAGTCCGGTCGGGTCAACGTGGTCGTGCGGGACACCACTGAGCCGTCGGTGCTCGCGCACGAGATTCTGAACGGGCGGCCGTTCACCTTCCTGGACGATGCTCCGCTGGAGGAACGCCGCAGCCGCGCCGTCCCGCTGCGCCGCGGCCTGCCCGTCGAGGCTCATGAGCTGGGCCGACTCGATCCCGATGCGATCGAGCGGGTAGCGGCTCAGGTCCGGCCGGAGCCGCGGGACGCCGACGAGCTGCACGACCTGCTGATGACCGTGGTCGCGTACTGTCCCGAGCCGGACTGGCAGCCGCTGATGGACGAGCTGGTGGCTAGCCGCCGGGCGGTGACCGTACGCCCTGCAGTCACCGTCCGCCCGTCGGCCCTCAAGGCCCCGCCTGCCCTCGAGGCCCCGCCGGCCCTCGAGACCCCGTCGGCCGCGGCCGCCCCTCCGGCCGTCGCCGCTCTGGCCGCCGCCCTACCGGTCAACGTCCGCGCACCGGCCAGGGAACTGTGGGCCGCGGTAGAACGCCGGCCCGCCCTGGAAGTGCTCTTCCCCGACGCTGCGATCGTCCCCGATTACCCATCCCCGATCCGGGGCGGGTCAGCCGAAGAAGATGCGGCGGCCGCCGACATGCTCCGCGGCCACCTGGAATGCCGCGGCCCGTCGACGACGGCCGACCTGAGCGAGGCGACCGGGCTGCCAGAGACGGTCGTGGTGCGCGGGCTGGCCGGGCTGGAAGCCGAGGGCTTCGCGATCCGCGGCGAGTTCACCGGGCGCGGGGCTGAGGAGTACTGCGCCCGGCGGCTGCTGGCCCGCATCCACGTCTACACGCGGCAGCGGTTGCGGCGGGAGATCGAGCCGGTCAGCGCCCAAGACTTCATGCGGTTCCTGCTCCGCTGGCAGCATGTGGCCGACGGGACCAGGCGCGAGGGCCGGTTCGGCGTGCTGGCCGTCATCGAGCAGCTGCAGGGCTACGAGACGGCGGCCGGCGTCTGGGAGAGCGCGGTCCTGGCCAGCCGGGTCGAGGGCTATCGGCGGGACTGGCTCGACGAACTTTGCCTGTCCGGTCAGGTGGCCTGGGGCCGGCTCACGGTCCGCGACGCTCAGCCCGGCCTTGGCGACCCCAGCCCGAGCCGTCACGACGAGGCCGATCCGGTCCCAGCGCGCACCGGCCACTCCGACCCTGACCCTGACCCTGACCCAGCGCGCAGCGCCCAGCCCGGCCCCGACCCGGCGCGCAACGGTCACCCCGGCCCCGACCTGGCGCGCAACGGTCACCCCGAGCCCGACCCGGCGCGCAGCGGTCAGGCTGGGGCGGCCCTGCGTCGCAGCGGGCTGACCCCATCCCGGGCCACCCCGATCACGCTGACCATTCGCGACGACTTGCCCTGGCTGCTCGCCGCGGCCCGCGGCGATCTGCAGCCCGCCGAGCCTGGCCCGGGCCGGACCCGCGACATCCTCGACGCGCTGGCCCGGCACGGCGCGCTGTTCCGCCCGGACCTCGCGTCGGTCAGCGGCCGACTGGCCTACGAGGTTGAGGAAGCCCTGTGGGACGGCGTGGCCCGCGGGCTGGTCACCGCCGACGGCTTCCGCGCGGTGCGATCCCTGCTGCGCCGCGGCGGTCGCGACCACGCCTTCGGGCGGCGCGGGCTGCGACGCGGCTTGCGCGGCTCCGGCAGCTCCGCGGCCGCCGGCGGCTCGGCCGGCCGGTGGTCGCTACTCCCCGCCCCCGCCGTGACACCTGACCGCGACGAGCTAGCCGAGGCGATCGCCGAGCAGCTCGTAGCCCGCTGGGGCGTGATCTTCCGGGACCTGGCCGCCCGCGAGCACCTCGCCGTCCCCTGGCGCGAGATCCTCTGGGCGCTGCGCCGGATGGAAGCCCGCGGGACCGTCCGCGGCGGGCGGTTCGTCACTGGCTTCAGCGGTGAGCAGTTCGCCCACCCCGACGCCATCGACGTGCTCCGCACCGTACGCAAGCAGCCCCGCAACGGCGAGACGATCACCATCTCCGCCGCCGACCCGCTCAACCTCACCGGCGTCATTCTCCCCGGCCCGCGCATCCCCGCCATCGGCACGAACACCGTCACCTACATAGACGGCGCAGTCCCGGCCACAACTACCGCCCGGACCATCGCCCAACCAGCCTGACCAGCGACAACGCGGGCCTCAGCCGTGTCTCACGGTGTAGCGTCCACGAGTTGAATGTCCTTGAAGCGGCGCGTCGTCTCGGTGATCGCCCGCTCAGCGGGCAGGCGCTCCGTCGAAGAGCCGCCAAAGAAGCCGACAACGCCTGGAGTCCGCTCAAAGACGTAGGCCACGTCCGGTGGCTCGGCCAGCGGTCCGCCATGACAGAGCACGAGCACCTCGGGGTTGGCGGCGATCGCAGCGTCACGAATGGCTTCGATCAATGCCACGCTCTCCTCGAGCACGCGCGCCGTGGCGACGCCGATCATCCCGCCTACGGTCACGCCGACGTGCGCGACCACCAGGTCCGCCCCCGCGTCTGCCATCAGCTTGGCCTGCTCGGGATCGAACGCGAATGGGCAGGTCAGCAGATCGAGCTCATGCGCCTGCCTGATCATCTCGATCTCGAGGCCGAAGCCCATGCCGGTTTCCTCGAGGCTGCGGCGGAAAGAGCCGTCGATCAGGCCTACCGTGGGGTGATTCTGGACTCCGCAAAAACCGATCTCCTTGAGCTGCCGGAGGAAGGCCGGCATCAGCCGGAATGGGTCGGTGCCGCACACGCCTGCGAGTACCGGCGTCTGCTGCGCCACCGGCAGCACCTCGCCAGCCATCTCGACCACGATGTCGTTCGCATCGCCGTAGGGCATCAGGCAGGCGAGCGACCCGCGGCCTGCCATCCGGAAGCGACCGGAGCTGAAGACGGTTACTAGATCCGCGCCGCCCGCCTGTGCGCACCTGGCGGACAGGCCCGTTCCGGCACCTGCCCCGATGATCGGGCGGCCAGCGGCAACCTGAGCCCGCAAGCGGTCGAGTGCATCCGAACGGTTCATGGCGTCACCTCCTGGATAAAATCGTGCAGTCGGTTGGCGGTCGCCAGCGCGAACGCCTCATCGTTGATGTCCGTGTCGAGCTCGGTTACCTCTACTGACGGGCCGAGCGTGTCGTGTAGGCCGTCAAGGAGTGCCCGGTCGGCTTCGGGGTCGTAGAACGGGCCGCCTAGCACCGAGATCTGCGAGGTCCCCCGCAGAGGTACGAACACCGCGACCCGGCCGCGGGCACGGGATAGCTTGCGTCCGATCAGGCGGCCCAAGTCGCGGCATTCGCCCGGGGTCGTCCGGACAACCGTCACGCCAGGGTTGTGCATGCAGATGTTGCGGCCGCGCATCTCCTCTGGCAGCGTC
The DNA here is from genome assembly GCA_963785765.1 of uncultured Actinomycetes bacterium. Lineage (GTDB taxonomy): Bacteria > Actinomycetota > Actinomycetes > Streptosporangiales > Streptosporangiaceae > DATBGO01. Next base: position 912,942 of record CAWAWM010000002.1, on the reverse strand, counting down.
TCGAGCGGCCCGAAGGTGATCATGTCCAGGGCGCCAAGCGATACAACTTGCGGCAGCCCAGCCTGTCCTGCGGCGTCCAGCCGGTCCGGGCCGGCCGAGAGGATGCCCCCGGCCAGCTCATCGGCGAGCTCAGTGGTGGTCAGGTCGAGCACGCCGACGAGCGACCGGGCCCGCGCGAATGCTTCGAGCGAACGCCCCCCGGCCCCGTTGGCGTGGAAGACCACGACTTCGTAGCCGAGTTCTTCGAGCCGGGCTCTGGCCCGCGTCACGCCTGGCGTGGTGACGCCGTACATGCTCGCCGCGACCGTCGGCCTAGCCGCACGCTCCGGCAGCTCAACTCGCGCCGCCGCGACCACGGCCGCGGCGGCGTTCGCGAGGATCCGCATCGAGATCGAATTCAGGCCGGCGATGTCCACGACCGAGTAGGTCATCGAGATATCGCTGGTGCCTACGTAGTGCCCGATGTCTCCCGATGCCATGGTCGAGACCATGACCTTGGGGATGCCGAGTGGCAGTGCTCGCATGGCGCAGGTGGCGATGTAGGTGCCTCCGGAGCCACCCAGCGCGATCAGCCCGTCCAGTCGGCCGTCGGCGAGCAGCCCGCGACAGATCATCTCGGCACCCTCGCCCATCGCCGCCATGGCCTGGCCGCGATCGGTCAGGTCCGCGAGCTGATGTCCGGCGGCCTCGGCCACCTGGGTAGCGGAGATGTCGCCAGGCACGGCGGGCTGACCGCCGGTGCCCACGTCGACCAGGACGGTCTCGGCGCCCAGCTGACGCACTCGGTCCCTCAGGAACTCATACTCGGTGCCCTTGGTGTCGAGCGTGCCGAGCAGCACGATTGTGGTCATTGCGGAGCAGCCCTATCGGCGGCCCGGGCCACGGCAGCGCCGCGTCCCGTCCCGTATCCGGGCGTTGCCCACCGAAATTACCTCGTCCTCGGGAAGCCGAGATCCACGGTGCTCGTCGCGGGATCGGGCCAGCGGGTGGTCACCACCTTGCCGTGGGTGTAGAAGCGGATCCCGTCCGGCCCGTACATGTGCAGGTCGCCAAAGAGCGAGTCCTTCCAACCGCCGAATGAGTAGGACGCCACCGGGACCGGGATAGGTACGTTGATGCCGATCATTCCCACCTGGACCTGGTCCTCGAAGCTCCTGGCCGCACCGCCGTCCCTGGTGAAGATGGCTACGCCATTGCCGTACCGATTGTGGTTGACCAGCTCGATGGCATCGCGGTAGCTCGGGACCCGGACCACAGACAGCACCGGGCCGAAGACCTCGTCCTGGTAGATCTTCATGTCGGGACGTACGCGGTCCACCAGGCAGGGGCCGAGAAAGAAGCCGCCCACGGGCGTGACCAGGTCACGCCCATCGGTGACCACCGAGGCGCCGTCCGCGGCGGCGGCATCGAGATAGGCGGCGACCCGGTCGCGGTGCTCCTGAGTCACCAGCGGGCCCATCTCGGTCTCCGGGTCGGTGCCCGCGCCGACCTTCACCTTGCCAATGCGGGCGGCGATCGCGTCGACGAGCGGGTCAGCGACGTCCCCGACCGCGGCCACGACAGAGACCGCCATGCAGCGCTCACCCGCCGCGCCGTACCCGGCTGACACCGCAGCGTCCGCCGCCATGTCCAGGTCCGCGTCGGGCAGCACGATCATGTGATTCTTCGCCCCGCCCAGTGCCTGCACCCGCTTGCCCGCGGCCGCGGCGGTCGCGTAGATATATCTTGCCACCGGAGTGGAACCGACGAACGAGACCGCCGCCACCTGCGGGTGCGAGAGCAGCCGCTGCACCGACTCCCGGTCGCCGTGGACGACGGTGAAAACGCCGTCCGGAAGCCCGGCTCGCTGCCACAGCTCGGCGAGCAGCATGGACGCCGACGGGGTCTTTTCCGAGGGCTTGAGCACGAAGCAGTTCCCGCAGGCGATCGCGTTGGAAAACATCCACAGCGGCACCATGGCCGGGAAGTTGAACGGCGTGATTCCGGCGACGACTCCGAGTGGATACAAGGCCGAGTGGACATCGACGCCATGGGAGACCTGCTGCGAATGCTCGCCCTTGAGGAGGCTGGGGATGCCGCAGGCGAACTCGAGGTTTTCCAGGCCTCGCAGCACCTCGCCTTCGGCGTCGGCCAGCACCTTGCCGTTCTCGCTGGTGATGGCCGCGGCGAGCTGCCCGCTATGGTCGCGGACCAGGTCCCGCATGGCGAAGAGGATCTCGCTGCGCCTGGACAGCGGCACGTCGCGCCACGTCTGGAATGCCGCCGCTGCGCTCGCCACCGCCGCGTCGACGTCGGCGGCGGAGCCGAAGGCAACCTCGCCCGTCTGCTCACCGGTGGCCGGGTCGTAGATCGGGCCGCTGCGCTCCGAGTTGCCTGGAGTCTGTGTCCCGCCGATGTAATGAGCGATCCGTTTCATCGCTTTCAGCCCTTTCCGAGACCGGCCGCCAGCGGCCGGGATGCCAGCTGCTGCCTGAGCCACGCCTCGACGTCTTCCGCGACGGCGGCGGCGGACAGCCGGTACTTATCGAGCAGCGCCTCGTTGGTGCCGCTCTCGCCGTAGACGTCCTGGATACCGAGCCGCCGCACCGGCACCGGATAGCGGCTGGAGAGTACCTCCGCGACTGCACCGCCGAGCCCGCCGAGCACGGACTGCTCCTCCGCCACCACAACCAGGCCGGTGGCCTGGGCCGCCTCGACGATGGCCTGCTCGTCGATCGGCTTGATGGTGGGGACATGCAGCACCGTGGCCTCGATGCCGCGGCTGGCCAGCAGTTCGGCGGCCTCGTAGACCCGGACGGTCTGGACGCCGGTGCTGATCAGGCTGACGTCCGAGCCGTCCCTGACCCGGACCGCCCGGCCGATCTCGAACCGGTAGTCCGGACCGAACAGGACGGGCGACTTCTCGCGGGTCAGCTGCAGGTAGAACGGCCCGTCCGCAGCGACCATCGCCTGGATGGCCTGGACCGTCTCCGGCTCGTCCGCCGGCGCGATGACGCTGACGTTCGGCAACGTCCGCATGATGGCGATGTCGTCGAACATCTGATGGGTCTTGCCGGTCATCCCGGTCAGCAGGCCCGCATAGCCTCCGGCGATCTTCACGTTGAGCCCAGGCTGGGCGATCAGCACGCGGATCGAGTCGAAGGCCCGGCCGACAGCGAAGCAGGAGAAGGACGACACGACCGGGATGAATCCCACCGTGGCCAGGCCAGCCGCGACGCCGAGCATGGCCTGCTCGGTGATACCCATCTGCAGGAAGCGGTCAGGGTGCGCGGTCTCGAAGGCGGCCGCGCCTGTCGAGACGGCCACGTCCGCGTCCAGCATCACGATGCGCGGGTCATCTTCGGCCAGCTCTGTCATCGTCTCCCCGAATACGACCCGGAGCGCCTTGCCTGTCCGAAGAGTCATCTCACGCCTCCACAGCCGCAACGTCGGGATCCGCGAGCTCGGCGAGCGCGGTCGCCAGTTCGTCGTCGGTGGGGATTCGGCTGTGCCAGCGGTAATCGCCCTCCATGTAGGAAACTCCCTTGCCCTTCGTCGTGTCCGCGATGAGCACGGCTGGCCGGCCTGTGGTCCGGGCGTCCTGGAGCGCGCGGATGACCGCCGCCATGTCGTGCCCGTTAACCTCGGAGACCGCCCAGCCGAACGCCGCCCAGCGGGCCGCCAGCTCTCCGTCGGCGTACGGGGGCAGGCGGGTGCCGTCGGCACGCCAGCCGGTCTGCTGCAGCCGGTTGTGGTCGACGACCACCACCAGGTTGTCCAGTGCGTACCGCTGCGCGATGTGGGCGCCTTCCCAGATGATGCCCTCGTTGCATTCGCCATCGCCCACCATCACGAAAGTGGTGAAACTCCGGCGAGCGAGCCTGGCACCGAGAGCGATGCCGATTCCGGCTGCGAAGCCGAGCCCCAGCGACCCGCTGGACATGTCGAGCCCGGGCAGGCGGGTCATGTCCGGGTGGCCCTGCAGCCGCGAGTCGATCGCGTCGAAGGTGCTGAGCTCAGCCAGCGGGAAGTAGCCGCGCAGCGCCATGACGACGTACAGGGCGATGGAGCTGTGGCCCTTGGACAGGATGAAACGATCACGGTCCGGCCAGTCGGGCTGCTCCGGACGGATGTTCAGCACCCGGAAGTAGAGCGCGGTGAGAATATCGGTGGCCGACAAGGGACCGCCAACGTGGCCGCCCTTGGCGTGCGCGATCGCCTTGACTATCTCTCGCCGCGCCAGCCGGGCCGTGGCATCAAGATCGGCAATGGCGGGCTCGTTGCCGCTCATGGCCTGGTTGCCTCGTAGGAGCCGGGAATCACCGGCGGAGTGAAGACGGAGACCAGCTCAAGCGGCCCCGGGCCGTGGGAGACGGTTGCGTGGTGCAGGCCGGGCGGGATGTGGACCGTGGTGCCCGGCTCCAGCCGGGCGGTCCCTTCCGGGGTCACCAGCTCGCCGCTGCCCGACACGATGTAGATGACTTCCTCCTCGGCCGGGTGAATATGGCCGGGAGGAGCAGCGCCAGGCGGGAAGACGGCGACGCCCAGCGCCACGTTCTTGGCCGCGCTGTTGTCCGGGCCGATGTAGAGGTAGAAGTCGCGGCCCGGGAGGTGGTAGACATCCGCCTCCTGCCGCGTGGTCCGCGTGAGCATGACGCCCCTCCGTTCGCGGTGGCACTCGCGGCACAGTGCCGGGAGTCCCATCTCCAGCAGACCGCTGCCAGATAGGCGCCCGTAGGGCCGGAGGTCCCGCCGACAGTCCCAGGTGGTCCCCTTTTTCCCGGCTGCCGTCCGCGGCGGTCCCGGCCGCGTTAGATGCCGAGGCGGGCGCGCCTCATCAGCTCCCCGGTGCTGCGGTTAACCGACGGCCGGTAGCCGTTAAGCGGAACTATCTGCTCGTGGATTGCGTCAAGCAGCCATCCGGGCTGGGGGAAGAACATTTCTTCCAGCTCGGCGGGGGGAGTGATCCAGTTCCTGGAGCCCACGACGACCGGGGGCGCATCCAGGTCATCGAAGCAGATCTGGCCGAGGTTCGCGGCCACTGTCTGCAGGAAACTCCCCCGCTCGACGGACTCGGAAGCGAGCAGCACGTTCCCGGTCTTGCGCACCGATTCCGTCAGCAGTTCGTAGCTCAGCGGATTAACCGAACGAAGATCCACAACCTCGGCTGACAGCCCGAACCGAGCCGCCAGTTCGTCCGCGGCGCTGATCGCCGTGTACAGGGCTGGCCCGAGCGTGACAATCGTCAGGTCCTCTCCCTGGCGCTTGACCGAAGGCTGGCCAAGTTCTATCTCGTAGTAGCCTTCGGGCACCCCGCCGGGAGCGAACATCTCGCCGAGATCGTAAAGCCGCTGGCTTTCGAAGAACACGACCGGGTCGGTCCCCGACAGCGCGGCATTCATCATGCCCTTGGCGTCGTAGGGAGTCACCGGATAGACAACCTTGAGGCCGGGAATATGCCCGGCGATCGCGGTGAAGTCCTGCGAGTGCTGGGCACCGTACTTGTCACCGACGGATATCCGGAGCACGACCGGCATGGTGAGCAATCCGCCGGACATTGCCTGCCACTTGGGCAGCTGGTTGAGGATCTCGTCGCCGGCGCGGCCGATGAAGTCCGCGTACATCAACTCGGCGACGACCCGGCCGCCTTCCATCCCGTAGCCCACCGCGGCGCCCACGATGCCCGCTTCGGAGATGGGTGCGTTGAACAGCCGGTGATACGGCAGTGCCTCGGTCAGCCCGCGGTACACGGCGAACGCGCCGCCCCAGTCCCGGTTCTCCTCGCCGAAGGCGATCATGGTGGGATCGATGGCGAACCGGTGCAGCAGGGCCTCGAAGATAGCGTCACGGATGTTGAACACCTTCATCTTGGGCACCGGCTTGCCACCGGCGAAGGCGGTCCGCGTCTTGGTCCTGATCTGCCGGACCCTGGGATTGTCCGCGAGGTCGGCCGCTATCTCGGGCGCGCGGTCAGCCAGCTTCTCGGCGTGCCGGTTCGAGAACATCACGCTGCCCACCAGCTCGGAGTCGATCGGCACCCGTGGGCTGGCGTCGAGGTCGGCGGCGAGCCGGAACATCGCGAAAACCCGCTCCCTGGCCTCCTGCCCGGCGGCCGCCAGCAGGCTGGCCTCGACCACCCCGCTGTCGGCGAGCCGGTCGGAGTAGGCGGAGATCGAGTCCGCCGACTGCCAGAGATCGATCTCTTCCCTGGACCGGTAGCTTGATGCGTCGGACGGCGAGTGGCCGCAAGTCCGGTAGGTGATCGTGTCCAGCAGAACCGGGCCGCGGCCCTCCAGCAGTATCTGCTTCTTCCGCCGGAACGCGTCGATGACCGCTAGCGGGTCATAGCCGTTGACGCGCTCGGCATGCATTTGCTCCGGGTTGACCCCGGCACCGATCCGGGCGATGAACTGGCAGCCCATCGTCTCGCCGTCCGGCTGGCCGCCCATGCCGTAGAAGTTGTTCATCGCGTTGAAGATGACCGGCAGGCCGCCGCCCAGCGAGTCGTCCCAGAGCTTGCGGTACTGGTCCATACTGGCGAACGTGAGCCCTTCCCAGACCGGACCGCAACCGAAGGACGCGTCTCCGATGTTGGCGACCACGATGCCGGGCTGGCGGTTGACCCGCTTATAGAGCGCCGCACCCGGGGCAATGGAGCCGGAGGCACCGACGATCGCGTTATTCGGGTAGATGCCGAAGGGCCGGAAAAACGCATGCATGGAGCCGCCGAGCCCGCGATTCAGACCGGTGTCGCGGGCGAACATCTCGCTATAGGTGCCGTAGAGGAAGAAACGCAAGGCAAGTTCCCTGACCGGGCCGCTGTATCCCTTCTCGACCGGCGCCAGCACGGCCCCGTCGCGATAGGAGCGCATGATCTGCGCTAGCTCGTCCTCGGAGAGCTGACGGATCGCCGAGAAGGCCTTCGCCAGGATCTCGCCGTGGCTGCGGTGCGACCCGTAGATGTGATCTTCCGGCGCCAGCGAGAACGCCATTCCGACCGCGGCGGCCTCCTGTCCGAGCGACAGGTGCGCCGGGCCCGCATGGTGATAGCTGATGCCGCGGTAGGCGCCCTTGATCTTGATCTCGTTGAGTATGGTCTCGAACTCGTGGATCGCGCACATGTCCCGCCAGATCTCCAGCAGATCCGTGACCGTGTAGCGCGAAAGCTCGTCGGCTATCGTTTTGTCATATGCATTGACTGGAATATCGTGAAAATGGATCGCGTCGCGCGAGAACACATTCTCGGGCTTGATCACAAGCGCCTTGGTCATTGCTCTCTCTCCTCAGTCCGGCCTGAGTGCACCGCGGCCGCGTAGCCGTCCGGGCCGCCAGCGGCCGGGGTCAGGTTGTACACAGCGCCTCGGCATTGGATATCTCACGGGCGAGCACGTTCAGGAACCGGACACCCGGCGCCCCGTCGATCAGCTGATGGTCGAGGGTGAGGGACAGGCCGATGGAATCGATGAACTCGATGTTTCCGTCCGGCTTGCGCACGGGCTTGACCTCGATCGCGTTCACGCCGAGGATGGCAACCTGCGGCGGGCTGAGCACCGGGGCGCACGACTCGACGCCGAGGCCGCCCAGGTTAGTAACGGTAAACGTTGCGCCGGTCAGGTCGTCGGGGTCAAGGGTGCCGCGCACCGCCGCCACCGCGAGTTCCCGGCGCTGAAGCGACAGCTGGGCGAGGGAGAGACGCTGACTGTCCCGGATGACGGGAACCAGGAGCCCGCGGTCGGTGTCGCAGGCGAAACCCAGATGCACCTGCACGTGCCGCTGCAGCATGCCGTCGGCGAACTCGGCGTTCAAGGCGGGCGCTTCCAGCAGGGACCGGACCACGCAGAAGGCGACCAGGTCGCTGATGGTGATGGCGGCGGTGGCTGGGCTGGCCTTCATGACCCTGCGGACGGCAAGCAGGCCACCGGCGTTCGCCGAGCCGTTCAGGGTGTACTGCGCCGTGCAGTTCAGCGACTCCCGCATACGTTGCGCGATCCGCTGGCGCACCGGGAACAGGGCCGCGGCCGGCGCATCGTGGTCGCCAGCCGGGAGGACGCTGCCGGTCCCCTGGCCCGCATCCGCCGCCAGGGAGCCGGGCTCCCGCTCTTCCCGGGCGATCCCCGGAGCGCGAGGCACCGGGTAAGAGTCCGGCACTGCGTCATAGAGAGCGCGCAGGTCCGGCTCGATGACCCGGCCGCGCGGCCCGCTGCCGGTCGTTGGCCTGACCTGGATGTCATGATCGCGGGCGAACCGGCGCGCTCGCGGACTGAATGCGGCTTGCTCCGCGGCGGCGGCTGACCCGCCGGGTACGGCCACCGGAGCAACGCGGGCCGGCCCTCGCGCCTCGGCAATGTCCCGCGCTGGCCTCGTCCCGCCCGCTGGCGCAGTAGTCCGGGGAGCCGCCTCGCCGTCCCCGGAAGGCCGGTAGCCCTCGCCGCTTTCGCCCGGGGCGCCGATGACGCAGATCGGGGTGTAGACCGGAACCAGGGCGCCTTCGTCGAAAAACGCGTCCAGCATGATGCCATCCGCTGGGGCGGTGACCTCGAAGGTGGCCTTATCCGTCTCGACTTCGGCGATCACGTCGCCCGCAGTGACCGGGTCGCCCTTGTGCTTCAGCCAGGCCGTCAGTTCGCACTCCTCGACGGTGTTTCCCGGCTTCGGCATCTCGACCGATGTCGCCACGGATCCGATCCTCCCCGCCAGCCCGTCAGGGCTCTATGATGATCTTGATCGCCCCACTGGCCGGATCGTTGAACGTGGCCAGCGCCCGCTCGTACTGGACCAGCGGGAAATGATGGGTGGTGATGTCGCGAACCCGAATGCGGCCCTGCTCGACCAGCGGGATGACGTGGCGCATCTCGCCGGCCGTGGCCCGGCAGCCGACGAGGTCCAGCTCATCGAGGACGAGCCGCTGCATCGGAATCTCGACTCCCTGCGTCGGGATCCCCACGGCGGCGCACCGGCCGCCGCGGCGTAGCATCGCCAGGGCCAGCTGGACCGTCACGGGCACGCCGGCGCATTCGAGGACGACATCTGCGCCAAGTCCGCCGGTCCGCTTCCTGACCTCACCCGCCGGGTCGGCGGCGCCGGAGTCGACCGTCTCGAATCCCTGGGCCGCGGCCTTGGCCAGGCGAGCGGGGCTGGTCTCCAGAACGATCACGCGGGCGGCGCCGCGCACCAGCGCGGCGTCGCCGGCCAGCAAGCCGATCGCGCCGGCACCGGTGATCGCCACCGTGTCGCCCGGGCGGATGCCGCCCCGGTTGGCGACGTGCAGGGCGATCGAGGCCGGGTCGATGACCGCGCCCTCGGCATAGCTAAGGCCGTCAGGAAGATGGAAGACCGCCTTCACCCCGTGTACGACATACGTCGCGTCAGCGCCCTGGACGCTGTGGCCATACTGCTTGTGCAGGCCGGTGACGCCGTAGTTCTCGCACAGGTTGTAGCGGCCCTCCACGCACTTCTGGCAGACGCCGCACGCGTCATGCGAGGTGCCGGCCACCCGGTCGCCGACTGCCCAGCCGTAGCGGTCGGCGCCCGGCCCGAGCGCCGCGATGTCACCCGCCCACTCGTGGCCGGGGATGAACGGGAACGCCGGCGGCCAGAAGCCCGGGTAGTCGCCTCGGACCAGATGGGCGTCTGTGCCGCAGATCGACACCGCCCGGACCCGGGCGAGCACCTCGCCAGGCCCGGGCACCGGAACCGGCACTTCGCGGATCTCGAACCGGTTCGGCTCGAGAACCACCAGCGCCTGCATCGAGGCAGGCACGCCGGGCGGCGCGGCGCCGGGCGCCTCGCGGGTGCCGGCGCTTGACATGACGGACATGACTCACCTTTCTAGACGACGGCCAGCGGATCCACCATCGAGGCGGTCGCGCCACGGATCTTCAGCGGCAGGGCCACGAAGAGGAACTCGTAGACCTGGTCGCGGGCGAGTGCCTCAAGGTCGAGGCTCTCCATCAGGTGCACGCCGTTCTCGATGAGCAGCAGCGTGTGGACCGGCTGCGGGTTAGCCGGGGCTCCCAGGTCGGGGGCCGGCTGCACTTCGTAGGTCTCGGTGTCGGTTCCGGTCGCGACGACGCCGCGCTCAAGGAGCCAGCGGGCGGCCGTAATGTCCGGGCCCGCGGTCTTGTGGGCCGCCATCTTCTCCGCATCTGGCCACAGTCCCATGTAGCCGGTCCGGATCAGGACGACGTCCCACGGCTGGACCTGGATGCCCTGCGCGGCGCAGATCGCGTCGATCTCGGCGGCGTCGATGGGCGAGCCCTTGGGCAGGCAGTCCACGCCGCGGAACCGGGGTGCGTCCAGGAGCACGCCCCGGGTGAAGAACGGCGGCAGTTTAGAGGCGTCGCCGTACAACGGGCCCCCGTCGCTCAGGTGAGCGTCAGCGCGGCCGCCGCCGTACCAGTGCGAATCGTCGCCGACCGTCATGTGGGCCAGCGCGTCGATATGGGCACCGGAATGAGATGTCGCCATCACGTACTCGGCCATGTATCCGAGCCCGGCCTCGTTGACCGGTCCCCACGGGTGCGCATCGGCGACGCGGATGCCGCGCGGGGTCCGGAAGTTCAGGACCTGGAACGGCGGATGGCCGGGGAACAGCGGCATGCCGGGAAAGCGGGTCGCGGCCAGCGAGTAGGTGCGGCCCTCCCGGACCAGGCGGGCTGCTGCGACGATCCGGTCGGCGGGCAGCTGCCCAATGGGCCCGACCTCAGCCGTCGCAGGTCCGGCCGTCACCTCAGCCGGCGCGGTGCCGGCCGTCACCTCAGCCGGTACGCTGCCGGCTGTCAGCTCAGTAGTCATCGGAGCATCTCCTCTGCCAGTTGGCGGGCGTGCGGCACGGCGTGCGGCACGGATTGCGGCCGACCTTTCAGGGCCCGCCAGACCCGCTCAGGCGTCAGGGGCAAGTCACGAATTACGGCTCCCGTCGCCTGCGTAACGGCGGCCGCCACGGCCGGGGCGACGGCGAGCAGCGCGCCCTCGCTCATGCCCTTCGCCCCGTAAGGGCCTGGTCCGTCGGCGTTCTCCACGACATCGCTGCGCAAGTCAATCGGAAGGTCCATGCTGGTCGGGATCCGGTAGTCGATCGCCCCGAGGTTGCAGATCCGGCCTGACTCATCGAGCACGTAGTGCTCCATGAGGGTGTGACCGAGGCCCTGAATCGCGGCGCCCTCGTCCTGCCCGCGCACCTGCAGCGGGTTGATCGCGGTGCCGACATCCGAGACCGTGACATAGCGGGCGATCGTGATGTCGCCCGTTTCCTCATCGACCTCGACTTCCACGGCCGTGCAGTTGAACTCGTAGAACGCGGCGCTGCCGCTCAGCGGATGGCCGGGCTCGGCTTCCTTGCGGCTCTCGCCGTTCCCGATCAGCTCGCCGCCGAGCTTGCCCAGGCCCGGCATCAGCACGTCGGTGACCGGAATGGTGCGGTCGGGCAGCCGAACCAGGCCGTGCGCGACATCGATCGCCGACTCCTCGATCCCGTTCAGCCGCGCGGCCATCGTCCTGATCTTTTCCTGGATCTGCCTGCAGGCCTGCAGGACGGCGTTTCCCATGAGCACGGTCGAGCGGCTCGCCGAGGTCTGCTGGTCGTAGGAGACAACGGCGGTGTCGCCCATCGCCAGGGTGATCCGGTCCATCGGGACTCCGAGTTCCTCGGCGGCGATCTGGCCGAGGACGGTGCGGGCGCCCTGGCCCATGTCCGACGTGCCGGCCGAGACGATGGCGCTGCCGTCGGCGAGCAGCCGGACGGTGGAGTACGAAAGACCGGTGGTGGGGCCCGACTTGATGCCGAAGGCGATTCCCCGGCCGCGGCCCGCGGGCCGCGGGCTGCCCCAGCCGATCAGCTCGGCGGCCCTGCGGACCGCCTGCTCCCACTGCCCGTCGGCCGGCTTGTCGCCAGGGATGAATTCCTGGCCACTCCGGGGCAGGTTGCGAAGCCGCAGCTCAAGGGGGTCGATCCCGAGCGCCCGGGCCGCCTCGTCCAGGTTCGATTCGGTCGCCCACAGCGCCTGGGGCGTTCCGAAGCCGCGGAAGGCGGTGGACGGCGGCGTGTGGGAGAGCACGCTGCGGGCCACGATCCGGGCCGCCGGGACGCGGTACGGGCCACAGGATATGTAGCTGCCCTTGCCGACGACCCGGTCGGAGATGTCGGCGTACGCGCCGAGCAGGTAGTCCGCGTCGATCTCGCGGAAGGTGATAGTGCCGTCCGAGCGGAATCCGGTCCGGACCCGGACCTCGGCCGAGTTACGGCGCGCCGCCTGGAACGTCTCCTCCAGGGTGAGGACAAGGCGGACCGCACGGTGCGCGCGCAGCGCCAGGAATGCCACCAGCGGCTCGTACTTGGCGTGCTGCTTGCCGCCGAAGCCGCCGCCCGGATCGGGCGCCAGGACCTGCACCTTGGCCAGCGGCAGTCCCAGTAGCTCAGCTATGGTCCGCTGCAGCCAGTACGGGTGCTGGATCGTGCTCCAGACGGTGATGCCGTCGCCGTCCGGGGCGGCGATGAAGCCGTGCGGCTCGATCGCGAAGTGGGTGACCATCGGGAACGTGTAGCTGCCCGCGACGACGAGATCGCTCCGGGCCGCGTCGATGTCGCCCCAGCCGTACCGGTGCTCGTGCAGGACGTTCGTTCCGGACCGCGGGTCGCCGGGCCGCACGGCCGGGTCCTGCACCAGCGGCGCACCAGGTACGAGCGCACCGGCGACCGTGTATACGGCCGGAAGCTCCTGGTAGTCGACCCGAACCAGGCGGGCGGCCTCCTGCGCGGCCTCCAGCGTGTCGGCGGCCACCACCGCCACGGGGTCGCCGTGGTACTTCGTCTCGCCGGTGGCCAGGACCGGCCGGTCGATGTACTGGGGGCCGAACCTCGGGACCGGCTGGGGGAGGTCCGCGGCGGTCATCACCACCGCGACGCCGGGCACAGCCCGGGCGGCGGTGGCGTCGATCGAGCGGATCCGGGCCCGCGCGCAGTCGACGGTGACGAGCTTGGCATGCAGGACGTTCTGCGGGCGGAGGTCGCCGAGGTACCGGTAGGCGCCGGTGATCCGGGCCGGGCCGCCGGAGCGCTGGGCGGAGGTACCGACCACGCCGTTCATCGCTGCGCCGCCGCACTGGCCGCCAGGACCGCCTCGGTGATCTGCCGGTAACAGCCACACCGGCATAGGTTGCCGGCCATCCCCTCCTGGATCTGCGTGACGGTCGGATGCGCGATCCGGGCCAGCAGATCCGTGGCCGCCATGACCTGGCCAGGACTGCAGTAGCCGCACTGGACCGCGCCGGAGTCGAGGAACGCCTGCTGCAGCCGGGACAGACCGCTGTCCGCCGCCAGCCCCTCGATCGTGGTGATCTCGGCGCCGTCGGCCTCGGCGGCGAGCACCAGGCAGGAATCGACGATCTTGCCGTCGAGACTCACGGTGCAGGCGCCGCACTCACCGACCAGGCAGCATTCCTTCGTGCCGGTCAGGCCGAAATCATCGCGCAGCAGGTCGAGCAGCGTCCGCTGCGGCGCGACGTCTGCCTGCCGGGGAAGACCGTTCACGGTCAGCCGGATCGCTATTGTCCCGGACATCAGCCTCACCCCTCCGCCCGCCGGGCTAGTGCCGCGCGGAGCACCCGCTGGCTCAGCACGCCGAGCATGCTCAGGCGGTACTCACGGCTCGCCCGGACGTCTGAGATAGGGCTTGCGGTCAGCGCAAGCCTGGCCAGCGCGCCCGCCTGCTCGTCCGGGTCAGCGCCCGGGTTGGCCAGCACCCCGGTGTCGTCGATGGCCAGCAGCGGACGCGGGCCGACCGCCCCGAGACCGAGCCGGGTCACTCCCGAGCCATCGACGGACGCGCACGCGCTGACCGTAGCCAGGTCCGCGCCCCGCCGCCGGGTCAGCCGGCCGAACGCGGACCCGGCCGGCCTGGCCGGCACCGGGAGCTCTATCGCGATGACGAGCTCGCCGCGGGCCAGCGTGGTCTGGCCCGGGCCAGTGAAGAACGCCTCGATGGGGATCCGCCGGGTGCCGCCGGGCCCGAAGGCAACCACAAGCGCGTCGTAGGCCAGCAGCGCGGGGGCAGTGTCGGCGGCGGGTGATGCGTTGCAGATGTTCCCGGCGAGCGTGGCACGGTTCCGGATCTGGACGGCGCCCACCACCGCCGCGGCCTCGGCGAGCGCCGGGAACTGCGCGCGGATCCGGTTGTCGGCGGCGAGATCGGACATCACCGTGTCCGCGCTGACGGATAGCTGGCCATCGGCGAGCCGGATGTCCGGGCGGAGCTCGGGGACCGCCTTCAGGTCTACGACCACCTTCGGCAGCAGCGCCCGCTGGCGCACGCCGATGATCAGGTCGGTCCCGCCGGCCAGCGGCCGGGCATCAGGGCCATAGCTGTCGAGGAGGGCTACCGCCTGGTCCAGTGTCTGCGGGCGCTCATAACCGAAGGCCTGCATGTTCCGCTCCTCAGAGGATCTTGTCGACCAGGTCCAGCAGCACCTGGGGAGTCGCCGCACGAGCGAAGTAGTAGGGACGCTCACAGAATTTGCTGACGAATGCGGTGCGCGCCTTACGCAGCGCCTCGGTGTCGACGAGCGGCATCGCGAAGCCCGCCGCGAGCAGTTCGTTGAGCAGCAAGTAGTTCTGGACCGAGTGGAACGTCTGGAACTGCCGCTCGAACGGGATCATCTCGGCCACGCTCGGGTCGAAGTTCCCGTCGATGGCCGGGACGATGACCACGTCGACCTGGCTGGGCCCGCGGTACAGCTCCCACGACGGCATCGACCCGAAGAACTTCTGGACGCCGCGCTCGGGCGCTGCCTTGTCGGCCCGCTCGGTTCCCGCTGTCCGCTTTTTGATGAACGGCTCCTTCGAGCCGAGTACGGCGTTACCGCGTTCGTCGATCACGGTGGTCTCGGTGGAGATCAGCAATGCGCCGCGCTGGCATGCCTCGATCTGGCCCATCGACTTGCCGTGGTTCGACTCGCCGCCGAGGAACAGGACTGTCTGGTCCTGGTAACGGACCGCTGAGGCGTGGAACGGATGCAGCCCGGCTGCCTCCATCCGCAGGGCGAGCAGTGCGACGATGACTTTCTGCAGGGGCCCGGCCGGCCACGCTCCAGTCAACGTCATGGACCGTCCGTCGTAGCCGATGGATTTCTCCCCGTCCTGATGCCAGACGATGTCCGGCTCGGGCAGGCTGACCGCCGGCTCGATGCGGACATCGGCGAGACGGTAGCTGAGGAATGAGTAGTCGTCGAGTACGTGCTCGCGTGGTCGGCCACCGAGCACATCGATACGCAGCCGTCCGCTGCCTGCGGACAGTTCTTCTGACAACTGCGGCTGGCCGTTCATGCTCTCCTCACTTAAGCTCGCCGCCCGGCGGGGCCGAAGCTGACGCCCACGGCCCCGCCGGGCATCTGTCAAGCTCCGAACAGGTCGTTCTTCGGCTGAGCGGTCGTGTGCAGGATCTCGACGAGGCCGGTGGTGCCGTTGACCCGGATACGGTCTCCGTTCTTGATCTGCTGGGTCGCGACCGAGGCCCCGACCACGGCCGGGATGCCGAACTCGCGGGAGAGGACGGCGGGGTGGGAGACGGTCCCGCCTGCGTCGGTCACCAGACCGGTGATCTTGGTGAACAGCACGACCCAGGCCGGGTTCGTCATCTGGCAGACGAGGATGTCGCCCGCCCTGACTTCATCGAATTGCTCCTCGCGCAGGACCACCCTGGCGGTGCCTTCGACCACGCCCGGCGAGCCGCCGATGCCGGTGAGCTGGCCAGCGACGGTGGCACCCTTGCGGTAGAACTTGTCGGGGAAGCCCCACAGGTTTAGGTAGGGGAAGGCGAGCTGCGATTCAGTGACAGTCCCGATCCACTCCTTCGGCCGGAATGTGTAGGCCTTCTCCCGTTCTGCCTTGCGCTCAGCGACCAGGGCCCGGGCGTCCATCGTGGCCGGGTCAGCCATGAACACGCGCAGTTCGTTGTAGCGGAAGAACACCACGTCGCCTGGGTCATCGAGGACGCCCTGGGCGACGAGCTTCTTGCCGATGGCCATGAGCACCATGCGCACGTGCGCGTTGGCGCCCTGGTCGATGTAGAAGTGGTGGTCCGGCGTTAGCGGCGCCATCTTCAGGTTGATCTCGTTGGCGGCCCGCATCTCCTCGAGCGCCTCGCCCTCGAGGCCCTCGAGAATCTCCCTGGCCGCCGCCGCGATGTCGTCGGCGAGCGCCTTGACTGTCTTCGGGTAGTTGTAGTCGGTCTCGATGTAGCCGCGGACCAGCTCAATCACCGGCTCCATCTGCTCGTACACGGTCGGGAAGATGAACTCATGGCTCCAGACCGCGTGCCAGCCGAACTCCTTCTGGTACGGCCGCACCCTCTCGTCGATGAACTGGTGGCCGCGGTCGGTCGCCTGCAGAGCGGCGATGATCTCGTCCGAGGTGTCGTGCTTGAAGGCGGCAGCCAGCTCAGGGTCGGCCTTGGCCTCCTCCTTCATCTTCCACAGCGCCTCGATCGAGTCCCAGTTCCGGTCCTTGGCCGAGTTCTGTAGCCGGCCGAGCAGCGCCTCGTCGATCGTGCCTCGCGTCTTCTCCATGACGGCCCGCAGGTTCAGAGTGGCGGAGAGCTGCGCGAAGTTGAGCATCCAGTGGATCTTCCAGTGGCGATCGTGCATGTCGATCGCGTCCTCGAGCAGACAGGCGAGTTCCATGATCGTTAGCTCGTCCTGCTTGTCGAGCATGCCCTCGATGTAGTCGAAGTTGCGGCGCATCTCGGGGACAAGCCGCTCCCGCCACCACTGGGCGAACTCATCGCCGTAGGTGGGCAGGACGGCGCCCAGGTATGTCCCGATCTTCTTCGGGTAGTCGGGGTCGGTCGGCACCACTGCGCCGTAACGGCCGCCGTACTGCTGCCCGTCTATCTTCAGCTCCGAGTCCGCCGGGATCGCGGCCGTGTAGAGGTAGCCGTTGACATTCTTAGCGATCCAGTCCGTCGCGAACGGCGTTCCGAAGCGCCGGAACATGTGGGCGCATGACATCGTCCACAGGCCGATATCCTCGTGCATCGGGCTGAGCGGGTGCGGATTGTGCAAGTCGTCGTACACCCAGAAGAGATTCTTCTCGACGTCCGAATCCCACTTGACGGGGAATGATTCGTCTCCGAGGAACTGGCCGAGAATTTCTTCCTTCGTTTCCTCGGTGCTCATCGCGCGACCTCCTTGTGACTCGGGCCGCCGTTATGCGCAGCTTGCGGCGATGCCGTTGCACCATCCGGTGCGGGTGTGGGTGCGGCAGCCGACTCCGGGATCTGCTCGATCGCCGGTGCCTCGGGGCTCGTGACCGGGTGCGTGAACATGATCGCCACGTTGAACCAGCCGAGGAACGCGCCGAGCAGGCCGGCCAGCGCCGCGCCGACCGCCGCGATCCAGGGCAGCGCATACACGCTGGCGGTGAGCGGGAACGCGTGGACGAACGCGCCGGTGAAGTAGACGGCCAGGCCCATCGAGACCCCGTTGAAGAATGGCAGCGTGTTGTTGGCCCAGAACGGGATGTACTTCATCGCGTAGATGAAGATGGAGAACCCGACGAAGGCAGCAACGCCGAGCGCCAGGTCGGTCGGCTTCACCCAGTACGTCGAGAACAGATGGCTGAGCCAGACGTAGAGGGTCATGATGGCCGCGGCCACGCCCACTCCCGACAGATAGGCGGGAACGATCTTGACGAGGGCCGCCGGCTTCGCGCCCAGCGCGAAGTACTCGGCCCACACGATGAACGACACCCAGATCGGCAGGTTCCAACTGTTGAACCAGAGGCCAAACGGCAGGGATACACAGACGGTAATCGCGATCGCCAGCCATAGCGGGATAACGCTCTTGGTCTGTACGGTCGCTTCTTCGGTAGGCATGATGTTGCCTCCCCTTTAGTCCATGGGAGATTTCCCTCCATTGGAAACTTTCTCCTGTTTTTAAAGACTTTGCCCTGGCCAGGGCGCCGGACAGGGCCGAACGGCCCTACATCCTGTGGCCGATGGTCCTTGTGGGACGCTTTGACCCGCGCCGAATCTGGGACCAGGCTGACAGCGGCCTGTCGTCAGGGAGGCCCCCGATGGACTCGACGAACCCGACCGATGCGCCCCTGCGCAAGACTGCCCTGCTGGGTCCGACCGACTACTGGAACGACTCGTGCGCCGTCGCGGAACTCGGCTATGCCATCGAGCGCGGCGCGGTCGGTGCCACTTGCAACCCGCCGATCGTCGTCGAGGTCCTGCGCAAGGAACGCGACCACTGGGTGTCCCGGGTGCAGGAGCTGGTGGCCGCGAACCCGGCCTGGAGCGAGGTCGAGCTGGCCTGGGCCATCACCCAAGAGATGGCCGTCCGCGGCGCGGCGGCCCTGCTGCCGGTCTATGAGCGGGAGAACGCCAGGAAGGGCTGGCAGTCGATCCAGGTGAACCCGGCCAACTACCGGGACCCGGTGCGCATGCTGGAACAGGGCGCGCGGTTCGCCGGGCTCGCCCCGAACATGCAGGTGAAATTCCCTGCGACCACGGCCGGCCTGGTGGCCATCGAGGAAGCAACCAGCCGCGGCATCAACATCAACGCCACGGTCTCGTTCACAGTCGACCAGGCGATCGCCTCGGCGGAGGCGGTGGAACGCGGGCTCGACCGGCTGGCGCGTTCGGGGGGCGACCCCGCCAAGCTGGCCCCGGTCTCGGTAATCATGATAGGCCGCCTCGACGACTGGCTGAAAGCCGTCGTCGAGCGCGACGGCCTGTCGGTCGATCCAGGCGCACTGAACTGGGCAGGCATAGCCGTCACCAAGCGCGTTCACGCGATCTTCCGTGACCGTGGTTACCGGAGCCGGCCGCTCGCGGCGGCCTTCCGCCACCATCTGCACTGGACCGAACTGGTCGGCGGCCAGCTGAGCATGACGATCCCGCACGCGTGGCAGGTCCGTTTCAACAGCAGCGGCATCGACCCGGTGGCCCGCATCGACGTACCCGTCGATCCAGCGATTATCGCGGAACTGCGCAAGATTCCGGATTTCTGGCGGGCCTACGAACCTGGCGGCCTTACGCCGGAGGAGTTCGATACCTACGGCGCCACCGTCCGCACGCTGCGGGGCTTCATTACGGCCTGCCACGATCTCGCGGGAGCGATCCGCGATGTCATGCTGCCCGATCCGGACCGCCGTCCGGCCGCATCCGTTCCCGCACCGCCCGTCGCGCTGGCCGGGGCCCACCGATGACCGGTCCCGGCGGCTGCCCCCTGGTTCCCGGCCGCCTGCTCGGCGGAGCCAGCCGCCAGCACATCGCTGCGCAAGGAGGATCCCATGGACCCCGGCACTGCCTTTAGCCTCGACGGCCGCGTCGCATTCGTATCCGGCGGCGGGGGCGCGATCGGCTCGGCGATCGCGGCAGGGCTCGGTGCCGTCGGCGCGCGGGTCGCGGTCTGCGATCATGCAGCCGAGAGCGCCCAGGCGGCCGCGGCCAAGATAGCCGCCGCGGGCTGTGAGGCGTTCGCCGTCACCGCCGACGTGACCGACACGGCGCAGGCGGAGGAGGCGGTCGCCGCGACCCTCCGGCAGTTCGGGCGGCTGGACATCGTCGTCAATGCCGTCGGCGGCGGAGCTGGCAAGGTCATCTTCAGCGCCGAGGATTACCCACGGGACGCCTGGGACTGGATCATGGAACTCAACCTGCGGAGCACGCTGGTGGCCACGCAGGCGGCCGTGCGGCCGATGATCGCGGCCGGGCGCGGCGGCCGCATCCTGAACATCTCCTCGGTCCGTGCGCAGCTGGGGATCGCCGCCGGCTACTCCGCCTATGTCGCGGCCAAGGGCGCCGTCAGCTCACTCACCCGCCAGTGGGCCACCGAGTGGGCGAAGCACGGAATCACCGTCAACGCCATCGCGCCGACCTTTGTCGATACGCCGCAGGTGGCGATGCTGCTCGGCGACCCGGACTTCAAGGCCGACGTCGTCAGCCGCGTCCCCCTCGGACGCGTGGGCGAGACGGGCGACCTCGTCGGCCCGGCGATCTTCTTCACCAGCGACGCCTCCGCCTTCGTGACCGGACAGATCCTGACCATTGACGGCGGGCTCACCGCCACGCAGTAGGGAGCGAAGGGACCGCGCAATGGAGCAGGTGACACCGAACATCTGGACGCAGACCGGATGGCGGGGCTGCAATCCGAGCTATGTCGTCACCTCAGACGGCGTGGTGGTCATCGACACCCCGCAGCTTCCCACCAAGGCGATCGCGATGCGGAGCGAGGCCGAGTCCCATGGCCCCATCCGGTACGTGATCAACACCGAGCATCACGTGGACCACATCTTCGGCAACTTCTACTTCAAGGGCGCCGGGCCCGTGGTGCACCACCAGGGCGTCTACGACAGGTTCATGGTCGTGTACCCGGAACTCGACCCCTTCGCCTACGCGGCCGAGGCGATCCCGACCGACGATCCTGACGGAGCGGCGCTCTTCCCCGGCCGCGAGGAGTACTACGCCGACCCCAACTCCGGGACTGTCGTCTTCACCGGCGACCTGACGCTGCGCGTCGGGCAGCACACCTTCGAGCTGCTGCACACCCCCGGCCACACCCCGGGCCAGATCGCGGTGCACGTGCCGGAGGAGCGGGTGGTGTTCACCGGGGACACGGTATTCTCCGCCTGCCAGACGTGGCTGATGACCTCCGACGTCCGCCAGTGGATCGCGGCACTCGACCGAATCAGCGGGCTCGATTTCGCCACCCTCGTGCCTGGTCACGGGCCGGTGACCGGCAGGCAGTCCCTCGACAGCCAGCGGGCAGCGCTGCTGGAGTGGACGACCGCGGTGGCCGTCGCCGTCGCCAGCGGCTGGTCGCGCGAGGAGACGGTGGCCCGGGTCAGCTTCGCCGACCGCTGTCCCGTCGACGTTGGCCAGGGCTACATGATGCAGTACATCCAGACCCTTAACGCGGGGTCCCTGTGGGACAAGCTCACGGCGGCCCATCAAGCGGCAGAGCAGGGCGTGACGTGATGAACCTCGACGGCACAGTGACAGCTCCCACGGGCAGCGGTACCGCCGCCGTCCCGCCCGCCGCAGGACAGGACGGACAAGGCGGACAGCCGGTCAGCAGCCCAGCGGGATACGTCTACGACTTCGATCGCCCGCCATCGCTGCCGCGGCCGGAACTCACCCAGCTGCTGGGTGGGAAGGCGGCCAACCTGGTGGACATGTCGACCGGGCTCGGCCTGCCCGTCCCGCCCGGCTTCACGATCGCCACCTCTGCCTGCAAGGCGTACTTGATAGCTGGCTGGCCGGCCGGCCTTGACGAGCAGCTCCGGGTCCACGTCCGCCGGGTGGGAGAGCGGATCGGCCGGGATTTCGGCGACCCGGCCCGCCCCCTGCTGGTAAGCGTCCGTTCCGGCTCCCCGGTATCGATGCCCGGGATGATGGACACGATCCTGGACCTAGGCCTCAACGACGCCACGGCGGCCGGCCTCGCCGCGCTGACGGCGGACCCCGACTTCGCTGCCGACTGCCTGCGGCGCTTCCGGCACATGTACCGGGAGATCGTCGGCTGCGAGGCACCCGACGATCCCTGGCAGCAGCTGCGCGGCGCGGTCGAGGCCGTATTCAGATCCTGGAACGGTGACCGGGCGCGGGCATACCGTGCGCACGAGGGCATTCCAGATGGTCTTGGCACCGGCGTGACCGTGCAGGCGATGGTGTTCGGGAACCTGGGCGCCGATTCGGGCACCGGCGTGCTCTTCACCCGCAGCCCGGCCACCGGGGAACGGGCGCTGTACGGCGATGTGATGTTCCGGGCGCAGGGCGAGGATGTGGTGGCGGGCACCCACCGGCCGCAGCACCTGGAGATCCTGGACAGCCACCTGCCAGCTGTCGCAGCCGAGCTCCGCCGTTACACAACGGTGCTCGAGCACTTCTACGCCGACCTGTGCGATATCGAGTTCACCATCGAGCAGGGGAAGCTCTGGCTGCTCCAGGTCCGGGTGGGAAAGCGGAGTCCCCAGGCAGCCCTGCGCATAGCCGTCGAGATGGCGGACGACCTGGACTTTCCCTGCTCGCGCGAAGAGGCGGTGCGCAGGACGGCGCGGTACCTGGCCAACCCGCCGTTCGTCTTCGTCGCCAGCCCTGGCGGTCCGGCCGCGCTGACCACTGGCCTGGGCGCGTCGCCCGGTGTCGCGACCGGCGAGATCGCTACCACGCCCGAGGCGGCCGAGCTCGCTGACGCCGCGGGACGGCAGGTGATACTCGTCCGCGAGGAAACGTCCCCGTCAGACGTGCGCGGCATGGCTCACGCGGCGGGAATCCTCACGGCTCGGGGCGGCCTGGTCAGCCACGCCGCGGTGGTCGCGCGGGGCTGGGGCATCCCGGCGGTGGTCGGGGCGACCGCTGTCGAGTTGGCTGAAGGGAAGCTCATAATTAATGGCCGCGCGTTCGCGGCCGGCGAGCACATCTCGATCGATGGCAGCACCGGTGAGGTCTATCCGGGCGACCTGGCCGGCAGCCGCCAGATCGCCCCTGAGGCGGCCACCCTGCTTGGCTGGGCGGAGGAGCTCGGCATCGATGTCGGGCGTCCGGATGCTGGTGACGGCCCGGAAGTTCCGGCGCACGAGGAGACCACCGGGACCGCCACCGAGGATGACCTGCTCCGGGCGCTTGCGGTCAAGGGCGCAGTGCCAGCCGACCAGCTGGCGACGGCGGTGGCATGCGAGCCCGGCCTGGCCAGCTCGCTGGCCGACGGACTGCTCGCCGCCGGGCTCGCTGAGGCCTCCGGCTTCGGCTGCCGTCTGACCGGCGAGGGGAAGCTTAGGGCATCGGCACTCTTCGCCGCGGACCGGGACCGGCTGGGAACGGACCGGGCAGTCGCCCTTCTCGAGGCCTTCCGGGTGCTAGACGTGGCGATGAAGGAAACCGTCACGGCGTGGCAGCTTCGGGCAGGCGAGGGCGAGCCCCTGATCAACGACCACAGCGACCCGGCCTATGACACGCAAGTGCTCGCCAGGCTGTCCGGACTAAACCGCGACACACTCGCGTGGATGGCGCCGCTAGCCGCCGCGTTCACCCGCTTCGGCCGGTACCAGGCGCGGCTCAACGCTGCGCTGGCCGAGGCGCTCGATGGCGACCAGAGATACGTCGCCTCGCCGCGGGTCGACAGCTACCACAGCGTGTGGTTCGAACTCCACGAGGACCTGATCCGGCTATCGGGCCATCAGCGCTCGGATGAAGCGGCTGCTGAGGGCGCTTGAGTCGTGGCGGGTACTCATGCGGCTTCGGCGAGGATCGCGTGCAGGTCGTTTTCGGCGAGGACGACGGGTTGCCCTGGGTGCTGTGGCCTTCATCGCGCTGGCGATGATGTCGCCGAATTCCTCCGGACCTTGCCTCGGTCAGCGGCCGGCTGCCCTACGAGGTTGAGGAAGCCCCGGGACGGCGTGGCCCGCGGCCTGGTCACCGCCGACGCCATCGACGTGCTCCGCACCGTACGCAAGCAGCCCCGCAACGGCGAGACGATCACCATCTCCGCCGCCGACCCGCTCAACCTCACCGGCGTCGTGCTCCCCGGCCCGCGCATCCCCGCCATCGGGGCGAACACCGTCACCTACACCGACGGCGCCGTTCCCACTGCCGACAAAGCTCTGCCGATCGGCGAGCCCGCCTGATCAGGAACACAGCCGCCACGGCGATGAGCAGCACACCGCGGTCAGGTACCGCGCCGTCGGCGGTACCGCCGACCGCGAGAGCGGCAGCAGATCCTGTGGCAACCAGAACCGTTCGTGTGAACGTGGAAACCACACAGGTCGAAGCTTTGGGACGGCAATCAGCCGCCCGTGCTCATACGGCTTGGGCGAGCACCGCGCGGAAGTCGTTTTCGACCAGGGTCACGGGGTTGCCCCGGGTGCTGCTGGCCCTCATCGCGCCTGCGATGATGTCGCCGAAGTCCTCCGGTCGCAGGCCGAATTCGCGCAACCTCGGTATGCGCAGCTGGGTGACGGTCTCGCGGATCCAGGCGATACCGTCCTCGATGCTCGCGCCGGGATCACCGGTCAGCAGTTGCGCGGCTTCGGCGTAGCGGGACAGGGCCGGGCTGGCCGGCTGGCCGGACCGCAGCGCACGGACGTTCGCCTCGACGACCGGCGCGAGCAGTGCGGCGCAGGCGGCGCCGTGCGGTACGTCGGCGGCCCCGCCGACGACGCTGGCGAGTCCGTGGACCGCGCCGAGCTTCGCGTTGGCCAGGGCCATCCCGCCCAGCAGGCTGCACAGGGCCATGTCGGAGCGGGCCTGGATGTCCGTGCCGTCAGCGTAGGCCCGCCGCAGCCCGGTCCCGGCGTGCCGCAGTCCGGCCGCCGCGAGGCCGTCCGTCAGCGGGTTCGCCTGCACCGAGACGAACGGCTCCAGGCACTGGGTCAGCGCATCGAGCCCGCTGGTCGCGGTGACCTGCGGCGGACAGCTGAGGGTGAGCAGCGGGTCGACGATCGCGACCCGCGGGATCATCAGGGCGCTGCGCAAGCTGGCCTTGATCCGGTGGGCCTGCGAGGCGAGCACCGCGTTGGCGGTCACCTCCGCTCCGGTGCCCGCGGTAGTGGGCACCGCGACCACCGGGACACTTGGCTTGGTGATTTTCCGGCCGGAGCCGATCACCTCCAGGTAGTCCATCGGGTCGCCGCCGTTTCCGAGCAGCATGGCCACAGCCTTGGCCAGGTCGATGACACTGCCGCCGCCGATCGCGGCGATGACGTCGGCGCCCTGCTGCCGGGCCGTGACGGCCGCCGCCCCCGCCGACTCGGTCGTCGGCTCACCGGCCACGGTGACCACCGTGGCGGGCAGCTGCAGATTAGCCAGCAGCTCCGCATGACTGTCCGGGCGCGAGCCGGTACACACCAGGGCCCGTGACCCGAGCCCCGCCAGCACAGCTGGGAGCTCGGCCGCCCGGCCGGGACCCACGATGATCCGGCTGGCCGTGGCGAACTCGAACGACATCCCGGTCACGGCGGTCAGCTCGACCAGTCGTCGGTTCCGGGCGGGAAGATCACCGAGAATTTCGTGGACGCACGTGGCTGCGCCATCATCTCCGCGACCGTGTCCCGCCAGGTCGCGTAGTGCGGGGTGGCCTTGTGCGCCGCCGCCGCGTCCGTATCGCGGTAGACCTCGGTCAAGACGATGTGTGCCGCATCAGCGTCGTCCTGGATGACATCGAAACGCAGCACACCGGGCTCGGCCAGCGACGCCTCGGCGTTGACGACCGTCGCGGCCAGAAAGTCCTCGACCCGTTCTGGCCGGACGTGCACGTGAACATGGACGACAAGCATGCGCCCATCTTGCTATATCTGGCCTCCGGCCTCACCGGGGCTACGCCCCGCCCGGGCGGACCCGGAAACGCTGGCGAGGGTTCAGCCTGCTGAGCGGCGGGCCCGGGTCGCGGGCGTTCGTCGTGCCTGACAGCCTCGCGCCGCATGCGGGCGGGCTGGCACGACCGTGCCAGCCCGCTTGTTGAGCCGCGGCCGCCTCACGTGGGTGACGGGCCGAACCCGGCCGCGATGGCAAGCGAGATCGCGTGGCCGATGAGGAAGCCGGGCCCGGCGGTGATTCCGGCCGCGCGCCGGTCCACGGAGCCGGTCGCGCGCAGGCTGACCGCAGAAGCCGGGTCTGCTGACGCCGCCCGCACTTCGCTGACCTCCAGCCGTACCAGACTGGTGACGTCCTTGACGGTGAGCTGACCGTCGACGCTCCAGCCCGCCGGGCTGGGACTGATGACGGTCGCCTCGAAGCTGATGGACGGCCAGCGGCCGGTATCGAAGAACTTTGCGCCCCGCAGGTCGGCGTCACGGCGCCGGTGGCCGGTGTCGATGCCGCGGACGTCCAGCTCGGCCCGGATGCGGGCGGGCTGGCCGTGGCTGTCGATGGTCACCTCGGCGCTGGTGACCGGGAGCCTGCCCGTGACCGTACGGAGCCCGAAGTTCCTGACCTTGAAGGTGACCATGCATGCGGCACCGTCAGCTATCCACCGGCCGGGCCGGGCCAGCCGGACAGCCTGGGTCGCCGGCGAGTTCATGGCCGCAGTCCTTCCACGCTGGCCACCGGCTGGGTGACAGCCATCTGATAGTCGGTGACCTGGTGGAGCTCGACGGCATCGGGACCGCCGAGCAGGGCCGGGTCCTCGCCCGGCAGCAGCTGAGTCGACAAGGCGGCCCGTTGCAGGGCGTCGATCGCCTCGATGGAGGTAGCGAGGGTGATGACCAGAGAACCGGAGTCTGGTGCCCGCAGCACGTAGATCCCGACCAGGCCGTCGAGGTGCCGCACCGCGGGCCAGATCCGCTCGCGGCCGCCGCGGTCTTCCGCGGCCACCTGCTCTGGCACCCGGGGGCCGTCGAAGTACAGGATCCGGGCGTGGGTGGGTGCTGTACCCGCGGCGCGGCCTCGCTCGGCGGCCGTGATCTCGTACCGGCCGGTGCGCTGCGCGGCGAGCGGATCACGCAGTCCGGCCGCGCGCGCATCAGCCTCGCTGTCCCAGATGGTGAGGTGGACCGCAGCCGAGCCGCCGAGCTGCTCAAGGCTCATGGCACCGACGCAACCCGGCGCGGCCTTACCGGGACGCACCGCAAGTGTCCCATGGTCCGCATCGTCGGGCCGACGCATGATCTGCTGCACATGTGCATACATTTTCCGATTCCCTCCTGCTCGATCTGACTGACTTCACTGTGGTCGCGGGGATCTCCGGGCACATGCGTGGAAGTACGCGGTCCGGTACCTGACTTGCTGCGCGGGCTCCTGGACGCTGGCTGAACAGCCGCGGGATACTCGCGGTGTGGCCAGCGCAGGGCTCGGTACGGGCGGCCTGGTCGGGCGCGACCAGGAACTGGCGCAGCTGCGCGGCTGGCTGGCGGAGGCGCTGGGCGGCGGCGGGCGGCTCGCGGTCGTGACGGGGCCACCGGGGATAGGTAAGACCAGGCTGGCCGAGGAACTGGCCAGCACGGCCCGCTCCGACGGCGTGCGGGCGCTGTGGGGGCGAGCGGTCGAGGATCAGGCCGCGCCGCCGCTCTGGCCGTGGCGGCGCGTGCTGAACACGCTGGCCGGCGCGGATACCTGGGACCGCATCGCCGGCGGCGCGATGACGGTAGGCGGCAGTTCTGACGATCTGGCGGCGGCCCGGTACCGGGCGGCCGCGGACGCAGCGGACGCGCTGACGGCCGCCGCCGAGCAGGCCGGCCTGCTCATCGTGCTCGAGGATCTGCAGTGGGCCGATCTGACCTCGCTGTTCCTGCTGGGCGAGCTGGCGGGCAACCTCGGAGGGTCACGGCTGCTCGTCGTGGCCACCTGCCGGGACGTGGCCGGCGGCCAGTGGCAGGATTCGCTGGGCGATCTGGCCCGGCTGCCTGGCCTGCAGCTGCTGCGACTCGGCCCGCTCCGGGCCGCCGACGTGACCGGCATCCTGAATGCGGCCGGGGTGAGCATGGACACCGACCTGGCCGAGCTCGTCCAGTCCCGGTCGGAGGGCAACCCGCTCTACGTCACCACGCTGGCCAGGGTCCTGGCGGTCAGTCGGGCCGCGGAGCTGGATGCCGACTCGGTGGCGCGCATCGTGGGCAGCAGCGCCGAGGTGAGCCATCTGGTCACCTCATTGCTGCGAGGCCTCGGGCCCGAGATCTCTGCCGCGGTGGCCGCAGCCAGCGTACTGGGCGGCGATTTCACGCCCGACCTCGTTAAATATCTATGCGGAACGGCAGGCGACCCGGCGAGCGCGCTGTCGGCGGCAGCAGCCAGCGGGCTGGTTACGCCTGTGCCGGGCCGCCCGGGCTGGTGGCGATTCACGCACGCGCTGCTTCGTGACGGGGTCTACGCGAGCCTGACCGAGGCTCAGCGGACCGGCCTGCACCGGCGGGCCGCCGCGGCACTGGAGCTACAGGCACGGAAATCTGCCGACCGCGGCGGGGAGATCGCCGGGCATCTGCTCGCGGCCGCGCCCGGCGTTCAGGATCTGCGCAGCGCGGCGCAATGGGCGCAGGCCGCTGCGGCCGCGGCGACCCACGCGCTCGCCTTCGAGGACGCCGCCCGGTATCTAGCCACGGCGGTGACCGCGGCGCAGCGCGCCGGGAGCGACGATCAGGAACAGGCCCGGCTGCTCGTCGAGCTGGCCACCGCCGAGTACCGGGCCGGTCAGCTCGGGGCCAGCCTGCAGCATGCCGAGGCGGCGGCTGGCCTGGCGGACCGCGGCGATCAGCCGGAGCTGGCGGCGGCGGCCGCGCTGGTGGTGCGCGGCGTCGGTCACCCGGACGTCGCCAACACACTGTTGCGGCTGTGTGACCAGGCGCTGGCCGCCGGCGACCGGTGCCCGGACGCCATCCGCGCCCGGCTGCTCGCGCAACGCGCCTCGGCGCTGGCCGAGCTCGGCGAGCTGGCCGCCGCCGGCGCCGTGTCCGCGGAAGCGATGACCCTGGCCACGGCGGCCGGCGACCCGGTCGCGGAACTCGACGCCGTCCGGGCCCGGGCCGCCGCGCTGCCCGCGCCGCGCAGCCGCGGCGAGCGGCTGCGGCTCGGCACGCGAGCCATCGAGCTGGGCCGGACGTGCGGGCAGCCGCTGGCGGAATGCCTGGGCCGGGTCTGGCGGATCGACGCGGCGTACCAGCTCCTGAATATGGGTTCGGTCAACGACGAGATCAGCCAGATCGCGCAGCTCGCCGAGGCGACCCGGCTGCCGCTGATCCGCTGGCACCTGCTGCGCCAGCAGGCGTCCCGCGCCGCGCTGGCCGGCCAGTTCGACCTGGCCAGGGACCGGTCATCGGAGGCCTACCGGCTGGCCATCAGGCTCCAGGATCAGTCAGCGGCCGGCCTCGCGCACGCGTTCGCGGTCAGCCTGGCGCTCGTGCGCGGCGACCCCGGTGAGATACCTGCCGAAATGATCGACATGGCGGCCTCCTACCCGGCGCTCCCGATCGTCCGGGCCGACCTGGCCACCGCGCTGTTCTCACTGGGCCGGGCCGAGGAGGCTGAGGCGATCTATGCGACGCTGCGGTCGCTGCCGGCAGCCGGCGCCAGCGACACCAGGAATGTGGGCGCCATGCTCAAAGTCCTTGACCTGGTCATCGCGTTCCGCGACCACGAGACCGCGCAGGCCGCCTACGACCTCCTGCGCCCGCACGCGGCCGACGCCGCTGCCACCGGCACCGGGGTCGTGGTGCTCTACGGGTCACTGCACTGGCCGCTCGGGCGGCTGGCGGCCATGCTGGGGCGCCTCGAGGACGCTCTTGTGCACCACGCCACGGCTGTGACCATCAACACGAAGCTCGGGGCCAGGCCGTTCGTCGCGCTGGCCAGGCTCGACTGGGCTGACGCACTGCGCAGCCGTGCGGCCCCGGGAGATCGCGCGGAGGCACTCGTCCTGGCCAGGCAAGCCGCGACGGAAACGCGCCGGCTCGATATGCCTGGGCATGCCGCGCGCGCCAGCGAGCTGGTGCGCCTGCTGCAGCAGGCCGCCGCGGCCGACGATCCGCTGACCCGCCGCGAGCACGAGATAGCCGGGCTAGTGTCGGCCGGGCTTACCAACCGGGCGATCGCTGACCGGCTGGTGCTCTCCGAGCGGACCGTCGAGGGCCACGTCAGGAACATGCTGGCCAAGCTGCAGCTCGCCAACCGGACGGAGCTTACGGCCTGGGCCCTGCGGGGCGGCCAGGCTCCGTGAGCGTCCGCAGCGGGTTACGAGGCCTGGCCGGCCTTGGTCGCTTCGGGTACCTCGTTCAGCCGCCCGGTGGCCACGTCGTAGATGTAGCCGTAGACCGGGATGGTGGCGGGGACAAGCGGGTGATTGCGGATGCGGGTGACGTCGTCGACGACGCTCTGGGCGTTGTCGGTGATCGTGAGCCAGTCGATGTAGCTGGCTTCGGCGGAGCCAGGCCCGGTTCCCACGTCCCGGAAGCCTTCGGCACCGAGTTCCGCGGTCTCCAGGCTGCTGGCCAGCAGCCCGCGGATCACCTCGTCGGTGAAGAATTCCATCCCGCAGTTGGAGTGATGAATGACGAACCACTCCCTGGTGCCGAGCAGCTTGTAGGAGATGACCAGCGAGCGGATCGCGTCGTCGCTGGCCCGGCCGCCTGCGTTGCGGATGACGTGCGCGTCGCCCTCACTGAGCCCGGCGTACTTAGCCGGGTCAAGCCGGGCGTCCATGCAGGTCAGGATCGCGAAGCCGCGGGCGGGCGGGAGCGCGAGGTCGGCTTTGGCGCCGAACGAGCTCGCATACTCCTCGTTGGCCCGAAGGACTTCATCGCGGACAGACATGCTGTGCCTCCTTCATTGCATGCATAACTGGCGCAGAGCCGGGCCAGGTTCAGGCCACGCGTTCCGCCGACCGAACATATCTAGTTTATCGATCGACTTTATAAGCTGGCAGACCGGTAGCCGTGCCGTCAATATCGTCAGGCGATGCCACCTCAGGCGCAGCGCGGCGCGCTTTGCGGGCGGGACCGCTCGCCGGCCGCCCGGCCACCTGCCCGTGCGGCCGAAGAACGCCACCATGGCCGGGTACCAGGAGAGATCGGACCACGATCGCGTCGATGACGATCCCGACGGCCATGGCCACGGCAATCTCGCGGAACTGGTCGAGCGGGATCAGGGCCAGCAAGGCAAAGCTGCCGTCAGGGGCAGGCCCGCGACCGTACGCGATGCCTGCGAGCCAGCCACGGCCACCGCGCTTCGGTGGAGAGCCGCGGGGACTGCGGGTCAGGCACGGGAGCGTCGCTACCCGTGAAATAGCCGATCCATCATTCCGCTCACCCAGGGCGGCCGCCGCGACCGCCAGCCGCGGACAGCCGTTAAGCGCAAGCAAGGACTCATAAGCGGCGGTGGCCCATCACTGTTGTTCGTCAATCGCGGCTATGTCCCATCCCCGCGCATAGAGCAGCAGCTATGGGACTCGGGTGCGGCTTGTTTGGAGTGATCTGCTGCGTTGCGCGATGCGGGCGGGCTGGTGCTGGCGTGTCTGGCGGGGTTGAGGGGCTTCCTTTCCTTTATGTTCCTGGTGTCTTAGGCCCAGAACATTCCAGAAGGGAAGCCCCAGGGGTGGAAGCGTATGCGGTGGATGAGCTGGTGGCTAGCGCGGAGGCGCTGGGTGCGGGGCTGGGGCTGCTGGTCGGTGAGCTGGTCGGGCTGGTGGGCGAGCTGACTGGCCCTGGTGCGGTGGCGGGCTCGTTTGATCAGGTTGAGGTGAGGGTCGCTGAGCGGGGCCGGGAGCTGCTGCGGATGGTGTTGCAGCATGTGCTGGACGGGCAGGCGGCCGGTGAGCGGCGGCTGGCGGGGGTCGCTGACGCGCAGGGGGTCGGGCGTCCGTGGGCCGAGCGGGGTCATGCCCGGACGGTGGTGTCGGGGGTCGGCCCGGTCACGGTCAGGCGGCTGGCGTACCGGGGCGCGGGCGCGCCGAATCTGTATCCCCGGGATCTGGCGCTGAACCTGCCGGCGCGGCGGTATTCCTGGCAGGTGCAGCAGCAGGTGGTGCGGTATGCGCTGGCGGGCTCGTATGAGCAGGCCGGGCAGTGGCTGCGGGCCGGTACCGGGGTCAGCGTCGGCAAGCAGCAGCTTGAGCAGATCGTGCTGGAGGCGGCCGCTGACGCGCAGGCGTTTTACGCCCGCGCGGCGCCGGCCGCGGGCCCGCCGGGCCTGCCGCTGGTGCTGTCAGCGGACGGCAAGGGCGTGGCGATGCGCCCCGAGGCGCGCCGCCGCCGCTCTGCGGCGGTGCCGCGCACCAAGACCTTCGGCAAGCGGCTGGGCACCGGGGAAAAGACCGGCCACAAGCGGATGGCCGAGACCGGGGTGGTCTTCGACGCGCTGCCCGGCCAGCCGCGGCGGACCCCCGAGCAGGTCATGACCCGGCCCGCGGGCAGCCCGTCCGGCTCGCCCCGGGCGGTCAACCGCTGGTACACCGTCGACATCACCGCCAGCCGCGCGGCCACGATCAGCGCCGTCTTCGATGAAGCCGAGCGGCGTGACCCCCGCCACCAGCGGACCTGGCTCGCCCTGGCCGACGGGGATCAGCACCAGATCAACGCGATCCGCGCGCAAGCGGCCCGCCGCGGGATCACCATCACCATCCTGGTCGACTTCATCCACGTCCTGGAATACCTGTGGAAGGTCGCCTGGTGCTTCCACCCGGCCCGCGGCCCCGCCGCGGAAACCTGGGTCACCACCCAGGCCCTGGCCATCCTGCACGGCCACGCCCCCGCGGTGATCGATCTCATCCGGCAGCTCGCCGCCAGCCACCCGCCCCGGCCCGGCGGCGAGCATGAACGGCTGATCGCCGTCACCCTCACCTACCTGACCAACAAGCAGCCCTACCTGGATTACCCCCGCGCCCTGGAAAACGGCTGGCCCATCGCCACCGGCGTGATCGAAGGAGCCTGCCGCCACCTCATCAACGACCGCATGGGCATCACCGGCGCCCGCTGGGGCCTGCCCGGCGCCGAAGCCATCCTGCGCCTGCGCGCCATCCGCGCCAACGGCGACCTCGACACCTACTGGGCCCACCACATCGAGCAAGAACGCCAGCGCAACCACCTCAGCCGCTACCAGCCAGCACACACCCCCGCCGCATAACCAGACAACCACTCCAAAAAAACCGCACCCATGGGACTTAGCCGTCATTGGACGGCGGGCTCAACCGGCTCGGCGGGGCCGCTGGGCCTGACCCGGGTCAAGAAGACCAGCATTGTCGAGGTGGATGGGACAGTTGAGGCCAGAGGTGAAGTTGAGCAGTGAGCGCTTCCCGGCCGGCCAGCGCAGCGCCAGCAGCAAGCGGCGGGGCGGCCGCGCAGAGCCACGAGCAGGCGGCGGGGCGGCCGCGCAGAGCCGGCGGTCGGCCGCGCCGAGGCGGCAGCGGGCAGACTGGACTCATGTCAGAAAACACACCCGGCCATTCTGCGCCTGCCCGGCGAGTCCGCAGTCTCAGCGCGGCCGCCACGCTGCTGGCTGAGCGGGATCCGGTGATACGCCGCCTGGTCGCCGACGCCGGCCCGGTCCGGGTGCGGCCGCCGATGGAGACCCATTTCGCGGCGCTGGTCCGCTCGATCCTTTACCAGCAGCTGGCCGGCGCGGCCGCCGCCGCCATCCACGGCCGCCTCATCGAGGCGCTCGGTGGCGAGGTCACCCCGCAGCAGCTGCTGTCACTGCCTACGAGCACGTTGCGAGCCGCCGGCCTGTCCGGCAACAAAACGGCATCCCTGCAGGATCTGGCGGCCAAGGTGCTGGACGGGACGGTGGTGCTCGACCCCGCCGGGCTGCGAACCGAGAGCGACGCCGAGGTCATCGCCCGGCTGTCCACCGTGCGCGGGATCGGGAAATGGACGGCGGAGATGTTCCTCATGTTCCAGCTGCGGCGCCTGGACGTGTGGCCGACCGGCGATCTCGGGGTCCGGAAGGGCTTCGGGCTGGCCTGGGGAATCCCGACGCCGACCGCCAAGGAACTCGAGCCGCTCGGCGACCCGTACCGGCCCTACCGTTCGGTGGTCACCTGGTATTGCTGGCGCGCGGCCGAACTGTACGCGGGCGCGGCGGACAGCGCCCTGACCCGCTGACCTCGGCCGGTACTGCGGGCCGGTACCGCGGACCGGAACCGCAGGCCCGAAACCGCTGGGGCGGCCGGCGGGTGTCCGGCGACGTCACTCAGGTACCCGGCCGGAGTCAGGTACGTGGCTGGAGTCAGGGTGCCTGGCTGGAGTCCGGTGCCCGGCCCGAGACCTCGTCCACCGGGAAGCGCCGCTCGGCGTCGGCCAGCTTGCTGCTGGCCGCGGCGGCCAGATCGATGCCGAGGACGTCGGCGAGCAGCACCAGGTAGAGCAGCACATCCGCCATCTCTTCGCCCGCCCGGGTCCGGAGCGGTTCAGCCCCAGCCAGGCTCCGAGCGCCGGCCGCGGGCAGCCACTGGAACAGCTCAGCCAGCTCGCCTACCTCGCCGACCAGCGCGAGGATCACCGACTTGGGGTCGTGGAACTTTGCCCAGTCCCGATCCGCGCTGAACCGCCGCATCCGCGCACGTAGCTCCTCAAGTTCTGGCACGCCCGCAGCATCCCATGTTCGCCGGGTTCGCGGCGCGTCGCTCAGCCTGGTCCGGGCGGGACCCTCAGCACGAGCGCCTTCCGGCCAGGATGCGCTGGCGGGCGATCTCGTACAGGACGGCAGTCGCCGCATTAGCGACGTTCAGGGAACTCGCGGTCCCGGTCATCGGGATGCTGACCATCGTGTCGCTGACCTCGCGCCACACGCTGCTCAGCCCGGCCGCCTCGTTCCCCACCAGCAGCAACGTGGGTCTGGTGAAGTCGAAATCGAACACGTCGCGGTCGCCGTGCTCGTCCGTGCCGACCAGCACGACCGGACATCCCAGCGCCCGCTGGGCCGCTACCCACTCGGTCACCTCGCGGTGCGAGGGACTACGGACCACGGGCAGCGCGAACATCGAGCCGGTACTGGCCCGCACGGACCTCGGGTCATAGACGTCGGCCGCATGACCGGTGACGATAACCCCGTCCGCGCCGAACGCGTCCGCCGACCGGATGATGCTGCCGATATTGCCCGGGCTGGCCGGGCGGTCCAGCACGATGCCCAGGAAGCCATCGCTCACGTCGATCCGATCGAGGTCGTCGTCCGGCATCTCCGCGACCGCCACCAGCTCGGGACTGTCCTGAGCCTTCTCGCCGAGTTCGGCCAGCAGGCCGGACGCCATCGCCACCTGGAGCGTGTCGACGTCGCGCAGCAGGGTCTGTGCCCAGTCCGACAGCGGGCGCTCCGCGTCGTAGATCAGCGCGCGGAATGGCCAGCCGGCCTGCGCGGCCAGCGAAATCGGCCGCACGCCCTGGACCAGGAACTCCCCGGCCCGCTGCCGCTTGCTGCGGTTGCTGAGCAGGGACTCCCACTGCTGGAACCGAGCGTTGCGGGACGAGACCCGCAGCACCGAGGTCACCTGTCCTCCAGCTTCGACCCGCTTCGACGTAAGTCACCGGCTCCGACGACACTACGCACCAGGTGCCCCTCGATCCAGCGAGGCCCGCTGGCATCACCCTTCGGGCGACATGACGTACTCATCCTCCAGGCAGAGGGTCGAGCCGTCGGACTGCGTGTAGAACCGGTCCCCGACTGTGCAGGACTGGCCGCTCGCGGCGATCGCCTTGACCAGGTCTATGTCCGGGTCAGGCGGATTTCTGCAGCTGACCTTCAGCGGGACCTGACTGCCGTCCGAGCCGATGGACCAGTTGATGCAGCTGCCGACGCTGAACACGGGCGCCGAGCTACCGCACCCAGCGAGGGCGAGCGACCCGGCCGCGAGGCCAGCGGCGACGATAACTCCGAGATACGGCTTTGCCATTTTGAATACTCTTCCTAACGAGGGCGGAACGAAACTGTGCCTAATAAGCGCGGAACGAAGCTGTGCCTAGTGAGAGCGGAACGAAGCCGTGCCCGCCCGGTGACGAATCTGCACAGGAACGCCCGCTCAATGCGCGAAGGCGAAGATGACGGATCAGGAGACGCTGGCGTTGCCCAGCGCGACCTGGAAATAACCTGCCACCTGATCAGTTTGTGCGTCGCGGCCGCTGCAGGTCATCCCGAGCTGAGTGACGTTGCCGATGCTTAGCCTGAGCTTGACGGGATGGCCGAGTGAGACCTGCACCGGTTTACCGAGGAGCTGGCCCGACTCATTGGTGAACGTGACAGTGGCGATCACGTCCGTCGCGTTCTGCATGTTGTCGGCGATGCCAACCTCGGTCGTGAACGTGCTACTGCCCGCCACGTCAAACGCCTCGTCCGGGCGGCCGGCACCGCCGCCGCCATCGCAATCGAAGGAGACGCTGTTGGGGTAGGGGTTCGCCGCGATGACGACCTGACCGGTGGAAAGTTCTCCGTCGTCGACCGTGGCGGTCAGATCGCTCAGGTAGTGCCCGACGTTGGCCACCGATGCGGGGCTTGGCGAGCTGGCCGCGCCCGGGGAAGCCGGCGCTTTGCTGGCTGTTGTATTGCTGGCCGTCAGCTGTCTGATCTGGCGCGCCTGCTGGCTCACCACGGCGTGGGCTTGCTGCAGCTGTGCTGACTGATGATGCACGACTAGGCCCAGGACCGCCGCGACCGACGTCATGATCGTGGTCAGCGCGGTGGTAATCCCGGCGACGGAGGTCATCGCGGAGGCAATCCGGCTCAGCGCTCCGCCCCGGTGACGCTTTCTAGCGGCGCTCATGGGATAGGCCCTCCGGCTGGCCATCCTGCGAAGCCCGCAGGACGTTCGCATATCCGGGAGGGAACGCGGTCGAAGTGCGGACCGCCGAGTACGTCGGCATCGCGTAGCCAGCGAACTTGCCGGGCGGCGGTGGTTGCAGCGGCTCCGCGCGCGCCAGCTCGGTCAGCCTGGCCTGGTGGTCGGCGAGCAGGACCGGCCAGTGCGCCAGGCGGAATGCCGCCGCCCGGCGGATGATGTCCTGGGCCGCGTCCATCGAGCTGACGGTCCGCGGCGGAAGCGTGATGTCCCACACGTACGGGCGCCACTCGCCGTCGGCCCCCCTGGTGGCGAAGCCCAGCCGCAGCCGCTCCTGATCGCTCCACTGAGTCTGCGGGTGCGCGTGCACGGACTTCAGCCACGGGTAGCGCAGCTGCGCGGCCATGATCCTTCCCCGCCGCCTCGATACCGTCCTGACCTTGCTCACGGCATGGGCGGTCAGCGCAACCGCCAGCCCAGTTCCGCCGAAGCCGGCCCGGCCACCCCCCTTGTCCGGCTTCGCGCAGGCAAATGCCACCCGCTGGCCGGTGATGTACAGCGATGCGCTGACATCGCTGATCTTGACCAGCGGCCTGAGTCCGTCTCCACTGACCTCGCAGACAGCGGCGGCGATCACCGGCAGCGTGACGATCTCGTCCCCGTCCAGATCCTCACGCTCGATCAGCATGGCTCCCGGCTCGCTGGCCGGCACCGGCCAGATCCGGCCGTCGGTGTCCTCCGCGTCGCGGAGGACTACTAAGTTGAACCCCATCTCAGGCCTGTCCCTCTGGCGCCGGAGCGCTGGCCCGGCCGCCCGTCTGCATTGGTTTCCTCCGCTGATTTCTGGAGTGCTGCCCAGCTATCTTTAATGGCAGATCGTTCCCTATTGACCCCCAATCGGCGATCCCCCGATTGGGGGGTCGGTCCGCCGCGAGCACCTGAGGCCCAGGTCAGAGCGCGGAAAACTGGTCCGGTCTGGACGATTGCCATCCGGACGGCCAAAGGTCACGGCAGGATCGGCGGCGTGAGGCTAAGGGTCAGGCACGACGCCCGCTCCGCGCCGAGCCCGTTCTGGACCGGGCGGCCGGCGGCCGGCGAGCTGTCGGCGTTCGGCCTCCGGGCCCTGGACACGGTGGGCGCACGGCTCGGCCTGATCTTCCTGGCCACCAGCCTGGCCGGGATCCTGCTGGCGACCAGCCCGGGCAGCCCGGCGCTCGGCACGATGGTCCTGGCCGGGATCGCGATGGCTGGCTGTGCCGCGGGCCTGACCGTGGTGCTGGTTGGCCGCAGGCCTGCCTGGATTCCCGCGCTGGCGGCTGCGGCGGCCATCACCACGGCGCTGCTGGCCAGCGGGCCGCCGGGGATCAGCTGGGATCATTCCCAGACCATGGCCGCCTGGGTGGTGGCCGGGATGGCGGGCGGGGTGGCGGCATCCCGCGGCCCAGCCTGGGGCCTGGTGGTCTTCGTCCCCGCGGTCGCGGCGTGCGTGGCCGTGGAACAGGCACACGGGCACCCGGCCTCCGCGTTCGTCTTTCTTGGGTCCTTGACCTACTACGTCGGCGGAGCCGTCACCAACGTCCTGGCCCGCCGCGGGTTCGCCACCACTGAACGCGCCCTGGAAGCCGTCGAGGCCGCCGAGACCGAGCAGCGGGTGACGCAGGAGCGCTGGCGAGCCAGGCGCGAGGCAGATCGCCTGCTGCATGACACCGTGCTGGCTACCCTGAGCGTCCTGGCGCACGAGGGCCTCGGCGTCGCGCCGAGCGAGATCCGGGCCGCCTGCGCCCGCGACATTGCCCTCCTGACCGGGAGCGGCGGCCATAGCCGAAGCGGGATCGGCGGGCCTGCCCGGGGCGGAGATCCGGGCGACAGCGGGACCTGCACCGGGCCAGGCGGTCGCAGCGGGGCTGGCGACGGCCGGGCTGGCGACGGCGCGGCGGGCCACGGCGCGGCGGGCCACGGCGCGGGCGACCGCGCCAGCGGCGTGACGATCGGGCAGGTCGTCCAGGCGGCCGTCGCCCATGCCGCCGCACTCGGCCTCGAACTGGCCGCTCACCTGGGTGCGCTGGAGCGGCAAGGCGAGCAAGATCTCCGCCTGGACCCGGTGGTCGCGGCCGCGCTCTGCGATGCGCTCGCCGAGTGCATCGCCAACGTCCGGCTGCATGCGGGCGTCAGCCGCCTCGACCTGATCGCCAGCGTGACCCGCAGCGCGGTGGTGCTGCTGCTCGTCGACGAGGGCCGCGGTTTCGACCCGGCCGCCGTGCCCGAGGACCGGCTCGGGCTGCGCGCTTCGGTGCAGGAGCGGCTGTCCGGCCTGGGCGGGAGCGTGGCGGTGTGGTCGCGGCCCGATCGCGGCACCAGCGTCAAGATCCGCGTCCCGCTCCCGGCGGCCAGGCCATGACCGCGCGACAGGCCCGGCTGGACTTCCCGAGCGCACGCCGCCCGCTGCCGCAGATCTTCGACCGTCTCGTGGTCATCGTGGCCGTCCAGGCGCAGCTGTTCGCGCTCATCGAGATCTTCCAGTCGCGGTCGGCGTACCGCAGCGTTCCCGCCTGCCTGATCTTGTGGCTGGTATCGGCCACGGTGCCGTTGGCGTGCGTGGTGGCCGCACGCCGGGCAGGCGGAGTTCTGTCCGCCCGGGCGTTCCTGACCGCGTCCGGCCTGCTGTTCGTGGTGGATGTCGGGCTCCCCGTGCTCGTGCCGACCGCCGATCGCGCCGGGCCGGCCATGTGGAACTGGGGCGCCGTCGGCGTGACGCTGCTGACCCTGGCCGCGTTCCGGCCGCTCCGCGATGTCCTCATCATGGCGGCTGGCCACACCCTCATCGGGGTGGCGGCGACCGCGACCGCGTTCGGGCAGCCCGGGGCCGGCGCGTTCAGCCTGCTGGTGGTGGCCAACGCGGCCGCGACTCCCGCCCTGGCCGTTGCCCAGTACCTCAGCCGCTACATCAGGGCGGTGCGCCTGCGCGAGCAGGCCGTAGGCGCCCGCCGGGAGATCGAGACCCGCAACGCGGCCAGCCAGGCCGTCCGGGCCGATGCCGCCGCGCGCCTGGGCGCCCTGCAAGCCGAAGTCATACCGCTGCTGACCAGTGTCGCCACCGGTTCGGCGACCGCCCGCGATGAGCAGGTTGCCCGGACCGCCCGGCGGCTGGCCGGGGAGATCCGTCGCGAACTGGTCGAGGCGCGCAGCGGCAGCTGGCTGCTGCCGGCCGCACCGTCGGCGGCCGGGAACGGCGCCGACGCCTGGCCGGGCCTCGGGCTCCTCGACCCGCACCGGCTCCTGGCCCGGCTCCAGGACGCTGACCGGGCCGCCCTCATCGTCCTGGTCGGCGCGCTCCGGCGGCACTCCGGCTGGCATCGGGTCTCGGTCGCGCTGACCCCGGGCGACGCCAGCCAGGCCAGCATCGGCGAACTGGCCGCCGGTCCGTCGCCGGTGACACTGACCGTCGTCGCGACCGGCTCGCCAGCCGCCGCGGCCGCCCGCGACGTCGACGTCATAGCGGCGGCCAGGCGCCTGCGCGCATCCGTCGAGGTCGACTCGGCCACGGTCTTCGTCGCCGAGGCCGGACTGCCGCTGGCACGAACCGGCCTGATCAGCCCGGGCATTCGGGCATGATTCATGCCAGCGTCTGAGTGTGCAAAAAGACCGGGTAGTAACGGGAGCCACCACGATGACCAGTGCCAGGATCAGGCTCGCCATTGTCGATGACCACCAGATGGTGCTGTCCGGCCTCGAAGCCTGGATCGGGCACGCCGACGACGGCATCGCGGTCGTCATCACCGCCACCAGCTGGGCGGACCTGCTGGACCACCCCGCCTTCCCGGTCGACGTGGTGCTGCTGGACCTGGACCTGGCTGACGACATCCCGGCCCCGCTGAAGATCTCTACCCTGCGCCAGGCCGGGGTGGCCACCGTCGTCATCAGCACCCTGGCCGACCCGGCCCGGATCCGCGCCTGCCTCACGGCCGGAGCCGCGGGGTACCTTCCCAAGACCGAGCCCGCCGACGAGATCATCCGGGCCGCCACCGCGGCGGCCCGCGGCGAGGGATATATGAGCCCGTCACTCGCCGCCCTGCTGGTCGCCGACCGTGCGGATGACGCCGAGAACGCCCCCGCGCTCAGCCCGCAGGAACTGCGCGCACTCATCCTGTACGCATCGGGGCTGCCGATGAAGGGCGTCGCCCGGCGGCTCGGCGTCTCGGCGCACACCGCGAAGGGCTACATCGACCGGGTCAGGGAAAAGTACGCCCAGGCCTGCCGGGCCGCCCACACCAAGCTCGAACTGCACCGCCGCGCAGTCGAAGACGGGCTCCTCATCTCCGACTGAGCGGCGTTGTCGCTCGCCGGCCCGGTCAGCTCCGGATCCTCCATGGCCGCCAAGCTGGCGCTGGCGACCATGCACATCGCCGCGGGCGCGGTCCTCATCGCCGCGCTGCCCGGCTGGAAGGCCTCCCGATGACCCGCGGCCGGCTGGGCAGGTCCCGGGGTTGCGGAAATAGCGTGCGGAGACCGGCTGGCCGCCTCGGGCAGG
Source organism: uncultured Actinomycetes bacterium (assembly GCA_963785765.1). Classification (GTDB taxonomy): domain Bacteria; phylum Actinomycetota; class Actinomycetes; order Streptosporangiales; family Streptosporangiaceae; genus DATBGO01. The sequence goes on along the minus strand of CAWAWM010000002.1, from coordinate 872,255 downwards.
AAGTTCGGTCCGGGGCGCACCGACGCTCCGCTGCGCCACGGCTGAACGGCGACGGAGGCTTCAGCCGGCGGCCCAGGACGCCAGGACGCGGTCGATGGCCGCCCGGACCTTGTCGCGCGCGACCTCCCGGGGGATGCCGGACATCAGCAGCTCGTCGTAGCCGGTGTCTTCGTGCCGGACCGAGGCGACCACGGCCCGGGTGATGGCCTCCTTGTCGAGGGCCCGGCCCGCCGCGGAACGGCCCACCCGGCCGCTGCCGCGCAGGCCTGCGTGCCGGGCGATCGCGGCGGCGCGCTCGGCCGGGCAGCCAGGGAACAGCCTGATGATCTCCTGTGCCATGCTGGCCTGGAACCGCACATCTTCATGGGCCCGCCGTACCTGGTCCCGCTCGCGGCGGCGCATCCGGGCGGCTTCGTCGGCGAGGCACTCGCGCTCCGCCTGTTCGAGGGCGGGCTCGGAGACCAGGATGCCCTGCCGCTCGTATCGTCTCCTGGTCCGGCTCCACCGGACGACCACCGCCGACAGGCTGCTCGCCTTCTTGGAGCGCCGGGTGAGCGCGGCGTCGCCCGCCGGGAGGAACTCCAGGTAGTCCAGGTCGGCGCAGGTCAGGCACAGCTGGCCGACGTTGTCCATGATGAGCAGATCGCCATTCTCGGCGCCGCAACCGGCACAGGTCCAGTCCTTGACCGGCATGACGACGATCAGGTCGGGCGGCCTGCTCTGGCGCTCAGCCAGCCGGTCGCGCTGGGCCTCAGGCAGCCCGGCCGGGACCCAGTGCGTCCGGCAGGCGCGCTCAAGCACCGGGTCGCCGTCAGAGGTGAAGCGCAGCGGGCGGCGGTCCCTGGCGGCGGCCACGTACGTTGCCTCACTCGGCACCAGGCCCTGGCGCTCGGCCCAGCCTTGCAGGTACTCGAGCGCCTGCGCGAGCCGGTCGGCGGGCACCGGCAGTAACGTGACCAGATCGGCGGCCCGACCCTGGCGCCAGGCGTCGACCTGGGGGCCCGCCAGCCAGCCGAGGCCGGTCAGCACATCGACCGCCGCGACGAACTTCTGCCTGGTCACCGCCGCTTCGGCGGCCGATGCCACCCGGCGTTCGAGGGACAGCTGTTTCCGGCCCACAACTACCGAGAGTAGCTTGACTGGCCCCGGCGCCGCGCCGATACTTTCAGGGCGCTTTGTGCGTCTTCACCGAACGTAGTCCAGCAGCGCGGCTACTTCTGTCACCCGTGGCAGTAGGAGCTGACCGATGCACGCAGATCTGGCCGGCGGTAATCCGTCCCTGCGCCCGGCGTGCCATCGCGCCGCGCGCGACGAACTCCCTGCCCCTGACCCCGCAGTAGTGGACAGCGCCCGGCACCGCCTGGCGGCCAGGCTCGCGGCCGCCGCCGGCCAGTATCCCGGCCCGCTGCCCGGGTACCTGATTGACGATCTCCACGCGGTCAGCGCGGTGATCGACGCGGCCCGCGACGGCGCCGAACCTCCCGCCGATGCGCTCGATGTCGGGGCGGGGCTTGTCGCGCTGGGCAATCTGCGGCTTTATCTCGACCAGCTCGAGGCCGGCCTGCTGAACGGGGCCCAGCAGGTTGGCCTGGGCTGGGACGTGATTGCCGCGATTGTCGGGATTCCGGCCAGCGCGGCGCAAGACCGCCATGCGGTCCTGCGCGCCCGCCCGGATCCGCAGTAGCCGGGCAGGCCCGGCTGGGCTGGGCTGCGGGCGGGCCGGCCCAGCTGTGGCAGAATTTGAGGCCAGTGTCTAGAAGCAGGCATGCCACTCGCGCTGTCATGGCGTCGTGGACGAGGTGTGCCTGCGTGCGATCCGCTGAACCTTGCGTTGCGCACTCCCGGTGACCAGCCTCCTCCGCGTCCCCCGATGCCGCGGCGGCCCGGAGGAGGCAAGGTGATGAGGATCGCCGTATCAGTCCAACATGCAGGGGGACATGGTGGCAGACGACCAGCAACCGGCCCGGCAGCCGAAATTGCCCACGGACCGGTACGAGGAACTCGTAGCTTCCCTCACCGAGTTGGGCCGCACGCTGACTGAGGACGAGTCGGTCCGCGACACCCTGCGGAGCATCCTGGCCCTTGCGCTGCGGTCCGTCCCCGCCTGCCATGCGGCCAGCGTCACGGTGCTCGACGGCAACGGCCAGCCCAGTACCTACGCGGCCACCAGCGAAGAGACCTACGAGCTGGACCGCCGTCAGTACCTCCTGCATGACGGCCCATGCCTGGATGCTGCCCGGCACCAGCAGGTCAACCGGTGGAGCCTGGCCGAGGCCGAGCAGCGGTGGCCGGATTTCACCAGCCTGGCCAAGGAAATGGGGCTGCGCAGCTACCTGGCCGCCGGCCTGAGCCTGTCCGGCCGCCCGCTGGGCGCCCTGAACCTGTCCAGCCATGAACCTGACGGTTTCGACCAGCTGGATGAGGGGCTGGTCGCCCTGCTGACCGCGCCGGCCGCCGCCGCCATCGTGGTGGTCAGCCGCTATTCGCAGGCCCGTGAGCTGGCCGCCCAGCTGGAGCAGGCGCTGCGCTCCCGGGCCGTCATCGATCATGCCATCGGCATCGTGATGGCTGAGTCACGCTGCACGCCCGAGGCGGCGTTCGCGACGCTGAGCCGGGCGTCGAACAACCGCAACATGAAGCTCCGTGATCTCGCCAGCGAGATCGTCACCCGGGTCGGCGGCCGTCCGCCCGATACCGCGGACTGAGCGATTCGCGGCCGCTACCCCCGGCTCCCTGGCGCGCTCGTCCCGGCGTAGAGTTCGGCCTCGCCGGTCAGGCCATGCCGCCGGTCTCCGGTGCCGATGGCCCAGAACGCCACGCCGATCGCGACCATGACGGCCAGCGCGCCGAGGGTGACCGACTCGAAGAAGACCCGCGACACGCCCCAGCTGCTCTGCACCGAGTAGGACTGGCCGAATAGCGCATTGATCGCGCCAGGCCACAGCAGCGTGACCGCCGTCACCAGGACGAACAGCTCAGTGATGATCGCGACGATCCAGGCCCCGGCCAGTCCGCCTGGCACCCGGTAGGGGCGCGGCACGTCTGGATGCTTGTGCCGCAGCCTGACCAGCGCGGGGAAGACGAACACGTAGCTCAGCGAGGTCGTCGAGATCACCAGCGCGATCATCACCGAGAAGAAATTGGCCAGGCTCCCCTTCGTGATCAGGAACACGAAGAACACGAACGCCGAGGCGATCACCCCCGACGTCAGGTTGACGGCGATCGGCGTTCCGAAGCTCGCGAACCTGCCCATCCAGGCCGGGGCCGCACCATCGAGCGCGGCGATGGCCTGCGTGCGATCAGCGCCTTCGAGCCAGACCGAGCCGCTGCCGATCAGGGTGACGATGATCAGGATCCCGAACGTCACGTCCAGCGCGTGGGAGTGCAGGCCGGCCGCCACCGCCTTGTAGGCATCGGTGAAGCCCGACACGCTGGACAGGTTGGCCTTGGAGATCACCAGGATGATGCCGACGATCGCCAGGCCGTACAGCACCGCGCCGATCGCCCCGGATCGCACGATCATCCGCGGCACGTCCCGCTGTGGGTTGTGCATTTCCTCGGATGCGCCGTTGGACAGCTCGAAGCCCACCCACAAAAACACCAGCACCCCGATGACGGTCAGGAAGCCGTTCACCGAGGGCTTCAGGTCAGCGGCGGTGGACACCCCGGCCGGCAGGCCGTGCTGGACCAGGAACACGATGAACAGGACCGTGAAGATCGCGATGACGCCGATCTTGACGAACGTGCCGACGTTAGGCGCCCATTTCCCGTACCTGAAGGCGACAATGGCCGTTCCCACGGTGAGCCAGGTAAAGATCAGGCCGACAATTATCTCGCCCGTCGTTCCGAGCGGCTTGTGCAGCACGAAGTCGTTCAGGGTGGCAATGGTGGTGGCGGACAGCGTCCCGCCGACCCAGATCGGGTTCGACAGCCAGTAGAGCACCGCGGTAATCGATCCGGCCAGCCTGCCGAAGGACATCTTCGCCCACTCATACGGGCCGCCCTCCACCGGGAATGCCGAGCCCAGCTCGGCGACCAGCATCCCGTAAGGGACCAGGAACAGCGCCAGCGAGATCACCAGCCAGGTGATCGCCTGAGCGCCCGCCTCGGCGGCGAAGGCCACGCTGTCCAGGCCCACAATGGCGCAGGCCGTGAACAGGACCAGATCGAATCGCCGGAGGACCTTACGCAGCTTGGCCTTTTCCTGCGCGACAATTTCACCCTGCACGACCGCAGCCATAACCACCTCACCCATTACTCAGGTCATGCACCGATGATCGTTCCTCGCTCTGGAGATGACAAGAGAGCCGGGTTCCGATGTACTGGCGAAGTCGGCGTCAGCGACGCCAGAGGGTAGGCAGGCACCATGAGCCAGATACCAACCGTTCTGGGCCCCATCGATACGGCCGAGCTGGGCCGGACCTACATGCACGAGCACATCTTCAGCCTCACCACCGACGTCCAGCAGAACTATCCGCAGGAGTGGGGCAACGAGGAAGGCCGCGTTACCGACGCGGCCGGCAAGCTGGGCGCGCTCGCCGCGCAGGGCGTCAAGACGATCGTCGATCCCACCGTCGTCGGGCTCGGCCGCTACATCCCGCGGATCCAGCGCGTCGCCGCGCGGGTGCCCGAGCTCAACATCATCGTCGCGACCGGTATCTACACCTACGAGAGCGCCCCGTTCTTCTTCGCCTTCCGCGGCCCCGCGCTGAACGAGGCGCTCGGCACCGAAGTACCCGACCCGATGGTGGACATGTTCGTCGGGGACATCACCGACGGGATCGCCGGCACCGGCGTCAGGGCGGGCATGCTGAAATGCGCCATTGACGCGTACGGCATGACCCCGGGTGTCGAGCGCGTGATGCGGGCCATCGGGAAGGCGCAGTTGGAGACCGGCGTGCCGGTCACCGTACACACCCACCCGGCGTCCCAGGCCGGGCTGGAAGTCAAGCGGGTGCTCTGCGATGAGGAAGGCGTGGCCCCTAACCGGGTGGTGCTCGGCCACAGCGGCGACACCACCGACTGCGATCACCTGGCCAAGCTGGCCGAGGCCGACTTCGTGCTGGGCTTTGACCGGTTCGGCATCAACACCGAGACCACCTTCGAGGCCCGGGCGGACACGCTGGTCGAGATGTGCCGGCGTGGCTACGCCGACAGCATCGTGCTGTCCCACGACGCGTCCTGCTACATCGACTGGATCGACCCGGCCGTCATGCCGATCCTGACGCAGTGGCACTACCTGCACATCGGCGACGAGGTGCTGCCCTACATCCGTGACCACGGGGTGACCGAGGAGCAGATCACGGCCATGCTCGTCGATACCCCGCGCCGCATCTTCGAGGCCCGCTGACCGGCGGTCAGCCACCGCGGCGGGCAGGCCGGCTGGCATCATCGAGCGCATGACCGTCGTGAAGATTAACGCGATTACGGTGCCAGCCGACAGCGGGGACGAGCTCGCCCGCCGGTTCGCCGCCCGGGCCGGTGCCGTCGACAGCCAGGACGGATTCGAGGGCTTCGAGCTCCTCAAGCCGACCGACGAGCGCACCACCTGGCTGGTCGTGACCCGCTGGCGGGACCAGGCCTCCTTCGAGGCGTGGCTGCACTCGCCCGCGTTCGGGCACGGGCACCGCTCCGCCGCCGAGCGCAGCGGTGGCGAGCCGTCGGCCCCGGTCGGGGTCAGCAGCGAGCTGTGGTCCTACGAGGTCGCCGGCGGGTCAGCCGGCTGAGCCGCTCATTCGAGCACGATGCCGTGCGGGCCGATGACGAACTGCCTGACGGCCGGATCGTGACGGCTGGCCCGCGTTTTGACCACGGTCATCGTCCGCTTGAGCAATCCCTCGTCGCGCAGATAGCTCAGCAGGACGACGTTGTCCGACAACGGCGAGACGGCGTCGCCGGAGAGCCGCTCGGCGCCGAAGAGGTCCGCGATCTCGAAGGTCAGCATGGTGCTGACGCCCAGCTTCGCGAAGCGCTGCATAAGGGAGTAGATGAATTCCCGGAACCTGGTTCCATCGACGCCGCCCGAACGAAGATCGATGAGGCTGTCGATCAGGACCCGCCTGGCTCCGGTCCGCCGCACCGTATCGAGCAGCTCGTAGGCCCATTCGTCGATATAGATATCGACGGGCGATCGGTACATCACCTCCACGCCGGGCTCATTCAGCGACCATCCGAAACCTTGCACGACCCGCTCCAGCTGCGTCGTATTCTCCTGCAGCGTGGCGATGACTCCCGGCTCCTCCTGGCGTACGCCGTTGAAGATGAAATGCAGCCCCATGAGGGTTTTTCCTGAGCCCGTGGGGCCGGCCAGCAGGGTGGAGGCGCCCGGCCAGTAGCCGTCCGCCAGCATCTCATCGAGGGCCGGTATCCCCGATGAGGCCCGCACGCCGCTCTGCTGGTAGTCCTCCTCCAGGGGCGCGTCGGCGAGCCGGGGGAACAGCCGCAGCCCGTCCGCACTGATCCGGTAGGCGTGCACGCCGGACCAGAAGCCGCTGCCCCTGAGCTTCCTGACCTCCAGGGTCCGCCCGGCCCGCAAGCCGGACCTGGCCGTGGTCAGCTCGAGTATCGCGTCCGCCACGGCGAACTCCGCGCTCGAGCTGATCTCGGCGTCCTCGTATTCCCCGACCCAGATCGAGGCGGTCGGGAACGCGCTCAGCCGCCCGGCCAGCTCGTGCAGGAACCGCCGGAACTGGGCCGAGTCATCCGCGAATGCGTGCAGTGCCTTGAAGCTGTCGATCACGATGAGCCCCGGCCGGCGCTCCTTGATCGCGGCCGAGATCTGCTCGGTGGCGCCGGTGAGGCCATGCTGGTTGACCGTCCCGCCGAGATCCTCGTAGAACACCGAGGTTCCGATCGCGGTGCGATCGAAGAAATTCAGTTTCTGGCCGAACCTGACGATTTTCTCCAGCGGCTCGGAGACCGTCGAGAAGTAGACGACCGGCCGCTTCGGCGTCGCGTTCTGGAAGACGTACTGCTGGGCGAGGATCGTCTTGCCGCTGCCGGGGCGGCCCATGATGAGGCTGATGGCATTGGCCGGCAGGCCGCCGCCGAGGACCGTGTCGAGCGGCTCGTGACCGCTCAGCAGCCGCGGGCTCATCACCAGGCCTTCGGCGGGGCGTGCAGGAAGGCACTCAGGCCCAGCAGGTCCCTGATGGTCGACGCGAGCTGCAGCGGATCCAGTGGCTTCAGCAAGAAGGCGTCGGCGCCCGCCTCCATCGCCTCGTCGCGGCACTCCAGGACGGACACCGCGACCACCGGGACATCCTCGGTTTCCTTGACATACCTGCAGAGGCTCAATCCTGAGCCGCCCGAGATGAGCAGCTCGATCACGGCCAGCGAGGGCGACCTCTCCTCCAGTGACTTCCTGGCCGTTTCCTCGCTCAGCGCCATCTCGACCTCGAATCCCTCGGTCTTCAGGAAGTACTCCTGATAGTCGGCGGCATACGGGTCAGGCTCGGCCAGCAGGATGAGGATCCGGTCCCGGCCCGCTTCCGCGGCCACCGGCAGGCCGCTGTCCAGCTGTTCGGCCAGCAGCCGATGCGCGTCAGCGGCGGCGAGGCCCGCCGCCATCCGGGCCGTGACGAATCTGAGCTGTTCGACCTGAGCGCGGCTGTACAGCCGGTGACCGCTCCTATTCCGGTCCGGGACCACGAGCCCGTACCGGTCTTCCCAGGTCCTGATCGTGGCGACGGGGAGGCCGACCATGCGGCCGACGGCGCTGATGCTGTAGAGCGCGCGGCCACTTTTCTCCACTTGCGGATCCTATCTACCCGTCAGGGCGTCACCCAGGCTCGCAGCACCGGCGGTGGTCGTTCCGGCCGCCGGCCCGCTCGGGCCCGCGCCTTGCCCCCATCCTGCAGAGCCCCTTCAATACCCTCTTCAGAGGCTATGCAAGCCTTGTTCAACACCTCATATTCAGCTAGCATAACCAGCACCGGGAGGGCCGGAAAGGATATCTGAGGAGAGGTTGCAGAACCTTGGCCGACTCAGCGCGCATCCCGCCCCGCCTTCGCAGGCCGGGCCGCACCGCCTATGACGACGGACGGCTGCGGATCACCCGCGGTGGCCGACGCCCCGTCCTGGCCATAGCGGGCGTGATCAACGAGCACAACCGCACCGGCCTGGTGACCGCGCTCAGCAACCTCACCGCCGGGCAGCAGGAGATCCACATCAGCCTGCGCGACGTGATCTCCTGCGAACTCGCCGGCCTGCGGGCCATCATCCTGCTGACCGGATCCAGCAGCGACGCCGCCCGGCTGGTCGTCCTGCACGAGGTCCCCGAGCACCTGACCACCATCCTGCGCATCCTCGGCTGGGACTGCGCGCCCGGCCTGGTGATTGCGGAGCCCAGCCGACCGCGCAAGGTCAGGCCCCCGCCCGATCAGGCCCCGATGGCGGGCAGCCGGCCACGCGGCAAGGCCCTCGCGTTCGCCCGTCCGATCACCCTCAGCCGGTCGGCCGCCGCCGGGTCTCGTTCCGCGGTTGACCGAGGCCCGCTGTAGCACCTGGCCCGGGAGACTGGCGGGGAGGCTGCCGCCGGCCTGCTGCCCTGGTGCTGCCAACCTGATGCCGTCGGCCTGCTGCAGCTAGGGCCTTTTCGCTTGCTCCGGATCCAGGACCTCATGGGTGTCACGGTCGCGCATCGGCTGGGCCGGAGCCGGGAGCGCATGCCGCATCGTCGCGATAAGCCAGAGCGCGATCGTGGCGGCGACGAGGATCGCCAGCGCGACGGTGCTGCCGGTGATCACCGCGGCCACAGCGGCGACCAGGGCAATGATGCCGCCCAGCGTCGCGAGCGCCGCAAAAGCCTGCGTCGAGCGTGACTGCGGGCCGGTGTACAGGTCAGCAGCAGAACTGAGGGCGCAGCCGCCCACGATGCCGAGCACCAGCACGGCGCAGGCCGTGCCTCGGGCGCTGGAGATCAGCCAGAGCCTCGTCCCGCCGAGGAATTCCACATACGCCGCGACGATCACCACCATGGCAACGGTGGTGACAACGTCCTTCCAGGTCAGCCTCATTTCTCCGCACCTCCCTTCCAGTCCAGACGAAGGTGCCAGCATCACCATTACCCCGGGAGCGGCCAGTGCCGCAGTGCTGAAGGTCCCCCCGGACGAGGTCCGGGGACCTCAGGTCTGACCGGCGCGGCGGCTAGCGGGCTGATCCGGCGGCACTGCCCGGCCGGGAGCGGCGCCAGCGGGCGGCCCGCCGGTCCGCGGCGATCTGGCGGACCACGTTGCGGCCAGGAATGCCGGTCACGCCGCCGCCGCCGTGGGTCGCCGACCCGGCCTGGTAGAGCCCGCGCACCGGGGTGCGCAGGTCGGCGTAACCCGCAGCCGGCCTGGCGTGGAACATCTGCCCCAGGCTGAGTTCGCCGTGGAAGATGTTGCCGCCGACCAGCCCGTACTCCTCCTGCATCTGATGCGGGCCGATCACCTGCCGGTGCAGCACCGAGTCGGTGAAGCCAGGCGCGACCGTCTCCGTCCGGGCGATGGCCCGGTCCGCGTAGCCGGCCAGCGCCGCCTCGTCGGGCTGGCCCGCGTAGGTATGCGGCACCCATTGCGTGAACATCGACATGACATGCTGGCCCGGCGGGGCCAGCGAGTCGTCGAATACGCTCGGGATGCAGATGTCGGCGAACGGCGCCTGCGCGGGCGTCCCCGCCACGGCCTGCTGGTAGGCGTTCTCGATGTCGTCGAGGCTCTCGGCCAGCACGATCGTGCCGCCGTGCACCTGCGGGTCGAATCCCGGATGGCTGGCGAACACCGGCAGCCTGTCCAGCGCCAGGTTGATCTTCACGGTGCCGCTGCGCGTCTGCCAGCCGCGGATGTCCGCCAGGAACCCGGGCGGCAGGACCGCGGGGTCCAGCAGCCGCAAGAACGAGATCTGCGGGTGCGCCGTCGTGATCACGGTGGCCGCGTTCACCTCGTCGCCGCTGGCCAGGGTCACGCCGGTCACCTGGCCCGCGCTGGTCCTGATCTTCGCGACCTCCGCGCCGGTCCGCAGCTCAGCGCCGAACGAGCGGGCGGCGCTGGCCAGCGCCGCGCTGACCCCGCCCATCCCGCCGCGCGGGAACCCCCAGCTGCCGGCCTGCCCGTCGACCCCGCCGATGTGGTGGTGCAGCATCACGTAGCCGGTGCCCGCCGACCGGGGCCCGGCCCAGGTCCCGATCACCCCGGACACCGACAGCAGGCCGAGCAGCGCGTCGCTGGCGAAGTACCGCTCGATCAGGTCGGCGATGCTCCCGGTGAGCAGCCTGGTGACATCGACGGTGCCGCGCACGTCCAGCTTGCGCAGGTGCCGCAGCAGCAGGCCCTGCCGCCACAGGTCCGGCGGCCGCCGGGAGCCGAGCCGCGGCGGAATCTCGCTGAGCATCGGCCCGAGGATCGCGCCGAGGCCGGCCAGGTGCGCTGCATACTCGTCGTAGGCGGCGGCGTCACGCGCCGAGAACTTGGCGATCTCGGCGTGCCGCTGCGCCGGGTCGTGCGGCAGCCGCAGGTATCGTCCGTCGGCCCGGGGCGCGAAATACGGCCCCTGCGGGAACACGTGATAGCCGTGCCTGGCCAGCTGCAGATCGCTGACCAGCGCGGGCGGGAGCAAGGACACCACGTACGACAACGAGGTCACGGTGTAGTCGGGCCCGAACGGGTATTCGCTCACCGCGGCGCCGCCGAGCACCTCACGTCGCTCGCAGACCAGGGTGCTCAGCCCGCTGCGCGCCAGATAGGCGGCCGCCACCAGGCCGTTGTGCCCGCCACCGATGATCACCACATCCCGGCTAGCCGTCATGCACCGCCATCCCTTCTCCGCGCGCGGAAAACCCGGCCCGCCGGGGCGGCCAGGCCACGGCCGGCCAGCTGATCGGCCGGAACCGCGCCGCCCGCCCTCCGGTCGCGCCCTCGTCTAAGGATGCCTTGGTGCAATGCGGACAACTGCGGCTGCTTAAGCCCGGCCCGCGGCGCACCGCCGCCACGCCGGGGCGGACACTAGAACCATGCGATATCTGGATATCGACACGCCCACCAAGATTTCCAAAATCGGCCTGGGCACCTGGCAGTTCGGTTCCAGGGAGTGGGGATACGGCCAGCCCTACGCTGAGCAGGGCGCGCACGCCATCGTCCGCCGGGCGCTGGAGCTCGGAGTCACCCTGTTCGACACCGCCGAGCTCTACGGTTTCGGGCGCAGCGAGCGGATCCTGGGCGAGGCACTCGGCGCGGACCTGGAGTCGATCTTCCTGGCCACCAAGCTCTTCCCGCTGCTCCCGGTCAGCCCGGTTGTCGAGCAGCGCGCCGTGGCCAGCGCGAACCGTCTCGGGGCCAGACGGCTCGATCTGTACCAGGTGCACCAGCCCAATCCGGTGATCCGCGACGGCACGATCATGCGCGGCATGCGGGCGCTGCAGCGCGTCGGCCTGGTCGGCGAGGTCGGCGTCAGCAACTACTCCCTGCAGCGCTGGCGGCAGGCCGAGGACGCGCTGGGCAGCCGGGTGCTGAGCAACCAGGTCCGCTACAGCCTCGTCACCCGCTCGCCGGAGCAGGACCTGCTGCCGTTCGCGCAGGAGCAGGGCCGGATCGTGATTGCCTACAGCCCGCTGGAGCAGGGGCTGCTGTCGGGCAGCTATCACCGGGCCAACCGGCCGGTGAACCGGGTCCGCGCCGCCAACCCGCTCTTCCTGCCGGAGAACCTCGAGCGGGCCGGGGACCTGATCGCGACGCTCCGCGAGGTGGCCAGCGCGCACTCGGTCACCCCGGCACAGATCGCGCTGGCCTGGGTGATCAGGCACCCGGCGGTGACCGCGATCCCCGGCGCGTCCAGCGTCGAGCAGCTGGAGAGCAATGTCGCCGCGGCGGAGATCGACCTGACCGATGAGCAGTACGAGGTGCTGCGGGCCGCGTCGGCGCGATTCCGGCCGATCACCGGACCGGCCGCGCTGGCCCGGGTGGCCCGGGCCAGGTTCAGCCGCTGACCAGGGCGGCCTCGCCAGCTGCCCGCGGCCGTCCGCGACCGCCCGCTCATGACCGTGGCGGTCCGGGGCTCAGCGGCTAGAGCTGGCCGACGTCGGTAACCCGTGCCACAGCCGCGCCCGCCTCGTCCGAGGCGGCCAGGTCGATCTCCGCGCTGATCCCCCAGTCGTGGTCGCCGGCCGGGTCGTCGAAGATCTGCCGCACCAGCCAGCGGCCTGGTTCCGGGGAGATGATCAGCATCGCCGGGCCGCGCGCGTCCGCTCCGGTGCCGATGTCGTCATGCTCGTCGAAATAAGGCTCCAGCGCGTCGGCCCAGGCGTCGGCGTCCCAGCCCGCCTCGGCGTCCAGCTCGCCCAGGTCGTCGTAGCGCCGCAGCGCGGCCAGCTCCACCCGCCGGAACAGCGCGTTGCGCACCAGGACGCGGAACGCCCGCACATTGCCGGTCACCGCCGGCGGCCGATCGTCCAGGTCGGCGGCCGTGACCTCGGCCGGGTTGCGCAGCCGCTCCCACTCGTCGATCAGGCTGGAGTCAACCTGCCGGACCAGCTCGCCCAGCCATTCGATCTCGTCGGCCAGCTCCTCGGTCCTGGCCTCCTCGGGCACGGTCTGCCGCAGCGCCTTGTACGCGTCGGCGAGGTAGCGCAGCACCAGCCCCTCGGACCTGGCCAGCCCGTAGTAGCCGACGTACTCCACGAAGGTCATGGCCCGCTCGAACATGTCCCTGGCCACCGACTTGGGCCGCAGCTCGTGGTCGGCGACCCACGGGTGGCCGCGCCGGTACATGTTGTAGGCGGCCTCCAGCAGGTCGGCCAGCGGCCGCGGGTAGCTGACCTCGTCCAGCAGCTCCAGCCGTTCTTCGTACTCGATGCCGTCGGCCTTCATCTGCGCCACGGCCTCGCCACGGGCCTTGAACAGCTGCGCGGCCAGCACCTGGCGCGGGTCGTCCAGGGTCGCCTCGATGATCGACAGCACCTCGAGCGGGTACTCCGGCGAGTCCCGGTCCAGCAGCTCGATGGCGGCCAGCGCCAGCGGCGACAGCGGCTGGTTGAGCGCGAAGTCGTCCTGCAGGTCGACGGTCAGCCGCCAGCGGCGCCCCTCGGCGTCGGGCTCGGCCAGCCGCTCGACCACCCCGCCGGCCACCAGCGCGCGGTAGATGGCGAACGCCCGGCGGATGTGCCGGCGCTGCGCGGCCGGGTCCTCGTCGTTGTCGGTCAGCAGGTGCCGCATCGCCGCGAACGCGTCCCCTGGCCGGCTGATCACGCCGAGCAGCATCGCGTGGCTGACCTTGAAACTCGACTTGAGCGGCTCAGGCTCCGAGGCCACCAGCCGCTCGAAGGTCGGCTTCCCCCAGGAGACGAACCCGGCCTGCGGCTTCTTCCTGACCACCTTGCGGCGCTTCTTCGGGTCGTCCCCGGCCTTGGCCAGCGCCCGCTCGTTCTCCACCACGTGCTCGGGAGCCTGCACGACCACGTAGCCCATGGTGTCGAAACCGGCCCGGCCGGCCCGCCCGGCGATCTGGTGGAACTCGCGGGCCTGCAGCAGCCTGGTGGTGCTGCCGTCGTACTTGGACAGCGCGGTGAACACCACGGTGCGGATCGGCACGTTGATGCCGACCCCGAGGGTGTCGGTGCCGCAGATGACCTTCAGCAGCCCGGCCTGGGCCAGGGTCTCGACCAGCCGCCTGTACCTGGGCAGCATCCCGGCGTGGTGGACCCCGATCCCGTGCCTGACCAGCCGGGACAGCGTCTTGCCGAAGCCCGCGGTGAACCTGAAGTTGCCGATCAGCTCGGCGATGGCGTCCTTCTCCGCGCGGGTGCAGACGTTGATGCTCATCAGTGCCTGCGCCTGCTCGATCGCTGCCGCCTGGGTGAAGTGCACGATGTAGACCGGCGCCTGCCGGGTGGCCAGCAGCTCCTCCAGCGTTTCGTGCAGCGGCGTGAGCACGTAGGAGAAGACCAGGGGCACCGGGCGCTCCGCCGACCGGACGACGGCGGTCGGCCGGCCGGTCCGCCTGGTCAGGTCATTTTCGAAACGGGTGACGTCGCCCAGGGTCGCCGACATGAGCACGAACTGCGCCTGCGGCAATTCGATGAGCGGCACCTGCCAGGCCCAGCCCCGGTCCGGGTCGGCGTAGTAGTGAAACTCGTCCATCACGACCTGGCCGACCGCAGCGTCCAGGCCCTCGCGGAGCGCGATGCTGGCCAGGATCTCGGCGGTGCAGCAGATGATCGGCGCGGTGGCATTGACGCTGGCGTCGCCGGTCATCATGCCGATGTTGTCCGGCCCGAACATCTCGCACAGCGCGAAGAACTTCTCCGACACCAGGGCCTTGATCGGCGCGGTGTAGAAGCTCCGCCGTCCGCGGGCCAGCGCCGCGAAGTGCGCCCCCGCAGCGACCAGGCTCTTGCCCGACCCGGTCGGCGTGCTCAAGATCACATTCGCACCCGACACGATCTCGATCAGCGCCTCTTCCTGATGCGGGTACAGCTCAAGGCCCCGCTCCGCAGCCCAGCTCGCGAAGGCATCGAAAACGGGATCAGGGGCGGCAGTCTGCGGCAGCAGGTCGGTCAGCGTCATGGCCTATCCATCATGCCCGCACCGCGGGGCTCCCCCGGCCAGTGCCTCAGCGCCGGGGGTCCACCTGGATCTTGGGTGCACCGCCCCAGCCGCGCCGGCGCTGGCCCGCCAGCACGCCGGCCACGTCGGCCAGCGGCACCGTGGCGGCGACCAGCGGCGACGGATCGACCGCGCCGGAGGCGTACAGCTCCACGGCGCCAGCGATGCCTCCGGACGCACTGAGCACGCCGACCGCGGTGGCGTCATTCAGCACCAGGGCGCGGGTGTCAATGCGGCTCGGGTTGTCGGCGAGTCCGACGTACACCACCCGGCGGCCTGGCTCCACGAGACTGGCGGCGAGCGCGGGCAGGGCAGGGTCATTGGAGGCATCGATGACAGCGTCATACCGCAGGCCGGGCAGCGTCCGGCGGGTCCACGCGTGCTCGAAGCCGATGCGGCGGGCGAAGGCCAGCGACCGCGCGGTGCGGCCCAGCAAGTGCACCTCGGCGCCCTGCGCGGCGGCGATCTGGGCCGCCAGCAGCCCGATCGCCCCCGGCCCCATGATCAGCAGCCGGTCATCGGGCTGCAGGTCCGCGGCCTGCACGCAGCGCAGGGCCGTGCCGCCCGGCTCGACCAGGGCGCCGAGGGCCGGGCCGACGGCGTCGGGCAACGGCTGCAGCGCCGTCACCGGGATGGGCATCTGCTCGGCCAGCGCACCCGGCCAGCCGTTGCGGATGCCGATCTCGTACCGGTCGGCGCACACGTGCTGCCGCCCCGCCAGGCACCGGGCGCAGTGGCCGCAGCCGAGCATGGTGTCGCCGGTGACCCGGCGGCCGAGCCAGGAGCCGGCGACGCCGTCGCCCACGGCGCTGACCACCCCGGCCCATTCGTGGCCGGGCCTGATGGGATACCAGGCCTGACCGCTGTGCAGATAGGACATCCTGCCGGTGAAGATGTCGACGTCGGTACCGCACACCCCGGCGCGCTCGATGCTCACGACCACCTCGCCGGGGCCCGCATCGGGCCGCGCCACGTCGTGCACGCCAGCCTCGCCTGGCCCGGTGATGACAAAAGCACGCATGAGCTACCTGGCCATTACCGGGCTGGCCGGGTCCGCCGACGCCGGATCTGCAGCGCGCCTGCGCGCGGCGGCGCTCATCCCGGCGCTGCTTCAGCGAGCCGGTCAGCCTCCGCCGTCAGCCATCCGGCCGGAGCCAGATCGCAGTTGCCGCGCGACTTGCCGGCCGCCGCCCGCAGCGCCGCGGCTGACGCGGGCCGGTCTCCGGCCTGCATCGCCGCGCAGGCGCGGGCGAGTTCCGCGCCGGCCTCGACGTCCGCGCACCCGGAGCGGCGGAAGGCATCGACGGCCTGCCGCGCGGCGGAGCAGCTGTCGGCGAACCGGCCGGCCAGCCAGTGCGCCCAGGCCAGGTTGTACAGGCACAGCCCCTCGACCCGCGGGGACTCCACCTGGGAAACGTCGGTCTGGGCCTGCGTCAGCAAGGTGACGGCCTCGGCTACCTGGCCCAGGCCGAGAAGGGCGATCCCCTGGACGTTGCGCGCGTACCCCAGCGCCCCGGCGTCCGCGTCGCCGTAAGCGGCCAGGGCCTCTTCGGCCGCGCTGAACGCGTCGGCCCACCGCCCGGCGACGATGTACGCGGCGCTGCGCGCATCACCGGTCCGGGCCCGGATCATCGGGTGACCGGTCTGGTCAGCCAGCCGCTGCAGCTGATCGGCGATGTCCAGCGCCTCCGGCACCTGTTCGAGGTAAGCATGCGCCAGGCTGAGGCAGAGCAGCGCGTGTGCCTCGTGCAGGCTGTCTCCCAGCTCATGGGCGACCGCCGCGGCCCGCCGCAGCACCCCGGCGGCCTCCGAGAGCCGGCGCAGGCCCCGGAAGACGTCGCCGAGGATGAACAGCGCGCGCTCCAGCTGCCGCTGATCGCCGGTGCTGGCGGCCAGCGCGATCGCCTCCTGGAGCGGCGCCACGGCCGCATCCAGGGGCCCGCCGATGTGCCGGGCCTGACCGTAGCCGACCAGGTGCGCCAGGACCGCGGCGTCGGCCCGCACCTGGCCGCGGAGCGCCAGGTGCATGCCGATCACTTCACGGATCGACCCCTGCAGGGCCAGGAATTCGCCGATCTCATCGAGAATGAGCGCCGCGTCGTCGAAGTCTTCGGCGCGCAGCCGGTGCTCATACTCCTGGCGGTGGCTCGCGAGGTCGGCGACGGTGCGCCAGGGCGGCGGCTGGCGCTGGCGCTCGTACCAGCCCGCTGCCCGCCGTTCCAGGACCTGCCGCGAGATCGGGCCGGCCGCGGGCAGCGCGCCGTAGGCGATGTCCGCATCGAGCGGATGCAGCGCGAACTCCCTGGACCGCCGGTCCACCGAGATCATGTGCACCTGGGCGAGCTGGCTCAGGGCCCGCGCCGGATCGAGGCCAGGGGCCAGCGGCCGCAGTACCCATTCGACCGGCTCGCGGGTGACCGGGCTCCCGAAGACGGCCAGGACATCGAGGGTCAGCCGGGCCTCGTCGTCCAGCCGCCGGTAGCGGTCGTGGGCGAGCTGGTCGACCACGTCGCCGCGCACGGTGAAGTCGTTCAGGAGGCTGTCGAGCGTGGGCAGCGTGAGCCGGTCCCCGGTGAGCACGCCGACGGTGAGCTCCAGCGCCCGCGGCACTCCGTGCAGGCGCCTGGCCGCCCGTTCCAGCTCCGCATCGGGGGCATCGAGCAGGCCCGCGTCGCCATTGCGGTCGAGTTCGCGCAGCAGGTCCACGCTGTCTGCCACCGGCAGGCCGCTGTCGAGGTGCAGCCGTGCCTCCCAGCGCCAGACAGCCGGGTCGAGGGTGACCGGTACCTGGCTGGTGACCAGCACGCGCGGCGCCCGCGGCGCCCGGAAGACGACATCAAGAAACAGCTCCAGGTCGGCGTGGACGGGACGCCCGTCGTCGCTCAGCTGATCTTCGATGTTGTCGAGCACGATGACCTGTGTGCCCTCTTCCATCGCTGCGAAGAGCCCCAGCAGCTTGTCCCGCGGGTCACGGGGCCTGCTCCACAGCGCGAACAGCGATTCTTTCCCTGCGGGGTCGGCCAGCTCGGCCATGGCGAAGAAGATCTTCTCGATGGTGAGCAGCCCGTCGGTGCGGGCGCTCAGGTTCACCACGCCAGAGCAGCCGCTGTCGGTGGCGGCTAAGGTCTCCACCACCTTGGCCGCCAGTGAGCTCTTGCCGATTCCCCGCCGCCCGAAAACCGTGATCATCCGGGTGGCGGGATCGGCCAGCCAGCCCAGGACCTGCCCGACCTGAGCGCCGCGGTCCTTAAAGGTGGCCAGCCCGTAGCTGACCGGCGCGCCCACGACACGGCAACGCACCGGACTATTCCCCACGATTACTCACCCACTGCGCGGCCATACCGTCGCGACCAGAAATTCAGAATATGGTCTGATTGGCGACAGCGTCCAGGGAGGACCATCGGATGGCAGCCGCGTCCCGGGACAGCAAAGGACGGCGCGACCGATCTGACCGTTTCATGGCCGCTATCAGGGACCGGAGCGTTCTCGCGCTCGCCTTGGTGACGGTCGCCGGGATCACCCTCGTCGCCGGCGGCTGGGTCCTGCAGGGCCAGGCCTATGTGCCGGGGCTGCTGATGCAGCTCGGGACGTCCCTGATGCTGCTGGTGCCGCTGGCCTTGCTGGGCTTCATCCTGGAGAACCGAATGCGGCGGGCCGAGGAGCAGATCCGGGCCACCGCCGCGCAGCTGGATACCCTGACCGCGGTGACCCGGCAGCGGCTGGCTGAGCACCGGCAGCAGCGGGATGACCTGTTCAGCGCGGCTAACCGGAATCCCACCCAGGAAAGGCTCCGGCTGCTGCTCGGTGAAGCCGTCGAGGTCGGGGCGATCACGCCGGCCGGTGCGCGGGTGCAGCTGCCGGGACAGCCGATCCGGGTGCGGTTCCGCCCCGACGGCGCCGATGTCGTGGCCCAGGCCGAGGAACCTGACGGGACGGCCCTGGGCCTGGTTCCCTGGCATCCCGGGGAGCCGGTCACGATTTTCGCCGAGCGCCTGGCCGGGCGCCTCCGGGCGGTGGACCGCTATCCGGGCGATTCCAGCTTCGATCCCACCGCCGTACTTCAGCAGCTGCTGAAGCTTGTTCAGCTGGGCATCGAGGCGCGGACCGGCGAGCGCGCCCGCGACCTGGGGCCGCTCATCGAAATCCCCAATGAACAATGGGCGATCAGCTCGGAGGGCCTATTTTCCTTGCAGCGCCCTTACCGCATCCCGGCGCAGCGAATTATCGGCTCCCATGAGGACTGGCCGCGTTACATGCGCACCCAGGACTGGGTAGCGCCCGCCGCGTTCGATGAGGCCTATCTCCTCGCCCGGCAGCTGCTCCAGGCCAGCGGCGACAATCCCCAGGCGAAGCGCTGACCGCAGGCCGGCGCGGGCCCGAGGGCCGGCCGTGACCGGGCCGCCCGGCGGACCGGACTGGCCGGCGCCAGCGACGGCTAGCTGGGCAGCACCGGGAGCAGGACGTGCGAAGGGTGCCGGGAATCGTGGTAGATCTCGAACCGGCAGCGCAGCGCCCGGGTGGCCGCGCCGAACGCCTCGCCGGTGCCGAAGTTGCGGGCATACCGCGGGAACGAGCCCCCGCTGACCTGCACCCGGATCCGGTGCCCGGCCCGCACCCGGTAGCCGGTGGGATAGAGTTCGACCGCCACCGCCAGGACGCCGTCGTCGCCGGCCTCGACGTCGGCGGCGGGCACGGTCTGCGGCGACAGCCGCCGGATGCCGTCGACGACATTGCGGGAGACCCCGCGGTCGTCGACGTCACAGACCCGGACGAAGACGTCGGCGTACTGGCGGCCGGTGCGCACGAAGATCCGGGCCGTGACCGGCCCGACCAGGTCCAGGTCGGCGGCGAGCGGATCGGTGGTAAAGGTCAGGACGTCAGGCCGGAGTTCGATCTCGGCGTTGTCGACCTGCTTGCCTGGCGGCTGCAGCAGCGGGCCGCCTTTCGACGGCGTCGGGTCCGCCGGGTCGTAGACGAAGGTGTGCGGCGGCGCGCCCCCAGGCTCGGCGTCCAGCCGGAGGGCGCCTGAAACGCGCAGGTAGAAGGGCGTGTTCACGGCGGCCGGAGGCGGCCAGTCGGCGAAGTCGAGCCACCGGCCGGCCTGCTGGAGGAAGACCCGCACCGGCGCGCCCGGCGGCAGCGGGCCGCCGTTCAGATGGTGGTTCAGCCAGGCCGTGTCGTGCTGGGCGATGGCCTTCATCTCGCCGGGCTCGCCGTGCAGCCAGGGCCCGACGATGATCCGCGCCGCGCCTCCCGCCGCCCGGATCGCCGCGTAGTCCCGCAACTGGCCGGGCGCGAACAGGTCCCACCAGCCCGTCACCATGCTGACCGGCGGAAGCCGGGTCAGGTCGGCGCGGTCATGATCGGCGGCGGCCCAGAACTCGTCACCCGGGGCTGAATGCTCGACGAAGTCCCGCCAGAAGGCGACCGGTGCGCCCGCCACGTCGATGTCGGCGGCCTGCAACGGGACCTTCCGCATAGCTCGCTTGAGCCTGGCCAGCTGCCGCGGCCCCGGGAGCGGGAGCAGGCCGCCCCGTTCCTGGTTACCAATGAGCCCGGTCCAGGTCAGCGCGTTCTGCAGACCGGGCGCGCCATGGTTGTAGAAAGCGGCCGTCATCTTCGCCACGGTGATGTTCAGCGACACCGACCGCAGCGGCGGATCGGCATAGGGAGCGACCGCCCACTGCGTGTGGCCCAGGTAGCTGGCACCGGTCATCGCTACCTGGCCGTCACACCACGGCTGTTCGCGCAGCCACGCCACGGTGGCCAGGCCGTCCTCCCGCTCGGACAGGAACGGCCGGAACAGGCCGCCCGAGCCGAACGTCCCGCGGGTGCTCTGGATGAAGACCTGCAGGCCCCGGCGGGCTAGCGGAGCGGCGAACACCAGCCCGGCGAAACCGGCCCGGCCGTACGGCGAACGGATCAGCACCACCGGCAGCGGCCCGTCCGGCCCGGCGGGCCGGTAATGATCCCCGAGCAGGGTGACGCCGTCGGGCATCGGCGTGGCGACATCGCGCCGGAGCACATAGGACGTCGCCGAGGGCGGGAGCCCCATCGCCCGGTCAACCGCCCGGCCAGCGAGGTGGTACAGCGGATTCATCGGCCCGCCTCTGCGATAAGGGCCATAGCTGCCCACTGCCACCCAGGCTACCCAGCCCGGCCGGGCCCGCGGACTCGGGGCGGCGCCGCGCCGCCGGCGGCTAGCCAGGCAAACTCTCGACCGTTCCCGCGGCTATGGCGCTGACGAGCTGCGCGTGGTCACGCTCATTCTGATCGGCGTAGCGCCGGGCGTACCGGCCGATCCCCGCGGCGAACCTCGAGCCCTTCCCGATGTAGGCGGCGATGGCCACCGGGTCCCCGGTGCGGGCATGGGCCCTGGCCAGCGTCTCGCCACAGGCGGTCGCGAACTCGGCCAGCCGCGGGGCGATCAGCTCGGTCGTCGGGATGATCTTCATGTCCCTGAACTGCCGCACGTAGTAGTCCTTGCCGTGCAGCGAGCCCCAGCCGACGAAGATGTCGGTGGCGCTCTGGACCAGCCGTTTACCCGCGATCACCCGCGCACCATGATGACCGTGGCGGCTCGGCTGAGTATGGGCCTCGTACACAGCCGGCCCGGCTTGCTTGACCTGCAAGAACAACGGGTCGGCACCGGTGCGGCCCGCCAGCAGCACCAGGTAGACAGCCATCCCGACGCTGCCGACGCCCACGACCTGGCGCACCACGTCGACCTCGGTGAACCGGTCGAACAGGTGCCGCCGGTCCTCCTGGAGGGTCAGCCGGTACTCAGCCAGCAGCTGGTCGACGAGGTCAGCCTGCTCGTCGTCACTGATCGTGGTGCGCAGCGGCGGCTCCTCGGTTATCCGGGGCCGCCCGTGCGCCATCGTCGTGAGCTTGGCAAATGCCCCGCGGCTGGTTCGCCGCCTGCGCTTGCGCTCGATATGAATCGACACCCGGCCGCGGTCGGCCGGCTCGAAGTAGCTGAGCAGGTTGTCGGCGTGCATGCCGTCGTACCAGATGTCGAGTTCAGGCATCCCGGCGTAGCTGCGCATGCGCCGTCGATAGGCCGCAACGCCGGCGGCGACCGCCGCGTCCGCCCTGGCCGGCTTGATCCGGTTCTCCCGTGCCGCTACCACCAGGCTGGCGGCAAACCGCTTGACGTCCCATTCGAACGGCCCGGGCAGGGTCTCGTCAAAGTCCCGCAGGTCGAAGTAGAGGTTCCGCTCCGGGGTAGCCCACAGGCCGAAGTTCAGCACGTGCGCGTCGCCGCACAGCTGTACCGTCAGGCCGCTGTCCGGCTGGGACGCGAGGTCGGCCGCCATCACCGCGGCGGCGCCCCGGTAGTAATTCCACGGCGAGGCCGCCATCCGGTGATGCCTGATGGGAACGAGCTCGGGAATCCGGATCTTGTTCTGGGCCAGGATCGTCTCCAGGGCGTCGTGCCCGCGGTCCGCCGCCGCCCAGTCCCCGAGCGCGTCGCGGCTGACCCGGTTCCGCGCCGCTCTTCCGGCGGCCTTCCGCTCGCTGCTGGTGGCCTGCAGGTCGTGCAGCGGGCTGGTCGCAGTCCTGTTATTCGAAGGCACCACCAGTACATGCCCGGGCGCGCGGATGTTCACCGTCCCGGCTTGCTGAGTTCAGCCGCGGGGCGGCTGATCCAGTCCGGTGCACCACCGCCGATGACGCCGTGGTGCGTGCTACGGCTAGGACTTCGAGGATTCGCGGTGCCGGACCGGGAGATGGCGGGCCAGGAACTCCTCGGTGCGCTGCCAGGCCCGGGCGGCCGGTTCCGGTACGTGGAACATCGGCGCCATCCGGTTGTGGAACGCGTGCCCGGCCTCTTCCTCGACGTTGATTTCCACATTGGGCCGGTCCGCGGCTGCCTCTTCCACCTGCGCGACCTGCTCGCGCGGGATGTACGGGTCGCTGCCGCCGTACTGGAACTGCAGCGGGCCCTCGATCTGCGCGAGCAGCTCCAGGTTGTCGTGGACCGCGGAGCCGTAGTACGAGACCGTGGCGTCCAGCTCCGCCTGCGCGGCCAGGAAGTAGGCGATGGATCCGCCCAGGCAGAATCCGATCACCCCGGTGCCGCCGGTCACCTCGGGCAGCGCGGCCAGGGCGTGCAGTGCCGCCGTCGCGTCCGCGACGCCCTTCGCGAAGTCGAACTGTGACGCCAGCTCCAGCGACTCGGTCAGGCCCGCCTCGTCGTGGGCGGCCACGTGACCGGGCTTGAGCCGCCAGAACAGGTCGGGGGCGGCCACGACGTAACCCAGACCGGCCAGGTCCTCGCCGACCGCCTGGATGTAGTCACTGACTCCGTAGATCTCCTGGATCAGCAGCAGGCCAGGCCCGGTGCCGGCCTCCGGCAGCCAGACCGCCAGGTCGAACGACCCTTCGGGAGTCTGAACGGGCTCGACGCGCGACGACATGACTGCCTCCTGGCTGATCCGGGGTGGGTAGAACGCCGCAACACAGGGTAGTGCGGGCCAGCCTGCCGTGCGGGCCCGGGCCGCCAGGCCGCTGCGGGCAGCCGCGGTCGGGCACCGTCGGCCGCCCGGCTTGAGTCCGGGCCGGTCAGCTCGCTGACGCCCGGCCCCAGCCCGCGAAGGTGACGTCGACCGAATCGATGATCCGGGCGAACGTGCCGTCCACTGACTGCGGCAGGCCGAACCCGCCGGCGGCCTCCAGGGTGACGAATCCGTGCATGATCACGCGCAGGAAGCGGATCGCGTCGATGGCGTCGGGGCCGGCGATGCGGTAACCCGCCAGGACGGCGAGCAGTATCCCCACAGCGGCTTCGCCCGCCGCCTCGTGCTCAGCGTCGCCGGGTGCGGGTGCCCGGATGCTCGCTGCCGCCAGGCCGGGGTGCCGGGCGGCGTAATCGCGGTACGCCTCGGCGATCGCGCACAGCGCGTCGCGCCCGGAGCGGCCGACGGCGGCCGCCGACATGGCGGCGGTCAGCTCGTTCACCCCGAGTACCGCCAGGTCCCGCTTGAGGCCGTCCAGGCTGTCAATGTGCTTGTAGAGGCCAGGCACCGAGACGCCGAGACGGCGCGCGACGGTGGTCAGGGCCAGGCGGTCCAGCCCGGCCTCGTCGGCCACCATCGCGGCCTCGGCGACCACCCGGTCGTGGTTCAGGCCCATCCGGGGCATCGCGTGGCGTTCCTCTCGGCCAGGGGACTGCGCCATGACCAGCGTGGCGAGCGCGCCCGCGGCTGCTACCGGACTGCTGCCGCGCGGGCCGCGCGGCCCGGCCGGGCGAGCAGGATGCCGACGCTGGTCACCCAGACCAGCAGCAGCGGCAACGATACCCAGGCGGCCAGCGCCAGGGAACCGATCAGCAGCACGTACCCGATCCCGGATGCGATGATCGCGACGGCCAGCGCCAGCCCGGTCCACTGCAGCCAGCGCGGCAGCAGTCCGGTGCGCCTGGCCATCGCCGCGGCGGCGATGGCCGTCGCGGCGAGCAGCAGCATCTTCACGCCATCCAGCCGGCTGATGAGGTCGGTCAGCGCCGCCGCCTCCCCGGCGCGGCCAGCGGGTACCACCGAGCTGGTCAGGTAGAGCCCGAGCCCGCACTGCACGATTCCGATCGCCGCCGCGGTCAGGCCAGCGCCCAGCGTCAGCCAGGCGCTGCGGCGGGCCCCGGCGCGCAGCCCGGCGCGGCCGAGCGCGACCACGACCACCCCGAGCAAGACTGACGCGGTTCCCTCGGTGAGCACGAACTGCGCGGTGGCTGCCCCGAAATGCCCGGCGTAACTGGCCAGGACGGCGGAACCGGTCGGCCGGACGCTGGTCGAGGAGGGCGCCACGGAAAGCCCGGCCACCCAGGACGCGGCGTAAGCGATACCAGCTAGCGCCGGGACAGCCATAATGGCCCGGCGCCGTGACGGGACGGTACCTGGCTCGCGCGGCGGGCTGGCAACTGCCTGCGGTGACATGATCAGCTCCTTGACGTAGGTTAACTAGAGTAACCTTTAAGTTAATATTACTAGCCAATGCCGTCAACTGATTAACCCGCTGACCGGGGGCGGCCCGGCGGCGGGCTGTCCGGGAGAGCCGTCAGGCCAGGGCCGACGTCGGCCGGGCGAGCAGGCAGCGCCGGATGGCTACCGACACTCCCAGGGCGGCGTCGCGCCCATCTTCTTGTAGTAGCGGGCCAGGACGTTCCGCACCGCGGGGACATCGTCAGGCGGCAGGTCCACACCGCCGCGCGAGCCCTGCATGACCGCCGCGGCGCTGATCACGGCGCGCGGCACCGCCGTCAGCTCACCATCGACGATGTCGGCGATCTGCAGCTTGTAGGCGGTGAAGTTGTCCTGGGCCCGCGCGTCATACCAGGCGAACGCGCGCCGGTACCTGGCCGTGGGCTCCTCCTGAGCCCCGGCCCACCTGCGCACCCGCCGGTTGGCGGCGGCACCGTTCCAGCGCCTGGTCTGGCTGGCCAGGGGAAGGTCGCCAAACGACACGGCTGTCACGCTGAACCTCCCTTTAAGCCCGGAGTTTGCGCCGGGACTTCTTCCGCAGTTTCCGGGTGTCCCGCAGCTCTGCGAACGGCTCCTTTTCTGGTGGCAGCCCGGCAGCTATCGCGCGGCCGCGCTGCAGCTCGGCATTGAATTCGGCGCCGAACAGCACCACCGAGTTGGAGATCCACATCCAGATCAGGAAGATAATGATCGCCGCGATGCTCCCGTAGACCTTGTTGTAGTGCCCGAAGTTGGCCACGTACAACGCGAACAGCCCGGACGCGACGAGCCAGCCCAGCACGGCGATAATGCTGCCCGGGCTGAGCCACCTGAATCCCTGTTTCGCGTTGGGGCTGGCCCAGTACAAGATGGCGAGCATCAGGCTGACGATCAGCAGCAGCACCGGCCATTTGGCGATGTTCCACACGGTCAGCGCGACCGAGCCGATGCCGAGCACCTGGCCGACATGACGGGCCAGGCCGCCGGTCACCAAGACGATGAAGGCGGCCGCGATCAGCAGCACCATCATGACGATCGTCACACCGAGGCGGATCGGCAGCGTCTTCCAGGCTGGGCGGCCCTCAGGTACGTCGTAAATGGCATTGGAAGCACGCATGAACGCGGCGATGTAGCTGGAAGCCGACCACAATCCGGCCGCTATTCCGATAACCGCCACCAGTCCTGCCGAGCCGTGGCTGTGCTGCAAATGATCCACGGCGGTCAGCAGGGTCTGCCGCACCGCGCTCGGCGCAGCCTGCGCCAGGTTGGTGATGAGCGGCTGGGTAGCCGACTTGCCGATCAGGCCGAGCAGCGAGACCAGGACCAGCAGCGCCGGGAAGATCGCCAGCACCCCGTAGTAGGTGAGGGCCGCCGACCGGTCCTGCAGGAAGTCATTGCTGAATTCCTTGGCCGCCCGCTTCCCGGCCGCCAGCCAGGAGCCGCGATCAAGTTGCGCCGGGCTTTCCGGCGCGCTGCCGCCGGGGCCCGCACCGTTGCCCGCCGCCGCGTTGCCCGCCGCTGCGTTGCCCGCCGTGTTGCCCCGCGCTCCGCTTCCTGTGCTCGTGCCTGGCTCGCTCATCGCCGCGCCGCCCCCCATGTGATCACTAGTCCTCGTCCCCCGGCCAGGTTCCGGTCAGCCGGTGCGCGCCTACCGCGGCGCCCCGGTCCAGCACCGCCCTGACCACCGCGACGATCGCACCTTGCGCCGCCGCGGCCAGCAGGATCTCCCGCCAGCTGCGATTGGCGTCGGTGGCCTCGGGGGCCTCGTCCTGGCCGGCGGCGAGCTTCCAGACCCGCTTGAAGACCGCGCCTGCCAGCATCCCGCTCAGCAGGCTGACCGCGAGGCTGAGCAGCTTGTAGGTGGTCTTGTTCATCGATGCCTCCGGCGCAGCAGCAGCCAGCCGGCCACCAGCACGGCACCCGCGGCCACCAGGACCTGCACCCGCCGCTGCCCGGCCTGCTCAACCGCTCGCTGCGCGGCCCGCTGCACCGGCTCAGGAGCGGCCTGCCTGACCGTCGCGGTGGCCTTGGCGGCCTGGTTGCTCACCTGCTCACGGACCGGGCCTGCGCTGGCCGCTACCTGCTGCTTCGCCTCGGCTAGCCGCCCGGAGACCTGGGCCACCTTGTCCCGGGCCCTGGCCTTCACGTCTGTCTTCGCCACCAGCGCCTCCACCGTGTTGCCCAGTTCCTCGCGGGTGCGCTCGATCTCGCTGGTCAGTGCCTCCCGGTCCGCGGGCGGAGCAGGCTGCGAGAGGCCCGTAAGCGCCGCATCCGTGGGTTCTTCTGCACTCATCGCCTGGCACTCTCCTTGACTTCCGCGACGTCGGCCTTGACGCTGCCGACGGCTTGTTCCGGGGCGGGCGGGGCGGCGTTGCGCAACTGGCCCCGGCCGAGTAGCGCGGCCACCCCCGCGGCGGCCAGCACCACGATCCCGACGATCAGCGCCGCCAGCCAGGCCGGGACGACCCGGGCCAGCCCGATGATGGCCGCGGCCAGCAGGCACGCGGCTCCGTACAAGGCGAGCAGCCCGCCGCCGCCGAGCATCCCGGCGCCTGCGCCCGCCCGCTTGCCCTTAGCGGTCATCTCGACCTGGGCCAGCTTGAGTTCATCACGGACGAGCCGGGATACCTGCTCGGACAGGTCCTTGACCAGGTCCCCCGCTGACCGTTCCGCGGCCTTGGCCGCCGCCGTCGAACGCGTCGTGTCTGTCATCTAGATCCGCCTCTCTCAGCGCTGATTGGCGCTACCCGCCTGTCCTGCTGGCAAACCGGCGGCTTCCGCGGCCCCTGGCCCGGCGGCCGCTCCTGGCTCGGCAGCGGCGGCCAAGACAGCCATCGTGACCAGGCTGCTCGGGCCAGCCAGCCAACCCGGCCGCCCGCCAACCCGGCCGCCCGCCAGCCAGCTCAGCCGCCAGCCAGCGCAGGCCGCCCCCGGCTCGGCCCAATCGCGGCTATGCGCCAGCGGTGCTGCTCTTTCATGCTCTTTCAGCAGCACAGTGACATTGCCGCTTAATAAAATGGATGCGATGGCGCATTCGCTGCGGTTGGCCCGCCGCTGACGGCAGGCTGACGGCGGGCACCTCGGCCCGGGTGACCATGGTCCGGCCTGACCGGCCACCGGGTGCCCGGCCGGCGCACGGAATGTGGTCTGATGCTGGTGGTGCTAGAAAATCCGCGATAACGATGTCCGGCGTCGGTCACCGGCCGACGGCGGGACGCCACGCGACACGAATGGACAAGATTGCGATGGACGAGCAGCACGCCACTGGCAGCGATAACCAGACCGCCACCCGGACTGGCCTGCAATACCGTGATCCCTCGCTGAACTGGCCGCGAGCCGAGGCGGCACGGCTGGCACGACGTCGACGTCCGCGCGCTGGACACCATCAGGCTGCTGGCGGCCGACGCGGTCCAGAAGACCGGCAATGGCCATCCGGGCACCGCGATGAGCCTGGCCCCGCTGGCCTATCTGCTGTTCCAGCAGGTGATGGTCCACGACCCCGGCGATGACCAATGGCTCGGCCGGGACCGGTTCGTGCTGTCCTGCGGTCACTCCAGCCTGACCCTCTACATCCAGCTGTACCTGTCCGGCTACGGCCTGAAGCTCGAGGACCTCGAGGCGCTGCGGACCTGGGGGTCTAAGACCCCGGGCCACCCGGAGTACCGGCACACCCGGGGCGTGGAGATCACTACCGGGCCGCTCGGGCAGGGCCTGTCCTCAGCCGTCGGGATGGCGATGGCCGCCCGCCGCGAGCGGGGCCTGCTGGACCCGGACGCCGAGCCTGGTACCAGTCCCTTCGACCACCACATCTACGTCATCGCCTCCGACGGCGACATCATGGAAGGCGTCACTAGCGAGGCCAGTTCGCTGGGCGGGCACCAGGAACTCGGCGACCTGATCGTCTTCTACGACCAGAATCACATCTCCATCGAGGACGACACGAATATCTCGTTCAGCGAGGACGTCGAGGCCCGCTACGCCGCCTATGGCTGGCATGTGCAGCACGTGGACTGGCGCACTCCGGCCGGCTACGTCGAGGACGTCGACGCGCTGCTTGCCGCCATCGACGCGGCCAAGCAGGAGACCGGCCGCCCGTCCTTGATCGTGCTCAACACGATCATCGGCTGGCCGGCGCCGACCAAGCAGAACACCGGCAAGGCGCACGGTGCGGCCCTGGGCGCTGACGAGGTGGCCGCGACCAAGAAGCTGCTCGGCTTCGACCCGGACGCTAACTTCACGGTGGAGCCCGACGTCCTCGCCCATGCTCGCCTGGTCGTCGAGCGCGGCCGCGAAGCGCACGCCGCGTGGCAGCCGCGTTACGAGGCCTGGCGGGCGGCCAGCCCGGACCGGGCCGCACTGCTGGACCGGCTGCTGGCCCAGGAGTTGCCGACCGGCTGGACCGACGTGCTGCCCAGCTTCGACGCCGACCCGAAGGGGATGGCGACCCGCAAGGCCAGCGGTGCCGTGCTGTCCGCGCTAGGCCCGGTGCTGCCCGAGCTGTGGGGCGGATCAGCGGACCTGGCCGAGAGCAACGACACCACCATGGCCGGCGCGGACTCGTTCATCCCGTCCGGCAAGCAGACCAAGGAGTGGCGCGGCGGCCCCTACGGGCGGACGCTGCACTTCGGTATCCGGGAGCACGCGATGGGCGCGATCCTGAACGGGATCGCGCTGCAGTCGCTGACCCGGCCCTATGGCGGTACCTTCCTGACCTTCAGCGACTACATGCGGGGATCGGTGCGGCTCGCGGCGCTGATGAAGCTGCCGACGATCTTCATCTGGACCCATGACTCCATCGGCCTGGGCGAGGACGGGCCGACGCACCAGCCGGTCGAGCATCTGGCCGCGCTGCGCGCCATTCCCGGCCTGGACGTGGTCAGGCCCGGCGACGCCAATGAGACCACCGTATGCTGGCAGACTGTCATCTCCCAGCACGACCGGCCGGCCGGGCTGATCCTCAGTCGGCAGAACATCCCCGTCGTGGACCGCAGTGCCAGCACCGGCTACGCGTCGGCGGCCGGCGCCGCGCGCGGCGGCTACGTCCTGGCCGAGGCGACCGGCGGTGCGCCGCGCGTCATCCTGATCGGCACCGGGTCCGAGGTGCAGATCGCCCTGGACGCCCGTGAGCAGCTCCAGGCGGCGAGGATCCCGACCCGGGTGGTGTCCATGCCGTGCATGGAATGGTTCGGCGCGCAGGACGCTGCCTACCGCGACGAGGTGCTGCCGCCCTCGGTCCGGGCCCGGGTCAGCGTCGAGGCCGCGGTGGCCAGCGGCTGGGAAAAGATCGTCGGCGATGCCGGGCGCAGCATCAGCGTCGAGCACTACGGCGCTTCCGCCGACTATAAGACGATTTTCCGTGAGTTCGGCGTGACCGCCGATGCGGTGGCCAACGCGGCCCGCGACAGCCTGCACGACGCCGAGAACGGCGCGCACCCCGGCGGCTACCCGCCGGCCTGGGCGACCGGCCGCGGCGGCACCGCCGACCTGCCGACCTGACGTCGGCTGCCGCCCTCCCGGTGCGCGTAGGTGGCCGGGTGCGCGTAGGCGGCCGGGTGCGCGTAGGTAGCTCAGCGGAGGGTAGCCCTAATCGATGAACAACTACGGCCACGCGCCAGACAGCCAGGCGGAACTGACCCCGGAGGCGCTACCGGGAGAGGTCGCCGAGCTGGTCGGCGAGCTGAGCGAGGATGCGAGCCCGTCGCGTCGTCGCCGGGTCACCGCGGCGATCAGCAGGATCGGGACGCGCAGCGGCCGGGCCACCCGGCTGGGCGTGGTCTCGGGGAGCCGCTGGCTGACCGCCGAGGTGCTAGCCATGGCGCCGCGCCTGCCGGTGCGGGACTACGAGAAGCTCCGCACCCAGTTTCCCGGGCGTTCCACGGAGGAGCTGGCCGACGCCCTGATCCTGGGCTCGGCGCGTGCCTCCGCGGCCGTGGGCGCGGCGGCCGGCGTGGCCATGGTGCTACCGCTGCCGAGCGCCCCGGTTGAGGTCGCGGTCGAGACCCTGGCCCTGGTCGGGATCGAGCTCAAGCTGGTGGCGGAACTGCACGAGGCGTACGGGATGCGGGCGCCGGGTTCGGCGACCGAGCGGATGCTGGCCTACGTCGAGGCCTGGGCGCACCGGCGCGGCATCGCCATCGCCCCCGCCGGGCTGGTCATCGCGGTCGGCTCGCCGCTGCGCAGGCGGCTCCAGCGCAGGCTCATCGCCCGGGCCGGGCGCAGCGCCATGTCGCTGGGGCCGCTGCTTACCGGGGCGGCGGCCGGCGCCGTGCTCAACCGTCACGAGACCCGCCGCCTGGGCTCCGACGTGCGCAAGGATCTCAGGCGGCGGTCGCCGCACGAATCCGGCTGGCCCGCCTAAGCGCTCCCAGTCCCCCGCTCGGCGCCAGTCCGCCCGCCTGCGCCGTCCGACCCTGCGCCGCCCGACCCGGTCAGCTCCCATCGGGCCAGCTCGCCTGCCCGCCTGCGCCGTCCGACCCTGCGCCGCCCGACCCGGTCAGCTCCCATCGGGCCAGCTCGCCTGCCCGCCTGCGCCGTCCGACCCTGCGCCGTCCAACCCGGTCAGCTCCCATCGGGCCAGCCACCACGGTGCAGCACCATCGGGTACCGCGGCAGCGCGCCAGCAGGGTCCTCAAGCACGGCGGTGGTCTGGCGCAGGAAAGGCGGCTGCGCGCGCCAGCCGTCCGGGTAAGGCTGCAGCCCCTGGGCCAGGCGCGGCCGGCCGTCCGCATCGCGCTGATCGACGATGGCGTGCAGCGCCCGCCGGAGCGCGCCGATCTGCTCAGTGCCGGACCGGCTCCGCCAGCGCTGCTCAACGGCGCCGAGCAAGCGGCCGGAGTCATCCTGAGCAGACCGGCCTTTCGGCGTCAGCCAGACCAGCTTTCCGCGCCCGGCCGCCTGGTCGGGCTGCACCACGGCATAACCGCGGCGGGCCAGGACCCCGACCGCCATGCTGAGCGCTTCCTTGGACACCCCGGTCAGCCCCGGCAGGTCACGCACCCGGACACCGTCGTCGGTGAGGACCCGGAGCGCATTGACGGCGACCGCCAGGGATACCGGGGACTCGCGCTCGAAGTCGAGGGTGAAGGCCAGCAGCACCCGGGCCAGGAGCACGGACAAGTCGGTGCTGCCGCCGGCCTGGACTGCGGGCGGCCGCGGCCGGAACCCTGTGATGTCAGCGAACATCTCGATCTTCAGCACCGGCAGGTAAGGCGGCAGATCCACGTCGAGGTGGCCAACCAGTACGGCCAGCGCGTCCCGCAGAGCGATGACCTCGCTGGCGCCGAAGCGGTCGCGCCAGCGATCCTCGATCACGCCCGCCAGCGGCTGCCACTCGCGCTGGGCCCGTAGGCCAGCCCGGGTAGGCGCGACGATCCAGTCGCGGCGCGGGGGCACCGGCCTGCCGTCCGCCGGGTCCGGCTGCACCACGATGTAGCCCCATCGCTCCAGGCCCGCCAGGTTAGTGATCCGGGCCAGGTCGTCGAGCTCGCGCAGCGGCGCTCCGGCCGCGCCGACGAACTGCATGAAGTTCGCCCACATCGCTTGCGACACCAGCCACGGGCCCCGGCGTGAGCCAGCCGCCGGGCCCCAGGTCGTCCGGTGTGGCGACCGGTACTCGAACCCGTTGTCGAATTCGATGGTGAATGCGACCAGCGGCCAGGACAGCAGAGCGGACAGCGGAAGATCATTCGTCACGGCGCCAACGCTACGGCCGCTGGCCCGGCCCCCGGAAGGGTGCACTCCGGGCGCTGGCTGGTCAGGGACCGCCGACCCAGACCGGCCTGGTGCCGCCCGGGTACGTTGCCCAGCGGTAGACGTAGCTGCGGAACCGGCCATGCCAGTAGCGCAGCCGCAGCCGGGTGAAGTACCTGACCCCATGGCGGGACCGTGCCCGGTAGAAGATCAAGGTGCCCGGATACTTCCGGTAATGACCCGCCGCGCAGTCAGGCTGGCAGGTATTCACCGCGAGCTTGCCGCCCCGGGACCGGGCCGAGACCGCTGTCCAGTACTTCCAGCCCGCCACCGTGACGATCACGCTCGCGTCGCAGGTGAGGTAGAGCCGGCGGATCCTGGACTGTCCGTGGCGCCACCCGTCGCAGTCGTAGACGACCGGCCGAGCTGCTGCGGGCGGTACCGAGGCTGGCGCGCCGGACGCAGGAGTTGCTGCCGCGCCGGACACCGAAGCTGCCGCGCCGGACACCGAGGCTGCCGCGGCTGGCGCCATGCCTGCCCACATGAACAAGGCTGCAGCCGCAGCGATGATCGTCTTCATCGTCCTCCTTCGCATCGGCCGGCGCCGCCGCCGTGGGCCGGGCACCAGGCATGCCCGAAGCCGGATGGGCTGTTTCCATGATCAGGTAAGAAAAGCGTGGCCGGGCGCCGCCGGGATCCGTGGCGATCGCCGAGTCCTTCGCGATCACCCGGACGCTACATTAAGCATGCATACCAACCGGAAACGACGGCGCAACAGATCGGCATCGCAGCGGCGCGCGGGCGGGCCGGGTACCGCCCGCCACCGGCGGCCAAGGAGACCGGCCAGGTCCCGCCCAGCCGATGCCGACCGCCGAAGATCGGACCGCTGATGAAGTTCGTTTTCAGCCCGCCTGCGGACGAGGCCGCAGGGCTCTTGACCTTGCCCTGGGCTGAGCCGCTCGAGGAATGGCAGGACGAACGGCTGGTCGAGATCCGGCAGCGCGGCATCTCGCGGCACATCGTCCGCTTCGTCAGTGACGGCGGCGTGCTCTATGCGCTCAAGGCCATCACCGAACGGCTGGCCAGGCGTGAGTACCGGCTGCTCCGGGCGCTGTCCGAGCAGAGCATTCCGGCCGTCGAGGTGGTCGGGGTGGTCGTTGACCGCGGCCCGGACGCCGAGGCCATTCTGGTCACCAGGTTCCTCAACTTCTCCACCACCTACCGGGCGCTCTTCTCCAATCCCCGCGGCGGCCAGCCGACCGAGAAGCTGCTCGATGCCATGGTCCAGCTCCTCGTGCGGCTGCACCTGTCCGGCTTCTTCTGGGGTGACTGCTCGCTGTCCAACAC
The DNA here is from genome assembly GCA_963785765.1 of uncultured Actinomycetes bacterium. GTDB lineage: Bacteria > Actinomycetota > Actinomycetes > Streptosporangiales > Streptosporangiaceae > DATBGO01. Next base: position 838,684 of record CAWAWM010000002.1, on the reverse strand, counting down.
CCTGTTCCGGCTCGACGCCGGGGCCTTGGAGGCCTACCTGGTCGATGCCGAGACCAGCGAGCAGCATCCGTCGCTGACCGCTGGCCAGCGGCAGTATGACGTCGACCTCGCGCAGGAACGGGTCTGCGGGGAGCTGCTTGACCTGCAGGCCGGGCAGCTGCTGCCGCCCGAGGTCGATCCCCTGCACATCGCCGATGAGCTGGTGCTCAGGTACGAGGGTCTGTGGGAGGAGCTGACCCGCGAGGAGATCCTGCACCCCGACGATCAGCGCTACCGGATCGCGGAGCGACTGCGCAGGATCAACGAACTCGGCTTCGACGCAGACGAGGTGGAGATCATCAGCGCGCCGGACGGCAACCGGCTGCGGGTGCGGACCAAGGTCGCTGATTCCGGCCATCACAGCCGCCAGCTCTTCCTGCGTACCGGGCTCAATGTGGAGGAGAACCAGGCCCGAAGACTGCTCAACGACATCGCGAGCTTCCGCGGCTACCTGGAGCTCTCCGGTGGCGGGCCGGTCTCGGAGATCGTGGCGGCCAATCGCTGGCTCGAGGAGGTGTACGACCCGGTTATGGCCTCGATCCCGGCGAGCTTGCGCGGGCGGCTGGCTCCGGCCGAGATCTTCCACGAGATCCTCGAGCATCGCTGGTACCTGTCGGAGGAAGCGGGCCGGGACGTGGGGACGACGGCGGCCGTGCGCTCGTATTTCGACACCGTGCTGCCCGAGGTGCCCGCTACGCCGCCGCAGAGCCTGGTTTGATGCGCCCGGCCGGGCGCAGGGGATAGAACTCTTATATGGAATACCTACCAGATGTCCCCTTTGCGGCTGACGAACGGCGGACATTACTGGCCCTGCTCGACCTCCAGCGCGCCGCGGTCACGTCCATTTGCGCAGGCTGCTCCGATGACGATCTGCGGGCCCGGCTGGTCATCTCGCCGACCAGCATCCTCGGCATCGTCAAGCACCTCGCCTACGCGGAACGCTGGTGGTTCCAGGACAATTTCGCGGGCCGCGACGTCGGGTACCCGTGGACAGATACCGACCCGGACGCCGAGTTCCGGATTTCCCCGGGCGAGAGCACGCAGGCGGTGCTGGATTTCTACGCCGCGGAGTGCGGGACGAGCCGGGATATCGTCGCGGCGGCTGACCTGAACGACCGCGCCGCGCGCCGGGCCGAGCTCAGCCTGCGCTGGATTGTGGGCCGGATGATCTGGGAGACAGCCAGGCACGCGGGTCAGGCCGATATCCTGCGCGAGCAGCTGGACGGCGTGACCGGCCTCGGCCATACCCAGCCGCCGAGCCTGTGAGCCCGCCTCTCAGCCGCCGAAAGTAACGTTCTGGCCGGTCAGAGTGCCGACAATGCCTGCCGGTGTAATGCTGACGCTCTGAACCTGCAGATGCAGCGGAATGCCGGACAACGGGACGGTGATGTTCCGCACCGAGTCCAGCAGCTGGGACGGCAGCCCGCTGCTGTCGACCAGCTGGATGTTGAGACGGTTGCCGGAAAGCCTGCTGACCCGCCAGGTGGCGGAGGCGCTGGTGATGAGCAGGTCCAGGTTGGCTTTCACCTCGTCGGGACCAGCCTGCGACAGCGTGAGTCCGGCCCCGCCCAGCGAGCCAAGCGCACCGACCTGTGACGAGACCGCGTTGGAGAGCTCACCGAAGGTGATCAGGGCGGTTCCGGTGAGCTGGCTGACCGTCGCGCCGTTGAAGCTGGAGTTGATGTGAACACCGTTAAGAACGGCATTGATGCTCTTGAACGTGACCGGCCCCTCGGGCAGGTCGTGCCAGGAGATCTGCATGCTGTGAATATCCCGGGTGATGACCTGTGTCAGGAACGGGAATCCGGAGATTGACACGGCCGGCTTCTGCGAGATGCCCTGCTTTTGAATCTGCGAGGCGACCTCGCTCTCGGCGATCGCCTTGGCGCCGAAATCCAACGCGACGAGGAGGGCGACCAGGACGACCACGATAGTCAGGGCGGTGGTGCGCCGCCGACGGGACCGGGGCCGGCGGCCCGGCCGGGCGGTCTGGTACCCGCTCACACAGCTGCCTGGACCGGCAGCGGTGCGGCGTTTCCCGCCGCCCCGGCGCGTTTCATGAGCCGATGCTATGACATGGGCAGGGCATGGCGGGCGCCCCTTTCGCGCACCGGGCCGCAGCCTGCAGACCGCGGCCGCCCGCCGCGGCGGGCGGCACCCGTCATGGCAGGCTGCCGACGTTGATGGCCTGCACCGAGCCCGAATTGCTGTTCGTGACCAGCACCGTGTTGCCCCCGGGATCGAGCGCGAAGTCGCGGGGCACCAGTCCGGTGGCGATCACGCCGAGCAGGGCATGACGTCCGGCTAGCGCTGCCGACGTACTGATTACCGCGATGCTCGAGGTGGCGCCCGGCTGGTTATGCAGATCGGAGTTGGCGACCAGGATAAGGCTGCCGTTGGAGACCATGACCGCGCCCAGCGGGGCAGCGCCCACGTTGACCCTGGCGATCAGCGAATGCGCCGGGTTGCTGCGCAAGCTGGTGGCGGAGAAGCACAGCAGCGTGTCACTTTCCCTGCTGGTCACCCAGACATGATCGCCCGACGCCAGCACCCGGACCGGGCTGCAGCCCGCCGTCGCCACCGACGTGACTGCCGATGAAGGCTTGACCTCGGCGCGATGAAGGTCAATCACCGTGATCGTGCCCTGAGACGGGTGCGGCGTCTTGATCCGCGCCATGCTCGTCACATACAGCCAGTTTCCGTCCGGCGAGATGGCCATCCCCACCGGCTGCTGGCCGAGCTTGATCCTCCCCACCACGTCGGACGGGCCGAAGCCGTTGGTCAGCGCGCTGGCCAGGTTGAAGACCACCATGTCGGCACTGTCTTGCAGAGTGACAAAGGCGAACTTGTTATCGGGCGAGATCGCCACCTCCACCGCGCCCTTGCCGTACGGGCTGGTGAGCATGCCGGTGATCGGGCTGCCGCTGCCTTGCTCGGCGTCGGCCACGTTGATCACTATGGCGCCGCTGCCCGCCGCGGCGAGCAGGTACTTGCCGTTGGGCGTTATCGCCTCGCCACGCTTGGCTCCGGGTGCGGAGAACGTGCTGAATACCGTCGGGGCGAGCGAACCGCCGTTCTTCAGCACCGCAATAGAGTTGCCGAGCGTGACGAAGGAGTAAGTGCCGCCCGGCGCGGCCTCCACCATGAAGGGGTTACCGCCGACGGACACCCTTGCGGTGCGGACTTTGGACAGCGCCGGAGCGGTTGCCACCGCGGTGCCGCAGCCCGGCAGCACGGCCGCGGTCGTCGTGCTGCCCCCGTCCGTGCCGCCGCCACCGCCGCCACCGCCATGCAGCGCCGCGAAGGCCCCGCCCGCTGCGCCGAGGACGACCACGCACGCGATGATGACCGCGGCCGGCGACCGCCACCATGGACGGCGCCGCTGCGGGTAACCGCCCTGCGCGCCCGGCGGGTGACCGCTGTAGCCCGCTGACTGTTGGTAACCGGCCTGGCCTGCCCTGGGGTAACTGGCCCGCCCCGACGAGTAGCTGGCCTGCTCGGTCTGACCGGGCGTGGTCGGCCTGGAGATGCGGAATCCCGCGGTCGGCGGCTCGGCAGGAAGCTCCGCGGCCGACCTGGCATCGGACCTCGCGCCCGACGCGTTGCCCGGGCCGGTACCTGGACCGCTGCCCGCGGGCGGCCCGCCGGCGACCGCTCCCATGGCGCCCGCGGCCGCCGCAGTCTCGCCCGCTCCGGCCGCTGCCGCCTGGCCAGGGGTCGAGATCTCAGTCGGCGGGTGCGCCCGGGGCTCCGGCCAGCTGCCTGCTGCCGCGGCGGCGGCCGGGCCTGCCGCAGGCGGGCCTCCGGTAGGGAGGCCTCCGGCGGGCCGGCCACCTTCCGGACTACCCGGGGCTTCGAAACCTGGCACCAGGAGGCCGAGCGCCTCGCGCAGGGCCGCGGCGAACGCGAGGCAGGTCGGGTAGCGGTCCGCCGGTGCCTTTGCCATCGCCTTGGCCAGCACCGCGTCGACCGCCTCGGGCAGGTCGGCCCGGCGGGCGCGCAGCGACGGCGGCGGCTCGGATAGCTGCGCCCAGACCACGGCCAGGCCCTGGTCCCGCCGGAACGGCGGCGCACCGCAGAGCATCTCGAAGGAGGCGCAGGCCAGTGCGTAAAGGTCCGCCCGGCCGTCGACCTGGCGCCCCTCGATCTGCTCGGGGGCGACATAGTCGAGCGTGCCCAGGAACTGGCCGGTAGAGGTCAGCCCGGTTACCGACAGGGACTGCTTGCTGAGGCCGAAGTCGGACAGGTAGACGTGATCCTGGCGGCCGCTGCCTGAGGTCGAGTCAAGCAGCATGTTGCCGGGCTTGACGTCCCGGTGGACCAGCCCGTGCGAATGCGCCGCGTCCAGCGCGGAGGCCACCTGGGTGATGATGTCGGCGGCCCGGACGGCGGCTAGCTGGCCGTCGGTGTCCAGTAGCGTGCGCACGTCCCCGCCGTGCACGTAGCGCATCGCGATGAACAGGACTCCGTTGGCCTCGCCTGCGTCGAACACCGGGATGATGTGCGGATGGTCGACCGCAGCCGCGGCCCGTGACTCGCGGATGAAGCGCTGCCGGAAGGCCTCATCGAGGGCGAGGCCAGGGGCCAGGATCTTCAGCGCCACGTGCCGGTCCAGCCGGATGTCGAGAGCACGGTAGACAACCGCCATCCCGCCCCGGCCGATCTGCTCTTCGAGCCGGTATCCGGCTATCTGGGCGCCCACGGCGAACTCGCCGGACCCCGAAGGATAATCCTCAGTCACCGCGCCTCCAGCGCCTCCCTGCCGGTCCCGTTGCTCCCCACAGCGAAGGAAGCCGCATCGGCAAGCTCCGGGATCGCGGGGTCAGTCGCAAAGCCGCCGGGTGCGCTCTTAAGTATCTTGTCCGCCGCTACTGCCTGCAACCCGCGCCGCGCCGCGCCGTGGGCTGAGCATGGCGAACCGGATTGCTGGCCGCATCTTTGATTAACCCGCAGTGACAATCGCGGGTCGCGGCGGCGCGGACGCCTCGCCGCTAATTCATGGATTCTGCTTTTGGCCGCCACGTCTTAGAGTTATCCAATGACCATCGAGGGTGCAGTCTCGTCGAACGCCCCGGCGCTTGTCGTCCGGACGCAGGGGTCCGACCGGAGGCTGCAGGCGGGGCCCGCCTACAAGATTGGCCGTGATCCGGCATCCGACATCGTGGTCGACGATTCGCGGGTGTCATGGAACCATGCCGTGCTCCGGCTCGAGCATGACTGCTGGCTGCTGGAGGACCACGGCAGCACTAACGGGACCTTCATGGACTCCCGCCGCGTCCATCGGGTGCCCATCACCGATGCCTGCATGCTGCGGCTCGGTCACCCGGAAGACGGCGCGGCGGTGCTCTGCTCGGTCGCCCCGGCCCCGGCCGCTCCGGCCACCGGGCCGATGGGCACGGCCATCGTGGCTACCCCGTCGCCAGCACAGCGGGCCGACTGGGCAGCCCAAGGCCCGCCAGCACCGAGCCCGCCGGTACACAGCCCGCCCGCACCGGCCGAATGGGCGGCCCGCACCCCGCCAGCACCGAGCCCGCCAGCACCGAGCCCGGCAGTAGCAAGCCCGCCAGTACAGAGCCCGCCAGTACAGCGGCCGCCAGCGCACAGCCCGCTCGGGCCGCCCATGCCCCCGGCCGACTGGGGGTCCCCGCGCGCGCCCGCCCCGGGCCTTCCGGCCCAGCCGGCGCCCGCATCGAGCATCGTGCGCCAGCCCAGCGCGATCATGCAGCTGCCGACCAAGACGCTGCGGATCGGCCGTGCCTCCGACAACGATGTGGTGGTCTCCGACCTGGGTGTCTCCCGCTACCACGCAGAACTGCGGAAGACCAGCCACGGCTACGAGATCGTCGACCTGGCCAGCCACAATGGCACGTTCGTCAACGGGCAGTGGGTCACCGCCGCCCCGGTGACCGAGCGGGACATCATCAGCATCGGGCCGGCCACATTCCGGCTGGTCGGCGATGAGCTGCAGGCGTTCATCGATACCGGCGACATCTCGCTGGCCGCCAGGGACCTGACCGTGCGGTTGTCCAGCGGCAAGGTGCTGCTCGACCACGTCAGCTTTCCGCTCGGCGAGCGCTGCCTGCTCGGGGTCATCGGCCCGAGCGGGGCGGGCAAGTCGACGCTGCTGGGGGCGCTGACCGGCACCAGCCCGGCGACCGAGGGCAACGTCCTGTACGACAACCGCGACCTGTACACGTACTACGCCGAGCTGCGGCACCGGATCGGCCTGGTGCCTCAGGACAACATCCTGCATACCCAGCTGACCGCGCGGCGCGCCCTGGGCTACGCGGCTGAGCTGCGGTTCCCCCGCGATACCAGCAAGGCCGAGCGCAAGCGCAGGATCGACGAGGTACTCCAGGAACTCTCGCTGACCAAGCATGCGGAGACCAGGACCGCCGCCATGTCCGGCGGCCAGCAGAAACGCGTCAACGTCGCGCTCGAGCTGCTGACCAAGCCATCGCTGCTGTTCCTGGACGAGCCGACGTCCGGCCTTGACCCGGGCCTGGACAAGTCCGTCATGGAGATGATGGCCGACCTGGCCCACGACGGCCGCACGATCATCGTGGTCACCCACAGCGTCGCCAATCTGAACCTCTGCGACCGGCTGCTCGTCCTGGTCCCTGGCGGCAAGGTCGCCTACTTCGGGCCGCCCGAGGACGGCCTGCGGTATTTCGGCAAGCCAGGCTGGGCCGAGGTGTTCCAGGCCTTCGATGCCGAGCCGAACCGGGACTGGGCCGGGGAGTTCCGCAGGTCGGTACCGCACGAGCGGTACGTCGCCGCCGAGCTGAGCAGCCCGGCCCCGGCCAGCGCGGGCGCCCAGGCGGCGGCGCCGCCGCCCGCCACCAGGAACCGGTTCGCCCAGCTGAGCACGCTGTGCAGGCGCTACCTGGCGGTGATCGCATCGAGCCGGGTGTACCTGGCCATGCTGGCGGTGACTCCGATCGTCCTGGCGGGCGCCGTCCGGCTGATGCCCGCCCCGGACGGGCTGGCCGGCGCGCCCGGGACTAATGCCGATGCCCAGGGACTACTGCTGATCCTGGTCATGAGCGCGTGTTTCACCGGCGCCTTTCTCTCGGTCGGGGAAATAGTCAAGGAACGCAATATCTATGCCAGGGAACGAGCGGCCGGGCTGTCGGCCGGCGTGTACCTGTGGTCCAAGCTCCTGGTCCTGGGGTTCATCAGCGCGGTGCAAGCCATACTGCTGGTTCTGCTCGGGCTGGCCGGGCGGCCGATGCCGCCCACCGGCGCCTTCCTGAAGTCAGCGCCGCTGCTGGAAATACTGATCGCGACGGGATTCCTGGCCCTGACCTCCATGGCCCTCGGGCTGGTGTTCTCGTCGATGAGCAGTACGCCAGAAAAGACGATGCCGTTGCTGCTGGTGGCCGTGGTGGTGCAGATCATCCTGTCCGGCGGGGTGTTCACCGTCAACGGCAAGGTCGGCGCCGAGCAGCTCGCCTGGCTGGCGCCGTCCCGGTGGGGCTTCGCCGCGACCGCCGCCACCGCGAACTACAACGTGATCGTGCCCAGCGCCGGGGTTTCGGCGGCCGGCGCGCCGGCCGCCGGCCCAGCCAGCCTGGCCGCTTCGGGTAAACCCGGATCGGCGAAAGTCACCTTGACCGCGGTGACAGCCCCGTCGACAACTGCCGGGGCCTCGCCCAAGTCCGCGACACCCAAGTCGGCCACGCCCCAGTCCGGCACGCCCCAGCCAGCCAAGCCTGACCCGCTCTGGGCGCACACTCCGCGCGCCTGGCTGACGGACATCGGCGGGATGGTGGTACTCGGGATCGTCTTCTGCCTCCTGACCTGGCGGCGGCTGATACGGCTGAACCCGGGCCGCGGCTAGCAGGCGGCCCGGGTTCAGTTGCGGCCCGGGTTCAGTTGCGGCGGAGGCAGCCGGCGCTGCCCCCGCCGCCGTAGTTCAGTGCCCGCGTCCCCCGCCAGGCCGGTCGAACGGGCGCAGGTAGGGAGCTGGCCGGTACTGGGTGAACGCCGGTGTTGTCGGGCAGACGCCGTCGATCGGCTGGCCCACCGGGCACGTTCCGCCCGGTGCGGTGTAGATGTTGTAGGCCGCGCCCAGATCGGCGGCCGCGGTGTTGAGGCTGGCTGGCTGGAGTGCCTGCTGGTTCCAGTGTCCGGTCGCCAGCCGGTTCAGCAGCGTCTGGGCCGCGGTGATCGTCTCGGCCGGGGTGAACGCGCAGTGCCCCGCCCGGCTGACGAAGATCTGGCGCAGCAGCGCCGAGTCGCCCGCGCGCCTGACGACGCTGCGGTAGGCCTGCTCGTTCTCGGGAACGACCAGCCCGTCGCCGGTGGTGTGCATGGTCAGCACCGGCATGGACAGCTGGCCATCGAAAGTGATGTAACGGGCGAGATAGGACACCGCAGAGGGGTCGGCGCTGATCCGGGTGGCCTGGTTGAGGGTCTGCAGATCGCCGCGCAGGCTCAGTCCCGCCGCCCGGTACAAGGCGCGCACCTCGCGGAAGTCGGCCGACTTGGCCAGGTCGCTGAAGTAGTTCACGCCGGTGTTCCAGGACACGTTGCCGCCGGCCCGCTGCTCGAGCTCGGCACGGAGCGCGAACACGAACGGGAAGGTCACCTGGGTGTCCCAGAGGTACTGGTTGGCCTCCTGGCCCGCGAAGTCGTTGGCGGCAGGCTCGGCGGACAGCGGGGTGAACCAGCCAGGCGTGTCGCCGAGCGCGGCGGCCAGGGCCAGCCGGGCCCGGCCCGCCGCGGTGGCCTGCGCCCCGGCCGCAGCCTCCTCGGCGTTGGTCAGGTTGGCGGTCGGATTCGTGATGTTGACCAGCTGCAGGCCACCGGACGGGTCGATCAGCTGCTGGAACGCGAACTCGGCGTCGAGCGCGGTGTTCCAGGTGGCGACGCCGCCCGATAGCACGCCGCACATCGGCAGGGCCGCGTTGAACCGGCGCGGATAGGTCTGGATCAGCCCGGCCGTGATGATGCCGCCCAGCGAATGGCCCCAGGCGATCGTCTGAGTGGGCCTGCCCACCTGCTGGTCAAACACGTTCAGGGTGTGGATCTGATCGGGCAGCGCCTGCTGAATGGCCCAGCCGGTGGTGGCATAGGACGAGCCGGCCAGCGCGTAACCGTGGCCGAGCAGCCAGGCGCCGGTCACCGGGTCGCCGACATCGGTCGCCGGGTTAGCCGAGCCGGGGGTCACATATCCGTGGCTGTACAGGAACAGGGTCCCGTTCCAGTCAGCGGGGACCTCGATCTTGTAGGTAGCCCCGTCCTTGAACGTGCCGGTCAGCGTGGTTACCGCCGCTGCGCTGGACGATGAGCTGGCGAAGGCCGGTGCGGCAGCCGGGCCGATCCCGCCGGCCAGCAGCGCCGCCGACAGTGCCAATACCGGCAGTCTCGTGAGTTTTCGCATCATCACTCTCCATCGCGCCGTTCGCTATAAAAAGGCTCCTTTAGCGGGACTCTAGACCGGCGTGACTCATCAGCAACAGGGGGAACTGGAAGGCACCGGATTGGATGTGCCGCGAGGCGGCCTGGGAACAGAAGGCGGCCTGCGACGGCGTGGTTCAGTCAGGAGCCCGCGGACGCGGGTGGTTCAGAGCCGGCCAGCTTCGACGATGCGGCGCAGGAAGCGGCGGGTCCGCTCGTCCTTCGGATCGGTGAACAATTCGGCGGGCGGTGCGTCCTCGATGATTTTTCCTTCCTCGAGGAAGCAGACCCGGTTGGCGATGTCCTTGGCGAAACCCATCTCGTGGGTGGCGATCAGCATGGTCATGCCGGCCGCGGCGAGCTCGCGGATGACATTGAGCACCTCGGCGACGAGTTCAGGGTCCAGTGCGCTGGTGACCTCGTCGAGCAGCATGATCTGCGGCTTCACCGCCAGCGCCCGGACAATCGCGACTCGCTGCTGCTGGCCGCCGGACAGCCGGTCCGGATAATCGGCCTCCTTGTCGGCCAGGCCGAACCTGGCCAGCAGCGCCCTGGCCTCTTCGTCGGCCCGCCTCCTGGGCATGCCGAGCGCCTTGACCGGGGCCAGCGTGACGTTCTGCAGCACGTTCATATGCGGGAACAGGTTGAACGACTGGAACACGATCCCGATGTAGCGGCGGACCAAATTCTCGTCGACGCCCTCGCCAGTGATCAGGCTCCCCCAGAGCCTGATCACGCCCGCGTCGATCGGCTCCAGGAGATTGAGGCAGCGCAGCAGCGTGGACTTACCTGAGCCGGAGGCGCCGATGAGGCAGATCACCTCGTGGGTCGCCACCGACAGGTCGATCCCGCGCAGGACCTGGTTGGTGCCGAAGGACTTGTACAGCCCCTCGACCCGGATGGCCTCGGCACCCGGTCCTGGCCTGCTTTCGCTGGCGGCCCGATGACCAGCGTCGCCGCCCAGGCCGCCAGCGCCGTGACCGCCGAGACCGCCGCCGCCCGTCACGGCCCGACCCCGGACAGGCGGCGCCTGCGGTCGCGGGCGATCAGCCGGTCAGTGAACCTGGCCAGCGGGATGGTGAGGATCAGGAACAGGATCGCGGCGACCGTGAAACTGGAGTAGTTGAACACCGTGCTGGCGTAGATCTGCGCCGCCTCATTGGCCTCGATCGCGCCGAGCACTCCGACCAGCGCGGTGTCTTTCTGCAGGCTGATGAAGTCGTTGAGCAGCGGCGGAATGATGTTCCGCACCGCCTGCGGCAGGATCACGTGGCGCAGCGCGGTGAATTGCGACAGCCCCAGCGACCGGGCGGCCGCGACCTGGCTGCGCTGGACCGAGTTCAGCCCGGCCCGGTAGACCTCGGAGACATAGGCCGAATAGGAGAGCACCAGCGCGACGACTCCGTAGACGGCCGCCGACTGGTAGGAGACAAACGGCAGCTTCAGCGCGGGAAAACCGAAGCCGATCGCGAAGATGACCAGCAGCAGCGGGACCCCGCGGAAGAAGTCGACGTAGATCACGCCCAGCACGCGCAGCGGGAAGAGCACCGGGCCGGTGGACTGCCGGATCAGCGCGATGACCAGGGCCAGGATCAGGATCAGGACCTCGGCGGCCAGGAACATCCTGATGTTTAGCCAGATGGCCTCGCCAACCGAGTAATAGCCCTGCTTCGGGTTGCCGATGAAGGACTGCCACATGTCGTGCGGGTTGAAGAACGTGTGCCTGACATCCGCGCTCCCCGGGGCGAGCAGGAAGATCGCGATTAGCGCGGCCAGCACCACCAGCGTGCTGGCCGTCGAGATGGCCGTCGCCCGGCGGCCGCCACCGGACAGCAGCCGCGGCCCGCGGCCGGTGGTGCCGAACGAGCCGGGGATCTGCGCCCCGGTGCCGAGGCTGCCCAGCATCGGATCCACGCCGGGGATGTGGGCGCCCTGGGGGCCCTCGGGCTGGCTGTCGTCCATCTGCTAGCAGGAGCCGGGCCGGCGGCCCGGAGTCAGGGCTTGATGGTCGGGACGGTCAGGTAGATCTGCAGGTACTTCTTCTGCAGCGCCTGCAGGGTCCCGTCGGCCTTCAGCTTGGCCAGCGCCTGGTTGACGCAGCTGACCAGTGGATTGCCCTGGCTGAACAGCAGGCCGTAGTGCTCGCCGGTGCTGGGGAACTGGGCCACCATGATCGAGCCGGGTATCTCCGACGAGGAGATGTACTGAGCGGTCGGCGTGTCCGTCACCAGCGCGGCGATCTGGTGCGTCTGCAGCGCCTGCTTCACGTCATTCAGCGTCTGGAACACCTTGGGCCGCGTGGTGGGCTGGATCTGGCTGGTGATGAAGGCGAGGCTGGTGGTGCCCACCTGATCGCCGAAGATGTAGGACTTGAGGTCCGCCGGAGAGTGCTTGGTGACGATCGGCGTGCCCTTGAGCGCGACGAGCGCCTGCTGCACGTCGTAATAACTAGTGGAGAAGCTGACCGCCGTGGCCCGCTGGGGCGTGTAAGAGATCTCGTTAGCATCGAAGTCGAACTTCTTCGGCCCGGGCGCATACGAGGCATCGAACGGCTCGTACGCCCAGTGCACCTGCGCCGGGGTGAAGCCGAGCTGCTTGGCGATGGCATAGGTGACGGCGCTCTCATAGCCCTTGCCGTTGGCCGGGTCGTTGTTCTCGAACCAGGGCGGGTAGGCCGGCTTGTCGGTGGCGACCGTCAGGACCCCCTTCTGGTACAGGTCCTTCTGAATCCCGGCCTGCGAGCAGCTGGCCACCGACGCGCTGCTCGAGGGGGTCGCGCCGCCGGAACTCGGGGCGCTGGAGCTGCCGCAGGCAACCAGCCCGGCGCTCATGGCCACGATGGCGGCTGCCGGAATAATCCGTCGCATCGATCTACCCCACATCAGGAACGGAAGGCGGGCCGACGGCCCGTGACGATCTGTGACTGGCCAGCCTAACGGCACCGCACCGTAAACCCAACGTCCGGGTAGGAATCTGCGCCGGGCCGTCAGTTCCCCGGTCAGCTTTGTCCGCTCAGCCGCGGATGTACACCGGGGTGCCCTTGTGCGAGCCGGTGGTGAAGTGCACCAGCTTGTGGAAGAACGCGGCGATGTCCATCGGGATCCGCACGCAGCCGTGCGAGGCCGGGTACCAGGGGACCGGGATGTCACCGTGCACGGCGTAGGCGCGGCCGATGAAGAAGGACGAGTTGTACATCGTGCCGAGCGGCACCTGAATCCAGCCGGGCGCGTAGGTCAGGAACCGGTAGTTGCCGGTGGGCGTGATCGCCGGCCCGCAGGTCGCGGTGCTGTGCGGGCACTGGTAGTAGTAGCCGCCGCCGGTGGAGACGTGGCTGATCAGCTCGATCTTGTTGTGGTGATAGAGGACGAGCACCTCGGTCTTCAGATTGATCTCGACCCGCAGGTTGCGGCCGCCGCGCGGCACCAGCACCTTGGGCGCCCGCGGGTGGACGAGTGCCCGCTGCACCCTGACCCCGACGTCGTTAGCATTCGCCGCAGTAATGACGAAACCCTGAACCCGCTCGAAGGCCCAGACGGCCGCCATCGTGTCCCCGCCCAGCTCGCCGTCGATCTTGCCGGGGTAGTACTTCAGCTCGGCCAGCCGCCGCTGCAGATTCTTCACGGCGGTGCCGTGCATCCCCAGTGTGAGGACATGGCCGGCCGGGACGTACCCGGCCACCGCCGGGGCCTGGGCCACCGTGCGCCCGGCCACCGCCGCCGGACTAGCGGCCGCCATCGGGCCCTGGGCCACGACGCACGCACCGACCGCAGCCACCGCGCCCAGGCCGGTCAGCCACCGCCGAATCGGAACTCCCATGCATGCTCCTTTTAGCTGCCCGCCGCGCGCCGCGCGGCCAGGGTCGGGGGGTCAGTCTGGCCAGACACCGGGGTTATTCACTAGAGGTACGGCGCTGTCATTATCTAGACGCCTCGGGCTACCTTCGGGTTGCGCACATTATCGGATCGGCCGCCTTTTCGGCTGAACCCACGCCGTTCGGGGCCCGTTTTCCGGTCATGACAGCATCCAACCCGCGACGGCAACCGCCCGCCAGTTACCGAGAGGGCACATCGCCATGAAGAACAGCCTGCTCATCGCCGTTGGCGCGCTGCTGGTGATCGCCGGCGTGGTCTGGGCGCTGCAAGGTCTCGGCGCCATCGGCGGCAGCGTCATGTCCGGGGTCACCTTCTGGGCGGTGGCCGGGCCGCTGGTGGCGCTGGCCGGCCTGGCCATGGCCGCCGTGGGCGTGCGGCGCCGCTCCCCCAGGTAGCCGACCACCAGGCCGCTGTCATCAATGCCAGCGAAACCCCCCAGACCGGCAGTTCAGTATTGCTACGGCCGCCGATCTGACGCCGAACTTTACGGGGATCACGGCCAGGGCGCGGATTTTACGTGATCAAGGCGGCCCAGAACCAGGATGCGGCGCCATGCCTGGGTGCCAGGCACGTGTGCCTGTCCACCGCGCGGGTATCTAACCCGCGTTGTTCGGCGCACCGCCGAATACTCACTGACCGGGGGGAACGGGGCTGTGGTGAGTTTCGTCAGCAATGTCAGGCGCGGGGCCGAGGGGCTTTTCCTGCGAGTCTTCGACACCTACGGCACCAAGCTCGTGCGGGGGGCGGGCCAGCAGGCCGGCCAGGTCGCCGTTCAGGTGACCATCGGGCTCCACGAGGCGGGGGGCCGGGCCGCGGCGGCCCTGGCCGACCTGATGGGCAAGGATGCCCGGCCCACCGGGCTCAACGAGGCCAGGGCCACGACGGGCCGGGCCGGGAACGGCCACGTCAAGGACGCCCGGGTCAAGGACATCGTGCGCCGGTGACTGTGAGCCAGAGGGGACGGCACCAGGACTCCGCGGGACAGTCCAGTGTCCGGCGTGCCCGCTGACGGCGACGTCGGCGCGATACTGGAGCGGCTTGCCGATCAGCTGGGCTTGCGCATCAGCCAGAAGAAGAACGGCCGGGCGCGGCTGGTCAGGCCCGACGGCACCGCCATGCAGACCTGGCGCCAGGACTACCCCTACGACCGGCGGATCAGCCGGGACGCCTACGACGCCGCCATGCAGCCGCTCCAGATCGAGCTGCTCAAGCTGCAGCGGTCGGTCAAGGCGTCAGGCCGCAGGCTCGCGATCGTCTTTGAGGGCCGGGACGCGGCGGGCAAGGGCGGCACGATCAAGCGATTCACCGAGAACCTCAATCCGCGCGGCGCGCGGATCGTGGCCCTGGAGAAGCCGACCGAGCGGGAACTGGCCCAGTGGTACCTGCAGCGCTACCTCGCCCACATGCCGGCCGCCGGGGAGATCGTGCTCTTCGACCGGTCCTGGTACAACCGGGCCGGGGTCGAACGGGTGATGGGGTTCTGCCGCCAGGAGGAGTACCTGGAGTTCCTCGGGGAAGCGCCCGAGTTCGAGCAGATGCTGGCTCGCGATGGCATCTCACTGATCAAGTTCTGGTTCTCGGTGTCCCAGACCGAGCAGCTGAGAAGGTTCATCCACCGGCAGCTGGACCCGGTCAAGCAGTGGAAGCTGAGCCCGATCGACCTGGCCTCGCTGGACAAGTGGCATGAGTACACCGCCGCCAAGGAGGCGATGTTCTTCCATACCGATCAGGCCGAGGTCCCGTGGACCGTCGTCAAGAGCAACGACAAGAAGCGGGCCCGGCTTGAGGCGCTGCGTTACGTGCTGTTTTCCATGGACTACGCGGAGAAGGACGAAGCAACAGTGGGCCGGCCCGACCCGCTGATCGTCGGGCCCGCGCCCGCGCTCAGGGAAAGCGGCGCGGATCGGCTGGCGCGAGCCGCGCAGCAGCGGGCCCGCCGCGCGATGGACGTCATCAACTTGCCGCGCGCCGACCGCGTCAGCGCGCGCGATGAGCCGCGGCTCACGGTGGCGGGCACCGGCGGGCCGGGCGAGAGCCATCGGCTGACGCGGCTCGGCGGCGCGGCCGCCAGCTCGGCCAGGCCCGGGCGATCCGAGCGCCAGCCGGTCGTGGAGCTGCGGGCCGATGACGCCGCGCGGCCGACGGTCGCTCCCGTCGCCGACGGTGCCGAACCCGGACCATCGCAGCCGGCCTAGCCAGGCTCCGGCCACCCGGCCCGCGGGTCCGGCGGTTTCTCCAGGAAGCTGGCCACGCCGCGGATGATGACATCCATCCCCCATTCGAACCGGTCGTCGCCATCTCCGGCCACCAGGACGCTGGCCAGCGCGACGGTGTTGGGGAACCGGTCGGGCGGCAGCGAGCCCAGCCAGGCGGCCATCTGGGACCGCGGGTCACCCGCCGGGCCGGGCGCGGGCATCACCTCCTGCTCGTACGCAAAGGCGCCGACGTAAAGCCCGGCCAGGTCGCCCACAAAGGCGGCCACCTGGTCCGGGATGCCGACCGAGCGGAGCTCGCCCAGCAGGATCTCGCCGGCGGCGAGCATGCTGGGCCCGAACGGCACGCGGCCCAACGACAACTCGGCGACGCCCGGATGCCGCCGGAACACCCCGAGCAGGGCCCGCCCGAAGTCCTTGAGCCTGTCCTGCCAGTCACCGCCCGCCGGGGGGATGTCGACTTCCTCGATGATCCGGTCGAGCACCAGCTGGACTAGCTCCTCCTTGTTGGCCACATACCCGTAGAGCGACGACGCCGAGACCCCGATCTGGTCAGCGACGCGGCGCATGGTGAGTGCCTGGCCGCCGCCGGCCTCCAGCACCTGCAGCGCGGCCTGCACGACGATCTCCCGGCTGAGCTGCGGTCGCGGCACGCTGCGGCGCCGCGGTTCGGATCGCCAGGGCGGCTCGGGCACGCGGCCCGCGAGCCAGTCCGACTCCGGGCCGTCAGATTTCGCAGCCATGCCCCACAGGGTACTTGCCGTGAACAGCGTTCTGTAGTAAACGTTGTTCAAAGTAAAACGCTGTTCTGTCTAAGAACATAGTTCTGAGAAGGTGCTGCGATGAGCGAGACCACCCGCGCGGTCGAGGCCGCCGAACTCCGGAAGAGCTACAAACCAGACGTGCGGGCCCTGGACGGGCTGAGCTTCTCGGTCGTGGCGGGCAGCGTCTTCGCCCTGCTGGGCCCGAACGGCGCAGGCAAGACCACCACGGTGCGGATCCTGACCACCCTGTCCAGGCCGGACGGCGGCCGGGCGGCCGTGGCCGGGATCGATGTGCTGCGGCATCCGGGCCGGGTCCGGTCGGTGATCGGCGCGGTCAGCCAGCGCAGCGGGGCGCTCAGCATCCTGACCGGCTACGAGAACCTGGCCCTGCAGGGCAAGATCTACCGGATGCGCGGCAGCGACCTGCGCAGCCGCGTGAGCGAGCTGCTCGAGCAGTTCGGGCTGGCCGAGGCGGCCAGCCGGCCAGTACGAACCTACTCGGGCGGCATGCGCCGGCGCCTCGACGTCGCGATCGCGCTGGTGCACAGGCCGGCGGTGCTGTTCCTGGACGAGCCGACCACGGGCCTGGACCCCGAGGGCCGCGCCGACCTCTGGGCTGTCCTCGCCGGCCTGTCCGCGACCGCCGGGACCACCATCCTGGTCACCACCCATTACCTGGAGGAGGCCGACCAGTTCGCGGCCGGGATCGCCATCGTCGATCAGGGCCAGGTCGTCGCGGAGGGCACCCCCGACCAGCTCAAGTCCCGGCTGCAGGGTGACTCGGTGCAGCTCGAGCTGGCCGACGCCCGGGGCGCGGAACTGGCCGAGAAGGCGCTCACCCGGGTCCCTCAGGTCCGCCAGACGAGCGCCGAGGGCCCGATGGTGCGAGCCCGGGTGAGCGACGGGCCGCGGGCGCTGCCCGCAGTGCTCGCCGGGCTCGAGGCCGAGGGCGTACCCGTCCTGTCGGTCACCGTCGCACGGCCGTCCCTGGACGACGTCTACCTGCACTACGCCGGCCGGTCGTTCCGGCAGGCAGAAGGGATCACGATCTCATGAACCTCGTCCGCCAGTCGTGGGTGCTGCTGACCAGCCGCTACCTCCGCCAGCTCTACCGTCAGCCGGCCGTCATCGGCATCACGCTCACCCAGCCGGTCATCTGGCTGCTGCTGTTCGGCGCCCTGTTCAAGAAGGTCACCGAGATCCCCGGGTTCGGCGGCGGCAATTACATCACCTACCTGACCCCCGGCGTCGTGATCATGACCGCACTGTTCTCGTCGAGCTGGACCGGGATGGCCTTTATCGAGGACATGGAGTCCGGCGTCATGGACAGGTTCCTGACCGCGCCCATCGCCCGGGGCGCCCTGATCACCGCGACCCTTGGCTACCAGGCGGTCACCACCGTCGTCCAGTCAGCGATCATCGTGCTGCTCGGCTGGGCCATCGGGGCCCGGTTTCCCGGCGGCGCCGCCGGGATCGCGGCGCTCATCGCGATATCGGTACTGATCGCGCTGGCCATGACCGGCCTGTCCGATGGCCTGGCGCTGCTGGCCCGGCAGCGCGAGACGCTCATCGCGGCGTCGACCACGCTGGTGCTGCCGCTGACCTTCCTGTCCGGAGCGTTCCTGTCGCTGCGGGTCGTCCCGGGCTGGATCGCAGGCACCGCCAGGTATAACCCGGTCAACTGGGCAGCCAGCGCCGGGCGGCTGGCCATCGGCGGCCAGTCCGGCTGGGGCACGGTCGGCTCCTACGCAGGGTTCCTGGCCATTGCCCTGGTGGTCACCGCCGCGGCCGCCACCCGGGCATTCCGCGGCTACCAGCGATCCATCTGACCTTCCCGGCCACGGCGCTGAGCCGGGCCTGGCCATCAGGGTGCGGCAACTGGAGGTGCGCAAGATAGATCAAGTCGCTAGTGGAATCCGCCTCCCGCGCTCTGCCAGGATTAGTGGCGTTCCATAACGGGCGCCGGGACCACGTCCAGGCAGGCGATGCCGGGACCACGGCGGGGCGAGGGGATACACATGCCTGATGTGCGTACTGCAGGTCTGCGCGGCCGCCGGCCGGTCAAGCCGCCTGCCGAGCGCTTCGCTATCCAGTACGTGTCCAGCTACCTGCGCGAGCCGCTGCCCGCGCCTGCTTACCCGGTCGACGTCAGTGCGGGCATCACCGACTGGGGCATGCTCGGCAACGGCCCGGATCCCACCTGCACGACCTATCCGAACGGGGTGGGCGACTGCACCTTCGCGGGCCGGCAGCACTACCGGATGGCCAAGGCCGGAGCGGGCGGTGAGACGGAGCAGTGGGAAACCTCCGACCAGCTCGTCGCCGAGTACCTCAGCTACGACCACGGACAGGACCAGGGCGCTCAGATCGCCGACCTGCTGCTGTTCTGGTACCAGGCCGGCACCATCCTGGCCTTCGCGCCGGTCGATCACACCAGCCCCGAGGCAGTCGACGCGGCCATGGCCGCATTCCACGGTGCTTACGTCGGCGTCAACCTGACCGATGATGCCGACACCCTGTTCGGGCAAGGCCAGCCGTGGACCACCGCGAACGGCGAGCAGCCTGACCCGAGCGACGGGCACTGCATCGTGAAGGTCGCCGCCGACGGCAGCCAGCTCGACACCTGGGTCACCTGGGGCGCCCTGCAGCAATCCACGCTCGCGTGGACGGCGGCCTGCCTCGACGAGGCCTGGGTGGTCATCACCGCTGAAGACGCGGCCGCCGCCAACCTCGATGTGGCCGCGCTACGGGCGGACATCGACGCCCTGCACGGCACCGGGGGCAGCTGACCGGCGCGGCTGGCGCGGGTCAGCGGGAAGCCGCGGCCCGCGCCCTGGCCACCTCGTACAGGGCGATGCTCGCGGCGACCCCGGCATTCAGCGACTGCGCGGCGGTCGAGATCGGGATCCTGGTCAGCACATCACAGCGCTGCGTGACCAGCCTGGACAGTCCGCGGCCCTCGGACCCGACGACCAGCACCAGCGGGGAGTCGGCCAGCTCCAGCTCGCCGATCGGCGTGTCCCCGGCCCCGTCGAGGCCCGCGACGAACAGCCCGGCCTCCTGGTAACCGGTCAGCACCCGGACCAGGTTCGCCGCCTGGGCGACCGGCACTGCGGCCAGCGCCCCGGCGGAGGCCTTCCATGCTCCGGCGGTCACGCCGGCGGAGCGCCGCACCGGCACCAGCACGCCGTGCCCGCCGAACGCCGCCACCGACCGGACCACCGCGCCCAGGTTCCTCGGATCGGTGACACCGTCGAGCGCCACGATAAGCGGCTGCTGGCCGGCCGCCCGCGCCCGGGCCATCAGGTCATCGGGATGTGCGTAGGCGTAGGGCTTGATCCGCAGGGCCAGGCCCTGGTGCACCGCGCCGCTGGTGATCCGGTCCAGCTCGTCGCGCCCCGCCTCCACCACCGGGATCCGGGCGTCGGCGGCCAGCTTGATCGCCTCGCTGATCCGGTCGTCGGCGTCCAGCCGCGGGCCGATGTGCAGCGCGGTGGCCGGCACCGCCGCGCGCAGTGCTTCGAGCACCGCGTTCCGGCCGGCGACCATCTCGGTGCCACCCGGGGCCCGTGATTTGGCTCCGTAACGGCTCGCGGGGGCCGGTCCGGTCCGATCGCGTGAGGTGCCGCGCCCAGCGGTGCCCGCGGCCGCCGATCCGGCCTGCGCGGCCGGTGCCGCTAGCGGTGCCGCGGCTGGTGTCGCGGCTGGGACCCGGGCGGGCGGCCGCGGCGGCCCGGCGCTGGGCGGGATGGCCTGGCCGCAGCTCGGCGGGCGGAGTCGGGCCCTTGCCCTCGAGCCGCCGTTTTCCATAGCCGCCGGTACCCGCACGCGGCTTACCTGACTTGGACCTGCCGCCAGGCCCGGGCCGTCCCTGCTTGGCTGCGCCGCTCACCGGCTCAGCTCCCAGCGCGGCCCGTGCGGGGTGTCCTCGACGACGATGCCCGCCTCGGCGAGCCCGTCCCTGATCGCATCCGCGGCGGCGTAGTCCTTCCGGTCGCGCGCCGCCTGCCGCTGCTGCAGCGCCACGCCGACCAGGGCGTCGACCACGCTGTACAGGTCATCATCGCCGCCGCCGCCCGCCCACGGCTCGGCGAGCGGATCGAGGCCGAGCACCCCGGTCATCGCCCGTACCTGCGCGGCGTGCTTGGCCGCGCCCGCCGTGTCCCCGGCGGCCAGCGCGCTGTTGCCATCCCGGACCGCCTCGTGGACGATGGCCAGCGCCTGCGGTACCGCGAGATCGTCGTCGAGAGCCGCCGCGAAGGCGGCGGGCAGCGCCGCATCGGCCGGCCCGTCCGCCCAGTCGGGCTGTTCGATCCCGGCGGCCGCCTGCGCGGCCCTGGTCACGAAGCCCTCGATCCTGCGGTAGGCGGCCGCCGACTCGTCCAGGGCCTCGCGGCTGTACTCGACGTCCGAGCGGTAGTGGGCCTGGCCCAGGTAATAGCGCAGCTCGACCGGCCGCACCTCGGTCACCATGACGTCGACCAGCAGCGAGTTGCCCAGCGACTTGCTCATCTTGGCCCCGGCCAGGTGCAGCAGCCCGTTGTGCATCCAGTACCTGGCGAAACCGTCGCCTGCGGCCCTGGACTGGGCCAGCTCGTTCTCGTGGTGCGGGAAGACCAGGTCCAGGCCGCCGCCGTGGATGTCGAAGGTCGCGCCGAGGTACTTGGTGGCCATCGCCGAGCACTCCAGGTGCCAGCCCGGACGGCCAGGTCCCCAGGGCGTCTCCCAGAACGGCTCGCCCGGCTTGGCCCCCTTCCAGAGCGCGAAGTCGCGCGGGTCCCGCTTGGCGCCGCCCTCGATGTCGTCGGCGGCCCGCATGTTCTCGAGCCGCTGGCCGGACAGCGAGCCGTAGCTGGGGTAGGAAAGCACATCGAAGTAGACGTCGCCGCCGGCCGCGTAGGCGTGCCCGCTGTCGATGAGCCGCCGCATCAGCACGACCATCTCGGGCACGTGCCCGGTCGCCCGGGGCTCGACGTCCGGCGGCAGGCAGCCGAGCACGTCGTAAGCGCGGGTGAACGCCCGCTGGTTCCGCTCGGCCACCGTCCACCACGCGCTGCCCTCGCGCTCGGCGGTGCGCAGGATCTTGTCGTCGATATCGGTCACGTTCCGGCAGAACGTCACCTGGTAACCGCTGGCCCGCAGCCAGCGGGTGAGGATGTCAAAGTCGACGCCGGACCTGATGTGGCCGATGTGCGGCGGCGCCTGCACCGTGGCCCCGCACAGGTACAGCGACGCTCGCCCCGGTAGCACAGGGGTGAACTCGCGCACCGAGCGCGCGGCAGTGTCGTAGAGACGCAGCACCATGCAGTAAGGCTACGGGACGGCGCGACCTCCGCGCGGCGCGTGCCTGATGCTCAGGCTGGTGGCGGCGGAGCTGCGGCCGGGACTTGCGCGCTGGCCCTGACGGCGGCCCAGGGGATCAGCTGCGCGAGCCCCTGGCCCAGCTCCAGGCGTATTCCGGATCTTCCGCGCTGCGGCTGGCCGGGCCGAGGTGCAGGGGCCTGAAGGTGTCGATCATGACGGCCGTTTCGTCGGTGGTGGTGCGCCCCTCCGCCAGGCCACGGACGGCCGCCTCGACCGCGCCGGGCTGCGGGCCATGCGTGAAGCCCGACGGATGCAGGGTGATCGATCCGATGCCCACCCCCGAGCCCTTGCGGGCGCCGTAGTCCCCGCCGACGTAATACATCATCTCGTCGGAGTCCACGTTGTGATGGTTGTACGGAATTGGCACCGCGCCGTCGTCGAAGTCAAGCGGACGCGGGCAGAACGAGCAGATCACGAAGTTCGGTCCCTCGAAGGTCTGGTGCACCGGCGGCGGCGCATGAGTCCGCTTCACGATCGGCTCGAAGTCGGCGATGTTGAACGCGTACGGGTACAAGCAGCCGTCCCAGCCGACCACGTCGAAGGGGTGCCAGGCGTAGGTGAGCCTGGTCAGCCCGTCGCGGTTGCGCACCAGCACGGGAACGTCCTCGCCCGCGGCGACCAACGGCCCGTCCGGGCCGCGCAGATCACGCTCGGAGTACGGGGCGTGCTCCAGGAACTGGCCATATTGCGACAGGTAGCGCCGTGGCGGCCTGATGTGCCCGCGCGCCTCGATGACCAAGGCCTGCACCGGATCGCCGCCAGGAATCCAGCGGTGAATGGTCCCCCGGGGCACGACGACGTAGTCGCCCGCGGCTGCGTTGATCGCGCCGTACACCGACTCGAACCTGGCGGAGCCGGTCCTGAGGTAGATCGTCTCGTCGCCGGTCGAATTCCGGTACAGCTCCGATGGCGCGTCGGCCGCCGCGAACGAGATCCGCACGTCGTCGTTGGCCAGCAGCACCTGCCTGCCGAGCACGAGATCGCCGCCTGCCGGTAGCTCCTGGGTGCGGAAATGCCTGGGCAGCAGCGGGTGGTTCGGCGAGATCCCGGCCGTCGCTTCAGCATCCTCGACGCCGTCGCTTTTGACGATCGC
The DNA here is from genome assembly GCA_963785765.1 of uncultured Actinomycetes bacterium. Taxonomy (GTDB): domain Bacteria; phylum Actinomycetota; class Actinomycetes; order Streptosporangiales; family Streptosporangiaceae; genus DATBGO01. The sequence goes on along the minus strand of CAWAWM010000002.1, from coordinate 815,934 downwards.
GGTCGGCAGGTGCGCGTGGTAGAGCAACGATGAATCGGAGACGAAGCCCTCCTCGCCCATCAGCTCCTCGGCATAGAGGCCGCCGTCAGGGCGCGGGAAACGGATGTGGCGCTTTCTGGGAATCTCGCCGACCACCCGGTAATACGGCATGTCGTCTCCTTTGACGTTTAGTCGCAGGCGGCCAGGCCCACCGTCAGGCGCAACCGCGTGCTACTCGTGCGGTGGCGCCTGCGGCCCCGCGCCACGGCGAGCTGTCCGGCCCGGCTGAAGGGTCGCGCTCGTTCCCGACTATAGGCTTACCGCGTCCATAGCTGACGATGCAGGCGTCAGCTACGCGCAGGAAGGACGATCGGCCCCGATGAGCGATCACCCTATGGGTAGCACCGATGGCGCCGGAGAAAACCACCGCGGGCTACGGGTACTCGCGCTGGTCGCGGTGATAATCGGCGTGCTGGTTCTGGCCGCGGCTGCGTTCTTGCTGTCTTATTCCGGCATTCACGCGATCGCGCGGAGCGCGGGCGTGACACCATCGCTGGCCCGCCTTTATCCGCTGATTCTCGATGCGATGCTGGTCATCGCGTGCGCGGCGGTCCTGTCCCTGCGCGGGGCAGGCCTGCCGGCCCGGTGCTTTGCGTGGCTGTCGCTGCTGGTCCTGCTCGCCGCGGCGGCCGGCGCCGACGCGCTGCATGCCACCGGCACCAAGCTCCCGCACCGGCCGGCCGCCGCGGCGGTGGCGATCATTCCGTGGGTGTTCGTCCTGGTCGGATTCGGGCTGCTGCTGACCATGCTGCGGCACGCCAGGCAGCGGCTGAACGGCGAGCAGGTGCCTGCAGCGCCGCCCCCCGGTCAGGGCGATGCGCGACTCGGCATCAACGACCTGTTCACGCCGAAGGCACCCGAACACCCCACCGCGGTCCGGCCGGGCCCCCGCCCCGCGGAGCTAACCGCCGCCCCGCCCGGGCCCGGCCCGGCCACCGTGGCCGGCGCCGGGCTCCTGGCCGACCGGGCGACCGTGGCCGCCGCCCCGCCCGTCAGCCGGCCAAGTCACGGTGGCCGGCCCGGCGCCGGTGGCAGACAGCACGACCGCGGTTGACGCCGCGGCCGGGGCTGGCACCGCGGCCGGGACCGACACCGCGGCCGTGGCTGGCACTGCAGCCGTGGCTGGCACTGCAGCTGGGACTAGCACCGCGGCCGGGACCGACACCGCGGCCGGGACCGACACCGCGGCTGGTACTAGCACTGCGGCCGGAGCACCGGCAGACGAGACCAGGGCTGCAGAGGTGGCCAGCCCCGCGCAATCGGCCAGCACCGCCCAAGCCGCCAGCACCGCCCAAGCCGCCAGCACCGCCCAAGCCGCCAGCACCGCCCAAGCCGCCAGCACCGCCCAAGCCGCCAGCACCGCCCAAGCCGCCGGCACCGCCCAAGCCGCCGGCACCGCGCAAGCCGCCAGCACCGCGAACGGAGCCGACCCGACCAAGGCGACCGGCATCGCGGCGCAGACCGCCACCGCGGACATTGCGGAGCCGACCGGCGCAGCCGGCCAAAGCGCTGATCCCGCGATCGACACCGAGCCTGGCCAGGACGATCCGACTGGCCAGGACGATCCGACTAGCGACGAGGCCCACCTGGCGGGTCAGCCCGCCATGGCCGGCTGGTCGGGTTCGCCGGCTCGTGCGGAGCTGCCCGCCGAGGCCGAGGTGTCCTACGGCGGCGGTTATCCGGCGACCGGACTCAGCCCAGCGCCGACCGTCGACTATGCCGCCGACTATGCCATCGACGCTGGGGCCGGCCGCGCGGAACTTGCGGACGATGATGTCGCGATCAGCCAGCCCGACCAGCCGACGCCTTACGACATCCCTGCCGAACCCGGCCAGCCGACGCCCTACGACATCCCTGCCGAACCCGGCCAGCCGACGCCCTACGACACCTCAGCCGAACCCGGCCAGCCGACGCCCTACGACACCTCAGCCGAACCCGGCCAGCCGACGCCCTACGACACCTCAGCCGAACCCGGCCAGCCGGCCTACCACTCCCCAGCCGAACCCGGCCAGCCGGCTTACGACATCGCCGCCGGATTCCGCCAGCCGACCGGCGACATCGCCAGTGGCGGGCCCGCTCAGCCGGACGACCACGCGGCCCAGCAGGAGCCGGTTGATGACGTTGCGCTGGCCCAGCCGGAGCCTGCGGCACTGCCGGAGTTCCTTAGGAAATGGAGCTCGCCGACTCCACCGGAGGGCTAGCGCCCCGGCGGAGCATCCGGCTCCGGTGCCCGACGAGCCTGTGCCCGACGGGCAACTGGATTCGATAAGGCTACGAACCAGCGTCAGGAATCACCAAGGCGGTGGCGATCGCCGCGATGCCCTCGCCGCGCCCGGTCAGGCCCAGCCCGTCCGTGGTGGTCCCGGAGATGCTCACCGGCGCGTCGTTGAGCACCGCCGACAGGACTGTCTGTGCCTCTTCGCGACGTCCGGAGATTCTGGGCCGGTTCCCGATGACCTGGACGGCGACGTTTCCGACCGCGAATCCAGCGCTGGCCACCAGCCGGGCCGTCTCAGCGAGCAGCTTGGCGCCGGCGGCGCCCGCCCACTGCGGCAAGGACGTGCCGAAGTGCGCTCCGAGATCGCCGAGTCCAGCCGCCGAGAGCAGCGCATCACAGATGGCATGCGCGGCGACGTCTCCGTCTGAATGGCCCATCAGACCCGGTTCGCCCGGCCAGAGCAGGCCAGCCAGATACAGCGGCCGGCCTGTTCCGAATGGATGGACGTCGGTGCCGACCCCAACCCGCGGCAAAACCCTAGGCGTCATGATCCCAGGGAATCAGAAACGCTGGCCACGGCGCTGGAATCGCCAGAATCCAGCACGGGCGGACCGGGGCGGTCACCGACCTGGTCGGCGCCTGGGTCAGGAACCGAGAATCTCGTCGAGCAGGGCCTCAGCCTTGTCCTCGTTGGTCTTCTCAGCCAGCGCGAGCTCGCTCACCAAGATCTGTCTGGCCTTGGCCAGCATGCGCTTCTCACCAGCGGAAAGGCCGCGTTCCTTATCCCGGCGCCATAGGTCGCGCACGACCTCGGCCACCTTGTTCACGTCGCCTGAGGCCAGCTTTTCCAGGTTGGCCTTGTACCGCCGGGACCAGTTGGTCGGCTCCTCGGTGTACGGGGCCCGCAGCACCTCGAAAACCCGCTCCAGCCCTTCCTGCCCGACCACGTCCCTAACGCCGACAAGCTCGGCGTTATCTGCGGGGACGCGCACCGTCAGGTCGCCCTTGTCGACCTTCAGCACGAGGTAGGTTCTATCCTCACCTTTGATCGAACGGGTCTCGATCTCTTCGATCCGAGCAGCCCCATGGTGGGGGTAGACGACTGTGTCGCCGACCTTGAAAGACATGTGGCAAGTACCCCTTCCGCTGAAGCTATGTTACCACGCCGAACTTGGGCGATTAGCCGTCCTTGACAGCAAACATGCAGGTCAATGGCGCAATACAAGATCCTCGGATTGCTGCGGGCCTGACCGCGGCCGCCGGAGGCCAGCGCCGCCGGGCGGGGCGGCCCTCATGGCGCCGGGCGAAGCCGCAGCTTAGGGCGGCCAACAGCGGTTCACAGCGGGTCCGCAGCAGCCGCGGAGTCCGGCTGGCAAAACGCCTGCACCGCCCGTGAAATCCCGCTTTTTCGCTTGTGTATCGGCTAGGGGTCCCCGCGCTGTCACGGCTGGTCGGCCGGAGGCTCATACTGAAAGGGACGTTGCCGCTCATGCCGGAGAGGGGCGCGGGTGAACCTAGGCGGCGATCCGGAACGGGACGACTTCGGTCTGCCTCCGGTCGACATCGAGATTCCCGATGACGCGCGGGAACTCGATCGTGATGTGCAGGCGTATCACCGCGAGCTGCGCGCGCAGCGGCGGCGGATGCGCGCCCGCAGGCTGCACGGACCACTGACACGCGACGGCATGGTACTGCCCTTGCTGGCGGGCTGCCTCGTGCTGGCGCTGATCTCCGGCACGCTGCTGACTCTCTTCTCCGCGGGCCAGGCCGACATGCCCCGCTTGCCCGGTCGAACCGCTGCCAAGGCCGCCACGACGGGGAAGGCTGCGGCCCGCGGCTCAGCGGGCGGCAGCACTGCTGGGCAGCAGGCAGCCGGCCAGTCGTCAGCCGGCCAGTCGTCGGCCGGCCACGCTGGGGCCAGCACGGCCGCTGGCCCGTCGGCGGGCACTGCTTCGCCGGTGCCAACTCCGGCCATCGGGCAGGTCGGCGCGCCACTGCCGGACAAGACACTCCTCATCGCGGGCGGCCCGCGCCGCTACGCTCACTCCCGCCCGCTGTGCTGGCCCTGATCCCGGCGGGCTGTCAATGTGCAACAGCGCTACGGCAGCTGGTCAAGCAGGCCACGAAGGCACGCGTGGCGCTGTATTTCGTCGGAACCGGCGGCGCCATCGGACAGCTCAGGCGGCTCGCCGCGCAGGCCGGGCAGCATCCCGCGCGGGTGGCGACGGACGCCCGCAACGTACTCGGCGCCACCTACAAGCCGTCGGGGCTCACTGCGATCCTGGTGCGCGCCGACGGCGCGGTGGCAGGCGTCGAGGCGGCCCTACGGCCCGGACTGGCACTGACCAACAAGTTCATGCTGCTGCCCGCAGGTCATCTCGCCGGGTCCTAGCCAGCGCGTACCTGGCGGGCCGGCGCTCGCGCAGACCATCATGACGGCTACGCTGTGCGGCGTTCCAAGTGCTTCACATTACGAAGACGAGGAGAGCACCGTGATCTGGAGCAGCCACCGGGCGAGCAGGCCGCGCCGCCTGGTCGTCCTCGTGATCGCAGCATTGATCCCGGTGCTCGCCGGGTGCGAGGTGGGGAACAACGCGCCGACAACTCAATGGCACCAGCCCACCGAAGGCGCCGGCACCCAGGTGGGCGAGATCGCCATCAGGAATGTCTTCGTCCTCGGCGCCCCGGTTACCGGCCAGCTCGACGCGGGCCAGTCGGCTGGCATGTTCTTCGCGGTCGTCAACAGCGGAACGCCGGACCGGCTGCTCAGGGTCTCGGCGCCCGGCTCGGCAACGTCGGTCACGCTGCCAGGCGGCAGCGTCAACCTCGCCACCAATCAAGGGGTCTTCCTGACCGGCCCGGCCCCCAAGGTGATCCTGAACAACCTGACCCGTCCGCTGTCCGGCTCAGCCTACGTTCGCGTGATCATGACCTTCCAGGACGCCGGTAGCGTGACCTTGCTCGTCCCGGTCATCCCCAGAGCCCAGTACTACGCGACGTTCCTGCCCGCCCCGAGCCCATCACCGACTGCCACGAAGCACAAGCATCAGGCCAAGCCCAGCCCGACACCGGCCGGTACCCCCACGCCCAGCCCGTCGCCGACCGCAACCTCCTGAGCGGGAACGTCCTGAGCGGGAATGTCCTGACTGGCTCAGCCGGCCGGCTCGAACTTGTAGCCAAGCCCGCGCACGGTGACGATATGCACCGGATTGGCCGGGTCGAATTCGACCTTCGCGCGCAGCCGCTTGACGTGCACGTCCAGAGTCTTGGTGTCCCCGACATAGTCGGAACCCCACACTCTGTCGATGAGCTGCATCCGGGTCAGCACCCGGCCCGCGTTACGCAGCAGTACTTCCAGCAGCTCGAATTCCTTGAGCGGCAACTGGACCTGCTCACCGCGGACCGTGACGACGTGCCGGTCCACGTCCATCCGGACCGGCCCGGACTCCATGACCGCAGCGACCGGCTCGTCTGACTCGCCCCGGCGCCTGAGCACGGCACGCATCCTGGCGACGAGTTCGCGCGAGGAAAAGGGCTTGGTCACGTAGTCATCTGCGCCGAGCTCGAGGCCCACGACCTTGTCGATCTCGCTGTCCTTGGCGGTCAGCATGATCACCGGGACGTTCGACCGCTCGCGAAGGGACCGGCATACCTCGCTGCCGGGCAGCCCGGGCAGCATCAGGTCGAGCAGCACGAGGTCAGCTCCGCTGCGGTCGAAGGTATCGATGGCGTCCGGGCCCGTCGGGCAGACCGCTACCTCGAAACCCTCTTTGCGGAGCATGTAGGAGATTGCATCGCTGAAGGACTCTTCATCTTCGACAACGAGCACTCGGGTCACTTTGACTGCCTCCCTGGCAGGTCGCGTAATCGCCGGTATTGTGGGGCCGCTCATATCGGCGGCACTGAAGCTCGCAATGGCAGTCGCAGAGTGAACGTGGAGCCCGTGCCCTCTTTGCTCCAGACCGTGACCTTTCCCCCGTGGGCCGCGATGACGTGCTTGACGATGGCCAGTCCGAGGCCGGTCCCGCCAGTAGCCCGTGATCGCGCAGGGTCGACACGGTAGAAGCGCTCGAATATCCGCTCAAGGTCTCGCTCAGGAATTCCGATGCCCTGGTCGGCGACACTGATCTCGATGGCATCGTTGCCGGCGTAGCTGGTGGAGACCACCACCCTGGTCTTGTCCGGGCTGTAGGCGATGGCATTCTCCAGCAGGTTGCGCAGCGCCGTGATCAGCAGGTCCTCATCACCGAGCAGGATCGCGCCGTGCGGCCCGTTGATCGCGATCTCGATGCCCCGCGCGGTGGCCTTCATCCTGCACCTGTCCAGCGCCTCGGCGACCACTGCGTCGACCTGCACCGGGAACGGGTCCGGGATGGGCTCAGCCGCCTGGATCCGGTTCAGGGTGATCAGGTCCTGCACCAGATGCGTGAGCCTGGCCGCCTCCTGCCGCATCCGCCCGGCGAACCTGCGTACCGCCTCAGGATCGTCGGCGGCATCCTCCACCGTCTCGGCCAGCAGGGCCAGAGCTCCGACCGGCGTCTTGAGCTCGTGGCTGGTGTTGGCCACGAAGTCCCTGCGGACCTCCTCGACCCGGCGGCTCTCGGTCTGGTCCTCGGCCAGCAACAGCACGAGGCCGCCACCGCCGACCGCGGCGCCCAGCGGAGCGAGCCGCACGTTGAAGCTCGTCGTCCGGCCGTTGAAGCTGCTGGTGGACACCTCGATTTCGCCTTCGCGGATCTCACCGTCCCGGCGTACCTGCCTGGCCAGCGCGAGCAGTTCGCCGACCACCAGCTTGTCGCCCTCGACGAGCCCGAACGCGCGCGCGGCCGAACTCGCCGTCAGCACCCGATCCTCGTTGTCAAGCACGACAGCGGACGAGGAGAGGACCGACAGGACGGAGGCGATGCCGGCCGGCAGCCGCTGCGGCGGCGAGTGCGTCCCGGTGGCCGCCGGCGTATCTAGTTCGTCAGGGACCCGGGTCGTGGTGCGGTTCTTCACGCCATCGCCGATCGCTGGCTCCCGCCATCTCCGCGAGCAGCGCCGCATGCGCAACTGCAGCAGAGCGGACGTGCCCCGCTGTAGGGCTCCGCATTCACCCCCATGTCCACGGTTTGATGTTATGCGCCCGTCAGCTCCCGTGCATCGGGCGACCGTCTTCGACGTGGGGTTATTCGCGCAATGTTCATGTAGTAGTCAGTCGTGGTTTAGGTCAGCGCTGACGCGCCAGCGGGCCAGCTGAGGAGTGATCCCGCCAAATCTCGCGCTTACCGCCTGATCTGGTAGAAAAAGGCACGGCGGAACGCGCGGATCTTACCGGATTTATGCCGGATCGGGACGCTCGGCGGGCGGCTGGCTCGGCGGGCGGCTGGCTCAGCGGCCCTGCTTGCTCACGGCCTCCGCCGCCGCGGCGGCGGCTTCGGGGTCCAGATAGCGGCCGCCGGGCACCCGGGGGCGGAACTTGTCGTCCAGTTCGTAGATGAGCGGCATGCCGGTCGGGATATTGAGCCCGGCGATTTCCGCATCACCGATCCCGTCCAGATGCTTGACCAGCGCGCGGATCGAGTTGCCATGGGCGACGACTAGCACCGTCCGCCCGGCGGCCAGGTCTGGGATGATCACGTCGTACCAGAACGGCAGCATTCGGCCGACCACGTCCTTCAGGCATTCCGCGCTCGGCAGCAGTTCGGCCGGAAGCAGCGCGTACCGCGGGTCACCCGCCTGCGAGAGCGGATCATCGGCCGGAATCGGGGGCGGCGGGACGTCGTAGGACCGGCGCCAGAGCATGAACTGCTCGTCTCCGTACTGCTGGCGGGTTTCCGCCTTGTTCTTGCCCTGCAGCGCGCCATAGTGCCGTTCGTTGAGCCGCCAGGACCGCCGCACCGGCAGCCACGACAGGTCAGCTGCCTCCAAGGCGATGTTGGCAGTCTGAATCGCCCTGGTCAGCACGGAAGTATGCACAATGTCCGGCCGCAGGCCGCCCTCGGCGAGCTGGCGGCCTCCGCTGGCGGCCTCCTCGGCGCCTTTGGGCGACAGGCCGATATCGACCCAGCCGGTGAACAGGCCCTCAGAGTTCCAGGCACTTTCCCCGTGCCGGAGCAGCACCAGATTCATCACGTTGGACAGCCTAGTGGGGCCGGCCACGACACCTGGCCCGGGAACAGGATGCGGCAGCTGGAGGTTGCTTTGTCGGAGGTGCATGCCCGTGCCGCGACGCTTTCCCCGGCGGATCGCGACTGTCAGTGTCCACACGTCGCCGCTGGAGCAACCGGGAACCGGAGATGCAGGCGGCATGAACGTCTATGTCGTCGAGGTCGCCAAGCGCCTGGCCGCTCGCGGCGTGGAAGTGGACATCTTCACCCGCGCGTCATCCAGACATGTGCTCCCGGTCGCCGAACTCGCGCCCGGGGTGCTGGTGCGGCACCTGGCCGCGGGCCCGTTCGAGGACCTCGACAAGGCTGACCTGCCTGGCCAGCTCTGCCACTTCACCCTGGAGGTGCTGCGGGCCGAAGCGGCCTCGGCACCCGGGCGGTACGACCTGGTCCACGGGCACTACTGGTTGTCGGGCCAGGTGGGCGCGGTAGCCAAGGAACGCTGGGGCGTCCCGCTCGTGCAGTCCATGCACACCCTCGGAAAGGTCAAGAACGCGGCCCTGGCCGCGGGCGACGCCGCCGAGCCTGCGGCCAGGATCCGCGGCGAGGCCGAGGTCGTGGCGATGGCCGACCGGCTGGTCGCCAATACCGACGAGGAGGCCAGGCAGCTCATCGGGCTGTATGACGCGGACCCGGCCCGGGTCTGCACCATCAATCCTGGCGTCGATCTGTCGGTTTTCCAGCCCGGATCGCAGCAGCAGGCCAGGCGGCGGCTCGGCCTCCCAGACGACGCGGTCGTGCTGGTGTTCGCGGGCCGGGTCCAGCCGCTCAAGGCCCCTGACGTGGTCCTGCGGGCGGCGGCCATGATGGTCCGCGACGACCCGGGGCTGGCCGGCGCTGCGGGTCGCGTTCGTCGGCGGCCCGAGCGGCTCGGGCCGGGCCGATCCTGACGGGCTGCTGGAACTGTCTGCACAGCTGGGCATCGCCGGGCTGGTCAGGCTGGAGCCGCCGTGCCCGCAGCCGGAACTCGCCGACTGGTACCGGGCCGCTAGCATCGTGATGGTGCCGTCGCATTCCGAATCCTTCGGCCTGGTGGCCGTCGAGGCGCAGGCCTGCGGCACGCCCGTGGTGGCCGCGTCGGTCGGCGGCCTGCGTACCGCCGTCCGGGACGGTGTCTCCGGGGTGCTGGTGAACTCGCGCGATCCGGCCAGCTACGCCCAGGTGCTCCGGGAGCTGATCGCCCGCCCGGCCGAGCTGGCCCGGCTGTCGCTCGGCGCCCGCAGGCACGCGTCGAGCTTCGGCTGGAGCGCCACGGTCGACCAGCTGCTGCAGATGTACTCAGCCGCGATGAGCGAGACGGCTCAGGCGGTCGAAGCCTGACGATGAGCGGCAGCGACAAGGCGGCCGCAGCGGCAACGGGCGAGCTGACCGGAACGGGCACCACGGCCGGCCCGGCCCCCGCAGCTGCCGCCGCCCTGGAGGCCGCGCTTGGCGATCTCGGGATCGCTTTCGAGTCACCACAGCCAGGCGCGTACCTGGTCCGCCTGGAGGGGCAGCACAAGCTCGCCACCATGACCTGGCTGATCGCCGGGGCGCACAGCCTGCATGTCGAGGCGTTCTTCTGCCGCCAGCCGGACGAGAATCATGCGGAGTTCTACCGCTTCCTGCTGGAACGCGGCGGCCGGATGTACGGCGTGCATTTCGCCCTCGATCAGGTGGGAGATGTCTACCTGGTCGGGCGGCTGCCGCTCGGTTGCATCAGCACCGATGAGATCGACCGCCTGCTGGGCTGCGTGCTCAGCTACTCGGACGAGAACTTCGACGCCGCGCTGATGCTCGGCTTCGCCTCCTCGATCCGCAAGGAGTGGGCCTGGCGTATCAAGCGCGGCGAGAGCCTGGCGAACCTGCAGGCCTTCGCCAGCCTCGCTGACCCCCAAGATCTGCGGGCAGGCAACGGCTCCCCGCCCCTGACTCCCCGTCCTGACTCCCCGGCGTCGCGGTTACCCCGCCCGGCGAGGTAAAAAGGGGGGACGGGAACGAACCGCCGCCCGTAGTAGAACGTGATAGCTGACGAACCTAATCACGGTCGGTGACAGGGAACGCGGACACTGCCAATCCGTGGACCCTGCCGCTCTGCGGACACTGCCAAGCCGCGGACACTGCCAAGCCGCGGACACCGCCAAGCCGTGCGGTGAACCTGGATGAGCCATTCAGCGATTCCTAGGGTGGAGCCGGCAAGCTTGTCGCCTGGCACCGCCGACCGGGACGACCTGAGCGCCAGGCCACACTGGCAGGGACACGCTGGCCACGCTGGCAGGGACACGCTGGCAGGGAGGAGCGCCATGCGCAGGGACGATGTGCGCTTCGCGATGGCCGCGCGCGACGATGGGATGCGGCGGATCAGTAAATTTACCTGGCGAGCCGGCGTGGTGGGCGCGGTGTGCTCCGCAGTGATCGCGGTGGCCTTCGGGCACAATGTCGCGGCCCAGCACGCCCACGGCAGCCAGCCAAGTCAGGGCATCATCGTTCCCGCGCAGCCCCCTGCGCCAGCCCAGGGCGCCGGCCAGGTGGTCTCAGGAGCCTCATGAGCAGCGTGGCGACGGCTGACGACACTTTCAGCGTGTTCGGAACCACCGCCACGCTGGTCGTCAGCGAGCCTGCCGCGGTACAGGTCGCCCGGACGGTCGCCGACACCGAGCTGGCGGCCGTCGATCTGGCGTGCAGCAGGTTCCGCGCGGATTCCGAGCTGTCCAGGCTCAACGCGGCCGGTGGCCAGCCCGTCCCGGTCAGCGACCTGTTCGCGGAGATCCTCGGCGTCGCGCTCCGCGCGGCCCGTCTGACCAGTGGGAACGTGGATCCGACGTGCGGCGGCCCGCTAGCCGACATCGGCTACGACCGGGACTTCGCGGTGCTGGTGGCGGCCGGCGACACCGGGCCGCACCGGGTCGGGGTGCCCCGCGGCGTGCCCGGATGGCGCAGCGTGCAGCTTGACCGATCGCATGGCCAGGCGCAGCTGCACGATGACGCGCAGCTCGACCTCGGGGCGACCGCCAAGGCCTGGGCGGCGGACCGGTGCGCGGCGACGATCGCGGCACGGACCGGGTCCGGAGTGCTGGTCAGCCTCGGCGGTGACATAGCGGTGGCCGGGACGCCTCCGGACACCGGCTGGCGGATCCGGGTCACCGACGATCATGCGGCGAGCCAGGACGCGCCCGGGCAGACGGTCACCATCGCATCCGGCGGCCTGGCCACCTCGAGCACCACGGTACGCACCTGGTCGATGGGCGGCCGGCGGATGCATCACATCATCAACCCGGCCACCGGCGAGCCGGCCAGTTCGTGCTGGCGCACGGTCAGCGTGGCGGCGGGCAGTTGCGTGGACGCCAACACCGCCAGCACTGCGGCCATCGTCCGCTCTGGCGCTGCGCTGTCCTGGCTGCAGGAGACCGGCCTGCCGGCCCGGCTGGTCCGCCACGACGGATCAGTCGAGATCACCGCTGGCTGGCCAGCCGACGGAGCGCAGGCCGACCGGGCATGAGCATCCTGGGTGCCGCGGCACCGCCGGGCGCGATCGTCGTTAACGCGTCCACGCCGCTGTGGTACCTGACCCGCGCGACCGGCCTGGTGGCGCTGGTGCTGCTGACCGCCAGCATGGCGCTTGGGCTGCTGAGCTCGGTGCGGTTTCAGCGGCCCGCGTGGCCGCGGTTCGTCATCGTCGGGCTGCACCGGAACGCCGCACTGCTCGCGCTGGTCTTCACTGGCCTGCACATCGCGACCACGCTGGCCGACAGCTATGCGCCGATCAAGGTCCAGGACGTGGTGATCCCGTTCATCTCCGCCTACCGCCCGCTCTGGCTGGGCCTGGGAACGGTCGCATTCGACCTGATGATCGCGCTGACCATTACTAGCCTGGTGCGGACCAGGATCAGCTACCGCTCCTGGCACCTGGTGCACTGGAGTTCGTACCTGTGCTGGCCGGTGGCCGTGCTGCACGGCCTGGGCACCGGCTCGGACACCCCGGTGACCTGGGTGCTCGGGCTGACCGTCGGCTGCGTGGCACTGATCGCCGGGCTGACCGGCTGGCGCCTCGCCTACGGCTGGCCGTCGCATGCCGTCGCGCGGGTGGCGGGCGCACTGGCCGTCGTGCTCACGCTCGTCGCCGGCACGGCCTGGCTGGCAGCCGGGCCGCTGCAGCCCGGCTGGGCACGCCGGTCCGGCACGCCGCCGTCGCTGATCACCGGCGGCACCCGGGCCGCCGCTACGCCGCTGGCCCCGCGCCGCACCCGGATCACGGCGCGGACCAGCACCGCACCGCGGCCCGCTAGCATCGCACCGCGGCCCGCTAGCATCGCAGCGCGGCCCGCCAGCACCGCAGCGCGGCCCGCCAGCACCGCAGCGCGGCCCGCCAGCACCGCAGCGCGGCCCGCCAGCACCGCCGCGCGGCCCGCCAGCACCGCAGCGCGGCTGGAGCAGGCGCGATGAGCGTGGCCGGAATGGGCACAGCGGCGGGCCAGGCCCGGCCGGCCGGGCGGCTGCCGCGGCTGATCGCGCCGGATGGGCCGCTGGAGCTGGCCGAGCACATCGACAGGTACGGGCCGGTGCCGTTCCGCGATGCCCTGGCCGACTTCGGCGACGGCAGCCTGATCAGCGAGGTCGAAGCGGCCGACCTGCGGGGCCGGGGCGGGGCGGGCTTCCCGGCGGGCCGCAAGATGCGGGCCGTGGCGCGGGCCGGCCGCCGGGCCGGCCCGCTGCGCAGCCCGGTGGGCACGGCCGTGATCGCCAACGGCGCGGAGTCCGAGCCGGCCAGCATCAAGGACCGGACGCTGCTCGCTCGCGCGCCGCACCTCGTGCTCGACGGGATCGCGCTCGCCTCGGAGGCGGTCGGGGCTAGCCGTGCCTATCTGTGCGTGCATGACAGCGATGACCAGCTGACCGGCACGCTGAGCGCCGCGATCTCCGCCCGGGACCGGGCCGGGATGAACCGCGTGCCGATCCAGCTGCTGACCATCGGCGGCAGCTACGTGGCGAGCCAGGAGACGGCGCTGATCAGCATGATCAACGGCGGCGGCGGGAAGCCCGCGTTCGTGCCGCCCCGGCCCTCCGACAAAGGCGTTCGCGGTCGTCCCACGCTGGTGCAGAACGTCGAGACGCTGGCCCACCTGGCGCTGATCGCGCGGTACGGGGCCGAGTGGTTCGGCGCGCTCGGCGCCGGGCCGGCTCGGCACTGGTCACCGTCGGCGGCACGGTGCACCGGCCCGGCGTCTACGAGATCGCGGTCGGCACGCCGGTCGGCGAGCTGCTGCGGCAGGCCGGCGGCCCGACCGAGGCCCCGCAGGCCATCCTGGCCGGCGGGTACTTCGGCGGCTGGATCCGCTACTCCGATGCCCTGGACGTCCCGGTCAGCGATCCGGCGCTGCGGGCGGCCGGTGCGTCGCTCGGCCCGGGCATCGTGATGCTGGTGCCCGCGTCGGCCTGCGGGCTGGCGGAGACCGCCCGGGTGGTCGGCTATCTGGCCGAGCAGAGCGCAGGCCAGTGCGGACCCTGCTTTAACGGCCTGCCCGCGCTGGCCGATGCGTTCTGGCAGCTCGCGTTCGGCCGGGCCGACCGGGCCACCCACGGCTGGGCCAGCCAGCTGCTGACCCTGGTCGCGGGGCGCGGCGCCTGCCACCTGCCGGACGGGACCGCGGCCCTGGCGGCCAGCGCGCTGCGGGTGTTCGGCGACGAGCTGTACCAGCATGCGGCGGCCGGGCCATGCCCCCGGGTGCGGCGGCCGGGCGTGCTGCCGGTGCCCGGCTATCCGGGCGGCCGGGCATGAGCCGCCGGTCCGGCCGCTCCGGCCTGCGGGTCAACCCGGTGGCCTGCGAGGCGCACGGGATCTGCATCGAGCTGCTGCCGGAGCTGATCCGCAGCGATCCGTGGGGCTACCCGCTGATCAGGCCGGGCCCGGTCCCCGAGCAGCTGCTGCCGCTGGCCAAGAAGGCCGTCGCCGCCTGCCCCACCCTCGCCCTGCTGCTCACCCGGGACGACTGACCTGGCCCGGCGCGGGCAGCGACGGCCCGGGCGGGACGACGGCCTGGACGGGAACCGACGGCCTGGACCGAACCGACGGCCTGGACAGCGAAACGACGGCCCGGACGGGAGTGAGCGGGCCAGGCGGGGCGCGGACACTACGATCGCGCTAGGTCGCGCGGTGCGGGCGAGCCACCGGCGATCCGGGTTACGAACTAGTTTGCCGCTGATGCTGGAGGAACCGATGGGCCCACTGGACGGCATCCGCGTCATCGAGATCGCCAGCCTGGCGCCCGGCCCGTTCGGCTGCATGATCCTGGCCGATCTCGGCGCCGACGTGCTGCGGGTGGACCGGGCCGAGCTGTGCGGGCCGGACGCGGCGGCGCCCGCCGACCCGCTTAGCCGGGGACGCAGGTCGGTCGGCATCAACCTGAAGGACGCCGAGGGTATCGGCCTGCTGCTCAGCCTGGCCGAATCGGCCGATGTACTGGTGGAAGGGTTCCGGCCGGGGGTGGCCGAGCGGCTCGGGTTCGGGCCCGGGCCGTGCGCGGAGCGCAATCCGCGGCTGGTCTACGGGCGGATCACCGGCTGGGGCCAGGAGGGCCCGCTGGCCGCCACCGCCGGGCACGACATCGACTACATCGCCGTCTCCGGCGCGCTGGACCCGATCGGGCGGCCCGGCGAGCGCCCGGTGCCGCCCCTCAACCTGATCGGTGATTTCGGGGGCGGCGGCATGCTGCTGGCGCTCGGGGTGCTGGCCGCGCTGATCGAACGGGACCGGTCCGGGCTCGGCCAGGTGGTTGACGCGGCCATGGTGGACGGGTCGGCGCTGCTGACCTCGTTCCTGTACGGGCTGCGGGCCGCGGGGCGGTGGCAGGATGCGCGCGGGACCAACCTGCTGGACGGCGGGGCGCCGTTCTACGACACCTATGCGACGGCCGACGGCGGCTACGTGGCCGTGGGCGCGCTGGAGCCGAAGTTTTACGCCGAACTGCTGGCCGGCCTCGGGCTGGCCGGCGCCGACCTGCCCGCGCAATATGACCAGTCCGGCTGGCCGGTGCTGCGGGACCGGTTCGCCGCGGCGTTCTCGCAGCGGAGCCGCGACGAGTGGGCGACCGCGTTCGCGGGCTCGGACGCCTGCGTGGCGCCGGTGCTCAGCCCCGCCGAAGCGCCTGGTCACCCCTACAACACCGCCCGCGGGGTGTTCACCGACATCGGCGGGCTGGTGCAGCCGGCGCCCGCGCCGCGGTTCGGGCGCAGCGCCGCCGGCCCGCCGCAGCCGCCGCCCAGGCCGGGCGCGCACACCGACGAGGTGCTGGCCGCGCTCGGCCGTACGCCGGAGGAGATCGCCGGCCTGCGGTCCCGGGGCGCCGTCGGCTGAGCAGTGTCGCTGGGCACCGTCGCTAGGCCGCGCCGGCTGAGCGCCGTCGGCTGGGCACCGTCGGCTGGGCGGCGTCGGCGCAGCACCGCCGGCCAAGACCGGGGCCCGCGAGGCCGGCGCCCCCCGCGCTGGCCCTGGGTTTGCCGGCTGTTTACCCGACGTTCGCCCGGGTGTTTGCCCGGAATGCCGGGTGAAGGTAAGCTATCGAAGGTTTGGTTAGGCACCTCGTTCGGTGAGGCGTCGACACGAACACAGGCCACTGATCCGACGACGTCGAGAGACGCCCAGGGTCAGGACAGGTCTCCCCGGCCTAAGGGGTGACCCGAAGTGGCTGCGCTTCCGGGCGCTATATCGTTCCGGGCGCTACGTCGTGTCGTGCCAAAGCTCTGACGAGTCTGGGGTGCGCAGCGGCTCGCTGCCGCGACTCTCCCCTGGTGCCCAGGTTCGGCACCCGCGTGTGTCACGACCGGAGGGAGGCGAGATATGGACTGCAGTAGTCCGGGCCATCATCGGCCCCGTACTCATCAGCACTGCATCCGAGCACTCTCGACTTCTTCCGGCACGCGGTAGCCGCTTTCCCCGCCATCTGCCCGCTGCAGGACCTGCCCGCTGCGCGTGAGCGCAGCCTGAACGCAGGCCAGGCGGATGCCGCGTGCCTCCCAGGACCCCCACCGGGGAGAGGGAGGGACCACCATGACCTCGACGCTGGAGCGGCGCTCCGCAGCACTAGACGACCAGCACGTCGGCGACATCCGAGGCGCCCTCGGCACCATCAGGCTCGACGACACCTCTTCCCGGCGTGGCCGATCGGCGCAGCTCAAGACGCTGCTGGCGATTATCGGCCCGGGGCTGATCGTGATGGTCGGCGACAACGACGCCGGTGCGTTCGCGACTTACGGACAGGCTGGCCAGAACTACGGCACCCGGCTGCTGTGGACGCTGCTGCTCCTGGTGCCCGTGCTGTACGTGAACCAGGAGATGGTGCTGCGGCTGGGCGCCGTGACCGGCGTCGGGCACGCCCGGCTGATCCTGGAGCGGTTCGGCAAGTTCTGGGGCGCGTTCAGTGTCATCGACCTATTCCTGCTCAACGCGCTCACGCTGATCACCGAGTTCATCGGCATCACGCTGGCGGCGGGTTATCTCGGGCTGCCCAGGCTCGCCGCCGTGCCGCTGGCCGCCGTGGTGATCATCGGTGCGGCGTTCACCGGCAGCTTCCGGCGGTTCGAGCGGATGGCGGTCGCCTTGTGCGGCGGCACTCTGCTGCTGATCCCGATCTACTTCCTGGCGCACCCGGCGGCCACGCAGATGGCCCATGGCTTCGCGGTGCCCGACATCCCCGGCGGCTCCGGGCAGATGGCCACGGTGATGCTGCTGGTCATCGGGATCGTCGGCACGACGGTGGCGCCGTGGCAGCTGTTCTTCCAGCAGAGCTACGTCATCGACAAGCGGATCACGCCGCGGTTCATCAGGTACGAGAAGGTCGACCTGTGGATCGGCATCGTGATCGTAGTGCTCGGGGCCGGGGCCATCATGGGCTTCACCGCCGCCGCGTTCGCCGGGCAGGCGGGCGCCGGGCACTTCACCGACGTGGCCGGCATCGCCCAGGGCCTGCAGGAGCATGCGGGCCGGGTGGCGGGAGTGCTGTTCGCGATCGCGCTGCTGGACGCCTCGATCATCGGGGCCTTCGCGGTCTCGCTGTCCACCGCGTACGCGATCGGCGACGTGTTCGGGCTCAAGCACTCGCTGCACCGCGGCGTGAAGGGCGCCAAGGGCTTCTACGCGATCTACGGCGGCCTGGTCCTGCTCGCCGCGGCGGTGGTACTGATCCCCGGCTCGCCGCTCGGGCTGCTGACCGAGGGAGTCCAGGCACTGGCCGGGGTGCTGCTCCCGAGCGCGGCCATCTACCTGCTGCTGCTGTGCAACGACCGCGAGGTCCTCGGCCCCTGGGTGAACGGGCGCAAGACGAACCTGTTCACCGGCGCCGTGGTTTCCCTGCTCGTCGCGCTGTCGGTGATCCTGACCGCGTCGGTGCTGTTCCCCGGCATCACCGCCGGGCAGATCCTGGTCATCCTCGCGGCCTGCTGCGGTGCCGCCGTGGCGCTCGGCGCGGGCTGGCTGCTGGTCCAGCGGCTGCGGCCAGCCGCCGCGGCCGCGATCCCGATCGACCGCACCGGCCGGGAGAACTGGCGGATGCCGCAGCTGGCCCTGCTGCGGCGGCCGCCGGTGCCGGTCGGGCGCAAGATCGGCATGACGATCCTGCGGACCTACCTGGCGGGGGCGACGGTCCTGGTCATCGTGAAGATCGTCGAGCTGGCCATCGCGCACTGACGGCCCGGGACGGCTGAGCGGCGGCTCAGCACCAGCCGGGAGCCAGCCGCCAGCCGGGAGCCGCCAGCCGTGAGTCAGCCGCCGCCCAGCTGCACGGCCTTGACCACCAGCAGCAGGACCGACACCACCAGGTAACCGCGCAGCAGCAGGACGCCGAGCTTCGTCCCGGCCGACCATTGCACGGGCTTGAGCAGGGCGAGCGGTGGCATCCGCCAGTTGAGGCGCTCAGTTCGTGACATGCTGAGGTAGGCGGGCGCGGCCGTGGCCCCGGCGCGGCGGCGGCGGGTCAGCCGCAGCCACAAGCCGGCCCCGGCCGCCATGGCCACGAGGGCCACCGCGAGCCAGATCGCGGTCAGCGCCGCGTTGATTTGGCTGAAGAGCGTCGTGATGACCAGGGTGCCGGACAGCGTGAGCAGCAAGCCGATGATCACGGCGGCGGTGATGTTGAGCCAGCGCCTGTTGACCCACGGGCCGAGCACCTCGCGATCGTTACACAGCAGCAGCAGGAACACGCTCGCGCTCGGCAGCAGTACCCCGGCCAGTGCCTGCACGGCGGTGGTCAGCAGGCCCAGCGGCGCGCCGGGGATCAGCACCACGGCCGCCGCGACGGCCACCAGCGCCGAGTAGCTCGCGTAGAACGCCTTGGCGTCCTTGAACTTGCGGTGCAGCGAGTGCTTGAGGCCGAACACGTCGCCGAACGCGTAGCTGGTGGACAGCGTGACCGCCGCCGCGCCGATGATGCTGGCGTCCAGCAGCACGATCGCGAACAGCGCGCCGAGCACCCCGCTCTTGTCGCCGAGCGCGTTGGCGACACCGAGCGCGCTGGTGAAGTGCCCGACCAGGTCGGTGCCGCGGACCGCGTAGACGGCCACCACCAGGACCGCCGCCGCGCCGCCGACGACGACCAGCGAGCCGAGCATGGTGTCGGCACGTTCATAACGGATGAACCGGGGCGTGATCCGCTTGTCGATGACGTTCGACTGCTGGAAGAACAACTGCCACGGGGCGACCGTGGTGCCGACGATCGCGATCACCAGCAGCACCGCGTTGGAGTTGATGCCGCCCTGCACGCCAGGCACCACGAAGTGGTAGGCGATGGATCCGTAGTGCGGGCCGGACAGCAGCGCGAGCGGGACCAGCAGCAGGCTCACCGCGATGAACCCGAACATGGCCCGTTCCCAGCGCTGGAAGCTGCCGCTGGCGGTGATGCCGACCAGGAGCAGCGCGGCCACCGGCACCGAGAGGTACGGGCTGACGCCGAAGTAGCGCAGCGCCAGCGACACCCCGATGAACTCGGTCACGATGGTCAGGAAGTTCAGCAGAAACAGGTCTCCCACGCTGAACCAGCCCCAGAACCTGCCAAACCGCTCGTTGATCAGCCGGGCGTGCCCGACCCCGGTCACCGCGCCGAGCCTGACCACCATCTCCTGGTTCACGATCAGCACCGGGATCAGCAGCAGCAGCACCCAGAGCAGGCTGTAGCCGAAGTCCTGGCCCGCCTGGGCGTAGGTGGAGATCCCGCCTGCGTCGTTGTCGCCGACCATCACGATCAGGCCGGGCCCGACGATCGCCAGAAAGGTCACCAGCCGGCGCCGCAGGTCGCTGCTGTGCTCGTCGTCGAGCCTGATCCGGCCGAACGCCCCTTCGATGTCGCCGAGATGAGCCTCGTCGAGCACGGCGGACCGGGTTGGCTGGGTCAGGGAGTGTCCGGGCTGGACGTCGGCCCGTGCTGCGGACCGGGGTCCGGACGGCTCAGGCGCGGCACCGCCAGGGCTCCGGGTCACGGCGCCCGAGCCCGGGGTCGCGGGAGTCGCGGCCGGGGTAGCGCCCGGGCCGGGGGCGGGAGGGGCCCGGCCCGGCGCGGGTGCGGACGGGCCGGGCCCGGGCCGGGCGGAACCGGGGTGGTCCGCGGGAGTGGGCCCGGCGGGGCCGTCGTCCGGTGCCGGGCCATCGTTCGGTGCGGGCCCGGGCGGATAGCTGCCGTCGTCGTTCGGCGCTGGCCCGGGCAGGTCGCGGCCGGCCCGCGGCGCGGGCTCGGGCGCTTCCGTCACGATGGCTCCCCGCGATGCGCATCTGGCGGCTGCGCGGCCTCGCGGCGACGCCAGTCCTCGGGCAGCGTGACCTCGAGCACGTCGTCGACGGTGATCACGCCGATCATCCGGCGGCGCTCGTCAACGACGGGAATGGTGATCAGGTTGTAGTCACTCATCAGTACCGCGACATCGACGACGTCGGTGTCCGCGCCGACGCGGACTGGGTCGTCGTCGTAGATGTCGCGGATCAGCGTGCCCGGATCCGACTGCACGAGCCCGACCAGCCGGGCCACGCCGCACAGCCGGCCGCGCTCGTCAAGTGCGTGCACGCTGGTGAGAGCCTCCGGCTGCAGGGTCACCGACCTGGCCACGGCCGCGAGCGCCTGGCTGACCTCCGCGTTCGCGGACACAGCCAGGAAGTCCACGCCCATCAGTCCGCCTGCGCTGGTCGGGTTGAAGCCCATCAGCGTCAGCACCTTGGTGCGCTGACCGGCCGGAAGCAGGTCCAGCACAGGCTGCCTGCGGGCCTGCGGCAGCTCGGCGATGGCGTCGGCCGCATCGTCGGCCCGCATCCGGGCCAGCACCTCGGCGATCTCGGTGTCGGTACGCGCGCCGAGCAGCCTGGTGGCCAGGTCCTCGTCGAGTTCTTCGAAGACGTCGGCCTCGAGCTCGGGATCGGCGTGCACATGCCCGAGGATCTCGGTCTCCTCCTCCTTGGAGGCGTCTTCGAGCAGGTCGGCAATCTGAGCGGGCTTGAGCCTGCGGATCCGGGCGAACGGGCCGCGCAGCAGAGCGCTGCCAGTGTGCCCGATCAGCGGCTCGAACTTCGACCACTCGCGGAACGGATGCTCATCCTGGCCGGCGTTGCCGCCGAGCCCGAAGAGCCGGCGCGGCCTGCGGCGGGGATCCACGCCGGTCAGCACCCACTCCCCGCCCTGCTGCTCGAGCTCCAGGTCGGCCGCCTTGACCAGATGGGCGTTCTCCACATCGATCAGCCGGTGCCCGAGCACGTCCCGGCGGAGCAGCACCTCCCCCTCCCGGCGGTCGAACCTGCGCAGGTCCAGCTTGGCGCTGGTGAGCTTGAGCACCTCGCCGTCGAAAGAGCTGACCTGCTCAATCGGGACATATACCTCCCGGCCGCCGAGCGCCGCCACCAGACCGGTCACGACCGGCAGTTCCGTGCCCCGCAGCCGCACGATGACGTCAGACAGCCGCCCGATCGACTCGCCGCCGCGGTCCGTGAACGGGCGCCGCAGCAGTTCCGACAGGTGCAGCGTCCGTGCACTGCCCGCCCTCGGTGCCGGAGCGGCCGGTGTCGTGGTCATGAGATTGCCTCTCTGATCGGATCAGATGCCGTCATTCCTACCCCGCTGATGCTGTTAACGCAGCCGATCCTGGCCCGGACGCGGGGCACGCACGGCCAGCTTGGCCGTGCCCGACTCTCCGAACCTGATGCTGCGATGGTATGAAGGCCACGTCAGGGTGCAGTCAAGCGGGAGGACGACAACCTGTGGCCATGCGGAGAGCAGTCACCCTGCTCGGCGGGCAGAGTGACCTCGGCGAGACGCTTGGTTACCAGATCAAACGGCGGCTGCTGGGGCCGCCGATGGTCAACGAGCAGCTCAGCGAGGAACGGCTGTCCAAGCCGATCGCGCTCGGCGTGCTCTCTCCCGACGGCATCTCCTCCTCGGCGTACGGCACCGAGGAGATCCTGATCGAGCTGCTCAGGGGCGGTCTGGCCATCACCGCCTTCACGCTGATCTTGCCGCTCACCGGCGTGGTGCTGTTCGTCATGGCGCTGGTGGTGCTGTCCTACCGCGAGGTCGTCACCGTCTACACCCGGGCCGGCGGTTCCTACGTGGTGGCGCGGGAGAACTTCGGCCCGAGGGTGGCCCAGGTCGCCGCGGTCGCGCTGCTCATCGACTACGTGGTGACCGTCGCGGTGCAGGTCGCGGCCGGGACCGCCGCGGTCGCATCGGCCGTGCACGCCATCGACAACCCGACGCTCATCACGGTGATCTCGATCGCCGTCGTGATCCTGATGTGCTTTGGCAACCTGCGCGGTATCCGGGAGGCGGGGCGGTCCTTCGCGGTTCCCACTTACCTATTCTCCGGCGCGGTGATCATCATGATCGTCATCGGCCTGGTGCGCGAGGTGCTTGGCACGCTGCCTCGCTACCCCTACCCGCTGCCTGGGCAGTGGCAGCATGCCCCGGCCGACAGCGGCCTGATCGCCTTCGGCATGGTCTTCGTGCTGCTGCGCGCGTTCGCGAACGGCGGTTCCTCGCTGACCGGCATCGAGGCGGTGTCGAACGCGGTGAGCGCCTTCCGCCCGCCGGAGGGCATCAACGCCCGCCGGGTCCTGGTGATCGAGGGCGTCATCCTCGGTACCTTGGTGGCGGGAATCTCCTGGCTGGCCCACGTCACCCATGCGGCGCCGTACGTGAGCGGGGTGCCGACGGTCATCTCCCAGGAAGCCAAGATCGTATTCGGGAGCTCGCTGGCCGGTCGCTGCGCGTGGATCTTCGTCCAGGCCGCGACGGCCCTGATCCTCTACACCGGCGGCAACACCAGCTTTAACGGCTTTCCGTTCCTGGCCAGCTTCGTGGCCGAGGACGCCTTCCTGCCCCGCTGGCTGACCAAGCGAGGCCACCGGCTGGTCTTCTCCAACGGGATCATCGTGCTGGCCGTACTGTCGTGCACCCTGCTGGCCGTGGCCGGCGGGGTGGTCAACAACCTGGTGCCGTTCTACGCGATCGGCGTCTTCACCGCCTTCACCATGGCCGGCTTCGGCATGGCCAAGTACCACCACCGGATGCGGGAACCTGGCTGGCGGCGGAAGCTTGTGATCAACTTCTCGGCCGGCGTGACCTCGCTGGTCGTGGTGCTGATCTTCGCCGTGGTCAAGTTCAAGGAGGGCGCGTGGCTGGTCCTGATCATCTTCGCGATCATGGTGCCGGTACTCATCCGGCTCAACCGGGAGTACCGGATGGAAGCACGCGTGCTGGAGGGCATCGGGACCAGGCGCCAGCTGCCCGCCCCGCCGACCTACCCGCGACGGACGGTCTTCCTGTTCGTGGACAGCTTTGACCTCGCGACGCTGGCCGCACTTCGGTATGCGCGCAGCCTGCGGCCCACGACGCTGCGCGCCGTGCATTTCGTCATCGACAGCGCAGAGGCCGGGAATCTGCGGGAGGAATGGCTGCGCGCCAACACCAGCGTGGTGCTCGACTTCATCGACTGTCCAGACCGGCGGCTGACCAGGGCGGCGGCGGAACTCGTCAATGCCGAAGCTGCGCTGCCCGGTGTCGGCGTGACTGCGATCCTGCCCCGGCGCGGGTACTCTCCGCTGCTCGGGAGGCTGCTACACGACCGCACCGCTGACAAGATCGCCGGAGTGGTCAGCCGGATCCCGCACGCCGCGGCCACCATTGTCCCGTTCGATGTCCGGAGCCGGCTGGAGGCCCTGCACGGCCGCCCGGGCGGACCCGGTGATCATCTGCTGAAGGCGGTGCCGACCGATAAGACGGTGCCAGCCGATAAGACGGTGCCAGCCGATGGCGCAGCGCCGTCGGGTCCGGCCGCCGGAAAGAAGGCTTCTGAGCCGGCCGGCCAGGCCCAGGATCCGAAACCGGCCGGTGAGACCGCGGCCGCGGGACAAGCCGTCGATCCGGCGGCCCCCGCGCCCGCGGGCCAGGCCGATGAGCCGTCATCCGCCGGCGCGGCCAACGAGCCGGAGCCCGTGAGCGGCGCTCGGGGCCCCGTGCCGCCCGGCGACGCCACTGGACCGGCGGCGGCCAGCGGCACCACCGACCCGGCGGTGGAGACGCCAGCCGAGGAACAGGCCGGCGAGGACGCCATCGTGGCCATGGAGGAGGTCGGCGGGACCATAGCGGCCAGCGGCGGCGAACCGACGGCCAAAGCGGCGAACCAGGCCGCCGCGGCAGCCGGGCGGGACGCTGCGGCAGATGGCGGGGCCTACGAACGGCCAGTCCCGCCCGCGGGCGTCCGCGCCATGGCTTCGCTCAATGCTCCTGGCCGGGCTACGGTCGAAGGCCGGGTCTACGCCGTTGAGATCAGGCCCGTCGAGCAGAACACCGTGCTCGCCGCCGAACTCGCCGATTCCACCGGTCAGCTGACCGCGCTGTTCTACGGCCGGTCACACATCCCCGGCCTGGACTGCGGGGCACGGGTCAGGCTGCGCGGGCAGGTCGGAAT
The DNA here is from genome assembly GCA_963785765.1 of uncultured Actinomycetes bacterium. Taxonomy (GTDB): domain Bacteria; phylum Actinomycetota; class Actinomycetes; order Streptosporangiales; family Streptosporangiaceae; genus DATBGO01. The sequence goes on along the minus strand of CAWAWM010000002.1, from coordinate 791,619 downwards.
CCGCGACGGCGGGCCAGTCATGATCAACCCCGCATATGAGCTGCTGGGCCAGGGTCAGCAGGAACCTCCGCCCGGCGACGAACCGCCCGGCGGCAAGGAGCCGCGCCGCGGAAAGCGGCCGTGACCGCCAGCGACCGCCGCCAGCGACGCCGCTCGGCGCCGTCCGCCCTAGAGCATTCCTCTACCAGTGAGTAATATCGTGTTACGCCACTTCGGGGAGATTGCCGTGGGTACTTACGATCATTACGCCACTCCCGTCGAGCCCGGCACCTGGGACGTACCCGCCGCTGGCGCCACCCGGTTCAGCTGGGACTACGACAACGGCCGGAGCCGCCTGCTCGATCTTTACCAGCGCGGCAAGGACAAGCAGTGGGACGCCGCCAAGCGGATCGACTGGGAGATCCCGGTCAATCCGTTCAATGTGATGGAGCAGTCCGAAGACCTCAACCCGATCTACGGCTCGCGGCAATGGGAGGTCCTGTCTCAGGCCGAGCGCGACGAGCTGGGTCATCACCTGTCCGCCTGGCTGTTCAGCCAGTTCCTGCACGGCGAGCAGGGAGCGCTGACCGTCGCGGCGCGAATCGTCGAATCCGTGCCGGACATGGACTCCAAGTTCTACGCCGCCACCCAGGCCATGGACGAGGCGCGGCATGTCGAGCTGTACGCCAGGTTCATGCGGGAGAAGATCGGACTGTACTACCCGGTCAACCCGGACCTGGCCAGGCTGCTGGCCGACGCGCTCAGCGACTCCCGGTGGGATCTGCCGTACCTGGGCATGCAGGTGCTGATCGAGGGCCTGGCGCTGGCCGCGTTCGGGGTGCATCGGGACCTGTCCAACAACGCCCTGGTCACACAGCTGCTCGCCTACGTGATGCAAGACGAGGCCCGCCATGTCGCCTTCGGCCGGCTGGCCCTGCGCGACTACTACGCTGAGCTGACCGATGCCGAACGGGCCGATCGCGAGGAGTTCATCGTCGAGGGCTGTTACCTCATGCGTAACAGGTTCCGGGCCCAGGAGGTCTGGGAGCGGATGGGCTTCGATGTCGATGAGTGCCTGGAGTTCACCGAGCACTCCCCGGTCCAGCAGGCATTCAGGACGTTGCTGTTCTCCCGGATCGTGCCGTGCGTCAAGGACATCGGGCTGTGGGGGCCGAAGGTCCAGCGTGCCTACGCCGATCTCGGCGTGCTCGACGCGGCCAACTCCGATCTTGAAGCGCTGATGCGCAACGATGAGGAGATCGCCGAGAAGGTCGACGCGGAGAAGTACGCAGCCGAGCTGGCCGCCCGGACGGCCGAGGTCGACGCAGCCGTCAACGAGGGGGCCGGGCTCTGACCGGCGCCTGAAGGCGCTGCTTGGCCGGGCTGGCAACCGCCACGCCCCGGCCCACTACCTGGCAGCTGCTGCGGGCGGGACGGGTCACTTACAGCCAGCGCGCTGCCCGCACCCGCCAGGCACGGCCAGAGCGCCGGCCCATACCAGTACCGCCTGCAGATAACCGGCCTAATAGACCGGCCAAATGTACGTAAGTATGCTAATATCGCGGTTAGGCTATCACGTCAAGGGCTGGTTTCGCCGACCGGTGAAGGTTTCCGTCGCCGGTCCGCGAAGGAGGATTGCATGAAGCGATCCAAGCGGTATGGATGGATTTTAGCCCTACTATCCCTGCTAACAGTCCTAGGCCTCGCTTTGCCCGTTTCGGCTGGCGCCCAGCCCAAGCCCAGAGGGGCCGTCCCGAACCTAATCGTCGGCACTTGGTGCTACAACGTGCATTCGCGCGGCAACTGGCACGGAACGATCTGTGCCATGGTTAATTACAATGACCTGAGGCTCGATTCGTACGCCGAGGGCCTGATAACGTTCAAGGTCAAGTCAGGAGCTATTTCCAGAGCCTACGCGGCGAATATCTACCTGCAACGATGCCCGCAAGGCGGACCGTGCTACAACACAGATACTCGCCGCAACCCAAGCATCAAGCCCAATTCTAAATCGACAAGCCTCGCCGACTCGTTCATTTATGTGGGACTCCCTCCCCTCCAAGATGTCATCACGTCATTCTCGAAGAATCCGTGTATTCACTGGACAAATGGCCAGCTCGCCTGTTACAAGGGCACCATCCATAGCGGTTCGGCTAGCGGCTGATTCAGGTGCGCAGGCAGCCAGGATAACTCTTGTGATGCAACCCATCCTGGCTTCCCGCGAGCCGGGGAATCCCGTCCGGCACCGCATCCCCAAGCCAAATTCCGCCAGCGTCCTCGCGGAACTGACCACCCTGGCAAATCAATACCCGGCAGGGTAAGCGTCTAGTTCCGGAGTAAAGCGCAAATCCAGTCAATGGATGAAGCAGTCCGTCAGCCTGGCCAGGTCCGAGTATGCCGGGTCGTACAGCCGGTGTTCTCCCCATGAACCTGGCGGACAGCTCGGCGTGCCGCCTCCTCCCCCACCTGCGTGGCTGCTGGCCGCACGGACGGCCGAAGTCGACGCGGCCGTGAGCGAGGGCGCCACGTAGGCCCGGGTTGGTTAAGCGGGGGGCCGGCATCCGGTCAAGCCGGGATTTTTGCCGCGTCGGCCGGCATACGATCAGCTGGTGAGCGATCTTGCTATGCCGCCTTTCCCGCCCGGTTTCACGTGGGGTGTCGCGACTGCCGCCTACCAGATCGAGGGCGCGGTAGCCGAAGGCGGCCGCGGCGACAGCGTCTGGGACGTCTTCTGCCGGAAGCCCGGCGCAATCCGCAATGGCGACACCGGTGATGTCGCAGATGATCATTATCATCGCTGGCCGGAGGACGTCGAGCTGATGTCCAAGCTCGGGATCACCAGCTACCGGTTCTCCATCGCCTGGCCCCGGGTCCAGCCAACCGGCCAGGGCCCGGCCAACGTGGCCGGGCTTGACTTCTACGACCGGCTCACCGACGCTCTGCTGGCGCGGGGCATCATGCCGGTACCCACCCTGTTCCATTGGGACCTGCCGCAGCAGCTCGAAGACAACGGCGGGTGGCTGACCAGGGACACCGCCTACCGGTTCGCCGAGTACGCAAGTCTCGTCGCGGGCAGGCTGGCCGACCGGATTCCGCTGTGGGTAACGCTGAATGAGCCGCGCGTGGTAACTCTCAACGGTTATGCGCTGGGCACTCACGCGCCGGGCCGGAAGCTGATGCTCGGCGCGCTGCCCGTCGCTCACCACCAGCTGCTCGGGCATGGCCTGGCCGTCCCGGCCCTGCGGGCGGCGGGCGTCCGGCAGGTGGCCACGACGAACAACTACACCCCCGCGTGGCCCGCTACCGACAGCGAAGCCGACGTAGCGGCGGCCGAGGCATATGACGTGTTGCATAACCGGCTGTTCACCGACCCGCTGCTACTCGGCGCCTATCCGGGCCTGTCCGCGTTCGGCCTGGACAGCGAGGGCCCGGCCGGCGTACAGGACGGCGACCTGACGATCATCTCGGCCAGGCTCGATGCGCTCGGCGTCAACTACTACAACCCGACCAGGGTGTCCGCCCAGCCCGGCTCGCCGATGCCGTTCCGCAGGGAGAAGATCTCCGGATATCCGGCGACCGCGTTCGGCTGGCCGGTCGTCCCGGCCGGCCTGACCGATCTGCTGACCGGCCTGAAGAATCGTTACGGCCAATCGTTGCCACCCGTCTACATCACCGAGAACGGCTGCTCCGCACATGACAAGGTGGCAGCCGACGGGACCATCGATGACCAGCCACGGATCAACTACCTCGACGCTCATATCAGGGCGCTGCGGGACGCGATGACCGCGGGCGTCGACGTACGCGGGTACTTCGCCTGGTCGCTACTGGACAACTTCGAGTGGGGCGAGGGTTACCACCAGCGGTTCGGGCTGGTGTACGTCGACTTCGCGACTCAGCAGCGCACCCCCAAGGCATCGTTCGGCTGGTACCGGGACCTGATCGCCGCGCAGCGCTAGCGGGTTGCGCGGGCTCCCACCGGCGCTGCGACAATGCGGCGACTTGGCCAGCTCAGCCACCCGGCCGCTCGGCCATCGGGCCCGCAGACCGGGCGGCGTTCATTACTGCAACGGCACTTGATCCGGACGTTGCAGAGGTCTGCGCTGGCTACCAGGATGTGGATATGACAGGTGAGGTCTCGCCAGCTGGTGACTCTCCTGGTCCCGGTGCGGAGCCGGAACTGAGAGCGTCGCATGCGGACCGGGATCGGGTGGTCGAGATCCTGAGCGTTGCCGCAGGCGACGGCCTGCTCACCGCGGCCGAACTGGACGAGCGTTTGGAGGCTGCGCTATCTGCCCGCACCCGCAGCGAACTGGCTGTCTTGACCGCTGACCTGCCGCCGAGCGGGATTCAGCTGCAGGCCAAGGACCTGGCCCGGATTGACCAGCGGTTCGGCGACGTGACGCGCACCGGCCGGTGGGTTGTGCCGCGGCGGATGGAGATCCGGCTGACGGCAGGCGACGTGAAGCTCGACTTCACCGAGGCTGTGATTACCCACGACACTTTGCGTATCGACGTCGACTTGGGAATCGGGGGGGACCTGACCCTGGTGACCAGGCCAGGCATCGTGGTGGATACCGACGACCTGACGGGGAGACTCGGCGAGGTCAAAGTCCGCCAGGTCGCCAACCCGAACGCGCGGGTTATCCTGCGGGTGGTACTGGCCGGCCGTATCCGCGGCGGTGGCATCGCAGCGCGGCCTCCGCGACGGACGTTCTGGCAGTGGCTGCTCCGCAAGCCTCGGCCGTATCGGTAGCGCCCCGCCTGAGGTGGCGCTGAGCCGACCTGCTCCCTGTCGAGTGGCACCGCGGGCGGTGACACGACCCACAGGTGGCCCTCGAACTGATCGACGCGAAGAGATCTCGGCTACCTACAAAATTGACGTGCATCCTGGCCCCTCGACGAGCCGGAATTGTCGGTGGGCCCCGATATGATTCGAACATAACAGCGAACAGGCTCGCTGAGCCTGGAGGAGGTCACCTGGTATGTGCTTACCCGGACAGCCGCCCGCCGCGCCCGCGCCATCCGCGCCATCCGCGCCTCCCCCGCCGGTGCCGCCCGCCGGGCCCGCGCCGCCGGACGCGCCGGCCAGTGCTGCTGAGGCGGTGGCGATGGCGCGCGCCGGGCTGGCGTGGCTGGCCCGCGCGGATGCGGCGGGGCTGACTGCCGCGGAGCAGGCGGATTGCCTGCGGGCGCTGGAGGCCGCCGAGGCGGCGCATACCGCGGCGCGGGCCAGGGTGCTGGCCGCGTTCCACGCCGGGAACGGCTGCCAGGATGATGGTCACGGGTCGGCGAAGAGCTGGCTGCGGTGGCAGACCCGGATCACCACGAACGCGGCGGCGACGGCGATGGCGTGGATGCGGCGGCTGGGCGCGCACCCCGCCGTCGCCGGCGCGCTGGCGGCGGGTGACCTGTCGCCGTCGTGGGCCCGGGCGGTGTGCGGGTGGACGGACCTGCTGCCCGCCGAGCACCGGGCGGGCGCGGACGCGATCCTGCTGGCCGCCGCCGCCAGCGGCGCGGACCTGGCCGGCCTGGCGCAGCTGGCGGAGGAAATACGGCGCCGGACGGCGCGGCCGGACACCGACGGGGATGACGGGTTCAAGGACCGGTCGGTCAGCCTGGACGTGACGTTCGGGCAGGCCGGGAAACTGACCGGGAACCTGACCCCGCAGTGCACCGCCGCGCTGCTGGCGGTGCTGGACGCCCTGGGCAAGAAGACCGGTCCGGAGGACACCCGGACGGTGTGGCAGCGCCGTCATGATGCGGTGGAGGAAATGTGCCGGCGGCTGATCGCCGCGGGGGGCGTGCCGGACCGGGCCGGGCAGCCGGCGCAGATCCAGGTGCATATGACGCTGGATCAGCTCCGCGGCCTGACCGAGCCCGGCGCGCGGGGGCAGGCGGGGTGGGCGGCGGCGTGGCCGCCGGCCGGGCCCGGCGCGGACTGTGACGCGTCGATCGTCCCGGTCGTCACCGGCCACCTCGACCACCAGCTCCTCAGCCAGCTCGCCGCCGAACTGCTCGGGGGCCGGACCAGCGCCGGCCAGAACGGCTCCGGCCAGAACGGCTCCGGCCAGAACGGCTCCGGCCAGAACGGCTCGGGCCAGCCCGGTTCGGGCCTGCTGGCGGCCTGCCTGGTTCGGGCCTGCCCGGCTCGGGCCAGGGCGGCGCGGCCGGGATCGGCGGCGCGGGCCAGGGCGGGCCGGATGCCGGCAGCGGGCGGTGGCTGCGGGCCGAGCGGGCCGCCCGGCAGCTCATCATCACCCGCGCGGTCGGCCTGCTGTCCGGGCCCGGCGGGCTGGCCGGCTACCTGCGGACCCGGCTGCCCGATGACCTGGTCGCGTCGGTCAGCCTGCCGCTGGACATCGGCGCGGTCACCGACACCATCCCGGTGCACCTGCGCCGGGCGGTCACCGTCCGGGACCGGCACTGCCGGTTCCCCGGCTGCACCCAGCCCGCCCCGGCATGCCAGCCGCACCACATCATCCCCCGCGCCCAGGGCGGCCCGACCAGCCTGACCAACCTGATCAACCTGTGTTCGTTCCACCATTTGGTGGCGATTCACCGGTGGGGCTGGGGCATCGCCCTCCACCCCGACGGGACCGTGACTGCTACCAGCCCCGACGGCCGGACCCTGCACACCCACAGCCCCCCAGCCACCGCCGCCTAACAGGGCCGGGTGGCTGGCCGCGGTGGCCAGCCGATCGCGGTGGCCGACCGACCGAGGTAGCTGGCCGACGGCAGTCCGGCAGGTACTCACAGAGCCGCAAATGTCGAGCGCGGGACCAGAGTATGGGGCGGCAGCAAATACCGACAATGACCCTGGCGAGCTGATTTCCTGGACGCCCGTGCTGGGGCGGTGACTTATGGCCAGCCCGCGCCCGGTGCCGGGGCTGCGGCGATGAGCACCTGGCCGGTCCGTGCTTCGCCGATCATGTTCTCCATGCCGCGCCACTCGGCCGCCATCATGAACAGCGTTCGCCGGTCAGCGCCGCCCAGCATGCAGGCGAAGGAGCCGCGGTCCAGCTCGATGGCCTGCAGCACCGCGCCGCCCTCGCGGACGCGCACGCAACACCGGTTGGGGACGTCCGCGTACCAGACCGCGTTCTCGGCGTCGATGCAGATGCCATCCGGTACGCCGGTGCCGAGGTCGGCCCACACCCGCCGGTTCGACAAGCTTCCGCCGGCGCCGATATCGAAGGCCGTCAGCCGGGAGCCGTAGGACTCGGCGACGATCAGCGTCGAGCCATCGGGCGTCACCGTCATGCCATTGCCGAACTCAATGCCATCGGCCACCTGCCGGACCGAGCCGTCCGGGGTGACCAGCGCGACAATCCCGGGCGCGAATGCAGCGCCGGCGGTCGGGTCGGAGCCGCCGCCGTTGACGTAGGTGTAGCCCCGGTCATCGACGACGATCTCGTTGAATATCGCACCGAACTTGGTCAGGTCAGCGTGCGTCACCAGCGCCCCGCCCGGCTCCTGGCGCAGGACGAGCGCCTCGCGCCCCGATACCACGAGCATGCGGCCATCAGGCAGCCAGTCGATGGAGTAGGGCAGGGTGGTCGGGATTCGGGCCTCAACCTCGCTGTTGCCATCGAGATCGAGGCTGACGATTTCCTGAGTTCCCCAGTTGCAAAACCAGAGCCGACCCTCGTGCCAGCGCGGTGACTCGCCAAACGCCAGGCCGGTCAGCAGGATGCGCGGTTCAGGCATCGTCAGCTCCTTTGGGTAAGACGACATTGGGTAAGACGCCGGCAGGCGCTTGCTCGCGGATGTGGCGGCCGGACCCGCAGGCCGGCCGTAGCGGCCACCCGAACCGCAAGCCGGCCGTAACGGCAGTCCGACCCGCAGGTCGGCCGTAGCGGCCGCCCGGGTGCCGCATCTCAGGGTGGTGCGGGCCAGACAGCGGATCAGGTGCCGAGCAGGTAATTGGCGAGCCTAGCCGGGTGCGCCAGCGCGATCAGGTGGCCGCCGGGCAACACGTCCGGCTCGATCCCGAGCCGGGCCCGCGCCACGTTCTGCTGGAACTCGAGCGGGAAGAACCGGTCGGCGGAACCGGTCACGACCCGGATCGGAATAGCTGGCCAGCCCCCGAAGTCGCAGACCGAGCCGAACACCGCGTCGACCTCGGGCCGCTGGTGCTGCGCGCCCGTGGCGGCCACCTCAGGCGGAACGTCATGCAGGAAGTAGACGATTTCATCGAAGTCAGCGCCGTAGCCGCCGCGTCCCGCGGCCGCCGCACGCGCCTGCGCCCAGCCGGTGTTGTCCCACCATGCGCCAGGCGTCTCACCGGGCGACGGGATCATCGCGTTCACCAGGACCAGCGCCCGCAGCGTGACCTTGGCCGCGACAAGCGGCGCGGTGAACCCGCCGAGGGACTGCGCGACCAGAACCACATCGTCCCGGTCGCCGATCGCGCTGAGGACTAGGTCCGTGTACTCGGGCAGCCCGGCCTGGTCGTCGTCGCCAGGCAGGTCAACCGCGATCGCGTCGTGCCCGGCGTGCTGCAGCAGCGGGACGACCCAGTGCCAGTACCAGGCGGCGCCGCCCGCCCCCGGAATCAGGACGAAGGTAGTCATGAGCCGTCCTCTTCAGCCAAGCCCGAGGCCACCAGGGCACCCGGAAAGCGGGCCTGGAAGTCGAGCACGCTGACCCAGTCAGGCCGGAGCACAATCCGCGTCATCGCAGCACCGGACTGCACGACCTGCTCGGCGTTGGCCCTGCCCTGCTCGTCACCGTAATGCCGGCGCTGCGCGAGGGCGTACTCAGGAGCGACGCCGTCGAGGTCGACGATCTCGACGCTGCCGCGAAGTTGCACCACTTCCGGGGGCGGCCCCTTGGTATCGATGGTCACCGCGATGGCCGGGGTGCCGGCGCAGGCTGGCCACCTTGTGACTGCCAGCAAACGTGGGCAGCACCAGCTCGGTGCCATCCCAGTGGAACAACATCGGGATCACCCGCGGCGTGCCGTCCTTAGCCAGGTAGGCGACCCGGGCCAGCTCGGTCGAGGCGAGCAGGCGCCGTGCGATCGGGTCTTCCAGGAGCCTGAGATCACCTTGCGGAATCTGCATAGTCCTAATTTAGGACTGCTAGATACTGAAATGCAACTCAGTTAGCTATGCTGGATCCATGCCAGCTTCCCGGCGCTATGACGACCCGTGCGGTATCGCCCGGGCCCTCGATGTCATCGGCGATCGATGGGCACTGCTGGTCGTGCGCGAGCTGATCTTCGGACCGAAGCGGTTCGTGCAGTTGCGCGGCGGCCTGGGCGGGGTCAGCCCGAACGTCCTCTCCCAGCGGCTACGCGACCTTGAGGAGGCTGGCCTGGTGCGCCGGGATGTCCTTGACCCGCCTGCCAGCGTCGCGGTCTACGAGCTGACCAGCCGCGGGCAGGCGCTCGAGCCGGTCCTGCTTGAGCTGGGCCGCTGGGGCAGCCGGGAGCCCATGACCGCAGGCGCTGAGATGAGCGTCAATGCGCTGCTCCTGGCGCTCAAGACGGTCTTCGATCCGGCCGCTGCCCTGGATGCCACGTTCACGCTGCGGATTGGCGACGAGTGGTTCCGCGTGACGGTGGCGGGGCCTTCGATCGACATCGCCCATGGCCGGGCCGAGCAGCCCACGGTCACCTTCGAAACGGACGTGGCGACGCTGCGCGCGGTGGCGTTCGGCCGTGAATCCATCACGGCCGCCGAGCGTGCCGGTCGGCTGACCGTCACCGGCGACCGGCGCGCCGCCGAGCGGTTCGCACAGATGTTTGCCGTCCCGGCCGTCCGGCCCCCGGCCTGATGTTTGCCGTCCCGGCCGTCCGGCCCCCGGCCTGATGTTTGCCGTCCCGGCCGTCCGGCCCCCGGCCTGATGTTTGCCGTCCCGGCCGTCTGGACCCCGGTCTGAGGGAGCGGCTGGCGTTCTTCATCAATCTGGTGATCGCCGGGCTGGCCCTGCCGACGCAACCGCGGCATCGGCGGCGGGCTGCCGACAGCCGACGGCCGGCTGGCCTGTGGCCAGACACGGCGCAAGCTGCACGCCCCGGTGTTGGCGGGCCAGGGACCAGGCGGGCCAGGCAGTGGCGGTGCTGCTCGCTGCTCGCTGGCCGCTGGCCAGCCGGGGCGAGGCCGATCAGTGCGCGGCCTGGTCTCCTATGGCGCTGCGTAACCCCAGAGGTGTCCCGGCGCAGGCCTGAATCTGCTCCCTGATGCCGTCGGCAGACTCGGCGTGCACCATCACGGGCGGCACCGCACCCACCATCCTGGCGTGCCAGAGGCCGTTGATCAGCCCGACCCAGGCTTCCCAGCCGGGGAACTCGTCCGCGATCTCCGCGGCTTGCGCGTTGTTCATGAATGAGATGATACAAGCTTGCTCGTGCTATGCCTAGCTCTGGTTAGCTCTGGCTAGGAAGACGCAGGTCAGCGATGCATAGCCTGGCTCTTATGACCGAGCCACCGGACATCAACACGCGCGGTGCCGCGCTGGTCTACATCCAGGTGGCGGACCACATCGCGGCCAGGATCGCCAGCGGGGATCTAGCGCCTGGGTCGAGGCTGCCCGCGGAGCGCAGTCTCGCCGCCGAATATGGCGTGGCTTACGACACCATCCGCCGCGCGACGGCCGTGCTACGCGAGCGAAACTTGATCGTGACCGTGCATGGCCGCGGAACGTTCGTCATCGAGCAGTAGCACGGCTCCGCGGCAGGGATTCCGGTCAGTCCGCGCCTCAAGCTCCTGGCCCTCGTCCCCTGCGAGCCCAACCGGGCCCGACCGGTGGACCAGGGCTATCGTCTGGCTATGTCAGGAACCGGCCCTCGCGAACAGCCAGACCACGCCATCGACCAAGCCCTGGCCCGTTCGGCGGCGTCCGGCGCGTGCGGCTTCTTCTTCGACTTTGACGGCACCCTGTCGCCTATCGGGCCTGATCCTGATGCGGTCCAGCCGGTGCCTGGAGTCATTGACCAGCTCAGCGAGCTGGCCAGGCTAGCCGGGAAGGTGGGCATCATCTCCGCCCGGCCGGTGCAATTCCTGGCCGGGCGCTTCGGCGACGCTCCCGGGATTTCGCTGTACGGCCTTTACGGGCTTGAGGCCATCCGCGACGGGGCCGCCTACACCGATCCCGCCGCGGAGAGCTGGATATCGACGGTCCTGAAGGTCCGCGATAAAGCCCGTCAGGAGCTGCCCGCGGATATCTTCATTGAGGACAAGCGGCTGGCGGTGGCATTCCATTATCGCCAGCATCCTGAACGCCGCGCCGAGGTCGAAACATGGGCCCGCTCCCAGGCGCGTGAGTACGGCCTCATGGAGCAGCCGGGCCGAATGGTTATCGAGCTCAAGCCGCCGATACCGACCGACAAGGGCACCGTACTGCGCGCTGAGGTGACATCGCTACACAGCGCGTGGTACTTCGGCGACGATGTGGCCGACGCCGAGGGATTCGAGGCCCTCCGCAGCCAGCAGCAGCGGGATCCGGGCTTCCTGGGCTTCTGCGTGGCAGTGGCCAACACCGAAGTCGGCCAGGCGCTCGCGGATCAGGCGGACTTCTCGCTGCCCTCGCCGGCGGACATGCCCGCTTTCCTGGCGGCGGCGATCGAGCAATTCTCCGTGGCCAAATAGATCGAGCAATTCTCGGTGGCCAAAGAGAGCGGCGGCTAGGCCGGGATCGCACCCAGATCGGCCAGGGCCGCGCGGGCCGCGCCGTAGCCGCACATCCCGTGCACCCCGCCGCCCGGCGGGGTTGAGGCCGAGCACAGGTACACGCCGGGCACGGCAGTGCGGTACGGATTCCATCTCGTCGCGGGCCCCACTATGGTCTGGCGCAGCGTGGCCGCGCCGCCATTGATATCGCCGCCCACGTAGTTTGGATTGTGCTGCTCCGCCAGCGCCGCGGTGGTGGTGACCCGGGCCAGGATCGTGTCGCGGAAGCCCGGGGCGAATCGCTCGATCTGCGCCTCGATCCGCCCCGTCATGTCGACGGTCGAGCCCGGGGGCACATGACAGTAGGCCCACAACGTCTGCTTCCCGGCGGGCGCCCGGGTCGGATCCGCGACGCCGGGCTGGACCACGATGCAGTACGGCCGCTCGGGATGACGGCCGCCGGCCACCTCGGCCTCGCTGTGCGCGATCTCGGCCAGCGTGCCGCCCAGGTGCACGGTCACCGTATCCCGGCAGACCTCAGCCTGCCACGGGACCGGTCCGGCGAGCGCCCAGTCGACCTTGCAGATGCCGGGCCCGTACCTGAACCTGCGCAGGGCCGCAGCGTAGCCGGACGGCAGCCGGTCGCCGGCCAGGACGGCCAGCTGCCGCGGCGTGACGTCGAGCAGGACGGCCCGGGCCGGCGGCAGGTCGGCCAGTGCGGAGATCCAGCCGCCGGTCACGACCTTGCCACCGAGGCCGGCTAGTTCCGCGGTGAGCGCGTCGACCAGCCGGGCGCTGCCGCCTTCGACGACGGGCCAGCCCACCGAATGTGCCAGCATCGTGAGCAGGACCCCGAACCCGCTGGTCAGCGGGGCGCTCAGCGGCCTGATGGCGTGCGCGGCCGCGCCGGCCAGCAGCGCGCGGCCTTCCTCGGTCGAGAACCGCCGGGCCAGCCAGCTGGCCGGGGCCAGGCCGGTCAAGCCGAACCTCACCATCGCCGCTGGATGCGGCGGTACGGACCGCAACGGCTCGAGAACGGCTGGCACGATCCGCTCGGCATCCCGCACCAGCGGACCGAACAACTGCCGGTAGGTGGTCGCGTCCGCGCCCAGCCCGCTCGCGGTCTGCGCTACCGAGCCGTGCACGGCCGCGGCTCGCCCGCCGTCCAGCGGGTGGGCAAAGGCCACCCGCGGCGCCCGGAGCCTGACGCCGTGCGCTGCGAGGTCGGCCTGCCGGAAGAACGGGGACGCCGCCGCGAGCGGATGGACCGACGAGCAGACGTCGTGCCTGAAGCCGGGCAGCGTGAGCTCCTCGGTGCGGCAGCCGCCGCCCGGCGTGTCAGCGCCCTCGAAGACCTCGACGGCGACGCCCGCGCTGGCCAGGGTGAGGGCGGCCGCCAGCCCGTTCGGCCCGGAGCCGACCACGATGGCCTCTAGGGGACTCACAGCCCGAGTATGCCCTGCTCGGCGGCCACGGTGACCGGCAGTGGCCGCCCGGAGAGCCGCCGGCCTAGCTGGTCGAGTTCCTCGTCGACCCGGTCCGGCCGGTGATGGAACAGCACTGCGTGCCTGGCCCCGGCCGCCTCGGCCAGGCCGACCGCATAGTCGGCCGCCGAGTGACCGAACGATGCCTCGGCAGGCAGTTCCTCGGGCAGCAGCGACGCATCGTGCACCAGGACGTCCGCGTCTTTCGCCAGCGTGGTGGCGGCGGTGTGATACTCGCCCCAGCCGTCAGGACCCGGCCCGAGCAGAGTCGGGCAATGGTCGGGAAGGTAGGCGAAGACCGATCGGCCGTCGCTGACCCGGTAGCCGAACGTGGTACCCCCCTTGTGCGGGATCTCCCGCGCCTCGATCTCGAATCCTCCGGTCGCGTAATGCCCGGGCGCGAAGGTGCCGAAGGTCCAGGTGCCGCGCAGGTCACCAGGGCGGATCGGGAAGTGCGGCGGCGACATGCCGCGTTCAAGTACCGCCTCGGCGCCGGCCCCATCCTCTTGCTCGGGCAGCAGCAGCGTAACCGTGGCCCCTTCGGTGTCCCCGCCCCGGAAGAACGGCAATCCGTGCACATGGTCCCAGTGCAGATGCGTGAGCAAGATCGTGCCGGCGAAGGCAGGCCCGCCAGCAGCGGCGTGACCTGGCGCAGGCCGGTACCCGCGTCGAGGATGAGCGTGGGCACCTGGTCGTCGTCGCGGGCGACGGCCACGCAGGAGGTGTGACCGCCGTACCGGATGAAGTCTGGCCCCGGCGCGGGGGTCGATCCGCGGGTTCCGCAGAAGTACAGGCGCACCGGTCAGACCTGGCCGGCGTCTTCACGGCGGTGGCCGCCCGCCAGTTCTTCCAGGGCGGACCGATCGAGCTGGGCCGCGGCCACCGCCGCCACCCGGCACGCGGTGACGGCGACGAGCGTGGACGTGCGGACGCCGCCCTCCAGGTGGGCCCGCTCGCCGAGCAGGGCGCCTGGCCCGTACTCGACCAGCGGCTCGCCGTCCCGGTCCACCCGGACGACGCCGTCCAGGACCAGGTACACGTCGGTTCCTGGTTCGCCTTGCCGGACGAGTGCCGCCCCGGCGGGCACCCGGCTGATCCTCGGCTTGGTCCCACCGTGCATGAGCTGCACCGACAGCGACCGTTCCAGGGCGGTCTCGACCGCGGTGACCAGCGCCGCCGAGTCGGCGTCGCCCCACGGGCTGTGCCGGCCGAAGGACGTGCGATACCAGTCCCGGAAGTCGGTCAGGCCGGACTTGTGCGAAAGCCGGCCGTCCCGGTCGTAGACCCAGTGCCTGGGGAAGCTGCTGGCCCCGGTCATCTCGGCCGCAGCGCTGCCATCGGCGCGCAGCGTCAGCGACAAGGTCGTCCACACCAGCGGCGCCTGCCACTGCACGTACGGGCGGCGGTTGACCCGCCGCGGCGCCGGCAGGCCGGTCCGTCCCCCGACCGTCTGCGCGAAGCGCACCCACCCGTCGCCCCGCTCAGGGGCGCGGCGCAGGTCGGGCAGCAGGACAGCCTGGAAGGTATGGCTGCCGCCACCGAGCCGTACTGTCGTGGCGCCGATCAGGCCGGCCCCTGAGTAGCCGCAGTCGGCGATGGCACCGGAGCCGTCGACATCGATCCAGGCGCGCAGGACATTGGCGAACCTGAACCCGTCCGCGGCCCGCAGGCCCTCGAGGTCGCCGAGCACGTCCGGCGGCGGATCGTCGTAGTGCGTGAACCCGGCGTCGAAGGCCAGCTTGGCGCTGCCCTCGATAGCCTCCGACGGAATCCATGACAAGGAGGTGACTGAGCTTTCGTAGCGCATACCACCATCATCGGGCGCGGCCGGGGCCGCAGCCAGGGTGCTGCCTGGCGTCACCAAGTGTGCCTAGCACTACTGCCAACGGGCCGTCGCGGCCGGTGCCGGGCCAGGTAGCTGATCATTCCGCGCGCAGCACCCCCGCCGTGCTCAGCCGCGCGCTGCGCCGCCCGGGCCAGAACGCGATGGCATTCGCGGTGATGATCGCCGCCGGGATCATGAGCATGATCAGCGGCACCGGCGTGACCGCGCCAGGCGACAGGCCGAGGTTTCCTGCGAACAGCGCCCAGGCCCAGTGACCGGCGGCCACCCCGAGAGGCAGGCCGACCAGCAGCGCAAGCCCGGTCAGCGTGGTGACTTGCCAGGCGGTGACCGCGCTCAGCTGCCCGCGCGCCATCCCGATCGCCCGCAGGATCGCGAAGTCACGCCTGCGGCGGCGGGCCGAGCTGACGACGAACTGGCCCAGCACCGCGAACGCCAGCGCGGCAAGAATGCCCGCCAGCACCGCCGGGGTGCCGTCGATCCTGGCATAGTCGGTCACCCCGTTCGGGCGCTGGTCGGTCAGGACGCACGTCGACTGCTGGACGCTGGCGCAGAACGGTCCAATGGCCCGTTCGAAGGCGGCGATCTCCGCCGTCCGGCGCGGGCCCGGGGCCAGCCTGACCAGCACGAAGTTGTACCCGCTGCCGGTGGCCGCCGCCGCCTGCGGCTCGAGCGCGCTGGCGGTCACGACCGCGCCGTTGCCGAGATCGGTCGGCGTGAAACTGCCCTCGCCGAAGTCAGGCAGGATGGCGCGGCCCACGATCAGGTCGCGCTGCTGGCGGCCGCCGACGGTGACCGGCACCGACTGGCCCACCCGCAGCCCGGTCCGCCGGAGCACCGAGGTGCCGAGCACGATCTCGTGCTCGGAACCGGGCGGACGGCCGGCCAGCAGCGTCGGCGCGATCAGCTGGCCCCGGCCGGCGGCCAGCCCGATCGCGGGAACGACGGCGCCGCCGACTCCCACCGTGCCGTGAACGCCGAAGGCCCAGCCGGAGATGCCGGGAACGCGGGCCACGATGGCGTCGAACCGCTGCGGCGTGATGGTCCCGAACTGAAGCTCCACCGAGACATCCCAGTCCTGGCCGTACAGACGCGGCGTCTGCACCAGGTGCAGCAGGCTCGCGCCGAACGTGATGGCGGCTGCCACTGCGGTCGCGGACAGGGCCAGGCCAGCTAGGGCGCTGCGGGCCGGCCCCGGGCCGCGCCCCTGACCCGGATCGAAGGCGAGCCGCACACCCGTCACGGCGGTCACCGGGACGCCGGATCGCGCAAGCCATTCGACGGCGCCCCGGCGGCGCCCGGGTACCCGCGCCGCGCCGCGCTCGGCAGGAGGCCGGGCGGCTGCCTGTCGCCAAGCTGGCCAGGCGGCCCGCGCGAGCAGCAGCGCCACGATCGCCCCGGCGCCCACGGCGAGCACCGGAAGGTCAGCACTGAGGCCGGGATGTGGTTCGGCGAGCCTGGCCGCCCCGATCGGCATCAGCGGCGACGCCGCGATCGCCGCGCCGCAGGCCACGATCGCTCCGACGGCGGCGGCCAGGCCGACCTCCACCAGACCGGCGGCGGTCAGCTGGCCGCGGGTCATGCCGAGCGCGGCGAGGGTGGCATTGTCCGACGATGACACCTGCAGCAGCCGCGCGGCCGCCTGGCCGACAATGAGCAGGGCGGTCACCGCGAGAATCAGCGCGAACAGCGCCAGCGACACCGCCTGGGGGCGGATCGCCCGCTCGACGGTGGCCGCCTGCACGGTCTCGTCGGCCACGAACACCTGGCCCCCGGTTTGCGGAAACCGGCGGGCGAGTGCTTGTGCCTGATGGCCGAAGCCCCTCGGTGTCGCTCCGGGCCGCAGTTGCACGTACGCCCCGTCGAATGCCTGGTAGCGGGGGCCGAGCTCGCGGAACAGCGCGGTGCTGGCCACGATGACCGGGGTCTTGTCCAGGGTCGTGACCGGAACGACCGAGCCGCGATCCACCATGATGCCGACCACGCGCTCGGACAGCCGGCGGATGTGCCTGGTGTCCGGTCCGGCGATCGCACCGAGGGCGAGCCTGCTGCCGACCTGAAGGTGCAGGTCCTGCGCGGCGATCTGGTCGACCATCACCTCGCCTGGACGGTCTGGGTTCGGCTGGCGCCCGGCGAGTAGCTTCGGGATCTCCAGCAGATGGCCGAACCTGCCGTCCTGCGGCGCGCTGACCACCGCCTGCTCGTTCAGCTGCCCGCCCGGTCCGACCGGGAGTGCCTGCAGCCCGACAATCGGCGCGGCCGCCGCCACGCCGGGCAGGCGGCCCAGCGCGTCGTCGTAGCCACCGAGTCCCGAGCCGGCGGGCCCGACGAGGACGTCGGAGGCCCGCGAGGCGACCAGGAACCTGGGGTACGCGCTGGCGGTGCGCCGGGCGCCCGCCACCGCTGCGAGGACCGCCCCGCCGGCCAGGCCGACCAGCAGCACCAGGGCCACCCAGCCCGGCCAGCCGACGGCGAGCCGGTAGGCCACCAGCCTGCGCACAGCGCGCACCAGCGCCTCCTCGTGACGAAACGGACCGACCTAACCTAAGCTCCCGCCGCTGCACATACCAAGCGCATCACGTCCGGGCGGATCCGCACGCCGCCTGACTGCAGGGCGCCGCCGACCGTGATCTTCTTACCGGTCATCGTGATCACGATGACCGGCAGCCTGGCGGCCGGATGGGCGGCCGCCCGCGGGGCGGGCGCGGCGCTGGCCGCCAGGGACGCGCCGGCCGGGACAACCAGCGACAGCCCCGCGGCGATGGCGGCGGCGCCGGTGCTGGAGCTGATCCGGTTCAATGTCCCCTCCCGGGGTGCGTGCTGCGCGGCCCGGTCGACGTGTCGCGACCCCGCGGGCTCCGCCACGGGTGCGTGGCTTGGCCTATCGACGACGGTGCCCGGTGCCGTGGCCGCGGGCCAGGATGGTGCCAGGCATCCGCGGGGTGTGCCTGGCACCACCTGCGCTGGGAGGGCTGCTCACTGGAAGTAAGGGCCGGACTGTGCGACAACTGACTGGATGGATCACGCTGCAGCGCGTCACCAGGACGCGATAGACGTCTTCCTCGCCGACGACAACCTGATCGTCCGCGAGGGAGTGCGCGCGCTCATCGAGCGGTGCGCCGATCTCCGGGTCGTCGGCGTGGCCGCTGACTACGACGAAGTGGTGAACGGCTGCGCCGCCACCGAGCCGCAGGTGCTGGTCACCGATGTCCGGATGCCGCCGGCCTACCAGCGCGAGGGCATCGACGCCGCGATCCAGGTCCGCAAGCGGCATCCGGGGACCGGGGTCGTGGTGCTGTCCCAGTACGACGATCCCGAGTACGCCGTGTCGCTCCTGGCGGCCGGCTCGGCCGGCTATGGCTACCTGCTGAAAGACCGGATCGCGGAAGGCAATCAGCTCGCTGACGCCATCCGCGCGGTCGCCACCGGCGGCACCGCGCTCGACCCGGCCATCGTCGAGGCACTGGTCCGGCCGGTCGTGGCACCCGGCGGCCTGCTGCCAGCAGAGGAAGAGCTGCTGGGCCTGGTGGCCGAAGGCAAGCCGATCAAGGCGATCGCGATATCGCGCGGGCTGCCGCCCGAAGCCGTTGATGCCGAGGTGGAAGCCGTCTTCGTCAAGCTGGCCGCCGGGGTCTCCACCGGCAACGCCGGAGCACTCAACCGGCTCAGGATGCTCCACCAGGCCATCGTGAACCGCGAGGAGCAGGGCGAGACACTGTCCAGGCTGCTGCCAGGCGGGCTGGCCGAGAAGCTCCGTCAGGAGCGCCGGTCCATCGGCGAGACCGAGCGGGTGGTCGTGACCGTGCTGATGAGTGACATCAGGTCCTACTCGAGCATCGCCGAGCACGCCGACCCGACCCAGCTGGCCGGGCAGCTCAACACGCACCGCGCGGCGATGAACCGGGCCATCCTCGGCGAGGCGGGCACCGTCATGCAGTTCGTGGGCGACGCGGTGATGGCGGTCTTCGGCGCGCCGTTCCCGCAGGCCGACCATGCGGACCGCGCCGTGGCCGCCGCAGCGGCCATGCATTCCCTGCAGGCCGAGATCAACGCCCGCTGGGCGGCGACCGGGCTGCCCGCCTTCGGGCTGGGCATCGGGCTGTCGACGGGGGCGGCCGCGGCCGCCCTGCTCGGCTCGGAGGAACGGCTGGAGTACACGCTCGTCGGTGACACGGTCAACCTGTCCCAGCGGCTGCAGCAGCTGGCCGCGGCCGGGGAGACCGTGCTCTCCGAGGGCACCAACGCTGCGCTGGCGGTGCCCGTCGCCGCGGCCGCGCTGCCCGCGCAGCTGGTCAAGGGCCGGGATACGCCGATAATCGCTTACAAGATCGGACCAGCAGGGCGTACCGCTGCCGGCGGGGACCTGGCCCCGGCACACAGCGCCGCAATCAACCACACCACCCAGGCGGGGACATGATGAACGACCAGCATCCAGCGCTGACGATGCGCGGCGTGCGGAAGACCTTCGAGGCTGAGAACGCGCCGGTACGGGCCCTGCGCGGGGTCGACCTGACGGTAGCGCGGGGCGAGTTCGCCGCCCTGATGGGCCCGTCCGGCTGCGGCAAGTCCACGCTGCTGAACCTGGTCGCCGGGCTGGATATCGCCGATGAGGGAACGATCACCGTGGCGGGCGAGGAGGTGACCGGGCGCGGCGAGGACGACCTGGCCAGGCTCAGGCGCAGGCACATCGGGATCATCTTCCAGTTCTTCAACCTGCTGGAAGGCATGACGGTGCTGGAGAACGTGGCGCTGCCAGCGGTGATCGCGGGCCGCAAGCGCCGGATGGCCGAGACCAGGGCCCGCGACCTGCTGGACCTGCTCGGCATCGGCGACAAGGCGGCAGCGGTGCCCGGCGTGCTGTCCGGTGGCCAGCGGCAGCGGCTGGCCATCGCCAGGGCCCTGGCCAATGAGCCGACCCTGCTGCTCGCCGACGAGCCGACCGGCGCGCTCGACTCCGACGGCGGTCAGGAGGTCATCGAGCTGCTCAGCAGGCTGCACGGCGGCGGGCAGACCATCGTCATGGTCACGCACGACGCCCAGGTGGCCGCAGCCGCCCAGCGCATCGTGCGGATGCTCGACGGGCGCATCGTGGCGGAACCGGCGGCCAGCGAGCCGGAACTCGGCACGATCGTCCCGGTCGAGGCCCGCTAGCCGTGAGCCGGTCCGCCGCGCGGCTGGCGTGGTACCGGCTCCGGGCCACCCTCAGCCACAGGCTCGGCGGCTACGTCGTCCTGGTCGGCCTGATCGGCGGGATCGCCATGGCCGCCGTCGCCGCGCTGGCCCTGGCGAACCTGGTCGCCGCGCTGCCCGGCCGTGCCGCCGCCCGGACCGCACCGGCCTTGCTGCTGAGATCGGAGTAGGCCGATGCGTTCAAGAAGGTCATCATGAGCCGGGCGGCGCTGCGGATCGCGGCGTACCGGTTCCGCGCCACGTTCCGGCGCCGGTGGGGCGGTTACCTCACCCTGGCCCTGCTGATCGGCCTGGTCGGCGGCGTGTCTATGGGGTCGCTGACCGCGGCCCGCCGCACGTACGCGTCTTATCCCAAGTTCCTGGCCAGCACGAACCCGTCCGACCTCCTGGTACTGCCGTCACTGAACGGTCCGGACCCTAGCCTGGTGCACGAACTCGCCCGGCTGCCACACGTGCGCAGCGCGGAGGCGGGCGAGCAGCTCACCGCGGCGACGCTGACGCCGCGTGGAGGCGTCGGGACGGTACTGATAACCCAGGTGGAGCTGATCGCAAGTCCAGATGGCCTGTTCACGGACCAGGACCGGCTGAAGATCATCGAGGGTCGGGCTGCGAACCCGGCGCGGGCCGACGAGGTCGTGGCCACGAACGAGGCCGCTTCCGTCCTCGGCCTGCACGTGGGGTCACGCATCCCGGTCGGGATCCTGCCGGACAACGCCGAGGGCCCGAAATTCGTCAGCAGGACCGAGCTGACGGTCGTGGGGATCGGCGTGCTCGGCATCCAGCTCGTGCATGACGACATCGACTCCGACCGGGCCGGGTTCCTGGTGGGTACCCCCGCCCTACTGCGGGAGTACGAGTCCTGCTGCGCCACCAACAGCTACGACGGCCTGCAGCTCGACGGCGGCAGCCGCAGCGACGTCCCCGCCCTGCAGGAGTACGAGCATCTCATCGACAACAAGTACACCGGCTACGGCCAGCTCGTCGTCTACGAAACCTCGGCCATCGAGGCCGAGGCACAGCAGGCCATCCGTCCCGAGGCCATCGCGCTCGCCGTGTTCGGTCTGATCGCCCTGCTCGCCGCGCTGATTATCGGGACGCAGTCCATCTCCCGCCAGCTCTACCTGGCCGCCGGGGAGACCGGCGTGCTGCGGGCGCTGGGCGCTGCCCCGGCGGCAACGATGGCCGACGGGCTGCTCGGCGTCACTGCCGCGGCCGTGGGCGGGGCGCTGCTCGCGGCGGCGGTCGCCGTCGCGCTGTCGCCGCTGACCCTGTTCGGGCCGGTCGCCACGGTGGAACCGGCGCCAGGCATCGGCGCCGACTGGACGGTGCTCGGCCTGGGTGTGCTGGCCCTGGCCCTTGTCCTCGGCCTGGTAGCGGCGGCCGTCGCCTACCGTCTTGCCCCGCATCGCACGGCGCGGCGCGTAGCGGCGGGCGGCGGCGGTTCGGGCGTGGTCGCCGCGGCGCTGGCCGCTGGGCTGCCGGCCTCGGGCGGCGCGGGCCTGCGGTTCGCGCTGGAGCCTGGCCGCGGCCGGACCGCCGTCCCCGTCCGGTCGGTCATCGCGGGGACGGTGCTGGCCATGCTGGTCGGCGTCGCCACGCTGACGTTCGGGGCCAGCCTGAGCACGCTGATCTCGCACCCGTCCCTGTACGGCTGGAACTTCAGCTACGCGCTGTACTCGGTGGACGGCTACGGGTCGGTGCCGCTGCGGTGGGCCGACCCGCTGCTGGCCCACGACCCGGACGTCGCCGGCACCACCGGGGTCTACTTTGCGACGGTCCAGATTGACGGGCAGACGGTGCCGGCCATGGCCGCCCCCGCGCGTGCGGCGATCAAGCCGAGCCTGCTGACCGGCGGCACGCTGACCCGGCCTGGCCAGGTCGTGCTCGGGCCTGCGACCCTGGCCGCGCTGCACAAGCGGGTGGGCGACACAGTGACGGTGTCCGAGGGACAGCTCGTCCCGCCGGTGCGGCTGCGGATCGTCGGCACCGCCGCGCTCCCCACGATCGGCGACGTCATCGGCGTGCACGCGTCGCTGAGCACCGGCGCGATCATCCCCACCCAGGCGGTGCCACCCAGAGACCTGACCGAATACGGCCCGATCAGCGGGCCCAACGCGATGTTCATCCGGCTGCGGCCCGGCGTCAGCCCCGCGGCGGGGTTGCGCTCACTGCAGCAGATCACCCGGCAGCTCAATGCCGACAGCCGCTCGCCAGTGGCGCAGGCGGTGATCGGCGACACCGGGGACTACCTGAACCCGATCTCGCTGCTGCCGGTGCAGCGGCCGGCCGAGATCGTGAACTACAAGAGCATGGGCGCGATGCCCGCCATCCTGGCTGGCGGCCTGGCCGCGGGCGCGGTCGCCGGGCTCGGCCTGACGCTGATCGCGTCGGTCCGGCGCCGCCGCCGCGACTTCGCGCTGCTGAAGACGCTCGGCTTCACCCGGGGCCAGCTCGCCGCCGCGGTCGCCTGGCAGTCCAGCACGATCGCGGTGATCGGCCTGGTGATCGGCGTGCCGGCGGGCATCGCCGCCGGGCGCTGGCTGTGGCTGGCCTTCGCGCACGAGTTGTCCGCCGTGCCGGACCCGGTCATCCCGGCGGGCTCCATCGCACTGGCGGGCGCCGCGGCGCTGGTGCTGGCCAACCTCGTCGCCGCGCTGCCCGGCCGCGCCGCGGCCCGCACCCCCGCCGCCATCGTGCTCAGGGCCGAGTGAGGAGCTTGGGATGAGCCGCCTCGACGCCGGTCCCAACCAGGGAGCGAGAATGACCGGGCCTTCGCCGCGCGGCGCGCTGCCGCGGCTGGCGTGGTACCGCTTCCGGGTCACCTTCCGCCGCCGGTGGAGCGGGTACCTGGCGCTGGCCGTGCTGATCGGCCTGGTCGGCGGCGCAGCGATGGGGTCGATGGTGGCGGCCCGGCGCACCGACGCGTCCTACCCGAAGTTCCTGGCCAGCACCAACCCGTCGGATCTCGTCGTCCAGCCGTTCACCACGCCGGATTACGCGCCTGGCTTTGTCCGCCAGCTCGCCCGGCTGCCGCACGTGGCGCGGGCCGCGGTGGCCATGCCGCTGACTGCGGCCACCCTCACCCCCAGCGGGAGGCCGGCTACCGTCCTGCTCTCGCACGTGCAGCTGGTCGCCACCGTCGGCGGTCCTGGCGGCCTCTACTCCAGTCAGGACCGGGTGACGATCACGGCGGGCCGGCGGCCCGATCCGGCCCGGGCTGACGAGGTGGTGGCCACCCAGGGCGCCGCCGCCCAGCTCCACCTGCACATCGGATCGCGGGTCCGGGTCGGGCTGATCGACGGCAACGGGGGCTTCGGCGGGCGAGCTGACCTCACGGTCGTGGGGATCGGGGTCCTGGACACCCAGGTGCTGCAGGACAGCATCGACGCCGGGCGGACCGGCCTCCTGCTCGGCACGCCCGCGCTCGCCCGAGAGTTCGCCGCCTGCTGCGCCAGCGGCATGGACGTCGGCCTGCGGCTGGACGGCGGCAGCCGGTACGACACGGCCGTCAGCCAGGAGTACAACCGCCTGCTGGCGACCAGTTCCTACATCTCGCCCGGCGGATCCGAACTCTACGTCTACGTCACCTCGGCCATCGAAGCCGAGGCCCAGCGGTCGATCCGGCCCGAGGCGATCGCCCTCGGCGTGTTCGGGCTGATCGCCGGGCTCGCCGCGCTGATCATCGGAACACAGTCCATATCCCGGCAGCTCCAGGCCGGAGCCGACGACGCCGGTTCGCTGCGGGCGCTCGGCGCTGGGCCGGCAATGATCATGGCCGACGGGCTGCCCGGCATCGTCGCCGCGGTCGCGGCGGGGGCGCTGCTGGCTGCGGCGGCGGCCATCGCCCTGTCGCCGTTCTCGCTGTTCGGGCCGGTGCGGGAGGTTGAGCCCGGGCGCGGGATCTACCTCGACTGGGCGGTGCTCGGGCTGGGAGCACTCGGGCTGGTCCTGGTGCTCGGCGGTATAGCGGCCGTGATCGCCTACCGCCAGGCGCCGCACCGGCTGGCCGCCCGCCAGCATGCCCGTGACCGCAGGCCGACCGCCTCCAGGGCCGCGGTGATCGCCGGGCTGCCAGCCTCGGGTGTGGAGGGCCTGCGGCTGGCCCTGGAGCCAGGACGGGGACGTACCGCGGTGCCGGTCCGCTCGGTCCTGGCGGGGGGGTGCTGGCCTTGACGGTGGTGACCGCCACCCTCACCTTCGGCGCCAGCCTGACCACGCTGGTCTCGCATCCGGCGCTATACGGGTGGAACTTCAACTACGCCCTCTACGCGGTCCAGGGGTGGGGCAGCGTGCCCGTCCGGTGGGCCGGCCCGCTGCTGGCCCGCGACCGGCTGGTGGCCGCCACCACCGAGGTGGACTTCGTGACGGTCCAGATCAACGGGCAGACCGTCCCCGCCATAGCGGCCCCCACCCGACCGGCGGTAAGCCCGCATATCCTGTCCGGGCACGGGCTCGACACCAGCCACGAGGTCGTGCTCGGCCCGGCCACCCTGGCCCAGCTGCACCAGCGGGTCGGTGGCACGGTGACGCTGGCCAGCGGCAGCTTCCACGTCCGGCTCCGGATCGCGGGCACGGCCACCATGCCGGCGATCGGCGGCGTGCTGAGTGTCCACTCCTCGATGAGCACCGGGGCGCTGTTCTCCACGGCGATTCTCCCTGGAGGGGCCAGTTCCGGCCCGTTCGGTCCCCTCCTTTCCGGCCCGAACGCCATCCTGGTCCGGCTGCGGCCGGGCACCAGCCCAGCGGCCGGCCTGCGATCCATGCAGGCCGTACACGCGCAGCTCGCGGCGATGCTGAACTCGCCGCGAACGCTGGCCGCCAGCAAAGACGAGTCGATCGCGGACACCATAGACCTCCTGCCGGCCCAGCGGCCGGCCGAGATCGTGAACTACAAGTCCATGGGCGCGATGCCCGCCGTCCTGGCCGGCGGCCTGGCGGCCGGGGCGGTGGCCGGCCTCGGCCTGACCCTGGTGGCTTCGGTGCGGCGGCGGCGGCGGGATTTCGCGCTGCTCAAGACGCTGGGCTTCACCCGCAGGCAGCTAGCGGGGGCGGTGGCCTGGCAGTCCTCGGTGATCGCCCTCGTCGGCCTGCTGATTGGGGTACCCGCGGGCATCGCGTTCGGGCGATTGCTGTGGCTGGCCTTCGCGCACGAGCTGTCGGCCGTCCCCGATCCGGTGATACCGGCCGGCTCGATCGCCCTGGCCGCGCTGGCCGCGCTGGTGCTTGCCAACCTGGTTGCCGCACTGCCCGGCCGGTCGGCCGCCCGCACCCCCGCGGCGACCGTGCTCAGAGCGGAGTGACGATGAAAGTGATGACGCACGCAGCCGCCGGTGACCAGGCCACCGCTGTGCCGCCAGCGGGCGGGGGCACAGCGCGGCGGCTCCTGGCCGGAGCCCTGATACCCCTGGTCGCGCTCGTGATCGCCGTGGTCGGGCTGCGCGCGCCGGGCCCGCTCTCCGCGCTGCAGGCTGTGGCATTCGGCCTGGTCCTGGTCGGCGCGCTGTCCGGCGTCGTGCTCGCCCGGGCGCCCGAACGGGTGCCGCAATGGCAGGTGGCGTCGGGCTCGCTGGTGGCGTCGGTCGCACTGACCGCCGCCCGGATCGGTGACCAGGCGGGCGGCGGGCATCAGGCCGCCCGCGACGTGACCACCCTCGCAGTGCCGGTCCTCATCGCGATCTCCGTTCATCTGCTCCTCGCTCTTCCCGATGGCCGGCTGGCGGCTACGGCGCGGCGGGCGGGCGCCGCCCTGGCCTATGCCGTCGCGGCGGGCACGGGTATCGCGCTGGTGATCGCCGCCCGGCCGGTCCCGGCCTGGGCCGTCGCATTGGCCTGGCCGCTGGCCGCGGCGTGCGCCCTGCCGGCGGTGTGGCTTCGCTATCTGCGCGCGGCAGCCAGGGACCGGCAGCGGATGCAGTGGATGAGCGTCGGCGCGGTGACGGCCGCCGATACCGCCCTGGTGGTCGTGGTGCTGCACGTGCTGGTCGGATGGCCGGCTGACGCCGTGGCCGTCGCGGCGGGGTGCGCGGTCTTCCTGCCGCTCGGCATGATGGCCGGGGAGCTGCGCGGGCTGGGCAGCTACGGCGGCCGCCTGCTGGTCCAGGTGCTCTCGATCGCAGGCTTCACCACCGTGGTCGCGGCCATCTACCTGGTGATCGTGCTCGGCATCGGGACCGCGCCGAGCGACTCCTCCGATCGCGCGGTGCTCGGGCTTTCGATGCTGGCGGCGGCGGTGGCCGCGATCGGGTACCTGCCGGCCAGGGAGCGGCTGGTCGCCGCGGCCACCCGGTTCGTCTACGGGGCTCGGGAGGCGCCTGACGAGACGCTCCGGACCTTCGGCAGCCGCCTGACCAGGGCCATCCCCATGGACGAGCTGCTGCTGCAGCTGGCTGAGTCGCTCCGGAAGACGATGGGCCTGACCAGCGCCGAGGTCTACACCGGAGCGGGCGACGTGCTGGAGCGGGTGGCCGCGGTGCCCGACACCGGCCCGCGATCCATCCTGGTCACGGCGCGCGAGCGCCCGGTGGTGGCCCGGGCCGGCGTGTCCGGCAACGCCTGGACGTCGGTCTGGCTTCCCACGGTGCTGGCCGGACGCGGGCCGGGCCAGGTCCGGGTGGCGCCGGTCAGCCACGCCGGCGAGCTGCTCGGGCTCATCGTGGTGGAGCGGCCGGCGGCGGCAGACACGTTCTCCGAAGAGGACGACCGGGTGCTCACCGAGCTGGCCCGGCAAGTCGGCCTCGCGGTCCACAACGCCAGGCTCGATACCGAGCTGCAGACGACCCTGGACGAGTTGCGGAAGCAGGCCGACGAGCTGCGCAGGTCCCGGGCCCGGGTGGTCGCCAGCGGCGATGCGGAACGCCGCCGGGTGGAGCGCAACCTGCACGACGGCGCCCAGCAGCACCTGGTCGCGATGGCGGTGAACCTGCGCCTGGCCAGGGACATCATCGCCGACGACCCGTCGGCAGCGGCCGAGCTGCTGGATCAGCTGGCCGAGGACGTCAAGGGCACGATCCAGGAGCTGCGCGAGCTGGCACACGGCATCTACCCGCCGCTGCTCGCCGACAGCGGGCTGGCTGAGGCGCTCCGGGCAGCAGCCAACCGCAGCCCGCTGGCCGTCACCGTGACCGCCGACGGCATCGGGCGGTACTCACCCGATATGGAGGCGGCGGTCTACTTCTGCTGCCTGGAGGCGCTGCAGAACGCCGCCAAGCACGCACCGCAGTCGCGGGTGGCGGTGCGGGTCTGGGAGGCGTCCGGCGGGCTGCTGTTCTCCGTCAGCGATGACGGGCCCGGGTTCGACGCCGCGCGGGCCACCGGCGGCCACGGGTTCACCAACATGGCGGACCGGCTGGGCGCGATCGGCGGCACCGTGCGGTGGGAATCGGAGCCAGGTCACGGCGCCCGGATCCTGGGCTCGATCCCGCTGCTCTGAGGCCGGTTGGGCTCTGAGGCCGGTTGGGCTCTGAGGCCGGTTGGGCTCTGAGGCCGGTTAGCGAGACACGAAGGCACCCGAATTCCGCTCGTCCCACAGCTGGCGGATCAGGTCGGCGCCCAGGCGCTCCTTGTTCAGGTACGCGCTCGCGCCGCTGGCTGCCGCTCCCGGGGGCAGGTCCGCGGCGTCGTAGGTCGAGCAGAGGATGACCACGATGCCTGGATGTGCGGACACGATCCTGCGGGTGGCCTCGATCCCGCTCATCTCGGGCATGTTGATATCCATCAGCACCAGGTCCGGGCGCAGCCGCTCGGCCAGCTCAATCGCCTCGGGCCCGCTGGCGGCCTCGCCGGCCAGCTCGAAGCCAGCCAGGCGGCGCAGCACGGCCTTGGCGGCCAGCCGGAATGGCGCCTGGTCGTCGACGACGAGCACGGAGTGCGGGATGCTCACGGTCCCAGCCTCACACGCGGCGCCGCCGCCGCCGATGGTGCTGCCTCCCGGGCCGGGGTGTGGTCATCCTCCCCGTCCCCGCACATGGCCAGGAACTCAGCTTCCCTCGTGCTGGCTGAGGTACACGAGAACCGCCTTGACCCGGCGGTTCACGTCCTTCTCCTCGGACAGGCCCAGCTTGGCGAAGATCGAGTTGGTGTGCTTCTCGACGGCCCGCTCAGTGACGAACAAGGCGGCGGCGATCGCCGAGTTGCTCTTGCCCTGGGCCATCTCGGCCAGGATCTGCGACTCCCGCGGCGTCAGCGCTGACAGCCCGGACTGCCGTTGCTGTGACCGAGCCCGGACCAGCTCATCGACGACCAGCGGATCGATCACCGACCCGCCCTGGGCGACCGTCCGGATCGCCCGGGCCAGCTCATCGACACTGCCGACGCGTTCCTTGAGCAGGTAGGCTCGGCCGGACGAGCCGTGCTCGAGCAACGCGACCGCGTAGCCGGGGGCGGTGAACTGGCTCAGCACCACCACGCCGGCCCGCGGGTGATGCTCCCGGATCCAGGCCGCGGCCTGGATGCCTTCGTCCGTGCCGGTCGGCGGCATCCTGATGTCGGTGACGACCACATCCGGGTCCTGGTCAGCGACCAGGGCGAGCAGTTGCGGCAGGTCCGCCGCGGCGCCCACCAGCTCGAAGTCGTCGTTGGCCGCGACCAGCCTGGAGATGCCCTCCCGGAGCAGGACATTGTCCTCGGCCAGCGCTACCCGGATAGTTGCCATCGAGCGGTGATCGTAGCGCGCCGCAGCGCGGCCGGACAGGCTAGGCAGGCAGCCAGGCACCGGCACGGTGGTACTGGCCTCCCCGGGCAGGTGATGCGGCCCTTCCTGCCAGCTGGCCGCCGCCGGGAGCACAATGCCGTCATGAGGACGATGCCGTCAGAAGGGCGGACGCCATGAGGGCGAAGCGGCCATCCGGGTCACGGCGCCGGCCGTCGCCATGAGGGCAGCCTTCTACTGGTGGAGCGCCGTCCGCGGCCGGTCGTGGCGACCGGTGCTGACGGTGCTGCTCGTCGGCGGCCTGCTCGGCGCGGTGGCCCTGGGCGCGGTAGCGGGCGCGCGCCGCACCTTGTCCGCCTACGGCCGCTACCTCGCCTCGGCCAAGGTGAGCGACGCTTTCGTCAACGTGCCTGGTGCGATACCTGGCATGCCGCTGACGCGGCCGATGACGCTGATCTCGAAACTGCCAGGTGTCGCCGCGAGCGCCGGGTACCTGGGCCTGGAGGGCAATCCGGTCGTCCATGGCCGCATCGACGACTCGCACCTGACCAACGGCCTGATCGGCAGCTATACCGGCGCGTACTTCCGCCAGGACCGGATGACGGTACTCGCGGGCAGGCCGCCCGCGGTCAACGCCACCGACCAGATCGCGCTCACCCCGGGCATTGCCAGCTTGTTCGGCGTCGGGGTGGGCGGGACGGTGACGTACGCCTTCAGCAACACCTTCGGGCCGCCCGGGGCGCGCCCGGCGCTGCACAGCTTCAAGGTCACCGCGATCGTGGACGTCCCGCCGGTCCTGGTCGACCGTGCGGATCAGTCGAACGTCGGGTTGCTGCCGCCCGGCGCCACCAGACGGCTGCTGAGCTCATATGAGTTCGCGTGGGTCGGGGTTCGGCTGGACAGCGGGACAGCCGGAATACCGGCCCTCCAGCAGCACCTGGCGGCGCTCGCGGCCAGCGTGCAGCGGCAGGTGTACCTGACCACCCATCAGAAACTGCCGGGCCTGACGTTCCAGATCAGCCGCACGGACGTCACCGAGCGCAACGTGCAAGAGGCGATCAGGCCGCAGGCCGTCGCGCTCCTCGTGCTCGGCGGGATCGCGACGCTGGCCCTGCTCGTCTTCGTCGGTCAGGGCCTGGCTCAGCTGCTCGGCAGATCCGCGCCTGACCTCGCCGTGGTGCGAGCGCTGGGCGGCACCCGCGCCCAGTCCGCGCTGGCGGTCAGCCTGCCCGGCGCCATGGCCATCCTCGGCGGCATGGTGCTCGCGGTGGCGGGCGCGGTAGCGGTCTCACCGCTGGCCCCGGTGGGCGCGGTGCGCCAGTTCGACCCGGCCCGCGGGGTGCGAGCGGACGGCCTGGTGCTCGGCGCGGGCTCGGTCCTGCTGGCTGCCCTACTGCTCGGGCTGCTGGCCGTGCTGGCCTGGCGGACGGTCAGGAAGTCAGCCAGCCCCGCCCAGCGCAGGGCATCGGTGATCGCGCGGGCCGTGGCGTCGGCAGGCCTGCCCGCATCGGCCGTCGTGGGCAGCAGGAACGCGCTGGAGCCCGGGTCCGGCGGGCCGGCGGCACCGGCCAGGACGGCGCTGCTCGGGTCCGTCGCTGCCGTGACCGCCGTGATCGTCGCGGTGGTGTTCGGTATCAGCCTGACCGGCCTGGTCCGCCATCCGGCCAGGTACGGCTGGAACTGGGACGTCCTGATCCAGGCCGAAGGCGGCTACGGTAACTTCACGCCTGGCGTGCTGAACCGGCTGGTCGGCGCCCAGCCGCTGGTGGCCGGGTGGTCCAGCTTCGGGTTCGGGCAGCTGACCGTCGATGGCCTGGTGATCCCGGTGCTCGGGGTGCAGCGCGAGCGCGGTTCCGTCGAGCCGCCCACCACCAGCGGCCGGCCGATCACCGGCAACAACCAGATCGAGCTGGGCACGGTCACGCTGCGCGAGCTGGGCAAGAAGATCGGGGACACGGTCAGCGTCAGTACCGGGTCAGCCCGGCGCATCCTCACGGTGGTCGGGACAGTGACACTGCCCTCATTCGGTGTCGACCGCACCGACCACGTATCGCTGGGCCGCGGCGCCATGCTGTCCGAACGGGCGCTGCTGACCGCCGAGGGTGCGCCCACCGGCTCGCCCACGTCGGCGAGCCAGGCGTCGCAGGCCCTCCCGTCGGCGGTCGCGATCGACTTGATACCGGGCACCAGCGCGGCGCAGCGCGCCCGGCTGGTCGCCGCGATTACCGCAGCCAACCCGGACGGGACCCCGGGGGGCACCTACGAGCTGCGGCTGGACCGGGCGCTGGCGGCCGAGATCGTGAATGCCTCGCAGATGAGTGGTCAGCCGCTGACCCTGGCGCTGGGCGTGGCCGCGGCCGCGATGCTGTCCCTGGCCCTTACCGTGCTGACCTCGGTCCGGCGGCGGCGCCGGGAGCTGGCCCTGCTCAAGACGCTCGGCATGACCCGCGGCCAGGTCAGGTCCGTCGTGGCCTGGCAGACCAGCGTGGTCCTGATCATCGCGGCGCTGATCGGGGTGCCGCTCGGCGTGGCGGCCGGCCGTTGGACGTGGACGGCCTTCGCCAGCTCCATTGGCGTGGTTCCGGCGACGGTCGTCCCGGTCTCCGCGCTGGTGCTCGGCTTGCTAGGCCTGCTGGCGGCCGGTAACCTGCTCGCCGCCTGGCCCGCCGCGGTGGCGGCCCGGATTACCCCCGCCGCCGCGCTCAGAGCGGAGTAGCGCCGCGATGAGCGTGGCGGCCTACTGGTGGCGGGCGACCGGCTCGCCCCGGGTGTTCGGCGTGCGGGTCGGCGGCCACGTGACCTATCAGTTCTACAAGTTCAACCTGCGCACCGGCGTTGCCTCGCTAGGTCAGCGCTCGACCTTCCTGGTCACCGCGATCGTGGACACCCCGCCGGTGCTGACCGACCGGTTCGACGAGGCCGCCCTCGCGGTGCTGCCCCCGGCGGCCACCGCCCGGTATCGGCAGGCGGCTGAGTTCTCCTTCGGCTGGGTCGGCCTGCGGCTGCGCACCGGTGAGGCCGGGATTCCGGCCGCGGAGCGTCAGCTCGCGGCGCTAGGTAACCGCCTGGGCGTCCAGTTCCAGATCCGCCGGCTGGACACCATTCATCGTGAGGTCCGGCAGGCCATCGCGCCGCAAGCCATCGCGCTGGCGATATTCGGAGCCCTGGCCGCTCTGGCCATGCTCATCCTCGTGGGCCAGGCCCTGGCCCAGATGCTGAGCCGGTCCGCAGCCGAGATGCCCGTCGTGCTTGCGGGTGGGCGCGACCCGCCCCAGGCGGCCATGGCTGTCGGCCTGGACGGCGTCGTGGTGGTCCTGACCGCGGTGGTCCTGGCGGTGGCGGGCGCGGTAGCGGTATCACCGCTGGCTCCGGTCGGTCCGGTCCGCCAGTTCGATCCGGCCCGGCCTGCCGGTCACCGTGGTGGTCGGGACCCGGCTGGCTCTCGAACGGGGCTCAGGACGCCGGCCAGGCCACCCTCCGGGGCGCGCTCTTCGGGTCCATCGCGGCGGTCACGGCGGTGGTCACGGCGCTCGTCTTCGGCGCGAGCCTCACCGGGCTGGCCACCCATCCGGTCAGGTACGGATGGAACTGGACGCTGCTGATGGATTCCGAGGGCGGCTTCGGCAACTGGCGGCCCGCCACCATGGCCAGGCTGATCGACCATCAGCCCGGGCCGGGTAATTCACGGGCCGGGTAATTCACGGCCCAGTAGTCTCCGGCCCAGTAGTTTGCCGCCGGGTAAACCCGGGCCGCATCGCCAGGCCATCGCGCCCTGATCGCGCCGCTGGCCTGCTGTGGCGGGGAGCGCTCGCCCTGGCTGGCACATGTCCGGCCAGGGCGAGCCAGATGAGCCGGTATCCCCCGTATCATCTTTGGGTCCCCGAGGAACAGAATCGCACGCTCGCTGTGGTGGGTGACAGCCGGGGTGGGGCTGAGACGATATGCCGGTGCCCAGCACGCCCCGCTGCACCGATCAGCGCAGCACCGAGAAACGAAGTACTGATCAAATAGGTGGCATGGAACGCCTGGATCAGCAGATGCGGTTTGTCGCCGAGATCGGCAAGCTCAAGAGTGTCCTGCGGCAGACCATGCTGGCCGTCCCCGGGCGGCGGGAGAACTCCGCCGAGCATTCGTGGCACCTGGCCATGATGGCCGTGGTCCTGGCCGAACACGCCCCCAGCGGCACCGATATCGGCCGGGTGATCGCCATGGTGCTCGTGCACGATCTGGTCGAGATCGACGCCGGTGACCTGTTCCTGTACGCCGACGACGCCCAGCAGGCCCGCCAGGAGGAAGCCGAGCGCGCCGCCGCCGACCGGATCTTCGCGCTGCTCCCGCCAGATCAGGCGGCCAGCCTGCGCGCGCTGTGGGATGAGTTCGAGGAGCGGCGGACCCGCGAGGCGAGGTTCGCGCGCGGCCTGGACCGGCTGCAGCCGATGCTGGCCAACCTCGAGGCCGGCGGCGGGACCTGGCGGGAGCATGGGATAACGGCCGACCTGGTCCTCGCGAAGGTCAGGCTGATCGAGGAGGGGTCCGAATCGCTCGGGCGGTATGCCAGGGACCTGGTGGCCCAGGCTGTCCGAGCGGGCCTGCTCGCCCCGGCTGCTCCTGACTGGGCGGGCTGACTGGGCGGGCTGACTAGCCGGGCGGAACCCGGCCCGATCGGCCGGCGCTCCTGGCCAGGCCGCCGGGGCGCCGGGTGCTCGACCAGGGCCACCACCCGGCTGGCCATGAAGCGCGCGGTCCGGACCGCCGCCCCGCCCCGGGTGAGCTCGCTGACCTCGACCAGCCCGCGCCGGTTCACCACCTCGACACGGCGTCCGGCGCGGGTGGCGGCGACCTCGTAGGTCTTGGTCACGCCGCCCGCGTCAATGACGATCTCGACCTTGTCACCCTTCATCGCCGGCCTCCAGGGTCTGTCCTACCCGCCGTGGTGGCCAGCGACGCGGGCCGGTCAGAAGAAGATCAGCTTGACCGCGGCGATGATCCCGATGACCACGACCAGCAGCCGCAGCACCGTGGGCGGCAGCCGCCGCCCGAACTTCGCGCCCAGCAGCCCGCCGATCGTCGACCCGGCCGCGATCAGCAGCACGGCCAGCCAGGAGACGTGCGCGAACAGGATGAACACGATGGCGGCGGTGGAGTTGACCAGCGCGACGAGGACGTTCTTGGCGGCGTTGACCCGCTGCAGGCTCTCGTCCAGGAAGCTGCCCAGCAGCCCGATGACCAGCACACCCTGCGCCGCCCCGAAGTATCCGCCGTAGGCGCCGGACAGCAGCATGCCGCCGGTCAGCACCGGGCCAATATGATCGGCATGGCCGGCGCGATCGTCGCCGCCGCCGTTATCGGCTCCGCCGTCACCGGCTCCGCCGTTACTTGCTCCGCCGTTACTTGCTCCGCCGTTACTTGCTCCGCCGTTACTTGCTCCGCCGTTACTTGCTCCGCCGTTAGTTGCTCCGCCGTTACCTGCTCCCCCGGCCGTCCGGGCCCGGCGCGCCGCCAGCCGGGCGGCCATCCGCGGCTGGATCAGCACCAGCACGCAGGCGATCAGGATCAGCGCAGGAACGATCAGGGTGAAGGCGCTCGCCGGCAGCGACAGCAGCAGGACGGCGCCGGTCAGGCCGCCGATCACCGCCGCGATGCCGAGCCGGATCAACCGGCCGCGCTGCCCGGCCAGCTCCCGCCGGTAGCCGTACGCGCCGCTGAAGTTGCCGGGGACCAGTCCCACGTTGTTCGAGACGTTGGCGACCACCGGGGGGAAGCCGAACGCGAGCAGGGTGGGGAACGTGATCAGGGATCCGGAGCCGACCACCGCGTTGATGGCACCCGCAGCGATGCCCGCGCCCAGGATGGCGAGCGCTTCAGCGGGGGACACAAGACATCAGGGCAGATCGCCGGCGCGGGCGGTCCACCGGGCGGCGCGCCGCTCGACCAGCAGCGGCACGCCGAAGCACCTGGACAGATTGCGCTCGGTGAACACCTCATGCAACGGGCCGGCCGCCAGGACGGCGCCCTTGCGCAGCAGCATCGCGTGGGTGAAGTCCTCGGGCACCTCCTCCACATGGTGAGTCACGAGAATGATCGTCGGCGCCCGGGGGTCGCGGGCCAGCGCCGAGATCCGCCTGAGCAGGTCCTCCCGGCCGCCGAGGTCCAGCCCGGCGGCCGGCTCATCGAGCAGCAGCAGCTCGGGATCGGGCATGAGCGCACGGGCGATCTGGACCCGCTTGCGCTCGCCCTCGGACAGGGTCGCGAAATTCCGCCTGATCAGGTGGGCGCAGCCGAGCGCGTCGAGCAATTCCACCGCGCGGGTCACGTCGAACGAGTCATAGTCCTCGTTGTTACGGCCGAGGATTCCGTAGGAGGCGGTCAGGACCAGGTCGATGACCTTCTCGGCGGCCGGCACCAGGTCGGCGACCGCCGCGCTGGCCAGCCCGATCCTGGTCCGCAGGTCGGTGAGGTCGTCGTCGGCCACGTCCTCGTCCACGCCCTCGCCGAGGATCTCGACGGTCCCCTCGGTCGGGACCAGCTGCGCGCCGGCCAGCTGGAGCAGCGTTGTCTTGCCCGCTCCGTTCGGGCCGATGAGCACCCAGCTCTCGTCGCCGTGCACGGTCCAGTCCACGTCCCTGAGCAGCATCGACCGTTCGTGCCTGACCCCGACACCGCGTAGCCGTAGCACCTCATCCGACATGCGGACCCTCCCAGCAAGCGCCATCATCAGGTCGAACCTACGGCATCGGCGGCCACGCTACTGATCGGCCTGCCGGACCGCGAGCAACGCGGCCTGAGTGCGGTCGGCCACGCCGAGCTTGGCCAGGACCGAGCTGACATGAGTCTTCACGGTCTTCTCCGAGACCCGCAGGTATCTGGCGATTTCCCGGTTCGACCGGCCTTCGGCCAGCTGGGCCAGCACCTCCCGCTCGCGCCTGGTGAGCGCGCCGATGCCGAGCGCCGCGGCGCTCGCGGCGGCGTCCGCGGCGCTCGATCGCAGGACCGCGCCTGCCGCCTCAGGCGCGAGCAAGGTGTGCCCGTCGTTGACCGACCGGACCGCCCGGACCAGGGCATCGGGGTCCACGTCCTTGTACAGGAAGCCGGCCGCACCGGCCTGCACCGCCCTGGTCACCAGGGTTCCCTCAGCGGCGCTGGTCAGCACCAGCGCCCGGGTTCGCATACCGCGGTCTCGCAGCTCCCGCAGCACCGCGACGCCGTCCAGGCCGGGCAGCTTGAGATCGAGCAGCAGCACATCCGGGTTCAGCTCCGCGACCAGCGCCAGCGCCTGCGGGCCGTCCGGGGCCTCACCGACCACGTCGATGTCGTCCTGCACGCTCAGCAGCACCTGCAGGCCCTGCCGGACCACCGGGTGATCGTCGGCGATCAGCACGCTGATCCGCCCGGCCACGGCTCCGCCCCAGGCCCCGTCCCCGGCGCCGGCCCAGGCTCCGGTCCCGGTCACGAGCGCTCCGCCGTCCGCGCTGCGGCCACCGGGACCTCCAGTCGGACCTGCGTTCCGCCGCCAGGCTCCGAACGGACCGTCAGTGTTCCGCCCGCCCCGGCCGCGCGCTCCCGCATCGAAGCCAGGCCCAGACCGGTCGGCGCCGCGTCCGGCGCGAAGCCGCGGCCGCCGTCGGTGACCTGCAAGACCACGCGCCGCGGCCGGGCCGACAGCGACACGCAGACCTGGCCGGCCCCGGAGTGCCGCAGCGCGTTGTGCAGCGCCTCCTGGGCCACCCGGTACAGCGCCGTCTCCTGCTGCGCCCCGAGCGCCGGGAGGTCCCTGGCCTCGAAGCAGACCCGCACCCCGTAGGTCCGGCCCGCCAGCACCGCGTAGCTGCGCAGCGATCCGGCCAGGCCGCCGGCCGACAGGTCCGGCGGTGCCAGGCCGTCGATGACCGCGCGGAGCTCGGCGTGCGCCTGCCCGCTCAGCGCCGCGACGCTCTCCATCTCGGCCACGGCGCGGGCCGGGTCCCTCGACACCAGCACGGCCGCGGCATGCGCCTTGGCCCGCACGCTGAACAGCTTCTGCGAGACCGCGTCGTGCAGTTCCCTGGCCAGCCGCGCGCGCTCCTCGAGCACCGACAGCTCCCGGCCGCGCTCATACAGCCGGGCATTGGTCAGGGCGATCGCGGCATGCGCGGCGAACAGCCCGAGCAGCTGCTCATCACGTTCGGTGAAGCCGCCGGGATCGCGCTTGCTGGCGGCGAAGATCACGCCGAGCACCTGGGAACCGTCCCTGATCGGCATGCCGAGCACGTCGGCGAGCTCAGGATGGGCAGACGGCCAGCCTTCGAACCTGGGATCGGCGCGGATGTCGTCCAGCCGCAGCGGCTGTCCCTCGCGGAGCAGCACCCCGAGCAGGCCGTGCTGGCGCGGCAGCGGCCCGATGGCCTTGCGCTGGCGCTCAGGTATCCCGTCCACCACGAACTCAGCGAACGATCCGTGGTCGTCGGGCACGCCGATCGCGGCGTATTTCGCCCGGGCGAGCGACCGCGCCGACTTCACGATCACCTGCAGCACGTCGCGGGTGGACAGCTGCCGCGCGACGGCCAGAACCACTTGGCTGACCTGCTGCAGCACCGCGTTTTGTTGCAGCACGGCGTCCTGTTGCGGCACCTCGTCCTGTTGCTGCACGGCGTTCCGTCGCGGCACGGCGTCCTGTTGCAGCACCGCGTCCTGTTGCGGCACCTCGTCCTGTTGCTGCACGGCGTCCTGTTGCGGCACCTCGTGCCGTGGCCGCACCGCCCGGCGCCCGGCCCCCGGTCGGCCTGGCGTCCGGCCCGGCGGCCGGGCCTGCTTGTCGCCCACGCTGCGACGCTACCCGCGCCGCGCGCCGGGCGGATCGGCCGCCAGTCCTAGGACCATCGAAGTACGCCTGCCCGGGCCAGCGCCCGATGCGCCGCGGACCCGGCGTTCCTAGTGTGGCCACCATGACCGATTCGAAGAACGCCATCATCACCGGTGCCTCACGCGGCCTCGGCCTGGCCCTCGCACACGGACTCGCCGCAGCCGGTTACACGCTGGTGCTCGACGCCCGAGACGGCGCGGCGCTGCGGGCGGCGGCCGCCGGCCTGCCCGCCGGCACGCGGGTGACCGCCGTGCCCGGCGACATCGCCGACCCGGAGCACCGGGCCGCCCTCCGGCTGGCCGCTGACCGGCTCGGCGGTCCTGACCTGCTGATCAACAATGCCGGGACACTGGGCGCCAGCCCGCTGCCGCCGATCGCCGACTACCCGATCGACGAGCTGCGCGCCGCCTTCGAGGTCAACGTGCTGGCCCCGGTCGCGCTCACTCAGCTCGTGCTGCCCGGCCTGCGCCGCCGCGGCGGCATGGTCGTGTCGATCACCTCGGACGCGGCGGTTGAGGCCTACGCGGGCTGGGGCGGGTACGGGGCGGCCAAGGCGGCACTCGAGCAGGCCTGCAACGTGCTGGCCGCTGAGGAGACCACGGTCCGGGTCTGCTGGGTCGACCCGGGTGACCTGCGGACCCGCATGCACCAGCAGGCCTTTCCCGGCCAGGACATCTCGGACCGCCAGCTGCCTGCGGCCGTCGTCCCGGCGTTCCTGCGGCTGATAGCCGAACGGATGCCCAGTGGCCGGTACCGTGCCACCGACCTGATGCCGTCGGGAGCGGCCGCATGACCATTGACTTTGAGCTGACCGCCGACCGGGAAGCGCACGAGCCGCCAGAGGCGCGAGATGCGGCGCGGGACCTCGTTGCGATGCTGGTCAGCAGGCGGGCCACCGGCGAGATCAGCCATCACGCGTTCGGGGAGCTGCCGGGCCTGCTGCTGCCCGGCGACCTGATCGTCGTCAATACCTCGGCCACGCTGCCCGCCGCGGTCTGGCTGGCCGACGGCCTCGCGGTGCATTTCTCCACGCCGCTGCCGGACGGCGACTGGCTGGTCGAGCTGCGGGCGGCAGCTGGGACGGCCACCGGGCCGTTTCGCGGCGGGACCGCCGGCCAGCAGCTCGACCTGCCCGGCGGCGCCATCCTGACGCTGGCCGCGAAGTTCACCGAGCGGCTCTGGCGGGCCAGGCTGTCCACCGCAGTCGTTCCTTACCTGCTTCGCCAGGGCCGCCCGATCAGGTACTCCTACGTCGACCGGGCGTGGCCGATCGAGTCGTACCAGACGGTGTTCGGCACGCGGCCGG
This sequence comes from uncultured Actinomycetes bacterium, assembly GCA_963785765.1. Classification (GTDB taxonomy): domain Bacteria; phylum Actinomycetota; class Actinomycetes; order Streptosporangiales; family Streptosporangiaceae; genus DATBGO01. Next base: position 752,719 of record CAWAWM010000002.1, on the reverse strand, counting down.
GCAGCGCGGAGATGCCGAGCGCCAGCAGGCCGTTTACGCCGGAGATCGTGACCCGCCTGGTCACCGGGGGCATCGTGATCGCGCCCCTGACCCTGCACACTGGCGTCTCATCGCTGGAAGGCCACGAGGACCCATACCCGGAGCCTTACGACGTCCCGCCGGTCACCGCGCGGCTGGTGAACCTGACCAGGCGGCACGGCGGCCGGGTGATCGCCGCGGGCACCACGGTGGTCCGGGCGCTGGAGACTGCCGCCCTGGTGCCTGGCCCGGAGCTGGTGACCCCCTCGGCCGGGTGGACAGCGCACGTCGTCACGCCCGGGCAGCCGCTGCGAGCCGTCGACGGGCTGCTCACCGGCCTGCACGAGCCGCGCTCGTCGCATCTGCGGATGCTCGCCGCGTTCGCCGGGCCCGAGCTGCTCAGCGCCTGCTACGCGGCGGCCATCGAGCGCGGCTATCTCTGGCACGAGTTCGGCGACCTGCACCTGCTGCTGCCCTGACGGCGGCCGGCGGGTCGGCGGTCCGCGGGCCCCGCGGGTCCGGGTAGCGTTGGCTGCGCTATGCCTGGTCCTCAGATGACGCTGCTGGTGACCCTGACCGGACGGGACCGGCCGGGTGTCACCTCCAGGCTGTTCTCCATTCTCGCCGCTCACCAGCTCAGCGTCATCGATGTCGAGCAGGTCGTGATCCGCGGTCGCCTGGTCCTGGGCGTGCTGCTGGCCTGCGACAGCGCACCAGACCTGACCGCGATCCACCGCGAGGTGACGACCGTCGCCGCCGACCTGGACCTGGACGCGGAGATCACCACCGGCTCGGGCGAGCCGCCCCGTCGGCACGGCAGCCTGCACGTGACCGTGCTGGGGAGCCAGCTCGCGCCGGGCGCCATCGCGGCCATCGCCGGCCGGATCGCGGCGAACGGAGCGAACATCGACCGGATTGGCAGGCTGGCCAATCGCCCGGTGACCTGTATCGAGTTCGGCGTGTCCGGCGCCGATCCCGGCATGCTGCGCGCCGCGCTGGCCCGCGAGTCGGTCGAGCAGCAGGTGGACATCGCCGTGCAGCGCGGTGGCCTGCACCGGCGCGCGATGCGCCTGGTCGTGATGGACGTCGACTCGACGCTGGTCAGGGGCGAGGCGATCGACCTGCTCGCGGACCGGGCCGGGTGCGGGCCCCAGGCTGCCGAGCTGACCGCGGCGGCGATGCGCGGCGAGCTGGACTTCGCCACTTCACTGCGAGAACGCGTCGCGATGCTCGCCGGGCTCGACTGCGCCGCGCTGGACCAGGTCCGCACGGAACTCAGGCTCGCCCCCGGTGCGCGCACCCTGATCCGGACGCTGCGGCGGCTCGGCTACAGGTGCGGCATCGTCAGCGGCGGTTTTACCCAGTTCACCGACGGGCTCGCGGCGGAACTAGGCCTCGACTACGCGGCCGCCAACACGCTCGAGATCACCGACGGCCGGCTGACCGGCCGCCTGTCCGGCCGCGTCATCGACCGGCCAGGAAAAGCGCAGGCGCTGCGGGAGTTCGCCGCGCAGGCCGGCGTGCCGCTGAGCCAGACGGTCGCGGTCGGCGACGGCGCCAACGATCTCGACATGATCGAGGCGGCCGGCCTGGGCATCGCGTTCAACGCCAAGCAGGCCGTGCGGGACGCCGCGGACGCGTCGCTGAGCGTGCCGCACCTCGACGCCATCTTGTACCTGCTCGGGATCTCGCGCGACGAGGTGGAAGCGGCTGACGCGGAGGACGCCGCGCTAGCCACGGCCAACGGCCGCGGTACCGGCGCCGGGCAACCGGCGCGGTAACCGGGCTGAGCCCGGTCCCTGAGCCGTCGCCAACGGTGCGCGGGCTGGCAGCGGCTAGCCGACCACCAGCACGAGCTTCCCGCGCACGTGACCGTCCTCGCTGACGCGGTGCGCCGCCGCGACCTCGGCGAGCGGGAAGGTCTGGGTGACCGGGAGCGAGAAGCGGCCGGACTCGATCAGCTCGCCGATCTCGGCGAGCGCGTGCAACGCGCGGCCAGCGTCACCCCTGCTGAACCGCACCCCGTGCTCCTGCGCGCCATCGAAGTCGGCGATCGTCACCACGTGCTCCGGGCTGCCAGCGAGTTCGATGAGCTCGGGCAGGACGCCGCTCCCGGCCACGTCGAGCGCTAGCTCAACGCCGTCCGGCGCAAGGGCGCGAACCCGCCCGGCGAGGCCCTCGCCGTAGCCGACGGGCTCGGCGCCCAGCGAGCGCAGGTAATCGTGGTTGGCGGGACTGGCGGTGCCGATCACGCGCGCACCGCGCGCCACGGCGAGCTGAACCGCGGCGCTGCCGACGCTTCCGGAGGCGCCGTTGACGAGCAGCGTGCTGCCGCTCCCGGCACCCAGCTCGTCGAGCGCGCGGGTGGCCGTCTCGATGGCGGCCGGCAGCGCGGCCGCGCCGGGGAAGTCAAGCGACGGCGGGATCGGCGCATAGTAGGACAGCACCGCCAGTTCGGCCTGGGCCGCCCCGTCGGCGCAGAAGCCGAACACGCGATCGCCGATGGTCACGTCCGCAACACCCGCACCGACCTCGTCGACGATGCCCGCCGCCTCGTAGCCGATGGTCTGCGGGAGCTCCCTCTCCAGCAGGCCCTTGCGCTTCTTCCAGTCGCTCGGGTTGACGCCGGCCGCGCGCACCGCAATCCGGACCTCGCCGGGACCCGGATGCGGATCGGCGAGATCCACGATCTCGAGGACCTCCGGGTCCCCGAACTGGCTGAAGCGGACTGCCTTCACCATGCACTCCGATGCCGGCTCAGGGTGTCGCGGTTGCTGCGCGCAGGACAGTCTGCCAGCCTCGCGTGCCCGGCCCGGGCTCAGCGCCACGCGCGGGCCTGGCTGTCCGCCCCGCGGCCCGCGGCTCGCGGCCGCCGTCCGGCCCGCGGCATCACCTGGGCCCGCATCGAGCAGACCCGCGCTAGCCGTCCGGGCCGCGCGGCGGGGCCCAGGCGGCGGCCAGCGTGCCCGAGCCTGCCGCGGCAGCCGCCCAGTCCCCCGGCAAGTCGATCACCGCGATCGCCGCCGCCGGGAATTCCCGCCGCTGGCCGGTCAAGGTCGCGGCCAGCTGCTGGGCGGCCGGGTTGTGGCCGACGTACATCAGCGTGCCCACGCCAGGCCGGGTCTGCCTGATGATGTCCAGGAGCTGTTCGGCGTTGGCGTCGTACAGCCGCGGATCGTTGCTGACCTCGGCGTCGGTGCCCAGATCGGCACTGACGTGCAGCCAGGTCTGGCGGGCGCGCCGCGCGGTGGAGCAAATCACGGCGTCCGGAACGAAATCGTGAGCGCGCAGCCAGCTGCCTGCCGCCGCCGCGTCGCGCCTGCCGCGGGCCCGCAGCGCCCGCTCGGCGTCGGGGCCGCCAGGCAGCTCGCCTGCCTGCGCGTGACGCATCACAATGAGCCGGGGTCCCGCACGCATGGAAACCATCGTGCGCCACATCGACTCGAACGGCCCGCAGGCACGCGGAGCGTGCGGGTCCTTAGCTGCCGCGCTGGCCGCCACGCCGAGCCGGATCCCGGGGCGCGGTGATCCGGCTCGGCAGAACTGGGCCGCCGGCTCAGGCGGCCGCCGCCGTCTTCCCGGTGCCCTCGGTATCGACCGGGGCGGCAGGCACTTCCGGGCCGCCCGACGCGATGCTCGTCGACCGGCGCTTGGAGATGACGATCGCGGCCACCACGATCGCGATCGCGCCGAGCGCGACGCCGGTGCGCAGGCCCGCATTGTGGGCGTATTCCACCACGCTCTGCGCGATCAGCAGCGAGACCAGGTTCATGACCTTGATCAGCGGGTTGATCGCCGGGCCCGCGGTGTCCTTGAACGGGTCGCCCACCGTGTCGCCGATCACCGTCGCGGCGTGCGCCTCCGAGCCCTTGCCGCCGTAGTGACCGTCCTCAACCAGCTTCTTCGCGTTGTCCCAGGCGCCGCCTGAGTTGGCCAGGAACACGGCCATCAGCGCGCCCGCCGCGATCGCCCCGGCCAGGTACGAGCCGAGCGGCGCGTATCCGAACGCGAATCCCACCGCGATCGGGGTCAGCACCGCCATCAGCCCGGGCGTGGCGAGCTCGCGCAGCGAGTCCTTGGTGCAGATGTCCACCACGCGCCCGTATTCCGGCTTCTCGGTGTAGTCCATGATCCCGGGATGATCCCGGAACTGCTTGCGGACCTCGAACACCACCTGGCCGGCCGCCCGGCCCACGGCCATGATCAAGAGCCCGGAGAAGTAGAACACCACCGCGGCGCCGATCATGACGCCGACCAGCACGTTGGGGTGGTCAACCGACAGGCTGAAGCTGCCCGCGGCCCGGCCGAGCGCGGTCTCGACGGTGGTGCGGAACGCGCCGAACAGCGCGGTGGCGGCCAGCACCGCGGTGGCGATCGCGATGCCCTTGGTGATCGCCTTGGTGGTGTTGCCCACGGCGTCCAGGTGGGTGAGCACCGCGGCAGGCTCGCCCTCGAACTCGCCGGACATCTCGGCGATGCCCTGGGCGTTGTCCGACACCGGGCCGAAGGTGTCCATCGAGACGATGACGCCGACCGTGGTCAGCAGTCCGGTGCCGGCCAGCGCGACCGCGAACAGCGCGATGGTCGCGTTGCCGGTGCCGAGCAGGAAGGCCAGGTAGACGGCGCCGCCGATGAGCAGCGCCGAATAGACCGCCGACTCCAGGCCGACCGCGATCCCGGCCAGGATGACGGTCGCCGGGCCGGTCAGCGAGCTCTCGCCGATCTCGCGGACCGGCTTCCTGGTGGTCTCGGTGAAGTAGCCGGTGAGCAGCTGGATCGCGCTGGCCAGCACCAATCCGATCAGGACCGCGCCGATCGCCAGCAGCCGCGGGCTCCCGCTGTGCGTCAAGATCGCCGCAGAACCGATCCCGGTGACCCCCTTCAGCTGGCTGAACTTGGCCGGGAGGTAGAGGAAGGCGGCGCCGATCACCAGCAGCAGGGAGATGACCGCGGAGATGAAGAAGCCGCGGTTGATGGCGGTCATGCCGCTGCGGTCGTTCTTGCGCGGGGCGACGACGAAGATGCCGATCACCGCGGTGATGACCCCGCACATCGGGACCATCAGCGGGAAGACCAGGCCCTGGGAGCCGAACGCCCGGACCCCCAGGATCAGCGCGGCGACCAGCATGACCGAGTATGACTCGAACAGGTCGGCGGCCATGCCGGCGCAGTCGCCGACGTTGTCGCCCACGTTGTCGGCGATCGTGGCGGCGTTGCGCGGGTCATCCTCGGGGATGCCCTTCTCGACCTTGCCGACCAGGTCGGCGCCGACGTCAGCGGCCTTGGTGAAGATCCCGCCGCCGACGCGCATGAACATCGCCAGCAGCGCCGCGCCGAAGCCGAAGCCCTCCAGCACGAGCGAGGCGTTCGCCCGGTAGATGATGACCACCACCGCGGCGCCGAGCAGGCCGAGCCCGACGGTCAGCATCCCGGCCACGCCGCCGGTGCGGAACGCGATCCGCATCGCGGACCGCTCGCCTGACTCGCGGGCCGCGGCCGCGACGCGCACGTTGCCCCGCACCGCCAGGGACATGCCCAGGAACCCGGTCATCGCCGAGAAGAACGCGCCGACCAGGAAGAAGATGCTGCGCCCCCAGCGGACGGAGGCGTCGGGCGCGGGCAGCAGCAGGAGCACGAAGAAGATCAGCACTACGAAGACGCTGATGGTCTTGAACTGGCGCCTCAGGTAGGCCGCCGCGCCCTCCTGGACCGCCGTCGCGATCTCCTGCATCTTCGCGGTGCCCTGGCTGGCCGCCAGCACCGTCCGCACCAGCAGGAAGGCTACGACGAGGGCGGCCACGGCGACCACGGCCACGATGACAACCCAGGTCAGGTTGGTACCGGTTACCGTGGGGCCGCCACCCGCCAGGGCGAGGTTGAGCCTAGACATCTGTCCTCCTTGACAGGGCAACGAGCTTTCCTCGCCGCTGCTGCCCAGTGCTTATGTCGCTGCACGCAGACGCAATCAAACCACCGCGGCGGTGCGGGGAGTCTACGCATCCGGGTCACTGCATGGTAATGCGGGTCCCCTAGTCATGGCACGGCGACCTGTCGTGATAGCCGGTAACTCACCGTCGCTACCCGTCCGTCAGGCGGGCAGGCCCTCGGCCGGCCAGCTCATCCGGATGCTCGTGCCGTCGGCGGACTCGCTGATCTGCACATCATCGGCGAGCCCGGCGATAACGGCGAGACCGAAGCCCTGCGGCCGCCCCGCCGAACCGCCCGGGGTGCCCTGGGCGGCTCCGGAGTCAATGACCTCCACCTCGAAACGCCCCGAGCCGTTGGTCAGCGCGATCCGGACCGGCTCAGCCGGGCAGTGCCGCCGGTGCGCCTCGACGGCGCGCGAGCAGGCCTCGCCGACCGCCAGCCTGACCTCGTCCAGCAATCCCTCCGACACGCCGCTGCGCCTGGCCACGGCCGTGGCGACCAGCCGGGCGGTGCGGACGTGCGCAGGCAGGGGGGTGAAGCTGACTTCAACCGTGGCCATCTCGGGGCATCAGGCCGGCGGCTACTTCTCGGACTTCCTGGCGGCGATGGCTTCGTCCACGCTGTCGTGGATGCCGAACACCTTCGTCAGGCCAGTGATCCTGAAGATCTTGAGAATCCGCTCTTGCGTGCAGACCAGGTCAAGTGAGCCGTCGTGGGCCCGGACCCGCTTGAGCCCCCCGACCAGGACTCCCAGCCCCGTAGAGTCGAGGAACTCGACCTTCTCCATGTTCACCACGAGCTGGAAGTGACTGCTGTTGACCAGCTCGATCAGGAGTTCACGCAAGCGCGGCGCGGTGTAGACGTCGATCTCGCCTTCCACGTCGACGATCTCGATTCCATCTTTGGTGTGGTGATCCAACTTCAGATCCACAAATTCCTCCAGCGCCATACGGCCGTCGTCTGAGCGTGCGGGCGAGCCTATCCGGCAACCCGGGGTCGGGCGTACTCCCGCCGCGCATTCAATCACGCTCTGAGGTCATGTCTATACCAGATCAGGGTTCGAGGCACCTTGCGTCGTGATGACACACTGAAACCCGATGCCTGTGACGGCGCCGCTCGTCCCCGACGAGCCAGTGACCCCTCCCGGGCGATCCGGCCAGCTCAGCGCCCCGGCCGTCGCCATCGGGCCATATCAGGCTGCCCCCGGCGCGGTGCCGCGGGCGCGCCCTGCGCAAGCGGCTCCGGGCGCCGTCCAGATCCTGGAGCGGGGCGCGAGGTCGGGACGGCTCATCCACCTGGAGCAGCTGCCGGCCAGGGCCGCGCCGGGTGGCGTGGCCCTCCTGGGTCCCGCGCCAGCTGACCGGGGCGCTGGAACTCGCCGGCGTGCCGGGGCCGTGGGCTCATCAGGCCGCCGCCGCCCAGCTCGCGCACGGCGGGCACAGCGTGATCATCTCGACCGGGACCGCTTCGGGCAAGTCCCTCGGTTACCTGCTGCCCGCGCTGACCGGGGTCATGGACGGCGGCACCGCCCTGTACCTGGCCCCGACCAGGGCCCTGGCGGCGGATCAGCTGCGGGCCGTGCAGGCGCTGGGCATCCCTGGCGTCCGCGCGGCCGTGCTCGACGGCGACACCCCGGCCCAGCAGCGGTCCTGGGCCCGGGCGCACGCCAGCTACCTGCTGACCACCCCGGACCTGCTGCATCACACGCTGCTGCCGCGACACGCCCGGTGGGACGGGTTCTACCGGCGGCTCCGTTACGTGATCATCGATGAATGCCACGGGTACCGCGGCGTCTTCGGATCCCACGTGGCGCAGGTGCTGCGCAGGCTCAGGCGGATCGCTGCGCACCACCGCGCCGGCGGCCCCGGGAGCCCGGGGGAGCCGGTGTTCATCCTGGCCTCCGCGACCATCAGCGAGCCGCAGCAGTGCGCGCGGCTGCTCACCGGACTGCACGCCGAGGCGATCACCGCGGATTCGGCGCCGCGTGGCCCGCTGACCTTCGGGCTGTGGGAGCCGCCGCTCACGGCGCTGCGCGGCGAGGCAGGCGCGCCGGTGCGGCGGACCGCCACGGCCGAGGCGGCCGGGCTGCTCGCCGAGCTCGTGGCCGGGAACGTCCCCGCGCTGGCCTTCGTGCGGTCCAGGCGCGGCGCTGAGGCGGTGGCGCTGACCGCCAGGCGGGCGCTCGCCGAGGCCGGCGCAGCGGACCTGACGGCCAACGTCGCCGCGTACCGGTCCGGGTATCTCGCCGAGGACCGGCGCGCGCTGGAGGCGGCCGTCGCGGCGGGCCGCATCACCGGGCTCGCCACGACCACCGCACTGGAGCTCGGGGTGAACATCGGCGGCCTCGACGCGGTACTGATCGCCGGCTGGCCAGGGACCAGGGCCGCGCTCTGGCAGCAGGCCGGGCGCGCCGGGCGGAACGGCCGCGCCGCCGTGGCCGTTCTCATCGCGCGCGATGACCCGCTGGACACCTACCTGGTGCATCACCCGGAGGCGCTGCTGCATCAGCCGGTGGAGGCGACCGTCCTCGATCCGGACAATCCTTATGTGCTGGCCCCGCACTTGCGTGCCGCAGCCGCGGAATTGCCGCTGACCGAGGGGGACGTCGAGATGTTCGGGCCGACCGCTCCCGGGGTCGCTGACGGCCTGCACCGGAACGGAATGCTGCGGCGGCGCGGGGACCGGTGGTACTGGACGCACCGCGGCCGGGCGCCGCAAACCGGGCTGCGCGGCACCGGCGGCGCGCCGGTGCGGATCGTGGAGGCCACCACGGGAAGGCTGGTCGGCACGGTGGATGAGCCGTCCGCCCACGTGCTCGCGCACTCCGGCGCCGTCTACCCGCACCAGGGCGAGATGTACCTGGTCGCCGCGCTGGACCTCGATGACCGGGTGGCTCTGGTCGAGGCGTGCGATCCCGGCTATACGACCTCGGCCCGCGAGCTGACCAGGATCGAGGTGGGCGACACCGCACTTGTGTCACGCTGGGGCGAGGCGCACGTGCATTTCGGCGACGTCCAGGTGACGCGGCAGGTGGTCTCGTTCGTCCGGCGCCGCGAACAGACCGGTCAGCCGATCGGCGAGGTACCGCTCGACCTGCCGCCGCGGACGCTGCGCACCAGGGCCGTCTGGTGGACGATCTCGCCCCGCCAGCGAGACAGGCTGGCTGGCCTCGGGGTTGACCTGGGGGGTGCGGCGCACGCCGCCGAACATGCCTCGATCGGGCTGCTGCCGCTGGTCGCCGCGTGCGACCGCTGGGACGTCGGCGGCGTTTCAGCTGATCTGCACCCGGCTACCGGGCGGCTAACCGTCTTCGTCTACGACGGGCATGACGGCGGTGCTGGCTTCGCCGAGCGCGGGTTCCGCGCGGCCAGGGACTGGCTGCAGGCGACCGCGGACGCGATCGCCTGCTGCGAGTGCGCGGCCGGATGCCCGTCCTGCATTCAGTCGCCCAAATGCGGGAACGGCAACCAGCCGCTGTCCAAGACGGGCGCGGTGCTGCTCCTGCAATGCCTGCTCGGCGGCGTCCGGAGCGGATCTCAGCCGGGCTGAGCCCCGCTCCGGACGCGCCCTGGCACGCGCCCAGACAAAGGCGTCACGCACTTGCCATTTGTGTCCGGACATGAGGCGACCCCCGCCGGGGGGGAGAGCGGGGGTCGCCGAACGGTCCGGCCCCGGGGGGGTAGAGCCGGTCCCGTCACCCATGAAAGCCTACGTGCAGCGAGCCAAAGTTACCAGCCAGTCATTCGGCTCGTCATCAAGAGGCAACCTTCTTAGCGGTCCTCTTCCCCTATGCTGCCGGATCGTGGGCACTTCCGTCGAGGAAGGAAACCAGGCCATTGCCGCTTTCTTCGATCTCGACAAGACAATCATCTCCCGATCGAGCACCCTGGCGTTCGGTGCCTCGTTCTACCGGCATGGCCTGATCACCAGGAGCCAGGCCGTCCGCAGCGCGTTCGGGCAGCTCATCTTCCGTCTCGGCGGGGCTGACCAGCAGAAGATGGAGCGGCTCAGGGCCGAGGTGAGCGCGCTGTGCCGGGGGTGGCCTGCCGACCGGGTCAGCGACATCGTGGCGCGGCACCTGGACCAGATAATTCTTCCGCACGTGTACGCGGAAGCCCACCGCCTGATCAGCAGCCACCGCGCCAGCGGGCAGGACGTCATCATCGTCAGCACCTCGGGCCAGGAAGTGGTGGGGCCGATCGGCGCGCTGCTCGGCGCGTCGGAGGTCATCGCCACCCGGATGGCGGTGGCCGATGGCTGCTACACCGGCGAGATGGAGTTCTGGGCTTACGGCGAGGCCAAGGCCATCAGGGTCAGGGAGCTGGCCAGCCAGCGCGGTTACCGGCTCGCCGACTGCTACGCCTACAGCGACTCGGTGACCGACCTGCCGCTGCTCGAAGCCGTGGGTCACCCGCACGCCGTCAACCCTGACCGGGCGCTGCGCAGAATTGCGCGCGAGCGCCGCTGGCCAGTTCTGACCTTCGGCACCCGGCTGACCGCGCTGCCGCGCCCCGTCACTCCGGCTCCGGCTCCGGCTCCGGCTCCGGCTCCGGCTCCGGCTCCGGCTCCGGCTCCGGCTCCGGCTCCGGCTGGTAGCAGGATCCCACCTGTTCAGGGCATGTGACCACGGCGATCGATCGAGATCACGAATTGATTACGCCAAGGGCTTTCCAAGTCGGCGGATCCGTCGTACAAAGGTGTCACGGACTCGATCGTCCGGGCACGGCAACCGGGTACCCACGCGCGACCAGCCGCGGGAGGCGTGCCGAGGTAGGCCAGTCCAGCGGACGGTGGCGGCGCGGCGACGCGGCGCTCCAGCTGGGCACCTATCCGGCAGAGAAGGTGCACGCTTGGTAACCCGGGTTGACGTGGCAGGCGGCGGCGCCCCCCGAGCGGGGCGCCGCTCGCGTTGCGGGGTTGCTCCCGCCATTACCCTCAGCTAACCGGCACCGAGCGGCCGCCCAGGCGCGGCAATCCCCTACCGGGCCGCGCTTTCCTTCCGGGCCTGGAGTTGCGGGCTCGCTCACCGCTAACCGGCCCCGCAGCCGCGCCCGGACACCCGGCGCGCCAGAATGGACGGCGGTGCAAGGGCCGCGGCAGGCAATGGGCGAGACTTGACGTGACAGCCCGAGAGGGGAGAGCTCAGATGGCCGGACCCGCAGTCAAGCCCGGAGCGGATGGCGCCCGCGAAGCGTCGGTCGGCGAGCTGGTGTCGTATGCCGTCAAGGACGTAGCTCAGCTGGTCAAGTGCGAACTCGACCTGGCCAAGCTGGAGCTCAAGGCCGACGTGCGCCGGGTCGGCATCGCCGGCGCACTGCTCGCAGTGGCCGCCTTCGTGGGCTGCCTGGTGCTCGTCCTGCTGTGCTTCGCGTTCGCCTATGGCCTGGTCGCCCTGGGTATCTGGCCGTGGGCCGCGTTCCTGATCGTGGCCGGCAGCTGCGTCCTGCTGGCTGCCCTGGCCGTTCTGATCGGGTACATCAAGGTGCGCAAGCTCAGCGGCATGAAGCGGACCAGGCGGACCGTCCAGGATGACCTTGCGCTGCTCAAGCGCGATGAGGTGGTCGCCGGGGCCACCGCGCAGCCAGCATCAGGAGCCGGGTGAGGATATGCCCGCGAATGGCGGCGCGTCGGTATTTATCGAAGGTCCCTGGGCACATCGGACAGTCAGCGCCAACGGGACCCGATTTCACGTCGCCGAGAGCGGCGATGGGCCGCTGGTCCTGCTGCTGCATGGCTTTCCCGAGTTCTGGTGGACGTGGCGGCAGCAGCTGACCTCGCTGAGTGCCGCGGGATACCGCGCGGTCGCGGTTGACCTGCGCGGATACGGCGGCAGCGACAAGCCTCCGCGAGGCTACGACCTGGTGACCGCCGCATCGGACGCGGCCGGCCTGGTCCGCTCGCTGGGCGAGGCCAACGCCGTCGTGGTCGGCCATGACTGGGGTGGCCTCATCGCGTGGACCACGGCAGCCTATTTCCCCAAGGTGGTCAGGCGGCTCGCGGTCGTCTCCGTCCCGCATCCGCTCCGGCTGCGCTCGGCAGTGCTGTCCGACCCGCTCGGCCAGGGCCGGCGCAGCGGCTACGCACTCGCCTTCCAGCTCCCGGTGCTGCCGGAACGGCAGTTGCTGCGGGACGGCGCGCTGCGCGTCGGGCGGATGCTGAACACCTGGTCGAGGCCGGGCTGGCCGGACTGGCAGACCGAGCAGACCTACCGGTCCGCGATGGGCCTGCCGTCGGTTGCGCACTCGGCTCTTGAGTATCACCGCTGGTACATCCGGTCCAAGTTCCGGCCGGACGGGCTGCGGTACGCCCGTAGCATGCGGACCGCCATCCAGGCACCGACCCTGCACCTGCACGGCGCGCTGGACAGCTGCGTGCTGCCCGCCGCCGCGCGCGGCTCGGGCCAGTACGTCGAGGCGCCCTACCGGTGGCGGCTGATCGACGGGGCCGGGCACTTCCCGCATGAGGAGGTGCCCGATCGTTTCGACGCCGAGCTGCGAGCGTGGCTGGCCGACCCCGAACCGGAGCGATGACGCTGCCGCCTGGCCCGAGCAGGGACCGGGACGCGGCAGGCCGGCCGCGCAACGCCCGGCCCCGCGACGCGCTTGGCCGGCCACTGAACCGCGAGGCGGCGGGTGAACCTGCCCTCCCCGAGGACGTGGTCAGGCCCGCTGCCGAAGCTCTCGCGCTCGCCCAGCAGCTGATCGATGACGGCCGGCCGTTCCAGGCCCACGAAGTGCTTGAAGCCGCCTGGCGGACCGCGGCACCGGGCGAGCGCGAGCTGTGGCGCGGGCTGGCCCAGCTCGCCGTCGGCCTCACGCATGCGCAGCGCGGTAACGCCCGTGGCGCGGTGGCCCTGCTGAGCAGGGGCAGCCAGGCAGTGGGCGGATACGCCGGCTCAGCCAGTCACGGCATCGACCCGGCGGGCCTGGCCGAAGCCGCCGGCCGACTGGCCACCCGCATCGGACGTGATGGACTGGCCGCCATCGAGCCGGCCGACCTCAGGCTGTCGCTGCGCGGGGACGCCGGCTGACCGCGATCCCGGCGCCCGGTGACCGGCGCTCTCTTTTCGTCGCCTCTGGCGGTCTTGACCCGCGGGTCCTGGCAGCTTCGCACCGGTCTGCCGTTCCCTCAGCGGGCCGCCATCGCGCGCAGGTGAGCTTACGGGGAGCAGAACGTGACCTCGGGGTAGCGTGGTGACGGCTGGTCCAGCAGGGCTTGCGGCCTGCCGCGCAGGTGCTGGTCGAAGAAGGCCCGGACGTAGGCGCGGGTGATGTCCAGGGACCGGGCTCCGGACAGGCCGGCGCCGGTGTCGATGCCGGTCTGATCGGCCAGCAGCGCCAGGTCGGTGAAGGAAGCGTGCACCGCGCCGGCCACCACGAGCCACCGCTTCCAGCCGGTCAGGAGTTCCCAGTCCCGCTCCCAGGTGATCACGGCGCCTCTAAGGAGCTTCCAGTCCCGCAGGGTGGTGACGGCGTCTCCGCTGCCCGGGGTGTAGTTGGATTGCTTGCCCAGGAACAGAAATGGCCGGGCCAGGCCCTCGTCCGGGATCGGGGCGGCAGTGGAGCCGTCCATGTCGATGCCCGCGCGGATGCGCGAGTCGGCCAGCATGGCAGCGATGGCGGCGGCGCCGCCGGCGGAATGGCCGGCCATCGCCAGCCGGGACGGGTCGATCAGCCCGGCGCCCGGCCAGGCCGGGTGCGCACCGGTCAGCTCGTCGAGCACGAAGCAGACATCCGCTGCCCGGCCTGCCGATACCTCCTCCTTCCTGTCCCGCCGGGGTGCCTGACGAGCGAGGCAGGTGGTGACCCGCCCGTCCGGAAAGGCCGTGGCGTGACTCTCGTACGTGTGGTCAATCCCGGCCACCACGTAGCCGTGGCTGGCCAGGTCCTCGGCCAGGGCGGTGAGCGTGCTGCGGGAGTTGGTGAAGCCGGGCGAGAGCACGACGAGGGGGCGGCTGCGCTGCCGCCCGGCCGGCCTGGCGTCACTGACCGCGTTGGTCTCAACCCTGCTCAGCGTGTCCGGCGGGAGGCCGGTGATGCCCCTGCTGGTGAGTTGGAGCTCGGACTCTGCTGGCGTCATGTACCGGGCTCGCCGCCCGTCCGACGGCACCGCCGGATACCACAGGGAAACCATCAGCTCCCGTGCGCTCACCCCCGCGACCCACGGATCGGGACGGGAGGTGTCTGTCAGCCACACGGAAGCGGTGCCGACCGGGTACGGACCGGTCGGCTCAGGAAGGTACGGCGTGGGACCGCGCCCCGGTCGGCACGTCATCGGCGTCGGCGGAAGTTCCCATGCCGCCCATTATCACCACCCACCGTCGCGCTCATGAAATGGCCAGACAGGTGCGCGCTGAGTTGATAAAGGTCGGGGTTGCACAGCCCGGTCAGTCGCATAGCCCGGTCAGTCGCATAGCCCGGTCAGTCGCACAGCCCGGTCAGTCGCACAGCCCGGTGGACACCGGCGAGGTGTAGCTGGCCCCGGCGCTGGCGTCCGGCGCGACCTCGGACCAGGTGAGCGCGTAACCCGTGTCGGGCACCGAGACCGCGGCCGCGAACACCATGCCATAGACCCGGCCGTCGGGGGCCAGCAGCGGGCCGCCTGAATTACCCGGCCTGATGAGCGCCCTGATCGCGTAGATCTGCCGGGTGACCTGGGTGGAATGGTAGATATCCGGGCTCCTGGCCTGCTCGACGTTACCGATCCTGGCCGCCACCGCCGTAAAGGGCTGGTCGAGCGGGTACCCGGCGACTATCGCGTTATCGCCGGTCTGCGCCTGGTGGGCGGCGAGCAGCGAACGGGCGCCCAGCCCCGGCACGTAGAGCACCGCGATATCCCGGTCGGGGTCATAAAGCACCACCTTGGCCGGGAACTGCTGGCCGCCGGGAGTGAAGACGGCCGGCCCCTGCGTCTCGCCCGCCACGACGTGCGCGTTGGTGAGCACGTGGTCGGGGGCATAGACAAAGCCTGAGCCCTCGATCCGGCGGGAGCAGCTCGGCGCCACTCCCTCGACCTTCACGACGCTGTCCCTGGCCCGGACCAGCGCCCGTGACGACAGCACCCTGTTGTTCGGCGGCGAGACCGTCAGCGCGCCCTCGGCGCCCAGCGCGCCGAAGACCTGCGGGTAGGGCCCGCTAGCCAGCAGCCTGCGGAAGTCGGAGAACATCACGATCGCCGCCGGGGGCATGAGCCGGTCCACGCCATGCAGCACGGCCGAGTCGTTGACCTGACGGGAAATCATCGGGAAGGGCGCGTACGCGACCGCGGAGCCGATCAGCCAGGCGATGAGCAGCACCGAGATCACGCTGACCGCCGCGCCGCCCACCGAGTCGAGCACGGTGGCCGGCCGCCAGGTCAGCCTGGACCGCATCGCCACGCCTATTCCTGACGCGATCAGCTGGCCCACCACGGCGGCGAGGAAGACAACCACGATGGCCACCACGGCCTGCTGGGCCAGGCCGCTGACCAGTGACGTTGCTATCCGGGGACCGAACTCCGCGCCCAGCGCGCCACCGACCAAAAAGCCGGCGAAACTGAGTATCCCGATGATGAACCCCTGCCGGTAGCCGGCCACGGCGAAGGCGATCACCATCACGATCAGGATCAAGTCCAGCAAGTCACCCGGCACGTGCCAACCGTATACGGCCGGGCGGCTGACGGGTACGCAGCGACAGGGACCGGCCCCGGCCTGTCACAGCTCCGGCACGGCGAGTGCCTCGGGCGGCAGGTCCTCCACCCGGGCGGAGTCCCAGGGCAGCTCCCAGCCGCCCAGCGCGAGCAGCCGGTCGACGAGCAAGCCGGTAAACCCCCACACCAGCATCCCGCTGGCGCGGAAGGCGGGGCCCGCGATGCCTGACGGGTAACGGATGGTGATGCGGTTGGCTGGATCCGCCAGCTCGGCGACCCGGACCCTGGCCACCGCCGTGACTTCCATCGGATCGCCCGGGCCGACCGGCCCGGGCTGCCGCCACCAGGCCAGCACGGGCGTGACCGAGAACCCGCTCCGCGAGATGAACAACTCCGGAAGCACCGCCAGCACCTGCACGCCGGCCGGATTGACCTGCGCCTCCTCGGCCGCCTCCCGCAGTGCGGCTGCTACCGGGCCGGAGTCCGACTCATCGACCGCCCCGCCGGGGAAAGCCGGCTGGCCTGCGTGCCGTCGCAGCCACGGGCTCCGCTGCACGAGTAGCAGGTCAGGGCCGTCGGGACCATCGCCGAACAGGATCAGGACCGCGGACTTGCGGCCCCCGCCGACCGGGGCCCGCAGCGGAGCCGGCACGGGCATCGCTGCCGCGGACCTGGCCAGGCCGGTCAGCCAGCCTGGGACATCTGCCCCGTCGTCTGCCCCGCCGTCGCGCGGCTCCTCGGCGGCCGGGCTCATGAGAACGGGCCCGGCCTTGACCAGTTTCCTGGCGGTCGCCTCGTCGGTCGGGCCCTCGCCGAACGAGGGACAGAGCCGGGCCAGACCGCATGCTCCGCAGGCGGGCTTGCGCGAGTGGCACACCCGCCGGCCGTGCCAGATCAGCCGAAGGGACAGAATTGTCCACTCCGAGCGGGGGATGAGCGAGCCCACTTCCTCCTCGATCTTGTCCGGATCCAGCTGGGTGGTCCATCCAAACCGCCGGGCGAGCCGCCCGAAATGGGTGTCGACGGTGATGCCTGGAATCCCGAACGCATTGCCCAGCACCACGTTGGCCGTTTTCCTGCCCACGCCGGGCAGCGTGACGAGATCTCGCAGCCGGGGCGGCACCTCGCCGCCGAACCGCTCGCAGAGCGCCTGACCGAGGCCGATGAGGCTGGTGGTCTTGGCCCGGAAGAAGCCGGTCGACTGGATGATCTTCTCCAGCTCGGCGCGGTCGGCGGCCGCGTAGTCGGCCGCCGAGCGATACCGCGCGAACAGCACCGGCGTGACCAGGTTCACCCGTTTGTCCGTGGTTTGCGCAGACAAGATCGTCGCGACCAGAAGCTCGAGGGGGGAGGTGAAATTGAGCTCGCAATGCGCGTCCGGGTACATGAGCGCGAGCTCGCGGTTGATCCGGCGGGCGCGCCGGACCAGGGCCGTCCTGGAAGGAAGTTCGGTGAGCACAGGCACAGCCTACGTAGCCTGGCCGTGCACCGCGCCGAGCCAGGGACGGAAGAGCCCAGGGACGGAACAGCCATCGGGCCGAAGAGCCGGGGACGGAAGGGCACGCGGCCCATCCGGCCGCAGGTGCCCGCACCTGGGCGTGCCTGGCGGTGTGCCCGGCTGCCGACGGCGCGCCAGCCGACATGCAGGACGGGACGGGCCAGACCGGGGCGACCGACCGGCTCGCGCGCCGTTCACGCTCGCGCTCCGGTAGGCTCACCAGGGCAGCTCCGGGCCTACTAGTGGGTCGCTTGATGACGAGACCGACCAGGGCGCGCACCCAGGGGTGCTGTCCATCAAGTACTCGCGGTCGGCCGGACGCCAGCCACCCACCATCGGGATGACCTTCATGCGAATGCCAAAGACAGGCCCCTGGCAGGCCGCGACGGGCCCGCGAGCTGCCAGTCCCGGAGCACCGGGCGCCGCAGCCAACGGCCCCGGGGCCGCCGCGGGCTCAGGTACCGCGGGCTCAGGTACCGCGGGCTCAGGTACCGCAGGCTCAGGTACCGCAGGCTCAGGTACCGCAGGCTCAGGTACCGCCGGCTCAGGTGCCGAGCGCGCCGCGGCCGACGGACCCGGAGCCACAGCTAACCGCCCGCGCGGCGCGATGCTGCGCCGCAGCCTGATACCGGCCCTGCGGCGTCACTGGCTCGTCTCCCTTCTGCTGCTGGCCGGACTTGTGCTGCGGCTGCTCGCCCAGATCGCCTACCGCCCGGCCCTGCTGTACATCGACTCGGTCAAATACCTCTACAACGCCTGGCCGGGCACCGACCCGGTGGGCTACAAGGTCCCGCTCAAGGCCATCCTGCTGTTCGGCAACCTGGAGACGGTCGCCGCCGTGCAGCATCTGCTCGGGCTCGCGATGGCAGTGGCCTTGTATGCGGTGCTGTTGCGCCGCGGCGCAGCGCGCTGGCTCGCGGCCCTGGCCGTCGCGCCGGTGCTGCTCGATGCCTACCAGCTGCAGATCGAGCAGACCATCATGCCCGATGTCTGGTTCGAGGCGCTCATCGTGGCCGGCCTCGCACTGTTGCTCTGGCGGCCCAGGCCGGCCATCTGGGTCACGGTGGCGGCAGGCCTGGCGCTGGGTGCGTCAGTAACGATCAGGCAGGTGGGCGAGATCCTCGTGCTGCCTGCACTGATCTACCTGGTGATCGTGGCTGGCGGCTGGCGGCGGGCAGTGGTCAGCGGCGCGGCGCTGTGCGCGGCCTTCGCGCTGCCTATCCTGGTGTACTGCAGCGTGGCCTACGCCGCGACCGGGTATTTCAGGCTGTCGCGATCGGGGGCCTCCTCCGGGGTCTACGGCCGGATGGCCGAGGCTGCCGACTGCGGCACACTGAAACTGCCCAGTTCGGAACAGGGCCTGTGCCCCACGTCCCGGCAGAAGGCACTGGGACCTGACGGCCTCGACCACAACGCCAGTTCCCCGCTCAACTTGTTCGTGGCGCCCGGCGGGCAGAGCAGGTCGCATCTGGTCGCCAAGTTCAACCGGGCGGTCGAGACCCAGCAGCCGCTGAGCGTGCTCTCGTCGTGGGCCGCCGACTCGGCCAAGTTGTTCGCGGTGAAGCGGGTCACCAGCCCCGGTGACACGCCGATCTGGCGCTGGCAGTTCCAGGGCGACTACCCCACCTACAACCAGGCGGTCAGCCTCAACCCGGCGCACGTGATCGTGGTGGGCCTGAAGAACACCCTGTCCGGAAACGTGTACAGCTACCAGGCCCTCAATCCGTCGCTGGGCGGCACGGCCACCGTGGTCCCCGCGCTCGCCTTCTTCTTGCGTCATTACCAGCTCGGCGGCGGCTATACGCCTGGCCCGGTTTACCTCTTCGCCGTGCTGGCCGGCCTGATCGGCTCGCTGGGCGTAGCCCGCCGCGGCACCGGCACGGCCGACCGTCAGCTCGCGCTGGCCTGCCTGCTGTTCTTCACCACCGCCGCGGCCGTCCTGCTCGCCTCCGATCTGTTCGAGTTCTCCTGGCGCTACCAGCTCCCCGCCCTGGTCACGCTGCCGCCGGCCGGCGCGCTCGGGGTCGCGGTCATCTTGGGCGAGATCAAGCGCCGGAGGAACGGGCAGGCAGGCCTGGCCGCTGGCCAGGTGCCCGAGCTGGCCACGCCGAAGCGGTGACCCGGCTCGTTCCTGGCACCAGCCCGCGCCGAAGAGGCGGCCCGGCTCCGTCTTAGCACCGGCCACCACCGCAGCCCGGCTGAACCTCAGCGCGACTGAACCTCGGGCCGGCTGAACGTCAGGCCCGCTGAACCTCGGGCCAGCTGAAGCTGAACCCCAGGCTCAACGTAGGCCAGCTGAACGTCAGGCCCGCTGAACCTCGGCCAGCTGAAGCTGAACCTCAGGCCGGCTCAACGTAGGCCAGCTGAACGTCAGGCCGCCCGGCTGTCCTGCTGGCTGCCCGCCAGCCTGCGGGCCAGCAGCTCGGACACGCCGCTGACCGTACTGCTCAGGCCGTTGCCCGCGGCCCGCCGCACGGCCAGTTCGGCGATGCCCATCGCGTCGCTGGCCAGCTTTCTCGCCTCGGGCGAGTTCCTGATCCCGCGCCATGATTCGCGAAGCCGTTCCAGCCCCTCCCGGCCGTCCCGGGAGCCAGCCAGGTAGCCGACCACAAAACCCAAGATCGTTTCCATAGTCCCTGCCTCACCTCGTCACGTTCGCATGTGAGCGCGGGCCTGAGCCCGCCTCACATCTCCCGTAGTTCGAGGTAGCGCCGCACATCAGGCAGCGACTGGACGATCGCCGCCAGGACCACTGCGAGCAGCGCCGCCTTGATCAGCCTCATGATCATGCCGTTTCCTCCTCTGACCGGTTTCGCCGGGCCCGTCCCGGCCTGCGGTTATTCCTGGTCTTCGGCTGGCCCGGCGGGCTCGGCAGGGCCGCCGATCGGTTCGATCTCATCCGGAGCGAAATAGAGGAACCTGCCCTGACTGCGCTGCAGCTCGGCGGCCGGGTCGTCGTCCGGGCTCACCGCCACGTGAACCTGGCCGTCGACGTCGTGCAGCACCGCTGCCACAGTCGCCTCCCGGCCGATGAGGAAGAGGTCCTGGGCGTCCGCGCGCCGCGAGCCCGGACGCATCCGCACCCGGCTGCCGCGCGCGACCCGGACGCCGGCGATCACGACGTGGTCCGTTTCCGGCGACACCGAAGTGTCGGAGCCCGGATCCCACCACGGCACCGCCGGTCTGCCGGGCTGCTGACCGGCGGCGGTCGGGGCACCGGGCCCGGCCTCGGGAGCCGCGGCGGCCGGGTGACCGGGCCCGGGAACACTCGCCTGGCCCGGCGCAGACGCGAACGGCTGGGCCGGCCCCGGCACTGGCTCTGGCTCTGGCTGGGGGCCCGCGCCGGCAGGCCCGGATTTCAGGTACCGGATCGCGCCGTGCATCCGTTCCAGCATTTCCGGCGGCATGTCGTCCAGCCGGTCCATGAGCTGCGCCGCCCGGGGGTCGGTGGCACGCGCTTGCTGTTTCTCCGCATCGGTCAGCGCCAGCGTGCGCAGGGTCAGGATCTCATCGATCTCGGTGGCATCGAACAGCTCGCCAGCGCTCTCCGCGGCGATCTCGGGGTGGTCGTAGAGAATCACCGGTGACGACAACAGCAGATCACGGCAGTCCGGCGGCCCGGCGAGGACCGGCCAGGTGCCGACGTTCACGCACTCGGCGACCTCGGCCGCCGCCCACTCGGGCGGCTCGGTCATGGACAGGAATTTCCCGCCGGGCACCCAGATCAGCGCGTGCGTGCCGATCATGGCGTGCTGGAGGCCGTCGTCCCTGCTCCGCATGGAGGTTTCCGGGATGGTGCCGTTCTCCACCCGGACTTGCAGCCGCAGCGCTCCGTACGGGCCCGCGAGCCGCTGCACGCTCATCCTGATCACGCCGCTGATCCCGGTCCACCGGTGCACCAGCCGGCGGCTTGCTGGCCGGCCGAGTCGACCAGATCGTCGCTGGCTTCGCCGGCCCCGACGTGGAACTCCACATTCCGGTCCTGGCTGAGCAGCTCCGTCACCGGCACCGCGGCCCACTGCTCCCGTTCGGCGGCCTCATCCCAGGTCGTGTACTCGACCCCGGCGACCGACAACGTGGCCACGTCGTGCAGCTCGCCGGTGCCTGGCGCGAGAGCCTGGACGATCCGGTGCCGCAACTGCAGGAAGCGGACCAGCACGCGCACCTGAGCGGCGTCGGGGCATTCCAGCAGGCACTCGGTCTGGCAGGCCGAGAGCTCGCAGTCGTCGACCGCGCGGTAGGCGGGCGGCATCAGCACGCCGAACTGGAACCTGGCCTGGTTCTTCTGCGCCGTCTGGCGATACGGGTACAGCAGGTAGCCCTCGTACAAGATGGCGTCGGCCACCTGCCGGGCCTGGGCCAGGTGCGCCGAATCGACCGTCATGGCTGCAGGTCCGATCTCTGCGCGGACTCCGCCAGTAGCTCGAGGATGGTGGCGTCCCAGGTCGGCAGCGCCCGCCTGGTCTTGAAGCGCTGCAGCTCATCGAGCGTTTGCCGGCTCATCTTGACCCAGGCGCTGTTCGGGAAGTGGGCGTCGATAGCCTCCCGCCAGATGCTGACCGGCAGCCGGTAGGCCGTCTCCTTGCTCCAGGGCACCTGCTGGACCTGGAGCTTGCCGTCGGCGCTGCCGAAGACGGTGCCGCTGAACAGCAGGAGCAGCGGCACCTCACCGGCCTCCAGGCCCGCGAAGTACCTGGTCGAACCGATGTCCAGGTCGTAGGTGAAGGTCACGGGCAAGTCGATCTCGGTGCTTCCGGTGAAGCCGGGCACCATGACCGACACGGTGGTGAGCTGCAGCGGCTTGAGCGTGTCAGCCCAGCGCTGCGTCTCGCCGAACAGGTCGTTCAGCCGTTCTGCCTCGGCGTCGGTGTACCGCCGCCTGGCCGGCTCGATCCTGATCTGGCAGCGCAGCGCGATCGCGTCCACGTGCTGGCCGGTCGTCTCGCCGATCCGCAGCGTCAGTGTCATCGACGGCACCATCGCGTACGGTTCCGGGCGGGCGCCCGTGCAGTCGAAGACGAGTTCGGCCATCTCAGGAACCCTGGCGGAAGGTACGCGCCCGGATGCGGACGGTGTCGAGGAACTCGGCGATACTCGCCCTGGCCTCGGATCCGCCGTCGAACCCGCGCCAGTGCAGGCGCATCCGGCCGGCGAGTTCGTAGCACGCGTCGATCGGGACCAGGAAGCACTCGACGCCCGGGTCCGTGCGGCTGATCAGGATCGCTTCGACGTCGGGCGCGACGACGGCCAGGAGCGGATGGGCAGTGGCGAGCCGCTGCCAGGCCTGCAAGTCGAGCCGGCACTCGGTGGCCCCGGCCGGGCTCGGATAGAACCCGGCCACCTCGCCCCGCACCGAGCTGTTCAGGAAGAACGCCAGTCCCACCGGGATCTCGAGGTCGTCCCACTCGGCGGTCGACAGCGGGCTGGACGGGTCGGCCAGATACCGGTCGGGCACGGCCCGGTATCTGCCGCGTCCCGCCTGCTCCTGGGTGAACAGCAGGTAGCACGCGCGGCAGGCGCACAGCAGCGTGGCGTGCTCGAGGTCGGCCACGTGGCTGTGCTCGGCCGGGACCGGCGTGGCGCACATCTCGCACTTCTCCGCGGCGGCGGGGGCGGGATCGGGCTGGCTGGCCTGCGACAGGCCGGGCTGCGACAGGCCGGGCTGCGACGGGCCGGGCTGCGACAGGGAAGCCTCAGCCCGGCCGCCGGCCCGGACGGTCGTGGCCGCAGGCGGACCGGAGCCCCGGACGAACCTTTGCAGGCCAGCGCCACCAGTCACGTCCGCGCCACCTCCGGCACGGCCACCCGCACGCCCTGGCTGTCGGTCAGCAAGGGCAGCGGGTCGAGGTGCACCGCCGCGTCGTCAAGCCCGCGGCCCGCCAGCCGCACGTTGTAACGCGTTTCGCAAGCCGGGCAGGTCAGCAACTCCCGGTCGAGGATCCCGTCGGCCAGCGAGGAGCCGCAGGCCGCGCAGGCGTCACGGTAGGCGTAGAGCGTGCCGCGGACCGCGCAGACCAGTACCGCCAGGCCGCCGGCCGCGGCTGCGACCGGCCGGGCGCTCGGCGGCCCGATGTTGGGCAGGCTGATCCAGCTGACCTCGCCAGCGCCGGGCTGCGCGGCACCGCCCGCGCCCCCCGGGCCACCGGAACCTGCGGCGTCAGCCGGGGCGCCGGCCGGAGCCTGATCGCGAGCCTCCGGTGGCCGCTGGCCGATCTGCAGCAGCGCGGGCGCGGGCGGCTGAGTCATGCCCTCCACGACGACCTCATCGACCTCAGGCGCCGCGTCCTGCACCGCTCCGGTGATGGCGAGCTGGACGGTGACCGTCGACGACGGGCAGCCGTGGCAGCTGCCCTCCAGCCGCAGCCGCGCCACTCCGTCGCGCACGCCCAGGTACTCCACCCCGCCCGCGTGCGAACCCAGATACGGCCTGACCTGATCCAGGGCGCGCTGGATCCGCGCGTCCACGTCCAGCGGATGCAGGCCGTGCAGCAACAGCAGGCTCTCCACCAGCGGATCGTCGGCCAGCTTGGCCAGCAGGTCGGCACCGTCTTGGCCCGCCTCCGTCAGCACGGCCACGATCCGGCCGAGCCCGTCACCGTAGAGGCCGATCAGCAGGCTGACCAGTTCCTCAGCGGCCGGCGCGGCGCTGCCGCCTGCCGACCTCAGCCCGGCGAGCAGTTCTTCGACTCGCTCCCCGACATCCCGCACGCCGGTCAAATGCCTCTCGCCTCCGTCTGCCAGGGGGTCCCGGTCTTTCCGCCCGGCCGGGCGGGGAGGCCGGGCGGAAAGCCGGGCCGGATGGGCTGAGCCGGGAAGCCGGAACCGGCCCATCCGGTGAAAATCCGGGCCGGCCCCGGACCGGGGCCGGCCCGGGAGGGGTCAGGTGGCCAAGGTGACCGTCATCGGCGAGTGCACCTTGTCGAGGACCTTGCCCTGGCCGAGGTACATGTGCACGCCGCACGGCAGGCACGGGTCAAAGCTGCGCACGGCGCGCATGATGTCGATCCCCTTGAACCTGTCCGGCGGGTTCTCCTCGAAGATCGGCGTGTTCTGCACGGCGTCCTCGTACGGCCCCGGCGTGCCGAAGCTGTCCCTGACGCTCGCGTTCCACGGGGTTGGCGGGTAGGGGTGGTAGTTGGCGATCTTTCCTTCCCTGATCACCATGTGGTGCGACAGCACGCCGCGGACCGCTTCGGTGAACCCGCAGCTGTTCGCCTCATCGGGGACGGTGAACGGCTCCCAGGTCTTGGTGCGGCCGGCCCGGATCTCGGCGAGCGCCCGCTCGATGAAGTGCAGGGCACAGGCGGCCGAATAGGCCTGGAAGTAGGTGCGGGCCCGGTCCCGCTCGATCGCGTTGGACAGCGGCCGGCCTGCCTTGTCCACCGGGATCTTCCACTCGAAGGTGGCTTCCGGCTTGCTGACTGTCCTGGGCAGGTTGATCAGCACGCTGTGGCCAGTGGACCGCACGTAGCCGAAGTCGACCAGGCCGCCGAGCGCGGTCGCCCACAGCCGGGCGATCGGGCCGCCGCCGGTGTCGGCGGCGAGGTGGTCGGTGCCGTCGAACCACCGCGGTGACATGACCCAGCTGTACTTGTCGCCGAAGTCCCGCTTGGCGGGCCGCGGGATCGTGTGCTGGTTCCAGGGGTGCCTGCGATCGACCGGGTTGCCCAGCGGATCGCGGGTCACGAACATCTCCTGGTCTTCCCAGTCCTCGTAATAGGAGCTGCCGAGCAGGATGCGGATGCCCAGGTTGATCTCGACCAGGTCGTTGGTGAGCAGCTGGCCGTCGCGGATGACGCCGGGGCTGACAAACATCTTCCGGCCCCAGTTGGTCATGTTCTCGTACTTGAAGTCGCAGTGCTCCGGATCGTTCAGGCTCCCCCAGCAGACCAGGTCGGCTCGGCGGCGGCCGACTTCCTCGTAACCTGGCAGTGCCTCGTAGAAAAAGTCGAACAGGTCATCGTGCATCGGCACGACGCGCTTCATGAATTCCACGTAGCGCATCAGCCTGGTCAGGTAGTCGGTGAATAGCTGCACCGTCGCCGTTGTCCCGACGCCGCCCGGGTACAGCGTCGAGGGGTGCACGTGGCGTCCCTCCATCAGGCAGAACATCTCCCGCGTCGACCGGCTGACCTGCAGCGCCTCGCGATAGAACTCGCCTTCCAGCGGGTTGAGCGAGCGCATGATGTCGCCGATGTAGGAGTATCCGTGGTCGGCGGCGTGCGGCGCCTCGGTACGGTTGGCCAGTTCCAGGACGCCCGGATTGGTCTCGGCCACCATCCGCTCGCAGAAGTCCACCCCGACCAGGTTCTCCTGGAAGATGTTGTGGTCGAACATGTACTCGGCGGACTCGCCCAGGTTGATGATCCATTCACCCAGGTGCGGCGGCCGGACACCGTAGGCCATGTTCTGGTTGTAGACCGAGCAGGTCGCGTGATTGTCACCGCAGATGCCGCAGATGCGGCTGGTGATGAAGTGGGCGTCCCTGGGGTCCTTGCCCTTCATGAAGATGCTGTAGCCGCGGAAGATCGACGACGTGCTGTGGCACTCGACGACCTGCTTTTGCTTGAAGTCGATCTTGGTATAGATGCCCAGGCTGCCGACGATGCGCGTGATCGGGTCCCAGGCCATCTCCACTACGCCGGTGTCATCGACCGTCGTCATGGCGTACCCCTCTTCCGTTGATGCGGGGCGCGGCGGCCTGCTCGGCGCCGTCGCCGGCCGATCTCACCAGGTCTTCTTGTAACCGGTCAGGAGCTCATCGCCCTTCTTGCGCCACTTGGGCTCCTCGTCGGCGGTCTTGGCGGTGAAGCCGCGCAGCGTCCGGATGACCGTCCCGTACAGGCTGCTCGCCGTGGTCGACACCCGGGAGCCCGGCGGCTCGTCCATGAACGGCATGAACTTGTCCGGGAAGCCGGGCATCGTGCAGGCGATGCAGATCCCGCCGACATTCGGGCAGCCGCCCACCCCGTTGATCCAGCCGCGCTTCGGCACGTTGCACTTGACCACCGGCCCCCAGCAGCCCAGCTTGACCAGGCACTTGGACGAGCCGTACTCGGTCGCGAAGTCGCCCTGCTCGTAGTACCCGGCCCGGTCGCAGCCCTCGTGCACGGTGGCGCCGAACAGCCAGGTCGGCCGCAGTGCCTCATCCAGCGGGATCATCGGCGCCTGCCCGGCCACCTGATACAGCAGGTACAGGATGGTCTCGGAAAGGTTGTCCGGATGGATCGGGCAGCCCGGCACGCAGACGATCGGCAGGCCTGCCTTCGACCGCCAGTCCCAGCCCAGGTAGTCAGGGACACCCATCGCGCCGGTGGGGTTGCCGGCCATGGCGTGGATCCCGCCATAGGTGGCGCAGGTGCCGACCGCGAGGATCGCCGTGGCCTTGGGCGCCAGCCGGTCCAGCCACTCGTTGGTGGTCATCGGCTGGCCGGTGGCCGGGTTATTGCCGAAGCCGCACCAGTAGCCTTCTTCCTTGATCGCCTCGTTCGGGATCGACCCCTCCACGACCAGGACGAACGGATCGAGCTCGCCGCGGTCAGCCTTGTGCCACCACTCGATGAAGTTGTCCGCGCCGGTCTCCGGGCCGCACTCGAAATCGATCAGCGGCCAGTGCACCGCGATCTTGGGCAGTCCAGGCAGCGCCCCGAGCGCGATCTCCTCGATGCTGGGCTGAGTGGCCGCGGTCAGCGCGACCGAGTCCCCGTCGCAGCCGAGCCCGCCGTTCATCCAGAGGATGTGCACCAGCGGCTCGCTCGCCGGGCTGCCCCGCGAGGCGTCATCGGTCTGGGTTCCTGTGGCCATGGCGGGGCCACCTCCTCGCTTCCTGATTGGCTGGCGCGCGATGCACGTGAACTCGCAGCAGGGTGCCCCGGCGGCCGCGAGCCATGAGGGGAAACGCAGTCGGCAGCGTGCTGACCGCCCTGGGTCCTAACGACCCGCCGGGCTGATCCTCATTTCGCGCTGCAGTGCCGAGACGGAACATCAAGACCAACCTCGTAGTGGTGATGCTCAGACGCCGCCATGCTAGACCCGTAACAGCCCGGCTACAAGACTAAACGGTCAGACACCAGACAGAAATGTCCGGCCAGCAGACCTGGACAAATGGGCCTATTGGCCGGTAGCGAGCCGATGAGCAGGTACTCAACTGACTTGCCCTCCGTGACTCCTCGTCACGCTGAGGGTTCCCGTTTGGCCGCCAATCCACGTACCCTAGCCTGAGCCCGCCGTACCGCGCGGGCTACGGGTGAGGAGAGATCGGTGGCTGAGCCCCTCTACGGTGGCGGGACAGACCCGATTGAGGTCGTGCCGGTCGTGGTGCTCTCGCAGATCTTCCCGGCCCGGCCCTCGTCCATCCCGGACATCCGCGATTTCGTCCGCCGCTGCCTGGCCGAATCCCCGCTGAACGAGGAAGGTACCAGGGAAGTCGGCGAGACGGTCTTCCGCGCGCTTCTGGACGCCGCCGGGCCGACCGGCTCGATCCAGGTGGCGTTCCGCATCTTTCCTGAGCACGTCGAGGTGGACGTGCTGCATTCGGACAACCAGCTGACCTCGCCGTTTCCCGCCGCCCCGGCTGGGCCGGGCGGTCCGCGGGCCGCGCAACCCCAGGCCGCGCAGGTGCCACCGGTCCTCACGCCCGGACCGGGGGCCGACGCCGGCCAGGTCGCCGCCCCCGGCGGCGAGCAACCAGGAACGTTCGCCGACTGGATGGCTACCGCGCTGCGCAGGGAGGGCCTGACGCAGGAAGCAGCCGCCAAGCAGCTCGGCGTTTCAGTGAAGACCGTCAGCCGCTGGGTGGGCGGCGCCACCGAGCCCAGGATGCGCGATTTGCGGCGGATCCAGGAGGTTTTCGGTGAGGTACCGCTCCCTTAGCGGGCTGCTTCCCCGGCCAGCTGTCCGACCATTCAGCCATACCTGTCTTGTCGGATTGCTGGACGTCCCCCCACATGTGTCTTACGGTTCTGCCATGGCGCTTCATGCAGGACGCCACCAGTTCGGCACCGACAGTGGCCGGATCGTCTTAAGGACCTTTCGCGACGGGCTGGCCGCGCAGGCAGGCCACGACCTGACCATCGAGGTCGGCCGGTGGTCCGGTGAACTCACGGTCAACGAGGATCTCGATCCGGCCGATCTTGAAGTGCGGGTCGAGATCGGCTCGCTCATCGTGCTCGAGGGCGCCGGTGGTCTCAAGCCGCTCACCGACCGGGATCGCCGCGAGATCGCGGTCACCGCCAGGCGGGTGCTCGGCGCGGATCGGCACCCGCTGGCGACCTTCTCGGCGACCAAGTTCGTCCGTACCGCCGGCGGCGATGGGGTGATCAACGGCAGCCTCACGCTGGCGTCGGTGACCCGGCCGCTGCAGCTGCAGGTCAGTGAGTCCGGGCCGGATCACTACCGGGCCATCACCTCGGTGCGGCAGTCCGACTTCGGGATCAAGCCGTATACCGCGTTCTTCGGCGCGCTGCGGGTGCGTGACGCCGTGGACGTGGAGATCGATTTCCGCTGGCCCGCGGGCGCCGGGCCGGAGGCGCCGGCATGATCGCCGGGCGGGCCGCGGCCAGCTCCGGGCTGTCCGGCCCGGACGACGAAGTCACCGCGGCCTTCGAGCTCCGCACCGGGCCGTTGGTTGAATTCACCGAGCAGGCGGGCGATGTGGTGGCGGCCTGCCACGCGATGGCGGTGCGGTTCCATCAGGGCGGCAAGCTCGTGGTGTTCGGCACCGGCGGCCCGAGTACCGACGCCCAGCACGTCGCCGTGGAGTTCGTCCATCCGGTGATCGTCGGCAAGCGCGCCCTCCCGGCGATCTCGCTGACCTCCGACGTGGCCACCGTGACCGGCGTGGCCGAGCGGGACGGCCTGGCCGGAATCTTTGCTCACCAGCTGCGATATCTCGCCGAGCCCGCCGACATCGCGCTCGGCATCTGCACCGACGGGAACAACCCGGCCGTGCTGGCCGGCCTGCTGGCCGCGCATGACCTGGGCCTGCTGACGATCGCCCTGGTGGGCGGCGGCGGCGGTGCCATCGGGGCCAGCCCGGCGGTGGATCACCTGCTGGCCACCTCGTCGGCTGATCCGCGGATCGTCAAGGAGGTGCACGTGACCACCTACCACGTGCTCTGGGAACTCGTGCATGTGTTCTTCGAGCAGCCAGGCATCCTGGGCCCGGGGGTGGTCGCGTGAACAGCTCAGGCCCGGAGGGCACCGCATCGGGGTCGCGGCCCGCGGCCGCGCAGTGCCATGACGAGGTCTGCATCACCTGCTCGGACACCGCCGTGGCGGTCACCGTTCTGCGGCTGCTCGGCGACGGGCTGGCCGTGGTGGACACCGGCGCGGGCCAGGAGGAAGTCAGCGTCGCACTGGTGTCGGCAGGCCCGGGCGACACGATCCTGGTGCACGCCGGCGAGGCGATCGGGGTGGTCGGGCCGTGACCGGCGGGTCGAGGCACGCCAGCGACACCGGCTCCCGGGCGCACGAGTCGCTGTACCCGTTCCTGTATTCGGGCCGGACCGACCTGACCGCCGTGCTGGCGGAGGCGCGCCGCTCGACGGTCGCGAAGGCGGCCGAGATCATGGAACTGCGCCGCGCGATCAGCGCACGCGATGGCGCCCGGCTGCGGGCGGCGGCCCGGGACGCGGCGGAGCGGTTTGCCGCGGGCGGGCGGCTGCTGGTCTTCGGCAACGGCGGCAGCGCCACCGACGCCCAGCAGCTGGCCACCACCTTCCTGAACCCCGGCGGGCCCGTCCCCGGCGGCACCGCGCCCGGCGGCACCGCGCCCGGCGGCACCGAGCCCCGGCGGAGCCGTACGGCCGCTGCCCGCGCTCTGCCTGGCCAGCGACACCTCGGTGGTGACGGCGCTGGCCAACGACGTCGGCGTCGAGGTCATGTTCGCCCGGCAGATCGCGGCCTTCGGACGCCGCACCGACATCGCGGTCGGGATGTCCACCAGCGGCAATTCGGAGAACCTGCTGCGCGCCTTCGACGAGGCGAGCAGGCGCGGGCTGCTCACCGTGGGCATCGCGGGCTACGAGGGCGGGAAGATGGCCGAGCTGGACAGCCTCGACTACCTGTTCGTCGCGCCTTCGTCGTCCGTGCACCGGATCCAGGAAGCGCAGACCACCATCTATCACGTCTGGTGGGAGCTCACGCTCGCCGAGCTCGGCCGGCAGGAGGAGAGCTGACGATGAGCCGGATGCTGATCGCCGGCGTCGGCAACATTTTCCTGGGCGACGACGGCTTCGGGGTCGAGGTGGCCAGGCGCCTGGCCACGGCCGACCTGCCGGACTGGGTGCGGGTCGCCGACTACGGGATCAGCGGCATGCACCTGGCCTATGATCTGGCCAACGGTTACGAGTCCACCATTCTCATCGATGCCACGCCGCGTGGTGGCGCGCCTGGCACGATTTACACCATCGAGCTGGAACCCAGCCAGCGGCCGTCCCAGGCCCCGCTCTCCGGAACCCAGCTCTTCGACGCGCACGGCATGCAGCCCGACGTCGTGTTCGGAGTGCTCGACATGCTCGGCGCTGACGCTGGCCGGGTGCTGGTGGTGGGCTGCGAGCCGGCCAGCGTGGATTATGGCATCGGGCTGAGCGCGCCGGTCTCGGCGGCGGTCAGCGAGGCAGTGCGGGTAGTGCTGGACCTGGTCGCAGCGGCGGGCGCCGGATCCGGCGGGGAAGCCACAGACGGGACCGGCCAGCAGGCCGCGGCGAAGGGATGATCAGATGTGCCTCGGCATACCCGGTGAGGTGATTGAGTTCCTCCCTGATCAGCCCGACCTGGCCAGGGTGGACGTGAGCGGTGTCCGGCGGGTTATCAACGTCGGCCTGCTGTCCGATGACCCGCCAGCACCAGGGGAGTGGGTCCTCATCCATGTCGGCTTCGCGTTGTCCAAGATCGACGAGGACGAGGCCGCCGCGGCACTTGAGTTCCTCGAGGGGATCGGCCAGGCCTATGAGGACGAGCTGGCCGCCCTGCAGGAATCGCGGATCGAGTAGGAGCGTGGCCCCATGCGGTTCGTAGACGAATTCAGGGACGCCGACAAGGCGCACGCGCTAGCTGCGAAGATCGCGGCGCTGTGTGAGCCAGGGCGCCAGTACAAGCTCATGGAGGTGTGCGGCGGGCACACCCACACCATCTACAAGCACGGGCTCGAGGACTACCTGCCGGAGTCGATCACGCTGGTGCACGGCCCAGGCTGCCCGGTGTGCGTCATCCCGATGGGGCGCGTCGATGACGCGATGCACCTGGCCGCTCAGCCCGACGTGATCATGACATCGTTCGGCGACATGATGCGGGTGCCCGGCAGCAACGGCTCGTTCTTCGACGCCAAGGCGGCCGGGACCGACATCCGCATGGTGTACTCCCCGCTCGATTCGCTGAAGATCGCCAGGCAGAACCCGGACAAGCGCGTCGTGTTCATGGCCATCGGCTTCGAGACCACCGCGCCGTCCACCGCGATGACGGTCCTGCGGGCCTCGGCGCAGGGCCTGGACAACTTCTCGGTCTTCTGCAACCACGTCACGATCATCCCGGCCATCAAGGCCATTCTCGACTCGCCGGACCTGCGGCTGGACGGGTTCCTCGGGCCTGGCCACGTGTCGACGGTGATCGGCTGCCGGCCCTATGAGTTCATCGCCGCCGAGTACGGAAAGCCGGTCGTGGTGGCCGGCTTCGAGCCGCTCGACATCCTGCAGTCGGTGTACATGCTCATGCTGCAGCTGGCGCAGGGCCGGTCGGAGGTGGAGAACCAGTACACCCGCGTGGTGCCCTGGGACGGCAACGTGGTGGCGCTGCAGGCCATCGGCGAGGTCATGGAGCTGCGGCCGTATTTCGAATGGCGGGGCCTGGGTTTCATCTCGCATTCGGCCCTCCGGATGCGGCCTGACTACTCGGCCTTCGACGCTGAACTGCTGTTCTCGGTGCCCGGCGTCCGGGTCGCTGACCCGAAGGCGTGCCAGTGCGGCGAGGTGCTCAAGGGCGTGCTCAAGCCGTGGGAATGCAAGGTGTTCGGCACCGCGTGCACGCCGGAGACGCCGATCGGCACCTGCATGGTCTCCCCCGAGGGCGCCTGCGCCGCGTATTACAACTACGGGCGGATGAGCCGCCAGCGGGTTAAGGAGGTGACCAGGTCATGACCACCGGTCGCCTGGGTGAGCCGACGACCAGGGACTCCGGAGCCGGGGCGGCGGCCAGCGCTCCCTGGGTACGCGAGGCCCTGCATGACCACGACCACGACGACCACCCCAGCGATGCCAGCCGGGACGCTGCTGGCCCGGACGATGCCAGCCCCGCGGGCTCCCGGCGCCAGTTGCCGCTGGCCGACCGCGAGCAGCAGGTGCTCGACCGGATCGACCGGGCCAGGAGCCGCCGGCCGAAGATCAAGGAAGAGCGCATCACCATGTCGCACGGGGCGGGCGGCAAGGCGACCCAGACCCTGATCGAGGCGGTGTTCCTCGAGGCCTTCCGCAACCCGCTGCTCGAGCCGCTGGAAGACGCCGCCCGGTTGCACGTCAACGGATCCCGGGTGGCCCTGACCACCGACTCCTACGTGGTGTCCCCGCTGTTCTTTCCCGGCGGAAACATCGGCGATCTCGCGGTCAACGGCACCGTCAACGACCTGTCCGTGGCCGGCGCGGTGCCGTTGTACCTGTCCGCCGGGTTCATTCTCGAAGAGGGTTTTCCAGTCGCCGACCTGAACCGGATCGTGGCCTCGATGAAAAGCGCCGCAGCCGCGGCCGGGGTCCAGGTCGTGACCGGCGATACCAAGGTGGTGGAGAAGGGCAAGGCCGACGGCTGCTACATCAACACCGCCGGGGTCGGCATCATCGAGCACGGACCGATCCTCGGGGTGGCCAGCGCGCGGCCAGGCGACGCCGTGCTGGTATCGGGGCCGATCGGCGACCACGGGGTGACGATCATGCTGGCCCGCGGTGAGCTGGACATCGAAGCGGACGTGATCTCCGACACGGCCCCGCTCAACGGCCTAGTGGCCGGGCTGCTCGCGGCCGCTCCCGGGGTCCGTGCGCTACGCGACGCGACCCGCGGCGGAGTGGCCACCATCCTGAACGAGATCGCCCGGGCGGCCGGAGTGTGCGTGGTGGCCAGGGAGGATGACATCCCGGTCCGGGCCGAGGTTCGGGGCGCATCCGAGCTGCTCGGCATCGATCCGATGTACGTGGCGTGCGAGGGCCGCGTGGTGGTGGTCGTCGACGGGGACCAGGCCGGTGCGGCCCTGGCGGCGCTGCGCGCGCACCCGCTGGGCGAGCAGGCGTCGGTCATCGGCCACATCGCCGCGGATCCGCAGGGCATTGTCCTGCTCAAGACCGCCTTCGGCGGCACCAGGATCGTCGACCTGCTGGTTGGTGACCCGCTGCCGCGGATCTGTTAACGCGAAGAACGCGGGAGGAGCGGCCGGTGCATGAGCTGGCGATCACCGAGAGCGTTGTCGAGGCCGTGACGGGCCGGCTGCCCGACGCGAAGATCACGTGCGTCAACCTGGAGATCGGCGCGCTGTCGGGGGTGGTGGCCGACTCCGTGCGGTTCTGCTTCGACCTGGTCGCCGAGGGCACGAACCTGCAGGGCGCGCGGCTGGAGATCAGTGAGCCCGCCGGCCGGTGCCAGTGCCGCATCTGCGGTGCGCAGTTCGACGCGGACGGTCCGATTGCGCTGTGCCCGTGCGGGTCGGTCGAGGTCACGATCGTCTCCGGCCAGGAACTCAAGATCACTTCCGTCCAGGTGGCCTGAGATGTGCGCGACCTGTGGGTGCTCGGGCGCCGCGGTGATCCGGCTGGTGACCGCCGACGAGCCAGCGCCAGCCGACGGCCGCCGTGCCGCCGGCCTGCCCCGCGGCGTGCGCGACCTTCGCGAACATCGCACGCACAGTCGCGCCGCTCACGACCACGGGCCGCACGACCACGGGCCGCCCGACCACCCTGAGGATGACGACCTGCTCGTCGCCGGGCAGCGCGACTCCGACCGCACCGTAGTGCTGCAGCAGAAGGTGCTGGCCAAGAACGACAGCCTGGCCCAGCGCAACCGCGAGTGGCTGCGGCAGCGGGGCATTCTGGCCGTCAACCTGATGAGTTCGCCTGGTGCCGGAAAGACCACCCTGCTCGAGCGGACCGCCGCCGAGCTGGCCGGCAGGCTGAGCATCTCGGTCATCGAAGGTGATCAGGAAACCGCGCTGGACGCGCGCCGCATCAGATCGGCGGGGTGCAAAGTAGTGCAGATCAACACCGGGGTCGGCTGTCATCTGGACGCTGAGATGCTGGCTGACGGGCTGCAGGCACTCGATCCGCAGGCCGGCTCGATCGTGGTGATCGAGAACGTCGGCAACCTGGTCTGTCCCGCGCTGTTCGATCTCGGCGAGGCGGCCCGGGTGGTGCTGGCCTCGGTCACCGAGGGCGCCGACAAGCCGGTGAAGTACCCGCATATGTTCCGCCAGGCCGACCTCGTCCTGGTCACCAAGACCGACCTGCTGCCTTACGTGGATTTCGACATCAGGCGCTACGCCGCCGACCTGAGGAAGGTCAGCCCCGGTGCCATGATGCTGAAGTTGTCCGCCGTGACCGGTGAAGGCATGGATTCCTGGTACGACTGGCTGCGGCGGCGGACCCCGGCGCCGCAGGAATAGCGCTCAGGCGCGGGACGCGGCGTCCCGCGCGGCGGCCACCACCGCCTGGCCCAGGCTGATCCCGCCGTCGTTGCACGGCACCCGCGAATGGACCAGGACCTCGAACCCGCGCGCCGTCAGCCGGTCAGCAACCTCCTGGCCCAGCAGCAGGTTCTGGAAGA
This sequence comes from uncultured Actinomycetes bacterium, assembly GCA_963785765.1. GTDB lineage: Bacteria > Actinomycetota > Actinomycetes > Streptosporangiales > Streptosporangiaceae > DATBGO01. The sequence goes on along the minus strand of CAWAWM010000002.1, from coordinate 717,855 downwards.
CGCCGCCGGACAGGGCGACCACGGTCAGCCCGTGCTGATCGCGCAGGATCGCGCAGCACTCTTCGACGACAGCCGCGACCCCGTGGTGGAACCTAGCCGCGATGCGGGACCGGTCGGTCCCGGCCGCGAGGTCATCGGCCACGGCTTGCACCAGGTCAGCCCCGGCGACCTGGAACGGTGACCCGGGCCGGATCCTGGCCGGGTAGCTGCCGCGCTCCGCCGGGTCGGCCAGCTGCTCAAGCTCGACGGCCGCCTGACCCTCGTAGTTGATCGAGTCGCGCACTCCGATGATCGAGGCAACCGCGTCGAACAGGCGCCCGGCGCTCGAGGTGAGCGGGGCGTTGACCCCGCGCCGCGCCAGCTGGACGACGGCCTCCCAGTTCGCCTCGTTCCGCCGGGCCACGTCCAGCTGCCCCCGGCCCACCACGTCCAGATAGGCGGCGGCCATCCGCCAGGGCTGCCTGATCGCGGCGGCACCGCCCGGCATCGGCACCGTCGCGAAATGCCCGGCCCGCTCGAATCCGGTCAGGTCGGCGACGAGGAACTCACCGCCCCAGATGGTGCCGTCGGTGCCGTAACCAGTGCCGTCGAAGGCCACCCCGATCACCGGCCCGGCCGCGCCGTTGTCGGCTAGGCAGGAGGCGATGTGCGCATGGTGATGCTGGACGCCGGCGAGATCTACTCCGGACAGCGCGGCCGCGTACTTGGTGGACAGGTAATCGGGATGCAGGTCGTGCGCGACCAGTTCCGGGGTGATGTCGAACAGCCGCTTGAAATGCTCGATGCCGTCGGTGAACGAGCGCAGCGTCTCGTAGTTCTCCAGATCACCGATGTGGTGGGAGATGACCGCGCGCCCCTCCTTGGCCAGGCAGAACGTGTTCTTCAGCTCGGCGCCGCAGGCCAGCACCTGACGGCGGAACGGAACCCGCACCGCCAGCGGCTCCGGCACGTAGCCACGGGAGCGCCGCAGCAGCGCCGGCTGGCCGCGAAACTCGCGCACCACCGAGTCGTCCGTCCTGATGTGAATCGGCCGGTTGTGGGTCAGGACAGCGTCGGCGATGGCGTGCAGCCGCTCGAGCGCCTCGGCATCGTCGTAGACGATGGGTTCATCGGAGGCATTTCCGCTGGTCAGCACGATCGGGCCGGCCACGGCGGACAGCAGCAGGTGATGCAGCGGCGTGTAGGGCAGCATGACGCCGAGCTGCCGGTTGGCCGGCGCCACCGCCGCGGCGACGGCCTGGCCAGGCCGCCGGTCCAGCAGCACGATCGGCCTGCGGGCGCTGCTGAGCAGGGCCACCTCGGCCTGGCTGAGCTCGCAGAGCCGGCCGGCCGCGGCGAGGTCGGCGACCATCACGGCGAACGGCTTGTCCTCCCGGTACTTGCGGGACCGCAGCGCCGTGGCGGCGCTCTGGCTGGCGGCGTCCACGGCCAGGTGATAGCCGCCCAGGCCCTTGACCGCGAGCACCTGCCCGCGCCGGAGCAGGCCAGCCGCCTCGGTCAGCGGGTCGCCGGACAGTTCTGTCCCGTCCGGGCTGAGCAAGGATAGCTGCGGGCCGCACCCCGGGCAGCAGACCGGCTGAGCGTGAAACCGCCGGTCGGCCGGGTCGTGATACTCCGCGGCGCACGGGCCGCACATGGCGAAACCGGCCATCGTCGTCAGCGGCCTGTCGTAGGGCACGTCACGGATGATCGTGAACCGCGGCCCGCAGTTGGTGCAGTTGATGAACGGGTACCGGTACCGGCGGTCAGCCGGGTCGGCCAGCTCGGACAGGCAGTCCGCGCAGGTCGCGGTGTCGGCCGGCACCAGGGCACGACGCGGCCCGCCAGGTTCGCTGGGCACGATGGCGAAGCTCGCAGCGCCGTCAGGCGCCAGCGGCCGCGCCGTCACCCGATCGACCCTGGCCAGCGGAGGGGCATCGCGTTCCAGCGAAAGAAGAAATTCCCTAACGGCCTCCAGTGGCCCCTCAACCTCCGCGAAGACTCCGTCGACATCGTTGCCGACCAGGCCGCCGAGACCGAGACGGGTGGCCAGCGCGTACACGAACGGGCGGAAGCCGACGCCCTGGACAATCCCTTCGACCCGGACCGCGGTCCTGATGCGCTGGCTCACCCTGCCAGTCTGGCTTACGCCAGCTGCGCCTATCCGAACAACCGGCCCAGGGTGGGCCCGGCCAGGGAGCTAGGAGCGGAGCCGCTCCCGTCCCGCCGGTGCCAGGGTGGTGGCGGGACGGGGCGGTTCCGCCTGCCCTGGGCGGGCCAGGGCCGCCGTCCCGGGGGCGGCGGGAAGAGGGGGCCCTCCGTTTCCCCCGGGAACGCCATCTGAGCCGGGGCAGTGGCCGGCCGCCGCGACGATGTCGTCATCCCGCTGGCGGCACCGGGCCCGGCCGCGCCGACGTCGATTCGGTGCTTCAGCTTGCCACAATCAGCCGGGCGAGGCGGACCGGAGCCCCGCGAACAGGTCATCCTCGGGTACCGGGGCACCCGTGGTGTCGCGAGCCCTGATGAAACTCTCCCGCCCGAACACGCGCTCGCCAACGTCTTGCGGGATCTTGGTGAACCACGATTCGCTGATCTGGCTGGCGTGCGCGAGCAGCGCCGCGCGCTTGCGCTCGAGCACCGGCCTGATATCGATGTTGGTACTGATCCGGCGTTCTGACTCCTCGATCCGGCGCTCCTCTTCGGGACTGAGGCTGGTCTCGTCGGCCGGGATGTCGGCGCCCAGTTCCCGGAGCGCCTCCATGACCTCCCGCCATTCGCTACGGCGCATCGCGGACAGGTAGAGCTTGGCCGGGATGCCGGTCCCGGCCACGGCCGCGGCCGCCGCCCGGCTGGCGTGCACGTGGTCGGGATGCTGATAAGCGCCGTCGTCGTCATAGGTGATCACGACCTGCGGCCGGTACTTCTCGATCAGGCCGCTGATGCGGAGCGCGACATCCTGCTCGGGAACGTTGCAGAACGCGTCCGGGCGGTGCTTGTACTCCCAGTCCGGCATCCCCGAGTCGTGATATCCGAGCAGTTCCAGGTGGCTGACGCCCAGGTACTTGCAGGACTCCCGGAGCTCAGCCAGCCTGATCTGGGCCACCTCCTGCTCGTCGTGACCGTCGTCGCCTGGCTTGATTCCCGCAGGCGTGTCCCCGAACTCGCCGTTGGTGCAGGTGACCACTACCGTGCGGACTCCCTCGTCCGCGTACTTGGCCAGCACGCCGCCGGTACTCGAAGCCTCGTCGTCGGGATGCGCGTGCACTGCCATCAGGGTGAGTGTGTCCGCCATGGCACAAGACTGCCCGACGACCGGCCTGACATGCACGTGGGTTACGCAACCGCTCCCCGGGCGGGCGGAATGGCCGCCCGGCCCGGCCGGGTTCAGGAGAGCATGACCGATCGGGAGGCTGGCGGCGGCCGGTCAGCCGCGCGCGCCCGGCTGGCCGCCGCGCGCGAGGCTGCCGAGGCTAGGCTCCGGGCGCTCACCCGCGACTTCGACGGGATCGTGGGATCGGCGGCCGGGGACGACGAGCATGATCCAGAAGGCGCGACCAACGCATTCGAGCGACAGCACGTCGCGGCCCTTATCGACCAGGCCCGCCGCCAGCTGGCCGATATTGACGCCGCCCTCGGGCGGCTCGACGGGGCCGGCTACGGGACCTGTGAGCGGTGCGGCCGACCCATTGGGGCGGCGCGCCTGGCGGCTCGTCCTGCCGCGCGGACCTGCATAACCTGCGCGGCCGCCGAGCGTCCGTAGCGCGTTAGGCGGGCGCCAGCGCGGCTTCGGCTTGGCCACGCCGGCCTGCGGATTCCGCACCGCCCAGGACCGCCCAGACCGCCTTACGGTGGATGCCCAGCATGGTCCAGCCCCACCTGCTGGACAGGGCCTGGACCACGAGCAGGCCCCGGCCGTCCTCCCGCGCGGGGCCGGCCGGGACCCGCACGGGGGCGCCCGCGCTGGAATCGATGACGACGCAGACCAGATACCCGGGCCGCCCCCACAAGATCAGCTCCGGCCGACCTCGCCCGGCTCCGCCGTCGCCGTCCAGCGCGCCATGGCGCAGCGCATTGGTGACTAGCTCTGAGACCACCAGCGTGGCGTCCTGGGTCAGCCAGCACAGGTCCCAGTCCAGCAGGGTCTGCGTGGTGAAGTCGCGCGCGGCCTTGATCAGAGGCCGGCCCCGGTTCCGGGATCAGGACGGCCATTCGCCACGGTTCCGCCGTGGCGGTGGCCCGGGCTAGCGTCACCGGCGGCCGTGGCCCGGCGTGTTCTGCGGCGTCCTGGTCGCGCGCAGTCCGGCCGGGTGCGGTCTGGTGCGCCTGATGCATCGGCTGCCCTTAGTGCCTGATGAGACGGTACGGACGGCACGCCCGCACCCCGTTACCATCCCATCGTCGTTGTGCAGAAGCAAGCGTCGATGCACGTGCGGTAGCTCAGTGACCGGCGTTGCGCCTGTTCGCGTTGGGTGGGCTATTTCACCTGCTCAGCCACGATGCGTCCGATGCGGAACGGGCAGCAGGAGCCGCCCTCATCGGGGTCGGCGACCAGGGCTGCCCAGCGTCCCCTGAGCAGCTGCCCGGCCATGCGGCCCGCCGCCAGGGCCACGCAGGATGCGGGCGAACCCGACCGCTATCACCCCGCCCGCCACCGGCCCCGCCAGATAGGCCCACCAGGCGGTCCAGTCCCCGAGCACGAGCGCAGGCCCGAGTGAGCGGGCCGGGTTCATCGAGGCGCCGCTGACCGGCCAGCCCCACAGCCCGGCGAGGGCAATATAGCTACCGACCCCGATCGCTGCCAGCGGCCCGACCTGCTGGGCTCCAGACGCCGTCCCCAGGATCACGCTGACCAGGCCCAGGGTCAGGATCGCCTCCCACACCATCACGGTCAGAGCGGAGATACCTGGCCCGGGCAGGGTCTGGCCGGCGCTGCCCTGCCTGCCGATCAGCGCCCACAGCGCGAGCGACGCCAGCACCGCTCCGGCGAACTGAGTGACGATATAGGCGGGCACCCGCCGCCAGGGAAAGTCGCCCCGGAGGGCGAACGAGATGCTGACGGCGGGGTTGAGGTGCGCGCCCGACACCGTGCCCATGAACAGGATGATCGCCGCCACCATCAGGCCGGGTGCGATCACCGCCGCCCCGGCGGGGATGACGTGCCCGCCGAATCTGGCGTTCACCTGGCCGGCCCCGACCGCCACGATCACCAGGAAGAAGGTGCCGAGCAATTCCGAGAAGAGCCGCCGCGCCTCGTACCTGTTGTCGAAGAAGTCGAATTGATGGGTGATGGAGTTGGGGCGGCCGATGGAGCGCAGCGCGACGTCGGCGTGACCGCCGGGCCGTAGCTGCTCGGCGATCCGTTCCGCGGACTGCCCGGCCGGGTCGCTGGCCACTTACCCACCCTTCGGTTGACCACCCGGCGCTGGCTCGGGCGGCCTGGCCGTCTGCAGGAGCGCCTCACAGGCTACGGGGCAGGCACGGCCGGCGCGAGCACCCCATCCGGCCCGCCGCGTCACCCCAGCCAGCCCCCGCCGCCAGCGCGGCCGTTCGCCGGCATCGGTTACGCCATCCGGTCCAGGATCTCGCCGACCAGCGTCAGCGGCGTCTGCGGGTGCAGGAACGCGAACCTGGCGACGGTCTCGCCCTGCCACGCTGACGGCGGCATGAAGGCCACCTGGTCGGCGAGCAGCTGGTCGGCCCAGCGCGTGTACTGCTCTGGGGTCCAGCCGCGGCGGCGGAACAGCACCACCGACAGCTCAGGCTCGCGGACCAGTTCCAGGTAGCCGCGGGCTCGGATCTCGTCAGCGGCCTGGCGAGCCAGCCCGATCGCCGCCTCGATCGCCTCGGTGTAGGCGCTGACCCCGTGCACCGCGAGCGAAAACCACAGCGCCAGTCCCCTGGCCCGCCTGGTGAGGTGGTAGGCGTAATCAGTCGGATTCCACTGCGCCGGGTCGTCGTGGATGACGTCGAGGTAGGAAGCGTCCTGGCGGTGCACCGACCGGGCGATGGCCGGGTCCCGGTACAGCAGCGCGGCACAGTCGTACGGCGCGAACAGCCACTTGTGCGGGTCGACGACGAACGAGTCACAGTGCTCGATCCCGCCGTAGGCATGCCGCACGCTAGGCGCGAACAGCCCCGCGCCCCCGTAGGCGCCGTCCACGTGGAACCAGATGTCGTGCTCACGGGCCACGGCGGCGATCCCGGCCAGGTCATCGACGATCCCGGCGTTGGTGGTGCCCGCGGTGCCGACCACCGCCGCGAGCGACCCTGGATCGTCATCCTCCTGGATGGCCGCCCGCAGCGCGGCGCCGGTCAGCCGGTGATCGTCGGTGCGCACGATGAGTGCGTCCATCTCCAGGATCCGCAGCGTGTTGGTAATCGAGGAGTGGGCATCCGCGCTGATGGCGGCCCGCCAGCGGCGCGGCGGGCCGCCGACAGCCCGGCCGCTGCCCGCGGCCCGGCGCTTGGCCACTTCGCGCGCCACCACGAGCGCGGACAGGTTGGCGGCTGAGCCGCCGGACACGAAGCAGCCGCCGGCCCGTTCGGGCAGCCCGGCCCGGTCCGCGATGAGCCGGAGCACCTGGTTCTCCGCCTCGATCGCACCGGCCGCCTCCAGCCAGGAGATGCCCTGGATCGAGGCACAGGAGACCAGCATGTCGAACGAGAGCGCCGCCTTGGTCGGCGCGGCCGGGATGAAGCCAAGGAAGCGCGGGCTGTCGGCGGAGATCACGGACGGGGCCAGGGTCGAGGCGTAGACCCCGAGGACCTGGTCCGGGTCATGCGGGTGGTCGGCCAGCAGACCGCGCAGCGCCGTCGCGAGTTCAGCCGGGTCCCGCGGGCCGCCGTCCAGCGGGACCGGATCAAGCCGGAGCCTGCTCTCCGCGTAGGCGAGCACGGACCGGATCATTTTGTCGGTGGTCGGATCCACGCTATGCATGGGCGAAACCTAGAACCTCAGGGCACTATCAGGCAAAGCGTGCGGTCAATTCTCGACGGCTTCTTCCGGGCTGGTCACCCAGGCGGAGAACACCGGCATGCCATGCCAGGGACCGGGGCGGCCGCTGCGGTCACCGGCTGGCTGGCCATCGTCGGCGGCCACCGCGACCACCGCGAACGGATGCCCGAACCGCAGCGTGGCGATGCGGATCACGCCCTGCGGCCCGGCCCGCATGCTGAGCGGGCCGGCCGCGAGCCCCGTCACCGCCGCCGCTTCGAACCCGGTCCGGCTGTACCTGGCCAGGCAGGCCTGCTTGGCTGCGAAGAAGAACCGCTGCAGGTCGAGCAGCCCGGCCAGCGCGGCGGCGGCCACATCGAAACCCAGGCCAGCTCCGGTGAGGTCGATCGTGCTCTCGGCGGACCACGCGGGCAGGACGGCGATGCACCGCTCGGCGCGGCCGCTCGCTGCGGGCTGCTCGGTCAGCGTCCACAGCGGCCCGTCGCCGAGCGGAAGGTCGAACAGCGACCGCCGGGCCACCGGTCCTTCCGTCGCCACCGCGGTCGCGACGTCGTAGCCGATAGCGAGCACGTCGGCGGCCGGAACATCCGGCGCCGCGGCGACCGACGTAACCAGCAGGCCGCCGCGGGCCGCCGCGGTATGCACGGCGACATCACCCACCCGCGTCACGGCGATGAACTGCCGGTGGCCCGGGCTGCGCCGCGCCGGGGTGCGCAGCACGCGGCCGAGCCGCGCAACCCACGGGCTGGCCGGGCCAAGTTCGCCGGCCGGCACGAGGTCGAACGGCTGCGCCCAGGACACCCGGGTGGCGAGCGCGGTAGCCAGCAGCAGCTCGATCCTCCTGGTCAGCTCGATCGGAAAGCGGCGGATCATTCCGAGCGTGTGCCGCCTCGCCCAATCGTCGAGGTACGCCTGGTCCCGCAGTTCGCCGGTCTCGACCGCCGCCGGCAGGCCCGCCTGCCAGCCGGAGAGCGCCTCGGTCCTGGCGTGCGGGCGGTGCCAGGCAGCTGCCGCGGCCGCAACCAGCGGGTGCGGATGACTCAGCAGGGCTGCGGCGGCCTGCGCGGCGGTCTCGATCTCGCAGCCGAGCACCAGGGCCAGTTCGGACCTGGTCTCGCCGGTGCAGGCCGGCCCGCAGAGCGCCAGCAGTAGCCAGGCCCCCAGTGGCGAGGCCACGTGCTGGTCATCGCCGGCCACCGCGTGGACCCGCCTGGCGTAGGCCGCCAGCGGCACGGCGAGGTCGGCGGGCGCTCCGGTCACGCTCTCACTGTGCCGCAGTCGCGGCCGGAGCTCCAGCGGCCGGGCGGGCCGAGGCCTGCAGCGGCGGGCGACCTGAGCCGGAACGCCGGCCGGGCGGGCGCGGCACAAGCCGGCCGCAACCGGCCGGCTTAACGCCGCTGCGGTCGGCGTGGGACCCGGCCTCAGCCGGCCGGACCGGGCAGAGTTAACGCGAGGGGCGGATGCCAGGCCCGGGCCGCACCGTACCGACGTGCGCCGGACCGACGTGCGCCGCGGAGACGTGCGCTGCGGAGATCTGCGCCGGAGCCGAGCTGCGGGTGGGCAAGCGCCGCAGAGAGGCGAGCCGTGCACCGTAGAGATCTGCGCCCGAGCTGGAGGTGCGGGTGAGCGAGCTGAGCGCCGTAGAGATCTGCGCCGGAGCAGGCGGCCAGGCCCTCGGCCTGGAGCAGGCCGGATTCAGCCATGAGGCCGCGGCCGAGATCGACGTCGATGCGTGCGAGACGTTGCGCCGCAATCGCGGGGCGCAATGGAAGGTCGTTGAAGGCGACGTGCGCGAGCTGGACGGCCGCCAGTTCGCGGGCGTCGACCTGGTGGCCGGCGGGGTGCCGTGCCCGCCCTTCTCGATCGCCGGCCGGCAGCTCGGCCACGAGGACGAACGCGACCTGTTTCCTGAAGCGCTCCGGCTGATCGCCGAGATCGGCCCGCGGGCGGTGCTGCTGGAAAACGTGCGCGGGCTGGCCGCCGGCCGGTTCGACGGTTACCGGGAGCGGGTCAGCGGCTCGCTGCGCAGCCTCGGCTACCACCTCTGGTGGCAGGCGGTGCAGGCCAGCGACTACGGGGTGCCACAGCTACGGCCCCGGTTCGTGCTGGTGGCACTCCGGCGGCCGTGGGCAGACTCGTTTCGCTGGCCGGAGCCGCGGCCCGGGCCGGCGCCGACCGTCGGCGACACGTTGCACGACCTGATGCAGGCCCGCGGCTGGCCAGGCGCATCGGCGTGGCGGGCGGGAGCACAGCAGATCGCGCCGACCATCGTCGGCGGAAGCAAGAAGCATGGTGGCCCGGACCTCGGACCGACCCGGGCCCGGGCCGCCTGGCGGGTGCTCGGGGTCGATGGGCTGGGTATCGCCGACAGCCCGCCTGGGCCTGATTTTCCGGCTGGTCAGCCGCCCAAGCTGACCGTGCGCATGGTGGCCAGGCTGCAGGGATTCCCGGATACCTGGACGTTCTCCGGCCGGAAGACCGCCGCTTACCGCCAGGTCGGGAACGCCTTCCCGCCGCCGGTCGCCAGGGCGCTCGGCCAGGCGATCCGCGACGCACTCGACCAGGCTTCCGCGCCTGGCCAGGCTGCCCCGCCCGGGCGCCTTCGGCCATCGCACCGGCCGGTCAGTGGCTAGTGGCCGACCGGTGCGCCGGCCAGCGCGGCGATCAGGCCGAGGACCCCGGCGCCCAGCAGCGCTGTCACGACACCCCGGCGGAGCGCCAGCAGCCAGACCGCGGCGGCGGCGCCGACCCCGGCCTGCCAGAGGTGGGTGAGTTCCGAGCTCAGCGGGATCGCGGACCCGGCGATCGCGCCGATGGCAGCCGGACCGGCTCCGGTGAGGAACGACTGCACCTTCTGGCTGGACCGCAGCCGCCCGAAATGCGGGCCGCCCGCGATGACGAAGACAAATGACGGGGTGAACGCGATCAGCGCCGCCAGCAGGCCGCCCGGGAGCCCACCGGCCGCGTAGCCGACGACAGCGACAGTCTGGACCACCGGCCCGGGCGTGATCTGGCCGAGCGCGACGGCACTGAGGAACTGCGTGCCGGTCATCCAGTGATACGTGACCACCGCATCGTGCTGCATCAGCGGGATGATCACGAAGCCGCCGCCGTAGGAGAGCGCGCCGACCTTGAACGCGACCCAGGCGACCGCGCCCAGCCCGGCGCTGGCCACCACGGGCACCGCCAGCAGCGGAACAGCAGCCAGCCGCTGGCCAGCGGGCCGGGGCAGGTCAGGACGCCTGGCTGCCACCTCGATCAGGCCGCAGGCCAGCAGGATCACGACGAGGAACGGACCGAGCAGGGCGGCCGCAGCTCCGCCGGCCAGCAGGTAGGCCAGCCATCGCGCCCGGGCGGACCGCTGCTGACCGGTCCGTTTCCAGCTGGCCGGGAGCAGGCCGACGGCGGCCTTGACGGCCACGGCGGGCACCGCCGCTCCCGCGCCGGCCGCTGCGCCGAGCACCCAGGACGGCAGGTCGTGAGCCAGGAACAGGGCCGCCAGGCCCAGGATGATGATCAGGCCAGGCACGATGAAACAGGCGCCGCCCAGCAGTGCCCCGGCCAGCCCGCGCAGCCGCCAGGCACAGAAGATGGCCAGCTGGGTGGAGGCCGGGCCGGGGAGCAGGTTGGTGGTGGCGACCCCGTCCTCGAATTCGTGCGCCGACAGCCAGGCACGGTCATCGACGCAGAGCTTGCGCAGCAGGGTGATGTGCGCGGGCGGGCCGCCAAAGCCGATGATCCCGATGCGGGCCCACTCGCGCGCGATAGTGACCAGGCTGACCTGCCCGGCGGGCTGCACGGTCACGTGCTGACCGGGGCGGGCGCGGCCGGGTTGCCCGGCGCCCGGGCGGTCCGGATCACAGGCCTAACCGTACTGGGCGACGGGGCTGGCTTCGATCGGGCCTGGCGCGTCGTCAGGCACACCGGGCTCAGCCGTGGCCGGATCCGTTACGGTCGTCGGCAGAGCTTTCCGCGGCGAAGGGAGTACCGGCATGACATCCAGTGATCTGCTCGCCGACGCGTTCGGCCGGATACGCGGCGTCGTCCACGAGGTGGTCGGCGGGCTGAGCCCGGAGCAGCTCACGTTCCGCCCGGACCGGCAGGCGAACTCCATCGCCTGGCTGATCTGGCATCTGACCCGGGTTGAAGACGACCACGTCGCGGGCGCTGCGCAGGTCAGTCAAGTGTGGACGGCAGACGGGTGGGCGGCGCGGTTCGGGCTGCCCTTCGACGATGACGCCACTGGTTACGGGCAGGACGCCGATGCGGTCGCCGCGGTCAGGGTGCCCTCGGGCGAGCTGCTGACCGATTATCACGACGCCGTTTACACCGAAGCCGTGCGGTATGTGCAGCGCGTAACGGATGCCGACCTGGGCCGCATCGTCGACGAGCGGTGGGACCCGCCGGTAACCCTCGGCGTCAGGTTGATCAGCGTGATCTCCGACGGGCTGCAGCACGCCGGGCAGGCGGCCTACGTGCGCGGGCTGGCGGAACGCAGGTAGGGCTTCGCTACGGCTGCTCGTCAGGCACCACGGGCAAGGAACCGCCAGGCGGGCGGGCCTGCGCGGGCCGGCTGGATCCCGCCTCGCCGCCCGGGGCCGGAACACGCTGGCCAAAGGTCAGCGCGGCCAGGATCCCGGCGGCCAGCACCAGCCCGGCCGACAGGAAGAGTGCCGCCCGCAGGCCCTGGTGAAACGCCGTGTAGGCGGCGTTGATGACCTCCTGGACCAGCTGGCCCTCGCCCGCGCCCGCCGCCCCGCCCGCCCCGGCCTTGTTGCCGTTAGCAGGCACTCCGCCGGTCTCGACCGCGTGGATGACGATCGACTGGAAGTTGGCCGGGATGCCCAGATGCTTGAGCCTGCCGGTGAGATCGGACCTCAGCTGCGCGTTGACCAGCGCGCCGAGCACCGCCACGCCGGTCACAGCGCCGATCTCGCGGCTCGTGTTGGTGGCCGACGCCGCCATGCCGGAGCGCTCGGGCGGCACCGCGGTGAGGGCCGAGGAGGTGATCGGCACCACCGTCATGCCGATGCCGACGCCGGTGAGGGCCAGGGACGCCGCCAGCGGCAGGTAGGCCGGATTCGGGCTGAGGCTGATGTTGGTCAGGAGCAGCCCGGCACTGAAGATCAGGCAGCCGCCTGGGACCAGCCAGCGCAGATCGACCTTGCCCTCCCAGCGGCCCACCAGCACCGAGGTCGCGATCATCAGCACGGTCATCGGCAGGAAGATGCTGGCTATGCCAAAGCCGGTGTCACCGACTACCTCGGCAAGGTAGAGAGCACTGAAGAAGAAGATCGCGAAGGTCGCGAAGTAGGCACAGAACGCGACGACATTGGCGGTTCCGAACCGGGCGATGCGGAGATATTTCAGGTCAAGCAGCGGGTGCGCCGCCCGATGTTCACGCCAGAAAAAGGCCACCGCCGCGATCGCGCTGATGGTGAACAGGATGATCTCCTGCGGGGCCGCGAACCCGGCGCTCTCGGCGCCGATGATCCCGAAGACAAAGGCCGCCAGCGCCGCCGCCCCCAGGAATGTCCCCGACGTGTCCACCCGGTTCGCATTGGGGTCGGAGCTTTCCGGCAGCACCAGGCCCGCTACCACCAGCGCCGCGAGCCCGAACACGAGGTTGAACCAGAAGATCCCGCGCCAGCTCCAGATGCCGACGATCGTGCCGCCCACGACCGGCCCAGCGGCAAGCGCGAGTCCGGTGACCGCGGCCCAGATGCCCACGGCCCGGTTGCGGCTCTGTTCGTCGGTGTACAGCTGGCGGAGCATCGACAGGGTGCCTGGCTCGCTGGCGGCGGCGCCCAGGCCCATGACGGCCCGCCCGGCGATCAGGACCGCGACGTTCGGCGCTAGTGCGCACATGACCGAGCCGGCGCAGAACACGCCCGCCCCCGACAGCATGACCTTCTTACGGCCGAACTCGTCGCCAATCATTCCGCAGGCGAGCATGATGCTCGCGAAGGTGAGCGCGTACGCGCTCACCACCCATTGCAAGGCCGAGACGCCCGCGTGCAGGTCCGACTGAATGCTGCCCAGTGCCACGCTGACGACCGTGTTATCGAGGAACGTCAGGAACAGCAGCGTGCACAGCGCGGGAAGGGCAAGCGACCGCGCGCCGAAATGGCGACGGGTGCTGGCGGCCGCCGCCATCTCTGCCCGCAGTTCCACCAACAGCCCCTATCGGCTAGCCGGCCGAGCTGCACGCCGCAGGTAGACCGGAAGTCTTACCGCCATTCTCCACGGTGAGCAGACCGCAGAAACTCGCGTCCCCGACCTTCCAGACGCCGTTCTGAAGCACAGCCACGCCGGCCTGGTTCGCCAGCGCAGGCGAGCCGCCCACGTAAATCGTGTAGATCACCTTGGCCTGCGTCGGGGATACCACCGTCACCTTGGCCACTTTCGACGTGGCCGAGGACGCAAGAGCCGAGCCTGCCTGCGCCTTGATAACCGACTCAAACTGACTGCCGTTCTGCAGCAGTGCCACCCGGTGCGAGATCGGGGTGCTGGACAGGAAGAAGGCCGCCCAGTTGGCCTCGATCGCAGCTTGGGCGCTGGACGGGTGAGCCGCGCTGGAGCCACCCGACGTGGTGGGCGACGCGCTTGCTGAGGCGGAGGTCGACGCGGGCCCCGAGGACGGCGCCGACGCGGACGGCGAACTGGACGGCGCGCTGGACGGCGGGCTGGAACTGCCGCTGCTCCCGCAGGCCGCGATGGCCATGCCTGCCGCCGCACCGAGGGCAGGCACGAGCAGAAAATGACGAGCTGGCTGCCGGAATCGCATGTGAACCTCTCGTTTATCCCATTACTAGTGCATTGAATTTCAGGTGCTAGGAGCCTAGGTTGCACGGTGCAGTCATGCGGTTCGCCTAGGGCAGCTTCCCCTGCAGGCAAGACGAACCCACGGTACCGCGCTGGGATTCCCGCGCGCGGAGCCGGTCACCTGCCCCAGCGGCCTCGTCGAGGTTCCATACCCGGCGTATCGCGGCCCCACCTGCCCCCTGCTCCGCTACTGAGATGAGATCTGCCCAGTTCGCAAAGCTGCGGACCGGCACATTACGCAATCGCGACAATATCGGTGCCGCGGAGTGGCCGACCCAGATCCTGCTGAGCTGCCAGGTTGCCGAGCAGGCGGCCGGGCTGGTCCTGCGGCTAGTCCGGCTCGCTGGACGGGCTGGGGCGTGAGCCTGAACAGGGACCGGGGTGGTCGGGAGCGCCGCGCCTGCGGGCGCTGGCCTGGTCGCGGCTGGCCTGCTCGCGGCTAGCCTGCTCGCGGCCGACCTGCTCGCGATAGCTGGCTGGCGGGCATTCGCTCGCCTCCTGGCCAGCGGCACCGGGTCGGCCACCGGGACCGGGTCGGCCACCGGAACTGTGTCGACAATTGGGACTGGGTCGGCCATCGGGACTGGGTCGGCAATCGGGCTGTTTCCCAGCGTCACGATGCTCAGCCGGCTGCCCGCCGCCGTGCTGCCAGGCAGCCTTGCGCCGCGCCACCCGGACGCAGATCGCCGCCACGGCGCCTGCGAACAGCAGCCACGGCACGACGATCAGCAGCACGCCAGCTGTCACCACATCTCCTGCCGGGTGAATCCCCGCGAAATTCAGGGCAGCAGGCGCAGGCGTGCGGGGCATGCAGCCGCTATGACGGTCGTGTGGAAGTCAGCTGGCTTCGGCGGCCAGACCGGCAAATACGGCAAATCGGGAGCCGGTTGCTCACGGAGCGTAGTGGCCGGGTAAATTGGCTGTTGCGCTCTCTGGGGGCGTTGCCCGGATGGCGAGGTCCGGCTGAGGCTCCCTGGACGGCAGCGCACGGGGAGGGGGCGGCCTGATGGCCGGAACAGTGCTGCTTGTCGAGGATGAGCAGAAGCTGCGCGAGCTGGTCCGCAACTACCTGGAGACGGCCGGGCTCACCGTCCTGTCCACCGGATCGGGCGCCGACGCCATCTCGCTGGCCGGGTCGGCCTCGCCGGATTTGATCATCCTCGACCTCGGCCTGCCTGACGTGCCTGGCGAGACCGTAGCCGCAGAACTCCACGGCGTCTCGACCACGCCGATCCTGATGCTGACCGCCAAGTCCGCTGAGGAAGACCGGATTCACGGGCTGGAGCTGGGGGCAGACGACTATGTCACCAAGCCGTTCAGTCCGCGTGAGCTGGTGCTGCGCTGCCAGGCGATCCTCCGCCGGGGCGGCCCGTCCCTGCCCGGGCAGCAGGCCGTCAGCTACGGTGACGGCACCCTGGTCATCGACGAGGAGCGGCGCGAGGTCCACGCCTTCGGCGCCAGCGTGGCGCTGACGCCGACCGAATGGGGGCTGCTGCTCGCGCTGGCCACCGTCCCGGGCCGGGTTTACTCGCGGCTTGAGCTCATCAACCGGGTGCGCGGCTATGAGTTCGAGGGATACGAGCGCAGCATCGACTCGCACGTGAAGAACCTCCGCCGCAAGATCGAGACCAGCCCTGCCGACCCGCAGATAGTCCAGACCGTGCTGGGCGGCGGCTACCGGCTGGGCCTGCGCCGCGATGGCTAGGGCGGACCGCTCAGGGCCGATCGGGCTGCGGCTGGCCCTGGCCTTCGTCGCGGTCGCCTTGTCGGCGGTGGCCGTATTCGCCCTGCTGAGCGCGGTTTTCACGGCGGACGAAGTCTCGAACCTGGCCAGCAAGCAGCGAACCGAACTCACCCAGGCGCTGCAGGTGGCATCGGCAGACGCCTGGCGGCACCGCCAGGTATGGTCGATGGCCGGGCTCCACCCGGTGGTGGATCTGGCCTCGAAGCTCGGGGCCCGGATTCACGTAACCGATCAGGCGGGCCGGCTGGTGACGTCCTCGCCCGGCTACGCCCGCGCCACCGGCCCGCTCGGCCAGGCCGCGATTGTGAGCGGCGGCCGCCAGGTCGGGACCATCACGGTCCGCTTCGGCCGGGTCGGGCTGGGCAGTCCGCATCGGAACCTGCGGGCCAGCCTCTGGGAGTCGGTAGCCAGCGCCGCCGGCCTCGCGGCCCTGCTGGGGCTGATCGTGGCGCTGGTGGTGTCCCGGCGCATCAGCAAGCCGATCACCCGGCTCATCGAGGTGGCCCGGGCCAGGAGCGACGGGTACCGGAATATCAGGGCCGGCGAGGTCCGCGCTCCCGCTGAGATCCGCGAGCTCGCCGCCACGTTCGACACGATGGCCGATACGCTGGCCCGGCATGACCAGCTGCACCGCAACCTGGTCGCCGACGTGGCGCACGAACTGCGGACCCCGGTCGCCGTCCTGCAGGCCGGGCACGAAGCACTGCTCGACGGCGTTCTCGAGCCGACGCCCGGGCAGCTCTCGTCGCTGCACGATGAGGTGGTGCGGCTGGCCAGGATGGTCGATGACCTGCAGACACTGGCCGCCGCTGAAGCCGCCGCCCTCCAGCTACAGGCCCAGCCACGGGATCTGGCCGAGCTGGCGCACACCGCGGCGGACAGCATGGAGCCGCGGTTCGAGATCTCCGATGTCAGCCTGGATACCAAACTGGCCCCGGCTCAGATCCTGGCCGACGACCGGCGGATGCATCAGGTCATCACCAACCTGCTCAGCAACGCCGTCAAGTTCACTCCGGCCGGCGGGCACGTCACCATGGAGGTCAGCCAAGACGACGGGCATGCCACGCTGACCATCGCTGACTCTGGGGTCGGCATCCCGCTGGAAGAGCTGCCGCACGTCTCCGAGCGTTTCTGGCGGGGCAGCAACGCGGCCGAGGTGACCGGCAGCGGCATCGGCCTCGCGGTGGTCGCCGAGCTCACCTGGGCCCACCACGGCGACATGGACGTCACGAGCGTCCCCGGACACGGCACTCAGGTAACCCTCACGCTGCCGTGCGTCTTAGCGGCGTTCGCCGGTCTTATCCGGTTCGGTCCGCTTCTGGATGAGGCCTCGCGACCGCGGAGCCGCTCGCGGGCGATCAGCGTGACCCGGGCCAGGCCGGGGACCGGGTGATGTCCGGACGAGCACGGAACGCGGGCCCCGCGATGCGGTCGCTGCCGCGGCCGCATGTTGAGTCAAGTGGTCCCCCCAGCCGGGGACTTACGGCCCTGCATACTCCGGCGGCGTTCGGCAACGCTGAGGATATGGCGCGCGGTCACGAACCCGGCAACGGGCAGTCAGCGGAGCAGGCGGGCCTGGCTCCCAGGCTCGTTGATGAGCTGATCCGGGCCGCCGTGGCCGCGCCCTCTATGCATAACACTCAGCCATGGCGATTCCGGGTGAGCGAGGCCAGCCAGACGATCGAGCTGTATGCCGACGCTGAGCGCCAGCTTGCCTACGGCGATCCGCAAGGGCGCGCGGTACACATCGCCTGTGGTGCCGCCCTCTTCAACCTCCGCCTGGCGGCCGGGATACACGGTCGCCAGGCGGTTGTCCAGCTGTTCCCCGACTCTGGCCAGCCGCTACTACTGGCCACCGTCAGGCTCGGCGGAGCCTGCCGGGTCGGCGATGTCGAAGCCGAGCTGTATGCGGCTATCCCGCGGCGGCACACCAACCGGGAGCCGTTCAGCGGGCGGCGGGTGCCGCCTGGCGTGCTCGCCGAGTTCACCGAAGCGGCGGCGATCGAAGGCGCGATTCTGCACATCCTGGATCGCGACGAGGCGGCGCGTGTCCTCGGGCTGGCCGCCGAGGCGGAGCGGACGCAGCTCGCCGACCCCCGATACCGGGCCGAACTGGCGCATTGGGCAGGCGGTGAGCGCGATCGCGAGGGCATCCCGGGAGCCTCGATCGGCCCCCGGTCCCCGGAGTGCATCACCCCGGTGCGGGATTTCGCCCCCGGGCATGAGCCTGGCGGCTTCCGTTACGCATGGTTTGAAGAGCACCCGCAGCTGGCGGTGCTGTCGACGCACTCCGGCCACCGCACTGACTGGATGCGCGCCGGGCAGGCGCTGCAGCGGGTGCTGCTGACCGCCACGGCGCGCGGCATCTCGGTCAGCCCGCTCACGCAGCCGCTGGAGACCGGCGAGGCGTGGCTGGTCCGTGATCACCGGTCGGGAACGGAACAGCCGCAGATGGTCTTGCGGTTCGGCTACGGGCTGCCGGTGCACCCGAGCCCGCGCCGCCCGGTCAGCGAGGTGCTGGCCGAGACGCAGCCCGGAGCCGGTTCGCAGCCAGGCGCGCGCTCCTAGTCAGCGCGCCCTCGCCGTCGCAAGTCAGCCCGGTCCCCACAGGTCATCAAGAGCCGCGTCGACGCGGGCCGCCAGCGCGGGCACCCGCGGGATGAGCGGGCGGGGCGGCTCCGCCTCGGTGACCTCGCAGCACGCCAGGGCCGGCGCGTCGAGGAAGCGGGTCAGCTGCGCGTAGCTGTGCCGGTCATCCCGCCCCCCCCGGTGATGGTGCATGCGCAGCGGCGCGTACAGGTACAGCTGATCGCGGGCCCTGGTGACGGCGACGTAGAACAGTCGCAGTTCCTCGGCCAGGCCCGCGGCGTTACCCAGCGCCATGTCGCTGGGCACCGCGCCGTCGACGAGCTGGGGCAGGTGCACGACCCGCCATTCCAGGCCCTTGGCGGAGTGCATCGTGGAGATCACCAGGAAGTCCTGGTCCAGCCGCGGCGGCCCGGCCAGGTCCGAGGTCGAGACCGGCGGGTCCAGAGCCAGCTCCACCAGCGCATCATGCAGCGAAGGCCGGCTGGCCACCGCGTCCGACAGGCGCTGCAGGTCGGCGATGCGGACGCCGGCGTCCGGATAGCGCGCCCGCAGCGGATCGACCAGCGCGGCCAGGATCGCGATGGCCCGGTCCGCGGACCGCTCCAGTGCGGCGGCGTCGGCCAGGGCCGCGACCGTCCCGGTCAGCGCCGTCCTGGCGCGCGGCGGCGCGGCGGCCATCGCCTCCTGCCAGCGATCGAGCGGCGCCGGATCAGCGGGCGCGATGGCCTCGATGATCCGCCGCGCATGTACCGGGCCGATGCCCTCGTGCATCCGGAGCAGCCGGAACCACGCGAGATCGTCAGCCGGGTTAGCAACCACCCGGGCCGCGGCCAGGAAGTCCTTGACGTGCGCGGCCTCGGTGAAGCGCAGGCCGCCGTACTTCACGAACGGGATGCCCCGGACCGCCAGCTCCACTTCCAGCACGTCACTGTGGTGGGCGGCCCGCACCAGCACCGCCTGCTCGCGCAGCTCAATGCCGGACTCGTAGGCGGCCATGACTCGCGCGCCGATCTCGCGGGCCTGGGTGGCCTCGTCGTGACAGCGCACCAGGACCGGCGGCTGACCGGCGCCGCGGTCGCCGGCCAGCGCCAGCTCCAGCCCCGGTGACTGGGGCCGGACCGAGTTGGCCAGCTGCAGCACCGCGTCGCTGGACCGGTAGTTCCTGGTCAGGCGGATGACAGCCAGGCCGGGGAAGGTGCCGCCGAGCGCCCTGAGGTGCGCCGGGTCAGCGCCGCGGAAACTGTAGATGGCCTGCGCGTCGTCGCCCACGCAGGTCAGGCCGTGACCAGCGGGCTGCAGTAGCCGCACGATATCGGCCTGCACGGTGTTGACGTCCTGGTATTCATCGACGAGGACGGCGTCGTAGAGGCCGCGCAGCGCCGGCCCCGCTGACGGGTCGGCCAGCGCCGCCCGCCAGAGCAGCAGCAGGTCATCGAAGTCGACCAGCCCGTGGCCGCGTTTGTGCGCCACATAGCCGCGGAACAGGGCGGCGAGCTGCTCGGTGAAGTCGGTGCACCAGGGGAACCCGCCGCGCACCACATCGGCGACGGTCGCATGGGTGTTCACGCACCTGGTGTAGATATCGGCGCAGACGGCTGCGCGGGGTGCCCGGCGCTGGGCGCCGACCAGGTCGTGGTCGGCCCGCAGCACGTCGAGCAGGTCCGTGACGTCGGCCGGGTCCAGCACGCTGAACTCGGGCGGCAGCGAGAAGGATTCGGCGTGGGCGCGGATGATCCGGTGCGCGATGGCGTGAAAGGTCCCGCCGCAGATCCGGTCACCCGCCGCCGGTACCTGGGGGGCGACCCGGGCGAGCATGTCATCAGCAGCGCGGCGGGTGAACGTGAGCAGCAGGATCCGGCTGGCCGGCACCCCCTGGGACCGCAGCCAGGCCGCCCGCGCCACGAGCGTCCGGGTCTTGCCGGTTCCGGCCCCGGCCAGCACCAGGAGCGGACCGGCCGCATGGGTGGCGGCGCGCCGCTGCTCTTCGTTCAGTCTTTCGAGTATTTCGCCTGGTTCGAACATGGACACGAATGTAGCCAGGGCGGACCCTCGCGGGCCAGAGCCCTCGCCGGCACCGGCCGTGTCGTTACTGCTGGACCCGGAACGAGCCGCCGGCGAACCCGGGGACCAGCGCCCGCGGACCCGGCCACGGCCGGCGGCCGGTACCCGCGGACCGGGAACCCGGAGCCGGGAGCCTGATGCCGGCGGACCGGAACCGGCGGCCTTCGCCCCATAGCCAGCCCATTGACCGTGCGTATCTGTCCCGGCTTTTCAACGGCGTCACCACGGGGGAGGAACCAAGCCACTAACCGAGCAGAAAGAAGCATCCGATGACGACGCAGCCTCCATATCCGGCTCCGTACCCGGTCCAGGTGTCGATCGACTATCCGGACCGCCCGCTCAGCCGGCTGACCTCGTTCTTCCGCATCTTTACCGTCATCCCGATCGCGATCGTCCTGGCCACCGTGTCCGGTGGCGGAACCTGGGAATCCAGCAGCAGCGGCCACGCCACCACGGTCGCCGCCGGCGCGGGCGGGCTGCTTTTCTTCGGCCCGTTGCTGATGATTTTGTTCCGGCAGAAGTACCCGCGGTGGTGGTTCGACTGGAACCTGGAACTGCAACGGCTCGGCACCCGGGTCGGCACCTACCTGGCCCTGATGAATGACCAGTACCCGTCGACTGACGAGCAGCAGTGGCTGCGCCTGGACTATGCCTACCCGGACGCCACGACCGACCTGAACCGCTGGCTTCCGCTGGTCAAATGGTTCCTGGCCATCCCGCATTACATCGTGCTGTTCTTCCTGGACATCGCGGTGTTCGTAGTGGTGATCGTCGCCTGGTTCGCGATCTTGTTCACCGGCCGCTATCCGCAGGGCATGTTCCGTTTCGTCGAAGGCGTGGTCCGCTGGCATAACCGGGTGATCGGCTATGCACTGACGCTGGTCACCGACCGGTACCCGCCGTTCAGGCTGGCCCCGTGACCGTCAGCCGAGGCGGGGCGCAGCGCTCGCGTAACCGGTCGCTGCCTCGAAGGCGCGGGCGATGCGCAGCAGCGGCCAGTCGGCGCGCCACCGTCCGACCAGTTGCAGGCCAACCGGGAGCCCGGCTGCGGTGAATCCCGCGGGAACCGAGATGGCGGGCAGCCCGGTGGCCGAGATCAGGTAGGCAGCGGACATCCAGTCCAGATAGGTTTCCTGCCGGACGCCGTCGATCTCGTGCACCCAGTCCAGTTCCACGTCGAATGGCGCCACCTGGCTGACCGGGCAGGCCAGGAACTCGACATCGG
This sequence comes from uncultured Actinomycetes bacterium, assembly GCA_963785765.1. GTDB lineage: Bacteria > Actinomycetota > Actinomycetes > Streptosporangiales > Streptosporangiaceae > DATBGO01. Next base: position 696,477 of record CAWAWM010000002.1, on the reverse strand, counting down.
CGAAGAACGCGCTCAGCCGCTCCGCCAGCGCGGTGCGCAGCAGGGTGGCCCGGCTCAGGTCCGCGGCCGTCAGCTCCAGGCCCCGCTGGATGTTCCACACCACGCTGGCGCCCAGTTGTGCGCGGTGCTGGGTCAGCAGCGGACCGAGCTGCGTGGCATAGCGGAACGCGCGCCAGGTGCGGAAGATCTCGTCCGCGCCGGCCAGGTCCGGGCTGGCGTCCACCACGACGCAGCCCAGGTCGGCCAGCACCTGCCGCGCTCCGGCCAGCGCCGTGCGGACCTCCGGCTCGACCGGCAGCCCGAGGTCAGCACTCCAGGCCACCTTGACGCCGCGCATCTCCCGCTCCAGCAGGCCGGTGATCTGCGCGGGCTCGGTCAGGGCGGGCGGCGGGGCGTCCAGGGCCAGCGGCACCCGCGGCTCCGGACCGGAGAGCACGGTCAGCAGCAGCGCGGCGTCGGCGACCGTGCGGGCCATCGGTCCCTCGACGGCGAACAAATCGGCGATGTCGGACAGCGGCCAGGACGGCACCCGGCCCGGGGACGGGCGGAGCCCGACGACGTTGCAGAAGCTGGCCGGGTTGCGCAACGATCCGCCCAGGTCGCTGCCGTCAGCCAGGCAGATCATCCGGGCGGCGAGAGCCGCGGCCGCGCCGCCGCTGCTGCCGCCGACGCTGCGGGTCGGGTCGAACGGGTTCCTGGTGGCGCCGAAGACCGGGTTCACGGTATGCGAGCCGGTCCCGAACTCGGGGGTGTTGGTCTTACCCAGGCTGATCGCCCCGGCGCCGGACATCCGGCTCACCACCAGCGCGTCCCGGTCCGGCACATACCCGGCGAACAGCGGGGAGCCGTAGGTGGTCCGGACGCCCGCCGTGTCCAGGAGATCCTTGTGCGCGACCGGCAGGCCGTGCAGCAGGCCTGGCTGCTCGCCGGCGGCCAGCGCCTCGTCCGCGCTCGCGGCCCGCGCCATGGCGGTCTCGAAGGAGCGGGTCACCAGCGCATTCACCGCCCCGTCTACCGCCTCGACTCGCTCGATGTGGGCAGCCACCACGTCGCGGGCGGACACTTGCGCCCGGCGTAGCATCCCGGCGAGCGTGATCGCGTCGTAGTCCCACAAGCTCATGTCTCGTGACTCCAGGTCCGGGCCGGGCTGGCCGCCCAGCCGCCGGTCAGCGCGCCCGCCACCGGGAACTGCTCGGCTCCGGTCAGCACGGCGTCCGCCACGGGCGCGCCCGGGACGGCCCGGGCCCGGGACGGCGGGACGGCGCTCGCTAGCCGGCCGGGTGATCGACGTCGACGGGCGGCAGCTCCTGCACATCATGCTTGCTGATGCTGAGCCTGATGCCATCGTCGACCCTGGCGACGGACTTGATCGGGATGGCCACTTCCTTGCGGCCCCACAGGTGCCCCTCCTGAAGCAGGACGTGCGTCACGCTATGACTGCGCGGGTCGATGACCAGCCCCTGAACCAGCCCGATGTCCCCGTCGGTGGCGTGCACGTGATCGCCGCGGCGCACCGCCACCTCCCCGAGCGGAAGGGTGTCATAGGTGACGGTCTCCGAGATTGGCGCGACCGTCTCGCCCGCGATGCCCGCGGCGCCGCCCAGGCCGTAATAGGGCCACGAGAGCACCTGCTCAGGGCCGTACTCCGCATAGCCACCGCTGCCAGGTACGAACTGTGTGTCCTCGGCGGAGCCGAGGTGCTCGAATTCCTCCCGGGTGCACCGGAGCCTTAGCTGGCCGCCCGCGCCATCGACGAGCTCAAGGGGGACGAGCCGCCCGAGCCCTTGCCGGTCAGTTGGCTCAACCACCAGATGAGTGACGGTGCGGGCAACCGGGTCGACGACCACGCGGCTCACCGCACCGCACTCCCCATCGGTGCAGCTGACCTCGGCTCCGATGGTGAACGGCAGCATCTCTGCCATGGCGGCCCCCTTTGCCTCCCTTGGACCCTAGCGGGTCAGCCGGTGCCCGGGCCGGCCAGCTGCCGCGACGGGCCCTGGCTCGGCTTAGTCAGGCTCGTGCCGCGAACGACCGGGTGGCCAGGCCCCTGCCGCCGCTCCAGATCTCGAAGCCCGCTTCGATGTTCAGCATCCACCACGACGGCCTGATCCAGCCGCGCTGTTCAGCGAGCTTGATGAACGGCGCCAGCTGCAGGCCGCTGACGCCCGCCACGGCGTGCACCCGGCGGAACTGGATGTAGCCCCAGGACGCCCCGTTCCGATGGGGCATCCAGTGCGCCACATACCATTCCGCATGGTCGATCCGCACCACGCGCTTGCTGGCCAGGGCCAGATCGCGAGCGCTCAGCCAGATCATCAGCTCGGCGCCGTCGGCCTGACCGGTGACCATCCTGCGCTTGGCGAACCAGATGTCGTACGCGGCGTTCCACCGGCCGGCGGCGGCGTGCGCGGTGGTCCAGCTGGTAACCGGGTTGCGCAGCCTGGAGACCACGGCGGGCAGCGCGCTCCGCGGCGCGCACACGCCCCAGGAGCAGCCAGTGAAAATGTCCGGGAACGCGATGACGGTACGGTGCGCCTGGTCGCCAGCCTGCTGACTGACCGTAAAGTTCGGGCCCAGTTCGGAAACGGTGAGGCATTCGGGGCGGCCACCGAAGTTGTCGTTACGGACCACCGAGGCCACGCCCTGCCGGTTCTTGACGGTCAGATGGCCCAGCGGCTTGCACACCGAGGTCACTGTGCCACCGCCACCGCCCCCGCCGATCGCGGCCGCCGGCGGGATCACCGCCAGCGTGCTGAGGAGCGCCAGCGCGGCCGCCACGACCGGCAGGCCATGACGCAACGCCGGAAAGCCGGCCGGACGGCTATCGTTGTTGATCAAGGATCGCTCACCAGCTCGTCTCGGTGCGGGAGCGGTCAGGTGCCGGTCCGTTCCGGGTGGCCGCCCGGACGGTGCCGTCTTGGACGGTCCCGTCGGATAAATGACGCCTGGGCGTAACGCGGGGATTACCAAAGATCGCAGCCTTCCGTACCGACTGTCCCCAACATCTCGTATCTACGGAATGTCTGGCCATGCTTACGCGCAGGTAACTGCCGACGACGTTTGGCAGCCGCCCGCAGGCGGCATGATCAAGATCAGGCTGGCGGGCGCCGCGATCGGAGGCGGGGGAGGTCGCCATGACGGCCGTCAAGATCACGATCTTCTCGTTCAGCTGTGATCAGCCCGGCTGCCGAGAGGTGGTGGAGATCATGCCCGACCTGCCGTATTTGTCCTACGCGGCCAGGCAGTTGCGTGCGCGGGAAGGCTGGGCCACCGGACAGGGCAAGTACTTCTGCCCGGCCCATCAGCGGTCCCTGCGCAGCGCCGGGTTACCGCAGAGCGCCCCCGGGCCGCTCTCGTCGCGATTCATCCGGCCGGGACTCGGCTGCGTTGATACGCGCGTGAAGGTGCATGTCGTGCCACCCGTCGGCGTGCAGGACAGCACTGCGCAGGACACCTTCCGCCGCGAAGCCGGCCTTGACCGCGACGCGGCAGGACGCCGCGTTCGCTACGGAATGGACGAGTTCGATGCGGTGGAAGCCGGTCTCGCCGAACGCCCAGCGGCACAGTCCTGCGAGTGACCGCGAGGCGATTCCCGAGCCGCGGGCGGCCGGAGCCGTCCAGTAAGCGCACTCGGCGCATCCCTCGTCGAGCGTCATCGAGCGCAGCGCCACCCGTCCGACCACCTCGCCGTCCTCGCCGCGGGTCACCGCCCAGTGCGCGCCGGTAGCCGCCAGCCAGCTGCGCTGCCAGCCCGCAATCAGCTCACGCGCTTCGTCCGCGCTGTCCACCCGCCGCGCGTGCCAGCGCTGGATGGCCGGATCCGAGTACGCCTCGGCGAGCGCGCGGGCATCGGCCAGCAGCCAGGGGCGCAGGACCAGGCCGCCGCCAGCCGGAACGACGGGCTGAACGCTCCCGGCGAGGCGGTCGCCGGGTATCACGGGCCAGGTCAAGGAAGGCATAGACCACATCATCCAGCGGGGGCCCTGAGCCTGGGGCTCCGCCCGGTCTACGCCCCGGACCGCCGCCCGGCCGCGGCGCTGCGGAAGTATTCACCTGGCGTGACACCGGTCTCGTTGCGGAAGGCCTCGACGAACGCGCTCGAGGTCTGGTAGCCGACCCGGTGGGCGACGGCGCTCACCGGCGAGCCGGCTGCGAGCAGGGGGAGGGCGGCCTGGAGCCGGGCGCGGGTGCGCCACCGGCCGAAGGACAGTCCGGTACCGGCGACGAACGCGCGCGAGAGGGTTCGCTCGCTGGCGCCGATCTGGCGGCCCCACGAGGCGAGGCTGCGCCCGTCGCCCGGGCTAGCCAGGACCGCGTCCGCGACTTCCCTGGCCCGCGGATCCAGCGGCAGGGCGAGATCGACGGTCGCGAGAGATACCGGGGTCAGCAGGTCGAACAACAGGGCCTCGGCGCGGGCCCGCGGTTCGCCGTGGACGAGATCGCTACCCAGATAGCCGATCAATTCGGCGGCCAGCGGGCTGATGGCCACCGGCGTCGGCTCTGGCCAGGTAAGCGGGCAACGGTCCGGACGCAAGTAGACCGACCTCATGGTGGCCACGCCTGACGACCGCGTCTCGTGTCGCAGCTCGGCCGGGATCCACAGTGCTCGAGTGGGCGGCAGTACATAGCTCGACGTGTCGGTCAAGACGATCAGCACGCCCTTGACCGCCCAGGCCAGCTGATGATCGTCGTGGGTATGCCAGTCGAACTGGGCCCCTTGCGTCATCGGAAAGTTGACGACGATCACTGCTGCCCCGGCTGGCGGCCGGTCGGCGAGTTGTCCATCTAACGACATCAAATGGCAGCGTACGCCCTTTCGGCAGCCGTCGGCCCTCCTTAAGGTCGTCAGCGTGAACGATGAACACGCCAAGTTGTGCTCCAGCCCGGAGTGGGCCAGCTTCCTCCAGACCGAGGTCCTGGCACCCCTCGTGACGGACGTCGACCTCGGCCAGGAGATGCTCGAGCTCGGCCCGGGGCCGGGGGCGGCCACTGACTGGCTGCGGCACCGGGTGCTCCGGCTCACCGCCCTGGAGCTGAACCCCGAGGCCGCGGAACGGCTCGCCGCCCGGCACGCGGGAACGAACGTGACCGTCCTGGTCGGTGACTGTGCTCAGGCGGACCTGCCAGACGCCGCGTTTGACTCGGTGGGCACCTTCACGATGCTGCACCATCTGCCGACCGAGCAATTGCAGTACGCGACCCTGCGAGAGGCTTTTCGGCTGCTGCGGCCGGGCGGGATACTCGTCGGCTCGGACAGTCTCGCGAGCAACGACCTGCACGACTTTCACGCCGACGACACCTACAACCCGGTTGATCCGGCCCGTCTGCTCGTGTACCTGCAGGTCCTGGGTTATGGCCGGATCACCGTGTCGGTCGATCTCGGACTTCTGTTCAGCGCCCGCAAGCCGGCGGCGCCTGCGGGCGGCGACAGCGCGGCCGACCGCACCCCCGGTCAGGGATCCGAATAGCGCAGGAGAGGACCAGCTATGGCGACCGACGGGCGCGCGGCGGCGGTACCGCCTGCCGCTGCGGCGCACAGCGGCAGCGCTCAGCCAGCTACGCTGCGCGCCGCGGTGGCGGGGCTGCTGGGATTTGCCGCCACCGAGGAGACCGTCCTGCTGGCCGGCGCCGCAATCGACGCGGATGAGGGAAACGCGGCCTGCTGGGCAGCGGTGCCCGCGATCGCGCACAACAGCGAGTTCAAGGAGCAGCAGGTGCGCCGGCTCGCCGCCGTGCGGGAGCGCACCACGCCACCCGAATTCCCGCAGATCGATCACCGCTCCCCCGCGGTTTATCGCGGTTACGCCGACCGGGATGGCCAGGCGGTGGCGGCGGCCAGCTGGACGATCAGCGGCGCCCTGCTGGCGGGAGCGCTGGCCGCGTCGGACGAGGATCTGCTCGACCCGTCCCGGCACCCGTGGCTGGCTGGCCGTCAGCTATGGCTGCAGATCGTCGTGCGCGGCTTCTGGCATCCGATCGGGCACGTCGGCGAGTACTACCTCCGCCACCACCGTCCCGAGCGGGCCGTCGCGCTCCATGAGCACGCCGTGGCCGCGGCTCGTTATCACGCGGCCCCGGACGCGGCGCTGGGCATGGCCTGCTACGGCCTCGCGTGCGCGCAGGCGGTCACCGGGCGCCACGACGAAGCACTGGAAACGCTGGCGGAAGCCGTCTCCCGCAACCCGGACCTCCAGGCGCCCGCCAGGCGCGACGAGGACCTGGTGCCGCTGCGCCCCGACCGCCGGTTCAGCAGGTTGCTGACCTGATGGTCACCAGCTACCCGGCCGCCGCCGCGAGGCGGCCGAGCAGTATTGCCTCGTTCACGCAGCATTTCTGGAGCTCGCCAAGATGCACGCTCTCGTTCTCCGAGTGAGCCTTGCTCTCGGGGTCATCGATGCCGGTCAGGAGCAATGCCATGTCCGGATAGGCCTCAGCCAAGGCGGCGACCAGCGGGAGAGAACCGCCGCTGCCTGGCTCTATCGGAGCACGGCTCCAGGTATCGGTACAAGATCGCCGGAACGCCTCGAAGGCTGGCCCGGAGGCGTCAATGGAGTACGGCTCGCTCTGGTGGTCTGGGATTACCGTTATCTCCGCGCCCCACGGTGCATGCCGGTGAAGGTGCTCATCCAGGGCGAGAAATGCCCGCTGGGCGTCGTCACCAGGGGCCAGCCGGACGCTGATGCTGGCCCGGGCCCACGACACGAGTTTGTGAGCAGCATCTGCTACCGGCGGAGCATCAATTCCCAGGACGGTAAGGGCAGGTCGTGCCCACATCCGATGGGAAAGCGAGCCTTCGCCGAGAAATTGCACGCCGGGCCGGAGGCCGACGAACTGCCGCAATGCAGACTCATCGATGTGCACCGCGGGTGGCGGGCCCGTGTGCAGCCCCCGGACCGCCACATTGCCCGTCGAGTCGTGCAGCGTGGCGATGAGCCGGCATAGTGCCGTCAGCGAATCTGGTACCGCTCCCCCGTACTTGCCACTGTGCACGGCGTGATCAAGCGTACGCACCTCGACCACGCAATCAACAATCCCGCGCAGGGAGGTCGTCAGAGTTGGCTGCCCGATAGTCCAGTTCGAGCAGTCCGCGATCACGATGGCGTCGGCGTGCAGCAAGTCCTTATAGGTGCTGAGGAACTCGGGAAGGTGCTTCGATCCGGTTTCTTCTTCACCTTCGATGAACACGGCGACGTCAAGCGGCGGCTTACCGCCCCACGCCTGCAAAGCTGCCGCATGCACGGCAATCCCGGCCTTATCGTCGGCCGTGCCCCGCCCGAACAAGCGCCCGTTACGCTCGGCCGGCTCGAACGCGGGTGACGCCCAGAGGTCCGCGGGACCGGGCGGCTGGACATCGTGATGGGCGTAGAGCAGCACGCTGGGCGAGCCCGTAGGTCCTCGGGCGGCACCGTAGACCGCCGGATGCGCGCCTCTGACGTCCAGCAACCTGACGTCACTGAAGCCCGAGCGCCGTAGCCACCCGGCTGTCGCCCTGGCCGAGCGCCGTACGTGCCGGCCGTCGAAGCCCGCCGCGCTGACCGAGGGTATGCGGACCAGACGTTCGAGTTCGTTACGGATGCGGTGGAAATTGGACTCGACTACCGCCCGGGCCGCCGCTGGACTCAGTTCAGCTGGCAAATTACGGCCTTCCACGGTGTACGCGCACGTAGTGTGCCCGCTCACCGCGCCGCCACCGGGACATGGCGGTAGCCGACGCCTGCGCCCGTGCGGCGCAGGGATGAAATCCGATCTGCTGAGTTCCCCCCACGCGAAGCAGAATACGGAGATATCGGCCCTCGATCAATGAATCTAGCTCCAGGGCGGAGTTAACCCCGCAAAGCAGGCAACTTCCGCCCCATCGCGCGCCTGAGCACCCTTACTCTCATCGGTAACTGGGTTCCCATAAGCCTAGGCGGGCCCTGATCATTGCGGGTCATATGATCACGCTAATTGGTGGCCGCCGCGCCCAGGTAGGTAGCCCAGTTGTCCACCGTGCAGACCATCGCATCGCGCATCGCAGTTCCGCCGGGCGGGTTTATTAGCGGGGTGGTCCCGTGCTGGAATAGCTTGTCCTCGAAGATAATGATATCGCCTGCGTTAAGCTGTCGCTGTAGCACTGGAGGCGCCGTCATCTCGCCGTCCTCAGTTACATCACCCGGCTTGCAGAGATAGGTTTCCGCGCCATCCCCGACCCGGTCAAGTACGTAGATGATGATGAATTCCTCATCATCATGGTGCGGCCTGGTCACGACATTGGTGAAAGTACGGAAGAGATTTACGCTGAATGTGCCGTCCGGCTGTCGCCGGCCAGGCGGCACCAGTTGGAGGAACGCCTCGATGAGCTCAGCGGCCTGCGGGTCGTCGAGGAGGGGCACCCGCGCGTGGTCGCGCTTCCCGGGGATGCCGGCGCGGTCAGTGATGGTGATGGTGTCATGCGACCGCAGGTGAGGACCGTCGTCGCCCCATTGGTACCGGATGACGTCCCGGGCTCGCTGGCGGTCGATCGGCCGGTCGCCCTCGTCGTGCTGAAGGGTCCAGGGGTTGAAGTACGTCTCGCTGAAATTCTGCCGGAACTTCTCCGGAAGCCCGAGCGATCTGTCGTCGGTCAGTGCATAGCCCTGCCGGGTCAGGGCGGCCCGCACGTCCGCATGGCCGACGGGCACGTGCCCGGTCGAATCATCGCTCACTGTGGACACTCGCAAGTAAGGAAGGGCGCCAGGCCAGGCCGAGCCAGTGACTGCTGCAACGTCCGTGACTAATGAGGAGCACGTTACAGCAAAGAGTCCCCTGGTTGCGCCGGTTCTATCACGCCTCCGGGAAAGTCGTGTCGCGAATGGCGGTAATGAGTTCGCGTGAGTCCCGCTCGCTGAGCGAGGCACGCATCAGCGAGTCGTGGGCGGCGCGGTATTTCTTGACCTGCTCGGCGTTCTCGACGCTGAAGAACCCAGCATGGGTCTCGATGTGAACGATGTCAGACTCGCCTGCGTCCTGGTATTCGAAATAGGCGTACATGCACGTCATTGAGAAGGTTGGCCTGGCCGTGAAGGGAAGCACCCGCAAACGTATATTGGCGGCCGCCGAGCGCTCGACGAGTTCGTCCAGTTGCGCGCGCATGATGCGGGGACCCCCGACGACTTGCCGCAGGGTCGATTCATGGGTCACCGCGATCAGTTTCAGCGGCGGGAGGCCGCCCTCCCTGCTGCGCAGTGCTTCCTGGCGCTTAAGCCGGACCGCCAGGAGCTGCGGTATCTCCTTTTCGGATCGGCGCTCCATGTCACGGAAGACCGCTCGGGCGTAGTCCAAGGTCTGCAATAGGACTGGAACGAACGGGAGTGTGTAGACGCGCTCGACTGTCGCATCCGCCTCGTACGCCAGGTGCGCGTCCAGGCCCTCGATGACCTCGTCATCAAAGGTTGTCCACCAGCCAGGCCGCTGTGCCGCTTGAACCCAGCGCTCCAGTTGGCCAGCTAGGTCGGTGCCCTCGATCTGGTAGTAACGGATCAGGTCCCTGATGTCGCGAGGAAGCGGTCGGCCCTGGGCGTTTTCCAGCCGGGACAGCTTGCTCGTGGAGATCATCAGGTCCTCGGAGACCTCGGTCAGGAGCTTGCCGCGGCTGTCCCGCAACTGCTTGAGTGCGCTGGCGATACCGCGCCGCGGTCCGAGCGGACCGGTCACCTTGTCCGCGGTGGCCTTCACCTTATCCACGGTGACCTGCCTTCCCGATCCACGGTGACCTGCCCGCTCGCAGCACCTGGAGAGCGCGGCGGCACCCGGCCTATGCTGGGAATCCCACCATGCAACCGTACAACCGGGCGCACCGCCCCGCAGCTCCGACGTCCCGATGGGTCGGGATCATTGGCTCAATCCCGACCAGCCGACTCGACGGCTCAGCTCCGGTAAGTAGGACGTTCGGGCAGGTCGGGATAGGCGGAGTTTCGGACATGTTTCCGAAGCGTGCTGTTTAGCCGTTTCGCCCATGGGAATCCCAAAATTGAACTTGCAGTACGAAGTTCCAAGGCGGGCGTCTCATGAACAGGAAGCACGTACCTCCCGAGCCAGCATCCTCCCACGGGGCCCGACGGGTCCTGCCACCCGACCTGGAAGCGGGCCGCAGCTATCTCGCTGTGGCCCGTCCGCTGTTCCCGGGCCACCGCGCCCGGCCAGCCGGGACGCCCACGATTCCTGCCGTTGAGCGCAGGGTGCGCGGACCGCCAGTCCCAGAAATGGATCGAGCCGATGGGTGGCTCCACCGGCTCAGATCACCAAGCACGCAACCCGTAATCCGCAACTACATAAGAGGAAAGGATCTAACGTGCAACTCACCCACTTTATAACCAGGCCCACTGGCTCGGAAACCGCGGCGCCGCGGGGGCCGGCACGGCAAGTTCGGGTGCATGCGCCATGACTGGGGTCCTGGCGCTGGTCTGCTTCGTAACGGGCCTCATCGTCGGCTGGCTGCTGCGGGTCATCGTCGTCATGGCGCAGATCTCCTGGTCCCAGGAGCGAATGCAACGCAAGGTTCGCTACTGGCAAGGCGAGGCGATCCACGCCCGGGTCATCGCCGAGCAGCTCACCCGTCAGCTGGCCGCCAGCAGGGGACGGGAACCTGAACCACCGGACTGGCCCGCGGCTGGCGATCCAGTAGCAGAGGAGTAACGCAGTCGTGGTCATCATCTACGGCGCCGGACTCGCGATGGCGCTGCTGGTCGGCGGCGCGATCGGGCTGTTCCTGACGCTCGCGCACTACGAGCGCATCTCATCGCGGCAACGAGAGTACGAGCGGGAGGCAGCCGAGGGCCGTGAGTTCTATGCAGCCCTGGCCCTGCTCCGACGCACCAAGCCCGTCAGCCCAAACGACGACGAAGCATCAGCAGCGTAGCGGACGGGGCTTCCTGCCGCGCTATCCGGCGGTGACGGCAGAAATGCCGCCTGGAAGCCCCTTGACCAGCGATCGCGGGACTGCGGCTTATCACTCCAGGTCCATCCGCCGGGCGGTCGCGTCCGCCAGGCGCTGCTCCGCATGGCGGACGGCCCGATCGGCCCGGTCGGCATCCTTGCGCGCCTGGCGCCTAGCGCGATCAGCGCTGGTCCGCGCCTCCAGCGCGGCGTCGAGTTCTGCCTGAAGACGGCCGACGTTGTCGGCGGCTGCTCGGGCAGCGTCCTCCGCCTGCGCCAGCGTGGCCCGCGCGTTCTCCCGGGCTCGGTCCGCCTTTGCGGCGCGGCTGCGTGCATCGTCCTCATCCTGCCTGGCGCGTGTCAATTGCTCACGGCGGCGGGCGGCCGCCGTGCGCGCCTCAGCCTGCCGGCCCGGTGCCTGCCGGCCCGCAGGCGGCTTGCCCGGCTGGGCACGCTTGCCGGCTACCGTCGACCGGTCGGGCTGGGACACAGCGCTGGCGTCGAGGCCGGGAAACCCGCTGCTGGACAAGCCTGAAGTGCGCCGGCCCTGCGCTAGCTGCCGAGCGGCCCGCTCGTCGGCCAGGGCCGCATGCAGGGTGTCCCCCAGAGCGCGAGCCGTCTCATCCGACATGACCTGCCCGGCCGCACTGGCCAGGCTGCGGGCCTGCTGAACCAGCGCATAGATGAGCTGATGCTGGCGGCGGGAAGCCTGCCGCAGCTGTTCGGCGGCCAGGGCGGCCGTCGCCTGCCGCATCGATTCGCCCAGTTCCAGCAGCGCCCGGATCTCATCGCCATCGTCGCGCACGAGCTGATTCGCCAGCCAGGCGACCTTATTCGGCTTCGCAAGCTTGCCGATCGCCACGGCAGCCCCGCTGTCGCCGTCCGCTCGAGCCTGCTTCGCGCGCTCGTTCCTGGCCGCGGTGAACTCATCCAGCGGCAGGCCGTACAGCTCCACAGCAGCGGCGTCGACATCGCTGGGCCGACCGACACCCGTCATGATCCTGTCCTGCCCCGAGGGATCAGCCTCTACCGCCCCGCCAATTCTGTGATCAAGGTAGCGCGTCGGGCCGGACGTCGCCAGCGCCGGCCTCGTGCAGCCTGCTCAGCAGGTACTGGCGCTCCACCGCGGACGGCGCCAGCGGCAGCGCGCGCTCATAGGCCGCCGCGGCGGCGGCCTGATCGCCGCGGCGCCGCAGCAGGTCGGCCCGGGTCGCCTCCAGCAGGTAATACCGCTCCAGCCGAGCGTCGCCGCTGAGCTCGTCGACGATCGCCAGGCCCGCCTCGATATCGCCGGCCATCGCCACCGCCACCGCCCGGTTGAGCCGCACCACCGGCGACGGCAGCTGTCCCTCCAGCAGCGCGTAGAGGCCGGCGATCTCACGCCAGTCGGTGTCGGCGGCGGCTGCGGCGCGGGCGTGGCAGGCGGCGATCGCCGCCTGCAGCTGGTAGGGGCCGACCCGCCGCCGGCGCAACGCCGACTCCAGTAGCCGCAGCCCCTCCCGGATCTCCGCCTCGTCCCAGCGGCCCCGGTCCTGCTCCTCCAGCGTGATCAGCTCGCCGTCGCCGCCCACGCGCGCGTGGCGGCGGGAGTGGTGCAGCAGCATCAGCGCCAGCGCGCCGGTCGCTTCGGGCTCGTCCGGCATCATCTGCTGCAGAGCCCGTCCCAGGCGGATCGCCTCGTCGCACAGCCCGGAGCGGATCAGCTCCGGGCCCGAGGAGGCCGAGTGGCCCTCGTTGAACATCAGGTACAGCACCGCCAGCACCCCGGCGGTGCGTTCCGGCAGCAGCTGCGCGGGCGGCACCCGGTAGGGGATCCCGGCGGCCGCGATCTTCGCCTTGGTGCGGGTCAGGCGCTTGGCCATCGTGGCCTCGGGCACCAGGAACGCACTGGCGATTTCCGCGGTGCTGAGTCCGGCGAGAGTCCGCAGCGTCAGAGCCACCCGGCCCTCCAGCGGGAGGGCCGGGTGGCAGCACGTGAACACCAGTCGCAGGCGGTCGTCCTCGATCTCGTTCGTGGGCGCGAACAGGTCTTCCATCGGATCCTCGGAATCGATACCGGCCCTGATGGGATCATGACCGGCCTGGTCGAGCAGTTGCGCGGCGCGCGCCGCGCGGCGCAGGCGGTCGATCGCGCGGTGGCCGGCGACGGTCGTCAGCCACGCGCCGGGGCGCCGCGGAACGCCGTCGACCGGCCACCGCCGCAGCGCCTGCGTGAACGCCTCCTGCGCGCAGTCCTCGGCCAGGTCCCAGTCGCCGGTCCGCCGGATCAGCGTGGCGACCAGGCGGCCCCACTCCTCGCGGAAGGCCGCATCCACCGCGCGCTGGACAGCCGGCGTGGTCATTCGCTATAGAACGGGCGCACCTCGATCGCGTGGTACCGCGCGATCGGATGCGCGGCCGCGAGCTCGATCGCCTGCTGCCGGTCAGCACAGCTGACGACGTCGATGCCGGCGATGAACTCCTGGGTCTCGATGAACGGTCCGTCACTGAGCTGGATCTCCCCGTCACGACGGCGCAGCGTCGTGGCGGTGTCCGGGCCGCCCAGCGCGTTCCCCAGGACGTAGCGGCCGCGCGCCTCCACATCCTGCCGCCAGGCGTCGTACTCCCGCAGCACTGCCTCGTCGTCCAGCGACGCCGCCGGCGTCCCGCCCATCCACGTGGTCAGCAGGTACGGGGTGCCCGCCGAGTCGTCCCCGCGCCCGAACGCCGCCGCCCCCGCAGCCAGCCGCAGCCCGTCCCTGAACGGCCGGATCTCGAACGGGTGGAACCTGGATACCGGGCTCGCGGACACCACCTCGATCGCCTCGTCCAGGTCGGCACACTCGAGCACGTCGAAGCCCGCCACGAACTCCTTGGTCTCCGCGAACGGGCCGTCGGTCACCAGCGTCTCGCCGTCGCGCACGCGCACCGTCGCCGCCGTCTCGGGGAAGTCCAGCTCCCGGCCGAGCAGCCGCACGCCGCGGCCGTCCATCTCCTCGATCCAGCGCGGGAGTTCGCGCTGCATGACGGCCAGGGCGTCGGGCACCGCCGCGCCCTCGGTGCCGATGAACGCTACGTACTTCATCTCAGCCTCGCTTCCCGTAGACGTAACAGATAATCGCCTGTTCGAGCGCCGCCTGCACGCGCTCGGTGATCTGCCGGTGGGTGGTTTTCATGTCGCCGTCCCTCGGTCTGGATGTGGCGCTTACAACCAGACGACGAACGGGAACCGCCCAGAAGGACACCCGCGAAATGTTCAGCCGGGCACCCGGTGGGCTACAAGCCGCCCCAGCCGTTTGCGGTTACGGAGCGTGCGAATGCCGAGGAAGAGGTTCCAGGTACCAACCGTAAGACCGAGGCTAAATATGCGTCGCGATGATCACGAAAATGATCACCATGAACGCAGCAGCCGCAAGGACCAGGACGACGGTGGCGACGCGCATGAGGACCCAGTCCCGGCGTGCCTTCCGTTGCCGGTCTTTAAACGGAATATCCGGCCTGGGCGGACGATAGCCAGGGGGCGGATCATGCAGCACAATCGACCTGCCGCGGCCCCTCCGCCCACCGAGCCAGACCATGATGCCTCCCGCCAACTTCTGCTGCCAGCGTACTCGCCGGCCGCCTCAAGCCACCACGGCGAAACCTGCCGGATAGAGCCTCCTGAATCAGGCGGCCGGCCCGTAACCGCCTGCCTGGCCGGAACCAACTGCCGTGACCATCGTCGCGCCGGCCCGTAACCGCCTGCCTGGCCGGAACTAGCTGCCGTGACCATCGTCGCGCCTGCCCGCTCGTTCGTCATCGGCGTGGATACCCGCGCTCGCGCCCGCGCCCGCGCCCGCACTCACCGGCTCGACAGGCCCGGCTTGCGCCCCGACTATTCAGTGTTACTATGTACCAGTAGTCAATAGCACTAGGTAGCTGCGGGAGGAGGTGTTCCATGGGCAAGCAGGTGACGGAGATGCTCAAGGGGACGCTGGAGGGCATCGTCCTCGCGATCCTGTTCGGGCGCCCGGCGTACGGCTACGAGATCACGGCATGGCTGCGGGAGCAGGGCTTCTCCGACATCGCCGAAGGGACCGTCTACGCGCTGCTCATCAGGGTCGAGCAGCGCGGCCTCGTCGACGTGGAGAAGGTCCCCTCGGAGAAGGGGCCGCCGCGCAAGGTGTACTCCCTCAACGCGCAGGGTCGGGAATACCTCGAAGAATTCTGGCGGACCTGGAGCTTCCTCACGCAGCGGCTCGAACAGCTCCGCGAAGGAGGCAGATAGACATGGCCACAGGGTGGACCAAGCTTCTCGAGACGGTCTACGGCCCGCTCGAGCAGAAGAGGCGCTACCGGCAGTACAAGGCGCGCGTGGAACGGCTTCCCGCGGGTTATCGAACGGCGGTCGATGCGCTGCAGCGGTACTCGTATTACTTCGGGCACGGGACGGCAGAAGGCGGGGTGTCGATGCTGGAGGACCTTGCCGATCTGTTCGAGCAGGGCGCGGCGAACGGTATCCCGGTCCGCCAGATCGTCGGGGCGGACCCCGTGGAGTTCGCCGACGCGTTTCTCCGGAACTACCCGGAGGGTCAGTGGATCGTCCGGGAGCGGGAGCGGCTGACCAGCGCCATCGACCGCGCCACCGGAGAAGCCACCGGAACCGAAGGGACATCCCCATGACGATCCGGCCGGCCCAGGCGATCCAGGTGCAGGGTCTGGAGAAGTCGTACCCGAAGCTGCGCGTGCTGCGCGGCGTGGACTTCGACGTGGCACGGGGCAGCATCTTCGCGCTGCTCGGCTCCAACGGCGCAGGCAAGACCACGGTCGTGAAAATCCTGTCCACGCTGCTCAAGGCCGACGCGGGGACGGCCACCGTGGATGGCTCCGACGTCGCCACGCAGGCTGCGGACGTGCGGGAGTCCATTAGCCTCACCGGTCAGTTCGCGGCCGTGGACGAAACCCTGACCGGGCGCGAGAACCTGGTGCTGATGGCCCGGCTGCGGCACCTGGAGGGCGCCGGCCAGATCGCGGATGACCTGCTGGCCCGCTTTCAGCTCAGCGACGCGGCGGCGCGAAGGGTATCGACGTATTCCGGAGGCATGCGCCGCCGCCTGGACATCACCATGAGCCTCGTCGGGAGTCCGCCGGTGATCTTCCTGGACGAACCGACCACCGGGCTCGACCCTCAATCTCGCCTCGAGGTGTGGAACAGCGTCAAAGAGCTCGCCGGTCACGGCACGACGGTGCTGCTCACGACGCAGTATCTGGACGAGGCCGAACAGCTCGCCGACCGGATCGCGATCCTCCACGACGGACGGATCATCGCGAACGGCACCCTCGCCGAACTCAAACAGCTGCTCCCGCCCGCCAAAGTCGAGTACGTCGAGAAACAGCCGACCCTGGAGGAGGTCTTCCTCGCCATCACCGGCACCGGCATCGGCACCGGCGGAACCGCGGGCCCGGCCGGCGCCGACGGCACGGACAACTAAGGAACCACGATGACCACGCACTTCTTCGCAGACACCGCCGTCTTGTCCGGCCGGTCCATGCGCCACATCACCCGCAGCCTGGACACCATCATCACGGTCACGATCATGCCGATCGCCCTCATGCTGCTATTCGTCTATGTGTTCGGCGGCGCGATCCACGCCGGGTCGGGTCATTACGTGAACTACCTGCTGCCCGGAATCCTGCTCATCACGATCGCGATGGGCATCTCCTACACCGCAATCCGGCTCTTCACGGATATGCAAAGCGGGATCTTCGAACGATTTCAGTCCATGCCGATCGCACGCTCGAGTGCGCTGTGGGCGCACGTGCTGACCTCAGTGGTCTCCGTTCTGATCTCGCTGGTGCTGGTGATGCTCGTCGCCGTCCTCATCGGATTCCGCTCTGGCGCGGGAGCGCTGGCCTGGCTGGCCGTGGCCGGCATCCTCGTCCTGTTCACCCTGGCACTCACCTGGCTCGCGGTCATCGCCGGCCTGTCCGCGAAGACCGTCGACGGCGCGGGCGCCTTCTCCTACCCGATCGTCTTCCTGCCGTTCATCAGCTCGGCATTCGTGCCCACCCGCACCATGCCCGGCCCGGTGCGCGCCTTCGCCGACAACCAGCCCGCGACGTCCATCGTCGACACGATCCGCGACCTGCTCGCACAGCAGCCAGTCAGCACCGGCATCTGGGCCGCCCTGGCCTGGTGCCTCGGCATCCTCATCGTCGCGTACGCCCTCGCCATGGCCACCTACCACCGCAAGATCGCCTAAGCCGGTACCGTAGCTCGACGATCCCGCTGCGCGAGGCGGTGCTGGAGACCAGGTCGAGCTGGTAGGACTGGGGGCGCCGTCGAACAGCCGGGTGCCCTCGCCAGCAAGCCGGCCCTAACCACCAGATGCACTGGGAAGCGCTATGCCCAAGCAGGCGACGGGCCCGGGTACCCGCCGGGCTTGGCAGCGGATCAGGTCATTACCCGGCCCGCCGTCTCGCTCACCCGCGAGCGTCTGGCCGGATTGCACCGGCCGGGGCGGCAGCTGCCCGCCGGTGCGATTCTCGCGCCACGAGTCGAGCATCAGGGTTCCGGATATCGGCGCGGCAATCAGAATGGCAAGCACGCCCATGGGCAGCAAGAGAAAATTCTGCGCCGGGACCGCGGCGACCATGGAGACTATGCCCGCCAGCATGATCGCAACCGCGGTCCGCAGGAGTGGCTTGTTCACCGGCGGGGCCTGCGCCGGGGCGGGCTTGCGCAGCGGCTGCGCCCCGATCAGCCCGGCCGGAAGGTCGGCCGTGATCGCGGCTAGGTCCCCATGGGTCCGCGACGCGAATGCCTGGCCGGCCCGCGCATCCAGCTCGGCCTTGGTCAGCATGCCCTGCACGAACGCGGCCTTGAGCACATCGATCACATGCTCGCGATCGGCATGCGACGCCCGCAGATAGCCACCGGCCGCCGCCTCACCCTGGTCACCAGGCCCAGCCGTCACCGGTACCACCCCCACCTGCAGAATGCTCAAAGCGTAGCGCGGCCGCGAGGTTCCGGCCGGGCCAACCGCTGGCAGGTGATCCCTTGCTTGCAAAGTACGCCCTGGACCGAGGGCCTACCGGCGTCAAGGTCGTCCGCGATACCTGCGGACCAGTCGATAACGGGCCAGAACTGTGCCCAGACAGGCGACGGCCAGAATGAGCCAGATCGTAATCACCGACGGTACGACGGTACGGCTCATACCGCCGTTGGCAACCATGGCCACGATGCCGGTAAGCCCGGCGCCGATGCCCGCGCCGATCCCCGCGCCCGTCCACAGTGCCTGGCTCCTACCCCGACTGCCGAACCGCTGGCGAGCCAGAAGCTGGCGGACCAGCGCCGAGCTTGACGTCTATCCGCTTGTCGATCTCCGCACCAATCCGATCGATCAAGCTTTCTGCGACCGCGCCGTCATAGTCGCGGCCAAGTTCGTGATGCGCTGCTGCAGCGGCAGCGATGTCGTCCCACCGACGCGCTACCGGACGATCTCGACCAGGAGGACCCAGGCGCTATAGACGGCGCCTGCGATGCCGAGCAGGGCGGTGGGCACGAGCCTGTAGAGACCACCGCTCCAGTGCGCCGCCAGGGAGACGCCAGCAATTATGCCGGGGACAAGCGCGACGCCGCTTGCGGTCATCCGCGCCACCGACCACAGCAGCGGCGAGTCCGGGTTCTGCCTCTGAAACTTGAGCTGATTCCGGACCGTGATCGCCGTCAAGGGCACGGCGATCACCAAGATCTCGGCGCCGAGCAGTTCGATGTCCTGTGGAACGAGGGCGAGCGCGGAGCTGATCAGGACGAACAGCAGAATCGCCAGAGTTTCCGCGGCACGGGCGGGAAGCATGGTCGTGCTCTTGAGTATGTTGTCGAGGTTGATCGACACCGCGACGAATAGCAGCCCGGTGAGGGCCGCCGCGGCCCCGGTTAGCGCAGCGAAGAACGCCGACCACGTGGCGGGGTCATATCCGTGCATGGAGGCGGCCTCTCATGAGCGGGACTCGCCGGACAACTTTAGGCGGTCCTGGTCTGACCCGGTCGGCAGCCCGCCAGGTGGGGGTCGAAGCTGCCCCAAGCACAGGGCACGCAGCGGGCATGTGGCCTCTTCGTCCCGAAAGCCAAATTAACGAAGCGGACTGCCAGGGCTGCAGTGTTCCTGATCTGGGGAGCAACGTCTATCAGCGCCGCGCTCGAGGTCGACCGGGTGGTCAGCAAGGACGGCCAGGTCAGCCTCGGCGGCCGCTACTACACCGCCGCGGAGATCCTCGGCGGGATGATGGTGTACATCCGGATCGAGCAGACCACCTTGATGTTCTTCGACCCGGCCGCCCGTGTCCTGCTGCGCACCCGGCCCAGCCCGCTGACCTGGGACCAGGCCCGGCTGCTCCGCGGCGCCAGACCGGCTGGGCCGCCGCCTCGCCCGGCCACCGAGCCAGTCACCGTCCAGCGGGTAGCCAGCAGCACCGGCGTCATCATGGTCGCCGGGCAGAAGATCGCCCTCGGCCGGATCCACGCTGGCCAGATCGTCACCGTCCACGTCGCCGCCGGCACCATGACCATCGACCTGAGCGGCGACGACACCCGCACCGTCCGCCGGACCACCACCCAGCCAGTCCGCAGCATCAAAGCCCAGCAGCACCGCAAGGCTGCCCATGTTTCCTAGGCAACCTGGAAAGCATGTGGTGGGACAGATCCGTCAAGAATCAGGTGGGACTAGACACTGGGCAACGTCTGTTGTCGGCGCGGTGATCTTCGGTCATTCCTGCACTTCAGGGCACTACTGGTGTGTGCCGACGATCCCGATAAAGATTGGCAATATGTGTTGCCGAGTTCCGCTTGATGCTTGACAACGCTGGTGGCTAAACCAGGGGTCAGAGCCCGTTATGCAGCGTCGTCCTGGCTGCGCTCGGCCGGGTCGTTGCGATGGCGACGCTGGTAGTGCTGGCGGGCCGCTTGACGCGTCACGCCGAGACGCTGGGCTATATCTGGCCAGCCGATGCCCAGAGCTACTGCCTGGTCGACGAGGGCCGCCAGCTCGGCTTCGAGTTCCTTCTGGTGCAGCCTTCCCCGGGTGATCCGCTCTAGAACCTCGGTCGGGGAGAGGCGGGCTATCCGTTCTGCCGGTCCGGGCGATACCGCTCGGGCTCGATGCCGGTAGCCCGGCTGAACGTATTTGACCTTCCGCTTTCTAGCCCTGCCCATGTCTCTCAGGATGCGCACTGGGTCCGACAATCAGCGTTGCCCGGTGTGTCCTCGCGCCTGACACGCGATATCATCGCTGGTATGGCCTGGGGCGACGTGGAACTCGAACCCGAGGTCCGGGACTGGCTGGAAGGGCTGGATGACCAGCGATGGGCACAGGCGATGTTCCACCTGGATCTGCTGGAAAGACGCGGTGTGCTGCTGGGCGAGCCGTACACCCGGCAGTTGTCGGGGAAGCTGCGAGAGCTTCGGTTCTACTGCGGCGGCGAGCGGATCCGGATCAGCTACTGGATCGCTTCGGGGCGGCGAATCATCGCCTTGACCGTATTCGCCAAGACCAAGATGCGCGAGACCGCGGAGATTGCCAGGGCCGCTGCGGCGATGGCCCGCTGCCAGCAGGAGGGCCACACTGCTGATGAGGAGGACGGATGACGATGAGCCAGGACACACCGCGGCGTACCCGCCTCGCTGAAGCACGCCAGGCCCGGATGGACCGCCCGGACGTCGCAGCTGAATATGAGCAGACCCGGCTGCGCTACGAACTTGCCGAGGCTGTCCGGCTGCGGCGCGAGGAGCTGGGCTGGTCCCAGCGCCAGCTGGCCGAGCGGGCCGGGATGAGCCAGCCCGGCGTTGCCCGCTTCGAGGCCGGCGGTACTACCCCTACCTTGCCGCTGCTGGAACGGCTGGCCCAGGCGCTCGGCCTGACCCTCAACGTCAGCCTCGGCCCGCAACAACGCCGCTCGGCGTGACCCCGAATACGGCGTTGTGATGTAGGTCACAGTCTTTCGGGGCTGGCGGACTACAACGGCCTCCAGCCGCCTTCTGCGGACAGTACCCGGCAGCTGTCGACGGTCGGGTGGCGTTTGCGCCCGGCCGACATTGGCCGCACAGTGGAGACAGGCGCCACGCATCCGCTGCCAAGAGTGCGGGCAAGCGCCCAGGGCACGGGCAGCACAACTGACATTGTTCCGGCGCGGAATTACTAACAGGGCGTCCATTTCGGGCTCAGCCCCGCCAGCAAACACGCCAGCTCGGTCTCTGGCTGGCCCTGGCGCATTCGCATAGTCGCAGAGTCGGCTGCGTTGAAACCCCTGCCAGCACTGGCACATCAGGCACGAGCTAACCGGAAGGAGGTGAGTCCATGAACAAGCTGCTATACCGGCCCAAGGAGGCGGCCCAGATGCTCGGCATCGGGCGGGACAAGCTCTATGACCAGATGCGCTCCGGACGGCTGCACTCGGTAAAGGACGGCCGGGCGCGGTTCATCACGGCGAGCGCTTTGGCTGAGTACGTCGCGATGCTGGAAGCCGAGGCGCACAAGGCAGCATGAAGCACCAGCGGGCAACGGCCAAGCAGGGCTACTTGAACATCTTGTCCATCACGTCGGCGCCGGTGGTGATCACGGGGCGCAGCTCGTGCCGGTAGACGACCTCGGTTGTGCGGGAACTAGAGTGCCCGGCCAGGCGGGCGATCTCCTCCACCGCGATCCCGGACTCCGACATCAGGCTGACGAACGTGTGCCTCAGCTCCCTCGGCGACCAGCTACCGCCAATGCCGGCCTTCTGACAGAGCCCACGAAAACCGCGCCGAACATTCGCGTCGTCCAGCGGCTTACCCGTACTGCTGGTGAACACCAGGCCATGATCCTTCCACAACTCGCCCGCCGCCAGCCGGGCCGCTGCCTGCCGCTTGCGCTGTTCTCGCAGCGCCGCTATCGCACTCTGCGGCAATCCCAGGGTGCGCCGGGACCGCTCGGTCTTCGTGTCGCTCCCGCACCGACCGCCACACCGCCATATGCGGCGGCACCCCGTCGCCAGGCTGACAGTCCAGCGAGACATGATCCCAGCGCAGCGCCCGCGCTTCTTCCGTCCGGATACCTGTGGTCAGCGACAAGATCACGTAGGCACCGAGGTAATCATCGCCCTGAGCCACGCGCAGCAACGCCGCCGCCTGGTCCGCGGTCATGGCCTTGGACGGACGCCCGGCCTGGCCAGGCGGCGGCTTCACCAGGGCGGCGACGTCACGCCGCACATGATCCCCGGATTCAGCATGCCGGATGGCCCGCACCAGGCAGTTGTGCGCCAGCGCCACCGTCGCGCTCGATCGGGACGCCGCCAGATCCGAGAGCGCCCGTCGAACGTCGTGAGTGCGCAGCGCGTGCAGCGGGATGCTCCCGAGCAGGACCAGCACCGGCCGCAGGATCCGCTCGTCGCGGCGAAGCGTGCTCCGCGACCGTCCGTCCCGGCCTTCCCGCATCCAGTCAGCGACCGCCTGGTCGACGGTGTAGCTGGCGGAGGTCTGCACGCCCACGTCCAGGTCGGAGTGCAGTTCCCTGAGCTTGTCCTGGACCTCGGTCTTGGTCTTGCCGGAGACCTTGCGCCGCAGTCGCTTGCCGCCGACGTCGAAGCCGAGACTGACCGAGCCGTACCAGCGGCCCTTGCTCTCGTCCCAGTAGATCGCGTCTTCGCCGTGACCCCGGCGCTTCGTCGGCTGCGCCATGAACAGGAGCCTCCAAGCACTTGGCTCCCCGTTTGGCTCCCCTAATGGCTACAAGCACCTTACTTGATCGCTGATCATGGGTATGAGCTTGAAGTTTCTGGAGCCGCCTGTCGGAATCGAACCGACGACCTGTTCATTACGAGTGAACCGCTCTGCCGACTGAGCTAAGGCGGCGTGCCGCTACGAGAGCGACAGCCCAAGGAGTCTACCGGTCCCCGCCGTGTTCCTGCCCGGGGTGGTACTTAGCTTCGTAAGCCTGCCTGGACCCGCAGACGCTGGCCCGCGGGCACGCGCAGCGCCGTCCGTCCTCAGCCAGCTTCACCACGACCTGGTCGGCGGGCACGTTGTGCCCGACCACCGTGCCCGGCCCCTCCGGCGACTCCACCGAGGCCCCCAGCCGCGGGGCCTTGTCCCTGAAGTCCTGGTACAGCGGATGCTCGTACTTCAGGCAGCACATCAGCCGCCCGCAGGCCCCGGCGATCCGCAGCGGGTTCACCGGCAGGTCCTGGTCCTTGGCCATCCGCACCGAGACCGGCTCGAAGTCCTTGAGGAACGTGGCGCAGCACAGGTCCCGGCCGCACGGGCCGATCCCGCCCTGCAGCCTGGCCTCGTCACGCGGCCCGATCTGGCGCAGCTCGACCCGCCCGCGCAGCCGCTCGGCCAGGTCCCGGACCAGCGCCCGGAAGTCGACCCGGCGCGGTGCGCTGAAGTAGATCGTAAACACGCTGGGCGCATCGACGTAGTCGACAGCGATGATCTTCATCGGCAGCTCGAGCTCGCGGACCAGCCGCCGCGCGGCCACCCGCGCCTCGGCCCGCCGGGTCCGGTTGGTCTCGTCCCTGCTCAGGTGATCCTCGGTCGCCAGCCCCGCACAGACGGGCAGGCCGCCGATCTCATCGTCCACCCACTGCGGCGCCCAGATGCACTCGGCCACCTCGGGGCCCGCGTCGGTGGGCACCAGCACCTTCGTCCCGACCGTCGGCGCGTACGGCCCGGGGTCCAGGTAGTAGAGCCGGCCACGCCGCTCGAAGCTGACCGCCATCATCATGCCCACCCGCTCAGGTTACGGTGCGATCACGACGGCCGTCGCCCGGGGCTGTCTTCTTTGCCCGGTAACGGAGCAGCACGCGCCCATCGTTACCGTCTGGGCGGTCTGGTCGGCGGCTGCACCGGGCCGCTTCAGCGGGCGGCGAGGGCCAGCGTCATCTCCTCGACGGCGAGCAGCGGAGCCACCGCCGCGGCCAGCCGCTCCCGGCACGCCATGATCGCCTCGATCTTGCGCACCGTCGCCTCCGGCGACCCCGCCGCAGCGAGCTTGGCCAGCTCATCGTGCTGGCCAGCGTTGGCGAGTTCCACCTCGGCGCCGAACTGGACGGCGAGCACGTCCCGGTAGAATCCGGCCAGGTCGAGCAGCGCCCGGTCCAGCGAGTCGCGCTTCAGCCGGGTCGCGCGGGACTTCTGCCGGTCCTCCAGATCCCGCATGGCGCCCGCCGAGCCGCGAACGGCGGCCGCGACGCCCTTCCCGGTCGAGCCCTCCCCGAACGCCTGGCGCAGCGCGTCCCGTTCTGGCGCGTCAAGCTCTTCCGTCGCCGCGGCGGCCTCCGCCTCGGCCGCCTTGACCAGCGCGGCGGCCGCCGCCAGGGCCTGGCCAAGGCCACCGCCGGGCTGGGGCACGCCGATCTGCAGCGGGACCTGCAGCACCTCGGCTCGCCGCCGGGCCGCCTCCGGGTCCGTGGCCAGCCGCCTGGCCCGGCCGATGTGTCCCTGCGCCGCCCGGGCCGCGGCGAGTGCCTGCTTCTCGCTGACGCCCTCCCGGGTCAGCACCTCGGCGACGGCCGCAGTGGGCGGCGTGCGCAGGGTGATCAGGCGGCATCGCGACCTGATCGTCGTGGGCAGGTCGGCCGCCGACGGCGCGCACAGCAGCCACACCGTCCGTGGCGACGGCTCCTCGATCGCCTTGAGCAGGGCGTTGGCGGCCTGCTCGGTGGCCCGGTCGGCGTCCTCGAACAGGACGACCCGCCAGCGTCCGTAGACCGGCGCGGCGGCGGCGCGCAGCACCAGCTCCCTGGTCTGGCGCACCCCGTAGGACAGCCCGTCGGGCCGGACCAGCAGCAGGTCGGCGTGGGTGCCCCCGGCGACCTGGTGGCATGACGAGCATTCGCCGCAGCCCTGATGATCGCACAGCAGCGCAGCCGCGAAGTCGCGGGCCGCCACCGAGCGGCCCGACCCGGGCGGCCCGGTGAACAGCCACGCGTGCGTCATCGCGAGCGGGGAGCCGGTATCAGCCTCGCCGGACTCGGCGGCAGCCCGCAACCTGGCGGCACCGCCTGAGCTTCTCGCCGCCACGGCGCCAGCGGCCGCGGCCGCCGCGGCCCGCAGCTGGCCGACCACCGCCTCCTGGCCAGCCAGTTCGGCGAAAGCGTGGCCGGTCATGCTCGCACCGCCGGGCCGCTCCCGCTGCTCGCCTCGGTCATCATTCCCGGACCGCCGGGATGCTGCCGGTGATCTCCTCGGCAGTCATCGGCACCGGATCGGGCAGCAGCTCCCGGACCCGGCCCTGGATTTCGCGGCTGAGGTCGCCGGACGGCCTGGTCGCATCCAGCACCAGGTAACGCTCGGGCTCCGCCTCCGCCAGCGCGAGGAACCCGCGCCTGACCCGTTCGTGGAACGCCGTGGGCTCGGCCTCCAGCCGGTCACCCGACCGTTCCCGCCGCTGCAGGCCCACCACCGGCGGCAGGTCGAGGACGATCGTCAGGTCGGGTGTCAGCCCGCCGGTCGCCCATTGGTTCAAGGTGGCCACCTCGCTGACCGGCAGCAGCAGGCCCGCGCCCTGGTAGGCCAGCGAGGAGTCCACGTACCGGTCGGTGACCACGACCGCGCCGCGGTCCAGCGCCGGGCGGATCACCGAGGCGACGTGCTCGGCCCGGTCAGCCGCGTACATCAGCGTCTCGGACCTGGCCGACAGGCCGGTGTGCGTGGTATCGAGCAACAGCGCCCGCAGCCGCATCCCCACCTTGGTCGCACCAGGCTCCAGGGTGGCGACCACGTCATAACCCTGGTCACGCAGCCAGATCGCCAGCAGCCTGGCCTGGGTGGACTTCCCGGCCCCCTCGCCGCCCTCCAGGGCGAGCAGCAGCCCGTGGCTGTCGGGAGGCTGGAGCTGGCTGCCGTTGGCATGCACCGGCGAAGGCGCGAACGGCTCGCCGCGGAAGGCCGAGTTCAGGTCGGAAAGCAGCGGCACGCCCCGGCGGTCGTCCATTTGCCGGTAGGACACCAGGCCAAGCAGCAAGGCGACGGCCGCGCCGATCAGGAGCACTATGTTGATCCCGACATCGGCGTAGTGCACGTTGCCAAGCCGGACGGTAGCGGAGCCAGCTGCCGCCCGGACCGCGTCGCTCAGCCCCGTGGCCAGGACGGCCGCCACCGGAATCACCGCGAACAGGATGACCTTGATGGCCGACTGCAGGAATGCGAAGGTCCGGCCGCGGGTGTCGTCGTCCACCTCGAGGCCGACGATCGTGTATCCGGTCACATAAGCGGTCCCCGCGCACGACCCCAGCAGGACGACCAGGATGGTGACCACGACCAGATTCGGGATCAGCGCGATCAGGGCCAGCGGGATGGCGGCGAACGCGATGGTCAGGCCGAAAAGCCGGCGCCTGGAGAACCCGCGCAGTACCCGCAGGCCGACGACCATGCCGAAGGCGATCCCGACGAAGATCGCCGAGAAGACCACGCCCCAGCCCGCGTCGCCTCCGTGCAGCGTGTAGCTGACATAGGACCGCCCGAGCCCCACGATCACGCCAGCCGCGGCAAAGGCGCCGACCATTCCGATGACGATGCCCCGCACCACCTGGTTCCTGCCGATGAACCGCCAGCCGTTCCAGATGGCCTTGGCCACCGATGGCTCGGAGATCTCCCTGCTCCGGTGGCGCTGCCCGATCTCCCTGAGGGTGAAAATCGTCAGCGCCGACACCACGAACGTCGCCGCATTGAAGTACAGCGCCAGGTTGACCTGATTGGTAGAGAAATAGTGTGAAATCGAGCCGAGTGCCCGGCTGACCACTGCCAGCAGGCTGAACACCAGTCCGGCGATCGGGGCGGTGCCGTAGGTGGTCAGCAGGCTCAGCTGATTGGCCTGCTCGAGCCGGTCCGGCGGGACCAGGTTCGGGATCACGGCGTCCTTGGCCGGCGTCCAGAACACCGACGCGCAGGAAGCCAGGAACTGCACGATGTACATCCAGGTCAGCTTGTTGACCAGGCCGAGCGACAAGTTCACCGGGATGGACAGGTACAGCACCGCGCGCAGCACGTCGCCGACGATCATGTTGATCCGCCGGTCGAACCGGTCGGCGACCGCTCCGGCCAGCGGGCCGAGCAGCAGCGCGGGGAGCAGCGAGATCAGCCAGACCCCGCTGACCGCGGTGATCTGAGCCGTGGCGCCGTGCTTCCCGGTCAGGATGAAGGCCAGCGCGGTCAGCGCCAGCAGGCTCAGCCAGTCCCCCAGGCTGGACAGCGAGCCAGCGATCCACAGCCGCCGGAACGGCTTGATGGACAGCGCGCCGCCCCGGCCGCCGCCCAAAGGGGATCTAAAGTTCACGGCGCCAGGGTATCGGCAGAACGGCCGGCTTATCCGCCAGCCGACCGGAAGGCTGGCCGATGCCCGCCTGGCGCAGGCCAGCGCCTGGGTTCAACCCAGCCCCGGGTCGGATTTGCATCGGGTCGGCTTTGCACGGATTCGGCTGAGTACCGGGATTCGGCTGGTACCCGGGTTCGGCTGAGTACCGGAGTCAACTGCCCACCGGGATCAACTGTGCGCCGGGTTCGGCTGTGCACCGGAGCCAACTGTGCGCCGGGCTCAGCCCTTCTTGCCGCGGGCGCTGGCCGGCTTGGCCCCGGCCGGCTTGGCGGCCGCCGGCTTGGCCCCCGCAGGCTTGGCGGCCGGTCGCTTAGCGCGAGTGGTGCGGGCCGGTGCTGCTTTCCGCCGCGGTGCTGGCGCGGCCAGCCTGCGCTCGGCCAGCAGCTCGATGGCACGCTGCTCGGTGATCGACTCCGCCGCATCGCCCTTGCGCAGCGAGGCATTGGTCTCGCCGTCGGAGACATAGGGTCCCCAGCGGCCTTCCCTGAGCACGATCGGCTTGCCGCTGGCCGGGTCAGTGCCCAGCTCGCGCAGCGGCGGCGCCGCAGCCGCGCGGGCCGCCCGGCCGCGCGGCTTGGGCTGGGCGAACATCTCCTTCGCCTCGTCCAGGGTCACGGTGAACAGCTGCTCCTCGGACTCCAGGGAACGACTGTCCGTGCCCTTCTTCACATACGGCCCGTAACGCCCGTTCTGCACGGTCACCGGCTCACCGTCGAGCTCGCCGAGAGTGCGCGGCAAGGTGAGCAGCCGCAGCGCGTCGTCAAGGGTCACGCTGTCGAGGTCCATCGATTTCAGCAGCGAGGACGAGCGCGGCTTGGCCGAGGCCGGCGCGTTTTCCGGGAGCTGCTCGGTGACGTAGGGCCCGAACCGGCCGCCCTTGGCGATGATCGTGGTGCCGGTTTCCGGGTCGGTACCAAGCACCTTGTCCCCGCTCGGCCGGTTCAGCAGCTCGGTGGCGAACTCGGGAGTCAGCTCGTCCGGCGCCGTGCCGTCCGGCACGTTGACCCGCTGCCCGTCGCGCTCCAGGTACGGGCCGTACCTGCCGACCCGGACGACGATGTCGGTACCCGCCAGCGGGAACGAGCTGACGTCCCGGGCATCGATGTCGCCCAGGTCGCTGACCAGCTCCTTGAGGCCTTCCTCGCCCTCGGTACCGAAGTAGAACCTGCGCAGCCAGGGCACCCGGCCGGCCTCGCCCCGGGCGATCTCGTCGAGCGCCGCCTCCATCCGCGCGGTGAAGTCGTAGTCGACCAGCTGGGCGAAGTGCCGTTCCAGCAGGGTCACGACCGCGAACGCGACGAACGAGGGCACCAGCGCGGTCCCCTTCTTAAAGACGTAGCCGCGATCCAGGATGGTCCCGATGATCGAGGCATACGTCGACGGCCGGCCGATCTCGCGGTCTTCCAGCTCCTTGATCAGCGACGCCTCGGTGTACCTGGCCGGCGGCCTGGTGGCGTGGTCCGCGGCGGCCAGGCTGAGCGCGGTCAGCGGGTCGCGCTCGGCGAGCGCAGGCAGCCGGCGCTGGTTGTCGTCCAGCTCGGCATCGGGGTCGTCGGATCCCTCGACGTAAGCCTTCAGGAACCCGTAGAAGCCGATCACCTTGCCCGAGGCCGCAAACTCGGCCTGCTCCCCCGCGCTGGAGGCGCCAGTGACCCGGACCGACACCGACTCCCCGGTGGCGTCCTTCATCTGGGAGGCCACGGTGCGCTTCCAGACCAGCTCGTAAAGGCGCAGCTCATCCCCGTGCAGGCCGGTACGGGCCGGAGTGCGGAAGGCATCGCCGGCCGGCCTGATCGCCTCGTGCGCCTCCTGCGCGCTCTTCACCTTGCTGGCGTAGACACGCGGGGCGTCTGGCACGTACTCGGCGCCGTACAGCTCGCGGGCCTGCGTCCTGGCGGCCGTTATCGCGGTCTGGGACAGCGTGGTGGAGTCGGTCCGCATATAGGTGATGTGGCCGTTCTCATAGAGCCGCTGCGCGACCTGCATCGCGTACTTGGCCGAGAAGCCGAGCTTGCGGGATGCCTCCTGCTGGAGCGTGGTGGTGCGGAACGGCGCGTAGGGCGACCTGCGGTAGGGCTTGCGCTCCACCGACGAGACGGCGAAGTCCGCGCCGTCCAGCCGGTCGGCCAGGCCGGCCGCGTGCTCACCGTCCAGGTGCAGAAGATCGGCGGACTTCAGCTCGCCGGTCGGGCTGAAGTCGCGGCCCTGGGCCACCCGGCGGCCATCGACGGCCACCAGCGCCGCGGGGAAGGACGACACGTCCTCGGCATCGGCGGCTGGGCCGGTGCCAGGCGCGGCGCGGCGGGCGGTGCCGAAGACGGCCTCCAGATCCCAGTACCGTGCCCCGCGGAACGCGATCCGCTCCCGCTCCCGGTCCACCACCAGCCGGACGGCCACCGATTGCACCCGCCCCGCGGACAGCTGCGGCATGACCTTCTTCCAGAGCACCGGCGAGACCTCGTAGCCGTACAGCCGGTCCAGTACCCGCCTGGTCTGATACGCCTCGACCAGCCCGTCGTCCATCTCTCGCGGGTTCGCCACCGCCTCGGCGATCGCCTCGGGTGTGATCTCGTGGAAGACCATCCGGTGGGCCGGGACCTTGGGCTTGAGCTCCTCGAGCAGGTGCCAGGCGATGGCCTCGCCCTCACGGTCCTCATCAGTGGCGAGCAGCAGTTCGTCGGCGTCCTTCAGCAGGTGCTTGAGCTTGGTCACCTGCTGCCGCTTGTCGGCATTGACGACGTAGAGCGGCTCGAAGTCGTGGTCCACGTCGACGCCGAGCCGGGACCAGGCCTCTTTGCGATATTTCGTAGGTATTTCAGCAGCCCTATCCGGCATGTCACGAATATGACCAATACTGGATTCGACGACGTAGCCCTTGCCGAGGTACCCGGCAATCGTGCGTGCCTTAGCAGGCGACTCGACAATCACGAGCCGCCTGCGGCCGTTCCCGGCCGCGGCACCGTCAGCCTTCGCATCCTTAGCGGCTGAACCTGTCCTTGCTGCCACGCTCTTCACCCTCACATCCGCGGACGCCCTGGAGGCTACCGCAGGCGGCCTGCTCTAGCGCTGACACTACGGCTAGTGCGCTACCGCTGCGACCGGCCGCCTCCCTTATGGCGGGCGGCCCGGCCACCGCATCGTCCCCATCCATCAAACCCGCCGTGGCATGCCGGGTGTTCCCTTCATCGCCGGGCGCGTTTTCTCAACGCTGATTGAACCACCGCCCGGGTCGAGCACAATGAAGGTGATGGCTGACTACTCCTACCTTGTGCTCTATCTGCCGCGCGGAACATCCAGGGACGTCGCCCGGCGTATCCTGACCGATCACGCCGAGTACGGGCGCTGGGAAGTTGCCCGCGTCGCGCTGTACGCCGACGGCAGCAGGAAGGCGACGCTGCGCCGCCCGATCATCCGTCCGGGCCGCACGCCACCGCCACCCGGTACGGCCCGGATGGCGCTGTTCAGGTTCTCGGCACCCTAGCACCTTGCCGACCCACGACCGCCGCCCCGCTGCGGTTGCCATAAGCGGCAATGTGCCAGCGCTGCTTCTGTTTCCGCAGCAGAAGCGCCATCGCTGTCGTTGGCTGGCCGGACCGGGGAACGGTGGCCGGTGCGGTGCAGCGGCTCAGTGCCGGACGGCGCTGAGTACCGCGCGACCGGCGAACATGCCGCTCATCCGGCTGGCAAAGCTCGACGGAGGGGCAGCGTGCTTGGGCGCGCTGCGGCGGCCTTCCTGCCGCGGTCTGCGGATCGGGCTGCCCTCGCCGAGACGGTGGCGGCTCCGGTAGCCGCTCACGCCCCCGCCGTCCTCGGCCCAGTCGCCCGCGTACCCGTCCTGGCGAGAGTCGCCCTGGTCCCGGTCCGGCGCATCCTCGGCAGCCTCGACCGGCCGGCTCCAGTTGGGCTCGAACTGCTCCGCCGCCGCGAAGTACCTGCGCAGCAGCGCGGCCCGCGCGGCCTCAGCTCCACCGACGCGGGCGGGACTCGCGACGTCACCAGGACGCGCGAGGCGGACCGGACTGTCGAGACCGACGCAAGCGACGGGGTCGATGGTATCGGCGGGACTCGCGAGACCAGCGAGACCGATGACGCCGACGCCAGCCCCCGCAGTCTCGGCGGTGGCCATGGTGGCAGCGCGCCGCCTGGCCCGTCCGGGTGCCGTGAGCGCGGTAAAACAGGCACCGGTCATGGCGGCGCCGATGACGAAACCATCCACCGAGCTCGTCCCGATGCCCGGGACCAGTCCGGCTCCGAAACCGGTGGCGATGACGGCCTGCTTCGCCGCTAACACGGCCCAGATGCTCATCTCTTGCTCCTTGCCATTACTACGTTCTGTCCTTTATTAATAACGGATAGCTACTACATGACTGCGTCGTGGGCACTGAACCGGCCATCGTGGCTGGTCAGTGAACCGTTGCGGGAAGGTGACAGGCGGTCACGGCCGGACCCGGCGCCACGAGGACGCGGCCGGCCGTGACCGCGGGAGCGAGCCGTGGCCCGCTGCCGGCTTCGAGGATCAAGCAACCCAGATTCCGGGCCCTCGCGCTGAGCCCGGCACCGTGCTGCCCCGGCTCAGCCCCGCCGTCCGGTGACGGCCACGAGACCCGTACCTGTTCCGGCGACACAGGCGACCCTCCTCGTCGATGCCGGCCTGATGTGTTCGGCTGCCAGCCGGGGCGCTATTGGCAGGGGCGCGCCCCAGAATGGCAGCCTCACACATTGAGTAACCATATCACTACTCATTGTGCGCGGCTGCTAACTGCCGAAACAAAGGCGCGGGTCCGGACACCTCCCGGCTCGTCCGCGGCTAGTCCTATCCGTCCTGACCTGGTACGACGGCCTAGCAGCGGGCTAGGAACTCATCCAGGACACGAACGCCGAACTGCAGCGCGTCCACCGGGACCCGCTCGTTCACGCCATGGAACATGCCCGCGAAGTCAAGCTCGGCGGGCAGCCGGAGCGGGGCGTAGCCGAAGCACC
Organism: uncultured Actinomycetes bacterium; assembly: GCA_963785765.1. GTDB lineage: Bacteria > Actinomycetota > Actinomycetes > Streptosporangiales > Streptosporangiaceae > DATBGO01. The sequence continues at coordinate 664,294 of CAWAWM010000002.1, read as the reverse complement.
TGATGCCGAGCCTGGAGAACGACTTGGCGTCGGTACCGCCCGACAGGCAGTACGGCACGATGCGCGCCTGCGGGTCCTCGGCCAGCAGCGCAGCGGTCATCGCGGCGCACAGCTCGCCATCGAACGTGGTCTCAAGCGCGATGTCGTGGTGCACCCACTCCCGGCTGACCCCCGGGCCGAGCAGGCTGTCCAGCTCGGCCAGGAAGTCCTCCTCGTGCCCGGGCAGGAACCGGCCGTCCACCTCGGCGGTGGCCGCCTGCGGAATGACGTTGACCTTATAGCCCGCCCGGAGCATGGTCGGATTGGCCGTGTTGGTCAGGGTCGCTCCCACCAGGCGGGAGATCGGGCCGAGCTTCTCGACTGCGTCGCGGCATCCGTTCGCACTGAAATCCATGCCCAGGGCGGCACAGGCCTCAGTGAGGAAGGCCCGCACGGCGGGGGTCAGCTGCACCGGCCAGGAATGCCCGCCGATCCTGGCCACGGCCTCGGCCAGCTCGGTGACCGCGTTGTCCGAGTTCAGCATCGAGCCGTGGCCGGCCGTGCCGCGCGCCGTCAGCCGCATCCAGGCCATGCCCTTCTCGGCCACCTGGATCAGGTACATGCGCTGGCCGCCGATGGTCGCGCTGAAGCCGCCCACCTCGCCGATCGCCTCGGTCACGCCCTCGAAGAGGTCCGGGTGGTTGTCCACCAGCCACCGCGCCCCGTACCTACCGCCCGCCTCCTCGTCGGCCAGGAACGCCAGCACCACGTCCCGCGGCGGCCTGCGGCCCTCCCGCAGCCGCTGCCGCACGACGGCCAGGATCATCGCATCCATGTCCTTCATGTCGACGGCCCCGCGGCCCCAGACGCAGCCGTCGGTGATCTCGCCGGAGAACGGGTGCACCTGCCAGTCGGCCGCATCAGCGGGCACCACGTCGAGATGGCCGTGGACCAGCAGGGCCGGCCTGGACGAGTCCTCTCCGGCGATCCTGGCCACCACGCTGGCGCGGCCCGGGTGGGATTCAAGCACCGCCGGCTCCAGGCCGACCTCGGCGAGCAGCGCGGCGACGTGCTCAGCCGCCTTGCGCTCACCCGGGCCAGAGTGATCGCCGGGGTTGGTGGTGTCGATCCTGATCAGATCGCTGGCCAGGGCGGCCACCTCGTCGTGGGCGCCGGCGGCGCTGGCGGCTGGATTCTCGGTCATCCGGCCATCGTCGCACCTGCCGCCGGGCTGCTCCAGGGCGAGTCCCGGCTCGTCGCGCACCGCCCGGACCGGGCGGTTTTGGCGCTTACCCCTTCGCTGCAGCCGCCCTGATTTGCTATCGTGATGCGGCTGGCCCGGCGTCCCGACGCCGTGCTCGTCCGGGTGGCGGAATAGGCAGACGCGCTAGCTTGAGGTGCTAGTGCCCCAAAAGGGCATGGGGGTTCAAGTCCCCCCTCGGACACAGACCATTTGCCTAAGTTGCCTTGCTGTGGGCTGGCGGCGGCGCGGACGACATGCCGGTCAGGGTGGTAGGTGAGCCGCAGTCCGAGCTTCTTGTAAGCATCAGCGGTCTTGCCTGGCTGGGCGGCCCGGTCAAGGTCGACAAGAACGGCATGACCGACAAGCGGGCGAAGCGGCTTGAATAGGTCAACCGTGAGGGAGTCGTTGAGCTGGACGCGCCGGAAGCGCTTCACACCGGCGCGCTCGCTCAGCTTGTACGGCATGCGCATGAGTGCCCATCTGCACAGGCAGGCGCGGGGGTGTTCCGGATGGTGTCTACTTGCGCCCTTTCCCGTGGAACCACAGGTCAACCAGCACCACGCCCACGATGACCATGACCACCAACGCCCTCCGCGTGGCCCACATCATGCGCACGGCGTTGGCCAGCCGGGCCCTGGCGGACATCTCGTCGTGTTCCGCGATCCACCACCGGGCGCCGTACCACCCGAGGGCCAGCGCGGCTGTGATGGCGATGGCGGCGGCCCCCGTGGAGATCTCTTTGACCGAGCGGGCGAGGGCTAAGCCAGAGTGCATGGCGGTGAGTCTCCCGCAGGAAGGGAACCAGGCTAGGGGTCATGCGGCCCGGTGTCTTCTCCAGTTCATCCAGAGGCACCCTAGCGCGTATGTCCCTATAGGCACGGACAAACACACGCAACCTCTCCCTCAGTTCACGGAAGACCCAGCGGACAGCGGCGCCTGTGACAGCGTCGACGTGGACGAGCCCTCCGGTGTCCACTCCCGGCGACCACCAATGGCGCGCCGCCACTGAAGACCTCGCCGAGGAGATGCGGCGCATCGACGGCGAGATCACGGAGATACTCCTGGGGCATCGACCTGCGCTAGCTGAACTGAACCAGGAGCTATGCGAGCGCCGCGAGTGCCTGGCCGAGCTGGCCGACCGGTTCAGGGACAGGTTCGCCGGGACGGGGTTCGAGGTGCCTTAAAGCCCGGCCCGCCTCGCAGCCTGACGTGGACACCAGCCGCATGCTGTAGGACCCAGGCTACTGGAGCACCTCCGCCACCTCGAGCGCCTGGCCACCCTCGTCGAGGAGCCCCGGCCAGCAGCGCCCCGTACCCGTTCCGTCGTCGCTCGGCGAGCTGGCCGTACGCGGCCAGGACGAGCCCACCGTCGCGCTGTTCTGATCCCATCCATGCCGGCGCCCTCCCGAAGAACGGATCAGGGAGGGCGCCGCGAGACCACAACAATGAAGGAGATTACCCGAGATGACAACCGTGACCACCCGCGCGAGGGCTCGCTAGCCTGCCCAGATAACTCGGCACCGTGAGCGTCGCCTCCCCGAAGCTAACAGCGGCGCGGCCGGGCGACAACGGGCCGAACGCCTGGTTCTGCGCCGGCGCGAACTCAGCAGACAGTGCACTGGTGTAGGGCAGGTGGTTCAAGTCCCCCTCGGACACGTTGAATCCCGATAGCCGACAGCTGCGCAGTGACCATGAGGAGATCCGGTGGCAGGCGCGCCGCCGGGGCTACCCCACGGCTATCCTTCCGGGGCGGACAGCAGCCCGCGGACGCCGTCGGCGTCAGGGACGACATGATGGATGGCCGCGATGCCGGAGAACCCGGCGTCGGCCGATACCAGCGCCTCAGCTCCTGCCGCGTGAGCCGCCGCAGCCAGGACCGCGTCGAACGACCCGAAGCCCGTTCCCTCCTCGAACAGGCGCAGTCCTTCACGTAGGTCCGTTTCCTCGACGATAAGCAGCGGCGACAGCAACTCGATGTAGTCACGGGCAAGTTCCGCAGCGTCTTTGCGGTCACGACGGCGAGCGCGGACGTGAGTGAACTCCTGGATGACCTCGACGGTGGTGGTCGCCAGGATCGTCCCGCCTGCTATTGCGCGGATTAGCTGCTGGCATGGCTGGCGCAGCGAGTGGTCGGCGCCGACCGCGTAGACCAGGACCGTCGTGTCAAGGACGATCACGCGTGGCGTCCGCGGAGCTCATCCAGCTCGGAGAGCAGATCGCCAGTCTCTATCGGTGCTGCATCGAGGATGCGCCGGGCCGCGGCGGCTCGCCTTTGTTGCGTCGCGGGCAGCCCGCGATCCAGCGCCTCCCGGATTACGGTGGCGACTGATGTACCGCGTTGCCGCGCGAGAGCGCGAACCCGCTCGTAGCGCTCATCGTCGATGAGAATCTGCAACCGATGAGTCAACATACACATACATTAGCATGTGCATGTGGTGCCGCCGCATTGGCTCCCGCAGCGCCATGCCGCGGACCCTTTGGTACATGTCTGGCCGAGTGCGGCTCGCGCGGCCACCGTTCGCGGGCTGCCGGGGTTGTGGGTCAGATGCCGGTCTCGCCGATCTCGGCCGGTTCGCCGCCTCAACACCTCTTTACCGCGGGCGCGATGAGTTCCGACCTCACCGCCGGTATGTACTGACGAGTTCGCCGGAATACCCCGGGCGAGCCGATCACAAGGGAGAATCCGATGTCAGACAGTCGTGCGGAAGACGAGGCCGCCCTCCAGGCCGTACTGGTTGACTCCTACAAGGCGTGGGAGGCTGGCGACGCCGACGGCATGGTCGCCAACTACACCGCGGACGCGACCGCCATCATGACCGGCTCGCTCCGCGACAGCCGGGACGTGATCCGCGAGAGCATGGCCCTGGCCTTCGAGGGGCCGCTCAAGGGCAGCTCGACCTACAACAAGCAGCTCAGCCTCCGCTTCGTCGGTAGGGACGCCGCGATCGTCGTCAGCGAATCCGGCATCCTGTTCGCTGGCGAGACCGAGGTTCCGGACACGGGTAAGGTGAACGCGACCTGGGTTTTCGAGAAGCGGGACGGCCAGTGGCTGATCGCCGCCTATCACAACAGCCCGGTGCTGGCACCTGGGCAATGAGCCCTTCTCAGTGACCGGCAGTGTGCGCCGCCGCGAGCTGGGCACCGGCCGTGGGCGGCGCGCTCTGGCTGCTACCGACAGGCGGTACTGGTGATCCGCTGGTCTTGATAGGAGCAGAGAAGGGGCGTGGGCGTGACGACGACGGTAGAGGGCTTCGATCGCCGGGTCGAACCGTTCCGGACGGAGCTGCTGGCGTACTGCTACCGGATGCTCGGCTCGGCTCACGACGCCGAGGACCTGGTCCAGGACACCTACCTGAGGGCGTTGCGGGCTCGGGATCAGTACGACGAGACTCGCAGCTCACTGCGCACCTGGCTCTACCGGATCGCGACGAACGTCTGCCTGACCGCCCTGGAGGTCCGCGGTCGCCGACCGCTGCCGTCGGGGCTGGTGGCCGCGTCGGACCCGCTCGGGCCGCTCGTTCGGGGCGAGAACGTCGCCTGGCTCCAGCCGCTGCCGGACTCGTTGCTAGACGCGGGCGATCCGGCCAGAGCCGTGATCGACCGCAGCAGCCTGCGCTTGGCATTCGCCGCCGCCCTGCAGCACCTGTCGGCGCGTCAGCGTGGTGCGCTGATCCTGCGTGACGTGCTCGGCTTCTCCGCGTCCGAGGCGGCGGAAATCCTCGGCACTACCGTCGTATCGGTGAACAGTTCCCTGCAGCGGGCGCGTACCCGGGTGAAGGAAGTCGGGGTCCGGCAGGAACGTCTCAGCGAGCCGTCCGCAGCCGAGCAGCGCGCCTGGGTCGATCGCTACATGACGGCGTTCGAGCACGCCGACGTCGAGGGTCTCAAGCGGCTGCTCACCGAGGACGTGCTCATGGAGATGCCGCCGATGATCAACTGGTTCACCGGCCCCGGCAACTACGGCCTGTTCATGGAGTGGGTCTTCGGGCAGGCCGGAACGGACTGGTGCGTGAAGGCGGTCGCGGCCAACGGCCAGCCCGGTTTCGCCGCTTACCGGCGCGTCGGTGGCGGATACGAGCTGCACACGCTCCAGATCTTCACCGTCACCGCCGAGGGCATCAGCCGGAATTCGGTGTTCCAGGATTCCGAGGTCTTCGCGTCTTTCGGTCTGGCGGCCGGGCTCGACGCCCAGGAGCTTGGCAACGAACGTCCAGGGTTTCCCCGCCCTCGTCGCTGAACCGGTCCGGTCCGCGCCGTCCCCGGCTGCGGGCCGCCCGGTCACTCCGAGACGGCCGTCCGGCCCGGGCCATCGCCGTCGCCGCTGACCTGGGCTGAGCGCTAGCATGCTCTGCCATGCCTGCTAACCGGATGAACCGGGAGGAGTTCTTCGCCAAGCTGGCGCCGCTGGATGACGACCGGCTGCGCAAGGTGCTGTGGAACCTGTACTGGCGAGGGTCCGCATCGGTGCGCGAGCGGATCGAGGGAGAACTTGATCCTGTTGAGCATGCCCGCCGCACGCCGGCCGTGGCAGCGCCACCGGATCCCAGTTGGCTGCTCCATGAGGTGCGCGAGTTCGCGGAGCTGGCGCGGTCGGGCGCCTACCTGGCCGGGGACCGTCGGGTGTCGCCCAAGGAGCGGACCCGCTGGCGCCTGACGTTCCGGCGGCTGGCGGCCGACGCCGAAGCGGCACTGCGCGCGGCGGATCCCGCCCCGGCCGAGGAAGCGCTGACCCTCATCATCGACCTGGCCTGCGAGATGAAGGGCTGTCAGTACTTCCATTCCGAGGACCCGGTGGAGGCGGCGCGGTTCGTGGTATCCGACGCAGTCGCGCTGCTCTGGGAGACCGTGCGGGACCGGCACGAGTTCGGTGCTTTCGTTCAGCGGGCGGCTCCCCAGCTGCTGCGCTGGGAGTCGCGCTACGGGTGGACAACCCATGGCTGGGGCCAGGTCCCCGAGAAGGAGGCTTCCCTGGCCAGCGTCCTGGCCCGGATGCTGGTCGCGCCGGAGGCATGGACCACTTTCACCGACTGCTACCTGTCTGCCCTCGACGAGGCGGCCCGGGCCGACGCGGCCGCCCCGCTACGGGTCTACGGCTCGTGGGGGTACGGCGATAATGGTTTCCGCCAGCGGGAACGGGCCAGGAATCTGGCCGAATGGCACGGGCTGCTGCTGGAGCGGCTCGCCGGCTCGGAAGCCGAAGACCGACTTGACGCGCTCACCAGCCATCGGGGTCTGGGTGGCCCCGACCGTACCTTCCTGCAAGCACGCCTGGCTGGCCAGCGCGGCGACATCCCTGCCGCCCGCAAGCTCATCGCGGACTGTCTCCAGGAGCTCCCGGGCGAGCAGGACTTCGCCCGGTTCGCCGCCGAGATCGACGCCGGGTGACGCATCTGTGACGGGCGTTGCGCTGAACGGCTAGCGGCGCGACGGGCGGACTGGCCAGTGTGCGATAGCGGCCAGGCGTACGCTTCCGTACTGTTACGTACGGATTCTGGGCGCTTTCGCTGTGACTACGATCAAGGCCGAGGAAGTCCGGATCCCCCGCCGCGCCCGGGAAGCCGTCGCCCGCCACGAGCAAGTAGTCGTCGTCAACCGCGAACGGCCCGCCTACGTCATCGTTCACCCCGACGACCGTGCCGTGACCTCCCGCTGCGGCCCGCCCGCTGTCCTCCACCGCCGCGACTTCGACCCAGACACGTTCCGACCCGAAAGTGCCGAGCAGATGCTGCGGGCTACCAGCCGCCCGGTGACCCGCGCCCGGTGACCCGCGCCCCGTGGCCCGCGCGGGATGCGCCCGGAGCGGACAGCGCATGCGCGGTGGTGCGCTTTGCCGGGCCAGGCACCGTGTGGCGGGTAAACTCCGAGGTGAACAACCTCCGTGATAGTGAGGAGTGCACATGACCGCGCGCACCGAAGACATGGTGTCGATCCCGCGAGCGGAGCTGGATGCACTCCGGGCCGAGAACCGGCGCCTGCGGCGTGAAACCGGGGATGCCGAGGCGCTGAGGCGCATCCGGTCAGACTCCGGGGAAGGCCGTGTCTTCAGCCGCGAGGAACTGGCAGAGGCGTGGGGAATAGGTGAGTGACCGGGTTCTTCGCTTCCCGGACGGGATCTGGAACGAGCTCGAAGCACTGCCGCAGCCACTTCGAAACGCCGCCCACAGGGCGATCTTTCACCTGCTCGAAGAACCAGTCCCGACACTTGCTGACCCGTTTCCCGAAGGGGACCCGCTGCCAGATGCGTACCGGATCCATCTTCCATCGGACGGTCTGACTATCTGGTACACCGTCACCGAGAGTCCGGACGGGCAGGTCGTTATCGTTGTTCAGTACGTCAAGGCCGATACCAGAGTAAGAAGGCAACGCAGCCGGCCGTCGGATACGCAAGCAAGCCGTCGACGGTAAACGACAACGCCTTGTAGCCGCGATGCTCGTGACCCTGGCGGCTGCAACTCCTGGGCTACCGGGTCGTGCAGATTAGGACGCTGTGCGGAGAGCCTCGTGACCGAGCCTTGTCGGCCGGGTCGGCGTTGGCCAGGACGCTGATCAGATCGCGAAGCGATGTGATCACGCGACGGCCTGCGTCACCGCGGTGTCCCGAACCAGCTGGAGAGCGCTTCTCGCAGCGCCAGCGCGGCGGTGCCGGCGGGTTCACCGATGGCCGCCGCCCAGGCGATGTGGGCGTCCGGGCGGATCAGCAGGGCGTCAGCAGGCCGGTGATCGGTTTCGGCGGTGTGGATGTCGATGCGATGCCGCCAGTCTCGGGCGGTCTCGCGGAGGTCCTGGCGGTCGGCGAGGTCGAGGAGGACGGGCCGTGCGGTGTGCATGAGCCCCGCGACGCTGGTTGCGCCCTGCTCGGTGTGCAGGGTGAGGTCGGGTGCGAAGGTGCCGGCCAGTGCGTGCCGGCTGGGGCCTGGCATCGGGTAGCGGATGTCGGTGCCGGCGATGAGCGCTCCCATCCGGCGCAATGGCTGCTCGTCAGCGAGCAGCTCGAGGAAGAGGTCCCGGAGCGCTTGCGCGGCCGGGTCGTCGCCGCGCCGCAGTGCCACCTGGGCTTGGGTCTGCAGCAGGGCACGCGCTCCGGCGAGGTGACGCTCGCGGTGATAGGTGTCCAGCAGGCCAGGCGGCGCCCAGCCGCTGATGACGGCAGCCAGCTTCCAGGCCAGGTTGACGGCGTCGAGCATGCCGAAATTGATGCCTATGCCGGTGGCCGGAAACTGATGGGCCGCATCCCCGGCCAGCAGGATCCGGTTGTCGCGGTATCGCTGCGCCTGCCGGGCCTGAAACCCGTAGCGCGACAGCCGGAGCACTTCGCCCAACGGAAGATCCGCGCCGAGCACGCGGCGGATGCTGTCCTGGAACTCGGTCAGGGTCATCGGCGCGTCATCGTCGACGTTGCCGGGCTCGTCTTCGGTGGTCTGAATGAGCAGAGCCCCCGCGGTGAGCGACCCGAACCCGAACACACCGCGGTCTGTCCGCGTGAAACCCGCACGGATCCGGCCCAGCCCAGGGACGTCTAGGTCGCCGTTGTCCAGCCGGGTCACCGAATCGGGCAAGGTGACCTGGCCGAGCCGGTTGACCTCTGGATAGGTGGTGCCGGGGAACGGGATCCCGGCCGTGCCGCGGACCCTGCTGTGCGCGCCGTCGCAGCCCACCAGGTACCGGGCGGTCACCTGGTAGGCGCCGTCCGGGCCGCGCACGTTCGCGGCCACCATGGCGTCGTCCTGGCTGACCCCGGCCACCTCGTGTCCGCGGTGTATGCCGGCACCGAGTTCGCGGGCGTGCTCGTCGAGCAGGCGCTCGAGTCGCGGTTGAGGGAGCGGCGCCGCCCACAGTGGGGGATCCGCCAGCTGTGAGAAGTCCAGGTGCACACCGCCGAACGGGGCCCCAGCAGCCGGGCGGATAGGGCGGCCGCTGGCTGCTTCGACCAGGTCCAGCAGGCCCCGGTAGCGCATCAGCTCCACGATCTGGCCGTTGAAACCGTTGGCCTTCGGGGTCTGCCGCAGCCGCGGCTGCCGCTCCAGTACCAGCGGCCGCACCCCGGCCAGGCACAGCTCGCCGGCCAGCATCAGGCCGGCCGGGCCGGCGCCCACGATGATCACGTCGGTGTCCATCACTCGTCCCTCCCCTCGAAGTCTGGTCAGGCAACATCCGGCGCGGAAGTTCAACAGGGCCGCCGTCGATGCCGGCGCCACCACGCGAAGCGGGCTAGCCGGGTCGTTGCGCGAGAGCGGCTGGCTGACCTGCCGGTGCTACCGCCGCGGCGGGTGGGCGTTACCCGCCCGGCGGTGCAGCGCGGCCGACCACGGCCGCCAGGCTCAGACGGCGAGGAACGTGCTCGATCCGACTATTGTGCCGACGCGGACGTGCGGGTACCACGGCGTCGGCCGCAGAAGCCGGTCGGCGATGGTGAGGATCGCCCCGGTGTCGACATCGACGCCGACCAGAGTCTGGTCGTCAGCGGAGGCGATGCACAGGTTGATGGCGCGGGGCTGGGCTCGCCCGGACCGAGTCTGGCAGGTACGCAGCCCGGGAAGCGAGGCCACGGCTTGCCATGCGGCCGAGCCTCCCTTGCCGGTCAGCGGTGCAGTGGCGATCAGGTACGCCAATTGCTTGAGCACCAGGCTGGCCGGTGGATGGGGGCCGGCATACGGGCGCAGGTGGTCAAGGATTACTGCGGCGAGCCGGGCCGACCCGGCCGGTAGGGCTGCGGCTTGCCGGTAGGTCAGGGTGCTGCCCTGGGGCAGGAAGCTGAACTGGCCGGCGGGAATGGTCTGCGTCTGGCCAGTGGTTGCCGCCTGGCCCAGTGACGGGCGCCCGGCAGCATCCCACAGAGCCTGGTCAGTGGGCGTGGCGAAACGCGGTCGCGCGCCGTTATCGGCGTGGATCGTGGCCGCTGAAGCGGGGGTCACCAAGATCGTTCGCCTGGTGGTGATGAAGGCGGTGAACCCTTCGGCGGTTCCGGGACTGAACACTGTCGCGGTGTAGTCGATGGTCCGGTATTCGATCGGGGTGGTGCGCGTCGCGGAAGCCCCGGCGGCGGCCCAGCGGGCTGCGATCCGCCGGGCGAGGCTGGCAGCGGATCCGGGCGTCAGTTGCCGCTGGCCGACGCCGTGCAGGTGCGGGTTGGCTGCGGAGCTAGGCCCGGCGCCGGTCGCCGGGCCGGATCCGCATCCGGACGCCACCAAGCCCGCGACGGCGATGCTGACCAGCGTCGCGGGCGTCCTGATCGTTGCGTCCTCCGTATGTCGGGTAGTCAGCAGCTGCCGTGCGCGGGATAGGTGGGCGTGTCCGATGTCCAGAGGGCGATGGCGGAGATCGAGTCGTTGACGGACGTGCCGTCCTGCCACGTGTTGCTCGAGCTCCCGTTGTTCAGATTAAGGACGTGGCCCTCGCCAAGGATGTACACCGCATTGCTGTCTGCGGGGCAGTTCTTGGCGAAGTCGGAAACCCAGCCGCGATGGTTATACAAGGAGCTGATCTGGTCATTCGCCGCCGAGCCGGTGTAGAACCACTGCCCGTGCGGGTGGCTGCTCCAGGGGAAGTTCCACCGTGTGCCGCCGTAGCCAGAATTCTGGAATGTACACAGCGTGGAGCTCGGGCAGGAAGGCAGCGAGGTGTCGGTCGAAGAGGTCAAAGGGATCAAGCTACCGGTGTCTGCGCGACGCGGAGCGGTGGTCGCGCTGGCCGTCGTGGTGACCAGGCTGGTAGACAGGCCGACGGTCATCAGGCCGGCGGTGACTAGGCCTATGATCGGTTTGCGCATCGTTCCTCCAGTGCATTTCAGCCGGCGCCCCGTTGCAGGGAGCACGCATTGCGGCGAGTCGTTGCCGACCTCCATGTCGAATTATGCTCCGGTAAGGGCCTAAAGTCCCTTACGCACCGGCGGTGCAGCGGCGGTTGCCCGGCGCAGCTCGGCAATCGTCTGGCGGAGCCGTTCGAACGCCGGTTTCGGTGTGTAGTCGTCGCGGACGATGCCGAACCGGTGGAACGGGCTGTCCTGGTTGCTGTCGGCGTCGCGGAGGGTGAACAGCTCCCAGCGGGTGATGTTCAGCTCGTGGCGGCGGGCGTGCACCGCGCGCAGCACCGTGTCGAGGACCTCGGCCTGCCGCTCCTCGGACCGGCCGGGGCCGGTCGGCCAGCCATTTTCGCAGATCCGGATGGGAGTAGCGGCTCCTAGGCCGGCGATCGGCAGGGCCTGATGACGAAAGGTGCGCACGATGGAGTCAACCGCCGAGTCCAGCTGTCCGAGCTCGATCCGGCCGCCGAAGACGTCGGGGTACATGTCCAGTCCGGCGAAGTCGACGCTGGCCGCGAAGGCGGAGCCGCCGAGCGCTGCCACGGCAGGCCAGAAAGACCCAGCCGCCGGGTCGGGCTCAGGGACGACCGCGAACCCGACCGCGACCGGCAGGCCGCCCTGCTGCTTGGCGGCCGCCGCGGCGCAGACACCGTGGACCAGCGCCGCCACCGCGCCGGGGTAGGCGCCGTCGCCCGCGTCGGGGATGCCGGTCAGGTTGGCCTCCCCGGTGACCTGGATGGACGCCACCTGTGTCCCGTACTCAGTCACTACCCGGGCCGCGAAATCGGCCCAGCCCCGGATATCTGCCGCAGCGTCCCGGTAGGCGAGCACGAGATCCCAGCACAGCCCGGTATCCGCCAGATCGGCCACCTGCGCCAGGGCAGTTGCCGTGGTATCGGTGCCCGACCAGCCCACGTAGGCCCGCGCCGCCAGTGGCTGGCCATCGCCGTACAGGATACGCAGCAGCCGCCGGATCTGGCCGAGATCATCGGGCGGGCCGGCGGCCAGGCCATCAGGCCCCCCGGCCAGCCCGAACGGGAACGCTCCGAAGGTGAACGGGTCGTTCATGACAGCGATCCTTCCGGTTGACGAGCGGCGAGTTCGGCGGCGAGGAGCCGCTGCAGCCGCAGCCCGCCGAGGGGGCCGGACAGCAGGCACAGGGCCACGATGATGGCCACGGCGGCGGCTGGGACAAGCCCGGCCGCGGTGTGCACCGGGTACCGCTCGACGATGGCGATGCGCACGACCGCATCGGCGAGCAGCCCGAGGCCCCAGAAGGTGGCCAGCCGGCGCTGGATGGCGCGGAACTGCGTCGAGGTCTCGGCGAGGTGATCCCAGCAGCGCAACGCTGCAGGCTGGCCCTTGGTCAGAATGGGCCGGGCGGTGTAGAAGGTCATGGGCCGGGCCGTCCACGCGCTACCCAGACTCCAGAACCCGAGGAGCGCAGTGCCGAAGGATTCCTTGACCAGCATGAATTTCGGGCTGCCGGTGAATGCGACCAGGATCAGGCTGAGCACGAACAGGGCTGCCATCATAATGGCCAGGTAGTCGGCTTTCCCCCGGCGGAGCGCGCTGCCCACTGACCGGGCGAACGGCACGATCCCGCCCGCGACCAGCGCGAGCTTGTCGCCCACCCCCACGGCGGTCAGCAGGTAATACACCCCGACGGGTACCGCTACGTCGAACAGCAGCGGACTCAGCGCCTGCCGAGCTGAACCTCGCTCAGTACGGCGAGTTGCCGTGGCTTGCATGGCGATTCCCCTTCGCGTGCCAGGCCGGCGTTCGCGCCGGGTCGAATCACGACACTGCCCGGGTGTGGCCGGTTGCCGCATCCGGCAGGCGCATGATCCCGGTCCGGGAGTCCCCAGATCGTTCAGGTGGATGACCAGTGACGCGGCGCCGGTGCGTCAGGCCAGGCCCTGGCCGGGCTGCGCCGCGACCCAGACGGCAATCTGAGCGCGGGATGAGAAGCCCAGCTTGGTCAGGATGTGGGTGACGTGGCTGGCCACGGTAGGCCGGCTCAGGTACAGGCGCCCGGCGATGGCCGGGTTGGACAGGCCCTCGGCCACGAGCTGCGCTACTTCCATCTCCCGATCGGACAGCGGGCCCTTCTTGTGCTGCGCCGACGGGCGCAGGCCCATCCGGCTCAGCATCCGCTCGGCTCGGCGGATCCCCAGCGGGGCGCCGATGTGCTCGAACAGCACCGCGCTGCCCGCGGCGGCCTCGGCATCGCCGGGGAACTCGCCCTCCCACAGCATGATCAAGGCTGACAGCCACGGCCAGGGCGCCGCGCTGGCGGCGGACCTGGCCTCAGCGGCCCGGCTGATGCCGGGGGCCAGCCGGAACCCGGCGGCGGCGTGGCTGGCGGCATAGAACCGTGCGCCCTGGCCGCCGGGCAGCCGGCGGCGCTCAGCCGGGCCAGCGGCATGCTGATCACGTGCGGGTCCCGTTTCAGCTGCACCAGGCTCGGCCATCGCGGGCTGGCCGGGCCGATCTCCTCCTCCCGGTAGCTGACCGCCAGGACCAGGCTCATCGCCGCCACCCGCCGCGCGGCGTAGGCGATGAAGTGCCAGCTAGGGTCATCGGCCCAGTGCACGTCGTCCAGCACCCACAGCACCGCCTGGTCAGCGCGGGCCGATTCCTCCACCGCATCCAGCAGCGCCTCGAACAGCACCGGCCGGTCAGCGTAGCGGCGCTCGCCGCCCGCAGCGCGGCCGGTGAGCTCGGGGACAACGGCGCTGAGCACACCAGCGTGGGCCGTCGCTGCTTCCCATAGCGCCGGCTCGGCGCGCCGCGCTGCTCGCAGTGCGTCGGCAATAGGGCCGAAGGCGATAGCCGTCTCCTCGGGCGCGGCCCGTCCCACCAGGACCGCGCCCCCTCGGTCTCGATGTGCCCGGGCGGCCTCGTCGCACAGGCGGGTCTTGCCGATCCCGGCCTCACCGTGGACCAGTACCACGCTGCCCGCACCCGCGGCCGCCTGGGCCAAGGCAGAGCCGAGCCGCTTCAGCGCATCATCGCGGCCGACATATCGGACGCTCCGCTGGGGCACACCACCTCCGGTCAGGCCAGACCCGACCCAGTCTAAGAGCGCCCCCATCGCCGCCGCAGCGGGGCGAGAGCCGGCCGCGAACCTTCGCTGCCCGTCGGCCGTGGACCGTCTCCCGGGTCTGCGCGGTCGCAGTTCATCCCGGCGGATCCAGCCGGCCGCTCGCGGTAGCAGCAGGCCGCCGTGATCGTCCACCTGCATGACCTGTGGCACGCCGCCGCGATTCATCCAGCTGCCCGATGCCGGCCCTGCGCCACGGCTGCGAGCGTCGTGGATCAGGACTAGGTCAGCTAGTGAGGAGCAGCGGTCGTGGCACCAACGCAATCAATCAGCAGCCAGTCAGCCGCGCCGTGGTGCGGTGCCGCGGCCGGCCCGCAGCAGAGTCCGTGATCGCCCGCATGTGGCGCGGCCGGACTCGGTCCTGGGACGCCGACGCCTACGCCGAGCACCTCCGGCAAACCGCCCTTCCGCGGTGCCGGAGAGCCGCCGGGAACGTGGCCGCCTACCTGCTGCGCCGCGGAGACGGCGATCGCACCGAGTTCGCGGTGCTCACCCTCTGGCAATCCCTCGACGCGGTCCGGGCCTTCGCCGGCGACGACCTGGAACGGTCCGTTCCCGCTCCGGAGGACGAGATATTCCTGACTCAGGAGCGGGAACACAACCAGGATTCGGCTCCTCGGGTGGCCGGCTCCCTGGCTCTACCGGCGGCGGAATGCGGCGTCCAGCGCCGTCGTGCCGAAGTCCCACATGTTGTCGGCGACGTTGATCGTGACTGCGGGAGGAACGATCTGGTCGATGCGGTCAAGCAGATCGCTGGACAGGTCGATGCCGTCGGCGGCGAGATAGGCGTCCAGGTGCTCCATAGTGCGCGGGCCGATGATTGCGGAGGTGACCGCGGGGTGGCGGGTGACGAACGCGATCGCCATCTGGACGAGGGTGATCCCGGTCTCGTCGGCGAGCGCGCCGAGCGCGTCCGCGGCGTCGAGCTTGGCGGCGTTCGACGGGTCGCTGGCGTCGTAGCGCGCCGGCAGGCGGCGCGACCGCGCGGCGGAGCCCGGCCCGCTGACCTCCTGGCCCTTGCGGTATTTGCCGGACAGCCAGCCGCCGGCCAGTGGGCTGTAGGTCATGACGCCCATTCCGTGGCGCTGGCAGGTCGGCAGCACGTCGTATTCGATGGCCCTGGTCAGCATGGAGTAAGGGGGCTGCTCGGTGCGAAACCGTCCGTGGCCGCGGCGATCGGCGACCCACTGAGCCTCGACGATCTCGGAGGCGGGGACCTTTGAGGCGCCGAAGGATCGGATCTTGCCGGCCCGCACGAGGTCGGTCAGGGCGCTGAGGGTCTCGTCGATATCGGTGTTCGGGTCGGGAACGCCGACTTGGTAGAGATCGATCCAGTCGGTGTGAAGCCGGCGCAGCGAGCCCTCGACCCCCTCGGTGATCCACCGGCGCGACGCTCCGCGGTGGTTGGGATCCTCGTCGAAAGGCGGGCCGAACTTAACCGCGAGCACCACGTTCTCGCGTCGTCCGCCAGCCAGCGCCCGGCCGATGATCTCTTCTGACTCGCCGGCGGAGTAGCCATCGGCGGTGTCGACGAAATTGATCCCGGCGTCCAGGGCGTGGTGGATGATCTTGATCGACGCGTCGTGATCGGGGTTGCCGAAGGCACCGAACATCATCGCGCCCAGGCACATCTGGCTGACCGAGATGCCGGTGCGGCCCAGCGGCCGGTAGTCCATGAAGAAGCTCCTTGAGAGTCGCCGCGAGGCAGTCGCTGCCGGTGGGTATGATCAGATGCGGCAACAGGCGGAGAGCCTGTCCACTTCACTGTAACGACTAGCGGATAGCCTGTCCACTTGGATGCCGATGCCCCCGGACCAGTTCCCAGCACCGACGAGACGAGCCGACGCCGAGCGCAATCGCGACAAGATCCTCGCGGCCGCCCGTTCCGCGTTCGCCGATCCTGAGGCCGAAATTTCGATGGCCGAGATCTCGCGACGCGCGGGAGTCGGCATGGCGACTGTGTACCGCAACTTCCCCGGACGCCGAGAGCTCCTCGAGGCCCTCTACACCGACGAGGTCAACGCCGTCTGCCAGGCCGCCGAGACCGTCGGCGGCCAGACGCCCGGGGCGATTCTCACGGCTTGGCTGCACCGGTTCTTCGCCTTTGCCACCAGCAAGCGCCACATCGCCGCCGAGCTGCTCGAGCACACGGACCGCAGCAATCCCCTGTTCGACAACAACCGCGCCCGAGTGATCGCCGCCGGCCTGCCGCTCCTCGCCGCCGCACAATACGCTCACGAGATCCGCGACGACCTCGCCCTCGAACAGATCCTCGACATGGTCATCGCCATCGCCAGAATCCACGGCGACGCCCGCTACCTCGAGCCAATCCTCCAGACCGCGCTCGACGGCCTGCGCCCCCCGGCCGATGTGCAGCCCGCCGGGCGCACTCGCGGCCCCCGTTCTCGATCTTGACTTGGAAGATCTCGGCTGCGCAGCCTGGGCCTGGTGCGGGCCGCCCGCGAGGTCTGGGGCGAGGGCTAGCCGCTCGCGTCCCGCTTGCCCGCCAGCCGCAGCCAGTACCCGACCGGGAACAGCCGCACGTTCAGCCTGGCGTCCAGCAGCCCCCACAGCCCGCGGCGGGCGAACAGGGCGATGACGATCGCCACCAGGCCCAGGATGATCAGGTACCAGGCGTTGTAGGAGGCCAGCGTCTGCTGCAGCACCATGTACACGGCGGTGCCGATGATCGGCCCCTCCATGGTGCCCAGCCCGCCGATGATGGTCGCGAACGCCATCTCGGCGGTCCACTGCACGCTGAACACCGCGCTCGGCTGCACCTGCAGCTGGCTGATGGCCAGCACCCCGCCCGCGGCACCGCAGCCGGCGCTGGCCACCACGAACACCAGCATCCGGGCCAGGCCAACCCGCGCCCCGGAGCTGCGGGCGGCCACCTCGTCATCGCGGATGGCGGTCAGCACCAGGCCGAGCCGGCCGCGCAGCAGCAGGTAGATGGCGGCCAGCGCCAGCACCGTGACGGCCAGCCGGCCCAGTAGGTGTACGCGGTGAGCAGCGCCGGGCTGAACCCGGCCAGGCCGGGCAGCGGCATGCCGGTCCCGCCGCCGATCGAGGAGAACTTCTCGATGATGAGCATCACGGTCGCGGCGAGCACCCAGGTGGCGATGGCGAAGTACCCGCTGCGCAGCCGGGAGACCAGCCACCACAGCGGCAGCGCGGCGACGCCGCAGCCGATCGTGGCCACCGGCAGCGCCGCGAACGGCGAGGTGCCATGGATGGCCAGGATCAGCACGAAGTACGCGCCGAGCCCCACGAACGCCTGCTGCCCCACCGATACCAGGCCCGCGTACCCGGCCAGCAGGTTCCACATGCTCGCCAGCGTGAGCACGATGAACGCCTGCACCAGGATCGCGGCGGTGCCCGAGTAGACGATGTAGGGGAAGTACGCGAGCACGACGACCACGATCAGCGCACCCGCGCCGGTCCACGCGACGTTGCGGCGCGACCGGCTGACCCGGAACTCCTCGGAGCCTGGGCTCTGGCCGCCTGGCCGCGGCGGCGGCCGCTGGCGATCGGCCGGGCGTCCCCGTCGTGCAGGCTGACTCGCCGGATCGCCCCGTCCGGGGTGGTGCAGGCCCGCCGCTGGCGGCGCGGCATTCTGCCGTCCTGGGGCGAGGTAACGGCCGACCGCGAAAGTCGAATTTTTCAACCCCAGGGCAACAGTCGAACTGGGCCGCCATTCTGTTCACTATGCGACTTTCTTGGGCAGCTGCCCGGGCCGGAGAACATGACCCGCGTGTCCGCCCCGTTCGGCGCAGAACGCAGCAGGCCTGATGACGGCCAGGGATCAGGCGTGCAGTCGCCAGGAAGATTCTCCGGCGGGGGCGCCGGCGCGGTCGCAGCGGCCGGGACAGCTAGCCCGCCCGGTGATCGTGCATGTCGCTGTCCTGATCGGCTACCTGGCCGCAGGGATCGCGGTGAACTGGGCCCGGGCCGCGTACCTGACCAGCCACGTGGTGCCGGGAGACGCCCGGGACACCGGGTTGTTCGTGTGGGACTTCTGGTGGATGGCGCGCTCGGTGG
Organism: uncultured Actinomycetes bacterium; assembly: GCA_963785765.1. GTDB lineage: Bacteria > Actinomycetota > Actinomycetes > Streptosporangiales > Streptosporangiaceae > DATBGO01. The sequence continues at coordinate 646,126 of CAWAWM010000002.1, read as the reverse complement.
TGCACCTCAGCAACCCCTGGTTCACCCACTACCTGGGCGCGCCGGCCGGGGTCCCGCTGGGATTTCACACCCTGATGCCGCTGCCCGGCGTGCTGATGACGCCGGTCACGATCGGGTTCGGCCCGAGTTTCAGCTACAACCTGCTGTCGGCCGCAGCGCCCGGCCTGATCTGCTACGCGATGTACCGGGCGGCCCGGCTGTGGCTGCCTTCCCAGACCGGCGCGATCGCGGCGGGCGCGTTTTTCGGCCTGTCCACCATGATGACGTGGAACGCCTGGTTTGAGATCCAGCTGGCGCTGGGCGCGATCTTCCTCCCGCTGGCGCTGGAAGCCGCGGTGCGGCTCGGACGGCGCCCAGGCTGGCGGCAGGCGGCGATCCTGGGAGTGGTGCTGGGCGCGGCACTGCTGACCGACCAGGAATCGGCGATCATGGCCGGCATCCTGGCCGTGGCCGCCCTGCTGCCCTGGCTGGCCCGCCGCCCGGCCCACGGCGGGGACCCGGCCTGGGTCAAGCTGCGTTCGGCCGCCCTCGCCGTGGCGGTGACCGGCGTGGTCGCCAGCCCGCAGCTCATCGCCATGGTCCAGCAGGGGCTGGCCGGCGACGCTTCGGTGTCGCAGGCCGCCCTGGCGTCGGATTACCGGAATTCTGGTGCCTCATTGCGGCAGATATTCTCACCCTCGCCGCGGGTGGCCTTCTTCGGGCTGAAGCACCTGGCCACGATCTACAACAACGCCAGCCCCAGCCTTACGTTCACGGCTTACGGCTGGGTGCTGATCGCCCTGGCTCTAATGGGCCTGGCCGTCTGCTGGCGGCGGCGCAGCGCCAGGCTGCTCGCGCTGTTCTGGCTCGGCGCTACCATCACGGCGCTGGGAACCGGGATAGTCGTCAACAGCCAGCGGTACGTGCCACTCGCCCAGGTATGGCATGGCATCCAGGTGTCGATGGTCATGCCATACACCTGGATAGTGCGGACACCGCTGCTGTCCTCGTTCCGCGAAGCCGACCGGTTCACCGAGCTCGGGCTGGTGGCGGCCGCGCTGCTAGCCGGCGCGGCCGTGAACTGGCTGCGTTATCACGCCACACCAGTCCTGGTCGTCGTGTTCGCGCTCGCCATCCTGGAAGCCGGGAGCGTCGGGGCCAGGCCCATCCCCCCGGTCACCATGCCCACTGCCTTGCCCGCCCTTGACCGCCCGATCGCGGCCGACCATTCCGGGTCAATCGTGGTGGATATCCCCTTCAGCGTGCGCAGCGCCGTGCCACTGCCCGACGAGGGAGCAGGCTTCAACTCCGAGGCCGAGGTACAGGCCACCGCCGATGGCCACCCGCGTTCCATCGCCTACATATCCAGGCTCTCGGAGTCCGTGCTGGTCGCCGTCGGCCGGCACCCGTTCTACGCTGACCTGCTCGATGCCCAGCAAGAACCAGGCACGCTCCACGCCGACCTGCTCGCGGGCCGCAACGGAGATCCGGCGCGGCTTCAGCTGGCCCGGCTGGACGCGCGCCGCATCGACATCGGCTGGGCGATCGTCTGGACCCCCACTCCGGTGGTCCTTGACTACCTCAAGGCGGTCGGCCTCCGGTTCGACTACCGGGCCGACGGCGCCCTCGTCTACCGGATGCCGCCCCTCGGGCCCTAGCGGCGGCAGTTCAACGCCGTGCCAGCCGAACCCGGATCAGGATCCACACCGCCTGCACGCCGTCTCGCCAGGTGATTTTCTTGCCCGCTGCCCGGCTGCGCGCCCGGTAGGTGATCGGCACCTCGAACGGGCGGATCCGGCGCGCCAGCAGCTTGGCCGTGATCTCGGCCTCCATGCCGAAGCCATGTGACGTGACATTCAGGCTGCGATAGCACTCCAGGGGCATGAGCTTGAAGCAGGTTTCCAGATCGCCTATGTAGGAGTTGAACAGGATGTTCGCGGCGGTCGTCACGGCCTTGTTGCCCATGACGTACCAGAATGAGTACGCGGAGTGACTGCCGAACGTCCGGTTTCCGTACACCACTTCCGCCTCGCCGCGCAGCACCGGATCGAGGACGTGCGGGATTTCTTCCGGCTGGTATTCGAGGTCGGCGTCGAACGGCATCACATATTCGCCAGTCGCCGCGGCCGCCGCAGTGCGCACGGCCGCTCCCTTGCCCCGGTTCACCGGGTGCCTAAGCTTGATCAGCCGTTCGTCATGCATACCGTCGAGGATCGCGGCGGTTCCGTCGCTGCTCGCGTCATCGACGACCACCAGCTCGATCAGGCAGGGAAAGTTCACGTCGAGCACTCGTTTGATCGCGCTCTGGACGGTATCAGCCTCGTTATAGACGGGCATCAGAATCGAGAGCTTCACGGCAGGCGCCATCGTGGCCTTCCTCGTCGGCTACCCCGGGTGGCAAGGGTACGTGGTCAGATCATCTCCGGGCGCGAGCGGAACCATCCGATGGTGCGCGCCAGGCCGTCCGGCAAGTCGATCTCGGGCTTCCACCCGAGGATCTCCCTGGCCAGATCGATCCGCGGCTGCCGCACCATGGGATCGTCTTGGGGGCGCGGGATTAGCGTGATCGGCGACGCCGATCCCGTCATCCGGCGGATCGTCATCGCCAGCTCCAGGACCGACAGCTCGTTGGGGTTGCCGAGGTTCACCGGGCCCGGATGCGACGAGCGCAGCATCCGCAGGATGCCCTCGACCAAGTCGTCCACGTAGCACACCGACCGGGTCTGGCTGCCGTCGCCGGAAACCGTGATCGGATCGCCCCGCAGCGCCTGCCGGATGAACGTCGGGATGGCACGACCGTCATTCGGGCGCATCCGCGGCCCGTAGGTATTAAAAATCCGAACAATCTTCGTATCCGTCCCGTGGTTCTTGCGGTAAGCCACGGTCAGCGCCTCGGAGAAACGCTTTGCCTCGTCGTAAACGCCCCGGGGACCGATCGGGTTGACATTGCCCCAGTAATCCTCACCCTGCGGGTGGACCAGCGGATCGCCATACACCTCGGAGGTGGACGCAAGGAGGAAGCGCGCGCCCTTCCGTCGGGCCAGCCCCAGAGCATGCATGGTCCCGATGGAACCGACCTTGAGCGTGGCGATGGGCAATTCGAGGTAGTCGACCGGGCTCGCCGGGGAGGCGAAGTGCAGCACCGCGTCCACCGGCTCGCCCACGTGCAGGTACTCGCTGACGTCGTACCGGATCAGCCGGAACGCCGGATTCTCGATCAGATGCGCGACGTTGTCGGGAGTGCCGGTGCAGAAGTTGTCCAGGCAGATCACCGAACAGCCGCCGGCCAGCAGCCTTTCCGACAGGTGCGAGCCAAGGAACCCGGCTCCGCCCGTGATGACGACCCTCTTAGCCATCAGACCCCGTGTTCTTCCCCCGTAAAATTCTTTCCCGCAAACGTCCGGGCGGCTGAGCAACTGGAACGACCCGTTGCGTCAATTAGCCCGACCTGGGCAATGCGCTAGATGGATCTCTAATAGACTATAGTCCGGATGTCCCCGCTATGCCCCCCGGTTGAGCAGACACCTATCATGGGCTGGTTCTCGTAGTCGTGGCGAGGGAGGTCACCAATGGGACGAACCACGAGCGGGCACCGGATCGCCTCCCGGGAGGAATGGCTCGCAGCGCGGCTCGCGCTGCTCGAGCAGGAGAAGGAGCTCACCAGACGCAGCGACGAGCTGGCTCGCCAGCGGGTCGCGCTGCCGTGGGTCCTGGTCGACAAGCACTACACGTTCGCGACCGAGGCAGGGGAGGCGACGCTCGCCGGCCTCTTCGCTGGCCGGTCGCAGCTCCTCGTGTACCACTTCATGTTCGGGCCGGACTGGACCGAGGGGTGCCCGAGCTGCTCGGCGATCGCCGACGGCTTCGAAGGCATCCGGGTCCATCTGGAGAACCACGACGTGTCGCTGGTCGCGATCTCTCGGGCACCACTCGATCGGCTGCTCGCGTATCGCGAGCGCATGGGGTGGACGTTCCCGTGGGCATCGTCGCTGGGGAGCGACTTCAACTACGACTTCCATGTCTCGATCGATCCGGATGTGGCGCCGGTCGAATACAACTACAGGAACCAGGACGAGCTCGAGGCGAGAGACGTCAACTGGAAGGATTGGATCGGCGAGCAGCCCGGCATGAGCGGGTTCGTCGTCGACGGCGGCGCGGTGTTCCACGCCTACTCTGCCTACGCCCGGGGCTTCGACGCGTTGTGGGGCGCGTATCAGTGGCTGGACAGAGCTCCGCTGGGCCGCAACGAGGACGGCTATTGGTGGCACCTGCACGACGAGTATGACCGGCGGTGATGCTCGCCCGCGTGGCCGGCGGTCCGGTCGAAGAACTCGGCCCTGGTCCGCCTGCGCGGCGCACTACGGGAGCAGGCAGCCGTTACGAAATGGTTAGGCTGACTGGCCACCATTGGCGAGACTCAGGTGCCGTGGCCGTCACAGGCTCACCAGCCCTGGCGGTCGCGGCGCCGGTCCCCACGGCGGGCTGCCGGCCACCTTCGGCGCGGCGGCAGCGTTCAGCCAGTGCGCGGGGCCAGCGACGGGGTCCGCCGCATTATCGGGCTCGCCGGACTGGCCGGTGGCAATAGCCGGGACCGGCAGCGCGGCTGCCGCCCGGGCACCCGCGGTCCGGGCATGGCGGCCGCGCCGGAGGCGCCAGGTGGCCGTAGCGTCTGCCATGAGTATTCTCCCCCCTGATCCAGGTTGCGGATCAAGACTCCCGCCGGGCGCTCGGACCGCCGTGGCGGAAGCCATCCCTGCGTATTAGACGCCTGCAGAAGGCGTACGGGTGACCGCCGCAAGGACCTGTGTGCCAGACGATTCCGCCCGCCGGCCCGACCATCAGCCCCGCCGCCAGCGGGCGGGCCAGCCTGCCCTGCAGGCCGCCGCGCGCACCGCTCGGCGCGATGGGCGCGGGACCAGGCTAGTTTTATGATGCAAGCAGGTTGAGTAGGCTGAGATCATGCTCGGCCGGACCTATGACACGCAGAACTGCTCCGCGGCGCGCACCCTGGAACTGGTCGGTGAGCGCTGGAGCCTGCTGATCATCCGTAACGCCCTGTTCGCCGGGCACACCCGCTTCGCCGACTTCCAGCGGCGCCTCGGCGTGGCACCCAACATCCTCGCGGCCCGGCTCGACGGCTTCGTGGCGGCCGGCCTCATGGAGCGGCGGCGGTACTCCGAGCATCCGGAGCACTACGAGTACCTGCTCACCGGCAAGGGCCGCGACCTGGCGCCGGTCATCGTGGCCCTCACCGCGTGGGGCGACCAGCACGCCGCGCCGAACGGGCCGCCGATCAGCTACGAGCACACCACCTGCGGAGGCCCGATCCGGCAGCAGATCCGCTGCGACACCTGCGCACAAGAGATCGGCAACACCGACATCAGGGCCCGGCCAGGCCCGGGCATGACGCCCCCGGTCGCCCCGCAGGAACCGGCCACCGGCCAGCACTGAGGCTTGCGACCCGGGAACCCGGTCGCAGTAACGATCATCTCATCGTGCTGCTTCCTGATCAGCAGCCGCTTTGGCCACCGTGCCGCGGCTAACGGAGCCGTTAATGAATAGCGGCGGTCCCGGGAGACGCTCCGGCAGCGGCACGACTCCGGGCTCGGGCTCCGGTGCCGGTATGCCGGGCTCGGGGAGGCGGGGCGCCTGGTGCTGCCACCGCCGGGCCCGGCCGAGCGCCACCGCGGCCCAGGTGATGACCGCGAGCCCGGCCACGGCCGCCAGGACTGCCGCGGCAATGGTGGCGGCCCCCAGGACGTTCTCGGCACCCCGCCGCGCCGCCTGGCCATTCCTGGCGGCGTGCACCGCCAGGGCCGCGCCGGCCAGGCACACGATCGCGCCGAGGTAGCGGCCCGCGCCATGGCGTGCGCGACGGTTAGGGGACCGACAGGGCATCAAGGGCCTCCTGTTGTTGCCGCCGGCGTCGGCGGAATCATCGCCCGACCTGAGACTGTCGCCACCAGCTCTGCGCCAGCCCGCTCGCGCGCCGTATCTTAGCCATGGCGCGCTGACTTCCACCGTCCGTACGTCGCCTTCACGACGCGGCCGGCGTCCTGCTCTGCAGCGAGCCACTCCGCAATGGCCTGCCGCGTCACGTCCAGCCCTTCGGCTTCCAGCCGCAGGCCCAGGGCGTTCGGCGTGATGCCCATCACCCCGGAGCGTTCCAGCAGCTCGAGCATGCGCCTGCGCGCCGGGTGGCCCGCTGGCCCGGCCACGTTCTGACCGAGCCCGGCCAGTTCCGCACCGGCCACGATCTCGCTGAACCTGCGCTCATACTCGTCGCCGCCCGGCGCACGGGCGCCGTGCAGGACTGCGGCGTGGGCGAATCCAGGGATGTGCCCGGCGCGCTCCATCGTCCACCGCAGCGCGTAGTCCTCGCCGAACGCGGCCGTCAGCACCGAGTCCGGTTCCGGGCGGCGATCCCCAAGCTCGGCGGCGATACGGTGGATCTCCGCGTTGCCCGGGCCGGGCTCCAGCCGGTCGAATTTCACCGGGGCGACCTTCGCGTCTCCGTCCGAGACGATGCCCGATCCGGGGTGCTTCAGCTTCGGCAGGACCCGCGCCACCGACGCATCGTCGGGGATGATCATGCGAGCGTCGTTCTCGCTGGCCACCCCCAGGCCGATCCGCAGCCGGCACTGCGACTTCAGGTCCCCGCCACCGGTCATCGTGGCGGTGCCCCGTTGGGTGGCGAGGATGGCGTCGATGGCCTCGGACCGGCCCAGCTGGACGATTTGCGTGCCCTTGCCGGCCAGCCGGGTGTTGCTGGAGCCCTGCTCGGCTGTCCGTGGGCCGCCATGGGCACCGAAGATGACCGCCATCTCGTCAATGACCAGCACGATCGCGGGCATCGCGGCCGTCGGGGTGATCTTCTCCCCGCCGGCGCCTGAGTGGGCGCGGGCGTCGATGCCACGCAGCAGCGCGTCGAGCATCCGCTCGGACTCGTCGCGGTTCGTGGCCACCCAGTCGATGACCGGGCGGGCGGTCTTCCCCTCCAGCCACGGCTGGATCCACGGCAGCGCCGCCCGGCCGCCCTTCTGATCGATCATGAAGATGACCGTGTCCACACAGCGCCCCAGCTGCGCGATGAGGACGTTGATCAGATTCGACTTCCCGGAGCCGGTGAGGCCGATGACGAGGATCTTCACCTCGCGATAAAGGACCTCGCACACCGATCCGTCCTCGTAGGTACCGATGCGGAACGGCCGGTTCACCGTGAGGTCGGACAGGTCGCCGGGGTAGGGCACCGTCAAGGCCAGGATGTCCTTCTCGGCGACGTGCATGAGCGCCTCGCCAGCGTGGTCGCCGCGCTCGAACCTGACCGCCCCGTCACGGAGCCGCGCCGCGGTTTCCAGTGCCTCGGTGAGCCGCTCCAGCCTCGAGAACGTCACCTTCCCGGTCGGCGGCAGGCGCAGTCTGTATACGTGCCCGGCGCGGGTCTCGACGCTGCCCGCGAGGGTAACGCCGGGCGCACCGATCCTGGCGAGCAGGTCCGGCCACTTGCGCGCCTCGGCAGCCTGGCGGGCCTCCGCCGCGCGCCGTTTTGCCTCGGCGATGGAACGGTCGTGGTGACGGCGCACCACCGGGTACCCGGCGCCGAGGAACAGCGCCGGGCACAGCAGCGCGAAGGCCGCCGCCAGCGTCCACGGGCTGGTCAGCTTCACGTAGAGGACCCACCCGGTGGCCGCCGCGCCGCACACCGCCGCGTACCCTGCGGCGACGCCGTTCCCGGTCACCGAGGCCACCGCGATCACCGCCGCAAATGCCGCCAGGCCAGCGGCCGCCGCGACGTCCTCCCAGGGCAGCCGGGCGGCGCCGGCCACGGCCACGGCGGCGTACAGGCCGCCAATGACCAGCGGCACGACCACTACGGCCTGCCGCCAGGTGCGCGACTCAGGCTTGCTCCGGGCTTCCGTCACGCGCCGTCTCCAGGTGGTGTCGGTCATTGCCGTGAGTAATCGGTGAATTCCTCGCCTGGCCGGGGGTTCTCCAGCCTGTCGAGGTCGTCGGCATGCGCGGCGCGGAAGATCCCGTCGGCTTCCGCCGCGTAGTCCTGCAAGCCAGCTGCCTGGGACGCCAGCTCCCTGAGGTGCTCCTGGACGTCGGCGTGCACGGGCAGCTCATCGCCGAACCGGTCGGCGATGCGGGTGAGCGATCCGGCGAGGGACTCGAACAGCCGGGGTAGCCCGGCGAGAAACCCGGCGAGGTCGTCCATGTTCTCCGGCTCAAAAGACCCGATGTTGTCGTCAAGGGCTTCCGTCGCTGCTTCTACCGCACTGCTCACTCGCACGCTCCTGCCTGGATTGTCGGCCCGATCCGGTGTGCTGGCCAGCCCGGGAGCCGATCGGCGTACCCATCGGTCCGGGGATGCTTAGGTGGGCGGATTCCGCATGCTGCCAGGTTTCCGTGCCCCCGGCTGGCGCGTCGGGAAAGGTCTCGCTCATACTTCGGATCGCCTCAGCCGCCGGCGCTGGATCTCCGGAAGGACGCCCATACCCACACGCTCGTTGCGTCGCAAGCCGTAGTCAAGGCACTGCGCACGGACTTCGCCGCGGGCGGCCACGGCGGTGCCACTGCCGTCGAGCCCGCCGCGTCGGCGCCCCGGGCGACGAGCGTGCCCTGCGTTGGCCGGCCCTACTGTTCGCTGGCACTGCTTTTAGCTGGCACTGCTTTAGGTTGAGTGCTGAAGATGTAGCGGTGAACACGAAAGGCTCGTCATGAACGGAAACCCCCGGCCTTGATCAGCGTCGAGGCGAACGGTCAGGTGGCGGTGGTGCGGATGGCACACGGGAAGGCCAACGCCCTCGATACAACCTTGTGCCTGGAGCTCGCCGCTCAGTTCGGCGAACTCGAGCGCGGTGGCTACCGCGCCGCCGTCCTGACCGCCGACGGGCCCATCTTCTCGGCGGGCGTCGACTTGCTGCGGCTGCGCGACGGCGGGCCCGGTTACCTGGACGAATTCCTGCCCGCCCTGAGCGAAGCGTTCCTGGCGGTGTTCGACTGCCAGGTCCCCGTGGTCGCGGCGGTGAACGGGCATGCGGTCGCGGGCGGCTGCATTCTCGTGGCGGCCTGCGACTATCGGGTCATGAACTCAGGCCGCGGGCGCATCGGCGTCACCGAACTACTCGTCGGAGTCCCGTTTCCCGTCACCGCGCTGGAGATCTTGCGCTTTGCCGTGGGCACCCGCCGCCTCACCGAGCTCACCTACTTCGGCCAGACCTATCCCGCCGGCCAGGCGGCGGGCCTCGGTCTCATCGACGAGGCCGTGGACGAGGGGTCGGTGCTGCAGCGCGCGGTCGCCGTCGCGGGCGAGTTCGCGGCCCTGCCCGCCGAGCCACTGCGGCACACTCGCCGGCAGATCCGCGGCCAGGCGCTGGACCGGATCAGGCGCGAGCGCGCGACTGATGACCTGGTGCGCCGGATGTGGGACTCGCCCGCCGCCCGCGAGCGGGTCCTGGATTACGTGACGAAAACGCTCGGCAGCTGACGGCGCGCCGGCGCTCGTCCGCGGCTGCCCTAACCGGGCAGCGCGGAGACATCGGCCAGCCGGGGCCCAACCGGGGCGACCGCGGTGCCCGACGTGCTCGTGCCCTGCTCGACCAGCACCGGCCGCGCCGGTGCTGCCGCCGGAGTGAAATGGCGGGTGAGAAGCTCGTCGAACTCCTCGGCGCGAAGCGGCTGCGAGAAGTAGAACCCCTGCCCCACCGGGCAGCCGAGCAGCCTGAGCTCAGCGAGCTGATCCTTGGTCTCCACGCCCTCGGCCACCGCCGAAATGCCCATCGCATTGGCCAGGTCGATGACGGCCTTGACGATCGCCGAATCCACCGGGTTATCGGCGACACCCTGGACGAACGTGCGGTCCACCTTGACTTCGTGCACCGGGAACTGCTTGAGGTAGGCGAGCGAGGAATGGCCGGTGCCGAAGTCGTCGATGGACAGGCGCACGCCGAGCCGGTTGAGCTTCTTCATGACCTCGCGGGCACCGGAAAGGTCTTCCATGACCGTGGTCTCGGTGATCTCGACCATGAGCAGCTCCGACGGCAGTCCAGTGGCATCGAGAGCGGCCGCCACCTGCGACAAGAGCCCGTTCTCCTGGAACTGGCGAGCTGAGAGGTTGACGCTGATGGGCAGGTCCACGGCCAGGCGCTCCCGGATCGAGCGCACCTGCCGGCACGCCTGGTCCAGAACGTAACGACCGAGCGGCAGTATCAGCCCGGTCTCCTCGGCGATCGGGATGAACCTGGCCGGGCTGATCAGGCCGTTCGTGGGGTGGCGCCACCGCACCAGCGCCTCCGCGCCCACGATGTGCTGCTCGTCAAGGGAGTAGAACGGCTGGTAATGCACCTCGAGCTCGTCCCGCTCGAGTCCCTTACGCAGATCGGCCTCGATTTCGAGCCGCTTCGAGGAGCGGGTTCCCATGGAAGCCTGGTCGAACACCTTGTAGATGCCGCCGCCGCCCTTGGCCTTGGCCTCGTACATCGCCACGTCGGCGTCCCGGAGCACGTCGTCGGCCGTCTTACCCGGCTCGGTCAGGGCGATGCCGACCGACACGCTGGCCACCAGCTCGTAGCCGTCGGGCAGCACCATGGGCTGTTCGACGGCGGAGCAGATGCGCCGCGCCGCGGCGACCGCCACGTCTACGCCGGCCACGTCCTCCAGCAGTGCCACGAACTCATCGCCGCCGAAGCGGGCCAGCAGATCGCGGCTGCGCACCACCGCCTTCATCCGGGCCCCGATCGCCACCAGGAACTCATCCCCGGTCAGGTGGCCGAGGCTGTCGTTGATGCCCTTGAAGCGGTCCACGTCGACAAAGATCAAGGCGTGGGTCTTGCGGTCCAGCGCTGACCATTGCAGCGCCTGATCGAGGCGTTCCACCAGCAGCCGCCGGTTCGCCAGGCCGGTGAGGCTGTCATAGCAGGCGTGATGGTGGAGTTCGTCTTCGAAGGCTTTGCGTTCAGTGATGTCGCGGAAGGCGATCACCGCGCCCGAGGGCAGGCCATCGCCCATGACCGCCGAGGCCGTATACGCAACCGGGACGGTGTCACCGTTCTTGCCGCGGAACCTGGCGTCGTCCTCGCGGACGGTTCGGCCGGTGCGCATGGCTTCCCAGGCCGGCACCGAGCAGGAACTCGGGCGCTGCCGGGGCGCCGTCGCTCACCGGGTCGTCGATCGTGATGTTCAGCGACGGCAGCTCGATCATGTCGGCCGCGGCCCGGTTGACGAAGGTCAGCTTCCCGTCGGCGTCGATGGCGCAGACGCCTTCTCCGATATTGAGGGTGATCGAGGAAAGCCGCTCCCGCTCGACGTGGACCTGCTGGTACAGCTCGGCATTGCTGAGCGCCCCGGTGCCCACCGCAGCCAGGGCTCTGAGCAGGCCCCGATCGGAGTCGTCGAAAGGCTCATTCCGTCGCCGGCCCGACGCCACCAGCCACTGCCGGCGATCGGCCACGATCATCGGCGCTGTGAGCTGATCGGGGGCCGGCTCGTCGGCGGTCAGCGTGACCGCCGGGCTGCGGAGCAGCCCGCGTACCGACCCCAGGATCGTCTCGAGCACCGCCTCCCGCCGCAGCCCCCGGTTTGCCTCCAGCGTGACCTCGTACAGGCCCTCCATCCGGGCGCGGTCATACAGCGCCGCGTACCTGGCGCTGATGAGCCAGTACTCCAGGACCAGGGCCGGGATGGCCAGCGCTAGCGCCCACAGATGCGCGTGAATCGCGAGGGCCAGGACCACGCCGATCGATGCTCCCGCGCCAGCCAGCATCACCTGGGTCGGAAGATCGCTGATGAATTCCCTCCAGTTCGTGCCGATCGAGACCATGACGGCGTCCACGAGAAGCGTGTTGACGACGAAGTAGACGCCCACGGCGAGCGTGACGGCCGCAATCTGACCTGCGGCGAGGGAATTCGTCGGGGAAGCGATGCTGCGGCTCACCGCGAGTCCCAGGCCCGCCGCAGTCAGAACCTGTCCCGTGTTGTAGGCCAATTTAACAGCAGGGCGGCGGCGGACCGTCTGAGCCAAGATGGTCGCCACCGCGAGGACGCCCAACGTGAGCAGCGGCGGCACCAGGAGGGCGAGGGTCACAAAGAATCCCTCGTCCATATGGAAGGTCTCAGATTCGTCACCCCGGTACACCACGACTGGCCAAACCCAGCTGCCCAGGAAAAGGGCGCCCATCACCGCTACGATGGTCCATTGCGCCTCGTCGACGTGCCACGAGGCCGATTGCCGCCAGACGGCGAGAAACAAGGTAATCGCACCACCCATAACGGAGGCGACGACGATCGCCCTGGTAGCGCGAGGTAACTTCATGGCTTAACCACCGGCCGGGCCGTGGTCAGTTCCATGCCGAGCTGTTCCAGACGGAGCTGTCCCAGGCTGATCCGTCCCAGGCCGAGCCGTCCCAGGCAGCCTCGTTCCAGGCCTTGCTGCCCCAGTCTTCGCCGTTCCACGCGGCGCCGGTCCAGGCATCGTCGTTCCAGGCCTTACTGGTCCAGCCGTTCCAGTCGGCGCCGGTCCACGCGTAGCCGTTCCACGCCGAGCCATCGGATGGCAGCTGGTTCCAGGAGAGCCCCGACCACAGGCTGGTGTTCCAGGTGTCGACGGGGCCGGTAGGCGCCAGCGAGACCGTCGCGCCCAGCGACGTCGGGATCAGGCTGGCGGCCGACTGGGCGAAATCCATCGGGCCCGAAGTCGCCGCGGCGTAGGCGTTGAGGGCGCCGTGGCCGTCGACGAACGGGTTGCCGACCGGACCTGGGCTGGTGTTACCCAGCAGCCGGGCCTTTATCTGGTCGGGGGAAAGCCCCGGGTTGTCGGCCAGCACCAGCGCGGCCGCCCCGCTGGTGATGGCTGCGCTGAACGAGGTGCCTGAGCCGACGAAGTTCGCGGCGCCGATCCGGGCCGAGGGATAGTCTTGGTAGACTGTCGAGCCCGGCGCGGCCAGGCTGACCACCGACCGGCCCGAAGTGACCAGGTCTGGCTTGACCCAGCCGTCCGGCGAGGTAGGCCCGACGCTGCTGAAGTTGGTCATCTCATCGTCGGCGGGCGACGGGGTGGCCATGTCGTCCAGGGCTCCCGCCGTGATCACCAGTGGGTCGTCACCGGGGGAAAGAATGGTCCCGTTGAACGGCCCGGCGTTGCCCGCTGCGGCCACTACCGCGATACCCGAGTTCCAGACCGCCTCCACCGCCTGGTCCAACGGGTTGATGACCGTGGACTCGGTGGGCTGGACGCCGAGGGATATGTTGAGGACCTTGATGCCGTACCTGCTCTGATGGTCAACCGCCCACTGCAGGCCGGAGATCAAAGTCCCCAGGCTGGTGATGCCGTCCGCCCCCGCCACCTTGATCGACACCAGGTTGGCGCCGGGCGCTTCGCCCGAGTACTGCCCGTCGGACGAGGCTCCGTCGCCAGCGATCAGGCCGGCCACGAACGTGCCGTGCCCGTAGCTGTCCTGGTAGGGGTTGTTCCCGCCGCTCAGGTCCACCCCGCCGATCAGCCGCCCGGAGAAGTCAGGCAGGTTGTCGATGCCCGTGTCCAGCACGGCCACGGTGACCCCCTGGCCGGTATCGCCAGCTGAGGCCAGCTGGGTAGCCCCGGTCTCCGGCAAGAACGCATCGGACGGCGGATGCGGCCCGGTCGACTCGGTCGTGGACCCGACGCTCACCGAAACATCAGGCGTCACGGTGATACCCGGCAGGGCCGCGAGCAGCGGCTCGACGGCCGTGGGGATCACGGCGTCGACCGCATCGATGAGGTGATACTGCGTCAAGATCGTGCCACCCACGCTCAGCACCGCCAGGACCGGGCTCAGCAGCCCGGTGGCGCTGACGATCACCGTCTCGCCGGGGCTGGCCGACGCCGGCGGGACGCCAGCCACCGACGTGCCAGCTAACGCTGCGACCACCGCAGCAGCCGCAGCGGCAATCCGGCTCTTCTTCCGCCAGCCGAGCCCAGTCCGATTACCGGCGACGGCGCCGGATGAGCGAGCGTGCCGCATTTGGGAGACCTTCCCCTTGGGTGCTTTTTGAGATATCTAACCGTACGCTCGGGGGCTGCCTTTAGAAGGAAATTTCAGCAACAGCAGCTGGCTGTTGCGGTAGAAAACGACCTATACCAGCAATGCAACTTCTCGTGAGGTCGATCGCACTTTCGGCGAATGTGCTCTGCGAAAGTGCGTGCCGCAATTGCCGTAGCCGTCCCAGCACTATGCCCTGCGGTTCGAGCCCGGCACCTGCGGCTCGGCCGCGGACCCGCTGTCGTTCCAGCTGGGCTACCACACCGAGGTGGCGCGCCTGGGAAACTCGCCGGGTGACGCCCACCATCAATGGCTCAATCAATGTGCATAACCAGTGCTTCCCCTACGACCAACGGCAGCAGCAATTCCCGTCGCGCGGGCCGGAGGCATGCGGCGGACAGGAGGCCTGCGGAATGGGGGAAGGGTCGGTTACACCCGGCACGGGCTGGCGTCGGCGCGGAAAATTGGCCAGCCGATCTCGGTCGCCCACCCGGCTGGGTCAGGCGTGTCACGGGAGTCGCGCAGGTAGTACTCGCGCAGCGGGCCGTCCACGCTGATCTCGTGCCTGGTCGCGTAGGAACCCAGCTCGGCATAGGTGAGGTCGATGTTGGCCAGCGGGCCGTGATGGGTCAGGACCGCCAGCTCGGCTTCGGGAACCACCATCGGCGCCACCCGGCCGATCGCGCGCGCGGTCCCCTCGACCGGGATGAACACGATCGCCTCACCCCGGTCGTGCTGGAACAGCTCGCTCGCGTACAGGCCGCCACTGGGCCCGGTCGCGCGCAGGTGCTGGGCGGGCACGGTGGCATGCAGTTCGCCGAGGGCACCCTGCCACCACGCCAGGATGTCCGCCCGGTTCACCAGGGCCCGGATGGCCACCGCCGGGGTAGCTGGTACCGTCCGGTGCTCGACGGGCCCCGCTTGGCCGGGGTGGTCCAGCAGGTTGCGCAGGGCGTCGACGGCGTCGCGGGTCCGGGCGAGCTCGGCCTCCAGCCGGTCGAGGTGCGCCGCGATCAGCGCGTTGCGGGCCGCTGAGTCGGGGGCGGCCAGGACGGCCTTCACGTCGGCGACCGGCATCTCCAGGTTCCGCAGCCGGAGGATGACCTGCGCGGTCGGAATCTGGGCTGGCGCGTAGTACCGGTAGCCGGTCGCCGGATTCACCTCGGCCGGTTCCAGCAGGCCGACCTCGTGATAATGCCGCAGCGTCTTGACGCTCAGGTGCGTCACCCGCGAGAAGTCGCCGACCGTGAGTCCCGATGTCATGACACCAAGCTATGACTCTCCCCCTGCGGGAGGGTCAAGGCGCCAGGGCGCTGTTGACCCTGCCCCGGCCGGAGCGCCGATGGTGGATACCAGGCCGCTGGAGTGGCCGTCCGTTACCGCTATCGAAGGAGCACCGTCATGACCGACCACCGCAGCCTGAGCCCGGTCCTGGCCGAGCATGTCCGGGCCGTGAACGCCTTCGACGAGGATGCGATCGTCGCGACCTTCGCCGAGGATGCCATGGTGAATGACGCCCGCCGGGAGTTCTGGGGGGCCGCGGCGATCCGGCGCTGGGTGGCCAGGGAGCTGGTCGGCGACAAGGTCACCCTGGAGGTCACCGAGGTCCTGGATCACTATGGGGACACGATCGTGCGGGCCCGCTACGACGGCAACTACGACAAGACGAACCTGCCTGGCGAGCTGATCATGACGAACTACTTCACCCTCCGCGATGGCAAGATCATTCGCCTGTTCGTCATCAGGAACCAGCCGGCGTACTGAGGCCGATGCGGGCCGGCTGACGGTGCCGCCTCCGCGTCGGGCGAGGTGGCTACCACGTGATCGTCAAATACCTCGGAGACCTCGGATCTGACATGCGAAAACGGCCATCGTTACCGCTAATACACCATTTCTCTGCGAGTCCGTGATCGGCGTCGCTAGGATCATCACGGCAGTGACCGGCAACACCCTCCGGATCGGAACCGATGGAGATTCGGGCCAGGCGCCATCGGAGTCCTGGCCAGGTTACTGACCTCGGGAGGTAGTCGAGTGGTAGCCAGGCGTCGGCAGCGGGCTAGGCCAGCGGTTGGGATCGCTAGCCCGCGCCGCGGGCGTCAGGTCCGCAGCGCGGTCAACGGAAGCTGGCCTGACGGGCGCCAGCACCACGACGTCCGGCGTACCGCCGGCCGACGGCGGGCGGACCCGCGTTGATACCGCCGGCGGTGCCCGAGACCTTCTGCATCGGGCAGCCCCGCCTCACCGCCGGCCTGGACCGGCTGCGCCGGATAGACCGGGCCGGATACCAGACCGTCTTCGGCCAGGTGCCACGGCTTACCGCCGAGCAGCTGATCAGCATGGCCGAGCAGGTCGACCTGCGCGGCCGCGGTGGTGCCGCGTTTCCGGTAGCGCGCAAGCTCTCGAGCGTGCTGGACGCGGCCCGCGCCCGAAAACGGGCGCCCATTGTCGTGGTCAACGGCACCGAGGGCGAACCGGGCAGCGCCAAGGACAGAATGCTGCTGCTCAGGTCTCCCTACTTGGTATTGACCGGGGCACTGGCCACGGCCTGGGCGCTGGACGCGCGACTGATCCTCATCGGCGTGGCCGATCCCCTGGTCGCCCGGTCGGTATACGAAGCAGCGGCGGCCGAGCCCGACCTCGACCGCCTGGTGCGGGTGGTGGAGGTGCCTGACCGGTTCGTGTCCGGGGAGTCGGGTGCGCTGGTCAACGCGATGAACGGCCGGGCGGCGCTGCCACCAGGACGCAAGAGTCACGCTAGCTACAGCGGCGTCGGGAACCGCCCGACCATGCTGTCCAACGCGGAGACCTTCGCGCAGCTCGCGATCCTCGCGATGGTGGGACCTGAGGGCTATGCGTCTGCAGGTACCGCGGCCGAGCCCGGAACGGTTCTGCTGACCGTAGGCGGCGCCGCCGAGCGGCCGGCGGTTGTCGAAGTGCCGTCAGGGCTGCCGCTCGGCGAGGTACTCGACCTGTGCGGTGCCCGGCCTGACGGAGGCGTTCTGGTCGGTGGTTACCACGGCAGCTGGGTACCGGCAGAGGTGGCGTACGACCTACCGGTCAGCCGGGCCGGGCTGGCCGCGGCCGGAGGCACCCTGGGTGCGGGCATCGTGCTGGCCATGGGTCAGGGTAGCTGCCCGGTGGGCGAGCTAACCCGGGTCGCCGCGTATCTGGCCAAGGAGTCATCCGGGCAGTGCGGGCCCTGCAAGCTGGGCCTGCCGAGCATCGCCCGTTCGCTGGCTTCCCTGGCGGATGGCTCGGGCGGCGTCGAAGCGCTGGATGCCGTGCGCCGCAGTGCGTCAGCCGTGCGCGGCCGCGGCGCGTGCGCGCATCCGGATGGCGTGTTCAGGTTCGTAATGTCCGCCCTGGACGTGTTCTCCGATGACCTGGCCACACATTTCTTCCGCGGGAGCTGCGGCCGACCGGTCAGTAACGTGCTGCCGCTGCCGTCTCCGCCCGGCGAGACCCAGCTGACGGTCGACTGGACGCGCTGCCAGGGACACGGCCTGTGCGGCCACATCGTGCCCGAGCTTGTGCAGCTGGACCGGCAGGGCTTCCCGCAGCTGCTGGACATGCCGGTCCCGCCCTGGCTGGAACGCAGCGCCCGGCAGGCCGTCGAGATGTGCCCGGCGCTGGCGCTCCGGCTCCTGCCCGCCAGCCCGGCCCCGGCCGCCGAGCCCGCCCGGCGGGGCAAGCCGAGCCGCGCACTGCGGGCCGACCCGGGACAGGTCGCCGACACCGTCATCGACCTGGTCGTTTCCGAGGAATGGATCGCCGAGATCTCGGCTGTCCGCCACCCGACGCCGGGGTGAGCGTGGTCGTCGACGCGCCGATGCACTGCGGCCACCGGCTGGCGTGACGCGAGGCTTGAGTGCCTGCACATTACAATGACTGCAAGGCGCAATAGACCGACCAGCGTGGGGCGATGGCCGACAAGGTGGGGCGATGGCCGAGGAGTACATGATCGAGTCGGTGGCCCGTGCGGTCCGGTCGGCTCGCCGTAGCCGCGGGCTTTCGCTGGACCAGCTGGCCTCGCGGGCCGGGGTCAGCAAGGGCGCGCTCGTCGCCCTGGAGAGCGCGACCGCCAACCCGACCCTGGGTACCCTGGTCAGGCTCGCCGACGCGCTCGGTGTCTCGGTCTCCGCGCTAGTCGAGCGAACCAGGGAACGGGCTGTCCGGGTGACTGACACGGCCGCTGTCGAGCCGCTGTGGCAAGGGCCGCAGGGCGGCTCGGCCAGGCTGTTGCTCACCACGGCGACGGCAGCACCGGTCGAACTCTGGCGCTGGCAGCTCGCGGCCGGCGAGAGCTACGAAAGCCATCCGCACCCGCCCGGTGTCGTGGAGACCGTGACCGTTATCAAGGGAACGGCTGTCCTTGGCGTGGACACCACCGAGCAGGTGCTGGCCGCCGGGATGACCGGGACGTTCGCTGCTGACGTCCCGCACTTCTATCGTGGTCAGCAGCCATCAGGCACCGAATTCCTCATGACGGTGCACCTGCCTGCTCTGGAGGGGCGGAGAACAGCCGAGTGACCAGCCCGCTCGACCCCGAGGACCTGCGGCTCGCCGTCTATCAGGGATTCGCGGCGGACGGCCGGGCTCCCGCTGTCGACGCCCT
The DNA here is from genome assembly GCA_963785765.1 of uncultured Actinomycetes bacterium. Lineage (GTDB taxonomy): Bacteria > Actinomycetota > Actinomycetes > Streptosporangiales > Streptosporangiaceae > DATBGO01. The sequence continues at coordinate 627,514 of CAWAWM010000002.1, read as the reverse complement.
CGCCGGGCTTTTCCGCGCCGATCGGGCCACGGTCACCGCCCGGCTCCGGGATCTGGCGGACGCGCGCCACCTGGTCATAGATACCCAAGACCGGATCCTGATGGCGCATCCCTTTGCCGCGATCCCGCTCGGGTTCGCCGTCATGGGACAGCGGACCCTGTGGTGGGGAGGCTGCGCCTGGGACTCCTTCGCGCTCCCTCACCTGCTGCCGGACGAGCCCGAGGTGCTGGTATCCACCCGCTGCCCCGGCTGCGGGCGAGCCCTGGCCTGGGTGGTCAGCCGCGAGGCGGCCCCGGCGGGCCGGGAGGTCGCGCATTTCCTGGTCCCGGCCAGTCAGATGTGGGACGACGTGGTGCATACCTGCGGCAACCAGCGGCTCTTCTGCGATCGCGGTTGCGTGGCCGCGTGGCTGGCCCGCACTGGGCAGCAGTCCGGCTACCTCATGGACCTCGCGACGCTCTGGCGCCTGGCCCGCGGCTGGTACTCAGGCCGCCTCGATCGCGGCTACGTTCGCCGCGACCCCGGCCAGGCCAGGCAGTACTTCCGCGAGGCCGGGCTGCACGGAGCATTCTGGGGCTGCTAGCCCGGCGGCCTCGGCGCCGGCTCCCAGGGCGGGCTTCCTGACACCTTTGGCGCGCGCACCGTGCCACGCCAGGGCACCGGGCCGCCCGTGCCCCGAGAGGTGAAGCCTGGCTGGCCAGACTGGCTGCTCGGACTGCCCGCCAGAGACAACACGGAGGCAGCGGCCGCCTGCTGGCCGACCGGCCGCAAACCCACCGGACCAGTCCGGCCGTGACCGTGCCTCGCATGCGCGGGACGGGTCCGCCCGGACGCGGCCGGCGCGGTCCTGGCGGCCGCGGGCACGGGACGGTCGGCCACGGCCGGGTCAGGCACTCCCCAGCCGGGGGCGGGCCAGGCAGCCGCGGGCTGGTCCAGCTCAGGCTGCTCGTCCTCGTCAGCGTGGGTGTCGGTCCACCGGGGCAGCCGGATCACTGCGATAAGCGTCAGCACCAGGACCAGCACCAGCACCGCCAGGAAGGCCGGGATGCCGTCGTTGACCAGTGCCGCCCGGCTCATGACCGGCACCCAGCGGGCCGGCGGCTGGCAGGCCGACGGCTGACCGGCCGACGGCTGACCGGCCGGCGGCTGACCGGCCGGCGGCTGACCGCAGGCGGCTGACCGGCGGCTGACCGGCCGGCGGCTGACCGGCCGGGACTCAGGAGTCACCCGGAGGCGGCCTGCCCGGCAGGCTGCGCGCGTCCGCACCATGGAACTCCCTTTCGGAGAGCGACGATGTGTTGACGCTCGGAGAGCGACGACATGACGGCGCGCACGCCGGAATCCGGTGTACGTGCCCTCGTGCGTGTTTTACCACGCCCGGCCACTGCCCGTGGCACGACCTTTTTAACCGAGCCTGAACCGGGCCGCCGCTGGTAGCCTCTCGGCCCTGTGACTACCCCCGCGTTCGCCGCCGATGATGAGGCAAACCTTCCCCGCAGTCCGCTGCGCCCCGATCTGCTTCCGCCCCTGCGCAGCTGGCAGCGCGATGCGTATCACGCCTATTTCCGCAGCCCGCGGCGTGACTTCCTGCTGGTGGCGACGCCCGGAGCGGGAAAGACCGCGTACGCGCTGACGGTCGCGGCCGAGTTGCTGGCGCGCCGCGAGATCGCCGCCGTCACCGTGGTCACGCCCACCGAGCACCTGAAGCACCAGTGGTCTGCGGCCGCCCACGCCCTGGGGATCCCGCTGGACCCGTCCTACCGCAACGCGCAGGGCCGGGCCTCCGCCGACTTCACCGGGGTAGCGGTGACCTACGCGCAGGTGGCCGCCCATCCCGCGCTGCACAGGCAGCGCACCCTGAACCGGCGCACGCTGGTGGTCTTCGACGAGATTCATCACACCGGCGACGCGCTGTCCTGGGGCGAGGCGGTCCGGGAAGCCTTCGAGCCGGCCAGGCGGCGGCTCGGGCTGACCGGGACCCCGTTTCGCAGCGATACGAATCCGATCCCGTTCGTGACCTATGCCGAAGCCGCCGACGGCAGCAAGCGGAGCTCATCTGACTATGTCTACGGGTACGGCCCGGCGCTGGAGGATGGTGTCGTCCGCCCGGTGATCTTCCTGGCTTACTCGGGTGAGATGCGCTGGCGGGCCCGGGCCGGTGACGAGGTGACCGGCACGCTGGGCGCGCCGATGACCGCAGATCAGCTCGCCCAGGCCTGGCGGACCGCGCTGGACCCGGCCGGGGCCTGGATCGCCCGGGTGCTCGAGGCCGCTGACCGGCGGCTCGGCGAGGTACGCAGGGACATGCCCGACGCCGCCGGGCTGGTGATCGCCGGAGACCACGCGGATGCCCGCGCCTACGCCGCGCTGCTGCGCCGGGTCACCGGGACCAGGCCGGTAGTGGTGCTCTCCGACGACCCGTCAGCCAGCCGGAAGATCGCGCATTTCGCAGCGTCCGGCGACCGGTGGATGGTCGCCGTCCGGATGGTGTCCGAGGGCGTGGACATCCCGCGGCTGGCCGTGGGCGTCTATGCGACGAGCGTGGGCACCGCGCTGTTCTTCGCGCAGGCGGTCGGCAGGTTCGTCCGGGCCCGGCGGCGCGGCGAGACGGCCTCGGTGTTCCTGCCCTCCATCCCGGTACTGCTCGGCTACGCGGCGGAGCTCGAAGCCGAACGGGACCACGTGCTGAGCCGCCGCGACGACAGCGCGCCCGAGGAGAACGAGCTGGCCGAGGCACGGCGCCAGCGCAACACCCCGGACGAGCTTGGCGACCTGCCGTTCAAGGCGCTGGAGGCGTCCGCGCATTTCGACCGCGTGCTGTATGACGGCGCCGAATTCGGCGCCTCCGCCGAGGAAGAGGACTTCCTCGGCCTGCCCGGATTGCTGGACCCCGAGCAGGTCTCGTTGCTGCTGCGCAAGCGGCAGGCCCATCAGCTCTCGAAAGCGCGCACTGATCATGCGGGCCGGGCCGCCAGCGGGCCGACCGCCCTGGCGCAGGACCCGCTGGCCGGGCCGGCGACGGCCAGCCCGGCGACGGCGCCGGTCGCCACCCGCGAGACGCTCGCCGCGTTGCGCAAGGAACTCAACCTGCTCATCGCGGCCTGGCACCACCGGACCGCCCAGCCGCACGGCGTCATTCACGCCGATCTTCGCCGGGCCTGCGGGGGACCACCGCTGCCGCAGGCGACCGCCGATCAGATCAGGGCGCGGATCGCGATGATCCGCCGCTGGGCCTCGGACCGCTGAACCGGGGCCCGTCAAAAGGTCCGGACGCCCAGGACGACCGCGAGGACCAGGCCGCAGGCGCCGATGAATACCCGCAGCGCTCCGGCCGGGAGCCGGCGGACCAGCGCCGGGCCGATCCAGCCGCCGAGCAGGAAGCCGGCCGCCAGCGGCGCGGCGGCGGCCCAGTCAACCGGGCCGAACACGGCGAAGCCCACCGCAGCGGCGGCGTTCGCCAGCCCGGACACCACGTTCTTCACCGCGTTGATCCTGGCTAGCGGCAGCTCCAGCATGGCGGTGAGGACCGCGAGCATTCCGATTCCGCCGGCCGCGCCGAAGTAGCCGACGTAGACCGCCACCGCGAACATCGCCGCGCGCAGCACCAGGCTTCGCTCTCCGCCCGGCCGTGCCGTCAGCCCGGCGATCCTCGGCTGCACGATCAGCAGCAGGGCGGCCGCCCCGATCAGGAAGGGCGCGGCGGCCTCGAACGCCCGCGCCGGGGACAGCAGCAGCAGTGCCGCCCCGGCCGTCCCGCCCGCCGCCGTCACCAGGCCGAGATGCCGCACCCGGCTGCCCTGGCCAGACAGTTCCCGTCGTGACCCGGCCGCCGCCCCGGCCGCCGTGAAGACCAGCGCCACAGTGTTCGTCACGTTCGCGCTCACCGGGGGCAGGCCGATCGCCAGTAGCACCGGATAAGAAACGACCGAGGCCAGGCTGGCCACCGTGCTGGCCACGCCGGCCAGGACTCCAGCGCCGATCAGCAGGAAGACCTCGGCCGCGCTCACCCGCCGACTCAAGCACACCCGGACCAGTGCGCGGTGCGGCAGGAGCCACCGACCACGCGAACCAGCCGCGCAAACCAGCCGCGCCCAGCCGGGGGCGGACCCGGCCGCCTCGTCACCGGAGTTTGTCACGCGCTGGCCATAGAATCGCCGGGTGGCCGTCCCCGATGCCAGCGTGGAGCCGGCCAGCGCCATGCAGGTGCTGGGCCGTGTCTTCGGCTACGAGTCCTTCAGAGACGGGCAGCGCGAGATCATTGACCATGTCATCGCGGGCGGGGACGCGCTCGTGCTGATGCCGACCGGCGGTGGCAAGTCGCTGTGCTACCAGATTCCCGCGCTGGTCCGGGCCTGGCACTGGCGTGGTCATCTCGCCGCTCATCGCCTTGATGCAGGACCAGGTGGATGCCCTGTCGGCGGCCGGCTTGCGGGCCGGGTTCCTCAACTCCACCCAGGACCCGCAGCAGCGCAGTCAGGTCGAGTCGGCCTTCCTGGCTGGTGAGCTTGACCTGCTTTACCTGGCACCGGAGAGGCTGCGCGCCGAATCAACGGGCCGGCTCCTGGATCGCGGCACGATTTCGCTGTTCGCCATCGATGAGGCACATTGCGTCGCCCAGTGGGGACACGACTTCCGGCCCGACTACCTCGGCCTGTCCGTCTTGCATGAGCGGTGGCCCGCAGTGCCCCGCATGGCCCTGACCGCCACGGCCACCCAGGCCACCCGCGCCGAGATCGCCACCCGGCTGAACCTGACCGCGGCGCGCCAGTTCGTGGCGAGCTTCGACCGCCCGAACATCACCTACCGAATCGAGCCGAAGGCCGAGCCGAGGCAGCAGCTGCTGCGCCTGCTGCGCGCCGAGCACCCCGGCGACGCCGCGATCGTCTACTGCCTGTCCAGGGCCTCGGTGGACGCGACCGCGGAGTTCCTGGTGAGCAACGGGATCGGAGCGCTTCCGTATCACGCGGGCCTGGACGCCCGGACCCGGTCCGCGAACCAGGCCAGGTTCCTGCGCGACGACGGCCTGGTCATGGTGGCCACGATCGCCTTCGGTATGGGCATCGACAAGCCCGATGTGCGGCTCGTGGCCCACCTCGACCTGCCCAAGTCCGTCGAGGGCTACTACCAGGAAACCGGCCGGGCCGGACGGGACGGACTGCCCGCCACCGCGTGGCTCGCTTACGGCCTCCAGGACGTCGTGCAGCAGCGCAAGATGATCGAGAGCTCGGAAGGCGACCAGGCGCACCGCCGCCGGCTGGCCATGCATCTCGACGCCATGCTGGCCCTGTGCGAGACGATCGAGTGCCGGCGCGCGCAGCTACTCGGCTACTTCGGCCAGCCTGCCGCGCCGTGCGGCAACTGCGATACGTGCATCTCGCCGCCGCAGGCGTGGGATGGCACGATCGCGGCGCAAAAGCTCCTGTCCACGGTGCTCCGGCTGGTCCGGGAGCGGCACCAGAAGTTCGGCGCCGGCCAGCTGATCGATATCCTGCGCGGCAAGCAGACGGCGAAGGTCATCCAGCACGGCCACGACTCGCTGACGGTCTTCGGGGTCGGCACTGAACTCGACGACGCGTCATGGCGGGGCGTCGTGCGCCAGCTACTCGCCCAGGGCCTGCTGGCCGTCGAAGGCGATTACGGCACGCTGGTGCTCACGAAGGAGAGTTACGAGGTGCTGGGCCAGCGGCGCCAGGTGATGCTGCGCCGCGAGCCGGAACGTGCGGCGCGAGCCGCCAGGTCGCCGCGCCGCACGGCGCCCAACGACCTGCCCGCCTCGGCCATGCCGGTGTTCGAGCGGCTGCGTACCTGGCGCGCGGTGGCCGCCAAGGAGCAGGGCGTACCCGCCTACGTGATCTTCCACGACGCCACCCTGCGGCAGATCGCCGCCGAGCTGCCGTCGACGCTGGCCGGGCTGGCCGCGGTCAACGGTGTCGGCGAGGCCAAACTGGCCAGGTACGGGCCGCAGATCCTGGACACACTGGCCGCTTCGATGACGGCGCCCGGATAACGCAGCGGCGGGATCCGCAGCTCTGTCTGCCCGCTCGGCCCCCTGCTTGCACGTTCGCCCTCCTGCTTGCCCATTCACCCCGCTGCTTGCCCATTCGCCCGCTGCTGGCCCGTTCGCGCCTGCTCACCCGTTCGCGCAGATCACGGCCGTCGGCGCGAAACCTGCCCTGATTTCCGTTAAGTGCCCGTTTCTCATTGGCTGGCGCCCGTTTCCCATTGGCTGGCCAAAGATGTCCAGTGTTCTCCAGCGGGCCGCCAACCGCGCCGCCGACATGCACGTCATCTATGTACGACTGTCACATGGGTCTCATTTTCGGACCTATCCCTATTCATTACGTGATGACGATCACGCTGCGGTGGCTCGCCCCGCGGCGGCGCCCTGGGCGCGAAGGAGGGGACGGGAATGTACTCGGCGGCGCTGTCCGCGGCGGTGGCCGCGCCTGCGGCCCAGCAGTCGACGTGGCTGCAGGTGCGGCACCTGATACCGATCGGCGTGGTGGGGCTGATCTCGTGGTCGGTGTGGCTGACCAGGTTCTCGTTGTCCAGGCTGTACCGGCCGACCCCGGTCGGCTTCAGCACCAGCACATCGGTGGTCGTGCCGTCCTTTCGCGAAGATCCGGCCATCCTGGATCGCTGCCTGGACTCCTGGCTGGCCGAGCGCCCGACGGAGGTCATCGTCGTCCCCGATCTGGCCGATGCCGAAGTGATCAGGCGGCTGCAGGCCCGCGCCGCCGTGGAGCCACGGCTGCAGGTCGTGCCCTTCGCCCACCAGGGCAAGCGGTCCGCGCTCGGCGCGGGCATCCGCCGCGCCCGGTCAGAGATCCTGGTGCTGGCGGACTCGGACACGGAGTGGTACCCGGGCTTACTGGCCGCCGTTCAGGCACCATTCGCCGACCCCAAGGTCGGCGGCGTCGGCACCCGGCAGAACGTGTACCGGCCGGAGACCAGCGTGTGGCGGCGGGTCGCCAATTGGATGATCGACGTCAGGTACCTGGACTACGTGCCGTCGCAGTCCCGCGGGGGCGCGGTGGCGTGCTTGTCGGGGCGGACCGTCGCCTACCGCCGCCAGGTCGTCATCGGCGTGCTCGAGCATCTCGAGCGGGAGTTCTTCCTCGGCCGCCGCTGCATCTCCGGCGACGACGGGCGCCTGACCTGGCTGGTCCTGGCCTCTGGCTATAAGACCGTCTACCAGTCGACGGCCCGCGCGGTGTCCATGTTCCCCGACACCGGGCGCGCGTTCCTCAAGCAGCGGCTGCGCTGGAGCCGCAACTCCTACCGCTGTTATCTCACGGCCATCTGGAAAGGCTGGCTGTGGCGAGCGCCGTTCATCTGCCAGCTAACCGTCCTCCAGGTCCTCTTCACCCCGGTGACCATGGGCTTCGCCATGACCTATCTAGCCGCATGGCTGTTGCAGCCGCAGTGGTACCTCGCGGCGATCGCGGTCGGCTGGCTGCTCCTCGGGCGGGCCATCCGCGGCGTGTCGCACCTGCGCCAGCGGCCGGGGGACATCTGGGTGCTGCCGCTGGTCGAGCTCATGACGATCATCGTCGCGCTACCGCTCAAGATCTACGCCTTCGTCACCATGAACGTGCATGGCTGGCTGACTCGCAAGGACGACATGGTCGGCGGCGAGGCACAGTCCGCAAGGTCGCTGGTCTGATGCCCGCCTCGTCACCGGTCTAGGAGATTGCCATGCCGAGGTCTAGCAACAAGTCCTCCTCACGTCACACCCATCACCAGGCCCGCTATGCGGTCCTGGTGGCCGTGGCGGTGTTTGCCGCGCTGGCCTCGGTCCCGGCGCTCCGGACCGCTCTGCACCTCGCCCCGGCCAGGCCGCTGACCTCCAGCGGGGGCGTGCGCCTGCTGCCCGCGCCGAAGACGCCGCCGGCCGTTCGGCTCTCGCAGGTAGCGGCGCCCATCGCGGGCAGCGGCCTGCCCGCGCCGGCAGCTGCGGTGAACCCCGCGGAGGAGGCAGCCGTCGTCAGCGTCGAGGACTCGCGGCTGCGGGTGCTGCTGCATGACTCCATCCGGATCTACCAACCGCAGATCATCTCCGTCCGGGGCGCCCTGCCGACGCTGGTCCTGCCGCCGGGACCGGCCAGCTACACGGCCGCCGACCTGGTGCAGTACGGGGCGCTGGTGATGCGGCCGCATCACGTCGGCCTGCTCATCGACAACGTCTTCGTGACCGCCAATGCCCGTCTCGATCTGAGCTGGCCCTGGCTGAAGGCGCTCTACCTGGACAGCACCGCGGGCGGCTTCGCCTCGGTGGTCTCCTGGGGCGGCACGCTGGAATTCAGCGGAACAGCCAGTCATCCGCTGACCATCATGGGCTGGGATCACCAGCTCAACGCGCCCGCCGTGGACCGGGGCAGCGGCCGGTCCTACATTCGCGCGGTCGGCGGCCGGATGGAGATCACCGACGCCCGGGTCTCCTCGCTCGGGTTCTGGAGCGGCCGGACCGGCGGGGTGGCCTGGACCGGGATCTCCTCGCAGCCAGCAGGCGGCGGGGCGTGGTCGTCGACCTTTACCGGCGACACCTACGGTGCGTTCGTCGAGCGCGGCACCAATGTAACGTTCTCGGCTGACCTGTTCGAGTTCAACCAGCTCGACGGGCTGCACATCCACAGGTACACGGTCGGGGCCTCGGTGACCGGGAGCTCGGCCGTGCGCAACGGCGGCAACGGCTTTGTCGTGGACCCGGCCTCCGAGGGGACCGTGTTTGCCGACGACCTGGCCGAGCATAATCGCGGCAACGGCTTCCTGGTCGACAGCCAGCCGCTGGTCAGGGGGGCCTCCGCGTCCGGCAACGCGGTCGTGGCCGGGTCAGGAACACGGATCGAGGACGGCGCGGCGCTGCGGAACCTGCGAGATGGCATCCTGGTCGAGGGCGGCACCGGGACGCTCCTGCGGGCTGACTCCGTCTGCACGCCGCTGACCGGGATCGCCGTCCGCACCGGGGCCGCCGGCACCATTCTGACCGGCGACGATGTGCGTTGCGGGCCGCGGGTCGGCATGGAGATCGGGCCGAATGCGTCCGGCACCGTGCTGGCAGGCAACGCGATTGCCGGCGCCCGGGTGGCGGTGCTCGTTCGCAGCATCGGCACCCTGCGCGCCGACAGCAACGTGATCAGCGGCGCCAGCCTGTTCGGGATCACCGTCCGAGGCCCGACGTCCCGCGTCTCGGGCGCCGACAATGTGATCTCCGGGACCGGCTTCCGGGCCGTGGACGCGCGCGCCGACGCCAGCCAGCCCGCGCTGACCGGCACCGACAGCTCGGGCTGGCTGCACCACGTACGGCTGACCGTCCTGAACTATCTGCAGTTCCACCCGCTAGCTGCGCTCTGGCTGTCGATCTTCGCGCTGCTGCTGGCCGGCGGCCTGTGGTCGCGCCGCAAGCCGGCGCCTGCGCAACCCTACCCGGCGAGCATGGAGTGGCAGCCTGATCCCCGCCCCGCTCCAGCTACTGAATCCGGGCCGGGTCCAGATCCCGATCTCGTGGCGGTGATCCCGGGGGCCGCCGGGCCCCAGGCTCCCAGTGAACGGGTCGCCGCCGGACCCGCGGCACGGTCGCCGGGTGCCCCGCGCAGCGCGGCACCGCCCTGGCCGGCTGCGGTGAAGCCAGGGACGCCATGGCAGGAGGCCGCGCTCGCGGGCCGACCGGACCGGCCGGACCGGCAGCGCCAGCCAGACCGCCAGCACCAGCCAGACCCGCAGCGCCAGCCAGACCGCCAGCACCAGCCAGACCGCAGCGCCAGCCAGACCGCCAGCACCAGCCAGACCGGCTCGTGGGGGCGGCCGTCGCGGCCGGCGGAGAGCGAGACCGGCTCCGGGCCTGGGCGGCCCCGGTTACCACGCCAGCCGCGCCGTACAGCGGCCCGTCCGATCCCGGCGCCGACGACGCGACCAGCGCGACCAGCCCACTGCCACGCATCGGAGGTGACCGGGATGGACCTCAGGCCAGGTTCTGAGCGCGGCCGGGCCGCGGCCGGCCGGACCGCGGAGCGCCAGATGTTAGTCGTCCGCCTGGGGATGATGGCCGGCCTGGTGCTGGCCGCGGCGGCCTGCTCGGGCTCGGCGCCGCAGCCGCGTCAGCCGGCCGCCCCGGCATCGCCACGGGCCTCCCTGCCCGCGGTGGCCGCCGCGGCGGTCCCCGGCTGCCACGGCGCCGGCGCGGTCCCGGTGGCGACGGCGGCGCAGCTGGGCAGCGCGCTGGCGGCTGCCAGGCCGGGACAGACCATCATCTTGCGCCCTGGCATCTACCGGGGCCAGTTCACCGTGAGCAGGTCGGGCACCGCCGCGGCCCCCATTACGCTGTGCGGCGGCCGCGACGCCGTGCTGGACGGCGGCGACATCAATCACGGCTACGTGTTCCACCTGGACGGCGCGTCGTGGTGGCGGGTAGCGGGCTTCACGCTGCAGAACGGGCAGAAGGGGCTGGTCGCCGACGGCGTGACGCACGACCTGATCACCGGGCTCTACGTGCATTCGATCGGTGACGAGGGCATCCACCTGCGCGATTTCAGCAGCGACAACACCATCAGTCACTGCGTGGTCCGGCAGACCGGACTGCACCGGGCGTTCTTCGGGGAGGGCATCTACGTGGGGTCGGCCCACAAGAACTGGTGCCGATACTCGCACTGCCAGCCGGATGGGAGCGATCGCAACCTGATCGCTTACAACGACATCGCGGACACGACCGCCGAGAACATCGACATCAAGGAAGGCACGACCGACGGAATGATCATCGGCAACCATCTCGACGGTACCGGGATGGTGCCCAACGCGGCCACCGCGTGGATCAACGTCAAGGGCAACCACTGGACGATCGAGAGGAACACCGGCATCAGCAGCCCCGGCGACGGTTTCCAGGTTCATCAGGTCTACCCGGGCTGGGGGCTCGACAACGTCTTCATCGGTAATCACGCCGCGGTCCACGGGCCCGGCTATGGCATCTACGTGCAGAGCCGGCGGCTGGGGACGGTCGTCGGCTGCGACAACGTCGTCACTGCCGCGCGCGCGGGCTTCGCCAGCGTCGCCTGCACCTCGTCCACCTGATCCTGCCCGGCAACGCCGCCGGCCCTGCCAGCACCCGCCCGACCCGCCCAACCCGGAGACCGACATGAGCCCTTCTCACCCCCGCCTGCGGCTGACCGTGATCGGCGCCGGTTACCTCGGCCTCACGCACGCCGTCTGCATGGCGCACCTCGGCCACGACGTCCTTGCGCTCGACGTGGATGAGAACAAGGTGGCCAGGGCCGCCCAAGGCCAGGCGCCGTTCTTTGAGCCCGGCCTCGAGCCGCTGCTGCGCAAGAACCTCGAGGCTGGCCGCCTCCGGTTCACGAATTCGTTCGCCGAAGCCGGGGCCTTCGGCGATGTCCATTTTCTCTGCGTCGGAACGCCGCAGGCCGCCGACGGGTCCGCCGACCTCAGCTACGTGTACGCGGCCGCCGACGCGCTCGCGCCGCATCTGAGCCGTCGGTGCGTGATTGCGGGAAAGTCGACCGTGCCGGTGGGTACCGCGCGCCGCCTGGCCGCCCGGATCGGCGCCCGGATCGGCGCGCATGCGATGGCCGGTGCCGCCGGGGCCTACCCGATGGCCGGCGGCGGTACCGCAGAGCCTGGCGGGGCCGGGGAGCCTGGCGAGGCCGGGCCGGAGATGGCGTGGAACCCGGAGTTCCTCCGGGAGGGCTTCGCGGTCCAGGACAGTTTGTCGCCCGACCGCCTGGTGTTCGGCGTCACGTCGCAGCAAGCTGCCCAGGCGCTGCGCCAGGTGTACGCGCAGCCGATAGCTCAGGGCGCGGCTGAAGTGGTCACCGACCTGGAGACCGCCGAGCTGGTCAAGGTGTCAGCGAATGCCTTCCTGGCCACCAAGATCTCGTTCATCAACGCGATGGCTGAGGTCTGTGAGGCGGTTGGCGCCGACGTGCTGAGCCTGGCCCGGGCGCTCGGGCACGACAGCCGGATCGGCGCGCGTTTTCTCGGCCCCGGCCTCGGTTACGGCGGCGGGTGCCTGCCCAAGGACGTCCGCGCCTTCCGGGCCACGGCCAGGGAGCTCGGCATCGACTCCGTGGCCGCCATCCTCACCGAGGTGGATGCCGTGAACCTGCGCCGCAGGGCGCGGACGGTCGATCTGGCCAGGGACGCCGCTGGCGGTTCGCTAGCGGGGTGCCGCGTCGCCGCGCTCGGCGCCGCGTTCAAGCCCAATAGCGATGACGTGCGGGACTCGGCCAGCCTCGATGTGTGCGGCCGGATGGCCGCCGAGGGCGCCATCGTTACCGTGCACGATCCGGTTGCCATCCAGAAGGCGGCTGCTGTCCAGCCGGCGCTGCGCTACGCGAATTCCGCCCTGGCGGCCGCCGCCGATGCGGACGTGGTGCTGCACCTCACCGAGTGGCCCGAATACCGCCTGATCGAGCCGGACAAGCTCGGAGCCGTGGTCGCACGGCGCAACATGGTCGACGCGCGGTGCGTGCTCGACGGCCCGCGCTGGCGATCGGCCGGCTGGTCGTTCCGCCTGCTCGGCGGGTCATGAGGGCCCGCCGGGGGCCTGCGGGCATCTTGTCCCTGTCAGTCTGCGCCGCGCTGCTCGCCGCAGGATGCACCGTGAGCCCCGATCACGCCGCCGCGGTCGCCCGTCCTCCGGTGGTGCCGGGACTTGACTCCGCGGGCCCGGGCCTGACCGGCGCTCAGCTGCCAGCGGCCGTCGTACCGAACATGAGCGGCCCGGTGTCCCGGCCTGACCTGCGGCTCACCCCCGGGGCCATCGCGACCAGCGACACGGCCGCGGTGTGCCTCCAGCGCCGTCGGCTGGGCCCCCCGGAGATCTCGCCGGCCAGCCGGGCGGCCGTATACCGGGAGTACGGTGACACGACCAGCGCCCGGCAGCACGACTACCGGATGGACTACCTGGTGCCGCTGAACCTGGGCGGCGCCCCCGTGACGGCGAACCTGTGGCCTGCCGCGATCCGCGGCGTTGGCTTCTATCAGAAGGACCAGCTCGACCACATCATGCACGAACTGGTGTGCCAGCGGTCGCTGACGCTGGCCCAGGCGCAACGCCAGGTTCGGCTGAACTGGTATGCGACCTGGCTGAAGTACGTGGTGGCCGCGGGCCGCGGCTAGCCGGGCCCAGCCTGGACTCCGGGACCAGCTAGGCGGGCCAGTGCGCGGGGCCGTCGGCGTCGACGTCACCGGGAAAGCGTCCGGCGTGTCCGCGCGCCGCTCCGATAACTATCTGTAACTTACTGATTACTAGAGCCCGAACGAGGGCATCCGCTTGGCCCCGGTACTGAACTGGATGTGGCATGCAGCAGCGGGAGTTCTTAGCGGTCCGCAGCACGCTGGCCCGAAGGCTCTGCTCGGCCGCGATCAGCGTCACGGTCACGCTGGCCACGATGTCCGGCGTAGCCGTGATCCTCACCGGGCCGATGGCCGGCGCCGCCCGGGCCAGCGACGTGACCGCCTCCAGGAACAACCTGCGGACCGGCTGGGACCGCGACGAACCCGGCCTGTCTGCGGCCGCGCTGCGCAGCGGCAGCTTCGGCCGGCTGTTCTCCCGGCAGCTGCGGGGCCAGGTCTACGCCCAGCCGCTGATCGTCGGCCGGACCCTGATCGTGGCGACCGAGAGGGACTGGGCGTACGGGCTGAACGCGGTGACCGGCCGGGTGAAATGGGCGGACCGGCTCGGGACGCCGTGGTCGGCCTCGACCACCGCCTGCACCGACCTGACCCCGACCGTCGGCGTGACCAGCACCCCGGTCTACGACCCGCGAACCGCAGCGGTGTACCTGGTAGCCGAGGTCATCAGCAGTTCTACCGGGCAGGCCGGCTTCCTGATGTTCGGCATCAAGGCCAGGACCGGGCATATCAGCGAGCGGGTCCCGATCGGCGGCCGCCCGTTCAATGACCGCGCCGCGACCTTCGACGCCGCCGACCAGTGGCAGCGCACCGGCCTGCTGCTGCTCGGCGGCCGCGTCTACGCGGGGTTCGGCTCGCATTGCGACGATAAGCCGTTCGCCGGCTTCGTGGCGGGCGTGAACGTCTCGACCAGGGCGGTCCGGCTGTGGACCGACGAGACGGGGCCAGCCGATGCCGAGGGCGGCATCTGGCAGGCCGGCGGCGGGCTGATGTCGGACGGGCCGGGGCGGATCTTCTTCGCGTCGGGCAACGGCGCGTCCCCCGCCCCGGGGAAGGGCTCGAAGCCGCCCGGCCAGCTGGGCGAGTCGGTCGTGCGCCTGGCGGTGCTGCCGGGTGGCCGGCTGGCGGCCAGGGATTTCTTCAGCCCCCGCGACGCACCGGCCTTGGACGCCACGGACGGCGACCTCGGATCCGGCGGGCCGGTCGGGCTCCCGTTCGGCACGACGGCCTTTCCGAGGCTGCTGGTCCAGGCCGGCAAGGACGGCCGGGTGTTCCTGCTCAACCGGGATCACCTGGGCGGCCGGATGCAGGGCCGGGGCGGAGGGAACGATGACGTGAGCGAGACCGGCCCGTTCGCGGGCCAGTGGGGGCATCCGGCGGTGTTCGGCGACGTCACCAACGTGACCCCCGGTGATTCGGGCAAGTCCCGCGACTACGTGTACTACGTCGGCCGGGCTGATTACCTGCGCGTGCTGAAGTTCGGCGTCAGCCGGGGCGGCCGGCCCCGGCTGACCGACGTGGCCAACAGCGCCATCAGGTTCGGGTTCACGTCCGGCTCGCCGGTCGTGACCTCGGCCGGGACCCGCCCCGGATCCGCCGTGGTGTGGGTGGTCCTGGCCGCGGGCATCACGGGGTCGAAAGGCACCCTGGAGGCCTTCGCCGCGGTGCCGCGGGCCCGCTGCGCAGAGCACTGCGTGCTGCGGCCGATCTGGTCGGCGCGGATCGGGACAGCCAGCAAGTTCGCGATCCCGGCCACCGGCAGCGGCCGCGTGTACGTGGGCACCAGGGACGGCCGGGTGATCGCGTTCGGCAGGCGCGCCAGCGCGCCGCTCCGCCAGCCCGCGCCGGACGCTACCATCGCGAGGATCCGGGCCGGCGGCGTGACTGGCCCGGTCCTGTCCGCAGGCACGGACGACCCGAAACGATCCGACGGGAGCAACAGATGACCGAGGCAACTGACTGGAACAGCAAGATCATCGCGGAGTTCCGCGCCAACGGCGGCCGGGTCGGCGGCCAGTTCGAGGGCGCGCCGCTGCTGCTCCTGCACACCGTGGGCGCCAAGAGCGGCCGGGAGCGGGTGAACCCGGTGATGTACCAGGTGGTCGGGGATAACTTCGCGGTGTTCGCGTCGAAGGCGGGCGCCCCGACCAACCCGGACTGGTACCACAACCTGCTCGCCAATCCGCGGGTCAGCGCGGAGATCGGCACCCAGACCATCGAGGCCGACGCCCGGGTCGCCGATGAGCAGGAGCGGGACCCGATCTGGACCGCGCAGAAGCAGGCCTACCCGGGTTTCGCCGACTACGAGACGAAGACGACGCGGCAGATCCCCGTCGTCATCCTCGAGCCGGTCCGCTAGCCGCGGGCCGGCTGACCGCCTGCTTGACCAGCGTGCGCCCGAAGTCCCACATCAGGCCGCCGCCCTGGTGAGCGTCCTCCATCACGTCGGCGAACGCGTCCCGGAACAGGGCCACCTCGGTGTCGCCGATGGTCAGCGGCGGCAGCAGCTTGATGACCTCCATGTAGTCGCCGGCCACCTGGGTGAGGACCCGGTGCCGCCGGAACAGCATGCCCACGACCATCTGCGCGAACAGGCCGCGCCTGGCCGCCTGCAGCATGTTCCAGCCGGCCCGCAGCTTCAGCGAGCGCGGCTTGCTGAACTCCAGGGCGATCATCAGCCCGCGGCCGCGCACCCCGGCGAGCATTTCGTACTCACCGACCAATTCGGCCAGTGCGGCCTGCAGCGCGCCGCCGGTCCGCTCGGCGTTGCCGACCAGCTGCTCGTCCTCGATGACCGCCAGCGCGGCCAGGCCGGCCGCCATGGCCATGGCATTGGCGCCAAACGTGGAGTCGTGGACCAGCACCCGGTCCATCGACGAGTACACCTTGCCGAAGATCCAGTCCTTGGCCAGGGTGGCGCCGACCGGGACGAACCCGCCGGACAGCGCTTTGGCCACCGTGACGATGTCCGGCTCGACATCGTCATGCTGGTAGGCGAAGAACCGCCCGGTGCGCCCCAGCCCGGTCTGGACCTCGTCGCAGATGAGCAGCGCGCCGTGGTCGTGCAGCAGCTTGCGGGCCGCGGCCAGGTACCCGGGCGGCGCCACGTGAACGCCCTTGCCCTGGATGG
This sequence comes from uncultured Actinomycetes bacterium, assembly GCA_963785765.1. Lineage (GTDB taxonomy): Bacteria > Actinomycetota > Actinomycetes > Streptosporangiales > Streptosporangiaceae > DATBGO01. The sequence goes on along the minus strand of CAWAWM010000002.1, from coordinate 611,238 downwards.
GCTCGACGATGAGCGCCGCGACCCCGCCCGTGCGGAGTTCGGCTTCCAGCGCGTCCAGGCTGCCGAACGGGATCCGCGCATCCGGCAGCAGCGGGTCGAAGCCCTGCCGGAACTCCGCCGCGCCGTTGACCGAAAGCGAGCCGGTGGTCAGGCCATGGAAGGCGTGGTCACAGTAGATGATCCGCGGCCTGCCGGTCGCGTACCTGGCGAACTTCAGCGCCGCCTCTACCGCCTCGGTGCCGCTGTTGCAGAAGTAGACCCGGTCCAGCCCCGGTGCCTTGGCCAGCAGCTGCTCGCCGAGCAGGCCCGGCAGCAGCGGGGTGTCGAACTGGACTAGGTCGGCGAGGTCGCCGTCGAGCACCTCATGGAGCGCGGCACGCACGACCGGATGATTGCGGCCTACCCCGAAGACGCCGAAGCCGGCCAGGAAGTCGGCGTAGGAGTTCCCGTCGCGATCGTAGAGATAGGCGCCCTGCGCCCGCTCATACACCTTGTCGAATCCGATGGCATGCAGCATGCGCGGCAGCTGGGGATTGAGATAGCGGGCATGTAGCTCATAGCCCTCCCCGCGGCGCGCAGCGAGAAGGCCAGGCAAGTCGAATCCCATGTCCATAGTCTGAGGTCCCGGTCCGCCCGCCGGGCGCCCGACCCCGGCAATTGCATCCGGTTTCTCGGTGGGCGATCACGGCAGGGACCGCCCAGGCCAGGCGAAAGCGAGTCGCAGGCGACCTCCCGGCCGCCTAGCCCCTACCGTAGGAGCGTGACCACCTGCCAGGTCCCGGGCGACAGCTGCCCGCAATGCGCTCAGGCCGATCTTCGCCCGTACGGGAACGGCTCGAAGTGGATCTGTCTCCGCTGCTTCTTCATCCTGCCTTGCTGCGAGGGCGGCGAGGTGCTGTCCGGTGCGGCCGGCCTGCCGCCGCGGGCCGGACAGCCGCCCGCCGGTGGGCAGCGGCCAGGTCATGCCAGCTGAACAGCTCCGGACGGCCGCCGCCGCCCGGGCCTCCTGGATGCGGGAATGCCTGGCCGAACTGGTGAGCTGCGAGTCGCCGTCGGCGGAGATGGCCGCGCTCGCCCGGTGCGCCGCGCTGCTCGACGACATGGGCACCGAGGCGTTCGGCCTGCGCCGAGCGGCTGACCGCGGGCGGCCGCCCGCACCTGCTCTGGCCGGCGGCGACGCCGCGGCCGGTGCTCATCCTCGGGCATTTCGATACCGTCTGGCCGATGGGCACGCTGGCGGACTGGCCGTACACCGTGACCGACGGCGTCGCGTCCGGCCCCGGCGTGTTCGACATGAAGGCGGGCATCATCCAGGCGCTGACGGCGATCATGCTGCTCGATCGCAAGGACTCGGTGTCGCTCCTGCTCACCAGCGACGAAGAGGTGGGCTCGCCGTCATCGCGGACCCTGATCGAGGATCAGGCCCGCGGTGCGGAGGCCGTCCTGGTCTGCGAGCCGAGCGCGGACGGCGGGGCGGTGAAGATTGCCCGCAAGGGCGTCGGCGGGTACCAGATCAGCATCGGCGGCCGGGCGGCGCACGCAGGTCTCGAGCCGCAGCTCGGCGTCAACGCGGGCCTCGAACTCGCCCACCAGGTGCTCGCGCTCGCTGACCTCGCGGACCCGGGTGCGGAGACGACCGTCACGCCGACCACGCTGAGCGCCGGCACGACCATGAACACCGTGCCGGAGGCGGCCAGCGTCACCGTCGATGTGCGCGCCTGGACCGGGGCCGAGCTGGAGCGGGTCGACCGGGAGATAAGGTTCGCGGCACCGCGCCTGGCGGAGGCGGTGGTAACGGTCACCGGCGGCATCAACCGTTACCCGCTGGAACCTGCCGCGGCGCTGCGGCTGTTCGACCTGGCCCGGGGGGCCGCAAGCGACATCGGCCTCGAGCCCCCTGACGGCGTCCGGTCGGGCGGCGGCTCAGATGGCAACATTACGGCTGCGCTCGGCGTCCCCACGCTGGACGGGCTGGGCGCGGTTGGCGGCCGTCCGCATGCCCGCGACGAGCACACCGACGTCCGGCTGATGCCGGACCGGGCGGCGCTGCTGGCGGCGCTGATCGGCCGGATCCGCCGGGCGCCGCTCCAGCAGGCCGGCTCCGGCTGACCGGTCCCGGCTGACCGGTAGCCGCGGGCGCCGGCCGGCCTGCCTCGGCTACCCTCGCCAAGGAGCCGAAAGTTGCTGGCGGTACTGGACGCCGAGGGAGGCAGCCAATGGATCAGACGCTGGTCAGGGACCTGCCGCCGGTCATGTCACTGGGCGGAGAGCCGCTCCCGCTGGTCGGGCGGGCCCGGCTCTACGCGTGCGGTATCACCCCGTATGACGTCACCCACCTCGGCCACGCCGCGACTTTCGTCTGGGTCGACACGCTGGCCCGCGTGCTGCATGCGACCGGCGCCGAGGTAATCGTGTGCCGCAACGTGACCGACGCCGACGATGTGCTGCTGGCGGCCGCGACCCGGGCCGGCACACCCTATGACAGGTTCGCCGCCATCCAGCAGTTCTACTTCGATCAGGACATGACCGCGCTGGGCGTCCGGCCGCCTGCCATCGGCCCCCGGTCACACGCCTACGTCGATCAGGTCATCGGGCTCACGGCAGGCCTGCTGGCCCGGGACGCGGCCTACGAGCGCGACGGCCAGGTCTACTTCCGCGGCGGGGCCGTCCCGCGGGCCGCGGGCCTGGACACCGCGACGGCGCTGCGGCTGGCCAGTGAATACGGCGACCAGCCTGACGCGGCTGGCAAGGACGACCCGTTCGACATATTTCTCTGGCGGGCCTCGGTCCCGGACGCGCCCTCCTGGGCGAGTCCGTGGGGACCGGGCCATCCTGGCTGGCACGCGGAGTGCGCGGCGATGGCGCTGCACACCTTCGGCCCCACCATCGACGTGCAGGCCGGCGGGGCCGACCTGCGCTTCCCGCATCACGCCTACCAGGCAGCGCTCGCGGAGACCCTGACCGGCGTGTCGCCGTTCGCCCGCGCCAGGCTGCAGGTCGGCGTGGTCCGGATCGGCGGCGCGAAAATGTCCAAGTCAGCGGGCAACCTGGTGCTCGTGCGTGAGCTGCTGGCCAGCTATCCGGCCGCGGCCGTCCGGCTGCTGATCCTGGACCGTCGCTGGGAGCAGGACTGGGACTACGATCACGCCGGGCTGGATGCCGCGGCGGGCAGGCTGGAGCGCCTGCAGTCCGCCGCGGGCCGGACCGCGGCCGCGGCGCCCGGCGCGCCTGATGCGGCCGTCGCGGCCATTCGCTCGGCCCTGGCCAGCGACCTCGACGTACCGGCCGCGCTCGGTATCGCCGAAGAAAGCGGCGGCCAGGCGGCCCGCGTTCTCGGCTCGCTGCTCGGCCTCTGGTAGCCCGGCCGCCGACGGGCCGCCCGAAGCGCTCGTCCGGTGCGATAATGCCGCTAACCGGACGGCGCCGGGCATCGGCGGAGCCCGCTGCCCGGCACTGCACCGGAACCAGGCACTGCACTGGAAGCTGGCTCGACGGGAGAGCAGTTCGTGACCGCACCGACCGCACCGATGGTGACCCGCGCGACCGGAACCAGCCTGCAACGGCTGGCCGAGCTGTCCTGGGACCGCCACGCAGCCGAGTCCGAGCTGTACTACGAGGGCGACCGATGGAGCGGCGCCGAACTCGCAGCCCGCGTCCGGCGGGTGTCCGGCGGGCTGCGCGCCGCCGGACTGCGGCCAGGTGAGCGCGTCGTCGTCTGCATGGCCAACTGCCCGGAGGTCAGCATCACTTACCACGCAGTGTGGCGGGCTGGTGCGATCACGACTCCGGTGCTGTTCCTGCTCAGCGAGGACGAGCTGCGGCATGTGCTCACCGACAGCGCGGCCGCGTTCGTCGTCACCACGCCGGAGATCCTGCCGAAGGTGACTGCCGCGGCGGCGGGAGCCGACCGCCTGCGCGGCATCATCATCGTCGGGGAGCCGCCGGCGGCCGGTACCGCAGGCAGTGCCGCAAGCAGTGCCGCAAACACCGCGGCTAACAGTGCAGCAGACACCGCGGCTAACAGTGCAGCAAACAGCGCAGCAAACACCGCGGTCCGCGGCAACGGCGGCGGCAACGGCGGCCTGCTGCCGTTCGCTGCCCTGGAGACCGCGCCGGAAGCCGGCCTCATCGACGTCGAGCCGTCGGAGCTGGCCGCGCTGCTCTACACCGGCGGCACCACCGGCCGGTCGAAGGGGGTAATGATCAGCCACGACGCGCTGTCGGCGTCGGCGTGGGCCGCGATGGCCACCTCCTATCAGCAGACGCTGCGCTCGGCACTGCTGCCGCTGCCGCTGTCGCACGTCTACGGGCTGATGGTGAGCGTGATGAGCCTGCATGCGCCGGACCCAGGGACCTCGGTACTGATGCGATGGTTCGATCCGGCCGGCTGGCTGCGGCTGGCCGCTGAGCACCGGGTCAACCTGAGCCCGCTCGTCCCGTCGATGTTGCAGATGCTCCTGCAGCAGCCCCTTGAGGACTATGATTTGTCCGCGCTGATCCGGCTGACCAGCGGCGCGGCACCGCTGCCGAGGCAGGTGGCGGACGATTTCGCCCGGCGACTGCCGCACGTCGAGATCGCCGAAGGATACGGCTGCACCGAGACGGCCGCGATCATCGCGACGTCCCCGGTCGGGGCGGCCCGGGCAGGCAGCGTAGGCCGCCCGGCGCCCGGGGTCACGGTCAGGATCGAGCGCCCTGACGCTGCCGAGGCGGCCCCGGGCGAGGACGGCGAGATCTGCGTGCGCGGCCCGATGGTCATGACCGGCTACTGGCACGCTCCCAAGGAGACCGCCGAGGTGATGCGGGGCGGCTGGCTGCACACCGGCGACGTCGGCCATCTGGACGCTGACGGTTACCTGTACATCGTGGACCGGATCAAGGACCTGATCATCCGCGGTGGTTACAACGTCTACCCGCGCGATGTCGAGGACGTCCTGGTGGCCCATCCCGACGTGGTGGCCGCCGCCGTGGTCGGCAAGCCCGATCCCAAGCTCGGCGAGGAAGTGGTCGCCTTCGTGCAGCTGCGGGCCGGCGCCGCCACCGAGCCCGCCGAACTCGTCGACCACGCCCGGCGCCATCTGTCGGCGGTGAAATACCCGCGCGACGTCCGCATCCTCGACGCCATCCCGCTGACCAGCGTCATGAAGACCGACCGTAAACGGCTTCGCGCGCTGGTCGCCGACGGCTGACCGAACCTGCCGGGGGTCCGCCCTGGGCAGGCCCGCCGACCCCGCATCAGGGCCGCCAGTCTGGATTCCGGCCCAGGTAGCGCAGCAGTTCCGCGGCGTCGTCGCCGGGCGCGGGAGCCAGCGCGGGACCGTACGCGCCGTACTGGCGCAGGGGCTCGACAATTTGACGAGCGGCTGGCCGCAGCCGGGCGGCCAGCGCAGTGGTCAGCGCGGACGGCAGTCCGAGGGCCGCGGTGACGTCCCAGGCGTGGATGGCGGCGTCGAGGGCGGCCGCCGCGGCCGCGGTCGGCGCCGGCAGGTCGCCCTGCGGCAACGGGGTGGGCACCGGTCCCGAGCCGGGCGCCACCGCGCTCCAGGCCGCCGCCGCGGTGGCGATGGCCGGTGCGAGCAGCCCGGCGACGCTGCCGTCGAGGTGCCCGGGCGGGTCGAACGGGTTGTACTGCGGGCCGCTGCCCGTCCCGAGCGCGGCGGCCCAGGCGAGCTGGTCGCCGGCCGCATGCTGGAGAACCTGCGTCACGGTCCACGCCGGGCACGGTGTCGGTGCGTCGCGCTGGTCATCGCCGACGGCGGCGCCAGCCACGCGCAGCAGGCCAAGGGCTTCAGTGAGCGATTCGAGCACGACCGCCTCCGAATGAAACGGAATAAACTATTCTGTTCCAGAATAGCAGACCAGATCGCTCTGTTCCAGTCGGCAGCCGGAGCCATCGCCTTAAGTCACGTCCTGACCGCGTGATACGCCGCGGCCTCGCGCGCTTGGCCGGCGGCCGGGCCAGGCCCGGGAGCGCGGCGGTCAGCGTCCGGTCAGGATGCTGATGGCGAGGGCCAGCACGATCGCGTTATAGAAGAAGCTGAGCACGCTGTGCACCATTACGTGCCAGCGCAGCGCCGATGACGTCACGCTCACGTCGGAGACCGCGAACGAGGTCCCGAGCGTGAACGCGAAGTACATGAAGTCGTCGGGGCCAGGGAACTCACGGCGCGGAAAGTCCAGGCCGCCGGCAGGCCCGCCGCCCGCACCACGCCGGTAGTAGAGGCCGGCGTAGAACCGCGCGTACCCAGCGTGCAGCAGTATCCACGCGCAGCCGATGGCGATCGACCCGAAGAACCTGATGTCGGGCCCCTCGGCGGGCGCGCTGCCGTGCGAGATCACCACGCTGGCGCTGGTCATCCCGACAATGCTGGCCGCCAGCGTGAACGCGAAGTTGAACCGGGTGGTGCCGAGCAGCCGCAGCCCGCGTATCTCCGCAGGTCCCGAGGCCGGGCCTGCCTCGGCCCGGTGGCGCCGCAGCACGACGGCCCCGACCGTCAGGTAGGCCAGCGCGATCACGTCCCAGGCCACCAGGTAGCGCAGCTCGACGGCCGCCGTGCCCGAGCCGACCGTGAAGCCGACCCCGATCAGGATCAGGACCAGCTCGACGAGCCGGGTGCTCAGGTAGGCGGCCCATCGGGCAGCAGGCTGCCCGGTGGCCCCGCCTGCTGCGGACATCGCCCCCTACGGCGCGGGCGGCACCGGGGCCCGGGCTGCCCCGGTGGCGGCCCATTCGCCCTGGCTCATCTGCCAGTGGGACCGGACCACCAGGGTCTTGGCAGCGTGGTCGCCGACGCGCTGACGGTAATGCGAGAAGAGCATCGTGATCAGCCCGACCAGGCCGATGACCAGGGTGTCGATGATCAGCAGGATCCACCGGATCACCAACTGGGTCCTGTTGGCGCGATCCCCGTCCTTGCTGATGATCCGCAGGCCCAGCCACTGCATGCCGAACGTCTGGCCGCCGTGACCGTACGGCCTGAGCACCCAGTACCAGATCATGATCAGCACCGCGACGACCACCGCGATCAGCCACCCGATGGCATGCATTACGCCGCTGCCCCGGTCGCCGACCAGCCACCACACGATCCCGGGGATGATCCCGACCAGGATGTCGTCGATGATGTACTGGATGACCCGGCGGGGCGTCACCCGCGTTTCATGGACGGGAACCGGCGAGGCCGCCCCGACCTGGGGCAGGCTGCCCCAGTCAGCTCCGGAGCCGCCGCCCTGTCCGGAGCCGCCGCCCTGTCCGGAGCCGCCGCCCTGCGGCCCGCCGCCCGGGCCGGGGGCGCCACCCTGGGGGACACTGCCCTGGCCGCCGCCCCACTGCTGTCCGGGCCCGGCGCCCTGCGGGCCGCCGCCCCACTGTCCTGGCGCACCCGGCTGAGGTCCGCTGGTCATGTGATCCCCCGATCCTGCGCCCGACCACGGATAGGCGGTTATGCGGCAGCGCTCATCCCGCGCCGCCGAAGGGCACACCCTTTACTTACCCAATGTGATGACGTAAACACGCTCAGTTCAAGACATGCGGGCGGCCGCATCGCGGGCCGGGCGGGGCCGGGCGGGGCCGGGCGCCACCCGGCCGGCTCAGGACCTCCTGACGGTGCCGCTGCTGACGGTGCCCCGCTGACGATGCCGCTGCTGACGGTGCCGCTGCTGACGGTGCCGCTGCTGACGGTGCCGCACCAGCGCGCCCGCATCGAGTGAATGTGCCATCGGTACCGGAATTCCCGTACTGATGGCCACATTCACCAGGCGCCGGGAGCCGGTCAGGCACCGGTGTCGGCCCGCACTGCGGCATAGGCGACGGCCACCTCAGCGGCGAGCGCGGCGTTGTCGGCGATGAGCCGCTGGTTGACCTCGACGCTGCGGCCGGCACTCAGCTCCTCCACCAGGGCCAGGACGGCGGGGGTGACGGCCTGGCCGGTCACGCCGGCGGCGCGGACCCGCTCGACCGCCTCGGCCAGGATCGGCTCGATGTCCAGGCCCGTGGCGGGCGGCTGGGCCAGCAGGAGCCCGGCCGACTCGTTCAGGTGCCAGTGCGCGGCGGCTACGCCGGCTGCTTCCTCGCGGGTCGTCACCACCGCCGACACCGCCGGCCCTCCGGCGGCGCTGTAGAACATCGGCAGCGTGCCGGTCCGCCAGCCCAGCACCGGGACTCCGAGCGTCTCCAGCAGCTCAGCCGTCGCCTCGACGTCCAGGATGGACTTCGCACCCGATGAGACCACCACTGCCGCGGTACGCGCGATCTGTAGCAGGTCGCCGGAGATGTCGAGGTGGTGCCCGTAACCGCGGTGCACGCCGCCGATGCCGCCGGTGCCCAGGAACCTGATGCCGACCGCCCGGCACACCGCCAGGGTTCCGCCCACCGTGGTGGCCCCGAGCGCCCGCTGCACCACGCAGGCCGCGATGTCCCTGGCGCCGGCCTTTCGCGCGGCAGCGCCGGCGGCGGCGAACCGGCCGAGCTCGGCGTCCGCCAGCCCGACCCGGACCGTCCCGTCGACGATCCCGATCGTGGCCGGGACCGCACCAGCCTGCCGTACCCGGTCCTGCGCGGCCTGCGCGGCGTCCAGGCCGCGGCCGCCCGAGAAGCCGTGCGAGATCAGCGTCGTCTCCAGCGCGACGACCGGCTCGCCGCGGTCCAGGGCCGCGGCGATCTCGTCGCTGATCTGTGGCGTGCAGGTCATGGCATCGCCCCCATCGTCGCAACGGCCCGCGCCGCGGCCTCCAGGCCGAGGTCAACGCCACCGACCAGATAGCCAGCCGCGAACGCGTCCCCGGCGCCGGTCGCGTCGGCCGGCTGCGTGGGCCGCGCCGGATAGCTGATCCCGCCCGCGCGCACGCCTCGCCGGCCCAGCTTAATCACAATCTCGGAGCCGGGCAGATCCCCGACCAGCGCGGCCTCGGCCTCGTTGCCGAAGACCACATCAGGGCCCAGCCGGGCGATCAGCTCCCGGAACCGCCCGACGCCGTAGCCAAGCAATGCGGCAGTCGACGACAGGTCAACGCTCAGCCGCGCGGCCAGGGCCGCGGCGGCGAGCGCCGCATCCCGCACCGGCTCCGCGACCAGGCTGTAAGCGGGCAGGTGCAGCCACTCGCAGCCGGCCAGCCAGCCCGCATCGATATCGGCGGCGGCCAGCCGGGGGCCGACCCCGCGATCAGTGAGCATCGAGCGCTTGCTGCCGCCGGCCGACAGCGAGATCACCACGCCGGTCCGCCCGTCGATCACCGGCCCGACCAGATCGACCTGCCGCCTGGCGAGCTCGCCCGCCACCAGCTGGGCGGCCAGGTCGTTGCCGCGCGCCGCGATCAGCCTGGCGCTCCCGCCCAGCTCCGCCACCCACGCGGCCACGTTGGCGGCCTGGCCGCCGACCCCGGCCGAGATGACCGCGTCGGTATCGGTCTCCTCCGCGATCGGCCCCCGGACAGCGGCCACGACATCGAGATGGGCATCGCCGAGAACGCAGATCACGGCGCCAGCCCGGCACCGGATGCCTGATCGTTGCGAGCGGTCACTCGCTAGACAATCTCAAGACGGCCCGGGGGTGTCAAAGGCATGCGGACCCATCTTGGCTCGATTAATGAGCACCGGGATCGCGACCCGGCGCCCGCGGCTAGGGGACCGGCATGACCAGGATCGGCGTCGTGGTCGGCTGCGCTGTGCCGCCGGCGGGCTCGACCGTCACCCCGACCCGGTCGCCGGCCTGCCAGCCGCTCGCGAGCAGCGGTGCGGTCCGGCCTTGGCTGGCGGCCGGCACCAGGCCTGCTGACCGCGTCCGGGGCGGTCCCATCAGCCAGAGCTGGTAGACCTTAGCCGCCGACAGCTGCGGCAGGCCTGCCGCGGTGAAGATCAGCTTCTTCTGGCTGGTGGCCACGACCACCGTGCCGGTGCCGCCCACGGTGCTGCGCGCGGTCAGGATCCGGGCGCCGGGGGCGGTCAGCACGGCCGAGATCGCCTTGTCCCGCGCCCTGGCCGAGTCGAGCTGCCGCTGGGCGCTGGACAGCGCGAAGGCCAGGATCAAGGCGGCGGCTACCCCGGCTGCGCCGAAGGCCATCGCCACCCGAGGCAGCCAGGACCGGCCGATCTTGGGCTGCGGCCGTTCGGCGGTGGCGGGCGGAAGCTGGCGGGTGCGCGCTGCCGCGGCCAGGACCCGCTCCTTCAGCTCGGGCGGCGGCCTGCGGGCCACGGCCACGGCCAGCCGTCCCGCCGTCTCGTGCAGGCCGCGCACCTCCTGGTCGCAGGGCTGGCAGCGATGCAGGTGGCGCTCGAACCGCTCTCGTTCGGCACCGTCGATGGCGTCCAGCACATAGACGCCGGTCAGGGTATGCAGATCAGGTCGGAGCGGCTTCACCAGCTCACCCCCATGCAGTCGCGCAGCCGGATCAGGCCGTCCCGGATCCTCGTCTTGATCGTGCCGAGGGCGACGTCCAGCAGGCCGGACACCTCGCGGTAGGTGTAGCCGCCGTAGTAGGCGAGCGTGATCGACTCGCGCTGCACGTCGGTGAGCGCGTTCAGGCAGCGCCGCACCCGCTCGGCGTCCAGGCTGGCTTCCACCGCCTCGGCCACCTCGTCCACCGCGGGCACGACGCCGGCCCTGGCGGTCTTCTGATCCCGCTGCATCTCCGCGCTGGCTGACCTGACCCTGTCGATGGCCCGCCGGTGGGCGATCATCATCACCCAGGTCGCGGCGCTGCCCTTGGCCGAATCGAAGCGGGACGCACTGCGCCACACCTCGAGCAGTACCTCCTGCGCGACCTCCTCGGACTGCGCAGGATCCCGCACCACCTTGCAGATCAGGCCGTAGACCGGGCCGGCCAGCCGGTCGTAGACGGCCTCGAACGCGCCCTGGTCACCGCGTGCGACGTGGTCCAGCAGCCAGTTCAGATCGGGTTCGCCGGCCCCGCCGGGAGCTGGCCCCGGCTGCGATGCGCGCATATCGCGTGTGCTCATACCCACTATTCGGGGCGCACCGGGGGCCGGATCGGTCCCGCAGGCAGCCAATATCCGGCTTGGAACACCGGGAGCCTGGCCCGGTCCGCCACACCTGGCCGGTCCGCGGGGCCTGGCCGGTCCGCCCGGGCCGGTCCGGGTGCTTCGCGCTGCGGGCCAGGCCGGGATGACCCGGCCTGGCCCGCAGCACTTGTTCAGGCGGCGCCTATCGCGCCAGTCCCGGTTAGCGCCGGTGACCGGCCGCAGCGGCCAGTTCGAACGCGAAGTACCTGGCATCCACGGTACCGACTCCGGAGGCGAGGTCGTAGCCGGGCACGGCGTCGAAACCGTGCACGGTGCGGAGCTTGCCACCCTGGGTGAAGGACACGGTGTTGTTGCCGGTGGTGATGTCCACGATGCCCGGCCGGTGCTGAGCCAGGAGCCGGTACAGGTACGGGTTGATGACCCCCAGCGGATGGCCGGCGACCTGATCGGCCAGCGCCACGACGCCCGCGAACTCCGGGGTGGCCTCACTGGTGCCGCAGGTCGGATACCACCCGGCCGGCTGGCCCTTGAAGCTCTGGTACATGTCGGCCGCGCCGTTACAGGCACCGCTCATCGAGATGTCGGGTACGCCGCGCCGGCCCCCGACCACGTTCCGGACGCCGTTCTGGTACCAGGGCCTCGCGAAGACGACCGACTTCCCGCCGCCGCCTGCCAGCGGGTTCGGGCCCTTGTTGCCCTCGATGTACTCGTTGGTGGCGACGTTGTAGGTGTCGTTCCAGACGCTCGCCGGGCTGACGGGCTGGCCCGTGGCGCTCAGGTGCAACTGCGCCCCGCCAACGCCGGTGACCAGCGGGTCACTGTCGGGCCAGGACGTCACCGGGTGCAGGTAATAGTCAACCTCGTTGTAGTGCACGTCCGCGGCGCCGCTATCCCCGGACGCCGCGAGCACGGTCACGCCCTTGCGCGCCGCGTCGATGTAGGCGCCGCGCAGGCTGAGCAGGGACTGCCGGGACGGGAACGTCTGCTCGGTCGCGCTGAAACTCTGGCTGATCACGCCGCCGAGGTGATGGTTGATCACGTACTCCTCGGCCTTGACGATCTGCGGGAATCCGGTGGTGCCCTCCTCCTCCGACGTCGGGGTCTCGACGAGCAGGATGTTGGCGCCCGGCGCGATCGTGTGCGCGTACTCGACGTCCAGATCGGTCTCGCCGGCCCAGCCTTCCCTGGTCGAGGTCGCCTTGTACCGCGCGACCTTCCCGGCTGGCTGGATTACCCGCAGCGAGGGGGGCGCCGGCAGGCCAGCCGCCTTGTCGAAGACCTTCAGGTCGTGCCGGACGGTCGGGGATCCGAACGAGTCCACGATGACGATCGTCTGGCCGCGGCCGTCGACGTGCTTCCCGCGGACCTTCTGCTGGTACAGGGCAGGCAGATCGAAGGCACGCTGGACCTGCCTGGCCTGATAGCAGGCAATGTGGAAATGCTTCTCGCAGTAGGCCGTGGTCGGCGGCGACTTCAGCGCGCCCGCTACGTGTCTCACGTCCGGCCTGATCAGCACGGCCGCGGTCGGTGAGGCGGCCGCGGCATTCGGCACCGCGGCGGGCGCCGCGGCGGCCGCGCCGCACAACGCGGCCGCGATCGTGAGCGAACCTGCGGCGGCTGCCGCGGGCCAAAGAAGGCGCATCAATTCTCCCTGGGGAAGGGGCGGGGGTGCCTTACCGGGCCCGCTCGCCCTGGTTAAGTCACCCGGGCCGATCGCAGCACCGTAAAGCCTGAATACTCCTGATGCGCACGTTATCGTGCGAGCGCGGTCGATTCCTAGCATCCGGATCAGATATCCGCAGGCGGCAGCGGGGCCCGAGCGGCGGGTCCGCGCCAGCGCAACCAGAGATTGGCCTGCTCGCGGCAGGCCGGCAGCCGTCTTGGTCAGACTCGCTCGAGCACTACGACCGGGATCTGTCTGTCGGTCTTGCGCTGGTAATCGTCGTAGGCAGGCCACACCTCGGTCATCTCGCGCCAGAAGGCCGGCTTCTCCTGCGGCGTGGCCGTGCGGGCCCGGGCCGCGAAAACGTCGCCCCGCACCTGGACCGTTACCTCGGGATGGGCCTGCAGGTTGAGATACCAGGCCGGCGGGGTGTCCGAACCGCCCTTGGACGCCACGACCAGGTACTTGCCGTCGTCCTCGCGATAGATCAGCGGGTTACGGCGCTGCTCGCCGGTGCGCCGCCCGGTCGTGGTGAGGATCAGGATGGTGGTGCCCTGCCAGTGGTAGCCTTCCTCGCCGTCGGTCGCCACGTAGCGCTCGACGTGCTCGTCTCCGAAGAGCATCTGATCTCCGTTCGCCTCGTGGACGGCGGTCCGCGGTACTGGCCCGGCGTTCAGCGTAGCGTGGGTGCACCGGCGGATCGGAGACGGCCAGATGAAGCTCAAGCTCGACCTGCACGACATCTACAACCGCGGCCAGGACATCGATCGCGCGCTGCAGGGAATCATCGACGAAGCGGTCCGGACGAAAGCACCACTGGTGGAGATCATCCCAGGCAAGGGCTCCGGCCAGCTCAAGAAGCACGTCCTGCGCTTCCTGCAGCGCAAGGACATCAAGGTGCTCTACCACCGCGTCGAGAAAGACTCCAAGAACTTCGGACGGCTATTCGTGCACTTCCGCTGGAAGTAACGAGCCCTCGCGGTCACGGTTGCCGCACATCGGGGTCAGGTTGCGGCGCCCGGTCCCGGGGCGGCTGGCGCCAGCAGCGGGAAGATGGTGGCCAGGAAGTTCCGCAGCACGCTCAGCAGCTGTTCTGGGGGCACGTCAGCCTTGGGGTCCTTGGGCAAGCCCTCGATCTCGATATGGTTCTGGTCCGCGTATTCCCGTATCCCCTGGGCCAGGGTCTTGCCTAGCGTGGACACGCTCGTGCCCAGGGCTGCCGGGTCCTCCATGAACGCAGGCACCGGCCGGTGCTGCGGGGCAGGCCAGGTGGCCGGGTCGCGCGGGGTGTCGAGGGTGAAGACGTGGGAGAACGTCCGGGCGGCAGCATCACGTGCGCTGAACGGGTCTCCCAGGCCCCACTGCTCGCGCAGCGTGGCGATCAGGGAGGTGTGCCGGTGCTCGGCGTTGAACACCTCGCCTTCGGCCACCCACGGCGACACGATGATGGCCGGGACCCGGTAGCCCGAACGGTCGAACGTAAAGCCGTGCTGGCCAGCCGGAGCGGATGGGTCCGGCGGCGGCACCGAGGTGGGCGGAACGTGGTCGTAGGTGCCTCCTGGCTCGTCCCAGCCGATCAGCAGGGCAGTGTTCCAGACGTTGGACCCCGCCGGGGACTGCATCGCCTTGTAGGCGTTGTAGAGCCGGGACAGGAACGCCTCACCGCCCAGAATCGACGACGGCGGGTCAATACTTTGGATCGCCATGCCGTGCCCCATGGCCCGCCCGTACGCCGGGTGGTAGTCGTTGTGCCCCACCCCCAGGGACGGCTCGATGAACGAGAAGTCGGGCAGATCCCCGTGAGCGGCATCGGCCTCGAACTGGGCGAACGGCACGAAGTGCGTCGCGAACCGGTCGCGCAGCCGCGAGAAGTGGATCAGGCCGGTGACCGAGAGCCGCATCGGCTCGGCGATGTACACCTTCCAGGTCTTGCCGTGATCCTCAAGCCGGTTGAAGATCGTCTCGGCGGTGTTCTGCCCGACAAAGTTCTTGACCGGCGCGTTCACGGAGAATCCCGACGACGTCGCCGCGGTCCAGAACGACCGGTTGGGCAGCGTCTGCGACGGCACCTCGCAGAACCAGTGATCGAACACCCCGAACCCGCGGGCCAGCCCGCTCAGCACCGGGATCTGCTCCGGGGTGAACCCGGTCATGATCTGCGCGTACTGCTCGTAGGTGGGCTGGCGGCCCATCTCGGCGGTGAAGCAGCTGATGTAGTCGGTGACGTAGCCGTCCATCGTCGGCACCTGGCCCGGCGCCGGAGCGTTGTACGGCGCCGTGATCTCCGCGCCGAGCTTGAACCGGTTGTGCTCGTTCTGGATGTTGAATAGCTGGGTGTTGGTGTGCGGGTACTCCTCGCCTGAGTCGGGATTGGGGCTGTCCATGTCGGTGGCCACCGTGTACGGCACCACCTTGCGGTCTGCGCCGTCCTCGGCCCACTCCGGGATCGGGTTCGAAAGGTCCTTGCCGATCACGCCCTCGAACGTCTTGCCGTCCCCCGGCCCGTACAAACGGCCGAGCACGTTGTCCAGCGACCGGTTCTCGAACAGCACCACGACCACATGATCAAGCGCGTTATCCCTGCTCTCACCAGCCATCACAGACCTCTAATTTCTCGACGGGCGACCCTACTGTTGGAGCTCATTTAAGCTGAATGCAGGCGAGTTGTGCCGCCGGACCATCCGCCAGGGGTGATCCTCGCCGGGTGTCCGGACACGCGGCGGCCGTGCGGATCGAGGGTGAGCTGCGACTGCAGGTGTATCCGTTCATTGGGTCGCGGACATTGCGTGAGCTGGCGAAGCGGCCAAGCCTGACGCAAGCGTGGATCTCCGGCATGAAGCTGGCGGCTGGCGCCAAGCGGCAGGTGATCCGGGCTCTGCGCCATCGACGGACTCTCGCCCGCGGTCAGATTCGCGGCACTGTCGCGGGAAACCCGATCCGCATCAACGCGGCACGCACTCGCCAGCCAGCAGGCGAGCAGACCCGGCTCACGGGCAGCTACCAAGGGCCCACGGCGTTGCTCGCGCTTGCCGCGGGTGCGCTCCTGCACTTCATCTGACGCCCGGCACAGCCGCCAGCACGACCACGGGCGTCATTGACAGCACGCGTCGAGGCATCGGGGCCGCGGACACTGCACCCGCCGCGGCACACTGCTCGCGCTCCCGGTCAGAGAGGGTGTGAGTCAACGTACTTTGTTTGCTGGCCAGCCGAATTGGCACGACACGTGACACGGGCTGCCATTAACGGCATTCGCCACGCCGGGAAGCGACCGAACCGTCCCTACCATTGCTCGGCGGGCTATAACGCGGTGGCGCACCGTAGAAGCTGAACAAGCGCGACCGCGTGACGAGAGCGGGGGCGCACCGGATGGTCACGGAGACCAGCCCACGCCACCAGTCATCCGGGGCGCTGCACCGGCGACACTATACGTCGGCGGCGGTGCGCCAATGACCTAGCACTGGCCGACCGGTTTAGCCAGGCGTTCCTGCTGGAGATCGACGAACCCACCGTCCCGGCACGACTGGATACGCACCATTGGATACGCACCATTGGGCGGCGCGCCAGGGGACCGTTTGGGCGGCCGGGGTGGACTCAGTCGTCAGGCCGACCGGTCCGGCGTAACGCGCCGGGCATCCCGGACGCCCGGCGGGCCAGCCCGGCCACCACCCGCAGCCGTCGCGACCAGCGCGGCGGTTTGCGGTGCCGAGGCGAGAAAGCGGCGCGCTCCCACATCTGCGGCATGGCGAAGTCACTTGCATTTGCTGGTACCCAGGCGAATCCCATTACTACTCCCCCGCGGCCGCGATCGGTCCCGATAACTGATGGCGGCAGTCGTTTCCCGGCCGCTTATAGTTCCACGCCACTTAGAGCGGCGTCCAGCGACATGCCGGTAAGCGTAAATCATTGCCATTCGCATACCGGCGCTGGTCCTATTTATCTGTTTTCCTCAGCTATTGCCACCCGATATCCGGGCTCACCCGACAATCATGGCCGGGACTGCTCGCCGGGCGCCATCCACGAATTGGGGGGTCGGCCAGTGGCGCGCCCGGAATGCGATCGGGTAGCCGCGCAGCAACCAGGCGGCCGCTGGCGGCCCGCTGGCCGGTATGTGCCTACTGCCCGGAATCCCGTGGAAAGATGGATACATGCGGATCGTTATCCGGGTGCTGGTCACCGCGGGCGCCCTGGCCCTCGCGGCGGCCCTGGTTCCTGGCATCGAGGTGCGCACCGGCAGCGCCCTGGAGAAGGCGGGAACGCTGATCGTCGTCGCCCTGATCTTCGGCATCGTCAACACGGTCCTGAAGCCGATCGTCAAGACAGTCGGCTGCCTGTTCTACGTCCTCACGCTGGGCCTGATCGCTCTCGTGGTCAATGCGCTACTGCTCTGGCTCACCAGCTGGGTCGCCGGGAAGCTGTCGCTGCCGTTCCATATCACCGGGTTCTGGCCCGCCTTCTGGGGAGCGATCATCGTGGGCGTGGTCGGCTGGCTGCTGAACCTGTCCCTGGACGACAGCCGCCAGCGCCAGGCTGAATAACACGTCCCTGGCCTGTCCCTGAACCCCGGAGCCTGTCCCTGAACCCCGGCGGTCCGGCCGGTCTTCGAGGCTGACTGCGGTGCTGGCGCCCGGCCCGGGCCTGGCTGCGGACGCGCCCGGCGACCCCGCTCTCACCAGCGAGGAAACAGAGTTCGGGCGGCTCGGCAATCCCGCTTATCGGCCGACAAAATCGTCGTAATGTGATGCTGCCACTGAGCACGCGCGGCAAGGGAGGTCCGGGTGCGCGGCGCATGGAAGTTACCGGTCCCGCCGGCATGAGTAACCAGATCAGCGACAGGCGGCCTGGCGAAGCGCCGGCCACCGGCCGGTGGCCGCTGCAGTCAGGCACGGTTCCCCCGCTGGCCGACTGTTACAACCCGCGGCCCGAGACCGGATTCGGCCCGATGAGCAATCTCGCTGCGGGCGAGATAGCCGTGCTTACCCGCCCCGAGGTAACCGACGGCCAGTCGCTCGCGCTGGCAGGCGGCACCGGAAAGACCCAGCTGGCCGTCGCGTTCGCGCATGCCCTCTGGCAGGGCGGCGCCACGGACCTGCTGGTCTGGGTACCGGCGACGAGCCGGGATGCGATCGTCACTGGCTATGCCCAGGCGCTCGTCGAGATCGGCGCCGGTGACACCGGAGAGGATCAGGACACCCTCGCCGCCCGGTTCCTCGCCTGGCTGGCCGAGACCAGCCGCCCGTGGCTGGTGGTACTCGACGATCTGGCCGATCCGGCTGACCTGGCGGAGCTATGGCCGCGGGGAGCGGCCGGAAGAGTGCTGGTCACGACCCGGGTGCAGGCCGCCTCGATGCGCGCGCCTGGCCGGAAGATACTGCAGGTCGGGGTGTTCAACCGCCGCGAGGCGCTCGGCTACCTGACCGCAAAGCTCTACGACGATCCCGACCAGCGGATCGAAGCCCTAGATCTCGCCGAAGACCTCGGCTGCCTGCCGCTCGCCCTGGCCCTGGCCAGTGACACGATCGCTGAGTCAGGGTACGGCTGCCGTGAGTACCGGCTCATGTTCGCCGACCGGAAGCAGCGCATCAACCTCAGCTCGGCGGATGGCTTCGGGACCACCGCAGCGGGCGTCTGGTCGCTGGCCCTGGACCGAGCCGATCAGCTGCCGCCACTCGGCCTGGCGCGGCCGGCGCTGGCGCTGACCGCGCTGCTTGGCAGTGGCGGAATCCCCGGCGCGGTCCTGACCAGCCGGGCCGCATGCGACTACATCACTGGCGGGCAGCCCACCGACGAGGCGAGCGTCCGGGCCGCCCTGCAGAACCTGGCCCGGACCGGGCTGGTGACCATCGATCCGGCCAGCACCGCCTACACCGTCCGGATGCATCACCTGGTCCAGGCCACGATCCTGCAGGTGCTGCCGCCCGCGGTGCTGGAGCAGACCAGCAAGGCCGCCGCCGACGCGCTGGTCCAGGTGTGGCCGCAGCGCGAGTCGAATCCGCTGCTGGCCCAGGCGCTGCGCGGCTGCGCGGCCAGCCTTCACCAGGCGGCCGCGGAACTGCTCTGGGAGCCCGAGGGACATCCGGTACTGTTCCGGACCGGGCGAAGCCTGGATAACGCCAGGGCCACCGGCTCCGCGATCAGCTACTGGCAGATGATGGCCGATACCAGCGGCCGGATTCTCGGTCCCGGCCATGCCCAGACCCTGTTGTCGCACGACTGTCTCGCTGCCGCCTACCAGACCGCGGGCCAGCTCGACGAGGCCATCGGGGTGCATGGGCAGAGCCTGGCCGAGCGGGAACGGATCCTGGGTCCCGGCCATCCGGAGACGCTGACTGCCCGCAGCAATCTCGCGCACGTCTGCCTGACCGCCGACCGGCCGGACGAGGCGATCCCGCTGTACGAACGCACCCTGGCCGGACGGGAGTGGGTGCTCGGCCCCGACCACCCCGACACGCTGACCGCGCGCAGCGATCTCGCGGCCGCGTACCGGTCGGTCGGCCGGCTGGCCGATGCGATCAATGTCTTCCAGCGCACCCTGGCCGACCGGGAGCTGGTGCTCGGCCAGGATCACCCGGAGACGCTGAGCGCGCGTAACAACCTGGCCGCCGCGCTGCATTCGGCCGACCGGCTGACGGAGGCGATCCCGCTCTACGAGCGCACCCTCGCCGACCGGGAACGCGTGCTGGGCCGCGACCACCCGGACACCATGACCTCGCGGGCTAGCGTCGCGTACGCCTACCGTGCCGCGGACCGGCTGAAGGACGCCATCCCCGTTTACAAGCGCACCCTCGCCGACCGGGAACGCGTGCTGGGCCGCGACCACCCGGACACCATGACCTCGCGCGCCAACCTGGCCTCGGCCTATTTCTCCGCGCGGAAGTTCAAGGACGCGATCACCCTGTTCGAGCAGACGCTGGCCGACCGGGAACGGGTCCAGGGCCCTGATCACCGGGACACACTGACCGCGCGGGGCAACCTCGCGTCCGTCTACCATTCGGCGGGACGGCTGGCCAACGCGGTCCCGCTGTACGAGCAGACCCTGGCTGGCTGCGAGCGGGTCATGGGCCCGTTCCACCCGGACACGCTCACCTCGCGAGCCAATCTCGCTGCCGCTTATCACGCGGCGCACCGGATGACCGATGCCATCACGCTGCTCGAGCGCACCCTGGCTGACTGCGAGCGCGTGCTGCCGCCGGACGATCCGCTGACCCAGACGATCCGGGAGAACCTCGAGACGCTCACCCGGGACTGACGCGGCGGCCCGCGGCGGCCCCGGCCGCAGGTTGGGCCCGCCCGGGGTGGGCAGGATCTGGCCATGTCATCGAAGTCATTTCTCGCCACCGGGGCCGCGGCGGCGGCTACCGCCGTGATCGGCGGCGCCGCCACCGACGTGGACAGCCGCTGGTACCGCCGCCTCGACCTGCCGGAATGGCAGCCGCCTGGCCAGGTCATCGGCTGGGTCTGGACGGTCCTCTACGCCCTGATCGCGATCGCGACCGGGCGAGCGTGGAACCGGCCGCCCCAGGCCGGCGACGCCGGCTGGCCACCGTCCTGGGCATCAATCTCTGCCTCAATGCGGCGTGGCCGTGGGTCTTCTTCCGCGCACACCGGCCAGCGCTCGGCTGCGCGGTGATCGGCGGCCTCGAAGCCTCGACGGTGGTGCTGACCCGAGAGGTGGCCCGGGCTGACCGGAAAGCCGCGGCTGCCCTGCTGCCTTATCTCGGCTGGAATCTCTTCGCCCTGGTGCTCAATACCACCATTTCGGTCCGCAACTCCGGTGGCCGCTCGCGCGGCTGAAGCGTCCGCCGGGCAGCGGCGCAGGTAAGCCGGCTCGGGCGGGGCTCGGTCAGAGCACCGGGCGGGGCTGGCCCGCGGCGGCCCCGGTGAAGGCGGCCGCCACCACTCCGGTGCCGTCCGGCTGGGTGACAGACAGCCGGGTGAACTCGGCCGCGATCCGGTGCCACAGCCGCGCCCGGCGCAGCATGGCATGATCGCCGCCCCGTATCTCGACGGTGGCGACCTCCGTGACGGACCGGGCGCGCTCGGCATAAGCCCAGGTCTGTTCGGGGCTGGTGACCCCGTCGGCAGTTGCGTGCACCAGCAGGATCCGGCGTCCGGCCAGCTGGCTGACCGGCTCAGTCGGCGGCAGCCAGGGCGCCAGGCCAGCGACCGCGGTCACCGCCGGATGCCCGGCGGCCCGCAGCGCTGCCCGCGCCCCCATTGAATGGCCGACCAGCACGACCGGGACGTGACCCCAGTCACGGGCGATCCGGTCGAGCAACTCGTTCAGATCCCGGACCGGGGAGGCCTCGGGGCCGTTCCAGCCGCGCACCCGGAATCGCGGGCGGCAGACTCTGGTCCCGGTGCCGCGCAGCGCATGCCGGATCGCCCCCGCGACCGGGATCATCCGCAGGACGCTTGGCTGAAGCGCAGCGGTGGGCTCGATGCTCACCGACCGGCCGCCGTGCGTAACGATGACCGCACCTGGCGGGCCGGAATCGCGCCGCCCGCCGTGGCGGGCGGGGGCGGCATGCGGGCCGGTCATGCCGGGCGGATTCGCTCGCTGCGAGGGTTCTTCTGCACGAGTCCGTGGCTCATCAGCGTCTCCCTGTCGAGCTAGGCCATAGCGGTACCCGGGCTCCGGCTGGTCAATCCTCCCGTGGCGGGCACTGGCAGCATGGGCATCAGGGACGAAACCACCGGTGACCCGGGCAGGGAGAGGGCGATCGATGACAGCACGTCAGCAGCCACTGCGATTCGGCCTGGTCGGCACCGGCTACTGGGCCCAGGTCACACATGCCCCCGCGCTCGCCTCCACGGAGGGCATCGAGTTCGCCGCGGTCTGGGGACGTAACCCCGACGCCGCGCGCTCGCTCGCCACCACCTACCAGGCCACCGCCCACAGCGACGTGAGCGCCTTCCTGGCCGACGTCGACGCGGTCGCGTTCGCGGTGCCGCCCGATGTGCAGAACGCGATCGCCATCAGGGCCGCCGGCGCCGGCAAGCATCTGCTGCTGGAAAAGCCCGTTGGCACCTCGGTCGCCGAGGCCGAGCGGCTGGCCCGGACGGTCCGGCAGGCGCGCGTCGCGTCGGTCGTGTTCTTCACCGCGCGATTCCGGCCCGACGTCAGGGCCTGGCTGGCCGACGTCACCAGCAGGGACGGCTGGGCCGGGGGGTGGGCGATCTGGCTCGGATCCTCGCTACTGGAGTCCAGCCCGTTCAATACCCCATGGCGACGGGACAAGGGCAGCCTATGGGATCTGGCACCGCACGCGGTGTCGCTGCTGTGGGCCGCGTTGGGGCCGGTGGCCTCCGTCACCGCCGACGCGGGCCGTGACGACGTCACGCACCTCGTCTTGCACCATGAGAGCGAAGCAACCAGCGCCATCACCGTGACGCTCAGTGCACCCGAGGGCGCGGAGCGCCTTGACCTAGAGGTGTGGGGGGATCCGGGCCGGTCGGCCATGCCCGCAGGCCCCAGCCAGCCGGTCACGGCCTTGCGAACCGCGCTGGCTGAACTCGCCCGCAACGCCCGCACGGGACATCTTGGCCATCCCTGCGACGTGCACTTCGGCAGCGAGATGACCCGCATCCTGGCCGCTGCGGACCGCAAGTTGACCAGAGTGCGGCGGACCAGGCTGGCTAGTCGATAACCAGCCCCGGCGTCGTGTCCCAGCCGACGATGCGCAGCACCGTCTGCAACCGCCACGGGACATCGTGCAGGACCACCCGCGTGACGTGCCCGTCCTGGCCGGCGCTGGCCAGCCGGACGATGGCCCGCAGCCCAGCTAGGTCGCAGTACTCCAGGCCGCCTAGGTCGAAGTGAACCTCGGGGATCCTGGCCGCGAACTCGTTCAGCTTCGCTACCAGGGCCGGATAGGTGTCCTCGTCGATTTCCCCGGCCAGGACCAGTCCAGTCGGGCTGCCCATCTCGGTTATCCGGAGCGCTGCGCCGCCATATTCGGCATGAAGCGGCCCGGTCCCGGACAACCTGGCGTCTTTCATCACGTCAGTGCCCGCCGCAGATGCAGCAGCCTGACCCGGAGCGGCACGCAAGGCCACGAGATCATGTGTACTCCTGACCAGTAACGACGGCGTGGGCCTCGTCGACCGCTGCCAGGAGGTGTCGCGCCGGCCTGAGCTGGCAAACACGATGATCAACGTCGACGTCGGACAGCCGCAGGACTCTGGGCGGCGTCGGGACGACCTTCTCAGTATGCAGCAAGTCGGGCGTGAGGCAAGCAAGCATGGCCAGGCAGCCCACTCCGGACGGACCTGCTCCGGGCCTGAACGGAGCCTGCGTTAGATTGGCTTGACGGGATGTGCGCAGGTCACCGCCTCCCGCCACCTTCAGCTATCGGGGGAAGCGAAGGTCCCGGGTGAGCCATCACGAACACAGCCGGCCAGAGCGCGACAGCCAGCCGGAGCCAGCGAGCCGCGGCCCTCCCGGTCCGCCAGGTCATCGCCTCGGCCGCGCGGGCCGCTGGGCCAATGCCGGCCGGATCGTACTGGTCGCCGTAGCAGTATCCAGCGCAGCCACCGTCATCGAGATGGTCGCTCATGAGTTGGTCAACCCGGCGGACCTGCCGCTGGCCATCTCTGCCGACCTAGCCGCGTCGGGCGTAAGCCTGCTGGGCGTGGTATTCCTGTCGGGATTCCTGAGCCAGCTCGTCGGCGAGGCCGGGCACGGCCGGGAGCATGCTCGCGTCAGGGACATTCTGCGGCACCTGTCGTGGCGCCGGCTCATTCTCGCGGACCTGCTGGTGGTCCTGCTGGTCGTGATCGGGCTGATCGCACTGGTGATCCCGGGCCTGATCCTGATCAACCTGTTCGCGATCGTCGGTCCCGTGGTCGAGATCGAGAACCGGCCGGTGATCGCCGCCTTGCGCCGGTCCGCTCAGCTGGTCCGCCACCATTTCTGGAAAGTCGCGCTACTGGCCACCCTGCCGGTGTCGGTCGCGGACGAGGTCACCTCCGCCGCCCCGCACTCGACCGGCCTGACCGACCTGCTGACGGCCTTCGCGATCCGCGGCGTGGCCGGGGCCGTGATCGAGGCGGCGCTCGGCCTGGTGCTGGCCGAGCTCGCCTACCGGCTTATGGAGCTGGACCGGGACCGGCCCGCACCGTCCCGTTACGAGGGCCGTGAGCTCACCGGGGCGAAGACGACCGCACCGATGAAGAACCGGGGGACCAGCGCGAAGGCCACCAAGGCGGCGACCGGGTAAAGCACCAGCCAGGCCAGCGGCACCAGGAACCCGACCGCCGCGTACAGCACTGTGCAGGTATCGCTGCGGCTGCTACGCGATTACTTTCAGGTGGCCGGATCGTCTGTTCGGTAATGCGTCCGCATCGCGGCGCACGGCTCCATGAAGGTACGCGGGCTCACGTCACCGCCCGGGAGAGGACACTATGTTCGCCGACAGCAAGGCATTCAGTGGATTCGCCGTGGCCGACCTGCAGAAAGCGCGCCAGTTCTACGCGGAGACGCTCGGGCTGCGGACATCCGAACGATACGGCCTGATGACGCTGCATCTGGCCGGAGGCCGGGACACGCTGGTCTACCCGAAACCAGACCATATTCCGGCGACCTACACCATTCTGAACTTCCCGGTGGACGACATCGAGGCGGCCGTCGACGAGCTGGCACGCCGTGGCGTGCAATTCGAGAGATATCCCGGCGGTACCCAGGACGAGAAGGGCATTCACCGGGGCGAGGGGCCCTACATCGCCTGGTTCAGGGACCCGGCCGGCAACATCTTGTCGGTGCTGCAGGACAAGTAGCGCGCCGGCCCGGGACAGCACCGGACTCCCGGTCAGGTTGCGGCGGCGCCGCCGGGTCCGCGCGACAGTGATCGTGCCGGGCGCGGTTGGCTGTGCTGCGCCCGCGCGACGATCCCATCAGCCAGGTTTGGCGGACGTCACCCGGTAAGTAACTGTCGATGAGCAGCGCTGAGCGGTGGCAGCGGGCTTCCGGTACCGGTATCGCGGTGGTCTCGCTGTGCCTGGTGCAGTTCGTCGATGTGCTCGGCGTGACGGTCGTGGTCACGCCGCTGCCCGGCATGCTGGCCAGCCTGCACGCCCCTGCATCCGACGCGAGCCTGATCGCCACCGGGTACGCGATGTTTTTCGGCGGCCTGCTGATGCTGGGCGCACGACTGGGCGACCGGTTCGGCCATCGCCGCACCATCATCGTGAGCCTGGCGATCTTCGCAGTAGGCGCCGTGGTAGCTGCAACCGCCAGTTCTGCGGTGGTCCTGATGGCCGGGCGCTGCCTGCAGGGCGCGGCCGCCGCAGGCTCGGTGCCCTCGGCGCTGCGCCTGCTGACCACCGTGACCCCGGACGGCCCCGCCCGGCAGCGGGCGATCGCGGCATGGAGCGCGGCGGGCGCAGCCGCAGGAGCCAGCGGGTTCGTAGTGGGCGGGATAGTTACCGACCTGACCAGCTGGCGGGTCGTGTTCTGGGCCTACCTGCCTCTTGCCGCGGGACTCGCGGCCGCGATCGTGTGGTCAGTGCCGCGCGACCGCCACGCTGATCCGTCGAAATCACTAAACCTGGCGGGCTCCGCTACCTTCACGGCCGCCGTCATGGCCTTCGTGGTCGGGACAACCCTGGTCACCCAGCCCGCCCGCCGGGCCGGCGCCGCGCTGCTGCTGGCGGCCTGCGCGCTGCTGGCGGGCGCGTTTGTCCTCATCGACCGGCGCGCGGGCGCGCCGCTCCTGCCAGCCCCCCTCCTCGGGTCGCCGCGGCTGCGCCAGGGTACCTGGGGCGGCCTGCTCAACACGGCCACCACCAGCTCGGTAATTACGCTGGTCACCCTGTACCTGCAGAACACGCTCGGACGCAGCCCGCTGCAGGCGGCCGCCACGCTGCTGCCGTTCAGCCTGGCGGTGATCGGCGGAGCCAGCTTGTCCGCCCTGCTGCTGCGCCGGCACCGGCCACCGCCCGTGGTCGCCCTCGGCCTCAGCGGCATCGCCGCGGCCGACCTGGCGCTGATCCCGTCCGCAGCCGCTCCGCTGGCCGTTCCGGTGTGCGTCGCCGTCGGC
Organism: uncultured Actinomycetes bacterium; assembly: GCA_963785765.1. Lineage (GTDB taxonomy): Bacteria > Actinomycetota > Actinomycetes > Streptosporangiales > Streptosporangiaceae > DATBGO01. Next base: position 585,563 of record CAWAWM010000002.1, on the reverse strand, counting down.
GGGGCTGGCATCGGGCTGTCCTCCGTGGCCGCCACCGGACTGGGTACCGACGTCGAGGTTCGCTGGCGCGGGTCAGCGTCCGGGATCATCAACACCGCGGCCCAGCTCGGCACCGCCATCGGCATAGCCGTCCTGCTCGTCATCGCCGCCGCCACGACGGGCACGCCGGCCGCGCGAACCCCGGCACCGGCCATTGCGTGGGCCGTAGCCGGGACCCTCGCCGCCGCAGGTGCGGTGTACTTCGCCGTGGCGGGCCAGCACTCTCGCGGTCCGGCCGGAAGCGGCGGCGCCGGCCGCGCAGGTCAGCGCTGGCCGGACGTGGCTGGCTGAGGTGGATGCCCGCCCCGCCGACACCATGATCACCGCGTTGCCTGGCGGCCTGGTACGGTGCAGCTGCGAGCTGGCTGCTCCCGCGTTGTTACGTCCCGACGACGTGGTGTGGGCCGCCGCCAGCTGGTATGCGAGACTACGAGGAAGGCCGCCGAGCCTGCCGTGGTTCCGGGTTGCTGCCGGTTTAGGCCTTCGCTGGGATCACTGTCCGTAACAGGGAGCCCAGGTTATGGATGATCAAGATCGTCTGGTCCGCGTCCGGGCAGATGCGGTTGTGGTCACGCTGCCCGTCGAGATCGACATGAGCAACGCGGATTCTGTCGGCCGCGATCTGAGCGCCGCGCTCGGGCCTGGCGTGAAGGTCGTGGTCGCGGACATGACGCCGACCGTGTTCTGCGACTCCGGTGGATTGCGTAACCTCGTAATGAGCTATCACAAGGCTGCCGCCAGCGGCGCTGAGCTACGGCTGGCGGTCCGGTCCAAGGCAGTAGTCCACGTGATCGAGCTGACAGGAATCCTGAAGCTGATGGGCGTCTATCCGAGCGTTGACGCAGCGCTGACCGCCGAGCCCGGCGTATCTCGGGCGTGAGCTGGCCTGGTGGCTGATACCCGGAGGTGCGAGCAGTGCGGCATGGTGTTCACGCCGCGCCGCGAGCACGCCCGGTTCTGCTCTGCTCGCTGCCGCGTCGCCTGGAACAGCGACAACACCGGCGACGGGTCGGCTGAGATCAGCGCGCTCGGCTGGTCCATCGCGGCCATGCGGGATGCGACGGGACGACTGTCCAGGGTTCGCGAGTGGGACAGTCCCGGCGCGCTGGCGGTGATCAGCGAGGCGGTCTGGTGGGTGACGATCGCTGATGCGACACTGGTGCGCTATCACCCGGAGGCATATGAAAGTGCGCTGGCGTGCCAGGGCGCTGCCGAGCGCCGGCTGATCGAGGGGACCCTGGCGGGCCTGCGCTTCGTGCGCAACCAGATGGGCAACACCGCCGATCACGTTGACTTCATCCGCCCGGCAGAGAGCCGTTCCCGGCGTGACACTGCCGGAATCACATCCTGGACGTGGCAGTCGCTGCCCAACCCGGACCTGGCCGCGCTGCTGCCACGGGGGCAAGCCTGGGAGATGACCCGATATCAGGCATATGAGGCTCAGCTAGCGGGTCACACCGTCGGGGAAACATTCGGGCGCGCCGCGGCGTTCCTCGGGATCGCGGCCGGGAAAGCAGACCCAGTCATAGACACCAGCGCTGCCACAGGATCCTGACGACTCGGTACGCCCGCGGCAGCGACATGCTCGCTCACGTTTCGTGATCGCCTCGGGCAAGCAGTTCGTCAATCGCCGCCGCGCGCGCCTTCATCTGCTCGGCGGACACCGTGGAGTGGCCGGTACCTCGCGTGCTGCGGATGAGCCGCCGCTGCTCGGCTGTGGGCCCATGCCCGGTCAGCATGTGCCGCGCGGCCGAAAGGCACCACCACCTGCTAACCGCGGTCGATGCCGGATTGACGGCGGCGCTGATGCGGCGCCAGATCTGATTCATCCTGCCTCCCGGCGCGCCACCAGACACCAACCTCGCAGGACCCGCCACGCGCCACAGCCGAACCCTGCCCACACTTCCGCCCCATGCCACGCACGCCGTTGTGATTCCTCGTCGGGCTGGCGTATCCTGCCAGTCGGCAGCCACGTCTGCCTGATCCGAGCTATACCAGCCCGGCGCTGGTGGTAGTGCCTGAGGACAAGAGCGGCACAGCCCTCGCGTGGATTCTTCCATTCCATCGTGATTTCCTCTATGCGGTGGCCAGGCGCCGGGACAAGGCCACCTGGGCAGAGGCACGATGTCGCACGACAAGATCAGGGCAGCAGCCCGTAAGCGCATGGCGGAAACAGGCGAGCCGTATGCCACCGCCCGGCGCGAGGTCATCAAGAATTACCAGGAAACCGGAGCCGGACCCGGAACCGCCTCGTCCCCCAGCGCGAGATGGTTCGCTATCGACTACAGCGACATGGACAGGGTCTCGCTGTGGACGGACACACTACTGGGCGGGGGCCCGGGACGCGGGGGCGTGGAGGTCGACTCCGCCGCGCTGAGGGTCCGGATGCCCGGCTTCAACCTGGACATCCCACGGACATCGGTGCGATCGGCCACCCGCTCCAGGCGCCGGCTTCGGGGAACAATCGGGGTACACGGCGGCCAAGGGCGCTGGCTCCTGAACGGTTCGTATAACGGCCTGGTCGAACTCGCCATCGAGCCACCCTGCTATACGTCCAGGACCCTCAGCACAATTTTTCGCAAGGCGGAGGTCAGTTCGCTGACCATCAGCCTGGTCGACCCTGACGGCTTCATCGCCGCAGTCGAAGGTGGTGGGTCGCGCAGGGACTGAGGCTGCGGGGACTCCAGCATCCGCCCAGATGGGTCGCGGAGTGTGACGCACGAGCCGCCAGGTTTGTGGCCGGGAGGGGGACCTGTCCGCCTCCCGCTCATTGGTTGCCGCAGTGACGGCGGGACTGGAATCTGTCTAGCGTCGGTCTAGGCGTCGTCCAGGACCTGCGCGAATGCGATCACAACGCCTCCGGTGGCGTGCTCGAGGGTAGCGCCGACCAGCGCGCCCGCCTCTGCGGCGGCGTCGCTGGCCGCCGCGTAGTCGGCAAAGTACAGGTCCAGCAGTCGGTATGCCGGGGTCGGGCTGCCGTCTTCCTTAGGCCAGACCTTCGACGCCTGCAGCCGGGTCAGGCCGGGGAGCTTCCGCGCCAGCGCAAGCTGCTCTGGGTAAGCGGCCTCGAAGGCGGCCTGGTCGGTGGGGTTGGAATAGACGAAGCTGATCTTGGTCGGCTTGTCCTGCACAGCTTCACCAGCTCCAGATGTCATGGGTTCTGTTTCCTTTCTGGTCGAGTCACGTCTGTCCGGTGCGATAGGTTGACGTAAAGCGAGCGGACCCAGACCTGACGAGAATGTCGGGGCGAGATTCCGAAGGCGCGGCTGCTTTGCCAATGGAAATGGCGCGGTTGCTTCGCCAATGGAAGAAGCTGACAATTGACAGCGCGCCCCAACGTGATCCCAAGCCCCTCCGATTGGTCGCTCCACTCACTGTCGTCGAACGTAGTCCGAGGAATGCGTAGAGACAATGACCGCTCCGCCGGAACATCTTGCCGATCGTCCAGCGACGCCAGCCGATTTGCTCCGACCGCCGCGGGAGTTTGCCGATCCTCCAGTGCCGGAGGACGCCGCGCTCGGTCTCGGCGCCTATGGCCAGCCGCACGACTTGCTCTCGGAGCTGCTCCGGAGCGTGCGTCTGAGCGGAGAACGGATCGTTGCGTACGCTCCGCTGCGGACTTTCTCGGTCAGCTTCGCCGATATCGGCACCCTGCACATCATTGACGAGGGCGAGCTCGTGCTTCGGATCGACGGCGACTCGCGCGTCGAGCACGTGAGTCGCGGCGATGTCATCCTGCTCCCGCGCGGCGACGCGCACCACATCAGCGACGCAAGCGACGCGCACGCGACTGTGCGCGCCGGCGCATCCGAGCACGACGCGCCTGCACCCGAGCCGGCCCGCTGGCTCTGCGGAACGTTCACGATTGGCGACCCGCAGGCGAGCCACCTGCTCGCGAGCCTCCCGGCCGTGATCATCCTGCGCGGCGCCGGCGGCCAAGCGCTCGAAGGGCTCGAAGTGGCCCGCCGGATGCTCCTCCTCGAGATGCAATCGCCCTCACAAGGATCGGCGGTGATGGTCGCCCGCATCCTCGACCTGCTCTTCATCCAGATTCTGCGCGCCTGGGCCGCTGGCCCCGACGCCGAACCGAACTGGCTGGCCGGTGCGCTCGACCCGCAGATCGGTCTGGCCCTGAGCGCTATCCATCGAGACCCCGGCCACGACTGGACAGTCGAGGAGCTGGCCCGAGCGTGCAGCCTTTCCCGGTCGGCGTTCGCTGCGCGGTTCGTCGCTCGCGTCGGGAAGCCGCCAGCCACCTATCTCGCGCACGTACGCCTGGACGCCGCCACCGACCTGCTCCGCGACACCTCCCTTCCGGTCACGCTCATCGCGGAGAAGGTCGGCTACACGTCGGAGGCGGCATTCAGCCGCGCGTTCAAGCACCGCTACGGCACGCCTCCGGCGCGCTGGCGACAAGACATACGAGCGAAACGCTCGTGAGCGGCCCGCGTGCCGCGTCGCTCCGTTCGGTCGCGGAGGCGCCGGCCGTAGCGGTGCCTTTCTTAAGGTCACCTGCCTCGTCAGCCACCAGCGCCGCGTCCGGGTCGCCGTGGCGGCGCATGTGATGATCCGCGTCCGGCCGGGCAGGCTCCTTTGCTTCACTATTTGCGCAGCGGCCTGCACCTGTAGTACTCGGCTCTTCCCCCGTCCTACTGACAGATGCCGGTTCTTGCCGTGGTTGAGTCGGCCTCGACGCCGCGCTGCGTAGCGGCACCGCCTTAGTGGCACCGCCTTAGTGGCCAGCCGTGAGCTCTGGCAACAGGTTTGGCAACAGTAGCGGCAGTTAATAGGCCGGGAAAAGCTCGTGCACTGGGCGAGGTCTTCATCACGTTGGCTTTGACCTGCGCGGATGTGGTCCTGTTTCGGTCCCGCCTACATGCTAAGCGCGGCCAGCCCACACGTTGGAGACTCCGCACGTAATTGCGCGGGACGTTTCCCCGGAAACGCGGGGCGCGTCTGCCCTGGCCCTGCCTTGCGGCCTCCGCGCAGCAGCGCCGGGCTCAACCGCGAACATGGACTCGGCTGGACCGCATACTCGTCTTCACAGGCCAACCAGCCGTCATGATTCCCGTGGGTCTCCGGTCAGATACACCTTCTTGGTGGGGCGGATAGACGGCCCGGCCGATCGTGGCGGAGAGCCAGCCGATGCACCATCCGAAGAAGATCGCGAAGATATAGCCCAGAGTCACTTTGTTCTCAGTGGCACCGAGGATCGACCAGATCACCGCCCAGGCGACGAAGCTCCCGATGCTGTACGCCGTGTAAGTGTTCATGCGTGCCGGGGTTCTGCGGTGGATCCAGGTAAGAAAACCACTGCCGGTTGAAGCTTCCATTGAGCACTCCTCAGGCTCGGAAACTGATATCACTATGATAGATAAGTGTTATCAGCCACGTCAAGTCTGCGCGGGCGGAGGATTCCTCGCCCATGGCCAGCTCCGCGATCTGGCGGCCCGAAGCTGGATCTACGCTGACCAGCCTGATCCAGCGAGCCGTGCGCACCCGGACTGGTGACCGGGTGTGCGTAGGAGGTTCCCCTGCGGACAGCGTTCCGATGAGTTTCGGCCCCGGCAGTTGTCCATCTCTGAGAGCCAAGTCGCGTACGTTCGACGCGATGCATAGGACCGGCGGGTACGCGTAGCTTGTGCGGCCGTCCCCGCGCCACCGGTCTACGACGCTGCCCTGGAGGTCACGATGGGTCCGATGGTCCACTCGTTCCGGACGTCCGGCGGCGTCGCCGGGACGGGGGAGGCGTAATGACGACGGTCGAGGCGGACGGCGTCATGCTCGGGGTCGAGCACTTCGGCGACGCGGCGGCGCCGCTCGTTCTGCTCACGGGCGGCACGACCATGCTGTCTTGGCCCGACACGCTCTGCGCGGCGCTCGCGCGCGGTGGGCGCCACGTCGTGCGGTACGACCTGCGCGATTCCGGAGCGTCGACCACCGTCGATCCCCAGGCTCCGGCGTACACGCTGCGCGATCTTGCAGCCGACGCCGCGGCGCTCGCCCGGAACCTCGACGGCCGGCCGGCGCACCTGGCGGGCATTGGCGTCGGCGGGATGGTCGCCCAGATCGCCGCGCTCGACCACCCGGACGCGTTCTCGGCGGTCACCCTCGTGGGAACGCGGCCTGTGGCTCCGGGCCCGGTCGATGATGACCTGCCTGACCATGACACGGCGACGATGGACCGCCTGTTCTCGCGCTCGATGCCCGACTGGTCCGACCGTGCCGCGGTGGCGGAGTTTGCCGCCCGAGGCGCGGAGATCCTCGGCGACGACCCCGCCGCCGCGCGCGCGACCGCCGAGCGCAAATGGGACCGCACGCCGGGTACGGAGCCCGCGGTGCAGATGGCCAACCAGCTGGGCATGGTGTTCGCCAAGCTCGACTGCACGCCGCGCTGGCGCGAGCGCCTGTCCGAGCTGGCGATCCCGGCGCTGGTGGTGCACGGTCGCCGCGACCCGTTCTTTCCTGTCGGCAACGGCGAAGCGCTCACGCGCGAGATTCCCGGTGCGCGGCTGCTCGTGCTCGAACGCACCGCGACGGCGATCCCGGATGCGGCCGCCGATGAGGTCGCGGCGGCGATGCTCGCGCTCTAGGCGCTGGCGGTGCTGGCGGTGCTGGCGGCCCGGACCCGTAAGAAAAGCCCCTCAGCCAGTGGTGCGGGGCTGCTGAGCTAGCGCGCTCGGAGGGACTCGAACCCCCAACCTTCTGATCCGTAGATCGGAGCAGCGTGTCCAGCCTGTGCGATCCCGTCCGTCTGTGCAGGTCAGGGTCCACCAGGCGTCCAGCGTGGGTGCCTGAGTCCGGCGCGGACGCCTCAGTCTGTGACACGGTCGTGAGAACCCAGTCCAAGCCGAGATGACCGGGCAGTTGCCTCTATACGCTTGTTCTCGCAAGTGAGAAACACGTCTCGCTAGGGGCAAGGCTATGAGGATTGCCAGGGGCGCCAGTATTCCTCCGGCCAGCGGGCGGTCCAGGGGTGCGACCGCGGCCGCCGCGGCTGGTCAGCTGCCGTCTCCGGCATGGAAACGCGCGGGCCTGACGCTGGAAGACCGGGTGGCCAGGGGGAAGGCGGCGCGGGCCGGGGCGCCAAGGTCCAGCCACGGGCGATGGGAGCCTGCTGTGGACCGGCCGGACCCGGTCGCGCTGTTGCTGGAGCAGGCCGAGAGCCGGGTTCCCGAGCTGGTCCCGATCCGCTACGGGCGGATGCTGGTCTCGCCGGGCACTTTCTACCGGGGCGCGGCGCTGATCATGGCGTCCGACCTGGCCGCCACCCCGCGGTCGGGCGTTACCGTGCAGTTGTGCGGTGATGCGCACCTGTCGAACTTCGGGGTGTTCGGATCGCCTGAACGGCAGCTGATCTTCGATATCAACGACTTCGACGAGACGCTCCCCGGCCCGTGGGAGTGGGATGTCAAACGGCTGGCCGCGAGCTTCGAGATCGCAGGCCGTGACCTTGGGTTCAGCTCAGCCGATCGGCGCGCGGTCGTGCTGGCCGGGGTCCGCGAATACCGGGAATGGATGTGCGAGGCAGCGGGCATGCGCACCCTGGATGCCTGGTATGCGCATCTGAGCGCCGAGCAGATCGCCCATTGGGTCGACGCCGAGGTACGCGACAAGCGCCTGGGGAAGAAGGAGGCGAAGGAGGCGGCGCAGGACATTGCCAAGGCGCGGACCCGTGACAGCGTCCGGGTGTTCGCCAAGCGGACCGGTCAGGTCGGCGGGGAGCTGCGGATCGTCAGTGACCCGCCGCTGATCATGCCAATCGAGGATCTGATCCTGTCACGGGCAGCGCGCGAGGGGGCCGAGGACTCGGTCCGTAAGCTGATCCAGTCCTACCGGCGCACCCTCGCGCAGGAGCACCACCCGATCGAGGAGTTCCACTACGTGCACATGGCGCGCAAGGTGGTCGGCGTAGGCAGCGTCGGGACTCGGTGCTGGATCTTTCTGCTGGTCGGCCGCAACCAGGACGACCCGTTGTTCTTGCAGGCCAAGGAGGCCCAAGCCTCGGTCCTGGAGCGCTTCGCGGGCAAGAGCCAGCACCGTCATCACGGCCAGCGTGTCGTGGCGGGCCAGCGCGTGATGCAGGCAGCCAGCGACATCTTCCTGGGCTGGCAGCGCGTCACCGACATCGACGGGCAGGCCCGCGACTATTACATCCGCCAGTTCCACGACTGGAAGGGCTCCGCCGAGGTGGACACCCTCCGCGTGGCGGGGGCAACTCTGTACGCCCGGATGTGCGGGACCACGCTTGCCCGCGCGCACGCCCGTTGGGGCGATCGGATCGCGATCGCCTCCTACCTGGGCCCCGCCGACGTCTTCGACAATGCGATCGCCGACTTCTCCGCCGCCTACGCCGACCAGAACGAGCGCGACTACCGGGCCCTGGTCAAGGCCGTGAAATCCGGGCGACTCCACGCTGAAACCGGCCTGTAGCTGGCTTCAGCACGCGCAGCTCAGTGTGCTGGCCCACCGCACTGTGAAGACGTCACTGCCTCAGACACATGGAAAGGGCCTGATAGCAAAGGCCAGACAGCAACGTTGTGAGAGGCTCACATCCGCGGCAGCCAAAAGGGCCGCCTCCCACATTCGAAAAACGACCCTGACCTGCAGATATCTGGCGCGCTCGGAGGGACTCGAACCCCCAACCTTCTGATCCGTAGTCAGATGCTCTATCCGTTGAGCTACGAGCGCCGGTCTTGAGTTTGTCTACCTGCGGTTTTGCAGGCAAGTGTTACCATACCACATAAGCACAGCGGTGATAGAGCATCTGATTTGTCGTCCAGAGATGCCCGACCGCACGACTTAAGGGTAGGGCACGACGGACGCGGGTCGCATCGGTCGGCGGGAAGGCGCCAGCATGTCCGTCACCAGCATGGGAGAAGGGCGACGCAACCGGGGGCACCGCGAGGGCACCCGCGCATCCGCCAGCCCGCCCATCACTGCGTTCGTGACCTCGTGGCAGCTCGCGCTCGAGGCCGCAGGTAAGAGCCCTCGAACGATCCGCTCCTACCTCGACTCGGTCAAGGCTCTGGCTGCGTTCCTGTCCGCCCAGGGCTTCCCGTCTGATGCAGAAGGTATCGAAGCCGGGCACCTTCGGGCGTTCCTGCTTGCTGAAGAACAACGCACGTCGGCCGTGTCGGCTGCAGTGCACTTCCGCAACCTCCGGGTGTTCTTCGGCTGGCTAGCGCACGAGGAGGAGCGCTCGAACCCCAATCCCATGAGCCATGTCGAAGGACCGCGGGTCACCAAGAAGGCCAAGCCGTTCTTTGATGACGACCAGCTGGCGCGGCTGCTCAAGACCTGCCAAGGCTCCTCATTCGCGGATCGTCGCGATACTGCCGTCCTGCGTGTGCTCATCGACACTGGGCTCCGAGTCTCCAGCCTCGCGAACCTGCGCTACGACCAGGACGACGAGACCCGTAATGACGTGTTCCTAACGCAGCGAAGGTTGCGAATCCGCCTCAAGGGAGGCGACGAGACCTGGGTGCCGATCGGCAAGAAGACAGCCGCAGCGATCGATCGCTACATCCGCCGCCGCGCTCGCCACGGCCAAGCGTCGTCCCCCTGGCTATGGCTCGGCGTCCAAGGGCACAACACGGCGCACATGACCGACTCCGGGATTCGCGACATGGTCGGGCGACGCGGTGAGCAAGCCGGCATTCAGAACGTCCATCCGCACCGCTTCCGCCGGTCGTTCGCTGACCAGTGGCTGGCTTCTGGCGGCTCCACCGACGATCTCATGCACATCACCGGCTGGAAAACCTATGACATGGTGCGCGAGTACACCGAGGCACGCGGCATCGCCCGAGCCCACGACGCGCACGCGCGCCTCAGCCCAGGAGATCGCATCTGACGCACGGGAAGGCGGCGGGATTCCCGGGCCCGGCTGCGTCCTCCTGGCTCATCGTCTGCGCACAGTCGCGGGTTCAGCCCGCCGCCGGGACAGCCTCGCGGACGACAAGCCTGGCTGCGTGCCATCAGATCGGCATGCGGTAGCCATAGAACTCGTGGTCCTCGTTGAAGCCGCCCTGCCCGTTGCCCAGATGCGTGAAGCTCGCCGCGAACTCGATGGCCGCAATCCACTTCACTTGCTTGAAGCCCAGCTCGAGTTCGTTCCGTAGCCGCAGCGGCGCGCCGTGCAGCACGTTGAGCTGCTCGCCGTTCATCTCGTAGGCGAGGATGGTCAGGTGGTGCTGCATGTGGTCGATGTTGTGCGCGTCGTAGTAGCGCCCGCCCTCGTCCCGTTGGGTGTCATAGCCGTCGGGACCGGGCGCGAGTGAGTAGAAGATGACCCAGCGCGCCTGCGGCAATGGCCGCACCAGCGCGACGATGTCACGCATGGGCACCCCGCCCCACTTGGCCACGCCTGACCAGCCCTGGATGCGGTAGTGCTGGGTGATCTGCTCTTGTTTGGGCATCGCCGTCAGCTGGTCGTAGGACAGCGTGACCGGGTTTTCTACCAGTCCGTCGATGCGCAGCGTGTAGTCGCGGAAGCCGTGCTCCCGCAAGGTGGCGTACTCCCGGCTGGTGGGCAGCGTGCCGTTGGGCCAGAAGAACGGCGAGATCGCCCGTTCGGGGTAGATCGCGCGCGGGTCGGACCATTCCAGCAGCCCTTTGAACCAGCCGACCAGGAACCTGCCGGTCTTCTGCACGGCCCGCGAATAGCGCAGCGTTATCGGGGTGGCGGCCCACCACGCGGCCACCACGACAGCCATCCAGGTGAAGTAAATCCACCATCCCGTCCAGGACGTGACGTTCATACCGGTGGTGATGTGGTTGAGGTTCAGCAGCAGCCCGGTGCTCCAGACCATGGTGGTGTGGATGAAGATGAAGCCCACGAAAAAGGTGAGCACTGCGAAGTGGGCACTGCGGGCCACCTGGCGGTTAGCCAGCCCCAGCCCAGCCCAAACTTGCCGGCGATGGCTGGGGCCTGCAGCAGGCCGGTGATCACCGCCAGCGGCGCGGCGACGAAGACGATGAGGAAGTAGGACAGGATCTGCAGGCCGTTGAACTGGGTCCAGCCATGGTTCGCGGGGAAGCGCAGTGACCCGTACTGTATTGCGGTCGACGCCGCATTGGGGATGACGTTCCAGTTCACCGGGATCAGGCGGCGCCACTGCCCGGTAGTGAACAGCAGCACGTAGAACGCGGCGCCGGTGATGACCCACAGCAAGTCACAGCTGAAGTGCCACCAGCGGGCCAGGCCGATCGAGTGCCGGATCCCAGGTATGCCGAGCCATCCCGGCAAGCTGACCGCATCGTCCTTGGCCGACCAGGCACGCTCCGGCGCTTCCTGGCTCATCCGGTCAGGTGGCACCGGGCCGCGCAGCCGCAGCCACTCCCGGCCGGGTTCGCATCCGGCGTCTGTTTCCAGGCGCGGGTGGTCGGCCAGGATCTGTATCCCGGCTCGGATGATGAAGACCATGAACAGCAGATTCAGGAAGTGCGCGATGCGCAGCCACAACGGGAACCCGGTGGTGACCGGCGGCTGGAAGCTGCCCGTCCCGGGGTAGGTCCTGATGAAGTCCTGCACCGCTGGATAGGTGCGCAACTGCTGGCACACCGCAATCCCGATGATCAGTCCTGCGGCGCCGATCGGCAGCAGCCACCAGGTGCTGAACCAGCGTTTGCCGATGCGCACGTGCGGCACCCGCGCCATGACCGGCGGGATGCGCCGCGACCACTCCGCGACGACGATGCGGTCCGCGGCCGGGGCGAGCTCGCTTTGCAGCGGGTCGGGGGCGTGGAGCGGGTCGGGGGCCGGGGCCACGCGAGCCGCCTCGCCGCCACCGTCCGGCCCGCTGTGCTTACCAGGTGGATCCATGACAGGTCTCCAGACCGATCAACGGGAAGCCCGCGTGCGGCTCGTCCGGCGCCAGGCCGTCTCCCCGTCGCCCCCGCGGGTGCTGCCTCCGCGGCCCGCGCCAGGCGGGCCTGCCTCAGCCGATACCCCAGTCGGCCTCCGCGGCCTCGCCCTCCTGGGGTGAAGCGCGGGTCGGCCTGATGGCATGACCCAGCGATGCCACGGTGCCGGGCCGGAACCGCGCCGCCCATCACCACACGTAAATGGGCTGACTGATTACGCTGCGGCATGGTCGCTATCGCCTGCGAGTGCACCGAGACTGCGGTCCTGCGAATAGCCTCCAGTCACCGTGGCCGTGCGATACTTTCCGCTATGGCTGAGATCCCTTTCCCGGACCCACCAGGACCTGACTCAGCGTCCTCGGCAGCGGCTTTCAAGACGGGCCGATTGACGTCGGTCGTGCACATTATGAGCGGGCGAAGGTCGCCGATCAGCCATCTAGGCGTCCTCGATCTCCAGGCTGGCACCCTCTCGCTGTGGGACGCCAAGGGTAACCGATTGTTTGCTGTGCCTGCTGAGACCGTTCAGGCCCGACCGGCACGAAGGAGGTCCTTCGAGACCCATCGGACCGGCTTCGAGGTCCACGCAGATGATCGATGGTGGTTCCTGGTCGTGCATACCGTCCCGGCCAAGTACCAGCGGCGGTCGACCCGCGAACTGGTCAAGCGCTACGACGCCAGTGAGCTGGTACCGCGGCTCGGTGGAATGAGCGAGGAGGCCTATCTGCGACTGACGAAGAACGCTGTTCAGCAGCAGACGCTGTGGGGCGGCTACTGGCTGAAAGTTCTCGGAGCGATTGCCTCTCGTCAGCACGCTGATCAGTAGCCTGAGGGGGCAGAAGGTAAGGATCAATTTCGCCACCTACTGCCTACCTGGCCGTGAACCCCGCGGTATTAAGAATGCCTTTCACCTTCGCGGACTCTTCGCAGTCGAAACCGGGACTCTCGAAGGCACGAAATGGTCAACGTGGCTATGCTCCGCCGGCCGGGCGGACAGCCTTGATGATGGCCGAGTTCATGCCGTCGGCCACCGAATGAGTAGGCATGACCATGATCTCGCTGAACCCGGCGGCGGTCAGCCCGTCCACGTATTCGCTGACCGACAGCGCTCCGGCGATGCAGCCCACATGATCGCCGCGCAGGGCCCGGTCGGCGGCTGAAAGGCGGTCTTCGGCGACCACATCTGTGACGCCCAGCCGCCCGCCCGGGCGGAGCACCCGGAAGATCTCCGCGAACACCGCGGGCTTGTCGCCGGACAGGTTGATCACGCAGTTGGAGATCACCACGTCCACCGAGGCCGCCGGCAGCGGGATGGCCTCAATGTGCCCGGTCAGGAACTCGACGTTACGCGCTCCCGCGCGCTCCGCGTTCGCCCTGGCCAGGGCCAGCATCTCGGCCGTCATGTCGAGCCCGTATACCTGGCCGGACGGCCCGACCCTGCGGGCGGACAGCAGCACGTCGATTCCGCCGCCCGAGCCGAGGTCGAGGACGGCCTCGCCGTCGCGGAGGTCCGCCACCGCGACCGGGTTGCCGCAGCCCAGGCTGGCCGCCACGGCCTGCGCAGGCAACTCGCTCTGGTCCCCGGCCGAGTACAAGCCGCCGCCGAACACCCCATCGTCAGCGCTGCCGCAGGCGTTCTCACTGCCGCAGCAGGCTCCGGCAGATCCGGTTGTCACGGTCTGGGCCGCCCGGGCATAACGGGCCCGCACCTGCTCGCGCAGCGCACCCGCTGCTTCCTGTCCCGACTGCACTGCATCGCTCATCGTGAACCGCCCGTCGGCTATATAGCTCGGAACCCAGCCACCACCTTGCGCCCTGTATCGATACCTGTCAACATAGACGAATGTCAATACAGGCGGTCAGGGCCGCCGATTGCTGTGTGGCACTGGAGTGCGCGACATCGCTCGTCCGGGAGCCAATCAGCGAGTCGGCTGCGGAGGAGCTGGCGCGGGTCTTCAAGGCCCTCGCCGACCCGGTGCGACTGCGGCTCGTCTCGCTGATCGGAGCGCATGCAGGCGGCGAAGTCTGCGTCTGTGACCTGGCTGCGGCCTTCGAGCTGACCCAGCCCACCATCAGCCACCACCTCAGGGTGCTCAGGGAAACCGGGCTGATCGACGCGGAGCGGCGCGGCACCTGGGTCTACTACCGGATTCTCCCGGCCGTCCTGGACCAGATTGCCGGGTTGCTCGCCGTGTCCGGTTCCGAAACCATCAGGCCTTCCGGAGCCACCGGCACATCCGCGGCCACCAGCAGGTCCGGAACCGCCCAGCTTTCCGCAGGCGGCACGCCTTCCGCAGGCGCTCGATGATGACCCGGCCCGGCGCGTCGGCGCTGCTCCGTCGCGCCTTCGCCGAACTGCTCGGCACCGGGCTGCTGGTGGCGGTGGTCGTCGGCTCAGGGATCATGGCCAGCCGGCTGTCCCCTGGCCAGCCCGGGCTGGAGCTGCTGGAGAATTCCCTCGTTACCGCGCTGGGCCTGACAGTGATCATCCTGATGCTCGCGCCGGTGTCCGGTGCGCATCTCAACCCGGTGATCTCAGCCGCCGACTGGGCGCTCGGCAGCGGCCAGGGCGGCCTGCGCCCCCGGCAGCTAGCCGTTTACCTGCCCGCCCAGGTGGCGGGGGCGGTCGGTGGCGCGGCGCTGGCCAACCTGATGTTCGCGCTGCCCGCGGTGAGCATCTCCAGTAAGCACCGGTCCGGCGCTCAGCTATGGCTCGGCGAGGTGGTAGCCACCGCCGGCCTGGTCGTGGTCATCTTCGCCCTGACCAGGTCTGGCCGGGGCCGCCTGGTACCGGCTGCCGTCGGCGCGTGGATCGGCGCCGCCTACTGGTTCACCTCGTCCACCAGCTTCGCCAACCCGGCCGTCACCGTGGGCCGCGTCTTCAGCAACACCTTCGCCGGCATAGCCCCTAGCTCGGTGCCCGGCTTTGTCGGCGCCCAGCTCGTCGGCGGCGGGCTCGGCATCGTCGCAGTGCGTGTCCTGTATCCGGCCCGGACGGACGCCGAGCGGGGTGCGCCCGTTGTGGCTCAGCATGTCCAGCGCCAGGTCCGGGTTCCCGAGGCTGGCACCACCGTCAGATCTAGCTGAGGAGCCACGGGTGTCCGATATGCCGGAAGTGCTGTTCGTCTGCGTCCACAACGCAGGGCGCTCGCAGATGGCCGCCGCGCTGCTCGACCGGTATGCCGCTGGCCGGGTCAGCGTCCGCTCCGCGGGATCGGCGCCGGCTTCGCAGGTCAATCCGGCGGTGACCGCGGTCATGGCCGAGGTCGGCATTGACCTGGCCGCTGCATCCCCCAAGCAGCTGACCGGCGAGGCGGTCCGAGCCGCCGATGTGGTCATCACGATGGGCTGCGGTGACGCCTGCCCCGTCTATCCGGGCAAGCGTTACCTCGACTGGGACCTGCCCGACCCGGCCGGTAAAACCGCTGATCAGGTACGCCCGATACGGGACCAGATCGACGCCCGCGTCCGCGCCCTGCTCGCTGAGCTGCTACCCGCCTCTGGCCTGCGGGGATAAATGTAGGTCAGCGGGCCAGGACCGATGCCCGGGCAGCTGCGCTTGCCCTCCGGCCGGGCGGAGCCAGTTTGCTCAACCTAGGTTAAGTAATCTACATTGACCATCATGCCAAGCGAGCCGCTGTATATCGCGCGCGACCTGCGGATCGCCGTGGGCAGGCTGAGCCGTCAGCTCAGGCGCATCTATGGCCAGGCCCAGGCGGACGACGAACCGTCCTTTCTCGAGCTGGCGGTCCTGCTCCGTGTCGAGCGCACCGGCCCGTCCTCGGCCAGTGCGCTGGCCACCAGCGAACGCGTCACCGCGCAGGCGGTCAGCGCGGCCCTGGCCGGCCTGCGACGGCGAGGCCTGGTCGATCTCACCACCGATGCCGGCGACCGCCGCCGGTCTCGCGTCGAGATCAACGACGCCGGGCGGCTCCTGCTCGCGGCGCGGGAACGGCTCGTCGGCGACCGTCTCACTGACGTGGTGACGGCGAACTTCTCCGCCACCGAGCTCGAGAGCCTGGCGGCCGCCGCGCCGCTGCTCGATCGCCTTGCTGACCTGCTCTGATTCCCCGCAGTTCGCCGCCGCCGCAACCGCAGGAGCACCCGTCCGTCCAGGGAGGAAGAAACACGTGCCCGACGCCCGCACTGCCCAGCCCGACAGCCAGCTCAGCGACTTCTTCGAGACGTTCTCACGGGCCAGCGACACACTCGACACCGATGCCCTGGCGGCCTGCTTCGAGGAGGTGTTCCTCGCCGCAGACGCAACCGGCGCGCGGGCCGTGCCGCGGCCGCTCTTCCTGCACGCGCTTCCCAAGCGTCGGCAGATGGCCGAGGCAGCCGGGCTCGGGCCAGCCGTGCTCAGCTCGCTGACGCACCAGGACCTCGACGAGCACTACGTGCTGGCCCGCACCGAGTGGACGGCGCCGAGCACAGCGGGCGGGGATGCCGTGCTGCTTTGCTCCTCGTTCCTGCTGCGTCGCGACGATGCCGGCCTGCGCATCGTCTGCTACCTCAACCACCAGGGGCTGCCGCAATCAACGGCCGCCGTCCAGGCATAACCGCCGGAAGCACCTTGACTGGGATAGATCCATAGCTAGCCCTCGCTCACTGCCCGGTGGGGGCGATGTTGTGGTTGAGGTGAAAGACGTTGCGCGGGTCGTAGGCGTCCTTGATCGCGGTCAGGCGCGCGCGCTTGGCTGCGGAGTAGGCACGGCGGACGCCGAGCGCGCCCTCGTCGCTGAGAGCGTTGACATAGGCGCCCATGGCGAACGGGTCGAGCCTGGCGGCCGCCTGCCGCGCTGCTCCCATCCGCAGGCTGTCCTCATCCGGATCGTTCCATGTCACGGCGGCGACGTACTCAAAGCGCGTGCCGCGATGGCTGAACGCCGTCGCGTCATCGGCGACGTCGGCGATCGCGCCGCCGTAAGCCTGGAGGCTGACGCCCGGCAGGGTGGCGTCCGCCGGGTCGCGGTCAACGACCGCCCCGATCGCGCCGTCGGACAGTTCGGGGAGATAGTGGCCCTTCCAGTAGCGCCGGTACGCGTGGCCCTCGATGCTGTCCTCACGGGTCTGGAGTTCGGTATAGGAGAGCTCGCGCACCACCTCGCCGGTGGGCACGCCGGCGGAGCGCAGCGCCGGAAGCATCGCGCGACCGGCCTCCGGGTCGCCCACCCACACGTATCCGAGGGTGACGGTGTCGCCAGCGATCTCGGCGGTCAGGGTGGCCTGGCGGGCGGCCTCCTCAGCCAGGTCGCGCCAGCCGCGCAGCGCTGCGGCGGCGCGGTCGAGCGGGAAGGCCAACTCCGCGACCAGGGCCCGCGTACCGACCTGATGCAACTCGAACTCGAACTCGATGACGATTCCGAAGTTGCCGCCACCGCCGCGCAGGCCCCAGAACAGGTCGGGGTGCTCATCGGCGGACGCCCGCAGGACGTCGCCGTCCGCGGTGACGACCGTGCAGGACACGACGTTGTCACAGGCCAGACCGTGCTGGCGGGCCAGCCAGCCCATGCCGCCGCCCAGTGTCAACCCGCCGACGCCGGTGTGCGAGACGTTGCCGGCCGTGGTGGCGAGGCCGAAGGGCTGCGTGGCACGGTCCAGGGCGCCGAGCATCGCGCCGCCCTGGACCCGGGCGCGCCGGGTGACCGGATCGACCGTGACCCGGCCCAGCGTGGTGAGGTCGATCATGAGCCCGCCGTGCGGGACAGCGAGGCCGGCGATGTTGTGCCCGCCGCACCGGACGCCGATCTCCAGGTCGCACTCACGGGCGGTGCGCACCGCGGTGACGACGTCGTGGACCGAGGCGCACCGGACGATCAGTCTCGGGCGGTGGTCGATCATCCCATTCCAGACCGACCGGGCCGAGTCGTACCCGGGGGTGCCGGGGGTGAGGACCTGACCGTCGAAGTGCGAACGGCGAACGGTGGCGGGGAGCTGTGCGGTAGTGGTCATGGCACCCAGGCTGCTAGGAATCGGTCCCCTTGATAAGGTCCAGTTCTGTGTCGAGTTTGAGAACCAATTTGTCGCCGGTCTCGGAGCTGGCGATCGACCTGGACCGCAACGGCGGGGACGCGCTGCACCGCCAGATCGAGGCGTCGATCCGCCAGCGGATCCGCTCGGGAGCGCTGCCGGCCGGCGTCGCGCTACCCCCGACCCGGGCCTTGGCGGCTGAGTTGGGCATCACGCGCGGGGTGGTCGTCGAGGCCTATGCGCAGCTCCTGGCCGAGGGGTACCTGACCAGCCGCAGCGGCGGCTACACGCAGGTGGCGCCCGCACTGGCCGGCGCACCGCCAGCCGCACCGCCAGCCGCCGTACCGGGGCCTGGGCGGCCGGCTCCGTCACGCTCGCCTCGTCCCATGATCGACTTCGGCTACGGCCGCGGCAACCTCGCGGCCTTCCCGCGGGCCGCCTGGCTGCGCTCCGTGCGCCGCGTGCTCATCGAGGCCGCCGACGAGCGTCTCGGCTACCTCGACGGCCGGGGGGCGGTGGAGCTTCGGTCGGCGCTCGCCGCCTACCTCAACCGGGTGCGGGGGACGAACGCCGATCCTGAGACGATCGTCATCACCAACGGCTACGCGCAGGCGGTATCGCTGCTGCTGGGAGTGCTGGCCGCGCGCGGCGCCAGGACGGTGGCCGTCGAGGATCCGTCGGCCGCTGATGATGCCCGTCTCGTCGGGCAGGCACTGGGCCTGAAGGTGGTGGGCGTGCCGGTGGGCGGCGACGGGGTGCGCGTGGACGCCGTAGCAGAACTCGACGCCGACGTCCTCATCCTCACGCCATCGCACCAGTGGCCGACCGGGGGCGTGCTCTCGCCCCGGGCGCGCGCCGCGGTGCTGGAGTGGGCGCAGCGGACCGGAGCGCTGGTCCTCGAGGACGACTACGACGCCGAATACCGCTACGACCGCGCTCCGATCGGCGCCATGCACGGCCTGGATCCCGGCCACGTCGCCTACGCGGGGACCGCGAGCAAGACCCTGGCGCCCGGGTTCCGGCTGGGCTGGCTCATCCTGCCGCGGGAACTCCTCGAGCCGTTCGCCGCGGCCAAGCTGCTGGCCGATCGCGGCTCCCCCATCCTGGACCAGCTGACCTTCGCTGATTTCCTCTCCCGAGGGGAGTTCGACCGCCATCTACGGCGCATGCGCCCCATGTATCGTTCCCGCCGCGACGCGCTGCTGACCGCGCTGGCCCGGCACCTGCCCGAGCTGGAGCCGGCCGGGATCGCCGCTGGCCTGCATCTGGTCGCGTGGCTGCCCCAGGATCTCGAGGAGGCGGCGGTGATCGCGGCGGCGGCCCGTGACGGAGTCGCTGTCGCCGGCGTGTCGCCGTACCGGCTGTCACCGGCGCCGCGCGGCGGCCTTATCTTCGGCTACTCGAACCTCAACGAGCGGGCCATCGCAGACGGCATCACGCGCCTGGCCCGAGCCGTTTCGGGCCTGCGCGAGGAAACCCCTCGCTCACCTACCGCGACGTAGCAGCGGGCCCGGCGGGATGCGCGGGCGGCAGCGTCCGCGACCTGGACGGCAGGAACTACAGGGGCGCCATGTCGACGAAGCGGCTGTAGTGGCCCTGGAACGCGACGGTGACCGTCGCGGTCGGGCCGTTGCGGTGCTTGGCCACGATGAAGTCCGCCTCGCCTGCTCGCGGTGACTCCCGCTCGTAGGCGTCCTCGCGGTGCAAAAGTATCACAACGTCACTATCCTGCTCTATCGATCCCGATTCACGCAAATCAGCCAAAAGCGGGCGCTTGTCGGTGCGCTGCTCAGGGCCGCGGTTCAGCTGGGCGACCGCGATGACGGGCACCTCGAGTTCCTTGGCCAGCAGCTTCAGCGACCTGGACATGTCGGAGACTTCCTGCTGCCTGTTCTCCACCCGCTTCGGCGAGCTCATCAGCTGCAGATAGTCGATGATCACCAGCTTCAAGTCGTTCCGCTGCTTCATCCGGCGGCACTTGGCCCTGATCTCCATCATCGACATGTTCGGCGAGTCGTCGATGAACAGCGGCGCGTCGACGACCTCGCTCATCCGGCGGGCCAGCCTGGTCCAGTCCTCGTCGCCGAGCTGCCCGGTCCGCATGGAGTGCAGCGGGACCCTGGCCTCCGCCGACAGCAGCCGCATGGTGATCTCGTTGCGGCTCATCTCCAGGCTGAAGATCGCCGCGGTCAGGCCGTGCTTGATCGAGCAGGCCCGGGCCAGGTCAAGCGCGAGCGTGGAGTTATGCGTGGGTATCCAGCTGCTGCTGGCCAGGTACATGTGGTCGGCATTGTCTACCTGTACGCAACGGACCGGGACGCTGGGAACCGGGCGCACATCGGTGATGAACCGCGTGCGCGCGACGGCGTCGTCCCTGACGGTCTGGCGCGCGAGCTTGCGCGTCAGCCGGAACACCTTGTCGTTCGGCGTGAAGGTCACTGTGGTGGTGGCCGGGCTTTCCGCAGCCCGGCCGCGCGCCCGCTTTGTTGTCATGCTGGCGCGGTAGCCGAGGCTCAGGACTAGCTCCATGGCGTCAGCAGCCAGCCGGCGGCTGGTCACGCTGAATTGGACGGTGCCACCTTCCGTCGCGGATCCGCCGGTGTCGAGCAGCCCGGCCAGCAACGCCCGCCGTTGGTCTTCCGACGCACGGAGGTACTCAGCCGGGATGTGCTCGTCGCTGGGCACGCCCATGCTCCGGAGCAAGGCAGGGACGCTACCGTGCGGTGCTCCTTCCGCCTCGATCTCGGCGATGATCTCCGGGTCGGCAGCTGCGAGATCCGCGGGGCCGGTGGCCCCCGCGCCGAGCCAGGCGCCCAGCGTATACGGCGGGAACGGCAGCTCCCAGGCCGGCAGGGCGGCCGGTTGCGCTACTGCAACGGCGTGGTTGAGGCACCGGTCAGCTGACGAGCAGCGCACGGTCGCGGCGAGCTGCGCGGTGGTTACGACATCCTGGCACCCGGCGGGTCTGGCCTCCGGCGGCCGGCCCTGCGCCGCGCGGGTGGTCGTGCGCCACTGATGGTCAGCGTCGGCGGTGATCACTGTGCCGTCGCTGAACTCCACCTCGAAGCAGGGACGCCCGCGCATGACGTCAGTTGCGGCGAGTACCCGGACCGGCCAGCCGTCGGCCCCGATGAGGTGGTCGCCCACCTGGACCTCGCCCATCGTCGTCCAGCCCGTCGGCGTCGGTAGCGGCGTGTCCAGGGCCAGCGCCTTGCCCAGCGCCGGGCGGGCTGCGATGACGATCATCTGGCCCGGGTGCAGGCCGTTGGTGAGGGCATCGAGGTCGGCGAACCCGGTCGGCACGCCCGTCAGCGCGCCGCCGCGGCTGCCGATGGCCTCGATCTCGTCCAGGGCCCCCGGCATGATCTCCGACAGCGGCAGGTAGTCATCGCTGACCCGGTGCTCGGTGACGCCGTAGATCTCCGCCTCGGCCCGGTCCACCAGATCGTCGGCATCGCCGTCGCCCGCGTAACCGAGCTGGACGATCCTGGTACCGACCTCGACCAGGCGGCGCAGGATGGCTCGCTCGCGAACGATGCGGGCGTAGTAGCCGGCGTTGGCCGCCGTCGGCACGGAGGCGATCAGCGTGTGCAGGTAGGGGGCACCGCCCACCCGGGCGATATCCCCGCTCTTGGTCAGCTCGGCAGCCACGGTCACCGCGTCGGCGGGCTCGCCGCGGCCGTACAGGTCCAGAATGACCTCATGCACCAGCTGGTGAGCGGGCCGGTAGTGGTCGTTGGGCCGGATCACCTCCAGCACATCGGAGATGGCGTCCTTGGACAGCAGCATCCCGCCGAGCACGCACTGCTCGGCGGCGAGATCATGCGGCGGCGTGCGCTCGAATTCCTCGCCACGCGGTGCTATCTCTGTGACGCTCACCCGATGCCGACCCCCTCTGCCGGTATGCGATCCCCGCGGCTTCCCGCGCGGGGATCACATCCGTTCTACCGAACGGCTCCGACAGTCTCGCGGCAGCGCCTCGCGGCGTCCAGCCGTGCTGTGCACAGGCCTGTGGATAGCCTGTGCAGACACGCCGCCCTGGCTGTGCGCGGCCTGGGGACCGGCGTGTGGAAACTGGTCGCTTCAAGGCCGGCCAATCCCGCTCTGCCTGCGGCTATTCAATCCACGGCCTGTGCGCGAGAAAAAGAATTCCGCAGCAATGCCAGTCCACAATGGCGGCAAGTTATCCACATTGGGAATTTGACGTCCAACGTCAACCTGCTGGCTTTCCGGCACTCCCGCCGCGGCAGCGAGAGCGTGGCCAATCCGCCCGGCCGGATGAGCCCGTTTCACGGGCAGCCGGACCCAGCTTCGCCTAAGGTTCGAGTATGTGTTCGACGACAGGCGACCGGCTTGCCCGGCTCGGTCAGGCCATCGATGAGCTGGCGGCCCAGTCGCAGGCCCAGTCGCAGGCCCAGTCGCAGGCCCAGTCGCAGGCACATCAGCCGCGGCCAGGCGCGGCTGACGACGTCGCGGACCGCCTAGCGGGAGTCTGGGCCATGGTGGCCGAGCTTGACCCGGAATTGGCCAGGCGACTGGCCGGCTACCACGCCGCGCCAAAATAACTCGCACCGGATGACTACCACCCGGTGACTACCACCCGGTGACTGGCACTGGGTGACTAGCACCGCCAGTCTTGAGCCAGCCCGAGCCGGCCTGAGCCAGCCCCAAGCCGAGCTGACTCAGCCCAGGCCGGCCTGGGCCGGTCAGGCTCCGGCGACCTCGACGTTGAGGGTGGCGCTGACCTCGGGGTGCAACCTGACCTTGACCTGGTGCGCGCCGACCGTCTTGATCGGATTGGCGATCTCGATCTTGCGCTTGTCCAGAGCCGGTCCGCCCGCGGCCGTGACTGCTGCGGCGATGTCGCCTGGCGACACCGAACCGAACAGCCTGCCGCCCGCGCCTGCCCTGGTCTGCAACCGCACCGTGAGCGCGGCGAGCTGGCCCGCGGCGGCCCTGGCGTCATCGACACCCTTGATCTCACGAGCCGAGCGGGCCCGCTTGATGAGGTCGATCTGCTTCTCCGCGCCACGCGTCCAGCGCATCGCCAGTCCCCGCGGCACGAGGTAGTTGCGGCCGTAGCCGCCCGCCACCTCGACAACCTCGCCGGGGGCGCCCAGGCCGGTGACCTCCTGGGTGAGGATGAGCTTCATCGGTGAACCGCTCATCGGTCCGTGACCCTCCCTCGGCCTTAGCGTGCGGTGCTTGTATAGGGCAGCAGCGCCATTTCGCGCGCATTCTTGATCGCCGTGGCGACGTCGCGCTGGTGCTGCGTGCAGTTACCAGAGACCCGTCGTGCCCGGATCTTGCCGCGGTCGGAGATGAACTTCCGCAGCAGCCCGGTGTCTTTGTAATCCACGCGGGCAATCTTCTCCTGGCAGAACAGGCAGACTTTCTTCTTGGGCTTCCGAATAGGCGGCTTGGCCATCGTGGTGCTCCTCAGCAGAGCCCCGCCTGCGGCGGGGATGGTCGGTTTCGTACGGGATCGTGCTCGGTTAGCTAGTTACGGTGCCAGCTAGTTACGGTGCCTAGCTAGTGCGGTGCGGGATAATGCCTCAGCGGCGGACGGTTACTCAGAAGGGCGGTTCGTCGGAGAAATCATTTCCGCCGGACGCATCTGATGCCCAGGGGTCGTCGGCCTGGCGGCCGCCGCCGCCTCCACCATACCCGCCCTGGCCACCCTGGCCGCCCGGGCCTGACGGGCCTGACTGGCCGCCGAACCCGCTGCCGCCCGACCGGCTGGACCTGGTGACCTTCGCCGACGCGTTGCGCAGCGACGGGCCGACCTCGTCGACCTCGACCTCGTAGACGGTGCGCTTCTCGCCTTCCTTGGTCTCATAGGACCGCTGCCTGAGCCGTCCGGAGACGATGACCCGCATGCCGCGCTGCAGCGACTCGGCCACATTCTCGGCCGCCTGGCGCCAGACGTTGCAGGACAGGAAGAGGCTGTCGCCGTCCTTCCACTCGTTGGTGGTCCGGTCCATGAACCTCGGCGTCGAAGCAACGCGGAACGTAGCCACCGCCTGCCCGGTCGGGGTGTAGCGGAGCTCTGGATCGCCGACGAGATTGCCGATGATCGTGATCTGGGTATCGCCTGCTGCCATCGGGTTACTCCCGGTCCTTCTGGTGCTGTCAGGTCAGGCTCAGCGCCGTCGGCGCTGCGCTCCATGCTGATCCGGTCGGTGCTGATCCGGGCTCAATGCACATCCGGTCGGAGAATCTTGGTCCGCAGGACTGCCTCGTTGAGGTTCAGCTGGCGGTCCAGTTCCTTGACCGTGTCCGGCTCCGCCATCAGGTCGACGACGGTATAGATGCCCTCGGACTTCTTGTCGATCTCATACGCGAGCCGTCGCCGACCCCAGACGTCCACCTTGTCGACGTTGCCGCCGGCGGTCGTGACGACCTTCAGGAACTGCTCCAGCGACGGCTGGACGGTGCGCTCCTCAAGCGAGGGATCGAGGATGATCATCATCTCGTAGCGGCGCATACGCTTACCTGCCTCCTTCGGACTGATGCGGTCACGGTCTCTCCGTGACAGGAGGAGCCGCGCGCCACCGATGGCGGCGGTCACGGCCGGGCCAGCTTACCAGCCGGTGGCCGCCGGTCGGCCGCCCTCCTGATGCACCGGTCGGCCGCCCTCCTGATCCACAAGGATCCGTAACGAGGATCGCGACCTCATCCCGCACCGCCCGCTGATCGTTCTCAGCCGGTACAGAACAGGATTCCCCGCGGTCAGAGGTGGGAAGAATGCCATCGAGAAAAAGACAAGGCACCCGTCCGGGGGGTCCAAGCGATGCCCGAGACCATCAGAGCCCAGTCCCACTCGCACC
This sequence comes from uncultured Actinomycetes bacterium, assembly GCA_963785765.1. Classification (GTDB taxonomy): domain Bacteria; phylum Actinomycetota; class Actinomycetes; order Streptosporangiales; family Streptosporangiaceae; genus DATBGO01. The sequence goes on along the minus strand of CAWAWM010000002.1, from coordinate 560,862 downwards.
TGCCGCACGTCACGCTGAATAGCGACGGGAAGCGGCACCCGCTCCTGAACAGCCTGACTGCCATCACCTTCATCGCGGGCGTGGTGGCCTTCATAACCGGGCTGATCGTAACGATGCACTTCGCGGCGACCGTGATCGGCATGGCAGGCTTCGCGGTGGGCCTGTACGCGCAGATGATGTCCGAGACCCGCGAAGAGCGGATTCTCATCGTGGGCGGCCTGGTCACGGCGTTCATCGGCATGGGCCTGGGCATCGCGCACGGCGGTTTCAGCTAACCCGCCGGTTCAGCTAACACCCCGGTTTCAGCTAACCAGGCATCGCGCACGGTGGCTTCGGCTAGCCAGCCCGACCGGCGCCTACGCCGACATTGGTGACATTCGGCACCGATTTCCGCTGCAAGTCCGGTAGGAGCTGAACCGAGCGGCCAGGTGCGCCCCCGGGCCGGGCGGCGCCGGGCGGCTCGAGCGTGGTGCTATAGAAGTACGAGTCACTCATCGACACGACTAACACGTGCCGGTGGGCGGCGAATGACTTCCGCGACACGCCGGCCAGGTCTGGCTTGATGATCACCAGGTACCTGACGCGGTCCGCTGTCACCTGGGCCTGCGCGGCACCCAGGGCGGCGCTGGCCAGCTCCGGCCGCCTGGCGACCCAGATCAGCTCGAGCTGGATCTTGTCGTGCGGCGGTGGCGGCTCAGCGGGGCCGACCCACTGAGCCGTCGTGGTCGGCAGGACCGGCGGCGAACCGGTCCCCTCGGGGGCGGCGGCGAACCGGCCCCAGCCGTCAGCCTGGTGCAGGATCCGTTCCAGCTTGCTCTGGTCGGCGGGCGCGCCACCCGCGACGGCCAGGTACCAGGTGTCCGTTCGCTCGCAGGACACGCTGGCGCCGATGCCGCCGCCGAACAGTCCGCCGCCGCGGCCCGACCCGGAACATTCGTCGACCCGGGCGTGGCCGACCAGATGTACCCACCGTGCGCGGCTGGTGAGCCGGGCGGCATCCTGCTGCAGCCAATGCGCGGCCGCCTGATCCTCCGTCCGCACCGCCGTGGAGTTACTGAAGGCGGCCAGGTCGGGTGGCGACGGGGCGCGCACGGCTTGCCCGAGCCACCAGACTCCGGCTGCGACCAGCCCGGCGAGGACGACGCCCGCCGATAACCACGCCGCCCATCTAGTTACCGCGCCCGGCCTGGGCCGTGGCTTGGTGCCGTGCGCGCGTCCCCCCGCCCGATGCGTCACCCGCATAGCATGGCACTCGCCGGGTGGCCGGGCTGGTCAGGCGCGTCGGTCACCGGCCTGCCGTTAGGCTCATGGAATGGTGCGAATCGGAGCCCATCTTCACGAAGGTGACCCGCTCGAACAGGCCCTGGCTCTCGATGCCGACGTGGTGCAGTTCTTTCTCGGCGACCCGCAGGGCTGGAAGGGCCCGGTCTTCCCCGGCGAGCCGGCGGAGGTCCGCGCGGCGTTCGCCGAGGCCGGCGTCGATGCGTTCATTCATGCGCCCTATCTGATCAACGTGGCCTCGCCCAACAACCGGATCAGGATCCCCAGCCGCAAGCTGCTCGCGCAGCAGCTCGAGGCCGCGGCGGCCATCGGCGCTCGGGGCCTGATCGTGCACGGCGGCCATGTGACGGCCGGAGTCGACCCGGAACAGGGCTACGACAGCTGGCGCAAGGCGGTGGAACGGATCGACCGGCCGGTGCCGATGCTCATCGAGAACACCGCCGGCGGCGACGGCGCGATGGCCCGTAGCTTCGATGGGATCGCCCGGCTATGGGAAGTGGTCGCCGGTGCGGCCGAGGGTGGCGGCGAGGTCGGGTTCTGCCTGGATACCTGTCACGCTTACGCGGCCGGCGAGGACCTGGCCGGGGTGGTCGACCGGGTCAAGTCGATCACCGGCCGGATCGACCTGGTGCACTGCAACAACTCACGCGATGAGTTCGGCTCGGGCCGGGACCGGCACGCTGGCCTCACCGCTGGCACCATCGACCCCGCGCTGATCGTCGACGTGGTGCGCGCCGCCGGCGCGCCGCTCGTCTGCGAGACTCCGGATCCCGGCCCCGACATCCGCTGGCTCCGCGACCAACTGGCCGGCTAGCCCGGCGACGAGCAGCGGCCCTGCCGCCGGCCGTCCAGCGCAAAACGCCGGGCGCTCGTCCGGCGCGTGGGCGCCCGGCACCCCGGCCGTCCGGCAGCTGAGGCGGCCGTCGGCGGTCTCGGACCTCAGCCGCCCCGGAACGCGGTGGGGACCGGCTCCTCCGCCACCGTCTCCTCAGCCGGCTGAGCCAGCAGCGACATGGTCGCCGCCCGCGGGCCCTGCACGGGCGGCTGGCCAGGGGGCAGCGACGGGCTCGGGTTCGCGCACGGAACTCCAGGTAGCGGCGAGCACGAAGCCGTCGGGTTGGGGCTCGGGTTGCAGGGCTGCCCGTGATGGTGGCCAAACCCGCACGACTGCCCGGGGTTCGGGTGCGTCTTCTTGGGTTTCGGCTGCGGTATCACCTGGACCCACTGGTTAAAACCGGTGTAATCAGGGGTCGGCAGCGGGGCCACGGGCAGCTGCGCGTACTCGGTCGTCATGAACTGGTGCCAGATGGTCGCCGGCCAGTCGCCGCCGAAACCGCCAGCGGTCTGGTTGGCCAGCGTCGGCAGGACGTCCAGGGTCTGTGTTGTGTGGTCGGACTGATTCTGGGTGAACATCCCGACCGCCAGCGAGTACTGCGGGATCGACCCGATGAAGAACGCCGACTGAGCGTTGTTGGTGGTCCCGGTCTTGGCGATGATCGACCGGTCCCAGGCGGCCTCCGGGTAGGCGGTGCCGCCCGGGACGTTGTCGAACGAGAGCGCGTAGTCGACGTCGGCGGCCTGCGCCGGGGTGAGCACCTGGCGGTGGACGATCTTCAGCGGGATCATGCTGCCCGCCTCGGAGAGCTGGGCGATCACGTGCGGGGTGGCGTACTCGCCGCCCGCCGCCAGGACCGCGAACGTGTTGGCCTGGTCCAGCACGGTCAGGTCACCCTGGCCGAGCGACATCGTGACCGAGCCAGGGTCGCTGCCGTGCGGGCCGAAATAGCTCTCCAGGCCCGTCATCTCCCGCGATCCGACGCCGAGGTTCCGCGCCATGTCGAGGACGTTCTGCACGCCGACCCGGTGGGTGAGGTCCTCGAAGGCCGGGTCCGACGAGATGGCGGCGGCCTTCGGGACGCTCAGCGCGCCGCTGTTCTCGTCAGGCTCGTTGAACTCCCAGTAACCGTAGGGGTTGGCGGGCGGCGACATGGCGGACAGGGTCAGCCGGTCGGTCTCGGTCCAGTCCGGCGGGATCCAGATCGGCGAGTATCCGTCGAGCACGCTGTCCTGCACGTTCATGCCCTGGGCCACCGCGGTGGCGAGCACGTAGGGCTTGAACGAGGATCCGACCTGGTTCGAGCTCTCCGTCGCCATGTTGTATTCGCAGTCGTAGAGCTGGCAGTGCCGGACGCCGTAGCCCGGGCCGCCGTACATGGCCACGATCGCCCCGGTGCCAGGCTTCTCCAGCACCGCGCCGACGTGCACGTACCAGGGCGCCGGATGGCCGTTGCCCTCGCTGGCATCGATCTTCATCTGCTGCTTCTCGGCGTTGACCGCCCGGTACAGCGCGTTCATCGTGGACTCGTTGAAGGTAGTGACGATCCGCAGGCCGCGAGTGAAGATCTGGGTCCGGCTGAGCTTGTAAGTGTTCATGAGCTCGGACTCCACCGCCTGCATGATGTAGCCGCGGTAGCCGGTCCAGCCGTTGTCCAGCTGACCGGCCACGAGCTTCGGGAACTTCTGGGCCGCCGCCTGCTGCTGGGTGATCGCCCCGTCCCTGACCATGTTGGTGAGCACGTACTGCCAGCGGGCGACCAGGGCCTGGTAAGCCTGGCCGGCCTGCGGGTCCGGGTTGAAGTAGCCAGGTTCGTTGATCATCGCGGCGAGCATCGCGGACTGGGCGACGGTCAGCTTGGAGGCCGGCTCGTTGAAGTAGGTCTGCGCGGCGGCACCGACACCGTAGGAGTTGTCACCGAGAAAGACCGTGTTGAGGTACTGGGTGAGGATCCAGTCCTTGGACTCCGTGTGCGACAGCTTGATGGCCACGAAGATCTCCTTGATCTTGCGGCTCATCGTCTGCTCGGTGCCGATGTTGGCGTAATAGTTCCGGACGAACTGCTGGGTGATGGTGGAACCGCCCTGGAAGGTCCCGCCGGTGAGGTCTTCGTAGGTGGCGCGCAGGATGCCGGTGGGCGAGACCCCGCCTTCGGTGTAGAAGTGCCTGTCCTCCGCGGCGATCACGGCGTTCTTCAGCACCTGGGGGATCTGCGCCGAGGTCAGCAGCTGCCGGTTGGTGCCCTCGCTGAAGGTGCCGACCAGGGTCTTGCCGTTACTGAAGTAGACGTTCGACGACTGCGTCAGCGCGCTCTCGGACACCTCGGTGGGAATCGTGGTCTGCCGGTAGGCCAGCACGACCAGCGCGATCACCAGCAGCATGACCGCTGCGCAGGCGCTGGCCACGACGGCCAGCGCCTTCCTCCAGGTCCAGTGCCGCCACCAGCTGCCCTTGCGGCGCGGCGGGGCGCCGCCATCCCGGCCGCCGCCGGACCCGCCGCCCGGCGGGTAGCCGCGGCCCGGGCGCCGGCCCGGCGCGCCGGGCGCGCCGGTGCGGCGCGGAGCGTCAACCCGCTCGCGGAGCGCGGCAGCGCTGGCCTGGGCACCGGAGCCCCGGTACCCGACGATGTTCTCGAAGCTGTCGAATTCCGCGGCGCGGCCCGCGGGGTCCTGGTATGCGGGCCCGGTCCTGGCTCCGGCCCGGGCGCCGAGGTCGCGCCCGACCGCGGGGGCGGTGCCGGTGATGGCACCAAGCCTGGCCTTGATGGCCAGCCGGTCTCGCAAGTCACGAGCGCCGACGTTCTTCGCGCGCGGATCGGGGCGGCCCCGCCGCGGGGGCGGATAGCCCTGGTCCGGCGAGCCGGGCTGGCCCTGGCGGTCCCAGCCGCCGGCGGCACCGGCGGCACCGCGACCGCGGGATCCCCGGCCGCCCGCCTGCCGCCCGCCGCCGCGCGGTTCGCCGTCCGGGGCGTCGAAGCCGTTGGCCGCCGCAGCCGCCGCGGAGCTGTAGCCATTGCGCGCGGAACCATAGCGCCCGGAACCGTTAGGCGCGGAACCATTAGGCGCAGAACCGCTGGGCGCAGTGCCGCCGCGCGCGGCACCGTTGCGCGCGGAGCCATGAGCACCACGGTCATAGCCGCTGAGCCGGTCGCTGTCGGGCCGGCCGCTGGCGGCCCAGTCGCCGGAGCCGTTACCGCCCCGGTCATAACCGTTCGGCCGACCGTTGTCCGTCGAGCGCCTGCGCCCGCCGCGCGTACCGGCTGCCACCGGGCGGCCATTGCTGCGTGCGGCAGAACCATCCACTCCTGCCGGGTCCTGTCCTGCCGGGTCCTGCCAATACGACCCGGAAAAATCTGGATTGCTCACGCGTCCTCGCTGGTCGGGGGTAAGCGGCCGCAAGCGAGCAGCGGTCCCGCCGAGAGTCACACGGTACCCGGCGCTACCAATCCTCCCGGTAATTATCGTGAGTAACGCCTGCCAGCCGGCTTCGCCGCGCACCCAATGAGCGGTCAGCCCGCTTAGTCAGTCACTGGCACGGGCGCGCCGACTGCGCCGGGTAGCTGGTTCGCCCGTGCCGAGCACGTAGGACGATGCGAGGTGATTCCAGGCACAACTCTGGCAGACCTCGACGACGTAGACCTGGAACTCGCCGTATTCGGCAGCCATCTCGGCCAACTCGGGGGCCTGCTTGACGCGGCCCTCATAGCGCCCGAGCTCATCCCCGTACACGTAGGTGACATGGGTGAGCTTGACTTTCCTGCAGATCGGGCAGGACCTGTCGGTCGGCTCACCATGGAACTTCGCGGCCCGGAGCAAGTAAGGATGGGCATCGCAGACATCGGTGACCGTGGTCCGGCCGGCGAACACGGACGCGAGCGTGGCCCGCCGCGCGAGCCCGTAGTCCACGACCGATCGCCTCATGCCCGACAGGTTACGTCGGAACCGCGACCACGCCGAGTCCCGCCCGGGCCTGGGCGGTCAGGGAAACACGCGGTAGCCGCCGACTTGCGCGGAGGTGGCCTGGCACATATCTTTGCGATGTATCGGTTCGATACATCGAATCGAGATAACAGCGCCACAGTCTGCCGCGGCGACGATGTTGCCAGGCGGATGGCGGGAGGTACGGACCGGTGAGCAGCCAGCGATCAGGGGTGCTTGAGCTCGCCGTGCTCGGGTCGCTACGCGAGACCCCGATGCACGGCTATGAGCTGCGCAAGCGGCTCAACTCGCTGCTCGGCGCGTTCCGTGCCTTCGGGTACGGATCCCTGTACCCGTGCCTGAAGGAACTGCTGCGCCAGGGCCTGATCGAGGAAACTCTGCCCGGCACGGTCAATTCCCTGGCCGGGCGCCGCTCGAAAATCGTCTACCGGCTGACCGCCGAAGGCAAGGAGCGGCTGGAGGATCTCCTGACCCAGGCGGGCCCGGCGGCGTGGGAGGACGACGGTTTCGGCGTGCACTTCGCGTTCTTCGGCCTGACCAGGGCTGACGTCAGGCTCCGGATCCTCGAGGGGCGCCGCAGCCGGCTTGAGGAGCGGCGGGAGAGTTTCCGGGCGGCGGTGTCGCGGACCCGGGAACGGGTCGACAGTTACACGCTGGAGCTGCAGCGGCATGGCCTGGAGTCGGTCGACCGGGAGGTCCGGTGGCTGAACGAGCTGATCGCGTCGGAACGACAGTCAGACCAGCCGCCCGGGCAGCGTCCCGGGATCCACACAGAGACCGGTCATCACAAAGAAGGCGGCACAGCGGGCAGCACGGGCTGAGACCAGGTGCAGTCGCTGGCGGCAGGACACAATTAAGGAGCAAGGCTCATGGGTGCGGTACGGGTAGCCATCGTTGGCGTCGGGAACTGCGCTAGTTCTCTCGTCCAGGGCGTGGAGTATTACAAGGATGCCGAGCCGGGCAGCCGGGTACCGGGTCTGATGCACGTCCAGTTTGGCCCGTATCACGTGCGCGACCTGGAGTTTGTTGCCGCGTTTGACGTCGACGCGAAGAAGGTGGGCCGCGACATCGCCGAGGCGATCGTCGCGAGCGAGAACAACACCATCAAGATCTGCGACGTGCCGCCTACCGGGGTTACGGTCCAGCGCGGGCCGACCCTCGACGGGCTCGGTGAGTATTACCTGCAGATCATCAGCGAATCGGATGACCAGCCCGTTGACGTGACCGCCGCCTTGCGGGAGAGCGGTGCCGACGTGCTCGTTTCGTACCTGCCCGTCGGCTCTGAGCAGGCCGACCGCTACTACGCGCAGTGCGCGCTCGATGCGGGCGTGGCGTTCGTGAATGCGCTGCCGGTGTTCATCGCCTCCGACCCGCAATGGGCGCAGAAGTTCACCGATGCCGGGGTGCCGATCATCGGCGACGACATCAAGTCGCAGGTGGGTGCCACCATCACGCACCGGGTGCTGGCCAAGCTTTTCGAGGACCGCGGGGTCGAGCTGCTGCGCACCTATCAGCTCAACTTCGGCGGGAACATGGACTTCATGAACATGCTGGAGCGCAAGCGCCTGGTGTCCAAGAAGGTCTCCAAGACGCAGTCGGTCACCTCGCAGATCCCGCACGAGATGGAGAAGGCGGCCGTGCACATCGGCCCGTCGGATCACGTGCCCTGGCTGGACGACCGGAAGTTTGCCTACGTGCGGCTCGAGGGCCGGGCCTTCGGTGACGTCCCGCTGAGCCTGGAGTACAAGCTGGAGGTCTGGGACTCGCCGAACTCGGCCGGAGTGATCATCGACGCGGTCCGGGCCGCCAAGATCGCCAAGGACCGCGGCATCGGCGGCCCGATTCTGTCGGCCGCCTCCTACTTCATGAAGTCACCGCCGGTGCAGTACAGCGATGACGATGCTCGCGACGCGGTGGAGAAGTTCATCCGCGGCGAACTGGACCGCTGACCGGGCGGACCTAAGCGGCGGCCCCGTCGGGGCCGCCTCTTAGCTCGAGGGTGCCCTGCCTAGCTGGAGAGGCGCCCTGCCGCGCCGTAGGCTGATCGCGTGCCCTCCCAGGCAGATCGCCACGGCGGCGGCCCGGCGGCGGCGCCGGGCAGGCTGCGGCGGTGGACGACACGCTCGTCCTTCGCTACTGATCTGCGCGTCGTGCTGGCCGAGCGGAACTTCAGGCGGCTGTTCGCGACCAGGCTGATCTCGCAGACCGGCGATGGCGTGTTCACCGCGGGCCTGGGCAGTTATGTCTTCTTCAACGCCACGAAGTATCCGGACCCCGCCTCGGCCGCCGGCGCCTTCGCGGTGCTCTACCTCCCTTATTCGCTGATCGGGCCGTTCGCCGGGGTGTTTATCGACCGGTGGTCGCGCCGTCAGATCCTGGTCTGGTCGGCCGTGATCCGCGCGGCGTTCGTGGCCCTGACCGCCTCGCTGGTGGCCTCGGGCAATCTGGGTGTTCCGCTGTACGCCAGCGTCCTGCTGGTGCTGGGAGTGGACAGATTCTTCCTGTCCTCGCTGTCGGCCGCGCTGCCGCACGTGGTGGCCGAGGACAAGCTGGTGATAGCCAACTCCGTGGCCCCGACCGCCGGCGGGATCCTGGCCTCCATCGGGGGCCTGGTTGCCCTCGGCGTCCACCTGGTGACCGGCGCCGGCCAGGGTGGCTCGGCCGTCACGTTGCTGGCCGCCGGGGTCTGCTACGTGCTGGCCGGGCTGGTCGCCGCCACCATGCGCCGCGAGCTGCTCGGCCCGAACCGCACCGCCGAGGAGCCGATGCCAGGCCGGGTGCTGGCCGAACTCGCCGCGGTCGCGGCCGGCCTGGTGGCGGGCGCCCGGTATCTCGGGCGGCGCCGCGGCCCGGCGGCCGCGCTCGGCGCTACCGGGGGCAACAGGTTCCTGTACGGGATCCTGTTCCTGATGTCGCTCCTGCTGTACCGCAACTACTTCTACCGGCTGGCGGGGGCGAACGCCGCGCTCGGCAGCTATTCGCTGCTGGTGGCCGCATCCGCGGTCGGCTACGCGTCGGCCGCGCTCGTCACGCCGGCGGCGACCAGGCGGCTGGCCAAGCCGACCTGGATCGCCATCCTGCTCGCGTCGGCAGCGGTCGTGATCGGCCCGCTGGGCGCGACGTTCAGCCCGCTGCCGTTCCTGGTCATCGGCTTCGCGCTGAACCTGGTGTCCCAGGGGGTCGCCATCTGCTCGACCACGATCATCCAGGAGCAGGTGGACGACGCCTACCGCGGGCGCGTCTTCGCCTTCTACGACATGATGTTCAACGTCACGTTCGTGGCCGGCGCGGCCATCAGCGCCGTTTTCATGCCGGCCACCGGGAAGTCGCTCGCCGTGCTGATCGTGGTGGCCGCTGGGTACCTGCTGACGGCCGCCGGCTACCGGTTCGTCAGCCGTCAGCCCGCCGGCGGCGGCGCTGGCGGGGCCGCCGGGCCGCCGAGCCCCCCCGCCGCGGCCCAGGCCAGCAGCTCCTGAGTGGCCCGCTCGGTGCCGAGCGGGCCGTGCTCGAGGCGCAGCTCCAGCAGGTGCGCGTAGGCCTGGCCGACCTGCGGCCCGGGACCGATGCCGAGGATCCGCATGATCTCGTGGCCGTCCAGGTCCGGCCTGATGCTGGCCAGCTCCTCGCGCTGCTCAAGCACCGCTATGCGGTCTTCCAGGCTGTCGTAGGAGCGCGCCAGCCGCTGGGCCTTGGCCTGGTTCCTGGTGGTGCAGTCGGCCCTGGTCAGCGCGTGCAGCCGGGTGAGCAGCGGGCCGGCGTCGCGGACGTAGCGGCGGACCGCCGAGTCCGTCCATTCGCCGGTTCCGTAGCCGTGGAACCTCAGGTGCAGCTCGACGAGGCGGGACACGTCCGCCACCAGGTCCGCGGGAAACCGCAGCGCGGACAGCCGCTTGGCGGCCAGCTTGGCTCCCACCACCTCGTGATGGTGGAAGGCCACCCGGCCGCCGGGCAGCCGCGAGCGGGTCTGCGGCTTGCCGATGTCATGCAGCAGGGCGGCGAGCCGCAGCACCAGATCGGGCCGCAGGCCGTACCGCGGCTCCAGGGCGATCGCCTGCTCCAGCACGGTCAGCGAATGCTGGTAGACGTCCTTGTGCCGGTAGTGCTCGTCCTGCTCCAGGCGCAGCCGGGGAATCTCGGGCAGGATCTGCTCGGCGACCCGGGTGTCCACCAGCAGGGCGATGCCCCGGGATGGTCCCTGCGGGGCCGGGGCCAGCATCAGCTTGGCCAGCTCCGCCGAGATCCGCTCCGCCGACACGATCTTCTGCGCGGCGGCCAGTTTGGGGGCCAGCTCGGTCATGGCCGCGCTGAGCTCGGGAGTGACGTCGAAGCCGAGCTGAGCGGCGAACCTCGCCGCGCGCAGGATCCGCAGCGGATCATCGTTCAGCGAATTCTCCGGCCTTCCCGGAGTACGGAGCGTCTTCTCCGTCAGGTCGCGCAGCCCGCCGAAGGGGTCCACGAGCTCGTATCCAGGCAGCCGCGCGGCCATCGCGTTCACGGTGAAATCGCGGCGGGACAGGTCCTCCGACAGCGACTTCCCGTAAGTGACCTCGGGCTTGCGGGAGCGGCGGGCATACTGCTCGCTCCGGTAGGTGGTGATCTCGAAGATCGTGCTGCCCTTGCGCATCCCGACGGTGCCGAACTCAATGCCGATCGTCCAGACCTGATCCGGCCAGCCTTCGGTGATCTCGATAATGCGCTGCGGCGGGGCATCGGTCGTCAGGTCGATGTCGCCCGAGCTACGGCGCAGGAACGCGTCCCGGACCACGCCGCCGACCAGCGCGAGCTCATGACCGTTCGTTACGAAAATCCGGCCAAGCTCGTCGGCCAGCGGGGACGCTGCGGCGAGCAGCGCGGCCGCGGCCGTCCGCTGTTGCGGGCTGAGCGATGTTGAATCCGGCACGGGCATTGAGGGTAGGTGCTGCGCGTAAGCTTGGGAAACCCGGGTGGCCCGGAGGGAGCCGATGCAGGACCTTTGCACGCTGCGCCACGTCCGGCCGCGGCAGCGCCCCGGCTCGCCTGTGCCCGCCGCCTCGATCACTGCCGCCCCCGGACGGCAATAACATTTCCGCCATGCCGCCACCGCATCGCTCCGCGCGCCGCCGGGACGCCGCACCCGCCCGGCGGGCCCGCGGCGTGCTCGCCGCGTGCGCGGCGATCGGCTTCGCTGCGGCACTTCCGCTGGCCGCCCCGGCGCCGCTGACCGCCAGCGCCGCGGCATCCGCCGTCGCCGCCGCGCAGCCGTCCGGGACCCCGCCGGTGTCGGTTGTGATCAATTCCGTGACCCCGGGCTACGCGTCGCCCGGCTCGACGGTGACCGTCAGGGGAACGGTGACCAACGCCTCAGCGGCCCCGGTGACCGGCCTGTCGATCCAGCTCCGGTCCTCCAGTCAGGCATTCAGGTCCAGGGACGCCCTGCAGAACTTCGCGACGGGCTCCGGGGCCGCCGTCGTGGCCGTTCCCGGCGCGACCGCATCGATCAGGCACCGGCTGGCGCCCCGGGCCGCCGTGAACTGGTCGATAAAGCTGCCGGTGAAGCGGCTCCGGATCACCGGTTTCGGCGTCTACCCGCTGGCCGCTGCCGCGCTGAGCTCGCTCGGCGCGACGCTCGACACCACTCACACGTTCCTGCCCTACTGGCCAGGCCGGCAGGCCATCAATGCGCTACCGATCGCGTGGGTGTGGCCGCTCATCGACCAGCCGCGCGAGTCGGCCTGCCCCGGCCAGGGCAGCACCGGAAGTTTGGTCAACGACAGCCTGGCCGCCAGCCTGACTGGCAGCGGCAGGCTCGCCGGGCTGCTGTCCGCGGGTGCCGCCTATGCCGCGACGACGCATCTGACCTGGGCCCTTGATCCTGCCCTGCTGGCGAACGTGCGCACCATGACCAGCCCTTACCTGGTCAGCAGCAACGGGCAGTGCAGCGGCGTGACGAAGCCGGCCAGCCGGGCGGCCAGCACCTGGCTGGCCGGGCTCAAGTCGGCGACTAGCGGGCAGCCGGTTTTCCTGACCCCCTACGCGGACGTGGATGCCGTCGCACTGGTCCATGAGGGCCTGAACGGCGATCTGACCAACGCGTTCGGGGCGGGCCGGGCCGTCGCGGGCCAGATTCTCGGCCGGGACTTCACCCCGGAGAAGGGCGCAGCCGACGATGACTCGGATGTGCTGAACGGGCTGTCGTGGCCACCTGACGGCATCGCCGACTATACGACCCTGCAGAGCCTGGCCGGCGTGGACGGGATCAGCTCGGTGATCCTGGACAGCTCGACCATGCCGCCGGTGGACAGCACGCTGCCGTGGACGCCGAGCGCACAGACCACCACGCCGGACGGCGAGGGGCCGGACCTGCACGTCCTGCTGGCCGACCATGGCATCACGACGCTGCTCGGCTCGGCCAGCTCGGCGCGCACGCCAGGTGCCGCGTTCGCGGTCCGGCAGTACTACCTGGCCGAGACGGCCATGATCGCGGCCGAGGCGCCCAGCCTGGCCAGGTCCATCGTCGTGGCCCCGCCCAGCCGATGGGATCCGCCGGCCAGCCTGGCCCGGGCGCTGCTGGCTGAGACGGCCAGCGCGCCGTGGCTGCGCCCGGTGGGCGTCGCCCAGCTGGCGACGGCCAAGTCGGCACCCGGCCAGGTGAGCCACAAGCTGGCGGTGCCGGCCGGGGCGCTGCGGGCCGGGCTCAGGCGAGCCTATCTGCGCCGGGTGCGCGAGCTTGACCAGCGCATTCAGCTGCTGCAGAGCATCCAGGTGCAGCCTGGTCCCGGCCTGGGCTACGCCATCGCGGCCGCGGAATCAGCCGCCTGGCGCGGCGGCGGCGGCGCGGCGCGGCCCGGCATCGCGTTGCTCAACTCGATCACGTCCTATGTTTCGGCGCAGGAGAGCGGGCTGACCCTGGTCACCCCGGGCCGGGTCACGCTGGGCGGCCTCAAGGGCTCGGTGCCGGTGTCCATTTCCAACCATCTGGGTTACCCGGTACGGGTACGGCTGCAGGTCAGCGTGCCCCGCAACGGCACGCTCTCGGTGCGTAGCCTGCCCGGGGTGGTGAAGGTAGCCGCGGGGACGGTGATGACGCTCAAGCTCGCGGTGAGCACCGCGGCGGTCGGCTCGACCACCCTGCACCTGAGCCTGCTCAGCCCGGCCGGCGTGGCGCTGAACAGCGCACCGGTCACGATGGTCGTGCAGGCCACGCACTACGGCACGCTGGCGCTGGTGATCATCGCCGCCGCCCTCGGCGTGTTCATGCTCACCTCAGCGACTCGCGCGATCCGGCGCGGCCGGGAGGCCGCCGTGCACCAGCAAGCTGGCCCCGGCCAGCCGCCCGCGGGCGAAGGCGAGGGCGGCTCCGATCTGCCGCCTGCGCCAGGCCAGCCGCCCAAAGCCGATAACGTCGAGTCTGGCCGGGCCGAACCGCGCGGCCCAGCTGATGCCGACGACCCGGAGGATGCCGATGAGTACGCCCGGTCCCCAGGGCGCGCCGACCGCCACTGAGGTCGACGTCATCCCGGACGAGGTCCGCGCGGACGTGCTCACCGACGCGGAGGCCAGTCCGCCGACCGCCGATGACGCCAGCCTGGTCCGCTCCAGCGGCATCATGGCGGTCGGCACCATCGCCTCCCGGGTAACCGGCTTCCTGCGCACCGCCGTACTGATCTACGCGATCGGCACCCACGACCTCGGCAACGCCTACAACATCGCCAACACCCTGCCCAACGCGGTGTACAACCTGATGCTCGGCGGCATTCTCACCAGCGTGGTGGTGCCGTTGCTGGTCAGCGCGGCCAGGCGGGATGGCGACCGGGGCGAGGCATATGACCAGCGGATCTTCACCCTCGGCGTGCTGGCGCTCGGTGCGATCACGGTGGTCGCGACCGCCTTCGCGGCGCCCCTGGCCGACCTTTACGGCCAGCACCTCAACAACGCCGCCACCCATCACCTGACGATCGTCTTCGCGTACTTCTTCATCCCGCAGATCTTCTTCTACGGGGTTTGCTCGCTGGCGGGCGCAATCCTGAACGCGCGCGGCCGGTTCGGTGCCCCGATGTGGACGCCGGTGGTCAACAACGTGGTGGTGATCCTGGTCGGGCTGGCGTTCATGGCCGTGGCAGGCCTGAACCAGACGCCCGCCACCATCACCCCGGGGGAGATCCAGCTGCTAGGGCTCGGCACCACGCTGGGCATCGTCGCCCAGACGGCCGCGCTGGTGCCCTCGCTGCGCCGGGTGGGCTTCCACTGGCACCCGAGGTTCGACTTCCGGCGGTCCGAAGTCGGCGAGATCGGCCGGATGGGCGGCTGGATGTTCGGTTACGTGGTCACCACCCAGATCTCGTTCCTGGTGACCACGGTGGTGGCCAACGCGGCCGGGTCGCGGGTCTCGCAAGCCGACGCGGGCGCGGGCATCTCCGCCTACAGCAACGCCTGGCAGCTGTTCCAGCTGCCGTACGCGATCGTCGGCATCTCCGTGATCACCGCGATGCTGCCCAGGATGAGCGCGCACGCAGCCGAGCATAGGTACCGGCTCGTGTCCGGCGATTTCTCCACGGCCGCCCGGCTCGCATCGGTCATCGTGGTACCCGCGGCGCTGGTGCTCGCGGTGCTGGGGGCACCGCTCGCGATCGCCCTGTTCGGTTACGGCAGCACCTCGCCGGCCGATGCTCGCTACCTGGGTGAGGTCTTCGCGGTCTTCTCCCTGGGCCTGCTGCCCTACATGCTGTTCCAGCTGCTGCTGCGGGTCTTCTACGCGCTGCACGACAGCAAGACGCCCGCGATCATCGGCTTCGGCGCCATGCTGGTGAACATCGGCGCCAACCTGGCCGCGCTGGAGATCCTGCCGGCCAGGCTGGTGGTGGCCGGGCTGGGCGCCGGGTTCGGGCTCGCGAACCTGGTCGGCACCGTGGCGGCGTGGCTGGTGCTCAGCCGGCGTATCGGCGGCCTCGACGGGCGGGCGATCTGGAGCAGCCTGGTCCGGATGCATATCTCGGCGATTCCCCCGGTGATCTTCGCTGTGGCGGTAACCGTCATGATCAATGCCGTGATATCCGGCGGGACGATCGCCGCCATCGTCACCGTCGTGCTGGCCGGAAGCGGCGCACTGCTCCTCTACGTGATGTTTGCCAAGGCATTTCAGATCGATGAGGTAAGCGACCTGACGGCCAGCCTGACCACCCGGTTCCGGCATTGATGCAGGCCCGGCCGCCGCGCCTGCCCATCACGGCGCCCGCCGTGGACGCCACCAAATTATCTCTTGGTGGTAACGGTTTGCATTGTGACCGGCTCGCCTCTCTCGGGGGCAGCATGCGCGGCCTAGCATGTTGTGCAGCATGATGGTGTAGTCGCGCGCTGTAGATGACATACGGGGCCTGGGAGGAGAGTGGAGAACTGCCCGCTCCTGAATGAGGCTTATGAGCACGTACACCTCTGAACCGGGTACCCGTCTCGGCGGGCGATACCGGCTTGAGGACCGGGTTGCCGGAGCAGCAGGCTGGTCTGCCTGGAAGGCGATCGACGAGACGCTGGCCCGGGCCGTCACCGTGTTCACCCTCGCTCCCGGCTTCCCCCGGATCCGCGAGGTCGTCACCGCCGCGCGCGCTGCGAGCAGGCTGAACGACTCAAGGCTCACTCAGGTGTTTGACGTCGAGGATGACTGGGACCGCGCCTACATCGTGATGGAGTGGCCGGCCGGGGAAACCCTCGACGACCTGCTGGCCGCGGGCCCGATCGATCCTGGCCGTGGAGCCAGGATCGTCGCGGAGGCCGCCGGGGCGATCTCGGTCGCGCACGCCGCTGGGCTCGCTCACCTCTGCCTCACCCCGGATTCGCTGCGCTGGACGGCGGGCGGCGGTGTCAAGGTCATCGGCCTGGGCATCAGCGCGGCCCTCGAGGGGACCACCGCTGAGGATCCGGCGCTGGCTGACACGCGCGGGCTCGGCAGGCTCCTGTATGCGGCGCTGACCGGGCACTGGCCGGGCCCTGATTACCCGGCTCTGCCGTCGGCCCCGATCGCCGACGGGCTGCCGCGCAGCCCCAGGCAGGTCCGGGCCGGCGTCCCTGCCGCCCTCGACGACGTCACCTGCCGGGCTCTCATGCTGCGGGACAAGGGCAACGGCCAGTCATTCAGCACGCCAGCGCAGCTGGCCACCGCGCTTTCCGCGGCGATCCCGCCTGCTCCCCTCCCGCTGCGTGCCCCGGCGCCCACCGCTCGCGGGGCAGTGCCGCACGAGAGCAACCACCGGGTGCCCGAGGATGACTACTGGTCCGGGCCGCAGCGCCAGGCGCCGCAGCAGCGGCCGCGCCGGTCATCCGGCAGCCAGCGCGGGGCTGATGGCCAGCGCCGGGCCGGGGCCAGGATCAGGGCGACCGTGGTCGCACTGCTGGTGCTGGTGGTCATGGTCGGCGTGGTGGCCGCTGCATACCAGCTCAGGAAGCACCCGGCTCACCCCAGTGCCGGCAAGACCACCGCGTCCAAGCCAGTTGGGTCCAGCGTCGCGCTGCTCACTCCGCTGAGCGCGCATGGCTTCGATCCTTACAACCTTCAGGACACCGGGAGGGAAGACGATCGGTCTGCGGCGGCGGCGATCGACGGCAGCACCTCGACCGACTGGACGTCCCAGTACTACTTCAGCCCGAAATTCGGCGGCCTCAAGCCAGGCAGCGGCCTGATTCTTGATATGGGCAATCCGGTCCGGCTGACCTCGATAAAGATCCAGTTCGGCCCGATCCCGGGCGCGGACGTGCGGATCGAGATCGGCGACAGCAACGCCTATGCCCCGTCGACAGTCAGGGACATGACCACCGTGGCCAGGGCATCCGATGTGAGCGGCCTGCACACATTCACGGTGCACAGCAACGCCACCGGCCGGTATGTCCTGATCTGGTTCACCAGGTTGCCGCCGATGCCAGGTTCCAGCCACGATTACATGGCCGAGATCTTCAACGTCGTCCTGCAGGGCTCGGCCTGAGGCCGGTGTCCGGGTTAGGCTCGCACGATGGCGTGGCATCGGCGGCCGGGCCAGGTAACCGGGGGTGCACCCAGTGGAGCGCCGCCCCGCGGCGCCCCGGCGCAGCCTGACGGGAGGACCGCCACGGAGGATCACGAGGCGGCCCGCCCGGGTGGCGCCAGCCAGCCCCGGCCTGAGCCCCGCGAGCCTGCGGACCTGCAGCCGTCCGACGCCGAACTGCTGCGGCGGCATGTCCACGGTGACCCGGATTCGTTCGGCGAGCTCTTCCTGCGCCACCGGGACCGGCTGTGGGCGGTAGCGGTCCGGACCCTCGGCGATCCCGAGGAGGCCGCGGACGCCCTGCAGGACGCGATGATCTCGGCCTTCCGCCGGGCCGGGAGCTTCCGGGGTGACTCGGCGGTCACCACCTGGCTGCACCGGATCGTGATCAACGCCAGTCTCGACCGGCTGCGCCGCAAGGCTGCCCGCCCGGTGACGAGCACACCCGACGAGCAGGTCCTGGATGGTCTCGCGATGGGGCACGCCGACCTTGACCCCGCGGCGGACAGCGATATCTCGCTCGACGTGACGGCGGCACTGCGCAGGCTGCCCCATGACCAGCAGGCCGCGCTGGTCCTCGTGGACATGCTCGGCTACCCGGTGGCAGACGCGGCGGAGATCCTCGGAGTGTCGCAAGGCACCGTGAAGAGCCGGTGCGCGCGGGGCCGGGCCCGGCTGCTGCCGCTGCTGGCACATCTGCGGAAGGGCGCCGACTCGGCCCGCAGCGGGCCCGGCCCGGGCCAGCACAACACCCCCGGCCAGCACAGCGGGCCCGGCCCCGGCCAACACAGCACCCCCGGCTGGCCCGGCCCCGCTGGCCATCATGGCGCCCCCATGCCCGGCCAGGCGCAGGGGAACCGATCGGCGGCCGGAAACGTCCTACCTGCGCAGGAAGGGGGTGATCCATCGTGATCAAGCGCCACGTCAGCGCGGAGCAGATCGCCAGGCTCAGCGAAGGCGACGTCAGCGCGCGCAAGGCCGCGCGGATCAGCTCCCACCTGGCGACCTGCCCGCAATGCGCCCAGGTCCGCGATGATCTCGCCACGGTTCCTGCGCTGCTGGCCAGCACGACGACCCCGCCGATGCCCGACCATCTCACGGCCAGAATCCAGACCGCCCTGATGACCGAGTCCGCCCGGCGGGCCAGTCCGGATGCAGGTAGCCGGGGCGACACCCGTCCGGCGCGGCAGGCGGCGGCCTGGTCCTGGTCCCGGATCCCCGGCCTGTCCGGGCGGCCGGCCAGATGGGTGACCGCGGCCGCCGCGGCCATTGTGATCGTTGGTGGCGGTAGCTACCTGATCGTGTCAGGCAGCGGAACCGGCGCTAACTCCACTACTAGCTCTAGCACGGGCTCAGCAGCGAGCGCGCCACGCACCGCGGCCGGCGCCAATGTGCCCGCTGCGCCGGTGAAGCGCGGGCTCGGGCCGGAACTTCAATACCAGCGGTCCGGCCAGCCGACCCAGTTCACGCCGATAGCAACTGGCACGGACTACGCCCCCAGCCGGCTCACCTCCCAGGTCCAGGGCACGCTTACGGATTATCGCAAGGCCGTGGCCACCCCGGGAACCGGGAAGGTCGTTCCGCACGCCACGACGGGGCTCAACTCCCCCCAGAGCAGCGCGCCGTCGCAGCTCGGGGCCTTCACGCCCAGCGCCCTGGAGGGGTGCGTGACCAGGATCTCCGCCGGGGCCCTGGTGGTGCTGGTCGATGTCGCCAGCTACCAGGGATCTCCTGCCGCGGTCATCGTGACCGAGACGGCCGCCCAGGGCCCTGAGCAGGTGTCCGTGGTGGGCACAGGCTGCTCGGCAGCGAGCAGTGACCTGCTGACCCGCACCACCCTGCCGGCCGGGGGCTAGCCCGCCGGACGCGGGAATCTCCGGGCCCTAGGATCAGTTGACGCCGGTGCAACAGATAGAAGGGCAATCCAGTGACCGAGATTCGGGATGTCATCATCATCGGGTCCGGGCCGGCCGGTTATACGGCGGCGCTGTATGCGGCGCGCGCCAGGCTGAACCCGTTGGTGTTCGAGGGCTCGGTGACCGCGGGTGGCGCGCTGATGAACACCACCGACGTGGAGAACTTCCCTGGCTTCCCGGATGGCGTGCTGGGCCCGGACCTGATGGACGCGGTCCGCAAGCAGGCCGAGCGGTTCGGTGCGGAGCTGGTCGCTGACGATGTCACCGAGGTCGACCTGACGGTGACTCCGAAGGTAGTCAAAGCTGGCAGTGACACGCACCTGGCCAGGACGGTCATCGTCGCCACCGGCTCGGGCTACCGCGAGCTGGACGTGCCCGGCGAGAAGCGGCTGTCCGGGCATGGCGTGTCCTGGTGTGCGACATGTGACGGATTTTTCTTCCGTGATCAGGACATCGCAGTGGTGGGCGGCGGCGACTCGGCGATCGAGGAAGCCACCTTCCTGACCAGGTTCGCTCGCTCGGTGACGGTGATTCACCGCCGCGACGCGCTGCGCGCTTCCAAGATCATGCAGGATCGCGCGATGGCCAACCAGAAGGTCAGCTTCGCCTGGGACAGCGAGGTCGTCGAGGTCCTTGGCGACGACCGGGTGAGCGGCGTGCGGATCCGCAACACCAAGACCGGTGAGACGAGCACCCTCGCGATCACTGGCCTGTTCGTGGCGATCGGGCATGACCCGCGCAGCGAGCTGTTCACCGGGCAGCTGGCCACCGACGCCGAGGGGTACGTGCTGGTCGAACAGCCATCCACGCGGACTGCCGTTGATGGCGTCTTCGCGGCCGGCGACGTGGTGGACCACACCTACCGGCAGGCGGTCACCGCCGCTGGCACCGGGTGTGCCGCAGCCCTCGACGCCGAGCGATGGCTGGCAGACCACGAATCCTGAGCGACAGTCAGGATCGGCAATCCGCTTCAGACGCTAGAGGAACGGAAAGGATGTCTCCGCGGTGAGTGCAACCAAGAAGGTAACGGACGCGAGCTTCGAGGCGGACGTGCTGCAGAACGACAAGCCCGTGCTGGTCGACTACTGGGCTGAGTGGTGCGGACCGTGCCGTCAGGTCGCGCCGGTCCTGGAGGAGATCGCCGGAGAGCACGGCGACAAGATCGATATCGTCAAGCTCAACGTCGACGAGAACCCGGTCGTGGCACAGCGGTACGGGATCCTGAACATCCCGACGCTGGGCGTGTTCAAGGGCGGCGAGGTCGTCAAGGAAATCGTCGGCGCCCGGCCGAAGTCCGCGCTGCTGCGCGAACTGGCCGACTTCATATAAGTCTGAATATCCCTGCGGGGACGCCGGCGGGCCTCATTTTCCGGTTGGCCGCTGGCAGCTGAGCTAGGCAAAACAGGCGGTCGCCAGCTGGCGGGCGCCTGTTTGCTGCCCGTAGTCGATGACAGTGCCGACCATCTGATAGACCGACTGCAGTCTGCCGAATCAATATTCGAATTTCGTATTTCTGCTGCGTAGATAGGACTCACATGAGACAGTCGGCGCCGCAGCCGTGACGGCAGTGTTGCCCTGGGGGGCGCCAGGAAGCCGCCCGGCGTATGGGCAGGGCCAACCGAGCGAGCCGGACCAGCCGTACGAGCCAGGCCAGCGGCCGCGAGCCAGGGCCAGCCGAGCGAGCCATGCGGGCCTGGCCGACGGTGCGAGCGGGGCGAGCCGAGCGAGCCGTACGGGCCTGGCCGACGGCGCGGGCGAGGCGAGCCGAACGAGCCGTACGGGCCTGGCCGACGGCGCGGGCCGGGGCTAGCCGAGCGAGCCGTACGGGCCGGACCAGCGGTGCGGGCCAGGCCAGCCGAGCGCGCCAGGCGCGCCATGTCGATGGGCGCATCGGATCAGCCGAACCGAAGCGCCCATTCACCAGGCTTCTTGACCAGGTCTCTTCACCGGGCGGGTACCGAGCGGACTACCCGGGCCGCCAACCGCGCAGCGCGGGCGGCGCGGCCGCAGGCGGCGCGGCGGCGGACTCCGCTGCGCTAGGCCAGCCGCAGGGCACGCTCCGGAGTCATCGAGCCGAGCAGCCGTTCCAGCGCTACCTCGACGTCCTCCCGCCAGGAGAGCGCGGTCTTCAGTTCCAGCCGCAGCCGCGGGAAGCGCAGGTGCTGGCGTACCGTCTTGAACCCGACCGCGAGCAGGTAGTCCGCGGGAACCACGCATGACGGACCCTTCCATTTCAGGTCCCCGAAGGCCTCGATAGCCTTGACGCCGCGCCTGGTCATGTCCTTCGCCGCGCCCTGAATGAGCATTCGGCCCAGGCCGCCACCGGCAAATTCGCCGAGCACGTGGGCGGTCATGAGCAGGACTGCGTCCGCGCTGACGGGACTGGTGGGGAAGGCGACCGACCTGGGCACCAGGTGCGGCGGCGCGTACAGCATGAAGCCGGCCGGCACGCCGTCGACGTAGGCGATCTTGCCGCAGCTTCCCCACTCAAGGAGCACCGACGAAACCCAGGCCTCCTTCTCCAAGGCTGGGTCGCCTTCCTCGTGAGCCCGCGCGTAGCCGACCGGGTCGAGTTCCCAGAAGACACAGCGACGGCACCGGGACGGCAAGTCATCAAGATTGTCCAGCGTGATGCTCGCAAGACGGCGCGACAACTGGCACCTCTGAGATCGCTACGGCTATTTCCCGCCAGGCCGGCCAGGGAAGATGGCCGCCGTCCATAAGGCGCGCTTGTGCCCGGCCTGAGGATATCGTACCCAGGATTCACCCGTACCGCCCGGCGGGAGGCTACTTAAGCGGCCGCAGCGGTAGCCGCTGCGGCCTGGCTGCCCGGCCCGGAGCGGTAGGGCCACTTGGGTCGGAGCTGCCTTCAGATGGGTTGCGCGCCTGCGGTCGCCGATAGCTAGCCTCGACCAGGCCGCAGGGACACGCCACGCGGCCGCAGTTGCCTTCAGCTGGGTTGCGCGCCTGCGGTCGGCGATAGCTAGGCTCGACCAAGCCGCAATGACAGCAAAAGGGAGCACTCGGTGACCTCTGCGCGCAAGAGCTTCGGTAGCGACAATCATGCCGGCGCCCATCCGGCCGTGCTTCAAGCGATGGCGGAGGCCAACTCCGGCGATGCCGTCGCGTATGGCGACGATCCCTGGACGGCCCGGATAACCGCTGAGCTCACCGGGATCTTCGGCGCCAGCGGGGTCTTCTTCGTCTTCAACGGCACGGCGGCCAATGTGCTGGGCCTTAGCCTCATGCTGCGTCCCTACGAGGCCGTCATCTGCCCGGAGGGTGCACATCTGGACGTCGATGAATGCGGCGCACCCGAACGCGTGACCGGCAGCAAGCTGCTGCCGGTGGCGACACCGGACGGCAAGCTGACTCCCGAACTGATCGCCACCCGCATGGGCGGCCGACGCGACGAGCATCGGGTCCAGGCCCGGGCGGTCGCCATCGCTCAGGCCACCGAGCTGGGCACCTGCTACACGCTCCCCGAACTGCGGGCGCTCGGCGACTACTGCCGGGCAAATGACCTACTGCTGTATCTGGATGGCGCCCGGCTGGCCAATGCGGCCGCTAGCCTCGGCTGCTCGCTCGCGGAGATCGCCGGAGTGGCCGACGTGCTGAGCTTCGGCGGAACTAAGAACGGAGCCGTCTGCGCCGAGGCGGTCGTCGTGATGAACTCCGGCCTTCTGCCCGCCGCGGTCTATCAGCGCAAGCAGCTGATGCAGCTCGCGTCGAAAATGCGCTATCTGTCGGCACAGTTCGGTGCGCTGCTTGACGGGCAGTTGTGGCTGCACAGTGCTCGCCACGCCAACGCGATGGCGCGGCGGCTGGCCGACGGCGTCGGCACGATCCCGGCGGTCCGTCTGTACCAGCCGGTTCAGGCGAACGCCGTCTTCGCGGTCCTGGCCCCCGGCCTGATCACCTCGCTGCAGCAGGAGTGGAACTTCCACATCTGGGACTGGGACAAGCACGTGGTCCGGTGGATGGCCGCGTTTGATACCAGCGAGGAGGACGTGGACGAGTTTGTCGCGAGCATCCGCGCGCATGCGAGCGCTGACATCTCCTGAGCAGCTGCCGCGCGCTCGGCGGAGCCAGCCACGGGGTACCGCTTCGAATTCCGGACTGGGACCACGATCAGGAGCCAGCGGATGGGCGGGCCGTGGCCCGCTGCATCCTGTAACGGCGTCGGCTCGGTGTGGCTGATCTGGTCATGCTGCTGGGCGCCTGGAAGAACGGCGACCTACCTGGTTTCACGTGAAACGCGCCTGGCCGCGCGCCTACGGCTTTGGGGGCCGAGCGAGACCGGGACGGAGGACCGGAGCGGCAGGCGGCTGCTCGGACTGGGCAGCCAGCGCCCGGGGGGCCAGTAGCAGCGATACCGGACCGCGCGAGCCGGTCCGGTATCGCGGGCCAGGCAGGCCCATGGAAGCTGGCCGTACCGACGGCCTCGCCCCGGTGCCGGCCCGGTGCCGGCCCGCGTCCTAGGAGCGGCGCGGCTCGACACCGGGCGGCTCAGGCACCAGGCAGCTCAGGCACCAGGCAGCTCAGGCACCAGGCAGCTCAGGCACCAGGCAGCTCAGGCACCAGGTGGCAGCGGGCCGCGCGGCCGCGCACTGGCAGGCGACATCGCGGCGACGATGCGCTCCAGATCCTGGATCGAGGCGAACTCAACCACGATCTTGCCCTTGCGCTGACCGAGTTCGACCTTGACCCGGGTGTCGAACGCATCAGAAAGCCGGTCCGCCAGGTCCTTCAGAGCGGGAGCCACCGGCGCGCGGGCCGCGGACCGGCGAGCGGGCTTGGCAGGCTGTGCGCCGAGTGCGACGATCTCCTCGACCGCCCGGACCGAGAGGCCCTCCGCGACAATGCGATGAGCTAGTTGCTCCTGAGCGGCTGCGTCAGTCACGGTCAGCAGGGCCCGGGCGTGTCCGGCGCTCAGTACGCCGGCCGCTACCCGCTTCTGCACCGCGGCCGGCAGGTTGAGCAGCCTGATCGTGTTCGAGATATGCGGACGGGACCGTCCCACCCGCCGGGCCAGCTCGTCGTGGGTGGCGGAGAAGTCGTCAAGCAGCTGCTGATAGGCGGCTGCTTCTTCGAGCGGGTTGAGCTGCTCCCGGTGCAGGTTCTCGATCAGTGCATCCCGCAGCAGATCGTCATCCGAGGTTTCCCGCACGATGGCCGGGATCAGTTCCAGGCCAGCCAGCTGGCAAGCCCGCCAGCGCCGTTCACCCATCACGATCTCGTAATGGCCAGGCAGCACCGCGCGGACAACCACCGGCTGCAGCAGACCGACCACCCGGATCGAGGCGGCTAGCTCCTCCAGCGTCTCATCATCAAAGACCTGCCGCGGCTGGCGCGGATTCGGCGTGAGCGAGCCGACCGGGATCTCGTCGAAGTAGGCCCCAGCCTCCGGCTGAGCCGCTTGCTCCCCGCCGGTCCCCCCGCCCGCGGCGACCGCGGTGACGTCGCGGTCCGGAGCCAACGGAGCAGCTGGAGCCGCCGGAACGGTCGGAGCCGCCGGGATGAGCGCACCCAGTCCCCTGCCCAGGCCCCGCCTCTGCTGCGGCATCGCCTCTCCTCGCTCTACGCTCCGGCCCTGGTCGGCCTCAGCACGGCCAGCGGAGCTTCGTTCCTGTGGGTACGGCCGCCGATCGGGGGAAAATCCGCCCGGTCAGCGGTACGCCCGGCTACAGACCCTATCCCGTCCGGCCGGGCAGACGTCAGTCCCAGCATTAAATGCGAACTTCAGTAGCATAAAATCGAATAAATATTTGAGCTTGTGTCCGGCTCCTGGGACTGACGTCAGCTGATCCGGCCTGACTTGGCGTTCCGGTACGCCATCTCTCTGGCCGCCTCCATGTACGCGACGGCGCCGCTCGAGCCAGGGTCATAGGTCATTACGGACTGCCCGTAGCTCGGCGCTTCCGAGACCCGGACGCTGCGAGGGATGACCGAGCCGAGCACGATCTCACCGAAGTGCTCCCGGACCTCGTCGGCCACCTGCGACGCCAGCCTGGTGCGCCCGTCGAACATGGTCAGCAGGATCGTGCTGACCGACAGATCAGGATTCAGGTGACTCTTGACCAAATCGACCGTACGGAGGAGCTGCTCCAGGCCCTCGAGCGCGTAATACTCGCACTGGATAGGGATCAGTACCTCAGGCGCCGCGACCAGCGCGTTCACCGTGAGCAAGCCGAGCGAGGGCGGGCAGTCGACAAATATGTAGTCCAGGCCGGAGGCGTCGTACCCGGCCAGCGCCCTGGACAGCCTGGACTCGCGGGCCACCATGGGCACCAGCTCTATCTCCGCGCCGGCCAGGTCAATCGTGGCCGGAGCGCAGTACAGCTGCGGGATGTCGGCCACTGGCTGGACGATCGACGCCAGCGGCTGGCCGTCGACCAGGACGTTGTAAATGGAGCCGACCCCGGCGTGGTGATCAACATCCAGGGCGGTGGATGCGTTGCCCTGCGGGTCCAGATCGACAACGAGTACCCGGGCGCCGTGCAGCGCCAGGCCCGCAGCCAGGTTGACCGCGGTGGTCGTCTTGCCCACCCCGCCTTTCTGGTTCGCGACCGTGATGATCCGGCAGGAGCCAGGACGCGGCCACGCCTGGCCGCCCGCCCGCGCAGTCAGGGCGGCCCGGGCGGCCCGGGCGATCGGAGTGTCAAGCGAGACACCGGGCCCCGCCTGACCCGGGACGCTGGCCTCGCGGCTGCCTAGGCCAGCACCAGGCCCGGCATGGCGGGCCCGCCCGGGCAGGGGCCGGCCGGAATCAGTATCCAGCCCGGTGCCTGCCGCTTCCTGATCGGCGCTGGTCCACGCACGACCTTCGGCCATCGCTGTTTCGCTCTCCTGCCCTGTCTCGTCGTCCTGCCATCCGGTGTGACGGCCCCGGCCGTGACGACCGGTTCCACGTGAAACCGCTCCGGCCGGAGAACCCGGATGCTCGTCCTGAACCTGTGCCGGACCCTCCAGCCGGTCAGGATAATCCTCCGCATCCCGGTAGTCGCTTGCTCCCGGGCTGGCCGGCATGTCCGCCGGTGCCTGAACACCCGCACCAGGGTGGCCGGCTTCCTGGGCCGGTGCGGATCGCAACTCACCAGGCCAGCCGAGCCCGGCCGACTCCCGGGCCAGGCCGGGCTCACTGCGGAATGCCTGGGCCACGTCGCCGGCGGCGGCCCCGCCCGGCGCTGGTTCAGCACCGCGGCGGGCCGCGGACTCAGTAGCGGCAGAATAGCCCGGCCGGGCATGACCGCGGTCAGCGAGCTCCGGCCAGCCCAGGCCAGGAACGGAGACCATCATCACCGTTCTCTCCTCCCTGCGCCGTGCGCGCGCCGCGGGCTCGTCCCGCAACCGCCGTCTCGGGCCGGCCAGCGCCCGGGCCCAGAGCTGAGGGACCGCCCACGGCCCTTGGCCACCGCCGTACCGACATCGCTAAGGTAACCGCCCGCGGCCGGCGAGTCAGCCGGACAACTCCGGCTCCCGCTAGGGGCCGTTGCGGGCCGCCAGGCAGCCGAAGCCGCCGACCAGCAAGCCGGACGATCCTTACCTCCTGGCCGCGGCTGCGCCCCGGGCCAGGATGGCCTGCAGGCCCGCAGGGTCGGCCGCCCGGTAATGCGCTGCCCGGCCGCCAGTCACCGGCTGCGGAGCTGATCATCCGGCGCGTTTCGCACTACCGCTTCGGCGGTTCGGGCGGCCCGGAGCGGTCCCCTGCCGCTGCCCAGTCACTCGCCCGTGGCCCGCCGCTGTCCGGCCCGTTCGAGGGCGGTCCTGCCGGCCGGCCCGGCGGCGGGCTGGCCCGGCGGTGAACCTGACCACCGTCGCGGCGGGACCATTCTCGCCGTCACCGGCCGTCACCACCTGTACATCCTGGGCGCCCAGTCGCCGGAGCACCGGCGTGGCCCGCGCCACTTCCTGGGCCGCGGTGGCTCCCTTGATCGCCAGTACCAGCCCGCCCGGCCTGACCAGGCCCAGGGCCAGGCCCGCTAGCCGGTCCAGCGGAGCGACCGCCCTCGCGGTCAGCACATCCGCCGCAAACTGCCCCGCCACCTCCTCGGCCCGGCCCCGGTGCACCGCTACGTTGCCCAGCCCGAGCTCCTGCACGCACTCGTCGAGGAACACAACGCGCCGCGCCATCGGCTCGAGAAGCGTGATCTCCACATCGGGAAGCAGCATGGCGAGTACTATCCCCGGCAGCCCGGCTCCCGAGCCGAGATCGATCAGCGTGGCCGGTCGCGGCACGAGTTCAGCGACCACCGCGCAGTTGATCAGGTGACGGTCCCATAGCCGGGCAGTCTCACCGGGGCCGATGAGGCCGCGCTCAACACCCGGGCCCGCCAGCAGACCGGCATAGCGCTCGGCCAGCCCGATGGCCGGGCCGAACAGCTCCCTGGCTTGCGCCGGCGGATCCGGAGCGAGGCTGTCACCGGCTGCGGCTGTCATGCGGTCACCGGTGGTCTGACTCTCAACAGCACCCGGCCCGGGCCACGGGCCACCGGCTGGGCCCGGCCACCGGGCGGCTCACTCCGCAGGAAGAACGACCACCTTGCGGTCGGGCTCCTCACCCTCAGACTCGCTGCGCAGTCCAGCAGCGGCGATTGCGTCATGGACGACCTTCCGCTCGAACCGGTTCATCGCCCACATCTTCTTCGGCACGCCGGTCTGCCGGACCTCTTCAGCGGCCTCCCGGCCCGCCTCGGCCAGCTCGGCACGGCGCCGCAGCCGGTACCCACCGACATCAAGCATGACCCTGGTGCGGACGCCGGTCTGCCGATGCACGGCCAGCCTGGTGAGTTCCTGCAGTGCCTCCAGGACCTCGCCCCGGGGCCCGACGAGCTCATCGAGCGTCGCGCCCACGACCGAGACCAGTGCCCGGTCGCCCTCGACGTCCATGTCGATATCACCATCGAGGTCGGCCACGTCAAGCAGTCCCTCGACATAGTCGGCTGCTATCTCGCCCTCGAGCTCAAGGTCAGCGACGGCCTCATCGGTGTCGCTGTCCTCGTCGCGCGGTCCGGCGTCGCGGTCAGGTTCCTGGGCTGTCGCGCCGGGTGCCGCGCCCGCTACTGCGTGGTCTGCGGCGGCATCTGCCGTCGTGGCCGCCTCGGCAGCACCGGCTGCGGGCTCAGGCCCGGAACCGGCCGGATCATCGGCGGCCGCCTCGGAACCTGCGGCCGCCGCTGTGGACTGATCATCCGCCTCCGGCGCCACGGCGTCGGGCTCCCCGGCATCATGGTCCCGCGCCGATCCGCTCGGCTCGGCGACCGCGTTGTCGCGTTGGCTCACGACCAGGGCCCTCCTACGTTCGGGGTCGAGTATGTACTGACAGCAACCGAGGCCGCACGGAGCGGCTAGGCGCGCCTCACCGCTTGCCGGAGCGCTTACTGCGGGACTGTCGCTGCGGCTGTTGCCTGACGAGCTTAACCTCGGGAACCTCGGGCTCGGGCGGAGGTTCCTGGCGGCTCTTCCCGAGCCTGCGGAGCATCCCGCCGCCGTTAGCCGCCGGCGGGGCAGATCCCGGCGTTCCGGATCGGGAGCCGGACGGGCCGGCGCCGCCGCTCCCGCCGCGCGGCTTACCACCGGCCGGGCCTGGCTTTCCGCCGTCCGAACCGGACTTGCCCGGCCCGGTCACTGCCTTGGTTCCCCGGGAGCCGGATCCGTTCGGGCTCACCGGAGGCTTGCCCGGCTTGCCGGACTGCAAGGCCGGAGCTGCTGCCGTCCCCGCCACGCCGGCCGCGCCGGCCGCGCCGGCCGCCCCGGCCAGCCGCGGCTGCGGGTACATCTTGAACAGCACCCACTGCTGGCCAAGCGTCCACAGGTTGGTGGTGACCCAGTAGAGGACCAGGCCAAACGGCCAGTACAAGCCGGACAGCGCGAACAGCGGCATGATGTACGCCATGTACTTCTGCGACTGCCCCATCGGGTTGTCCGGGGTAGCGGCCGGCATCATGCCGCGCTTCATGCTCTGCCGCACGGTCAGGTAGGTCGTGACCATGCTGACGATGACCGTGATCAGAATGACGGCCTTAGCCTCGACCGGCACGCCGTGCGAGAACAGGAACTTGTCCGAGACCTTCACGCCGAGGATCTTGGCGCGCTGCGCGTCCACCATCATCTGGGTGGTCAGGCCGTACTTGGGCGGCTCGCCAGGCTTCCACTCCGAGATGGCCCGCAGCACGCTGAACAAGGCGAAGAACATCGGCAGCTGAGCGACAACCGGGAGGCACCCCATCAGCGGATTGACGCCCGCCTCCTGGTAGAGCTTCATCATCTCCTGGTTGAGCGCCTGCTTGTCGTTCTTGTACTTCTTCTTCAGCGCGCTCATCTGCGGCGCCAGCGCCGTCATGGCCCGCGTGGTGTGCATCTGCTTGATGAACAACGGCACCATGATCAGCCGCATCAGGACCACGAGGAAGACGATCGTCAGCGCCCAGGTCCAGCCGCTGGCCGGCCCGAAGACCGAGCTCAGGCCGGTCCAGATCTCCTTGAAGACCCAGGCAACGGCCTCGTAGAGCGGGTTGAGTATGCCCACCAGCTAGCTCCCTTGCGATCTGATCGACAACGTCCGCTCGGTCTCACGAGGCATCGCGCGTGGGCCGCCCGCCCGGCCGGCCGCCCGGGGCGGCACCTGGTCAATGCCGCCCGCATGGAACGGATGGCACCGGCCGAGCCGCGCTACTGCCAGCCAGGAGCCGCGCAGGGCGCCGTGCACCTGCACTGCCTCCACGGCGTACGCGCTGCAAGACGGGTAAAACCGGCACCGCGGCGGAAAAAGCGGGCTGATGAAACGCCGGTATCCGGCCAGGAGGACGACAATCACCCGGGCCGCGGCCGATGGCCGGGTCCGCTCTTGCCCCTGTACCTTGCTGGTCAGTACCTTGCTGGTCACCGCAGCGCCTTACTCTGCCGCCGAAGCAACGCTTCGATTACCAGGTCGAGGTCGGCGGCGAGATCCGCCTGGCGTGCGGCCGCACTCCGAGGATTGGCGCGTACCACCAACAGGCTACCTTCAGGAAGCGACCCCAGGTACCGGCGGGCCAGATGGCGCAGCTGGCGGCGCACCCGGTTGCGGGCGACGGCGTTTCCCACGGCGCGGCTCACCACGAAGCCGACCCGGGCCGGATCATCGTGATCGGGGCGGACAAGCAGGTGAGCCGACAGCGAAGGCCGGCCAGCCCGGCTGCCTTCTCGGATGGCCTGGGAGAACTCCGCGCGCCGCCGCATCCGGGAGGCGGCAGGCAACATCGGTGCTCACCACTGGCCGCTGGCGCTGACGCTGGTCAGACACTGACCCGCGCGCGGCCCTTACGGCGCCGCGCGGCGAGGACGGCGCGCCCGGCCCGGGTGCGCATGCGCAGCCGGAACCCATGCGTCTTGGCACGGCGACGGTTGTTCGGCTGGAACGTACGCTTGCTCACTGGGGACTCCAGATACGGGTGCACAGATAAGGCCGCCACGCCCGTCCCGCAGCATGCTGAAGTGGCGCCGGGTGTGGCCGGACCCGAGAACGCTACGCGGCCGGGCGGCTGCCGGTCAAACCAGCGGCCGGAAACTGGGTCATGCCGGGCACGGTTAGGTCCCGTCACCGCGGGTGACACTTGCTGTTTACCGAACGAGCGCCGAACCCGGGCCCTAGGCTGTGGATAGCGGTCCCGGGCGCGGGGATCCGGGGCTCAGGTGATCGCCGGCATCCCGCTACCCCCCGACAACAGATGAGCGGCTACCGCGCGAATTATGCAACGTGCACAACCTGTGGAAAAACCTGTTGATCAGATGTGGGGGGCGCGAGGTGAACGGCCAATGACCGAAACAGACCTCGCGAAAGTGTGGGCCCGGTCCCTCGACGAGCTGGCGGAAATGCACATCGAGCCAGCTCAGCGTGCGTGGCTGCAACTGACAAGGCCACTTGGGCTGGTAGAGAACACCGCCCTGATCGCCACTCCGAACGAATTCGTGAAAGAACAGCTGGAGACCAGGCTTCGCGCGCTGATCACCAATGCATTGTCCAGGGAACTCGGACGCAGCATTCAGCTCGCCGTCACCGTCGACCCCACCGCGGTTATGCCGATGAATGCCGGATTCGGCCCGGAGGGCGGGCCTCGCGAAGCTGCGGGGCCGGGCGGCGAGCCATCCCCGGACAGCGCAATCCCGCCCGGCACAGGCCCGGACGGCACAATCTCGGACGGCACAGGCCCAGACGGCACCGGCCCGGACGGCCGGACCCGAGCAGACCGGCAGCCTTACGCGGACGGCCGGACCCGAGCAGACCGGCAGCCCTACGCAGACGGCCTGACCAGCGCAGACCGGCCGGCTTTCCCGGACCGGCAAGCGTATGGCGGCGGGCAGGCCTATCCCGGCCCGCCGCAGCGTTACGCCGACCGGGAGGCCTACCCGGGAGAGCAGTCCTATCAGCCGCCGGAGGCTTACCACGGCCAGCGCGCCTACCCGGGGGAGCAGGACTATCCCCCGCGTGAGCCGTACCTGGGCGAACCGGCCCGCCCCGCCGGGCCGCCGCCGGGCTCAGGCTTCCCCAGGCCGGCCGATCTTCCCGGCGGTCAGGGCGGACCTGGGGCCTCCTCGGCGCCGGGCTCGGCAGCGGGCGGCGCTGGCGCCCCGCGCCCCGCGCAGGCGCGGCTCAATCCCAAGTACACCTTCGAGACATTCGTGATCGGCTCCAGCAACAGGTTCGCCCACGCGGCGGCGGTGGCCGTCGCCGAGGCGCCCGCCAAGGCCTACAATCCGCTGTTCGTCTACGGTGACTCCGGGCTGGGCAAGACGCATCTGCTGCACGCCATCGGTCACTATGCCCAGAGCCTCTATCAGGGCGTCAAAGTGCGCTACGTGAGCTCGGAGGAGTTCACCAACGACTTCATCAACATGATCAGGGACGGCAAGCAGGACGGCTTCCGGCGCCGGTACCGGGACGTTGACGTGCTGCTGGTCGACGACATCCAGTTCCTGGAGAACAAGGAAGGAACTCAGGAGGAGTTCTTCCACACCTTCAATACGCTGCACAACGCCAGCAAGCAGATCGTCATCTCCAGCGACCGGGCGCCCAAGCGGCTGGTGACCCTGGAGGACCGGCTGCGGAGCCGGTTCGAATGGGGCCTGCTCACCGACGTTCAGCCGCCAGAGCTGGAAACCCGCATCGCCATCTTGCGGAAGAAGGCGGTCCAGGACCGGCTCAACGCACCGCCCGAGGCACTGGAATACATCGCGAGCCGGATCTCCACCAACATCCGTGAGCTCGAAGGCGCGCTGATCCGGGTCACCGCCTTCGCCAGCCTGAACCGGCAGTCCGTCGACCTCCAGCTGGCCGAGTTCGTGCTGAAGGACCTGATACCAGAGGCGCAGGGACCGGAGATCACCGCCTCGACCATCATGGGCCAGACGGCCTCCTACTTCGGGCTGTCCATCGACGACCTCTGCGGCACCTCCAGGTCCCGGGTCCTGGTCACGGCCCGGCAGATTGCCATGTACCTGTGCCGGGAACTCACCGAGCTCTCGCTGCCCAAGATCGGCCAGCAGTTCGGCGGCCGGGATCACACCACGGTCATGCATGCCGACCGGAAGATCAGGTCACTGATGGCGGAACGGCGGTCGATCTACAACCAGGTCACCGAGCTGACCAACCGGATCAAGCAGCAGGCGCTGTCCGGGTGAACGTTCCCATAACAGTGGCTTGCACCACAATCAGCGCACACAGGCTGTGGACAAGTCTGTGGACGAGCTTGGGACAGACGGAGGAAAACGCCGACCGTCCGGGGGGTAACCAATCGGCGACAGCCGCCAAACCGGCGGCGTTCCACAGCCGGGCCACCGCCTGCAGTCGTCCCGCCACAGCCCCTGTGGACACCCGCAGCCTGCGCCACCTGGGCAGACGCACGATGTCCCCAGGATCCACCGACCCTATGACGACTACCTTTATCTATTTCACCCTGAGACCAAGTACCAAGCAGGCACCGCGACCAGCTGCTCCGGCTGCCCGCCTGGCTACTTGCACGACAGTAAGAACAGGAGGCGGCTTCCTGTGAAGATCCAGCTCGACCGGGACGTCCTGGCCGACGCGGTGGCCTGGACCGCCCGCGCCCTCCCGGCCCGTCCCACCGTCCCCGTGCTGGCCGGCATGCGGCTGAACGCCGGCGACGAGCTCACCTTCTCCAGCTTCGACTACGACGTTTCCGCGCAGGCTACGGTGCCGGTCAGCACCGAGGAGGCCGGCAGCGTGCTGGTCTCGGGCCGGCTGCTCGCGGAGATCAGCCGGAGCCTGCCCGCGCGACCGGTGCACATCACCGCAGACGGCGGCCGCGCCGTCCTCACCTGCGGGAGCGCCACGTTCACGTTGCTGACGATGCCCGAAGATGAATATCCGGCCCTCCCGGAGATGCCGCCCGCGGCCGGATCGGTGGGCAGCGATGCGTTCGCCTCGGCGGTCAGCCAGTCGGCCACCGCCGCAGGCCGGGACGACACCCTGCCGGCCCTGACCGGGGTCAGGATCGAGATCGAGGGCGAGACGCTCACCCTGATCTCCACCGACCGATACCGGCTCGCGGTCCGTGAGCTGCGGTGGTCACCCGCCAGGCCCGATCTGTCCGCGGCGGTCCTGGTGCCGGCCCGGGCGCTAGCCGAGACGGCGCGCTCGCTGACCTCAGGCGCCGAGGTGTCGATCGCGCTGGCGCTGCCAGGGGACGACGGGCCTGGCGGCGACGGTATGATCGGCTTCGAGGGCTCCGGCCGGCGTACCACCACGCGGCTGCTAGGCGGCGAGTTCCCTCGCTACCAGGCGCTGCTGCCCACCGAGCTGACCTCGACCGCCGAGCTTGCCACCGCGGTGCTCGCCGAGGCCGTCAAGCGAGTGGCCCTGGTCGCTGAGCGCAACACGGCAGTGCGGCTGGCGTTCTCGGCCGGGCAGCTGCTCCTGGAGGCAGGCACCGGGGACGAGGCGCAGGCCGAAGAGGTCCTGGAGGCCGGCTACGAGGGCGACGATCTGTCGATCGCCTTCAACCCGCAGTACCTGCTGGACGGGCTGTCCGCGCTCGACTCCGACACGGTCCGGATCTCGTTCACCCAGCCTGGCAAGCCAGCGCTGATCACCGGCAAGCCAGGTCCCGACGGGCATGCCGACTACCGGTACCTGCTGATGCCGATCCGGCTGGGCGGCTAGGCCCGCGGCCGGGTCGGGGAGCGGGTCGGCTGAGCAGCGCGAGCCGTGTGGCTGAGCGTCTGGCTGAGCGGCGCAGAGCGGCATGGGGCAGTTGGCCGTGCGCAGTGATCCATTCGAACATACGTCTCAAAACACCCACCGAATGACACTGTGGAACTCGATTCAGCCCGTTCAATGGCGGCGATGGCGCTCTGCTGTTGTTGCTCAATGGCGGCGATGGCGCCATCGCTGCTGCTCTTTGCGTGGCAACGGCCCATTGCATCCATTGCCCGCGCCTCCGGCGGGCTTGGGGCTCGCGGGCTTGGGGCTCGCGGGCTTGGGCCTGCGGCTTTGAGGAGCTTGCGGCCTTGAGGAGCTTGGGGCTTGAGGGGCTTTGGGGGCTTGGGGGGGCATGCGGTCCAGGTGCCGGGTTCCAGCAGACCGGGTCGCCCGATGCTGGCGGTCGGGCCGATGCTGGCGACCGGGCCGCCTTATGTCGGCGAACCCGGACCGGCCGACGACAGCGAGCCGACGGCGGCGAGATGTAGCCTGCAAGCCGTGCACCTGACCCGGCTCGCGCTCACCGATTTCCGTAGTTACGCGACGGCTGATCTGCTGCTGGCCCCCGGCGTGGCCACGTTCACCGGCGCGAACGGTCAGGGCAAGACCAACCTGGTCGAGGCGGCCGCCTACGCGGCGACCTTCACCAGCCACCGGGTCTCGGCCGACGCGCCGCTGGTGCGCCACGGCGCCGACCGGGCGATCCTGCGGGCGGCAGTGACCTCCGCGGCCCGGGACAACCTGATCGAGATCGAGGTCAACCCGGGCAAGGCCAACCGGGTCCGGCTGAACCGGGTGCCGGCGCCACGGCCGCGCGAGGTCCTCGGCACGCTGCGCTGCGTGCTATTCGCGCCGGAGGATCTGGCCATGGTCAAGGGCGACCCGGACCAGCGGCGCCGCTACCTCGATGACCTGCTGGTGGCGCTCCGCCCGCGGTACGCGGGCGTGCGGGCCGACTATGAGCGGGTGGTGCGGCAACGAAGTGCCCTGCTGAAGTCGGCCCGGGCCCGCGGCGGGGCGGTACCCAGCGCGATGGATACCTGGGATGACCAGCTGATCCGGACCGGCGCGGCTCTCACCGGCCGGCTTCGAGCTGGTCGGGGCGCTGCGGCCGCTGGTAGCCCAGGCCTACGGGCAGGTGTCCGGCGAAACCAGGGAAACCAGCATGAGCTACCGGCAGCCGTTCAATGCCGGTCTTTCCGCTCAGCCGGGGACCGGTCAGCCCGCCGTGGACGCCGAGCAGCTGGCCGCTGAGCTGCGCGCGGCGCTGGCCAGCGTTCGCGGAGCCGAGCTCGACCGCGGTGTCTGCCTGGTCGGCCCGCACCGGGACGAGCTCGAGCTGCGGATCGGTGAGCTGGCCGCGCGCGGTTACGCCAGCCATGGCGAGTCGTGGTCGCTGGCGCTCGCGCTGCGGCTCGCCGCCTACGAGCTACTCCGGGCCGGCGGCGAGGACCCGGTGCTGCTGCTGGACGACGTCTTCGCCGAGCTGGACGAGGGGCGCAGGGACCGGCTGGCCGGGCTGGTCGGCGGGGCCGAGCAGGTGCTGGTCACCGCCGCAGTGACCGCCGATGTGCCGGACCGGCTCGACGGCGCCAGGTTCGCGGTGGCGGGCGGGGCGGTCACCCGTGGCTGAGCAGGTCGGCCCGCCGCGGCGGTCGCGGCGGGCCGCCGACGAGGAACGGGCCAGGCGGGCCGCGGAGGCACTCGCCCAGGCCCGGGCCGACTCGCTGGCCCGGGGGAACCATCCGGTCCAGCCCGGCGGCCCGGCCCGGGGTCCGCAGCGCCAGCCGGGTGACACTCCGGGCGACGCGCCGGGCGGCGGTGCGGTGCCCGGCTCAGCCGCCGACCCCGAGCGCGGCGCCGACCGCCCGGAGCAGGCCGGCGGTGCGGCGGTGCCAGCAACAGCAGCAGCCGATGACGGACCCGGGCCGACGGCGCAGGCCCGGTCCCCGGCCGTGGCAGGCGGTGCCGGGGACGCCGGCCGGGTGGCGCAGGACAGCAGCCCGGCCGCGCCGGCGAGGTACCGGCGCCGGGCGCGGCGGGATGACCCGCAGCCCCTGAATTCCGCGATCGAGGGGCTCATCGACGAGAACGGGTGGCGGCTGGCGGCGGCGACCGGGTCCGTTTTCGGGCGGTGGGCCCAGATTGTCGGTCCTGAGCTGGCCGCCCACACCAGGCCGGAGGGGCTGGCCGCCGGGGAGCTGACCGTAACGGCGGACTCGACGGCCTGGGCGACCCAGGTCCGGCTGCTGGCCGGCCAGCTCGTCCGCAGGCTCAACACCGAGCTCGGCGATGGCGCCGTAAAACGGGTCAAAGTGCGCGGTCCGACCGCGCCACGGCAGCCCGGCCAGTGGCGAGTCAAAGGCGGACGGGGGCCACGTGATACGTACGGCTGAGGCTGACGGTACGCCCAGGTAAAATGATGGTGCGCACCAGGGCAGGCGGCGGACGGGGGCTGCGGTGACCCGGTGCCGGCCAGTCCCAGGAGGAGCTTCCACCTTGTCGTATGACGCACGCTCGATCAGGGTCCTCGAGGGCCTAGAGGCGGTCCGCAAGCGTCCGGGAATGTATATCGGCTCTACCGGCGAGCGCGGCCTCCACCACCTGGTCCAAGAGGTGGTGGACAACGCCGTCGATGAGGCGCTGGCGGGCTATTGCGACCGGATCGATGTCACCCTGCTCGCTGACGGCGGGGTGCGGGTGGTCGACAACGGCCGCGGTATCCCGGTCGACGATCATCCGGTAGAGCACCGGCCCGCGGTCGAAGTCGTGCTGACCACCCTGCACGCGGGGGGCAAGTTCGACGGCAAGTCCTATGCGGTCTCCGGCGGCCTGCACGGCGTCGGTGTCTCAGTGGTGAACGCCCTGTCGGCCCGGCTGGACGCCGAGATCCGCAGGGACGGCTACGTCTGGCGGCAGTCCTACCGGGTCGGCGCGCCCGTCAGTCCGCTGACCCGGGGCGAGCCGACGGACGAGACCGGTACCACAATCACGTTCTGGCCGGACCCGGACATCTTCGAGGAGACCGTCTGGTCCTTCGAGACGCTGTCGCGGCGGCTGCAGGAGATGGCGTTCCTGAACCGGGGCCTGGCCATCACCCTGACCGACGAGCGGCCCGACCACGATACCGGCGAGCCCGGCGAGCCCCAGGTGGCCAGCTATCGCTACGACGGCGGCATCGCCGACTTCGTGCGCTACCTGAACGCCTCCAAGGAGCCGGTGCACGAGACGGTCATCGACTTCGGCGACGAGGCACCGGGCATCGCCGCCGAGATCGCCATGCAGTGGACCGGCTCATACGCCGAGTCCGTGCATACCTTCGCGAACACCATCAACACGGCCGAGGGCGGCACCCACGAAGAGGGTTTCCGTGCCGCGCTGACCACGATCGTGAACAGGTATGCCAGGGAGCAGAAACTACTGCGGGAGCGGGACGACAACCTGACCGGCGAGGACGTCAGGGAAGGCCTCACCGCGATCATCCACGTCAAGCTGGCCGAACCGCAGTTCGAGGGCCAGACCAAGACCAAGCTCGGCAACACCGAGGCCAAGTCGTTCGTGCAGAAGGTCTGCAACGACCATCTGCGGGACTGGTTCGAGCGGAATCCGGGCGAGGCCAAGGCCATCATCATCAAGGCCACTCAGGCCGCCCGGGCCAGGATCGCCGCGCGCCAGGCCCGCGACCTGACCAGGAAGAACCTGATGGGCGGGGCCGGGCTGCCCGGCAAGCTGTCCGATTGCCAGTCCGGCAATCCAGCGGAGTGCGAGATCTACGTGGTCGAGGGTGACTCGGCCGGCGGCTCCGCCAAGGGCGGCCGGGACCCCAAGTTCCAGGCCATCCTGCCGATCCGGGGCAAGATCCTGAATGTCGAGAAGGCCAGGATCGACCGGGTGCTGAAGAACAACGAGGTCCAGGCGATGATCACTGCCCTGGGCACCGGCATCCACGACGAGTTCGACGTGGCC
Organism: uncultured Actinomycetes bacterium; assembly: GCA_963785765.1. Lineage (GTDB taxonomy): Bacteria > Actinomycetota > Actinomycetes > Streptosporangiales > Streptosporangiaceae > DATBGO01. The sequence continues at coordinate 522,739 of CAWAWM010000002.1, read as the reverse complement.
AAGCTGAGATATCACAAGATCATCTTGATGGCCGACGCGGATGTGGACGGCCAGCACATCAGGACGCTGCTGCTGACTCTGCTGTTCCGGTTCATGAAGCCGCTGGTCGAGGCCGGGTACGTGTACCTGGCCCAGCCGCCGCTCTACAAGATCAAGTGGGATGGACGCGGGGTACCGCCGGACTATGCCTACTCCGACAAGGAGCGGGACGTGATCATCGAGGCGGGTATCGCTGACGGCCGCAAGGATCCGCGGCCGCGCGACGGCGTGCAGCGGTTCAAGGGCCTGGGCGAGATGAACGCTCGTGAGCTGTGGGACACCACGATGAACCCGGCCCGGCGGATCCTGCTGCAGGTCACGCTGGACGATGCGGCGCAGGCGGACGAGCTGTTCACGGTGCTGATGGGCGAGGACGTGGAGGCCAGGCGCGCGTTCATCCAGCGGAACGCGAAGGACGTTCGGTTCCTGGACATCTGACCGGGTCTTTCACGATTTCGTAAGATCCGCGTCGCATACTGGCTGGGGCCCTTCGTGGTCACGGTCAGCCGATGCCGCGCGGTTGAGAGAGGGGATGGAAGGTGCCCGACGTGAGCACGCCTGACGCGCCAGCGGAGGGACACGACCGCACCGAGCCGGTCGACATTCAGGTAGAGATGCAGCGCAGCTACATCGACTACGCGATGTCGGTCATCGTCGGCCGCGCCCTGCCCGACGTGCGGGACGGCCTGAAGCCGGTGCACACCCGCGTCCTGTACGCGATGTACGACGGCGGCTTCCGGCCGGACCGCGGCTACTTCAAGTGCGCCCGGGTGGTCGGCGAGGTAATGGGTGTCTACCACCCGCACGGTGACTCGGCGATCTACGACGCGCTGGTCCGGATGGCCCAGCCGTGGTCGATGCGGATGCCGCTGATCGACGGCCAGGGTAATTTCGGCTCCCGCGGTGACGACCCGGCGGCGGCCATGCGCTACACCGAGTGCCGGCTGGCGCCGCTGGCCATGGAGATGCTCCGTGATATCGACAAGGAGACCGTCGATTTCCGGCCTAATTACGACGGCCGCTCCGCGGAGCCCGTGGTGCTGCCGAGCCGGTTTCCCAACCTGCTGGTCAACGGGTCGGAGGGGATCGCGGTCGGGATGGCCACCAAGATCCCGCCGCACAATCTGCGCGAGATCGCCGAGGGTGTCGCCTGGTACCTGGATCACTTCGATGCCCCGGATGATGCGCTGCTCGAGGCGCTGATCGAGCGGATCAAGGGCCCGGATTTCCCCACCTACGGCCTGATCGTGGGCCGCCGGGGCATCGAGGAGGCGTACCGGACCGGCCGTGGCTCCATCACCATGCGCGCGGTGGTGGAGGTCGAGGAGGACATCAAGGGCCGCGCCTGCCTGGTGGTCACCGAGCTCCCCTACCAGGTGAACCCGGACCGGGTGGCCGAGAAGATCGCGGAGCTGGCCAAGGACGGCCGGGTCGGCGGGATCGCCGACGTCCGGGACGAGACCAGCGACCGGACCGGGCAACGGCTCGTAATCGTGCTGAAGCGGGACGCGGTCGCCAAGGTCGTGCTGAACAACCTGTACAAGCACACCCAGCTGCAGGAGACGTTCGGCGCCAACATGCTCGCCCTGGTCGACGGCGTGCCCCGCACGCTGCGGCTGGACCAGATCATCAGGCACTGGGTCACGCACCAGATCGAGGTCATCGTCCGGCGGACCCGCTACCTGCTCCGTAAGGCGCAGGAACGGGCTCACATCCTGATCGCGCTGCTCAAGGCGATCGACCGGATCGACGAGGTCATCGCGCTGATCAGGGCCAGCGACTCGGCCACGACCGCGCAGCAGGGCCTGATGGACCTGCTGGAGATCGACGAGATCCAGGCCCGCGCGATCCTGGACATGCAGCTGCGGAAGCTAGCCGCCCTCGAGCGGCAGCAGCTGACGGACGAGTACAACGAGCTGATGGCCCAGATCGCCGACTACGAGGCCATCCTCGCCTCGCCGGAGCGGCAGCGGCAGATCGTCGGCGCCGAGCTCGGCGAGATCGTGGCCAAGTACGGCGACGACCGGCGCACTGCGATCATTCCTTACGACGGCGACGTGTCCATCGCGGACCTGATCGCCGAGGAGGACGTGGTCGTCACCATCACCAGGGGCGGTTACGCCAAGCGGACCAAGACCGACCTGTACCGGGCGCAGCGGCGCGGCGGCAAAGGCGTGCGCGGAGCTCAGCTGCGCACCGACGACATCGTCGAGCACTTCTTTGTGACCAGCACCCACCACTGGATCCTGTTCTTTACCAATAAGGGCCGGGTGTACCGGGCCAAGGCGTACGAACTGCCCGATGCGGCCCGGGACGCCCGCGGTCAGCACGTGGCCAACCTGCTGGCCTTCCAGCCGGATGAGCGCATCGCCGAGGTGCTGGCGCTGAGCGACTACCAGGTCGCGCCCTACCTCGTGCTCGCCACCTCCTCCGGGCTGGTCAAGAAGTCACGGCTGACCGATTTCGACTCGCCGCGATCGGGCGGCATCATCGCGATCAGCCTGCGCGAGGACGACGAGGTGATCGCCGCCCGGCTGGTCTCCGCCGAAGAGGACTTGCTGTTGGTCAGCAGGCAGGCCCAGGCGATCAGGTTCCACGCCACCGACGAGGCCCTCCGGCCGATGGGCCGGGCGACGTCCGGCGTGATCGGGATGCGGTTCAGTGACGGCGATCAGCTGCTCGGCATGCATGTGGTCCGGGATGGCGCGGACGTCCTGGTCGCCACCGACGGTGGTTACGCCAAGCGGACGCCGGTCGACCAGTACCCGGTCCAGGGCCGGGGTGGCCGCGGCGTGCTGACCGCCCGGATCGTGGAGACCCGCGGTGAGCTGGTGGGGGCGCTGATGGTGCTGCCTGAGGAAGAGGTGTTCGCCATCACGTCAGCCGGCGGGGTCATCCGGACCTCGGTGGCGGAGGTCAAGCAGTCAGGTCGGCAGACCATGGGCGTACGGCTGGTGAACCTGACCTCCGGGCAGAGCCTGGTGGCGATCGCACGGAACGCAGAGTCGCTGGATGTGGCTAACGGCAGCCCGGACGACGACGGCCCGGACAACGACGGCGCCGGGGCGGCCGGCGACTCCGAAGATGAGGGGGCTGCAGACAACGGGATCGGGGCTGGCGGCCTGACGGACACCGTTTCTGGGGATGACGATCCAGGAGATGGCACAGCCTAGGACGCAGGCCAAGAAAACACAGCTAAGAGTGACCGGACTATGACAGAAAGTTCCGGGGATAAAGAATCGCAACACGATTGAGAGGAGCTTGCAACCTACCGCCTGCAACGTAGCGATGGTTTGCGGCGTCTTATAAGTGTTGTGGCGGATGACAGTCAGAATCCTAGGGGGCCACAATCGCCATCTGGGGATAACCTCATGAGAGGCAACCTTCCGGAGGAGGACGGGGTGGATCACCGCGTAGGGCCACAGCCGTGGCTGGCCGAGGGGGCGGCCGACGGCGTTGACGCAGGCCGGGAGGAGGAACCCGGCCAGGCGGACGAGGCGCCGTACGCTGCCGAGTCGCCCTATGCGGACGAGGCGGTCTATGCGGACGAGGCACCATACGCCGCCGCGCCGGTATACCCGGTGCAGTCTGCCTTCCCGGCTGAGTCAGCTGGCCGGGGCGGGGATTCTGGCTCCGAGTACCCGAATGGGGACTCGGCACACACTGGTTCGGTGCCTGCTGGTTCGGTGCCTGCTGGTTCGGTTTCGGCGGGCAGCGAGCACGGAATCCCGCCGCCCTATCCGGCGCAACTGCCATACCCGGCTCAGAAGCCGTCCACGCCCGGCCTCGCGGCCAGGCTCAAGCCCTCATTCCTCGCCAGGTCTAAAACTGCGGCCGCCAAGCCCGAGCGGCCTCCCCAGGGCGAAAGGTCTTCCAAGCCGATGACAGCCAGGGTTACTGCCCCGTTCCAGGCGAGGCCGAAGCCCGGCAACGCCAAGCCAGCAAAGACGCCCAAGGCGTCTAAGGCGTCCAAGGCAGCAGCAGCTGGTGCCGTGCCCAAAGGCCCGGTGACCACGCGCAAGGCACAGCTCATCCTGTCCAGGATCGAGCCGTGGTCCGTCATGAAGTTCAGCTTCATGGTCTCCCTGGTCGGCTGGGTCGTCCTGTTCGTGGCGGTGACCGTCCTTTACTTTGTGCTGAGCAAGCTCGGGGTCTTCCACGCCATCCAGACCACCATCGGCAGCGTGACGTCCAGTAAGGACTCCCCAGGGGTCGACGCCGGCGGCGGATGGTTCTCCGCGTCCCGGGTCCTCGGGTACACGATGCTGGTCGGCGCGGTGAACGTCGTCCTGATTACTGCGCTCGCGACGGTGGCTGCGGTCATCTACAACCTGGTGACGCACATCGCGGGCGGCGTCGAGGTAACGCTGAAGGAGACCGACTGACCGGGCTGTCCTGGCGTACGGTAGCCTAGCCCGGCGTGCCCATAGTTGGCACTAAGATGCCAGAGGCACGGGCCTGTAGCTCAGTCGGTTAGAGCGCTTCCCTGATAAGGAAGAGGTCGGAAGTTCAAGTCTTCCCAGGCCCACCCAACCAAGCCCCGGGTCAACCGGTACGCGGGACGCTCGTGCTGTAGTTCTCATGATCCCGTAGCTCTGCCTCGTGCCCGCCGCGTGCCCGATCGATCACCAGTGAGGCCGGGAGATGAGCCGCGAGCATTGCTCCGTAGCTCCGCCCTGGCGAGCTTACCGAGGCTGTCGGCGATCTCTTGCTGGCGCGCATCGCTACCGTGCAGGTAGATCAGCGCAGCGCGAGTACTGCTATGGCCCATCCGATCCATCAGCTCACGCAGTGTCGCGCCAGTTCCGGCGGTCAGGTTGTTCCCGGTATGCCGTAGATCATGAAAATGCGTGCCCGTCAGCCCTGCCCGAGCCAGCGCAGGCAACCACGACCGGGGGCGGAAGTTCCCGTGACGAAGCGGGGCACCTGTCGGGCTGGTGAACACCAGCGAATCCCCAGCGGCTTCGGTAAAAGATCACAGATGCCTGGTCAGCTCGGGGGCGATGGTCTTCGGAATCGCCACGGTCCGCAGCCCCGCGAGTGACTTCGGCGGCCCGGACAGATAGCCGCCGCCCGGAAGCTCGATCAAAGAGCGCTCGATCCTGACTGTAGTGCCGCCAGTTCACGCCACCGCAAGCTGCCAAAGACAGCCAGGAGGATCAGCGCCCGGTATCGCGGTTCGATAGTGTCAGCGAGCGCAACGACCTGGCGGAGGCTAAGAGTTGGCCGTTCAGGCGACCTGTCCTGTGCCGCGCCTCTGGCCGAAGCGCGCGGCGGCTGCATCCGCCCGGTTCAGTTGCGCCGTACCAACCTCGACACCGGGCAGGTGGACCAGCAGATCATCCCCTGCGGCTCCACGCTGGAAGCGACCTGCCCGGCCTGCGCGAAACGAGCCCGGAACCTGCGCGCTGAGCAATGCGGCGACGGCTGGCACCTCGAGGACGAACCCGACCCCGGTCAGCCCGAACCCAACGAGACGCAGGAGTACTGGCTCACCCTGCGTGCCGAAGCCCAGGTCCGCCGCGACCAGGCCGACGCGCACGGCGAGGACACAGCCGATCTCGATCAGGTGATCGGGGAACTGGACGACGAGCTCGCCCGCGCCGGAGTCCGTGGCACCGTCACCCGCAATACTGGCAGGACCAATCCGGATGGCAATCAGGTCGGTAAGCGCCGGTCCCGGTCCACCCGGCGCCGCCAGGACGCCCCCAAACTCCCGAAACGGCCGGTCGCCGCGCGGACCACCGGCCGGATGTTCACCGCACCGGACGGCACGGCCTACTGGCCGTCGATGTTCCTCACCCTGACCTGCGACAGCTACGGCAAAGTCCGCGACGACGGCACCCCCGCCGACCCAGGGTCGTATGACTACCAGCGGGCCGCCCGGGATGCGATCCACTTCCCGGCGCTGTTCGACCGGCTCATCCAGAACCTGCGCCGCTACCTCGGCTACGACGCCCAGTACTTCGCCGCCATCGAACCCCAGCGCAGGCTCGCGCCGCACGCTCACATCGCTTTACGGAACGCTTGACCGCATCCGGCGGCACGCTGAGACTAAGCATGACCAGTAGGTCATGACTTGCGGGGCTGTGACGGTTCTTCATGGGAGGCGGCATGCGCATTCAGATCGAGGCGCTCAACTCGACAGACCCACTCGACCTACCTTGCATACGGTTCGAGGGAACGGTAAGTACGAATAAAGGGTACCTGTCTGCATCGCAGTTACGGGACGTCTTCGGCCTCGCGGCCATGCCCTTTGCGCAAGCACTGGGCAGCCTCGCGGGTTCTGTGATGCACGACAGTAGAATACGCGACGATGCGAGAGGCGCTGGCTGGGTCACCCTCCCGGAATTCGTCTTCAACGTCGATCCCACGCCACAGGCATTCACATTGGTCGGAGACGAGGTCGGGGTCGTCTATACGCACTGTGGCTTCTTTTTCACGTTGACGAAACTCTCTCGCACCCTCGGGTGGATTCTCGATCGCGTCGAGCATTCGAGCGAGATCTCCCTCGATGAAATCGAGCGCATGGAGGTGCCGGACTACGTCATTCAGGAGATCCTCGCGGTTCTCCAAATGTGGCAGGAGATCGAGGTCTCCGAGTCCTTCAACATTGAGCGCATGCTGGCCGGCGTTGAACCAGCTGCTTTCGCGCGCATGGAGCATCTCCTGCACACGGTGTGCCATATCATCTTCTTCCATGAATCCGCTCATTGGCACCGGACAATCTACCGCGCGGGCGTTTGGTCCGATCTCGAAGCCCGAACGCTGAACCACATCTCGCGATGGATGTCCTCCTATGATCCCACCCTATTGATCTCTCGCGAAAGCCATGACGCGGCGGTCAACTTCTTGTCGGCCGACTGGGCAGTGGCTCGCAGTTGGGCGGAGGAGATCCAATGTGATCTGATCGCCTCCAGCGCCGCGAAGACTGCTGGTGGCGGTTCGTCAGTCGCCGCCCGAGATGTCTACGTGGCTCAAGGCGTTCTATATGCGTTCGTCATGCAGCTCCAGGAGATCTACGACACCAGGGTCGCCGGACGAGAACCGACTCACCGCACGCACCCACCGGCTGATATTCGAGGCGCGATCGTGCACTACATCGATGCGATGGAAATGGGGCAGACAGTCGGCGACTACCAGTTCAAGGTGGCCGGCGCTTGTACCTACATCAACTTCTGCGGAGCGCGGATCCTGGATGCTGTTCTAGGACGCCTGGGCTGAACCGGGTCACTTTGGAGAGACAATGCCTGGAGCAATCGAGAGTGAAATCGAAGTCGGTTGTCCGTTCTGTGCCCCCGCCGTACATCGCTTTCTCCTGACCACGCGCTCGGTGGCAGTGGCTGGTCTGACAGCACGTGGACGAACGTTAACAGTCACGCGCCTGTTCGCCTGCCCCATCACGGGAAAGGATTTCCAGGCGTCTCTGCGCATCACTGAAAGAGAAGGCGAGCGACTGATGGAGCTCGAAATCGCCCCGGGTCAGTCAAGCCCTCCCGCGACTGGTAGGGCCTGATGCTCCCCCACCCCCCGAACCCAGACGTACCGGGCGCGATGATCGAAGTGATAAGTTCCGAGCCCGTTACGCCTCACAACCGAGCGCTGTACGAGGCCGGAAAGACGATCCTCACCGAGTCACTCAAGACTGGGCGCGAATTCTGCCAATTCATGACAACCACTAGCCTGGCTGCTGTGCCTGTCTACCTGGGCCTCCTGACATTCGCGTCCGAACACGGCGACCGGCAGTCCGGGACGCAAGTTTGGTTGGTGATCCCCGCCTTGCTCTTCGTCCTATCCTCGGTGGCTTTTGCGATCGGCCTCCAGCCCCGCACGGAGTCCATTTCGCTGGACGTCGTCCAAAGCATCGAGGATGGCCTGCGTAATATCCTGAGCTACAGGCGCCGCTATATACGAGTCGGCTTCACCGTCTTCCTCGTTGCGGCCGTCATGTCGGTGCTCGTCTTGGTGTGGCGGCTGAGGCCGTGAGAAAGTCACCCGAATCCTCGCAGAACCCGGCCATTTGGCACGCCATGCTACGCCCGGCGACATCCAGCCACCGGGGTGACCCGCCTTACAAGCGAGGGGTCATTGTGCCGTGCCTGGCCCATCGGTGTCCTCGTCGATGGTCGGTAGTTTCACCGGCTCGCCTTGAATGTTCTTTCCGTTGCCAAGCTCGATGACCGGCCAGATGCGCACCAGCCGTCGAGTGGGGCCAGACCGCTCGCGTGGAACAGAGCCGTGACGTTGTCTGGCGCGAGCGCGGCAATACACCGAGCATGTGGTTCCAAGCGGTGCGGCGGCACGTCCCCGGGTGTTCCGCCCCTGCTGGTCATCGATGCTGTCGCCGTGTGCCAGCTGCAGGTGAAGGCGGACTCGGCTACCGGACCAGTAGAACGTAGTCACTTGCCAGTCAAGAGAAATCAGCGCGAGCATCAGCCCCAGCACGGCAATGGTGGGCGTTAGCCAACCAGGGCTGGCTGAGATGATGCGCACGACTGGCTCAGTGGAGGCGAGGAGCGTTAGGGGAAGAGCCACGATCCAAAAGTGTCCTCTCGACCCGTCGCCGCCCCAGGCCTCTTTGACATCGGTCGCGAGGGAAGCTGAGAGGCGGTACCGTCGGGACCGGACGACCTTGGACGACACTGATCTTGCTACGAATCTGACGGCCGTGCCCGTTACGTGCCCGATCAGATGGTCAGTCAGGGACCGTCACGGTCACTCGCGGACAGGCCGACAGGCCCGCCGATCTGGCTTGCAGCAGGTGGCGCGGGTCACTGAAAGATCCCTGATAAGGAAGAGGTCGGAAGTTCAAGTCTTCCCAGGCCCACCACGATGCCCCAGCTAGGGGGCCGGATCCCGGCTTTCAGACCGTCACTCCCTCATGTTGAGGCCAGCGTCGTGGCGGCCCCTCGGACCTGCCATCACGGCCCGGTGGGGAGTGCTTGAGCCCGGGGCTCATCCGGCGGGGACGGGAGCACAGTACCGCCGCTGCGCCAGTACTGGCCATCCGAGCGGGACAGGAACTCTTCGTCGACGAGATAGCGGCGCAGCGCCGCATAGTCGGTGTGCAGGGCACCGAGGAACAGGCTGACCCGGCGCTCTGAGTAGCGCACGCCCGGCTCGAAGGCCTGTGCGATTTTGTCCAGCAGCAGGTGCCGCCGCGCCTGCCGGGTCGGCAGGGTCTCGATCCTGCCGTGGCTGGTAAAGGCCCGCAGCCGGGGGTCGCGAGTCACCGCTTCGATGACCGCTGCAGGGTCAAGCTCGGGCATATCCACATTGTGATCCACCAGGCCGCCCGCCGTAAGTAGCCGAGGTTACTGCGGTGACGCACTGCCTCAGTCGGCCCGGCCGTAGACCGTGAAGTCGATCTCAATGCCAGCGAGCGGCGGGTGTTCCGGGCTGGCCAGGAACGCCACCACCGCACCAGGCACCTCGTACACCCTGCTAACCGATCCGCCCGGCGGGACGGTGAACGAGTCAAGAGCCGTGATGAAGTTGGCGTTGACCGTGTTCGGCTGGTCAACGTGCGAAACACCGATGACCACCGGCGCCGGGCTGTTCACCCAATTGTCGACCGATAGCCGGATGGTGCGATAGGCAGACACGTCCAGCTCGGCCAGTTCTGACTCGTCCTCGTCAACTGTCATCTGATTGCCGGCCGCCAGGAGCTTCGTGTTAGGCATACGCCGACCGTAGCCGATAGATCATCGACGCTGCCCACCCTTGTCGGCATGCGGCGGCAGATATGCGGCTACTTACGGATCGGAAGTTCAAGACTTCCCAGGCCCACCCAGGTCAAAGCCCTAGCGGCCACCGGCTGGCCGAGGCGAGCGGTGATCAGCGGGGCCGCCTCGCGCCAGGTCGACGGCGAACGGCGCCAGCTCCGCGCGATGCCGCGTCGTCATCGTGTCGTGAGGGTGCTCGCGACCGGCCGGATGCGCTCGCGTCAGCTGATCTGTTCGGCCAGGGCGACGATGATGCCCGCGGGGCCGCGGAGGTGGCAGAGCCGGAAGATGCTTTCGTACTGCGCCACCTCGCCGAGGAGTTCGGCGCCGTGGGCGCGCAGGCGGGCGACGGTGTCGTCGATGTCGTCGACGGCGAACATGACACGATGCAGGCCCAGCGTGTTGGGCGACGGGTTCTCCGGCTCGGCGCCGACCGCCGCGGGGGCGTGGTACTTCGTCAGCTCCAGCTTGCCGTGGCCGTCCGGGGTCCGCATCATCGCGATGTCGCTCCGGACGCCGTCGAGTCCGACGGTACGGTCCGCCCAAAGGCCTTCGATTTGCCCCTTGCCGTCCAGCTCCATGCCGAGCTCGGTGAAGAACGCGACGGCGGCATCCAGGTCTTCGACGACGATGGCGACGTTGTCCATCCGCTGAACGGTCACGTCCGAGAGCATAAACAGCGGCGAGCGGCCGGTCGCGCTGAATAGGGCTGTGTGCGCTGGCCGGTCACCCTCGCCCAGGCGCAGCAGGCGATCGCCCGGGACTGTGCTGCCAGCCCTGCCCGGGGACGCCTGATACTCACATCATTCGCGGGCCGGACGGCACCGAGAAACACCAGGGGCCACCTGCAGGCAGCCGGGACATGCCAGTGCTGTTGTGGTACTCGCTGATGGCCTTTGACCCAGAGTGCGGTCAAGAAGACCCAGGCCTACTGGGGTATCGCGGTCGACGGCATCGCCGGCCCCCAGACGATCTCGACCATGGAGTGGCCTATCAAAGGGGCTACCTGGGCCGCCCTACGCCTGCGACCCGCTCAGCTGAAGCTGACTGACACTCACCTGTCGAACGACGAGCTCGTCGCCAGCCACGTTCCTCGTCAACGGCCAGGTTGGGGTAGATCTGACCTATATGACGTGATGGTCACGAATCGATGGCATTGATGGACGGGCAGCATTGCGTGACCGTCACGTTACCTGAGTTCTCCAGACCGCCGCCGCGGCCCCCTCCTCTGCTGCGCCGCAGACTGCGGCTGCGAGGATCATCAGGTGGTACCTGAAAGCATCCGCGACTTCTTCGTGGCGAGTGGGAGCGCGGCCGGCGCGCTGATCGGGCTGCTGTTCGTGGCTATCTCGGTGGCGTCCGAGCGGGTAGCCCGGTCGAAAGCGGAAATGCAGCCGTACCGCCTCCGTGCGTCGGCGGCGCTGACGGCGTTCACCAACGCGCTGGCGGTGTCGCTGTTTGCGCTGATCCCCGGGCATAAGATCGGACCGGCCGCGGCGGTCGTGGCGGTAGGCGGGCTCACGTACGTCGCGGCGGCGCTGCTATCGCTGATCCGCCTGCGTCAGGGGCGGTGGGAGACATTGCGTCATGCGGTGCTCCTGATCGGCCTGGCAGCCACGTTCGTGATCCAGCTGATCGAGGGGATAGACGTGATCACCCAGCCGGGCGATTCCGGCGCGGTGAACACGATCGCGGTGTTGGTGATCGTCTGCTTCCTGATCGGGATTGCCCGCGCATGGGAACTGATCGGCGGGCCTTCGATCGGTTTCACGCGAGAGGTCACGGCACTGGTCCGGAGCCACCAGCACAGCGCCGAGGACTCGGTAGACAGGAAGTCGCCTTAGGCGAGTTATGTGGGTTGATCACGGCGCGTCGCGTTGATCATGAGAGGGCCTCTGCGGCAGACATGCGGTTGTCGAAGACCGTTGCAAACCGCAGAGGCCGCCCCCCATGTTGCCCACCGAAGACTTGTTCGTCTACGTCTACGCGCTGATCGACGACCTGATCAGTGCCCGGATCATCGCGATTCCGCCCCGCCCGGGCCCCGCGCCTGCCTGCAGCGACGCCGAACTGCTGAGCATCGCGCAGATCCGCCACCTGCTGGGACGCCGCAGCGAGGCCGGGTTCCTGGCCGAGGTCGCGCGCGACTGGGCGCACCTGTTCCCCCGCCTGCCGCACCAAAGCGAGGCCAACCGCCGCATCCGCTGGCTGCGGGGCGCGTTCGAGCAGCTGCGCTGCCACCTCGCCGCGCAGGTCCCGGCCGATGACTGCCAGCAGATCGACACCAGCGCGCTGCCGGTCAAGCACACCTCCAGAGTCCGCGGCCCCGACTCCTGGACCGGCCCGGACGGGCTGCACGCCCGGTTCGGCCGCGACGCCGCGCACGCCGAATGGTTCTACGGCTTCCGGCTGGCCATCCGGACCGACCTGGGCAGCCGCATCATCCGCGCCTGGAGCATCGTGCCCGCCGCCATCAACGAGCGCGACGTCGCCGGTGACCTGCTGGAAACCGGGCCGCCGCCACGAGACCTCCTGCTGGACAAAGGGTTCAGCGGCAAGGCCTTCACCGCCGCCCAGGCAGAACGCGGCACCGCCGTGCTCCTGCCGCCGGCCAAGGGAAACCGCCACCACATGCCACCGATCCTGCGGAAGATCATCACCGAATGGCGCAACCGGATCGAGACCACCTTCAAAGAAATCACCGACCAGATGGAACTCGCCCGCCACGGCGCGCACACCTTCTGGGGCCTGCTCACCCGCACCGCCGCGATCATCGCCGCCCACACCATCATGCGAGTGTGCCTGGCCGCCCAATAGATCAACCCACATAAGACGCCTTAGGCCGCCGAGGTCCTGACCAGGCTCGGCACTGCTAACATTCCGGTGCGTGGCTAACGGGCACACTCCGGCCTCCGCCGCACCGCAGTGGACAGCAGAGGTAGACGTCAGCCCCGAGTTCGCCGCTGGCCTGATCCGCGAGCAGTTTCCGGATGTGGGCACTCAGCAGGTGACGGTCCTGGCGACGGGCTGGGACAACATAGCCTTCCAAGTGGATCGCCGGTGGCTGTTCAGGTTTCCCAGGCGGGCGGTCGCGGTGCCTGGCGTGCAGCGCGAGATCACCGTACTTCCGCGGCTCGCCGCCAGCTTGCCGCTGCCGATTCCGGATCCGCGGTTCATCGGCCAGCCGTCGGCGCGCTATCCGTGGCCGTTCTTCGGGACCAGGCTGCTGCCCGGAAGAGAGCTGGCCGATTCGGGGCTGCCGGACTCGCGTCGCGCCGGGGTAGCGGCCTCAGTCGGCCATTTCCTGCGGGTGCTTCACGATCCTGGCCATGTCATTACGGCGGGCGCCGCCGACTTGCCGGTAGATCCGATGCAGCGGGCCAGCCCGCCAGTCCGGGCGCTGCGGGCCCGCGAAGTCCTGGACCGTCTCGTGCACCGCAGGATCTGGCCAGGCGACAGCGACGTCAGCGCCCTGCTTGACCAGGCTGAACGCGCAGCGGCCGGACCGGGGCCCGCACCGGGGCCCGCAGGGCGGGACGCTGGCGCGGCGCAGCCCGGCCGGACGGTTCCCGGCGGAGATCAGCTATCCGGGCCTGTCGTGGTCTGCCACGGCGACCTGCACGTGCGCCATCTGCTGGTTGATCGTGACGGTTCCGCGACGGGCATCATCGACTGGGGCGACCTTTGCCTCGCCGACCCGGCGGTGGACTTGTCGATCGCTTACTTCGGCTTCGCCGGGAGGGCCCGGGCGGACCTGTTGTCCGCTTTTGGCAGGCGGGTCGGCGCGGCGCGGGAGCTGGCGGCCCGGACGGCCGCGGTATCGCTGGCCGCCTCGCTGGCGGAATACGCTGCCGAGGATGGCCGGGCCGCGCTCTTGCGGGAAAGCCTCGCCGGGCTCAGACGCGCGGTGACAGCCTGAACCGGGCCCACTCCGGGTCATTCTGCCCGGAATGGCTGCGCCGGTAGGCGAAGGGACTGCGGAAATGGCCGCTCGCGGCGCGCGCCGTACCTGGACGGCTGTCATCACGGTCGCGGGATATGGCCCGATGATGGCGGCCTGGAGCGAAACCGACGAGCACGACGACCAGCTCCTGCACGCGGCCCATGAGGCACTGCGGCTGATGGCCACGAGCGGAGCTCAGGTCGGCGGTATCGACCTGTTCAGGAACCGCGAGGAGAACGGCAACGTGCACTATGCCTTCCACACCATCAGCTTCGATGAGCGAGGCATTGTCATTTCCGCTGGGCGTCCGGCCCGGTAGCCGCCCCGCTGGGCCCGTTACCCAGCGCTCGCTCTGGCGCAGAGGTCGCACATTTCGCGGGCGCGTCGAGCCAGACCACACGGACACACTACGTAGCGCAGACATCACCTGCATGCGGTGTTGGTGATGCATAATTGGGGGCGCGATCCGCGGTAGTCGCACGTCACTGGCGACCAGGACGCTCCTGACACGTGGTCCTGCCTCTCCAGACCCCGGAGGTTTGAACCGTTGAGCGTAACTGTCGGCCGCCCTGTTCGGGCCAGCCGCCGGGCTGACCACGTGGTCGTCGCAATGCCGCCTGAGATAGACATCGCCAATGCCGAGCAGGTCTGCGCCAGCCTGGTGGCGGCCGTAAGGTCTGGCGCGCGACTGGTGATCGCGGATATGCGCGGGACCGTGTTCTGCGATGTCAAGGGCGCGCGGGCCATCCTCGATGCGGGCGAAGTAGCGGCCGCGGCTGGCGGCCTGCTCCATGTCGAGGGTGCGGCGCGGCTGCCGCTGAAGGTGCTCAAGTTACTGGGTGCCAGGGGGCGGACCCTGTAGCCGTCCCGTCCGCCCTTGCCCGATCCGGAGTGTCGGTCGCATGCTGGTTGCGGGCGGCCGGCTACCGAGGAGGATCCCGTGCCCCGTGACCAGGAGGAACGAAACCGGGTCCTGGGCGTCCCGCGGCGGGCCGATCCCTGGGCCCGCAGGACCGAGGAGCCGCAGCGAGTCCTGGGCATTCCGATGGGTTCGTCCGGATTCGTGGACGTGGCCAAGATGCGCAGTCTGGCCCATCCGATCAAACGGTATAAGCGCTGGGTACAGCATCGCCGCGGCGGTCCTTACCGGCCCGAGGACGACTGAGGGTGGCGGCGGTGAGAGGGACCGCCAGGCGAGCGCCGGTCTTACCGCTGCGACCGGTCAAGCCACTTGTCGACTGTGCCGCCCGTCCAGGAGCCGAGCCGCTCGATCAGCGCCGCGGCGTCGGACTCCGCCGCCACCAGGTCCCGGTGCTCAGGTAGCAGGAACCGCTGCCTGGTGGCGGTCTCGAGCAGCACGAGCAACGGGTCGAAGTAGCCGTTGACGTTGAGGACTCCGCATGGCTTGGCATGGATTCCGAGCTGGGTCCAGGTCACCACCTCGAAGAATTCGTCCAGCGTGCCGAACCCGCCCGGCAGCATGATGAATCCGTCAGACTTATCGGCCATCGCTGCCTTGCGCTCGTGCATGGTCTCCACGACCTGAAGCGTGGTCAGGCCCCGATGGGCGATCTCCTTTTCCTCCAGTGCTCGCGTGATCACGCCGTGCACTTCGCCGCCCTGGCTCAGGGCGGCATCCGCGAGCACCCCCATCAGCCCCACCTGTCCGCCGCCGTACACCAGTGCGATCTCGCTGGCCGCCAGCAGGCGGCCCAGCGACCCGGCGGCGGCCGCGAAGCCGGGATCAGCGCCGGGGCTCGACCCGCAATAGACGGCTACCGACGACAGGTGTGGCGGCATCATCAGCTCCCAGCGCAGCTTCGGGGACCGGGATGACGATACGCCACGCAGCCGCCGGGCCAGGGGAGGCGTGCTCGCTCCGGCAGGCGCTGGTCGCGCCAGCCTCATAAGAGATCCCTTAATCCGCCGTCGTCGCGGCCGGAGAGCAGGACTTAGAGTCGGTAAGGACAGCAGCACCGGCCGGAAAGGTAGCTGGGAATGAGTCGTCAGCCGGACGAGGCCGTTGAAGTGCTCCGCGGGGTCTGGAGCGCTCGGGGGCAAGGCAGCGCGGACATCGACGCGGCAGGCGGCAGCCAGAAGTCCTGCCAGCGGATGGCTGACGTCGGCTTCGATGGGCTGGCCGGCGACGGCGGCGACCTGCGCGCCGCGTGGCGGGCCAAGCTGGAGCGTGAAGGCAAGCTGGACCCTGGCGCTGACAGCATCAGGGACCTGGTCCTCGGCCCAGCGGAGGATCGCTGACATCGAGGATGCCGGCGGCGAGGAGAGCGCTGGATGGACTGTCCTGACACCGTCGGTAAGCTCACTGAGATCCTGCGCGAGGGCGGTTACCTGGCCGATCGCGGGCTGGCCACCGCGCTCTTCGTCTCGCTGTCCCTGCAGCGCCCCATCCTGCTGGAGGGCGAGGTCGGGGTCGGCAAGACCGAGGTGGCCAAGGTGCTGGCAGCCGTCTTCGGCCGCAAGCTGATCCGGCTGCAGTGCTACGAGGGCATCGACACCCATCAGGCCCTCTACGAGTGGGACTACGCCCGGCAGATGCTGCACATCAGGGCGCTGTCGGAGCATCAGATCGCCGACACCGACGCGGTCGACAAGCTGTTCGGCCCGAAGTTCCTGCTCGAGCGGCCGCTGCTGGAGGCGGTCCGGGCCGGGGACCAGGCGGTGCTGCTGATCGACGAGGTGGACCGGGCCGACGACGAGTTCGAAGCGTTCTTGCTCGAAATGCTCTCGGATTTCCAGATCAGCATCCCGGAGATCGGCACGATCAAGGCGGAGAGCCCGCCGATGGTGGTGCTGACGTCCAACCGCACCAGGGAGCTGCACGACGCCCTGAAGCGGCGCTGCCTCTACCACTGGATCGGCTATCCGCCACCGGAGCGCGAGGTGGAGATCGTCCTGGTCAGGGAGCCCGGGGTGGCCGAGGCGCTGGCCCGCAAGGTGGTCGCGGCGGTCAACCGGCTACGCGAACTCGACCTGGGCAAGCCCCCGGGGGTGGCCGAGACCATCGACTGGGCCCTCACCCTCGACTTCCTCGGCCAGACCGGTCTCGACGCTCAGGTCGCTGAGGACACCCTGGGCACCGTGGTCAAAGAGCGCGACGACCTCGACCTGGTGCGGGAGAACCTGGAAGAGATCACCTCCGGTACGTCCGGTGGCTGAGCGCGCGCCGTTCGTCCGCATGCTGGTGACCTTCGCCGCCGAACTCCGTGCCGCCGGGCTCCCGGTCGGCTCCGGTGACGTCGTGACCTATTGCGCGGCCATGAATCCGTTGGACCCGTCCGACCTGATGGACTTGTACTGGGCGGGGCGGACCACGCTGGTGACCCGGCGCGAGCACATCGGGACCTACGACGAGGTGTTCAAGAGGTTCTTCCTCGATGCCGCCGATCCGGTCAGGGAGATGCTGACGCTCAAGGCGCGCGTGACCGCGCAGACGCAAGCGGTGCTGGAGGTGCCCGCCACCAACCCGGACTCCGACGGGCAGCTGGAAGAGGCGTCGCTCGGCCTGATGGCATCCGCCGTCGAAGCCCTCAAGCACAAGTCGTTTGCCGCCTGCACTCCCGAGGAACTCGCGGCGCTGCGGCGGATCATGGCCAGAATCAGGCTGACGCCGCCGAGGCGGCGCACCCGGCGGACCGTGGGCGGACGCGCGGGCCGTTCCCCCGACCTGCGCCGGACGGTGCGGGAATCGATGCGCATGCATGGCGAGCCCGCCGAGCTGTACTGGCGGCGGCGCAAGGTGGCACTGCGGCCGCTGATCCTGGTGCTGGACGTCTCCGGCTCGATGGCCGACTACTCCCGCAACCTGCTGCAGTTCGCCTATTCCGCCAAGCGGGCCGCGGCGAAGGTCGAGGTGTTCTGCTTCGGCACCCGGCTGACCAGGGTGACCAGGGCCCTGGCGAGCCGCAGGCCCGATGACGCGCTGCAGCTGGCCGCCCAGGAGGTGTTCGACTGGGAGGGCGGGACCAGGATCGGTGACTGCCTGGACGCTTTCGTCAGGGACTGGGGCCGCCGGGGCCTGTGCCGGGGCGGGATCGTGGTGATCTGCTCCGACGGCCTGGACCGCGGCGATCCTGACGTGCTGGCCACAGCGATGGAACGGCTCGGCCGGCTGTCGCACCGGGTGGTCTGGATGAACCCGCACAAGGGCGACAACCCGGCCTTCCGGCCGAGCGCGCTGGGGATGATGGTGGCGGCGCCGCACATCGACCTGATGTTGTCCGGGCACGACCTGAGCAGCCTGGCCGAGCTGGCGGCGCTGCTGCCGACCCTGAGTTAGGAGCGTCCGGTGCGGTGGAGCGTGGGCATCGAGGCCGAGGGCGACCGGGTGCTGTCGCGAGAAGAGATCGTTGAGCTGGCCGATGCGGTAGCTCCGAGCCACGGCATCGCGACCGGAATAGGCACGAAACGGTACGGTGCCCAGCTGGTCGTGCACGCAGCGGACCGGGACGAGGCGATCGGGAAAGCCACCGCGCAGTTCTCGGCCGCGGTTGCCCAGGCCGGGCTGTCGGCCTGCCCAATCGTCCGGGTCGAGGCCGTCAGCGAGGACGAGGACTCCGGCGGATGATCAGGCTCGGCTCGCTGGCCGGCTACCCGTTCGAGGGCCCGCGACTACTCGGCGGCTGGACCCCGCCGCAGGCGGCCGCCGTCTATGCGGTCCTCTACAAGCCGGATCCTGACACCAAACCGGATCGTTACGCAGTCATCTACGTCGGTCACTCGGACGATCTGTCCATGGAGAGGTTCCCGTTCCAGCACCCACGGGCGCATTGCTGGGTGCGCCGGGCCGGCTCCAAGTGGAAGGTCTACATCTGCACCTACGAGGCGCCAGGCGGCAAGCGACCACACCGGGAGCAGATCACCCGCGAGCTCACCGCGATCTACCAGCCGCGCTGTAACACCCAGCAGTATGACCAGGCCTGGAAGGACGAGTGGATCGGCGAGTACTCGGCCCCCACCGCCGGGCCGCTCACCCGGCCGGACCCGGGTCAGGGACCGCCCAGCTAGCAGGGCCGCCCTAATCTCGCCCCGCACCGGCCCCCACCCAGGACTCGGCGGCCCCCTCACCGCGTCCCGCCGGCCAGCCGACTCGCTGGATGGTTACCGGTGCGGGGCGAAGCCCACGGCGTCGTGAAGCCGCGAGCGCCTGGTCCCTGAGGCCGGCCGGGCCGGCTCGGGCACCGCCGGCTGCTCGGGCCTCGGGGTGACGTCGGTGACGATTTCCTCGGCCATGCCGTACAGCAGCGGCAGCGCGCCCGCCACCACGCCGCCGGTCTGGTTGATGTGCTCGACGCCCGGCCCGATGAGCTTGGCGTGGCCGACGATGGTCCGGACGATCTCGGCGCATTCCTCCAGATTCCCGGCGATCCTGGTGAGCAGCGTCCCCACCCAGAACAGGTAGAAAGCCAGCCCGGCGATCAGCAGGACGATGTCGATGACCGTCAGGACAACCAGTGTGGTCACGACTTCACCTTTCCGAGTACCCGGCCGAGGAACAGGTGGTGCTGGAGGCCTTCGGCCAGGACCGCTTCCACGCCCCCGGCCACCTGCGGGATCAGCACCGTGTCCGCGGTGTTCGCCGCCGCGGCCTGCAGCGTGTCCCGGACGGCGACCACCCGGCGGTCGATGAGCTTCACGAAGTAGATCAGCATGCTCAGCAGGGCCGCGACGGCGAGCACCACGACGAAGCCGAGAATGATGGCCCACACCCACAGGGTGTGTTCCGTTCCTGACATAGCCAGCGGATGCATCGCTATCCCCCCAGCCTGGCGCGGCCACGCTGGAGGCCGCCGATGATAATCGTGGCGTGCTCGATCGTGGTGCGCAGGGCGCCGAGTGGCGCGGTGTTATGCACCGCCTCGGTCAGCGCGTCGTTGATCTTGGGCGCCTCGTTGCCGATCGAGCGGGCCAGCAACAGGATCGGCACGACGAGCGCGACGACGACCAGCACTATCACGATGCCGATCGTGTAGCCGACGACCCAGCCCGTGGTGGAAGTCCCCGCGGCGAGGACATGTGATTGCATTAACGGCTCCTTCGCTGGGTCAGACCGTCTCACAGAAGTCGCGGACCGGCTTCAGGCTGGCGTTGACCGAGGTCAGCCGGTCCGGCACGGTGCTGGTCAGCTGGGCCACCGCCTGCACCCCGCCGGTGGTGGAGACGAGCGTCGCGCGGATCGCCCGCAGGTGGAAGATGACCCGCACCAAGCCCACCGCGGTAATCGCGATGATCAGCGCGGCGATGATCAATGTCACCCAGGCAGCTGCTGGCATGACCGTTCTCCTTTCTGCTCGGCGGACAGGCCCAGCTGGTGTGCCCAGCCGAGGTGCTCAGCCGAGAAGCTTGGCGACGGATCCCGCATACCTGACCGCACCGACCGCCACCTCCTTGACGGTGGCGTCGGTCCTGGCCAGCCCGGCCGGCACGCCGTCGAGTTCCCCGACGAGCGCCACCCCGCCACTCAGGATCTCGTCGGTCGCGCCCCTGATCCGCTCCAACGCGGCGAGAACGCGGTTCAGCAGGAAGATGACGACGGGCAGCACCACGAGCAGCAGGACCGCATTGCCGATCCACCACAAGACCATGGCTAGTTCTCCTCAGCTGGTAGCCCGGTAGGGCAGGAAGAAGCGGCGGAAGACCCGGCTCAGGGCCATCAGGGCGGCCCGCAGCCCGAGGGTGAAGCCCCGGGCCGGAGTCGCGGCGGCGGCCGCGATCTGCTCGGGTGATTCACCCCGGTCGATCCGGTCGATCCGGTCGGCGAGGTTGGCGGCGAAGTCGCGCATCAGGACCGAGGTGACATCGGAGATCATGCCCCGGCCGTACTGGGCGGCGGCCCCGGACAGCTGCAGGTCCTGGGTGACGCCGACCTTGGTGCCGCGGCCGGCCCGCGCCAGGGTCGCCGTGACCACCATGCTGGCCTGGCCGCGGCCCTTGACCTCGGCCCCGCTGGCCTGCACGACGACGCGCCTGGCGGCCTCGTTCCGCTCGGTAATCTCGGCCTTCCCGGCGAACTGCAGCCGGACCGGGCCCATCCGGACCGCGACGTGGCCCTCGTACCTGTCATCGCCGAGATCACTGGTCAGCTCGGTGCCGGGCAGGCAGGCGGCCACCTGCGGGATGTTGTCGAAGAACTGCCAGACCTGGTCGACTGGCGCCGCCACCTCAAAGTCGTTCTTGATCAGCATCGGGTCTCTCTCTCCAGGTGGGCAGCGGGATCCTGGCCGAACTGGCTGCGGCAGCCCGGGCTGCAGAAGTAGTACGTGATGCCGTCGTGCTCCAGCGGCCGGCCGGCCGGGCCGACCGCGACGGTCATGCCGCAGACCGGGTCGATGGCCTGCGCGGGCTCCGCTGATTCGGCGGGCCGGCCAGCCGCCAGGACGCCCGAAGCGCGCAACTGGACCAGTTCGGCGAGCACCGCGACCGCGATCTCCCGGTGCGTCGTCCGGCCGAGGTCAAGCCCGGCCGGGACCCGGACCCGGTCCAGCTGGTCGCGGGGCACGCCGCGGTCCGCGAGATAGCCGAGCACCGCCGCACCGCGGCGGCGGGATCCCACCAGGCCCAGGTAGGCAGGCCGGGCCGCGATCGCGGCCGTCACCGCCTCCTCGTCGCCGTGGCCCTGGGTGGCGACCAGGACCATCGAATGCTCGTCGGCGTCGGCCGCCGAGAAGCTGGCCCCGTCGATCACCGTGGCTCGCCAGTCCAGGGCGCGGGCCAGGTCAGCGAGTGTCTGCGCCATCGGCGAGCGGCCCACGATGACCAGGTGCGGCGTCGGAAGCACCGGTTCGATATACACCTCCAGGGCCCCCTCACTCTGACAGGAGATGGGCACCACGGTCATTCCGTCCGGGATGGCCGCGCCGAACTGCTCGGGGGTGCCGAGCAGCAGCAGCCGCGGAATGCCCTCGGTGATCACCTCCCTGGCCACCCGGATGACGGTCGGCTCAGCGCAGGCCCCGCCGATCCAGCCCGCCAGCGTGCCGTCGGCGGTGATGATCGCGCGCGAGCCCTGCTGCCCCGACGACGGGCCCTGCCGCCAGACCACCGTCGCCAGCGCGAACGCCTGGCCGCGCCGGGTCAGTTCGCGGGCCTGGTCCAGGACCTGCCAGCCGTCCATCTGCTGTCCTCCCGTCAGTCGTCGGTGCGCACCGGCGGCGCCCCGGAGATATCTCGGCGGTAGGTGAGGGCTTCCCAGACCCGGTCCGGCAGCAACGGCATGTCGATGTTCCTGACCCCGGTGCCGTCGATCGCGTTGATCACTGCGTTGACGAAGGCCGCCGGGCCGCCGACCGCCGCGCACTCCCCGATGCCCTTGGCGCCAATCGGGTGGTGCGGGCACGGGGTGACCACTTCGCTGTGCAGCTCGAAGCCGGGCGTCTCCCAGGCGGTCGGCAGCAGATAGTCCATGTAGTTCGAGCCCACGCAGTTGCCCTCGGCGTCGAAGGTGATGAACTGCATGTTGGCCATCGCGTAGGCCTCGGTCAGGCCGCCCATGATCTGGCCCTCGACGATCATCGGGTTGATCCGCACGCCGCAGTCGTCGACCGCCACCATGGTCAGCACGTCCCAGACGCCGGTGGCCGGGTCGACCTCGACGGTGACGATGTAGACAGCGAACGGCCAGGTCAGGTTGGGCGGGTCGTAGTAGGCGGTGTTCTCCAGGCCCGGCTCCATGCCGTCGGGCATGTTGCTGTACGCGGCCATCGCGCATTCCTGGATGGTCACGCCGCGGTCCGGCGCGCTGCGGACGTAGAACCGGCCCAGCTCCCACTCGACGTCTTCCTCGGACACCTCGAGCAGATGCGCGGCCAGCTTGCGGGCCTTGGCGCGGATCTTCCTGGACACCATCGAGATCGCCGCCCCGGCCACCGGCGTGCTGCGGGAGGCGTAGGTGCCCATCCCGAACGGCGCCGTGTCAGTGTCGCCCTCCTCGACCACGATGTCCTCGGCCGGGATCCCGAGTTCGTGGCTGACGATCTGGGCCCAGGTCGTCTCATGCCCCTGGCCCTGTCCCCGGGCGCCGGTCCTGACGATGGCCTTGCCGGTCATGTGCACCTTGAGCTCGGCCGAATCGAACATCTTGATGCCCAGGATGTCGTACTCGCGGCTATTGCCCGCGCCGAGCGGCTCGGTCATCGTGGAGATGCCGATGCCGAGCAGCCTGCCGTTAGCCCTGGCTTCGGCCTGCTGGCGCAGGAAGTCCTGGTAGCCGACCGCCTTCAGCCCGACGTCCAGGCACTTGCCGTACTGGCCCGAGTCGGTCAGGAAGCCGAACGGGGTGCGGTGCGGGAACTGATCGTCGGCCACGAAGTTCATCCGCCGGAACTCCGCCTGATCCATGCCGAGGTCGGTGGCGGCGGCCTGCATCATCCGTTCCTGGAAGAACATCGCCTCGGTGACCCGGAACGAGCACCGGTACGCCACGCCGCCCGGCGCCTTGTTGCTGTACGTGCCGCGCGCGGTGAGGTGCGCGACCGGGATGTCGTAGGCGGCGAAGGCCGAATGCATCAGCCCGATCTTGAACTTGCTGGGCTGGGCGTCGGAGAAGAACGCGCCGTGGTCGGCGTCGGTGTGCATCCGGACGGCCAGGATCTTGCCGTCGCTGCGCAGCGCCATCTCGCCGTCCAGGTAGACGTCGCGCGCGAACCCGGTCGAGATGAGGTTGCCCGACTTGTCCTCGATCCACTTCACCGGGCGCTCGAGCAGGATGGAGGCCAGGATCGAGCAGACGTAGCCGGGGTAGACCGGGACCTTGTTGCCGAATCCGCCGCCGATGTCCGGCGAGATGATCCGGATCATGTGCTCGGGCAGCTCGGCCACCAGCGCGACCGCGGCGCGGATGATGTGCGGCGCCTGCGTGGTCATGTAGACGGTGAGCTTCGAGGTTGCCCGGTTGTAGTCCGCGATTGATCCGCAGCACTCGATCGGGGACGGGTGCGAGCGCGGGTAGTGCAGCCGCAGCTTCGAGATCACGTCCGCCTGCGCGAAGGCGCGCTCGGTGCCCGCGGCGTCGCCGACTTCCCAGTCGTAGATCACGTTGCCGCTGGAGTTTTCCTTGTCATCCCGGATGACCGGCGCGCCCTCGGCGACCGCCTGCTGCGGGTTGACGATCACCGGCAGCGGTTCGTACTCGACGTCGATCGCCTCGCAGGCGTCCTTGGCGATGTACGGATCGTCGGCGATGACGCAGGCTACCTCCTGGCCCTGGAACCGCACCTTGTCGGTGGCCAGCACCGCCTGGGTGTCGTAGGACAGCGTCGGCATCCAGGCCAGGTTGCGGGTCGCCATCATCTCGCCGGTGAGCACCAGGTGGACGCCGGGAATGTCCCAGGCCTTGGTGGCGTCGATCGACTTGATCCGCGCGTGCGCCAGCGGGCTGCGCAGGATCTCCATGTGCAGCATGCCCGGCAGGGTGATGTCGTCGGTGTAGTTGCCCTTGCCCCGGATGAAGCGGTTGTCCTCGACGCGCTTGCGGCTCGCGCCAAGTCCGCCGATCTTGATCTCGTCCAGTGCCTGCGTCACGTCTGTCCTCCTTCCCGGTCAGCCTGCAGACTCGGATCTGAGCTTGTCAGCGGCCCAGAGCACGGATTTGACGATGTTCTGGTAGCCGGTGCAGCGGCACAGGTTGCCCGACAGCGCCCAGCGGACTTCTTCCTCGGTCGGGTCGGGATTGACATCGAGCAGTGCCTTGGCGGCCATCATCATGCCCGGCGTGCAGAATCCGCACTGCAGGCCGTGTTCCTCCTTGAAGCCTTCCTGCAGCGGGTGCAGCTCGCTGGCGGTGGCCAGGCCCTCGACCGTGGTGATCTCGTGCCCGTCGGCCTGCACGGCCAGCATGGTGCAGGACTTCACCGGCCGGCCGTCGACCAGCACGGTGCACGCACCGCAGTTCGTCGTGTCGCAGCCCATGTGCGTGCCGGTCAGCTCCAGCCCCCGGCGGATCAGGTGGGACAGCAGCAGCCTGGGCTCCACCTCGGCTATCTTCTTGGCGCCGTTGATGCTGAACCTGATCCGGCGGACCGGGACCTGCGCCGCGGCCTCATCGCCGTGGTCTTCGTAAACGATGGTCATGTCACGCTGCCCTTTCCGCGGTGCCGCCGGAGCGGCTCAGGAGGCGCTCGACCAACGTCGCCACCATGTGCCGCTTGTATTCCGCGCTGCCGCGGTGGTCGGTGCGCGGCCGCGCCACCTCGGCGGCGAGGCTGGCCGCCTGGGCGATGGCCGGAGCGCTGAGCGGCTGGCCGACCAGGGCCTCGGCGGCCGCGGTCGCCGCGATGGTGGATCCGCCCACCCCGGTCAGCGCGATGCCCGCTCGCGTGACCGTCGGGCCGGAGGACTCGACCGCCACCGCGACGCCGACGGTCGCGAAGTCGCCGACCCGGCGCTCGAGCTTCAGGTAGCCGCCCGAGCGGACCCCCTGCGCGGCCGGGATAACCGCCTCGACGGCGATCTCGTCAGGTTCCAGGACATTCTGGAACGGCCCGGTGACGAAATCGGCGACCGGGATGGTGCGCCGGCCGCCCGGGCCCTGGGCGATCACCGAGCCGCCCAGCGCCAGTACCACCGACGCCCAGTCGCCCTGCGGGTCGGCGTGGCAGAGCGAGCCCACCAGCGTGCCCCGGTTCCGCACGATGGGATCGGCGATCAGCGGCGCCGCCGCGGCCATGGTCGGCTGGGTGCCGGCCAGCAGCGCGGAGCGCTCCAGGTCGACATGCCGGCACAGGGCGCCGATGCGCAGCGTGCCGTCCGGGTCCGCGCGGTGATAGCCGAGGCCGGGCAGGTTGTTGATGTCGACGATCAGCTCAGGCGAGGCAAACCGCAGCTTCATCAGCGGGACCAGGCTCTGCCCGCCGGCCAGCACCTTGGCGTAGTCGCCGCCGTAGCGCAGCAACGTGATCGCCTCATCGAGCGTGCGCGGGGCCTCGTAGCGGAACCGAGACGGATACATCCGGTCCTCCTCCGGTCTGGGCGGTGAACCGCGGGTCAGGGCTGGCTGCCGGGGCCGGGCTGGGGACCGGTCCGGGCGCCGGCGCGGTGCCCGGCGGCCGCGCCGCTTCCGGGTCGGGCACCGCCACCGGCAGCGAGTCCTCCTCGGGGTCCGGGCGGGGCTCCTGGTGCGGCGGCCACGGTCCGGCTACCGGCTGCCCGGCGATTTTGAGGTAGTCGATCAGCTCGGGCCACGCCCAGACGGTCGGGCTCTTGCCGGTCTTCGGGGCGTGCTCAACCGCTTCGTACAGCCGGGGATTGCCCTGGCTGTGACCGCTGGACTCGATCCGCATGTCCCAAGCTCCTGCCATTGGACGGGCACATGTGTACCGTCACTTGTGACGGCTCCACATGATCCGTCAGGCCAGAGGGCCCCGCAACACGCGAATAAGCTCTTGCTTAAGCGGAGCTCAGCCCGGGCTCAAGCTCCCGGGCTCAGCTCCAGAGCGTGACGTACACCGGCGGGCGGAACCGCGACGGCGGGACCCCCGCGGCCGGCGAGCGCATCAGGTGCATGGCCTCCGGCGTGCCGAGGAATCGGCGCAGTGCGCTGGCGGCCGTGCTCCGCTGCTGGCGCTCCAGTAGCGTCGCGTGCCAGCAGGCCTCCATGGGCGCCCCGGGCAGGTCGACCAGCGACAGCTCGCCCCGGCGCAGCTGCTGGGTGACGAGGTGCTCGACCGCTGGCGCCACCCCCGACCCGTCGGCGGCGGCGGCCCACGCGGCGGTCTGGCTGGGCAGCACGCCGATGCGGTTCTCCGGGATGCGCAGCGCGGTCAGCAGCCGCCCGGTGTCGCTATCCGGGTCGGCGCCCGACGGGTCCACCAGCCACCGCCACTGGCGGAAACTGCCCTTCAGCCTGGACTGCCCGGCGGTGACCACGACCAGGCGGTACCTGAAGATCGGCTCGCTGACCACGGGGAGGGCCGGATCGCGCGCCACTTCAGGGCCGATGGCGACATCGGCCAGCCGGTTCGCGACCAGTACCGCCATCTCGCTGGTCACCGCCACCCCGGCGGACACCTCGACGGAGCCAGCGAAACGCCGGGTGAAGGCCTCCATCAGCGGGCTGACGACGAACTCGGCGATGGTGGAGGTGGCCACCACCCGCATTTGCTCCGGAGCGCCCTGCGCGGCCCGGACCGCGGCATGAGCCTCGGCGCCGAGCACCACGATCTGTGACGCGGTGGCCAGCAGCCTGGAGCCGCCCGCGGTCAGCGTCATGCCGGCCGGCCCGCGGCTGAGCAGCTGGTCGCCGAGGTGCAGCCGGAGCGCTGACAGCGCCTGGGAGACGGCAGGCTCGCTGACTCCGAGCGCGTTCGCGGCGGCGGTCACCGAGCCCAGCCGGGCCACCAGGACGAACGCGTTAAGCTGCGTGAGGGTCATGACACTCCCAATTATCACGCAGAGTGGGGCAACCGGCCCGCCGCGGGGAGAGGGTGCATGCAGGTTCCGGCGTACGTCGAGTACGAGAAGGCAACCAGCGTCGAGCACGCCATTGCCCTGCTGGCCCGGTTTGGCCCGGAAGCCAGGATCCTGGCCGGCGGCCACAGCCTGATCCCGATGATGAAGCTCCGGCTGGCGCAACCAGAGACGCTGATCGACATCAACGGGCTCAGTGAGCTCTGCTACCTGCGGGTGACCGGCGGCGAGCTGTGCATCGGCGCGATGACCCGGCATGCGCAACTGCTGGACGCGCCGGTCGTAGGCCAGCATTTTGCCATCCTGCGGGACGCCGAGATGGTCATCGCCGATCCCATCGTGCGCAACTGGGGCAGTGTCGGCGGTTCGCTCTGCCAGGCTGATCCGTCCGAGGATCTGTCGGCCGCCTTCGCGGCGTTGCGGGCGATCCTGGTCATCCAGGGCCAGGACGGTCCCAGGACCGTATCGGCCAGGGAGTTCCACACCGGGCCCTACGAGACCGTGGTGGCCCCCGGTGAGCTGCTGACCGAGATCAGGATCGCGATCAGGCCCGGTGGCGGCAGCGCCTATGCGAAGGTGGGCCGCCGGGTCGGTGACTGGGCGGTCGCTGCCGTCGGCGCGGCCGTCTGGCTGGCCGGAGACACCATCGAGGCGGCGGGAGTCGGTCTCACCGCCGTCGGCGCGCGGCATTTCGTCGCGGCCGAGGCCGAGGAGTTCCTGACCGGCGCTCCGGCCACCGAAGAGAGCTTCGCCCAGGCCGGCCAGATCGCGGCCGAGCACTGCCACCCCAGCTCTGACCAGCGCGGCCCGGCCGACTACAAGCGGCATCTGGCCGGCGAACTCACCGTCCGCGCGCTGCGCCGCGCCGTGCGCCGGGCCCGCGGGCAGGAGTCCTGACGTGCGGATCTCGATGCGCGTCAACGGCACCGAATACTCCCGGGAGGTGGAAGCCAGGCTGCTGCTGATCCATTTCCTGCGGGACCACCTGGGCCTGACCGGCTCGCACTGGGGATGCGACACCTCCAACTGCGGGGCCTGCGTGGTCTGGCTTGATGACACCCCGGTGAAGTCGTGCACGGTGCTCGCGGCGATGGCGGACGGGCGCCAGGTGCTGACCGTGGAGGGCCTGGAACGCGGCGGCGAGCTGGACCCGGTCCAGCAGGGCTTCGCCGAGTGCCACGGGCTGCAGTGCGGATTCTGCACGCCGGGCATGATGCTGACTGCCCGATGGCTGCTCGACCAGCACCCGGACCCGTCGGACGCGCAGATCCGCGAGGCACTGTCCGGACAGATCTGCCGGTGCACCGGTTACGAGAACATTGTCCGGTCTGTCCGCTGGGCGGCCGAGTACGAGGCACGGGCCCGGGCTCAGGAGATCCAGGCGTGACCGCAGGACCCGAACTGACCGGCGCCTACGGACCGGTGCGCCGCAAGGAGGATGCCCGGTTCGTCCGCGGCCAGGGCACCTTCGTCGATGACATCCAGCGGCCCCGGATGCTGCACGGCGCGATCCTGCGCAGCCCGCTGGCCCACGCCAGGATCGTCTCGGTCGACATCGCCGCGGCGCAGGCCCATCCGAAGGTCGAGGCCGTCATCACCGGCGAGACGCTGGCCGGGCGCGCCCTGGCCTGGATGCCGACGCTGTCCCAGGACGTGCAGGCGGTGCTGGCCACCGACAAGGTCAGGTTCCAGGGCCAGGAGGTCGCCTTCGTGGTGGCCCAGGACCGGTACGCGGCCCGCGACGCGCTGGAGCTGATCAACGTCGAGTACGAGCCGCTGCCGGTGGTGGTCGACGCCAAGCGCGCGCTCGACCCCGATGCCCCGCTGATCCGCGACGATCGCGACGGGCAGGCCGATAACCACATCTTCGACTGGGAGGCCGGCGACAAGGCGGCCACTGACGCGGTGTTCGCGGCGGCGGATGTCGTCGTGGCACAGGACATGCTGTATCCGCGGTCGCATCCGGCGCCGCTGGAGACCTGCGGCGCGGTCGCCGACTTCAACAAGGTCACCGGCCAGCTCACCGTCTGGTCCACCACGCAGGCCCCGCACGCCCACCGGACGTTGTATGCGCTGGTCGCCGGGATCCCTGAGCACAAGATCCGGATCATCTCGCCGGACATCGGCGGCGGGTTCGGCAACAAGGTCCCGGTCTACCCCGGGTATATCTGCGCGATCGTCGGCGCCATGGTGACCGGCAGGCCGGTCAAGTGGGTCGAGGACCGGTCGGAGAACCTGATGTCCACCTCGTTCGCCCGCGACTATCACATGCACGGCGAGATCGCCGCCACCAAACAGGGCCGGATCCTGGGTATCCGGGCCAAGGTCCTGGCCGACCACGGCGCGTTCAACGGCGCGGCACAGCCGACCAATTTCCCGGCCGGGTTCTTCCACATTTTCACCGGTTCCTACGACCTGCGGGCCGCGCACTGCGAGGTCACCGGTGTCTACACGAACAAGGCCCCAGGCGGGGTCGCGTACTCCTGCTCGTTCCGGATCACCGAGGCGGTGTACCTGATCGAACGGCTGGTCGACCTACTGGCCGGCGAACTCGGGGTGGACGCGGGCCAGCTCCGGATGCAGAACCTGCTGCGGCCCGAGCAGTTCCCCTACACCTGCCCGACCGGCTGGGAGTACGACTCGGGCGACTACCCGCGCGCCCTGCAGCTGGCGATGGACATCGCGGGCTACGCGGAGCTGCGCCGGGAGCAGGCGGCGAAGCGGGCCCGCGGCGAGTACATGGGCATCGGGCTCAGTTTCTTCACCGAAGGGGTCGGCGCGGGGCCGCGGGCGCACATGGACATCCTGGGCCTGGGCATGGCTGACGGGGCTGACCTGCGCATCCACCCGACCGGCAAGGCAGTGCTGGCCATCTCGGTGCAGACCCAGGGTCAGGGGCACGAGACCACCTTCGCGCAGATCGTCGCCCAGGAGCTTGGCCTGTCCCCTGACGATGTCGACGTCGTGCATGGCGATACCGACCGGACCCCGTTCGGCCTTGGCACTTACGGGTCCCGCTCGACGCCGGTCTCCGGGGCGGCGGCGGCGGTGGTGGCGCGCAAGGTGCGCGAGCGGGCCAGGATCGTCGCGGCGGCCATGCTCGAGGTGTCGCCGGACGACCTGGAGTGGGCGGCCGGGAAATGGCAGGTCCGCGGCGACCCCGAGCAGGCCAGGAACCTAGCCGAGATCGCGATGGCGGCCCATTCGGCGCTGGACCTGCCGGACGGGGTCGAGGGGCACCTCGATGCGGAGACCGTCTACAACCCGCCGAACCTCACCTACCCGTTCGGCGCCTACATCTGCGTCACCGATGTGGACCCGGGTACCGGCCAGGTGAGCCTGCGCAGGTTCATCGCGGTGGACGACTGCGGCGTGCAGATCAACCCCATGATCGTCGAAGGGCAGGTACACGGCGGGCTCGCGGACGGGCTCGGCATGGCCATGATGCAGGTGATCGCGTTTGACGAGAGCGGCAACTGCCTGGGCGGCTCGTTCATGGACTACCTGCTGCCGACCTCGGTGGAATGCCCGTCCTGGGAGCTCGGCGAGACCGTCACCCCCTCGCCGCACCACCCGATCGGCGCCAAGGGGATCGGCGAGTCGGCCACCGTGGGATCGCCGCCCGCGGTCGTCAACTCGGTGCTCGACGCACTGCGGCCGTTCGGGGTGCGGCACGCGGACATGCCGCTGACCCCGGCCAACGTCTGGTCCGCTATCCAGGGCCATCCGCTCCGCACCGACCTGGCGATCACGTGACCGGAGGCCACCGATGAGCGAATTGGCGGAACTGCTGCCCGACGTCGGCGCCCTGCTGGGCGCCCTCGACGCCACCGACTACCTGGCCGACGAGCCGCTCGGCACCGCACTGTTCCTGGCCGCCCGGATGGGCCAGCCAGTGCTGCTGGAGGGCGAGCCTGGCGTCGGCAAGACCGGGGCCGCGAAGGCGCTCGCGGCGGCCCTGGACACCCCGCTGATCAGGCTGCAGTGCTATGAAGGCCTCACCTCGGCGGAGGCGCTGTATGAGTGGAACTACCCCCGGCAGCTGCTGGCCATCCGGCTGGCCGAGGCCCGCGGCGAGACCCCCCGCGAGGCCGACCTGTTCGGCGCCGACTTCCTGCTGGCCAGGCCGTTGCTCGCGGCCATCGACCATCCGGGTCCGCGTCCGGCGGTGCTGCTGCTCGACGAGGTCGACCGGAGCGACGATGAGTTCGAGGCGTTCCTGTTCGAGTTGCTCGCCGAGTCCTCGGTAACGATCCCCGAGCTCGGGACCAGGCGGGCGGCGGTGCCCCCGGTCGTGGTGCTCACCTCTAACCGGACCCGCGACCTGCACGACGCGCTCAAGCGGCGCTGCCTGTACCACTGGATCGACTATCCGGACGTCAGCCGGGTCGCGGCGATCATCCGCCGCCGCGTGCCCGCCGCGGCCGTCCCGCTGGCCGCCCAGGTGGCCCGCGGTGTCGCTCGGCTGCGCGATATGGACCTGGCCAAGCCACCGGGCGTGGCCGAGGCCATCAGCTGGACTGCGGCCCTGGCGGTCCTCGGGACTGACGAGCTCGACGAGAAGGCGGCTGAGCAGACCGCGGGCGCGGTGCTCAAGTACGCCGAAGACCTGCAGGCGGCCCGCCAGGCCGGGTTCGCCGCCCTGGTGAGCGGCGATGGCTGACGACCTGGCCGAGCTCGCGGCCCGATTCGGCGCGGCGCTCCGGCTGGCCGGGCTGCCGGCCGGGCCGGGCCGCTGCGAGCGGTTCGCGGCCGCCGTGACGCTGGCCAGGCCGCAGACGCAGCGATCGCTGTACCTATGCGCGCTGGCGACACTTGTGTCCAGTAAGGCGCACGCGGAGCTGCTTGAGGCTGTCTTCAGCCAGGTCTTCGGCGGCCTGGCCGATCCGGCTGACCAGCGCGGCGACCCGAATCCGGGCGCCATGTCCGGCCGCGCCCAGCGAACCCCGGAGGATCTGCTCGCCCAGGCCGCGCGAGCCGCGAGGACACATGCCAGCGGAGCCCGGCCCGGGCCGCCGCAGGCCCTGGCCGGGACGGCCCTGGCGGGGACGGCGGAGCCAGGCGGCCGGACGGGCGCGAGGCTGAGCACCGGTACCTGGGCAGCGGCGCCGAGCGGCTGGCGGCCCAGGATTTCGCTGAGCTGTCCGAGGCTGAACTGCTGCAGCTGGCCGCCCTGATGCGCCGGATCAGCCTGGCCGTCCCGCTGCGCGGGTCCCGCCGTCAGCGGCGCCGGACCGGCGGCCCGCACACCGACATGCGGTCCACCCTGCGGCAGGCCCGCCGCACCGGTGGCGACGTGTTCCGCCTGATCTCCCGCGCGCCTGGCCTGCTGGCCTCGCCGGCTGGTCGTCCTGTGCGACATCTCCGGGTCCATGGAGCCGTACGCCCGCGCCATGATCCAGCTGCTCTACTGCGCGGCGGGCGGCGCGAGCGCTGAGGTATTCAGCTTCGCCACCCGGCTGACCAGGCTGACGCCGGCGCTGCAGCGATCGCTGCCGGGCCCCGCGCTGCGGCGGGCCGGCCGGGCGGCGCCTGACTGGCTGGGCGGGACCAGGATCGGGGCGTCGCTCAAGGAATTCAACGACGCCTACGGCCGCCGCGGGATTGCCCGCGGCGCGGTCGTGGTCATCGTCTCGGACGGCTGGGACACCGGCGATCCGCAGGTCGTCCGGCGCGAGATGGAGCGCCTGTCGCTGGTGGCGCACCGCATCGTGTGGGTGAATCCGCGCACCAAGAGCGCTGCCTACCAGCCGCTGGCGGCCGGGATGGCGGCCGCCTGGCCGCACTGCGATGCGGTCGTGAGCGCCCACACGATGCAGGCGCTCGATCAGCTCACCGCGGCGCTCGCTGACCCGGTCCGCCGCCGCGCGGCCGTCCGTCCCGGGCTACCCCGCGCCGCGGCCGGCGCGGCTCGCTAGGCCTGGCTGAGCCCGCCCGGCGCCGCCCGCCGCGTGTCGTTGACCCGGACCGGGACCTTCGTCCCTGTCCAGGCTGAGTCGGCGCGGGTCCAATGCTGGTTATGAGCAGACCGCACGACCTGGCCAAGACCATGGACCTACCCCCGCAGATCTCCGGCCCCAACGTCTTCCCGCTGTCCTGGCATCGCAAGACCGCGAAGATGGAGGAGATCTGGCGCTCCTCGCTGCGCGAGGCCTGGGATCCCGAGGCGCTGCCCTGGGACTCCTTCGATCCCGGTGCCTACAGCTGGGAGCAGCGCGAGGCGATCGCCTACTGGTGGACCCTGCTGAGTGTCTTCGACGCCTCCGCCCCGCCGGTGTTCGCCGAGGCACTGATCAAGACCTACACCGATCATGAGGAGGATGCGGTCCGGCGCTGTTTCTTTTCCGTCACCCGCGACGAGCAAAATCACGAGCAGATGTGCGGCCTGGCCATTACCAAGCTGCTGGAGCACCCTGACCCGCTGACCTACCAGCCGCACACCGAACTCGGCGCCCGGCTGCAGCGCAACGCCAAGTGGCTGTACCACAACGGCGCCCGCTACTGGGAGGGCTATCAGAAGGCGGTACCCAAGTACGATCTCGCGGTGCTCTTCAGCTCCTTCCTGATGGGGGAGATCGCCGCCGCCACCGTCTTCCACCGGATGGCCTCCGGGGCTAAGGAACCGGTCTTCGAGCAGGGTTTCAAGAACATCGGCCGGGACGAGGGGCGCCACATGGCCATCTGCCTGACGCTGATGCAACGCGACTACCCCAAGCTGAAGATCGAGGACCGGGCGGTGGTCACGAAGCAGATCCGGGCCGGCTACCTATTCCTGTCCGCGGTCCTTTTCGAGCCCCCGGAGGATTTCTGGGATCTGCCCGGCGACTTCATCGAGGTGCAGCGACAGGCCGAGGAGGTGGCCAGGCAAGCGGGCTTTTTCATTCCCGAGTACGAGGCAAAGAAGGAGAACTGGCGGCAGGCCATCCTCAACCTGAAGGGCGTGCTCGACAGGTACGACATTCCGTTCCCTGCGATTCCCGAAGTCGGCATCGACGGACAGGAGGTCACCGACGTCGACATGGACTCGATCATCCCCGTGTTCTGATGAGCGTCATCAGGCTGCAGCCGTCCGGGCACGAAGTCATCGCCGAGCCCGGCGACACGGTCCTGGCCGCACTCGAGCGGGCCGGCTACGCCCTGCCCAACAACTGCCGGGCCGGCGCGTGCGGCGAGTGCAAGACCAAGGTGCTTGCTGGCCAGTATGACCAGGGCATCGTCTTTGCCATGGCGCTGTCCGAGCAGGACGCAGCCGCGGGCTACGGCCTGATGTGCATGGCCGTCCCATTGTCGGCGGTCCTGGACATCGAGTTCGGTGCCAGCGACGCACGGCCGCGGCTGTTCCCGCCGCTGACCGCCGTCCCGTTCGTCGTGAGCGACCTGATTACGCGGACCCCGCGAATCGCGGAAGTCCGGTTGCGTCCGCTCGGCGAGCCGTTGCGCTACTGGCCTGGCCAGTACGTCCTGCTGGGCGACGCCACCGCCGGGGCGTCGCCGCGCTGCTACTCGATCGCCAACGCCCCGCGCCCCGATGGCGAGCTGACCTTCCTGATCAGCCGGATGCCAGCCGGCACGACCAGCCAGTGGATACACGACCAGCTCGAACTTGGCCAGCGGGTGACGGTCGACGGCCCCTACGGCACATTCGTAGGGGATCCGGCAACCGATACCCCGGTCCTCTGCCTCGCGGCCGGGTCGGGGCTGGCTCCGATCCTGGCGCTGACCGAGGCAGCGCTGCGCCGCGGCTTCCCGCACCAGGTCACGCTGCTGTTCTCGGCGCCGACCGACGCCGACGAGCTGGACATCGGGCTGCTGCGCTGGTGGGAGCAGCGATACCGGAATTTCAGGTTCCGCATCACCTACACTCGCGGGGCCGCCGACGGCCGCCTCACCAAGCGCGTCCCCCAGCTCCTGCCCGACCTTTTCCCGCGGCTGTCGGGCACCAGCGTGTTCATCGCCGGCAGCCCGCATTTCGTGGCCGATTGCGCCACCGCGGCCCGGGCCCTGGGTGCCGAGGACCGCCTGCTGCACACCGAGAGTTACGTCGCGCAGCAGCTGCCCGAGGGCGCGGCTGCCGTCCGTGTCCTGCCGTAGCACGGCGGGATCAGCTCTCCCCGCGGGCACCGGGTCAGGTCAGCACGCCGTCGCGGCCTGGTCCTGCCGCCGCGGAATCGGTCGCGCGGGGGGCACCGGCCAGGTTCCGGCCGGAGCAGCTAATGTCCTGGATGTGACTGTTCCCCGGGTGGCGATCGGACCGGCTCGCGGTGAGTTCGCGGAGCAGGCGGTCCGGGCAGGCGGCGGCCAGCCGACCGACGTCGACGCTCAGGCCGACGCGCTGGTCTGGCTCGATCCTGGCGACCTGGCGGGCCTGCGCCGCGCGGTGGACACGGCGAGCTCGGCCCGCTGGGTACAGCTGCCGATGGCCGGCATCGAGCGGGTCTCGGCGGACGGGCTCCTCGATCACGGCCGGACCTGGACGTCAGCGAAGGGCGCCTACGCCGAGCCGGTAGCCGAGCACGCGCTGACCCTAGCGCTCGCCGGGCTGCGGGTGCTGCGTCGCCGGATCACCGCCCGCTCGTGGGGCGAGCCCGCCGGGGAGAGCCTCTACGACCAGCCGGTCACGATCCTCGGGGGCGGCGGCATCGCGGTGAAGCTGCTGGAACTGCTCGCGCCGCTGCGGGTCACGGCGACCGTGGTGCGCCGCCGGACCGAGCCGGTCCCCGGGGCCGCGCGCACCGTAGACTCATCGCGGCTGCCCGAGGCGCTGACTGATGCGCGGGTGGTCTTCCTGGCCCTGGCCCTGACTCCGGGCACCGAGCACATCATCGGCGCCGCTGAACTCGCCCGGATGCGGTCCGACGGGTGGCTGGTCAACGTGGCGCGGGGCCGCCATGTTGATACCGATGCGCTGGTCGCGGCGTTGAGCCGGGGAGCGATCGGCGGGGCGGCGCTCGACGTGACCGATCCCGAGCCGCTGCCCGACGGGCACCCGCTGTGGGCGCTGGACCGGTGCATCATCACCCCGCACACGGCGGACACCCAGGAGATGGTCGAGCGGCTGCTCGCCCAGCGGATCCAGGAGAACGTGGCCAGGTTCGCCGCAGGCGAGCCGCTGGCCGGGGTGATTGACCCGGCCGCCGGCTATTGACCCGGAGGCCAGCCGCCTAGCGGCGGTTGTCCTTGCGGGCCCTGTCTTTGCGGGCCTTGTCTTTGCGGGTCTTGTCTTTGCGGGCCTTGTGCTGGACGCCGATGCCGCCGAACAGGCAGAAACCAGTCACGTGGAGCACGGGCGCGTCAGGCCGGGCTGACTCCGCGGTCTCGCCGGAGACCTCGCGGCCGCCGAAGATGGCGATGCCCGAGTCGATCACGTGCATCTCAGGCGGCACGGTGATGCCCATTCCGCCGAACACGGCGAAGGCCCTGATGGTGATCTCGCGGCCGGGGAGAATCGCGTCTCGCAGGTCGATATCGGCGCCGCCGAAGACGGTGACGACGGTGGAGGTCCGCGGTACCCGCCAGACACCCTTCCTGCTCGCGCCGCCGAAGATGGCGATGATCGGCCGCGCAGACGCCGCCGTGGCCACCTCACCGCCCGACCGCAAGGCGGGCGAGGCGAAGTCGGATCTGGCCGGAAGGTCATCAATGAGCGGCACGATGTCCGCATGGGTGCGCGCAGCGTAGATCGAGTCGAGTCGCTGCGAGTGCTCCTCGGCGGTCAGGCGGCCTTCGGCCAGCGCTTCGTTGACCACCGACGCCGCGCGGTCCCGGTCGGCGTCGGAGGCCCGCAGCCGCGAATTTGGGGGGAAATCATCGGGGTCCATCGGGCTATTGTCGGCCCGGAAGGGTGCCGGCGAAAGTCGGGACAGTCTGGTCGCTCCACACTATTGACGTGCTAACCAGGCCGCCGGCCTGCTGTGCCCAGCAGCACCTTCGCCGGCCCGGTCGTCCAGTTCTTGCACTGACCAGGCATGCTGACCGCCGGCCAGGCGCCCGGAGAGCCGGCCGGACCGGCCGCGGTGACGCGCGAATTCGGGTTGATGCCCCCCGGGTGCGTCCGGCTATTGTCGGCGCAACAGGAGTCATAGGGGGCACGGTGGGTCACGTCGAGGCTGCGCACATCAGCCACACCTTGCCTGACGGCCGGGTGCTGCTCGACGACGTCTCGTTCCGGATCGGGGATGGTACCAAGGCCGCGCTGATCGGGCCGAACGGCGCGGGCAAGACCACGCTGCTGCGGCTGATCGCGGGCGACGCCGCCGCCCAGGAGGGGACGGTGACCTCCAGCGGCGGCCTCGGCGTCATGCGGCAGTTCGTGGGCGGCCTGGCCGGAGCGGGAGCCGCCGGCCCGCCCGGTGAGCCCGCGGTGAGCAGCCTGGGCGACGAGTCGACGGTCCACGACCTGCTGGTGTCGGTCGCCCCGCGCCGCGTCCAGGAGGCCGCGGCCAGGATGGACGCGGCGGAACTCGCGATGATGGAGCGCGAGGACGAGCCGACCCAGCTCCGCTACGCGGCGGCACTGACCGAATGGGGTGACGCGGGCGGTTACGAGGCCGAGGTGCACTGGGATGCCTGCTGCACCGCCGCGCTCGGGATCCCTTACGATCGCTGCCGCTGGCGGGAGATGCGGACCCTGTCCGGCGGCGAGCGCAAGCGCCTGGTGCTCGAATCGCTGCTGCGCGGCAAGGCCGAGGTGCTGCTGCTCGACGAACCGGACAACTACCTGGACGTACCGGGCAAGCTCTGGCTCGAGCAGCAGCTGGCGGCCACGCCCAAGACGGTGCTGCTGGTCAGTCACGACCGGGAGCTGCTCGCGAACTGCGCCGAGCGGATCATCACCGTCGAGGACGCGAACGTCTGGGTGCACGGCGGCGGCTTCGCCAGCTACGCCCGCGCCCGCCGGGACCGGATCGACCGGCTGGACGAGCTGCGCCGCCGCTGGGACGAGGAGCACGAGAAGATCAAGCAGCTGGTCCGGATGTACCGGCAGAAGGCGGCTTACAACTCCGACATGGCCTCGCGGCTGCAGGCGGCGGTCACCCGGCTGCGCAAATTCGAGGAGGAAGGGCCGCCTGAGCTGGCGCCGCGCGAGCAGAACGTGCGGATGCGGCTGCGCGGCGGCCGCACCGGCAAGCGCGCCGTGATCTGCGAGAACCTCGAGCTCACCGGGCTGATGAAGGCCTTCGACCTGGAGGTCTGGTACGGCGAGCGGGTCGCCGTGCTCGGCTCGAACGGCTCGGGGAAATCACATTTCCTGCGGTTGCTGGCCGGCGACGAGGTGGCCCACTCGGGACTGGCGCGGCTCGGGGCCAGGGTGGTGCCGGGGATGTTCGCGCAGACGCATTTCCGGCCCGACCTGGACGGACGAAGTCCGCGCGAGATCGTGATGACCGAGTATGCGCTATTCGTCAACGAAGCAATGTCCGCACTAGCGCGGTATGAGCTGCAGTCATGTGCCGGCCAGCCGTTCGGCACGCTGTCCGGCGGGCAGCAGGCGAGACTGCAGATCCTGCTGCTTGAGCTGGCCGGATCGACGCTGCTGCTCCTCGACGAGCCGACCGACAACCTCGACCTGGCCAGCGCCGAGGCGCTCCAGGAAGGCCTGGAATCGTATGCGGGCACGGTGCTCGCCGTCACGCACGACCGCTGGTTCGCCCGCTCGTTCGACCGCTTCCTGGTCTTCGGCGCCGCCGGGGATGTCTACGAGGCGGACGGCCCAGTATGGGACGAGACTCGCGTAGCCCGGCCGCGCTGAGCAGAGGGCTTGCTAGGCTTCAGGAAACTCAGGGAGCCTGACGTCGATGTAGCCGGGTTCCGCTTGGCCAAGCTTGAGGGGTGCGCACGTGAAGAAACTGGTCCTGTTGGCCCTGATCGGGGTCGGTGTCCTGGCCGTCTGGCGTAAGGTCCAGGCCGACCGTGCCGAACTCGACCTGTGGACCGAGGCGACAACCAGCGATAGCTGACCGCTGTCCTGACCATGCCGCCACCCGGAGGCGAGCAGATAAGTGAGACCCCGCTGGTCTCACTTGTCTGCTGTGGGCTGATCGGGACGACCGTCGCGGACGATGGCATGGTCGACCGGGCCTACTCCGAGGCCATCGCTACCCAGGGCGTGGTGACCGGCACCACGGCCTACGCCCGGTGCATGGCCCAGGTGCACAGGTCGCGGGGGCGGGCCCCCATCGACGTACTTCAGAGCCTGTTCCCGGAGAGCCAGGCCCGGGCGCAGGCCGCCCAGCTTGCCTTCGACCGCTCCTTCAGCGCCGCTGTCGACCGCAGCGGAGTCACCGCGGTGCCAGGCGCGGAGCAGTCCATCGCCAGGCTGACCGAGATGGGCGCGCGGGTCTGCCTGGTCACCGGGTTTTCCCGGCGGGTGCTCGGCTTGGTGCTCGACACGCTCGGCTGGTGGGATCGCGTTGACCTGGCGATCTGCCCTGACGATGTGCCGAGAGGCTGCCCGGCGCCGGACCTGGTGCTGTCCGCCATGCTCCGGCTGGGTGTCCAGGATGTCCGGGACACGGCGGTTGCGCAAGGCACCGAGAGCGGCGTACTGAGCGGGAAACGCTCCGGGGCCGGCATCGTCGCGGGCGTCCTGACCGGCATCCACACCAAGGACCGGCTGCACCGGGCAGGTGCCAGTCACCTGCTGGACAGCATCGCTGACCTGCCAGATCTGCTGTCGGCCACCTGGGGCGGCGGGCCGGAGCGGGTGGCCGCCTCAGCGTCGGCGTCCGTGTCAGCAGCGGACGGGTCGCCGGACCAGATGCGGTTACCGGTCCCGGCTCAGGCCGCTGCCGCCGAGCCAGGAGCAAGTCCGGCGCCGTCCGGCCCGGCTGGTCAAGCGGACGATGCCACGCGTCCCCGGGTACCCTTGGAACGCCGCAGTGCGGGGCTATAGCTCAGCTGGAAGAGCACCTGCTTTGCAAGCAGGGGGTCAGGAGTTCGAGTCTCCTTAGCTCCACCAGGCAAAACACCCCGACCAAGATCGCAGGCCGGGGTGCTCGTGCCATTAACATGCCATTACCCAGCCGGGACAGCACGCGCCCATGCCATCGTCATCATCATCCGGCCCGTCCTCGTAGCCCTGCTCAAAGGCTTCGATCCGCTTGTCGAGCGCGTCAGCGATCACGCGGTCAGCGGCGGCCGTAGCGTGCTGGTAGATCATCGCGGCGCACTGCTCAACCTGACGGTGGTCAACATCGCGGTCGCGACATGATGGCCGCGCTGGAGCGGCATTTCCTGTCAGGCGAGAGCCGACGGCGACAATCAGTCAATGCCGCGCTGCTTGCGCCGCAGCGCAACGACTGTCGCGAGAACATCCACCGGCTGGGCGTCGGCTGGCGGCGAGGGAGTTACCTGGGTCTCGACGGCCGCGATCAGGCGCCAGCCCACTTGCTGGCTGAGGTCCAGGTTCATGTGCCGGTACCCCTTTAGGTAGTCTTCGGCGTCCTGGAAGGTCCCGTTCGACAGCCGCGACACATCCACCTCCCCCGCCCAGACGACAAGGTCTGCCGGGACCGCTGGCTGGGCATGCGCCGGGCCTGGCTGCACTCTCCGCCGCCAGAACTTGACCATAAGCTCACCCTTTTCACCATACCGCTCCTGCGCACGAGCATCCCGGTCCGGCCGCCCACATCCTCCTCAGCAACGGGTCGAGGGCCGCGCAACCCATCGGACGCCCGCTCTCCCGGTAACGGCTTACAGCAACCACGGGATATACGCGGGATGATCTTGCTCGGCGAGCCAGCCCCGAGCGTCAACAATGCAGGTAGCAGCGATGGCAGACTATGAGCCACGGATGGTCTTGAAAACCATTAGCAGTGCCCCCGCAGCGCGTCGGGTTGGGAGCCACACGGATGAACAACCTTGGGATGCTCCGGACCCATGTGGACAACCGGGAGAGACAAGCCCGAGGTCACGAACTGATCTGAACGGGGCCGGACGCCCACGCTGGTATCTACGGATTAGTCCTGGTATCCCCTGCGGAGGACGCCACGCGGGCGTGAAAATCGGGTTTGGGTTGCCCGCCGACGCCGGGACTCTCTTGGGACTTGAGCCCGCGGATTAGTCTGGCGCCGGGGTCTTGACCTACGGGTCGCGCACTGTTGCCACGAGCACGCCGGTTAGCTTTTCGGTTCCTGACCGAGACCCCGCGGGCCTCCCTTCACCCTGTGCCGGTGCTGGTGAGGAGATGGTTGCGGTGATGGAACCGCAGGAGATCGAGGACGAGGAACACGAGCAAGTCCTGGACCGGGCCGCTGCGGTGGATGTGGCGAAGGCGTCGGGGATGGTGTGCACCCGCGTGCCGCACCAGGCGCGGGCCGGCCAGCGCCGCACCCGGGTATGGCCGGTCGACGCGACCACGAACGCGATCCTGGAGCTTGCTGATCACCTGGCAGCGGAGGGCATCGAGAAGGTCGCGGCGACCGTCGTAAGATCACCGTGCCATTAACACCGGTTACCAGCGGTACGTTACGGTCACTCAAGAATAGCCGCAGGCGCAGGTCAGCGATGTCAGCCCAGGACGATACGGCGATTTGCAAGCAGGGGGTCAGGAGTTCGAGTTTCCAGCCGGGGACCCGAATAATCACCGCACTGCTGTTCCACTCTCGATTCCTGGCTCCTGATCAGGTCAGAATGACCGCTTGGGACTCTGGCGACACGCCACGTTCAGTCACCCGTTTGCCCGTCGATCGACTCGCGCATCAGATCGGCGTGCCCGTTGTGTCGCGCGTACTCCTCGATCATGTGCACCAGGACCCACCGTAGTGACACCGGATGCGGGAGCTGCCAGTCAGCGTGCATCTCGCTCAGCGCCGCCTTTTCGCCTCCGCTGAGCTGTGCCTGCACGACGACGCGGGACCGGTTAACCCCCTCCGTCCACAGCGCCCGCAGGTACTCGCCGGAGTCGAGCGCTGCACTGTGCCAGGTCCACTCCGGGTCCGCCTGGAAGTCCACACTGGCCCATGGCTGAAGAGCCGGTTCACCGGCCACCACCTCAGTGAACCAGGAGTCCTCGACGCAGGCCAAGTGCTTGAGTAGTCCGCCTAGCGTCATCGACGAAGGCCGCAGCGCCACCCGCAACTGTTCATCGCTTAACCCTCGGCACTTCCACTCCAGCGTCGCCCGCTGATAGTCGAGAAAGCCAAGCAGCGTCGCGACTTCGCCACCTTCATGGGGCGGTTCGGGCCGCCCATGCTCGTCAACCATCACCTCAGCCATGGGCCGAACCCTACCGATGACGGTAACCCGGTAGATCCTGGGAAATCTCTACCAGCCCGGCCTCGGGCAAGATCTCTCAC
The DNA here is from genome assembly GCA_963785765.1 of uncultured Actinomycetes bacterium. Classification (GTDB taxonomy): domain Bacteria; phylum Actinomycetota; class Actinomycetes; order Streptosporangiales; family Streptosporangiaceae; genus DATBGO01. The sequence continues at coordinate 480,317 of CAWAWM010000002.1, read as the reverse complement.
CCGCGGGAATGTGGCGCGGCGCGACCACCAGCGATAACACCATACGGAGCGAGATATCGTGGCGGCCATGCCAACCCCGCCTTTCGTCTCGGAGCTACGCTCGCTGATTGGCCATCGGCCGCTCTGGCTGTCGGTAGCTATTGCTGTTGTCCTGGACGATGACGGTCGGGTGCTTCTTGGGCGTCGCACCGATACTGGGCGCTGGGCTCTGCCGGGCGGCATCATCGATCCGGGAGAGCAGCCTGCCGATGCGGCCGCGCGCGAGTGCTTCGAGGAGACCGGTGTGGTCGTCGTCCCTGAGGTGCTGACCTCGGTCACTGTCTCACACCCGGTTATCTACCCCAACCGTGACCAAGTCCAGTACCTCGAGCTCACTTTCCGCTGCCGTGCTGTCGGGGGTGCGGCCAGGGTGAACGACGAGGAATCCCTGGAGGTGCGCTGGCATGCCATGGACGCGATGCCTGAGCTGGATGAAGGCGACCACTGTCGGAACCTGCTGAACCTGGCTGTAAAGAGCGACGGCGGTGCGGCTTACAGTTTCTCCGGGCAGGCTGAGCCGGGGCTGCCATCCGGTTAGTACGGCGAGGTCAGGGGGGTCGGAGGTTCGAGTCGCCTTAGCTCTGCCGGCAAACTCCACTCCGGACGCGGCGGCCATGGACAGAGGCAGTCGCCAAACTCGGCCACCGCAGCTCGCCGGGCAGCAGGCTATAGATCACGCTGTCGCGGCGGGCTCCCTTGAAAGGCACGTGGGAACGAAGCAGGCCCTCGCGGGAAAACCCGCAACGCTCGGCGACATGCTGGGACGCCTCATTGTCGGGACCGCACGTTAGCGCCAGCCGGGCCAGGCCCAGCTCGGCGAAGGCCCACCGGGCGAGCAGGCGGACCGCATGGGTCGCGGCACCCCGGCCGCGGGCCTCGGGGGCGAGCCAGTACCCAATCGCCGCGCGGCCCTGATCCAGCCGAACCTCATACAGCGAGACGGCGCCGAGCACCACGTCCTGGTCGTGCGGTTCGACCAGCGCGAGGTTCAGCTCATCGCCACGCAAGCGGGCCGCTTCCTGCTCAGCGAGGTAGTCGCGGCCATCAGTCTCGGTGTACGGAGTAGTACGCCAGGAGAACCGCTGCATCACCGGATCAATGAAGGCCAGCACCATGCCCGGCACGTCGTCCTCACGCCAAGGGCGCAGCAGCACCACATCACCAGCCAGCGGCGGTACCGGGAACGAAAGCTCGGCCATGTCGAGATGATCTCCCTTAACGGCAGGACAGTCGACAACTGTCGTGACCTAACCGGCACCAGCCCAGACGTCGTTCGGACCATCGGCCTCGACGAGGGTCTGGCCGCGGGGAAGCGAATATGGCGCGCAGAACGCCAATGCGGCCGCCGGAACAGTCGCTGTTGACCGTGCGAGATCAGAACATTACGCGCCCAGACGGTCTGGCCCAGGAACCTGCATAGTCGCGGCGCGCAGGGCGTCGTTCATGATTACCCAGACATTCGAGGGCACACGTAGTGCATCCGTTCGAAGGTCTCGTACTCAGCGGCGGAGACTCCGACAGGCCGGCCGCAGCGCTGGCACGACAGCGGTTTGTCGGTGCTCGTCACATATGGATCATGTCACCCGCGTCTGGTATTCGACGGCTGGCTGGCCCCGGTCGCCATCGCCAACGAGCGCCGTCGCCGGCAGCCGGGCTCAATTTATGGGGTGCGGACTGAAGGTCACGTTCGTGATGAGGACGTCAGATCCGGCGATCGGGTAGGCGGGGGAGGCGCCCGCAACGACTTCGGGAAGCGGGCCCTGAGGGCGACCGCCGACCCGTATTCGAAGCTCCCAGGGACCAACTACGGGGCGGGTGACGTGGATCCTGGTCTGGTGGCTGTCGGCTACCTCGCCGGCCTTGACTTGGATCGCCCACAATGCTTGGTGGACGTCACCCGACACAATGTAAGCCTCGTCGAGGCGGAGCCACCGGGCGAACTGCTCCGCGGTGACCGTCGCTGTCACCGCGACTTCCAGACGCTCATCTCGTATCTCCACCCTTGTGACGCCGAGGACGTGGCGAGCCCGCTCGGCGAGGCGCTCCAGGTCCCCGCCGTCAACCTGGCCGTCCAGCAAGGACGCGGCGAACTGCTCGAACTCCGGAGTGACCGGGATGATCTCTCGACTCGGTTCGGGCGGCACCATCATCGAGCCGGTGGCTATCCCGCCCACGTCGACAGATTGACGCGGAGATCGCTTAGGCGAATCCGTTCCTCCAGATCGTAGGAGGATGCACCCGTCCAGGTGGCGCCCAGAAAATCTAGGACATCAGATCCCGTCGGTGCGTCAAGCAAATCCAATAGGGCTGGAAGATCGTGGGCAGCAATCGTCTTGAAATACTCGTACTCACCGTCGCTGCTAACCATTTCGGTCCCGTGGCCCAGGTCTTGTGCGTCCAGATGGAGGTTGTTCTCTCGATCTAGGTAGGCCTCCAAGAAACGTGATCCCGAACCATGTCGCTCCTGTCTCAGTGTCACTCGGCGCGATCCGGTTCCAACCACGCCTTGAGTCTCGCACAGAGCCGGTTGAGAATGCTGACCGGCGATGCGGCCCACGGGTTCCCGCCGCTGCTGGCGCTGGGTGCATCGAAGACGCTGTCGCCCGGGCCGAGTCACTGGCCAGTGACCCGTCGCTGGCCTGCGCGAATTGACGGGTAGCCACGCTCCGCGATGTTTGCGAGAATAGGTGCTGATGTCGCTACCCACCGTCATATACGCGTTAGCCGTGGCCATCGGGCTACTCACCGCCGGATGGCAACTGGTCACGTTGTACCATCGGCCGTCGAGGCTGCTCGCCGGAGCGGTGGCGACAGGCCATCGCAAGCCCCGCCAGGCGCAAACCGTGCCGGACCGCTACGCCGCGTGGCATGAGTTCCGGGTGGGCATGCTCGCCAGTTTCGGCGGGGCAATCGGAATCGCGACCAGGTACCACGCCCCGCCCTGGTGGCTGGTGCTGGCCACCGGCTGCGCCGTGGTGCTGGTCTGGGACCGTATCCGCTGGCTCAGGTACCAGCAGCGACAGCAGGCCGGGTAACTGCCCGCCCGGACTCAACGTCGCGAACCACTGCGCAGTGCTGAGCAGTATTCCAGCAGGTCAACGGCACATACACCGGTAACGGACGCGGCGATCGAGTGTCCCGCCGCCGGCTGTCGATCCTGGGGAGGAGGCTGCCCGCACGATCGCCACCGCCTGTTGACTTTGCGTCATAAAGTTCTCGGCTCGGACGCTTGACTTTGCGCCATAAAGCGGAGTCTACTTTATGACATAGAGTCGATGGAGGGAGACGCGATGAACCACACACCTGAGACCGCCGCCACCGGCAACGGCGGCAACTTCGACCCCAAGCAGGCCGCTGCCCTGCTTGATGAGACCACCCAGCAGGCCCGCCGCCAGCTCGCGCCCTCCCCGCCGTGGCTCCTGGCGACCAGGGCGGTCGCGGTCCTGGCCGCCTTGGGCGCGATCTGGCTCTCGGTGCGCGGACAGCATCCCTACCGGGGCCCGACGGCCGCGGACATCCCCGTCCTGGTCGCGTTCATTGTCCTCAACTTCGCCGCGACCGTCGGGGTTCGCGAGCGCGCGCTCGCCGGGGTACGCGGCAAGTCCCGGCTGAGCCCGGCCGAGCTCACCGTCCTGGTGCTGGCGGTGGCCATCGTGCCCGTGGTCATGGCCGTGCTGGCCGCCGCCGGGGTGAGCTTCGCTTGGTACCCAACCACGGTGATGGTAATCCCCGGCCTGGCCTGGGCGGCCGTCTCGGCGGCACGGAGGAACTGGCCTTCGTGCGGCACGGGGCTTGCGGTCGCCGCCGTCGGCGTCGTGGGAGCGTTCGCCAGCCCGGCCGGGTCGTGGCTGGTCGCCGGCGTCGGCCTGTGCGCCGCGCTGCTGGGCAATGCCGCCGCCATCGCCTGGCGGCAGCACCGCGACCTGGCCGGGGCATGACCCTAGCGGTGCCAGTAAGAAGGATGGTGCCCTCGTGACCACCGACGAGCTCGACCCGCTGATCCACGTCCCCACCCGGCTGAAGATCGTCGCCACGCTGGCGGCACTGCCCGACGGCGACACGCTCTCCTTCACCCGCCTGCAGGACATGATCGGGCTCACCCCCGGCAACCTGATCATCCACCTGCGCAAGCTCGAAGACGCCGATTACATCAGCAGCGAGAAAACCAGGAACGGGACCGTGTCCATCACCACCGTCGCTCTCACCAGCCACGGCCGGGCAGCACTCGGCACCTACACCCAGGCGCTGCGCGATCTGCTCGGCGGCCTGTAGGCCAGGCCGACCATGAGCAACGGCACACTTGACCCGCTGATCCACGACCCGGAGCGGTTGCGCGTCGTCGCGACCCTGGCGGCACTGCCCGACGGCGACACGCTTTCCGTCACCCGGCTGCGGGACATGATCGGGGTGCTCCCCCGTAGCCCGGTCACCTGCCTGCGCGAGCTGAACCACGCCGGATACGTGCGGACGGGAAAGACCACCGGCAAGAGAGCACCGACCAGCGTCACCCTCACCTGCGCGGGCCGGGCCGCGCTGGATCGTTACACCGCCATGCTGCGGCAGCTGTCCCGGGTGGCGAGGCAGGATTATCAGGCGCCAGCGCCCGGCGTGCGCGCTGGCGATGCTGACCGGGACGCGGCGGCCGCGGCGCTGGGCGAGCACTTCGCGCACGGCAGGCTGACACTCGACGAACTCAACGAGCGCCTTGACGCCACCTTGACTGCTACGACGCACGGCTCCGGCCCGACGGGCCTCAGCAGTCAGCCTTCTCCGGAGAATCGCTCCCAGGCGGCCTGCTTCGAGACGCCGAGCGCTGCCCCGATGCGGGCCCAGCTAATGCCCCGGTCGCGCAGGACCGCTACGTGGTCGTGCACGGCAGCGTCGGCCTGGGAGACCGCAGCCTGAGTCCGCGCCAGGCTCGCCAGCATCTCATCGTCCGGGTGCTCGTTCCAGGAGACGAATCCGGGCCCGAGTTCCTGGGTGATGATCAGGTTGCAGAGGCCCACGCACTCGTCGCAGATGTACACGCCGGGCCCGGCGATGAGTTTGCCGACTGAGTCTTTGTCCTTGGTGCAGAACGAGCAGCACAGGGCCTGGAGTCGGCTGGCTCCTGGCGGCGAAGTCTCTGGATCCGTCATGTTGTCAAGGTAGTCCTGACGCCCGGGGAAAGTGGAGCTATGCTGAAATTGGTTTCCTGCAAGAAATTTCGCGTGCCTGTTGCCTACCACAGGTGATGCAGCTCTTGCAGGACCGTGGGGTAACGGACTGCATACCGCACATGACCCCGTTCCTGTAGACAGAGGTGCCGCGGTGCACGTTGGTCAGGTTTGGCAGCTGCGCGCGGAGATGTCACCGGACGCCCCTTGCATCGAGGACGAACGCATCCGCATCACCTCCGGTGAGTTCGCAGCGGCCGTCGAACGGCTGTCGGGAGGCCTGGCGTCGCTGGGCGTCGGCGCCGGCGACGTCATCGCGACGATGGTGCCGAACTGCGTGGAGATGGTACTGACGCTGTTCGCGGCATGGCGCATGGGCGTGGCGGTGACCCCGGTCAATCCGGCGCTGACCACGGGCGAGGCAGGCTACCAGCTGGCGGACTCGGGGGCGAAGGTCCTGATCGCCGACGCCGCCTCGGCCGGGAAGCTGTCTGGAACGGACATCCGCCTCATCCCGGTCGAGGATGTCGGCGGCCTCGACGGCCCGGTACCACCACTGCGGGCCGAAGCCGACGATCTCGCCCTGCTCGTGTACACCAGCGGCACCACCGGGCGGCCCAAGGGCGTCATGCTCGACCACGCCAATCTTGCCGCGATGACCGAGCAGATCGTGACTGCGCTCGATATCGGGCCGGCGACGCGCGTCCTGCTCGTCCTGCCGCTGTTCCATGTGAACGGGATCATGGCCAGCGTTGTGTCTCCGCTTGCCGCTGGCGGCTCGACCGTCATCCTCAGCCGTTTCGATCCGAAGACGTTCTGGCAGCAGGTCGAAAAGCACCGGCCGACCTACTTCTCCGCGGTGCCGACGATCTACCTGATGCTGAACTCGCTGCCGCCGGAGGTGACCCCCGACCTGTCGTCGCTGCAGTTCGTCGTGTGCGGCGCGGCGCCGATGCCCGCCGATGCGATCCACGAGTTCGAGCACCGCTACCGCGTCCCCATGATCGAGGGGTACGGCCTGTCGGAAGGGACCGTAGCGTCGGCGATCAACCCGCTGCACGGCAGGCACAAGCCGGGAACCGTCGGGCCGCCGTTCCCCGGCCAGGAGATCGGGATCGCCGACGGTGCCGGACAGCGCCTGTCCCAAGGTGAGATCGGAGAGGTCGTGATCCGGGGGGCGAACGTGATGCGCGGCTACCTCGGCAACCCCGGGGCAACGGCCGAGGCGCTCCGCGACGGCTGGCTGTACACCGGCGACCTCGGCTACCTCGACGCCGACGGTTACCTGGTGCTGGTCGACCGCAAGAAAGACATGATTATCCGCGGCGGTGAGAACATCTACCCGACGGAGATCGAATCCGTCCTCTACCAGCACCCCGCCGTCCAGGAGGCCGCTGTCGTCGGCCGTCCCGACCCGGTCTACGGTGAGCAGCCCGTCGCCTACGTCTTGCTGCGGCCCGGCGCGCACGCGACGCCGGACGAGCTGATCGAGCACTGCAAGCTCGCACTCGCCAAATTCAAGGTTCCGCGCGGCGTCTACCTGATGGACAGCCTCCCGAAAAACACCATCGGCAAGATCCTCAAGGAACCGCTCCGCGACGACTCCCGCTCACGCTGACGCCAATGTCGGCCCGGGTGGGCTGGCGGCGGCCATTGCTCTACAGCCAGACGGTCGCAAGCCAGATCTCGACGCCGGCCAGGACGATCAGGGCGACGTTCAGCCCGATCAGCCTGGCCTCGCCCCGGCTGAGGTGCAGAGCTATCGCGCCGACCTGGATCAGTACGAGCCCGATGGCTGCCGCCAGGGCAACGGCCGGCGCGATGCCGGTCAGCGGGGGCAGGATCAGCCCGAGCGCTCCGAGCACCTCCAGCAACCCGATGGTTCGTACCAGCCGCAGCGGCACAGTGTCGATCCAGCCCATCATCGGCCGCAGCTGATCTGGGGACCGCAGCACCTTGAGCCCACCCGAGTACAGGTAGAACAACGCCAGCAGTGCGGCGATGATCCAGTAGGCCACGGTCATAGCGCACACCCTCCCAGTTACTGCTTGGCAGTAGCAGCATTGTCGATCAGAATCGGAGGGTCGCCCTGGCCAACTGGGCTATCGAGCACAACCCGACATCGACGCCCGCCGTGCGGCATCCGACCAGAGCGCCCCGGCAGGTAATACTCCCCGCCGGGCGATCGGCTGACCGCTCAGCGCAGCTCCTGGATGCGGACCAGATTGCCCGCGGGATCACGGAAGGCGCAGTCGCGAACCCCGTACGGCTGCTCGGTGGGCTCCTGGACGACCTCGGCACCGCTGGCCTGCACCTGGTCGAAGGTGCCGTCGAGGTCCTTGGTGGCCAGGAGGATCCAGCCATAGGTGCCCTTGGCCATCATCTCGGCGATGGTGCGGCGCTCGTCGTCGGTGATGCCGGGGTCGGCGGCCGGCGGATGCAGGACGATGGACGTGCCCGGCTGGTCGGCGGGACCGACCGTGATCCAGCGCATCCCGCCGTATCCGACGTCGTTGCGGACCTCGAAGCCGAGGGTGTCGCGGTAGAAGGCCAGGGCGGCGTCCGGGTCGTCCTGCGGGAGGAAGCTCGCGTGAATGGTGATGTCCATGGCGGTCAGGCTAGCTGCGGCTCCGTGGCCCGCGCTTCTCGATTCCTGATCGGTCTGGTCACCTGTTCCGCCACGCACCACGACTTCCGTGAGCCTGGGTCAGGCGGCACCGGTGCGCGCCGCAGTGACCACCATCGTGGTGTAGCGCATCGCAAGGCTGTCCCCGGTCGCGTCGATAGCGGCCCCGACGCCCGCTAGGAGTTCCTCGAGCTGTGCCGGCGGGAGCTGGGTATGACCGCCAAACGTCGGAACCTGGTCGAGCCACTCGTCCCGGGTGTAGGACCGCTCCCAGTCGAATCGCCACTGCTCCGGGTCGCCGAATGCGCCCACCTCTCGGATGCCGTCGGCGGCCCTGGTGCGCAGCACCGAGTAGGGGTCCGAGCCAGACCTCGCCCAGGGATTGAACGGCAGGTCGGGCAGGACCCTGCGGTAGACCGCGGCGAAAGCTTCCGTCATGTCGGGCGTCGGCTGGCCCGCGTTCCAGAACACGGCCAGCCGGCCACCAGGCCGCAGCGCCTGCGCCGCCTTGGCCGCTCCCGCGACTGGGTCCACCCAGTGCCAGGTCTGCCCGGAGATGACCGCATCGAATGCCCGGCCGGCAGGGTCCCAGGCTTCGAACGCCGCCACCTCGACCTCGAGCCCGCTGCGGCGCGCCACCTCGGCCATCCGCACGTCGACCTCCACCCCGAGCACCCGGCAGCCGGCCGCCTGGAACTGGCGGGCGGCGATGCCGGTGCCGATGCCGACGTCGAGGACGTCGGGCCCCGGGCTGGCCGCGACGACCCGGTCCACCAGGGCCTGGGGATAGCGGGGCCGGGCCCGGTCGTAGCGTTCGGCCTCCGAGCCGAACGACTCCGCTAGCTGCCGGTGCTGATGAGGCTCGGGCCCGGAGAGAGACGCCAGGTCCGGCGGTATAGTGGGCACGCGCCCACCATAGTGGGCGCGTGCCCACTCGTCAACAGATGGGGTCCGGCGAGGGAAGGAGGCGCGGTGCCGACCGGGGTAGCCATCCGCGATGCGCGCGAGCAGCTGTTCGACGCCGCCGAGCGCGTCCTGCTCCGGGCCGGGCCGAGCGCGCTGACCAGCCGGGCGGTCACCACGGAGGCAGGCGTCGCCAAGGGCGTCCTGCACCGGCACTTCGCCGACTTCGACGCCTTCCTCACCGAGCTCGTGCTCGACCGCGTCGCCAGGATCGACGACCAGGCCGCCGCCCTGCGCAGCTCCGCCGGGACCGGCACCGTCGCCGGCAACCTCACCGGTGCGCTGACGGTCCTGTTCGGGTCAGTCGCCGTGGCGATCGTGGCCCTGATTACCTTCCGGGACGACCTGCGCGCCAGGCTGCGCCAGGTGAGGCCGGCCGGGGTCCCGGTCCTGGCCGAAGCTACGGCCATGATCGCCTCCTACCTGACCATCGAGCGCGAACTGGGCCGCATCGCGGCGGATGCCGATGTCGACACGCTCGCGCCCATGCTGATCGGGACCGGGCACCTGCTGTTCGCCGGCCTGGACGGTGCTGCGCCCGAGGCGGGAGCCGTTCGTAAGGTCGTGACCGCGGTCATCGCCGGCGTCGTCCAGGAACCGCAGCCCTGAACGGCCCGCCACCATCACCACTCGGTGCCGTCCCTAGCGAAACTCCGGCGGTTCTCAAAGCCATCAACGGCACCGGCTGGCTTGCGCACTAGCGTGGCCGAAGTCGGGTCAGCCGGTGGCCGTGTCACGCTGGCAGGCGAAGGCGGCAAGAGGGGTCAGGCAGAGGGTCCAGACCACGACGACGATCCAGCCCTCGGCCGGCCAGCTCCCGCTTCCGGCGACCGTCTTTCCCGCCTGGACGAGCCAGTAGGAGGGGAGCAGCTTCACGATGGTCAGCATGATGCCCGCGGTGAAGAGCCGGCCGAAGGCGCCGCCGAGCAGGGCGAGGACGACGACGAACCCAGCGTCGGCTATCCCGGTGGCGTCGGCGGGGATCAGGTGGCCGAAGGCGATGCCCGCCGCGACGAACGGGGCCAGGCCGAGGAGGAGCAGCCCGGTGATCTCGAACCACTGGGCTGCATCCAGGCGCACTCCGAGCGAGGCGCCGGCCAGGTACAGCAAGGCCAAGGTGGGCAATACCATCAGGTAGGCCGTGAGGACCTTGGCCACGACCTCGGTCCGGACCCGCAGCGGCGTGATGCGCAGCTGGCGGATCCAGCCTTTGGACCGGTCCACAGAGATCCGGCCGCCCGGGGTGATCGCGGCCCACATGCCGCCGTAGGCGGCCATCGCCGTCATGAAGAACAGCGGGAACGAAATGCCGTCGGTCACCACGTGGCGGTTAGTAGCTGCCACCGTGTAGAAGACCACCAGCGGCAGGGCCAGTGACAGGCTAAGGAGCCGCCAGTTTCGCAGCGACCGGAGGATCTCGTAGTGCACGTGGGTGGCGGGGTGCGCGTGGGTGGTGGCGGTCACCTGGACTCCTGTCTGCCAGGGCATGGCGGTCCGCCGGTGGCATCCCGGTCGTCGTTGTCGTCGCCGGTGAGCTCCAGGAATGCCTCTTCCAGGCTCGCCCCGCGCACCTCGACGTCGCGGGTGCCGGGGAACGAGCTGAGTAGGGCGCCGAGGGCGGCATCGGTGTCCGAGCACGACAAGGTGATCGCGTCCCCGTGACGGTCCGCGCTCTGCACCCCCGGCAGTGCCCGCAGCCCGGCCAGGCCAGCGCCGGGCAGCGTCGCCCGGATCGTGCGCGAGCCGGCCTTGGCCTTGATCTCGGTGGCCGGACCGTCGGCGACGATCTGGCCCCGGGCGATGAGCACGATCCGGTCGGCGTTGGCATCGGCTTCTTCGAGGAAGTGGGTGGCGAAGACGATGGTCTTGCCTCGCTCGGCGATCGCCCGCAAGGCCTGCCAGAACTCGCGCCTGCCCTCGACGTCGATCCCCGCGGTCGGCTCATCGAGGATTAGCAGGTCGGGGTCGCCGACCAGGGCCGCGGCGAAGCGGACCCGCTGGGCCTGCCCGCCGGACAGCTTGGCGGCCCATCGGTCCGCGAGCGCGGCGGTCCCGGTCAGGCGCAGCACGTCATCGACGCCAAGCGGGTGCGGGTAGTACGACGCGGCCAGCGTGACCAGTTCGCGCACCTTGAGGAAATCGGGCGGCGACCCGTCCTGGAGCATGCCGCCGACCCGGCAGGCCCGGACAGCTTCGGCCGGCGATGCACCCAAGACCAGGATCGTTCCGCTGTCCGGCCGGCGCAGCCCGAGGATCATGTCGATGGTCGTGGTCTTGCCGGCGCCGTTCGGCCCGAGCAGGGCCACCGTCTGGCCCGGCGCGACCGCCAGGTCGATACCGCAGACCGCCCGGACCGGGCCGTAGGACTTGGCCACCCTGGACAACTCGATCCCCATCCGGGCTGGCCCGGCCGGACTCATGACGTGCAGGTCTCCCGCGCGGGCTGGTTGCGTGGGCTGCGCCGCCATGGTGGCGTCATCTCCATCCGGCCGATTCCGGGCACCGGAAAGCGAGGCCGATGGTTCTGAGCGTGAAGGCTCAGCGGATTGGCGGGCAGGGACGTAGGTCGAGCGATCCAGGGACCTAGGTCCGGCAATCCGACGGGGCCGCCCGACGCCATGGGCGATGTCTCATGCTCAGTCGATCTAGGCGGCGACATCCAGCCGTCGTCACGGTTCCGGCGTGACGGACCTCAGCACCCGTCGTAATCCGTCCAGTTCGAGGCGCCGCCTGCGGCGATCGCGTTGTCGAAGATCTGATCCTGGTAACCGGGGCCGGCCACGCCGTACTCGCTGGCCGCGCCGCCGTAGGTTTCCCAGGTGCCGAGCTGGAACTGGTAGGCCCCGCCGCCGTTACCTGGACCCCAGGCGTAGCTGCCGCCCTCTTCGGCGTTGCGAATGCAGACCCCGAGCGGTGAGTTGGCTGCGTCTCCGCCGCTGCTGGGTGGCGCTGAAGCCTGGGTGGGGCTCGGCTGCGGCTGCGCTGCTGCCTGCTGGGCCTGCTGCTGAGCGGCCTGCTGTTGAGCGGCCTGCTGCCGAGCAAGCCGGGCGGCGGCGATCGCGGCGAGTTGCTTGCGCCGTGCAGTCCGCCGGACCGTTCGGATCCAGAGGGCGGCGGCGTCGCGGTGAACCTCGGCGGTCTCCTGGTAGTCGGTGAAGGTTGAGACGATCTTCGTCGCCGGGATTACCGGACGAGACGGCTTAGCGGCTGCGGATCCGCCGTGCAGGAACACGAAAGCCGCAGCGACGCCGGTTAGCGCTGCCGCGGCCATGACTGGTGCCCGGAATCTGCTGGCGGGTGATTTCAGCTTGGCATGACGGGCTGCTTCGGGCATCACGCTCCTAACCGCGAGGCTCCGCGTTTACCCGGCGAGCTGACGCCAGGCGACGTCAGGTGGCGCGGAAAACGCCTGTCTCCGGGAACCTACTGGAGAATGGGCTACAGGCGCGGGGAAACCCGAAAATATGGTTCTGGCTGACCAATACCCCAACATCAGCTGCTGAAGGCGGGAACTGCCGGCGCAGGGCATAAGGCACGGCACGGCACCGCGAACCGAACTGGCTGGTACATAGGCCGCTGCTGGTCTCGTCGGGCCCCGGACGGCGGGACCAGGCCGGCCCAGCGGTGAGGGCCGGACAGCAGCCCGAAAATCAGGCGGCCCATCGCACTCTCGTCGCTTACGCTTGCGATATGAAGCTGGCTGCTGTCACGACGACGCCGGAGACTGTCCCGGCGGATTGACGGCTGTGCTGCCAGCCAGGCCCCGGGGTGGATGCCCCGGGGCTTTGTCGTCGGTCGTTCACCCCTCAGCAGCAGGAGAGCGTGATGAACGACCATCGTCAGCTGGGCCGCGAGCTCGGGCTGTTCGACTCTGACCCGCTGATCGGCGCGGGATTGCCGTACTGGCTGCCGGCTGGCGCGGCCATCAGGCACGCCATCGAGGAATTTGTCCGCGAGGTCGAGCGGCGCGCCGGATATCAGCACGTCTACTCACCGGTCCTGGGTAAGCGGGAGCTGTATGAGATTTCCGGCCACTGGGATCACTACCGCGAGGACATGTTCCCGCCCATGAGCGCGGGAAGTGAGCAGCTCGTGTTGCGGCCCAGCCTCTGCCCGCATCATGCGCTGATCTACCGGTCCCGCCAGCGCAGCCACCGCGAGCTGCCGTTGCGTCTGGCTGAACTCGGCGGTCAGTTCAGGGAAGAGCAGTCCGGCGTGCTGGGCGGGCTGACCCGCGTACGAGCCATGCAACTGAACGATGCACACGTCTTCTGTCCGCCAGCGGATGTAGCCGGCGAGGTGGGCGCCATCCTCGACATGATCGACCGTGCTTATGGCGCGCTGGGGATCACTGCCCATCATTACCGCCTCTCACTGCGCGGAGACACCAGCAAGTACGTCGCCGACAGCAAGATGTGGGACCGGAGCGAGCGAGCCCTGGCTGAAGTGCTCAGCCAGCGGGACCTGCGTTACGAGTCAGCCGCTGGTGAGGGCGCCTTCTACGGGCCCAAGGTCGACGTCCAGATCATGGACCAGGCAGGCCGGGAGTCGACCCTGTCGACCGTCCAGCTCGACTTTTATCAGCCCGCGCAGTTTGACCTTTCCTATGTCGCCGCAGACCAGAGCCTGCAACGACCGGTCATGATTCACCGCAGCATCGTCGGCAGCCTCGAGCGGCTGGTCGCCCATCTCACCGAGGTGCACGCCGGGGCTTTCCCGGCCTGGATGGCGCCCGTCCAGGTCGTGGTACTTCCCGTGACCGCCCGGCAGCTGCCCGCGGCGGCGTCGCTGCTGCGCCGCTTGATCAATGCCGGGCTGCGGGCCGAAATATCCGAAGCCGGTCGCGGCACCCTGGGCGCCCGGATCAGAAACCACCGCCTTGTACCCTGGCACGCTATCGTCGGCGCCCGGGAGGCCGGCACCGGCACCGTTTCCCTGCGCCACCGCACTGGGCTGGTTCTCGATCCCATCCCAGCCAGGAACGCAGCCAATCACATCCTGGCGGCGGCCGCCGATCCGGCGTCGGTCAGGCCAGCTTTGTCCTCGCTGAGCTCGTCACCGCCTGCTGATCCGGCGGCCGTCCCCGGTCCACGAGCGGCTGCATCCCGTACAGCCCAGGAAGTCACCGGCCTCGTTTGACGTTCTGCCCACCGTGCCACCGCACACGCAGAGATCACCAGGCGTGACCCTCGGCACTCGCCGCACGACCCTGCGGACTACCACCCGGGACGGCCGGGGGACGGAGCGCAGTTCGGCACGCACGTGCATGGCGCCCGCGGCCGTCAAGGCTAGCGCCAGGACAACGACGGCCGTCAGCGCATAACCCACGTCGGCCTCCTGTGGCGAGATGTAGCACAACGGTACTGCGCCGTGAAGGGCGCGGATAGGCGTCACGCGCGCGGCGGTTTTGACCGCGTGGACCAGGAGTCAGCGGGCTCGCCATTCGCCTTCGAGCATCGCGTAGACAATCTCATCAGTCCACTCGCCCTTGAGGATCTCGTTGTGGATGAAATGCGCTTCGCGCCGCATTCCCAGGCGTTCCAGGACCCGCGCGGATGACGCGTTACGGGCGTCCAGACGGCCGATTATCCGGTGCAGCCCGAGGTCCTCGAAACCCAGCCGCAGCATCACCCGGGCCGCCTCGGTGGCATAACCCTGGCCGCCATGATCAGGATGGAAGACGTAGCCGATCTCGCCCTGCCGGTTCGCCCGGCTCAGCCAGAACAGGGTGACGTCTCCGATCAGCGCGCCGGTATGCGGCAGGACGACGGCGAGAGTCAGGTTGCCGCCCTCGTCGTCCAGCACGCGGGCCGCGACCTTCTGTTCCAGCGACCTGCGGACCTGGTCCCGGTCGCGGGTGTCGAACAGCAGGTAGCGGGTGACGTCAGGTCGCGACTGGATGTCGTGCAGCCGCTCGAAGTCGTCGAAGGCGTAGGGACGAAGAACGAGCCTGGGCGTCCTGATCGGGTAGTCAGGCCTGAGCATCACTTGATCGTATCGACCCGCCTGGCCCGAGCTGAGCGCGGTGGCCGGTGCGGAAGGCTAACCACCTTCGGTGGAAAGCTCCCGCAGCCCGCGAGCCAGGCCGGCGCGGCCCGCCGCGCTCATCGGCTGGACCGCCCGGCGCAGCACGTCGCGGCGCCGGTCCCGGACCCACGCGGCCAGCTGGCGGCCGGACTCGGTGATGCACAGCACGGCCTCGCGCCTGCTGCCCGGCGCCGGGTCGCCGGCCAGCAGGCCGCCGGCTGCCATCCGGTCGCACAGCCGGCGGGTCGCCGACGGGGACGCGCCCAGCACCCTGGCCAGCCGGCCGACATTCAGTCCTTCCTCGCGGGCAACCACGAGCAGCGCGCGCAGCTGGGCGGCCGGGACGGAGCAGTCCAGTTCCTCTAGCGAGCTTTCCCAGTTCTCGACCAGGGCGGTGAGCTTCGTCTCGGCGAACGCCACATCCAGGTGGCCGTCACCGGAACCCGGCGCTACGTCGCGTTCCATCAGGC
Organism: uncultured Actinomycetes bacterium; assembly: GCA_963785765.1. Lineage (GTDB taxonomy): Bacteria > Actinomycetota > Actinomycetes > Streptosporangiales > Streptosporangiaceae > DATBGO01. Next base: position 465,036 of record CAWAWM010000002.1, on the reverse strand, counting down.
CTCCTCCGGCTCGTCTCAGGGCGGCCGCGCTCTTGCGACCTGTCCGCGCCGCGCCAGCGCTGGCCGCCGCGCCCTGCCTGCTAAGGAGCTAACCGCGAGCGGGCATTTCATGCAGACCGTGCGGAAGTGCCTGCGATCAGGCCGGTGCCGTGGAGCTGTGATGGCGGCCTGATGGAGGCGCGATGGAGGTCAGAGATGCTTGTAGACCCGGATCGCCGTGCCGTTGGCCGACGAGTGAATCTGAACGAGATCACACAGCTGGTTGGCGAGCCAGAGGCCAGCTCCGAACCCGTGGTCAAGAGTCGGCCGAAGCCGCCCGACCAGCGGTGATGTGATGTGGCCCTGGTCGGAGACCTCACACACCAGGGAGCCGTGGTCGCGCCAGATGTACATTTCGCCGTGCCCGCCACCGTGCCGGAGGCTGTTGGTGGCGATCTCGTTGAGCGCCATCACCAGCGCGGCGGTCGGCTCCTCGTCCAGCCCGGCCAGCGTGGCCTGCCCGGTCAGGAAGGACCTGAGCCGTCCCAGGTCGCCGGTCTCGAAGGGCATGTGGGCCGCATCGGCCGGGCGGGCCGACAGCGGACGGGCGAACGGCCCGGCGACGTCAAGGGGCTGGAAGGCGCTTGCGGCCTGCCGGGTCGTGCCGACTACAAAGGGATGGGTCCGCAGCGCCTCGTCGATCACATCGCCGGGCAGCGCCTCAAGATCGTAGGGGCACAGCAGCGAGAACGGCGTATCGGCGTCAAACGCGACGTTGAGGAGCGCCTCATGAAGCTGGCACTCGGCTACCTCGGCCGGGGACCGCTCCGGGTATATCGGCTCTCCGATGCCCCACAGCTGGCTGGCTCCGGTGTGCTTTTCGACGAATTCCCGCCACGCGGCGATGATCCGCGCCGGGTTGCCCAGGCGGGCCATGTCGCTGAAGTCCACCTGGTCGGCATCGGCGCCCAGCTCGCGCTGGATGAGCTCGATCTTCGGAGCGCTCACGATGACGAGCACCGGGTCGCCGGCCTGCACCGCGCGGCGGATGAATGACGTCGTCCCCGCCAGGAACTCGGCCATGCCCGAGTACAGGAACGCCTCATGGCGGTAGCCGCTGACGGCGCGCCCTGGCGCCGCCTGCGTTACACGCATCGTCTCATCACCAGTACTAACCATACGGCTTCGCCCGCCCCGACCCGCTTGGCGTGCCCACCTGCCTCTTCTCGGTTACCAGCTCAGCTGGCATACGTCGGCAACACGATCATAACCGCAATCCCCGGACGCGGCCATCGGCGGCCCGGTGGCCCGCGCGAGGCCCGCTGACGAGACGGGCGGTCAGTGCCCGTGCTTGGCGTGCCCGTGCTTGGCCGCGAACGGGTCGTCCGGGGCACCCTCAGGGGCCTCGGCTTCCAGCACCTTCCGCGCCGCAGCCAGTTCACGCTGGGCGTCCGGGCTCACTTCCGGATAGTGCGGGTCGATCTCGATCAGGGCATTCGCGATGATTGACGACACGCAGATTCTCGCGAACCACTTGTGGTCGGCCGGGATCACGTACCAGGGTGCCCACGGCGTGCTGGTCTGGCTGAGCATCTCGGAGAATGCCTGCTGGTAGTCGTCCCAGTACTGCCGTTCCTTGATGTCGTTCGCCGAGAACTTCCAGTTCTTTTCGGGCAGGTCAAGCCGCTTCATGAACCGGATTCGCTGTTCCTCCTTGGACAGGTTGAGGAACAGCTTGACGATGCGGAAGCCGTTATCGCTCAGGTAACATTCCCAGTCGTTGATCTCCCGGTAGCGGCGGCGCCAGACGCCCTTTCCCTTCGCGGCCGCCGGGAGCCGCTGGCGATCCAGGTTCTCCGGGTGGACCCGGACCACCAGTACCTCCTCATAGTGCGATCGGTTGAAAATCCCGATTTCGCCCCGGGCCGGCAGGTGCTGGGAGTACCGCCACAGGAAGTCGCGGCTGAGTTCCTCGGCGGACGGGACCTTGAAGCTGTGCACCATGACACCCTGGGGATTGACCCCGCTCATCACGTGCCTGATGGTGCCGTCCTTGCCGCCAGCGTCGAGCGCCTGCAGCACCACGAGCAGCCCGTAGCTGTCCTGGGCGGCCAGCCGGGTCTGATACTCCTGCAGTAGCTCGGTGCCCTGGTGCAGCAGTTGCGCGCCCTCATTCTTGTGCAGGAAGCCGGCTTTATAGCCGGGATCGAAGTCCTTGGCCAGGGTCACCTTCGTGCCCGGTTTGACGCGGAGCGGCTTTATGAGCTCTGCGGCTTGCTTGGCTCTGCGGTCGGCCATCGCTGGTGTCCCTTCCCGTGCCATCCGTGGCAGGCAAGAAGCTGGCCATCGGCGCCCACCGTCGCCCCGGCGCAGCTGCCCGAGCTGCCCCCTATTCGGTCTCGGCCAGCCCAGGCTGCTGATAGATCCCGAGAACGTTGCCGCCCGGATCGCGGAACCTGGCCACCACCTCGGCCCCGTCCGGGTCGATGGGCTGCACGATCTCGCCGCCTGCCGCCACCACGGCGGCGACCGCCGCAGCTGCGCTGGCCACCATGATGTAGATCATCAAGCCCGGCTCGGATGACGGCGGCGGCCCGGTCACCCAGGTACCGCTGACCTCGCTGACGGAGTCATCGAACGCGATCGATCCGTCGTCCCGCCGCCGGATCTTCCAGCCGAACGCCTGCTCATAGAAGCTCGCTGAGCGGCCGATGTTCGTCGCTGGAATCTCGATATAGCAGATCTTCCCCGTCCCCAAAGTGGGCGGTCCCTGGATCGTCATGGTTGCCTTCCGCCGGTGAGCAGGTCGTGTCGTCAGATGCCACGGTGACCAGCCGCGGCCCCGCTAGAGGCCGACGATCGCCTCGAGCCGGCCCGACGACACCGCGTCTACGAGGCGCCGGTAGTCCAGCTCGTTCTGGTCAGCGTAGGAGATGGCGAACTCGCCGATCGCCCGGTCGAAGGTGTCGGAGTCTCCGAGATAACCGGCGATCATCGCCGCCCGGCAGGTCCGGGCGTGCGCGCGGGACAGCGCCCAGCCACACAGCCGGGCGTAGTAAGACAGCTGCCCCGCGTCCATGGCGGGCACGTTCATGCTGCCCTTCATATCGCGCAGCTGGCGCACGTAGTAGTCCCGGGTAGCCACCTGGTCGGCGGCGATGCCCTTGGTCCAGCCCAGGAACGGGTCGGCCGCCGCCTGCGTGAGCCGCTGCCCCCGCACCACCCGCTCGCCCTGGTGCTGATACTCGCTAGGCCCGGCGTATGGCGCGAGTACGGACTCCTGCGCCTCCTTGAGCTGCAAGAACAACGGCTCGTCCGCGCGGTCACCCATCAGCAGCACGACGAAGGCCTCGGTGCCGACCGACCCGACGCCCACCACCTTGCGGGCGAAGTCGCCGAAATAGTAACGGCGCAGCACTTCCCACCGGTCGGACTGCAGCGTCTCCTTGTACAGCGAGACCGCCGCGCGCAGCTCGTCCAGGATGCCCGGATTGTCATGCACCGGGTACCTGACGATGACCGGTGGCGCGACCCGGACCCGGTAGTCGCCGTCGACCTGGTCACACAGCTTCATCAGGGCCTTCCTGCTGGTGCTGCTGCGCGCCTTCTTGATGTCCCTGCGGCGCCTGCGGACCGCCTTCCGCGGCTGGACCGCGTCGAACAGCCTGGTGACCTCCTCGATGTCGATCCGCGAGTACCAGACGTCCAGGAATCGCATGGTCGCGAACTTGGCCATCTCGGTGCGATAACTGTGCGCGCACTGCTCCGCCGCCGCTCGCCCTGCGTGCTCTCGGAGCCCATTGTCACGGGCGGCCACGGCGAAGCTCGCGGCCAGCCGCTTGACGTCCCATTCGAACGGCCCCGGCAGCGTCTCGTCGAAGTCATTCACGTCAAAGACGAGCCGCCGGTCCGGTGCCGCGTACATGCCGAAGTTCAGCAGGTGCGCGTCGCCGCAGCACTGGACCCTGATGTCGCTCGTCGGGGTGTGGGCGAGATCCCAGGCCATCGGGGCCGCCGCGCCGCGGAAGTAAGCGAACTGCGAGGCCATCATCCGCCCGTGCCTGATCGCGACCAAGTCGGGGACCCGCGACTTGGCCTGCTCCTCCAGGATGGTCACTGGGTCGGGCCGCTCGGCGGGCGGCTCCCAGGTGGCGTGACCCGACCGGCTGGCTGCCCGCCGTCGTCCCCGGCCGCGGCTGTGCCATTCTTCGGGCGTCAGTATCTCGTGTGGCGGGGCAAGCACCCCCGGCGACATCCTGCTCATGATCCCCCCAGATCACCGCCATGCGACGCCGTCGTCGCAACTGGTCCCAGGCACCCCCGATAGCGGTCTAACCGGCCTGGTCAGGCAGCCAAAGTCTACGATCGGCAGTTGCCGGGGGCCGACCCCGGGTTCACCGCGGCCCCGGATCAGGAAAAAAGCGGTCCAGCAGATCGTTGCGGAATTTTCCGGCCGGATCATAGCTGCGCATCAGGGCCAGGAAGTCGCCGTGCCGCTGGTAGAGCCCGGTCAGGGTCTCGGGCTCCATGGCGAACAGCTTCCCCCAGTGCGGCCTGGCCCGCAGCGGCGCGAGCGCGTCCTCGACCACGGCCAGCACCGGGGCCACCGCCGGCGGATCGTCGATCCAGGTGAAATGGAACCCCACCGAGTCCCGTTCATAGCTCGGGCTCAGCCACAGGCGGTCCGCCGCGATCGTGCGGATCTCGGATATCTGCACGATCGGCGCGAGCCGGCCGGCGATCTGCTCCAGGGCCAGCAGCGCCTCGACGGCGCGCTCCCGCGGCACCAGGTATTCGGACTGCAGTTCCGCGCCCGCGCTGGGCCTGAACTCGGCGCGGAAATGCGGCAGTCGCTCGTGCCAGGGTCCGGCGATCCCCTGCTGGAGGGTGCAGTTTCCGGCCGGCAGGCCGGGGATGGGATGCCGGGGTCCGTCGGCAAGCCGCCCGCCCAGCCACCGCGGCTCCGCAGTCCGCTGGTCCCGCGCCTCGGCCCGGTGCTTCAGCCACGCCTGCCTGATCAGCGGGCCGCGCCAGTCGGTGAACAGGCTCACGCTGTAGGCGCTGGCCACGATCTCATCGAAATGCTCTGTTACCTGCTCGAGGGGCAGGTCCTCGTACACGTACTGGGCCACGTCGAACGCGGCGACCGTGTCGAGGGTCAGGCTGATGACGACGCCGAGGGCCCCCAGCGCGACGACCATCCCGTCGAACTCGCCGTCCGCGGCGTCCCGGCGGACCGTGCGGATGTCTCCGTCGGCCATGACCATGTCCAGGCCGGACACGGCCGTAGCGAGGTTGCCGTTCCTGACCCCGGACCCGTGGGTACCGGTCGCGCAGGCCCCGGCGACCGAGATGTGCGGCAGCGACCCGAGGTTGCGCAGTGCCAGGCCCGCGGCGTGCAGCGGTCCGGTGATGTCGCTGTAGCGAAGCCCCCCGCCGACCGTGACGGCCGCGCCAGCGGTGTCGATCTCGACGCGCGGCGGCAGGCCGGCCACTGATATCAGGTCGCCCGGGGTGTCGGCGAGGCGGCTGAACGAGTGCCCGGTGCCCAGCGCCCGCACCTTCCTGCTCCCCGCGACCAGCCGCTGCAGCTCGGCCACCGAACCCGGCCGGTGATACCGTTCGGCGCCGAACACCACATTGCCGGCCCAGTTAGCCCACGGTCCGCTCCGCTCAGTCACCGCACGGTTCCCTAACCACGGGCCAGCTCGCCACACGCCGGCCGACCACGGGCCCGCTCTCCACGGCCCCGCCAACTACGGGACCGCTCATCACGGACCCGCTAGCCACGGCCGCTTACCTGCTTACTGCGAGCGTTCCGACCAGGCTAGTGAGCACCTGCTCGGCGTTGCGGCTCGGCGCGGAGTGGCCCTGCCCGTGCCAGGTGCTCAGCTGGGCACCGGGGACCGCGCTCACTAGCCGCTGCACCGCGGACAGGGGCGCGTTAGCGTCATCGTCGCTGTGCCAGAAGTGCGTCGGGCACCTGATCGAGCCCGGATCGAATCCCCACGGATCGTGTATCAGCGACATCGCATCGTCGACCCATCCGTCCACGCCCGGCCGCAGCCCGTCGGTCAGGGCCTTGGCCATCGTCTGCTGGACCTCGGGCCTGGAGAACCACTCCTGGTCAGCCTCGGGCGCATCCGGCAGCTGGGCCAGCAGGCCGCCGAGCGGATCGGCGAGGATCTGCTCACGCAGCACGCTCAGCCTCTGGACCATCCCCGGTCGGCCTTGCTCTTTCATGACGCGCTCGGACTCACGGTTGATCTCGACCAGCGACTCCTCTTCCTCCTCGGTTGTGGGCGCGGCCGAGCAGACCGGCACGCACGCGCGGATCCGGTCACCGAGCAGGGCCGCTACGGCCAGCGCGTGCGGACCGCCGCCCGAACCGCCGACCACCGCGAACCGGTCGGCACCGAGGTGATCGGCCACGGCCGCGATATCGGTGGCCACATGCGCGACGGCCCGGCCGGGAAGCGGCGCGGACTTACCGTAGCCGGGCCGGTCCACGGTCACCACGCGCAGTCCCAGCCCGCTCCACAACGACAGGTCAGGATGGCGCGAGAACCGGCCGCCCGGGGTGCCGTGCAGCCAGAACAGCAGTTCGCCGGCCGGATCCCCCCACTCCTCGAACGCGTAGGCCCGGCCGTCAGCAAGAGTGATCGTCGTCAAAAGGACCTCCCTGTCCGCGATCCAGCATGCACCGCATCACGTACCACGCGCCGCGGCCGGATCCAGCCCGGGTGGTATCCCAAAAAAGTACGCCTATTTGAAGATTCTTCTCACGGGGCGGCGGAGCGAACCGGAATTGTCGGAGGGCCCCGATATGATTCGAACATAACAGCGAACAGGCTCGCTGAGCCTGGAGGAGGTCACCTGGTATGTGCTTACCCGGACAGCCGCCCGCCGCGCCCGCGCCATCCGCGCCATCCGCGCCATCCCCGCCGGTGCCGCCCGCCGGGCCCGCGCCGCCGGACGCGCCGGCCAGTGCTGCTGAGGCGGTGGCGATGGCGCGCGCCGGGCTGGCGTGGCTGGCCCGCGCGGATGCGGCGGGGCTGACTGCCGCGGAGCAGGGGGATTGCCTGCGGGCGCTGGAGGCCGCCGAGGCGGCGCATACCGCGGCGCGGGCCCGGGTGCTGGCCGCGTTCCACGCCGGCGGCGGGTTTGAGGATGATGGTCACGGGTCGGCGAAGAGCTGGCTGCGGTGGCAGACCCGGATCACCACGAACGCGGCGGCGACGGCGATGGCGTGGATGCGGCGGCTGGGCGCGCACCCCGCCGTCGCCGGCGCGCTGGCGGCGGGTGATCTGTCGCCGTCGTGGGCCCGGGCGGTGTGCGGGTGGACGGACCTGCTGCCCGCCGAGCACCGGGCGGGCGCGGACGCGATCCTGCTGGCCGCCGCCGCCAGCGGCGCGGACCTGGCCGGCCTGGCGCGCTGGCGGAGGAAATACGGCGGCGGACGGCGCGGCCGGACACCGACGGTGATGACGGGTTCAAGGACCGGTCGGTCAGCCTGGACGTGACGTTCGGGCAGGCCGGGAAACTGACCGGGAACCTGACCCCGCAGTGCACCGCCGCGCTGCTGGCGGTGCTGGACGCCCTGGGCAAGAAGACCGGTCCGGAGGACACCCGGACGGTGTGGCAGCGCCGTCATGATGCGGTGGAGGAAATGTGCCGGCGGCTGATCGCTGCGGGGGGCGTGCCGGACCGGGCCGGGCAGCCGGCGCAGATCCAGGTGCATATGACGCTGGATCAGCTCCGCGGCCTGACCGAGCCCGGCGCGCAGGCGGGGTGGGCGGCGGCGTGGCCGCCGGCCGGGCCCGGCGCGGACTGTGACGCGTCGATCGTCCCGGTCGTCACCGGCCACCTCGACCACCAGCTCCTCGGCCAGCTCGCCGCCGAGCTGCTCCGCCGCCAGCCCGGCCAGCCCGGTTCGGGCCTGGCCGGTCAGGGCGGCTCGGGCCAGGGCGGGCCGGATGCCGGCAGCGGGCGGTGGCTGCGGGCCGAGCGGGCCGCCCGGCAGCTCATCATCACCCGCGCGGTCGGCCTGCTGTCCGGGCCCGGCGGGCTGGCCGGCTACCTGCGGACCCGGCTGCCCGATGACCTGGTCGCGTCGGTCAGCCTGCCGCTGGACATCGGCGCGGTCACCGACACCATCCCGGTGCACCTGCGCCGGGCGGTCACCGTCCGGGACCGGCACTGCCGGTTCCCCGGCTGCACCCAGCCCGCCCCGGCATGCCAGCCGCACCACATCATCCCCCGCGTCCCAGGGCGGCCCGACCAGCCTGACCAACCTGATCAACCTGTGTTCGTTCCACCATTTGGTGGCGATTCACCGGTGGGGCTGGGGCATCGCCCTCCACCCCGACGGCAGCGTCACCGCTACCAGCCCCGACGGCCGGACCCTGCACACCCACAGCCCCCCAGCCACCGCCGCCTAACAGGGCCGGGCGGCCCAGGCTCAGGAAGTTGCGCAGGACAGCGACGGCGGACGGCGGAAGGCGGCGGAGCGCTGGGCCCGGTCAGGACGCCGCCGCCACCCGCAGGTGACGGCCTGGCGGCCGTAACCGCCGCCATCTCGCTGATCCCACGCCGGTTGATCTCACGCTGGTTGATCTCACGCTGGGCCAGCTTCTCGGCCGGCGACTCGAATAGCTCCACCGTCGCATCGCCGCCAGGCGCGGAAACTTCCGTCCTCCGACCGGGCCGCGCCGTCTGGTCAAGGAACTCTCCGTCACCCGACCGGGCCGCCCCGCCAGGTCGGCATGGGGCGATGGCCGACGGCGACGTCGAAGGCGGCCCGGGCGAGCAAGCGGGTCGAGTCGAGGGTGGGCAGCGGGGCGTCGCCGGGCCTTACCAGCAGCGGGATCTCGGTGCACACTAGCGCGACGGCGTCGCAGCCGCGCGCGGCCAGCTGTCCGATGATCCGGACATATTCCGCGCGCGAACTCGCGGTGAACACCCCGTTCACCAGCTCTTCAAAAATGATCTCGTTGATTAGCCGCCGGTCGTCCCGGTCCGGCACTTCGGCGGCGATGCCCCGGGCAGCGAAGGCCCGGGGATAGACCGGTCCGTCCATCAGGTACCTGGTGCCCAGCACCCCGACCCGGCGGCGGTGGTCGCGGGCGGCCTGGTCCGCGACCACCTCGGCGATGTGCAGGCCCGGCAGGGCCAGATCCGCTCCGGGCAGCTCGAGTGCCTGGTGCGCGGTGTTGTCCGGGCAGACGAAGAAGTCCGCGCCCGCCCGGGCGAGCCGCTGCGCGCTGACCGAGAGCGTGGCCAGGATGGAGGCGTAGTCGCCGCGGTCCCACGCGGGCATGCTGCGGGCCAGGGCGATGCAGTCGAGGGTCACGTCGGGATGGTCATCGGGACCTAGCTGCCGGAAACCCTCCTGGCAGAAGGTACGGAAGCATAGCGCGGCCCCTTCCGCGCTGTGCGCCAGGATGCCCAGGTGTGTCATGCTGCCTCCAGATTGGCCCGGAAGGCCTGCTCGCTGGCGGCCCGGGCACAGGCGCCGTGATCGTGCCGGCTGTGGTCGAGCCCGTCGGGCCTGTGCCCGCTGTGGTCGAGCCCGCTGTGGTCGAGCCCGCTGTGACTGTGCCCGCCGGGACTGTGCCCGCCGGGACTGTGCCCGCCGTGCGCACTGCCGGTCATGGCGTGGCCTGAGTGCTCGTCCGGGCTGCCGCCCATCATCTTGAGCATCGGGCCGCCGCCCGACCTGAAGAAGCGCACCAGCAGCGCCGCGGCCAGCAGCAGAAAGATGATGTTGAGGATGGTCGTGTAGTTCCACCGGATGCCTTGCTCCGCGATCCGTGCGGTCCGCTCGTCGGGGATGAGCCCCAGCCCGCCGAACAGGAACTCCACTATGTAGCCCGCGATGACCATCGTCGCGTAGAAGATGCCCAGCAGGACCAGCATCATCTTGGTGCCGTAGTACTTCCGGTAGATGATCAGGATCGGGATGATGATCAGATCGGCGAAGATGAACGCCACTACGCCGCCGAAGCTTATCCCGCCATTCCACAGGACCGCGGCCAGCGGCACGTTGCCGATCGAGCAGACGAAGCTGAGCAGCGAAATGACCGGGCCGATCACTGGTCCCCACAACCGGGCGGCGAGCGGATGGCCGGTGAGGAACAGGTGCTGCCAGAAGCTCGCAGGTACCCAGGCGCCGACCGCTCCGGCGATCAGCAGGCCGATGATCACATCGCGGATGACGGCGGCCCACTCCATCACGAAGATATGGCTGACCGCCGTGTAGCCGTCCCCGCTGAGCAGCCGGCCCCAGAACCCGCCTTCGGACCGAACGCTCATGTCCATGGCGGCGTGCCCTTCCATGGAGCCCGCCCGGCCCTGTTCCGCCTGCCGCCTGGCCTCGTCGATGAGCGTGGTCCGGACGAACAGCCGGAACGCCACCGCCATCAAGACGATCATGATCGGGCCGCCCACGAACTCCGCCAGCGTGAACTGCCAGGAGATCAGCAGGGCGAGGATGATGCCAAGCTCGATGACCAGGTTGGTGCTGGCGATCTCGAACGCCATGGCCGCCGTGAAGCTGGCCCCCTTGCGGAACAATGACCTGGCCAGCGCCACCGCAGCATACGAGCACGACGATGACGCCGCGCCGAAACCGGTGGCGGCGGCGAGGGTGCCCGGGGAGCTGCCACCGAGCAACCGGACGATCGTTTCCCGGCGGACCACCGCCTGCACGATCGCCGACAGGCCGAAGCCGAGGATCAGCGACCAGGTGATCTGCCAGGTCATTGACCCCGCGACGGCCAGCGCGTGACCCAGCGCATCAAGGACGGGCATCATCGGCCTCCGGTGCGGCGATCGTCAGCAGCTGCCGCAGGCAGTGCTCGAGCAGCGGATGCGGAAAACCGTCGCTCAGCCGGTAGAACACCATCCGGCCGGCCTTGCGGTAGCTGACCAGGCCCGCGAACCGCAGCAGCTTCAGCGCGTAGGTCACCTGGTCCTGGGTGACATCCAGGGCGAGGGCCAGATCGCCGACGCACAACTCCCCGGCTGCGACCAGCGCGAACAAGATCCTGGATCGCACCGGATCGGCCAGCATCCCGAGTAGCCCGGCCAGCCGGCCGGCTTCGCCCACCGACAGCAGGCCCGCCCGGGCGGCAGCGACCCGTTGCTCGTCTACGGGATGATCGTGACCAGGGGGCGTCAAGCTACTCCTGCGCGGCGGTGACACGACAGCCTCCCTGGCCTGGTCGGCGCGCTCGCTGGCCTGATCGGTGCCCGCTCCTGGCCTGGTCGGCGCGCGCTCCCGGGCCCGGTCTATGCGCCCTATCAGGCCCGGCGTTCTTTCCCGTACATCCGTATAGTCGCACGGATATACAATCATGTCCAGGGGACCCTCGCTCCGGTCCTCGGTGGTGCCAGCCGGGCCGCCGGCCGGCCGCCCGCGGTGATACCGGTCCGAATACGACCGCGGCACAATAACAATGATAATTGTGAAAGTTCCCGCTAATAAAATGATGCAGAAATGCGCAGCTATTGTGCGGTGGCGGCTGGGTCCGGTTTTCTCCGGACGCCGCTGCCGTCACTGGTTTATCCTCGGACCTGCACTTACTGCGACGGGGGACGTCGCAGCCGGGCAAGTGCCTGTCGGCCATCGCCCTATGTGAATTCACGATTAACGCCGCGCGGCGGATTCTTTCGTCGGCCGGGCAAATGGGTGATCCGGGGGAAAGAACATGCTCAGGGGAGGTGGCAAGCGACCGCCGCCCGCGCATGCGGGCCGCTTGATGCGGTGGGAACGGGTGGCCTTCGCGGTGGTGTTCCTGCTCATGCTCTTGTACATACTGGCCGTGACCATCTCGGCCGTGCGGTCGGGCAGCGGCGCAGCGCGACCGCGCACCCCGGCGAGCGGCGATCATTCATCGGCCGTGACCCGCATCCGTCAGGTGCCGTGACCGAGACCGCAGGCGCGGGCGCGGAGCGGCCGGCTCGCAAAAGCAGTCGGGCCCGGTAGCCCGGACCGGCTAGCCTTTGTCCCGGTCGCGGCAATCCTGCCGCGCGGTAAGCGGCCGTAAGGAGTGAGTGTTTTGCTCCTGACGATCTCCACGACGCACCGGCCCGCGACCGACCTGGGATTCCTGCTGCACAAGAACCCCGGTCACCGGCACCTGGCCGACATGGGTTTCGGTACGGCGCAGGTCTTCTACCCCGAGGCGAGCGACGAGCGGTGCTCGGCCGCTGTCCTGGTGGACGTCGACCCGATCGGCCTGGTGGCCCGCGGGCGCGTGCCTGGCGGCCAGTTCGCCCTGGCCAGCTACGTCAACGACCGCCCCTACGCCGTGTCGTCGTTCCTCGCCGTGGCACTCGGCAGGCTGTTCGGTACCGCGCTGAGCGGCCGCAGCAAGGAGCGGCAGCAGCTGGCCGATCAGGCCATCCCGCTGGAGATCACGATGCCAGTGGTGCCGTGCCGCGGCGGCGAGGCACTGGCGCGCCGCCTGTTCGAGCCGCTGGGATACGGCCTCGAAGCTACGCCGCTGCCGCTGGACCCGAAGTTCCCCGACTGGGGTGACAGCCAGTACCTCGCGATGCGCCTGACGGCCACCCTGCGCCTGCGTGATGTGCTCGGCCATCTCTTCGTGCTGCTTCCGGTGCTCGACGATGACAAGCACTACTGGGTCTCCGCCGACGAAGTGGACAAGCTGCTGCGCCGGGGCGGCGAATGGCTGGCCGCGCATCCGGACCGGGAGCTGATCACCCGGCGCTATCTCCGTCACGACCAGCGGCTCACCAGGGACGCGCTGGCCAGGCTCTTCGCAGATGAGGCGGGCGATCCTGATCGCGCTGACCAGCAGGCCGACGCCGCGGAGGAGTCCGTGGAGCAGGCCATCAGCCTGCAGGCGCAGCGACTGTCTGCGGTGCTCGACGTGATCAGGGCGGCCGGCGCGCGCAGCGTCCTCGACCTGGGCTGCGGCGCGGGTCGGCTGCTGGAGGTGCTGCTCGCCGAGCAGGGCCTGCAGCGCATCATCGGGCTGGACGTGTCCTACCGGGCCCTGCAGGGCGCGGCCAGGAGAATTCACCTCGACACGATGGCCCCGCGGCAGCGCAGCCGGATCGAGTTGCTGCAGGGCTCGCTCACCTATACCGACAGCAGGCTGCGCGGGTTCGACGCAGCCGCTGTCGTTGAGGTCATCGAGCATCTGGACCCGCCCCGCCTCGGCGCTTTCGAGCGGGCTGTCTTCGGTCACGCCCAGCCCGGGACCGTCATCCTGACCACCCCGAACGCGGAGTACAACGTATTGTTCGACGGCCTGCCGGCCGGGACCATGCGCCACGGCGATCATCGTTTCGAGTGGACGCGGGAGCAGTTCGCCCGCTGGTCGGCAGGTGTCGCGGTCCGGAACGGATACCAGGCTGAGCTGTCCGGGATCGGGCCAGCGGATCCGAGCCTCGGCAGCCCGTCCCAGCTGGCGGTGTTCCGGCGATGACGACTATCAAGATCCCCGATCTGTCACTGGTGGTGCTGATCGGCGCCACCGGGTCTGGCAAGTCGACCTTCGCGGCGCAGCATTTCCGGCCCACCGAGGTCATCTCGTCGGACTTCTGCCGCGGGCTGGTCAGCGACGATCCCGGCGACCAGTCGGCGACCCGCGATGCCTTCGACGTGCTGCACTTCATCGCGGGCAAGCGCCTGGCCGCCGGCGGGCTCACCGTGGTGGACGCGACCAGCGTCCAGCCGGCCGCGCGCAAGTCCCTGATCGAGCTGGCCAGAAGGCATCATGTGCTGGCCGTCGCGATCGTCCTCGACGTACCAGCGGATGTGTGCGCCGCCAGGAACGCCGGACGCGCGGACCGGGCGTTCGGCGCTCATGTGCTGCGCCAGCAGCAGGACCAGCTCCGCCGCGGCCTGCGCGGGCTGCGCCGGGAGGGCTTCCACCGGGAGTTCGTCCTGTCCGGCGAGGCTGAGATCGCCTCGGCGCTGATCGAGCGCGAGCCGCTCTGGAATGACCGCAGGTCCGACCACGGGCCGTTCGACATCATCGGCGACGTGCACGGCTGCTTCGACGAGCTGACCGAACTGCTGACCAAGCTCGGCTACACGGTGGACGCCGGCGGCGGCTCCGCCAGGCATCCGGACGGCAGGACGGCCGTCTTCCTGGGTGACCTCGTGGACCGGGGACCGGCGACACCGGCCGTGCTCCGGCTGGTGATGGGCATGGCCGCCGAAGGCTCCGGCTGGTCAGTGGCCGGAAATCACGAGGTCAAGCTGGTGCGGGCGCTGCGGGGACGGGACGTCAGCGTCAGTCATGGACTCGCCGAGAGCCTGGCGCAGCTCGCCGCCGAGCCCCCGGAGTTCACCCGGCAGGCCATTGCCTTCATGGACCGGCTGGTCGGCCATTTCGTGCTGGACGACGGCAAGCTGGTCGTCGCGCACGCCGGACTTCCTGCCGACCTGCACGGCCGCGCTTCCGCGGCAGTCCGGGCGTTCTCGCTGTACGGCGATACCACCGGAGAGACCGATGAGTACGGGCTCCCCGTTCGGTACCCGTGGGCAACTGAGTATCGCGGCCAGGCCATGGTGGTCTACGGGCACACGCCGGTCCGGCAGGCTGACTGGCTCAACGGCACGATCTGCGTGGACACCGGTTGCGTGTTCGGCGGCGCCCTGACGGCACTGCGCTACCCCGAGCGCGAGCTCGTCTCGGTGCCGGCCAGGGCCGTCTACTACGAGCCGGCCAGGCCCCTCGGCGATCCCGGCCCGGCCGGCCGCGGCGCGCCAGCTGAGGAAGGGAACGGCGCGGCGGCGGGCGATGGCGCGGCCGGTGACATCGGCGCGGCCCGGCCGGCGGGCGGTACCGCGCGCCGCGCGCCTGTTGATCTCGACATCACCGACGTAGCAGGCAAACGGCAGGTCGAGACCAGGCTGACCGGCAGCACCGTAACGGTCCGCGAGGAGAACGCGATCGCGGCGCTCGAGGTGATGAGCCGGTTCGCGATCGATCCCCGCTGGCTGATCTACCTCCCGCCGACCATGTCCCCGACCGGCACCTCCAGCCTGCCCGGGCTGCTGGAGCACCCGGCGGAGGCGTTCAGCGCCTACCAGGCCGCCGGCGTCGCCGAGGTGGTCTGCGAGGAGAAGCACATGGGTTCCCGGGCCGTCGTGCTGGCCTGCCGGGACGAATCCGTCGCCAGCCGCAGGTTCGGCATCTCCGACGCCCCGTCCGGCGTGATCTACACCCGCACCGGGCGCGCGTTCTTCGCGGATCAGGCCACCGAGCAGGAACTGTTGCGGCGGGTCACCGCCGCGATCAGCGGCGCGGGCCTGTGGGACGAACTCGGCACCGACTGGCTCGCCCTCGACTGCGAGCTGCTGCCCTGGTCAGCGAAGGCCGCCGAGCTGCTGCGCGGCCAGTACGCTCCGGTCGGCGCGGCGGCCATCGCGGCGCTCGACGCCGAGACCGCGGCCGCCGGCCAGGCAGCAGCCCGCGGCATCGATGTGGGCGATCTGGCCGAGCGCTCCGCCCAGCGCTCGGTGATGGCACGCCAGTTCGTCGATGCCTACCGCCGCTACTGCTGGCCGGTCGGCTCCGTCGACGACCTCAGGCTCGCGCCGTTCCAGATTCTGGCCGGCGAAGGCTCCGTGCACGCGCTGCGCGATCATCACTGGCACCTTGACGTGCTGGGCAGGCTCTGCGGGCGGGCTGAGGGAACGCTGCGGCGGACCCAGTCGATCACGGTCACCCTGGCTCCGTCCGCCGCCGCGCAGCGCGCCGTGGCGGCGGCCACCGACTGGTGGCAGGAGCTCACCGGGGCGGGCGGTGAGGGGATGGTGGTCAAGCCGTCCGGCGTGGTCCACCGCGGGCCCAAGGGCCTGGCGCAGCCGGGGATCAAATGCCGCGGCCGTGAGTACCTGCGCATCATTTACGGGCCCGAATACACCGCCGAGGCCAACCTGTCCAGGCTCAGGTCGCGTTCGCTCGGCCATAAGCGCTCGCTGGCGGTCCGCGAGTTCGCGCTCGGGGTCGAGGCGCTGGAGCGGTTCGTGGCCGGCGAGCCGCTCCACCGGGTGCACGAGTGCGTGTTCGGTGTCCTGGCCATGGAGAGCGAGCCGGTCGACCCGCGCCTGTGACCAGGCGCTCCGGCGGCCGCGCCGGGATACCTGCTCAGCGCGTGCCGTCGGGGCGGCGGTCGGGGCCGTCGTCGGGGCCGTTGTCGGGGCCACGGTCGGGGCGGCCGGGGCCGAGCTGGCGGGCCAGCACGTCAGCCGCGGTGTTGGCCGAATCCACCAGGCCGTCGGTGGCGCCCAGCAGTGCCGCGGATGCGCCGCGCTCGGCAGCGACGCCGTTGTGCAGTTCCCGCAGCCGTGGCAGGTCCTCGGGCGGCCGCAGCGACCGCAGTGACCTGGCGAGCCCGCTGGTGGTCAGCGCCAGGCCGTCACCGAGCCGGTCGAGCGCGGGCTGCACCGGGTCAGGCTCTGCTGCCTCGCGCTTGCGCCGCGCCGCCACGGCGGCGTCGAGGGTCAGCGCAGCCTGGGCGAATCTCCGCACCGCCGAGGTCAGCGCGGTGGCCAGCGGTGGCGTCATCGGCGGCCAGGCCGGCTCGTCGGCCAGCCGGTCGGCCGAGGCTTCCGCGTCACCACGGGCCCGCCGGGCGGCGAGCTGGAGCGACCGTAGCCGGGCCGGATCGGCGCTGGCCGGCCTGGAGTAGGCCCGCAGCAGCGCGTTCGCGTAACGACCCTGGGACTCCAGCAGCCAGGCGAACTTCTCGCTGGCCGCGGGACCCTCCCAGGTCGGCCACAGCAAGTAGCCGGCCACCGCGACCGCGACGCCGATTCCGGTCCAGCTCAGCCGGGCCAGCGCGGTCTGCTCCGCGGGAAGCCCGAGCAAGGCCAGCAGCACGACCAGAAAATCGGTCAGAAAGACCGCATACAGCAGGTAGTTCACCGTGAACACGGCGTAGGCCACGATCAGTGACACGCCGATACCGGCCAGCATGGCCGCAGACCCGGCCCGGGCCAGTTCCGCCGTCGCGACACCGAGCCAGGCGCCGGCAATCGTCCCCGCCGCCCGCTGCAGGCCGCGCTGCAGCGTCGAGCCGTAGTCGGGCTTGAGGACGATGAAGACGGTGATCACCCCCCAGTAGCCGTGTCCCAGCCGGGCCGCGAGCACCAGGGCCTCGGTAGCGCCGGCTACCGCCGCCAGCCTGATGGCGTGCCGGCCTGCCTCGGACGACGGCCCGAGGCTGGCCCGCAGGGTGAGCAGCGCCGCCCGCTGCCCGGCGCGGCCAAGGTCGGCATCGCCGCCGCGCCAGCCGAGGCGGGCACTGTCAGGCTCGGCGTCGCTCAGCCGCTCGGCGATCCTGATGGCCGCGCGAAGCTGGCCGGCTAGCGCCTCAGCGGCCCACCGCGATCGGGTGTCGGAAAGCTGCGGCGCGTGGTCGAGTCGCTGCCGGGCGCGGCCGAGCGCGCCGGCCCGCTCCGCGGGACGGCCGGTCAGCGCCAGCGCGATATCGCCCAGTACGTGCGCGGCCCTGGCCAGCAGACCGGCCAGCCCGCGAGCTGACGGTCCGGTATCCGCTGGCGCGGCCGGCCCGAGGGCGGCCAGTGTGGACCGGATGCGCTCCGCCTCTTCCAGCAGGTCCGTCAGCTGCAGCCGGTCGTCAGTCCGGAGTAATGGGTTGGGGTCGGTGAGCGCCTTGGTGCCTGGCAGCATGACCGGCGGCGGCGGCCCTGGCTTACCGTCGCCGAGTTCGGCGGCATACCTGCTCAGCGCCTGGCAGCTGGCCGCCAGGGCGGCGCGTTCGGTGCTTCCCCTGGTCAGCAGCCAGGACAGCACCACCAGAGTGCCCTGCCACAGCCCGCCGGCCAGGACCAGGCCCGCCCGGACCGCCGCGTGGCCTGGGCTGAGTGGCAGTGCACTGCCGATCAGCAGGGCCACCGCCCATTGCATCGCCACCACCCCGGCGCCGGTTCCCAGGGCGGCGATCAGGCCGACCAGGTAGGCCCAGATAATCACTTCCGGCACCAGCAGCCACGGCAGGCCGTACGCCGAGGTCGCCCCGGCGAAGGTGGAGATGGCCATTCCGGCGGCTGCGGCGCCGACCGCGAGGACCCGGGTCCTGGTCACGCCGCGGAAGGACACGAAGCCGGCGGGCAGCGCCCCCAGGGCCGCGAAGCTGCCGTATGCGCTGTGACCCGTGGCCAGGCCGATGGCCAGCGGGGCCAGCACGCCGAGGGCGGCCCTGACCGACCGGGCCAGCTCGATGTCATGCCATCTGAACTGGCCGAGGTCGAGCCACCTGGTATGCCGGACTCCGTGCGCCAGGTAGGCCTCACTCGCTCGCAGCCCGGCCAGGTACCGGCGGACCGGGCCTGGGCCACGGGCGGGGGCGGGATTTCGGCTGGGCATTGTCGTGGCGGCGAGGAACCCGGGCTGCGGGGGTCAGGCCGGCCGGACTGGCCGGTAGAGCGGCTGCCACAGCAGCGCTCTGATCCGGTCCTGCAGGTGCTCACCGGGGTCGGCGGCGGACACGCCCTCCTGCGCCGCAGCCGTCGCGACGGCCGCCGCCACCGCCACTGACGTCTCGTGTAGCGCCGCCATCCGGGGCAGCAACGGGGCGCCCGCCGCCGACGTGTCGACCAAGGCGGCCACCGCGTGAGCGGCGGCGGCGAGCATGCCGTCGGTCACCCGGGTGGCCCGGGCGGCAATGACGCCGAGCCCGAGGCCGGGGAAGATCAGCGCGTTGTTCGCCTGGCCGATCGCGTAGCGGGAACCTTCGTAATCCACCGGCTCGAAGGGGCTGCCGGTCGCCACCAGGGCCTGGCCCCGGGTCCACCGGATCAAGTCGGCCGGGGCCGCCTCGGACAGCGATGTCGGGTTGGACATCGGCAAGATAATGGGCCGCGGTGCGTGCTCCGCCATCGCCCGCACGATCTGCTCGGTGAAGGCGCCCGCCACCGTCGAGGTGCCGATCAGGATCGTCGGATGGATGCGCGTGACCACCTCGGCCAGGCTGATGCCGCCGTCCGGCTGGTCGGCCGGCCAGCCAGCCACCTCGGCATGATCACGTGCGTACCTGCGCTGGGATTCGCTCAGCCCGGGCGTCTTCGTGGTGAGCAGGCCAGGCCGGTCAACCGCCCAGAACCGCGCCCTGGCCTGCTCCCAGGTCAGGCCCTGGGCCCGCATGGCGGCCGCCAGCTGGTCCGCGATGCCGGTACCCGCGGTGCCCGCGCCGAAGATCACGATGCGGTGCTCCGTCAGCGCGGTGCCGGCCACCCGGACCCCAGCCAGGACGGCGGCCAGGTTGACCGCGCCGGTGCCCTGGATGTCGTCATTGAACGTGAGCAGCCGGTCCCGGTAGCGCTCCAGCAGCCGTCTGGCGTTATTGACGCCGATGTCTTCCCAGTGCAGCAGCGCCCGGGGAAAGAGCCTGGCCACCACGTCGACGAAAGCATCCATGAAGCGGTCATAGTCGGCCGCCGGCACCCGGGGGTGGCGGTTGCCGATGTAGAGCGGGTCATCCAGCAGGCTCTTCCGGTCGGTGCCGACGTCGAGCATGACCGGGAGCGCCCGGTCCGGGTTGATCCCGCCCGCGGCGGTGTAGACGGCGAGCTTGCCGACCGCGATGTGGATTCCGCCGACGCCCCAGTCCCCGATACCCAGGATGGCTCCGGCATCGGTAGCGACGATGAGGTCTACGTCGCCTGCCTCCAGCTCGGCAGCGCGGAGCGAGGATTCAATCAGGTCGGGATGATCAACGGAAAGATAGACGCCACGGGGCCGGCGGTACTCGTGGCTGTAATGCTCGATCGCCTGGCCGACGGTCGGCGTGTAGACGATAGGCAGCATTTCGCTCAGGTGACTGGTCAGGAGCCGGTAGAAGAGCACCTCGTTGCGATCGTGCACGTCGGTGAGATACACGTTCTTGGCCAGGTCGGTCGGGTGCATGAGGTACTGCGCGTAGACCCGGTTGACCTGCTGATCCAGCGTGACGTGGCCGGACGGGATCAGCCCGGTGACGCCCAGGGCCTGCCGCTCGTCGTCGCTGAACGCCGTTCCCTTGTTGATCCTGGCATCGGAGAGCACCTGGCGGCCCCGCAGCGTCGTGCGCCAGGAGCCGTCGGGCTCCAGCCAAACCGTCCGCATGCAGGTCCCTCCGGCTCGGGTCGCTGTCCCATGATGGCGGCCCGTTCCAGGCCGCCGCCAGCTGCCCTGACCGCCGAGGGCAGTCGGCACCCGATGTCCCGGCGCCGGCCCAGCACGCAACAGCAGCACCCTTATCTTCTGTCACGCGGGTTGCCGACCGCCGGGCGGCCCGATGGCTCGCCTGCGGCGCAGCCGGTGCGGCGTCCGGCCCCGCGAGCGGCCGGATCCCGCCGGGCCGGGCGGCTAGTCCCGCTGCGGCCTCGACAGCAGCGGGATCGCCACCCGCCCGGTCTGGCCAGGTGACCGTGGCCGCGGGTTCCACGCTGCGGTCGCGCACAGCAACACCAGGGCGGCGACGGCGGCGAGCCGGACCACGGGAGTGCCCTCGTTGCCCAGATGATTGTTGGTCCAGTGCAGCCAGACCGGGCTGAGCGGGTGCGTGGCGCCGCCTGCCACCAGGTCCAGCGTGGCCGGCACCGACCGGATCAGCACCAGCCAGTCGATGCGGGTCGCGGGGAAGAGCGCCAGCAGGGCGAACATGATCACGTCGTACCAGGCTCGCTGCAGCGGCCAGATGAACAGCCAGGCCAGCGCGGCCACCAGAGCGGGCCTGATGGCCGGCAGTCCGGGCGGCCCCGGCGGCAGCCGCCAGGCCAGCAGCCCGGCCAGGGCCAGGCAGGCCACGGCGGCGATCACGGTCAGCCCGCGTGGCTCTGTGTCGTAGCCAAAGGGCGCGTAGAACAGGCGCCAGAAGCTGTCGAAGGTCACCAGGTTGCTGCCGCGAGTGCTCAGGTCCTTGAGAGCGGCTGGCCCGGCGATGAGGTAACCGGGCACCAGCACCAGGGCCACTCCCGCTGCCCCGGCGGCCAGCGTCCGCCATGACCGCCGCAAGGCCCAGGCCAGCCCGATCACCAGCAGGGCGAACGGGCTCTTGATGGCGACCGCGGCACCGACGAGCATCCCGGCCGCCAGGGCTCGGCCCGGGCTGATCAGGGTCTGGTGCGGCTTGGGGCGGGCGATGACGAGGCCGATCAGCCCGAGCGCCGCGGCCAGCCCGTCGATGTGGCCGCCGCCAAGCACGGCCCAGAGCATCAGCGGATTCACCGACCACAGCAAGTGAGCGCGGGCCCGCGCGGCCGGGTCACCGCGCAGCAGCCGGTCCAGGGTGAGCGCGATCGCACCGAATGCCAGCGCGAACAGCAGTTTCAGCCAGAAGATGATGCGCCCCATCGAGGTGCCGCCCAGCTTGGCGGCGCCCCACTGGGCCGCGGTCGCCAGCGGGCCGTAGAGGGACGGGTCGGTCTCCCAGTTCCGCGTGGTCTGCAGGCCGATCGGGTCGCCGCTGGCGCGGAGCTGAGCCGGCGTCATGACGTAGGGGTTGTGCCCGATATCGGCGATCCTGCCGTATGTCGCGTAGCTGATGCTGTCTGTCGATCCGGCCGGCGGGAGCACGGTCAGGACCGCGACGGCGATGGCTGTGCCTGCGAGTACCGCCCGGATGGCAGGCCGGGCCCCGCGCCGGACGGCCAGCAGGCCGCAGCCCACCCCGATGGCGCCGAGGATCACGGCGGCATAGATGGCGCCCACCACCGATATATCCGACGGGTGCAGCGAGAACCACCATGGCGGCATCGGCCAGGTGCGGCCGATCGGCGCGACCACGGCGCTCGGCCCGGCAGCGGCGGCGGCCGCGATAAGCAGGATGGAAACGGTAATGGCCGCCGCGGCCGCCCAGCCGAGCAGCCGGGTAGCCCGGGTCGGTTCGGCCCGCGGCCCGGGTGGCGTCTCCTGGGAAACGCCGGCGACGGAGGTACTCAAGACGGCCGTCCCACTCTGGCCTGCTTCCCCTTTCCGGCCGCCCGCAGCCGCTGGCCGTAGGGGCACCGCTACGGCATTTCCGGCTCCCCAGGGGGGCAGGGTACCTCACCCACAGTACGCGGCACCGTCGGCCACAGTCGGCATATTGGCCTTGGCTCAGGCGCCGGCCCTGATCCGGGCTCCGTCCGCCCTCGGCCGTCCGGGCGCAGCCGCAGGTGACGGGCCTAGCGATACAGCAGGGAAAGTTGTTATTGAAGATTGCTTGACCGAGATGCCTACTTGGCGGTAACTTCCACGCGATTGCCATTATGTGGCGCTGGTCACACACCGCAATCCGTAACGCTGGCGATGCAGGCACACCCTTCTCCGCAGTGCCCGCGCGCGCTTGAGAGCTTTGCTGGGAGCTGCCATGAAATCCTCCGGGACAACTAATTCAAGCCCGCCCGCGCCGCAGGGCCGGATCCGCTGGCGGCGCTTTGCGGCCATTCTGGTGCCGTCGCTCGTTGCCATTGCGGCGGTTGTCGTCTTGACGGCGGAAGGCGCGATTGCTGCCTCGTTCTCGATCTCCGGCCAGCAGTTCGAGGTGTCGGCAAACCAGCTGACCGGTACCGGGTTCCAGCAGTTCGCCACGGTCGACCAGGCCAGTGGCGGAAAGCTCGTGCCGGTCGCGGAGTCGGAGATCGGCACAGCCAAGATCACCAACCTCTGCCAGAGCGTGGTTGCGCCGTTCCCGTTCGGCCTCGGTGACTTCACGCTGCGGATCACGGCGGGCGCTGGCGCCACCCCGGTGACCGCGGACTCGCTGATCATCGACGCCAACCAGCTGTCCGGTAGCACGGCGACGTTCACCAACATCAACATTGGCCAGGACGCGAGCACCCTGAACGCAGTGTCCGGAGTGCCGGTCGGCGCTGCGGGCACGTTTGGCCAGCAGGCGTCGGGCGTCTCGATCACTGGCCTGCATCAGGTGGCCTACTCAACCTCGGCCGGCACGTTCACGCTGCCCGGCTTCGGTCTGAGCCTGGCGGCCGGCGACAATCCCTGCTTCTGAGCCGTATGCCTCAGTCAAACGACCCCGCGGACTCCGCCGGAGCTTCTCCGGCGGAGTCTGTTCCTCAAGGCGGTCTATCCGGTACCGAGGGCAGCACGGAGCCAGGCGCGGGAACTGAGCTGGGCGCAAGAACTGAGCCGGGCACCGGGCCTGAGCGGGGCACCGGGCCTGAGGCGGCCACCGGGCCTGGCACCGGGCCTGAGCGGGGCAGCGGGCCTGCGGCGGCCACCGGGCCTGAGCAGGGCACCGGGCCCGAGACAGCGCGGGGGCGGCATCCTTGGCTCGCCTGGCGCAGCTGGCGGCGGAGCCGGCCGTTCTGGGCTGGCGTGTTTCTCCTCCTGTCCGGCGCCGAACTGCTACTGCTCCCGCTGCCGCTGAATTCGCTCGGAATGGTCATTCACGTCGGGATCGGCGGGATCGCCGGCATCCTGATCGGCTGCGTCCTTATCGTCTGCGCCCTGCTGCTCTGGTTCAACCCGGCCCAGCACACCTTCTACTCGATCGTGGCTGTGGTGCTGGCGATCACCGCGCTGATCGCCTCCAACCTGGGCGGATTCTTCCTCGGGACGCTGCTCGGAGTCATCGGCGGGTCGCTCGGATTCGCCTGGACAGCTGGCCAGCCGCCGCCCAGCAGGCCCAGGTTCCGCCGTCGCGTCCCCGCCGATGCGGGGCCTTCGGAGGGGCTGGGACTCATCCTGGGGGACACGCCGCGGGGCGCGACCGAGCCGCCAGGCACCGATAGCGAGCCTCCTTCCCGGCCGGAGGCGGCTGACGACGTGCAGCATCCGGAGCCCGCGGAGGCCGGCCGGACCGGCCCGCGAGCACTGGAGGGTCAGCAGGCGCTGGACAACCAGCAGGCGCAGGAGGACCAACAAGCACCAGAGAATCCGCAGGCACCAGAGAATCAGCAGGCACTGGAAAATCAGCAGGCACTGGAGAACCAGCAGGCGCTCGAGAATCAACCGTGGCAGGTGGCACCTTCGACCGGCGGCTGGGAGACCTGGCCCGGCCCAAGCAGCCCGAGCGGGCCCGCTGACATCACCCGGGAACACGGGGCGGAGGCCCAGCCACCTGAGGCGGGCCGGACCCCGGGGCCCGGCGCACCAGCCTCCGCCCAGGGCAGGCAGACCCCAGGGGATCATCGAGCGGGCGGCACATTCTTCGCGTTCAACGCCGTGGCGCTGGTGCTGACGATCGCGATCTTGAACCAGCCGGTCCTGGCCACCGGGCGAGGCTCATCGAGGCACGATTCTGGCCTCGTCGCAACGACCATGTCGGCGCTGAATCCGCTGGTAGGCGGTCCCGTCACGGCCACACCTGGCCCGAGCCCGAGCGCCACGCCCACGCCCACGCCGAGCCCGCGCTCCAGCCCCAGCCCGAGCCCCAGCGCCAGCCCCGGCCCCAGCCCGACCGCGTCAGCCACGCCGAAACCCAGCACCAGCCAGGCTCCTAACCCGAGCCCGACCTCGACGGAACCCGGCGTGCTCGCACCACCCCGGGCCGGAGGCGGCCGGGCGGTGCGCGCGGCCGCCGCGCCGGCGGTCGTGGCGGCGACCGCGGCATCGACCCTGACGGCCGGATCCGCGGGCCTGGCCGGCCTCTCGTTCGACGGCGTGGCCGACGTGCCGACCGCGAGCGGAACCGTGCCGATGCTCAAGTTCAGCATGAGTTCCCTTGACCTGTCCGGCGGCGCCCAGCTGACGGTCACTGAGGGCGGTCACCAGCTGGTTGCCCAGGCCTCGTCACTCGACTTCCATGGTCACGTGACCCTCTTCACGACCAGCTTCTCCGGCGACCTGCTGGGGGTCGAGGTCACCTTCACGCCGCAGAATCCGCCGCCGCTGGTGCTGCCGGTCATGCTCTTCACCGACGTGGTCACCGCCCAGCCGTACACTTCGGCGGACTCGGTCGAGGAAAACGGGCTGCAGGTCAGCAGCGGCTGAGCCGGAGCTGGAGCTGACCGTCAGGACCCGCCGGGTACCTCGTCATGGCTCCAGATCGCCCGCACGGCGTCGATGGTGTCAGCCTCAGCCGGGCTCTTGTCCGGCCGGTACCGCACCACCCTGGCGAACCGCAGGGCCAGGCCGCCCGGGTAGCGGCGGCTCGCCTGGACTCCGTCGAACGCGATCTCCAGCACCAGCTCGGGGCGGACCTGCACGGTGCCGTACTGCCGGCTGCGGTCCGCGTCGGCCGACGGCGGGCGCGGCGGGTCGGCCAGCCCGAGCAGCCGGGCCGTCTGCCAGGCCAGCATCTCGTCGGTCAGCCCCTTGAACGTCTTGCCCAGCATCACCAGGTCACCGGTGGCGGGCTCGCGGGCGCCCAGGTGCAGGTTGGACAGCAGGCCGCGGCGCCTGCCGTGGCCCCATTCGGCCGCGAGCACCACGAGATCCAGGGTGTGCCTGGGCTTCACCTTGATCCACTCACTGCCCCGACGGCCTGCCACGTAGGGTGCGTGCAGCGACTTGACCACGATCCCCTCGTGCCCGCGGCGCACCGCGTCCTGGAAGAAGGAGAGCGCGACGGCCGGGTCAGAAGTCACGGTGCGCGGGATGAGCAGCGTGGCCGGAGCCACCAGGGACAGCCGTTGGTACCGCTCGCTGCCCGGGGCGTCGATCAGGTCTGTCCCGTTCAGGTGCAGCAGGTCGAACAGGTACGGGGTCAGCGGCGTTTCGGCACGCTGCCTGGCGACGTCGGTCTGGCTGGCCGTGCGCGCCGAGGTGACCTGGAACGGGCGCGGCCGTCCGTCCGGGTAGAGCGCCACTGCCTCGCCGTCGAGCACCGCGGTATCGGCGTCCAGCCCGCCAACTGCCTCGGCGATCTCAGGGACGCGGCCGGTGATGTCGTCGAGCGTCCGGGTAAACACCGTGACCTGGTCGTGGTCCTTGTGCACCTGAATCCGGATACCGTCGATCTTCCACTCCAGCGCGGCCGGAGACACCCGCGCCAGGGCCGCAGCCACGTCCGGGGCCGAAGCAGCGAGCATCGGCCGGATCGGGTGGCCGATCTGCAGGCTGAATCCGCGTAGCGCCGCCAGGCCGGTGCCGCCCAGCGCAGCCCGCGCGACCTCCGTCAGTGATCCGCCCAGCTGGTGCGCGCGGCGGACCTCCTCGGCAGGCACCGCCGCTGCCTGGGCGATGGCCTCCGTCATGACGCCCTCGAGCGCTCCCTGGCGCAGATCCCCGGCGATCAGCCGGACCAGGAATTCCTGCTCCGCGGGGGTGGCGCGGCTGAACAGGCCGCCGAGCAGCCTGCGCCGGCCTGCGACCCGGGCCCGGCGACGGCGCCGATGGCCTCGAAGGCCGCGTCGGTGTCGGTCAGGGTCAGCGACGGTTCAGCAGGGGGATCCTGGGCGGCCGGGTCCTGGGCGGGCGGGTCCTCGGCGGCTCTGGGCGTCGGCTGCGGCGCGCTTCGGTCGGCCCGCAGCAGATTCATCAGCGCCGCGTAGCCGACGCCGATCTGCCGCTGGCGCAGCTCCCCGGAGAGGAAAGCGACCGCGATGCTGACTTCGGCTGCAGGTACCTGGCGCAGCAGCCCGGCGATCTCCGCTATCTTCGCCCGCCGCCCCGGCGCGGTTGCCACGGCTTCGGACGTCTCGACGAGCTCGGTGAGCAGCACAGTGAAATTCTGCAGTACCAGTGAAATTCTGCAATCACGAAGTCACAGGCCGGCCGCGCCGCGATCAGGCGGCGGGCCGGCCTGTCCGGTCAGTCACGCCATCCGGTGCTGGCCATCGACATCTGACTCGGGCGCGGCCTGGTCGCCGTTGCCCGTCTCCTGCGCGGTTGCCGGACCAAGGCCGCTGCTGCCGGGCACGGGGCTCCCGGGCTCGTAGCCAAGCGAATAGGAGCGACGGCGCATCGCGACCGCTGCGGCAGCGGTGCCGGCCGCGGCGAGCATGACCATCGTGCCCAGCATCCGCGGCCAGCGACGGCGCTGGGGCGGCGCTTTCTCCAGCCGGCGTGCGGTGGTGACCAAGAGCGACGAGACCTTCGGCGCCACCGTGTCGCGCACGGCCAGGCCGGTATGCTCGACGTGCGGTGCGGCCCAGACGCGGGCCTGGTCGATATAAGGCATCGCCCAGGTCATGACCGAGTCCGCGCGCTCTTTCGCTGCGCGGCCCGCGTTCTTCGCCATCGGGCTGGCGTTCTTGGCGATCGGAACAAGGCGCGCCCGCACCGTCACAGTTTCGACGACGTCCGGGCGCTTCCTGGTCAGAACAGACACTTAACCTCCCCGTGGATCCTTTGTCGTCTCACACACTTCCCCTCATCGCCGACCACCAATCGTGGCCGTCCCGATTCGCACCGGTTGCCCTCAGCTGCGCCAGGTGGCCGCCCGGCGGGCCGCGGGCTGCCGGGCAGGCGGATTCGCCGCAACCCGTCAGAGATGGGAAAATAGCTCCTGACACGGTCGGACAGGGTGCCGTGTCCTGGCCGCCTAGCTGCCCGGCTGCCCGGCCGTGCGAGGATTCCTTTCATGACGAACACGCCTACCGCAAAGCTGCGGACCAACCGCGGGACAGTCACCATCAGGCTCTTCCCCAACCAAGCGCCCAAGACGGTGCGGAACTTCGTCGACCTGGCGGAGGGGACCCGGGAATGGACCGATCCACGGACCGGGAAGCCGTCCGACGCCAGGCTCTACGACGGGACGATCTTCCACCGGGTCATCCCTAACTTCATGATCCAGGGCGGTGACCCGCTCGGTACCGGTACCGGCGGTCCCGGCTACAAATTCGCCGACGAGTTCCACCCGGACCTCTCCTTCAACCGGCCCTACCTGCTGGCCATGGCGAACGCGGGCCCCGGGACCAACGGGTCGCAGTTCTTCATCACCACCGTGCCCACTCCCCATCTCAACGGCAGACACACGATCTTCGGTGAGGTCATTGCGGGCAGCGACGTAGTCGACCAGATCAGCAAGGTGGCGACGGGCCGGAACGACCGTCCTGTCGACGACGTGATCATCGAGTCGGTCGAGATCGATCACGGCGACGGCGCCGGGAACTCCGCCGGATAGCACTGTGGCCGTCCCCCCGGGCCCCGAATCCAGCCCTGCCACCAGCAGCATTCCCACCTGCTACCGGCATCCAGGCCGCGAGACATACGTGTCCTGCACCCGGTGCGGCCGTCCGGCCTGCCCGGACTGCCTGCGCTCCGCGGCCGTCGGCCAGCAGTGCGTCGACTGCGTCAGGGAGGGCAATCGGGGCACCCGGCAGCCGCATGCGGTATTCGGCGGCCGGGTCACGACCGGCGCGGCGGTGACGTGGACGCTCGTCGGGCTGAATGTCCTGCTCTGGATCGTGGAGCTAGCCCGCCCGGGCATCGGCTACGACTGGGCGATGCTCGGGCAGGCTTTCACTGGCGGTCGGCTGCAGGGGGTGGCTCAAGGGCAGTGGTACCGGCTGATCACCTCGGCCTTCCTGCCGCCGCCCGGGCTGACCGCATCCGGCCCGCTGGACATCCTGTTCAACATGTGGGCGCTTATCCTGGTCGGCCCGGCGCTCGAGCGACTGCTCGGCCACCTGCGCTATCTCACCGTGTACCTGGTGAGCGCGCTGGGCGGCGGGGTGATGTATTACCTGATCGGCCCGAGCAACGTGTACGCGCTGGGCGCCTCAGGTGCGATCTTCGGCCTGTTCGGCGCCTGGTTCGTGGTGGCCAGGAAGCTGCGCCTCGATAGCAGGCAGATCGTCTTCCTCATCGTGATCAACCTGATATTCGGTTTCGTAGTGCCGAATATCGCCTGGCAGGATCATCTGGGCGGGATCCTGGCCGGGGGTCTGCTCACCGCGGCCTACGTATACGCGCCGCGCAGCCAGCAGGCGCTCGTGCAGGCGGCCGCGACGGTCTTGATAGTTGCCGCGCTGGTGCTGGCGGTGATCGTTCGCGACCATCAGCTTGCTGCGGCGCTCGCTAACCTCGGCTAATGCCACCTGGTGGCGAGCATTACGCTGGCGATGATGAACCCGAAGCCCAGGACCAGGTTCCAGTCCCCGAGCGGCTGCTGCACCGGCGTACTGCCCTCGGTGACGTAGAACAGCGCTATCCAGGCCAGCCCGAGCAGCAGGCAGCCGACCATGGTCGGAGCCAGCCAGCGCGGGCTTACCTTCGCCTTTGTTGACCTCGGCGGCGGCGTATAGACCGCCTTGCTGCGCACTCGGGACTTGGGCACGGTCGTTCTCCTGGTCGAGAGTCTCACCACCGCCGCGGGCGGGACTGCGCGGCACGATGGCCGCGCGCCGGAAGCGCGCGGGCTTTCCTGGTAAGCGTAGTTGCTCCGGCCTGGCGGTGGGTAACGCCTGCGCACACGCGACGTAACGGGGCCGCCGCCGGGGCGAGGCGAAGCCTGAGGGCTTGCGCCGTCGCTCCCGCGCGGCGCGAGCCCTCGCCACGCCGAGGGTCAGGGACCGCCTCCCTGGGGGACGCTCACGTGCTGGGGCTGACGGTCGGGCTCGGCGACGTCGATGTCGACGGGGTCGGGCTCGGTGTGGGGGTCGGAGTCGGCGTCGGCTGGGCGGCGATATAGATCGTCACCGTGGAGCCCGGGGGCGCCGTCCCGCCGCTGGGGTTCTGCGAGAACACGTCCCCGGGAGTGGAACCTGCCCCTCCGGCCAGCGTGCGCGGCGCGACCTTGAAGCCAGCCTGGGACAGGATCTGCTCGGCCGTGGCGGCCGGCTGGCCGACCACGGAGGGCACCGTCACGCCGCCGCTGGAATAGTAAAGCGTGACCGTGGTACCCGGGTTCACCTGCGACCCGGACGGCGGGCTCTCCTTCACCACCTGGCCCGACGTGGCCGTGCTGGACACCGATACCTCTCTGACCTGCAGGTTCATACTAGTCAGGGTGTTCGCGGCCGCGGACACCGACTTGCCGCGCACGTCTGGCACGGTCACCTGGCCCGGACCGGTGGAAACGAACAACGTGACCGTGCTGTTCTTCGCCACGAACTTGCCGTTGGGCGGGCTGGTCTTGATCACGCGACCCTTGGGGGTACTGCTCGAGGCCTGCGTCTTCACCGCGGAGATCAGGTGCGCGTTCGCGATATCGGTCTCAGCCGCCTTCAGGGTCAGGCCGTTGACCTGCGGTACCGCGATATTGCCGCCGCTGCCCGAGATGTACCTGAAGGCGAAAATGAGCCCGGCCGCGATCAGCAGCGCGACCAGGATCGCGACGACCCACGGCCAGCGCCGGCGGCGGCCGTCGGGCGGGGGCTGGTCGTCCTGGCCGTAGTCGTAGGCCGGAATCGCGCCGGTCGGGCCGGCCATGGCGGTGGCCGAACCCATCCGCCTGGTCCCCGGGTAACCGGTTGCGAGCGTCGGCGCGGCGACCGGCACCCCGGACAGCGCGCGCTGGATGTCGTTGCGCATCTCCCCGGCGGACTGATAGCGGTCGCCGGCGTCCTTGGCCATCGCCTTGAGTACGATCGCGTCGGCCCAGCCGGGGATCTCCGGGTCCACCCGGGACGGCGGCACCGGCTGCTCGCGGACGTGCTGATAGGCGATGGCGACCGGGGAATCGCCGGTGAACGGCGGCCGTCCGGTGAGCAGCTCGTACAGTAGGCAGCCCGTCGAGTACAGGTCGCTGCGGGCGTCCACCCGCTCGCCCCGGGCCTGCTCCGGCGAGAGGTACTGGGCGGTGCCGATGACCTGCGCGGTCTGGGTCATCGTGGCCTGTGCGTCGCTGACCGCCCTGGCGATGCCGAAGTCCATCACCTTGACCTCGCCGGTCCGCGTCAGCATCACGTTGCCCGGCTTGATGTCCCGGTGCACGATGCCGTTGCGGTGGCTGTAGTCCAGGGCGCGCAGTACCCCGTCGGTGATCTCAAGCGCCCGCTCGGGCAGCAGCCGCCGGTCGTCGCGCAGCAGGTCGCGCAGGGTCCGCCCGTCGACGAATTCCATCACGATGTACGGGACCGGAGTCGAGCCGACCATGTCCTCGCCGGTGTCGTAGACAGCCACGATCGACGGGTGGTTGAGCGAGGCCGCGGACTGGGCCTCGCGCCGGAACCTGGCCTGGAAGGTCTGGTCCCTGGCCAGGTCGTCGCGGAGGGTCTTCACCGCGACGATGCGATCGAGACGGATGTCGCGTGCCCTGAAGACCTCGGCCATGCCGCCACGGCCGACGATCCCGTCGAGTTCGTAGCGACCGCCGAGCAGCCGTGGCTGGGTCATATCTCGCACTTGAGGTTACCGCCCTGCATGTTGGTGATCCCGGCCAGCCGCAGCGGCGCGAGCCGCTGCCGATGGCCGTTCACTATTCTCTCCTGTCCGGCCTCCGGGCCGGCGCGCCGCGACAGCGCGCCAGGCTGGCACGCGGTCATTTCACCCCCAGGTAAGCCTGGATGATCTTTACCGCGATCGGCGCCGCGGCGTCGGCGCCGAAGCCGCCGCCCTTGACTATGACGCCGACGGCTATCCGCGGGCTGTAAGCAGGCGCGAAACAGGTGAAGACCGCGTCGTTGAGGTTGGTGTTGTTGATCCCGTTCTGCGCGGTTCCGGTCTTGCCCGCGATCAGCACGCCGGCCACGTTCTGGTTGGCGGTGGCATAGGCAGTGCCGGACGGGCTGTTGGTCACCGACACCATCATCTGCCTGACGTAGCCTGCCACCTGCGGGCTGACCGGATGGGCGAGCGGCGTCGGGCTGCCGGTCTGGATCGTGTTCAGGTCGGGGGCCTGGACCTGCTGAACCAGGTACGGCTTCATCAGCGTGCCGCTATTGGCGATCGTCGCGGCGAACATGGCTTCCTGCAGCGGCGTCACCGTGTCGTCGAACTGGCCGATCGCCGACAGGGCGGTCTGCGCCTTGTCGGTCAGCACCGGGTAGTTGCTCTGCGCCACCGGCAGCGGGATCGTGAGGTTCGGGTTGTTCATCCCGAACGCGGTCGCGTACTTGTGCAGCGCCGGGTTGCCGAGCCTGATGCCCAGGTCACCGAAGGCGGTGTTACAGGAGATCGTGAACGCGTAGATGATTGGCGGGTGGCCGTTGCCGCACGCCTCGTTGCCGTCGTTGATCAGCGAAACCGTCGAGCCGGGCAGCGGCAGGTCGGTCGGCGCGGGCACGGACGTCTGCGGGTTGGCGACCTTCCCGGTGGAGAAGGCCGTCGAGCTGGTCACGATCTTGAATGAGGAGCCGGGCGGGAAGGTGGCCATCAGCGCCCGGTTGAGCAGCGGCTGGGAAGGGTCGCGCAGGTAGCGGTTATCGATGCGCCTGAGCGCGGTGCCGTCGAGCGTGGCGTAGGCGTTGGGATTGAAGGTCGGATAGGAGGCCAGGGCCAGGATCGCCCCGGTGCTCGGGTCGATGGCAACCGCGGCCGCCGGGTGACCGGAGGCCTTCAGGGCCTGGTAGGCGGCCTGCTGCGCCTTCGGATTGACCGTGAGATAGACGGTGGCGCCCTGCTTCGGCTTGCCGGTCAGCAGCCCGATCAGGTTGTGCACGGCCAGCCGTGGGTCGGTGCCGGCCAGCAACTTGTCTTCCGCGGCCTCGATACCGGTGGCACTGTAGATCGAGTCGTAGCCGGTCACCGGCGCGTACGTCGGGCCGTACGGGTAGTACCGCTGGTATTCGTTCGTGCCCTTGATCAGCCGCGATTCGGCGATCTTGACCCCGCCGGCCACGATCGCGCCGCGCTGGTACTGGAACTGCTGGTCGAAGGTGCGGGCGTTGCCCGACTTGGCGGCGAGGGTGTTTGCCTCGAAAGCCTGCACATAGTTCACGTTGAGCAGCAGCAGTACGAACATCACCAGGCAGGCCAGCGACAGGCGGAGCAGCGCGCGGTTCATCCGGCCCGCACCACCTGGGTCATGCCCTCGTCCTGGATCGGCTGCGGGGCCGGCCTTCTGGCGGTGTCACTGACCCGCATGAGCAGCGCGATCAGCGCCCAGCTGGCAATGAGCGACGAGCCTCCCTGGGATAGAAACGGGGTGGTGACGCCGGTCAGCGGGATCAGCCCGGTCACGCCGCCCACGATCACGAACACCTGCAGGGCGAGCACGAACGACAGGCCGCCGGCCAGCAGTTTCGCGAACGGGTCGCGCACGGCGAGCGCCGCCCGCAGCCCGCGCTCCACGATCAGGCCGAAGATGAGCAGCAGTGCCATCAGCCCGGTCAGGCCGAGTTCCTCGCCGAACGCGGTGAAGATGAAGTCGCTTTGCGCCAGCGGGGTCAGGTATGGCTGGCCGTGACCGAGGCCGGTGCCGAAGATGCCGCCGAAGCCCATCCCCTCGAGCCCCTGGACGACCTGATAGGCGGAATGCGTGGCGTTGTCGCCGGCGAACGGGTGCAGCCAGACGGTGAACCGCTCGCCCACGTGGGCGAACAGCTTGCTGGCGGTATAGGCGCCGAAGACGAACAGGCCGATCCCGATCAGCAGCCACGAGGTGCGCTGGGTGGCCACGTACAGCATCGCGACGAACATCCCGAAGAAGATCGCGGAGGTGCCGATGTCGGTCTCGAAGACCAGGATGAGCAGGCTGGCCGCCCAGGCGATCAGCACCGGGCCAAGGTCGCGGCCGCGGGGCAGGTCGATGCCGAGGATCCGGCGGCCGGCCAGCGCCAGCACGTCCCGCTTGGCGACCAGGTAACCGGCGAAGAACACCGCCAGGGCGAGCTTGGCGAACTCACCTGGCTGGATGGACAGGCCGCCGCCGAGAATGATCCAGACCTTCGCGCCGTTGACCGAGCTCATGCTGTCGGGCAGCACCGCCGGGATGGCCAGCAGCACCAGGCCGATCGCGCCGAGGGTATAGGTGTAACGCTGCAGGACGCGCGGCTGGCGGACCACGGCGAGGACCGCGACGAAACCCGCCACCCCCGCCGCGCTGTACAGCACCTGGTAGGTGGTGGAGGACGCGCTCATGGTGCTGATCACGAAGCCGGGATTACCGTTCCGGCCCGAGGCCTGCAGCCGGTAGATCATCACGATGCCGAGGCCGTTGAGCAAGACCGCCAGCGGCAGCAGGAGCGGATCCGCCCACGGCGCCAGCCACCGGACCGCCAGGTGCGCCACCCCGGCGATGGCCGCGAACGCCACGCCGTAGACGGCCAGCCCGGGCGGGAGCTTGCCGTTCATGCCGAGCCCGGCGCTCGCGTAGGCGAACAGCACGACGGCGATCGCGAAGACCAGCATCAGCAGCTCGGTCCCGCGCCGGCCACGCGGCATCGGGACGGGTGCGCCGGACGCTGAGGCGGGCCGCGCCGTGTAGGGAGCCGCTGTCACGCCGGCGCCCCCTGCAGGGCTGCACAGTAGGCGGGAACCACAGGCTTGGGCGGATACGGCTTGGTCTTGGGCACGACTACCTTTCCCTTGACCTTCTTCGGCTTGACCGGCGCGGGCTTGTTCGCTTCCCACTTCTGCACCGCGGCCGTCGCCACCTGGCAGGTGTAGGCGCGCTGGATGTTGACCACGATCTGCCTGGCGCCGGTCAGGCTGTCAGCCGTGATCGTGCTCTTGACCTGCGGAAGGTCATTCGCTGTCACGTGGGCGATCGGGATTCCGGTCCGCTGGTAGACGCTGGACAGGCTCAGCCCGGCGACCTGCTCGTCAACTCCCCGGAAGATGATCACCTGGTGGCCGTCGGTGCCGACGTAGTACTGGTTCTGGGTGTAGCGCCACGCCGCGTACCCGCCGGCGGCGATCACGATGACGAGGACGGCCAGGATGGACGTGACCAGCGGCCAGCGCCGGCGTCCCAGCGTGCCCTCGACGGTGTCCGGGTCGTCACGTTCAGGTTCGGTCAGGCCGCCCACCATGCCTGGCTGGGTCGTGGTCCCGGTCCTGGTGACCAGCCCCGGCTGGGTGGCCGCAGCCGACCTGGCGGTCGCCGGTGCGGCGGCGGTCGTCACCGGGCGGCTCGCGGCCTGCGGGCGGACGGCCGTCTGCAGCCCTGGCTGGGTGAGCTGGCTGGCGCGGGCGGCGGGGCTGTCGGCGCGCAGCCTGGGCCGCCCGTCGCCGTTGGAGGCCGCGCCGGCAATGACCGAGGCCTGGGTGGCGGCGCCCGGCTCGGTGGCCGTGTCCACCACGTCAGCCACGATGCAGGTGATGTTGTCCGGGCCGCCGCCGCGGATCGCGAGGTCGATCAGCTGGTGGACGGCTTCCTCCGGGTCGGTGAACTTCACCAGGGTCTTGTGCATCGTCTGCTCGCTCACCACGTCGGACAGGCCGTCCGAGCAGAGCAGGTACCTGTCCCCGGCGAGGGCTTCGCGCACCGAGAGGTCTGGCTCGGCGTCGGTGCTGCTCTGCAGCGCGCGCATGACCAGCGATCGCTGCGGATGGGTGTGCGCCTGCTCGGGGCTGAGCCGGCCATCGTCGACCAGCGACTGGACCAGAGTGTGATCGTGGGTGATCTGATAGAAGTCGTCGTCCCGCAGCAGGTAGGCCCGCGAGTCGCCGATGTGGCACAGCGCCACCGTCGAGCCTGACCAGAGCATGGCCGTCAGCGTGGTGCCCATGCCTTCGACTGAGGGGTCCTGCGAGCTCATCTCGTGCAGGGTGGCGTTGGCGTTGGCGACGGCCGCGGACAGCAACTCCAGCAGGTCGCTGACCGGGACTTCCTCGTCCAGCCCGGCCAGTGCCGAGATGGCCACGGCGCTGGCGACCTCGCCGGCGGCATGTCCCCCCATGCCGTCAGCGATGGCAAGCAGATGTGGGCCCGCGTACGCCGAGTCCTCGTTCCCCTCGCGGAGGAGGCCGACATCTGAGCGGACCGCATAGCGGAGTGCAAGTGTCATTTGCGCAGTTCCAGAACGGTCTTGCCGATACGGATCGGTACGCCGACCGGCACTGGGGTTGGCTGGGTTACCTTCTGACGGTCGAGGTAGGTGCCGTTGGTCGAGCCAAGGTCCTCGACAATCCACTGACCATCCTGCGGAAACAGCCGGGCATGTCGGGTGGAAGCGTAGTCATCGTTGAGCACCAGTGTGGCATCATCCGCCCGACCGATGGTGATTTGCTGGCCGGTCAGGTCGAGCGTCGTGCCGGCCAGGGCTCCGGCCGTCACATGCAGGTGCTGGGGAGCTCCGCGACCGCCCGCGGCCCGTCCCTGGCGGCTCCTCTTGCTCGGCTTGGCTGGCGCGGGCGGCCGCGGCCGGGCCGCGGCCCGCTGCCGCCGCTGCCTGCGCGCCGACGTCGCGGAACCGAACAGGTCAGTGCGCACTACCCCGACGGCGGCAATGACGAACAGCCAGAGCACGGCCAGGAACCCGAGCCTGATCAGGGTAAGGGTGAGCGCGTTCATCCGGTCATTAGTCCTTGCCTCGCGCCTGCCGTCTCAGCGGGCGTGGCGGGCGCGGGGTTGGGTTGTCGGGGCGGGACTGCCGCATGGATCAGTAACTGCCATCCCTGCGGAAAACCAATGTGGTGCGGCCCAGCGTGACCTGGGTGCCGTCGGCCAGCGATACCCTGCGCACCGGCTGGCCGTTGACGAAGGTTCCGTTGGTTGAGCCTAGGTCGACCAGCACGACCTCGCCGTCCTCTACTCGCAGCTCGGCGTGGTGCCTGGACACGCCAGGGTCGACCAGGCGCAGGTCGCAGTCGGTGCCGCGGCCCAGGATGGTCAGCGGCGCGCTGAGCTCATAGGTGCGCTGGTTGCTGCCGTCCGGGCCGGCCTCAGGTCCGGAGACGAGCAGTCTCGGCCGGCCCGCCGCCGTGGTGCCGGACGGGCTAGGCAGATCGCTGGACGGCCTGCGGATCTCACCGTCCTCGACCGTGGTGCCGCGGATGACCCCCGAGCGGATCCGGAACGTGCCCGTGGTCAGGTCGGGAACCCCCTCGAAGCGCATCCGCACCGGTCCCACGAACGAGTAGCCCTGCTCCCTGGCGTGCTCGCGGGCGAGCGTGGCCAGCTCGACGCCGAGACTGTCCGCATACACGTTGAGGCGCTCATGGTCGGCATCGGAGAGTTCCACGACGAAGTCATTGGGCACCAGAGTCCTGCCGTGCGCCACGATCGCCGCACGGTCGTCCATCTCGCGCTGCACCGCGCTCGCTATCTCGACCGGCTCAAGCTCGGACTTGAACGCGCGCGCGAAGGCACCCTCGACCATGCCCTCTAGCCTGTGCTCGAAGCGCTGCAGAACGCCCACCAGGGGTACCTCCTTCCCCTACTCGCATCCGATAGTATCGGCGGCGCGCTACAGCTGGAGTACGTGCTAAGGTGACTCCTTGCCCAGGGCGGGTGGCGGAACGGCAGACGCGCACGGTTCAGGTCCGTGTGTCCGAAAGGACGTGAGGGTTCAAATCCCTCCTCGCCCACGGTGCCCGGCGCCACAATGCAGGCCGACACGGTGCACGCCGAAACAGTGCAAGCCGAAACACTGCACGGCGAGACAGTGCAGGCCGGAACACCCCGGGCGGCACGGACGGAAGCCCCGGTGCGGATTCCCGGTGGCTGCGCCCCGGTCGGCCGCAAGGCAGAATCAGATACGTGCCAGAACTTCCCGAGGTTGAAGCCCTGGCCGCCGACCTGCGCGAGCGGGCGACCGGCCGGGTGATCGACCGTGCCGACATCGCGGAGATCTCGGTCCTCAAGACTTATGACCCCGCTTTGACAGCACTGCGTAATCGCGTGATTACCGAAACCGGGCGCCATGGCAAGTTCCTCGATCTCGTGACGGGGCCTGCCGAGGGCCAGGACGACGCCGGCCCGCCGTTGCTGCATCTGATTGTGCACCTCGCGAGGGCCGGCTGGCTGCGTTGGCGAGAGAGTGTGCCCGAAGCGCCGCCCCGGCCGGGCAAGGGCCCGCTGGCGTTCCGGCTGCGGTTCGCTGATGGCGCAGGCTTCGACCTCACCGAAGCAGGTACTCGCAAGCGGCTCGCCGTCTACCTGGTGACCGACCCGGCCACCGTGCCCGGGATAGCGTCGCTGGGGCCCGACCCGCTGGATCCGGCTTTTACCCCGGCGGTCCTGGCCGGGCTGCTGGCGGGCCGCCGGACGCAGATCAAGGGCGTGCTGCGGGACCAGAAGATCATTGCCGGAATCGGCAACGCCTACTCCGACGAGGTCCTGCACGCCGCCAGGATGTCACCGTTCCGGCTGGCCTCGAGCCTGAGCCCGGAGGAGG
Organism: uncultured Actinomycetes bacterium; assembly: GCA_963785765.1. Lineage (GTDB taxonomy): Bacteria > Actinomycetota > Actinomycetes > Streptosporangiales > Streptosporangiaceae > DATBGO01. The sequence continues at coordinate 427,010 of CAWAWM010000002.1, read as the reverse complement.
TGGCGCAATTGCATGCCGTGATCGTGGGCACCCTGCAGGAGGCGGTCGCCAGATCCGCGGGCCTGCAGGCCGGCGACCTGAAGGCGGAGAAGAAGGCCGGCCTGCGGGTGCACGGCAGGACCGGCCAGCCCTGCCCGGTCTGCGGCGACATCGTCCGCGAGGTGTCGTTCGCCGACTCGGCCCTGCAGTACTGCGCCACCTGCCAGACCGGCGGCAAGCCGCTGGCTGACCGGCGGATGTCACGGCTGCTCCGGTGAGCGGCTCGCAGTCCGCCGGCCCGGCGGGCGGCGGCCCGGTCAGTTAGCGACCCGGTCAGTTAGACCCGGTCAGTTAAAGATCTGCCCGACCTCAGCCCAGCGCGATAGCCAGCAGCCACCCTGGCTGATGGTCACGTTCACCGGCTTGCCGTACCAGGTGCCACTGACCGTCGCCTCCTTGGTGCCCACGACGATCATCGGGCACATCACGCCCTTCTGGAGCGGCGCGAACGGGTTCTTGGCGTGCAACAGCACCCGGCAGGCCCGGGCTGGGTCCGGGTCCGTGCCGCCGTCCGGCTGACAGCGGAGCGTCCAGTGCTTGACGGCGGTGCCCGGGCCGTGGCTCACCTTGATGTCCAGGGAGATCTTGGCAGGCTGGGCACTGGCCGACGGGCTCCCTGACGCCGAGCCGCCCGGGGCTGCCGCGCTGCCGCACGCGGTGACAACGATCGCGCACACTGCCGCGATCAGCAGGTACCAGGCGCCTGCCCGCGCCGCACGGAGTTCTAACCTCATACGCATTGGACGTGACCGCTCCCGGATCGGTTCCGCTATCCAGCTGTCCGGGGCGAAACTGCCCATGCGACGCTGGCCTGATGACAAGCCTGGCACGGCAGCTGGCCGCAATTACCGGAAGCGCGCAGGTGCTGACCGACCCGGGCCTGCTGACCGGCTATGTCCGCGACTGGTCAGGCCGCTACCACGGCACGGCCGCCTGCGTCGTGCGGCCAGGGTCAGCCGCCGAGGTGGCCGCGGTGCTGCGCTGCTGCGCGGCGCACGGCGCGCCGGTGATCCCGCAGGGCGGCAATACCGGCCTGGTCGGCGGCTCCGTCCCGGCTCCGCCTGGCCCGCGCCCTGCGGGCCAGGCGCCGGTCGTGCTGTCCACCAGGCGGCTGACCGCGCTCGGCCCCGTGGACGCGCTGGCCGGGCAGGTCACCGCAGCGGCGGGGGTGACGATCGCGGCGCTGCGCGGCCATGCCGCGCGGGCCGGTTTCGAGTATGGGGTCGACCTGGCGGCCCGGGACTCGGCCACGGTCGGCGGCACCATCGCGACCAACGCGGGCGGCATCCGCACGATCAGGTACGGCCGGACCCGCTCGCAGCTGCTCGGCCTGACGGCCGTGCTGGCCGACGGCTCCGTCCTGGATGATCTCGCCGGGCTGCCCGCGGGCACGGCAGGCTATGACCTCGCCCAGCTGCTGGCCGGCAGTGAAGGGACACTGGCGGTCATCACCGCCGCGCGGCTGCGGCTGTGGCCCGCCGAGCCGCCGGCCGCGGTGCTGCTGGCCGGTGCCGACGGCGCCGCCGCCGCCGCTGAGCTGCAGGCGCAGATCAGAGCGGAGGTTCCAGGCTTGCGCGCCGCCGAGTACGTCGAGGCGGCCGGCCTGGAGCTGGTCCGGCGGCTGGCGGACCTGCCGGAGCCGCTCAGCCGCCGGTATCCGGCCTACCTGCTGGCCGAGATTCCCGCCGATGCGGAGGTCGCCGAACGGCTCTCGGCGGTGCTGCCGCCCGACACGGCGGTCGCCCTGGACGGGCCGGGCCGGGCCGGGCTGTGGGCCTACCGCGAGCGGCTGACCGAGGCGATCGCGACCACCGGCGTGCCGCACAAGGTGGACGTAGCGGTACCGCTGGCCAGGCTGGGCGCGTTCCGGGCCGAACTCGACGGCGTGGTGAGGGACGCGGCCGGGCGGACCGGCTGCGCGGTGCTCGTGTTCGGCCACATCGCCGTCGGCAACCTGCACGTGAACGTGGTCGGACCGGATCCAGGCGATGACCACGTCGACGCGGCGGTGGGCAGGCTGGCCGTGGCACATGGCGGCTCGGCGGCGGCCGAGCACGGCATCGGCCGGGCGAAGGCGGCCTGGCTCGGCTGGAGCCGGCCGCTCGCCGAGATCACCGCGATGCGGGCCATCAAGTCGGCGCTTGACCCGGCCGGCCTGCTCAATCCAGGAGTGCTGTTCGCCACCGGCGGGGACCGGCAGGCGCCGGGCTAGCCAAGGGCTAGCCAGCCGCCCCGGTCACTCGACCGCTACGGTCTGCTAGCGACCACGCCACCGGCCTTGGGTTTTCGCTGACGTGAGATTGCATACCGGTAGACCATGGTGGCGTGGGGCTGAGACTGGTGGCGTCGGCCGGGCGGGACCGGATCGACGCGACCGCGCGCGCGATCATCGAATGCGCGGCCGATGCGATCATGGCTTGCGGCACCGATCGCAGGGTACTGGCGTGGAATCCGGCGGCCGAGCGCATGTTCGGCTGGTCGGCCGCCGAGGTGACCGGCACCGAGCCGCAGCTGGTTCCCGAGGAGCTGCGGGCCGAGCACAACGCCGTTCTGGAACGGGTTCGCGGCGGCGGCCGGATCTCGTTCGCGACCCGGCGGCTATGCAAGGACGGCAGCCTGCTGGACCTGCGCATCGACGTCAGCGCCCTGATCAGCCGCGGCGAGACGATCGGCTGGGTCAGCGTCTGCCATCAGACCGGCGACGACGAGGCGGTCCGGCACTACATGGCCGAGCGGGCCCGGGTGGTCAGGCGCCTGGGTGACGTGGTCGCCGACATGAACGCGCAGCTCCGCCTGGAGGCGGTCCTCGACCGGATCTCGGCCAGCCTGCGCGAGCTGACCCGGGCCGACGCCGGCGGTTTCGTGCTGATCGAGGGCGACCGGCTGCGCCTGGTCAGCATGGATGGGCTGCCCGCGGGGCTGCGCGGCCGCACCGCGGACCTGGGCTCCAGCATGGTCGGCCAGCTAATGCGATCCGGCAAGACGGTGATGATGGCGACCGGGGAGTCCGGCCGCTTCGACGACCTGGTCTGGTCGGCACTGCCGGGCCTGCACACGATCACGCTCAGCCTGTCCCATGTGGCCGGGCGCCCCTACGGGGCGCTGTACGCGCTCTACTCCAGGCGCAAGGTCGGCCACGTCGAGCTGGAACTCCTCGAACTGCTGGCCGGGCACGCCAGCGTGGCCCTGACCAACGTCACGGCGTTCGAGGAGGTCGTGAAGCAGCGCGCGCACGAGCGCGCCGTGTTCGATGCCAGCGCCGACGGCATCGCGGTACTCGACGCCGAAGGCCTGGTCAGGCAGTGGAATCCGGCCGCGCACCGGCTGTCAGGGGTCAGCTATGAGGAGGCGATCGGCAAGCCGCCGCCGTTCCCGCTGCCCGAGCCCGGCGCCAAGCTGACCCACAAGCTGGCCAACGGCCGCTGGCTCGACCTGATGTGCTCCGGGCTGACCGGCCGCGACGAACGGGTCCTTGATTTCAGGGACGTGACCGCGGCCAAGGAGCTCGAGGAGGCCAAGGACCTGTTCCTGGCCACCACCAGCCATGAGCTGCGGACGCCGATCACGGTGGTGCAGGGTTTCGCGAGCACGCTGGCCAGCCGCTGGGACAAGCTGTCAGAAGCCGACCGTCGCGGTGCCGTGCAGACCATCGCCGAACGGGCCGGCGCCCTGGCCAGGCTGGTGGAACAGCTGCTGCTCGGCTCCCGGGCCGGTGCGGATCAGCTGGCCGTGAGTAACGGGCTGTTCGACCTGGCCGGACCGCTGCGGGCCGCGGTGACCGCGTTCCGCCCGCTGTCGGACCGGCACACCCTGGCCGCGGAGGTCCCCGCCGACCTGCCGCCGGCCTACGGCGACGCGATGGCTACCGACATCATCATCGGCCAGTTCATCGAGAACGCTTTCAAGTACTCGCCGGACGGCGGGACCGTCATGATCCGGGCCGCCCAGGCCGGGGACTGGATCGAGGTGGCGGTCGAGGACACCGGGATCGGCATCGCGCCCGCCGACCGCGAGCGGATCTTCGAGCGGTTCGTGCAGGGCGAGACGGGCGACCGCCGGAGATTCGGCGGGATCGGCCTGGGCCTTTATATTGTGCGCCAGCTGGCCCATGCACAGGGCGCCGAGGTGGCCGCGGGCGAGCGCCCCGGTGGCGGCACGGTGATGCGGCTGCGGTTGCGCCGCACTCCGCCGCCGGGCTCACCGCCAGCGGCCATGGCCGCGGTTCCGGCCCGGGCCCTGGCCCCGGCCCCGGCCTGCGCCCCGGCCGCGCCGACTGACCCAACCCAGGCCGCGCGCGCGCCGGCGGTCCCGGCGCCGCCCGCGCCTGCCCCCGTTGCGGTTGCGCCAGCCACTCCGGCCGCTCAGGCACCGGCTCCTCCCGGTTCGGCTGTGCCTGCTCCGGTTATGCCCGCTCCTCCCGTGCCTGCTCCGGTTGTGCCTGCTCCTCCTGTGCCTGCTCCTCCTGCGCCTGCTCCTCCTGTGCCGTCCGCGGACGATCCATCAGGCCCGTCGGCGGACTGACGGCTGCCAGCGTTTTCCTGAAAAGGAATAGCTCCATCGTTATAGTCGATGAGCCAATACGGATGTGGATTGGCTTCGTGACGGGGTCGGGGCTCATCGAGGTCGCTGAACGCCAGGCGATGTATATTCATTGCCCTTAATGGCAATCGGGGTGGACTGTCCGAGTTCTAGTGGCTGGTCGTTGTCTGTAAGTACTTGCGGGGGATTCATGCGCTTGCTCGGTCGGCTCTGGCGGGGGCCGGTGCGTCAGGCATCCGCCCGGCGAGCCGGTGCCTGCGCCGGGCTCGCCGGTCTGGCGCTGATCGGCGGGCCGGCGGTCACCGCCGCCGCGTCCGCCGCCGTTCCGGCCAGCACCGTTCCGGCCAGCACTGTTCCGGCCAGCACCGTTCCGGCCAGCACCGTTCCGGCCAGCACCGTTCCGGCCAGCACCGTTCCGGCCAGCACCGTTCCAGCCAGCACTGGCCAGCTGGGCGCGGGATCGTCCGAGCCCGGGTCAGCGGCGCCGCAGGTGACGGCCGCGGCCCAGTTCGTCAGTTCTCCCCGGGCGGTCCCGGCGTCAGCGGGAGCCACGCAGGTGTGTCCCGTCCCTTCCCGGCCGGGCCAGATGACCTGCATGGCGCTGATACCCAGCCGGGCGAGGGCTACTGCTGACGCGCGCCCGCCGGCCGGCGCGTACGCGCCCGCGGATCTGCTGAGCGCGTACGGACTGACCTCTGCGGCGGCCTCGGATCCTGGCGGAGCACGGACCGTGGCCATCGTCGATGCCTACAACGACCCGCGGGCCAGCCAGGACCTGGCTGCCTACCGGGCGCACTATGGCCTGCCGCGCTGCGCAGCGAGCGGCGCCACCGCGTGCCTGCGGATCGTTAACTCCGCTGGCGGTTCCAGGCTGCCACGGATTGACCGCACCGGTGACTGGGAATTCGAGGAGTCCGTCGATCTCGATATGGTTTCGGCAATCTGCCCGCGCTGTCGCATTCTGCTGGTCGAATCGGCATCGGACTCGATTTCCAGCCTGGCCGCCGCCGAAAGCTACGCGAGTCGCCATGCGAGCGTCGTATCCAATAGCTGGGGCAGTGGTGCCGAGTTCACCGGTGAGAATGCCTTCGATTTCCGTTTCGACCACCCCGGCGTGGCGATAGTCGCCGCTGCGGGCGATGCCGGCTACGGGACCCAGTACCCGGCGGCGTCCCAGTTCGTCACCGCGGTGGGCGGCACTACACTGATGGGCGCGACGCCCGACAGCAGCGGTTCCCAGACGGCCTGGAGCGGCACCGGCTCGGGCTGTTCGGCCCTGGAGCCCAAGCCCGCCTGGCAGCAGGGCGGAACGCCGTCGGCCTGCCAGAACCGGACCGAGACCGATGTCTCGGCCGACGCCGATCCGCGTACGCCCGTGGCTATCTACGACTCGGCCGGCTCCACCGTCCCCGGCATCGCGAAGGGCTGGAATCCGGCTGGCGGCACCAGCGTGGCGACCCCGATCATCGCGGCCGTCTATGCCCTGGCGGGAAAGCCGGCGGCGGGCACCTATCCCGCTTCCTACCCGTACCAGCACCCCGGCGACCTCACGGATGTGACCTCGGGCTCGAACGGCCGGTGCGAGGCCGCCCGGCGGTACCTGTGCGCCGCCGGACCCGGCTACGACGGCCCGTCCGGCCTTGGCACTCCGTTCGGCACCGGCGGGTTCGCCGGGACGCCGGGCGCGGTGACCGTCGTTGACCCGGGAACTCAGGACGTCACGGCCGGCCAGCCGATCCGGTTGCGGATCCCCGCGGCCGGCGGCGGTCACGGACTTGCCTTTGCCGCGCAGGGGCTCCCTGCGGGCCTGCGGCTCGGTCGTTCTGACGGCGTGCTCTCCGGGCGCCCGGGTGCGGACGGGACGTTCCCGGTGACGGTGTCCGCGTCGGGCTCGGCCGGCGCCCAGGGCACAGTGAAATTCGCGATCATCGTAGTCCCGCGGATGGCCGATCGTTATCCGGCCACGGGGCCGGTGCGGCTGGCCGGCGGCGGCACCTGCCTGGTGACCTCAAGCGGGCCCGGGGCCAGGCCCGAGATCGGCCGCTGCGCCAGCCGTCGGGCCCGGGACTGGCGGTTCATCCCCGCCGGATCCCCCGGCGGGGCTGGCTCGCTCAGGATCCACGGGGCCTGCCTGACCAGCGATGGCAATAGCACTGGCCCGGTCTTGCGGGGCTGCACCGGAGCACCGGGCCAGCAGTGGCAGTACCGCTCCAGGGACCGGCTCTACAATCCGGGATCCGGGCACTGCCTGACCGATCCGGCCGACAGCACGAAGAGCGGAACGCGCGTGCTGATCTGGTCGTGCGGCGGTGACACCGGGCAGTCCTGGGAACTGCCGGCCGGCCCCGTCCTGTCCGCCGTGGCCGACGGCTGCCTGACCGATCCGGCCGGCCGCGGCCTTCCCGGGACCAGGATCGCGCTTTCGCCCTGTCGTCGCGCCGGCGGGCAGCGCTGGACCAGGAACCGCAATGGCGCGCTGCGGATCAACGGGAGATGCCTGGCCGTGGCCGGCCAGAGCATGCAGGACGGAGCGGCCATCGCGCTGGCCCGATGCTCGGGTGCGGCCAGCCAGAAGTGGTTTCCCGGGCCGGGCGGTGAGTTGCTCAACGGCGCTTCGGGCCGCTGCCTGGCCGACCCGGGCAACACCCGGGCGGCGGGCACCGGGCTGGTCCAGGAGGATTGCTACGGCGAGCCAGGTGAGATCTGGGCAGTCAGCTGACCGGGCGGGCGGACGCGCAGGCTCGGTTTCGTCAGGCCTTCGCGTGCTCGCGCGCCCCTACGCGCTCGCCCACACGCTCGCCGGTCTGCGGATCGCGGTCGACCGGTTTGCCGCCGGAAGCGGCGATGTACTGGTCGATGATGCCGATGACATCGGTGCCCTGGGTCACGATCTTGCCGCGCTCCATCCAGATCACCCGGTTGCAGGTCATCTCGACCTCTTCCAGGTTGTGCGCGACCAGGAACACCGTGCCCGCTTCCTGGCGCAGCTCCTCAATGCGGGCGTGGCTCTTGACCCGGAACTCGGCGTCGCCGGTGGCCAGCGCTTCGTCGACGAGCAGGACGTCGTGGCTCTTGGAGGCGGCTATCGCGAACCGCAGCCGGGAGCCCATGCCCGATGAATAGGTCTTCATCGGCAGGTCGATGAACTCGCCGACGCCGGAGAAGTCCACGATGCTCTGGTACTTGTCCTTGGCTTCCTGCTTGGTCATCCCCATGGCCAGGCAGCCGAGGATCACGTTGCGCTCGCCGGTGAGATCCTCGAGCAGGGCCGCGTTCACGCCGAGCAGGGACGCCTCGCCCGTCGTATAGACGTTGCCCTGCTCCGGCGGCAGCAGGCCGGCCACGGCCCGCAGCAGGGTGGATTTGCCCGAGCCGTTCCTGCCGATGACGCCGACGGCGTCGCCGCGGTAGGCCACGAACGACATCCCGCGGATCGCGTGCACCTCGCGGATGGACCCCCTGGTCTTGCGGCCCAGGATCCGCAGCAGCGCGGTCGCTGCCGTGCCACGATCGCCGCCCGCGCCGTAGACGCGGTACACGATGTGCAGGTCATCGACGACCACCATTGGATCAGCCACGGCCGTACTTCGCCTCCGCCCGCCAGAAGAACCAGAACCCGACCACCAGGGCGAGCACCGCCCAGCCTATGCCGAACTCCCAGAAGTGATCCGGGTTGGCGTAGAAGTGGCAGTACGCGCTGTCATACCAGTAGATCTTGGCCTTGGTATTCCACAGGGCGCACAGGCGCGCGTTGTAGGGCTTGCTGCCCGGCGCGCTCAAGCGCTGCGACAACAGCAGCGAATTCCGCATCAGCGTGATGTACAGAGCCGCCGGATTGATCTCCAGCAGGGCGATGGCCCAGCGGTGCGTGCGGATCTGCAGGGCGGCGATGCTGAACAGCACTCCGGACAGGTACAGCCAGGTGCGCATCAGGAACGGCAGCAGCTGGCTGAAGTCGTTAACCGTGGACCCGACCCGCGCCACTAGCAGCCCGATGCCGATATTGAAGATCGTCTGCAGCATCAGGGCCGGGATGGCGAGCAGCCAGTACCAGGTCACCGGCTCATGGCAGAGCGGGCTGACCAGGATGATGGCCAGGACCGCCATCGACAGCAGCATCTGCTGGAACTCGATCATCACGTAGGCGAGCGGCAGGCTCGCCCGCGGGAACTGCAGCGCCCGGATCAGCGGCAGGCTGTTGGTGATCACGGTGGACGTCGAGATGACGGCGCGCTGGGTGAAGTTGAAGACGAACACGCCGGTCACGAGGAAGCCCAGGTAGTCTGGGATGCCTCTGTTGATCTTCAGTAGCACGCCGAAGATCAGGAAGTAGACGCCGGCGTTCAGCAGCGGAGTGAGTACCTGCCAGAGCTGGCCGAGCCTGGCCTCGGTGTACATGGCGATGTTGCGGGCGGTCGCGAAGGCCATGATGAAGCTCGTGCGCCGCCAGAGCTGGCGGAGGTAGCCCATGACCGGCGGCCGCGCGGCACTCGGCCGCAGGCCGAACTGGGCGGCCAGCTCGGGGAGCGGCACGTCGGGCAGGTCCCCGGACGGCGTGTCCTCGTCCGGTCCGATCAGCAGCTGTCCTGGCGCACTGAGGCGCCGGTCGTTGCTCATCGGGCTGGTTCCGCGAGGGCGGCCCGAGCAGCGCGCCAGGCTACCGGGGCGTACGCTCGTCGCGGGCCCGGACGCGCCATGGGCCCGGACGCGGCCGGGCGGCAGTCAAGACCGGCCCGCGAGCTGCCCGGACTTGGAGTACCTGAGTTGTACGGGGCAACAATCACGTCGCGACTGTACCACCACGACAGTTGTGCGGTACAACTGTAGGTGTGGTGAGTGACTCCCTGGAAGACACTGAGCTCGCTCGGTTGCTTACTCAGCTGCTGCGAGTGGTCAGCCCGGCGATGACGCCGGGTGCCGCGCAGGCCGCGGGCCGGGCCGAGCCGGCGCGGTCCGCCCGGCCGCCGGGCGCCGGGGCTGTGGACAACGGGGCGCTGACGGCAGCGGCCGGAGAAGCGATCGCGGCGCTGACCGGCTCGGGCCCGGCGTCCGAGCCGGTCGGCCCCGCCAAGTCCGCCAAGCCGGGCAGCAACGGAACCGGCACGGCAAGAACCGGCACGCCAGGAGGCGGCGCGGCGGGAAGCGGCACGGCGGGAAGCGCTGGCCCGCCTGGCAGCGAGCCCATAACCGGCGGCGGCCTCGCGGCCATCTCGGCCTCTGAGGCCCGCGCGCTGATCGAGCTCGTCGCGGCCAAAGGGATCGCCCAGGGCCAGCTCGGCGGCCTGCTGGGCCTGGAGAAGAGCACGGTAAGCCGCCTGGCGGCGGGGCTGGAGCGGAAGGGCTGGATCCGGCGCGGCCGCGATGAGGACAATCAGCGGTACATCAGGCTCTACCTGACGCCAGAGGGCCGGACCGTGGCGGCTCGCGTCCTGAACGCGTGGCAGTCCCGGCAGGCGCGCATCCTGGCGGCGCTGAGTTCCGACGAGCGCGCGGGCCTGGAGGCAGGGCTCCGCGGGCTGGTCCGCGGCCTCGCGGCCGAAGGAATTATCGGCGACCCTGCGGCTGGCGGCGAGGCACGCTAGCAAGGCATGCCGACGGCGAGGCAGGCCGGCAAGGCACACCGACGGCGAGGCACGCCAGCAAGGCCTCGCTCGGGCAGTCGGCGTTTCGTGCCGGAGGGGCCCCGTGCGGAGAGCCCCCGGGCAGGCCAATTACCGGCCGGCGCAGCCGATTTACCGGCTGGCGCGGCCGATTACCGACCGGTGAACCGGTATACCGAGATGCCGTCTGCCTGGTAGTCGAACCGGAAGCCGGTCGCGAGCAGATACCGAACCGCATAGGGATGCTTGCGAGGGGTGTACACCAGCGCCCAGCCAACATGGATGGCCCGGACGTCGCGGCGGGCAGCTGCCAGCTGGGCCAGGGACACCTGCTGGCCATGGCGGTTGGCTGCGGGCGCCAGGGGGATACCGTGCTCGGACCTGATCAGCTGCGCGAAGAAGGCGTGAGCGGAAATGGCGTTGATGGTCTTGCTCGGCACCCACGAGGTATAGGAGATCGCTCGCGGGTGGCCGTCGGCGGTCGCCATCAGCAGTGCCTTGGCTGAGAACTGGCTCCCGTCTTGCGGGATCCCGCCGCGCAGCCCGTACGGGATATCGACGACGATCGAGCCGGAATGATCGGCGGCAATGGGGCCGTCCACGCGGTGCAGCGTGGTCGGCATGATTCCGACGCCGGCGCCACCTGCCCAGCCTGCCTCGAAGATGGCGAGCGCGGCCGCCACCACGATCAGCGGCCAGGCGTGCCGGGCGAGCCAGTCGACGGCCGCGCCGGCCAGGACGGCCGCTCCGACCAGCCCGAGCAGCGCGAACCGGTCAGCCTCCCGGAGCGCCGACAGTCCGGGGGTGTGCATGACCCAGGTGTACGGCATCAGCCAGGAGACCCGGACTCCGTGCCACAAGGCCACGAGCGGCCGGTATTGATGCTTGCCGATATACAGGGACGGCCCTAGCGCCAAGACAGCGCAGCTCAGCCACAACAGCGCGAACAGCCACGCGGGCCGCCGCCGCCAGGCGGCCGCCAGGCCGAGCAGCGCCAGGATGGTCAGCAGCAGCCCGAACATCGGCATGCCCTCACCCGTGCGCCCGTTGTGCAGTGACGACGCGGCGGCCAGTCCTTGCAGGCCGAAATCGGCGACCCGCGCGGTGGGCGCGAACATGCCAGGCAGGCCCACCCCGTAGCGGTCGCCATTGAGAGCAAGCAAGCCTGGATCGGCCTTGGCTCCGCCCGCGCCGAGCTGCTGGACCATCGCGATTAGCTGGGGGCTGGCGATCACGGCGGCCACCAGCGCGCCGAGCGCGGCGACGGTCAGCCTGGTCCGGGCCGAGGGCGGGGCGGTGGCGGCTACCGGGGCCGGTATGGAGGCCGTGGCCGGTGCCGACGACCGGTCCGTTGCCGGGGGCGGTGCCGGAGGCGAGGCGGGAGCGGCGGCCGCGTCGGCAGTACTTGTGGTGGCTGTACTTATGGTGGCTGTACTTGCGGTGGCGGTGCTTGCGGTGGCCGTACCTGCGGTGGCTGGACCTGCGGTGGCTGGACCTGCGGTGGGTGTGGTGCCGAGTCCGAGTATCCAGGGCAGCAGGATGATCGCGGCCAGGACGGCGGCCAGGACGGCGGACTCCTGGTTGACCAGGACGGAGGCGCCGAGGACCAGGCCGAGGATCACTGCCTGGCGCCGGCCCGGGCGGCGGCGCAGCCGGACGGCGGCTTCGAGGGTCATGGGCAGGAACAGGGTGCCGAGGGCGATGTTGAGGTGGTACCAGTCCTGCCAGTCGAGCATGGCGGACAGGCCGAACAGCGCGCCGGCGGCGATGGCGCCCGGGGCGGCCAGCCAGAGCCGGGCCGCCCGGTACATCACGTAGCAGGCCAGGCCGGGGGCGATGATGGTGAGCAGGGAGAATGCGGCGGAGGGGCCGAACGCCAGGGTGACCGGGGTCATGATCAGCCCGGCCAGCGGCATGGTGGTATCGAAACCTAGCTGGATGCCGACCGGGGCGGCCATCTGCGTGGTGAACCAGGGGTTGCCCAGATGAACGACCTGATGGGCAATCCACTGCAAGTCCCATACGTAGCTGGACACATCACGGCTCTCCGGCAGAAAACCGGTGATGTAGGTCGCCCGCGGCCAGGTCACCGCCACGCCGGCGGCCAGGTAAAGAACAAGCAGCGTTAGCTGCCGCAGCACGGGCCTGGATGCAGCGGCCGAGAGCCTGCCGCGGGCCTGGGTGGGCCCGTCCTGCCCCGGGGCGCCGGGACAGGGGCGGCCAGCCGGCAGCGGGCCCGGCCGCGGCAATCCAGCGTCGCCGGGATCAAGCTGGTCCCGCCGACTCTGGCCTGCTCGGTTCATTGTTTCACCCTGTCCAGCATCTCTCCGGCAGCTCACCGCGTCCTGCGATCACGGCGTCGTCCCCTGCGGGCAATCTTCCGGGCGTGGGCGGGGATACCAGCGACACTGCGGCGCCGCCCATGATAGCGGCAGGGCGAGCGCCGCTAGCCCGGGCCCGTTGGCCGGGGACAGCAGCGGAGCCGCTCGCTGAGGCACCCGCTGGGGCCGCTGCCGTACCGCCCGTGGGGCCGGGGACTGGGCATCGTGGCTCGTCTTTCGGCCAGCCGGGGGATGCGGGACGACGAGAGCGGCCTGACCGCGTGGGCAGCCCTGGCGGCGCCGCTTGAGTCGGGGAACTACCTCGCTGGCCGCCCCGCTGTAGCCATCTGTGCCACGAAACACCGACGTCAGGCGTAATCAGACTACGAACTGGTGATACTCCATCACAGGGGGTCATCGCGCCGCGACGCCGGCGACCGCGGGGGGAAATCGTGAGCCATACGCACGGAGTCGATAGCGAAGTTGGCAGGCTCAGAACGGTACTGGTTCACCGGCCTGGCCTTGAGCTGCGCAGAATCACGCCGCGGAACCGGGATTTGCTGGTCTTTAACTCGCTGCCCTGGGTGAGCCGTGCCCAGCAGGAGCATGACATCTTCACGCACGCGCTGCGCGATCACGGGGTCGAGGTCCTGTACGTGACCGAACTGCTCCAGGAAGCCCTCGAATATCAGCCCGCCAGGGCTGAAGCGATAGCTTCGGTCCTGGCCGACGCCACCCTGGGCGATGACCTCCGGGGTCAGCTCCGCGGGTACCTTGACGACCTCGATCCAGAGGATCTCGCCGAGATCCTGATCGCCGGCCTGACCCCGGGCGAGCTGAGGATCGGCCACGGGGTGGTCTTCGAATTGCTCGACCGCCACGATTTCGTCATTGAGCCGCTTCCGAACCTGACGTTCTGCAGGGACTCGAGCTTCTGGATCAGCGACCGGGTCGCGGTGGCCAGCCTGGCCGGCGCGGGGCGGTCGAGGGAATCCGGCCTGATCCAGGTGATCTACGAGCACCACCCGAGGTTCGCCGGGACCAAATGCCTGCACCTGCCGCGTCTTGAGCACGTGGAAGGCGGCGACGTGCTGCTGCTCGCACCGAGCGTGGTCGCGGTGGGCGTGGGCGGCAGGACAACCTCAGCCGGAGTCGAGCGCCTGGCGCGGTGCGTCTTCGATTCCGGCCTCGCGACCACTGTGCTCGCGGTGCCGATGGGCGAGCGGGGGGCCACCGGCCACCTGGACACCATATGCACGGTCATCGATGCCGACACCGTGGTCATGTACCCGGCGCTGGCCTTCACGCTGACGGCGCACACCATTACGCCGCGCGCCGACGGCATGCGAGTCTCGCGCCCGCAGCCCTTCCTCGAGGCCGCCGCGCAGGCGATGGGCATTGCCCAGCTCAAAGTCATCGACACGGGCCTGGACCCGCTCTCGGCACCGCGAAGGCAATGGGATGACGCCAGCAACGCCCTGGCCCTCGGCAGCCGCCTGGCCGTCTGTTATGAGCGCAACGCCGAGACCAATGCCCGGCTTGAGGCGGCAGGCGTCGAGGTGATCCGGGTACCTGGCAGCGAACTCAGCAGCGCTCGCGGTGGCCCCCGCTGCATGTCCTGTCCTGTGACCAGGGATCCAGCCGCACAACCGGATGCGGGCGAGATGGCACAGGTATCAGGCGATCTGGTCAGCTTGCCAGGACACCCGCTGCTGAACGCGGATGTCGAGCCGGCGGACGCCGTCACCGATCCTGGCGGCCCGGTCCGCAGGCACCAGCAGCTCACGCCGGCTGGTTAGGACCGGCCCGGCTGACGGGCCGCTACCTGGTCAATGTGCCATTCACGCTGGTGCTTCCTGGTGGAGGTGCCAGTCAGGCTCGTCGTTCCCGGTGACTGTGCAGGTCAAGGGCGGGTCTGGTTACGGCTGCTCTGGCCCGCTTTCGATGATCTCGGCCAGGGTGCGGAAGGTCGGGCACGGCCAGGGCGACATGCAGCTCAGGCAGGCCGTTACCGAGCTGGAAGGATCGCCGGCGCCCAGATCTATCGGCTGGTGCAATTCGAGCAGCCGTAGCCCAAGATCCGCGAAACCAGCCAGGTCGTCTCGGGCCATCCTGAGGAGTTCCGGCTCCCCGGCGCCAGCGGCGGCGGTGGCCGGAGTCAGGCCGGCAGACCCAGCCTGCCCGGCGGAACGATCATCGAGCCGCGCCGACGCGTCGTCGGCGCGGCGCCGCACCTCATCGAGGTAATTCCAGAGCCTCGCCGCACGCCGGTCGGGCGGGACCTGGCCGGCTGGCGGCTGGCCGGGCGGGGGCTGGCCGGCTGGGAGCTGGGCGGGCGGGAGCTGGGCGGGCGGGAGCTGGCTGGGCGGGGGCTGGGCCGCTGGGAGCTGGCCGGGCGGCGGCTGGGCCGCTGGGAGCAGCGCGGACGGGGACAGCTCAACCGCGCTCCGATCGGCCGGCGGTTCTGCTGGCGCTGCCTGAACTGGCTGGGCCTGACTGAGCTGGGCCTGATCCGGCTGGGCCTGATCCGGCTGGGCCTGATCCGGCTGGGCCTGATCTGGCTGGGCCTGATCTGGCTGGGCCTGATCGAGCTGGGCCTGAACTGCCAGGGCCGGGTGGCTGGCCGCCCCGCTGAGGTCAAGGATGCGGTCACACCTGGCCGCTACCTCGGGGTCGTGGGTGGCGAGGATCAGCGATCCGCCGTTGATAGCGACCTCGAACATCCTGGCCAGCGCGACCGCGCGGGCCGCGGAGTCGAGCTCGGCGGTCGGCTCGTCGGCAATGAGCAGGCGAGGTTCGAGCGCCAGCGCCCGGGCGACCGCCGTCCGTTGCTGCTGACCGCCGGACAGCTCCTCAACCAGCTGATCGGCGTGGGCCTCCAGCCCCAGCTGAGCCAGGGTCTCGCGGGCGGCACGGACGGCGAACGCGGGGGAACGGCCGGCCGCTCGCAGCGCCACCTCGATGTTCTCTGCCGCGGTGAGCAGCGAGACCAGACCGTAGCCCTGGAGCACGACGGCCACGCCGAGGGCAGGCCCGGCGAAACTGGTGAGTGGCTTGCCATCGATATAGACCTCGCCGGCGGTGGGCCGCGCCAGGCCGGACAGCAGCGACAGCAGGGTGGTCTTCCCGGATCCGGACGGACCGGTCACGGCGAGGCTCTCGCCGGGCTCGACCACCACGTCAACGCTGGCCAGGATCTCCTGGCCGTCCCGGACCGATCGAAGTCCCTGCGCCTTGAGCATGGTCAGCCCCCCTCTATGTCCGCCCGGTGCAGCTCCACCCCGTCCACGGTGCGGACGGCCCTGGCCAGCGATCCAGGCGGCATGATGTCGAGCAGTTCCTGCGGCAGCTGCACGGAGCCGTCGCGCCCGACGACCAGGTAGTCCTCGCCGGCCCGGCCCTCAGCCCCGACCCGGCCATCTCGGATGGTCACCGTGCGGCCGAGCGCGGCACCGACGGCGGGGTCGTGAGTGACGACCACGACCGTGGCGCCGGTGTCGCGATTGGCCGCCCGGATGAGATCGACCACAGCAGCCCCGGACTCATGGTCGAGCTGGCTGGTCGGCTCGTCCGCGAGCAGCAGCCGCGGCCCGTTGGCCAGGGCGACCGCCACCGCCAGTCGCTGCTGCTCGCCGCCGGACATGCGGCCCGCCGGCCGGTGCGCCACTTTCGCGAGCCCGACGGCGTCCAGCAGCGCCGCCGCGCGCCGCCGCTTGGTGCGCCGCGACCGCCGAGTCGGGGCCTGCGCGAACAACACGTTGCTGGTCGCCGTCTCATACGGCAGCAGGTTGCGGCCCGGATTCTGCATGACGATGCCGATATCACGCAGCCGCAGCTCGGCTGCGGATTTGGCGGTCAGGTCGGTGACCCGCTGGCCGCACACCTCGACGATGCCGGCGGTCGGCCGCAGCAGCCCGGCGAACAGCCACAGCAGGGTCGACTTGCCGGCCCCCGACGGGCCGAGCAGCGCCAGCATGCCTGCCTCCTCGACCGCAAGATCGACGCCGCGCAGCGCGGTGACCTCCTCCCCGGGCAGGCCGTAGACCTGGACCAGCCCCTCGCAGCGCACCATCATCTCCGTCATGCCGGGGCCTCCCGGAGCTGCTCGAGCCGGACCCCGCGGATCAGCGTCATGCTGGCGGCCACCGAAGTGATGATCAGCAGCCCGATCGCGGTGCCGACCAGCACGGCCACCGGAGCTGGCGACGGCACGTAATACAGCGGCGGAGCGGCGGGCAAGGTGATGAACTCGGGCACACTGCGGAGCGCGAGCGCTGCGGCGGCGAGTCCGGTCGCGATGCCGACGATCGTGCCGAAACCGAGCACGGCGGCCAGCTCGATGAGCACCGCGACCCGCAGCGTGCGGCGTTTTACGCCGGATGAGGCCAGCGCGGCGTATTCGTAACGGCGCCGGCGCGCGGACAGGTACAGGCCCAGGATCGCCGCGCCGGAGGCGAGCAGCGCGGCGGCGGCCGCATCGGCCAGGAACAGGACGCTGGCCAGGCCGGGGCCCTGCCGTCCCAGCAGTGCGGTCGCGCTGGCGGTGGTGGTCACCGACGTCACCTGGATACCGGCCGCGATCAGCCGGGGCTCGATGATCCGCTGCGCGCCCGGGGCGAGCCAGACTTGCTGCACTACCTGCGAGAGGTTCTGGTCGGCGGCCAGCTCCGCGTAGCCGCGGTCGACGATCATGCCGTAGGACGGCGCGCCAGGAATGGCCGCCGCCGGGAAGACCGGATGCAGGGCCAGGGTATTGCCGTCGAGACCGAGGCCGGCGAACGTGCCCTTTCCGGTGCCGACCAGGGCGGTAGCCGCCACAGCTGGCAGCGGGAACGGCCGGTTGGCTGACTCGAGCGTCGGAGTGGCTGCGCTGGGTGATTCAAACTTCCAGCGGAGCCCGCCAGGCCCCGCGGTGATCACATCGGGCGGGATGTCGACGTTGGCGGGCCGCCAGGCAGTGGCGGACTGGAGCACCCCCGGGCTGACGGTCTGCCAGCGGCCGCCGTTATGTTCCTGCAGGCTGATCACCGTGAGATCACCCTGGACGAGCCCTCTGATGTGCTGGGCGATCTGGCTGGCGGTCGGGCTCAGGGACAGATCCTGCAGAATGCACGGGCATCCGACCAGCTGGCCGGTCCTGGTGACGGTGCCGCGCCCCGGCAGCGTACCGAGGCCGACCGGTGACGCGCCGGTGGTGACGTCGGCGCTGAACTGCTCGCCGGGCAGCGATTGCGCGGTGATCCGCAGCTTGACCCGGAAAGCGTCCCCGGTCAGGACGATCGGGCGGGTCGGGGCGGGCGGATCGATCCTGGCCATCAGCGTCCGCAACGGCTGGGCGGCGTTGCTGGCCCGCCAGTTGGCGATCCGCGCGAAGCGCTGCGGGTCCACGCCCAGGGTGGCGGTCCCGCTGCCGGTGGTGCTGGAGTAGACGTCCACGGCCACGGCCATCCGCCCGCTGGGGTCAGCCTGGTCGACTACCGAGCCGAGGTCCTGGCCGGCCGGGGCATTGACAGTGAGCACGGTGGGGGCCCCGACCTGTGCGCCCGCGACGAGCTGGTAATTGCTGCGGCCAATGGACCAGGCGGCGACGGCAAAGGTGGCCAGCGCGAAGGCGGTAGCGAGCACGATCGTGGTCCGTACGCTGCCGGGGCGCCGAGCGATGTGCCGCACCGCCAGGTACAGGCCGAGCCCGCCGCGCCTGCTCGTGCGCGAGAAGACTGCCCGGCAGGCCATCGGCAGCACCCGGGACGCGGTCACCGCGATCGCGAGGCCGAGCAGACCGGGTACCAGCAGGCTCAGCACGTTGTGGCTGGCCGAGCTGATCTGGCCGGTGAGCAGCAGGTCGAGCAGTCCGGCGACCGCCCCGGTCAGCAGGATCGCGTCGATCACCCAGCCGCGGTCGGTGGCCCGGCGGCCCGACCGGCGCCACTGCTCTACCACTGGCCGCCGCAACGTGCGCCGGGCGGCGAGGATAACGGCGGCGAGCCCGCCCGCAGTGGCCACCGCGGCCGCGATCCAGCCGAGCGACGGCATCCCGACGGCTGTGCCTGGGCTCAGCAGGACCCGGCCCAGGGCCACGGTCGCGGCCCAGCCGGCCAGTACGCCGAGCGGGAGCGCGAGCAGGAGCAGGGCGGTCGGCTCGGAGAGCCCGAACAGAACCGTACGCAGCCGCCCGTGACCGCGCAGCTTGGCCAGCGCGACCTCGGGACCGCGCGCCTCGATCGCGTCGGTCACCGACAGGAAGAGCAGCAGCCAGCTGAGCGTCAGCAGCTGCACCGTGATCAGGAACACCGGCACCTCGACCGCGCGCCAGCTGGCCTGCATGGTGGCGAACGTGGCGGGGATCGCGCTGGTCACCGTGATCTGGTCGCTGCTAAAGACAGAATTCTCGGTCAGCCCGGTGATGCCGGACTGCAGGACAGCAGCATCGGCAGGCCGCAGATTGCGCGTGCGCATCAGGTCGTCGATCACGCCGGTGCCCTGCGCGAGGCCCCGGGAGCCCGTGGCCATGGTGGCGAACGGGGTGAACAGCGCGTCGTAGGCAGAGCCGCCCGACTGCGCGGCGTTAGTGGCCGGGCCCGCGGTGGGTTCCTCCATCGGGAAGTAGGTCGCGCCCCGGTTGAACCAGTAGTCGGCATTCAGATGCGGCACCTGGTAGATGCCGGTAACCGTCAGTGGCTGCCACCCGGCCAGCCGGATCCGCTGCCCGAGGTGCCAGGAGGTCGGCTGCACGGTGGACTGGCTGATCATCACCTGGCCGTTGCTGACCGGGCAGGAACCCCGGATTATCCGGAGCTGGCGGCACGCATTGGTGCGCCAGACCAGGTCGATTTCCTTTCCGAGCTGATTGTCCTGGCCGGTGACCTCAAGTGCCTCGATCGGCGGCGCGAACAGCCGGGCTGCGTTGGCCGGGCCGCCGACCGACGCGGCGAGCTGGCTCGTGACGGTTGGCTGCATCGACCCCATCAGGCTCGCAACCGGGCCGGTCTGGATGGCCTCGAAGCCGCGGCCGATCAACGCAGCGCCGCTGACGGTGTCATGCAGGATTGAGGTTTTCGCTGCCGCGTAGTAGATGGGCCCGGCGGCCGCTGCGGCGGTGGCGACCAGGGCGACAGCGAGAATCACCAGGGTCGAGCCGCCCCGGTGCGCGAGGCCACGCAGCGCCGCTAGCAGCTGCATCGTCGCAAGCCTGTCATCCGAATGAGCGCCTCTGGCCCGCCGTAACTCCGGGGCTCCCCGGGAGCCTGCTGGTCAGAAGGCACGTATTCACGATAGGTGGCTGCTGGCCCAGGTGAACCAGGGCGCTATTCATAGTTAGAAACTAGTTAGCTAAACGTAACAATATTCGCAGATCGCGCTGGCCTACGGTAGCCAGGCGACCGGGAGCCCGGGGCCGGTCCCGGTCGTCAAGGCTCCCCGGGACACGTTCGCGAACAGCCAGTGCTGGGCGCCTTCCTGGCCACCGGTGCACAGCAGCGTTTTCCCGTCCGGTGACCAGAGGCAGTAGTTGTCCTTGGCGCTAGCCGGCAACGGCACGGTCCGGAGCTGGCCATGGCTCCAGACACTCAGGACGGCTCCGGCCGGTCCTGCCGAGATAAAGGCCAGGGCCGTGCCAGCGGGCGACCAGCTGACCGCGTCTGCGCCCGCGGGTCCCTTGGGGGTAGCCACCGTGCCGACCACCCGGCCCGCCCGGTTCAGGATGACCACCCCCGACGTGCCGCCGCCGCTCTGGGCCTGGACCGTGACCGCGATCTGGGTTCCGGACGGGTTCGGGTACGGGGTGAGCCCGACCGCCAGCCGCGGGTCCTGGCCCAGCGCGCGGTTGATCGCGGCGGCCGTGGCCAGGACCCGCCTGGGCCGCCCCGCCTCGCGCAGCTCGACCCTCAGGTCGGGCGTGACATCGGTCGTGCTGGTCGTGGGGGCCAGCGGGGCCGCGACCGAGACGAACGCGCCGAGGGTCTGCGGGTCGCCAGCCACCTGGTGGGCAACGCCTAGCGTTACCGAACGGCCGGTAGCCAGGGAGGAGTCGGAGACGGTGGCATCACTCGCGTCGGTGTAGCCGTACTGGGAAGCCAGCACGACCAGATCGCGGTCGTGGTCGGCGAACGGCTCGTTCACGGCACCGAACTGGTCGGCAGTGAACAGGGACGTCTTGGTGCTGGCGAGGGTGGGTTCGCGCGGTGGGCTGGTCGCTACGACCTGGCCGTTGCCGAGGGACAGGTAGCGATTGTCCAGGGCCGGATACACGGTGTAGCCGACGTTCCCGAGCGCCTTCAGCGGCACGACCTTCGAGCCGTCCGGGTCGGACACCACCAGATCCTGGTCCGGGTCCACCGCGACGATGCGGCCCGCCAGGCCCGCGAGACGGCGCGCCTGGCTGGCGGCCGGCCGCGGCGGCGGAGCTGACGCCGGCCACAGTGCGACGGCCGTCCAGACCACGCCGGCCGCCGCGATGACGGCAGCCGGGATGAGCAGCCGCTGCCACCACGGCCGCGGCGGCGGCTCGTCATCCAGCAGCGGGAACCGCCGCGGCTCACCAGCTGGCAGCTGACCGGGCACACCACCACCCTAGGAACGGTTTGCCACAGCCTGGTCAAGTTCCGGGGCGTAGTGGGTAACAGCGCCGGGATCGCGGCGGCTAGCGGCGGCCGGGCCGGTGGGGTGGGCCAGTGCGGTCGGGTCAGTGCGGTTGGGTCAGTGCGGTTGGGTCAGTGCGCCTCGATCACCTCGTAGTCGCCGTGCGCGTACGCCTCGCGGATCCGGGTCTTCGCGAATTTGCCCACGCTGGTCTTGGGCACCTCGGTGATGAACGACCACCGCTCGGGCAGCTGCCAGCGCGGCACCTTGGTGGCCAGGAAGGAACGGAGCTCGGCGGCCGTGACGGTGGCACCGGGCCGGAGCACGACGGTGGCCAGCGGCCGCTCGCCCCACTTCTCGTCGGCCACCCCGATGACCGCCGCCTCGGCCACATCCGGGTGTGCCATCAGCGCGTTCTCGAGCTCCATCGAGGAGATCCACTCCCCGCCGGACTTGATCACGTCCTTGGCCCGGTCGGTGAGGGTGACGTAGCCCAGCCGGTCGATGGTCCCGACGTCTCCGGTCCGCAGCCAGCCGTCCCTGAACTTGGCCGGATCGTCATCCTTGTAGTACGAACCGGTGATCCACGGGCCGCGGACCTCCACCTCGCCGACGGCCTCGCCGTCTTGCGGCAGGACGGCCCCGTTGTCGCCGACCAGGCGGCCTTCGACCGCGCAGATCAGGCGGCCCTGCGTGTCGCGGTACCGCCACGCTTCCGCCTCGGGCACGCCGGCCGGCGGGTGCGCCACGCTGCCCAGCGGCGAGGTCTCCGTCATCCCCCAGGCCTGCACGATCCGGACGCCGAGTTCCTTTTCGTACGCTTCCTGCAGTGCGTGCGGTACCGCGGACCCGCCGCACGGCACCAGCCGGAACGACGACAGGTCGCCGCCGTGCTCCCGGACGTGCGCCAGCAGCGCGTTCCAGATGGTCGGTACGGCCCCGGCCAGCGTCGGCCGTTCCGCTTCGACCAGCGCGGTCAGCGGCCCGGGATGCAGGAACCGGTCCGGCATGATCAGATCCGCGCCGGCCAGGAAGGCGGCGTAGGGCAGCCCCCAGGCGTTGGCGTGGAACATCGGCACCACGGGCAGCACCCGGTCCCGCTCGGACATCGCGAACACGTTGCCCATGGCCACGGCCATCGAATGCAGGTACATCGACCGGTGGCTGTAGACGACACCTTTCGGGCCGCCGGTGGTCCCGCTCGTGTAGCACATCGCGGCGGCGTCCCGTTCGTCCAGCTCGGGCCAGCTGAACGAATCGGGCGCCGCGGCGAGCAGGTCGGTGTAGGAGTGCACCTGCGCGGACTGGCCGGTGAGCTCGGCGGGCGGGAACTCATCCGTTCCGCCTTCTGGTGTTGTCACGATCACGTGGCGAATGCCCGGCGCGTGCGGCAGGACCTGCGCCAGCAGCGGAACCAGGTTCCCGTCCACAATGACGATCTCATCGCCTGCGTGGGTGGCGATGTAGCCGATCTGCGCGGGATCGAGCCGCAGGTTGAGGGTGTGCAGCACCGCGCCCATGGCCGGGATGGCCAGGTAGGCCTCCAGGTGCTCGGCGTTGTTCCACATCAGGGTGGCCACCCGCTGGTCGGCGTCGACGCCGAGCGTGCGCAGGGCGCCCGCGAGCCGGGCCGCGTTGGCGCCGGTCTGCCGGTAAGACTGGCGGCGCGTGCCGTCCGCCGTGGCGGTGACCACCTCCCGGTCACCGAAGGCCGATACCCCGTACCGCATCAATCCGCCGATGGTCAGCGGCACATCCATCATCGTGCTGCGCACCCGGTGCCTCCCGCAGTGGCTATGCCTCGGCGCCCGCCCTGGCCGCGCCGGAATCATCCCTGGGGTGGATAGTGCCACGCGAGCGGCGAAACGTCACTGTGCTGGCCGTACCAGCCCGCTGGCCGTACCAACCGCTGGCCGGACCAACGTCAGTCCGCGAGCAGGTCGGCGTCCACCCTGAGCTTGGCGACGGCGCGGGAAACCGTGCTCTTGACTGTCCCCAGGCTAACCCCCAGAGCGTCAGCGACCTCGGCCTCGGTCATGTCTTCGTAATAACGGAGCACGACGGCGGCCCGCATTTGCCTGGGCAGCCGCTCGACTGCGCTGCGGAGACTGTCCTGCAGGTCGCTGCGACCGCTGTGATCCGCCACCGCCTGATCGGGCAGTTCGTCGGTCGGATACTCCTCGAATTTGCGGCGGCGCCACCACGAAATGTGAGTGTTTATCATCGCCCGGCGTACATATCCGTCCAATGCGGCCCGGTCTTCGATCCGGTCCCAGGCCTGATACGTCTTGGCCAGGGCGGCCTGGACCAGGTCCTCCGCGTCGGCCCGGTTTCTGGTCAGCAGGTAAGCGGCGCGCAGCAGGGACGGGCTACGCGATGTCACGTAATCGCGGAAGCCGTTCGCCCGGGCGGCGGCACCGTTGCTGTGGACCGCCCCGTTTCCGTGCGTTGCCTGGTCGCCGCCGGCAGCCCGGTTAGCGTAGTCGCTGCGGGCAGCGCCGTTAGCGTGCTCGCCGCCATTGGTGCGCGCAGCCCCCAAAAAGTGATCGCCCCCGACGCTCACCCATCCACGGTACCGGTGAAACGGCTACTGACGAGTGGCTAGCCGCTGTAACGGCGAGTCTGCCCGCCGAATATAGACAGACTGAGATAGCAATTTCGTCCTATCCGTAATCGGCGTATCTATGAACTTCAGCCCGAAAGCCGGCTGAATCGCTTGACGTAAGGGTGCCAGTTACGCAATGTCATGACGCGGGGTGACCGCCGGGGAGGACTGATGCTCGATACTCGCAGGGGAGGCGCCTGCTGCGATCGCTGCGCGAGCACGGCCGCCGCGGTGCGGGTCGCGCGACGGCGGTTATTGAAAGCAGCGGTGTTCCCGCCCGATGATTCCCAGGCTGACGGCGGCCTTCCGGCGCAGGGCGGGGTTCCGGCGCAGGGGGGTCGCGCACCGCAGGACGTCGGCTTCCCCGAGCCAGGGCGGCTCCCCCGCACCATCATGGGCAGGATCCTGGACGTCAGCCCGCACGTGCTCGCGATCAGCTCCGGGGCCACCGAGACACGGCTGACCCTGACCGCCGACGCGACCGCGTGGCGCGGCGGTCCGGTGGATCCGGCCGCGCTCTTTCCCGGTGACCTGGCCGTGGTGCGGCTGCACCCCGTCCGGCGTGGCGTGGCCGACCGGATCTGGGCGAACATCGGCCGCGTGACCGGCACCATCAGCAACCGGGATGGCAGCATGCTGCTCGTCGACGTGGGCGGGAGCCGGGAGCGCGAGGTGGTCGCGGTGCCGTCCCGCGCGGCCAGCCGGATCCAGGTCAGGTTCCCGAACCTGGAGCCCGGCTACCTGATCGACGTCATCGGGCTGCGCCAGCCGGACTGCCTGGAGGCGCTGGTGCCCGCGACCTCGCAGCCCGTCTACCCGGTCAGCAGGCTTCCGGCACCGCCCCTGGTCAGCGGGCATGTCCCCGATTCGATCAGCGGCTCAGCGACCTGGCATGAGCCAGCAGGCACGCCGTATGGCCTGCTCGGGGTGTCGTATCCGGCCCTCGATCCGGACGCCGGCTGCCCGGAGGATCCTGCCAGCCAACAGGCACCAGCGTTTGTCCGGATGCCTTACCTCTCGGTGGGCAGCCTGCTGCGGATCCGCAATGACTGCACGGGTACCACGTCCGTGTTGCCGGTGACGGGCTGCGCACCGGTCGTCCGGCTATTCAACGACCGGTGCCTCACCTGCGGCACGTCGCCGCGCGGGCGGGTCGCCGACCTGACCCTGGCCAGCTTCGTCGCGCTCGGCGGCGAGCTGGAGCGCGGCTGCTTCAACGCGACCATCGCGATCGGCCGCTGATGAACCTGTTAACCGCGGCCGAGGACGCGCAGATCCCGCTGCTGTCGGTGATGCTGCTTGGCGCCTGCTCCGCGAAGCTGGTGCGGGTGCTGCGGACCCGCACCGTCGCGGCCGCTCTCGGGCCGACGGCCTTGTTCCCGTTGCACCTGCGACGGCCGGTAGCGGTGGTGCTGTGCGCGACCGAGTTCATCCTCGGCATCGGGCTCATTGTCACCGCCGGCCGGCTCGGCCGCGGCGAGCCGGCCAGCGCGGTGCGGCTCCTGGTGGCCGTGTTGTTCATCGTCGCGACCTGCGCTCTCCTCGAGCTCCGCAACACCCGGCCGGACCTGGGCTGTGGCTGCTTCGGCGAGTTCAGCACGGCGCCGGTCAGCGCCCGTACGCTGGCCAGGTCGGCGCTGCTCGCGGTGTCGGCGCTGAGCACCATCGGGCTGGCGCCGCTGCAGCCGCCCAGGCCGGGCCTGCCCGCCGTCGCGGTGCTGGGCATCCTGACGGCTGAGCTCGCGCTGATCGGGGCGCTCTCGCCGGAGCTGGGTGAGGGCCTGGTGCGGCTCGGTTATACCGAGCCCTGCGAGCTGCGCCTGGTACCGGCCGAGCGGACGATCGCGGCGCTGCGGAAGAGCTCGCAATGGCGGCGGCACGCCGGGATCATCACCGCCGACGTACCCGCCGACGTGTGGCGCGAGCTGTGCTGGCGCTATGTCGTGTTTCCCGGCCGGTACCTGGACCGGGATGCCGAGATTGTGTTCGCCGTCTACATGAAGCAGCGTCGTCCCCCGATCCGGGCCGCGGTCGTCGATTCGCTCACCGGTGAGGTGCTGGCCTGGCCTGCCGCGGGGCGCCCGGCCCGGGCGCCCCGCCCCGCGGCCGGACCGGAGCCCGCGGCCGGACCGGAGCCCGCGGCCGGATCTGAGCCCGGGGCGAGACCGGAGCCAGGGGCGGGACCGGAGCCCTGGGCCGGATCGGAGTTTGGGGCCAGATCGGAGCCCGGGGCCGGACCGGACGCCGCGCCAGAGCCCCGACCAGAGGCCGGACCGGAGCCGGTGGCCCTAGGACCCGGACCGCGAGGCGGCTCTCTGCCGTTCTCTAGGGATTTCTAGCCTGAGCTTAAGATTGCGCGATAGTCCGGGAGAGAACGCGCGCTCTGCTGCGGGCGCTCAGGCTGGCTGAGCCCGCAGGAACCTGCCGAAGTGCGGCACGGTGAACGCGATCAGGCCGCGCTCCGAGCTGTAGATCAGGCCTTTCTTGATCAGGCTGTCGCGCGCCGGCGACACGCTGGACGGCTTGCGGGCCAGTTCGTCGGCCACCTGGGCGGTCTGCACCGGCTCGTCACCGAGCGCGGCCATCGCCCGCATGTACTCCCGCTCGGCCGGCGTTGCGCGCTCGTACCTGCTGCCGAAGAACCCGATAGCAAGCTCGCTGGCCGCGACCGGCGCGGCCACCCTGACATCGTCCGCCGTGACCGGGCTCGCCGCCGCGACGTCCCAGGTCACCTTGCCATAGGCCTGGACGAAATAGGGATAGCCATCAGCCGCCGCGTACAGCGCGTCCAGCGCGGCGGGCTCGAAATCGGCGCCCTCCCGCTTAGCCGGCGCCAGCAGCGCGAAATCAGCGGCGTCCCGGTCCAGGCGGTCGATCGCCACGTACCTGAACAGCCGTTCCGAGTAGCTCTTGCTCGCGGACAGCACGGAGGGCAGGTGCGGCAGGCCGGCCCCCACCACGATCAGCGGCCCGCCGTTCTGCGAGAGCTCGTGGCAGGCGGCACAGAGCGCGGAGACATCACGTGCCTGAACGTCCTGCATCTCGTCGACGAAAAGCGCGATTCCCACGCCGAGGTCGGCCGCCACGGACGCGGCGTCGGTCAGCAACTCGGTCAAGTCGATCTCCAGGTCGCCAGAGTCGGCCCGGCCGCGGACCGCGGGCACGTCGATGCCCAGCCCCGCCGCGAAGGCACCCTTCGGAGCGCCGGGGTCGCGGGCGCCGAACGCCTTGAGCACGCCGAGAAACTGATCGATCCGGTCCGGGGCGCGGTGCCGCGGCGCGAGCTCGCGTACCGCCATGTGCAGTGCGCCTGCCACCGGCCTCCTAATCGACTGCTCGGGCCGGGCCTCGATCTTGCCGGTGCCCCACAGGTGCTGCATCGCCATCGACCGGAATGCGTTGAGCAGCACAGTCTTGCCGACCCCGCGTAGCCCGGTGAGCACCATGCTGCGTTCGGGGCGACCGCGGGCCACCCGCTGGAGCACGACCTCAAACTCGGCGATCTCGCGGTCGCGGCCGGCCAGCTCGGGTGGCCGCTGGCCCGCGCCCGGAGCATAAGGATTACGTACAGGGTCCACGTTATTGGAGCCTATGGGCTGATCTAGCGCGCTCCCTAGATTGACGTAGAAAGCGGTAGCCGGCGTGTCGCGGGGCGGCCCCGTAGCGCGCCAGCTCAGCAACCCGGCGGCCCGGCGGCGCTAGACTCCGCCGGGCCGGCCAGCGGACGGGCCACGTGTCCCTGGCCTGGCCCGGCGGAGATCTCCCCGTTGCCCAGGTCCCGGCGCTGCGCGCAGCACCGGGACCTGGCTCCTGACTCTGCGCGGGGGGCGTGCACCGGGCGAGCCAGGACCCGGGAGCCTAGCCCCGGGAGCCGGATTAGTGCAGCAGGCGCAGCATGTTGGTTACGTCATCGACGTAGTACACGCCTGCCCGGTGCGGAGCGATGGCCAGGCCGAACAGTGCACCCGCCCCCTTGGGGCTGCCCGACGAATCCAGCAGCCTGCTGGCCACCTGGGCGCCGCCGGGGCTGGTCTCGACGATCAGCCCGTTGTTCCCGTTGACGGTCAGCACGTCGCCGCCGGGCGCGACCGCGAGGCCGAGCGGGGCGTTCAGCTTGCCGCCCTTGGTCAGCAGCAGGCCGGTGCCTGCCGACGAATGGCGCGTCAGCGCGTTCGGAATCCAGGTGATCCGGTTCTTCACGGTGTCCGCCACGTACAGGGTGCCGGCCCGGTTGAGCCCGACGCCGGTGGGCCCGAGGATGAACGCCGCGGCGTTGGTCTGCTCGGCGAACCCGGAACCGATCCTGGTGCTCGCCACCACTGCGGGCGGCCGGTGGCCGAAGA
Organism: uncultured Actinomycetes bacterium; assembly: GCA_963785765.1. GTDB lineage: Bacteria > Actinomycetota > Actinomycetes > Streptosporangiales > Streptosporangiaceae > DATBGO01. Next base: position 398,986 of record CAWAWM010000002.1, on the reverse strand, counting down.
TCCGTAGCCGCAGCCTGACCACGGTGCCGCGGTGCACGACCTTGCCGCCCGCCGCGACGGTGCCGTTCAGCACGTTGGTGACGAACACGTCCGCGGTCCGGCCGTACTGAACCGCGGTCGCGTCCCACGGCCCGTTAATGCCATGGCTTGTTATCGTCTCCCGGACCGCGCCGCCGGGACCGAGCACGATGAGGCAGCCGGCCTTGGCTGTCGCGGCGGACCCGTTCTTCGAGGGCAGGCTGCCCACGATGACCCAGCCGGGGCGCAGCACGACCAGCCCGGTGGTCAGCCCGACGCCGCCCGGGCACCGGCCGGCTACCTGCGCGGCCGTGATGTGCGCGAACTGGGTGCGGTGACCGCCGGGGGAGATCTCGACGATCGTGGTACCTGTGCCCTGCAGGTTGGCCTTGTTGTTGAAGTTGCTGACCAGCACATCGCCGCGGTGGAGCCGGCCGCGGCTCTGCCGCACGACGGCGACGCCGTACGGGTTCACGTCCCCGTTGTGCGGGACGGTCGAGGCGATGTTGGTGAGCTTATGGAAATGCGCGATGAACGGCGAGCTAGAAGTGGGCGTGGCCCCCGCCGCAGGCCCCATAGCCAGTCCCGTCGCGGTGACCGTGGCGGCCGCGGCCGCTACGGTGACGAACCTGTTGAGCAATGACATAGAGTCACCCTTCTCAAATGGAACGGGTTCAGCCGCATTAGGCGGCAGCCTTTTGTGACCGCGTGGGCAGGACGCCTAGCGCCCCGCCCGCGCCGCTCTAGCTTGTAACGGCTGCCTTACGTTCGGGGTTCAGGGAAGTTCAAGCCCGGGAGGGAACGGCTAAAATCCGCGCCAGCCCCGGCTCGCCCCGGGGGATCGCCCGCTGGATCGGGCGCCTGGGATCGGGCGGCTGGGAGCGGGCCGCTAGGGCCGGTGGCCAGGCTCGGCCTGGTTCAGCCGGGCCAGGAACGCGTTGTAGGCGGCGAGATGCTCATCATCGTCAATCCCGCCCCGCGCGTTGTCGGTCCAGGCGACCTCGGGCGCAGCGGCCGGTGCGCCGCTGCTGTCAGCATGCCCGCCGCTTGGCGCCGGCCGCGCCGGGTGCGCCGGGTGCGCCGCCACCAGGTTGGCCAGGCTGGTCCGGCGCGCGGCCTCCAGCCAGCCGTGCCCGCTGACGGCCGCCCGGTCATCCATGCTCCAGAGCAGATAGACCAGCATCATCAAAGCGAACATGAGCAAGTCACCGGCTACCCACATCACCGCGCCGCCCGCGTGCAGGTCGGCCACCGGACTCGGCGCCCAGGCCGGCCTGCCGACGGCGGAGACTCCCGGGGTTCCGGCGTTGCCGTAGCTGAGGATCAGCCCGGTGAACGTGTCGATCGGCATGGCCAGGACCAGGATGATGAATCTGACCGGGTAGGAGAGCCGCCAGCGGATCGGCTCACTGCCGATGATCGGCAGGAAGAACAAGTACCCGATGATCAGGAAGCTCGCGTGCTCGGCGTTGTGCAGCAGCTGGTTGGACTCGACCAGGTTGGCGATATTCGTCAGGTGGGCCGCGGAGACGGCCGTAGCGTAGGCCACGAACCCGAAAACCGGCCAGGTCAGGAAGCTGACCACGCGGGACCGCACGACTCGCTTGGCCCAGGTGTGCAGGGGATTGCGGCTCGCGTGCAGCAGCAGGGTGACGGGCTGGCCGAAGATCAGCAGTACCGGCGCCACCATCAGCAGCATCAGGTGCTGCACCATGTGATCCCAGAACAGCACGTCGTCGTAAGCGCCGATGCCGCTCTGCGTGGCCACCACCACGACAGCCAGGCCACCGAGGAACATCCCGGTGCGCCAGGCCGGCCAGGGCCGCGCGGGATGACGGCGGCCCACCCGGACGACGCCCCAGAGGTAGGCGGCAGCCGTCGCGACCGAAAGCCCGGTCACGACCGGCGCGAACTGCCACACGCTGATGATGGCGTGCCAGCCGAACGGGGGCAGCATGCGACCTCCCTCCCATCGGCGAGCCTACTCGGCCGGTCACGGCCCAGTGCATCGATGGCGGCGGTCTGGAAAAGACCTGACCACAGCGCCGTGATCAACAGTTGCGAGACTGGCCACGGCGGGCGCACCTGGGCAGGAGATGTCACATTGGACGTCCTGACGTAGCTGGACGGATGGTGCTGTAGTGAGTGATGTGCTGGGCTCGCCGCTGCGGGCCGGGAAGCTTGTTCCCGCAGGCTCGAAGATCGTGTTGGCGGAGTGGCAAGCCGAGGCAGTTCCCGAGGGGCAGCCACCGCAGTATCAGGCGCCGTTGCATGTGCACCGTGATGATGATGAGGCCTGGTATGTCCTGGAGGGGCGGCTGAAGGTCCGCGTCGGGGACGATGAGCATGATGTTCCTGCCGGGGCGGCTGTTATCGGGCCTAGTGGCCTGCCGCACACGTTCTGGAATCCCGATCCCGTTCCTGCTCGGTACCTCATCGTCATGTCCGCGCCGACCAGCGCCCTGCTGGACACGCTGCACGGCGGGGCCAGGCTGAGCCTGGACGAGATACGCGAGCTCTTTGCCCGATACGGCTGCGAGCTGCTTGGCTGAACTGGGCACGCCGGTGTCCGGCCACCGAGGCTGCCCGGCGACTTGGGCACAGCGTGGCGATGCCGCTGAAGCCCTGTGCCAGCTGCATCGACGATGCGGAGCTGTCGCCAGCGACCGGATCGCGCGGATGCTGGAAGACGGCGGTGTATGAGAGGCTTGGAGCCGACGTCGGGCTGCTCAGTCAAGGGCATGGCGTCATGGCTGCGGACCAGTCACGGACCAGCGGACACCAGGCTAGCCATGATCCGGGCGTTATCGCAGCTGGGAGGGTTCGCCTAGTGGCCGATGGCGGCGGTCTTGAAAACCGCTATGGCGCTTACTCCGTCATCGTGGGTTCGAATCCCACACCCTCCGCTGACCTGCAGGAACGCGCCCCGAGCCGCTAGCGGCCCGCGCTGTGCGCCCGGCTGGCAGGACCGCCGGGGAACATCAGGGGAACATCCGTTCATGATCCGGCCCTTCCGACGTAGGCGGCTACATCCTCGGCAGCCTGGCGGAACCGGGCAGCCTCGGGGTGGTTGTAGTGGCTGGTCATCTCCCGGGTAGCCCAGCCTCCGGTGCGCTGGCGGATCTCCTGGTCGACCCCGGCGTCGTCACCCAGGCTGTTCGCGGTGTGCCGGGTGCCCTCGTGCAGCTTGATCACGGGGACGCCGGCCGCCTTCGCGATGGCCTTGAAGCGGCGGGACACGTAGTCGGGCGGCCATGGCCGAGCTTGGCCTCCCCGGCGGCCGGGAGACGTTCCAGGCGCAGCGCACCCAGCGGTTCGGTGACCCCGACGACCCGGACGCCGTCAGCGGCCCGATGCCGGCCAGCACCAGCCTGAACGCCGCGGCGATCGCGCGGCAGGCTGGCCTCGCCGTGCGCAGCGCGGACGAGATCCGCTCCCAGGCGCGCGCTCAGCGCGATTACACGGCGGACCGGCTGAACCCGCGTTACACCGACCCGAGGGCAGCGGAAACCACCAGGGATCGCGCGGCCAGGCTGCATCGCCCGGTTACGCCTGTCCGGCTCGACCAGCCGGGAGACGAGCCGTGGAACGGCAGCCTCCCCGTCTACCGGGCGGGCCTGGCGTGACCGGCCCGGACGAGGGCGGCCTGCCGGACATCGCGGAACTGACCGGCCGGGTGCGCGACCCGCAGCTCGCCGACCGCGAGCTCCGGGCAGCGACCGGCCTGGAGCCGCCGGCCAGGCGCACCCGCGCCCCGCAGATCGAGGGTGACCCGGAGGCGGTCATCAGCATGCGCCGCGCACTGGGGCTGGAATGAGCCGCGACAGCTACGGCACGGCGGTACAGCCGCACCTGGCACCGCGCCAGGAGGACATCTCCAGCCGGTTCCCGCACGCTCCGACACAGCAGGAGATCGAGGACAGCCGCCCGCAGCTCCCGGCCAGCGTGGTGTTCTCCCCGAGCCCGGTTCACCCGGAGCGACACGAGGACGCGCCCGAGCATGGCCCGACGGCGAGCAACGAGAGCCCGGCCAGGTGGATCAGGGCGCCTGCCAGCCAGGGACCGAGGCCGCAGCCGGACACCGGGCCCGTCACGGTCACGCTGGTCAACGCCACCCGGACCTCGGGCGGCTCCGGGCCCGGCCCGGTGCGAGTGCCCGCGGCCGAGGCCGCGTCCTTGCTCAGGACGGGCCTGGCAAGGCCTGGCGGCACGATCCCGGACAGCGGGCCAGCCCCGCTGCCGGTCCTGCCGAAGATCCGGAAGGGACACCACAACTGATGCCACTCACACCGCAGCCCGCGATCCCGGCGACCACGGTCCCGCTGGCCAACCCGTACGGCCAGGCCTGCGCGCTCACGATCACGGGCGGCACGGTCACCGGGATCCTGGTGACCCCGGCGTTCCCGGCGCCGGTTCTCACGCCCGCGCTGCCCGCCACCACGGTCTCGGCTACCAACTTCTCCGGGGGCCCGGTCGCGGTCGCGATCACCGGGGGCACGGTCTCGGCGGTCACGGTGAACGGCAGCGCGACCGGCCTGACTGCCTCGCCGACCACAGCGGTGGTCCCGGTAAACGGTACGATCGCGCTCACGTACACCGGATCCCCGGCCTGGACCTGGTCGCAGCTGGTGGCGGGTTACGCCGGGACTTCCATCCCGAGCCCGGCCTACCTGCCGGTGCCGCCTGGCGCGAGCGTCACCTTGATCTACAGCGTTGTGCCGACGAGCTGGCTGTGGTCGAACCCGATCACCGAGCAGGGCCCGGGCTTCCTGCAGGGCAGCAACACGGTGGCCACCATCGACGACATCCACAACCTGCCGTACGCCACGCACGCGGCGGCCGGGCAGACGGCGCTAGGCATAGCTGTCGCTAACTGATCGGAGCTGCCATGGCGCTGTCCAGGTACGTGCTCACCAGCACCGTGACGGTGGCGGCTGGCACGGCTGCGACGGTCGTAGCCGGGGAGCCGGGCACGGGCGGGGCGGCTGGCTTCGGCGGCGCCCCGACGGTCAGCGGCCAGCTGTGGCCCACGACGTTCCTGCAGGGCCAGGTGATCATGCTGGACCCGGCCGGGGCGCTGTACACCGCGATCGGGGCTGGCAACCTGCGGCCGTTCACCGAGGCCCAGGAGTCCGGCGGCCAGATCGGCACGGCGAACTGATGGCCGCCAGCCCAGCCCAGCGGCTCCAGGACGTCGGCCTCGATGCCCTGGCGCTGGTCCGGTGCCAGCTGACGGGCGACACCGGGGGCGCCCGGGTACTGCTCGACAACGCCGACCAGCGGATGGTGGCGGCAACGCTGGCGGACTGGGTTGCGCACCTGCTGCGCGAGCTGTACGGCGACCACACCGAGGACGAGCTGGCAGCGACCCTGACTGAGATGACGCTCGGCGATGACAGCACCTGACCGGCGCGGGGTGCTCAAGTCCCGGCCAGGCTCGTTCCGCGGCCTGGTGCGCGGCGATCAGGCCGTGGCCGCTGAGTTCATCTGGCAGCATCCCGAGGACGGCGTCTGGACCTCGGAGATCCCCGGGCGGCCTGGCGACCTGCTCGTGGTGATCCAGATCAGCAGGGTCTGCTTCCAGCCCGAGGTCCGGGGGCCTGCGGTGCTGCGCGGCGCAAACATGCGGACGCTCGAAGAGGCCCAGGACTGGTGCCAGCGGCGCGTCGAGAAGTGACGGGCCAGGCCGGGCTCACTGGACGCAAAGCACGGTTTCGCCCGCCTGGCACGCCCCCCGATCCTATGGTGACACGGTGTGACAACCCAGGCCTCTGACCTGCGCTTATGCAGCGCACATCGGACAGGCGGTCAGGCGGGAACCGTCTGGTAGCTAGTGCTCAGAGCCGGTGGCCGATGCCGACCTACCTACTGGGGTCGCTGATGGCCGCCAAGGCGTACAACCCGCTGTTCGTCTACGGCGACTCGGGCCTGGGCAAGACGCACCTGCTGCATGCCATCGGTCACTATGCCCAGAGTCTCTATCAGGGCGTCGAGCTGACCTCGACCGCCGAGCTTCCCACTGCGGTGCTCGCCGAGGCGGTCAAGCGAGTGGCCCTGGTCGCTGGGCGGGCGCTGCCTGGATGACCTGCTCGTCGCGCTCCGCCCGCGATACGCAGGCGTGCGGGCCGACTATGAGCGGGTGGTGCGGCAGCGGAGTGCATTAGCTCGGAGGAGTTCACCAACGACTTCATCAACATGATCAGGGACGGCAAGCAGGACGGCTTCCGGCGCCTGTACCGGGACGTCGACGTGCTGCTCGTCGACGACATCCAGTTCCTTGAGAACAAGGAAGAATCCAGGTCACTAAGGCGGCTCATTGGTGCATGACCGCACGGCCGGTCAGGGTGGTGACCGCGGGTGCCACTTGCTGTTTACCGAACGAGCGCCGAAGCCGTCTTGCAGACTGTTCGTCGGGCAGACACCCGAGATCCCCAGGGATCTGGCCGGGAAGGAGGACTACGGACTGCGCCCAAGCGGCTGGTGACCCTGGAGGACCGGCTGCGCAGCAGGTTCGAATGGGGGCCTGTGGCGGAATCGCCGATCTTCCCGTTCGTACGCTGCCACACAGGCTGTGGACACCGCCGCCTTCAGGCGCCCCGCTACAGCCCCTGTGGACACCACAAGCCTGCGCCACCTGGGCAGACGCATGATGTCCCCAGGATCCACCGACCCTATGACAACTAGCTTGACGCTGTAAGAGCGTCAGGCAATGAGAGGAGGAAGCACAGATGAATGGCGACGACCGTAATCCGATCAACCGGCTGGTCTATGAGATCGGGCAGGCGGCCCGGGCCGGATGGGCCCAGACCGCCCGCATGATCGCGCTGCTGGCAGTTGCAGCCGCCGCAGTCGCGCTGGTCATGCAGACCAGCAGGTAACACCCAACACCAACATAGCGCCACGGTCGCCCGGCTGTCGGGCGACCGTGGCGTCTTTGTTGGGGCGGCCTCGCTGAGGCTGACGCTGAACACCCGGCGTGGAACAGCGCAGAGAGATGGCGGTGGTGTCGGTCGTGTGCAACCGGTTTCCCGGGTTCGGCGCGCCCGGGGTTGCGCCGCCGGCGGCCGTTTCCATACCCGGCTCCCGCAGGCCAGCACACTGGAAGCCGAGACTCACGGCTCGATCACGTGTTCTAATCGGGGCGTGGACGAGGTCACGCGCCCTGACTGGTGGAACTATCCGTATGCGTGCGGTCACGGCTATCCGTGGGGGCCGGGCCGGGTGATCGTGTCCTGGCAGCCGTGCAGCTGCGGCCCGGCGCGGGCCGAGCGCGCCCAGGGCCCGGGACATCTGCGGGTGTCGTGCCGGGCTGAGGGCTGCACATCGGTCTGGTACAAGCCACGGCACGAGCCGAACGTCACTGGCTAAGTTGTTCTGATCGGCCTTCTCACTCGCTCGCGCAGCCGAGATGACACCGCATTTGTAATGCGCTTGGCGCCGTTTTGTTTGATTGCCGATCGTACGACCACCCGCGCTCGTGCGGTGAGGTGGGCGTCCCGGAGACGGATCATGTCAGCCCGCGTTGATGTCGTTGTTGATCTGGGTGACTACCGGCGTCAGCTTGTGGATTCCCTTTGTCAGCAGGTCGGTGCCGTTGGTGTCGGAGCCGTACTCGACATCGGTAGCTCCGAGCGCTAGCGCTGCCATGGCCACCAGATACCTGTAGTCGAGCCCCGAGCACTTCGGCGGCGAGTTCTGCGCCGCGGTCTTCGCGTCGGAGGCAAGTGCGGTAGCGGCGCTGACGATGCCGGATCTGTTGCCGAGGTGGCGTTGCCTATCGAGTCTGCAGGCTTTCGATGTCGTCCGAGACCGTCTGGTCCTGGCCGGTACCACCGTTCTGCGCCCAGGTAGTAACTCGGCTGTTGCAGCTGGCCGGTGTCGCTGCTGCCGTCGCGGTAGCGGCCGGGCTAGCGGTAGCGGCCGGGCTGGCTATGCGCGTGTGTGCCGCGACTGGCTTGCTGCCACTGCCGCATGCCGCGAGCGCGATGAGCGCCCCGCCGACCGCAAGGTTCCTGATGGTGCGGTTCATCGTGATCATCACTTCCTGCCCGGAAGTCCTCTCGGGGACGTAATGGTGATGCACAGCCGCAGCGCCCGGTGCCACGTTCGTTCGCTCGGCTGCGGAGCTTGACCATAGCGGGTCGACGACCTCCCGCGAAGAGCCTTAACCTGCCCGGCATGAACCCATCCGCTGAAGCTGCTTGGATTGCCGCAGGCTCAGCCATCCTGGGCGTAGCTGTGGGCGTCACCGGCACCGTCGTCGTTGGCATCAGCGGTTTCCGTAACACACGCCGGCCACTGAGTTGGCCGTGCAAGGCGAGCGCGGCCACCGGTTGTGGGACAGGCAGGCGGCGGCATACGAGGAGGCCCTGGCTACCCTGCTGCGTCGCCGGAAGATCGTCAATGACCTGTTAGAGACGACCTGGGAGGAGGGGGGCGATGACGTACGAGCGAAGGTCCGGGACTTCGTGACTGACTTTACCGGGGAGGCATGGCTCACAAAGCAGGCTAGCCTCCTGGCGTACGCAGAGGACGATGTGCTCACGGCAGTCGAGGTCGTCACGCAGCCGATGCCAAGGTCATAGACGAGAACACGCTCTGGATGAACCTACCTATCTCGACAAAGCCGAGAAGTCCAAAGACGAACTTGCACTGGACCTCTACCATAGGCACACGGTTACAAGATCGCAGTCATGATGGTGCCCGCCAGCGAGCACGCGACGCCCCAATGCCTGTAGCCTCAGGCCGCCTCCCCTGAGGCACATATCGCGTAACGACCGGGCGTCGGCCACTCGGCCGACGCCCGGTCACGGAGCCCACAATTCAGGCTCGATCTCCTCAATGTTCCCTCTGGAGATCTCCTCGCCGCTGCTCTGTGCAGCAACGCCCCTTAGGTTTCCCTTGGGGAGCTACCTCGTGCACTTTACAACACCAGATTTTCGCGATTCACCGGAATCTGCCACGAGTTGACCGCGGTCCTATGACCCCTCCTCGCGCGTTTGTGACTCCGCGCTAGTCGCGGCGTCGGGAGCGCAAAGTCAGTGTCAAGGCTGGCACTGGCATCACCCCCTTCTACTACGGCAGCGAGGACAAGACCCGCTGTCTCGTGGAGTGTATCGCCGCCGCGGCGCCCGTCTCACCGTTCGCTTGGACACTAGAAACTTCGCCAGCGATTCCGTGCGCTACAGATAGCGTACGCGTTCAGGACGTAATTCACGTCACTATTTCCGGCGGTACCCGTCTCGTCAATTCCGACCTGCCAGCCGCTTTCTGTTCCATCCGAAAATATCGGATAGCTGTAAATTGGTATCCACTTCTCGGTCGCGTTACCACCTATGCCCATAGGTCCGCTGAGCGCGAATCCGCCATCGGTGGCGACATAACCCGCACTACAGGATACTGAGGCAGATTCCACCTGTGGCGGTGTCAGGCCGACCGGAAAGCTAACGCAAGTTTGAGCCATCACATCCTTCCCACCGGCCGGCGGGGCCGGGCGGCTAGGAATGGGGCGGGCAGCCGTGACAGTGCATGACTGCACCGTGGTGCCGACGGTGTGCCGGATACTAATTATCTTCTCATGTCGGTTGTGGTCGCCGTTAGCGCCACCGTGGACGGACGCATAGGCTACCGACCCGCCTCCGACGCCGAGAATGAGTACCGATCCTACGACGATTACCCAATTCCTTCGGAACTCATATTGGCTCACTTTTCCCCCGACTGTGACTTTTCCCCGAGCGACGGTGTTGCCTTGAAAGGAGCACCGCGCTGTTAGCAATCATGACGGTCACTGTTGCCCCTGTCACAATACACCCACCTTGCTCGGCCGTCAGGAACAGCGAGATTGGTAAGCGAACTGATCGAAGCACAGAAGGCGGGCACCAATCCAAGAGGCACTAAATGCGACAGGCTGCCGGATTAGTGCGGCAGCCTGCCGCGCCCTACGGGCGGAAGCCCTGACGGGCGCGCCAGCCGCCGCCCGGTCGGCTGGCCCGCTCCCGCACGTCTGCGGTACCCGCCGTTACGCTGCGCCGATGATCGCGGCTGCATAATCCGGGCCGGCCCGGTACGTCGTGCGAAGTGCACCGATCGCCGTGAGACAGTCACCGTCACCAGAGCCGGAATGCCGCGCATTGTCCGGGGCGGCCCCTCCAGCGTCAAGGGCGCCCGCCCTTGAGCGCGGGAGCCTCTGCCACCCCAGCGGGCCTGCCTGACGGTGAGGGCCCAGGCCAAAGGCCAGGCCCGATAGGCGCGCGGCGTCAACCTAAAGCGGCGGGCAAACGTCCATTACTGTAGCAGTTGGCAATTTGCGGGATGGATAGATACCGAAGGAATTTATCCCGATCCCTCCCCTACCGACAGCAATACGGACAGTTGAATCAAAACACCACCAGAAGAAGCCCTAGGTGAGCACCAGCATTCCTCCCGAGACTCCGAGAGAACCTTCGCGGCACTGGCAAGAGGCCCATCATCACGCAACGCCGGGCCACAAGCCCTGGCCGAGCCGCCACAAGATCTGGACCGCGATCTTATCTGCCATCGGGCTAGTCGCGATCCTGGGCATCGCTGGCGCAATCGCCGGGCCTCCAAAAACAACAGGCCGGGCGGCTGCTCAGACTCCCGACCAATCACCCTCACCGCAGGCGACGCGATCACCATCGCCGAGGCCGACCCGCACGGAGGCCGCCAAGAAGTCTGGCGCAGCCGCAGAGAACGCCTGCGAAAAGCGAGGGTCCGCGTCAGGCGACATCTACGTCCTGATGATCACGCCCGGCGTACCACCAGAAGCACAAGAACTCGGTGGTGAATGGAGCTGGAACGCCGCTCTCCACAAATGCGAAACATCGGTGCAAATGATGATCTCAGCCGCGCCCCGGACCGCCGGTAACTGTACCCAGGTGGGATACGTCGCCGACAATCCGGACTATAACCCGAATGCCACGCCATCGGCACCGTTGAAGAACGTTGTCGCCCAAGCCGGTCCCGCTTGCTTACCAGCGCCTCCGCCTGCCACGGCCAGCTCGTGTTACCCGTTCAGCGATGAAGGAACCTGCTACGAGCCCGGCGAATTCTGCCGCGACAATGATCACGGCATGACCGGGGTCGCTGGTGATGGCGAAACGATCACTTGCGAGAACAACGACGGATGGCGGTGGGAACCATCCTAGCCGCCGTAATGCAGTCGACTCGACCCTATGGCGAGCAGTACGGAAGGGCCCGGCAATGATGGAAGCTGAGGACTCTAGCCGCCTATGGCTAGGAAACGAGGGCGCCCGCAAGCGCGTAGCTTCGCTTCTCAATAAGTCTGGGGTGACACTTGAAGCCCAAGTCGCCAGACAATGCCGCAGGATTACTTCTCCACGTTCTCACCATAGCGGCCCATTCATTGACACCTCTACGCTCGTCTACGGTAATCCAGATTCGGATGAACCACTTCGTGAAATTGACCAGGTAGTCACTTTCTATGAGGAGTGGGAACAGTCCGAGACGGTTGGACTCCAGCTAATATTGCAGGCGACAATAGAAGCTAAGCACCGAGAAGACGTTCAGATCTTCGGTGTCTCAGTCGAAGGCACAGAAGTAGGCCCTGAAGCACTTCCGGTCGCGGGCTCGTTAAATCGCAGTAGGTTGGTCAGGAATCACGTAGCATCGCAACTACCTGGTTACTTCGATGGGCGAATGCTGCGCCGCCTAGCGCTAATCAGGTTTAAGGAGGATGGACGCACCCCGACCAACGTCGATGACGAACAGCTAATATATAAAGCCGCCGCTGGGCTCTACGACTACATCCGTTCCGTCAGCTCTGACGATTACCAAGACCGAGGTTTCACCCACCTCGAAGACATCTTAAACGAATTTGACCAGTACCTCAATCGAACGCATTATCCGTACTGGACTGCCAGAGATTGGGTCGAGAAAATACCGTTAGAACGCGTCAAGAAACTAAACGCGCAGACCTTTGGTGCCCGAAGGATTCACTATGGCGTTATTGTGTATTGCCCTATAGTCTGCGTTGATGCACCTATGTGCATTGCGGAGGTCGATGACAATGGAAGTGTTATTGAGTTCGAGGAGACTGATATACTAATGACATCCGTGCGCGTAGCCGGTTGGCCCTGGAAGCTGTCCGCAGACGTTGCGGTAAATACTCCTCAGGCAATTGTAACTGTCGCAAATATCGCAGGCCTTCCCGGCGTTCTAGAGAGCCTGCGAGAGTACCATGCCGGCCTCAAAGCGAACCTAAATAACGTCGATACTGAGATTGTTGATCGCGCGCCTTTTGAGAGCGATTTTCTGAGTGCCGTTCGACGTAAGTATATTGAAGCTTCAATTTATCGCTCTGACCTCGACATGGGCCTTCTTGACCTCTAGCTTCAATCGATACGCTGTATGTGCCGACTCGGACGCCGGACAGCCCTGACCTGCGGCTACGGATTCTGCCCGCGCAGGCCGAAATGGCTGCTCTGATCTACGGACAGAAGGCCGTGATCGAGTTCATCCCCAATACGGGAGCCTGGGGCGCGCCCCACCACCGACCAATACCATGACTAGGGTCCGCGGCCCTGCCTGAGTGTCTAACTGAGTGACAATCGCCGTGCACGTCGCCGGACACCGCGGGACGCGGATGGCCCGTTCATGCGGGTCGCCGGGTGGCTTAGCGGACGCCCAGGCGGTACGGATTACCCTCGTAATGAACAGGTCAGCAGCCGAGTGGCGTGACATCCCCGCGTGCCCGCTGCGTGCCCGTTGGTCGGCCAGACCCGGTGCTTCACGGGCACTCAAAGGCTCCGCACCAGCAGGCGACCCGTGTCATCGACCATGCCGCTACTCAGGACTCCGTCTCCTGTAGATCCCGTCCGAGGGCGTCGAGCAGCTCGTGGAGCCGCCGCTGGTAGCGGGCCAGCAGCGCCCGCAGATCGCCTGGCGTCATGCTGAGTGGCTGGTGGTGCTCGGCCAGCAGTTCGCGGGCATCCGCGACGCGCGGGTCACCGCCTGTGTCGCCGCCCAGCCGCACGGCCAGCTCGTCCAGCGTGGGAGCGACTAGGACCTGCACCCGCTGAGCCGTCCAGCAGGCCCAGTCCTGGCCGGCATCGTGGCGTATTGTCCAGTCCGGATGCGCGGCCCTGACTGCCTCCGGGCTGGTCATGCCCCGGCCGCCGCGAGCTTGTCGGCCAGCTCCGCAGGACCGTAAGCGATGATCACGCGGATGTGCCGTCCGTCGGCTGACTTCTTGACCGCCGACCAGACGTCTAAGGCGGGCCGCTCGATTTGCCACTCGTCGCGGAACGGGGCCAGCGGGTCGGCTGGTGCCGGGCTGGCGAGGCGAGGATGATCATTCATAGCCAGGGCTCCGTCCTGGTCAGGGCCCGGTACGGCGTTCGCCCGCCTGCCGGGCCCGCTGCTCTGTCAACACGATCCACGGTAATGCAGATGACTTAGCAGACTCAAGAGACTCAGAGCGGGTAAGTCGCGCAAGGTGATCATCTGCGGGAAGGATCGTTATGTGCCGCGCGGACCTGATCGGCCGTCGGAGATCGTTGCCGCTGACCTTCGGCGGCGCATCGCGGCGGGCGAGTGGGAGACGGACGAGGCGCTGCCGACGACGGCGGCCCTGGCCCGGCACTACCACGTGTCTCAGGCCACGGTTACGCGGGTGCTGCGCGCCCTGGCCGCGGAGGGACTGGTCCGCACCGTGCCGCGGTGGGGGACATTCCGGGTTTGAGACGCGGATCGGGCGGGAGCGGGTGGTCACCGTTCGTCGCAAGCGCCCGGCCGCTGCTGATCTGGTCCGTGCGCGAGGTCTGCGGTCATCTCCGCGATGACCGGGAACTGCGGTGAGGGATCACCCCAGCGTGACCTGCCGAGTATCTCAGCCCGAGGGTCTCTGTGCTCCATAACAGCTGACCGAGCGTCAAAGAAAGCGAAGTGTCGGGAAAGGATCATCGCCCATGAAGTACCGGAACGGCGTCCTAACGCTGACTGCCGCAGGCGTCGCCCTCCTGGCTGCCGGATGCGCGTCATCACACAGCACGACTGGCGCCTCTCCGGCCGCATTAGCGCCTACCACACAGCCGGTGAAGACCCCGACCTACGCCACCCCCACCTCGAACCCAGCCCCGGACATCGAGATGACGGTCTGCACCGACTTCGACAGGCTGGTCCTTCCCGGCATCGCGGCGACGCTCCACAATGCGATCGGCACCGGCACCCCCAACCCGCCCTACAGCCCCGCTGAGGCAAAGCTGCTTCGGGATGACTCGAAGCTGTCTCGCTGGTCCTATCTGGTGGAAAGCCAGGCCGACGATGCGGCGTTCGCCAACTACCTTGGGAACGCCGGGACAGCGCTAGGCATTGTCGGGGCACCGTACAGCACCTCGTCCCAAGCGGAGACAGCCGCCCAGGATGTGGGCGATGTCAACGGCTACTGCAAATACGACGCGTCATGACCGACATGTTGCGCCGCCAGCTCTAGCGGCCACCCGTGAGCGCTCGGCAGGCTGCGGTAGGCGCTGAACGGCCCGGCTCCCGTGCTCAGCCCCAACGCCGCCCGCGCCGATGTGCAGCCGCGCTGGCGCAGCTGCGCGCTGCCGTCCGCTGGGTCTGCTCACTCACTACTTCTTCTCCACTCGTCTCTCACACCAGCTCTGGGCGTCTGCTCTTGTCCGGCAGACTGGGCCCCGGATCCTGGCCGGGCCTTCCACTACGGGCACCCAGCGGCCTCTGCCGAGCTGGGTCACCACGAGTAGGTCACCGGGCCGGCCGGGTATCTCAGCCACCCAGCTGGAGCGTTCGCCGCTCTGCTCCCAGAAGAAGCCGGTCACCGGGACCACTTCGCGGCGGGGAACACGCGGGGAACATCCGTGCGGGGACAAGCGGATACCCGGAGGGGATGAGAAGGGACGCTAGACCCCGCCTGGCCTGGCAAAACGGGACCGGAGGGGATCAGCGGGGACTGGCGGGGACGGCTATAGGCGGTCTTGAAAACCGCTATGGGGCGCGAGTCTCATCGTGGGTTCGAATCCCACACCCTCCGCCAGGCAAGATCGGCAAAAATGCTATCTGACCTGCGCACATGAGTGCCAGGGATGGTGGTGTCGCATGGCTGCGCGGTCGCGGGTGGCTAGGGGCGGCCTTGTGCGGGTGGCTGTGCCGCATACGCCCAACTGCGGCACCTCAGGTGAGCAGCCGCTCCTGAAACAGCGGGCCGCGCTCATGCTCATCGCCGCTGTGCTGATCGGCGTCGGCGCCGACATCCTGGCCAGCCTGGCCGACACCAAGCCCGCCCATGCCGTCCTTGTCAGCGGCGCCGCGTTCACGGCAGCGATCACACCGCTGAACGCACTGCCCGGCTAGATACGGGGGCGGGCCCACGCCGCATCACGCGGAAGCGGGCCCGCCCCGCCCCTCCCGGCGGCCCGCTCCCGGACCGGGTCAGGCCGCCGCGCGCCGTGCTTCACATAGCGAGAAACCCAGGATCGTCATGACTGAACTGCTGCAATCCTCCCTGTCCCTGCACTGCCAGGCCGACCATGACTGTCACCGCGCACCCTGCTTCCAGGCCCGGTTAGAAGCGGCCTCAGGCCGCCGCCGCGTCCGCAGGCGCACCGAGTTCTGCGCCCATCACCTCGGCGGCACCGTCCAGGCCCTGACCGCCTGGGCCCGCGGCCGCGGCCTGGACGGAAAGGTGACCGTCCTGGTCATCGAGCAGCCGGCCCCCGGCCAGGCCCCCATCAACGACAAGATCCGCTGCGCGTTCGCGTTCGGCACCATCTTGCTCAGCCGGTGACGCTCCGGCGGCGACGTCATCGGCAGTGGCTCCGGTAGAAGCCGTTTGTCGGCGTTCTCAACGACTCGGGATCCTCCAGGCCGGCGTTGGCTACCCCGTCCCAGGCCCGGCTGCCTAACACTGCTCCAGCGCCGCCGGGCGACGGTAGCGGCGAACGGGTGCAAGCTGGAAAATGCCGACGGCCGTCCGCCGGGCGGAAAGGCGGGATCCATGGGTGGTCTGGAAATACCCGAGCATTTAGAGCTGCTGCTGACCGGCAAGCCGGTGCTGGATATCTATGCGGTAGGCCCGTGGTGCGTTCCTGACGGCCTGGTCGGCGAGGTGTTCGGGCGGGCCAGGGAGCTCGCGGCAAGTCCTGAGGCCAGGTCTGTGCGGGCGCGGTTACCTGACGACTGGCTGCCGGACGCGACAGCGGTGGCACCGGAGTTGCTGGCACTGGCCGGTTTCTTGTGCGGGTCGGCGGCCGTGCGCGGCGGCGCCTGCGCGTATCTCGATTCCGAGCTGATCGGCGGGTTCCTGGCCGAGCCGGACAGCATTCCCCGGGACCCGCTGCAGTGGGATGCAGCAGGCGCCTGGTGGCGGCCGCCGGGGATGTGGCTGTTTGCTGGGAACGCCCCACGGGAGACTGCGGTGGCGCTCGCCGTGCGATGCCTGGAGGTCCTGGAGGGCATCGTGCCGTTCGAGGAACGCCGCAGTGCGCTGCTGGAGTTATACCGGCAGCGGCAGGCCAGCCCGGAGCTCGCGGCGCTGGACCTGGCGGCTCCCCGGGCCGACCTGGAGAGCCTGTGGTCTGATTCGGCCGGGCCCGGCACACTGGCCGTCCTGCCAGAGCCGGCCGGGCCGGAAGGGTACCTCGGCTGGGCATATGAAGGCTTCACTGCCGCACATGCGCGGCTGGCATCGGCCGTGCCCGGCGTCCCGTCCCTGCTGGACACCGTGGGCCACCTCGTAGGGCAAGCGGGCCTGGAGTATGTGCCGGCCGGGCTGGCGTCAGCAACCGGGACGGACGGCTACCTGGCCGTGCAGGAACGGGTCGCGGCCGCCGGTGACTTCGACCCGCGAGCGTGGGCGGCGCGGACCCGGGGCTGGCTGGCTCGCGGGCTCGCCGCCGGGCAGATCGAAGCGTGCCGTGCCTGGCTGGACATGGGAGTGCGGCTCACCGGGATCCTGCAGGGACTGCCGGGCTACCCGGCCCGGCCGGATTCTTGTCACCTTCCGGTCGGTGGCTTCCAGTACGACGTGCGGGCCCTGGCCCGGCCCCGGCGGACCGCCAACCCGCTGGTCACCGCGCTCGCCCCGGTTCCCGGCAGCGCCAAGGCCTCCGATGCTAGCCCGGGCCGCCGGCCAGCCGACGGCCAGACCGCCCGGCCAGCAGGCGGCGGCGCCGAGGTGGCTGAACGGGGCGACGGGGAGCCGCCCGCCGGGCCGGATGACCCGCTAGCTGACCTGGCGGCGCTCCCCGGGCTGGCCACTGTGAAGGCGGACATCGTCGGGCTGATCGCCGCGGTGCGGGCGGAGCAGGCGCGGCAAACGGCGGGAATGACGGCCCGGCCAGCCTGGAAGAACCTGGTACTGGTCGGCGGCCCGGGCGCCGGAAAGTCCAGGCTCGCCGCGATCGTCGGCCGCATCTACCGGGACCTCGGCGTGCTGACCTCCGGGCACCTGGTCGAGGTGACCCGCGCGGATCTGATCAGCGAATATGCCCAGGGCAGCAGCGCGTTAGTGCGCGCTGCTGTCCACCGCGCGATCGGCGGCGTACTGCTCATCAGTGATGCACACGACTCCGGCGGCGCATCAGTGGCCCGTGACCGCGCGGCTACCAGCGCGCTGCTGGAACTGATCACCGAGTACCGTGGCGGCAACCTGGTGGTGATCCTTGCCGGGCCCGGTACCCCGGTGCGCCAGTTCCTGCTGGACAATCCTGGTCTGGCGGCCCGGTTCCCGGTGACCATCGAGTTCCCTGGTTATACCGGCGAGGAGCTGGCCGCCATCTTCTCCTCCCGCGCGCAGGAGGCGGGGTTCACGCTCGCCGCCGGGGCCAGGGACAAGGCCCGCGACTTGCTCGTGAGCAACAACAGCCATCCAGGTGGCGACAGTGCCCGGCTGGCGATCGGATTGCTCGACCAGGCGGCCGCCTGCCAGGCCCGCCGCGTCATGACCGGCACCACTCCCGTTACCGTCGCTGCGCTGCGCGAGCTGCTCGCTGACGACATTCCCGCCGGGCTAGCGCCGGCCAGGCCCGGCCAGGTACCTCGTGACCCGTTCGCGGAGCTGGCGGAGATGACCGGCCTGGCATCCGTCAAGCACCAGGTCAGGTTGCTGGCGGCCGAGGCCAGGGCCGAGCAGCTGCGCCGCGACGCCGGCTTGCCCGCCGCTGCCCCGTCCCGGCACATGATCTTCACCGGGCCGCCCGGCACCGCCAAGACCACGGTGGCCCGGCTGATCGCTGCTATCTACGCTCAGCTGGGGCTGCTGTCCTCCGGGCACCTGATCGAGGTGGCGCGGGCCGATCTCATCGGACGCTACGTCGGCGAGACTGCACCGCGCGTCACCCAGGCCGTCGCCTCGGCCCTCGGCGGCGTGCTGTTCATCGACGAGGCATACACCCTGGCCCTCAGCAACTCGCCGAACGACTACGGCCCCGAGGCCATCGCCACCCTACTCAAACTCATCGAAGACCACCGCGGCGACCTGGTCGTCATCGCCGCCGGATACGAACCCGAAATGCACGCGCTGCTGCAGGCCAACCCCGGCCTGGCGTCCCGTTTCCCGCGGACCGTGCACTTCCCCGGCTACACCGACGAGCAGCTGGCCGCCATCTTCGCCGGGATGGCCCGCAGCGCCGGCTTCCAGCTCGCTGACGGCGTGACTACCAAGCTGCGCGCCATCCTCGCGGCCACGCCCCGCGGGAGGAACTTCGGCAACGCCCGCTACGCGCGGAACCTGCTCGACCAGGCCATTTCCGCCCAGGCCCTGCGGATTACCAGGCCCGGCGCCGACCCCGCCGAAGTACCAGTCCTGCACGCCGAGGACCTGCCCGAACCTCCAGCCCCCGCCCCCGACACCACCCCAGGCCAGTACCTGTAGACCGTGACCCCAGCCTCTACTGTGAGCGCTGAGGTGCCGGTGGGCCGGTCCTCCTACGCTCCGGCCCGAGCTCAAGACCGGGGCTTTGTTGGTGGGAGGACCGAACGCAGACAGCAAAAGGAGTATTACATCGATCCACTTGTTGGCCCCGACTATGGCCATTCAGTTCAGATCGCGGAAACATTGACGATGGCTAGGCCCCGGCGGGTAACGGTCGGCTGCAGGACGGGAGGGCCAGATGTCGAGTGCACCCACAGCTCAGGTCCCGGAACCGGAGAGCCCTGGACCTGAGGGTCCGCTGTCCAAGCCGTTAGACGACCCGCCGCCGCTGCCCGCTGCGCACAAGCGATCAAGGATGAGGAAGGTTTAACGCCGGTTGCCCTGGCCGTCCTCGGACTGGTGCTTCTCCTGACCGCCTTCATGCTGTACCCGTTAACTACCGAAGCTCCCAGCCCCCCTTATTCCCGCTTGTGGCTTACGACCACATTCCCCATTTCGTACATCATCTACAAGGTCTTCCAGGTCTCTCCGGGAACGGCTGAGATTAGGGTCTTGGTTCAGCTACGTCCTGGCGTGACAGGCTCCCCGGGCGGCGCGCCGACCGCGCACGTGAGCGTGTCCCCACCGTTCGGAATCTTCTTCCGGGATTGTCCTGCCCCGGCCTGCACGGTCTTTTCGCAATCATATTCTGAATGGACTGTGCCGCTGGACTTCAGGACGAGCGAGGCCGCGACTGCTAATTTCTTTGTTGAGGCGCACAATTTCGGCCTTTCCTATAATGGCGTCACCGCGTCGGCTGCGATCCCCGAAGTCATATACCAGGGCCCTACGAAAACACAAGTGTATTTGCTGGCCGGCTACCCCATTCCGTCAGCCCCCAGCTATGATTGGTCCTCGTTCCCGACTGCGGCAACCAACAACTCCAACGCCCTCTGGCAGGAGGCCTTGACTAACGGGGATACGGCGGGGCGGACGGCGGTTGGTCTCAACCATGCCGGCCAATCAAGCGTCGACAACAAGACGTTCTTCGCCGGGGCTCTGCTCGGTCTCGCTGGCGGGGCAATATTGTCCGCCGTCCAGGAAGCCCTGCACCCCGGCGACTGACCTGCCGTGCGTGTATCGCCTGAGCCAGCGGAAGCCTTCCGATATCGGAGTGGCTACTGTTAACGGCGGTATCAAGGCCACCCGAAGTTGTTAGCCAGGATGCGCGCGGCGCGCTGCCCCGCGACCCGACCTCTCTCGGAAATTAGTGATCATGGCAGGTCCCGGGGCGCCCTGATGGCCCGCGGCGAGCTTGTCACGTGAAATTGCTGAGGATCGCAGCGGTGACGGCCACCAGGGCGCCGAACCCGGCCACCAGGCCTGCCGCAGTGCCGATCAGCAGGCCAATGGCCAGATCACGGTGGCCGTTAGCCCGTGCCATCCGGTAACCCAGCACCGCGCCGATGACCACCAGCAGCAAAGCCGCCCAGCATCCGGCAGCACCGGGGGTGGGCAGCTGGACCCCGACCGTGACGATGACGGCGACCCCGAATAGCCCGAGCAGAAGGCCCAGCGCGATGCCCGCCCCGAGACGACTGCGGCCGGCGCCGGCCGGGCGGCCGGCTGACGGCGGCCTCCGCCCGGATTCGGACAGGCCGGTCACCATGCGCTCCTTCGGCCAGGTCTGACTCGAACCCTAGCCGCTCGATGGGATGCGCGGGCCTTGCCGTTCCGGATCTGTCCCGCGACGGGTCAGGGTGACTTGCTGTCCTCGCCGTCTCGCCACTGGCCGCCGTGCTCCTTGGCGTACTTCCGCTGCTTTCGGGTCGAGTCGGCGTAGAGGCCATACATGCTTTCCGCGGTGCGTTTGGTCCTGGTGCTCAGCATCCGCGTTCGGAAGCCGACCAGCACGAGGAAGCAGTAGACCCCAAAGATCAGCACTGCCGCGACGATGATGTACTCCCACCACACTTCGATCGCCTGCCCTGATAGCTAATACTCCAACTCACGCCTGCCCGGCATGGCTGGAGGCAAACGGCGAACTCAGCGGGGTCGCGGGGTGCGACGGGGCCGTTGCCCTGTCACATCGACCTGGCCAGGTGTTCCAGCCTAGGATTCGGCGCGGTCGGGGTCCCCGATGACGCCCGCCACGATCTCGATGGCGGTCGTGCGGACGCTGTCACCGAGCAGCCTGGAGGCCATCCGGAGCCGGTCCTGCTGGCTGGGATCGGTTTCGTGGTCGGCCGCCTCGCCGAACGCGGCCGCGAGCCGGTCGACGAGGCTCTCCGGCGTCGGCCACTGGCCGACCTGCTGGCGGGCCGCGGGCGTCACCTTGTGCACGTACCAGAATCGCGGGTCGCCGCCGGTCTCGGTCTTGCGGAAGTCGACGTAGGTGGGATCCATCGCGTCTAGCGAGCGTGCCACGTCCGAGAGCTCCAGGCCGGTCTCCCCGGCGATGTCGCTGACCGTCACCATGTAGCTCTGCTCAAGCATCGCGACGGCCGCCTTGAGTACCGGTACGTCGCGTTTTCCCCACGTGTCTTCCACTATCCCTGCCTCACCGATCTCGGGCCGGATCCACTGGCCGGGCTCCGGCGCCGGATCCGTCTGTCTTTGATCAGCAGCATCGCCGCCCCTGGTTTTAGCCTCGCACAGGTCATAGTCTCCTGCCGGGCCGGCCCCAAGGCATCGTTAAGGACGGAAATGGGAACTACGCTCCCGGCTGGCCTGGGTGGCCGGCCCCCTGGTCCGGGGCGGGCTATGCTCGCGCGGCCGCTGCGCTCCTGGGCCAGGCCAGGCCGTCGCCGATGATCGCGGCGAGCGCGAGGTAGGCATCGGCGGTGGCGCGGTTCAGCTGTTCCAGCTCGACCTCTGCGCCCTCTTCCAGGTGCGGGTCGTAGGGGATCTTCGTTACCGCCCGGCACCGGGCGGCGAAATGCTCCTCGAGGCGAGTCAGGTCGACCGTGCTGCGGCTGCGCGGCCGGACCACCGACAGCACGACAACCGCGTTGCGCACCAAGTCGCCGTAGGAGTGCGCGGCGAGCCAGTCCAGCGTCGCGCTCGCGCTGCGCGCCCCGTCTACGGATGGCGAGCTGACCAGCACGATCTGGTCCGCCAGGCGCAGGACGCCGGCCATCGCTGAGTGCAGCAGCCCGGTCCCGCAGTCGGTTAGGCAGATCGAGTAGTAGTGCTCGAGTACGGCGGAGACCTCGCAGTAGTCGGCGTCGCTGAACGCGACCGAGATGGTCGGGTCCCGGTCCGAGGCCAGCACTTCCAGCCGGCTGGGCGCCTGCGACGTGAACGCCCTTACGTCGGCGTAGCGCCGGATCCGGCGTCGCTCATTGAGCAGGTCCCGGACCGTCGCCGCGGTTTCCAGCCCGATCTTGTCCGACAGCGTGCCCCGGTCAGGGTTCGCATCGACGGCGATCACCCGGTCGCCGCGCAGCGAGGCGAGGGTGGAGCCGAGCCCGACGGTCGTGGTGGTCTTGCCGACGCCGCCCTTGAGACTCAGGATCGCGACCCGGTGGTGACCGCCAGCCACCGGAGTCCGGACGCGGCCGATCATCTCCCGTCGGCGAAGCTCGGCGGCCGACGACGGTACCCGCATCAGGCCGCCCGTGGCCTGGTAGATGACGCGGCGCCAGCCTGGTGCCGGAGCCCGGCGCCTGCCAGGCAGCAGGTACTCGGGAGTCAGGCTGTCCGTCGGCTCGGTCGCGGGCGGCGGGGCAGCCGACTGGCCTGCCGGTGCGTCAGGTGGGCTGGACGCGCTGGGTCTGCCGCGGAGCGGGCGCGGCGCGCCAGGCGCGCCAGGCGCGCTAGGTGTGCTGGGTGTGCTAGTAGTGCCGTTCGCATCAGCTGCCCAGGCATCGGCTGGCCTGGTTATATCAGCCCGAATGTCGGCCTCGGACCGAGCGTATGCGCCGGGCGGCTGGACGGTGTCGGCTGGCCCGTAGGCGTCGGCTGGCTCATATGCGTCGGAGTGTTCGTGCGGAGTAGCTGGCCGGTAGGGGTCGGTCTGCTCGTGGGTGCTGGCTGGCTCGTGGACGTCGGGCCGGGCGTATCCGCCGGTCTGGTCGTGGGTGCTGGCTGGCGCGAAGGGGCCGGCCTGGTTATAGGCCAGCCCGGACCGATGGGCGTCAGCCGGTCCGTAGGCCTCGGCTGGCCCGTAGGCCTCGGCCGGCCCGTAGGCGTCGGCCGTCCCATAGGCGTCGGCCGGCCCGTAGGCGTCAGCCGGGCTATACGTGTCAGGCCCGTACGGGTCGGCTTGGCCATACGCCTCTGGGGGGCCGTAGGGGTCGGCCGGGCCGTAGGCGTCCGGCGGGCCATAAGGGTCGGCGAGGTCGTGAGAGACAGCAGGATCGTAGGGGACAGCGGGGTCGTAGGGAATAGCAGGATCGCCGGGTTCCGGGCCCGGCCGGGATGCGCCGACCTGGCCGAAGGCATTCCAGGAGCCGTGCGGGCCGAGCCTGGCGTCTGGGACCGCAGCCGGCGTCCGGGAGGGCAGGGGCTGCCCGGCTGCCTCAGGGCCTAACGCCGCACGCGAGCTGAATGGCGGCTGCAGGCCGTAGCGCGGCTGCCGGGAGATGGCGGACGGCTCGTGATCGGCTACCCGTTCCTGTTCCCCGGAGAACGGCGTGCGGCCCGGAACGGAAGTCCGGTCGTCAGCTGGCGCCGGGTGGACGGGCCCGGCATCCGTACGGTCCGCGCTTTCGGGGCTATCGCCGGTGCCGGTGGCCTGGTCCAGATCGTCGTTAGCCAAAATCGTCCCCGCACCTCTCCTTTGGGGGAATGGCGCCCGGTATGGGCCGCGAGTCCCGATCCGAGCCTAGGCCAGGCATCGGCCATCGGGTAGCTGGTGCCGGTCATCGGCCTGCCTGCACCAGGTCCATGCCTGGCGGTAGCGGGTTCGGTACCGCATCACCCGGTTCGGTACGGCATAACCGAGTCAAACCAGCGATCCAATAGGCTCGGTAGCAGCCGTGCTGACCGCAGTAAGCGGCCGGATGAGATTTACGTGACGGAAGGGATCCGCGGGTAGCACCCCCGGGGGTGCGGCCCCGCCCGGCACTCGGACAGACTAGGGACATGAGCGACCAGACGAACTCCGAGCCTGAGGGCCGTGCCAAGGTCGTGGTGGTCGGCCCCGAGGGCGTGGCCGTCGAGGCCGACCAGGACGATGCCTCCAGCGAGCGCCCGGTTACCGAGATGGTCGAGCAGCCGGCCAAGGTGATGCGGATCGGCAGCATGATCCGCCAGCTGCTCGAAGAGGTCCGGGCGGCTCCGCTCGATGAGAAGAGCAGGGCGAGGCTCAAGGAGATCCACCAGAGCTCGATCAAGGAACTTGAAGACGGTCTGGCGCCCGAGCTGGTTTCCGAGCTCGAACGGCTCTCGTTGCCGTTTGCTGAGGATGATCTGCCCAGCGAAGCTGAGCTGCGGGTGGCCCAGGCGCAGCTGGTCGGCTGGCTGGAGGGGCTGTTCCACGGGATCCAGACCACGCTGTTTGCTCAGCAGATGGCGGCCCGGGCTCAGCTCGAGCAGATGCGGCGCGCCCTGCCGCCCGGCATGATGCCCGGCCAGGACGACATTCAGCAGCGGCCGGCCGCGCCGGGAGCGTCGGGCCCGTACCTGTAAGCGCCGGCTCGGTGGCCCGGGCGGCCCTAGCCGGGGCTAGCCGCCGGTCTGCCCGTCACGGAGCCGGCCGAGCCACGCGCCGGCATCCGCGAATGCGGCGTCCGAAGTCCCGGTGCTTACCTGGGTCCGGCCGCCGTCGCCGCGCGGGTAGCTGCCGAGGAACCTGACGTCGCTGCAGATCCGGCGCAGGCCCATCAGTGCCTCGCCGACCCGCGCCTGCGCCACGTGCCCCTCGCAGTCGATAAAGAAGCAGTACCTCCCGAGCCCCTCGCCGGTGGGCCGGGACTCGATCCGGGTCAGGTTGACCTCGCGCACCGCGAACTGGCTGAGGATCTCCATCAGGGCCCCGGGGTGGTCATCGGTCAGGAACGCGATCACCGAGGTCCGGTCGGCACCGGTAGCCGGAGGCAGGTCGCCGGGCGGCCGCAGCACGACGAACCGGGTCACCGCGCTGTCCCGGTCGTGGATATCGCGGGCGAGGACCGAGAGGCCATAGACGTCGGCCGTGAACACTCCGGCCAGGGCGGCGTCGAGTTCCCCGTCGGCGACCTGCCGGGCCGCCTCCGCGTTGGATAGCGCTGGCCGCCACTCCGCATCCGGCAGGTGCGCGGCGAGCCACCGCCTGCACTGCGGCTGGGCCACCGGGTGGCCGCCGACCAGCTTGACATCCGATATCTGGGTGCCGGGCCTGACCAGCAGCGCAAACGCCACGTCCAGCAGTAGCTCGGCGCAGATGGCCAGGTCCTGGCCGGTTGCGAGTTGATCGAGGGTCGCGGTGACCGCCCCTTCGACCGAGTTCTCGATCGGCACGACGCCTCGGTCCACGGCGCCGCCGCGCACCGCGTCCATGACGGCCTGGATGGTCGGGAACGGCACCGCTTCGGCGTGGTCCCCGAGCGCCGTCACGGCAGCCTCGGAGAAGGTGCCCGCTGGCCCCAGGTAGCCATACCGGTAAGACATGGGCTTCATGATGCCAGCCCGCCGGGATGGCTACGGACCGCGCCCTCGCTGTTACCGTCCAGGCCGTCGGCGGCGGGACGGATCACCGGGGCGCCGCGCCGCGGCCACAGCATCACCACCAGGGCCACCGTGACCGCCAGCAGGATCACCGGCGTAACGCCGCCCCTGACCACTGTCCTGAGCCATCCCAGGTCGGCCGGCATGACCACGGTGCGGCCCGGCAGGTAGCCGATCGCCAGTGCCGCCGTCCGCGCGACCATCAGCCAGTCGAGGCGCGAGAAGGGGAGCAGCGCGAGCAGCGCCCAGCCCAGGCCGTCGTACCACGGCAGCACATACGGCCACGCGACCAGCCACGCGAAGACCACGGCGAAGGATGCGATGACCGCGGGACTGGCTCCGGCTCGGGCTCCGGTTCCGACTGCGGCGCGCCCGGCGGAACTGATTCCAGCGGAACCAGTTCCAGCGGCCGGCTGTCCGGTGCCGCCCGAGGCCAGCCCGCCGACCTGGGGCCAGGCACCGGGCCCGGCCGCGCTGATCGACCGGAGCAGCAGCGCCAGCAGCGCGAGCGCCAGCACGACGGCGGCGCCCTTGGTGATGTCCTCGGCCGGGCTGGCCCCGGTAGCAAGCCCCAGCGCGGCGCGCACCGCGCGCCAGGGCGAGCCGATCGACACGTAGCTGCCCTCGCGCAGCGCCGGTTCGAGCGCGCCAGTTCCCCAGTAGGCAAGCGAGGCGCCGGCCGTCACCGCGAACCCGGCGGCCAGCGCGGCCAGCACGGCGGCCAGGTTCCGCGGGCTGGACCCGGATTCTGCGTGCCGGGCCCGCCAGGCGAGGACGCAGCCGATGGCCAGGCCTGCGCCGACCAGAGCCGTCGTGGCCTTGACCGCGAAGCCCATCCCGACGAGCGCGCCGGCTGCGGCCGCCGCGGCCAGCTCGCGGCCGGTACCTGACCTTCGCGAGCCCCGCATGGCGTCGCGGCCAGGTCGCGAGCCCGGCGTGGTTCCGAGCGAGAAGACCGCCACCGCGCCGACGGCGAAGACGATCGCCTGGCTGTCTACATGCGCGCCGGCGATCAGCACCTGCAGCAGCAGCGGGTTGCAGGTCCACAGCAGGGCCGCGCGGAGCTGACGGGACCGGTCGCCGCGGGCCATCCAGTGCAGCAGCAGCCCGGTCGCCGCGAACGCGATCACGTTGAGCAGCGAGAGCACGAAGACGGTCAGCCGGACCGAGGTGCCGCCGATCAAGGACGCGAGTGCCTGGCCGGCGGTCGCCAGGGTGCCGTACACCGACGGGGAGGTCCGCCAGTCCTGCACGGCCCGCGCAATCGGATCACCCAGCCTGGCCAGCGCGGCCGGAGTGGTCGTGTACGGGTTGTGGCCGGTCACCACCATGCGGCCGTATGCGGCGTAGCTCAAATGATCGGACGTGCCGAACGGGGGAACGAGGGTCAGTGCCACCGCCGCCGCGATTCCCGCCGCGAACAAGACCCACGGGGATACCGTCCAGCCGCGCCGGGTGGCCAGGAAAGTGAGCACCAGGCCGGCCGTTCCGGCCGCGATCGCGAACGCGGTCAACGTGACCACGAGATACGGCGACGGATGGGCTGAGATGGACCAGGGCGGCTGGCCGCCCCGGCCGGGCAGGGCCGGCTCCATGACAGAGGGGCCGAGCACGGCCACGGTAAAGGTCGTCACGATGCTGATTGCGGTGGCCGTCAGGCCGGCGGCGCCTTGCCGCTGACCGCTCGGGCCGGTCGCGGCCTGGCTGGTCATCCGCTCGCGGGCCGGGCTGGCCGCCTGCCCGGCTGCCGGACCGCCAGCGCCCGCGCGACGTCCGCGAATTGCCTGGCCCGGTGCAGCTGAGACCGCCAGTCGGTCCCGGTGGCTCGATGCGCAAGCGGAACCTCCACCTGCTTGACCCGCATGCCCTTGCGCAGCAGGTCGATGGTGAGCGCCGTTTCCACGCCGAAGCCGGCCGCCAGCGGGCGGGCCGCCTCGAACGCGGCCCTGGTCAGGCAGCGCTGTCCGTTCAGCGGCTGGTCAGGACGCCATCCGGTGGCGCGCTCGATGCCAGCCCCGGACAGTGAGACGACGAAGCCATGGCCGCCCTGGCGTACCCGGTCGCTGAACACGGCAATCGTCATGTCGGCCGCACCGCGGCGGACCGGATCGGCCAGCGGCCCGGCCTGCGCGGCGCTCTCGGCCAGGTCACCATCGAGGAAGAGCAGATGGCGTGGCACGGAGCGTGCCTCTGGCTGCTCAAGCAGCCGGATTTTCTTGGCACCCGTCTCCATGGCGGCCGCCTTGCCCCGGTTGCGGGCATGGCGGACGACCTTGGCCCCCGCGCGCTCGGCGGCGGCGGCCGTCCCGTCCGTCGAGCCGTCGTCGACCACGACGACGATGTCCACCCCGGGCAGTCCAGTGGCGGCAGCCACTGTCGCGCCGATCCGGTCGGACTCGTTTCTGGCAGGAATGACGACGGCGACGTCACCGCTTCGCGGCATGCGTGCGATCTTAGTGCGGTGCTGGCCTAAAGCGGTGCTGGCTTAGTGCGGTGCTGGCTTAGTGCGGTGCTGGCTTAAAGCGGTGCTGGCCGCGCAGCCGCCACCGCAGCGCGGCTACGACTCGGCGCCCTTGGCCGGGTCGTCGATCACGGTGAACACCGACTCCAGCCCGGTCACGTGCAAGATCTTCCTGACTCCCGGGCGAGGAGCGGCCAGTTCCAGGTTTCCGCCCTGCTCATGAGCGCGCCGGTGCGCGGCGAGCAGCACATTCATGCCTGTCGAGTCGCAGAAGTCGACGCCCGACATGTCGATCACGAGCCGCACGGGATGGTCTCCCGCCAGGGCGGTGAAAAGCTCGCCATGCAACCGCGGCGCGGTGTACAGGTCGATCTCACCGGCCACGGACATGATGGTTCGCTCCCCCTGTGACCAAGTCGAGACCTTTAGCTCCACGTGCCGCACCTTACCCTGGCTGGGGTGCCATCGGCCAGATGGCGGCTTATGGCGAGCTCGCGCTCGCGGCCTGCCGGCGACCGGCCGCAGGCCCGCGGCTGAGGCCGTTACGCGGGCCGCGGGCTGCTTTGCTGTCGCTCAGCTGCTACCGGTACGCTGGGGCGGACCCACCGGGTCATTGGGAGGCTTCGCCTAGTCCGGTCTATGGCGCCGCACTGCTAATGCGGTTTGGGTTCGCGCCCATCCGGGGTTCAAATCCCCGAGCCTCCGCGTTCACCAGGCACTTTGCGGCAACGGCAAGGTGCCTGCGCTGCTGTCAGTGATCATTTCGCCTGCTGCTGGCACATGGCCGGAACGATCGTTGCCGCATGATCGGCGGTGATCTTGGCCTGGCGCGGACGACGCCTGACGCGGACGCCGAAACGCAGCCGGGGCCGACGGCCGGCCTGCGGGCAGCAGGAGCGTCGTAGCGGCGATAACTGTCCTCATGAGCCGGACGGTATGGCCAGCCAGGAGAAGTACGCGGATTCCGGGAAGTTACCGATGCTCGGGCTGTCGCCGAAGAACTGCACGTGCCACGTCGTCCCGTCGGCTTCCAGGTTCACGATCGTAAAGATCCCGTTGCCGGTAACACCCTGACCCTGCCCGAGCACCTGGACGTAGAACAGCGACCCAGCTGGCAGCCCCTTGATGTCGCACCCTTCGTTCTCCTGATCCACCGCGAGGGTAACCGCGTCCGGGCCCGGCGAGGAGAACGCCTGGCACGCGGAGAAGGCCGAGCACTGGAACTCCGCCTCGCCCCGGTCGAGGCCTCAGACGCCCGATGGTCCTGCGCTCCTGCCGGTCCTGCGGTTAGCTGTCCCGCTTCATGCGATCTGATAACGGCCCGGTACGCGCGCGCTAGGCCATCATTCACACGGCCTCTCCGGGCTCATGTGCCAAGGTCGCTCGGTAGGCCGCCGGGCGGGTCAGCTACCGGTGCAGTGCTGGCTTGCCTCGACCAAGCCGCCCGTGATGCCGAAACTCCCTGGGTGCGGCGGCTGGTAGTGCTGGACGGAGATCAGCACGCCAGCGCCGGCCGGAAGAGCCGAGGGGTGAATGACCATCGCCTTATAGCGTGGCGGGAAGAAGGTGTAAACGCCTTCCAGGAGACGACGTCGCTGGCTCTTAGTGCCGGCGCCGGGATAAGGCCGGCACGCCGGATTCTGGTCGCCGATAAAGGTGACGCTGGCCGGGACGCCATCGGCGCGGAGCCTCGTTTGCAGCCCGGCCGGGTTGCGCAGCTCGCGGATGGTGACACGAACATTGCCGTCAGACTGCTTCACCACCGTCCACGCCGTCAGCTGGGCGCTAGCCTGGCGGCCAGGCTGATGGCTGGACGGCATCAGTGTGATTAGGCCCAGTGTCGCCCCGATCATCACTGCCGCGGCTCCGGCGAGGCCGGTGAGCTTGTGCCGCCTGCGTGCTGCCCGGCCGTGCCGCACGATGTCGTTCAGCGGCGTCTTCATGCGAACCTCGGTGAGGGAGTCCCTGGCCGCGGTGAGAGTGCCCCGCACTGCGCCGAGCGCATTGTCGTTGTCGTTCATGTCCTGGTCTCCTGATCCTTGGGCGACGGGATCGCGGCCCGCAGCGCTGCCACCGCTCGGTGCAGGTGGGCGCCGACCGTCCCAGGGGCAATGCCCAGCAGCCTGGCCGTGGTTTCGATGTCCAGGTCCAGCAGCAGTCGCAGCGTGACGACCTCGCGCTGGCGCTCCGGCAGCCGCCGGAGCGCCGCCAGCAGATCCTCGCCAACCGGGTCCTGGCCTGCCGGTGCCGCGATGTCGTGGTCGGCGAGTTCGACCTCGCGCCGACGACGGCGCCACCAGGACACGTTCGCGTTCAGCGCCGTGCGCACAACCCAGGCCTGTGGCGCTGGATGCTCGCGCAACTTCCGCCACGACCGCCAGGCCCTGCTGAACGCCTCCGCGACCAGATCCTCAGCCAGCTGACGGTCACCGACATTCAGCAGCACGACCCGCAGGCAGTCATCTCGGGCGGACGTGTAGAACTCGGCGAACTCCATCGGTTCTTGCCCCACGCCCTATACACGCACCGGCAGGCTCATTCCTTTACCGCAGTCGCGGGGGAACTCCTGGCGCGAGCTGACTAACAGCTCGGGGAGCTGCAGGGATCCCCTGGATCACCCGCCTGCCCGGCTCCGGCCGGGTTCCAGCGGCTCGGTTCTAACGGCTCCGCGGCTCGGTTCTAGCGGCTCCGGTTCGCGCCCGGTGGGGCCTGCGGATCAGGGTTGTCCTCGTGCGGGCCGGTGCCAGGAAGGTGCCCCAGGCTCATCAGCCGGTCTTCGACCTGAGCCCATTTCGCGCTCCAGTCCGCGAGCGGGCCGAGGATCCGCTCCAGCACCACGAGCTGCTCGTCGAACGCCGTCAGCTGGGTCTTCAGCGCTTCGATGCTGCGCCGTTGCGCGGAGACGGCCGTCGTGACGGACTTGATCTGCGCCGCCGTGAGGGCACCAGGCACCGGAATGTTGCGCAGGCCGGGCAGGGAGGACAGCCCCGGGAGACTCGGAAAGGACAATCCGAGCCCGGTCAGCCCCTCGAGCCTGTCGTTGAGGCCGCGCAGCTGCGCAATGACCTCCTGCGTCAGGCCGGGGATCCCGCCGGGCGAGCTCTCCTGATCATCAGCCATCAAGCTGCTCCTTCCGGGGAACGCGGCCGCCGTGCTGGCGGCCAGGCGTGCTGCCTGCGCAGTGGCCCCGTTACAGCAGGTTCGCGCAGGTCGCCGACGCCGTCAACGCGGCGGCCGTGGCTCGCCTGGCCCGACGGTCGTTATAATGTACTATATCGATTACTATTACGACCGTAGCGCGACGCACGCTCCGGCTGCGGATCAGGCTCACGCAGTGGCAGGACGGGTCTCATGGTGACGATCTTCGCGCTGGCCGCGGCGCTGTGTTACGGCAGCGCCGACTTTCTGGGCGGCGCAGCGACCCGGCGCGCTCCGGTGCTGTCGGTGCTCGGCGTCTCGGCGTCGGCTGGCGCGGCGATCGTCCTCGCCGCCGCGCTGCTGGCCGGCGGGACGCCACGGGCGGCCGGCGTCGGCTGGGGAATGTGCGCCGGGGCGGCCGGGGGCGTCGGCCTGATGTTCTTCTACGCAGGCCTGGCCGCGGGACCGATGAGTGTCGTGGCGCCGGTGTGCTCGCTGGTGTCGCTGGTGCTGCCGGTCGGGGTCGCACTGGCCGCCGGCGAGCGGCCGGGCCCGCTGGTCTACGCGGGCGCCCTGATCTGCCTCGGCGCGATCGTGCTGGTCAGCTCGGGGGGCGGGAACACAGGTCACACCCGTGGGTCCGGGTCGCAGGGCCACGGCCAGGCCACGGCCGGGGCGCGGCCAGCGCAGCCGGGTATCCCGTTGCGGGGCTCGCCCGGCCGACCTGGCCGGTCCGCAGCGGCCGGCCCCAGCATCTCGCCGCGCCGGTCCCGGCCGGGCCGCGGGATCTGGTACGGCATCGCGTCGGGCGCCGCGTTCGGCATGTTCTTTGTCTTCCTTCGCTATGGCGGCGAGTCGGGCGCGCTGTGGCCGGTGGCGGTGTCGCGGGTGACCGGGCTGGCGGTCGTGCTGGCCGCCGCGGCCGTGATGCGGGCCCGGCCGGTCCACTGGCGGGCCGGCGGCCGGCTGTTCGCGGTCGCGCTGATGTCGGGCGTGCTCGATGCCAGTGCCAACATCTGGTACGTGCTGGCCACCAGGGCTGGCCTGTTCGGCATCGCGGTCGTGCTGACGTCGCTCTACTCCGGGGTGACGGTGCTGCTGGCCCGGGTGCTGCTTGGCGAGCGGATGCGGGGCGTGCAGCGGGCGGGCCTGGCGCTCGCCGCGCTCGGCATTGTCCTGGTGACGATCTGACGTCAGCGCTGGTAAACCGGGCCCGGACAGGCTCGTGCGGCCGGACGTCTCGGGTTTAGCCGTCCGGCCGCACGAACCCCGGGGAAGGGGCGAGGCCCCGGCGAGGGCTCAGTCGTCGGCCTGCTCCGGCCCGGTCTGGGCGCCCTCTGCGGGCTCGCTACTGGGGAAGAGCATCCCACAGACTTCCAGATATAGCTGCTCAGGATAGGGAATATGGTCAACCCTGCTCAGCGCCTGATCCTGCCCGGCCGATTCGACGATGAACTCGCCGTAGCCGAGCACGCGGCCCGCGAACGAGCGCCGGAAACTCATGTCCGTGACCTTCGAGAGCGGCATCATCGCCACCTTCCTGGTCAGCACCCCGGAGGTGAGGAGCATCCGCTGCGACGTGACCACGAAGAAGTCGACGGCCCAGTTGACGGTCTTCCAGACCATGCGCAGGAATAGCGCGATCCAGGCGAGCCACACGATAAAGACCAGCAGGCTGTTGCCGTGCAGGATCGTCGCGGTCAGGACTGCGGCGACGAGCAGGCCGCCGAGTGCCTCGACGCTCGGGCCGATGAGGATGGCCGGATGCCGCCGCACCGTGATCACCTGCTGCTCATGCGGAAGCAGATACCTATTGACGGCCGCGGGTCCGGCCGGTCCTGCGCTTGGCATCCGCATCTGCTTAGAGAGAGTTCACGAAGGTGGCCATCGAGCTGGCGGCCGACTTAAGCCCGTTCCAAATGTGATGCACGAAATTGGCGGCGCCAGTGGGATCGGTGGCGAGGTAGTACACGATGAAGATGACGATCGCCCAGGTGATGACCTTCTTCAACATCCTGATCACCTCCCGGTCGGGCAACGGCGGGCTGCGGCAGTTGAGGCCAGCATAGCTCAGGGCAATTTGGGGGCCAATAACGAACGAGCAGAACATACCCTAGTGGATCACCGGCTGGGATGCGCCGTCCCGCGCCGATCGACACGGAGAATTCGCGCTGCGCCGGTCAGCAGGGCTAACGCCCGCCAGCTACCCTTCGTCGCGGCATGGCGCCGTTCTGTAACGATTAGAGCACGATCGTAGCTTTCGGCGTCCGGCCCTAGCGATCAAGCCACGCCCGGGCCGGGAATCTGACACGATTCCTTCCTGGGTGCCGCGCCTGAGACCTGGGGCCGCGCCGGTGAGGTGATGATGACCGATGTGGGCAGCAGCGACTTCGCAGTAGTCGTCTACCGAGAGGACGACGCCTGGGAAGCCGAAGTGCTGCCCGCCGCCCTCACCGAGAACCTGGACAGTCTTATCCATGCCCTCCGGCAGCAGCCCAGTATTGGCGCAACTATCGGTTTGGCAGCGGTCGGTGACGATTTCTTCGTGGCGCTGCGCGTGCTTGGAAGCCAGGTCTCGGTATTCCTTTCCGACCTGACTGCGTCAGTTGACTGGGATCTGGCCCGGCAGGTTCTCGATTACCTGGATATTCCGGTGCCAGACGATGAAGACCTCGACCAGGTCCTGCCGGCCGGAGATCTTTCTATCTTCGCCGATCTGGGCATTGACGAGATGGAACTCGGCGCTATCTCCGGCGACTTGGACCTATTTCCCGATGAGATGCTCGCCAGCATCGCGCGGCGGCTGGGATTCGGCCCTGCGCTGGACCGGGCGCTGGACGTCGCGCTGCACCCGTGAGGCGGCAGCCCGGTGACGGAACGTTACGCGGCAGCCTTCGAGTCAGCCATGCGCGCTGCCCTCGACGAGGCAGCAGCGGCGGGGGCGGCCGGAGGGGCGGACGTGCCGGTCGGCGCCGTCGTCCTGGACGGTTCGGGGTCGATCATCGCCCGGGCGCGCAATCGCCGCGAGAGTGACACCGACCCGACCGGGCACGCTGAGATCTTGGCCATCCGGCAGGCGGCGGCCGCGGTGCGGAGCCGGCGGCTGGACGACTGCACGCTGGTCGTGACGCTGGAGCCATGCACGATGTGCGCGGGGGCGGTGATTGCCGCCCGGCTGGGGCGGCTCGTTTACGGCGCCACGGACCCGAAGGCCGGCGCCGCCGGGTCGGCCTGGGATCTCGTCCGTGATCCCAGGCTCGGTCATCCGGTGGAGGTGATCGGCGGGGTGCTGGCCGCCGAGTGCGCCGGCCTGCTCAGCGATTTTTTCCGGCAGCGCAGGTAGCGGCCGGGTAGCCACGCGCACGGTGGCTGGGTGCGGCCGCTCCCGCCCGCAGGTCGGGTAGGCTCGGCTGCGGTGGAGTCGCCTAGTGGCCGAGGGCGCACGCCTCGAAAGCGTGTGAAGGGGCAACCCTTCCGTGGGTTCAAATCCCACCTCCACCGCTGCCGCGCTCGGACGCAGCGCACTCTTTGAACTGCGTGACGCGCGGGGGCTGCCACGAGATAGCCAGACTGACCGGGCCACCGGAGAACCGATTGCCAGAGCCGCAGAGCACAGCCTTCTTCTTGCTGATGTTGGCGCTATTCGGCGCGCTCATGTGGTGGTTGGCCGTCGCCAGGCAGCTGGTCTTCCGCGTCCTCGCGGCCTGCCTGGCATTCCTGCCCGCGATGGTGTTCGGCGTCGCGGCGGTCAATAAGTACTACGACTACTACCAGAACTGGAGTGCCGCCTTCTCGGATCTGTCCGGCTCCAACGCGCAGCCGGAGCTGCCCTATGCGGCGAAGGGCAGCTCGGTCAGGTTCGGCTCGCTGCTGGGCAGCAACATCGACACCACGCTCGCGCAGCAGGACGGCTACACCCTCAGGCTGACTGTGCGGGGGCAGGCTAGTCATCTTTCCCGGGCTGTCTACATCTACCTGCCGCCCGAGTACTTCCAGGATAGATATAGCCATTTCAGGTTTCCGGTCATCGAGCTGCTGCACGGCTTTCCCGGCCAGCCGCAGGACTGGATCACGGTCATCGGGGTCAACACGATCCTGAAGAACCTGATCGAGGCCGGAAAAGCCCAGCCCGCCGTGCTCGTCATGCCGGACGCCAACGGCAACCGGGCCGTCTCCCTGCAATGCCTGAACCAGGTTGGCGGACCGCAGGATGCGACGTACCTGGCCCAGGATCTCCCCGATTACATCTCGCGAGTACTGCGGGTGCAGCCGCCCGGTCATGCCTGGGGCATCGCAGGTTACTCCGAAGGCGGGTTCTGCGCCGCCAACCTGGGCCTGCAGTACGGCAGCAGGTTCGGCTACGCGGGCGTGCTGAGCGGGTACTTTAAGCCCGATGACAACCAGCTGGGGCATCCGGCCCGGCTGGTCAGCCCGTTCGGCCATAACGCCGCGCTCCGGCGCCTGAATACCCCGGTGGACTTGCTGGAGTCGCTGCGGCCTGGCGCACCTGTCCCGCAGTTCTGGCTGGGCACCGGCGCCTCCGATCGTGCCGACACGAGGAACGCCGAGATCTTCGCGCAGCTGGTGCAGTCGCGGCAGCCCGGGGTGACGCTGAAGTTCGTGCCCGGCGGCGGCCACACCATGTTCACCTGGCGGGCGCTGATTCCGCCGATGCTGGAGTGGATGACGCCGCGCCTGACGACTGAAGCGCAGCTAGCCGGCCAGCGTGCCGCCCGCAGGGCCCGCAGGCATGGCGCGCATCCGGCTCCGTCGGCGTCAGGTCACCCGGTCAAGTCGACCGTCCCGGCCAAGACGACTGTCCCGGCCAAGACGACCGTCCCGGTCAAGGTAGTCGTCCCGGCAAAAAAGCATGCCCGGCGGCGCTAGCTCCGCCGGGCCGGTTAATCCAGCTCGAGCACCCGCACATGCAGGACGGAACGCTGGTGCAGCGCGGCCCGCAGGGCGCGGTGCAGGCCGTCTTCCAGGTAAAGCTCTCCGCGCCAGCGGATGACATGGGGAAATAGGTCGCCGTAAAACGTGGAATCAGAGGCCAGGACGGTATTCAGGTCGAGGACATTCTTCGTGGTAATGAGCTGATCCAGCCGGACCGGCCGCGGCGGGATTTGCGCCCATTCGCGCGCGCTCCGGGCATGGTCGGGATAGGGCCGTCCCTCTCCGACCTGCTTGAAGATCACGTGTGAAGTCTAGATGAGCGCGCAAGGTGCCGCGGGCCAACGGCCAGGCGCCGTCCATGGCCCGGTGCTGGGCTCGCACGGCCCATCGGCGGGATGGGCGGATGGCCGGAGCGACGGCCTGGCCACACCGTGACCCCGGGCAAACACCAACACGTCTTGTAGTGGCGCTGCTACTCTCTGTTGACGCGCTGCACAGGGATCCCGAGTCAAACTGTGGGGGAGTTGCTCGTGACGATGTGGCTGGTTGACGAGGACCCGGCACCAGCGGGTGCTGCGGTCCCGAGCACCGTGGTCAGCGTGGCTGACCTCACCGATTACCGGTCGGCGGTCACGGACCTGGTGGGTGAGATCGCGGCCCGGGCGCGATCGGGCGGCGCGCGGCTGGTGGAGCGGGTCCGCGCCGAGCGGATCCTGACCGGTCGCCTGAGTGAGCCGGAGTTCACCCCGGTCCTGGCGGCTACCCCGCATGGTGTCACCGGAGCGATCAAGCGGCTGATGTTCGAGGTCAGGAACTACCAGCCCCGAGCCAGCAGCTCGGCACCGGACCTGATCGCACAGCTGCGGGTGGCACTGCTCGCCCAGATCGACGCCATGTGGTGGGGGAGCGCGCCCGCGTACCTGACGGACGCCGATGTGCTCGGCTCCGGGCATCTCGTCGACCTCGACGTGCTGCGTCGCAGCGGGCTGCTGCGGTTCCGCTACCGGCGCCAGGCCACCACCCTGGTGACCAGGGCGGTGCGGGCCGCCGAACGGCGTGCCTGGCCTGGCCGTCGGCCCTGCACGGCGGGCCTGCGGTTCGCCCGCGTCCGCCCGGAGGCGGCCGCCATCTTGAACCAGCTCGGAAACGAGTTCGCGGCGCTTGCCCCGGCGGGCACGCCCCCGCTGTGGGTAACCAGCCTGGCGCGCAGCGTCGAGCATCAGCGGCATCTGCGGGCGCTGGGCTATTCCGCCGCGCTGCCGAGCGCGCACTGCGCCGGTTATGCCGCCGACGTCGAGATGGCGTGGTTCCGCAGGTTTGGCGCCGATACCGTGCTGCGGGATCTGCTCCTTGCTCTGCAGGGCGCCGGGGACATCAACGTCATCGACGAGGGCCAGGCCTGGCACGTGTGCGTCAGCCCGGCCGGGGGGCATGCGCTGCGCCGCGTTCCCGGGGCACGCGTGGGCGGCTGAGCGCGGTGTGCGGTATCGCCGCTGTCGTCGGCCCCGGTAGCGACCGTTCGACGTTCCTGGCGATGCTTCAGGCGGTGGCACCGCGCGGCGAGGTCCCGGAGGCCGGCTGCGATGATGCCGTCCTCGCGGGCGTTCAGCGGCTGCGGATTGTGGACCGAGAGCGCGCGGTGCAGCCGTGGATCGGCGGGGACGGCCGCTGGGTGCTGTGTTACAACGGCGAGATCTTCAACTACCACGAGCTCCGCGCCGAGCTGGTGAATCTCGGCTGCCAGCTGCGCACCGACAGCGATACCGAGGTGGTGCTCGAAGCGTTCCTGCAGTGGGGGGCGGCGGCGATCAGCCGGTTCCGGGGGGAATTCGCGCTGCTGATCGTGGACCGGGCCACCCGCCGGGCCTTCCTGGCCCGCGACCCGATCGGCGTGAAGCCGCTGTACTGGTCGCGCCGCGGCGACTGCCTGCAGGTGGCTTCGGAGATCAAGGCGCTGGTGCCGGCCGGCGCGCCGGTGTTCGAGGTTCCCCCCGGTCACCTCGGCTGGGCCGAGCCTGCTGCCGCACCTGAGCTGGTCCCCTATGTCGACCTGTTGCATCTGGGTGAGGATCGCGAGCCGATCGACGATCCCGGCGAGGCGGCCAAGCTGGTCCGTACCGCGCTCGAGGACAGCATCAGGGTCCGGGTTGACACCGACCTGACCGTCGGCGTGATCCTGTCCGGCGGCCTGGACAGTTCACTCACCCTGATGCACGTCCGGGAGATGCATCCGGACTGCGTGGCGCTGACCGTGGGCGCGCCGGGCAGCGAGGATCTGGCCTACGCCCGGCGGCTGACGGCCGAGCTCGGGGTGCCGCACGAGGTGATCGAGATGCAGCCGCGCGACATCCGCCGGGCCGATGTCCGGGAGGCGATCCGGATGTCGGAGCTCACGGAGTACGGGGACATCATCAACGCCGTCGTGTCGGTGCCGTTGTTCAGGCGGGCGCACGAGATGGGCATCAAGGTCGTGCTGACCGGCGACGGCTCGGACGAACTGTTCGGCGGCTACTCGATGTACCACCGGATCGGCGCGCGTCAGACGCAGCGCCTGTTCCTGCACAAGATCCGGAACCTGGGCCGGACCGAACTCCAGCGGGTCGACCGGACCAGCATGGGCAACGGAGTGGAGGCCCGGGTCCCGTTTCTTGACCTATCGCTCGTCGAACTGGCCATGCGATTGCCGATAGAACTCAAGATGCGCGACGGCCAGGAAAAATGGATCTTGCGCGAGGCATTCGCCAGCATGCTGCCCGACTACATTAGGGAGCGACCGAAGAATCCCATGTCGCACTCGTCTGGCCTGCACGAGCGGGCCAGGCTCTATAAGCCATTGTTCGCCCGTATGCACAGCTCATTCGGGTACGACCTGCTCGAGCCGGTGCGGCGGGACTTCTCGACCTTGCTTGAGCAATGCGACCACGACCTTTACCGGGCGGTCGCCGAGGCCGCGCTGCGCCAGGACTACACCGTGCTCGAGCACGCCCGCGACCTGGCCGGAGCGGCGCGCTGGAACGCAAAGGCCATGCTCAGGCGCAAGGACGCGGCGGGTTTTCCCGGCCCGGCCGGCCAGGGCGACGCGGGTTTGGCTGACGCGGCGGGCCGGAGCGACGCGGCGCCACAGTCCGGCGCGGCGGGTTTGGCTGGCGCTGCGGGCCCGGGCGGCGCGGCGGGGCAGCCTGGTGCTGCGGGGCAGCCCGGGGCTGCGGGGCAGCCTGGTGCTGCGGGACAGCCCGGGGCGGTGCCGCGCGCCCGAAGCGGCGGCCAGGAAGCGGCGG
Source organism: uncultured Actinomycetes bacterium (assembly GCA_963785765.1). Classification (GTDB taxonomy): domain Bacteria; phylum Actinomycetota; class Actinomycetes; order Streptosporangiales; family Streptosporangiaceae; genus DATBGO01. Next base: position 359,697 of record CAWAWM010000002.1, on the reverse strand, counting down.
GCGCCGAGGGCACCGGCCAGGCCGCCGCGGCGGGTAGCCAGCTCTAGGGCCCGAGGAAACCCCCGATCAGGCGCCAGGTCTCGGCGGGCTGCTCCTCGGGCGCGAAGTGGCCCGCGCCGGGTACCACATCCTGGCTGACGAGGGTGAGCCCGGCGTCCCTGAAGCCTGCGATATAGGCGTTGATGTCTCCGCCCTCGTGCTCGCCGCGCAGATAGAGCAGCGGTGCGCTGACCTGCCGCTGGCGGCCGGGCTGCTGGTTGTCGATCGCATCCTGCCGGAACGCGCGGTACCAGCTGAATCCCGCCGTCAGGGCGGACTCGCTTGCATACGCCGTTACATACGCCGCCCGCGCCGCCGCGGTGATTCTCGCGGGGTCCGGGGAGAGCACGTCGTAGAAGTAGCCGAAGTACTCCGCCTGGTGTCCCTGGACGAGCCGTTCGGGAAGGGCGGGAATCGAGTGGAAGGCGAAGTGCCAGAGGTAGGGGTTGCGGATGACCTGTTCCCAGGGGCCCAGCCCAGGCACAACGACATCCATGATCACTGCGCGGGCCAGATCATCGTGATTGGTCAGGTAGGCGTAGGTGATCATGCCGCCGACGTCATGACCGACGAGCGTGGCGCCGCGCAGGCCAAGACCGGCGATGACCTGGTGCACCGTGTCCGCCAGCCGTCGCTTTGATCCGTCCGCCGGCCCGCCGGCGGATTCTCCGATACCCGGCAGGTCGATCGCGACAGCGCGCACCTGCTGCGCGGCCAGCTCCATGACGGCCCGCCATGAGCGCCACGATTGCGGCCAGCCGTGCAGGAACACGACGGGTGCTGCCGCCGGATCGCCAGCCTCGACAACGTGCAGCGATGAGCCCTCGGTGCGGAGCTGCGCGTGCCGGAATTCAGTATCTCCAGGAGAAGTCATGGCAGCGTACTTCCCGTTACCAGCCGCGGCTCACCCCGCTGCCGCGTCCAAGGCCCGGGCCTACTCGATCTTGCGCAGGGTGACCAGCATCGACGGCTCAAAGCGGACACCGTCCTCGCTACGTTCGTGACGGGCCGTCTGCACGGTGCCGCCCTCGGAGAACGTCGCCGTGCAACGGGTCGTGGCTCCCGTCCAGACGCAGCCGTCCTCGCCGAGAACCAGTTCGTGGGTGCTGACGTTGCCCAGGCTGTCGAACAGCTGGGACCGGTACGCCTGGCTGGCCGGGTCATAGCCGATCATCTCGACGGCTCCGACGGGCACGCTACCGATGAGGCCATGGGCCGTGTGCAGAACGAAACGGCCGCCCGCGGCCCATTCATAGACGTCGCTGCACACGATCGGCAAGGGCGCCTCGCCCGGGGCTGCCTCGGTCGCTCCCTGGGTGATCCATCTTCCGATGAACACGTCCAGGGCGCGCAGCGCATCCGGCGCGCCGATGTGGCCAACCCGTCCCGATGCCAAGGAAAGCTCTGCTGACATGGCTGCTGCCTCCTCCTGGTTGCATCGCACTGCGGTGCCTGTCATCAGGTTGTCGGAGTCAGCCGCGACGGCTCGACATCAATTTGCTGGCGACTCGGCGCTCCGCACCGACGAACCGCGCCCGGGCTGCTGTCCCGCCACGCCGTTAGGTAGCAGGCCCTCGTCCGGGCGCCCGCTAACCCAGCGGATGCCCGGCCAGTCCCGTGCTGGTCACGGCCAGGCCCGGACACGGGCAGCCTGCTCCGACATCCCACACGCCGTCACCTAGTGGTACAGTCTTCATATGAATGGGACATACCAAGTGAGGATGGGCGACCGAGGGCGTCTGGTCATTCCTGCCGAGCTTCGTGCCCAGACCGGGCTGCGCGAGGGTGCTGCGGTCGTGCTTATTGCCACTCCAGGTGGCGTGCTCCTGGTTAGCCGTGAGCAGCTCAAGTCCCTGGTCCGCGATGAGCTTGCCGGGCTCGACCTCGTTGCGGAACTGCTTGCCGACCGGCGGCGCCAGGCGGCCGCGGAAGACGCGGCGTGAACGTATTCGACGCCTCGGCGCTGCTCGCGTTCCTGCAGGGAGAAGACGGCTCGGCGGCCGTCGAGGCGGGTCTGGGCACCGGCGGAACGTGCGGTACGGCCAACTGGTCCGAGGTTGCCCAGAGGGTCAGGGCGCATGGTCGCGACTGGAGCCTTGCGCGCGCGCTGCTCGCCAGTTACGACCTTCACCTCGAGCCGGTCAGTGTCGAGGACGCCGAGCAAGCGGCAGTCACCTGGACGCCGGGCAGCGGCCTATCACTAGCCGACCGGCTATGCCTGGCGCTCGGCCGACGCCTGGACGCGGTGGTATGGACGGCGGACGCTAGCTGGGGAGGCAGCGAAACTATCCGGCAGATCCGCTGACCGGAGAACCCCGGTTGCGAGGCCAGGTGAATGGGCGCATCGGTCCGGCGGATCCGCCGAACCGATGCGCCCATTGACACGGCGCCGCCCCTTAGGGACGACACGGCGCACCGGACTGGCTCTCCAGACCGACCGGCGCGCGGGCCATCGGCCCGATCCTGGTCAGGGACGGCTGTGGACAGGGTCCAGGTCTGGCCCGCTGCCCAGATCCTCGCGGCTGCCTACGCCGGGCCTGCGACTGCGCATCCACAGGACGACGGCCAGCACGACCAGCACGAACCCGAGGACCCCGGCCACGATCGGCAATATCGTGCCGAACAGGCTGATAGTGCTGCTGCCGTTGTTGGCGTCGGTCACCGCCCCCTGCACGCTGGAGGAGCTGTATTTGTAGCTGTCCGACAGCACCGGAAGCACCGGGACAATTGTCCCGGTCGGCAGGGCGACGCCAGCGATCTCCTTCTCATTGGTGCTCGCGTCCACCACGATCCCGGTCGCGGGCGCGACCCAGTAGGTGCTAGTGGCCTGGTACACGTAGCCCAGCGGGACGGAGGACACGCCCGGGAACGCCTTGGCCAGGCCGGCGAGCATGGTTCCCGGTACCAGGCCCGCCTTGGCGGCGCTCTGGAGCAAGCTCACCGGCACTGACTTTGGCAGGCCCGCAAGCACCTGGGTGTTCTTGACCGGCGTGGCCGGCACGGTGGCCTGGTAGACGTAGGTGTTGATGCCGTTGCGCTGCGCCTGCCCCGAGTACTTCAACGGGGTGGTCGTCAGGGTGTAGGGCACCCATCCGGTGTAATTCTGCTGTTTGGCCCCAATGGGCCAGTTGAATGTCTGCCCCTTGGCATCGGTGACGCTCCAGCTGCTCGGGTGGCTGGAGGTCGCCTGGAAGCTCGTCCGGTCAATCGCGTACTTCGAGGTTAGCCCGCCGACCGGGCGCCCGGCGGCGGTGACGGTCGTAGCGTCCTGCACCAGGGCGGTATTGCCCGACGTCTGCAGGACCTTGACCTGGCGGCGCAATGTCTCGGGAAGCCCGACCTTGATCGCCCCTGCGAAGTTCCCCTGGCGCAGCGCCACCGGGTTCACCAGAGTGCGGATCTGCCCGTCGTAGTTCCGCACCGTATTGGAATTGCTCTGCAGGCGGGCGACGTATGCGGGCGTGATCCAGAACGCGAGCAGGAACGCGGCGACAACGAGAACGACCCCGATGATGCCGCTGGCGACCGCGGTTTTGCGCATGACAGCTCCCCATCCGGGCGCACCGCAGGCCCGCCATGCTGGCTGGACCGGCCTGGCACGCGTCTACGCTGCACCTTCGCCGGTCCCGTCCGGCGGCACACCGCCCGTTGCAGGTGAACCTCGCCCTGCGAGCGGGCTCGCTGCCGGGCAGCTGGCCGAATTCGGCGGCGATGACCTGATCCGCCGCGTCCGGCCCTGGCTCATGGGCCGGCACGGCCACGGCTAACCGCATCACGGACGCGTACGTTGCAAGCGCCGCACAAGCGTCCTAATCAGTCGTAGCGAGCTGCTATCCGGCAAACTCGGGGTGGTGGCCGGGTAAGCCCTGCGGCTTTTGAAGGAACGTCAGGCCGAGGGCAAGGTGTCGAAGTCGAACTCGTTGCCGTGCGGGTCGGCGATGCAGCGCCAGCGGAAGCCCTCCAGTTCATGCGTGTCGCCGGACTCGAGCCAGCGGCCGCCGAGGCCGTCGATCTCGGTAGTGGAAGCATCGAGATCCTCGACGACCAGGTCGAGATGCAGCCGGTTCTTGCCGGACTTGGCCTCGGGCACCTGCTGGAAGCCGACGGTAAGACCATCTGCTGTCTTGGACAGCACGATGAACTGGCCGTTACCGATCGACTCTTCGACTTGCACGCCCAGCAGCCCGCACCAGAACGGCGCCAGCTGCTGCGGGTCGGTCGTGTCGATCACCAGGTAGCCGACCGATGCAGGCATCGCGGGTCCTCTCTATCGCGGCGAGCCGGTGACCGGATCACAGGCGGTCTGTGATCAGGCTAGCCGTGCGGGCCGCGCCGTCGCCCAGCGACTGGCAGGTAGTTGGCCGGGCCCAGCGCGGTGCTACTGAACGCGCCTGAACGCTGGCAAGGAGACTAGGACTAAGACGAGCGGGATGGCGAGCAACGCAAGATCGCCGAGGTGGCGCAGCCGCGCCGAAACCGTCTCGCTGTCGGCTCGGTCACAACTGGCAGGCCAGAAAGTCCTTGAAAGAAATCGGGGCGGCGGTGTCGGATCGGGGCCGAGGTGTTCGTAGCAGGGGTGAGCGGCGGCCCGTCCGGGGCGGCCCGGAACCACAGGAGATGATCCGTGATGCAGTACCTGGTTTCCGTGATCGACGACACGGCAGGCCGCGCCACCCCTGAGGAGGAGGCTGCCATCGACGTGTTCAACGACCGGCTACAGGCGGAGGGTCACTGGGTCTTCGCCGGTGGCCTCGGCTCACCCAGCTCGGCCACCGTCATCGACAACCGGGGCGAGGAGGCGATACTCACCGACGGGCCCTTCGTGGAGTCGAAGGAGTACCTCGCCGGCTTCTGGATCATGGAGGCTGCCGACCTCGACGTGGCGCTCAAGCTCGCCGCCGAGGGGTCGAAGGCCTGCAACCGGAAGATCGAGGTGCGGCCGTTCCTGGGCGAGTGAGCCAGATCGACGTCCGGGCGGCGATCACCCAGGCCCACCACGAGGACTGGGCCCGGGTGGTCGCCTCCCTGACCAGGCGTTTCGGTGACCTTGACATCGCCGAGGAGGCAGCGGCCGAGGCGTTCGCGGCCGCCGTCCAGCGGTGGCCGGCCAATGGTGTACCCCCCAACCCCGGCGCCTGGCTGACCACCACCGCCAACCGCAAGGCCATCGACCGGATCCGGCGCGAGAACAAGCGCGACGACAAGCAGAAGGAGGCTCAGTTGTTGTACGACGACAAGCCGCCCGAGCCTCTTGGCGCCATCGACGACGAGCGGCTCCGGCTGATCTTCACCTGCTGTCACCCGGCGCTCGCGATGGAGACCCGCGTGGCGCTGACGCTGCGCATGGTCGGCGGTCTGACCATGCCCGAGATCGCCCGTGCCTTCCTGGTGCAGGAGACCACCGTGGGGCAGCGGATCACCCGCGCGAAGGCCAAGATCAAGGCGGCTCGCATCCCTTATCGGGTGCCGTCCGCTGAGGACCTTCCGGCACGCGTCTCCGGCGTCCTCGCCGTCCTCTTCCTCGTCTTCAACGAGGGCTACCTGGCGACCAGCCCCGACACCGATCCCGTCCGTCACGACCTGACCGAGGAGGCGATCCGGCTCACTCGCCTGATCCGGGTCCTCATGCCGGAGGACGGTGAGGTGGCGGGGCTGCTGGCGCTGATGCTCCTCACCGAGGCCCGCCGCACTGCCCGGGTTTCGGCGAGCGGCGAACTGGTCACCCTCGACGAGCAGGACCGTGGGACCTGGGACGCCGCGCTGATCGCCGAGGGTCACCGGCTGGTGCGCGAGCGCCTAGCCGCCCGGGTGGCTCCGGGTCGCTACCAGATCCTCGCAGCGATCAGCGCCGTGCACACCTCCGCCCGCGACGTGCGCGGCACCGACTGGTCGCAGGTCGTCGCCCTCTATGACCAGCTCGTCCGGCTCGACCCCTCGCCGATCATCGCCCTCAACCGGGCCATCGCGGTCGCGGAGCTTGACGGCCCGGAAGTGGCGCTGGCGGCCGTCGACCGTCTCGAGCACAAGCTGGCCGGCTATCACGCCTACCATGCGACCCGCGCCGACCTGCTGCGCCGGCTGGGCTGCAGTCAGAAGTCGCGCGCGGCCTATGACAAAGCCATCGAGCTGGCGGGCAACACTGCCGAGACCGCCTCCCTGACCCGCCGCCGCGACCAGCTGGGGTAGTGCCCGGGAATCCCGAGCGAAACCCCGTGCAAAGCGGCGCCTGACCCCGATGGAATACGCCGTGCGGGGCAGACGGCTGCTCGGGCGGCGCGGGCAGCCACGTCCCCCCCACCCTGTCATCGGCCTGGCGGGCCATCAGCTGCCTGGCCTAGGGCGGGCAGGTCGAGGCGAGGTCATGCGCGGATTTGAGGGTGTCGGGGTGATCGTGGCCGAGGACGTGGCGGCGGCGCTCCAGCGTGTCCTGGTCCAGGTCGCGGGCGGCCTGCGCCTCGCCAAGCGCGCGCAGGTCGGCGGCCAGGTTGCTCGCGGATTTGAGGGTGTCGGGGTGATCGTGGCCGAGGACGTGGCGGCGGCGCTCCAGCGTGTCCCGGTCCAGGTCGCGGGCCGCCCGCGCGTCGCCCAGCATTTGCAGATCCATGGCTAGGTTGTGGGCGGAGTTCAGGGTGTCGGGGTGATCGTGGCCGAGGACGTGGCGGCGGCGCTCCAGCGTGTCCCGGTCCAAGTCGCGGGCGGCCCGCGCCTCGCCAAGCGCGCGCAGGTCGGCGGCCAGGTTGCTCGCGGAGCGCAGTGTGCTGAGGTGATCCCGGCCCCGCGAGCGGCGATAGCGGCCCAGGGTGTCGTGGTCCAGGTCGCGGGCCGCCCGCGCGTCGCCCAGCATTCGCAGATCCATGGCCAGGTTGTGGGCGGAGTTCAGGGTGTCGGGGTGGTCTTCACCGAAGGCGCTGCGATGGCGCTCCAGTGTGTCCCGGTTCAGGTCGCGAGATTCGGCGTAGCGGCCCAGTTCCCAGAGCGCCCAGGCGAGATAGTGCGCGGCCATCAGCGTGTGCTGATGATCCGCACCAAGCCGGTCGCGCCACTGCTGCCGCAGATTGCTCATGAGATCCCGCGCGGTACGGGCATCGCCACGCTCGATCAGATACCAGCACGCGCGCCGAACTAGCTCGCGCAATGCCGGGCTATCGGTGGCGGCCAGGTCGGCGGCAAGTACGTGCGGCATCAGCTGTGCCCACTGGGCCCAGGTGCCGGGATCCGGCGGGTTGCCGGGCTCGCTGCCCGCCAGGATCGCCTCGGTGCACCGGCGCGTGGCGGCGGCGCGCGCCGGGGTGAGCCGGTCGCGGAGGATGGCTTGGGTGAGCCGGTGCATCTGCAGCCCGCGGTGATCGACGCGAGCCAGCGACTGTCTCGACACGTTGGCCAGGGTCTGCCGCCAGGCGAGCGGGTCCGCAGCCCGCGCCGCTAGCTCGCCAGGCAGCTCGCCGGCGGCGCCGGTGAACAGGTACTCAGGAATCGGCTCGGGCGCCAGGAATGCGCACAGGCTGGCCAGCTCCGCGGCGGCCGGGTCGTGGCCGGTCAGCCGGTCTGCTATCAACGCGGTGGCGGCCGCCAGCGACCGCGGGTAGGAGCCCGGCGCGCCCTGGTCGAGCAGCTGCCCGGCCCGCGTCTGCAGCAAGCCTAGGTACTGACTCACCAGTGTCCCGGTGTCGGCGATGAACCCGGCGGTTTGGGCGATGGCCAGCGGCAGGTCGCCGAGCTCGGCGGCGAGCCTGTTCGCGTCGGTCTCGGTAAGCCGCGGAACCCGGCGCCGCAGCAGCTCGATCGATTCGGCCCGGGTGAGCACGTCGACCTCGATCGGCGTGGCGACCTCATCCCAGCCACGCTGGCGGGACGTGATCAGCGCGTGCCCGCCGCCCCCCGGCAGCCATGGCGCCACATCCGCGGGCGCCTGCGCATTGTCGAAGATCAGCAGCCATCGGTCACGCTGCCGTAGCTCGGCCAGCACGGCGGCCCGCACCGTCTCGGTCCCGGCTCCGGCCGGAACGCATCCGAGCACCAGCCCGAGGCTTGTGACCTGGTCCCCGATCAGCCCATCGTGCTCGGCGTCGATCCACCAGGTCAGGTCATAGCTTGAAGCGAAACGGTGCGCGTACTCGGCCGCCAGCTGGGTTTTGCCCACCCCGCCCATCCCGTACAGCGCCTGCACGACCGCCGGATGCCCGGTCTGCAGCCTCGCATGTACCGCGGCCAGCAGGTCGTCGCGGCCGGTGAAGGCCGGATTACGGGCCGGGATGTTCCACACCTGGGGCGTCATCTCGGTCGGTCGCCGCCCGGAGCCTCGCAGGACGGCCAGCGCGTCCGCGGCCGGGATGCGCCCGCGGGCGGCCGCCACGAACAACGCGGCCGCCGACTCAGTCATATCCAGCGCCCTGGCCAGCAGCAGCGCGGTGTCCTTGCGGGCGGTGCGGTGGATACCGCGCTCCAGGTCACTGACCGCCCGCAAGGAAAGGCCCGCCGTCTCGGCCAATTCCTCCTGCGTCAGCTTCGCCTCGCCCCGAAGCCGCCGCAGCAGCCCGGCAAAAGAAAGGGAACCCTGCTCCTGCTGCGTCAAGGCCCACGCCCTTCGCAAGCCGACAGACTGCGCCTCGCACGGCCGATGAAGTAGAGCACGCTGCGCCAACAATACGTCGGACCTGCGCTGCGCGTCATGATGTGGGCGGTCATGTGGGCGGCTGCGTATGGTGCACGATCCGGCTGCCCGCGAGCCTGGGATCTGAAGCCGGCGAAGGGGCCACCATGTCCGTGCGCTAATCCGACGTCCGGTTTTCGTAAGGTTCGTACCTATTTGGAGGAAGGATGGTTCATGTCATGAGCAAAAGGTCTGCGTCGTACTTCCTCAAAGTGCTCAGCGTGCTGGTGACGCCCCTGGTCATGGTGGGCCTGACCGCGTCATCGGGGAGTGCGGCCATCGCGACGACTCCGACATTCTTCGGGGCCAAGCTGACCAGCCAGAGCCAGCCTTCCAACGCCGAGAACGGCCAGTCGTGCGATGAGAACGCCGGAATCCGGCCCGGTTCCACCTGCACCTGGGTGGCCATCAGCGCATTCGAGAACGGCAGCCATTTCACGGCCCCGAAGACAGGAACCGTCAAGCACGTGAAGCTGGTGTCGTGTAAGGCCGGCAGGTTCCGGCTCCAGCTGGCCAAGGCCAGCCCGAGCGCACGCAAGGCCAGGATCGTGGTCAACGGCCCCGAGATCACCTACCGCGGCCAGAGCCCGTGTGGGGGTGCCAGCGGCGACCATTACGTCGTCCAGAGCTTCCGGGTCAATGTGCATGTCGCCAAGGGTGACTACATCGCCATCAAGGCACGATCCACCGGAACGTTGTCGTGCTCGGGTGGCGACGGCTTCCTGCTGTACGCCCCGCCGCTGGCCGTGGGTGGTTCGCTCAAGAAGTCACACTCGGGGGCCAGCTGCGACCTCTTGGTCCAGCTCAGCTACAGGTAGGCGAGGGCAGCCGCGCCCTCAAGCGGGTCCAGGGGACGCCCGCAGCCGACGGGACCCAGGCGCGACGCATCAGCTAAGGGGACTGACAGATGAGCATCATCCGGTCGGCAGGTCGGCTGGCAGCAGCTTTCCTCGGCGTCGCGATGCTGGCCGCTGGCGTCGTCGCGACTAGTACGCCAGCCATGGCCGGCGCATCAGGACAGTCCGCGGATCCGGCGACACCAGCGGCTCAGCCGGGGTCGCTACTCCCTTGGCGCCCGGCGGCACCAACAGGGCAGCCGGGCAGCGCCGCGATTGTCGGCGGTGACCTGCTGCAGAGCGTGTCCTGCCTGTCCAGGACCGACTGCTGGGCGGTCGGCAGCGCCGAGCTCAACAACGCCACCCGCAACCAGGCGCTGCACTTCAACGGCAGGAAGTGGGCACGGATCCCGACGCCCAGCCCGGGCGGCACCGCGGCCGGCGACAGCAGCACCCTCGACAGCGTCCGGTGCACCTCGCGATCGAATTGCTGGGCCGTCGGCTACTTCGACACCTCGAACGGCTCGCGCAGCCAGGCGCTGCACTTCAACGGCAGGAAATGGGCACGAGTGCCGACTCTCAGCCCGGGCGGCAAGCCCAAAGGTTTCAACGATCTCTTCAACGTCACGTGTACCTCAGCGGCCAATTGCTGGGCCGACGGGGACGACGGTCATTCGATCGGCTCGAACGACGTGACGCTGAATCTGGTGGAGCACTGGAACGGCCGCCGCTGGTCGCTGTCGCGCACGCCAGAGCCCGGCGGCACCCGGGCTGGCGATTCGAACGGGATGGGGGCGATCCGGTGTACCTCGGCGAAGAACTGCTGGGGCGTCGGCGCCTACGGCAAGATCGCAACTGGCAGCGACAAGTTCGAGAACGAAGTCCTGCACTGGACAGGCAGGAAGTGGGTCAAGGTCAGCGTTCCGAGCCCCGGCACGTCCGACCGGGGTACCGTGGAAAGCGGGCTCAACGCCATCTCGTGCACCTCGGCGAACAGATGCTGGGCCGTCGGCCTGACCACCGATGCCACTGCGTTCCGCAGCGAGGCCCTCCATTTCAGCGGCGGGAAGTGGCGGGTCGTGCCCACGCCGAACTCGTCAACCGGCACGAACGCCCTCAGCGTGCTCAGCGGCGTGTCCTGCACCGCCGACACCAACTGCTGGGCGGTTGGCGTGTACGACAACGTGGTCGACCTGAACCAGGTCCTGCACTGGACCGGGCACAAGTGGCTCCTGGTGACCGTTCCCCAGCCTGGCGGTACCGCCAGCGAATCATCGAACGAATTGTTCGCTGACTTCTGCGTTACCGCCAAAGACTGCTGGGCCGTTGGCTATTCCCAGTCGTTCGCCGAGTCAGAGAAGAACGAGGTTCTGCACTTTACCGGCAGGAAGTGGGCGGACGCCGGCACCTAGTTCGGTCACCACCGGCGGCTGCCCGGCCGAGGGGTGCGAGGGAAGAATGGCGTGGTGGCGTTGGCCGGGCAGCTTGGCGGCGACGGCTGTGCGCCTAGAGTGCGGCGAGCTGGTCGTCGCTGGCCCCGGATCGCATCGCGGCGCGCAGGTCATCGTGGCGGAGGGTGCGAGATTCGAACTCGCGAGGGGTTGCCCCCAACACGCTTTCCAACAATGCTGACCGGCGTTCACGGACGTCCGCCACTGTCCGTGACCTTTGCGCACGCGCTCTGGGGTCCCTCGGTGAACGGTGCCGGACGGCGGTGAATGAGACCAAAACTGAGCCCAGCCCCTGGGGCGCGCGGGCTCGGCTTAGCGCCAGGCTTCACCGTTGATGAGGTCGGTCTCGCCCGGGTGCTTGGCGAGGATTGCCTCAAGGGCAGCGATGATCCGCCCGGTGTCGGCCCGGGTACGGCGGTAGCTTCCGGGAATGAAGATCATGCCGAAATGACCGTTGCCGCCGGGCACGATCGCCTCATTGTGCAGCGGGCGGTAGTCGCGCAGGTTGTTGGTCACGATCGCGCGGTGCTCGGTCCTGGCAAACACGAGGACCTCTGGATCTGACATCGCCTCGCGGCCGGGATTGCCCGCGACCGATTCCACATCGTGGCCGCGCTTACGCAACTCCAGCGCGATTACCGGGGACAGCATCTCATCCAGCAGCAGCTTCACCGCCGGACAGCAGCCTGCCCGGCCGCATGGGCGGCGTGTGCTTCGGCGGTCTCCTGTTCATTCAGGCTGATCCACTGGTCGACTTCGTCGAGATAGGCCCCATAGTAAGAGACTGCGGCCTGCACGAGGCCTAGTGGCAGTTCCAGGTAGCGTGCCGCCTCGCCCAGATCACCGTCGTTGTCGCGGACGGTCGCGACGACCTCCCAGACATCCTTACCAGTGCCTAGAAGCCGGGCACGGCGCCCAGCAGGGCCCTCAGCGAACCGGATCAGCGGGTGCTCATCCATGCGCAGGCCTTCCTCGACATACCGTTGCGCCAGAGTCCGCGGCGGCAGGTGCACGCGCCGGGCCCGGGCACCGAGGCGCTGGATGGTTGCTTCGCTCAAGCGCACGCTCAGCGGCTGACTCATGTACTACACAGTAGCTCGCAACACTACGCCTTGCCAAAGGCAAGACCTTGCCCCGCAGGTCACCGGGGATGGACGGCATCACCGCCGCCATCTGGGCAGCCAGACCACGCTGTCCCTCGGGACCATGACCGCCTCGGCCTTGCCACATCGTGAGCGTGGACGGGAGCATCGCGGCTGGGTGAGCCCCGCACGGCCGCTGCTGGCGATCATCGGAGTCAGAACCGGCCAACTGGCGGTTACGAGACCAGGGGCGATCCGTTGCGCGTGTCCGTTGCCGGTCCCGGATACAGGCCTCAGTAACTGAAGGTTGTCGCTCCCTCGTCCCCGATCCACTCCCACAGCTGGACGCTGCCCGCCAGTTCGGCGTTGGGCAGCAGGCCGCCCTGGTCAAGGTGCTTGGCATTGAAGCAGATCGGGCAGACCATGAACCGGCCCCCGGCCTTGTCATACCGCGCCAGCAGGTCGGGCAGGGGCGGGCAGCCGTCGCAGGCGACGCCCGCTGCCACGCCGTCCAGCGCCAGTCGGACGGCCTCCTTGGCCTGGAACATCAGGGTCGGCCGTCCCGATTCGGCGGCGCCGACCGCGACAAGGAACGCGACCGTCACCTTCTCAGCGTCCTCCAGGCCGGTGCTGAGACTGATCACTGCCTTTCCTGCCATGGCTTTCCCTCCTTGCGTCCCGGTGCCGTTGCGATCGGCTCCGCCTGGCCGAGGCTCGCGGCTTAATAAGCACGATCGTTCGTGCTAAATGAACGTACGACCGGTCGTGCTATGTTGTCAAGACGATGACGAAGCTTGCCGGACGGAAACCGCCTGCCCAGCGGCGTCTGCGCGCTGACGGGGAGCGCACCCGCAGCGCGATCTTGCGCGCGGCCGCGTCGCTGGCCACCGTGGACGGGCTGGAGGGCCTGTCGATCGGGAACCTGGCGGCTGCTATCGGCATGAGCAAGAGCGGCCTGTACGCGCACTTCGGTTCCAAGCAGGAACTCCAGCTGGCCACCGTGGAAGAGGCAGGGCGGATCTTCGCTGAAGAAGTCGTCCAGCCCGCCCTCGCGGCGCCAGCCGGACTGGCCCAGCTCGAAGCCGTGTGCGAGGCGTTCTTCGACCACCTGCAGCGGCGCACCTTCCCCGGCGGCTGTTTCTTCGCCGGGGCGGCGCTGGAGATGGGGACCCGCCCCGGCCCGGTCAAGGAGGCCGTCGCCGGCTTCCAGACCGGGTTCGTGAATCTGATCCGCGGCTTCGTGGCCACCGCCATCGAGCAGCACGAACTTCCCGCCGACGAGAATCCCGACGGGCTCGCCTTCGAGCTGAACGGGATCATCCTGGCCGCCGACGCCAACTTCGTCCTGCACGACGATGCCGCCGTTCTGGACCTAGCCCGCCAGGTGGTGCGCCGCCGCCTGGGCCTCAGCGGCAAAGGCAACGCCGCCACAGGATAAGGCCGCAAATGCCTGGTCAAAGCCGCGGAGGATAGGAGATTCGAACTCCTGAGGGGTTGCCCCCAACACGCTTTCCAAGCGTGCGCCCTAGGCCACTAGGCGAATCCTCCGCCGGCCAGCCTACCGACTGATCGCACCGGTCCTCACCCCGGCCGGGCGGTCCGCTGTGTGCTGTCATTGCTCCTGGACCGGCCCCGCAGGAAGGCGATCACCACGCCTGCCTGAGACTAAGGAGCACACCTGCGAACAGGGGAGCATGACATGCCTAGATTCATGGACTTTCACGACGATCTGAAGCTGCCCCCCGAAGCGATCGCGCAGATCGCTGAGGACACCCGCAACGCGAAGGCCGACCAGTTCGGCGTCCGCCAGATCGAGCTGTACCACAACGCCGAGGGCCAGGTGTACTGCCTGCTCGAGGGGCCGGACGAGGAAGCCGTCCGGCAGCACCACGCCGCCTTGGGCGTACCCTGCGGCGACGTCCATCGGGTGGACAGCCTGCAGTGAGGCCCGGATGTTCCGGTCATTAAGGCCGCCGCCCCGTGCTGTCGGGCAGCGGTGCACGGTCGCTCGTTTAGCACGCAGGACCTCGGCCAGGGCGGGTTCGGCGGCGACAGGCTCCTGGCTAGCGAGACCGGCCGCAGACCCTGGCCAGGGTCTGCGGCCGGTTGCTGGCGCGCGGCCAGGCGGGGGCGGTCATCAGGAGATGAGCTGCTGCCCGCCGTCGATGTCATACGTTGCGCCGGTGAGCGCGGTATTGGTCATGATGTGGACGGCGAGCGCCGCGACGTCGGCGGGGCCGACGACGCGGCCGATCGGGAGGGTCGCCCGCAGCTCATTGCGGCGCTCCTCGAGTCGGTCTCCGAGCAGAGATGCCGACAGCGGGGTGTCGACGAAGCCGGCGGCGATCAGGTTGACGCGAATCGGCGCGAGCTCAAGCGCGAGGGCTGCCGTGAACGGAGGCAGCGCGGCGGTGGCGGCGGAGGCGATCCCGAGGCCGGGGCCGACGCGCCGGCCGCCGGTGCCGCCCATGAGTAGCAGCGTGCCCCCGGGCCGCATCTTGCCGACAGCATTGCGCGCGACCTCGAGGGCTTGCACCGCATGGTCGCTGATCGCCCGGCGCACCTGATCTGCGGCCATCTCGAGCAGAGGCCCGTAGCTGGGGCGGCCGGCGGTGACCATCACATGGTCGATCGGTGCGGGCAGGTCCTGGAAGAACCTCCGCAGGGAAGCCGCGTCGTTGGCGTCGAAGGCCGCGGTGCGTTGTGCACCGACGTCCTGCGCCGCCTGCTCGAGCCGGTCCGGATTGCGGCCGGTGATGATGACATCGGCACCCTCAGCCCGGGCACGGCGGGCTGTCTCGAGCCCGATGCCTGCGCTGCCGCCGATCAGGACGACGGTCTGCCCGGCAAGTTCCGGCTCGCGCTGGGCGCGAACCGGAGTGGCTGCGCTGGTCATGATTCCTCCGGCGGCTGGCGCCCACGACCGATCACTAGGTCGTCGGCGGTGCTGCGGAGCAGAAATCCCGCCACTGCCGCCTCACCCCGGCGGCCGCGCCATCTGCGCGGCCATCGGGCCGGCCGGCGGCGGCATGTCCGCGATCTCCATGCGGAGCGCCGTCAATGCCCCGTCGTAGATCCCCGAGAAGCTCGGGAAGGGCTGGATCGTGTCGCTCAGCACCTCGATCGGGACATGTGCGCGGATGGCCAGCGTCGCCTGCTGCATCCACTCACCGGCTTCGGGCCCGAGCGCGTAGGCGCCGGTCAGCCGCTCGCCGTCGGACAGCAGCGTCAGGAATCCGTTGGATTCGGCGTAAGCGTGCGTGTAGGTGGCGGTCTTGGGCAGCTCGGACACGCGTGCGGTGCCGCTGTACTCCGCTTCGGCCGCCCCCACCGCCGCGGCCTGCGGGTCGGTGTAGGTGACCCGCGGAACGGCCTCGTAATTCGCCGTGCGCTTATCGCCGGCGATGTTCGCCGCGACCACGTCACCCTCGTACTCGCCGACGTGGGTAAGCGGCCAGATGCCGTTGACGTCGCCGATCGCCCAGAGTCGCTCGCCTGCGCGCAGGTGCTCGTCAACGCCGATCCCGTGCGGGCCGGCCTCGACGCCGACCGTCTCCAGGCCGATTCCCGTAACGCGCGGGCGGCGGCCAGTGGCGACCAGCAGCCGGTCGCCCCGCAGGTCCTCGGCGCCATCGAACTGCAGGACATACTCCGCACCGTCCCGCCGAGCGGCGGTGGCGTGCATCCCGAGCATCAGCTCGATTCCGTCCCGGCGCAGCGCCTCGCCGAGCGCCTCGCCCAGCGGTGCAGGCTCACGGGGGATCACCCGGTCGGCGCCTTCGACGAGCACCGCCTCGCCGCCGAGACGCCGCACGACCTGCGCCAGCTCGACGCCCGCGGACCCGCCGCCCAGCACGAGCAGCCGGCGCGGGATGGCCTTCATGCTCGTCGCCTCGCGGGTGCCCCAGACGCCCTCGAGTTCACGCAGTCCCGGGAGCGGGGGCACGATCGGATCCGAGCCGGTCGCCACGACGACGTGCTCCGCGGTGTGGCGGATGCCGTCGACTTCGACCACGCCGGTGCCGGCTAGCCGGCCCGTGCCGCGCAGCAAGTCGATGCCCCGGTCCGCCAGCCAGCGCTGCTGGCCGGCGTCGGAATAGTTCGACACCATGAAGTCCCGCCAGGCCAGCGCGGCCGGAACGTCGACCTGCGCGGTCGCGGCGGCCTCGCGCGCGCCATGTACCGCCTCGCCCGGGCGCAGCAGCGACTTCGACGGGATACAAGCCCAGTATGAGCACTCGCCGCCGACCAGCTCGCGCTCAACGACGGCGACATGAAGCCCGCGCGCAGCCAGCGCCGCAGCGCAGTGCTCGCCGGGCGCCCCGCCGCCGAAGACGATCACGTCGTAGTCGCTCACGTCGGCAGCTCCGTCCCGGCCTGCTCCGCCACCATGTACGCGGCGTACCAGTCGGGCCAGTTCGCGTCCGCCTCGCCGATGCGCTTCTCGTGCTCGCCGTGCGCGGCCGACGCGCGCCGCATCGCGCTGGCCAGGTCCGCCGTGGATGCGAAGGCCGTCTCAGCGGCGTCGATCCGGCCGGGCAGCCGCTTCGTGACCTCCTGCAGCAGCCAGCCGTTGCCGTCCGGGTCGCTGAACGTGGCGAAGGAGCCGTAGCTGGCGTCATCGGGCGCGCGGCCGCTTACGCGATTGCCCGTGCCGTCGGGCTGGAACTGGGCACCCGGCGTACCGGAGTGGAATACCTCGCTGACCTCGGCGCCGTGGGCGGCGAGCTCGTCGCGCGCAGCTTCGACGTCGGAGGCGATCAGGTACAGGCCCTGGGCCGAGCCGGGCGCGGCCGACGTGATTTTCGTGCCGAATTGGACCGAGCACCCCGAGCCTGGCGGCGTGAACTGGACGACCCGGAAGCCATTGTCGAAGGGGAAGTCGGCATCGAGTCTCCAGCCGAGCCCCCCGTAGAACTCCTTCGCGCGGTCGACGTCCGAGACGGGGATGACGACCACCTCTAGCTTGATGTCCACGATGCCGGCTCCTCTCCCGTTGACGCCCTGGCCCGTGTCGATTGCCTCCGGCTCCGGTGCCCCCGGGCTGGTCCTGACTCCGCCCGCACGGCATCTATCGCCAGAGTCACAATTGTCTCATCAGATCGCTCGGGACCGCCTGGCGGAGGGCAGTGACAGTTTCGTTGCGGCAAAAGTTTCGATCGCCACAACCTGATTCCCGGGCCGCCCCGATGCGCCCACGGGCGCACGACGTGGGGCGTGCGGGGACCTGCGGGCGAGGCCTCCAGTGGTTGGATCATGGCACCGCCGGTCGGCGGGCTGGCTAAACTGTCAGCAGACCCCTCGCACGGCGTTTATCCCGCCAACTCCCCCAGGGCCGGAAGGCAGCAAGGGTACGCGGGCTCTGGCGGGTGTGCGGGGGGTCCCTTTCCGTCCGGCGAGGATGAGGTCATGGCAGGCGACGTTCCAGGTCCAGCCCCCGCGGAAGCAGCCCAGAAGCAGGCAGCACAGAATCAAGCAGCACAGAAGCAGGCAGCACAGAATCGAGCAGCTCAGCAGCAAACGGCAGAGGGCGGCGCTCCCGGTGCGCCGATCGCGCTGTACCGCCGGTATCGGCCGGCGACCTTCGCCGAGGTCAGGGGCCAGGACCACGTCACCGAGCCGTTGCGGCAGGCGCTGCGCAGCGGCCGGGTGCACCACGCGTACCTGTTCAGCGGGCCACGCGGCTGCGGTAAGACGTCCAGCGCCCGGATCCTGGCCCGCTCGCTGAACTGTGAACAGGGCCCGACCCCCGACCCCTGCGGAATATGCGCTTCCTGCGTCGCCCTGGCCCCGACCGGCCCGGGCAGCATCGACGTCATCGAGATCGACGCGGCGTCGCACGGCGGTGTCGACGACGCCAGGGACCTGCGCGAGCGGGCCTTCTACGCGCCGGTCTCCGGCCGCTTCAAGATCTACATCGTCGACGAGGCGCACATGGTGACCCGGGAGGGTTTCAACGCGCTGCTCAAGCTGGTCGAGGAACCACCGCCGCACCTGAAGTTCGTCTTCGCCACGACCGAGCCGGAGAAAGTCATCCCGACCATCCGGTCGCGCACGCATCACTACCCGTTCCGGCTGATGCCGCCCGCCGTCCTGCGCGGGCTGCTGGAGGAGATTCTGGCCAGCGAGGGCGTGGCCTACGAGCCCGCGGTCGTGCCGGTGGTGATCCGGGCCGGCGCAGGCTCGGCGCGGGATGCGCTGTCAGTGCTCGATCAGCTGCTGGCCGGGGCCGACGAGGCCGGGCTGACCTACGAGCGCGCCGTCGCGCTGCTCGGCTACACCGACGACAGCCTGCTCGATCAGGTCACTGATGCGTTCGCGGCGGCCGACGGGGCAGCCGTCTTCCACGCGGTGGACCGGGTGGTTGAGGGCGGTCATGACCCGCGCAGGTTCGCGGCGGATCTGCTCGACCGGTTCCGCGACCTGATCGTCTTGGCCGCAGTGCCCGATGCCGGGCAGACCGGGCTGCTCGACGTGCCCGCCGACCGGCTGGAACGCATGCGGGAGCAGGCCGGTCGGCTCGGCCAGGCGCAGCTCACCCGGGCCGCGGAGACGATCAGCGCCGGCCTGGTCGAGATGCGCGGGGCGACCTCACCCAGGCTGCTGCTCGAGCTCATGTGCGCCCAGGTGCTGCTGCCGCCCCCGGACACCGCGGCACAGGCGCTCGCCGCCCGGCTGGACCGGCTCGAGCGCCGGATCGGCACCGGCGATGCCGACGATGCGGTACCGCGGATGGCGGCCGAGCCGCACCCGGTCGCCTCGGTCGCCTCGGTCGCCCCGGTCGCCCCGGTCGCCCCGAGCGCCCCGGCCCCGGCGCCGGTCCGGACCGCCCGGGCGCCGGCCCCGCCAGCCGCGCCTGCGGCACGGCCAACGCCTGCGGCACGGCCTGCGCCTGCCGCCCCTGCTGACCCGGCAAGATCCGGACCGGGTTCCGGCGCCGCATCGGGCGCCGCAGCCGAGTCACCCGACGCGCCGAGTACCAGCCAGGCCGCCGAGCGCACCAGCCCGGCTGCGGCCGCCGCACGCCCGGGGGCCGCCGGGTCGGCTGACGCCGGGTCCGTCCAGGAACGGTGGGATGCCATCCTGGAAGCGGTCATGCGCGAGCGCAAGGTGGCCTGGATCCTGCTGCGGGGTGCCAGTGTCGAGTCGCTGCGCGACGGCGTGCTCACCCTGAACTTCGTCAGGGAGGGCGACGCCAAGGGCTTCGCTGGCGGCGGGCACGACCGGGCCCTGGCCCGGGTCCTGCAGGAGATGCTCGGCATCAGCCCGCAGATCAGGACCGTCGTCGGAGCGCCCGATGCCGGGGCCAAGGCGGCGGGGCCGACGACGGCCGCCAGGGCCGCCGCGGCCGGGAGCGACTGGGGCCCGGCGGGCGCGGACGCCGGCCCCGGGCCGCGTCGGCGCCCTGAGCACGAAGGAGCCGCTCCGGACGGATCCGGCCGGCAGGCGGCCCCGCAGCCGGGCGGCCCGCAGCGGGGCGGTGGTGAAGCCGGCCCGCAGCGGGACGGTGCGCGCACTGACCCGCAGCCAGGCGCGGCGCGGACCGGCGGCCCGCGGTCAGGTGATGCGCGAACCGGCGGCGCGCGAACTGGCCGCGCTCACAACGGCGGCGAGCGTCCGGGCGGCGCGCAGCGGGGCGGCTCCTTCTCGGACGATGCGCAGCCGGGCGGCGACTACGACGCGGACGTGCTCAGCGGCGCGGATCTCATCCAGCGGGAACTTGGTGGCCAGGTCATCGCGGAGACCGGCGACGCCTGAGACGCCGATGGCCGGACGGGCAGTGCGGTGGTATCCCGAGCCGGCCGTAGGCCGTAGGCTCAGAACGACATCAGATCGCAAGGCGCGCCGCGCGGGCGATCGGGCCTGGCAGCGTCCCTGCGGCGCTAATCGATTGGGGACGACGTGGACCCTGGCGGCCAGTTGGACATGCAGCAGCTGCTCGCAGCCGCCCAGCAGATGCAGAGCCAGCTGATGAACGCTCAGCAGGAGCTTGCTGACACCGAGGTGGAAGGCACCTCGGGCGGCGGTCTGGTGAAAGCGGTCGTCAACGGGCAGGGCGAGCTGGTAGACCTCACCATTTCCGCCGCGGCGATCGACCCGGCCGACCCGGCCGAGTCAGCGCAGACGGTGGCGGATCTGGTCCTCGCCGCGGTCCGCGATGCCTATCGCGCCGCTGCCGACCTGCAGCAGGAGATGATGGGACCGCTCGCGGCCGGGATCGGCAGCCTGGGCGGGGAGGGCAGCGGCCAGGCTGGCCCGTCCAGTGTGCCTGGGCTGCCCGGCTTCCCCGGGCTGCCCGGCCTGAACGAGCCGCCCGGCGTGAACGAGCCGCCCGCCGAGCCGGCTGGTGGGCCTTCGGGCGGATCCTGAGGTGTACGAAGGCGTCGTACAGGACCTTATCGACGAGCTCGGCATGCTGCCGGGCGTCGGGCCCAAGGGCGCACAGCGGATCGCCTTCCACCTGCTCGCTGCCGACCCGGCGGATATCCGGCGGCTCTCCGCCGTGCTGCTCGAGGTCCTGGAGCGGGTGAAGTTCTGCCGCACGTGCGGCAATGTGGCGGAGGCCGATGAGTGCCGTATCTGCGGCGATCAGCGGCGCGACCCGAGCGTGATCTGCGTGGTCGAGGAGCCCAAGGACGTCGCCGCGATTGAGAAGATCCGCGAGTTCAGGGGCCGTTACCACGTCCTGGGCGGCGCGATCAGCCCAATTGACGGGATAGGTCCCGAAGACCTCCGGATAAAAGAACTGATGACCAGGCTGTCCGACGGCACGGTCACCGAGCTGATCCTCGCGACTGACCCTAATCTGGAGGGTGAGGCAACCGCCACCTACCTAGCCAGGCTCATCAAGCCGATGGGACTGCGGGTCACCCGGCCCGCCAGCGGGCTGCCCGTGGGTGGCGAGCTCGAGTACGCCGATGAGGTGACACTCGGGCGCGCGTTCGAGGGACGGAGACTACTTGATGTCTAGCGCACCGCGCTACGGGACCCGGCCGGCGCCCGGCGGGACGGGCGAGGACTGGCAGCCGCTCGCCGACCGGATAGCCAGGCATGCCAGGGACTTCCTGGACGGGGTCGCTGCGCTGGCCCGGGGCGAGGGCGAAGACGAGACCGTTCCGCTGCTCTTGCTCGAGGTCGCACAGATCCTGCTCGCGGGCGCGCAGCTCGGCGCCAGCAAGGACATCATCCTGCCGGGCAACTGGGAACCTGACGTGGGCGCCGATCCGGATCTGGACGTGCTGCGGAACGGGCTCGCCGCCCGGCTCCTTGACTGCGATGAATACGCCGAGCTATTCGATCCCTACCAGGACACCCAGGCGACGCCGTTCCGGCTCTCCGATGACCTGGCTGCCGTCGCCGCCGACCTGATCCATGGTCTCAAGCACTACGAGGCCGGGCGGTCCGCCGAGGCCGTGTGGTGGTGGCAGTACTCCTACGTGAATCACTGGGGGACGCACGGCGGTGCCGCGCTGCGGGCACTGCACGCGGTGGTCGCTCATGCGCGGCTGGACGTGGCCGAGGAGAGCACGGCGGGCTGAGGCCGCCGACCTCGATAGACTCAAGGCTCCGCCCGTCGCCAGCCGAACCGGAGGTGCGGCCGCCCGTGGCCCTGATCGTGCAGAAGTACGGTGGATCATCGGTTGCCGACGCGGATGGCATCAAGCGCGTGGCGCAGCGGATCGCAGCGACCAAAAAGGCGGGCCATTCGGTCGTGGTGGCGGTATCCGCAATGGGCGACACTACCGATGAGCTGCACGACCTGGCCCTGCAGATCAGCCCGCTGCCGCCGGGCCGCGAGCTGGACATGCTGCTCACCGCCGGCGAGCGGATCTCGATGGCCCTGCTGGCCATGGCCATCGCCAACCTGGGCCTGGAGGCGCGGTCCTTCACCGGCTCGCAGGCCGGGGTCATCACCGATTCGGCGCACGGCAAGGCGCGGATCATCGACGTGACGCCCGGCCGGATCTCCGACGCGTTGGCCGCCGGCGCGATCCCGATCGTCGCGGGCTTCCAGGGCGTGTCGCAGGACAGCAAGGACATCACGACGCTGGGCCGCGGCGGGACGGACACCACGGCCGTCGCGCTCGCGGCCGCCCTCGGCGCCGAGATCTGTGAGATCTACACCGACGTCGACGGAGTGTTCACCGCCGACCCGCGGATCGTGCCTGGGGCGCGCAGGATCCCCCGGATCAGCTACGAGGAAATGCTGGAGATGGCGGCGTCCGGGGCGAAGGTCCTGCACGTCAGGTGCGTGGAGTACGCGCGGACATCCGGGATCCCGATCCACGTCAGGTCGTCGTTCAGCAGCCGCGAAGGAACCCTGGTGACCGACGCGCCGGACCCGAGGCCGGCCGAGGCGCGGGCGGAAGGAGACGAAATGGACCGGGCCATCATCACCGGGGTTGCTCATGACCGGAGCGAGGCGGAGGTCACCGTCATCGGCGTGGCCGACAAGGTGGGCGAGGCCGCCAAGATCTTCCGCGCCATCGGCCAGGCCGGCATCAACATCGACATGATCGTGCAGAACATCTCGGCGGCCACCACTGGCCGCACCGATATCTCGTTCACCGTGCCCCGCGCGGACGGCCAGGCGGCGATAGCCGCGCTGCGGGTGCTACAAGATGGCGATGCCTTCGACTCGCTGGTGTACGACGACAGGATCGGCAAGATCTCGCTGGTCGGCGCGGGGATGCGGTCCCAGCCCGGGGTGATCGCGACGTTCTTCGGCGCGCTGGCGGATGTCGGCATCAACATCCGGATGATCTCCACCTCGGAGATCCGGATCTCGGTCGTGGTCGACGAGAACGACCTTGACCTGGCGGTCGCCGCCGCGCACCGGGCCTTCGACCTGGACGCAGGAGAAGTGGAAGCCGTCGTCTACGGAGGGACCGGCCGATGATCGCCAAGCCTGTGCTGGCCATCGTCGGCGCGACCGGGGCGGTCGGCACCGTGATGCGGGACGTGGTCTCCACCAGAGACGACGTATGGGGCGAGATCCGGCTGGTGGCCTCGGCCCGGTCAGCCGGGCGGCGGCTGCCCGTGCGCGGCCGGCTGACCGAGGTACACGAGCTCACCCCGGACATCTTCGACGGCGTCGACCTGGCCATGTTCGACGTGCCCGACGAGGTGTCCGCCGCCTGGGCGCCGGTCGCGGCGGAGCGCGGCGTCGTGGTGATCGACAAGTCGGGCGCGTTCCGGATGGATCCCGACGTTCCCCTGGTGGTACCCGAGGTGAACCCGGAGCAGGCCGCCTGGCGGCCGAAGGGCATTATCGCCGTGCCGAACTGCACCACGCTCTCACTGATCGTGGCGATCGGCGCGCTGCACCGCGCGTTCGGGCTGCGCGAGCTGGTTGTCGCCTCCTACCAGGCGGCGTCCGGGGCGGGCCAGGCCGGCACCGACGCGCTCTATGACCAGCTGAGCAAGATCGCCGGAAACCGTGCCGTGGGCCAGCGGCCCGGCGACCTGCGCGCCGCGGTCGGCGATTTCGGCCCGTTCCCCGCTCCGCTGGCACTCAACGTGGTGCCCTGGGCCGGATCACTGAAGGACGCGGGCTGGTCCTCGGAGGAGCTGAAGATCCGCAACGAGACCCGCAAGATCCTGGGCATGCCAGCCCTCCGGGTCGCCGCGACCTGCGTGCGAGTCCCGGTGATCATCGGTCACTCGGCGGCCGTCCACGCCACCTTCGACCGCGAGGTGACTCAGGACAGCGCGCGCCGGGTGCTGCGCGAAGCGCCCGGCGTCGTGGTGGTCGACGATCCGGGCCGCGGGGAGTACCCGACGCCCGCCGATGTGGCCGGCACGGATCCGACCTGGGTCGGCCGGGTGCGGCAGAGCCTGGATGACCCCAGCACCCTCGAGCTGTTTGTCTGCGGGGATAACCTGCGCAAGGGCGCCGCCCTGAACGCGGCCCAGATCGCCGAGCTGCTCATCCCCGATTTCACCGCCGCCACCGGGCGGCGCCGCACTGCGGCTGACGGCTGACGCGGCCGCCGTAACCGGCCTGGCCCGGGCCCGCAGGGGTGGACGCAGCTGGCCGGCCTCGGGCAGGCTGCCGGTTATGGATCAGGAATTCACCCTTGACCAGGCCAGGAAGCTGCTTCCCGAGGTGCGCGAGCACGCGGAGGAGCTGATCGCCATCCGCGCTGACCTCGTCGAGCTGCAGGCCACCCTCGCCCTCGGCGGCAGCTCGGACTTGGGCGGACTGCCGGAGGCCAAGGGGCTCCAGGCCAGGTTCAGCGAGCTGATCGGCTGGTTCCCTGAGCGGGGCGTGGACCTCAAGGGGATCGCGCCGCTGCTGCTGGATTTCCCCGCGCAGCTCGACGGGCAGCCGGTCCTGCTCTGCTGGCTTGAAGGAGAGCAGGAACTCCGCTGGTACCACGACGCGCGGTACGGCTTCGCCGGGCGGCGCGCGATCCCGTCCGGCGCCCGCTAGCCACGGATGAGCGCGACCGCGGAACTCGCCGGCCGGACGGTCCTGGTGACCGGGGGCAATACCGGGATCGGCCGGGCGACGGCTACCGAGCTGGCCGGCCGGGGCGCACGGGTCTACATTGCCTGCCGCTCGACGGCGAAGGGCGCAGCGGCCGTGGCCGCCATCGCCGCGGAGACGGGGAACGACGCGGTCGGATTCCTCCGGCTCGACCTCGCCGACCTGGCTTCGGTCCGCGCCTGTGCAGCGGAATTCCTGGCCTTGGGCCAGCCCCTGCACGTGCTGATCAACAACGCGGGCGTGGGCGGCCGGCGCGGGCTGACCAAAGACGGGTTCGAGCTTGCCTTCGGGGTCAACCACCTGGGCCACTTCGCGCTGACCGCCGCGCTCGGGGAGTGCCTGACCGCCAGCGCGCCCGCCCGGGTGGTGACCGTCTCCAGCGACGCTCACTACCAGGCGAAGGGCGTCGACTTCGCGGCCGTGCGGCGGCCCACCCGAAGCCTGACCGGCCTGCGCGAATACGCGGTATCGAAGCTGTGCAACGTGCTGTTCACCCAGGAGCTGGCCCGGCGCCTGGATGACGGTGGCGGCGTCACGGCCTGCGCGCTGCACCCTGGCGTGGTCGCGTCAGACATGTGGCGACGGGTGCCCTGGCCGGCCCGCGCGCTGCTGAAACGGCGGATGCTCAGCACCCAGCAGGGTGCCAGGACCTCGGTCTACTGTGCCACCGCGGCCGAGGTGGCGCAGGCCAGCGGCGGTTACTTCGACGACTGCCGGCCGCGGCAGCCGAGCCCGCTGGCCACCGCGGAACTTGGCAGGCTGTTGTGGCAGCACAGCGAGGAATGGACGAAATCCTGATCCGGTGGCGCGGCCCGATCCGGTGGCGCGGCCTGATCTGGTGGCGCGGCCTGATCTGGTTGCACGGCCTGATCTGGTGGCGCGGCCTGATCTGGTTGCACGGCCTGATCTGGCTGCACGGCCTGATCTGGCTGCACGGCCTGGCTGCCGCCGCGGGCTGAGTCAGCGTGGCCGCCCCCGCCCGGCCTTCGCCGCGGGACCGCCCGCTATAACCTGCGATGCGGTACATTTCGTATTCGCGCGATATCTGAAGGCCAGCTGGCTGGCCGACGGTTCCTCGGCAGCTCGGTTCCTCGGCAGCTTGGTACCGCGACAGGACGGCCGGCCGCGACACCCGGATGCGCGCCAGATACCCGGCGAACTGATCGGCAAGGTTGGTGCAGTGTCAGTGGGAGTGCAGATTGCCGGAGGGGGCAGGTCCGTAGCGGCGCGATCGCATGGAACGGGGTTAGCCGACCTGGCCGCCTTCACGGTGGGCTCCGACGGGCTGGTGGCGTCCTGGTCGGTGACCGCCGCGCGGTTGTTCGGGTGCCCGGCATCCGCCGTAGCCGGGCGCGACCTGGGCGACGTGCTGATGGCCGGGCCGGACCAGCGAGCGCTGTTACGCGACGCGCTCGCGGAGGTCGCTGCGGGACGGGTCTGGACCAGCGCAGCGGCCCTCAGCCTGACGGGCGGCCTCGACGTGGACATCCGGTGCGAGCCGCTGACCGGCCCGGGCCCGGGCGCGCTCGTGATCGCGAGAGAACACTCGCGGCCGCCGGGCCCCGAGCTGCCGAGCGCGGCGGCCATCGCCGGAATCGGCAGTTCGCTCGACCTGGCCCAGACCGCCCGTGAGGTGGTGGACGTCGCGGTCCCTGGTTTCGCTGACTCGGCCGTCCTCTACGTGTCGGAGCGGCTGCTGAGCGCCGACGATTTCGTCCCGCACCGTGACACCGACACGGCCGTGGTGCGGCGGCTGGCGGCCCGCCTGGCTGGCGTTTCCTGCGCGGTCAGCGACAGGGTGCTGCGGCCAGGCGAAGTGCTCGTCCTTGGCGAGGATTCGCCCTGTTTCCGGGCGATGGCGGGCAGCAGCCCGGTCCTTTTCGAGCAGCTGGACGACGCGATCGCGGAGCGGATCGGCCGCCTTCCCGGCGGCCGGGAGATCACCGCCCGCTACGCAGCGTTCCTGGCGGTTCCGCTCGCGGCCCGCGGGGCGGTGGTGGGATGCGCGGCGTTCGGGCGTACCGCTGGTGCCCCGGCGTTCGGCGCCGGGGACGTTTCGCTGGCCGCCGAGCTTGCCTCCCGGGCTGCGGTCTGCATCGAAAATGCCCAGCGGTACGACCGCGAGCGGCGCACCGCGCGGGCGCTGCAGCGCAGCCTGCTGCCCGGGCGGCCGCGGGTCCCGGCTGGCCTGGAAGTCGCGCATCGGTATCAGCCGGTCGGCGCCAGCATGGTCGGCGGGGACTGGCATGACATCGTCCCGCTGCCCGGCGGCCGAGCCGCGCTGATCGTCGGTGACACGATGGGCCACGGACCGGAGGCCGCGGCCGTCATGGTGCAGCTCAGGACCGCGGCTCATACGCTGGCCGAGCTGGAGCTACCGCCGGAACAGATCCTGCACAGGCTCGACCTGATGGCGGCCGGACTGGCCACCGCGCCGTTCGCCACCTGCATCTACACGGTCATCGACCCATTGGACCGGTCGTGCGTGATCGCTCAGGCCGGTCACCTGCCGCCCGTGGTCGCGCTCCCGGACGGAACGACGCAGCTGCTCGATCTGCCGCCGGGCCTGCCGCTGGGCCTGCGGGTCGGCTCCTTTGAGGCCAGCGAGATCAGCTTCCCTCCGGGGGCCACGCTGGCCCTGTACACCGATGGCCTGGTCGAGAGCCGCAGCCGGTCATTCGATGATGGCGTCAGATCGCTGCGGGACGCTCTCACCGCGGCGCTCGGCGTGCCCGGGGCGGAGCTGACCGAGGTCTGCGAGACGGTCACCCAGGCGCTGCGCGACCAGGGCGAGGACGACAGCACCCTGGTGCTCGCGCGCATCCGGCCGCGCTGAACTCCAGCCAGTTCAGTCACTGCGGTCACTTCAGTTATCACGAAGCAGGTCGTTCCAGCGCAGCTCCGGGCCGGCGAAAGCGCTGGCCCGGCGGTGCGAAATCGTTACGAAGCCTGATCGTCCCGGGCGAAGCGGAGGTAACGCTCTGCTGACCGGCGGACCGCGGCGGCGCCGTCGGTCGCCACGACACGCTGCCACCAGGCGCCGTAGACGCGCTCGAAACCGAACGGCTCGATCAGCGTCAGCGCGCGGCGGATGGACCCCGGGCGCTCCGGGATCAGGTTGGGGTAGCTGTACATGAAGCTGACCCAGCGGCGGTCCTGGACCACCGTGAAGATGTCGCCGGAGAACAGCGCCCCGGCACCGTGCTGCGGGCCGGACCAGTGCAGTACCTGACCACCCTCGAAATGCACCCCGGCGTTGATCAGCGTCAGCCCATCGCCGATCTCGCGGGTGTCACCGTCCCAGAAGGCGACCGCGTCGTCGGGCCTGGCCACCCAGTCCCGGTCCTTGCGGTGGATATAGACGGGTGCGTCAAAGGCGTGCGCCCATTCGATCATCGAGCCGTAAAAATGCGGATGACTGACTGCGACCGCGCTGATGCCGCCCAGCTCCCTGACGGTGGCGATCAGGTCGTCGTCGATGTAGGTGATCATGTCCCAGAGCACGTTGCCGCCTGGTGCGCGGATGAGCAGGGCCCGCTGGCCGATCGCGGTCGGCGGGTCAGCCCCGATGCCGATGACGCCGGGGCCCTCGTCGGCCAGCCGGCCGCGGTGCCCGGCCGCCTGCAGCCCGGCGAGCGTTGTCCACTGCTGGCCGTCCCAGCCCACGTACTGGCGCTCGTCGAGGCAGATCGGGCAGTCCGGCCGCGGTCCCGGGTACTGGACGCCGCACGTCGCGCAGATCGGAAGGTCGAGTTGCATGGGACCATATAACCAACGGCGCCCGGCGCGGCCGGCCTGAGCCCGGGCTACCGGCTGGTGCTGACGGCGCGCAGCACCCGGCGGCGCAGCTGCCAGGCCATGGCCGCGGTGTCCAGGACGGCGAAGTTGCGCGCCGTGCCGTCCGCGGCCAGCCCGGTGACCTGGACCGGTCCGTAGCCGAAGTCGCAGCTGCGCTGATAACCGCGGTGCAGGTGACCGTGCAGGAGATGGCCGGGCCGGACCGCCGTCACGACGCGCTGCAGGCGCTGCCGGTGGGCCTGCGCGCGGGCCAGGTCGGGCGCCCACGCCGGCGGCGCGCCAGGGAAGTCGTGATCGACCCCGGACGGGCAGTCGTGCGACATCAGCACATCCGCGTGGCCGCCGGCGATGATGGCCGCTTCCTGAGCGTCGGTGAGCTCCTCCTGCGGCCACCAGTCCCGTCCCTCGGTGCGCAGCGCCCTGTCGATGCTGACCCCGCCGCCGCAGGCGAGCCAGCTACGGCCGTGCCACTGCCAGCGGTAGCCCCGGGGCAGGTGAAAGATGCCCGGCTGCACTCTGACCCGGCCGTCCTGGGTCGTGTCGCCAGCCAGCCCGGCCAGCTGCCGGAAATCTTCGTGGTTGCCGTCGACGAACCAGAGTTCGGCATGCACCTCCGCCAGGACCGTGCTGACCGCGCCGAGGTACCGCCTGCCCTCCTGGTCCGGCCAGATCCCGAAGTCACCCAGATGCAGGATCACGCGCGGCTGCTCCCAGGAGAGCAGCTGCGGCACCCGCCTGATGACGTTGATGGCCCAGTACCGGTTGCCGTGCCAGTCCCCGGCCACCACGACGCGCCGCGGCGCGAGCCCGGGAGCGCCGCTCGGCCCGGTCCGGAATGTCATCCCCGACATATCGCCGGCGCCGCGGGTCCCGGTGCGCTAATCGCGGGCAGCGCGTTCGTCAGCCGGGGCGTAGTCACCGTTGCCAGGGCGGTCAGCGGCGTCGTCTCCCGGGCGGCGGCTCGGTCCTAGTGACATGCTCGCGGCGAGACCGAGCAGGAGGAAAAGCCGGCCGCGCTGAAGGCGGACCATCGGGTGGCAGTGGAGAACGCGCTCTCCGCGGCGTGCCCGGCGGCCGCGGTCCGCGGCCTGGCGTTCAGCGCGGGGATGGTCGCCCCGCCGCTGTCCTGCACGGCGGTGACTATCGCGCTATTGGCCTGGGGCGGGACGCCGATACTGCGGAGCTCGCCGTGCAGGCGGGCGGCGAGCGTGGTGAACAGGATCGTGCCAAGAATGGCGATGCCGAGAGCTGATCCGATCTGACGGGCCGTGCTCTGCGTGCCTGAGCCTTGGCCGCTGAGCTCGACCGGCACGTCCGCCAGTACGACGCCGGTCAGCTGGGCCGTGGCCAAGCCGACCCCCATGCCGTAGCCGAACAGCGGCACGACCAGTTCCCACGCGGCGGTGCTGGGCGTCACGACCAGGCCAATGCTGAGCACGCCGAGCAGTTCGAGGAGGATGCCGATTCGCACGACGAGCAGCGGCCCGCGGCGCGCGGCCAGCGCGGCACCGAGACCGCTGGCCGCGAAGCTGCCGACGGCCAGCGGCAGCAAGATCAATCCGGTTTCGAACGCGCTCAGCCCGATCACGTTCTCCAGCCACAGGGGCAGGGCGAAGAGGATTCCGAATTCGCCCAGGCTCACGATGGCGACGGCAATATTGCCGTTGCGGAAGGACGGGATGGCGAACAGCCTGAGATCCAGCAGCACCGCCTTTCCCTGCCGGTTACGACGGCGTTCGTAGCAGACGAAGATCACCAGGCTCGCCACGCCGATCAGCGCGGCCACGGGGACCGGCGAAAGCGACGACGTCATGGTCATTCCCAGCAGGCGCACCGGCGCGATCCTGGTCCACCAGCCGTCGGTCCGTCCTTCGATCAGGGCGAAGACGACGCCGGTCAGGCCGATCACGGTCAGCAGGGCGCCAATCAGGTCATTGCCCCGCTCGGTCCGGTCGCCGCGCGACTCAGGGACGAGCATGAGCAGGCCGACGATCACCACCGCGCCGAGCGGGATATTGATCCCGAAAGCCCAGCGCCAGGAGAACGATGTCGTCAGCCAGCCGCCCAGCAGCGGTCCGAGCGCCGCCGTGCCGCCGATGGTTGATCCCCAGACCGCGAAGGCGATGCCGCGTTCCTTGCCCCGGAAGCCCGCGTTAACCAGCGACAGCGAGGTCGGCAAGATCATCGCCCCGCCGACCCCCTGGACGATCCGGCTGGCGATCAGCGCGGTTCCCGAGCCGGCCAGTGCCGCCGAGGTGCTGGCGGCCATGAAGATCACGATTCCGGTCAGGAACATCCGCCTGCGCCCTACCCGGTCGGCCAGCCGCCCGGCCACCAGCAGCAGCGCGGCGAAGACCAGCGTGTAGGTGTCCTGTATCCACTGGGCGTCCGTGGCGGTGATGTGCAGATCCTTGATGATCTGCGGGATCGCCACGTTGACGATGGTGGCGTCCACGATGATCATCGCGACGCCCAGGCTGATGAAGACCAGGCCGGCCCACCGCCGCCTGGGCGAACCGCGCCCCGTGACGTACCCGGCGGCTCCCCGCGCCTGATCAGCGTTACGCACTTGTCGTCCCCCCGGCAAGTTGATCACCGCCGACTCGGCAGAGTTTAACGGCGCCCGCGTCAGGCTGCGGACCCGGCGGACGGCGGGGCCACCCCGGCTGGCGCGCCCGCTGCCCTATTCGGGGCCGGTGCCTGGGCCGGATTGGGCCGGTTCGCCCGCGCGGGCCGTCCGGGCGCTAGCCGGCCCCCGGCGCGGCCTGATCAGCGGTCCGGGAGGCCGAGGCTGCCGTGGCAGGCTCGCTGGCTGGCTCGGTACGAAACGACCAGGGCCGCAGCCATCACGATGAGCCCGGCCATATCGATGGCTCCGGCATGGAACAGGTTTCTCGGGCCGAAACCACGGTTCACCACCCAGGCACACGCGCCGACGAGAAAAGCGAGCATGCCAACGGCGGCGATGCGAGCCAGAACAGCCTCGTAGCGCAACGTGCGCGGTGACAGGTCAGTTCTGCGGATCGTCCGGGCCGCCCCGATCAGCAGGAGGATTATGGCGACGGGACTGGCGGCCATCCAGGCCAGTTCGGTGGCCGGGAACGAGGCGAGCGCGCCCGGATGAGCCCAGTACGACGACACTGAGAGCGTCGACGCCCACGCGAAGGCCGCCACCCCGCCGGGCACCAGCCCCTGGTGCGCCCAGGGGTGGCCACCGGTGCCCGGCCAGCCGTTTGAGAAGTGACGACTGCCGATCACCAAGAATGCGGCCCCGGCGAAGAAAAGCAGCGAGGGAAGGGCCAGGCCATGGGATTGCCGGTGAGCGACCCGCGTGGCGACGCGCCATGCGACGGGGACGGCGGCGAGCACGGCCAGAGCGCCGAAGACCAGCATGGTGCCTGACATCAGAACCATCGCCGCGAACGTCGCAGTGGCGTCCGGCTCCGACCACTGCCAGCCGATGGCCAGCTGCGACCACATGGCCATGCCCACGGAAAGGAACACGCCGAGGAGGCATCCGAGCGATGCCAGGCTGGCCCGGACCTGGTCCGCGGGATCGATGGCGTGGCCGGTCAGGCCGGTCGGGATGAGCCGCGCGACTATGCCGCTAATGGCCACGTCGGCGTGGCGCCGCCAGGACGCCGGTCGCTCGCCGATGTCGGCGATCAGCAGTTCTGCGAACTCCTCGCCGTACCGTGCCCGCCAGTCCCTGGGGTACCAGCGGAGCAGCCGAGATGCGCGCCGTGCCGCGGCCGGAGACCCTTCGCTCATGCTGGGCCCCAGCTGCGCGAGCTGCGCGCCAGCCGGCGTAGCCCCAGGTCGGCCACGTGGCGCTGGGCATCGAGATGGGCTCGGAGCGTGGCTGCACCCATGGCGGTCAGCCGGTAGGGCCGTCGCCGGTCGTGGCTCTCCATCGCCTGGATGAGTCCTTGGCCTTCGAGTCGGCTGAGCGCTTCATACAGCGTTCCCGGCGCGAGCCGCACGCCCGCGAACGCCTCGATGTCCTTGGTCAAGGCGTAGCCGTGCTTCGACCCGTCGGCCAGGCTGGCGAGAATCAAGGTCGCAGGACCCGCGTAGCGGCCGAACGTTCCGAGCGGCTCGGCCGGGCCCCGCTGGTCACCGCGCGGTGTCTCCTTCGCCACGAAGGTCATCCTATATCGCCCGGCGATCCATCGGCTGCCGGAAGCCCTGGGCGGGATGGGATGAGGTAGGGAACGCGACTGGTCATGAACATTCGCGGGAACGGGTCACGCATCCGCCAGAATCCGGCGTCAATCACGAAATGGGCCATCACGATCCCGAGGTAGGCGCCGAAGGCCAGCCGCAGCAGTGGCGAGAACGCGTGCAGATGTGACGCGCCGCTCAGGAGTGCTCCCCCCACGAGGGCAATGTTGCAGAAGAGGGCCACGCTGAGGAATCGCGATGTCCCCCGGCGATTTCCGGCCGCCACCAGCCCGACCAGCAGCAGGTACTGGAAACCATGAGCGATGGTCATGCCGCCCACCGCCGCGTAGGGCGACCGGAAGACGAAGACGGGCAGCGAGAACAGCAGCGCCATCAGGTACATGGCGCAGAACCCTGGCGGTCGATCGGCGGCCAGCCGGCGGCCCAGCGCCACCAGCCCGAATCCGACGCTGACCGCGAACATCGCCGCGGCCACGGTGGGCAGCGCTCCCGTCCCTGGATGCACCCCGAGCTGGAGCAGGCCGGGATGGGCCAGCAGCCCGACGATGCCGGATCCTCCTGCCCCGAGCAGGGCGCGGCGCTCCGCCGGGCGCAACGGGGCCACCCGCTGAGATGAGGCGGCGAGTGCAGCCATCCCCAGGTTCTGCTTCTGAAAGTGAAAGAACTGCCAAGCGAAGTAGGCCAGCAGAAGCCAGGCCATGACCGCCGGGGAGAGCAGCGCGGCGGTGGCCGCCCCGGCCAGGACGAGGCCGAGCGGAATCCAGGCATAGCGAAGCGGCTGCTCACTCGCGTAGGCGCGGACCTCGGGAAGTGTGTAGAGCCAGGCCGTCGCGGCGATGTGAACCGAGGAACCGAGGAAGAGCAACCAGGCCAGCGCGCGGACCGGAGGCGCGGAGGCCGGCGGCGCGGCAGCGATCGCCGCCGCGAAGGCGCCCGCCGTGAGGGTCACGGTGCCCCAGAGCCAGGCCCGGGATCCGCTGCTGCTGGGGGCTGGGGCAGCACTCAGAGCACCGGTCAGCGGGTTGGCCGCGAGACTCCTGGCCAGCCGGGCATCCGATCGACTGGGCACGGGGTCAGCCGCCACCGCAGCCGCCAGCCGCTCCGGCGGATGGAATCACGACGAGCAGCAGGAGCACAAGCACGACGGTCACGGCGAGCAGCGCCGAGCATAGGGCCAGCCGGATCCAGCGATTCACGCGGGCGGGCAGCTGTCCGCCCCGCCGCAGCGCGCCGGGGAGATCTGTTGACTCGATCATGGCGGCAGACTATTCCGGGAGCCGATATTTCGTCAACCGGTATAACGGACACCGGAGTACTGGGCGCTGGCCCGCTGCCCGTCCGGTCTGACCGAGGAGAGCCCGGGAAATGCGCTTCCGCCGCGCTCGGGTCGCGGGTTATGCTCCCCCGGTAGAGGCAGCGCACAGCCTGCCCGCTTCCGAGCTACTCACCGGCCCGCGCCGCGGTGGCGACGAGGACAAGGGTCCACGACTCGCGTGCATTTTTCGGTCAGGTCATAGGCCTAGGCGGGCAGACGCGGGCGGACTCGCCGGGAGGAAATGATCATGACTCAGAACAAGGCCAAGAAGTCTGCCGCCCGCCAGCGCATGGCGGCGACCGGCGAGCCGTACAGCGTGGCCAGGAAGGCCGTCAGCGCCCGGCCGACGACTACCGGGGATCCGGGCTTCGCCGAGATGTCTGCAGAGGAGCGGTACGCCTGGGAGGCCGAAGCGGCGGGCCTCACCGCGGTGCAGGCGCAGGCCCAGCGCGCTGCCTTCGAGGCGCAAGACCGGGCTGACCGGATGCAAGAGATCGCCGATCGCGAGCGGCGGCGAGCCGATCAGGCAGAAGAGGCTGCCGGGGAGGCGCAGGAACGAGCCGAACTGGCGCACGAGGCTGCCGACCAGGCGGAGGATTGGGCCGATCCGGCAGATCAGCGGCGGGCGCGGGACCAGGCCGACCGGCTACAGCAGGCTGCCGACCAGGCGCTGGACCGAGCGGGCCAGGCCGAAGAGGCCGCTGAGGAGGCCGCAGAGCGAGCCGACCTCGCACAGGAAGCAGCGGAACTGGCCCGGGAAGCGGCGGGCCTCGCGGGCGGACCGGCCGCGGTGGAGCAGGACCAGGCAGTGTTTTTCTCCGGCCCTCGCCTGCACCCGGCACCGCCGCCCCCGCCGCCGCCACCTCCGCTCCCGCCGTGGCCGCCACAGCCGCCCGGCTGGTAGCTCCGCGCGTCACGTCAGGTCGCTATCGTCGGTCACGCGGAATGCCTGGCTCGCTGGGGCCGCCGAGTTACCGGCCGCCGAGTCACCGGCCGTCGCGGCAGCGCGGGGGCCATTACCCGTCGCGCTGCCGCCGGTCTCTCACCACGGCGCTCAGCCGTGGTGTGGCCGGTGTCGGGGCGGCGGATGCGGGATGGTCTCAAGCCCGGGCGGGTCTTCCGGCCACACCAGCAGGACCGGGCACGGAGCATGGTCGACGACGAACCGGGCCGCCGGGCCGAGGCTCTTTGGCCCCAGCCGGGAGCGGTCGCCGTCCCGGGCCACGATTAGCAGGTCGGCTCCGGCGGCTGCGGCTACAACCTCCCGCTCGACGCGCCCCCGCCGCTCAATGCGCTCGCACGGCCGGGCCAGGCGGTCGGCGGCGGCGTCGAGCAACTCCGCCGCCGATACGGCCGCGAACGCGGCGACGCGCGGGCCCGGATCGCGCTCCGGGTGCCCCCGCCCCAGCAGGCCCGCGTAGGCGGCGTGCGCCGCGGCCGAGATTTCCTCGGGGGTGACGTGGATCAGGACCGCGCGGGCACCGGCCGGGATCGCCTGGCGGGTGGCATCGACGCAGCCCCGCCAGGTCCCTTCGGTAACCCAGACCACGACCGTTTCGCTGACTGAGCCCTGGGTCGCCTCGATCTCGGTCATGAGATCAGCCTCCGATGACGCGCAGTGTCCCGCGGGCCGTGCGCCCAGGACCAGCCCGTCAACGATCGCGGAGCAGGCCAGCCGGGCGGGAGCCGCTATCAGGGTGATTCTCGCAGTGCTGGCCCCGGTCCGGGTCCGGGCCAGCGGTGGGTGTAGGGATTCGGTGACGATGTCGGTCTTAACGGTTAGTTAGTTGTCGGTGGCTGTGCCGATGGAGCCGCCTGCTTGTCGGTGGCGTGCGCCTCGATGAAGGCGGCGATCCGGCCGTTCAGCTCGTTGATCCGGTTGAAGCCGCCGTGGCTGCCGGGCACGATGGCGACCTCCGCGCGCGGCATGAGGCTGCCCCGGGCGCGGGCCTCTGCCGGGGTGAGCATCGCGCTGCGCGCGCCGGTGATCAGCAGGACCGGCAAGTCGATCGCGCGGAGTTCGTCGTCGGCGAGGATGCCGGGGAACTTCGGCTCCATCCGGTAGCCGCGGCTGCCTGCCCACAGCACCTTCATCAGCTCCCGGTCCAGCATGACCGGGCTGTCCAGCCACCGGGCGAGGTGTCGGCGCAGCGGCATCGGGGTCAGGGTGGCCAGGCCGCTGATCGAGAACCACCACCAGAAGCGGGCGTCGAGCCTGGTGAGCCCGGCCGGGTCCAGCAGCGTGATGGAGGCGACCCGCCCGGGCGCGCGGATCGCCTGGTTCATGGCGACCCAGCCGCCGTAGGACAAGCCGACCAGGTGCGCCGGGCGGTCGCTGAGCTGGCCGAGCAGCTCGTCAAGCCACGCCGCGCAGGACGCCGGAGGAGTGAGCGGTGCGCGCAGGATGCTGGGGTTGGGGTCGCCGGGCATGTCGATCCCGTATACCGGGTGGTGCTTGGCGAGCGCGGCGACGTGCGGGTACCAGCCCGAGGCGTTGAACCCGGCCCCGGTGAGCAGCACGACCGGCGCCCCGCCGGGATGCGGCCGGTAGGCGTGCACCCGTGTGGTCGCGGTCGCCGTCTCGATATCGAACTCCTCGACGGGCTGCGGCCAGAGCGCAAACACCCGCTCGTACGCCGCCATGAACTTCTCCCGTGCCGCTTCGCTTACCCACGATCCCACTTCGGCCTTGGGTGCCAGCATGTCCCGTCTCCTCGCGGCTGGGCCTGGTCTCTTTGTGATACGATAGTATCACCAACGAGCCCGGCCGGGCACCGACGGATACGGTGGGCGGGTGCCGAAGCGGGTCGATCACGAGGAACGGCGGCGGCAGATCGCGGACGCGCTGCTGCGGACAGCCGCCACGCGCGGGCTGCACGCTACCGGGATGCGCGAGGTCGCGGCCGAGGCCGGCGTGTCCCTGCGGCTGGTCCAGTACTACTTCGGCACCAAGGAAGAGCTCCTGCTGGCCGCCATGCAGCACCTGGCCGCCCAGTTCGCCGAGCGGGCCCTGGCCCGGATCAACCAGCTCAAGGAGACGGCGAGCCCGGTTAACCCGCGCGACGTCATCGCCGCCATCTTGACCGAGGCGCTGCCCGCCGACGACGAGCGGCGCACCTTCACCATCCTGTACACGGCATATTTCGCGCTCTCGCTGACCGAGCCGGCGCTGGCGATCGCCCCCTTGGTCAGAAACTCGAGCGCGGTGATCGACGTGGTCGCCGCGCAACTGCGAGCGGCCCAGGCCGCCGGTGGCACGCCCGCCCACCTGGACCCGGACCTGGAAGCCGTCAGCCTGCTTGCCCTGTCCGCGGGCCTAGGCCAGAGCGTCGTGGGCGGCCAGTCCTCGCCCGGGCAGGCCCAGGACGTCATCGACTACCAGCTGGACTGCCTGTTCCCGCATCCCGGCCAGCGTCACGCCGAGCGCCCATAAAGCACCGCTGGCCGGGCAGCGACGCTCCGTCGCCACGCCGTCGGCCGAGCTTTACCTGCTGGACTAATGCTCCAAGGGCCTCCTGGCCTGGGTTATGGCGGGATCAGCCCGAGGATGTTCTTCGCTTTAAGCTTGCCAGGAGGCACTTTACAGGTACTAAGAAGAGCTTTACTGGCGGTCGTCGCATCCGCGATGGCATTGCTGCCACTCACGAGCGAGCGGTGGTACCTTTGGTGGTAATTTTCAATAAGCTGGGCGGCCATATCCCACTCTCCGTTTTCAGCGAATGAGCAATGGCCGACGGAAACCTGAAACGGAATGTCGAAAAAATCTGTAAATGCGACATCGTTCTCTTCGCTGACCCCGGGCACTCCGATGTAAGATTCCCTGGCTGTATTTATATCATTTTCCGCCTGTGAATTCATGTTGAGCCGATAAAGCACGGCGGCCGCGGCGCGCCAGGAGTCGGCCGTGGTGCGCGGGTCCGACTTCTCCTTCGCGGCGTTCGTAAGCAGAGTCAGTGCTGGCTCGTAGTCGTCGCCGTCCTCGAGCGCCAGGCCAACTATGTATTTCTCAACGGACGAAACGTTGGAATGGAGATGCGCTATGATATTATTTGCTTCTTCTGCCTCCCCCAGTACTACTAACGCAACGGAAGAGCCATCCGGCTCATTGGCTGCTCGCTGTCCTTGTTCAATGTCAGTTACAAGGGACACCAGTTCCTGTTGCTGAGTATTGCTATTCTGCTGCCCGACAAGGTGCGCTGAGTACAGGCTGAGAACAATCGATCCGACCGCTGATATAAACGCGATCAATGCCGAAAATATTGCGACCTTTGTGGCACGCTGCGTAGCCTTGGATTCCTTTATTGCAGCTATCTCCGCCGGACTCAGGGTCCCATTCGACGCTTGTGTGTCCTTAGGCCTTTCAGAGTCGGCCATTACTTCCTCCCCGGCTGCAGCCTGGCCGTTCGTTCCCGGCTGATGCGGCCCCTCCCGAACCGTCGCCTGGGTTCAGTCTCTCCCGGCCCTGCAATGCCGTCGATACCTTGGGGCCGTGCGCCGGTCCCTGGATGGCCAGCCCGGCAGGCAGGGCGATGGCCGCGGCGATGATGGCGGGGGCGATGACCCAGCAGATCACCATGTGGATGGCCGAGTTCAGGCTGGCGCCGACGGCGCGACGCTGGGCCTGCACGCGCGCCCCGTGACACCAACCGCCTTGCGGGGATGCCCGGCACGGCGATCCCCGGGCACTCCTCCCGACTCCACCGCGCCCGGCCCTCGGTGGCGGTAACTATCTGTCGGGCGGCGTGCGCGGGCCGGGCCCGTTCGGGAGCGGCTGGACTGCGATCAGCGTGGCCAGCTGGGACATCGAGTCCTCGAGGTCCTGCGTCGTTACCACGTCGGCCAGCGCGAGGCGGACTGCCGCGAGTTCGCGGGCGAGGAACTCCGTATCGGCTTGAGTCCGTGCCGCCACATCCCGGTCGCGGTCGATGTTGGCCCGGTCCCGGTCGTCCTGCCGGTTCTGCGCGAGCAGGATCAGCGGCGCGGCATAGGCCGCCTGGGTCGAGAAGGCCAGGTTGAGCAGGATGAACGGGTACGGATCCCAGTGCTTGATCAAGCCGATGGTGTTGAGAATGATCCATCCGATGACGAACAGGGTCTGGCCGACTATGAATCGCCCGGTGCCGAGGAAGCGCGCCATCCCCTCCGCGAACCGCCCGAACGCGTCGGCGTCGTATCGGGCACCCATCTGCGGGGAGCCGTGCGGAACGGACAGATCGGCCCGATCGCTGAGACGGCGAAG
This sequence comes from uncultured Actinomycetes bacterium, assembly GCA_963785765.1. GTDB lineage: Bacteria > Actinomycetota > Actinomycetes > Streptosporangiales > Streptosporangiaceae > DATBGO01. The sequence goes on along the minus strand of CAWAWM010000002.1, from coordinate 320,609 downwards.
CGAAACCCGTACCACGTTAGCCTCCCGTCCTCCGCCAGCCCGGAGGCAGCAGGTGGTCAAGTACGTCGTCCACAGTAACCGCGCCGAGCAGGCGGCCGTCCAGGTCACATACCGCCACGCTAATCAGGTTGTAGGCGGCGAGCCTGGCCGCTAGCTCGGGCTTGGGCAGATCAGGCCGGACGAAGACGCTCGCCTTGTCTACGCACTGGCCAACCAGTTCGGAGGGCGGCCGGCGCAGCAGCCGCTGGAACCCCACGCTGCCGAGGTAGCGGCCAGTCGGTGTCACCAAAGGCGGTTCGCACACGTACACTTGCGCGGCCGCGGTTACCGGCATGTCCGGTTCCCTGATGCGGGCCAGTACCTCAGCGACCGGCGTCTCCGGTGCGACAATGGCGGGCCGGGAGGTCATCAGACCGCCCGCCGTCGTCGCGCCGTAACTTAGCAGTCGCCGCAGGTCCGCAGCCTGGACGGACTCTATTGCCGTCAGCAGCCGTTCGCGCTGCTCGGCCGACATTTCCGCGAGCAGGTCCGCGGCGTCGTCAGGCTGCATTTTTTCCACCACGTCGGCGCCGCGGTCAAGTCCGAGGCTCGCCAGTAGCCGGACCTGGTCTTGTTCGGGCATCTCCTCCAGCAGGTCAGCCAGTTCGTCGTTGTCGAGGGCTGCCGCGACCTGGCTGCGCCGCCCGGGCGGCATGCCCTCGACAGCGGTGGCGAGGTCAGACGGCCTCAACTCGCGCAGGCCTGCGAGCTGCTCGGCCAGCGGGTCCGCCTGGAATAGCTCCGGATGCTGGTGCCAGGGCACGATGGTCGGGCCGCGGTGCAACAGGCTCCGGCCGTAGGAGACCGCCAGCGCGGAGACCTCCCAGCCAACCCGCCGCTGGTCGTCGGGGATTATGGCGACATCGACGATGGTCCCGTCCTTGACGTGCTGGCCATACAGCTCGGAAGCCAGGATCTCTCCGGTGCGCCGGGTGAAACGCTCCAGGTCGACGGCGCCGCCGGGGAGATGGGCGCCGTCGACGGAGATCTCCGCGATCTGGCCGAGATTGACGAAGATGCGGCGCCGCTGCAACGCCACCACCAACCCCAGCGCGCGCGGCGGGTCATTCCCGGCGGCGGGCAGGATCACGACGTCGCGGATCCGGCCGATGGTCAGGCCCGCGCTGTCCAGCAGTGGACGGCCTTTCAGCCGGGAGGTGAAAATCTGACCGCCGGTCATCGTCCACGCGCTCCTCACCCTCGGCTGACCTGATCCGCACCATTATCGTTTCCGCCGTCCGGCTGCCTGGTCCGGTACCTGGCTGGTCGTTCCTCAGACTCCGCTGGGGTGGGTACCGGCGTCCGGGCTGGGTGTGGCGGGGTGCCACCAGGTGGGGTGAGCGGTGCCGTCGGTCGTGCGTCCGTCACGGTGGACGTAGTGGCGCACGTCGCGGCCGGGTCAACGGATCATGCGGTGAGCTGCTGCTTGACCGGAGCGGACTGCGTAATACGATCCCTGACCGGGTGCAGCTGAGCCCGTCAGGTACGCGCGTGCCGGGTCTAACGCTGACCCCGTCAGATACGCGCGTGCGTGCCGGGCCTAATGCAGTGTCGCCCGCCAGACGCGATAGGCCCACACGATGTTGGCCACCGCGCCCGCGAGCGTCAGCAGCGCCCAGCCCCAGTAGCCGTCGGCCAGCAGGATGCCGGTCAGGGCTAACAGCCAGGCCGTGACCAGCACGCGGATGAGTATCACGCTACGCGGATGCTTACGGTCGAAGCCCGACGCCATGCTCATAATGGTTTCCCTCTCTCAGCGGGGTACGCAAGAGTGTCCGTACCCCAGGCCACAGTGGTCAGCTCGGCCGGCACCGGCCGGACCAGTGCGAGCAGAGCAAGCTCAGGTTCGGGGCGGTGCGGAGCGGGCGATAGCCAGCTCCCAGAAGGCGACCAAGAACTGCAGCGCCGCCAGCACCAGCCAGAACGCTGTCCACCCGATAGCCACCGTTGTGAAGGAACCCCCCACGAGGGTTACGGCGCCCAGGCCGACCAGGACGATACCGGCGGCGATGCGCACGCGCGCGAAGCCCCGGAGGTGGCGGTACTCCCATGGCCAGATGATGCGTTGCATGCCGGATCGCGGGGGAGATGCCCACCACCCGCGCAGGCCCTTGGGAGCGGTGTTGTCATTGGGTGCGTTCATCGGGATGCCTCCCTTCGGCTATGGTGTCGGCCACCCGAACACCTATCAAAATGATATCACTTTTAGAAGGCCCTGTCACCAGCGGCGGGCACCCGGAGCGCTAACTCCGCCCAGGCCCTACCCGGCCGGTGCGTTTTTCGACTGCCGCATACTCGGAGCCAGGCAGGCGTACACCCGCGAGGTGCCGATGGATGACCCGAACGACCCGTATAGCCCGGATAACTTGTCATGGAACTGGTCAAGGGGCGGGCCGAAGTGGCGGCCGTTCAGCGGCCGTCTCGGGCGCGGGCCGCGCCTTCCACCGCCGCCGGGGCCCGCGCCGAAGCCGAGCAAGGCCGAGCGCGAACAGGAAAGGCGCGCCGAAGCGCGAGCAGAGCGGCTGCACCTGGCTGGCCTGACCAACGCCGGGGTGATCATCATGGGCGTGGTTCTCGGCGCGATGGTCGTCGTGCTCGTGCTCGTGCTGGTCAGCCAGCATTAGGGCGCAGCATGACCGGATTGGAGATTCGGCGCATGTCCGTGGTGGCCAGGCCCTAGTGGCGCCAGCACGCTCGTGCCGTAACTGGCAACGTTTGCCCTGTCCCGCGCGCCGCGATGAGTCATGCGGCGTCCGGCGTCCTACTGTCGAACCCGTTACCGAGGAGGACTTGCGATGCGCAGCGTGACCTATTCGATGGGCGTCTCACTTGACGGCTACATCGTCGGGCCGGACGGCGACTTCGGCTGGGGGGCGCCTGACGAGGAGGTCTTTCGCTTCGTCACCGACGAGATACTCCAGGTCGGCGTGCACCTGTTGGGACGAAGGCTGTACGAGACGATGCTGTACTGGGAGACTGCGGACCAGGATCCATCGCTCGACGACTCAATGCTCGAGTGGGCCGCGATCTGGAAGCCGCTCCCCAAGGTGGTGTTCTCGACCACGCTGTCGGCGGTGCAGGGCCATGCCCGCCTGGTCTCCGGCGGCCTGGCGGAGGAGATCGAGCGGTTGCGAGCCGAGTCGGCCGACGGCGACATCGCGATCGGCGGCGCGGCTCTCGCGGCCGAGGCGGCCGCGCTGGGTCTGATCGACGAGTACCGGGCCAGGGTCTACCCGGTGCTGGTTGGCGGTGGCATTCCGTTCTTTCCCCAGCGCGAGCGCCGGGTGGATCTCGAACTCGTCGAGACCCGCACCTTCAGCTCGGGAGTCGTCTACCTCCGCTACCGCGTGGCACGCTAGCCGAAGGTGGGGGAGTCCATTCAGCCAGGTTGGAAGAAGCCCAGCATTTTCTGACTGGCGTCCGGCGACGTCAGGATTTCCTGGATGTGCGCGGACATCCGGCCGGCAGCGCTGGTGCGTTCGAACATCTCGCGTTCGTATTCTTTGACGGCGGCGGGAAAGTCGTCCGGGTGCGCGGCCAGTGCGAGGCCGAGCAGGGCACCGTCGAGCAGCGCCATGTTGGCGCCCTGTCCCACCGGCGGCATCAGGTGCGCGGCATCGCCGATCAGCGTGATGCCTGGCGTCGACGGCCAGGTCAGGCCGACCGGGAGAGTGGTGATCGACCGTGGCAGGATCGTGTCGTCGCAGGCTGCGATCAGTGCGGTGAACCGAGAGTCCCAGCCGGTGAACAGGTCGATCAGTCGCACCCGGGCGGCGGCTGGGTCGTCGAACGGGATCCCGCTGGTGGCGAACCAGTCCGCGGCGGTGTAGAAGCTGAGGTAGATGCGTACGCGGCCGTCGCCGTTGCGCTGCGCCGACAGGGATTGCCGGTTGCCGAGCACCCAGTAGCTGCCGCGCCCCACCACGGCCGCGAGGTCGGGGCGGGTGCGGTCGATGTCGGGAATGCCGAGCTCGACGACGTTTTGGCCGGTGTGCGCTGGGCGGGCGTCGGTGAGCAGCGTGCGGACCCGGGAGTCCGCGCCGTCGGCGCCGACCAGCAGGTCATACGTCGCACTGCTACCGTCGCCGAAATGTAGCAGGCCGTTGCCGGCGTGATCGAACGCGTGCCCCCAGCGCACCGTGTGTTCGGGGAGAGAGTCCAGCAGCAGGTTGCGCAGATCGGCACGGTCGACCTCAGGTCGCTCGAGTGGGGCGTCGTCGGGCGTGTCCTCCTGGAGCAGCAGGGTGCCGTCCGGCTCGAGAAGACGCAGGTCCTGGCCTTCACGGCGGGCAATCGCGTGGAACTGGTCGATCAGGCCGGCCTCGCGCAGCGCCTGCTGCCCGGTCCCGGAGTGCAGGTCGAGCATGCCGCCCTGACCGCGCGCGGCGCGCGACGGTTCACGTTCGTACACGATGGCGTCGATGCCGTTCACGTGCAGCACACGGGCGAGAGCCAGGCCGCCGAGGCCGGCTCCAACGATAGCGATGGTCATGTTGCCCCGATTCATCGTATCAGTCAATACAGCGTATTACGTTAGCCGGTGTATTGTCGGCAGCATGTTGGTGTGGGAGAGGCCGGAGCCGCCGAATCGACCGGTGCTGGCCCCACTGAGCCGCGAGCGGATCGTGCGAGCGGCGATCCGGCTGGCCGACGCGGACGGCCTGGAAGCGGTGTCGCTGCGCAAGGTCGCCGCCGCACTGGACGTTGGGCCGATGCGGCTGTACGGCTACATGGCCAGCAAGGACGAGTTGTTCGACCTGATGGTCGATGCGGTCTACGCCGACATCCGGGCGGCCGGAGATGGTTGGCGAGAGGTGCTGCGCTCCCTGGCCGAAGCCACCCGGCAGGCCGCTCACCAGCACGAATGGTTCGCCGACTTGATCGGTGGGCGGCCGCAGCTCGGGCCGCACGCCCTGGCCAGGGGCGAGGCTGTGGTGGCCGCACTCGGCGGCATCGACGTGGACACCGTCATGCCGGTGATCGACGCGGTCAATGCCTACGTGATCGGCGCGGTGCGCCGGGAGATCACCGAGCGGCGCGCCGAGCGGGCCACCGGAATGGACAAGGAGCAGTGGCAGGCCGCCCTCGGGCCTTATCTGGTGCGGACCTTCGCCACTGGCCGATTTCCCGCGCTGGCCGCGGTCGTACGCGATGGCGCCCACCTAGACGCCAGCCAAACCTTCCGGACCGGCCTCGACTTCCTCCTCGACGGCATCGAAGCCCGCATTTCAAGCTGACCCGCAGCCGAGGGACCGGGCGACAGCGCCGCGGTATGAGCGCGTACCAAGGTGACGCTTGGTGCATTCTCCTAGCCGAGATCTTCAACACCCCGTATCGAGCTGTTGAACACCTTGCATAAAGATGTTCAACATCTCGATCTGAGGTTATACTCGGGTACCTGGATACAGATCGGTCCTGGAGGATGCTCTCCATGTTCTGGGGGTGGACGATGCCGATCTCGGAGCTTAGAGGCAAGGTCCGCCAGGGATTGCTTGACTTCGCCTGGCGCCAGTGGGCACAGATCGGCGTTTCAGCTACCGTCGTGGGAGCCGACAGGTGGGCAGTCGATCCTGAGGCACTCATTCTTTTCACCATCGGGATCGGCCGCCGCGATCCGCGGCTGTTCGATGAGATGCTCGACTGGATGGCCTTCAACCACAAATTGCTGTCCGTGCAACGGCTGCGGAACCTTGCTGGCAGGTTTCCGGTGCCCGCCGGCCTGGTCGCCGCCGTTACCGCGTGGACCAGGCAGGACGCCCCCCTGAGTCTGCCCGCCAGCCAGCAGGTCGACCCAGGTCAGGTCGGGGAGCCTGCCTTCAGCCCTGATGTCCTGGCGTTCGTCTCGCAGCCGGATCCGGTCTTCGCCGAGCACGGCTTCGTGCGCCCCCCTGTGGCCAGGACCGGCAAGTCACACGAGCCGAACCCGGCCCTTCCAGTTAACCTGGCCTTCCGGCTCCGCCACCTATTCGGGCCAGGCGGCAGGTCTGAGACGATGCGAGTGCTGCTCACCTATCCAGACGGGCCACTTGACGCCGCCCGGATCGCCGACGAAGCAGGATTCGCCAAAAGGAATATCAGCGACGTCCTGACCTCCCTCACGACGTCGCGGGTTATCAGGGCTGCCTGGGCTGGCAACGAACGCCACTTCACCGCGCATCGGGAGAGATGGGCACTGTTCCTTGACCTCACCGGGCCGGCACACCTGCCGTCCTTCGTGTCATGGGTCCACCTATTGCCCGCAGCCCTGGAGATAAGCCAATGGCTTGACGAAAAGACTGACACCCCAGAGTCCGAGTACTTGATCGCCAGCCAGGCCCGCAGCCTCATGAAGCGTCTCACTCACGATCTTGAGGCCGCAGACGTTAATACCCAGCACCCGCAGCCAGCCCACGGGGCTGCTTACCTACCCGTATTCACCGAAACCAGCAATGCTCTCCTCGCTCGGCTGAGAGCAACTCAATAGCGCCGGAATGGCTGATATGGAGCCCGAGCATGACGCTCGCACTCGGTAGTTCCAGCGCGCCGACTCGGCGTTCCGGCGTCGGGAGGGGTCACTCTGGGAGGTCACGCTTCGTGTCTGGCTCACTTGGCACTCAACGCGCCGGACCCGCCGTTCAGCGTGGCAATGTGCGTTCGGATGGCACCCCCTTTGATAAAGCAGAACTGGCCAATCTGCACGGCCGGCTGGGCGCGGAGCGGCTTGAACTGGGCGGCCCCCGCCAGCAGGTCGTCCTGGCGACGCTGCTGCTGAGCGCAGGCAGTGTGGTCATCGTGGGCCGGCTGCAGGAGGCGATCTACGGCGAAGACCTGCCGCCGACTGCTCGTTCCCAGGCGCAGATCAGCATTTCCTCGCTCCGGCGCCTGTTCGCCTCGCACGACCACGCCGCGCCCATCTCCACGCGGGCACAGGGCTACGTCTTCCAGGTCGGCAACGGGCGGCTTGACTCCCAGCGGTTCGGGGAGATGGTTGCCGCCGCTCGCGCGGCTCGTGAGGCCATTCACCTGGACCGGACTGTCGCGAGCTACCGCGATGCGCTGCGGCCGTGGCGGGGTCCCGCGCTTGACGGCATAGACAGCCAGTTCGGCACGGCCCTGCGATACCAGTGATGTACTACCTAATCAGGTGGGTCATCGGGAAGTTGAGGCGCCGCACCACGCCCCCGGCCGAGCCGCCGGTCGCGGTATCCGGGCCAGACGAGCCTGCGGTCCAGGTGCGAGGCGAGCGTTTCGCGACTCCGCGGAAGGTGGCGGCATCCGACGCGAACCGGGGCCCCCCGGCGCTGTCCGCGCTTGGTCTGGGCAAGCGCTTCGGCGGCCGGGTCGCGTTCGACGACGTCTCCTTTGAGATCGGCTACGGCGAGGTGTTCGGTTTCCTCGGGCCGAACGGAGCCGGGAAGACCACAACTGTGCGGACGCTCGGCACGCTCCTCGCGCCGACCTCGGGCTCGGCGACGGTCGCCGGCATTCCGCTCACGCCGGATAACGGAGTGGAGATCCGTCGCCGGATCTCGATCATGCCCGAGTCGCCCGGTCTCTACCTGCGCCTGAGCGTGGCCGAGAACCTCGGGTGCTTCGCCGACCTGTACGAGGTGCGTGACCCCGGCGATCGCGTTGACCACGCGCTCCGGGCGGTCAACCTGGCCGACCGGGCCCGCGACGCCTGCGGCTCGTTGTCCAAGGGCCTGCGCCAGCGGGTCGCCCTGGCCCGGGCGCTGCTGCCCGACCCGCAGGTGCTGTTCCTCGACGAGCCAACCGCCGGCCTGGACCCGGTCGCCACCCGGGACGTGCACGAGCTGATCGCCGAGCTCCGCCGCAGCGGCGTGACGATCTTCCTCACCACCCATCGCCTCGAGGAGGCCGAGCGGCTGTGCGACCGGGTCGCGATCCTGAACACGACCCTGCGCACGATCGGACGGCCCGACGAGCTGCGCGACCGGCTGTTCGCCAAGACGCTCACGGTCAAGACTCTCATCCCCCTCCCCGAGCCCGGCCGCGTCTTCGCCGGCCTGCCAGCCGTCGACGACTGGCGCCAGGACGGCGCCCGCGACTACGTCCTCACCGTCTCTGACCCGACCCTCGCCGCGCCCGCGGTCACTCGCGCCCTCGTCCGGGCGGGCGCCGACGTGCTGTCGATCGGCGAGTCGCGCCACTCGCTCGAGGACGTCTATCTCGAGCTGGTCAACGAGGATGCGGAGGCGCGCCGCAGATGAGCGTCAGCAGAAGGCGCGTACGGGCCATCTTCCGCAAGGAGCTGCGGGAGTACCGGCGCAACCGCACCATCGTCACCGGGATGGCGATCCTCCCGCTCATCTTCCTCGTCCAGCCCCTCATCGCCGTTTTGAACCTGGGCGCCTCGGCATCCGGCGGTCTCGCCCACGAGAACGAGCTGCTGTACCTGCTGGCCATCCCCGCCCTCGTGCCCGCGACGCTGGCCGCGTACTCGGTAGTCGGCGAGCGCCAGCAAGGCACGCTCGAGCCAGTGCTCGGGACGCCGATACGCCGCGAGGAGTTCTTGCTGGGCAAGGCCCTGGCGTCCTTCGTCCCGTCAGTTGTGATCTCGTACGCGGTCTATGCCTTCTTCCTGGCCCTGGTCGAGATCTTCGCACAGCCCGGCGTCGCGCAGGCCCTGCTGCGAGACTCGGACCTGCTCGCCCAGCTGGTGTTCACTCCGCTGCTGGCCGGCTGGGCGATCTGGGTCGGCATCGCGATCTCCACGCGGTCCAGCGAGGTCCGCGTCGCTCAGCAGCTCGGCATACTCGCGAACCTCCCGTCGGTCGTGGTGACGTCGCTCATCGCGTTCAACGTGATCCGCCCCTCGCTCGTCCTCGCCCTCGGCGCCGCCGTGGTGCTGCTGGTCCTCAACCGACTCGGCTGGCGGCTCACGTCGGCGATGTTCGACCGCGAACGGCTCATCACCGGCACTAGATGATGAGACACGGTCACCCCCCGCGCCTCACCGGCCAATAGGTGAAGGACATTTGAGGGTTGCCAGCAGGCACTAGCCAGCGCTGAGGCGGGTCGGAGAACCGGCAAGCGATGTGATCGACCGAGTTATCAGCGGACCGAATCGTATCGAGATCGACTTTGACCCGAGCCGCACGGCCTGGATGTCGTGCGCCCGGGTGGCTCCCATGTCGGCTCCCGGGCAGCCATCTCATGAGCTGCGGGTATCGCCCTTGTTTAACATTGGATCGTGTCATGGCCGGGCTGGAGCGCTGATCATCCTGCATGTTATGCCTGCATGCAAGACGAGATTTACGGCCGGACCGGCCGTCACCCGCGAGCGGCGGTGCGAGTGGAGATCAGCCGTGAGCCTTACCTGCTGAGGTTGTGCGAGCAGCATCTGACCCAGCTAGCGAAGGTACTGCCATCCGCTGGAATGAAGATCGTTGAGCGGTACCACGGGACCTAGTTACCGTGTTTGGCGTTCGACCGCCAGGCTTGCTGGATTGTCTTGTAGTCGATCACGACGATTCCCTCCGCTTGGAGCAATTCCCGGGCCTGTGGTGATGTCAGGAAGTCGTAATCGGTCCGGCGCACGCGCCAGCCGTCTGGATCGATCGCCTGTGCCTCCTGGTTGCCGAGGCCGGGATGCACTGCCCACTCACTGAGACCAACTGGCAGGTCGTGTAGCAGCTCGGCATATCGGGCCGCCTTGCCGTCGATGTCGAGACAGAAGCTATCCAGGAAGTCGTGATCGGTGACCGGCAGGCGCTGCCGTCGCAGCTTCCGTCGTCCAGGGTCAAGCCAGACCCGCACCGCCAGGCCGTACTCCCCAGCCAACGCCACTGTCAGGTCGAAGATGTCGTCGCGTCCGCCATCAGCCAGGCAGTGCCAGTCCAGGTGGGTCGGTGTCAGCTCGGCGGCAGCCACGGCTTCGATCTGCGCGCGGAACTCCAGCTCCACCTCATCCAGGCGAGCGCGGGCGAGCAGCTCGGGAACCTGGGCGGGTGTGAACAGCTCACCCCTGTGGTCGAGCAGAGTAGGCACCTTCTCCTTCGCGGTCAGCGGTCCCCACCGGTAGTGGGTTGTGTCACAGAACAGCGTGAGGTGGATCCCGAACGGGGTCTGCGGGTTCTGACGGAGCAGGTGCATGGCGTGCAACGCCCACGGGCACGGGACCATCAGGCTGCACGAGCTGGAGATCCCTTCCGCGATCGACTGGAGGACCGCCGCGTTGATCGCGTGGTACATCCCGAAGTCGTCGCTGTTTATGATGACCACCCGTGCGTCGGGAGCAAATCCCAGCAGTTCGCTTGACTGAACCGAGGCCGGGCCGACTGGGGTGGTCATCCCTCAATCCTGCCTGCACTTGCCCCGTCTTCCTGATAGGCGCCGATCCCTGGGAGCGGTTGCCGGATCGAGGGTCAAATGACAGTCAAACGATTAAGAATCCCGGTTCCAGTGCCTTGGAACCGGGCTCCTGTCTGCGAAACCTGGTCGGGGTGGCCGGATTTGAACCGGCGGCCTCTTCGTCCCGAACTGAGAGTACAGGCGAACAACACGCCTGGTCAGCGAACATTCCTGCACGTCAGGGGCGTCATGGCAGCGGAGTTCGAGTCGTCTGACCGCATCTCACCGCACCTGACGGTGGATCGCCGCTCCCATCTGGCTCCCAAAATCGGACACCCCGCCGCCCGCGCAGGCTGCATAGCCGTGCTCGCCGGCGGCGGGCCACCGACCATCGGACCTGCTATCGTGCTCTGCCGAATTGAGCCGTTCTTGGATCAAGGCGGCGCGTTGCGGCGCCGCTGGCCCGGCGTCAGCGCCGGCCTCCGGCCTTGGGAGGCCCCGGCCGTCGCACGCCGGGCCACGATCGCGGGGCGCATAGATCAAGACTTCTCGCCGGGAGCAGCGCCGGTAATGCGCGCGGCCGTCTTCCTCGTCGGACAATCGTCCAGCTCGCGGCCTCCGCGTCAATGGCGGCCTGCGGGCCGTCGCACACGATCGGCTACGCCGACCATTGACCCGGAGGCCGCTCCCAAGGTTTTGGCGCCTACGAGGAAACCGGGAAAGAGCAGGACTTCTCCCCGGGGCGATGTTGCTGGCCCGGGTCAATGCCCTGAGGCCGTGAGCATGTCCTCAAACATGCAAATGGCTGTGCCAAAGTTCGCAACCCCGTCGAGGACGATTTTGAGTATGAGGGTGACCCCGTCGCTGGCGTCGATGAGCACTTGCAGGCCGAGCCAGGCGAAGATGTTCGACAGGTTACCCAGCACCAGTTCCCACTTATCGTTGGCGCTGCCGTCGTTGGCGTAAAGGTAGATGTGGTTCAGGACCAGCGCGGCGACGCCGCAGGCTATCAGGCCGAAAGGCTGGAAGTACGTGTTGAAGGTGCTGTTCTGGTCGGCGGGCTTGGCGCCGGTTTTCCAGGAGTACGCGAACGCAGCCGCCGTGGGCTCGATGAGGTTGACGGCAACGATGTAGGGGAGCAGTCCGGTCTCGTTCTTGTCCGAGGACCCGGGGAACGAACCGAACGGGGCTGCGCTCTGAGTTGGCGACAGCGGCGCAGAAGGCCATCCCGTGATGGCGAGAATGTAGGGGCAGACGAAGTCGAACCAGTTGGTCCACCCTGGTGCGGAAGGCGCGTCACCGCCGTCGTCGGGGGTGAATCCGGAACTCACGTCCTCGTATTCGTCGACGACCGCCCAGACGGCTTGAGTGACGGCCGAGAGCAGGTTGAGCGCGACGCCCCACTTGTCCGGGCCGCCGTCGCCGAGCTCGCCCGCCGCGGGGGGACTGTCGGGGAAGATGACCCCGGTCCCGAAGGCCACCTTGGATATCAGGGTGGCGGGGAACGCTATGAGCATGCTCAGGACCTGGCCGATGGTGATGTCTATGTCGATCTTGGCGAAACTGAGGATCTCGCTGAGCAGGGGGACGGTCGACACGAGGGGGGTAGTCAGAATGTCGTCGAACCCGCCGAGCGCGGCTTTCATCGCGTCCAGGCCGGTGTCGGCGAGCTTGTCGCACAGCACCAAGGCGTCGTGGACGACCTGGCCGACGTCGCCGACCAGGTCGGATAGGTGTGCCCGGCTGAGGCCACCGGAGGTGTTGATCGTGTCCGTGACCGCTGCGTCCAGCGTGTTGTAGATATCTTCGACGAGGTCGATCGAGTCCGTGAGATCGCCGACGAGGTCGGTGAGCAGCGTGTCGACCGCCGCGGCCGTTGCCGGGTTGATCGCCGGCCCGGGTGCTCCCGGCGACAGATACGGGGCGATCTTGTTGTAGAGCCACCAGCCTGGCGATTTCTGGAGGATCTTGGCGACGTCCGTGCCAGTCTTGAGCAAGTCGTCGGTGATGTTGGCGCCGGTGTCGCTGGTCGGCGGCGGGGGTGGCGCGGCTCCGCCAGCAGTCGCGTCGCCGAGGTCTTTCTGCAGTTTCTGGACCTCAGCGAGGACGTTGGCCTCCTGGCCGGTGAAGAATCCGTCGGCCGCCTTTTCGATTGTGCTGAGGACATTGGTGAACTGAGTAATGCCCTCCATAAGCAGGCCGGAGACGACCGTGGCGTTGGCGGCCGCTTCCTTGAGCAGTGTCAGAACGTTGTGCTTGAGCCATTCCCACGCGGTTTTGATGTCCGCGCCGAGGGCCTGGAAAAAGCTGCTGATGGCGTGAATCGCGGTCTTGACGTCGGAGATGACGTAGGTCATCACGCTGTCGATGCCGTTGCCGATATCGACGGTCAGGCTGACGACCCACTGTTCCGTGTCCGCCTCCCAGGAGGACACCATGCGCTTGAACTCGAGCAGACCGTGCCGCAGCCCGTGGAAAACCGATTCGGCGTCATTCTTTACCGAGTCCCACCAGGCGGGATCGCCGAGCTGACCGCGCAGCGAGTCGAACCCGGCCGGGCTGGGCGACGTTTTGAACGTGGGCGGGGTGGTGGTGAGGTCGAACATCGCGGACTGCACGGCGCCGGCGACCGTGGGCTGCAGGCCGAGGGCGGCGACGTGGTTGATCGCCTGCACGACCGGGCCCGCGCCGTCACTGGTCAGCTTCGGGAACACCGTCGTCTGCGGCCCGTCCGGATCGGCCGGGTCCACCGGGATGGTGGCCGTCGTCAGCGCGCCACTGTTCAGTTTCCCGATGTCGGTCAGCGAGTGCGTCCCGGCCAGGAAGTTCTGCACGTCGATGTTCGGGGTGATGGTGAACGGCTGTCCGGTGGGCTGGCCGGTGCTGTCCAGGGCCTGCGCGGTGAGCACCGCGGTGTCCAGCTCCTGCGCCGGGATACTGGCGATGATGCGCCCGCCGCCATCAGCGGTCATGGTGACCGGGCTGGCGGGCGTCAAGATGGTGCTGCCATCTGCCTGCCACAGCCCGACCGGCCGGTCCACGGCCATCTGCACCTTGCCGCCGGCCACGGCGTTGTTGTTCGCGTCCAGCACGCTGATCTGTGTCTGCCACGAGGTGACCGGCTGCAGCTTCTGCTCGGCGCTGTCCTGGTGGACCTGGGTCTGGGTCCAGCCCAGGGTGGGGTCTTTGGTCAGCACGTTGAGGGTCCCGAGCGTGTCGACGGCGAACAGGGTGCCCTGGGCAGGGTCGGTGGGCAGGCTGTAGATCCGGTCGATCCCGCCGGCCAGCGGAATCGGCAAGGTGAATCCGGTGACCGGGTTGCCGATCTGGGTCATCACGCTGGCCACCTGAGACTGGCGGTCCAGGATGGTGAAGGTGTAGAGGTCGTCCAGCTGCCACGCGGCGACCTGCCCGTCGCCGACGCTCCCGCCGTCGTAGATAGAGAACTGCGCCCCGGTTTCGTCGATGAAGCTGATGTCGCCGTTGGTGTTCTGCCACAGCTGCGCCGGCACGCCGCTGGTGTTGGCGGCGCCCACGTAAGACCAGAGCAGCGAGGCGGCGCCCCGGTTGGACGTGCCGACCTGAGTCGGATCCGGCTCCCCGTCGGTCAGCCGGTAAGCGTTGATGTAGTAACCGCCGTATTTCGGCGAGTTGATGTCGTTGAGCATCACCACCGCGCAGCTCGCCGTGCTGCCGCCGACGGTGGCGTCCAGCATCAGCTGCGCTGCCACCGGCGAGGTCTCCGAGGACAGCGCGAAGCTCAGCACCATCACCACGACGCCGCCGCCGACACCGGCGCGGGCGCCCATGCCGTTCCACCGCCAGAACGTGTAGTCCCAATTGTGGGTCTTGCTGTTCGCCTGCTGGGTCCAGCCGTACCAGTACAGGTCACCAGCCGCAGTCGCGCCGACGCCGAGCGGTCCGGCCAGCGCGGGCACCCACCCGTTCGAGCCGCAGGTCCACGATCCGTCGTCGAGCAGGCTGAGCTGACAAGCGGGCAGCAAACCGTCCGGATTCTTCGGGCCGACCGCCATGATCATCGCGTTGTGCGTGGAACTCGATGACACCGCGGCGTCGGTAATGCCGCCAAACGGGGTGTCGATGGTGGTGAAGGTCCACCCCGAGGTGACAGCCGGGTCCCGGTGCAGGTGCGCCAGCGAGGGCTGCCCGTTTGAGTCGTGGGTGAGCACGACCGCCTCGACCATGCTGTTCTGCGAGTTGACGAACGGCATCACCTTGTCATCGGCGCCGATCAGCACGTCCTCGGTCAGGAAGTAGTCCTCGGACAGCTCACACGAGGCCTGCACGTAGTACGGCGTTGGCGGCACCAGGTTGCCCGAGGGAGGAGTGAGGGTGTTCATCACAAGAATCCTTTCTGGTTTAGCGCGGGTCGGTGACCCGGCGGTGGCAAGTGGCCGAAGCAGCTGATCTCAGCGGCTGGTTCGTCTCAGCGATTGGTTGCCGGATGGGGTTCAGTGGTGCTAGCCGGTGCGGGTGAGGCAGCGGTAGCGGCCGGCATAGATGCTCGTCACTGCCTGCTGGCGGGCGTCTCGACCGGCATCGGGCGAGTCTGGTTCGCCGGAAGGCCGTTGCCGTCCTGGCCGAACGCGCCGTATCCCCACGAGTAGCCCCGGCCGTAGTCGGTGCGCGCGAGCACGGAGTCGCCGCCGGCGACGAGCTGCACCACGCGGTCCTGCAGACCGGGGATGGGCACCACCACAGGGACGGCGCGGTTGACGGTGTCGCCGGTGCCGAGCTGGCCATGGTAATTGGCCCCCCAGGCCAGCACCACGCCGGTACCGGTGAGCGCGACCGTGTGATTGTCGCCGGCGCTGATCGACTCGACCGGTTCAAGCCCGGGCGCCGTCCCGCTGCGGATCATGTCAGGTGTCTCCTTGCCTCAGCTGAGGTGCTCGATACGTATAGATCCACCATCGGCGGCACGGAGACCGCAGTCCCTAGGAAAACTGCCTAGTCTTCAGTCCCTAGGAAACTGCCTAGTCTTCTTGGTGCTCGAGATCCAATGCCGCAAAGAGTGATGGTGGGAGGCTTATGCGAAACCCTTCACCTCTGCGGTCGATGATCTTGGGATCCGCAGGTCAGGGCGATGGAGGCGAGATCAAGCAGGGGGTTTTGCATAACTCTCTGGGAGTGCCGGGGATGCGCTCGGTGAGCCCGTGTACGCCACTTCATCGGCGTCCGCACCGTGTCCGGTCAGCTGCCCGCTTGATCATGGGACGGCAGCGCGGGTGCGGCCCTGCGCGGCGGCGTTGAGCACCTGGCCGAGCCAGTCGAAGGCATGCTGATGGAACAGGGTGCGGGCGGTGCCTTCGCAGTGCTCCCCGGCGCCTTCCGCGGATGTGAACTGGTAGTAGCGCTTGGGGCAGGTGAGCGCGTCGTACAGCTTGGACGCGTCGGCGCTGAGGTCGTCGTTTTCGGCTGAGCAGACGAAGGTGGGGCAGCTGATGCGGTCCTCGAGGCCTTTGAGTGAGTACTGCGGGGCGATCTTGAAATAGTTGAGCGGGTCGGTCAGGCCGTGGGCCATGAGGTTGCGCCGCATCGCCCATCCGGCGGTGGGCTTATTCATGACCGCGTGGACCAGCCGGTTGAGCAGGCGCAACAGCGTGGCGTTGCCGTCCGGCAGCTGGCGGGCCAGGAAGCCGGGCAGCCGGCGGGAGAGGGCGTCGGACACGTCGTAGGGGCCGCAGTCGGAAATACACGCGGCCAGCCGGTGCTCGGCGGTGGCGGCGCGCGGCGCGAGGTAGCCGCCGAGGCTGAGCCCGGTCAGCACGATCCGCTGCGGGTCGGTATCTGGCCGGGCCAGCAGGTAATCCACCACGGGGGTGATGACGTTCTCCCAGTCTGGGCGCAGCGGCACCCTGCGATCGATGAGCATAGCGCCCTGCCCAGGGCCGTCGAACGCCAGCACGTTGTAGCCGCGCTCCAGCGCCGCGGCGCCGTTGGCGAAGTACAGTTCTTCCGCCGTCCCGTCATACCCGGTGACGAGGATCATCGTGGCACGCGGCGCCGCGTCGGCGGCGGCGCGGAAGTGGTAGCCCGGCAAGAAGGAGCCCTCGTACGGGATCTGCACGATCTCCGGCGGCACCGCCAGCATCGCCGCGCCGCGGCGGAAGCTGTCCACCTCCCGCCGGTGCGCCTGCGCCAGCCGCGGATCGGCCGGGACGCCCATCGCGAACAGTCCCGCGGTGCGGAAGTAATTGGCGGCACGGAAGAACCCGCTCCGGGCGCTGGTCACCTGGCCGGCCGACGCGCTCGCCTCCGCCTGCCCGTACAACCGGGTCGCTGTGGCCATCCAGGCGTCATGCCAGGAATCCAGGCTGGTCCCCGTGACCTGCCCGGCGGTGGCCAGGCACTCCCCGGCATCGGCACCGCCGTACGGCGCGTACCCGATCGCGCGTACCAGCTGCGCCTCGAACAGCTCGTCCTTCATCAGCTTCCCCATCACCGGGGCCCCTCACAGGATCCGCAGTCCGATTCGGACGACGTGTTGTGCTGCGGCGCTGCGGCGCACAGCTGCTCCAGGCAGGCGATGAGCTCCATCACGCCGGTGAAACGGCGGCCCTCGCTGGCCGAACCGGCCGGCCGGGCCGTGCCCGTCAGCCGTCCGTCGCCCGACCGGGCGATATCGATGAGGATCTGCATGCCCCCAGCATGCTCCCGGGCGAGCCGGCCGTCCCTAGGTGCAACGCCTAGTTGACCACCAGCTGGCGCAGGTCCCGCCGTGAGGTGATCCCGAGCTTCCCGAAAATGTGGCCCAGGTGGTAGTCGACGGCCTTCGGGCTGACATATAGCTCGGCGGCGACCTCGCGGTTGGTCATCCCCTTCGCCACCAGGACCGCGACGTCGCGTTCCCGGTCGGTCAAGTCAAGCGGGGACCGAGATCCTCGCTGGCCGGCGAGGATCCCCTGCGAGGCCAGGTCGGCCTCCACCCGGCGCAGGAACGGTTCCGCGCCGGCGCTGGCGAACAGGTCGCCGGCGATGCGAAGCTGGTCGACAGCCTGGCGTCGCCTGCCCCCTCGGGCGGCCAGCAGCTGACCGAACCTGTGATGCAGCTCGGCCCGGTCCAGAAGCGGATCATCCCCGCCGAGCAGGACGATCGCCCGACCGTAGCTGGAGCACGCCCGGTCGGGGCGTCCCAGAGCCGCCTCCAGATGGGCGCGGACCCCTGCGATACGGGCCTGCAGGTTCAAACGGCGTTGTTGCGCTGCGGTGTCGAGTAGCTCAACTTGCTCAGCTGCCGTGGCCAGTTCGCCGCGGTCGATCATCGCCCCGATCAGGCTGGGCCACCAAGCCAGGGAGGTCGACATGGGGATCACGTGGGTGTTCTCGACCAGTGGGGCGAGGGCCGTCACGATCTGCTCCGGATCGTTGCGGGCCCTCGCCACTGCCGCCCGGGCCACGCGAGTGGTGACGACCGCCTCGATCGTCCCCGCCTCTGCTGCCGCGGCGTCTCCCGCGGCGACGTGCTCGACGGCTCGCTGCCACTCGCCCCGCCCGCCGAACAGGCGCGCCAGCGCGGCGTGTACCTGCGCGTCCATCCAGACCCGCCGTTCGGCCGACACCAGCGACAGGGCCGCCCGAGCATGGACCAGCGCTTCATCCCACTCCCCTGAGCTCAGCAGCAGTTGCGCGAGCTGCAGATGGGCTCTCGGCAGCTGGGCGGCGGCGGCGCCGTGGCGAGCCAACCGGATCGCCGCCCGCAGGTCTGCGATGGCCGCCGTCGTCCTTCCGGCATAAAACCCCAGTACACCGCGCGCGATAAGCAGGTCAGCGTCGGCCACCGGCACGGTCTGCGCGGGCTGGGGCAGCCGACCGCTCAGCAGATCGAGCGCTGCCGCGGCACCCTGGTCTGCGGCCTTTCCGGACGCGAGCGCTATCCAGCCGCTTCGCTCCAGTTCGCCGGGCAGGTTCCTCAGCGCCAGCAACCTCGTTGCAGCGTCAATGGCTTCCTCGCCCCGGCCCTGGGTGTAATACAAGCTGCCGAGGTGACCCAGCGCCGCGGCGGCAACCCCACCGTCAGGCTCCGGTCCGTCCGCCGGCTTCGACGCCTCGATGAGCCAGGACTCCGCCGGGGTACTAGCGCCTTCTTCCCATGCCAATTGCCCGAGGACGAGGCTCCGCAGCGGTCCTTCGGCGCATCCCTCCACCCGCTCACGAAGCTCAGCAGCGCGCGCCGTCTGCCCGTCCTCAAGCAGCAGCCGGGCTGCCCGCAACACCCGTCGTTCGTTCAGCGCAGGACCAGAGCCAACAGATGACGCCCACAGCAGATACGTGGCCGCGACGCCCCGAGCCCCTTTGCCGGCCCTTTCGGCCGCCGACATATCGAGATCCCGGGCCAGGTCGTCGTCGACTCCTTCCGCGGCGGCCACCCGGTGCCGCAGACCGGAGGCCGCGTCGAGGGATTCTGCCGCGGCCCGGTGCAGCTCCCGGCGCCGGGTGGGAGCGAGATCGGCATACAGCGCCGCCCGGTACAGCGGGTGGGCGAAGCCCGCGGGCGTACTCGCCTCACTGGGCCACCAGGTCACGAAGCCCGTCTCCAGCAGTGCTTCCAACGCCTCGGCCGGATGACCGACCCGAGCGATCCGCCCCGCCACCGGCAAGGGCACTGCATCGCCCACGACGGACAAGGCCGCCGCCATCTCCCGGGCATCTGGCGGCAGTTCGGCCAGCCGGGCCAGGATCGTCGACGCCAGAGACCGGGGCACCGGAAGCTCTCCGCCCGGAGCGGCAAGCTGCGAGAAGGAAAGCTCGGCCAGCAAGGTCCGGACGTACAACGCGAGGCCGCCGCTGTGCTGGTGCAGCCGCTCGACCGCCCGCGATGGCAGGGCCATGCCGGCGACGTGGGCCATCTCGGCCACGTCATCCCTGCTCAGGGTGCCCAGCACGACCCGCAGGCCACCAGACGGATCCAACAGCAGACGCTCCCACCCGTCGGGCGCGGAGCCAGGACGGCTGGTCACCAACAGCAGTACCCGCTCCTCGCCCACCCGCCGGGCGACGGCCAGCAGCGCCTGACGGGACTCACGATCCGCCCAATGCAAGTCCTCCACCATCACCGCGACCGGACCTCTGCCGCCCGCCTCAGTCAACACCGCGACCAGGTCCAGCCCCGCGGCCAGCGGGTTTCCCCCGTCTTCGATACCGAGCTGCGCCAGCACGGCGAACGACTGATCGGCTGCCGACTCGTCCGCCGCCGCCCGCAACACCACAAAGGCCGCCGGAAGCTCAGCCACCGCATGGTTGACGAGCGCTGTCTTACCCGAACCCGGATCCCCCTCTACCCACACCACCCGGCCCGTCCCGCCGGACACTGCATCGGCGCAGGCCCCGATCGCGGCCAACTCGCTGACCCGGCCGACGAACCACTTGGCGCCGGCCAGCAACTCCCCGCGGCGCATAGCCCGAACTTATCCTTCGGCCAGCCACCGGGTCCATCAAGGGCCTATCCCTGGTCGCCTATCTCGCCAACCGTGCCCCCCGCTGCCGGGTTAGTACGCCTCGATCGCTTACTGCGACGGATCTTCTGGGCCAGGCGTCGCGCCGTGGGACGAGTGCGGCTGCATCCCTGGGTGATGTGTGCTTCCGGGGAGCGGTCGACTAAAGATCGGCTCCCGGAATCGGACATCGCAGCTCCCAGAATCGGACAATACGGACCTGCGCAGACCAGCAAGATCGCAGGTCAGAGCGCTGACCTGCGGTCTCGTGGTCGGGGTGGCCGGATTTGAACCGGCGGCCTCTTCGTCCCGAACTGAGTGCCTAAGCCCACGAACCTGCTGCTAGCAGGCGTCTCCCCTGGTCACGGGCCTTATCTGGCCACGGGTCACCGCGTCTGACCGCACCTGGCAGCGCTTCGCTGCTCCCATTCTGCTCCCATGATGCTGGCGCTAACTGCTCTCGTCCCGTCATGGTTGCCGCCACCGCCATCACCGCGGCTGGTGGGCTCAGCGGAGGCTGGATGTGGGAAGAATACGGTCGTGCTCGCCGAGAGCCTGCGCGATGATAGCCGGGAGCGCCTGGCTGCGGCCCTCGCTGAGTGCGTCCTCGCGGTCGCGGGCAGCCAGCGGGGCGAGGGCGGGGGCGAGGATCCGGGTGAGGATGGCCTGCTCCGCGGGCGGCAGCGGGTTGCCGGTTTCGTCGCGCAGCGCATGGGCCGCGCCGAGGTAGATCAGGGCGTGCCGCCCGGCCTGCTCCAGGGCTGCGACGGCGGCGAATCCTTCCAGGTCGTAGGCGATGCAGCGCTTGTCGCCGACCTGGGCGTGGCGGCGGAGTGCCGCGCCGAACAGCCGCCGGGACTGGACAGCCTGGCCGGCGTCCCGGGCGACCTCGGCGAGGCTGTTCAGGGCCGCACCGACGCCGTCGGGGTCGCTGGCCGCCTGGAATAGCTTCACTGATCGCCAGAGCAGGAAGTTCGCGCGGCGAAAGTCGCCCTGGTGCCTGACCGCTTGGCCCAGCATGTTGTAGGCGGTCGCCTGCGCGCGCACGTCGCCGGCTTGCGAGGCTTCGGCCAGTTCGCGCTCGAAGTGGGGCTCGGCCGCGGCCGCGTCCCCCGTCGCCAGCGCCGCCTCGCCCAGGAAACGGTGCGCCCGGGCCAGGCCCCGGTGGTCGCCCAGTGACTGGCATATCGTCAGCGCCTCCTGGGCCAGCTGCGTGGTTCGCGGGTAGTCGCAGTTGAAGCAGGCGAGCTTGCATGCTGCCAGCACGGCGGGTGCCCGGACTTGGGGGGAGCTCTGGCGCTGTTGCGCTTGGTCCAGGGCAAGCAGCCGGTCGAGCTGCAGCACGCCCTCTGCGAGGGGCCCGCGTCGCTGCCACATCAAGCTGACCGCCGCGGCCAGGCGCAGGCCTTCGTCAAGGCACACGCCGTCGCGCTCGCCCCGGTAGCAGGCGTATTCCAGTGCGGCGCGGATGTTCGGGTAGGCCGCTTCGAGCCGGTCAAACAGTGCGGCCTGCCCGGGTCCTTGGAGACCCGGGGCTGCGGCCACGGCCACGGCGAGGAAGCAGGCCAGGTGCTTGCGCCGGGCGTTGTCTTGTTCTCCGGTTTCGGCCAGGCGGGCCAGGGCGTACTCGCGCACCGTCTGCAGCATCCGGAAGCTGGGCGTCTGCCCGGCGGTGACTTCGAGCATGCCCTGATCTGTCAGGCCGGCCAGTTGCTCGAGGGTTCCTGCCTCGTCCTGGCCGCTGCTGACCGCTGCCGCGGCAGCGGCGTCGAACGGCCCGGCGAACACCCCCAGCCGGGCGAACAGCCGCCGCGTGCCGGGGGCCAGCAGGTCGTGGCTCCAGTCCAGCGTCGCCCGCAACGTCTGCTGCCGCTGTGGCAGGTCGCGCGGGCCGCCGGTGAGCAGGGTGAGGCGGGAGTCCAGCTGCGGCAGCAGCCCCTGAGGGCGGTACAGCCTGATCCGGGCGGCCGCGAGCTCGATGGCCAGCGGCAGCCCGTCCAGGGCGGTGCAGATCGCGGCGACGGCAGCGAGCTCGGCGGCATCGGGAGCAAATCCCGGCTGCACGGCCCGGGCGCGTGCCATGAACAGCCGTACCGCTTCGCTGTCCCGCGCGGCCGGGGCGGCACCCTCTCCTGGCAGCTGCAGCGGGGGCACCCGCAGCGTGTGCTCGCCGTATAGGCGCAGCGGCAGCCGGCTGGTGGCCAGCAGCCGCAGCCCCGGAGCGGCGGCCAGCATCCTGGCCAGCAGACCCGCGGCCTCGAGCAGCTGCTCGAGGTTGTCGCACACCAGCAGCAGCTCACGGTCGCGCAGCGCGTCGGCCAGGTCCGCCTCGGCGGCCCCCGCCGACCTTGGCTGCAGGCCCAGGGCCCTTGCCACCGTCGTGGCCAGCAGCGCAGGATCGCTGACCGGGGCCAGGCCGGCGAAGGCCGCGCCATCGGCGAAACCGCCGGCGAGATCGCGGGCCGCCTGCAGGGCAAGCCGGGTCTTGCCGGTCCCGCCGGCACCGGTGAGGGTGACCAGCCGCGAGGCTGCCAGCGCCGCCGCCACCGCGGCGCGCTGGCTCTCGCGGCCGATCAGCTCGGTGACCGGGGCAGGCACCGGCGCCGCTGCCAGCCGCGGCCGCGCCGCGGCACCGGCCGGCCCGGCGGCGGCCCAGTCCGGCCGGAAGCCTGCGCCGTCCGCAGGGACGGCCGGCCGTACGGCCGCGGGGGGGGCGAGTGGCCCCCGGCTGGCAGCGGCGTGCTCGCCGGCGCGCAGCACAGATAGCGGTGGCGTGGACCAGGCCGCGTCCGGGACAGCGTGCGGCGGGATGTCCATCAGTTCGATCAGCGCCTGCACGTCGGCCCGGGTGGCCAGCGCGCCCCAGCCGGCCAGCGTGGTGGCGATGCCGATCACTTCCGGGACGGTGAGTACGGCATCACCGTGCCCGTTGAGCTTGCGGCTGAGCACGTGCGGGTGCAGCCCGATCGACCGGGCAAGCTGCTGCTGGTCACGTCCGACGGCCCGGCGGTGCCCGCGCACAGCCTCGCGGAACCCCCGCAGATCCCGCATCCGTCCCCCTGCCTTCCCCCGGTTCGGGCTGCCGGGCTCGGCGGGCCGCAACCTTGAGTCAATTCTGCGTCAACAGTGCCGCAACAACCCTCTGGCCATCCCTCCGGCGCCCGGTTTTGATTGTCGCTAATCCGCTGCCAGGAGGCAACGCATGGACTGCTACACAACGGTGGCCAGCCCGGTGCAGCACGTCTTCGCCCATCTGGCCAGTCCCGCCCGCCTGGGCGACTGGCTGCCCGAGGTAGTACCCGGGCCCGCCGACCCGGATCAGCCGGGCGGGCTGGGAGTAGCGTTCCCGCTGACCATGCGCCCCGCTGCTACCGAGGTGGCTGGCAGCGGCGAGGTGACCGCGTTCGAGCCGCCGTGGCTGGTGGGCTACCGGCTGTCCGCCGGGCCACGGACGGTGTGGCTGCGGGCCAGCTGCACCGCCTATGACGGCGGCACGCGGATCCACCTGCACCAGTCCGGCGACGGGCCGCTGGCCGTGGACCTGGGCGGGCTGCAGCGGGCCCTGGCCACGGGGAACGCGGGGGACATCACCGAATTCGACCAGCTGCCGGATCGTACAAGATCCCGACACGCCGTCCCGGCAGAGGAAACCCCGCCGGTTCCCAGGAGGTTGGCACCATGACAGGCCGCAGCTTGCACGAGACTGCGACGCTGCATTTCGATCTTAGCCATTTGTCGCTAGATGATTCGTTTGCGCTGCATGCCGGGGCTCGTCGTTATGAGCTGGCTGCACATACCCGTTCCAGCCTGGCGCAGGCACGCCGGAGGAATGCGGCTTTGGCGCTGGTGCCGGATCATCGGGTCACGCATTTCGCTGGCCCGGTGCGGCTGCCGGGGAACTGCCCGCTGCTGCTTCGGATAACCGCGCCCAAAGCGCCGTCCGGAGGACCTGCTCGACTGGCTGGTGCTGACCTCGCTGTACGTGCCGCGGCGGCACCGGATCGCCGCGCTGGCGCGGCAGCGGCAGCGGATGCGACCCAAGAGGGACACCGCCCGCAGGAGTGACCAATGCCGAAAATGATTCCGGTCAACTTGTCCGTCGCGGATGTTCATGCCGCCGCCGGCATAAGCCCCCGCACTCAGGTAGCCGCGCCCACCGCCGATGACCTGGACAACTGGACCCAGGAAGCTTACAGCCTGAGCGTCGGCGCCGCGGCCAGCCTGGGATTTCCGGTCGGGAACATCAGCGGGACGTTCAACCGCCAAACGCTCGTGTTCGGCTCGTCCCGGTGGAAAGACGTCGCCGACGGTAATCACACCTACCGGTTCGGCATTGCCCTGCGGACCGTGGTCGTCGTGTCCAACATCCAGGGAGGCGGTGCCCTCACACTGCCGGTTGTCGCCGCCAAGGTGGAACTCGAGGACGCGCGGGCTTCGGCGCAGCTGCTAGTGCGCGGTTACAAAGGCAATGCCCTGAGCGGCCTTCTTCCGGCCTGGCAGTCTTTCGGGGTCGACTCCTACGCACAGTACATGAATTCCATATCGGAGATACAGAAGGCAATCATGGCTGATACAGCGAACACCTTGCCAGAATTGCTGGCCACGACCGCGGTCTCGTCGACAGTACCCAGCGGGGAAGAAGCCGTCGGGTCGGTTTACGCTCTCCATGCGATCTCGGAAGGCGCTACGCTCGCGCATGCCATAGATAAGCTGGGAGTCGATGACGCCGACATACTCAAAGCGATCCGGGCACACTACCAGAGCGCCATCGGCGAAGGCGATAATGCAGCCCCCGATGCGCAGCAACGACAAGACGCGCTACATCAGCTGCACGGTTTTCACATTAGCCGAAGCTGGTTCAGCGGCTGATCACAAAATGGGGAGTGGGAAATGTCCGATTTGCATGCGGCCTCCGGTGGTCACGTCGCGGCCTCGCCCGCAGGGGGTAAGGGCGGCTGGGCAATCCAGCCGAAGGCGCCGTTCTCTGCCACCGTCAGCTGCACGATGAGCGAGGATTATTCGGCCACCAGCGACGTGCTCATCGGTGGGACGGCCGCTCCGCTTGCTGTTTTTCATGATTACAGTAATTCCACCGAGACCCTGGCGATCTGCGCTGACAACTTCCTTTACCACGTGGCCCGTAACCTGTCGAATGAGTCGGGATGGACCCTGACGCCGGTGCACCGGGCGGGTTCGGTAGATCAGGTGGCCGCCGGCACGGATGGGCTGGACAACCTGGTGCACGCCTTCTTCACCGCGGGCGGCCAGCTGTGGCACGCCGCGCTGAACTCCGACGACTCGTGGACCGAGTCAGGGACGATGCCGCTGTGCACCGGGCTCGCGGTCACCAACGTGCCGCTGTCGGGGGAACTAATCGCCTACGGCGTGACCTCCGAAGGCAAGCTGCAGGTGGCGCGGCAGCAAGACGATGGCAGCTGGGTCGCTGCCGCCTGGACATTTCCCCGCCCGCTCGACGCTGACGCGACGCTGCTGCAGATGACCGATGATCACAGCTGGGTGCTGGCGACGAAAGCGGCCACGGGAGCGGGGCTGACTGTCTATTCGGGCACCGATGGGACCGTCATGCCTGGCCCGATGGAGCTGTCCACGCCGGCGCCTGTCGCGCAGGTGCTGGTGGGTTACCCGCACCAAGGCTCAGTGCTGTTCCTGTTCACCGACACCAGCGGGACTCTGTACAGCAACGTGAACGTGACCGACGTGGTCGCGCAGGTACCGAACGTGAAGGTGTCGAAGGCGCGGGCGGGGGTAGACCGGGCCGGGCTGCTGCATTTCTACGGCACGGACGCGAAGGGCACGCTGTCGGTGCTGCACCAGACCGGCTGGGGCGGAACCGGGCCGGTGTGGGCGCCAGGCATTCCGCTGGATGCGGGCCTGGCGCTGCCGGCCGTGGGCAGCAACCCGCGGGACGTGGGTGCCTTCTTCGCCGTGGGCCAGGATGGCGCGCTTCGTTTCCTGTCCCAGGATCCGGTGACTTCCAGTTGGGCGGCGGCCCGCGCTCAGCGGCCCAGCACTGCCGAACCGTATCACCTGACGCAATACCGCGCACAGGTCAGCGTGGTCGATGCGAACGGGAATCCGGTGGCGGGCCTGCCGCTGACCCTGTCGGCCAGCACGGCGGTCAGCGTCGTGGTCTCCGGTACCAGTCACCTGGTCAGTACCACCGCGCACGCGGAGTTGTGCACTGACGGGCGGGGCACCGTGACGCTGGCCACGCCCGCGCTGAGCCTGCATGCGCCGACGCTGACCCTGTCTGCCGACGGATTGGAATCGGTGCCGGTCACGCCGGACGGCGGGGTGCATGCGTACCTGGCCGGCAGCGCGGGCCTGAACGGCAAGCCGCCGCTGACCTCGTCGAGTCTGGCCAGCACCCTGCAGACGGCAACCACCAGCGACGGGAGCCAGCTTGCCCCGGCCGTGGCCAGCCACCCTGATGTCGCGGGTGCGGCCGCCAACGGCATCATGCACTCGTTCGGGGCCGTCGCCGGCAGTGCCCGGGCCGCCGCGCTCGCCGACGCCGGGATCGTCGGTTTCGCCCTGGACCTGAACGACCTGTCGAAGCCGAGCTTCACCCCGTTCACCAGTCTGGACGATCTGGAAGCGCACCGGTCGGGGCTGCAGGCCGGCAACCTCGGCCTGTCCTGGGACGATTTCGTGAACTTCGCCGGGGATGTCTGGCACGGCATCCAGCAGGCGGCCAGCGCCGTCATGCACTGGGTGGTGGACCTCGTGCACAAGTCCGTGGACCTGCTCACGCAGATCGGCGATGAGCTGGTCCTGCTGGCCGGCGTGGCGATCGACGGCATCCGGGAGGTCATCAGCATCGTGCACAGCATCTGCAACCGGATCGAGGCGTTCATCGAGAAGGTCATCGACTGGCTGCGGGCGTTCTTCAGCTGGCGCGACATCTGGGACACCAAGCTGGCGTTCGAGGAGGCGCTGAGGAATTCGGTGTCATTCCTCGGCACGTTCGTGGACCAGCGAGCGGAGCCGCTGGTAAGCGGCTTCTTCGCCGGTCTCGAGCAGCAGGTCCGCGATGCCTTCGGTCACATCCCGGCGAAGGCCACGTTCGCCGACCTGGCCGGCGGCAGTTCCCTGGCCCGGTACGCAGCGCCAGAGCGTGGGAGCGCGGAGCGCGCCGTACCCTCACGTGCACCGGTCCTGCTCAGCGGCCCGCAGGGGTCGCTCACTCCTGGCGACTTCACCGCTGACTCCCAGCACAACTGGCTGCTGGACAAGCTGTCCACGTATTTCGGTGCCGGGCCCTCGCTGACCACCGCCGTCGATCTGAGCGGCCCGCTGGGCGAGCTCAGCAATGCCTTCGCCACGGCGGGCACGCAGTTCACCGACGCGCTGGACGCCTTCGCGACCGCCGCGCGGCACGCGATCGCCCACCCGCCGGACCTGCCCGCAACCCCGGTCCACCAGCTGCTCGATCAGCTCGAGCAGATGATCATCGCCGGGCTGGGCTTCGCCGACCACGTGATCGAGGCGCTGCTGAAACTGGTCAAGGCGGCGCTGACCGGGCTCGGGGAGTTCCTTGCCACTCCGCTCGACAAGCTGCCGGTCATCGGCCCGCTCATCGGCGTCATCGAAGGGATCCTCGGCATCGACCCGTCGCAGGTCACCGTCACCGGCGTGTTCTGCCTGGTGGCAGCCATCCCGGTCACCCTCGCTTACAAGATCACCCACGGCGCGGAGGCGAAGCTCTTCCCTGGCGGCAAACTGCCATCCGGCGCCGTCAGCTCGCCCGGCGGGCTGGGCGACCCGGTGGCGGATGCCTGCAAGTACTGCGCGGTCGGCGCGACTGCCCTGTGGGCCCTGTTCGACAGCTGCCTCGATCTGGTTCCCGACGCCGGCAACATCGTGTTCAGCATCATCGACATCGTCTTCCCGACTCTGATCCAGGTGCTCACCTGGCCGTCCGGGGTGCCGTTCACCCCCATTCCCGATCAGAAGCCGCTGGATAGGGCCAACCTGGTCAACTGGAGCTCGGGCTGGGCCCCGATCCTGATCGACCTGGCCATGCTCGTCGCTCCCGAGCTGCCGTTCTCCCCGGGCGTAAAGCCGTCCATCGCCCGCTACGTGGACCCCTGGGGCAAGGCCGTGCTGAGCCTGGCGGGGGGCTTCAGCCTGGCGGCCGGGCTGGCCGCGATCGGGATCGACAGCAGCGATGGCGGCTCGGTCGCCGCCAACATCCTCGGGCCGCTGCCCAACGCCAGCCAGGCGCTGCGGATAGACGGGTTCGTGGAAGCCAGCGAGGGAGTCACCGCGGTCCTCAAGGTGTTCCTCGATTTTTTCACCGGCACCGGCACCGCCGTGGCGATGGCGGCCGGCTGAGCCGCCGAGTGAGCGACGTCACATCCGGCCATCACCCGAAAGGTCTGCGCCATGCCCACCGATCATGAGCCGCCGTCAACAGCTCGCGCCAGCTCCGGGCCGGCAGGCCCGCTCGCATCGGCCGGAGCATCCCCGGGGCCGCTGCAGCCCGCCGGCCTGATCGCGTTCCTGCAGCGCACGCAATTGTCCTGCACCCAGGGCTACGACGTGGTCAGCATCGTGGCCGCGGACCGGGTAAACGAGCTGTTCGGCCAGGAGTATGTCACCCGGGCGGCGGCCGGGGAGGCGTTCGCACCCGTCAGCGGCCGGGTGGCGATCGGCGGGAACCAGTACGCCACGTTCTCCGGACTCGTGCTCGGCCAGCCGCTGATCTCGTTCTCCCCGGGCGCCCAGCCGCAGGAGGCGAATCTGCGGGTGGAGTTCCTGTCCGGCACCGTGACGACCGAGCAGGTTGAGAACGAGATAACCACGGTCCTGTCCGCCCAGCACGTGACGCCGGGCAGCGGCTTCGCGCTGACCGGGGTCGTCCCGCTGGTAGACGTACAGGGCAAGGCCGACCCGAACACGCACGAGGTGCGCCTCGACATCACGAACGCCTCCGACTTCGCCGCCCACATGAACATCCCGGGGGCCGGCGCGCGCACGGCGCTGGGCCAGTTCTTCCTCAGCCTGATGCAACAGGACGCCGGCTCATGGGCCTACGTGCTGGGATCGCTGAATTACTCCGCCGGCCCGTCCACGAAACTGGTTCCCACCTCTTTCGAGATCGCCACCCAGGTCGACTCGGCTGACCCGGCCGACACCGGCCGCGTGCTGCTGTTCATCACTACCGCCTACGGCACCGCGCCAGCTGGCCTGCCCGGGGCGATGCAGCTCCCGAACATGGTTCCCGCCGGGTCGACGACCACCCTGATCGTGGCCAACCGGGTGCTGCTGGGCAACATGGTGCGAGATGTGCTCAAGGCCAGCCTGGCGCCCCTCGGCGGAACCATCTCGGTCACGTCGGCCAACCCGGCCATTCCGGGGTCGCTGTACGCGGTGACAGTCGAGGGAAGCTCGGCCAATCTCGGCCGGGTCTCGTACGGTCCGACCATCTCGGGCGGGTACTACCTAACCTATTCCTCGGGTACCCCTGACCCGGGCAACAGCATCGACGTCCTCCCGAGCGACGTCGTCGTTCCGCTGAGCGGCCTGGCCGTCGCCGCTGGCGGCGCCGGACTGAACACCACCGCGCAACTGCGATGGAACCAGCCCTGGGCGGTTAAGCAAGTGCTGATCAAAAACCCGCCGGCCAGTCCCCCCGCTGGCGCCGGCACGATACCCATGACTGTGAGCTTGAGCGGTCAGCAGACAGCGACCATCGACGCCGATGGCACCGTCAGCTTCGGCCACCCGCCGCCGGTCACCATCTCCTTCCAGGAGGATACAAATTTCTGGGACGAACTTTGGAAAGGCACCGACGCCGGGACGGTGGTCGCGCGCACGATTCAGACTAATTTTCAAGGGCAGCTGCAGCAGATACTCTCACTGCAACTGCCCGCGGTACGGACCTTCGCCGTGAATAACCTGCTCTTCCCGTCCGACCACAACATCAAGTTCTCGAGCGCCTACGTGCCTGGCGATCTGGTCACATTTGGTGACCTGGCCACGTCAGCCATAATCATGGCGCCGCTCTACGCAACTCTCGCTCCGGGACAGACGTACCGGTTCTCCGCCAGCGCTCCCGGCGGCTCGGCCGTGCACTGGACCCTCGGCATCGACGGGGCGGGCTCTATCACGGCCGACGGCACCTACCAGGCACCTGACGTCATCCCCAGCACGACGCATGACGTGGTGACGGCGTGGACGACGGTCGGCGGCCAGCGGCAGACGGCCAGCGCCGTCGTGACCCTCGTGCCCGCCGGGCTCAGCATCAGCCCGGACTACGCGGTCATCGCGCCAGGCGGGGCCCCCCAGCAGTTCGTCGCCACCGCCGCAGGAGAGGCAGCCGGCATTCACTGGTCCCTGGTCGGGCAGGACGTGCCCGGCACGCTCGTCGACGGGCTCTACACGCCGCCCGCCCAGCTAAAAGACATGCAGGCCGTGACGGTGCGAGCCACCCGCGCCTCGGACGGCTTGACCGCCGACGCATTGCTCATCCTGACGCCTTTTTCTCCCCAGGGGGTGCAGGTCAACCCTCCCGTGCTCGCGAGCCCGCTGGCGGCGGGGAAGAGCCAGCAGTTCACTGCCACCGGCGCCGGCTCGGCCCCTGCCACCGCGACATGGTCGGTGCTGCCCGCGATCGGAGCTATCAGCAACGGCCTCTATACCGCGCCGGCGAACGTCACGGCGCCCACGACGGTCGCCGTCGTCGCGACCGTGTACCCCAACTATGTTTTCGGGCTGGCAACACTGCAGATCGCCCCTAATCCGCCTCCCCCAGCCCGGATTAGTCCGCCATAACCCACCGGGAGTTGTGGCTGGCGGGCTCGCGCACAGCAAGATCGGCTCTGTCAAGATCGGCTCCCGCTCGCTCCCAAAACCGGAAATCGGCCGAGGCGGGCAGTCAACATTGCATGCGAAACAAGGCTGCAACCTGCAACTTTATGGTCGGGGTGGCCGGATTTGAACCGGCGGCCTCTTCGTCCCGAACGAAGCGCGCTGCCAAGCTGCGCCACACCCCGCCGACTGCCCGTGCAGTCTAGCCGATCGACGGAACCAGCGTGAGCAGCGTAGCTTCTGGCCGGCAGTAGAACCGGGCCGGGGCCCAGGGTGAGGTGCCGAGCCCGGCGGAGACGTGCAGCCAGGCCTGCCGGGACGCGCCTGTCCCGTCCGGCGGGTGCCGGTGCAGTCCGCTGGCCCGGGCGCGATCGATGCCGCAGTTGGTGACCAGCGTGCCTACTCCAGGCAGCCGGAGCTGACCGCCGTGCGTGTGGCCGGCCAGCAGCAGGTCGTAGCCGTCCGCCACGAAAGCATCCAGCAACGTGGGCTCGGGCGAGTGCATCACGCCGAGCCGCAGGTCCGCTGCCGGGTCGGTCGGGCCGGCGATCCGGTCGTAGCGGTCGAACTCGATATGTGAGTCGTGCACGCCGCCTACCTCGATGTCGGCCTGGCCGACCTTGATGCGGCCGCGCCGGTTGTTCGCGTCCAGCCAGCCTGCCGCCGTCAGGCCCGCGCCGAGATCGGCCCAGGGGAGGTTCGGCGGCCCAAGGTCGCGGTCGCGGGCGCTGGTCCGCCAGAGATAGCGCAGCGGATTCTTGGGCGTCGGCGCATACATGTCATTCGACCCGTAGACGAACACCCCGGGCCGGTCGAGCAGCGGCCCGAGCGCCTCCAGGAACGGCCCGACGGAGTCCCGGTGGGAGATCGAATCGCCGGTGTTGACCACGAGGTCGGGCTCAAGGGCGTCCAGCGACCGCAGCCAGGACATCATCCGGTGCCGCCCGGGCGTCAGGTGGGCGTCGGAGATGTGCAGGACGCGCAGCGGCCTCGCGCCTGGCGGCAGCACGGGGACGTCATAGCGCCGCAGCACGAACCAGTTCCGCTCGATGACCGACGCGTAGCCGAGCACAGCGGCGCCTGCCAGGGCAGTGGTCGCGATGACCGTACGTGATCGCATCTCATTATGGTGCCACGACTGGCCGGCTGCCCGGAGGCGCGGTGCCGGCGCCCCGGGTGCTCCCGGCACCCCCGATGGCGGCAGGATGGCGGTATGGCTGGACTGAAGGATCGGCTCCGCGGCGACCTCACCGTGGCGATGAAAGCACGCGACGAGGTACGCACCAGGACGCTCCGGATGACGCTTACCTCGATTACGAACGAGGAGGTGGCCGGGAAGGCGGCCCGCGAGCTCGATGACGACGAGGTACAGCGGCTGGTCGCCAGGGAGGCGAAACGGCGCCGCGAGGCGGCGGAGGCCTTCGACGCCGCGGGGCGCCTTGACCAGGCGGCGTCCGAGCGGGCCGAGGAGGCGGTGCTGGCCGGGTACCTGCCGGCGCAGCTCGATGACGCTGAGCTGACCGCCGTCGTGGCCCGGGCCATCGCCGAAACCGGTGCCACCGAGATCCGGGCCATGGGTCAGGTGATGAAGACGGTCACGCCGCAGGTCGCGGGCCGGGCCGACGGCGGGCGGGTGGCAGCCGAGGTCCGCCGTCAGCTGGCCGGTTCCTCCTGACCGGCCACACGGAGACCGGCGCGCGTCAGCGCGCTCACTTCGGCTTCGGCGTCGGCGGACCGCCCTTGCCGTTGCCGCCGCCGCCGTTACCGTTACCGTTACCGCCACCGGGCTTGGTCGGCTTCGGCGCCTTGGGCGGCTTCGGTGACGTGAAGCCGTTGCCTTCGCTGAAGAAAGCGCTGCTCGGCGACACCCCGACAAACGGAACTGGCGGTCCCAGGCTCGCGTGCAGGAAGGTCAGCTGCCAGGTCGCACCGGGGGCCATGTCGCCATACATCTGACCCGGGCACTGGAAGCTGCCATCAGAGTCGCGGTAACAGGAATGGGGATAGCCGAGCATCTCCCCCCCGGTGGTCGGATCGATCGGGTTGAAGACCGACACGTAGCCGGCCAGGGTCGGGGTGTAGCCGGCGAAGGCGGCGTAAAAACCCTGGTTGGCGGTACCGGTCTTGGCTGCGGCGGGGCGCCCGATGCCGCGGTCGTCCGCGGTGGCGCCGGGCGCGGTCAGGACGCCCTGCAGGATGAAGTTGGCGGCATCAGCGACGGCGGTCGACAGGACCCGGTGACAGCCCGCGGATTCCACCGGCAGGTGCACGCCGGTGGCCGTGAGGATCTTGGCGACCGCGACCGGCCTGCAGTAGATCCCCCTGGCCGCGACCGTCGCGTAGGCCGCAGCCATGTTCATCGGGGAGACGTTGACCGAGCCCAGCGTGAACGACGGATAATTGTCGGCGGAGTACTGCTGGCTGGTGCCCCGGTCGGGCCGGAGCAACGAGGTGCCGTCGCCGCGGGTCATCCCGAGGCTGACTGCGGTCTTGACCACGTTGCACAGGCCAACCTTGCGCTCCAGCTCGGCGTAGAAGACGTTGATCGAGCCGGTCGTACCGTTGTAGAGGGTAAAGGTTCCCTTGCCCGCTCCTTCGGCGTTGCTGACATCAAAGGGTCCGGTGGGACCGCCCTTGCAGTTGTAGTAGCCGGTGAGCGAACTCGGTGAAACGATGGGCAGGTTGAAGCCGAACGGCACGCCCTCCTTGAGCGCCGTGAGCAGCGTGAATAGCTTGGAGGACGAGCCGGTCTGGACACCGTTGCTGCCGTCGTACGCCCGGTTCACCGCGTAGTCGACCGTGGTCTGCCCGCGCCCGGTGCCATACGGGCGGTCCACGGCGATCGCCCGGACGGCGCCCGTACCCGGCTTGATCAGGACCTCGGTGTCTACCTCGCCGCCCGGATTGTATGTTGACGAATGGGGCGCCTCCACGTAATTGACCGCGTAGTTCGCCGCATGCTGGTCCTGGCGGTTCAGCGTGGTGTAGATCTTCAGGCCGCCGGTCGTCCGCAGCGCCCGGTACGCCGTCGCATAGGCCGGATTGATCCGGAGCGCCGCCAGCACGTAGTCGCAGAAGAAGGCGGCGCTCTTCGCGGAGACGCTGGTGCAGCCGCTTTGCAGCGAGGTGGTGTGCATGTGCAGGCCGAGCGGGCCAGCCTCGGCGGCGCGGGCCGCCGCGTTCGTTATGTAGCCCTGCTCGGCCATCTTCTGCAGGACCTCGTTGCGCCGGTTCAGCGCGTTCTTCGGGTTGATGACCGGGTTGTAGAAGGTGGGGAACTCCACCATTCCGGCCAGCATGGCGGACTCGGGCAGGGTCAGCCGGGCGGCTGTCGTGTCGAAATAGCGCTCCGCGGCGACCTCGATGCCGACCGCCTGGTTTTCGAAGAAAGCGGCATTGAGATAGGCGGCGAGCAGCTCATTCTTGGTCAGCTCGTGCTCCACGATGGCGGCCATCCGCAGTTCGCGGATCTTGCGCTCGGGGGTCTCGGCCTGGGCGGCCTGTCTCTCCTGCGGCGTGGATGCGGTCAGGATCAGCGCGTTCTTCACGTACTGCTGCGCCAGCGTGGAACCGCCCTGGACCGCGGTGTTCTGCAGGTCGTTCACCAGGGCCCGGACCGTGCCCCTGATATCGAACGCCCCGTGATCGTAGAACCTGGCGTCCTCGATCGCCACGATCGCATGCCGCATGACCGGCGCGATCTGGTTGTAGCTGACCGGCACCCGGTCTATGTCATTCGGGTAGTAATAGGCGATCAGGCGACCGCTGCTGTCCAGGATCTCCGAGCGCGACGGCAGCTGGCCGAGGGATGGCACGGACAGCGTGTTGAAGGTCGTGGCCGCGTTCTTGGTGGCCACGCCGATGGCGCCCACCACCGGAATCAGGATCGCGCCGAGGAGCAGCCCGGCCGCGGCGGACATGACGACGAGGAAGCCAGCCGCGCTGAGGCCGGCGCGGCGCTGCGATTTCAGCACGGGATCAGAGTACGCTGGCCGCTGGCTAGACCGAACCTCGACACTAAATCCACAGCTGACAGCGGTATTACGCGACTGTCGGGTCGGCCTCGGGCGAGCGGCAGCGGCCGCGCCGCGAAGCCTCCGGCCCCGGCCCCAGAAGAACGAGTGACTAGTCACGTGTGTCCGCATAGCCCATCAGGGCTATCCAGGAAATGGGCCCAACGGGGTCTAGCGCTCCGGGCCCGGCACCCGTAAGTTACTCTTTCGCGACCATCGCTTCCCGGGCCCGGCACAAGCCGCGGCCCGGGACCGTAACTAAACGCCATCCGGCGTGACGACCCTGTGCGGGCGTGACGATCAGGAGGAGTTGGGCTACATGTGGATCACGGACTGGACCGCGCGTGCCGCGTGCAAGGGCACGGACCCTGATGAGTTGTTTGTTCAGGGGGCAGCGCAGAACCGGGCCAAACTGATCTGCCGCGGCTGCCCGGTCCGGACCGAGTGCCTCGCCGACGCGCTCGACAACCGGATCGAGTTCGGAGTCTGGGGCGGCATGACCGAGCGGGAGCGCCGCGCGCTGCTCCGCCGTCGCCCGGACGTCACCTGCTGGCGTGACCTGCTGGAGAACGCTCGCAATCAGTACGAGCGCTCCGGCGACGAACTCGTAGCCAGCTGACGGCGCGTCCCGGGATCGGGAGCGCCGGTCACGGCCCTGGCGGAATCGGGCCGTGCACCTGCTCATCGCACTGACGGAAGACGCCGAGCCCGGCTGAGCCTGGCTCGGCGGTCGCCCGGGGCTGACCGCCGCTAGGCCTGCTCGGCCCCGAAGCTGCGGCCGATGACCCGCAGCCCCGCGAGGTCATGTACATCGTCGGGCTGGGCCGGTACCTCAGTGACCGGCACGACCGGGTGGGCCGCCGTAAAGTGCTCAGTCACCCGCCGTTCGGTGGCCGCGAGCTGCATCCGCTCGGCATGCAGCCGCAGCGCCGCAATGGCCAGCGAATGAGCCGCCGGGCGCGCCGGCCCGCGTCCGGCCGCGGCCCGGGAGCCCGAACGGACCGGTGCCGCGTCGCCGGCCAGTGCGGTGGCGGCCTGATCGTCGGCGGCCTGCAGGGTCTCGGCGGCGGCCAGGCTGCGCGCTGCCGACAGCCGGGCAGCGGGCGACTTATGCACCCGGTTCAGCATCAGCCCGGCCAGTGGCATCCCGTCCTGCGCGAGCCGTTCTACGAAATAGGACGCCTCACGCAGTGCATCAGGCTCCGGTGCCGCAATCACAAGAAAGGCCGTCCCCGGCGCCCGGAGGAGCTGGTACGTGTAATCCGCGCGCTCCCTGAAGCCACCGAACATCGTGTCGAGCGCGGACACGAAGGTCTGCACATCCTTGAGGACCTGGCCGCCGAGCACCTTGGTCAGCACCCCGGTCACCACGCCGAACCCGGCGTTCAGCACCTTCAGGTAGGCCCGGCCGCCCAGTTTCGCCGGCGCCGTGAGCAGCCGGAGCAGCTTGCCGTCCAGGAACCTGCCGAGCCGCTGCGGCGCGTCGAGGAAATCGAGCGCGGACCGGCTCGGCGGGGTATCGACGACGATGAGATCCCACTCGTCGGCCCGCCGGAGCTGGCCGAGCTTCTCCATCGCCATGTACTCCTGGGTACCGGCGAAGCTTGACGAGAGTGACTGGTAGAAGGGGTTGGCGAGGATCTGGGCGGCCCGGTCGGGGTCGGCATGGGCCTCGACGATCTCGTCGAAGGTCCGTTTCATGTCGAGCATCATCGCGTGCATGCTGCCGCCGCCGACGTCCCCGTCATGCGGCTGGTTCTCCGGCCCGCGGGCCCCGCGTGCCCTGGCCGCGAACGGGACCGGGCGCGGGGTGTTATCCAGCGAGGTCAGCCCCATCGACTGGGCAAGCCTGCGGGCCGGGTCGACGGTCAGTACCACGACGTGCCTGCCGCGCTCGGCCGCGCGCAGGCCGATCGCCGCGGCGGCGGTCGTCTTGCCGACCCCGCCCGAGCCGCAGCACACGATGATCCGGGTCCTGCGGTCGTCAATCAGCGCCTCGATGTCAAGATGCGGTTGCGTGGCGTGCTGCATCAGGCGGCTCCCTGGTCTCGCAACGCGGCCGCCAGCTGGTACAGCCCGGCCAGGTCCATGCCGTCGCTGATCATCGGCAGCTCGTAGCAGGGCTGGCCGGGCGCGGCCAGCTTGCGCTGCTGCTCGCGCTGGGCCACCGCGGTCCTGGCGTGCTCGGTCAGCTCGACCACCAGGTCAGCGGCGAGCCTGACGCTGTCCTCGAGACCCGCCGCTTTCAGCCCGAGGGCGAGCTCATGCTCATCCACCGATCCGCTCGCGGCGGCGCGCAGCTGGTCGGGGGCCAGCACGACCGGGCGGACCATGTTGATCATGATGCCGCCGGCCTGGATTCCGCCGTCGGCCAGGCCGTGCAGCCCGGCGATGCCGTCCAGGGTCTCCTGGACCGGCATCTCCTCCAGCAACGTGACGAAATGCACGGCTGTCTCCGGGGACCTGATGACCTTCAGCACGGTATCCGCGTGGCCGCGGATCGGCCCGACCCTGGCCAGGCCGGATACTTCGGAGGCCACGTTGAGGAACCGGTCGATCCGGCCGGTGGGCGGCGCGTCCATGACGACGGCGTCGTACACCCGCCGGCCCGACTCCTTCCTGCGGACCGCTTCCGCCGCCTTCCCGGTCAGTAGCACGTCACGCAGGCCGGGCGCGATGGTCGTGGCGAAGTCGATGATGCCCAGGCGGGTCAGCGCCCGGCCCGCGTGCCGCAGGTTGTAGAACATCTCCAGGTACTCAAGCAGCGCGGACTCAGGGTCGGCCATCAGCGCGTAGACCTCGCCGCCCGGCTGGGTGGACGTGGACGGCGCCACCGCCACCTTGCGCTCCGCATAGGGCAGCGGCGGGCAGTCGAACAGCTGAGCGATCCCCTGGCGGCCTTCTACCTCCATGAGCAGCACCCGCTTGCCCCCGGAGGCGAGCGCCAGAGCGAGCGCGCCGGCCACGGTCGTCTTGCCGGTTCCCCCTTTGCCGGTGACGACGTGGAGGCGTACGCCCTCCCAGTCGGTATCCCGTGTGCTCACCCCTTGGAGGCTATCCGGGCCTGGCACCTGGCCGTCCACAGCCTCGCCGAAGGGCTGGCCGGTTCGTGGCCGCCGAATGCCGGCCGGTCGCACTGCGGGCAGATATAACTAGGCTGGGGGGATATAGATCTGGGCATGGCCCGGAAGATGAGGTGTCGATGATGGAAGCTCTGCTGGTCATCCTGATCGTTCTTGTCGTTGGCGGGTTGATTGCCGTTGGCCGCTCGTTGCGCGTGGTGCAGCAGTACGAGCAGGGCATAGTTTTCCGGTTCGGCCGGGTGCTGGCCGGGCCGCGGGGTCCCGGACTGACCATAATCAGGCCGTTTGGCGATCGTATGCAGAAGGTCAATATGCAGATCGTCGCCATGGCTGTCCCCGCCCAGGAGGGCATCACCAGGGATAATGTCAGCGTCCGGGTGGACGCTGTGGTCTACTTCCGGGTGGTGGACCCGATCAAGGCGACGATAAATGTCCAGAATTACCTGTTTGCCATTTCGCAGCAGGCGCAGACGTCGCTGCGGTCCATCATCGGCCAGTCCGAGATGGACCAGCTGCTCGCCGAGCGGGATACCGTCAACCGGGAACTCCGCCGGATCATCGACGAGCCCACCGAGGGCCCGTGGGGGATCCGGGTCGAGCGGGTGGAGATCAAGGATGTCTCGCTGCCCGAGGGAATGAAGCGGTCCATGTCCAGGCAGGCGGAAGCCGAGCGTGAGCGCCGGGCCAGGATCATCACCGCCGACGGTGAGTACCAGGCCTCCAAGCGGCTGGCCGCCGCCGCCAACGTGATGGCCAGGGATCCGGCCGCACTCCAGCTGCGACTGCTGCAGACGGTGGTGGAGGTGGCCGGGGAACGCAACAGCACGCTGGTCATGCCGGTTCCGGTGGAGCTGCTCAGGTTCTTCGACAAGTTCACGCCGACCGCCCCGGGCGGTCCCGCCGCCTCGCCATCGCTGGCCGACTTCGGTGACGCCGCCGTGGCCAACGCCGAAGCCGAGATCGATAGCGAGCAATCGCTGGAGATACCTGAGGTCCCGGCCATTCCCGAGCTGCCCGAAGAGCTGGCCCCCGGCAAGGAGCTTGGCGCCAGTAAGGACCTGGGGACCGGCAGGAGCCTCGAGGCCAGCAGCACTCTCGGGGCCAGCAGCACTCTCGGGACTGGCGGCACTCTCGGGGCCAACCCGGACCTTGAGGGGACGGACCCTGATCTCCAGGGGATCAGCGAGTCGGCCAGCGGTACCGGACCGGCCAGTGGTGCCGGACCGGCCAGCAGCCCGGGGCCGGCCAGCGGCGGGTCGGAAAACGGCGAGGCAGCCACGGCGGCGGACGCCCCGGCCAGCCCGCCCGCGCCGCAGCCGGTCAGGCGCCGGACGACGCCCAGGAAGCCGAGCGCCTGAGCGCCCGCCCCGCGCGGGCCGGGCGCCGCCGGAGTCGGGACCCTGGCCGTCTGCGCGGGGGACGCCAGGCCGGTCGGCCGCGGCCCGGCTAGGGTTTCGTCATGCAGAAATGGGAGTACGCAACGGTTCCGCTGCTCGTTCACGCGACCAAGCAGATCCTGGACAATTGGGGTGACGATGGCTGGGAGCTGGTCGCCGTGGTGCCCGGCCCCAATCCCGACCAGCTTGTCGCGTACCTGAAACGGGGCAAGCAATGAGCGATCCGGAGGCCGGGCCTGCCCCGCGGCCCTCCTCCCCCGAAGCCAGGCTCAGCGCGCTAGGCCTAACGCTGCCGCAGGTCACGCCGCCGCTGGCGGCCTACGTTCCGGCGGTGCGCAGCGGCCGCTACGTGTACACGTCCGGTCAGCTGCCGATGGCGGCCGGGGAGCTGCTGGCCACCGGCAAGGTGGGCGCCGGAGTCGGGGCCGCCGAGGCCAGCGCGCTGGCCCGGACCTGCGCGCTGAACGCGCTGGCCGCCGCCGCGTCGGTGGCCGGCGGCCTGTCGGCCATCCGGCGCATCGTCAAGGTGACCGGCTTCGTCGCGAGCGCGCCGGGCTTCACCCAGCAGGCTCAGGTGGTCAACGGCGCGAGCGAACTGCTGCTCGAGGTGTTCGGCGAGGCTGGCCTGGCACGCCCGCAGCGCCGTCGGAATGGCCGTCCTCCCGCTGGACGCGCCCGTGGAGATCGAGCTGATCGCCGAGGTCGCAGACTGAGCCGGCGACCAGGCCAGGCGCACGAGGGAGTACGGGTGGACGGTGCCTCGATCAAGGTGCCCGGCAGCATTACCGAACGGGCCCGCGAGGTCCTGGACGGCCGCCGGGCCCCGGTCGCGCCACGCGATGCCGCGACCGTGATGCTGCTGCGGCCCGCGGCTGACGCTGGTGTCGAGGTCTACCTGCTGCGCAGGAAGGCCTCGATGGCGTTCGCTCCCGGCGGCATGGTGTTCCCGGGCGGCTCGGTCGATGCGCGGGACGCGGACCACGAGGTGGCCTGGGGCGGCCCGGACATCGCCGACTGGGGCGCGGTCCTGGAAGCGCCGCCTGAGCTGGCCCGCGCGCTGGTGTGCGCGGCCGTCAGGGAAACCTTCGAGGAGTCAGGGGTGCTGCTGGCCGGGTCGTCCGCCGACTCGGTGGTGGCCGATACCTCGGGGGCGGACTGGGAGGCCGACCGCGCTGCCCTGCTCGACCGTTCGCTGTCCCTGGCCGAGCTGCTCAGGCGGCGCGGGCTCGTGCTCCGGTCGGACCTGCTCAAGCCCTGGTCACGATGGATCACGCCGGTCGTCGAGGAGCGCAGGTTCGACGCCAGGTTCTTCGCCGCCGCCCTGCCGTCACGGCAGCAGACCAGGGACGTGGGCGGCGAAGCCGCCGCGGTGGCCTGGCTGCGGCCGGGCGACGCGATCGCCGCGGCCCGCAGGAAAGAGATCGTGCTCTGGCCGCCCACCGCGGTCACGCTGGCGGAACTAGGCGCCTGCGCGAGCGTGGCCGAGGTGCTGGCCGCGGCGCGGAGCGTCACCCCGGTGCTGCCTGGCGTGCTGCTCGCCGACGGTGCGGTCTGGCTGACGCTGCCGCCGTCCCTGGACTACCCGCTATGACCGGCCGGGACGGGGCGGCGAAGACCGGCCGGGACGGGGCGGCCGAGACTGGCCGGGACGGGGCTGCGGGAACCGGCCGGGACGAGGCCCAGGAAACCGGCCCGCCTGGCGGTGCGGACGCCGCGCGGCCCGGGGCGCGGATCGACGGCTCAGGCACGCCGCGGGCGCGCTGCGTGCTGGCCCCCAACCCGTCCATGATGACGCTGGACGGAACCAATACCTGGATCGTGGCCGAGCCGGGCTCGGCGACCGCGATCGTGGTGGATCCGGGACCCGACGACCCGGGCCACCTGGACCGGGTGCGGGAGGTAGCCGCGCAGGCCGGCCACCGGGTCGGCCGGATCGTGCTCACCCACGGCCATTCTGATCACTCGGCCGGCGCCTGCCGGCTCGCGGAGCTGACCGGCGCGGACGTCCTGGCCGTCGATCCGGCGCACCGGTTGGGAGCCGGCGGGCTGCGAGCTGGCGGGCTGGGAGCCGGCGGGCTGGGCCCGGGCGCCACCATCGGCGGCGCCGGCTGCGAGCTGCGAGTGATCGCCACGCCCGGGCATACGGCCGACTCGGTCTGCCTGCTCATCGAGGCCGATGGCGCGCTGCTGACCGGCGACACCGTGCTGGGCCGCGGCACGACCGTGATCGCCCGCGACGGCAGCCTCGGTGATTACCTGAACTCGCTCGAGGAGCTGCGGGACGTCGCGGCCACCGCGCAGCTGCAGGTGCTGCTGCCCGGGCACGGGCCGTTGCTGGCTGATCCGGCCGGGACGCTCGACTATTACCTTGCGCACCGGGCGCAGCGGCTGGCCGAGATCGAGGCCGCCGTCAGCGCGGGAGACCGGACGGTCGAGCAGATCGTGGCGCGGGTATACGCCGACGTAGATCAGTCGCTGTGGCGGTTTGCCCGGTGGTCGGTCCTGGCTCAGCTGGCCTACCTGGCGGAGCGGGACGCACTGCCGCCCGGGATGAGCCGCTGACCCGCGGGCCGGCGCCGCGGCCCGCGCGCCGGCGCCCGCTAACCGGGCGCGCCTGCGCAGCCGCTCCGGGTCTACCAGCAGCACTGATTTGGCGGACAGCTGAATCCAGCCCCGGCCGACAAAATCGGCGAGTGCCTTGTTCACCGTCTCCCTGGACGCCCCGACCAGCTGGGCGAGTTCCTCCTGGGTCAGGTCGTGGTTGACTTGCAGGCCGTCCGGGCGCCGTAGGCCAAACCGGTCCGCCAGGTCCAGCAGCGCCTTCGCGACCCGGCCCGGCACGTCGGTGAAGACCAGGTCCGTCATGACCTCGTTGGTGCGGCGCAGCCGCTGCGCCAGCGCCCGCAGCAAGTGCAGAGCCATATCGGGGCGGCCGGTGAGCCAACCGCGCAGTGCCCGGTGGTCGAGAGCGGCGAGCCTGGAGTCGGTCAGCGCGGTCGCGGTCTGGGTGCGCGGGCGGGGATCGAACAGCGACAGCTCGCCGAACATCTCGCCGGGCCCGATCACGCTCAGCAGGTTCTCCCGGCCATCGGCCGCCGTCCTGGTGAGCTTGATCTTGCCTTCCAGCACGACATACAGCTTGTCGCCAGCATCACCCTCGCCGAACAATCGCTCGCCGCGGGCGATATCGACGCTGTGCATCTCGGCCCGGAGCGCGCTCGCACCATCCTCATCGAGCGCCTCGAACAGCGGCGTCCGGCTGAGCACGTCATCGACCTGATCCACGGCTCCTCCTCGCCTGCATCTGCTACTTAGTGTGGCTCATCAGTCACCTGGCCGCTACTCGGCCACTATCCAGCGTTCCTCCAGGTAGGCTCCTCAGCCCTCGGAATGAGCCAGCCGCGCCCGGCAGGCATCGATCTCGGCTTCGGCGGCGGCCCGGTCCACCCACCTGGCCGTCTCCACCTCCTTGCCGGGCTCGAGCGCCTTATAAACCTCGAAGAAATGCTGGATCTCCAGCCGGTCGAAGGGCGGAACATCCGTGATGTCCTTCAGATGCGCCACCCGCGGGTCCGTCGCGGGGACGCACAGCACCTTGTCGTCCGCTCCCTTCTCGTCGCGCATCCGGAACATCCCGATGGCCCGGCACCGGATCAGGCAGCCGGGAAACGTGGGTTCCTCCAGCAGCACCAGCGCGTCAAGCGGGTCACCGTCATCAGCGAGCGTGTGTTCGATAAAACCATAGTCAGCTGGATAGCGGGTAGCGGTGAAGAGCATCCGGTCTAGCCGGATCCGGCCGGTTTCGTGGTCCATCTCGTACTTGTTCCGCTGTCCCTTCGGGATCTCGACGATCACCTCGAACTCCACGATGCCGCCCCTTCGCCGTGTAGATGATTGACTCCGTTGCCTGAGTGTCTACCCGGTCCGCAGCCTTCGCTCATGCCCGGGTCCTGGCATATCCCTGCAAAGCATCTCCCGGACGGAGGCCGATCGGTGAACCGGCTGGCCCGCGCGGCGTGGCTGTCCCTGGCGCTGCTCAGCCTGTTCACGATCGGCGCTGGGGTCAGCGTGGCGCACCTGCTGCCTGGCCGGCTCGCGCTGTTGCGGCCGACCACGGTGGCCCAGCGCCCGCTGGCCGTGGGCGGCCAGGTGCTCGCCCCGGTGCCTGGCCGGGCGCAGAGCGGTCCGGTCGGCGCGTCGGTCGCGGGACAGGCCGCCACGCCAGCCGGGGTGACCGCGGCCCTGTCACCAGGCCTGGGCGCGGCTGCGCTCGGCTCGCACGTGGCGGGGCTGGTCACCGACCTGGCGACCGGGCAGGTGCTGTTCGCCAGGGACGCCGCCGGGCTGTTCGCGCCGGCCTCGACGGCCAAGCTGGCGGTGGCGGTCGCCGCCCTTGACGTTCTCGGCCCCGGTGACCGGCTGCAGACCCGGGTCGTGGCCGGGCGGAACCGGAACGCCATCGTGCTGGTCGGCGGGGGCGATCCGACCCTGGCCGCGGGGCGGCCGCCCGCTGCCGACTACCCGCAGCCCGCCACGCTCGCCTCGCTGGCGGCGTCGACGGCGGCGGCCCTGCGGGCCAGCCACATCAGCTGGGTCAGGCTCAGCTACGACACCTCGCTGTTCACCGGCCCGGGGCTGGCGCCGGGCTGGAAACCTAGCTACGTCAGCACCGGCAACGTCACGCCGATCCAGTCGCTGGAGGTGGACCAGGGCCGGCTGACCGGCAGCGGCGCGCCGCAAGACGCCGACGACCCGGCGAATTTCCGGCCCCGCAGCCTGACCCCGGCCGCCGATGCCGCGCGCGCGTTCGCCGGGTTCCTGGCCCGGGACGGGATCCGGGTGGCGGGCCCGGTCGGCCAGGCCCGGGCCCGGCCGGGCAGCCGGGCCCTGGCCAGCGTCAGCTCGCCGCCGGTCGCCCAGATCGTGCAATGGATGCTGATGGAGAGCAACAACGTGATCGCGGAGGACCTGGCCAGGCAGGTTGCGATCGCGACCGGGGCGCCCGCGTCGTTCAGCGGGGCCGCGGCAGCGGAGCTGAAGGTGCTGCGCCAGGCCGGCCTGCCGGGCGGCCTCAGCCTGGTGGACGGCAGCGGGCTGTCGCCCGATGACCGGATCACCCCGGACGCCCTGGTCAGGCTGGTTCAGCTGGCCGCCACCGGACG
The DNA here is from genome assembly GCA_963785765.1 of uncultured Actinomycetes bacterium. Classification (GTDB taxonomy): domain Bacteria; phylum Actinomycetota; class Actinomycetes; order Streptosporangiales; family Streptosporangiaceae; genus DATBGO01. The sequence continues at coordinate 276,331 of CAWAWM010000002.1, read as the reverse complement.
GCCGCAGCTGCGGGCCGCGATCACCGGCCTGCCGGTAGCCGGATTCGCGGGCACGCTGGCGCCGGGCGGCAGCGTCTTCGGCGCCTTCGGCCAGCCGGCCCTGGGTCTGGTGCGCGCCAAGACCGGAAACCTGTCCACCGTCGCCGCGCTGGCCGGAATCGCCTACGCCCGCAACGGCCAGCTGCTCGGCTTCGCCTTCATGGCGGACCAGGTGCGGGCCAAGAGCCTGGCGGCGGCCGGAGCGGAGATAGCCGGCCTGGCCACCGCACTGGCCGGGTGCGGGTGCCACTGAGGCCGCGCCAGGCGGCCGGCCAACGTACGGTGGTGGGGTGAGCAGCTCCCAGATGATCGACTGGAATGTCGCAACCGCCACCGGCGTCAGATGGGCGCGCCCGGGGCCGGAGGTCTCGATGGCCGAAGCCAGGAAGGTGGTCGCGGAGCTCAGGCAGATCGCTGCGGCTGTCGCCGAGCCGGTCGCGGACGTCACCGGGCTGGCCGGCGCCTACAGCGTCGGCCAGGTGGCCATCGTGGACCGGCCGGGCTGGATCAGGGCCAACGTCGACGGGTTCCGCGTCGTGCTCGACCCGCTGGTCGACCACATGCGGCAGACCGGGGCCGCGCCGGCGGCGGGCTCGGTGGTCGGGGCAGTCGGGTCCCGGGTCACCGGCATGCAGGCGGGCCTCATCCTCGCCTACCTGGCCGGCCGGGTCCTGGGCCAGTACGAGCTGTTCCTGCCCCCGGACCCGGACACTCCGGACTCCGAGGCGCCTGCGGGGCGGCTGACTCTGGTGGCGCCCAACATCGTGATGGTCGAGCGCGAGCTCGGAGTTGACCCGCACGACTTCAGGCGGTGGGTGTGCCTGCACGAGGAGACGCACCGGACCCAGTTCACCGCGGTGCCGTGGCTGCGGCCGTACGTGCAGCAGCAGATGACTGAGTTTCTGCTTGCTTCCGACCTCGACCCGGCCTCGATCCTGGACCGGCTGAGGTCCGCCGCCGAGGCGGTGGCGGGCGCGGTCCGCAAGGGCGGCGGCGAGAGCCTGATCGAAGCCATCCAGAGCCCGCGGCAGCGCGAGATCCTGGACCGGCTGACCAGCGTGATGACCCTGGTGGAGGGCCACGGCGATTACGTGATGGACGCGGTCGGGCCCGCGGTGGTGCCCTCGGTGGAACAGATCAGGGAGCGGTTCACCGCCCGGCGGAGCACCGCGGGCCGGATGGAGCAGGCGATCCGCAGGATCCTGGGCATCGACCTGAAGATGAAGCAGTATGAGCAGGGCTCGCGCTTCGTCAAGACGATCGTGGATCAGGCCGGGATGGCCACCTTCAACAAGGTCTGGACGTCACCGGAGACCCTCCCGACCAAGACCGAGATCACCAGCCCGCAGGACTGGCTCGAGCGGGTGGACGGTAACGGCGCCGCCGGCGCCTGACCGGTCATGGGTCCCGATCCCGCGGTCGCGGCGGTGCGGCTGGCCGTCCGCCGCGCGCTGGCTGACCTGCCGCCCGGCGCGCTGGTGCTGACCGCCTGTTCCGGTGGCGCCGATTCGCTGGCCCTGGCCGCCGCGGCCGCGTTCGAGGCACCCAGGCTGGGACGGCGGGCCGGCGGCATCACCGTGGACCACGGGCTGCAGCCTGGCTCGGCGGGCCAGGCCCGGGCCGTGACCCAGGCGCTCGCCGCGCTGGGACTCGATCCGGTGCTGAGCGTCGCCGCGGTGGTAGCCGCGCGCCCCGGCCAGCCCGGTCCGGCGGCCCAGCCTGGCGAAGCGGGCCAGGGCGCGGGCGGTCACCCGGGCCGGCCGGGCCGGGCGGGTTATCCGGGCCCGGAGGGGGCCGCGCGGGCCGGCCGGTACCAGGCCCTGGACGCCGCGGCCGCCCAGACCGGTGCGGTGGCGATCCTGCTCGGGCATACCCGTGATGACCAGGCCGAGGGCGTGCTGCTCGCACTGGCCCGCGGCTCAGGCACCCGCTCGCTGGCCGGAATGGCGGCCCGCACCGGCCGCTACCTCCGCCCGCTCCTGGACGTCAGCCGGGCCCAGACCCGGGCCGCGTGCGCCGCGCTTGGCCTGCAGCCATGGGACGACCCGCACAACAGCGACCCCGCCTTCGCGCGGGCCCGGGTCCGGCACCAGCTGCTGCCTGCGCTGGAGGCGGGCCTGGGCCCGGGTATCGCGCAGGCCCTGGCCCGCAGTGCCCGCGCCCTCAGGGCCGATGCCGATTTCCTCGACTCACTGGCAGAAACAGCGGCGGAACGGGTGACCGGCGCCGACCGCGCCCTGCAGGTCGGCCTCGTCGCGGCGCTGCCCGACGCGATCAGGGCCAGGGTGCTCAGGCTGGCCGCGATCGCGGCCGGGTGCCCGCCCGGCGCGGTCAGCCACCGGCACCTGGCCGGGCTCGACGAACTGGTGACCCGCTGGCACGGCCAGCGCTGGATAGACCTGCCCGGGGGCGTCCGCGGCCAGCGCACCTGTGGCAAGCTGACCTTCACCGTCGTGGCCGGGGCCGGCGCCGCCGGCCGGTCGCGGCGGCGCGATGGCGGATGCCGGGACCAGCCAGCAGCGGGAGGGCGCGGGTGGACGCGACTGACATGGGCGCCGACCTCGAGGAGGTCCTGATCAGCGCGGAGCGCCTGCAGGAGCGGGTCGCGGAACTCGCCGCGCAGATCGATCGCGATTACGCCGGCGGCGAACTTTTGCTGGTCGGCGTGCTGAAGGGCGCGGTCATGGTGATGGCCGACCTGGCGCGCGCGATGCGGCTGCCGGTCCAGATGGACTGGATGGCGGTCTCGTCCTACGGCTCGGGCACCCGGTCCTCCGGGGTGGTGCGGATTCTCAAGGACCTCGATTCCGACATCACCGGCCGCCACGTGCTGCTCGTCGAGGACATCGTGGACTCCGGGCTCACCCTGTCCTGGCTGGTCCACAACCTGCGGTCACGCGAGCCAGCCTCGCTGCGGGTGTGCGTGCTGCTGCGCAAGCCGACCGCCATCCAGATGGATGTCGATGTCGCTTATACCGGTTTCGACATCGAAGAGAAGTTCGTCATCGGCTACGGGCTCGACTACGCGGAGCGTTACCGGAACCTTCCGTTTATCGGAACTCTTGCCCCGCATGTCTACGGCGGGAACACAATCCGCGATGAAACACGTTCTGCTGGGTAGAGGGCTGTCGAGGCCGTTGAGGCGCTTGGCGGTGCTCTTGCGTGCCAGCTGTAACTTCAGCGGTGTAACGTCGATTGTTCCCGTGTTTCGGGCAGGCTTAGAAGGAAGCCGCGCGTGGGCGCTGGGACGCAAGGCAGTCCTGCCGGGGGTCGGCGGGACCTGAGGCTCGGCAGGAGGGATCGGCCCCCGACCATGGGGCCGTTCATCGATGGATCTGAAGCGCTACTTCCGCGGGCCGTTCGTGGCTGTCCTCGTGGTCCTGCTGGTGTTTTTCTTTCTCTACCGGTACGCCAGCTCCGGTCAGTCCTACAAGCCGGCCGACACCTCGCAGGTGATCAGCCTCATCGAGGCGGGCAAGGTCAAGTCGGCGCTGCTCATCGACACCGACCAGACGATCCAGGTCACTCCGAACACCGGGCAGCCGCTGCAGGCCTCGTGGGTCGGCAACCAGGGTCAGCAGCTCGCCACGATCCTGCAGCAGGAGTACAAGCAGGGCAAGCTGCCGCAGGGCTACAACGTCGAGGTGCCCAAGGGCAGCTCGGTGTGGAGCCTGATCATCGGCTGGCTGCCGTTCCTGCTGCTCATCCTGATCTTCTTGTTCATGCTGAACCAGATGCAGGGCGGCGGCTCCCGGGTGATGAACTTCGGGAAGTCGCGGGCCAAGCTGATCACCAAGGACACGCCGAAGACCACGTTCTCCGATGTGGCCGGCGCCGACGAGGCGATCGAGGAGCTCCAGGAGATCAAGGAATTCCTGCAGACTCCCGCCAAGTTCCAGGCCATCGGGGCGAAGATCCCCAAGGGCGTGCTGCTGTACGGGCCGCCGGGAACCGGCAAGACCCTGCTGGCCCGCGCGGTGGCGGGCGAGGCGGGGGTGCCGTTCTACTCGATCTCGGGCTCCGATTTCGTCGAGATGTTCGTCGGCGTCGGCGCCTCCCGGGTGCGCGACCTGTTCGAGCAGGCCAAGGCCAACGCTCCGGCGATCGTGTTCGTGGATGAGATCGACGCGGTCGGCCGGCACCGCGGCGCCGGCTTCGGCGGCGGTCACGACGAGCGCGAGCAGACCCTGAACCAGCTGCTGGTCGAGCTGGACGGCTTCGACACCAAGGGCGGCGTCATCGTCATCGCCGCCACCAACAGGCCCGACATCCTGGACCCCGCGCTGCTGCGGCCCGGCCGGTTCGACCGCCAGATCGTGGTGGCCCAGCCGGACCTGACCGGCCGGAAAGGCATCCTGCGGGTGCACGCGCGCGGCAAGCCGCTCGGCCCGGACGTCGATCTTGACATGATCGCGCGCCGGACCCCCGGGTTCACCGGCGCGGACCTGGCCAACGTCATCAACGAGGGCGCGCTGCTCACCGCGCGCGGCAACATGACCCAGATCTCGATGGCCTCGCTGGAAGAGGCGATCGACCGGGTCACCGCCGGTCCCAAGCGCAAGAGCGTGCTGCTGTCGGAGAAGGAACGGAAGATCATCGCCTACCACGAAGGCGGTCACGCCCTGGTCGGGCACGCGCTGCCCAACGCGGATCCGGTGCACAAGATCACAATCATCCCGCGCGGCCGGGCGCTCGGATACACGGCATCCGCGCCGACCGAGGACAAGTTCCTGGTCAGCCGGGCCGAGCTGATGGACCAGCTGGCGATGCTGCTCGGCGGCCGGACCGCGGAGGAGCTTGTGTTCCACGAGCCGACGACGGGCGCGGCCAACGACATCGAGAAGGCCAGCTCGATCGCCAGGGGCATGATCACCGAGTACGGGATGAGCGAGCGGCTCGGCGCCCGCAAGTTCGGTACCGGCGACGGCGAGCCGTTCCTGGGCCGCGAGATGTCGCACGCGCGGGACTACTCCGAGGAGATCGCCTCGGCGATCGACGAGGAAGTCCGCCGCCTGATCGAGGCTTCGCACGACGAGGCCTGGGACATCCTGGTCCAGTACCGCGACGTCCTGGACAACCTGGTGCTGCAGCTGATGGAGCACGAGACCCTGTCCAGGGACCAGGTCCTGGCCATCTTCTCGCCGATCCGCAAGCGGCCCTCGCGCGGCTCGTACACCGGATACGGCAAGCGGCTGCCGTCGGACCGGCCGCCGGTGCTGACGCCCAAGGAGATGGCGCTCACTGCCGCGGCGGACCCGAAGGACCTGCCTGCGGCGGGCAACGGGCAGGCGCTCGGAGCGGCCCCGGACGGCTCCCCGGCGGGTGGCCCGTCGGCGCAGGCCAGCCCGATCCGGCCGATCGGCTCCACCGGCCCGATCGGCCCGGACGGCCGCCGCGCCGCCGATCCGCCGCACGGCCCGGACGACAACCCTTACAGCGGGGATAGGTGAGCCAGCAGGTCGATCTGGAGCGGATCGAGCGTGCCGTGCACGAGATCCTGCTGGCCATCGGCGAGGATCCGGACCGGGACGGGCTGCGGGAGACGCCGGCGCGGGTGGCCCGCGCTTACGCGGAGCAGTTCTCCGGGTTCCAGCAGCGGCCCGAGGACGTCCTCAGGACCGTCTTCGACGCCGATCATGACGAGATGGTGCTGGTCCGCGACATCGAGCTCTACTCGACCTGCGAGCACCACCTGACGCCGTTCTTCGGGTTCGCCCACGTCGGTTACATACCGAACGGGAAGGGCCAGATCACGGGACTGTCGAAGCTCGCCAGGCTGGTGGACGTCTACGCCAAACGGCCCCAGGTGCAGGAGCGGATGACCAGCCAGATCGCTGAGGCGCTGATGACCGTTCTGGAGCCTCGCGGCGTTATCGTGGTGGTCGAGGCCGAGCATTTGTGCATGAGCATGCGGGGCGTCAGGAAGCCGGGCGCCAAGACAGTGACATCCGCGGTCCGCGGATCATTCCGCGACTCCGACCGGACCCGTGCCGAGGCCATGAGCTTGCTGATCGGGCGCCGCTAGCTCCGTTTAACCTGCCGGGGGCAGGTCAGTTGATTCAGACGCCGAGCCTGAAGAGGACCTGACTGCCAAATGAAAAGGTACATTGCGTTATCCCCCCACTGGCGGCAAGGACGGTCAATGATGCAGGCAGTGTTCGGCAAGTTTGACCGCACCGGGGGTCGGCTATGACTACGCTGATGCCCCGTGAGCCGGGGCTTGACCTACATGTCTGAGATGACCAACCGCAGCGGGCCAGGCGCGGCCGAACTCGTTGCAGGTGAAAAGGACCCGGGCACCGAGTCGGCCCTACGGCCGCCTGATCGCAGGCAGCAGCGGCGCTGGGTGCCGGTGGTGGCCGGCTGGCTCACGCTGCTCATCGGCATCGCCGACATCATCCTGGGCCTCCGGTCCGGGGTGCTGTACCGGCACGTCAACCACTCGCTGCACCGGTTGTCAGAGATCGCGCCAGGCACGCTGTCCAATCTGACCCGCACCGCCGACGTCATCGTCGGCCTGCTGTTGCTGATGCTGTCCCACGGCCTGCGCAGGCGCAAGCACCGGGCCTGGGCGGCAGCGGTGCTGCTGCTGGCCTCGAGCGTCGTCATTCACCTCGTGCATCCGCATCCCGCCGCGATAGCCATCACCGTTGTGATGCTGCTGATTTTGTGGCTGTACCGGCGCGAGTTCTACGCGATTGGCGATCCGCTGACCCGATGGCGAGCGCTGGGGACACTCATCGCCTTGCTGATCGCCGACATCGTTATCGGTCTGGCTTACCTCGCCGTTACTCGCGGGCTGGCCGCTGATTACACGATTACCCAGCGAATCCAGTCGGTGATTTTCCATCTGGCCGGCTTCTCCGGGCCAGTGGTTTTCACCTCCGAGACTCGCGGTGATCTCTTCGGCTTCGTGACCAGCGGCCTCGGCCTGTTCACGTTGATCGCCGCCGTTTACCTGTTCCTGCGTCCGGCCCGGCCCGTCGACCGGCATGCCGCGCGGGACACCACCGGCGTCAGGGAACTGCTCGGCAAGTACGGGGACCGGGACTCGCTCGGTTACTTCGCGCTGCGTGACGACAAGAGGATCATCTGGTCCGCCACCGGTAAGTCCTGCATCGGATACCGGGTGCTGTCGGGAGTGATGCTGGCCAGCGGGGACCCGCTCGGCGACGCCGAGGCGTGGCCTGGCGCCATTCACGCGTTCCTCGACCAAGCCGCCAGGCACGCGTGGGTGCCGGCCGTGATCGGCTGTGGCGAGCTCGGCGCGGAGGTCTGGTGCCGCGAAGGCGGCCTGACCGCGCTGGAACTCGGCGACGAGGCGGTCGTCGATATCGCGGACTTCTCGCTGCAGGGCCGGGCCATGCGGAATGTCCGGCAGATGGTAACCAGGGTCGGCCGGCACGGTTACTGCGCCCAGGTACGCAGGATCGGTGACATTCCCGAGGCGGAGATCCGCCGGATGATCAGGCAGGCGGATTCCTGGCGGGGCAGCCCCACCGAACGCGGCTTCTCGATGGCGCTCGGCCGGGTCGGCGGTCGCGACGACGAGGGCTGCGTGGTGGCGACCGCCACCGAGGATGGCGTCCTGCGGGCGATCCTGCACTTCGTGCCCTGGGGATCGGACGGCCTCTCGCTGGACCTCATGCGCCGCGACCGGTCGGCTCAGCCCGGCCTGAACGATTTCCTGATCGTCGAGACCATCAAGAGTGCTGAAGAGCTAGGGGTGAAGCGGATCTCGCTGAACTTCGCGGTGTTCCGCGCCGCACTGGAGCGCGGTGAGCGGATCGGCGCCGGGCCGGTCCTGCGCGCCTGGCGCCGCATCCTGCTGTTCGCGTCCAGGTGGTTCCAGATCGAGTCGCTCTACAAGTTCAACGCCAAGTTCTGCCCGCGGTGGGTGCCCAGGTTCCTGGTCTACCCCAGCACCAGGGATATGCCACGAATCAGCCTGGCGGCCATGGAGGCGGAGGCGTTCCTGGTCTGGCCGAAGGTAGGACTGCGCCGAATCGCGCGGGGGCTCGGCCTGGCCCCGCTGGCGCGCCGGATCCGCCGCATCAGGCCCTCGTCCCGCGCCGCCAAGTAACCAGGCCCCGCCCGGTTGCGCCCCGCCCGGTTGCGCCCCGCCCGGTCGCGCCCCCCGTCCGTCCGCACCGCGCTATCCCGCGCTGGCCAGGGCGGCGATGGCCACCGCTGCCGCTGGTTCGGTGGCCAGGCGAGCGGAGCGCAGCCCCTCGCTGACGCGTGGCGGTGTAGCTCGTAGATTGGCCCCTATGGCGGGCGAGAAACGAGCCGGGCAGGCGCCGGGGCACCAGGACGGGCCCAGATCGCCGGTGGGCCTGCCGGAGGCGTGCCGGTGCCTGGTCATGGGCGTCGTCAACGTCACCCCGGACTCGTTCTCCGACGGCGGTGAGTGGTTCGAGGCGGGCACCGCCATCGCCCACGGGCTTGATCTCGTCGCTCAGGGGGCGGACATCGTCGATGTGGGCGGCGAGTCGACCCGTCCAGGAGCGCCGCGGGTCGGCGTCGACGAGGAACTGCGCAGGGTCCGGCCGGTCGTCACCGAACTGGCCGCCGCCGGTGTCACGGTCAGCGTGGACACGATGCGGGCTCAGGTGGCCGAGGTCGCGCTGGAGGCGGGCGCACGGCTGGTCAACGACGTGAGCGGCGGCCTGGCCGACCCGCAGATGCAACGACTGGTCGCGGCGGCCGGCGTGCCTTACGTCGTCATGCACTGGCGGGGGCACAGCCGCCAGATGCAGGACCGCGCGGTATACCGGGACGTTGTGCGAGAGGTATGCGATGAGCTACGGCAGCGGGTCGATGCGGCGGTCGCGCAGGGCATGGACCCGGCGCTGATCATCGTTGACCCCGGGCTCGGGTTCGCCAAGCTGCCCGAGCACAACTGGGCACTGCTGGCCGCGCTGGGGGAGATCTCCCGCCTGGGCGGGTCCGGATCGCCGTTCCCGGTGCTCATCGGCGCGTCCAGGAAGCGTTTTCTCGGCCGGCTGCTGGCGGCCGCCGACGGCGAACCGCGGCCGTTCGCCGGCTGTGACGATGCCACGGTGGCCATCTCGGCGCTGGCCGCCACGGCCGGAGCATGGTGCGTGCGGGTGCACACCGTGCCCGGCAACTCCGATGCCGTGCGAGTCGCGGCCCGGTGGCGCGAGGCTGCCGCGGGGACCGGTGACCGCGGATGAGCCTGGACCGGATCTCGCTCATCGGCCTGCGCGCCTTCGGGCGTCATGGCGTCTTTCCCGAGGAGCGCCTTGACGGTCAGGAATTCATCGTCGATGCCGTACTCGGCGTGGACACCGCGGCCGCCGCGGCCGCCGATGACCTGTCCCTGACCGCGGACTACAGCCAGCTGGCCCGCCGGCTGGCCGCGATAGTCAGCGGCGAGCCCGTGGCGCTGATCGAGACCCTGGCCGCCCGGCTCGCCGCCGCCTGCCTGGCTGATCCGGTTGTCCAGGAAGTCGAGGTCACCGTGCACAAGCCGCACGCGCCGGTCGGCCAGCCACTGAGTGACATCAGCGTGACGATCCGCCGGAGCCACGGGTGAGCCCGGCAGCGGACGGGCCGTCAGGGACCGGGAGCGGGCCCGCGGCAACGGCGTCCCGGACGGCTCCAGGATCACGCCGGGTGGTCCTGGCGCTCGGGAGCAACCTCGGTGACCGGCTGGCCAGCCTGCAGGCCGGACTCGACATCCTGGCGGCGCTCCCCGGGCTCGGGCCGCTGGCCGTCTCGCCCGTCTACGAGACCGCCCCGGTCGGGGGCCCGGCCCAGGACGACTACCTGAACGCGGTGGTCATCGCCGAGACCGAGCTCCCCGCCCGGGCCATCCTGGAGCGCGCCCAGCAGGCGGAGGCGGCCCGGGGCCGAGTCCGGGCCGAGCACTGGGGACCACGCACCCTGGACGTCGACCTCATCGTCTGTGGTGCCGAAGTCAGCGATGACCCGGAGCTGACGCTGCCGCATCCCTGGGCGCACCAGCGAGCCTTTGTCCTCGCGCCGTGGCATGACCTGGACCCCGCGGCGCAGATTCCCGGGCGAGGCCGGGTCGCGGACCTGCTGGCGAAGATCGGCGACACCGGGGTGCGGCGGGCGCCTGGCCCTGGCCTGCGGCCGCCGGGCGCCGGGCGGGAGAGCTGACCTGCCGATGACGCCGACCCGGCCCTGGACGCTGGCCATGATCGCCATCGCTGCCGCCCTGGCGGCGTGGCTGATCGTCCGCGCCACGTTCACTTCCCTGCCACCGCTGCCGTGGACCTCCGTGCCGACCTTGCTGCTGCTCGCGCTGGCGGAAGGGCTGAGCGGGCGGAACCTGCGGGCCCGGGTACTGGGCCGCGGCGGTACCAAGCCCATGTCACCGATCTCCATGGCGCGGATGGCGGTGCTGGCCAAGGCGAGTTCGGCCGCCGCCGCGGCCGTGGGCGGGTTCGCGGCCGGGTTCCTGGCTTACGTCGCTGCCTCGCTGGACAAGCCGGTGCCCCGGGGTGACGCGTTCGCGGCCGGCGCCACCCTCGCCTCCGCGATCGTCCTGGTGGCCGCCGCCCTGTACCTTGAGCACTGCTGCCGCACTCCGGAGCCGCCCGACGAGGGACCGGGCGGCATGCAGAACGGCACGCGGTAACCGGGGCGCCAGCCGGGCTCGATCCGGCGGCCCGCCCAGGATCGGCCGGGATCCGGGCGCGGATATCCTGGCCAGGACCGTCCGGTACCCGGCGAGGACTGGAACGAGATGGACCATGACGAAGTGAGCGGCCAGGTCAGGCCGGGGGATCCGGGCGCCGGACGCGCGCATCAGGCCCGGCGGCAGCCTGGCCGGCCACCATCAGGCGAGCGGCATCCAGCCCAGCTTCAGGTGGGCGTGGTGGGCGCGGGCCGGGTGGGTACCGTGCTCGCGGTCGCGCTCAGCCGGGCCGGGCACCGGGTCGTGGCTGCGTCCGCCGTATCGGACACATCTGTCCGGCGGCTCAGGGCGCACCTGCCCGACGCCATGATCCGCCAGCCCGCCGAGGTGGTCGCTCAGTCCGACCTGGTGCTGCTGACCGTTCCCGACGATGTGCTGGCCGGCCTGGTCGCCGGGCTGGCTTCGACCGGGGCTGACCTATCGGGGCGGCTGCTCGCCCATGCCAGCGGACGGCACGGGCTGGCCGTCCTCGAGCCGGCCACCCGTCAGGGTGCGATGCCGCTGGCCCTGCACCCGGTGATGACCTTCACCGGGCGGCCCGATGACGTCGACCGGCTGACCGGCATCTCGTTCGGGGTCACCGCCCCCGAGCCGCTGCGGCCCGTCGCCGAGGCCCTGGTGGTCGAGATGGGCGGCGAGCCGGTGTTCATTGCCGAAGAGCTCAGGGACCTGTACCACACGGCCCTGTCGATGGGCGCCAATCACCTGGTCACGCTGGTGACGCAGGCCAGCGACCTGCTGCGGCAGGCCGGGGTGGCCGAGCCGGGCCTGATGCTCGGCCCGTTGCTGTCGGCGGCGCTCGATAATGCGCTCCGGCTCGGCGACGCCGGGCTGACCGGCCCGGTGGCCCGGGGCGACGCCGAGACCGTGGCCGGCCATATCCGGGCGCTGCGCGCCGCGTCCCCGGAGGTGCTGCCTTCCTATCTCGCGATGGCCAGGCTCACCGCTGACCGGGCCCTGGCCGCGGGCACCCTGACGGCGCCTGATGCGCAGCGCCTGCTCGGGGTGCTCGCCGGGACCGACCGATGACGCCGGTGCTGGCCACCACCAGGGCAGCGCTCGCGGCGGCCCGCTGCGAGCTGCCGCGGCCCGTGGTGCTCGTCCCGACCATGGGCGCGCTGCACGCCGGTCACCGGACCTTGCTGCGCCGGGGGCGGGAACTCTCGATGCCGGACGGCAGCCTGGTGGTATCGGTCTTCGTCAACCCGCTGCAGTTCGGACCCGGTGAGGACCTCGACCGCTACCCGCGCACCCTGGAGCAGGATCTGGCCATCTGCGCCGGGGAGGGCGCCGCCGTCGTGTTCGCGCCGGAGCTGACGCAGATGTATCCAGCCGAGCCCATGGTGAGAGTCGATCCCGGACGGATGGGCCAGGTGCTGGAGGGCAGCTCGAGGCCGGGCTTCTTCGCCGGGGTGCTGACGGTGGTCCTGAAACTGTTTCAACTGGCTGATCCGGACATCGCGGTGTTCGGCGCGAAGGATGCGCAGCAGCTCGCGCTGGTCCGGCGGATGACCGCCGACCTCAACCTGGGCGTCCAGGTCGCCGATGCGCCGATTGTCCGCGAGCCCGATGGTCTCGCCGCGTCCAGCAGGAACGCTTATCTGTCGGTCGGCGAGCGAGCGACCGCGCTCGCCCTGCCGCGGGCGCTGCAGGCCGGCCGCCTGGCGGCGGTGGACGGGCCCGCCGCGGTGCGCGCCGCCGCGCGCGCGGTGCTCGCCGAAGCGGCCACCGCGGATCCGCCGCTGCGGCTTGACTACCTGGCCCTGGTGGCTCCGGAGACGTTCGCTGAGGTGCCGGACGGCGCCACCGGCCCGGCGCTGCTGCTCGAGGCGGCGGCGGTCGGTACAACGAGGCTGATCGACAATGCGTCGCTGGTCCTGGGGAGCCCCGGATGATGCCCGGGGCCGCCGGCGTCGGCACCGGGATGTCACCGGCCGCATCGACAGGTCACGCGGGAGAGCAATGCTGCTAACGATTGACGTTGGGAACACCAACACGGTGCTGGGCGTATTCGACGGCGACCAGGTCATCGAGCACTGGCGGATCGCCACCGACCCGGTCCGGACCGCCGATGAGCTCGCGGTCATCCTGCAGGGCCTGCTCGCCCAGAGCACGATCTTCAAGGAGGAGCCTGACATCAGTGGCATCGCCCTGTGCTCGACGGTGCCATCGGTTCTGCATGAGATGCGCGAGATGTTCCGGCACTATTACGGCGACGTGCCCGCTGTGATCGTCGAACCCGGCGTGAAGACGGGTGTCCCGATCCGGATGGACAATCCGAAGGAAGTCGGCAGCGACCGGATCATGAATGCGCTCGCGGCGGTGCATTTGTACGGCGGGCCGGCCATCGTGGTCGATTTCGGTACCTCGACCAACTTCGACGCGGTCAGCGAGCGGGGCGAGTTCGTCGGCGGGGCGCTCGCGCCCGGTATCGAGATCTCGGTGGACGCCCTGTCCCGGCGCGCGGCGCAATTGCTCAAGGTGGAGCTGGCCCGGCCGGTCCACGTGATCGGCAAGAACACTGTCGAGGCGCTGCAGTCCGGGATCGTCTTCGGGTTCGCCGGACAGGTCGAGGGAATCTCGAAGCGGATGGCCGCTGAGCTGTCGCCCGATGACCCGGAGGCGGTCACGATCATCGCCACCGGCGGCCTGGCGCCGCTGGTCATCGATGAGGTGGGCGTGATCGACGTGTACGAGCCCTGGCTGACGCTGATCGGGCTGCGGCTCGTCTACGAGCGCAACACCGTTCCGTCCTGACCTTAGCTGGCGCCGGCGGCCAACCGGCGTGCGGCCGCCGGGCGCGCGCCGGTAATCTCGGGCAGATGACCGACGACGAGCAGGCCGGCGGACCGGCTGGCCGTGGCGCGCAGCGACGCGGCGACGAGGCGCCCGAGCAGATGCAGGTGCGGCTCGCGAAGCTGGCGCGCATGCGGGCCGCTGGTACGGACCCTTATCCGGTCGGTTTTCCCCGTACGGCGACCATCGCCGAGGTGCGGGCCAGCCACCCGGACCTCGAGCCTGATACCGCGACCGGCGAGCGCGCCGGGGTCACCGGGCGGGTGATGCTCTACCGCAACGGCGGAAAGCTCTGCTTCGCGACGATCCGCGACGGTACCGGCGACCTCCAGGTCATGATCTCGCTGGACCGGGTCGGCGCCGACGCCCTGGCCGCCTGGAAGCAGAACGTCGACCTGGGTGACCACGTCGGCGTGCAGGGTGAGGTCATCACCTCGCGCAGCGGAGAGCTCTCGGTGCTCGCCGATTCCTTCGCTATCACCGCCAAGGCGCTGCGGCCGCTGCCGGACAAGCGCGCGGGGCTGAGCGATGCGGAGGCGCGGGTCCGGCAGCGATATGTGGAGCTCATCATCAGCCCGGCCGCGCGGCAGATGGCCGAACTGCGGTCCGTGGTCACCCGGGCGCTGCGGGAGGAACTGCACGCCCGCGGTTTCCTCGAGGCGGAGACACCGGTGCTGCAGGTCCTGCACGGCGGCGCCAACGCCAGGCCGTTCGTCACTCACAGCAACGCCTACGACCTGGACCTCTACCTGCGGATCGCGCTGGAGCTGTACCTGAAGCGGCTGGTGGTGGGCGGCCTGGAGAAGGTCTACGAGATCGGCCGGATCTTCAGGAACGAGGGCGCCGACAGCACGCACAACCCCGAGTTCACCATGCTCGAGCTCTACGAGGCCTACGGCGACTACACCACCATGGCCACGCTGACCAGGGAGCTGATCCTGGGGGCGGCGCAGGCCGGGCTCGGCGGCACCGTGGTGCGCAGACCCGACGGGTCCGAGTACGACATCGGCGGCGACTGGCCGCGGACGACCGTCCATGACGCCGTCTCCGACGCGCTCGGCGAGCCGATTACGCCCGACACGAGCGAGGAGAGCCTGCGCAAGCTGGCCGCCCGGGCGGCAATCGAGCTCAACCCGCAATGGGGCCGCGGTGAGGTGCTGCTGGAGATGTACGAGCACCTCGTCGAGGCGCGGACCGTCGGGCCGGTCTTCTACTGCGACTTTCCGGTCGAAGTCGCGCCGCTCACCAGGGCACACCGGGACGATCCGAGGCTCGCGGAGAAATGGGACCTGGTCGCGTTCGGCACCGAGATCGGGACTGCGTACTCCGAACTCGTCGACCCGGTGGAGGAGCGCCGCCGGCTCACCGCTCAGTCGCTGCAGGCGGCGGGCGGCGACCCGGAGGCGATGCAGCTCGATGAGGACTTCCTACGGGCGCTGGAGTACGGCATGCCGCCCACCGGCGGTATGGGCATGGGCCTGGACCGGCTGCTGATCATGCTGACCGGCTCGAACATCCGGGAGACGATCCTGTTCCCGCTGGTCCGGCCGGACTGAGGAACTCGCCGACCGGACCAACAGGCGGGTCAGGCCACGATCCGCACTGCTCCCACGAAGGCGCTCCAGAAGACCGGCTGGACCTGGACGGGCTGGCCGAAGGTCGGCGCGTCGATCATCAGCCCGTTGCCCACATACATCCCCACGTGACCGATGTCAGGGAAGAAGAACACCAGGTCGCCTGGCTCCAGCTGGCTCCGCGAGATGTGCACGCCCTCGTTCCACTGGTCGCCGGTGTAATGCTCCAGGCTGATGCCGACGTGCGCGTACGCCCACATCACCAGGCCGGAGCAGTCAAACTGGTCCGGCCCGGCGGCGCCCCAGACGTAGGGGTCGCCCTGCCGGGTCAGCGCCCAGCGCAGGGCCTGCACGCCGATCGAGTTACCTGGGACCTTGATGTCGGGGTAGGTGCCGGTCCGCGTGAAGATGGCGAAGGCCTGCTTGAAGGCCGCGCTGTTGAGCACGTTCTCCTTCGACTGGATCTCCGCGACCTTCTTGCTCATGGCGGCCGCGAGACTATCGGCCTGGGCCGCCTGCTGCGTCGCCGTCAGCTGGGCGCGCTGCGCGGCTTCTTCCGCGGCCGCCAGCAGGTTGACCTGCGTGCCATTCTCGTGCTCAAGCTGCAGCATGATCGACGCGCGGTCCAGGAAGGCCTGTGGATCGCTGCTTTGCAGCAGCTCGAGCGAGGGGTCGATGCCGCCGGTCAGGTAGCCTTCGGCGGCTATCTGGCCGACCGCCAGCTTGCCGGCGCTGAGGGCGCGCTGGTCGCGTAGCGCCGTCTGGCGGGCGATCTTCTCCTCGGACCGGGCCTCGTTCAGCTGGATCCTGAGGCCGTCGTACTGCTCGCTGAGGTTGTCGATCTGGTTCGACAGCTTCGCCGCCTCGGCCATCAGGGTCTTCAGGCTTGGCGACGAGCCCGCCGTGCTGGCCGCGCCAATCCCGCTGGGTAGTGCCACGCCGACCAGCACCGCGGCGCTGGCCAGCACGGCCGTGCGCCCCCATGCGCGGTGCGAGAATGCGCGGACACGAGCCCCCCGTGAACTATTTTTGCCGTGCCTGCCTGAAGGCAAGCGCTCCACGTGGAGTCTCCTATCTCCTAGGCCGCCTACCGGGTTAGCTGACGGGTTCGGGCCGGAGCAGCCCTACGGCAGGCCCCGGCCCATGGAGCAGACCGAGACCCGCCGATTCACCCCGGGGAAACGTGGTTCCCCGGCTCCCCTGAGCGCGTTTCGCGGACCGGGAACTCGGCGGGTCATGCTGCCCGCCCCCGGATTGGGAGCGGGCGACGAGAGGCTAACAGCGCTGCACGTTAATGGAACGACAGCATGCCGCCAAGCCAAACGACAAAATTTTTACTTTTCGGCTGGCTGCGGAGTCCGGTATTGGACCGTCACCGTCGGCCGCCCTACGTCGCCTATGCTCCACCGCGACCGGCTTCCGGCCGGTCATGTTAGAGTTTCCGCAGGTCAGACAGCGTGTCTCCACGCAAAGCAAGCGAGCGTGATCTGCGTGTGATGTGCAGGAATTGGCCAGCAGGACTGCGGCGCCGACGCAATACGTGGCGATCCGGTGACGCTGTGTGGAGAACCGAATTGCCACGCCGCCCTGCCGTTTGCCATGCTATCCGGAAGCATCTTGCGGACGACACTAAAGAGCTGAAGGTGGCCGGCGGTGAGTTATACGGTCAGGCCGGCCCGCACCGGCGACGTCCGGGCCATCCGGGGTCTCATCAACGCTAATCTCGCGTCCGGCCTGCTCCTGGACAAGCCCACCGTGACGCTGTACGAGGACATCCAGGAGTTCGTGGTCGCGGTCGGTGCGCGAGATGACCAGGTGATCGGCTGCGGCGCGCTGCATGTGATGTGGGAGGACCTCGCCGAGATCCGCACGATCGCCGTGACGGCGGACCACCAGGAGCACGGGGTGGGCGGCCTGCTGGTCGGCGCGCTGCTGGACCGGGCGGACCGGCTGGGCGTCCGCCGGGTCTTCGTGCTCACCTTCGCCGTCGGCTTCTTCGCGCGGCACGGCTTCGAGCCGATCAGCGAGGCGGCCGCAGACCCGGACGTATCGGACCCGGAGGTCTTCGCTGAGCTGCTCCGCTCCAGCGATGAGGGTGTCGCCGAGTTCCTCGACCTCGACCGGGTCAAGCCGAACACCCTGGGCAATACGCGGATGCTTCTCCGGCTGTGACGCGCAGCGAAACCGGGCTGGGTGCCCAGCCAGCGCCAGCGCCAGCCCGGCCCGCGGCCTCGGCCTGACGGGGGCCATGCCCTGACTGGCCCTGGGCTGACGGTGGCCGTGGCCTGACGGTTGGCCGTGGGCTGACGGTGGCCGTGGCGTGACGGTTGGCCGTGGGCTGACGGTGGCCGTGGCGTGACGGTGGCCGTGGCGTGACGGTTGGCCCTGGGCTGACGGTGGCCGTGGCCTGACGGGGGGCAACGGACGCCGGGCTCTGGCCCGGGCGCGGCCCGCGAACCAGGCTCATCACGGCATCGGGCTTTCTTGCGCTCCGGGCCGGTGCCCAGAATTTCTCCGGCGATCTGCGGTTGCTGCGCCACATTGATAAATCCGCGGCGCCGGGCGGCCGATAGCCGGCCGGCAAGTCCCGCCTTCAGGCGAGCGTCCCGATGATGAGCGGCCCGCCGCACTCCGGCCAGTCCCCGTCATGTTCGCGGGCCGGCACCGGCGCAAAGAGCACGTGGCATTTCCGGCCGTCATCGGGTGGTACTTGCCGTCTTCCGGATATTGCTTGATCGTCGCGGCCGGGTCAGTGCCGTTCGGAGCGCTCCGGCCGTAGGAAAATAGCTGTCAAGCGATGAGCAAGTCGGGTTCATCGGCTGATCGCAGGAGAGCGGTCCCGATCCCGAATATGTACACGGCCACATCACCGCGGCCGTCCGCAACAGTGCCGGGCCTGATTTGGCGCCAAGTACGCGCGCCACGGCGGCCACCCGTGCGCGGGCATCAGACGGCATCTGGTCCGCGCCTCGCTAGTGATCTCGACGGGGCGTCCGCGCGTAGCGAAGTGGTGGCGGACTTTCCGCATCCGATCGCTGTCGCGGTAGATTGTGGATATCGCCGCGGGGCGCAGGAAGCAGAGCCAGGAAGCGGAGTGCTGCGGCAGGCGCTCCCGGACAGCCCGGACGGATTGCGGCAGCATGGCAGGCGGCCGCCGCTGCGGACCTGGCTGTCGAGCCTGAAGATAGCCTCGACCTGGCAGCTCACCAGGCCAGTCCCCGGATGTCGCAGTCTGCGGGACCTGTGGATCCGCCGGTCGGGCGGTGCGGCGATGAGCCAGAATGCCAATTGATCAGGCTTGGGTTTTGGGTGCAAGACCACCCGCCGCGGACGCTGACCAGAAAGCGGAAGCCGGGAGTCCCTGGCTGAAAGGAAGCTATGAGCCGCGAACCGAAAGGAGGCGCTCTCGTGCTCAGCGACTTGAGTGCCCTGGTGCCGCCGCTCGTTGTGTGCGTTGCATTCCTCATCGGCGTGGGCGCGTTCCTGCGGCATGAGATGGGTGCTCGGCGCAGGCGACGTGACCAGGATGGGTCAGATGATATTTCGCCTGACCGGACGATTCCGGGTACGGAGGGCAAGGAAGCGGCTACGGCACATGATGATGAGGAAGCATCGGGAGCCGATTGAAGGACAGGCTCTCCTAAGCTGATTACGGAGAGTTACTAGCTTCTTCCGGATTGTTTCCGGGGAACCGCAATGTGGAACTGCTCTTGAACAACTCAGCATGGCCCAGAATTGTCAAGTCCAAGGATCCTGGTATAGGTTTAGCAATCTAAAAAACTTGCTTCAGCGGAAGGGCTGGCACTCATGGCTCAGAAGACGGTGGTGACGGTCGTCTGCGACCTTCCCCACGACGACGAGGTCGAGGGCAGGGAGACGGTTGCGTTCTCCTTTGACGGAACCGCGTACGAGATCGACGTGTGCACCTCGCACGCGAAGGAACTGCACGACAAGTTCAGCGAGTACACCGACAGCGCGCGCAAGGTAAGCGGCGGCGGCGCGCGGCGGCGCCGGGCGCGTTCAGGCCCCGGCCGGGAGCGGAGCGCGGAAATCAGGGCCTGGGCCAGGGCGCACGGACACAAGGTAAGCGAGCGCGGCCGTATTCCCGCGACGATCATCGCCGAATACGACGCTAGTCACTAGGCTCTAGGGCCGCCGGGAAGCCCGCGCTGGCGTCGCGGGCCAAGCCCGGACGATCAGCCGCAGCCCAGCCCCGGCCCCGGTAGGCCAGCCACCCGCGCCCTACCCGGCAAGCACATCAGCGGCCAGCGCTGCACCAGGTGCACCGCTGGCCGCTGCGTATTCCGCGACCGTCTGCTGCCGCACGTTCACCCGGCCATGCCGCGTTCGCTCCGGGCGTACCCGGGAACATGGTTCTTCTGCCCTAGGTTGGATGGGGTGAACGCCCAGCCGACGGGGAACGTCTTAAGAGTGCGACATATCGCACCGGAGGCGTCGCCCGGCGCCGGGCTAGCATGCGGAAGGGACGGGGCGGAAAACTCAGTGCCTCCCCCGACTGCTCTGTGAGGGAGCTACGAGATGTTCGAAAGATTCACCGACCGGGCGCGCCGGGTCGTGGTCCTGGCCCAAGAAGAAGCCAGGATGCTCAACCACAACTACATCGGCACCGAGCACATCCTGCTCGGCCTGATCCATGAGGGCGAGGGCGTCGCCGCCAAGGCGCTGGAGTCACTGGGGATCAGCCTGGAGGCCGTGCGCCAGCAGGTCGAGGAGATCATCGGCCAGGGCCAGCAGGCCCCGTCCGGGCACATCCCGTTCACTCCGCGGGCCAAGAAGGTCCTGGAGCTGTCGCTGCGCGAGGCGCTGCAGCTCGGCCACAACTACATCGGCACCGAGCACATCCTGCTCGGGCTGATCCGTGAGGGCGAGGGCGTGGCCGCCCAGGTGCTGGTCCGGCTGGGCGCCGACCTGAACCGGGTCCGCCAGCAGGTGATCCAGCTGCTGCACGGCTACCAGGGCAAGGAGCCTGCCGCGGCCGGAGCGCCGTCGGAGACCGCGCCGTCGACGTCGCTGGTGCTCGACCAGTTCGGCAGGAATCTCACCGCCGCCGCGCGGGAGGGCAAGCTCGATCCCGTGATCGGCCGGGAGAAAGAGATCGAACGGGTCATGCAGGTGCTCTCCCGGCGCACCAAGAACAACCCGGTGCTGGTCGGCGAGCCTGGCGTAGGCAAGACCGCCGTCGTGGAGGGCCTGGCCCAGAAGATCGTCAAGGGCGAGGTCCCTGAGACGATCAAGGACAAGCAGCTCTACACGCTCGACCTCGGCGCGCTGGTGGCGGGCTCCAGGTACCGCGGCGACTTCGAGGAGCGGCTCAAGAAGGTCCTGAAGGAGATCCGCACCCGCGGCGACATCATCCTGTTCATCGACGAGATTCACACCCTGGTGGGCGCGGGCGCGGCTGAGGGCGCTATCGACGCGGCCTCGATCCTCAAGCCCATGCTGGCCCGCGGTGAGCTGCAGACCATCGGCGCGACGACGCTGGATGAGTACCGCAAGCACCTGGAGAAGGACGCGGCGCTGGAACGCAGGTTCCAGCCCATCCAGGTGGCCGAGCCGACCATCAAGCACACCATCGAGATCCTCAAGGGCCTGCGGGACCGCTACGAGGCGCACCACCGCGTGTCCATCACCGACGATGCGCTCGTCGCCGCGGCCCAGCTGGCCGACCGCTACATCAGCGACAGGTTCCTGCCGGACAAGGCGATCGACCTGATCGACGAGGCCGGGTCACGGATGCGGATCCGCCGGATGACCGCGCCGCCTGACCTGCGCGAGTTCGACGAGAAGATCGCGGACGTGCGGCGCGAGAAGGAGTCGGCCATCGACTCCCAGGACTTCGAGAAGGCCGCCGCGCTCCGGGACAACGAGAAGCAGCTGATCGAGAAGAAGGACCTGCGGGAGAAGGAGTGGAAGGCCGGCGACATGGACGCGGTCGCCGAGGTGAACGAGGAAATGATCGCGGAGGTGCTGGCCACCGCCACCGGCATCCCGGTCTTCAAGCTCACCGAGGAAGAGTCCCAGCGGCTGCTGCGCATGGAGGATGAGCTGCACCGGCGGGTCATCGGGCAGAACGACGCCATCAAGGCGCTGTCGCAGGCCATCCGGCGGACCCGGGCCGGCCTGAAGGACCCGAAGCGGCCCGGCGGGTCGTTCATCTTCGCCGGTCCCTCCGGGGTGGGCAAGACCGAGCTGTCCAAGACGCTCGCCGAGTTTCTGTTCGGTGACGAGGACGCGCTGATCCAGCTGGACATGAGCGAGTACATGGAGAAGCACACGGTCTCGCGGCTGTTCGGCTCGCCGCCCGGCTACGTCGGGTACGAGGAGGGCGGCCAGCTGACCGAGAAGGTCCGTCGCAAGCCGTTCTCCGTGGTGCTCTTCGATGAGATCGAGAAGGCCCACCCGGACATCTTCAACTCGCTGCTGCAGATCCTGGAGGACGGGCGGCTGACCGACGCCCAGGGCCGGGTGGTGGACTTCAAGAACACCGTCATCATCATGACCACCAACCTCGGCACCAGGGACATCTCCAAGGGCGTCTCGGTCGGCTTCGGCACCGCGGGCGAGTCCCGCGGCTCCTACGACCGGATGAAGAGCCGCGTGAACGAGGAGCTCAAGCAGCACTTTAGGCCCGAGTTCCTGAACCGCGTCGATGACACGATCGTCTTCCACCAGCTCACCCAGGAGGAGATCGTCAGGATCGTGGACCTGATGATCGCCAAGGTGGACGAGCGGCTGAAGGACCGCGACATGGGCCTGGAGCTGCGGCCCGCGGCCAAGACGCTGCTGTCGGTGCGCGGCTACGACCCCGTGCTAGGGGCCCGGCCACTGCGCCGCACGATCCAGCGCGAGATCGAGGACAACCTGTCGGAGAAGATCCTGTTCGGCGAGCTCAAGGCCGGCCAGATCGTGATGGTCGACACCGAGGGCACCGGCGCCGAGGCGACGTTCACCTTCAAGGGCGTGCCCAAGCCCGAGGCGGTCCCGGACGCCCCGCCGGCGGAGATCACCAGCAAGCCCGCGGCCAGCGGCGCGACCGGCAGTCCCGGCAGCGCAGCTGAAGGGCACCGGGCCGCAGAGTAGCGCGCCACCGCGTATCAACCGGGGCGCTGGCCGCGAGAGCGGCTAGCGCCCCGGTTGCGTGGGCAGGCCATAACGGCCGGCCCCGGCGGGCACGGCCAGGCCATCGGCGATCAGGGCGGCCAGGGCCCGCTCCCGCTGGGCCGCCCCGGGCCAGGCAGCGTCAAGGCGCGCCGCGGGCACCGGCCCGGCGGCCTGCCTGAGCAGCGCGAGCAGCCGGCCGCGGCACTCCCGGTCGCTGCCGGCGTACCTGGGCGCCGCCGGGCGGCCCGCACCAGCCGGGCGGCCGGCCAGCCGCCAGGCACAATGCCGTGCGACCGGGCAGCTGTCGCACTGTGGCCGCGCCACAGTACAGACCAGGGCGCCCAGTTCCATCACCGCGACCGACCAGCGCGCGGCCCGCGGCGGCGCGGCAGGCAGCACCGACTCGGCGAGCCGCCGCTCGGCTGCGGTCGGGCCTGCGGACGGTAGCTGCTCGCCCCGCAGCAGCCGCCCGAGCACCCGGCGCACGTTCGTATCGAGGACCGCGTGCCGCTGCCCGAAGGCGAAACTGGCGACCGCCGCGGCAGTGTACGAGCCGACCCCCGGCAGCCCGGCCAGATCCGGCACCGAAGCCGGCACGTCGCCGGCATACCGGTCGGTGAGGATCCGCGCGGTGGCGTGCAGCCGCAGCGCCCGGCGGGGGTAGCCAAGCCGGTCCCACTGCCGGAGCGCGTCGCCGGGCGTGGCGGCCGCCAGCGCCGCCGGGACCGGCCACCTGGCCAGCCACGCCTCGTGAGCGGGCAGCACCCGGGCCACCGGGGTCTGCTGCAGCATGAACTCGCTCACCAGCACCGACCACGGCGAGGTGCCAGGACGGCGCCAGGGGAGATCCCTGGCGTGCGTGGCGTACCAGCGCAGGACCGGCGTCACCAGGTCGTCAGTCATGTCGGGATCGATCCTCGCACAGGCGGGCCAGGCGGCCGGTCGGACCGGGTCGCCGTGGCTATTCGTTCGTATTTCTTCCCTTAACGGCTCGGAACGAGTTCATAGTGGACTGATGTGTCGCAAGGGGCTGAAGCTACCGCAATGGTCTATTACGGTCGCTTTGTGGTCCGGCTGCCGGAAACCCGCTGCGCCGGACTGGTACTTCCGGCACGATAGCTTGTCTGGGAGCGGGAGGTGCGCAGTGATAGTGCCGCAGGCCAGCAGGCTTCGCGACGTCCGGTACGACATCCGGGGACCGGTTCTGAGCCGGGCCAGGCAGCTGGAGTCCCAGGGGCATCAGATTCTCAAGCTGAACCTCGGTAACCCGGCCCCGTTCGGGTTGTACGCGCCCGGTGCGGTGCTGGCGGACGTGGCGCAGGGCATCGCCGACGCCCAGGGTTACAGCGACGCGCGGGGCATTTACCCGGCGCGCCTGGCCGTCGCCGAGCGGTATGCGGGCGTCGTGCCCGGCGTCGGCCCCGACGATGTCTTTCTGGGCAACGGGGTCTCCGAACTCATTGTCATGGCGCTGCAGGCGCTGCTGGACGACGGCGACGAGGTGCTGATTCCGAGCCCCGACTATCCGCTGTGGACCGGCGCGGTCAGCCTGTGCGGTGGCCGGGCCGTGCATTACCGCTGCGTGGAGTCCGCGGGCTGGGCCCCGGATCTCAGCCACGCCGCCGCCCAGATCAGCGCCCGGACCCGGGCCATCGTGATCATCAATCCGAATAACCCGACCGGCGCGGTGTACTCCAGGGACACGGTGCTCGGCCTGCTGGACCTGGCGCGCCGGCATAACCTGCTGGTGCTCGCCGACGAGATCTACGACAAGATTCTCTACGAGGACGCGGTCCACGAATGCGCGGCGGCGCTCGCGCCCGACCTCCTGGTGCTGACGTTGTGCGGGCTGTCCAAGACCTACCGGCTGGCGGGCTTCCGTTCTGGCTGGCTGGTGGTCAGCGGCCCGCGCCGGGACGCCGCGGAGTACCTCGAGGGCCTCGAGCTGCTGGCCAACATGCGGCTGTGCCCGAATGTGCCGGCCCAGTATGCGATCCACACCGCGCTCAGCGGCCGGCAGGACATCGGTGAGCTGCTGCAGCCCGGCGGCCGGCTGCGCGACCAGCGCGATCACGCATGGCGGCGGATGACCGAGATCCCGGGCGTGGACTGCGTCAAGCCAGCCGCGGCGCTGTACCTGTTCCCGCGCCTCGATCCCGAGGTCTACAAGGTCAGCGACGACGAGCAGCTGGTGATCGACCTGCTCGAGCAGCAGCATCTGCTGCTGTCCCACGGCACCGGGTTCAACTTGCCCAGCACCGACCACTTGCGGCTGGTGTACCTCGCCGACGTCGGCGTTCTGGATGACGCCATCGGACGGCTCGCCACCTTCCTGGAGTCCTACCACCAGTAGCCGCGCCGGGCCCGGGCCTGGCCCCATCGATCGGGACCGCAAATACTGCCCGGACCTGGCATCAATCGGTCAGGACCGCAGGTACGACGCGCCGTTGAAGTCGAGGATGGCCCCGCTGGCCCATTCGGCCTCTGGAGAGGCCAGGTACAGCACGGCGGCCGCAACCTCGTCGGGCCTCGCCACCCGGCCGAACGGGCTCTGGGCCCGGATCTGCGCCCCGCGCGGGGATTTCAGATGCTCGTTGGCCATGTCGGTCTCGACGTACCCGGGCGCGACCGTGGCGACCCGGATGCCATGTGGGCCCAGGGCCACGGCCAGCGACTGGCCCAGCGCGTTCAGGCCGGCCTTGCTCGCTCCGTAGCCCGGCTGGCGCGGCTCCCCGCGGAAGGCCCCGCGGGACGAGACGTTGACGATGCTCCCGCCGCCGCCGGCGATCATGTGCTGCACCGCGCACCAGCTCACGTTGGCCGCGCCGGTCAGGTTGACGCCGAGCGTGAGCTGCCAGGCGGCCTGCCACTGCTCGTAGGACACCTCGGTGATCTGGTGCGGGATGAACACGCCCGCGTTGTTCACCAGCACGTCCAGGCCGCCGAGCTGCGCGCTGGCCGCGTCGACCATCTGCCGCACGGCGCCGGCGTCGGCCAGGTCGGCCTGCACGATCACGTGCCCGCTGCCCGGCAGCCCGGCCAGCACCTGGCCGGCCAGCCCGGCCGAGTCACGGTGGTGGATCGCCACCCGGTCGCCGGCAGCGGCGAAGGCGCGTGCGACGGCGTTGCCGATGCCGCGGGACGCCCCGGTGACCAGAATCGCCCGTTCGCTCATCAAACGACCCTATGTCAGCCGGGTCCGCTCACGGGCTGGGCTACACGCTCGGGCTGGGTCACACTGCTCGGCTGGGTCACACTGCTGGGGTGCGGGTGACAATCCACGTCCGGCCCGGCGCCTCCAGCAGCAGCGTCGGGGGCGCTTACGGCGGCGCCCTCGTCGTCCGGGTCAGCGCGCGGGCGGTCGGCGGGCAGGCGACCGAGGCGGCGCTGGCCGCTGTCGCGGCGGCCTTCGGGGTCAGGCGCCGGGCGGTCACCCTGGTCACCGGCGCCGTCAGCCGGACCAAGGTGATCGAGGTGGCGGGCGGCGAGCAGGCCGTCCTGGATGACCTGCTCGCCCGTTAGCCCTGGCAGCCGCCGCCTCCAGCGTTGACAGATTGTATTAAACCACTAGCATATAAAGACATGAGCGACGACGGGCCGCTGATCCGGTTCCGGCTGGATCCCCGCTCCGGGGTCCCGGCCTACCGGCAGCTCGTCGACCAGGTCAGGCAGGCGGTGCGGCTGGGCCTGCTGCGGCCTGGCGACCAGCTCCCGCCCGTCCGCGAGGTCGTGACCCAGATCACGATCAACCCGAACACCGTGCACCGCGCGTACCGCGACCTGGAGGCCGAGGGGCTGGTCGCGGGACAGCAGGGACGCGGCACATTTGTCCGGGCGGCGCCCGCGCCGTCGGCGGCACCCGAGCGGCAGGCCGAGTTGCACGCCGAACTCATCGCCTGGATCGACAGGGCGCGCAGCGCAGGGATGGACGACGAGGGCATCCGCGCCCTCATCGCGCTGTCCATGCGAACACCGGATACCGCGAGGGAGAAGGTCGCGCGATGAGTGAGCCAACTGCGGCGGTGCAGACATCCGGCCTCGGCAAGCGGTACGGCCGCACCTGGGCCTTGCAGGACTGCTCGTTCCGGCTCCCGCAGGGCCGGGTCGCGGCGCTCGTCGGCCCGAACGGCGCGGGCAAGTCCACGCTGCTGCGGATGCTCGCCGGAATCAGCAGGCCGACCACCGGGGAGATCAGCGTGCTCGGCCGGTCACCGGGCACGCAGATCGACGAGATCCTGGCCCGTATCGGCTATCTCGACCAGGACCGCCCGCTCTACCAAGGCTTCCGGGTTTCGGAGCTGCTGCGCTTCGGGCGCGAGCTGAACCCGCGCTGGGACGAGGCGAGAGCCCGCCGCCACCTCGATGAGCTGGCCATCCCGTTCGGAGCCAGGATCGGCCAGCTGTCCGGCGGCCAGCGGGCTCAGGTCGCGCTGACCCTGTGCCTGGCCAAGCAGCCCGAACTGCTGCTGCTCGATGAGCCGGTGGCCGCGCTCGACCCGCTGGCCCGCGACGACCTGATGCACATCCTGCTCCAGACAGTCGTCGATGACGGCGTCACGGTGCTGATCTCCTCGCATGCCATCGCGGACCTGGCCACGGTCTGTGACTACGTGATCATCCTGTCGGCGGCGCGCGTCCAGCTTGCCGACGAACTCGACAACGTGCTGGCCACTCACTGGATGCTGGTCGGCGCGGCCGGGACGGCCCCGCTCATGCCGGTCGCCGCCACGATCGTCTCGTCGGTCACGACCGGGCGGCAGCGCATCATGATCGTGCGTAGCGAGCCACCGGTCACCGATCCGGGCTGGCAGGTGATCGAGCCGTCACTTGACGAGATCGTGATCGCCTACCTGCGGGCGCGCCAGCGACCTGGCCCCAGGTCCCGCGATCGGCGGTCCCGCGACCACTGGCTTCCTGGGCGGCGCTCTGGCGACCGGCTGGCCAGGGACCGGCACGACTTCGACGAGCCCGAGGTCGGGGTCCGGTGACCTGGGCCGCCTGGCGCGTCCAGCGCCCGCAGCTGCTCGCCGCGATGGGCGCGGTGCTCCTGCTCGGCCTCTGGCTGGCCGCGACTGCCCTGTCCATGGGCCACAGCCAGGCCTGGAAGTACTGGACCGACGGGGACGTCTACGTCCTCTACGCCCTGCCGGGCCTGGTCGGGCTGGCGCTCGGGGTGCCGCTGGTCGCCGGCGAGTTCGGCCACGGCACGAACCGGCTCGCCTGGACCCAGAGCGTTACGCGGGTGCGCTGGCTGGCGGTCAAGCTCGCGGTGGGCGGCCTGGTCGCCGCCGGCACCGTCGCGGCCCTGGCGGTCCTGCTCGACTGGTGGACCAGGGCCGTCTCCCTCGCGGCCAGCACGGACTCGGGCGGGTTCCCTGGCGTCCGCATCCAGCCGAGCGGCTTCGATCTGGCCGGCGTAGTGATCATCGGCTACGCCGTGTTCGCGTTCGCGCTCGGCGCCGCGCTGGGCGCGCTCGTCCGCCGGGCCGGCTGGGCGTTCGCGGTGGGAGTTCCGGTCTTCGCGGCCTGCAGGCTGGTCGTCGAGGACTGGATCCGGCCTCATCTGGTCGCCGCGGCGACCTATGCCAGCCTGACCGGGGTTCCTTCGCAAACCGTCTGGACCGGCTGGGTCCTGAACTCTGGCCTGCTGCCGGCCGGCCGGACCGGCCCGGCGCCCGGACAGGCCTGGTCGGCCGCGCCGCCCGCTGGCTACAACTCCTGTGCCGCCCACGCCACAAACAACGGCGAGCTGGCCCGCTGCGCGGTCCAGGCGCACGTCCACTACGTCATCCAGTTCCAGCCGGATAGCCATTACTGGCCGCTCCAGGGCGCCGAGACGGCCATCTTCACCATCCTGGCGGCCGCGCTGATCGGCGTGACGGTGATCGTCGTGCGCAGGTGGACAGCGTGACCCAGGCACCCGCGCTGAGGTGCGGCAGCGAGCTGGCGGTGGTTACGCGATGACCTGGATCGCCTGGCGCGTGCAGCGCCTGCAGTACCTGGCGGCCGCCGGGACGGTGGCCGTCCTGGCGCTCTGGCTGGCCGTGAGCGGCCTGAACGAGCAGGCCGGTGGTCCCGGCTATCGACGACCGCCGACACCTACGGCCTGTATGCGCTGCCCGGCCTGCTCGGGCTGGTCCTCGGCGCGCAGCTGGTCGCCACCGAGATCGAGCGCGGCACCAACCGGGTCGCGTGGACCCAGAGCATCACCCGCACCCACTGGCTCGCCGTCAAGCTGCTGGTCGGCGGCCTGGTGACGGGCGGCCTGGTCGCGCTGTTCATGCCGCTGCCTGGCTGGTGGATCAGCGCCATGCGCACCGGCCCCGACATCGTGCCCAAGTACTTCGCCGTCACCGGCGTCGTCAGCGTCGGCTACGCAATCTTCGCCTACCTGCTCGGCGCGACTGCGGGGACCGCCATCCGCCGTCCCGGCTGGGCCTTCGCGGCCGGTCTGCCGGTCTTTATCGCCGCCAGACTGCTGATCGACGGCCTGCGGCCGACGCTGGTGGCCCCCAGTTTTGCCGTCGGCCGGGCCGCGCCATTGGCCGGGACCCAGCCCGCGGGCTGGGTCCTGAACGCCGGCTACCTGCCGCTGGGGCGAACCAGCCCTGCTGCCGGCCAGACCTGGGCCAGCTCGCAGGATCACCTTGGCTCCTGCTTCTACCAGGCCCAGTCGCAGGTCGGCATGGACCATTGCGCGGCGGCGGCCCGGCTGCACTTCGTCGTCGAGTACCAGCCAGAGAGCCATTACTGGGCGCTGCAGGGCGTCGAGACCGCCATCTATCTCGCGATGGCGGTGGTCCTGGCCACGGTGACCGTGGTCGCGGTCCGTCGGTGGCGGACCTGAGCCGGCTGACCAGCCTGGCTCACCAGCCCGGCTGACCAGCCGAGTTCATCGAGCCGGGCGTCATCAGCCGAGCTCACCAGCCGAGTTCATCGAGCCGGGCGTCATCGATGCCGAAATGGTGCGCGACCTCGTGAATGACGGTCCGGCGCACCTGCTCGACCACCTGCGCGGGAGTGCGGCAGATGGCGCAGATCGCCTGGTGGTAGATGGTAATCCGGTCGGGCAGCGCGCCGGCGTAGTTCGACGTGCGGCTGGTGAGCGGAACGCCCTGGTAGAGCCCGAGCAGGCCAGGCGGGCCAGCTTCGTGCTCGACGGTGACCGCGACGTTCTGCATCATCCGGCCGAGCTCGTCGGGTAGCCCGTCGAGCGCCATGACGACCATTTCCTCGAACCGGGCGGCTTCCACTTCGATCACCAGTCCATTGTCGGCCCACCGGTCCAGGCCGGACTGCGGCAGGTAACGCGGCCGCTCGGCAGATGGCTACAGAGCGTGACATTGATGCGAGCCGCAGCAGAACCCAGCACGGACCTCGCGGACCCTCGCGGACCCTGAGGATGATCGCCTCACGGACTCGCTGCGGCAACCCGGACAAGCTCCCTACCTGCGGTGATGTTCAGATCGCCAGGCCGGCGGGTCGGCCAGGGACAGCCGCTGGCCGCTTGCATACTCGTCGCATGGGCCAGAATGCGTTCCGTAACCAGGCGCAGAAGCGCGCGCTCCGGCCCGCGACCTACTGGCGGCGCAGGTTCCTGGCGCTGGTTGCCGGGTTCGGCGTCCTCTCGCTGGTCGCATGGGCCTTCTCCGGAGCGCTCGCGGTGGGCAAGACCGGATCCCCGGGACCGGCACCGCGGGCCAGCTCGCATCCCGTCGTGCGGACGAGCCTCGGCGCCGCGTCACCTGACCAGGCCAGGCCCGCCGCATCGGCGCACGCGCCAAGCCAGGAGCCGTCCGCCGCCACCCGAGCGCGCCGGGCCCGGCGCCAGGCCAGGGCCACCTCGCGCGACCACGCGGCGAGACCGCCGCTCATGGCGCGGCGCGCCTGCAGGCCGGCGGACGTCGTGCTCAGCCTGTTTATGAGCCAGGACAGCTATGGGCCGGGTCAGCTGCCAGTATTCGACGTGGACGTGGTTTCGACCTCGCCACGGACCTGTACCTTCAATGTCGGTCCCAAGTTTCTCGCAGTAGTGGTCGCCTCCGGCGGCGACCGGATCTGGAGCTCGGCTGACTGCGTGGCCGGGGCGGGATCACTGGTGACCGATCTGGTCAAGGGCGTGCCCACGGTGCTGCCCATTTCCTGGGGCCGCCAGACATCTGCTCCTGGCTGCTTCGTTCCGGCCGCCCGCGCGCCCGCAGGCACCTACCGGGCCGCTGCCTCGGACGGCAGGCTGGTTAGCAGGAAGGAAGCCTTCCGGATCAGCTGACCGGCCGGTCTGGAATGGCCCTGGTCCGGGACCGCCGGCCGCGGGACCGGACCGCCGGGCTGCAGGGCCGGACCGCCGGGCCGGACCGCCGGCCACGAGCCACGAGCCACGGTTAGGTGTAGCGCTCCAGGATCGACGCCTCGGCCAGCCGGGACAGGCCCTCACGCAGGCTCCTGGCGTGCGGTCCGCCGACGCCCTGCACGCGCTGCAGGTCCTCGACACTGGCGGCGAGGACCTTTTGCAGGCCGCCAAAATGCTCGATCAGCCGGTCGACCGCAGGCCGCGGGATCCGCGGCACCATGGCGAGCAGCCGGTATCCACGCGGGCTGACCAGCTCGTCCAGCACATCGGGCCCGGTGAAGCCCAGCACCCCGGCCACGGCGGTGGAGTCCAGGAGCTCATCCGGGGGTACCTGTTCCAGCCTGGCCAGGATGGCCCCGGCGGCCTTGGCCCGCTCAGCCGCGGCCGCCTGCACGTAGTCCTGCACCAGCAGCTCGCGGTCTTGCGCGGTCCCGGCGATGAGCTCGTTGAGCTGCAGCGCGAGCAGCCGGCCGTCGGTCCCCAGCTCGACCATGTAGTTCTCGATCTCGGCCGCGATGCGGCGCACCATCTCCAGCCGCTGCGCGACGGTCGTGACGTCGCGCACGGTCGCCAGGTCCTCGATCTCCAGCGCAGACAGTGCCCCAGCGACCTCGTCGAGCCTGAGCCGGTACCGCTCCAGGGTGGCCAGCGCCTGATTGGCGTGCGACAGGATGGCGGCCGAGTCCTCCAGGACGTACCGGTCCCCGTCGAGGTAGAGCGCGATGATCCGCATGGACTTGCTGACCGAGATCACCGGATGGCCGGTCTGCCTGGCGACCCGCTCGGCGGTCCGGTGCCTGGTCCCCGACTCGTCGGTCGGAATCGCGGGATCGGGGACGAGCTGGACGGCGGCCCGGACGATGGTGTGCCCCGGGCCATCCAGGACAATCGCGCCGTCCATCTTGGCCAGCTCGCGCAGCCGCGTCGCGGAAAACGAGACCCGCAGCTCGAAACCGCCAGAACACAGGCTCTCGACCGCCTGGTCATACCCGAGCACGATCAGCGCTCCGGTGCTGCCGCGCAGGATCCGCTCCAGGCCATCGCGAAGTACGGTGCCAGGCGCGAGCGCGGCCAGGGCGGCGCGACGGCGCTTTTCTCTGCCTTCGCTCACTGCGGGCACGTGACCTCCGGAAAGTCGGTCATTACCGTGAGTGTATCGGCGGGTGGTGGGCCATGCCTGCGGCTTGGGGCCGGCTCACTCCCGGTCAGCCGCCCAGAGCCAGCGCGATCGCCTGTGCGACATGCGAAGCCTCCCGGATGTCCAGCCGGTCGCCAATTCCGGCCAGGCTGCCCGTCGAGCCGTCCTGCCGCAGCGGCTCCAGGCTGCCCGGCGGCACGATCACCCGGCGGAAGCCCATCCGCTCGGCCTCCGCGAGCCTGCGCGGCAACCCGGCCACCCTTCGGATCTCGCCGGCTAGGCCCACCTCGCCGATGGCGGCCAGGCTGGACGGCACGCTCAGGCTAGCGGCCGCGCTGGCCAGCGCGATCGCGATGGCCAGGTCCACCGACGGCTCAGTCAGCCGGACTCCGCCCACGGTGGCGGCGTAGACGTCGTGCTTGCCGATGGCCACCGCGGCCCGGCGCTGCAGGACGGCGACCATCATGCCGACCCGCGCGGCATCAAGGCCGGATGTCACCCGGCGGGTCAGGTCCGCATTCGAGTCGCAGATCAGGGTCTGCACCTCGGCCACCAGCGGGCGGCGGCCCTCCAGCGTCACGGTCACGCAGGTGCCTGGCAC
Source organism: uncultured Actinomycetes bacterium (assembly GCA_963785765.1). GTDB lineage: Bacteria > Actinomycetota > Actinomycetes > Streptosporangiales > Streptosporangiaceae > DATBGO01. The sequence continues at coordinate 244,021 of CAWAWM010000002.1, read as the reverse complement.
CGGCTCGGGAAGCCGGGACAGGAACAGCCCGCTCGGATCGGGCAGCTCGGTCAGGCCGTACTCGCCGAGCTCGAAGCAGCCGATCTCGTCGGTCGGCCCGTACCTGTTCTTCAGGGCCCGCACCATCCGCAACTGCGCCCTGGAGTCCCCGTCGAAATGCAGCACCACGTCGACGAGGTGCTCCAGCGATCGCGGACCCGCGATCGACCCGTCCTTGGTCACATGACCGACCAGCACCGTGGTCAGGGTGCGTTGCTTGGCCAGCGCGGTGAGCGCCGCGGTGATCTCCCTGATCTGGGTCACGCCGCCCGGGACGCCCTCGACGCCGGCTGCGCAGATGGTCTGCACGGAGTCGACGATCAGCAGGCCGGGGCCGACGGCTTCGACGTGCTCGAGCAGCGCGCCGAGATCGGTCTCTGCGGCCAGGAACAGGTCCTTGCTGACGGCTCCGGTCCGGTCGGCGCGCAGCCGGACCTGGGCAGCGGACTCCTCCCCGGTCACGTAGAGGACCGGGGAGGCCGCCGAGGCCCGCGCCCCGGCCTGCAGCAGCAGGGTGGACTTCCCCACCCCGGGCTCGCCGGCCAGCAGCACGACGGCGCCGGGGACCAGCCCGCCGCCCAGTACCCGGTCCAGCTCGCTCAGGCCGGTCGGCCGCGCGTGGGCGGCGGTGGCGTCGATGTCGACGATCGACATGGCCGCCGACTGGGTCAGGGCGGGCGACCCAGCCTGGACCGGTACTCGCGAACCTGGCCGCGTCAGGGCCAGGGCCAGCGCCGATGCCGAGGCCCTGGCCTGGGCTACGGTGCCCCAGCTCTGGCACTCACCGCACCGCCCGGCCCATTTCCTGCTCTGCCAGCCGCATTCCGAGCACTGGTACAGCGTGGCCACCGCCGATTTTCCCATGACCTGCACGGTAGCGGCCGGTGCCGACACCCGGGTCGTCCTGGCCGGGCCGCCCCCAGTCTCGGCATAAGCTTGGCCAGGCAGGTTCAGCAGGCCAGCCGCCGCGATCAGAACGGCAGGGAAGAGGAGATGTCTTGGGCCACGTCGGCCGGGTAAGCACCGTGCCGGTGGCGTTGTCGACCGCGTCAGTTTTCCCGGAACGAGTGCCGGATGCTTTCGAGGCCGCCGCCCGGCTTGGTTATGACGGGGTGGAGGTGATGGTATCGGCCGACCCGATCAGCCAGGACGTCGAAGTGCTCCGCAGACTGTCCGACTATCACGGCGTGCCGGTTCTCGCCGTGCACTCGCCCTGCCTGCTGATCACCCAGCGGGTCTGGGGCCGCGAGCCGTGGGGCAAGCTGGTGCGTGCCCGTGAGGTGGCCGAGAAACTCGGCGCGAAGGTCGTGGTGGTACATCCCGCGTTCCGCTGGCAGCGGGAGTACGCCAGGGAGTTCGAGGAGGGCCTGACCCGGATGGACCAGGAGACCGACGTGATCTTCGCCGTCGAGAACCTGTACCCGCTGCGGGCCCGGGGCACCGAGGTCACCGCGTACGCGCCGGACTGGAATCCGGTGGAGCTGGACTACGCGCACGCCACCCTGGACTTGTCGCATACCGCGGTGTCCGGCTCTGATGCTCTGGACATGGCCGCTCAGCTGGGCCCCAGGCTGGCTCACGTGCACCTGGCGGACGGCACGAAGCCCGGCCTGCCAGATGAGCACCTGGTCCCTGGCCGGGGCAGCCAGCCCTGCTCGGAACTGCTCGAACGGCTCGTGGCAGACGGATATGGCGGGATGGTGGTGCTCGAGGTGAGTACCCGCAGGGTGGCCACCCGAGACGAGCGCCAAGCCGACCTGGCCGAGTCGCTCGCCTTCGCCCGGCGCCATCTGGGCGGCAAGCCTGCCACGGCCGTCAGGCATCAACAATCAGCGTGACGGGACCGTCGTTGACCAGCATGACCTGCATGTGAGCGCCGAATACACCGCTGGAGACCTGGCCGCCGAGTTCGCGCAGCGCGGCGGTGAAGGCGTCGACCAGCGGCTCGGCGACCTCGCCAGGCGCGGCGGCTTGCCAGGTCGGGCGGCGGCCTTTGCTGGTGTCCGCATAGAGGGTGAACTGGCTGACCACCAGCAGCGGGGCACCCGTGGCCGCGCACGACTGCTCGTCAGGCAGAATCCGGAGATGGTAAATCTTCCTGGCCAGGCTGGCCGCCTGCGCACTGGTGTCCGAATGGGTCACCCCGATGAGCACGACCAGGCCGGGGGAGGGCAAAGTGGCAACGGTGACTCCGTCTACTGTCACGCTCGCCTGGCTGGCACGCTGGACTACGGCTCGCACGAGAAAGCATTCTTCCGCCCATGACGTCAGACAGCACGCACCGGCCGGTACCGGCCACCCTCATCACCGTCGCGCCGACCGGCGCCGAGTCGGAGAAGTCGGCCGTGCCCGCGCTCCCGGTAACGCTCGAGGAGCTGGTCACGACCGCGAAGGAGTGCCGCGCGGCCGGCGCCGCCGTGGTGCATGTGCACATCAGGGACGACGACGGCCGTCCCACCCTGGACGGCGCCCGGCTGGCTGACACGGTGCAGGCGCTACGCGCGGGCACCGACCTGATCGTCCAGCTGTCCACCGGCGGCGCGGTCAGTGATGGCTTCGAGCCACGGCTCGCGGTGCTCGATGCGGGCCCGGACGCCTGCTCGCTCACCTGCGGGACGGTCAACTTCGGTGACGAGGTGTTCAGCAACCCGTGGCCGTTCATCCGCGAGCTCTATGCCAGGACCAAGGCCCTCGGGGTGGTACCCGAGTTCGAGCTGTTCGATCTCGGCCATATCGCAACGCTGCACAGGCTGCTCGACGACCTCGGCGAGCCGCACGGCGGGCACGTGCACTGCGACCTGGTGATGGGCGTGCCCGGCGGGATGCCCGGCAATGCTGCCACGCTGGTCCAGGCGGTGTCCGCGCTGCCGGCCGGCGCCACCTGGTCGGCCACCGGGATCGGCCGCACCTCGCTGCCGGTGATGTTCGCCGCGCTGGCGGCCGGCGGCCACCTGCGGGTCGGCATGGAGGACACGACGACCTTCGCCCGCGGCCGGCCGGTAACCGCCAACTCCGAGCTCGTGGAGCGGGCCGCCACCCTGGCCGGCCTGGCCCAGCGGCCTGCGATGTCCCCCGAGCAGGCCCGCGCCATGCTGGGGGTGGCCGGTCATAGCTGAGCAGCCGGTCATAGCTGAGCAGCCGGTCCTGGCTGGACAGCCGGGCCCAGCCGAAAACGCGGGCCCAGCCGAAAATGCAGGCCCAGCCAGTCACGCGAGCCGACCTGATCACGCGGGTCACGCGGGCTCTGTCGAGAATCCGGTTATCGCCGAGGTCGTCAGGTCCGGTTTCGCCGAGTCTCAGCACCGCGGCAGCATCGCGGTGCTGACCGCGGACGGCGCGGTGGCACTGACGGTCGGCGCGCCGGCCGAGCCGGTCTTCCCCAGGTCGTCGAACAAGCCGATCCAGGCGGCGGCGATGCTGAGCTGCGGCCTGGACCTGACCGGGGAACTGCTCGCGCTGGCGGCGGCCAGCCACTCCGGCGAGGACTTCCATGTCGCCGGAGTGCGCAAGATCCTGGCCGGCGCGGGCCTGACGCCGGACGCCCTGCAATGTCCGCCGGACCTGCCGATGGACGAGGCCGCTCAGCGCAGGCTGCTGCGCGACGGCGGGGGGCCGGACCGCCTGCACATGAACTGCTCAGGCAAGCACGCGGCGATGCTGGCCACCTGCGTGGCGGTCGGCTGGCCCACGGTCAGTTACCGCGATCCCGCTCATCCGCTGCAGGTAGAGATCAGGCGGGCGCTCGAGGACCTGGCCGGGGAGCGGGTGGCGGCGGCCGGGGTGGACGGCTGCGGGGCGCCGCTGTTTGGCATCTCCCTGATCGGCCTGGCGCGGGCGTTCCGCGCGCTGGTGCGCGGCGCGCCGGACGCGCCGGAGCGCAGGGTGGCCGACGCCATGCGCGCGCATCCCGAGTGGACGTCAGGCAGCACCCGGCCCGAGCGCGCGCTGATGGCGGCGGTCCCGGGCCTGCTGCTCAAGTCGGGCGCGGAAGGGGTCGAGGCGTTCGCGTTGCCGGACGGCCGGGCCGCCGCGTTCAAGATCGACGATGGCGCGCAGCGCGCGCGCCCGGCGGTGACCTTGGCCTTGCTGCGGGCGCTGGGCACGGACCAGGATCTGCTCGCCGGCCTCGGCGCGCTGGCGGCCCCTCCGGTGCTGGGCGGTGGCCGCGTGGTAGGTCAGATCCGGGTGAAGATCCCAACAGATTCCTAACGGGGAACGCCCGCCGGTCAGTTTGCAATTGCAAGCACCAAGGACGAGAATTGACTGCATGAGCCCGGTTAACGTTCCCGCGATCGGGGCCTACATCCGCGAGCAACGGGAGCAGGCCAAAATCTCGCTTCGTCAGCTGGCGCAGGCCACCGGTGTCTCCAACCCGTACCTGAGCCAGATTGAGCGCGGGCTGCGCAAGCCAAGTGCCGACATCCTGCAGCAGCTTGCTAAGGGCCTGCGGATCTCGGCCGAAGCGCTCTATGTGCAGGCCGGCTTCCTTGAGGACAGACCCGAGGGGTACGGGGTCCGGGAGGCCGTCTTGGCCGCTCCCGAACTCAGCGAGCGGCAGAAGCAAATGCTCCTGGAGATCTACGAGTCGTTCCGGAATGAGGTGGCGCCGGACGCCGAAGAAGCGGAGGATGGCCAGGACCTTGCCGCCGGTGCTGCGGGGCTCGATCCCGCCGCTCTGACCTGGCCGGAGCTTGCGGACGGTCACACTGCGGCGACGTCAGCTCAGCCGAGCGCCGGGCAGCCGGGCGTCGAGCAAGCCGCTCTCGACGAAGCCGCTCTCGAGCAGGTTGCGGCAGAGCAGGTTGCGGCAGAGCAGGTTGCGGCACAGCAGGTCGCGGCAGGGCAGGTCGCGGCAGGGCAGGTCGCGGCACAGCAGGTCGCGGCACAGCAGGTCGCGGCTGAGCAGACCGCAGAGCGGCCGACCGCAGATCAGGCCAGCCCGAAGCGAGCCGTCTCGAAGGCGGCACCCCGGACGCAGGCCGGATCACGGCGGGTCACGCCCGGGGCCGCCGGGCAGCGGGCTGCGTCGCGCCGGGTCACGCCTAGGGCGGCCGGCGAGCGGATCGCGCCGACCCGGGCTGCGCCGGCTCGAGCCACGCCGGCCCGAACCACGCCGACTGCGCCCGGGCGAGCTACGTCCGCCCGAGCTACGCCGAAGGCTGCGGCCGGCGAGCGCGCCGGGTCGAAGGCGGCCGGGCCGAAGGCGGCCGGGTCAATGGCGGCCGGGCCGAAGCAAGCCAGTAACCATCAGCCGGCCGCGGATGCGGTCGATGTGACACAACCAGCCGAGCCCAACTCCGGTTCGAGACCCGGAAGCCGCGGTCGCGCAAGCGGAGCGCGCCCGAGCACGGCCCGCACCCGATAGCCTGAAGCCGTGTTCTCCAACTTCGGCGCGTACAGCGCGCTCGGCTGGTTCTTCGAGGCGCTGGCCCTCGTGGCTTTCGTCGTCGAGGGCTGGGCGCTGATCGATGCGTTCCGCCGCCCTTCGGCCGCCTTCGTGGCCGCGGGCAAGCAGACCAAGCCGCTGTGGCTGATCATCCTGGGCGTATCCACGGCCGTCGGCCTCGGGTACGCGGCATACCGCCTGAGCGTGCTGTCCATCCTGCCGATCGCCGCATTCGTAGCCGCGGCCATCTACCTGACCGACGTCCGGCCCAAGGTCCGGGAGTTCCGCGGCGGGTCATCGCACCAGGGCCCGTACGGCCCTTGGTGAGGCCGGCCTCCGGCCGACGCGGTCTGCATTAGGCTGCTGGCCGTGAGTGAGGTCTGATGGGCGAGACGAACTGGCGCACGCACCGGCTTGAGCTGGACGACCAGACGCTGCGCGAATGGGACGCCACGGTGCTGGATTCCGGTCCCGACGGGATCGTGCTCGACACCTCCGCGTTCTATCCCGGTGGCGGCGGCCAGCCGCCCGACCAGGGCGTACTGCTCTGGGGCGGGGTCCAAACCCGGATCGCCGGCGTGCGCAAGGGCGACGATCTCTACCTTGTTCCTGCCGAAGGCGATCCGCTGCCGCCGGCCGGCACCGCGGTGCGGGGTGCCGTCGAGGACGAGCGGCGAACGGCGCTGATGCGGACCCATTCGGGCCTGCACGTCCTGTGCGGCGTTGTGTTTCGCGACTACGGCTCGCTGGTGACCGGCGGCAATATGGAGCCGTATTCGGCCAGGATGGATTTTGACCTGCCCCAGCTGCCAGAAGGCTTTAGGGATGCGGTCGAAGCCGCCTGCAATGCTGAGATCAGCGCCGGGCGCCGGATCGATGTGCGAGTGCTGCCTCGGCAGGAGGCGTTCGACATCCCCGATATCATCCGCACTGCGACCAACCTGGTCCCGCCGGATGTCAAAGACGTTCGGATCATCGACATCGTCGGGCTCGATCAGCAAGCTGACGGCGGCACGCACGTGGCTACGACCAGCCAGATCGGCAAGATCCAGGTTGTCAAGATCGAGAACAAGGGGAAGGGCTTCCGCCGCCTGCGGATCCGGATCTCCGACTAGCGCCACCCGCGGCATGCGGCCGAGGCGGCATCGGCCGGTGTCTTCTGGTCAGGTGCCTCTGTCATTGCTGTCCTTTCGCTCCGGTCGGGTCAGCGTGGCGCTGCGCCGTGACGAGAACCGCGATCGTGCTGGCGCGTATCGGCCGACCGAGTCGCTGGTAGATCGCCTCGTGCTCGCGGTCCAGGGCCCGGCGCTGGTCTGGTGAGAGCCGGGCGTAAAACGACATCGTGCGGACGAGAGCACCGAGTTCGTCCGGCGGGGGCTCGATGAGCTTCGGCATGACCGCCGCCTGAACATCGCCGAACAGACGGCCGGCGTACTCTCGCCCTATGTCGTAGCTGCCGAGCCAGGACCAGGCCGCTGAGATATTGTCGCGGCGTCGCTCGATCCCGGCGAGCGTCGCGTCGAGATCCCGGTAGGCCGGCCAGTTGGCGGCGATGTCAGGGGCGACCTTCCTGATGGCCGCGAGTGCCGCGTCCTGATCTTGCTTGGTGCGCGCTTCCGCCATACCGAAGTACTGCACCAGCGCGAGCGTTCCGCCGGGAACAAGCACGTCAGCGGCTCGCTGCCAGCTTGCCTCAGGGTCAACCCAGTGAAACGCGGACGCGGAGAACACGGCCCGGAACCGTTCGCGGGGAAGCTGCGCTTCCTCGAATTGAGCGTTCACGAACTCCACTTCTCCGGCGCCTTCCAGATTCTGCCTGGCCAGCGAAATGAGGTTGGTGCCAGGTTCCAGTGCCGTTACCCGCAGTCCCCGGGCGGCCAGGGAACGCGTGAGCTGGCCGCTTCCACACCCGACCTCCAGTACAGGATCACCGCTCCCGATCCCTGCGACCCGGCAGGCCTGATCGATGAGCTCGAACGGATATGCCGGACGGTGGCGGTCGTACTCGGCCGCGATCTCGTCGAAGACCCTGCCGTAACGACGCGCGGCAGATTCCGGCAGCGGTGTCATTCACCTGCCTCCGTTACCGTGACCGTCGCGGGCCGCTGGCCTTTCAGCAGCTCCGCCTCAGCACCGCTACGCGCCGACCCTAGATGCTCGATCGCCCGCGACCCCGCTGGGAGGAACACGCGATCTGAACCGCCTTCGCACCCGACGACGTCCTCACCGTCCGAACGTACGAGGACACCGCCTCACACTACGGCCAAGCGCCCCCGGGCTAGTGCGCAGATCCCGCACCTTACTGGATCAAGCCCACAGATCACGACGCCGCGGCCCGCGAAACTCCGCGACGTTGATAAACGAGTAGCACTACCGCTGGGACCTCCGGCCTGCGGCCAAGCGGCTGAAATGATCACCTGTTGCCGGGCATGTTTTTTGAAGTTTTTTCTGGCCGGGTGCTCGAGCGAGCCGGAATTGTCGGTGGGGGCCGATATGATTCGAACATAACAGCGAACAGGTTCGCTGAGCCTGGAGGAGGTCATCTGGTATGTGCTTACCCGGACAGCCGCCCGCTGCGCCCGCGCACGCGCCGCCCGCCGCGCCCGCGCCATCCGCGCCATCCCCGCCGGTGCCGCCCGCCGGGCCCGCGCCGCCGGTACCGTCCGCCGCGTGCGCGCCGCCGCCCGCCGCGCCGGCCAGTGCTGCTGAGGCGGTGGCGATGGCGCGCGCCGGGCTGGCGTGGCTGGCCCGCGCGGATGCGGCGGGGCTGACTGCCGCGGAGCAGGGGGATTGCCTGCGGGCGCTGGAGGCCGCCGAGGCGGCGCATACCGCGGCGCGGGCCCGGGTGCTGGCCGCGTTCCACGCCGGGAACGGCTGCCAGGATGATGGTCACGGGTCGGCGAAGAGCTGGCTGCGGTGGCAGACCCGGATCACCACGAACGCGGCGGCGACGGCGATGGCGTGGATGCGGCGGCTGGGCGCGCACCCCGCCGTGGCCGGCGCGCTGGCGGCGGGTGATCTGTCGCCGTCGTGGGCCCGGGCGGTGTGCGGGTGGACGGACCTGCTGCCCGCCGAGCACCGGGCGGGCGCGGACGCGATCCTGCTGGCCGCCGCCGCCAGCGGCGCGGACCTGGCCGGCCTGGCGCGCTGGCGGAGGAAATACGGCGGCGGACGGCGCGGCCGGACACCGACGGTGATGACGGGTTCAAGGACCGGTCGGTCAGCCTGGACGTGACGTTCGGGCAGGCCGGGAAACTGACCGGGAACCTGACCCCGCAGTGCACCGCCGCGCTGCTGGCGGTGCTGGACGCCCTGGGCAAGAAGACCGGTCCGGAGGACACCCGGACGGTGTGGCAGCGCCGTCATGATGCGGTGGAGGAAATGTGCCGGCGGCTGATCGCCGCGGGGGGCGTGCCGGACCGGGCCGGGCAGCCGGCGCAGATCCAGGTGCATATGACGCTGGATCAGCTCCGCGGCCTGACCGAGCCCGGCGCGGCAGGCGGGGTGGGCGGCGGCGTGGCCGCCGGCCGGGCCCGGCGCGGACTGTGACGCGTCGATCGTCCCGGTCGTCACCGGCCACCTCGACCACCAGCTCCTCGGCCAGCTCGCCGCCGAGCTGCTCCGCCGCCAGCCCGGCCAGCCCGGTTCGGGCCTGGCCGGTCAGGGCGGCTCGGGCCAGGGCGGGCCGGATGCCGGCAGCGGGCGGTGGCTGCGGGCCGAGCGGGCCGCCCGGCAGCTCATCATCACCCGGGCGGTCGGCCTGCTGTCCGGGCCCGGCGGGCTGGCCGGGTACCTGCGGACCCGGCTGCCCGATGACCTGGTCGCGTCGGTCAGCCTGCCGCTGGACATCGGCGCGGTCACCGACACCATCCCGGTGCACCTGCGCCGGGCGGTCACCGTCCGGGACCGGCACTGCCGGTTCCCCGGCTGCACCCAGCCCGCCTCGGCATGCCAGCCGCACCACATCATCCCCCGGTCCCAGGGCGGCCCGACCAGCCTGACCAACCTGATCAATCTGTGTTCGTTCCACCATTTGGTGGCGATTCACCGGTGGGGCTGGGGCATCGCTCTCCACCCCGACGGGACCGTCACCGCTACCAGCCCCGACGGCCGGACCCTGCACTCCCACAGCCCCCCAGCCACCGCCGCCTAACAGGGCCGGGCGGCCCAGGCTCAGGAAGTTGCGCAGGACAGCGACGGCGGACGGCGGCGGAGCGCCGGGACCGGCGAGAATGCTGCCGTCGTCCCGTGTGACACCGGCCCAGGTTGCAGCAACCGCCGGTCATCGCGCAGATCTCAAACCGGGCCAGGTCCTCGCCCGGCGACCCAAACAGCTCCACGGCGGCATCGCCACGCCAGGCCCAGCCGGCGTCGAACCAGGCACCCACCGGATCAGACCAGCGCGCTGAGCCAATCCCTACGCCCTTCCCGGCCGACGGCGCCCATCGGTGCTGAGTATCCGCGGTCAGTATCCGCGGTCAGGATGGCAGCAGCAGGAGCGCGGCGGGCACGACCACCACGAGCGCCGCCATCGCACATACCAGAGCGATGGCCGGCCACGGCAGCCGCGGCGCGGGCCGCAGCAGCCGCGAGACGCGCGCCGCTACCTGGCCATCGGCCCCGCAGTCCGCGACGGCGAGCCCGCCGAGCGGGGCCCGCCCGCCGCCCGCCGCGCCCACTCTGAGCAGGGCGGTAGCCAGTTCCCTGGCCGCCACCGGCCGGTGCCGGAGGGCCTGGTCGTCGGCGAGCATCTCAACGAGCATGGCCACGGCGGCGTGGGCCGCGCGGGCGGCCGCCGACCAGCGGAAGGGCCGCAGCAGCGCGGTGAACGGCAGCAGCACCAGATCGTGCCGCTCCCGCAGGTGGGCCCGCTCGTGGGCCAGCACGGCCGCCAGTTCGGCCTGATCGAGCAGGTCAAGCGCGCCGGCGCTGATCACGATCGCCGACCGCAGGCCGGGTACGCAGTACGCGGCCGCGGCCGGGTGATCCACGACCAGCGCTCCGGGAACCTTGGGATCGCCGTGCGCGAGCAGGCTGAGCAGCGCACGCTGCCGTCGGCGGGCCCGCAGCACCGTCGCGAACGCGGCCACCAGGGCGCCGCTCAGTAGCAGCAGCAGGACCAGGCCGGTGCCTACCGCCAGCAGCCGGATCACCGCAGGCAGCACAGATACCCCGGCTGCTGCCATGCCCCGGCCCTCGATGAGCCTGCCGGCCAGCGCGTATGCCCCCCGGACCACACCGGGCTCCTGATCGGCGCCCAGGCCGGCCAGCGCACCGATGGCAGCCAGACCCCAGCCGAGCCCGATGGCCTGCCAGAGCAGAATCGCCACCGCCGGCGAGCGGCGCGGCCAGCGGGCGGCGGCGAGCGCTTGCGAGGCGGGAACGCAGGCCACCGCGACGGCGGTCAGGATCAGCACTGCTGCGGGCACCTGCGCTCACTCTCCGGTGCCGGTGCCCAGCGCTCCGAGCGCCCGGCGCAGCGCCGCGGCCTCGGTGTCAGTGACACTGCGGGCGAACCTGGCCAGCGCGGCCTGCCGGTCTCCCGTCTGCTCCAGCGCATTGAGCATCAGCTCGGTCACGTATGCCTCGCGGCTCTCGGCCGCGCAGTAACGCCAGGCGCGGCCATCTCGCTCACGCCGGGCGAAGCCCTTCTTGGCCAGTCGGTCCAGGACGGTCATCACCGTCGTATGCGCAAGGTCACGCTCGGTCAACCCGCCGCTGACCTGCCGGACCGTCAGCGGGTCCGGGCTCTCCCAGAGGACGTCCATGATCGCGCGCTCAAGTTCGCCAAGACGGTTCACTGCGTCAGATTACCTAGGCATTCCGGCCGTGAGTAGCCCCGGGTGGCCTGGCCGGTCAGAAGGCCGAGACTGGCCGGTAGACCCAGACGCCGTCCGCGCGGTAGTCGAGCCGGAACCCGGTTTCGGTCAGGTAGCGGATGACCGGGGCGGTCTGCTCCCAGACCACCACCCAGCCGATCCTGAGCCGACGGGCATCGGCACGGGCCGCGGCCAGGTCGGCAGCCGAGTTGTGCGACCCGGCCTGCGTGTCGACGAGCCGACGGTAGAACGCATGTTTCTTGATGCCCTTGGTGGTCTGCGGCGGGACCTTGGAGACGTACGCCTCGCCGCGCGGATGGCCGTCCATCGTCGCCAGCGCCAGGGCCTGAGGCCGCAGCCAGTCACCGTAGAGTCCCTCGCCGCCCCACAGGCCGAACGGGACGTCCACCACGATCGAGCCGGAGTGGTCGGCCGCTATCGGGCCGTCAACCGCAGCCAGCCGGGTCGGGGACGCCGGAGCCCGTTGCAACGGCGGCGTGATCGACAGGTCCCCCGTCCAGCCGGCCTCCAGCACCGCGAGCGCGGCCACCACGACCAGCAGCGGGGCGGCACGCCGGCGTATCCAGTCCACGGCGATCCCGGCGAGAATGGCGGCGGGCACGATGGCGAGCAACGTGAACCTAGATGCCTCCCGGAAGTCTCCCATTCCCGGCACCCGGACGAACCAGGTGTACGGCAGGATCCTCGACACCCGGACCCCGTTGAGGACCTCAGCGAACGGCACGTACTCCCGGGTCCCGATCCACAGCACCGGCCCGAGCGCCAGCGCGGCGCAGGCCAGCCAGCCGAGTGCGAGGAGCCAGCTGCTGCGGCGGCGCCAGGACACCACCAGGCCGAGGACCGCCATGGCGCTCAGCACCAGCCCGAACGTGGGAAGGCCCTCGCCGGTCTGGCCCCGGTAGTAAAGCTTGCCCAGTCCGGTCAGCCCGAACGCGGCGACCCGCGGTGAGGGCCCGAACAGCTGCGGCAGGCCGACCGCGTATTTGATGTACGACTTAACGAGCCAGGGTCCGCTCAGCGCGGCTCCGCCGGCCCGTAGCTCCGTCACCATGGCCGCGATCTGCGGACTGGCCAGGATGAGGCCGATCAGCCCGGCCACGACGGCGGCGGCCAGTTTGGCACCCGAGGGGCGGCGCGCCAGCCAGGGCAGCAGCACGGCGCCGGTCAGGATCACCGTCAGGATGGTGATTTCCTGGTCGGCGAGGGCTGACATGCCCAGCACGAGCCCGAGGATCACCACCTGGCGGCGGCCGGGCTTGCGGCGCAGCCGCACCGCGGCTTCCAGCGCCAGCGGGATGAACAGCGCCCCAATGGCGATGTTCAGGTGGTACATCGACCGCCACATGAGATTGGCGGACAGGCCGAAGAACGCGCCAGCCGCGATCGCGCCGAGCTGGGAGGGGACCCACAGCCGGGCGGCGCGGTAGCCCGCGTAGCTCAGCAGGCCCGGCATGATGAGGCAGATCAGGTTGAACGAGAAGACCGCGCCGAAGGCGAGCGTGACGGGCATCATCACCAGGCCGAGCACCGGCATCAGCGCGTGGAAGCCCAGGTACGTGCCGACCGGCGCCGCGATGGCGCGGGTGTACCAGGGATTGCTGAGGTGCGTGACCTGGTGCGCCATCCACCACAGGTCCCAGATGTAGGTTCCCTCGTCGGACCGGTAGGGTACCTGGCCGGTGGCCAGGTAGGTGGCCCGCGGCCAGGACGCAACGACTCCGGCGGTCAGTAAGGCCGCGAAGACGGCCAGCTGGCGGACGAACGGGCGCGCGGCGAAGGCGCGGAACCCAGACGGCGCGGCCCGGTCAGGCCCGGCCGCCTCAGGTTCGGGCCCCTCAGGTTCGGGCCCCTCAGGCTCGAGCCCCTCAGGCTCGGCTGGCCGGGGCTCGGCTGGGCCGGGCTTGGCCGGGCCGGGCTCGGCCGGCCCGGAGGCCGCCGCTTCGGGCCGCGGGTCTAGCGGCACGATGCGCCCCGGCCCGGTGTCGTTCATCATTTTCCTCGTTCGCCCCCCACGTTACCGGTGGCCGCAGCGGCGCGGCCTGCCCTCCGGTCAGATGGCACCGGCCTCGAGGGCCTGGCTGATCCAGGGGATCACCTCGTCGAGCATCTGCTCCAGCGTGGTGGTCGCCTCGAAGCCGAGCATGCGCTTGGCCTTGTCGGTCGACGGGACGCGCCGCTGCACGTCGTATTCGAACGGGGCGTCGCTGACCACCCGCAACGGCACCCCGGGGCCCTTGATCTTGCGCCAGATCACCTCGGCCAGCTCGTGGACCGTGGTGCTTTCGGCGGTGGAGAGGTTGAAGTCCTCGTTGCGGGCCGCCGGATGCTCCATCGCGTCCACGATGCCAGCGGCCAGATCACCGCCGTAGGTGTAATGCCGGACCTGCTCGCCGGACCCCAGAATGTGCAACGGGTCCTGGCCCTTGAGGACCTTCTGCACCAGGTCGGGCACCACGTGGCTCATCGCGAGCCGGACATTGCCTGACAGGATTTCCTGATCGCCCAGCGCGCGGCCCTCCCCGGTGCCGACGCAGTTGAACGGCCGCACGATGGTGAACGGGAGCTGGTACTGGTCCCACGCGGCGCGCGCGAAGTACTCGACGGCCAGCTTCTGGAAGCCATAGGACGACAGCGGCGGCGGGATCTCACGCTGCTGGCCCTCGTAGGAGGGCCAGTCGCTGGTGCTCTCGAACACCATCGAGGAGGACAGGTAGGTGACCTTGCCCATCCGGCCCTCCTGGTGCGCCTTGATCGCCGCGTCGCAGGACGCCGCGATGATCCGCTCGTTGGTGGCGAGCAGGTCATAGGCGTAGGTATGGAAGTAGGAGATGCCGCCGATCATGGCCGCGCCGGCGATGAAGTGGTCGCAGTCCGCCAGCAGGCCCGTCATCAGGCCGACGTCCCGCGCGTCGCCCTCGACGAGCTGATAGTGCGGATGGTCATCGTAGGACTTGGCGACCTTCCCGTACTTGGAGAAGTTGTCCAGCCCGGTCACCTGATACCCGCGCCGGAGCAACTCCTCAACCAGGTACCCGCCGATGAAGCCCGCGGACCCGCTGACAACCACCTTCTGCATTAAATCTCTCCTTGCGAATCTCTCTTATTTCTTACCGGCCGAGCGGGCGCGGATCTCCCCGGCCGTCAGGCGCCGGCCGAAGGCGAACCTGTACCAGTGCAGGTAGCTCGGGATCCACTGGGCGATCTTGAAGTTCGAGGTGCCTGCCTGCCGGTCCAGCCAGATGGTCGGGAGCTCGGCGACCGGCCGCCCCAGCCGCTTGGCCTTGGCGGTCAGCTCGATGCCGATCTCGAAGCCAGCCCGCGAGTCGATGCCGACCTCGCGGACGAACTCTGTTGAGTACGCCTTGAACGAGTTGGTCGCGTCCCGCGTGCCGACATGGGCGAGTACCCGCAGCGAGCGGCCCGCCATCCCGGACAGCATGCCCTTCAGGACCGGGCCGCCCACCTGCTGGCCGCCTGGCATATACCGCGATGCGGCGGCCACCGCCACGCCGCGCTCTACCAGGCGCACCAGGTCGTCGATCTGCCGGGCGTCATCGCATCCGTCGGCCATCGTGACGACCGCCACCGGCGCGGCCGCGGCGTCTATCCCGAACCTGATGGCGTTGGACGGGCCCGGGCCGTAGGTGTTGATCAGGCAGCGGATCCTCGGCTCTTTGCGCTCATACGCCTCAACCGCGGGAACGGTGATGTCGCTGGGGTCATCGACCACCACGAGCACCTCGCAGGACAGCCGGACCAGCTCGAACAGCCGGTCGAGGACGACCGTGATCGAATCGCCCTCGTTGTGGGCCGGCACGATCACCGAAACCCGGGGATCGCCGATCTTCATATCCGCACGCCCTCGCCGAGAAGATTCCAGATGTCGGCCACCGGCTTGTCCGTCTTCAGGTCCAGGTAATCGGGGTGCGGCGCCGCGATGACCAGCAGGTCGGACTGGGCGAGCACCTCCTCGAGCGGCCGGAGGGCCGGGTCGGTGCTCACGTAAGGGTCGGTGCACAGGACGGCCGCCGCCTTGAACGCGAGAATCCGCTTGAGCTTGTAGGAAAGGCTGGACCTGGTGTCGTCGGAGCCGCCCTTGAACGCCATGCCCAGGACACCGACCGTCATGGACGCGAGGTCGAAACGCCGCTCCAGGCAATGCACCAGGTACAGCGGCATGCCCTCGTTGATGGTCATCGCGGTGTGCCCGAGGGCGAAGTTGTTGTGGTTGTACGCGGCCAGCTGCATGGTGTCCTTGAACAGGCACGGGCCTGCGGCGAAACCGGCTGCGGGCATGTCGGCGGCTCGCGGGTAGTCCGCGATCACGCCCTGCCTGATCCGCTCGAAGTCCAGGCCCTGATCGTTGGCCATCATGTACAGCTGGTTAGCGGTGGCGAATTTGATATAGCGCCAGACATTGGTAAAAAGCTTGGCGAGTTCTGCCTCCTCCGGGGACATGACCACGTGGGAGGAGGTAAGGAGGCCGAACAGTCGGCTGGCCCGGTTCACGCCATTCGGAGTGCGGGACGAGACGATCTGCGGCAACTCGAAAAGCTCGGTCATGGCGTGGCCCTCGGCGATCCGCTCCGGGCAGAATGCGACATCCATCTCAATACCGAGCCCGGCTACCATCTTCTCCACCAGGGCGGTGACGCCGGGGTAAACGGTGCTGCGCAAGATGAGAATCTGCCCGTCCCGCAAATAGTCGGCACAGCCGCTCAGAGCCTTGGTGATGGCGGCCTGGTCGGGGTTGAGATGCTCATCCACGGGAGTGCCGATCACCACGATCACATGCTCGGCGTTCGCCACGATCGCGGGGTCGGTCGTGGCCTTCAGGCGCCCGGCGGCGACGGCCCTTTCCAGCATCGGGCCAGCGCCGGGCTCTGAAAAGAGCATCCGCCCGGCGTTGACGGCGGCCACCGCCGTGGCGCTCACGTCATAGATGCCGGTCCGCGCGCCCCGGTCAGCGAAGGCGATCGCCAGGGGGAGCCCGACATGCCCGCAGCCTCCGATCACCACGACATCGAGATCGAAACCGGCCATTGGTCACCGCGCTTTCAGTTACGTAATGCGGAAGCCGATGCCGCGCTTCAACTCCGAATGCGCGGCGTTCAGGGACCCAACCCGCTCCAGGGACAGACCGTCCGGATCAGCTCGAAACCTGCGTGGCCGACGTGTCATGCCTGGCAGCACGTAGACATCCCGCATCACTATATGTGGAGGTGACGGGCGTTGACGGACATTTGCCAGACGGCCGGGAACCGCACCGGAGCCCGATCAAGAAACCCGCGGGGACGAAGTGGCGGCGGCGGGCCACGAGCCTGGCCGGCCAGCGCCCGCCTGCGGTTCAGGCCGGGCTGGTCACGGGCCGGACTGAGACTGCCGCGCCGGACCATCGCGGCACCGTACCGGCCGCCGTGCGCCACCATAGATACTGGCTGGTGAACGGGCCGGCCACGCCCGCTGAAAGGGGCTCATGATCCCGCCAAGTCGCGTCCGCCTGGCCGCCGTCGCCGCGGCCCTGGCGCTGGCCTGCGGCGTGATCGTTACCGCCGCCTCCCGGCAGCCTGGCCAGCCGTCGCTCGCGCTGGAAGGGATCGCCCAGGATCCGTGCGCGCCGCAGCGGGTCCTGGCCGTGCCGGATGGGGTTACGGGCTGGTACCTGCCGGGCAGCAGCGTGCTGCGGACCCGCGCGGGGATCTACGTCGCCCCGGGACGGTCCGTCGCGGTGACGACGGCGCAGGCGGCGTGTGACCGGACGGCCGCACACGCCAGCCAGCAGTGGCTGGCCACGGGCATCATCCCGGGCGCTCCCGGTCAGCAGCGGTCGATGGCCACCCGGGCACTGCTCGATCTGCGCCTGCTGACCCGTCCCGACGGGGCCGTGGTGGCCGCCTGGCACTCCGGATGGCGTTATGCCTGGCCGCGGGATTCCAGCTGGGTAGCCGTCGCCCTCGCTGACACCGGTCATACCGCGGATGCGTTCCGGGTCCTGCGCTTCCTGCAGCGGATGCAGCTTCCCGGCGGCACCTGGGCGGCCCGGTACTGGCCGGATGGCGCGGGCCCGGTGCGGGACGGCAGGCCAGCCGAGCTGGACGCCACTGGCTGGGTGCCCTGGGCGGTCTGGAGCTGGGCGGCCGGGCTGCGGCCCGGCGATCGCGCGGGCCGCCGCCAGCTGGCGCTGCTGTGGCCGATGGTCGAGGCCGCCGCCAGCGCCGCATCCAGGTCTGTGACCTCAGACGGCCTGCCGGCCGCGTCGATGGACTACTGGGAGGACTCCGTCGCGGTCACGCTCGGCACCGCCGGCCCGCTGCTGGCCGGCCTACGGGCCGCTGCTGACCTGGCCGCCGACCTCGGCGCCCGCGCTGACGCGCAGCGCTGGTCGGCTGCCGCCGTGCGGCTGTCGGGGGCCATAGCGACCGAGTTCGGCCGCCATGGCTACCACAGGCTGCCGCAGGGCACCTCGGGGGCGGACGCGGCGATCAGCTTCCTCGGGCTGCCGTTCGCGGCGGCCAGCCCCTCGCTTGATCAGGCGGCCCGCCTCGCTGAAGCCGCGCTGACGCTGCCTGGCGGGGGCGTGCGGCCTGGCACGGAATGGCCCGGCCGCCCGGGGGTGGCCTGGACCGCCGAGACCGGGTTCTTCGCGCTGCTGTGGGCATCGACCGGAGATCACCAGCGCAGCGCCGCGATCCTGGCCTGGCTGGCCGCGCACCGGACCAGGCTGGGCGAACTGCCCGAACAGGTGAACGCGCGCGGGCAGCCCGCCTCGGTCGCGCCGCTGGCCTGGACCGACGCGGTCGTCCTGCTGGCGCTGCTCGCCCAGCAGCGGCACCTGCCGGTGCCGCCCGCGGTACCGGTGCGGCCCGGCCTGCCGGTGCCTGCGGCGTGGCGGGCGCGGCCGGTGCGCGGACCAGCCACCACCGCGCAGGTGCGACACTAGGCCTGTATGTCCCCGCGGCCGGAGCGGGCCGTCAGCGGTGCCACGGCCGGCCCCGCGCTGGCCGCGATCGCGGAGCTCACCAGCCAGGAGGACACCGATGTCCGCAGAATCCCCCCGCTTCCGGGCCATCCTTGACCAGTTCGCGCCCTACAAGCCGGGCCGGGTACCCAGGGCGGGGGGCAGGTCATTCAAGCTCTCGTCGAACGAATCGCCGTTCGGCCCGCTACCTTCGGTGCTGAAGGTCATCACCGAGGCGGCCGGCGACGTCAACAGGTACCCGGACAACGGGGCGGCGGAGCTCACCGCTGCCATCGCGGCCAGGTTCGGCGTGCCGCCGGCCCATGTCGCAGTCGGCTGCGGCTCCGTCGGAGTGACTCAGCAGCTCCTCGAAGCGGTCGGCGAGCCCGGTGCTGAGGTCCTTTACGCGTGGCGGTCGTTCGAGGCCTATCCGTACCTGTCCGACCTCGCGGGCGTCACCTCGGTGCGGGTGCCGCTGCGCGCCGAACGGCACGACCTGGCGGCGATGGCGGACGCGATCACCCCCCAGACCCGGATGATCTTCGTCTGCAACCCCAACAATCCGACCGGAACCGTCGTGCACCGCTCGGAACTGGTGGAGTTCCTCGACCGGGTACCGGCGGACTGCCTGGTGGTCCTGGACGAGGCGTATTCGGAGTACGTGCGCGATGCCGAGGTGCCCGACGGGATGGCGCTTTACGCCGACCGTCCCAACGTGGCGGTGCTGCGAACCTTCTCCAAGGCCTACGGGCTGGCCGGCCTGCGGGTGGGCTTCCTGGTCGGCCACGAGCCTGTCGCGGCCGCGGTCCGCAAGGCGATGCTGACCTTCACGGTGAACTCGCTGGCCCAGGCCGCTGCGCTGGCTTCGCTGGCGGCCGAGGCCGAGCTGCTCGACCGGGTCGAGGTGGTCGTCGCCGAGCGGCAGCGGGTCTACGGTGAGCTAACCGGACAGGGCTGGACGGTGCCGCCCACTGAGGCCAACTTCGTCTGGCTGCGGCTGGCCGAGGACACCAGTGACTTCGCCGACGCCTGCGACCGGGCCGGGATCAGCGTCCGGCCGTTCGCCGGCGAGGGCGCCCGGGTCTCCATCGGCGATCAGCTCGCCAACGACGCGTTTCTCGAGGTGGCCGCGGCCTACCCGCGCCGCCACTGAGGGCCGGCCTGCGCTGGTGAAAGTTCATGTGCTCCACGAGAATCCTGACTGGTACGCGCCGCTGGGAGCGGCCTTCGACCGGGCAGGCGTGCCGCACGAGCAATGGCTGCTCGGTGCGGGCCTGCTTGACCTGAGCGAGCCGCCGCCATCCGGGGTGTTCTGGTCCCGGATGAGCGCCTCTGCGCACACTCGCGGTCACCCGCACGCGAAGGACGCGGCTCGCGCCGTGCTGAGCTGGCTGGACTCGCACGGCCGGCGGGTGGTGAACGGCCGCCGCGTGCTGGAGCTGGAGGTCAGCAAGGTAGCGCAGCTCACCGCGCTGCGGGCCGCCGGGTTCGACGTGCCGCGCACCATCGCCGTGGCCGGGACCGGTGAGCTGACTGCCGCCGCGCGCAAGCTGGCCGTCCCCTTCATCAGCAAGCCCAACCAGGGCGGCAAGGGACTGGGCGTCCGCCTGTTCGACAGCCACGACGGCTTCGAGGCGTACCTGGCCTCGGCTGCCTACGAATCGCCGGTGGATGGCATCACCCTGCTCCAGGAGTACCTGCGCGCCGCCGAGCCCCGTATCACCAGGGCCGAGGTGGTCGGCGGCGAGTTCATCTACGCGATCACGGCCGACACCTCGCTGGGCGGCTTCGAGCTCTGCCCCGCCGATGCCTGCGCGGTAGGCGATCCGGGCGCCGGCGCTGGCCTGTTCGCCCTGCGGGACGGATTCGACCACCCGATCATCGGCCGGTACCTGGAGTTCGCCGGGCGGCAGCACATCGAGATCGCCGGTTTCGAGTTCATCGAGACCGCCGACGGCCGCCTGGTCACCTACGACATCAACACCACCACCAATTACAACGCAGGCATCGAGGCCGCGGCGCCGCGCCCGGCACTGCCCGCGGTCGCGGCCTTCCTGGCCCGCCTTCTGGCGCACGAGCAGGCCAGGACGTGAACCGATGAGAGGAGCCGCTGATGCGGTTCGGATACTGGATGCCGATCTTCGGCGGCTGGCTGCGTAACGTCCCGGACGAGCGGATGTCCATCGCCTGGCCCTACATCCGCGACCTCGCCACCGACAGCGAGCGGCAGGGATTCGAGCTGACCCTGATCGCCGAGCTGAACCTCAACGACATCAAGGGCCACCGGGCGCCGTCGCTGGACTGCTGGACCCTGGCTCCGGCGGTGGCGGCGGTCACCGAGCGGCTTGAGCTCATGCTGGCCGTCCGGCCCAACTACCATTCCCCGTCGCTGACCGCCAAGGCGCTGTCCACCCTGGACACGATCGCGCCGGGCCGGATCTCACTGAACGTGGTGTCCTCATGGTGGAAGGCCGAGGCGGCCCAGTACGGCGCTCCGTTCGACGTGCACGACGCCAGGTACGCGCGGACCGAGGAGTGGCTCGAGATCGTGTCCCGGCTGCTGCGGGAGGACACCGTGACCCATTCCGGCCCCCTGTACCAGCTCGATGCGGCCGTCCTGGAGCCGAAGCCGGGACGTGTTCCGCCCGTCTACATGGGCGGCGAGTCGCCAAAGGCCAAGGAGGTGATCGCCACCCGGGCCGATGCGTACGTCATGCACGGCGATGCGCCGGACGTCATCGCGGCCAAGGTGGCGGACCTGAACGCGCGCCGCGAGCAGGCCGGCGGGCCGCCGCTGGAGTTCGGCGTCTCGGGCTACGTGATCTGCAGGGACACCGAGGCGGCCGCCCGCGCCGAACTGGACCGGATTCTCGATGTCCGCGCTACGCCCCAGGCCTACGCGTCCTACCAGGACTTCATCGAGGGGTCGCAGCTGGAGTCCCGGGTCTCGCTGGAGGAGTACAGCGTGTCCAATCGCGGGCTGCGCAGCGGGCTGATCGGTACGCCGGAGCAGATCATCGACCGGCTGCAGGCCTACGAGCAGGCCGGGGTCGGGCTGATGCTGCTCCAGTTCTCTCCGCAGCACGAGGAGATGGCCAGGTTCGGGGCCGAGGTGATCAGCCGCTACCCAGTCCGGTCCTGATGACGCCTGAGTTCCAGTGCCTGCCTGAGTTCGGTGCCTGCCTGAGTTCGGTGCCTGCCTGAGTTCAGTGTTCCGGCCGTTGCTCGAGCTTCTCCGCGAGCAGCCGGTAGAACTGGCGCGGCCGGCCCGGCTGCGGGGACCTGCTCGGCGGCAGCGGCCAGGCGAGCCCCTCCTCGACCAGGTTGTGCAGCAGCCGCCTGGCCGTGCGCGGGGTCACGTCGAGCAGCCGCCCCGCGGTATCCGCGTCCACGATCAGCGTGGCGGTCGCTTCGGGAAGTTTCCCGGCCAGCCTCGACAGCGTGTCCAGGGCCCGTATCCGGCCGGGCGTCCCGGCACCGGGCTGGCGCGGGGTCGGCACCAGCGGCAGTCCCTCCCGTCCCGGAGTGAACCCTCTGGGCGGCGCCCCCAGGGTAGCCCGGCCCAGGACGGCGCGGGCATGGGCCTCCGCCTCGAGAGCGGTGCGGCCCATTCCCACGCCCGTCTCGATAGTGATCCCGAGCTCGCTGCGGGCGCGCTCGGTGAATGGCACGACCCGGAACCCGTCTGTCACGCCGGCCAGCGAGCCGCGGGTAGCCGTAATCAGGAAGCCGTGATCGCTGACCGGGCTAACCGTGGCGTGCAGCCGCTGCGCCTCCTGGACGAGGAATCTCTGCACGGTCAGCCGCAGTTCCTCCCGTGACTGCCGCGGGGAAGCGCGCCGCGCGGAGTCCCGGAGCGTCGGTATCTCGACAATGATCACTGCGAGCTGTGCATCATCGAGCCTGCGGTAGCCGCCGAGCAGGACCGCGGTCTGCAGCGCCCAGTGGATTGCGCTACCGGTGGGCCGGACGGTGAAGACCGGGACGTTGGCGGCGGATAGCCGGTTAGCGACCGACTGCAGGCAGGTGAAGGCGACCGACGATTCCTGCTTGCGCCAGAGCCGTTCGTGAAAGGAGGCCAGCAGCGCGGGGCTGGCTGGCTCCTCCCGGACGTGCAGGCGGCGCGCGCCGATGCCCAGTTCGGCGAAGGCGTCTTCGACATCCGCGCGGCTCAGCACGTCGATGCTGGCCCGGCCCAGGTCGCGGTCACCGTCGCGGCTGGCGCGGAAGAGCGCCGCGTACAGCGCGCTGCCGGCCAGCGGGACGAATGTCGCCGGGATGTTCAGCACCCCGGCCTTGCGGGCGACCTCATAGGGGACCTGGCTAGCGAACAAGCATGCGTCGACCGCGGGACCGAGCCGCCCGACCATGTCGGCGGCCTCATGCTCGTCCCGGTAGGCGGCCGCGACCAGCCGCCTGACCGGCCCGGTGCCGCCCGCGGCGCCCGGCGGCCCGGCCGCCGAGGTGCCGGCCAGCATGATGCGCTCAACCAGATCATGCGGCCCGACGATGCCGATCGTCAGCTCGCCGGAGACTTGCCGTAATGGGCTCATGCGAGGTCGCATCCCCAGGCTAGTGAACGTTCCGCTCCGGCTGCCTGGCTGCTCGCGTTCTGCTCCATGCCCTGTCCCGTCTCCGGCCGCTGCCCGGCGATGCGCGACTGCCCGCTGTTACATTTCGTAGCTCACCTGGACGATCACCGGAAGAGGAAATTATCTGTGCTCCGGCAGCGTCAGCACAGAAAGCATTATAAAAGTGAACGAAAAAGGCGGGCAAAGGGTAGGGCGGACAAAGTCTGAGAGGTGATCAGATCGTTGCCTGGCGGGAGCGTCGGCCACATTTGAGCCAGTGTCAGGCCCGGGCGGCGATCACGGCAGCCATGAGCATCTCGGCCACTCTTTAACCGCGCGCATCACCGGCAGCAGGCATCGCCGACGACAGGTATCACCGGCAGCAGGCCCGGGCCGCACCGGCCGCAGTGCCGCACCCACCGGCCGCGCCTCGCCGGCCGCGCCTCGCCGGCCGCGCCTCGCCGGCCGCGGCCCGGTGCGGTCAGCCCGCTGGTCCCGGACAGGCAGCCACCGGTGTCGCTTGGCCGCCGCCCCCGGCCCGTGCCCAGTCCACGCCCGTGCTCAGTCGACGACGTCGACGTCGATGTCGGCGCCGAGGGTGGTGAGCCGGGCCGCCACCGATGCGTGGCCGCGGTCGATGGGGTAGCCGGGGGCCACGATGGTCTCGCCGTCCGCCGCGAGCCCGGCGAGCACGAGCGCGATACCGGTGCGCAGGTCATGCGCGATGACCTCGGCGCCTTTGAGCACCGACGGGCCGTGCACGAGAACCGCGTTGCCGGCCACCTCGACCTTCGCGCCCATCTTGTTGAGCTCGGCGGCCAGCGTGTAGCGGCCGTCGAAGATCGTTTCCCTGATGTAACTGGTACCGTCGGCGAGGCTGGCCACCGCCATGATCGGAGACTGCAAGTCGGTGGCAAACCCGGGAAACGGGCAGGTAATGACGTTGATCGGGCGCAGCTGGCGCTCCCGGCGGACCTGCAGGATGGCGCCCTGGCTGGCGAATTCGACGCCCATCTGCTCTAGCTTCCACCGGACTACGCCGAAATGCTCCAGCGAGGCGCCGACCAGGCTCAGCTCGCCGCCGGTGATCGCGGCGGCCATCGCGAAGACGCCCGCGTCAATGCGGTCCGGCATCACCGTGTGCTCGACCGCGGTGAGCTCATCGACGCCGCGCACCGTCACGAAACCGGTGCCTCCGCCGCTGATCTGGGCGCCCATCTTGCCGAGGAAGGCGATGACGTCGAGAACCTCAGGCTCCAGGGCCGCGTTGTCGATGATGGTGACGCCGGGGGCCAGGGAGGCGGCCATGATCAGGTTCTCGGTACCGGTGTGCGACGGCGTGTCGAGATAGAGGTGCGCGCCGCTGAGCCGGTCGGCCTTGATGTGGATCTGGTCTTCGCCCTCATCCACGATCGCGCCGAGCCGGGCGAAGCCACGGTAGTGAAAGTCCAGGTTGCGGCTGCCGAGATTGCAGCCGCCGATACCCTCCAGGGTGGCCTCGCCGAGCCGGTGCAGCAGTGCGGGCACGAACAGCACCGACCCGCGGAACCTGCTGGTGATGTCGGCCGGCAGGACCGAGCTGGTCAGCCTGGAGGCGTCGACCACCAGGGTCCGCTCTGCCTCGTGGAACTTAACGACCGCGCCCACGGCCTGCGCGAGCTCCACCGCCCGGCGCACGTCTTCAATGACAGGAACGTTCCTGAGCACCGTCCGGCCCTTGTCGGCCAGCAATGACGCGGCGATCATTTTCAGAGCGGCGTTCTTGGCGCCCTGCACGAACACCGTGCCCTGCAGCGGGATCCCGCCTCTTACGCGGTAGCGGGTCTGTGGGCCGGTGGTCATATCGCTAGGGCTCCTGTCCGTCGGCTGTGCTGTCCTGCGGCTTGCTGTCTTGCGGCTTGCTGTCTTGCGGCTTGCTGTTCCGTAGCTTGCTGTTCTGCGGTTTTGCTGTTCGGTGGCTGCGGTCGGCAGCCGTGGCGGCGGCGCGGTCTGTGACCAGCCAGGTCCCCGGGCTCCAGGCCGGCCAGCGGCTCCTCCTTCGCGGGTCCAGTATCCCACCGCTGCCGCGCCCCCTAGACCATGTCGGCAGTGTTACGTAACGTATCTGATCAAGCTCAATGAGTAATAGGTGGCCCCTTGTTTCCGGGCGGCTCTGTCTTTCAGGTCCAGTCTTAGCTCCAGCCTTTAGATCCAGCGCAGCCCGGTTATCTTCTCGTAGGCCTGAATGTAGAGGTCACGGGTCCGCTCAACCACCTTTCCCGGCAGTGGCGGCGGCGGTCCGCTGCGGTCCCAGCCGGCCTCAGGCGAGGTGAGCCAGTCGCGAACATACTGCTTGTCGAACGACGGCTGGCGATGGCCAGGGGACCACCGCTGAGCGGGCCAGAACCTGGACGAATCCGGGGTCAGGACCTCGTCGGCCAGCCGTAGCACGCCATCGGAATCGAAACCGAACTCTAGCTTCGTATCGGCCACGATAATGCCGCGGCGGGCGGCGACCGCCGCGCCGCGCCGGTACACCTCCAGAGTGATTCGTTCCAGCTCAGCGGCTACGTCCGCGCCCTGGCGCGCCACGACGGCCGATACCGCGATGTTCTCGTCGTGCTCGCCGGGGCCCGCCTTGGTGGCCGGGGTGAAGACCGGCTCGGGCAGCCTGAACCCGTCGTCGAGCCCGGCTGGCAGCCTGACCCCGCATACCATGCCGGTGCGCTGGTAGTCGGCCAGGCCCGAGCCGGTCAGGTAACCGCGGGCCACGCATTCGACCGGAATCATCGAAAGACGGCGGCAGGCCATGGCGCGGCCCGCGAACTCAGCCGGTACGTCGGCCGTCACTAGATGGTTCGGCACCAGGTCAGCGAGCTGACCGAACCACCAGAGGGACAGCTGAGTGAGAATCCGCCCCTTATCGGGAATCTCGGTGCCGAGCACGAAGTCGAAGGCGGAGATCCGGTCCGTGGCGACGAGCAGCAGCACGCCGTCGTCGGTCTCGTAGAGCTCGCGGACCTTCCCCGAGTACAGATGCCTCATGGCCGGCCGCGCCGGGCGGGGGCGGTCATGACAGCCGCTCCAGCCGCTCGAAGACGGCGCCCAGCCGCTCGGTGTACCGCTCCGGCCTGCAGGCCTCATCCAGCCTCGCCTCGTCCAGCGGCTGGCCACGGTCGCCGGCGTGCTTGCGCAGCGTCTCGCGGAACGGCGACCCGGTCGCCCAGGTGTCCATGGCAGCCGCCTGGACCAGCGAGTAGGCGTCTTCCCTGGACATCCCGGCCGCGATCAGCTCGAGCAGCACGGCGGAGGTGTAGATCAGGCCGTGGGTGGCATCCAGGTTGGCGCGCATCCGCGCCGCGTCCACGACCAGGCCCGAGACCAGCGCGGTGGTCTGATCGAGCAGGTAGTCGGTGACGATCGCGGCATCAGGCAGCGCCACCCGCTCGGTAGAGGAATGGGAGATATCTCGCTCATGCCACAGCGGTATCCCTTCCATCACCGGGACGATCTGAGCGCGGACCACCCGGGCCAGCCCGCTGATGCGTTCCGAGCGGACCGGGTTCTTCTTGTGCGGCATCGCCGACGAGCCCTTCTGGCCCGCCGCGAATGGCTCCGCGAGCTCGGCGACCTCGGTCCGCTGGCCGTGCCTGACCTCAAGCGCGATCGCCTCGCACACCGTCGAGATCAGCGCCAGGACCCCGACCCACTCGGCAATCCCGTCCCGGAGCACGACCTGGGTGGCCACATCCGCGGGAGCCAGCCCCAGCTCGGCCATGACCGCCGCCTCGACGGCCGGGTCAATGTTGGAGTACGTCCCGACCGGCCCGGACAGCTTGCCGACGGCGATCGAGGCGCGGGCCCTGGCCAGCCGCGCCGTGCAGCGGGCCATGCCGAACGCGAAATCGGCCACCCGGTGTCCCCACACGTCAGGCTCGGCGTGGACGCCGTGGGTGCGGCCGACCCGCAGCGTGCCCCGGTGCGCCAGCGCGTGCTCGCGCAGCGCCATGGTGAGCGCGGCGCACCTGGCCGCCAGCAGGTCGGTGGCCTCGGTGAGCTGCACAGCCAGCGCCGTGTCCAACAGGTCAGATGAGGTCATCCCGAAATGGACATAAGCCGCCGCCGCCCGCGGGACGGTGTTGTCGGCCCACGCGGACAGGAACGCGATGACGTCATGACCGGTGACGGCCTCCAGGGCAGCGACCGCCTCGGGCGACGGCGCCGGCGCGGCCCGGACCGGCGCCACGCAGTCCGCGGGGACGGTGCCCGCCCGCGCGTGCTCCGCCAGCACCAGGGTCTCGACCTTGCACCACAGCTCGTACTTGTGTGCCTCGCTCCAGACATGGCCCATCTCGGGCAGGGTGTAACGCTCGATCACACGCTCTATCCTGCCGTAACGTCACTGGTGGCCCGGCCCGCGCCCGCCAGGTACTGCTCCAGCGTCGTCACCCCGCAGCGGCGGCTCGTCCGGCGGCGGCCGGCCTGGCGGGCCCGACGGAACTGCCTGCTGGCTCATGTCTCCGCTGGCGGCCCTGCCAGCAGCAGGCTGGCGATGTCGGTGCGGTACCAGCCGCCGCGCATCCTGATCCTGGCCGCCGCGCCGTAGGCGGCGTCCCGGGCCGCGGCCAGGTCAGCGCCGGTCCCGACGACATCGAGCACCCGGCCGCCGGCCGAGGCCAGCCCGCCGTCCGCGTGCGCCCGGGTACCTGCGTGCAGCACATAGGCGCCAGGTATCCGGTCTGCATCCGCCAGGCCGCTGATCTCATCGCCGGCCGCGGCCGTGCCCGGATAGCCCTCGGCGGCCACCACCACGGTGACGGCCGCCCCCGCTGTCCAGGTCAGCGGGCCAGCGGCAGCCAGGCTGCCGGTCGCTGCCGCGTGCAGCAGCCCGCCCAGCGGGGTTTCCAGCCGGTCCAGGATGACCTGTGTCTCCGGATCGCCGAACCTGGCGTTGAACTCGATCACCTTGATCCCCGCGGAGGTCAGGCGCAGGGCATAGAGCAGCCCGGCGTACGGGGTGCCGCGGCGGGCCATCTCGTCAAGGGCGGGCCTGACCACGGTGCCGAGAACCTCCTCGGCCAGCCCCGGCGGTGCCCAGGGAAGCGGGGCGTAGGCGCCCATCCCGCCGGTGTTCGGGCCGGCATCGCCGTCGTGGGCGCGCTTGTAGTCCTGCGCGGGCAGCAGCGCCGTCGCGGTCTGCCCGTCCGCCAGCGCGAACACCGACACTTCGGGGCCGTCGAGGAACTCCTCGATGACCACCCGGCCGCTGGCTCGCGCATGCTCGCGCGCCACCCGGCGATCAGGCGTCACCACCACGCCCTTCCCGGCCGCCAGGCCGTCCGCCTTCACCACGTAGGGCGGTCCGAAGGCGTCCAGCGCCGCGCTGACCTCCTCGTCCCGCTCGCAGGTCGCCGCCGCCGCGGTCGGGATCCCGGCCGCGGTCATGATCTGCTTGGCGAAGGACTTCGATCCCTCGATCATGGCCGCCGACCGGCCCGGGCCGAAGCACGCGATGCCCGCCGACCGCACCGCGTCGGCGACGCCGGCCACCAGCGGCGCCTCCGGGCCGATCACGACCAGGCCGGCGCCGGTGTGCCTGGCCAGCCGGCCGACATCAGCGGGGTCGGTGGGGACGACCTGGTGCGTCTGGGCCAGCCCGGCGATGCCAGGGTTGCCCGGGGCCGCGTGCAGGCTTGTCACGTCGCTGTCGCGGGCCAGCGCCCGCACCAGGGCATGCTCACGGCCCCCTGAGCCAAGGACGAGGACTCGCACGCGGTGAGCCTACCGGTCGCCAGGCTCAGATCAGCGGGCGCAGCTGCAGGGTCTGGTCCCGGCGGGGGCCCACGCCGATCCCGCAGAACGGCGCGCCGATCATTTCCTCCAGCGCCCGCACGTAGGCCCGGGCAC
Organism: uncultured Actinomycetes bacterium; assembly: GCA_963785765.1. Taxonomy (GTDB): domain Bacteria; phylum Actinomycetota; class Actinomycetes; order Streptosporangiales; family Streptosporangiaceae; genus DATBGO01. The sequence goes on along the minus strand of CAWAWM010000002.1, from coordinate 215,341 downwards.
CCGGCGGCAGATCCTGGAACGCCTTCGCGGCCGAGATGTCCTCCAGCCAGCCGTCCAGGTACTCATAGACAGGCACCGCATGGTGGAACTCGGTCTGCGTCATCGGGATCTCGTCGTAGCGGACGCCGTTCACGTCGTAGCCGACGCATACCGGCACCTGCTCCAGGCCGGACAGCACGTCGAGCTTGGTCAGGAAGTAGTCGGTGATCCCGTTCACCCGGGTGGCGTACCTGGCGACCACCGCGTCGAACCAGCCGGTGCGGCGCGGCCTGCCGGTCGTCACGCCGTACTCCGCGCCGGTCTTGCGCAGCCATTCGCCCTGGGCGTCGGCCAGCTCGGTCGGGAACGGGCCCGCGCCGACCCTGGTGGTGTAGGCCTTCACGATCCCGATCACCTTGGTGATCCTGGTCGGTCCGACGCCAGAACCCGCGCAGGCTCCGCCAGCCGTCGGCGAGGACGATGTGACGAACGGATAAGTACCGTGATCGACGTCGAGCATGGTGGCCTGGGCGCCCTCCAGCAGGACCACCTGGCCGTCGTCGAGTGCCGCGTTGATCACCAGGCCCGTGTCGGCGACATAACGCCGCAGCCGCTCGGCGTACCCCAGGTACTCCTGCGCAATCCCGGCTGGCTCGGTCCCGCGCCGGTTGTAGACCTTGGCGAGCACCTGGTTCTTCTCGCGGAGCGCCAGCTCGAGCTTCTGGCTGAGGATTCCAGGGTCGAACAGGTCCTGGACCCTGATGCCGATCCTGGCCACCTTGTCACCGTAGGTCGGCCCGATGCCCCGGCCGGTGGTACCGATGCGGGCACTGCCCAGATGGCGCTCGGTGACCTTATCGAGCGCCCGGTGATAGGGCATGATCAGGTGCGCGTTGGCCGAGATGAGCAGCCGGTCACAGGAGATCCCGCGAGCCTCCAGGCCGTCGATCTCCGCCAGCAGCACGGCAGGGTCGATCACCACGCCGTTGCCGATGACGGGCGTCGCGGAACTGGACAGCACGCCGGCGGGCAGCAGGTGCAGGGCGTAGCTCTCGTCGCCGATGACGACCGTATGCCCGGCGTTGTTGCCGCCCTGGTACCTGACCACATAGTCGACGGTGTCGCCGATCAGGTCAGTCGCCTTGCCCTTGCCCTCGTCGCCCCACTGCGCGCCCACGATCACGATGGCGGGCATCTCATCAGGCCCTTCGGTCGCAGCGAAGCCCCTGTGCGCTCGTGGTGCACGGCCAGTGCAAGCGCGGCCAGGGGCTCTTGCCCTGCGATGCTACCGGAACCTGTGCCTGGTCAGCCTGCCTCCAGGGCGGCGGCGGCCGCCGCGCTCGAATCGCGGAGGAACTCGGCGCAGCGCTGCGCCTCCTCGTCCTCGCCGATGGCCGCGGCGGCCACGGCCAGCATGTGCAGGGACCGCAGGAAGCCACGGTTGGCTTCGTGTTCCCACGGAATTGGGCCGTGCCCGTGCCAGCCCGCCCGGCGCAGCTGGTCAAGGCCCCGGTGATAGCCGGTCCTGGCGTAAGCGTAGGCAGCCACCGGGTCGCCGGCCGCCATCGCCCGCTCGGCGAGCGCCGCCCACGCCGCGCAGTAGGCGGGGAACCTGGCCGCGACCGGGGCGGGATCGACGGAATCCGCCAGCGCCTGGCTGGCCGCGTGGTTATCGGGCAGGTAGGTCGGCGGGGGGCCGCCGAGCAGATTCGGATGTGCCATGGCTGCCATCCTGCACCCTGGCGCCGCTCCAGCGGGTTCCGGGCGCGCCGGAGGCTTGGGTAGGTTTGGCCCATGTCCTATAGCGATCTCCCGGCCGCGGCCAGCGGCGTTTTCGCGCTTGGCGGCAGCGTGGCCGTCACCCGGCTCGGGTACGGCGCGATGCGCATCACCGGTCCAGGCATCTGGGGCGACCCGCCGGACCGGTCACGTTCCGTCCGGGTCCTGCGCCGGGCAGCCGAGCTGGGCGTCGACTTTTTCGACACGGCCGACTCCTACGGGCCGTTCGTGAGCGAGGAGCTGATCCGCGAGGCGCTGCACCCCTACGACGGGATCACGGTGGCGACCAAGGGCGGGCTGGTGCGCACCGGCCCGGACCAGTGGCATCCGGTCGGCCTGCCCGCCTACCTCGGGCAGTGCGTCGAGATGAGCCTGCGCCGCCTGGGCCTGGACACGATCGATCTCTATCAGCTGCATCGCGTCGACCCGCAGGTCCCGCTGGCCGATCAGCTCGGGGTACTCGACGAACTGCGCCGGGCGGGCAAGATCCGCCATATCGGGCTGTCCGGGGTGAGCGTCGCAGAGATCGGCGAGGCCAGGCTGACCGCCCCCATCGCCGCCGTGCAGAATCGCTACAACCTGGTCAGCCGGCAGTCCGAGGACGTCCTCGACTACTGCGAGCGGGAAGGCCTGGGGTTCATCCCGTGGTTCCCGATCGCCACGGGCCGACTCGCGGGCCGGGACGGCCCGCTCTCGGTCCTCGCCAAGCAGGCGGGCACCACCCCGGCCCAGCTGGCCCTGGCCTGGCTGCTGCGCAGGTCGCCGGTGATGCTGCCGATTCCAGGTACCAATTCACTCGGGCACCTGGAGGAGAACATCGCCGGAGCCCAGCTGGAGCTGACCGACGAGCAGTTCGCGGCCCTGTCCGGCCTCGGCTGACCAGACACCGTCCGTAGTGATCACGGCGGGCCGGTACGGCCCGCCGCGCGGTCAGCTGAGCTGCTTGCCCGCCGACATCAGGTCCTCGCACGCCTGCACGACCCGGTCGGACATCGCCGTCTCGCCCGCCTTGCCCCACGCGCGCGGGTCGTACTCCTTCTTCCTGCCGACCTCGCCGTCGATCTTGAGCACGCCGTCGTAATGGGTGAACATGAAGCCGGCCACCGGCCGGGTGAACGCGTACTGGGTGTCGGTGTCCACGTTCATCTTGACCACGCCGTAGGAGATCGCCTCCCTGATGTCCTCGAGCGCGGAACCCGAGCCGCCGTGGAAGACCAGGTCGAACGGCTTGTCCTGGCCGTACTTCGCGCCCACCGCGTCCTGGATCTCCTTCAGCACGGCGGGCCGCAGCTTGACGTGGCCCGGCTTGTAGACGCCATGGACGTTGCCGAACGTAGCGGCCAGGATGTACCTGCCGCGCTCACCGAGCCCCACCGCCTCGGCCGTCGCGAGCGCGTCCGCCGGCGTGGTGTACAGCTTTTCGTTGATCTCGCCGACTACCCCGTCCTCCTCGCCCCCGACCACGCCGATCTCCATCTCCATCACTATGTGCGCGCTGGCACACTGTTCCAGCAGCTCAGCGGCGATCTTCAGGTTCTCGGCCAGCGGCACGGCCGAGCCGTCCCACATGTGCGACTGGAACAGCGGCTCCTGGCCGCGCGCGACCCGCTCCTTGGAGATCTGCACCAGCGGTCGCATGTAGTGATCCAGCTTGTCCTTGGGGCAGTGGTCGGTGTGCAGCGCGATATGCACCGGATAACGCTCGGCCACCACGCCGGCGAACTCCGCCAGCGCGGCCGCACCGGTGACCATGTCCTTCACGGCGGCGCCGGACAGGTACTCGGCCCCGCCCGTCGACACCTGGACGATCCCGTCGCTGCCGGCCTCAGCGAACCCGTTGAGGGCAGCGTTCAGCGTCTGGCTGGATGTCACGTTGATCGCCGGGTAGGCGAAACCGTGCTCTTTCGCGCGGTCCAGCATCTGCGCGTATATCTCCGGGGTCGCGATAGGCAAGGCGGCCGCCCCCTTCTCGGTTGATGGCTTTCCCAGTATCCCGAAGCCGGCCACTCAGGGGAAATCCACCCTGGGCCCGGACCCGACCGGCCGTCTTAGCCGTGATAACGGAAAGTAACGGGCCGGGGGGCTAGTCTCGCCTTATGGGACGCCACGATGCCGATCCCAGGGAACGCTTGCGATACGTCTTGGCCGCGGCGGTGGTGCTGGTGCTGATTACGCTGCTGGTCGTGGGGATTTCCGAGCTGCATTTCCTGGCCGGCGGCTAGCCGACCTGGCGGCGCTCAGCCCAGGCCCAGGTCGGCTAGCTCGTAAGCCGCCCGGTAGGGAAGGCCGCGCTCGGCGATCCGGCCGCGGGCGCCCCGGTCCACGACCACGGCGACGCCCGCTACCTCGGCACCCGCCTCCAGCAGGGCGTCGACCGCGGTGAGCACCGAGTTTCCGGTCGTTGAGGTGTCCTCCACGGCCAGCACGCGACGGCCGGCCACGTCCGGACCCTCGATCCGGCGTTGCAGGCCATGAGCCTTGCCCGCCTTCCGCACCACGAAGGCGTCAAGCAGCCTGCCCTGGGCGCTGGCGGCATGCATCATCGCGGTGGCGACGGGGTCGGCGCCCAGCGTCAGGCCGCCGACCGCGTCAAAGGACAGGTCGGCGGTCGCCTCGAGCATGACGCGGCCGGCCAGCGGGGCAGCCCGGCCGGCGAGCAGGATGCGCCGCAGGTCGATATACCAGTCCGCGCGCTGGCCGGAGCTGAGGACTACCTCGCCGGGCACGATCGCGTCGGATCTGATGATGCTGAGCAGGTCATCGCGGTCTGCCACGGCAGCCGAGCCTATCTCACGGCCCTGATGCCCCGGCGGCCACCGGGCCTGCCATATGGGCCAATATGGCCATCTGATACGTTATGGAGGCAGCGCACCTAGCAGCGCACCTAAAGGCTTGGGCTCACCCCCTGAGCCCATTAACATAGCGCGATGTCGTGACCGCTCGGAATCTGCGGAAGCGCCCGAACCGGTGACAGAAACCCGGTGTGGTGCATGATCCACGATCCGTGTGATATGTCACGACGATGACCCGGCGCTGGTAGCGTCTCGCGTCAAGAGAAGGGACCGTGTCGCATGGATCGCTGCGCGCTGTTCGTGGACGCGGGCTATGTGCTCGCTGATGGCGCAATGGCCGTCCACGGCACCCGTCGGCGCGATTCCGTTTCCTGGGATTATCCAGGTCTTCTTAAGCTTCTCGCCAGCATCTCGCGGGACCGGACCGGCCTGCCCTTGATGCGCTGCTACTGGTATGAGGCCACCGTCGAGGGCCGCCGCACCCGCGAGCACGACATGCTGGCCGACCTGCCCGGGCTGAAGCTACGGCTGGGCCGGATGCGGCCCGGACACCGTGAGGGCGTCGAGACCGAGATCCACCGCGACCTGATCACGCTAGCCAGGAACGGCGCCATCTGCGACGCCGTCATCATCAGCGCCGAGGAAGACCTGGCGCAGGTGGTGGCCGAGGTGCAGGATCTGGGCGTCCGGGTCATCCTGCTGCACGTCGCCGTGGACGGGTCCTGGACCATAGCGCGGCCGCTCCGCCAGGAGTGCGACGACGTCGTGGAGATCTCCGCTGCCCACCTGCGGCCGTTCGTGGACCTGATCACGGGTGCTGAGCCCGGCCCCGGCGAGCAGTACCCGAATGGCGGCCACCGGGCGCGGGCGCTGGGCAACGGGCACTCGCCGAACCTCGGTGCCCTGACTCATCAGGACCTTCCCGGGACTGCGCTCCCGCCGGCTGACGCCTCGTACCCCCCGCCCGTTAGTACCGACTACCAGCGTGGTGCGCTACCGGGCCCGGCGGCGCAGGAACCGCCCGGCCAGCAACTGCCCTCGCCGGCCAGATCCGAGGGCCTGCCGGGGGCCGGGTACGGGCGCTCTGGCGAGACACCGGGACCAGGTCAGGGCAGCGGCGGCGGGGCCCACGTCCAGCGGGCATCATCAGGCGGGCTGCACGAGCAAGGCCAGGACAGCCGCGGCCGGGCCGGATCCGCGGCCGGGACCGGCTGGCTCGATCCTCGTGACCAGCAGGGCCGGGCCCGCGCCGGGCAGCACGAGCCCGGGTATCACGAGTCCAGGCAGCACGAGCCCGGGTATCACGAGCCCGGACACCACGAGCCCGGACACCACGAGCCCGGACACCACGAGCCCGGACAGGGCCGGACCGCCGGGGCGCCAGAATCGGCCGGCGGACGGCCAGGACCGGCCGACGGCGGGCCTGAGCCTGTCGTCGGGGACCTGCAGGCCCGGCCCGAGCTGCGGAATCCGCCCGCCAGTCACGCCCGGCGCATCGACGAGGAAGCGACGATCGACGGTTATCGGGACTATCCGCAGCCCGATCCGCTGGCCAGCCGCCGGCCGCCGCAGGGCCCCGAGACGATGGGCAGGCCGGCCGCCGCACCGGCCGGCTCGCCTGCGCCCGGACGCGAACTCGCCGACGGCGCCGGGCAGCAGTACCTGCCCGCGCCCACCGGCGGCGGATTCGGCCGTGGCCTGCCGCCCCAGCTGCCGCCCGCCCCGCGGGCGCCGGCCCAGCTGCCGCCCAGCCAGTTTCCTGCCCGCTACGGTCAGCCTCCGCCCGGCCCGATGGTCCCGCCGTCAGGACGGCAGCCAGACGGCCCGTTCGGCGGTCCGCAGCCGGATGGCCCCTACACCGGTCCGCAGCCGGTGACCGGCCAGCCTCCGGTGCCCCAGCCGGTGACGGTCTCGCTGACCGACGCGGTCCAGGCCGCCCATGCCGAGGGCTTCGGCTTCGGCGATGCGGTCGCGCGGGACGCTCCGGCCCTCTGGCTGGAGGCGGTGCTCGCCCGCAAGCCGCGGATGCCTTCGGACCTGGAGGCCAGGCTGCTGCAAGGGTCGGCGCTGCCGATCGACTCGCTGCTGCACGATGAGGTGCGGCACGCGCTGCGCCGCGGGTTCTGGGATGCCCTGGAGCGGTCCCGCCGGTAGCTGCCGCCTGGATTGTCCACCTGTGCGCGCGAGCCGCAGTTGAACCTCGCCCCGACTGGGTACCGTACCTAGCGTGGCTGTACTGAGTCGTGAGGAATTCGACGCGATTGAGTTCGACGCTGCGTGCAGCGGCGATCATCAGACGGCAGCGAGACGCATGAGCCGGCTCGCGGTGACGGGAATTCAGACCGATTCGATGCCGCGCTCCGAGGCATACCTCCGCGCCGGAGAGCAGTGGCTGCTCGCTGACGACCCGGCCGCCGCCGCCAGCGGTTTCCGGCTGGCGATGGCGGACGGGGGCCCGGTGTTTGTCGATCCGCGGGTGCCCCTGGCCCGCGCGCTGTTTCAGCTCGGCAGGCAGGCCGAGGCCCAGGCGATGATCGAGAAGCTCAAGGCGGAGGGCAGGACCGACCCGCGGACCTGCGATCTCGTGGCCGAACTGCTCGTCGAGCGCTCCGACCTGGCTGGCGCCTTGGACTGGGCGACCGCCGGGGTGGAACTCTGCCTGGCGCGCGGCGCAGGCCCCGCCTCGCAGGGCGCCGGGGCGGGACCGGACGGGCGGGCCCGGTCGGCGGGCGGCCTGCGGTCGGTGGGCGGGCTGCGATCGGTGAGCTCGCACCCCGATCCGGGGATGGCCGACGACGGGGCCGAGCTGGGGATGCTCCTGAGCCTGCGGTACCGGATCCGCAACGACCTCGGGCTCGCCGAGGACAGCTACGACAAGCTGCTCGACGAAGCGTGATCAGCGGGCGGCCGCGCCGGACGTCGCGCGGGCCGAGCGGACCGTCAGCGAATCGGTCGCGGTGTCCAGGTCCACCAGCACCGTGTCACCGTCGATGATCTCGCCAGCCAGCAGCTGCCTGGCCAGCTGATCGCCGATGGCTGACTGGATGAGCCGGCGCAGCGGCCTGGCCCCGTAGACCGGATCGAAGCCGGTCACGGCCAGCCACTCCTGAGCGGCCGGGGTGACCGTCAGGGTCAGCCTGCGGTCGGTCAGCCGCCTGGCCAGCGCGGCCACCTGCAGTTTGACGATTTCGGTGAGCTCCGCTGTGGTCAGCGCGTCGAACAGGATCACGTCGTCGAGCCGGTTGAGGAACTCCGGCTTGAAGGTCGATCTGACCACCGACATCACCGCGTCGCGCTTCGCAGCCTCATCCAGCGCCGGGTCAGCGATGAACTGCGAGCCCAGGTTGGAGGTGAGGATCAGGATCGTATTGCGGAAGTCAACCGTGCGGCCCTGGCCGTCGGTCAGCCGCCCGTCGTCGAGTACCTGCAGCAGGATGTCGAAGACCTCAGGGTGGGCCTTTTCCACCTCGTCGAGCAGGATGACGCAGTACGGCCGTCGCCGGACCGCCTCGGTGAGCTGGCCGCCCTCCTCGTAACCGACATAGCCGGGGGGCGCCCCGACCAGCCTGGCGACCGAGTGCCGCTCGGAATACTCGCTCATGTCGATGCGGATCATGGCCCGCTCGTCGTCGAACAGGAACTCGGCGAGGGCCTTGGCCAGCTCGGTCTTGCCCACTCCGGTGGGCCCCAGGAAGAGGAACGATCCAGACGGGCGGTCCGGGTCCGCGATTCCGGCCCGTGACCTGCGGACCGCATCCGACACCGCCTGAACGGCCCGCGCCTGGCCCACCAGTCGGGTGCCCAGCTCGGTCTCCATCCGCAGCAGCTTGCCCGTCTCGCCTTCGAGCAGCCGGCCTGCGGGGATCCCGGTCCACGCCGAGACGACATCGGCCACGTCGTCCGGGCCGACCTCCTCCTTGACCATCGGCCTGCTGTCGCCGAGCGTCACCTGCCCGTCGGCTGCCGCCGCAGCCTCAGCCGCGCCGTCGTTGGCGGCGGCCGCCGCCGCCAGCTCCCGCTCCAGAGCCGGGATCTCCCCGTACATCAGCCGCGACGCGCTCTCAAAGTCGGCGTCCCGCTGCGCCCGCTCGGCCTGGCCCTTGAGGTCGTCGAGGCGCTTCTTCAGCTCGCCGACCCTGTTCAGGCTGGACTTCTCGCGGTCCCACCGGGCCAGCAGCGCAGTCAGCTGCTCCTGCCGGTCGGCCAGGTCGGCGCGGAGCCGCTCGAGCCGTTCCTTGCTGGCCGGGTCGTCCTCCTTGGCCAGCGCCATCTCCTCCATCTTCATCCGGTCCACCGTGCGCTGCAGCTCGTCGATCTCGACCGGCCGGGAATCGATCTCCATGCGGAGCCGCGAGGCTGCCTCGTCGATCAGGTCGATCGCCTTGTCCGGCAGGAATCTCGCCGTTATGTACCTGTCCGACAGCGTGGCCGCCGCGACCAGGGCGGCGTCGGAGATCTGCACCTTGTGGTGGGCCTCGTAGCGGCTCTTCAGGCCGCGCAGGATCGCGATGGTGTCCTCGACGGACGGCTCGCCCACGAAGACCTGCTGGAAGCGCCGTTCCAGGGCCGGGTCCTTCTCGATCCGTTCCCGGTATTCGTCCAGCGTGGTGGCGCCGACCATGCGCAGCTCGCCCCGGGCCAGCATGGGCTTGACCATGTTGCCCGCATCCATGGCGCCCTCGGCCGCCCCGGCCCCCACCAGGGTGTGCAGTTCGTCAATGAACGTGATGACCTGGCCTTCGCTCTGCTTGATCTCGCCCAGGACCGCCTTAAGGCGCTCTTCGAACTCGCCGCGGTACTTGGCCCCGGCCAGCATCGCGCCGAGGTCGAGCGCCACGATCCGCTTGCCGCGCAGTGACTCCGGCACGTCTCCGGCCACGATCCGCTGCGCCAGGCCCTCCACCACCGCTGTCTTGCCGACGCCAGGCTCGCCGATCAGGACCGGGTTGTTCTTGGTGCGCCGGGAGAGTACCTGGATGACCCGCCTGATCTCGGCATCGCGCCCGATGACCGGGTCGAGCTTGCCCTCCCGGGCGCTGGCGGTCAGGTCGACGCCGTACTTCTCCAGCGCCTGGTAGGTGCCTTCCGGGTCCGGGGTCGTCACCCGGGCGCTGCCGCGGACCTTCTCGAAGGCGGCCAGCAGCTCGTCCGGGCCGGCGCCCGCCTCGCGTAGCACGGTCGCGGCCTGGCCGCCGTCGGTGGCCAGCCCGACCAGCAGATGCTCGGTGGACACATACTCATCCGACATCTCCTTGGCGCGCTTGCCCGCGGTGGCCAGCGCCGCCAGCAGCGTTCGCGAGGCCTCCGGAGCGCCGAGGGTGGCCCCGGTGGCGCTCGGCAGCCTGGCCAGCAGCCGCCCGGTGCTGCTCAGCACCGCGGCGGGGTCGGCCCCGACGGCCCGCAGCAGCGGGGCGGCGGTGCCGCCATCCTGCTCGATCAGCGCGGCCAGCAGGTGCAGGCCGTCAACATTGGGGTTGCCCGGCCGCGGCCGCGCGCTTGACCGCCTCGGATAGCGCTTCCTGGCTCTTACGGGTCAGCTTGTCATCCATCGCGGGCCTCCCCCGGATCAGTCGTGTGTGCTGTTGTTTCGCGAGCCGCCGGAGCCGCGACGGCGGAGCCCGGGCGGCGGACCGGCACCAGCGCCGTGCCCCGGCTGCGGCTCCGGAGCAATCCGGCCAGCCGGGCGGCTACCGCGCGGGTGGACTCGAGCTCGGCCCGGAGCTGGGTGATCTCCGCGTGCATCTCAGCCAGCAGCATCTGGCTGCGGTGCTCCTCGTTCTCCAGTTCGAGGATCCGCTTGATGCCGGAGAGGTTGACGCCCTCTTCCTGGGAGAGGCGCTGGACCTCGCGCAAGATGAGGATGTCGCGCAGCGAGTACCGGCGGCCGCGGCCCCGGGTCCGGCCCGGAGAGACCAGGCCCAGGCGATCGTAGGCGCGGAGCGTCTGCGGGTGCAGTCCGGACAGCTGGGCGGCCACGGAGATGACGTACACGGGCGTGTCGTCGGAAAGCTCGAACTCGCTCGTCATGTCATCTCCTCTCGTCTCGTGATCGCCTGCACTGCCGGTCATCCCGCACTGCCGGTCATCTTGCCCTGCCGGTCATCTTGCACTGCCGGTCATCTTGCCCTGCCGGTCAGCCCGCGCTGGCGCGGCGCAGCAGCTCGTCCCGGGGATCCTGGCCAGCCGTCGCGTCCCGGAACTTCTCCAGGCCCTCGCGGGCCTGGCTGTTGATGTTTTGCGGCACGAGCACGCTCACGGTCACGAGCAGGTCGCCGACCGTGCCATCGGGCCGCCGGACCCCCTTACCGCGGACCCGGAACGTCCGGCCGTTCGGCGTGCCGGCCGGGATGCGCAGGCTGACCGGCATCCCGCGATGCGCGGGCACCTTGATCTCGGCGCCCAGCGTCGCCTCGGGGAAGGTGACCGGCACGGTGACGGTCAGGTTATGGCCGGTCCGGCCGAAGACCGGATGCGGTGCGACATGGACCCGGACGTACAGGTCTCCGGCCGGGCCGCCGCGTTCGCCTGGCGCGCCCTTGCCCTTCAGCTTGATTCGCTGGCCGTTGGCGACGCCGGCCGGGATCCGGGCCTGGATGGTCCTGGTGCTCATGGCCCGCCCGCTGCCCGAGCAGACCGGGCACGGGTCGTCGACGACCAGACCACGGCCACGGCATTCCCGGCACGGCTCCGAGAACGCGAAGTTACCCAGGTTCCTGCTGGCCTGCCCGGTACCTTCGCAGCTCGGACAGACCCTGGGCACGGTGCCTGCCTTGGCGCCAGTGCCCATGCACGTCTTGCACGGCCCTTCGCCGGCCAGCCGCAGCGATACGGTCACGCCGTCGATCGCGTCGCTGAAGCTCAGCGACGTCTCGGTCTCGACATCTGCGCCCCGCCGGGGCCGCTGCTGCGTGGTGCGCGTGCCTCCGCCGCCGAACATTCCGCCGAGCAGGTCGCCAAGCCGGCCGCCGGTGCCGCCGGCGCCCCCCGGCTGGGTGCCGCCGAACAGGTCGCCCAGATCGAAGTTGTAGCCGCCGCCGCCCGAGCCTGGCACATGCATCCCGCCCCCGCCGAACAGCGAGCGCGCCTCGTCGTACTCCTTGCGCCGTTTGTCGTCGGACAGCACGTTGTACGCCTCGGAGATCTCCTTGAAGCGCTCCTCGGACTTGGCCTCGCCCTTGTTGGCGTCCGGGTGGTACTTGCGGGCGAGCTTGCGGTACGACTTCTTGATCTCGTCGGCGGTCGCGCCCTTGGAGACGCCGAGGACCTTGTAATAGTCCTTCTCAAGGAAGTCCTTGGTACTCAACGATCCTCTTCTCGCGGGTTATCAGTTTTCTCGGGCACCGGCCGCCGCATCGCCGTCGTCCCCGCCGGCCTGGTCCGCGGCGGCCGAAGCATCCTGGTCCGGGCCGGCTGGCCCGGCGCCTTCCGGTGCGCCGTCGTCGCCGGGCTCGGCGACCGCCACCCGGGCGGGGCGCAGGATCCGGTCGCCGACCTGGTAGCCGGGCTGCAGGATGCGGACGCAGGTCGGCTCGGTCACGTCTGCCGAGTAGGAGTGCATCAGCGCTTCGTGCACGGTCGGATCGAACGGGTCACCGTCCTCGCCGTAGCTGATCAGCCCGAGCTTGGCGACCGCGGCCTCCAGCGACTCGGCGACCGACTTGAAGCCGCCGGTCAGCTCGCCGTGATCGCGGGCGCGGCCGATGTCGTCGAGGGCCGGCAGCAGTTCGCTGAGCACGTTGGCCAGCGCCTGCTCCCGGACCGCCTGCCGGTCCCGGTCCACCCGCTTGCGGTAGTTCGCGTACTCAGCCTGGAGCCGCTGCAGGTCAGCGGTGCGCTCGGCCAGCTGCACAGTGAGCTGGCCTGCCTCGCCGTCCGGCTGCCCGGCGCCGGCGCCGGGCCCGGCAGAAGCTCCTGCCGCGCCCGGGCCCGGGCTACCGCCCGGCTTTGACACCGAATGCCGGCCCGGCCTCGGCTGGCCTGGCCCGCGCTGGGCCTGGCCAGCCTGGCCCGGATCACGCACCTGACCGGTGGCCGGATCGATACGCCGCCGGTCTTTGATGATCGGCCCCTGAGGTTCCTCTTCTGACGGCCTCATCAGGCGGCGCCGCCCTCTTGCTCGCCCGGCTTGTCCTCGTCCACGATCTCCGCTTCCACGACATCGTCGTCGTGCGCCTGGTCCTCGTGGGCCTCGGCGCCCTCAGCCTGCGATCCGGCGGCCTGCTGCGACTGCGCGTAAATAGCCGTGCCCATCTTCTGGCTGACCTGCGCAGCGCTGTCGGTGGCGACCCGGATCGCCTCGGTGTCGGTGCCCTCCAGGGCCTTCTTCAGCTCGGCGATCGACGCCTCGACCTCGGACTTGACGTCCTCGGGGATCTTCTCGGCGTTCTCGGACAGGAACTTCTCCGTCGTGTATGCGAGCGTCTCACCGCGGTTGCGGACCTCGGCCTCCTCGCGGCGCTTGCGGTCCTCGTCGGCGTACTTCTCCGCGTCCGCCATCATCCGCTCGATGTCGTCCTTGTTCAGCGCCGAGCCACCGGAGATGGTGACCGACTGCTGCTTGCCGGTGCCGAGATCCTTGGCGGAGACGTTGACGATGCCGTTCGCGTCGATGTCAAAGGTGACCTCGATCTGCGGCACGCCCCGCGGCGCCGGCGCGAGGCCAGCCAGCTCGAACATGCCGAGCTTCTTGTTGTAGGCCGCGATCTCGCGCTCGCCCTGGAAGACCTGGATCTGCACCGAAGGCTGGTTGTCGTCGGCGGTGGTGAAGATCTCCGAGCGCTTGGTCGGGATCGTCGTGTTGCGCTCGATCAGCTTGGTGAAGATGCCGCCCTTGGTCTCGATGCCGAGCGACAGCGGCGTCACGTCCAGCAGCAGGACGTCCTTGACCTCGCCCTTCAGCACGCCGGCCTGCAGGCAGGCACCGACGGCCACGACCTCGTCCGGGTTGACGCCCTTGTTCGGCTCCTTGCCGCCGGTCAGCTCCTTGACCAGGTCGACCACGGCGGGCATCCGGGTGGATCCGCCCACCAGCACCACGTGGTGAATGTCGCTGAGCTTGACCCCGGCGTCCTTGATCACCTGCTGGAACGGCGCCTTGCAGCGGTCCAGCAGATCAGCGGTCATCTTCTGGAATTCGGCCCGGCTGAGCTTGGTGTCCAGGTGCAGCGGGCCCTGGTCGGAGTGGGTGATGTAGGGCAGATTGATCTGCGACTCGGTCGAGCTGGACAGCTCGATCTTGGCCTTCTCCGCGGTCTCCCGCAGGCGCTGCAGCGCCATCTTGTCCTTGGACAGGTCGATGCCGTAGTTGTTCTTGAAGTCCTGCACCAGCCAGTCCACGATGCGCTGGTCCCAGTCGTCGCCGCCGAGGTGGTTGTCACCGCTGGTGGCCTTGACCTCCACCACGCCCTCGCCGACTTCCAGCAGCGAGACGTCGAAGGTGCCGCCGCCCAGGTCGAACACGAGGATGGTGGCCTCGGTGTCCTTGTCCAGGTGGTAGGCGAGCGCGGCGGACGTCGGCTCGTTGATGATCCGCAGTACGTTGAGACCGGCGATCTGGCCGGCCTCCTTGGTGGCCTGGCGCTGTGCGTCGCTGAAGTACGCGGGCACGGTGATCACCGCGTCGGTGATCGTCTCGCCCAGGTATGCCTCGGCGTCCCGCTTCAGCTTCTGCAGGATGAACGCGCTGATTTGCTGCGCCGAGAACTTCTTGCCGTCGATGGAGACGGACCAGTCGGTGCCCATCTGGCGCTTGACCGAGCGGATCGTCCGGTCAACGTTGGTCACTGCCTGCCGCTTGGCGACCTCGCCGACGAGCACTTCACCGTTCTTCGCGAAGGCCACCACGGACGGCGTGGTCCGCGAGCCTTCCGCGTTCGCGATGACCGCGGGCTCGCCGCCCTCGAGAACGGCGACGACCGAGTTGGTCGTCCCCAGATCGATGCCTACCGCTCGTGCCATGAGTTCAGTCCCTTTGTTCTGATCGTGAGCCTAAGTTGAGTCTTGCGGACGCAAGTTTGCCATGCTGCATCGAGCCTGGCAACTGACTTGAGTCTACTGTGCTCAACTTTGCAGGCGACCTGCGCATTCCCGCTAGCGAAGTCAAATTTCAGCGGGTCAGGCGGCGCCCGGTCTCACGAGCGGACAAAGACGAAGATCCCGTTTTGCTGATAAACCTGGCGGTAGCGGACGCCACGGCTGAGGCTCTCGATATAGCTGAGGGCCGTGCCTGACGGAGCCGGAAGGTCGGCGGCGGTCTGGTCATAAACGACATACTGGGTGGCTGGGTTGCCGCGCTGACCGAGCCAGGTCGCGGCGTTGCCGAGCCAGAACGCGTCAGCCCGGGCGCCCAGCGGGGCCAGCAGGTCGATGTCGGTAGCCACGGTCGACCCATCGGGCACCAGGGCCATCGCCGCGCGGGCGGCGGCGACATGCGGACCGAGCTGATAGGTCTGCGGGCTCCACAAGCTGGCCAGCGGGAACTCGAAGGCCAGCGCCGCGCAGATCGCCAGCATCATCGCGGCCCCGTGCCGCTCCGCCAGGTCCGCGACCCGCGCGGCCCAGCCGGTCGCGTCCTGGCCGGGCCAGCGGGCCGCGCCGGAGCGCCGGGCCCGCGGCGGGCCGGTGCCGTTCATGGCGGCCCCGGCGGTCCTGGCGGCGCGGATCCGGCTCATTCCGTCAATCGCCGCGATGAACACGATCGGCATCACGGTCGCGTTGTAGTGCCACTGCGTGCTCCAGTAGGAGCTGTTGGTCGCGATGAACCGCAGGGCCACGCTGGGCAGTATGGCCAGGACGATCGGGGACCGCAGGGCCAGGAAGGCGGTCGGGAGCAAGATCATCACTAGCGTGGGCAGCTTGACGTCGGACCCGGCGAACAGCTGATGCAGCAGCCCGGCCAGGGACGCCCGGTGCCCGGGCCCGCTGAGGTCGCCGCCCAGCGACCAGTACAGGTAGGTGTGGGTCGGGCTGAACAGCGGGATGATCACGATGATCGAAAGCAGTGACCAGATCAGGCCCCACGCCGCCAGGGCCAGGCCGGCTAGCCGGTGCCGGTAGCCGAACGCGATGATGAGCCCGATCGCCGCCACCGTGAAGCCCTGGTCCTCCTTGACCAGGACCAGCGGCAGGGCCCACAGGACCGCCGCGCGGACGCGCCCGCGGACCAGCGCCGAGAGCGAGAAGGCCAGCAGCGGAACGGCGAACGCGATCTCGTGGAAATCGTTGTCGATCATCTGCTGCAGGCCCCAGGACAGGCCGTAGGCCGCGCCGATGGCCCGGCCCGCGCCGGTGCCCAGCCGCACCTCGGCGGCCCGGCTGACCGGGATGACGGAAATGGCGGCCAGCAGCGCCTGGGCGATCAGCAGGGTGGCCGGGGACGGGAAGAGCCGGAAGAACGGGGCGATCAAAGCCACGATCGGATGGAAATGATCGCCGAGCAGGTTCATCCCCGCCCCGCGGGCATCGACGATCGGGGCCTGCAGGTGGGCGTAGCGCTTGACGTACTCGGTGAAGATGCCCAGGTCCCACGAGGTCGGCTGGAGCCGCAGGTACCGGAATCCTGAGATGACCACGTAGGCGGCAAAAACCGCCAGCGCGATCAGCCACGGCATCCGGTCGGCGCGCTGCCCTGCGGCCGCGGCGGTCCGCCCGGCTGGGCCGGCATCGCTGACGGCGCCTGGGGCAGAACCATTCACCTGGTCGCGGGCCATGACCACCTGTCGTGCTTGCTCGCCTCCCGGCCGCCGAGTCGCCGGGCTTAGTGCAATGTACAAGCTGCCATCGCCGGGCGGCCGATCCTTAGCGGCGGCGCCGGCGCGGGGCCGGGCCGCGGCCTAGATCATCTGCTCCGCCGGGACCGCGTTACGCTGGCACCGGCACAGTGCCAGGTGCCGCCTGGCCCGACGCCGCACCTGGAGGTCTCCTGTGACCCTGCGCATCGTCATCGGCCTGGCCCTGACCGTGATCGCGTTCGCGATAGCAGGCCGGCGGCTATGGTGGCTCTACCGGATCGGCCGCACCGGCCAGCCCGCCCCGGAGCGGATCGAGGCGGTCAGGACGCACCCGGCCAGGGACGCGGAAACCGAGGCCACCGAGGTGCTCGGCCAGCGCAAGCTGCTGCAGTGGACGGTGCCTGGCATCGCGCACTTCGTCACGTTCTGGGGCTTCATCATCTTGATCCTGACCCTGATCGAGTCCTACGGGGACTTGTTCAGCCGCAGGTTCGCGATTCCCGGCATCGGGCACTGGGCGTGGATCGGGTTCGTCGAGGATCTGTTCGCGGTCCTGGTGATGGCCGGGATCATCACGTTCGCGGTGATCAGGTTCCGTCACGACCCGAAGCGCGAGGGCCGGAACTCACGGTTCGCCGGCTCGCACCTCGGCGCCGCGTGGCTCACGCTGGTGCTGATATTCCTGGTCGTGGCGACGCTGCTGGTGTATCGGGGCGCGCAGATCGACACCGGCGTGTTCCCCTACGCGCACGGCGCGTTCGCCTCCCAGATCGTCGGCCACTGGCTGCACCCGGCCGGGGTCGGCACCGACAAGGTCTTCGAGACGACTTTCGTGCTGGCGCAGCTGGCGGTCATCCTGGGCTTCCTGGTCCTGGTCACCTACTCCAAGCACCTGCACATCTTCGCCGCCCCGGTGAACGTGCTGTTCTCCCGGCGGCCGAACGGCCTCGGCGGGCTGCAGCCGATGCGCTCGGGCGGCAAGGTGCTCGATTTCGAGGAGGCCGACCCGGACACCGACATCTTCGGCCGCGGGAAGATCGAGGACTTCACCTGGAAGGGCATGCTCGACATGGCCACCTGCACCGAGTGCGGGCGCTGCCAGTCACAGTGCCCGGCCTGGGCGACCGGCAAGCCGCTGTCGCCGAAGATGGTCATCCTCGACCTGCGGGATCACGCCTTCGCCAAGGCGCCCTACCTGCTGGCCGGCTCCGATGAACAACGAGCCCAGCTGCCGGAGTCCGTTACGAAGGAAGCGGAAAGGCCGCTGGTCGGCGACGCTGCCGCGGGCGGCGTGATCGACCCCGACGTGCTCTGGTCCTGCACCAACTGCGGCGCTTGCGTCGAGGAATGCCCGGTCGAC
Source organism: uncultured Actinomycetes bacterium (assembly GCA_963785765.1). Lineage (GTDB taxonomy): Bacteria > Actinomycetota > Actinomycetes > Streptosporangiales > Streptosporangiaceae > DATBGO01. Next base: position 197,702 of record CAWAWM010000002.1, on the reverse strand, counting down.
ATCGAGCACATTGACCACATCACCGACATGCGCAGGCACCAGGTGCTGATCGAATCGGCGTTCCCGGCCGAGGCGTCGGGGATGCTGAAGAACCTGGAGAACAAGGGCGACCCGTGGGGCATGGGCGAGGCCAAGCGGCTGGAGTGGACCGAGGGGCTGGACTTCGAGGTGCCGGTGGTGGACGGCCCGATCGGCGCCGACGTGGAGTACCTGTTCTGGGTCGGCTGCGCGGGGGCACTGGAGGACCGGGCCAAGAAGACCACCAGGGCCGTCGCCGGGCTGCTGCACACCGCGGGCGTCAACTTCGCGATCCTCGGGCAGGCCGAGACCTGCACCGGCGACCCGGCGCGGCGGATGGGCAACGAGTTCGTGTTCAGCATGCTGGCGCAGCAGAACGTGGAGACCCTCAACGAGGCGGGCGCTCGCAAGATCGTGGCCAGCTGCCCGCACTGTTTCAATGCCATCAGTAACGAGTACCCCCAGCTGGGCGGGAACTATGAGGTAATCCACCACACCCAGCTGCTGGCCCGGCTGGTGGCCGACGGGCGGCTCACCCCGGTGACGCCGATTGACGAGAAGATCACCTACCACGACCCGTGCTTCCTGGGCCGGCACAACCGGGTCTTCACCGCGCCGCGCGAGATCATGGAGAACGTGCCCGGCGTCCAGGCGCAGGAGATGCACCGGTGCAAGGAGCGCGGGTTCTGCTGCGGGGCGGGCGGGGCCCGGATGTGGATGGAAGAGCGGATCGGCAAGCGGATCAACGAAGAGCGGATCGACGAGGCGCTGGCCACCAACCCGGACACGGTCTCGACGGCCTGCCCGTTCTGCCTGGTCATGCTGGGGGACGCGATCGGCGTGAAGCAGAGTTCCGGGGAGGCCGCCGAGTCACTCGAGGTGGTCGACGTGGCGCAGCTGCTGGCCAGGTCGGTGCAACCGCCCGCGGCCGCGGCGGTCGCGGCCGCCGCTGGGCCTGGTGGCTCCGGGCCTGACGGCTCCGGCGGGCCTGGCGGACCTGGCGGGCCTGGCGGACCTGGCGGGCCTGGCGGACCTGGCGGGCCTGGCGGACCTGGCGGGCCTGGCCTGGCTCCCGGTGGTCCTGCGCAGCCGGCCCCGCCGCGCCTGCTGGTCCCGGGCCAGGCTGACCGCTAACGGTCCGGGACGGGGGGAGGAATCCAGCATGGACACGCGGCGGGCCGAGTCGTTCAGCGACGGGGTCTTCGCCGTGGCCATCACCGTGCTGGTGTTCAACCTGCTGGCCATCGGCCACGGTCCGCTCAGCTACCGGCTGCTGCTGGATGCCTGGCCGCAGTACGCGGCGTACGTGGTGAGCTTCCTGACCATCGGGATCATGTGGCTGAACCACCACACGATGCTGTCGCTGGTCTCCAGGGTCGACAGGATCACCCTGGTGCTCAACACGTTCCTGCTGATGGGCGTGGTCGCGGTGCCGTTCCCGACCGCACTGGTGGCCGACCATCTGACGGCGGACGCCCCGGCCGGCGGCCGGGTAGCCGCCGTCCTGTACGGGCTCGTCCTGATCGCGATCTCGATCGCTTTCTCGGTCATGTGGATGTACCTGGCCGCGCACCAGGAGTCGCTGGGCGCGACGGCCATCCGGGCGCCGCGGCAGGCGACGCTGCGATTCAGCGCGGGACTGATCGGCTATGTGGTCGGTACCCTCGTCGCGGCATTCTGGTCCTCCGGCGTGGCGCTGGCGATCTATGCGCTGATCGCCATCTACTACCTGTTCGAGCACCTGCCCGGCCCCCAGGGCGCCGCGCCGCCTGGCTCATCCGGCCAGCCGGATTGCTCGGTCGGCGAGCCCGGCTGACCGAGCCGGCGGCCTGGCCCTACGGCCCGGTCGCGCCGCCGCCTGCCGCGGCCCCGGTACCCCTCCGGCGCTGGCACCCAACGACAGCGGTGGCGCAGCGCTGTCGTTCGCGAGTCGCGGCGATGGCGCTGCGCTGCTGTTCTTTCCGCGGCAACGGTCCATTCCCGCTATTGCTTCCTCGCGAATGCGCCCTGTGGAGCGCGGAAGCGGGTGGGCTGAGCTGCGGCCCGGGGTCAGGACGCGGTCAGGACGGGGTGCGGACCGGTAGCCAGATCCGGACCCGGGTGCCGTGGCCCGGCCAGGATTCCAGGGTGGCCTGACCACCATGAGCCGCGGCGATGGCCTGCACGATCGACAGGCCCAGGCCGCTGCCGCCGCCGGCCCCGCCGTTGCGGCCGCCGGCGGCCGCGGCCTGCGCACGGCCACCGCCGCGACGGCCAGGGCCCTCGCGGCCGACGCCCTCGCGGCCGACGCCCTCGCGCCCGGGGCCATCGCGCCCCGAACCGTCGTCGCCGGCCTGCTCGGCGGCCCGGTGAAACCTGTCGAAGGCCCGGGCCGCGTCCTCGGCGGACATGCCAGGCCCGGCGTCGGCCACCTCGATCAGCACGCCGCCGGTCAGCTGGCCCAGCCGGACCGCCACCGGGGTGGTCACCGGAGTGTGCGCCCGGACGTTGCCGAGCAAGTTGGCCAGGACCTGGCGGATCCTCGGCTCATCCACCACGGCGACCAGCCGCGGCGGTGCCTCGGCGCGCACCGGCCGGTCCGGCTCGACCGCAACCGCGTCGGCGACGGCGTCCCTGACCACGCTGGCCAGGTCGGTCTCGGTCAGGTCCAGCGAGGACGTGCGATCCAGCCTGGCCAGCTCGAGCAGCTCGGCGACCAGCGTGCTCATCCGCTGCGCCTCCTGCTCGATCCGGCGCATCGCGCTGGGCAGCTGGTCCGGGCCGAGCGCGCCCTGCCGGTACAGCTCGGCGTAGCCGCGGATGGTGGTGAGCGGGGTACGCAGCTCGTGCGAGGCGTCGGCGGCGAACTCGCGGACCTTCTGCTCCGAGCGCAACCGCGCCCCGAAGGCGTGCTGGATCCGGTCGAGCATGGTGTTGATCGCCGATCCGAGCTGGCCGACCTCGGTGTGGTCGCCGGCCTCAGGCATCCGGGTGGTCAGGTCGCCCTTGGAGGTGATCTCGTTGGCCGTGGTGGCCATCCGGTCGAGCGGCTGCAGCCCGCGGCCGATCAGCCATTCGCCGCCGATAGCCAGCAGGGCGATCAGCGCGCCGCCCGTGATCAGCTCGGCGAGCACGAATCCGCGCACGTGGTCGGCGACGGTCGAGACAGGCTGGGCGACCACGACGAAGACGCCCGGGCTGTACCGGCCGGCCGCGGCGGTCAGCTTCGGGCCGCCGTCGGTCCGCGGCACGGCGAACGGCTCGCTGTGCACGATGTAGTAGGCGAGTGTCCCGTTCGCGGCCAGTTGCTGCACCGTGGTGGCCAGCTCCTGGGTGGCTGCGGCCGACGTGCCGCCGGTGAGGGGCTGGACGGTCGCCCGCCTGATGGCCAGCAGCCGGCCGTTGACCTCAACCGCCGAGTAACCGTTCGGCTTGACGCTGAGCCCGGCCGGGCTGCGGGTGTTGGCCTCGGTCACCAGGTTGGCGTTGAACTGCTTCGCCCACTGATTCCGCAGCACGATGGTGCTCACCATGCCCATGACGAGCAGGAAGATCACCGTCACGCCGATCAGCAGCACGAGCATCCGGGTGCGCAGCGAGAGCCGGTGCGAGCTGCTCATCCCCGGGGTCCGGCCTGCCCCTGTTCGGGTGGCCTGAGGCTGTAGCCGACCCCGCGCTGGGTGTGGATCATCGGCGGCCCCAGCGGGTCCAGCTTGCGGCGCAGGTAGCTGACGTAGGTCTCGACGATCTGCGACTCGCCCGCATAGTCCCAGCCCCACACGCTCTCCAGTAGCTGGGCGCGGGTCAGGACCCGTCCCTGGTGCCGGATCAGGTAGGCCAGCAGCCGGAACTCGGTCGGTGACAGCTCCACGGGTACCCCGCCCCTGTGCACGGTCCAGCGCGACTCATCAAGTTCCAGGTCGCCAGCGCGCAGCGGGCCTGGCTCGCCGCCCGCACCGCCCGAGCTGTCGCGGGAGGTGCGCGATGCCCGCCGCAGGACCGCGCGGACCCTGGCCACCAGGGCCTCGACCGAGAATGGCTTGGTCACGTAGTCGTCGCCGCCGATGGCCAGTCCGGTGACTGTGTCCGAGGAGGTATCCCGGGCGGTCAGGAAGATCACCGGTACCTCGTTACCCGCCGCGCGGAGCCGGCGGCAGACCTCGAAGCCATCCATGTCGGGCAGCATCACGTCCAGGACGATCAGGTCCGGCCGGTCGGCATCGGCGTGCCGTAGCGCATCCGTCCCGTTGGCGGCGGTGCTGACCGCGCAGCCGTGGAACTTCAGCGCGACCTGAACCAGCTCACGGATGTTCGGCTCGTCGTCCACGACGAGCACCTGAGGTATCCGGTCGTTGTCTGTCATGAGTTACCGGGTTCATTCTTGCGTGTCGGCACAACTGCGGCGAACCCGGCTGCGGCGGGTGCCGGCCCCTGGGTCAGGATGCGGTGGGCGCCCGCCGCCGGGTCAGGATGCGGCCGGCGCCCCCGCTGGGTCAGCCTGCCGACGACCCGCTGCCGTTACTGTCGTCCGCGCCGCTGGCCGCGGCCGGACGGATCACGATCAGCCGGGCGTCGCTGGCATCGCTGACGACCGGGCCGCCGGCGAATACCTGCTCGCCATCGGCCAGCGCGGTACGGGCAACCTTCTGGCCCAGCTCCCGGACCACCGTGCTGCTGACCAGGTTCCACGCCCAGGTGGTGCCATCGGCTGACTTGACGATCACCTGGCCGGCCGAGACCGACTCCAGCACGCCGCGAGCGAACGCGAGGGTCCGGGTGCCGGACTTGGTCCTGAAGGTGAACTGCCCGTGCAGGCCGCCGAGCACGCGCAGCCGCAGCAGGCGGTTGCGGCAGAACCTGGCGACCACCCGGGCGGCGCGGGGGTGCCTCGTGGCCCGCAGCCTGACTACCACGCGCCTGCAGCGGCCAGCTACCGGGGCCCGGCCCGCAGCGACCGGCGCGGACGCCGAGAGTGCGGCGGCGTCGGCCGCGCTGACCGTCGGCGCGGCGGTCGCTGCTGAGGAGGCGGTTACTGACCCGCCGGCTGCGGCAGCCGACGATGCCGGTGCCGAAACGGCCCCGGCCGCCGGCGATGAGGCCGAGCTGAGAATGGTGTTCAGCGCCGCCGCCTGCTCGGCAGACCCGGCTGCGGCCGGGGCGGTGCTGCCGGTGAGTTCCGTGGCGGCGAGAGCTCCGCCGCCCGCTAGCAGCGCGGCCAGGGCTATCCCGGCGCTCCAGCGCAGCGACCGGCTACGGCGCGGGCGATGCGGCGGCTCGCCCGCGGGCCCGAACTGCTGGGTCGGCCAGTTGTCTTGCGGGGCGCCGTCTGGCGGCTGATGGGCACCGCCCGGAGGCTCATACATGTTGTCCATAACCAGCAGCATGACCCGCCCGGCTGGGATCACTGGGAGCGGAACCTGGGAGCAGGCTGGGAACATCCCGGCAAATTGCCCCAGGTGTTGGCTACGCTCCGCCAGATCTGCGGTACAAACGGTTTGGGTCAGGCCCGGTTCGTACCCGGTTGGGTCAGGCCCGGTTCGTGCCCGGTTGGGCCAGGCCCGGTTCGTGCCCGGTTGGGTCAGGCCCGGGTTCGTGTCAGACCCGCTTTGCCCGGTTCGTGTCAGACCCGGCCTGTTTCAGACCCGGCCTGTTTCAGGCCGGCCTGTTCGGACCGGCCTGTTCGGACCGGTTCGGGTCACATCCGGTCGGGAACCGGGATGCCGAGCAGTCCCAGCCCGGTCAGCAGGACGCGCAGCGTCAGCGCCGACAAGGCCAGCCTGCTGGCACGCGTCGGCTCGTCCGCGGCCTTCAGCACCGGGCACTGCTCGTAGAACGCGGTGAACGCGCTGGCCGTTTCGAACAGGAAGGCCGCGAGCCGGTGCGGTTCGGCCGCGTCGGCCACTTCGGTGACGGCCGCGCCCAGGCCCAGCAGGCGCAGCGCAAGCGCCCGTTCCGTCGGCTGGCCCAGCTGGATCGGGCCGGTGGCAGCTTCGGGCTCGAGCCCGGCCCGGTGGAAGATCGACCGGATCCGCGCCGTCGCGTACTGCAGGTATGGACCGGTGTTGCCGGTCAGCGCCAGCATTCGGTCGAAGTCGAGCGCGTAACTCGAGTCGCGGGCTACCGACAGGTCGCCGTACTTCAGCGCGCCGATCCCGACCGCCTCGGCGATCTGGCTGCGCTCGGCTGGGTCGTCGTAGCGGTCCTCGATGACCTTGTCGGCCCTGGCCACGGCTTCGTCGATCAGCGTGATCAGCTTGGCCTGCTCGCCGCTGCGGGTCCGGAGCCGCTGCCCGCCAGGCGCGGTCACGAGGCCGATCTGGGCGTGCTCCGCGCTGGCCGCGTCGGTCAGCCAGCCGGCCTGCCTGGCCACCGCGAACACCATCAGCAGGTGCTGATGCTGCTCCGAACCGACCACGTAGATTATCCTGGTGACGCCCAGATCGCGCAGCCGGTACCTGATGGCGGCCAGGTCGGTGCTGTCGTAGCCATAGCCGCCGTCGCTCTTGCGCAACATCAGCGGCAACGGCCTGCCATCGCGGCCGGTGAAGCCGGGCGGGAACGCGCACAGGGCGCCGTCGCTGATCACCGCGACGCCGGACGCCTCCAGCTCGGCGCAGACATCGGCGAGCATCGGATTGTAGAAGCTCTCCGGCGCCATGTACTCATCGGTCAGGGTGACCTGCAGCCTGCGGTAGATCTTCCTGAGGTACTCCATGGAGTCGCCGACCAGCAGCTGCCACAGTTGCAGCGTGCGCTCATCGCCGGCCTGCAGCTGGACCACCCGGCGCCTGGACCGGTCGGCGAACGCGGGATCAGAGTCGAACTTGACCCGGGCAGCCTGGTAGAAGGGGGTGAACTCGCCGTCGGCGAGCTCCGCGTAGGTCGCCTCCGCACCGATGTCCAGCGCGTGCTCGATCAGCATGCCGAACTGGGTGCCCCAGTCGCCGAGGTGCGCGGCCCTGGTGACCTCGTGGCCGAGGTGCTCGAGCACCCGCACGATCGCGTCGCCGACCACGGTGGCCCGCAAGTGGCCGACATGCAGTTCCTTGGCAACGTTCGGCCCCGAGTAGTCGACGACCATTTTCTTGACCGGGTCGGCCGCCGCGACGCCGAGCCGCGGGTCGGCCAGCTGGCCGGACGCCTGGGCGGCAATCCAGTCATCGCGGAGCGTGAGGTTGATGAAGCCCGGACCGCTCACCTCGGCCTGCTGGCTGACCTCGCTGCCGTGCAGGTGGCTAGCCAACCGGGCGGCGACGTCGCGTGGCGGCAGGCCCAGCCGCTTGGCGAGCGGCAGCGCCACGTTGGCCTGGAAGTCGGCGAACTGGGACGGCCTGATCACCGGGTCGGCATCGGCGTAGTCGGCACCGAATTCGGCGGCCAGCGCTGCGCGCACCAGCTGCGCGAGAGCCACCTCCGGATCCGTCATGCAATAAGCCTATCGGCCCGCTGCCGCTGCCCGTCGTCAATAACGGCCGGGCCCGGCCAGCGGGCGTGCCTGCACTGATCATCACGGCCGGCGCAGGAAATGGCCGCCGCGCTGCGGGCCAAGCCGTTCCTTGATCCGCTCGGTGATCTGGCCGGTGGCCAGGTTCGCGCCCAGTTCGCAGGCCGCCGCGGCGGTCCTGGCGGTGGCAGCCCCGTGCGCGATCACCACCGTCCCTTCCAGCCCGAGCAGCGCCGCGCCGCCGTAGCCTTCGACATCCAGCCGCCGGGTCAGCTCACGCAAGGCCCGGCGCTGAAAGAACGCGCCGACCCGGGCCGAGGCTGATCCGCGCAGCGCTTCCTGGAGCTGCCTGGCCGCGAAGGCGGCGGTGCCCTCCAGCGTCTTGAGTGCCACATTCCCGGTGAAGCCATCGGTCACGATCACGTCGAAGCGGCCGGCCAGCAGGTCACCACCCTCGACATTGCCCACGAAGTTGATCGGCTGCGCACCATGCTGAGGGGCCGCGTCCAGCAGGTCATGGGCTCGCCGGGCGAGTTTGTTGCCCTTCTCAGGCTCCGCGCCGATGGTGAGCAGGCCGACGCGAGGTTCGGAGATCGAATGCCCGACTTGGGCGTAGGCGACACCGAGCTGGGCGAATTGCAGGAGCATCTCCGGTTTCGGGTCGGCGATGGCGCCGACGTCCAGCAGCACCGTCGGTCCGGGCTGGGTGGGCAGCACTACGGCGAGCGCCGGGCGCGCGACACCAGGCAACGGGCGCAGCCTGAGCCTGGCGGTGGCCACGATCCCGGCCGTCGAGCCGGCCGAGACCACGGCCGCCGCCTGGCCGCGCCTGACCAGCTGGCAGGCGACCGCGATGCTTGACCGTGGCCTGCGCCAGCTGGCCAGCGCGCCCTCGCCCATGGCCAGAGCCTCGTCGGCGGGCACGATCATGATCTCGTCGATGGCGCCGTGCCCGGCCAGCAGCGGCCGCAGCAGGCCCGGCCGGCCGGTCAGCACGATCCGCAGACCGCTGGACCTGGCCGCCGTGACCGCACCGGCGACGATCTCCGCCGGGGCATGATCCCCGCCCATCGCATCGACCGCGATCGGTATCGGGGCCGGTCCCGGCGGGCCGTCAGGGGGCGTGGTGTCGCCGTGCTGGGCAGCGGCGGTGGCGCCGGACGCGGCGCCCGCGGCCGCGGCGGCGCCGTCTTGCGCAACGGAGTCGCGGCGGGGCGGTGCACCGTCCTGCTGGACGGCGCCGCCATGCGGAACGATGTCGCCGGGCGGCCGGACGTCACCGGATTCCCGCATGCGGCAAGCCTCTCATTGCCTGGGCAACGGCATATCGCCGGCATTGCCCCCGGCATGGCCCGCTGGCCCGGCCCGCCGTGATCGTGGTCGCGGTCGCCCGATGGGCCGCGGAGCCGTCTCCGCCACGATCATCGCGCGGACCGGCCGGGGCGCGGACCGGCCCGGGCCGGTCCGAGGCCAAGGTGAGCTGCTGGCTGGCCGGGCAGGCCGCCGCTACTGTCAGTAATTAACCGATGCCAACGGATGACCAACTGTTACCAAACGGGGGATGCGTTACCGGGCCTGCGATGTCAGCATGGAGGTGTCTGGTATGAGCGGGCGGCCGTCATCAGGGGGCATGAGTGGTGGCTCTCGACTACTACAGGGAACCCTGGGCGTTCCTTGAGTGTCTTCTAAACGTGACCCTTTTGTATGGATAATCACTAACGAACATGCCTCCATCTACGTCTAACGGATAAGTGTTCTGGCGATCCGCATCCTGCCGCCAGCTGGCGACACCCGCGCGTCCGGCCACCCCGCAACCGGACGGCGACCGACGGAGGGAGATGCGTGACTGGATATGAGCAGACAGCCGCCGTACCGGGGGCGGGCCGCCGCTTCCGCGCGTATACGGCCAAGCATCTCGATGCGCTGGCCGACCGGGCAGGCCTGGGAGCTGGCGAAAGACTAGCTGTCCGGGCCGTGGCCACGGTCCTGCCTTTCCGGACCAATTCTTATGTCGTCGAGCGCCTGATCGACTGGGAGGCGGCGCCCGACGATCCCATCTACCGCCTGGTGTTCCCGCAGCCGGACATGCTGCCCGAGTCAGATGTGGCCACGCTCGCCGACCTGCTGAGCGGCGGAGCGCCGGAGAGCGCGCTGCGCGCCGCGGCGCACGCCGTCCGGATGCGCCTGAATCCGCATCCGGCGGGCCAGCTCGCCCTCAACATCCCCGAACTGGCCGATGAGCCGGTGCCCGGAGTGCAGCACAAGTACCCGGAGACTGTGCTCCTGTTCCCCAAACAGGGGCAAACCTGCCACGCCTATTGCACCTACTGCTTCAGGTGGGCCCAGTTCGTCGACGAGCCGGGCATGAAAATCGCCACCGACGACATGGCCAGGGTCACCGCCTATCTCCGGAGCCACCCCGAGGTCACCAGCGTCCTGGTCACCGGCGGCGACCCGATGATCATGGGTGCCGACGTGCTGCGCCGCTACATCGAGCCGCTGCTCGACCCGCGACTCGATCACATCGAGTCGATCAGGATCGGCAGCAAGTCGCTGGCTTACTGGCCGCAGCGGTTTGTCACCGACCCGGACGCCGATGAAACGCTGCGGTTGTTCGAGCAGGTTGCCGAGTCCGGGCGCGTGCTGGCGTTCATGGCGCACTTCTCCCATCCGCGGGAACTCGAGCCGCCGCTGGTCACGGCGGCGGTGCGCCGGATCAGGGCAGCCGGGGCGGTGATCCGCACGCAGGCCCCGCTGATCAGGTCCATTAACGACGATCCGGCGGTCTGGGCCGCCATGTGGAGTTCGCAGACCCGCCTGGGCATGGTGCCCTACTACATGTTCGTCGAGCGTGACACGGGCCCGCAAGGGTACTTCGCCGTGCCGCTGGCCAGGGGCTACGAGATCTACCGTGACGCGTTCCGGAGAGTGTCGGGCCTGGCCAGGACGGTGCGCGGGCCGTCGATGTCGGCCACTCCCGGCAAGTTGTGCATTGACGGGATCGTGGACGTGGCCGGCGAAAAGGTCTTCGCCCTGCACATGATCCAGGCCCGCGACCCCGAGCTGGTCGGCAAGCCGTTCTTCGCGCGGTTTGATCCGGAGGCCATCTGGCTGTCCGACCTTGAGCCCGCCTTCAGCTCGAGGTTCCCGTTCGAGCCGGACCCGCAAGAGCTGCCAGGCTTGTGGGCCCCGGCGGTGTTCGAGGCAGCTGGCTGAGCGCAGTCGCCGGGGCCGCCGATTGCCCCGGTTGCCCCGGCGGCCCGGGCCGCCGCGGGCCAGGACGACCCCGCGGCCGGGTGCGAGCCGGGCCGCGGCCCGCCGTGGTCACGCTGACCGTCCGGCGGGCGTTGGTCATGAAACTGTCCGGCGGGCGTGGTTAGGCGCCATCCGGCCGGCTGACGGTGGCCTCAGAGGCCCGGGCTGCGCCCCGCCCGGTCAGGCTGCCTGGTTGGCTGCCATCCGCCGTCAGGGTGCCATCAGGCCCGGCCGCGGCGGCCGCCGGAGGAGCAGCTGGGTTCCGCTTGATCAGCAGGCAGCTGACCGCGCCGATGAGGAGGACCACGATCGGCATCAGCATGGTCCAGCGCATCGCCTCGACGAATCCGTTGGTGAAGATCGCGTGGGCGATCTGCTCGATCGCGTGCACGAGCTGCGCGGGCAGGCCCTGCGGCAGGCGCACAGCGGCGCCGCCCTGGCCGGAACCGACGCCAACGCCGTTCTGCGCGGTGGCCTGGAAGCCCGCGATGAGATGGTCCCGGGTGGCCGGCGGCAGCGCGACGGTGCGCGTCCTGGCCTGGCTGACCAGCGCGACGGAGAGCCTGTTCTGCAGCAGCGCGCCGACCGCGGCCGTGCCGATCACCGCCCCGACCTGCCTGGTGGTGTTCAGCAGGCCAGACGCGGCGCCCGCCATCTGGTACTGAACGTCCCGCATCGCGACCGTGGTCATCGGGGCGAACGTGCAGCCCAAGCCGAACCCCGCGATGATGAGCCCGGGCAGGAAGTGATACCAGGGTGAATTGACCTGCGCGGTCAGCGCTATCCAGCCCATGCCAATGGCGAAGCAGGTCAGGCCGGTCATCAGGATGAACTTGCCGCCGATGCGGTCAGACAGCCGCCCGGCCACCGGCGCGATGAACATCGAGATGACCGAGGCGGGCGCCAAGGTGAGCCCCGCCTTCAGCGCCGAGAAGCCGAGCACCGACTGCAGGTAGATCGTTAGCGGCAGGAAAATGCCCATCATGCCGACGGCGACCGTGCCGGACACCCAGTTCATCAGCGAGAAGTTGCGGCTGCGGAACAGCGAGAACGGGATCAGCGGCTCATCGGCCTGCTTGGCGCGCTGGACCAGCAGGAAGACGGCGAGCAGGACGACGCCCACGGCCAGCACGAGCGGGATGCTGATAAACGAGGTGATCGTGGACCAGTTGTACCGCTGCCCTTCGACCAGGCCGTAGCAGATGGCCAGCAGCGCGGCGCTGGCCAGTATGACTCCGGCGAAGTCGAGCCGATGCCGGCGGCCGGTGCGGAGATCTGGGATGATCACCCCGGCCAGCGCGATCACGATGATGCCGATCGGCAGGTTCACGAAGAAGATGTACCGCCAGTCGAACGCGGTGACGAGCAGGCCGCCCAGGGTCGGGCCGGCGATGGTCGCCACCCCGGCTACCGCGCCCCAGATGCCGAACGCGGCACCGCGGCGCTCGGGCGGGAAAACCATGGTCAGGATGGCCAGCGTCTGCGGCATCAGGATGGCCGCGCCGAGACCCTGAACCGCACGGAACGCGATCAGGGTGGCGGCGTTGGGGGCCAGACCGCAGGCGGCCGACGCGGCAGTGAATATCACGATCCCGAGGACGAACATCTTCCGCTGGCCGAACAGGTCGCCCAGCCGCCCGGCAGTGATCAGCAGCACCGCGAGGACCAGCGCGTAGGCGTTGATGACCCACAGGATGTCGTCCAGCGACGCATGCAGCCGCGTGATCATGTCCGGGATGGCAATGTTCACGATCGTCAGGTCAAGCAGGGTCATGAAGAACCCGAGCGAGACCACCAGCAGCACAGCCCACGGATTGCCCCGGTACTTCCGCACGGTTCCTCCTCTGCGACCCCGCCTACACCACTGCGCCTAACCCACTGCGCCTAACCATCCCACTGCGCAGCGCCCCGCCGCGGCTGGGCGCGAGATGGCGGCACATGAGCACAACACATGAGCAGCACAACACCGTCCGAGCCCAAGGCCATTCCTTACCTGACGATGCTAGGCGCAGGTACTGACAAAACGCTGGCCACGGGCCTGGCTGTCAGGCGGCCAGGCCCCTGGCGCCGCTGCGGAAGGGCGGCCAGTATGCTCCGGCCATGGAACTCAACGGTGTGGCGGCGGTCGTCTCCGGCGGCGCGAGCGGCCTCGGGGAGGCGACGGTACGCGGGCTCGCAGCGGCAGGTTGCCGGGTCGTCGTCGCTGACCTCAACGAGGATCAGGGCCACGCGGTGGCCGAAGCGGTCGGCGGAGAATTCGTCAGGACGGACGTCTCAGATGAGCAGTCGGTACAGGCAGCGGTCGCCGCCGCCGCTGCTGCCGGCCCGCCGCTGCGGGTCGCGGTGAGCTGCGCCGGCATCGGCTGGGCGGCCCGTACCGTCGGCCGCGATGGATCCCCGCATGACCTGGCCGCTTTCCGCAAGGTCATCGACGTCAACCTGATCGGCACGTTCAACCTGATGCGGCTGGCCGCAGCGGCGATAGCCAAGACGCCGGCCGCCGACTCCGACGGGCTCCGCGGCGTGGTCATCAACACCGCCTCGATCGCCGGCATCGAGGGACAGACCGGCCAGGTGGCGTACTCCGCATCGAAGGGCGGGATCATCGGCATGACCGTGCCCGCCGCCCGCGATCTCGCCGCGATCGGCGTCCGCGTCAACACCGTCTGCCCGGGCATCATTGACACCCCGATCTACGGATCCGGGCCGGGCAGCGAGGAGTTCAAGGCCAAGCTGGCCGCTCCGGTGGTCTTCCCGAAGCGGATGGGCACGGCCGCGGAGTTCGCGCACCTGGTCCGCGCGCTCATCGAGAACGACTACCTGAATGCTGAGGTAGTCCGCTTCGACGGCGGCATCAGATTCCAGCCCAAGTGACCCGATGAGCGAGGCAACGATGGCAGAGGCAGTCCTCGCCGAGGCGGCCGATGGCGTGGGTGTCATCACGATCAACCGGCCGCAGGCGCGCAACGCGGTGAACGGCGACGTGGCCAGGGGCATCGCGGCGGCCATCGAGGACTTCGACGCCCGGAGCGACATCCGGGTGCTCGTGCTCACCGGGGCCGGCAGCAGCTTCTGCGCGGGCATGGACCTGAAGGGCTTCCTGGCCGGCGACGCGCCGGTGGCGCCGGGCCGGGGCTTCGCCGGCATCACGGAGCGGCCGCCGGTGAAACCCGTGATCGCGGCGGTGGAGGGCTATGCGCTGGCCGGCGGCTTCGAGATCGTCCTGGCCTGCGACCTCGTGGTCGCCAGTGCCGAGGCCAGCTTCGGGCTGCCTGAGGTGCGGCGCGGGCTGGTGGCCGGCGCGGGCGGCCTGCTCAGGCTGGCCCGCCGGATCCCATACCACCTGGCTATGGAGATCGTGCTGACCGGCGAGCACTTCCCGGCCGCGCGGCTCGCCGAGGCGGGCCTCGTCAACCGGCTGACCCCGCCCGGCCAGGCCCTCGCGGGAGCCAGAGAACTTGCCGCGCGCGTCGCCCAGGGCGCACCGCTCGCGCTGGCGGCCAGCAAGCGGGTCGTGGTCGAATCCGCAGACTGGGACAGTGCACAGGCGTTCGCCCGGCAGGGTGACATCATCGGCCCGGTCTTCGGCTCGGCAGACGCGATGGAGGGCGCTATCGCCTTCGCCGAGAAGCGTGCCCCGGTCTGGCGCGGCGAGTGACGGCCGCCTTCGTCGCCGACCCGCTGCATTAATCGGCCGTGGTCAGTAGGCTGGTGCCTCCCGGTCCGGAGAGCGGGACTAGCGGCTTTCTTTCGCCCGGCTGGTGGCGTAGCACGCGCGGGCGGCGGTCAGACAGCAGCGGCCGGGCAGGCAGGTGGCGGCCAGGCAGGCAGCCGTCAGGCAGGTAGCCGCTGCGGCGCGGTGCGGCTCGGGCCGCAGGTCGGCTGCCACGCAGCATGAGCTGCCGGAATGACGCGCACCGCCGATGGTCTCCTAGGCTTTCCGGCAGGGGCCGGCGTGGTCACGCGACGAGGGAGATGAGATGACGGCTCGGCGGATCAGCGTTGTTGTGCCGTTTTACAACAACGAGGACCTGCTCGAGGATTGCCTGCAGTCGATCGCGGCCCAGACGTTCACCGATCTCGAAGTCATCATGGTGGACGACGGATCATCCGACGGCAGTGTGGCCATCGCGCAGGCCCGGGCGGCCGCCGATCCGAGGTTCACCCTGGTCCAGGTCCCTAACGGCGGGCCCGGGTACGCCCGCAACCGCGGCATCGAGCACGCCACCGGCGAGTTCCTGGCCTTCGTCGACGCCGATGACATGCTGCCGAGCCACGCGTACTCCAGGATGCTGCAGACCCTGGATGCGTCCGGGTCAGACTTCGTCTCCGGCAACGTCGAGCGAATCGGCCCGGCCGGTGTCACCCAGTCGGCGCTGCACTCGCGCGCCATCAAGGGCCGGAACATCGGCACCCACATCAGCCGGACGCCGCAGCTGTTCTGGGACGTCTCGGTGTGGAACAAGCTGTTCCGCAAGTCGTTCTGGGACGCCAACGGCCTGTCCTTCCCAGAGGGCATGATCTGGGAAGACCTGCAGGCCATGACCAAAGCGCACGTGCTGGCCAAGGCCGTCGACGTGATCCCGGACACGATCTACTACTGGCGCGAGCGCGGCAAGGGCCAGCTGTCCATCACCCAGTCCAGGACGGACATCTCCAATTTCAGGGACCGGATCACCGCGCTGATCGCCATCGACCGCTTCCTCGCCGAGCGCGGATCGCCGAAGCTGCTGCGCGAGCATCAGCGCAAGGCGCTCGTCAATGACCTGTGGCTGTATGTCACTGACCTGTCCAGGACCAGCGACGAGTACCAGGCCGAGTTCATCGAGCTGAGCGGGAAATACCTGGCCCAGGTCGACCGGCGGGTGCTCGCGAAGCTGCCGTCGACCCACAAGCTCGCGTACTACCTGGTCAGGACGGGCCGACTGGACCAGCTCATCGAGTTCAATGCCTGGCAGCAAGCGCAGCCGGTCAAGACCATCCCGGTGGTCAGGCGCTTCGGCAGGCTGCGCGCCGACTTGCCGTTCCGCGACGACAAAAAGCTGAAGATACCGGGCCGGATCTACCGGCCGCAGTGGCGCGAACTTGACCCGTTCGTCCGGGTGGACGGTTTCGGCTGGCACGGGAACCGGCTGGTGGTCACCGGCTGCGCCTTCGTGCCGTCGATCGACATCATCAAGCGCAGGCACGCCTCGAAGCTCGTCATCATCAAGCCAGTCGGCCAGCGGCGGCCGCCGATCATCCTGCCGGCCCGGTCGGTGCAGCATCCCGAGGCCACCTCCTGGTCGGCCCAGAACCGGTACGCCTACGACTGGGCGGGCTTCCGGCTGGAGATCAGCCCGAGATGGTTCCGGGCCGGGCGGCGCTGGCTGACCGGTGACTGGGACTGCGTGATTCTGGTCCGCGGACGCGGGGTCTGGCGTGCCGCGCGGTTGCATACCCCGGTTCGCGGCGCGGCGGAACGGCCGGAATTCCGTGAGGTAGCTCCGGGCATCAGGTTCGGCGCCCGCTGGGTGCGGCGCCAGTTGCACATCCAGGTGGTGGATACGCCGGCGATGCTGCGTGGGACCGAAGAGTCCGGCGGCCAGCTCGCTATCGAGGTGGACGTCACCACCGCTACCCAGGCCAGTACTCCTCAGCTGGTCCTGACCTGGGCGAAAGGGGCCGCTGCGCAGCGATTCCCGGCCACCGCCTCGCGGCTGGACGGCAATACGCTGCGAGTGCGGGGCGAATTGCCCGTCGCCATGTTCAGCGCCCGGGGGCCGGGCGCTACCGGGGCCGGGCAGGCTTCGGCCGATGGCGCTGCCGTTGAGTGGGAGCTGCACGTCGAGGCCGACAGCCGGGGTCCGGTACGGGTAGCGTTCCCGGTCGGCCACCCGGAGTTCAAGCACATCACCGGGAACCGCGAGCTTGCCGTCGAGCGGGCCAGCGACGGCAACGTGCTCATCGCCGGCCGCGGCGTCCGGCCGGTGATCGAGCAGCACGCCTGGAGCGAGGCTGGCACGCTCACGCTGACCGGCAACTTCCCGGCGGCGGGCCGTTATGAAGCGCTGGTCCGGCGGCGCAGTTCGACCGATCAGCACCTGATCGGGTTCACCCGCGACGGTGACCGCTTCACCATCGAGATCACCGCGGCCGGCATGCCGTCGTTCGGCAGGCAGCTGCCGCTGCGGGACGGCTTCTGGGACATCCTGGTCCGCCGGGCCGACGCGGCCGACAGCGAGCTGGTCGAGCCGGCCTACGACCACGCGCGGCTGTCGCAGATCGAAGACCGCAGGTACGTCTTCGGGCCCAAGAGCTACCGGTTCACTACCACCGGCTACGACGCCCCGATGCTGGTGGTCGGCGCTGCGCTGAAGCTCGCCGAGCACGGCCGGGTACAGCGGCGGGTGCTGCGCGGCGTCTACTACCCGCTGCAGATGAAGCTCCCGATCAGGGACGCCGTGATGTTCGTCAGCTGGAAGGGCAAGCAGTGCGGCGACAATCCCCGCGCTATCGCCAATGAGCTGCGCCGGCGCGGCGACCAGCGGGAGCATATCTGGGTCGTGTCTGACTGGTCGGTGCCGGTGCCCGACGGCGCCCGCGCCGTGCTGACCAATACCGAGGAGTACCTGGAGGCGCTGGCCAGGTCCCGCTACCTGATCGCCAACGACGACATGCCTGGCGTCTACCAGAAGCGGGACGGCCAGACGTATGTGCAGACCTGGCACGGCACCCCGCTCAAGCGCATCGGCTTCGACATCGACCAGCCTCAGTTCATCTCGGGTACCGGTTACTTCGATCACCTGGCTAAAGACGTGGCCAGCTGGGACCTGCTGTTGTCGCCGAACCCGTTCAGCACCCCGATCATGCGCAGGGCGTTTCACTACGAGGGCGAGATCTGCGAGTCGGGCTACCCGCGCAACGACGTGCTGCACAGCGGCGAGGCCAGCCAGCTGACGGCCGAGGTACGACGGCGGATCGGGCTGCCGGACGGCAAGAAGGTGGTGCTGTACGCGCCGACCTGGCGGGACAACCAGTACTACGCCTCTGGCCGGTACCGCTTCGATTTCCGGCTCGACCTCGAGCGGGCCTGGCAGGAACTTGGCGATGATCATGTGATCCTGGTCCGTGGTCACCACCACATGGCCGACGACGTTCCGGTCGGCGCGCGGCCAGGCTTCGCCGTCAACGTGACCCGCTATCCGGACATTTCCGAGCTCTTCCTCGTCAGCGACGTGCTGGTAACGGACTACTCCTCGGTGATGTTCGACTTCGCGCCGACCGGCAAGCCGATGCTGTTCTTCACCTACGACCTCGAGCAGTACCGCGACAACCTGCGCGGCTTCTACTTCGACTTCGAGGCCGAGGCCCCGGGACCGCTGCTCGCCACCTCCGATGAGGTGATCGCAGCGATCGGTGACATCGGCCAGGTCGCGGCGCGTCATCAGGGCGCGTATGCGGCCTTCGCCGCGAAGTTCTGCCCGCTTGATGACGGCAAGGCCAG
The DNA here is from genome assembly GCA_963785765.1 of uncultured Actinomycetes bacterium. Classification (GTDB taxonomy): domain Bacteria; phylum Actinomycetota; class Actinomycetes; order Streptosporangiales; family Streptosporangiaceae; genus DATBGO01. The sequence continues at coordinate 179,520 of CAWAWM010000002.1, read as the reverse complement.
CGCGCGGGCCTGCGACCGGATCTTCGGCAGCTGAGTCCTGCGCGCTAGGTCACGACGCGGCCGTCGCCAGGCTCCGGCCCGGCGCGTAGGCGTGCAGCCGCTCGCGGAGCTTTTCGCGGCCCCGGTGCAGCCGGGACATCACGGTGCCGATCGGCGTGCCCATGATCTCCGCGATCTCCTTGTACGGATAGCCCTCGATGTCGGCGAGGTAGATCGCCACCCGGAACTCCTTCGGCAGCTCGCGGAGGGCCCGCAGCACATCGGAGTCCGCCATCCGGTCGAGTGCCTCGGCTTCGGCCGAGGCGGCCGGCGGGCTGAGCGGGTCGGTGCCGACCTGCCAGTCCTCCTGGAAATCGATGCCGAGCGGCTGGACAGGCTCGCGCCGCCTGCGCCGGTAGTTGTTGATGAACGTGTTCGCCAGGATCCTGTGCAGCCAGGCGCGCAGGTTGGTGCCCGGCTTGAACTGGTGGAACGCCGCATATGCCTTGACGAAGGTTTCCTGGACCAGGTCCTCGGCGTCGCTGGCATTTCTCGTCATTCGGAGCGCGGCAGGATAAAGCTGGCCAAAGTAGGGCATCACGTCTTGCTCGAACCGCGTGTCCTGTTCCGGCGTCCGCTCTTTCTGCCTCATCACCGCTCCGTCCTTGTCGTTTGCCTCCCTAATAGACGCAGCAACGGGCCGTCACGATGCGTGATCTGCGTAACAATGTCTGCGCCGTTCCAAAACGGATAAAACGGTCATACCTGGGGGGCCAATGCGACGTAAAGAAAGCTTACGTCGTGCGTAAACACCTCACCACGCTACGCTACGCCTGAATGCCGGTTCAAATCCAGCCGTGGTACCACATCCTGGCCAGCCAGGACGTGTACGGCACAACCTGCGCGGCGAGCACCGGATACAGGTAATAGAAGTCGGCCAGCACCGCGAGCAGGTACACGCCCGCCACGATCGAGCCGGTCACCCGGCGCGCCGGGCTGGCCAGCGCGGGCCCGATGATCAGCCCGATACACAGCGTGATGGCTATGACGAGAAACGGCTCGAACGCCACCGCGTAGAACGAGAACTCGGTCCGGTGGTCGTGCCAGGCGAACCAGAACCAGGGCAGCCAGCCCGCCGCGACCCCCACCAGCACCGCGGCCGCCCGCCAGTCCCGGCGGGCCAGCCACCACACCAGGCAGGCCAGCAGGGCCGGGATAGACGCCCACCAGAGCAGCGGCGTGCCGAGGGCCAGTACCTCCTGCGAGCAGTTCTTCACCCCGCAGGTGCTCGGGGTCGCGTAGTAGAACGAGACCGGCCTGCTCATCATCAGCCAGGTCCACGGCTGCGACTTGTACGGGTGCCCGGCATCCAGCGTGACGCTGAAATGCCACATCGCCACGGTGTACTGGTACAGCGAGTCGAGCGCGGACCAGACCGGGGTGTGGTTACCGTTCTGGGCGGCCCAGTTCCGGTCGTAGCCGACCGTGGAGGCGAACCAGCCGCTGTAAGAGGCGAGGTAGGCGGCCACCGGCACCAGCCCGAACGAGACCGGGAGCCAGCTCGCGTCGCGCCGCAGCGCACCGCGGGCGTAGTCGGTGAAGCCAGCGGCCCGGCGCGCGCCCACGTCCCACGCGATGGCCAGGCACCCAAAGGCCGCTATGTAGTAGACCCCGTTCCACTTTGACGCGGTCGCGAAGCCAAGGCACAGTCCCGCGGCTACCCGCCACCACCGGATTCCGAGCCTGGGCCCGGCGTCGTCGGCCGTCCCTGCCGCTACCGCGGCGGCGATCTTGGCCCGGGCCCGGTCCCGGTCGATCACCAGGCAGCCGAACGCGGCCAGCACCCAGAACATCACGAAGATGTCCAGCAGCGCGGTGCGGCTCATCACGAATTCCAGCCCGTCCAGCACCACCAGCAGCCCTGCGACGCAGCCGAGCAGCGTCGAGCGGGTCATCCGGCGGGCGATCCTGGCCGTCATCAGGATGGCCAGGGATCCCGCCACGGCCACGGCGAACCGCCAGCCGAACGGGGTCAGCCCGAACAGCCACTCGCCGACCGCGATCGCGACCTTGCCGAGCGGCGGATGCACGACGAACTCGCCACCGGTCGCCAGGATGTTGGTGCTGCCGTGCGCCAGCAGCGCATCCGCGTTCTTGACGTGGTTGATCTCGGCGCCGTGGCGCAGGATGCCGTAGGCGTCGCCCACGTAGTAGGTCTCGTCGAAGACGATGGACGGCGGGACGCTGAGCCGGTTGAAGCGCAAGAAGGTGCCGAGCGCGGTGATCAGCAGCGGTCCCGCCCAGCCCCAGAAGGCGCTGCCGGGGATCGGCGGCACCAGGCGGGCCCGGACCTCGGCACCACGGTCCGCTGGTGCGCCGGCCAGCGGCTTGGCCTCATTTGCCATCATCGAAAGCCATCGTAGGGGTGGCGGGCATTAGCGTGGGCAGCGGAATGGAACGTAACGACGCGTCGCCCCGGGATCGGCAGGCCGGCACGCTCACGCTGGCCGCGGCCCCGATCGGCCAGCCGGGTGACGCCTCGCCCCGGCTGGCCGCGGCGCTGCGTGCCGCACCGGTGATAGCCGCCGAGGACACCCGCAGGCTGCGCAGGCTGGCCGCCTCGCTCGGAGTGCAGCTGGCCGGCCGGCTGGTGTCCTACTACGAGGACGTCGAGCGGGAGCGGGCGGCCACCCTGCTGGATGAGCTGCTGGCCGGCCTGGATGTCCTGCTGGTCACCGAGGCGGGCATGCCGGGGGTGAGCGATCCCGGCTACCGGCTGGTGTCGGCGGCCGCCGCTGCGGGCATCCGGGTCACCGTGCTGCCCGGGCCCTCGGCGGTGACCGCCGCGCTGGCCGTCTCCGGGCTGCCCAGCGACAGGTTCTGCTTCGAGGGCTTCCCGCCGCGGCGCCCGGGGGAGCAGGCGCGCAGGTTCGCCGAGCTGGCCAGCGAGCGCAGGACGCTGATCTTCTTCGAGTCGCCGCGGCGGCTGGCCGCCACCCTGGCCGCCCTGGCCGGGGCGTTCGGCGCCGCCCGCCGCGCCGTCGTCTGCCGGGAGCTGACCAAGACCCACGAGGAGGTCAGGCGCGGCACCCTGGCCGAGCTGGCCAGCTGGGCGAAGGCCGGCCCGCTCGGCGAGATCACGGTGGTGGTCGAGGGCGCCAGGGCGGCGGCCGGTCCGGGGGACGCCGGGGCGGCCGCCGCCGAAGTGGAAACGCGGGTGGCGGCCGGCGCGCAGCGCAACGCCGCGATCGCCGCGGTGGCCAAGGAGCAAGGGCTGGCGAAACGGGAGCTCTACGACGCCGTCGTGCGGCACCGCGCGGCTGATCCGGGGTGAACCCGTCACCGGAGCGCTCCGGACCGCCGGGCCGGTCCCATTAGGCTGGAGCCATGTCCCCAACCAGCCGCCACATCGTTGCCGCGGCCGCCTGGCCGTACGCCAACGGGCCGCGCCACATCGGGCACGTGTCCGGATTCGGGCTGCCCTGCGACATGTTCGCCAGGTACCAGCGGATGGCAGGCAACCAGGTCCTGATGGTCAGCGGTACCGACGAGCACGGCACCCCGATCCAGGTCCAGGCTGACTCCGAGGGCGTTACGGCCCGCGAGCTGGCTGACCGCTACAACCGGATCATCGCCGAGGACCTGACCGGCCTGGGCATGTCCTATGACCTGTTCACCAGGACCACGACGCGCAACCACTACGCCGTGGTCCAGGAGATCTTCACCGGGCTGTACCGCAACGGCTACATCTTCCCGCGGGCCACGATGGGCGCGATCTCGCCGTCCACCGGCCGGACGCTGCCCGACCGCTACATCGAGGGCACCTGCCCGATCTGCGGCTACGACGGGGCCCGCGGTGACCAGTGCGACAACTGCGGCAACCAGCTCGACCCGGCCGACCTGATCAACCCGCGGTCGCGGATCAACGGCGAGAAGCCCGTGTTCGTGGAGACCGAGCATTTCTTCCTCGACCTGCCCGCCTTCGCCGACGTGCTCGGCGGCTGGCTGCAGAGCAAGAGCGGGCAGTGGCGTCCTAACGTGCTGAAGTTCGCCCTCAACCTGCTCGGTGACCTGCAGCCCCGGGCCATCACCCGGGACCTCGACTGGGGCGTGCCCATCCCGCTGCCTGGCTGGCAGGACCGCCCGGACAAGCGGATCTACGTCTGGTTCGACGCGGTGATCGGGTACCTGTCGGCGTCGGTGGAATGGGCGCGCAGGTCCGGCCAGCCGGATGCCTGGCGGGCGTGGTGGCAGTCGCCGGACGCCGAGGCCTATTACTTCATGGGCAAGGACAACATCGTCTTCCACGCCGAGATCTGGCCCGCCATGCTGTTCGGCTATGACGGGCAGGGCAGCAAGGGCGGGACGCCGGGGGACCTCGGCGCGCTGAACCTGCCCACCGAGGTGGTCTCCAGCGAGTACCTGACGATGGAGGGCCGCAAGTTTTCCTCGTCCCGCTCGGTGGTGATCTATGTCCGCGACTTCCTCGACCGCTACGACGTCGACGCGCTGCGGTACTACGTCGCGGTGGCCGGGCCGGAGAACCAGGACACCGACTTCACCTGGGCCGAGTTCGTCCGGCGCAACAACGACGAGCTGCTGGCCAACTGGGGCAACCTGGTCAACCGGTCGATCTCGTTCGCGGCCCGCAACATCGGCTCAATCCCGGCGGCGGGCCAGCTGACCGAGGCTGATCGCGAGATCCTGCAGCGCTCCAGGACGGCCTTCGCCGCGGTGGGCGAGGCGCTCGGCCGGTCCAGGTTCAAGGCGGCCATCACCGAGGCGATGCGGACCCTGGGCGAGGCCAACAAGTACCTCTCCGACCAGGCGCCGTGGAAGCTCCGCGAGTCCGATCCCGACCGGATGCGGACCATCTGCCACGTGGCGCTGCAGCTCGTGGACGACGGGAAGACGCTGCTGACCCCGTTCCTGCCGCGCTCGTCGCAGAAGGTGTTCGAGATGCTCGGCGGGACCGGCGAGTGGTCAGGGATGCCGCGGATCGACGAGGTCGACGAGGATGGCGGTGTCCCCTACCCAGTGATCACCGGCCAGTACGATACGGCGGCCAGGTGGCAGTCGGCCCCGATCGCGCCCGGTACCCCGCTGGCCGCGCCGACCCCGCTGTTCGCCAAGCTCGACCCGTCCGTCGCGGCCGAGGAACTGGCCCGGCTGGAGCGGTTCCGGCTGGAGCAGGCGTGAGCGGCGCGACCGCGCCGCGCCTGCCCCCGCTGCCCGAGCCGCTGCCCCGCCCGGCGCTCGACAGCCACTGCCATCTCGACATGATCGAGCGCCCGGTGGCGCAGGTGCTGGCCGACGCGCGATCGGTGGGCATCGTCCGGGTGGTGACGGTCGGCTGCGATGTGCCGTCATCGCGCTGGGCTGCGAACTGCGCCGCCGAGCACCGCGACGTCTACGCGGCGGTGGCGGTCCACCCGAACGAGACCGCGCGGGCGGCCACGACGGCCGCCGGTCGCGGCGAGGCGCTGGCGCAGATCGCGTCGCTGGCCGCGCTCGACCAGGTCCGGGCGGTTGGCGAGACCGGGCTCGACTACTACAGGGACAGCGCCCCGCCGGAACTCCAGCAGGAGTGGTTCCGGGCGCACATCCAGATCGCCAAGCAGGCCGGTAAGGCGCTGATGATCCACGACCGGGATGCGCACGACGACGTGCTGCGAATCCTGGACGCCGAGGGCCCGCCCGGCCAGGTGATCTTTCACTGCTTCTCCGGTGACGCCGCGATGGCCAAGCGCTGCGCGGACGCCGGGTACGTGATGAGTTTCGCGGGGAACGTGACGTTTGCCAGTGCCCAGCCGCTCCGTGACGCCGCTGCCGCGGCGCCCGCCGACCTGATCCTGGCCGAGACGGACTCGCCGTTCCTGACTCCGATGCCGAACCGCGGCAAGCCGAACTCACCAGCCATGGTGGCTGCCACGCTGCGGGCGCTCGCGGACGTGAAGCAACTGCCTGTCGGTGACCTGTGCGCGGCCGTCTCGGCCACCGCAGAGCGCGTCTTCGGGCCGTGGCGAGCCTAGCCAAGCGTGCTCCGCGCCCGGCCGCGGCCCGGTGCGCTGCGCGTCAGGACGCGCGCGTAGCGCATCCGCTGCGTGCGTGCGCGCGCCCCCGGTGGCGGCGCGGTGCCTGAGTTGGCACCCCGCCAGGACGTCGCGCTACTAGGGCCGACCGACATCAGGGAGATAGCGGGCCGGCTCGGCCGCAGCCCGGCCAAGCGCCTGGGCCAGAACTTTGTCATCGACGCAGGGACGGTCAACCGGGTCACAGCGCTGGCGGCGGTGCGGCCCGGTGAGACCGTGCTCGAGGTCGGTCCCGGCTTCGGATCGCTCACCCTGCCGCTGCTCGCGGCGGCTGGCCGGGTTATCGCCGTCGAAGTCGATCCGGTGCTGGCTGCCGAGCTTCCCGTTACCATCGCTGCCCGGGCCGCCCGGCTGGCCGACCGGCTCGAGGTGGTAACCGCGGACGCCGCCCGGGTGGCTGAGCTGCCCGGGCCGCCGCCGACTGCTTTGGTCGCCAATCTCCCTTACAACGTTGCGGTTCCGGTCGTGCTGCACCTGCTGGCCACGTTCCCCTCCATCCGCCGCGGGCTGGTGATGGTGCAGGCGGAGGTCGCGGACCGGATGAGCGCCGCGCCCGGCAGCCGGGTCTATGGGGTTCCCTCGGTCAAGCTGGCCTGGTTCGCCGAGGTCCGCCGGGCCGGATCGGTGCCGCGGAGCGTGTTCTGGCCGGTGCCAAGGGTGGATTCCGGGCTGGTCGCCTTCACCAGGCGCGATCCGCCGGTGGTGCCCGCTGCCCAGCCTGGCCCCGGCGCGGAGCAGCCGAGCCGCGCGGAGGTTTTCGCGGTCGTGGACGCCGCGTTCGCGCAACGGCGCAAGACGCTGCGGGCGGCACTAGCCCCGTGGGCAGGTTCCGCGGCCGCTGCCGAGCAGGTGCTCCGCGAAGCCGGCATTGATCCTGGATTGCGGGGCGAGTCGCTCGGCGTGGCCGAGTTCGCCAGGATCGCGCTGGCCGGCCGCGGCCGCGCCCGCCCGCTCGGCCGGGCCAAGTGATCGCTTATGCCCGCTCGGCCGGGGCAGCTGGCTGCCTGGCGCCCGCTCGGCGGGGCGAGCTGGCTGCCTGGCGCCTGGTGAGCTGGCCAGCTGACCACCAGGTCACCTCGTCGGCACTGGCCGGGCTGGCCGGTGATGGGCGGATGGTCCGGCGGCCAGACAACCGGGAGCTCCCGCGTAACATCGTCTGGTCGTGACTGTGACCCCTGTGACCGCGCGGGTTCCCGCGAAGGTGAATCTCCAGCTAGCCGTCGGGCCGCCGCGCGCCGATGGCTATCACGACCTGGTCACTGTCTTTCATGCCGTCTCGCTTTTCGATGAGGTCACGGTCCGGCCCGCCGACCGCACCACGGTGGTGGTGACAGGCACGGGGGCTGGATCAGTGCCGGGCGGCCAGGCGAACCTGGCGGCCCGGGCCGCGACCGCGCTGGCCAGGGCAGCCAGATCGCGGCCACGCGGTAAGACCGCCGTGCTGATAGAGATCAGGAAGCGGATCCCGGTGGCGGCCGGGCTGGCAGGCGGCAGTGCGGACGCCGCTGCCGCCCTGGTCGCCTGCAACGAGCTCTGGCGCATCGGGGCCTCGGCGCAGGAACTGCAGGCGGTCGCCGCGGAGATTGGCAGTGACGTGCCCTTCGCGCTGCTCGGCGGCACCGCTGTCGGCCAGGGCCGGGGCGAGCATCTGACCCCGGCCCTGGCCGCGGGGGCTTATCACTGGGTGCTGGCATTTGCCGCGGGCGGCCTCTCGACCCCGGAGGTCTATGCCGCCTGTGACCGGCTTCGCGCGGCCCGCGCCGCGGGCCCGCTGCCGACCGCCGCCCAATCGGCGTCGCGGTCGCCTGCGGCCCAGGTTGTCTCGCCCGGCCCGGCTGGCCCGTCCGGCCCGGCTGGCCCGGCTGGCCCGTCCGGCCCGGCTGGCCCGGCTGGCCCGTCCGGCCCGGCTGGCCCGTCCGGCCCGGCTGGCTCGCCCGGCCCGGCTGGCTCGTCCGGCCCGGCTGGTCCCCCCCAGCTCAGCACCGCCCTGATGGCTGCGCTTCGGTCGGGCGATCCGACGGCGCTGGGCGCCGAGCTGATCAACGATCTGCAGGCTGCGGCGGTCTCGCTCCGCCCGGACCTGCGGCGGACCCTGACCGCCGGGCGGCAGCTCGGCGCGCTGGGCGCGATTGTCTCGGGGTCGGGCCCGACCTGCGCCTTCCTGGCCAGGGATGCGGCACACGCGCGGGACCTCGCGGTCTCGCTGACCGGGGCCGGGGTCTGCAGGTCCGTGGCGAGCGTCCAGGGGCCGGTGGGGGGCGCCGCGGTGCTGGCGGCCGGGGAGCCGGCGTGAACCTGGTCAACCTGGAGACAGCGGTCAAGGCGTACGGCCCCCGGGTACTGCTCGACGGCGTCTCGCTCGGGGTGTCGGCCGGGGACAGAATCGGGGTCGTCGGACGTAACGGCGCGGGCAAGACGACGCTGCTGGCTGCCTTGGCCGGTATCGGCGAACTCGATGCCGGCCGGGCAACACGCGCCCGCGGGGTGCGGCTCGGCTACCTGCCGCAGAGCGCCGCCGCGACGGGGTCGGTGCGGAGGGCCGTCTTCGGGAACCTGTCCGAGCATGAATGGGCCGCCGACGCGCGCAGCCGCGGTGTGGTGGCAGCGCTGCTTCCCGGGATCGACGCCCATGCGGAGCTTGAGCGACTGTCCGGCGGCGAGCGCCGGCGGGTCGCGCTGGCCGGGTTGCTGCTGGGCACCTACGACCTACTGCTGCTGGACGAGCCGACCAACCACCTGGACCTGGAGGCGATCGGCTGGCTCGCGGGCTACCTGCGTGAGCAGGCCGGGGCCGTGGTGGTGGTCACCCACGACCGCTGGTTCCTCGACGCGGTGACCGAGCGCACCTGGGAGGTTGCCGACGGGCAGGTGCTGTCCTATGAAGGCGGCTATTCCGCCTACGTGCTCGCCCGGGCCGAGCGGGCCAGGCTCGCTGAGGCGGCTGACCGCAGGCGGCGCAGCCTGCTACGAAAGGAACTTGCCTGGTTGCGGCGCGGGCCGCCGGCGCGCACCAGCAAGCCCAAGTTCAGGATCGAGGCGGCGACGGCGCTGATCGAGAATGAGCCAGCCCCGCGGGACAGCGTCCAGCTGGCCCGGATAGCAGCGGGACGGCTCGGCAAGACCGTCATTGACGTCGAGGACGGATCGGTATCGGCCGCGGGCCGGGTGCTCCTCGACCATGCCACCTGGCGGCTTGGCCCCGGCGACCGGGTGGGTGTGGTCGGCCTGAACGGCAGCGGCAAGACAACGCTGCTGCGCCTGCTCGCGGGTACCTTGCCGGTCGGTAGCGACGGGAGCCAGGACCGGGCGGGACCCGGCGGCGCGAAGCAGCCTGCGGCTGACGGGCCTCAGCACCAGGATCTGGTCGCCAGCGGCCGGGTGGTGCGGGGTAAGACGGTGCGCCTGGGATACCTTACGCAGGAGCCTGGCCCGGTCGATCCGGGGCTGCGCGCGCTCGAAGCCGCACAGCAGGTACGCGGCTCGGTGCGGCTGGGCAACCGGGATATCTCCGCCAGCCAGCTCCTGGACCTGCTCGGGCTGCGCGGGGACCGGCAATGGACGCTGGTCGGCGAGCTGTCCGGCGGTGAGCGCAGGCGGCTGCAGCTGCTGATGCTGCTGATGGCCGAGCCCAATGTGCTGCTCCTGGACGAGCCGACCAACGACCTGGACATCGAGACGCTCACCGAGCTCGAGGACTTGCTCGACGGATGGCCGGGCTCGCTGGTGGTGGTCAGCCACGACAGGTACTTCCTGGAGCGGGTAACCGACCACGTGGTAGCCCTGCTGGGCGGAAAGCTGTCGTTCCTGGCCGGTGGCGTCTCGGAGTACCTGGACCGGCGACGTGAGCTTGAGCTGGCGGAGGGCAGCCAGCACCAAGGCGCCGCACCGGCGGGCGCCGCGTCTGCGGCGGCCCGGCGGCGCGATGGCCAGAAGGAGCTGACCAGGCTGGAGCGGCAGCTGGGCCGGATCTCGGCTCAGGAGGCGGGGCTGATGGCGGCGCTGGCCGAGCATGCCAGCGACTATCAGCGGCTGATCGAGCTCGGCGCCGAGCTCCGGGCCGCGCAGGAGGAACGGGCCGGCTTGGAGGAGCGCTGGCTCACCGTGGCGGAGGAACTGGCCGAGTGAGGTTCGGCGGCTCAGTCAACGGCGGCCCGCTGGCCCGCGTCGAACGGCGCTAGCAACACCCGCAGCAGCGCCGCGAGATCGCGTTGCTGCCGTGGGTCCAGCCCGGTCAGCAACTGCCGCTCGCTGGACAGCAGGTCGGCGAGGGCGGCATCCACGGCGGCCAGGCCGCGGGTGGTCAAAGCGACCAGGACGCCTCGCTTGTCCTGCAGATCAGGCTGCCTGCTGACCAGTCCGGCGTCAGCCAGCCGGTCTATCCGGTTCGTCATGGTTCCTGAGGTCACGAGCGTGGCGCGGAGCAGCGCGCCGGGGCTCAGCTGATACGGCGCGCCCTGCCTGCGCAGCGCGGAAAGGACGTCGAACTCCCAGGATTCCAGCCCGTGCGCGGCGAACGCCGCCCGGCGCGCCCGATCCAGGTGCCTGGCCAGCCTGGAGATCCGGCTGAGCACCTGCAGCGGTTCGACATCGAGGTCGGGCCGCTCGGCACGCCAGCCTGCGACCAGGTCATCCACCTCGTCAGTGGCCAGAAATCCCGCGGCGGGCGTACCCGTGACGGCGGCCGGATCCGGGTCTGGCGCAGACTTCCCGGCCGGCGCTGGCCTCGCGGCGCCTGGTCGTCGCGCCGCGCGTGGCGGCAGGCGGCGTTGCTGGTCCATGGCTCGCAGCATATCTCTTGACATCGAGACTTCGGGATAGGTAAGAAAAGGTATCTTGACGTCAAGAAAGATGGAGGCATCATGTGGGATCCCGGTCAGTACCGGAGGTACGCCGAAGAGCGGTCGCGGCCGTTCGCTGACCTGCTCGCCCGGGTGCGGGCCGAGTCTCCGCGGCTGGTCCTAGACCTGGGCTGCGGATCCGGCGAACTGACCGCCACGCTGGCCAGCCGGTGGCCGGACGCGGAGGTTCGCGGCGTCGACAGCTCAGCCGAGATGATTTCGGCAGCGCGGGCGCTGGTCGCGCCGGGCGCCGCAGCAAGTCCCTGTGCACCGGCCGCGGACGGCCTGGGTCGCCGGCTCAGCTTCACGCTCGCCGATGCGGCGACCTGGCAGCCGGGTCAGCCGGCCGACGTGATCATCTCCAACGCCGTGCTGCAATGGATCCCCGATCACCTGCGCGTCCTGGCCCGGTGGGCTGGCTTGCTTTCAGCAGGCGGCTGGCTGGCCATCCAGGTGCCCGCCAACTTCGATCAGCCCAGTCATGTCATCCTGCGCGAGCTGGCCAGCTCGCGCACCTGGAGCGAGCAGCTGGCCGGCGTCCGGCTCAACCGCCAAGCCGCCGAGCCGACCGAGTACCTGGACGTCCTGGCCCGGGCGGGCTGTGCGGTGGACGCCTGGGAGACGACCTATCTGCACGTGCTGCACGGCGGCGACCCGGTACTTGACTGGTACCGGGGCACCGGCCTGCGACCGGTCCTGGCTGCGCTACCGCCAGGCCCCGCGGCGGCGTTTTCAGCGGAATACGGGGCCAGGTTGCGCCAGGCCTACCCCGCGGGTCCGTACGGGACTGTGCTCCCCTTCCGGCGGGTCTTCGCCGTCGCAGTCCGCACCTAGCTGCGAGCCTGCGGTTGCCGCTGCTCGGGCAGGGCCGTCGCCGTGGGGTGGTCCGGGCGTCGCAGCGGTGCAGTGCGGGCTTCGGCGGGCCTGGCGGCGGCGGCCGCTCAACCTGGCCGGGGCCGCATGTGCGCTGAGTCCATCTCGCCCAGCATCCGGGTCGCTTCGGGCGAGATGGTCGGATGGGGATCGAGCTGAGACAGGCCGTTCCAGGCCAGATTCACCAGGTGCGCGGCAACCTCCTCCAGCTTCGGCTTCCGCGCGTCCAGCCACCATTGGCCGGTGAACGCCACCATCCCGACCAGCATCTGCGCGTACATCGGCGCGAGCTTCGGATCGTAGCCACGGGCCTTGAGCACATCGCCGAGTATGTACTCGACCTGGCTGGCGATGTCGCTGATCAAGCTGGCGAAGGTCCCGGATCCTGAGGCGGGGTTCGAGTCGCGGACCAGGATCCGGAAACCATCGGAGTTGTCCTGTATATACCTGAGCAATACGACGGCGGCCACCTCGAACTTGGCGGTGTTGTCCTCGCCTTCGAGCAGCCGGGTCGCCATCGTGATGAAGCGCTCGACCTCACGGTCGACGACGACCGCGTACAGCCCTTCCTTCCCGCCGAAGTGCTCATAGACGACCGGCTTGGAGACGCCCGCCTTGGCCGCAATTTCCTCGATCGAGGTCCCGTCGAGGCCGCGTTCGGCGAACAGGCGACGGCCGATATCGAGTAGCTGCGCGCGGCGCTCCGTACCGGTCATTCTCTTGCGACCTGGGCCCGATGGTTGGCTTGTCACTGCTCCATCATGTCGGCCTGCAGCCCGGTCAGCCAGTCGCGCCGGAACCGGCACGCTTGGTCATCGAGCCGAGCTGCCTGGACCGGCCGAGCTGCTTGCTGGTCAGGCGGGTCTCGTCGGGCCACCGGACGGCGTAGACCCAGCCCAGCTTCTCGGCGACCCAGATGAGCCGGGCGGCTATGTCGATCTGGCCCTTGAGTACCCCGTGACGCGCGCAGGTCGGGTCGCAGTGGTGCAGATTGTGCCAGGACTCGCCGAAGGAAAGAATCGCCAGCCAGGACACGTTCCTCGACTTGTCCCTGACCTCGAACTCCTCCTTTCCGAAGGTATGGCAGATCGAGTTGATCGACCAGGTCACGTGATGCAGGAAAGCCACCCGCACCAGGCTGGCCCAGAAGAAGGCGGTCACGGCGCCCTGCCAGGACCAGGACCACAGCCCGCCGATCAGCGCAGGCGCCAGCAGCGAGGCCGCCACCAGCCAGGCGAATGACCGCGAGACCCGCACGATGTCGGAGTCGGCGAGCCAGTCGGGGCAGAACTTTTGCTCGGAGGTGCGCTCGGTGTCGAAGAGCCAGCCCATGTGCGCGAAGGCGAGCCCCTTGGTCAGCGCCTTCCAGTCGTCGCCGAATCGCCACGGCGAGTGCGGGTCGCCCTCCTTGTCGCTGTACTTGTGGTGCCTGCGGTGATCAGCGACCCAGGTGAGCACGGGGCCTTCGAGGGCCAGGGTGCCTGCGACGGCCAGCGCGATCTTGAAACCGCGAACCGCCTTGAACGAGCCGTGCGTGAAGTAGCGGTGGAAGCCCATGCTGATGCCGAGACCGGAGATGGCGTAGAACACGATCGCCAGCACCACGTCATGCCAGCCCAGACCCCATCCCCAGGCCAGCGGCACGGCGGCCAGCAGCGCGAGCATCGGGACGGCTACGAACGTGGCGACCAGGATGCGCTCTCCGGTCGAGCTCGGCTCGGGCTCGAGATCCGGCCGGGGGCCCGTCGGCCGGGTCGGCTGCGGCGGTGTCAGCACCGCGCTGCGCGACGTGACTTCTGCGGAAGCTGTCATGATGATCCTCGCTCAACGTCGGAACCTGCTGACAGGTAGACCGGGAGCGTTCCGCATGCGCCGAGATCATGGACGATGCAAATACGCTTACGTAACCGTAGGCTACGCGACCGTAGGTTGCGCAAGTACCTGAGCAATATTTCACGAATTTGTCATGTAGGCCCGCCCGCCCGCACTGCAGGCCCTACCCCGGTAACCGGCCGGTACTCACCAGGCAGGCGCCGCGCGCCGACGCGGCGGCCAGCAGCGCTGCCGGGCCAGGTCGTCGGTAGAGTATTTGGGCGGTTCGCAATCCCGGGTCGTCTAATCGGCAGGACTAGGGCCTTTGGAGCCCTGAACCGAGGTTCGAATCCTCGCCCGGGAGCGGCGGCCGCGGTGACCCTCGCCGTGGCTTTCGGGTGCCGCCCTAGGCGCGTCCGCGCTGCACCGCTTCGGCTGGCTCCGTTGCCCGTTCGGGGCGTTCCTGCTCGTACACAGCGGTCCGGCTGGCCGTCGGCACCCGTCCCGGCCCGGCCGCCGATCCCGCGAAGAGGAGATACCTCGCAGGCTGCCATGATCGATCTGTCACAGCTGGACGTATCGTCGCCGGCGTCCTGTCTGGTCGCGTTCATCGTGCCGGCGCTCGACGCGGTCCTTCCGGTGCTGCCCAGCGAGTCTGCGGTGGTCGCGCTCGGAGTCGCGACGGCCCGGCACACCGACCCCCGCGTAGTCGCGCTGGTCGCGCTGGCCGCGCTCGGCGCGTTTGCCGGGGACAACCTGGCCTACCTCCTGGGCCACCGGCTGGGCCCGGCACTCGATCGCCGCCTGTTCTCCAGCGATAAGGGCAGGCGGCGGCGGGAGTGGGCGGAGCGGACCCTGGGTCGTTACGGCGCGGGCCTCATCATCGTCTGCAGGTTCATCCCGGGCGGCCGCACCGCCGTCACGGTTACCTGTGGCGTGGTCGGCTACCGGCGGCGCACGTTCGTCTGGGCGACCGCGTGCGCCGCGGTCATCTGGGCGAGCTACGCCTTCCTGATCGGGCGGATCGGCGGCCGGATTTTCGCTGACCGGCCGCTGGTCGGACTCCTGCTCGCGCTGGGCCTCGCGCTCGTGATCAGCGCCCTGATCGAAGCGGTGCGGCGGCTCCGGCCCTGGCGCCTGATCACCGGCGGCCGCAACGACCCCGGAACTCATCCGCCCGCCGGCGACACCGGCTCCCGGGCAGGCGATGGCAGGGCCGGCTAGCAGGGCGTTTCGCGGTCGATGCCGCCATGCCCGCCATGGCCGCGGCGGCCGGGCGGTATCCTGCGGAGGTCGAGTGCGTGAACCTGCGGGGCGATCCCGCCTATTGCCTGCAGCGATACCGAGGAGCCGAGCCGAGTGAGTGTGAACGGTCCGGCCGCCGTCATCATCCTTGCGGCGGGCGAGGGCACGCGGATGAAGACCCGCACCCCTAAAGTCCTGCATGCGGTGTGCGGCCGTACGATGCTCGACCACGTGGTGGCCGCGGCGAGGGAACTTGAGCCCGGGCGCCTGATCGTGGTGGTCGGCCAGGGTCGCGGGCAAGTCGCCGCCCATCTCGCCCGGCATGCCCCGGACGCCGAGATCGTGGTCCAGGACCGGCAAGGCGGTACCGGCCATGCGGTCCGCACCGTGATCGAGGCCGTGGGCCTGATTCACGGAACCGTCGTGGTGACCTATGCCGACACCCCGCTGCTGCGGGGGGAAACCCTGAACGATCTCGTTCAGGCGCACCATGCGCAGGGCGCGGCGGTTACGGCGCTCACCGCCCGACTCAGTGATCCCACCGGTTACGGCCGGATCGTGCGGGACGCGGATGGCCAGTTCGCCGCGATTGTCGAGCAGGCCGATGCGAGCCCGGAGCAGCGCGCCATCAACGAGATCAACTCAGGGATGTACGCTTTCGACGGCGACCGGCTGGCCGACGCGGTCAAGCGGGTGCCGACCGATAACGCCAAGGGCGAGGAATACCTGACCGACGTGGCCGGCATCCTGCGCGGCGATGGCTACTCGGTGGCCACCGTCCAGTGCCAGGATCCGGACGAGGTGCTCGGCGTCAATGACCAGACCCAGCTGGCCTGGGCGCGCCGGGTACTGAACGAGCGGCTGCTCGACTCCTGGATGCGCGCCGGGGTAACCATCGTCGATCCCGCAAGTACCTGGATCGACGTGGACGTGACGCTGGAGCCTGGCGCCCAGATCGGGCCGGCCACCCAGCTGGAGGGCAGTACGGCCGTGGCGGCGGGGGCCCGGATCGGTCCTGGTTGCGTGCTGCGCGACACCGCCGTCGCAGAGGGCGCCACCGTGGTCCAGTCGTTTTGCGAATCTGCTGAAGTGGGCGCGGGCGCCAGCGTCGGGCCGTTTGCCCACCTCACGGCCGGGACGCGGCTGGCCCCTGGCGAGCAGGCCGCGGCGGGCGACCGCGGCAGCGGGGACGGTCCTGCGGACCCGGCGAGCACTGCAGGCAAACCCACCGCGCGGCGGCGCGGGGGAGGGCGGAAGCCGTGACCGGAATTACCACGACCGGCGAGAAGAAGCTGCTGCTCTTCTCCGGCCGGGCCTACCCCGAGCTGACCGGTGAGATTGCCGGCTGCCTGGGTATCGAGCCGACCCCGACCACCCTGTCCGACTTCCCCAACGGCGAGATCTTCGTACGATTCCTCGAGTCGGTGCGCGGCTGTGACGCGTTCGTGGTGCAGAGCCACACTGCCCCCATTAACGAGTGGATCATGGAGCAGCTGATCATGGTCGATGCCCTGAAGCGGGCATCGGCGAAACGGATCACCGTGGTGACCCCGTTCTTCGGCTACGCCCGCCAGGATAAGAAGAGCCGGGGCCGGGAGCCGATCTCGGCCCGCCTGATGGCGGACTTGTTCGCCACCGCGGGCGCCGACCGGCTGATGGCGGTCGACCTGCATACCGCCCAGATCCAGGGCTTCTTCGACGGGCCGGTGGACCACCTGTTCGCGCTGACGATCCTGGCCTCCTACATCGAGGACAGGCTTGAGATGTCGCAGGTCACGGTCGTGGCGCCGGACGCTGGCCGGGTCCGGGTCTGCGAGCGGTGGACCGACAGGCTCGGCTGCCCGCTGGCGATCATCCACAAGCGCCGCGACCCGGACGCCAACAACAAGGTAAAGGTCCTTGAGGTAGTTGGCCGGGTCAAGGGACGGACCTGCATCATCGTCGACGACATGATCGACACCGGCGCGACGATCGTGAACGCCGCTGAGGCGCTGTTCGAGCAGGGCGCGACGCAGGTCATCGTTACTGCTACGCACGGCGTGCTGTCCGGCCCGGCGGTGGACGCGCTGAAGAACTCGCGGATCAGCGAGGTGATCGTCACCAATACGCTGCCGATCCCGGCCGAGAAGCGGTTCGACAAGCTCACGGTCCTGTCGATCGCGCCGTTGATCGCCCGGGCGATCAACGAGGTGTTCAGCGACGGCTCGGTGACCAGTCTGTTCGACGGCCAGAGCTAGCGCCGAGGTGACCGCTGCTTCCGCCCCCCCAGATCCCGAACGGACAGCAGCGGCCACCAGCTCGATGTTCTGCGGACTGCGCCCCCGCGAGGCGGTCCGCAGCGGGATCTGGCGGCGTTTCGGTGCACTGCACTGGTCGGGTCCGTGCTGCTGCCGCGCAGTCGAGCTGGCTGATACCAAGCGTCGCAACCAGGTCTTGCGGGCCGATTGAGTGCCGATTGCGCGGGTCGTACGGGTCTGCCGCGCGGGCCGAGGCCGCCAGACCCGGCCCAGCCGCCGACTTAAGCTCTCAGTGATGGCCTGATTACAGATAAGCATGAGAATCAGTCCTTGCGGCCCGATTGAGCGATAATGAGACGGCCTCGTTCCCCGCCCCGGCCGGGTGGCAGGGGCGCGGGCGGAATGGCGGTGGCCTGCTCGGAATGGCGGAAACGGAGTTCCCGGACGGGACGGCCTAGTGCGGTTCCGGATCCTGGGACCGCTGGAGATTCGGACCGGCCAGGACTGGCGCGGAATTGGCGCGCCCAAGTGGCGATCGCTGCTGGCAGCGCTGCTGCTCAATCCTGATCAGGCCGTCTCGGCGGACCGGCTGATCGCCGAGCTCTGGGGCGATGAACCGCCCGAGAGCGCCCCGAACCTGCTCAGCGTGTACGTCCTGCGGCTGCGCCGCCTGCTGGGCGATGCCCAGGGCACGGTCCTGAGCACCCGGGCGCCGGGCTACCAGCTCCGGCTGAACCCGGACGACCTCGATGCGCGCTCCTTCGAGGAACTGGTCCTGCAGGGCAGGCAGGCGCTCGGCGCCGGGGATCCGCAGCGCGCGGCCATGGTGCTGACCGAGGCGCTCGGGCTGTGGCGCGGCACTGCGCTCGCGGACGTGCCGCCTTCGGTACTGGTGGCCGCGGAAGCGCGCCGGCTTGAGGAAGCCCGCCTGATGGCCGCCGAACTTCGGGCCGAGGCCGACCTGGGCTGCGGCCATCATGCCCAGCTGATACCTGAACTGCGCAGGCTGGTAGCCGATCAGCCGCTCAGGGAAGAACTGTGGGGCCTGCTCATCCGGGCGCTTGACGGTGCCGGGCGGCATGCCGAGGCCGTCGCCGCTTACGGGCAGGCTCGCGAAGTCATCGCTGATGAACTTGGCGTTGATCCGGGCGCTGAGCTGCAGCGGCTCTACCAGAGCTTGCTCGCCGCCGAGCCGGTGCCGAAGCGGCGGCCGCCCGACCGCGGCCCGGGGCCGGGGGCCGCCCCGTACCGGGCCCGTCCCCGCCTCCCGCGGCGGTGTCCGGCGGCGTGGTGGGCGGCGGACCCGGCTGAGCAGCGGCTCGCCGCTGGCCTGCCCGCGTCGCCGCCGGTCCCGGCGCAGCTTCCGGCCGACCTGGCCGATTTCACCGGCCGGGGCCGGCTCGTTGCGCAACTGCGCGGCCTGCTGACCCAGGCGCAGCAATCGGAGAACGCGGCCGCTGTCCCGGTGATCGTGGTGGCGGGCGCGGGCGGCCTGGGCAAGACGGCCCTGGCGGTGCACGCCGCGCACGCGCTGCGTCCCGCCTTTCCCGATGGCCAGCTGTACGTCAGCCTGCTCGGCGCGAGCCAGCAGCCGCTGCCGCCGGACGAGGTGCTGGCCAGGCTGCTGCGGGATCTCGGGGTGCCAGGCACCCGCATCCCGGTCGGGCAAGAGGAGCGCGCCGCGCTGTACCGCACCTGCCTGGCCGGACGGCAGCTGCTGATCCTGCTCGACGACGCCAAGGATGCTGCCCAGGTCAGGCCGCTGCTGCCGGGGACGGCGTCGGCTGCGGTGATCGTGACCTCCCGGCACCGGCTGGCCGATCTGGCCGGAAGCCGGCTGCTCGACCTCGATGTCCTGGATGATGACGAAGCGCGGCTGCTGTTCACCCGCATGATCGGCGCGGAGCGGGCTGGCGCCGAGCCAGGGCCGGTAGCCGAGGTGCTGACCGTCTGCGCGGGGCTGCCGCTGGCCATCCGGATCGCCGGGGCCAGGCTGACGGCACGCCGCGGCTGGAGCGTGCAGACGCTGGCCGCGCGGCTCGCCGATCAGCGCCGCCGGATGGACGAGCTGACCGCGGGCGACCTCGCGGTGCGCGCCTGTTTCCAGGTCAGCTTCGACGCGCTGCCCCGCCCCGCACAGCCGGGCGGCGCGGACCCGGCGCACGTGTTCCGGCTGCTCGGAGTGTGGCAGGGACCTTCCATCGGGCTGTCAGCGGTCGCTGCCCTGGCCGGGCAGCCGGAAGAAACCGTTGCCGACGCGCTGGAGGTGCTTGTCGATACGAATCTGCTCGACTGCCCGGCCCCCGACCGGTACAGATTCCATGACCTGCTGCGCGCCTATGCCGCAGGACGGGCTCAGGCCGACGAGCCGCCCGGCGATGTCCAGGACGCCATCCGCCGGGTGCTCACCTGGTATCTGCGCGCGGCGGACGCGGCCGGAGCCGCTGTCTCGCCACACCGGAACCCGGTACCGCTGGAACCTCCGGAGCCCGGCACCGAGCCGCCGTCCTTCGCCGGCGCGGACGATGCGCTCGGCTGGTGCGAGGTCGAGCGCGCCAACCTGGTGGCGGCCACCCGCCAGGCCGCCCAGCAAGGCCTGCATGACATCGCCTGGAAGCTTCCCGTGGCCGCGATGATGTGCTTTGAATTGCACGGGTACCGGGCGGAGTGGCTGACCACGCACCGGATCGCGCTGGCCAGCGCGCGCGAGAGCGGTGACCGTCCCGGCGAGGCGCGCGTGCTCAACAACCTGGGCATCGTGCTGGGCGAGCAGCGCGCCGACGACGCCATCGGATACTTCGAGCGGGCCCTGGCCATTTACCGCGAGATCGGCGACCGTCGTGGCCAGGCGCAGGTCACCAACAACCTCGCCTTCAGCTACCGGTTCCTCGGACGGCATCAGGACGCGGCGACGGCGCTGCTGGCCGCGCTGGACCTGCAGCGCGAAGTGGGTGCTCGGCGCGGTGAGGCCATCGCGCTGTGCAATCTGGGCGAGTCCTACCTCGACCTCGGTCAGTATGCGGAGGCCATCGCCACCTCGGAGCAGGCGCTGGCGGTCGCACGCGAGATCGGGGCGGTCCGCCTGGAGGGTTATGCCCAGTACAACCTTGGCCGTGCCCAGCTGGAACTGGGCAGCGCCGGAATGGCCATCCGCCTGCTGGAGCAGGCCCTGGCCATCCACCGCGAGGCCGGCGACAAATACGGTGCGGCGCAAGATCTGCAGCAGATCGGCCTCGCGCACGTCCGGACCGGAAACGTCGAGGAAGCACGTACCGCGTGGCTGCGGGCCCGCGACACTTTCGAGAGCCTGGGCGATCAAAAGCAACTCCAAGAACTCCGCTCTCACCTGGTCGAACTCGGCGCCGAGCCGGCGCAGGCCTGATCCAGGGTGCCGATCACCGCCAATCAATATGCGCAATTGGCTGCACTCGCGGGATTTCTTTTGAGCAGACCTATTAGGCTTTCGATCGCCAGTTACCGATTGGTCCTGGCTCATCGGGGTCACGTCACGAGGGGACGAATCAATGGAAGATCACGCGGCCACGCCCGCACCCGGTCACGCGGCGAAGCCCGATCCGTGGGACGACGCGCCCGCCGACACCGCGGCGAAGCCGGCGCCAGGTACAGCGGCGAAGCCCGATCCGTGGGACGACGCGGCCACGGACACCGCGGCCAAGCCGGCGCCAGGTACGACGGCGAAGCCCGATCCGTGGGACGACTAACAGCAGCCTGATTCGCCCGGCCTCCGGCGGCTGCGATCATACGAGCGCAGCCTGCTGGTCAGCGGTCGCGCCGCCGGAGCCAAGTCCAGCCCTATTACCATCGGTGACCTGGTTCGACTAAAAGCCATCGGCCATGCCCACGCCGGTCACCCGCAGGCGCGCGGTGCGCGGGCCTGCTCCGATTCGGCTAGACTGCCCCGGAGGTGTCCCCGGAGGATCTGGGGGACGTCCCCCCAAACTATGCAGCTGTGTTGTCATGAGGAGTGGAACCGTGCCCGAGGTACGCATCGCCGCCGAGCCACGCACTGAATTCGGCAAGGGACCGGCCCGCCGGGCGCGTCGCGCAGGCCAGGTTCCGGCCGTGCTCTACGGTCACGGGACCGACACCCGGCACGTCAGCGTGCCCGGCCACGACGTCCTGATGGCCCTGCGGACTCCGAACGTGCTGATCCGGCTGGACGGCCTGCCCGGCGGCAGCCAGCTCGCGCTGCCCAAGGCGGTACAGCGGGATGCGATCCGGGGCACGGTCGAGCACGTCGACCTGATCCTGGTCCGCCGCGGCGAGAAGGTGACCGTCGAGATCCCGGTCCAGGTGACCGGCGAGGTGGTGCCGGACGGGCTGCTCGATCAGCAGGTCGTCCAGGTTTCGGTCGAGGCCGAGGCCACCAACATCCCGCCGGGCGTCGAGGTGAGCATCGACGGGCTGGCGATCGGCGCTTCGGTGTACGCGGCGGATCTGACCCTGCCCGCGGGCGTGAGCCTGGCCATGGAGCCCGACACGATGATCCTGCACGTGGTGGCGGCGCCGACGGCCGAGCAGTTCGAAGCCGATCTCGGCGTGCCCGAGGGCGAGGCGGCCGAGGCTGCCGCGGCCGAGCCGGCCCCGCCGGCACCGGAGGGCGAGAGCCCGGCTGCTCCCGAGGAGAGTGCCTGAGCCAGGCTGACCGGGCAGGCTCGTCAGCAGCCGGGCCCGGCCCGGTCGGCGTGAGTTGGGACAACCCGGGGCGATCACTGATCTGAGGTGAGCACGGGATGGCCGACCAGCGCTGGCTGGTGACCGGGCTGGGCAACCCCGGTCAGCAGTACGCGGCTAACCGGCACAACGCTGGCTTCATGGTCGCGGACCTGCTCGCGGCCAGGATCGGCGCAGCCTTCAAGCGGCACCGGTCCCGGGCCCAGGTCGCTGAGGGCCGGCTGGCTGGGGTGCCGGTCACGCTGGCTAAGCCGCAGGGCTTCATGAACCTGTCCGGAGGGCCGGTCGCGTCCCTGTGCGGCTTCTACAAGATCCCGCCGGAGCGCGTCGTCGTCGTCCACGACGAGCTGGACATCCCGTTCGGCGTGATCAGGCTCAAGCTGGGCGGCGGGAACAACGGCCATAACGGGCTGCGCTCGGTGACCGCCGCGCTCGGAACGCGGGACTACTACCGGGCCAGGTTCGGCATCGGCCGGCCGCCGGGCCGGATGGACCCGGCCGACTTCGTGCTGCGCGACTTCTCCGCCGCCGAGCGCGAGCAACTCCCCGGCCTGCTGGCCAGCTGCGCGGACGCCGTTACGGCCTTGCTCGAGCTGGGTCTCGGCGCGGCGCAGAACAAGTTCCATCCCGCCCAGCAGCCGGGAACCCCCTGACGACCAGCTGGGCACATGTCCTACTTCATGGCGCCAAGTGAGGATAGTGCTCGTTAGTAACGGATAGGTGGGCACCTGGCAAATAATGGGTGGCCCATGCAGTAATAGATGTGAACCTCCCGCTTTGACTGCGCGTCTTGAGTGTAGGCCGGGATCGGTGGGCGCCTGGGCGTGTGTGGAAGGGGGAGGTGCGTGTGTCTGGTCGAACCGCGGTCACCGGCCCCCACACGGCCCCCCACACGACGGAGCGCCTGGCCATCCGGGCGATCCCACGGAACCCCGTTTCCTGGATGAGCCGCTACCTGCGCGAGGCGGCACTGGCCGACGGCCTGTGTGCACTGGCGGCCGCGTTGCTCGCATTCGCGCTTCGCTTCGACGATCCTCATCAGCATTCCGCCCAGTATCTGGCGCTCAGCTTGAGCCTGCCGTTCTTCTGGATCCTCATGGTGATGCTGTCCGGCGGGTACGACGCGCGCGTCATCGGCGTGGGCTCGGATGAGTTCCGCAAGATCGTTAATGTCGGCTTGGGCCTCACCGCCGCCATCGCGATCATTTCCTACGCCACCAGGGCCGATCTCGCGCGGGGCTACGTGCTCGTTGCGCTGCCCTGCGCGACGCTATTCGACCTGCTGGCCAGGTTCGCGCTACGCAAGCGGCTGCATCAGGGCCGGAGACTGGGCAGCTACATGCGCCGGACGGTGGTGGTTGGTCACGCGGCTGTCGCGGCGGATCTCGCCACCGAGCTTGGCAGGGAGAGCTATCACGGTCTTCAGGTGGTGGCCGCCTGCGTCACCGGCACGATCGGCAGTGGCGAGATCGAGGGCATCCCGATCGTTGCTGACCTCGACAGCGTGCCGGAGGTCGTGGCGAGATTCGATGCCGACACCGTGGCCGTACTCGCCTGTCCCGAGATGAGCGGCGTCCGGCTCAGGGAACTCGCCTGGGCGCTGGAGAAGCGCGGCACGGATCTGTGTGTCGCGCCTGCCCTGCTGGACGTCGCGGGACCGCGTACCAGCATCAGGCCGGTGGCCGGGCTCCCGTTGCTGCATATGGACCATCCGGAGTTCACCGGCGCCCGGCGCGTGATCAAGTCCGCGTTCGACAAGGTGCTGGCCCTCTCGGCGCTGGCCCTGGCTGTTCCGGTGTTCCTGGTGATCCCGATGATCATCTGGCTCGGTGACGGTGGGCCGCCGTTCTTCCGGCAGACCAGGGTGGGGCAGCACGGCAGGCCATTCACCGTCTTCAAGTTCCGCACCATGGTGCGGGACGCCGAGGCGCGAAAGGCGCAGCTCACCGCCAGCAACGAGCATGACGGCGTGCTGTTCAAGATCCGTAACGATCCGCGGGTCACCCGGGTTGGCTACTGGCTGCGCCGCTGGTCATTGGATGAGCTGCCGCAGCTGGTCAACGTGCTGCTCGGCGACATGTCGATGGTCGGGCCCAGGCCCGCCTTGCCCGAGGAGGCCGCCGCTTACGGTGACCAGGTGCGCCGCAGGCTGGTGGTCAAGCCAGGCATCACCGGTTTGTGGCAGGTCAACGGCAGGTCAGACCTGCCGTGGGAAGAATCAGTCCGGCTGGATCTTCGATATGTGGAAAACTGGTCACTCGCGCTCGACTTGCAGATCCTGTGGAAGACGTTGTCAGCTGTCCGGCGCGGCTCCGGCGCATACTAGCTAGCGGCGCGGGCACCCGGTTCCAGGCAGCAGGTTCCAGGCAGTCGGTTCGGGAGCAGAGTTCAGGAGACCGGTCCAGGAAGCCGGGGTTCAGGAAGCCGGGGGTTCAGGAAACACTGCCTGGCGGTCCAATCGACGGAGCATTCGCATTGATATCTGAGGACGACCGGCTGGCTCACGAGCTGGCGGACCAGGCGGGGCAGCTGCTGCTAGCGCTCAGGGCAGCCGGCGGCGAAGCCGGCCAGCTGCGGCGGGACGGCGACCGGCGCTCGCACGAGTTCCTGGCGGCCCAGCTCGCCGCGGCCAGGCCCGGCGACGCCCTGCTCTCCGAGGAGGGTCTCGATGACGCGGCGCGGCTGTCCGCTGACCGGGTGTGGATCGTGGATCCGCTCGACGGGACCAGGGAATTCGGCGAACCTGGCCGGACCGACTGGGCCGTGCATGTAGCGCTGTGGGAGCGGGGCGAGCTTACGGCTGGCGCGGTGGCGCTCCCGGCTCAGGGCCGCATCCTCAGCACCGCGGTGTCGGGTGGAACGGTGCCGAGTGGAACGGTGCCGGGTGGAACGGTGCCGGGTGGAGACGTGCCCGGCGGAGACGTGCCCGGCGGAGCGGTGCCCGGCGGAGCGGTGCCCGGCGGAGACGTGCGGGCCGCAGCGGCGTCGGCCCGGCCGGGCGCCGGACCCGGCCGCCTGCCGGGCGCCGGGCCCAGCGGCCTGCCGGACGCCGAGCCTGGTCCCGCTGACGAGCTCAGGTTCGTGGTCAGCCGCACCAGGCCGCCAGAGTTCGTGCAGCGGCTGGCGGAGAAGGTGACCGCCCGGCTGCTGCCGCTGGGCTCGGCCGGGGCCAAGGCCGCGGCGGTGATCGGCGGCGAGGCCGACGCCTATGTGCACAGCGGCGGCCAGCATGAGTGGGATTCGGCAGCGCCGGTGGCCGTGGCCAGGGCCGCCGGGCTGCATACCTCACGGATTGACGGCTCGAAACTCGTCTACAACCAGGCGGTACCTTCGGTGCCGGATATCCTGATCTGTCGAGCCGCGCTTGCGGGCATGCTGCTCGAGGCCATCGGTTACGTCCGTCATCCGCGGGAATAGCCAGACATCCCCGTCCGGCCGCCCGCAGCCAGGCCGGACGAGTGTTCCTACCGCACCACAACCTGGAGTTTCGCTCATGGCAGTTCCGCGTTCTGACTACCTGCTCTCGCAGCTCGATGTCCTCGAGGCTGAGTCGATCCACGTCATGCGTGAGGTGGCCGCGGAGTTCGAGCGGCCCGTACTGCTGTTCTCCGGGGGCAAGGACTCGATCGTGATGCTCGCCCTGGCGCAGCGGGCGTTCCGGCCGGCCCGCATCCCGTTCCCGGTGATGCACGTGGACACCGGCCACAATTTCGCCGAGGTGCTGGAGTTCCGGGACCGGCGGGCCGCCGAGGTTGGCGCCCGGCTGATCGTGGCCTCGGTGCAGGACACGATCGACTCGGGGAAGGTCGTCGAGGAAACCGGCCGCTGGGCCAGCCGTAACCGGCTGCAGACCACCACCTTGCTCGATGCCATCACCGAGCACCGGTTCGACGCGGTGTTCGGCGGCGCGCGGCGGGACGAGGAGAAGGCCCGGGCCAAGGAACGGATGTTCTCCTTCCGCGACGAGTTCGGCCAGTGGGACCCGAAGAACCAGCGGCCCGAGCTGTGGAACCTGTACAACACCAGGATCAACCGAGGCGAGCACATCAGGGTGTTCCCGCTGTCGAACTGGACCGAGCTCGACGTCTGGCACTACATAGCCAAGCAGCAGCTGGAGATCCCCTCCATTTACTTCTCCCACCAGCGGCAGGTCTTCGAGCGGGACGGGATCCTGCTCGCTGACGGCCCGTTCGTGGCCCGCTCCGATGATGAGCAGGTCTTCGAGACCAGCGTCCGCTATCGCACGGTGGGCGACATGAGCTGCACCGGGGCCGTCGAGTCCACCGCCGCCACCATCGCCGAGGTGATCGTGGAGATCGCTGCGACCCGGATCACCGAACGGGGCCAGACCCGGGCTGATGACCGGACTAGCGAAGCGGCCATGGAGGATCGCAAGAAGGAGGGCTACTTCTGATGACAGCGGCATCAGCACCGGCAGCGGAGGTCCTCGCCGAGACCGGCCGGCACATGGACATCATGCGCCTGGCCACCGCAGGCTCGGTCGACGACGGAAAGAGCACGCTGATCGGCCGGCTGCTGTACGACTCCAAGGCGATCTTTGAGGACCAGCTGGCGGCCGTCGAGCGAACCAGCAGGGAACGCGGCGAGGAGTACACGAACCTCGCGCTGCTCACCGACGGGCTGCGGGCCGAGCGGGAGCAAGGCATCACGATCGACGTGGCCTACAGGTACTTCGCGACGCCGCGCCGGAAGTTCATCATCGCTGATACGCCGGGTCACATCCAGTACACGCGGAACATGGTCACCGGCGCTTCCACCGCCGATCTCGCGATCGTCCTGGTGGACGCGCGCAACGGGCTGACCGAGCAGAGCAGGCGGCATGCGTTCCTGACCACGCTGCTGCGGGTGCCGCACCTGGTGCTCGCGGTGAACAAGATGGACCTCGTCGACTATGACAGCGCGGTCTTCGAGCGCATCACCGAGGAGTTCACCGCCTTCGCGGCCAAGCTGGAGATCGGCGACCTCACCTTCATCCCGATCTCGGCGCTGCACGGCGACAACGTCGTCCAGCGGTCGGCCAACATGCCCTGGTACGAGGGCCCCTCGCTGTTGCATCACCTGGAGCACGTGCACATCGCATCGGACCGGAACCTGATCGACGTGAGGTTCCCCGTGCAATATGTGATCCGGCCGCACCAGGCCACTGATCCCGAGCTGCACGACTACCGCGGCTACGCGGGCCAGGTAGCGGGCGGCGTGCTCAAGCCCGGGGATGAGGTGCTGCACCTGCCGTCCGGCCTGAGCACCACGATCGCGCGGATCGACACAGCGGCCGGCCCGGTGGCCGAAGCATTCCCGCCGATGTCGGTGACGCTGTTGCTCACCGACGACCTGGACGTCTCGCGGGGCGACATGTTCTGCCGCCCGCACAACCAACCGCCCGTGTCGCAGGACATCGAGGCCATGGTCTGCTGGATGAGCGACGTCCGGGCGCTGACCCCGCAGAGCAGGCTCGTCGTCAAGCACACGACCCGGACCGTGAAGGCTATCGTCAGGGATCTGCAGTACCGGCTGGACGTGAACACGCTGCACCGCGACGAGTCGGCCGACCAGCTCGGGCTGAACGAGATAGGCCGCGTGACATTGCGGCTGACCCAGCCGGTCTTCTGTGACCCCTATGCCCGTAACAGGATGACGGGCGGCTTGATCCTCGTCGATGAGGCGACCAACGTGACCGTGGGCGCCGCGATGATCACCGACGCGGGCTGAGCGGAACGATCGCTGGGCGGATATCCCGGCGAGCCCACCCCAGGCAAGCGGGCCATCGCGACGACAGCGCCGCGATGGCCCGCTCCTGTCAGGGGGCAGTAATCGTCGCCACTGCCTCGGCGGTGGCACTGCCGTGGGCATTGCTGGCTACCACCAGGACCGGGTAGCGGCCCGCGGGCAGCAGGTGCCCGGCCCGGTTGTGGCCGTAGTACCAGACCGTTGACCGGCCTGCCGACCGGCTGGGCAGGGAGATTTGCTGCAACACAGTCCCCTGGCTGCCCAGGACACAGATGGTGACGTTGGCGCTCTGGCTGAGCGTGAACGTGATCCTGACGTGATTCGAGCCGGTCGGCGCGAAGGTCGACGGGCTCACGCCCACCGCGGTGACCGCGAGTCCGGTCGGTGTCGAGGTGGCCGTCGGGGTCGGCGTGGCTATCGGGCCCAGGACCGGCGTATCCGAGCCTGATTTGGCCACGACGGCGCGCCAGGCGGAGATCGATGCGGCGTCGTTCAGCTCGGTCCAGGGATATCCAGGCGAATTGAATAGCGTGCCGAACAGGGCCCCGACGCTCGTCATGTAATTGGCGACCTCAGCCAGCCAGGCTGGTCGCCCGGTCGGGGTGCCGAGGGCGAACTCGGCGAAACCGAACGGCAGTCCCACGCTCTTGGACGCGGCCACTGCCGGGCCCATGAACTGAGCCGGCGGGGTTGGCTGCGGGTTACGATCCTGGACCGTCCCCGCCGGGTATGCGTCCCAGCCGAGCGTGCTGATGACTCCGCCGCCCGCCAGGTAGTCCTTCCAGTTGCGGCCCGAAGACGCATTGAGATCCCAGTTGGTCAGGATCAGCGTGGAGTGCAGGTAGGGGTTATGCGCGGCGTTCGCCAGCGAGACGATATGCGCCCACGCCGCCCGGTAGGCTGCCGCCGAGAACTGACCCGACGCGATGAACTGCTCGGGTTCTGGATAGTAAGAATAATAAATGGCATGACCGGTCGGGGCGGTGTCGAAGAAACGCGACAGGGTCGCATTATCCGATCCAGACAGAACCGAGCTCGGCGCCGCGTTAAAACTAACGACGACAGCCGATTTGTTAATCCCCGGTGCGTCTTTGGTCCATGCATTGGCATCGGGCAGCGCGCGGAAATACATGCGGAAGATCGGCAGGTGACCGAATTCGGACGTTGCCTGCGCGAGGGCGCCCGGGCTGGATGCCGACGCACCGAATAGCGGGGCGGTCGTGCTGTCGGAGGCCAGCTGGGCTTCGTGCCTGCTGGCGGCTAGCGCGCCCGCGGTGCCGAGCAGGACGGCGGCGGCCGCCACGACCGCGAACCACTTGTACCGTCCCGCACGAGCGGGTTTTCGTGCGCCGCCACTGGCCCGATCTGGTCGTGAATGACTCGATGTATGCCTGCTGTGGGGCATGGAACTCCTCTCCTCGGCCGCCTGCCGGGTTAGCTGACGGGTTCGGGCCGGAGTAGCCCTACAGCGGGCCGGCCCGCCTAAGCGCGCGCGGCACACCGATTCACCCCGGGGAGACTGGGTCCCCGGCTCCCTGGCCCTTCCAGGGACTCGGCGGATTGTGCTGGCCGTCCCCAGGCGGGGCAGACAGCAACGGGGGTAACAGCGTTGGACATTAACGGAAACAGCGACTGGCAGCAGCGAGAACGACCGAAATTTGTCGCGGTTTGCCGATTCCGGATCTGGCCGGATGCGCCCGCGCCCCGCGCCGTTGCCTCCGGAAGCGTCGCGCGCGCCCGCAGACGGCCCGGCGGGGCCCTTGTATCCGCAGCTCAGGCGGGCTGCAGCAGGGCCGAAGGCAGGCCGATGTGATTTGCGCGTGATCTGCGGGCGTTAACGGCAGCGGCCGGGAACGGGCCGGCCAATATGTAGGCCGCCGGTAACCGCCCTGCGGATCCAGCCCGGCGGCCGCGGGCCGGCGGCAGGCTGAGCAGGCTGCTCCGGGATGGTGAGCAGGCTGATCCGGGATGGCCGGCCGCCGGGCGGGCCGGGCTGCTGTGCGGATGGCGGCCGGCTGGCCCGGGCCCGGCCGCTGTGCCAGGGCCCGGCCGCTGTGCCCGGGCCTGGCCGCCCCGCCCGGCCGCTGTGCCAGGGCTACCGCCGGCCTGACACGCCCGGCCACCTTGGCGCCGCCCGGCCCCGGCCGGCCTGACGGGCTGACCTGGCTGGCGCCGGCCTGGGCGATCCGCGTCACCGCGGCCCTGAGCCACCGTCCGCTGAAAGTGCTGATTTTCAGCCTGTCAGCACTGATCGTCCGACACGACGGGCTTAGACTGACGAACTCGGGTTCAGGCCCACATGGCCAGATACTCACCCAAAGATGTCAACCATCCCGTTTGGCTGCGCGTCTTCCCTTCACAGCCAAACGATGAGTCTGCGGCAAGCGCTGGGCGGCGGCCCGATGCGGTGGGAGGGATGTGGGCCGGTGTCCGATCAGGATCGCATTGTCTCAGCGGCATCGATGACGCTGAACGGTGGCGAGCGCGCTGGCACCAGTCGAAGCGGCCGCGGCCGCATCGTTCGCGGAACAGATCTAGCGCAGTGAGGGGGAAGTACGTGCCGCGACGCCGTACGGCGAACGCTCCGGCGAGTTATGCGTGGATCTTCGACCTGCTCTTCGCGGCCGGGCCCACCGTGACCTGGGCGCCCGCGGGCGAGCTTCCGGCCGGATACCAGCGAGCGGACCAGTTTGCTGTGCTGCCCGCCATTGCCGGCCGGAGCTTCATGGTGTCGCTGGCTTCCCGGCCTGGCGCGTCGTCCGCTCTGACGTCATATAACGCGCTGCGGACCGCGCCCAGGCGGCTGGTGCGGGTGGTATTCAGCCTCGCCCTGCGCTCCGGGCTGGCGAGCCCGGTCATGCAAGACAGGATCGACGTCGGCGTCGCCTCGGCCGCGTCCGCCGAGCAGGTCGCCGCGGACCTGCTCACCGAGCACCTGAGCCGGCAGCTCGACGGCGGCCCGGTGGTTATCGCGTTCGGCGGCGGCGGTGGCCCCTACCGCAAGCCAGTACTGCAGGTGTTCGGCATGGACGGGACGCCGCTTGGCTACGTCAAGATCGGTTGGAACGACTGGACGCGAGATGCGGTCCGCCGGGAGGCCGCGGCGCTGCGCGGTTGTGCCGCCAGCCCGATGCGGCTCGGCGTTCCCGAGCTCGTCGGGCACAGCGTGTGGCACGGGCTCGATCTCCTCATCACCGCGCCGATGCCTGGCCGGGTCCGCCGGCTTGGGCTCAGCGCGGAGCTTCCCGACGCCAGCCTGCTGCGCGAGATCAGCCAGCTCTCCGGCAGTTACGTCAGGGAGCTTGGCGTCAGTCCGTGGTGGCAGGCCCTGCGCGCCCGGATCGGCGGCTGCGCCGACAGCGCGGCCCGCGCCGAGCTGGAGCTGCTGGCCGACGGCATCGAGCGCCGTTATGGCCACGCGGCGCTGGAATTCGGCAGCTGGCACGGTGACTTCGTGCCGTGGAACCTGGCCCGGCTCGGCGGCCGCGTTTACGCGTGGGACTGGGAGAGCAGCGGCCCGGACACGCCCGTCGGATTCGACGCCCTGCACTATTACTTCCAGGTGGCCTTCGTCGCCCGTCGGCGGCCGCTCGCCGAAGCAGCGCTGCGGGCCAGCCATCGGGCCAGGCCGGCGCTCGACGCGCTCGGCGTCAGGGCCGGCACGGTGGACCTGGTGGCGGTCCTGCACTTGATGGAGCTGTTCGTTCGCCACGAGGAAGCGCGCAGCAGCGCGGGCGGCGTTGACGACCGGTTCTATCCGGCGGTGGCCAGGCTGCTGGCCCAGTCGCTCGCGGGCCCGACCGCCGCGGCCAGCCTGGACCCAGCGGAGCGTGCCGCATGAAGGTCATGCTGGTCTGCTCGGCGGGCGGCCACCTCACCCAGCTGTACCGGCTCCGGCCCTGGTGGCAGCAGCATGAGCGCACCTGGGTGACCTTCACTAGCCCGCAGGCCGAGTCGCTGCTGGCCGGCGAGAAGTGGGTATCTGCCTACTTTCCGACGACCAGGAACCTGGTCAACGCGGTCAGGAACGTCGGCCTGGCGGTCCGGCTGATCAGGACGGAGCGGCCGGACGTGCTCGTGTCCGACGGCGCCGGCGTCGCGTTCCCGTTCTTCCTGGTCGGCCGGGCGCTCGGGGTCCGCACGGTCTACCTGGAGGTCTACGACCGAGTCTCGCGCCCCACCCTGACAGGCCGGCTCTGCTATCCGTTCGCCGGGCTATTCCTGCTGCAGTGGCCCGAGCAGGCCGTCAGCTATCCGCGCGGCGAGATAATAGGGAGCTTGCTATGACAGCGATGGCGCAGCAGCGCGAGCCCGCCAGCCCGCGCATCGTGGTGACCGTCGGCACCGACCATCATCCGTTCGACCGGCTCATCGCCTGGACCAACGACTGGCTCAGGCAGCACCCGGAGCACACCGGGGGGTTCTACGTGCAATCAGGCACCGCCTCGGTCCTGCCTGACTGCCCAGGGTCGCGGTTCCTCGAGGCCGGCCAGCTCGGCGAGCTGCTCGATACGGCGGACGTCATGCTCTGCCACGGCGGTCCTGGCTCGATCGCCGACGCATGGGAGCGCGGGCAGGTGCCGATCGTGGTCCCGCGGCTGCGCCGGTTCGGCGAGGTGGTGGACGACCATCAAGTTGACTTCTGCCGCAAGCTCGCCGAGGTCGGCCGGGTCAGGCTCGCGGAGGAGCCGGACGGGCTAGCCGGGCTGCTCGACGAGGCGGCCCGCGATTACACGCGATTCCGCAGCACGGCGCTTGAAGCTGATGTCAGCGCGGCGGTCGCCCGGTTCGGGGACCTCGTCGACGAACTCGTCAACCGGCCCCGACGCCGGCTGGCACTGACCCACCGGGCCCGGCGGAGCCGCCGCAAGCCTGAGACCGACCCCGGCACCACCGCCGTGGCCGGGCACATCTCGCCGGGGCTGGTCCCGGCAGCGAGTGCGAACTGGCACCAAACGGGACCGTCAGCGCGCGTCGGCCTCGCTGGAATGGCTAACGAGGAGCAAGAATGAAGATAAGGGTTCTGTTTGGAGCCACCGCGGTTGCGCTTGCCGCCGCCACGGTGACCACGATGCCGGCGCTGCAGGCGTCGGCATCGACCGCGACCGCTCATGCGGCGGCGATCAAGCCGCTCCCGCTCAAGCGGCAGCACGCCGTCAAGGCCAAGCGGCAGGACGTGGCCAAGGTCAAGGCGACGACGTCGGCGAAGCTGGCGGCGCCGCTGGTCACGGCGGGCAGCTCGGATGCGGGCGTGAGTTCGACCCCGCTGGCGAGCTGGCAGACGAACAACACAGTGTGGGCGCTGGCCTACTCGGGCGGCGTGGTGTACGCCGGCGGCCAGTTCACCTCGGTCCGCCCGCCGGGCGACCCGCTGGGCACCGGCGAGGTCCCGCGGACCTTCCTCGCGGCGTTCAGCTCCAGCACCGGCGCCCTGAACACGTCCTTCAACCCGACGATCACCGGCACCTCGGCGGCCGAGGTGACGGCGCTGGCGGTGTCCGGGCAACACCCTGTACGTCGGCGGCAACTTCAATCACGTCAACGGGGTGTACCGGGATAACCTGGCGGCCTTCAACCTGACCACCGGCGCGCTGACCAGCTGGGCGCCGACTGCGTTCGGGACGGTGCTGACGATCGCGCCGTCGCCCGACGGGTCGGAGATCTACCTCGGCGGTAACTTCAACGAGGTCGACGGCGTGGCGCGCACCTACGCGGGCGCGGTGACCGCGTCGGGGACCGGCACCATCGAGCCATGGGACCCGGTCCTGAACGACTCGGTGACCTCGGTCGCGGTCTCGCCCGATGGCTCGCACGTCATCGTCGGCGGCTACTTCACCGAGTTCAACGGCGTCACGCAGAACGCGATCGGGTCGACCTTCGCGACCACCGGCGCGAGCGACCCGGACTTCACCGCGACCATCGTCCCGAACTACAGCGGGTGCTCCTCGTCGGTCAAGGACGTGATCATCAGCGCCGCCACGTCCGCAGCGCCTGACGGCATCGCCTACATCGCGGCGGAGGGCACCGGCGGTGGCTGCTTCGATGGTGACTTCGCCGTGAACGTCAGCACCGGCTCGCTGGTCTGGCAGAACGACTGCCTCGGCGCCACCCAGGCGCTCGTCCTCATCAAGGCTGGCTGTTCAAGGGCTCCCACGCGCACGACTGCGCGTACGCGCCCGGCGGCTTCCCGCAGGTGAACAGCGGCAGCGGCTGGGTCTCGCACCACCTGCTCGACCAGTCGCTCACGGACGGCTCGATCGGGCACTTCACTCCGGACACCAGCAGCCCGAGCGGCGGCCTCGGCCCCCGGGTGATGGCCACCGACGGCAGCTCGCTGTTCCTCGGCGGTGACTTCACGCTGATCAACGGTGGCGGCCAGCAGGGCTTCGCGATCTTCCCCGCGGGCGTCGACCCGCAGTACCCGACGCGCCCATCGGTCGCCCCCACGGTCACCAGCACCTCGACGGGCGTGGACTCGGTGAGCTTCCCGGCGGTGAGCAGCCGCGACGTCGGCACGCTCAGCTACGCGATCTACCGGGACAGCGGCACCAAGCCGATCGCGACGCTGACCGCCACGTCCTGGCCGTGGGCCCTGCCCGTGCTGCATTACCAGGACACCGGACTGACCCCCGGCTCCAGCCACACCTACACCTACACCGCCAGCGACGGCCCGCACACCACGGCGAAGTCGCCGGCCTCCGCGTCGGTCACCGTCGCCTCGACGAGCCCGACGGTCACCTATCAGCAGGCCGCCCTGGCGGACAACCCGTCCTTCCTCTGGCCGCTCAGCGAGACGTCGGGCACCACGGCCAACGACGCGTCGCCCAACGGATTCAACGGCACCTACGAGTCCGGCACCACCCAGGGCGTGCCCGGCCCGTTCACCGGCCAGACGGCTACCTCGTTCGACGGTAACTCAGGCCTGGTGTCGTCGCAGAACCAGGTCGTAGGCCCGCAGAAGTTCACGATCGAGGGCTGGTTCAAGACGACCACCAACACCGGTGGCAAGCTCATCGGGTTCGGTAACGCCCAGACCGGCGCGAGTTCCAACTACGACCGGCACATCTACATGATGAACGACGGCCAGCTCGTGTTCGGCGTCTACAACAGCGGGACCTACACCATCGAGACGCCCAACGTCTACAACGATGGCCAATGGCACTACCTGGTTGCTACCTACGACTCGTCAGCCGGCTCGAACAACATGGCGCTGTACGTCGATGGCCAGCTCACCGGTACCACGACGAGCAGCTCGGCGCAGGGCTTCAGCGGTTACTGGCGGGTCGGCGGCGACAACCTCAATGGCTGGAACCTCGACCCTTGGGGCAGCAACAGCCAGGGCACGACGGAGCCGAACAGCTACTACTTCAACGGCACCATCGCCGACGTCGCCGTCTACCCGACCGCCCTGTCGGCGGCTCAGATCGCGACGCACTATGCGGCTGCGCTGAACCAGCAGCTCGGATAGGATCCTCCGACAGTTCTGACTACACCCGTTAACTAGCGATTTTCCAGGAAGTGAATGTGCCGATGGTGAGCGCTCGAGCGGCTCAGCGATCTTCGGCGAGCCCGGCTGGACAGCTGATCAAGGAGCTGGCCGGGATCGCCGGGGCCGCGGCGAGCGCCACCATGGGCACGCGGCCGGCAGTGGGCTGGCCGGACCGGCAATGTACGCATGGGTGACCTGACGCCAACACTGCAAGCTCAGGGCCGCCGGCGGCCGCGCGGCCCGGGCCGGCGCGCGGCCATGGTGGCGGCCGCCCTGGTCGCGGTGGCGCTGGTCGCGGCGGTGGCACTGGTGGCCCGTCATCCGGGCGGCCAGGGTACCGCCACCGGGCTGGATACCGGGCGGCCCGCGCCGGTGCCGGTCTTCCCGGCTAGCACGCTGGCCCCGGCGCATGGCGCGCTGTTCGGGGCGTGGGTCCAGCCCTCCGACTGGTCCGGCCCCGACGCCGAGCAGTCAGCCGTGGCCTCCTTCGAGCACACGATCGGCCGCACGCTCGCGATCGATCAGCTCTACGTGTCGTGGGGGGCTCCGATGCCGATGGCCGTGGCCCGCTGGGACCTGCGGCACGGCAGCATCCCGATGATCTCGTGGGCCGGCGCGCGCAGTGACCTGATCACCGATGGCAGCTACGATGCCCAGCTCCGCGCGGTGGCGCGGCAGCTGAAGTCGCTGCACGGTCCGGTGATGCTGCGCTGGTTCGCCGAGATGGACCTCGGCTCGCACCGCGCGCAGACCATCTCGCCCGCGAGCTTCGTGGCCGCCTGGCGTCATATGCATGACATCTTTTCGAGCGTCGGCGCGACCAACGTCCGGTGGATCTGGTGCCCGAGCGGAGCGACGTTCGCGACAGGAGTTGCGCAAAGGTATTATCCCGGCAACTCATACGTAGACTGGACCGGTGCGGACGGTTATAACTGGGCGCCGGAGCTCCCGGCCACGACGTGGCGATCTTTCGCGCAGATTTTCTCGTCCTTCTATACCTGGGGCCTGTCCGCGGGCAAGCCGATGCTGGTGGGCGAGTACGGCACCGTCGAGGGCGCGCCTGGAGCCAAGGCCGCCTGGTTCAGGCAGGCTGATTACCAGCTCAGGACATATTTCCCGGGCATTCGCGCTGTGGTGTACTTCAACTCTGATCATCCGGATTTCGGCAAGAACTTCGACTGGAGAGTGACGTCATCGCCCTCGGCCCTCGCGGCGTTCCGTGCCTTCGCGAATGACCCGTATTTCCGTGCTCAACCATCGATCTAACGCAGAGCTGCCCCGCTGCGTGGCTTGACGGAGGACCCCCACCATGGCCACACGACAACCGCAGGACTACGACGACTATGCGGCCGAGCCCCGCTCGATCGACCTACGCGAGTACTGGCTGATCATTCGCCGCCGCTGGTTGCTCGTGCTGACGCTCACCGTGCTCGGCGCAGTGCTCGGCGCTGGCTATGCGGTCTCCGCCGGCCCGGTCTACTCGGCGACCTCGCAGGTGGTTGTCACGGGTGTCACCCAGGGCCCGCTCAACACCTCGACACAGGTCAACCTGCAGGTCAACATGAGCACCGAGCAGGCCGTGGCCCAGTCACCGCCGGTTATCCAGCACGCCGCCAGGCTCCTGGGAGTTCCGGCGGCAACGCTCCAGGCGGCAGCGTCCAAGCGGCTGGCCGTATCGGTGCCTGCCACCTCGGTGACTACCTCGAACGTCCTGCAGATCACCTGGCAGGCGGCGAGCCCGAAGGCTGCGCAGGCGGGCGCGGACGCGTTCGCCCTGGCCTACCTCGCCTACCGGCACGGGGAGCTGGCCGGACAGGTCGCGAGCCTGCGGTCCGTCCTCACCGGGGAAGTCGCGTCGCTGCAGAAGCAGATCGACCACCTGACCTTGGAGCTGAGCCAGGCATCGGGCGCGCACCAGAGCCTGGAGATCAGGCTTAACGAGCTGACCGGCCAGGCGAGCACGGCAAGCGGCCAGCTCACCTCTCTTAACACCTACAACGTCACCGGCGGCAGCGTCATCGGCGCCGCGCGGCCCAGCTCGCCCTCGGGAATCGGCCGCTCGGTCATCCTGGTCATCGGCGCGCTGCTCGGCCTGCTGATCGGGCTGGTGCTGGCCTTCGTGCGAGATGCCTTCGACGACCGGGTGCAGGACGCCACCCAACTGGAACGCAACCTGGGCGCGCCCACTCTCGCGGTGCTGCCGCCCGCCGAAAGCGGCCAGGACGCCTCGGATGACGGCCGCGACGATGCGCAGCGCCGGGCCCCGGCCATCGCGACCGCGGCGCGGCCCGACAGCCGGGCCGCCGAGGCCGTCCGGGGGCTGCGGGCCACCCTGGTGGCGGTGGCGGCGCGGCGCAACCTGCGGACCATCCTGGTGGTCGGCGTCGACACCAGCGTGTCGTCCGGCCGGATCGCGGCGGAGCTTGGCGTAGCGCTCGCCGAGTCCGGCCGGCGCGTCCTGCTGGTGGCGGCCGACATGCGCGGATCTTCGTTGCCGCAGATATTCGACCTGCCCAACAACACCGGGCTGAGTGACCTGCTCGTGGGCGGCGGCGATCCTGAGGTCCTCACCCGGCAACCCAAGCAGGCGGCCGGGGCGATCCTGCCCGGCCCGATCAGCAAGCGGCTCGCGGTGCTGCCGAGCGGGCCGCAGATGGCGCACGCGCTATCGATCCTCGACTCCAGTGCCATGCTCAGCCTGCTGCAAAGCCAGCGCGAGGCGTATGAGTTCGTAGTGCTGGACTCCCCGCCCGCGACCGTCGCTGCCGATGTCTACGCGCTGGCATCTCATGTCGACGGCGTGATCGTGCTGGCCAGGGAGGCGCGCAGCAGGGGCCGGACCATAGCGGATCTGCGCCGTCGGCTGGACCAGGTCGGTGCGGTGCCCATCGGCGGAGTCTTTATCAGCAAGGGCCGGTCGGGCCGTCACCGGCACCGGTCTTCGGCACCGCAGCCGACCGCGAGCCTGTCGGTGGCGACCGCCGAACGCCCGGCCGCCGCACCGCAGCCGGTACGCCGCCCGGCCCCGCCGGCGACCCGCCCGATGCCGGCCGTTCCCGGGGAGCAGGCGCCCAGGGCCACCGGCAACCTTGCGAAGCGACAGTTGTGAGCACCCTGCTCGGTGGCGGCCTGCGACAGCGGGGCCGTCTGGGAGCGGGGCTTGATCCGGGACGTCCTGGCTATGCGGGACTAGGCGAGCGCCGTCCGCGCCTTCCCGTCACCTGGCCGCTGGTCGTGCTGTTCGTCGCGTTTCCCCTCTGGTGGCTGTTCGGCGTGAGCGCGTTCATCTGGCCCGCCGTCGCGGTCCCGATGCTGGGCGCGCTGATCTGGCGGCGGCAGTCCCGCGCCCCGGTCGCCTTTGTCTTCTGGCTCGCCTTCACCAGCTGGGTGCTGCTTTCCGGGCTGCAGCTGCAAAGCAGCACGAAGATCATTACCTTCAGCTACCGCCTGGCGCTCTACGCCGCCGCGGGCGTCCTGTTCCTGTACGTCTACAACATGCCGCGGTCCAGCCGGCTCGATACCAAGGTGCTGCGGATCCTCACCGTCTTCTGGATGGTGGTCGTGGCCGGCGGCTACGCCGGCATCCTGCTGCGCTCCTACACCTTCACGCCGCCCTTCATGGATCTGCTGCCGCACGGGCTGCGCAGCCAGCCGTTCGTGCAGGAACTCGTTCAGCCGGTCTTCGCCAACGTCCAGGGATTCCTCGGTTACCCGGTGCCGCGGCCCTCGGCGCCATTTACCTATACGAACTACTGGGGCGGCAACATCGCGGTGCTGACCCCGGTCGCCTTCGCCGCGGCCGCGGCCGCCGGACGGGGACTTCGGCGCAGGCTGATCATCGCGGTGCTGGTCGCCTCCCTGGTGCCGATGGCCTTTTCGCTGAACCGCGGCATGTTCCTGAGCCTCGGCGTGGGCATCATCTACGTGGCCGTGCGGATGGCCGGGCGCGGCCGCGTCGGGGCGCTGGTGTCGCTGCTGGCCCTGACCGCGCTGCTGGTGGCCATCGTGGCACTGACGCCGCTCGGCCATCTCCTGTCGTCCGGCCTCTCGGGCAGTCACGGCCACAGCAATGCCACCCGCACCAGCCTGTACCAGCAGGCCATTGCCGGCGCCAATGCAGTCTCCGTGGTTCGGGCACGGGGAGCCGCAGCCGGTCAGCGGCGCGGTACTGGCGGGCACTCCGGCCATCGGAACCCAGGGGCAGCTGTGGATGGTGCTGTACTCCAACGGCTACCCGGCCACCGTGTTCTTCCTGGGCTTCTTTATCGCCGTGTTCTGGCAGACGCGCCGGGCGCGCGGCATGGGCGGCTTGTGGCTGCATGCCGTCGTGGTCATTGCCATGACGCAGATCGCCGTCTACGGCTATCTGCCGGTCGAGCTTCAGGTGATGATGGTCGTCGCCGCGCTCGCCTACCGCCGCTGCTGGCGGCCGGCCGGCCGGTTCCGGACCACGGGCCTTGCGACCTGCCGGAGCATTCGCGGAAATGCGCGGCCATGGTGATGCCGGGTTCATCCGCGTGCTCCCGGCCGACCCGTGATGCGCGGCAGCCGGGGCACGCCGCCGGCTGTTTCGACGGAGGGCTGCGGTTGTAGCGCGCGGATCGCTGATCAACCTGGCCGCGATGGTGAGCCGGTGCCATGCTGGCCTTCGGGCTGACGGTCCTGGTCAGCCGCTGGCTGCAGCCCAGCGGTGCGGGCGCGTTCTTCGAGCTGATCGCGCTGTTCACGATCTTGTCGAATACCTTTGAGCTCGGCGCCGACACCGGCCTTACCCGGTGGATATCGCGGGCGCGCGCCATCGGCGGCATGAGCCGACGTGCGCAGGATCGTCGTGATCGCGCTGGTGCCGGTCCTGATCATCGGCACCGTAGCCGGGGCCGCCATGTGGGTGGCAGCGCCCGAGCTGGCCCGGATCTTCCTGCGTGGCCTGCCTCCTGGCGAGGGCACGGTCGACGTTCGGATCATCGCACCGCTGGTGGCGCTCGGAGCGCTCTCGTCCTGCATCGTCGACGGTGCGCGCGGGTTCGGGCGGATGTGGCCGTACCTGGCGATCGAGGGCCTGGGCAAGCCGCTCGTGCGGGTCGTTCTCGTCCTGCGCGGCCGTCATCGCCGGGATGGGGCTTGCGCGGGGCGCTGATCGCCTGGGGACTGCCGATCGTCGTCGGGCTGGTGGCCGCCTGGCTCATCTTCACCGCGATCATCAGGGCCGAGGTCCCGGTCAGGCCAGGTTCCCGGGCCAGCGCGCGGCGCCGGGCCAGGGCAGAGCATGCCCGCCGGGCCGCCGCGCGCAAGCATGAGGCCACCCAGCGGCGTGCGGCGCCTGACCAGCAGCGCGCGGCATCCGGCCAGCGCCACCAGGCGCCCGACCGGCGCCACCAGGCAGCCGGCCAGCGGAATGCCCAGCCTGCCCGGGTCACTGAGGCCGCCCGGCCGGCCCGCGAGGGGCCGGTCCCGGCCCCGGAGCGGCGGGCCGCGGCACCAGCGCGGCCCGCCAGGGCGCAGTTTCCCGTTACCCCTGAGCTGGCCGCCACCCTGGAGCTGCCCGCGATCCTGGACAAACCTGTACCTGCTCGGGCACCCGCCAGTCGTTATCTGCGCCGCGACCGCGGACGGCACCGCGGGGCGCCACGCCCGGCCCGCCGCCCTGGGCGCGGAGTTCTGGAGGTTCACCGCGCCGCGCGGCTTGCAGGGCACCTTCCAGGTCGTCATCCTCTGGCTGGACATCCTGCTGGTCGGCGCGATCGTGTCGCGCTACGCGGCAGGTGTCTACGCCGCGGTCAGCAAGCTCGCGCATGGTCGGCACGTTCGCGCTGGAGGGAAACCGGCTCGCGATCGGCCCCCAGCTCAGTGCGCTGCTGGCCCGCCGCGAATACGATCGCGCCGCGGCGCCTGTTCCAGACCGCGACCCGCTGGCTGATGCTGGCGTCCTGGCCGCTGTACCTGGTCTTCGCCATCTTCCCGGCCGTCGTACTCGGCATCTTCGGGCCCCGCTACACGGCAGGCGCCGCGGCGCTCGCCGTGCTCTCCCTCGCCATGCTCGTCAACTTGGGGACCGGCAACGTGACGGTCGTCCTGCTGATGGGCGGGAAGAGCTCCTGGAGCGCCATCAACGCCGGGGCCGCGCTCATCGTCAATATCGGCCTGAACCTGGTGCTGCTGCCGCGCATCGGCATCCTGGGCGCGGCGATCGCATGGGGCGCGAGCATCGTCGTGGACAACGTGACCGCCATGATCGAGTTGCGCTGGGTGCTCGGGCTGGCGCCCTTCGGCCCCGGATACGGGCTGCGGTCGCGGCCGTGACCGTGGGCTGCTTCGGCGTCACCGGCATCGCGGCCCGCGCCGTGCTGGGCCAGACGCTGCCCGGGCTGGCCGTGGCGCTGGCCGCCGGGCTGGCCGCTTTCGCGGCGGTCTCTGTACCTGCGCCCGGGCGCCGCTGCAGCTCACCGGGATGGCCGCGGCCTTGCGGCACGGGCCGTCCCCGCCGCGACGAGCCAGGCCGGCCAGCAGGCGGCCTAGCGAACGACGACAATCAGACATGACCAAGCGGGATCGAGTCGAGGAGGAGCATGATGACCCAGCAAGCCAGGGGACCGCGTGAACCGGGCCGCCCGCGAGGCCGCCAAGCAGCGTGCTGCGGCGGTACGGAGCAGGCCACCTCCGCGCTGCGGCGCGGACCCGACTTCGTCATCATCGGCGCGAAGCGCGGCGGCACCACCTCGCTGTACAACTACCTGCTCGAGCATCCGTCCATCCAGCCGCTCTTCCCCGGCCGCCAGCACATCAAGGGCGTCCACTACTACGACTCGAACTACGCCCGCGGGCTGCGCTGGTACCGCTCGCACTTCCCGCTCGCAGGTCGGGCGGCCGCTCACCTCGCGCGGCCTGGCATCGCAGCCGGCCATCGCCGGCGAGGCGAGCCCCTACTACCTGTTCCATCCGCTCGCCGCCGAGCGGCTGGCCCGCGATTTCCCCGACGTGCGGATCATCGTCTTCCTGCGCGACCCGGTGGATCGCGCCTACTCGCACTTCAAGGAGCGCGACCTACCACGGCCGCGAGACGCTGAGCTTCGAGGCGGCGCTGGACGCCGAGGAAGAGCGGCTGCGCGGCGAAGCCGAGCGGATCGTGGCCGAGCCCGGTTACCGCAGCGCCGCGCACGAGCACCTTTCCTACCTGGCCCAGAGCCGGTACCTGGACATGCTGCCGCGCTGGTTCGCGCTGTTCCCCCGCGAGCAGTTCCACATCGCGGCGAGCGAGGACTTCTACGCCGACCCCGAACGCCACGTCAACGAGATCTGGCGATTCCTCGGCCTCGCGCCGGGCAAGCTCCGGAGCCGGACCAGGCACAACTACCAGCCGGCTCCCGATATCCGGCCGGAGACCCGCGAGCGCCTCCAGGACGC
This sequence comes from uncultured Actinomycetes bacterium, assembly GCA_963785765.1. GTDB lineage: Bacteria > Actinomycetota > Actinomycetes > Streptosporangiales > Streptosporangiaceae > DATBGO01. The sequence continues at coordinate 137,111 of CAWAWM010000002.1, read as the reverse complement.
CCTCGCTGACCATAACCGCGGCCTCGAGGAGCTGCTGGGGCGCTCGCTGCCATGGCCCGCGAGCAAGCAGCCGGTTCGGTGACCAGCGCCACCGACCGGGCCGGCGGCAGCCCGGTGAGCGAATCCTGGACGCCGCCTCGCGGCCTGCGCCGGGCCGCGCCGTGGCCGTCGGTGACGCGCGATCGTGGCGACCCGCGACCGCCCGGCCTGCTGGCCAGGGCCGTCCGCAGCATGCTGCACCAGTCCTATCCGGGCGACCTGGAATGCGTGGTCGTCTTCGACCAGAGCAAGCCGGCCGACCTGCCCGTCGACGTGCCCACGGGCCGGCGGGCTGCGGGTCCTGACCAACGACCCGCACCCCGGGGCTGGCGGGCGCCCGTAACACCGGCATCGCTGGCAGCGACGGCGCGCTTGTCGCGTTCTGCGATGACGACGATGACCTGGACAGCCGACAAGCTCCGGCTGCAGGTCGAACAGCTGGAGCGGTCCGCGGCCGAGTTCGTCGCCAGCGGCGTGCGCATCCACCACGCGACCGGGTCGTCGTCCGGGTGCCGCCCGGCTCAGGTCGGGCTGCAGCAGCTTGTCCGCGAACGCGTCACCGCGCTGCACCCGTCCACCTTCGTCATGCGGCGGGCCGCGCTGGCCGAAATGGGCCTGGTGGACGAGCAGATCCCGGGCAGCTACGGCGAGGATTACGACTGGCTGCTGCGCGCGGCGCAGGCGGATGCCGATCGTCTCGGTGCAGCAGCCGCTCGTCGACGTGTACTGGCACGAGCAGTCGTTCTTCGCTGAGCGCTGGGAGGCGATCGCCGACGCGCTGTCCTACCTGCTCGGCAAGCATCCTGAGCTGCAAGCCGATCCGCACGGGATGGCCCGGATCGAGGGCCAGATCGCCTTCGCCCAGGCCGCCCTGGCACACCGCCCGGCCGCCTGCCGGGCCAGCTGGCGCGCGCTGCGCGGCAACCCGCTCGAACGCCGGGCCTACCTGGCGCTCGCCGTAGCCTCGGGCATCGTCCCGGCCACCTCAATCGTGCGCCTGGCGAACCGCCGGGGCCGCGGGATCTGAGCCGGGCGGGGCCAGGGGGCGCTGCCCCGGCTGCCCGCCCAGGCGTCCAACTCCGGCAGGCCCCGGCGCCCGCTTCCTGCGTGAGGTGTCACATGCATAATCCCCTCGGCCTGGGCAACAAGTCGAGCGCATTCGGCGAGCGAGGCCTAACCAAGCGGCTTGACGCGCTGGCCCGCCGGGTTGACCTGCGCGGCGACCGGCTGCTTGACATCGGCTGCGGCGACGGGGCATATACCGTCCGGCTGGCGGGCGGATTCAGCTCGGTGGACGCGATCGACGTTCAGGACGGCCCGCTGGCGCTGTTCCGCGAGCGCATCGACGGCACCCCAGCGGCCGGGCAGATCACCATCGGCGAGATGTCCGCGGCCAAGCTCGATTACCCCGATGACACGTTCGACATGGTCACCGCCATCGAGGTGCTGGAGCACGTAACGGAACTCGACCAGGCGCTCGAGGAGATTCACCGGGTCCTCAAGCCCGGCGGCCGGTTCGCGTTCACCACTCCGAACCGGTGGTTTCCGTTCGAGACCCACGGGTTCATCTACCGCGGCAAAAGGTACCCGCCGGCCAGGGCGCCGTTCCTGACCTGGATCGTCCCGCTGCACCGCAGGCTCGCGGACGCGCGCACGTTCACCGCCACGGAGCTGCGCCGCAGGCTGGCCGCCGCGGGACTGCGGACCAGCTCGGTGGATTACATCATGCCGCCGTTCGACCGCTCCGGCCTGGGCAGGCGGCTGCGGCCGGTCACGGACCTGGCTGAGCGAAGCCCGTTGCGCTGGCTCGGGATGGCGCTGGTCGTCACCGCGGCGAAGGCGCCGGATGCACCTGCCCTGCCGAGGCAGGAGCCGTGACCAGCTTCGATGATGTCCGCGATTATGTGGCGATCCCGCGGCTCACCGAGCTGCGGCTGTCGCCTGACGGCCGCTGGCTGGCGGCCGCCGTGCAGGCTCGCAGCCGGGACGGGAAGAAATTCATCAGCAGTATCTGGCGGATCGACCCGAGCCCCGGGGCCGCGGGGCCGGCCAGGCTGACCCGCTCAGCGGAAGGCGAGACCAGCCCGGAGTTTCTGCCTGACGGCTCACTGCTGTTCCTCTCGGCGCGCCCGGACCAGGCGGGCCCCCCGCAGGCCACGCGAGCCGCCGGCCGCGCTGGCCCCGGTTCGCCCGCGCAGGCCGGCCGCCGCCCCGGCGCACCGGGGGAGGGCGACCGCGAGCCGCAGGATGACCCCGGCCTGCCATCAGCTGAGGTGCCGTCCCGCGGATCTCGCGGCCAGTCAGATGACGATGCGGATGCCGACCTGGCCGCGCTGTGGCTGCTGCCGGCCCGTGGCGGCGAGCCGCACCGGGTCGCTGCGCCGGCCGGCGGGATCAGCCGCGCGGCCGCGTCCGCGGCCAGCGCCTCAGTGGCCCTGACGGTGTCTGTGCTGCCCGGCGCGGCCGGGGATCAGCAGGATGCGGCGCGCCGCGCGGCGCGCGAACAGGCCGGCGTCACCGCGATCCTGCATGAGTCGGGACCGGTCCGGTACTGGGACCACGACCTCGGCCCCGACCAGCCCCGGCTGTTCGCGGCGCAGATCAGTCCAGGCACCGGGGAAGCCGCCCCGGCCGAGCTCCGGGAGCTTACGCCCGATCCTGGCCGCGCGCTTGACGAGCAATCCTTCGACGTGGCCCCGGACGGGTCCGTGGCGGTGACCGGCTGGTCGCGCTGGGACGAACGCGGCGAGCGGACGGACGAGATCGCGGTTATCGAGCTGGCCACGGCCCAGCGGCGGGTGCTGCTGTCCGAGCCCGGCTACGACTTCAGCGCGCCGCACATCTCACCCGACGGCTGCCTGGTCGCCTGCATCAGGGACGGCCACGACCGCTATGACCGGCCCGGCGACGTCACCCTGGTGGTGGCGGCGCTGGACGGCGCGAGCGAACCGCGTGAGCTGCTCGACGGACTCGACCGCCGGCCGGCCACGGTGGCCTGGGCACCGGATTCGGCTGCCGTCTACTTCACCGCCGACGACCGCGGCAGGCGCCCGGTGTTCCGCGCCGACCTGGCGACCGGCCAGATCGCCAGGCTGACCGCAGACGACGGCGCCTACGACAGCCTGTGCCCGGCGCCCGACGGCCGGTACCTGTACGCGATCCGCGCGGCGGTGAACGAGCCGCCGGCGCCGGTGCGGCTGGACACCGCGACCGCCGGCCAGCCGCCGGAGCGGCTGGCCAGCCCCGGCGTTCCGCTGGAGCTGCCCGGCCGGCTTACCGAGATCGAAACCTGCGCAGCCGACGGGGCCACGGTCAGGGCCTGGCTGGTGCTGCCGGAGAACGCCTCGGCGCAGGCCAAGGCGCCGCTGCTGCTGTGGGCGCACGGCGGCCCGCTTTCCAGCTGGAACACCTGGTCCTGGCGATGGAATCCGTGGCTGATGGCCGCGCAGGGCTACGCGGTGCTGCTGCCGGACCCGGCCCTATCGACCGGATACGGTCACGGCTTCATCGCGCGCGGACACGGCCAGTGGGGCGGGCAGCCCTACCGGGACCTGATGGCGATCACCGAGGCGGCGGTGGCCCGGCCGGACATCGACGAGGCGCGCACGGCGATGATGGGCGGCTCCTACGGCGGCTACATGGCGAACTGGATCGCGGGTCATACCGACAGGTTCCATGCGATCGTCTCGCACGCCAGCCTGTGGGCGCTGGACCAGATGTTCGGGACCACTGACCTGCCTACCGCGTGGCGCCGGATCTTTGGTGACCCAGCCGCCAGGCCGGACCGCTACCTGGCGGACTCACCCCACCTGCACGTCGGTGAGATCGGCACGCCCATGCTGATCATCCACGGCGACCGGGATTACCGGGTGCCGGTCGGCGAGGCGCTGCGGCTGTGGTGGGACTTGCAAGCCAGGGCCAAGGACGCCAAGTTCCTCTACTTCCCCGACGAGAACCACTGGGTGCTCACGCCCGGAAACGTGATCGCCTGGTATCAGACCGTGCTGGCCTTCCTGGCCCAGCACGTGCTGGGCGAGCCCTGGCGCCGGCCGGACCTGCTGTGATCCGCCGCTGCGCCGGCCGCCTTATCGCGGTCGCTAACCTGGCTCGGGCACCCAGCGTCCTGGCCGCGAACGGCTCCAACGGCAGACTCTGCCACTCCTGCGCAGAGCACCAGCGCGCATAGACCCCGAGCTGGTGCGGGCTACCGGGGACGGCCTGGCACGATCTGTGCCCGGTAGATCAGCCGAACCGTATGCAGCACCCGGCGCCGTCGGCCCACCCTGGCCACGTCGCTGACCACATCCCAGAGCGCACCGACCCGGACGCCGAGGCCGGTCTCCTCCTTGACCTCCCTGATGACGGCCTGCTCGGGATGCTCACCATGCTCGACGCCGCCGCCGGGCAGCAGCCACCGGCCGAGCCGCCCCCTGGGGTCAGGTTCCCGGCTCAGCAGTACCCGGCCGGCTTCGTCAAAGATGAGCGCGTACGCGGCCAGCCGCTGGCGGGTTCGCACGACCACCATCCTCCAGGCGGCCGGGCAGCCCCGCGCCGCCGGCCACGCCGATCAGCGTAGCCACCGCCCGCATTCCAGGCATACCGGGAAAGCTGCTGCGTGCTGCCGATATCGTTGGCTGGTGCGGAGAGCTGGTGTAGCGAGAAGAGCGGGACCAGGCAGCGTTGCGCGCGCGCTCGTCCTCGGCGGTACGGCCACGCTGGCGACGTCCTGGGCTCTCGGAAAGCTGCTGCAAAGTGACGCGGTGACTCGACCGTCCCGTCGGCTGTACGAGTACTGCCGCGAGCACCGGTCCGCGGCCGTCTCCCGGCGCCTGGAGCAGGGCGTCACGACTCTCGGTGACTACTCTGTCATCGGCTCGTTCTCGCTCCTGATGGGCGGGATCATCGCATACGAACGCCGTCAGTGGACGCCGCTGCCCCTGCTGGCCGGTGGTTTCGTGGCCGAAATAGGTCTCCAGAAGGCACTCAAGCGGCTGGTCAAGGGGACCAAGCCGCCGGCGGAATTCTCGGTCGGCCCGCCGGGAGATTTCCCGTCGGGCGGCGCGGCTCGCACCGTGATCACGTTCGGGCTGCTCGCGCACCTGCTGGCCGAGCGCTGGAGCAGCCCCGCGGAGCGGCGGGCCATCTGGTCGATCGTCACGGCCCTGGTGCTCGCCCAGGGCGGTTCCCGGCTCTATCTGGGGCGGCACTGGCCGGAGGACGTCGTCGGCGGGTGGCTGGTCGGGTGGCTCATCCTACGAACCCTGACCACCGTCGACGAGCTAGTCTCCGCAGGACAGCTGCCTGGCTGAGCCAGGCCCGCCACGATCGCCCGGAGCACCGGCGAAGGGCCGGATCCAGCCAGCGCGAACCTGTCCCGGTCGCCCTGGCGCACCGGAATATCAGGTACACCGGAGCACGCCGCCGATGCGATGATACCGATCATGGCGAGCGTTTCCGAGCGGCCGATTCAGCTCGGCTGTTTCGATGCCAGGAACGGGTCGGTGCTGGTCGCTGACGATGCCCTGCCCATCGCCGTTGAATTTGACAGCGCCTCGGGCACGGTGATCAGGGTATTCAGCTGGCCCTTGCGGAAGGACCTGCGAAACCGGCCGACCGCGCTCGACCTCCTCATTGCCGGAAGCTCGATTCTGATCGCATCGCCGGCGGCGGGCGGAATCGTCGATATCGACCGGCATTCCGGCCAGGCCACGCTCATCCCGCTCGATACGGAAGCGGGCACCCTGCTGGCCGGCCGCGACGTGATCTGGGCTATCGCACGTCCAGACTGGCACGACGACCAGGGCGGCGGGCCTGCGGCGGCCGCTGCGGAGCGTCAGCGTGCCGTCATCTGGGAGGAGCCGGACGACGCGGAGATCGCTCGGAGTCAGGAACTCACCCGGGGGATCCAATTCCGTGGCCGGCCCGCCGAGTACCGCCTGGCGGCGGCTGAGCAGGCGGCGGACGGCGAGCCGGCGGCGGACCGTGATCGGGCGGCGGACGGTGAGCGGGCGGCGGACCGTGAGCGGGCGGCGGGTGGCGATGATCAGGATGACCGGGCGCAGGACTGGCTGACTGCAGCCGACTGGCTGGATGCCGAAGGCGACGCCCAATCAGTGGAGCCGCCGACCCCGATCTGGCGGATTTCCGCTGGGGCGGCCCGCCGTGTTGCGGCCGATCTCGATCAGCCGATCCTGGCCGCCGCAGGAGACCGGCTGGCCGGGGTGGCCAGGCTGCCGAGCGACCCGGTTATCAAGCACATCCACGGCGACGGTTCGCATGTTTCCTACCGCTATCCAGGCACCGCCATCGTGATCGATGCGGCCGGGACGCTGCGGGTGGCCGGCTGCTGCCGGCCAGCGGCGGGACGGTCTGCGAGGCTGCCGGGCGAGTATGGCTGCTGGGGTTCGATCAGGAGACCGATGCGGACCCGGCGCCCAGCGCTCGCGAGCTACTGCCCGACGAGGGCCGGCGCGGCCCCGCTTGATCTCGGGCTGCAGTGGCCGGTGGCCGTCGTCGACCGGTTCGTGCTCGACATCGGGTCGCCCTACGGCGCCGGGGACCTGGGCTTCGCGCCGCCTCCACGCGCTCCGGTGGTGCGCTTCGTGTCGATCGACGGCGGCGAACACCGGACGGTTGAGGCGCCTGGCCTCAGCCGGTACCCCCGTCCAGCGGTGCGGGTCCGCGACGGTGAGGTCTGGCTGGGCAATCCAGGAGCCAGCACCCTCACCGTGGCCGCACCCGGCCGGACCCGCGTCAGGGAACTGGCCCTGACGCTGGACATCCGCCCGTGGATGCCCAGGCCGCAGCTGCCCGATGACTTCGACCCGGAGCGGTTCGAGCAAGATCAGCTTGACCTGTTCCGCCGGTGGTTCCTGGGCGGATCGCAGGATCGGCTGCGCGACGACCTGGCATTGCCAGCCGGGCCAGCCGGTCAGCCTGATGATTCGACGGGGCAGGGTCAGCGCGCCGAGGATGAGCCGTTCCTCGAGGAGGCTGGGCCGTTCCTCGAGGAAGCTGGACCGTTCCTCGAGGAAGCTGGACCGTTTATCGAGGGAGTGTCCTTCGACTCGGTCGAACTGCGCGGGGCGTTTCCCGACCGCGAGGTCGTAGCCACGTTCCAGGCACCGGATCGACCCGGAATCCGGTTCGCCCGGCGCTGGCGGCTCTACGACGAGCTGGGAAACCCTTGTGACCACGAATACGCCAGCGTCTACCTCGAGGAGGACATCCTGGCCGGATCCGGCGGGCTGCCGCCACTTGATCGTTGCGTTCCGGACGCCGACGGAATTGTCTGGTTCCAGCACCCGGATCCGGCCGCCGGATAGCCGGTCCGGCCCGCGGCCCACCTGCACCCCCACCCCACCTGCACCCCATCCCACCTGCACCCACCTGCTCCCCGCCCGAGCTGACTCACCTTCACCCATAACCGCTGATATCGGGCGCATTCCCGGTCGGCCCCATCGCCCGCAAGCTCAAGGCAATCGATGCAAAGTGCCGTAGCTGCTGAAACAGCAACAGCGGTACGCCATCGCCGCGATTGAGTAACGACAGTGGTGTGCCATCGCCGCGATTCGCCGGGGTGTTCAGTCGCCGGGGTGTTCAGTCGCCGGGGCGCGGTGGGCTGCTCGGGCTGACCTGCGGTGGGCGGGGCTGGGGCGGCTCGGACTGGGCGGCCCGGACTGGGGCGGCGCGGGCTGGGGGCGCGGGCTGGGGCGGGCCAGGCTGGGGCGGGCCGGCGGTGTGCGAGGCTGGGCGGATGACGCGTGCTCGGCTGGATAAACGGCCTGGTGAGGTCGCGGCCATGTTCGACCTGGTCGCGGATCGCTATGACCTGCTCAATGACGTGCTGTCGATCGGGCAGGACCGGCTCTGGCGCCGGGTGGTGGCCAGGACGGTCGGGGCCAGGGACGGCGAGACGGTCCTCGACCTGGCCGCGGGCACCGGCACTTCGTCGCGGACCTTCACCACGGCCGGGGCGCGCTGCGTCGCCTGTGACTTCTCGCTCGGCATGCTCCAGGTGGGGGCCCGAAGCCGGCCCGGGAGCCGGCTTCGTGGCGGGCGATGCGCTGGATCTTCCGTTCCGCGATTCTTCTTTCGACGCCGTCACGATCTCGTTCGGCCTGCGGAACCTGGCCGACCCCGACGCCGGCCTGGCCGAGATGCTGCGGGTGACCAAGCCGGGCGGGCGGCTGGTGATCTGCGAGTTCGGCAAGCTGCCCGGCCGGCGCAACGATCTGTACGAGGGATACCTGACCACCGTGCTGCCGCGCATCGCCCGCCAGGTGTCCGGCAACGCCGAGGCCTATGACTACCTGACCGAATCGATCAAGGACTGGCCAGCTCAGCCGGAACTGGCGCGGCGGATCGCCGCCGCCGGATGGTCATCGGTGCGCTGGCGTAACCTCTCGATGGGGGTGGTCGCCATCCACGTCGGGCGGCGCCAGGCCCGGGCCCGCAGCCGCGTCGCGGCGGGCGATCCCAGGCCGCCCGGATAGCCTGAGGGGCGGCGGATGGCCAGGCCGTGGGACGGTTTAGACTGAACCGCGAAAGTACTTGTGAAGTGGTTCACAAGATAGTCAGGACGCCTTCGTGACCGAGCAAGCTCCCCCTTCCGGCACACCGGGCATCGTCCCCAGCGCAGCGAGCACGGACAGCACATCAACGCGCGCTGGGCGCGGCCGCGGTGCTGCCCGGCTATCCTCGCGTGGCGGTGACACCGCCGACGTGATCGTCGTCGGTGCCGGGCCTGCTGGGTCAGCGGTCGCGTTCTACCTCGCCACGGCGGGCCTGGACGTGCTGGTGCTGGAGAAGACCCACTTCCCCAGGGAGAAGGTCTGCGGCGACGGCCTGACCCCGCGGGCGGTCAAGGCGCTGACCGGAATGGGCGTGCCGATCCCTGAGGACGGTGGCTGGCTGCGGAACAAGGGCCTGCGGATCATCGGCGGCGGCGGCCGGATCGAGTTGCCGTGGCCGGACATCTCCAGCTATCCGGGGTTCGGCTTGGTCCGCAACCGGCTGGACTTCGACGAGATCCTGGCCAGGCACGCGCAGAAGGCGGGCGCCAGGCTGCTGGAGGGCACCAACGTCACCGGACCGATTCTCGACGACCGGACCGGGCGGATCGTGGGGGTCACCGCGCGGACGGCTCCGGCCGGACCCGTGGCTGGCCGTACCGTGCTGGCCGGCACCGCGGAAGGTGCCGGGCGGGCCGCCGCGTCGGGTAAGGCTGCGGAACTCCAGTTCCGGGCCCGTCTGGTCGTAGCGGCTGATGGGAATTCGTCGCGGCTGTCCGTATCCATGGGCCTGCGCAAGCGGGACGACCGGCCACTCGGCGTCGCGGTGCGGACTTACTACACCAGCCCCCGCCACGACGACGATTACCTGGAAGCCTGGCTGGACTTGTGGGACGGCAGCTCGCTGCTGCCCGGTTACGGCTGGATCTTCGGGATGGGCGACGGGACGTCGAACGTCGGGCTCGGCCTGCTGAACACCAGCTCGGCATTCGGCAACATCGACTACAAGGACCTGCTCAAGCGCTGGCTGGGCGCGATGCCGGCCGAGTGGGGCTACGCCGAGGAGAACCGGACCGAGCCGATTCGCGGCGCCGCGCTGCCCATGGGGTTCAACCGGACCCCGCATTACACCAACGGCCTGCTGCTGGTCGGCGACGCCGGCGGCATGGTCAACCCGTTCAACGGCGAGGGCATTGCCTACGCGCTCGAATCGGGCGAGATAGCGGCGCGGGTCATCGTGCAGGCGCTGGCCCGGCCGACCGCGGCCAGCGCCGAAATGGTGCTGCAGACCTACCCGAGAGCGCTGAAAGATGCCTACGGTGGCTATTACACCCTGGGCCGCACCTTCGTGAAGCTGATCGGCCAGCCGTCGTTCATGAAGTTCGCGACCAGGCACGGCGTCAAGCGCCCGGCGGTGATGCGCTTCACCATGAAGCTGCTGGGCAACCTGACCGAGACCCGCGGCGGCGACGCAACGGATCGCATGCTTAACGCACTGTCTAAGATGACGCCGGCGGCATAGCCCGTCGCAGACAACGCGGCCGCGCGGCGCGGCGGCCGGCAGACCGATAGGAGGTGATGACCGATGAGCCTGTATGTGCCGATCATCGTGCTTGGCGCACTGGCCGCTGTCTTCGCCATCTTCTCGCTGGTCATGGGATCAATGGCCGGCCCGAAGCGGTGGAACCGGGCCAAGCTGGAGGCTTACGAGTGCGGCATCGAGCCCACCGTCCAGCCCAGCGGCCTGCGCTTCCCGGTGAAGTACTACCTCACGGCGATGCTGTTCATCGTGTTCGACATCGAGATCATCTTCCTGTACCCGTGGGCGGTCGCCTTTGACCGGCTCGGTGCGTTCGGGCTCATCGAGATGGTCACGTTCATCGCTACGGTCCTGGTCGCGTACGCCTACGTCTGGCGGCGCGGCGGTCTGGAATGGGATTAGCCCATGGGTTTGGAAGAGAAGCTACCGAGCGGGATCCTGCTGACCACGGTCGAGAAGGTGGCCGGGTACGCGCGTAAGAGCTCAGTCTGGCCAGCCACGTTCGGGCTGGCCTGCTGCGCGATAGAGCTGATGGCCACCGGCGGTCCCCGGCACGACCTGGCCAGGTTCGGCATGGAGCGGGCCTCGAACACGCCGCGCCAGGCCGACCTGATGATCGTGGCCGGGCGGGTCAGCCAGAAGATGGCGCCGGTGCTCCGGCAGATCTACGACCAGATGGCGGAGCCCAAGTGGGTGATCTCCATGGGGGTCTGCGCGTCCAGCGGCGGCATGTTCAACAATTACGCGATCGTGCAGGGCGTGGATCACATCGTCCCGGTCGACATCTACCTGCCCGGCTGCCCGCCGCGGCCGGAGATGCTACTGGACGCGATCGTCAAGCTGCACGACAAGATCCAGAACATGAAGCTCGGGGCCAACCGGGACCGCCAGATCACCGAGCTGGAGGAGGCCAGGCTGCGGCGGCTGCCGCTGCTGCCCGGGCACGCTCCGGGCGGCGTGGCCGGGGCCTCGCCCCGGCCGGCGGTCAGCCAGCCCCGCCCGGCGGGCGACGGGCCGCTGCTCGCCCAGCAGCCCGTGGACGAGGCGGCCGAGCCGCTGCCCGCCCAGCGGCGGGAGGCGCAGCCGTGACCCAGCCCGGCGGCCCCGGCCCGGGCGGTCAGCCCGGGCCCGACGGCCAGGCCGACCCCGCGGCGCTGGCCGACCCCGCGGCGCTGGCCGGCCGCGACCGGCTGGCCGAGCGCGTGGCCCGGACCGGCATGTTCGGCACCGAGACCACCGGCGACACCTCCGGCTACGGCGGCCTGCAGGTCAGGCGGCCGCCGCCGCTGTCGTCGCCGCGGCCGTACGGCTCCTACTTTGACGACGTGGCGGACGCGCTCGGGACCGCACTCGAGCTGTCCGGGCTGAATTTCGGCGACGCGATCGAACGGGTCGTCGCCGACCGCGGCGAGCTGACCTTCCATGTCCGCCGTGAGCATCTGCCCACGGTCGCGGGTCGGCTGCGGGATGACCCGGCGCTCGCCTTCGAGCTGTGCACCGGAGTCTCCGGGGTGCACTACCCGGCGGACATCGGCCGCGAGCTGCACGCCGTGTACCACCTGGTGTCGGTCACCCACAACCGGCGGCTGCGCCTCGAGGTGTCCGCGCCCGACGCCGACCCGCACATCCCCAGCGTGCTCAGGGTCTACCCGACCTGCGACTGGCACGAGCGGGAAACCTGGGACTTCTTCGGCATCATCTTCGACGGGCACCCGGCGCTGACCAGAATCGAGATGCCCGATGACTGGAAGGGCCACCCGCAGCGGAAGGACTACCCGCTCGGCGGCATCCCGGTCGAGTACCGCGGCGCCACGATTCCGCCGCCCGACGAGCGGAGGGCTTACGAATGACCGGCCAGCCGGACTATGAGGCCGAGGGCCGCGTCTATACCGTCGGCGGCGAGGACTGGGATGAGGTCGTCGCGGCCGCCGAGGAGGGCGACCGCCCGGGCCAGGAGCGGCTGGTCGTCAACATGGGCCCGCAGCATCCGTCCACCCACGGGGTGCTCAGGCTGATCCTGACGCTGGACGCCGAGACGGTGACCGAGCTCCGGCCGGTCGTCGGTTACCTGCACACCGGCATCGAGAAGAACATGGAGTTCCGGACCTGGACGCAGGGCGTGACGTTCTGCACCCGGATGGACTACCTAGCGCCGTTGTTCAACGAGACCGCGTTCTGCCTGGCGACCGAGCGGCTGCTGGGGATCGAGGATGCGGTTCCCGAGCGGGCGTCGATCATCAGGGTGCTGATGATGGAACTCAACCGGATTTCCTCCCATCTGACGGCCATCGGCACCTTCGGCCTGGAACTCGGCGCGACCACCGTGTTTCTGTACGGCATGCGCGAACGGGAGAAGGTGCTCGACCTGTTCGAGCTGATCACCGGGCTGCGGATGAACCACGCCTTCATCCGGCCCGGCGGGGTGTCGCAGGATCTGCCGTCCGGGGCGCTGGAGAAGGTGCGCGAGTTCCTGGCGGTGATGCCGGGCCTGCTGTCCGAGCTGCACAGGCTCCTGGACGTCAACCCGATCTACCTGGCCAGGACCAGGAACATCGCCTACCTAGACCTGGCGGGCTGCATGGCTCTGGGTGTCACCGGGCCGATCCTGCGCTCCACCGGCCTGCCCTGGGACCTGCGCAAGAGCCAGCCGTACTGCGGCTACGAGACCTACGAGTTCGACGTGCCCGTGCAGACCAGCTGCGACGCCTACGGGCGGTACCTGATCCGGATGGACGAGATGGACCAGTCGCTGCGGATCATCGAGCAGTGCGTGGACCGGCTCGCGGGCAGCAGGCCCGCCGACGACCCGGTGATGATCAGGGACGCTAAGATCGGCTGGCCCGCCCAGCTAGCTCTCGGTCCTGATGGCCTGGGCAACTCACCCGACCACATCGCCCACATCATGGGGCAGTCCATGGAGGCCCTCATCCATCACTTTAAGCTGGTGACCGAGGGCTTCCGGGTGCCGGCGGGCCAGGTCTACCAGGCGGTCGAATCACCCCGCGGCGAGCTCGGCTGCCACGCGGTCAGCGACGGCGGCACCAGGCCGTTCCGGGTGCACTACCGCGACCCCTCGTTCACCAACCTGCAAGCCCTCTCGGCAATGGCTGAGGGCGGGATGGTCGCTGACGTGATCGTGGCCGTGGCCAGCATTGACCCGGTGATGGGAGGAGTAGACAGGTGATCGACCGCGCCAAGCTGGCCGCGGACGCTGCCGAGATCATCGGCAGGTACCCGAGGTCCAGGTCCGCGCTGCTGCCGCTGCTGCACCTGGTCCAGGCCGAGGAAGGGTTCGTGTCGCAGGACGGTATCGCCTACTGCGCCGAGCAGCTCGGCCTGTCCGAGGCGGAGGTCACCGCGGTGGTCTCGTTCTACACCATGTACAAGCGGCAGCCGGTCGGCGAGTACCACGTCGGAGTCTGCACCAATACGCTGTGCGCGGTCATGGGCGGCGACGTCATCCTGGCCGACCTCATCGAGCACCTGGGCGTCGGGGTCGACGAGCCGACGCCGGACGGCAAGGTCTCGGTCGAGCACGTGGAGTGCAACGCCGCCTGTGACTACGCCCCGGTGGTGATGGTCAACTGGGAGTTCTTCGACGATATGACCCCGCAGTCGGCCCGGGAGCTGGTGGACGGGCTGCGCTCGGGCGCCAGCGTCGCGCCGTCCCGCGGCGCGCCGCGGCTGTGCACGTGGCGGCAGGCGTCCCGGATCCTGGCGGGCTTCCCTGATGGCCAGGCGGCCGGCGGCGACACCGCCGGCCACGGCACCCTGGCCGGCCTGCGCATCGCCCGCGAGCAAGGCTGGACGCCCGACGATGACGCGAAGACGAGCACGGGAGGCACGCGATGACCGCCGATATGCCGGATGCGACGGCCGGCCAGCTGGCCCGAGCAGACGGCACGGGGGCTCCGGGGGGCGAAGCCCTCCGGTCTGGGGGTCCGGGGGTCGACCCCCGGGCTAGCACTAGCACCATTCTCACCCCGGTGATCACCGCCTACTGGGACGAGGCTGACTCGTTCACGCTGGCGGGCTACCGGCGCCACGGGGGCTACCAGGCGCTGTCGAAGGCGCTGGCCACCGACCCGGACGAGATCATCAAGATGGTGAAGGAATCGGGGCTGCGCGGCCGCGGCGGCGCGGGCTTCCCGACCGGCACCAAGTGGGGCTTCATCCCGCAGGGCGACGGCAAGCCGCACTACCTGGTGGTCAACGCCGACGAGTCGGAGCCGGGCACCTGCAAGGACATCCCGACCATGCTGGCCACGCCGCACGCGCTGCTCGAGGGCGCGATCATCGCGGCGTACGCGATCCGGTCCCAGCACGCGTTCATCTACGTGCGCGGTGAGGTGCTGCACGTGATCCGCCGGCTGCACTACGCGGTCGCCGAGGCCTACGAGGCGGGCTACCTGGGCCGCAACATCCTGGGCTCCGGCTTCGACCTGGACATCGTGGTGCACGCCGGCGCGGGCGCCTACGAATGCGGCGAGGAAACCGCGCTGCTTGACTCGCTGGAGGGCTTCCGCGGCCAGCCCAGGCTGAAGCCGCCGTTCCCGGCGATCGCCGGCCTGTACGCCTGCCCGACCGTGGTCAACAACGTCGAGTCGATCGCCAGCGTGCCGTTCATCGTGCAGCATGGCGCCGCCGAGTTCGCCGCGCTCGGGACGGAGAAGTCCAAGGGGTTCGGCATTTTCTCGCTGACCGGGCACGTGACCACCCCGGGCCAGTATGAGGCGCCGCTCGGGGTCACCCTGCGCGAGCTGCTCGAGCTGTCCGGCGGCGTCCGGGCCGGGCACCGGCTGAAGTTCTGGACTCCCGGCGGATCGTCCACCCCGATCTTCACCGACGAACACCTGGACGTGCCGCTCGACTTCGAGGCGGTCGGCGCGGCCGGGTCCATGCTCGGCACCCGGGCGCTGCAGATCTTCGACGAGACCACCTGCATCATCCGCGCCACCTTGCGCTGGACCGAGTTCTATGAGCACGAGTCGTGCGGCAAGTGCACGCCATGCCGGGAGGGCACTTTCTGGATGGTGCAGGTCCTCGCCGACCTGGAGCGGGGCCTGGGCAGCGACGACGACCTGGACAAGCTGCTGGACATCTGCGACAACATCCTGGGCCGCGCGTTCTGCCCGTTCGGTGACGGTGCCATCAGCCCGGTCGTCTCGTCGATCAAGTACTTCAGGGACGAGTACCTCGAGCACCGCAAGCACGGCGGCTGCCCGTTCGATCCCGCGGCTGCCACGCTGTTCGCCGGAGCCGGAGAGTGATGCGCCGATGACCGTCCAGACTCCCGGCAATTCCGGCGCGGCAGTGGCCAGGCCGCCTGACGGCGTGAGCGTGACCATCGACGGCTTCGAGATCACCGTGCCGAAGGGCACGCTGGTGATCCGGGCTGCCGAGCTGCTCGGCATCCAGATACCGCGGTTCTGCGACCATCCGCTGCTCGCGCCGATCGGCGCCTGCCGGCAGTGCCTGGTCCAGATCGAGGGCCAGCCCAAGCCGCCCGCGTCGTGCACCACCACCTGCACCGACGGGATGGTCGTGCACACCCAGCTGACCTCCAAGGTCGCCGAGAAGGCGCAGCGCGGCGTGATGGAGATGCTGCTGGTCAACCATCCGCTGGACTGCCCGGTGTGCGACAAGGGCGGGGAGTGCCCGCTGCAGAACCAGGCGATGTCCACCGGCCAGGGCGAGACCAGGTTCACCGGCCACAAGCGGACGTTCGCCAAGCCGGTCCCGCTGTCCGCGCAGGTGCTGCTGGACCGGGAACGCTGCGTGCAGTGCGCCCGGTGCACCAGGTTCGCCGAGCAGATCGCCGGCGACCCGCTGATCGAGCTGTTCGAGCGCGGCCCGCAGGAGCAGATCGCGGTGGCGCAGGGCGTGCCGTTCGATTCGTATTTCTCCGGCAACACCGTGCAGATCTGCCCGGTCGGCGCGCTGACCGGGACGTCCTACCGGTTCCGGGCCCGGCCGTTCGACCTGGTCTCGACGCCGAGCGTGTGCGAGCACTGCGCTTCGGGCTGCCGGCAGCGGACCGACCACCGGCGCGGCGCGGTCACCCGGCGGCTGGCCGGCAACGACCCGCAGGTCAACGAGGAATGGAACTGCGACAAGGGGCGCTGGGCGTTCACCTACACGACCCAGCCGGACCGGCTGGCCGTCCCGCTGGTCCGGGACGAGGCCGGGATGCTGGTACCCGCCTCCTGGCCCGAGGCGGTGGGCGTGGCGGCGGCCGGGCTGCTGGCCGCCCGGGGCCGCGCGGGCGTGCTCACCGGCGGCCGCCTCACCGCCGAGGACGCCTACGCTTACGCCAAGTTCGCCCGGCTCGCGCTGGGCAGCAATGACATCGACATGCGGGCCAGGCCGCACTCGGCCGAGGAGACCCAGTTCCTGGCCGACAACGTGGCCGGCCGCAGGTCCGCCGTCAGCTACACCAGCCTGCAGCGGGCTCCCGCGGTGCTGCTGGCCGGGTTCGAGCCGCAGGATGAGTCGCCGATCGTGTTCCTGCGGTTGCGCAAGGCCGCCCGGGCCGGGCTCGCGGTGTACTCGCTGGCCGCGCTGGCCAGCCCCGGGCTGGAGCGGATGTCCGGCGTGCTGCTGCCGGTCGTGCCGGGCGGGGAGGCGGCCGCGCTCGGCAGCCTCGCCGACGGCATCGACCTGGACGAGACCGGCCGCGCCGCGGCCCGCGCGCTGAGCCAGCCAGGTGCGGTCATCCTGGCGGGCGAGCGGCTGGCCGAGGTGCCAGGCGCGCTGGCCGCCGCGGTCAGGCTGGCCAGCCAGACCGGGGCCGAGCTGGCCTGGATCCCGCGCCGGGCCGGCGAGCGCGGCGCGATCGAGGCGGGTGCGCTGCCGACCCTGCTGCCGGGCGGCCGGGCGGTCACCGACGCCGCCGCCCGGGCCGAGGTGGCCAGGACCTGGGGGGTGGCATCGCTGCCCGGTGAGCCTGGCCGCGGCGCCGCGCAGATCCTGGCCGCGGCGGCCGCGGGTGACCTCGGCGCCCTGGTGGTGGCCGGCGTGGACCCGGCTGACCTGCCCGATCCTGAGGCCGCGCTGCGGGCGCTGGAGGCCGCGCCGTTCATCGTCAGCCTGGAGCTGCGGGTCAGCGCGGTCACCGACCGCGCCGACGTCGTCTTCCCGGTCGCGGCGGTGGCCGAGAAGGCCGGCACCTTCGTGAACTGGGAGGGCAGGCCAGGTAGCTTCGGCCCGGCGCTCGCGGTCCCGGCTGCCCAGTCCGACCTGGAGGTCCTCGCCTCGATCGCCGATGAGATGGACGTGCACCTGGGACTGCCCGACACCGCCGCCGCGCTCCGTGAACTGGTCACGCTGACCACGCCAGGCGCAGCGGCTGGCGCTACCGCTAGCGCAACGTCGGGCACCGGGTCCGGGCCGGTGCGGGTCCCCGCCCACGCCGGTCACATTGACCAGCTGGGCCGCCCGCATCCGGGTCCCGGTCAGGCGCTGCTGGCCACCTGGCATAATCTTCTCGACGCGGGCCGGATGCAGGACGGTGAGCCGAACCTGGCCGGTACGGCGCGGGCCAGCGTCGCGAAGATGTCCGCGGCGACCGCGGCGGAGGCCGGAGTCGCCGAAGGCGATAAGGTCACCGTGGCCACTGACCGGGGCGAGATCACCGTCCCGCTGCAGATCGCCGAGATGCTGGACCGGGTCGTCTGGCTGCCCGCCAACTCCGCCGGCTGCGCGGTCCGCAGCGGCCTCGGCGCTGGCCACGGCACCCTAGTGACGGTGAGGAGCGCGGAATGACTGCCCTGGCAGTCGCGGCGCAGGCGCACAGCGCAGGTACCGCCTACCCCACGCTGGCCAGCTTCGGCTACGGCCCCTGGTGGATGATCCTGCTCAAGGTCGTCGTGATCTTCGCGTTCCTGATGCTGGCCACACTGTTCATGATCTGGGCGGAGCGCCGGGTGATCGGGCGGATGCAGCAGCGCCCCGGGCCCAACCGGGCCGGGAAGTTCGGCCTGCTGCAGTCGCTGATGGACGGCCTGAAACTGCCGCTCAAGGAAGACATCATCCCCCGCGGCGTCGACAAGGCCTTGTTCGTGATCGCGCCCGCGATCGCGTTGATCCCCGCCTTCATCAGCTTCTCGATCATCCCGGTCGGCCCGATCGTGTCGATCTTCCACCACAAGACGCCGCTGCAGCTGACTGACCTTCCGGTGGCGGTGCTGCTGGTGCTGGCCATGAGCTCGATGGCGGTGTACGGGATCGTGCTGGCCGGGTGGGCGTCGGCGTCGCCGTACTCGCTGCTGGGCGGCCTGCGGTCATCGGCCCAGGTGATCAGCTACGAGATCGCGATGGGGCTGTCGTTCGTCCCGGTCTTCCTGTATGCGGGCTCGCTGTCCACCTCGCAGATCGTGGCGGCGCAGGCGAACGGCGGCGAGTTTCACTTCGCGGGCGTGATCCTGCACTACCCGTCCTGGTTCGCGATCCTGCTGCTGCCCTCGTTCTTGATCTACCTGATCACGATGGTCGGCGAGACCAACAGGCTCCCGTTCGACCTGCCCGAGGGCGAGGGCGAGCTGGTCGCCGGCTTCCACACCGAGTACTCCTCGCTCAAGTTCGCGCTGTTCTACCTGGCCGAGTACATCAACATGCTCACCGTGTCCGCCCTGGCGACCACGCTGTTCCTCGGCGGCTGGCGGGCGCCGTGGCCGATCTCCGTCTGGCCGGACGCCAACACCGGCTGGTGGCCGGTCCTGTGGTTCCTCGCCAAGGTCGGGATCTTGATGTTCTGCTTCATCTGGCTGCGGGGCACGCTGCCCAGGATCCGCTACGACCAGCTGATGGCGCTGGGCTGGAAGGTCCTGATCCCGGCCGCGCTGGTCTGGACGCTGATGATCGCCACCGTGCGGGTCTGGCGCCGCCTGGGCGGCAGCCCGGCTGTCTATATCGCGGCAGGCACCATTGTCGTGGTGCTGATGGTGCTGGTCTGGGGCTGGGACAACGCGTCGACGGCCCGTTCGCGCGCTGCGGCGGCTGACGAAGACGACGTGGCCGAAGCGGCCGAGGCCGATGCGGCGGAGAGCCTGTTCCCGGTGCCGCCGATGGACCTGCCGCACTACCACGGCGTTGGGGTGAGCGTCCGGGTCGGCCCGCTGCTGGCGGAGCCGGCCGAGACTACGACGAAGGAGGTCACCGGTGCTTGACTTCCTCAACCCGATCAAGGGCTTTGGCGTCACCTTCCGGCAGATGTTCCGCAAGGTCGACACGGTTGAGTATCCGGAGGTGAAGGAGCCGACCGCGCCCCGCTTCCACGGCCGCCACCAGCTGAACCGCTGGCCGGATGGGCTAGAGAAATGCATCGGCTGTGAGCTGTGCGCCTGGGCGTGCCCGGCCGACGCCATCTACGTCGAGGGCGGCGACAACACCGAGGAGGAGCGTTACTCTCCCGGCGAGCGCTACGGGCGCGTCTACCAGATCAACTACCTGCGCTGCATCTTGTGCGGACTCTGCGTGGAGGCGTGCCCCACCCGCGCGCTGACCATGACCAACGACTACGAGCTCGCCGATGACAGCCGGGAGAGCCTGATCTGGACCAAGGAGCAGCTGGTGGCTCCGCTGCAGCCGGGCATGGAGGCGCCGCCGCACCCGATGCGGCTGGGCGACACCGAGGAGGATTACTACCGGCTTGGCTCAGCGGGCTCAGGCCCGGGTCCGGGCAAGCCCGCTGATGACGGCCCGGGCGGGGCAGCGCGATGAGCCATCCCGACGTGCTGGCCGCCGGGGCGGCCGCCACCACGCAGGGCATCGCGTTCTGGCTGCTCGCCGTCATCTCCGTGGTGGCCGGGCTCGGCCTGGTGCTGGTCCGCCGCGCGGTCCACTGCGCGGTGCTGCTCGCCGTGGTCATGCTCTGCCTGGCCGTCCTCTACGCGCTGGCCGGTGCGCCGTTCCTGGCCTTCGTCCAGGTGATCGTGTACACCGGCGCGGTGCTGATGCTGTTCCTGTTCGTGCTGATGATGGTCGGGGTGACCGCCTCGGACTCGATCGTGGAGACGATCAGGGGACAGCGGCTCTGGGCCGGCCTGGCCGGAATCGCGCTGCTGGTGCTGCTGGCCCTCACGGTCGGGCACGCCGTCATCGGCCCGGCGGCGCCGGCTACCGCGCAGTTCGGCAACGCCAACGTGCAAGGGGTAGCGACCCTCATCTTCACCACCTACGTCTTCCCGTTCGAAGTGACCAGCGCCCTGCTGATCACCGCGGCGCTGGGCGCGATGGTCCTGGCGCACCGGGAGCGCACCACCCCGAAGCCGACCCAGCGTGACCTGGCCAGGCGGCGGGTGGCCAGCGGCAGTCCCGCGCCCCTGCCCGGCCCGGGAACCTACGCCCGGCATAACGCGGTCGACATGCCTGCCCTGCTGCCCGACGGCTCGCCGTCGACGTTGTCGGTCAGCTCGGCGATCAGCCGCAGGACCGACCCCGGCCAGCGCGAGCTGAGCGGGGCGGCGCCGGGCGGCCCGGCCGACAGCGGTGCCGGTGACCACGGGGCTGGTGACCACGGGGCTAGCGACCAGGGGGCTGGTGACCAGGGGGCCACGCTGCCCTCCGAGGCGGGCGCCGGCCGCCCGCGTGGGGAGGCCCGATGGTAAGCCCCGCTCATTACATCGCGCTGGCCGTCATCTTGTTCGTGATCGGCAGCGTGGGCGTGCTGATCCGCAGGAACGCGATCGTGGTCTTCATGTGCGTCGAGCTGATGCTGAACGCGGTCAATCTGGCGTTCGTCGGCTTCGCGCGGATGCACGGCAACCTCGACGGCCAGGTCATAGCGTTCTTCGTGATGGTGGTGGCGGCCGCTGAGGTCGTCGTCGGGCTGGCTATCCTGACCACCATCTTCCGTGCCCGCAGGTCCGCGTCCGTGGACGAGGCGAACCTGCTGAAATATTGACCCGGATGGCCCTGGGGCCGGCCGTGCCCAGGGGCTCCCCCCGGAGGGCCCTGCCGTCCCTCCGGGCCAGTACTGCAGAGAGGTAGCCCGTGACAGGCTCAGTTGCGGTCGCGCACGCGGCGCACGCGGCCCCGGCCATGGCCCCGCTGGCCGCGGCCGGCGTTCAGCGCGCCGCGTGGCTGCTGCTGGCATTCCCGCTGGCGGGCGCGGTCGTGCTCCTGCTCGGCGGGAAGCGCACCGACAAGTTCGGGCACCTGATCGGCGTGGCGATGCCGGTGGCCGCGTTCTGCTACGGCCTGATCGCCTTCTTCGCGATGCTGTCCTACCCGGCCAGCCAGCGCAGCAG
This sequence comes from uncultured Actinomycetes bacterium, assembly GCA_963785765.1. Classification (GTDB taxonomy): domain Bacteria; phylum Actinomycetota; class Actinomycetes; order Streptosporangiales; family Streptosporangiaceae; genus DATBGO01. Next base: position 115,770 of record CAWAWM010000002.1, on the reverse strand, counting down.
GGACCTGTACCTGTTCACCTGGATCCCGGTGGCCGGCTTCCACGTGAACATCGGGCTGCTGCTCGACCCGCTGTCGATGTGCTTCGTGCTGCTGATCACCGGCGTCGGGTCGCTGATCCACATCTTCGCGGTCGGTTATATGGCGCACGACCCCGGCAGGCGGCGCTTCTTCGGGTACATGAACCTGTTCGTGGCCGCGATGCTGCTGCTGGTCATCGCCGACAACTACCTCGGCCTGTACGCGGGGTGGGAAGGCGTCGGCCTGGCCTCCTACCTGCTGATCGGCTTCTGGCAGTTCAAGCCGACCGCCGCCACGGCGGCCAAGAAGGCCTTCATCGCCAACCGGGTCGGCGACGCCGGCCTGTCGCTGGCCATCATGCTGATGTTCGCCACCTTCGGCACGGTCACCTTCGTCGGTGTCTTCTCGAAGACCGGCACGGCCAGCCACGGCGTGGTGACCGCGCTCGGGCTGTTGCTCCTGCTCGGCGCCTGCGGCAAGTCCGCCCAGCTGCCGTTGCAATCCTGGCTGCTGGACGCGATGGAAGGCCCGACGCCGGTGTCGGCCCTCATCCACGCGGCCACCATGGTGACCGCCGGGGTCTATCTGATCGTGCGATCCAACCCCATCTTCAACCTGTCTGCTGACGCCCGGCTCGCGGTCACCATCGTGGGCGCGGCCACCCTGCTGTTCGGCGCGATCATCGGGTGCGCCAAGGACGACATCAAGAAGGCGCTCGCCGGATCCACGATGAGCCAGATCGGTTACATGATGCTGGCCGCGGGCCTGGGGCCCGCCGGGTACGCGTTCGCGATCGCCCACCTCCTCGCGCACGGCTTCTTCAAGGCCGGCCTGTTCCTCGGGCCGGCTCGGTGAAGCACGAGATGAACGACGAGGTGGACATGCGCAGGTTCGGCGCGCTGTGGGCGGTCATGCCGGTCACCTTCGTCACCTTCGTCATCGGCTACCTCGCGATCATTGGCGTGCCGCCGTTCTCCGGTTTCTTCACCAAGGACCCGATCATCGAGGCGGCCTTCGACAAGGGCGGCACCTCCGGGGCGATCCTGGGCACGGCCGCGCTGCTCGGCGCGGGCATCACCGCCTTCTACATGACCAGGGTCGTGCTGATGACCTTCACGGGGGAACGCCGCTGGGACGATTCGGTGCACCCGCACGAGGCGCCGCCGATCATGACCTCGCCGATGGTGGTGCTCGCCATCGGCTCGGCCGGGGCCGGCGCGTTCCTGATCCTCGGCAACCGGCTGGTGAACTTCCTGGCGCCGGTGGTCGGCACGCCGCCGGCGTCCAAGGGCCTGTGGACGCCGGTCTCGCTCGGGGCGCTCGGGCTGGTGGTGGTCGGGGCCGCGATCGCCTGGGCGATGTACGGGCGGCGCGAGGTGCCTGTGGTGGCCCCCGCAGGGCGGTTCGCGACGGTGGCCGCGCGTAAAGACCTGTACGGCGACGCGATCAACGAGTCCGCATTGATGCGGCCGGGCCAGTGGCTGACCAGGCTGTCGGTGTACTTCGACAACCGGGGCGTGGACGGCCTGGTGAACACGCTCGCTGCCACCATGGGCGGTACCTCGGGCCGGCTGCGCAAGCTGCAGACCGGGTTCGTCCGCTCCTACGCACTGTCGATGCTGGTCGGCGCGGTCCTGCTGGTTGGCGCGTTGCTGCTGGTGCGGCTGTAGACCTCGGAGGCCCAGAGAATCCATGAGCACATTCCCCTGGCTGACCGTCGCAGGCGCCATCCCGCTGGTCGGCGCGGTGGTGGTCAGCCTGACCCCCGGCCGGTCCGCGCCTGGCGGGGCGGCGGACCGGCGCGCGCGTGACCTGCTGGTCAAGCGGCTGACTCTGGTCTTTACGCTGATCACGCTGGGCTTCACGATCGCGATGGCGGTCGCGTTCAAGCCCAACGGCCCGGACTTCCAGTTCAACCAGACCTACCAGTGGATCCCCCAGTTCGGCGTGCATTACGCGGTCGGCGTGGACGGGATCGCGCTGGTGCTCATCCTGATGACCACGGTCTTGATGCCGGTGGTGGTGCTCGCGTCCTGGAACGATGCCGAGGGCGGCTCGGGCCCGGCCGAGGCGCCGCCGCCGCGGCGCAGCGTGAAGACCTACTTCGCGCTGATGCTGGTCCTCGAGACCATGATGATCGGCGTCTTCGCGGCTACCGACGTATTCCTGTTCTACGTTCTCTTCGAGGCCATGCTGATCCCGATGTACTTCATGATCGGGAGCTACGGGGTCGGCCAGCGCCAGTACGCGGCGGTCAAGTTCCTGCTGTACAGCCTGCTCGGCGGGTTGCTGATGCTGGTCGCCGTCATCGCGCTGTATGTGTACTCGGCTCATAACGGCCATCCGGGCACGTTCCTGTTCAGCCAGCTGATCCACACCAGCTTCAGCCCGGTGGCGAGCAAGTGGATGTTCCTCGGCTTCTTCGTGGCCTTTGCCATCAAGGCACCACTGTGGCCGTTCCACACCTGGCTACCGGACGCGGCCACCGCCGCCCAGCCCGGCGGGGCGGTCCTGCTGGTCGGCGTGCTGGACAAGGTCGGCACCTTCGGCATGATCCGCTACTGCCTGCAGCTGTTCCCCGGCGCATCGCATTACTTCACGCCGCTGGTCATCACGCTGGCCGTGATCGGAGTGCTCTACGGTGCGATCGTCGCGATCGGCCAGGCTGACCTGAAGCGCCTGATCGCCTACACCTCGGTCTCCCACTTCGGGCTGATCACCCTGGGCATCTTCGCGATGACCAGCCAGGGCCAGTCCGGCGCCACCCTCTACATGGTCAACCACGGGTTCGCCACCGGCGCGCTGTTCCTGATCGCCGGGTTCATGATCGCGCGGCGCCGGTCGCAGCTGATCGCCGACTATGGCGGCGTGCAGTCGGTCGCGCCGGTGCTGGCGGGCCTGTTCCTGATCGCGGGCCTGGCCGGCCTGGCACTGCCCGGCTTGTCCACGTTCGTCAGTGAGTTCCTCGTCCTGGTCGGCACCTTCACCCGGTATGTCGTGCCCGCGGTGCTGGCCACGGTCGGCATCATCCTGGCCGCCATTTACATCCTGTGGATGTACCAGCGCACCATGACCGGCCCGGTGCGCGAGGAGGTCAAGGGCATGCCGGACCTCAAGGCCCGCGAGCTCTGGGCGGTCGGCCCGCTGATCGTCCTGATCGTGGCGCTGGGTGTCTATCCCAAGCCGGTGCTCGACATCATCAACCCGGCGGTGCATCAGACCATGGTGCAGGTGCACTCCACTGATCCGGTCCCGCCGCACCCGGCCAACGCGCTCTACCCGAGGAGCAACCCGTGACCGGGACCCTGGCCAGCGTCGCCCCCGTCATCCCGGCGCCGCGGATCGAATGGGGGCAGCTGTCCCCGATCCTGCTGGTCTTCGGCGTGGCGATCGTCGGGGTGCTGGTCGAGGCGTTCGTGCCCAGGCACCTGCGGCGGCCGATCCACATCGCGCTGGCGCTCGGCGGCCTGGCCGGAGCCTTCATCCTGACCATCGCGGTGAGCCTCAGCAGCTCCGTCTTCGGCCACGGCAGCCCGGGGCACATCGCGGCGGTGGGCGCGGTAGCGGTGGACCGGCCGACCCTGTTCATCCAGGGCACCATCCTGGTGCTGGCGTTCGTCAGCATGCTGTTGATCGCGGAAAGCTCGCACGAGGTCAGCCCGTTCGTGGCCCAGGCGGCCGCCGTGCCGGGCAGCCCGGAGGAACGCGAGGGGCTGCTCGCCGGCATCACGCACACCGAGGTCTACCCGCTGACCCTGTTCGCGGTGGGCGGCATGCTGCTGTTCCCCGCGGCCAACGACCTGCTCACCATGTTCGTCGCGCTGGAAGTGCTGTCCCTGCCGCTCTACCTGCTCTGCGGCCTGGCCAGGCGGCGCCGGCTGCTGTCTCAGGAAGCGGCCATGAAGTACTTCCTGCTGGGCGCGTACTCCTCGGCGTTCTTCCTGTTCGGCGTGGCCATGCTGTACGGCTTTGCCGGCTCGGTGCGGCTGTCGGCCATCGCGACGGCGGCAGCCTCGAATCTCGGCAACTCGACGCTCCTGTACGCCGGGATCGCCCTGCTGGGCCTGGGCCTGCTGTTCAAGATCGGCGCAGTGCCGTTCCACAGCTGGAAGCCCGACGTGTACCAGGGCGCCCCCACCCCGGTGACCGCGCTGATGGCCTCGTGCACCCTGGTATCCGCGTTCGGGGCCGTGCTGCGCATCTTCTACGTGGCGTTCGGGCAGCTCGTCTGGGACTGGCGGCCGGCGTTGTGGACCGTGGCGATCCTGACCATGCTGGTCGGGTCGATCGTCGCGATCACCCAGACCGACGTCAAGCGGCTGCTGGCGTATTCGTCCATCGCCCAGGCGGGATACATCCTGACCGGGGTGGTGGCCGCCAACACGGCCGGGCTGTCCGGCAGCATGTTCTACCTGGCCGCTTACGGCGCCTCGGTGATCGGGGCGTTCGCGGTGGTAACGCTGGTGCGAGACCAGGCCGGGGAGGCAGCGCACCTGTCCAGCTGGGCCGGTCTCGGCAAGCGGTCGCCGCTCGTGGCCGGGGTCTTCGCGTTCTTCCTGATCGCGTTCGCCGGAATACCCCTGACCAGCGGCTTCAGCGGGAAGTTTGCGGTGTTCCAGGCGGCCGTCAGCGGCGGCGCGCTACCGCTGGTCATCATCGGCGTCCTCAGCAGTGCCATCCTGGCCTTCCCCTATGTCCGGGTTATCGTGCTTATGTTCTTCAGTGAGCCGTCGCCCGCCGGTCCCGCCGTGGTCCGGCCGAGCCTGTACACGGGCGTGGCTGTGGGTGTCGGGCGTGCTGGTGACGCTGTGGCTGGGTATCGCGCCCGAGCCGCTGCTGAACCTCGCGCATCATGCCGCCAGCCAGCTGTTTGTGCGCTGAGCATCCGGGCGGGCCGCTGCCAGCCCGGATGCGGCAAACCCGGATGCAGCAAGCCCGGATACAGCAAGCACAGCCGCTACGGACCAGGCGCTGCGGACCAGCCTGGCCGGGGACGGGCCAGCCGGGACGGGCCGACCGGGACGGGCCAGCCCGCCGGGATGCCACTGGTGTCCGCCCGCGGCATCGCGGGAATATCCCGGGTTACCTAGCCTTGCACCTATCGTGGGAGTGGCGTTGCGATTCCGCGTCGGCTGCCGGTCTACCGCCGGCGCGGCCAGATCGATGAGGGAGCCATCGATGAGGGAGCCTGAGTGACCACTGTCGTGCCCGTTGAGCTATCCGATGCAGCGCTGGCCGCCGACGTTGTCGACGGCTTGGCGCTGGTCGAGGAGGGCCTGCGGGAGGCGGCGCGCGCTCAGCACGAGCTGCTCGCCGAGACTTCCAGGTACCTGATCGACGCAGGCGGCAAGCGATTCCGCGCCACCCTGGTGCTGCTGGCCGCGCAGTTCGGCAACCCGAGAGACGAGCGGATCGTCCCGGCGGCGGTGGCCATCGAGCTCACCCACCTGGCCACCCTTTATCACGACGACGTGATGGATGAGGCGGCCGTCCGGCGCGGGAGCCCTAGCGCGAACTTCCGCTGGGATAACACCATCTCGATCCTGACCGGCGACTTCCTGTTCGCCCGCGCCTCGCAGATCCTGGCCGATCTCGGCACCGACGCGATCAGGATCCAGGCCGCGACCTTCAGCCGCCTGGTCAGCGGCCAGATCGCGGAGACGGTCGGGCCGGCGCCAGGCGAGGATCCGCTGGCCCACTACCTGAGCGTCGTAACGCAGAAGACCGCCTCGCTGATCGCGACCGCCGGTCAGTTCGGAGCGATGTTCTCTGAGGCCCCGCAGCAGGTCATCGATCGGATCAGGCGGCCTGCGAGGCGCTCGGGGTGGCCTTCCAGCTCTCGGACGACATCCTCGACGTGGCGAGCGAGTCGGCGCAATCCGGCAAAACACCGGGGACAGACCTGCGGGAGGGGGTACGGACCCTGCCGATGCTGCATGCGCTGCGCTCGGCCGACAGCGGCGACACCAGGCTGGTCGAACTGCTCGACAGCGGCGAGCTGACCGATCCGGCCGAGCATGCCGAGGCGCTGGCACTGCTGCGCGCGCACCCTGGGATGCAGACCGCCCGCGCTGAGACGGCCAGCTGGGCCCAGCTGGCCAGGAACGAGATCCTGGCGCTGCCCGACGTGCCCGGGCGCGCGGCGTTCGAGGCGCTGTGTGATTTCGTGGTGGAACGCACCGGCTGAACCGCGCTGCGCACTTCCGGGGGTTTGACATGGGGGATCGTCTTAAGCTTGCCGCTGCAGCCGCAGCCGCAGCCGCGACGGTGGCGCTGTCGGCCTGCGGCTCCGCCGGCCAGTCGCCGTCGGCCGCTGGGCCAGGTTCCGTCACGCCCGGCGCCTCGCCGGCTGGTTCGCCGCGTTCCGCCGCTGCCGCCGTCACGGCGATGAAGCTTGCCGTCCGGGCGGCCACGAGCGTGCATCTGGACGGCACGCTCACCGGGACCGGTTCGGCCACCGTCGGGCTGGATGTCGGCCTGACCCGGTCCGGCGGCTTCTCCGGCACGGTTACGCAGGGCGGGATACCACTGACGGTCATCGACGCAGCCGGGAAGGTCTACATCAGGGCGACCCGCGCCTATCTCGGCGAACTCAACGTCCCGGCCACGGTCTGCTCGGTGATATGCGGCAAATATGTAGCGATGTCACCGGCCAACAGCGATGCACTAGCCGGCCAGCTCACCATGTCCCAGATGCTGCAGTCGGTGACCGGGAGCCTGCCCGCCTTCACCAACGCGGGCATGCAGACCATCAACGGGCAGCGGGTACAGGTACTGCACGGCGCCGACGGCTCGACGCTAGCCGTCGCAGCGACCGGCCCGCCCTACCCGGTCGAGGCGGTCTCGCCCGCCGGCCGCCGGGGCGAGCTCGCCTTTTCGCACTGGAACAGCGTGCCGAAGCCGGTCGCGCCACCGGCCAGCCAGGTGGTCGATCTGAGCAAACTCGGAAGCTGACCCGGCTGGCCCGTTTGATCCGGCTGGCCCGTTTGATCCGGCTGGCCCGTTTGATCCGGCTGGCCCGTTTGACTGGGCTGGCCCGTTTGACTGGGCTGGCCTGACCGACCTGGCTGGCCCGGAGCGTCGTAGCCTGCCGAGATCGGTGTCGTCCCGTCGGCCATCTGCGACATTAGTCCACTTATCGCATCGATAACGTACTAACGTCCTGTCTTGTGAGCGGGAAACGGCGTGCCTGGACGTGCACGCGTCTGCCTGGGCTGATGGCAGCGGCGGCCATCGCGGCGGCCGGATGCGGAGGGAGCACGGGCGCGGCGGCCAAGCCCGCTGACACCCCTGGCGCTGACACCCGTAGCGCCGTCACCATCGTCGCTCAACTGAAGACGGCGATGCGCGACGCGACCAGCGTCCACCTGGCCGGCCAGCTGCGCAACGACGGCTCGGACGTCGACCTTGACGTCTCCCTGATCCGCTCCGGCGGCTTTTCCGGGCTCATCGAGGGCGGCGGTACCAAGCTGGACATCGTCGCCGCGGGCCAGTACGTCTATATCAAGGTGACCAGCGCGTTTCTCAGGCTGGCGCACGCCCCGGCCGCGGCGTGCACAAGGACGTGCGGCAAGTACGTAGGCGAGCCCGCGAGCGCGGCCCAGACGATCACCGGCGACCTCTCCATGCCGAGTCTGATCGGAAACCTCGCCAGCGAGCTGCCCAGCTTCCAGAAGGCGGGAACCACGATCATTGGCGGCCGCCAGGCGCTGATCCTGCGCGGATCAGACGGTTCTACGCTCTACGTGGCGGCGAACGGAACACCGGTTCCGCTCCGGGCGATCGCACCGAAGTCGAGCGACGCCGGTGAGCTCAACTTCAGCGACTGGAACGCCGTTCCGCCCATCGCGGCTCCGCCCGCGGCCGAGGTGATCAGCCTGAGCCAGCTGATCGGCTGAGCGGGCTGCCCGGCTGTGCCGCCTGGCCCGCTGTGCCGGCTGGCCCGCTGTGCCGGCTGGACGGCTGTACCGGCTGGCCCGCTGTACCGGCTGGCCCGCTGTGCCGGCTGGCAGCCGGGTCAGCATGGCGGCATTGCGTTCCGAAAATTCTCCCCGCACTGCTCAAAACGGCTGGCCAGATAGAGGCTGACCGACAGGCGCAGGGATAGGCCTGGCTTCCCGGGTCGACGAGAAACCGGCGGCTCCAGCCAGCGGTTGGGAACAGGAGTTCGCCAAACGACCTGGCTATCGGCGTTCATTGCCGCAACGGGAGTGCTGTCTGGAGCGGGTCGGCTCGGTGGACCGCGAACAGGACATAGCCGTAGGTCAGGCCCGTTGCCGCCGGGTTCCTGGCGAGCCAGGACCTGGCGACGTGGGCCGGGAGCTCGATGTGCAGCACCGCCGCGAGATCAGTCCGGCTGCTGAACCGCAGCTCCGATCGGACTTCCCGGCGGATCGCGCCGCGCTCCCGCCACCAGGTGTCGATGGCTGCCGCCGTATGTTCTGGCGGGCTGGCTGATCCTGCGGCCAGCAGCTGGGCAAACTGCCCCCAGCGATAGTCGTTGTCCACCACGACGAGGCTCCCGCCCGGCCGCAGCACCCGCAGCACCTCGGCCAGCCCGGCGTCGCCGCCCGGCGCCAGGAAGTAGGCGAACCTGGCGTGCACGACGTCGACCGAGCAGGCCGGCAGCGGCAGCCGCTCCGCAGATCCGGCCAGCACCTGTGTGCCTGGCAGCTGAGCTGTCCGGGCGATTGCGGCGGCCCGCAAGGCCGGGTCAGGCTCGATGCCGATCACCTGGCCCGCGGCCGCGCCGTCGGCGGGGACGGAGGCGGTGCTGGCCGGGGTGGTGGCGGTGCTGGCCGGGACGGTGGCGGTGCTGGCCCTGATGGTGGCGGCGCTGGGCGGGCTGGTGGCGGGGACGGTTGGGGCGCCAGACACACTCCCCGCGCCGGTGCGGGCGCCCCCGGCGTACCGGCTCAGCCAGAACCCGGCACCGCAACCCAGGTCAACGAGCGTGCGACCGTCCCAGGGGGCCAGCGCGTGCATGGCGGCCAGGACATGGCCCGCCGAGTCGACCGCCCGATTTTCGAGTTCGTAGACGTTCGGATGACCGCCGATGTTGGGCGCGAACTTCCAGTCCGGGAACGCGGCCCGGGCCGCTACCATCGCGTCGGCGGCACCGCGGGAATTCGGTGCCGCGGCGGCCCGCGGCCCGGCGGCCGCCTCGGTCAGGTCTGCGATCACTGCAATATTGTGGCCGGCCTCGGTCACAGTGACCTGAGGAAGTGCCGCGCTAAGGCGGCGAGCCGGTCCCGGACGGGCGGTCAGAGGCCGCTGGCGGGCCTATGAGCGGCCGGGCAGCACGCCGATCTGCTCATCGGGCGTGCCCCAGGACGGATAGGGCGCCGATGCCGGGATGACCGCGGTCACCCCCTCGTTCAGCTCGCGGTTGATCACCTCGGCGATGTCCTGAACCGTGTTGACGCCGTAAGTCATGCTCGGATTCCCGGCCGTCAGCACGACGATCATGTAGTTGCGGTGGTGACCAGAGAAGCTTCCGATGCTGTTGATATGCCAGTCTTGGCCCGGATACGGAAGCCAGCCGTTCTTCACGTGCACCGTGACGTCAGCGGGAGCGCCCGCGGGTACGCCCCAGCGCTGGGACGGGATGACTTGCGCCATCAGCGATAGCTCATAGGAGCGAGAGGCAACGTCAAGGACGGAGTTCTTGCTCGTCAGCAGGTTCAGCAGGAGCATCTCGTCGTGAGCGGTGATGAGGGTCAGTCCCCAGTAGCCGCCTGGCCCGAGCACGGTCTGCTTCATCTTGGCCAGCTTGAGGAAGTGCTGCAGGCTGTGACGACCGACCTCGGCCCACAACGCTGAGGCGGCGGAGTTACTTGACTCTGTGATCATCTCCCGGGCCAGGGTCTGCTGGGCCGAGCTGAGGTAGCGATGTTCTTCCGCGAGCTTGCGCAGCAGGGCGGCGAGGATGGTCGCTTTCACGACGCTCGCCGAGTAGTACTGCCGATCCTGGCGGTAGTCACAGATCACGTGCTGGACCGGGTCGTCTACCTTCACGCTGACCACCGAAGAACGCCCGTGCAGCGCAGCCAGAACGCCCCGGGAGATCCGGGCAGCAAGCTTGGGATGCGGGCCTGACCAGCAAATCGTGCCCGCGGCGGTCGCTGGCTTCGCCGCGGTGTCTGCTGCCGCCGCCGTTCCCGCTGCCGCGCCGAGCGACAGGGCCACGGTCAGGCCCAGCGCCAGGCCGACTCGCGGAATGAAGCTCCCTGCTCCCACGAAGTCACCCCTGTCCTTGCTGGGCATGGCCAGCACTAAGAGTAAAGACGGTTAACCGGACTGCATGGTTGGCTTCCGTGTTCCGCGGGTCCGCGGGTTCGGATGGCCGGAATAGCCGACGGCTTCGACCATGACCACGATCGCCATCCAGTTGACCATCTTCGTGGTGGCGGCCGTCCCCGGCTACATCCTCGGGATCGCGCGCATCGACCGGATCGGCCACCGCCGCCTGCAGCTGACCGGCCGGGCTAGGCGGGGGAGCCGCCGCGGCCAGCGCCACCACGGAACCGCGAGACGCCCGCCCGTATTGCCGGATCCGCTAGCGCCGCGGATCCGTGCCGGAACTCGTTGGCCATGGCGGCCTCGCTGGGCAGGGATATCCCCTCCAGCGTGGACCGGCGGTCACTGCGCAGGCAGGCCTGGGGCGCCGCGGCCAGCTCCCGAGCCAGCTTCTCGGCCGCTGCCCGGGCGCCGCCATGCGGCACGACCCGGTTGACCAGGCCCATCTGGCAGGCTTCGGCGGCGGTCACAGCCCGCCCGGTGAGGATCATGTCCAGCGCCCGGCCGAGGCCGATGATATGGGGCAGCCGGACCGTGCCGCCGTCGATGAGGGGCACGCCCCAGCGCCGGCAGAACACGCCGAGGATGGCGTCTTCCTCGGCGACCCGCAGGTCGCACCAGAGCGCCAACTCGAGCCCACCGGCCACGGCGTGCCCGCAGATCGCCGCGATGACGGGCTTGGAAAGTTCCATGCGGGTCGGGCCCATCGGGCCGGCTCCTCCGGTCCGACGACGTTGCCGTCCGGGCTGCCCATCGCCTTGAGGTCGGCGCCGGCACAGAACGTTCCGCCCGCACCGAACAGCACCGCCACCGAGGCGTCCGGGTTGGCGTCGAAGTCGGCGAAGGCTTCGGTCAGCGCCGCCGCGGTCGGGCCGTTGACGGCATTGCGCACCTCGGGACGGTCGAGGATGACGGTGGTGACCGGTCCGCTGCGCTCGACCCGCACACTCACGGCGGCTAGCCGACCTGCCAGGTGTCGCTGCCGGCGAGCAGCCCGGCCAGGTCGCCGTCGCCCTGCTGCTGGCGGGCGGACTCGATCTGGGCGGACATCAGCTCGTCGTAGCTAGGCCTCGGCGCCTGCCGGAATATCCCGATCGGCGTGTGCGCGAAGTTCGAGCTATCCAGCCGCGACAAGGCGAACGCGTAGGAGGGATCGGCGGCGTGCGCGTCATGCGTCACCAGCGAATCGGGATCGGCCCCGGCCACTTCGACCGCCTCCAGGGCGCCGTGGCGGCTGAACCGCAACCCGTGACTGCTGTCGGCACCAAAGCGAACCGGCGCACCGTGCTCGAGCCGGATGACGTGCTCGTCGCGCGACCCGGGCTCGGTCACCGGCGCGAACGCCTCATCGTTGTAAATCGGGCAGTTCTGGTAGATCTCGATGAACGCGGTGCCCCGGTGGTCGGCGGCCGCCCGCAGCACGCTGGTCAGGTGCTTGCGGTCGGAGTCGATGGTCCGCGCGACGAAGCTCGCCTCGGCGCCGAGGGCCAGCGATACCGGATTGAACGGCATGTCCAGGGAGCCGAACGGGCTGGACTTGGTGATCTTGCCCTGTTCCGAGGTGGGCGAGTACTGGCCCTTGGTCAGCCCGTAGATCCGGTTGTTGAACAGCAGGATCTTGATGTTGACGTTCCGGCGCAGGGCATGGATCAGGTGGTTCCCGCCGATCGACAGCGCATCGCCGTCACCGGTGATCACCCAGACCGACAGATCGGGGCGGGATGAGGCGAGGCCGGTGGCGATGGCCGGCGCGCGACCGTGGATCGAGTGCATCCCGTAACTGTTGACGTAGTACGGCAGCCGGGACGAGCAGCCGATACCGGAGATGATCACCAGGTTCTCCCGCGGGATCTCCAGCTCTGGCAGGAAAGACTGGAACGCGGCCAGGATCGCGTAGTCGCCGCACCCCGGGCACCAGCGAACCTCCTGGTCGGACTTGAAATCCCGGGTGGCGAGCTTCTCATCGGCCTTCGGCACCAGGCTCAGTGAGGCGAACCTGTGCTGGTCGACGGCGTGCTCAACGCTATCCGGTGCTCCGGGGTCAGACATTTGCGATCACATCCTCCATCACGCCGGCCAGTTCGGCGGCGCGGAACGGGAGCCCGCGGACCCGGTTGTAGGAGATCACGTCGACCAGGTAGCGACCGCGGATCAGCAGCGCGAGCTGGCCGAGGTTGATCTCGGGGACGAGCACCTTGTCGTAGGCGCGCAGCACCTCGCCGAGGTTGGCCGGGAACGGCGACAGGTGGCGCAGATGCGCCTGCGCGACAGCGCCTCCGGCCAGCCGGACCCGGCGGACGGCGGCGCCGATCGATCCGTACGTCGAGCCCCAGCCGAGCACCAGGACGCGCGCACCGTCGGGGTCGTCCACCTCGAGCGGCGCGATATCCGCCGCGATCCCGTCGATCTTGGCCTGGCGCAGCCGAACCATCTTGTCGTGGTTATCGGGATCATAGGAAATCGTCCCGGCGCCATCGGCCTTCTCGATCCCGCCGATCCGGTGCTCCAGCCCGGGGGTTCCCGGGATCGCCCAGGGCCTGGCCAGGGTCTGCGGGTCCCGCTGGAACGGCATGAAGCCGGACGACCCATTGGCGCCAGGCCCCTCGTTCGGAATAGCGAACTTGAAGTCATCCCGCAGCTTGGCCAGGCTGTCCACAGCCGGAATCCGCCAGGGCTCCGAACCGTTCGCGAGATACCCGTCGGAGAGAATGATCACTGGCGTACGGTACTTGACCGCGATCCGGACCGCCTCAATGGCGATGTCGAAGCAATCTGACGGGTTGGCAGGCGCGACGACCGCGACCGGCGACTCCCCGTTCCGGCCGTACAAGGCCATCAGCAGGTCAGCCTGCTCGGTCTTGGTCGGCATGCCAGTGGACGGGCCCGCTCGCTGAATATCGCAGATGATCAGCGGCAGCTCCACCGACGCGGCCAGGCCGATTGTCTCGGCCTTGAGGCACATGCCCGGGCCTGATGTGGTGGTCACGCCGAGGCCGCCGCCGAAAGACGCGCCGAGCGCCGCGCCGACCCCGCTGATCTCATCCTCCGCCTGGAACGTGCGGACGCCGAACCGCTTGAGCTTGGACAGCTCGTGCAGGATGTCCGAGGCCGGGGTGATCGGGTAAGAGCCGAGGAACAGCGGCAGCCCCGAGCGCCTGGACGCCGCCACAAGCCCGTAGGCCAGCGCGCTATTGCCGGTGATGTTGCGGTAGGTGCCCGGCTGCAGGGTGGCGGGCTTAACTTCATATTGAACGGAAAAGTCCTCAGTGGTCTCGCCGTAATTCCAGCCCGCCTGGAAGGCAGCGACGTTGGCCCGCATGATCTCGGGCTTAGTGGCGAACTTGGATTCGAGGAACTTCATCGTTCCGCTGGTGGGCCGGCTGTACAGCCAGGAGAGCAGGCCGAGGGCGAACATGTTCTTCGCGCGCTCGGCGTCCTTCCTGCTGATGTCATAGCCTTCCAGCGCCTTGACGGTCAGCGAAGTGATCCGCAGCGCATGGAGCTGGTAGGCCTCGAGAGAGCCGTCCTCCAGCGGGCTTTCGGCGTAGCCGACCTTGGTCAGGTTGCGCTTGGTGAACTCGTCGGTGTTGGCGATGATGTCGGCGCCGCGCGGCAGGTCGCTGAGATTGGCCTTCAGCGCGGCCGGGTTCATCGCCACCAGCACGTCGGGCGCATCGCCTGGCGTAAGGATGTCATGGTCGGCGAAGTGCAGCTGGAAGCTCGACACCCCGGGGAGGGTGCCGGCCGGTGCGCGGATCTCGGCCGGGAAATTAGGCAGCGTCGACAGGTCGTTGCCGAACGTCGCCGTCTCCTGGGTGAACCTGTCGCCGGCTAGCTGCATGCCGTCTCCGGAGTCACCGGCGAACCTGATGATGACGCGGTCGAGTTGCTGGACCTGCTTGGTCACAGTGGGAGGACCTCCTCCACGCGCCGAGGCCGGACAGTGCTATCACTGGTGACGCGGTGACGGCGTGCATCTTTGAGCGCCGCCCGGGGCCGGACCATGGCCGGGGCGCTGAGGTTTGGGCTATCGGCTATCTTACTCGCGGCTGAGGCTCGCACGTTGGGTCTGGACGGCCCCGAATTGCTGCGGCGGCCGTCCTACCTGCTTGGTTGCCGAGCGGGCCCGTCGAAGCAGTTACTCTGCGTGATTCCAGGACGCTTCCGTTCCCTACTGCGTTTACCTCTGCTAATGAGGACGCATTGCGCGAGCATCGGGTTCACTGGTCCCGGGTTCCATCGGCCCAGGAACAGCCGGCCAGTTCCGGTCGCGGCGAAATCGAGATAAAGCAGATTCGGCACCTCCCGGCGTGTGCTCTGGACCGTGCCGGAACCTGCGGTCACAGCTATTGGCGCCTGATCCGTGACATCAGCGGGCCCAGCCACGACGGCCTTTTCGGCCCGGCTGCTCAGTCGGCGGCCCGCGCGGCCAGCCAGTTCGTTACTGAGAGTGTCAACCCGATAGCTGAGCGAGGCGTCATACTCACGTGATCCGCAATCTGATCTCCCGCCCAACGAGGAGGCCGCGGAGTATGAGCGAAGGTGTTCAGGGAAGCGCGGCGAGCCTGGTTACGGCTGTGCCCAGGCAGGCGCCGCGCGCCCAGAGTCTGGGGGCGCGCGGTCCGGTTGCGGGTAGTCAGAATCTAGGGGCGCCCGCGCTGACTCCGGAACTGGCACCTTCACCGCACTCGGAGGCCGGGACCCAGCAGGCCGGGACGCAGCAGACCGGGACTCAGGAGGCTGGGACGCGGCGGGCGGCAGTCAGGAAGCCGGGAGTGAGGATGCCGGGGCGCGGCGGGACGCGGCGGAGCCGACGCCGATGACTGCCCGGCAGCAGGCGGTCCGGCCGGTAGCTCCGCGGCCGGTAGCGCCAGGGTCCAGGCGTTCGGTGCCGGGCTCGTGCCGGGCCACGGTGCGGGACGAGCTGGAGGCAGCCTTAACCGGGGCGCCCCTCAGCACCCGGGACCGGCAGTTTCTCAGCAAGCTGGTCCACTGGGACAAGCGCAACGCGGCTTCGGTGGCCTCGCTGCTGCGGCGCGCACGGCGGGCCGGGCGTAACGAGGCGGCGCTGACGCCGGTTCAGCTAGAGACCGTCCTGGCGGCTCTCGAGGATGCTGTGGTCCATCGCGTGGCCGGAGTGGGAACGGTCGGCTGCTGGGACTGCGAGAAGGTCCGCGGCGGGCGCTGCGCCGAGCATTCACGGGACTTCGAGCGCGCACGTGACTACGCCGACCTGGCGGCGCTGCTCGCCGCTGGCGCGACGGTCCCCGCCGCGCTGGCCGGCCAGGACGGCGAATTGCGCTCGGCGCACCCGCTGCCCACGCCGATCCAGCGTCCGACCGACATCTCGGGCTACCGGCGCCGCGCTCCCATCGTGTCCTGACCGCCTGCTCGCATTGTGGTGACGGCCGCGATCAAGGCCAGCGCCGACGGCAGCGATGCAAGGTGGCCCGGGCTGGAGCAGGCGGGGCTCAGCGGTAGTTGACGAACTGCAGCGCGAAGTCGAAGTCCTTGTCCTTCATCAGGTTGATGACCTGCTGAAGGTCGTCCTTCTTCTTGGAGGAGACGCGCAGCTCGTCACCCTGCACCTGGGCCCTGACTCCCTTCGGCCCCTCGTCCCTGATGATCTTGGAGATCTTCCTGGCATCATCCTGGGAGATGCCTTCCTTCAGGGATACGGCCAGGCGGTACTCCTTGCCCGACGGCTTCGGTTCACCAGGGTCGAGGACCTTCAGCGAGACCGAGCGCTTGACCAGCTTGTCCTTGAAGACGTCGAGGACCGCGTTGGCGCGTTCCTCGCTGTTGGCCTTGATCTCCACGGCGTGATCGCCGGACCAGGCGATGGAAGCGCCCACGCCACGGAAGTCGAACCGGGTGCCGATCTCCTTGCCCGCCTGGTTGAGGGCGTTGTCGACTTCCTGCCGGTTGATCTTGGATACGATGTCGAAAGAGGATTCGGATGCCACGGGTCCCAGGTTAGACGGCCGGGGGCCGCCTGGTGCGCTGGCTGGGTGTATAGCCTGGAACCGGGAGTGTCGCCCCGGAACAGCGGCTCCGCGTGCTGACCCTGGGCGGGTCTTCCGCTATCCTTCACTTTGCCGTCGAGCGAGACGGCGCCAGGCAGGTTGCCCGAGTGGCCAAAGGGAGCGGTCTGTAAAACCGTCGGCTAAGCCTACGTTGGTTCGAACCCAACACCTGCCACTAGTGACTACCTGTAGTATCAGCAGCTCAGCGCCGTGATTAGAAATCTTGTCCCGCCGGTAATGCCAGCCGGAGTGAGCGGTCTGCAAACCGCTCGCTCCAGCAGGGCAACTGTGCGCGCGCCGGTTCTCACTCGCCGTCCGGCCCTTCCCCACCGACCAGTGTTGCGTTCGTTTATGCCGTGCTGACCTGCGAGAACATCCCACCGAACCGGCATCGGCTACAAATTCGAGCCGACGGCGCAGGCTACCACAGTATACGATCATGAGTTCGACTAATCCACTGATCACGGACATATGGCGGACAGAATCCGGGCAAAGCAAGCGGTTCGGCGAACCGCTTGCTGTCGCGGACGGTGACGGTATTCGCCGCCACCCGGCCAGGACGGCGAACACCAAGGCCCCGGCCGCAGCGGCATCCGCACGGGTGCCAGCCTGGCCACCGCCCATCGACCGTTATCCCGCTGCACGCCGCGTGGCAAAACCGAGTGGCGAGGGCGGCAGCGCGGGGTCGGTTCGCCACCGCCGAGCACGCGCATCAGTGCCGACGCATATCTGGTGTCCAGCACGGTTGCCCAGGCCTGAGGATCGCGTTTAGGGCCGCCAGGGTCACCAGCGAGACTGTGATCACCAGCAGCATCTGCGGTAAGCCCGGCGCTGCGCTGGGTCAGGCGTTCTTCTGGTCGCGACGGGAGAGAAGGATGCCGCCGAGGACGGCTCCTAGGATCCCGAGGCCGGTGATGACCGCCATGCCCGGCCAGTCAGGACTGGTGGCAGGGGCGGGAACCATGTGGAAGAAGACGGATGTGTCCAGTAGCCAGTGACTGGTGTGTACCACGCCGCCCGCGAACTCGACGAGAAACGACCAGGCCAGGTATCCGTAGACAACCGTCGAGGTCCGCCGCGGCCACGCGCCGAGCACCAGCGCGCCGAGGCCGAGGAGGAAAAGCCCCGGCGGGACGACGTTCAGGCCGGCTGTCAGCAGCGACCCGAAACGGACCCCGCTGTGCTGGCTGGCGGCACCCGCCCAGGCCCCGATCCCGGCCAGCAGGCCAGCCGTAAGGAGGAGAAGGGAGGCGAGTCCCAGCCGTCCGGCGAACCACGAGGTCCGGCTCACGGGACGGACAAGGAGGTTCTCCAGGTAACCGTCGGCCTCCTCGGTCCGCATCGCGGTGATCTGGCCGGCCGAGATCAGCGCGATCAGGAGCGCGAGGATCAGGAAAGTCAGACCAAGATCGTCCGCCACGATTGAGCCGTGCCCGCCGAGCCGTCCGATCGCCTGGCTGATCCCTTGCGAGCCGGTGGCGTCCTTGGCGGACGACTCGGCCGTGGTTCCGATGAGCACAGCGAAAACAGCGACGGCGAACAGCCAGCCAAGTCCGGCTGGCCGCATCAGGCGCACGGCCAGGCCCGCGGAGCCGCCGAGCAGGGCCAGATGCGGTTGTGATGACTCACGTCCCGGCAGCGAGGCGGCCCCGGCGTCGCGGGTGCCGGCCAGGTGCAGCGTGGCTGCGGTGACCGCAATCAGCAAGACGAGGACCGGGAGCAGTGCCACCGGGTTCGGGTCGGTCAGGGGCCTGGCTTCCTCGACCCAGCCCAGGGGGCTCAGCCACACCAGCCAGTGCAGGCCCTGGTTCGTGTCAGCCACCATGCGCAGTGCATACGCCAGGCCGAAGACGACCCCGGCCATGGCTGCGGCGCGCCGGCGGGTGCTGGCCAGCTGGCTGGCCAGTGCGCCGATGGCGAGGAACATGGCCGCCGCCGCCACGAGCGTGACAGAGAAGTACAGGCACTGGCCGAGACTGAATCCGGCCGATGGGGACCGGCCGGTGACAATCGCCCCGAGAGCCGTCAGCACGAACAAGGCCAGCAACCCGGCGCCAAGGCCTGCGAGCGCCTGGCCCGCGGCGCGACGGCGTGTTGTCTGACCGGCCAGGAGCAGATCGTAGCGCCCGGCTTCCTCCTCGCCGCGCATGAGGCGGGTGGCCGTGAGCAGGCCCCAGATGGAGCCGAGAAGGCTCAAGATGCCGACGAAGCGCCAGTCGGCGAAGCCGGCCACCGTGTTGACGGCGCGCTCCGACCCGAGGAGCGCGTTCATGGCGGTGTTCGACCCGTACGCGCGCGCCAGCTGGTTGCGCGCCGCCTGGGTCTTGTAGGTGGAGGTGTAGGCGTGCGTCTCGACGAAGATGAAGAAGCCGAATATGAGGCCCCACAGAGCGCCCGACCGAGCGGCGCGGCGCGCCACCTGACGGGCGAGGACGGATCCCGGGTAGCGGCCCGCGGGGGCGAGCTCGCGTGGTGGCTTCTCGAGCAGCTGGCCGGTCATGACCGAGCCATGCCGGCCGGCGCGGCTCCGGTCAGGACCGGTGCCGTGCCACCGGGCCCGTACTGGGCCAGGAACAGTTCCTCGAGCGAGGGCTCGCGGCTGAGCAATTGGCGCACGCCGGTGCGGGCCAGGACCTCGACGAGCGGCTCGATCGGCCCCTGGATCTCAAGATGGACATGGCGGCCGTCCACCACGGCTCGTCTCACGCCCGCCACCCCGGTCAGGTCGGGGGGCACGCCATCGAACGTGGCCTCGACCGTCAGCGCCGACAGATGCCGCATCTCGGCCAGCGTCCCTATCTCGACCAGGCGACCCTCGCGAAGGATGCCCACCCGGTCGCACAGGGCCTCGACCTCACTCAGGATGTGCGACGACAAGAACACTGTCTGCCCGGCATCGCGTGCCTCGGCCACGCTGTGGCGGAACGCCTGCTCCATAAGCGGGTCGAGCCCGCTGGTGGGCTCATCGAGCACGAGCAGGTCAGGGCGCGTCATCAAGGCGGCGATGAGCAGTATCTTCTGCTTGTTGCCCTTGGAGTAAGCCCGCACCTTCCTAGACGGGTCAAGATCGAAGCGCTGGATCAGCTCGTCGCGGTACGCGGTGTCGACCCGGCCCTGAACCCGCCCCAGGAGATGAATTGTCTCGAACCCGGTGAGCGAGGGCCACAGGCTGGCCTCGCCGGGGACGTAAGCGAGCCGCCGGTGTGCCTCGACGGCCTGACGCTGGCAGTCGAGCCCGAAGATCTCCGCCCGCCCCGACGTCGGCCGGGCCAGCCCCAGCAGCAGGCGGATGGTGGTGGTCTTCCCGGCACCGTTAGGCCCCAGGTAACCGACGACCTCGCCCTGGGCGACCTCGAGGTCGAGGCCGAGCAGAGCATCGGCGGAGCCGTAGCGCTTGGACAGACCCTCGGTGCGGATGGCCGGAGTACCCATGAATCCAACTTCCTTAGTTCCCGGGAGCCCGGGGACGCGCGGGGAGCCACCCACAGCTGGCAGTCAATCTGGTGAACCGCGCAATATCGCAACTTTTTGTTGCGATATTGTTAGAGTGACACAGCCCAGCGAGAAACGCAACTTGGAGTTGCAATGACGCCGCAGTCCGCTCCAGCAGGCCGCGCCCGGTCGGCCGGGCGCGGCCCGAAGGTCCGTGCCGCAGTCCTCGCCGCAACGCTCGCCGAACTGACCGAGAACGGCTACGCGGCCCTGACCGTCGACAACGTCGCGCGGCGCTCCGGCGTTCACAAGACGACGATCTACCGGCGCTGGAAGGACCGCGAAGGCCTGGTCGCCGACGCGGTGGCCGATCGCGCCACGACGGCGAAAATGCCCTTCCCCGACACCGGCGACATCGGCACCGATCTTCTCAGGCTCGCACGGATGACCGTCGCGTTCCTGACCAGCCCGGCGGGCGGGACCATCGCCGCCGCCTCGATGTCCGATGCCGGCCGGATACCGGAGGTCGCTGGCGCGAGGCGCCGCTTTTTCGAGGCCCTCTTCCGGCAAGCGGAGCCGGTCGTCTCCGGCGCCATCGCACGCGGCGAGCTTCCCGCCGACACCGATCCCGCCGAACTGATCAGAACCCTTCTCGCACCGATCTACCTGCGGCTCCTGGTCACCGCCGAGCCGATCGACAGAACCACGGCCGACAACGCCGCCAGGGTGGCGCTCGCCGCCGCCCGCGCCGGCGCACTCAGGTCAGACCCGGCATAAGGTTCAGCCCGCTGGTTGGGCTTTGTCAGGATCGGAACAGGATTGAACGCCGAGCCGGTTCTGGTCACTTCAGGCTGGCTGCGGATGCTCGAACGCACGGGCAGCCTGGCTGCCGAACGCGCGGACGCAGCCCCGGCACAGCGCATCGTCCGCGAAAACGGATACGAACTCGCCTGGCAAGCCTGAGAGCCCGTACCGCAGCCGCACGCCGCCCGGCATGGCCTGGGACTCCTATAAGTACGGCGAGCCGCAAGGTAGCTTCTTGTCTTGCCGGGTCGGCCAGGAGCTCCTATAGCAATAGCCGGGGGCAGGGCGCGAGTCGGTGGATGATGATCAGGCGACCACGGACGCTGCGGCGGTCTTTTCGTCGTGCTCGCGCGGCATGCGCATGACGGTGGCCGGCGACGGGCGCTGGCCTTTCTTCTTGCCCTGGCGATGACGAGCCGGGTGGCGATGTCGCGCAGGCTCAGCTCCTGCCCGCACAGGTGGAGCGCTGCGGCGAGCATCGCCTCATCGGTGACGGCCGCGCCTCCGATCGACTTGCCCCGGGCGCGGGCCGACTCGTGGCCCTCCAGGGTGCGGTCGCGGATGTACTCGCGCTCCATCCCCGACAGCGCGGCGAGCACGGTGAACACCACGCTGGACGGGCGACGTTGTCGACGGTCAAGGCGGCGTAGCCCTTCTCGGTCAGTTCGCTGAGCGTTGCGGCGAGGACCGCGGCGCGGCCCGCCGGAACGGCCTCATGCTTCATTGCAACTCCGCGTTGCGTTCGTGACGGCTCTGTGGCATGATCAGGTATCGCAACTTAGAGTTGCGATACCTGATCACCGGCCCCTGGCGGCCCGCAAGGTGCTCCTACGCACCGGAAGGTCACCAGCGTGGGTGAGGATTCCCCGGAATCGAGAACACGAGAATCCTTGCTGAACACAGAACGCGACCGGGCGCCCTCTCCCTTTGACTAGCAAGAACGTGCGCTAATGCTGAAAGCAGGCGAGACGGTGAAAAAGTCGGAAATAGCAAGGTTCAAGAAGCAGTCAAGGGGGCTGGTCATAGCGCTAGCCGTAGTCATTGCCCTGGTTGGCTTCAACGTCAACATCCCGGGGGGGAAGTCATCTGCCAGCAACTGGAAGTTCGTATTCACGCATCCGACTATCCTCCTCCACATCATCGTGGCCGCCATAATTCTGGTTGTGGCTGTCATCGCGCTGATCACGTCTGTTCGGAGCCGCAACTGGTCATGGATTGCCCTGTCTATTATCGGACTGGCTTTTGTTCTGCTGGCGTTCGCATCAGGCGAGAATTATGTCGTCACCTTGCGAAAAAGCGAACTCGACTATATGAGCGCTGGCTGGCTGGGCGCCGTCGTTGCCTATGGTATAGGTTGGTATCTGAGCCGCAGAAAGGAGCGGCAGAGAAAGAGTGCCCTATTGCCGGGGAGCTGACCGAAGCATGTCGGCCGGGCAGTTCCGGTCCGTTTCCGTTTCCACCCAGATGCGGTATTCCCAGCGGTCGTTGCACTCGGGCTGGAACGCGAACATGGTGTCGGCGATCAGGATGTCAGGGCATGCTGGCGTGCCCAGGTGATCGCGCGCAGGCCCGGGTCGGGATGCCCCTTGACGCGGGAATCAACTGCTCCAGCGGGGCCAAGATCAGGTAAACGTGCTGGTAGCGGGCTTGTGCGGACGCTGTCCGTGCCTGTCCGCGATTTCACCCGCCTGGCCCGCTGAATTCACGGACATATGACGGACAGGCAAGATCACGAAGCGGGCAATCAGCCGAATAACCGCAGGTCAAGCGCCTGCAATCAGATCAGGGCAAGCGGTCTGTAAAACCGTCGGCTAAGCCTACGTTGGTTCGAACCCAACACCTGCCACCACCTGCAGAGATGGCCCGCTACCTGCGAATTCTCGCTAAGCGGGCCATTTCTTCTTCGTCTCAGGGTGTATCACCTTGTTGCGCTGTAGACCCCCGTGTTGCGGGATCCACGGACGCATAGCGGACGGGCACCAGGGCCAGGGAGCGGTCTGCGTAGCCGCTTGACGGGGTTCCGGTGGCCCCGTTCCGGGGGTGTCTGCGCTTGACGTTAGCCGCCGAGTCGAGCGTGCATCCCGGTGTGTCCGCCGGCGGCCCGCGCTGATTCGCCGGGCCGCCGGCGGCCCGGGAAGGCGGGTGCGCTGATGGCTGGGCCGGTGGTCCGGGAGACCGTGATGCTTGCGGGGCGGGTGGAGCGGGCGCGGGTTGCCCGCGCGTTCGTGGGCGGGGTGCTGGGCCACGGTCACCCGTGCGGGGACGTGGCTGCCCTGCTGGTGGACGAGCTTTTCGTCAACAGTGTGCGGCACAGCGGGTCGGGTGCTCCTGGCGGGGTGGTCACGGTTGCGGTCAAGGCGGCGGCCGGTGTCATCCGTGTTGAGGTCACCGACCTGAGCGGGCCGGAAGTGCCGGAGCCGCGCCAAGCTGGTATCGATGCGGAAGACGGCCGGGGGCTTCAGCTCGTTGCCCGCCTTGCCATGCGGTGGGGGTGGCGGCGGCGCGGCGGCGGCCGGACGGTGACTTGGTTCGAGCTGCCGCACGGCTGATATCACCTTGAAACCGCGGCCCTAAAGCCCCTCCCAACTCCGCGCAGTGCAGGCGGTCCGCTCTGCATACCCCACACGCATACTCCTGGCCGCCCGCTGTCTCTATGGTGCGAGGTAGTCGCATTCGGTCTTGCTCCATGGAGGTCGGCCCATGACTGACGGCACTCCACGCCCACGCCGCCACTCGCTCACTGGCGACGTCCACCTGTTGCTGATCGGCCCCGGTGGTCAGGTGCTTTTCGGCCGTCGCCGCAACACCGGGTTCGAGGACGGTGCCTGGCATGTCCCCGCAGGTCACCTCGAAGCAGGTGAGTCAGTTGTCCAGGCCCTCGTTCGTGAGGCCAACGAGGAGGTGGGAATCACCATCGCCGCAAAGGATGTCCAGTTCACGCACGTCATGCACAGCTCCTCCAGTGGTGAACGTGCGGCGTTCTTCTTCACCGTCCAGGACTGGGAGGGCACGCCGGAGAACCGTGAGCCCGGGAAGTGAGCTGAGCTTGCCTGGTTCTCGCTGGACAGCCTCCCTGACCGCCTGATCGATTACTGCCGTGTGGCGCTGACGCACATCGCTGCGGGCCAGTCCTTCTCCCTCTACGGCTGGTAGGTGCTTTGCCAGACCGGCCCGGTGGTCTGCTTCAGCTACCTGGCGGCAGCCGAACTATGGACAGTGCCACGCTTCCCGGCCCCCAACCACGGCGCGGAGGTCATGAGCGTCGAACAGTCGGTCGCGGCTGACGGGCCTATGGCCGCTGCGGTGCTTGCTGCTCTCGACGTGCAGGCCCTGCTGCTCACCAACGACCTCGGGGCCGACCTGGACGGCGCCACGGTTGAGCAATGGCTGGATCGCTGCGGCGTGACCGCCATCGCCAGAACAAGGCAGGGGGCCGTCACGCCGCGGATCGTGGTGGTAGCCGACCAGCGGGGCACCCGGACGTGGTTCCCGTATCTGCCCGGCGTGGCTGGCTCCTTGGCCGGGCTCGATCTCTCGCCGCTGGCCTGCGCCTCGTTTGCGTACATCGATTGCTACCCGCTCATCGAGGCAGCGGCGCTCCGCATGCTCAACGCTGCCCGGGCGGCGCAGGTACCGGCGGTCGTCAACCTCGGGGGTTCGCCCGTCTCCCCGGCAGTGGCTGATGCTGTCCGCGGCCATCCTCGCCTGATAATCCAGACCAATCTCGATGACGAGCGGGCTGACGATGCTGTGCAGCTTGCTCATTCCATGCTCGCGGTGACCCGTGCGGCCGGGGTGGTCGTCACTGCTGGAGCCGCAGGGGCGGTCGCGCTCTACGGAAACCGCCAGTTCAGCGTGCCCGCTTTCCGTGTGGCCGTCCGGCACACCCACTGCGCTGGGGCGGCGTTCTCGGGTGGCTTGCTCTACGGCCTGCTGCGTGGCTGGAACTTGGATGAAAGCGTGACGTGGGCCTGTGCCAGCGGCGCGCTGCGCTGCGAGCGCGGGCACGACGAACCCATGCCGCTGTTTGACGAGCTGCGCGCTGTCGTTGCCTCCGGAGAACGTATGGCCACCCCGGCAGCGGCGATGATGGGAGAGCTGCTGCCGCCCATTCCAGTAAGGAGCCCCCATGCCCCCGGAGTCCCCGGTCACCTTCCGCACTCTTGACGGTTTGCAGCTTCACGGGACGCTCGTCACCCCGGACGGAGCACCTGAACGGGCTGCGGTCCTGGTCCATGGTGGTGGTGTCATCCGTGAGGAAGGCGGGTTCTTCTCCCGGATGGCTGCTGGACTGGCCGAAGCCCAGGTAGCGTCCTTGCGCTTCGACCTTCGTGGCCACGGTGAGAGTGAGGGCAGGCAGGAGGAGCTGACTCTCTCGGCCATCCTCAACGACATCCGGGTCGCGCTGGCCTATGCCCGTGACGCGACCGGCGCTCACCGTGTCAGTCTCATCGGCCAGAGCTTCGGCGGTGGCATCTGCGGCTACTACGCCGCCAAGCGGCCCGGTGAGGCCGACCGCCTGGTGCTGCTGTGCCCGCAGTTCGACTACAAGCGGCGGACGGTCGACAGCCGTCCCTACTGGCACCACGACTACCTGGACGATGAGAAGGCCCGGGAGCTGAGCGAGCAGGGGTTCATCCAGTTCACCCCGACCTTCCGGCACGGCCGGGCCATCTTCAACGAGGTGTTCTGGCTGCAGCCGCACACGGTCCTTGGTGAGATCCAGGCACCGACGCTGGTCGTCCACGGCACCAAGGACACGCTGGTGCCGATCGAGTCGTCCCGTGAGGCAATGGGCCGGTTCACCGCGCCGCATGAGCTGGTGGAGATCGAAGGCGCGCAGCACGGCTTCGCTGTCCATGACGACCCCCAGTACCTGAACCCGCAGAGCCAGGAATGGCAGGCTTTCGTGATCCGCACCGTGGCGGGCTGGCTCACTGCGGAGTCGTGACGAGGGCTGTCCCCTTGCAGATTTTCTCGGGACAAGACACTTTCACAATTCCAAGCAATCAACGATCCGGCTTTCCCGCTGGCTTCCCTATCTAGGGCTGAGCAGGAGAGGATATACGATAAAATAGCCGAGAGGATTGAGAAACGGATCAACCGCTAGCCTGAGAGATTGAAAACTTCGAATACTTTAGTCAAATTAGTCATGCGGATTATCTTTGCGATATGCTCATAGCATATTATTGTAGCTATCGGTTTACCTTGAGGGTTCAAAATTGGGCCCTTGCGCTCTTCTGGTGGTATTTGACTATCCTCATACTGGCGGCCGAACAGAAGAATAATTCTCTTCACTCCACCTACCAGGACGCCCAAGGCCGCACTATCCAGGAACTCTACGAGGGTTAGGTCAAATGTAATTGTGAAGGGATAAGCTTCTTTCCAATTGGAGGCGATATCGATAAGAAGATCTCTCAGCCTGCCCATGGTGTATATATCAAGCTCACCGCTAGCGTTAACGATAACTTTGTCGCCGTCCGTGCGGTGCGATAGCGACAAGTCCACAGGTGGCCCCAGCCCTAGGCGGATTGGTCCGAGCGCCTCTGCCACAAGAGCATACGCGGCAATTACGACGCGTGTGGCGACGTCTCTGATCACCACCATGGCAAGCTCCTCGGCCCGCTCACCGTTCTCCGGACACAACTCCCGGGCAAGACACCGTGCATGCGGTACGTGGAGCTGCGCGGCATACCGGCAACGACGGTGATGGCCGCCCCCCGCACACAGATCACCCCGTTGTGTGCGGTCCTAGCCAACCTGCCGCCCGCTCACCCAGGCGTGCATATCGGCGGATCTGCGAGCGTTCTCCCTGATCTTCTTCGCCGCTCAGCGTGATGCCGTCTGTATGGCGCAGCGCGAGGCTGGACTCGGACCAGTCCGGTGTAGACCCGGCCTGGCCGCCGGTCCTGGCTCACTGCGCGGCGTCGTACGCCGATGCTTGGACACTGGGGGTGAGTAGATGGCAGGTACCTCCGTGTCCGCCGCGAACGCCATTGGCGGCTCGGCCGTGATTGCTGGCCAGTGCTGAACAAATCTGGCATAATTTTGTTCAGCAGGAGGAGGTGGCAGGTGTCCGTCGCTAGTGAGTATGGCCGCGCCGAGCAGGTTGTCGCTGATGTTGCCCTGTTGCATGACATGGCCGCCGGAAGACTTGATGAGCAGCGGGTCAGGGAGGCTGCTCAGGTCTTGCTGGAGCACAGGCGGGACGAGCTGCCCAGTGTGTCGGTGGCTGTGGCTGCGCGCCTGCTCGGGGTCTCCCGGACAACAGTCGAGTCTTGGCGGCAGGCAGGCGTTCTGGTGTCAGCTCATGTGACGCGGCGCCGCCATGAGGTCACCACTGACAGCCTCGTCCGCCTGCAGGTTCTCCTTGAGGAACTCCGGCGGCTCGGAAAGAGCCGTGAGCTCCGGGATTACATGTGGTGGTCTGGTCAAGACGCCGCCGACTACGCCGACGGCAAGCTTGCCGAGGCGCTGCGCCAGCTGCGCGCCGGGGAACTCGGCGAGGAGTACGTGCCTTCGGCGGAAGACCTTGACTGGGCACGCCGTGAGCTCGCTGATCCAGGCGCGGGGGAGCGAAGCTGACGGTCACGACTGTTCCTACGCAGCTAGCTCGCGAGCAGATCGCGTCACTGCGCGGCAAAGCCAAAGCCACTTTCGTGTTAGCGGTCGAGGACATACGCCGGCGCGGCTGCGCGGCCGCGGGTGTACGGCTGGCAGGAGAAGAGCTCTCGGTCGTTTGCAGGCTGGATCTCTACGGCGCGTGGCGTCTCCTGACCGTTTTTGAGACACCGGATCGGTGCATCCTGCTGCTCGCCGCCGAGCACACGCGCACGGCCAACCCCTACCGGCTGCTGTATGCAGCGCTGGGCATCGCCGAGCCGGAGGAGCCCCGCACCAAGCCGCCGTGCTGTGACTCCGACGGGGAGCCGCCTGTCGACCCCCACGTCGTGGCGCGCTTCGAGCGCGGCCTGCGAGATCTCGCCCGCGGGTTGCCCGCCACACCCAAGGCTCGCAGCAAACGGCGCCGCTAGAGCGGGCTAACAGCCGCCACAAGCTTCCCGTCGCTCTCTCCTTGCTTATTGTCGCAGGACGTGGACCTGGCGGAGAATACGCGGAGGAAGTCATGTCGAGTGTACGTTTGCGCAGCCCACAGGCATGTTGGCGGATATCTGTAAAACCGTCGGCTTAGCCTACGTTGGTTCGAACCCAACACCTGCCACCACCAGCAGAAACAGCCCCTGACCAGCGTCGATGCGGTCGGGGGCTGATCTCGTAGGCTCCTGGTGGTTCCCGGCTGTTTCCCGCGTTTCACGGGTGTTTCCGGAACAGGGACGGAACAGAATCGGCTAGGTTTCCTGGCTGTCTTCGGGGTCGGGCTGGGTCTGTTCGGCTAGGTCGAGGGCTTCCTCGATGCGCCGGTTCCAGAGCTTCTCCTGCCCGTAGACGCAGCCGGCGTAGACGCGCCAGAGGACTTCGACGCTGTGCCCGGCGCGGTTGGCTACCTCGGGCGCTGGTACGCCGGCGTTGAGGGCGAGGGTGACGCCGCCGTGCCGCAGGTCGTAGGGGCGCCCGGCGAGCGGGGATGCCTGCTGTGCCCTGGTGAGCGCTGCGGCGCGGGCCTTCTGCCAGACAGGCCCGTAGACCTTGGTGGTGAGCACGCCGCCTTTGCCCCGTTGTCCCCAGGTGACCTGGAAGAGCCGCCCGTCGGCTGCCGTGCCGAAGCGCTCGATGTGGTCGCGCAGGATCGCGACGAGTACCGGCGGGATGGGGACGACGCGCACGGCGTCGCGGGCGTGCGGGGTTCCAGAACTGTGCCACCGGTCTTGAGCTGGGCTTTCAGGCGGCCCGCTCGTATTCGTTGATGAGGCCACCGAGGACGGGCCGGCGCTTGATCCGCTGCTGGGAGAGGTCGGCGACGGGGTGGTCTGGCCGGGGTGGGCGGAGCTGGCGGCTGCGATGGGGTCGTCGTCCGTTGTAGTGGGCCTCGTACTCGGCTAGGACGGTCCGCAGGTGTCGCTCGCTGAGGATAAGTATCCGGTCGGTGACCTCAGTCCGGGCGGTGAGCACGAATCGCTCCGCATAGGAATTCGCCTGAGGGCTGCGGGGCGGGATCTTGATCGGTTCGATGCCGGCGCTGGCCAGGATCGCATCGAAAGATGCGCTGAACTGCCCGGCCCGGTCGCGGATCAGGAACCGGAAGTCGGCTGTTCGGTCGCCGAGGTCCATCAGGAGATTCCGGATCTGCTGCACTGTCCACGGTCCGTCCGGGTTCGTGGTCACGCCGAGGATGTGCACGTAACGGGAGCCGGCCTCGATGACGAAGAAGCAGTACAGGCGCCGGAGGGTCATCGCGCA
Organism: uncultured Actinomycetes bacterium; assembly: GCA_963785765.1. Taxonomy (GTDB): domain Bacteria; phylum Actinomycetota; class Actinomycetes; order Streptosporangiales; family Streptosporangiaceae; genus DATBGO01. Next base: position 86,832 of record CAWAWM010000002.1, on the reverse strand, counting down.
GTCGATGTGAAAGAAGTCAACGGCAAGCATCGTCGCGGCCTGGGCATGCAGGAACTGCCGCCACGTTGTATCGGTGTGCCGCTTCGGCGCCGGAGGGATCCGCAAAGCTTTGAGGACCCGGCGGATCGTGGACGCGCCGACCCGGTGGCCGAGCTTCAGCAGCTCGCCCTGGATTCTCTTGTACCCCCAGCTGCTGTTCTCGGCGGCGAGCCGCTCGATGAGCGTGGTGATCTCGGTGCTGACAGGCGGTCGTCCCGTGCCGTTCGGGTAGGTCCACTTTTTCCGGACCAGGCGGCGGTGCCACCGCAGGACGGTGCCGGGCGTGACCAGCCGGTGCGCATGCAGCGTTCTGGGCAGGAGCCGGATCAGCGCGGCCAGTACTGCCCGGTCGGCCCAGTCCAGCCGGGGCCGCGGCTGGGTGCGGCGTAGCACGGCGACCTCGTGCCGCAGTACCAGCAGCTCGGCGTTCTTGGACGCCGTCGAGCGGCTGAGCAGGACCAGCCAGCTGCAGAGCCGGACGAAGATCAGGTACAGCAGGCGAAGAGACATGGCTGATCATCATGCTCCGTGGCCATACCTCGCATGTCGCCCCAGGTCACAGGAATAGACCGAGTTTTGGAACCCGACAGGGTGGGGCGGGGATGGAGGCAGGTGATCGTCCCAGGCGCTGAAGGTCTTCCCGGTGGGGAAGGCGGCCCGGGCGCGGCGGGTGGCCAGCGCGGAGCGGTCCCGCCCGGTGACTTCCTCGGCCAGCAGCGCCCGCAGCACTTCGGCCGGGTCCCACCGCTGCGCTTTGGCGGTGGCCAGCGACCTCGGGTGCGGCCCGGCGCATGTGCGGCAGGCGCATCCGCCGCAGCAGCTGCTCCAGCCCGGCGTCCAGCGGCGGCGGCGCCGGCGCGGCGGCGGTCACCGCCAGCTCCGGCCAGCGGGCGAAGTCCAGGTAGTCGATGGCGAGGTTGATGTCGTAGAGCACGCCGCCCGGGCTCCGGCCGCCGGCCTGCTGCCCGGTCAGGTCCGCTACCAGCTGCGCGGCCGCCGGGCCGCCATGCTGGTGCGCCCAGGTGAGCATCCGGGAGCAGGCCGCCAGCGCCTCGCGGACCATCGCGGTCTCCGCGGCGCTGAGCACCACCGGCTGCCCGCCGCCGCCAGCCGGGGTCATCGGCCTGCCTCCTGCCCGTCGTGGCGTGCCCAGCCGCCGGTGCCCTGCGCCAGGGTGCGCCGCTCGCCGGCCCGCGATGCCCCGCCCGGGGCCGCGGTCGCCTGGTGGGCCAGGATCGCGGCCAGGTCCCCGTCGGCGAACCGGCCGGCTGCCGCGGCCTTGCCCAGCGCCCGGTCCACCTGCCGCGGTGCCATGCAGGGCGGCGAGCTGCACCGCCCGGGCCATCTTCGCCCGCACCCTGCCCGTCCCGGCCGCAGCCGCCTCGGCCAGCCACAGCCCGGCGCCGTCCCCGATCGCCAGGAACCCGGCCTCGGCCGCTGATCCGCGCCCGCGGCGCCCGTTCCAGCGCGCCGGGCGGAGGCGGCGGGTAATGGGCGTCCTCGACCTGCGGGCTGCCCGGCGCGGTCACCAGGTGCCGGGCCACCTCGGCCGGGCCGCCTTGCCCGACGTGAGTGATCACCACCTGATCGCCGTGCCGAGCGGACCCACACCGCCTGCGCCGGCGAGCTCGTGCGGCACCGAGTACTGCCCTGCGCTCGAAGGTCACCAGCGAAAGGGCGTCCACCTTGCGGGTCACCCCCAGCGCGACGGTGAACGGCCCGGCCGGGACCGGGTGCAGCCGGGCCAGCTCCCCGGCCAGCATCTCGGCGGGCGGGCAGCGGGTGACCCGGTGCGGCCGGGCGTTCACCTGCCCGCAGAACGCCAGGCACGCCTCCTCCAGCCCGGCGAACGAGCCGTACTCCGGCAGCAGGTTCGCGTCCGCGGGCACCAGGTCCGCCTTCGCGATCTTCACCGTCGACTCCGACCCGCCCTTCGACGCCGGGTCATACGGCACGCAGGTCGCGACCGTCAGGCCGTAGTGCCAGGCCCAGATCCACCGCCGCCGGGTTGCGGACCGGCAGCCCCGCGACGTGCTCCACCGTCACGGTCTTCTCGTTATCGGTCAGCAAGTAGGACGGGCACCCGCCGATCCGGCGCAGCGCCACGTCGACCGCTCCGGCCACCTAGGGCCACGTCTTGTCCAGCAGCGGCAGCACCACCCGGTACCTGCGACCAGGCCAGCCACAGGCAGAACAGCGTCGTCTTCACCTGCCCGATCAGCGGCCCGTCACCGAAGTCGTACTGCGCCCACATCCCCGGCTCGGGGATCCACGGCCGGTGCACCCGCCGCCGCCCCGCGAAGTACGACCGCCTTGATCTCGGCGACCGCCCGCCGCGTCGTCCGCTCCGACCCGCCATACCCCATCGCGGTGATCGTCTCGTGCGCCACATCGGCGCGGATCTTCCCCTTCGACCGGTCGACCAGCTCCTCCAGCTTGGCCAGGAACGGGCCGGTCACCCCCGCCCGCCGCGCCAGGCCCGGCCGGAACCGCCCGGCCCCGCTCCCGCTCGGCGACATACCGTGCAACGGTGTGATGGGAGCAGCCCGCCAGCTCCGCAGCGTCCCGCAACGACCCCGTCAGGTCGTAAGCCTCAAGAATGTTCATGATCTCCTCGGCAGACTTCACTTGTCCCCTTCCCGGGAACTAGCTGAGTTCGGTTGGCACCGCTCAGCCAATCCGGGAAGGGATCCCCGCCGGGTAACCAGCAGGGAACGGTCAAGATCGTGTCGGGCAGATCCCCTGACCGCCGCCGGGCAGATCTCATGTCCGCCAGCGGGCAGCTAAATGGCCGTCTCAGGGCAGTTTCTCGTGACCGTCGTCAGCGCGGGTCACCGTCGACCTCGACCAGGACACTTATTACAGTCAAACCGATACGGCTCATTATGTGACCAAGGTGCTGCTGGCCGCCGACGACCCTGATTCCCCAACCCCGTACCGGGACCAGCCCGACCTTGCCGGCAGGGTGGCTGCCCAGATCGCGGCGATCGCAGGTCGTAGTTTCCTGATCGCGCAAATCGCCGCCCGTACCCTCGGACATGCCTCGCGGGTGCTCTACCCGGCCGAGGTGTCAGCCGACCGTGAGCGGTGGCGGGACGTCGGCGCCGCCTTCGACCGCGACCTCGACCGGTACGGCGAGAAGGCGCATCGGGTGCGTGACCTGCTCACCCCGCTCGCCTGGGCCGAAGGTGCCGGGCTGCCGCGTGAGCTGTGGGCACCATTGGCGACAGCACTCGCAGACAATCTGGCTTATGCGCACGCCGACCTCACCTGGCTGCTCGAGCAGGCGGGTTTCTACCTAGTCGAGAGCCTCGACCAGGACCGGTCGGTATACCGCCTTTACCATGAGCAGTTCGCCGAACATCTGCGTGCCGCGCGCAGCCCGCGCTCCGCACACGAGTGCATCAGCGTGGAACTGTTGCGGCACGTCCCGGTCGCCGTGGAAGGCCGCCGCGAATGGGTGGCTGCAGCGCCGTACATTCGCGCCCATCTCGCAACCCACGCCGCTAAGGCCGGAATGCTTGATGAGCTGGTCAACGATCCCGGTTTCCTTCTCGCCGCCGACCCGGCGCGGCTGCTGCCTGCGCTGGCCGCCGTCACGGACCCAGAGGCACGCAAGTCGGCCAGCGCCTTCGAAAGCATCCAGCACCTCCTGCCTGGCCAGCCCGGACAGGCCGCAGCGCAACTGGACCTGTCCGCCCGTGCTCACGGCGCGGCGAGGCTCGCAGACGGCATCGGCCTCCTTCCGTACAAGCGTCCCTGGACGATCGCCTGGGGCCGCTGGGCACCTCCTCAAGACCGCCATGTCCTGCTCGGCCGGCATGCGCAAAAGGTCCAGTCCGTGGCAGTGGCAACACTAGACGAGACCCCACTCGCGGTCACGGGCGGCAACGATGGCGTGCGAGTGTGGGAGCTGCGGACCGGGGCGGCGCGCTGGGAAGCGCTTACTGATGACATCGACAAGGTCGAAGCAGTGGCTGTCGGGCAGGTAGACGGCACCCCCGTGGTGGTCACCGGCGGCCGTGATGGCGTACACGTGCACGACCTGCAGGCCGGGGCGGCGCGCGGCGAACCGCTCGGTGACTGGATCCAAGCGGTGGCGGTCGGGAAGATGGACGGTACCCCGATCGCGGTCACTGGCGACGTTCGTCGCAGGGTCCAGGTGTGGGACTTGCGGGCCGGGGTGGCGCGTGGCGGACCGCTTGGCCGTCACGGCAGAGGGATTAGCGCGGTGGCGGTCGGGGAGGTAGACGGTACCCCAATCGCGGTCACTGGCGGCCGTAATGGCGTCCGGGTGTGGGACCTGCGGGCCGGGAGGGCGCGTGGCGGCCCGCTTGGCCGTCATGGCGGATGGATTTTTGCGGTGGCGGTCGGGGAGGTAGACGGTACACCGGTCGCGGTCACTGGCGGCCTTAATGGCGTGCGGGTGTGGGACCTGCGGGCAGGAGCCGCGTGCGGCGGACCGCTTGGCAATGACACCGAGGTGATCACGGCGGTGGCGGTCGGAGACATAGATGGCACCCCGGTGGCGGTCACTGGCGGCCCTAATGGGGTGCGGGTGTGGGACCTGCGGACCGGGGCGGCCCGCGGGAAAACGCTACGGGGTCACAGTAGAGGGGTCGAAGCGGTGGCGGTCGGAGAGTTGGACGGCTCCCCAGTAGCGGTCACCGGCGGCGATGATGGCACAGTGCGGGTCTGGGACCTGCGGACCGCGGCGACCCGCGGGGAAGCGCTTAGAGGTGACGCCGACTCGTTCAGAGCGGTGGCGGTCGGAGACATAGATGGCACCCCGGTGGCGGTCACCTGCAGCGAGAAGGGCAAAGGCAGGGTGTGGGACCTGCGGACCGGGGCGGCCCGCGTGGAACCATTTGGCGACTGGATCGTATCGGTGGCGGTCGGGGAGTTGGACGACACCCTGGTGGCAGTCACCAGAGACCCTTATTGCAGGGTGCAGGTATGGGACCTGCGCACCGGGGCGGCCCGCGGCAAGCCGCTGCTTCATGGAGGAGTCTTCCGCCGTCTGCTGCTCCGCTTGCTTAGCGTTGACACCGCGTGGCTCGAAGCCATGGCGGCCCAGGAAATGGAAGGCACCCATGTGGCTGACGCCGGCAACCTTGGCGACAGGCTGCGGTTGCGGGTTTTCCTCCTGCTCTATCGTCACACCGGGGATCTTGACGCGATGGCGACCGGAAAGGTAGACGGCACCCTGGTGGCGGTCACCGGCGACTTTGGTGGCAGGGTGCGGGTGTGGGACCTGCGGACCGGGACAGCGCGCAGAGGGCCGCTTCGACGTCGCGCGGGCAAGGTCGAAGCGCTGGCGGTCGGAGAGGTAGACGGCACCCCGGTGGCAGTCACCTGCGACCTTCGTGGCAGGGTGCGGGTGTGGGACCTGCGGACGGGGACGGCCCACGGAAAAACGCTTCGCCACCCCCCCAAGGGGCTCACGGCAGTGGCCGTCGGGAAAGTAGACGGCACCCCGGTGGCAGTCACCGGCGACTTTTATGGCAACGTGCAGGTGTGGGACCTGCGGGCTGGGGCGGCCCGCGGGAAACCGTTGAGCGGCCACACCGGCATGGTCACGACAGTGGCGGTCGGGGAAGTAAACGGTACCCCCGTAGCCGTCAGCGGCGACCTCAATGGCACAATCTTGATGTGGGCTCTTGACTGCGATCAATGCGCCGCAGCACGGCTCGATGCCCCAGCAGGAGTCACCGCCATCGCCTTTGCTGACCGAATTGGCTGGCTCACTTCGACAAGTGATGGAAGCATATTTATTTGGCGTCCAGCACCGATACCAGGGCATGCGTTCCGGCGACCATGACACCACCCGGGAGTAACAGAATGGGAAATATTGTTCAGGCTCGAAACGCGCTCATCGGCAGAATCGGATGCGCTGGCGTGGTCGTTGGGGCTGGCCTGCGTCCGGTGGCGGCGCAGGTCTACGGGAGGTCGATGGCAGGTGCCTCGGGGTACCCCACAGGTTGATTGCGGTTATGAGCCTGGCTGGCAGATCGCTGCCCGGCTGGCTCGGCACGTAATGCGGCGCGCCAGTTGCCCGCGGTGTCCTTGCGCCGCGTCCCTGTTCGCGGAAATTAAGTCTGCCAGCGGACCGTGGCGCGACCGCGCGGATCGATCCTGCCGTACCAGTTCCGGGCTCGCCCGGGAGTCTTTGGCGGGGGTGTGAAAGATGGCCGTGCAGATCGGGGTTTCCAGGGTGGACAGTTTCCGGCGCATGTCCGGCCGGGGAGTACGGCATCGGCTGCGGCAGGCCGACGGCGCAGCGGCGTGCCCGGCGGAGCCCAGGACGGCGGTGGTGAGATGCAGTAGGACTTAGCTGGACTTGATGGGACATGATCCAAAACCTGCGTCGCTTCGACCAGGCACACTCCGGGACTACGGACGCCAGGCGGACAGGACGCGGTTTTCACGCGGCGGGAAATGGCGAAACCGCAGGTCAGTGGCTATTCCGATGGGGCGGGATGGGCTCACTGATGCGATGAAGGAGCGGGCCTCCGCTCCTGGCGGATGCTGGAAGTTGCATGCATCCGTCTCCACCAGGTTGGGAGGCCCTTATGACGGAAGCCTACGACGGCCGGGAGGTCGTCGGGATGGACCTGCACCGGCGCCGTAGCGTGCTGGTGCGGATGAGCGGCGATGGCCGGAAGCTGGAGACCGCGCGGATCAGCAATAGCCCGGCGGCGCTGCGCCGGCAGATCGCCCGGGCCGGGAAGCACCCGAGGGTGGTGCTGGAGGCAACGTACGGGTGGTACTGGGCGGCGGACACGCTGGCTGAGGCCGGCGCGGAGGTGCACCTGGCCCATCCGCTGGGCGTGAAGGGGTTCGCGTACCGGCGGGTCAAGAATGACGTCCGAGACGCTGCTGATCTTGCTGATTTGCTGCGGATGGGCCGGCTGCCTGAGGCGTGGATCGCCCCGCATCAGGTCCGCGAGCTGCGGGAGCTGACCCGGTACCGGCACAAGCTGGTCCGCCTGCGCACCAGCTGCAAGGACCAGGTCCATGCCATCTTGGCCAAGCTCGGCATCCCGGCCGCCGTCCAGTTCCGGATGCTCACCACCGCGGGGTTCGACACCGACACTGCCGTGGGCGGCCTCACCGCGTTCTCGCTGCTCGAGGTCGGCGGGCTGCTGGCGCTGTGGCGGTGCTGGGGGCTGTGCTCGCGGCAGGCCTACTCCTGGCCTTCAACGGCCGGGGTCCGGCGACTCAGGCGGGCTTCTGAGGATGAGCGCGCTCGGTCTCCACGCCGCGCCACGGGCACGCCCGCCGATGGCGAGTAGCTCGGCCCGGGCCCGTTTGGCAAAGCCTTCCATGTCGCCGGCCTGCCCGACCGCCGTCAGGCAGCGCCGTCTTGCGGATGCCCGTTTCCTCCGCAGCACCGGCATCCCGCTCAGCTCGCTGCGGGCAGCCGCCGACACACTCCAGGGCGAGCGGTCCCGGACTGGATGGCCAGCCTATGACGTTCATGTGATTTCGGCAGTTTCGTTCTCGGTACTACCGACGGTCGCCGACGTAGCGTTCGCGTCGCCCTGGCAGCCCGAACTCCGCCTGCCGGCCAGCCGGAGGAGCGCGAACCAGTCCGGACGGCACGCTTTGTCCGCCCGGGCCGCGATGATGCTGTGTTCAGCTGGCGCGCCGGTCCGACGCCGCGCGATACCGCTGCGCCGTGACTGTAGTCAACGGTCGGTGGCCGACCGCCGGAACAGCACCGGGCGCACCAGCTCGCCCCAGCGATGCATGAGCCCGGGCCCGAGCGGAACGCCGGTCAGCTTCGGCGCGTAGTGCAGGAACGTAAACCCCAGCCGATAGGCGAGTATCCCGTCGGTGGGGAGCTGATCACCTGCCACGGCGCCCGGCCGGGGAAGGTCGTGGTACGGCGCGGTCCGCAGCGGCTTCCCGGCGGATGCCAGGTACCTGACCTGAATGCCGTCGCAGGCCGGGACGGCGGACGGGCGGCGGCCCGAGTTGGTCGCGAAGATCACCACGCGCACTGACGGGACCGTCCTGACGTCGCCGAGGATGCGCGCGATGCCCTGGTCAAGTGATTCCTGGCTGCCGTGCCAGGGCGCGACCAGTGGTTCCACGTCGAAAATCAGCGTCCTGACCGACAGCTCCCTGGCCTCGGTGAACAGGTCGGCTAGCCCGGTAACGCGTACATAGTTGCTTGTCACCGGATCCCGCCTTTCCGCCAGAACACCTGCCGTGGAGTCGGCAATCCCGGGATGGTGACGCGAACAAGCCGCGTGAACACCCGGCCAGCACTCATGAAACCAGTGCACCGCCGCCAGCGTTACGAGGGCAAAGGCCGCTGGCGCCCTGGATCTCAAGTGAAGGGATGGACCGGACAGGCTCCACGGGCACTCGAAGTGATCCTCCATCTCCCGCCGCCGCCGATCACGAAGCACTTCTTCGGCTCCTTAATGCCGTCCAGCGCCCGCCGGGCAGGCGGCGGGATGGGGAGTCTTTGCACCGGCCGCGCCACACTCAGGCCAGGTCGCTCCGCGCGCCCGCCGGGACCCAGTTATCAGTAGCAGAGCGGGTCGATACCGGTCGTCAGTTCAGGTCGCTGGCCTGGGCGGTCGGGTGGGGGCAGTGTTGACCGGCAGGGTTACCGTACTCGTCTGCAGGCTCAGCCGCGGGCGCCCGGGGATTCCTGGGGCTGGTCCGGGGCGGTGGCCTGCCAGACCTCCTTGACCAGCACCTGCAGCGCGCCGGCCGTCGGGATGGCCAGCAGCGCCGCGACGATACCACTGAATATGCCGCCGATCAGGGTGCCGATCGAGGCACCGACCAGCACCGCGATGAACACGAGCAGCGGGCTGATCCGCACCGTCTTGCCCATGACCACCGGGTTCAGGACGTGGTTCTCGATCTGGGTGTAGACGGCGAAGACGACCGCGGTGACGATGCCCGCGGTGAGGCCCTGGGCGATGAACGCGAACAGGACGGTGGGGATGCCGGCCAGGGCACCGCCGATCATCGGCAGGAAGTCCACCAAGGCCACCCACAGGCCCCACAGCAGCGGGAACGGCACGCCGAGGATCAGCAGCGTCACGAACACCACGATCCCGGCGATGAGCGAGGTCAGGAGGTTGCCGAACATGTACCCGGTGACCTTCTGGCTGACGTCGCCCGCTACCCGGGTGACGGTGGCCCGGTGGCCCGGGGTCATCTGGCCGAGCGTCCAGTTCCACATCTTCGGGCCCTCGAGCAGCAGGAGCAGGACCAGGACGACGAGCGTGAACAGCTCGATGATCAGGGAGACCGCGCCCTTGCCGACGGTCAGGGCCGCTTGCTGAGCGACTGGGCGTAGCCGGCCAGCTTGGGCGTGTTCCGCTGCACCCAGCTCCGGATGTGGGACCTGGCCACGAGGTGGCCGATCCAGCCCCTGCCGTGCTGCGCGCTGGCGACGTAGCCGGGCAGCCGGTCCGCCAGGTGGGTGGTCCCGTTCACCAGCGGCACGCCGAACGCCGCGGCCAGGCCGATGAAGACCAGCGCGGCCAAGAGCGTGACGATCGTCACGGCGAGACCCCGGCGCGGGACCCGCCGCTGCACTTTAGCCACGGCCGGATTGAGCAGCATCGCGGTGAACCCCGCCACGAGCATCAGCACCACGATGTCCCGCAGCAGGTAGATCAGCTTGCCGGCCACGTAGATAGCGACGACCACCACGGCCGAAACCAGGATGGTCCGCAGCGGGACGTGGCGCCGGTCGGCCGCCTCGAACAGGCGCGCTAGCCTGCCTCGCGGCGGCTGCTCATAGCTCACCTGACCCGCATCCCAGGTCCCGCCGAGACTCCGGGAAACTGCATCTTGAGCCGGTCTTGGTGAACTCTTACCCCCGGATCCTGCTGTGATCGGCGGGTCATCGACGTGCGCGCCGAGCTCCACGTCACCGGCTGACCGGCATAGCCGTGACACCATCCGGGCAAGGACGCTGGCCGACGCGTGCCGATGGGCTGTGTCGTCATGATCGGCTCCTCACACCAGGTTGATGATTTTCTCCATCACTCTTGTGATTAATCATCAGTGATGATTATCATCGTGTCAAGAGCGGGCCCGGCGGGGTGAGGCACCCCGGAACCCGGCAGCGACACAACCGAAAGGAACCGTCATGCTCAAGTCACTCAGCACGTCCCTGATCGCGCGCGGCATCCTGGCCGTGATCATCGGGATCATCGCGTTGGCCTGGCCCTCGGTCACCGTGCTGGCGCTGGTCATCTTGTTCGCCGTCTACGCGTTCCTCGCCGCCGGGCTGCAGGCCGCGCGGGGGTTCAGCAGCCGCAACGCCGGCCCGGTCCTCGGGCACCTGCTGCTCGGGCTGGCCGACCTGGCCGCCGGGGCGGTCGCGCTGGCCTGGCCGGGGCCGACCGCGCTGGTCCTGGTCCTGATCGTGGGCGTATGGGCGGTCATCGCCGGCCTGGTGGAGTTCTCCGCCGCGTTCCGGTCCGGCGAGCCGGCCGGGACCCGGGCCATCCTCATCCTGGGCGGGCTGGTCACCATCGCGTTCGGCGTGGTGCTGTGCGCCCGCCCCGGCATCGGCGCGATCACCCTCGCGCTGCTGTTCGGCCTGTTCAACCTGATCGCCGGGATCTGGATGCTCGTGCAGGGCATCGAGCTGCGCCGCACCGGCAAGGCCCTGCACTCCGTCAGGCCGGGAAAGCCGGAAAAAGAAGGCGGCCTGAGCCATGTCTAGACATGAGGAACCACCCTCGGAGCGCAGAAGCTCCTCGGGCCGCACGGTAGACGCGAGACAGCTGTGGTCTGGCGGCGCGGCGACGGCGGTGGTCGCGGCGCTGATAGCGCTGGTCGGCATCCTGGTATGCCGGTGGCTGTTCAACATCCCCATCGTGGCGCCGCGCCAGGACGGCGCATGGGGCGATGCGTCCACTGCGGGGTATGCGTTCGCGGCCGCCGCCGCCGCGCTGGTCGCGACGGCGATCATGCACCTGCTCCTGCTCACCACGCCGCGGCCGCAAATGTTCTTCGCCTGGATCATCGGACTGGCGACCGTGATCGCGGTCGTGTACCCGTTCAGCACCACGGCCCCGCCGTCCCAGAAGGTGGCCACCGCAGCCATCAACCTGGTGCTCGGCGCCGCCATCGGGTCGCTGATCAACGGGACCGCCGCGCGGGTAATACGGCGACGAGCGATCACTGGTGGCTACTAGCCCGACTATCCGTCGTCCACACTGGCGAACTGAGCTGCCGGGCTGAGACCACGTCCGTGCCACAACAGGCCGGAACGGTGGTCACCAACGGTCACTCACCGGCAGCGCGAACGGCCTCCAACCCTCGCGGCAGCGTCCCGGTCCTCCGGCGCTTGTACGACGGCCTGTTCGCGGTGACGGGGTCGGGCGGAGTTAGCGGAACAGTCCAGAGATGAGGTTGACCGAGCCCGCGACGATGACCACGCCGAACACATAGGACAGGACGGCGTGGGCAAGCACGGTGCGCCGGATCTGGGGGTCGCGCAGCGTGGTGTCCGACACCTGGTAGGTCATGCCGATCGTGAAGGCCACGTAGGCGAAGTCGTGGTAGCTGGGATGTTGCTGCCCGTACTCGGTGCCGAAGGCGATGCCGCTGGGCTTGGACCGGAAATACTGGTCGGCGTAACGCAGGGTGTAGACGGTGTTCATCACGGTCCAGGACAAGGCGACGGTCAGCACGGCGGCGCCGATAAGGAGCACCCGCAGAGCGCCGCTGTGCTGCTCCGCGAGGTGCAGCGCGTAACCCGCCCCCAGCAGGCTAACGACGCTGGCCCCGACCAGCAGCGCCCTGGCCGAGCCTTCGGTTTGGTCTTCCCGGGCGGCGAGCTGCGGCGCGCGTGAGCTGTCGGCTCGGACAATGATCGGCCAGGCGGCCAGGAGGAAGGTGAGCGTGGCGGCGTCCCAGCCGCCGGTCAGTGCCAGTGCCCAGGTCACGAACGGCAGGAGAACGACAGCGACGATCAGCCCGGCGATGAATACCGTGATCGCCCGCCGCATGGCGGGGGCGTGCCAGCCGAGCCATCGGTGGTACAGGGTGGGTGCTGGAACGCCGCTCATCGCCTGAGTGTTGCCCACCGCCTGCCGGCGTGTCATTCGCGGGCAGAACAACCCCGGCGATGATGGCCGACAGGATGCCGGCCAACACGTTGCCATGGTCGCCGGAGTTGCCGACCTGCCGGCAGCCGGCGACGTCGTACTCCTCGGCGTACAGGCCCAGGTCGTTGCGCAGTCTTTGCCTGGCACCCTGCCGCTGGCCGGGGGCTACGGTGACCTGCGAAGCCACGAAGCATTCACTACTGATAAACGTCCCTACCGCCACAGGCCGTCGAGATGGTTAGCTGACGGTTGGGGCAGGCTCAGGACCGGGATGAGTTCACGATGTTGCTGGAAAGGGAGCAGGAGTGCGGTGAGCTTGAGCGCCTGCTCGCAAGCGTACGGACCGGGTTGAGCGGTGTCCTCGTGTTGCGGGGAGAGGCGGGGATCGGCAAGACCGCTCTGCTGGAGCATGCAGTGCAGAGCGCCGCCGATATGCAGGTGGCCCGGGCGGCGGGGGTGGAGTCGGAGATGGAACTCGGCTTCGCGGGGCTGCATCAGCTGCTGAACCCGTTCCACAGCGGGCTGGCGAACCTGCCCGCGCCGCAGCGGGAGGCGCTGGGCTCCGTGTTCGGGCTGGCGGCCCATGCGGTGCCGGATCAGTTTCTGGTTGGCCTGGCGACGCTGACGCTTATCACCGAGGCTGCGGTTGAGCGACCGGTTCTGTGCGTAATCGACGATGCCCAGTGGCTGGACCGCGCTTCGGTCCCCGTGCTCGGTTTCGTGGCGCGCCGGCTGCTCGCCGACCGGGTGGGGATGCTGTTTGCCATCCGGGACGGAGAGCCGCATGCGGCGGGGTTGGAGGGGCTCCGGGAATGGAGGATCGGCCGCTTGTCGGACGAAGCCGCGTATGAGCTGCTGGCCGCCTCCGTGGGTCAGGCGCTAGATCAGCGGGTCGCCCGGCGGATCGTGGCGGAGGCGGCCGGTGTCCCGTTGGCAGTGCTTGAGTTCGGTGGTGAGCTGGCACCTGAGGAGCTCTCGGGCGCGGCTTCGCTGGCTTGGCCGCTGCGCTCCGGGGGCCGCCTGGAGCAGCTATTTCTCTCGCGGGTCCGGGCCCTGCCGGACGACGCCCGGACGCTGCTGCTGGTGGCGGCGGCGGAGACGTCCGGGGATGCGTCGCTGACCTGGCGGGCAGCCGAACAGCTGGGAATTAACCCGGAGGCCGCGGTGGTTCCCGGCGCCGAACGGCTGCTGACACTCGCGCCCAGGATCGAGTTCCGTCATCCCATGATGCGTTCGGCGGCATATCACGCCGCGCCGGCTCCGGAACGCAGGCGCGCGCACGAGGCGCTGGCCGCTGTCATCGACCCCGTGCGCGATCCTGACCGCCGGGCGTGGCATCTCGCGGAAGCCGCGACCGGCCTGAACGAGCAGGTCGCGGCCGAGCTCGAACGGTCGGCTGAACGTGCCCGCAGCCGCGGCGGGTGGGCCAGCGACGCCGCGTTCCTGGAGCGGTCGGCCGAGCTCACGCAAGACAGAGGCCGCCGGGCGCGGCGAAGGCTGGAGGCCGCCCGGGCAATGCATCTGGCCGGCGAGCCAGCGGGCGCGCGGCTCATGCTGGAACGGGCGATGCCGGATCTTGCCGACCCGCTGGCCGCCGGGCAGGCCCGGCGGCTCGAGGGCCTGATTGCCGACGCGACGGGAGACCCGCCTAAGACGCCTGCGATCCTGCTCGACGCGGCCGGGATGATCGCACCGCACGACAGCCGCCTGGCCCGGGATACCCTGCTCCAGGCGGTCTGGACCGCACACCGGGCCGGGCGCTTCGGCGTCGGGATGGCCGAAGCCCTCCGAGCAGCCCGCGCCACGCCCAGGCGGCAAGGCTCACCAGCGACTGTCGGCGACCTCCTGCTCGATGGCCTCGCGGCCCTGGCCGACCATCACGACGAGGCCGGCGCCCGGCTCCTTCGCCGTGCCCTCGGCTCGCTGACCGGTGACCAGCCGATCCCGGACGACGTCCTGGCGATCTTCATGGTCGTCTGCTTCGCTGCCTTGGCGCTCTACGACGACGTGGCCTGGCACGATCTCAATCGCCGATGGGTGGCGCAGGCGCGGGAGCGGGGGGCGGTCACGGCCCTGCTGCTGGCCCTCACGTTCCGCACGTTCGACGACGTGGCCGAGGGCCGCCTCGAGGACGCTGACGCGGCCGTGGCTGAAGGACGGGCGCTGGTCGTGGCGACCGGTGACCGTGTGCAGCTCAACGCCCTCGACGACGCCGAACTGCAAGTTCTCGCCTGGCGCGGGCGGGAAGCAGCGGCACGTGCGCTCGGCGCTCAGGTCCTGCGCAATAGCGCTGACAAGGGCGACGCGCTCACGATGCGCGTGGCCCACGGCGCGCTGGCCGTGCTGGAACTCAGCCTAGGCAACTACGAGCCAGCGTTACGTCACGGGCTCGGGGCCTTTGAGGACGAGCCGGTAGTGACCAGGGATTCCGAAGTGGACCTGGTCGAGGCGGCGGTCCGCTGCGGAGACCGGCAGGCCGCAGCCGCGGTGCTGCAGGCATTCTCGCCCCGTGTACAGGCCAGCGGGACACAGTACGCCCTCGGTGAGCTGGCCCGCTGCCGCGCCCTGCTCGCTGCGGACGACCGCGCCGAGCCCGAGTACCAGCTGGCCATCGAGTACCTGCAGCGCTGCCGGATCACTCCACAGCTGGCCCGGACGCAGCTGCTCTACGGCGAGTGGCTGCGCCGCCGACGCCGCCGCCGTGACGCCCGGGACCAGCTCCGCACCGCCTTCGGCATGTTCGACGCGATGGGCATGGACGCGTTCGCCGACCGGGCCCGGTCCGAGCTGCGCGCCACCGGCGAACGCGTGACCAAGCGAAACCTGGGCTCCCGCGGCGTGCTTACCCCGCAAGAGGAACAGATCGCGCGGCTGGCCAGCGAAGGCGCCTCGAACAAAGAGATAGCCGCCCAGCTGTTCCTCAGCACGCACACGGTCGACTATCACCTGGTGAAGGTGTTCCGCAAGCTGGATATCACCAACCGCGCACAGCTTGTCCGCGCCCTCGCCGGGCAGGACGGGCCAGATCCTGTCACCTATACCGGCCTCTCAACCTCATGAGATAGCCGCTCGCAGGGCAGGTGCCTGGGGAGGGGGAGGCGCGGGCTGCGGACCGCATCATCGTAGATCCCGAGCGAGACGTCGTTGAGAAACGTCCGGCATTCAGCTCTGCCACGTCGATCCGGCGTTCCACCCGTTGGTGAACACGTCCAGAGCGCGGGTCACCTCGTGCCGGTCCACACGACGTCGAGCGGGAATGGTTGCGCGTCCCGGTCGGCCAGCGGGTGATCGTCGTTCCTGCCCGGCGACATGCGACGTTGGCGGCGCTGGTATGGCCTGGCGCGCAGTAGTTCTCCAGCAGGGCTCTGCTGGAGAACTACTGACGGCGAACCTGGCCGTGGCCAGGCGTGGTTCAGGCCGCGTGCGGCTCGTGGACGGCGGTGTGCAGGGTGTGCTGGGTGTGACGCAGTTCGATGCCTTGGGCCAGCGCCCAGCCGCCGTAGATCAGGTTGAACAGGCCGAACAACAGCGCGAGGGTGACCGCGCCGACGCCGGGGCGGCCGAACAGCACGACGCCGAAGGCGATCGAGGCCAGGCCGCCCAGGATGAATAGCGCCCGTGTCCCGGCCGCCTCGCTGCGGCGGAAAGCGGCGGCAATCTCGAACAGACCAGTGACGACCGCCCAGCTGGCGACGATCAGCACCAGGACCAGCGCGGTGGGCCCCGGCCAGACGAGGGCGATCACGCCCGCCGCCAGGTCCACAAGCCCGAGCAGCAGATGCCCGAACACCGGCCCGGCGGCACGGCTGCTGAACGCCCGCATGGCCTCCAGGCCAGCCGCGATGAACGCGTACACCGCGAACAGAATGACCAGCGCCAGGACCGTGACCTGAGGCCAGGCCAGCGCGATGATCCCGACGGCGATGGCCAGGACGCCACGCACGATCATGGACGTACCGAATGACTTCAACATGACAGCGTTCCTTTCCCTAGCTTCGCTGCTCTGGGCACCCGCAGTGCTTGCCTGGGCCCCGGCTAGCGCGTGCACGGCTGCGCTTGCCCGGCGTCCGAGACCGGCGGCCGCTGCCTGCCTCCTTGATGTTCCGAGGCGCCGGGTCGCCGCCAGCTTGGCAGCCGCGAACTCTGATCGAATATCACAAGGTTGATGATCTATGTCAAGAATGATGGTCAAAATTCCTTTGGCTGGCGAGGAAGCGAAACGGTGATGCGGCAGCCTGCCCCGCTGCCGACCTTCGGGTCCCCAGAAGAGCTCGGCGACGACGTCCGCGTGCAGCTGCTCCTCGGGTCATCGGTACCTCCTTCCGCCCATCGCCTCAGCCGGCTTGGGGACGGGCGATGCCGCCGCAAAGACGCTATGGATTGGCCGGTACGCATGGCATCCATGAATCACCTAGTCCCTGTCCCGTTGCGTACGCGTGGGCGGTGCCGCCGCCCTCGCTCAGCTATGCGCTGGCCGGGAACCGTGCGCTAATCCTGAATCCTGCGGTCATGAGCCCACCGGGGAGGGCGAACACCCTGCTGGCCATCGTGTTGGTGCCGGCGCAGCCGCCAGCTGAGCCATGGCTGACGGAGTGGCCCGGGAAGGCTAGGCAATCCATGGATTCGATCGGGCCGTCTGCCTGGACAGGATGTCCAGGGAAGAGCCGCCCAGGGGAAAGGATCAGGCAGTGAGCAAGACCAAGGACGTCCGCGCGGCGGTCGAAAAGGAGCTCGGCTTCGACCCCCGCGTCGACTCCTCAGATATCAAAGTCATGACCATCGGCGGGAACGTAAACCTCACCGGCACGGTGCCGAGTTTCCCGCAATATCTGCAGGCGGCGGCCGCCGCGCGGCGGGTCGCCGGGGTGACCAGCGTGGACAACAACCTGGAGGTGGTGCTGCCGGAAAGCAACTACCGCGATGACGTCAAGCTGACCACCGCGGCGAACAACGCGCTCGCCGCCGACGTGACCGTGCCCGACAGCGTGGAGGCGATCGCAGGCGCCGGCAACGTCACCCTGACCGGCATCGTGTCCTACGGCACCGAGCGCGCCGCCGCCGCAGAGGTGGTGGCCGGACTCGCCGGCGTCCGCAACGTCTGGAACGACATCGGAATCAGCTACGACATCGACCCGGTGGATGTCGACTTGCACGTCCAGGAGGCGCTGGACCGCTCGGCTCTGGTCCCCGACGGCAGCGACGTGAAGGCCGACACCAAGGGCAACGTCATCACGCTGACCGGCCATGTCCGCACGTGGGCCGAGCACGACGCAGTGCTCGGCGCCGCGTTGATGGCCCGCGGGGTGATCGACGTCCGGGACAACCTCCAGGTCACCGGCTGACCGTCGGGAGCACGGCCCGCTGCTGCCGGACGTGACCTTGGTCCCTACCCAGGGAGTGGGCGCGGACTAGCGTCGTAGCCATCCATCGGATAATCCGACCAGGGAGATGCCATGGTTGAGAAGAAAGCTCTGGTCGTCTACGCCGCTGCGTACGAGACTGTCGACGCCGCGCTGGCGGATCTGGACGCGATCGAGCAGCTGCACAAGGACGTGATGATCGGCCAGTACGACGCGGCCGTGATCGATAAGGAGGAGGGCAAGCCCCACGTCGTCAAGCGGATGGACCGCCCGCACATCCGCGTCATCCCTGAATGGTTCGGGGGCGGGACGCTGCCGCGCAAGGAACTCCATGAGGCGGCTGAGCAACTCACCGCTAACCAGGCAGGGCTCATCGCGGTCGGCGAGCCGACCATCGAAAAAGGACTCGACAAGGCGCTTACTAAGGCCGCCAAGGTCGTGAAGCGCACTGTGGAGGCCACAACCGAGCAGATTACCAGCGAGCTACAGGAAGCACTCAAAAGCTGACTGTGCCACAGCAGTCGAAGGCGGCTTCATTCGAAGCCACCTTCCTCATAGGGCGGGGCTCAGCATCGTTATGTCTTCTGGTCCGCACGAGTAGGTCCAGTCGTGTCTTGCTCACCTGTTCCGCCCCCTCGTCCCTGCGATGGCTTTGCCGGGGGCGGGAGGCCCGGGAGGTGGAGGCGCGCTGATGGCGAGGTGCCCGGGTGACGGGAGGAGATCCGGACCCGCAGCGCCCCGGGCCGGATCGCGAACCGCAGCGGCGGGCTCAGGTCGACCGCCTCGCCATCAACCCCGGCGGGCACTGATGCTGGGGCGCTCACTTCCATACGGGGCGCGCTCCAGGCCCGCCCTGGTGGGAGCGGGTTGTCGCCGGGTACGTCCAGGACGACAATCCCAAGCTGGCCGGTATCGAGCGCCGGGCGGGTGCCCTGGGCCAGCGGGCGATCAAGCGCGTAGGGGTTGTTCGACACGAGCACCACGGCGAGATGAAGGTGCTCGCGGCCCAGGTCGTCGGCCAGGCGCAGCGTGGGTGCCTCGGCGCTTGGACCCATCACCTCAGCGGCGGTCTCCAGGAGCGTGCGTACCTTGGCATCGCGATAGGTCGGCCGGCGGACCGCGTCACCGTAGATGCCGAGCGAGACATTGTTGAGAAATATACGGCCATTCACCTCCGCCATGTCGATCTGGCGCTCGACCCCGTCGGTGAACGCGTCGAGAGCACCGATCAGGTCGTCCCGGTCCACGCCCACGTCGAGCGCGAAGTGGTTGCGCGTCCCGGCCGGAACGCACACAAACGGAATTCCGTACGCAGCCGTCACTGCGGCCACGACCGCCAGCGACCCATCACCACCAGCCGCCCCGAGCGCGTCTGCGCCGCCTTCCGCAGCTCCACGGGCCAGCGCCGCCAGGTTCTGGCCCGGGCCGAGGATGACGGCCTCGATTCCCTGTTCGTGCGCCCGCTCGGCAACCCGGGCGCGTGCGGCCTTGCCGCCACCCGACCTGGGATTGATGAACAACACAGGCCGACGCGGCGGATCAGCGGGCCGCCAGCCATAACGTGACAGCTGTTGCTGTGAGGGGCTCATCGCGGATGTTGGGAGCATGGAAGGATCGCGGCGGCGTCAGGGTCGGCCAAGGTACCTCCCGGTGGCTAGTATCTCTCGGGCTTGGGGATCCCGCGTCCCGTGGCCACCGGGGTTGCTGACTGGCCACGGTCGTCGGCATCGTCGCGGCTGTCACCAAGTGCCAGTGGGAGGGAGCGGAAGGGCGGCGAGGCGGGCGGCTTCGGGAGCGGGAACGCCGAGCAGGCGCAGCACGGCCTCGGCGAGTTGGTCGACGGAGGCCGCTTCTATGCGGTCCGGGTGCCGCTGGTACATCCGCAGCAGCCCGAGCAGGCCGCCGGCCGCGGCGCTGAGCGCGATCTCGGCATCGGGAACGGTGAACCGGCCGGTGGCCTGCCCGGCCTGGATGTCCCGCAGGGCGCGCGGCGCCAGGCCGCGGGGGATGTCCAGGGCGTCCAGGCCGGCGCCGGTGAGGAATCCGGCGATGTCGGGGTGGGTCCAGCCGAGCCGCCCGGAGATCCGCGTGCCCACGGCGAACAGCTCCGCCGGGTCGGTGATGCCGGCGCTGGCGCGGTCGATCAGCTGGCCCCAGCGTTCCAGCACCTCTTCGGAGGCGGTCTGGAAGAGCTGCTCCTTGCTGTCGAAGTGGTTGTAGAACGACCCGAAGCCGATGTCGGCCTCCTCGGTGATCTCCTGGATGCTCGCCCGGTCCCCGCGGCCCTCGGCGATCAGCCGCACCGCGGCGTCGATGAGGGCCTGCCGGGTGTGAGCCTTACGCCGGTCCAGCCGCGAAGCCCTCGGCGCGGTGGCTGCCGGTGCCGCCTCTGCCATCACTGCTCCTCCTGCCGTTCTGCCTGGCACATTAACGGTCACGTTCGTAGCCAGCGTCAGCCCGCCGCCAGCCGGATGGTTCTCAGCGACCGCTCACCCAGTCATCAGTGTTGATAGCCAAGTGCAAAACTGACTATACCTTACATCGCAGCGATAGCCGCAAGGAGCACACGGTAATGGAATGCAACGGCCCTGGGCCGGGGCGTCCTGGCCGGAGACGTCGTCCCCGCTAAACTGGGAATGGCGATGTCAGGCGGCTGACGCGGCCGGCCGGGCGAGGATCTGGCTGAGCGCGGCAGCGAGCGCAGCCTGGGGCTCGCCGCTGGCTGCCGGGTGCCGCCAGGCGATGAACCGGTCCGGGCGGACGAGGATCGCGCCGTCGCTAGCGGTCTGGCGGTGGCGCTGCCAGGTGCAGCGCGGGTCGTACAGGTCGCCGTCGAGGTGGCCGATCCGCAGTGCGTCGAGCGGGATGCCCGCCTCCGTGGCGAGCTGCCGGGCTGCGTCGCACCAGGGCTGGCCGTTCTCGCCGGCGATCAGCAGGAACCGGCCCGGCGCGACGAGGTCCTTGACCGGGCGGCGGTTGCCGTCCTCGTCCTCGATCCAGGCATGCGGCAGCGGGGCACCCGGGCGGGTGGACGGCTGATACACGCGGATGTCGTCGGCCGGCGCGGGCGGCTCGATGCCGTCGGGCACGACGGCCGCCGATTCGTAGCTGTAGCCGTATTCGACGTTGAGCTCACTGAACTCCATCGACTGCGCGCGTACCGCCCGCAGCACGCCCGAGCGGTACCCGGCGTCCTCCGGCCGGCCGCTCCACATCCGGCGCAGCTGCTCCATGTTCTGCGCTGGCGTGTTCTCATGGGAGACGCCGAGCGCCGCGCCGATCGCCAGATGGTTGACCGCATTCTCCAGCGAGCGCTGCGCGTTGCGCTGATCGACCGGTCGCCGCTCGGCTTCGTAGGTGTCCAGCAGCGCCGGTGATGCGTGACCGGCGAGCACCAGCGCCAGCTTCCAGCATAGGTTCTGCGCGTCATGGATCGCGCTGGTCAGCCCGAGGCCGCCGGTGGGCGGATGGCGGTGCGCCGCATCCCCCAGCAGGAATACGCGGTCGGCCCGAAACGCGGAGGCCATCACGGCCTCGACCGCCCAGCGGGTGATCTTGTGGATCTTCATCTGCAGATCCGGGACGCCCAGCGCCTCGCGGGCGTCGGCTTCGACCTGCGCGTCGGATTGGGCCCGGGGATCACCGACCGGGTAGTTCAGGTGGATCACCCACTCCTCGGACTGAGGACCCCAGCGCTCCGGCCCCATCGGGACCATCACCACCAGGACGCCGGCCTGCGGCGAGAAGATCCAGCGGATCAGGACGTCCGGATCCGTGGCCCAGGGTGAGAAGTCGGCGGACACGTGCAGCGTCGCGGTCTGCGTCACCACGCCGAGCCCCTCGTACCCGGCGCCGGCCAGGCTGGCTACCCGCCGCCCCCCGTCCGCGCCGAGCAAGTACTGGCAGCGCACGACGTAGCTGCTGTCGGCAGCGTTGTCGCGGATCGTGGCCCGCACGCCCTCGCCGTCTTGCTCGAGGCCGGTCAGCTCATGGCCGAACCGGATCCGCCCCGGCGAGAGCTCCTCCGCCCGGTCCTTCAGCAGCGGCTCCAGGCGGATCTGCGGGAGGTTCAGCTGCCGCCACGGGCTCGCCGCCCGCCAGCTCTCATCGGCCCCGCCGGCACCCCAGCACTCCAGGCGCGCAAGAAGGTGCCCATAGTCAGGGGCGGGACCGGCGAAGCCCGCGTAGAACGCCGTCGCCGCCATCTGCTCCGGCGGCGTGCTGCGCTCCGCGATCGCGTCCGCCACGCCCACGTCGTCCAGCACCTCCATCGCCCGCTGGTTCAGGACATGGGCCTTGGGCAGATCAGAGGTCTGCGGGCGCGCGCTGACCAGCAGATGCTCCACGCCCAGGCGCGCCAGCAGCATCGAACTCGTCAGGCCCGCACCGCCGCCGCCCACGATCAGAACCGGGACTTCTTCCTCAGCACCCGCGGCGAAACGCATGGCGCCCCCTCTCTCAAGAACTGGAATGAACACTACAATAATGAGTATTGGAGTGTCAACTCCAATACTCGCGCTATCCTGGGCGCATGACAGTACGAACCGAAGTCACGCCCAACCGCCGGGGCGTGAGGTCCCGCGAACTGGTGCTGGACGCCGCCGAGCGGGTCATGGCCGAGCACGGCTTCGACGCCGCGACCCTGATCCGCGTCGTGGAGGAGGCCGGCATCCCGATGAGTTCCGTCTACCACTACTTCGGGTCCAAGGACGGGATCCTGCTCGCCGTCATGGAACGCGGCGCCGGGCGCTTCTTCGCCGATCTGCCCGATCTGCCCGACCTGACCCGGCGGCCCGGGCGCCCCGCACAGCACCTGGCCAGGGTCGTGTCGGCTGCCACCCGCACGCTCGAGCGCCACCCGGACTTCCTCCGGCTGCTGATCGTCTTCGCCGCGCAGCCCCCCGCCGCGGGCGGGGGAGAGATACAGGCGGTCGTATGCCGGGTGCGCGAGCACGCGCTGGATCTACTGCGGGCGCAAATCGCGAGCGCGTTCGGCGACGATCCAGCGAGCCCGGTCGCTGACCAGCTCGCGCGCTTCGCACTCGCCGCCATCGACGGCGCTTTCGTGGCCTGCCAGGCCGACCGCGAAGCCACGCTCGAGCGGCTGCTCCAACCGCTCACGCCCTCGCTCGTGGCGTCCCGCCGGGCTCTGCAGGCCGCGTCGGCCGCCTGATGGCAGGGCCTTTGGTCCCCCGTTCCCGCCTGTTGTCCCTGGCGGCGCCCGCCTGGCTGCGGGGAAGCTCGCCCTGGGGCAGCCCTCCGCGGCGCTGGCGGCCGGCAACGACGAGCAGGGTCGCCGGGCGGCCCTGCTGGCTCTGACCAGCATGACGATCACGGGCACGACCAGCAACGTAGGGATGCTGACGCTCCGGTGATGGCCGCCGCGCCGGTCCGAGCCCGCGGCCGCGGTCCGGCCCTGGATGGAGGCACCGGCGGCGCCCACCGAGGGGAACCCGATCTCGTGATGAACTGCAGCGGGCACCACCACCAAAGCCGGCACGCCCGGCCCGCCGGCAGGGCATACCCGCGCGGAGCGGCCAGAGACGGCCAGGATGAAAGCCGCCGTCCGGGGTGCGGTCCCCGTTATCAGGAATGATGGACGGCGTGAGGGCTGGCCGGGATTCTCCGCACCCCGGCGGAACACCCGAGGACGCCGGGAGATCCGCTGCGGTCGCGGCGAAGGCCGCTGCCATCGACGCGGCGCAGGCGCATCCGCCGCCCTGGAAGACCGTCATCAAGCGGGCCATGGTGATCGCCGTGGCCGGCGCGGCCATCTACCTCGTGCTGCCCAGCCTCATCGCGGTGCTGGGCGCCTGGCCGCGACTGTCGACGCTGAACCCGGTCTGGTTCACCGTCGCGCTGGCCGCCGAGCTGGTCTCGTTCACCTGCAATTTCGCCTTGCAGCGGCTGGCGCTGCGCACCCGGGGCTGGTTCGCCGTGGTCACCGCCGGGCTGGCCGGCAACGCGGTCACCGACAGCCTGCCCGGCGGCGACGCGGCCGGCGCCGCCGTCCAGTTCCGTATGCTCACCACCGCTGGGTTCGATACCGACACCGCCGTCGGCGGGCTGACCGCGTTCTCGCTGCTCGGCGTCGGCGGCCTGCTGGCGCTGCCGCTGTTCGCGCTGCCCACCATCCTGGGCGGCGCGGCGGTCAGCCCCGGGCTCGTACATACCGCACTGCTGGGCCTGGCCGGGTTCGTCCTGTACGCGATCTTCGGCGTGATCGTGCTGCGCACCGACCGGCCGCTGGCAACACTCGGGCGCGCAGCGCAGAGCCTGTGGAACAAGGTCACCCGCGGGCATCGGCAGCCCGTGACCGGCCTGGACCAGCGGCTGCTGGCCGAACGCGACACGATCGGGGCGGTGCTGGGCCGCAAATGGCGGCAGGCGGTCGTGCTGACCGCCGGCCGGCTCGGCTTCGACTACGGCTGCCTGCTGGCCGCACTGCGCGCCACCGGGGCCGAGCCGCGGCCCTCCCTGGTGCTGCTGGCCTACTCCGCCGCCGGCATCCTCGCGCTCCTTCCGCTCACCCCGGGCGGGCTGGGCATCGTCGAGGCGAGCCTCAGCGGGCTGCTGATCCTGGCCGGCGTCCGCCCCGGCTGCGCCGTCCTGGCGACCCTCGCCTACCGGATCGCCTCCTACTGGCTCCTGCTGCTGGCCGGGCTCCCGGCCTACCTGTTCTTCCGCCATCGCTACGGACGGCCGGCCCCCCGGCACGCCACGACGGGCACCCCCGGCCAACCGTGACGGCGTCTGCGGCACGCAGCAGCGCCAGCGCGGCGGTCGTCGCGGTCCCGGAGCCCGGCTGACCGGTCGTGCTCGTGCACGCGGCGAGGACCAGCGAGAGCATCGCGGCGGCTAGCAGCCACCACCGGCCTTCCCCATCAGCACGCTCCCCTCCATACGCCGGGCTCGCTGACGGTGAACCAGGCTGGCGATCGGGCTTGGCCTGGCGTTCTTTTCCCGCATGGCGGAGTGCAGGGCCTTGCCGGTACGGCGCAGCTCGATGCCCTGGCCGAGCATCCAGGCCCCGTAGATGAGGTTGAACAGGCCGAACAGCAGCGCGAGGGTGATCGCGCCGATGCCGGGGCGGGCGCACAGCACCACGCCGAACGCGATGGTGACCAGCCCGCCCAGGATGAGGATGGCCCGGGTCCCGGCCGGCTCGCCGGACCGGAACGCGGCGGAGGACTCCACCAGGCCGGCGATGACCGCCCATACGCCCACGATCAGGACCAGGACCAGCGCGGTCGGCCCCGGCCAGGCCAGCGCGACCGCCCCGGCGGCCAGGTCGGCCAGCCCGAGCAGCAGGTGCCCGAGGACCGGGCCGGCGTTGCGGCTGCTGAACGCCCGTGCGGCCTGCAGCCCGGCGGCGATGAACGCGTTCTTTCGCTCGCTCCGCTGCTCCCGGCACCCGGGGTGCTTCAGCCGGCCAGGCCAGCGCTTGACATTAGTTCCGTCATAACTGATGATTGATTACAAGAGTGATCAAAGCATTCAGTTCTCGGAAGTGAGGGAACCGATCATGACGGCAGATCTGAGCCCGGCCCGGACCCCGGCGACCCAGGGAAAGAAGGAAGACCCGCACCGCTCGCTGCACAGCGACACCGGGGCGCTCCCCCGGGAACACCCCGGGCGGTCGAGGAATCCCCTGGTCAAGGTGGCCGGCCTGGCGTGGCTGGAGTTCGAGAAGCCGGACCTGGACCGTGCCGAGCGGTTCGGCACCGACTTCGGCTTCACCGTCGCCGACCGGACGCCGGACACGCTGCTGCTGCGCGGCCGGCAGGCGGCTGCCGCGTGCCTGGTGGTCCGCCGCGGCCCGCGTCCCCGCTTCGCCGGGGCTGCCTTCCAGGCCGCCGAGCGGGGTGACCTTGACCGGCTGGCCCGCGGCACCGGCGGGACGGTCACCGCGCATTGGGGCGGCCGCGCCGTCTTGCTCCGTGATCCCAGCGGGTTCCCGGTGCGGGTGGTGCACGGCGTCCCGGAGCTGCCCGCGCTGCCCGAGCGTGCCCCGTTGCCGCTGAACTTCGGCGCCGGGCCGGTCCGCGTCAACGTCGCCCAGCGGCCGGCGCGGCGGGCCGCGGAGATCGAGCGGCTGGGGCACGTGGTGCTGGGCACCACCCGGTTCCGCGCCGCCCTGGACTGGTACCTGGGCACGCTCGGGCTGATCGTCAGCGATTTCCTGTACCTGGACGGGCAGCGGGACCGCGGCCCGGTGATGGCGTTCATCCGCTGCGACCTGGGCAGTGTCCCGGCCGACCATCACACCCTGGCCATGCTGCTGCAGCCGCGCACCGAATACGTGCACTCGGCCTACCAGCTCACCGACCTGGACGAGGTCGCCGCCAGCGGCGAGTACCTGCGCGAGCGCGGCTACCGGCACGCCTGGGGCCTGGGCCGGCACATCCAGGGCAGCCAGATCTTCGACTACTGGCGCGACCCCGACCGGGCGATGTTCGAGCACTACGCCGACGGCGATTTGTTCGACGCCGCGATGGAACCCGGCTGGGCCCCACTGTCGGTCAGCGGCCTGGCCCAGTGGGGCCCGAGGGCCACCGCGGAGTTCACCGGCACCAAGGACCCGGGCGTTGTCGTGGCGGCGATTAAGGCCCTGCGCGGCAAGGGCAATGAGATTGACCTGCACGCGCTGCGCGGGCTGATCAAGGCGATGAGCTCATGAGCGCCCGCCTGGCCCGCACCGCCGACGGATGGTGGGCGGTCACGCCGGCCGGGCTGGTCCGGCTGGACCTGCCCGCCGACACGACGGCCGGGCTGCTCGCCGACCGGCGGCCCTGGCGGTGGCGATCGAGACCGCGCAGGCCGCCGCGCCGCAGGCCGCGGTGCCCGCGGAGTCGGTGGACCTGCTCAGCCCGGTGACCGCTCCGGCGCGCGTGGTGGCGCAGGCGGTGAACTACCGATCGCACGCGATCGACTCCGGGTTTGACCCGGACACGGTCCCGGCGGCCTTCTTCCGCAAGGCCTCGCACTCCATCACCGGGCCGGGCGGAGACATCATCCGCCCGGACGGAGTCGGGTTCCTCGACTACGAGGTCGAGCTCGGCCTGGTCATCGGCGCGGACCTGCCGGTCGGCACCACGGTGACCGAGGCGGACCTGGCCCGCTACGTCGCGGCGCTCGTGGTCGCCGACGACGTCAGCGCCCGGCAGATCCAGCTGATCAAGACCCAGTTCTACGAGTCTAAGTCCTACCCCACCTTCACCCCCGTCGGACCGTGGCTGACCCTGGTCGACGCGGCCGACCTGGCCCGGCTGGGCTCGCTGCGGCTGACCCTGCGGGTCAACGGCGAGGTCCGCCAGGACAGCACCACCGCGGACATGATCGTCCGGCCGGCGCAGGCGCTGACCCTGCTGTCCCGGTTCCAGCCGCTGGCCCCGGGCGACCTGCTGCTGACCGGCACGCCCGGCGGCACCGCGCTGAAGGCACCGGCCAAGATCGCCGGGCTGGTCGCCGGGCTGCTGCCGCCCGCCACCCGGTGGAAGCTGTTCTTCCAGCGGCAGGCGGTCAACCCCCGCTACCTGCACGACGGCGACGTCATCACCGCGACGATCGCCTCCCCCGACGGGCAGCTCGACCTGGGCACCCAGCACAACACCGTCATCGGGAAGACGCCATGACCACGAAAGAAATCCTGCCGCTGCCGGAGTCGACCTACCAGCTGCTGCTCGACGCCGCCCGCGCCTGGCCGGACAGCATCGCCACCCAGTGGATCCCCGACCCGGCCGATCACACCCGCTGCCTGGACTGGACCTACGCCGAGCTGGCGGGCACGGTGACGCGGATCGCCAACGCGCTGACCGCCCTGGGGGTGCGGCGCGGCGACGCGGTGACGCTGTCCAGCGTCAACACCTCGATGCTGTACGCGGCCACGCTGGCCGCGCAGGCCGTCGGGATCGCCGCCCCGGTCAACCCCGCACTGTCCAGCGAGCGGATCGCCGAGCTGGTCCGCCGGACGGGATCCCGGGTCCTGGTCGCGGCCGGGCCCGAGCTGGACCCGCAGCTGTGGCCGCGGCTGCTCGAGGTGGCCCGCCAGGCCGGGCATGACCGCCGTCCTGGCCCTGCGGCCCGACGGCGCCCACGGCGTCCCGCCCGCCCTGGCGACCGGTGACGCGCCCGCCGACGGCACGCCGGACGGCCGCGGGCCGTTCGTCGCCTACCTGGACGAGGTGACCGCCGGGCAGCCCGCCGGCCACCTGGCCGGCGCGGACCTGCCCAAGGCGGGCGATCTGGCCGCGTTCGTGCACACCGGGGGGACCACCGGCGCCCCGAAGGTCGCCGCGCACACCCACGCCAACCAGCTGGCCTGCGGCCGGGGGATCGCCGTGTGCAGCGGGCTGGCGCCCGGGGAGGCGATGCTGGGCGGGCTGCCGCTGTTCCACGTCAACGCCCTGATCGTCACCGGCATCGCCCCGATGTTCAGCGGCGCCCGGGTGGTGTGGCCCGGCCCGGCCGGCTACCGCGACAAGGCCCTGTACACCCGGTTCTGGCAGATCATCGAGCACTACCAGATCGCGGCGATGTCGGCCGTCCCCACCGTCTACGGCACCCTGGCGCAGGTCCCGGTCGACGCCGACATCAGCACGCTGCGCCTGCCGATCGCGGGCGCGGCCCCGCTGCCCGCCTCGGTGCGCGAGGACTTCGCCGCGCACACCGGGCGGCGCCTGCTGGAAGGCTACGGACTGACCGAGGCCACCTGCGCCAGCACCTGGACCAGGCCCGGCGAGGAACGCCCCGGATCGGTCGGCCGCGTCCTGCCCGGGCAGCAGATCAAGGCCGTCATGATCGCCGACGACGGGTCCTGGACCGACTGCGGCCCGGGCGAGACCGGTGTACTGGTCATCGGCGGGCCCGCGGTGTTCGCCGGGTACGTCACCGACCCCGCTCTCGGCGGTCCCCGGGTCAGCCGGGACGGCATCGTGCGAGACGGCTGGCTGGACACCGGCGACCTGGGCCAGGTGGACGCCGACGGCTTCGTATCCCTGACCGGGCGGGCCAAGGACCTGATCATCCGCGGCGGCCACAACATCGACCCCCGGGTGATCGAGGACGCGCTGCTGGCTCACCCCGCGGTCCGCGCCGCGGCGGCCGTGGGGCACCCCGACCGGCACTCCGGCGAGGTCCCGGTCGCCTACGTCGTCCCGGCCGCCCCCGGCCGGTTCGACGAGACCGACCTGCTGGCGTGGGCCGACACCGCCATCGGCGAGGCCGCCGCCCGGCCCAAGCGCATCTACCCGGTCGACGCCATCCCGCTCACCTCGGTGGGCAAGCCGTTCAAGCCCGCGCTGGCCGCGGATACCGCCGTCCGCGCCGTGACCGAGGCGCTGGCTACGGCGGGCCTGGCCGACTCCCAGGTCACCGCCGCGCACGAAGCACGGGCGGCTGGTCCTCACCGTGACCCGCGCCGACCCGGACCGCGTGCGCGACGCGGTAGCCGGGTTCGCCCTCACCGTCCGCTGCGGGCCCGCGACGGCCCCCCCGATCGCCGTGAAATGACCCGCAGAAGGGACCACGACCATGAACGACCAGTACCCCGCGAACTCCCGGCCCGTCATCGTCGTCGGCGCCGGCCCGGCCGGGTGCACCGCGGCCCTGCTGCTGGCCGACTCCGGGATTCCCGTCACCCTGCTGGAACGCTACCTGGAACCCCACCCGCTGCCCCGGGCGGTACACCTGGACGACGAAGTCGCCAGGGTCCTGGACCGGATCGGCGTGAGCGAGGGCTTCTTGGCCCGGTCCCGGCCCGGCAGCGGACTACGCCTGCTGGACGCCAGGCACCACGTGATGGCCGAGTTCAGCCGCGACCAGCGGCCCAGCCAGCATGGCTTCCCCCAGGCCAACATGTTCCACCAGCCCGACCTGGAAGAGCTGCTGCTTGCCCGGGTCGACCAGCACCCGCTGATCAGCTTCTGCCGCGGCGCCGAAGTGACCGGGCTGGACGGCGCCCTGGACACGCTTATCGCGGACCCGGTCCGGGTACACGCCCGCGTCGCCGGCCAGCCGCGGACGTTCACCGGCCGGGTCGTGCTGGGCTGCGACGGCGCCAACAGCACCATCCGCCAGCTGGCCGGGATCACCATGGAGGACCTGGGCTTCACCGAGCGCTGGCTCGTGGTCGACATCAGGGCCGAGACCGGCCTGGATACCTGGGACGGCGTGGAGCAGATCTGCGACCCGGCCAGGCCCGCCACCTTCATGCACGTCACCGGCGACAGGTACCGCTGGGAGTTCCAGCTGGGCGACGGCGAGGACGAAGCCGGCCTGACCACCCCGGCCTCTCTCGGCGCCCTGCTGCGCCCGTGGACCGGGCGCGGCGACCTGGACGGCCTGGAGATCATCCGCAGCGCCAGCTACACGTTCCGGGCCCGGCTGGCGTCTCGCTTCCGCGCCGGGCGGGTCTTCCTGCTCGGCGACGCCGCCCACCTCACCCCGCCGTTCATCGGCCAGGGCCTGGCCGCCGGGCTGCGCGACGCCGACAACCTGGCCTGGAAGCTCGCCCACGTGCTGACCGGCCGGGCCGCGCCGGACCTGCTGGCCAGCTACGAGACCGAACGCCGCCCGCACGCCCGGGCCCTGATAAGAAAGGCCGTCCGGGTCGGCTGGGCGATGACCGGCGGGCAGGACCGCGCCGCCGCCGTCCGCCGGATCGCCCTGGCCGCCGCGGTCCGCAGCGAACGCATCTGCCAGGCCATGGGCTCCACGGCCACACCGCGGCTCAAGGCCGGCGCCCTGCAGCCATTCTCGCGACGCTTCCTCCCGGCCGGCATTCCCCCCGGGCTGCGGTCCGGCGGCCTGATCCCGAACCCGCTGGTGTCCGTCGGCGACGGCACGCCGGTCCGGCTGGACGCCATCCTCGCCGGACGCCCCGCC
Source organism: uncultured Actinomycetes bacterium (assembly GCA_963785765.1). GTDB lineage: Bacteria > Actinomycetota > Actinomycetes > Streptosporangiales > Streptosporangiaceae > DATBGO01. The sequence goes on along the minus strand of CAWAWM010000002.1, from coordinate 56,447 downwards.
GTGCTGACCGCCCGGCGCCCCGACGCCGGACTGGCCGATTTCTGCCGTCGGCACGGCCTCATCCTGGCGCGGATCAGCGCACCTGAGACCGGCACGCCCCCAGGGCCGAACCGACAACGGGACGCCGGCTGGATCGACGTCCGTCTCGCCCGCGACGCAGCGCCCGCCGGATTGCGCGCCATAGTAGCCGACCCGGCGCTGACCGTCCTCGTCCGCCCGGACCGCGTGGTGGCGGCGGTGGGGACCCGGTCCCGGCTGCCGCGCCTGCCCTGGTACATCCCGGCCGCCGCCGGGCTGGAGCTCCCGGCCACGGCGCCCCCGGCCGCTCATCCCGAATCCGCCTCCCCCGTCACAACCACCCCCTAGGAAGGTCCCATGTTCGTCACCATCTCGCTGCTGCTGGCCGTAGCCTGCCTGCTCCCGGCGGTCGGCAAGCTGACAGCCCAGCCCAGAATGCGGAAATCCGCCGCGCACTTCGGCATCCCCTGGCCCCGCTACCGGCTCATCGGCGTCGCCGAGCTAGCCGCCGCCGCAGGCATCCTGGCCGGCCTGTGGTGGCACCCCGTCGGCCTGGCCGCAGCCGCCGGGATGGTGCTGCTGCTCCTCGGCGCCCTGATCACCCACCGGCGCGCCGCGGACAGCGGGAAGGAGACCGCCCCGGCCCTGCTCGCCCTGGCCATCACCATCGCCTACCTGGCCGTCGCCCTCACCAGCTGAGCAGGAGCGGCCCCAGGCCAGCCTGAGCAGCCTCGCCCTCAAAGCCCACGGCCGCGCCGGACCCGGCGCGTTAGGAGATCATGAAGTAATGACCGTTCAGACAGCATCACCCGGCGCCCCGCTGCCGGGATCCGCCGACACCGCCGACCAGGCAGCCCCGCTCGACGCGCTGCTGGCCGACGCCGCACTCGGCACGTTCCGCCGGTTCGCCCCGGACGCGTCGACCGCCAAGCTCGCGGCCAGCCTGGCCGTGAGGCCGCTCACCACCGGCCGCAGGCTGGGCAGCCTCGCCGCCGAATTCGCCCGGATCGGCGCCGGCACCTCGGCGCTGGCTCCGCACCGCAGGGACCGCCGGTTCGTCGATCCGGCCTGGACGGAAAATCCGCTGCTGCGCCGTATCGTGCAGGCCTACCTGGCGGCCGGGCAGACCGCTCACCAGCTCGTCAGCGATGCGGCGCTGGACTGGCGGGACGACAAAAGGGTCCGGTTCGCCGCCGAGAACCTCATCGAGGCGCTGTCGCCGAGTAACCTGCCGCTGGTCAACCCGGCGTCGGCGAAAGCCGTCGTCGACACCGGCGGCGTGAGCCTGGTCCGCGGCGGGGTCAGCCTGCTGCGCGACCTGGCTACCGCGCCGCGGATACCCGAGATGGTGGACTCCTCGGCTTTCGAGGTGGGCCGCAACATCGCGGTCACGCCCGGAGCGGTGGTGCTGCGCACCGAGGTGTTCGAGCTAATCCAGTACCGTCCGCAGACCGAGCAGGTCCGCGAGGTCCCGCTGCTGCTCGTACCGCCGACCATCAACAAGTACTACGCCCTTGACCTGGCTCCCGGCCGCAGCCTGACCGAGTACCTGGTTGGCGGCGGCCAGCAGGTGTTCGTCATGTCCTGGCGGAACCCGGACGCCCGGCACGCCGCCTGGGGCCTGGACACCTACGTCCAGGCGGTACTCGACGCGCTGGACGCCGTCGAGCGGATCTGCGGCACCAGCCGCACCGTGCTGACCGGCGTCTGCGCGGGCGGCATCATCGCCAGCATCACCGCCGCGCACCTGGCCGCCACCGGCCAGCAGGGCCGGCTGTCCGCCTTCGGCCTGCTGGTCACCGTGCTCGACGACGCGCAGGCCGGTACCGTGGCCGCGCTGGCGGACCGCCAGCTCGCGGCGGCGGCCAAACAGATGTCCAGGCGCCGCGGCTACCTGGACGGCCGGGCCCTGGCTGAGGTGTTCGCCTGGCTCCGGCCCGGCGACCTGGTCTGGAACTACTGGGTCAACAACTACCTGCTCGGCAAGAAGCCGCCGGCGTTCGACATCTTGTTCTGGAACGCCGACACCACCCGGATGAGCGCGAAGCTGCACGCCGACTTCGTCGACCTGGCGATGGACAACCAGCTGGCCACGCCGGGCGCGCTGACGGTGCTCGGCACCCCGATCGACCTGTCCCAGGTCGAAGTCGACAGTTACCTCGTCGCGGGCATCGCCGACCACATCACGCCCTGGCAGAACTGCTACCGCAGCACCCAGCTGCTCGGCGGCGATAGCCGGTTCATCCTGTCCACCAGCGGTCACATCGCCGCCCTGGTCAATCCGCCCGGCAACCCGAAGGCCACCTACCAGACAAGCAAGGCCAACCCGGCCAGCCCGGCGGACTGGCTGAAGACCGCGCAGACGGTGCCGGGCAGCTGGTGGCCCGACCTGCTGGCCTGGCTCGCAGACCGCTGCGGCGCGGAGCAGCCGGCACCGGCGCAGCTCGGCGGCGGCGGCCTGCGCCCGCTCGTCGACGCGCCCGGCACGTACGTCTTCGACACCTGACGGGGCCCGGCATGCACGAGGACATCGGCCGCTCGCTGAGCACCGACTACTTCCGGATCGCCGACCAGCTCGGCACCGAGGAGCTTGGCTACCTGCTGCGCACCCGCGCCTTCGTCGACGATGAGGTGCTGCCGGTCATCAACGGCTACTGGGAGCGCGCGGCATTCCCGTGGCCGCTGATCGAGAAGCTGGCCAAGCTCGGGATCGTCGGCGACGGGATCGAGGGGTACGGGTGCCCGCCGATGAGCCCGATCGCCACCGGGCTCGTGCACATGGAGCTCAACCGCGGCGACGGCAGCCTGGACACGTTCCTCGGCGTCCAGGCCGGCCTGGCCATGCAGTCGATCGCCATGCTCGGGTCGCCAGAGCAGAAGGAGCGCTGGCTGCCCGGCATGGCCCGGCTGGAGAAACTGGGCGCGTTCGCGCTCACCGAGCCGGCCCACGGCTCGGATTCGGTGGCGCTGGAGACCACCGCCCGCCGCGACGGCAGCGACTGGGTGATCAACGGCGCGAAGAAGTGGATCGGCAACGGCACGATCGCGGATGTCATCGTGGTGCCGTCCGCGACGTCGCGGACGGCAAGGTCAAGGGATTCCTGGTCGAGAAGGGAACCCCCGGCTACCACGCGAGCCGGATCGAGGCCAAGGGATCGCAGCGCGCGGTATGGCAAGCCGAGATCATGCTGAACGATGTCCGGGTGCCCGACGAGAACCGGCTGCCGGGCGCACACAGCTTCAAGGACGCCGGCCGGGTGCTGGCCGGCACCCGCAACGCGGTCGCGTGGGGCGCGCTCGGCCACGCCACCGCCGCCTACGAGGTGGCCGTGGCCTACTGCGGGCAGCGGCAGCAGTTCGGCAGGCCGCTGGCCAGCTTCCAGATCGTGCAGGACCGGCTGGTCAAGATGCTGGCCGAGGTCTGCTCCATGCAGCTGTACTGCCTGCGGCTCGGCAGGCTAATCGAGGAGGGCAGGCTGACCGACACGATCGCGGCCATCGCGAAGATGAACAACACCCGCAAGGCCCGGCAGGTCATCGCCGAGGCGCGGGACCTGCTCGGCGGCAACGGCATCCTGCTCGACTTCCACGTGATCCGCCACATGGCCGACATCGAGGCGATCCACACTTATGAAGGCACCGAGACCATCCAGAGCCTCATCGTCGGGAGGGACATCACCGGTGTCAGCGCCTTCGCCTGACCAGCGCGCCATCCGGTTCGTCGACATCGGCGCCGACGGCGTCAAGATGCGTACCTCGGTGCGCGGCTCCGGGCCGCCGCTGCTCCTGATCACCGGGATCGGGGCCAGCCTCGATCTCGGCGCGCCGTTCGAGCGGGAACTGGCCGCCCGGGGGCTGCAGGTGATCAGCTTCGACGCCCCGGGCATCGGGCAGTCGACCCCCTACTCCTGGCCGCGGCGGATGCCTGGCATCGCCCGGACGGTGGAAGGGATGCTCGATGCGCTCAGCTACCAGCGCGTCGATGTGCTCGGCGTGTCCCTGGGCGGCGTCATCGCGCAGCAGCTCGCGCACCAGGCCCCGGCCCGGGTCCGGCGCCTGGTACTCGCGGCCACCGGCCCGGGCCTGGGCGGCGTGCCGGGCTCGCCGCGCGTCCTGCTGTCGCTCGCCACGCCGCGCCGCTACTACCAGCCCGACTACTACCGGCGCATCGCCGGCCGGGTCTACGGCGGCGCCGCCCGCCGCGACCCCGACGCGCTGCTGCACGGCTCCCTCGCCCGGTTCACCGAACGGCCCACGCTACCGGGATATCTCGGCCAGCTCTACGCGATCAGCGGCTGGACCAGCATGCCCTGGCTGCGATCGCTACGGCAGCAGACCCTGGTGCTAGCCGGCGACGACGACCCCATCGTGCCGCTGATCAACGGCCGGATCCTCGCCCGGTGCATCCCGCACGCACAGCTGCACATCGTCCGGCATGGAGGTCACCTGTTCCTGCTCGAAAGCCCCGCAGAGATCGCTGCCCTCGTCGCCGCCTTCCTCAGCGGTGATCACCTGCCATCCGATCCGGCCACAGACCCCTGACCCACGGTCACCAAGAAGCTGCCCTGTCAGTCCCCTGGCATCGTGGAGGGGTTAGGGGCTGTCTGGCGAATGTCGTGCCGGGCCTGGGCGGCGGCGAGCGGTTTTGAGTCGGCTGACCTCTGCCTGCAGGCGGCGGGTTTCTTCCTGCAGGGCCAGGACGCGGCGGATGCCGGCCAGGTTGAGTCCGTCGCTGCTGAGGGCGATGATTTCCAGTAGCCGGGTGATGTCGTTGTGGCTGTAGCGGCGGGTGCCGCCGGTGCTGCGGGAGGGTTCGACCAGGCCCTCGCGCTCGTAGATGCGCAGGGTCTGGGGGTGCAGGCCGGCCAGTTCGGCGGCGACGGAGATGCTGTACACCCCGCGGGCCGGGTCGGCCCAGCCGGGGGTCACCATGGCCGCTCACGCAGGTCGGCGAGCAGCCAGTACGCCAGCCAGGCGAAGACTGCGGGGCTGCCGGCGGGCTCCGGCCCGCTGCTGCCACCCGGGCCGGGCGGCCCTGCTGGCTCGATGCGGACGGGGCCGGCCCGCAGGGCCGCGCCGCGCACCGGGCCGGCGGTCTGCCCGGGCACGGCGACTGGCGGGAACGGCCATAGCGCGCCGGCTCAGCCGCGGCAGGCGCGCGTGGCGATGCGCGGCGCCAGGCCGGCCGGGCCCGGTGCTGGTGGCCGTAGGCAGCGCGGCGGGCCGGGTCGGATAGCAGCTCGTAGGCATCGGCGACGGCCTGGAACTCCGCGGCGGCGGGGTCGCCGGGCCGGGAGTCGGGGTGCACCGCGCGGGCGAGCCGCCGCCAGGCGCGGGCGATGTCCGCGCCGGTGGCGTCGGCGCCGATGGCCAGCACCTGTGCCGCTTCAGAACTCGATGAAGGGTCGTGAGCTGCGGTTTGGCCGGGTTGGCGGGTTGGGGCAAGATTGCGGTTCGTGTCTGTCCGCCTGCTGTATTTGATCACGGTCCGCGTCTTCGGATGGCTGTGCCTGCTGAGACGCAGCCAGGCGTCCAAGGACGCGGAGATCATGGTGCTGCGTCATGAGGTGATGGTGCTCCGCCGCCAGGTGGTCCGGCCCAGGCCGGACTGGGCCGACCGCGCGATCCTGGCAGCCCTTGCCCGGCTGCTCCCGGCCGCATTGCGTGACAGTCGGCTAGTCACGCCGGGAACACTGGTGGCCTGGCACCGCCGCCTGATCACCCGCAAGTGGACCTACCTGAATCGGCCGGGCCGCCCGGCGGTCGGCCAGGAGGTCCGCGATCTGGTGCTGCGGCTGGCGGGGGAGAACCCCGCGTGGGGATACCGCCGGGTGCACGGCGAGTTGACCCGCCTCGGCCACCACATCAGTGAGGCGACTGTACGGCGGATCCTCCGCGCCAGAGGGTGTCGGCCCGCTCCGCGCGGCCTGGACACCTCCTGGCGGAGCTTCCTGCGTGCGCAGGCGGAGGGCCTGCTGGCGTGCGACTTCTTCACCGTGGACACGATCTTCCTCCGACGCCTTTACGTACTGTTCGTCATGGAGATAGCGACCCGGCGGGTGCACATCCTCGGGGTGACCCAGTCTCCGGACGGCGCCTGCACGGCCCAGCAGGCCCGCAACCTGGTCATGGACCTCGCGGACCGGATCGGCTCCTTCCGGTTCCTCATACGGGACCGCGACGCCAAGTTCACCGGCGCGTTCGATGACGTCCTGGCCAGCGAGGGCGTGCGGATCGTGAAGTCCCCTCCGCGGGCTCCTCGGGCGAATTGTTATGCCGAACGCTGGGTACGGACAGTACGTTCCGAGTGCACCGACCGGATGCTCATCTACAACGAAGTCCATCTACGGGCGGTGCTGCGGGCCTACGTCGGGCACTACAACGGGCACCGTCCGCATCAGTCCCGGAATCAGCGGCCACCCGATCATGATCAGCCGGCCGTCACACCGCTGGACGCGCCAGTGCAGCGCCGGAAGGTCCTTGGCGGCGTGATCAACGAGTACCATCGGGCCGCGTAAGCGAGTCACCGAAACCCGCAGGTCAGACCGGTCACGACATTTTTGGAGCGGTACAGGGTGACCAGCGGGCGGGTTCGCCTCCGTCGCGGCAGGAGCCGGATCAGCGCGACGAGGACCGCGCGGTCGGCCCAGTCCAGCCGCGGGCGCGGATTAGTGCGGCGCAGCACGGCGACCTCATGGCGCAGTACGAGCAGCTCCGCGTTCTTGGAGGCCGGTGAACGACTGAGCAGCACGAGCCAGCCGCAGACCCGGATGAAGACCAGATAGAGCAAATGGAGGGACACGGCTGATCATCATGGTCTACCCCCGGCCCTGGTGCATCGCTGCAGCTCACAGGCCAGGCATACTTCTGGCACCCCACAGGGCTCCGTGGCCGCTTCAGCGCAGCCTGGCCGGCCGTGCTCGATCTGTGCACGAGCAGCGACGTGAGCAGCAACATCGCCGTACAGACCCATAGGACCGTCGGCCAGCTCCGCGGCGGGTGCCAAAGAACCGGACCGGCTCGGGCGGCTTCACCCACGGCTTGAGGCCGCCCCTGAATCGGCGGGTCACGTGATCCGGCTTCCGTCGGCTTCTCGGCGGGCTGCCCGGTGGGAAGGTGGCCTACATGCGCCGCACGGACGCTGCCGGGGCCGGCAGCCCTTTTTCCGCTTCGCTGGCCGGCGGTCCGCGCCGCTGAGGCCTCGCGACGATATTTCACGGCCGGATAAGGACTGGATCTTTCCAGCGGGGTAGGGGGCAGGCTCCGCCCTGCTGGTACGGTGCCTCGCGTGCCGCCCGCAGGTTGGGGCTGCCCGGAGTTCTGCATGAGCACGCCGGCGCGGGCGGCAGGGCCATGCACCGCCCGGGCTTGGCGCGGCGTGGCGGGCGTTCCTGCACAGCGGTAGCTCTCAGAGGTTGCCGGTGCTGAGGTTAGATTCGGCTCATGACGTCCATGGGACCGAGACCGCAGGGCCGGTGGGTGGGTAACACGCTGGCCGAGTTCGAGCGGGACCTCGCTGACAACCTGTGTTACGAGCGCGGAACGACGGTGGAGTCGGCCAGCGCCCACGACGCATATTGGACACTCGCCGTCACCATCCGCGACCGGCTCGCCGATCGCCGGGCCAGGACGGCCGAGGCGCACTATGGGACCAACCCGAAGTTCGTCTACTACCTGTCGGCGGAGTACATGCTGGGGCGCCAGCTCCGCCAGAACGCGATATACACCGGCACCGCCGACCTCGCCCGCCAGGCGCTTGCCAGCGTCGGTGTTTCGGCCGATGCCCTCGAGGCTCTCGACGTGGAGCCGGGACTGGGGAACGGGGGCCTGGGCCGGCTGGCCGCCTGCCTGCTCGACTCGCTGGCGACCCTCGACATACCGGCTGTGGGCTACGGCATCCGGTACGAGTTCGGGATCTTCAAGCAGGTTTTCGAGGATGGCCAGCAGGTCGAGCATCCCGACGACTGGACCTTCTACGGCAACCCGTGGGAGTTCCCAGCTCCCGACGACCGGCAGGTCGTCGGGTTTTACGGCCATACCGAGCCGGTGGATGACGATCAGGGAGGGCTGCGGGCCCGCTGGGTGCCGGATGAGACCGTGCGCGGCGAGCCCAGCCACATGCTGGTTCCCGGCTATGGCACCGAGGCGGTCAACATCATCCGGCTATGGCGGGCCCGCGCTGGCCGGGAGTCGTTTGACCTGGCGCTGTTCAACGCCGGTCACTACGCGGAGGCCGTCGAGGCGCGGATGCGCTCGGAACACCTCACCAAGGTGCTGTACCCCAGTGATAGCACGCCGGCCGGCCGGGAGCTGCGGCTCAAGCAGCAGTACTTCCTGGTCGCTTGCTCGCTGCGGGACATCATCCGCCGGTTCCGGTTCCGCAACAGCGACTGGGACGCTTTCCCCGAGAAGGTCGTCGTTCAGCTCAACGACACCCACCCGGTGCTGGCCATCCCCGAGCTCATGCGCCTGCTCGTTGACGAATACGGGGTCGGGTGGGAGCAGGCCTGGTCCATCACCCGCCGTACCTTCGCCTACACCTGTCACACTCTGCTGCCCGAAGCTCTCGAGACATGGCCGGTCCCGATGTTCGGGCGGCTGCTGCCCCGCCACCTGGAGATCATCTACGCGCTCAATCAGTTCTTCCTGGACGACGTGCGTGACCGCCATCCAGGCGACGACGAGCGCATCGCCCGGGTGTCGTTCATCCAGGAGACCCCGGAGCGCCGGGTGCGGATGGCCAATTTGGCGGTCGCCGGGAGTTTCGCCGTCAACGGCGTGGCGGAGCTGCAGTCCCGGCTGCTCACCCAGACCACGTTCCGGGACCTCGCAGACGTGTGGCCCGGCAAGTTCCGCAACGTGACCAACGGCGTCAGTCCCCGCCGGTTCCTGCGCCTCGCCAACCCGCGCCTGTCCGCTCTGATCACCGCCCGGCTGGGGGACGAACGGTGGCTGACCGACCTGGACCGGTTGCGGGAGCTCGAGGGCTTCGTCGGCGATGCCGGGTTCCGGGCGCAGTGGCGCGAGGTGAAGCGGCGGAACCAGCTCGACCTCGCCGCCCATGCCCTCGCCGCCACCGGCGTCACCATCGACCCCGACTCGGTTTTCGACGTGATGGTCAAGCGGCTGCATGAGTACAAGCGCCAGCTCCTCAAACTGCTGCACGTCGTCACCGTGTACAACCGGATCAAGGCGGATCCGGCTGCCGCCGTGACGCCCTGCACGGTCATCTTCGCCGCCAAGGCGGCGCCGAGCTACCAGCAGGCGAAACGCATCATCAAGCTGATCAACTCGGTCGCCTCCGTGGTCAACGCCGACCGCGACGTCTCCGACCGGATCAAGGTCGTCTTCCTCCCCGACTACAACGTCTCGATCAGCGAACTCGTGGTGCCCGCCGGCAATATCTCCGAGCAGATCTCCCTCGCCGGAAAAGAGGCCTCCGGCACCGGCAACATGAAACTCGCTCTCAACGGGGCCATAACCATCGGCACGCTCGACGGCGCCAACATCGAGATCCGCGACCGGGTCGGTGCTGAAAACTTCTTCCTCTTCGGCCTCACCGCCGGCGAGGCCGGCGCCCTCCAGCAAGCGGGCTACTCCCCCGATACCTATTATCGCGGCGACGCCGAGCTCAAGGCAGCCATCGACGCCATCGCCTCTGCTGCCTTCTCCGGCGGGGACCGCGACGCCGCCGAGCCGGTCATCGCCTCACTGCTCAACCGGGACGAGTACATGATTCTTGCCGACTACCGGTCCTACATCGACTGTTACGACCGGATCGGCCCGGCCTGGGCCGATCAAGACCGGTGGAGCCGGATGTCGATCCTGAACACGGCGCGCTCGGGCTATTTCTCCTCCGACCGGGCAGCTCGCGACTACTGCCGCGACATCTGGCACGCCGAGCCCGTGCCCGTACCTGCGCATGTGGTGGCCGGCCCTCACGTTCCCCGCCCGAGTCCCTGAGCATCGATGCCGCCCGCGACCCCGCAGACAAGGCGCCGGCCCGCCGCTTCGGCAACGCCGCGGCGGGCGATCCCGCCGCTGGTTCTGCTGCAGCATTTCCGCGGCAACCTGGATAACTGGGACCCGCTGCTGCTCGACGCCCTCGCCGCCACCCGCGAGGTCATCCCGGTCGAAAATGCCGGAGTCGGCCTGTCGTCGGGGACGGTGCTGCGCACCATCACCGCGATGACCCGCGATGCCATCACGTTCACCGACGCGCTCGGCCTGACCCTGCGGGGCTCGAATATTCGATGTGGTTCAGTGACCTGCGCTTTGTCGTGAATGCTTGGATAGTTATCCTGCGGTCGGGTACTCGCTGGTAAGGCCGCCGGGGACTTGTCTTCGCGGATCTGGTGCCTGGCCAGGTCGGTCTGCGGCGGTGGGTGTCCGCTTGCGCGGCTGGGAGCTGGTGAAGGGTGCAGGCCGGGCGCTGTTTTAGTGCTGCAGGTACTTCGGTCAGGACCTGGCGCAGGTGGCGCTCGTCAGGGATGAGCAGCCGGCCGGGGACCTCCCGGTGCAGGGTGCCGGTCATGCGCTCGCCGGTCTTGCCGTACCGGTCCCGGGCTCGCCTGGGAATCTTTGGCGGGGGGTGAATAATGGTCGTGCAGATCGGATTTCCAAGGTGGGACAGTATCCGGCGCATCGTCCGGCCGGGGGAGTACGGGCATCGGCTGCGGCAGTCCGGTGGTTCAGCGGTGTGCCTGGCCGGGTCCAGGACGGCAGCGGGACGATGAGATGCAGCAGGACTCGGCTGGACTTGATGGGACGTGATCCAAAACCTGCGTCGCGCTGACCAGGAACACTCCGGGACTACGGACGCCACACGGACAGAACGCGGTATTCACGCCGCGGGAAATAGGGAACGGCAGGCCAGTGGCTATTCCGATGGGCCGGGATCGGCTCACTGTAAAACCGTCGGCTTAGCCTACGTTGGTTCGAACCCAACACCTGCCACCACCTGCGGAAACGGCCCGTGAGCTGGGGATTCCCCGTCTCGCGGGCCTTCTTGCTGTTGTGCCGCCGTGTTTCATGATGTGCCGCTGTGAGCCCCTGCGTAGCAGTGGTTACGGACATATGGCGGACGGAATCGGGGCGGAGCCAGCGGTTCCTCGCACCGCTGGCTCCGTGGTCTTGCCGCGCCTCCACGGCCCGCTCATGGCGAGTCTGCTTGCTCCCGGAAGATCGTTTCTAGCGCAAGCATCCGGTAGCGGCGTGTTTCCCGGCCGGTGTTAATCGACCACCGGGTCGTTTCCTCCGCTGCAACCACCACTCGCTTGTTGAAGAATGGCCCCAGCAACGCAGCTATTTGATCGTTGGCCGCGATCGCAGGCTGGGTCATCCTGAGCCGGGCGGTTCCGGCTGGGTCTGGGCGGTGCCGGTCCCGAGCGTGAGTGCTCGGCTGAAGGCGGCCTGGGTCTCGTCGGCCAGGGTGCGGGGGTTGTTGCCGAGGCTTTTGGCGGTCTGGTAGCAGGCGATGGCGATCTGCGCGGCGAAGCGGGCGGTGGCCTCGTCGGATCCGCGGTGCATGAGTAGCTCGCTCAGCTTGTCGGCGATCTGCTGCATCTTCACCGCGTCGCGGGCGCGCAGCTCCGGGTGCTGCTCGATGAGCTGGAAGTGGCGGGCGTAGGCCTCGGGGTTGACGGTTGCCTGGGCGCAGAGGGCGAGGACGATCGGGCGGAGCTGTTCGACGGCCTCGGTCGCGCCTCGCGGGGCGGGGGTGCTGTCTGCCTGTCTGGCTGCGGTGATCGTGTCGAGCAGTTCCTGCTCGTTGGCGAAGACGACCTCCTGCTTGTCGCCGAAGTGGCGGAAGAACGTGGTGCGGCCGACTTCGGCGCGTTCGGCGATGTCGCCGACCGAGACGCCGTCGAAGCCCCGCTCGAGGAACAGCTCCCGGGCGGCCTCGATGATGCGCTGGCGGGCCTGGCGTTGCTTGCGCTCCACGAGCGAGAGGGGCGGGGTCATAACGGCAAGCATACCGGTGCCGGTTTGCCGTTCCAAGAGGTATGCAGTATGTTACGGTACTGAGTACCAAAACAAACGGAGGGCACAGTGGCGCACGAGCTGCACGCGGAAGACCGCCAGGCGATCGGTGAGATCTTGTCTTTGCACGGGCACCTGTTCGACGGAGGCCACCTGGACAGGCTCGGGGAGATCTTCACGCCCGACGTCGTCTACGACATGAGCGCCGTGGGAGTAGGAACCTTTGAAGGGATCGAGGCGATCAGGAGCGCCGCCCTGCAACTTGGCCCGGGAAACCCCGTCGCTCATCACGTGACGAACGTCGTCATCAGCGGCGAGGGCGACGGCCAGGTCACCGCGCTGTCCAAGGGCCTCATGCTCAGGGCGGACGGGACGCTCGCGAGCGTGACGCACCTTGACGCCCTGCGGCGTCACGACGGCGGCTGGCGCATCAGCCGCCGGGTCATCTCCCCGCAGCGCATCCCCCTGGGCGGGGCCCACCTCGCCGGCGCAGGCGACCGGTGAGCTTTCCCTTTCCGATGCCCGCTGCCTGCTTTCCGATGCCCGCTATCTGCCAAGTGAGGGAACAGTCATGACCGAGCCGCTCGTCATCACCCGGGTCACCCACAGCTGCCACCTGATCCAGATCGGCGGCCTGACCGTGCTCACCGACCCCTGGTTCTCCCAGCGTGCCCTGTACCACCCGGGCGAGCCGATCGCCTTCCAGCCGGAACAGCTGCCACACCTGGACGCCGTCGTGATCAGCCACGAGCACTACGACCACTGCGACCTCGATGCCTTCCGCCGCTACCCCGACAAGGACGTGCCCCTCCTGGTCGCCGGGCCGGTCGTGGAGAAGGCCCGCAAGGCCGGCTTCACTAACGTCCGCGCGCTCGAGCCGTGGCAGTCCGCCCGGGTCGGCGACCTGACCATCACCGCCGCCCCCGGCAAGCACGGCGTCTACGAGGTCACCTACGTGATCAGCGGCGGCGGCCGCAGCGTCTACTTCGCCGGGGACACGCTGCTCATACCGGAACTGCGCACCCTGACCGACCGCTACGGCCCCCTCGACGTGGCCCTTCTCCCCGTCAACGGCCTGCACATCCGGATGGCGGGCAACAAGCAGGTCGTCATGAACGCCGAGGAGGCCGCCGAGCTCACCGCCGCCCTGCGGCCCAGGCTGGCGGTACCGCAGCACTACGCCTTCACCGGCGGCACCGTGGGCGACATGCTCTTCCTCAAGAGCGACAAGGACCCCGCTCACTTCGTCGAGGCCGCCCGCCGCCTGGCCCCCGACATCCCGGTCAAGGTCATCAGCCCCGGCGAACCGCTGACCGTCGCCCCCTGACCCCGAGCAGCCGAGCGGAACCCTGACCATGCCCAGCGACGACAACAGCGTCCGTGACGCCCTGAACCACTAGAGCCTCAAGGTCAGCCGGGACGACCCCGGCCCGCGACCGATGATCGCGGTCCTCGACGCGAGGCCGGGCCTGGCCGGCCAGCTCCGCGAGAAGATCGCCGAACTGGCCGCCCAGGTCCGCCGCGAGCCCGGCTGCCTCACCTTCACCGCCTACGAGGCCCGCGACGCGCCTGGCCGCTTCTACCTCTACGAGGTCTACGCCAGCGCTGCCGCGTTCGCCGAGCACCTGCAGACCCAGCCCGTGCACGACTTCATTGCGGCCGTTCCCGCCCTCAGCACCGCCCAGCCAGGAAGCCTCGTGCACCTCGACGAGATCACCGTCGGATGAAGGCGCCGATCCCGCCAGCGGCGCGATGCACGCGTACTCCGCTGACCGAAAGGACCTGCCGTGCCAGACGTTAAGCCCGTGCCCCGCTGGCTCCGGGCCGCCAACCGCGCGGCGCTCGTCATGTCGCGCATCGGGCTCACGATGGGGCCCGTACACGTGCTCACAGTGCCGGGATGGCGCACCGGCAAGCCGCGCTCGGCTCCGGTCTCGCCGCTGACGGTCAGCGGCGGCCGGTACCTAGTGTCTGCGCTGCCGGATTCCGACTGGGCCCGCAACGTCCGGGCCGCCGGGCACGCCCAGCTCTCCCGCGGGCGCCGCCGCGAGCCCGTCACGCTCACCGAGGTCACCGACAGCACGCTGAAAGAACAGGTCATGCGCGCCTACCCGCGCGAGGTCCCAAAAGGCGCCCCGATGTTCGCCCGGGCCGGCATCACCACCAGCCCCGACCCCGACGCCTTCGCCGCAGCCGCCGGCCACGTCGCGGTATTCCAGGTCCGCCCAGCGCCGCCAGCGCCATGAGACCGCGTACCGCCGCGACGTCCCGCAGAACCGGGCGGGCTGCCCAGCCAGGGCGGTCCTGGCGTCCGCAGGCGCCAGGCCTGTGCTGCGGTCAGGTCTCAAAAGATGAAGTCTGAAACTCAGGAGGATGCGCCATGACCGTTCTGGTGACCGGTGCCCGGGGGGACGTCGGCGGGGCCGTGCTGGCGGGGCTGGCGGCGGCCGGGGAACCGGTGCGCGCGTCGAGCCGCGCCCCGCGGCCCGGCGAGTTCCCCGCCGGCGTCGAGGTGGCGCGCGCCGACCTGGCCGACCCGGCGTCCTGGCCTGCCGCCCTGGCCGGCGTGCGCAAGGTGTTCCTCTACGCGCATCCCGAAGGCGCGGCGGAGTTCGCGGCGGCGGCGCGGAAGGCGGGCGTGGAGCACGTGGTGCTGCTGTCCTCAAGCACGGTGCTGTACCCGGACTCAGAAGCCAACCCAATCGCAGTGCGGCACATCGCGGCTGAGCGGGCGCTGGAGGAGGCCGGTCTTGACCGGACCTTCGTGCGGCCTGGCTACTATGCGACGAACGCGCTGCGCTGGTGGCAGTCGATCCGCACCGGGCGCGTGCTGCGCACCGCGTTTCCAGAGGCGGTCACCTCCCCGGTCCACGAACGCGACATTGCCCAGGTGGCGGTGCGGGCACTGCTGGACGACAGGCACCGCGGCGCGGCCTACCCGGTGCTGGGGGCAGGCCCGGTGACCGTGCGCGAGCAGGTCGCCGCGATCGCCGGGGCGCTCGGCGAGCCGGTGCGGCTGGAGGAGGTGGACGTGGAGACCTACCGCGCCCAGCTGCTCACCCAGCTGCCCGGGACGATCGTCGAGCGCGTCCTCCAGGACCGCGGGAGCGTGCCCCAGCTCCCCGCCGAGCTGGCTACCGACGCGGTGCCCGAGATCCTGGGGCGCCCCGCGCTGACATTTGCCGAATGGGCCCGCGACCACGCAGCCGACTTCCGCTAACCGCATGAACCACGTGAGCCAGCCGCGAAACCCCAGACTCCATCCGGCGCATGTCCGGCCGGGGGGAGCGGCGTGCATCGGCTGCGGCAGGCCGGTGGCTTAGCGGCGTGCCAGGCCGGGTCCGGGACGGCGGTGGGAAGATGGGATGCAGCTGGACTCAGCTGGACTTGATGGGACATGATCCCAAACCTGCGTCGCGCTGGCCAGGCACACTCCGGGACCACGGACGCCACACGGACAGAACGCGGTATTCACGCCGCGGGAAATAGGGAACGGCAGGCCAGTGGCTATTCCGATGGGCCGGGATCGGCTCACTGTAAAACCGTCGGCTAAGCCTACGTTGGTTCGAACCCAACACCTGCCACCACCAGCAAAAACGACCTCTGGCCTGCGCATATGCGGCCAGGGGTCGCTTTTGTCGCTGTCCGGCTGTGTCCGGCCAGATCCGGTCTCCTGCGGGTGGTCGCGGAGTACTCGTCCCCGCTGACGTCGGCGTCCAGCCGCCAGCCGAGCATGGAATAGAAGGCCTTGGCCCGGTCCACCCCGGAGACCGGGATGACGACTACCTCGAGGTGGGTGTCCATGGTCCGGTCATACCCGGCTCGGGAGGAAACCCGAACACCGCGAGCAGGCCGGGATTTCCGAACGAGGTAACCTGGCTGATCCCGCGGTCGGTCACGGTCAGCACGCAGACGCCGTAGGGCTGCAGCTGCCCGTCAGCGTCCCGCGCGTACACCGCCGCGGCGGGCTGGCCGTTGGCGCCGGTGGCCAGCATCCGCCAGTCGCCGGCCGGCGCCGAGGACGCGGTCGCGCAGGAACGGGATGCAGGCACGGCGGCCCGAGAACCAGGACCGCAGCGGCGTCGCCTCCAGGATGACGTCCTCGACCAGCAGCCGCTCGAGGGCAGCGGCGTCGGCGTTCTCGAACGCGGCGATGTACTCATCCAGCAGCGCCCGGGCCTGCGGTATGTCCGGCTCGGTGATCTGATCAGCTGCGGGGGCTACTTCCTGCAGCCGGGCCCGGGCCCGCTGCAGCGCGCTCTTCACTGACGCCGTCGTCGTGTCGAGCATGACCGCGACCTGCGCGGCGGGAAACTCGAGCACGTCGCGCAGGACGAGCACGGCGCGCTGCCGGGGCGGCAGATACTGCAGGCTCGCGATGAGTGCCAGCCGCAGGCTCTCGCGGGCGGTGACGATGACCGCCGGGTCGGCCGCCTCCGGGATTGCCAGCGTGTCCGGGACCGGGTCGAGCCACGCGACGTCCGGTCCGGCGTCCTCGGGCCATACCGCCGGATCCGGCTCCGCGTCGTATAGTCCCGACGGCAGCACCCGGCGATCGCGACGGGACAGCGCCGTGAGGCACGCATTGGTCGCGATCTGGTACAGCCACGTGCGCACCGAGGACCGGCCCTCGAAGCTGTCGTACGAGCGCCAGGCGCGCAGGTAGGTCTCCTGGACCAGGTCCTCGGCGTCCGCGACCGAGCCGAGCATCCGATAGCAGTGCGCGAACAGCTCGCGCCGGAACAGCTCCGTGTCCCGGCCGAACGCCGCGCTATCCGGCATCAGTCACACCGGCCGGCCGAGGTAGGCGGCGAGCTGGTCCGCGGGCCCGGCCCCGGCCGGCGCGGGCGCGACGGGCCCGAACGGGGCCTGCCCGTCCGGCCCGCGGAAACCGTCGGTGATCGCCAGCCGTGCCGAGGCGAGCAGCGCGGTCGCCAGCTCGGGGTCCAGGTCGCCCGGGTAGCCGGTAGCGCGGGCCAGGTCCCAGCCGTGAGCGAACTGATCGAGGGCCGCCATGCTCCGCACGGCAGCGCCCGGGAACTCGCCGAACGGCAGCCGGATCATCCGGCCGAGCACGCCATCGGCCTCGAACGCCGCCGCCGCCATCCGGGCGCCCTCCTCGTAGGCGGCGACGAAATCACCGGCCGTGTAGTCCACGTCGGTGGGCTCGCTAGTGCCGCTGACGACACCGGCCCACCAGCGGGCCGTGTCGGTGAAGTGGTTGATCAGCGCGCGAACGTCCCAGGATGCGCACGGCGTGGCTGCATCCAGGTCGCCGGGCTGAACTTTCTGAAGGACTGCCATGGTGCTGCTCAGGGCTCTATCCAGTTCGGTCACGTGCTCGCTCCTGATTCTCTCGCCTGCAAAGGCCGTCAATCAGGTAGACCTGGCCGCCCGGCGAAAGGAATCGGTACCGTTGATCAGGCCTCGGTGATGACCTTGACGGGCTGGCCCGTGACGGCCGCGATGCCCAGGTAGTCCCGGTCGTCGCACAAGATCACCAGACGGTCCCGCTCGGCGGTCGCCGCGATCAGCAGGTCAGCCGCGCCCCCGGACCGGTGCTGGCCAGCCTCGGTCAGCGCCTTCTGAACGTCGCGGGCTCGCTCCCAGCCGCCTTCATGCATCGCCACCCAGCCGAACAGTTCCTCCGTGTCGGATGACCGTCTGCGGGTTATTGTTGGGTGATGGCCGTGGCGGGCAACTTCTGATGGTAGCTGATGTCCGTGGGCCGGGCCTTTTGGCTGGTCGGCGGCCTGCAGGATGCCACGCGGCACCTTGCGTGCAGCTGGCGGAGAATACGCGGGAAAATCGTCCGGCGAAGTGCGTTGGCGCAGGTCCGGGGCATGTCGGCGGATATCTGTAAAACCGTCGGCTAAGCCTACGTTGGTTCGAACCCAACACCTGCCACCAGCAATACCCCAGCTCAGGTCCAGTACGCGGACCATCCATCACGCTGAAAGTGCATGGTCCGGGCCACCGCGCGTTCGCCCGGGTCCTCCCTGGTCATCACCGGCCAACATGGCCCTGAACTGCAGTGATACCGGCCGGACCGGCGCGCTGGATCCGCCGCCCTGGGCCGTTGCCGTGCCGAGCGCCGATTTGACGGAACAGGCACGGAACACAATCAGCCATGATCATCACAGTGCGACGTTGCGCCTGCCGCTTCGCCGCCTGGGTGCAGTCGTCGCGCCAGCTGCAGGATGGCCCTGCACTTATCGCAGAAAGCAGCGCAGCGCACATTACCCCGATGCCGGTGCGCTCACGGTCACCGTCGGCGACACGGGATGGCTGGCAAATGGGCGCAGATGGCCGAATATTCGCGGCTGAGGCTGAGGCCGCCACAGGCTGCATTGGCGCGCAGATGTTTCCAATTCTGGCGTCGCCTAACTAACCAGATGATGCATCATCAAGTCGGCCGGAAATTGGTGGATTATTCGCTGACAGGGAACAGAGCTACCACGGCCTGAGCAGGCAAGGCACCGCGCGGTGGGCTGATCTGGGTACGTATCGGGCATGATCAGGCATACGACTCAACTGTCTTCCTGTGCGAGCCGCTAAGCCTCCTCAGCTCACGGAAGCCATTCACCGGGCGCTCCGAATCCGGCACGAGCTCGTGTCGCCGCACCCACATCTCCTTGCAAGTGATGAGGTAGTTAGTCGTGAGGGTTCTGGCACGATGGGCGAGGAGGAACTCCGGCACTCGCATCAGCTTCCGGCTGTTCCGCGAAATCCTGCTGAGGCTGGACAAGCCGAGTAGCAATTCTTCCTTCTCCGCCCTTCTCCGCCGCTTTAAGTAAGCCATCCAAGGGCATTCTGATCGGCTCGGCGTCCGGCAGCCCGCCGTCCAAGCGTAGCGGTGGGGTGATTCCATGAGCCCGGCGGCGGATACGGTGGAGGTCATGATGTCGGAACCTCGAAGCGAGGAACACGCCCTGCGGAGCAAGTTCATGTTGATCTTTCGCGGGGGCGCTGTCTCGGGGCACGATCTGTCGCCCTCGGAGCTTCAGGCCCACGTCGAGAAGTGGTATCGCTGGTCCGATGAGCTGGCCAGGCAGGGTCGGGCGCGTAACAATGGAACCGCACTCGACAACCTGGGGGCCACGGTCCGAGGCCACGAGCGCGTGGTCACCGACGGCCCCTACGCTGAGTCGAAGGATCTGGTGACCGGCAACTTGATCGTCCAAGCCGCTTCCCTGGAAGACGCCATCGACGTGGCGCGCACGTGCCCGACATACGAGTTCGGCGGTTCGGTCGAGGTGCGGCCGGTCCAGGACTGATCGGTTCTGACGCTCGTGGACGAAAAGCTCGCCGCCGTTTCATCTACGGAGCTGGTTGAGGACCTGTTCAGGAAGGAGTACGCGCACCTGGTCAGCGCGCTGACCCGGGTCCTAGGCCCGTCGAACATCCCGCTAGCCGAGGACGTCGTGCACGACGCGCTCGCGAGTGCCATGCACGCCTGGCGCTTCGGGTTGCCGCAGGATCCTAAGGCGTGGATCATCCGGACCGCGCACAACCGGGCGATCGACATCATCCGCCGGGAACAGCGCCGCCGCTCGTTCCTGCCCGAGCTGGCGACGACGACGGCACTGACTGACACGATCGAGGCGGCATTGGCCCCGGCCGCCGAGGGCGCCAGCCAGCTGGCGATGATGTTCGCGGTTTGCGATCCCGGCCTGAACCGCGAGACGCACGTGACACTGATCCTGCGGTGGCTGTGTGGTTTGTCCGCCAAGGAGATCGGTCAGGCGTTCCTGGTCGACACCCAGACCATCGACAGACGCCTGCACCGGGGTCGCGGTCGGCTGCGTGAGATGGGCCGGTTGCCCGACGTGGAGAACCTGCCTGACATTGATACCCGACGAGATTCCGTCCTGCGAGCGCTTTATCTGCTGTTCAGCGAGGGCTACCACGGCAGCAGCCCGCAGGATCCGGTACGTCCGTTCATGTGCGAGGACGCGCTGCGTCTTACCGAGCTGCTGCTGGACGCCAAGGCGACGGCGCATCCGGACGCGCGCGCCCTGGCCGCCTTGTTCTGCTTCGACTCCGCCCGCCTGTCCACACGCCGTGACGAGCACGGTGTGTTCGTTCCCCTCGAGGACCAGGACCGGAGCCGCTGGGATCGGGCGCGCATTGAGCGCGGTCTGATGCACCTCGCCCGCTCGGCCACCGGGGATCACATGTCCCGCTGGCATCTGGAGGCCGGCATCGCCTGTGAGCACGCGATAGCGCCGTCGATCCAGAAGACCGACTGGGACCGGATCGTCGGCTTCTACCAGGTTCTCGCCCAGCAGTCCTGGAGCCCGATCGTGGCGCTGAACCGCGCGCTGGCCCTGGCCGAACGGGACGGCCTCGACGAGGGCCGCCGCGAGCTCATCGCCTTGGCCGACGAGCAGAAGCTGTCACGGTACCCCTTCTACTGGGCGGCCCGGGCCGACCTGGAACGGCGGGCCGGCCACCACGCCGCGGCCCGGGACAGCTATGAGCGCGCCATTGCGCTGGCCCGGAGCCCGGCCGAGCGTATGTCCTACGAGCGGCGGATCGAGAGCCTGAAAATTTCCTAGAGCGTGTCCGGTCCCGGCACCCGTCATTCGTCATCCTCCTGAAAGACGCGATCAGATCAGGAGAATGCCATGTTCACGGACACAAAAGTATTCAGCGCATTCGCCGTCAACGACCTGGCTCAGGCCAGAAAGTTCTACGGCGAGACACTCGGGGTCCGGGTCTCCGAGCAGCACGGACTGCTCACCCTGCACCTGCCGGGCGGCCATGACGCCCGGGTGTACCCGAAGCCAGACCACACCCCCGCCACCTACACCGCCTTCATGTTCCAGGTGGACGACATCGAAGCCGCGGTCAGCGAGCTGACCAACCACGGCGTCCAGTTCGAGCGATACGACGGGATGGACCAGGACGAGCGGGGCATCACCCGGAGCGGCGGCCCGTTCATCGCCGCCTGGTTCAAGGACCCAGCCGGAAACATCCTCGAGGTGCTGCAGGAGCGGTAACGCGAGCAGCGCATAAATCCAGGGCGGAGCCGGAAACCGTCGTAATCACCCTGTCCAGCGGAGCAGCGCTGCTCGACTCGCCGCTGCCTGACTTCGCCCGCAGTCCTGACCCAACCCGATCACCCACCACAACCGAAGGAACAGACATGATCATCACAGAAAAGACAATCCTGGTGACCGGAGCCAACCGCGGCATCGGCCAGGCGCTCGTCGAAGAAGCGCTCAGCAGGGACGCGAAGCGGGTGTATGCCGGCACGCGTGTGCCGCTGACCCACCCAGACGAGCGCGTCACGCCGCTGACCCTGGACGTGACCAGCGCGGCGCAGATCCAGGAGGCTGCCGAGACAGTCAGCTCTCTCGACATCCTCATCAACAACGCCGGCATCGCGCTCTACGACGACCTGAGCGATCGTGCCGTGCTCGAACGCACCCTCGCCGTCAACCTCTTCGGCACCCTCGGCGTGACCCAGGCCTTCCTGCCGCAACTGACTCGTTCCCGCGGAGCCATCGTCAACAATCTGTCGACCAACGCCCTCGCCGCGTTCCCGCTGATCCCGGCCTACTCGATCTCGAAGGCAGCCGCGTTCAACCTGACGCAATCGCTGCGCGCCCTGCTGGCCGGACGGGGCGTGCGGGTCCACGCCGTCCTCACCGGCATGGTGGACACCGACATGACCCGCACCGTCGACATACCCAAGGCCTCCCCGGAGTCCGTCGCGCGAGCCATCTTCGACGCCATCGAGAAAGAAGAGGAGGACATCTTCCCCGATCCCATGTCCCAGTCCCTGGCTGAGGGCTGGAGCAACAGCGCGGCCAAGGCGCTCGAGCGCCAGCTGGCGGCGCTCGCGCAAGGCATAAGCAACGAGAGGGACTGAAGCCGGACGTCAGACACGCCGGGCACTCGGAGAAAGAGAACGACTATGCGCAAACTGATCGAATCGGTTCTCGTCTCGCTCGATGGCGTCATCGAAGCGCCCGAACGGTGGGCCGACTTCGACGCCGAGGACGCGGCGTTGTCCATGGAGGAGCTGGGTAATTACGGCGCGTTCGTCATGGGCCGGGTGACTTACGAGAAGTTCTTCGCGAACTGGGGCCACGTCTCCGGCAACCCCTACATCGACCTCATCAACGCCATGCCCAAGTACGTCGCATCTCGCTCACTGACCGAAGCCACATGGAATGCCACCCTCCTCGGCCCCGACCCATCCAGCGCGATCGCCCGGCTGAAGGACCAGCCCGGCAAGGACCTCATCAAATACGGCACCAGCCGCTTCGACGACACGCTCGTGCGAGACCAGCTGATCGACGAGTTCCGATTCTGGGTCAGGCCCGTCGTGGCCGGCGCAGGCCAGCGACTGTTCGAAGACGTGGACACCTCAGTGCTCCGCCTCAGGCTCACCGATGAGAGGAGCCTGGAGAACGGGTCGGTGATCCTCACCTACGTGCCCGCTCACCTCAGCGCGTAACGGGCTGGTCAGGATGTCGCACAAATCGACCTGAAGCTCGGGCTGCGCATGACATTCGTATTGGTTCCAGCACATGAGACAGGAGTCAGTAGCCGTGGCGAACGCAACGATCAGCGTGAGCATTACCATCAAGGCCCCGGCCGAGGCCATCTTCGCGATCCTCACCGACCCCGCGAAACATGCCGCGATTGACGGCACGGGCTGGGTCCGCGATCCCCTCGACCGTCAACCCCTGACGGCGTCGGGGCAGATCTTCCGCATGGGCATGTACCACGCCAACCATCCGAATGGGAACTACGAGATGGCCAATCGGGTCGAGGTGTTCGATCCGCCCCATGCCATCTCCTGGGAGCCGGGGCACGACCCAGGCGACGGCAACGTCCGCTTCGGTGGCTGGATCTGGCGCTACGACCTGGCTCCGCTCGGCCCGTCCGAGACCGAGGTCAGGCTCTCTTACGATTGGTCGGCGGTACCCGAGGTGGTGCGCCAACAGGGCCAGTTTCCACCTTTCTCCCCCGACCACCTGGACAATTCGTTGACCCGCCTCGCCGAACTGGTGGTTGCCTGAGCGCGAGGCCGCCGATCTGGGGGATGTCGAACGACGCCGCGATGGCCTCCCTCTACTCACAGCCCGGGCGGCCTGCGTGCGGGATCGGAGACGGAAGATCGTGGACGACACTGACCGAGGCAACAAGCCTTACCATGCTGATGGCGATCCGCGCCCGGCGGCGGTCACGTTTGTGACCACGGAGCACTTCACGCTGCAGGGTGCTCGCTCGTCGACGATCTCGGAGTCCACCGGCCGGGCGAGCGTTTTCCTTGGCGCGGTATCCGGCGGCCTGATTGCCCTCGGGCTCGTCGCCACCGCCGCCAAGACCGGCGTGGCGTTCTACCTGTTCGGGCTCATTCTCCTGCCCATGCTGGCCTTCGTGGGGCTGGCGACGTTCCACCGGGTGCTGCAGTCAGGGATCGAGGACCTTGCATACGCGCGCCGTATCGCGCAGCTCCGCGACTATTACTTCGATCACGCTCCCGAGCTGGCCGGCTACCTGCTCAACCCCGCGGAACGGCTGCCCACCCAGGGACTGGGGATCGGCCTGTGGCAGCAATTCCTGACCGTCGCCGGGATGGTCGCCGTGATCACCGCGGTACTGGCCGGCTCGGCCGGCGGGTTGCTCGCGGCCGTAGCTTCTGGCCACTCGCTGGTAGCGGCGCTTGTCGCCGGCGTGGTCGTCGCCGCCGCGGCACTGACCGGGCTGATGCGATATCAGAATTCAGCCTGGATCCGGGGCAGCACGGTATCGTTGTTTCCCGGTGCAGAAGCAGCGCCAAACTGAACCCGCCTGGACAGAGCGCGCGATCTGCCGGGCTCCGGCAGTCAGCCGGGTGGCCCAGCGAGAGGCGTTTCGGTGTCCCCGGGACGCTGCGCAGGACTGCCCAGGGTGTCTGCTAGAGCGCGGCGTTGCGCGCCGCGGCTAGCGAGTCGGCGGTGGGCGCCTGCGCGATGGCAACCAGCCGCCGGTCGCGTGCCGCCACCTGAAAGACCTGGCCGCCGGAAGCCGGAAAGCTCCGGAACGCCCGCCTGACCGGGTCGACTTCCGGCAAGGCGCATGCGTGGATGAATGGCTACGGCAAGCTGAGGCGGTGCACCGAGCGCAACGCCAAGATCGCGGACTTCTACCCCTACCTCGCCGCGCTCGTCACTATCCGGCAGCTCATCCAGCGTGCCCGCAAGCACTACCGCTGGGACACCCGGCCCACGACCAAGCGACTGAAATGATCCCTATTGCCGGGCACTCTAAATGAGCAGTGTGCTGATGGCTGGATCGAGTGGGCGTCGCTTCTGGGCGAAGTTGTGCGCACCTTGCCTACCCGCTTCCCAGACGGAGCCCTTGCGACGCTGGCAGCGGCCGAGAAGCAGCAGGCAGTGCTGACTGTCACAACAGCGGACCGGAGACGGAGATCGGTTAACGGCTCGCGTGGGCTTCAAGGACATCTAACGACCGAAACTCACACGACGCGCGGGCATGGGCGGGCGATCCGGCACGCGGCAGTATCTGCTGTCCGCTGTCCGCTCCGAACTGCGACAGTGGGCGGATGACGAGTATCCAGCCGGAGCTGTGGGTCGAGCGTGCTGGCCAGGCTGTCGCTTTCTACGCGGACGCGTTCGGGGCACGCGTCCTGCACCAGGCCGGGCAGGGCGATGACATCGTCGCGCAGCTTGCCGTCGGCGAGGCGGCGTTCTGGGTGGCAGCGGCCGGGCCGGACAGCGGACGATTCAGCCCGGGCGCGATCGGCGGTGCGACGAGCCGGGCCCTGCTGGTGGCCGATGACCCCGACGCTGTGGTGCGGCGGGCGATCGGCGCCGGCGCCACGCAGAAGTCCGCCGTTGGCGATGAGCACGGCTGGCGGCTGGGCCGGATCGTCGATCCGTTCGGGCACGAGTGGGAGATCGGCAAGCCGATCGGGCCCTGGCCGCCGCCCTGAAACCCGCCAGTCAGCCGCGCATCCAGGAGCGAGCCCGGCCACAGCCCCCACGCTCCGACGGCGGCGCCGATGAGGCTGGTGGATGAGGGTGACGGCGTGGCTGCCGTCGCAGGTGCGGAGATGCCCGTGCTGACGGCCGACCTGGTGCGGGACACGCTAGAGCGCATCCGCCGATGAGGGCCGTGGATTCCAGCGTGGTAATCGCGGCCTTCGCCACCTGGCACGAGCATCACGCCATCGCGCGCAAGGCCATGGCAAGCCGGCCGCGTCTGGTCGCGCACGCGGCGGTTGAGTCCTACTCCGTGCTGACCCGGCTGCCGCCGCCGCACCGTGCCCATCCGTCGATCGTGCACGCTTTCATTACCGAGCGGTTCACCGAGCCATTCCTTACCCTGTCCGAGACCGGTTACCAGGAGCTTCTCGCCACAGTGGCGGCCGGGCGGATCCTGGGCGGCCCCGCCTACGATGCCCTGATCGCTTTCACCGCCGCTGAGCATCGGGCTACTTTGCTCAGTCTCGACCAGCGGGCCACCGCAACCTACGAAACTGCCGGTGCGACGGTCGAGCACCTCCTCGCCTGACTGTCCGTCGCCGGTACGCGGCGGAAGCACAGACCGGCCCCCAGCTCGCAGACTTGCTGGAGCGGGTCAGCCAGCGGCACATCACTACCGTGGACCTTGGCAATCAGAGCATTACCGGGAAAGACAGACCGGTTCAGTATTCAGGCGGCGATGACAGCCGTCCTGGCAAAGGTAAAGCATGCCTGCCTACCCTGCCGGATCGCCGGCCCAGGCGGCCATGGTTCCCGCAGCGGAACTGGGCCGTCTGCTGGCGCCTGGCCTGGGTCGCGAATCCTGGAACCGCCTCTGACCTGGTGCGAACGCGAAGATGGGAACGCACGGAACCTGGACGGAACACCGTCATCGCGTGAGCGGGACTTGGCCGTAACGCGGCAGGTCAGCGGCTTGCTGTGCGGTGAAGGAGGTCCGTCTGTAAACCGTCGGCTAAGCCTACGTTGGTTCGAACCCAACACCTGCCACCCAGCAAAATCCCAGGTCAGGACCAGTACGCAAGATCATCCGTGGCGCTGAAAGTGCACGGTCCTGGCTACCGTGCGTTCGCCTGGGTCCTCCCTGGTCATCGCCGGTCAACATGGCCCTGAACTGCAGTGATACCGGCCGGAACGACCGCGCCGGATCCGCCGCCCTGGGCTATTGCGGTGCCGAGCGCCCATTTGACGGAACAGCCACGGAACACAATCAGCCGTGATCATCACAGTGCGACGTGGCGCCTGCCGCTTCGTCGCCTGAGTGCCGTCGGGCGCCAGGTGCAGAATGGCCCCGCACTCCAGCGCGGACAGCAGCGGAGCGCATATATCCCGATCACGGTGCGCTCACGGTCACCGTCGGCGACACGGGATGGCTGGCAAATGGGCGCATAACGCCGACTCGGCGCGCGCAGCATCAGATCCGGTGGCGGAAGCGATGCCGCTCAGAACGAACAGTTCTGTTCCGCCGCGCACCGGAGATGCCCGCCCGGCCCCCGACAGTACCGGGCACGGCGGACCCGCGGGCGGGCCAGGCCCGGATCAGGCTGCCGGGCTGACAGCTGGCCCGCGGGTGCGTCGCGATGGCGTCAGCAGTCGGTCTGGGTGCTGATCGAGGTCGCCGTTGTCGCGATCGGCGAGCTGGCCGCGGAGGTGGTGGCCGTCTGAACGGGCAGCGACGGCGCGACGGCGGTCAGTTGCGGGCTGATGGCCTGCAGCGGTGTGCCGGCGTACTCGTCGGCGCAGGTTCCGGCGTTCCCGGAGCTGTCGGTCTGGGCGACATACAACTCGTCGTTCCCAGTGCTGTAGTCTTCTGTCGGCCCGACAGCCACAAACCCGCTGGCCGAGGTCATCGCCGCGCCGGAGAAATCCTCAGACAGCGGCAGGCCCGTCGGCTTGTACACCTGGTAGTACAAGTGCTGCCACAGCAGGCTGCCGCTGGAGCTTACTTTCGCGATCCATGGCTCGATCGTCACTTCGGGCTGCTCAATGTCTTCGTCGCCGGCCAGCACGTAACCGCCGTCGCTGGTCTGGTGCAGCGAGTAGGCGTACGACCCGATGACGGTGCCGTGGTACAGGCCGCCGCTGTAGGCCTGCTGCCACTGCAGGTTCCCGCTGGAGTCGAGCTTGAGCAGCAGGGCGCCCCGCGCCCCGTTCCCGCCGTTGAACGTGCGGTTGGACCAGCCGCCGGCGACGGCGTAGCCGGCGTCTGCGGTCTGGATGATGGAGGTCGCGTTGGAGTCGCTGGTGGGTGTGCCGTTGCTGACGGTTGCGAAGCCGTGCTGCCAGCTGAGGCTGCCGCCCGAGCCGAACTCGGCCACCAGCACCTGGCCTTCCGGGATTCCCTCGCTGTTGGGCAGGTAATAGGTGCCCGCCGCGACGTAGCCGCCGGCCGAGGTTTGCTGGACGGAGTTGAAGACCGCCCCGCTGGTGCCCGCTGCCGGCTCGAGGTCCTGCTGCCACTGCACGTTTCCTGAACTGTCGAGCCTGAGGATCACCGCCGCCGGTTCCCCGCTCGACTCGGTGACGCTGCCGGCCGCGACATACCCGCCGTCGGCGGTTTGCCTGATCTGATTGATTTCGCTGCCATCCGGACCCGCCGCATACGCGCGGGCCCAGGTGAGTTGGCCCGCCGAGCTTAGCTTCTCGACCAGGGCGCACGACTGCCCGCTCAGCGGCGGGCACGTGCTGCCCGACCCGCAGTCGATGGCCCCGCCACCCACGATGTAACCGCCGTCGGATGTCTGCTGCACCGAGACGCCGTCGGCGTAGTCGCCCGGCGCGCCATTCGGGCTTGAGCAGCCAACCTCCTCCTGCCACTGCGGGGTGCCGGCGGAGCTGAGCTTGACCAGCCAGTCCACGCCCAGGCCCTTGGCTGTCTCGGTCTCCGACAGCGCGATGGAGCCGCCGTCCGACGTCGCCTGCACATCGACCGGGCTCAGGTTGACCTGGGACTTGCTGACGATGGCCGAAAACGCCTTGACGAACGTCCCGGCGGCAGACGCCGGGCTGGCTCCGAGGGCCGGAGCCGCCACGGCAGGAGCCGCGAACCCGAGCAGGCCCACGCTGACAGCGGCGAGAAGTACGGTTCCTAAAGCAGGCTTACTGCATTTCATTGGCTCTGCTCCCTAAGGTGTCGTTGTCGCGCGCACCTACAGTCCCTACCTGAGCGCTTGGCGTTACACCTCGGCGGCAAGAACATCGGCGAGCTCATCGGAGCCGGTGACGTGCTCGTGTCGACCGCTGGACCGTTCTTGAAGGTCGGCCGGTCCGCTGTTGAAGCAGCGGTGGACGCGGGCGCGATCTACCTGGACTCCAGCGGTGAACCACCGTTCATCCGCCAGGTGTTCGCGGAATACGGCCCGCGCGCGGAACGGACTGGGGCGGTGCTGCTGACCGCGTTTGGCTATGACTACGTGCCGGGGAAACCTCGCCGGGGCGCTCGCGCTCGAGGCGCGGGGCCCTCCGCGGCCCTGGGCCGCGGCCGATGAAACCCATGCGGCTGCAGGGCGATGGACAACATCGACCGCCCAGGGTTGACCGAACAGGTGACGCTTGTCCGGCCCGGCACGGAGCGTATGCACAGAATATCCAGATATGGACGGCCATTGTCTTGACCGAAATCCGGCCGAAGGTCCGTACAGATTAGGCGGCTCGGCGAGCGTTCTCCCTGATTCTTCCCGTCACTCAGCGTAATGCTTGTCGATCGACGTAGCCCGAGGCCGACCTCGGACCGGCCCAGTGTGATCGGCCTGTTGGAGGTCGCCATCGGACGCTGGCGGAGTGATTGCCGATCTAGCACCACGGCCGCCAGGCGGCTGCATCATGCCTGACCTAGCGCGCGGTATGGCCGGGTAGGCCGGGCCCATTGCTGCGCCCGGCCCCCCTCCGGCTCAAGCAAGCCCTGGAGGCTGGCTGGCGGGCAGAAGTGCCAGGCTCTTGCTGCCCCGGGTGTATTGCCGGTGGCAGTGAGCGTGCAGGAGGCGGAGGGTAGCCCTCGTCCGGTGTTCCGTCCGCCCGCGCGACGATGGCATTGCGAATCATCGCCTTGCGGGTGACCGTCAGCCACTGTTCCCATTCGCGCGGGCTTTGCGGGCGGTCGGCGTCGAGGAGCAGGTTCCCGCACAACGAGCACCGCGCATGCTGGGCCTCCGGGCTGGGTGCGGCGTAGCACGGCGACCTCGTGCCGCAGTACCAGCAGCTCGGCGTTCTTAGACGCCGTCGAGCGGCTGAGCAGGACCAGCCAGCTGCAGAGCCAGACGAAGATCAGGTACAGCAGGCGAAGAGACACGGCTGATCATCATGCCCCATGGCCATACCTCGCCTGTCGCCCCAGGTCACAGGAATAGACCGAGTTTTGGAACCCGACAGGGTACGACCTGGCCACCGCATCCGGGCACCGAAGATCGCCACGATCATCACAGGAAGGTGGCAGCACCTTTGTCGCGGAGCGGGGGGCCGGCTTTCCCGGCCCCCCGCGGTCGGCTACGCGGGCGTTCAGCCTGGACTGCACACCTGCCGCCCGGCCGTCATGGCTGGGTTGTGCGCGTCTAGCCTGGCCAGCTCCTGCGGACAACCGACGCCGGTGCCACCTGGCACCAGGTCCCCATCCCGCCGGCCCCCCCTCGCCCGGTGACCGGCTACGTCGTGAATACCGGCTCGGGCCCGAACGCGGGCACGGTGACCCCGATCAATACCGTGACCAACAAGGCCGGCAGGTCCATAAAGGTCGGGAGCTACCCGCAAGCGATCGCGATCACCCCGAACGGCAAGACCGCCTACGTCCTCAACTCAGGCTCGAACACGGTCACGCCGATCGACACCGCGACCAACAAGACCGGCAGGGTCATCACGGTCGGGAACTACCCCCGGGCCATCGTGTTCACCCCGAACGGCAAGACTGCCTACGTCGCGAACATCGTCTCGGACAACGTGACCCCGATCAGCACCGCCACCAACAAGGCCGGCAAGGTCATCACGGTCGGCAGCGGCCCCCGCGCCTTCGCGATCACCCCGAACGGCAAGACCGCCTACGTGGTCTCCAACGCGGGCATCGTGACCCCGATCACGACCACGACCAGCAAGGCCGGCAAGGCGATCAACATCTCCGGACGCGGCGTCCTGTACGCCATCGCGATCACCCCGAACGGCGAGACCGCCTACGTCGTCGACTTCAGCTCGGACACGGTGATCCCGATCCAGACCGCGACCAACAGGACCGGCAAGGCGATCAGGGTCGGGAACAGCCCCGAGGCCATCGCGATCACGCCGTAACCGCCGGACTGCCGGGGCCGTGCCCAGCAAAGCCGGGCCGGAAGCCCTGGCCGAATGACCGGCCTCCTGGCCGACCGGACGTGCCGCTAGCCATCAGGAAAGGCAACCCGGCTACGGAAGGTGACGATCTGCTGGGAGTCGAGTGTCACTCGCCAGATTGTAGCCGGATGCCGGCGCCTGGTGAGCGCTCGCGCTGGGGAATCGGCGGACAATGGTAGTTAGAACCTGCCATCACGCCGTGGGCGGCCCCGGCGCGATCGGGCAGTGGAGGTGCCGCGTGAGCATCGGAGAGGTCCTGACAGCGGCACGGCGGCAGGCTGGTCTGACTATTACGCAGGTCAGCCAGCGGACCCGGATCAGAGAGACGATCATCCGGGGGATCGAACGAGACGACTTCTCTGCCTGCGGCGGGGACTTCTATGCGCGCGGGCACATCCGCGCCATCGCCCGGGCTGCGGGCGCGGACCCGGAGCCGCTGATCCGGGAGTACGACTCCAGCCACGGTACGCCGCAGCCCAATGCCGCTGTCGGCGTGCCCGGGCCGGCCGCCCCCCTCCGGCTCAGCGAGCGCCGCCGCCCGAACTGGGGCGTTGCGCTGCTGGTCGTGCTCGCGGTCATCGCCCTGGTCGCTTATCATCTGGTGGCATCTCAGTCCGCTGGAAGCGGCACGGCTGCCGGCCGCAGGCCAGCCGTCGCGCATCAGGCCGGGCGCAAGCACCCGGCAGCGCCGAACACGGCTGCTCCGCCTGCCGCGCGCCATGGCTCACCCGACGTGGTGATCTTCCTGACGGCGGTGAGCGAACCTTGCTGGGCCGACCTCACCACATCGGGCGGCGCGGCGATCTTCCAGGGCATCATCGACCCGGGCACCTCGGAAACCTGGACGGAACGGCGGGCAGTCACGCTGCGGATCGGCAACCCCGGCGCGGTCACGCTGGCCGTGGACGGCAAGAGCCGCGAGCTCGGGTCGGCCCCGGTCACGCTGAGCCTGGCACCCGGTCAGGGAATTTCCGGGTAGCGCCAGCGCGGTGCGGCATGAACATCGTCGTTGATGCTGCCGCGCTTGTCTTCTTGACCGTGACGAGCGTGTGGGGGGCCAGAACTCGTGCCTAGCAGCTGACCTGGACTTCTACCCTCGGCAGTCGCGCTCCTTGTCTCCTGTGCTTGCTGATGATCCGGGTGTTCGGCTGGCTGACGCTGCACGCGCGGAGCAACGCCTCGGAAGGACGCGGAGTTACTGGAACTGCGGCACGAGGTCGCGGTCCCGAGCCATCAGGTCGCGCGCCCGAAACCGGATTTGGCTGACCGCGCTGTGATCGCCGCCATAGAAGCTTTGACTTATGTCTTGAGTTTTCCGGTCGGCTTTGCGGAGATGAGACGCGAGTCGTGGCTGGTCAGGCGGCTGCTGGCAGTCCTGTGGCAGCGAAGGCGCGCAGGCTCTTGTTGGTGATGCCGACGATATTGGCGAGGGCGTCCGCCGGGCCATGATTCGAGGGTCGCCGAACCGTAGTCTCGGGCCTTCCGGCCATCCTGGGTGAGGGTGCGGCTGCCGCGTAGCCGAGCATCGCTGCCGCCTCGGCCATCGCGGGCGCGGCGAAACCCGCCAGGACAACGACCGGCAGGCCGGCAGCGGTGGCCGGCGCAGCACGTTGACCTGGTGGCGCAGCACCAGCAGCGGTCACATAACACGTCTCTGGTGGCGAGCTCGGAGGTACAATGCAGATGGCGGGAAGGGCATGACCGGAGGACGCGGGGTAACGGAGCAAGTCCGCGCACCGCGCAATCGCGATCCGCACTACGCGGAGCCCTCCCCGCCTATCTCTTCTATTGCCAGCCCAGCCCAGCGCGGTCGCGGCAGCGGGGATAGCCCGCCTTGATCGGTCGTTTCAGGATCGCTAGGGGTGCTCGCAGCATGCAGGCCGCCGGCTGAGGCGGGCGCCAGATCAGGCGGGAGTGTGCGCTGCAGCGACGGGGGGTTACCACAGAACTGCCTGGGTTGTGCCGACAGAACTGTGACGGTGGCCGTCTTTGAGCAGTGGAGGTCGTCCACCGGTTTTGAACGGGGGGTCACCGGGTGCCCGGACGCTTCTGGCGCGAGCCCCGTCGGCCCAGGGCCGCGACCGGGCCGGTCAACTGGCATACAGCGAGTCGATGACGGCGGCGTACTTGGCGTGGATGACCCGGCGCTTGAGCTTCAGCGTCGGCGTGAGTTCCTCGCTTTCCGCGGTCCACTCACCTGGCAGCAGTTCCCAGCGTTTGACCTGCTGAACGCGGGCGAGCCGCCTGTTCGCCGAGGCGACCGCCTGCCCCGCCGCCTCGATCACCGCGGGGTGGGTGGCCAGTTCGGCCAGCGAGCCCGCCTCGATGCCGCGCGCCTTCGCCCAGGCGGGCGCGACCTCGCCGTCGAGGGCGAGCAGCGCCACCACGTAGGGCTGGCGGTCGCCGAAGGCGAGCGCCTGCCCGATGATCGGGTGCTCCGCAAGCAGGCCTTCGATGGCCAAAGGGGACATGTTCTCTCCCCCGGCCGTGATGATGAGTTCTTTCTTACGGTCGATCACGCGGAGGAACTGATCCGCGTCCAGTGCGCCGATGTCGCCGGTGTGCAGCCAGCCATCCGCGTCGAGCAAGCCGGCCGACGCCTCCGGCGGCCCGAGATAGCCGGGGGTGGTTACCGGGCCGCGGACCAGGATCTCCCCGTCTTCGGCGATCTTGAGTTCGATGCCGGGCAACGGCCGGCCCACCGTGCCGAGCCGGAACGCGTCCGGCGTGTTTGCTGTGACCGCCCCGGTGGTCTCGGTCATCCCGTACACATCGAGGATCTTGATGCCGAGGCCGGCGAAGAACCTGCTGACCTCCGCGGGCAGCGGCGCGGCCGCGGACAGCGTCGTGACGGCCTTGCCCAGGCCGAGCAGCGACCGGATGGGCCCGAGCACTTCAGCGTCGGCGCGCTCGAAGGCTTCGGCCACCTCGGGCGTCACCTGGCGGCCGAACTGGCATCCCTCCACGTACGCCCGGCCCGCGTCCATGGCCCGCGCCACGGCAGCCCTCTTCGTCTCGTCCTGCTCCGCGGCCATCAGGGCGGCAATTCCGGCCTGCATCTTCTGCCAGACCCGCGGCACGCCGAACAGGGAGGTCGGCTGCACGTCCTGCAGCGTGCCGAGAAGATCCTTCTGATCCGCGCAGAAGTAGATGTGGGCGGCCTCGCGGACAGGCAGGTAGATCGTCAGCACCCGCTCGGCGATGTGCGCGAGCGGCAGGTAGGAGACCGACCGGAGTTCCCCGGGCAGGGCTCCGGCCATATGCAGGCTGCCCGTCTCGAACAGCACGCCACGGTGGGTGTTCACCACGCCCTTGGGGTTTCCGGTGGTTCCCGAGGTGTACAGCAGGGTCACCGGGTCATCGGGGGCTATCGCGGCCACCCGGCCGGCGACGGCATCCGGGTCCGCCGCGTACCGCTCGGCGCCGAGCCTTTCGAACTCCGCCCAGGTCATATAGAGCTCGTCAGACGCCCATCCCGCCGCGTCGAGAACGATGATCTTGTGCAGCCTCGGCAGCCGCCCGAGCACGGGCTGCCAACGGCTCAGCTGGTCCGCGCCGTCGAGCACGGCCACCCGGGCCGCGCAGTCCGCCGCCACGTACGCCACCTGCTCGGGCGCGAAGGTGGCATAAAGCGTCACCGGCACCGCGCCCGCGTGCAGGGCACCGAGGTCGGCGAGGACATGTTCGACCCGGTTGGGCAGCATCAGCGCCACCCGGTCACCAGGCCTGCAGCCGACCGCGGCGAAACCCGCGGCAAGCTCGAGCACGCGCCGCCGTGCCTGCGACCACGTCAGGGTCTTCCATTCCCCGCTGGCACGGTCGGAGAAGGCTGGCTGGTCCCCGCGCTCCTCGGCCGTCTGCCGCAGGTCGTCACAGAGCGTCCTTCCCTGAATCAATTGCCCGATCCTGGCCCGATCCTCAAAGGTCTGGGCTGTCAACGTGCGCCTCCTCCGCGTGGATCCGGTAACCGGAGACCGCTGCCGCCTGGGTACACGACGTACCCGGCCCCCGGTTGCCGCCGGTGATCACGACCGCCGGCGCCGTGACCGGCGAGTTCGCTTTCCAGGGGTTACTGTGGGCAGCGTTGAAGGAACCTGTACAGCAGCGGCTCAATCGCGCGGCGGCGCGTGATGTCCGCTACTTCGACGAGCGGGCAGCGGTCTTGGCCTGAGCCAGCGCGTCACTGGTTGCCTTCAAGACCTTGTCCGCCACCTGGTTCCATGAACCGACCAGTTGCTCCGTCATCTCGAACGCCGAATCGATGACCTTGCGGCGAGGCCGATCGTCGCCCACGTCGGGGAACACGCTATCGACGGCCTCGAGGAACTTCCGCACGGCGCCGAGCGCGGACTCCTCGGCCTCGCGTGCCGACTCGATGATCCGGCTGGCACTCTCGCTCATACCGCCTTGCTCTGTGCTGGTCATGATGCCATCCTTCTCCCTGCGTGCTATAGGTAGCCCTTCTCGTTCTGCACAACACTGGCCGGGACGGCCCGGCGGAAACAGGGCCTTATGTCCCACGTGCAGGCCCGCCGTCGGCGACCCCAGCCACAGGCAGCGACGCGTCAATCTCCGGGCACGCGTCTGTTGACCTACCGAGCGGCCCGCGCTCCGCCCTCACCGTGACCGTCTAGCCGGCGCGGGGTCATCACTCATGCCACCGCTGCGCCGGCGTGGGCACGGACTGATGGTGCGCGCTGCTCAACGTGACCCCAGGCGCCCGCTAGCCACGAATCGCTCCCTGCACCCTGCTCCGGTGGCTCAACGATGGCTTCGCTGCCGGCGAGCAGATCCGGTTGACGGTCGCCGACCCCGGCCCGCATGGCTGGGCCGGCCCTGCACATCGGCTGAGACTGAACGGCTCCGCCAGCCCTGCACCGGGCCCGGCCCGCAGGAGCACGGCGGGAAATCCGCCCGGGAGACCGACTCCAGCGCCAACCTCCAACGAAGCCCGGCGCGCGACGCCGTGACCGTTTTCACCGGTTCGCTGGAGAAGCCTGGCGCCGCGAGGCGGGTGACCTTCGGCGGGCACCGGTGACCTTCGGCCCTGAGCTGCCCGGCGCGGCCGCCGTAGGCCAGAGGCATGTTCGCCCGCGATGAGGTCATGATCGGACTCGGCTTCGAGGCGGCGCGGGCGCGGCTGGTGAACCTCACCCACGGCGGCTGGCTGGCCGCGGCGTCCGACGGCGCCTACGCTGACGGGCTGGCGGGCCTGATCCGGGTCGGCCCGTTCGGCGCCATGCCGGGCGCGTCCAAGCTGGTCAGCGTCCGGTTCCTGGAGCCGGTGCCGCACGAGGACGTCATGGTACTGCCGCTGCGCTGGGAGGCCACCGGCGTCACCGGCCGGCTGTTCCCCGTGCTGGACGCCGACCTGACCATCACCCCGGCCGGCGCTGGGCAGACCCTGATCACGCTGAACGGCGCCTACCGGCCGCCACTGGGCGGGATCGGCGCCGGGCTGGACCGGGCAATGCTCCGCCGGGCAGCGGCCGCGACGATCAGGGCGCTGCTGGCCCGCATCGCTGACGCCCTGGCCAGCCCCGCACCCGCCGCCGGGCCAGTTACCGGGCCGCAGCCGCGGCTCGCCGCCGACCCAGACCCGCCCTGACCCGCATCGCGGCGGCCAGGGCGCCGACCGCCAGGTTGTCCCGCCGCCAGGCGCGGTGAGACGATCACGATGCGATGCCCACGGACCTGACAGCGATTCCCGAGCACCAGCCGGGCGAGCTGGCCCGGCTGGACGAAATCATCGGCGAAACCGGTGCCCGGATCCGCGGCATGGCGGCCTTCACCGGTGAGGGCCGGAGCGTCGTCCACGTGCTCCTGGACGACCTGGCCGTGGCCCGGTGCCGGGCAGCGCTGCAGCGCGCCGGGATGGGAATCGCCGACCAGCGCGAGGTCCTGGTCATCGAGGTCGAAGACCGGCCCGGCGCGATCGGCGAACTGACCCGGCTGCTCGCCGACGCCAACGTCAACGTCGACCTCGATTACACCACCTTCGGCGGCGTGAAGATCGTAATCGCCACCGACGACCTGGCCAGCGCCCGCGCCGCCCTTCTAGACGCACGCCCACGCCGGCCGGCAGCCTGCCCGCCAAGGACTTATAACCAGACCGCCGCCTGGCTCAACCAAGCCAGCCGAACCGGCTCGCCGCGTCGGCTGGCGCAGCTGGCCGGCCGGAGCCCGCGGCCGACAGCACGAGTGACTCCGGCGCCGGGCTTGACGCGCTGGACATCCGGACAGGTCACCGCGAACCGGGCGCCGGCTCCGGCACGACCTCCGCCCGCAGCCACGCGTTCGGCGCGAACACCGCCAGATCCGTCTGCGCTCCCGAGTGCTGACGCTGAATGAGCAGGAAACCGCCCGCGGTGACGCTGAACGCATCCGCTTGCTCGTAAATCATCTCGCCCTGTCCCGCCGGGGCACCGCCCAGATAAACCTTGACCGCCACGATCGGCCACCCCTTCGTACACGGCCAGAAACGCACCACGCGCCACGGTACCCCCGCCCCCACCCGCTTCCAGCAGTCACCCCACCCGCGCGGCTCCTGGGCCGCACGAGACGGCAACCCCGCGAACTCAGGCACCCACAACAAGCAACAGAACGCCACGATCTGGGATGCATCGCTGGCCCAGCAGCAAGTAACCGACATACGTAAAGTCGGGAGTGTGCCTCGACGCGACAGCCCCTCGCGAAGCGCGACCAGGCGGCGAGCCTTCCAACTTGGCCGGGGTGCCGCCGCCGAATGGGTGTTCGCGGACCTGTGTCGTTGGCGCGGCTGGGCCGCGGACAGATCGCTCCGTTTCTGGGTGGCCGCGGGTTGCCGCGTTTTTTCAGGCGGCCAGTGGACGCCGGCGCGGGCGCGGGCCGCCGGGAGTGAGCACGGCCCGGCGGGGGTGAGGGACGGCGTGACCGCGGGTGGCGGGGACGGCTGTTCTTCCTATAGCTGACTGGCGTCGCAGACGCCGCCGTGATCGTCGCGGTCGGCCGGGGGCGCGGGACCACGACGCGGCGGCCCGTAGCGGCGTGGGCGCCTGGCTGTGTTCTGGCTGTGTTAGTGAGGCTTCCGACGGGGGCGTCCTCGGTGATGGTGGCCGGCCGGGAAGGACCTTCGCCTCTGACGGCCGGCCTCGTCGCGGTGGGCCAATAGCTGTGGCGGCTGGTTTCCGCGCGCGTCTGGAGGCGGTGGCCATGACGGCATCGTGCGAGCCCGGCTCGGTCTGCTCCGCGTGCACGCAGGGTGCTGCTGTCGGGGACACCGATTCGGTCGCCCCACGGCGCGATCGGGGAGTTCGTGATCACGGCTGCACTGCGCAGGAGTCATGGCTGCCACCCGCATCACACAGAACCTGGATTTCGAGGTGGCGAGAAGCGCCGCAGCGTAGGAGCGGCAGGAGCCAGTCATGAGGTCATTCGATTCGGAAGTCGCCGAGAACCCAGCCATGAGCTTGTTCGAGCCGGAAATCGACGACACCGCAAGATGGTTTGCCAGTCCTCGGTTCGAGGGCATCACGCGTTTGTATTCTGCGCGTCAAGTGGTCGAGCAACGGGGCACCATACCCACCGACTACACCGTGGCGAGAATGGCGGCCGAGCAGTTCTACGGTCGGCTCCGGCAGCTCTTCGCCGAGCGCAAGCAGATCACCACCTTCGGTCCCTATTCACCCGGTCAGGCGGTCGCCCTGAAGCGGATGGGCATCGAGGGCATCTACCTGGGCGGCTGGGCCACGTCGGCCAAGGGATCCGTCACCGAGGACCCGGGACCCGATCTGGCCAGCTACCCGCTCTCCCAGGTGCCCGACGAGGCCGCGCCGATCGTGCGCGCCCTGCTCACGGCGGACCGGAACCAGCGCTTCGCCCGGTCGCGCTTGAGCGAGGCGCAGCGTGCCGCCTCCCCCGAGATCGACTACCGGCCATTCATCATCGCCGACGCCGACACGGGACACGGCGGCGACGCGCACGTCCGGAATCTGCTGCGCCGTTTCGTCGAAGTCGGGGTCCCGGGCTACCACATTGAGGACCAGAAGCCGGGCGCCAAGAAGTGCGGGCACCAGGGGGGGAAAGTGCTCGTCGGCGTGGACGAGCAGATCAAGCGGCTGAGCGCCGCGCGCTTCCAGCTCGACGTCATGAAGGTGCCCGGTGTCATCGTGGCCCGGACCGACGCCGAAGCGGCCACGTTCCTGGAGGGGCGCGGGGACGAGCGCGATCATCCGTTCATCCTGGGCGCCACCAACATTGAGCTGCCGACCTACAAGGTCGGCTACCTCGCCATCTTGAAGAAGCTCCGCGAACTGGGCGTCGACGACGCGCGCGGTCATCTGCTGTTCAAGATCTCCGCCGCGGAGTACGACGAGGCCAGCGCCTGGCTCGCGCGGACGGGCGTGATGCGGGTGCTCGAAGACAGCGCGAAGGCGTTCCAGCGGGCCGGCGAGTCGTCGGGCGAGGCGCTGCTGGAGAGGGTCGAGACGCGGTACCTGGAGGCGTGGCAGTCCGAGGCCAACCTGAAGAGCTATCCCCAGGCGGTCGCGGACGTGATCGAGTTCCGAGCCATCGAGGGTGAGCGCTTCGACATGAGCGCTGACGAATGGCTGGCCTTCGCGAACCGAACGTCGTTCCACGCCGCGCGGGCCAGGGCCAAATCGATGGGCATCGACATCATCTGGGATTGCGAGGTCTCCAAGACTGCCGAAGGCTACTACCAGATACAGGGCGGAATCGAGTACGCGGTCGCCAGGTCGCTGGCCGTCGCCCCGTTCGCCGACCTCCTGTGGATGGAAACCAAGACCGCGAACCTGGCGGACGCCCGGCGCTTCGCCGAGGCCATCCACGCCGAGCTCCCCTCCAAGATGCTCGCGTACAACCTGTCACCATCGTTCAACTGGGACACGACCGGGATGAGCGACGAGGAAATGAGGCAATTCCCGCAGGAGCTCGGCCAGCTGGGGTACGTCTTCAACTTCATTACCTACGGCGGACATCAGATCGACGGCCTGGCGGCGGAGGAGTTCGCCACAGCGCTCAAGCAGGACGGCATGCTCTCCCTGGCCCGGCTGCAGCGAAAGTTCCGCCTGGTCGAATCGCCCTACCGGACGCCCCAGACGCTGGTGGGCGGACCGCGGCTGGATGCGGCGCTCATGGCATCTTCGGGCGGCACGGCGGCCACCAAAGCGATGGGCAAGGGCTCGACGCAGCACCAGCACCTGGTCCAGACCGAGGTGCCGAACAAGCTGCTCGAGGAATGGCTCGCGATGTGGACCAAGCACCACCAGGTCCCGGGCTCGCTGCGCGTCGGACTGCGGCCGCACACGGCGGGCTCGGAGCTGCTGGAGCTCACCCTGTCCAAGACAACTGGGGAAAAGGTCGCCAACATCGTCTTCGACGTGATCGTGGATCGCCGGGGGCGCAACATCCTCTCGGTTCGCGACCAGCAGACCTTCGACACCGCCCTGCGCAAGAAGCGCCTGATGACGCTGACTCACCTGTTCCTGATCCACCGCTACAAGATCTCGTCGGTCCACTACGTCAGCCCGACCGACGACAATCGCTACCAAACCCAGAAGATGAAGACGCACGGCCTCTTCAGCGACGTCCACGACGAGGTCGGCGACGTCATCGTCGC
This sequence comes from uncultured Actinomycetes bacterium, assembly GCA_963785765.1. GTDB lineage: Bacteria > Actinomycetota > Actinomycetes > Streptosporangiales > Streptosporangiaceae > DATBGO01. The sequence goes on along the minus strand of CAWAWM010000002.1, from coordinate 16,511 downwards.
GGATGTGAGCGCGGAGGGCGTCACCGCCCTGCTCGCCCCGGACCGCGATCGCTTGAACGCCTTGATCCAGCAGAAGCACCCGTATGCGTCGGCCGACGCCGCCGCGCAAATCCCGCAAAGGACTGGCCGGGGCGAGAGGATTTGATTTCCTAAGGAAGCTGCTGTGTCAAGAGGGCTCGGCGTTTGCCGCTGCCGCGTCCGGGTCGGATGACCGTCTGCGGGTTATTGTGTGCAGTGGCCGCGGCTGGCAAGTTTTGCTGGTGGCTCATGGTTAAGCGGCGAGTCTTCTGGCTGGTCGGCGACCATGCAAGTTGCCGCGCCCTACCCTGCGTGCAGCTGGCGGAGAATATGCGGGAAAATCATGCGGCAAATGCATTTGCGCAGGTCAAGGGCATGTCGGCGGATATCTGTAAAACCGTCGGCTAAGCCTACGTTGGTTCGAACCCAACACCTGCCACCAGCAATAACACCGGCTCAGGGACGCCTTGGCGTCCCTGACTCGTCTGCGGGCCCTGCAGCCAGATGCCACTAGAAGCCGCTGCCTGCCGCTGGTCGTGGGATATGCGTGGGATGACTGACTGTCTGCTTGAGGCCTGCCAGGGCATGGACCGAGTGCGGCGCAGTTCAATAACGGCGATCACACCCCAGGCGGGCGGCTTCAGCTCGGGCCGTGCCTGCTTCCGGCCTCCTGCCTGCCTGCCGCCTCAAGCTGCGAGGCCAGATTTTCCAGCGAGGCCGCGAGACGTGCCGAGTAGACCTGCGGCCGCGCCGCGGCGAGCTGGCGGCGGATGGTGACGGCTTCCCTCGATCGCGGCCAGGGCCTTCTCGCGCCGCCCCAGGTCGGACAGGCAGCCGGACTGGTTGTTCAGCGACATGGCGAGGTCGGGCAGGAACGCGTCGGGGCGGGCGGCGGCGAGCTGGCGGTAGGCGGTGACGGCTTCCTCGATCGCGGCCAGGGCGTCCTCGCGCCGACCCAGCCCAGACAGCCAGTTGCTTAGGTCGATGAGATACCCCCTCGCCTCTCGCTGTCGGCTTTGGATGCGTCTGCCAGGCGCTGGAAGACGAGCGCGGCTGGCCTGGCTAGTGCTACCGAGGAATCAGGGAGTGCTCGCGCGATCACCGAACATAGACGCAACGTCCACTCGCCAGGATCCGGCGCCTGCGAGGAAACGCAGAGGATCAGGACCCGAGGGCTCAACCTGTCGGCGCTACTGTCGCGCCGGGACCGCAGGTAGGCTGCTGAGCCCGGCGCCGAAGTCGAGGGGCCCGTCCTCTCGCCTGGGAGCTGGTATTGACGATCGAGCATGCCATAGGCGGTCGCCAGGGAGAGTCGAGGTCAGGCGATGCCGGACGACAGCACGCGGACCGTATTGGTAGCCCTTGGGTTGGGCCTTGGGGTCACGCTTGCCAAGGTCGGTGCAGCGGTCTTCACTGGTTCGACCGCCTTGGCCGCCGAGGCCGCGCATTCACTTGCCGATAACGCCAACGACCTGTCCCTCTTCATCGCTCAGCGTCGCAGCAGTCGCGCTCCTGACGCCCGGCATCCCCTGGGGTACGGGCGGGAAGCCTACTTCTGGGCGCTGCTCGCGGCCCTCGGCGTCTTCGTCACCGGTGCGGCGTTCTCGCTGCGTGACGGCATCGATGAGCTGATCCACCCCAGCGCCACCTCATCGTTCGCCGTGGCCTATGTCGTTCTTGGGATCTCTGCCGTCCTTGATCTGGTGTCAATTCGCCAGTCAGCCGGGCAGATGGCCCGCCGGGCACGCCGTTACCATCGGGAGTTCGTGGAGGAGTCCAGGGTCACGTCCAACCCCTCGCTGCGGGCTGTATTCCTGGAGGACGCGGTGTCGGTCTTCGGAGACGTGATCGCGTTTGCCGCCTTGGCCCTGAATCAGATCACCGGGTCGTCCATACCTCAAGGCGTGGCCGCGGTGCTCATCGCGCTGGTGATGATCCGCGTCAGTCTTCGGCTTATCCAGCGCAGCCACGACTTCCTGGTCGGCGCCTGGGCGGGGGCCGCCGGGGGACCGCAGGGCCGCGATGTTGCTGGCTTCACCCAGCCATTGCGGCCAGCTGAGGAGGAGAGAGTACGAGCCTTTCTCCTCGGGTACCCCGGTGTGACCGCCATTCGCGAACTCCTGTTCACCTTCGTCGGTCCGGGTCGGATATGGATTGTCGCCCGGGTTGACATCGACGATGGCCTGCGCGGTGCCCAGGTCAAGGCACTGGTACGCGGCATCGAGTCGAGTATGAAGCATGAGGCGGAAGAGGTCTACCGGGTCGACGTCGTGGCCATCGGCGGAGCACAAGCTGTGGACACTTAGGTTCTTCCTAAGGAGCGTCCGCCGCTTACGTTGCATGGCTTGAAGGCCGGTGGAGATGTGGCCGCGGATGGCATACCGGTGCCGGGGCCAGCTCAGATCCGGCGATAGCCCACTCAGTGGGCGTGCCCGCCCCTCCAGGCTCAAGCGTGACTGTAGCCGTGGGGCAACGAGCACAGGAGAAAGGTGCCTGGTGAACGTACACGCGAAGTCACGCTTGACCCCGGAGCCTCTACGGGGATCGCCGGTGGTTGGGCGCGGCGTACGGCCACTTCGCGGCGGCGACGTCGAGGGTGAGCGCGTACCAGCTCATCGAGGACTCGTCGCGTTTCCAGGAGTGCGGGCGTCCAGTCGCGATGCTGAACGCCTGCCCGTGCCTGGCCGCCGCTAGCAGGGAGCTACGGAAGCTGTCCGCTTGCGCGGCGTTGCGGAACGGCTCTTTCCATGTCTTCCCGCCGACCTTCCACCGCACCCAGTAGGTAGTTACCTTGGTGCCCTTATAGGTCTCGGTCTTGTAGACGCGGACGCTGTAGCTGGCTTCGTCCATCAGGCTGCTTCTTCTCGTGAGGCGAGCCATCGCTAGTATTCCGCTCGGCGGATGCGGAGGTTGCAGTTTGGCAAGGTCAGGCACCTTGGCGCCTTGTTCTTCGCGCGCCATTCGTAGAAGGTCCTGCGGCTAATTTCCAGGTCGGCGCATATCTCAGCGATCGTGAGCTTGTCGCCGTAAGGAAACTTGGCGGTCTGAGCAGTTCGGTTCATCCGCGTATCGCTCCTCCTTCCGTAGTCGGGTCGGTTGTTGATCACGCGGCGCTAGACCAGGCATTGTGCTCGCGGGCGCGAGCAGCGGATCCACGCGCCAAGTCGGCGTCGGGGATCGTCGTATAACCGGTTTCGGCGTAGCTCCAGGTTCTGAGAATCAGGACGATGGTGTCATCGAGCGGGCGGCCCCAGGGGTCGTGTTCGCCGTGGGGGTGGCGCAGTTGGCGGCGGTATTCCCGGCGAGCCTGGCGGAGCTGGCCGAAGGTGACTGAGTAGGCGCGGGACTTGGTGAGGCAGTGCCCGCCGTAGCCGAGGGCGTGCGCCCATTTGCGGAGGCGCGGGTCCCCGGTCACGCCTTCGGCACCAAGGGCATGCCTTCGGCGCGCCGGGCCGTCCGGCCCTGGCCGGACTCGTGAAGTGGGTGCGGATAGCACGGAGGGATGCGCTGAACGGTCGGATGAGTGTCACGGCAGGGCGGCCGAGGTGGCGGGGGCTCGCCGTAGGTAGTGGGGCAGCTTGGCCCGCTGCCTCTAGCGCGACAGCGCACCGGCGCGGGCCGCTGCCGCAACGCGGTCAGCCCCGTACCCGTCTGCTGACCTTCTATGTCGTTACGAACCCTGGTGACCGCACCTGCAGGTGGGCCGTCCTTTTCGCGTCGGCGATCCTGTCGCCGGGAAAGACCCGGCACCTGTCAGGAGTACGGGGAAAGGCGTATCGCCGCGACCGAAGACCTGAACCACCGTTCCCGTGACCGGGCCGCTCCCGGCCGCCAACCTTTCGGTCTTTCACCGGGCCGCGCTGCGGTCACCGGCAGCATGCCCACGGATTGTGGTTGGTTGGTGACCGCACAGGCCAGTATGTCTAGAACGCCGGTCGACGAGGAGATCGGTAACGGCTGGCAACTGCACCTGTTCGGCCCTCGCCGAGCCGACACCGGCCGGTCAGCTTCGCTGCTGAGCGATGGCGTCAAGAAGCGCGGCTGTCTCCTGGGGTGCTTCCAGCATCAGGTCGTGCGCATAGGCAAGCTGGTGGGTCTCCCAGCCGGCGGCGGCCGCGTGATCGAACGACGCCTGCAGGCTGGCCAGCGGGGGCTGGGTGTGGTTGACGTAGACCTTGCGCGGCAGGTCCAGCGCCCCGGGATCGAACAGGACAGGATCGGTCAGGCATCGCAGCGGAAAGTCAGTTAGCCGGGGGCCTACCCTGGCCCGCAAGGCACGGCTGGTGATCCCCCATTGCGTAAGGAACTGCGGCGACGCGGGCACGAACCATCCGTCCCCGGCCGATGCGGCCAGCTCACGGTAACGCCGCGCGACATCGGGGGGCTCAACGTCAAGAAGACACTGGCCCGGCCGCGCGATGAAGGCCGCCAGGAAGGTCACCGAAGCCAGCCGACCTTCCGTTTGCTCCGCGACCGGCCCGGCCAGGACGCCTGCGTAGCTGTGCAGCACCAGGTGCACATCGCGCAGATCCTCGAACCAGATGAGTTCGGTGAGGTCGGCGACATGCGCCGCGATCCCCACCTGCGGCGTCAGCCCCTGACGGCGGTCACCCTGGCCCGTCAAGGTAGGCGCATAGACCTCGTGCCCGTTCCCGGACAGCCTGTGCCGTACCTCACGCCAGCACCATCCACCGTGCATCGCGCCATGAACCAAAACGAACGTGGCCAAGCTTCACCCCCCAGATCCCAGCAGCACCAGTACCCGCAATAAGCATTGGCGGCGGCATCACACAGGACGGCGGGCCGACTTGGGCGATCTTACCGAGAGCGCCTTTCCTGGGGCGCCGCACCCCCGGGTGCCTGGGTGCCGTCCAGCGCACGAAAAATTCGCCTAATGCACGGTCGGCGGCTTCCGGGCGATCATAAGCTGGAGTGGACAGATCAGGGCCCTCTGCGCCGGAGTCGCCGCTTACCCTCGCTAACTGACCGTCAGGGTGAAGGTCTGGACGGCCGAGCCGATGCTGTTGGCGGTGATCGTCACCGTATAGGTGCCGGGTTTGGTGGGAATTCCCGACAGGGTGGCGGTCCCGTTGCCGTTGCTGGTAAAGGACAGTCCCGGCACGCTGCTGCTGCGGTGAGGCTGGGCAGCGGGTAGCCGGTGCTGGTGAAGGTGAAGCTGAAGGCGGTCCCGTGGGTGGCGGACGCCGTGGCGGCGCTGGTGATCGCGGGGGCCTGCTGGACGGTCAAGGTGAACGTCTGCGTGGTGGTGCCTAGCGAGTTCGTCGCCTCGAATGCCAGAAGGTAGACGCCGCCCTGGCTCGCGCTCGGGGTGCCGGCCAGCGTCGCCGTCCCGTTCCCGTTGTCAACCCAGGTCAGGCCCTGCGGGTACACACGGTGGCTACGTGATCATTTACATTCTGAAGGTCAGGCGCTGTCTTTTCACGGGGCGAAGGCCGCGCGTACCTGCTGTTTCCAGGCTTGCCGGCGGGAGTCGCCGATGAACGCGGCGTCGAATGAGTTGAGGGCGAGGGTTTCGATCTGGCCGGGCGTGAGGGCGCACTGCTCGCGGATCGCTGCGTAGTTGGCATCGATGTAGCCGCCGAAGTAGGGCGGGTCGTCGCTGTTGATGGTGACCAGGAGCCCTTCGTCCAGCATCGCCGGAAGAGGGTGGTCGGCGAGCGTGTCGACCACCCGCAGGCGCACGTTGGAAAGCGGGCATACGGTCAGCGGCACGCGCTCGTCACGAAGCCGCTCCACCAGCGCCGGATCCTCCATGGCCCGAATGCCGTGGTCCACCCGTTGCACGTGCAAGACGTCGAGCGCGGCCGCGACGGTCTGCGGTCCGCCCTCCTCGCCGGCGTGTGCCACCAGGTGCAGGTCTTCGGCGGCCGCCCGGGCGTAGACGTCCGCGAACAGTTCCGGCGGGTAGCCGATCTCGGTTGAGTCCAGGCCCACGCCGATGATGTCGTCGCGGAACGGCATGATCGCGCTCAGCATCTGGCCGGCGGCCTCGGCGCCCCGGTCCCGCAGGAAGCACATGATCAGGTCGGCGGAGATTCCGTGGGTGCGCTCGCTGTTGCGGATGGCTGCGGTCAGGCCCTCCATCACTGCCTCCAGCGGGACCCCGTTTGAGACGTGGGTCTGCGGGTCGAAGAAGATCTCGGCCCGCCGGACGTTGCATCGGCGGGCCTGGTCGAGATAGCCGGTGGCGAGCTCGAAGAAGTCCTGCGCGGTCCGCAGCACCGACAGGTTGGCATAGTGCAGGTCGAGGAAGGACTGCAGATCGGAAAAGGAGTACCGGGCAAGCAGCTCCCCGGGATCGGTCACCGGGATGGACACTCCGTTGCGCGCCGCCATCGCGATGGCAGCGGCCGGTTCCAGCGTGCCTTCGATGTGGACATGCAGTTCGGCGGTGGGCGGGCTCTCCCAGCGATCCCGATGCCCGGCGGCGGGCCGGGCCCCGGGATGAGGCGAAGTCCCGGCAGCGGGCACGGCACACCTCCATAGCGGTGGACATCATCAGAGCAAGCCGGCTCCCACCATTCAACTCCTTCGCGCCCCGTCAGCACCCCGCCCGCGAGAGAGCCCGCGCAGCTGGCGGCTGGTCCCACCCAATGCCACAAGCGATCTGAGCCCGCCCTCCGGTACCCCACGGGCCAGCCCCGGTCATAAGCCAGCACTGACCGAGCCAGCACTCACTACGCGGCAGATCCGGGCGTTCACTGCGCCAGCGATCGCGCATAAATATGCGGATGGTAGAACCTTGATCAGGCGATGCGGGTCAACTGTAGGGACGCGCGTACCCGCCGTTCTGCATCTATTGCCGCACTGCGACGGAGCCTTCGGTGTGCGGCCATATCTGGTCAATCTGGCCCGGATTGCTCCGAGAACGGATGGGGCCTGCGTGCTCCCCGTCTGGTTGGCACGTACTGATGGGCTGGCGTCCGGCTCGGTGGGCTAGGCATCGGCGCCCCGGCCGTTTCGCGGTGCCGCTGGCGAAACTCGGGACCAGTGGCGTGGCTCGGGTGTCTTATGCCGCCTGCACGATAAGCAGGAAGGCCACCAGTATGAGCCATAGGTACGTGACGGCCAGGAAGAACCGCTCGCACAAGCCAAAGATGCGACGGAACCGCGGGAGCAGCGTGACAACGACCAGAATCAGGCCCACCAGTGTTGCCCCGGCCAGCCAGGTCAGAAGACCTTTCTCGGAGTGCCACGGATGGATCTTCACCAGATCCGGGGTCAGGCCTGATATCGCCGCGTAGGTGAACCCGAACGTCAAAATCGCGAAGAAGTAGTGGAGCGCGCCGGTTCGGGTCAGGCGCTCGCCTTCCACGGTCGTGGGGAACAGCGACTCACCGATCCGGCTCACGGCGACCAGGCCCAGAAAGGCGAGGTCCAGGCCGGTCAGCGGCGGGGAGCCGGGCCCCAGCGCCAGGCCAGCCAGAAGAGCCAGCACGGCTATCGAGCCTGCCCAGAGGCTGACCCGGAACAACGGCGCGTACCTGCCGACACCGTAGTCGCTGACGGCGTTATGGCGGGGATCGTAACCGGTTGGGAGAACGTGCAAGGCAAGGACGACTGCGACGTAGACGATGCTTCCCAGCAGGCTTATCAGCGCGAACGGGAGGACGTTGGCTTCCACTGGGTGATCCTTACTGGGTCTTCGTTATAGGAATGAGCCGCCGGCAGTCACTGGTCGGGGATCCAGCTGCCGTGAAAGCCGAGCGGGATCCGGGCCGGGAGGTGGACGCGGGCGACCGGCTGGCCGGTGAAATCTTGTGCGGCGAGGATGACCAGGTCGGCGGCGCCGCGGTCGGGATTGTGGACGAAGGCCATGACGTAGCCGTCGTCCTCGGCGGCGTCGGGTGCTGCCGGGGCGAAGACGGCCTCGCCGGCGGTGGCATCGCTGCCGAACTGGTGCGCCTGCACCGTGCCGGCGGCCAGGTCGTGCTTGAGCAGGGCGTTGGCGAACGCATCGTCGGCGAAGTCGCCACTGGGCGAGACGGTGGCCTGGCCGACGGCACCGATCACCGCGCTGTAGCCGTAGCGGTGCGGCCGGGAGATGGCCCGGTCATCGACGCGGGGGAATTCCTGGGGGCGGTCATCGAGGCGCTGCTGGGTCACCGTCCCGGCGGCCGGGTCGATGGTCCACCGGTCCAGCGTGAGCGGGCCGTGGCCCGCCAGCGCCGAGACATCGTAGGCGCCCTCGTACCGGACCAGATCGACGACCACGCGGCGGCCGTCGTCGTGCGCGTTCAGGGTGTGAAAGACCCAGCAGGGGTCTACCTCGAACCAGCGGACGCCGGCCGAAGGGTCGTCGCGGGGCAGCAAGCCGACGCGGGCCTGGTGCGCCGGGTTCCACGTGTACGGCAGCTTCAGCCCGGCCGATACCGCTTCCATGCTGAACGTGACCGGCAGGTCGAGCAGGACCACGTAGCTGGCGGTGAGCGCGAAGTCGTGCATCATCGGCCCGTCCGGGACCGGGATGTCGGTGGTACGGCTCACCCGGCCATCGGCGCCGACGACGACGTACTGCACGTAGTCCCAGGCCCAGAAGTAGGCGATGGCGTGCAGCTCCCGGGAGCGCTGGTCGGGCTTGGTGTGTGCGGCGAAGCCCCCGGGCAGTGTCCCGCCGAAGTCGCACGGCCCCCGGGTCTCGAGCTCAGCGGACAGCTCGTAGGGCAGCGGGCCCGCTTCCACGGTGGCCAGGATGCGCCCGGCGTGGGCGATGATGTGGGTGTTGGCGGCGAAGTCCACGTCGGAGTGCACCGGCCCGGCCGGCCATTTCTCGCCGAGTGCCTCGGCCAGCAGCCGGGAGCGGACCCAGCGGTTGCGGTACCACTCAGCCTTCCCGTCGCGGAGGCGTACGCCGTGCACCATGCCCGGGCCCAGGAACCAGTGACCCTCCCAGAAGCGGTAGCCGGGATCCTCCAGGCCCAGCGGGTTCGGCCCGTTGCGCAGGTAGCGCCCGGACAGCTCGGCCGGCACGCTGCCGGTCACCGGCAGATCGAACGCCGTGACCTCATCCTCGACGGGGGCAAACGCGCCTTGCAGGAAACGGCTCTGATCAGGCATGTGCTAGTTCCCTTCGAGGCCACGTCCCCGTCGGATCCTGGGTGATGCTCCGCTGCGATCATGAATCAGCATGGAGGGCCGCAGAATCTGTCAAATGACTCGGTCTGGGCGGCCGCACGCCGGCCGGCGGCAGTCAGATGACCGGCGGCGTTGATCACCGGCGGCTACTCGCGCCTGCAGATCGGCGGGCGTATCGTGCGAGGAAGGGATCTTCCCGCGCTCTGGACTGACCTCGCTGGGCAGCTTGGACAACGGGCGGTCGGATATGGCGGATGTGCTGGTCGGGCACAGCGTCGCTAGCTGTGGGACGACGCAACGCCGGACGGTAGTCAGCGTCGAGGGTGCGCGGCGCATCAGGCATGTCCGGAGGCAAGCGTGGCTTGCGCGCTCGCGCGCCGCTGAACCGGTAGAGCGCGCCTCTGAACAGGTAGAGAAGGTCTGAACGTCATGCCGGCGCTGGTGGGACGAGACAGGGAACTGGAGCTTCTCCGGTCGCTTCTTGCCAAGGCCGGGTCGGTCGGGGGCGCTGTCATACTGTCCGGTGAACCTGGTTCGGGTAAGACGGCGCTGCTGAACGCGGCAGAGAGCCTGGCCCTGCAATCTGGTGTCCGAGTGCTGCGCGCGGGTGGCGTCGAGTTTGAGGCGAGCGTGACCTTTGCGGGACTCAACCAGGCTCTTCTTGCTCTGCGCCCCGGCTTGGCCGCACTGATCAGCGCGCACCGGGTCGCTCTGGAGGTAGCACTCGGGTTCGACGAAGGTCCTCCTCCGCAGCCCCTGGTCCTGGCGAACGCGACCCTCGACTTGCTGTGCGCAGCAGCCGGCCTGCAGCCACTGCTGCTCGTCATCGATGACCTGCACTGGCTGGATCGTTCTAGTGCCATCATTCTCGGTCTGGTCGCCCGGCGTCTTGCAGGCTCACGGATCGGGCTGATCGCCGCAACCCGCACCGAGGCTGAGACTTTCTTCGACCGTAGCGGCATACCTACGCATGAACTCACACCCCTCGGCCTCGAGGCCGCGACCGCGCTGCTCAGCTCGCGGTACCCGGCACTAGCTCCGCGAGTGCGCCAGCGCATCCTTGCGGAGGCAGGCGGGAATCCTCTCGCGCTGCTTGAGCTGCCTGCGATACTCACCGCGCCGCAGCGACTCGCGGCGGAGAGGCTCCCGGCGGTCCTCCCGCTGAGCGGCGGCCTGCAGGCGATGTTCGCCGACCGGGTGCGTGCACTGCCTTCGGCCACCCACGGTCTTCTGCTGCTCGCGGTCCTCGAAGGCACCGGAGATCTCGGTGTCCTCGGCGCGACAGCCGGCCAGGAGGCGATCGCCTCCCTTGCCCCGGCTGAGCAGACCCACCTGATCAAGGTGCGCGACGGCGACAGCAAGCTGTCCTTCCGACACCCGCTCGTCCGATCCGTCATCGTGCAAATGTCCACCAGTGCCGAGCGCCGCGAAGCCCACCGAGCGCTGGCTGAGGCTCTGCAAGCAGACCCGGACCGGCGCGTCTGGCATCTTGCCGAGGCGTCCGTCGGTTCCGACGCCCATGCGGCGGATCTGCTGGTGGACCACGCACATCGCATTCTCCGGCGCGGTGATCCTGCTGGTGCCGTTGCTGCACTCCTCCGCTCCGCCGACCTGACACCATCCGGACCAGACCGCGCACGCAGGCTATCTGAGGCTGCCTACGTCGGCGCTAACGTGACCGGGGATCTGCGCAACGTCGCGCAGCTACTCCGCGACGCCGAACACGCTGATCCCGCGGTACAGCTTGGCGGGTCGCTGCTCGCCGCGGTCGCTGCCTCCTACGCCTTGCTCAACGGTGAGGGTGACATCGCCACTGCGCATCGCTTGCTGGTCGGCGCCATCGAGATGCAGACGGACCTCCCGATGGTCAGGGATGCATTCGCGGAAGCCCTGCATACCCTGATGCTGGTCTGCTTCTTTGGTGGCCGGCCGAGTTGTGGCCACCGTTCTACACCGCGCTCGCGCGCCTCGGGACCGGGGTGCCAGAGCCGCTGGGGGTGTGCAGCCAGGTCTTTCCCGACACGATCCGCGCCGCTCCGGCCGCCCTCGAACGGCTCGCGGACGCCGTACGTGACCTGCGGGACGTGACTGAACCGACGCGCATAATCAGGATCGCCATGGCGTCGACCCACATAGATCTTGCTGGCTGCCGCAGCCCTCTCTTGCGAGTGGTGCGTGATGGGCGGCAGGGAGGCGCTGTCACCTCCGCCATCTTCGCCTTGATGTTCCTCGGCCTGGACGACTATCACAGTGGCCGGTGGGACGAGGCTCTGAGCTTCGCAGATGAGGGTCTGGCATTGTGCGACGAGCACGGATATCACCTGCTTGGACTGCCTGGGCATTGGATCCGCGCTCTCGTCGCGGCTGCCCGGGGCGATCACGCGACGACGGCCAGGCTGACCGACCAGATGCTGCAGTGGGCTCAGCCGCGCGGCATCTACGCCATTCAGTCGGAGTATCACTTCACCCGGGCCCTGGCCGCCCTGGCGGAAAACGACTTCGAGGGTGCCTTTCAGCATGCGTCCGCGATCAGCCCTCCAGGGCGATTTAATCCCCATAAGAACCTCGGGCTTTGGGCGATGATGGATCTCGTCGAGGCCGCAGTCCGTACCGGCCGTAACGATGAGGCCACAGCCCACGTCGAGGCCATCCGTGCCGGGAACGTTGCAGCGATTTCGCCCCGCATCGCTCTTCTGGCCGGCGCGTCGGCCGCGCTGGCCGCCCCTGATGACCTTGCCCTAGGCCTGTTCAAGCAGGCGCTCGCAGCGCCGGGCGCGGATCGCTGGCCCTTTGATTATGGTCGCGTGCAGCTGGCCTTCGGGGAACGGCTTCGGCGGGCCCGGAGGACAGCCGAGTCGCGAGCCCACCTGAGTATCGCGCTCGACGCTTTCGAGCGCCTCGGTGCCAGGCCGTGGGCAACCCGGGCCGCCGGAGAATTGCGCGCGACCGGGCAGACCAGGGCCCGCACCGATCAGCCGGCCCGCGACCCGCTCACGCCGCAGGAACGCGAGATCGCGATGCTCGCCGCCGCCGGCTTGAGTAACAAGGAGATCGGCCAGCAGCTGTTCCTGTCGCACCGGACCGTCGGGGCCCACCTGTACCAGATCTTTCCCAAGCTCGGCATCACGTCCCGGGCAGCCCTGCGCGACGCGCTCGCATCCTTCCCGCCAGAGCCCCAGGGCGACGACCGCAGCCATCCTTGACCGCGGCGACAGAGCAAGGCGCCATGCCGCATGCCGGGGACACGGTCAAACGACAGATGCTGCCCGCCGCCCGCGGGGCCTAGCGTCGCATACGGCTTGATCGTCGCCGCAGACCCGTCCGTGCGGCCCCTCTCGGAAAGGTGGCGTCGTTATGACCACGTTCGACCGGCTCAATCACCCGGACGTGCCCACCATCCTCACGCCCGGGGAGCAAAGAGCCGTCTGGTTCCTGGGCGCGCTCATTCGCGTCAGGGCCAGCGGCAGCGCAACAGGGGGCCAGCTGGCGATCCTCGAGCACGCGGGACCGCGCGGCTACAACAGCCCCCTGCACCGCCACAAGGCCGATGAGGAGACCTTCCTCATCCTGGACGGCGAGCTGCGGGTCGAAGTCGGCGGCCACGCGGTCCAGGCAGGCCCGGGCACCGCCGCGGTTCTCCCGCGCCAGCTCCCACATGCGTTCGCCGTCACCAGCCCGCGGGCACGGTTCCTGACCCTGCACACGCCCGCCGGCTTTGACGAGTTCACGCTGGCCGCTGGATCACCCGCTCGCTCCCCGTTCGAGGAGCCCCCGGACGAACTGCCGCCCGACCCGGCAGCGCTGGCTGCCACCGCAGCCTCGTACGGCATCGAGATCCTCGGGCCGCCCAGCGTCTCCTGATCGGCCGGCATCCGCCGCGCCACGTCCGCTCGAGCACACCGGAAGAGAGTTTGATGTCGCCGCACGAAAGCAAGATCTTTCAGCACATCGCCGCCGGGTCAGGAATGACGATTCTGGACATCGCTGGCCTGACCGTCGAATTCCTCACCAGCCCGCAGGACGTGCCCCGCGACTTCTGTGTCATGCGGGGGGTGATCCCGCCTGGCGCTGTGGTGCCTATCCACAGGCACGACAGTACCGAAACGTTCCTGGTGATCTCCGGCACCAAGCAGGCGCTAGTGCCAGGCGATCACGGCCTGGAGTGGAAAGACGTGCGGACCGGTGATTACGTCCAGATAGCCGGCGGTCAGGCGCACGCCCTGCGTAATATCTCCCGGGAGCCGGTGATCGAGCTCATCATCACCAACCCCCGGCTCGGGGACTGGTTCCAGGAAGCGGGACGGCCGATCACCGGTGAGCCCGGCCCGCCAACCCCCGATGACCTGGCACGCCTGATCGCGGTGTCCGAGAAATACGGCTACCGGCTTGGCACGCCCGAAGAGAACGCAGCAGCAGGGATCCAGCTCCCAGGCTGACCAAAGCTTTCGGGCAGCCCAGCCCGCACCAAGACCAAGATCACCAGGAGACTCTGCTTACCCTGAGCTCTAGCCAATTTTCGGAGGGACGAACCAGATGACGGAGACCTCGGGCACACGCACGGAAACCAACCGGGAGATCATCCGCCAGGCTTTCGATGCCTGGCACCAGGGGACCGGTGCCATCACCGACGTGTTCGCCCCCGGCATGGTCTGGCGCATAGAGGGACACTCGGCCGCGTCGAAGGAGTACTGCAGCAAGCAGCAGTTTATCGATGAGGTCCTGGCCCCGTTCGGCGCCCGGTTCACGGCGTCAGAGCCATTCCGCCCGGTCAGGGTCCGCGAAGTCTACGCCGACGACGACACGGTCATCGTTATCTGGGACGGCCGCGGGATCGCTGGCGACGGTCGGCCCTACGAGAACAGCTACGCGTGGATCATGAAGCTCGCTGACGGCAAGGTCATTGGCGGCACCGCGTTCTACGACAGCATCGCCTTCAACGACCTCTGGGCTCGCGTCCAGCCCCGGTGAGCCGGAACAGCAAGTGCCGTTGCGTTATCAGTCAGTTCCCGGGCGGAGCTGGCACAAAGAGTCGGGCCCCCGGTCCCACCCACACATAACTGGTCATTCAGAGCGCCGACTTCGACCATGAAGTCATCAACAACCCGGGCGCAGAGTCGGCGCTCTGGCTCATGGCCTGGAGATGAGGGACCATCGGCGCTTTCACTCTGCGTAGCCACAGTTCCGCCGCTGAGCTGGGCGCGGAAGGGGGAGTGGGCGTCACGGGCTTCCTGTGGAGTCATGAGGCGGGTGAGGGGATGTGCTCCCGATGTTGCGATCTTGGGAGGCGTTCCGGGAACCACTTTCGGGAACCACCATGCATAGTCGTGCAGACATCCGCAGGGATCTCCGGGGACCGTTTTCGCAGTTCCCGAAGATATGCGAGTTCTGTGACCTGGTGTGATTCTCGTCCTGGTTTCGCCTTACAAGCGATAGGTCGCTGGTTCGATCCCAGCTGCGCCCACCAAGTTTGTGCAGCTAGATGGCATTTTTGAAAACGCTAATCGGAGGCCTGGTCACCACAGCCGGGAACCACCGGTGCGTGCTCCCGGACGGGGAGGGGTGCCCAGGGGCCATGGCCGCATCCCCTTCGGCCACGAGGGCGCGCCGTGCGCTGACGGCAGGCGCCACTGGACGGCTCGAACGCCGGCCGGGGGAGTGGGCGGCAGTTCGCCAACTTGCGACCCTTGGCTGGGTAAAGCAGCGTGCTCGATCTTCGGCAAGGTGAGCTATGACGGCGCAGGCTGGCGCGCACCGCCCGGATCTGCCGATGTGAGTGTGGTTGCGAACTGGCGCTTGTAGCGCCATAATGGCGCCATGCCCAGTGTGCAAATCAAGGATGTTCCTGAACAGACTCACGCTGTCTTGCGCCAGCGCGCAGCGGCCGCGCACCAGTCCCTCCAGGAGTACTTGCGCGCCCGGCTGATCGAGGAAGCAAGCGAGCCAACCCTGGATGAGGTCCTCGACCGGGCCGGTGGCCGCTCCGGCGGTTCAGTACCACTGAAAGCCGCGGTATCGACACTCCGCGCCGACCGTGATCGTCGTTGACGCCAGCATCGTGGCCGTAGCCCTCGCTGACGACGGCCACGACGGCGATCACGCACGTGACCGCCTGCGCGGCGAACGGCTGACCGCGCCGGATCTGGTCGACCTCGAGACCGCCTCGGTCTGGCGACGGCAGGTACGGGACGGCGTCATGGACGCTCGCCGCGCCGCGCTGGCGCTGGCTGACCTCGCAGCGCTGCCACTGCGGCGGGCACCGCACCGCCCCCTGCTCCAGCGCTGCTGGGAACTTCGCGAAAATGTGACCATCTACGACGCGTCGTATGTCGCGCTCGCCGAGGCGCTGGCCGTGACCCTGCTCACCGGTGACCAGAGGCTGGCACGAGCCACCGGCCCACGGTGCCATATCGAAGTACTGCGCCCATCACCCTGAGCAGACGATTTCGCATTTCCTCTTCTGCCGCGGACGGGTCGATCGCCGGAGGTCACGCCGTGCGATAGCGCCCAGATCGTGTGATCAATCTGATCCGCGGCAGCCTGCGGACCCAGCTAGCTGAGCACGTGGCCTGGCGGGAAGACCATCACGGAGAGCAACCGAGTCCTTGCGTACCCGTGCAAAATATCCGCCGATCTGTACCCTGAGCTGGTTGTTGGCCTGGGCTCTCGCGGTGTATCAGATGGATCGTTCGGAGGGGCTGGCGGGCTGCTGCGACGGGCTGGGTTTCACGATCAGGCTTCATTTTCAGGCGTGGCCGCAAAGCCGGGGCTGCTCCAGACCGTGGTCACCACCACGACTCGGGCATGGCCAGTCCTGGACCGCCGGCGGCGCGGCGGGCCCGCTGGCCGCGGCCAGTGCATGGGAACCCGCCGTCCCACGCGGAGAGAAGGGCTGTACGCCTGGTATCTCGAGTTGGCGGTAATGGCGCCTGCGAGTAGTGAGCCAGGGGCTGGGTTCCCTGCCGCGTTCGGTCAGCCAGGAGGCGGCTATTGCTGCTCGCCTGGTGACGCCGACGGCAGTGACATCGGCAGCCTGACCGGCGACCCACGGCATGGGCCACCCGTCCCGCTCCATCGTTGTCTGGCCGGATCGCCGGGACGAATAGCGCCAGAACCTTCCCGTCACCATCCCGCCGGTCAGAAAGGAGCCGCTCGAGATGGGCGCCGCCATCTGATCCGGTTCATGGACGCGGTCGGCCAGGGGTTCAGGCCGGAAGGCTCCATCCCTGCTTCCAGCCGGAGCGTATGTTCAGCACCCCGCGAAATCACCAGGTGATCACCGGGGATGACATCGCGGCGAGCGGGGGGATCGACAAGTTCCCGGTGACGGTGACCAATCCCGGTACCGATGTGTCGGCCTACTTCAGCTGCCCCGTCTGGGTCACGGGATCCCTATCCGG
>CAWAWM010000001.1:0-564813 GCA_963785765.1 uncultured Actinomycetes bacterium | reverse complement strand
GCGGTGGCGGCAGCGGTACGCGCGAAGGCGGTAGCGGTGCGCGCAAGACCGGTAGCGGCGCGCGCAGTGGCGGGAGCACCCGCAGTGGCGGGAGCCCGCGCAGTGGCGGGAGCCCGCGCGCTGGCAGCAGCAGCGCCAGCCGAGCTGGTGGCCGTGCTAGTAGCGGGCGGCCCGCGGCGGCGGGTCGGCCGCGTCAGCCTCGCGATGGAACTGCTGGCCAGCCGCGGAGGACCTCGGCAGGCTCGGGCGGACGTGCGAGCGGTGCCGCCACGAGCGGTGCAGCCAGCAGCGCGGAGACGGCAGGACGATCTCGCCGGCCGGCTGACGCGGGCGGGCGGTCGCCGCGTGGCGGCGTGGCTGGTGGCGGCGCGGCTGGTGGCGGCGCGGCTCGGGGCAGCACGGCTCGGGGCGGTAGGGCGCGCGGCAGCACGGCTCGTAGCGGCACGGCTCGTAGCGGCACGGCGCGCCGCAGTGCCTCGGGCGCCCCGGCTGGTCGTGACAGCACGACGCCGACCGGCAGACGTGGTCCCGCTGAATCTGTTGAGGGGCGTGAGTCTGCTAAGGGGCGCAGCCCTTCCCGCGGTGCCCAGGCGCCGACCGGAAGGACTCCCGGATCGCGGCGGCCGGGTGCCGGCCTGCGCGGACCGGCTGCTGCTGCGCGGAGCGGCAACCGCTACGGCCCGGCGGACCGCGACCGACCCGGTGCCGGGCAGAACACATCAGCCGGCCAGAGGACTAGCCGGTCACGTCCTGACGATCAGAGATCAGCGGCCCCGGCGGGCGGCACCCGCGAGGTCGGCCCGCGCCGGGGAGCTTCGGATCAACCGCCAAGCAGGGCAGCTGGAGGACGCAACTCCGTCAGCCCGCGCCGCGATGATCGGCCCGGCTACCGGGGGCGCGGCGCCGGTTCTCCGGCCCGGCCGGAGCGGGACGACCAGTCGGGTTACCGGGGACGCGGCGCCGGCTCGCAGGCGGCAGCTCGCCGCGACAGCCAGCCGGGCTACCGGGACAACAGCGCGGGATCCGGTTCGGGTTCCCGGATCAGTCCGCGCCGCGGACCCAGAGCAGAAAGGACTTCCGGCGGGCGGGCGCAGGCCAGGCCGGCCGGTAGTGCCGACCGATACGGTGCCGACCGATACGGTGCCGACCGGCGCCGGCCTGCGGGAGGTGGCCGCTCCTCCGGGACGGGCGGACGCGGCGCCGACGGGCAGCGGCCTGGCGCACCGCAGCAGGCGGCTGGCTCCCGGCCGCCCGGGCAGGCTCTGCCGCGCGTGCCAGACAACATCACCGTTGATCAACTGGACGCTGAGGCCCGTGCTGAGCTGAGGACGCTGCCCGCAGATCTCGCTGACGCGGTCGCACGCCAGCTGGTCGCGGCCGGCCTTGAGGAGGACCCGGAACAGGCATACCGGCACGCGAGGGCGGCCCACAGCCTCGCGGCCCGGGTCGGGGTGGTTCGCGAAGCCTGCGGAGTCGCCGCGTACCGGGCCGGAAAATGGGCGGAGGCGCTAGCCGAGCTGCGCGCCGCGCGGCGGCTCACGGGACGCGGCAGCTATCTGCCGATGATGGCTGACTGCGAACGGGCTCTGGGCCGTCTCGATCGGGCACTGGATCTGGTCAGTGGACCCGAGGCGCGGAATGCGGACCCAGCTACCCGGATTGAGCTCCGGATTGTGGAGTCCGGCATCCGCCGGGATCAGGGCCTGCCCGAAGCCGCGGTAGCCGCGCTACAGCTACCCGAGATCACCGAAGGGCGGGTCCGGCCCGGGTCAGCCCGACTGTTCTACGCCTACGCCGACGCGCTGCTGGAGGCCGGGCGTGAAGACGAGTCACGAGAATGGTTCAGGAAGGCGGCGATCGGTGATGTGGATGGTGAGACCGACGCCGCTGAGCGGTTCGAGGAACTCGATCAGGTGCTCATCGATGATCTCGAAGAGACCGTCGTCGAAGGCCTGGACGACGAGCCAGACGACTATCTGCCCGAGGTAATGCCCGCCGGGACGGACGAACTTGGCGGCCGTCAGGAAACGTGACCACCCGGGCTGTCAGCGACCGCCTATGCAAGCTGTGTTATGGAGATGGATATGCAACGGAGCGGGCTGTTCTGGGACATGCTGGCGGGCCGGGTCCCGCCGCCGCCTGTCGTGCAGGTTCTCGGCTGGGAACTTATCGAAGTGGATCCGGAGCTGGGGACGATCGAAGTGGCGTTTCAGGCGGGAGATCAGTTCCTGAACCCCGTAGGCGTGATCCAGGGCGGGTTCCTGGTCGCGATGCTCGATGAAACCTTGGGCCCGGCGCTGGCCGCGACTTTGGCAGAGAACCAGTTCGCTCCTACTCTCGACCTCCATGTTCAGTTCCTGCGTCCGGCGCGCCCCGGACGCCTTCTGGGGCGAGGAAGAATCGTGAAACGCGGTCATGAGGTGTGCTTCCTGGCCGGTGAACTCATCGGCCCCGACGGCAGGCCGGTGGCCGCGGCGACATCAATCTCACGAATCCAGACCATGGACAGGATGCGCTGAGGGCGCCGGACAGGCACGCCGCCGCTAGCTGCCCGGCTGCTCGGTCTTGTCCAGCCAGCGCATGATGCCGGCCACATTGGCGGTCGTGGCGCTGATCCGCTCGTACTTGGCGGCGACCTGCGGGTCGGCGCCCTCATGGAGGACCGCATAACGCTGCCGGGTGCGCTCCGCGACCATCGCCGCGGCGTGGTCGAGGTCAAGCCCGGCACCCCGGGCGTGGCGGGTCTCGGCTACCCAGAGGTTGATCTCGTCCGCGGCCCGCTCCAGCGCCGCGCCGACCGCATTCACGGCGCCGTAGTGGCTGAACAGCAGGCGCGCCGGCCGCAGATCGGCGAAGGTCCGCAGCGACCGCAGCGCGGTGGCGAGGTCAAAGTCAGGCGGCGGCGTCGCGGGCCGCATGTCCCCGGTGTCCGGGATGAAGATGCCGGCCGCGTCGCCCACGTACAGATCGCCGCTGGCCGAGTCGATTAGGCCGATGTGGTGCCTGGCGTGCCCCGGGGTGTAGTGGCTCTCGAGGCGGCGGCCGCCGCCCAGGTCGATCGTGCCGGTCTGGGCGACCGTGCGGATCCGCTCCGCGGGCGTCGGGGCGAGCGCCCCGAACAGCTCGCCGAGCTCGTCGCCGTAAACCATCCGCGCGCTGGCCATCAGCCGGGACGGATCGGCCAGGTGCCGGGCACCGAGCTCATGCACCACGAGCTGGGCATTCGGGAACATCTCGGCGATGTCGCCCGCACCGCCGGCGTGATCCAGGTGGATGTGGGTCACCACGACGGTAGCCAGGTCGGACGGGCCGATGCCCAGGCTCGCCAGCGCGTCCCTGACCACCGGTGCCGACGGCGCGGTGCCGGTCTCCACCAGGCAGGGTGCGTCGCCGCGGATCAGGTAGCCCGCAGTGATCTGCGAGTACCCGGCCATCAGCGTATCGATCTGGTACACCTCGTGGCCCAGCCCGGTAATGGCGCCCGCCGCGCCGGTACCTTCCTGCGCACCGTCCACGCCGTCATCCTCGCAGATCGGGCCCGTACTGTGGCTGGCTGCCGGTTTGGCGGGGAGTGAGCGGGTAACATCGGTTGGCGACCGGCCGGGACCGCCACCACTGGACCCGCGGGGCGGTAACTCCCGCCCGCTCCCGGCCGTCATCCCGGCGTCAGTCCCCTGACCACGCGCAAGAAGCCTGCGGAAGTAGCAAGCTGTGAGCGGAACAACTGTCCGGCCGACGGCCGGCTCATCACGCGGCGACGCGCCCGCGCTGCGGCGCCGTATCGTCGGCGCCCCGGTCACCGCCGTCATCGTCGCCATCACCGTGTTCGCGCTCGGCCTGCGCCTCTATCAGCTCGCCCGGCCTGGCCATCTCCTTGGTGTGGGGGACTACGACGACGGCGCGGATTTCGGCAGCGCCATCTGGCTCGTCCACGGCGTGCTGCCGTACCGGGACTTCGTGGTGGTGCAGCCGCCCGGCATCACCTTGCTGATGACGCCGGCCGCGCTGCTGTCCAGGCTGACCGGGAGCACCGAATGGGCGATCGCGGCCGGACGCCTCCTGACGGCGCTGGCCGGCGCGGCGTCGGTGGCGCTCGGCGGCCTCCTGGTCCGGCACCGCGGGCTCCTGGCCACGATTGTCACCTGCGGGATAATCGCCATCTTTCCGGGCAGCGTGCAGTCGGCCCACACCGTGCTGCTGGAGCCGTGGCTGGTGGCCTTCTGCCTGGCCGGCGCGGTGGCCGTGTTCGATGGCGACCACCTGGCCGATGGCCGGAGGCTGATCTGGGGCGGCGCCGCGTTCGGTTTCGCCGGCGCCATCAAGGTCTGGGCCATCATCCCGGTCGCCGTCATCTGCGTGCTCTGCCTGCCCAGGTTCAGGCAGGCCGCCAGGTACCTGGCGGGCGTGGCCGTGGGGTTCTGCATTCCGGTGCTTCCGTTCGCGATCCTGGCGCCGCGGAGCTTCTACGACAGCGTGGTCGTCGCGCAGCTGGTCAGGAGCGGCGCGCGGACCCCGCTGACGTTCCGGCTCGCAGCGCTCACCGGGCTGGCCAGCTGGCATCTTGGCCCCGCGGCGCTGGCAGCGGCCGGCGTCGTCCTGGTGGTCCTCGTCGCCGGGCTGCTCGTCGCGGCGTCACTGGCCACCCGGTGCCCGCCCGCGCCGCTCGAATGGTTCGCCGTGGTGACGGCGGTCATCGTGGTGGTCGCATTCCTCGTTCCTGCTGACTTCTACTATCACTACCCGGCCTTCCTGGCCCCGTTCCTCGCCATGGCCCTGGCGCTGCCCGCGGCCCGCCTGATCGACGGGGCTGGACCGCAGGAAGGGCGGCGCGGCCGCCAGCCGTCAGCCCGGGTGCGGGCCTGGGCCGCCGGCCTGGCGGGCCTGGCGGTCCTCGTCCTGCCGCTGGCCATGCCGTGGGCCGAGAACAGCCCGACGCCCACCTACTGGCGGCCGGTGGCCGCGATCGAGCGGGCCATCCCGCCGGGCGCGTGTGTCCTCACCGATCAGGTGTCACTGCTCATCTCAGCCAACCGGCTGGTCTCGGCCGTGCCCGGGTGCCCGGTGGTCGTCGACGGGACCGGTACCAGCTATGCCCTCGGCCATGGCCAGAGCGCGCTGACGGCAGGCGGGGTGCCCGCCGTGGCCGCGGTGTGGCGGCGGGCTTTCGGCGCCGCGCAGTATGTCGTGCTGACCCCGGCCAACCGGCTGCGGATCGCCTGGACCCCGCAGCTCGAGACATACCTGCGCAGCAATTTCAGCCGGGCCAGCGGGTCCTGGTCGCCGCTTCAGCTCTACGTCAGGAACGGCCTGCGGCTGCGCTGAGCGTTCAGCTGTCAGCGAACGTCCGGATCACCAGGCCGGTGCGCGGCTTGGGGTCGAAGGAGGTCGACTTGCGCGGTACCAGCTCGCCGCGCGCCGCGACGGCATAGACGTCGGCGGCCGACAGCGGGCTGCAGATGACGGCAGTGCCGCCGGGTACCTCGTCGGCCGCCCGGACCGCGGCCGCCGCATCGTTATGCACGAAACCGATGCTGCGCTCGTTGTCCGGAATTCCCCACAGGCGGCTGACGAGCAGCTCCTGAAGCACCGCCGCGGCCAGCCCGCGCCAGGGCTCCGACGTGCCCGCGGGCATCGCCGCGTCCACTTGCAGCGGGTCAGGCTCGGTCAGCAGGTATGTCCGCTCGCCGCCGGCGATGACGAAGGCCGTGCCCCGGCTGCTGGCCTCGGCGAGCTCACCGACCGCCGCCGCCAGCCGGGCCTGGCCGCCGGGCAGCGCCCGCACCCGGAATGCCGCCTTGGCCAGCTCGGCCGCGGTCTCCGGGTCCAGGTGCGGGATGACGCGGTGAATGGCCCCGACCCGCGGCGGATAGGCCCGGGCATCGACCAGCAGGGCGAGCCCGTAGTCCCACGGACCCGGCCCGTCACCCGCGGCCCGGTGCCGGCTTTGCAGCTCGAGGTAGGCAGCGTACCGGTGGTGCCCGTCGGCGATGACCGGCCGGGCGGGCGCCAGGTCGGCCGTGATCGCGGCCAGCTCGGCCGGATCGGCGATGGCCCAGATCCGGTGCCTGAGGCCGTCGGCGGTCACCGCCTCGGCCAGCGGCGGCCTGGCGGAGGCGGCCTCCTCGACGAGGCGCCCGGCCGCGCCCGGCTCATCCGGCTCGCCGGGGTCATGGAGCAGGAAGATCGGCTCCAGGTTGGCCTCGGTCGCCTCCATCAGCTGGCGACGGCCGCTGACCGGGCCCGGGGCGACGCCTTCGTGCGGGCGCACGATCCCGGCGTCGAGCGGCTCCAGCCGCAGCGCCCCGATCAGGCCGCGCTGGATCACGGTCGCGTCCCCGCCGCGGCCCGTCACGGCCTGTTCGTAGACGTACAGGGCAGGCTCCGGGTCGGAGCGCAGAATCTGGCCGTCCTGCCAGGCTCGCAGCAACCGCGCGGCGTCGCTGTATTCGTTGCCTGGGCGGCCCGGGCGGTGCCGGGGCAGGATCAGCCGGACCACGTTGTGCGGGTCGGCCGCCATCAACTGGTCCTCTATGTCGTGGGCGATGACGTCGTACGGTGGAGAGGTGACCTCAGCCAGCCCGCTCACCCGGTCCTGGGCATAACGCACGCCGCGGAACGGCGCTAGCGCGAGCCCGGCAGGCCCGGCTGCTGCTGGCTCCTGGCCAGACGGAAGGATCTGCACATATGTCAGAAGGACCAACCGGCGGCCAGGATTCCCGGCCGGGCGATGAGCTTCCCGGCCAGACCTCGCCTGCTGACGACACCTACACCCTGTACCGGCGCGGCCTCGAGCTGCTGGGGCGCGGCAGCGCGGCAGCAGCCGCCCAGTTGCTGGAGCGGGCCGCAGCGGCCGAGCCGCAGTCCAGGAGTGTCCTGGAGGCGCTGGCCAGGGCCCAGTTCGACGCGGGCAGGTACACCGCGGCGGCGGCCAACTTCCGGCGGATAGTGGACGCCAGCCCCAGTGACGATTACGCGCAGTTTGGCCTGGGCCTGGCGCTGGCCAGGACCGGCGATCCCAGGGCGGCGGCAGAGCATCTGGCGCTGGCCGCGGCGATGCGGCCGGACCTGCGGCATTACACCGAAGCGCTGCGCGGCGTGCGGGCGACGCTGCGCGCCCGGAGCCGGCAGGACGCGACCGGGACACATGATGCATAACGGAGATCGCGGCGTGATCCAGGACACCGGGGCTGATGACGCACCGACGGGACCGGCTGGCCACGCGGAAGCTGCTGGCCACCGCACCGCCGCCCGCCCGCGCGGCCACGCCGGTCCGCTTAGCGAGGCCTACGACGTCGCCCTGCTCGACCTGGATGGAGTCGTTTACCTGGGCGGAAAGGGCATACCCGGCGCGCCGCAGGCACTGGCGCAGGCCCGGCAGCGCGGGATGCGGCTGGCCTTCGTGACCAACAACGCCTCCCGATCGCCGGCCGCTATCGCGCAGCAGCTCACCGGGCTGGGCGTGAGCGCGTCACCCGCCGACCTGGTGACCTCGGCGCAGGCCGCCGCGCGGCTCATCGCCGACCGGCTGCCCCGCGGCTCGGCCGTGCTCGTGGCGGGCGGGATCGGGCTGCGGCTGGCCCTGCGCGAGCACGGCCTGCGGCCGGTGTCGACCGCCACCGAGCGGCCCGCCGCGGTGGTCCAGGGATACGCGCCGGATATCAGTTACTCGCTGCTGGCCGAGGCGGCCGTGGCGGTCCGGGCCGGCGCCTGGTACGTAGCCTCCAACGCCGACGCCACCCTGCCGAGCTCGCGGGGCCCGATGCCGGGGAATGGCTCGCTGGTTCAGCTGATCGTCACCGCGACGGGGCGCCTGGCCCGTGGTGGCGGGCAAGCCGGAGCCCCCGTTGCACGCCGAGGCAGTACGCCGGACCGGCGCACGTCGGCCCCTGATAGTAGGCGACAGGCTCGACACTGACATCGAGGGCGCAGTCCGGGCCGGCGCCGACAGCATGCTGGTCCTGACCGGTGTCAGCCAGCCAGCGGACGTGGTGCTCGCCCCGCCGCAGTGCCGGCCTACCTATCTCGCTGTTGACCTGAACGGCCTGCTTGAGCCGCATCCGGACGTGATCGCGGCCGCGGGAGGGTTCCGCTGCGCAGCCTGGACGGTGCGGCTGATCAGCGACGATGGCCAGCCCGGCCCGGACCGCCTGACGGCCTCGGGCCGGCTCGAGGTCTCGGGCTCTGGTGAGCCCATAGACGGGCTGCGCGCGCTGTGCGCCGCCGCCTGGTCGGCTGAGGCCGTGACTGCCGAAATGGTGCACTCCGCCGTCGGCAAGCTCGGCTTTCCGGCCGGCGTGGCGCCGTCCTGATGTAAGGCCACGGTCGGATACCGGATCAGCCCGCTGGCCGACGCGCGGCTACCTGCTGCCCCGCCAGACTGATGGGGCAGGCCGGGCACCCGGCCTGCGCCAGTGTCAGGAGGGACAGAGACCATGATCGAGGCACGGGGCCTCACCAAGCGATACGGCGACACGCTGGCCGTTGACGACCTGTCATTCAGCGTGGCGCCTGGCAAGATCACCGGATTCCTGGGCCCGAACGGTGCGGGCAAGACCACCACGATGCGGCTGATCCTCGGCCTGGACCGGCCCACCAGCGGTTCGGTCACGATCGGCGGGCAGCCATTCGGGCAGCTCGCCTACCCGATGCGCGAAGTCGGCGCGCTGCTGGACGCCAAGGCCGTGCACGGTGGCCGGAGCGCCTACAATCACCTGCTCTGCCTCGCTCAGACCAACAACCTGCCCGCGCGGCGGGTCGGCGAGGTCCTCGAGCTGGTCGGGCTGACCTCGGTGGCGCGAAAGCGCTCGAAGGGCTTCTCGCTCGGCATGGGCCAGCGGCTGGGCATCGCGGGCGCGCTGCTCGGTGACCCGGCGATCCTGATGTTCGACGAGCCGGTCAACGGGCTGGACCCCGAGGGCATCCTGTGGATCCGCAACCTGATGAAGGCGCTGGCCGCGGAGGGCCGGACGGTGTTCGTCTCCAGCCATCTCATGTCGGAAATGGAGAACACCGCCGATCATCTGCTGGTCATTGGCCGCGGCAAGCTTATTTCCGACTGCACGGTACCGGAATTCATCGCCACCAATTCCCGGCAGTCGGTGCGGGTGCGGACGCCGCAGCCCGCCCAGCTCGCCAAAGCGGTCATCGCGGCGGGCGGCACGGTGCACGAGGACGGCGACGGCCTGATGATCGTGCAGGGCCTGGAGGTCAGCCAGGTCGGGGACATCGCGTTCGAGAACTCGGTGCGGCTGCATCAGCTGGCCACCGCGCAGGCCTCCCTGGAGCAGGCGTTCATGGAGCTGACCGCGTCCAGCGTGCAGTTCCACGCCGGCGTCCCGAACGAGCAGGGCAAGCAACCGGTGCACGCGGGAGAGGTGGCCTGAGCATGGCAACGACATCGGCACCAGTAGCGGGCCGCCACTCGGGGGCCGCCCCGCTGCCCCGCCCGGCCGGCCGGGCGGGCTTCATCGGCTCGGTGCGGTCGGAGTTCACCAAGATCAGGTCGACCAGGTCCACGTACTGGACACTGCTCGCCCTGGTGGTCATTACGATCGGCTTCGGCGCGCTGGCCAGCGCGGGTGCCGCCCACAACGTGAAGCAGCTCGGGCCTGATTTCGACCCCACCCAGCGGAGCTTGTTCGGCCTGTACTTCGGCCAGCTCGTCATGGCGGTCCTGGGCGTGCTGACCATCACCTCGGAGTACGCGACAGGGATGATCCGCACGTCGCTCACGGCGATGCCGCGGCGCGGCACGCTGTTCGCCGCCAAGGCCGTCGTGTTCGCCGCGGTCGCCCTGGTAACCGGCCTGATCACGAGCTTCGGGGCGTTCTTCCTCGGTCAGGCGCTGATGTCCGGGGCGCACATCAACGCAACGCTCAGCCAGCCGCATGTGCTGCGGGCCGTGGTCGGCGGGGCGCTGTTCCTGGCCGCCTGCGGGATGCTGGCCTACGGGATCGGCGCCATCCTGCGGCACACCGCAGGCGCGATCACCGCGTCGATCGTGCTGCTCTTCGTGATCTCGGTGCTCATCAATGCGCTGCCGCAATCCTGGCAGGTGCACGTCGACAAGTGGGTGCCCGCCGTGGCGGGCAGCCAGATCTGGGCCGTCAAGCCCGCCACCGGCAATCCGCCGATGTTCGCGCCCTGGACCGGATTCGCGGTGTTCTGCGGTTACGCCATGATCGCGCTGATCGCCGGGCTGATCCTGATCCGCAGGCGCGACGCCTGAGCCGATACCGGCAGGAACGCCCGGGTCCCTGAGCATCGAGCTGCGGGACCCGGGCGCGCGCCTGTCACGCCACCGCTATTGATCTGATCACCCCGGTCAGTCGACGTCCACACAAACAAATCCCCATGGCTTGTCTCGCACCCGGGTCATCACCAGAGTTACCCGGCGCGTGCCCGACAGCTTGAGCTGCCTATGTAGCTGGTCGACGTCGCCCGCAAGGCCCCGTCGGCGCATGTCCACCGCGCCTACATCCAGTTTGCGCAGCCTAGCGGGGAGGCTCTTCTGGTCCCAGGGCGCGGAGTCAATGATCCGTAGCCCACGGCCGAACGGCGTTCGCAGGGGCACATCTGCGGAGAGGAACGCGATCCTCTCGTCGATCTTCCATGCTGCCAGTCGCCGGGCGACCTCCTGCACCAGGCCGGCCCTGGTGACCGCAGGGTTGGGGTCGAGCAGGAACTCCCCTGGCGGGCGCACCTCTACCGTCGGACCGGGCTCGGGACCGAGCGTGTGACCATCGGGCAGGATTGTCGCCCGGGTGCGGCACGTGGCCAGCACCGGGGACCAGGCCACAGCCTCCTTCAAGTCCCGGCCGACGGCGATGAACTCCAACTCCCACGTGCTTGGCACCGCGTCATGCGGCAGGCCGGGGGCGGCCTTGACTCCGACGGAGGCGACCTTTGCCGCCAGGCTGACACACCAGCCCAACGGTGGTTCACTGTCTCCAGCGCGCATCCGGCGATCACCGGATCGCCGTGCCGGGTCGATAAAAACCGCGTCGGCGCGGGCCAAGTCGACGTCCCTGGCGTCAGCCTCCACCGCAGTCACACGTTTAGCGACGTCGTAGACCTCAGCGTTCTCCTGCGCGATGCGCAGATGCAGTGGGTCGCGGTCCACCGCCAGTACGTGGTGGCCGGCCGCCAGAGCAATCAGGTCCCCGCCTATTCCGCAGCACAGGTCCGCCACGCAGGCCGCGCCTGCGTACCGCCGGGCGCGGTACCTGGCCACCACCTCTGAGGACGCCTGCTCAAGGCCCGCGCGAGTGAAGAACATTTCACTAGCGCGGCCGAACTTGGCCCGCGCCTGCAGCCGTAGCTCATGCTGGGCCAGTGCCTCGATGACCAGCTCTGCCGGGTACAGACCACGCAGCGAGGCACCAATCCGCAGGGCCGTGTCCGGGCCAGGGGCTTCGCTGGCGATCCGATCAAGAAGCTCGCGGCCCTGCGAGGTTAGCAGTGCCTCGAATCGGGCCACGTCCGGTTCAGCCATGCACGCTCGCCTTACCGGCACATCGTGCCGTTCCCACTTCAGGCCGACTCCAGTGTGGCAGACATGTGCCTGCTGGGTCATGGTCTGGCCGATCTGGGGGCCTGCTGAGACCGGTAATGACAGAACCTCCCACCTGGTCGGAGGGGCCCGTAAGTTGGGAGCCATGGACAGCCGCAGCCAGGCCAAGGAGTTCCTGGCATCGCGCCGGGCCCAGGTCACGCCTGAACAGGCCGGCCTGCCCAGCTACGGCGGAAACCGCCGAGTCAAGGGCCTCCGCCGGGAAGAGGTCGCCCTCCTGGCCGGGGTGAGCGTGGACTACTACGTCCGCCTCGAGCGCGGCAACCTCCACGGTGTGTCCGAGCAGGTCCTCGACGCCCTGGCCCGGGCCCTGCAGCTCGACGAGGCCGAACGCACCCACCTCTTCGACCTGGCCCGGGCGGCCAGCGCCACCCCCGCCACCCGCCGGCGCACCGCTGCTCAGCGGGTCCGGCCCAGCGTGCAGCGGATCCTCGACCTGGTCGGCGCGCCGGCCTGGGTGCGCAACGCCCGTCATGACCTGCTGGCCGCCAACCGGCTCGGCTACGCCCTGTACTCAGAACTGCTGACCGACCCCGTCAGCCCTCCGAACAACGCCCGCTACGTGTTCTTGAACCCCCGGTCGCAGGAGTTCTTCGTCGATTGGGAACGCGCCGCGGATGACATCGTGGCCATGTTGCGCTCCGAGGCGGGGCGCAACCCTTACAACAAGGCGCTGAGCGACCTGATCGGCGAGTTGTCGACCCGGAGCGAGACGTTCCGGGTCCGATGGGCGGCGCACAACGTGCGCTTCCACCGGACCGGTCGCAAGCAGCTGCGGCACCCGGTGGTCGGCGCCTTGGACCTGTCGTTCGAGGCCATGGAGCTGCCCGGCGAGGACCTCACCCTGCTGATATACACCGCCGAGCCGGCGTCGCCGTCGCAGCAAGCCCTGGACCTGCTGGCCAGCTGGGCCGCCACCGGAGACCAAGAGCAGCACGGGTCCGAGGCTCCGGCCCCGCCAGGCCGGCCGAGCCCGTAAACCCCGTCAACAGCCGGGTGGCACACCCCTGCCCAGGGGCTGCTAACCCGGCGCGCCGCGACATCCTGCCGGAAGGAGCTTCCCGTGCGCGCCACCATCATCCACGGCGCCGGTGACGTCGGCGTCGAGACCGTGCCCGACCCGAGGATCCTCGCGCCGACCGACGCCTTGGTCCGGGTCGTCGCCGCCTGCATCTGCGGCAGCGACCTGTGGCCCTACCGGTCCATGCCCGCCTCCGAGCCGGGTGCCCGTATCGGCCACGAGTTCCTCGGCGTGATCGAGGACGCGGGCGCCGACGTGCCCGGGTTCGCTGCCGGTGACCTGGTCGTCGCCCCGTTCGTGTGGTCTGACGGCAGCTGCGACTTCTGCCGCGAAGGGCTGCAGACCTCGTGCCGTCACGGCGGCATGTGGGCCAGGGACGGCATTGACGGCGGGCAGGGCGAAGCGGTCCGGGTCCCCCAGGCCCAGGGCACCCTCGTGAAGCTGCCCGTCGGCGAGGACTCCGCCCTCCTGCCGTCGCTGCTCAGCCTCTCGGATGTCTTCCCCACCGGCTACCACTGCGCCCGCACCGCCGGGGTCAGCCCGCGCACCACCGTCACCGTCATCGGTGACGGAGCGGTCGGCCTCTCCGCGGTCCTGTCGGCCAACCGGCTCGGTGCGGAGCGGATCATCCTGATGGGACGCCACCAGGACCGCACCGACCTCGGCCGCGAGTTCGGCGCCACCGACGTCGTCACCGCACGCGGCGCGGAAGGCGTTGCGCGGATCCGTGAGCTCACCGGCGGCGACGGCACCCACACCGTGCTCGAGTGCGTCGGCCTCCGCGAGGCCATCGAAACCGCCCTCGGCGTCGTCCGCAACGGCGGCACGGTGAGCCGGGTCGGGGCACCCCAGTACGACGACGTCCCGATGCCGTTCCCGGTGTTCCTCCGCAACGTCACCCTGACCGGCGGCGTGGCTCCGGCCCGCGCCTACATCGACGGGCTGCTCCCGGACGTGCTCGAGGGCCGCATCCAGCCCGGCAAGGTCTTCGACCTGACCGTCGCCCTCGACGACGTCGCCGAGGGCTACGCCGCGATGGCGAACCGCACCGCCCTCAAGGTCCTCGTCCGGCCCTGACCAGCCGGCCACCCGCGGCTTATCGAAAGGAACTGACCATGGAACTACGACCGCTCGGGCGCACCGGCGTCCAGGTGTCGCCGCTGTGCCTCGGCGCCATGATGTTCGGCGAGTGGGGCACCAAGGATCACGACGAGAGCATCCGCATCATCCACCGGGCCCTCGACGCGGGCCTCAATTTCGTCGACACCGCCGACGTCTACTCGGCCGGCGAGTCCGAGGAGATCGTCGGCAAGGCCATCGCCGGCCGGCGCGACGACATCGTGCTGGCCACCAAGGTCCACATGCCGATGGGCGACGACGCCAACCGGCGCGGCAACAGCCGCCGCTGGATCATCGCCGAGGTAGAGAACTCGCTCCGGCGGCTGGGTACCGACTGGATCGACGTCTACCAGGTCCACCGCTACGATCCCGCCGTCGACCTGGAGGTCACCCTGGGGGCGCTCACCGACCTGGTCCGGGCCGGCAAGATCCGGTACTTCGGGCACTCCACCTGGCCGGTGTCCGCCATCGTCGAGGCCCAGTGGACCGCGGAGCGGCGGGGGCTGGACCGGCCGTGGACCGAGCAGCCCACCTACTCGATACTCACCCGCGGGATCGAACGAGACGTGCTGCCGACCTGCGCCCGATACGGCTACGGCGTGCTCTCCTACAGCCCGCTCGCCGGTGGCTGGCTCTCCGGTCGCTACCGCAAGGAAGAACAGACCGGCCCGACCTCCCCGGCCCGCGCCGTCCTGGCCAACCGGTTCGACCTGTCCCTTCCGGAGAACCAGCGCAAGCTCGACGCCGCCGAGGCCCTCGCCAGTCTCGCCGACCAGGCCGGTGTCAGCCTCATCGAGCTGGCCATCGCGTTCGCTCTGCGCCACCCGGCTATCACCTCGGCGATCATCGGCCCCCGCACGATGGACCACCTCGAGTCGCAGCTCGCCGCCACTGAGGTGCACCTGAGCGACGAGGTCCTCGACGCCGTCGACGCCATCGTGCCGCCAGGCGTGACCCTCAACCCAGCCGACGACGGCTGGGTCAGCCCCGCCCTCGACCCGGCGGCCCGCCGCCGCTGACCGCCAGGAAGGACCACACAGATGGAACTCTCGCCGAAGCCACCGACCGCCCGGGGACCCGCCGAGACCTTCACCGGCGACGTCTGGGTCGACCCCATCACCCGCGGCCTGCCGCCCACGCAGCTGAACGTCGCCGCCGTGCGCTTCAGTCCCGGAGCGCGGAGCGCCTGGCACTCCCACGAGGGCGGCCAGACCCTCTACGTCACCGAGGGCCGGGGCCTGGTCCAGGTACGCGGCGAGGACACAGTCGTGCTGAACGCCGGCGACGTGGCCTACGCACCCGACGGCGAGGAGCACTGGCACGGTGCGACCCCCGACGACTTCATGACCCACCTGTCGATCACGCAGGGAGCCCCCCACTGGGGTCCGCACGTCACCGACCAGGAGTACCAGGCCGGCCGCGGGCAGGAACGGAGCCGGTAGATGCCCGGCGCCAGCACGCATGGACAGCCTGCCTGGCCGTCCGACCAGCTCGGGCGGATCGCCAGCGCGGAAGAGCTCCAGCTCGCATCCTGCGGGAGTGACGGTACGCTGCGGGCCTACGTGACGATGTGGGTGGTCCGGGCAGGCAACGAGCTCTACGTGCGCTCGGCAGGCGGCCCTGACAGGCCCTGGTACCGCCGGGCGACCGCCAGCGGCACGGGGCGCATCCGGGCCGGCGGCCTTGAGCGCGACGTGACCTTCGCCCCCGTCGACGACGCCCGGGCCGGCGACATCGACGCGGCATACCGCGCCAAGTACCACCGTTACGACCCGAGCATTGTCGGCCACGTCGTCGGCCCCAGCGCTCATCAGGCCACCATCAGGCTCGTGCCCCGAACAGCCCCGAACTGAGGAGAACCGCGAATGGTCATCAGCGAAGCGGCTCGCAGAAACCACGACGAGCTGTTCCCCAACCACGTCTCCAGCCTCGCGGTCACCGACCCCGAGCTGATCGAGATCTTCGACAACTTTGCCTTCGACGAGGTCCTCGCCCACAGCCGCCTGGACACCCGGACCCGCCTCATGGTGCAGCTCGCTTCGCTGATCGCGTGCGGGGCGCTCGCCGAGTACCCGTGATGCTGGGCGCCGCCCTCACCGCCGGAGTCACGCCAGTCGAGGCGAAAGAAATCGTCTACCAGGCCGTCCCCTACGTCGGGATGGGCCGGGTGTTCGACTTCATCCACGTCACGAACCAGGTCCTAGCCGACCGGGGCGTCGAGCTGCCCCTCGAGGGGCAGTCGACCACGGCCGATACGGACCGGGCGGCGCACGGCCGGGCGGTCCAGGAGCAGATCGTCGGCGCCGAACGGGTCCAGGCGATGTACGACAACGCCCCGGATGACGAACTGCACTTCCAGCGGTTCCTGTCCGCCAACTGCTTCGGCGACCACCTGGCCCGCAACGGGATCGACATCCCGACGCGAGAACTGCTCACCTTCGCCATCCTCATCTCCCTCGGCGGCGCCGATCCACAAGCCAAAGGCCACGCGGCCGCCAACCTCAACATCGGTAACACTCGCCAGCAGCTGCTCGACGTCATCACCGTCCTGGTGCCGTTCATCGGCTACCCCAGGTCGCTCAACGGCCTGGCCGCCGTCAACGAGATCACCAAGAGCTGACCAGCGACATCGGGCCGGCCGGAACACGCCCTGGCCTAGCGCGGAACGACGACTGTCCGCTCTGACCGGCTACGCCCTGGAAGCCTTCCCACATCTATCTCTGGCACGCCGGACACCAGAACCTGACCCGCTCCTCGCCGGTAGGGCCCTGCTCGGCTCTCCTGATCCTGGTACCGCATCGTCGGCACGGCTGGCCCGCCTGCCCGTATACCCAGCTCTGCCGCCCCGGTGCCCGGTCGCCGGTCGTCACCTGGTCGATCCGGGTCTTGTTCGCGTCAAGCAGCCGCCGCCCGAGTTCTAGCAGGGCATCGAGGTCTTTGACCTGGCCGACGCTGCGCCAGGGGCTGACTCCGCGAAGAAACAGCATCTCGGCCAGGAAAAAATTACCCACCCCGGCCAGGTTCCGCTGATCGAGCAGCGCCTCGCCGACGGGCCGCTCTGGGCTGGCCCGCAGACGGCGTACCGCCTCGTCAGGGTCCCAGTCCGGGCCAAGCGGGTCCGGGCCGAGATGGCCGACCACGCGTTCCTCGTTCCTGGTGGCCAGCACTTCGACCACGCCGAGCAGCTTGCCGGTCGCCTGCCAGGCATCGTTAGCCAGCACCAGCCTGATCCGGTGATCGCGGGCCGGCGAGCCGGCGGCCTGGATTCGCCAGGATCCGTCCATCCGCAGGTGGGTATGGACGGTCACGCCGCCATCCACCCGGGTGAGCAGGTGCTTTCCGCGGGACAGCGTCTCGGTCACGGTGCGGCCGGCCAGGTCAGTCGTGGCGTACCTGGGCACCCGGAAGTCGCTGCGGGTGAGTACTCGTCCGCCCAGCGCGGCATCGAGCATGCGTGCCGTGCGCCAGACCACGTCACCCTCAGGCATGCATCCAGCATCGCATCAGACCGGCGGGCGGGCCGGATCCGGCCGGATGGCCGCCTGGTCGGAACGCAGGCCGCCGGGCCGTGACCCGGCGGCGGAACCTCAGGCCAGCGGGGCCGTGACCCGGCAGCAGGGCCTCAGGCCAGCCCGGATTCCCGCAGCGTGATGTTGAGACGCCCGGTGCCCAGTCCGGTCTCCGGCCGGCCGGAGCCCGGCAAGGTCCTGGGCACGCCGTGATACGCCAGCCTGGCCGGACCGCCGAACACGAACAGGTCGCCGGACTCCAGCTCGACGTCGGTCCACGGCCGGTTCCGGCTCTGGGTGTTCCCGAACCTGAAGACGCAGGCCGCGCCCAGGCTCAGCGACACGACCGGCGCCGGGCTGCGCTCGTCCCGGTCGGCGTGCATCCCCATCCGGGCCTGGTCGTCGTAATAGTTGATAAGCGCGACGTCAGGACAGTAACGGCGGCCCGCCGCAGCATCGCCGTAGGCGTCGGCGACAGCCCGGCGGCCAAGATCGGCGAGCCAGTCAGGAAACTCCTTAACCGGGGCTCCATCCACGTCCTCCGCGATTCGGGAGTAGCGGTACGGAATCCAGTGCCAGCCCAGGCACACGGTTTGCACGGACATCACCCCGCCGGTCGGCAGCCGGGTGGCCCGTATTCCGGCCGGCGGCCGGGCCCACTGACGGCACGCGGTCACCAGCTGGCGCTGCTCGTCAAGGGTGAGCCAGCCGGGGACATGAACCGCGCCTGGCGCGACCTCGGCCCGTGGCCGCTGAATCAGAGCCGTCATTGCGTCACGATAACCGGACTGGCCGCTGGTCCTGGCTCGTGGCAGCGCCGCCGCCGCCCGTCGGCCCGCTCGCGCGCCGACCCGCTGGCCGGTTCGCCCGCCGGCCCGCTGGCCCGCCGCCCGCTGGCCCGTCGGCCCGCTGGTCTGCTCGCCCGCTGGCCCGCCGACCTGGCGCCTCCTCCTCCTCCTGCGTCTCGGTACCCTCCGGGCCTGGCATCCAACGACAGCGGTGGCGCGGCGCTGTCGTTCGCGAATCGCGGCGATGGCGCTGCGCTGCTGTTCTTTCCGCGGCAACGGTCCATTGCTGCTATTGCTTTCTGGCGAATCCGCCGGGTGGAGGCGAAGAAGCGGGCTTTCGGTGAGAAGAAGCTGACTCTAGGCGATACGCGCACCACTGACGGTCAGATTCGCGCGGCTGGATTGGGCAGGCGGTACCGCAGATACTGAAATGTCGGTACTGGCTGGCACAGTGCGGCGCATGGGACGGTTAGCGTTATTTGACGGTGCAGCAGTCGCGGCCTTGCTGGCCAAGCAAGCTGGGGTAATCAGTCGTGGCCAGGCCAGGGTCTGCCTGATGAGCGAAGCCGCGATGCGGCACCGGATCCGGCCGGGCGGTCCCTGGCGGCCGCTGCTGCCCGGTATCTATCTGTCTCACACCGGGACACCCACGACGCCTCAGCGAGAGCTGGCTGCCCTGCTGTATGCCGGAACGGGAAGCGTGATAACCGGCCCGTCTGCCGCACCTGTCGGGCGTAGCGCGGGGGTCTACATAAGCCTCCTGAGGCGTAGCAGGTCGAAGATGTTGCCTTCAACCTTCAGGCGGCCGGCCAGCCAGGCGCGGGCGAAGCTCCCAGGGTCGTCGGTGATCGACACGACGACGTCGCTGTTGGCCGTGAACCGGACCTGGGCGGGCCGGGCCTGGCCGTCAACCTCCGTGACCGGATCGGCGCCGTGCGCTCCGAGCCGGGTCATGAAGGTGACATTCAGGTCCGGGATCCGGCAGCTGAGCGTCCGTTCCACCAGGCGGTTCGCACGATCGTCTGGATCCATGTCCGAAATGCGGGCCGTGAGGCTCTCCAGAGCCCTACGGCATTCTTCCGCAGTCGCCATCATGACCTCGCTTTCAAGGTCATTCTCCGTCCTCCCGCCGTCAGTATGGCCTCTGGGGTGCCCGGAGGTGATCAGAAACACGGGCCGCGACTTGGGGCGCCGGCCGAGATCGGGTGCTGCCGGCCGAGATCAAGTGCGGCGGCGGGGTCACCTCGGGCGGTAGCGTTCCTGAAGGGAGCGAGACGCAGCGGGTGAGTGCGGGGCCGGGATGAGGAGAGTGACAGCCGATGGAGAACCGCATCGACGATCCCGGCCTGCCGCCAGCCGGCTGGGAGCCGGGGCCTGGCCTGCCGGGGCCTGGCCTGCCGGAGCACGGATCGGTCGAGCGCCGACCGGCGCAGGACGGGCCGGGGCAGGGCGGGCTGGCGCAGGACGGACCGGCGGAAGCCAGGCTTGCCGGACAGCGCCAGGTGACCGGCGAGCCGCGGGTCGACGCAGCGCTCGCCAGGCTCGACGAGCTGCCGGACCTGCCGGTGACCGAGCACCGGGCTGTCTTCGAGCATGTGCACAGGAGCCTGAGCGAAGTGCTCGGAGAGCTGGACACAGGAGCGCCGCCTGGTGCCGAAGGGGGCGAGCGATCCGGGAACACCGGGCGTTCCGGTGGTGCCGAGAGCCGACGGGACTGATCGGGCCGTTAACGCAACCATGGGCAGGCGGATGCGGCTGGACGCCGAACTTGTGCGCCGGGGGCTTGCCCGCTCGCGGGAGCAGGCGGCGGACCTGATCTCGGCCGGGCTCGTGACCGTGGCAGGCCAGGCGGCCGGCAAGCCGGCCACGCAGGTGGGCACCGACCAGGCGATCACGATCAAGGAAACGGAAACCGGGCCGGATTATGCTTCACGGGGCGGCCGCAAGCTGGCGGGCGCGCTGTCGGCCTTTGCGGGACTGGTCGTGGCCGGCCGGCGCTGCCTGGATGCCGGTGCCTCGACCGGCGGCTTCACCGATGTTCTGCTGCGGGCGGGAGCCGCGCACGTGATAGCGCTCGACGTCGGCCATGGTCAGCTAGCCTGGAAGCTGCGCACGGACCCACGAGTGACGGTGCTGGACCGCGTCAACGTGCGCAGGCTGACAGCGGAGCAGGTTGCGCCAGCGCCTGGGCTGGTTACAGCCGATTTGTCGTTCATTTCGCTGGCTCTGGTGCTGCCGGCGCTGGCCGCGTGCGCGGCCCCGGATGCCGACTTCGTCCTGCTGGTGAAGCCGCAGTTTGAGGTGGGCAAGGGGAAGGTGGGGGCGGGCGGCGTGGTGCGGGATCCGGCCTTGCGGGCGGCGGCGGTCGAGTCCGTTGCCGCGGCAGCGGTTGCCCTGGGCCTGGGCGTGCACGGAGTCGTGGCCAGTCCGCTGCCCGGGCCATCAGGCAACGTGGAGTACTTCTTGTGGCTGCGGCGCGGAGCTGACGCTCTCGATCCCGGTGTCCTGCAGCGGGCGATTACGGAAGGGCCGCAGTGAACGCAGCTCGGACGATGCTCCTGGTGGTACACACCGGGCGCGAAGATGCCATCCGCAGCGCGCGCCTGGTGGCGAAGCGGCTCGCCGCGGCCGGGGTGGCGGTGCGGGCACTGGCGCCTGAGGCCGCCGACCTGGACTGTGCGGGCTTCATTCATGAAGTTCCGGTCTCGGAGGCCGCGGCCGCTGGCGCGGAGATGGTGCTGGTACTCGGCGGTGACGGGACGCTGCTGCGGGCCGCCGAGCTGGCCCGGCCGACCGGGACTCCGCTGCTCGGCATCAACCTCGGGCATGTCGGCTTCCTCGCCGAGGCGGAGGTGGAGGATCTGTCGGACACGGTCGACCGGGTCGTGAGCCGCCGGTACCTGGTGGAACGGCGGATGACCATCGACGTCACCGTACGCAGCAACGGCACCGTGACCGCGACCACCTGGGCGCTGAACGAGGCGAGCGTGGAGAAAGGCGCGAGGGAGCGGGTGCTCGACCTGGTGACGGAGGTCGATGGCCGGCCACTGTCCAGGTGGGGCTGCGATGGCGTGGTGTTCGCGACTCCGACCGGCTCCACGGCCTACGCGTTCTCCGCCGGCGGTCCCGTTGTCTGGCCCGAAGTGGAAGCACTCCTGCTGGTGCCGATCAGCGCCCACGCACTGTTCGCTGGGCCGATGGTCGTCTCGCCCCGGTCGGTGCTCGCGGCCGAAGTAATCGGGCCTGGCGGCGGCCAAACTGAGGCATCCACGGCCGTTTTGTGGTGCGATGGGCGTCGTAGGGTCGATCTGGATTCGGGTGCACGCATCGAAGTGCGGCGCGGCACCGAGCCGGTCCTGCTGGTGAGGCTGCGAAGTGCCAGCGTCGGCGCGGCGGGCGCGGAGGCCGGCGCGTCCTTCACCGACCGGCTGGTGGCGAAGTTCGGCCTGCCGGTGGCTGGCTGGCGGGGCCGTGGGACCGCACGCACGGAGATGACCGGCCGCAAGCAGGCCGGCGCGCGTGAGCCGGCGGGTGCACGTGAGCCGGACCAGGCACGGGAGCCAGGCGCCCCTCGCCAGCCGGACGGTAGGCGCCAGCGAGACGAGGAGCCAGGCGGCGATGCTTGAGGAAGTCCGTATCACCGGGCTCGGGGTGATCGACGAGGCGGTCCTGGAGCTGTCGGCGGGCTTCAACGTAGTGACCGGGGAGACCGGGGCGGGCAAGACAATGGTCGTCTCCGGGCTGGGCCTGCTCTTTGGCGGCCGCGCTGATCCCGCCCGGGTGCGGCCGGGGGCCGCGCGCGCCACCGTGGAGGGCCGGCTGAGCGTCGAGCCTGGCGGACAGGTGGCCAGGCAGGTGGACGAGGCCGGGGGAGACCTCGATGACGACGGCGCCACGCTGATCCTGAGCCGGTCGGTATCGGCCGAGGGCAGGTCGCGGGCTAACGCGGGCGGCCGGTCGGTGCCGGTCTCGCTGCTGACCTATCTCGCCGACGACCTGGTGGCCGTGCACGGTCAGGCCGACCAGCAGCAGCTACTGCGACCGGGCCGCCAGCGCGAGGCGCTCGACCGTTTCGGCGGTCCCGGGCTGGCGGCGCTGCTGGCCGACTATCAGCGCGTCTACCAGCGGCACCGCGACGTGCGGGCGGAGCTGGAGCAGCTCACCTCCCTGGCCGCCAGCCGGGCGCGGGAGGCCGAGGATCTCCGTCGCGGCCTCGCCGAGATCGAGCAGGCGGAGCCGGCGGTCGGCGAGGATCTGGAACTGCTGGCCGAAGAGGAACGGCTGTCGCACGCTGATGCGCTGCACACCGCGGCCACCACGGCGCATGAGGTACTGCTGACCGATCCGTCGAGCGGTGCCTACGACAGCGCCGACGCGGTGACGCTGCTCGCCGGGGCCCGGCAGGCGCTGGATTCGGCCGCCCAGCATGACCCCGCGCTGGGCGCGCTGGCCAGCCGGCTCTCGGAGGCGGCCTACCTGGTCTCCGATGTCGCGGCCGAGCTGGCCTCTTATGCGCAGGCGGTGGAGGCGGACCCGGCCAGGCTCGCGGCCGTTCAGGAACGCCGGGCCACCCTGGGGCGCCTGATCAGGTCGTACGGTGCGGCCGAGGTGACGGCGCCCGGCCGCGTCGCGACCGGCGGACCAGGTAAGGCGGGCCCGGCTGCGGATGCGCCGGGTGCCGATACCGCGGCGGCCGCAGGATCCGGGTTGCCCGGTCAGCAGGAGGCCGGCGGCCTGGGCGGCGTGCTGTCCTGGGCCAAGCTGGCGGCGGGCAGGCTCGGCGAGCTGGATGGCGACGATGACCGCATCTCGGCGCTGGCCGCGGAAGAAGCCGGGCTGGCCGGCACTGTTGGCGAGCTCGCCGACCGTCTCACCGCGGCGCGGAAGCAGGCCTCAGGCCGGTTCGCGGCTGACGTGACCGGTGAGCTGAGCGCGCTCGCGATGCCGCATGCCAGGCTGACGGTCGCCATCACGCCGCTGGCCGAGCCGGGCTCGCACGGCTCCGACGAGGTGGAGATCAAGCTCGCCGCCCACCCGGGCGCGCCCGCGCTCGCGCTGCACAAGGGCGCATCAGGCGGTGAGCTGTCGAGGGTGATGCTGGCGATCGAGGTCGTGTTCGCCGGCGCGGACCCGGTACCGACGTTCGTGTTCGACGAGGTGGATGCCGGCGTCGGCGGCAAGGCCGCGGTCGAGATCGGCAGACGGCTGGCCAGGCTGGCCAGGCTGGCCC
The DNA here is from genome assembly GCA_963785765.1 of uncultured Actinomycetes bacterium. GTDB lineage: Bacteria > Actinomycetota > Actinomycetes > Streptosporangiales > Streptosporangiaceae > DATBGO01. The sequence continues at coordinate 541,574 of CAWAWM010000001.1, read as the reverse complement.
AGGTCATCGTGGTCACCCACCTGCCCCAGGTCGCGGCGTTCGCCGACACCCACCTGGTGGTGGAGAAGGCCGACGATGGCTCGGTGACCAGGAGCGGCATCACGCTGCTTGACGATGACGGGCGAGTCAGGGAGCTGTCCAGGATGCTGGCCGGCCTGGAGGATTCCGAGTTCGGCCGGGCCCATGCGAGTGAGTTGCTGGCCGCCGCCGCGGCCGAACGGGCGACGCTGGCCGGCGAGCGGTGACCGGCCGGCCACGCCGAGACCGGGCACGGCAGCGCTCGCGGCGGCGCGGGCAGCAACGCCGCAGGCGGCCCGGGCGCTCCGGGGCAGGAGCCTGATGCCGCGTGTGGCATCGGGTGCGCGCGGGATCTGGCAAACTGACAGTGCGATGAATCTGTACTCGCGCGCTTTCCCCCGAAATCGTCGGACCAGGTCAGAGGATCTGCCCGGGATTTCGGCGACGGCCCGGCTTGATCGCAGGACGAAGAGCTTGTCGACCCGGCTGCGCCCGGGTGATATCGCGATCATCGATCACGCCGACCTGGACCGCACCGGCGCGGATGCCCTGATCGGCCACCAGGTCTCGGCCGTGGTGAACGCGGCGCGAAGCATCACCGGCCGGTACCCGAATCTCGGTCCGCAGCTGCTCGTCGAGGCCGGGATCCCGCTGGTTGACGACGTCGGGCCGGAGGTCTTCGAGCGGGTAGGCGAGGGCGAGCGGGTGCGACTCGACGGGGACACCGTCTACCTGGGCGAGCAGATCGTCGCCAAGGGCAGGCTGCAGGACCTGGAGTCGGTCTCGTCGGCCATGGCCGAGGCGAAGACCGGCCTGGCGACCGAGATCGAGAAGTTCGTCGCCAACACCATGGAGTACATCAAGCACGAATATCCGCTGCTCATCGATGGCATCGGGGCTCCCGCCCTGCGGACCGACTTTGAGGGCCGGGACGCGCTGGTCGTGGTGCGGGGCTACCGCTACCGCGAGGACCTGGCCACGCTGAGGTCCTACATCCGCGAATGCAAGCCGGTCATGGTGGGGGTCGACGGCGGCGCCGACGCGCTGATCGAGGCGGGATACCGGCCTGACCTGATCGTCGGCGACATGGATTCGGTCTCCGACCGGGCCCTGGCCTGCGGCGCGGAGATCGTCGTGCACGCCTATTCAGATGGCCGCGCACCCGGCCTGGCCCGCGTGCAGAGCCTCGGCCTGGAATCCGTCACCTGCCCGGCTCCCGGCACCAGCGAGGACATTGCCCTGCTGCTCGCCGACGAGAAAGGGGCCAGCCTGATCGTCACCGTGGGCAGGCACGACACGCTGATAGAGTTCCTCGACAAGGGTCGGTCAGGGATGGCGAGCACCTTCCTGACCAGGCTGCGGGTGATTGACAAGCTGGTCGACCAGAAGGGGGTCAGCAGGCTCTACCGCAGCCGGGTGTCGCCCAAGGCGGTCATCCCGCTCGTGCTGGCCGCTACAGTGACTGTCCTGGTGGCGCTGGTGATCCTGCCGGCGGGCCAGATCTTCATCAGATACCTCATGACAGAGCTGGACACCTTCAGGTACTGGCTATCTGGACTATTTTAGTGATCGATTTCCGCTATCACCTTGTTTCGATCGTCGCCGTCTTCCTGGCGCTGGCGATCGGCATCGTCGTGGGCGCCACGGCGCTGAAGCCGAGCACGCTCAAATACCTGGACAAAACGTCACAGCAGGAGCGCCAGGAAATCAACTCGCTGCTGGCCAACAAGGGGGACCTGCAGCAGCAGCTCACCAACAACAATGCGTTCGCCGAGGCCAACGCAGGCCTGATCCTGAACCGCCTGCTCGAGGGCAAGCGTGCGGTCATCGTCACGGCGCCCGGGGCTGACGGCCAGGTGGTCAGCGGCGTCACCACCGCCCTGGATCAGGCAGGTGCACAGGTCACCGGACAGGTCGCACTGCAGCAGGCCTTCTTCGCTGCCGATCAGGGCACCCAGAGCAGCCTCGTCGCACTGGCCCAGCAATTGGTCCCGCCGGGCATCAGCCTGATCGGCCAGGGGTCCCAATCCGGCGCCAATCCGCAGATCGCAGGCCAGCAGGATGCCGCGCAGGTGATCGCGGCCGCCCTGGTCACCAAGGATGGTCCCGGGCTCAATGCGGCCAGCAGCAGGCAGATCTTGTCCGGCTTTGCCCAGCATGGCTTCCTGGACGTCAGCACCCCGACTCTCGCTCCTGCCACACTTGCGGTCGTGGTGATACCAAGCAGCCCGCCGGCAGGCGGTGATTCCGACCCGGCCAACCTGGCGCTGCTCGCCCTGACTGAGCAGCTGGAAACGAACGGCCAGGCGGCGGTGCTGGCTGGATCTCCGCCAGGCTCAGGGTCAGGCAGCGCGATTGACGAGCTTTCCGCGGGCGGTAGCGGGATGCAGTTGTCCAGCGTGGACAATGCCAATACAGAAATCGGCCAGATCATGGTCGCGCAGGCGCTGAATTTGCTGTTGACCGGCCACAAGCCGGCCAGCTACGGGGTCGTGCCAGCCGCCGTGCCGAGCCCGGCGCCTACCCCTTCGCCGTCGGCGAGCCCGTCAGGCTCCGCCGCCGGGCAGGCCGCAGGCGGGGCGAGGCAGCGATGAGCCGGGCAGCGCGCAGGACAGGCGGGACGGCGGCGAGCGGGACGGCGGCGAGCTGGACAGCGCTACGGACCGGTGCGCTGGCCGCCGGGGCAGCGCGAGCCATCTATGCCGCGCTGAACTCCAGGCCGCCTGGTAGCCGAGCGGTCTGGACCCGGACCAATCACCGGGGCGAGCAGGTCACGCTGCTGGAAGGCCCGGCCGTCGCCGCCGGCGCGGTGACCGCGGCCGCGCTGGCGTCGGCGCTCCCGGCCCGTGGCCGCGGCGCCCTCGCCGCCGCCGGGGCGGGAGCGGCGGTATTCGGCTGCTACGACGACCTGGCCGGGGGCGGGGACCGGCGCGGATTCCGCGGGCACCTGGGCGCCCTCGCTGGCGGTGAGCTGACCACCGGCGCCGTCAAGATCGGCGGCATCGGCGGCACCGGAATCGTGGCCAGCCTGCTGGTGGGCGGATCGGCGCCGGACGTGGTTATCAATGCAGGCCTGGTCGCGGGCGGCGCCAACCTGCTGAACCTGTTCGACCTTCGGCCGGGCCGCGCCATCAAGGTCTCGCTGGCCTCCGGCTCGCTGATCGCCGCTGGTCCGGCCCGCGCCCGGCCCGCGGTGGCGGCACCCCTGGGCGCGGCCGTCGCACTGTTGGCCGAGGATCTCGGCGAGCGCGCCATGCTGGGCGATGCCGGGGCCAACGCGCTGGGCGCGATGCTCGGCACCGCGGCCGCGATCACGCTCCCGCGGGCGGCGCGAGTCACCGTGCTGGCCGCCATCGCCGGACTGACCGCGGCCAGCGAGGTGGTGAGTTTCACCAAGGTCATCGAGCGGACGCCGCCACTGCGCTGGCTGGATATGCTCGGCCGGCGCGCCCCGGCCGGGACAGCCGCCGTGGTACGGGGCGGTCAGGCCGGCGATCCGGCCGGGCCGGTCCCGGCCGCCGCCGGTCCGCACGCGCCGGATGATTCCGCCGGGCCGGCCAGACCACCGGTCCCCGGCGGCCCCGTCGCGCCGCCCGGCTCGCCGGTCCCGGCCGCCACCGGCCAGTGACCGGCCCTGCCGCGCCGATCACCAGGCGCGGCCCCGAGGAACCACGGCGCTCGCGGCCGGGCCGCCGGGCGATCGGGCGGGCAGCCCTGCTGATCGGGACGCTGACCGCCGCCGCCCGGCTGGTCGGGTTCGGCAGGCAGCTGGTGTTCGCGCACACTGTCGGTGCCTCGTGCCTGGGCACCGCCTACACCACCGCCAACCAGGTGCCGAACATCATCTACGACATCGTCCTGGGCGGGGCACTGACCAGCGTCATGGTTCCGGTGCTGGCGGGGCCCGCACAGCGCTCGGCGGCCGGTCCCGACGGTGCCGCTGAGGCGAGCCGCATCGCGTCTGCGCTGCTGACCTGGACCATCGCGATCCTGGTGCCGGTGACCGTGCTCCTGGCCGCGGTGGCCGGCCCGATCGTCTCGCTCCTCGTGCCGGGTGCGCCGGGCTGCGCGCATGCCGAAGTGGTGACGGTGGGCACCCGGATGCTGGTGGTCTTCGCGCCGCAGATCCTGCTCTATGGCCTGGCCGTGGTGCTCTACGGGGTGCTGCAGGCACACCGCAGGTTCGCGGCTCCGGCGCTGGCGCCGGTGCTGTCCAGCCTGGTCGTCATCGCGGCCTACGTGGCCTTCGTGCCGCTCGGCCAGGCGCACACCCAGCAGCTGTCCGGCCTGTCCGGGGCCGCACAGCTGACGCTCTCCGTCGGCACCACCGCGGGTGTCGCGGCGCTGGTTCTCACGGCGCTGCCGCCCGCGCTGCGGCTGCGGCTGCGGCTGCGGCCGGCGCTGCGCTTCCCGGCCGGCGTGGCCAAGCGGGCCGGCGGCCTCGCGGCGGTCGGGATCGCCGCGCTGATCGCGCAGGACGCGGCGACCGTCGTGGTGATCAGGCTCGCCAACGGCCACGGCGGCAATGGGGCGATCGTCTTGTACAACTACGGCTGGCAGGCCTTTGTGGTGCCCTACGCCGTGCTCGCTATCCCCATCGCCATCAGCGCCTTCCCGGTGCTGTCGACCACGGCAGGACGGCCGTTCGATGAGACGGCCGCGTCCTCGACGCGAGCGGTGCTGCTGGTGTCCTGGCTCGGCGCGGCCGTGCTGGCCGGCGCGGCCGTGCCCGCCGCCCGGCTGTTCATCGCGCACCAGCCCGCGCAGGCACGCCAGCTGGCGATCACGTTCGTAGCGTTCGCCCCGGGGCTCGTCGGGTTCGGGCTGGTGGCGTGCCTGTCCAGGGTGCTGCTGGCGGACCGGCGGCACTGGGTCGCCGGCACGGCGATGGTGGGCGGGTGGCTGCTGGTCATCGCCGCCGACGTGATCGGGGTCCGGCTGGTCGCCAGCCGGTGGGTGGTGCCGGTGCTCGGGCTTGGCAACACCATCGGGCTGATCGTTTCCGCGATCGCGCTGGCCGCCGCGGTCGGCCGGGCCAGGGGACCGGCGGCGCTGCACGGTACCCCCCGGGCCGCGGCGGCGGGCCTGGCCGGCGCGGTGGCGGGCGCGGTGGCGGGCGCGGCGGTGTCGGCCGCGGTGCCGGTTTCGGGTTTCGTTCTTAACGGATGCCTCGCGGTCATCGCCTGCATCTGCGCGATCACTGCCTTCGGGATCATCAGTTACGTTCTGGACGGCGGCGATACCCGGGCGGTAGTCGCCCGGGTGCTCAGGAGGGCCGCGCCGTGATCCCGCTGCGGATCACCCAGGTCATCGGCACGACTTCGGGCGGCACGGGCAGCCACGTCGCGATGCTGGCGGCAGGCGGCCAGGCGCTGGGGCTGACGGTCAGCGTCATCGGGCCGACCGCGGCGCGGCAGCAGTTCAGCGGCGTGCCGGTGCCCTACGTACCCGTCGATATCGGGGACCGCCCGCGCCCGGTGAGCGACGCCGCGGCCATCCTGGCGCTGCGCCGGCGGCTGCGGCGGGCGGCACCTGACGTCGTGCACGCACATGGGCTGCGGGCCGGGGCGTTCGCGGCGCTCGCGCTGACCTGGCCGTCCTGGCGCCGCCCGGCGCTGCTAGTGACCGTGCACAACGCACCGCCGGCCAGCCCGGTGGCCGCTGCCGTCTATCGCGTCCTGGAACTGGTCGTGGCGAGACGGGCGACCGCTATTCGGTGCGTGTCTGGTGATCTCACCACCCGAATGCGCTCGCTCGGCGCGCGGGACACCGGGCAGGCTGTGATCGCCGCCCCGGAGTTCGAGCTGCCGTCGGATGAGGAGGTCCAGAAGGTGCGTGGCGAGCTCGCGGCGGCCGGACGGCCCGTGCTGCTGGCGGCCGGGCGGCTGGCCGAGCAGAAGGATTTCGGCGTGCTGCTCGAAGCGGCGGCGGCCTGGCAGCACCGCGACCAAGTACCCGTGCTGGCGATCGCCGGGGACGGCCCGCTAGCCGGGGAGCTGTCCGCCCGGGCCGCCGCGGACCGGCTGGAGGTGGTATTCCTCGGGCCGCGCGGCGACATCCCGGCGCTGCTCGCCGCCGCTGACGTAGTCGTGGTGCCGAGCCGGTGGGAGGGGCGGGCGCTCATCGTCCAGGAAGCGCTGCGGCTGCGCAGACCGATCGTAGCCACCAGAGTGGGCGGTACTCCGGAGCTGACCGGCGACGACGGCGCGCTGCTCGTCCCGCCCGGCGATCCCGGCCAGCTCGCCGCCGCGGTCTTCGCCATCCTCGACGATCAGGCTCTCGCGGCCAGGCTCAGCGGCGCCGCCCGGGCGCGGGCGGAAGCGCTCCCGTCGGAGGCCGAGACAGTCGCGGCGGCCGTCGGGGAGTACGAGAGGCTCGCCGCCCGGCTGGCCAGGACGAGCTGAAGAAACACCGTGGCTACCGGACGCAACATGCAGTCCTCAACATGCAAAATGCGACGTTCACGACACACGGTAGGTTTCTAGTAACAAACAGCTATTTCCTCTGAAAGAGCAACCGATTGTGTGCTGTGCTGTCTCCTAAGGGGCCGCGTCACTCCGCCGCGGTCCGGGGGTGGCTGGTTCATGGGCGAGCAGAGCCGGGTCGTTCGGCCGTCGGGGCGAACTCCTCGCGCCGGGGCGCAGCGCGCGCCTGGGCTATCGACGGCTGCCCGCGATCCGGACCGGCCGAATCTGCCTAACCAGGAACCGGCTGCCGAGCCGACGCCACGGCGACCGGGGGAGCAGCAGGGGTCGGCGCCGGGGGAACCGGGCGGCCCCGGGCCGGCGCCGGCCGCACCAGAACCGGCGGCACCAGAAAGTACGCGGTCCGCCAGCGACCGGCCCGCCAGCGAGGCGGCAGCCATAGAGGTGCCGGCCAGTGCGGTGCCTGCTGGTGCGGGTCCGGCCAGCGGCGCGTCAGCCAGCCGGGCGCCGGCCAGCGGAGCGCCGGTCAGTGCGATGCCTGCTGGTGCGGTTCCGGCCAGCGCGGCGTCAGCCAGCGGGGCGTCAGCCAGCCGGGCGCCGGCCAGCGGAGTGCCGGCTGCTGCGGTGCCAGCCGACGGGGTGCCGACCGACGGGGTGTTGGCCAGCGGTGCGCCGGCCGGCGGGGCGTCAGCCGGCGGGATGCCGGCTGGTGCTGTGCCAGCCGGGGCGTCGCGGGAAGTCCCGCCCGCACCACCATGGGGCACAGTGCTGGCCACCACGCTGCGGTTGTGGCTGCGGCGCCGGTCCGGGCGGGAGCGCCGGGTGGCCGCCGTCGCGGTGACGGTCGTGGTGCTCGCGGCCGCTGCGCTAATTGTCCTGCTGCTGGCCCGCCATCCGGCCGCCCCGGCGGCGGCGCCGAGCCGCAGCGGGCGCGCTGCGCAGCGGGGCGGGAGCCCGCCGAATCCGGCCAGCCAGGCTGCGCTGGCCGCAGCGGCGGCGGCCCGGCGTCAGGCCGCCGCCTGGGTGGCCAGCCAGGTCAGCCGCAGCTCGATCACGGCCTGCGACCCGGTGATGTGCTCGGCCCTGCAGGCACAGGGCGTACCGGCCGCGAGCCTGCTCGTGCTCGGGCCTTCGGCGACTGATCCGCTCGGCTCGGCCGTCGTAGTGTCGACCGCCGCGATCCGCAGTCAGTTCGGCGCCCGGCTGTCCAGCGTTTACGCGCCGACGGTGCTGGCTGCCTTCGGCACTGGCACGGCGCGAGTCGAAGTCCGGGTGACCGCTCCCGACGGGTCCGCGGCTTATCTCAGCTCACTCAGTTCTGACCTGCGCGCACGGATAGCAGGCGGTACCCACCTGCTCGGCAACAGCAATATCGGCGCGACGGGGCCCGTGCGGCAGCAGCTCGCCGCGGGCCAGGTCGATGCCAGGCTGCTCAGTAACCTGGTCACCCTGGCCGGCCTGGAGCGCGTGCAGATTGTCTCATTCTATGACGGCGGCCCGGGCAGCAGCGCCGGCGTGCCGCTGCGCGCCGTCGAGCTGGCCAGCCCGCCGCTGCGGCCCGGCGCCCGGGGCGGTCAGCTCGGCTACCTCAACTCCGTGCTCGCGTTCGTACGCGCGCAGCGTGCGCCCTTCCTGGCCAGCAGCGCCACCCTGCAGCGGATCAGTCCCCGTCAGGTGGTCGTACGCATTGAATTCGCCGCTCCAAGCCCCCTCGGGCTACTCGGCAACGACGGGGCGGCCCGATAATGAACGGGAGAAAACTGATCATGACTATGCGCCCCATTCGCACCCGTTTGATCAAGGCCGCCGCGGCCTGTGGCATCGCTGTTGCCGCGCTCGCCTTCGCCGCCCCCGCCGCATCCGCCTCGACCGGGCACGGCTGGCTCCGGCTGGCCCATTTGTCGCCGAACACCCCGGCTGTCGATGTCTACCTGTACTCGTTCGGGAACCCGGACGCGCGGATCGTGCTCAAGCACGTCGCGTACGGCACCGTGTCGCCGTATGAGCAGGTCGCCAGCGGCGAGTACACGGTGGCGATGCGGGGCGCCGGCGCCCCGGCTAGTTCCAAGCCGGTCCTGTCCACCACCGTCGACGTAGCATCCGGCGATGCCTACACCGTCGCTGGGATGGGACCTGAGTCCGGGCTGCGGCTGCAGATCCTCAGGGACAAGCTGGTCACCCCGCCGGGCCGGGCACTGGTCCGAGTCATCCAGGCCTCGCTGAACCAGCAGCAGGTCACGGTGACCGCGGCCGGCAAGGTGCTGGCCAGCAAGCTGGCCTTCTCGAAGGTCACCTCCTACCACTCGGTCGCGCCAGGCGCCTGGACCGTCCACGCGGCGGGCGAGAGCGAGACCACCAACGTCAGCGTCAACCTGGCGGCCGGCAGCATTTACACCCTCGTCGTGCTCGACGACCCGAGTCACCTGACGATCGATCCCCTTGAGGACGCCGCCGGCAGCCGGGTCGCGCCGTCAGGCGCACCGACGACCGGCTTCGGCGGCACCGCGCCGCGTCCGGGCGCACCGGTGCTCCCGTGGCTGGTTACCGGCGCGGCCGGCCTGCTGCTCGCTGCTGGCGGCGCGGCCCGGTTGCTGCGTAAGCCGCGCAGGGCTGCTGCCCACGCGAGGTGAGGTGATTAAGCAGCCTGGCCGGCACGCCGCGCCGTCCGGGTCCGTGGCGCCAGAGTCCGTGGCGCCGGGGTCCGTGGCGCCGGGGTCCGTGACCCCTGGGTCCGTGGCGCCGGAGTCCGTGACGCCGGGTTCCGCGCCGCCGGATTCCGCGCCGCCGGGGGCCATGCCGTCCGGGTCCGTGGCGTCCGGGTCCGTGGCCGGGTCAGCGCCGCCGGGGTCCGTGGCGCCGGGTTCCGCGCCGCCGGATTCCGCGCCGCCGGGGGCCATGCCGTCCGGGTCCGTGGCGTCCGGGTCCGTGGCCGGGTCAGCGCCGCCGGGGTCCGTGGCGCCGGGGTCCGTGGCGCCGGGTTCCGTGGCGTCCGGGTCCGTCGCGTCCGGGTCCGCGCCGGCCAGGCTAGCGACGGCGCGTTCGCGGCTGGCGCGGCGGCCCATCGCGGTGGTCGTACTGCTGGCCGGGCTGCTGCTGGCCGCCGTGTGCCTCCGCGGCCTGGCGCTGGCCAGCGGCACCGCCCGCCCCGCCGTGCCGGTCGGAAAGCCGTCGCTGCTGCCCGTCCCGCGCGGTAAGCGCGCGCCAGTGCCTGGCCCGTCGGCGACTATCGGCGTCGCCCGGCCGACGGCCCTGATTATCCCGGTCATCGGGGTCCGCACCCGGCTGATCCATCTGGGACTCACCCGGGCCGGCACCCTGCAGGTGCCAGGCACCGCGGCGGTGGCCGGCTGGTACACCGGCAGCCCGCGACCGGGAGCGATCGGCGCCGCAGTGATCGCCGGCCACATCGACTCCCAGCTCGGACCCGGCGTTTTCTTCCGGCTGCGGCTCCTGCATCCGGGTAACCGCGTCTACGTCAGGCGGGCTGACGGGACGCTGGCGGTCTTCCGGGTCACCGCGGTGCACCTGTATCCGAAGACCAGGTTCCCCGCCGCTGCGGTGTACGGAGCGGTTCCGGACGCCCAGCTGCGCCTGATCACCTGCGGTGGCACCTTCGACGCGGCGACCGGCCACTACCTCAGCAACGTCATCGCGTTCGCGCAGCTAGTGGGCTGACGACCGTCCGGGCCGCCGCCTGGGCTGGCCCGGCGTTGTTCGGCTGTCGGCGTTGTTCGGCTGCCAGCGCGCGGTCAGCTGAACCTGCGGACTGCGAACCGTGCCGCGAACCGCGGCCAGCCAGCGGCCGCTGGGGCGCCGGCCGCCAGGTCCGCCAGCCATTCGCCGAGCAGTGGCCCGAACTTGAAGCCGTGGCCTGAGGTCCCGCTGCCGACCACGATGTGGCCGGCCCGGTCGATGACGAAGTCCTCGTCAGGGGTGTTGTCGTAGATGCAGGTCTCGATGCGGACGGGCTGCGGATCCAGGCCGGGCAGGAACCGGCGCGCTACCCGGGCCAGCTGCCTGGCCTGCTCCTCGTCCGCGCCGTCGATCCGGCGGTCCGGGTCGGCCGGCGGTCCGCCGGCATGCACGCCGATCTTGTACAGCGATGATCGCGGCACCGGCAGGCCATAAGGAGCCGGGGTGCCGTGGCAGATGAAGATCGGCACCTCGGCGGCCTGGCCGTGGCCGGCCAGTTCCAGGTACCCGACCCGCTCCAGTGTGGCCGAGGCCGGTACCGCCAGTCCGGCGGGCCGGAGCAGGCCGCTGGTCCACGGCCCGGCGCAGACGATCGCGACCCGGGCGGTGAACAGGCCGGCGTCGGTGCGCACCGTCACCTGCCTGCCATCGTCGGCTACCGCGCTGACGCGGACCCCGGTCCTGATCACCGGGATGGTGGCGGCCAGCGCTCGCAATGCGCTATCGGCCGCTATCACGCAGGAATCGGGCTCGAGCAGCGCTGGGCCGGCCGTCGCCAGCATGGGGAACCTCGCGGCAGCGGCGGCGGCGGGCAGTAGCTCGCACGGCGCGCCGGCGGCGGTCATCGCGGCATGGACGGCCTGCAGCCCGGCGCCGAAGGTCAGCTGTGGTGCCGGGTGCAGCAGCCGCAGGCCACGCTCGGTCTCCAGGTCACGCCACAGTTCCCGGGCGCGCCTGGCCATCGACACGTAGCCCGGATCACCGTAACCCAGCCGGAAGATGCGGCAACTGCCGTGCGAGCCCCCGGCCGGATGACCGACCTCGGCCCGCTCCAGGACGATGACCTCGCGTCCGCGGCCGGCCAGCGCCCGGGCGGCGGCCAGGCCGAGCAGGCCGGCCCCGATGACGATGAACTCGCTGTGCTCCGTCATGACCTCAGTCCGGGCGGCGTTCGTGAACCGCGGGCGGCGTTCGTGAAACCGCGGGCGGCGGCGAACCGCAGGCGGGGCTGGTCACCACCCGCGGGCGCGCCATTCGGCCAGCTGCGGGCGCTCAGCGCCGAGCGTGGTGTCCTGGCCGTGGCCCGGGTAGACCCAGGTACCGTCGGGCAGCTGGCCGAAGACGCGTTCCTCCAGGTCGCTCATGAGCTGGCCGAACCGCTGCGGGTCCCCTTCGGTATTGCCAGGGCCGCCGGGGAACAGCGAGTCCCCGGTGAACAGCTGCGGGGTGTCAGCCAGCGCGCCGCCCGCGTCGTAGCACAGGGCGATGCTGCCCGGCGTGTGGCCGCGCAGGTGGATGACGGACAGCACCGCGTCGCCGACCCGGATCGTGTCGCCGTCGCTGACCAGCCGGGTGACCGGGACGGGCAGCTCCCCAGCGTCGGCCGGATGCGCGACGGTGGCGGCCCCGGTTGCCTCCTGCACCGCCTGCAGCGCAGCCCAGTGATCCCAGTGCCGGTGAGTAGTGACAATCGTCGCGAGCCTGGTATCGCCGACCAGCTTGAGCAGGGTGTCCGCGTCGTTCGCCGCGTCGATCAGCAGCAGTTCCCCGGTGCCGGTGCTGCGCAGCAGGTAGGCGTTGTTGTCCATGGGCCCGACCGCGACCTTGGTAATAGTCAGGCCGGGCAGCTCACGGGTGTCCGGCGGGCCGCCGACCGTCACGTTCCCGGTGTATGTCACTGGCTCTCCTTAGCTCGGCTTGTCGGCCGCTGCGCGGCGATACTCATTCTTTCGCGGCCGGGCCCGGCACCGGACAGCGCCCGGTCGCACCTCGTGGTCGCCTGCCGCCAGCGCCACGGTGGCAGGACCGGAGCGCGGACGCCGTCGCCGGACACCCGCAGCCCGGCGCGGCCGGCCCGACTGACCTGCACCATCCAGGAATCGTCGGGCCGGGCGGTGGCCTGCGCCGCGAACCCCGGCCGCCGAGTCGCGCAGCTCCGCAGCCAGATCGGCGGCATTTCGGGTGATATGGGTGAGCACGTGGCCGCGGCTCCGGCCCGGCAGCAGCGACGGCTCGCGCAGCGGGGCGTCGGTCAGGCCGCCGACGGTAGCCAGGGGCCTGCCGGTCGCATCCTGGATACCGGCCAGAGACTGCGCTACCTCAGCGTTCACTGCTCTCCCTCCTGCAGGCATCCGGGACCATTCTCGCGCCCGGAGTGGCAGGCTGGGATGCGGGTAAAGTCGCCGGCGGCTGCGGGGGCGGCCCGCTGCGCCCGGGCAGCGCAGGCCAGGACCACCAGCCGGGAAGCCTGGGGGCAGTAACCGTGTTTTGTCAGTGGTCCCGAATACCATGGCGTGTCCCCGCATCAGCGGCGGACGGGCCCCAGCACCGGAGAGCAGAGCGCAGTGGCTGATCGTCTTGTTGTTCGCGGCGCGCGCGAGCACAACCTCAAGGACGTGTCGCTCGACCTGCCGCGGGATGCCCTGATCGTCTTCACCGGACTGTCCGGGTCCGGCAAGTCCAGCCTCGCCTTTGACACCATCTTCGCCGAGGGCCAGCGCAGGTACGTCGAGTCGCTGTCCGCCTACGCCAGGCAGTTCCTGGGGCAGATGGACAAGCCCGACGTCGACTTCATCGACGGGCTGTCACCGGCGGTCTCCATCGATCAGAAGGCGGCCGGCCGCAACCCCCGCTCGACCGTCGGCACCATCACCGAGGTGTACGACTATCTGCGGCTGCTGTACGCGCGGGTAGGCAAGCCGCACTGCCCGATCTGCGGGCGGCCGATCGCCAGGCAGAGCCCGCAGCAGATCGTCGACCGGGTGCTCGAGCTGGACGAGGGCACCAGGTTCCAGGTGCTGGCCCCGGTGGTCCGCAGCCGCAAGGGTGAGTACACCGACCTGCTGCGCGAACTGCAGGCCAAGGGCTACTCGCGGGCCCGGGTCGATGGCACGGTGATCAGGCTGGACAGCGCCACTACCGGCACGCTGCCGGCGCTGAAGAAGTACGAGAAGCACGACATCGAGGTCGTGGTCGACCGGCTCGACGTCAAGCAGTCCGCCCGGCGCAGGCTCACCGACTCAGTCGAGACGGCCCTCGGGCTATCCGGCGGCATCGTGGTGCTCGACTTCGTGGACCTGCCCGAGACCGATCCGCACCGGGAGCGGATGTTCTCTGAGCATCTGGCCTGTCTCTATGACGACCTGTCCTTCGATGAGCTGGAGCCGCGGTCGTTCTCCTTCAATTCCCCGTGGGGGGCCTGCCCGGACTGCACGGGCCTGGGCACCCGGATGGAGGTCGACCCGGAGCTGGTCGTCGCCGACCCGGCCCGGACACTGGCCGATGGCGCGATCGGGCCGTGGAGCGGCGGCCACATCAGCGACTACTTCAACCGGCTGATCGAGGCGCTCGGCGACGCGATGGGCTTCAAGACCAGCACGCCCTGGTCCAGGTTGCCCGGCGCCGCGCAGCAGGCCCTGCTGCACGGCTATGACGAGCAGGTGCACGTCAGGTACAGGAACAGGTACGGCAGGGAGCGCTCGTACTACACCAACTTCGAGGGGGCCATCCCTTACATCGAGCGCAGGCACGCCGAGGCCGAGAGCGATTCGAGCCGGGAGCGGTTCGCCGGATTCATGCGCGAGGTGCCGTGCCCGTCCTGCCACGGCGCGCGGCTCAAGCCGGTGTCCCTGGCGGTGACGGTCGACGGCAGGTCGATCGCCGACTACTGCGCGCTGCCGATCGGCGAACTGGCCAAGCTGCTGCTCTCGCTGGAGCTCTCCGACCGTGATCAGCACATCGCGGGCCGGATCCTCAAGGAGGTCAACTCCAGGCTCGGGTTCCTGCTCGATGTGGGCCTGGACTACCTGACCCTGGACCGTGCCGCCGCCACCCTGGCCGGCGGCGAGGCGCAGCGGATCCGGCTGGCCACCCAGATCGGCTCGGGCCTGGTCGGCGTGCTGTACGTGCTGGATGAGCCATCCATCGGGCTGCACCAGCGGGACAACCACCGGCTGCTGGAGACGCTGATCAGGCTGCGCGATCTCGGCAACACGCTGATCGTCGTCGAGCACGACGAGGACACCATCAGGGCCGCTGACTGGGTGGTCGACATCGGCCCGCGGGCCGGCGAGCACGGCGGCCACATCGTCGTCTCCGGGCCGCTGAAGGAACTGCTGGACAGCCAGGAGTCGCTGACCGGCGCCTACCTGACCGGCCGCGAGGCGATCCCGCTGCCCGCCCGCCGCAGGAAGCGCACCCGCGGCCGGGAGGTGGCGGTCAAGGGCGCCACCGAGCACAACCTGCGGGGCGTCGATGTCGCGTTCCCGCTGGGCTGCTTCATCGCGGTCACGGGGGTCTCAGGCTCGGGTAAGTCCACGCTGGTCAACGACATCCTGTACAACGCGCTGGCCAAGGAACTGCACGGCGCGCGCACCGTGCCGGGCCGCCATACCAGGGTCACCGGGATGCAGCACCTGGACAAGGTGGTGCATGTCGACCAGGGCCCGATCGGCCGCACCCCGCGGTCCAACCCGGCCACCTACACCGGTGTCTTCGACCACGTCAGGAAGCTGTTCGCGCAGACCACCGAGGCGAAGGTGCGCGGCTACCAGCCGGGCAGGTTCTCGTTTAACGTCAAGGGCGGCCGGTGCGAGGCGTGCGCGGGCGACGGCACGATCAAGATCGAGATGCAGTTCCTGCCCGACGTGTACGTGCCGTGCGAGGTCTGTCACGGCGCCCGGTACAACACCGACACCCTGCAGGTGCATTACAAGGGCAAGACCATCGCCGACGTGCTCAACATGCCGATCGAGGAGGGGGCCGAGTTCTTCGAGCCGGTGCCCGCCATCCACCGGCACCTGAAGACGCTCGTCGATGTCGGCCTCGGCTACGTGCGGCTCGGCCAGCCCGCCCCGACGCTGTCCGGCGGCGAGGCGCAGCGCGTCAAGCTGGCGTCCGAGCTGCAGCGCCGGTCCACCGGCCGGACGATCTACGTGCTGGATGAGCCGACCACCGGCCTGCATTTCGACGACATCCGCAAGCTGCTCGGCGTGCTCGGCAGACTGGTCGACGGCGGCAACACGGTCATCGTGATCGAGCACAACCTGGATGTGATCAAGACCGCCGACTGGGTCATCGACCTGGGCCCCGAGGGCGGCTCGCGCGGCGGCGACGTCGTCGCGACCGGCACGCCCGAGCAGGTCGCGCAGGTGGACGACAGTTACACCGGCCAGTTCCTGAAGAAGATGCTGAACGGCTAGCCGGTGCCGGCGGTCGGCCAGCGCGACCGACGGCCCGGTAGACGGCTGAGCGAGCGACGGAAAATAGCTCGGCGCTGGTGTGCTGGCCAGCGCGCCACAGCTCGACGAGGTGCGCTTCTTGCGCGGGCCTGAGGTTGGGCTGCTTGCCATGCAGCCTGCCTTTGACCTTCAACCCGAGTCTGGTACGCCATCTCCTATGGCCCCCTAGTCGGCAAGTGGCCTTGTGGAGCAACTCTGCCGATCCCAACGACTCCGCCAGTGCGTGATCTGTCGCTTGACAAGTCCAAGGATAACGGTTATATAAATAGCTAACCGTTAGGAGATCCATGCAGCAGGAAGTCGTGCTGGCGTTGCTGGCCAAGGAGCCCTCGTACGGCTACGAGCTGCGGGCGCGGCTTGGCCAAGCATTGGGTCCGCTGGGGGACGCCATCAACGCCGGGCAGATCTACGTCACGTTGGGACGGTTGGAGAAGGCGGGCCTGGTGTCCTGCGAGCGCTCGTCCGGTCTGGCCGACCGTCCAGACCGCAAGGTCTACGAGCTTTCTCCGGCTGGCCAGCAACGAGTGGCTGACTGGCTCACCGAGATGAGCTGGCCCAAACCGGATCTCGCCGAGTTTCACTTGAAGTTGGTGGCGGCCGCCGCGGCCGGGCTGGCGGACCCGATCTCCATCGTGGACGCTCAGCGTCGGGAACTGCTGCGCCGATTGCGCGACGCACAGCGGGCCGCCATGGCTGAGCCGGACCGGTCTGACGCCGCGCTCCTGCTCGAGGGGGTCGTCCTCCGTATGCAGGCGGACCTGCGTTGGCTCGAGGCGTGCGAGCAGAGCTGGATCGATCGAAAGGCAACCTCATGAGCACTGCCAGTGGCACGCCCATCCTCAGCGCCCGAGGACTTCGCAAGGAGTACGGCAAAGAGGAAGGACTCGTGAGAGCGGTCGACAACGTCGACATCGACGTTGCCCCCGGCGAGACGCTGGCGGTAATGGGGCCAAGCGGTTGCGGTAAGTCGACCCTTCTGCATCTGCTGGGGGGGCTCGACAGGCCCAGCGGCGGAAAGGTGTGGCTGGACGGACGCCGCCTCGACCAGATGGGCGAGCGGGCGCTGGCCCGGATGCGGCGCCAATCGGTTGGCTTCGTCTTCCAGGCCTTTCATCTGATGGACGAGCTCACAGCGCAGGAGAACGTCGAGCTGCCGGCGCTGCTGGCCGGCAGTTCACCGCGGTCGGCACGGCAGCGGGCTGTGGATCTGCTGGAACAGGTCGGGCTGGCCGACCGGCGAGCCTTCCTCCCTTCGGGCCTGTCAGGCGGCCAGCGCCAGCGGGTGGCCATCGCCCGCGCGTTGAGCAACGAGCCCCGTGTCGTCATGGCTGACGAACCCACGGGCAATCTCGACAGCGCCGCCGCCGTCGACGTGCTCCGGCTATTCGACAGCCTGCACGATGCCGGGCAGACGTTGGTAGTCGTCACCCACAACTCGCGGATCGCCGCCACGGCTGACCGGATGATCATCATGCGAGACGGCGCATTCGTCGACCAGACCAGGCTGGCTGGCGGCACATCAGGACACCTCGGCGCCCTCATCGGTCTCGAGGGCTGAACCGGTGGGCCGCCTTCTCCTCATCTTCCGCCTGGTTGCGGCCGACCTGCGGCGACGGCCAGGCGAGGCAGTGATGTTGCTTGTCGTCATCATGGCGGCCACGACCACGTTGACCCTCGGACTTGTCCTCCATGGCGAGACCAGCCGCCCCTACGAGCAGACCCGGGTGGCCACGGCCGGGCCGGACGTCGTGGCCAATATCATTCCGCCAACTCAGAACGCGACCGGGAAGGTGACCCAACAGCAGCTCAGCGATCTGAACACATTGGCCCACGCTCCCGGGGTCGTCGGACACAGCGGACCGTACCCGGTGACCTGGGCCGTCCTGGATGCTCACGGTCTCACCGCCAGCGCAGAGGTAGAAGGGCGTGACCGCGCTCTCGCCAGCATCGACCAGCCGAGGGTGACTGAGGGCGGCTGGATCCGCAACGGCGGGGTCGTGGTCGAGCGGACTTTCGCGGAAGCGCTTGGCGTTCACACCGGTGATTCGATCATGCTCAACGGCCGGCCGGTCACCGTGGCGGGAATCGCTGTGACCGCCGCATTCAGTCCCTACCCCGATATCTGCTCCGATGGTTGTGATCTGAATACCCCGCAGCTGAGCAACACCCCCGGCCTGGTCTGGGTCACTCAGGACGAGGCCCGGAGTCTGTCGTCATTCGAAGAGCCACTGACGTACTACTTGAATCTGAAGCTGTCCGATCCGGCCCAAGCTGTTGCCTTCGCCAACAAGTACAACTTCAACTCCGCAGTCACTCCCTCGCTCTACGCATGGCAGCAGATCAGTCAAGATGACGGCACGCTGCTAAAGAAGGAGCAGCTGGTCCTGATGGTGGCCAGTTGGCTGCTGGGGCTGCTGGCCGTGGCCAGTGTGGCCGTCCTGGTGGGAGGGAGAATGGCAGAACAGATCCGCCGGGTCGGCTTGCTCAAGGCGGTGGGCGGCACTCCCGGACTGATCGCCGGCGTGCTCCTGGCCCAGTATCTGCTCCTGGCCCTGGCGGCGGCGGGGGCCGGGCTGGCGCTCGGCCGGCTGATCGCTCCGGTGCTGGCCGGGCCCGGTGCTGGGCTGCTCGGAACCCCGGGCCCGCCACCGCTCACCGCGGCCAACATCGCAGTGGTCGTAGCGGTAGCGGTGGCGGTGGCGGTGGCGGCAGCGCTCGGGCCGGCCGTCCGGGCCGCCCGCACCAGCACGGTGCGCGCCCTGTCCGATACGGCTCGAATCCCGCGACGCCGGGCGTGGTTGATCGCGCTCTCGGCGCGCCTGCCGGTGCCGCTGCTGATCGGGCTCCGGGTAGCCGCCCGCCGGCCCCGCCGTATCGTGCTGAGCGTGCTCGGCATCGCTGTCACCGTCAGCGGGATCGTCGCCGTGCTGTTCGCACACGCCAGTCTCGATGCCTCCCAGTCCGGTGCATCCGCTGGGCTGGCCAATCCGCAGTCCGAACGGGGCAACCAGGTACTGCTGATCGTCACCTTCATGCTGGTTGCCTTGGCGGCGGTCAACGCCGTCTTCATCACGCGGACAACCGTGCAGGACTCTAGGCATGCATCGGCCGTGACCCGCGCCCTCGGTGCCACCCCCGGACAGATCACCGCCGGACTGTGCGCGGCGCAGGTGCTTTCTGCCCTGGTCGGCGCCGTTCTCGGCATATCGGGAGGCATTGCTCTCTATCTGGTGGTCAAACACGGGGGGGCCATCGTCATCCCGCCCATCTGGTGGTTCGTCGCCGTGGTGGTGGGCACCGTGATCGCGATTGCAGGACTCACTGCCATTCCAGCTCGGCTCGGCGCTCGCCGCCCGGTGGTCGAGATCCTCCAGGCCGAGACCGCGTGATGAGCGCTAACCGCTGTTCCGGTGTTCCGCGACCCCGGCTACGCTGCCTGGCGTGGAGATCAGCACCGGATCGGGCCCGGCGCGGGCCGAACTAGACGAGCCAGCCGACCCGGCCTTCCTGCTCGCCCTCACCCACGGCGCGGCCGGCGGCGTGACCAGCGCGGACCTGCTAGCCGCGGCGGGTGCGGCGCGGCAGCTCGGCGGCGCGGTGGCCAGGGTCATCCAGCCGTACCGGGTCCGGGGCGGCCGGGCGCCTGGCTCGGCGGCTGGCCAGGACGCCGCCTGGCTGGAGATCGTCAGCGCGCTGCGGCGCAGGATCCCCGGGGTGCCGCTGGTCCAGGGTGGCCGCAGCAACGGCGCCAGGGTGACCTGCCGCACCGCGCGCCCGGCGGGCGCGCGAGCCGTTGTCGCGCTCGCCTTCCCGCTGCATCCGCCCGGCCGCCCGGACCGCTCCCGGCGGGCTGAACTGCTCGAAGCCGGGACCGACGTACTGGTCGTTAACGGTGCGCGCGACCCGTTCGGGGTGCCCGATGCTGCTGACGCGGCCCGGGTCGTGGTGCTGCCCGGTGAGACGCATGCCCTGTCAGCTCACCCGGAGGCGGTCGCCGAGGCGGTCCGGAGCTGGCTGCAGGACGTGCTCGGACTCGGCCCGGGCTGAGGTCCGGGCACGCTGAACGCTTGGCGCAGGGGCTGAGCTGAACGGGGGGGGCGGGCCTGGTAACGGCGCGCCGAGTAGCCGGGAAGTGGCTGGCGGCGTGCCTGGCTAGGCCGCTGGAGAGTGCGTGGTGGGCGCCGCGGACCGGCGCGCGATCGGCGCAGCCGGTATCAGGTCGGTCGGGCGGTGCGGCTCGATGGCGTCCCCGTCGGGGAGCAGTTCGCCGGTGTCCTCGAATACGACGATGCCGTTACAGAGCAGGCTCCAGCCCTGCTCGGGATGGCCGATTATGGTGCGAGCTGCCTCGCGGTCCGGGCCACTGGGGTCCGGACAAGGGGGCGTATGCGGGCACATCCTGTGTGCCTCCTGGTCGTCCTAGTTGCGGTCTCGATCTGAGCCTACTGTGCCAGTGCACGTGCAGGTCGCGGCATAGCCCGTTGTGACGATTTTCCATCTCGTCCTTAGTAGGTTTCACGACTACACGCTCTGTTGCTAACTAACTACCCATTGTTGCAATGTGCTGATCCTGCCGAGCCATGGATTCTCCGGTTATGCACGCGACTGCCCAGCCACCGCTTTCATGAACCAGTCTGCCGCTAAACCGTTACAACGCGGTTACGACCCGCCGTCGGCGGGCGGCTGACATCTCGGCCGGCGTCTCTGCGCCAGCGGGCCAGGGCCGGTAAGGCGAAAGCGGCCGGCGCGGTCGCCCGGCTCAGCTCAGGCCGCAGGCAGGCTGCTGATGCCCGCGGCCGGCAGTCCGGTGCGCGGCGCCGGCGGGATGCCGGTCAGCCGGTGCGTCTCGCGCAACGTCAGCAGCCGTTCTGCCTCGTCGCTCCAGGCGTGCACAGCGGGCTTGGCCCGGGCCTTTCGCCGGTAGATCCGGTCGTCATAACCGCGCGGCCCGATCTCGGCGCGCTCAGCGGCAAATGCGGCCCGCATTACCTCGGTCAGCGCGGTATCGAGCGCCGTGGCCAGCGGGTAGAGCTGGGCGATGGGCACCGCGCGGGCCTGGGCGGTGCGGAACTCCTGCTCGGTCACGCGCGCGCGCTCGAGCAGCTCGTCGAATCTCGCGGCGAGCGCGACGTCCGCCGCATACTCGGCTTCGGCGTCGGCGCTGACCTGCTTCCTGCCCCTGGACACGCGAGAAGCTTAGCGGATCGCCCGGACCAGCCTAGCGGGCGAAGTAGTGCCAGCCGAGCCAGAGCCAGCCCAGCAGGATCAGGGCGCGCCCGGTGCGCGGGCGCATGACATAGCCGAGCCACTGGCCGAGCGTGGGGATCCGGGTCGTCCCCCGCCTGGCGACCGCCTCCAGGGCGGCCAGCGCGCCGATCACGCAGGCGAAGCCGATGATCGTGATGATCCGGGTGCTCATCGGGTCATCACCGCCTGACCAGGCCCCACCCGGCGAGCAGCCAGACCAGGACCGCAGCGCTCTTCAGCGGATGTGGGGCGATCAGCGGATTGACCAGTTCGGTCAGGGACGGGTGCCAGGGCGGCGAGTTGTCGCGGAACGCTGATGCCTCCCACTCGAACAGGGCGGCGATACAGATTGCCCAGTAGGAGAAGCCGACCGCATCGATGCGCTCCGGCGGCTGGATCCGCTCCGGGGGGAACCGGCAGGCGATCACGGCCAGGACGGCGCCGGGCAGCAGCACGCTCAGCAGGGCGCTCGCGGAGAACGGCACGGTCGCGCCCGCTATCCAGCAGTAGGCCGTCAGCCCGGCGCCCAGCACGATCGCCCGGGCCCGCCGCCAGCCAGTCCGCGGTGGCCTGGACGCGCCGGGCAGGTCCCCGGACCAGCGGGTTAGTTCATCAGTGGTCATCTCTCACCGGCCCCAGAATGTCACCCAGGCCGCATCCGTAGCAAACCTCCGCTACCGGGCGAAAGCGTCACCAGGATCTCGGGGCGCACCGGCCCGGGGTCAGCTGAGGCTCTGCCGCCAGCTCGCGTGCAGCGCGGCGTAGCTGCCCTCGCCGGCCACGAGCTGGCCCGGCGGCCCGTCCTCCACGATCTGGCCGCCGGAGACCACCAGGACCCGGTCCGCGATCTCGACCGTGGACAGCCGGTGCGCGATGATGAGCGCCGTGCGCCCGGCCAGGATGGTCCGGAGCGCTCGCTGGACCAGCCGCTCGCTCGGTATGTCCAGCAGGGATGTCGCCTCGTCGAGCACCAGCACGGCTGGCGCGGCCAGGAAGGCCCGGGCGAACGAGATGAGCTGGCGCTGCCCGGCCGACAGCCGTCCGCCGCGCTTGCCCACCTGCTCGTCGTAACCGGCCGGCAGGGCGCTGATGAACGGATGGGCGCCGATCTCGATGGCGGCCGCTTCGATGTCGGCCCGGGTGGCGCCGGGCCTGCCCAGCTCGATGTTGTCCGCGATGCTGCCGCTGAACAGGAAGTTCTCCTGAGTGATGAGCACGACCTCCTGCCGCATGCTGGCATCGGTCAGGGCCCGCAGGTCAGTGTCGTCCAGCAGCACCCGGCCCTGGTCAGGGTCGTAGAACCGGGCGAGCAGCCGGGCGATGGTCGTCTTGCCCGAGCCGGTGGCGCCGACCATGGCGACGGTCTGCCCGGCCGGGATGGCCAGGTCAAGGCCCGGCAGCACGACCGTGTCCCGGTAGCCGAACCTTACGGACTCAAATCGCACCGCCCGGCCGCTCCGGGCCGCGTCGTCAAAATCAGGAAGCGGAACGGGGGTCGCTGGCTCGGCCACCCGCGGCGGCTCATCGAGCACACCGGAGATCTTCTCCAGGGCCGCCGCGGCTGACTGGAAGGTGTTGTAGAACTGCGAGAGGTCCTGCAGCGGGTCGAAGAAACGCTCCAGGTAGAGCAGGAAGGTGACCAGCACGCCGATCTGCATCTCGCCGTGGATGACCCGGATCCCGCCGTACAGCAGGACCGCGCCGACGGCGAGGTTGCCGACCAGGGTGATGCCCGGCGAGTAGATGGCGATCAGGCGGGACGAACGCAGGCTGGCCGCGGCGTAGCCGTCGTTGAGCTCGCCGAAGATCTCCTCGTTCCGGCGCTCCCTGCGGAAGGCGTGCACGGCGCGGATTCCGCCGAACGTCTCGACGAAGTGGACGATGACCTCGGCGATGGTCTCCCTGGTCCGGCGGTAGGCCAGCGCGGACTCGCGCCTGAACCAGGCCGTCAGCCAGGTCAGCGGCGCGAAGCCGACCATGACCACCAGGGCCAGCGGCCAGTCAAGCAGCAGCATCCCCGCCCCGACGAGCAGGAGCGAGAAGGTGGCCGAGACCAGCGAGTCGAGGCCCTCGTCGAACAGGTCCTCGATCGAGTCGACGTCGGAGGTCTGCCTGGAGATCACCCGGCCCGAGGTGTAGCGCTCGTGAAACGACACCGGCAGGCGCTGGAAGTGGGCGAACAGGCGCCGCCTCAGGTCCAGGACCACATCCCCGCCCAGCCGGCCCATGGCCGCGATGAAGGACCTGGTGGCCAGCGCCTGGACGACCACCGCGACCGCGAACGCGGCGATGACGGCGGCCAGCGGCGCCGCGTCATGCGATGTCGTCAGGTCAGGGATGCGGTCGATGCCGACGCCGACCAGCCAGGGCCCGGCGAGCGCCGCGAGGTTGGCGGTCACGATCAGCCCGAGGATCAGCGCGATTCTCGGCTTGTGCGGGCGCAGCAGCTCTTGCAGAAGGTACCGGCCCCGGCGGCGGAGCATCGCCGCCAGGCCGGAGGGCATGTCGTCAATTTCCTCCGCGGCGACGCCCCGCCACGAGCCCGCGGCCTGCTCGCTCACCGGAGCGCCCCGCTCAGGTCCGGTGCCGCGCCGCCGGTCCCGTCAGCTGCCGGTCCCGGCTCGCGGTCATCCGGGCCGCCGCTCATCAGCTCCCGGTAGCGCGGCTCGGCGGCCAGCAGCTCCTGGTGAGTGCCTAGGGCCGTGATGACACCATCGACGAGCAGCGCAACCTGGTCGGCCAGCAGCACCGTGGACGGCCGGTGAGCGACCACGAGACCGGTGGTGGCGGTCAGCACCTGGCCGAGCGCCCGGGTCACCCGGGCCTCGGTCTGCACGTCTAGCGCTGACAGCGGGTCGTCGAGCAGCAGCACCTCGGGGCGGGCCAGGATGGCCCGGGCCAGCGCGATCCGCTGGCGCTGGCCACCGGACAGCGCCATGCCCTGCTCCCCGATCCGGGTGTCGAGGCCCCAGGGCAGGTCGGCGACGAAGTCCGCCTGGGCCGCCGACAGTGCCGCCAGGATCGCGCCCTCGTCGGCGCCGGATGCGCCGTAACTCACGTTCTCCCTGACGCTGGCCGAGAAGAGCGTCGGATCCTCGAAGGCACAGCCGACCCTCCTGCGCAGCACCGTGAGCGGCAGCCCGGCAATGTCGGTGCCGCCCAGCAGGATCGATCCGCCCGAGGGCTCGGCCAGCCTGGGCACCAGGTGCAGCAGGGTCGTCTTGCCCGCGCCGGTCGCGCCGACCAGGGCGACAGTCTGGCCGGCCTCGATCTCCAGGCTGACCCCGCGCAGCACCGGCGCGGGCGCGCCCGGATAGCCGAACACGACCTGGTCGAAGACGAGCCGGGCGCCGCTCGCCGGGCGCCGCACCGGGGGCACGAGGACGGGCGCCCGCGCCGCCGGTACGGGCGAGCCGGCCGGATCGGTGATCGCGGGCTCGGTGTCGAGGATCTCGTAGATCCGCTGCGCCGCGGTCGCCGCCTCCTGGCCGGAGGCCAGGATGTACCCCATGGCCTCGATCGGCCACACGAGCTGCAGGGTGAGGGTGATGAACGCGACCAGGCCGCCCAGGCTCAGCTCCTGCCGGCTCGCGGCCAGCGCGCCGAGCAGCAGGACGAGGCCGATGACCGCATTCGGTACCAGGTCGAGCCCGGCCCAGAAGGTGCCCCGCAGCCTGGCCTTTTCCACCTGCGTCTGGTAGGCGAGCGCGGCCTGCCTGCGGTGCCTGGCCGCCGCCGTGTCCCGGCGGCCGAGCGCCTTGAGCACCCGGATGCCGGTCGCCGCCTCCTCGACGTAGGTAGCCAGGTCGCCCTGCTGGTCCTGGGCGCGCCTGGACAGCACCCGGTACCGCCGCTCGAAGCGCACGCAGATCACCAGGACGGGCAGGAACACGCAGCCGGTGAGGACCCCGAGCCACCAGTTCATCCGGATCAGCAGCGCGACCACGACGATGAAGGTCACCACGTTGGTGATGAAGAAGATGACTCCGAACCCGGCGAACCGCCTGATCGCCGACAGGTCCGTCGTCGCCCTGGACAGTAACTGGCCGGACTGCCACTCGTCATGAAACGAGCTGTGCAGCCGCTGCAGGTGCGCATAGATGTCGTCACGCATGGACCGCTCCATGCCGGTGACCGCGGTGGCCTGCACCCACCGCCGGTACAGGCTCAGCGCGGCCTGCGTCACCCCCAGGCCGGCGGCGGCCAGGCTGAGCGGCCACAGCGCGCGCGTGCTGCCGTGCGCGATGGGACCGTCGATGATCGCCTTGGTCAGCAGCGGGATCGTGATCTGCGCGCCGACCGCCCCGATCGCGGCCGCGAGCATCAGGGCCAGCCGCCAGGCGTGCGGGCGCAGGTAGGTCCTGGTGCGCCACAGCGCCGCGAACGGGGACTGCACGGCAGCCTGATCCCTCGTCACGGCATGCGGCAGCGCGGCGGTTTCGGAGGGCATTTCACCGACGCTAACCTCGCGGTCCGCGCGCTGTCACCTGCTTTTCCGCCGCCCGGGGCGGGATGGCCTGGCCGCAGTCAGCGAACCGGGCCGGTCCGTGGCGATTAGCCAGATATCCCCGCATAGTGGCGCAGTAGCCGTCAACTCTGGCACGCTGGCATGCGATAGGGGGCGTCGCTGGCCGGCGGCGGGGGAGGGACCATGCAGCGCACCGGTGCACGGAACGGCCCATGACGGCCTGGTCGCAGGCGGCCGCCTTAGCCGCCTACCACGACGGCGTGGCCGCCATCTGCCAGCTCACGGAGCAGTTCAGCGAGCAGGCCTGGCAGGCCAGGACGCCATGTCCCGAATGGCGGGCCGCCGATATAGCCGGTCACCTGCGCTGCATCGCGGATGACTACCACGAGTACCTGGATGACGCACCAGTCAGCCGCCTGGCCAGGCTGATGGCGAGCGGGTCACCGCCGGGAACCCTCGCGCGCAAGCTGGCCAGGCAGAACGCCGCCGAGCTCGCCGCGCTGCCTGACGTCCCCGCCGCCGAGCACATCGCTGCCTTCGCCGACTCGGCCCGGTCGTACGCGCGCAGGCTGGCACCAGTCTGGGAGCTTCCGCACCATCAGTATCAGGGACGCGACGTGACCGTCGCGGCGATGGCGGGCGCGGCCTGCGCGGAGTGGCATTTGCACGCCTGGGATCTGGCCCGGGCGCTGGACACTGAGTTCCGTCCGGCCGCGCCGCAGACCGTGCTGGCCGGCTGGCGGGCCTGGCTGCCGTGGCTCCCGGCGGGCGGGGCGGGCCCGGCTGGTGATCCCTGGACTGCGCTGCTGATCGCGTCCGGCCGGTCGCCGGGCTGGGTCAGGCAGAGCGCCAGCCGCGGCGGGCCGGGCGGCGCTGGCTAGCATCGGCAGCGGCGGCCGCCGGTGGCCGCCCGCAGCGCGGAGGGAGCAGCATCCTGATGGCCTTCGATGTGAGCATGGTGCGGGCCGCCTACCCGGCCCTGGCCGACGGTTACGCCTATCTGGACGGAGCGGCGGGGACTCAGGTGCCAGCCTCCGTCATCAGCGCCATCGGCGATGCCTACCGCACCGGGCTGGGCAACGCGGGCGGCGCCTTCCCGGCCAGCGAGCGGTCCGATGTGATCACGGCCGACTGCCGGGCTGCGGTGGCCGATCTGACCGGCGGCCAGCCGGAGGGGGTCATTCTCGGACCGAACATGACCACCCTCACCTACCGGATCGCGGCCTGCCTGGCGGCCGGCTGGGGTCCTGGCGACGAGGTCATCGTGTCCAGGCTTGATCATGACGCGAACGTCCGGCCCTGGGTGCAGGCCGCCGCCCGGGCGGGCGCGGGGGTGCGCTGGGCTGAGGTCGACCCGGCCACCGGTGAACTGGACGCGGCCCAGTTCGGCGTGCTGCTGTCCGGCCGGACCAGGCTCGTCGCGGTGACAGCGGCCAGCAATGTGCTGGGCACCCGCCCGGATGTGGCCGCGATCACCGCGATGGCGCGGGCGGCGGGCGCCCTCAGCTACGTCGACGGCGTGCACGCCACCCCGCACGGCCCGGTGGACGTGCGGGAACTCGGTGCCGACTTCTACGCGACGAGCGCCTACAAGTGGTCGGGGCCGCACATCGGGGCCGTGGTCGCCGAGCCGGCCCTGCTGGGCACCCTCACGCCGGACAAGCTGCGGCCCGCACCTGACTCGGTGCCTGAGCGGTTCGAGCAGGGGACGCTCCCGTTTGCCGATCTAGCCGGCGTGACCGCGGCCGTTGAGCATCTCGCCTCGCTGGCCGGCGAGGGCCCGGACCGGCCACGGCGGCAGCGCCTGCGCACGGCCATGGCCCTCGCCGAGCAGCACGAGCTGGGGCTGTTCGGCGTGCTGCTGGGCGGCCTGGACGCCATGGAACACGTTACGACCTACGGGAAGCCCGCCAGGCGCACCGCGACCGCGTACTTCACCGTGGCTGGTCGCAGTCCGCGGGCCGTCGCCGAGCACCTGGCCAGCCGGGGCGTCAACGTATGGAGCGGCCACAACTATGCCTGGGAGCTGACCGGCGCGCTGGGCATCAGGGACTCAGGCAGCGCGGTGCGGGCCGGCCTGGTGCACTACAACGACCGCTCCGACGTCGACCGGCTGCTGGCGGGCGTCGCTGAACTCGGCAGCTGACCAGCCCGGCCCTGTCAGCCCGGCCCTGTCAGTCGGCGCTGTCAGCCGGCGCTGTCGCGGCGCTGTCAACCTGGCCCTGTCAGCCGGCCGGGTCAGCCCGGCGCGCTATCTGATCCGGCCGGGATGTCGGTCTCGGCGAGGTCGAACCGGTACAGCCGTGAGCTGCGCAGCTGGAAACCGATCCGCTCATAGAGGCGGCCCGCCGCCGCCCGCGACGGCCGCGAGGTGAGATCTACGGTCCTGGCTCCGGCGTCCCTGGCCAGCCGCAGCGCCGCCAGGGTTAGCGCCACGCCGGCGCCCTGCCCGCGCGCGGACTCGTCGACGACCACGTCCTCTATCCAGGCGCGCATCCCGGTCGGAATGGGAAACATCACCAGGGTCAGCATGCCGGTGATCTGGCCAGCGGGGGAGCGGGAGACCAGCATCGTGTTCGCCGGGCAGGCCACGATCGACTCCAGTCCGCTGTGCTCCAGCTTCGGCGCTGAGCTGGACAGCTGCGGCAGCAAGCGGCCGAACGCATCAACCAATTCGGCAGTCACCTGGCGGATCACTTCTACCTGGACGCTCACGCGGGCACCTTACCCGGCCCGGGCGGGCCGCGCCGGCGCCGTCGCAGAAGTGCCCGGTCACAGAACCGGACGAGCCGGGCCCGGCGGGAGGTCGGGCCCGGCTCAGCCGGGGAATCAGCTCGGTCAGTCGGTCAGCTGGCGTAGTCAAGCAGCGGCTGGGCGCGGCTGGGGTGGCGCAGCTTGGACAGCGACTGCTTTTCCAGCTGCCGGATGCGCTCCCTGGTCAAGCCCAGGGCCTTGCCGATCTCATCCAGCGTGTGCGGGTTACCGTCGTACAGCCCGAACCGCATCGCCATGATGGTCGCCTCGCGCGGGGTCAGCGCGTCGAGGGCATGCCGCAGCTGGTCAGCCATCAGCTGGCGGTCAACCAGCTCGGAAGCCTCGGGCGCGTCGACGTCCTCGATGAGGTCCCCGATGCTGGTCTCGCCATCCTCGCCGATGGTGGAGTCCAGGCTGATCGGCTGGCGGCTGGTGCGCAGCAGTTCCTCGATCTGGTCCGGCGTGCGGTCCAGCTCGACGGCCAGCTCCTCGGGAGTCGGCTCGCGGCCGAGCCGCTGGTGCATGTCGCGCTCGACGCGGCTCAGCTTGCTGAGCATCTCCAGCACGTGTACCGGCAGCCTGATCGTCCGGGCCGAGTCGGCGAAACCGCGCTGGATCGCCTGCCGGATCCACCACATCGCGTAGGTGGAGAACTTGTAGCCCTTGGTGTAGTCGAACTTCTCGACCGCCCTGATCAGGCCGAGGTTGCCCTCCTGGACGACATCCAGCAGGGACAGCCCCCGGTCGCTGTACTTCTTGGCGACCGACACCACCAGCCTGAGGTTAGCCTCCAGCATGTGCGCCTTGGCCCGGCGGCCATCCTCCGCGACTGCCTGCAGATCGCGGCGGTAGCTCTTGGACAGGCCCGTCTCGCTGGCCAGCTTGTGCTCGGCGAACAGCCCGGCCTCGATCCGCTTGGCCAGTTCCACCTCCTGCTCGGCGGTGAGCAGGCTGGTGCGCCCGATGGACTTCAGGTAGGTATGGACCGAGTCGCCCATCACCGACGTCTGGTCGTCCAGGTCGGCCTCGGCGGCTAGCTCGGTGGCTGCGGTGCTGGTCAGCGCGGAGGCTTCCGCAGCGGCCGCATCCAGGCCGTCCAGCTCGATCACCTCCGCGATCTCGGCACTGGCCGCCGTCACGGACGGGGCGGCCGATGGTGGGTTACCAGGCTGGCTAGCGTCAGGCTGCTCGTTACCGAGCTGTACTCCTGCCTCCGTGAGCTCGCGCAGGATGGACCGCGCCTCCGCAGGCGGAATGCGGGCGGCCTCAAATGCGGTGCGAAGCTCAGGGAGCGAAAGATGGCCCTGACCGCGGCCGCGCTGGATCAGCTCGTCCACGTGGGTCATGGTTGCCTCGTCCTGGTGTCTCCGCGACGTAGCCGTCGCTGTCCTCGGCATGAGACACCTCCCTTCGTGGGCGCATATCAGACGTGCGCTCTGGACAGCGCGCCCGGGTGGCGCTGTCGGTGGCCGGGGGCCCGCAGTAGTTGGTATTGTGCAGCGCGGGCACTATCTTGTAACGCTCGGCGCGGCTAATTGTTCCCGTGCTGGTGCCGTACGCCCTGCGCGAAGTTCAGGCGCACCCGTCAGGATTCCAGCGTACGCAGGGCCTCCCGGTCAGGTTTACCCGACGGTAGCAATGGGATCCTGGCGACCAGCCGCAGCTCCCGGGGCGCCGCATGACCGCCCAGCCGGTCCCGCACGTGCGCGCGGATCCGGGCCAGGCCAGGCGGGCTGGCGGGGTCGGCGGGCACCACGATCGCGGTGACCCGCTCGCCCCATTCCGGGTCTGGTATCCCCACCACGGCGGCTTCCCGGACACCCGGGCAGGTCCCCAGCGCGGCGGTCACCTCGGCGGCGATCACCTTCTCGCCGCCGGTATTGATCACATCATCGGCCCGGCCGCGCACCGCGACCAGGCCGTCCGGGCCGCGGGTGCCGAGGTCGGAGGTGACGAACCAGGCTCCGTCCAGCGCGGCGGCGGTCAGGTCAGGTCGCAGCCGGTAGCCGGAGAACAGCACCGGCCCGGCGATCCGGATCCGGCCGCCGGCCCCGATATCGACCCGGACCTGCTCCAGCGGGACCCCGTCATAGACGCAGCCGCCGCAGGTCTCGCTCATCCCGTAGGTAGTGATCACCCGGCCGCCCGCGGCGGTAGCCGCGGCCACCAGCCCGGGCTGCGGAGCCGCGCCGCCGAGCAGGATCGCCCGGAAGGCTGACAAGTCCGCGCCCGCCTCGGTCAGGCGGCGCAGCTGGGTGGGGACCACCGAGACGTAGGCGCAGCGGCTGGCGGCGATCACCTCAGGAGTGAGCCGCTCACTGTGCCCAGGCTCGGTGCCGGCCAGCAGGGAGCGGACCAGCACCTGGAGGCCGGCCACGTGGAAGGCGGGCAGGCAGGCGAGCCATTTGTCGCCGGGACCGGCGCCGATCCGCGCCAGCGAGGCCCCGGCCGAGGCCAGCAGGGCGGCCGCGGAGAGCTGGGTGCCTTTCGGCTGCCCGGTGGAACCCGAGGTGGCGACGACGACGGCAATGTCCGGCTCCACGCCGGGGCCAGCCGGGCGGGGCCGCCATCGGGGCACGTCCCGTTCCGGATCTGTGGTCTGCACGGCCGCGGGCGCGAACGCCTCGAGCAGGGCGGCGAGCCTGGCGGGCGGCAGGGCGCCGTCCAGCGGCAGGATCGCCGGGCCGGTGCCGTCCAGCGCGGCGGCCAGCCGCGGCAGCAGGGCCAGGCCGGATCCGCCGGGCGGGAGCAGGACCGCGTGCAGAGGCCGGGATGTCACGGTCGTAAGGTTAATCGGGCAGATGAGGCGGTCGGCAGGAGGAGTGACGTGATCGACTGGCAGCCATCGGGGCCGGCCACCGGCGGCGAGTACACCGATATCGCCTACGAGACGGCCGAGGGAATCGCCAAGATCACCATTAACCGGCCTGAGGTCAGGAACGCGTTCCGGCCGACGACGCTGTTCGAGCTGTCGAATGCGTTCACCGCCGCCCGCGACGACCCGTCGATCGGCGTGATCATCTTGACCGGCGCCGGTGACAAGGCGTTCTGCTCAGGCGGTGACCAGCGGATCCGCGGCGATGACGGCTATGTCGACAGCCACGGGGTGGGCCGCCTCAACGTGCTCGACCTGCAAGTGCAGATCCGCCGGACGCCCAAGCCGGTGATCGCGATGGTGGCCGGGTACGCGATCGGCGGTGGCCATGTCCTGCACGTCTGCTGTGACCTGACGATCGCGGCGGACAACGCGGTCTTCGGCCAGACCGGCCCCCGGGTCGGCTCCTTCGACGCGGGATACGGCTCCTGGCTGCTGGCCTCCACAGTGGGCATGAAGAAGGCCAGGGAGATCTGGTACCTGTGCCGGCAGTACAGCGCGGCCGAGGCGCTGGAGATGGGCCTGGTCAACACCGTGGTCCCGCTGGCGGATCTGGAGACCGAGACGGTCACCTGGGCACGGGAGCTGCTGGCTAAGTCGCCGCTCGCGCTGCGGATGCTCAAGGGCGCGCTGAACGCGGTCACCGACGGTGCCGCCGGGATGCAGCAGTTCGCCGGCGACGCCACGCTGCTGTATTACATGAGCGAAGAGGCCCAGGAGGGCCGGGACGCCTACGTCAACAAGCGCCCGCCGGACTTCGCCAGGTTCCCGCGCCGCCCGTGAGCGAGCCCGGCGCCGACCCGCGGGAGCTGCTGGCGGCACTGCTGCCCACCGTGCGCGGCTACGCGATCGGCATGCGGGAGCGGTTCCGCGGTATCACGGTCCGCGAGGGCGCGCTGATCCAGGGACCGGCCGGCTGGGGCGAATTCTCGCCGTTCGCCGAGTACGGGCCGCGGGAGTGCGCCCCGTGGCTGGCGTGCGCGCTGGAGGCAGCGGCGTCCGGCTGGCCGGCGCTGGTGCGCGACCGGGTCGGGGTCAACGTCACCGTGCCCGCGGTCGGGCCGCAGCGGGCCGGGGAGATCGTCGCCGCCGGGGGCTGCCGGACCGCGAAGGTCAAGGTCGCCGAAGCCGGGCAGGCCGACGCCGATGACATCGCCAGGGTCGCGGCGGTGCGGGACGCGCTCGGGCCGTCCGGGCGGATCCGGGTGGACGCCAACGGCGGCTGGGACGTCGAGCATGCCACGGCGATGCTGCGGGCACTGGCCCCGTTCGGGCTGGAATACGCCGAACAGCCGTGCGCGAGCCTGGCCGAGCTCGCCGAGCTGCGGACCCGGGTCGACGTGCCGCTGGCCGCCGACGAATCGATCCGCCGGGCCGCCGACCCGCTGGCTGTGCGGGTCGCCGGGGCCGCCGACATCGTGGTGCTCAAGGCCGCGCCGCTCGGCGGGGTCGCGGCCGCGCTGCGGGTCGCGGCCGCCTGCGGCCTGCCGGTGGTCGTCTCCAGCGCCGTGGAGTCTTCGGTCGGGCTGGCGGCGGGAGTGGCGCTGGCCGCCGCGCTGCCCGAGCTGCCTTATGACTGCGGCCTGGCCACGATGAGCCTGCTGGCCGGCGATGTGACCGGCCGGCCCCTGGTAGCGGAGCACGGAACGCTGCCCGTCCGGGCCGCTGTCGCGGATCCGGAACGGATGTCCGCCTGGGAATCTGATCCCGCTCCCTGGGTCACCAGGATGCTGGCCGCCGCCGAGTTCCTCGCCGGGCCCAGGCCGAGCCGGATCGTGCTGCCTGCCCCCGGGCCGCCCGGATGAACCCGGCCACCGCGTTCGCCACCGTGCTGGCCGACGAGCTGATCCGGTGCGGCCTGCGCGAGGCGGTCCTCGCGCCAGGCTCGCGCAGCACGCCGCTCGCGCTGGCACTGCACGATCGGGCCGCCGCCGGAGAGCTCCGCCTGCACGTGCGGATCGACGAGCGGAGCGCGGCGTTCACGGCGCTCGGGCTGGCCAAGGCGAGCCGCCGCCCGGTGGCTCTGGCGTGCACCTCGGGCACGGCGGCGGCGCACTTTCACCCGGCGGTCATCGAGGCCGACGAGGCGTGCGTGCCGCTGATCGTGATCACCGCCGACCGGCCGCCCGAACTGCGGGGCACCGGTGCCAACCAGACGATCGACCAGCTGAAGCTGTACGGGGGAGCGGTGCGCTGGTTCTGCGAAACGGGCGTCCCCGAGGCCCGGGCGGGGATGGCCGGGTACTGGCGTTCGGTGGCCTGCCGGGCCTGGGCGCACGCGGGCGGCCAGGCCGCCGGGCTCCCCGGGCCGGTCCATCTGAACGTAGCGTTCAGGGAGCCGCTGGTCCCTGACGCCGGCGGGCCGTGGGCAGCGGGCTCGGCGGACGGGCCAGAGTCGTCCGGGCCGGGCTTGGCTGAGCCGGGCTTGGCTGGGCCGGGCTTGGCTGGGCCGGGCTTGGCTGGGCCGGGCTTGGCTGGGCCGGGCTGGTCTGGGCCGGGCTGGTCTGGGGCGGGCTCCGGGGACTGGCCGGAGCCGCTGGACGGCCGGCCAGGCGGGCGGCCGTGGACGCGCTTCCCCGGGGCCGGCCAGCGATCCCGCACCGAGCCAGGCTGGACCGAGCCGGACCGGACCGAGCCGGACCGGACCGAGCCGGGCTGGACCGAGCTGGACTGGGCCGAGCGCGGCGTACTGGTCTGCGGGGACGGGGACTATGACCCCGCGCCGCTGGCCGGGCTCGCCGAGACGGCCGGCTGGCCGGTGCTCGCCGAGCCGTCCTCGAATGCCCGCCGGGGCCCGAACGCGCTGTCGGCCTACGGCTACCTGCTGGCCACGCCGGCCTTCACCGCCGCGCACCGGCCTGACCTGATCGTGTCGGCGGGCCGTCCTGGCCTGTCCCGGCCGCAGCTGGCGTTCCTGAAGGGCGCGCCAGGCCCGGTTCCGGCCCGGCACGTCGTGCTCGCCCAGGGCCCGGGCCGGTGGGCTGATCCGGCCCGGAGCGCCACCGAGGTCACCGCCGCGGTCCGGCTGGCCGGCGAGGCAGGATGGCGCGCGCGCGCCGCGCCGGGTGAGCCGCGCCGGTCTTCGTGGCTTGATTCGTGGCGGGCCGCGGATGCCGCGGCACGCGCCGCCGCGGACGCCATCCTTGATTCAGGCCCGCTCCTCAGCGAGCCGAGGCTGGCCCGCGACCTGGCCGCCGCGCTGCCCGCGGGCGGGCTGTTGTGGGCCGCCTCCAGCCTGCCGGTGCGTGACCTGGACCTGCACATGCGGCCCCGGGCCGACCTCCGGGTGCTGGCCAGCCGCGGCGCGAGCGGCATCGACGGGCTCATCTCATCGGCGATCGGAGCGGCCCTGGCGCACCAGGCGGCCGGTGGCGGCCCGGCGGCCGCGCTGCTCGGCGATCTCGCGTTCCTGCATGACGCGCCGGGCCTGATGCTCGGGCCGGACGAGCCGCGGCCTGATCTGTGCCTGGTGGTGGTCAACAACAACGGCGGCGGGATCTTCTCCGACCTGGAGCAGGCTGCCGTCGCCGGGCCGTTCGAGCGGGTTTTCGGTACGCCGCACGATGCGGACCTCGGCAGCCTCGCTCGCGCGGCGCGGATGCCGTATACCCGGCTGGAGCGCCCGGCTGACCTGCCCGGTGCGCTGGCCGGCGATGGGGTACGGGTGGTCGAGGTCCGCACCGATCGCGCGGCCGGAGCGCAGCTTCGGGCCGCGCTTCGGGCCGCCTGCTCGGCCGCAGCCGGCTCGCCCCGGCTGGCCCGCTAGCCCTCCAGCGCGTCCTGCACCGGCCGGAACTTGACCTGTGCCTCAGCAAGCTCGGCGGCCGGATCTGAGTCAGCGACGATGCCGCAGCCCGCGAACAGCCGGGCCCGCGCGCCATCGAGCTCAGCGCAGCGCAACGCGATGCCCCATTCGCCGTTCCCCTGCGCATCGACCCAGCCGACCGGGCCCGCGTACCGGCCCCGGTCCATGCCCTCCAGCTCCCGGATCAGCTCCATGGCCGGGCCGGCCGGAGTGCCGCAGACCGCGGCGGTCGGATGCAGGGCCGCGGCGAGAGCCAGGGCGGTCGGCGGCGTCCGCTCTCCGGCCGGGTGGCCCCGATCCGCCGGAGCGCCGACGACCAGCTGACCATGCACCCGGGTCGCCAGGTGCTGCACGTTCGCCAGCCGCAGCAGCGAGGGCCGCGGATCTATCGACAGTTCGCCGCAGCGCGGCGCGAGCGAAGCCCGCACGTCCGCGACGGCATATGCGTGCTCCTCCACGTCCTTGGCCGAGGCGAGCAGCGCGGCGCCGAGCGCATCGTCCTCGCCCGGGCTGGCGCCGCGCGGCGTGGTGCCCGCCAGCACTAGGGAGGTCACCTCAGGACCCTCGCGCTTGATCAGCAGCTCCGGCGTGGCACCGGCCAGGCCCGCGCAGGAGAACGTGTAGCAGTCCGGGTACCGTGCGGCGAGCCTGACCAGCAGCAGGCGCGCGTCGATGTCCTCGGCGGCGGCCGCGTACAGGTCCCTGGCCAGCACCACCTTGCGCAGATCTCCGGTCCTGATCCTGGCGACCGCCTTCGCCACCGCGCGCTGCCATTGCATGGCGCTCAGGCTGCCGTCGTGCCAGCGGACACCGACCGGCGGCCGTAGCGGCTGCTTCGGCTGCGCGGCGTGGCCGTCGTTGATGGTGGTGAGCCAGGCCCGGCCGGCCCGGCGGGCCACGACGATGCGGGGCACCACG
Source organism: uncultured Actinomycetes bacterium (assembly GCA_963785765.1). GTDB lineage: Bacteria > Actinomycetota > Actinomycetes > Streptosporangiales > Streptosporangiaceae > DATBGO01. The sequence goes on along the minus strand of CAWAWM010000001.1, from coordinate 505,912 downwards.
AGCACCGAGCCGTCGGAAGCCGGGTCGAACGTGAAGCTGCCGAAAGCGACCGGTCCCGAGCCGGGCACGGCCAGCTCGTCGGTAACCGCGGCGCCGTCGAACAGCTCGCGCAGCCACTTCTCACCCGCAGTGAACCTGTCTTCGCCGGCCGGGATGATCACGCGGGCGGATTCTCCCCAGCCGACCAGGCCGTCGCGGCGCCGGATCCAGGCGAGCGGCATCTGGCCCGGCAGGCGCGCGAGCAGGTCTCCAGGATCGGCTATCTCGACGGTGCGGACGACCAGCCGGTCCGGCACGCGCTGGCCTGCGTGATCGAGCTGGGCTTCCACGGCAGCAACCTTACGTGCGGCTGCGGTGCGCTCCGGCGCAGGGGCGCGGCGCGGACCGGCCGGCCAGGGCCGGACGATACGGGCGGTATCGGAGCAATGCTCATACCAGGCCATCTGCCCGCCCGGCCGCAGGCGGGCGTGGTAAATTGACTAAAACAAATTGCCTATTAAGTCGATTGGATTTATGGGATGACGGTCACCATCGGCTATCAGGCCGCAGTCGGGCAGCACCCGCGGCCCACCAGGCTGGACGCGCGCGCCACCGGGCCGAGTCAGGGTCATCGGAGCCGGCCTCGTCGGAGCCAGCTACCAATGGGCCAGCTATCGCTGGGCCGGCTGGTGGGGGAGATCGTGGCGGATCAGGCACGCTGGAGCCAGCTCGTCAGGTTCACCGAACCGCAGCGCTGGTACCAGCGCCTGGAACTAGCCGATGATTACGAGATATGGCTGCTGAGCTGGCTGCCGGGGCAGCATACTGGATTTCATGATCACGGAGAAGCCGTGGGCGCGTTCGGGATAGCGCGTGGCCGGCTGTCCGAGCGCACCGTCCCGGCGGGGCGGAGCCAGGCTCGCAGCAGGTCGGTCTCCGCGGGCACCGTGCGGTCATTTGGCTCGAAGCATGTGCACGACGTCCAGAACACCTGGGCTGAGCCCGCAGTCAGCGTGCACGCCTACTCGCCGCCGCTGACTGCGATGCGCAAGTTCGAGCTGACCGCGGACGGTCTGGTCCAGGTGGCCACCAGGACGGCCGGGCCGGACTGGTGACGGCGGGACGGCCGCCGGGCAGCCGGACCATCGACGAAATGCTTGCGCAGGCCCGGGGTCGCTTGCAGCGGCTGGATCCGCATCAGGCGTCGGCAGCGGCCCGGGACGGGGCACTCTTGGTCGACATCCGCCCCGCGGCTCAGCGGGCCGCGGAGGGCGAGATCCCAGGCGCCATGCCGATCGAGCGCAATGTCCTCGAATGGCGGCTTGATCCCGCCTCGGACGCCAAGCTGCCGCAGGCCAGCTATGACTTGCGGGTCATCGTGGTGTGCTCAGAGGGCTACACCTCCAGCCTGGCGGCCGCGGCCCTGCAGGATCTCGGCCTCAGTGCCGCCACCGATCTGGCGGGCGGCTTCCGGGCCTGGCAGGCAGCAGGACTGCCGGTGCTGTCCACCGCTCACAGCAGCGCGAACTGAACGGCGCCCGCTCACGGCAGCGCGAGCTGAACGGCGTCGGCTCACAGCAGCGCGAGCTGAACGGCGGCCGGCCGGCTCGCTGAGCCTAGCCTTGAGCCATCCGGGCCCGAGTCGTGCGGGCTGGCCGGGCCGAGTTGTGAGCGCTGGCCAGGACCCGGCGCCATGGTGCCGGCCTGGTGTCGGCGCCTGACCCTCCTGGCCTGCGCCGGGCTGGCCCGGCCGACGCCGGCGGCGGCCGCCAGCTCCCGGACCTGATCGGCTATCTGCTGCTGATAGGCCCGGGGCGCATACGCGCCCGAGCTGTACAGCGAACGGTAGGAGCCGACCAGGCCCGGGTGGTGCTCGCGGAGCCAGGCCAGGTACCACTCCCTGGCTCCGGGCCGCAGGTGCAGCACGATCGGGCTGACATGGCTGGCCCCGGCCTGGGCGATCTGCGTCACCGTGGCCTTGAGCTGCGCCGGTGAGTCAGACAGGAACGGCAGCACCGGGCCCATGAGCACCCCGCAGCGCAGCCCCCGGGCGGTGAGCGCGGCACAGACGCCAAGCCGCCGCTGCGGGCTCGGGGTGCCTGGCTCGACACAGCGGGAAAGCTCCCTGTCGACAAAGCCCACCGACACGTTGAGCCCCACCTCGGTGACCTGTGCCGCGTCCGCAAGCAGATCGATATCCCGCAGGATCAAGGTGCCCTTGGTGAGGATGGAGAACGGGTTGGCCGCGTCCCGCAGAGCGCCGATGATGCCGGGCATGATCCGGTAGCGGCCCTCGGCCCGCTGGTAACAGTCCACGTTCGTGCCCATGGCGACGTGCTCGCCGGTCCAGCGCGGGCTGGCGAGCTCACGCCTGGCCAGCTCCGCCGCGTTCACTTTCACGATGATCTTGGAGTTGAAATCGAGACCTGCGTCCAGGTCCAGATAGGTATGGGTATGCCGGGCGAAGCAGTAGACACAGCCGTGGCTGCAGCCCCGGTACGGGTTGATCGTCCACCGGAACGCCATCCTGGACGCCGGGGGTACCCGGTTGATGATTGACCGGGCCTGGATCTCGTAGAAGGTAATGCCGCGGAAACCAGGCGTCTGAAAGGTCCTGGTGACCGCGCCGGTGCCGGACAGTGCTGGCGGGGCGGACAGTGCTGGCGGGGCGGACAGTGCTGGCGGGCCGGACAGTGCTGGCGGGCCGGACAGTGCTGGCGGGCCGGACAGTGCTGGCGGGCCGGACAGTGCTGGCGGGCTGAACAGTGCCGGCGGATCGTCGGCCTGGCGGCTGGCCGCGTCACCCTGCTGGATCCGCAGCGTATCCCATCGCATACCGGCAGCCTAGAATGTCAGTTCGATGAAATCAAATACATATTCGACAGCCACGGCGCCGGGGCGGCCGGGCGGCATCTTGCCCGGGCCAAAGTGCACAACCAGGCCGCAAAGCACGGGTAAAAAATCCCGCTGCGGGGGATAGTTAGAGTCAGTCCGCCACCGATACGCTCGGCGGTGACGGCGTGAGGCGGCCCGGAGGTGCGTCATGGCGCTTTCCATGGACGAGCAGCGCATGCTCGACGAGATGGAGCGCAAGCTTGCAGATGACGATCCGCTGCTGGCCTCGCGGCTGACTTCGTTCGGCCATCCCGGCCTGGCCGCCGTGCTCAGGTCGCCCCGGGTCCGGCTCGTCCTGGCCCTGATCTCGGTGGTGGTGATCGCGGGCGTCTCGATGCTGGTGTACGCCCTCGGCCCGTTCCGGATGAGCACCGACCGGCAGTCGCATGCGCGCTCGACCACACCGCATCGCGTGACGAGGCAGCTGACCCCAGCGAGCGGCGACGGCCACGCTGACCTGCAGCTGGGCAAGGCGTCCGGGTCGGCAGGCAAGGCGTCCGTGCCGGCAGGCAAGGCGTCCGTGCCGGCAGGCAAGGCGTCCGTGCCGGCAGGCAACGCGTCCTAGGCAGCTGGGCTGCGGTGGCCGGACCAGCGGCGGCCAGACCAGCGGTGGCAGGACCAGCAGCGGCCAGGAGCTGGCGTTAGGCGTGCCGTCGGCTCAGGATTCCCGCCAGAGCTGGATGAGGTACTGCTCCAGCCCTTCGAGCCGCCTCCGGGCCTGCTGGAACTCATCGCCGAGCGGGTCGGCGTCGAGCTTGAACAGGTCTGCATAGCGGCGGACTGCCTCGGTGCGGTTGCGGGTGTAGACCCGGACGCCATAGTCGCCGACGCCGCCGACCAGGCGCACGCTGCGTAGCGCCCGCCCGGTTGTGCCCATGTCGGCCACGCTCAGGTGGCCGCGCAGGTAGAGCACGCACTTCGCCTCGTCCTCGTAGCCTTCGCTGAACGCGGCGGGGGCGTCCTCCCATTCCTCGATGGTGAGCTGCACGCCCACATGCTCCTGGGCGCAGGCGACCAGCATCTGATCGCGGCTGGCGCTGATGAGCGCGTCAGCGGGCGGCAACGGGCCGCCGGGGGCGTCCGGATCAGCGGCCGGATCGTGTACCCGGAACGTCTTTCGCTCCGGGAAGACCGGAATCTCCAGCCGAAGCAGCCTGCGGCTCACAAGCCCCCCTCACGCAGACAATATTCCTCAGTACAGCATGGCCTGTCCTGGCACCTTATGTACTTGCAATCGGTCACAAAGACCTGTTGGGCGGTAGCTTTGTCCGTGATCGCCAGCCGGCTGCCCCGGCCGCCCGGGCGCGGGCCGCGATATTGTCCCGCTATGGAGTCGCCGGGCAGTACCGGAATCACCCATCGCGACATCGACGCCCGCGGGCTGCGGATGCACATCGCCGAGGCAGGCACTGGGCCGCTGGTGCTGCTGCTACATGGCTTCCCGGAGAGCTGGTACTCGTGGCGGCACCAGCTGACCGCGCTGGCCGCGGCGGGCTTCCACGCGGTCGCGCCGGATCAGCGCGGGTACTGCAGGACCGAGGCGCCCGAGCGGGCCGATCAGTACACGATCCTGCATCTGACCGGCGACGTGATCGCGCTCATGGACGCGCTCGGCGCGCCGAGCGCGGTGGTGGCCGGCCACGACTGGGGCGCTCCGGTCGCCTGGCACACGGCGCTGCTGCGGCCCGACCGGGTCCGCGGCGTGATCGGGCTGAGCGCGATGTACCGGCCGCGGGGGAGCAGGGCCCCGGTCGCCGCGCTACGGGAGCGGATCGGCGACGGCTTCTACATGGTCTACTTCCAGCAGCCGGGCGTCGCCGACGCCGAGCTCGGCCGGGACCCGCTGCTCACCTTGCGCAAGGTGCTCTACAGCGCCTCCGGCGACGCGCCGCCCGGGCTGCCCGTCGTCCCGCCCGGCGGCGGCTTTCTGGACACCTGCGTCGACCCGCAGGTCCTGCCGCCCTGGCTGACCAGCGCTGACCTCGAGACCTACGCGGCGGACTACGCCGCCGCGGGCTTCACCGGCCCGCTGAACTGGTACCGCAACCTGGACCGCAACTGGGAACTCACGGCGGCCTGGCACCACGCGCCGGTTACGGTCCCCGCTCTGTATCTAGTCGGCGATCGTGACCTGGTGATCAGGTTCCCTGGCGCGCTGCAGATGCTTCCGAAGCTGCGCGACTTCGCACCGCTGCTCGCCGAGCCCGTGGTGCTGCCCGGCTGCGGGCACTGGACTCAGCAGGAGCGGCCTGACGAGGTCAGCGCGGCGATAATCGGGTTCATTTTCGGCCTCAGCTGACGGACCGGCCGCGGGGTGCCGGCAGGGCGCCGCGCGCTCTGACCTCGGCCCAGAGCGCGGCGTAACTGCGGGCGGCGACGCTGCGCGGCGCGAACACGGTCACCGGAGCGCGGTGCACCGACATCTGCTCGATCACCGAGAGCGCCGGGATGGCGGTCGCCGCGAAGTCGGGCCGCTGCGCGGGAAGCTGCTCGGCTATGTCCAGATGCAGCCGCTTCCTGCGGTCAATCATGGAGAAGAACGCCAGGACCCGTGGCTTCTGCCCGTCGAAGCCTGAGATGAACTCGGTGAGCTGATCGAGCGTCCGGACCGACAGCGTGGTCGGGATCAGCGGGACCAGCAGCACGTCAGCGGCTTGCAGGACGCTCTCGGACAGCAGCGAGATGCTGGGCGGGCAGTCGAGGAAGATGATGTCGTATTCGGCGCGCAGCGGCGTCAGCAGCCGGCGCAGTTTGCGCGTCGGCTTCTTGGCGTTGTCGAGGATGAGGTCCAGGTTCCGGTAGGTGAAGTCGGCAGGAAGCAGATCCAGGTTGTCGAAGTCGGTGGCCTTGATCGCGTCGCCGATCGACCGGGTGCCCTCGATCAGCGCCTTGCCGCCGCCCTTGACCCGCGGCCGGATCCGGAACAGGAAGCTGGCCGCCGCCTGCGGGTCGAGATCCCAGAGCAGGACCCGGTAGCCCGCACGCGCCGCCAGGTAAGCGAGGTTGACGGCGGTCGCGGTCTTGCCGACCCCGCCTTTGATGTTGTACGAGGCAAAGATCTTCACTTTCCGGCCCTCTCGGTGAGGGCCCGGATCCGGCTCTGGCTGAGCGGGCTGGCAAAGTCGCTGAACCTGCCGCCGAACTCGCTGCGGGCCCGCCGCTGCCTGACAATCAGCCCAGCGGCGATCTCGCCCATCGCGAGCAGCGTCGTCGCGGGAGCCATCCGCTCGGCCATCATCTCGGCCGCGTAGGCCCGGATCTTTTCGTACTGCACCTGAGTGTCCTGGAATTCGCCGAGGCAGTCCTGCAGGCCCTTCAGCTCCCGCACCGCCTGCCATTGCTCACCGGGATCATAGAGCGAACCGAAGATCTCCAGCAGATAGCGCAGCTCCTTACAGCGTTTGCGCAGGTCGTGCAAGCTGTCCGGGGGAGAGATCGCGGTGATCGCGGCGCCCTGGGCGAGCACCCGCTGGTGCGCGCGGGTGATCTTGGCGGCGGCGATGGCGGCGGCCGTGGGACGCCGCCTGCCGGGTACCGTCGCGGCCAGGGCTTCCCGCCAGCCGACGGTGAGCCGGGAAAACCGTGCCGAACGAAGACCACGGGCCAGCTGCCGCTGTGCCGCCGCGCGCTTACGCGCAAGATAGTCGTGGAACGGCTGAAGTTCCGCGGGCTTGGCCGCCACCAGGCTCTCGGCCATGCCCGGGAAGTCGAACAGGTATACGTCGTAGTCCCTGGTCGGGGTGGTCAGGTCACCGAGCCATTTGAATTCGGGCCGGTACTTGCTGGCCAGGCCGGCCGGCAGGACGCTGCCGACCAGCTTGAGCGCGGACCTGGTGCGGCGCACCGCGATCCGCAGGTCGTGCAGGAATTCGATGTCCAGGTCGTGCACCGTGCCCTGGACGTTGGCCTCCAGCGTGTCCAGCAGCGCGGTCAGGACGGTGGCCAGCGCGACAGCGGCCGGCATCGCGGGGGTCAGCTCTACGTTGATCTTGCCCGAGTAGTCACCTGGCCGCCGGCCGGCCGATGCCAGTGCCGCTTCCAGCGCTGACTGGGTGGTGTCCGCCACGCCAGGAGCGGCGGCCAGTACGTCGGCCAGGCGAACCGCCTGCGGCTGATAGCCGCGCAGCGCGGTCACGGCGAGCCGGGCCGGGGGCGTGGCCCGGGCAGGATAGCTGACGGACATCCGGTCCACGGTGACCCTGGCCACCGTCTTGTCATCGGAGTTCAGCGCCGGGCGCTCGCGGATGACGCTGACCGCCTTGGCGACCGGGGCCAGGGCCCGGACCCCGACCACCGGTCCGAGGCGCTCCCGCAGCGGTCCAGGCGGCAGCGAGTCGAGCTTGCCCGGCCACTTCGGCAGCCCGGCGGATTTCCGCGGTGCGGCCGACTCACCAGGCAGTCCAGGTCCGACATGCTCGGCCGCGATGACCGTGCCGTCCCGGCCGGTGAGCGTGAGGTCGGTCCGCCCCCGGCAGCTGACCTGCTCAAGGGTCAGCCCGGCCCGGTAGAGCCGCCAGTCGAAGGTGTCGAGCCAGACCCGCCGCAGCGTCCGGGGCCTGCTGGCCGCCGCCCACCTGAACGCTGAGCCTGGCGCCGGCAGGGCGCCATCAGGCGCTGGCGAGCCGGCGCCGTCGAGCGCGAACTCCCGGAAGGCGTTCTGCAATGGGTAACCCCGCCGCTAAAGGCAATGGAATAAATTCCAGAATGCTATTGACTGAGCAATAAGGTACGAATTCTGAGTATTCCACTCTAGCAGCGAGCCGGGCGCGTCGCCTCCTCGGGCCGCTGGCCGGCAGGCTCAGGTTCGCCGTTGCGAGCGGCGGTGGTCACGGCGTGCGGTCCGCCGGTCCTGGTCCAGGCAGGCGCGCGCGGAACGCCCCGCAGGCACCTGGAATCACAGCGCTCCCGCGAGGAGCGGGCGCGGGGCCCGAAGTGGCGGAGCCTGCCGCGGCCAGCGAACATGGTGGCAGAGTCAGCTGAGCAGAGGAGGCCTGAGGTGCTGTACGTGTTCGGATTCGAGCGGTTCGGTGTGCTGGTGAGCGACCTCTACATCATTGATCCGGATCCGCTGCCCGGGCAGGAGGGAGCGGAACGGGGCGTGCGCCTGGAGGTCAGGTCCATTGCGGCGGGCGACCTCAAGGGGTCGATCTATTCGGCCAGACCCATCGAGGTGGGCCAGCCGGTCTGGCGAGCGGATCTGCTCGAGGATGCCAGCGGGCCGCCAGGCACCCTGGACCGGGCTCACCACCATCCGGTCTTCCGCGGCTGGGAACCTGGCCGCCGGGTCTTTGACCCGCAGCTGTCGGCCGATCCGGTCCGGTGGGTCGGCGAGCAGCTCGGTGACCTGGAGGGCCTCGTCCAGCGAGCGGGCCTGGCCACGGACCGCACCACGGCAGCGGACGCTAGCGAACTCCGGCGCTGCCTACCCGAGATCACGGCGGCGGTCCGGACCCTGCTCGGCCGGGTGCAGGCCGGCGAGCTCGCGGCGGCACCAGCGGGCGGCCCGGCGGCGAGTGCGCGGGTGAGCTGGCTCTAGCGGCCGCCGGTGCGCACCTGGTGCCCGCGCGGGCCACGGCGGCTGGCGGGGCTGGCTGGATCAGAACGGGGTGTACTCCAGCCAGCGGGACAGCAGGGCGGGGTCGCCGGACACCTGGACGGCGGGATCGTCGGGCGGCACCCGCCTGGTGAGCACCAGCAGCAGCCGCCCGGCCGGGCCGCGGATGGCGACGTCGGCCCGGGCGTGACCGCGGTCGACCTGGACCGCTGAGTGCTCGTGCCGCACCAGCCACTCACCGGTCCCGGTCAGCTCGCTGTCGGTGGCGTGCACGTGCAGGGCGCGCCCGTCGGGCAGCGCCTCGAGGCGCGGGTCGGGGCGGCCGCTGACCGGCCCGGACATTAAGCCCAGCCATTCGTCGATCGCGTCGGCGGCCAGGTTAGGCGCGAACATCGGCTCGTGCCCCGTCGCGAGTTCGGCGTCGGCGCGGTGCACGGCGGTTTCATGTGCCATCCGGCGGCCCCAGAAGCTGGCCGGCGCCAGGCTGCCGAACGCCCAGACCGGATCGCTGCCCGCTTCCCTGACGGCCGAGATCACGCGCTGTGCGCCGGCGTTCAGCCAGTCCGGCTGGGCCGCCCGGTCGTCGGGAAACCTCCCGTCGGGCACCGCGCGGAACGGGATGAACTCGGCTGACCTGGTGGCGGTGATCTCAGCTGCCCAGCGATGAGCCCGGCCGACGTGGGTAGCCAGATTGCGCAGGGTCCAGTCCGGGCAGGCCGGCACGGGCAGCGCCAGGTCAGCCTGGCTGATCAGGCCGGCCAGGGCGGCGGTGCTGGCGGCGATCTCCGCGTAGCAGGTCTCGGGCTCCAGCGGCGGCATCGGGCCCTCCGGCGGTTTGGCTGCGGCAGATTACCTGGAACGTTCGGGGCAGGCCGGACCTGCAGCGGAGCTGGTGCGGCTCAGCGGCAGCCGCAGGCTCCGCCGCAGCAGCCACCACCGCCGCCGGCCTGAGTGCCCGGCGAGGAGCTGGCCCGGCCGCCGACGGCGACCGTGGAGAGCAGCTTCACCGTGTCGTCGTGGCCCTGCGGGCAGCTGCACGGAGTGGACGACTCGCTCATCGGCCGGGTCTGCTCGAACGTGGCGCCGCAGGCCCGGCAGCGGTATTCATATCGGGGCACGGCGTCAGCATACGCCCTGGCCGGACAGTCGGCGGGGCGGCGCCAGCCAGTACAGCGCCGGGCCGCCCCGCCGGCGGAGCCTAGCCCGGCAGCCCGTAGGTGACGGTGGTCGGCGTGTGCGGCGGCCGGTGATGGAGGTAGATCACCGTGAGCCAGCGATAGGCCAGCACATGGCGGGATAGCCCGCTGGTGCCCCAGAGCACGACCGAGACCGTGGACTTGCTGAAATGGCCTGCCGCACAGGTTGGCCTGCAGGTGTTGATCCACTGCATGCCGTGGCCGTACGCGGTCTTGTGCCAGCCCCAGACGCTCCAGCTCAGTCCGGCGAGGAAGTTGTTGGCGTCCGCGCAGGAGATGACGTAACGGCTGGGCCGAATTACGGCCTGCCGGGCGCAGGTGATCACCACGGTTCCGACACCGCTGGCGCTGGCGGCCGGGCCCGATCGGGCTCCGGTGGCCGCGCCCGCGGGTAAGGCGATGGCCAGCCCGGCCGAGGCCACGGTAGCCGCGATGGAAACGGCGGCAAGTCCGCGGCGAGCGCGCATAAATCTCATCATTTACTTCCCCCTCGGTGTTGGTTAGTGCCTCTACCTGCTAGGACGTCGATTGCCAGTGCAGGGGTGAGCGGAGTTGATCACGGTTCCGCATCTGCCGGGCTGATCGATCAGGCTGTCTCAGACGTCGCTGTCTCAGACGTCGCTGTCTCAGACCTCGCCGCGGGCCATGGCGATCAGGCGGTCGAGCACGGCGCCGTTGCTGACCCGCAGCCCATCGTGTTCGTATTCGCTGGTCACCCAGGGTGTCAGCGCCGCGATCGCCTGAGCCGTCTGCTGCGAGAACTCCAGTGGCACGTACATATCATTGAAGTAGACCACTGCCGCGGCGGGCACCTGGCTGGCCCGCAGCCGGGCCGGGTCGTACAAGTCCGGCCACCCGTCGCGCTGCGCGAGCAGCTCAGCCGCGTCGGCCAGCGGCGCGAGCACCGGATCGTTCGCCAGCATCCATGGGTAGATCATTTCGCCGGTGAACAGCAGCGGATCGTCGCCGTCGACAGCGGCGGCGGCGTCGAACTCAGGGAACTCGGCCCTGGTCCGCTGCGCAGCCCAGCGGGTCGCGGTGCCCTGGGCGTAGCCCGCCTCGTGTATCAGGGCATACAGCGGCGCGGGGGAGAAGGTGAGCTGGGACTGCGCCTGATACAGGAAGTCATCGGACAGCTCCGGGCCCGCGAACGGATCCTCCAGCAGGTAGTGGAGCCAGTGGCTGCCTCGGCTCGAGCCGAGCATCCGGCCGAGCGACTGGAACCCCGCCACGGTCAGCAGCCCCCCGTCCGGCAGCACCGCCGGGCTCGCCGCGAGCCGCCTGGCGATGAGTTTCGCTCGCTGGACGTCTGCCGGGTAACGCTCGTAGTGCGCCTGGTTCTTGGCCGCCACCAGGGGGTACGTCGCCCGGTACAGCTCGTCGGCGGTGGTCCGCAGGCCGGGCAGCCCGCCGGTGATGAACGCCTCGCTGATTCCCTCCGGTGCCTGCGACAGGTACGTGACCGTGCAGAAGCCGCCGAAGCTCTGGCCAAGCACGCTCCACGGCTGGCCGCCGGTGAGCTGGCGGCGGACCAGTTCGGCGTCGGCCACGATGGAGTCGGCCCGGAAATGCGCCAGGTAGTCCGCCTGGGCCTGAGCGCTGCCGAGCTCTGCGAGCGTGTGCCGGTTGGCAGGGGAGGAGCGGCCGGTACCGCGCTGATCAAGGAGCAGCACCCGATAATCCTGCAGCGCGCGGTCCAGCCAGGTGTCCCGGCCGATCGGCCGCGGCCCGCCGAAGCCGGGGCCGCCCTGCAGGTAGAGCAGCCACGGCAGGTCGGTGCCGCCCGGGCCGGCCGCCTCGACGGCCCGGGCGAACAGCTCGACCTGCTGGCCGCCCGGGTCGGCATGATCGAGCGGGACGGTGAAGGTCAGGTCGGTCAGCACGGTGCCTGGCTGGCGATAAGAAATCACGACCGACACCGTAGCGGTGACCTCGGACCCGGCTCCAGGACGGCCGGTCAGGCCCGCACAGGCGGCTTACACCGGTGTAACTCGGCCACGGCAGCCAGCTGGGGCAGAAGCTGGGGCCGGCACTGGCCCGCCGTAGCCTCGGCCGGCCGTATCCTCGACCGGCAGGGACTCACCGCCCAGGAAGAGGGAAATCAGATGCCTGCTCAGGCCCCGCCGCCCGACGGCCAGGCAGCGGTCATGTTCGGGGCCGATCTCGCCTCCAGGAATCTCGGCATGGAGCTTCTTGAGGCTGGTGACGGCGCCGCGACGGTCCGGATGCCGATCAGCAAGGCCATGGTGAACGGGCATGCGATCGCGCACGGCGGTTACGTATTCTTGCTCGCCGATACGGCGTTCGCCTGTGCCTGCAACAGCAGCGGGCCGGTTACGGTAGCCGCCGGGGCGGACATCACCTTCGTGGCCCCGGCGCGAGCAGGTGACGTGCTGATCGCCACCGCCGCGGAGCGGGTCAGCTACGGCCGCAGCGGCATCTACGACGTCACCGTCCGGCGCGGCGATCAGGTCGTGGCGGAGTTCCGCGGCCGGAGCCGGACCATCGGCTAGCGTGGCCAGTCCGATGAGAACGCTTCTCCTCAGCTTCGCGGGCAGGCCCTCGGCCGCGGCTACCGTGCGGCGCTGCCCAGGATCCGCTGCGGCGTTATCCGGATGACGATCCGGATGACCTCCAGGGGCAGGTCCAGGTACTCCTGGCCGGCGCCCGGCCCTTCGTACTCCTCGGCCAGCGAGACGGCCAGCTGGCGGCCTTCGTCCTGGCTGATGCTGGCCAGCCCGCGCACCTCGACGTACTGGAGCGGGTCGGCCTGGTCGTAGACGGTCAGGCTGACCCTGGGATCACGGGCCAGGTTCTTGTCCTTGCGGCGGCCAGCGGCCGAGGAGACGAGCAGGTCGTTTCCATCCCGCCGCACCCAGACGACCGAAGTCTGGGGGCTCCCGTCGGGATTGATCGTGGCCAGGACAGCTGGATTCGGCGCATCGATGATCTTGCGCGCCGCGTCACTGAGCGAGGCGGTCATGATTCAGCAGCATAAGCCGTTAGAATCCCTGGCCGTGCGGGGGGAAACGGCGGCGGTCGGCATCGCGGGCCAGCCACCGCCCCAGCTGCGCGTTACTCAACGGTGACCGACTTGGCGAGGTTGCGCGGCTTGTCGATGTCGTGCCCGAGCGCCAGGGCAGCGTGATAGGCCAGCAGCTGGAGCGGGATGACGAGCAGGATCGGATCGAGTTCGCGCTCGTTCTTCGGGACGACGATTCCGGAGACGTCAAGATCTCCGGTGTCGACGCCGGGATTGGTGATGACGACGACCGTGCCATTGCGGGCGATGATCTGCTGAATGGCGGCCAGGTTGCGGTCGGTCAGCTCGTCATCCGGCAGGATGGCCACGGTCGGCATGTGCTCGTTGATCAGCGCCAGCGGCCCGTGCTTGAGCTCGCTGGCCTGGTAGGCCTCGGCGTGCCGGTAGGAGACCTCCTTGAATTTCTGCGCCCCCTCGCGCGCTACCGGAAAGCCGCGGACGCGGCCGATGAAGAACAGGCTCTCCGAGCCCGCCAGGCCCTTGGCGACGTCGGCGATCTGCGGCTCGGCGCTGATGATCTCCTGGATCTGGCCGGGCAGCTTCCTGAGTCCCGCGATGATCCGCTGGCCGTCGGTGATCGACAGGTCGCGGACCCGGCCGAGGGCCAGGGCGAGCATCGCGAACCCGATGGCCATGTGGGTGAGCGCCTTGGTCGATGCCACCGCGACCTCCGCGCCGGCGTGCAGGTAGACGCCGCCGTCGGTTTCCCGTGCGATGGTGGAGCCCACCACGTTGACCAGCCCGATGACCTGACCGCCCTTGCGCTTGACCTCCTGTACCGCGAACGCGGTATCGGCGGTCTCGCCGGACTGGCTGACCGCGACGTACAGGGTGTCGGGCTCGATGATCGGATTCCGGTACCTGAACTCCGAGGCGGGCTCGGCGTCGGCGGGGATACGGGCCAGCTCCTCGATCATGGCGGCGCCGATCTGTCCCACGTAGTAGGCGGATCCGCAGCCGAGGATCTTCACCCGCCGGAACGCGCGGAGCTCGCGCGGCCCCAGATTGAGGCCGTCGAGGCGGGCGGTGCCGAACCGGTCATCCAGGCGGCCGCGCAGCATCCGCTCGACGGTCGACGGCTGCTCGAGCATCTCCTTGTGCATGTAGTGCTCGTGCTCGGCGAGCTCGACGTCCGTCACGTCCAGATCGATGCTGGTCGGAGCCTTGGCCGTGTTCTCCTCGTCCTTGCTGAAGGTGCGGAACCCGGCCGCGGTCACGGTGGCCAGCTCGCCGTCGTCGAGGTGGACCACCGACGTGGTGTGCCGCACCAGCGCCCCGAGATCGCTGGCCACGAACATCTCGTGATCACCGACGCCGAGAATCAGCGGGGAGCCGTTGCGGGCGGCGACGATCCGGTCCGGGTGCCGCTCGTCGATCACGGCGATGGCGTAGGTCCCGTTGATCTTGGACAGCGCGTCGAGCACCGCCCCTTCCAGGGTGCCGGCCGCGGAGCGGGCCACCAGGTGGGCGATGACCTCGGTATCGGTCTCCGAGCTGAACGTCACCCCCTGATCCGCCAGCCGCTTGCGCAGGCCGGCCGCGTTGTCGATGATGCCGTTGTGGACGACGCTGATCCGGCCGTCCTCGCTGGTCTGCGGGTGCGCGTTGGCTTCGGTCGCGGGGCCGTGGGTGGCCCACCTGGTATGCCCGATGCCCACCTTGCCGGTAAGCCGCTTGGGAAGCGACATCTCCAGGTCACGGACCCGGCCTACCTTCCGGAAGACCTGGATGCCCTTCGCGCCGAGGATCGCGATCCCGGCCGAGTCGTAACCGCGGTATTCCAGCCGGGACAGGCCCTCAAGCAGAACGGGGACGGCGTTCTGGGTTCCGGTGTAGCCGACGATTCCGCACATACCTGCTCCTCGAGTTCTCAGCCGTACACAATGCGCCGCAGCTGACGCGGCGAAAGCTGCGGCGCGGCGACCACGCGATCGGCCAGCTCGGCGGCGATCAGCGCGAAGATCTCCGCGTTGTGCTTCCCGTAGACCTGGTAATAGGCGTGCCGGCGCCGCACGTAATCCTCAACCGGCTCGCGGTACCAGGCCAGGACGTCGGCCACGACCCGGGTAGCTTCCGCGGGCGTCAGGCCCGCCGAGGCGGACAGCTGGTCAACGAGCTCACGGTCAAGCACCCGGCCAATACTGCTGCTTTGCCACGGCGAGTGCCAAGTTCTTGCCCGAACTCGGGCAGGAACTTGGGTTTCGGTACCGATCTATGTGACTTTACGCCGAGAAGGCGATTTTGGGCGCGGCGGCGGCGCGGCGTGCCTGCGCGGCGCGTGGCTGACGGCGGGTCGCACCGGGGCGACGTGCACGAGCAGGTTGTACGTCACCAGGGCGATGGCCAGGTGCATGACCATCAGCACGGCGACAGCGGTGGCCGCCTGGCCGCGGTAGAGGATGTAGAGGTCAGGCAGCCAGAGGAAAAGCGTGACCAGAATGGCCAGGCGCAGGAACAGCCAGCGGGGCTGCGAGGTCACCCGGGTGACCACCGGCCAGGCCAGGCTGGCGATGAGCACGCCGATCACGGTCAGCTTGCCGTAGTCGGAGAACTGGAAGTGCGGGTATCCCTTGGTGCCAGGGAAGATGGCTTCCCCGATGGCGACCAGGATCGCGTCGGCGGCCAGCGAGCAGGCGATCGACGCGATGGTGGCGAGCAGGACACGCCAGGCAAGTGGCTGCCGGTGCTGTGGAGCGAAATCCAGATGGGCCAGCGACGCAGCCTGCTTCAGCATGGTGCTCAGAGTATCGAATCCCGCCTGGCCAGGCGGCTGGTGGCGAAGCGGAGCAGCCCGCGGGCGGCTAGACTCCGGCGGGAAAGGTGTCCTATCTCGCTCGATGTTAGGACCGGATTCGCGCCCATGCCGTGGCTGATCAGAAGGTCGTTTCCGCTGCTCGCCACGGTCATTCTCATCGTCATCGGGATGGCTACTTCGACCTGGTGGGGGCCCGCGCTGGTCGGAAACTCGGCCTGGCAGCTGCCGCACGACCTGTGGCGAACGATGGCCGCAGCCCAGCGTCTTGCGCAGCTGGACCTGAGCGGCCTGTATACGCCGCCCACCAGCTTGATCTCTTTTCCCGGCGCCGCCCTGATCCTGGTTCCGGTCGTGGCCGTCATCGACGGAGCCGGACTCGGGCTCGCGATGCCAGGCGCGCACAACCCGCATCCGGGCGCATGGCTGCTGGCCGGGCCCTATGCGGTCGCCCTGAGTGCGGTGGCGCTATTTGCCGCCGACTCGATCGCCGAGCGGCTGGGCGTGGCGAGGTCGAGACGGGCCGTGCTCGCCGCGGCGGAGGCAGTCGCCCTGTGGAGCGTCTCGGTGCACTGGGGCCATCCCGAGGACGCGGTGGCGGTGGGACTGCTGCTGTTCGGCATCCTGGCGCTGTCCGATTCCAGGGCCGGGCGGTCTGGCTGGCTCATCGGTGCGGCGATCGCCGTTCAGCCGCTGGTCTTGCTCGCACTGCCGGTCATCGTGGCGGTCATCGAGCCGCGACGGCTGCCCGGCTTCCTGGCCCGGGCCGCCGCTCCGGGCGCGCTGCTGCTGGGGGCGGCCGCCGCGGCAAACTGGCCAGCCACCGTCAAGGCGGTGACCAGCCAGCCCAACTGGCCGGCCCTTGATCACACCACTCCGTGGACGTCGCTCGCCCCCCACCTGAGCGACGGGGCGGTGGCCAGCGGGCCCGCCCGGGCACTGACGATCTTGCTGGCCTGCGGGGGAGCGGTCATCGTGGGGCGCCGGTGGCGCCTGCGGCAGCGCGATCTGATGGCCGCCTGGAGCTCAGCGGCACTCCAGGAGCTGCTGTGGTGGGTGGCGGCGGCGCTGGCGCTCCGGTGCCTGTTCGAACCGGTCATGGTCGCTTACTACGTGTGGCCGGTGCTGGCGGTCGCCCTGATCACCGCGTCGGTTACGTGGTCACATCTCATCCCCACCGCGGTCGTGACTTCGGTGCTCACGTTCGTCTCGCAGAACTCCTGGCGGGGGCCCTGGATCTGGTGGGGATCGGCGGTTGCCGGGCTGGTGCTGACCCTCGTCTTCGCCGCGCCGCCCGAGGCGATCAAGCGCCCCGGGGGCGCCCGGGCGTCGGCCAGGCCGCCCGGCACCGGGCCCGGGCGCGCTGAGCGACGCGCAGACTTCCCGTCGCTCACGCCGCCTTCGTCACCATCAGCCGCGGACGGCGGCACGTCGGGCACAGCCGCCGCCGGCGGCCCGCCCTGACCGGGCCTGCACCGACGGCCTGTTCCCGGCTCCAGGTATCCGCCGGTCTGCGACCGGCGGCCCGTCAGCCGGGCGGTGCCACCGAGGCGCCCTCGATGCCGTGCCTGGCCAGGGCCTCAGCCACGAAGCCGCTGGACTTCATGCGCTCGACGAACCCGGCCAGCGCCTGCGCCGCCGCGTCGCCGCGCCCGGCCGGCAGGCCCATGGCCTGCTCGATCACCATGAAGCGGCCGGGCAGCAGGCGCAGCGACGGATCCTGGCTGGCCCAGCCAGCCAGCAACTGGCGGATGCCGGCGGCCACCTCCACCTGGCCGGCCTTCAGGGCCTGCAGCACGGCGCGCGCATTGGCCACGCGCTCGACCTGCGCGGCCTGAAGCTCGCGCGACAGGAACAGGTCATAGGCGCTGCCCCGGCCCACCGCCACCCGGGTCCCGGCCCGGTCCACCGCGGCGTTGTCGGGCAGTGCGGAACCGCGGGGGACCAGATAACTGCCCTCGATCAGCAGGTACGGAGCGGTGAAACGCAGGCCCTCGCTGCGCGCCGGGTCGACGGCGAAGAAGCCAACGTCGGCCTGCTCGCCCCGGACGGCGTCCACCGACAGCGCAGCCTTCTCGAACAAGATCAGCTCGACCGCTGCATTCAGCTCGCCAGCCAGCGCCCGGGCCAGATCGACCGAGACACCGCCAGCCTGGCCGGTGACCGCATCGCGATGCGCGAGGATCGGGTTGCCCAGATTGATGGCAGCGCGAAGCCGGCCAACGGGCGCGAGCGCGCGGCCAGCTTCGGACGGGAGCGGCATGGCGGCGAGTTTAGCGACGCGGCCGGTCAAGCACGGTCGTCGCGCACGGGACACGTCGACAGTCGATTCGCCACTATTCGTGGCGCAGGCGGAAGTGAGCCATACTCCTTCGAGGACAGGGCGGAATCTAGGACAGGGCAGGAGCCAGCGCGAGTGCTGATCTCCGGCGAGCAGGCGGCGTATCAGCTCCCCGGCGGGCAGGCGGCGTGGCAGCGGAGAGGGCTGGCATGGTGGGCGGTCGTGATCTGGTTGCGGCTGAGCTGACGGTGGGCGGGCGGGCGCGCGGTTTTACGATGCGCCTGCCTCGGAGCGCCGACGCCGAGATCCCGCTGGTGCTTGTCCTGCACGGCAACCATCCGGACGCCGGCGGATGGATTATGCGCGACTGGACCACTTTCGACCAGCAGGCGGACACCTGGGGATTCGCGGTCGCCTATCCCGACGGCTACGGGGGCTGCTGGGCGGATGGTCGCGGGGTCACGACGGCCGACGAGGCGGGAGTGGATGACGTCGCGTTCCTTCGCGCGATCATCGACTGGTCAGCCGAACGGCACGGCACGTGGCCAGATCGGGCCGTGGTGGCGGGAATCTCCAACGGTGCGTTCATGGCACACCGGCTGGGGCTGGAAGCAAGCGACCAGGTCGCGGTGCTGGCCGCCGTGGCTGGCGGGCTGCCGGCCAGCCTGAGTGACATCCGGCCCGCGCGGGCGGTGTCGGCGATGCTGATTCACGGCGCTGACGACACGATATCCCCGATCGGTGGTGGCTACTCGCGGCACCTCGGACCAGACGGGGAACTGCGCGGCCGGACACTCTCCTTGACCGAGACGGCCGAATACTGGCGCACCGTCGACCGGTGCGCGCCCGGGCCAGGTGAGACGCTCAGCACCGAGTTCTCGAGCCGGAATACCTCGCAAAGTGGTACCGGCGGAACACGAGTAGTTTCCTGGACCGTGTTCCGCGGCGGCCACACCTGGCCAGGTTCGCCCGCCGGGCCGGGAGCCGCCGACCTGGGCACCCGTGAGTTTGACGCAGCCGAGGAGATCTGCCGCTTCGCTGAGCCCCTGCTCGCGTCCGCGGACTCCCGCCGGCTCTGACGTTCCTGTGCCCGGGCCAGAAGACGCGCAGTGCCGCCATTGCTGTCGGCTATCGAAGTGACGTGGTGGTCATCGACTAGGGCTCGGAGCCGGCTGGGGCACTGGGACCGGCTGACCCACCGGGGCCGGCTGGTCGCCGGCTGACCCACCGGGGCCGGCTGGGGCACCTGGAGTCCCCCCGGAACTGTTCCGCAGTCATACAACCGCTTCGTCAAATGGGTGCAGTGGGTGGTGATCCACCGCAGCCGGGGGTCGGTGGCGGAGCCTATCCAGACGATGCGGAACAGGCCATGCCGGATGTCGGCCTGCAGCTGGGCCAGGGTCGGCGACGGAGTCGTACCGTCGTACCCCCGATGGGGAGCGCCTCGAGGCCGGTGTCATAGATGATCAGCGACGGCAGCGCCGCGCTTTGCGCCGCCATCAGGTAGGGGCTTTATTCGCGAGTTGCTGCCAGAAGGGGATCGCGGCCCGGACGGCGACGACCGCCTGCTTGCCGGTGCCGATAGCGACCGCCTCCTGGACCCGCGCCGACTCGAACGGCGTATCAAAAGCGCCTTGGCTGTGAGCCGCCAGGCTGAGCGCGGCGACGGTCGGCGCCAGCAATACGGCGGCCAGGCCCGCGAGGAGGGCAGCGGTGAACGCGACTGAGCGGCCCGCCAGCGACAAGACGATCAAGCCGGTAGCGGCGGCGCCGGTGGCGATGATGGCCGGGACCAGCCAGCCTGGCGCGCGCGCAGCCGAGGACACCAGCCAGGCTGCATAGACGGCTGTGCCCGCGACGATGACCGCCAGGCCTATCGTCCAGCTGACCGGAGCTCGGTCCCGTGACCGGGCCGCGGCGACGCCGGCCCCGATGATGGCCGCGGCCGCCGGGGCCATCGCCGCGGTGTAATAGGGCCAGAGCGTGGTGATCATCGAGAAAACTGCGAAGAACGTCAGCAGCCAGCCGCCCCACAATATGAAACAGGCCCGGAGCGGGTCACCGCGTGGCTTCCGGCGCCGGCTGGCGATACCCCACGCGGCCACGATGGCGGCGGCCGGGATCAGCCAGCCGGGATCCAGGCCCAGGCCGCCGTGTAGCAGGCGGCCGGGGGTACGCGCCGGAACGGGGACCGCGGCCCCGGGATCCAGCTGTGCGGCCCGGACCTGCAACGGAGTCTGGTCGCCGAACCTTCCGAACCCGTTATAGGCGAAGACCTGCTCGAAGACGGAGTTGTCGTGGCTGCCGTCGACATAAGGACGGTCTGCGGCGGGCACCAGCGAAACAGCAGTCATCCAGGACACCGAGACCAGCGCGAGGATCACGGCGGCGACCGCGAGCTGACCGGCGCGCCGCAACGCCGGGCCGGGCCCGGCCAGCAGGTAGGCCAGGCCCAGCGCGGGCAGCGCCATCCACGCCTCTATCTCTTTCGCCTGGAGGGCCCGGATCGTTGGGAGCTAAGCGCCCGGATCAAGTTAACTTGACATAATGTACATTATCGGCACTCTGCCGAGCTGACCGCCGAGGAGAACATCGCCCTGCCGCTGCTGCTCAGCGGCCTGCGGCGGGCCAAGGCGCTGACCGAAGCCAGGCTGTAGTTCGGTTAGCCGAGCTCCCAGAGCAGCCGGTAATAGCGGGCGCGCTCTACGTCGGGCTTGATTCCGTAGGCATCGAGCAGTCGGTGCTCCCAGCCGGGCCCGTAGTTCCACCCGGTGCTCAAAGTGGCGATGGCCAGGTCGGCCCAGCGGTCAGCGACTCCGAGGTCGCCGAGGTCGACGTGGCCGGACCAACGACCGTCGCCGGTGATCAGCGTGTTCGGGGCGCAGGCGTCACCGTGGCAGACCACGAGCTGGTCGGCCGGCGGGATGTCCCGGGCCTGGGCGAGCACCCTCTCGACGCCGACTTCCAGTAGTTCTGGAGGCCAGTCCGAGGTATCGAGTCGCCCGGCCGCCGCCGCCCGCTCCGCGGCAGCGATCCGGTCCTCCGCCATCCAGGAGAACGGGCAGTCCGCGGCCGGCAGGGCATCGTGCAGTGCGCGGAGCCCTTCTCCGATGGCGGTCACCGCGGTGCGCGGATCGGCGAGCCAGCGCTTCGAGACCGCGTTCTGACCGGGCAGGGCCGCGGTGACCAGCCAGGAACCTTCGCCGTCGGCACCTTGGCCGAGCACGCGCGGGACCGGCGTGTAGTCGGCGGCCCAGGTCATCCGCGCCGCCTCGGCGGCCAGGTCCAGCGGGGAACCGGCAGGTGCCCATTTGACGAAGCACCGCTCTGGGCCGTCACCCACCTCGAAGGTCAGAGCGTGCTCGTTCTCCCAGGCCAGGCATATCTGACGGACGGCGGCGAGCTCCTGGACCACCGCCGGCGGCGGCGTGGATCGCCGGGACGCCGCGGTGCTCACTCGTTCACGGTGCCATGCCGGGCTCAGTCAGGGAACTTCGTTTAGGCCGCCTACGGCAGCCGCACCCGCGTCGCCGCGCACCGCGCGAGCCGGAGACAGGCAGGCAGCCGGGCCGGATCGCCGCCGGCTAGCGATTGACCGGCGGCCGCACCATGATCACGGTACCGGACAGGTGATTGGCCGCGTCGCTGCAGAGGAAGACGGTCAGCGCCACGATGTCGCCGGGCTGGCCGAGCCGGCCGCCCGGATACCTGCCGGCGACGCGCTCGATGTACTCGTCGGTGACGATGCCCCGCATCCCGGGCGTATCGGTCAGGCCCGGGGCAATGGCGACGGTCCGGATGCCGTCGCCGGCGAGTTCCTCGTGGGCCACATGGGCCAGGATGTTGATGGCCGCCTTGGCACCGCCGTAGGGCGCACCGCCGGCGTTGGACTGGATGGCGGCGGCGCTGGACAGGTAGATGATGCGCCCGCCGCCACCGCGGATCATCAGCGGGGCGAAGTGCTTGGTGGCCAGGAAACTGCTGACCAGGTTGGAGCGGAGCACCCGGTCGAGCACCGACGCCTCAAGCTCGAGGATCGGCTGCCGGCCCGGCATCCACCCGGCGTTGTTGATCAGCGCGTCGACGCGGCCGCAGGCGCGGTCCACCTCGGCGGCGGCCCTGATCACCGCGGCCTCGTCGCTGACGTCGGCCTCGATCGCCAGCCCCTGCGGGGCCCCCGGGAGCTCGGCGATTTCCTTGGCTACCAGTTCGGCCCGGGCGCGCTCGCGGGCGATCAGCGCCACCCGGGCGCCTTCGGCGGCCAGCCCGAGAGCCAGCGTGCGTCCTATCCCCCGGGCCGCGCCGGTCACCACGACGACTTTGCCAGCGACATCGATCTCCATGCTGCGTCCTTCCGGGTGAATCGCCGGATGCGCCCGGCTCGCGAAATAGCATCTCCAACGGTGCGGTTGCAGTTATTACTCTAGCTCCGCAATTGCTACAACCGCAACGTTGGCGTTGGCGACGTTCTATGATGCAGCCATGGCCTGGGACACCGAGGGCACTCGCCGACGGCTCAAGGAAGCGGCGACGGCCGAGTTCGCCGAGCACGGGCCGGCCGGCACGACCATGGCGGCGATCGCCGAGCGCGCCCGGATCAACAAAGAGCGCCTGTACAAGTACTTCGGCGACAAGCAGGCCCTGTTCGAGGTGGTGCTCTCCGACGAGCTCGCCAGGCTGGCCGCCTCGGTGACGCCCCCGGCGGGCGGGTTCGAGGACATCGGTGAGTTCGCCGGGCGCACGTTCGACTACCACGCGGCCCATCCACAGCTGGCCCGGCTGCTGCTGTGGGAGGGACTGGCCGGCGGCCCCGTGGCCGACGAGCCGAACCGCACCGCTCATTACCGGGACAAGGTGCAGGCCCTGGCGGCGGCCCAGCGCGACGGGGTCCTCGACGGCGACGTCGACCCCGCGCACCTGGTGTTCATGATCATCGCACTGGCCGCCTGGTGGTTCTCGGTACCGCAGCTGGCCCGGATGCTGACCGGCGCCGAGGACAGCGACCCGGCCGAGCATGCCCGGCGCCGGGCCTTCGTGGTGAGCGCTGCCCAGCGGCTGGCGCTGCCGCGCGGCCCGTCGGCAGGCATCACTCAGGGTAGCTGAGACGCCGCGGTCCGCCCGGCTGCGTTCATCGCCGCGTCGGCCGTCTCGATCACGCCGTCCAGGACATCCCGGGACCGGATCAGGTCGCAGATCATCTGGTTGATCCGATCCCGTTCCGCGGTGAGGTCGCTGACCAGCCGCGGGTCGCGATCTCGGACGGACCGGTTCCTGGCGCGGGGCCAACCAGCGCACCGACCTGATAGCGCTCGGCCGTCCCTTCCTGGCCAACCCGGACCTGGTTGACCGGATACGCATCGGCGCACCGGTCAATCCGGTACGGGACCTGAACCTGTACCTGGGCGGCGAGACCGGGTACACCGACTACCCGGTGCTGGCCGCCGTGGTTCACCAACCGGAGGCGCTCGAACTGGCCGGAGCCTGCTGACTCATCGAGGTCAGCGGCCAGGGGTCTTTCGACCCTGTCCTGGGTGCGAAGTTGGGGAGACGCTGGACTTGGAGGCATGGGAGCAGGAGGTGCTGTCATGCGAGCAGTCATCGTCTACGAATCGATATTCGGGAGCACCAAGAAGGTGGCCGAGGCCATCGCCGAGGGGCTGGCCGATGGCGCAGAGGTCTCGGTGGTGCCGGTCACTTCAGCCGATGCCCCCATCCTCGACGGCGCGGATCTCGTGGTGGTGGGCGGTCCGACTCACACCCACGGGATGTCCAGGCCGAGTACCCGGAAGAAGGCCGGAGACCTGGCGAGGAAGCCGGGGGGTGAGGTTGAGCTGGTACCGGGCGCCGTCGGCGGCCCGGGAGTGCGCGAATGGCTCGCATCGCTCGGCCGGCTGGAGGTCGCCGGGGCCGCTTTCGATACCCGGCTCCAGGGACTGCCGGCGTTCACGGGCCAGGCGTCGAAGTCCATCCGCCGGCTCCTCGCGCAGCACGGGGCGCGCATCGCGGCGGCACCCGAGAGCTTCCTCGTCGAGGGCCTGACCGGGGCCTTGGTCGAGGGCGAGCTGGGGCGGGC
The DNA here is from genome assembly GCA_963785765.1 of uncultured Actinomycetes bacterium. Classification (GTDB taxonomy): domain Bacteria; phylum Actinomycetota; class Actinomycetes; order Streptosporangiales; family Streptosporangiaceae; genus DATBGO01. The sequence continues at coordinate 482,139 of CAWAWM010000001.1, read as the reverse complement.
CCGCGCCTGGGGAGAGCGCCTGAGTGGAGTGGCTGTCTCCGACGCGTCGGTGCGGCGCCGCCGGGCCTCCTGACGCCGCTCGCGGTCAAGAGCGCGACGGTGCGGGAACACCTCGGAGCCGTTAACTGGTCCCGGCGGCGCCGAGCGCTCTGCGTCCTGCGTCTCGCCACCAGGGAGGCGGCCTGGCACGGCTGGCCGCCGCCCTGGGCCCAGCTGCGGAGAAGGAGGACCTCGCGGTCGTCGACGCGTTGCAGAACTACGCCAACACCAGCGCGGCAGCCTCGCTGGCTGCGCTCACCGCAGCCAGCAGCCGGCTCCGCGCCGACGTATCAAGCGCGCTCGCTAACCGGCCGCCAGCCTGCATGACTGATGAGGCCGGACCGTACGGGCAGGCCATCGCTGACTACGGGCAGGCGGTGCGGGATTCGCTGGCGCTCTCCGCTGATGTGTCAGACGGTTACTACCGGGGTGTTGTCGCGAGCGCCCACTCGGCCAGCGGCGCAGTCACCAAGGGGAATGCCGATCTAGCCCAGGCGACGGCCGCGATCAAGGGCCTCATGGTGACGCCATGAGCAGCTCGCCGTGAACAGCTGACCGCCCGCGGCTGCGAGCTGGACAATTGGGACCCGACGAAGACGGCTCCTCGCCGGTACCGGATGGACCTGATGAATGAGCCCGTCACCCGGCAGGGACGGCGCGGCGCGCCAGGCGGGTCTCGCCAAGGCAGAGCCCGGCGCGGGGAGCGTCGGCCCCGGCGCCGCGCAGCGGCGCCTTTTGCTAAGAAGTTCCTGGATTAGTTCGGCAACTTGGCGGTATGCGCCTGCTAGCGGAGGCCAAGAACGGTCAGCAGAGCTTCGTCGATGCCCCATTGCTGCTCCGGGCTGACGCGACCCACGAGTTCTCCTAGACGGCTAGCGTCGACTGCGCCAACCTGCTCAACGAGGACACGGGTGACCTTACCCAGCAGGTCGATCTCGGGACGGAAAGACGCGGCCCTTGCGCTGTGCGACATCGGAGCTACGAGCACTACCGAGCGGGGCAGCAGCTCGTCCGCTTGGACGATCACGCCGTATCGGCGGCCTTGTTGCTCGTGACCTGTTCCGCGTGCGGGGCGGAACTCGTGAATGTCACCCCGGAGCACGCATGCTCTCCATGAACCCGGCGACCTCGACCATTTCCCGCCTGTCATCTTCGTCGGCCTCAAGGGCGGCCACCTCGGCCGCCAGGGCGGCGCGCTTCCGCAGGCGGCCTGCGCTGTCGAGGATCGCGCGGCGTATCGCTTCAGACCTGCTGATTCCGGTCGCCTCCAGTTGCGCGAGCGCCTGCATAGCTTCGGAATCCAGCCGGACACTGATGGCCGATGACATGCCACCAATTGTATTACGATCTGTCCTACAGGCACCGCCTCACCCATGCGCGATACGCAAGCAGATGCCTTCGCGGGAACAATCGTCGGTCCCTAAAGGCCCCCCGATGGCACGGAGTCTCCATGCAGCAGATCGCATGGGTTGCGTCCTCGCGGCTCTGAGCCTGACCTGTCCAGCAGGACCGTGGGCATCTCCTGGCGCGGGAGCCGCAGTCCGGCGAAGAACAGCAGCGGGAAATACAGGGCCATGGCGATCGCGGCCGCCGCCTTCGCGGTCCTGGCCACCGCCGCCAGCCAGGTGCCGATCGCGAACAGCGCGGCGATCGCGAGGACGACGGCGAGCACGAACCCGGCGGCATTGCCCGGCAGCTTCCCGCTGAACCCGAGGCTCCCGAGCACGATGATCAGGATCGCGGGCCAGGGCCAGCACCAGGTTGACGGCGAGCTGCCGAAGTCGGGCAGCCTGGCGTACTCCTTGCGGAGATGCTTGACGTCGATGACGTCATGACGCGCCCGCACGTAACCAGCCTCTCACGCGGGCTTACGACGGGACGTCGCAGCGGGACCGCTGTTAGACGGGTGCGTCGACCTCCGCCATCGCCTGCGCGAACTGCGCCTCGTACAGCCGGGCGTAGGCGCCGCGGGCGGCCAGCAGCGCGGCGTGCGTGCCCTGCTCGACGATCCGGCCCGCTTCCATGACGAGGATCAGGTCGGCGTCCCTGATCGTCGACAGCCGGTGCGCGATCACGAAGCTGGTCCGGCCCTGGCGCAGCGAGTTCATCGCCCGCTGGATCAGCACCTCGGTGCGGGTGTCGACGGAACTGGTCGCCTCGTCCAGGATCAGGATGGCCGGGCGGGCCAGGAAGGCGCGCGCGATGGTGATCAGCTGCCGCTCCCCCATGCTGACGTTGCCGCCCTCGTCGTCGAGAACGGTCTCGTAGCCATCGGGCAGGGTGCGCACGAACCGGTCGACGTAGGTGGCCTTGGCCGCCTCGATAACGGCTTCCCTGGTCGCGCCCGGCGACCCGTAGGCGATGTTGTCGGCGATGGTGCCGCCGAACACCCAGGCATCCTGCAGCACCATGCCGGTCATCGCCCGCAGCTCGTCCCTGCGCATCGAGGCGATATCGATCCCGTCCACGGTGATCTGGCCGCCGTCGAGCTCGTAGAACCGCATCAGCAGGTTGACCAGCGTGGTCTTGCCCGCGCCGGTCGGCCCGACGATGGCGACGGTCTGGCCGGGCTGCACGGTCAGCGACAGGTCATCGATCAGCGGGACGTCTGGGAAGTACCTGAACGAGATATCGGTGAACTCAACCCGCCCGGTGACCTGATCCGGACGGGCCGGCACGGCCGGCTCGGCCCCCTGCTCGGTCGCGTCCAGCAGCGCGAACACCCGCTCGGCCGAGGCCACCCCGGACTGCAGCAGGTTGGCCATGCTGGCCACCTGGGTCAGCGGCTGGCTGAACTGCCTGGAGTACTGGATGAACGCCTGGACCGCGCCCAGGGACAGCGCGCCCGATGCCACCTGCAGCGCCCCGACCACCGCGACCAGGACGTAGTTGAGGTTGCCGATGAACATCATGGCCGGCTGGATGGTGCCCGAGATGAACTGCGCCCGGTAGCTGGATTGAAACAGCTCGTCGTTGTGCTCGGTGAAGGTGCGCATCGCCTGCTCGCGCTGGCCGAACACCTTCACCAGCGAATGGCCGGTGTACATCTCCTCGATGTGGCCGTTGAGCTTGCCGGTGGTGGACCACTGCTTGATGAACTGCGGCTGGGCGCGCTTGCCGATCCGCGCCACGACCAGCACCGATACCGGTACGGTGACCAGCGCGATCACCGCGAGCAGCGGTGAGATGACGAACATGATGGTAATGACGCCGACGATGGTCAGCAGCGAGGTCAGCACCTGGCTCAGGGTCTGCTGCATCGACTGGGCGAGGTTGTCGATGTCGTTGGTGACGCGGCTGAGTATCTCGCCGCGCGGCTGCCGGTCGAAGTAGCTGAGCGGCAGCCTGGATAGCTTCGTGGCGGCCTGCTCGCGGAGCCTGAACACCGACCGCTGCACGATCGCCGCGACTGTGCGGCCCTGCAGCCAGCTGAACACCGCCGAGCACGCGTAGAGCACCAGCACGATCAGCAGGACCCGCGCGACGGCGCTGAAATCGATCCCGTGGCCGGGACTGATGTTCATGGATCCGAGCATGTCCGCCTGGGTGCCGCGGCCCTCCTGGCGCAGCCGCGTGATCATTTCCGCCTTCGTCACCCCGGCCGGGATCAGGCGGCCGACCACGCCGGCGAAGATCAGGTTTGTGGCTTCGCCCAGCAGCCGCGGGCCGAGCACCGCGAGGGTCACGCTGACGGTGGCCAGGCCGATGGCCAAGGCGATCAGCGGCCGTTCCGGCTGGAGCGTGCCGAGCAGGCGGCGCGACGAGCCGCGGAAGTTCAGCGGCTTCTCCGTCGACATGCCGCTCATGAAGGCAGCGGGCCCGTGCCGCGCGCCGGGCGGCGGGCCAGGGCCGCGCTGTGGAACCGGCGCCTCGCCGGCCCGCCGTCCGCCCCGCCTGCTGGCGGTCCCCCGCCTGGTGGTGCGCCGCCTGGTGGTCCCCCGGCCGGCGGTCCCCCGCCGGTGCGGCCGCCGCCGCCCGGGCCGCCCCCGGCGGGCGCGCCGCCTGGCGAGGTCGTGCCTGGTGCGGCGGTCATCAGGCTGCCTCCTGCTCGGTCAGCTGGGACAGCACGATGTCCCTGTAGGTGTCACTGGTATCCATCAGCTCGGAGTGCGTGCCTGCGGCGACCACCTGGCCCGCGTCCAGCACGATGATGCGGTCGGCGTGCCTGATGGTGGCGACCCGCTGCGCGACGATGACGACCGTCGCATCCGCGGTCTCGGCCACCAGCGCGGCCCGCAGCGCCGCGTCGGTCGCATAGTCCAGCGCGGAGAAAGAGTCGTCGAACAGGTAGATCTCCGGACGGTGCACGAGCGCGCGGGCGATGGCCAGCCGCTGGCGCTGGCCACCGGAGACGTTGGTGCCGCCCTGCGCGATCTTCGCGTCCAGGCCGCCGTCCATCCGCTCGACGAAACCGCGGGCCTGCGCGATCTCCAGCGCCCGCCAGAGTTCCTCATCGGTGGCGTCGGGCTTGCCGTACCGCAGGTTGGATCCGACCGTCCCGGAGAACAGGTAGGGCTTCTGCGGCACGAACCCCACCGCGGCCGACAGCACCGCCGGGTCCAGGTCCCTGACGTTGACCCCGTCCACCAGCACGGCACCGCCGGTCGCGTCAAACAACCGCGGGATGAGATTCAGCAAGGTGGTCTTGCCGCTGCCGGTGCCGCCGATGATCGCGGTGATCTCGCCGGGCCTGGCGGCCAGGCTGATCCCCCGCAGCACCGGGTCGGCCGCTCCCGGATAACGGAACTCCACGTTGGCCAGCTCCAGATACCCGTGCCCGGCGGCGGTGCCCACCGGGCTGGCCGGCGGGACGACGTCGGGCTCGGTGTCCAGCACCTCCACGATGCGCTCGGCGCAGACTTCGGCGCGGGGCACCATCACGAACATGAACGTCGCCATCATCACGGCGATGAGGATCTGCATCAGGTACGACAAGAACGCCGTCAGCTGGCCGATCTGCATGCTCCCGCTGGCCACCAGATGCCCGCCGAACCAGAGCACGGCGACACTGGAGAAGTTCAGCACCACCATCACGGCGGGGAACATCAGGGCCATCAGCCGGCCGACCCCGAGCGACACGTTCATCAGCTGGGTGCTGGCGGCCGCGAAACGCTCTTGCTCCAGGTCATCGCGGACGAAGGCCCGGACCACCCGGACGCCGGTGATCTGCTCGCGGAGCACCCGGTTGATCTCGTCGAGCCGGGCCTGCATCGCCCGAAACAGCGGCCGCATCCGGGTGATGATCAGCCCGACGATGACGCCCAGCGCCGGAACGGCCACCAGCAGCAGGGACGACAGCTCAACGTTCTGGTCGAGCGCCAGGACGATGCCGCCGACGCACATGATGGGGGCCGAGACCATCATGGTGAACGTCATCATGGCCAGCATCTGGACCTGCTGGACGTCGTTGGTGGTCCGGGTGATCAGTGACGGCGCGCCGAACCTGGCCACGTCGCGGGCCGAGAAGTCGTGCACCCGGGTGAACACGGCGCCGCGAACGTCCCGGCCCATCGCCATCGCCGTCCTGGCCCCGAAGTAGACGGCTCCGATCGAGCCGAGGACCTGCACGATCGTCACCGCGACCATGACGCCGCCGGTCCGCATGATGTAGCCGGTGTTGCCGGTGATCACCCCGTTGTCGATGATCTCGGCGTTCAGGGTGGGCAGGTACAGGGTGGCCAGGGTCTGCACGAGCTGCAGCAGCACCACGATCGCGATGGGCGCGCGATACGGGCGCAGCTGGGTACGCAGGAGCCGGAGCAGCACGGGGGACTCTCTTGACCTAGCGGGGCGGGCAGGGGCCGGTCACCTATTCTCAGGCCGGTTGTCTATTCTCAGGCACTGGGCCGGCGGCTCCAAACGCCGCGGCGGGCGGGAGCACTCCGCCATCTTGCGAAGGCGCCAGGCCCGGCGCAACCCAATAACCGGTCGTGTCGCATTTTCGCTAGCTTCTGCGGCATGCAGCGCCGATGCTGGCAGGGTGCACGACGACGACGAACGCTGGATGCGGGCCTTCCAGGCTAAGGACGCGCGGTTCGACGGCTGGTTCTTCGGCGCGGTGATCACCACCGGAATCTACTGCCGGCCGAGCTGCCCGGCGGTGCCGCCGAAGCCGGCGAATGTGCGGTTCTTCGCCAGCGCCGCCGCGGCGCAGCAGGCCGGCTTCCGGGCCTGCAAGAGATGCCGGCCTGACGCCAGCCCGGGGTCGCCGGAATGGAACGAGCGCGCCGACCTGGTAGCGCGGGCGATGCGGCTGATCGCCGACGGCGTGATCGACACCAGTGGCGTGCCAGGGCTGGCCGCCAGGCTCGGCTACAGCGTCCGGCAGATCCAGCGGCAGCTGCTGGCCGAGCTGGGTGCCGGGCCGCTCGCGCTGGCCCGGGCGCAGCGGGCGCAGACCGCCCGGCTGCTGATCGAGACCAGTTCGCTGCCGATGGGCGACATCGCGTTCGCGGCGGGCTTCGCCAGCATCAGGGCCTTCAACGACACGGTGCGGGAGGTGTTCGCCCTGTCCCCCACCGAGCTGCGCCGCCGGGCCGGCCGCGGCGACCAGGCGGCCGCTCCGGGCGCGCTGCACCTGCGGCTGCCGTTCCGGATCCCGCTGTGCCCGGACAACCTGTTCGGCCACCTGGCGGCGACGGCCGTGCCGGGGGTGGAGGAATGGCGCGACGGCGGTTACCGGCGCACCCTGCGGCTGCCGCACGGGCACGGCATCGTCACCCTGCGGCCCGGCCCGGAGTACATCGGCTGCCAGCTGAGCCTGTCCGATCTGCGCGACCTGGCCACCGCGATCAGCCGGTGCCGCCGCCTGCTCGACCTGGACGCCGATCCGGCCGCGGCCGGCGAGCTGCTGCAGGCCGATCCGATCCTCGCCCCGCTGGTCGACAAGGCGCCGGGCCGCCGGGTGCCGAGGACGGTCGACGCCGCGGAGTTCGCGGTGCGGGTCGTGCTCGGCCAGCAGGTGTCGGTGGCGGCGGCGCGGACTCACGCGGGCCGGCTGGCCGCTGCCCACGGCGAGCCGGTGCAGGATCCGGCGGGCGGCCTGACCCGGCTGTTCCCCGGCATCGCCGCGCTGGCCGTCGTTGATCCCGCCACGCTCGCGCTGCCGGCCGCGCGACGCGCGACCTTTGCCGCCCTGACCACGGGACTGGCGGCCGGCGAGATCGACCTGAGCCCCGGCAGCGACTGGGAGCAGGCCCGTGCCCAGCTCGGCGCCCTGCCGGGAATCGGCCCATGGAGCGTCGAGATGATCGCGATGCGCGGTCTTGGTGACCCCGACGCGTTCGTGCCGTCCGATCTCGGGGTCAGGATCGCCGCCAGGGAGCGCGGCCTGCCCGCCGGGCCGGCTGCGCTGACCAGGCGCTCGGCCAGCTGGCGGCCCTGGCGGGCGTACGCGGTCCAGTACCTGTGGGCCACCAGCGACCACCCGATCAACCGGATACCAGGAGAGGATCAGCCATGACTGCCAGCACGCTGACCGGGCGCCGGTCGCACACCGTCGTCGACAGCCCGGTCGGACCGATCACGCTGCTCGCCACCGACGACAGGCTCACCGGCCTGTACCTGAGCGAGCGGCGGTACCCGCCCGCGGCTGCGCAGTTCGGAACACCGCAGTTTGGAACACCGCAGTTTGGAGCGCCGCAGTTTGGAGCGCCGCAGTTTGGAGCGCCGCACGATGGTCCCTTCGCGGCGGCGGCAGCGCAGCTCAGCGAGTACTTTGCGGGTCGGCTGACCAGCTTCGACCTGCCCGTGACCATGACGGGCACCTCGTTCCAGCGGCTGGTCTGGAGCGCCTTGCAAGACATCCCGTACGGCACCACGGTTTCCTACGGCGAGCTCGCCGCCGCGATCGGCCGGCCATCGGCGGCGCGGGCCGTCGGCCTGGCCAACGGCCGGAACCCGATCAGCATCATCGTGCCGTGCCATCGGGTGGTGGGTTCCGACGGCAGCCTGACCGGCTATGGCGGCGGCCTGGAGCGCAAGCGGTACCTGATCGCCCTGGAGCGCCGGGTAACGGCCCGCGGCGGCCCGGCGGCCCGGCCGGCGAGCGACCCGGCCACCGGCTAGCATCAGCGGATGCCAAGCCGCTTCTACCAGCTCGCGATCGACTGCCACGATCCCCGCCTGCTCACCCGGTTCTGGGCGGCGGCCCTCGGCCAGCAGGTGCTGGCCGAGGACGACGAGGAGGTGATCGTGGGCGCTGGCACGCACAGCTACCCTGGCCTGTGCTTCGTGGCCGTGCCTGAGGGCAAGACCATCAAGAACCGGCTGCACATCGACCTGGATCCCGACGACCGGGACGCGGAGGTGGACCGCCTGCTCGCGCTCGGCGCGACCCGGGCCGACGTCGGCCAGGGCCCGGAGGCTACCTGGGTGGTGCTGGCCGACCCGGAGGGCAACGAGTTCTGCGTGCTGCGGCCGCACCGTTCCCTGATCGAGTAAGCAACCAGCCTGGGTCAGGTACGGGGTCAGGATCAGCCCGGGTCAGGCTCGGCCCGGATCGGGCCCTGGCTGGCCTGGCGACGGCCGTTATTAGGCGATCCACGGCGGAACGATGCTCTCCGCCCGGTCGGGCGCGCTGGCCAGCGCGCCCGACCGGGCGATGGCGATCGCGGATAGGCCCGCGGCCGGGTCGGCGGTGATGCGGCGCGGTACCCCGGCCGGCAACACGATCGTGTCACCCGCCCCGATGGTGATGGCGACGTCGTCAAGCTGCACTGACGCTCCCCCGCCCAGCACTGTCCAGACCTGCTCGACATCGAAGGCATGCAGCGGCCCGGCCTGGCCACCGGTCATGTCAACGCGCCACAGCGCCTGCCGCGCGCCGCCCAGCGTCGGCGAGGCGAGGGTGGTCATGACGGCGTTCGGCGTCTCGGTCCGGCGGGTCTCCCCGCAGCGGATGACAGAGCAGCGGATGACAGACATGACTGAGCCTCCTAGTATAGACAACATGGTTGTCTATATGGTTAGCCGGGTTGTCTATCGTGTCAACTGACTATCCCAGGCCGGGCAGCCTGCCGGATGGCGTGCCCGGCGGCCGGGCGGCCGGCCCGGCTGACGGGCCGCACGGTGCCGGATCGGCCGGCCCTGCGCTGCCGCCTGCCAGGCCGTCTGCCGATCCGCCCGCCGAGGCCCCCGCCGAGGCGCCTGCTGAGTCCCCCGTCGACCCGCCCGGATATGAGCTGCCGCTGCTGCTGTTCCTAGGTTTCCGTGCGCTGGTCGACGAGCTGCACGCGGAGCTGGCCCGGCAGGGTCACCCGGACCTGCGACCGATGCACGGGTTCGTCTTCCAGGCGATCGGCGGCGGCGGTACTACCGCGGCTGAGCTCGGCCGCAGGCTCGGCATCTCCAAGCAGGCCGCCGGCAAGATCATCGACGGCCTGCTCGAGCTCGGCTACGTCGAGCGCGGCGCCGACCCGGCTGACGCCCGGCGCAAGCTGGTCCGGCTGACCGATCGCGGTCTCGACTGCCTGGCCCGGTCCGCCCGCATCTTCGACGACCTGCGGGCCGGCTGGGCGGCCCGGCTCGGCCCTGGCCGGCTGCGCGCGCTGGAGAACGACCTGCGCCAGGTGACACCGTCCGGCCCGGTCCGGCTCGACGTGCCCGGCTGGTTCGGCGGCTAGGCCCCGTTGCCGGCCTGCCCGGGCGCAGGCCCGCCTGCCAGGCCGGGCACCAGCGCGTCCACCAGGCTCGGCAGCAGCGTCCCGTCGGCGTCGTGGCCGGGATTCACTTCGGTGAGCACCAGCCCGGCGAACGACGGGTGCTGCCGCAGCACGCGCAGGCAGGCCGTCACGTGCTCGGGCCGCACGCCGGAGCCGTAGTGCGGGAAGTTGCCGAGCGGGAGGTCGCCGGAGTCGATCACGTCGACGTCCAGGTGCACGACCACCGGCCCGCTGGCCGCCTCGATCGCGGTCAGGGCCAGGGCAGCGGCGCCCGCCGGATCCGCGATGAGCGCGGGCGCCTCCTGGAAGCTGACTCCGCACGCGGCCAGGAACTTCCGGCCCGCGTTGTCAGTCTCCCGCGGGTCGCCGCCGACCAAGGCCAGCCGGGCCGGCTCGAGCAGGGGTGCCGCGCCGCCCAGCCCGGTGAGCTCGGGCGCCCCGCGGCCGAGGAGGTGCGCAATCCCCATCGAGTCGAAGATCCCCGAGCTGTCGGTGTCGGGCGTGCCGAGGTCCGCGTCGCCATCCACGTAGACCAGGCCGACGTCGGGATGATGGCGGCGGAACCCGGCGATGACGCCCAGCGTGATCGTGCAGTCGCCGCCGACCACCAGCGGCAGCTGCCCCGGGTGCGCCGGATCGGCGATGGCCTCCGCGACAGCGTCGGCGACCTCGCGGGCCACCCGGGTCACGGCCGCGAGATTACGGGCCTTCGGATGGTCACGATCCCCGGCGAACGGAGCGCCCACCAGGTTCCCCGCGTCCCGGACCGAGTCCCCCGCTGCCCGCAACCGGTCCGCCAGCCCGGCGGCCCGCAACGCATCAGGCGCCCGCTCCTGGCCACCGTGGTGGGCTCCGGCGCTGGTCGGGACGCCGATGAGGATCCAGTCGCGCATGATGCCTCCCTGGCTCGTAACCGTCATCTACATAAAGATGGTTACGACGTTAGATCAGCGACCTATTCTCCGCAACCAGCTAAACGCATATGATGGTGACGCAGCGGGTACGGTCCACAACATCGATTCGGAGCGGCTGTCCGGTGCCTGTCCCGCCGCCGAGCCAGCCTGGAGGTGGCGAGCATGCCGCAAGTCGCCCGATCGTCGGTAGCGGCGGGACGCTCGGGTGCTGCCCCGGGCGATCTGGAGAAGGTACGGGCCCTGGTCAACAGCAGCGACCTGGAGCAGGGCACCGATGACCTGGCCACGACCGGGGGGCTGGCCAGCTGGCTGCAGCACCATGGCCTGACCGCCGCCAGCGATTCTGCCGCCTTCAGCCGCACCGATCTCGAGCAGGCCGTCGCGCTGCGGGAAGCACTGCGCGGCGTGCTGCGCACGCACGCGGCCAGGACCGGGGCCGGAGCCGTTGCCGGACCCGCGCCTGCGGCCGAGGACCCGGTCACCGAACTGCGCCGGATCGCGGCCGGCCTGGCCACCCGGTTCGAGGTGAACCAGGACGGCCGGATCGGCGTGGCGCCAGCCGGGTCCGGCGGGCCGGCTGCACTCGCCAGGATCCTGCTCATCGCGGCGACCGCGGCCGCCGCCGGCACCTGGTCCAGGCTCAAGGCGTGCGCGGCCGACGACTGCCAGTGGGCGTTCTACGACAGGTCCCCCACCCGCACCGGCTGCTGGTGCAGCATGCGGGTGTGCGGCGCCCGGGCCAAATCCCGTGCCTACCGCCAGCGCGCGAGTGGGGCAGGCGGCTCAGCTCCGGTCAGCCCAGCTCCGGTCGGCCCGGCTCCGGGCGGCCCGGCTTCGGGCGGCTCAGCTCCGGGCGGCTCAGCTCCGGGCGGCTCGGCTCCGGTCAGCCCAGATGCTGCCCCGACGGCGCGATCCAGTCATGGTCGAACAGCGCGCTGACCGACTCGCCCTCGTGGATCCGCCTGATGGCCTCGGCCAGCGCCGGGGCCAGCGAGATGACCTGCAGCTTGGGATCGCGCTCGCTGTCGGGGATCGGCACCGTGTTGGTGCAGACGATCTCCACCACCTCGGGCCGGGCGGCGATCCGCTTGAGCGCGCCGTCGCAGAACAGCCCGTGCGTGCAGGCGATGCGCACCGACCGCGCGCCCCATTCCTCCAGCCGGGCCAGCAGCTCCAGGATGGTAGTCCCCCGGGCGATCTCGTCATCGAGGACGATCACGTCCCGGTCGGCCACATCGCCGATAATGGAGCTGATCGTGACATGCTCATCGCTCTGCCGCTCCTTGGCGCCCGCCGCCACCGGCAGGCCGAGCCGCCGGGCCAGCGCGGCGGCCGCCTTGGCGTTGCCCAGGTCCGGCGAGACCACCACCGCGTTATGCAGTTCCAGGTCGGCGAAGTGCGCGGCGAGCTCACGGAGCGCGTGCAGATGATCGACCGGCACCGAGAAGAACCCGTGCACCTGGGGCGCGTGCAGCGTCATCGTCAGCACCCGGCTCGCGCCGGCCGCCACCAGCAGGTCGGCGACGAGGCGGCCGCCGATCGAGACCCGGGGCATCGACTTCTTGTCGGACCTGGCGTAGGCGTAGTGCGGCATCACGGCCGTCACCCGGGCCGCTGACGCACCGCGGGCGGCGTCCAGCATCAGCAGCAGCTCGACCAGGTTCTCCTGCACCGGCGGTACCAGCGGCTGGATCAGGAAGACGTCCCGCTCGCGGCAGTTGGACTGCAGCTGTACTTCCAGGCAGTCGTTGGCGAACCGGCGCACCCGGACCGGCTGCAGTGGCTCGTCCAGCTGAGCGCAAATCTCCGCGGCCAGGCTCGGGTGGGCGCTGCCGCTGAATACCGCAATCTCCCGCACACCCCTAAGGCTAGGTCCTCGGGGCCGGTTCCTCCGTGCCCCCGGCCAGATCGAGTGCGAGCTGCCGCCCCGCGGCGCGCAGCCAGCGGGTCGGGTCCGCGGCCGCCCGCCGGGCTCCGCCGGCCAGCCCGGCCAGCGAGACTGCCTGCCCGACCGCGGCCGGCGGGGTGGCCGCGATCAGCCCGGCGACCAGGGCGGCGGCCACCCCGGTCCGCCCGGCGGCGGCGATGACGGCCCCGGTGACCTTGCCGTCGGCCGATGTCTCGTCGTACCGGCCCTCGCCGGTGATGATCAGGTCGGCGCCGCGGATCGCCTGGTCCAGCCCGCTGATCCGGCCTAGCTCGGTCGCGCCCGGGGCGATGACCGCCCCCCACGCGGCGGCCAGGCCGTAGGCAGTGCCGCCCGCGGCGCCCGCGCCGGGGGCGGCAGGCGCGCCGCCCAGCAGCGCCGCCAGCCTGGCCAGGCCCGCCTCCAGCACGGCTATCTGGCGCCGGCCGGCGCCTTTTTGCGGGCCGAAGACCGCGGCCGCGCCGCGGCTGCCGAGCAGCGGGGCCGTCACGTCGGTCAGGCAGGTCACGCCGCCGGGCGGAGCTGGCCGGAGCCCGTTCAGGTCGATAGCGGCCAGCCCGGCGAGGGCTCCCCCGCCCAGCGGCAGCTCATGTCCGGCGGCGTCCAGGAACCGCGCGCCGAGCGCCGCCAGGACGCCGGTCCCGCCGTCCGTGCAGGCCGACCCGCCGAGTCCGATCATGATCGCGGTGACGCCCGCGTCCAGCGCCCGGCCGACCAGGTCGCCGACACCGGCGCTGTGCGCCCGGAGCGGATCAGGAGTAGCCAGCAGCGGCAGGCCGCTGGCGCCGGCGAGTTCCACCACTCCCGTTCGGCCGGGCAGTTCCAGCCAGCATGTGTCCGTGAATCCGGTCACTGGCCCGCGAACCCGGGCCGGATGCCAGCGCGCGCCTGGCGACCCGGCGGCCAGCACTTCCAGGGTGCCCTCGCCGCCGTCGGCCAGCGGGATGCAGGTCACGTGATCGCCAGGCCGGCTGTCGTGCCAGCCGTTGGCCAGCGCGGCGGCGGCGGCGGTGGCCCCGATGGTTCCCTTGAACGAGTCGGGTGCGATGACGACCCGCACCGGCGTCAGCCGGCCGAGGGGTGATGCGGCGGCAGCCCTAGCTGGTCCCTGATGGCCTGCTGGACAGCCTCCTTGGCCGGCCGCGCGTCGACGGTCACCACGTACTCTTTGCGGCGGAAGATATCCAGCACCGGGTTGGTCTTCTCGTGGTACTCGCGCAGCCGCACCGCGAGGGCTTCTTCGGTGTCGTCCTCCCTGGTGACGAGCTCACCACCGCAGACGTCGCACTTGCCGGGCACTTCGGGGGTGCTGGCCAGCAGGTTGTAGTCCATGCCGCAGCCCGAGCAGAGCCGCCGCGCCAGCACCCGGCGGCGGACCTCGCTGTCGGGCATCTCGAGGTAGATGACCCCGTCGATGTCGTAGCTCTCCAGGAAGAACTCCGCCTGGCGCTCGTTGCGCGGGAAGCCGTCGATGATGAACCCGTAGTTCCAGTCATGCTGGGCGAGGCGGTCGGACACGATGCCTTCGACCAGATCGTCGCTGACCAGCTCGCCGGCGGCCATGGTCCGCCGCACCTGCGCGCCGACCTTGGTGTGCTGCAGCACGTTCCAGCGGAAGATGTCGCCGACGCTGATGTGCACGAGCTCGAAGTCGGCCGCGAGCAAGGTGCTCTGAGTGCCCTTGCCGCTTCCCTGCACGCCCATGATGACGTATTTGCGCATGCCGCTACCTTCGCATACGGGCCTGCTGGGCCGCGCCCGCCGTCGGCCATCCTGCGGGTCGTCGCTGCCCTGCCCGGCTGGTCAGCGCGGTCGCGGCCGCTTCACGCCCGGCGCTGGCGGACCAGCCAGCAGGTCCCGGCGGCGCCCAGCCAGGGCAGCCTCGATCCACACTCGGACATACCGCCCGAAACGTCCGGCCCGGGCCGCGGTTACCTCGGCTCAGCCCCAGGCACCAGCGCCCAAGCAACCGCACTCCAGCAGAGCCACACCCAGGGCGCACCGCTGTCGTTAGTCAATCGCGGCGATGGCGCACCGCCGCTGTTCTTTGCGCAGCAACGGCACATCGCATCCATCGCTCGCGGCCGCGAGCGCGCGTCAGGCAGGAATCAGGGCTGCCGCAGCGGCTCGCGGGCCTCGCTCGTCCCGCGCAGCGGGAACCTCCGCTCGCACCAGCGGCGCAGTTTGGGGTCGAGGGAGGTCCTGATCAGCGGCCAGTCCTGGACCAGCAGCCGGGCGTTGAGGAATCGGGCCACGTCATTGCGCCTGCCCTGGGTCAGCACGATCCCGTACATGCTGCGCCTGGTGCTGTCGTCGGTGACGTCGCACTCGCGCATCCCGGGCCAGGCCAGGTGCCGCGGCAGCACGATAACTCCCTTGACCGGGCCGCGCAGTTCCTCGAGCCGGTGGGGAAGGCGCCCGGCGAGCCCGGTGCGCCCGGAGATAAGCTCCGCAAGAGACATGCCTCTGATTATCACTGACCAGCCCGGTTAGCCCAGCGATGACTCGCTGATACCTGACGGTAACAGGTGCGCGCGTCCGTAATGCCCGGCGCTTGCGGAGTTCACCGGCGCGCTAGGCTCTGACCATGCCCAGCGCCAAGCCCCCGCCGCGGTGGCACTTCCTGTTCACCCCCAGGTGGCTAGGCTGGCATGCGTTCGCGGTCGCGGCGGTGCTCGGAATGCTCTGGCTCGGCGACTGGCAGTTCCACCGCGCCGAGGCGGGCAACGCGCTCAGCTGGGCCTATACCTTCGAATGGCCGATCTTCGCCATCTTTGCCGTGGTGTTCTGGGCGAAGACCATCCTGGATGAGTTCAAGCCGACGACGGCCGCCGGCAGCGGCGCGCCGCCGGTCGAGCTTCCGGCCGGGGCGTCAGGGCCGCATACCCGGGGGCAGGACGTGACGGGCGGGGCGGACGACGAGGATGATCCCGAGCTGGCCGCCTACAATGCCTATCTTGCCCGGCTGAATGAGCAGGTGAAGGGCCACGGAAGATGGCACGGGCTGCGTTAGCCGCAGCCACTGCTCTGCGATGATTGCTGAGGAGGTTCTCCGGTGCGCGCAGCCGTGCTTCGCTACCGCGTGATGGCCTACGTGACGGGCGTGGTGCTGATGATCTTGTGCTTCGTCGGGATCCCGCTCCAGGTGTTCGCCCACAACGATGCCGTGGTGAACTACGTGGGCACCACGCACGGGATCTTGTACCTGATCTACCTGGTCACCGCGTATCTGCTGGCGCGACGGCTACGGCTGGCCATCGGCCCGACCGTGCTGCTGCTGCTGGCCGGGACGATCCCGATCCTGACGTTCGTGGTGGAGCGGTGGATGACCCGCACGTACATCAACCCGGCGCTGCAGGCGGCGGCGGAGGCCGCCGCCGCCCCGGCCGCGGCTCCCGCCCAACCGCAGTCAAGCTGACGACGGCCGGCCAGCGTGGGCCAGCACTACTTTGCCGCGCACCCGGACGCGCGCAGCCGGCCGGGCCGGGTGCAGCTGGTGCTGGCCGACCTGCACCTGGAGCTGGAGACAGATTCCGGGATGTTCTCGCCGGACCGCCTGGACCCGGGCACCCGGCTGCTGCTGGAGACGGCCCCGCCGCCCCCGGCCGAGGGCGCGCTGCTCGATCTCGGCTGCGGTTACGGGCCACTCGCGCTGGTGATGGCGGCCAGAGCCCCCGGCTCGGATGTCTGGGCGGTCGATGTCAACCGGCGCGCGCTCGCGCTGTGCGCCCGCAATGCCGAGCGGGCGGGCCTGCACCGGGTCAGGACCGCAGTACCTGACGATCCGGCGCTGCCCGGGCAGCTTCAGCTGATCTGGTCCAACCCGCCGATCAGGATCGGCAAGCCCGCGCTGCATGAGCTGCTGACCAGGTGGCTGGGCAAGCTGGGGCCCGGCGCGTGCGCCTACCTGGTGGTGCAGCGCAACCTGGGGGCCGACTCGCTGCAACGGTGGCTGGCCGACTCCGGCTGGACCGCCGACCGGGTAGCGGCCCGGGCCGGGTACCGCGTCCTGCGGGCCAGCCGGTGACCGGCACGGCTGGCCCGCGCCAGCCAGGCCCGCGCCAGCTCGGGCCGACGGACGTCAAGCGGCTCAACAGGTCCTGGCGACGGCTGGCCGGGACCAGGATTGCCCTGCTGCTGGACTCGGTCAGCCAGCCCTTCAACGTCGGGTCGATCATCAGGACCGCCGCGGCCCTCGGTGTGGAGCGGGTCTGGCTGTGCGGTGACACCGCGCCGCCCGGGCACCCGTCGGCCCGCAAGACCTCCCTGGGCACCGACCGCTACCTGGCGCTGGAGCGCGAGCCGGCCGGCGCTGCCGCAGCGGCCGGCGCCGCCCGCGCCGCCGGGTTCCGCGTGGTCGCTATCGAACTGGCCGCCGATGCGGTCCCGCTGCATGAGGCACCGCTCGATGGCGACATCTGCCTGGCCCTGGGCCACGAGGACCGCGGCTGCTCAGCAGGCCTGCTGGCCGCCGCCGATGTCGTCGCCTACATCCCGCAGCCCGGCCGGGTCGGCTCGCTGAACGTCGCGGCGGCGGCGGCGATCGCCATCGCGGAGACTCGCCGCCGGACCTGGCCGCGCGCCTGACCAGCGGATCGGGTCTGGTTCGGCATACTGAGGCCCGTGCCGCGCGGATTCCTTGATCTTCCCCGGCCGCATGCGTTCGCGCACCGCGGTGGCGCGGCGCAATTGTTCCCGGAGAACACCTGGCGCGCGTTCGAGCACGCGGCCGGGCTTGGCTACGCGTATCTCGAGACCGATGTGCACGCGACAGCTGACGGCGTGCTGGTGGCGTTCCACGACCGGACACTCGATCGGGTGACTGACGCCTCCGGGCGTATCGCGCAACTGCCCTACCGGCGCGTGGCCGCCGCGCGCATCGCCGGCACCGACCCGATCCCGCTGTTCGAGGATCTGCTGACCGCCTGGCCGGATATCCGCTTCAACGTCGACATCAAGGACGCGCCCGCGGTGCGGCCGCTGGCTGAGGTGCTGGACAGGACCGCCGCCTGGGACCGGGTGTGCGTAACCTCGTTCTCGGCCCGGCGGCTGGCGGCCGCCCGGCGGGTCATGTCCAGGCCGGTCTGCATGGCGACCTCACCGGTGGGAATCGGGGCGGTCAGGATCGGCGTGCCGCACGCGATCGTGGCGGCCAGGTGCGCCCGCCGGTGGGTGCGCGTCACGCAGGTGCCGATCAGGATCGCGACCGGGCCATACCTCCGGCGGGCGCACGCGGCTGGCCTCGCGGTCGACGTGTGGACTGTCAACGACCGCAGCGAGATGATGCGGCTGCTTGATCTGGGCGCGGACGGCATCATGACCGACCAGACGGATGTGCTGCGTGAGGTGCTCATGGCCCGCGGCCAGTGGCACCCGCGCGGAGCCTTATGAGCCGTTCCGGACATCCGGCAGGCCGTCAGGGGGTTGGAATCCAGCCCTGGGGGAATCTTGTCCGGGTACTCACCGTTGTCATCAGGGACGGCTGAGCGGCTGGGAGGCAACAGATATATGGCCGAACGCGCACTTCGCGGTACCCGGCTCGGGGCCACGAGCTATGAGAATGACCGTAACACCGATCTGGCCCCGCGTCAGGAGGTAGCTTTCGACTGCCCGAAGGGCCATCGCTTCACCGTCCCGTTCTCGGCGGAAGCCGAGATCCCGGTGAACTGGGAGTGCCGCGTCTGCGGTTCGCTCGCGCTCACCGCGACCGGGGACGTGCCCGCACCGAAGAAGGCCAAGCCGCCGCGCAGTCACTGGGACATGCTGATGGAGCGGCGCAGCATGGCTGACCTAGAGGAAGTCCTGGCCGAGCGGCTTGCTGTCATCAGGGGCAAGCGTGGTGAGGATCAGGCTGACGAATCGAGCAGGCACTCCCGCCAGCGTAAGAGCGCATAACGGCTATAGCGGCTTAAAGCATCAGTATCAGCCGCCTTCGGCGCACCGGCGGCTGATTGCTGTGCCCGGACCCTGGCGCCTCCGGCCGGTTCCGTGCCCGGCCGGTTCCGTGCCCGGGCCGGCTTGCGCGCCCGGACACGCCTGGCTAGCGTGCCGCCTGGCCATCCTTGCGAAACCGCCCCAGCCGCCGCGCGATGCCCCACTGGGCAACCCGCCAGAACGCCTCACCCACGACTGACCGGCCCATTTTGCTGGTGCCCTGGGTGCGGTCGGTGAAGGTGATCGGCACCTCGGTGACGGTCAGCCCGGCCGTCAGGGCCCGCAGCGTGAGGTCGATCTGGAAGCAGTAGCCCTGGGACAGCACCTGATCCAGGCCGATCTTGCGCAGCGTATCCGCGCGGTACACCCGGTACCCGCCGGTCGCGTCGCGCACCTTGATGCCCAGCATGATCCGCGCATAGGTGTTGGCGCCCCTGGACAGGGCCTCCCGGGCTTTCGGCCAGTTGGTCACCGTGCCGCCGCGCACCCAGCGGGAGCCGATGACCACGTCGGCCCCCGCTTCCATGGCGGCAAGCAGCCTGGGTAGTTCCTCGGGCTGATGCGAGCCGTCGGCGTCCATCTCGACCATGGCGTCGTAGCCGTGCTCGAGCGCCCAGCCGAATCCGGCGATGTAAGCACCGCCCAGGCCGGCCTTGCCCGGCCGGTGCAGTACGTGGATATGACCGTCCTCGACGGCTAGCTTGTCGGCCAGGTCGCCAGTCCCGTCGGGGCTATTGTCGTCGACCACCAGCAGGTCAGCGCCGGGAACCGCGCCGCGGACCCGGGCCGAGATTGACTCCAGGTTCTCCCGCTCATTGTAGGTCGGAATGATGACGGCTACGCGGCGCCCATGTAGCGATTCTGGTCGGTCGGTTGCGGACAATATTCCTGCCTCAGCGTGTGCTGCACCGGGATAAGCGAGTGGTGCTGAAATGATAAGCGATACGGGCAGCCGGCCGGACCGGCCGCTCGGAAGAGGGCCCGGGCATCCCTTCGGACCGGAGTCCGTCCTGTCGGCAACAGGCTCGTCTTCCGTTGTCTACTGGGTGCCCGGGCCCCTCCTGGGTCCAACCCCCCCGCCTAGCCGGAGCGCTGTCACGTCGCCCGGCCGCGCTTGGGATGACACGAGGCCGATCGTTGAGATCCGCCTCCTGTCACCGCGCGGCCGCGACGCTGATGGCCCGGCCGGCTGACCCGGTGCTGGACTGGCTAGCAACTTACCGTCGATCGCGATGATGTCAACCTGTTCCCCGGCAGCCGGGGAACAGGCCGAACCCGGCTACCGGCAGTGGGCCTGTTCCGGCATGTCCGCCGGCGATACGATTGATCGTCTCGGCGCGTGAGGCGAAGCAAACAGGCGCGAGGGCGGAGTGGCAGGCGTGTCCATGCACCAGCGAATGCCCGATGTCGTTGCGTTTACAGGCCGCTACTCTCGGCATCTGCTCGGCGCCTGCGTGCCGCCACAAATTCCTATTTCCGGGCGCGTGCTTTACGACGGCATTACCTATCCGCTTGCCGGGTGCATCTTCCAGCTGGAGGACGAGCAATGACAGAAAATCGCGAACCTCAGGTCACTGAGCAAATCGTCTCCGAGTCAAGTATCGCGGTCCACTGGCGCGAGGAGGAGTATTACCTTCCCCCCGCGAGCTTCGTCGAGCAGGCCAATGCCGCCGACCCGGCGATCTTCGACAGGTTCACCGAGGAGAAGTTCCCCGAGTGCTTCACCGAGTACGCGGACTTGCTCAGCTGGGATGCGCCCTGGCACACCGTGCTGGACACCAGCAACCCGCCGTTCTGGAAGTGGTTCGTCGGCGGGCGGCTGAACGCCAGCTATAACTGCGTGGACCGGCACGCGGAGGCCAACCCCGACAAGGATGCCCTGATCTGGGTGCCGGAGCCGGAGGCCGACGAGACGGTGCGGATCAGCTACGCCGAGCTCTACCGCCAGGTCAACGAGTTCGCCGCGGTGCTGCGTGACTTCGCAGGGCTGAAGACCGGCGACCGGGTGACCCTGCACATGCCGATGGTTCCGGAACTGCCGGTCACCATGCTGGCCTGCGCCCGGCTGGGGATCATTCACTCGCAGGTCTTCGGCGGGTTCAGCGGCAACGCGTGCGGGACCAGGATCGCCGACTCCGGCAGCCGGGTCCTGATCACGATGGACGGCTACTACCGCAGCGGCGACCTCACCGACCACAAGGTCAAGGCCGACGAGGCGGTGGCCGAAGCGCTCAAGCAGGGCCAGGAGGTCGACAAGGTCCTGGTCTGGCGCCGCCATCCGGGGCAATACGCATCGAAGACCCCGATGGTCGAGGGGCGCGACTTCTTCGTCGACGAGGAACTCGGCAAGCATCAGGGCCAAGTCGTCGAGCCGATTTCCATGCCGGCTGAGGCGCCGCTGTTCCTGATGTACACCAGCGGCACCACCGGCCGCCCCAAGGGTTGCCAGCACAGCACCGGCGGATACCTGTCCTACGTGGCCGGGACGTCCAAGTACTACCAGGACATCCACCCGGACGACGTGTACTGGTGCATGGCCGACATCGGCTGGATCACCGGGCACTCCTACATCGTGTACGGGCCGCTCGCGCTCGGCACCACCAGCGTCATCTACGAGGGCACGCCGAACTACCCCGATGCCGGCCGCCCCTGGCGGATCGCCGAAGAACTCGGCGTCAACATCTTCCACACCTCGCCGACCGCCATCCGGATGCTGCGCAAGGTGGGGCCCGAGGAGCCGAAGAAGTACTCCTATCACTTCAAGCACATGACGACCGTGGGCGAGCCGATCGAGCCTGAGGTCTGGCGCTGGTACCACTCGGAGGTCGGCAAGGGCGAGGCGGTCATCGTCGACACCTGGTGGCAGACCGAGACCGGTGGCTTCCTGGGCAGCACGCTGCCCGCGCTCAAGCCGATGAAGCCGGGCAGCTGCGGGCCCATGGCGCTGGGGATCTACCCCGTCATCTTCGATGAGGACGGCCAGGAGGTGCCGGCCGGGAGCGGCCGGGCCGGCAATATCTGCATCCGTAACCCGTGGCCAGGCATCTTCGAGACCATCTGGGGCCAGCCGGAGCGGTTCGTGCAGACCTACTACGCGAAGTACAACGCCGACCGCGACAGCAAGGACTGGCACGACTGGCCGTACTTCGCCGGGGACGGCGCCGTACAGGCCGCGGATGGCTACTTCCGGATCCTCGGCCGGGTGGACGACGTGATCAACGTGGCCGGGCACCGGCTCGGCACCAAGGAGATCGAGTCGGCCGCGCTGACCGTGCCCGAGGTCGCCGAGGCGGCGGCGGTGCCGGTGATCGACGACATCAGGGGCCGCGCCGTGGAAGTGTACGTCGCGCTCAAGCCCGGCAACGAGCCGGGCAAGGAGATGGAAGCCAAGGTCACCAAGGCGATCGAGGTCGAGATCGGCAAGATCGCCCGGCCGAAGAATGTCTGGATCGTGCCCGACATGCCGAAGACCAGGTCAGGCAAGATCATGCGGCGGGTCATCGCGTCCATCTCCAACTTTGCCGACGTCGGGGACGTCACGACGCTCGCCAACCCCGAGATCGTCGACAGCATCCGGCACCACGTGCAGGGTGCCAAGGTCGCCCACGACGACGTGCCGCGCGATCTGACCGAGGCCGAGTTCGAGGAGATCAAGAAGTTCGGCGCCGAGTAGGAGCGCCCGGCACACACCTGGTGAATGTGCGCTTCGGTACGAACGTGCCGTACCGACGCGCACATCCCTCAGGATGACGGGCGGCCGGGGCAGCTGGTTCTGAGTGCACCGGCGTGACGGGCGGGTTGCGTCGGGTCGGCTGGTTCTGAGTCGTTTCAGCGGGTCTGGGGGATTCTGGCCAGCGGCGCCGGTGCCGGAGAGGCGGACCTGCAGGTGCGTGCCGCAGCGGTCCGCGCGCTCAGCCGGTAGGCGGTGGCCACGCTCAGGTTCAGCTGATCAACGTAGCCGTTGGCCTCCCCCAGCGCGGCGCCGATGCGTAGCTTGGCCCGGCTGATCTTGCTTTGTACCAGGTCAGAGCTGGGCGCCAGGGCGCTGCCCGAGTAGCCGGGTTGCTGCCGCAGAACCGCCCGCAGTTGCGTGGACAGGTCAGCGATGGCGGCCTGCAACGCAGTCACGTCTTCGCTCAGTGACGCGGCGTCCGAGGCCATGCCGGTCGAGTATGCGCTGACCCCCTGGGCGTCGGAGCCGACAGCGACCGCGTAGTCGCACACCAGCACCCGCCGGGCGCCCTGGCGGGCCCTGGCCAGTCCCTCGCCGGCATCCTGGCGGGCCATCCCGAGCGTAGCCGCGGCCAGCGCTGTCTCGTCGCGCATGCCCCTGAGCTGGGCGCTGACTACCCGCCTGGCTTGCCTGACCGCCAAGGCCGCCGCGATCAGCCTGGCCACCGCCCGGGCGGCCTGCTGCCGCCGCAGGGCGGCGCTGGTGGCAACCTGGCTGGCCAGGGCGTCGGAGCGGCGGGCCCGGTCTCGCAAGGCCGCCACGGCCCGGCGGTAGCCGTCCGCGCTGGCGGCCCTGAAGGTCCGGGTCAGGCCGCTGTCCGGTAGCGGCCCCAGCGTCAAGTCGCCGCCGGACGTGGAGTTGCCGGACACGGGGCCGCCGGACACCGAGCCGCCGGACACCGAGCCGCCGGACACCGAGCCGCCGGACACCGAGCCGCCGGACACCGAGCCGCCAGACGTCGAGCCGCCAGACGTGGAGCCGCCAGACGTGGAGCGCCCGGCCGGCGTACCGCCGGATGGTGTACCACCCGCCTGCGTGCTGCCGGACAGGATGCCCCGTGCGGTTGCGCCGCCGATACGTATGGTCAGCACGCGGCCCCGGCGGATGCGTCCGGTGAACGGATAGCTTCGCGCGGCGAGACCCTGGCGCGGCGCGGTTCCCGAAATGATTGTGACCCTGAGGGTCCCGGTCAGGTCAGCCCCCCTGGCGGCCGACCACTGCAGGTAGGTGACGCTGGACCGGCCGGCGTGCAGATAGCCGGATGTGGCAGCCGACGGGCGGGCCGCCTCCGGCCCAGGCGCGCTGTTGCATCCGGCCACCGCGAGAGCAGCCACCAGCACCGCTACCGGCCACCTGGCAAGGTCCAGCTTTCCCACCCCCGAGCCCCGGCGGCCGCAGGTTGGCCCGGCCAGCGGGCTTTCCGCTACGACCTGTTATCTCTAAATTACCCAGTGTTAGAGTAAGCACCCGTGCCAGGAGGCCGCGGCGCTGACCGGCTGGCCGACCCGGGAGAAGCGCCTCGGCCGGCCCTGGCCGGGCCTACCGCGCCGGGGCGACGACCGTCCCGGTGGCCGTCACGACAACGACGGGCTCATCGAGCACCCGGGCTGCCGACGGCCCGCGGGCCGGGTCGGCCCGGCAGACTACCCGCGCCTCGAAGATGAGCTCCCGGCTCCGGCGGCCCACCCGGGTGATGGTCGCCGTCACCTCAAGCACGTCACCTGCGAGCACCGGGGCACGGAACTGGACGTCCGAGTAGGAGGCAAACAGTCCTTCGTCCGCGTCCGCGCGGATCGATGCCTCGGTCGCGACGTCGCCGAACAGGCCGAGCACGTACGCGCCGTCGACCAGGTTGCCGCCGTAGTGGGCATGGCTGTACGGGATGTACCGCCGGTGCGTGACGGTCAGGCCGGGCTGCGGCGGCGGTACAGGCGACGGTACGGGCGACGGCACAGCTGGCGGGGGTCCGGCCGGCGCGGTCATGCGCCCGCCCCGTCCGTCGCGGGAACGCCCGCCGGAACCAGCGCGTGCACCAGGTAGCTGGCTACGTCCCGGGGCGTGGTTCCCTTGCCGAACACCTTGTCCACGCCCAGCGCGGCGGCCGCCCCCGGGTCGAACCGGGGCCCGCCGACGACGAGCAGCGGCCGATCAGGCCCGGCCGCCGCGAAGGCGTCAGCCATCTCGCGCGAGTTCGACAGATGGGCGTCCCGCTGCGTGACGACCTGGCTGACCAGGACGGCATCCGCATGCTCCGCTTGTGACCTGGCCACCAGGTCGGCCACGTCTACCTGCGAGCCGAGGTTGACCACCCGCATCTCCCGGTAGTACTCCAGGCCCTTCTCACCCGCGTGTCCCTTGACGTTCAGGATGGCGTCGATGCCGACGGTGTGGGCGTCGGTGCCGATACACGCGCCGATGACCACCAGCTTGCGGCCAAGCCCGGACCGGATCCGCAGGTTGATCTCGCTGGAGGTCAGTTCCTGGTACTCACGCTCGGCCACGGTGACCTCGGACAGATCGACCAGGTGCCGCACCTGTCCGTAGACGATGCAGAACGTGAAATCGGGCCCGATGGCCTTGGCGTGCACGACCATCGCGTTGTCCAGCCCCATCTTCGCCGCGAGCTGGAGCGCCGCGCCTTCGGCGCGGGCCTGCTGGACCGCGTCGCCGAACGGGACCGGCAGGGTGAACGAGAGCTGCACGCGCCCGTCACCGGTGGTGTCTCCGTAGGGCCTGATGACCTGGCCGCTCACCGCAGCCCCCCCAGCGTCGCCGGAGCCGTGCCGGACGGGTCTGCGGCGGACGGGTCTGCGGCGGACGGGTCTGCGGCCGCCGGCAGCGGCCCACCTTCCAGCAGTTCCGCGGCAGGATTGACGTAGCCATCGGCCCGCTCGATCACCCCGTCGAGGCCGCGGCCGCCGTCGGCGGGGCGCTTGGTAATCCCGAACGTCCCGTCCGCGATGGCGTTCAGCAGACCGTCATCGCAGATCGCGCGGAGCAGCGCGACCGCCTCGTCGAGCACCTGGCTGGCGCGCCGCTCGATGAACCCGCCCGGCGCGGGGTGGAAGTTCTCGCCGAGCAGGCCGGCGGCGTCGCGCACGTAGCGCACGTTCTCGATGGCCAGGTCCCGGTCGGACAGGAACGGGGTATGGATGCCCTCGGTCATCATGCCGACCAGCAGGATCGACTGATCGGTCATCACCCCGCACAGGTTGAAGAACGCGTCCAGCAGGTAGCCGGCGAACACGTTGCCGGTCATGTGCTTGGTCGGTGGCATGTACTTCAGCGGCGCGTTCGGGAACAGCTCGCGGACCAGCTGCGCGTGCGCCAGCTCGAGCAGGAAGGAATCAGGCACCGCCGGGTTGATCTCGAACGCGTGGCCCAGGCCGAGCTGCCCGTCGGCCAGGCCCGCCTCCTTCCCGAAGAACTCGTTGAGCAACTGGCTCACCACGACCGTGTGCGCCGCGTCGACGGCGTCGGCCGTGGTCAGGTAGTTGTCCTCGCCGGTGTTGATGATGATGCCGGCCCGGGCGTGGATCTGCCGGGAGAACCGCTGGTCGATGAAGGTGCGGCGGGGGTTGATGTCGCGGAAGATGATCCCGTACATGCAGTCGTTGAGCATCATATCGAGCCGCTCCAGGCCGGCCAGCGCGGCGATCTCCGGCATGCACAGCCCGGACGCGTAGTTGGTCAGCCGGACATACCGGCCCAGTTCGCGTGAGGTCTCATCCAGCGCCGCGCGCATCAGCCGGAAGTTCTCGCGGGTTGCGTACGTGCCCGCGAAGCCTTCCCGGGTAGCGCCCTCGGGCACGTAGTCCAGCAGCGACTGGCCGGTGGACCGGATCACCGCGATGATGTCCGCGCCCTCCCGGGCGGCCGCCTGGGCCTGCGGGATGTCCTCATAGATGTCACCGGTGGCCACGATCAGGTAGATCCATGGCTTGGCCGGGTCGGCGGTGTCGGTGATCAGGCGTGCGCGGCGCTCCCGCTGCGCGTCGATGGCGGCGATGCCGCCGCCCACCGCGGCAGCGGCTGCCGCCCGGGCCGCTACGGCGTCGCCGCCGCCGGGAATCCGGAACCTGACCCGGCCCGCCGCCGCGGCTGACGCGAGGGCGGTCAGGTCCTGGTAACCGCCGGTCAGGAGGGCGTCCCAGGCGGGCAGCGCGACGCCGTGCTCGAGCCCGGCGCTGTCGCGGACAGCGTCGGTGAGCCGGTTGACCCAGGGCATCCCCTCAGGATCGGCTCCGTCCAGACCGGCGAGGCGGAGCACCGCCCGCTCGACCGACACGGTCGTGTGAGACCTGGCCAGCTCGACGATCGGCTGTCCGGCCCGGCTGGCGAGCGCACGGGCCGTGCGCACGAGCCCCGGATCGAGGCCGAGCTTGCCGGTGATCGCGTTACTCGTGTCCATCGCCGTCCTTCCGTGACTGGCTGCCTTCGCTGTGGCCGGAGATCCGGCGGTCGAATATCGCGCGGACGCCTGGCTCGACCCGGATCAGGTCCAGGGCCAGCGTCGCATGGCCGGGCACGAAACCGTTGCCGACCAGCATCGTCACGTCCGCGGCGGCCCCTTCGGCGCCGAGCGCGGCGGCGGTGAACGAGGTGGCCATGGAGAAGAAGATCACGGTGCCGCCATCCGCGGTGGCCAGGATCGCGCCGCCTTCGCAGCCTGGCACGTCCACGCAGACCACGGTCACGTCGGCCGGGCCGCCGGCCTCCCGGACCGCGGTGGACAGTGCGACCGGGTCGCGCGCGTCAGCGATGACGACCTCGTCGGCCAGGCCTGCCCGGCCGTCGGCGGTCCGGGCGGCGGTCAGCAGCGCGGCCTCGGCCGGATCGGGAACGACCCCGATGATGTGGCTGGCCCCAGCGTGCCTGGCCGCCGCGGCCGACAGGCTACCGCTCTTGCCCGCGGCGCCCAGGATCGCCACGACCGGCCCGCGAGCCTGCTGGCCGGCCCGCCCGCCGCCGACTTGCTCGCTGCTCGTCGAGCCGTCGCCGCCGCGCTGGCGGCCGGCTGAGCCGCCGGCGGCGAGCCTTCTTGCCGCCTCCGCCACGACCCGGCCGGTCAGCGCAGGCGCACCGCAGACGTCAAGCACGGCCAGTGCGAGCGCGGCGGGCAGGTCGCCGGGGATGGCCGCGGCGATCGAGCGGCCGAACAAGATGGCGTGCCCGTCGCAGGGCACCTGCTCGGACTGGCCATCCCAGGAGGCCAGACCGTCGGTGATCGTGAGCGGGGTCAGGCTGAGTGAGACCAGGGTCGCGATGACATCGCCCGGCTTCAGTCCCAGCGGGGAGTCGGGCCCGACCTCGGCGACCACGCCGGTCAGCATGCCGCCCGAGCCGGTCACCGGATTCTGCATCTTGCCGCGGCTGCTCACGATCTCCAGCACCGCCGACTTCATCGCGGCCGGATCGCCGCCGGTCGCCTCGCGGAGCTGCCGGAAGGATGCCGCGTCCAGGTTGAGCCGCTGGACGCGGACCCGCACCTCATCTGGCCAGAGCTGCGGGCTCGGGTCCAGCCGCCAGGCCGCCTGCGGCAGTACTCCAGTCGGCTCGAGCACGCGGTGCAGGCCGAGCGGTGACCCGGCGCGGGTGGGCAGGCTAGGAATACTCATCGTGGTCAGATCACTGTTCTACTTGAACGATTCGGTAGAATTTCTTGTGTAGTACTATACAGTCCGGAGCTTCTTGCGTAACCTGCCGACATCCCTGGCTATTGTTGCGCTGATCCAGGCTAGCTGTGAGGGGCAGGTGCCACCATGATCAACCAGCCGTACGTATACCGGCACAACGAGCTCGCCGAGCCGGACTGGCGGCGGCTGCCCGGCTGGGCCGACGTCACCGACCAGGAGTGGGAGTCGGCGCAGTGGCAGCGCTCGCATTGCATTAAGAACATCCGCCAGCTGCGCCAGCTCATGGGCACCGGCCTCAGCGAGGGCTTCTATGCCGACCTGGAACGCGACCAGGCCGAACGCGCCACCATGTCGATGCTGGTGACGCCGCAGATGATCAACACCATGGTGCCGACGGGGAGCCCGGCGGCGCGCGGCTTCACCGAGGCGTTCTACGCCGATCCGGTGCGTCGCTACATGATCCCGGTCTTCAGCGACCGCCGCACCGACTGGCCGTCGCACCCCGAGGCATCCAGGGACTCCCTGCACGAGTCCGAGATGTGGGCGGTCGAGGGCCTCACCCACCGCTACCCGACCAAGGTGCTGGCCGAGGTGCTGCCCACCTGCCCGCAGTACTGCGGCCACTGCACCCGGATGGACCTGGTCGGCAATTCGACCCCGCTGATCGACAAGCAAAAGTTCGGCCTGACCCGGGAAGACCGGCTGGGCGCGATGATCTCCTACCTCCGGGCCACGCCGGGCGTGCGCGACGTGGTGGTCTCCGGCGGCGACGTCGCCAACCTGCCCTGGCCGCGGCTGGAGGCCTTCGTGTCCGACCTGCTGGAGGTCGAGAGCATCAGGGACATCCGGCTGGCCACCAAGGCGCTGATGGGGCTGCCGCAGTACTGGCTGACCGACGAGGTGCGGGCCGGCATGGAACGGCTGGCCACCACGGCCAGGCAGCGCGACGTGAGCATCGCCATCCACACCCACGTCAATGCCGCGCAGTCGGTCACGCCGCTGGTGGCCCGTGCGGCCAAGGCGATGCTCGAGACGGGCATCAGGGACGTCCGCAACCAGGGCGTGCTGCTGCGCGGCACCAACGACTCCGCCGAGGCGCTGCTCGACCTGTGCTTCGTCCTGCTCGACGACGCGAAGATCACGCCCTACTACTTCTACATGTGCGACATGATCCCGAACAGTGAGCACTGGCGGCTGACCCTCGGCGAGGCCCAGGATCTGCAGCACCAGATCATGGGTTACCTCCCCGGGTTCGCTACCCCCCGGCTGCTGTGCGACGTGCCTTACGTCGGCAAGCGCTGGGTGCACCAGGTGGCCAGGTACGACACCGAGCGGGGCATCTCGTACTGGACCAAGAACTACCGCACCGGCGTGGAGGCGGAGGACCCGCGGGCGCTGGACCGTGAGTACCGCTACTACGACCCGATCTACATGCTGCCCGCGGATGGCCGGCAGTGGTGGCGCTCACAGCAGGTCAGCGAGCCAGAGCCAGCCAGCGCGGTCATGGCCTAGCAGTCAGTGCTGGCCAGGTGCGGTGCTGGCCTGTTGGTCGGTGCTGGCCTCGTGATCGGGGCTGGCCTCGTGATCGGGGCTGGCCTCGTGATCGGTGCTGGCCGCGTGATCGGGGCTGCTAGCCGTGGTGCTGGCGACCGGGTCGCCCTCGGGCACCAAGATATGCGCTGGCTGACGCCGCTGGATGATTATGAACCAGGCCAGGCCGCCCACTGCTAGCACGGTGGCCACGAAGAAGTTCAGCCGCAGGCCGAGGAAGTGCTCGGAGGAATCGATCCGCAGCGTCTCCTCGAACATCCGGAACCCCGAGTAACCGGCCACGTAGAGGGCGAACAGCCCAGGCGGCCGGATCCGCTGATGGTGGCCAAGCCACACCAGCGCGGCCGCCAGGGCCAGGTCGAAGATCAGCTCGTACAGGAACGTGGGCTGGAAGGTCGCATAACCGGTGTACCCGGCCGGCCGGAACTGCGGGGCGATCGCCAGCCCCCAGGGCAGGCTGGTCGGCTTGCCGAACAGTTCCTGGTTGAAGTAGTTCCCGATCCGGCCGATAGCCTGGGCGACCAGCAGGGCCGGGGCCACCGCGTCGGCGAACACCGGCACGTTCGCGCCGGCCCGGTGCACCCGCCAGACGCCCACCGCGGCGCCCGCCGCGATGCCGCCCCAGATGCCCAGCCCTCCTGACCAGATCGCGAAGACACCCCACCAGTGATGCGGGATGTCGGCCGGCGTCGTGATGTCGAAGTAGATCCGGCCGCCGATGATCCCGGCTGGCACCGCCCAGGTCGCCACGTCAGCGACCAGGCCAGGGTCCCCGCCTGCGGCGCGCCACCGGCGCCGGGTGATCACGATCGCCAGGGTGATCCCGATGACGTACATCAGCCCGTAGAAGTGCACGAACGTCGGGCCGACGTGGAATCCGCTCACCGGCGGGCTCGGGATGTGCAGGGCCATGGACCGAGGGTAAACCAAGGCGCGGCACCATAGTGCCGCGCAGGCACCAGCGGTGTTGCCGGCACGGGGCGGCCGGCACGGTGCGGCCATAGATGCGGCCTGCACGGGGCTGCTTCCACGGGGCGGCCGGCCCGGGGCGGCCGGCACAGGGCTGGCATACCGGCGCAAACCGGTGCGGCGCTCCGATCTTGGGTGAACTGCCTGTGTATCGGTCCGCGCACACCGGCACCTCAGCTACCGCGGATCGCTACCATGTCCCGCTATGGCGGCATTGTTCAACCGGATCATCCCGATCCTGTTCGTCAGCGATCTCGACGCTGAACGGGATTTCTACCTCCGCCTGGGCTTCCACGTCACCTACGAGGGCCCGGAATACCCCGACTTCATCGCGCTCGGCCACGGGCCGGTCGAGTTCGGCATCGAGCGCCGCGCCGGTTTCAGCACCGACCGCCCCGACCAGGTGCTCGCCTGGCAGTTCGGGGTGAAGGACATCGAGCAGGCCAAGCAGCGGCTGAAGGAGGCCGGGGTGCCCTTCACCGAGCAGCTGATGACCCCCGGCGAGGACTGGCAGTACCGGCTGCTGCACGCCCGCACCCCCAATGGCTATCACCTCCTCCTGGAGGAGGGCAGCGACTAGGGCCGAGCCGGCCTCGTGCGGTCTCAGCTCCCCTGATGGCCAGTTTGGCTGACGGCGCGGCGGCACTCTGGGCGAGAATGGCCTCCTGCCCGGCAGGGGCAGCGCCACCTGCGCGGCCGGACCGCCAGGAAGATCGGGAGCCGATGACCACGTCAACCGACCCGGTGTACCTCCGGGTGCTTGAGGACCTGCGCAGCAGGATCCAGGACGGCGTGCTGGGCCCGGGCGCCCGGGTGCCCTCCCGCAACGCGATCATCGCCAGGTACGGCGTCGGCGAGACCGCGGCCAAGCACGCGCTGCAAGTCCTGGCCACCGAGGGCCTGATCGAAGCGCGGGCCGGCTCCGGGTCCTACGTCCGCAAGATCCCCGCCGCCTGTTACCTAGATCATGACCGGCTGCACTCCCCCGGGTCACCGTTCGGTCTCGACGAGCCGGCCCAGCAGGCCGCGGGCTCCCCGGGCGGGCGCCGGCTGGCCTGGGAGTGCCAGAGCGAGCTGGCGCCGCCGCCGGTCCACGTCGCCAGGCGGCTCGGCCTCGATCCGGCTACGGACCTGGTCATGAGCACCAGGTACCTGCTCAGCGCGGACGGCTCGGCCATCCAGCTGGCGACCAGTTACGAACCGGAACGGCTGACCGGCCAGACGCCGGTGGCCCAGCCCGAGCAGGGCCCGCTGGCTGGCCGGGGGGTGGTGGAGCGGATGGCCTCGATCGGCATCGCGGTGGATCAGGTTACCGAGGAAGTGTCCGTACGGCCCTCGCTGCGCGCCGAGGCGACCGCGCTCGGTGTCCCGGCTGGCGCGCCGGTGCTGCTCGTCGAGCGCCTGCACCTGGCCGGCGAGCTGGCCGTGGAGGCCGCCGACATCGTCATCGCCGCCGAGCGGTTCCGGCTCAGGTACCGGTTCGGCGTGACCGGCCCGGCGTCGTGCTGACGGCACCGCCGTGATCAGGCCGGCCCGTCCCAGTGACATCGCGCAGATTCACCAGCTGATCCGCGAGCTGGCCGACTACGAGCGGTCCCTGGCCGAGGTCACCGCGACCGAGGATGACCTGGCCCGGGCCTTGTTCGGCCCGGCGCCCGCGGTCTTCGCGCACGTCGCCGAGCAGGACGGGAGCGTGGCCGGGTTCGCGCTGTGGTTCGTCAGCTACTCGACCTGGGTCGGCAGCCACGGCATCTACCTGGAGGACTTGTACGTGACCCCGGCCGTCCGGGGGCAGGGCTACGGCCGGGCGCTGCTGGCCGAGCTGGCCAGGATCTGCGTCGAGCGCGGCTACGGCCGGCTGGAGTGGTGGGTGCTGGACTGGAACTCCCCCGCGATCGGCTTCTATACCGCCCTGGGCGCAGTCGCGATGGACGAGTGGACGGTCCACCGGCTGGCCGGCCCGGCGCTGCGCGCGCTGGCCCAGGGGGCAGGCCCGGCCAGCGGTCAGTAGCCGACCAGCGACCTGGCCGCCGCCAGCACCGCCGCCACGCTGGGGATGACCTGGTCCTCCAGCGCGTCGGCGAACGGCAGCGGGACGCAGGCGGCCGCCACCCGGCGGACCGGCGCGTCGAGCAGCTCGAAGCCCTCCTCCGCGACGATCGACGCGACCGTGCCGCCCCAGCCGCCCTGGTACGGGTTCTCCTCCACGATCACCAGCCGGGCGGTCCGCCCGACCGACTCCAGCACCGTCCGCATGTCCAGCGGTACCAGGCAGCGCAGGTCGATGACCTCGGCGGCGACGCCCTCGGCCGCCAGCTGGTCGGCGGCGGTCAGCGCCAGCGGAACGGTGGCGGCCAGCGCGACGAGCGTGATGTCGCTGCCCGCGCGCGCGATGGCGGCCTGGCCGAGCCGCACCAGGTGGCCGTCGGCCGGCGCCGGGCCCTTGCTGGCCAACAGGCCCTTGTGCTCGAAGAAGACAACCGGGTCGTCACTGCGGACCGCCGCGGCGAGCAGCCCGATCACGTCGGCGGGGGTGGCTGGCGCCGCGATCTTCAGGCCGGGGATGGTCAGCGCCCAGTTCTCCACCGCCTGCGAGTGCTGGGCGCCGAAGCCCAGACCGCCGCCGTTCGCGGTCCTGACCACCAGCGGGACCGTGACCTGGCCGCCCGTCATGTAACGCATCTTCGGTATCTCGTTGGCCAGGTAGTCCCAGCAGCAGGCGAAAAAGTCGGAGAACATGATCTCGGCGACCGGCCGCATGCCGGTCATCGCGGCCCCCATGGCCATGCCCAGGATGGCCTGCTCGGAAATGGGCGTGTCCCAGATCCGGGTGGCGCCGAACTCGTCGAACAAGCCGGCGGTGGTCTTGAACACGCCGCCGGCGGCGCCGATGTCCTCACCGAGGCACACCACGGCCGGGTCGCGGCGCAGCTCGGCGGCCAGGCCGAAGGCCACCGCCTCCCGGTAGCTGATCAGGTCCGCCATGACGAGCCTCCATCTGCCCAGACGTCGGTGAACGCGGTCCCGGGATCGGGTGGCGGTGCTGCCTTCGCGGTGGCCACCGCCTGCTCGACGATGCTCGCGGCCCGTTGGGCGGCCGCGGCCACCGACTCCGGCGGCACGCCGAGCGCCCCGAGCCGGGCGGCGGCCAGGTCGAGCGGGTCCCGGCCGAGCCAGTGCTCGACCTCGGCGGCGGGCCGGTAGCTGGCCGGATCGGTCCGGCTGTGGCCGAAGTGCCGGTAGGTCTGTGCCTCCAGGATCGTCGGCCCGCCGCCCGACCTGGCCCGGTCGGCGGCCCGCCGGACCGCGTCCGCGACGGCCACCACGTCATTGCCGTCGACGATCTCGGCGGGCAGCCCGTAGGCAGGCGCCCGGTCGGCGGCCGGATGGGCGACCGGAGTCACCGAGCCGATCGGCGTGTACTCCATGTAGAGGTTGTTCTCGCAGATGAACAGCACCGGCAGGGCCCAGACGGCAGCGAGGTTGAGCGCCTCGTGGAAGGCCCCGATGTTGGTCGCTCCGTCACCGAAGAACGCGACCGCGACCTGGCCGGTGCCGCGCAGCTTGGCTGACCAGGCGGCCCCGGCCGCGATCGGCAGGTGCGCGCCGACGATCGCGTACGAGCCGAGCATCCCGGCGGACGCCTTGGTCAGGTGCATCGAGCCGCCCTTAGCGTGGCACAGGCCGGTGCCCTTGCTCATCAGCTCGGCCAGGCACTCGGCCGGGGAGGCGCCGCGGGCCATCGCATGGTGATGGCCGCGGTAGGTGGCGAACACGTAGTCGTCGGGCTCCAGCGCGAAGCTCGCGCCCGCCGCCACCGCCTCATGGCCCGCGGCCAGGTGCGTCGTCCCCTTGACCAGCCCGGCCAGGAACAGGTCGTGCGCCGCCTGCTCGGTCTGGCGGATCACCGACATCTGCTCGTACAGGGCGAGCAGCTGATCGGCGCCGATGGTGGCATCGGTGGCCGTCATGAAGCGCCGTCCGCAGCCGTGTTCCCGCCGGTGCTCCCGGCAGTGCGGTCGCCGCGCCCGGCGGCGGTGTTGAGGTGCGACTGGCTTTCCCGCAGGGTGTCCAGGGCACCCCCGGCGGTCCAGTACTTGCGCCCGGCCACCAGCAGCTCCTCGGCCGGGAACTTGGTGATGACCTCGCAGCCGTCCGCGGTGACCACCAGTTCCTCCTCGATCCGGGCGGCCGACCAGCCGTCAGCGGCCGGCCAGTAAGTCTCCAGGGCGAACACCATCCCCTCCTCGAGGGTCTCTGGGTGATCCAGCGACACGAGTCGGCTGAAGATCGGTTTCTCCCAGATGGACAGGCCGACCCCGTGGCCGTACTGCAGCGCGAACGCCGCCGTCTCGTCGGGGAAACCGAACTCCTGCGCCGTCGGCCACAGCGAGACGATGTCGGCCGTGGTGGCGCCCGGCCGCACCAGCGCGATGGCCTGGTCCATGTATTCGCGGCACCGGACGTAGGCGTCGCGCTGCGCAGGCGACGCGCTGCCGACCGCGAACGTGCGGTAGTAACAGGTCCGGTAGCCGAGGTGGCTGTGCAGGATGTCGAAGAACGCCGGGTCGCCGGGCCGGATCAGCCGGTCGGAGTACACGTGCGGATGCGGCGAGCAGCGCTCGCCGGAGATCGCGTTGACGCCCTCGACGTACTCGCTGCCCAGGTCATACAGGACCTTGCTGACCAGCCCGACGCACTCGTTTTCCCGCACGCCGGGCCGCAGGAACCCGTACAGCTCCTGGTAGGCGGCGTCGACCATGGCGCAGGCCTGGCTCAGGAGCGAGATCTCATCGGGGGTCTTGGTCCGGCGGGCCTCCAGGAACACCTGCTGGCCATCGACGGTCTCGATGCCCGCCGCCCGCAGCGCCGCCAGCACCGGCATCTCGGCCATGTCGATGCCGAGCGGCGCGCCGGCCAGCCCGTAGTTGCGCAGCTCGGTCACCACCTGGCGGGCCACCTCCTCGGCGATGCCGGCGCCCGGATGGAACGCACCGCGCAGCGTGGAGATGCCGGCCCGGGCGCCGGTCTGCGCCGCGCCCGCCGCGGTGTGGTCCAGCCAGGGGTTGTACAGCTGATGATGGCGGGCCGCCGACCCGAAGTCCCAGACCACCGGCTCACCGCCGCGCGGCAGCAGCGCGAAGCGGATCAGCTTGTCCATCGCCCAGGTGCCGATGTGGGTCGCGGTCATGTACCTGATGTTGGCGAAGTCAAAGGCCAGCAGCCCGCCGAGCTCCGAGCGCTCGAGCTCGGCCGTCAGCCTGGCCAGCCGGTCCTCGCGGAGCCTGGTCAGGTCAACGCGCTGCTCCCAGTCCACCGCGTTCGGCCCGTAGGTGTGAATCGCCATCGCCGGTCACCTCACTCACAGCCAGAACCACCAAGATTCCTAACGGGGATCAGGGCTGAGCATGCCGCACGACGGCGGGTCCGCGCCATCGGGGATGGACAGCAGCCGCCGCGCGTTGCCGCCCAGGATGAGCTGCTCGCCGGCAGCCAGCCCCAGGTTGGTGACCGCGGCGGCCGGATGCTCGGCGCCCATGTCGAACGGCCGGTCCGAGCCGAGCAGCACGTGATCGGCCCCGGCGTACTCGACCAGGTCGGCCAGCAGCGCCTGATCGTGGGTAATGGTGTCGTAGTAGAACCGGTGCAGGGCCGCGTCGGGTCCCTCGGCGGACCGGGCCCGGGCCTCCGGGCGGACCGCGAAGGCGCGGCGGAGCCGGCCGCGCAGCGCGTGCAGGCCGCCGCCGCCGTGCGCGAGCAGGATCTTCAGCCGCGGGTAGCGCTCCATGATCCCGGCTGTGGCCAGCTGGGCCGCCGTGATCGCGGTCTCCAGCGGGTTGCCCGCCGAGTTCCACAGATAGTAGGGCGCCAGCGCGGGCAGCCGGAAGCCGGTCGTGGTGGGATGCACGAAGATCAGCGCACCGGTGTCGGCCGCGGCCTCCCAGAACGGCAGGAACCTGTCCTCGCCCAGGTAATCCCCGGCCACGCTGGCCGGGATCTCGGCTCCGCAGAGGCCGGGCAGCTTCATCAGCGTGGCCAGCTCGCGGGCCGCCACCGGCCCATCCTGGAGCGGGACCGCGCCCAGGGCGCTCACCCGGCCGGAGGCGGCGACGCCGGCCAGCGCCTCGTTCTGCACGCGGCAGACTCGGATGGCCTCATCCAGGCCCGCCTCGACCGGGACCAGCATGATCCACGGTGACAGCACCAGGTGATCCACGCCGTCGGCGGCCGCCTCCGCCAGCATCGCGTCGACGTCGCAGAACTCCGCCACCACCGAGTGCAGGGTCCGGCCGCGGAAGGTGATCACCTGGCGGCCGGCCTCGCTGCGCAGCACCGGCCGCCACTGCAGCGGAACGGCCGGGGTCAGCATCGCGGGGGCGATGATGTGGCAGTGCGCGTCGACGATCACCTGGCGTTCCCCGGGTGGCCGCCGAGGTACAGGGCCGCGATCTCGGGGTGGCTGAGCACCTCGGCGCCGGTCCCGGTCAGCCGGACCCTGCCGTTCTCCATGACCACGCCGTGATCGGACAACCGCAGGCCCGCGCGCGCGTTCTGCTCGACGAGCAGCACCGTCTTCCCGTTGGCGTTCATCATCGCGACCGCGTCGAAGACGGTTCGCAACACCTTCGGCGCCAGGCCCATCGACGGCTCGTCCAGGATGATCAGTGCGGGGTCGAGCATCAGGCATCGGGCGAACTCGACCAGCCGCTGCTGGCCGCCGGACAGGCTGCCCGCCTTCTTTGGTGCCCACGCTGCGACGTCGGGGAACATCTCCTCCACCGCCGCGCGCCTGCGGGCCAGGAGCGATCGGTCCGAGATCGAATAGCCGCCGAGATCGATGTTCTCCCGGACCGTCATCTCCCTGAACAGGCTGTGGTTCTGCGGGACGTGCACCACTCCCATGTCGAGCACCTGCCTGGGGCTCTTGCCGGCCAGCGGCTGGCCGTGCAGCGTGATGCTGCCGCGCCGCGGCCGCAGCAGCCCGCTGATCGCCGCGAGCAGCGTGGACTTGCCCGCCCCGTTCGGCCCGACGATGCAGGTGATCCCGCCGTCCGGCACCCGCAGCGACACCTCGTGCAGCACGTCGCCGCCGCCGTAGCCGGCCACCAGCCGGTCCACGACCAGCGCGTCAGCCGCCGTCATCGTCATCCTCGGTGATGCCCAGGTAGGCGTCGAGCACCCGCGGGTCAGCCCGGATGACCGCCGGCGGGCCGGTGGCGACCACGGTGCCGTAGTCAAGCACCGCGATCTGGTCGCACAGGCCCATCACGAAGTCCATGTTGTGTTCCACGATGAGGAAGGTCGTTCCGGCGGCGTTCAGCGCCCTGATCCGCGCCTCGATGTGGTGGATCAGCGATGGGTTCACCCCGCCGGTCGGCTCGTCGAGCAGCACCACGGCCGGATCCGCGACCAGCACGTAGGCCAGCTCGAGCAGCTTGCGCTGGCCGTAGGACAGCGTGTCTGCCTGCGCGGCCGCGTGGTCTTCGATCCCGACGAATTCGAGCAGGTCCATCGCGCGCCGCCGGTCCGCCGCGCCGCCGGCCCTGGCCAGCGGGTTACGGGCCCGGCGGCCGCCGCGGTGCTGGGTGGCGACCAGCATGTTCTCCATGACCGTGAGCCTGGGAAAGATCCTGGTCAGCTGGAACGTCCGGCCGATGCCGAGGGCGAAGACGCGCTGCGGCGGCGCGTTCGTGATCTTCCTGCCGTCGAGGTAGACATGACCGGAGTCCAGCCGCTCATATCCGGTGATCACGTTGAACAGGGTGGTCTTGCCGGAGCCGTTCGGACCGATCAGCCCGGTGATGCTGCCCGGGGCGACCGCCACCGTGGCCCCGTCGAGCGCCTGCACGCCGCCGAAGGCCCGCCGTACCTGCTCGGCCAGCAGCGCCGCCGTCATGGCCGGCGCTCCGGTCCGGGCGGGCCTGGCGCGGGCGGCCCGGACGGTGCTGATTCCGGGGCTGACCCTGGGGCCGGCGCGGGAGACGCCTCGGTACCACCGGCGCCGTCCGGCTGAGCGCCGGCGGGCACCTCGCGCGGCGCCGCGCGGCGCCGCGCCTGCCACGAGCCGAGCTTTTCGGCGGCGGTCGGTATCACCCCGCGCGGCAGCAGCAGGATCACAGCCAGGAACAGCGCCCCGAGCAGGATCTCGCTGAGGTAGTCGTTGGTGACGGTCGTGGTGAGGTACTGCTGGGCTGACTCGATGATCAGCGCCCCGAGCACCGGCCCGGCGACCGTGCCGATCCCGCCGAGGAACGCCATCAGCGCGACCGAGATGTCGAACAGCGGGTCGAACGCGAACTGCGGCA
The DNA here is from genome assembly GCA_963785765.1 of uncultured Actinomycetes bacterium. GTDB lineage: Bacteria > Actinomycetota > Actinomycetes > Streptosporangiales > Streptosporangiaceae > DATBGO01. The sequence continues at coordinate 443,468 of CAWAWM010000001.1, read as the reverse complement.
GCGCCTCCCCGATGAAGTAGAACCACAATCCCCCGAGCACCCCGGTGATCAGCCCGGAGATCACGAAGGCCGACAGCTTGACCCGCCTGGTCCGGACGCCGAGCCCGGCGGCCCGGTCCTCATCGTCGCGGACCGCCCGCAGCTGCAGGCCGAACCGTGATCCCCTGATCAGCCAGGACAGCGCGGTCGTGGCCGCCGCGATGGCCAGCGCCAGGTAGTAGAAGGGATTGTTATAGGTCGCAGGCTGCCAGTTCAGCACCGGGGCGATGATCCCGGTCGAGCCGGCCGTGAAGCTGAAGTTATAGGCCATCAGCTGGAAGATGAAGAAGACGGCGATCGTGACCACGACGAACGTGTGCCGCCTGACCCGCAGCGCGAGCAACCCGAACGGAACGGCGATCGCGGCGGCCACCGCGCCGGCCAGCGGCAGCAGCCAGAAGACCGCGTCCCCGGTCAGCTGCCAGTCCCGCGCGGCGATGGCGACCGTATAGGCCCCGGTGCCGAAGAACACCGCATGCCCGAGCGAGATGTAGCCCGAGTACCCGGAGAAGATGTTCCAGGCCGAGGCCGCCCCCACGAAGATCATCGTGTCCACTGCGATGGTGGTGACCAGGCCGTTGGTGAACCACAGCGGGAATACGGCCAGCGCGGCCGCCGCCACGAGGACACCGGACACCCGCCACGCGGCGGCCGGACCGACCGTCGCGCCGCGCCTGCTCAGCGCCGGCGTCATTGCGCCCGGGCCGCTGGCCGCCCGAACAGGCCATCTGGCCGGAACGTGAGCACGACGACCAGGGCCGCGTAGAACACTGCGACCGCCCAATTCGGGTACCAGATGTCGACCAGCGACTGCAACGTCATCATGAAGACTGCGGCCGCGAGCGCCCCGCCGATGCTGCCGAGCCCGCCGAGGATGATGATGGCCAGCAGCCGGGAAATCAGGTCGTAGCCGCTGTTGGGGCTGAACCCGCCGCTGGTCGCGCCGTAGGCCATCCCGCCCGCCGCGGTCACCGCGACGCCGATGCCGAAGGTCAGCGCCGCCACCCGGTTCACGTCGATCCCGATCAGCCTCGCCGCGGTCTGGTTCTGCATGGTGGCCCGGACGCTGCCGCCGAACCTGGTCCGGTAGAGCAGCAGGTACAGGGCCACCACCAGGGCCACGGCCAGAACAAACCCGTACAGGTAGATGTAGGGCAGATAAAACCAGCCGACGTGGATCTCGGCCGTGACGTACGAGCCGGTCAGCGAGACGGTGCTGGGCCCGAAGATCCAGTACAGCACTCCCTCGATGATGATCGCGACCGCGTAGCAGGCCAGCAGCGACATCGAGGTGCGTTCCCGGCCGCGCAGCGGGCGGATGAACGCGGCGTAGATGGCCACGCCGATGACGAACATCGCCGGCACCGTGACCAGCAGGCCGGCAAACAGGTCGACGTGCAGGTGCACGGAGAGCGCGTAGCTGAGATAGGCGCCGAGCACGACCAGGATGCCCTGGGCGATGTTGATGATGTCGAGCACGCCGAAGATCAGCGTGAGACCGACGGCCATCAGCGCGTAGACGCCGCCGATCAGTATCCCGTCGACGATGGCCTCAAGGATCTGGCGCGCCATATCAGCTCCGTGCCGCTCCGTTCCGTACCGCTGGGTTCCGTGCCGCTCCGTTTTGTGCCGCTCCGTTTTGTGCCACTCCGTGCACCTGCGACCTCAGCTGGCCCAGTGCGGCTTCGGATAGATGATCTTGACGGACCCAGTCGCGTTCGCCGGCAGGACCTGAACGAAATTGCCGTTCTGCCACTGGAAGATGAACGCGGTCGCGACCAGGTTCTCGCCGAGCGAGTTGAAGCGAACCGGGCCCTGCACGCTCTGCAGCGTGACGCCGCTGTGCAGGTAGCTGATGAGGGCCGCGTTGCTCAGGCTCTTGTTGTGGGTGACCGCCTGGTCCACGACCTCGCCGACCGAGTAGGCCTCGGCCACGTCGGCGTTGATGTCCGATGCGCTGCCGCCGTACTTGGCGATGTAGGCCTTGACCATGGCCTGGCTGAGCGGATTGGCCGAGCCCGGGTACCAGGCGTTGGGGACCATCATGCCGTTGGCGTTGGCCGTGCCGACCACCTTGGTGAAGGCCGCGCCCTGGTCGGGACCGGCCGCCGCGATGAAGATCTTCGGGTTGTAGTGCTGCTGCTCGAAGGCGGTCATGAAGGCCGAGACCGTCGGCACGTCGGTCGAGCCGAGCACCACCATCTGCGCGCCGCTGGCCGCGACGTCGTCGGCGGGGGCCTTATAGGCCGAGACCTCCTCAGGGAAGACCTTGGAGTACACCGTCTTGACCCCGATCGGCTGCAGCTTGGCCTGAGTGAGCTGGACCTGCGGCATGGCGAACGGGTCGTTGGCCATCGGGTAGGCCCCGGTGGCCGGGCGCTGGCTGGCCGGCAGCGACGCGATCCAGTTGCTGAACGGGTCGAGTTCGTTGGCCACCGGAAGGCTCACGTCGAACACGTTGTTCAGCTTCTGCGCGAAGACCAGCCCCGCGCCGCCCGCGCCCTCGACGAAGGCGTAGCCATACCGGTGCGCGGTCGCCGCCGCCGGGGCGGTGAGCAGCGAGGAGAACGGGCCGAAGGTCAGGTCGACCTTGTTGACGGTGATCAGCTTCTGGTAGTTCGTGACCACCTGGGTCGGGGAGCTGTTGTCGTTGAGGACGTCCAGCTTGACCTGCCTGCCGAGAATCCCGCCGTGGGAGTTGACCTCGCTCACCCAGAGGTTGTAGCCCTTCTGGAAAGCCTGGCCGTCGGCGGAGAAGTCGCCGGTCAGCGACAGCGAAGCCCCGATCACGATCGGCGGCTTGGCGCTGCCTGATGTGCTGGTGGAGCCGGCGGACGTGCCACTGCTACTGCAGCCGGCGGCTAGGGCGACGGTGATCGCGGCGGCACTGGCCGACAAGAACCGGGCGCGCTGAGCTTTCATCCCCGGTCCTCCTTCCGAGGTTATGAATCATTCGGCTAATGGTTCGGTCCCCCCGGTACGGCCGGGCGGACCGAGTCCGTCCGACACGTCTGCGTTCTCGCTGGCGAGCTCCAGGCCGGCCGAGCGGGCTTGCAGCCGCAGCAGCGCGGCGAAGTCTTCCTCGCCGTACCCGTGTCCGACCAGGCTCTGCACCAGCTGGTGCACCAGCCCGGCCACTGGCATCGGGACCTCGCGCTCCCTGGCCGCGGCCAGCCCCAGGTCGAAGTCCTTGCGCAGCAGCACAGCGGTGAACGTGGCCTGGAAGTCCAGGTTCACCAGCGCCGGCGTCTTGTACCTGGTGAAGGTCGAGCCCATCACGCTGTCGTTGAGGCAGGCCAGGAAGGCCGCCCTGCTGACGCCGCTCTTCTGGGCCAGAATGGTCACCTCGGCCAGGGACTGGGTCACGACGCCGAGAAACAGGTTGTGACACAGCTTGACCGTCCTGGCCAGCTCACCCTCACCGACATAGGTCGAGCCAGCGCCGAGCAGGTCGAGGTAGGCTCGCGCCTGTTCGAATGCAGGCCGCGGACCGGACACCGCCATGGTCAGCCCGCCTGTGCTGGCGACCTTGGGGTTGCCCATGACCGGGGCGGCCAGCAACGCGGTGCCCCGGTCGGCGAGGCGCTCGCGGACCTGAGCTGATGCGTCCGCCGAGATCGTGGAGCAGTCGACGACCACCGCCGGCTGACCGCGGCCTGACAGCAGGCCGTCCGGCCCGAGCAGCGCGCTGACCAGGTCCTCGGACGTGCCCACGGTGACGAAGACGATATCCGAGCCCGCCAGGTCGGCGGCGCTGTCGACGATCTTGGCCCCGGCCGCGGCGAGCGGTGCCGCCTTGGCCTTCGTGCGGTTATAGACCGAGACGTCACAGCCCGCGGTGAGCAGTCGGCGGATGAGCGCCGAGCCCATCCGGCCGGTTCCCAGCCAGCCGAGCCGGCGCTCGGTGCGCTGATCGGTCATCGCCGCATCTCACCCACAATCGTTTGCGGATCGAGCGTGCCGGTTGGGCTGCCGCGTTGTCAACGGAAATGAGCAAGCTGTTACCAGATCCTCCGCCTTACCCCGGCGGTGACGGTCCGCGTCGTCCGGATCGCTGGGCCGCCCGGGTAATCCATCCCGCGGTCATGCTGAGCGCTGCAATCGTGTGCAAGACTGCCGTCATGGCGGATGCCCGGGTCAGGACGGCCGTTGAGCACTGGGCGCCACGCTTCATCGCCAACGGCGTGGATCCGGGCGACTTCGCCCGGGTTACCGCGGCCATCGCCGACTGGGACGGCTGGTGCGCCGCATGGTGCCGGGGCGCCGCCACCCACGAGGAACTCGGCCGGCTGGCGCTCGCTGGCGGCCGGTGCCTGTCCGCCGGCGCGCACCTGGCCCAGGCGGCGGTCTACTACCACTTCGCGAAGTTCCTGTTCGTGCAGGACATGGACCAGCTGCGGACCGCGCACGCCGCGGCGGTCCGGTGCCTGTCCGACGCGCTGCCGTTCCTGGATCCGCCGGGCGAGCGGATCGAGATCCCGTTCGAGGGCACCACGCTGGCCGGGATCTTGCGCAGGCCGCCGGGCCCGGGTCCGCACCGGGTGGTGATCCTGATCGCCGGGCTGGACTCGGCGAAGGAGGAATTCCGCAGCACCGAGGAGCTGTTCCTGCGCCGCGGCCTGGCCACCTTCGCGGTCGACGGCCCTGGCCAGGGCGAGGCCGAGTACGACCTCGCGATACGGCCGGACTGGGAAGTCCCCGGCGCGGCGATCATTGACGCGCTCGCCTCGCTGCCACTGCTCGACCCGGCCAGGACCGGGATCTGGGGCGTCAGCCTGGGCGGCTATTACGCGGCCAGGCTGGCCAGCGCTGATGCGCGGGTCCGGGCCTGCATCGTGCTGTCCGGGCCGTACAGCTTCGGCGAAAACTGGTACCGGCTGCCGCAGCTGAGCCGGGATGCGTTCGGCGTCAGGTCGAAGGCGTCCACCGAACAGGCGGCCAGGCGGGCGGCGGACGAGTTCACTCTGGCCGGGATGGCCGGCCAGATCACCGCCCCGATGCTGATCGTGGCGGGCCGGCGGGACAATATCGTCGGCTGGCAGGGCAGCCGACGGCTCGCTGACGAGGCCGCTGGCGCGGCCGAGCTGCTGCTGCTTGACGAGGGCAACCACGGCTGCGCCAACGTGCCCTACCTGCACCGGCTCTACAGCGCCGACTGGATGGCGCACCAGCTGGCCTGCTTATCAGGGAGTCCGCCGCAGCGGCGCGGTGGAGCCGCGGACAATGAACTCAGGTGCCAGGTAGAGCACCTTGACCGGGCCGCCGCAGGCCGATCCGCTCCAGCAGCAGCTGCGCCGCTTCGGCGCCGACCTGATAGTGCGGGAATCTGACCGTGGTCAGCGGCGGCCGCAGCCGATCGTTGAACGGCATGTCGTTGAAGCCCACCACCGACATGTCGCCCGGGCAGTTCAGCCCCGCATCGTCAAGCGCCGCGTAGCAGCCCAGAGCCAGCATGTCGTTGGCGGCCGCGACCGCGGTGCAGCCGGCCGGGGGCTCCAGCAGCGCGCGGCAGCACCGCAGGCCCTCATCAACCGAGTAGGCCTTGGCGAAGACGACCAGGTCATCCGCGACCGGCAGGCCGTGGGCGGTCATGGCGGCCACGAATCCCCGGTGCCTGCTCAGGCCGGTCGAGGTATCCAGCGGCCCGGCGATGTGCGCGATCCGGCGATGCCCGAGCCCGGCCAGATGGGCGACCGCCATCCGGATGCCCCGCTCGTTGTCGACCGAGACCGAAGGAAAGCTGTAGTCCTCGGCCATCCGGTTCACCAGCACCACGGGCAGCTCGGCGCGGGCCACCTCGGTCAGCAGCCGGCCGCGCAGATGCGCGGTAGCGAGCACGAAACCGTCCACGTGCCTAGCCCGTAGCTGCTCGAACACCACCCGCTCCCGGTCGTCGTCGGAGTCGGTGTTGCCGATCAGCGCTACGTAATCCGCGGCCGCGAGCCGGTCCTCCAGGCCCCGGACGATCGGCGGGAAGAGCGGGTTGGTCAGATCGGGGATCAGCACGCCGACGGTGTGCGAGCGCCTGGTCCGCAGGGACCGCGCCACCGGGTTAGGCGTATAGCCAAGCGCGGTGGCCGCATCGAGCACCCGGCGCGCGGTTTCCTCGCTGACCAGGAGCCTGGTCTCGGGGTTGAGCGCGCGCGAGGCGGTGGCCGGGTGCACGCCCGCGCGGGCGGCTACGTCCTTGAGCGTCACTGGCGGCTCAGCCATCGGCGGTCGTGCTCCGTCCGGTCCGCGCGCCGGGCAGCTTGCCGCCCGCGCGCGGCGAGATGGCCTGCGGCTATCCAACCCGCATGGTACCGCCTATCCGGTCGGCCGCCGGGCGGACGTGACGTGCGCGGGCCGTCGGCGGCCCGCTCGTGTGACGATGAGGACATGCGGATCACCGGGGTGGCTTCGACCGACAAGTTCGCCGGAACGACGGCACGGCCGTTCCAGATCATCCAGGTCACGCTGGCCGATGCCGGGCCGCACCCGGTGCTGGTCCGGATCGAGGGCCCGGGCGTGACCACACCGGAGCCGAGCGCCGCCGACGGCCCGGGCAGTGACCCGGGCGGTGAGCTGTCCGCCGAGGTCGGGGTGCAGATAGCCGCCCCGTACACGACGGGCAGCTCCCGGGCCGTGCTGGTGATCGCTGAGACGCGCACCGGGTTGCGGGCCGAGCAGCGCGCCACCATTACCGTCGGGCAGACCGGCTGGACGATGTGGATGGTCAGCCATTTTCACTACGACCCGGTCTGGTGGAGCACCCAGGGCCAGTACACCGAGTCCCGTATCTTCCTGCCCGACTCCGACGGCAGCCTGCCCGACGTGCGGACCGCCTTCGAGCTGGTCCGGCTGCACCTGGAGGCGGCCAGGCACGATCCCGACTACAAGTTCGTGCTGGCCGAGATCGATTACCTGAAGCCGCATTTCGACGCCCACCCCGAGGACCGTGCGGACCTGCTCGCCTTCATCAAGGCGGGCCGGATCGAGATCGTCGGTGGTAGCTACAACGAGCCGAACACCAACCTGACCAGCGCCGAGTCGACGATCCGCAACGCCGTACACGGGCTGGGCTACCAGCGGGAAATGCTCGGCGCCGATCCGTCGGCGGCCTGGATGCTGGACGCGTTCGGCCACGATCCCGGCTATCCGGGCCTGATGGCGGCGGCCGGCCTGACCGAGTCCGCCTGGGCCCGGGGCCCGTTTCACCAGTGGGGCCCGAACCGGACCGTGGGCGACAACCGGCGGATGCAGTTCGCCTCCGAGTTCGAATGGCTGTCACCTGCTGGAACCGGCCTGCTGACCAGCTACATGGCCAACCACTACGGCGCCGGCTGGGTCACCCACCAGGCGGCCAGCCTGGCGGCCGCGGAAGAGGCTGCCTACCAGCAGTTCCGCGAGCTGTCACCGGTCGCGGCCACTCGCAACGTGCTGCTGCCTGTCGGTGCCGACCACGTGATCCCGTCCCGCTGGGCGGGCGCGATCCACCGGGACTGGAACACCCGCTACGTCTGGCCCAGGTTCGTGACCGCGGTGCCTTCGGAGTTTTTCGCCGCGGTGCGCAAGGACGCCGCCGAGCGGGACGTCTGGATAACGCCGCAGACCAGGGACATGAACCCGGTCTATCCCGGCAAGGATGTCTCCTACATCGACACCAAGCAGGCGCAGCGCGCGGCCGAGACCGCGGTCCAGGACGGCGAACGGCTGGCCACGCTGGCCTGGCTGGCCGGGGCGGACTACCCGGCGGACTCGCTGGACCGGGCCTGGCGGCTGCTGGTGTTCGGCGCGCACCATGACGCGATCACCGGGACCGAGTCCGACCAGGTCTACCTGGACCTGCTGGCGGGCTGGCGGGAGGCGTACGAGCGCGGGGACGCGGCCCGCCTGGCCGCGGCGGGCTACCTCGCGGCGCTGGCCGACACCGCCGGCTCGGACGGCGGGCAGCCGGTCGTGGTGTTCAACACGCTGTCCTGTGCCCGGTCGGCCCTGGTCAGCGTGACGCTGGAGATCGCCGGGCCGGGCGCGGCCTGGATGGAGCTGCGCGATGAGACCGGGTCGGTGCTGCCGTGCCTGGCTGACGGCGCCATCAGGCGCGCCGACGGCACGCTCACCCGGCTGACCCTGACCTTCCGCGCGGACGACGTGCCCGCGCTCGGCTACCGGACCTACTGGGCGCACCCGGCGGACGGACCTGCGGGCGACACAGCAGCAAACGGCACAGCAGCAAACGGCACAGCAGCAAACGGCACAGCAGCAAACGGCACAGCAGCAATCGGCACAGCAGCAGTGGCCGGCTGGGCGCCCGCCGCCGGCACCACCATCGAGAACCGGGCCTTCACGGTGACGGCCGACCCGGCTCGCGGCGGCACCCTGGCCCAGCTCATCGACCGGCGGTCGGGCCGGGCGGTGCTGGCCGGGCCAGGCAACGAGCTCGTGCTGCAGGAGGAGTACGCCCAGCACCCGCGCTGGGGCGAGGGCCCGTGGCTGATCTCGACCACCGGATCTGGCACCGGCTCGGCGGCCGGGCCCGCCGCGGTGCGCGCCGAGCGCTGCCCGGTCGGCTCGCGCCTGGTCGCCGAGTTCTCCCTCGGTGAGTTGCGGGTGCGACAGGAGACGCTGCTGTGGGATGGCGCCGAGCGGGTGGAGTTCCGCACACACGTGGACGGCTCGATCGGCCAGGACCGGCTGCTGCGGGTCGCCTTCCCGGCGGCGGTGGCCGGCGGCCTGCCCATCTACCAGACCGCGACCGCGGTCATCGGCCGGCCGCCCGGAATCGCTGACACCGACGTCGAGCAGCACGCCTTCACCCTGGACAACCCGGCCCACGAATGGTTCGGGGTGGGATCGACCGCGCGCGTCGCGCTCACTGGCTCGGCAGGCCCGCGCACCATGCTCGCGATCGGGGTGGCTGAGGTGGTGGCGCCAGCGGCGCCTAACGGCCTGCGGGAACCGATCAGGGATCTGGTCGTGGCCCTGGCCCGGGCCGGGGTCACGGCGACCTGCTCGGTGGCGGACGGTCCCCGTTACGGGGCGATCGACGTGGATTCCAACCTGCCGGACTTCCGGATCGCGCTGGGCGATCCGGCGCAGAACCGGTTCACCAGCGAGCTGCTGGACGCGGCCGGCCCGGCCGTCGCCGCCGAACTGGCCAGGCAGCTGGCCACCGCGGGCGCAGCCCGGGTCTGGGTACCAGCCGCGCAGACCCGGGCGCAGGCCTTCGCGCCGGGGACGGACCTGCGCGGGGCGCGGGACCTGCCGGTGCTCATCGTGGCCGCCGACGACCTGGGCGCGGCGATCGGGGCGGTCACCGCGGACCTGGCCGATGCGGTCATCGAGGTGCCCGGGGCGCCGGGCGGCCCCGGGCCCGAGCCGCCGCTGGCCGACTACAGCGTCGCGCTGCTCAACCGCGGCACGCCGGGCAGCCTGGTCACCCCGGACGGGGTGCTGACCATATCGCTGATGCGCGCGTCCAGCGGCTGGCCGTGCGGGGTCTGGATCGACGGCGACAAGCGCACGCTGCCGGACGGCAGTAGCTTCGCCTGGCAGCACTGGAGCCACACCTTCGAGTACGCGCTGGCCGCGGGGGCCGGTGACTGGCGCGCGGCCGGGTTCGGCCTGGCCGGGCAGGACTACAACTCCGGCCTACTGGCGGTGCTGGCCGACCGGCACGGCGGGCCGCTGCCGGCCACCGCCAGCCTGGCCGCAGCCGCGCCGGCGACCACGCTGATCTCGGCGCTCAAGCCCCGCGGCAACCCGCTGGCCCCCGGCCACCCGCCGTGGCCAGCCGACGGGATCACGGTCCGGCTGCGCGACGTCTCCGGGGCCGCAGTTCCGGTCCTGGCCCAGGTCCGGCTGCGCGGTGGGGTGGCCGAGGCGAGCCTGACTGACCTGTGCGAGCAGCGGGTCGGCCCGCCAGTGCCGGTTCGCGACGGCGCGGCCGAGCCGGAGCTGCCGCCTTCGAGCCTGGTCACGCTCGCGCTGCGGACCGCCAGCGCGCCGTGGCCGGGCCGTCCTGCGGCCGCACCAGCCGCGGAGCCAGGGCCGCCGGTCTTCACGCGCTACTGGCTGCAGGGCCAGGGCCCGGCCCCGGCCGGGAACCTGCCGGTGGCGGTGCACCTGTCCCCCGCCAGGAGCGCGCTCCAGGAGGCTGGCCCGGCCGCCCCGCTGCGGCTAACCGTCGGCTGCGGCAGCGCCCCGGCGGCCGGCCCGGTGCGGCTGGCCGTGCCCGCCGGGCTCGCGGTGGACCCGCCAGGCCCGGCCGCCTACGACCTGCCCGCCCGCGGCCAGGCGGGCTGGGACCTGGCCATCCGGGCGCTGCCGGGGGCCCGGCCCGGCCGCTATTACCTGGCGGCCCAGATCGGCGATCCGGCCGGGCCGATCGTCGAGGATGCCGTGCTCGTCACGGTCGGCGAGCCGCCGCCGCCCCCGCTCGACCTGCCCCTCGACCAGCTGATCCCGCTCTACCTGGCCGAGCAGCAGGCCGGCGCGGCGGAGGTGGTGGTCAGCCAGCCGGCTGGCGAGCTGGCGGTGCCGCCCGGTGGCCAGGCCCAGCTCGACGTCACCGTGACCAACGCGACCGCCGCCCAGATTCGCGGCGAGGCCCAGCTGCTGTCGCCGTTCGGCAGCTGGGCATGCGTCCGGCCCTGGGCGCGCGGATTCAGCGCGGAGCCCGGTGCGGAGCTGCGGCTGAGCTTCGCGGTGCAGGTGCCGGCCACCGCGCGCCCGGGGCAGCACTGGTGGGCGCTGCTGAAGCTGATGTACTTCGGCCAGGTCAGGTACAGTGAGCCGGTCGCCGTCACGGTGACGTCAGCGCCCTGACCGGGCAGGCCCGCGGGTGCTGGCGCGCAGTGGGGCCGGATGACCCGCTCGGTCGCCATCGCGGACGCACGGATGAGACACTGGACCTTGACTGCGACCACCCGAAGGCCCATGACCACTGAGATTGCGATCAGCCGTGGCAACCTCCCAGCGGAACCGAACAGCTTTGTCGGCCGTGAGCGGGACCTGGAGGAGCTTGCCCTGCTGCTGAATGCTGTCCGGGCACTGACCCTCTGCGGGCCGGGCGGGATCGGCAAGACCCGGCTGGCGCTACGGCTGGCGCAGGAGATGGTGCCTGGGTTTCCGGACGGCTGCTGGCTGGTCGAGCTGGCCGACACCGCTGATCCCGGCCTGCTGCCTGCCCGGATCGCGTCGGCCCTCGGGATCAGGGAAGAGCCGGACAGCCCGCTGGCCGAGACGCTGATCGAGGCGCTGCGCCCGCGTGCGGTGCTGCTCGTGCTCGACACCTGCGAGCACATCGTCGATGCCTGCGCAACGTTGGTCCAGCAGCTGCTCGCGGGCTGCCCGCAGCTCCGCCTGATCGCCACGAGCCGTGAGCCGCTGCGGGTCCGCGGCGAGACGGTCTGGCGGGTGCCGCCGCTGGCTGTGCCCGCCGTGCCGGCCGGCCTGTCCGTCAGCCAGCTGGCTGAACAGGAGGCGATCCGGCTGTTCGCGGAACGGGCGGCGGCTGCCGGTCCCGGGTTCGTCCTGTCCGAGGACAACGCACCCGTGGTGGCCCGGCTGTGCCAGATGCTGGACGGCATGCCGCTGGCCATTGAGCTGGCCGCGGCCCGGGTGCGCGCGCTATCTATCGAGCAGATCGCCGACCGGGTGGCTGACCGGTTCCAGCTGCTGGCGACCGGTGACCGGACCGCCCCGCTGCGCCAGCAGACCCTGCGGGCCGCCGTCGACTGGAGCTATGAGCTGCTCACCGAGCCGGAGCAGATCCTGCTGCGCCGGCTGTCGGTGTTCGCGGGCTGGAATCTGGAAATGGCCGAGGAGGTGTGCGCCGACGAGGCGATCCCGGCCGGCCAGGTCCTCGACCTGCTGGCCGCCTTGATCGACAAGTCGCTGGTCACCCTGGATTCAGAGCTCCACGGCCACGCGCGCTACCGGTTGCTGGACACGATCAAGGAGTACGCGGCGGACCGCCTGGCCGCATCCGGCGAGCAGGCCGCCATCCGGCGGCGGCACAGCGCCTACATGCTCCAGCTGCTTGACGACATCGTGGCCAGGGCGTTCGTGCGCGGCGATCCGCCGTGGCCGGAGCGGGTCGCCATGTATCGCCGGATTACGGTCGAGCGGCCGAACTACCGTGCGGCCCTGTCGGCCTGCCTGGACCGTGGCGATGTGCAGGAAGGCCTGCGGCTCTGCTGCGCGCTGCGCAGCCAGTGGATTGCCGACGGTGCCGTCACCGAAGGCAGCGGCTGGTTCGATCTGTTTCTCGGCCTGGATGGTGAGGTGACGCCGATCGTCAGGGCCCGGGCCCTGATGCTCCGGGCCGAGCTCGCCTTCGAGCTGCAGGACTACGCGGGCGCCGGTGAGTGCGCCCGGGCGGGCCTGGATCTCTGCCGCGCGGCAGGCGGCCAGGAGACCGCGGGCGGCCTGCGGATGCTCGCGCTGGTCAGCCTCCGGGCCGGCCAGCCGCAGGAGGCCCTGGCCCGTGCGGACGCGGCGGTCGAGGCGGCCCGCGCCGCGCGAGACGACTGGGAAGAGGGCATCACGCTCAGTACCAGAGCCGCGGTCCTGGCCCGCCAGGGCAGGCTGGCCGACGCCCAGCGCACCTTCGAGGCGGCCCTCGAGGTGCTGGCTGACAACAATGGCTGGGGCCTGGCCCAGACCTGGTACGGCCTGGGCAGCCTGGCCAGGGCCCGCGGCGACCATGCCGCGGCCGCGGCGCACTTCTCTATCGCGCTGGGCTTGTACCGGCAGATCGACGCCCGCCCGGAAATCGCCCGTTGCCTGGCCGGCCTGGCCTGGGTGGCCCTCGCCGAGCACGACCTGGACCTGGCCGCCACCAGCCTGGCCGAATGCCTTCAGCTCAGCCTGGCCACCGGCCAGCGGCTGGCTATCGCGCGCGGCATCCAGGCCGCCGCGGTCCTGGCCGCACTGCGCGACCAGCCCGCCAGGACCGCCAGGCTCGAAGGGGCGGCGTTCGCCTTGCTCGAAGCGCTCGGCCATCCGCCGTCTGCCTCGGCCCGGGCCCGATCCGGCCAGTTGCTCGATGGGGCGCGCCGCCGGCTGGGCGAGCCCGCGGTCGCCCAGCTGATCGCCGAAGGCGGCGCGATGACGGCGGACCAGGCCGTCAGATGTGCGGTCGGCGCCGACGATACCGGTCGCCACCTGCCGAAGCAGCCCAGCGCACCGCTCACCGCAGGCAATGGCACGGTCGGCGGTGGCACGGTCAGCGATGGCACGGTGGGCGATGGCACCGTGGGCGATGGCACGGTGGGCAATGGCACCGGCGCAGATGGCACCCCGGGCAATGGCGCTACGGAGAATGGCACCGCGGGTCATGGCACCGCGGGTCATGGCACCGCGGGTCATGGCACGGCGGGTCATGGCACCGCGGGTCATGGCACGGCGGGTCGCGGCTCGGCGGGTCGCGGCGCCGGTCAGGCGGCCGTCGGCGCGTCGTCTGCTCCGGCGCGCGCGCAGTTTAAATCCTCCGTGCTGACCGCGCGGGAACGTGAGATAGCGGTCCTGATCGCGCGCGGCCTGTCCAACCGCCGCATCGCCGACGAGCTGGTGATCAGCCCGGCGACCGTTGCCCGGCACGTGGCGAACATCTTCACCAAGCTCGGGCTGCGGTCCCGGGCGCAGGTCGCCGCCTGGGTGACCGAGGCACAGCACCGCGGGCCCAGCTGACGCTGCGCGGTGCTGGCTGGCCGCTGCGCGGTGCTGGCCGGCCGCTGCCGGGCCAGGCCGCCGGGTCCGCTGTGTACATATATCCCGGTAGCGGCTAAATGCACATCGCAATGGTTCGTTCAGCGCATGTGCGCAGACAGCGTCCTGCCTAGCGTCGTGGTATGCGCGACGTACCCTCGTCAGCGGATCCGGCCACCAGGAGGGGGATGGCCGGCCTCGCAGCGGGGGCCGTCGCGTGCGGGCCCGGGCCACTGCGCCCGGGCCCGGAACCGGTGCCACGGAGCGGGTTCCGCGCCGTGACTAGATATCCGGGAACGCACTACATATCCGCCTACATACTCCTGACGATGCGCCCGCCGCCGTCCTGTCCCTAACGTCAGGTCTCAGGGAGCCCATCGCGGGCCGGACGGGAGGGAACCAGCCAATGGCGGTCCCGGATTGCCCGGCAGGCGAGGTGACGGTGACCCACCGCCTGTTCGAGATAGCGCGGGCTCGCGCCGATCACAGCGCACTGGTGGGCGGCGGTGCCGCCGCCTGTTACAGCTACGGCGATCTCGCTGCCACCGTGCAGGCGGCCGCGGCCGGGCTGGCCCGCCGGGGCCTGCAGCCCCGGGACGTGGTCGCCATCTACGCGCCGGACGCGGCATGCTACGCCCTCGCCACCTACGCGATCCGCGCGGCGGGCGGTGTCCCGTCCCCGGTCGGTACCGGGCTCACCGTGACCGAGATCGCCGGCCAGCTCGCCGACTGCGGTGCCCGGATGATGCTCACCGGGCCGCCGCTGGCCGCAGCGGCCCAGGCGGCCGCCGACCGGTCCTGGGTCCGCCAGGTCATCTCCTTCAGCGAGGCCGCGGGCGCGACCATGTTTGACGCGCTGCTCGCCACCGGAGCCGCGCCGCTCGTTGAGGCGAGGCCGCATGATCTGGCGCTGCTGCCGTACGCCCGCAGGCCGGACGGCGCGCTGGAGCCGGCCCCCGTCACCCATCACGACCTGGCCAGCGAGCTGGGCTGCCTGGCGGTCGAGGCGGAGATCTGCGGGCAGGACGTCGTCTTGGCCGCGCCGCCGGCCGGGAACGGCCGCTCCTACACCGCCCTGCTCGATCATGCGCTCACCAACGGCGCGACGGTCGTGGCCGTCGGGCCCGATGAGATAGCCACCGCGGCCAGCGCCCACCACGGCACGATGGCCATCGTGCCGTGTGGTCAGCCGGTGGGCGCCCACGACCAGCTGCGCGTCCTCTCGGTCACCTCCTAAGGGCGGGTTAGATGGCTACTGGTTCTGCTGGCGATGTGCTGGCTGGTCATGTGCTGTTCGAGATCGAGGCGATCGATCGCATGTACCTGAACTTGTACCAGCCACGGCTGCAGCACGGCGCGGGGGTCGCTGCGTTCTTCGTGGGGCACCGGGGCCACCGGTTTGCCTCCTCGGCGCTGATGGCCCCGATGACGGCGGCGTTCACCTCGGACATCGGTCATTTTCTTGCTGCGCGGGGGCTGGACCTGGTGCGTTTCGCCAAGGGGCAGCGTAAGGACGATGTCACTGCCGGGTACCTGCGGCGGGCTGTGGCTGATGATCGCGGGCTGGTGCCCGCGCAGGTGCTGTATGCCGGGGTGGCGCAGGAAAAGCAGCGGGTCTTCCGGACCGTGAAGCGCCGTAACCCGGCGACCGGGGCTACCTACCCGTGGCTGGTGCCGGCCACGGGCGTGGTGAATCAGTATTACTTCTACTGCGTGGATGAGGAGTTCGGGCCGGTGTGCGCGAAGTTCTCTGGCTATTTCCCGTATACCGGCCGGCTGATCATCAACGGCAACGAGTACGCCAAGCGCCAGGCGGCCAAGGCCGGCATCGGGTTCGTGGCGCTGGACAACGCGTTCGCCGCCGTCGATAACGTGGCCGCGGTGCAGGCGATCTGCGACGGCATGGGCCAAGAGGAGATCGAGGCGCTCGCCGCCCGGCTGCTGGCGATGCTGCCGCACCCGTTCACCGCCGAGGACGCCGAGGCCGGCTTCCGCTATGAGCTGTCGGTCCTGCAGGCGGAATTCTCCCTGACCCAGACGTTGGACGCCCCGGTGAACGGGCGGGTCTTCTTCGAACAGCTGATCCGCGACAACCTCGATCTCGGCCGCCCCGACCGGGTGTCGCTGATCTTCGACCGCCGGATCGTCCGCAGGGGCAAGCGCGCGACGCCGGGCCGGTTCCGCACCCGCGTCATCACCGACGGGGTCACCCCGAGCCTGCACGTGGACTACAAGCACTCAAAGATCAAGCAGTACCACAAGCTCGGCAAGGCGCTCAGAACAGAAACCACGATCAACGACACCGCTGACTTCGGCGTGGCCAAAGGGCTGTCTCATCTCCCGGAACTCAAGGAGATCGGCTTCACCGCCAGCAGGCGCCTGCTCGGCGTCCAACGGATCAGCCACGACCCCGCCGAAGGCGTCACCGCACTGGCCGCGCTCACCCAGCCAGCCATCAGCCCGGCCGGCACCCGCACCGCCGGGATGCCGGTCACCAGCCCGCGCGTTCAGGGCCTGCTCGCCGCCCTCTGCGCCTTCCGGCTCCTGCCCAACGGTTTCACCAACCGCGACCTGCGCACCCACCTCGCGCCCCTGCTCGGGCTTGACCCCGAGGACATGACCAGCGGGCAGGTCAGCTACGACTTGCGGCGGCTCCGCATCCACGGGCTCATTCACCGCATCCCCGGCAGTTTCCGCTACCAGGCCACCCCCGCCGGTATCCGCACGGCAATGTTCCTCACCCGCCTGACCCAGCGCCTGCTCATCCCGGGCCTGGCCTGCCTGGCCGACCCCGATCCGCCCGTCCCCTCCCGGCTCCGGACCGCGGCACGCGCCTACGAAACAGCCGTCAACGACCTCGCCCGCGACGCCGGGCTCGCCGCTTAACCCATCCACCAACCCCACCAGCACAAACGACTCGCCGCCGCCAAACTTGACTCACCAATAACACGATCACTAAATCAAGCCCTCTAGCGCTGGCCGGCCTACGGCCGCCGCTCAGACTTCCGGCGGGCGGTTCTCGAATGGGGTGCTCAGCACGATGGTGGTCCTGGTGGACACGTTCGCCGCCGCCCGGATCTCCTGGAGCAGGTCCTCGAGCGCGGCCGGCGAGGCCACCCGGACCTTCAGAATGTAGTTCTCATCTCCCGCGACGCTGTGACAGGCCTCGATCGCGGACAGGTGCTTGAGCCGGTCCGGCGCGTCGTCCGCCGCGGCCGCGTCGAACGGCTTGATAGAGATGAACGCGGTGAGCGGCAGCCCGGCATGCTCGGGATCGATGAGTGCCGCGTATCCGGTGATCACGCCACGCTCCTCCAGCCGGCGGACCCGCTGCTGCGCGGCCGAGACCGACAGCCCGGTCAGCTTGGCCAGCTCGGTGAAGCTCATCCTGCCGTCCCGGGCGAGCAGCGAGATGATCTGGCGGTTGATCTCCTCCATGGGGTCACCGTACCGGGGAGACGGGCCTGGCCCGCTGTATAACGGTCTGATATCGGTCTTTACGCTCGGATAACAGGAACGTCGCTGCACGTGACCGCCGCCAGTGTGGCGGTTACGCTCGCGCCAGGGTTGGCGCGAGACAGCCGCGCCTGCTGGCGGCAAAGGCGGCAGCAATGGGCCAGATCGTCCTCGACCGGGTCAGCAAGGTCTATCCGGGCAGCGTGAAGGGGATCGACGATCTGAGCTTGACTATCGCCGATGGCGAGTTCATGGTGCTGGTCGGGCCGTCCGGGTGCGGCAAGTCGACGGCGCTGCGGTCCATCGCCGGGCTCGAGGAGATCACGTCGGGCACCATCTCCATCGGTGACCGGGTCGTGAACGACCTGCCGCCCAAGGACCGCGACATCGCCATGGTGTTCCAGAACTACGCCCTCTATCCGCACATGACGGTCGAGCAGAACCTGGCCTTCGGGCTTCAGCAGCGCAAGACGCCCAAGGACGAGATCCGGCGGCGGGTCACCGAGGTGGCCAGGATGCTGGGCCTGGACGAGTACCTCAAGCGCAAGCCGGCCGCCCTGTCCGGCGGCCAGCGGCAGCGGGTCGCTATGGGCCGGGCGATCGTCCGCGAGCCGCAGGCCTTCCTGATGGACGAGCCGCTGTCCAACCTGGACGCCAAACTCCGGGTATCGATGCGGGCGTCCCTGTCCCAGCTGCATGAGCGGCTGGGCGTCACCACGGTCTACGTCACCCACGATCAGGTCGAGGCTATGACGCTCGGGCAGCGGGTCTGTGTCCTGCGCGACGGCAAGATCCAGCAGGCCGACAGCCCCCAGACGCTCTTCAACTCGCCGGTCAACCTGTTCGTGGCGGGCTTCATCGGCTCGCCCGCGATGAACTTCGCGGTCGCGCAGCTGGTCCGGGACAACGGCGTGGCGGTGACGTTCGCCGGTCACCGGCTGCCGGTGCCCGAGGCAGTCCTGCGGGCGCGGCGCGGGCTGGACGGCTATCTGGGTCGTGAGCTGATCCTGGGCGTCCGCCCGTCGGACTTCGAGGATGCCAGGCTGGCCGACGCCGGGTGGGCCAGGATGCAGGCGATGGTCGACGTGACGGAGGCGCTCGGCAGCGAGATCCACGCCCTGTTCAGCATCGACGCTCCCCCGGTCCAGCACGCCAGCATCACCGATGCGGTGGCCGACGACGCTGAGGACGCGGCGATACCGCTCGCGGGCGGCAAGACGCTGTGGACCGCCCGGGTGGCGGCCCGTAGCAAGATATCCTCTGGTCAGCTGATCGAACTCGCCGTCGATACATCCAACCTGCAGTTCTTCGACGCGGACAGCGGCCTGTCGATCGGCCATGACGGCACCGCGGCGGCCTAAGGCCGCAGGCCGCTAGGGGCCGAGGACCGCGGCTACCGGGACCCCGGCACGCCGCGCCGGAATGGTGGCGGTCAGGCTCGAGGCTGCCACCGCCACCGTGGTCGCCGCCAGCACCACCAGTACCGACGGCGGCCGGCCGATCCCGGCGCCGATACCGAACGCCTCGGCGCCGACGTTGATCAAGCGGGCTGATACTGCCTGGCCGATGGCTGCACCCGCCGCGGCCGCGATCAGCGCGAGCACGCTGGTCCTGGTCACCAGCGACGCCTTGACCTGCCACGGGGTGAGTCCCATGGCCCGCAGCACGCCGACGTCCCTGAGGTGATCGCGGAAGCCGACCAGCGACGCGGTGACCAGGTTGGTCAGCCCGACCAGGGCCAGCACCGCTATCAGGGCAGCGATCATGAGCCGGACCACGTTGAGCTGGTCGGCGGGACTTGCGACCTGCTCGACGTCGAGGCGGTTGCCGGACGCGCGCAGCAGCGCCGCCTGGGCGGCGGCCGCGCTGACGCCCGGCCGCAGCACCAGGCTGTCGAAGGTGGCCGGCGCCGCTGCGCCCGCCTGGCTCAGCGTGTCCCGGCCGTAAGCCAGCACCTGGCCGCCGTACTCGGGCTCGATGATCCGCCCGACGATGTGAAAGATCACCGGGATACCGCCGATCGGCATCCGGATGAAGTCCCCGACTCGCAGATGGCTGACGTCGAGCAGTCCCTGGCTGGCCACGGCCTCGCCGGGCGCACGGTAGAGCCGGCCCTGAGCGACGTGGAACGGGTAGGGACGTCCCGAGGTGCCCATGCCCAGCGTCGTGATCGTGGTGGTCTCGCCCGGCAGCAAGGCAGTCACCTTCACGCACCGGTACACCGCTGCCACCTGGCGATCGGTAGCGACCTGATGCCAGGCCTGAGCGGCGCTCTCGGCGCCGGGGCTTACCGTCAGCGCCGCCGCGAGCCCGACGTCGGCCGGATGCTGCTGCACGTTGTCGAGGGTGGACCAGAAGCCGAGCCCGATCGTGATCATCAGCATGGGTATGGCGAGCCCGCCGATCGTGAGTGCTGCGGGGAGCCTGCGGACAAACGCGGCCCGGGCGCCGAGCACGATCGCCGGCGGCAGCCTGGACTCCAGCGCGGCCCGCGCCAGCCGGGACAGCCGGCCCCGCGGCGGTGGCGGCCGGACCGCTGTCACCGGCGACACCCGGCCGGCCCGCCAGCCAGGGACGGCGGTGGCGAGCACCACGGCCAGTTCCGTGCCGCAGGCGATCAGCGCGGCCCAGCCGGCGGGCACGGGCGTGGCTGCGGCCAGCACCCCGTGCAGGGCGCCCAGCAGCGCGGCGCTGAGCATGCGGGCCGCCGCCAGGCCTACCGCGATCCCGGCCAGCCCGAGGGCCGCGTGCTCGGCCACGATCGTCCCGGTGATCTGCGCGGGCGTGAAGCCGAGAGTCTTGAGCATCGCGAGATCCCGTAGCTGCAGCAGGACCCGGCCGCCCGTCGCGTTCATGATGGCCAGGACGGCCGCACCCAGCGCCACCAGGCCGAACAATGCCAGCAGCAGCCCGAGCAGCGGATCGCGGCGGGCCATGGACTGCTCGACCTGCTGCCAGGTGGTCACGCTGACCACCTGCTGGCTGCCAAGCTGGGTCACGATCTGCTGGACGACGAATCCGGTCGCGGCCGGATTGCTGATCCGCAGCCCGACCACTTCCTGGGTGTGCCGGGTGATCGGTTCCACCTGACGGAGCAGGCCGGGGCGCACCCACACCAGCCCGGGAGTCTGGTCCGGGTAGAAGCCCTGATCCGAGGTGGCAGCCACGCCCGTCACTCGCACCCGGGCCGAATTGCCGTCCAGGCCGTCGAGGACCAGCACGCTTCCGTCACCGGCGTGGATGGCCTGCGCCAGGGAGGCCTCCAGGACGATCCCGGCCGGTGCCGCGGCGGACAGCCAGCGGCCCTGGCTGAGCACCGGCCGTCCGATCTGCGGCAGTGCCGCCGGCATCGCGCGCAGCTGGACCGGAGCCCGCAGACCGCCCTGGACCAGGGTCGCCGCGGTCACCGGGTACGGCCCGGCGATGCCGGTGATGCCGTCGACCTTCGACCGCAGCCCTGCCACGCTGGTCCCGTGGGCCAGGCGCAGCCAGATCTGCGCTCCCCTGGTCTGCGTGAACAGGCCCTGCCACGGATTGGTGGCCCCTTCCAGCAGGGCGGCCGACAGCAGCAGCGCGGTGACGACGCCGGCGATGACCCCGGTGGTGACGCAGATCTGGCCGGCCCGCGCTCGCAGGTCCGCGCGGATCCAGCGCAGGGCGGCCCGCACCGGTCAGCCCCGCAGGTGCAGCACGCTAGGCACCGAGACGGCTGGGTCAGACGGCGCCTGGATGGCCGCGTCGTCGGCCACGATGCCGTCGTACATGCTGATCACGCGATCGGCCATGCTGGCCACCCGGGCGTCGTGGGTGGCCAGCAGGATCGCCTGTCCCTGCTGGTGGGCGCGGCCGAGCAAGCGCAGCACGCCGGCCGTGGCCGCGCTGTCGAGGTTGCCGGTCGGCTCGTCGGCGAGCAGCAGGCTGGGCTGGTTGGCCAGCGCCCTGGCCAGCGCCACCCGCTGCTGCTCGCCGCCGGAGAGCCTGGTCGGCGCGGCGTCGGCCTTAGCGGTCAGGCCCAGATCGGCCAGCAACTCGTCCCGGCGGGCCCGCGCCTGGCGCCTGGTGGCCCCGCCGATCAGCGCCGGAAGTTCCACGTTGTCCGCCACGCTCAGGTTGGATACCAGGTTGAAGAACTGGAAGACGAAGCCGATCTGATGGCGCCGAATTAACGCCCAGCGCTTCTGGCTGAGGCCATCGACCCGGCACCCGTTCAGCCAGATCTCGCCGCCGGTCGGCGGCTCAAGGCCGCCGAGCAGGTGCAGCAGGGTGGACTTGCCAGCTCCCGACGGCCCCATCACCGCGGCGAACTCCCCGGGCTGCAGCCGCAGGTTCACGCCCCGCACGGCGGTGGTGACGCTCCCGTCACCGCGAAATGTCTTGGTCAGGTCCGTCGCCCGCAGCAAGGACCGACCGCCAGGCTCGGCGGTGTCCGGCAGGCGCCCCCCGATCAAACCAGTTCCTCCTGGCAGCGCTCCAGCCAGTCCAGGTCAGCCTGCACATGCAGCATGGCACCCTCGATCAGCAGGCGCGGTATCTGGCTATCCCGGCCGGTGTCGCCGGCCAGGCGGGACAGACTGCGCATCAGCTTCAGGTAGTGCCTGCGCTGTCTGTTGATCAGGTCCATCCGGTCGGTTATCCCGGACATCGGGCCCAGGGCCAGCTTCATGAAGAAGTCATCCCGGATGCGCGGTCCCTCGCTCGGTGCGTCGATCCACTCGGACAGTGCTTCACGGCCCGCCTCGGTGAGTTCATAGACCCGCTTGTTGGGCCGGGCCGTCTGGACGACGTCCTGGCTGCGGACCAGGCCATCGCGCTCCAGCCGTTGCAAGGTCACGTATATCTGCCCGACGTTCGGTGGCGGGTACGCTTCGCCGAATATCTGCTCCAGCAGGGTCTTGAGCTCGTAACCATGGGCTGGCTCCTTGGCCAGCAGCGCTAGCAGCGGCAGCCGCACGACCCCGTCCCCTCTCATGTACGCGAGCGTCACTCACGCGCCAGGCCCAGCGGGCCAGCTTGTCCGGTGAGGGCAGAGTGCGGGGTCAGCCAGCCCTCATCCTAATAGTCGCATATAGCTAACCGACGTTCATCAACGCCCGGCGCGACCGCATCCGCTCCGCCCACCCAGTTCGACACCCTGCGTCCCAGAGGTACACCGGTTTCCTGGTTGCGCTACATTGACCGATACCTAACAGCGCTATATAACACGCATATAGCGCTAGCGGGGCCCGGCAGAGCCGGCGAGCTCAGGAACGGATCCGATGAAGCGTTCGAGACTGGTCACCAGGCTGGCCGCCCCGGCCGCGGTGGCGCTCGCCGCGGTGCTGCTGACCGCCGGATGCACGACAGCCGGCGCATCCTCGCAGGCCAATGTCACCTCGCTGAGCGGTATCGGGCCCATCACCTTCGCGACAGGCAAAGTCGATACGGGCTACCTGCCGGGCCTGCTCGCGGAGTGGAACGCCGCCCATCCGGGCCAGCGGGTCACCCTGATCCAGCTCCCTGATGACGCTGACGACCAGCATGCCCAGATGGTGGCGAATCTGCAGACCGGCAGCGACACCTACGACGTGCTGAACCTGGATGTGATCTGGACCGCTGAGTTCGCGTCCAACGGCTGGATTGTCCCGATCAGCCCGCGGCTCTTCCCGCTGAGCCAGTTCCTGCCGCCCGCCGTCGCCACGGCCAGGTATCAGGGCCGGCTCTACGCCATCCCGTTCACCAGCAATGCGGGGCTGCTCTATTACCGCAAGGACATCTTGGCCAAGGCGGGCCGCCAGCCCCCGAAGACCTGGGCCCAGCTGGCCAGCCTGGCCCGGACGGTCGCGCCCAGGTACGGCCTGGGCGGGTACGCCGGCCAGTTCATGGCCTACGAGGGCCTGACCGTCAACTTCGCCGAGGCCGTCCAGTCGGCAGGTGGCAGCATCCTGTCCCCGGACGGCACCCGGGTAACCATCGACTCGCCGCAGGCCCGTGCGGGACTCAGCTTCCTGGTCGGCGGGGTGCACGCGGGCTGGATACCGCGAGCCGCGCTCAGTTACGACGAAGAGGCATCACGGAAGGCGTTCGAGGCAGGCAAGCTGCTGTTCCTGCGCAACTGGCCGTACGTGTACGGCCTGGCCAGCCAGCCCGGGCCGGGCAACACCGTGGCGGGCAAGTTCGGCGTCACCGCGCTGCCCGGGCCGGACGGTCCCGGATCCAGCACCCTGGGCGGCGCGAACCTGGCCATCAGTGCGTTCTCCCGGCACCAGCTGACCGCGCTCGCCTTCGTCAGGTTCCTGACCAGCCTGGCCGTGCAGCGGCAGATCCTGATCTCGGCGTCGCTGCCGCCGGTCTGGACCCGGCTCTATGACGACCGGGCCCTGATCGCCAGGTTCCCGTACCTGCCGACGCTGAAGAAAGCCATTCTCGACGCGCGCCCGCGACCGCAGATAGCCAGCTACAACCAGCTCAGCCTGGCGGTATCAAGCACCGTGCATGAGGCACTTATGCAGAAGAAGTCCGTCAACGCAACCATTGCACAGCTATCAAGTGAGCTGAATCAGATTGTAAGAAATGGGTGACAGGAGAGTCATTCACTTTACCCACGGCAATAAGGAGGTGGCTACATGAATTTGTGGCCGGAAAGCCAGACGCGCCCGCGACACCGGGTGCCTGCAGCGCGACGGCCAGCGCCGCGACGGCGGCGTCCGGTGTTCGCCGCCGTCGCGGCCGGGGCGGTGCTCGCGCTGGCCGCGGCAGGTTGCAGCAGCAGCGGCGGCAGCAGCACGAGCTCGAGCGCATCCAGCCAGGTGGCAGCTAGTGCGAAGCAGACCATCGTCTTCGCGACGCAGGGCCTCGGTGGCGAGGGCACCGCGACGACGGCGGCGATCAAGGCGTTCGAGAAGCTGCACCCGAACATCACGGTGCAGATCCTCTCGCTGTCACCGACCTCGAACGTGGCGCTGCAGCAGCTCCAGCAGCGGTTCATCTCGGGCTCGAGTACGCCCGACCTGATCACCACGGACGTGACCTGGCCGGCCACGTTCGCCCGGTCAGGCTGGATCGCGAACCTGAACTCCTTCCATCCCAATACCGCCGCGTTCTTCCCCGGGCAGATAGCGACCGGCCAGTACAACGGCGGGGTGTACGCGATTCCGTGGTTCATCAACGCGGAGGGAATCTATTACCGCACCGATCTGATCAAGACCCCGCCAACGACGCCAGCCCAGCTGGTCAGCGATGCGCAGGCAGCGGTGAAGAAGGACCCGGCGCTGAAGGAAGGGCTGGCCTTCGAGGGCGCCGAGTACGAGGGCGCGGTGACCGCGTTCCAGAGCTTCGGCGGCCAGATCGCAACATCCCAGCTGTCTAACATCGACACGCCGGCCAACGTGCAGGCGCTGACCTTCATGTACGACGCGATCCACACCTACAAGATCTCTCCGCTGGCCGTGACCGGCTGGGAGGAATCCAACGTCCAGGACGCCTGGATGTCCGGCCAGACTCCGTTCGCCCTGAACTGGCCCTACATCTTCCAGCTGTCGCAGGCGCCCGGCACGGCGTCAGCCGCGGTGCGGGACAAGACGGGCTGGATCCCGTTCCCCAACGCGTCAGGGAAGCCGCAGGCCTCGCTCGGCGGCGACGATCTGGCCATCAACGCCAAGAGCACGCACCAGGCCGCCGCCTACGCGCTGATCCAGTACCTGACCAGCGACAGCGCCCAGATCACCCGCGCCATCAACGCGGGCGACCCACCCTCGGTGAAGTCCGCCTACACCACGCAGCTGTACACCGCCGCGCCCTACTACAAGCAGGAGCAGGCGGTCTACGCGGCAGCCACCCCGCGTCCGGTGACGCCGGTGTACCCGTCGATCTCCAGCGAGCTGCAGACGATGATCTCCTCGGTCCTCAGCGGGCAGTCGACGCCATCGGCGGCGCTGTCGTCCACCGGCCCGACCGTGGCGCAGCTCTACCAGACCGTCTCATCCTCATGAGGTAGCCGTGACAACACGGGAAACTGACGCGCCGCCCGGGCCAGCCACCACGGCCCGGGCGGCACGGGGGCGGCGCAGGAACCGCGACAGCCTGCTCGCTCAGGAC
Organism: uncultured Actinomycetes bacterium; assembly: GCA_963785765.1. GTDB lineage: Bacteria > Actinomycetota > Actinomycetes > Streptosporangiales > Streptosporangiaceae > DATBGO01. The sequence continues at coordinate 418,208 of CAWAWM010000001.1, read as the reverse complement.
CGCAGGTTCGGCTACGCCCTGATCGCGCCCGTAGTGATTGTGCTGCTCCTGATCACCGCCTATCCGCTCTTCTACAACGTGTGGAACTCGTTCCACAACGTTGACTACCTGAATCCCGTGACATTCGGTACCTGGGCGGGGTTCTCCAACTACGCCAGGTTGTTCACCGACCACCAGTTCCTTCCCGCGCTCGTTCACACGGTCGGCTTCACGGTGGTGTCCGTCGCGGTGGAAACGCTGATCGGCCTGGCGATCGCGCTCGCACTGAACCAGCGGTTCCGCGGCCGCGCCCTGGTGCGGGCAGCGGTCTTCATCCCGTGGGCAGTTCCGACGGTCGTCTCCGCTGAATTGTGGAAGTCGATGTTCGACCCGCAGTCAGGGTTCGTCAACTACGTGCTTACCGAGCTGCACCTGCCGCTAGCCAGTACTACCTGGCTCGCGGGAATCTGGACGTCGTGGGCCGCCGTACTGATGGCCGACGCGTGGCGGAATGTTCCGTTCATGGCGATCTTGCTGCTCGCAGGCCTGCAGGTGATACCGCAGGACATCTACGAGGCCGCCAGGATTGACGGTGCGAGCACCTGGCAGACGTTCCGGCGGCTGACTCTGCCGCTGCTCAAGCCGGCCCTGATGGTGGCGCTTATCTTCCGTACGCTGTCGTCATTCCTGATCTTCGACGTGATCTACGTGATGACCAGCGGCGGGCCCGGCACCTCCACCAGTGTCCTGGCCTACCTGAACTGGAAGGCGTTCCTGACCGACCTCGACTTCGGTTACGGGGGGGCGATCTCCGTGGCCCTCATCATCATGGCCCTGGCGATCGCGGCGGTCTACGTGCGCGCCTTCCGGGTGGAGCAGACATGACCGCCGGCCACCGGGCAGGCCAGCTAAGGAGGCTGAGTTGAGCGCAGCGAGTGCATGGCCGGCGCGCACCCGCCCGCGCCGGGCGGTCAGGCCGGGCCGGGTGGCCGGGCGGACCGGCTTCTACCTGCTGCTGGCGATCTTCGTGCTCGTGAGCCTGTTCCCGTTCTACTGGATCGTCATCACGTCGCTGAAGTCGCAGACGCAGCTCGAGAAGGGCACGTCCAGCATCCTGCCCGGTCACATCACGTGGGGCAGCTACGCCCACGACTTCACCCAGGCGGACTTCGTCCGGCCGCTGATCAACAGCGCGATCGTCTCGCTCTCGGCCACCGTGCTGACCGTCATCATCGCGTCGCTGGCGGGGTACGCGGTGTCCAGGACCAGAATGAGAGGCAAGACCCTCGTCCTTGGCTTCATCCTGGTCGCCGGTTTCTTCCCGATCATGGCCATGGTCGGCCCGCTGTTCATCGCCTACCGGCACCTCGGGCTGCTGAACAGTTACGAGGGACTGGTCATCGCCTACCTGACGTATACGCTGCCGCTCGCGACCTGGTTCCTCGCCAACTTCTTCTCCCAGATCCCGCGCGAGCTGGAGGAAGCCGCGATCGTGGACGGGACTACCCGCCTGCAGGCGCTGCGAAAGATCATCATGCCGATCGCGCTGCCCGGCGTGTTCACCGTCGCGATCCTGTCGTTCATCCTGGCCTGGAACGACTTCACCTTCGCGCTGTCCTTCCAGAGCACCCCGAACATGTACACGGCGCCGCTGGCCATCGTGGACCTGGGCCAGAGCCAGTACCAGGTGTTCTACAACTACATCGACGCGGCAGTAGTGATCGTCACGATCCCGATCGCGCTGATCGTGATCTTCGCGCAGCGCCGGATCGTCTCCGGCCTCACCGCCGGAGCGCTCAAGTAGCCCTGGTCAGGGACTTGCCGATCACCAGCCGCTGGATCTGGTTGGTGCCCTCCACGATCTGCAGGACCTTGGCCTCGCGCAGGTACCGCTCGACGGTGAAGTCCTCGACGTACCCGTAGCCGCCCAGCACCTGGACGGCGTCGGTGCTGACCCGCATCGCGGTGTCGCTGGCGAACAGCTTCGCCATCGCGGCCTGCGGTGCGTAGGGCAGGCCGGCGTCCTTGCGGCGGGCCGCCGCCAGGTACAGGGCGCGGGCCGCGGCCACCGCGGTGGCCATGTCGGCGAGCAGGAACGAGACGCCCTGGAAGTCACCGACCGGCCGGCCGAACTGGCGCCGCTGGCTCGCGTAGGCCACTGCGGCCGACAGCGCGGCCTGGGCGAGCCCGGTCGCGCAGGCTGCGATGCCGAGCCGCCCGGCGTCCAGCGCCGCCAGCGCGAGGGCGAAGCCGGTGCCCTCGCTGCCGACCAGGTTCGCGGCGGGCACCCGGGCGTCCTCGAAGATCATCTGTGCGGTGACCGAGGCGCGCATGCCCATTTTGTGCTCAGCGGGCGCCGCCAGCACCCCGGGGGTCTGCGCCGGCACGTGCAGGCAGCTGATGCCGCGGGCGCGATCACGGCCGTCGGGATCACCGGAGGTGCGGGCGAACACCGTGTAGAAGTCCGCCTGCCCCGCATGCGAGATCCACGCCTTGACCCCGTTAAGAACGAAATCAGTGCCGTCCGCCACGGCCGCGGTGCGCATCGCGGCCGCATCGGAGCCGCTGGCTGGCTCGGACAGGCAGTAGGCGCCGAGCTGGTCGCCGCCGAGCATCCCCGGCAGCCAGCGCTCCTGCTGTTCGGGCGTGCCCGCCGTGACCAGCGGGAAGCAGGTGAGCGTGTGCACGCTCACCCCGAGCCCGACCGCCAGCCAGGCCTCGGCCAGTTCCTCGACGACCTGCAGGTAAGTCTCGTAGGGCAGGCCGCCGCCACCGAAGCGCTCCGGGTACGGCAGGCTGAGCAGCCCCGCTGCGCCGAGCACCCGGAAGACTTCGCGCGGGAACCGGCCGTCACGCTCCGCCGCTGCGGCCGCCGGCCGCAGCTCCGCATCGGCTAGCTCGGCAGCCAGCTCGAACAGCGCCTTGGTCTGGCTGTCCCGGTACTCTCGCTGGGCCAGGCTCATCCTCAGGCCACGACCACGAGCTCGCGGGTGGCGTGGTTGAGCCGTTCACAGCCCTGTTCGGTGCAGACCACGATGTCCTCGATCCTGGCGCCATGCGGCCCTGGGTAGATGCCAGGCTCGATGGAAAAGGCATTCCCTGGCTCCAGCGGCTCGGTGTTGCCCGCGACGATGTACGGGTGCTCGTGCGCCTCCAGGCCGATGCCGTGACCGGTGCGGTGCACGAAATACTCCCCGTAGCCCGCCGCCGCGATCGGCTCGCGGGCCGCCGCGTCCACCGCCTCGGCGGTCACCCCGGGCCTGACGGCTGCGCAGGCCGCCTCCTGAGCGTCCCTGAGTACCTGGTAGTAGCGGGCAAAGTCGGCCGGCGGCGCGCCGACCACGTACGTTCTGGTGCAGTCCGAGCAGTACCCGCTCGGCATCGTCCCGCCGATGTCCACGACCACTGGCTCGCCTTCGCCGATCACCCGGTCCGAGGCCTCGTGATGCGGGCTCGCGCCGTTCGGCCCGGAGCCGACGATCGTGAAATCGACCCGGGCATGGCCCTCGGCGATGATCGCCTCCGCGATGTCCGCGGCCACCTCATGCTCGGTACGGCCGGCCCGCAGCCAGCCGGGCACCCGGGCGTGCACCCGGTCGATCGCCGCGCCCGCCGCGCGCAGCGCCGCCACCTCGGCCGGCGTCTTGCGGGCCCGCAGCCCGCGCAGCGCCAGGCTGGCCAGCGCCTGCCGGGCACCAGGCAGCGCGTCGCGCAGCCGCAGCACCATCATGGCCCACATGTGGTCCGAGAGGCCGACCTGCTCGAGGCGGCCGAGCCGCCGGGCCAGCATCGCGTACGGGTCGGCGGTCTCGTCCCACGGAACGATCTCAAGCCCCAGGCGGCCGGCCGGAGAAGCCTGGGCGGCCGGGAACTCAAGCCGCGGAACGAGCAGGAACGGCGCGGTCTTCGCGCCGTCGGCGGGGAGCGCCAGGCAGGTGAGCCGCTCGAGCGGCTGTGCGTCGTAGCCGGTGACATACCGCAGGTCAGGGCCGGGCCCCAGGAGCAGCGCGGACAGGCCGGCCGTCCGGGCCGCGGCGGCGGCCCGGTCCAGCCGGTCCGCCGGATGAAGATCCGCCGCGGTGCCGTCATGTCCCATAGCCGCCTCCAGTCCTCGTTGACTGCGCTCGCGCTCCTTCTTTCCTGCGCATCATCTCATTCTGCGGAATTGTGTCCGCATCTAGACAGCGGCGCCCCACATGCCTCACGCTAGGTACACGATGCCTCACCACATGTGAATCATGATGACTTCTGAGACTATCGAGGTTCCGCCTCACCGCCAGGACGCGGCCGCTGTGTCGCCGCGTGCTGCTGGCGCGCCCGGCGCGGCCCGCATGTCGGCCGCGCTGACGGCCGCTGGCCCGGCGGCCGGCCCCGCGCGGCTGCCCGGCCGCGGACGGGAAGCCAGGCTCGCAGCTGAGCTAGCCGCGGAGCGTCATGTGGTGCTGGAACTGCAGCGGGCCATCCTCCCGCTGCATGAGGAACCGTTCGACCTGCCCGGCCTGCGGGCCGCGGTGCGGTACCTGCCGGCGTCAGCGTCCAGCAGGGTGGGCGGCGACTGGTACATCACCGCGGAGATGCCCGGGGGGCACGTCCTGGTCGCCATCGGGGATGTCGGGGGCCATGGCCTGGCGGCGGCCGCTGGAATGGCCAGGCTGCGCGGTGCCCTGGCCGGACTGGCCATTACCGGCGCCCCGCCGGAGCGCCTGGTCGGCTGGCTCAACGACCTGGTCCGGCATGTCGGGCCCGAGCACACCGCGTCGGTGGTGGCGGGCTACTTCGATCCCGTCACCCGGGTGCTCACCTGGGCGCAGGCCGGGCATCCGCCGCCGATCCTGATCCGGGGCGCCTGGGCCAGGGCGGTCGATCCGCCGGCCGGCATCCTGCTGGGCGCGGACGTGGCTGGCTACCGCAGCGCGACCCTGGCCCTGGCCCGCGGTGACGTGCTGCTGCTGTACAGCGACGGGCTGATCGAGCGGCGGTACTGGTCACTGGATGACGGCTTGGCCGCGCTGACCGCGGCGACCAGGAGCAGCACCGGCCCGGAGGGGGTCATCGCCGCGGCGGTGCGGGCCCTGGGCTCGACGGACGCCGAGGATGACACGTGCCTGGTCGCCCTGCAGGTGCTGTAACCCGGTCCGGCTGGCTCGGTCTCGGCTGGCTCGGTCTCGGCGGCTCAGTCCGGTCGGCTCGGCCTCGGCGGCTCAGTCCGGCCGGGCCGCCAGGGCAGCGCACATCCGGCCCAGCGACGAGCCCAGCTCCCAGCGCTGGTCGAGTTCGGCGAGCCGGACCGGATCAGCGGGCGTGACCGGCAGCTGGCCGTCGACTGGCGGCAGCGGGATATCGGTAGTGACCCGCACCACCGGCAGCGCGGCCTCCAGGTAGTTGCGGGCGGCCGCCAGCTTGGCGCGGCTGCCCATCGGGAAACCGCCGTGACCTGAGTCCAGTGCCGTCAGCATCGCCTCGGCGCTGCCGAACACCCGCACCAGGGCCGCCGCCGTCTTCTCCCCCACCCCGGGAACGCCGGGCAGCCCGTCGCTCGGGTCCCCGCGCAGCGCGGCGAAATCGGCGTAAGACCGCCCGGGGATCTGGTACCTGGCGCTGACCGCCGCCTCGTCGACGATCTCGAGCTTGGCCAGCCCGCGTGCGGTGTAGATGATCCGCACCTGCCGGTCGTCGTCAACGAGCTGGAAGAGATCCCGGTCCCCGGTCACGACCTCGACCGGACCATCCTGGGTGGTGGCGAGGGTCGCGATGACGTCGTCGGCCTCGTATCCAGGCGCGCCGACCATCGCCACGCCAGCCGCCGCGAGGACCTGCTCGATCATTGGCACCTGGACGGTCAGGCCGGCCGGAGCCTGCTCGGTACCGTCCGGGTTGGCCCGGTGCGCCTTGTAGGAAGGAACGGCCGCCACCCGGAAAGCAGGCCGCCAGTCGGCGTCCATGCAGGCGATCAGCCTGGCCGGATGCCGGGCCCGGACCAGCCGCGCGATCATGTCGAGCAGCCCGCGCACGGCGTTGACCGGGGTGCCGTCCGGCGCGGTCATCTCTTCCGGGATGCCGTAGAAGGCTCGGTAGTAGAGCGAGGCGGCGTCCAGCAGCATCAGCGAGCCCACGCCCGCCATCTTGCCAGGGCCAGGCCGGGCTCCGGGACCGGGCCTGGTGATCCCGGCCGGGCCTGGTGCGCCGCGCTGCGCAATAATCGGCACCGATGATCCGGGTATGTCGCGGCGCGCACGGCAGCGCGACCGGCGCGAGGAACCCGGCGGCCCGGGCCGAGCGGCGGGCGACCTGAACAGCGTGGCCGCCGAGGTCCTGGCCGCCGTGCTGCTCGTGGCCGTGATCCTCAGCGCGGCGAGCCGCCGCTGGTGGCTGCCGGAGCCGGTGGCGGCGGTCGCGGCGGCGGTGATACTCATGCTGACCGGCGTGCTGCCGGTCGCTCAGGCGCGGGCCGCCGCTGACCGGCTGCTGCCGGTGCTCGGCTTCCTGGCCGCCATCCTGGTGCTCGGCGCCCTGTGTGAGCGGGCCGGCCTGTTCCTGGCGGCCGGGGCCAGGCTCGCGACGGCTAGCCACGGCAGCCCGCTGCGGCTGCTGGGGGGCGTGTTCGGCCTGGCCGCTGCCACGACGGCGGTACTCAGCCTGGACACCACGGTGGTGCTGCTGACGCCGGTCGTCCACGAAACGGCTGGCCGGCTGCGGGTGCCGCCGAAGCCGCATGTCTATGCCTGCACGCACCTGGCCAACTCGGCCTCGCTGCTGCTGCCGGTGTCCAACCTGACCAATCTGCTGGCGTTCTCGGTCAGCGGGCTCACGCTGACCAGGTTCACGACGCTGATGGCGCTGCCCTGGGTCGCTGCCATCGCGGTCGAATACGCCGGGTTCCGACTGTTCTTTGCCGCGGACCTGTCCGGCCGGCCTTCCGGGCGGGTGACCAGGCCGGCCGGGGAGCCTGCCGGCGAGGAGCCGGGAATCCCCTGGTTCGCGCTGGTCACCGTGACAGCCACGCTGGCTGGCTTCGTGCTCACGTCCGTCGCCGGGCTGAACCCCGCCTGGGCCGCCCTGGCAGGCGTCTGCGTGCTCGGCGCGCGCGAGCTTTCCCGCCGGCAGCTGACCACCGTGGAGCTGATCCGCGCGGCCAGCGTGCCCTTCCTGCTCTTCGTGCTCGGACTAGGCCTGGTGGTGCAGGCCGTCACCGCGCATGGTCTTGGCACCCTCGTCGGCCGTCTCATCCCGGCCGGCTCAGCACTGCTGGTGCTGCTGGCGATCGCTGGTGTCGCGGCAGTGCTCGCCAACGCGGTCAATAACCTGCCCGCGGTCCTGATCCTGCTGTCGGTGCTGGCCGCCCGCGGCGTACCGTCGGCCCCAGGTCCGCTGCTCGCCGTGCTGATCGGCGTCAATATCGGCCCGAACCTCAGTTACACAGGCTCGCTGGCCAACCTGCTCTGGCGCCGCCTGCTAGCGGCCCGCGATCAGGCCACCGATCTTGGCGAATTCACTAGGCTTGGCCTGCTGACCGTGCCGGCGGCGCTGGTGCTGGCCACGGTGGCGCTGTGGGCCGCACTGCAGGCCTGAGCTGCCCGGTCAGCCCCGCTTCGGCGCCAGCACGGTGCCAGCACGGCGCCAGCCAATCTATATATTTCCTCTATGGATGCATGACATAGTTGGCATTGGTGCGGCGACCTGCGCCTTCCCTACGCTGGACGCATCTGGTTCTGGCGTCACGGGGAGGGAAGATGACACTTGTCAGCCCGGTCGAGACCCGATGTCCCGCTGACCTCGCCGCCGCGATCCGCGGCGCTATCGCGCACCACGCCGACTGGCGCGAGACGGCCGAACTGGTGGCCGAGGAACTGCGCCGCCACCTGCCCGGCCCGGAGATCCTCACCGAGGCGGAGCGCGCGGGCAGCCCGGACGGCTACGTCTGCCACGTGCTGCATACCGAGGCGGACGGCTCGTTCTCGGTCTGCGCGCTCATCTGGCGGCCCGGACAGCAGACCGCGATCCATGATCACGTCGCGTGGTGCGTGTTCGGCGTGCTGCAAGGCACCGAGTACGAGGAGCTTTACGCGCTCCGGGAGAACGAGACCTGCCTAGCCGAGGTGGCCAGCAACGCCAACCGCGCCGGCGAGGTCAGTGGCTTCGCGCCGCCCGGCGACATCCACCGGGTCCGCAATCATGGCGATGACATCGCCATCTCGCTGCATATCTACGGTGCCGACATCACCAGGCTGGGCAGCAGCGTCCGCCGCACCTACGACCTGCCCGTGCTCGCCGCGGTCCGCTAGTCCCCGCGGCGAGCCCCGCGCTACTAGCCAACTGACGAATACGCCACGACCCCGCGGCGCAGTGCATCGATCGCGGCGCGCGCGGTCCTGGCGACCGGCGCTCCCCCGGCCGCGCCGGCAATCTGGTCCAGCAAGTCGATCAGTTGCTTGACCGCCCTGACGAAGTCACCCGGGGTGAGATCGGGCGAGAGCAGCTGCTCCAGCCGCTGCCCTCGCGCCCAGGCGTGGGCCGCCCACGCGAAGCCCAGGTCAGGCTCGCGCAAGAAGGCCAGCTGATGGTCCTTCTCGACCGCGTCAAGCTCGCCCCAGACGCGGACCATCGAGGCGATGACCTCGCGGCTGCGACCCGATGGCAGCCGCGCCGGTGCAGCGTCATCGGGCTTGCGTGACTCAAAGGTCAGCGCCGACACGCAGGCCGCGAGCTCAGCAGGCCCGAGGCCGTCCCACAGGCCACGGCGCAGCGACTCGGCGGCCAGCAGGTCAAGCTCGGTGTAGAGACCCGCCAGCCGCCTGCCCTCGTCGGTCACGGCGTCGCCGTGCAGGTAACCCAGCTGCTCCAGCACCGCGCAGACGCGGTCGAACGTCCGCGCGATGACATGCGATCGCCCGGCCACCCGGCGCTCGAGCGCCTCCGCCTCGCGCTCCAGCCGCAGCTGCTTCTCGGCTTGCCTGGCGTGCTGCTCACGATCCGGGCAGCCGTGGCAGGGATGCTGCCGTAGCTGGCGGCGCAGGCTCGCGATTTCCGTGTCCTCACCGGCCGCCGCCCGGCCGCCCCGCGGCAGCTTGCCCAGGTCACGGCCGGCGAGCTTGTTGCGCATCGTGGCGGCCAGATCCCGGCGGTGCTTGGCCGAGCGGACGCTGAACCAGTTGGGTATCCGGATCCGGTCGATGGGCGTCACCGGCACCGGGAAGTCCGTCACCGACAGCCGCTTCACGTGATGATTAGCCGTCAGGACCAGCGGCAGCGGCAGGTCGTTGCCGTTCATCCCGTGGTCGAGCACCACCGCGACGCCCGCCCGCCTGCCACTGGGGACCTGGATGATATCGCCGCGCCTGAGCTGCTCCAGCGAGCGCAGCGCCGCCGCCCGCCTGGCCGCCGAGCGCTGCCGTGACTGGTCGGCCTCGAGCTGGGACAGCTTCCGGCGCAACCCCGCGTACTCGGCGAAATCGCCCAGCTCGCAGCTGGCCCCGGCCTCGTCGATGGCCTGCCGGGCGTGCCGGGCCTGCCGGGCGATGCCGACCACCGCGCGGTCCGCCTGGAACTGGGCGAACGAGGACTCGAGCAGCGCCGCTGCGCGCTTCCGCCCGGCCCACCCGACCAGGTTGACCGCCATGTTGTAGGACGGCCGGAAGCTCGATGACAGCGGGTAGGTGCGGGTGCCCGCCAGCCCGGCCACCGCGGTCGGGTCAAGCCCGGGCTGCCATGCCACCACTGCGTGCCCTTCGACATCGATACCGCGGCGCCCGGCCCGGCCGGTCAGCTGCGTGTACTCGCCGGGGGTCAGGTCGGCGTGAGTTTCCCCGTTCCATTTGTCCAGCCGCTCGATGACCACGGTCCTGGCCGGCATGTTGATGCCCAGCGCCAGGGTCTCGGTGGCGAACACCGCGCGCACCAGCCCGGCCGCGAAGAGTTCCTCTACGACCTCCTTGAAGGTCGGCAGCATGCCCGCGTGGTGCGCGGCGATTCCGCGCTGCAGGCCCGCCAGCCAGTCCCGGTAGCCGAGGATGTCCAGGTCGTCACGGGGAATGTCAGCGGTGCGCTCCGCGACCAGGGCGGTGATCTCGGCAGCTTCTTCGGTGCTGGTCAGCTGCAGCCCGGCGGCGAGGCACTGCAGCACGGCGGCGTCACAGCCGGCCCGGCTGAAGATGAACGTGATCGCGGGCAGCAGGCCTGCGGCGTCCAGCCTGCTGATCACCTGCGGCCGCCTCGCGACGCCGAGCCTGGACCCGCGGTGCCCACCGCGATCGGGCCCACCGCGATCGGGCCCACCGCGATCGGGCCCACCGCGATCGGGCCGGCCCGACCGCGGCGGGCGGCGGCCAGGGGCCTTGCGCTGCGCCCAGGTGTCCCGCTGGGCGATCCGCGCGAGTTCGGGGTTGACGACCGCGCGCCCGTTGCCCGTCGGCCCGCCGCCATTGCCGCTGCTGGCGCTGGTGAACAGGTCATACAGCCTGGACCCGACCATCATGTGCTGCCAGAGCGGCACCGGCCGGTGGTCGTCGACGATCACGGACGTTCCGCCGCGGACCTGGGCCAGCCAATCACCGAATTCCTCGGCGTTGCTGACCGTCGCTGACAGCGCCACCAGCCGTACCGAGTCCGGCAAGTGGATGATCACTTCTTCCCACACCGCGCCGCGGAACCGGTCGGCCAGATAGTGCACCTCATCCAGGACCACGTAGGCCAGCCCGGACAGCGTCGGGGAGCTCGCATACAGCATGTTCCGCAGCACCTCGGTGGTCATGACCACGATCGGCGCCTCGCCGTTGATGCTGTTGTCCCCGGTCAGCAGGCCTACCTTGGCGACCCCGTACCTGCGCACCAGGTCGGAGTACTTCTGATTGGACAGCGCCTTGATCGGCGTGGTGTAGAAACATTTGCGGCCCTCGGCCAGCGCCAGGTGCACGGCGAACTCGCCGACCACCGTCTTGCCCGACCCGGTCGGTGCGGCGAGAAGTACCCCGTGACCTGCGTTGAGAGCCTTGCATGCCCGCAGCTGGAAGTCGTCAAACCTGAAGTCGTAAAGCTGCTGAAAGGCGGTGAGCTCCGGTCCGTCCTGCGATACGCGCCTGCGAGCCGCGGCGTAACGTTCTGCAGGGCTGGCCGGGCTAGCCGGGGTGCTCATGTGATCAAGAGTAGGCGGCCCGCTCAGCGGAGCACGCAGGTCCCGCCGCCCCGCCGGTAATGCAGCAGGTCAGCCGTCAGGTCCGGGCCCGCGTCCGATGTCGACGCCATCGCGGGAGGGCAGGTCGAGGTCGATCGGGGACAGCTCGTCATCACCCAGTCCCGCATAGAGCTGGGGCCGGTTGGCCCGCCGCCGGTCGTTGGCCCAGATGACCAGTTCGGCCACTTCGACGAGGACGACGCAGGGCACCGCCAGCAGCAGCATGGTGATCGGATCGGGGCTGGGCGAGGCGATGCCAGCGAACACGAACACGCCGAAGATCATGTACCGGCGCCACTTCCTGATCCGCTCGTGCGTCAGGACGCCGCCCAGGTTGAGGATCACCATCGCCAGCGGCAGCTCGAAAGCGAGCCCGAAGCCGAGCAGCATGGCGATGACGTAGCCGAGGTAGGTGTCGACGGTGATCAGCGGCGTGATCCCGGTCGGGGTCAGGCCCAGCAGGTAGTGCAGGCCCCGGCTCATGGCCACGTACGCCAGGGCGCCGCCGGCCACGAACAGCGGTGCCGCCAGGCCCACGAACGAGTAGGTCCAGCGCTTCTCCCGCCGGTAAAGGCCGGGGGCGATGAAGGCCCAGAGCTGGTACAGCCAGATCGGGCAGGTGAGGATGAGCCCGACAAAGAACGCGATCTTCACCCGGAGCAGGAATGCGTCGAAAACGCCGTTGATGATCAGCTGATGGCCGAACCCGAGCACCGGGCTGCAGCCGGTCCGCCCGCGGATCACGGCCGCGCAGAACGGGTGCTCGAGGAAGGTCCAGACCCGGGTGAAGACCCCAGGAATGAAGCCGATGGCCATCCCGGCAGCCAGCGCCAGCAGCGCCTTGAGCAGCCGGTTCCGCAGCTCACGGATGTGATCCATGAGCGGCATCCGGCCCTCGGGGTTAGCTGAGCGCTGGGACTGCAGGAACCGCGTGCCGAGCACGCGCGCGCCTGTAACGGTGTCAGCCAGCTTCGGCATGGTCGGCTACGGGGATTAGCCGAGTCAGCCGGGCTGCTGGGTCCGCTGGGCCTCCGGGAGCGGGGCGCTGGTGGCGGTCGCACCTGCGGCCGGCTGCTGCTGGAGTTCGCGGATCTGCTGCTGGAGCTGCTCGATCTGCTGCTGCGTCGGGGCTGACTGGGCGGGCTGGGCGGCCTCAGCCGACTCGTCCTCGGTGTGCAGGCCCTGCACCTCAGTCTTCAGGATGCGCATCGAGCGGCCCAGCGACCGGGTCGCATCGGGAAGCTTCTTCGACCCGAACAGCACGATCAACACCACTGCGATGATCAGCACTTTCCACGGGCTGTCAAACAGATCGCCAATCATGTCCGCCCTCTTCAGCGGGGAGTCACATCCCCGCGCTGCTGGGGTCTCTTGGTGGCGATTCTACACGCGCCTGGCGGGACTGGGCCGGCCCCGGCCGCTTGATCTTTGCCTGAATGGCCCCTGCCAGCCTGCGCTTATCCCGAGGGCGTGTACTGCGCCAGCGCAGCGGCGGCGTCCTCGCGCACCTGCCCGGCGAGTTCCGGCGGGGCCATCACCCGGCCATCCTCGCCGAGCTGCAGCGCCAGCCGCCTGACCCACCGGGTGTCCGGGGTGCGCAGGCTCACCCGCAGCCTGCCGTCGCCGAGCTCACTGACCGCCTGGCACGGGTAGTACTCCGCCACCCAGCGGCCGAGCGGCGACAGCTCCAGCACCACCTCGACATCGTCGGGCGACGGCCGGAACAAGCCCTGGTCCACGTCCACCGACTGGGCGTGCGGTGGCACCGCGGCGGGCTGGTCGAGCACGGTGAGGGCGAGCACCCGGTCCAGCCGGAAGAGCCGCACGGCCTCGGCCCGCAGGCACCAGGCTTCCAGGTAGGTCCGGCCGTCGACCACGAGCAGCCGCATCGGGTCCGCGTCTCGCTCGGTGGCCTCGTCCCGGCCCGGGACGTAATAGGACAGGTGCAGCCGGCGCCCGCGCTGGACGGCGTCCCGCAGCCGGGCCAGCATGCTGCCTGCGCCGCGGTCATCGACCTGCACGGCCACCTGCGCGCTCGCCGCTCCGGCCGCCCCCGCCGCCGTCTCCAGCTTGGCGATGGTCCGGCTCAGCGCCGAACGGTCTTCCAGCGACGGCACTTCGGCGAGCATCCGCAGCGCGACCAGGAGCGCACTGGCCTCATCCACGCCCAGCCGCAGTGGCCGGTCGATGGACTCCGCCTGGCTGACCTCGATCTCGCCGCCCTCGTACGACAGGTCGATGGGGCAGTACGGGTCCGGCGAGCGGAGCTCGACGCACCACAGCAGGTTCAGGTCGTCGACCAGCTGCTGCTCGCTGACCCCGAACGCGGCCGCCGTCTCAGCCAGCCCGACCACCTTCCTGCTGACCACGTAGGGCACCAGCGCGAGCAGCCGCTGCAGCCGGTCGGTCGCGGTGGCCGGATGCGTCCCGGTGCCCGGCGCGGCGCTCACGCCAGTGCCCCCTTCAGCCGTCCGATGACCGCCTCGCGCAGGTCGGCGGGCTCGATGGCGACGACGTCCGCGCCGAACCAGGCGATGTGGTCACTGAACCAGCCGAGGTCGGAAAATGGCAGCTCGGCCAGGTCCCAGCCTGGATGCTCCGGGTCAGGCCGCTGGCCGGTGGCCTGCTGGCGCAGCCCGAACCCGGCCCCGCTGCGCAGCCGCAGCACCGCCGTGCGCCGTGCTTCGGGCTGGGTGTCCCGGGTCCGCACGGTCTTTCTGACGTCAGTCCCTGGCGGCACCGTGACCGTGCCAGCTGGCCCGCTGAAGGCGACCGGCCCGTCGATGCGGCTCAGCCGGAACACCCGCACCTCGCCCCGGTCGGTGTCGTGGCCCGCCACGTACCAGCGGCCGTGCCGGTTGACCACGCCCCAGGGCTCGAGGTGCCGTTGCTGCGCTGCGCTGCGGCCAGCTGCCCGGTAGCCGAACCTGACCGGGCGGCCATCCCGCACCGCCTGCCAGAGCGGGCCGAAGGCCGGCTCCCCGGTCTGCAGCCTGGGCTCGATGCCAGGCTGGGTGGTCTCCTCCGCGTCGATGCCGGCCGCCCGCAGCTTGAGCAGGGCCCCGGCGACCGCTCCGGCCAGCTCGGCCTGCCGCCAGACCCGCGCCGCCAGGCCGAGGATGGCCGCCTCGTCAGGCTCGAGCCTGATCTCAGGCAGCCCGTACGCCTGGCGCGGGATCCGGTAGCCAGGCTCCTCGTCGATCGAGCTGTTGGTACCGGTTTCCAGCGGGATGCCCAGCTCGCGTAGCTCGTCCTTGTCCCGCTCGAACATGCGCTTGAAAGCGTCGAACGAATCCGGATAGCCAGGCACCGCGTCCCTGATCTGGCCAGCGGTCAGATATCGTCGCGCCGACAGCAAGCACACCACGAGGCTGAGCAGCCGCTCGGTCTTCCGCCTGGACATCGCCATCCCTTTCCCGCACCGACGCTACCCTGCCGGAGTGATCAGGTGGCGAAGTGGCGTAGTTTCCGGCTTGCGGCGGCAATGGCGGGGCGCGATCGAGGTCGAGACGGTGGTCGACGGCGCGCCGGTGCGGGCCCTGGCCTACCCGGAGCTGACCGGCTCGCCGCGGCCAGGCGACCGGGTGCTGCTCAACACCACCGCGCTCGATCTCGGGCTGGGTACTGGCGGATACGCGCTGGTGATCGCGCTCCCTGACCGGTTGCCGCCCGACCCGGACGGCCCCGGCCACCTGGTCAAGGCCCGCTACACCCCGCTCCAGGCGTGCGTGCTCGGGGCCGACGAGCAGGGCTCGCCGTATCACGAGGTGCTCGCCGAGGCCGATGATCTCGGCGGGCTGCCCGTGGTGGTAGCCGATCTGCATTCTGCACTGCCCGCCATACTGGCCGCCTTTTATTCGGATTATTCGGAACGGATGCCAGGTGCCGGTCCTGCGGCCGCCGATGCCGGGCCCGCCGGTGGCGCCCCGCCCGCATCCCGCCCGCCGGGATCGCTGCCGCGGGTGGTGTACGTGATGCTCGACGGCGGCGCGCTGCCGGCCTGGTTCTCCCGGACCAGCGCCGCGCTGCGGGAGATCGGCTGGCTGGCCGCGACGGTGACCGTGGGCCAGGCGTTCGGCGGCGATCTGGAGGCGGTCACGCTGCACAGCGGCCTGCTGGCGGCCCGGCACGTGCTGGGCGCGGACCTCGCGGTGGTCTCCCAGGGCCCGGGCAACCTCGGGACCGGCACCAGATGGGGTTTCTCCGGAGTGGCCTCGGGCGAGGCGGTCAACGCGGCGGCGGTGCTGCACGGCCTGCCGGTCGCCGCGCTGCGGATCAGCGAGGCGGACCCGCGCGACCGGCATCACGGCATCTCGCACCACAGCCTGACCGCGTACGGACGGGTCGCGCTGGCCAGGGCCGACGTCGTGCTGCCTGAGCTGCCGGGCGAGTTCGGCGCGCGGCTGCGGGCGGCGGCGGCGCCGCTGGCGGCCAGGCACAACCTGGTTCCGGTCAGCGTCGCCGGGCTGCCCGACGTGCTGCGGGCCTGCCCGGTGCCGCTGTCCACCATGGGCCGCGGGCTGGAGCAGGACCTGGCCTACTTCCTGTCCGCCGCGGCAGCCGGACGGCACGCCGCGGCCCTGACGGGCCATATCTCATCCTGACGGGCCATATCTCATCAGGACATCGGCGGCCATTGGTGGCTTAATCGTTACTTACGCTGAAGATAGTCGGACTTAAGGCGCAACAATTAGCTTGTGCCGCGCATCTGTTCTGTTGGACAGCAGTCAGCGGCCGGTCCTGGGCGGTCGCTTCCGCGCCGAGCCGGGCCGCTCTGCGGAACGTCTCCCGAACCTCTGGAGACCGCGTGCATCGTTATCGTCAGCAACGGGCTGTTTCCCGCGCCGGGCTTGGCGCCGCAGCCGCTGCCATCCTGGCTGTGACCGGAGCCCAGCTGCCTGCGGCCGCCGCCGGGCAGGCCACCGCGCCCGCTGCCGCCATCGCGCACCCCGTGGCCGCCGCGGTCCCGCCCGCTTCGCACGCGGCTGTCACGGCCGGGTCCCGCGCGGCGGCTTCCGGGTCCCGCGCGGCGCCCGCATCCCGCGGGCCGACCGCGCGCCCGCTGCTCCTGATCAATGGTGAACGGCTGGCGGTCACGCCGACGGCCCGCGGCGGCCAGGCCATCATGCTGCTGCGCAGCGCCGGCGACGGCCTGCTCAGCCTGAAGCTGGGCCAGGTGCGCGAAGAGATTCCCGCCGACGCGCTCCCGTACCTGGGCCGGGGGCTCGATCCCAGCCTGTTCTCGGTGGCCGCGCTGCAGCGTGCCGAATCCGGCGGCCTGCTGCCAGTCCAGCTGACCTACGCCGGACGGCGGCCGGTGCTGCCCGGCGTCACGATCACCCGGTCCGCCCGGCGCAGTGCCGACGGGTACCTGACCGCCGCTTCGGCCGGCAGGTTCGGCGCGGCGCTCGCCCGCCAGGTCCGCGAGGACCATGCCCGCGCCAGCTACGGCACCGACGGACTGTTCGGCGACGGGGTGCGGATCGCGCTGGCCGGGAGCTCACCGCTGGGGCCGCCGGCCCGGCTTCCGGATGCACACGTTGACCGTGACGGGCAGCACCCTGTCCGGGAAGCCGGACAACGGCGACGATGTGGTGGTCTTCGACGCAGGCAATCCGGCTGCCTTCGGCGACGGCTATGAGAATTTCAACGTCTTCTACCACGGGGTGGCCAAATACAGCGTTCCGGCCGGGCGCTATTGGGCCTTCGGCGACTTCCTGAACTTCAGCAGCAACGGCCTCTCGGAGCGGCTCGTGATCCTGCCGCAGTTCACGGTCGGCCCGCACACCGTCGTGCGGATCCCGGAGCGGGCCGCGACCAGCGAGATCGCGGCGGTGACCCCACGACCGGCGGTCACCCAGCAGATCAGCTTCCAGCTAGTGCGCAGCAGCCGGAACCAAATCGATGCATTCAGCTGGGCCGAGGGCCCAGGCGTCCCGCTGTGGATCAGCCCCACCACGCGCAAGCCGACCGCGGACACCTTGAACGCCTGGACCTCGGCGCTCCTGACCTCGCCGCCCGGGCCCGGCACACCGTATGCCTACAACCTCAACTTCGCCGGGCCGGACGGCCTGATCCCCGCTCAGCACTACGTCGTCAGGCCCGCCCGCCTGGCCAGCGTCGATGAGCGTTACTACCAGGACGGGTCAATTACCGGTTACTGGTTCACTCTCGGTGGCTTCTCGTTGCAGCTGCAGACCACGGCTTTTGGTCTCTTTCTGCCGCTGCGGCTGCCCGGGCGGCAGGTCCAGTACCTGTCGGTGGCTCCGGGCGAAGCCTGGACCGGCGGATATGTGGATTCCATCGCGTCGGAGAACGGCCCGTGGGGTGGTCAGTCGCAGGACGCCCTCCAGTACCTGGCCCCGGGCAGCCGGCAGACGGTGGAGTGGAACCGTTTCCCGCTGCACCCGCAGCCGGAGGCAACAGGCGGCGGCATGGTGTCGCCGCTCTCCGGGCTGATCCCGTCGGCGGTCCGGTCCGGCAGCACCCTGACCCTGAGCAGCACGCCGTACAGCGACAACGAGCCAGGGCATCTCGGCGCGGGGTTCTCGCCCGGCCCGGGCGTCAGCGTCACCGGCAGCTATGAGATCGACCAGAACGGCGTCCGCATCGCCCGCGGCGACCCCGCCAACGGCATTCCTGAGGTGCAACTGAGCGCCAAGCCGTCACTGATCAGCTTCACGCTCGATGCGGCGCGGACCGGCCGCGTCTCCCTGTCGCAGGCCAGCAGCACCGTGTGGACCTGGCGGTCCGCGCGGCAGCGCGGGGTCGTGCTGCCGCCCGCCTGGCTCTGCGGGTACACCCCGCAGGGCGACCCGATCAGCAGCTGCGTCGTGCAGCCGATGATGACGCTCGGGTACCGGGTCAGGGGCTTGGCCCTGACCGGGTCGGTGCGGCCCGGGCCGCAGCAGATCGCCCTGAGCGTGGGCCATCTTCAGCTCGCCACGGCACCGCGGGTCACCGGAGCCAGGGCGCAGGTCTCCTACAACGACGGCCAGAGCTGGAAGCCGGCGTCCGTGGCCTCCTCGGGCGGCGGGAACTTCCGGATCGCCTTCAGCGCCCCCGGCGGGGTGGACGTGACGCTGCGGGTCAGCGCCACCGATGCGGCGGGTGGCTCGATCACCGAGACCATCCTGCGCGCCTACCGGACGCTGGCCGCCGCCCCGGCCGCTAGTGCCGGGCCCGCCCTGCGACCGGCCTGCCCGTCGGTGCCGGCCGGGCACGAGCGCTGCTTCGTGCTCTATCAGCGGCAGACGGGGGTCAACCTGGCCATTGCCGAGGGGATCGGCGGCCGCGCGGTGGTGCCCCGCGGCTGGAGTCCGCGGGCCCTCGCGCACGCCTACCGGCTGCCGGTGCAGCGCAACTCACATCAGACGGTGGCGGTGTCGATCGCCTTCAACACCCCGCGCCTCGCCCAGTACCTGGCCGTCTACCGCAAGTACTTCGGGCTGCCACGGTGCACGGTGGCCAGCGGCTGCTTCCGGCAGGTCAATCAGCGCGGCAAGGCCGGTCCGCTGCCCCTGTCCGGGGCCGGCAGCGGGTGGGACCTGGAGGCCACCCTGGACGTGTCGATGATCTCGGTGGCGTGCCCGCACTGCCGGATCCTGGTCGTCGAGGCCGACGACGACAGCGACCCGAACCTGGCGGCCACCGAGAATACGGCGGCCAGGCTGGGCGCCCAGGTGATCAGCAACAGCTATGGCGGCCGGGAAAACGGCTTCGCGCTGGCGGGGGCCGGGGCCTACCGACATCCGGGCCACACGATCGTGGTCTCGGCTGGCGACCTCGGATACACCGCCGCGAACTTCCCCGCCGACCTGTCCTCGGTGACCGCCGTGGGCGGCACCCAGCTAGCGCGGGCGCATAACAAGCGCGGCTGGAGCGAGCGGGTCTGGAACAACTCGGTGGGCGCCGGGGGCAGCGGCTGCTCGGCCTATGTGCGCAAGCCGGCCTGGCAGCACGACCGGCATTGCCCGATGCGCACCGTGGCCGACGTGTCGGCGGTCGCCGCCGATGTGCCGATCTACAACAAGTACTGGGGCGGCTGGGTCACGGTCGCGGGCACCAGCGTGAGCGCCCCCCTGATCGCGGGGATCTACGGGCTGGCCGGCAACGCAGCCAAGATCCGGCCCGGATACCTCTATCAGCATGCGACGGCGCTGTTCGACATCACGACCGGGAATAACGGATTCCTGGTCCCGGCCGGGTCGGCCTGCGGCGGCGACTATCTCTGCGTCGCCAAGAAGGGCTACGACGCGCCCACCGGCCTGGGCACTCCAGACGGGATCGGCGGTTTCTGAGCAGCCCCGTCATAGGCCGCGCGGGACCGCCGCGGCGGGTAGGCCCCCGGGGGCTGCGAGCCACCCCGGACAGCATCGCGGCACGGTGATCGGCGATGCTGTCCGGGGAGGTGGCGCATGCATGAGTTCCGCTATGACCTGGAACGTTCTGCGGTCCGCGTGGTGCTGGCCGATGCCGGCCAGCGGATCCTGCTGTTTCATGCCCGGACCGCCGACTCAGGCGACTGGTGGGAACTGCCCGGCGGCGGGATCGAGGCAGGCGAGTCCTATCTGGACGCGGCGGTCCGGGAGATCAGGGAGGAGACCGGCCTGAGCCTGGACCCGGTGCAGGTCGGCCCGCCGGACTGGCGGCGGGACGCGACCTGGTACTCCCGCGGCGTGCGGCGGCTCCAGCACGAGGTGGTGGTGCTGGCCAGGATCGCGGCCGAGCAGCCAGATATCATCGACGGCGGCCGGACCGCGACGGAACTCGAGGATTACGTCGGCTGTCGATGGTGGGAGGTCGAGGAGATCCTGTCCAGCACCGAGCGGTTCTACCCGGGCCGCCTCCCCTGGCTGCTGCCCGCTTTCCTGGCGGGCCAGATCATCAACGAGCCATTCGAGCGGTGGAACTGAGAGTGCGGGCCTGAGCTGGCCATGGGCCGGCCAGGCACCGCTACGGACACGAAGGACCAGGAGTACTGATGAGAATCGCGACAAAGGTCCGGCGCAGTCCGGGCCGCCTGGCGACGGGAGCGTTCATTCTCAACGCCGGCGTCGGCAAATGGTCGGCCGACGAGGAGACGGCGGCCAGGCTGCATGGCATGGCAGCCGGAACCTATCCGGTCTTGAAGAACATCAAGCCGGCGGACTTCGCGAAGCTGCTGGCGGCAGGCGAGATCGCGCTCGGCGCGGCCCTGCTGCTGCCGGTGGTGCCCGCGGCTCTCGCCGGGGCGGGCCTGACGGCGTTCTCCGGGGCGCTGCTCGGCATGTACCTGCGCACCCCGGGGATGCGGCGGGAGAACAGCCTGCGGCCCAGCCAGCAGGGCACCCCGCTGGCCAAGGACGTGTGGATGCTCGGCGTCGGGCTCGGCCTGCTGGCCGACGGGATCATCGATCGCGGTCAGCTGCCCGGTGACCGGTCAGCTGACAGCTAAAATCCGGGCCGGATACGACACCAGGAGTTACCTGTCAGCCGCCCAGCCAGGCGGCAGCACGGCCCCCGTGCTGCCGCCTGGCCCCGGTTACGTCGCTGCGCCGCCGACCGCGCCGAGGATGTCGACCACGAAGACCAGGGTGTCGGTGCCCTTGATCCCGGCCGAGGAGTTGCCGGTCTTGCCGTAGCCATCGGACGGCGGGATCACCAGCAGGATCCGGCTGCCGACCTTCGCGCCGACCAGCCCCTTGTCCCAGCCCGGGATGATCTGGGCCGGCGTCGCGTCGAGCTGGAAGCCGAACGGCGCACCGTGGGCCCAGGATGAGTCGAAGACCTTGCCGGTCCGCCACAGCACGCCGACGTACTGGGTGACGACCTCCTGGCCCTTCGTGATCGCCGGCCCGGTGCCCTGGATCAGGGTCTTGACCACCAGCTTGGACGGCGGCTTGGTGCTGGGGATCTTGACGGTGGGTGCACTGCCCGTGGTCGCTGAAACGGTCGGCAGCCCGTTGCCGCCGCTGGACACGTGCGTTCCGGACGCGGACGCCGTCGCGGTGAAGTCCTTGATCATGTCGACGACGAAGACCAGGGTGTCCTTGGCGGTGACGCCGACTTGCGAGTTCCCGGTGCTGCCGTAGGCGTACTTGGGCGGCAGCACGGCCAGCACCCGGCTGCCCATCTTCTTGCCGCGCAGCGCGGTCTCCAGCCCGGGGAGCAAGGTGCCCGAAAGTACCTGCGGCGCCGTCTTGTAGGTGCTGAGGGCCAGCTTGTGGGTGGCACCGCTCCAGATGTAGACGACGTAGTTGCCGACAAACGCGTCGGTCTTGCCCAGCGCGGGACCGCTGCCCTGGATTTCTGTCTTAACGGCGAGATCGGTGCCGGCGTTCTTGGCCGGGATCGTGACGGCGGGCTGCTGGCCGAATGTGCCGGAGACCGAGACTGCCGTGTTGGGGCTGGCTGCAGCTGAAGGTGACGATGATGAACCACAACCTGCCAGGGCCGCAGTAGCAATCAACGGTAGGAAAAGCGCAGCGGCGATGCGTCGCATAGGAAAGACCTCAGTTGTCGGGATCATGAGCCACGCCAGCCTACCCGCTCATGCTGGCTCACATGCCGGCGATCAGCTTCTCCACCCGCTCGTCGACGGAGCGGAACGGGTCCTTGCACAGCACGGTCCGCTGGGCCTGGTCGTTGAGCTTGAGATGGACCCAGTCGACGGTGAAGTCCCGGCGCCGCTCCTGAGCCCGCCGGATGAACTCGCCCCGCAGCCTGGCCCTGGTGGTCTGGGGCGGTACCGATTTCGCCTCAAAGATGTCGATGTCCCGGCAGACCCGCTGCACCGCGCCGCGCCGCTGGAGCAGGTAGTACAGGCCCCGGCCGCGATGCACGTCGTGGTAGGCGAGATCGAGTTGAGCTACCCGCGGTGAGGACAGCGGCAGGTCATGCTTGGCCCGGTACCGCTCGATCAGCTGATACTTCGTCACCCAGTCGATCTCCCGTGCGACCAGGCCCAGGTCGCCGCTCTGCACGGCGTCGAGCGTCCGCTCCCAAAGCTGCAGCACCCGCTCGGTGATCGGGTCCGGTCCCTTGCGGTCGGTGAAGTCTCTGGCCTTGGACAGGTACTCGTGCTGGATGTCCAGGGCGCTGACCTCCCGCCCGTTGGCCAGGCGCACCTTCCGCCTGCCGGTCATGTCGTGGCTGACGTCCCTGATGGCCCGGATCGGGTTCTCCAGCGTGAGGTCACGCATCACGGTGCCCGCCTCGACCATCCGCAGCACCAGGTCGGTCGCGCCCACCTTGAGCAGGGTGGTCGTCTCGCTCATGTTGGAGTCACCGACGATGACGTGCAGCCTGCGGAACCGCTCCGCGTCGGCGTGCGGCTCGTCGCGGGTGTTGATGATCGGCCGCGACCTGGTGGTGGCCGACGAGACGCCCTCCCAGATGTGCTCGGCGCGCTGGCTGACGCAGTACACGGCCCCGCGCGGGGTCTGCAGGACCTTTCCCGCGCCGCAGATGATCTGGCGGGTAACCAGGAACGGGATCAGGATGTCGGCCAGCCTGCCGAACTCGCCGTGCCTGCCCACCAGATAGTTCTCATGGCAGCCGTAGGAGTTGCCTGCCGAGTCGGTGTTGTTCTTGAACAGGTAGATATCCCCGGCGATGCCTTCCTCCCGCAGCCGCCGGTCCGCGTCGACCAGCAGCCCCTCCAGGATCCGCTCGCCGGCCTTGTCGTGCACCACCAGGTCGATCAGGCTGTCGCACTCCGGGGTCGCGTACTCAGGATGGCTGCCGACGTCCAGGTAGAGCCGGGCGCCGTTGCGCAGGAACACGTTGCTGCTGCGGCCCCAGGAGACCACCCGGCGGAACAGGTACCTGGCCACCTCGTCGGGTGACAGCCGCCGCTGACCACGGAACGTGCAGGTGACCCCGTACTCGTTCTCCAGCCCGAATATCCGTCTGTCCATGTGCGTCCGGGCTACCAGTCCACGGCGACGTACTTGGTCTCGGTGAACTCCAGCAGCCCGTCGTGCGCGCCTTCGCGGCCGAGCCCGGACTGCTTCACGCCGCCGAATGGCGCGGCTGGATCGGAGACCACCCCGCGGTTGATACCCACCATCCCTGATTCGAGCGCATCGGCGACCCGCAGCGCCCGCTGCAGATCCCTGCTGTACAGGTAAGCGACCAGCCCGTACTCGGTGCTGTTGGCCAGTGCGACCGCCTGGTCGGCGTCGCCGAAGGTCACGATGGGCGCCACTGGCCCGAAGATCTCCTCGGACAGGATCCCGGCGTCCGGCGGCACCTGATCGAGCACCGTGGGCAGGTAGAAATATCCGCGCCGGTCCGGCGCGCGGCCGCCGGTCCGCAGCCGGGCACCGTCGCTGGCCGCGCCCGCGACCAGCGTGCCGACCTTGGACCTGGTGTCCTCATTGACCAGCGGGCCCAGTTCGGTACCGTCGTCGAGGCCGGGCCCGACCTGCAGGGCGCTCAGCCGGGCGGTCAGGGCCGCGGTGAACTCGCCCGCTACTGCCTCGTGCACGTAAAACCTGTTCGCGGCGGTGCACGCCTCGCCCCCGTTACGCATCTTGGCGATGAACGCCCCGTCGACCGCCGCCTCGATGTCCGCATCATCGAAGACGATGAACGGCGCGTTCCCGCCCAGCTCCATGGAGCAGTTGATCACCGTCTCCGCCGCGGTACGCAGCAGGACCCGGCCGACTTCCGTCGAGCCGGTGAAGGACAGCTTGCGGACCCGCGGATCGCCCAGCATCGCGGCGACCACCGGCCCGGCCTTGGCGGTCGTCACCACGTTGACGACGCCGTCAGGCACGCCGGCCTCCTGCAGGAGCGCCGCGATCGCGAGCGCGGTCAGCGGGGTCTCCTTGGCGGGCTTGAGCACCACGGTGCAGCCGGCGGCCAGCGCGGGCCCGATCTTGCGGGTCGCCATCGCGGCCGGGAAGTTCCACGGGGTGACCAGCACGCTGACGCCGACCGGCTGGCGGCTGACCATGATGCGGTTGGCACCGGACGGCGCGGTCATCAGCGAGCCCTCGATCCGGACGGCCTCCTCCGCATACCAGCGGAAGAACTCGGCCGCGTAGCTGATCTCGCCGCGCGCATCCCGCAGCGCCTTGCCGTTCTCGGCGACCATCAGCCTGGCCAGCGCCTCGGCCCGGTCGACCATCAGCTGGTAGGCGCGGCGCAGGCGCTCACCGCGCTCCCTGGGCGGCGTGGCGGCCCAGCCGGGCAGCGCCGCGTGCGCAGCCGCCACCGCGTCCAGCGCGTCCTGCGGGCTGGCGTCGGCCACCTCGGCGATCGCTTCCTCGGTGGCCGGGTCGATGACCGGGATCAGCCCGGCACTCCCGGCGCCCCACTCCCCGCCGATCAGCAGCTTCGTCGGCGCGTCGATTCCGGTGCTGGCCTGCAGGTCGCTCGTCACGTTTCCTCCTCGGGGCGGCCGCCTTCGTCAGGCGTACCGGCTGCCTCACCAGCCCCGTCAGCCCCGTCAGTCTTGGCCGCCTTACCCCCGGGGCCCGCCTTGCCGGCCGTCCCGGCCTGGCCGGCTCCAGCTGCCTGGGCCGGTCCGGCCTCGGCCCCCGCGGCGGCGGCCGGGGGCGTCCTGGCCTCAGCGAGCAGTGCCTCGAGGCGAGCCCCGGTGAGCCGCCTGAAGGTGCGGTGCGGCCGGCTGCGGTCGAGCACCGCGACCTCGAGCTGGGCCGCAGTGATCTCCCGGCGCTCGTCGTTGGCCTGCCCGGCCAGCGCGGTGATCGCGACGCCCAGCGCGCCGGCCAGCGTCATGCCCTCCGAGAACCGCTCCTTGAGCGCGGTGGCCACCTGGTCGGCGTGCCCGCCCATCACCACGAAGCCATGCACGTCGGCGACGGAGCCATCGAAGGTGATCCGGTAGATCTGATCCTGGTCCGGCGTCTCCCCCACCTCGGCGACGACGATCTCGACCTCGAACGGCTTGTTGCTCTCGGTGAAAATGGTGCCGAGCAGCTGCGCGTACCAGATGGCCAGCCCGCGGGCGGTGACATCCTCGCGGTCGTACTGGAACCCGGTCATGTCGGCGTAGCGGACTCCGGCCTTGCGCAGGTTCTCGAACTCGTTGTACCTGCCCACCGCCGCGAACGCGATCCGGTCGTAGATCTCGCTGAATTTGTTCAGGGCGCGCGACGGGTTCGGCGCGACGAACAGGATCCCGCCGTCATATTCGATCACGACGCCGCTGCGGCCACGCGTGATCGCTTTGCTTGCGTAGTCCGCCTTGTCCTTCATCGCCTGTTCAGGCGAGACGTAGAACGGCATCGACACCGGCGGCGTTCCCTTACTCGTGAGGTGGGCTGAAGGTGGGCTGGTCAGGGCTGGCGCAGTGGTGCGGGCGGCCCGTCGGGTGAGCGCATCCGGCCGTCGATCACCGTCTGGGCGTACGCTCCCGCCTCGGTGTCGGTCAGCCGCTGGTAGCCATCCGCCGTGACGGTGGCGACGATCGGGAAGATTCGCCTGGTCACATCGGGACCGCCGGTGGCCGAGTCGTCATCTGCGGCGTCATACAGGGCCTGCATGCAGGCGAGGATCGCGTCCGGCAGGGGCATCCCGTCGCGGTAGAGCTTCTTCAGCGAGCCCCGGGCGAACACCGAGCCGGAGCCGATCCCGTAGAACCTGTGCTCCTCGTAGCGGCCGCCGGCCACGTCGTAACTGAAGATCCGGCCGAGGCCGACCTCCTCGTCATAGCCGGCGAACAACGGCACGACGACGAGCCCCTGCATGGCGCCGCCCAGGTTGCCCTTCACCAGGCTCGCCAGCCGGTTGGCCTTGCCCTCGGTGGACAGCATCCGGCCCTCGAGCTTCTCGTAATGCTCCAGCTCGACCTGGAAGATCCTGACCAGGTCGATCCCGATGCCCGCCACCCCGGCGATGCCGATGCAGGAGTAGTCGTCGCCGCGGAACACCTTCTGGATGTCGCGCTGCGAGATCATGTTGCCGGCGGTAGCCCGCCGGTCACCCGCCATGACCACACCGCCGTCGCAGGCGGCCGCCACGATGGTCGTCCCGTGCGGCAGGTCACGGGGCAGGGCACCGCCGCCCCCGGCTGCCGCCGCTGGCAGCAGGCTGGGCGCGGCTGAGGCGAGGAAGTCAGCGAACGACGAGGTCCCCAGGCTCAGGTATGGCCCGGGGAGCCGCGGTCCGTACGAATCAGGGCCCACTCGGATCCTTCCGCTCATGCGCATCGCGTACCTGACTGACCCTACTGCGACGGCTGCCGCGGCGGGACCGGCGGCCGGCCGGTTATTCGCCGCCTTTCTGCACGTATGAGCGCACGAATTCCTCGGCGTTCTCCTCGAGCACCTCATCGATCTCGTCGAGGATCGCGTCTACGTCGTCGGTGAGCTTCTCCTGGCGCTCCTTGACGTCCTCACCGGTCTGCGCCGCGTTCTCGCTCTCCTGCTCCTCCTCGGTGCGCCGGGGAGCCTGGCGCTGACCGCCGGTGTCCTTTGTCGTCATGCGTACCTCCGTGATCCGCGGTGTGGACCGCAGCCTCCTCAACGCTATCCTCGCCAGCGCGCGGCCAGCCCAATCCTGCAAACCGGCACCGGTATCGCGAGCCTATGCGTTCGGCGCGGCAGACTCAGGGTTCGGCGCGGCGGGTGTCTGTTTAGTTACTTTCAGCTAGTTACCGGTTGGGTTGGGCTTCTCTTTCGGGCCATCCAGGTGAAGTTCCTGGTCGCTGAGGATGCGGTCGCTGACGAGGGCCGGCGCGGGTCAGGGTGAAATGAGTTCAGTCGGGCAGCGTTCGGGGGAGCCCGAAGATACCCAGCGCGCTGTGGTCGAGGAACCCGCTCATGGCGCTGATCTGGCCGCCAGCCAGGGTGAGCACGAGTATCCCGCTGGCCTGGGCGACCTGGGCTTGCGGGTCGCGGATGTAGAGGCCGAACGCGGGCTGGCCGTTGGCCCTGGTCGGCAGGAGACGGGCCGACCGCCCGGGCCGGAACCCGGTCGCGGCCAGGAACCTGGCGGCCAGCTCGCGGCCCTGGTACTGCAGCGGCACGGGCGGCATGATCAGCCAGGCGTCCTCGGTGAGCAAGGCGACGACCGCATGCACGTCGCCTGCCTCGTAGGCCTGGGTGAACCGCTGCACGAGCGCCCGCTCCCGGGCAGAACCTGGCGGCGGCGGTTCCCGGCCTGCTGACCGAGCGTCCCGGTACTGCAGGGCAGCCCGGGCGCGCTTGAGGGCACTGGTCACCGACTCCTCGGTGCAGTCCAGGATGCCCGCGGCCTCGCTTGCCCGGAATCCGAGGACGTCCCGCAAGATCAGCACGGCGCGCTGCCGTGGCGGCAGCAGCTGCAGGGCCGTGACGAAGGCCACCGAGATCGCTTCGGCGGTCTCATACCGCGCTTCAGGGCCCGGCGCGGCGTCGGCGAGCCCCTCGAGCAAGACGTCGGGGTAGGGCTCCAGCCAGGCCACCTCGCCGAGCCTGGTGGGCTCGGGCAGCTCAACGCCGGGTGGCGGCCAGGCCAGCTGCGGCCGCCGGCTCGCCGAGCGCAGCGCGTTCAGGCAGCGCCTGGTGGCGATCTGGAACAGCCAGACACGTACCGAGGAACGGCCCTCGAACCCAACCAGGCCCTGCCAGGCCGCCAGCAGGGTCTCCTGGAGCGCGTCCTCCGCGTCGAGGGCCGAGCCGAGGATCCGGTAGCAGTGCACCTGCAGCTCGCGCCGGTAGCGGCCGACGAGCTCGCCGAACGCCTGCTCGTCGCCGGCCCGGGCCCCGGCTATCAGGTCCGTGCGCACCAGATCACCCTTTCACAGCCTCGCCCGCCGCTTTCTCCTGCAGCTCCTACCAGTACCGACACCATCAGGGCCGGAAACTGGGCGGCCCCGTAGCCGCCAACTCTGGCCGTCAGCCGGTGTCTACATCACCAGCAGCACGGACCGGCTGAGCCGGGCCGGGCTGGCCCGGATGCCAGCGACGGGAGCGCCGGGCACCGGGGATAGGCATCCGGCACCGAGCAGGGAGTAATTGTGACAAACACCTCGACCAGACCGCATCTTGGCTGGGTTCTTGGTCTGACCTCGACCGCCTACTTCATGGTCGTGCTCGACTCGGTGGTCGTCATCACGGCGCTGCCGCGCATGCAGCGCGACCTGCACGTCGGCCTCGCGTCGCTCCAGTGGACGCTCACCGCGTACAACATCGCCTTCGCCGCCGGGATCATCACCGCGGCCGCGGTCGGCGACCGCTTCGGCCGCCGCCGGATCTTCACTATCGGCCTCGCCCTGTTCACCGTCGCCTCGGCGCTCTGCGCGCTCGCTCCGAACGCCTCCGAGCTGATCGCCGCCCGCACCGTGCAGGGCCTGGGCGGCGCGATCGTCCTGCCGCTCAGCCTCACGATCCTGACGACGGCTTTCCCCGCCGAACGGCGAGGGATGATCGTCGGCAGCTACGGCGGACTCGCCGGGCTGGCTGTCGCGATGGGGCCGATCGTCGGCGGCGCGGTCACCCAGGGAATCGACTGGCACTGGATCTTCTGGATCAACGTGCCGATCGGAGCCCTCGCCCTGCCACTCGCGATGCGACTGCTGCCCGAAAGCTACGGCGCTCCGGAGCGGCTCGACCCGCTCGGCGTCACCCTCGTGACCAGCGGCGTCGTTGCCATTGTCTGGGCCTTGGTTCGCGCGAGCCAGTCGGGCTGGGCGAGCGCCGAGATCGTCAGCTGCCTGGCTTCCGGCGCTGTCCTGCTGCTCGCCTTCGCCGCCTGGGAACAGCGCGTCAGCGAACCGATGGTGCCATGGCGGCTGTTTCGCAACCGTGCCTTCGCGGTCGGCAACGCCACGACCTTCCTCATGACGGGCGCGATCTTCGCCGCCGGCTTCCTGGTCACCCAGGAGTTCCAGCTCGCCCGCGGCTACTCCCCGGTCTCGGCCGGCCTGCGCCTGCTCCCCTTCTTCGCCACGCCGATGTTCATCTCACCGATCGCGGGCGCCGTCTCCGACCGGATCGGCCGCCGACCGGTCATGGTGACCGGGCTGTTCCTGCAGACCGCCGGGTTTGTCTGGGCCGCCAGCAGAGGCGCGCTTTCGACGAGCTGGGTCGAGCTGGACATCGCCCTGCTGATCGCGGGCGTCGGCGTCTCGATGGCGCTGCCGACCGTGCCCACCGCCGTGCTGAGCGCCGTCGCCCCGCGCGAGCTGGGCAAAGCATCAGGAATCAACTACATGATGCAGCGCTTCGGCGCCGTCTTCGCGATCGCGGTCGCCAGCGCCGTGTTCGCCGCCCACGGACGCCTCGGCACGCCCGCCACCGTCACGGACGGCTTCGAGCCCGCGCTCGCCGCCTGTGCTGGCTTCGCGCTGCTGGCCGCGCTCAGCGCGCTCGCCATCCCACCGCCGAAGGCACAGCACGCCCCCGCCCTCGACCCGTCGAAGCACCGTGCCACATCAGCCCAGGTTCGGCGCGGCGGGCTCAATCCTGGCCGGTGAGCGCGGCGACGAGCTCACCGGCGGTCTCGCACCGGTCGAGCAGGTCGCCCACGTGGACCCTGGTGCCGCGCAGCGGCTCCAGGGTAGGGACCCGCTGCAGCGACTCCCGGCCGGGAATATCGAAGATCACCGAGTCCCAGGAGGCAGCAGCGACCGCCTCCGGGTACTGGCGCAGGCAGCGGCCCCTGAAGTAGGCCCTGGTGTCCTCGGGCGGGTACTCCACCGCCCGGCTGACCGCCTGCTCGCTCGCCAGCCTGGTCATCCGGCCCCGGGCCGCCAGCCTGTTGTAGAGGCCGCGATCGGGCCGCACGTCCGAGTACTGCAAGTCGACCAGCTGCAGCCGGGGGTGGCCCCAGCTGAGCCCGTCCCTGGCCCGGTAGCCGTTGAGCAGCTCGAGCTTGGCGACCCAGTCCAGTTCCCTGGAGGCCAGCATCGGGTCTTCCGCGAGCCTGGTCAGCACCGACTCCCAGCGGTCCAGGACGTCCGCCGTCGCACTGTCCACGTCGGCACCGAACTTGTCCTCGGTGTATTTCCTGGCCAGCTCCAGGTACTCCATCTGCAGCTGGACGGCCGTCATCCGCCTGCCGTCCCGCAGCGCCACCAGGTGCTTGCAGCTGGGATCGTGCGAGACCGCCCGCAGTTCGGCGACGGGCGTCTCCAGGGTCAGGTCGGTGGCCAGGAACCTGTCCTCGATCATGGCCAGCACCAGGGCGGTCGTGCCGAGCTTGAGATACGTGGAGATCTCGCTCATATTGGCGTCGCCGATGATCACATGCAGGCGGCGGTACTTCTCCGGATCGGCGTGCGGTTCGTCCCTGGTATTGATGATGGGGCGCTTGAGCGTCGTCTCCAGGCCCACCTCGACCTCGAAGAAGTCGGCCCGCTGGCTGATCTGGAAGCCCTCGTCCCGGCCGTCCGCGCCCCGGCCTACCCGGCCCGCCCCGCAGATCACCTGCCGGGACACGAAGAACGGCGTCAGGTGCTTGACGATGTCGGCGAACGGGGTGGCCCGGTTCATCAGGTAGTTCTCGTGGCAGCCGTACGATGCGCCCTTATTGTCGGTGTTGTTCTTGTAGAGCTGAATCGTGGCGCCGCCCGGCGTGGCGCTGGCCCGGGCCGCGGCCTCGGCCATCACGCGCTCCCCCGCCTTGTCCCAGATCACCGCGGACAGCGGGTCCGAGCACTCCGGTGCCGAGTACTCCGGGTGAGCGTGGTCCACGTACAGGCGGGCCCCGTTGGTGAGGATGACATTGGCCAGGCCGAGGTCCTCATCGGTCAGCTGGGTGGAGTCGGCCGCGTCCCTGGTCAGGTCGAAGCCGCGAGCGTCGCGCAGCGGGTTCTCCTCTTCGAAGTCCCAGCGCGCCCGCCGGACCCGCGCCGAGGACGCCGCCTGATAGGCGTTGACCACCTGAGAGGACGTCACCATCGCATTCGCGCCCGGCTGACCAGGCACGGCGATGCCGTACTCGGTCTCGATGCCCATCACCCGCCGCACGCTCATGCCTGAAAGCCTAGTGCCGGCCGACAGCGAACTGTGACGGTCCGCGCCGCGCCGTCCACGAGGCCAGGTCCGATACCTGGCCGAGCGGACGGCGGCACCCGGGCAAAACCGCCAGGTTGTGCACCGACGATCAGCACCGCGTGGGGGTTCCGGGGGGTCGCTCCCCGGGCCAGCACAGCGGACGGCGGCACCCGGGCAAAACCGCCAGGTTGTGCACCGACGATCAGCACCGCGTGGGGGTTCCGGGGGGTCGCCCCCCGGGCCAGCACAGCGGACGCCAGCACCCGGGGAAGACGCCAGCTCGTGCGCTGACGATCAGCATCGCGTGCCGTCCGCGACGCCCGGCCTTGCGCCGGGCCGAGCGGACGGCGGCACCGTCGGCACACGCACGCGCCGTGTGCCGACGGCCGGCACCGCGTGGGGGTTCCGGGGGTCGCCCCCCGGACCAGCACAGCGGACGGCGGCACCGTCGATACACGCAGGCGCCATGTGCCGACGGCCAGCACCGCGTGGGGGCTCCGGGGGGTCGCCCCCCGGACCAGCACTGCCCGCTACAGGTACTGGCCAGTGTTCGCCACGGTATCGATGGAACGGCCCGCCTCGGTGCCGTGCTTGCCCGAGACCAGCGTCCTGATGTAGACGATCCGCTCGCCCTTCTTTCCGGAGATGCGTGCCCAGTCATCCGGGTTGGTGGTGTTCGGCAGGTCCTCGTTCTCGCTGAACTCATCGACGCACGCGGTCAGCAGGTGCGCAACCCGCAGGCCCTTCTGACCGGTCTCGAGGAATTCCTTGATGGCCATCTTCTTCGCGCGGTCCACGATGTTCTGGATCATCGCGCCGGAGTTGAAGTCCTTGAAGTACAGGACCTCCTTGTCTCCGTTGGCGTAGGTGACCTCGAGGAACCTGTTCTCCTCGGTCTCGGAGTACATGCGCTCCACGACCCGCTGGATCATCTCATCGACCGTGGACGCCGGCGAGCCGCCGTGCTCCGTCAGATCGTCGGGATGCAGCGGCAGGCTGGTGACCACGTACTTGGTGAAGATGTCCCGGGCTGCCTCGGCGTCCGGGCGCTCGATCTTGATCTTGACGTCCAGCCGTCCGGGCCGCAGGATGGCCGGATCGATCATGTCCTCACGGTTCGAGGCGCCGATCACGATCACGTTCTCCAGGCCCTCGACACCGTCGATCTCGCTGAGCAGCTGCGGCACGATCGTGTTCTCCACGTCGGACGACACGCCGGATCCGCGGGTGCGGAAAATCGAGTCCATCTCGTCGAAGAAGACGATGACCGGCATCCCCTCGCTGGCCTTTTCCCTGGCCCGCTGGAAGACCAGCCTGATGTGCCTTTCGGTCTCGCCCACGTACTTGTTCAGCAGTTCAGGGCCCTTGATGTTGAGGAAGAAGCTCTTGCCCTCCTTGGCCCGGCCCGCCCCACCCGGCGGGGACGCCGTCTCGCCAGGCTCGCCGCTCTCGGCCGCCAGCTGCGCGGTCCGCGCCGCCACCTGCTTGGCCAGCGAGTTGGCTACCGCCTTGGCGATGAGCGTCTTGCCGCAGCCAGGCGGCCCGTAGAGCAGCACGCCCTTGGGCGGCCGCAGCTGGTGCTCCTTGAACAGGTCAGCATGCAAATAGGGCAGCTCGATCGCGTCCCGGATCTGCTCGATCTGCGGCGCCAGACCGCCGATCTCCGAATAGGTGATGTCGGGAACTTCCTCGAGGATGAGTTCCTCGACCTCGGCCTTGGGGATCCGTTCGTAGACGTAACCGGAACGGGGCTCGAGCAGCAGCGAGTCACCGGCCCGCAGCACGCCATCGAGCAGCGGCTCGGCCAGCCTGGCCACGCGCTCTTCGTCGGCGTGGGAGATCACCAGGGCCCGGTCGCCGCCGTCGAGGATCTCCTTGAGCATGACGACCTCACCGATCGTCTCGTAGCCCTGGGCGATCACGACGTTCAGCGCCTCGTTGAGCACGACCTCCTGCCCGGGCTTGAGCTCGTCCAGCTCGATCCCGGGACTGACGCTGACCCGCATCTTCCGGCCGCCGGTGAAGACGTCCGCGGCACCGTCCTCAGCCGCCGATAGGAAGATGCCGAAGCCTGACGGCGGCTGGGCGAGCCGGTCCACCTCCTCCTTGAGCGCCACGATCTGGTCGCGTGCCTCGCGGAGCGTTCCCGCGAGCCGCTCATTCTGCCCAGTCACGGTCGCGAGGCTCGCCTCAGTCTCCCGCAGCCGCTCCTCGAGCAGCCTGGACTGCCGTGGCGAGTCCGCGAGCCTGCGGCGCAAGGCCGCGACCTCCTCCTCGAGGAAGGAGATCTGCGTGGTCAGGACCTTGACCTCGTCGTCATACCGGCCGGCGCGCGCGCTGTCGTCACGAGAGGCCACGCCCCTCACCCCCTCCCGAGATCCGACTTCACCTAGACCCTACCTATCCAGGACCCTTCCGTAACCTTACGGCAGGACCCGACACAGCTTTCTGGAGTTACGATCCGGGAACGGTCCGGCCGCGTTACGGCTGAGTTACGGCTGCGCCAGGCGGTCCGCAACTGACTGGGCCGCCGCTCCGGCCGCCAGCCCTCCCGCTTCCGCGGCAGCAGGCCGGGCGGCCTCGGCGGCCGCCGAGGAGCCCTTGGACGGCCTGCGACGGCGAGGCGGTGGCGTGACCCCGTCGGCCAGCCTGCGCGCTGTCACCAGGAACCCGGTGTGACCGATCATGTGATGCTCAGGGCGCACCGCAAGCCCGTCGACGTGCCAGCCTCGCTGCAGCGTCTCCCAGGCGGCCGGCTCATCGAAGTTGCCCTGGCTGCGCAGCGCCGTCACGGTCCGCGCCAGCTGGGTCGTGGTGGCCACGTAACAGCAGACCAGGCCGCCGGGAATGAGCGCGGCTGCGGTAGTGGCGGCGTACTCCCAGGGCGCGAGCATGTCGAGGATGACCCGGTCGTACCCGCCGGCCTCGTCGTCCGGGCGGTATAGCCCGGCTGGCCCGTCTTGCGGCCCGCCGGGCCCGTCGGGCGTCCCGGTCGGCTCAGCGGGCCCGTCAGCCGTCCTGGTCGGCCCAGCGGGCCCGCCAGGCTCCGTCGGCCCGTCCGGCGCCGCAGCCTCCCCAGCTGCCGTGGGCAGCTCACTCACGATCAGCCGCCAGGCCGGATGCGGCCCGCCGAAATACCGCTCGACGTTGCGCCGTGCGATGTCAGCGAAGTCCGCCCGGCGCTCGTAGGACACCACCAGGCCCGATTCCCCGGCGGCCCGCAGCAGCCAGCAGGACAGCGCGCCCGAGCCTGCCCCGGCCTCCAGGACCCGGGCTCCGGTGAAGATATCCGCCTGGGCCAGGATCTGGCCGGCATCCTTCGGGTAGACCACCGCCGCTCCGCGCGCCATGGACAGCGTGTAGTCCGCCAGCAACGGCCGCAGCGCCACGTAGGGGGTGCCACCGGAGGAGACGATCACGCTGCCCTCGGGCCGCCCGATGAGGTCATCGTGGGCGAGCGAGCCGCGGTGGGTATGAAACGAGCGGCCGGCCTTGAGCACCAGCCGATGGCGGCGTCCCTTGGGGTCGGTGAGCTGGACCTGATCGCCGGCAGCGAACGGCCCGCGGGGCATTTTGATCACGGGGGCCAGGCTAGCGGTGGATCACACTCCGGCGAATGCGTGATCCAGGTCGCTGGCCGCCAGCACGCCGAAGACCTGCCCGGACGGCTCGATTAGCAGGTATTCGCTGGCCGGTGTCTTCCGCACCGCATCAAGCAGCGCCATTCCGGCCAGATCGGCGGGCAGCACCAGGCCCGGGTCGATGGCCCGGGCCAGCGTCCCGGCCTCGATCCAGGGCCTGCGCTGTTCCGGCGTGGCCATGACCGCGGTCTCGTTGACGATCGCGATCGGCGTCGACTCGTGATCAACGACGACCAGGGCCCGCGCCTGAGCGGCATCGGCCCGCCTGATTGCCTCGGACAGCGGCAGGCTGGCCGGGATGGGGATGGCCTTGCGGGCCAGCCGTCTGGCCTGCAGGCCAGGCAGCCGCTCCCGTACCTTGGCGGCGCGGATCGCCTGTCCTGCGCTGACCCACATGAACGCGGCGATGACCAGCAGCCATAGCCCGTAGGTGCTGTTCAGCAGGCTGAAGTTCTTATCGAAGAAAGCGAACGGACCCAGCACCAGCGCCACCGCCAGTACCCGCCCCGACCAGGCCGCCCAGATCGTGGCGGTGCCCGGCCGGCGGGTCACCCGCCACAAGCCGGCCCGCAAGATCCGGCCGCCGTCCAAGGGCAGGCCGGGCAGCAGGTTGAAGATCCCGACCAGCACGTTGGCCAGTACCAGCTGGCCGATGAGGACCCGCGGCAGGCCGCCAGGAACGAAGGTCAGGATCCCGTACCCGAGCGCCGCCAGCGCGAGCGAGACGGCCGGCCCGGCCGCCGAAACCAGGAACTCCTGGCCAGGAGTGGGCGGCTCCTGCTCGATCTCGGAGTACCCGCCGAGCGGGTACAGCAGGATGCGGCGCACCGGCAGCCGGAACGCCCTGGCCACCACGCAGTGGCTGAGCTCGTGGACGAGTACCGACGCGTACAGCAGGATGACGAAGGCGGCGGCGACCAGGTACCTGACCGCGGACGGGCGGATCGTGCTATCCAGATTGCTGGCGTAAAAAAGCACGAAAAGACCCGCGATGAGGAACCAGTACGGCGAGATGAGCACCGGGATGCCGAACGGCCTGGCGATGACGAGCCCCGCCCGCGCGTCGCGGCGTCCCGCGCCTGGATCAGCAGCGGGCCGCTGGTCCTGCTGCGGATCCGGTTCTCGGGTGAGGCCTGTCACATACCAGATGGTACGTGCTGGCGGGTCTCAAGACTGCGTCGCAGCGCGACGAATCGGCGGTGTCACGATGAGCGGCCGCCATGGCGGCGTGCCTGGCGGCGCTGGTTTCCTGCGCAACTGTCGGTGCGGTCCCCTAGTCTCCGAGGGTGGCCAATGACAGCGGCGATCCAGCGGTTCTCGCCGGTTCAGCAGATCCAGCGGTTCCAGCAGGCCCGTCGGCTCTCGTGCCGGCCGACACCGCCGCTCCGGCAGACACGGCGGTACCGGTAAGCACTGCGGTACCGGTAAACACTGCGGTACCGGTAAACACTGCGGTACCGGTAAACACTGCGGTACCGGTAAACACTGCGGCACCGGTAAACACTGCGGCACCGGTAAACACTGCGGCACCGGTAAACACTGCGGTGCCGGAACGCACCGGGGTTCCAGCAGACACCGCTGATCCGGCAGGCACCGCTGATCCTGTTAGCGTGCCTTCGCTGTCGCCGTCGCGCGCCAGCGACTTCATGACCTGCCCGCTGCTGTACAGGTTCCGCGTGATCGACCGGCTGCCCGAGCCGCCCAGCCCGGCGGCCGCGCGCGGCACGCTGGTGCACGCGGTCCTGGAGCGGCTGTTCGACGAGCCGGCCCCCGCCGGACGCCGCAGACCGCCCGGGCGCTGCTGCAGCCGCAATGGGAGCGGCTGGTCGCCGCCGAGCCGGAACTGGCGGGGCTCTTCGCCGATGAGACAGAACGCGACGCCTGGCTCACCGAGGCCAGCCAGATGCTCGACCGGTACTTCACCCTGGAAGATCCCACCAGGCTCGAGCCGAGCCACCGGGAACTCGAGGTGGCGGCCACGCTCGAGTCCGGGCTGCGGCTCCGCGGCTATATCGACCGTCTTGACGTGGCCGCCACCGGCGAACTCAGGATTGTTGACTACAAGACCGGCGTCTCGCCGCGGGAGGAATTCGTGGCGCGCGCGCTGTTCCAGATGAAGTTTTACGCGGTCGCGCTCTGGCTCACCCGCCAGCAGGTCCCCAAGCTGTTGCAGCTGATCTACCTGGGCAACGGGGAAATCGTCCGGTATGCACCGGACGAGGCGGATCTGCGGGCGACGGTCCGCAAGATAGACGCGGTGTGGCAGGCCATCCAGCGAGCCCGGTCCAGCGGCGACTGGCGGTACCGGCAGAGCAAGCTCTGTGACTGGTGCGCACACCAGTCGATCTGCCCCGCCTTCGGCGGCACCCCGCCGCCGCTTCCCGCCGTCCCCGGCGTGGTCGCGCCGCAGACCACCGGTAGCATTCCGCCGCCGGCCGCCGCTGAGCAGGCCCCGGCGCCGGTCTGACCTGGCGTTGCCGGTCAGGCGGCCGGGCGGTCAGGCGGGCGGGGTCAGCCGATTGGGGTCAGGCGCGCGGGGTCAGTCGGCTGCGGTCAGGCGGCCGGCGCCTTGGGCTCTGTGTTCTCCGGGAAATGACAGGCGACGTGATGGCCGGTGGCCAGCTCGACCAGCTGCGGTTCGTCGGTCTTGCAGATGTCCTGGGCCTTCCAGCACCTGGTGTGGAACCGGCACGCGGTCGGCGGGTTGAGCGGGCTCGGCACGTCACCGGACAACCGGATTCGCTGCCTGCGCTCGCGCTTTCCCTCCGCGCTGCGCAACGGCTCGGGGACGGGCACCGCGGACATCAGCGCGACTGTGTACGGGTGCCTCGGCTGCGCGTACAGCTGATCCCTGGACGCGGTCTCGACCAGCTTGCCGAGATACATCACGGCCACCCGGTCGCTGATGTGCCGCACCACGGACAGATCGTGCGCGATGACCACGTAGGTCAGCCCGAGCTCGTTCTGCAGGTCCTCCAGCAGGTTGATGACCTGCGCCTGAATCGAGACGTCCAGCGCTGACACGGGCTCGTCAGCCACGATCAGCTTGGGCTTCAGCGCCAGCGTCCTGGCGATCCCGATCCGCTGCCGCTGGCCCCCGGAGAACTCGTGCGGATAGCGGTTGTAGTGCTCAGGGTTCAGCCCGACGAGTTCCAGCAGATCCTGGACAGACCGTTTGGTGCCCTGCTCGGTCTTGACCTTCTGCAGGTGATAAGGCGCCCCGACGATCGCGCCGACGGTATGCCGGGGATTCAGCGATGAATACGGGTCCTGGAAGATCATCTGAATGTCCCGGCGCAGCGGGCGCATCTTGCCCATGGACAGGTGGCTGATGTCGTGGCCGTCGAAGATGATCTGGCCGCCGGTCGGCTCGAGCAGCCGGGTGAGCAGCCGCCCGGTGGTGGTCTTGCCGCAGCCGGACTCCCCCACCAGCCCGAGCGTCTCCCCCGGGTTGACCGAGAAGGTAACTCCGTCGACGGCCTGAACCGCGCCGACCTTGTGCCGGAAGATGATGCCCCTGGTGACGGGGAAGTGCTTGGTCAGACCGGTCACTTCGAGCAGCGGGGGGCGCGGGGCGGCCCCGCCGCTGGCGGCTTCGGGTTCGCTCAGTGAGGTGCTCACATTGCCTCCGGCGCGATCAGGGACCGGCGTGTCATGGCGTCGCCGTGATTTCTTCCCCGCGGATCTCCTGCCGCTGCTCAGCCGTCAGGTGGCAGGCCGCCAGGTGGCCGGGATCGACTTCGTGCAGCAGCGGCTGCTCGGTCTCGCTCCGCCCGCCGGTCAGCGTGGCATAGGCGCAGCGCGGGTGGAACGCGCAGCCTGACGGCACCCGGATCAGGCTCGGCGGGGTGCCTTCGATCGGGACCAGGCGGTTCAGCCTGGCCTCGTCGATGCGCGGCATCGAGGCGAGCAGGCCCCAGGCGTACGGATGGGCCGCGCGGTGGAAGATGTCTTCCGCCGATCCGTACTCAGCGGCCCGGCCCGCGTACATGACCAGAATGTCGTCGGACAACTCGGCGACCACGCCCAGGTCGTGGGTGATCATTATGACCGCCGACTGGTATTCGGACTGCAGGTCCGAGATCAGGTCGAGGATCTGCGCCTGCACGGTGACGTCAAGGGCCGTGGTCGGCTCGTCGGCGATCAGCAGCTCAGGGTCGCAGGACAGCGCCATGGCGATCATCGCGCGCTGGCGCATCCCGCCGGAGAACTGGTGCGGGTAGTCGTCCACCCGGGTGGCGGCCTGCGGGATGCCGACCCGGTTGAGCATGTCGATGGCGTGCTGATGGGCGGCCTTCCTGCCGACCTTGTTGTGGATCAGGTAGGCCTCGGAGATCTGCTTGCCGACGGTGTAGTACGGGTGCAGTGAGGACAGCGGGTCCTGGAAGATCATCGCCATCTTGCTGCCGCGCAGCTCCCGCACCCGCGACGGGTCAGCGGTGACCAGCTCTTCGCCGTCCAGCCAGATCTGCCCGTCGATCTTGGCCCGGCCGCCGTGGTGCAGTCCGAGGATGCCCAGGCTGGTCACGCTCTTGCCGGAGCCCGACTCGCCGACGATGCCGAGCGTCCGGCCGCGCTCGACCGTGAACGACACCCCGTCCACGGCCTTGACCAGGCCGTCGTCAGTCGGGAAGTGGATGCGCAGGTCGCGGACCTCGAGCAGGGCGCGCGAGGCCGGGCCGCTGGCGAAATCGGCCCCCGCTGCGGAGCTGTGGCGCCCGGCGGCCCGGCCCAGGCTCCGGCCGAATCCCGCCAGGCGGCCGCCGCGGCCGGGGTGATCGGCGTGATCGGCGGTCCTGGCATCCCCTTCGGCCGTCATCCCGTCCTCACTCTCGGATCGACCACCGCGTAGAGGATGTCCACGATCATGTTGGCGATCACGATGAAGAACGCGGCCAGCATGACGACGCCCATGATCTCCGGCAGGTCGGCGTTGCCGATCGCCTCGATGGTGAACAGCCCGAGACCGTGCAGGCTGAAGGTGACCTCGGTCAGCACCGCCCCGCCGAGCAGCAGCCCGAGGTCCATGCCGAAGATGGTAAGGATCGGGGTGAGCGCGGCCCTGAGCCCGTGCTTGACGATCACCGTCCGTTCCTTCAGGCCCTTGGCCCGGGCCGTTCTTATGTAGTCCTCGCTCATGGTCTCCAGCATGCCGGCCCGGGTCAGCCTGGCGTAAAGGGCCGCGTAGAGGAAGGCGAGCGTGATCCAGGGCAACACCAGGTTCCGTGCCCACAGATAGGGATTCTGGGTGAGGGGAACGAATTGCACGTTGGGGAAGATCGGCCACTTGTAGCTGAACAGCTCCAGCGCGATCAGGCCGGTGAAGAAGATCGGCAGCGACACTCCGGCCAGCGCCACGCCCATCGAGAAGCGGTCGAAGATGGACCCTCGCCGCAGGGCAGACAGCACCCCGATGGACACCCCGCCGATCAGCCAGAGCACCGCCGCGCCGGCCGCCAGCGACGCGGTGACCGGGACGTCACTGATCATCTGTGGCCAGACCGGCTGCTGGTTGCGGAACGAGTAGCCGAAGCACGGCGGCGGGCAATAGGTCTTGTTCGGCCCGTCGTTGTAGTGCGCGCCGACCACGATGCCGCTCAGGAAGTGCCAGTACTGCACCGGAAGCGGCAGGTTGAAGCCCAGCTTCACCTCCAGCTGGCGCACCGCGGCAGGCTGCGGGTTCCGGCCGACGTACTGCACCGCGAGCTGGTAGGTGCTCTGACCGGCCAGCCGCGGTACCAGGAAGAAGATGGCGAACGTGATCATGCTGACCACGACCAGCAGAAATGCCGTGGCGATCAGGCGCCGGATAAGGAATGTGATCACTTCGGGCGGCGCCGGCACCCGGCCGCATGGCCGGGTGCCGGCGCCCTCCTCTCTGCTTGCGTTTCCCGGCTACTGCTTCACGCCGAGGACGGCGTAGTTG
This sequence comes from uncultured Actinomycetes bacterium, assembly GCA_963785765.1. Classification (GTDB taxonomy): domain Bacteria; phylum Actinomycetota; class Actinomycetes; order Streptosporangiales; family Streptosporangiaceae; genus DATBGO01. The sequence continues at coordinate 377,561 of CAWAWM010000001.1, read as the reverse complement.
TACATGCCGTAGTAGTCGTGGACGTAGACATTCGTCAGGTTCGGCGACCGGTAGAGCAGCGCCTTGGAGTAGACGATCGGCAGGATTGCCGCGTCTGACATGATCTGGTGGTCGATCTGGGTCCAGATCGCGTTCCGCTGACTCGCGTTCAGCAGGTTAGCTGCCTTCGCGAAGTCCGCGTTGACCACCGGGTCGTTGAGCTCCTCGATGTTGGTGTTGCCACCGGAGGTCACGATCGCGTTGCCGTTCGAGATCTCGTCGAGGAACCCGTAACCGTCCGGCCAGTCCGCTCCCCAGCCACCGAAGTCGATGCCCAGGTCGTGGGAGTGGACGAACGCGGTCGAGCCAGCGAAGTTGGTGTAGTACTTGCCGGACAGGTAGCCCTGCAGATTGGCCTTGATCCCCACCTGGGACAGTGCCTGCTGGAGGGCCTGGGCGGCGAGTACTTCCTTGGGCCGGTCGGACCGGTAGGCGATGTTGGTGCTGAAGCCGTTCGGGTGACCGCACAGCTTGAGCTGAGCCTTCGCGTCAGTGACGTCGCCGTTTGGCTCCGTCAGCGACTTGTAAAGATCGAAGCTCTGGTAGCCGATGATGGTCGGTGGCATCACCGTGGTGGCGATGTCGCCGCCGACGAGCGGACCGCCGTAAGCGGTCTGCAGGGTCTGCTTGTTGGCGGCGTACTCGATCGCCCGGCGGCAGGCCACGTTGTTCAGCGGCGCGACCTTGGTGTTGAGGTAGGCGAACCACAGGAAGCCGCTCAGCGCGTCATCGGCGTTCTGCTTGAGCGTCGGCGACGAGAGGATCTTGGCCCGGGCCGCCGTCTGGACGCCGGTGCCGGCCTGGTCCACATCGAGGTCGCCGGCCAGCAGCCGGTTGTCGATGTCATTGGCGTTCAGGTTCAGGTTGAAGACGATCTTGTCGGGCAGCTGCTTGACCTGCGGGTCGGTCGCCGCGTTCCAGTACGGATTGCGCACCAGCGTGAACTGCTTGTTCAGCGTGTAGCTCTGGAACATGAACGGGCCGGTGGAGATCGGGTGCAGCTGGTAGTTGGCGCCGGTGTCCTTGTTCGGCGGGACCGGGACCGTCTGCGGGATCGCGACCACGTAGTCGAAGTCAGCGAACGGGTGCTGCAGGTGGAACTCGATGGTCGTCGGATTCGGCGTGGTGACCGAGGTCAGGCCGAACTCGTTCTTGGAGCGGTCGGTATACGGGCCCGGATACGTCGGGTCCTTCAGCAGCACCTGGAAGTAGCTGGGCCCGTTGGGCAGCACCGACCTGGCGTAGGTGCGCTCGACGGCGTACTTGACGTCCTGCGAGGTGACGGTGGTCCCGTCCTCGAACTTGACGTTCGGCTGAATGTGGTAGGTCCAGATCAGCCCGTTGTCGCTGACCTGCCCCAGCGAGGTCGCGAGCATCGGCACGACCTGGGTACCGCACTTGCCCGGGCAGGACTTGTAGGTGGTCAGCGACATGCCGTAGAGGCGGACCGTGTTCCACATGAAGGCGTAGTACGTGTTGCCCGGGTCCGTGGAGTCGGGGGTGTTGCTCAGGCCGAAGGTCAGCGTGCCGCCCTTTTGATTGGACGGGTTGACGACCTGCGTGGTGGCTTCGTTATAGGTCACCGGCGCCGTCTTGGGCCCGGACGAGCTTCCGCTGCTGCCGCAGGCTGCCAGGGCCAGCGCGGCGACCGCGCTGACCGCGGCTAGGCCAGCGGTCCTGCGTCTTTTCATCGGGTGAAACGCCTCCTGTCGTGATGGTTGAGCAGAGCCCTGCGGTCAGGGCCTACTGGCTTCTCGGATCGAGCGCGTCGCGCAGCCCGTCGCCGAGGAGATTGAAGGCCATGACCGTGATGAAGATGGCGAGGCCGGGGATGATCATGTACATCGGATCGATGTAGTAGTAGCCGTTGGTGACCGCGTCGGAAAGCATCTCGCCCCAGCTCGGGGTGGGCGGGATCAGGCCGACGCCGAGATAGGACAGGGCCGCCTCGAACAGGATGTTGGTGGGGATCAGCAGCGTCGAGTAGACCAGGATCGGGCCCACCAGGTTGGGCAGCAGCTCGCGGCCGAGAATGTAGGGCCCGCGGGCACCCAGGCTGCGGGCCGCGTCGACGAACTCCCGCTCCCGCAGCGACAGGGTCTGGCCGCGGATGATGCGGCCCATGTAGGGCCAGCTGAAGAACCCGATGATGAAGATCAGCACGGCCAGGCGCAGCGAGTTCCCGGATAGCCCCCAGGCGCTCTGCGGAATAACGCCGACCAGCGCGAGCGCGAAGACCAGCAGCGGGAAGGCCAGGAAAACGTCCATGGTGCGAGCAATCGCCGCGTCGACCCAGCCGCCGAAATACCCGGAGATGATCCCGAAGAAGACCCCGAGCGCCACCGCGAGCCCGGTGGCGAGGAATGCAATCAGCATGGAGTACTGCGTGCCGTTGACGATCCGGCTCAGCACATCGCGTCCGGTCACCGGCTCGACGCCGAACGGGTGCGCCAGGCTGATTCCGCCGAACGAGCCGTACGGCCGGCTGAACGTCGGGTTGATCAGGTTCGGGTGATAGGTCAGCGGGTTCTGCACCAGGTGCGGGCCGACGATGGCGACCACGATCAGGAAGATCACGAAGACCCCGCCGGCCAGCGCGACCTTGTCACGGCGCAGCCGCAGCCAGGCGATCTGCCCGAGCGAGCGGCCCTGGATCGCGTCCGCCCCGACCCCGCTGAGCACTGACTCAGGCGCGGCCCCGGAGGCGCCCGGGGAAACGTCGATCGGTGCGGTCATCTGGCGCTACTCTCCTGGCTTACTGGCCCGGGCCCGGCGATGTGGGGGCCGCTGCCCGGGGTGTACCAAGTAAGGCGCAAAGGCCCTCTACGCGAGGGTCCACCAAGGTTTCTGGTCGGCGCCAGTCCTCAACGCAGGTCGTGGCCCTATTGTGACCGAACGAAGATCAATCCGCGATAGCCGGTGCAATTCGCCCACTGGCGCCCTTGACCAGGGACGATGGATTCAGCCGTGGTGACCGCTGCGCTACGTCATGGTCAGTCGGCCGCCGCGATGGCCCGCAGCATCGCCAGGCCGACCTCGGTCAGGGAGTTCACGACGAAGCGGCCGGGACGGGCCAGGATCGGCACCAGGCTCGGCACGGCGACCACGCGGCAGCCGGCCGCCTCGGCGGCGGCGACCCCGTTCGGCGAGTCCTCCAGGGCTACGCAGTACCGCGGGTCGGCGCCGAGCAGCGCCGCGGCGCGCCGGTAGGGCTCGGGGTGCGGCTTGCTCTGGCGTACGTCGGCCGCGCAGACGGTGGCGTCGAAGCTGAGCCCCACGTGCGCCATGACCGCGTCCATGATCTCCCGCTCCGACGAAGTGACCAGCGCGTGCCTGACCCCGGCGGCGCGCACCTCAGCCAGCAGCTCGGCGGCCCCGGGCAGCACCCGCGGCCCGCGCGTGGTCAGCAGCGCGGTCATCCCGTCCACGAGCCAGCGTGCGACGTCCGCCGCGCTGGCGGGCTGAGCCGCCCTGGCCAGCAGGTAGGAGACTGTGCGAGGCAGGGAGCCGCCGAGCAGGGCCCGCTGGTCCGCCGCACTCCAGGCGCCACCGAGCCGCGCCATGACTTCGCTCTCGGCCTCGAACCACAGCGGCTCAGAGTCAACCAGGAGGCCGTCCATGTCGAACAGGACGGCTTGCAGCGTCTGGCCGGCCCCTCGGGCCGGTCCGGTGGGAGCGGGCCGCATGGTCAGGTGCTGAAGTATTTCGCTTCGGGGTGATGCGCGATCAGCGCGTCGGTGGACTGCTCAGGGGCGAGCTGGAACTCCTCCGACAGCGTGACGCCGATCCGCTCGGGCTGCAGCAGCCGCATCACCTTGGCCCGGTCCTCCAGATCCGGACAGGCCGGATAGCCGAACGAGTACCTGCAGCCGCGGTAACCGACTCGCAGGATGCCGTCCAGGTCGGCGGGGTCGTACCGGGCGAGCCCGAGCGCGTCCCTGACCCGGGAATGCCAGTACTCCGCCAGCGCCTCGGCGAGCTGCACCGACAGCCCGTGCAGCTCCAGGTAGTCTCGGTAGGCGTTCTTCGCGAACAGCTCGGCGGTGGCCTCGCTGATCCGAGAGCCGACCGTGACCAGCTGGAAGGCGACCACGTCGGTCTCGCCTGACCCGCGCGGCCTGAAGAAGTCGGCCAGGCACAGCTGCCGGTCCCGGCGCTGCCGCGGGAAGGTGAACCGCTCGCGCTCGCCGCCATTAGCGTCCAGCACCAGCAGGTCGTTGTCCGCACTGACGCAGCGAAAGTAGCCCTGCACCACGGCGGCTTGCAGCAGGCCCTCGGTCTGGATCCGGTCCAGCCACAGGCGCAGCCGCGGACGCCCCTCCGTCTCGGCCAGCTCCTGCATGGTGGGACCGTCCTGGCCGCGGGCGGGCTTGAGGCCCCACTGGCCCAGGAACAGGGCCCGCTCGTCCAGGAACGCTGCATAGTCGGCCAGCGGGATTCCCTTGCTGACCCGGGTACCCCAGAACGGCGGCTCAGGGACCGGCACCGTCGTGGACACATCGGACCGGGCGGGCCCGGCCGCCGCGCCGCCGGACGGGGCGCGGGCGGCCGGCTGCGCCCGGACCCGCCGCTCCCGCAGCGCCGGCAGCTGGGCCCCCGCCACGCCGCGCTTCACGGCCATGAACGCGTCCATCAGCCGGAGTCCCTCGAACGCGTCCCTGGCGTACCGGACTTCCCCGTCGAACAGGCCAGCCAGGTCCTGCTCCACGTACGCGCGGGTCAAGGCGGCGCCGCCGAGCAGTACCGGCCACCGGGCGGCCAGCTGCCTGGAGTTCAGCTCGGCCAGGTTGTCCCGCATCACGACGGTGGACTTGACTAGCAGGCCGGACATGCCGATCACGTCGGCTTGCTGCTCGGCGGCGGCTTCGAGGATGGCCGAGATGGGCTGCTTGATTCCGATGTTGACGACGTCGTAGCCGTTGTTGGACAAGATGATGTCGACCAGGTTCTTGCCGATGTCATGGACGTCGCCCTTGACCGTGGCCAGCACGATCTTGCCCTTCCCGTCCTCGTCGGAGCGCTCCATGTGCGGTTCCAGGTAGGCGACCGCCGCCTTCATGACCTCGGCGGAGGTCAGCACGAACGGCAGCTGCATCTGGCCGGACCCGAACAGGTCCCCGACCGTCTTCATCCCGTCCAGCAGAATGTCGTTGACGATCTCCAGCGCGGGCCGGCTCGCCAGGGCCTCATCGAGATCGGCTTCCAGCCCGATCCGCTCCCCGTCGATGATCCGCCGCTTCAGGCGTTCGGCGAGCGGCAGCCCGGCCAGCTCGGCCGCCCTGGTGGCCTTGACCGCCGCCGCGTCGACGCCTTCGAAGAGCTCCAGCAGCCTGGCCAGCGGGTCGTAGCCGGCTCGGCGCCGGTCGTAGACAAGGTCCAGCGCCGCCTGCAGCTGATCTTCGCCGATCTGGGATATCGGCATGATCCTGGATGCGTGCACGATCGCCGAGTCGAGTCCAGCGCGGCTGCACTCGGCGAGGAACACCGAGTTCAGCACGGCACGAGCGGCCGGATTGAGGCCGAAGGAGACATTAGAGACGCCGAGGGTGGTCTGGACCTCCGGGTACCTGCGCTTCAGCTCCCTGATCGCCGCGATGGTCTCGATCGCGTCCCGGCGGGTCTCCTCCTGGCCGGTGGAGATCGGGAACGTCAGGCAGTCGACGATGATGTCGGACGTGCGCATTCCCCAGTTGCCGGTCAGATCCTCGATCAGCCGGCTCGCCACGGCCAGCTTCCACTCGGCGGTCCGCGCCTGGCCCCGCTCATCGATAGTGAGCGCGATCACCGCCGCGCCGTGCTCGGCCACCAGCGGCATCACCCGGGCGATCCGCGAGTCCGGGCCGTCGCCGTCCTCGTAATTGACCGAGTTCACCACCGCCCGGCCGCCGAGCAGCTCGAGGCCGGTCCTGATTACCTCGGGCTCGGTGGAGTCGAGCACCAGGGGCAGCGTCGCGGCGGTGGCCAGCCGGCCGGCGACCGCGGCCATGTCGGCCGTGCCGTCCCGGCCGACGTAGTCCACGCAGACATCGAGCAGGTGCGCGCCGTCCCTGGTCTGGGCGCGCGCGATCTCCACGCAGTCGTCGTAGCGTCCCGCGAGCATCGCCTCGCGGAACGCCTTGGAGCCATTGGCGTTGGTCCGCTCCCCGATGGCCAGAAAGGCGGTGTCCTGGCGGAACGGCACATGCTGGTAGAGCGAGGCGACGCCAGGCTCCGGCCTGGGCCTGCGCCTGGCCACCGGCCGGTCGCGCAGCCTGCGCACCACCGCGGCCAGGTGCTCGGGCGTGGTGCCGCAGCAGCCGCCCACGATGGCCAGGCCGAACTCGGCGGCGAAGAGCTCGTGGGCATCGGCGAGCTCGGCCGGGGTGACCGGGTAGCGGGCGCCGTCCGCGGCGAGTTCAGGCAGGCCCGCGTTCGGCATGCAGGTCAGCGGCAGCCTGGAGTGCGCGGCCAGGTAGCGCAGGTGCTCGCTCATCTCCCCCGGCCCGGTCGCGCAGTTCAGGCCGATCAGGTCGATGCCCAGCGGCTCGAGCGCGGTGAGCGCAGCGCCGATCTCGGTGCCGAGCAGCATCGCGCCGGTTGTCTCGATCGTCACCTGCGCGATCAGCACCACCTCCTGGCCCGCCCCGGCGATGGCCCGGCGGGCACCGATGATGGCCGCCTTGGCCTGCAGCAGGTCCTGGCAGGTCTCGATGATCAGGGCGTCGGCGCCGCCGCTCAGCAGCCCGGCCGCGTTGACCTGATAGGTGTCGCGGAGTTCGGCGAACGCGACATGCCCGAGGGTGGGCAGCTTGGTCCCTGGCCCCATCGAGCCGAGCACCCAGCGCCGGCGAGCCCCGTCCGACCACCGGTCGGCAGCCTGCCTGGCGATCCGGGCACCGGCCTCGGCGAGCTCGAAGATGCGGTCCGAGATGCCGTATTCGCCCAGGTTTCCGAGGTTGGCGCCGAAGGTGTTGGTGGTGATGCAGTCGACACCGGCCGCCAGATAGCCGTCGTGGATCTCGGCGACGATGTCGGGCCGGGTGACGTTAAGGATCTCGTTGCACCCCTCGTGCCCGGCGAAATCATCGAGCGTGGCCGGGCTGCCCTGGAGCATGGAGCCCATCGCCCCGTCGGCGATGAGCATCCGCCGGCCGATCACCGCCCGCAGTCCCGGGGCCGCCGGCCCCCCGGCGGCTTCGGTGTTCGAGGTCATAGTGACCTTATTGTAAGTGGCCTGGCCGGGCCGGTGCGGGCGTGCTGGCCCGCCGCGGCGGCGCCCCGCCCGGCGGGCCTGGCGTCCGGCCGGCCGCCCACTCGCGGATCATGGTCGAGCACGTAACCTGGAACCGGTAAGGAAGGAGGTGGTGGGAGATCGAGCTCGAGGCCGCAGGCAAGCTCAGCTCACCCGCTGTCATCGCGGCCTTCGAAGGCTGGAACGATGCCGGCGAGGCAGCCAGCGGGGTCATCAGCCATCTCGGCACCGCGTGGCAGGCCAGCCCCATCGGGGCCATCGATCCGGAGGACTTCTACGACTTCCAGGTGACCCGCCCGGTGATGGAGGTAGCCGACGGCCAGACGGAGCGGCTGATCTGGCCCACCACCAGGCTGGCGCTGGCCAGGCCCGAGGGCATGACCAGGGACCTGGTCCTGGTGCACGGGATCGAGCCCAACATGCGCTGGCGCTCGTTCAGTGACGAGCTCGTGGCGGCCTTTACCGACCTCGGCGCGGAACTGGTGGTCCTGCTCGGAGCGCTGCTCGCGGACTCGCCGCACACTCGCCCGGTGCCGGTCAATGCCGCGGCATCCGATATCAAGCTGGCTACCGAGCTGCAGATGGATCCGGTGGATTACAAGGGACCAACCGGGATCGTGGGGGTACTGCAGCACGCCTGCGCGGCGGCGGGAATCCCGTCTGTCTCGCTATGGGCGGCAGTACCGCACTATGTCGCCCAGCCGCCGAGTCCCAAAGCCACCCTCGCGCTGCTGCGCGGCGTCGAGGACATATTGGACGTAACCCTGCCGCTGGCCGACCTGCCTGACGACGCCCGGGCCTGGGAACGCGGCGTTGACGAGCTCGCTGACCAGGATTCCGAGGTCGCTGACTACGTGCGGACCCTCGAGGAGGCGAAGGACGCGACCGACCTGCCCGAGGCGACCGGCGACGCGATCGCCCGCGAGTTCGAGCGTTATCTACGGCGCCGCGGCGACCCGGGGTAGCGCGGCAGCTACACCGGCGGCCACGGAACCGCGGGCCAGTCCTCGGGCGGGTACGGGTGGACCCGGTGCTTCAGCAGCAGCTCGATCCGCTGCCTGGTCGCTTCCACCTCGTCCGGGGCGAGCCAGCGAGCCAGCCTGGCGGCCAGACCGCCACCGGACAGAGCCTGCTTGAGCAGGCCCAGGGCCTCGATGGCGCTGCCGGGCAGGCTCTTGCCCCGCCATTGCCACAGTACGGTGCGCAGTTTGTAGTCCTCGCCGAAGCACACTCCGTGGTCGCAGCCGAACAGGTCACCGTCAGGGACGGGCAGCAGATGGCCGATCTTGCGGTCGGCGTTGTTCACGACGGCGTCGAACACCGCCATCTGCCGCAGCCCCGGATGGTCTGTCCGGCGGGCCAGCGCAATCAAGTCGACAGCGGGGTCGGCGTCGATCCAGAGCTGGCACATTCCCGGCCCGAACGGGCCATCCCGGTACACCGTCGGCGGCACCAGGTGCCAGCCCGCTGCCCGGCACACCTGGTAGGCGGCGACCTCCCGGCTGGCCAGGGTGCCGGCCGGGAAGTCCCAGAGCGGGCGCTCCCCGGCCACCGGCTTGTAGACGCAGGCCGCCGACTGATCCTGGTAGTTCAGCGTGCAGTAAAAGGTCTCGTTGGATGCCACCGCCAGCCTGCCCTCGACCTGCAGCGTGCCTCCGGCCAGCATGGCCAGGGCGGCGGCATCGGGATCGCTGCCGTCGGCCGGTTCCGCAGGTTCCGCCGGATCGGCCGGGCCGCTGGCTCGCCGGCGGCGGCGCGGCCGCTGGGGCGGTTCACGCATGGCCGATCCGGTGGCCGTTCTGCCGGGGGCAGATGTGCCCGCCCGCATCTAGCGGCAGGCCGCACAGCGGACAGGGCGGCCGCCCCTGGCTGACCAGCTGGAGCGCGCGCCTGGTGAACGCCTTCGCGGCCGCGGCCGTGATCCGGACCCGCAGTACGCCGGGGCCGTCCTCGGGAACGTCATCGGCGAGTGGCTCGACCGGCGAGTCCGTTTCCTCCTGCACCTCGATCACGACGCGCTGATCGTCACGATCCCAGGCCAGCGCGATGACGCCGACCCGGAACTCCTCAAGCAACGGCAGGTCGAGCGGCTCATCGTCGGCCAGGCTGGCGGGTGCCTCGGCCAGCACGTCCGAGTCGGTGCCGCTGTCCTCGAGTTCTTCGTCCAGCAGCTCATCGAGACGCTCCGCGAGCCTGCTCACCTGCACTTTCTCCAGTGCCACGCTGGTAATCCTGCGGCCGGCGCTGGCCTGCAGGTAGAAGGTGCGCTCGCCGGGCTGGCCGACGGTCCCGGCGACGAACCGGTCCGGGGGGTCATAGGAGAAGACTGGCATGGTCCTATCTTCCAGTTCCGCTGGGCGCCGCGCCGCCCGCCCCGAGCATGGGCGCAGGATCACCGGCGCCGCCGCCTACCGCACCGTCGCTGTCGCCGCCCGCCCTGGCCCCCGGCCGCTTCGCCGCTGGCCGGGCCAGGCTATCGACAGCGCCGCCGGTGTCGTTCAGCCGCAGCACGAACGGGCGCAGCGGCGTATAGCGAACGACGCTGACCGAGCACGGGTCGATCTGGATCCGTTGCAGCATGTCGAGGTGCATGCCGAGACTGTCGGCCAGCACCGACTTGATCACATCGCCGTGGGAGCAGACCAGGTACACGGCGTCAGGGCCGAGCGCCGCGTTCCAGTCCCGCACCGCGCTGACCGCGCGGTGCTGCATGTCCAGCATGGACTCGCCGCCGGGGCCAGGGAATCGCATCGCGCTCGGATGAGCCTGGACGACCCGCCACAGCGGCTCTTTCGCCAGCCGCTTCAGCGGCTTTCCTGTCCAGTCGCCGTAATGGCACTCACCGAGCCGGTCGTCCTGGCGCACCTTCGGCCCATCCGAGCCCGCGATTGCCTCAGCGGTCTGCCGGCAGCGCTCCAGCGGGCTGGAGATGATGGCGTCGAACCGCATCGGCGCCAGCCGGGCGGCCAGCGCGGCCGCCTGCCCGCGGCCCCGGTCATCCAGCGGGATCCCGGGCGTCCAGCCGGTCAGCACCCCGCCGGTGGTCGCGGTCAGGCCGTGGCGTACCAGGAGAACCAAGGTCACCCCCCGACAATAAGGGGTGCCGGGCGCGGTGCGGCACGCCGGGGAACGCTCCCGGTCCCGGCTAGTTCAGGCGGACCCGCGGATCGAGGACGGCGTACAGGATGTCGACGCACACATTCGCGATCACGACGCCGGCCGATGCCACGATGACCACGCCGATCACCACGGGCAGGTCCTGCTGCCCGATCGCCACCACCGCCGTGTAGCCGAGCCCGGGCAGGTTGAAGACGGTCTCGGTGATGATCGCGCCGCCGATCAGGGTCCCGACATCGAGACCGAATTGGGTCACCACCGGCGTCAGCGAGGCCCGCAGGTTGTGCTTGAAGATCACCCGCCGCTCCCGCATCCCCTTGGATCTGGCGGTGCGGATGTAATCCTCACCGGAGACGTCCAGCATGGACCCCCTGGTCAGCCTGGTATAGGTGGCGGCGGACACCAGCGCCAGCGTGAACCAGGGCAGGATCAGCCCGCGCGCCCACTGCGCCGGGTCCTGACTGAACGGCACCCAGGTCCCCGGGGCCGGGAAGACGTTGATGTGGTGGATCGTGAGCTCGTAGTACAGGCCCAGGATCAGCAGGAAGCCGAGCACGAAGGTGGGCATCGAGTAGAACAGCAGCGCGAGCACGGTGAAGGTGCGGTCCCAGATGGACCTGGTCTTCACCGCCGAGACGATTCCGCTCAGCACGCCCATGGTGAGCCACAGAATCGAGGCGCCGACGACCAGCGAGAGCGTGATCGGGAACGCGGAAGCGATGATCGAGTCCACCGACTGGCTGTGGTAGTAGTCGTAACCGAGGTTGCCGTGCAGCAGCAGCCAGATGAAATGGCCGTACTGCACCGGGATCGGCCGGTCGAGCAGCAGCCGGTGCGCCACTTGGGCGACCTGGGCCGGGGTGGCCTGGCGGCCGGCCAGCGTGCGGGCGACGTCCGCGGGGCCAGGGCCGACGAAGAAGATCAGGAACACGGTCACCGTCATCAGCCACAACACGAACAGGCCCTGCAGGGTTCTGCGGATCAGGAAGCGTGCCACGGGAAGCTCCTAGACGAACAGGTCGCCGCGCGGGTCAAAGGCGTCCCGCACGCTGTCACCGAAGATGTTGAACGCCAGCGTGGTGATCAGCAGCGCCAGGCTGGGGAACAGCAGGTACCACCACGGGCCGTACAGGTACACCGAGGCCGCCGCACTGATCATCTGGCCCCAGTCGGCCGTCGGCGGCAGGACCCCGACGCCGAGGAACGACAGCGAGGCCTCCCCCACGATCGTCAGCGGGATCAGCAGCGTGGTGTAGACGATGAGCTGGGCCAGCAGGTTCGGCAGGATATCGATAAACATGATCCGCCATGGCCCGGCACCGAGCGCCCGCGCCGCCTCGATGTACTCCTTCTCCCGGATCGACAGCACCTGGCCTCGGACGATGCGGCCGACTGAGGCCCAGGTGAGGAACCCGAGGACGATGATGACCACCGGCAGGCCTGGACGGATGATCCAGATCGGGTGCACATCCACGACGGAGACCAGCGAGATCGCGAAGAGCAGGAACGGAATTGCGAGTAGCCAGTCCATCAGCCTGGCCAGGATCGTGTCCACGGTCTTGCCGAAGTAGCCCGCCGCCAGGCCGACCACGGTACCGACGACCACGGTGATCCCGGTCGCGACCACGCCGACGAACAGCGAGATCCGCGCGCCATAGGCGATCCGGACCAGGATGTCCCTGCCCTGGTCGTCGGTGCCGAGCCAGAACGCGGACGACGGCCCGACCGGCTGCCCCGTCGGGGTGAGCCCGATCGGCGGGGCGGGCCCGCGGAACTGCTGGTAGACCCCGTGCCCGGTGATGAGCGCGATGACCGGCGCGAAGATCGCCACCAGCACGATGATGATGATGACCGCCAGGGAGATCATCGCGGCCCGGTCGTGCCGCAGCCGCTGGGTGGCGAGCCGCCACGGGCTCTTGCCCTCGATCTTCTCGGCTGCCTCGCCCTCGGGCGCGACCAGGGGGAGTTCCGTGTCCAGCGCGCCTACCGCCTGCAGATCGCTGACGTTGTAGGTCATGCCGTCTCCTTTCCGTCCGCGCAGGCTCAGGAGCCGCCAACGAGCCCGGTTTCGATCACGCGCTGCTCGGCTCCGAGGGTGGGCCGGGACTTCGAGATATCTTCACCGTCCGCGACCGGGAACAGGCAGGCCGCCGGGTGGGCGTCCGGATCGCCAAGCCGCGGCTCCAACTCGGGTTCGGTGTCAACGCAGGCCTGCCTGGCTTTCGGGCACCGGGGGTGGAACCGGCAGCCGCTCGGCGGGTTCACCGGCGACGGCACGTCCCCGACCAGGATGATCCGGTCACGCTGGCCGGTGCGCTCGGGGTCGGGAATAGGCACGGCGGACAGCAGCGCGTCGGTGTAAGGGTGCCGGGGGTGCGCCCAGAGCTGCTCCACGGGAGCCTGCTCGACCACCTTCCCGAGGTACATGACCGCTACCGAGTTGCTGACGTGCCGGACGACCGACAGGTCGTGCGCGATGAAGATATAGGTCAGGCCGAGCTCGCTCTGCAGGTCCGCGAGCAAGTTGATGATCTGGGCCTGGATCGAGACGTCGAGCGCCGACACCGGCTCGTCGCAGATGATCAGCTTGGGCGTGAACGCAAGTGCCCTGGCCACCCCGATCCGCTGCCGCTGACCGCCGGAGAACTCGGCGGGGAACCTGTTGAAGTGCTCCGGGTTGAGGCCCACCAGCTCCATCAGGTGCTGTACCCGGCGCTTGCGGTCTGCCCCTGACGCGATCTTGTGGATCGCAAACGGGTCACCGATGATCGACCCGACCCGCCGCCGCGGGTTGAGCGACCCGTACGGGTCCTGGAAGATCATCTGGATCTCGCGCCGGTACGGCCGCATTTTCCGGGCCGACAGGGTACTGAGGTCGTCCCCCTCGAAGATGACCCGCCCGGCGGTGAGGTCGTAGAGCCTGGCCACGCAGCGCGCCACCGTCGACTTGCCGCAGCCAGTCTCGCCGACCAGCCCGAGAGTCTCGCCCCTGCGGACCTCGAGGCTCACCCCGTCGACGGCATGCACGAACTCCCGGGTGCCCTGGATCAGCTTGCCGGTCTTCACCGGGAAGTACTTGACCAGGTTCTCCACCTTCAGCAAGACGTCGCCGCCCGCCGGTGCGCTAGCTGGCTGAGTCACATTTTCTGGCTGAGCCACATTTTCTGGCTGAGCCACATTTTCCGCATTCATCGCTTCCTAGGCCTCCGCCCCAGCCGGCAACGCTTGCCCGAGCACCTTGCGCCGCAGGCCGTCGCGGGTGGCCTTGTCCCGCGGCAGCCAGCACGCCGACAGGTGCTCGGTGTCCTCCCCGGCGGGCGCGAGCGGCGGGGCCTCCTTGCGGCACCGGTCCATCACGTATGCGCATCGCGGGGCGAACGGACAGCCGGGCGGCAAGTTGATCGGGCTGGGCGGCTGGCCGGGGATCGACCGCAGGCGCTTGCGCTCGCTGCCGTGCGCCGGCAGCGACATCAGCAGCCCCTCGGTATAGGGATGGTGGTTGGCCCGGAATATTTCCAGCCGGTCGGCCTGCTCCATCACCGCTCCGCCGTACATGACGACCACATCGTCAGCGACGTCGGCGATCACCCCGAGGTCGTGCGTGATCAGGATGACGGCCGTCCCGAACTCCTGCTGCAGGCGGTTGATGACCTGCAGCACCTGGGCCTGAACGGTCACGTCGAGCGCGGTCGTCGGCTCGTCGGCGATGAGCAGCGCCGGGTTGAGCGCCATGGCCATCGCGATCATGGCACGCTGCCGCATCCCGCCCGAGAACTGATGCGGGAAGTCATCGACCCGGCGGTCGGCCTGCGGTATGCCGACCAGCGTGAGCAGCTCGACAGCCCGCTGGTGGGCCTGCTGCTTGGACATCTCATGATCATGCAGCCGGATCATCTCGACGATCTGCCAGCCCACGCGGTAGAAGGGATGCAGGCTGGAGAGCGGATCCTGGAAGATCATGCCGACCTTCGCGCCGCGGACGGCCTGCATCTGCTCGGGCTTCATCGTGATCAGGTCAGTGCCGTCGAACAAGGCCCGGCCCGAGACCTCGGCCCCGCGGGTGAGTCCCATGATCGTCTGAGTGGCCACGCTCTTACCTGAACCGGACTCGCCGACGATGCCGAGCGTCTGCCCCGGATCGACGTGGAACGACACCCCGCGCACCGCCCGCACGATGCCGTCCGAGGTTCGGAAGGACACGTGCAGGTTCTCGACGTCAAGTAGTGCCACGTTGCCTACCCTTTCGCGGTTCCGGCCACAGACAGGACAAACGTCCTGTTGTCCCAGCATGCCGTCCTACAGAAACTGTATTCCCGTCGGTCACCCCGCGATAGATACCGGGGATGACCGACGGGAATCAGCTGTGCCTGGTTATCAGCCTGTTGGGGCGCTCAGCCAGACATTCGTGGGATCGAACTGCTGGATGGCCGGAACGTACACAGCGTTGTGCACGTAGCTGGCGTGGTACAGCGGCTGCAGCGGCTGCGTGATCGGGTAGATCGGCGCGTCCTTCATGACGTCCTGGTCAAGCTGCCCCCACAAGGTCGCAGCCGTGCTCGCGCTGGCCTGTGACGCGGCCTTGCTGATCAGGCTCGTCACCGTGGGGTTGCTGTAGAAACCGAAGTTGCTGCCGCTGGGCGGGTAAGCGGTCGGTCCGTAGAACAGCGGCTTGAAGAACGATGTCGCCGCGTCGCCGTACCAGTCCGGCCCCCATCCAGCCAGCGAGAGGTCCCACGTGCCGGACTTGGCCACGCTGGGCACCTCGAGGTACTTCACGTAGAAGTCCGCGTCCGGGACGCCCAGGCCGGTGATCTTGATGCCGGCCGCGCTCAGGTCGGACTGCAGCGTCTGGTACATCTTCACCGACAGCGTGCTGGAGGGCCGGTACAGGAACTTCAGCGTGAGCCCGTTCGGGTAGCCAGCCGCCTTCAGCATCGACTTGGCCTTGGCCACGTTGTAGGGGTAGGGGTTGTAGCCCGAGGGCACGTCCTGCGCCCCGTTGATCCCGTTCGGCAGGATGTGGGTCAGCGGCGGGCTCAGCACGGCGCCGTTGGCGTCCTGGATCAGGTGCGCCCGGTCGATCGCGTAGCTGATCGCCTGGCGGACGGCGACCTTGCCCAGCGCCCCGCCGTTGTTCGGCGAGACGGTGTTGAACACGATGTACGGGTTGGTCGAGTAGGTCGGGCCCAGGTTGAAGTTCGTGCTGCCGTGCTGCATCTGGGCGACCAGCCCGGGTTCGGCCGCTACCGGCGGGAAGCTGTCAAATTCCATCGAGCCCGCAGCCGAGTTGGTCTGCAGGATCTGCTGGTTGGTCGTCTGGTTGCCGGTCTCGGTGACGTTGATCTGGTTCACGTAGGCCTTGCGGATCGGGTCCGAGGAGGCGACCCACGCCGGGTTGCGCACGAACACGATCTTCTTGGTCGGCGTGTAGCTCTGCACCTTGTACGGGCCGTCGGCGAACACGTTCTGCTGCGCCGTCGCGCTGGCCGGGACATAGTTCAGGCTCTGCGGCGGGGCCGGGTTGAACGGGTCCAGGGCCAGGATGTCATTGAAGTAGGACGCCGGGTGGGTCAGCGTGTAGGTGATCGTCTGGCCCGAGACGGTGACGCCCGAGATGTTATGGGTGTCGATGTACGACTTGATCGCGGACACCGTCGGCTTGACTGAGGCGAACCCGGTGCAGAACGTCTGGTAGCCCTTGATCAGGCCGATGAAGTCGGGCAGCCCGCCGAACGGCTGGGCCGGGTTGCAGGACCGCTTCAGGCCCAGCAGCGCGTCGGCCGCGGTGACCGGGGTGAACGGCGTGGTGTCCCACCGCGCGCCGCTGCGGATCGTGACCGAGTAGGTGAGGCCGCCGTTGGAGACGACGGGCAGCGCGGTCGCCAGGTCAGGCGCCGGGGTGGTGGTCTTGCCCGGGACAGCCGGGTAGGCGTACAGCCCTCGTACCCACATCCGCTGGCCAAGCCCGCCGATGGTGTAGTAACTGATGTTGTAGTCCATGTAGTCGACATCGCCGATGCCGAGCATATTGAGCGTCCCGCCGGCCTTCGGGGCTCCACTGCCCGGGTTGAGCGCCTGCAAGCCGCTGGAAAGGCTGACGCTTGAGCCTGACGAGCTTGATGACGGGCTCGTCGAGCTGCTTCCGCACGCGGTCGCGACCAGCGCGATCGCCGCCAGACCGCATACGGTCAGGTGGCTTCGCTTGGGTGTCCGCATTGACACTCCTCCTCCCTATCCTTCCGCTGAGATTTCTTCGCGGATCAAGTTACCGGAGGCTCAGGCGCCCCGCGGCGCGTCGGCGCGCCACACGGCGGGCCGTTGCGTCATAGTAGGAGTATCGAGGCCAAACAGGGAACGGACCCGGGGCAGACCGCCTGAATCGTGATCCGACGGTGACCTCGCGATTATCTGACCGCTACGTGCCAGGGCACGATCGCCAAATTATCCGGCAAATAGCGCAAAGGATGACGTCTCGCTTCTGGCCGTAGCGCCCGGTACCGCGCCCCGATATCACGCTAGCCGCCGATCGCGTGCGCTCCCCCGTCGACATGCACGATCTCGCCCGTGGTAGCGGGAAACCAGTCCGACAGCAGGGCGACGCAGCCGCGGGCCGCCGGCTCCGGGTCAGCCAGGTCCCAGCCGAGCGGAGCGCGCTCCGCCCACATCGCCTCGAAGCCGCCGAAGCCTGGAATGCTCTTGGCGGCCATCGTCCGCAGCGGCCCGGCCGCCATCAGGTTCACCCGGATCCCCCGCGGGCCGAGGTCGCGGGCCAGATAGCGGGCACACGACTCCAGGCCCGCCTTGGCCACGCCCATCCAGTCGTAGGCGGGCCAGGCCCGGCTGGCGTCGAAGTCCATCCCGACGATGGCCCCGCCGCCGCCCATCAGCGGCAGCGCCGCCATGGCCAGTGCCTTGAAGGAGTAGGTCGACACGTGCAACGCGGCGGCCACGTCCTCCCAGGGAGTCTGCAGGAAATTACCGCCCAGCGCGGACTGCGGCGCGTTGCCGATGCTGTGCACCACGCCGTCCAGCCGGTCGACGTGCTCGGACAGTCGTTCGGCCAGCGAGTCGAGCTGGCCGGTATCGGTGACGTCGAGCTCGAGCACCGGGGGCGGATCCGGCAGCCGCCTGGCGATCCGCTCGACCAGGCTCAGCCGCCCGAACCCGGTCAGCACCACCGTGGCGCCTTCCTGCTGCGCTATCCGCGCCACATGAAAGGCAATGGAGGCGTCGGTGAGCACTCCGGTCACCAGGATCCGCTTCCCGTCCAGGATTCCCATCCAGCTTCCCTTCGGCTGTCGTCATGCGGGCCGGTTGTTCAGTGGCCCATGCCCAGGCCGCCGTCGACCGGGATGACCGCGCCGGTGATATACGCCGCGTCGGCTGAAGCCAGGAAGGCGACCGCCGCGGCGACCTCGTCGGCGCCGCCGCCCCGGCCGAGCGGTATGCCAGCCAGGATGGCCTCCCTCCTGGCCTCGGGCAGCGCAGCGGTCATGTCGGTGTCCACGAAGCCAGGCGCCACCACGTTCACCGTGATGCCCCGCCCGCCGAGCTCACGCGCCAGCGAGCGGGCCAGGCCGATGAGGCCGGCCTTCGACGCCGCGTAGTTGGCCTGCCCGGCCGAGCCGAGCAAGCCCACCACCGAGGAGATAAAGATGATCCGGCCGCGGCGCATCCTGATCATCGGCCGGCAGGCGCGCTTGGCCACCCGGTAGGCACCGGCCAGGTTGGTGTCGATGACCTCGGCGAAATGATCCTCGCTCATCAGCGCGAGCAGCTGGTCGCGGTTGGTGCCCGCGTTGGCCACCAGGACCTCGACCGGCCCGTGCGCGGCCTCGGCCGTCGTGAACGCCGCGTCGACGGCTCCGGCGTCGCGCACGTCACACTTCGCGACGGTCAGCCCCTCCACGTCCGCCCCGGACCGCGAGGTGATGGTCACCCCGTCGCCGCCCGCCGCGAGCCTGCGGGCGATCGCCAGCCCGATGCCTCGGTTGCCGCCAGTCACCAGGACCGATCGAGCCATGCTTCCGGACCTCCGTCGCCTCCGCAGCGCAGCTTCCGCACTGCCGCTCCGATCGTGGCGAGCGTACCTGGCCAGGCGGGACGGACCAGGATTGGGATAGGTTGGCCTGCCGTGGATGACAGTGCAACCAGCGCGGATGCGCAGCGGATCGATCCGGAGTTCACCAGCTACCCGCTGCGGGAGCTGGCCGCCGCGGCCTTGCAGCGCGCCGCCGATCTCGGCGCCGAACATGCGGACTTCCGTGCCGAGCTCATCAGGCGCCAGCGGATCGGGCTGGCCGACGCCGCGCTGGAGACCCTCGCCGAGTCGGCTGACATCGGCCTGGCGGTGCGGGTGGTCGTCGACGGCACGTGGGGCTTCGCCTCGGCGGTCGATCTGAGCACGGCGGCTGCGGCCCGGGCGGCCGCCGAGGCCGTCGAGCTGGCCCGGGTCGCTGCCCCGGTCAACACCGAGCCGATCGAGCTGGCGGACGAGCCTGGCTATGGCGACGTCAGCTGGATCTCGGAGTATGAGGTCGATCCGTTCAGCGTCACCGCGGCGGAGAAGATAACACTGCTGGCCGACTGGAGTTCCGCGCTGCTGAGCAGCCCGGGAATCGCCCACGTGGACGCATCGCTGCTGACCGTCAAGGAATGCAAGTTCTACAGCGACGGTGACACGACGGCGACCCAGCAGCGGGTCCGCTTGCACCCGGCCCTGACCGGGGTAGCGGTGCAAGCGGGCGGCCGGTTCGAGACCATGCGGACGCTCGCGCCGCAGGCCGGCCGTGGCTATGAGTATCTGACCGGGACCGGCTGGGATTTCCCCGCCGAGCTGGCCGAGCTGCCCGACCTGCTGGCCGCCAAGCTGGCCGCGCCCTCCGTGGAGTCCGGCCGCTACGACCTGGTGATCGACCCGTCCAATCTGTTTCTGACCATCCATGAGTCCATCGGCCACGCGACGGAGCTCGACCGCGCCCTCGGCTACGAAGCGGCCTACGCGGGCACGTCCTTCGCTACCCCGGACAAGCTGGGCAGCCTGCAGTACGGCTCGCCGCTGATGCAGGTCACCGGGGACCGGACCGCCGAGCATGGCCTCGCTTCCATCGGCTACGACGACGAGGGTGTCCGCGCCCAGTCCTGGGACCTGATCACCGGCGGCATCCTCACCGGCTACCAGCTGGACCGGCGGATGGCCAGCCGGTCCGGCCTGCCCCGCTCCAACGGGTGCGCGTTCGCCGACTCGCCGGGGCACATGCCGATCCAGCGGATGGCCAACGTCTCGCTGCAGCCTGCCGCCGGCGGGCCGTCCACGGCGGACCTGATCGCGGGCGTCTCCCGCGGCATCTACGTCGTCGGCGACAAGAGCTGGTCGATCGACATGCAGCGGTACAACTTCCAGTTCACCGGCCAGCGGTTCTTCCTTATTTCCCACGGCCGGCTGGCCGGTCAGCTCAGGGACGTCGCCTACCAGGCCACCACGACGGATTTCTGGAACTCCATGGAGGCGGTCGGCGGTCCGCAGACCTATGGCTTGTTCGGGGCGTTCAACTGCGGGAAAGGACAGCCCGGGCAGGTCGCGCCGGTCGGCCACGGCTGCCCCGCCGTGCTGATGCGGGGCGTGCGGATACTCAACACCGCGGAAGAAGGATCGTCATGACCGGGCAGCGTGCGCAGGACGACGTCGAGCGGGCGCTGCGGGCGGCCAGCCGCGGCGACTGCATCGTGATGGCGGAGGAGACCTCGTCGGCCAATCTCCGGTGGGCCGGCAACACGCTCACCACCAACGGCGTCTCGCGGTCGCGGCGGCTGACCGTGATCGCGATCAGCGCCGGCAGGCTGGGGCCAGCGGTCGGGGTGGTGTCGAGAGCGGGCGTCCGCCCGGACCAGATCCCAGATCTGGTGGCCGAAGCGGAACAGACGGCCGCCGAAGGGACACCGGCGCCAGACGCCCAGCCGCTGATCGGCCCGGGCAGCGGATCGCCGGCCTGGCCCCGGGGCGCGACCGGCGGCGTGGCTGGCGGCCTTGGCTGGGATGATCAGGCCAGCGGTACCGGGGCCAGCGTGCTCGGCGCCTTCGCCGGGACGCTCGGCGAAGCGTTCGCGGCGGCGGCCGCGGCCAGGCGGCGGCTGTACGGATTCGCCGAGCACTCCGTGACCTCGCAATTCCTGGGCAGCTCGGCCGGGCTGCGGCTGCGGCACGACCAGCCGGCCGGGCGGGTTGAGCTCAATGCGAAGTCCGCTGACCTGAGCCAGTCCGCCTGGACCGGGGCCGGCACCAGGGACTTCACCGATGTCCGGGTGGCTGACATGTATGCGAGGCTGACCACCCAGCTTGACTGGGCAGCCAGGCAGATCGAGCTGCCGGCCGGCCGTTATGAGACCGTGCTCTCCGCTGGCGCCGTCGCCGATCTGCTCATCTACCTGTACTGGTCAGCCGGGGCCAAGGACGCGATCGACGGCCGGACGGTATTCAGCAGGCCGGGCGGCGGCACCCGGGTCGGCGACCGGCTGGCCAGCCTGCCGCTGACGCTCCGCAGCGATCCGGGAGCTCCCGGCCTGCAGTGCGAGCCCTTCGTGGTAGCCCATGCTTCCAGCCGGGAATCGTCGGTCTTCGACAACGGCCTGGCGCTGGCGCCCACCAGCTGGATCTCGGCAGGCGAACTCACCGCATTGACCCAGACCCGGCATTCCGCCGCGCTGTCCGGGCTGCCCGTGACGCCGTCCATCGACAACCTGATCCTGGAGGCACCAGGCGGCGCGGCCTCGCTGGAGGAGATGATCGCCCGCACCGGCCGCGGCCTGCTGGTGACCTGCCTGTGGTACATCCGCGAGGTCGACCCGCAGACCTTGCTGCTGACCGGGCTGACCAGGGATGGGGTCTACCTGGTCGAGAACGGCGAGGTCGTCGGGGCGGTGAACAACTTCAGGTTCAACGAGAGCCCGGTCGCGATGCTGAGCCGGGTCACCGAGGCAGGCCCCAGCAGCGCGGCGCTGCCGCGCGAGTGGGCCGACTACTTCACCCGGACGGCCATGCCGCCGCTGCGGGTCGACGGCTTCAACATGTCATCGGTCAGCCAGGCCAGCTGACGGCCGCGCCGCCGGGCCGCCTCAGCCATCCTCCAGCCGGAAGCCCACCTTGAGCCCGACCTGGAAATGGGCCACGTCACCGTCGACGATCTGGCCGCGGACCTCGGTCACCTCGAACCAGTCGAGATGCCGCAGCGTCTGCCCGGCCCGGCGCAGCGCCGCCCGGATGGCCGGCTCGATTCCGTCCGGCGAGGTGCCGACAATCTCGGTGACGCGATAGGTGCGGTCGCTCATCTGAGCCTCCATACTGGACATTCGTGACTCCCGACGCCGCCGATCTGCAACGCCGTGCGCGAAAGCTGCTGCCTCCTGAGGTCTACGACTACTACGCGGGCGGCTCAGGAAGCGAGCGGACACTGCGAGCCAACCAGAAAGCCTGGCGGCGGGTCTGGCTGGCCCCGCGGGTGCTGCGCGATGTGTCCGCCGTGTCCACCGCGACCGCCCTGCTGGGAACGGCGGTGGCGACCCCGGTCGGGGTGGCCCCGACCGGCTTCGCGCGGCTGGCCCATCCCGACGGCGAGCTGGCCGTGGCGGCGGGAGCGGCCCGGGCTGGTGCCCTGTATGTGCTCTCGGCCCGCAGCACCAGCCGGATCGAGGACGTCGGCAGGGTGCTGGGCGAGGCCGGCGGCAGCTGGTGGTTCCAGGTCTATGTGCTGCGTGACCGCGCGCTGACCGCCGGCCTGGTCCGGCGCGCGGTCGCGGCCGGCGCGGCGGCGCTGGTGCTGACGGCCGACACGCCGGTCGTCGGCCGCAAGCGGCGGGACGCGGGCGACGGTGTGGTGCAGGACGCCGACCTGCTGGTCAATCTGGGGCCGCTGGCCGATCTGAGCGCGGCCGAGCAGGCCAGCGACCTGACGTTCGCTGACATCGGCTGGCTGGCCGAGATCAGCGGGCTGCCGGTGGTGGTCAAGGGCGTGCTGCGGGCCGACGACGCCGCGGCCTGCATCGCACACGGCGCGGCCGCGGTGATCGTCTCCAATCACGGCGGGCGCCAGCTTGACGGCGCGATTCCGGCCGCGGCTGCGCTGCCGCCGGTGGTGGCCGCGCTGAGCGCCGAGCCCGCGGCGGTCCGGCCTGCTTATGCCGACGGCGGGATCCGCACCGGCGATGACGCGCTGGCCGCCCTCGCGCTCGGCGCCCGGGCTGTGTTCGTCGGCCGGCCGGTGCTGTGGGCACTGGCCTGTGGCGGCGCGGACGGCGTCAGCGAGCTGCTCACGGCTCTGACGGCCGGGCTGGCGCACTCGATGGCGCTGGCTGGCGCCGCGTCCGTCGAGGAGATTGCGGCCCTCGAGCTGACTGGCGCGGCCATCCGGCTTGAGTAGCGCTGATCCCGCGGGGACCCCGGATCAGGGTGCCGATGGTGACGCCGCGGCCAGTCGCGCATACCGTGGAGTAGTGAGAGCGCTTCGTCATCCCAGATCAGAGCGCGCCCAGGTGGTGACCGAGGCGCGGCTCTCGCGATCGGCCGACATCTCCTACCGTGAGCGCCGGTACCTGATCATGATGGGCATCCGGCTGGTCTGCTTCGTGATCGCGGTCGTGCTCTTCATCAACGGCGCCGGCTGGCTGACCGCCATCCCGGCGGTGGGCGCGATCATCATCCCGTACTTCGCGGTGATCTTCGCCAATGGCGGCCGCGAGCCGAACGGCGGCCGTGGCTTCCAGGCCTACGAGCCGAACCTGCCGGATCGGTTTAGCCCGGACAGCTCTACGGCCGTTAACCCGGGCCGCCCGGACTCAGGCCCTCGCGACTCAGGCCCTCGCGACTCAGGCCCGGCCGAATCAGCCCCTCGCGACTTAGGCCCTCGCGAATCCGGGCCTCGCGAATCAGGCACTGCGGGCAACCACGGCGAGTCTGCGCAGCGGGCTGATCGGGATAGGAAAAGGCCTACCGGAAACGGCTGATCAGCGAGGATCGGCCGGGCTCCGTGCCGAGATCCGCTTGTAGTCCGGTCTTGACGCACAAGGGGGGGGTTCGGTGTAACATGCTTACCGGTGCTCTGGTCCCCCGCCGGGGCACCGGTGCCGGCGTTCCGGGCCCCCGTCGGAGCGCCGATGAATGCGACGCCGGGTGGTTTGCCCCCGTAGCCACCCGGCGTCGCTTTATCTTTTGGCCTGAAAGCGGCCTATTGCAGTTTGCACGGTCGCCGTTGATCACTCGGTCTTTTGGAACTCGGCAATCGCCACCAGCATCATTCCCAGGCCCATGACCGCCACGACGCCGATCGAGAACCACACGGGTACCAGCCAGCTGCCCCAAGTGATCCCGGGCGCCAGGTGCTGCATGTAGTACGCCGGGATATCCAGGTAGCTGAAGACCGCATGCCGCATCGGGCCGACGATGTAGGTGAGCGGGTCGATGCGGGTCAGCACGCTCAGCCAGGCGGGCAGCCCGCTCAGCGGGTACAGCGCGCCGGACAGGAAGAACAGCGGCAGCACCAGCATCTGGGTGAGCGCCATGAACGCCTGGAACTGCTTGATCCTGGCCGCCATCATGACCCCGAATGCGGTCAGCGTGAAGGACAACAGCAGCAGCTCGCCGATCAGGGTGAGAATCAGCACCGGGTTATAGGGCACGTCGGCGTACCAGGCCAGGGCCAGGAAGATGATGCCCTGGAAGGTAGCGATGGTGGCCCCGCCCAGGCATTTGCCGACCACGATGGCGGCCCGGCTGACCGGCGCCACCAGGATCTCGCGCAGGAATCCGAACTCCCGGTCCCAGACGATGGACGCAGCCGAGAAGATGGCGGTGAACAGCACCGACATGGCCAGCACGCCCGGGTAGATGAAGGTCTTGAAGCTGACCCCAGGCGGCATGCTCGCACCGGCCAGCGACCCCAGGCCGGTGCCGAGCACGAACAGGAACAGGAACGGCTGGATCAGCGAGGTGATCGCCCGGAGCCTGTCGGTGGAGAACCTGATCAGCTCGCGGCGCCAGATGATGCTGACCGCGCGCATATCGTGCCGCAGGCCGTGCTCGGGCACCGCGACCCTGATCTCGTCGACCAGGGCGGCCCGCTCCGGAGCGGCCAGGCCGGTTGTCTGAGTCGCCATCTTCTACCGCCTTCCCCGGAACCGCTGCGCCATCTGCCGCATCGCGTCGGTGCCCGACGCCTCGGCGTCGCGGATCGTCGTGCCCGTGTAGGACATGAATACGTCGTCCAGCGACGGCCGGGAGACACTGACCGAGCGGATCGGGACGGAAAGGCCCGCGAACAGTTGCGGCACGAACTCCTCGCCCGAGGTCACCGAGAAGGTCACCGCGCCCTCGTGAATGGCCGCCTCGAGGCCGAAGCGGTCGGCCAGCTCCGCGATGGCGGCCTGGTCGTCGGCGGTGTGGATCTGTACCCGGTCCTTGCCGACGCTGGCCTTCAGCGCCTCGGGCGTATCGATCGCGACGATCCGGCCGTGATCGATGATCGCGATCCGGTCGCAGTGCTCGGCCTCATCCATGTAGTGCGTGGTCAGGAAGATCGTGATGTCCTCGCGGCGCTTCAGGTCATTGATGTAGGTCCAGATCGAGGATCTGGTCTGCGGGTCCAGGCCGACGGTCGGCTCGTCGAGGAACAGCACGTGCGGCGCGTGCAAGAGCCCGCGGGCGATCTCGAGCCTGCGCTGCATGCCGCCAGAGAACGTGCTGACCAGGCTGTCCTTCCGATCCCACAGCCCGACCATGTCCATCACCTGGCGCATCCTGGGGCCCACGGCGGCCTTCGGCACCCCGTACAGATCCGCGTGGAAGCGCAGGTTCTGCGCTGCGGTGAGGTAGGTGTCCAGCGTCGTGTCCTGGAACACCAGGCCTATGTTGCGCCGGACCGAGTCCCGGTCGGTGGCCGCGTCATGACCCGCTACCCGCGCGGTGCCTGACGTCGCCTTGGCCAGCGTGCAGAGGATCTTGATGGTGGTGGTCTTGCCGGCCCCGTTCGGCCCGAGAAAACCGAAGGTCTCCCCCGCCGCCACGGTGAAGTCGATGCCGCGGACCGCCTCGACGTCGCCGTACCTCTTGGTCAGCCCGGACACCGCGATGACCGGCGGCGGTCGATGGCCGTCATGAGCATGGCCATTCCCGACGGCGCCGCCGGCCTGCGGTGCACCTGATGGGGCCACTGCGCCGGCGGATGCACCGGCCTGGGCTTTCACCGCTTGTTCCTCCCTCAGGTCATTACTGCCGAGCCTAGCCGGGGTGGCCAGCCCGGACCGCGCCGCTAGGCGCTGGGGCCAGCCGACGACTCCTCGTCGTCGGCAGCCAGCACCCGGTACAGCGACTTGCGGGCATCCGTCAGCACCTGGCGCGCCTGCGCCACCTGTGCGTCGGTACCGGCGCTGACCACCTGGAAGGCGGCCATGGCCACCTGCCCGATGAGGCTGCGCATCTCGATGGCGGCGCCGCCGACGGTGCCTGCCACGATGTCCCACGGCGCCCGGACCTCATCCGGATGCGCCGCTACGTACTCCCGGCCCTCGTCGGTGAGAACGTAGGCGCGGCGGCCGCCGTCCCCGGCCTCGGCGCGGATCAGGCCCTCGTCTTCCAGCTGTTGCAGGGCCGGGTAGACCGATCCTGGACTTGGCCGCCACACCCCTTCGCTTCGCTCGCTGATCTCGCCGATGATCTGGTAGCCGTTCATGGGCTCCTCGGCTAGCAGCGCGAGGGCGGCGGCGCGGACGTCGCCGCGCTTGGCCCGCGGACCGCGCATCATCCTGGGCTCACCCGGCCAGGGCCCGAATCCGGCGAATCCCGGCGGCCCGCCGGGGAATCCAGGCCGGCCACCGAAGCCAGGTCCGCGGCCATGCCGGCGGCGGCTTCCGGTCCTGCGTGGCCAGCCGCCTTCCTCGCCGCTATGCGGCCACATGTCTTCTGAACGCATCGTTCCTCCTGTTGTGCGCTCCGGGCGGGCACCGTCCCCCGTTGAGACAGTCGCCGGAACACTCAGATAGGTCAACGATATATCGTTATAGTCGTGTTGGCAAGAGGACGGTCGTCATCACGGGACCGCGGTGCGGTGGAGTGCGGCCGGGCGGGTCGGGTGCTTGCGGCCGGCCCGGCGGGCGGGCCACGTCCAGTCCCGACGCGGCAGGTGGTTCCCGGTGCTCCCGGCGTCTGGCGGCGGTCAGCACGATGAGTCCGGCGAAAGGCGCATAACCGGCCCTGATCCCGACCACGCCCGGGTTTATCCAATGACTGTGCGGGCGACCTGCAGGGGCGGCGGTAGCAGCTGCGAGCATCGACCAGATTACTTACCGGCCACCCGGTCGGCGGCTTGACCGCCGAGACCGAAATAGGGCTAATGCACGTAACGCCGTTATAGCTCCGCCCACATTCGTGACCGTGGCGGTGGTCACGGCATTATCGTCGTAACGACTACTAATGCCGCGAATGGGCAGCGGAACCGAGCGACAGCCGAAGCGCCCGCCGGTAAGCGAATACGAATCGGCGGCCGGGCTGGGCCCGATACCGCCCGCGGTTCTGGCGGCTACCCGACGGCGGTGCGGCCGCTCCGCTGATAGCGCCGGACGGCCGGACTGGGCGCACCCCGGACCACACTGGCCCCGACCACGATGGCCCCGGCCACTGGCCCCGACCACGATGGCCGCGGCGGGTCAGTCGCCGCCGTCGCCCGGCCAGTCACTGGCCAGCCGGCGAAGCCGCTCGGCCGCGGTGTGCACGTCCTGTCCGCTGCCCACCGCTACGCCTAGCAGGTACGCGGTCAGCGGTGCGGCCGGCCGGGCGACTTCATGCGCCACGTCCCGCGCGAGGTCGAGCACGGGCCGCAGCTGGGCGGTGACCGGGTCGATGCCAAGTTCGGCGCAGGCCGCCTTGGTCCAGCTGTCGAGCGTGTTCATCCGCGCGCCTTCCGTTTTGGGGTCCGGTGGGCCTGGCTGGGCGGTCAGCCGCCGATGGCCGACATCGGCCTGGCCGGCTGCAGGAAGCCGGGATCGTTGATGCCATGCCCGGGCAGCTTGGCCAGTACCGCCTGGCGCCAGATGGTAGCGAGGTCGGAGTCGCTCGCGCCCGATCGCAGCGGGCCGCGCAGGTCGTTCTCGGTCCGCGCGAACAGGCAGTTGCGGACCTGCCCGTCGGCGGTGAGCCGCACCCGGTCGCACGCCGCGCAGAACGGCCTGGTCACCGAGCCGATCACGCCGACCCGCTCGGGCCCGCCGTCGACCAGGAACTCCTCAGCGGGAGCCGAGCCGCGGTCGCCCGGGTCCTGCGGCGTCAGTTTGACCTCGGTCGTGAGGGCGTCCAGGATCTCGTCAGCAGTGACCATGTTCTCGCGCCGCCAGCCGTGCTGCGCGTCGAGCGGCATCTGCTCGATGAACCGGAGCCGGTAGCCGCGGGACAGGCAGAACCGCAGCAGCGGGACCGCCTCGTCGTCGTTCACGCCCCGCATCAGCACGGCGTTGACCTTGACCGGGGCCAGGCCGGTCGCCGCTGCTGCCGACAGGCCGGCCAGGACGTCGTCCAGCCGGTTCCGCTTGGCCAGTAGCTCGAAGGTGGCCGGCCGCAGGGTGTCCAGCGAGACGTTGATCCGGTCAAGTCCGGCGATGTGCAGCGGCCCGGCGAGCCGGTCAAGCCCGATGCCGTTGGTGGTGAGGGAGATCTCCGGGCGCGGGCGCAGCGCCGCGGTGGCCGCGACAATCGCCGGCAGCCCGCGGCGCAGCAGCGGCTCTCCCCCGGTGAACCTGACCTCAGTGATCCCGAGCCGCTGCACCGCGATCGTGATCAGGCGCACGACCTCGTCGTCGGTCAGCAGCGACGGATTGGGCAGCCAGTCCAGCCCGTCCGGCGGCATGCAGTAGCTGCACCGCAGATTGCACCGGTCGGTCAGCGAAACCCGGAGGTCAGTCGCCACCCGGCCGAACGTGTCGGCAAGCACGCCAGCACCTCCTGACTCCCGGGCGGATATGTTCCGCAGTGTCCAACAGCCTACGTGGCGGCCCCGAACGGGTAGGGTCGGCCAGTCCGGCCAGTCCGGCCGCGAACTTACGGATGGGATCGTCACCATGACAGGGGCTATCTGGCGTGATCAGCTGACCGACGCCGAGCGCGCCACGCTCGGCCGCGGCGACGGCAGCCTTCCCGATCTGCGCCCGGACGTACTGGTCGTCGGGGGCGGCATCGTGGGCGTCGCCACGGCCGCAGCCTGTCACGAGGCCGGCCTGGGCTCGGTACTGCTGATCGAGACCGGGCGCCTGGGCGCCGGGGCCACCGGAGGTGCCACCGGGCTGCTGATCCCCGAGCCGCATCAGTGGAGTGACCCGGAGCCCCTGCTCGATCTGGAGCGGGCCAGCCTGGAGCGCTGGCGGGAACTGGAGCAGACCGTGCCTGGCGGCGTCGGGCTGATCGAGATCGACTGGATCGGCTTGGCCCCGCACCCAGGAGGTTTTGCGGCTCACCAGCCGCCCGCCGTCGAATGGCTCGCTCCTGGCCAGGTGGAACAGCTCATCCCCGGCCTGGCCAGGTCGATGGAGGGGGCGCTGATCCGCAGGCAGGCCAGGATCAACCCGCTCCGGGCGGTGGCCAGGCTCGCGGCCGGCCTGCCTGCGGTCGGCACCGGCGTGGCCGCCACCGGGGTCACCCTGTCGGCCGGCCGCCTGCGCAGCGTGCTGACCTCGGCGGGCGAGATTCAGCCCGGCGTGGTCGTCTTCGCGACCGGCCAGCCGCCGGTCCTCGACGGCCTGCCGTTGAGCATCCCGTCCGACCGGGTCAAGGGACATCTGCTGGTGACCGACCCGGCGCCGCTGACCCTGCCGGGCATCGTCGCGCCGATAGCAACCCAGATCGAGGACGGGCGGCTGCTGGCGGGCGGGACCTTCGACGTCGGTGACGAGAGCCCGGCGGTGCAGCCCGAGGTCATCGAGTCGATCATGGACGGGCTGGCAGCGGCGATGCCAGCGCTGGCCGGACTGCCCATTGCCTACCAATGGTGCTGCTTCAGGCCCAGGCACCCGGACCGGCGGCCGGTGATCGACCGGGTTCCTGGCCTGCAGAACGCGTGGCTCACCTCGGGCCACTTCCGCACCGGCATCCTCAACGCCCCGGCCACGGCAGCGGTGCTGGCCCGGTGGATCTCTGCTGGGCAGGGGCCCGCGGAACCCGCGACCTGGGCCGCGTCGAGGTTCAGCCGGTAACCGCGCGGGTCGGCGGGGCGTGGCTGGCCGGCTCGCGGGGACGCACCGTCCTGCGGTCGTCGGGCAGCCGTACGGTGAGACCCGCCCGGTCCAGGTGCTCAAGGAGCGGAATCACGACG
Organism: uncultured Actinomycetes bacterium; assembly: GCA_963785765.1. GTDB lineage: Bacteria > Actinomycetota > Actinomycetes > Streptosporangiales > Streptosporangiaceae > DATBGO01. Next base: position 347,834 of record CAWAWM010000001.1, on the reverse strand, counting down.
CGCCTGGTGGTCCCCAGTGCCTGCCGTGCCGCGGCAGCGGTGAACGGCTGCGGCAGCGCGGCGAGCATACCGGCGGCGACCGCGTCGGCGCCGGGTGCGAGCACGATCTGATCGCTGACCCGCAGCAGCATCCCGGCCCGCTCGGCCGCCGCTATGGCCCGGAGATCGAGGCCGAGCCTGCGCAGGCGTTCGGCGTCGGGCGCCGCGAACGGCGCGGCGGCCAGCTCGGCCCTGATCAGCCGGACGGCCGACGCGACTGCCGTCGGCAGCGCCGGGGCCCCCGGCAGGCCTGCGGGCAGCGCGACGCCGATGCAGCCCTCCCGGACCGCGAGCGGCGGCTTGACCAGTGCCTCCACCAGACGCCTGTCGGGCAGGCGCAGCGCGGCCCTGGCCGCTTCCAGCGTCAGCCCGGCCGCGAGGGGGGCCCGCGCCGCGTGGGCCGTCACCGCTTCGGCGAGGCAGCGCGCCAGCTCCGCCCAGCGGGCCGGATCGGCCAGCCACTCGCCGGCCACCGGGGCCGGATGCTCGGTGATCCCCATCGCGAGCAGCGCGCTGGCGCGCAGCAGGCCATGGCGGCGGAGCAGTTCGGCCGCTCCGGGCTGATCGGGCCAGGACTCCAGCTGCCTGGCTGCCGCCGCGGCGGCGCCGCGGCGGATCAGCGGCGGCGGCGCGGGATCGAGCACGACAGCGCCGATGATGGCCGAGCGGTCCGGCGCGGGTCCGCTGCCGTTCGATGCCGGGCGGCCCCGTGCCCGGCGGGCGGCACCAGGATCGCGCAGCAGCAGCCGGTCGCCGACGTGCAGGGGAAGCGGGTCGGACAGGCTGAGCCTGGCGATCCCGCCCTCGCCGAGCGGCCGTACCCGGACCGGTGTGCGGGCCGAGCCTGCGTGCAGCGTCAGCGCCCGGGGCAGGTCGGCCGGGCCGGGGCCGGCATCCTGGGCGGCGCCCGCGGAGAGCCGGACGTCGATGAGGTCCGTCAACGTCCAGCGTCCCGCCTGCACCAGCGCCATCCCCCGGGAGATGGAATCCTGGCTGGCGCCGCGGATATTGAGCGCCGCCCTGGCCACACCGGTCACCACCTCGGCCGGCTCGCCCAGCGACTGGATCCCGCGCACCCGGACCGGCCGCATCGACGGCGTCACCACCAGCTCATCACCAGCGCGCACGGTGCCGGCCGGCAGCGTCCCGGTCACCACGGTCCCGCTGCCGGTGATACTGAACGCGCGGTCCACCCAGAGCCGGACCGGGGCGGCCGGATCTGGCGCGGGCAGGCGGGCTACCAGCCGGTCCAGCGCCGCGATGAGCTCAGGCAACCCCGCACCGGTGAGGGAGCTCACCGCGATGCTCTCGACCGGCCCGAGGCTGGTCGCCGCGATCTGCCTGGCTGCCGCAGCAGCCGCGGGCCCGGGGTCGGCCAGGTCGGCGCGGGTCACGGCCAGCAGCCCGTGGCGCACGCCGAGCGCGTCGATCGCCGCCAGGTGCTCGGCCGACTGCGGCATCCAGCCCTCGTCGGCCGCCACCACGAACAGCACGGCCGGGACCGGGCCGATGCCCGCGAGCATGTTCGGCACGAAGCGCTCATGGCCGGGCACATCGACGAAGGCCAGCTGCTCACCGGAGGGCAGCGTCAGCCAGGCGAACCCCAGATCGATGGTCAGGCCCCGGCGGCGCTCTTCGGCCCAGCGGTCAGGTTCGGTGCCGGTGAGCGCCCGCACCAGCGCGGACTTGCCGTGATCTACGTGCCCCGCAGTCGCGATGACCTGCATGGCCGCTACTCCGCCGCGGCGATGACCGCCGCGGCAAGCTGCTCGTCGTGGCCAGGCGGCACGGAGCGCAGGTCAAGCAGGAGCCTGCCGTGCTCGATCCTGCCGAGCACCGCGGGCAGCCGCGCCTGCCGGACCACCGCGCCGTCGCGCAGCCGCGGCGCGAAGTCCGCGGGCAGGCTCACCGCCGCGCTGGGCAGGCCGACACCCGGGGCGCCGCCGCCGCCGACGGCCGCCGTGCTCGGCACCGGGCAGGAGTCGATTCCGGCCGCGGCGATCAGCCCCGACAGCCGTTCGGCACGGTCGTGGAGCAAGCTGGCCGGGGCGTTCAGTGCTTGCACCACCGGTACCTGCGGCCCGGTCAGCGTGGCCTCGAGGGCCGCGATGGTCAGCTTGTCCACCCGCAGCGCCCGCGCCAGCGGATGCCGGGCCAGCGCGGTGACCAGGCTGGCGCTGCCGAGCAGCAAGCCCGCCTGCGGGCCGCCGAGCAGCTTGTCGCCGCTGGCCAGCACCAGCGCCGCGCCGGCCCGCAGCCAGGAGTCCGCGTCCGGCTCGTCGGGCAGCAGCGGATGCGGGACCAGCAGCCCCGAGCCGATGTCGCCGATCACCGGGACGCGAAGCCCGGCCAGGTCGGCCAGGCCCGCGCTGGCGGTGAAGCCCTCGATGCGGTAGTTGGACGGGTGCACCTTCAGCACGAACGCCGTCTCAGGTCCGACGGCGGCCGCGTAGTCGGCGGCGGTCGTCCGGTTGGTCGTGCCCACTTCGCGGATCCGGGCGCCGGTCGACTCCAGCAGGTCAGGCAGCCGGAATCCGTCGCCGATCTCGATCAGCTCGCCCCGGCTGACGATGATCTCGCGGTCGGCCGCCAGCGCGGTGGCCGCCAGGACCAGCGCGGCGGCGTTGTTGTTCACCACGTGCACGGCCTCCGCCGCGGGCACCGCGCGGGCCAGCGCGGCCAGCGCGCCCGCGCCGCGCCTGCCCCGTGATCCGGTCGGCAGGTCGAATTCCAGGTCCGTGCAGCCTGCCGCCACGCCGACCGCCTCGACGGCAGCGGCCGACAAGGGCGCGCGGCCCAGATTGGTGTGCAGCAGGACGCCCGTCGCGTTGATCACCGGCGTCAGTGTCACGGCTGCGGACGGCAGTGCCGCCAGCGCGGCATCAGGTACCTCCGTGGCGCTGATCGAGCCGCAGCGGGCCTCCTGCTGCGCCTGCCGGACGGCGGCGAGCACCAGCGCCCGGCCGAGGCGCTGTTCAGCGGCCGCCAGGCGGGGGTCGGCGAGCACCGCATCAGTGCGCGGTATTAGCCTACGGACGTCCACGACGGCGACCATACCTGCACCTTGATGGCAGGACAGCCCGCATGTGCCTCCCATCTGTGCCCATTTACCAGCACTTTGCATAACGGGCAGTCCACCGGGTACTCGAGTTGTGCAAGTCTTAATGCTCCTATTACGTTGGGAGTGGAGCGCTATGACTTATGCGACGGGTATGCGGCGGAGCCGCGGCGGGGTGTGCGGCCTGCTGCTGATCCTGCTCGGTGCCTGGGGAGCGCTCGTTCCGTTTGTCGGCCCGTATTTCCACTACGCCTACACGCCGGACCGAACCTGGGCCTACACCTCGGGCAGATTGTGGCTGGAGGTAGCGCCGGGCGTAGCGGCCGTCCTGGGAGGCCTGATCGTGCTGGCCACCAGGAGCCGGATGTGGGGCGCCCTCGGCGCGCTCCTGGCCGCGCTCGGCGGTGCCTGGTTCGTCGTCGGCGCGGCCGTGACCGCCCAGTTCATCAAAAGCGGGTCGATCAAGCCGGGGCTGCCGGTCGGGACCTCCGCGGGAGCGGCGGCTAGCAGTTTGCGGCAGTTCCTTGAGGGGCTCGGGTTCTTCACCGGCACCGGGCTGCTCATCGTGTTCTTCGCGGCCATCGCACTCGGCCGGTTCAGCGCCACCAGTGTCACCGTTGGCGATGTCGTGGCCAGCGACAGCCTCGTCGGGGACACGGCCGCCGGCGGCATCGCCGGCCAGCAGTCCTGGACCGCCCGCGAGACGCCGGCGGATGAGCCGCAGACCCAGGGCAGCTACCCGGCGTCGCAGGATCAGTACCCGACCGTGGCCAGCCAGTACCCGCCCGCCAGCCAGGGATCCCCCGCTGGCCAGGCCCCGCCCAGGCAGGATCTGTTCCACCGGCCTGAGGCGCAGCAAGAAGAAACGACCGGGCAGTTCCCGGCCTCCTCCTCGGCGACTGGCGAGTACCCTTCATCGTCGTCGGCGGATTCAGGCGAGAACCAGTTCTAGCCGTCACGGCCAGCGGATCGCGCCGAGGGTTTCCCGGCCACAGCTTGACTTAAAGCGCTTGAGGTTTGTTTTGCTGCTGGCATGACAGCTCTCACCATCCAGGATGTATCCAGGCGGAGCGGTCTCAGCGAGCCGACACTCCGCTACTACGAGCAGGTCGGGCTGATAGGCCCCGTCGAGCGCGACGAAAGCAGCGGGCACCGCCGCTACCGCCAGGACGACGTCGATACGTTGCAGGCGCTGGCCTGCCTGCGCGCCATGGGCATGAGCATCGAAGATATGCGCACCTACCAGGCCAACCGCTCGCGTGGCCAGGAGGCGGCAGGTGCGCAGCGCGATCTGTTGTTGCGTCACGCCGAGCGGATCGAAGCCCAGATCGCGACGCTGCACCTGCACCGTGACTACCTCCGCGCGAAGGCAGCGTTGTGGGACGCCCGCGACCACGGTGATCCCGACGCGGAGGCCGAAGCAAACCTGCGGGTGCAGGACATGTATCCCCGCCTGGAGGAGATGGTGCTGCGATGAGCCCGGTGCTGGTGACCGGCGGGTCCGGCTATCTGGGCACCCAGCTGATCGCTGCGCTGCTGCGGGACGGGCGCCCGGTGCGCGCGACGGTGCGATCCCTGGAGAGCGAGAGCGATATGCGCGCGGCGGTGCGTCGCGGCGATGCAGACGACAGCCGGCTGGCGGCCGTCACCGCCGAGCTGACCGCCGACGAGGGCTGGGCGGCCGCGGCGGCCGGCTGCGCGGAGGTCCACCACGTCGCCTCGCCAATGATCGCCTCCGACGATCCCGATGAGGTGATCGTTCCCGCCCGTGACGGCACGCTGCGTGTCCTGCGGGCCGCGCGCGACGCTGGTGTCCGGCGTGTCGTGCTGACCTCGTCGTTCGCGGCGGTCGGTTACTCACCAAAGCCGGGTGCCGAGTACACCGAGGCCGACTGGACCGACCCCGGCACGCCCGGCCTTCCGCCCTATCCGCGGTCCAAGGCGATCGCCGAGCGAACCGCCTGGGACTTCATCGAACACGAGGGTGGCGACACCGAGCTGGTCGTGGTCAACCCCACGTTCATCCTCGGCCCGACCCTGACGACGCATGCGCGTTCGTCGTTGCAGCTGGCCAAGGCGATGCTGGACGGGACCATGCCCGTCGTGCGACGCCAGCGCTTCGGCGTCGCCGACGTACGTGACGTGGCCGATCTGCACATCCGTGCGATGGGCGCGCCCGAGGCGGCCGGCCGCGGTACCTGGCCCTGGCCGACGGGCCGACCATCAGCTTCCTTCAGATGGCCCAGATCCTGCGCGAGCGGCTCGGCCCGCTGGCCGAGCGAGTGCCAACCGAAGAGGCACCAGGACCAGAGCCGCCCCGGCTGATCATCCACAACGACCGCGCCAAGCAGGAGCTCGGATGGCGCCCGCGCCCAGCCGAGACCACGATCGTTGAAACCGCCGAGAGCCTGCGCGACCTCGGCCTGCTGGAAAGCCGATGACAACGAACATCGGCACGGGGCGAGCGGCTCATTGAGTTCACCAGCCTCGTCCGCGCGGACGGCGCGACCGCGGAAGCAATCCCCTGCGACCTCGTCGGCCGATTCAGGCGAGGGCCAGTTCTAGCCACCACCGCCTGGGCCGCCGGCTGGCCCGGCCGCACCCACCATGCAGTCGGACGGCGGCATCCTCGTCGACATAAACGCCAACGGACGGCTCCAGGGCATTGAGGTCATTCAGGCGCTCCCCGAGTCACTGGTAGTCGGGCGGAAAGTCCGGAATCCGCCCGCGAGGACGCATCCGCGCCTTAGCGGTTTTCAAGACCGGTCCGTATACCGGCGTGAGCTGCCCGGACTCTGTGGCTAGCGGCGATCTGGGCACGTATCTGGCATGAGGCCTTCAGGGGCGGTAGGCCGGCTCCGGCTGCGGGGGTGCGGAGGTTGGTGTCTGGGTTCGCGGTGACTGTGCCTCGGAGGTTCGGCGGAGGTTCCGGGTGGATGATCGGCCCGATCTTGTGGGATTGTACGGAGGTGACCGAGGGTGATGGTTCGTATGGCAATTGGGATTTCTTTGTGTCCTACACGCAGGCGGACCGGGCCTGGGCGGAGTGGATCGCCTGGATCTTAGAGGAGGACGGCCACCGGGTCCTGGTACAGGCATGGGATTTCGTGCCGGGGAGCAACTGGATCCAGGGTATGCAGGCGGGCACGCGGGACGCGGCCCGGACGATCGCGGTCCTTTCCCCGGACTACCTGGGGTCGGTCTTCGGGCAGGCCGAGTGGCAGGCCGCGTGGGCCCAGGACCCGGACGGCGCTGGCCGCGGGCTGCTGGTGGTGCGGGTGCGGGATTGTGACCGGCCGGGGCTGCTGGCCGGGGTGGTCGGGGTCGATGTGTTCGGGATCGCCGAGGCTGAGGCGAAGGCCCGGCTGCGGCGCATGATCGCCGGCGCGCTGGCCGGCCGGGCCAAGCCTGCTGTCGCGCCGGGGTTTCCGGGCGCGGGCCGGGCGATGCCGCACGAGCCCCGGTTCCCCGGGGCGCTGCCGCGGATCTTCAAGGTGCCCGCGCGCAACCCGAACTTCACCGGCCGCGGCCCGGATCTAGAGCAGATGGCCCGGGACTTGGCTGCCGGGTCGGCGGTGACGGTACAGGCGGTGCGGGGGATGGGGGGGTCGGCAAGACGCAGCTGGCGGTCGAGTACGCCCACACCCACGCCACTGATTACGACCTGGTGTGGCAGATCGCCGCCGAGGAACCAGCGTCGATCCCGGACCAGTTCACGGCCCTGGCCGCCCGGCTGGGCCTGGAACCGGCCGCCGACCCGGAGGTTCTGCGCGATCAGGTCCACGATGCGCTGCGCGCGGTGCGGGGCTGGCTGCTGATCTTCGACAACGCTGATGAGGTCGGGGACATCTTGCCGTGGCTGCCGGGCGGGCCGCTTCCGGCCGGGATCCCGGGCCACGTGATCGCCACGACCCGGCGCGGCGGGTTCGCGGCCCTGGGCCGGGTCCTGGAACTGGACGTGATCGACATGCCAGCCGCGGTGCGGCTGCTGCGCTCCCGCGTCCCCGATCTGGGCCAGGAAACCGGGGAGCAGATCGCGGCCGAGCTCGGGCAGCTGCCGCTGGCGCTGGAGCAGGCCGCCGCGTACCTGGACCGCGCCCAGATGCCCGCCCGGGAGTACCTGGACCTGCTGCGCAGCCGCGCCGCCGAGCTGTACGCGCGGGGCCAGGTCACCTCGCGGACGGACACCATCGCCACGCTGTGGGACATCAGCCTGGAGCGGATCAGCAGCGAGAGCCCGGCGGCGGTGCAGCTGCTGGATGTCTGCGCCTACCTGGCCGCCGAGCCGATTCCGCTGGACTTGTTCACCACCCACCCCGGTGCGCTGCCCCAACCGCTGTCGGCAGCCGCCGCCGACCAGCTGGCGTTCGGCGAGGCCGTCGCGGTCCTGGTGGACTATTCCCTGGCCAAAAGGACCCCGGCCGGGCTGCAGCTGCACCGGCTGGTCCAGGCCACCATCCGCTCGCGCCACCACCAGGCACCGCCGCCCGCAACTACGCCAGCGGGACACGCTGATGCCTGATGTTGCGGGCGGCCGGGTGCTGCCGGGGACGGGTCATCCGCTGGGGATAGCGCTGGGGTTACTGCGGGCCGATCTGCCCGGGCAGATCACGGGCGCGCCGGCGGACTGGCCGCGGTGGGCGGCGCTGCTGCCCCACGTGCTAGCGGCGGCCGGCTACCTCGGCGCCGATGAACAGCCAGGACCGCAGATGCTGGCAGATAGCGCGTGGCTGCTGGACCGGGCCGGGGCCTTCCTGCAGGTGCATGCACGGCTGGCCGACGCCCGGCCGCTGCTGGAACGGGCGCTGGCCATCTACGAGGCCGCCTACGGACCAGACCACCCCACCGTCGGCGCCTGCCTGAACAACCTCGCCACGATCCTGCAGGACCTCGGGCAGCTGGAGGCGGCCCGGCCGCTGCAGGAACGGGCCCTGGCGATCGACGAGGCCGCCTACGGACCCGACCACCCGGCCGTCGGCACCGACCTGAACAACCTCGCCCAGATCCTGCGAGACCTGGGGCAGGCCCAGGCGGCCCGGCCGCTGCAGGAACGGGCGCTGGCCATCGACGAGGCCGCCTACGGACCCGACCACCCCACCGTCGCCACCGTCTTGAACAACCTAGCCACGATCCTGAAGGATCTTGGACAGCCCAAGGCCGCCCGGCCGCTGCAGGAACGGGCCCTGGCCATCACCGAGGCCGCCTACAGACCCGACCACCCCACCGTCGCCATCCGCCTGAACAACCTCGCCACGATCCTGCAGGACCTCGGGCAGCTGGAGGCGGCCCGGCCGCTGCAGGAACGGGCCCTGGCCATCACCGAGGCCGCCTACGGACCCGATCACCCCGCCGCCGCCCGCGACCTGAACAACCTCGCCCAGATCCTGCAGGGCCTCGGGCAGCCCGAGGCGGCCCGGCCGCTGCAGGAACGGGCGCTGGCCATCGACGAGGGCGCCTACGGACCCGACCACCCCACCGTCGCCACCGCCTTGAACAACCTCGCCACGATCCTGCACGATCTGGGACAGCCCCAGGTCGCCCGGCCGGTGCAGGAACGGGCGCTGGCCATCACCGAGGCCGCCTACGGACCCCACCACCCCGCCACCGCCCGCGATCTGAACAACCTCGCCCAGATCATGCGGGCCCTGGGACAGCCCGAGGCGGCCCGGCCGCTGCAGGAACGGGCCCTGGCCATCACCGAGGCCGCCTACGGACCCGAGCACCCCACCGTCGCCACCGCCTTGAACAACCTCGCTCAGATCCTGCGGGACCTGGGACAGCCCGAGGCGGCCCGGCCGCTGCAGGAACGGGCGCTGGCCATCACCGAGGCCGCGCGGTCAGCCAAGTCCGGCCTATCAGGCGGGGAGGCAGACCGATGACGGCGCCCGAGAACGCGGTACTGGCGTACTGGCACGAGCACCGCGAGCAGTTCCGGCAGTCGGAGAACCAGCGGGCAGTGCTGACCAACTATGTCCTGGTGATCGCGGCCGCGGTCAGCGGCCTTGTCGTGCAGCAGGGCTTCCGGTTCCGCACCCTGCCGCTGTCCATCCTGATCATCGTCATCGGCCTGTACGGGGCCCTCGCCGTTGCGAAGTACCACGAACGCGCTGACTACCACCTGTCCCAGGCCAGGGCCCTCACCCGAGCGCTCGTCGACGCCGGCGCCCTCGCCGATCACGACGCGGTCCTGGAGGAATCGCGGCAGGCACACTACCGCAGGTACCCGCGGCTGCAGCGCCTGCGGCTGAATAGGTTGTGGACCAGCCTGCATATCGGAGTCGCGGCGTATGGCGTGGTGCTGGTCGTCATCACGTTCCTGGTCCGGTAGCCGACCTGGAACGATCACATCTGGACGAGAACGAACGAGAAGGACACAATGCAGCGGCCACGACAGAGACGGCTCGACTTCGAGCGAGATGCCGGATACCCGCGCCCGGACCCTGTGGCCTATCTGGGTACGTGGCTGACGGTGAGCGGAAGGCCTGGGATCTGATGTCTGAAGTTGCGGGCTGCCGGGTGCTGCCGGGGGCGGGTCATCCGCTGGGGGTGGCGCTGGGGTTGCTGCGCGCCGATCTGCCCGGGCAGGTTATGGGCGCGCCGCAGAACTGGCCAAGGTGGGCGGTGCTGCTGCCGCACGTTCTGGCCGCGACCGGCTATCTCGACAGCGCCGCCGGGCAGCCGGGCCCGGCGATGATGGCTGATGGCTCGTGGCTGCTGGACCGGGCCGGAACCTACCTGCAGGTCCACGCGCGTCTTACCGACGCGAAGGCACTGCTGGAACGAGCCCTGGCCATCGACGAGGCCGCCTACGGGCCCGACCACCCCCACGTCGCCACCCGCCTGAACAACCTCGCCACGATCCTGCGGGGCCTGGGGCAGGCCGAGGCGGCGCGGCCGCTGCAGGATCGGGCGCTGGCCATCGACGAGGCCGCCTACGGCCCCGACCACCCCGAGGTCGCCACCGCCCTGAACAACCTCGCCCTGATCCTGCGGGGCCTGGGACAGGGCGAGGCGGCGCGGCCGCTGCAGGATCGGGCGCTGGCCATCGACGAGGCCGCCTACGGCCCCGACCACCCCGAGGTCGCCACCGCCCTGAACAACCTCGCCCTGATCCTGCGGGGCCTGGGACAGGCCGAGGCGGCGCGGCCGCTGCAGGAACGGGCGCTGGCCATCGACGAGGCCGCCTACGGCCCCGACCACCCCGCAGTCGCACGCGACCTGAACAACCTCGCCACGATCCTGCGGGACCTGGGACAGCCCGAGGCGGCACGAACGCTGGTGGAACGGGCCGTGGCCATCGACGAGGCCGCGCCGCCGCCAGGTCCGGGCTAACTGGCGGGGAGGCAGGCCGGTAACGGTGCCCCAGGACGCGGTGCTGGCGTACTGGCAAAAGCACAGAGGATCGCGGCCTAGCGGTTCTCAAGAACGCTAAGCCAACGACTCTGACCTGGGCGGACCACCTTCGCCATCGAAGACCTGGGCAGGTATTCGGCAGACGACTCGCGTCCGGAGGATGTATCTGGGCGGCTCCCGTTGCCCCTAACGCGTCACAGGCCACCAGCCCATGGCAGCAGAGCGTGGCTAGCGCAGGCTGGCCGGCCCGGCTCGTCCACTGCTTGTGGCAGGCCGTGCTTGACAGCGGCGCCCATCGCTATATCTTTGTCTTATGGATATAGGTAAAGGCATCAGCACCGGGGCGGGCCAGCCCGGCGATGCCTCCCCGCCCGCCGCTGGCGGCGGGGAGCCGAGCACGGCCCAGTCCGGGCGGCCCGCGGCCGCGTCGCCGATCGAGTTCCGGCTGGATGCGGCCTCGGGTGTGCCGACCTACTTGCAGCTTGTGCACCAGGTGGAGCACGCGCTGCGGCTGGGCTACCTCAAGCCTGGTGACCAGCTGCCGAAGGTCCGGGACGTGGTGGCCTCGCTGGCGATCAACCCGAACACGGTGCTGAAGGCCTACAAGGAGCTGGATATCAAGGGCCTGGCAGCCGGGCGGCCCGGCCAGGGCACGTTCATCCAGGCCACCTTGGGCCAGCTTGCGCTCCCCGAACTCGCCGGGCTGCACAAGTCCCTGCTCGGCTGGCTGGCCACCGCCGACGCGGCCGGCCTGGACGAGGACGGGATGGTCGCGCTGTTCACCAGCGCGCTGCGGGATTTCTATCAGCGCCGGATCGGCTCGCGCAGCCACGGCGGCGGGGCGAGCGGCGGAACGGAGGGCGTCGCGTGAATATCGTCGAGGCCAGCGGCCTGGGCAAACGGTACGGCAGCAGCTGGGCGCTGCGCGAGTGCACGCTGGCGATTCCCGCCGGGCACGTGGCCGCGCTGGTCGGCCCGAATGGCGCGGGCAAGACCACGCTGCTGAACCTGGCGGTCGGCCTGGCCGAACCAAGCGCGGGCGGCGTCACCGTGCTGGGCGACAAGCCAGCCGGGTCCCCGGCCGCGCTGGACGGCATCGCTTTCGTCGCTCAGGACACGCCGCTGTATAAGAACCTCTCGGCCGCGGACATGCTGCACCTGACCCGCAACCTGAACCGCTGCTTCGACCAGCCCTACGCCGAGGCCCGGCTGGGCGAGCTCGGCATCCCGCTGAACCGCAAGGCCGGCAAGCTGTCCGGCGGCCAGCAGGCGCAGCTCGCCCTGACCCTGGCGCTGGCCCGTCGGCCGCGGCTGCTGGTGCTGGATGAGCCGGTGGCGATGCTCGACCCGCTCGCCCGGCATGACTTCATGGCCCTTGTGCTGACGGCAGCGGCCGACGACGGGGTGTCGGTGGTGCTGTCCTCGCACGTGCTCGCCGAGCTGGAGCGGGTGGCCGACTACCTCATCCTGCTGTCGCGGGGCCGGGTCCAGGTGGCCGGGGAGGTCGACGACCTGCTCGCCAGCCACCGCGTGCTGACCGGCCCCGCCGCCGAGGCCGATAGATATACCGAACGGCCGCTGGTGCATGCCCGCCGTGCTGACGCCCAGGCCCACCTGCTGGTCCGGGCCACCGCGGACGACCCGGTCCCGCCGCGCTGGGAGGCGCACCCGGTCGGCCTGGAGGAACTAGCGATGGCCTACCTGCGCGAGCCCGGCGCCGGCGCCTTGCCCGGCCCGGCCCGCCGCCGGGACACCCACCCGAGGGAGGTGACGACATGACCGCACTAGCGATGCCCGGCCGTCCCGCGCACGAGGCCCGCCTGCGGCCGGTGCCGTGGCGGCGGATGGCCTGGGTCACCTGGCGGCAGCACCGGGCCGCGCTCGGCGGCGCAGCGGCCTTCCTCGGCGCGTTCGCGGTGTACCTGTGGCTGACCGGCCTGCAGATGCACCACGCCGAGGCGGCCTACTGCCACCCGGCCGGCTCACTCGGCTGCGCCATCAACTTCACCGGCAGATCCGGCGAGACCGCGATCATAGTCAGCATCGCCCTGCAGGCGGTGCCCGCGCTGATCGGCGCGTTCGCCGGAGCGCCGGTGCTGGCCCGGGAGCTGGAAACCGGCACCTTCAGGTACGCCTGGACCCAGGGCATCGGCCGGCTCCGCTGGACGGTCGGCAAGCTGGTACCGCTGGCGGTCGCGGTGACAGCCGTGGCCGGGGCGTTCACCGTCCTGTTTGCCTGGTACAACCAGCCGTGGGTCGCCGCGGGCTACGTGACCCCGTTCTCGGCCCGCGTATTCGACCTGCTCGGGGTCGCGTTCGCCGCCTGGACGCTGGCCGCGTTCGCGATCGGCGTCCTGGCCGGGATGCTCATCCGCCGGGCCGTCCCCGCGATCGCCGCCACCCTGGCCGCCTACGCCGGGCTCGCCTTCGCCACCGGGCTGTGGCTGCGCCAGCACTACATCACACCGCTGGTCACCAGCAGCACCAACCCGCCCGGCTCGGTGTGGGCCGTCAGCGGGTGGTACACCAAGGGCGGCACGTTCGCGTTCAGCGACCATGGCAACGGGATAGCCAGTACCGCCAGGCAGCTCTGCGGTGGCCCCTGCTCCGGGGCGGCGGGCTCGCTCCAGCAGCTCCTCGCCCGGCACGGTTACATGCACTGGACCAGCTACCAGCCCGCCAGCCGGTTCTGGGCCTTCCAGTGGATCGAGGGCGGCTGGCTGCTCGCGCTGTCGGTCCTGCTCATCGCCGCCACCGTCTGGCTGGTCCGCCGCCGGGCGGCCTGAACCCGCGGGGGCTCCCGGCCAGCTGAGCACGAGGGCTGGAGAGTGTATCTGGACGGTTGGTCCTACCTCTGACATGGTGTCCGGCCGGTTGCGTCCGGCGGGGAAGCATGGACGGAGGCAGTACATGGGCGACAAATCCAGAGTGACTCGGCAGCAGATAGTGACCGAGCTGCTGGCGACAAACGCGGTCAACTTCGAGGCGGTGGGCGCTGCGCTAGCGAAGTTCGGGCCGTCACTGGCGCTCTACTCCGAAGACGGGGACCCATTCTGCGGTGTCGGGAAGATCTACTTCCATGTCTACCGCAACGGCCCGTTCCCTCCCATCGACCTGGAGCAGGTCCAGGCAGATGCCGGCGAGGGAGGGTCGCCTGGCTGACGGGCGCGGCGTCGGCCCGGATGAACTCTCGCGGCCCGCGCCACCCCCGGCGGTGCCTGGCGGCGGCGATATGGCCGATCGAGGTAACCCCACCCATTCCACGGCTGATCTTGAGCGCAGGCTGGTGGCGGTACTTGGCGTCGCGCAGCGGGCAGTAGCGGTGCTGGTGCCCGGCGGATACAACGACGCTGCGGACCCATCGCTGAACATTCCCGCCGAGAAAGTGGTCGCCGAGGCAGCGATACTCCTGCTGGCCGCCGCCCGTGCTGGCGCGAGCCGGCCAGCTATCAAGGTGCGCCTGGAACGGCTCGCAGGCCTGCTGGAGCCCTACGCCCGCAGCGAGCGGGTCCGGGCCGCGATGACATTGGAGCCGGCGCTTGCTCTCGATCACGGCCGCGCCCACCTGTGCCTCTCGAGCGCCGGCTACCGCGCGCCCGGCTATGACCGCCTGCTGCACGGATGCGGTGATCCCGTCAGCATGCCAGGCCGCGAACGGTCTCCCTATGGTCAGCTCGAGCAGATCTGGCTGCGTGTCCTGCTTGGCGATTCGCCACCGGCCGGTGACCGCGGGCGGCGGTCCGCGATGGCGAGTTCGATGCTGGGCCGCAGGCTCGATGCCCTGACGGGGACCAGGGCCGATGCCTACGCGATGACGCATGCCGTCATGTTTGCGACAGATCTCGGAGCTAGCCCGGTTCGGCTGCCGCGGCCTCACGCCGCCGTCGTCGCTGATCTCGAGTGCGCGCTCGCGGCGAGCCTGGACTGTCACGACTATGACGTTGCTGGCGAGGTCCTGGCTTGCTGGCCGATGCTGCGGCTGCCGTGGACTCCGGCCGCCACGTTCGGATTTCAGGTGCTGGCCGCCGCTGAGGATGCCGCGGGCTACCTGCCAACCCCGCTGCTGACCGACGAGGCGCACCGGGCCCTGCAGGGCGCAGCGAGAACCGGCTACGTGCTGGCTGCCACATACCACACTGTCTTCGTCATGGGCTTGCTGTGCGCGACGGCCATCGCCGCCGGGAGCCCGCCGCCATCCGCAGTTGACATCAGCGCCGGGTCCCCGGTCATCATCCCCGACCTCGTGGCGCACCTGGCGGACGGCCGGCGGCTCCAGTGGCAGGATCACTTTCAGGGGCTGGAGGGTGCGCAGCAGGCGAGCCTGGCGCCGTTGGTGCTGACGGTGGCGCTACGCCGGGCGGTGGCTGGCCGGCGCCTCGAAGTGGTCAGGGAACTCCTCAGCCTGGCCAGCCGCCGGGACCTGCTCGGTGGTCCGGCACCCGCTCAGGCAGCACAGCTGCTCCAGCGCGCCATGATCCTGGCCGCTAGCTTCACCTGAGCCAGCCCGAAGCAAAGCACGCCGGATCGAAGCCCAGGGAACGAAGCGCGGTTCGCGTGGCCCGGGCTCCCCGGGCGGTGGCACCGCGGCCGGGAGTTAAGGGCCGGTCGTGCGCTGCCATTCGGTGAACTCCTCGAGTGTCCGGACACCGCCGTCCAGGACCGCTTGGTAGACGTGGTAGCTCGGCACCCTCCTGCCCGCCTCCTGGCTGTCGGCGAGGGCCTGCTTGATCCGCAGGATTGCGATCCGGGCCCCGGGAGTCAGGCGGGCTGGCAGCGACTTCAGGTGGGCGAGGTCGGGCTGCCGTTCGGGCCGGTCAACGAACCAGATATGGAGGTTCCAGTCCGTTCCCCGAGCTGATCGGTAACCTGCGCCGAGGTACAGGCCATCGGGGTAGCCGGGGTCGATGTTCCATGCCCCGGTGTCGTTGCGGAACTGAACCTGCCGCACCCGCGCATGCACGGCCAGGCCCGCCCCGATCTGCGCCACATCCCGCCAGAGCGCCGCATCGAGGGCCGGGCCACACCACCGTGATGTCCAGATCCCGGCGCACCATCACGCCAAGCGCGGCACTGCCCACGCGAACCGGCTTGCCCACCGCCGAAAGCACCTCATCCAGCCGCAAGTCGGCGCCGACTGCCCCGGCTTCGGCTTGCAGTTCCTCCTGCTGTTTCAGCAGGTCGCCGCGCGTCGTCATCGCCTCAGTATTCAACCGCCGACGAGGTGGCCACGACCCAGGCCCGCGACCGGACGATGGACACCGCGGGACGCTCCGCGGGCGTTACTTTGTGCCGCTCCGGCGGATCCACCGGCTACCGGGAGGCTGGCGCGGCCAGGATGGTGCTTGTGGCCCTGATCATGTATGACGACGACATCCGAGAGCGCCTGAATCCAGCCGACGCGGTGCGCTGGATGGCGGAGGCGATCGACGCGCAGCACCGCGGCGAGCTGGTCACACCTGCGAGGGTGGCCGCCGACGTGGGCGGCGGCCGCCTGGTGTTCACGACGGGCCGACGGCGCGGAGCGTGGTTCGGCTACCGATCTTATGACAGCCTCCCAGCCGAGCCAGGTAGCCAGCTGGTCGTCGTCCACGACGATGCTTCCGGCGAGGTCCTGGCGGTCGCTATCGGTAACGAGATCGGGCCGCGTCGGGTGGGAGCGATCGGTGCGGTCGCCGCCGACGCCCTCGCGCCGGCCGCTGCCGGTGTCGTCGCCGTCATCGGCACCGGCACCCAGGCCTGGTTCCAGCTTTGGGCGCTGTCGGCTGTCCGCGAGCTGCGCGAAGTTCGCGCCTTCTCCCGAGACCCGGCGCGCCGAGCGAGATTCACCGAGCGGCTCGCGGCGACGAGCGACGCCATCTGCCGGCCGGCGCCTGATGCACGCTCGGCGGTCGAGGGCGCGGAGATTGTCATCCTCGCGACCAGCAGCGCTACGCCCGTCATCGACGCGAGCTGGCTCACGGCGGGCGCCTACGTCACCACCCTCGGCCCGAAGCAGCGGGGCCGGGCAGAGTTCGGGCTGGATCTCCCCGCCGCCGCCGGACTGCTCGTCACCGACTCGCTGGCCCAGATCGACGCCTATGACCCACCGAACATCCTGGTCGGCAGCCCGCACCACGGCCGGCTGGTCTCGCTGGGAGCGGTTCGCGCCGGGCAGCTAACCCGAACGGCCGGGACCGGGATCACCCTGTTCTTCTCCGTAGGTCTCGCCGGGACCGAGGTGTTCCTCCTCGACCGCCTCGCATCGAGCCGCTGAGGCCTGCGGTGCCCTGGCAGTTGCGCAGCGGCAGTCAAGGACGACGGAGCTTGCGTTAGTGGCGGAGGCGGACGGGAATCGAACCCGCCGACGGCGCAGCGCGCCGTCCACCGGTTTTGAAGACCGGGGGGGCCACCAGGCACCCGGACGCCTCCGCGGCCGACCCTATCGGGCAGCCCAGCCGGTCAGCACCGGGCCGGCCCCGCGTCCTAGCCCTCGTACAGCGAGTCGATGATGTCCGCGTACTTGGCGTGCACGACCCGGCGCTTGAGCTTCAGCGTCGGGGTCAGTTCCTCGCTCTCCGCCGTCCACTCGACCGGGAGCAGCCGCCACGTCTTGACCTGCTGCACGCGGGCCAGCCGGGAATTAGCGACCGCCACCGCCTCGGCGACGGCCGTCAGCACCTCCGGGTTCTCGGCCAGCTCGGCCAGCGACGCGTCGATTCCGCGGGCCCTGGCCCAGGCCGGGGCGACCTCGCCGTCCAGGGTCAGCAGCGCGACCACGTAGCGCCGGTCGTTGCCGTAAGCCAGGGCCTGGCCGATCAGCGGGTGGGCGACCAGGAGGTTCTCGATCGCCGCCGGGGAGATGTTCTCCCCGCCGGATGTGATGATCAGTTCCTTCTTCCTGTCGACCACCGAGAGGAAGCCGTCGCCGTCCAGCGACCCGATGTCGCCGGTGTGCAGCCAGCCGTCGGCGTCGATCAGACCGGCCGTCCGCTCCGGCTGGTTCAGGTACCCGGGGGTGTTCAGCGGGCCGCGGGTCAGGATCTCGCCATCATCGGCGATCGTGATTTCCGTGCCGGCCACCGCCCGGCCCACCGTACCGAGCCGGAACGCGGCCGTGGTGTTCGAGGTGAAGGCGCCGGTGGTCTCGGTCATGCCGTAGACGTCGAGGATCTTCATGCCCAGGCCGGCGAAGAAGGCGGCCACATCGAACGGCAGCGGCGCGGCGGCGCTCAGGACGACGTCGGCGTCGCCGAGGCCGAGTAGCGAGCGGATCGGGCGCAGCGTGCTCTCGTCCGCCGCCCGGAACTGCGCAGCGAGGTCAGCGGGAGTGGACTGGCCGAACTGACAGCTCTCGACATAGCGGCGGCCGGTCTGCATGGCGGCCTCGATGGCCGCCCGCTTGGCCGGATCGGATTCCATCGCGAGCACCGCCTGGATCCCGGCCTGCACCTTCTCCCAGACCCTGGGCACCCCGAAGAACGACGTCGGCTTGACGTCGCCGACCGTGCGCACCAGGTCGGTGCTGGCGGTGTGGCAGAAATACACGTGACCGCCGGTGTGGACGGCCAGGTAGATGGTGAACATGCGCTCCGCGATGTGGGCCAGCGGCAGATAGGACACCCAGCGGACGTGCGGCACCAGGGTGCCCGAGACCGTGGCGGTCATCAGCTCGTACAGCACGTTGTGGTGGGTGATGACGACGCCCTTGGGATTTCCGGTGGTCCCCGAGGTGTAGAGCACGGTCGCCGGGTGCTCGGGAGTCAGGCTGCGGATCAGCTCATCGACGGCCTGCGGCGCGGCGGCGAGTCGCTGGCGGCCCAGCTCAGCAAAGTCCGGCCAGCTCAGGTAGAGATCACCGGACGGGCAGGCGGCGGGGTCCCTGACGATGATCTTCTGCAGGCCGGGCAGGCTGTCCAGCACCGGCTGCCAGCGGGCCAGCTCATCCGCGCCGTCGAGCACCGCGATCCTGGCGTCGCAGTCAGCGGCCACGTAGCCGATCTGGTCGGGCGCGAGGGTCGCATAGAACGTGACCGGGACGCCGCCGGCGTGTACCGCCGCCTGGTCGGCCAGCACATGCTCCAGCCGGTTGGGCAGCATGAGCGCCACCCGGTCGCCCACCGCCAGGCCGAGGGCCAGGAACCCGGCGGTCAGCTCGAGCACCTGCTGGCGGGCCTGAGCCCAGCTGATGGTCCGCCAGTCCCCGTCATCGCGGTCGGAGAAGGCCGGCAGATCCCCCCACTTCTGCGCGGCCTCCAGGAGCTGATCACAGAGCGTCCGCCCCTTGATCGCATCCTCGAGTTCGGCTCGTTGCTCCAGCACGCCCATTGTCACCGGGTACCTCCGCCCGCCGGGATTCCAGTCACACCTGGCATGTCACCATGCCGCCCGGTCTGGCGGCAAGCGCAAGCTTAAAGCCCGGGCCCGCGACCGGGCCTGGCCGGCGGCCCTGGCCAGCGACCGGCCTAGCCGACAGCCCAGGCCAGGTCGCCGCTACATTGCAGGGATGACGAAGGTCCGGTTGACCCAGTACGCCCACGGTGGCGGCTGCGCTTGCAAGATCCCTCCCGGCGAGCTCGAAGAGGCCGTGGCGAGGCTTATTCCTGATGAGCCCGACGCAGACCTGATCATCGGGGTCGAGAACGGCGATGACGCGGCCGTGATCCGGATCAGCGCGGACCGGGCCGTCGTCGCGACCGTCGACTTCTTCACCCCGGTCGTCGACGACGCCTACACCTTCGGGCGGATCGCGGCGGCCAACGCCCTGTCCGACGTGTACGCGGTGGGCGGTGAGCCGCTCGTCGCCCTCAACCTGCTGGGCTGGCCGCGGGACACGCTGCCGATCGACCTGGCCGCCGAGGTACTGCGGGGCGGCCTCGAGGTAGCGCGGGGGGCAGGCTGCCATGTGGCGGGCGGGCACAGTATCGATGACCCGGAGCCCAAGTACGGCATGGCGGTGACCGGACTCGCGGATCCGGGCCGGCTGCTGCGGATCGACGCGGGCGTGGCCGGCCTCCCGCTCAGCCTGACCAAGCCGATCGGCATCGGCGTGCTCAACGCGTGGCACAAGGCCACTGGCGAGGTGAGCCAGGCGGCGGTTGACGTGATGACCACGCTGAATGCCGAGGCCAGCCGTGCGGCACTGGCCGCCGGGCTGCGTTGCGCTACGGACGTCACCGGATTCGGGCTGCTCGGCCACCTGTTCAAGCTGGCCAGGGCGAGCGGGGTAAGCGCCGTCATCGATCACGCGGCGGTGCCGGTGCTGGCCGAGGCCAGGTCCGCGCTGGGCGCCGGCTACCTGCCGGGCGGCAGCAGGCGGAACCTGGACTGGGTCCGACCGCATGCCGACTTCGGCGGCCTGGACGAGGCGGAGCTGCTCCTGCTGGCCGACGCGCAGACTTCCGGGGGCCTGCTGGTGGCCGGAGAGCTGCCCGGCGCTCCTGTCATCGGCGAGCTGGTGCCCGCGGGGGGCACGGTGCTGACGGTCAGGTGAGACGCTCCCCCGGCGTCGCGCGCCGGCGGCCCGCGGACCCTATCCTGGCCGGTAACAGCGTCATGTCAGCGCCCGGGCCCGCGTCGGGCCGCCCGACGGAGGGACTCCTATCATGGGGGCACGAGCAGGGCAGCCTGCGCAAGCCCGGTCAGACCACTCCTTAACGCAGCTGCGTTCCCCCCCGGGCGCGACCGGACCGTCCCTGGCGCTCGCGGTGGCCGCTGCCCTGATCTCGCTGGCGGCCTATGTAGCCGATACCGCGCTGCATTCGCGGGGCCTGCTGCTGAACTGGTACGACCTCGGTGTCTACAACCACGCCGGCCTGATCGCCAGGCATGACCCGGCCACGCTGTACAGCTGGCAGCTGCGCCCTGGCATCAAGTTCACCTACACGCCGTTCGCCGCGATGGCATTCGCCGCAGGCTCGCTGCTGCCGCTCAGCATGCTGCACTGGCTGATGACGGCGGCCAGCCTGGCGGCTCTCGCCGTCACCGGCTGGCTGACGTTCGGCGCCCTGGGCTGGCCGGGCCGGCGCCGGCTGACCGGCGCGCTCGCCATCGCCGCCCTGGCCCTGTGGACCGAGCCGGTGCTGCGGGCGCTGCAGCTCGGCCAGATCGAGCTGGTGCTGATGGCGCTGGTGGTGTGGGATCTCTGCCAGCCTGACGAGCGGCGCTGGAAGGGGGCAGGTGTCGGGCTGGCGGCCGGGATCAAGCTGGTGCCGCTGATCTTCATCCCGTACCTGATCCTGGCCGGCAAGCGCCGCCAGGCGGCGGTGGCCGCCGCGGCGTTCGGTGCCACCGTGGTGGCCGGGTTCGCCCTGCTGCCGCGGCCTTCGGAGAAGTGGTGGCTGTCCGGGTATTTCCTGCACCCGGGCAACGTGGGTGACGTCGGATCGCTGGTGAACCAGTCCCTGCTGGCCGTCATCACCCGCGCCATGGGCAGTATGCGGGCCGCCACGCCGGTCTGGCTGGCGGTGGCGGCGCTGGTCACCGTCGCGGGCCTGGTCGCGGCCGCGCTGCTGGACCGCAGCGGCCGCCCGGTCGAGGGCTGGATCACCTGTGCGCTGACCGGGCTGCTGGTCTCACCGGTCAGCTGGGATCACCACTGGGTGTGGATCGTGCCGGTGCTGGTCCTGATGGCCGGCCGCGCGATGCCCGCCAGCGGTACGGCCCGCGGTACTGACCGCGGTACTGACCGGGGTGCCGGCCGCTGGGTGTACTGGGCCCTGCTCGGCGCGGTGGCCGCGCTCTACGGCGGCTGGCCGGATCACTGGACGGGACCGCTGGCCCTGGTTCCCGACGGCCTGCTCGGGTTCTTCGTCGGCGCGCACCCGGTGCACGAGATCTACCATCTGCACGGGATCCAGCTGATCACCTGGAACCTCTTCGTAGTCGGCGGCCTGGTAATGTTCGCGGTCGCGCTGGCCGCGGCGGGCCGCCTGACCGCGGGACGGCTGGCGGGCCGGCGGCTGGCCGCCAAAATGCCCGTGGCCGGCCAATAACTCATATCCTGTGTGCCGTTGGCAGCGCCGTGCGGAAGCGCTCAGGGAACTCGGCACCTCGATGGCCGGGAAGGACGCCGATGGTACAGGCAGAACCGGAGCTGGCTAGTCCGGTCAGCGCGCGGCCCGGGGACAGCCGGTCCAGCCGCCGGGCCCTCGTTCTGGCCGGCGCGGCGTTCTGCCTCGCGATTGCCGCTTATGTGGTGGATGTCGCGGTCCATCCCATCCGCATGACCCTGGGCTGGTTTGACCTCAACATCTACAACCACGCGGGGCTGATCACCCGGCATGCCCCGGAGACGCTGTACACCTGGCAGTTCCTGCCGGGCGTGAAGTACCTCTACACGCCGTTCGCGGCGCTCGGCTTCGCCGCCGGCTCGCTGCTGCCCTGGGCGGTGCTGAAGTGGCTGATGACGGTGGTCAGCCTGGCCGCGATGGCCGCCACCGTCTGGTTCGCCTTCGGCCAGCTCGGCTGGCGCGGCCGGGACCGCTCGGTGGCGTTCCTGGCGGTGTCGGCGGCGGCGCTGTGGACCGAGCCGGTGCTCCGCTCGGTCCAGGTCGGCCAGATTGAGCTAATCCTGATGGCGCTGATCGCCTGGGATCTCTGCCAGCCCGACGAGCGGCGCTGGAAGGGCGTCGGCGTCGGCCTGGCCGCCGGGATCAAGCTGGTGCCGCTGATCTTCATCCCGTATCTGATCCTGGCCGGGAAGATCCGCCAGGCGGTGGTGGCCACGGTCACCTTCGCGGTGACCGTGGTGATCGGCTTCATCGTGCTGCCCCACGACTCGGTGAAGTGGTGGCTGACCGGATACTTCCTGCACGCGGGCAATTTCTCGAATGTGGGCCTCGGCTCCCTGCTGAACCAGTCGCTGCTGGCGCTGCTCACCCGCACCCCGGCCGGCGCGGGCAGCGTCACGCCGCTGTTCCTCAGCCTGGCTGCCCTCGTCGCGGTCCTGGGCCTGATCGCCGCCGCGCTGCTGACCCGCGCCGGGCGGCCCACCGCCGGCTGGGTCACCTGCGGGGTGACCGGCGTGCTGATCTCGCCGATCAGCTGGGACAACCACTGGGTGTGGATCGTGCCGGTGCTGGCCATCCTGGTCGACGCGGCGGTCCGGGCCAGGGGCGGCTGGCGCTGGGCATTCTGGGGCCTGACCGGGGCCATGATGGTGCTGTTCGCTGACTGGCCTGCGCAGTGGAGCGGGCCGCACGCGCTGGTCCCGCACGGGCTGGTCGGCTTCTTCGCTGGCCGGCACCCGAAGAGTGAGATCTTCCACCTGCACGGGCTCCAGCTGATCAGCTGGAACCTGTTCATCCTGGCCGGACTCGTGATATTCGCCGCCCTGGTGGCCGCCGCGGCGTGCGCCTGGCGCAACGGCCGGAGCGGCCGGAGCGCTGGTGGCCCGGGGGGCGCGGAGCCAGCCGGCGGCCCCGCCGGATGAGCGCGCTGCGGCGATGACCGGCAGCACGGCCAGGCGCCAGGCACTGCGGATCTCGCCGGGCCCGCGGGCCTGACCCTGGTCGGGTTCCTGCGCGGCAGCTCCATGAACGTCTATGCCCGCGCCGAGCGGATCACCGCCGGGCCGCCGGAGCGGGGCCGCCAGGACGGGCAGCGGGATCGGCTCCGCGCGGCGCGGCCCGGTCCACGGCCCGCCCGCTGGCCGCGCGCAGCGCGGGCATCAGCACCAGGAGGCCGGCCAGCATGCCGGCGCCCGCGATGAAGAACGTGATCCTGGGGCCGGTCAGGGCAACCACGGGCCCGGCCGCCGCGTAGGCGATCCCCGCGCCGGCCTGGGCGGCGGTGGCGACGGCCCCGAACACCCGGCCGAGCAGCGGGCGCGGCACCACCTGCTGGATGAGCGTGTCGGTGCCGACCAGGTCCGCGGTGTTCCCGGCCCCGGCCACGGCCTGCGCCAGGGCGGCCAGGCCGATCGATGCGGCCAGGCCGGTGCCGATCGTGCCTACCGTCCCGGTGGCGAATCCAGCGGTCAGCCAGAACCGGGCGGTCCGCCGTTCCGCCAGTATCGCCAGGGCCAGCGAGGCGCCGAGCATGCCGGCCCCGTACGCGGCAACCGTGAGGCCGTACTCCACCGGGGAGCCGCGCAGGCTGCGCTCGACCAGGAAGACCAGGGCCACGTTGTCCATCGAGGCGAACGACACGAACAGGACCGTCGCGAGGACCAGCGCCCGCGGCACGGGGGATCTGCCGACGTAGCGGAGCCCGGCCCAGGTCTGCGACATCAGGCTGCCGGCCATCGGGCCGCCGGGCGCCGCTTGACCGGCCGCCTCGTGACCCGCCGCCTCGTGACCGGCCGCCTCGTGACCCGCCGCCTCGTGACCGGCGGCCTCGTGACCCGTCGCCTCGGCAGCACTCGACTCGGCACCAGTCGGCTCGGCACCAGTCGGCTCGGCGCCGGCCAGCCCGGCCATCGCGGGCGGCAGCGGGCCTACCGGCTCAGCAGCAGCGCGGAGGCGAAGAAGGAGCCGGCTGTGGCGCCAAACGCGGCCGATGGCCCGGCCAGGCCGACCAGCAGGCCGCCCACCGCGGGACCGGCCAGGATCTGCAGATTGAAGGCCGCTCCGATCAGCGCGTTGGCCCGGGGCAGCCGGTCGGCGGGCACCAGCCTGGGCACGCTGCTCTTGCCGGCCGGTGAGAACAGGGTGGCACCGAGCCCGGCCGCCGCGACCAGCGGCAGTAGCAGCGGGACCGCTGGCCTGGTGATGGCGATCACCGCGAAGATCATGCCCTGGCCGGTCTCGCACCCGGCCAGCAGCCTGCGCTGGTCCACCCGGTCGGCTATCGCGCCCGCTACCGGGCCGAGCAGCTGCGGCAGCGTGCTGGCCAGCAGCACCAGGCTGACCGCCCCCGGGCCGGCCGGCGTGGCCAGCAGCACCAGGGCCACCCGGCTGGCGCCGACGCCGGTCGCGGAGATCGTCCGGCTCAGCCACAGATAGCGGAACCGCGGCGCCTCGCGGAGCAGCCCGGGCCGCCTGTCAGCCCCATTCCCGCCCATATACCCAGCTTGGCCCGGCCGGTAGGCTGGCACAGTTATTTCGGTTCTGACCGAACTGGACGGTCTGTCGTGGGCATCACCTTCCGCTTCCGGGCCGAGGACCTGCTGCAATGCAGATTCGCGGTCTCGCCGCTGGGCGAGACGGCTAGCGCGCTCAGGTCGCTGGTGATGCCGGGCCGCGAGGGCTACCACCTGCCCTGGCAGCGGCAGGTCCGCGGACGGCTGCCTGAGCTCGGCATCGAGCCGCTGCTCGCGGTGCTGGCCATCCGCGGCTACCAGCCTGACTTCCTGAACCCGCCGCCCTCAGGCCCGTTCACCGAGATCGACGATGAGCTGGAGCGGGTCCGGGCCACCCCGGCTGACCGCGTCATCGCCGAGCTGGACCGGTGCCTGGACGGCTATCAGGCGGGCCGGGCCGCGCGGCGCGCTCAGCCCGAGCTTTCCGGCCATCCGGCCGAGGTCATCGACATGCTGGCCACCATGCTCAGGCAAGCGTGGTCAGCGCTGGTCGAGCCGTGGTGGCCGCGGCTGCGTGATGTCCTGGACTCAGACATCACCTACCGGGCCACGCAGCTCGCCAACGCGGGCGTCTCGGTGACGCTGAACGACCTCGATCCAAGGGTCTCCTGGCGGGACGGCGTCCTGCGGTTCGCCATCACGGCGCGCGAAGACCTGGACGTGGCCGGGGCGGTGCTGGTGCTGATCCCTAGCGTGTTCGGCTGGCCCGCCGCAGCGGTGGCCTTCGACCCGCCCGCGGTGACCTATCCGGCCCGCGGCATCGCGCGCCTATGGCAGCCCCCGGCCCAGGCGAGCGGGGACCTCGCCCGGCTGATCGGCCAGACCAGGGCGAAGGTGCTGACCGCGCTCGCTGAGCCCGCGTCCACTACCGGCCTAGCTGCGCGGTGCCGGATCCCGGTCAGCAGCGCCAGCGAGCACCTGGCCGTGCTGCGCGCGACGGGACTGGTCACGACCACCCGTACCGGCCGGTTCCTGGTGCACCAGCGAACCCCGCTCGGCGTGGCGCTGTCCGGCGGCTCGGAACCCGCCGCCGCACCCGGCTAGCGGCTCGGAACCCGCCGCCTTACCCGGCTAGCCGGACAGCGACGGGTCGAGCAGGCCTCTGCGCCGCCGGACTGCCAGGTCAAGCTTGGTGAACAGCATGTCAACCACGATCCCGATGATCAGGATCACGATGATGATCGAGGTCGCGCCGGCGAAGTCGAAGGTGTCCTGATCCTGGCTGAGCAGCTGGCCGATCGAGGACTGGCCGAAGATGAGCACCAGCAGCTCGCCGGCCATCAGGCTGCGCCAGGCGAACGCCCAGCCCTGCTTCATCCCGGCCACGTAGGCGGGGACCGACGCGGGCAGGATCAGGTACCTGTACAGCGTGAACCCGCGCAGCCCCATGGTCCGGCCCGCCCGCAGTAGCAGCGGCGGCGTGTAGTCCACCCCCGTGATCAGCCCGTTGGCGATCGACGGCGCCGCGCCCAGGATCATGACGAACAGGATCGCCAGGGTCGTCTCGCCGAACAGGATGATCGCGAACGGGAACCAGGCGATCGACGGCATGGTCTGCAGGCCGGTGATGATCGAGCCGACCGCGGCCCGCAGCGGCGGGATCCGGGCGACGAGCACGCCGATCACCGAGCCGATGACCAGCGCCAGGGAGTACCCGATGACGGCGCGGCGCAGCGTGGTGCCGATGGCGGCCCACAGCAGCGCGTGATGCAGCTGCTGCCAGAGGTCGGAAAGGACCGTGGCCGGGCCCTTCACCACGTTCGACTTCCAGCCGGTGAGGTGCACCAGCTGCCAGATGATCAGGACCAGGGCGATCGCGAGCAGCTTGGGCCACAGCGACGCCCAGGCCGCGCGGGCGAACTTGCCTGGCCCGCGGTCCGCCTGTGCTGCGCTCAGTTCCAGGCTGTCCAGCCCGCTGATCGAGCGCTGGAGGTCAGTGGCCATGACGGCCCATTTCCTCGCGAAGCCTGTCGGTGATGCGGCCCGCCATCTCGGCCACCTCGACCGAGTCGATCCGGCGCGGCCCTTCCCTGGGTACCTGGTACTCCTCGATGACCCGGCCGGGCCGGCTGCTCAGCACGATCACGCGGTCGCCGAGCCTGGCTGCCTCTCTGACGTTGTGCGTCACGAACAGGACCGTCAGCGTCCGCTCCGCGCAGATCCGTTCGAGCTCGTCATGGAGCAGGTCCCTGGTCATGGCGTCCAGCGCGCCGAACGGCTCGTCCATCAGCAGCACGTCAGCATCCTGGCCGAGGGCCCGGGCCATCGCCACCCGCTGCCGCATCCCGCCGGACAGCTGGTGCGGCCGCTTCTCGCCGAACCCGTCCAGGCTGACGGTGTGCAGTAGTTCCGCGGTGCGCTGACGGCGCTCAGCCTTCGGCACCCCGCGGGCGCGCAGCGCAAGCTCCACGTTGCGCGCCGCGGTCAGCCACGGGAACAGCGCGGGCTCCTGGAACATCAGCGATACCCGCTGGCCGCCGGTGGAGACCTCGCCGCTGGTCGCCGTGTCCAGCCCGGCGACCAGCGACAGCAGGGTGCTCTTACCGCACCCGGACGCGCCGATCAGGCAGACGAACTCGCCCGGCGCCACGGTGAACGACACCTTGTCCAGTGCCAGCAGGGCCGAGCGCCCGCTGCCGTAGACCTTAGAGACCTGGGTGAGGCTTATCGCGGCCCGGCCGTCGGCCTGGCCCCGATCGGCGGTGCGGGTCGCGGGCAGGCCCGCCCCCGGACCTCGGTCCGGGGGCCAGGCGCGCCGGTCAGTCAAGCTCACGAGCTGACCTGCGGCTCACCCGCCGCCTGGAGCAGCTTGTTCAGCGGGCCGAGATCGTAGAGCCCGGCCAGGTTGCTCACCGGCTTGAGCAGGCCGACCGCGACGGCGTGCTGCGCATCGGTGGCCAGTGACGAGGCGATCGGGTTGTTGGTGAAGGTGATCTGCGCGAAGGCCGCGGAAATGACGCTCGGCTTCAGGTTCTTGCCCGAGTTCACCGCGGCCAGCTCGGTGTTGGCGGCCTGCTCGGCGGCGGACTTGTTGTTGTTGATGAAGTCATTGGCCTGAATCTGGCCCTTGAGCAGTCCGTTGACCACGCTGGGGTGCGCGGCCAGGAAGGACTGCGTCACGACCAGGTTGGTGGTGACGAACTGGCCGTTCGGCCAGAGGCTGGCCTCGTTGACCAGCACGTGCCCGCCGTCCTGCTCCATCTCGGTGTCGTAGGGGGCCGGCTCCCAGCCGCCCGCGATCTGCTTGGACTGGAAGGCCAGGACGGCCGCCGAGTTCGGGGCGATCGGCTTGATGGCGAGCGCGCCGCCGCCCGCGGTCGTGGTGGGCAGGCCATGCTGCTTCAGCCAGTAGCGCAGCGCCACGTCCTGGGTGTTGCCGAGCGACGGCGTGGCCAGGGACTGGCCCTTGAGCTGCGCGGCGCTGGTGATTCCGGGCTTGACCACCAGCGCGGCGCCACCCGACGCGGCACCGGAGATGATCTTGATGAGCTTGCCGCCCGAGGTCTGCCAGGCCTTGATGGCCGGGTTGGGGCCGACGTAGGCCGCGTCCAGCTGGCCGGCCAGCAGCGCGGTCCCTTCCTGGGTCCCGCTGCTGAACGGCGTCAGCTTGAGGGTCACGCCGTTGCCGAGGTCTTTCTGAAAGAACCCCTCTTTAATGCCGACCAGGGCGGACGCATGGGTGATGTTGGCCAGGAACCCCAGCCGGAGGGTGACCGGGCTGGCCGGGTCCGCGGCGCTGGCCGACGACCCCGAGGATCCTGACGAACCACAACCGGCGGCTAGCAGGGTGGCGGCAGTTACGCCTGCCGCGAGCAGCATCCGTCGCATGAAGTGTGCCCTTTTCCGATGGAGTTTATAGGATTTAGTTTCAGCTACTTTACCTCAAGACTTGGTAGGTATACCCAGCCGGTCGCGGCAGCGATCAGCCGGAGTCGCCCGAATCCTCGAAATCAATGCCAGCAACGGCGGGGAACCGCTGCAGGCATTCCTGCAGTTTGGCCAGGTCAGCGTCGGTGGCATGGTCGGTGCTATAGCGGACCGAGTAGATCATGTCGCCCGGATTACGGGATTTCGGGAGCGCTTCGGGGCTGACATTGGGCACATGCGAACAGGCGGCCCGGACCGTGAGCAGAGTGGCCACTGAGGTGTTCGAGTTGAAGTGCACCACCGCCCACTGCTGGCCGAGCGCGGCATCGAACTTGGCGCAGCCGCTGGTGGCAGTGACCAGCGCCAGCGCGGCCGCCGGCCATACCCAGGCCAGCCGCACCCGCCCCGGCCGCCTGGCCGGCCGGGCGAAGTCACCGAACTGACGTGCTGGCACGAGTGTTAGCTTACGTCCGCCGCCTGGTCCGCCGGCGGCGGGATAGCAGGCGCCAGGCGCCGGCCGGCACCAGGGCGACTTGATCATGGCCCCGATCCGCGACATCGGGGCCTAGGCTGGCGAAACGTGCCACGGTGACTGGTAGCGTCAACGCGGCCCGGCACTAATCAGGCAGGTCCGCACGTCCCCGGGCCGCCGCGATCTGGAGGGCACTATGGCCGGACGTATCGAGGACTACGCCATCGTGAGCGGACTGCGCTCGGCCGCCCTGATCGGCCGGGATGGCTCGGCCGACTGGCTGTGCGCGCCTCGGTTTGACTCCCCGGCCTGCTTCGCCGCGCTGCTGGGCGACGAGCGGCACGGCCACTGGCTGATCGCGCCGACCTCCTCGCAAGTCCCCGGCACCCAGCTCGGCGAGGTGACCAGGCGCTACCAGGGCGACACCCTGATCCTGGAGACGCAGTGGCGCACCGTCGGCGGGGTCGTCCGGGTCATCGACTTCATGCCGCCGCTCTACGGCGACGCGCCGGTCCTGGTGCGCATCGTCGAGGGCGTGACCGGCGCTGTCGAGATGGAGTGCGTGCTGCGGCTGCGGTTCGGCTACGGGCTGGTCGTGCCGTGGATGCGCAAGGTCGACGGCGCCGTCGTAGGGGTGGCCGGCCCGGACTCGGTCTGGCTGCGCACGCCCATCAGGCTGACCGGCCAGGACATGGCCCATCGGGCCAGCTTCGTGGTCCGGGAAGGCGACCGGGTGCCATTCGCGCTGAGCTGGGTGCCCTCCCACGCCGGCGCACCACCCGAGGTCGACGTCGAGGCTGCGCTCGAGGACACCCGGGTGTTCTGGACCGACTGGGCCAGCCGGTGCACCTACTCAGGACGCTACCGCGAGGCGGTGATCCGCTCGCTGATCACGCTCAAGGCCCTCACCTACCAGCCGACCGGCGGGATCGTCGCCGCCGCCACGACGTCGCTACCCGAGGACATCGGCGGCGTGCGGAACTGGGACTACCGCTATTGCTGGCTCCGCGACGCGACGATCACCCTGGAGGCGCTGCTGCGGACCGGCTACCTGGATGAGGCGGCGGCCTGGCGGGAATGGCTCGGCCGCGCCATCGCCGGCGACCCCAAAGACGTGCAGATCATGTACGGCGTGGGGGGCGAGCGCAGGCTGGCCGAATGGGAGGCTGACTGGCTGCCAGGCTACGAGGGCTCGGCGCCGGTGCGAATCGGCAACGCGGCCGTCAACCAGCGGCAGCTCGACGTCTACGGCGAGGTGGTTGACGCGATCACGCTCGGCAGGGAGGCCGGGCTGAGCTTCGACCGCCACACCTGGGCGCTGCTCCGCGCCCTGCTCGGCTTCCTGGAGAAGAACTGGAGCGAGCCGGACGAGGGAATCTGGGAGGTACGCGGCCCGCGGCGGCATTTCGTGCACTCCAAGGTGATGGCCTGGGTCGCCTTCGACCGTGCGATCCGGATGGCCGACCTGGGACTGCCCGGGCGCGTCCAGCAGTGGCGCGCCGCCCGGGACCAGATTCATGCCGAGGTGTGCGAGAAGGGCTACGACGCGAAACGCGGCACCTTCACTCAGTACTACGGGAGCTCCGAGCTTGACGCGGCGGTGCTACTGATTCCCGAGGTGGGTTTCCTGCCCGCGGAGGACCCGCGGGTGATCTCGACGGTCGAGACCATCCAGCGCGAACTGGTCCGGGATGGCCTGGTGCTCAGGTACACCCAGCCCGCCTCCGGGGCCGCCAGCCAGGCCAATGTCGACGGCCTGCCCGGCGGTGAGGGCGCCTTCCTGGCCTGCAGCTTCTGGCTGGCCAACGCGCTGCAGATCATCGGCCACTCCGACCAGGCGGAGGAGCTCTTCGACCGGCTGCTGGCGCTGCGCAACGATCTCGGCCTGCTGAGCGAGGAGTACGACCCCAGGGCCGGCCGGCAGGTCGGCAACACGCCCCAGGCGTTCAGCCACATGCCGCTGATCCAGACCGCGCTGAACCTCGACAGCCACCACGCCTACGCCAGCCGCCGTCCGTCGCGGCACACCGCGCCGCAGGCCAAGCTCGCCGGGTCGTGACCGGCAGGGCCGCCGGTAATGCCACACTTATCGCTAGTCATGGCAGCCCGCCCGCACATCCTGGTCGTCAACGGCCGTAAGGTCCGTGAGCCGGTCTTCATCATCGGCGCCCCGCATTCGGGAGCGGACCTGCTGGCCCGTGCCCTGAAACGGTCCCCTGGATTCCACGTCACGATGGGACAGGGCAGTGTCCTGGGCGTGGTCCACGCGTTCGCGCAGAGCCCGTCGATCCACCGCGGCCGGGGCGAGGCGGCGGCGACCGTACTGCGGGACGCATTCGCGCAGGCCTGGCAGGTGACTCCGCACGCCTGCCTGAACTGCTCGGCGGCCTGCCGGGAGGCGGGCAGCGTGAACGGGGCGGGCACCTGCATGACCGAGCGGGACGTCGCCAGGTACGGGGATGCCACCCCCGACCTGATGTACTGCGCCGAGGCCCTGGTCGACGCGTTCACCGACGCCCGGCTGGTGCAGATCGTGCGCGACGGCCGGGACGTGGTCGCCGCGATGCTCGCCGACAGCGAGGTGACGGCCTGGTTCAAGCCCGGCGTAGCCAAGCTGGACAGCGAGTTCCCGCACCCGTTCTTCGGCGTCGAGACCGCGGCCGACCTGGCCGCCTGGCCCGGCCTGTCACTGGCGGGCAAGTGCGCCATGCGCTGGCGCGGCTCGGTGCGCACGATGGCCAGGCTGCGCAGCAGGCTGGCCGCCGAGCAGCTCACCACCCTCAGGTACGAGCAGGTCATCCGGCAGCCCGCGGCGACGGCCGCCGCCATCTCCGGATTCGTCGGAGCCGGCGTCCGCCCGGTCGCGGTCCGCGATCGGGGGCGCGGGCTGGCCGGCCAGCCGCCTGAGGCCACGCCAGGGAGCTGGCAGCGAGCGCTCAGCGCGCAGCAGCTGGCCGATGTCGAGCAGGTGGCGGGCAACGACCTGCGCCGGGTGGGTTACGGCGACTGACCGGGCGCCCGGAATCAGGTGCGGGCAGGCTCCTGGCGGGCGAACTGCGTGTGGTAGAGCTCGGCGTACAGGCCGCCCGCGGCCAGCAGTTCCTCGTGCCCGCCGCGCTCGCGGACCTGCCCGGCGTCGATCACGAGGATCTGGTCGGCCTCACGGATCGTCGACAGCCGGTGCGCTATCACCAGCGAGGTCCGGCCGGCCAGCGCACGCTTCAGGGCCTGCTGCACGGCGGCCTCGGACTCGGAGTCCAGGTGCGCGGTCGCCTCATCAAGCACCACCACCGACGGCGCCTTCAGCAGCAGCCTGGCCAGTGCTATCCGCTGCTTCTCCCCGCCCGAGAGGCGGTAGCCGCGATCGCCCACCACCGTGTCCAGGCCGTCGGGCAGCACGGAGATCAGATCCCAGATCTGGGCCGCCTCGCACGCCGTGATCAGGTCCTGCTCGGCGGCGCCCGGGCGAGCATAGGCCAGGTTGGCCCGGATCGTGTCGTGGAACATGTGCGCATCCTGGGTGACCACGCCCACCGCGCTGTGCAGCGACTCCTGGGTAACGTCCCTGATGTCCGTGCCGCCGATGCGGACGGTGCCCTCGGCCGGGTCATACAGTCGCGCCACCAGGGCGGTGATGGTGGTCTTGCCCGCCCCCGACGGCCCGACTAGGGCGGTGAGCTTCCCGCCCGGCGCGTGGAACGTCACGTCCCGCAGCACATCCTGGCCGGCATCGGAACGCTCCGGCGCCGGCAGCGCGATCGATTCCAGCGAGGCCAGCGAGACCTCGGAGGCCAGCGGGTAGCGGAACGTCACATGGTCGAAGTCGATATCCGGCGCCACGCCCTGCGCCGGGGCCGCGGCGGTGCTCAGCGCGGGCAGCCGCAGCGGCGTCGCGCCCGGGCGGTCCTCGATGAGCGGCTTGAGGTCAAGTACCTCGAAGACCCGGTCGAAGCTGACCAGCGCGGTCATCACGTCGACCTGGACGTTCGAGAGCGCGGTGATCGGCCCGTACATCCGGCTGAGCAGGCTGGCCAGCGCGACCAGGGTGCCCAGCTGGAACACCCCGCTGATGACCAGGCTGCCGCCCAGCCCGTAGACCAGCGCGGTCGCCATCGACGCCAGCAGGGTCAGCGCGATGAAGAACACCTGGCCGTACATCGCGGTGACCACCCCGATGTCCCGGACCCGCGCGGCCCGCCCGGAAAAGACGTCCGCCTCCTCCCGCGGCCGGCCGAACAGCTTCACCAGCATCGCGCCCGCCACATTGAAGCGCTCGGTCATCGTGGAGCCCATCTGGGCGTCGAGCTGCATCGACTCCCTGGTCAGCCGCTGCATCCTGCGGCCGAGCAGCCGCGCCGGAATGACAAAGACCGGCAGCAGCACCAGCGCGCACAAGGTGACGACCCAGGACAGGTAGAACATCGCGGCGAGCACCAGCACCAGCGAAAGGAAGTTGGAGACCACCCCGGAAAGCGTCGAGGTGAGCGCCTGCTGGGCGCCGATGACATCACTGTTCAGCCGGCTGACCAGGGAACCAGTCTGCGCCCTGGTGAAGAACGCGATCGGCTGCTGCTGCACGTGCCGGAATACCTGCGTGCGCAGGTCATAGATCAGGCCCTCGCCAATCCGGGCCGAGTACCAGCGCTGCACTACCGATAGCACGGCGTCGAGCAGCGCGATCGCCGCTACCACCGCCGCGATGGCCAGCACGACCTCGGTGTCCTTGCGCTCGATCCCGTTGTCGATCAGCGCCCGCAGCAGCAGCGGGACCGCCACGATGATCACCGCATCGATCGAGGTGGCAATCAGGAACAAGACGAGTTCGCCCCGGTAAGGCCGGGCGTAGGAGGCGATCCTGCGTACGGTCCCCGGTTTCAGCCGCTGATGCGTCACCGAACTGTCCCGCGTGTACGAGCGCATCGTGTGCCAGGCAGCCGGATTCATGACCTGGGCAACCTCCAGGTGGACGCCTTGCTTCCGCTGTCAGCTCACGGCGAAATGGCGGCCGGCAGGCCCGGCTGGCACAGTGCTGGGTGCCAGGCACGGTTCTAGATCAGGCACAGTGCTAGATCAGGCACGGTTCTAGATCAAGCACGGTGCTAGATCAAGCCCGGTGCTAGGGCGCGAGGCGCGCTCGCAGCAGGGCCGCCTGGGCGTGCCGCTCGGCGGCGGCCTGCTCGGCCAGCGTGCGGCCGCTCGCCTGGACGAGCAGCCGCTTGGTTGCGCGCGCGGCGGTGGCGTCCGTCGCGAGCAGCGCGGCGGTCAGGTCCGCCACGGCATGGTCCAGGTCGGCGGCGGGCACCACCAGCTCGGCCAGGCGCAGCTCGCTGGCTTCAGCGGCGGAAACGGTCCGCGCGGTCAGGCAGAGCTCGATGGCCCGGGGCAGGCCGACGATGTCGACCAGCGGCTTTGTCCCGGTCAGGTCAGGCACCAATCCGAGCGCCGGCTCCTTCATGCACAGACTCGCGTCGTCGGCCAGGATGCGCAGGTCGCAGGCCAGCGCCAGCTGGAAGCCGGCGCCGATGGCGTGACCGTGCACCGCGGCCACCGAGACGATGTCCGGATCACGCAGCCAGGTGAATCCCTCCTGCCACGCCGCGACCTGGTCCTCGAATCCCGGGTCCGCCGCGATCAGCGGCGGGTCCTCCCCCGGGACTCCCTCGGGAGTGAACATGCGCAGGTCAATCCCGGCGCAGAAGGACGGCCCCGCGCCGCGCACCAGCACCACCCGGACGGCGGGCGGCAGCCGTTTGCCGATCACGGCCAGCCCGTTCCACAGCGCCGGGGTCATCGCGTTGCGGCGTTCGGGCCTGTTCAGGGTCACGGTCGCGACCGCGTCGTCAATATCGAGGCGCAGCCCAGCCGCGGTCAGCTCAGCAGGGTTCGCGGTCACGCTGTCCTCCCGCTGTTCATGGCCTGCTGCCGTTGACAGCCAGCCGGCCCGGCCGGTGACCGAACGGGCCAGCCGGCGTGCGTTGCGCCTACGCCTTGCCCTTGCCGCGGGTGGCGCCCCCGCGGCCGCGCAGCGACACCCCGGTCTCGGTCAGGATCCGGTGGATGAAGCCGTACGACCTGCCGGTCGAGGCGGCCAGTGAGCGGATGCTCTCGCCGGAGTTGTATCGCTTCTTCAGATCCGACGCCAGCTTGGTGCGGTCGGCACCGGTCACTCGGGTGCCTTTCTTGAGGGTCTCGGCCACGCGTACCTCCTGGTGAGCTGAAGTGACCGCTGCGTTACCGTTCTCCGCCATGATCACGCATCAGATCGTGATCGGCTACCCACACGACCGTAAAAGATCTACTGATTTTGCCGCCTTGGCTAGCGGATCAGGCCAGCGCCACGAGATCGCCGAGGTCATCGCTCCAGGCGTCCTCGACGCCGTCAGGCAACAACACGACCCGTTCCGGCTGCAGCGCATCGACCGCGCCCTCGTCGTGGGTGACCAGAACGATGGCACCGGCGAACCGGCGGAGCGCGGACAGGATCTCGGCCCGGCTGCCCGGATCGAGGTTGTTGGTCGGCTCGTCGAGCAGCAGCACGTTGGCCCCGGAGACGACCAGCAGCGCGAGGGCCAGCCTGGTCTTCTCGCCGCCTGACAGCACGCCCGTCGGCTTCGCCGCGTCATCGCCGGAGAACAGGAACGAGCCGAGGATGCGGCGCTGCTCCGACTCGGTGAGGTCGGGCGCGGCCGAGCGCATGTTCTCCAGCACCGTCCTGGTCACGTCGAGCGTCTCGTGTTCCTGCGCGTAGTAGCCGATCCGCAGGCCGTGCCCGGGCCGCACCTCGCCGGTATCCGGCTCCTCGAGCCCGGACAGCAGCCGCAGCAGGGTGGTCTTGCCCGCGCCGTTCAGCCCGAGCACCACCACCCGGCTCCCCCGGTCAACCGCCACGTCCACGTCGGTGAACACCTCGAGCGAGCCGTAGGACTTACTCAGCCCGGTGGCGGTCAGCGGGGTCCGGCCGCAGTGCACGGGCTCGGGAAAGCGCAGCCTGGCCACCCGGTCCGGTGCCCGGTCGGCGCTGACCCCGGCCAGCAGCCGTTCGGCACGGCGCTGCATGCCCTGCGCGGCCCTGGCCTTGGTGGCCTTGGCCCGCATCTTGTCCGCCTGTGACTGCAGTGCCGTCGCCTGGCGCTCCGCGTTGACCCGCTCCCGCCTGCGCCGCCGCGCGTCAGTCTCGCGCTGCTCCAGGTAGGCCTTCCAGCCCAGGTTGTAGATGTCCAAGGTGGCGCGGTCGGCGTCCAGGTGGAACACCTTGTTGACCACGGCCTCGAGCAGCGCCGTATCGTGGCTGATCACCACGAGCCCGCCGCGGAAGGCCCGCAGGTGGTCGCGCAGCCACGAAACCGAATCCGCGTCGAGGTGGTTGGTCGGCTCGTCGAGCAGCAGCGTCTGCGACCCGCCGAACAGGATCCTGGCCAGCTCCACTCGCCGGCGCTGGCCACCAGACAGGGTGCGCAGCGGCTGCCTGATCGCCTGCGGGGGCAGGCCGAGGCTGGCCGCCAGCGACGCGGCCTCGGCCTCGGCGGCGTACCCGCCCAGCACGGTCAGCCGTTCCTCCAACTGGCCGTACCTGCGCACGGCGGCGTCCCGCCGGGCCGGGTTGGCGTCGGCCATCTGGACCTCGGCCTCCCGCATGCCGGCCATCAGCGCGTCCAGGCCGCGCGCGGACAGCACCCGGTCCATGGCCAGCGCGTCGAGATCGCCGACCCGGGTGTCCTGGGGCAGGTAGCCGACGGAGCCGTTATTCCGGACGTCACCAGCGGCTGGGGTGCCTTCCGCGGCGAGCACCCGCGCCAGGGTGGTCTTGCCGGCCCCGTTCCGGCCCACCAGGCCGATCTTGTCGCCCGCCGCCACCTGGAATGAGGTATCGCCGAGCAACAGCCGCGCGCCCGCACGCAACTCAAGGTTGTGCACCGAGATCATGAGAAAACCGCTCCGTAACGGGATAAAAGGGATATCCGATCGCTCAGGCCAGCCCCGTACCGGGCGGATCCGTCACGACAAGAGCGGTTGCATGCCGCCAAGTTTACCTGAGCGCTCAGCGGCGCTGCGAACGATAATCAGGCGGCCGGCTCGGTCAGCCGGATGCGTACCGCACGGAACAGCCTGGGCGCGCCGCGCAGCACGACGAGCCTCGGGTCCGGGACCGTGAGGAACCGCTCGACGGCCAGGTCGAAGTAAGGCTTCAGCCGCGGGTCGTCCCGCAGCCCCGCGATCGTGCGCCGGTCCCCGCCGAGTACGACCGCGTCCAGCCGGCCCGCGTAAGACGTGAAGACCGCGGCGGCCGTATCCGCCGCCGCGCCCAGCGCCTCGCTGGCCTGCTTTTCCCGGCGCCGCGCGAAGCGCTGCTGCGACGTTCCGCCTGCCGCGCTCCGGCCGTGAACCAGCCGCGAGCCGACCTTCGATGCAATGAGTCTGGGCTGCTCGCCGGTGAACACCCCGGCCGCGTAACCGCCCAGCCGCACCAGCAGCACGCCGATGGTGCGATCGGCGCTCGCATGGGCGGCGATCTGCGCCGCGCCTGGCTCACCCTGGCCGTCAGGCAACGGCGGGAACGGTACATGGCACTCCGCCACCGACCCGTCGGCGGCGCGGAACGCGACCACGGACACTCCAGGCGCATCAGCTGATCGTCTGGGCTCCGCAACTGCCTCGCCGTGCTGCTTGCCGAACGATTCCAGCCACCCGGCCAAGCGCTCCGGAGCGACATCGAGCCAGCGCGCGCCATCACCTGTGCTGTTCGCCACTACGTACCGCCTCTAGTCGCTTACTATCCGTCACGTGAATCCAGGGTTCGTGCCAGCACCGCGCCAGCCGTCCGCGGGCTACCGGATTGGCCCGGCCAGGCGCGGCCGGGACGGCCAGGGAAGCCGCATGACGATGGCCATGGACGACAAGACTGTCATGCCGTGGCGTGAAGTCGCCGCCGACGCGGCAGTCGAGCGTGCTTTCGCGGCCGCGACCAAGGACGCGGGCCAGGTCAGCGATCTCCTGGAAGCACTCAGCCTGGGCAGGCTCTGGTTGCCGCTCGCCGACGATGGCCGTCCCGTGACCGACGGCTCGGCGGTCAACCTGCCGACGCTCATCTACCTGGGCAGCGAATTCGTGCCCGCCTACACATCGGCAGAGCGGCTGCTGCGGTCGGCCCGGCCAACGGTGCAGTCTCCCGCGGTGCAGCCGTCCGCGGTGCAGCCGTCCGCGGTGCAGCCGTCCGCGGTGCAGCCGTCCGCGATGGTCCCGCACGTGGTCGTGCCGGCCGCCGCGCTGGCCAGGCTGCTGCCACCGGCCTTGGGCATCGCGGTCAACCCGGGTGGCCAGGAAAGCGTGCCCGTCTACCCCGACGGCGTGGCGTATCTCGCCGCCGCGCGCGCCGTGGACGTCGCCGAGGGGATCAGCGTCGGACCGCCGCCGGCCGAGCCCGGTGAACTGCTGGCCGCCATTCGCTTCGGGCTCGGCCAGGTCCGCGCCGCCCGGGAGGCGGCCACCGCCTGGCTGTCGGTCATATTCGGCGGGGCCGGCCTGGTCATCTCGGTCGCGCTGGACGACCCTGGCGACCAGGCCGCCCAGCGGGCCGTGCTGGACGTGGTGGAGCGGGCCGCGTCGGCGGCGGCGGGCCAGCCATTCTGTCCGATCGACGTGACGTTCCCCGGCGAAGGCGAGCCCGACACCGTCGACCGATGGGTAGCCGCCAGCGCCACCCCGTTCTACTCCCGCGCCTGACCCGGGCGGCTGCGCACCGTAGCCGGTGCCGCGCGCACGCCCAACACCGCACCGAAGGGGCTCGCTACCGCAGCAGCGGCACATTGCTGCTGTTCCCGAACAACAGCAACGGCACATCACTGCTGTTCCCGAACAACAGCAACGGCACATCACTGCTGCTGTTTCCGCGGCTATGCGCCATCGACGCTATTGGAACCGGCAGGCGGCCCGGCGCGCCCGGGCCACGAGGGGCCACGCCCAGGCGCGGCCCCGGATCGGCCGGCTGACGGGACAATCATCTAGGCCTGGCTTATGGGTTATTCGTAGTAAGCTACTTAACTCTTATCAATTGGGACTAGCTGGAGCCGTCCGTCATGACCCTGAACCAGCTGCGAACCTTCCTCGCCGTTGCGGAGAGCGGATCGGTCCGGGCCGCGGCGGACGAACTCGTGGTGACCCAGGCGGCAGTGTCGGCGTCGCTCGGTGCGCTGCAGAAGTCACTCGGCCTGCAGTTGCTGCGCCCGGAGGGGCGGGGCCTGCAGCTGACCAAGGCCGGCCAGGAGTACGCGCGGTACGTGCGCCGGATCCTCGGCCTGCTGGATGAGGCGCACCGGGCCGCGGCCAGCGCGGCCGACCCGGACCGCGGCGAGCTTCGCATCGCGGCGGTGACGACCGCGGCGGAGCAGATAATCCCCGGGCTGCTGCGCGGCTTCCGGCGGCTGCATCCGGACATCGGCGTCCTGCTCGAGGCGGGCAACCGGGAGCGGGTCGGCGCCCTGCTTGATCACCATCAGGTCGACCTGCTGCTGGGCGGGCGCCCGGAGCCAGGCTGGGCCGTCCAGGTGCACGCGGTGCGCGCGCATCAGCTCGTGGTGGTCTCCTCGCCTGAGCTCGCCGCAGCCGCCGCGGGCGCCGACCTGCTGCCCTGGCTGGCCCGCCAGACCTGGCTGCTGCGCGAGCAGGGCTCCGGAACGCGGGCTACCACCGAGGCGCTGCTGGCCGGCCTCGGCCTGGCGCCGCTGACCCTGACGGTCGGCTCCAACGGCGCGATCCGCGAGTCGGCCAGCGTCGGCCTGGGCGTCACCCTGGTGTCGCGGGACGCCGCGGCCGCCGAGCTCGCGGCCGGGCGGCTCGCTGAGCTGGCCGTTCCTGGCACGCCGCTGCACCGGGACTGGTACCTGGTCGCGCATCCAGGCGACCTGCCCGCCGCTGCGGGCCGACTGGTCGCCCACATGCTGGGCGAAGGCGGCTTTCACCGTCCCGATCCCGCTGAGTGATGACATCTCTCTTAAGTCAGAGCTTGACAGTGGTCGCGGAACTCTCAATAGACAGTCGAAGGCTCGACTGGCATCGTGGACGTTAGGAGCGACTTAACGGAGGAACCATGGCGGCAGGGCAGGATCGCTGGAGCGCCGGCGTCATCCCATACGCGCAGATGGGCTACTACGAGCCCGACTATGTGCCCAAGGACACCGACGTACTGGCGGCGTTCAGGATCTCGCCGCAGCCTGGCGTGCCGCCTGAGGAGGCGGGCGCGGCCGTGGCTGGCGAGTCCTCGACCGCCACCTGGACGGTGGTCTGGACCGACCGGCTGACCGCCTACGAGCACTACCAGGCCAAGTGCTACCGGGTGGATCCGGTCCCCGGCCGTGAGGGCGAGTACATCGCCTACATCGCCTACGACATCGACCTGTTCGAGGAAGGCTCGATCCCGAACCTGACCTCGTCCATCATCGGCAACGTCTTCGGCTTCAAGGCGCTGCGCGCGCTGCGCCTGGAGGACATGCGGATCCCGCTGACCTACGTGAAGACATTCCAGGGCCCGCCGCACGGCATCGTCATGGAGCGCGAGTACCTGAACAAGTACGGCAGGCCGCTGCTGGGCGCCACCACCAAGCCCAAGCTCGGCTTGTCGGCGCGCAACTACGGGCGGGTCGTCTACGAGGCGCTGCGCGGCGGGCTTGACTTCACCAAGGACGACGAGAACATCAACTCCCAGCCATTCATGCGCTGGCGTGACCGTTTCCTGTTCACGATGGAGGCCGTCAACCGGGCGGAGGAGCGGACCGGCGAGGTCAAGGGCCACTACCTCAACGTCACCGCCGCGACCATGGAGGACATGTACGAGCGGGCCGATTTCGCCAAGGAACTCGGCAGCATCATCGTCATGATCGACCTCACGATCGGCTACACCGCGATGCATTCCATGGCGCGGTGGGCCAGGAACAACGGCGTCATCCTGCACCTGCACCGGGCCGGTCACGGCACCTACACGCGCCAGAAGACCCACGGCGTCAGCTTCCGGGTGATCTCGAAGTGGTGCCGGCTGATCGGGGTCGATCACATCCACGCCGGGACCGTGGTCGGCAAGCTGGAAGGCGACCCGTCCATGGTGCGCGGCTACTACGACACGCTGCGTGAGTCGCACATCCCGCTCAACCTCGCCCAGGGCATCTACTTCGACCAGGACTGGGGATCGATGCCGGGGACCATGCCGGTCGCATCGGGCGGCATCCACGCCGGGCAGATGCACCAGCTGCTCGGTTACCTCGGCGAGGACGTGATCCTGCAGTTCGGCGGCGGCACGATCGGCCACCCGCTGGGCATCGCGGCCGGCGCCACCGCGAACCGGGTAGCTACCGAGGCCATGATCAAGGCCCGCAATGAGGGCCGGGACTTCGTCCGCGAGGGCGAGCAGATCCTGGCCGAGGCGGCCAAGCACTGCCAGCCGCTGCAGGTGGCCCTGGACACCTGGGGCGACATCACCTTCAACTACGAGTCCACGGACACCCCAGATGTCGTCGTCACGCCGACGAACTGACCCGGCCGCCTGCCATACCACCTGCCGCCGGCCTTCCCGCCGTCCGCTTAACCACCAGGAGCAGTCATGCGGATAACCCAGGGCACGTTCTCGTACCTGCCCGACTTCACCGACGACGAGATCGCGGCGCAGATCCAGTACGCCATCGACCAGGGCTGGGCGATCGCGGTCGAGTTCACCGACGACCCGCACCCGCGCAACAGCATCTGGGAGATGTGGGGCCTGCCGATGTTCGAGATCGCTGACGCGTCGGCGGGCATGCATGAGGTCACCGCGTGCCGGGCCGCCTACCCCAACCACTACGTCAAGGTGGTGGCTTACGACGCGCGCCTCGGGCGGCAGACGAGCGCGCTGAGCTTCATCGTGAACCGCCCGGCCAACGAGCCCGGGTTCCGGCTGGACCGGCAGCAGGCCGCGGACCGCCAGATCCGCTACTCGCTGCATTCCTACGCCACCGAGCGGCCCGCGGGCGAGCGCTACTCCAGCAACGGATCCGGTTCCGGCGGCGCATGAGCACGCCGACCGAGCCAGCCCCGCGTGGCTTCGCGATGCCCAGGCCGGGCAGCACGAAGGACGGCTCACCGGCGGCCGGCGCTCCCGGGGCCGGCGACCCCGGTGACGCCGGCGGCCTGGCCGGAACCGGCCTGCCGGGCGCCGCCGACGAGGCGGCGGCGGGGCCAGACGGCCTGGAGCCGCTGGCCGCGGACGCCCGCGTCGAGCTGGCCGCCGAACAGCAGGCGCGGCGGATCACCCAGATGCTCGATGAGTTCGACGCTGAGTTCGTCGGCCTGGCGCCGGTCAAGGACCGGGTCAGGGAGATCGCCGCGCTGCTGCTCATCGACAGGCTCCGGCAGCGGTACGGGCTGACCTCATCGCGGCCCAGCCTGCACATGTGCTTTACCGGGAGCCCCGGCACCGGCAAGACGACCGTCGCGATGCACATGGGCAAGCTCCTGCGCGAGCTGGGTTACCTGCGCAAGGGCCAGCTGGTCAGCGTGACCCGCGACGACCTGGTCGGCCAGTATGTCGGCCACACCGCGCCCAAGACGAAGGAAGTGCTCAAGCGCGCCATGGGCGGCGTGCTCCTGATTGACGAGGCCTACTACCTGTACCGGCCGGAGAACGAGCGCGACTACGGCCAGGAGGCCATCGAGATCCTGCTGCAGTTCATGGAGGCCAACCGCGAGGACCTGGTGGTGATCCTGGCTGGCTATGCCGACCGGATGGACGTGTTCTTCCGGTCCAATCCAGGCATGGCCTCGCGGATTGCCCACAACATCGACTTTCCCGACTTCTCGCTGGACGAGCTGGTCCAGATCGCCGACCTCATGCTGGAACGCGAGCAGTACCGGCTCTCCCCCGACGCACAGGTCGCGTTCCGTGAATACGTCGCGCTGCGCATGCAGCAGCCGCGGTTCTCCAACGCCAGGAGCATCAGGAACGCCATCGACCGGATGCGGCTGCGCCAGGCCAGGCGGCTGGTCACGGCGGGCGGCCAGATCGCCAGGGACGACCTGATGGAGATCAGTGCCGCGGACGTCCGGGCCAGCCGGGTATTCGGCGACAACGGACCTGGAACATCCGGCGAGCCGCCCGGCGGTCCCTGACCAGCCGCCCGGTAGCCCGTGCCGAGGCGCCCGGCAGCCCGTGCCTAGGCGCCAGGCAGCGGCAGCGATCGGCGCTTGGTCGCGGCATCGCCGACGCCCAGCTGACGCAGGTCATGAGCGTCGGTCTGCCACGAATCATAACTGCGCACGAAGTAGGTGAGATTGTCGTGATCACGAGCGACATACCACTGGGTGTAGTCGCCGGAC
Source organism: uncultured Actinomycetes bacterium (assembly GCA_963785765.1). GTDB lineage: Bacteria > Actinomycetota > Actinomycetes > Streptosporangiales > Streptosporangiaceae > DATBGO01. The sequence goes on along the minus strand of CAWAWM010000001.1, from coordinate 304,712 downwards.
GCGGCCACCTGACGGGGCACGTGCACCAGGTCGAGGGCGTGGAAGGCCTGGTTCACCGCGGCTCGCGGGTCCGCCGGGGCCGTGCAGACGGCTGACAGCATGGTCGCCCTGACATAGCGACTCGGCGGAGTCACGTCCCCCGGCAAGCCCAGCAGCCCCGTCCCGTTGCCGGTCGGATCGACTTCGAGTCCCATCAGGTTGGCCGGCTTGGCCTCGGCGCTGGTCAGGTTGATGAAGTTCCGCAGGTTGGTGGTGTGCCAGCCGAAGGTGGGCGAGTTCGTGAGCACGCCGACCGGGTTGTCGTGACAGACCGCCGCGCCGCCCAGGAACTCCACCACCAGGTCCCCGCCGTGGGCGTCGTGCACCGCCAGATGCAACGGGAACGAGAAGTCAGCCAGCCGGACCAGCACGTCTGGCCTGGGCGAATCGCCGGTCCAGAGCCTGCCGATCGGCGCGTTCCAGACCTGGACCGTCGCGAAGGCGTCGCGGACCTGCTGGACGGTGGCGCAGGTGCCCAGGATCCACGAGCCAAAATGCGCGAGATCGATGGCCGGCTTGGCGCCCCCGGCCGGCGGCACCTGGGGCAGATCCGTCTCGGGAAGCCACAGCGTGCCGATCGACAGGCCCGCGTCGTTCAGCCCGTCGCAGGCGACCCAGTCGATGCCCAGCGCGTCCATCGCCACGTAGCCGTGCGTGTTCGTCCAGCGCAGCGGGCCGGCACTGGCACCGGTCCCGGCCGCCGACCAGTCAAGGCCCGCGGGGACGACCTGGACCCTGGAGGAAAGCTCTTCGGCGAAATCCATGGTCCGCCCGGAGACGTGCAGGCCCGTCAGACGGACCAGACGCAGGTCAGTGCACATGCACTGGTCCTACCCGATAACGACGATCTTGGATCAGGCTGGCGCCGGATGGAACGGGATGGCCAGGCGCACTGTCGTCCCGCGGCCCGGTGCGCTGATCAGTTCCAGCGCACCGCCGAGCAGTTCCGCCCGCTCGGCCATCCCGGCCAGGCCGAATCCGGTCGGCGCCGGCCAGGCCGGGCCGTCGGGAACGGCGGCCTGGTGGCCCGGCGTGGCGGCCGCCACGGTTCGCTGTCCGGCTGCGGCGGCGTCACCCTGTGTGGCGGCCGCGACGTCGAACCCGGTTCCGTCATCGCTGACCTCCAGGACAACCCGGTCTTTCTGCTGGTACAGGCGGATCCGTACCGATTGCGCATCAGCGTGCTTGGCCGCGTTCTGCAGTGCTTCCTGGGCGGTCCGGTACACCGCCGTTTCGAGATGCTCGGCCAGCCCGCACTCGGCGGCCTGCACTTCGACGGTCAGCGCCGGGAAGGAGTGGCCGAGGCTCTCCAGGCTGGCCGCCAGGCCGAGGTCGTCAAGGACCGGCGGACGCAGCCCGGCGATGGCCAGCCGGGTCTCCTCCAGCGCCGCGGCCGCCAGCTCCTGGGCCCGGGCCACCTGCTCGGCGGCGATATCGGGCGAACCAGGGATGGCGTCGGCGGCGGCGGACAGGTGGAAGAACAGGCTGACGATCCGCTGGCTGATCCCGTCGTGAATCTCCCCGGCGAGCCGGCGGCCCTCCTGCTCCTGCCACTCCACCATCCGCTCGGCGAACCGTTCCAGTGCTTCTTCCCGTTCCGCGAGCCTGGTGTGCAGCCGCGCGTTCTCGATGGCCCCGGCCACCAGGCCCGCTACCGATCTCAGCAGGTCCACGTCGGCGGCGGTGAACTCGCGGCGCAGCTTGGTGTGCACGTTGAGGACGCCCACCAGGTGGCCCATCGGGGTCACGACCGGGACCGACACCATGGACGTGTACTCCTCCCCGCGCAGCGCGGGGATGTACCTGTACCTGGGGTCACCGGTCTTGTCGTCCACGATCACGGCTGGTTCCCCGTGCGCGGCCACCCAGCCGGCCACCCCCTCGCCGACCACCAGCTCGATCTTCCCGACCAGGCCGTCAAACGGCGGTGTCGCGCCGCGCAACTGAAGCTTGCGGCCCCGCTCGTCCAGCAGGTGCACGAAGCACACGTCGGTCTGGGTCGTCTCGGTCACCAGGCTCGCCACGCCCTGCAGAATCCGGTCCAGGTCGAGGCCGGCCGAGATGGTCTCGATGACCCGGGACAGCAGTTGCGCCTCGCGCTCGGCGTCGGCTCCGGAAAGCCAGCGCCCGGTCAATGGAAGATTCCCTCGCGCAGGGCTACGGCGACCGCCCCGGCGCGGTCCGATACGCCGAGCTTGCGGTAGATCCCCCGGGAATGCGTCTTGATGGTTTCCTCGCTGACCACCAGCTTCGCGGCGATAGCCCGGTTGCTCAGCCCGGCGACCAGCAACGAAAGCACCTCGCTCTCCCGCTGGGTAAGGCCGAGGTGCGCGCCGGGCCAGAACTCCCCGCTGTGCAGCCTGGCCGCGGACAGCGCCACCCGGCCGGCCAGCGCCGGATCGATGAGGACCTCGCCCTCGCTGATCCGGCGCAGGTAATCGACGAGCTCGCCGCCGCGGATGCGCTTCAGCAGGTAGCCCGCGGCCCCCACGCGCAGCGCCTGATACAGGTACTGCTCGTCGTCGTAGACGGTGAGAAACACAACCCGGCAGTCCGGCACCCGAGACCTGATCTGGTGGCACAGGTCCAGGCCGCTGGTCCCGCGCAACCGCACGTCGAGCAGCACCACGTCCGGCTTCTGCTCGGCCACCAGCGCGATAACCTCGCGGGCGTCGCTGGACTCGCCGACGATCTCGACCTGCTCGCGATAGGGCTGGAGCATCGCCTTCAGGCCGTCGAGCACCATCTGGTGGTCGTCCACGATCACCAGGCGCAACGGCTGACGCGGCGGGGCGCTCATGTCAGCAAGGTACCCGTCCGCGGCCATCCCGCCACGATGCCTGGACGCCCGTCGTGCTCTCATGCCGGGTGCTTCAGGTCAGGGCTTCGTAGAGATGCCAGACCAGCAGCAGCTGAGCGATCGCGAGCGGCTCGCTGCGCCTGCCGTCCGCCAGCACGCCGAGCGTCTCCGGCATCGGCGCGTGCGTGGACAGCTGCTCCCAGATGGCCTTTGCCACGATCCTGGAATCCTCGCGCGGCGCATAACCGTGCACGTGCAGCGCATCCACCGGCCTGCGGTCGCTGTCCCTGATCAGCTTGAGGTGCAAGGTCCGCAGGTCGTCGTCGGTGAGCACCCCGGACAGGTCCGGATGCTGGACCGTCGGGCGGAGCAGGATCTCAGCAGACAGCGGCGTGCCGTCCGGAGCGCCGCGCCCGGCGATGGGCGCGAAGGCGACACAGATATCGGCCCACTGCCGCTGTGGCCTGATATAGGCGGCCGAGTCAGGCTCCCGGCGGTCAAGTTCGCGCAGCACCTGCTCGCGGCGGTAGCCGCGGTCGGCACAGTCGCGCTGCAGCTTCCAGTTGCGCCGGATCTCCTCCGGCGGGTCGAGGTAGACGGTGATGTCAAAGCACGCCCGGGCCAGCTTGGTGTGCAGCGGCAGCAGTCCCTCGACGATCACGAAGTCACGCGGCTCGACCAGGACCGGGCGGGCCAGGCGGCCGGTGGAATGGTCATAGACGGGCTTCAGGATGGGCCTGCCGAGCGCGAGCAATTGCAGATGCTGCTCGATGATCTCGACGTAGTTGCAGTCCGGGTGCAGCACCGTGAACGGGAGGTCGCTGCGCTCCTGCCGGTCGTAGCGGTGGTAGTCGTCGACGCAGATGGCGGTGGCCCGGTCGGCGCCCAGCGCCGCGACGATCCCCCGGGTCAGCGTCGTCTTGCCGGCCGCGCTGTCGCCCGCGATGGCGAGCATGACCGGCCGCTGCCGCGCGGGCCCGGCCGGGTCGCTGCGCTGCAACCTGATCGCCTTGTCCGGCACGGTCAGGCCTCGTCGCGGAGCGGACGGCGGCCGAGCCAGGCTCGGCGGTCAGTGACCTGCGCCATAGCGGCCCCCTCGGACGCACTGGGGCGCCGGCCGGCGATGGTCCCCGTAACCGGTGCCGTTCTTGACGCTACGTGAGCATGGCGCGGCGCTCCTCCCCCGGAGGGGGCGCCTGGGGGGTGGTTCAGACGGGCAGCTCAGACGGGTCGCTCAGACGTTGAAGCCAAGGGCGCGCAGCTGCTCGCGGCCGTCCTCGGTGATCTTGTCGGGCCCCCAGGGCGGGAGCCACACCCAGTTGATCCGGAAGTCGTTGACCAGGCCTTCGAGCGCGTCCCTGGTCTGGTCCTCGATCACGTCGGTGAGCGGGCAGGCCGCGCTGGTCAGCGTCATGTCGATGGTGGCGATGCGGTCCTGGCCGACGGTCACCCCGTAGACCAGCCCGAGGTCAACCACGTTGATGCCGAGTTCCGGGTCGACGACGTCCCGGAGTGCCTCGACGACATCCTCGTTTTCCTGGGTGAGTTCCATCGGCCCGCTCTGCGGGCTGTACTGCCCGGCCGTTTCGGACTGCCCGGCCGGCTCGGCTGGCTCGGCGGGCCCGGTCCCCGGGCCGTACTGCCCGGCCGGCTCGTACTGCCCGGCCGGTTCGTACTGCCCAGTCGGCTCGGCTGGCCCGGCGGGCTCGGTCTGCGGACGGTACTGCCCGGTCTCCGGACCGTACTGGCCGGCCGTTTCGGTCGCGTGCTCTGTCATCGCTGCTCCCTGCCCGCGGCCGGGGCTGTCCCGCCGCCTGAGTCATGTCCATCCAGTGCCCGGGCGGTCGCGTCCTTCCAGGCCATCCAGCCCAGCAGCGCGCACTTGATGCGCGCCGGGTACTTGGAGACGCCCTCGAACGCGACCGCGTCGCCGAGCACGTCCTCATCAGGCGAGACCTCACCGCGGGACTTCATCAGCTCCAGGAACGCCCCGCTGGCGTCCATCGCCTCGCGTACGGTCTTCCCGATGATGGCATCGGCCATCACCGAGACGCTGGCCTGGCTGATCGAGCAGCCCAGCGCGTCGTAGGAAACGTCCGCCACGGCGGGCTCGCCGCCCGCGTCTTTGAGCGTGACCCGGAGCGTCACCTCGTCGCCGCAGAGCGGGTTCACGTGGTGCACCTCGGCGTCGTAAGGCTCCCGCAGCCCTTTGTGCTGCGGGTGCCGATAGTGGTCCAGGATGATCTCCTGGTACAACGACTCGAGTTCCATCACGCTGCTTCCATCACAGTGTTTCCAGCTGGTGCTTCCAGCACGGTGCTTCCAGCACCAGTGTTTCCAGCACGGTGCTTCCAGCACTGGCCTTCAACAAGCTGGCCGGTCTGGTGTGTTCCCTAGCCATTACCCAGGTCCGCACCGATCTCACCGGACCCGGAAGAACCGTTGCGCGTGCCGGATCCCTTCGGCCAGGGCATCCACCTCCGCGCTGGTGTTGTAGAAGTAGAACGACGCTCGCGTGCTGGCCTGGACGCCATACCGGCGGTGCAGCGGCCAGGCGCAATGGTGACCGGCCCGCACCGCGATGCCGAGCTCGTCGAGCACCTGGCTGACGTCGTGCGGGTGCACGCCGTCCACGGTGAAGGAGACCGCGGCGCCGCGATCCACCGGCTCGGCGGGCCCGAGGATGCTCACCCCGTCGATCGCGGTCAGGGCGCTGAGAGCCTGGCTGACCAGCTCCTGCTCGTGCGCGTGGATGGCCTCGAGCCCGACGTCGCTCAGGTAGTCGAGCGCGGCACCCAGGCCGACCGCCTGGGCGATCGGCATCGTGCCCGCCTCGAACTTGTGCGGCGGCTCCGCAAACGTGGAGCGGTCCATCCAGACGCTCTCGATCATCTCGCCGCCGCCCAGGAACGGCGGCATCGCCTCGAGCAGCTCCCGGCGCGCCCATAGCACGCCGATTCCGGTCGGCCCGCACACCTTGTGACCGGTGAAGCCGAGGAAGTCGGCGCCGAGCTCGGCCACGCTGACCGGCATCTGCGGCACCGACTGCGCGGCGTCGACCAGGACCAGCGCGCCGGCCGCATGGGCCTGGTCGGCGATCATGCGGACCGGGTTGATGCTGCCGAGCACGTTCGACTGGTGGACGAGACTGACCAGCTTGGTGCGCTCGTTGATCAGCTCGCCGATGTTCGAGGTGTCCAGCCTGCCCTGGTCGGTGACGCCGAACCAGCGCAGTGTCGCGCCGGTGCGCTGGCAGAGCAGCTGCCAGGGAACGATGTTGGAGTGATGCTCCATCTCGGTGATGACGATCTCGTCACCGGGACCGACCCGGAACCGCTCCGCCGGGCCGGGCGCGCTGGTCGCGTTGCTCAGCGAGTAGGCGACCAGGTTGATGGCCTCGGAGACGTTCTTAGTGAAGACGATCTCGGACTCGTCGCCGGCCCCGATGAACTGCGCGACCTTGATCCGCGCGCCCTCGTACGCAGCGGTCGCCTCCTCGCCCAGCTGGTGACTGGCCCGGTGGATGTTGGCGTTGTGCCGTTCGTAGAACTCGGTCAGCGTGTCGATGACCTGGCGCGGCTTCTGCGAGGTGTTGGCGCTGTCCAGATAGACCAGCGGCTGCCCGCCGCGGACCTGCCGCTCCAGGATCGGGAAGTCCTTGCGGATCCGGGCGACGTCCAGGGTCATGCCAGTGCCTCCGCGGTCACGAACTTCTCGTAGCCACTGGCCTCCAGCTCGTCGGCCAGCTCGGGGCCGCCCTGGGCGACGATCCGGCCGCCCACGAACACGTGCACGAAGTCGGGCTGCACGTACCGCAGGATCCGGGTGTAGTGGGTGATCAGCAGCACCCCGTGGCCGGGTTCCTCACGGAAGGTGTTGATCCCCTCGGACACCACCTTCAGCGCGTCGATGTCCAGCCCGGAATCGGTCTCGTCCAGGATTGCGATCTTCGGGTTCAGCAGCTGCAACTGCAGGATCTCGTGCCGCTTCTTCTCGCCGCCGGAGAAACCCTCGTTCAGGTTCCGCTCGGCGAAGGCCGGGTCGATCGAGAGCTTGTCCATGGCGGTGCGCAGTTCCTTGACGAAGATCCGCAGCTTGGGCGGCTCGCCGCGGACCGCGGTGACCGCGGTGCGCAGGAAGTTGGACACCGAGACGCCGGGTACCTCCACCGGGTACTGCATGGCCAGGAACAGCCCGGCCCTGGCCCGCGCGTCCACGCTCATGGCCAGCACGTCCTCGCCGTCGAGGGTGACGGCGCCGCTGGTCACCTGGTACTTGGGGTGTCCGGCTATCGCGTAGGCGAGCGTCGATTTACCGGAGCCGTTCGGTCCCATGATGGCGTGCGTCTGCCCTTCAGCGACCGTCAGGTCGACGCCGCGGAGGATCTCCCGGCTGGCGCCGGACGCCTCGGTCACGCTGACGTGCAGGTCACGAATGTCGAGGGTGGCCATCATCTCTCCTGGTCTGGCTGCGTCATATTCGGTAGGGCGACATAGACGTCATCGCCGTCGATTTTCACGGGGTAGGTGGCGACCGGCTTGGTCGCCGGGGGTCCGGTGGGCTTGCCGGTGCGCAGGTCGAAGCAGGAGCCGTGCAGCCAGCACTCCACCGTGTGGTCGTAGATGTCGCCTTCGGACAGCGGGACTTCCTCGTGCGAGCACACGTCGTGCAGCGCGTACACCTCGCCACCGGTCCTGACCAGCGCGACCGGCACGCCCTGCAGCTCAATGCCCAGCGCGCCGTCGTCAGGCAGGTCCGCGACCGCGCAAGCGCGCAGGTAGCCCGGTTCGGCGGTCATGCCCGGGTCCTGGCCAGCTCGGCGTCGATGGACCGGCTGATCCGGTCCCGCAGCTCGGGCACCTCAAGCTGGGCGATCAGCTCGCCGAAGAACCCGCGGATCACCAGCTGCCTGGCCTCGTCGATCGGGATCCCCCTGGCCATCAGGTAGAACAGGTGCAGGTCCTCCAGGCGGCCGCTGGCGCTCGCGTGCCCGGCGCCGACGACCTCGCCGGTCAGGATCTCCAGGTTCGGCACCGAGTCGACCCTGGTCCCGTCGGTCAGGACCAGGTTCCTGTTGTACTCGTAGGTGTCGGTGCCGGTCGCCTCGGCCCGGATGATCACGTCGCCGATCCATACCGCATGGGCGTCCTCGCCCTGCAGCGCGCCCTTGTAGCTGACCCGGCTCCGGCAGTTGCGCTCGGCGTGGTCCACGAACAGCCGGTGCTCCAGGTGCTGGCCGGCATCGGCGAAGTAGAGCCCGCGCAGCTCAGCGTCACCGCCCGGCCCGCCGTACCGCACCGAGGGTGCCAGCCGCACCACGCTGCCGCCCAGCGTGACCGCGGTATGCGTCAGCCTGGCGTCCCGTCCCAGCCGCATGTGGTGGTGCGACAGATGCACGGTGTCCGCGGCCCAGTCCTGCACGGACACGACCGCCAGCGACGCTCCGTCACCGATCACCAGCTCTACGTTATCCGCGTACGTCGCGCTCCCCTGGTGATCAATAACGACCACCGCCTGAGCGTGCGGCCGCACCTCGACCAGAATGTGCCCGAACGCCGCCCCGTCAGCACTCTCCCCGCGCACCGAGATCACCGTGGGCACCGTGCTCTCAAGCTCAGTCGGCACCGTCACCACGGTCGCCTCCTCGAATGAGGTCAGCGCCCGGGCACTAACCCGGTCCGAGGGCACAAAGGAGGTGCCGACTCGGGGGTCACCGCGTTGCGCAAGCTCAGCGACGACGCCTGGGGCCGCATCGACGGTCACCGCGACCTTGCCCGGGGCGAGATCCTCGGCTCCGTGCAGTCCGCGAAGCCGGCGCAGCGGCGTGAACCGCCAGTCCTCCTCGCGCCCGCTAGGCACCGGAAAGTCAGCGAGGTCATACGACTGCCGCTCGTGCAACCGCGAAACGGGGGCGGCGGATTCCGCCGCCCCCTGTAGCACCGACATCAGCCGACGGCTCCTTCCATCTGCAGCTCGATCAGCCGGTTCAGCTCGAGGGCATATTCCATCGGCAGCTCGCGCGCGATGGGCTCGACGAAGCCGCGGACGATGGTGGCCATCGCCTCGTCCTCGGTCATGCCCCGGCTCATCAGGTAGAAGAGCTGGTCTTCGGAGATCTTCGAAACGGTTGCCTCGTGCCCCATCTCGACGTCGTCTTCCCGGACGTCCACGTACGGATAGGTGTCCGAGCGGCTGATCGTGTCCACGAGCAGCGCGTCACACCGCACGGTGGACTTCGAGTGCGCCGCGCCCTCCTGGACCTGCACCAGGCCGCGGTAGGAGGTCCGGCCGCCGGCCCTGGCCACCGACTTGGAGATGATCTGGGATGAGGTGTTCGGCGCGCAGTGCACCATCTTGGCGCCCGCGTCCTGGTGCTGGCCGGTGCCGGCGAACGCGACCGACAGCGTCTCGCCCCTGGCGTGCTCGCCCATCAGGTAGACCGCCGGGTACTTCATCGTCACCTTCGAGCCGATGTTCCCGTCGACCCACTCCATGCTCGCCCCGGCCTGGGCGACGGCCCGCTTGGTGACCAGGTTGTAGACGTTGTTCGACCAGTTCTGAATGGTCGTGTACCTGCAGTGCGCGTCCTTCTTGACGATGATCTCGACCACCGCGGAGTGCAGCGAGTCCGAGGAGTAGATCGGCGCGGTGCAGCCCTCGACGTAGTGGACGCTGGCGCCCTCGTCCACGATGATCAGGGTCCGCTCGAACTGGCCCATGTTCTCGGTGTTGATCCGGAAGTAGGCCTGCAGCGGGATGTCCACGTGCACGCCCTTCGGCACGTAGATGAACGACCCGCCGGACCAGACCGCCGTGTTCAGCGCGGCGAACTTGTTGTCGCCGACCGGGATCACCGTGGCGAAGTACTCCTGGAACAGCTCCGGATGGTTGCGCAGCGCGGTGTCGGTGTCCTCGAAGATGACGCCCTTTTCCTCGAGGTCCTCCCTGATCTTGTGGTAGACGACCTCGGACTCGTACTGGGCGGCGACGCCGGCGATCAGGCGCTGCTTCTCCGCCTCGGGGATGCCGAGCTTGTCGTAGGTGCTCTTGATGTCGGCAGGGAGCTCGTCCCAGCTCGCCGCCATCTTCTCGGTCGAGCGCACGAAATACTTGATGTGCTCGAAGTCGATCCCGGACAGGTCGGATCCCCAGGTCGGCATGGGCTTGCGCCGGAACAGCTGCAGGCCCTTCAGCCGCAGCTCCAGCATCCAGTCCGGCTCGTTCTTCTTGGCCGAGATGTCGCGGACGACCTCTTCGGACAGGCCACGGCGCGCGGCCGCGCCCGCCACGTCAGAGTCGGCCCAGCCAAACTTGTAACGCTCCAGCCCCTCAAGCTCGGGGTGCGCGATTGTCGTCATGCGGAGATGCCTCCGGCCTCGGTTTGATGAGTGCGTGGTTGCACAAGCGACGGCGCCGTGACATGCGTGGTGCATATCCCGTCACCGTTGGAAATCGTCGCGAGACGCTGCACGGGCGTGCCGAGCAGGCGGCCGAATGCTTCCGTCTCCGCCTCGCAGAGCTGTGGGAACTGCGCGGCCACATGCGCGACCGGGCAGTGATGCTGGCACAGTTGCTCGCCGCCGGCGGCGGCGGGGGCGCCGCTGGACGATGCCGCATAGCCGTCCGCGGACAGCGCGTCGGCCAGCGCCTTCACGCGCTGCGCCGGGGGCGCGGCCTGCACCGCCGGCCGGTATCGCTCTTCCAGTTCGGCGATCTGCCGGCGGGCGAACTCCGCCACCGCGCCCGGCCCGGCCCGCTCGGCCAGGAACCGCAGCGCGCTGGTGGCCAGATCGTCATAGGCATGCTCGAAAGCACTGCGTCCCGCGTCGGTGATCGCGAACAGCCGGGCTGGGCGACCGCGGCCGCGGTTGCCATAGGACCTCGCGATCCGGATCTCGATCATGCCTTCGGCCTGGAGATTGTCCAGGTGGCGCCGGACGGCCGCCGGAGTCAGGCCCAGCCGGGCCGACAAGCCTGCCGCCGTGACGGGCCCGTTCTCCAGGATCAGCCGGGCGATCCTGGCCCTGGTGCCCCGTTCGGAGCCCGGTTGGGCCTGCGAAACCGGCGCCTGCGCTCGGGTACCCGGCGGTTGGGTAATCTGGGCTGGCGCAGCACTCCGTGCGTCCCCGGGTCCGGGGGCGCACGAAGGCATGTCGAGTCGGCCCATGTATTTCACAACATCATTGTGCCGTAAATACTTCCGTGCGCGCAATCGACCCCCCGGACTGTGCCCGGCGGCCCCCGGATCGTCACCTCTGGAGTTGCGTCAGCCGCACGTGCCCGACCATGGTGTACTCGGCACGAGAGCCACGAAGCATCCTGAATCAGCCGGTCGTGACGATACCGGCACACACTCGCGGGAGGACCTGGTGCGAGGGCGTGAGCGGGCCGGCGCCGAGGGGGCCGGTACCGAGCTGACCGGTACCGAGGGGGCCGGGCCGCAGGCAACGGCCGGCCCGGCACCGGTCACTTCGGCACAGCAGGTCCCCCCCGCCCACCAGGGCGACCAGCCGGCTCGCTGGCCAGCCAGCTGATCGGCCCGGCCGTCGGCTGGCTGTCCATCTTCGTGGTCTCGTTCGGGCTGTTCGTGCTCCGCTTCCTGGTTCCGGTGCCGGTCGGCATGGCCAACGATGGCGATGGCGCCCGGTTGATGTGCGGGTTCGGGGTCCAGCCGGTGACCGGCGGCTATCCGCCACTCGACAAGTACGCCTTCTTCAGATTCCATTCCGCGGCGAGCTGCGCGCGCGAGCACCTCTACCCATCGTCACAGCACATCCTGCTGCTCGGGGCGCAGTGGCTGACCCCGGTGCTTGGCCTGCCAGGCCGGATCAACCTGATCGCCCTGGGCCTGGTGACCAGCGCGGTCGCCTCGTTCGGTATCGCGAGCCTGGTCATGGGACTGCGGCTGAACCTGTGGGCCAGGCTGGCGCTGGCCGCCGCCCTGTGGCTGATCATGGCGGACGCCGCGTTCTTCGATGCCTTTGTCAGCCCGCTCAGCGAAGGCGCCACGCTGACCGGGCTGCTGCTGATCGCCGCTGGCCTGGTCTATCTGGGCCGGAGCTGGCCGGCCACCGCATTCGGACTGCTGCTCACCGGCGCAGGCAGCTATCTCGCCATCTTGTCCAAGGAGCAGTACCTGCCGATGGCGCTGCCGGTCTTCCTGGCCATGCTGCTGGCCAGCGCGCGGCCGGAGGACAGGAGGAGGCTGCGCAGGTTCTTCACGCTGCGCACCGCGGCGGCGGCCGCGGTCATCGCCGTGCTGGCCACGACGGCCGGCTTCTACGTGAGCTGGATCGCCACCAGCCCGTTCGCCGCCGCGTTGCATCGCGAGCAAGCGGTGGACATGACCTTCGCCGGGATCGTCACCGGCCACGACAATGTGCGCGCCGACCTGCACGCGCTCGGCCTGCCGGCCAGCTGGGCCAAGTACGCGGGCACCAACTACTGGACGAAGGTCGGCGGGGTCCGCCAGGATCCGCTCTACGCCAAGTACGCACCGAAGATCACCGACGCGAACATCGCGCACTTCCTGCTGACCCATCCGAGCCGGATCATCAGCGTTGCGCAGTACGAGGCCACCCAGGCCCTGCACGTTCGGGTCACCTACCTCGGCAGCTACGCGCCCAGCGCCGGCCATCCGCCCGGCGCGCTCGAGTACCGGGTGGCGCTGGTCAGCCGGCTTGAAGGTGCCATCGGATCCAGGCTCGGCCTGTGGTACCTGGTGCCGCTGTGGATCGTGATGGCCGGGATCGCGATCGCCGCCCTGCGCCGTCAGCACCGCAAGCCGTGGCGCCGGGAGGGCGCGGTGCTGGTGCTCTGCCTGACCGGGTGCGCCTTCATGGCGTTCATTCCGCCCGGCTTCTTCGAGGGCACCGCCGTGACCAGGCACATGCTCGGCATGAACCTGGCTAACCTGCTCCCGATCCCGGTCGCGGTGGCGCTGGCCATCTCGCTGCTCCGGCAGGCACTGCAGCGCCGCCGGGCGCCGGGCCCTCAGGTACCTGGCCCCGAAGCACTCGTCCCCGAAGCACTCGGTCCTGAAGCACCGGGCCCCGAAGCACCGGGCCATCAGGCACTGGATCCCCAGGCACCGGGCCAGGCACCGGGCCAGCTGGAGGTGCCGTCATCGTGACCGGCCAGGCGATTGCCTAGGCCTGCCCGGGCGACCTGCTCTTCCGCAACCAGGCCGGCCTGCCGGTCCCGCGCTCAGGCCAGGAAGGCGCGTAGCAGCGCGGCCGTGCCCTCCAGGTGCTCGGCCACCGCGATCCTGGCCGCGTCGGCCTCCCCGGCCAGGATCGCCAGCACGATCGCGGTGTGCTGGCCCGCCGTGTGGTCGATATTGCGGCGCAGCACCGGAATGGCGTTCAGCAGGTCGTTCAGTCGCATCCGGGCATCCGCGCAGGCCGTCGCGAGCAGGCTGGATCCGGTCAGCTCGGCGATCGACAGGTGAAACAGGGTGTCCAGCCGCCGGTAATCCTGCGGAGTGGCGGCGTTAACCTCAGCCAGCCTGGTCAGCAGCACGTCACGAGGGTCGTCAGCGCCGGGCGGGGCGGGTGGTCCGCAGGCCGGGGGGCGCGCCGGGCGCCTGGGGCGAGGAGCCGGCGGTGTCTGGGCCAGCAGCGTGGCGAGCCGCTCGGCCGCCCCGGTCTCGACCGCGAGCCGGAACGTAAGCGCGTCGGTGAGCTTGTCGCCGTCCTGGATCGCCATCCGCCTGAGCTCGCCAGCATCAGGCGCGGGCGGCGTATAGGTGACGAAGGTGCCACCGAAGCGCCCCCGGCGGGACTCGACGTAACCGGCCTCATGCAGCTCCCTGATGGCCTCCCGCAGGGTCAGCCGGCTGATACCGAGCTGGGCGGCCAGCTCGCGCTCGGCGGGGAACCGCGCCCCGGGCCCGACCACGCCGAGCTTGATGACGGTCAGCAGCCGCTCCACCGTCTCCTCGAAGGCGTTGCCCGCGCGCACTGGCCGCAGCACGCCAGTGAGATCACCTGCGGCAGTCACCATCGGGCTCCCGGGGAACGGGGCTAGCTTCCGGGGGCGGAGCTACTGGTCCGACTGTATGACGGGGCCGGGCAGGCACGCGGATCCCCCCCGAACCCGCGGGCCAGGGCGCCCCGGGGCACCCCGGACGAATCTGGCCTGAAGTCTTGTACATCTGATCAGATCCGCCCATCATTGGTCTGATATTAGACCATTGACACCCGGCTGCTGGCCAGCGGCGACGTCACGCGACCGGCCCGGATCGCGACCCGAGGAGCAGCAGTGTCGGTCAACGAGCAGGCGGCCCACGCGCCGCTGAGCAGTGACGAGGAGACCCTGCACCAGCTCGGCTATGCCCAGGAGCTGCGCAGGCGGATGTCGGGGTTCTCCAACTTCGCCGTTTCGTTCACGATCATCTCGATCCTGTCCGGCTGCCTGACCCTCTACGGGTACGGCATGCTCACCGGCGGCCCCGCGATCATCGTCTGGGGCTGGCCGATCGTCGGCATCATGACGCTGTTCGTGGGGCTGGCCATGGCCGAGGTCTGCTCCAGCTTCCCGACCGCGGGCGGCCTCTACTACTGGGCGGCCAAACTGGCCCCGCGAAACGGCCCCGCGTGGTCCTGGTTCACCGGCTGGTTCAACTTCATCGGCCAGGTCGCGATCACGGCCGGCATCGACTTCGGCTGCGCGTTCTTCATCAACGCGCTGCTGAACCTGCAGTTCGGCACGCCCACCTACCACTGGGTCACGATCCTGATCTTCGCGGCCGTGCTGCTCGTGCACGGGGTGATGAACCAGTTCGGCATCCGGCTCGTCGCGCTGCTCAACGACATCAGCGTCTGGTGGCACCTGCTCGGCGTGCTGATCATCGTCAGCGTGCTGGCGTTCGTGCCGGCCCATCACCAGTCGGCCAAGTTCGTGTTCACCTCCATCTACAACGGCACCGGCTGGCACAGCACCTTCTACGTGCTGCTGCTCGGCTTGCTGCTCGCGCAGTACACGTTCACCGGCTACGACGCCTCGGCGCACCTGACCGAGGAAACTCACACCGCGTCACGCAGCGGGCCGCGGGGCATCGTCATGTCGATCATCGTGTCGCTGTTCGCGGGCTGGCTCCTGCTGATCGGGATCACGTTCGCGATCCAGAACTACAGCGCCGAGCTGAACTCGGCCACCGGCGTGCCGCCGGCCCAGATCTTCATCGACGCGGTCGGCGCGACCGGCGGGAAGCTGCTGCTGCTGATCGCGATCGGCGCCCAGCTGTTCTGCGGCATGTCCTCGATCACCGCGAACTCGCGGATGATCTACGCCTTCTCCCGCGACGGCGCGCTGCCCTTCTCCGCAACCTGGCACCGGGTGAACAAGCGCACCAGGACCCCGACCAACGCGATCTGGCTCGCTGCGGCCGGCGCGCTGATCCTCGGGCTGCCCTACCTCTGGAACAACTATGCTTACGCGGCCGTCACTTCGATCGCCACGATCGGCCTGTACATCGCCTACGTCACGCCGACGTTCCTGCGGCTGCGCCAGGGCGACAGCTTCCGGCGCGGGCCCTGGCACCTGGGCCGGTGGAGCAGGGTGGTCGGCATCATCGCGGTCACCTGGGTGGTCTTCATCACGGTCCTGTTCGTGCTGCCGGCCGCGAGCCCGATCACCTGGAAGACCTTCAACTACACCATCGTCGCCCTGGCCGCCGTCCTCGGCTTCGCGGGCATCTGGTGGCTGACCTCGGCCCGGAACTGGTTCACCGGGCCGCGCGTGCAGGGCACCCCCGAGGAACTCGCCGCCATCGAGCGGGACCTGACGACCTGACCGGGCCTTGACGACTCGCTGGCGGTCACCCGATAACCGCCGGGCAGCAGGGGCTCGGGCCGCATCCGCCGGGCCCGGTGCGCAGCCGCCGGTTCGCGCCGCGGTGCCCTGGCGGCCTAACGTGTAGCTAGATCATTGATAGGAGGCTCATGCCGGGATTCCGGGGCCACGGCCCCTATACCCAGCAGCGCGGCATGCTGACGCTGGAACGGCTGCGCGTGGAGGTGAGCGAGCGCGAGATCGACACGGTCGTGCTCGCCTTCACCGATATGCAGGGCCGCCTGCAGGGCAAGCGGCTGTCGGCCGAGTTCTTCATCGACGAGGTGGCCGAGCACTTCACGGAAGGGTGTAACTACCTGCTGGCGGTGGACATCGAGATGAACACCGTCGACGGCTACGCGATGTCATCCTGGGAGAGCGGTTACGGCGACTTCGTGCTGGTGCCCGACATGAGCACGCTGCGCAGGATGCCGTGGCACGAGGGCACGGCGTTGGTCCTGGCCGACCTCAGCTGGCTGGACGGGTCACCGGTGGTGGCCTCGCCGCGGCAGATTCTCAAGGCGCAGGTGGACCGGCTCGCGGAGCGCGGCTGGCGGGCGATGACCGGCACCGAGCTCGAGTTCGTGGTGTTCCGTGACTCCTACGAGGAGGCCAGCCGGAAGTCCTACCGTGACCTGGTGCCGGCCAACGAGTACAACGTCGATTACTCGATCATGGGAACATCCAGGATCGAGCCGCTCCTGCGCGCGATCCGCAACGCGATGAGCGAGGCCGGCATGTACGTCGAGTCGGCGAAGGGCGAGTGCAACCTCGGCCAGCATGAGATCGTCTTCCGCTACGCCGACGCCGTGACCACCTGCGACAACCATTCGATCTACAAGACCGGGGCCAAGGAGATCGCGGCCCAGCGCGACATGAGCATCACGTTCATGGCCAAGCCCAATCCCCGCGAGGGCAACTCCTGCCACATCCACCTCTCGCTGCGCGCCGAGGACGGCACCCCGGTGCTGGCTGGCGACGGCCAGTACGGCCTGTCCGAGACGGGCGAGCACTTCCTGGCCGGGCAGCTTGCCGCCATGCGCGAGTTCTCGCTCTGCTACGCGCCGAACATAAATTCCTATAAACGATACGTACCAGGGAGCTTTGCGCCCACGTCGGTGCGCTGGGGGCCGGACAACAGGACCTGCGCGCTGCGGCTGGTCGGGCACGGCTCGTCACTGCGGGTGGAGAACCGCACGCCAGGCGGGGACGTCAACCCCTACCTGGCCGTCGCCGCGATGATCGCGGCTGGCCTGGACGGCATCGACCGCGGCCTGCCGCTCGAGCCCGCCGTCGCGGGCAACGCCTACGCCGACACCACCGCGCGGATGCCATCGAGCCTGCATGACGCGCTGCAGCTCTGGCAGGCCAGCGAGCTGGCCAGCAAGTCATTCGGCCCGGACGTGGTCGACCACTACGCCAATTACGCTCAGGTCGAGCTGGCCGCCTACGCCGCCGCGGTCACCGACTGGGAGCTGCGGCGCTGCTTCGAGCGCCTATAGGCCACGAGCAGTCAGCTCCCGCCCGCCCCGCCAGCCAGCCCAGCCAGCCCAGCCGACGCGACTTCGAGGAAGCAGCCGCATGTCTGAGTTCACGGTCCTCAATCCAGCCACCGAGGAGGCGGTCACCACGGTGGCGGGCACCTCGGCGGAGCAGACCGACGCGGCCATCGACCGGGCCGTGGCGGCGCAGCCGGCCTGGCGGGCGGTCGCGCCCGGCGACCGCGCGGCCCTGCTGCGCCGGTTCGCCGCTGCCGTCGACGCCGATCTCGACGAGCTGGCCAGGCTGGAGGTCGTGGGCTCGGGTCATCCGCTCGGCCAGGCCCGCTGGGAGGCCGGCCACGTCCGCGACGTGCTGAACTACTACGCGGCCTCGCCGGAGCGGCTGTGCGGGCGGCAGATCCCGGTGGCCGGGGGCCTGAACGTCACCTTCCACGAGCCGGTCGGCGTGGTCGGGCTGATCGTGCCGTGGAACTTCCCGATGCCGATCCTCTCCTGGGGGATGGCCCCGGCCCTGGCCGCGGGCAACACGGTGATCGCCAAGCCGGCCGAGATGACCCCGCTGACCGCCATCAGGATCGGTGCGCTCGCTGCCCAGGCGGGCATCCCGGACGGCGTGCTGCAGGTGCTGCCGGGCCAGGGCAGGGTCGTGGGCCAGCGCCTGGTCGACCATCCAGCCGTCAGGAAGATCGTGTTCACCGGCTCGACCGAGGTCGGGCGCCAGGTGATGGCGGGATGCGCGCGGCAGGTCAAGCGGCTCACCCTGGAGCTGGGCGGGAAGAGCGCCAACATCGTGTTCGCCGACTCCGATCTTGAGCAGGCCGCCGCGACCGCGCCGTACGCGGTCTTCGACAATGCCGGGCAGGATTGCTGCGCCAGGTCGAGGATCCTGGTGCAGCGGTCGGCCCTGGA
This sequence comes from uncultured Actinomycetes bacterium, assembly GCA_963785765.1. Classification (GTDB taxonomy): domain Bacteria; phylum Actinomycetota; class Actinomycetes; order Streptosporangiales; family Streptosporangiaceae; genus DATBGO01. The sequence continues at coordinate 286,628 of CAWAWM010000001.1, read as the reverse complement.
CCGGTTCATGGAGCTGCTCGAGCCTGCGGTCGCAGGGGTCAAGGTCGGCGATCCGGCCGCGGCCGGCACCGAGATGGGCCCGCTGATCTCGGCCGCGCACCGGGCGCACGTCGCCTCCTACGTACCCGACGGCGCGCCGGTCGCGTTCCGGGGCAGCGCGCCCGGCGGGGCCGGCTTCTGGTTCCCGCCCACCGTGCTCGCCCCGGTCAGCGCCGCCGACCCGGCCTACACCGACGAGGTGTTCGGGCCGGTGGTCACCGTGACCCCGTTCGAGGATGAGGCCGACGCGATCGCCATCGCCAACGACACCCCGTACGGCCTGTCCGGGTCCATCTGGACCCGCGACGTCGGCCGGGCGATCCGGGTCGCCCGGGCGGTGGAGACGGGCAACCTGTCGGTGAACTCGCACGCCTCGGTGCGCTACTGGACGCCGTTCGGCGGCTTCAAGCAGTCCGGCCTGGGCCGTGAGCTCGGGCCCGACGCGCCGGATGCCTTCACCGAGGTGAAGAACGTCTTCATTGCGGCACCGGAATGACCAGCAGGGAGTGAGAACATGCAGCGTCTGCAGGACCGCGTCGCCGTCGTCACCGGCGCCGGCAGCGGCATCGGCCTGGCCAGCGCCAGGCGGCTCGCCGCCGAAGGCGCGCAGGTGGTGGCGGTCGACATCGACGAGGCAGCGGGCAAGGCCGCCGCGGCGGAGGTCGGCGGGATGTTCGTCGCCGCCGACGTGGCCGTCGAGGACGACGTCCAGCGGCTGTATCAGGACGTGGCGGAGCGCTACGGGCGCATCGACGTCGCGTTCCACAACGCGGGCATCTCACCACCCGAGGACGACTCGATCCTGACGACCGGCCTGGACGCCTGGCGCCGGGTCCAGGACGTCAACCTGACCTCGGTCTACCTGTGCTGCAAGTACGTGATCCCGTATATGCAGCGGCAGGGCAAGGGCTCGATCATCAACACCGCGTCGTTCGTCGCGGTACTCGGCGCGGCCACCTCGCAGATCTCCTACACCGCGTCCAAGGGCGGGGTCCTGTCGATGAGCCGTGAGCTTGGCGTCCAGTTCGCCCGGCAGGGAATCCGGGTGAACGCGCTGTGCCCTGGCCCGGTGAACACCCCGCTGCTGCGCGAGCTGTTCGCCAAGGATCCGGAGCGCGCGGCCAGGCGGCTGGTGCACGTGCCGGCCGGCCGGTTCGCCGAGCCGGAGGAGATTGCCGCCGCCGTCGCGTTCCTGGCCAGCGACGACGCGTCGTTCATCACCGCGTCCTCGTTCCTGGTGGATGGCGGCATCGCGGGCGCCTATGTGACACCCTTGTGACGCGCCCGGGCAGGCAGGCGTTTGGGCAGGCAACCGTGCGAAGCGAAGGGCGGAGGATCAGGTGACGGACGCAGCCGCCCCGGGTGAGCGCTCAGCCGCTCCCCTGGTGGGGATCAGCGCCTACTGCGAGCAGGCGCGCTGGGGAATCTGGGACATGGAAGCGATGGTGCTGCCGCGGCGTTATCCGGAACGGGTCGCCCAAGCCGGGGGGATCCCGGTGCTGCTGCCCCCGACCGCTGGCATCGAGGACGCGCTGGCCAGGCTGGACTGCCTGGTGCTGTCCGGCGGCGGCGACATTGACCCGGCCAGATATGGCGCGCAGCGCCGCCCGCAGACCGCCTCGGTGCGCGAGGACCGGGACGCGGCCGAGCTGGCCCTGCTGGAGGGCGCGCTGGCCAGGCGCATGCCCATCCTGGGCATCTGCCGCGGGATGCAGCTGATCAATGTGGCGCTCGGCGGCAGCCTGCATCAGCACCTGCCGGACGTGGTCGGCCATGACGAGCACGCGCCGCGGCCCGGGGCGTTCGGCTCGCATCAGGTCACGGTGGCGCCCGGCAGCCGGCTGGCCGGCATCCTCGGCCACACCGACCTCGACGTCCACCTGCCCGCTGACGTGCCGACCCACCATCACCAGGGCATCGACAGGCTCGGCGCTGGCCTGACCGCCACCGCGTGGGCGCACGACGGTACCGTCGAGGCCTTCGAGCTCGACCCGGCGCAGTGCCCGTTCGGCGTGGCGGTGCAGTGGCATCCCGAAGCGGGCGACGACCTGAGGCTGTTCGTTGCGCTGGTGGACGCCGCCCGGATGGTCGGGGCTCCAGGCGGCTGAGCGCCACCGCGGCGGCCCGCCTAGACTCGCCAGCGTGAGTAACGCGCCGGCCCTGGAGATCGACCGGCTGTGCAAGAGCTACGGCCGCACGGCGGCGGTGGCTGGCCTGTCGCTGCGCGCCGAGAGCTCGCAGGTGACGGCCATCCTCGGGCCCAACGGCGCGGGCAAGACCACCACGATCGAGATCTGCGAGGGCTACCGCAGGCCCGACTCGGGCCTGGTCCGCGTGCTGGGCCTGGATCCGGTGCGGGACGCCCGCGAGCTGCGGCCGAAGATCGGCGTGATGCTGCAGGCGGGCGGCATCCCGACGGCCGCCAGGGCCAGCGAGTACCTGCGCGTGCTGGCCAGGTTCTACGCCCACCCGATCGATCCGGCCGTGCTGCTCGAGCGGCTCGGCCTGACCGGCTGCGGGCGGACCCCGTTCAAGCGCCTGTCCGGCGGCCAGCAGCAGCGGCTGTCGCTGGCCGCCGCCGTCATCGGCCTGCCGGAGCTGGTCTTCCTCGATGAGCCAACGGCAGGCCTGGACCCGCAGGCCAGGCACGCCACCTGGGAGCTGATCGACGGACTGCGGGCGTCCGGCGCGGCAGTCATCCTCACCACGCATCACATGGACGAGGCGGAACGGCTGGCCGACCACGTCGTCATCGTCGACCACGGGACGCCGGTGGCGGCGGGTACGCCGGCCGAGCTGACCGGCACCGCGGGCCAGCTCAGGTTCCGCGCCGAGGCCGGCCTGGATACCGACGACCTGCTGGCGGCGCTGCCGCCGGCCAGCATGGTCAAGGAGTCCCCGGCCGGCCATTACGTCGTCGAGGTCACCGACCACGTCGATCCGCAGCTCATCGCGGCCGTCACCGCCTGGTGCGCGGAGCGCGGCGCGGTGCCGCAGAGCCTGCGGATCGAGAGCCGGACCCTGGAAGACGTCTTCCTCGAGCTGACCGGACGGGAACTGCGCGCATGACCGAGCTCACCGCCGACTGGCCTGCGCCGGCCCCGGGCGCGGCACCGCTGCCCGCCATGATCGGCGCGCAGGCCGGCCTCGAACTCAGGACGCTGGTGCGCAACGGGGAGCAGCTGCTGCTGACCCTCGTCATCCCGGTGCTGCTGCTCGCGGCGTTCAGCTCCGAGCCGCTGGTCAGCTTCGGCCCGGGCCGGAATACCCCGGCCAGCCGGATCGATTTCCTCGCCCCGGGCATCCTGGCGCTGGCCGTGCTGTCGACCGCCTTTACCAGCCAGGCGATCGCCACCGGGTTCGAGCGCAGGTACGGCGTGCTCAAGCGGCTGGGTGCCACGCCGCTGTCCCGCCGCGGGCTGATCGCGGCCAAGACCGTCACGGTCGCGGTGGTGGAGCTGGGCCAGGCGGTCGTGATCGTGGTGGTCGGCGTGGCCCTCGGCTGGCGCCCGCACGTGGGCGGCGGGGCGCTGGTCTGGACGGTGCTGCTCATCCTGGCCGGCACGGCCGCCTTCAGCGGGCTGGCCCTGCTGATGGCAGGAACGCTGCGGGCCGAGGCGACGCTGGCCGCCGCCAACCTCGTCTACCTGGTGATGCTCGGGATCGGCGGGATGGTCTTCCCGCTGTCGAAGTTTCCCGCTGCCGCGCAGCCGGTGCTCCGGCTGCTGCCACCAGGCGCGCTGTCGGATGGGCTGCGGTCGGTGCTGCAGCACGGCAGCGGCCTGCCGGTGGCCGACCTGCTGACGCTCGTCGTCTGGGCGGCGGCCGCGATCGCCCTGGCCGTCCGGACCTTCCGGTGGGAATAGCCCGGTGGGAGTAACACAGTTACCGCGCCGCCTGCCGCACCAGCTACCGCGCCGCCGCGGCGCGGCCTGGACGTCGCGCTCGGCGTAGTGCCGCCGTCGGCCCTGGTGCTGACCGGGATCATCTCGGTGCAGCTGGGAGCGGGCCTGGCGACGCGGCTGTTCAGCCAGGTGGCGCCGGCCGCGGTGACCGGGCTGCGGCTGTGGTCGGCCGCTGTCGTGCTCGCGGTGCTCGGCGGCCGGGGGCTGGTCACGGCCGTGCGGGCGCTGGCCGCCGGGCGCGCCTGGCGGGACGCCGCCGTCGTCATCACGTTCGGGCTGACGCTCGCCGTGATGAACTTCTCGATCTACCAGTCGTTCGCGCGGATCCCGCTCGGAGTCGCGGTAACCATCGAGTTTCTCGGCCCGCTCGCGGTGGCCGTGGCCTCCTCCAGGCGACTGATCGACCTGCTCTGGGTGGCCCTGGCCGGGGCCGGGGTCGCCCTGCTGGCCCGCGGCGGGCCGCCGGCGGCCGTCACCGTGGCGGGCGGGCCGCGCGCGGGATCCGGGCTGGCCTGGTCCGGGGTGGCCTTCGCGCTGGTGGCCGCGGCCGCCTGGGCCGCCTACATCCTGCTCAGTGCCGCCACCGGGCGCCGGTTCAGCGGCTCATCGGGACTCGTGATCGCGATGGCAGTGGCGGCGCTCGCGGTGACTCCGGCCGCGGTGGTCGCGGCCCGCGGCGCCCTGGCCCGGCCGGGAATCCTGGCCACCGGGGCCGCGATCGGGCTGCTGTCTTCGGTGGTGCCCTACCGGTTCGAGCTCGAGGCGCTGCGGCGCATCCCGGCCGGCGTCTTCGGCATCTGGATGAGCCTGGAGCCCGCCGTCGCGGCGCTGGTGGGACTGATCCTGCTGGGCCAGGGGCTCGGCGCCGCCGAATGGGCCGCCGTGGGCTGCGTTATGGTCGCCTGCGCGGGCGCGGCCCGGGGAGCCGCAGGCCGGGCGGCCGCCGCGCGCCGAACCGCGGCGGGCGGCGCCCAGGCCCGGGCCGGGCCCGCCGGAGCCGGGCCGGGGCCCGGTCAGCGGGGCGCCACCGCCGACGCCGTCCCGCCGGTCCCGCCGCCGCCAGCCGGTTAGGCTCAGGCCCTGAATCGAGCCGACCGGCCGCCCGGCGTGCCAGCACGGGCCGTCCGCTCCTACGATGGGTCCGTGCCCGCCAATATCGCCGCCAGCGGTGCCGCTGCGGCGCCCCGCCCGTCCGGCCGCAGTCTGGCCCGCCGCTGCGCCGACGTGCTGCTCGCGCCTTCTCCGCTGGCGATGCGGCGGATCGCGCTGGCCGGCCTGCTGGCCGCGGTCGGGATCATGCTGACCGGCGCCGGTGTCCGGCTCAGTCAGTCCGGCCTCGGTTGCCCGGACTGGCCGCGGTGCACGGCCACCAGCCTGGTCGCGGGCGGCACCTCCGGTGATTCGCTCATCCACCGGTGGGTCGAGTTCGGTAACCGGCTGGTCGGCGTGGCGGTCTTCGTGACGGCCGTGGCGGTATGGATAGCGGCCTGGCGGTTCCGGCCCGGCGGCCGCCGCCGGCGGGACCTGGTCTGGCTCGCGTCGGTACAGCCGGCCGGGGTCGTCGCGCAGGCGGTGCTCGGCGGCATCGTGGTGCTGACCAAACTCAACCCGGTCTGGGTCTCCGTGCACTTCCTGCTCTCGATCGGCCTGGTCGCCGCGGCGGTCGCGCTGCTGGTGCGCTGCACCGAGGGCACCGAGCCGGCCCGCCCGCTGGTCCGGCCTGAGCTCCGGGTCTTCGCGTTCGGCGTGCTGGCCGTGCTGATTCTCATGCTCGCGGCGGGCACCGTGGTCACCGGCACCGGCCCGCTGGCCGGCGCCGCATCGGTGGCCAGGTACCACCTGTCGCTGTCCGCCGTCACCCAGCTGCACGCGGATATCGGCTGGCTGCTCGGCGGCCTGGCGATCGCCCTGGCGCTCGCCCTGCACCTGACGGCGGCGCCGGCCCGGGCGATCCGGCTGGGCTGGCTGCTCGTCGTGCTGCTCGGCGTGCAGGGGACGATCGGGTATTCCCAGTACTTCAGCGGGCTGCCGGCAGGCCTGGTCTGGGTCCATGTGGCCGGCTCGACGGTCATCTGGGTCACCGGGCTGCTGCTCGTCTTCACGCTGCGCGACCGCGGCAGCGTGACCGAGCCGCAGGAGCCGGTGGCCGAGCCTGCGCAGCCTGCGGTGACCGGCTAGAACTGGCGCTCCGGGGTAGCGTCGAACCCGGAACTAGCGAGGGAGATGTCATGTCCACCAAGCCCGACACTCTGGCCCAGCTGTCCGCCGCAGGCGTGGCGGTCTGGCTCGACGACATCAGCCGGGAGCGGCTGTCCACCGGAAATCTCGCCATGCTCAACAGGGACTTCCATGTCGTCGGAGTGACCTCCAATCCGACGATCTTCGCGGCCGCCCTGAGCAAGGGCGACGCGTACGACGGCCAGGTCGCCGACCTGGCATTGCGCGGCGTACACGTCGACGAAGCGGCCCGCGCCATCACCACCTACGACATCCGGTGGGCCTGCGACGTGCTGCGCGGCGCTTACGACGCCAGCGATGGCGTCGATGGCCGGGTCTCCATCGAGGTCGACCCGCGGATCGCCGATGACACCGCCAGGACCAGCGCCGAGGCGCGCGCGCTGTGGTGGCTGGTGGACCGGCCGAACCTGTTCATCAAGATCCCGGCCACGCTGGCCGGGCTGCCGGCCATCACGCAGGCCCTGTCCGAGGGGATCAGCGTCAACGTGACGCTGATCTTCTCGCTGGAACGCTACGGCCAGGTGATCGACGCCTATCTGGCCGGCCTCGAGCAGGCGGCCGCGGCGGGCCGCGACCTGTCCGACCTCGCTTCAGTCGCCTCCTTCTTCGTCAGCCGGGTGGATACCGAGGTGGACCGCAGGCTGGACAAGCTCGGCAGCGAGCAGGCCAAGGCGCTGCGCGGCCAGGCGGCGATCGCCAACGCGCGGCTGGCCTACGAGCTGTTCGAGCAGAAGTTTGCCGATGACTCGCCGCGGTGGTCGGCGCTGCGCCGCGCCGGGGCCAAGCTGCAGCGGCCGCTGTGGGCGTCGACCAGCACCAAGGACCCGGCCTTCCCTGACACCATGTACGTCACCGACCTCGTCGCGCCGCACACCGTCAATACGATGCCGGAGCCGACCATCCACGCCACCGCCGACCACGGCGTGCTGCGCGGGGACACGATCCACGGCACCTATGAGCAGTCCCGGCAGGTGTTCGCGGACCTCGAAGAGCTCGGCATCAGCTATGACGACGTGGTCGAGGTACTTGAACGTGAGGGCGTCGAGAAATTCGCCGCGTCCTGGGGCGACCTGCTGGGGACCGTCAAGAATGAGCTGACCCGGCAGGCCGCAGATGAGTCCTGACCTGCCGCCAAATCCGCTCCGCGATCCGCGAGACCGCAGGATCCCGCGGGTCGCCGGGCCATGCGTGCTGGTCATGTTCGGTGTCACCGGCGACCTGGCCAGCAAGAAGCTGCTGCCGGCCATCTATGACCTGGCCAACCGGGGCCTGCTGCCGCCCGGTTTCTCGCTGGTCGGGTTCGCCAGGCGGGACTGGGCCGACGAGGACTTCGCCCAGCTGACCTACAACGCGGTCAAGGCGCACGCCCGCACGCCCTTCAGGGACGCGGTCTGGGAACAGGTCAGCGAGGGAGTCAGGTTCGTCCCTGGCGAGTTCGACGACGACGAGGCTTTCGACCGGCTCGCGCAGACCGTCACCGAGCTCGACGCCGAGCGCGGCACCGGCGGTAACTACGCCTTCTATCTCTCCATCCCGCCGAAGGCGTTCCCTGTCGTGGTCAAGCAACTGAAGCGATCGGGCCTGTCGGACCCCCCGCCAGCGGCCGGCCCCGGACTGCCGCAGTCCTGGCGCCGGGTGGTGATCGAGAAGCCGTTCGGTCACGATCTGGCCAGCGCCCGCGAGCTGAACGCCATGCTGGACGCCGTGTTTCCGGCTCACGCCGTCTTCCGCATCGACCACTACCTGGGCAAGGAGACCGTCCAGAACCTGCTGGCGCTGCGGTTCGCCAACACGATGTGGGAGCCGATCTGGAACCGCGGTTACGTCGACCACGTCCAGATCACGATGGCCGAGGACATCGGCATCGGCGGCCGGGCCGGTTACTACGACGGGATCGGCGCGGCCCGGGATGTCATCCAGAACCACCTGCTGCAGTTGCTGGCCCTGACCGCGATGGAGGAGCCACTCTCCTTCGACGCCGACTCGTTGCGCGCGGAGAAGGAGAAGGCGCTGTCGGCGGTCCGGATTCCTGCCGACCTCGGCACCGGAACGGCCCGCGGCCAGTACGGCGCGGGCTGGCAGGGCGGTGTCGAGGTCTGCGGCTACCTCGAGGAAGACGGCATCCCGCCGGGCTCGGTCACCGAGACGTACGCGGCGGTGCGGCTGACGGTGGACACCAGACGGTGGGCCGGGGTGCCGTTCTACCTGCGTACCGGCAAGCGGCTGCCGACCCGGATGACGGAGATCGCACTGATCTTCCAGCGCGCCCCGCACCTGCCGTTCGCCGCCACCGATACCGAGGAGCTCGGCCAGAACGCGCTGGTGATCCGGGTCCAGCCCGACGAAGGCATCACCGTGCGGTTCGGCTCCAAGGTGCCCGGGTCCGCCATGGAGGTCAGGGACGTGAACATGGACTTTGCCTACGGCGAGTCGTTCACCGAATCCAGCCCGGAAGCGTACGAGCGGCTGCTGCTCGATGTGCTCATCGGCGACCCGCCGCTGTTCCCCCGGCAGGAGGAGGTGGAGCTGTCCTGGCGCATCCTGGACCCGATCGAGGACTTCTGGACCGGCCACCTGAAGCCCGATCAGTATCCGGCGGGCACCCAGGGACCGGCCAGCTCTGACGCGCTGCTGGCCCGCGACGGCCGGGTCTGGCGCAGGCTCTGATGCGCCCCGCACCCGGCGCGACGCCGCCCGTACGCACGGCCGACATTCAGGGAGCGCCATGCTGATCGACCTCACCGACACCACGACCCGCGCCATTCATGATGCCCTGACCAGGGCGCGGGACCAGCTCGGCGGGCCGACCACCGGCGTGGTGCTCAACCTGATCATCATGACCGACGAGTCAGGTCAGCACGACGCGATCCGGGCGGCCAGCCAGGCCGGCCGCGAGCACCCGTGCCGGGTGCTCGGCGTCATCGCCCGCAGTCCGCTCGCCGCGCCGCGGCTTGACGCCGAGATCAGGACCGGTGAAGGCGCGCCCGGGCAGACCGTGCTGCTGCGCCTGTACGGCACGATGGCCGAGCACGCCGACTCGGTAGTGGTACCGCTGCTGGTGCCCGACACCCCAGTGGTGACCTGGTGGCCGACGACCGCCCCGGTGGTGCCCGCCGCCGATCCGCTCGGCGAGCTCGCGCAGCGCCGGGTCACCGATGCCGCCGCGGCGGGCGCGCCGGCCGCGGCACTGGCCACCCTGGCCGCCGGTTACCAGCCCGGCGACACCGATCTGAGCTGGACCAGGGCCACCACGTGGCGGTCGTTGCTGGCCGCCACCCTGGACCAGCCGTACGGCAAGATCAGCGGTGGCCAGGTGAGCGCGGAGTCAGGAAACCCGACGGCTGACCTGATCGCCGCGTGGCTGTCCAGCAGGCTCGGGGTCACCTTCGAGCGCGATGTCTCCGGCGGCCCCGGCATCACCAAGGTGAAATTCCAGGTGGCTGACGGAGATATCACGATATCCAGGCCGGACGGCCGGACCGCCACGCTCAGCCGTCCCGGCCAGCCGGACCGGCGGGTGGCCCTGCACCGCAGGGAGATCGCCGAACTCCTGGCCGAGGAGCTGCGCAGGCTGAACCCGGACGAGGTGTACGGGGAGACGCTGGCCAGGTTCGCCGCCAGCACCGCAGCGGGATCACCAGCGCCGCGCCGCACGGCGCGGCGGACGCGGTGAGCACACCGCAGGTCCTGATTCATCGCGACGCCGAGCTTCTCGCGCAGGCCGTCGCGGCCCGGCTGGTGACCAGGCTGGTCGACGTCAGCGCCGGACGCGGCCAGGCGTCGCTGGTGCTGACCGGCGGCGGGATCGGCACCCTGGTGCTGGCCGAACTGGCCGCCGCCCCGGCCAGGGACGCGGTCGACTGGCGGCACCTGGACATCTGGTGGGGTGATGAAAGGTTCCTGCCGGCCGGCCATCCGCAGCGCAATGAGACCAGCGCCCGGCAGGCCCTGCTTGATCACGTCGACGTGCGCCAGGATCGGGTGCACCCGATGCCGGCCTCGGACGGGCCGGACGGCGCCAACCCGGAGGCCGCTGCCGCCCGCTACGCGGGCTGGCTGCGCAGCGCAGCACGGCCCGAAGACCACGGCGCGGCGCCCTCCTTCGACGTGCTGCTGCTCGGCATCGGACCGGACGGCCAGGTCGCGGCGCTGTTGCCCGGGCAGCCCGCGCTCTACGACGATCGGACCGTGGTGGCGGTGCACGGCGCGCCCCAGCCGCCGGCGGTCCGGCTGTCCCTCACGCTGCCCGCCATCCGGGCCGCCCGCGAAGTGTGGATCATCGCCTCCGGAAGCGAGAAAGCAGCGGCGGTGTGGCTCGCGCTGTCGGGGGCAGGCCAGGTCCAGGTGCCCGCGGCGGGCGCGACCGGACGGCAGCAGACGCTGTACCTGCTGGACCGGGCGGCGGCCGCCCGGGTGCCCGCGCAGCTCGGCAGGATCGCCTCGCCCTGAGCAGCCGGGCAGGATCGCCCTCGCAGCGGTGCCGGGCGGACCAGGCGGCCGCCGGGGCGCCGCGGCCAGCTTGGTACCTATCGTTACAGATTCGGTGCTTACCTGGGTCCGGGGCCGGGCTCTGCTGGCTAAGATCGCGCCGTGGCCACCGATCCGGATGCTGGCGCTGGCCGCGATCATCTGATCGTCTGCGGGGACGACGCCCTGGCCCTGCGGATGGTCGAGGAGCTGGCGGGCCGGTACGGCGAGCAGGTCACGGTCATCCTGCCGTCCGCGGCCCGCGGCCATGGGCTGCGGATCTCCCAGCTGCCCGGGGTGCGGATCATCGAGCGCGCCGATCTTGACCACCAGGCCTTCCTCGACGCGGGCCTGCCCTCGGCCCGGGCGCTGGCCCTGCTCAGGCAGGACGACCTCGGCAACTTCCACGCGGCGCTGCGGGCCCAGGAGCTCAATCCGGACCTGCGGCTGGTGCTGGCTATTTTCAATACCGGGCTGGGTGAGCGCATCCGGGCCTTCTTCACCGACTGCGCCGTGCTGTCGGAATCCTCGATGGCCGCGCCGTCCTTCGTGGCCTCGGCGCTCGGTGAGCCTGCTCCCAGTCACGTCCGGCTGGCCGGCCGCACCTTGTATGTGGCCAGGCGCGACGAGGTCGACCAGGGGCAACTGGTGTGCGGCCTGGCCGCCAGCGCGGACGCGGCCGCGCCGAGCCTGCTGCCGCCCGCCGATACCAGCGACGGGCTGGTGCTCGCGGTGGCCGACGGCACCCCGCGGGACCCGCTGACCAGTCAGCACCCCAGCCCCCTGCACGCCGCGGTGCGGCTGCTGCGCAGGGTGTTCTGGCACAAGATGGGCGCCGCCTTCGCCGTTCTGGCCGCCGTCCTGGTCGCTGGCTACCTGCTGCTCGCCGTGGCCGTCGGCTACTCGCCGGTGAACTCGCTCTACCTGACCCTGCTGGACGCGGCCGGGGCCGCCGTCAGCAACCCCGGGCTGTCATCGCCCGAGAAAGTGGCGCAGTTCCTGCTGACCTTCGCCGGGCTGGCCTTCCTGCCGCTGGTGACCGCCGCGGTGGTCGGGGCCAGGCTGACCGGCTCCGCGGCCGGTGCCAGTCAGCCGCTGGAAGATCACGTGATCGTCGTCGGGCTCGGCAACGTCGGCACCAGGATCGTCGGTCAGCTGCACGACCTGGGCATCGGCGTGGCCTGCGTCGACAAGAGCCCGGACGCCGCCGGGGTACCGCTGGCCAGGCGCCTCGGGCTGAAGATCGTGTTCGGCGAGTCGCACCGCGAGGAGACGCTCAGGGAAGCCGGGATTGACAGCTGCCGGGCGCTGGCCTCGGTGACCAGTTCCGACATCGTCAACCTGGAGACCGCGCTGCACGCCAGGGCGCTCGCCGAGGAACCACGGCTGGTGGTCAGGCTCCTCGACGACGACCTGGCCGAGCGGGTCGGCAAGACGATCGGCAACTCGATCTCGCGATCGGTCTCCTACCTGGCGGCGCCGGCGTTTGCCGCCGCGATGCTCGAGCACCAGGTGCTGCGCACCATCGCGGTGGGCCGCCACGTGCTGCTCATCGCCGAGGTCCCGGTCAGCGAGAGCGCGGCGCTGGCGGGCAGCCGGCTGGAGGATGTGCACCGCATCGGCGAGGTGCGGGTGATCGCCCTGCGGCGGCGGAGCGCCGAGGCGGTCGACTGGTCGCCCCGGCCTGATTACCCGCTGGCGGCGCAGGACCGGCTCGTGGTTCTGGCCACCCGGGCCGGATTGGGCCGGTTCCTGGCCGGTAGCCGTCCGCGCTGACCAGAGTCAAAACATCGCCCACTGGCGAAAACTAGGACTCCCGAAAGAGCCGCTACAGAGTTACGCTCAAGGGCAAGATCTTCCATCTGGTTCTGCTGGGCCAGTTGTGAAGAGAAGGAAGGTCCATGTATGGCCTCTTCTCTGCTGCTTTGTCGCTATCGGTCTGATGCGTTCGCCTGGCCCGTCAGCCAGGTACCCGTATCGGTGCGGAACGGCCATCGTGGGGCTTCGTTACATCCGAGTGCCTGCCCAGCTTTGGCGGCAAGCCGGCGGCCGGGCGGTGCAAGTCCTTCAGGAGGCATCAGTTGACCACCACCAACGAGTCACCGCCGGTCGGCACCGGCATCGCCGATCCCGCGCCGCTGGGGCTGGCCGCATTCGCCCTGACGACTTTCCTGCTCTCGGCCAAGAACGCCAACTGGATGAATGACGCCACCGGGAGCGCCTGGCTCGGTTACGCCTTCGCTTACGGCGGTCTTGTCCAGCTACTGGCCGGCATGTGGGAGTTCCGTAATAGGAACGTATTCGGCGCTACCGCGTTCGGCACCTACGGCGGGTTCTGGATCGGCCTCGGGCTCTGGGTGCTCCTGGTCGCCTCGGCCGCGCCCCCGCACGGAGTGGCCGCGCTGGTCTATGCGTCACTGCTGGGCAAGGACCTCGCCTGGATCTTGCTGGCGTTCGCCATTTTCAACACCTACATGCTGATCTGGAGCAGCCAGGTGAACGTGGCGGTGTTCGCGGTCTTCCTGACACTGGAACTCACCGAGATCGTCCTGTTCATCGGCGGTTTCACGGCCAACGCCAATATCGGGAAGGTGGGCGGCTACCTCGGCGTCCTGACCGCCCTGGTGGCCTGGTACGCCTCAGCCGGCCTGGTCATCCGGGGCATGAAGGGACACGACGTCCTGCCGCTCGGCAAGCCGTTCGTCAACATGTAAGGTTCAGCCCCGCAGCGGCCAGGCGCCGTTTCATGGGTGATCCCGGCGGCCAGGCGAGCCGCCGGGATCACGCATGTACGCCCTGATATCCCCCGTGGTCCTGCTAGGCAGCCCGGTCATAGGTGCCTCCGACGGCGCCTCAGCGGTGGCTGGCGTCGTACTTCGTGATGACCTGTGCCGGAATGCGGCCGCGATCGCTGACCTCTATGCCGCTGCGCTTCGCCCACGCGCGAATATCAGCGCTGCGCTGGCGATGCGCCGCCGTTCTGCGCTTCGGCCGCGACATGCGAGTGCTCACCTTGCGAGCCTTGTCCGCGAACCGCTTCACAGCCTCGTCGAACTTCTGGCTGTGCTTCTCGCATAGGTCGATCTCATAGTCCCGGCCGTCGAGGCTGAACGCACGCGTCATGTGCTCGCCGTCCGGAATCTCTTTCTCATCGTAGTCACATGCGAATGTGACAGAGACTTTCTGGGCCACTTGTGGTCCCCCTTCCCCCGAGGCAAATATATCCCCACGCATCAGGAACCTCTAACGGCACCCTGGCCACCTTCCTGGGCAGGCGTTTGGGCGCACATCTCGAATCCAAGCCCGCCTGAGCCCGGCGCGGCCGGGAATCGGCACTGGTCAAGCCGGTGAGCGACCGCTCACGGGCCGTCAGGCTGATCGGAGGGGAAAGACCCTGACGGTCTGCCACGATGGCCGCGGCCAGGAACGGTTTCGCCGTTATAGGCCCCCGAGATGGCCGCAGCACTAGCGGATGCGGGACCGTAGCCAGGACCTGCCGCATCCGGAAGGTAATGCGCCTGAGTGTGCTCGCCCGTATACTCCAGCGGGCCGATACTCACCGGATACGGGCCGATACTGGGCGGATAATCGCGGTGCTCGTCGTCGTCCTCATAATCGGGCGGGCTGGCTTCTTGGTCGGCCCAGGCACCAAGCGCCTGCGGCTCGGAAAAATCTGTCGCGGCGGCACCGGCCAGCGGCAGCACGGCCGGCCCGCGCCTGAGCATCTCGATCATGCGGTCCAGTTCGCCCATGGGCAGCCGGAAAGTGCCCGTACAGGTGCCCGCCTGCCAGATGCTGAACACCGCCACCCCGGTCTCCGCGTACCAGCTCAGCCGCATGCTCCGGGCGCTGCCCCGGACATCGAAGAAGACCTCGCCCCGCCGGGGCAGCGGGACCGCGTCCGATGCCGACATGGAGCCCATGGTGACCCTGGTCTATCGTATTTGTCTAGTTGGTGAACAGTTGATGGCATCTGCCCGCCGTCGCAGCGGAAGCAGTTTTCCCGATCCGGCCGCGCGATCGCCGGGCCTGATGGCATGATGAACGTCGGCTCGCTGACCTAGCCATGGCTGTCGCTCCACGCTCCCTGCGATGACCCGTGCTGCGGGAACGCCGTGCTGCGGGAGCGCGGTGCCTGCGGGAAAGCGCGGTGCCTGCGGGAAAGACAGTGTTGCGGGAACACCGCGATGTGGTAGCGCGTTGCACATGCGACGGGGCGAATGCCGCATCACGCGAAATTTTAGCGTCTAGCGAGCCGGACGCTCCGCCAGGGCGAGGAAGTTTTCGGCGAGTAAGTTGACGGTCAGCTGGGTTGAGGAGAGCTAACGATGTCTGAGGTACGCCGCCAGGCCGTTGTCATGCAACGGCCGAACTGGGGCTGGCAGGACGATGCCGCATGTCGCGGCAAGGACGTCGTGCTCTTTTTCGGCCCGGACGGCGAGCGGCAGCCTGAGCGGGAGATCCGGGAGCGAAAGGCCAAGGCCGTCTGCGCGGCGTGCCCAGTCCGGACCGAATGCCTTGGTTATGCTGTGGGGCGCCCGGAGAAATACGGCACCTGGGGCGGTCTGAATGAGGACGAGCGGTCGGCTGAGCGGCGCCGCCGGATGCGCCGCGCCAACGCTGCCTGACCCGCTCCCCCAGCTGGTTTCTGCGGACCAGAACGCGGACAACAAGACAGTTCAATGCCAGGCCCGGCCGGGTAAGCGCCGCCCAGCGCTTACCCGGTCGTTGCGGATGTGGCCGGACGCGGGACAATGAACGGCGTGGTCTGCCTTCCCTGCCGACAGCGGCGACACTCCGATTGCCCCGGGCTTAACTGGTGCGACTGCCAGCATCAGCAGCGGTCCGGGCCGCCGGAGCCGGCTCTCGGCTGGATCCGCCAGGGCTGACCGTCGGCCAACGGCGGGGACCCGGCCGAAGTGGCGGAATAGGCATGCGAGGCGCGGAGTTGCGCACCCAGGGGCGCGGTCGATCTGCTGGGAGGTAGTCATCGAGATGGAGCGGCTCGCCGCCAAGGCGGCAGCTGATCTGGCCGGCGCGCATCCAGATGACGTGATCAGATGGGCGGCCGATACCTTCGGCAGCCGCCTGTGCATCACCTCCTCGATGACGGACGCCGTGATCATCGACCTGGCCTCCCGGATCAGGCCGGGCATCGACGTCCTGTTCCTTGATACCGGCTATCACTTTCCCGAGACCATCGGCACCAGGGACGCGGTCTCGTCGGTCTACCCGGTCAATGTGATCAACGTGACACCGACCAGGACCGTCGCCGAGCAGGACACCGAGCTGGGCGCGCGGCTCTACAGCCGCAACCCCGATCTGTGCTGCTACCTGCGCAAGGTGGTTCCGCTCGAGCAGGCGCTCGGGCCGTATGACGCCTGGATCACCGGCGTTCGCAGCCGGGAGACCGACGCCCGCAGCGACACCACGGTGGTCCAGTGGGACGCGCGGCGTGAGATGGTCAAGGTCAACCCGATTGTGGACTGGACGCAGGAGCGGGTGGACGCCTACATCGCGGATCACGGCGTGCTGGTCAACCCGCTCGTCTACGACGGATATCCGTCCATCGGCTGCCGCACCTGCACGGTGCGCGTCGAGGCAGGCGCTGACCCGCGCAGCGGGCGCTGGGCCGGCACCGCCAAGACCGAATGCGGCATCCACCGCTGACTCATCCTGGCCGCCGCGGGCGCGGCTGCCCAGCACCGGCCACTGAATCCGGCGACCCGATGGAGCCGCACATGACCACCGTTACCGGGCAAACCACCCATGAGGTGCTCAACCAGGTCCCGCCGCTCGCGGGGCACGACGTGGCGCAGGACCCGGCGCTGCTGGCCGCCCTGGACCGGGAGGGTGCGGCGTGGGCGGCCGACGGCCTGCATGAGCTCGGCGCCCTGGCGGGCGCGGCGGCCACCCAGGAGCAGGCCCGGCTGGCGAACGAGCATCCCCCGGTGCTGCGCAGCCATGACCGGTACGGGAACCGGATCGACGAGGTCGAGTTCCACCCCGCCTGGCATCAGCTGATGACGGTGGCGGTCGGCCAGGGCCTGCACGCAGCACCCTGGGCGTCGGCCGCGCCCGGTGCGCACGTGGCGAGGGCGGCCAAGTTCTACGTCTGGACGCAAGCCGAGGCCGGACACGGCTGCCCGATATCGATGACCTACGCCGCCATCCCGGCCCTGCGCCGTGCGCCGGAGCTGGCCGCCAGGTTCGAGCCGCTGCTGGCATCCGCGAGTTACGACCCAGGCCTGCGCCCGCCCGAGAGCAAGGCGGGCTTGCTGTCCGGCATGGCCATGACGGAGAAGCAGGGCGGCTCGGACGTTCGGGCGGGCACGACCAGGGCGGTGCCCGCCGGGACCGGCGGTCACCTGCTGACCGGCCACAAGTGGTTCTGCTCGGCGCCGATGTCCGATCTGTTCCTGGTCCTGGCCCAGGCGCCGGAGGGCCTGAGCTGCTTCCTGCTCCCCCGGATGCTGCCGGACGGCAGCCGCAACGCGATGTATATCCAGCGCCTCAAGGACAAACTGGGCAACCGTTCCAACGCCTCCGCCGAGGTCGAATACCGCGATGCCTTCGCCTGGCGGGTCGGCGAGCCCGGCCGCGGCGTGGCCACGATCATCGAGATGGTGAACGCCACCCGGATGGACTGCGTGCTGGGCAGCGCCGCGGCCATCCGCGCCGCGGCGGTGGCGGCCGTGCATCACGCCACCTTCAGGCACTCGTTCGGCCGGGCCTTGATCTCCCATCCACAGATGGCCAGCGTGCTGGCCGACCTGGCCCTGGAGTCCGAGGCGGCCACCTCGCTGGCGATGCGGCTCGCCGGTGCCGCCGACCGGGCGGCGCGCGGCGACGCGGCCGAGCGCGCGCTGCTGCGGCTCGCGCTACCCGCGGTCAAATTCTGGGTGTGCAAGCGGACTCCGGTGGTGGCCGCGGAGGCGCTGGAGTGCCTGGGCGGCAATGGCTACGTCGAGGAGTCCGGCCTGCCGCGGCTGTACCGGGACGCGCCGCTCAACTCGGTCTGGGAGGGATCGGGCAACGTGGCGGCCCTCGACGTGCTGCGGGCCCTGGCGCGGTCGGCGGATTCGGCCGATACCCTGCTGGCCGAGGCTGACCTGGCCAGCGGGGCCGACTCCCGGCTCGATCAGGCCATCGCGGCGCTGCGCGTGGCCATCAAGGACACGGCCGCAGCGGGACCGGCCGCAGAGTTCAGGTCCAGAAGGCTGGCCGCCATGATCTCAGTCGTGCTGGCCGCCGCGCTGCTGGTGCGGCACGCCCCGGCCAGCGTCGCGGATGCCTTCTGCGCCGCCAGGCTCGGTCCGGCGGCGGCCGGCGGTCCGGGCGCCCCGTTCGGCGTCCTGCCGGACGGGCTCGACCTCGGCCAGGTCCTGGACCGCGCCAGGGTCACCACGGCCGGGTAGGGCCGGCGGATCCGGATAGGGCCGGCGGATCCGGATAGGGCCAGCGGATACGGGTAGGGCCGGCGGATACGGGTAGGGTCGGCGGATGCGCGTATGGCCGGGAGATGCTTATCCGCTCGGCGCGACCTGGGACGGCTCAGGAACGAACTTCGCGCTGTTTTCGGAGATTGCCGAGCGAGTCGAACTGTGCCTGTTCGATGCCGGCCGCCCGGCCATCAGCAGTGCCGAAACCAGAATCCCGCTGACCGAAGTCGACGGCTTCGTCTGGCATTGCTATCTGCCGGACGTGGGCCCGGGCCAGCATTACGCCTACCGGGTCCACGGGCCCTACGAACCGCGTCGCGGCCATCGCTGCAACCCGGCCAAGCTGCTGCTCGATCCCTACGGCAAGGCCGTCGCCGGCCAGGTCCGCTGGCATGAGTCGCTGTACTCCTACCGGCTTGGCGACCCCGCGATCGTCAACTCTGACGACAGTGCCGCGTACATGCCAAGGAACCTGGTGATCAGCCCGTATTTCGACTGGGCCGGCGACCGGCCGCCGCGCACCCCGTACCACGAGACGCTGATCTACGAGGCGCACGTCCGCGGCCTGACGCTGCGCCATCCGCAGGTCCCGCAGGCGCTGCGCGGCACCTACGCGGGACTGGCGCACCCGGCCGTGCTCGATCATCTGGGCCGGCTGGGCGTGACGGCCATCGAGCTGATGCCCGTGCACCAGTTCATGCCCGAACCCGGGCTGGTCGCCCGCGGGCTGACCAACTACTGGGGCTACAACACGATCGCGTTCCTGGCCCCGCACAACTCCTACGCCGCGGCCGGTGCGACGCACGGGCAGGTGGCCGAGTTCAAGGCCATGGTCAGGGCCCTGCATCAGGCCGGTATCGAGGTGATCCTCGACGTCGTCTACAACCACACCGCCGAGTCGGGCGCGCTCGGCCCGACGCTGTCCTTCCGCGGCATCGACAACGCCGCCTACTATCAGCTGGCGGCCCAGGATCCGTCGGTCTACCTCGACTACACCGGCTGCGGCAACAGCCTGAACGTCAGGCACCCGCACGCGCTCCAGCTGATCATGGACTCGCTGCGGTACTGGATCCTGGACATGCACGTCGACGGATTCCGCTTCGATCTGGCTTCGGCGCTGGCCCGCGAACTGCATCACGTGGACCGGCTCGCGACCTTCTTCGAGCTGGTCCAGCAGGACCCGGTGGTGTCACAGGTCAAGCTGATCGCCGAGCCGTGGGACGTGGGCGAGGGCGGTTACCAGGTCGGGAATTTCCCGCCGCTGTGGACCGAGTGGAATGGCAAGTACCGCGACACGGTGCGCGACCTGTGGCGCGGCGAGTACGCGACATTGCCGGAATTCGCCTACCGGCTGACTGGATCCAGCGACCTTTATGAGACCAGCGCCAGGCGACCGGTGGCCTCGGTGAACTTTGTCACCTGCCACGATGGCTTTACGCTCCGCGATCTGGTCAGCTACGACCATAAGCACAACCAGGCGAACGGCGAGGACGGCCGCGACGGCAGCGACGACAACCGATCCTGGAACTGCGGCACCGAGGGCCCGGCGCAGGACCAGGCGATCACCGAACTGCGGTCCCGTCAGGTCCGGAACTTCCTGGTCACGCTGTTCTGCTCGCAGGGCGTGCCGATGCTGATGGCCGGTGACGAGATGGGCCGCACGCAGCTGGGCAACAACAACGCCTACTGCCAGGACAACGAAGTGTCCTGGGTGGACTGGGCCGAGGCGGGCCGGCACCAGGATCTGATCGACTTCACCTGCGCGCTGGCGCGGCTGCGGCGCGAGCACCCGCTGTTCCGCCGCCGCCGGTTCTTCAACGGGCTGCCGTCGGCCGCTCCCACCGGTGACGCCGACCTGCAGGACATCATCTGGCTCGCGCCGTCGGGGCAGGAGATGACCGACGCCGACTGGCAGGCCAGGTACGCCAGGGCGCTGGCCGTGTTCCTGAACGGCGACGCGATCTCCGAGCCGGCCCCGCACGGCGAGAAGGTGCGGGACAGCGACTTCCTGCTGCTGTTCAATGCGCACAGCGAGGCGGTCACGTTCACGCTGCCGGGCGGCAGGCTGAACGACACCTGGGAAGTCGTGATTGACACTGGCGCGCCGTCAGCAGCCCGCTCAGGCTCCGCCCGAGCCGGCTCAGCCTGGCTGACCATCGACGTGACCGGGCGGTCGGTCGTGGTGATGCGCGGCGTGGGTGCCCCGGCGGCCCTGGCCTAGGCGAGCCAGCGCACCGGGCCGAGGCGAGTCTGATTGACTGCTGCACGTGCAGCAGATCTATCCCGCCGCTGGCCGCCAGCTCGGTGATCCGGGCCAGGGCCGCCCCGCCGGCCTAGCCGCGCTGGACACGCTCGCCGGGCTGTACCCGTACCCCGAGGCGGGCGAGCAGGCCGCCCGGCCGTGGGTGCGGGCGAACATGGTCACCAGCGCCGACGGCGCGGCGACGGTGGACGGCCGGTCAGGCGGCTTGTCCGGGCACGCGGATCAGACGGTCTTCTCGGTGCTCCGCAGCCTCGCCGACGTGATCCTGGTCGGCGCGGGGACGGCCAGGATCGAGCAGTACCGGCCGGTGCAGCTGGCCGAGACGTGGCCGTCGCTGCGGGCCGGGCGCCCGCCCACGCCGCCGATCGCCGTGGTCACCCGCCAGATGACCGGCCTGGACCCGGAGGGGCCGCTGCTCGCCGCCGGCTCCGGGCCAGCCCGCACGATCGTGCTCACCACCGAGACGGCGCCCGCGGACCTGCGGGCGCGAGCCGCCCGGACCGCCGAGGTGGTCGTGGCCGGGCCCGACCTGGTCCGGCCCGACGCGATCATCAGCGCGCTGGCCGAGCGCGGCTTGCGGCGGGTGCTCACCGAGGGCGGCCCGCGACTGCTCGAGCAGATCGTCGCGGCGGGCCTGCTGGACGACCTGTGCCTGACCGTCAGCCCGGTGCTGGCGGACGGCTGGGCGGGCCGGATCGTGGCCGCACCGCCGGCCGGCGGAACCCGGGCCCGCCACCCCGGCCCGCCCGCCGGGCTGGGACCCGCCGCCCAGCTGGGACCGGCCGGCCTGCGCCTGGCCCACGTGCTCGAGGACCGCGGGCACCTGCTCTGCAGGTACCTGCGGACGGAACCGAACTGACCGGGGAGCGGGCGGCGAGCCGCCCGCCCAGCTAGCGAATCGGAGCCAGCCATGGCATTGCACCGCAAGGTCGAGGAGAGCACCGCCAGGTCGGATGACCTCGACATCAACCCGATCTACGTACGCGAGCGCGCCCACCAGGTGCCGCGCTACCAGCTGCCCCAGCACGGCATGCTGCCGAACACGGCGCTGCAGGTGGTGCGCGACGAGCTGATCCTGGACGGCAACGCCAGGCTGAACCTGGCCACGTTCGTGACCACCTGGATGGAGCCGCAGGCCCGGCAGCTGATGGCCGAATGCTTCGACAAGAACATGATCGACAAGGACGAGTACCCGCAGACCGCCGAGCTGGAGCGGCGCTGCGTGAACATCCTCGCCCACCTCTGGCATGCGCCCGCGGCCGCCGACCACCCAGGCATCGTCGCGCCCGGCTGCTCGACCACCGGCTCGAGCGAGGCCTGCATGCTGGGCGGGATGGCACTGCTGTGGCGCTGGCGGGCCCGCCGGGTGGCCGCCGGCGCGGCCACCGCCAAGCCAAACCTGGTCATGGGCGCCAACGTGCAGGTGTGCTGGGAGAAGTTCTGCAGGTACTGGCAGGTGGAGCCCCGGATGGTACCGATGGTGCCCGGCCGGCTGCACCTGACCGGCCCGGAGGCGGCGGCCAGGTGCGACGAGAACACCATCGGCGTGGTCGCGATCATGGGATCCACGATGGACGGCAGCTACGAGCCGGTGCTGCAGATCAATGCGGAACTGGACCGGCTGCAGGCCACGGCGGGCCACGATGTCCCGATTCACGTCGACGGCGCCTCCGGCGGCTTCGTCGCGCCGTTCCTGCACGAGGATCTGGAGTGGGACTTCCGGGTGCCGAGGGTCGCCTCGATCAACGCGTCCGGGCATAAGTACGGGCTCGTCTACCCGGGCGTCGGCTGGGTGCTGTGGCGCGATGCCGCCGCGCTGCCCGAGGACCTGATCTTCCGGGTCAACTACCTGGGCGGTGACATGCCGACGTTCGCGCTGAACTTCTCCAGGCCCGGCAGTCAGGTCGCCGCCCAGTACTACAACTTCCTGCGGCTCGGCTTTGAGGGCTACCGGGCCGTGCAGCAGGAATGCCAGAACGTCGCGATGCACCTGTCCGGCGAGATCGCCAGGATCGGCCCGTTCGAGCTGCTCACCGACGGCAGCGAGCTACCAGTCTTCGCGGTCAAGCTCAGTGACCCGGACAGCGCCGGGTACTCGGTGTTCGACCTGGCCGAACGGCTGCGGATGCGGGGCTGGCTGGTGCCCGCCTACACGTTCCCCGAGGACATGCAGGACACCGCGGTGCTGCGGATCGTGGTTCGCAACGGGTTCAGCGCGGACCTCGCCAACCTGTTCCTCGATGATCTCCGGACCCAGGTCAAGGCCCTGGCGGCCCGCCCGCACGGACATGTCCCGCTGATCCCGGAGGACGGCCCGCGGCACGGCGGCTTCGCGCACTGAGCGGATTTGCGCGCTGATCGGATTTGCGCACGGAGCGGATTTGCGCACTGAGCGGATTTGGGCCCTGACCGGATTTGGGCCCTGACCGGATTTGGGCCCTGACCGGATTTGGGCACGGACCGGATTTGGGCACTGAGCGGCGGGGTCTGCCTGCGTCAGGCGCCCTTGCGCAGCCGGTCCAGTGCCTCGGCGAGGATGGCCGCGCCGTCGGTGTCGTTGCGGCGCTCCTTCACGTACGCCAGGTGCGTCTTGTACGGCTCGGCGTGCGGCGGCGCGGGCGGGTTGGCCTCGTCCTGCCCGGCCGGGAAACCACAGCGCGGGCAGTCCCAGGTCTCCGGGACGGCGGCATCGCTCGCGAAGCTCGGCACGGTCTCGTGCCGGTTGCAGCACCAGAACGAGACCCGCACCCGCGGCGCGGCCTCGCCGCGCTCTGCCTCGCCCATCGGCCCTGCCCCGACGCGGCTGCCGCGGATAGCGTTGCCACTGCTCACTGCTCACCCCTTGCGTAGCTAATGATTTCTTGCGTACCTAAATGATTTGCCGTGACCCTGCGGGACGCCTTGCTGACCGTCAGTGGTTGATCACCAGGTTCAGGGCGACGATGCAGACGAACCAGAGGACCCCGGTGAAAATCGTGATCCGGTCCAGGTTGCGCTCGACCACCGAGGATGAACCCAGCGTCGAGGTGACGCCGCCGCCGAACAAGTCGGACAGGCCGCCGCCCTTGCCCTTATGCAGCAACACGAGCAGCACCATCAGCAGGCTCGTGATGATCAGGACGATCGAGATGGCGATAGTCACTGCTGCTCCTCGTCCCTCCGGGCCTCACGCTCCGGTATCTGTGATCGCTTCACGATACCGGCAGATCCTGACGAAATCGCCGACATCGAGGCTCGCGCCGCCAACCAGCGCGCCGTCGATGTCCGGCTGCGTCATGATCGCAGCCATGTTGTCGGGCTTCACTGAGCCCCCGTACAGAATACTCATGCCTGACGCCAGCGCGTCGGTGTGACCGGCGGAAATCCGGCCGCGGATGGCAGCGCACATCTCCTGGGCGTCCTCCGGCGTGGCGACCTCACCGGTACCGATCGCCCAGACGGGCTCATAAGCCACCACCAGGCTGCCGAGCTGGCTGGCCGGAATCCCCGCCAGGGCGCCATCCAGCTGCGCGAGAGCGTGGCTGACGTGGTCGCCGGCCTGCCGGATCTCCAGGGTCTCGCCCACGCACAGGACCGGCGCGATGGCGTGCCGCAGCGCCGCAGCCACCTTGGCGCCGACCAGCGCGTCGTCCTCGCCGTGGTACTGCCGCCGCTCGGAGTGGCCGGCCAGCACATAGTTGCAGCCGAGCTTGGCCAGCATCCGGCCGGACACCTCGCCAGTGTAAGCGCCCTCGTCATGCGCGGAGATATCCTGCGCGCCGTAGCCGATCCGCAGCTTGTCGCCCTCGATGAGGGTCTGCACGCTGCGCAGCGACGTGAACGGCGGCAGCACGGCCACGTCGACCGCGTCGAAATCCTTGTCGGTGAGCGTGAAGGCCAGCTTCTGCACGAACGCGAGCGCCTCGAAATGGGTGAAGTTCATCTTCCAGTTGCCGAGGATCAGCGGTTTGCGGCCCGGCTGGGCGGGGCTCATCCGGCCTCCTCAAGAGCGGTCAGGCCAGGCAGCGTCCGGCCTTCGAGGTATTCCAGGCTGGCGCCGCCGCCCGTGGAGATATGCGAGAACGCGGTATCGGGAAAACCCAGCTGCCGAATGGCTGCCGCGGAGTCGCCCCCGCCCACCACCGTCAGTCCCGCCACCCGGCTGATGGCGTCGGCCACCGCCCGGGTGCCCGCCGCGAACGCGGGGAACTCGAATACCCCGACCGGCCCGTTCCAGAACACCGTCTTGGCGTCGGCGAGCTTCTCGGCGAATAGCGCCCGGGTCGCCGGCCCCATGTCCAGGCTCTCCCGGTCGGCGGGGAAGTCGCCGACCGCCACCACCTTGTGCTCCGCGTCAGCCGCGTAGCCGGTGGCGGCCACCAGGTCGACGGGCAGAACCACCTCGACGCCCCGCCGCTCCGCCTCCGCCATCAGCTCGGCGACCTGCGGGATCTGGTCAGCCTCCAGCAGCGAGTGACCGACCTCATAGCCGCGGGCGGCCAGGAACGTATAGGACATGCCACCGCCGATCAGCAGCCGGTCGGCGATGTCCAGCAGGTTGCTGATGACCGCGAGCTTGTCGGACGGCTTCGCGCCGCCCAGCACCACCACGTAGGGCCTGGCCGGCTCGGTGGTGAGCCTGCGCAGCACCTCGACCTCGGCGAGCACCAGCTCACCGGCCGCATGCGGCAGCAGCAGCGCCGCATCGTAGACACTGGCGTGCTTGCGGTGCAGCGCGCCGAATCCGTCGCCCACGTACAGCTGGGCCGGCCCGGTCAGCCTGCGGGCCAGCTCGCCCCGCTGCGCGTCATCCTTGCTCGTCTCGGCTGGCTCGAACCTGACGTTCTCCAGCAGCCCCACCTGCCCGTCGCTCAGGCCCGCGGCGACCGCGGCCGCACCGGGCCCGGATACGTCCGCGGCCAGCGGGACCTCCGCGCCGAGCAGTTCGCCGAGCCGCACGGCGACCGGCCGCAGCGACGGGCCGCCCGCGGCGCGCTCCGCGTAGGTCGAGCCCTGGGGCCGGCCCAGGTGCGCGCAGGCCAGCACCCGTGCGCCCCGGCTGGCCAGCTTGGTGATGGTCGGCAGGCTGGCCCGGATCCGGCCGTCGTCAGTGATGCGGTCGCCGTCGCGGGGCACATTGAGGTCGACCCGCAGCAGCACCGTCTGGCCGCCGACGTCCAGGTCGTCGATACTCCTCATGAGCGGGCGGCCAGGCCGGACCCGACCAGCGCGACCACATCTGCCAGCCGGTTGGAATAGCCCCACTCGTTGTCGTACCAGCCGATGACCTTGACCTGGTCACCTGCGGCCATGGTGAGCAGCGAGTCGAAGGTGCAGGAGTACGGGGTGCCGACGATGTCGGAGGACACGATCGGCTCGTCGGTGTAACGCAGGTAGCCCTTCAGTGCCCCGTCGGCGGCGGCCCGGTAGGCGGCATTGACCTCGTCGGCGGTC
This sequence comes from uncultured Actinomycetes bacterium, assembly GCA_963785765.1. GTDB lineage: Bacteria > Actinomycetota > Actinomycetes > Streptosporangiales > Streptosporangiaceae > DATBGO01. Next base: position 260,841 of record CAWAWM010000001.1, on the reverse strand, counting down.
ACGTCCCGCTCCAGCTGGACGACCAGGTCGGTGACGGAGCCATCCATGACAGGCACCCGCATGGCGATCCCGTCCAGCTTGCCCGCGAGCGCGGGGAGCACCAGCGAGGTCGCCTTCGCGGCACCGGTCGTGGTGGGGATGATGTTCTGCGCCGCGGCCCGGGCCCGGCGCAGGTCCTTGTGCGGGAAGTCGAGGATCACCTGGTCGTTGGTGTAGGCGTGGACCGTCGTCATCATTCCCTTGACGATGCCGAAGCTGTCCAGCAGCACCTTGGCCAGCGGCGCCACGCAGTTGGTGGTGCAGGAGGCGTTGGAGATGACATCGTGCCTGGCCGCGTCGTAGGCGTCGTCGTTGACGCCCATCACGATCGTGAGGTCCTCACCCTTGGCCGGCGCCGAGATGATGACCTTCTTCGCGCCGGCCTCGAGGTGCTTGCGCGCGTCCGGCGCCGAGGTGAACCGCCCGGTGGACTCGATCACCACATCCACGCCCAGATCAGCCCACGGCAGCGCGGCGGGATCCCGCTCGGCAAGCACCAGGATCCGGCTGTCCCCCGCTCGGATCGCGTCGCCGTCGACGGTCACGTCCTGCTCGAGCGTGCCGAGCACGGTGTCATATTTCAGCAGGTGCGCGAGCGTCCTGGCATCGGTCAGGTCATTGGCCGCGACGATCTCAATTCCCGCCGAAGCCCCCGCTCCCGCGCTGACGGATCGCCAGAAGTTACGGCCAATCCGGCCAAATCCATTGATACCTACCCGCACAGTCACTGCCGCGCTCCTTTATCCTGTCGCTCAGGCCCGACCGAACCCTACACCGGCCGCGGCTTACCCGAACCTTGCCGCCGGGCCCGCTCTCACCGTCAGGGTATGAGCATGTCGGCGGTCAGATGCGCGTCCGTGCCCGGTACGCCGGTCTCAGCCGCCCGCTTGTCGGCCAGGGCCAGCAGCCGCCGGATCCGGCCGGCGATCGCGTCCTTGGTCAGCGGCGGCTCAGCTAGCTGACCGAGTTCCTCCAGGCTGGCCTGGCGGTGCTTGATCCGCAGTTCGCCCGCCACGATCAGGTGCTCGGGCGCCTCGGCGCCCAGGATCTCCAGGGCCCGTTCCACCCGGGCTCCGGCGGCGACCGCGGCCCGCGCGCTCCGCCGCAGGTTGGCGTCGTCGAAGTTGGCCAGCCGGTTGGCGGTCGCCCGCACCTCGCGGCGCATCCGCCGCTCCTCCCAGGCCAGCACGCTGTCGTGCGCGCCCAGCCTGGTCAGCAGGGCGCTGATGGCGTCGCCGTCCTTCACCACCACCCGGTCGACGCCGCGGATCTCGCGGGCCCGGGCCTGAATCTTCAGCCGTCGCGCCGCGCCCACCATGGCCAGCGCCGCTTCCGGCCCCGGGCAGGTGACCTCCAGGGACATCGACCGGCCAGGCTCGGTCAGCGAGCCATGTGCGAGGAAGGCACCGCGCCAGGCGGACTCGCAGTCGCACGCGGTACCTGCGACCACCTGCTTGGGCAGCCCGCGCACCGGCCGGCCGTTGCTGTCGACCAGCCCGGTCTGCCTGGCCAGGCTCGCGCCGTCCTTATGCACCCGCACCACGTACCTGTTGCCCTTGCGGAGCCCGCTCGGTGCCAGCACGATCAGCTCCGAGGAATGGCCGAAGACCTCGGCCACGTCCTTGCGGAGCCGGCGCGCCGCCGCCCCGGTGTCGAGCTCGGCCTCGACCACGATGCGCCCGGCCGCCAGGTGCAGGCCGCCGGCAAACCGCAGCAGCGTCGACACCTCGGCCTTCCGGCAGCATGGTTTGAGAATGGTGACGCGGCTGAGCTCATCTTTGACCAGGCCGGTCATCGCCATCGGTTTACTCCCCCTCGAAGATCTGCGCGAACGCGCCTGCCAGCCGCCGCGGATCGTGGCGGGGCGATCCATCCCCCACCGCCAGGTCGGCGAGCACTAGCCGCCCGCCGAGCAGGCCCGCGGCCTTTTCCAGCTCGGCGGCTGCCGCGCTGACCGCGGCGCGATCGGCGAGCACGACGTCGATCGTCAGCCCCGGAGCATGGTCGGCAAGCACCTCCAGGTGCGTCTGCGGAGAGAACCCCTCGGTCTCCCCTGGCTGCGGCGCCAGGTTCAGCGCCACCAGCCGGCGTGCCCGGGTGGTCACCAGGGCTTCCGCCAGCTGTGGCACCAGCAGGTGCGGAAGCACGCTGGTGAACCACGAGCCAGGCCCGAGCACCACCCAGTCCGCGGCCCCGACCGCGGTCACGGCCTGCGGACATGCGGGCGGGTCTGCGGGAACCAATGACACCGACCGTACCCGTCCAGGCGTCGTCGCGCAGGCGACCTGGCCCCTAACCATGGTGATGTCATCGGGCCGGGCCGGATCCGCGCCCTCGACCTCGGCCATCAGGTCGAGCGGCACCGAGGCCATGGGCAGCACCCGGCCGTGCGCGCCCAGCAGCCGGCCCACCCAGTCCAGGCCCTCCACGGTGTCACCGCCGAGCAGCTCCCAGAGTGCGACGATGAGCAGGTTGCCCACGGCATGGCCGCCCAGCTCCTCGGTGCCGGTGAAGCGGTGCTGCACGACCCGGCTCCAGGTGGTTCCCCACGCGTCGTCCCCGCACAGCGCGGCGAGCGCCATTCTCAGGTCGCCGGGCGGCAGCACGCCGAACTGGCGGCGGAGCTTCCCGCTCGAGCCGCCGTCGTCGGCTACCGTCACGACGGCGGTGAGCTGGCGGGTCACCCGCCGCAGCGCCGACAGCGACGCGAACAGCCCGTGACCGCCGCCGAGCGCCACCACCCTGCGGTTCACTGGCCTGGCGGGCGGGATCGCGGCCCGCCGCCCGGGCTGCGGGCCAGCCCGCTCTGGCAGCATGGCCATCACTCCCGCCCGAGGTCGCGGTGGGTCACCTGGATGCCAGGCCACGTTCCGGCCAGCCGGGCCGCGATCTCCTCGGAGATCACGACGCTGCGGTGCTTGCCGCCGGTGCAGCCCACCGCGAGCACGACGAAATGCTTGCCGGCGTTCTGGTAACCGCTCAGGGTGACCCGCACCGCCTCCACGTAAGCGGACAGGAACTCCGCCGCGCCCGGCTGGCTGAGGACATATTCGCGGACGGGGCTGTCCTGGCCGGTCAGCGGGGCGAGCTCGGGCACCCAGTGCGGATTAGGCAGGAACCTGCAGTCGGCGACCAGGTCCGCGTCGACGGGCAGGCCGTACTTGAAGCCGAACGAGACCACGTTCACCCGCAGGGCGGTGTCAGCGTCGCCGCCGAACGCGTCCCGCATCCTGCCCCGCAGCTCGTGCACGTTGAGGTCGGAGCTGTCGAGCACCAGGTCGGCCTGGCCCCGGACCGGCTGCAGGAGTTCCCGCTCGGCGGCGATACCGTCGACCACCCGGCCGCCCTCCTGCAGCGGATGCGGCCGCCGGACACTCTCGAACCTGCGGACCAGAGTGTCATCGCTGGCCTCAAGGAAAACCACGTACGGCCGGATGCCCCTGGCCTCCAGGTCGCTGATGACCGACTTCAGGTCGGTGGAGAACGCGCGGCTGCGGACATCGACCACGGCCGCCAGCCTCGGGACCGCCCCGCGGGCCCGCCTGGCCAGGTCCACCATGGTCGGCAGCAGGTCAGGCGGCAGGTTGTCGGCGACGAACCAGTCGAGGTCCTCCAGTGACTTCGCCGCGGTGCTCCGGCCAGCGCCGGACATCCCGGTGATGATCACGATCTCTGGCCCGGCCTTCTCCGGTGTCATGGCGTGCGTCCCCCCGTGCTCTGTCCGACCTGTTCCGCCTCGGCCTGCGGGCCGCTGCCGTCGTCGCTGCCGCGGTCGCCCGGGGCCGCCCCGAGCGCGCCGAGCACCGCCTCGGCGATCCTCGGCCCGATGCCGGGCAGTCCGGCGATCTCGGTTACCGTAGCCGCGCTGATCCTGCGGACCGAGCCGAAATGCCGGAGCAGGGTCGCGCGGCGGGCCGGGCCCAGGCCAGGGACGGTGTCGAGCTCACTGGTGGTGAGGGCCGCGGATCGTTTCTTGCGGTGATAAGTGATCGCGAACCTGTGTGCCTCGTCCCTGACCCGCTGCAGCAGGTACAGGCCCTCGCTGGTCCGCGGCATGATCACCGGGCCGTCCTCGCCGGGCAGCCAGACCTCCTCGAGCCGCTTGGCCAGGCCGCAGACCGCGACGTCGACAATCCCCAGCTCGTCCAGGGCCCGCACCGCGGCGGCGACCTGGGCCGGGCCGCCGTCGATGACGACCAGGTTGGGCGGGTAAGCGAACTTCCGCGGCCGCCCGGACGGCTGGCCGCCGCCGTCCGGCTCCTCGCCGAGCGCGTCCAGCTCCCCAGTGACCTGGAGTTCCTCCAGGTAGCGGCGGAACCTGCGGAAGATGACCTCGTGGATGGAGGCCACGTCGTCGGTGCCGTCCAGGCCGTGAATGCTGAACCTGCGGTACTCGGACTTGCGCGGTAGCCCGTCCTCAAAAACGATCATGGATGCGACGACGTGCGTGCCCTGCAGGTTCGACACGTCGTAGCACTCGATCCGCAGCGGCGCGTCGTCGAGCCCGAGCGCCTCCTGGATCTCGGCCATCGCCCGGCTGCGCGTGGTCAGGTCGCTGGCGCGCCTGGTCTTATGCTGCACCAAGGACTCCGCCGCGTTCCTCGCCACGGTCTCCAGCAGCGCCTTCTTGTCGCCGCGCCGCGGAACTCGCAGGCTCACCCGGCCCCCGCGCCTGGCCGCCAGCCACTCCTCGACGGCCGTGGTGCCGGGCGGCAGCACCGGCACCAGGACCTCGCGCGGGATGGCGCCGGACAGGCCGGCCGAGTCGGCGCGCCCGGTCGCCCGCCGCGGCGCGCCCGCGCCCCGGCCCGCCGTGGCCAGCTCGCCCGCCACCGGGTCGTCACCATAGACCTGGCCGAGGAAGTGCTCGACCAGATTTCCGGTGGCGATGTCCTCCACCTTGTCGACCACCCACCCGCGCTGCCCGCGCACCCGGCCGCCGCGGACATAGAACACCTGAACGGCCGCCTCCAGCTGGTCCTCGGCGAGCGCGATAACGTCGCAGTCGGTGCCATCGCCCAGCACGACCGCCTGCTTCTCCAGGGCCCGGTGCAGCGCCTGGATGTCATCGCGAAGGCGCGCGGCCCGCTCGTACTCCTGCGCCGCCGCCGCCCGGCGCATTTCCGCCTCGAGCCGCCTGGTGAACTTGCCGGTCTGGCCGGCCATGAAGTCGCAGAACTCCTCGGCCAGCTCGCGGTGCTCGGCGGCGCCCACCCGGCCGACGCACGGCGCCGAGCACTTGCCGATGTAGCCGAGCAGGCACGGCCGGCCGATCTGGCCGGACCGCTTGAACACGCCCGCCGAGCAGGTCCGGACCGGGAAGACCCGCAGCAGCGTGTCCACCGTGTCCCTGATCGCCCAGGCATGCGAGTACGGGCCGAAGTACCTGACCCCGCGCCGTCTGGCGCCCCGCATGACCATCACGCGCGGGTATTCCTCGTCCATGGTCACGGCGAGGTAGGGATAGCTCTTGTCATCCCGGTACCTGACGTTGAACCTGGGGTCGAACTCCTTGATCCAGGAGTACTCCAGCTGCAGCGCCTCGACCTCGGTGGTGACCACCGTCCAGTCCACGCCCGCCGCGGCGCGCAGCATCGACTGGGTGCGCGGATGCAGCCCGGCGAAGTCGGCGAAGTAGGAGTTGAGCCTGGACCGCAGGTTCTTGGCTTTCCCTACGTAGATCACCCGGCGGCGCTCATCGCGGAACCTGTAGACGCCCGGCGACTCGGGAATCGAGCCCGGGGACGGTCGGTAGCTCGCCGGATCTGCCACGCAGTAACTCTATGCAGACTCGGCCACGCGCGCCCGCCGCCCGACCGCCATTGGCCCGCCGCGCTGGCCGTTGCCCGCGACCCGCCGCCCTGGCCGCTGCGCCGACCCGCCGCCCCGGCCGCTGCGCGCGACCCGCCGCCGGCACTGGCCAGGCCGCGCCGGTGTGCCAGGGTAGCCGGGTGCCTTATGCCATCGCCGCCTGCGTGCTCGCCGCAGTCGCCTGGGTGTATCTGCTGGCCGCGCGCGGCGGATACTGGCGCACCGATCAGCGGCTGCCGCCCGGCTCCGCTGATCGGTCCCGGCCGGCCAGCCAGGCCGGGCCGAACCTATGGCGCTGGCCGGCCGTAGCGGCGGTCATCCCGGCCAGGAACGAGGCCGCGATCCTGCCCGAGACACTGCCCGGGCTGCTCGCCCAGGACTATCCGGGGGCCTTCTGCGTCGTGCTGGTGGACGACGACAGCACCGACGGCACGGCGCAGGCGGCCGCCGATCTGGGCCGGGAGCAGCTCCGGCCGCTCCAGATCGTCTCCGGCTCCCCGACGCCGGCGGGCTGGGCAGGCAAGGTCTGGGCCATGGCGCAAGGCCTGCGCGCGGCACCCGACGCCGACTACATCCTGTTCACCGACGCTGACATCGGCTACCGGCCGGAAACGGTCACGGCCCTGGTGCGGGCCGCCGAGGCTGACGACCGCATCCTGGTCTCGCAGATGGCGCTGCTGCGGGCCGACACCGGCTGGGAGCGGCTGCTGGTCCCGGCCTTCGTCTATTTTTTCGCCATGCTCTACCCGTTCCGCCTGGTGAACAGGCCAGGCGCGCGGACCGCGGCCGCCGCGGGCGGCTGCATGCTGGTGCGGCGCCTGGCCCTGGAGGCGGCCGGCGGCCTGGACCGGATCCGCGGCGCCCGGATCGACGATGTCGCGCTGGGCGGACTGCTGAAGGGCGCGGCGGCGGGCAGTCGCTGCTGGCTCGGTCTGACGACCGCCATCAGGAGCCAGCGACCGTACCCGCGGCTGGCGCAGTTGTGGGACATGGTGGCCAGGAGCGCCTACACCCAGCTGCGCTACTCACCGGCGGCGCTGGCCGGGACGGTCGCCGGGCTGCTGTGGCTCTACCTGCTGCCGCCGGCCGCCGCGGTCGCCGGGCTGGCCGGCCTGGCGGCCGGCGTCGGCGCGGCCGGCTGGCTCGCGGTGGCGGGCCTGGCCGGCTGGGCCATCATGTCCGTCACCTACCTGCCCATGCTGCGGCTCTACCGGCTGTCGCCGCTGCGGGCCCCGTCGCTGCCGTTGATCGCGGTCATGTACGCGGGGATGACCGTCGACTCCGCGCGACGGCATCATCGGGGCCGCGGCGGCGAGTGGAAGGGGCGCACCATCCCGGCCCGCCACGGCGATGCGGGCTAGCCGAGGCCCGCGCGGGATTCCTCGGCCGGCGCGAACACCACGATCGCGGCGAAATCCTCGGTGACGTCAGTGAACCTGTGCACCTCGGCGGCCGGCACGTAGATGACCGATCCGGGGCCGACCTCGGCGCTCCCGCCGCCCGCCTGCAGCCAGGCGTGCCCGGCGGTGACCACGTAGATCTCGTCCTCGGTGTGCGGGACCTGGCCGTCGAGGCCCCCGCGGGCGATCGAGTAGGTGCCGACCGACAGGTCAGGGACCCGCAGCTGCTCGACCCAATGCGTCGTGGCCCCGTCCGGTGCCGGGCTGAATGTCCCGGCGCCCCTGAGTACCTGCATCGCTCCTCCTGTCACCGGGCCGTACGCGTCCGATAGTGGCCAGCCGCTGACCTCGCCTCCGGCCGGGTGACACGATAGCCTGCCTGCGGCCAGCGTGACTGACTGCCCGACCTGACGGAGGATGGCATGGCGGCAGCACCAGGGGCGGCGACCGACCCCGCAGGCCCGGTCGCCGTGCAGGTCAACGGCCTGACCAAGGCGTACGGCGACGTGCTCGCGGTGCGCGGCATCGACCTGCGGATCCCGGCCGGCGAGATCTTCGCGCTGCTCGGCCCGAACGGCGCGGGAAAGACCACCACCATCGAGATCCTCGAGGGGTACCGGGCCAGGGACGGCGGCACGGTCACCGTCCTCGGCTTCGATCCAGGCCGCCAGCGGCAGCGGCTGAAGAGACGGATCGGGATCGTCCTGCAGTCCGCCGGGGTGGACCGCTACCTCACGGTGTCCGAAACCCTCGCGATGTACGCCAGTTACTACCCGCGGCCGCGACCGGTCGGTGAGGTCGTCGAGCTGGTCGGCCTCGAGCACAAGCGCGACGCCCGGGTGATCAAGCTCTCCGGCGGCCAGCAGCGCCGCCTCGACGTCGCGATCGCCCTGGTCGGCAATCCCGACCTGCTCTTCCTCGACGAGCCGACCACCGGCTTCGACCCGTCCGCCCGCCGCGAGGCGTGGGAGGTCGTCAAGAACCTCGCGGTCCTCGGCAAGACGGTCCTGCTCACTACCCACTACATGGACGAGGCGCAGTACCTGGCGGACCGGGTGGCCGTGATCGCCGCCGGGCGCATCGTGGCCGAAGGACCTCCGGCCACCCTCGGCGGCCGGGAGCGGGCCCAGCCCCGGGTCCGGTACCAGCTGCCCGTCGGAACCGCGCCGCCGGCCGGCCTGGGCGGCCCGCCGGACGCCGACGGGCGCACCGAGTTCACGCCCGGCGATCTGGCCCAGGCCCTGAGCCAGCTCTCCGGCTGGGCGATCAGCCAGAGCATCAGCCTGGACACCCTCGAGATCATCCGGCCCTCCCTGGAGGATGTCTACCTCGCGCTGACCGGTGCTCAGGCCGCCGAGGATCCTGACGGCCAGCGGCCCGGCGATCGCCGGGCGAAGCGGGCCCGCCGCGGCGAGCCGCAGGACGGCGTGGGTGCCGAGTGAACGCTCCGGCGCTGACCGCCTCCCAGGTCCGCTACGTCAACAAGGCGTTCTGGCGGAATCCGGAGTCGGCCTTCTTCACCTTCGCGTTCCCGCTGATGTTCCTGGTGATCTTCACCGCGCTGCTCGGCCACTTCACGGTGCGTATCGGTACCCGGGTGGTCAACACGTCCACCTACTACGTGGCCGCGATGGCGTCGTTCGCGGTGATCTCCGCCTGCTTCACCAACATCGCGATCAGCGTGTCCTTCCAGCGCGACACCGGCGTCCTGAAGCGGATCGACGGCACCCCGCTGCCGAGCGCCGTGTACCTCGCCGCCCGGATCGTGCACGCGCTGCTCATCGCGGTCCTGCTGGTCATCATCACCACCGCGTTCGGCCGGCTGTTCTACAGCGCGGCCGTCCCGACCGGGCTGACGCTGCTGCGGTTCGCCGTGATGGTGGTGGTCGGGGCCGCGGCGTTCTGCGCGCTCGGCCTGGCCATGACCGTCGTCATTCCCAACGGCGACGCCGCCGCGGCGATCGTCAACGCGACCATCCTGCCGCTGTTGTTCCTGTCCGGGATCTTCATCCCGCTGGGCAGCAACTCCCCGGCCTGGATCCTGTGGATCGCCAAGATCTTCCCGGTCTGGCATTTCGCGCGGGGCATGCAGGCCGGCTTCATCGGCACCGCCTACCACTGGACCGATGTGCTGATCGTGGCCGCCTGGGGCCTGGGCGGCCTGCTGGTCGCGGTGCGGTTCTTCAGCTGGGAACCGCGCAACCGCTGACCGGTCCACCGGCAGCCCCCGCCGGTCAGGTCTCGAAGGCCTCGGGCGGCGGGCAGGCACAGACCAGGTGCCGGTCGCCGTAGGTGGCGTCGATCCTGCGGACGGGCGGCCAGTACTTGGCCCGCCGGTCCCCGGCGGCCGGGTAGGCCGCCAGCTCCCGGTCGTAGCCGTGCTTCCAGTCACCGGAGATCAGCATCGACGCGGTGTGCGGGGCGTTCTTCAGCGGGTTGTCCTGGCTGTCGAACTCACCGGCCGCCACCTTCTCGATCTCGCCCGAGATCGCGATCATCGCGTCGCAGAACCTGTCGAGCTCGACCAGGTCCTCGCTCTCGGTCGGCTCGACCATCAGCGTCCCCGCCACCGGGAACGACATGGTGGGCGCGTGGAAGCCGTAGTCGATCAGCCGCTTCGCGACATCCTCGGCGGTGATCCCGGTCTGGGCTGTGATCGGCCGCAGGTCCAGGATGCACTCGTGCGCCACGAGCCCGCCGCGGCCGGTGTACAGCACCGGGAAGTGCGGGTCGAGCCGCCTGGCCACGTAGTTGGCATTCAGGATCGCCACCCCGGTCGCCTGGCGCAGCCCCGCCGGGCCCATCAGCCGCAGGTAGGCCCAGGAGATCGGCAGGATCCCTGCGGATCCGTACGGCGCGGCCGCCACCGGGCCGCCGTGTGCGGTGCCAGGTACGGCGCTGGCCAGCGCGGGGCCGTCGAGCACCTGATGGCCGGGCAGGAACGGGATGAGATGTTCGCGGACCCCGACCGGGCCCACGCCGGGCCCGCCACCGCCGTGCGGGATGCAGAACGTCTTGTGCAGGTTCAGGTGCGACACATCCGAGCCGAACCAGCCCGGCCTGGCCAGGCCGACCAGCGCGTTCAGGTTGGCGCCGTCCACGTAGACCTGACCGCCCGCGGCGTGCACCCGGTCGCAGACGTCGGCCAGCGTCTCCTCGAACACCCCGTTGGTGGACGGGTAGGTGAGCATGATCGCCGCGACTGACCCCGCGTGGGTCTCGAGCTTCCCGTGCAGGTCACCCAAATCGATGGCACCGTCCGAGCCGCACTTCACCACCACCACCCGCAGCCCGGCCAGCACCGCGCTGGCCGCGTTGGTGCCGTGCGCCGACTCGGGGATCAGGCAGACATCCCGGTCCGGCTCGCCCTGGGCCCGGTGGTAGCCGCGGATCGCCAGCAGGCCGGTCAGCTCGCCTTGCGAGCCGGCGTTGGGCTGTACCGTCACCGCGTCATACCCGGTGATCTCGGCCAGCGCCTGCTCCAGGCCCGCGATCAGCTCCAGGTAGCCCTGCGCCTGGCCAGCTGGGGCGAACGGATGCAGGTTGGCGAACTCCGGCCAGGTGATGGGCTCCATCTCGGCCGCCGCGTTCAGCTTCATGGTGCACGAGCCCAGCGGGATCATCGAGCGGTCCAGGGCCAGGTCGCGGTCGGCGAGGCGGCGCAGGTACCGCAGCATCGCGGTCTCGTTGCGGTAGGTGTGGAACGCCGGGTGGGTCAGGAACTGGCTGGTGCGGATTAGTCCGGGCGGCAGCGCGTCCGGCGCGGCTGCGGCCAGCTCGGCCGGCCGGTCCGCCAGCGCGCTGGCCACCACCCGCAGCTGCGCGTCGGTCGTCGTCTCGTCGCAGGCGATCTGCACGACGTCGGCGGCCGCCGGGTAGAGATTGAACCCGGCCGCGGCAGCCCGCTCGACGGCCGCCCGGGCACCACCGGGAATGATCACCCGGACGGTGTCGAAGAACTCGGTGACATCCGTTTCGAAGCCTTGTTCTTTCAGCGTCGCGGCGAGCACGGCCGCCTTGCGGTGCACCCGGCGCGCGATCGCGGTCAGCCCGTCAGGCCCGTGATAGGACGCGTACATCGCGGCGATGACGGCCAGCAGCACCTGCGCGGTGCAGATGTTGCTGGTCGCCTTCTCCCGGCGGATGTGCTGCTCGCGAGCCTGCAGCGCGAGCCGGTAAGCGGGCTGGCCATCGGCGTCCACCGAGACGCCGACCAGCCGGCCTGGCAGCTGCCGCTTGAGCGCGTCCCGCACGCAGATGTAGGCCGCGTGCGGGCCGCCGAAGCCCATCGGCACGCCGAACCGCTGCGTGGTGCCGATCGCGATGTCCGCGCCGAGCTCGCCGGGCGGCGTGAGCAGGGTCAGCGCGAGCAGGTCGGCCGCGACCGTGACCAGCGCGCCGCCGGCCTGAGCGGCCTCGATGGCTGGCGCCAGGTCGCGGACGGCCCCGCTGGCGGCCGGATAGGGCAGCAGCACACCGAACAGCTCGCCGGCCGGCTGGGCGGCGATGACCTCCGGGCTGACCTCCGCGGTGACCAGCTCGATGCCCAGCGGCGCGGCCCGGGTGGCCAGCACGGCCAGGGTCTGCGGCAGGCAGCCGGAGTCGGCCAGGAAGATCCGGCCCTGGCCCCGCGCCCGCCTGCTGAGCGTCATCGCCTCCGCGGCGGCGATCGCCTCGTCCAGCATCGACGCGCCCGCGACCGGCAGTGCGGTCAGGTCCTCGATCATCGTCTGGAAGTTCAGCAGCGCCTCGAGCCGGCCCTGCGAGATCTCCGGCTGGTACGGCGTATACGCCGTGTACCAGGCCGGGTTCTCCAGCACATTCCTGCGGATCACCGCCGGGGTGATGGTGCCGTAATAGCCCAGGCCGATCATCGAGATGATCGGATGGTTCTTGGCCGCCAGGCGGCGCAGCTCGGCCAGCACCTCGTCTTCGGCCAGCGGCGCAGGCAGGCTCAGCTCCCGGTTCGCGGCCAGGCCGGGCGGCAGCGCAGCGCTGGTGAGCTCATCAAGCGAGCCGTAGCCGATCGCGGCGAGCATGTGCTCTTGCTGGGCGGGGGATGGTCCGATATGGCGTGCAGCGAAGTTCATGGGAGCCTCCGGGCGGACCGTCGTTGGGCCGCTAGCGCGGTGTGCGGACTCCCCCTCTGTCATCCGCCCGCGCGGATTCCAGAGATGCTTAGGCCGCCCGGTCCCTGATGCCTGAGAGGTTCCGGGGAGGTTGCCCCTTCGGCGCCCCGCGCTGGTTGCGCGAGATCTCTCCCGGACGGTGTCGTCAGCTGCTTTGAGCGTACCCGAGCAGGACAGCACCGGCCCCGGCTTGCGGCAAGCAGCGGCGCGAATCTGCGGGCTCCGCGGGCCTGCCGCCGACCAGGCCGTAATACTTATTGACGTATTTACGTATCTTCGTAGTATCACTGTCATGACCGGAGCCGAGCGGGACCAGGCATTGGCCGAGCGTGTTAGCCAGCTCGAGGAGCGGCTGGCCCGGCTGGAGGACACCGCAACCCACGACACCGCAGCGCGTCCCGACACCGCAGCGCGTCCCGACACCGCGACGCGTTCCGACACCGCCTCGCACCAGGACGCCGCGCCGGGTCAGCAGGCTACCCAGCGCCAGCACGCGGCGCAGCGCCAGGCCACCGCGCCGCGCCAAGACCCCAGCAACGGAGCCGCGGAGCCGCCTGGCACGAAGCCGGGCGGATCGGACGCCGGGCCGTTCTGGGCACTTGCCGGGCTCAAGGAGCGCACCGCCGATCCCGGAGCGGTGCTGTTCACCGGGACGGTCACGCTGCCGGGTGGCGAGCATTACGAATGGCAGGAGGGCCAGCTGGTCGAGACGCTGCTGGCCGACGACTGGTCGCAGTCAGCCGGGATGCTCGCCGCGCTCGCGCATCCGGTGCGGCTGCTGCTGTTGCAGCAGATCCTGTCCGGCGTCCGCACGGCGGCCGAGCTCGGCCGCCACGAGCGGCTCGGCACCACCGGACAGCTCTACCACCATCTGCGCCACCTGGTCGCGGCCGGCTGGCTGCGTACCTCGTTGCGCGGTCAGTACGCCATTCCGGCAGAGCGGATCGTGCCGCTGCTCGCCCTGCTGGCGGCGGCCCGTCGATGAAATCTGGAAGAAGAAGCTCAGTGCGCAACAAGATAGTGATCATGGTCGCCCGGGTCCTGATGCCCGTGACGCTGGCCCGGCCGCGGCGAGGCTCGCCGTGGCGTGCCGGCCAGCCGGGAGGCCTTCACGGTGGCCGCCGGCCCGCGGGCCAGTGCTCAGCCCGGTACCCAGCCCAGTGCCCAGGCGAGGGCTCAGACGGGTGCTCAGCTCAAATGCCCCGGCAGGTGATCAGCCCAGTGCCCGGGCTGCGCCCGGGTTCTCACCTGGTGGATGGGCCCAGGTACGGCATTTCCGTACTTGCGCCCCTTCACCAGGCCGGACGGCGTCCGCACTGCAATGAAGACCGCACCGGGGCGGGCAGCCGACGCCGGTCGGGCTGTGCGCAACCGAGCCGAACAATGCGGAACCTGCGCACAAGAATCAACGGAGAAAAGCGAGCTAACCGAACAAACCGGACCCGCCCCGGTGCTGCGGCCAGCCAGTCCCGGCGCTGAGGTCGGCCGCGCGCTCAGCTGATCCTGCGGGCCCGCCGCCTGGACAGCTCGTCCGCGGTGCTGGTCCCGGGCAGGCCGTCCGGCTCGTCGGCCGCGGCCCGCTCGGCGGGTAGCTCGGCGAGGCTACCCTCGACCTCCTGCCAGACCCGGCCGAGCGCGATACCGAACACCCCCTGGCCGCCCGCCATCAGGTCCACCACCTGGTCATCGGACGTGCATTGGTAGACGCTGACGCCGTCGCTCATGAGCGTGACCTGGGCGAGGTCACCGGCACCGTGCTCGCGCAAGTGCGTCAGCACGGTCCTGATCTGCTGCAGCGATATGCCGGCGTCCAACAGCCGCTTGACGATCTTGAGCACCAGGATGTCGCGGAACCCGTAGAGCCGCTGCGACCCGGATCCGGTGGCGGCGCGGACGCTGGGCTCGACCAGGCCGGTCCGCGCCCAGTAGTCGAGCTGCCGGTAGGTGATCCCGGCCGCGGTGCAGGCCATGGGACCGCGGTACCCGATGTCCTCGGGCCGCGCGGTGATTTCCTCGCCAAACAACAGCCCCTGCTCGTCGGCGTGCCGGGCAGCGGCGCCCCGTGCGCCGGGCTCCTGTCCGTCACCCTTGGTTACCGCCACGCCCACCTCCGGCCCGGGAGCGATGTCCCTGGGTACTCGTCTCGAACCGTAGGCCGCAGGTAGCGAGCTCGTCAACGATCTGCCACGGCGCGTCGCGGTCGAGTACTGAGTCAGGAAAAAGCATCATCCTCGCGTCACCCAGGTCCATACCCAGCCCGGGCCATAGCGCGGCCTGGCCAGCACCGGACTGCGGCACCATGGTGCGCCAGCGCCCGCCCGGCGAGCTCACGTGGCGCGGCCGAAGTCCTCGGGCGTGATGGTGTCGAGAAACTCGCGGAACTTCTCTACCTCGTCCTCTTGCTCGTCGGGAATCGCGATGCCTGCCTCGTCGAGGATCTCGTCACTGGCGAAGATGGTCGCGCCGGTCCGCAGGGCCAGGGCGATCGAGTCCGACGGCCGGGCGCTCACCTCCTTGCCGTTGGAGAAGATCAGGTCGGCGAAGAAGATCCCGTCCCTGAGCTCGGTGATGTTGACCGTCTTCAGCTGCACCTCTAGGGCTTGCAGCACATCACGGAGCAGGTCATGCGTGAGCGGCCGGGCCGGCACCAGGCCCTGCTGCGCATAGGCGATCGCCGTCGCCTCCATCGGGCCGATCCAGATCGGCAAGTACCTCTCCCCCTGCGTCTCCTTGAGCAGGACGATGGGCTGGTTCGTGGGCATCTCGACGCGGACGCCAACGACCTCCATCTGCCTCACGGCGGCTCCGTCCCTCAAAGCGCCTGCTGCGCTGCCTGTACTCTGGACCCTGCTTAAAGGCATTCCCTTTGTCAACGTACACCCGCTATCTGGGCGCAGCGGCCCGCACCCGGGCGGCATAGCCCGGGAGCCGGACAACCCTGGCCCCGCCTCGCCCGGCCTGGCCCTTTGCGGGCCCGGTGTCAGGCGCTGGCCCCGCCGAATTCACGGTCCTCGCATGGCGTGCTACCAGCGTGATCGGGCGGGAAGGCCGGCCCGGCGGTCCCGAATCCTGATCGGTCCGCCCCGGCCGGCGGCCAGTCGGCGCCCAGCAGCGCCTCGGGCAGCCCGTCCCCCGCGAAGCCCGCCTCGGCCAGCGCGGCCTCGATCAGCGCCCGGTGCAGCCGCAAGGACAGCGCAGCTATCTCGCGTGCGGTCTGACCGGCCTGCTGCCTGGCCCCGGGGTTACGCTGCCGCAGCGTGGGCGCGACCACCTGCTCGATCAGCGAAGTCTCGCGCTCGGCCGCGGCCCGGACCGCGCGCAGGTGCCTGGCCTGCACGCCGTAGCCGGCCAGCGCGGCCACCGTCCTGGCCACCTGCAGCGCATCGGGGCCATACTGCCTGCCGACCCGGCGGACCAGGCCGAAGGTTTCCAGCTCGGCCAGCTGGCTGTCGTCGATGCCCGCCGCCTCGGCCAGCTCCCGCCTGCTCAGCATGGCCGGACGGCCGTCAGCCTGCTGATCAGCCCGCAATCCGGTTCCGGCCGCGCCGCTCGCCTGCGCCGCGCGATCGGCTGGCACCAGCCGCTCCTTGATCACGCGCAACGGGAGGTACTGGTCCCGCTGGGCGGTCAGGATGTACCTGAGCCGCTCGACATCCGCGGCGGCGAACCTGCGGTACCCCGACGGCGACCGGGCCGGCTCGATCAGCCCCTCCGATTCGAGGAATCGGATCTTCGAGACGCTGATGTCAGGGAAGTCGGCGCGGAGCTGGGCGAGCACCTCGCCGATTCCCAGGTAGGACCGCGCGGGCTGAGCGTTCATCCCCAGACCTGCGCGCCTCCGCCATGCTCCGCTGCAGAGCGCGGGCCCAGCAGGAACACCAGCCGAAACTTGCCGACCTGCACCTCGTCACCGCTGTTCAGCTCGGTCTCCTCGATCCGCTCGCGGTTCACGTAGGTCCCGTTGAGGCTGCCTACATCACGCACGGTGAATCCGCCCCCTTGACGGTAGAACTCCGCATGGCGCCTGGACACCGTCACATCGTCAAGGAAGATGTCACTGTCGGGATGGCGGCCGACCAGGGTCAGGTCGCTGTCCAGCAGGAACCGGCTGCCCGCGTTGGGCCCGCGCCTGACCACGAGCAGGGCAGTCCCGGGCGGCAGCGCGTCCAGGGTGGCGGCATCGGCGAGGGATTCGTCACCGAACTCGCCATCGGCAACATCCCCGCCGCCCAGCGAGATGGTTGACGTCGTCTCGGCGCCGTGCTCGCCAGAGCCGTAGGTCAGGGGCGAGCCGCACTGCGAGCAGAAGCGTGCGCCCTCCGGGTTTTCCTGACCGCACCGGGTGCAGTAGACGCTGGGCATTTCTGTGCCGAGCCTTCCCTCCGTTGGCGATGCGATCTGCGCGGTACCCACGCCGGATTGGCCGACCTGCAGCGGGTGCCCCGGTGGGCTCCAAGCTACCCGCGGCGCGGCGTGGCGGTCCATGCGCCACACACGGCGCCCGGTGGCAGACCAACGTCCGCCAGCCGCGCTCAGCGATCCGGACCCCGCCGGGCCGTGCGGGGCAGCGTCGGACCGCGCCGGGCCAACCGGCGCACTCTGGCGACGCCTCCGCCACATCTGGCCGCACCTCCGAGCACCCGCCCACCTACAATGACGGCGATTCTCTCACGCCCGAGGCCATCCGCGCCGGCACTCAGCAGCTCAGGCCCGCCTGGCCAGGGACCTGATCAGCCGGGGACGCCAGAGCGCGGCCCGATAGGCCGCACCGTCGGACAAACCGGACCGGCCAGATGTTCGGTTTCGCTGTTAGCTCAGCGATTCTCGCGGCGAACCCGGCCGGAGTCAGCGGCCCGCGTGCTCGACCACGGCCGCCCACTTGTCGAGCAGCGCCTGCACGGCATCGCTGTCGCTGCCCTCGGCCCACAGATGGGTCACCGCGTCCGACGGATCGGGCAGCACCAGCACCCAGCCGCCGTCAGGCTCCACCACGCGGACCCCGTCGGTGGTGTCGATGATCCGGTCCCCGGCCGCTTCGACCACGGTCCGCATGACGCTGCCCTTCGCGGCCCAGGGCGTCGGCATGGACCGCTTGAGCAGGTGGGCAGCGGGGATCCTGGCGTCGATCTGGCTCATCGTAAGCCGAGTGCGGGCGACCAGGCCCAGCAGCCGCGCGAACGCGGCGATCCCGTCGATGGACCGGGAGAACTCGGGGACGACGTAACCGCCGCGGCCATCGGCGGCGAAGATGACATCCTCGGCCGCGGTGGCCTCGTAGAGGCCGTGCAGCGAGGTGGGCGTCCAGTCGATCTCGACCTGGTGGAAGCGGGAGACCCGCTCGGCCACCCGGGTGGTGGTCACCGGCAGGGCCACCCGGCCGGTCCGGCGCTCGGCCGCGATCAGGTCCAGCACGACCAGCAGCGCCCGCTCATCGGCGACCATCGCGCCCTTGTCGTCGACCAGGGTGATCCGCTCACCGACCGGATCGAACCGGACGCCGAACGCGGCCCGGGATGAGGACACCAGCTCGGCCAGCCGGTGCATCCCGGCCCGGACCTGGGCCAGCGATTGCGTCGGCGATGACTCGTCCAGCCGGTTGTTGACGGTGAGCACGTCCACGCCGATCCGGCCCAGCAGGGCGGGCAGCACCAGCGAGGCCGTGCCGCCGGCGCAGTCGACCACCACCTTCAGCCCCGCGCCGCGCACCCCGTGCATATCCACGCAGCGCAGCAGCTCGTGGGTGTAGGCCTCCACCACCCGCGGCGGGTAGGTCAGCTCGGCGATCTCGCCGGGAAAGGCCCGCCGGTATTCCTGCCGGGAGAAGACGCGTTCCAGCTTGCGCTGCGCCGCCTGCGACAGGTCGGCGCCTCGTTCGTCGAGGAAGATGATGTCGATGGACTGCGGATCGCCCGGGGTGGTCCGCAGCGCGATCCCGCCGCTGCACTCGCCCCTGGCGGTCTCGAACCTGGCCACTGGCAGCGGCTGCGCTTCCAGGTCGATCACGTTGATCGCGCTGGCGTTGAGGGCGCCATGCATAGAACGCTTCAGCGCCCGGGCCGCCCGTGACACATCCCTGGAGGTGGTCACCACGGCGCCCTTCCGCAGGGTGGTCGCGTACGCGCTGGCCAGCCGGACGCACAGCTCCGGGGTGATCTCCACGTTGATCAGGCCGGAGACGCCGCGCGGGCCGAACAGGGTGCGCTGCCCGCGGGACTCCCAGATGACGCTGGTGTTGACCACGGCGCCGGCCTCGATGGTCTTGAACGGGTAGACCTTCACCCCGGCGGACAGGTACGCCTCCGGCTCGATCACGCATTCGTCCCCGACGACCGCGCCCTCCTCGATCCTGGCCGCCGCCATCACGTCGGTGTTCTTCCCGATCACGCAGCCGCGCAGGGTGGCGCCCGGCCCGACGTAGACGTTGTTGTGCACCACCGCACGGTGCAGGAACGCGCCTTCCTTGACCACCACGTTGCTGCCCACCACGGTGAACTCGCGCAGCTGAACGCCCGCTTCGATCTTGGCATAGTCACCGATGCACAGCGGGCCGGTCAGCACCGCCTCCGGGTCGACCTCGGCGCCCTCGGCGACCCAGACGCCCGGCGACATCTCGAAGCCGTCGATGTCCGCCTGGACCCGGCCGGACAGCACGTCGGCCTGGGCCTTCAGGTAGCTCTCATGGGTACCGACGTCCTCCCAGTAACCGTCGGCGATCCAGCCGTACAGCGGCGCGCCCCGCTCCAGCAGCTGCGGGAAGATGTCGCCCGACCAGTCGGCAGGCTCGCCGGCCGGGAACTCCGACAGCACCTCGGGCTCCATGACATAGATCCCGGTGTTCACCGTGTCGGAGAAGACCTGCCCCCAGGTCGGCTTCTCGAGGAAGCGCTGGATCCGGCCGTCGTCGTCGACGATGATGATGCCGAACTCCAGCGGGTCGGGCACCCGGGTCAGCCCCACGGTGACCAGCGCGCCGTTGTCCTTGTGGAACCTGACCAGCTCGGAGAGGTCGATGTCGGTGAGCGCGTCTCCGGAGATCACCAGGAACGGCTCATCCCGCAGCGCGTCCTGCGCGTTCTTGACGCTGCCCGCGGTGCCCAGCGGCGTCTCCTCGGTCGCGTACTGCAGGCTCATGTCGAAGTCCTCGCCGTCGCCGAAATAGTTGCGCACCATGGAGGCGAGGAACTGGACGGTGACGACGGTCTCGTTGAATCCGTGCTTGCGGAGCAGCCGGAGGACGTGTTCCATGATCGGCTTGTTGACCACAGGCAGCAGCGGTTTCGGCTGATTGGCGGTCATCGGGCGCAGCCGCGTGCCCTCTCCGCCTGCCATCACGACAGCCTTCACCGGCCGAAGCCCTCCTTATTGTTTTCCCTGATGAGGCCGCGCGCCTGAACTATGTAGAGCACCGCAGCGCACCAGTAGAGTGCAGTTCCCCAGATCGCCATCGCCCAACCGGTGACCCGGGTGACGTCGCCGAGCGTGCCCTGGTGGGCCCCGAGAAACAGCAGCGGAAACGCATACAGCAGGCACGCGGTCGCGGCCTTGCCGACGAAGCTCACCTGCAGTGGCTCCCAGCCCCGGGACCTGAGCACCAGGAGCACCACGCCCAGCACCAGCTCGCGCGCGGCCAGCAGGGCCACCAGCCACCAGCCGATGATCGCGCGGAGAGCCAGCGAGACAATCGTGGCCACGATGTACAGCCGGTCGGCGGCCGGGTCGAGCGCCTGGCCCAGGCGGCTGGTCTGGCCGAGTGCCCTGGCCAGCTTGCCGTCCAGCCAGTCCGACGCCCCGGCCGCGATGAGCAGCCCGACCGCCCAGGCGTCGGCCGCCTGGGTGCGCACGCCGAGCACCAGCCACAGGAACACCGGGACGCCCGCCAGGCGGGCCAGGCTGATGGCGTTCGGGATGGTGAGGATCCGGGCCTGCGGATCACTGCTCACCTTGTCCGCCACAGCGCCGGTGGGCCTGCCTTGCTGCACGTGCGTGGCCCCCTTAGTCACGGGTGCACTCGCCGCCGACCCTACCCCCCCGGCCAGCCAGGCGCGGGCGGCCGGTGCCCTAGATCAACCGCAGGGCGGAAACACAGCCAATACCCAGCCAGGTCATAGGTTTTCTCCGATCAGCTACCAGGTACCCGCCCCTAGCGTGCTGCCTGCCTGCCCGAACCGTGGCAGGCGCAAGATCAACAGAACGTGAGGGTCGATGATGCTCAACCGCCCGATGTCCAGGCTGGCTACGGCTGTCGCCGCAGCAGGCACGGTCTGTGTGCTCGGCGCAGCCACCGCAGCCACCGCGGCCACCGCGGCCACCGCCGCGCCGAGCGCGCCGCGATCATGGTCAGGCCCGAAGGGGCCGGTACCGCACGCGTTCAGCAACGCCACGCCCGGCCTCTCCCGGATCTTCCTGACCGGGACCGGAACGAATGGCACGTTGGTGGCCTGGAAAGGCAAGTTCGATGACCGCATCCATTACGAGCTCAGGATTGGCGGCCGCTGGTCGGCGGCCCGGACCATTCCGGGCGCCGCGACCAGCGCCGGCCCGGCGGTCGGCTTCTATCCGGACCCGACCGGGCACGACGCCGTGCTCGCGGTCTGGAAGAAACTGGGCAGCTCCAGGATTGACTACGCGCAGGGCCAGACGCACTCCGGCGGAACGATCTCGTGGGCGGCCCCAGCCACCCTGCCTGGCTCCCTGACCGCCACCACCACGGCCCCGGCGGTGCTGTTCCCGGCCAACGCAGCGCATGACCGCGTGATCGTGGCCTGGAAGGGACCATTCGACCACGTCCGCTACTCCGTCGGGACCCCGGCCGGACGCGGCTTTACCTGGACCCCGTCGGACTGGCTGTCCTCGGCGCTGATCACCAAGACCGGCGCGGCGCCGGCCCTGGCCGACGTCCAGACCGGCACCGCCCGGGGCACGCTGTACGTGTTCTGGCGGGGTTACCGCTCCTACCAGGTGCGCTACGCCACGACCCCCGACCCGCTGAACCTGAGCCACAGTCACCTGACCTGGACCGCGACCAGGGTCGTGCCGCACGCGGCGACCGGCGCCGGGCCAGCGGTCGCCGCCCTCGGCCGACACGGCGCCGGCCCGCTGCTGCTGGCCTATAAGGCACCGCGCGCACTGCAAGTGCGGTATCAGACGCTGCACACCGGGTGGAGCGCGCGGCGCACCGTCCCCGGAGCCTCGACCGCGGTCGGGCCCGCCCTGCTCGGCGGTCTGCTGGCCACGACCGCCTCGGACACCAGCGGCAGCATCTTCTTCCGCTACTTCAGCTGAGCCCAGGTCCGGGGCCCGGCACCTGGATGGTCAGGTGCCGGGCCCCGGTCGCGGCCGCCGCTGGCCGCCGGCCCGCAGCCTGCCGTCGCGGCCGTGGCCGTGGCCGGGAAGCTGGCGGCCCGGTCGACTGGGGCGGCCGGGCAGAGCGGCGGGACTACGCCGCCTGCCAGGCAGTGGCGATCCCCTGGCCGACGCCGATGCACATGGTGGCGGCCGCCTTGGCCGCGCCGCGCCGCCGGAACTCGTGCAGCAGCGCCGTGGTGATCCGCGCGCCGCTGCAGCCCAGCGGGTGCCCGATGGCGATCGCGCCGCCGTTGACGTTGACCAGGTCCTGGTTGAGTTTCAGCTCGTCGATCACCGCCACCGCCTGGGCCGCGAACGCCTCGTTGACCTCGACCAGGTCCAGGTCGGCGGCCTGCCAGCCGGCCCGGGCCAGCACCTTGGTCATGGCGGGGACCGGGCCGATGCCCATGTAGTCCGGGTGCACCCCGACCGCCGCCGTCCCGCAGTAGCGCGCCATCGGGGCTGCGCCGGCCGCGGCCAGGGCCCGCTCGGACATCAGTAGCAGCGCGGCCGCGCCGTCATTGAGCGGGGAGGAGTTGCCGCCCGTCACGGTGCCGTGTGCGCGGAAGGCCGGCGGCCGCGCGGCGAGGTCAGCCAGGGTCAGCCCGGGCTTGATCCCCTCGTCGGCCAGGACCTCCCCGTGCGGCGCCTGCACCGGCACGATCTCCTCGGCGAGCAGGCCTGCGTCCTGGGCCCGGGCCGCCAGCTGGTGGCTGCGCAAGGCGAACCGATCCTGCCGGTCCCGGTCCACGCCATAGCGCTCGGCCACGTTCTCGGCCGTCTCCCCCAGGGCCATCGGCGGATACAGCTCGCGCATCAGCGGGCTCACCAGCCGCCAGCCCAGCCGCGTGTCGGCCAGCCCGGCCTCGCGCGGGAAGGGATCGGCGGCGCGCGGCAGCACGAACGGGGCCCGGGTCATCGACTCCGTCCCGCCCGCCAGGCAGATGTCGGCATCGCCGGCGGCGATGGCCCTGGCCGCCGAGCTGATCGCCTCCATCCCTGACCCGCAGAGCCGGTTCACCGTCGCGCCGGGCACCTGCACCGGCAGGCCGGCCAGCAGCACGCCCATCCGCGCGACGTTCCTGTTGTCCTCGCCGGCCTGGTTCGCCGCGCCCCAGTAGACGTCATCGATCAAGGCCGGGTCGAGCCAGGGACTGCGGGCCAGCAAGGCCTTGATGACCTCGGCGGTCAGGTGATCGGGGCGGACGCCAGCCAGCGCTCCCTTGATCTTCCCGACCGGCGTCCGGCACGCATCCACCACGAAAACCGCGCTCATCACGACCTCCAGCCACCTGCCACGAGACTACCTTCGCAGCGCATTACCTTCGCACCGCCAGGGCAGCGCGGTAGCCGGCCGGCGCGGTCAGCTCTCGCACCGAGAACCCGCCGTGATCACTGCCGCCGAATCCGTGGGCGATGCCCGCGCCCCGGCACTTGAGCACCGCCTCGGCCCGGACCCACCACCGCAGGATCGCCGCGTGCCGGTCCGGTTCAGTCAGCGGGCCGAGCGGCCGGGCGTCCTGGCCGGGCATGACTGCGGTCAGCGGGCAGACGCAGACGCCGGTGGCCCGTTCAGCATCAATTCCTACGGAGGTAGCGGCGCTGACGGCTATCGCGATCGCATCGCCCGAGTGGCTGAGCGAGAATTGCGGGCCCGGGCCGCCGCGCAGCACCGGCCGCCCCGTGTCGCGGCCGCAGCCCGGGCAGCGCTCGCGGCCGAACGCTAGCTGTCCGGGCGCCAGGCCGGTGTAACCGGACAGGACGCGGCGCAGCAGCACGTGCGCGGCCTGGTAGCGGTGCCGGTCGGCGGCGAAGGCCAGGCCGCGGGCGGTCTCGCGCTCGGCGGGTCCGAGGTCACTCAGGTCGGCCCGGCTCAGGCTGACCGCACGGACGTCAAACCAGCGCACGTCCGGCGGGCTGGCAGCGGCGCCTGGCCCGGTCAGGCGCGAGCCAGTCAGGTCCGGGCCAGTCAGGTCCGGGCCAGTCAGGTCCGGGCCAGTCAGGTCCGGGCCAGTCAGCGGGCCCCGGTCGGCGCCCGGACCGGTCACGAGATCCCGCCCCCGGCCCGCTCCTCGATGAAAGCGGCGAGGGTGGCCAGCGTGGCGAGCGCGTCGAGATTGAGATCCTCCGCCGCGACATCGACGCCGAACCTGGCCCGGACCTGGCGCAGCAGCAACGTCCCGGCCAGCGAGTCAAGCCCGACGCCGGGCCCGAACAGCGGGGTCTGCGGCGGAATCCCGGCCAGTTCCCGCCGCCCCGTCACCTCGGCCAGGATCTGCCGTAGCTGATCGATAACGGGCTGGCCGGCGCGCCCGTTCAGGGCTCCTCCGGGGCGGTTACCCAGCCGGGCAGCTCCGGCGGCGGCCCGGTCAGCTGCTTGCGGAACACCGCCGCCGCCGCTGGCGCCGCGCTCGCCTGACTGGCCCGGAATCCGGCCCCGGCCAGGGCCAGCCGCAGCGGCATGTTCCGATCGGCCAGGCGGCAGCCGACGTTCAGCACGGCTGCCCCAACCCGGGCGGCCGCCCTGGCCAGCCAGGCCAGCAGGACGTCGATGACGCCCCGCCCGATCGCGCGGCAGGACATCATCAGCAGCGGCACCGTCCAGTCCCTGGCCCCGGCTTCGATGACACAGCCGCCGACCAGGCCATCGTCGCCGTACCGGTCCGCCAGCCGCACGGTCACCACCCGGTGGCCCGGGCGGCCGAGCAGCGCGCCGAGCGCGGCTTCGCTGACCTCCTCGCCGCTCGAATTGAACTGATGCGTGCGGATCGACAGCTCGTGCAGGCGAGGCACATCGGCCGGCTGCGCCCACCCGATGGTGATAGCCGTGTCGCAGTACCGCAGGAACTCCTCCCGCGATCCGCCGAACGCCCTGGCCTCCTCCTGCCTGCGCCGCCGCTGCGCGTACATGGCGCCGCGGCGGCGCGCCTCCGGCGTGACGACCGCCGGCCCGAACTCCGGCCAGCCGGCCGCGTCGGCCATGTCTTCCGGGGACAGCACCAGCAGGTCCGGCAGCGCGAAGGAGACCTCGGCCCGCTCGTGGGCCTCGTCGTCCACGAACGCGGCCGCGTCGGGCGTCAGGTCCAGGTCGGCCAGGATGCCCCGGATGGCGTCGGACTTGCGGCCCCAGCCGCACTCAGCGGCCGCGAACTGATGGCCGATGGCCGCCGCCGCGTAGCCGGCCGCCTCCGGCGGGTTCCGGCTCGCGAGGGCGTGGATGATGCCGCGGCCGCTCAGCTCGGTCAGCACGCTCACCATGGCCGGGTCGGGGGGCGGCGGCTGCTCAGCCGACTCCAGGTAGACCCCGGTCAGCAGGGTGTTGTCGATGTCCCAGATGACACACTTGATCATCAGTCTGGATCCTGCCCGGCGGGCCGCCGCCGCTCCATGGTCAGGTGCGCCGCCTCGAAGCCGAATTTCCGGTACAGCGTCCGCATGCCGAGGTTGGCGGCATGGACCTTGCCGGTCAGCTGGCCCAGCCCGGCGTCGTCGGCGGCGGCCACCACGGCGGCCAGCAGCAGTTCGCCGATCAGGCCGCGGTCCGGCCCGGCCGCGGCGGCCAGCGACCTGAAGTTGCCGTAGCGGTCGCCGGTCAGCGAGTTGGTCCGGGCCGACAGCCAGGCCCAGCCGACGACCGGGGCATCCGGGCCGGCAGCCCGTCCATCCGGCCCGGCGGCCCGCGCAGCCGGCCCGGCGGCCTCGGCATCCGGCGCGGCGGCCCGGGCATCCGGTGCGGCGGCCGGCACCGCCACCAGCGTGATCTCGCCGGGCTTGCCGAGGGCGCCCGATACCCGCTTCCGGTGCAGCGCGGGGTCGGTGATCGCGGTGTCGCCGAACGAGACCAGCGCGATGCTGATCTCGAATCCGACGATGGCATCGAGATCGTCTTCGGTGGCCGGACGGATCAGGTAGCCGGCGGCGGGCCGGGTCATCGCCGCTGCAGGGCCATCGGACGGAAGGTGGTGCCGCCGCACTGCGGGCAGCCGGCCGCCTGCAGCGCGGCGATCCTGGGCCACTCGCCACCCGGACCGACCTGGTGGACGGCCCGGCAGCCCGCGCAGCGGTACGGCCGCGTGGCGGCGGCCCGCAGGTCCGCGGTGTACAGCGGGCCCGAGTAGGTCCCGCCAGCGGCAGGCTGCGACCCCGCGGTGCTGCGCAGGTGGTACAGGTGACTGGTGCCGGCCAGGATCCCGGCGCCCAGGTAGGTATTGAATCCGGGCGCCAGGGACCTGATCGCCAGCCCCATCGCGGTCATCAGGCTCTGGGTGCGGACCGTCTCGTCGGGCCTGCGGGCGCCGAACGAGAAGAAGACGTGCTGCCCAGGCTCGGGGACCAGGGCGGCCACCGCCCGGGACAGGAACAGCTCGGCTCCTGCCACGGTGTACGGCGGGTCGGTGCAGGCCACCTCGAACCCGCCGGCCAGGCCCGCGGGCAGCGGCTCGCGCAGGTCATGCTCGATGAATTCGGCCGCCACCCCGGTCCCGGCGACCTGCTCGGCCGCCCAGGCCAGCACCGCGGGATCGGCGTCCACCACGGTCAGCCGCCGGATCCTGGCCGCGGCACCGGCCAGCGCGGCGAACTTGGCGATCGCGACCGAGCCGAGGTCGTCGTCACCGAGCAGGATGATCCGCTGGCCGAACAACGCTCCGGCCTGGTGCATCCGCAGCACGCGGTGGATCTTGGTCGCCACGGTGCAGTGCGTCTGGTCCAGCTCCGGCCGGGCCGCTGGTGCCCCGTCCGCCGCGATCGCCAGCTGCTCCCGCAGCACGTCCAGCCCGGCCGGGATGGCGAGTCCGATGCCGCCGCAGATCTCGCACTCCCCAGCCAGCCCGGCGCCCACGGGGGCGAGCAGCCGACGGCTCGACGGGCTGAGCCGGACCGGGCGGCCCTGGTCCAGCGCGCCGCGCTTGCGCAGCTCACTGCAGACCGCGGCGACAATGGGCACCGGAAGCTCGGCGGTCCTACTCACCTCGCGCACGGCCACCGGCTCGCTGCCCGCGATGGCGCGCAGCACGTCCCTGACCCCGGACTGGCCTTCCGCGAGGCCCACCGCGGCCGCGACGTCGGCGACGACTGCGTCAAGATCCATCAGTGGCTTTCTCAGGATTCCGGCTGATCAGCGGCTGTACGGTATCCTCCCTCATCATGCCTGGCATCCAGACGGCCAGCGGGCCGATGGGCCTGCGGGATCAGGCGGTCCCCACGCCGAAGGTACTTTACGCGGTGGACGGCCGCCTCACGCCGTCGTCGCCGGTCACCGACGTAGCGGAACTGACCTCCCTGGCCACGGCTGCGGTGCGGGCCGCCGACGGCCACGTGCTCTCGGCCAGCCATGTGACGTTTCCCAACGGCGCCGTCACGCTGGTGCTGATCCTGGCCGAGTCGCACCTGAGCATTCACACCTGGCCGGAGGAAGACCTCATCGCCATTGACCTGTTCAGCTGCGGTGCGATCGACGGCGCCGCGGTGGTCGCCGAGCTCAGCAGCTCGCTGCGTCTCGACGGCGTCCAGACGCAGACGATGACGCGCGGCGGCCGCCAGGTTTCATGATCAGCAAGGCACCGACAGCGACAGGCCGAACTGGCCCGCGGTATCGGTCCACCAGGACCGCATCTCGAAGCCCGCGCTGGCCAGCTCACTGGCCACGCCGGAGCGGCGGAATTTGGCCGACACCTCAGTGCGCATCTGCTCACCCGCCTCGAACGTGACCCGCAGCCCGATGCCGGGCAGCGTTACCTCCTGCCGGAAGCGCGAGCGCAGCCGCATCTCGATCCACTCGGCAGCCGGATCCCAGATCGCCACGTGCTCGAACGCATCCGGGTCGAAGTCGGCGCCCAGCTCGGTGTCCAGCACCGAGAGGATGTTCTTGTTGAACGCCGCGGTCACGCCCGCGTGGTCATCGTAGGCCGCGAGCAGCACGGCGGGGTCCTTGACCAGGTCGGTGCCGAGCAGCAGGGCATCGCCGGCCCGCATCCTGGCGCGCAAGGACGCCAGAAAGGTGGCCCGCTGAGCCGGGACCAGGTTGCCGATGGTGCTGCCCAGGAACGCCACCAGGCGCCGGCCTTGCCGGCCGGCAGGCCGAGATGCTCCTCGAAGTCGGAGACCACCGGCCAGACGGCCAGGCCGGGATAGGCGGCCTGCGTCCGGCGGGCGGAGCCGACCAGGGCGGCCTCGCTGACGTCGACGGGGACGTAGCTGCGCAGCGGGCCGGCATCCCGGAGCGCGTCGAGCAGCAGCCGGGTCTTGTCGGCCGACCCGGAGCCGAGCTCGACCAGCATGTCCGCGCCGCTGGCCGCCGCGATCTGCCCGGCCGCGGCGCTCAGGATCGACCGCTCGGCCCGGGTCAGGTAGTACTCGTCCAGCCGGGTGATCTTGTCGAACAGCTCGCTGCCGCGCTCGTCGTAGAACCACTTCGGCGGCAGCGATTTGGGCGACGCCGTCAGGCCGGCCCGCGCATCCTCCCGCAGCGATCTGGCCAGGAAGCCGTCCGGCAGGCACCGCTGCAGGACCACGCCGGCCGCCGCCTGCGGTCCGCCGGCCGCAGTCCAGGTTCCGCCGGAGTCAGGCCCGGAGCCGGGCCCGGTGCCGGGGGCCAGCGGGCGCACCTCGACCGTGCCGGCGGTCGCCGCCAGCACGCTGCCGTCCGGCACCTCGGTCCAGCCGGGCTCGTCATCGCCAGGCTCGGAGGCGACCACGACGCCGTCCGGGCCGGCCCGGTAGCACAGCGTGTCCCCGGCGGCGGTGGCCGCGATCGTCTCGCCGTCGGTCAGCAGCAGGTTGAACCGTCCAGGCACGCCCGCGGCGGCGAGCGAGTCCACCGTGGCGGCCAGCGCCGCGGCCGGGGCGGCCCCGGCCCGCAGCCTGCGCAGCACCAGCGCCCAGATGACCGCGGAGTCACACCTGGCCTCCAGGCCGAGCAGCTCGTCCGCCGGCAACTGGGCCGCGAGCCCGGCCAGCGAGCCCGGCCAGCCGGGCGCGGCCCCGTTATGGCTGAATAGCCACCGGCCCGCGGCATATGGCGCCGCGGCCGCCGCTCCTGGCTCGGTCCCGTCGGTGGCGGACCGCACCGCCGCCAGCACCGCCCGGCTCCTGGTCACCCTGGCCACGTCGGCGAAGGACGGATCGGACCAGATCGGCGCCGCCCGGCGGTACCTGGCCGGCTCCGGGTCGCCCTCCGCGTACCAGCCGACCCCGAATCCGTCCGCGTTGATGGTGCCGTGCCGCTGCCGCCGCGGTGCCCAGGCCTGGACCCGCAGCCCGTGCGGCGGGTCGATGATCAGCGACCGCAGGGTCACCGGCTCGCCCAGGTAGGCCAGATGCCTGCACATCAGGCCAGCCTCCCGTCACGCGCGGTGCGCAGCCCAGCGAAGATCTGGCGGCGCACCGGGTAGTCCCAGTTCCTGAAGGTGCCCCGGCAGGCCACCGGGTCGGCGGCGAAGGCGCCGCCCCGCAGCACCTTGTAGTCGCTGCCGAAGAACACCTCCGAGTACTCCCGGTAGGGAAAGGCCGAGAAGCCCGGGTAGGGCCGGAAGTCGCTGGCGGTCCATTCCCATACGTCACCGATCAGCTGACGCGCCCCGCACGGCGCCGCGCCACGGGGATAGGAGCCGGCCGGAGCGGGCTGCAGGTACCGCTGGCCGAGGTTGGCGAGTTCCGGTGCGGGGTCGGCGTCGCCCCAGGGGTAGCGCATCGACCGGCCGGTGCCCGGATCGAACCTGGCCGCCTTCTCCCACTCGGCCTCGGTCGGCAGCCGCCGGCCCGCCCACCGGGCGAATGCATCCGCCTCGTACCAGCAGACGTGCAGCACCGGCTCAGCGGGCGGCACCGGCTCGGTCAGCCCGAACCGCCGGCGCAGCCACTGGTCCCCCGACCGCCGCCAGAACGCCGGAGCGGTGAGACCGGCCCGCTGCCGGTGCTCCCAGCCCGCCGGGCTCCACCAGCGCTGCTGGTCGTACCCCCCGTCGGCGATGAACTCGGCGTAGCGGGCGTTGGTCACCGGGGTGGTGTCGATCCAGAACGAGCCGACGTCGACCAGGTGCGCGGGGCGCTCGTTGTCCAGCGCCCAGGCCTCCGTCGAGGTGCCCATGGTGAACGGGCCGCCGGGCACCTCGACCTCGGCCGACAGGGACATCGCATCGGCCGGCGGCGGCCCGGGCGGCGGTGCGGACAGGACCGGCGCGCCGCGCCTGAGCTGATGGGTGGCCAGCATGGTCTCGTCGTGCTGCTGCTCGTGCTGCGCGATCATGCCGAACACGAATCCCCCGGCCACCAGCGGCTGCGTGCTGAAGCTGGCGCGTTCGACGAGATCCAGGACCCGCCCGCGCACCTCCCTGGCATACGCGCGTGCCTCCGCGGGGGCCAGCAACGGCAGCGACGGGCGCTCCGCCCGCGGATGCTCGAACGCGTCGTAGAGCGGGTCGATCTCAGGCCGCATCGGGTCCCGGCCGCCGACCCCGCGCAGCAGCCACAGTTCCTCCTGGTTGGCGATATGCGCGAGATCCCAGACCAGCGGCGACATCAGCGGTGAGTGCTGGCGGATCAGATCGTCCTCGGCCACGCACTCGGTCAGGGTGCTGGTGCGGTTCCTGGCCCGGGCGAGCAGGCCGGCAATCCGGTCCCGCAGGTCCTCGGCTTGCGCTGTCATCTGGATGCCTCCCGCATCTCGTCCAGCATGTCGTCTGCGGGGCAGCGGCCCCGCGATGGGTATCTGTCCGCGAATGCGGCCACCGCGTCCCGCACCGCGCGCGGGGCGGCCGACCGGCTCAGGGCCGCGTCAGCTGCCTCGAAGCAGGCCAGTCCCGCCCTGGCCAGCACCGGGTCAGCCGGCCCGAGCCTGGCCGCGGTCAGCCACGGGCTGGCCGCGGCCTGGCCATTCGCATCGGGGCCGGCGGTCCGGCCGTGCCAGACCGGCTCCGCCGCCGCCATCGCCTGGTCCGCGGCCGCCGGATCATCCAGCAGCGCGGCGACCAGCCCGGCCGGCACGATCCAGCCGTCCGCAGGCTGCGCGTCGATCATCCGGAGTTCCAGGTGACCGCGCGGCCGCACCGGAGGAAACAGCGTAGAGACGTGATAGGCCAGGTCATCAGGGGTCGGCTGGTGCTCTCCCGCACCGCGCAGCCAGTCCCGGAAGGTCAGCCCGGCCGGCACGGTCCAGCGCCGCGAACCGTTCTCGCGCACGCACATGACCTCAGCGTCGAGCGCGTAACTGGTCCATTCGTCGCGCGGATCGAGCTCGTCGCAGTCGCCGCCGGGCCGGCCAGGCGAGGGTTCTGCGCCGGCCGGGGCCCGGGTCCTGCCCGGGTCGAGCCGAGCCCACACCGCCTGCCTGGTGCTCTTCCAGCCGGTGCGGCGGCCGCCCCGCAGCGGCGAGTTGGCGAACGCCGCGACCAGGACCGGGCCGATCGCGTGCAGCAGCCGCCAGCGGAACCTGAACCCGGTGCTGCCCGAGCCGTCATGGCCCGCGTCCACGCAGACCTGTACCGATGCGGT
This sequence comes from uncultured Actinomycetes bacterium, assembly GCA_963785765.1. Classification (GTDB taxonomy): domain Bacteria; phylum Actinomycetota; class Actinomycetes; order Streptosporangiales; family Streptosporangiaceae; genus DATBGO01. Next base: position 229,628 of record CAWAWM010000001.1, on the reverse strand, counting down.
ACTGCCCATCATGAGCCGGCCCACGGACCGTCGCGATCGAAGAACTCCTCCATGGCCGCGTAACGCGGCAGGTCGAGGACGCGACGGGCGGGCCGGCAGGGATCAAAGCCGCGCCCGACCAGGGTCAGCCGGGCCGGGCGGAGCGCCTGGCGCAGGGCCGCGAGATCCCGGGAGGCCGCGGCCACGCAGTCGCCAAGCGATGCTGCGGGTGCGGAGCTGAGCTCGACCTGGCCGCCAGGCTCGAAGGTCAGCCGGCCATCGCCGGGCAAGCTTCCCGGCGTATCCAGGGCGGCGAGACTGCGGGCCACCTGCTCGTGCGGGACCGGCAGCGCCGGGTCGAACCGGTCGCAAACCAGCCATTCGAGCTCGACTCCGAGGGTGCCTGGCGGGCCGGTCTTGAAGCAGATGCCGTGCAGCCGGTGCTCGGCCTCCCGCTCGGACAGCGGCGGGGCGGCGTGATCTTCAGCGTGTCGCAGATGCATCATTGGGTTCTCCGTAGTGTCCTGTAAAACCGGGCACAAACCTGCCAAGAGCTCGCGGGCACCGTTTATTTCAACGGTGCCATACCCGTGGTGCGCATCAGACGCCGGGAGGTTCAGCGTGGCCCAGCATGAGGTCGACGTGATCGTCATCGGGATGGGGCCAGGCGCTGAGGACGCGGCCGAGCGGCTGGCCGAGGCCGGCCTGGAGGTGGCCGCGGTCGAGGAGCGGCTGGTCGGCGGCGAGTGCCCGTACTGGGGCTGCGTGCCGTCCAAGATGATGATCCGCGCGGCCGACCTGCTGGCTGAAGGGCGCCGGATTCCCGGCATGTCCGGAACGTCGGTGGTCGCCCCCGACTGGGCCCCGGTGGCCGACCGGATCAGGTCCGAGGCGACCGACGACTGGGATGACACGGTGGCCGCCGACCGGTTCACCGGCAAGGGCGGCCGGCTGTTCCGGGGCCATGGGCAGATCACCGCGCCCGGTGAGGTCACCGTGGGCGGTGACGTGCTGAAAGCCAGGCGCGGCATCATCATCGGAACCGGGACGGCTCCGTCCATTCCGCCCATCCCGGGGCTGGCCGGCACCCCGTACTGGACCAACCGGGAGGCCATCGAGGCGGAGCGGGTGCCCGAGGCGCTGGTGATCCTGGGCGGCGGCCCGATCGGGGCCGAGCTGGCCCAGGTGTTCTCCAGGTTCGGCGCGCGGGTCACCGTGGTGGAGGCGGTGGACCGGCTGCTGCCGCTGGAGGAACCTGAGGCCAGTGAGCTGATCGGTAAGGTGTTCGGCCGGGAGGGCATCGGCGTGCGGACCGGCGCGGCGGCGGCGGCGGTCGCCCACGACGGCGCCGAATTCTCGGTCACGCTCGCCGACCACACCATGGTGACGGGGACCGCGCTGCTGGTGGCCACCGGCCGCCGGACCGGCCTGGCCGAGGTGGGCGTGGGCGTGATCGGGCTCGACCCGCAGGCCCGCACGATCCCGGTCGACGACCACATGCGCGTCACCGACGGGGTCTGGGCGCTGGGCGACATCATCGGCCAGGGCGCCTACACGCACATGTCGATGTACCACGCGGACATCATCGTGGCCGACATCCTCGGCCAGCAGCACCGCGGCGCCGAGTATCACGCCGTGCCGCGGGTTACCTTCACCGACCCGGAAGTCGGGGCGGTGGGCCTGACCGAAGCCCAGGCGCGGGAGCAGCGGCTGACCATCAGGACCGCCGTGGCGCAGGTCCCGGCGTCCACCCGGGGCTGGATCCACAAGGCGGGCAACGACGGCTTCATCAAGCTGGTCGAGGACGGCGACCGCGGGGTGCTGGTCGGCGCCACCTCCGTCGGGCCGTGCGGCGGCGAGGTGCTCAGCCTGCTGGCCCTGGCCGTGCACGCGCGGGTCCCGACCCAGCGGCTGCGCGAGATGATCTACGCCTACCCGACCTTCCACCGCGGCATCGAGGACGCCCTGCGGAATCTGGGCTGAGCTGGCGCCGCAGCCGCCACCGGCGGGCCGGGCAGCTCCCCATATCGCTTGAATCAGGCAGCTAGTAGGCTTCGCCGGGGGTGGCCATGAGGCAACTGTCGGGCCTGGACGCTTCGTTCCTGGCTCTGGAAACCCGGACCTCGTCCGGGCACGTCGGCGGCGTGTGCCTGCTGGACCCCGCGAGTGCGCCGCGGCCGCTGGACCTGGCTGCGCTGCGCGACCTGTTCGCGTCGAGGATCGGCCTGGTTCCGATCCTCCGGCAGCGGCTGCTGGAGGTGCCGCTCGGGCTCGACCAGCCGTACTGGGTCGACGACCAGGATTTCGACCTCGAGTTTCACGTCCGCGAGATCGCCCTGCCGGCGCCTGGGTCCGACGCGCAGCTGGCTGAGCAGGTCAGCCGGCTGCATTCGCGGCCGCTGGACCGGACCCGCCCGCTGTGGGAGGCGTACCTGATCTCGGGCCTGGCGGGCGAGCGCCAGGCCGTTTACACCAAGATCCATCACGCGGCCATCGACGGCGTCTCCGGCGCGGAGGTGCTGACGCTGCTGCTGGACCTGACCCCCGAGGGCCCGCCGGCCGAGTCCATCCCCGAGTTCGTCCCGCGACGGCCGCCTGGCCCGGTCGAGCTGCTGGTCAACGCCGGACGGGCGGCCGCGCTGCGTCCCCTCGACACGGTGCGCATCACCAGGGATCTGCTGCGGTTCGTGCCGACCATCGGGTCCGTGGTAGCCCCGATGCTGGGCCGCCTGCTCCGGTTCGGCGACGGCGACGGATCGGTCATCCCGACCGCGCCCGCCCTGCCGCCGCCGACCCCGTTCAACCGGCCCGTCACGCCGCACCGGCGGTGGGCCTTCCGCTCGGTCACCCTCGACGACGTCAAAACGGTCAAGAACGCGTTCGGGGTCTCGGTCAACGACGTGGTGCTGGCCATGTGCGCCGGTGCGCTGCGCCGCTGGCTGATCGCCAGGGACGCGCTGCCCGCGACGCCGCTGGTCGTGATGATCCCGGTATCGGTGCGCGATGAACAGGCCAAGGGCACGATGGGCAACAAGGTGTCAGCCATGCTCGCCGCGCTGCCCACCCAGCTGCCGACACCGCAAGAACGGCTGGCCGTCGCGCACGAGGCGACCAGGATCGCCAAGGCCCAGCACGCCGCGATCCCGGCCGGGCTGGTCGAGAACATCACCGACTTCGCCCCGCCCGCGCTGGCCGCCCGGGCCGCCCGCGTCGTCTTCGCCACCGGGCTGCTGCACCGGGTGCCGCCCTTCAACCTGGTGATCTCCAACGTGCCAGGCCCGGATGTCCAGGCCTACCTGGGCGGCGCGAAGCTGCTGGCCTACTACCCGGTGTCGGTGGTGACCGACGGGCAGGGGCTGAACATCACCGTGCACGGGTACCGCGGCGGCCTGCACTTCGGGCTGATCGCCTGCCGCGAGCTGGTCCCCGACATCGACGACCTGACCGGCTACGTCGTCGACGAGCTGGACATCCTGCTGGCCGAGGCCAGGGAGCTCTAGGCCCGCTCTAGGCCACCGAGCCGGTCAGCCCCAGACCTCCCCGGCCACCTCGACGATGAGCCCGAGCTTGGCCACCTCATCGTCGTAGCTCAGGACATTGCCCTCCACGGTGGAGGAGAACCCGCACTGGGGTGACAGGCAGAGCTGGTCGAGCGGCACGAACCTGGCCGCCTCGTCGATCCGCCGCTTGAGCGCGTCCGGGCTCTCCAGGGCGCCGCGCTTGGTGGTGACCAGCCCGAGCACGACCATCTTCCCGGGCGGGACGAACCTGAGCGGCTCGAACCCGCCGGAGCGCTCGTCGTCGTATTCGAGGAAGAATCCGTCCACGGCGAGCTCGCTGAAGAGCGCTTCGGCGACGAAGTCATAACCGCCCTCGGCCGCCCAGGAGGACCGGAAGTTGCCGCGGCACATGTGGGTGGTCACGGCCAGGCCCTCGGGACGGCCCGCGATCGCGTCGTTGACCTGGCGGATGTAGCGCAGGTGCAGGTGCTCGGCGTCCTCGCCGCGCTCGGCGATCTCGGCCCGCTGCGCCGGGTCGTTCAGGTAGGCCAGGCTGGTGTCGTCGAGCTGCAGGTACCGGCAGCCCAGGCCGGCCAGCCGCCGGATCTCATCGGCGTAGGCGGCGGACAGGTCGCTCCAGAACTCTTCGATATCCGGGTAGACCGCCGGGTCGATGGCCGCCGGGCCGCCGCGGTAATGAACCATGTTCGGCGACGGGATCGTCATCTTCGGCACCGCACCAGTGACCACCGATTGCAGGTAGCTGAAATCCTCGCCGAAGATCGGCTTGTCCACCCTGATCTTGCTGCTGACCTGCAGCGCGGCCGGCGTGAACTCGATCGCGCCGGTGGGGTTGCGGAACTTCACCGCCAGGTTGCCCGGGGCCTTGCTGATGCCGCCCAGCTGGTAGATGAAATCCATGTGCCAGGATGCCCGGCGGAACTCACCGTCCGTCGCGGCCTGCAGCCCGACGTCCTCCTGCATGCCGACCACCGCCGCGATCGCGGCATCCTCCACCGCCCGCAGCTGCGCCGCGTCGATCCGCCCGGCCGCCAGGTCCTCGCGGGCGGCCAGCAGCCGGTGCGGGCGGAGCAGGCTGCCGACCTGGTCGGCACGGAACGGGGGGCTGGCTCGCATAGCCGACATCGTGGCCTGACCGCCAGGTTCCGGTCAACCGCACGCAGCAGCCGGCCGGGTGGCGGCGGATACCATCAGAAGGTGCGTTAGCGGTCCGGAGCCCACACCGCCGGACGGGGAACTGCGAGGTGCCAGGTGTACGGCGATTTCGGCCGCGATGACCAGCCAGGTTTCGGGTCTGATGGCCGGGCCGCCGAGCCCGGCAGTGGCGCCGGTCGCCCGGACCTGGCCCGGATGCGGGCCTCGGACGCCGACCGGGACCGGGCCGCTGCCGAGCTCAGTGAGCACTTCCAGGCCGGGCGGCTGACCCAGGACGAGTTCGACGAGCGCGTCGGCCGGGCGATCAGCGCCCGCACCCGGGGTGACCTGGATGCGCTGATGACCGATCTGCCCTCAGGCCGGCCGGCCGGATCGCTGCCGACCGCCCCCGCTCCGGCAGGCCGGGTGGCGCGCGGCGCCCGATGGGCCTGGCCGACGGTGGCGCTCGTCGTGGCCGTCCTGCTGTTCGTCGTGCCCGCCGGGCTGCCGCATGTGCACGGCCGCTGGGAGCCCTGGTGGCTCATCCCGCTGGCCTTCGTCGCGCTCCGCAGGCTGACCTGGCGCGGCGGGCCGCCCCGCCGCTGACGCCCACCTTCGTCCCCCACGGCCGCGCCAGGTCGCGGCAACGGTAGGTTTGGCCACGTCGGAAAGCGCGAAGGGGGACAGATGAGCGGCAGTATCGGGCACCTGGTGCTGTCCGGGCCGCTCATCCTGGCCGTGCCGGTCGCCGCGGCGGCGGGCGCGGTCACTTTTCTGTCACCCTGCTGCCTGCCGCTGGTCCCCGGCTACCTGTCCTATGTGGCCGGCATGTCAGGCGCCGGGGCGATGGCCGCGGCCCCAGGACCTGGCGCGGCCCCAGGACCTGGCGCGGTCACGGTGAGCCAGGCCCCCGCCGCTCCGGCCCGCAGCAGGGTGCTGGCCGGCACCGCGCTGTTCGTGCTCGGGTTCGCCGCGCTGTTCGCCATCGAAGGCGTGGCGTTCGGCGGCGTGGGCGCCGCGCTGGCCGACCATCGTGAAGGCCTGACCCAGCTGCTCGGCTGCCTGGTCATCTTGCTCGGACTGCTGTTTGCCGGGGCCTTCGACAGGTTCACGTTCGCGGGCCGGATCCTGCGCCCGTCGGTCCGGCCGCGGGCCGGCCTGGCCAGCGCTCCGCTGATCGGCGTGCTGTTCGGGCTCAGCTGGACACCGTGCGTCGGCCCGACACTGGCGGCGGTGCTGAGCCTGGGCATGATCACCGGCACCGCGGCCCGGGCCGCCACGCTCGCCTTCGTCTATGCCCTCGGCCTGGGCATCCCGTTCCTGATCGTCGCGCTGGGCGTGCAGCGAGGCATGAACGTGTTCGGATTCGCCCGGCGCCATGCCCGCGGGATCGCGCGGGTCGGCGGCCTGATGCTGGTGATCGTCGGGGTCCTCGAGGTGACGGGCGGCTGGACGTCGGCGCTGCTGTGGCTGCAGACCCATTGGCTGGCCGGTTACGACATGCCCATCTGACCGAGGAACTGAGTCTGCCTGCTGGGTGGTTCCGGTGGCAATCTGGTTATAACGGATGGCGCTCAGGTCCCGGAGGACGGCATGCGGTTCGGCATCTTCTACGAGCATCAGCTGCCCAGGCCCTGGGGGCCCGACGCCGAGCACCGGCTGCTGTCCGACGCCCTGGAGCAGGTGGAACTGGCCGACCGGGCCGGGCTCGACTACGTCTGGGAGGTTGAGCACCACTTCCTCGAGGAGTACTCGCACTCGTCGGCTCCTGAGGTGTTCCTGGCCGCCGCGAGCCAGCGCACCTCCTCGATCAGGCTCGGCCACGGCATCGTGCAGGCCCCGGCCGCCGTCAACCACCCGGCCCGGATCGCCGAGCGGATCGCGACCCTGGACCTGGTCTCCGATGGCCGGGTCGAGTTCGGGACCGGGGAGGCGAGTTCCGCAGCGGAGCTGGGCGGATTCGGCGTGCCGCGGAACGCCAAGCGGGCCATGTGGGCAGAGACCCTGGACGCGGTGACGCGGATGTTCACCGAGGAGCCGTTCGCCGGGTACCGCGGTGACTTCGTCACGATGCCGCCGCGCAGCGTGGTTCCCAAGCCGTTGCAGAAGCCGCATCCGCCGCTCTGGGTCGCCTGCTCCCGGCGGGAGACCATCCAGCTGGCCGCCCGCAGCGGCCTCGGAGCGCTTTCGTTCTCGTTCGCCGAGCCCGCGGAGGCGGCCCGCTGGGTCACCGAGTACTACGACCTGATCTGCTCGGATGAATGCGTGCCGCGTGGTTTTGCCGTCAACGCGAACGTGGCCGTGGTGCTGCCGATGATGCTGCACCCGGACGAGGCGACCGCCATCGAGCGCGGCATCGACGGCGCGCATTTCTTCGGCTACTCGCTGGGCCACTACTACGGCGGCACGCACCTGGTGGGCGGCACTGACCTGTGGCACAGCTTCGGCCAGGACCGCTCGGCGCGCGGCTTCGCCCGGGCGATCGTCGCCGCGGACGCCGCGCCGCTCGCGGTCCGGCTGCTCCAGGCCGAGGTGGGCTCGCTGCGCGGCGCGATCGGCACGCCTGCCCAGGTCACTGACCTCATCGCCAGGTACCAGGCGGCAGGCGTGGACCAGGTGATGTTCGTCCTGCAATCCGGGCGTAACCAGCATGAGCACATCTGCGAGAGCATCGAGCTGTTCGCCCGTGAGGTACTACCGCGATTCGCGGAGCACCGGGCGGAGCAGGAAAAAGCCAAAGCCGACCGGCTGGCCGCCGCCGCCGAGCGGGCCCTGGCCCGGCGCCCGGCACCCAGGACGCTGGCAGCTCCGTACCCGATCAACGAAGAGGCCGAGCTGGCCACGGCGCGGCGGGCCGGGCAGCGCCCGCTGCGCGAGCTGGCCGGCCAGGCGGGCAGCGCGGCAGGCGCGGCGCTGCGCGGCCGGCTCCAGGCCGGCTCGCAGCGGCTCGCGGCGTCGGCCTCGGACGCGCGGATCGAGCAGCTACTGGGCGGGACTACCGGGCAGCGTGCCGTCCTCACGCTGCTGGCCAGCCGCCTGGACCCGGCCCGGGCGGCCGGTCTGGCCGGCGCCATCGTGTTTGACCTCGGCATGAGCGACGGAACGCGGCGCTGCTGGACGATCGACGTCAGCCGGGGACGCGCCCGGGCCAGGCCCGGCGGGACGCGGCAGGCGGCATTGACCCTCCGGCTCACGCTGGCCGACTTCATCAGGGTGACCGCCGGCGCGGCCAGCTTCTACCAGCTGATCGCCGCCGACCGGCTGCTGATCGAGGGTGACCTGGCCCTGGCGGGCCGGCTCGGCGAGATGTTCGGCGCCCGGTCGGTGTACTGACCGCACCGGCCAGCACCGGCCCGCCGCCCGGGCCCGCCGCCGTACCCCCGAGCGCTACAGCGTGGCGGCGGCCCTGACCCGTTGCGGACTGGCATCCGCCGCGGCTCGGAGCGCCTCGAAAATCCGCATATCGTCGCCCAGCTCCGGGTGCCAGTGCACCCCGATGCCGAACCTGTGTTCAGCCAGTTCCGCCGCCGCGACGACGTCTCCGGCCGCCCAGGCGGTCGCGATGACCCCGTCGCCCAGCTGGGCGACGGCCTGATGCTGACATGCGGGCACCGTCAGGCTCGCCCCGAGAATGCCGCCGAGCCTGCTGTCCGGGCTGATCCGGACGTCGCGGCCGGGCAGGTCCGCAGGGCCGGGCCGGTCCCGGTCGTGACCGGCGGCATCCGGCTGGTCGTTGACCAGAGTGCCGCCGCTGGCCACGTTGAGCACCTGAAGTCCGCGGCAGACGGCCAGGAACGGCGTCCCGGCCTGGATGGCGGCCCGCATGAGCTCCAGTTCCACGGCATCCCTGGCACGGTCGGGCCAGCCGGCCACCTGATCGTCGAGCGTCGCGCCATAGCACCGCGGGTCCAGGTCCGCGCCACCCGCGAAGACCAGCCCGTCGAGGCGCGCCGCGAGCCGGCCTGAGCCGCCGGTCGGTACCGGCGGAAGCAGCACCGGGATTGCTCCGGCCCGTGCGATGGCCCTGGAGTAGGCGGCCGGGGACAGCGCGGCCTCGCGGACCCGGTCGTGCCAGGCAGCGGCACCCATGTCGGTGGTGATCCCGATCAGCGGCGCAGTCATGTGCGTCCCCCTCCGCGGCTGACATCCGGTTACAGGCTGTGATGACGCTCCGGCTAATGGCTAATGCGATCTCGCTGACCTTACCAGCCGGCAAAGGCTGCATTCGCGTAGCTGCCGATAAACCAGCCGAACTACCCAGCAGCGGTAGCCTGGCCAAGCCGTAACGGCATTCCAGTTACTCTGCGTACTCCTCATGCGGCCTTGCCCCAAATCGGTTGTATGCATCATGTCAGGATGCGAGACTCCTCACGTGGCGATCGCGTTGCACCGCGACTTACCTGAGGACGACCCTCCGGGCAGTTCCGCAGGTCAGCAGCGCACCCTCGCGGGGCGATTCCTTGATAGCCGGGCTGACCGCGCGCTTTATCCGCCGCAGCCCGCTACCGGATCGGATTCGGAAGTTCCGAGCCGGCGGATTCCGCAGGCTCCGCCAATGCCAGGCAATTCCGTCGCCGCGGGTGAAGATTTACGGACCGCCCGCGCCGAAAAGCCGGATTTCGACACGGCGCTGGTTAAAGAGGCTTTCGCGCAAGTCGTCGCGCATGCGGGCTATGCTATGGAATATTTCTACGCACACCTTTTCATACAGCATCCCGAGATTCGCGGGATGTTTCCGCTTACGATGAGTGAGCATCGCGAGCACGTGTTTGACGCACTGGCTCAACTTGTCTGGAGCATGGACAGCCCCGCGGCCCTGAGCGCTTATCTGGAACAGTTAGGCCGAGAGCACCGCAAATTCGGCGTGAAGCAGAAGCACTACGTGGCGTTCTTCGACGCGCTGCTCGCCACCATAGCGCATTTCAATGGCTCCTCCTGGACGCCGCAGGCCCAGGCCGCCTGCGCCGCGGCACTCGACCATTCGGCGGCCGTCATGCTCCGTGCGGCGCAGGCGGATGCACAGTGCCAGCCGCCCTGGTGGGTCGGTGAGGTGGTCAGGCACGAGCTGCGCAGCCCGAGCCTGGCGGTGCTGCGGATCAGGCCCGACCAGCCGCTGCGGTACCGAGCCGGTCAATACCTGCAGGTCCAGATCGCGCGGTGGCCCCGGACCTGGCGGAACTTCTCCATCGCCAACGCGCCCCGTCCGGACGGGCTGCTGGACCTGCACGTGCGCGCGGTACCAGGCGGCATGGTGAGCAGCTCGCTGGTGCACCATTGCCAGGCCGGCGACACGGTGCTGCTCGGGCCCGCGCGCGGGGATCTGGCTGTCCCCGCTGATCAGGAGCGGGACATGGTGTGCATCGCCGGGGGCAGCGGCCTGGCGCCGGTCAAGGCGATCATTGAGGAAGTGATCGCGACGGCCAGGGACGGCGGCAGCAGGCCCGCCATTAGCCTGTTCGTGGGCGCGCGGCGCGCGGAAGACCTCTATGACCTGTCGGCGCTACGGGCCATGGAGTTTGCTTATCCGCCGCTGACCGTGATTCCTGTCGTCTCCGCCGACCCGGAATTCCCCGGTGTCCGCGGGCTGCTGCCGGCCGTCGTGCGGCAGCGGGCCAGCTGCGCCGGCCGGGAGATCTATGTATGCGGCCCGGATGCGATGGTGCTCGAGACAAAGCGATTACTGGCCCGCCGGAGCGCCGCGCAGTTAATCCATCATGACCCGCTCAGCGCGCCCGGTGACGACCGATGAGGTGCTCCGTGCCGACGTATAGTGAACCAGCAGGCAGCAAAACCGCGCGAATTGCTTGGGCAGGGTTCAGCCGGTTTGAAGGTAATCCGCAGCTATCGGATCCCGGCATAGTCATCCGATAGGTACAACGGGGCGCATAGGTGTACCGCTGAGCGCAGCCAGGTAAGTGCCTGGCGGGTTCAGGAAGTCGCCCGCCGTGCCGATATGACGATCCTTCGGCCAGGACGACGGCCCGCCGCACCGGACGAGACAGCGGCTCATCCGGCCACCGCAACCGTCCAGGGCCGGCCTTGGCCAGCGGGCGCCCGCGCACCGGCTGTCCCGCTAGCATCGGAGGAATGCAGCGCCGGCCGCGTCCGGCCCGCGGCGCGAACCGCCCGGGCAGGCCGGCCGATGAAGGGAGGACGTCATGGCCAACGTGCGCAGCTCGCCGCTGCGGCGCGGCGCAGCCCTGGGCCAGGACGGCGGGCAACAGCCGGCGGCCCAGCCGAGCGGCACGCTCGCGCTCGTCAACAGCGGCCTGTTCGCTGACGCGTCCAACTTCGAGCTGCGTTTCGTGGAGAGCTATGAGCAGATCGCGACGATCGTCGGCGCGCTCCGGACGCTCGGCCTGAAAGTGGTCCTGACCAGCGGCTCGTTCGACATCATCCACGAGGGCCACTCGATGTACCTGGAGGCGGCCCGCAGGTTCGGCGACTTCCTCATCGTCGGCCTGGACAGCGACGACAAGATAAGCGCCCGGAAGGGCCCGCACCGGCCGGCCGTGCCTGAGCTCGAACGGCTCCGCATGGTAACCCACCAGCGCGGCGTCGGGCTGGTCACGCTCAAGCACCTGCACCACCCGCGCTGGAACCTGATCAAGGTGGTCAGGCCCGATGTCCTGGTGGCCACCGCGGACACCTACGACGCCGCCGAGATTGCCGAGCTTGAGTCGAAGTACTGCGGCCGGGTCGAGGTCCTCGAGCGGATGGCCATGGTCAGCACCTCCGCGCGGCTGCGCAGAATCCAGCTCGGCCTCCCCGAACCTGCCGAGTCCGCCGGGCTTGCCGAGCCGGCCGGGGGCGCCACGGGCGCCGGAACGGCCGACGCTGGTTCCCCTGGCCGCAGCGGCCAGGATCGCCGTTGAAGCAGGTCCTGCTCTATCTGCCGGTCATCCACGCCGGCTATGAGGCTTTCCTGGAACGGCACGCGGACGCCGGCGAGGTGCTGTTGCTCGGCACCGGGTTCACGACCTGCTTTCCGAGCCTGGCCAAGGACATCAGGGCCCTGGACCCCGGCCATGCGGCCAGCTACCTGCGGTCGGCCAGCTTCCTGCGGACCGTCGCGGGCGGGCCCCGCATCGCGGTGGTGGAGCCGGCCGGGCTGGCCGCCGCGGTCAGCGGTGACGTCCTGGTCCTGCCCGATGAACAGGTCACGCGGGACCTGACGGCCCGCTACCGGCTGGCCGACGGCCGGACCGTTATCTTCGACCGGACCTTCCTGCGCTGGGACCGGAACTGGAGCACCGCCGAGCGGCCGGTCAGCGCAGGCACCCGGATCGCCGTCGACGAGCTCTCTCGCGCGCTGCTCGGGCGGGCCGACGAAGTCGCGGGGCGCAGCTCGGACTGGTGGCGCCAGGTCGGCGCGGTCGTGGCCCGCGACGGAGTGGTCCAGTGCTACGCGTGGAACCGGCATCACCCCACCGAATACGCGCCCTACCTGGACGGAGACCCGCGGGACGCCTTCGAGCGCGGCGTCCGGGCCGACTTGTCCACCGCGATCCACGCGGAGGCCGCGGTGGTGGCGCAGGCCGCACGGGACGGCATCAGGCTGGCCGGCGCCGACCTGTACGTGAGTACCTTCCCGTGCCCGGCCTGCGCCCGGCTGATCGCCGAGACCGGGTTCCGGCGGTGCTTCTTCGCCCGGGCGTACTCGGTGCTCGACGGCGAGCAGGTGCTCCGGGCCGCCGGGGTCGAGCTGATCTGGGTGGACGTTAGCGGTCAGGCCGCAGCTCCGGACGCGAGCTGAACCGCATCCGGACCACCGCCGTGGTGTCCGGGTCGGTGTCCCCGACCAGCACGTGGGCGTGCACATGGCGGATGGTCGCACCAGTGAAGCGGCAGTCCCCGTTCCGGACACCCAGCCCGTAGTGGCCCAGCTCGCAGCGGCTGCGTACCTGGGCCAGCGCCGTCCAGAAATCCTGCCGGACGTCCTCGTCCAGATCGAGCAGGTCAGCCGCGTGCTGCCGCGGGACAAGCAGCAGATGCAGCACCGTACCCGGATACGGGAACTCGTTGGGCATGACGGTCCAGTGCCGGGTCTGGAACAGGATCTGCTGCCCGGCCTGGCGGCTCAGCCCATCCGGGCAGAACAGGCAGACGCCCTGCGCCTCCAGCTGGCGCATGGCCGCGAGCTGCTCGGCCGTCCGGTAGTTCTCCAGGCAGTAGTAGCTCACCGCGCGTCCCGCTCGTAGTCGAGGTAGGAGTAGGCGAGCCCGGACTCCGGCCCGGCCTCGTCCTGCCGGCCGGTCAGGTGGAAGCCGGTCAGCCAGCCCGCAGGCATGAGCCGGTCCCCGGGTACGTCCTGATGGATCCGGGTCAGGTAGATCCGGTCGACCGATGGCAGGGCCTGCTGGTAGACCGAGGCGCCGCCGATCACGAAGAACTCGTCCTGCCCGGCTGCTGCCGCGAGCCTGGCCGCGGCCGCCAGCCCCGCCGGCACCGAGGTCTCGTACCTGACCTGCTCGCCCTCGGGCGCACGCGGACTGCCGGAGACCACGACCGAGGTACGGCCGGGAAGCGGGCGGCCCAGCCTGGCCAGGATGGAGTCGTGGGTCGCGCGTCCCATGACCACCACTCCCCCGCTGGTCAGGGCCTTGAACCGGCGCATGTCCGCGGGCAGGTGCCAGGGCAGCGCACCGTCGGCGCCGATGACGTCGTTGGCGGCGGCCGCGACTACCGCCGACACAATCACGGGCGATACGATCACGGCGCGACCGGGATGGCCGGGATGCTCTGATGCGGCTCGTAGTCGCTGAGCTCGAAGTGCTCGGCGCGGAAGTCGTGGATGTCGGTGACGCGGCGGCCCGCATCCGTCAGGCCCACCGTCGGCAGCCTGCGGGGCTCCCGGCTCATCATGGTCTTGACCGCGTCGACCTGGTCGGCGTAGATGTGCGCGTCGGAGAGGGTGTGGTAGTAGGCGACCGCACTGATCCCGGTGAGCTGTTCCAGCATCAGCAGCAGCGCCGCGTACTGGACCATGTTGGCGGGCACACCCACCGGCACGTCCCCGGACCGCTGGAACATGTGCAGGTGCAGCCCGTCGCCGATGACCCTGACGTGGACCCAGCCGTGGCACGGCGCGATGGTGGTGCTCGGCGTCTTGCCGGAGCCGCGCACCTGGTACTGCGGAATCCACGGCGAGACGAAGTGGGTGCGGTCGCCCGGCAGCTCCCTGATCTGCTCTACCAGATGCTTGAACTGGTCGAAGCCGCCGCCCTCGGCGGTCGGGAACCGCTCGAACGCGCCGCCGTAGGATCCTGGTCCCAGGCTGCCCGCGGGCAGGCCGCGCGAGGCGGTCTTCTCCGGGGTCGCCCACTGGTCCCACCAGTCGCACCCGAACGCGGCCAGCTCATCGAGGGTGGTCGCGCCGTTGATGAACGCGCACAGCTCGCCGATCGGCTTGCGCCAGAACGCCTTCAGGCTGCGTTCAGTGATCATGGGAAAACCGTTGGCCAGGTCGAAGCGCATCACCTGTTGCATCAACGTGATCGCGGGCGGACCCTGGCGGGTCGGCACCCATGAGCCGTCGGCCAGGATGCGCTCGAGCAACTGCCGGTACTGGGAGTCGGGCTCGCGCTGCTGGACCGGGAGGTAACGCACACTGCACCCTACCGGCGCGGGCACCATCAGCGCGTCTCGTGGTCACACCCGCTCGCCTTGCCCTACCATCCTGCGGGATGGCGTCTGCGTTCTCGCAGGTCACGCCCACATCACGTAGGGGGATATGTCAATGCATCGCATGCGCACATTAGCGGTGGGCCTCGCGGTCGCCACCTGCCTGGGCTCTGGCGCCATGGCGCTGGCACCGACGGCGCTCGCCTCGGTGGCCAGGCCGCCGGCACCGGGTCGTTCCACTCCTGGCGCGCCGCCCAGCGGGCGGCGGGCTTCGGGCTGCTGCGGCCGAGTTACACCGCCGGCCTGCGGCAGACCGGCGCTATCTCCGTTGACCGCTGCCAGGCCGCAGGCAAGCTGTCCAAGCGGTCCGTATTCGCCGGCTACGGCTCGTTCCTGGCCCGCTGGCTCAGCATCCAGCAAGACAACGCCGGCGGTGGCTGCGGCAACTTCGGGGAAGCCCGGGTCCTGGGCCACTACCGGGTCCAGGGGCGCCGGGCCACGATGTTCGGCGTCTGCGGCAAGCACCTCGGGCCGCCGTGCAGCTCACGCAAGATCACTCTGTACCTGACCTGGAACAAACACGGCAACTACTACGTCGCGGGGTCGCACAATGAGCGGCGCCACGCGCTGGTCGCCTTCGCCCGCGGCCTGTACCCCGTGTAACCGCTCAGGTGGCGGGTGCGGTCCCGGCTGGGACCGCACCCGCGGACCGGGCCCGGCACAGCCGCAGCACGTTCCCGATGACCACGTGACCGGCCCCGCCCGCCGCGGTCAGGATCGACTCCGGATGGAACTGCACGCCCCAGCGGCCTGCCTCGGCGTCCTCGATGGCCATTACCGCGCCGTCCGGCGTCACGGCGGTGACCTGCAGGCCGCCTTTCACCTGGCCAGGCAGCGCGTAGAGCGAGTGATACCGCCCCGCGGCGAATTCCGTGGGCAGCCCGGCCAGCAGCGAACCGCCCAGCACCTGGACCCGTCCCGGCTTCCCGTGCACCGGCTCACCTAGCAGGGCCAGCTCACCGCCCGCGTGCTCGACCATCGCCTGCAGGCCCAGGCAGACCCCGAATGCCGGTAGCCCCCGCGCGTCGAGTTCGCCCAGCAGCGCGTCGCAGCCGAAGTCTGCCGGGCGCCCCGGCCCCGGCGACAGCACCACCAGGTCGGGCGCCGCCTGGTCGAGGGCGGCCGGGCTGAACCCGGCCCGCAGCGTCGTCACCGCGGCGCCCTGCTCACGGAAGTACGCCGGCCAGGGTGTGCACGAACGAGTCCTGGTGGTCGACCAGCAGGACGCGCAGCCCGGTGCCGGGCAGGGGGGCCGGGCCGGTGGCGGCGGGGCTGGCGGGCGATTCCCGTTCGGGCGCGGTGTTCTCGTGGTCCGGCGGATGACCTGAGTGCGGCTCGGCGAGCGTCTCCAGCAGCGCGCGGGCCTTGAGCTGCGTCTCGCGCTCCTCGCCCGCCGGGTCGGAATCGAACAGCAGGGTGGCGCCGGTCCGCACCGCGGCGACACCGGACCTGATGTGCGCGGTGCGCAGGGTCAGGCCGGTGTTCATGCCGCCGTCCACGCCGATCATCCCGACCGCGCCGCCGTACCAGCGCCGCGGCGCGTCCTCGTGATCCTCGATGAACTGCATCGCCCAGGTCTTGGGCGCGCCGGTCACGGTCACCGCCCACATGTGGGTCAGGAACGCATCCAGCGCGTCGAAACCGGGCCGCAGCCGTCCTTCGACGTGATCCACGGTGTGGATGACCCGGCTGTAGATCTCGATCTGCCGCCTGCCGATCACCTTGACGCTGCCCGGCTCGCAGATCCGCGACTTGTCGTTGCGGTCCACGTCGGTGCACATGGTCAGCTCCGACTCCTCCTTCGCCGAGCCGATCAGGGCCGCGATGTTGACCGCGTCCTCCAGCGGGCTGGCGCCGCGGGCCACCGTGCCGGCGATCGGGCAGGTCTCGACCCGGTCGCCGGTGACCCGCACGTACATCTCCGGCGACGCGCCGACCAGGTACTCGCCCTCGCCGAGGTTCAGGAAGAACTCGTACGGCGCGGGGTTGCGCTGGCGCAGCCGCTCGAAGAATGCGGCAGGCGAGCCGCAGCTGCCGTAGAACTCGTGGCTGGGCACCACCTCGAACAGGTCGCCGCGGGCGAACCGCTCCCTGGCCTGCTCGACCACCCGGGCGTAGGCACCGGGTTCCGGCCCGGCGGGCAGGGCGGGGCGGCGGGCGGCGCTGGCTTCCGCTCGGCGGGTCGCGGTAGTCCGGCGCGGCAGCCCGACGGTGGAGCCGTGGCCGGTTTCGAACTCGTAGCGGTACCTGATCGCGGTCTCCCGCTTGCGGTCCACGACGTAGATCTCGTCGGGCAGGTGCAGCACGAGATCACGCTGGCCGGGCGGCCGCTGGTGGCGCAGCCGCACCGGCTCGAACTGGAAGGCCAGGTCATAACCGAACGCGCCGTACAGGCCGAGATGGGCATCGGGGCCGGCCAGGGCGGCCAGGATCTCGCGGATCGCGGTGAACACGGTGGGGCGGCGGCTGCGCTCCTCCTCGGTGAAGGTGCCAGCCGGCTCCGGGATGACCACGGCTGCGCTGGCCTCGCGGTCCGCCCGGTCAGCGGCAGCATGGTCACCGGCAGCGTGATGGCCGGCAGCGTGGTCGCCGGCAGCGTGATGGCCGACAGCATGGTCACCGACAGCATGGTCACCGGCAGCATGGTCACCGGCAGCATGGTGGCCGGCAGCGTGGTCACCCGGGCTGACCCGCGGCCCGGCGGGTGCGTCCGCAGCCCCGTGCAGTGCGGCCCCGGGCAGTGCAGCACGGTGCAGGGCGGCACTGATCACCGGCAGCAGCACCTGCCCGCGTTCGTTCAGCGCCCGCGCCGCGATCCGCCGGCCGTGCGCGACGATCTCCAGACAGGGATCGACGTATCCGACATGCCACCGGCTGTACCGGCCCGGGTACTCCATCCCCGAGCTGAGCACCGCGCCGCGGCGCTCGTCGACCTGCCGGGTCAGCCCGGCCAGCTCGGCCAGGTCGAACGGGGTGGCGGTCCGGCTCACCCGGATGCCCGCCGGGGTCATGAAGCTCGTCTGGTGGCTAGCTGTCGGGTCCATTGCGGCCCTCGCGTTCGTCGGGCCCGGCGCTTGATGGCGGGCACGAGAAAGGCGACCGCCGGAGGCCGGGCGGTCGCCTTCAGGATCTGCGGGATACGCGAACCTGGCTCCGCCTAACGGCGGCGCCACCAGCCAGCGGCCCGGTTCGGATGCATGCGGGCGAGCCTAGCGGGCCAGCCGCGCCGGCGCCAGCCAGTCAGTCAGTCAGTCAGCCAGCCACTTCAGCCAGCCACCTCAGCCAGCCAGTCACCTCAGCCAGCCAGTCACCTCAGCCAGCCAGCCACCTCAGCCAGCCAGCCAGCTCAGTCAGCTCAGTCAGCCGGACCCGAAGACCACGGTGACCGAGACGCTGAGCTGCTGCGAGCCTGGCGAGATCGGTACCGAGTGGTCCGCCGGTGACGCCGCGATCGGCGCGTTCACCGGCACCCCCAGCGGCTGCGACTGATCGGTGATACTCACGACGCTGCCCAGCGGCTGGCCGATCGCGCGAGCGTACTGGCCGGCCTTGACCTTCGCATCCGCGATCGCGGCGGCCCGGGCGGCGGCCAGCAGCCCGCTGTCGTCGGCCAGGTTCAGCGATACGCCGTCGACGGTGGTGGCGTTGCCGCCGGCCTGCACCGCGGCACTGATCTGGGCTCCGGCGGTCGCCAGCTGTCGCAGGGTCGCGGTGAGCGACTCCTGGACGGCGTAGCCGTCGGGTGCCTGGGAGCTGCCGCGGTAATTGGGCTGAATCGACAGGTTCGCGGTCTGGATGTCGGCCGCGGCCACGCCGCTGCGCCGCAGCGCTCCAGTCACCCGGTTCACCGCTAGGTCGGCCTGCTGCAGGGCAGCGCCGATCGAGGCGGCGCTGGTCTGTACGCCCATCGACAGCACGAGCTGGTCCGGCGTGCCCGTTACGGTGCCGGTCCCGGTGACGGTGATCCTGGCCGACTGGGACGAGGCGGCGGTCAGTCGCGCGGCCGCCAGGCCTGGGTTCGCGCCAGCGCCCGCCGTAGCTGGTTCGGCGGCGCCGCGGCTGACGCCCAGGGTGAAGGCGCCGATGAGCAGTGCCCCGGCCGCGGTGCCCACGGCCAGGGCCCGGTATCCGGGGGTACGAGGAATGTCCATGGCAAGGCTCCGTTTCCACGGGTGGCTGCCAGTTCGACGCGGCCTGCCAGGTTCCGGTTCCGGGCCGACCAGGTTCAGCCGCTCAGAACTCCAGCCAGGCCCCGCCACCTGACTCGGCGGCCTTGCGGTAGGCCAGCGCCGCGGCCGCCAGGTCCTCGACCGCGATGCCGAGCGACTCGAACACGGTGATCTCTTCGTCGTCAGCCCGGCCCGGCGCGGTGCCGATGAGGACCTCGCCGAGTTCCGCCCGGATGTGATCAGGCCCGATCGCGCCTTCGGCCAGCGCCAGCAGGAAGTCACCGGACTCGCCACGGACCGACTCCCGGCTGTCGGCGAAGAATCCGGCCGCGGCCACCGTCTCGGCGTCGAGCTCGCGCTGGTCCGGCAGACACGCCCCGACCGCGTTGATGTGGGTGCCCGGAGCCAGCCATTCGCGGCGCAGCACGGGCTGGGCAGAATTCGTCGCCGTCACGACGATGCCGGCCCCGGCCACCGCCTCCGCGGCCGAGCCGCACGCGGTGACCTGCACGCCGGTCAGCGCGGACTCGGTCAAGTCCGCCTGCCGGGCCAGTTCCGCGGCGAACTCGCTGGCCTGGGCCGCGTCCCGGCCGGCGATCCGGACCTCGGTCAGCCGCCGCGAGCAGCTGATCGCCCGCAGATGCGCCCGGGCCTGCACACCGGTGCCGATGATGGCCAGCTCGGTAGCGTCGGCGCGGGCCAGCAGGTCCGTGGCGACCGCGGATACCGCTGCGGTGCGGATCTCGGTCACCGCGGCGGCGTTCAGCAGCGCCAGCGGCTCACCGGTATGCGCGCTGGACAGCAGGACCACTCCCTGGTGGGTGTCCAGGCCGCGGGCCGGGTTGCCGGGGACGATGCAGATCGCCTTTAGCGCGTAGGCACTGTCCTGGCTGATAGCCGCGTAGGCACTGTCCTGACCGCTAGCACGGTCCTGCCCGCTAGCACGGTCCTGCCCGCTAGCACTGTCCTGACCGCTAGCACGGTCCTGCCCGCTAGCACGGTCCTGACCGCCAGCACTGTCCTGACCGCCAGCACTGTCCTGACCGCTCAGGTAGACGGGCATCAGGCCCATCAGGCCCGCCGCGCGCTCCGGTTTGAGGACGGTGCGCAGCGGCTGATATACGTCGCCGCGGGCCAGCGCGGTCAGCGCGGCCCGCATCGCGTCGGCGCACTCGGCAGGCGGCAGCAGCGCCTGGGTGGCCGCGCTCGACAGCACCAGGAGCTGCATGCTGCCGCTACTCGGCCGAGCTGGCGGGACTGACCGGCGCCACCGCTCGCCGTGGCGCGATGGACAGGTCATCAGGCCGGTGCTCCGGCGATGGCTTGCCGACGATCCGGTAGACCTCGTCGCCGTCCACGGTCTCCTTCTCCAGCAGCAGGTCCACCAGCTGATCGAGCTCGCTCCGGTGGGTCCGGAGCACCGCGATGGCCCGTTCCTCCGCTTCCCGCAGCAGCCTGGCCACCTCACTGTCGATGATGGCCTGGGTGGATTCGGCGAACGGCCGGCTAGAAAAACCGGATCCGTTGCCGCCGCCGAGGAACACCGACCCGCCTTCGGGGTAGCCGACCGGGCCGAGCGCGGGCGACAGGCCGAACTCGCGGACCATCTTGGTGGCCAGATCAGTGGCGCTGGCCAGGTCATTGCCCGCGCCAGTCGAGCCGTGTCCGAACTCGACCAGCTCAGCCGCCCGGCCGCCGAGCCGGACGGCCAGCGAGTCGTTCAGGTAGTCCTCGCCGTACAGGTGCCGCTCCACCAGCGGCAGCTGCTCGGTGACGCCGAGCGCCTGCCCGGCCGGCAAGATGGTGACCTTCGCCACCGGGTCGGCATGCTCGGACAGGGCGGCGACCAGCGCATGGCCGGCCTCGTGGGTGGCGACCGCGTGCTTCTCCTCGGGGAGCAGCACGTTGGAGCCCTCCCGGCGGCCGAGCAGGATCCGGTCCCTGGCCACCGCGAAGTCGTCGGCGGTCAGTACCTCACGATTGTCGCGGACGGCGTTGATGGCCGCCTCGTTGGCCAGGTTGGCCAGGTCCGCGCCGGAGAATCCGGGGGTGCCGCGGGCCACCACGTTCAGGTCCACGTCGGGCGCCAGCCGCTTGCCGCGGCAGTGCACGGCCAGGATGGCCGCCCGCTCCGACAGGGTCGGCAGCGGGATGACGACCTGGCGGTCGAACCGGCCAGGTCGCAGCAGCGCGGGGTCCAGGACCTCGGGCCGGTTGGTCGCGGCCAGCACCACGATCCCCTGCGTCATGTCGAAGCCGTCCATCTCGGCCAGCAGCTGGTTCAGGGTCTGCTCCCGCTCGTCGTTGGCCACCACTGACCCCGACCCGGCCCGGCGCTGACCGATGGCGTCCACCTCATCGACGAAGATGATCGCCGGAGAGCGCTTCCTGGCCTCGCTGAACAGGTCACGGACCCGAGCGGCCCCCACCCCCACGAACATCTCGACGAAACTGGAGCCGGTGACCGAGAAGAACGGCACCGACGCCTCGCCGGCTACCGCCCGGGCGATCAGCGTCTTGCCGGTGCCAGGCGGCCCGACCATCAGCACGCCGCGCGGCGCCATCGCGCCGGCCCGCTGGTAACGTTCCGGACTCCGCAGGAAGTCCACCACCTCGGCGATCTCCGCCTTGACGCCGTCGTACCCGGCGACGTCGCTGAACTTGGTCGACGGCCGCTCAGCGTCGAAGACCTTTGCCTTGGACCGGCCGGCGCCGAATACTCCTTGCAGCTGACCGGCGCCGCCACCGCGGGACAGCCGGCGGAACAGATAGAACGCCAGGAAGAGCGGGGCCAGCAGGATGACGAACCAGAGCAGCTCGGTGCCCAGGGAGGCGCTGGAGGCCTGCACGTCTATGCCGACGCCTTCCTTGGCCAACTGCGAGGTCAGCTGCGGCGATGGTGACCCGGGAACGACCGTGGTGTAGTTGCTGCCGTCGCTGAGCGTCCCGGTGGCCGCGGTGTTCGGAGTGGTGGCCTGGAAGGTGACGTCCTTGACCTTGTGGTTGTTGACGTCCGAGATGAACTGCGAGTACGTGAGGTTGACCTGCGGGGAGGTGATATGGGGCAGGAAAAGGTACAGCACGAGCACGGCCAGGATCGCGAGCGGCCATACCCAGTGCCGCCAGGCGGGCGGCGGCGGCGGAGCCGTCGGCACTGGCTTATCGCCAGGCGGCGGCGGATTCGGCTGCTTGCTCATGCATCATCCTTTTCACCGCGACTGTGTCGTCGCGGTATCAACTCTCGCCCGGGTTAAGCCGGGCGAGGCCGATCTTGTTCCCCCACGCCGTCAGGCTAGCCTGCGCGGGCAGCCACGCTACGATCCGGTTCAGCCTGCGGCACGCCGCTGGCCGGTCACAGCAAGAATTTTAAGGGCCACGCCAGGTATTTGCCCCCTGGGCGCCCCGGCATTCCGCTCCGGCGAGCAGTTACAGAAGGCGCAGCGGCAGCAGGCCCAGCGGCAAACTCAGCGCAGCGGCAGCAGCAGCGGGTGAAATGGTGTCCAAGATGGAAACTCCGAGGGTCTCCCGGTTTACCGGCTGCGAAGGGACGGCAGGCAACAGTGACGGTCACGATCATCGTTAACGGCGCGCCAGCCCGGATCACGGCGGACGACCAGACTTCGCTGCTGGATGTGCTGCGGGACCAGGTGGGCTGCACCGGCCCGAAGCTCGGCTGCGGCGAAGGGGTCTGCGGCGCCTGCCTGGTCCTGGTCGGGCGCCGGGCCGTGCCCGCCTGCAGCACGCCGGCCGCGCAGCTGGCCGGGGAACGGGTCACGACCGTCGAGGGCCTGGCTGAGGACGGCCTCCTGCACCCGGTTCAGCAGGCCTGGCTGGAGAACGGCGCGATGCAGTGCGGTTATTGCACTCCCGGCTGGCTGATGGCCACGGCCGCGCTGCTGGCCGCCGTGCCGCACCCCGACGACGCCAGGATCGCGGCCGAGCTGGCCACCAACGTCTGCCGGTGCTGCACGTATCCGCGGATCCTGCGGGCGGTGCGCCGAGCTGCCGAGCTGATGGAGCACCCCGAGCAGCTGATGGCCGCTCCCCCGGCGGCCGATATCCCGGCGGTCGTTCCCCGGGCGATGGCGGCGCCGGCCACCACGGCCCCGCTGGTGCCCTGGGAGCTGGGCGCCAAGGACGCCGAGTCGTTCTTCAGGCTGCTCCCCGACGGGCTGGTGACCGTGGTGGCCGCCGACCTTGGCGGCGCGGACGGCGGCTGGGGCCGCCCCGACGACGCCTGGGTCCATGTCGGATCGGACGGCACGGTCACCGCGTTCACCGGCAAGGTCGAAGCGGGCCAGGGCACCAGGATCGCGCTCGCGCTGCTGGTAGCGGAGGAACTGGCCGTTCCGGCCGATTCGGTCCGGCTGGTGATGGCAAACACCGATATATCCCCGTACGACCTGGGCACGTTCGGCAGCCGGTCGATGCCGTACGCGGCGCCGCCGCTGCGGGCCGCCGCCGCGGCCGCCCGGGACTGGCTGATCGCGGCGGCCGCTCGCAGGTTCGGGATCGCCGCCACCGAGCTGACCGTGTCGGGCGGCCTGGTGGCGGGTCCTGACGGGGCACCCAGCACCGGCTATGGCGGCTTGCTGGCCGGCGTGCGGCACGTCGAGCGGGTGCCGGCCGACCGGCCGGTGACGGCGGCCAGGCAATGGCGGGCAGCGGGTCACCCGGCCAGGGCGCTGGGCGGCGCGGACGTGGTGACCGGCGCCAAGCTCTTCCCGTCCGACGTCAGCCTGGACGGGATGCTGCACGGGTGCGTGCTGCGCCCGCCTGCCTACGGCGCGACGCTGCGCAGTGCGGACACCGCCGCCGCTGCCGCGCTTCCCGCGGTGACCGTGATCACCGAGGCGGGCTGGCTGGGCGTGGTCGCGCCGGACCGGGCGACGGCGCGCCGGGCCATCGGGCTCATCGACGCCCGCTGGGACCTCGCCCCGCAACCGGGCCGCAGCGAGCTGGCCGGCTACCTGCGAGCGCATCCCATCGATGGCGAAGGCTTCAGTAGCTCGTTCCAGCATGCCGACGGCGACGTGACCGCCGCGCTCGCGGCCGGGCCGGTCCGGGTGTCCGCGCACTACTCGGCCGCCTACATCGCTCATGTTCCGCTGGAGCCCAGGACCGCGCTGGCCAGCTGGGCACATGACCGGGTCACGATCTGGACCGGCACCTCGACCCCGTTCCGCGCTCGCCGCGAAGTGGCCGACGCGCTCGGGCTGCCCGAGGCCTCAGTCCAAGTGGTGGTGCCCGACTATGGCGGCGGGTTCGGCGGCAAGCACGGCGGCGCGGTGGCGATCGAGGCGGCCCGGCTGTCGCGGGCCGTCGGCCACCCGGTCAGGGTCGCCTGGAACCGGGATGAGGAATTCCGCTGGGGCTATCTGCGCCCGGCCGCCCTGATCGACGTCGAGAGCAGCGCCGACGCCTCAGGCCGCCTGACCGGATGGTCTTTCACCAACATCAACTCGGGCCGGGCGGGCATCGATACCCCGTACCGAGTACCACACCAGCAGATCAGCTACCAGCCTGCCGACTCGCCGCTGCCGCAGGGGTCCTACCGCGCGCTGGCGGCCACCGCCAATCACTTCGCCAGGGAGTCCCACATGGACGAGCTGGCCAGCGTGACCGGGGCCGACCCGCTGGCCTTCAGGCTCCGTCACCTCGACGATGACCGGCTCGCCGCGGTCCTGATCGCAGCGGCCGGGCGGTTCGGCTGGGATCAGTCCGGCCGCCCGACCGCCGATCACGCGGCAACCGATCACGCGGCAACCGATCACGCGGCAACCGATCACCCAGCCGCCGATCACCCAGCCGCCGCCCCGGACCGCATCGGCCTCGGCATCGCCGCGGGCCTGGAGAAGGGCGGCCGGGCCGCCACCGCCGCCCAGGTACGGGTGGGCGAGGACGGCAACCTGCAGGTGCTCAGGCTGGTGACCGCGTTCGATTGCGGCGCGATCGTCAACCCGGACAACCTGGCTAACCAGATCGAAGGCGCGGCCATGATGGGCCTCGGCGGCGCGCTGTTCGAGGCGATCGACTTCGCCGACGGGCGGATCCTCAACGCCTCGATGGCCAGCTACCGGGTGCCGCGGCTGCCCGACCTGCCGGAGATCGAGGTCGTGCTGCTTGACCGGCCGGATCAGCCGTCGGCGGGCGGCGGCGAGACGCCCATCGTGGCGATCGCCCCGGCCATCGCGAACGCGATCTTCGACGCCTGCGGGATCCGGCTGCGGTCCATGCCGCTGGTACCGGACGGCAAGGTACCCGTCCGGTGAGGCCTGGCCGGGCCGGTCCGGCGGGCCGGAGCCCGCGGTAGCCAATCCGGCACCTCGACGGCGCGTATCGGCCGACAATACATTTGGTGCATGACGGGTGATGCGGCCGTGGAATTGCCCACGCGTCAGCTGAAATTGGCCGCTGATCGGGGAACCGCGCTCCAGGACGCGCTCGCGGACGGGGCCTGCGCGCTGCACCTGAACGGTGATCTGCAAGCCAGCAGGCAGAATTTCGAACGCGCCTACTGGCTTGCCGAGCAGGCTGGTGACGGGCCGGCCATGGCCCTGGCCGTCGTGGGCCTGGGCGGCCTGTGGGTCAGCGAGAGCCGCGGAGTCACCGGCACGGTGCGACTGGAAGCGCGGCTCCAGCATGTCCTCTCGATGCTCGACGCGGACTCTCCGCTCGCGCTTCGCATCCGCGCCAGGGTCGCGGGCGAGGCAGACTATGGGCGCGGCACGCACGCGGGCATCCTGGCCGTGCTCGGCGAGGCCAGGGCGGCGGCGGATCCGGTCGCGCTCGCCGAAGCCCTGAGCATTGCCCATCACTGCCTGCTCGGCCCCGATCATGGCACGCTGCGCCGGGAACTGGCCGTCGAGCTGATCAAGGACAGCTTCCGGACCGGGCGGCGCAGCGACCTGCTGATGGGGCTGCTGTGGCAGACGATCGACTGCTACGCGGAGGGGGGTCCACATGCCGGACGCCACCTGGCCGAGCTGCGGGATCATCTCGGGCAGCGCAGTCATCTCGCGGTCGGCTTCGTGGTCAGCGCCATCGATGTGATGCTCGCGATTCGCGCAGGCCGCTTCGACGAGGCCGAGTCGCTGGCGGGCATCTGTGCCACGAGCGGCGCGGGAGCGGGCGACGTCGATCATGAGTGGTGGCCGAGAGCCCAGCTGGTAGCGATCCGCTGGTACCAGGGCCGTCTCGTCGAGCTGCTGCCCATGCTGCGCGACCGGGTGCACTCCCCCGTTCTGAGTGCCGTGGACAACTCCGCTGTCGCCGCGCTGGCCGTCGCCGCGGCCCTGAGCGGGGACCGGCCTACCGCAGCCAGCTCGCTGGCCGGGCTGTGCGGCAGCGACCTCGCCCTGCTGCCACGATCCAGCAGCTGGCTGGTGACGATGAACGGCATCGTCGAGGCTGCCTATGTGCTCGAGGACGCCGCGGTGGCCGCGCGGGCTTACGAACTGCTCCGCCCGTATGCTCACCTGCCGATGGTTGGCAGCCTCGGGGTCGCCTGCTTCGGGTCGACTCAGCTGGCTCTCGGGGTCGCCTCGCTAACCTCAGGGCACCTGGACAGAGCCATCGACCATCTCGGCGCGGCCGTCCGGCAGAATCTCGCGCTGGCCCACTGGCCCGCGGTAGTAGCGTCCCGGCAGCGGCTGGCGCGGGCGCACACCCTTCGCGGGCGCCCGGGAGACGCCGACGCCGCGAGGCGCGAGCTGGACGCGGCCAGGACTGAGTCGACGACACTGGGCATCCCCGCGCCGGGCAATCCTGTCCAGGAGTCATCGGGCACGCTGGCTGAATGCAGCCGGGTCGGCCGCAAGTGGCATCTTGCCTGGCGGAATCGAAGTGTGCTCGTCGAGGACAGCATCGGGATGCTCCACCTGGCCGTGCTGATCGCCAATCCGCGCCAGGAAGTCCAGGCTGCCGACCTGGTGGCCGGCCTCGCCGCGATCAGTCCGGCCACCGCAGACATCCGGGCCGCGCAGCCGTTCCTGGACAATGCAGCGATCGGCGAGTACCGGGCCCGGCTGCGGCGCCTCGATGCTGAGCTTGACCAGCTGGAGTCGGGCCATGACCCGGACCGGGCGGCCAGCGCTCGCGCTGAGCGCGACTGGCTCGTCGCCCAGCTAACCAGCTCCGCAGGGCTGGGCGGCCGTCCCCGATCATTCCCCGATCAGGGGGAGCGCGCTCGCGTCGCCGTGGGCAAGGCCATCCGCCGGGCCCTGGCCAGGATCACGGCGGCGGACGCCGTCATCGGTGAGCACCTGCGCCAGGCGGTGCATACCGGTGTGCGCTGCTCGTACTGGCCAGGCTGAGGCCATTCGGCCGCGCCCGCAGGGCTTGGACTGCGGACCCGTGGAACGGGGCGGCACGCGATGGACCGCCACAGACATGTAAGCCCATCAGCCGTTGAATGGCGCGCGCAGGTGCGTGCCGCCATTCTGAGCACTCTTAGGCGAGTTATGTGGGTTGATCACGGCGCGTCGCGTTGATCATGAGAGGGCCTCTGCGGCAGACATGCGGTTGTCGAAGACCGTTGCAAACCGCAGAGGCCGCCCCCCATGTTGCCCACCGAAGACTTGTTCGTCTACGTCTACGCGCTGATCGACGACCTGATCAGTGCCCGGATCATCGCGATCCCGCCCCGCCCGGGCCCCGCGCCTGCCTGCAGCGACGCCGAACTGCTGAGCATCGCGCAGATCCGCCACCTGCTGGGACGCCGCAGCGAGGCCGGGTTCCTGGCCGAGGTCGCGCGCGACTGGGCGCACCTGTTCCCCCGCCTGCCGCACCAAAGCGAGGCCAACCGCCGCATCCGCTGGCTGCGGGGCGCGTTCGAGCAGCTGCGCTGCCACCTCGCCGCGCAGGTCCCGGCCGATGACTGCCAGCAGATCGACACCAGCGCGCTGCCGGTCAAGCACACCTCCAGAGTCCGCGGCCCCGACTCCTGGACCGGCCCGGACGGGCTGCACGCCCGGTTCGGCCGCGACGCCGCGCACGCCGAATGGTTCTACGGCTTCCGGCTGGCCATCCGGACCGACCTGGGCAGCCGCATCATCCGCGCCTGGAGCATCGTGCCCGCCGCCATCAACGAGCGCGACGTCGCCGGTGACCTGCTGGAAACCGGGCCGCCGCCACGAGACCTCCTGCTGGACAAAGGGTTCAGCGGCAAGGCCTTCACCGCCGCCCAGGCAGAACGCGGCACCGCCGTGCTCCTGCCGCCGGCCAAGGGAAACCGCCACCACATGCCACCGATCCTGCGGAAGATCATCACCGAATGGCGCAACCGGATCGAGACCACCTTCAAAGAAATCACCGACCAGATGGAACTCGCCCGCCACGGCGCGCACACCTTCTGGGGCCTGCTCACCCGCACCGCCGCGATCATCGCCGCCCACACCATCATGCGAGTGTGCCTGGCCGCCCAATAGATCAACCCACATAAGACGCCTTAGGGGAAACTCGTGGCGCTCCGTGACTCGATGTCTCAATCCGCTGCCCAGTACCTCCCGCCCGGCGAGCCCGTGCAGGCGGTGATCGGCGCCCAGACCGCGAGCCAGTGGCTCGCCGCGCTCACGGGGGTCTTCGCCTTCCTCGGCCTGAACCGCTATCGGATCCTGGTCGTCACGCCGGCCCGGATCCTGGTGCTCGATGCAGGCTCGGCCAGCATGAAGAAGGCCCGTGGCGTGGTGATGGAACTGCCACGGTCGACCCGGCTCGGCCCGGGAACGGGACTGTGGCATCAGATACCGGCCGGTGGCGAGACCCTCCGGGTGCACCGTCGCTTCTTCAAGGACATCGAGACCGCCGACGCCGCTGTCGCGGCGGCCTGAGTCTGGGCACCAACCCACGCCGACAGGATTCTGTCGCCGGTCGGCACCAACTTCTGGTCCAGGTGAGGCTGTGCTCCCGGCGGGTGCCCGACTGGCCAGCGGAGGATGTGTTGCCGGCCGCGAGCCGGGGTTGGTGGCGATCCCAGACAGATCGTAGTCCGCCACGGCCGGGTGCCTGGCCAGGGCCAGCACGCTCGGCGGGACCACCTCGGCCCGGGTCACCGTGGTCCTGGACCAGCCGGAGGAAGCCGCGCAGGTCGAACCGGGGCATGGTGACGACCGCGGCTCCCGCGCGGAGGCTCAGACTGAGCGTGACCTGCTGGGCGAAGATGTAGTACAGGAAGATGTAGTACAGCGGGAGCCCCGCGATCACGACGTCGCCGGTGCTGACCCGGTGTACGGCCGCGGTCTGGCCCAGGCTCGCGATGGACTACCGAGCAGTTTCCACAGGTCAGTGGCCTGCATGATGCCGTGGTATCAGCACAGATTCAGCACCGGCCCGGTTGATGGCCAAGACGCTCGGTGGCGACTGACGAGCGTAGCACTCGGTGCTACGCTGTGAACATGAGCATGCCCGAGATCACGCAACGGGACCTGCGATCGAAGTCGCGGGAGATCATGGACGCCGTCGAGCACGGGCAGTCATTCACCGTCACCCGTGACGGCCATCAGATCGGGGAACTGCTTCCCATCCGGCGGCGGCGCCGGTTCGTCTCGCGGCAGGAGTTCACCGCGATGTCCCGCAACGCGCCAGGAGGCGACCTGCACTCCTTCCGTGCCGACCAGGACGCGGCCGCCGACCACGAGGACGGCGACCCCTATGAGCGGTGAGACCCCGCGCCTGGCAGCGGAACCGCCCCGGCGTCAAGGCCTGCTCGACACCAACATCCTCGTCCTGCGCCGCTGGATCGACCCCGCAGAACTCCCCGACGAGATGGCGATCAGCGCTATCACCCTCGCCGAGTTGTCCGCCGGGCCGCACCAGGTCCGGCCCAACGGCGACCAGGACCTGTACGACGAGCACGAGGAACGCGCCCGCCGGACCGAGGCGCTGCAGCGCGCCGAGAGCGAGTTCGACCCGGTCCCCTTCGACGCCGAGGCAGCCCGCGTATACGGCCGGGTGACCGCCGCCGTCGTCGCGGCGGGCCGCAAGCCGCGCCGGCGGATCGCCGATCTGATGATCGCCGCCACCGCCATCGCTGAGGACCTGCCGCTGTTCACCACCAACCCCGGCGATTACACGGGCCTAGACAAGCTCATCCGCATCATCCCCGTCACCCGCCCGGTCCGGCTTCACGAGAACAAACCCGGACCCGCCTGAAGCGACTCACAAATTGATGGCGTGACGCCGCAACGTCACGTTCAGGAGGCTGCAGGGCGGTGCGGCTGGCGTCGCTGCCGCGCGCGGTTTCCAGCGCTACCCGGCGGAGCGTGTTCTGGAAGGCGCGGCGGATCACCGTGAAGGCGCCCTGCAAGCTTCGACAGCCGGCTGTTCCGGCCGCGCGCCGTGGCCGACGGAACTAGCACGGAACTTGGGCTCAGATGACAATCACCAGCACCAGCCACCCGCGGTGCTCTGATCAGCGAATCTCCAGGCCAGTGAGCGCGCGGCCGATGATCAGCCGCTGGATCTCCGAGGTTCCTTCAAAAATCGTGAAGATCTTGGCGTCCCGGTGCCAGCGCTCGACCGGATAGTCACGCGAGTAGCCGTTCCCGCCCAGGATCTGGATGGCCTGCTCGGTCACCCGGACCGCGGTCTCCCCCGCGACCAGCTTGGACATCGAGCCCTCGGCGCGGGTGAATGGCCGCCCGTTCCTGGCCATCCATGCGGCGCGCCAGGTGAGCAGCCGGGCCGCGTCGACCGCCGCGTGCATGTCCGCCAGCATGAACGCGATGGCCTGGTTCTGCCCGATCGGCCTGCCGAACTGGACCCGCTGGGTGGCGTATTCGGTGGCGAACTCGGCCGCTGCGCGGGCCACGCCGACGGCCATCGCCCCCACGCCCGGCCTGGATGCCTCGAAGGTCTTCATGGCCGCGTGTTCGCCGCTGCCGCGGCCTTCGGCGATCCTGGCCAGCCGCTCGTCGAGCCGGTCCTTGCCGCCCACCAGGCAGCGGCCGGGCACCCGGACCGAGTCGAGCACGACTTCTGCGGTGTGCGAGGCCCGGACTCCGTGCTTGCGGATCTTCAAGCCCTGGGACAGGCCGACGGTGCCAGGCGGCACGATGAAGCTGGCCTGGCCGCGGCTGCCGAGCGCCGGGTCAACCGAGGCCACCACCACGTGCACGTCGGCAATGCCGCCGTTGGTGGCCCAGGTCTTCGTCCCGTTGAGCACCCACTCGTCGCGGGCCTGGTCGTAGACCGCGCTGGTCCGGATCGCCCCGACGTCGCTGCCCGCGTCGGCCTCGGAGGAGCAGAACGCGCCGAGCTTGAGATCGCCCGGACTGCCGAAAATCTGCGGCAGCCACTCACCGATCTGCTCATTGGTGCCGTTGCTGGCTACCGCGATGGCAGCCAGTCCGCTGCCGACCAGCGACAGCGCGATCCCCGCATCGCCCCAGAACAGTTCCTCGAACGCGACCAGCGTGCCCAGCCCGCTGGGCTCCAGCCACTGCTGGGCGAAGAAGTCCAGCGAGTACAGCCCGATCTTGGCTGCTTCCTCGAGAATCGGCCACGGGGTTTCCTCGCGCTCATCCCACTGCGCCCCGGCGGGCCTGATCACCTTCTCGGCGAACTCGTGTAGCCAGTCGCGCATCTCGCGGACGTCCGCGGTCAGTTCCAGGCTGAATCCGCCGTCGGCGTCGCTGCTCATGCTGCTCCTGTCCGGTCCAGGTGTCCGGGGCATGTTACTCAAGAGTAAATGTAGCGAGATCACGCCGCCAGGCGGCAGCCCGCAACCCGGCCACAGCCGGTCCCCGATATCGGCCTAATCTCTACTGGCATGGACTACAGCGACTACGATCGCCTGCTCTTCGAGCGCCGCAGCGACGGCGTCCTGCTGATCACGATGAACCGGCCCGAGGTGTACAACGCCGCCGACGAGGCCATGCACGGCCAGCTGGCCAGGGTCTGGACCGACATCTCCAGGGACGAGCAGACCCGGGCGGTCGTGATCACCGGCGCAGGCAAGGCCTTCTCGGCCGGCGGCGACCTGGCCATGGTGGCCCGCCAGGCCGGCGACTACCAGCGGGTGGCGAGCATGCTCGGCGAGATGAGCGATCTGGTCTACAACCTGATCAACTGCGAGAAGCCGGTCATCTCTGCGATCAACGGGGTCGCGGTGGGGGCCGGGCTGGTGGTGGCGCTGCTGGCCGACATCAGCGTGTGCGCCGAGGACGCCAGGCTCGGCGACGGGCATGTCAGGCTCGGCGTCGCGGCCGGCGACCACGCGGCGATCATCTGGCCGCTGCTGTGCGGCATGGCCAAGGCCCGCTACTACCTGATGACCGGCGAGATGGTCACCGGGCACGAGGCCGAGCGGATCGGCCTGGTCAGCAAGTCACTGCCCCGCGATGAGGTGCTCGGCGAGGCGCTGCGCATCGCGGGCGTGCTGGCCTCCGGGTCGCAGCACGCGATCAGGTGGACCAAGAAGGCGCTGAACAGCTGGCTCAGGACGGCCGGGCCCGCGTTCGATGCCTCGGCCGCCTACGAAATGCTCAGCTTCATGGGCGAGGACGTCCGCGAGGGCGCCGCGGCGCTGCGCGAAAAGCGCCCGCCGCGCTTCCCGTCAGCGGCCAGCCCGCCCGGCTAGCGAAACCGGCCAGCGAAACCGGCCAGCGGACCGGCCGACCAGACCGGCCAGCGCGGCGGGGCCCGTTACTCCTGCTCGTGCCGGTCCAGGAACTCGAACACCTCGGCCTGGTCCACGCCGGGGAAGTTGCCGGTCGGCAGCGTCGCCGACAGGATGTGCGAGTGCGCCCGCGCCGATGGCCAGGCCCGCCCCTCCCACCGGGCGGCCAGCGCGGCGGGCGGCCGCTGGCAGCAGTCCCCGTCCGGGCAGGCGGACGTAGCCCGTTTAGTGGTCTCCCGGCCGCGGAACCAGCGCGAGTGCTCGTACGGCACCCCCAGCGTGATCGCCGAGCCGCGCTCCCGGCCCGGGTCGACGAAGGCCACGCACCAGTAGGTGCCCGACGGCGTGTCGGAGTACTGATAGTGCGGGCTGTATCGGTCACTGGCGTAAAAGACCTGCCGTCCGGACCACTCCCGGCACATCCGCTGGCCCTCGATCGCGCCGGCCGCGTCCGCGGGGAACACCACGCCATCGTTCTCGTAAGCCTTGTAGATGGTGCCGCTCTCGTCGTTTTTGACGAAGTGACAGGGCAGGCCGAGGTGATGAGTGGCCAGGTTCGTGAACCGGTGCGCCGCCATCTCGTACGACACCGAGAAGACGTCCCGCAGGTCCTCGACGGACAGGTTGCGCGCGGTCATCGCCTCCTGCAGGAATGCCGTGGCGGGCCGCTCGGGCACCAGTACGGCCGCGGCGAAGTAGTTCGCCTCGACCCGCTGGCGGAGGAAGTCGGCGAAGTCAGCGGGCGCCGAATGCCCGAGCACGAAGTGGCCAAGGGTCTGCAGCAAGATGGTCCGCGGTGTGTGCATCCCCATGGATTCCTGCTTGAGGTAGATCCGGCGGTTGCGCAGGTCCGTCACCGACCGCGCGGACCTGGGGAGATCACGAGCATATTTAACGGAGAACCCGTGCTGGCTCACTACCGAGAGCAGCATCCCCTGGGACAGGGCTCCGCCGGTGTACCCGGCGTCGCTCAGGGCCGTCGTCGCCACCTGCTCGATATGAGCGAAATAGTTATCGCGGTCGCGCATCATGGCCCGCAGGTCGGCATTGGCCGCCCGGGCCTCCTCGGGCGTCGCCGTGGGCTTGGCCCGCTGCCTGCGCAGCTCGGTGTAGAGCGCGACGACATGCTCGATGACATCGTTCGGAACCCGCGCACCCACCCGCAGATGGGGCAGGCCGAGGTCGCGGTAGACCGGGTCGCGCTGGGCCTCCTCCAAGGCGATCTCCAGCTGGGCACGGCGGCTCGGCGGCTGCCGGCGCAGCAGCTCGTCGGTGGACACCGATAGGGCGCTAGCGAGCGCCTCGATCAGCGACAGCTTCGGCTCCCGGCGCCCGTTCTCGATCAGCGACAGCACCGACGGAGCCCGGCCCACCTTCGCGCCGAGTTCGGCCAGGGTCATGCCCCGGGCCCGGCGCACGTGCCGGACTCGCTGGCCAAACAGACAGAGGTCTAGACCAACGGTTTCAATCAAGGATGACGAATCTTTGCTCGTGAATACTGTCACATCTTCATCATAGACGAAGTTCTACTGAAGTTCAGGACCTTCGACCCTGGCGCTTCGGCAGTTTTTCCCGCAAACTCGCTGTAACGACCCGGGAGGTTCCAGTGAACGATCGTCGCCCTGACGTCGCGTCAGCCAGCCAGCCGTCAACCGCCGCCAGGGCCAATGGCCACCACGGCACGAGCAAGCTCGACGAGCAGGCAGCGCAACTGCAGCGACAGTGGGCCAGCGATTCGCGCTGGGCAGGGATCGAACGGACATACTCGGCAGCCGACGTGATCCGGCTGCGCGGCTCGGTACAGGAGGAGCACACGCTGGCGCGGATCGGCGCCGAGCGGCTCTGGTCCATGCTGAACGAAGACGGCTACGTCAACACGCTCGGCGCGCTCACCGGCAACCAGGCGGTGCAGCAGGTGAAGGCCGGCCTGCGGGCCATCTACCTGTCCGGCTGGCAGGTCGCCGCCGACGCCAACCTGGCCGGCCAGACCTATCCCGATCAGAGCCTCTACCCGGCCAACTCGGTGCCGCAGGTGGTCCGGCGGATCAACAACGCCCTGCTGCGCGCGGACCAGATCAGCTGGTCGGAGTCGGCGGGCAAGGCGGGCGCCAAGCAGCCGTACTGGCTGGCGCCGATCGTCGCCGACGCCGAGGCTGGCTTCGGCGGCGTGCTGAACGCCTTCGAGCTGATGAAGGCCATGATCGCGGCCGGCGCTTCGGGCGTGCACTGGGAGGACCAGCTCGCGTCCGAGAAGAAATGCGGCCACCTCGGCGGCAAGGTCCTCATCCCGACCGGCCAGCACATCAGGACGCTGAACGCGGCCCGGCTGGCCGCCGACGTCTGCGGGGTGTCCACGCTCGTCGTGGCCCGCACCGACGCCCAGGCGGCCACCCTGATCACCAGCGACGTCGATGAGCGGGATCAGCAGTTCGTGACCGGCGAGCGGACCGGCGAGGGTTTCTACAAGGTCCGTAACGGCATCGAGCCCTGCATCGCCCGCGGCCTGGCCTACGCGCCGCACGCGGATCTGCTCTGGATGGAGACTTCCAAGCCTGATCTGCAGGTGGCCAGGGAGTTCGCCGAGGCGATCAAGGACGTCTACCCGGACCAGATGCTGGCCTACAACTGCTCGCCGTCCTTCAACTGGCGTGCCCACCTCGACGAGGGGACGATCGAGAAGTTCCAGCGCGAGCTCGGCGAGATGGGATACAAGTTCCAGTTCATCACCCTGGCCGGATTCCACGCGCTCAACCAGTCGATGTTCGAGCTGGCTCGTGGCTATGCGGCCGAGGGCATGCCGGCCTATGTCAGGCTGCAGGATGCCGAGTTCGCCGCCGAGGCGGACGGCTACACGGCCACCAGGCACCAGCGCGAGGTCGGCACCGGCTACTTCGACCTGGTGACCTCGGCGATCAGCCCGGACTCCTCGACCACCGCACTGACCGGCTCCACCGAGAGCGAGCAGTTCACGTCGGCCCACTGAGTCCGCAGCTGCCGCCGGCTAACCCGGCGGGACCGGTTCCCTGACCACCGCGCCAGCCGCGACGCCTGTCGGCGCCGCGGCTGGCTACCCCGGGCGCAGCGCCCGGGGTAGCCGGACCCGCAGCCGATTGACCGGTTCCAGGGCGACATAGGTCCAGTACGCGTTGCGCTCGATCAGGCGGAACTTCGCGCCGCGAGCCCCGCCCGGCGGGCGGTAGCCGTCCGGACGGTACTTCAGGAAGTCCTCGTGCATCATCGTGAAGAACCGGCGGTACAGCCGGCGCGGTACCAGGCCGCTGCCCCCCAGCCGGCCAATCCCCCAGCCGCCCGTGCCCAGGACGGTCGTGTAGTGCCAGATGGCCCGCTCGAATAGCGCCGTGCGGACCGGGCCGGTGATCGTCATGTCGCCATCGGCCAGCCGCTTGGCCACCAGATCGAACACCTCCCGGTAGGAGCGGAAGATGTCGAAATGGGCCTCGGTGCTCCTGATCATGAACGAGCCGCGGCGGGCCTGGCGGTACCGATAGCAGACGCGGCTTTCGACGCTGATCTTGGCCGCGCCGAGCAGCGCGGCACAGGACACCGGAACATCCTCATGGATCCCGTCCGGAAACGGCTGCCGCAGGGCGAGCAGGAACTCGCGGCGCATGACCTTGCTCCACACCGTCATGGCCAGGGTGAACAGGTCCGGCCGCTGCGCCAGGGTCAGGCCGTCCGCAGGCACCTCGCGCAGCAAGCTCGCGCCCGGACTTGCGCCCGTGCTGCCGTCAGGAAACAGGTATTCGTAGTCGATCAGCAGCACGTCCGGGGCTTCGCGGCGCAGGCGGTCGGCGACCGCCGCCAGGCTGCCGGGCGCCAGGGCATCGTCCCCGTCGGCGAACCACACGTACTGGCCCGTCGCCTGGCTCAGGCCCGCATTCCTGGCCGGGCCTGGCCCGACCCGATCGAGATGCAGCACCCGCAGGCGGCCGTCCTGACCGGCGCGGACATCAAGCAGTTCGGCGGAGCCGTCAGCGGAGCCGCCGTCGACGGCGATCACCTCGAGATCGGTCGCCGGCTGACCGAGGATCGAGTCCAGGCATTCCTCCAGGTAGTCCCGGACCTGGTAGACCGGGATAATGACGCTGACCAGCGGTGAGCCTGGCACGCGGTCCCGCCCGGTCAGCGGCGGGGGTCGGGCTGCGAAGCCGGGGCGGGCGCTGACGACCCAGGCTGGGGCACCACGGGATCCGGTCCGGGCGGCGCAGGCTCAGGCTCCGGGCTGATCGCCCCCTGATCCGGCCCGTTCCCCCAGGGATGTTCCGCGTCGACCCGGCTCATCCGCGACGGCCACCAGTTCCACCTGCCGAGCAGGACCACAGTGGAGGGCACCAGCAAGGTCCGGACCAGGAAGGTGTCCATCAAGATGCCCAGCGCCAGGCCAATGGCAATGTCGCGGAACTGGCTGCCGCCCGAGCCGCTGCCCGCGACGATTCCGAAGACGACAAAGGTGCCGGCGAGCACCAGCCCGGCCGAGGTCACCGTGGTTCCGGTTACGCTCAGCGCCCGGGCCACCGCCTGCCGTAGCGGCAGCCGGTGCGCCTCTTCCCTGATCCGGGTCATCACCAGGATGTTGTAATCCTCGCCGAGCGCCAGCAGGAAGATGAACATGAGGAACGGCATGAAGAAGACGAGTCCGCCACTTCCGCCGATGTCGATGAACAGCAGGACCGACAGCCCGAGCGCCGCGAGATAGGACACCGCGACCGACGCGATCAGGTACAACGGCGCGACCAGGCTGCGCAGCACCAGGGCCAGCAGCAGCCCGATCGCCAGGATCGCGATGGGGATGACCCTGATCAGGTCGCTGTTGGAGATGGCACTGATGTCATACAGGGCGGGTGCTTGGCCGCCGACCGCAGAGTCCGCCGCGCCGATCGACTTAGCCACCGCCGTGGTCGCGCGGCGGATGGCAGGGACCGCGTCCAGCGCGGGGGTGCTACCCGGGTCGCCGGCCTTCAGGCCGGTGGAGAACTGTACGGTGCGGCCGTCTGGGCTGACATAGTTCGAGCTCGATCGGTAGGCCGCATACAGCGGTTTCGGCACGCTGCTGCCGGCCGGTGGCAGGGCGGGCAGCGCCTTGGCGGGCCCGAGCTGGGCGTGCAACGCGCTGAACTGAGCGGGCGTCAGCACCACTCCGCCGGGGTTCAGCGGCCCGGTCACCTGCGTGAAGTATCCGGTGGCGCGCAGCTTGGGTACCGCGGCCACCAGCGGCGCCGGGTCCTGCCAGACGGGGGTGGTAAACCGGAAGATCAAGCTGGTCGGGTTCGCCGCCGACTGCGGGAAATACCTGGTCAGCAGGGCCTGTCCGGCTGCCGAGTCGCTGCCGGCCGGGGGTGCCGTGTTCCCGCCGAATCCGCCCGCCGTGTAGCCGACGACCGCGATCGCGAGCCCGCCGAACACCACAACTCCGGTCAGCAGGGTGGGCACGGGGTGCGCCACGATCCGCCCGGCGATCCGGCCCCACGCCCCGGGCCGGCCAGCGCCCTGGATATTCCACGGCAGCAGCTTGGGCCGGCCGAAGATGGCCCGGAAAGCGGTGCGCTTCACCGCGAGCAGCGACAGCCGGATGGAAAGCAGCGCGGGCAGCAGGGTCAGCCCGGCGATCAGGATGACGCCGATGGCGATCGCGAACGGCACTCCGAGGTTGGAGTAGAACGGGAAGCTGGCCAGCAGCAGCGTGAGGACCGCCGCGATAACGGTGGCGGCGGAGAAGGTGATCGACTCGCCCACCCTGGTGACCGACCTGATGATCGCGTCCCTGGCCTCCGGCCTGGGGTGGATCAGGTCGCTGAGCACGCTGCCGCCGGTGCCGGCCGAGCCCGGGTAGTTGGCGCCCTGCTGGCCATGCTGCCCGGCGCGGAGCTCCTCGCGCACCCGGAACACCAGGAACAGCCCGTAGTCGGTGCCGGCCCCGAGCACGAGGACGATCATCAGGTACTGGGCCAGTGGGGAGACCTGAAGTCCGTGTTTGGCCGCCTCGGCCACCAGCGGCCCGGCGATAAGTCCCGAGACGAAGGCCGGCGCGAGCGTGACCAGCGCCAGCGTCAGCGAGCGGAAGATCAGCACCAGCAGGACAATGATCAGGATCGCGGCGTAGTCCTGCACCTTGTTGCCGGTGTTGCCGGATGCCTTCTGCTGATCAACCTGGATGGCGAGATCCCCCGCCAGGTGCACCTGCAGCCCGGCCGGCAGCCCGGCCTGCGCGATCTTGGCTCGCAGCGCGTTCACCAGGTCGGTTGTCGCGTTCGGGTTGCCGCCGGCTTGCATCGCGAGCACCACGAGCTGCTCCGCGTGACCGTCCGGTGAGATCCCGAGGTACAGGACATTCTCGACTCCGGTCACCGACCGCAGCTTGCCCTGCAGCGCGGTCATCGCCGCGATATCCGCTGGTGTCAGCGGTGCGCCGGGGCGGGCGGCCAGCACCGGGATCGGCAGCAGGTTGGCCGTGCCGAACGGCGCGGCCAGCTCCGCCGCGTGCTCGCTCGGCGCGCTGGCCGGCAGGAATTTGGAGTTGTTGCTCTGAGTGACGCTCGACAGCGACGGCAGCTGCGTGATGGCCGCGAAGGCGGCGACAATCCAGAGCAGCACCACTAGCCAGCGGAACCGGACGGCATAGCGCCCGATGGCGCCGAAGATCGCGTCAATGTGCATGGCGATACAGACTCCGTGATTCCTTCATCGTCGCGCCGCAGGCTCCCGTGCAGCCCAGCGTATCGGCCAGCCTGGTGCCGACCAGCCAGATCAGCCCAGCGGGCGATCGCCCAGGGCGTCGACCGCGACGGTCAGCTCGACCAATGCGGGCCGTGCCGCATCGAAAGGCCGCGGAACTGACCCGGACCAGCGCCGCGGTCGCGGCCTGGTAATCCGCGCGGTGACCTGCTGCCAGCTGGTCACCGTGCCGCGGCCGCGCGGCGTCAGCAGCAACAATGCGTGCGCCGGTCCTGGTCTCCCCCGGTGTGGGTGATCAATCCGGCGGACGATTATCCGCGTTCCCGGCGCCGCGCCACGCCCGGGTAATACTCTGCGGATCAGTGCTGGACGCTGGCGGCCGCAGGATGCCATATCTTGGCGAGCCCCAGGTGATGCGGGACATGCCGGGCGAGGTGCTGGCCAGGACGGGTCGCAACCGCCAGACTCGTCACGGGGGAGGTCCGAGTTCCGCCCCCTGCGCGGCCCGGGCAGCGCGGAAGGGACGCCGATGCAGGAGCTGCGCCTCGTCGCAGTCAGCGAGGACGGGAGCTACGCCATTCTCGCGGTACCAGGGCGGGGCGGCCGTTTCTTGTTGCCCATAGACGACCGGTTGCGGACAGTTGCCCGCGGCCAGTTCTCCCGGCTCGCCCAGTACGAGATCGAAGTGGAGAATCCCTTGCGACCCAAGGAGATCCAAGACCGGATCCGCGCCGGAGAGACGGCGGATGAGATCGCAGACCTGGCCGGGATCCCGATTGAGCGCGTGCGCCGCTTCGAAGGCCCGGTGCTGGCCGAGCGCGAGTACCGTGCTCAGGAGGCGCAGCGCGCTACCGTCCGCAGCGCGGGCGACTCCGGACCAGGTCCGCGGCTCGGCGAGATCGTGGCCGAACGGCTCACCCAGGCGGGCGCGAGCCCGGATGACGCGCGCTGGGACTCAAGAAAGCGCGCCGACGGTAACTGGCAGGTGCAGCTGATGTTCACCACCGGCGGCCGACCGCAGCTCGCCGAGTGGGTTTTCGATCCGCAGCGCAGGCACGTGACCCCGGACGATGATCAGGCTGCCCGGCTCTGCCTGTCGGAAGCCGAGCTAGCGTCGCTCAGGCTGACGCCGCGCGCCGCCGCCGCGACGGCTACCGTGACGCCCATCGCCCGCCGGATCGGCTCAGCCAGTGTCAATCACCAGGAGCCGCGCCCCGAGCCTGAGCACCCGTCGGGTCGGGCCAAGGCGTCGTCGGCCGAGTCGGCGACCGGGCCGGCGACCGGGGCAGCGCAGGATCAGGCCCCGGGCCGCGGTGCACCGGAACGCGCGGTAGCCAGGCCGGACGCTGCGTCCGAGTCGGCGAGTCCCCCCAGCCAGGCTCCCGAGCGCCCCGTGAAGAAGGCGGCCAGTGGCCGCTCGCGGCGGGCGTCAGTGCCGTCCTGGGACGAGATCATGCTCGGCAACTCCAGGCAGCCTGACTGACCCGCGTAGGATCGCGCATCGGGACAGTTGCGGCGACGGGCAAGGGGATGAGGCTTGGGCCGGAGTGAATGCCGGGTACGGCCGGCCTCCCGGCGGGCTGCCATCGTCGTATCCGGCACGCTGCTACTGAGCGGCTGCGGGCTGTTCGGCAGCTCGAAGGCACTGCGTGATGCCCCGCAAGTGCTCACCGTCACCAGCCCGCTGTTCACCGAGGGCGTGATGCCCAGCCAGTTCACTTGCCACGGCGTGGGCGAGAGCCCGCCGGTCTTCTGGTCCGGGGCGCCGGCAGGCACCAGGTCGTTTGCCTTGGTCGTGGACGACTCCAGCGCCCCCATCACGCCGTACGTTTACTGGATCGTCTTCAATATCAGCCCGGG
The DNA here is from genome assembly GCA_963785765.1 of uncultured Actinomycetes bacterium. GTDB lineage: Bacteria > Actinomycetota > Actinomycetes > Streptosporangiales > Streptosporangiaceae > DATBGO01. Next base: position 188,970 of record CAWAWM010000001.1, on the reverse strand, counting down.
CACCGACATCCAGCCTGGAATAATTCCGCCCGGAGCGGTCCAGGCCCAAAACAGCGCGGGCACGGCGAAGTACCAGCCCCCGTGCCCGGCTGGGCGGAGCCACCAGTACCGATTTACGGTCTACGCCCTCAACTCCTTTTTGCGGCTGGGCAGCGATGCGGCGCTGAAGGTAGCCTGGACCGCAATCGCCAGTCATGCGATTGCCCGCGGTCGACTGACGGCAACGGCGCACCACGAGTAGTCGCAGGCAGCGGGCCGAATCACGGTCGCCGCCTGCGACACAGCCGGGTAAACTTCTCGAATCGCGTGACACGGGCGATAGCGGTCCGCCAGAATCACTGTTCAGGCGATCAGCCTTCGGAAATATCAGGGTGCCTGCGCTACTGGGTAAGGCCCGCGTCGATGGCCGCGTGTGCCTCGCCGGCACCGCACTGTGAGGCCATGCCGTTTTGGATGGTGCGATGACTAAGCTTGTGATTGGCTTGGCAGTAGTTGTCGTGGTTGTCCTCATTATCGTTATTTTGGCCGCCCGGAACATGCGGGCGGGGCATCCAGAGGACGCCGCGCAACGGTCCGGTGGCCGTGGCATGAGCGGCCGGGACCGGCGGGACTGGCGTGATGAGGACCGCCGGGATCGGGCGGTCAGGCATCCCGCCCGCGATGACCGGCTCGGCCCGCGGCCGGATGACCAGCCTCGGCGGGCCGCCAGCCGCCGCGCCGACCGGCACGGCTCCGGCCAGCGCAGTGTCGATGCGCCCGCCAGCCGCGCGAGCGGTTACGGTGAGCCGCCCTACGGGCTACGGCCAGGTCCCGATTCAGCCAGCCGCGGCAGCGACGGCAGCAGGGACCGCAGCCGGGACGGCCAGATGAGCAGCCGCGAAGCTGCGGGCCATGGCTCGCGGTCCGGTCACCATGGTGCGGGCAGTCGCGGGCACGAGAGCGTTCGTGACCGGCAGCGCGCCAGCGTGCCTGGCGACCGCGGGACCGATCGCCGCGACAGCGATGCCAGCCCCCGCCTGCGTGCGGCGGAGGCACCCGCTGAGCCGCGTACCCGGCCAGGCCGCAGCAAGCGCTCAGACGACAGCGCCGACTGGCCGAGCACTGAGTGGGACAAGCTCTCCGATGTCGATTACTGGGCGGAGCTAGCTTCAGACAAGCCGCTGACCACGACCGCGCAACCCCCGGCCACGCCCCGGCCTGGCCAGGCTGGCCTGGAGCACGATGCGCAGGCTGGCGCGGACCGCAGCGCAGTCACCGGCCATGGGCCGACCAGCGGCCACGGGGCGGCCGGCGGCGTCGCTCCTGGCAGCCTCGGCGACCCTGCGCTGCCCGTCCGCAGGCGCCCGGAACTGGCCGCAGCGCCCGTTCCCCTCCCGCCGCCAGCCCCTGCGCAGCCGCGCCCGGCCGCAGCCGCCGGTTATTACCCGGACGACCCGACCATCGACCAGGGCGGCGACGCTCGGCACGGCCGGCGCCGCATTGCCGACAGCCTCGCTGACGACCCGCTGACCAGCCCGTCCTTCCCCCGCGTTCGTGCTGATGACAGCAGGTCCTTCCGGAGCAGCCGGGCCAGCGGGTCGGCCGCCTCTCGCGAGGCCGCCCAGAACGCACCGACCCAGCAGTTCGCCAGCTATCAGAGCCCGGCTGCGCCATACGGCCCGCCGTCGGCGGCCGCACTGGAACGGGAGCCGCGGCCCGCCTATCCAGACAGCTACCCAGCCGGATCAGGCGCGCATTCCCGGCCTCCGTCGGGCGCTGTTCCAGCCGCTGGCGGCCCGTCATCGACGGCGGGGCGGCTCCATCGCCGTCCGGCAATCCATACGGGAGCTATGTCGGCAATCCGGTCGGCGACGCCTTCTCATCGCGATCAGCCGCGGACCTGAACGGCCACCGCAGCGCCCCATATCCGGCGACCGGCGACCACAACGGCCAGCGCACCGCCCCATATCCGGCGGCCGGCGACCTCAACAGCCAGCGCAGTGCCAACAGCCACCGCAGCGCCGCGTACCCGCCGGCCGAGGATCTGAACGGCCACCGCAGCGCCGCGTACCCGCCGGCCGAGGATCTGAACGGCCACCGCAGCGCCGCGTACCCGCCGGCGGACGACGTCAACGGCCACCGCAGCGCCGCGTACCCGCCGGCCGAGGATCTGAACGGCCACCGCAGCGCCGCGTACCCGCCGGCGGACGACGTCAACGGCCACCGCAGCGCGCCGTACCCGGCCGCCCAGGAGCTCAGTCGTCACCGCAGCGATGTATATCCGCTGGCCGACGACCGGGATGCGCGCGGCCGTGAGTGGTACCCGCAGTCGGCCGACAGCCCGCTCACCAGGAACGGCGACGAGAGAACGATGCCTGGTACGGGCCGTTTCGATGCGCCGGGGACCGGTCGGCGTGGCGGAGACGGGCCCTACTATCCGGCGGACTATCTGCCCGGCGAGTACCCGGCTGCCCGGCCGAGCCAGGACGGGTACCTGCCACCCGCCGACTACCCAGGCGCGGCGCCGCCGGCCTCGCATACCCAGGATCCCTACGCACCCGACGGATACGGTCGCCGGCCCCGCTATTAGGACCGGCCCCGCTCATCACCTCCGGCCGCCGCGATTTGACAAGGGGGCCCCGCAAGCGCGGAGAATGTGCCGGAGCTTGCAAGGGCAGGTGATATGCACGACGGCACCCGCGACCACGCGAGAAGCTACCATTTGCACCGTCTCGCGACGGCGCTCGACAACCAGGGATTCCACGCAACCGTCAAGACGACCTATCCGGCGACGTTGCATGTCTTCATCCCCGGCGCATCGATGCTCGCGGAGAGCATCGACTGCACGCCAGGCACCGGCCCCGACGGGCGCCTGTGCTGGTTCTACCGGTGGTCCTGGGGCGAGGTCCTGTGCGATGCCGAGGATCCGCCCGCTGCGGCGGCGAAGATCGCCGACGTCCTCGCTGCGCGCTGACCTACCCCCGCGGCGAAGCGGCCAGGGAGACCGGCCAGGGAGACCGGCCAGGGAGACCGGCCAGGGAGACCGGCCAGGGAGACCGGCCAGGGAAAACGGGGCAGGCTGACCAGATTCGCCTCGGTGCGAACCGCACGACCGGCTGAGGCCGCACCACGGCTGGCGGCCTAGCGAACCGCTTCGTCGCCGCTCGCCTGCCCGGCGGGACGGTTCCTGATCCGAAGTACCGCCAGTGTGGCCACGAAGGCGCCGGCGAGCAGCGCGTACGGGACCACATCCGAGGTGGCCTGCGCTACCACCCCGCTGCCGGCCGCCGCGAAGGCCTGTCCGCTCGCCCAGGCCAGATTGCCCAGCCCGAACGCGAGCCCCTGGTTCAGGCCCAGGCGGTGTGCACCATCGCTGAGCAGGGCTGTTGCCGGGGTAAACAGCGTGCCGTACGCGGGCATGCCCACGATGAGCAGTGCGATGAGCAAGGACGCAGGCGTCAGCAGCGGAGCCAGCAGGCTGACCGCCACTCCCCCGGTCAGCGAGATCCTGATGGGCAGCAGGGCACCTCGGCGGTCCGACAGCCGGCCGGCTAGGGGCGACAGAGCCGCCTCGATGGCCGCGGCGGCCAGAAACGTCCCGCCGATGACGAGCGCCCCGGCGCCTAGCTGGCTCAGCCGTAGCGGCGCGAGCACGTCCACCACGCCAAAGGCGAGGCCTGCGAGCATGGTCAGCCACATACCGGTGCCGACCTGACGGTCCCGGATCGCCGGCCAAGCGGCCCGCAGGCCCTGCGGGACCGCGCCCGGCGGCGCAGGCACGAAGAAGGCTATGACCATGAGGGCCGCGCCGGCCACAGCGGCCGCGCCGAACGCCGGCCCGGTGCCGACTTCATCGGCGACCGCCCCGACCACCGGGCCGAACAGCGCGCCGCCGACCGCCGCGCCCAGGGCGGTGCCGAGCAGCTCGCCGCGCCGCTCCGGCGGTGCGGCCCTGGCCAGCCAGGCCAGGCCGGCCGCCCAGGTACAGGCGCCGGCCAGGCCCTGGACGAAGCGCGCAGCGACGAGCACCCCGGCGGCCGACGCCAGCCCGAAGACGAGCGTCGACGCGCTCATCAGCGCGAGCCCGAGCAGAACGATCGGCCGGTCTCCCAGCCGGGCGGTCAGCAGCCCGCCGGGAAGCGCGCCGATCAAGGTGCCGAGCGGGTAGGCCGCGACCAGGAGCCCGGCGCCGGCTTTCGACAACCCGGCCACCTGCGTGTAGTGCGGCAACAGCGGGGTTAGCGCGGTGAAGAACATCGTGTCGACCAGGACCAGCGCACAGCAGAAACCCAGCAGGGCGCGCAGCGCGGGTGTCAGCTTCGGCCCGGCCTGCGTCATGCCCGCTGCATTCCGGTGTCTCCCGAGAGTCCACGCTGCCGTACCGGCCTGGGGGCCCGCGAACGTGACCGGCAACGCACTGACATCTGCCCATGATCGCTGGCCGCCCACTGCGGCCGCACGCCGGGTCCGGAGCAGCCCGGCTGCTGGCCCCGGCTGCTGCCCCCGGCTGCTGCCCCCAGCCGCTCGCCCCGGCCTCTGCCTCGGGCCGCGGCTGCCCGGAGCGCCGCGGGAACAAAATCCGCGCTACATTAATTTTGCTTATGGCGGGAACACGGCTATAGCGCTATCGGCGGCGGAATTATAGCACCGGAGAGGTTAGTTGTCTAACGAGGAATTGGCGCAGGAGCAGGAATACGTCTCCATGCTCTACGGTCGGCTGGATAGCAACCGGGAACGAGCCTCAGCCCGTCTGGCCACGGTAATGCGGGAGAACGGCGGCACCCATCAGGCGCGTTCTGAGCGCGAGTCGCTGACGGTCATGTACTTCCGCCAAATCGCTCAATTGGATGCTGCTGAAAACGGCCTATGCTTCGGCCGGCTCGATTTCGATGACGGCCAGCCGCGCTATATCGGCCGGATCGGCCTCCGGGATGAATCCGATACCTATGACCCGCTGCTGATGGACTGGCGTGCCCCCGCCGCGCGCCCCTTCTATCTCGCGACCGCGGCGTCCCGGGACGGGGTGCGGCGCAGGCGGCACATCACGACCCGCAACCGGACCGTCACCGGCCTCGATGACGAGGTGCTCGATCTCGCCGCCGCCGATCCGCGCCAGCACCAGGGTCTCACCGGCGAAGCCGCGCTGCTCGCTGCGGTCAGCGCCAGCCGGACCGGCCGGATGAGCGACATCGTGGAGACCATCCAGGCCGAGCAGGATCACGTCATCAGGTCTCGGCTGCCTGGCGTGCTCGTTGTGCAAGGCGGCCCGGGCACCGGCAAGACCGCTGTCGCCTTGCACCGGGCCGCTTATCTTCTCTATACGCATCGCGAGCAGCTATCCAAGCGCGGTGTGCTGATCGTCGGCCCGAATGCGACTTTTCTCCGGTATATCGGCGAAGTGCTCCCGTCATTGGGCGAGACCGGCGTGCTTATGTCGACGATCGCGGATCTATATCCGGGGATAAGCGCCCGGCGCGCCGAGCCCGCGGCGGCCGCTGAGATTAAGGGCAGGCTGGCGATGGCCGGAGTGCTGGCCGCCGCGGTGCGCGACCGGCAGTGGGTGCCCGACCAGGCCCTTCAGATCACTGTCGATCACGAGAAGCTGCGCCTGGACCGGCGCACTTGCGTCCGGGCACGGACCAGGGCCCGGCAGTCGCGTAGGCCGCACAACCAGGCCCGGGCGATTTTCGCCAGGGAGATCATCGAGGCGCTCGCCAGTCAGGTCGACAGCCGGATCGAGGCCGTCGCGCCCGGTCCGGGCAGCGTGCTCGGCGAAGTCGACGTGTCGGCGATCCGCAGCGATTTGCGCAGGGACAGTGAGGTACGCCGGGCCATCCACCGGATGTGGCCGGTCCTGTCGCCGCAGCGGCTGCTGGCGGACCTGTTCGCCACGCCGGAGCGCCTCGCCGCGGCCGGCGACAGCCTGACCGAGGCGGAACGCGCCCTGCTGCTGCGTGATCCAGGCGACGGCTGGTCCCCGGCGGACGTGCCGCTGCTCGACGAGGCGGCCGAGCTGCTCGGCGAGGATGACCGGGCGGCCCGGGCGCAGGCCCAGGCGGAACGGCGGGCGCGGGTCGCGTACGCGCAGGGCGTGCTCGACATCATGTCCAGAGATACTCATGACGATGATCCTGAGATTCTGCTGGGCGCAGACATTCTGGATGCGGACAGATTTGCCGACCGGCATGAGGCGGATGCCTACCTGACCGCGGCACAACGTGCGGCTGCCGATCGCACCTGGGCGTTCGGGCACGTCATCGTGGATGAAGCCCAGGAGCTTTCAGAGATGGCGTGGCGGATGCTGATGCGGCGCTGCCCGGCCAAGTCCATGACCCTGGTCGGAGACGTCGCGCAGACCGGCGACCTAGCTGGCACCTCCTCCTGGCAGCGTGTCCTGGACCCGCATCTGGCTGACCGCTGGCAGCTGGCGCAGCTGACCATCAACTACCGCGCGCCCGCCGAAGTCATGGCGGTGGCCTCCGACGTCCTGGCCGCCATCGATCCGGCCCTGCAACCGCCGCGTTCGGTTCGCGAAACCGGCGTCGATCCCTGGCGCGAGCACGCGGCGCCGGCCGAGCTGGCCGGCCGCCTCTCCGAGCTGGCCGCCCGCGAGGCCGCGGGCATGGCCGACGGGCGGCTGGCTGTGATCGTCCCCGAGCCGCTCCTCGGCGAACTCGGCGCGGCGGTCACCGCGACTGTCCCTGGCGCTACGATCGGCGAGGATCCTGAACTCGGCAGCCAGGTAGTCGTGCTCAGCGTCGCGCAGGCCAAAGGGCTGGAGTTCGACTCGGTGATCGTCGCCGAACCCGGTCTCATGCTGGCCTGCTCTCCCCGCGGGCTCAACGATCTCTATGTCGCGCTGACCCGCGCCACTCAGCGCCTGGGCGTGGTCCACAGCGGTGAGCTGCCCGCCGTCCTCGCGGGCCTGGGTGGCCCTCCCGAGAAGACGGCCAGGTCGGCGGCACAGGCCGCGACGGCCCGTTAATCCCGCCGCACTTGGCCGGTGGCGGCTAACCGTCCTGCGCCGGGACTGCCCGGCCGCTCACCCAGTGCCTCCTGCCGGATCCCGTGGTGCAGGTCGCCGGTGGCCCGCAGCTCATCGTCGGATGCGTGTTCCAGGGTTAGCAGCGAATTATCGGCACCCGGCATCGCCTGCAGGATCTCATCAAGCTTGCGCTGAGTCGCCGCCTGCTGGCGAGCTTGGGTGTGCTGGATCACGAAAACCATGGCCAGGGTCAGCGCGGCGACCAGTGTCTGGAAGATCGTCTCCCACCGGCCGGGAAACCCGTCGGCCAGGCTGACGAGCACCCAGACGGCGGCCCCGGCCAGCACGATCAGGGCGGTCAGCGGGCGAGACGTCCACCGGTCGAATCTGGACAGCAGCCGACTGACCGGCGGACGCGGATGGTTCCGTGACGAGTCTGGTTCGGGCACAGTCACAAGCCAACGAGTTCAGGGCGCACGCAATTCCGCAGTGGCCAATGACGCGACGTCAGGCGCTCCGGATCCGCCCGCACCTGGTGAGCTGAAAAATTTCGTAACGGGTTTCGGCACCGGGCCGGTTTCCGCGCCGGAATGTCGGAAGCACTCGATAGCATGTTCGAAGGTGGTCGAGATCTAGCGGAGGAGGTCACCGTGCCGGACCCTCACCCGGATGTGAACTCGCCGGCCGGGCCGGAGTCCTCGCGGGCGCTGTCGTGGCTGGTGGAGCTGACCGCCGGAGTGCGCAAGATTCGCCCGGTCGAGGCCAGTACCGCGCCCGAGGCGCTGGCGGCTGGGTTCACGCACCGGGTCCGGGGAGCGGTGGGCTCCGGGTTCGCCGGCGGCGGGCTGCTCGACCGGCTGGATCCGGGTCCGGACCTAGCCGACTTCACCGCTCAGGCATGGAGCGACGGCTTGGCCAGGCTTTCTGATGATGAGCTGATCGGGGTGCTGTGCGCGTGGCGGCGGCAGGGGTCGTGGGCCACGGCCGGGGAGCTGGCTGCCGTCAGCGAGCTGGCGCGCCGGCGCCCGGCGCCCGGCCTGAATCAGGACGGACATCTGGACGAGGAGATCGCGGCGGCGCTGACCTTGACCGGCCGGGCGGCGTCGCGACTCACCGGGCTGGCCGCTGGCCTGGCCCGGCTGCCCGGCACAACTGCAGCGCTGCGGGAGGGGCGGATCGACGGGCCGCGGGCGACGGTAATCGCCGACGAGACGTGTGCGCTGGACGATGTGGCAGCGATGGCCGTAGAAGAGCGGGTGCTGCCTGCGGCTCCCGGGCAGACCACGGGGCAGTTGCGGGCGGCGTGCCGGCGGGCGGTGCTGGCCACCGACCCGCAGGCCGGGATCCGGCGGCGGCGGAAGGCGGAGAAGGACGCCCGGGTGGAAGCGTGGCTGGAGTCGTCGGGGACCGGGGCGCTGGCCGGGCGGGATTTGCCGGCGGCGGAGATGATCGCCGCGGATCAGTGCGTTGATGCTCGGGCGCGGTGGCTGAAGTCTCGTGGCGCGGCGGGAACGCTGGAGCAGTTGCGAGCCCGGGTGTTCACCGCAGTGCTGGCTGGCCGCGCTATCGAAACCTTGCTGCCCGGCCCTGCCGCCCCCGCCCAGTCCGGCCCAAACGTCCCCGGCGTCCCCGACGGCCTTGGAGTCCCCGACGGCCTCGGAGTCCCCGCTGGCCCTGGCACCCCCGGTGGCCCCGGCACTCTCGGTAGCATCGGCACTCCGAGTGTCGGGCTGCCCAGCGGTGGCCACACCTGGCCCGGGTTGTCTGGGTCAGTGAACCTGACCATGCCGCTGACCGCGTGGCTCGGCCTGAGCGATCAGCCCGGCGAGGCCGCCGGGCTCGGCGCGCTGGACGCCGGGACCTGCCGTGACCTGGCGGATATGCTGGCCGGCCAGCCCGCTGCCCGCTGGTGCGTGACCCTGACCGGGCCCGGCGGCCAGGCTGTCGCACACGGCTGCGCCAGCGCCGGCCCGCCACCACGCCGGACGGACCAGCAGGGCAACAGCCCGCCGGGAGCCGGGCCGCCGGGAGCCGGGCCGCCGGGAGCCGGGCCGCCGGGAGCCGGGCCGCCGGGAGCCGGGCCGCCGGGAGCCGGGCCGCCGGGAGCCGGGCCGCCGGCCTGGCTGGCCCAGATCACGATCTGCGGCCTGGAAACCGGAATCGGGCCCTGTACTCACGCCCGGGAAACCCGCGGCTACCGGCCATCAGCCGCACTGCGGCACCTGATCAAGATCCGGGACCGCCGCTGCTCGGCCCCCGGCTGCCGCCGCCCCGCAGTCCGCTGCGATGATGATCACACCATCGCGTACGACCAAGGCGGCCGGACCTGCGAGTGTAATTTGTCCCCGCTGTGCCGTCGGCATCATCGCGCCAAGCAAGCCCCTGGTTGGAAGCTCACCCAGCCAACCCCAGGCACCCTCACCTGGACGCTGCCCCACGGTCGCAGCTACACCACCACCCCCGGCATTTACCCTGACTGACCGCACCAGCAGCACCAGCTGGTAGCCAGCCTGCCGCTAGGCCGTGAATACCGCCGTCGCGACTCAGCTTGACCGGCCCGGTCAGCGGACCGGCCCGGTCAGCGCCTCCTTCAGGCCCGGCAGGGTGTCGCTACCGAGCCGTCCGGCCCGCGCCGATGCCTTCGGGAATCCGGCCACCGCCCCAGATGTCAGGTGACGTCGGGGTGTCGTCAATGGAGACTTCACTGGGCGGCGAATGGTGCGATGACTGCGACGGCCACGCAGCGGTGCCGACGGATTCGCGCCGATCGTGGCCGGGCTGCTCGTGGCCGGGCTGCTCATCGTCGAGCAATTCGTCCAGCGGAACCCGGCGTCCGGAGATCGCGCTGGCATCCTGACCGAGCAGGTGCCTGAGCATGACGAGCTGACGGTCGAGCAGCCCGGTTCCGCGCTGGTTCAGGCACAGCCCGGTGATGCCCGTCAGCATGAGGACGAGCCCGACAATCTGCGGGCTGATGAAACCAGGGTGGGCATTGATGGCGAAGGTCAAGATTGCCCCGACCGCCACGACCATGATCGCTGTAATCGTCTTCATGGTGTCCCTTCGCCCCAGCCGGTCCGGTCACTGCAGCCCGCGCCTGCCATCGGGTGCCATCCGCGGCGCGGCCGCCGTGTCATCCGCCTTACCCAGCGCCTAGCCGACGTAACGGCCAGCTCCGCCAATGTGATTTAGAGCACCCAGCGAAAGACCGAGTCCGGGCAGACCTGCCATGGCGGCCGCCTCCTAGGAGCACCAAGCCCTGTATTGGCTAGGTTCCGGCAGACTTGCCGAGGCCGCCAGGGCCGAGCCGCCGGTCGCGCTCCCTACTCGGCACCCCGCCGGACCGGATCTCGAGCTGGGTTGCGGTATCGGCTACCGCCCTGAACAGCGCCGACCGTTCGCAGCTGGCCTGGTTCCGCAGTTACTGCCCGGTCCGGGTCCTGGCCGGCTCGGTTCTCATCTTCCGCTTCGCGCAGCCCCCCGCCGCCGTGCGCGCACCGCCGGTCCGGCCGGCCACGGTCTGCGCTGGCACCTGGAGCGCTCGGCCTGATCAGCCGGCGCCAACGCGCCTACCTGCACGAACTCGGTGACCGACGCCGCTGGCAACCAGGACGTTGGCCCTGCCCTCACGCAGGACGTTTGGCCCTACTACGCCACGTATGGCCAGCGTAGCCCGGTAGATAGAGGCGGCTCACGCCATTCGTGGGTGTTTCAGGAAGGCTTCCGTAAGGAGAGGGCAATGGCAGTTTCAACTGCAGCCGCTGATGAGTCACTCGTACTCGTCCACCCGGCTCAAAAAGAAGAGGTGGAGCTAGCACCGCCTGGAAATGATCCAGCGCTGCTCGGGCTTCCCAGCTTTATCGTGGGCGCAGTGGCACTGGGCCTGGTGAACATCGGTATGGTGCCCGCCGGAGTCGCAGGCGCAGCAATTCCGATCCTCGTGGCGGCCACATCAATCGGCATGTTCATCGCGGCAATCTGGGCCGTGCATGTTGGCCAGGGCGTGGTGGGCGGCATTTACGGCATCTTCGCCGGCTTCTACCTGAGCGACGCCGTTCTGGTGCTCGGCCTGACCCACAATTGGTTCGGAATCCCGCTGATCGCGATGGTGTCCACCCAGAAGGTGTTCCTGATTGCCTGGCTGATCGTCATTGTGATGCTGACCCTGGGGCTGCTGCGGCTGCCGGTTGTCTACCCGGTGCTGCTCGGCCTGGTCGACGTCACACTGCTGCTGTTCCTGCTGGGCCTCACCCAGAGCTCACCAGGCCTGACCAAGGCGAGCGGCTACTTCAACTTCATCTTCTGCGCCCTGGGCGCGTACCTGTTCCTCGGCGTGATGAACCAGGCCACCGGGGGCAAGCCGTTCCCGCTGGGCAAGCCCATGCTGCACAGCTGACCGTCAGGCGGATAACATCCGCCCGGCCCTGCAGGTCATGACGCCGCGGATCCGCCGCAAGATCACATCCAGTGGTCGCGCGGCGGATCAACGGCTTTTCGGAACGGATATCGGAAGGTGAACCAATGACTCCCGCCGTGGTCGGCACCGAGCCGATGAACGCAGCGGACGCGGCGTGGCTCCATATGGACCGGCCGGACAACTTCATGGTGGTCAACACCTTGATGTGGCTCGACCGGCCCGTCGAGCAGCCCGCCGTCCTGCAGATCTTCCAGGACCGGGTGATCCCGCGGTTCCGCAGGTTCCGGCAGCGGGCCGCCGACCCGCCGGTCACGCTCGCGCCCTGGGCCGCGCCCGCATGGGCTGATGACCCGGCCTTCGTCCTGACTGACCACGTGACCAGCACCCGGCTGCCCGCGCCCGGCGATCAGGCCACCTTGCAACGGGTCGCCAACGACCTGGCCAGCCGCCCGCTGCGAGCAGGCCGGCCGCTGTGGGAACTGCACCTGTTCGAGGGCTACGGGGCCGGCAGCGCGCTGTTGCTCCGCACCCACCACGCCATCGCCGACGGCGTGGCCCTGATGCAGGTCCTCCTGGCCATGACCGATCCGCTCGACGACGGCGGGCCGGACGGCGGGCCCGCCGAAGCGCTACAGATCCGCGACGACACCCGCACTGCGGTCTGGCCTTCCGGCGCGGCCGGACGGGCCGCGGAACGCGTGGCAGCGGCAGGCCGCAACGGGACCTCCATCGCCGCGACCGTCGGCGCGTCGCTGCGCACCGCCCTGACTGACGTCGGCAAGCTCACCGACGTGGTCAGCTTCACCCGGTCCGATGCGGCCATGCTGGCCAAGCTCGGCTCGGCACTGACCGCGGACCGCAATCTCCTGCAGGGCCGCCTGACCGGTGCCAAGCAGCGCTCCTGGATCAAGCCGGTACCGGTCGAGGCGGTCAAGGCCGCGAGCCGCGAGACCGGCGGAACCGTGAATGACATGGTGCTCGGCGCCATCACCTCGGCCCTGCGCTGCTATCTGCTCGAGCACGACGCGCTGGTACCGGAGGTGCTTGTCATCGAGCCGGTCAACCTCCGCCTGCCGGGCGCGCCGCTGCCGATCGGGGCTAGGCAACAAGTTCGGGCTCGTCTTCGTGGCGCTGCCCACTGGAGAGCCTGACGCCGGCCGGCGGCGGGCCCTGATCAGGGCGCAGATGGAGCAGATCAAGCACAGCGGGGAGAGCGCCTTCGTCTACACCATGCTGGAGCTGATGGGCCAGATCCCGGCCGGCCTGCAGACCGCCTGGACCGACGTGTTCGCCGCCCGGGCCACGGCGATCGTTTCGAACGTCGCCGGCCCGCGGCACCGGCTACAGCTCGCCGGGACTCCCATCGCGGGCCTCATCACCTGGGTGCCGGCCAGCGGGCCGGTCGGCCTCGGGTTCAGCGCCGTCAGTTACGCCGGGCAGCTGACCGTCGGCGTCGCGACCGATGCGAGCCTGGTGCCCGATCACGACCGGCTGGTGACCCTCGTCGACGCGGAAATCAGCGCCCTGGCCCGTCCGGACTGCCAGGTGTCCTGCTGATCTCCTCGGCGAGCGGCACCGCTGCAGGCTCCACCGCGGCCGGCGTCGGCGTGGGATAGACGAGGTAGTGCAGCCCGGCGGCCACCAGGCCGCCGACCAGCGGCGCGACGATGAACAGCCAGACCTGGCTCAGCGCGGTACCCCCGACGATCAGAGCGGGGCCGAGGCTGCGCGCGGGGTTCACTGACGTCCCGGTGATCGTTATGCCGACCAGGTGCACCAGCGTCAGGCCCAGGCCGATCACTATGCCCGCGGTGATCGTGTTGCCGATCTTGCTGGTGACCCCGAGGACGATGAACACGAACATCGCCGTCAGGATGACCTCCGCGAGAAAGGCGCCGCCCGCGCCGATGTGGATGTCAGATTGCGCGCCCCATCCGTCCGTGCCGAGACCGGTCTTGGATGTGCTGTACAACGGTGAGGTGTTGAACATGCCCCACAGCAGCAGCGCGCCCAGGATGCCGCCGACGAACTGGGCCACCCAGTAGCCGGCCGCCTCGACCAGCGGGAGGCGGCGGGCCAGCAGGGCGCCCAGGGTCACTGCGGGGTTGACGTGGCAGCCTGAAACCGGCCCGATGACGTAGACCAGCGCCAGCAGCACCAGCCCGAACGTGAACGCCGTAGCGACCACGCCCGCCGCGATGCTGCCCCCGTCGAACTTGAACCCGAACATGAGGGTCGCCGCACCGACCCCGAAGAACACCAGCAATGCGGTTCCAAGCAATTCCGCCGCGAACTTGCGCCACAAAGCCATGCCCAGCACCCCCATGGTTCGCTTTAAGGGTTTCACCCTATACGGCTACCAATTGTCAGCAAATACCAGTACCCGCGAGCGCCGCCTGTCCGCGCCGGCCCAGGCATTCATACCCGTGCTGAGCTGCGCGTCATGCCTCCGCGCCCGGACGAGTCAATAGCGGGCTCCGACCACCTGGTCCCCAAGCCTGTCTAGCACGGACAATTCGTCCGCGGTGAGAGTGACGTCGAGCGCGGCCACGTTCTGTTCCAGCCACGTCACGCGCTTGGTGCCGGGAATCGGGACGACCGGGAAACCCAGCCGCTCCCCCTGCGCGTGCACCCAGGCCAGTGCCACCTGGGCCGGCGGGACGCCCTTCGCCTCAGCTACCCCGCGCACCGCATCGGCGATGGCCTGGTTGGCGGCGCCCGCGGCCCCGGTGAACCGCGGGTTGTGGCCCCGGAAATCCTTGTCATCCAGCGCGGCCACGTCGACTGTGCCGGTCAGGAAGCCCCGGCCCAGCGGGGAATAGGAAACGAGGCCCACGCCGAGTTCGCGCAGCGCATCGAGGACGGCCGTCTCGGGATCGCGGGCCCAGAGCGAGTACTCGCTCTGCACCGCCGCGATCGGGTGCACCGCGCAGGCCCGGCGCAGCAGGTCGTTGTCGACCTCGGAGAGGCCGAGGTAACGCACCTTGCCCTCGGTGACCAGTTCGGCCATCGCGCCGACGGTCTCCTCGATCTCGGCGGTCTGCGGCGGACGGTGCAGGTAGTACAGGTCGATCACGTCGACGCCGAGCCTGGTGAGCGAAGATTCGCAGGACCGCTTCACGTAGCCGCGCTCGCCGCGGATGACCCGCTTTTCGTCACCGCCTGACCGGTCGATACCGAACTTCGTCGCGAGCTGTACCTCGTCCCTGCGCCCGCTGATCCCCCGGCCGACGAGGACCTCGTTATGCCCGGCACCGTAGATATCGGCGGTGTCGATAAACGTCACGCCGAGATCGAGCGCCCGGTGGATCGTCGCGATCGATGAGTCCCAGTCGGTCTCGCCGTACCACTCGCTCATGCCCATACAGCCGAGCCCCTGCGCCGAGACCGCTAGGCCGCCCATCCAGATGCTTCGCATGTCAGGTTCCCCATCTGTGGCTCGCCGCGCCGTGCGCGGCCGCCCTCGCCTGCTGATCTTCTCCCCGGACGAGGCTACCGGGCCGGAAGACCGCCAGCTCGTGGCTCCATGGCCAGCAGCTGCTGGAGCTGCTGGCGCCTGGTCTCGTAGCGGGGCACCTTCAGTACGAGGATGACCGTGTCGTCGCTGATGTCCGCGCGGCTAAAGGCAAGCACAGCGTGCTGGATGGCATCCGCGATCTGGTCCGCGCCCTCCTCGTCGAGTCCGGCGATGACGTCGCGGAGCCGGTCGTCGCCGTAGAGTGCGCGGTCGATCCGGCTGCGTGCCTCGGTGACGCCGTCGGTGAACATGATCAGGCAGTCGCCGGCCCGCAGCAGGCGATGTGCGTCATGCAGCTCGGGATCGGGCAGCAGCCCCAGCAGCGCCCCTGGTCGCCCGAAGGTCTGAACGCGCCCGTCCCTCCGGCGGATCAGGGCCAGCGGGTGACCAGCCGAACTGAGCTGTACCGAGGCCCCGCCGAGCGTCGGCCTCGCGGTGGCGTAGATGGCGGTGAGGAACCGCGGATCATCGGTGATCCAGTCCAGTAGAGCCTGATTCAGGGCGGCCAGGATCAGGCTCGGCCTGGTTTGCCGGTGCGCCTCGGCGCGCAGCGTGTAGCGGGCCAAAGCGGTGCTCTTGGCGGCCGCGGCACCCTTGCCGCAGACATCGCCGACCACGATGCCCCAGCTCCCCCGCACCGAGGGAAACACATCGTAGAAGTCCCCGAGCACCTCAGCGCCCGTCCCGCCGGCCACGTACCTGGCCGCTACCTGCAGGCCGGGGATCTGGGGCAGCCGCGGCGGCAGCAGGCTCTCCTGCAGGGTCTGAGCCAGCTCCGCGCGCTCTGCGCCGTGCTGCAATGCGACCCGGAGCGCAACCTCGCGGGAGGCAACGAAGGCCAGGTTGGCGAGGACCTCGACCTCGGTGGCGCTCCAGTGCCGCGGCACGGCATCAGCCACGCAGAGCGCCCCGACGACGTGGCCGGCCGGGTCGAGGATGGGGAAGCCAGCCCAGGCGATCACGCTCCCGGGCTCGACCGGCCAGCTGGCCCTGGTGCGCGGGTCAAGCCGGGCATCATCGACGACCAGCATCTCCGCGGTGTCAATCACGCACTGGCACCATGCCGTCTCGGCCACGCTCGGCCGCTGGGCCGCGGACCCGGCCCCGTGGTATCCGAACCCGTGGTATCCGAACCCGTGCTGTCCGTTCCCGTGCTCTCTGTTCCCGTGCTGTCCGTTCCCGTGCTGTCCGTTCCCGTGCTGTCCGTTCCCGTGCTGTCCGTTCCCGTGCTCTCCGGCCCCGAGGTATCCGGCACCGTAGTATCCGGTGCCTGGCCCCCCGCGGTCGGGCCAGGACCGCTCACCGGCGATGGCGACGCACGCCAGCCGGGTGCCGAGGACCAGGGCGGCCAGCTGGGCGACGCGGCGGAAGGGCTCCTGGGCGCGGGCAGCCGAACCATGGCGCGGCGGTGCGGCCGGCCATCGCGGGCCTGGCCCGGCTACCACGGCGAGCCCGGCACCTGGCGCGGTCCAGCCCGGGGTCGGTTCGGGATCCGGGGCGCTGCTGAAGACCTTCATATCTGCCGCTTCCGCCGACGTGGTGACATGCGTACCAGCATCCGGGCGAGCGAGGTCCAGGCCTCCAGAGCTGGAAGTCAACCACACTGCTGGGCCTGTGAGGTGGGCCTTTAGCCAAAGATGACCGCGATAAGGACGAACTCGGCACGGTCGAAGGCCAGCAGCGCCCGGGCAATGCCGGCGCGATCGGGACAAGCCAGGCTTACCGTGCTCGGCCTGGTCCCGGCGGCCTGGTGACGGCCGGGCCGAGCAGGTCGGCAACGTCCGCCGCGCTGATGGCGCTGCTGGCGATCTCGCGAGCGAGGTCGGAGAGCAGCCGGTTACGGGACCGGGCGGCGGCACGCAATATCCCGAACGCGTCGTCGGTGCTGATCTGCATCCGCTCGGCGAGCACGCCCTTGGCCTGCTCGATGACGACCCGGCTGGTCAGCGCCGCCTGCAGCTGTCCCGCCGTGACCTCGCCCTGGCGGATCGTTCGCTGCTGCAGGATGCCGATCGTGGCCGCATCCGCGAGGGCCTGGGCCAGCCGCAGCTGCTGGCTGCTCAGTCCGCCTGGCCTGGCCCGAAACAGGTTGAGCGAGCCGACTGCCTGGCTGCGCAGCCGCAGCGGCAGCGCATCAGCTGAGCAGAACCCGGCCGCGACCGCCTTCGGCGCGAACCGCGGCCAGCGGTCCCGCGCACCGTCCAGGTCCACGTTGACGACCGCGGTCCCTAGCCGGTAGCAGTCCCGGCACGGACCCTCGTCGTTCTGGACTTCAAAGAGCTCGAGGAGGCGCGCCCGCTCATCGGAGGCAGCCACGGTCACCAGCGAGCCGCTGTGATCCGCGAGCACCAGGCCGGCGGCGGCCACATCGAGCAGTTCCACGCAGCGGGACGCCAGGGTCTGAAGGAAGTCGATGACGTCGAAATCGGCCACCAGAGTGTCCGCCAGCTCGACGAATGTCTCCGCGAGACGCTGTTCCCTGTCGATAACCGCCACTGTCCCTGTTACCTTTCAGCCATCTGGCCAGTATTACCTGTCCGCCAACCGGCCGCTGTTACCTTTCAGCCAGCCGGCCGGGCCCCGCCAGCCCCGCCAGCCCCGCCAGCCTGGCAGGCCACGGTCTCGTCGGTGCCCTGACCGTTATTCAGTATCGTTGTCGAATCTCAATCGCCGCGCCACCACGTCCGCCGCCACATCTGTCAGGGCGCGGCGCTGGCTGAAAGCATGGGCGCGCAGCCGGACCAGCGCATCCGCCGGGGCCACCCCGAGCTGGACGGTGATCATCCCAGTGGCCTGGTGGACCTGAGCCCGGTACCCGGTCGGCTGGTCAGCAAGCCAGTCCGGGGCCCCAGGCCCGCTGCCGTGCCCGAGCAGCGCGCCTGTCGCCGCGTCAGCGAAGGCTAGCGTGTCGGTGAGGGCGCCGTGACCCATCGGGCCTGGCGCCTCCCGGTAGGCCAGCAGGACGCCCAGGCGGATGGCCCCGATCTGCAGCGGGACCGCGAAAACGGCCCGCACGCCGAGTTCGACCGCGGCCGGCGCGAACATCTCCCATCGCCGGGTCGGCACCGTGGCCAGGTCCGGCTCCAGGACAATCTCGCCCGCCGCGACCGCATCAACGCCCGGTCCCTGTCCCAGGGTGAACTGCAGGTCATCGAGGCGGGCACTGGCCTTGTCGGTTCGCCAGACCATCTCATGACCGCTGCGGGCAGCGAGCACGCTCACCGCGAGCCCGGTCACGTCGAGAAGTTGCGCGCATGTCCCGGCTGGAACGCCGGCCAGGCCCCGTGCGCCGTCCGCCGACAGTGCGGCAATAATCCCGGCCATGCCGGTACTGACCATGGCCGCGTCCCTTCCTGTGCCGGCCAGCTCCGGTCAGCGATCGCGCGGGCCGGCCATCGTCATGGGCTGTCCGGGCCGGCCCTGGTGAGCAAGGCCAGAACCTCGCCGATGGGCGGCTGCTGGCTGGCGGATTCCCGCATCGGGAGATGCGCCTGGATCTGGTACCGGTTCCGGCGGCCGTCCTTCTGCTTGACGATGTAGCCGGATTCGGCGAGATCGGTGACGATCCCGTAGGCGCTTCGCTCGGTAATGCCGACCCTGGCCGCGATGTCGCGCAGCCGCATGCCCGGGTCGTGCGCGATGCACAGCAGCACGCGGGCATGATTGGTAAGGAAGCTCCAGCTGTCCACGTTAAGAGTGTATCACAACTTCTAGAACTGCATTGCTAGTCTTGCATTGCATATGTAGGTGCCGCGGCTATCCGGTGTTGGCGGGCGGATCAGAGATCGTCGTGCTGATCTCCGGGCCCATCTGGCCGGAAGGATTTCTCGTCCTCCTGTATCGCCGCCACCTCCGCCGCCGCGGCGCGCTGGATCTCAGCCTGGCGCCGTGAGGGCCGTCGCCGGGACCCGGAGCGCCGCACCACGATCACCATGACCGCGATCCCCAGCACGATGATCGCCAGCACGACCGCAGCACCGATCAGGTACTCGGTCCTGCTGGTCACGGCCCGGGCCCCCGGCCCTGCTGACCTGGCCCGGCCGCTTCGGCGAGCCTGGCATGCAGTCGCTCCCTGATCTCCTGTGGCGTGTAGGCGCGACGGCGCCGCTGCGCCCTGGCAATGACCACCCCGGAAGCGGCGACGCCCGCGAAACCTGCCAGCCCTAAAATCTTCCACCACCGCACATGCCTAGGCTACGACCGTGCCCGCCACCGTGACCATCACGCTCGATGAAGCGCTCGATCTGACCCGCACCGGCGATGTGTGGCTGTTTCGCGGACGCAAGGCAGCGGACCGGGCCATCCAGGTCGCGACCAACAGCCCGGTCAACCACGTCGGCATGTCCGTCGTCATCGCCGATCTGCCGCCGCTGATGTGGCACGCGGAACTCGGCCGGTCGCTGCCCGACCTGTGGTCGGGGACCCGCCAGCGCGGCGTCCAGCTGCACGACCTGCGCGCGGCCGCGATCACCTGGACCGCCAAGTACAGCCAGCGGGCCTGGGTACGCCAGCTTGACCTCCCGGTCACCCGCGAGATGGAAGACGCGGTCCTGCGCACCATCGCGAGACTTGATGGCACGCCGTTCCCGTCCGCCGCCCGGCTCGCCGGGCAGTGGCTGACCGGCCGCATGCCTGCCGTAAAGCGGCGAACGGGGGACGTCAACCTGGCGACCGCCTATTGCGCCGAGGTCCTGGCGATCACCTACCACGCCATGGGGCTCCTCCCCGGCCGACCCCGCCCGAGCTGGTATGACGCGGGGCGCTTCTGGAGCGGCGACGACCTCAGCCTGTCCGCGGGGTTCAGGCTCGGCGGCGAGATCGGCGTGCACATCCCGCCCGATGTCCCGGCGGCACCGGCGTCCTGAGCCTGCTCGTCTATGAAAGCTAAGATCTTCTAGAAATAAATTGCTAGTTTTTAAGTTCAGATGTAGAGTTAGCCAGGACATCGAGGATCAAGCCACCGCCGGCCGCCAGCCACCCCGGGGTCACCGGAGGGAGCGGGCCATGATCCTCATCAGCCTGGTCACGATCGCCTTGTTGATAACGCTCGCGGCGCCACACATCCGGCGGGCGCGTTAGCTGTTGATCGCGATCGATCCGCGTCTCATGTGCCACCCCCGGCAGCCTGCCCCGCTGAGTAACGGCGCCGGGCCATGTTACTTGCCAGTAACCAGTCCATCGTCGCCCCCGGAAGGACCTATGGCCTCTCGCCTGCGGGCCGCTCAGGGACGACGCTGGTGACAAGAGGTGATGACCCAGTGCTGACCCTGACTGAGAAGACCACGGCCCAGACGCCGACCGGCCTCGATGCCGAAACCCTCACGATGATGCTGGACGCGATCAGGGAGTACGTCGCCCACGCGATGCCCCAGGAGCGCCAGCTTCAGCTCGACCACGATGATGTCTGCCCGGAGGATCTGGTCCGGGCCATGTGCAGCGACGAGCTTGGCGTGCACCTGCTGTTCGTTCCCGAGGAATACGGCGGGATGGGCGGCGATACCATGGACAACTACCGGGTCTGCGAGCACATGGCCCGCATTGACCTCGGCCTGGGCACCAGCCTGTTCGCTACCTTCCTCGGCAGCGATCCGATCGCGTTCGGCGGCACCCCCGAGCAGAAGCGCACCTGGCTGGGCGAGATCGCCGAGCGCGGGATCCTGTACGCCTACGGCGCCACCGAGCCCGAGGCGGGCAGTGACCTCGGGGCGCTGAAGACCACCGCGACGCCCATCGTGGCCGACGGCGAGGTCACCGGATACCGGCTGAACGGCCGCAAGCAGTGGATCAGCAACGGCGGCATCGCCGACAAGTACACCATCCTGGCCAAGGCGCCGGGCGGCCCGACCTGGTTCGTCCTCGATCGCGGCACGGACGGGTTCGGCCAGAACCCGCCCGAGGACAAGCACGGCATCCGGCTGTCCAACACGGCCGCGCTGTTCCTCGACGGCGCGGTGGTTCCGGTGGGCAACCTGGTCGGCGGCATCGAGGGGCAGGGCCTGTGGCAGGCGCAGAAGGTGTTCGGCTTCACCCGCGTGACGGTCGGCGCCTTCGGCCTCGGGGCCGGCTGGGCCGCGCTGGACCGGGCCATCGACTACTCGACCACCCGCATCCAGGCCGGCGCGCCGCTCTCGGAGAAGCAGGGCTACACCCACAAGCTGATCGTCCCGCATGCGATCCGCCTGGAGGCCGCGCGCTCCTATATCGAGTACACGGCCGCGCGGATCGACGCGGGCGAGGGCCAGGACGGTGCCCTGAACACCGAGGGTGCCATCGCGAAGTACCTGGCCACCGAGGCGGGCAACCTGGCCGCGGACGCGGCCATCCAGGCCCACGGCGGTTACGGGTACACCCGCGACTACCTGGTCGAGAAGATCAAGCGCGACGTCCGCATCACCACGATCTACGAAGGCACGTCCGAGATCATGGAGATGACGATCGCCCGCGACCGCTGGCAGCAGCACCTGAAGACCTCGGGGCGCTACTACCCGGACATCGCGGCCGAACTGCGCGCGCTGCATGGCCGGCATCCCGACGTCGGCGCGGACACGGCCGCCCTGGCCAGTGACGCGCTGGCCAGCGTGCTCGAGGCCTGCCGGGCGGGGCGGCTCACCCGAAGCCAGCACATCCTGCTGCGGCTCGGTGAGCTGATCGCGTACGCCGAAGGGGCGGGCACGTTCGCGGCCCGCGCCGCGGCCGCCCTCGATGGCACCCTGCCGGCCAAGGGCGATCACCGGTTCGCGCCCGCCGCCCTCGCGGCCATGAGCCGGGTGTTCGCCAGGGAAGCCGCGCAGAAGGTAGCCCATGACGGGCTGCGCTGGGTGATCGGCGCCGGCCAGGGCGCCGACCTGGCCCCGTTCGAATCCGGCCTCGGCCTGGACGCCGTGCATGCCGCTCAGGCCGGCCTGATGGCCGATATGGATCGCGTCGCCGACGCACTATACGGGCGGCAGGCGTCGCCCGCGGAACAGGATCGATCGTCATGAGCCCGAACCAGTCAACCTCGCGTCAGCCCCAGCCGGTCGCCATCGTCGGCATCAGCGCCATCATGCCCGAGGCGCCGAACGCGGCTGCGTTCTGGAACAACATCACCGAGGGCCGGTACTGCGTCACCGAAGTCCCGAAGGACCGGTGGGATCAGGATCTCTACTACGACCCCGATCCCCGGGTGCCCGACAAGACCTACTCGCGCATCGGCGGGTGGGTCCGGGAGTTTCCGTGGGACCCGATCGCCTGGCGGCTGCCGATCCCGCCGAAGGTCGGCGACCAGATGGACGACACCCAGAAGTGGGCGGTCTCCGCGGCTCGCTCGGCCCTGGTGGACGCCGGCTGGCCAGACTGGAAGATCGACCCGGAACGGGTCGCCGTGATCATCGGCAACGCCATCGGCGGCGAGAAGCATTACGCGTCTAACTTGCGCATCCAGCTGCCCGAGTTCATGCAGGAACTGGTCAGGTCATCGGCTTTCGCCGAATTGCCGGACGGCACCAGGGAGACGATCGCCAGCCAGACCGCAGCTTCTTTCCTGAGCCACTTCCCCGACATCAACGAGGACACGATGCCGGGCGAGCTGGCGAACATCCTGGCCGGCCGGGTCGCCAACCTGTTCAATTTCCGCGGTCCGAGCTTCACCACCGACGCGGCCTGCGCCTCCGCACTGGCCGCGATCAACGCTGCGGTCCAGGGCCTGGTGGACGGGCAGTACGACGTAGCGGTCACCGGTGGCATCGACCGAAACAACAACGTGGCCGCGTTCGTGAAGTTCTGCAAGATCGGCGCGCTGTCCGCGACCGGGACGCGTCCGTTTGACGCCGGGGCGGACGGCTTCGTGATGGGCGAGGGCGCGGCGCTGTTCATCCTCAAGCGGCTCGCCGACGCCGAGCGCGACGGCGACCGGATCTATGCGGTCCTGCTCGGCACCGCGGGGTCCAGCGACGGCAAGGGCAAGGGGATCACTGCCCCCAACCCGGTCGGGCAGCGCCTGGCCGTGGAGCGGGCCTGGCGTAACGCCGGTGAGGACCCGGCCAGTGCGACCCTGATCGAAGCGCACGGCACCTCGACGCGGGTCGGCGACGCCTCCGAGCTGGAGAGCCTCAACGCCGTGTTCGGCGGCGCCGCCCCTGGCTCGATCGCACTGGGCTCGGTGAAATCGAACATCGGCCACCTGAAGGCCGCGGCGGGCGCCGCCGGGCTGTTCAAGCTAGTCATGTCGCTGCACAACAAGGTTCTGCCACCCAGCCTGAATTTCCGTGACCCCAACCCGAACGTCGACTGGGCCACCTCACCGTTCCGCGTCAACACCGAGCTTCGTGACTGGCCGGAACCACCGGCCGGAGTGCGGCGCGGCGCGGTGAGCGCCTTCGGCTTCGGCGGCACCAACTTCCACGCGGTACTCGAGGAGTACGTCCCCGGCCGGTTCGACGCGGCCACAGCGCGGCAGGCGGAAGCCGCCGAGCTGCGGGCCACCAGCGGCCAGGCCCAGGACAGCGCCGCCCAGGACAGCGCCGCCCCGGCGGCCCAGGACGGCGCGACTGCGGCCGCCCGGCGCAGCCAGCCCGCCAAGGTTCCGCTGCGCGGCGCCCTGGTGCTCGGCGCCGAGAGCGAGGCTGACCTGGCCACCCGGCTGGGCCAGGTACATGAGCAGGCCGCGGCGGGCCAGGCACCGCCGCCGCAGCCGCCTGACCCGGCGGCGCTGCGGGCCAGTTACCGCGCCGCCATCGACTACGGCAGTGCCGCCGAACTGGCGGACAAGACCGCCATGGCGGTGAAGGCGCTGACCGGCGGGACCGCCGAGATGCGCAAGATGCTGCGCGCCCGCGGCATCTTCCTGGGCCACGGCCACGCGCCTAAGGTCGCCTTCCTCTACACCGGCCAGGGCTCGCAGTACGTCAACATGCTCGATGAGCTCCGCGCGACCGAGCCGATCGTGGCGCAGACGTTCGCCGAGGCCGACCGGGTGATGACGCCGCTGCTCGGCAAGCCGCTGACCGATTACATCTTCATCGACAGCAGCAACCCCGATGCGGTCGCGCAGCTCGAGCAGCAGTTGCTGCAGACCGAGATCACCCAGCCCGCCGTGCTGGCCACCGACTTCGCCCTGACCCGGATGATGGAGGCCTACGGCATCAAGCCCGACATGGTGATCGGTCACAGCCTCGGTGAATACGGCGCACTCGTGGAAGCGGGCGCCCTGTCGTTCCCGGCCGCGCTCGAGGCGGTCAGCGCCCGCGGCCGCGGCATGGCCCGGCTGGAGATCGCCGACAACGGCGCCATGGCCGCCGTCATGGCGCCGCTGGCGGACATCGAGCGGATCGTCGCCTCGGTCGACGGCTACGTGGTCACCGCCAACGTGAACAGCACCCACCAGGCCGTGATCGGCGGCGCCACCCCCGCCGTCGAGCAGGCCATCGCGGCATTCCAGGAGGCCGGGCTGACGGCGTTCCGCATTCCGGTCAGCCATGCCTTCCACACCTCGATCGTGGCGCCGGTCAGCGAGTCGCTCAAGCAGACGCTGGCCAGGTTGCAGCTGCACGCGCCCACCCTGCCCATCGTGGCCAACGTCGACGGCGAGTTCTACCTGACCGAGGGCCCGGACGTGGTCGGCAGGATGCTGGACACGCTCGGCCGCCAGGTCGCCTCGCCGGTGCAGTTCGTCAAGGGCCTGCGGACCCTGTACGAGGCCGGGGCCCGAGTGTTCGTCGAGGTCGGGCCCAAGCGCGCGCTGCAGGGCTTCGCCGAGGACGTGCTCGGCTCGGTGCACGACGACGTCGTCACGCTGTTCACCAACCACCCGAAGAACGGCGACCTGGCCTCGTTCAACGCCGCGCTGTGCGGCCTGTACGCAGCGGGCCTCGGTGGTCCGGTGCCGGACGCAGCACAGTCAGCGCCCGCTTCCCCGCCGGTGACCGCCAGCCTGCCCGTTACCGTCAGCCCGAGTCCGGCCACCCCCGTGCCGGCCACGCCCGTGCCCGTCACCCCCGTGGCCGCCACCCCCGCGCTCGCCACCCCGGTGGCCAGCCCGGCTCCGCGCCCGCCCACACCTGTTGTCCAGGGACCAGTCATGTCAAGCGATCGCTATTCCGAACTCGGCCACCTGGTGGCCGACCTGCTCGAGCAGGGCCGTCACATCCTGAACGACGGTCCGGCACCCGCCGGGTACCCGGCGGCCGCGACGCCCGCCGATCAGGCACCGACCGCGATGGAACCGGTTGCCATCACCGGTGCCGCGCTCGGCCTGCCCGGCGTAGAGCGGATCTTCGACGACGAGAACGTCTCCCGCATCCTGGCCGGTCAGCAGTTCATCGACCTGATCCCGCGGCAGGTCCGCCGCGAGATGGTCAACAAGCACATCACCAGGCTGGTGAAGAGCGAGCGCGGTGAGCCGGTCTTCGAGACGATCGACGGCGAGGACGACGTCATCAAGCTGGCGGGCCGGTACGCCCCCTTCAACGCGGTCGAGGAGTTCGGCATCGACTCCGATCGCGACGCGGCGCTCGACGCCTGCACCAGGCTGGCGATCGGCGCCGGCATTGACGCGCTGCGCGACGCGGGCATCCCGCTGGTCCGGCACTACCACACCACCACCCTCGGCACCCAGCTGCCGGGCGCCTGGGGACTGCCCGACGACCTGCGGGACGACACCGGCGTGCGTGTTCGCCTCGGCGTTCCCCGGCTACGAGTCGTTCGTTGACGACATGAACCATTACCACGAGGACCGCACGCACCGGAGCGAGCTAGCGATGCTCGAGGACATCCGCAGCCGGATGAGCGCCTCCGACCAGGCGGTCGCTGAAGTCGACCGCCGCATCGCCGAGCTCCGGCACGCGCTGGAGACCCATCCGTTCATCTTCGACCGCCGCTTCCTGTTCCGGACGCTGGCCATGGGCCACTCGCAGTTCGCCGAGCTGATCGGCGCCCGCGGGCCGAACACCCAGGTGAACTCGGCCTGTGCGAGCACCGCCGTGGCGGTCTCGGTGGCCGAGGACTGGATCCGGGCTGGCCGCTGCCGCCGGGTGATCATCGTGTCTGCGGATAACATCTCCTCGGACACGCTGCTGCCGTGGACCGGGTCAGGCTTCCTGGCCAGTGGTGCGGCCGCCACTGACGACGTCGTGGAGAACGCCGCGCTGCCGTTCGACCGCAGGCGGCACGGCATGATCATCGGTGCTGGTGCCGCGGCCATGGTGATCGAGTCAGCCGATGCGGCGCGCGAGCGCGGCATCCGGCCGATCTGCGAGGTGCTCGCGGCCGTCGCCGCCAACAGCGCCTTCCACGGCACCCGGCTCGACGTCGACCACATCGGCCAGGTCATGGAGAGCCTGCTGCAGCAGGCCGAGCGCCGCGGCATCGACCGTCGGGCGATCGCGGGCCAGACGGTGTTCGTCTCCCACGAGACCTACACGCCGGCCCGCGGCGGCAGCGCGTCGGCTGAGATCAACGCGCTGCGCCGGGTGTTCGGCCCGCTCGCCGACTCGGTCGTCATCGCCAACACCAAGGGCTTCACCGGCCACGCGATGGGGGCCGGGATCGAAGAGGTTGTGGCCATCAAGGCCCTGGAAACGGGGATCGTCCCGCCGGTCGCCAACTTCCGTGAGATCGATCCCGAACTCGGGCCGCTGAACCTGTCCCGGGGCGGCGCCTATCCGGTCAGCTTCGCGCTCCGCCTGGCCGCGGGCTTCGGCTCGCAGATCGCGATGATGCTGCTGCGCTGGATTCCCTCGCCGGACGGCCGCCGCCGCGCGCCCACCGACCTGGGCTTCGCTTACCGGGTGGCCGACGACGCGACGTGGAATTCCTGGCTGGCGCGGGTCACTGGCCGCCCGGCGGCCAGGCTCGAGGTCGTGCAGCACCGGCTCCGCGTCGTCGACGACGGCCCGGTCCAGCCAGCCCCGGCACCCGCCGAGCCTGTGGTACGGCCCGCCGATCCTGCGGTACAGCCCGTCGCTTCCCCGGTCGTGGTTATCGCGCCCACCTTGACCGCTCCCGCGCCCTCGCCTGATGGCCTGGTCGTGGACGGCCTGCTAGCCGGTGGCCGGGTGGCCGCGGCGCCAGGCCTGGCTCAGCCGGTCCCCGCTGGCGCTCGGTCAGCGGCGCCAGTGGCTGCCCGGCGGTCCCGGCTCCGGTCTCGGCTCCCGCGGCCCCGGCGGCTGCGGCGCCGGTCGCCGAGCCGCTCGCACCGCCGGCGGCTGACCCGGTGGAGCTAGCCGTTCTGGATATTGTCGAAGGGCTGACCGGCTACTCGCGAGATCTGCTCGAGCCGGACCTCGACCTCGAAGCCGACCTCGGCGTCGACACGGTGAAGCAGGCCGAAGTCTTCGCCGCGGTCAGGGAACGCTTCAGCATCCCCCGCGAGGAGAACCTCAGGCTCCGGGATTTCCCCACGCTGGCGCACGTCATCGGTTTCGTCAGGGACCGGGCGCAGCTGGCCGACCGCCGGCGGCCGCGCCTCAGCCCACGACCGCAGCGCCCGCCACCGCACCGCCCATGACTGCACCGCCCACGACCGCACCGCCTACGACCGCACCGCCCGCTGCCGCGGCACCCGCCGCCCCAGCCGCCGCGGCCGAGGCCGCAACGGATCCGGTGGTCGGCCAGATCGTGCAGATCGTCGCTGACATGACCGGCTACCCGCCGGAGCTGCTCGACCTCGATCTCGATCTGGAAGCCGACCTCGGCGTCGACACCGTCAAGCAGGCCGAGGTGTTCGCCGCCGTGCGCGAGCAGTTCGGCATCCCGCGCGATGAGAACCTCAGGCTCCGCGACTTCCCCACGCTGGCCCACGTCATCGGCTTCGCCCGCGATCGGGGTACCGTGGCGCAGGCCGCTCCCGCAGTGGCACCGACTGCAGCAGCACCTACTGCGGCGGCACCGACCACGACTGCACCGTCGGCTGCCGCGGCACCCGGGCCGGCTCAGGAAGCCCCCGCGGCGGTCGCCTCCGCCGCGGATCCGGTGGTCGGCCAGATCGTGCAGATCGTCGCCGACATGACCGGCTACCCGCCGGAGCTGCTCGACCTCGATCTCGATCTGGAAGCCGACCTCGGCGTCGACACCGTCAAGCAGGCCGAGGTGTTCGCCGCCGTGCGCGAGCAGTTCGGCATCCCGCGCGATGAGAACCTCAGGCTCCGCGACTTCCCCACGCTGGCCCACGTCATCGGCTTCGCCCGTGACCGGGGTACCGTGGCGCAGGCCGCTCCCGCCGCAGCGGCCGGGCCCGGTCCGGCCGCGCCCGCCGCGCCCCAGCCTCAGGCTCAGGCTCCGGCACCCGTTGCCGCCGCCCCAACCCCAGCCCCAGCCGCCCCAGCCCCCGCCGCCCCGGCCGGTGATGAGGTGACGGAGCGGATCGTGCAGATCGTCGCTGACATGACCGGCTACCCGCCGGAGCTGCTCGACCTCGATCTCGATCTGGAAGCCGACCTCGGCGTCGACACCGTCAAGCAGGCCGAGGTGTTCGCCGCCGTGCGCGAGCAGTTCGGCATCCCGCGCGATGAGAACCTCAGGCTCCGCGACTTCCCCACGCTGGCCCACGTCATCGGCTTCGCCAGGGACCGCGCACCAGCTCCTGAGGTCCAGGCCGCAGTTCCTGAGGCCCAGGCCGCAGTTCCTGAGGCCCAGGCGCCCCAGCAGGCCGAGTCCGCCCAGCCGCACACAGCACCCGCGTTCACCGGCGATGTCGCGGCGGCCGGACGGCTGCCGCGGCGGGTTCCGGTTCCGGTGCTGCGACCGCCGATCGACTGGTGCACCCCGACCGGGGTGACGCTGGATGAGACCAAGCGCGTCATCGTGATGGCCGACAAGGGCGGCGTCGCGGACGTGCTCGCCCGGCGGCTGGCTGCGCTCGGCGCCACTGCGCTGGTGCTCCCGGCCGGATCCGGCCCGGCGGACGTCGATGCCCAGCTGACCACGTGGCTGGCCGACGGTCCCGTGCACGGGCTCTACTGGCTCACGGCGCTCGACGCCGAGCCTGCTATCGGCCAGCTCGACCTGGCCGGCTGGCGAGCCGCCTTGGACAGCCGGGTCAAGCAGCTGTATACGGTGGTGCGCCGCCTCGACACCGAAGGTCACCTGGGGCCGCAGGGCACGTTCCTGGTGTCCGCGACCCGGCTGGGCGGCTACCACGGTTACGACGACGCGGGAGCCGTGGCGCCGCTCGGCGGCGCGGTGACCGGATTCACCAAGGCTTACCGCCGCGAGCGGGCCGACGTGCTGGCCAAGGCGGTCGACTTCCCGGTGACCAAGAAGACCGCGTCGCTCGCTGACGCGCTGATCGAAGAGACGCTGCGTGATCCGGGCGCCATCGAGATCGGCCGGGCCGACGGCCGCCGGTGGGCGGTGGGCCTGCAGGAGATCCCGTTCGGCGACGGAGCCGACGGAATGGTCCTGGGCCGCGAGACCGTATTCGCGGTCACCGGCGCGGCCGGCAGCATCGTCTCGGCGATCGTCGCGGACCTGGCCGCCGCCAGCGGCGGCACCTTCCACCTGCTCGACCTCACGCCGGAGCCCGATCCAGCCGACCCGGACCTGGCCGCCTTCATGACCGACCGGGATGGCTTCAGGGCGACGATCAGCGAGCGCCTGAAGGCCGCGGGGAAGCGGCCCACCCCGGTGCTGATCGAGCGCGAGCTCTCCGGCTACGAGCGGCTCCAGTCAGCGCTGACCGCGGTGCAGGCGGTCCGCGCGGCCGGCGGCGAGGCCTACTACCACGCCGTGAACCTATTGGACGCCGACGCCGTCGCGAAGGTGGTCGACGACATCAGGGACCGGCACGGGCGCATCGACGTGCTGCTGCATGCGGCCGGCATGGAGATCAGCCGCGGCATTGCCGACAAGGAGCGCCGCGAGTACGACCTGGTCTTCGACGTCAAGAGCGACGGCTGGTTCAACCTGCTGCACGCCGCCGCCGACCTCCCGATCGGCGCGACCGTGGTGTTCAGCTCGGTGGCGGGCCGGTTCGGCAACGCGGGCCAGACCGACTACAGCGCGGCCAACGACCTGCTCTGCAAGATCACCTCCAGCTTCCGGCGGACCAGGCCGGATACCCGCGGAATCGCACTGGACTGGACCGCGTGGGGCGGGATCGGCATGGCCACCCGCGGGTCCATCCCGAAGATCATGGCGGCGGCCGGCATCGACATGCTTCCCCCCGAGGCGGGCATCGCCTGGATCGGCCGGGAGCTGACCGCAGGCCCGTTCAGGGGCGAGGTCGTCGTGGCCGGAAAGCTCGGCATGATGATGGCCGAATTCGACCCCACCGGGGGCCTGGAGGTCGCCGCTGCCGACACCAGCCAGGCCGGGCCGATGGCGGGCTCCGTCACCGGCATGGGGGTTTATTCGGGGCTGACCGTCGAGACGACCCTGGACCCGGCCCTGCAGCCGTTCCTCTATGACCATCAGATCGAGTCCTTTACGGTGCTGCCCGGCGTGATGGGCGTGGAGGCCTTCGCCGCGGTCGCGCGACTGGCGGCACCGGACCTGCAGGTGGCGGACGTGGAGCGGATGGACTTCCTGGCGCCGGTGAAGTTCTACCGCAACAAGCCGCGCACGCTGACGATCCGGGCCGTCCTCAGGCCGGATGGCGATGATCTTGTGGCTGACTGCACGCTGTCCGCCAGCCGGCTGCTCAAGGGCAGCGACGTGCCGCAATGGACGACGCACTTCACCGGTTGCGTCCGGCTCAGCGCGCAGGCTCCGCAGGCCGAGACCGATGACTCCGCCACCACCGAAGGCGCGGTCAGCATCGGACACGACGACATCTACCGGGTGTTCCCGCACGGCCCGGCCTACCAGGTGCTCGGCAAGGCCTGGCGCGTTGACGGCGCCGTGATCGGCCAGTTCGCCGCGGACCTGCCTGCCGATCACGTGCCGACCGACAATCCGAATGCCACCCAGCCGCGACTGGCCGAGCTGTGCTTCCAGGCGGCGAGCCTGTGGGGCATCGGCCAGACCGGCCAGCTGGGGCTACCCGCGCACGCCGACCTGATCCGCACCCTGGGCCGGTCACCGGCCGACGGGCCGCTGTTCGCGGTCGTCCGTCCGGCCAGCGACGGCAGTTACGACTGCCGGGTCGTGGACTCGGCGGGCGATGTGCTCATCCATCTCGATGGATACCGCGTCGTGCCGCTGCCTGGCGTGATCGAGGGCGACCTCGCGGAGCCCTTCCGTGCCGCCATGCACGGCTGATATGCGCCATCCCGAGAACCAAGGAGCCACCGTGACCACCATTCAACGGCTCGCCGTCGTCAACCGCGGCGAGCCCGCGATGCGCTGCATTTCCGCTGTCGCCGAGCTGAACCAGGAGTCGGGCGAACCCATTACGACCATCGCTCTGTACACCGAGCCGGACGCGGCATCCTGGTTCGTCCGGGAGGCGAACGAAGCGGTGCTGCTGGGCCCGGCCACCTTCGTCGACGCCGACGGCCACCGCAAGAGCAGTTACCTCGACCTCGACCGGCTGATGGCGGCGCTGGCGCAGGCCCGCGCCGACGCCGTGTGGGTGGGCTGGGGCTTCGTCGCGGAGTCGGCGGAGTTCGCCAAGCGGTGCGAAGAAGCTGGCATCAACTTCATCGGGCCGACCAGTGACGTCATCGCGCTGCTCGGCGACAAGGTGCGGGCCAAACAACTGGCCGAGAGCGTCGGCGTGCCGGTCGTACCGTGGAGCGGCGGCCCCGTGCACGACCCCGACAGCGCCGTGCTCGCCGCCGACCTGCAGGGCTACCCGGTCCTGGTCAAGGCGGCCTCAGGCGGCGGGGGCCGGGGCATCAGGCTGGTGGAGTCGGCCGATCAGATGCGCGAGGCCTTCGGTTCGGCCCAGGCTGAGGCCGAGCACGCGTTCGGCGACCGCACCGTCTTCATCGAGCGCAAGCTGGACGCGGCGCGTCATGTAGAAGTCCAGGTGGTCGCCGATGGCCAGGGCGCCGTCTGGGCCGTCGGAGTGCGCGATTGCAGCATCCAGCGGCGGAACCAGAAGGTCATCGAGGAGTCGGCCTGCACGCTGCTCGATGCCGCCGGCGAGAAGGCGCTGTGCGATGCGGCCGTGCGGCTGTGCGCCGCCGCGGGCTACCGGGGCGTCGGCACCGTCGAATTCCTGCTCGACCCGGCGACCTTGCGATTTTCGTTCATGGAGGTCAACACCAGGCTGCAGGTCGAGCACCCGGTCACGGAACTGACCACCGGACTCGACCTGGTCAAGCTGCAGGTCGCCATCGCCCGCGGCGAACGGCTGTCCGGCAGTCCCCCGCCGGTCCGCGGGCACGCGATCGAGGCCCGCCTCAACGCCGAGGATCCAGAACGCGCGTTCGCGCCCGCGCCCGGCCGGATATCCGCGCTGCGGCTGCCGACCGGCACCGGGATCCGGGTCGAT
Organism: uncultured Actinomycetes bacterium; assembly: GCA_963785765.1. Classification (GTDB taxonomy): domain Bacteria; phylum Actinomycetota; class Actinomycetes; order Streptosporangiales; family Streptosporangiaceae; genus DATBGO01. Next base: position 156,716 of record CAWAWM010000001.1, on the reverse strand, counting down.
ACTGGCGTCACGGAGGGCGATGAGATCGCGCCCGAGTTCGATTCGATGATCGCCAAGGTGATCGCCTGGGGCAGCGACAGGCAGGAAGCACTCGCCAGGCTGCAGCGCGGCCTGGCCCAGTCGATCGTCGTGGTGGCCGGCGGCACCACCAACAAGGCCTTCCTGCTCGCCCTGCTCGGCCGGGAAGAGGTCCGCGCGGGTACCTATGACAACCAGTGGCTCGACCGGCTGACCGCGGTCGGCCAGCATCTTCCGCCGCAGCACCCGGTGGCGCTGCTGCAGGCCGCCATCGAGGAGGCCGAAGCCGACCGGGCCGCCACCCAGGCCAACTTCTACGCCGCCGCCGCCCGCGGCCGCCCGGACCTGCCCGATGCCGTCGGCCACCAGATGGAACTGAGCCTGCGCGGCAACGTCTACAAGCTGCATGTCTACTGCCTGGGCGGCGGCAACTACCGGATCGATACCGGCGACGCCGTCATCGACACGAACGTCCAGCACCTCGGCGGCTACGAGCGCGCGCTGACCTGCGGCGGGCAGCGGTATCACATCGTGGCTGACACCCAGGGCCCGCGGCTGATCGTCGAGGTGGACGGGGTCTCCCACGTCATCAGCAGTGACGGCGGCGGAGCGATCCGCGCTCCCGCGCCGGCCTTCGTGGTCGGCGTCAAGGTCGCCCCCGGGGATACGGTGCGGGCCGGTGATCCGCTGGTCGTGATGGAGACCATGAAGATGGAGACCGCGATCACGGCTCCGTTCGCCGGCACCATCCACGAGGTCATGGTCAGCGTGAACACGCAGGTCGAGGCCGGGGCGCCGCTGGTTCAGCTATTGCCGTCGGACCAGCAGGACGAACCTACGGCGGCCGGCCCGCGGCTGGATCTGGCCGCCTTGGCGGCCCCTCCGGGCGACCACGGCAGTCCGGTCAGCCTGCGCAGCTATCTGCTCGGTTACGACCTCGACGAGGCTGCGGCGCGCAAACTGAGCAGGCGGCAGGAGGCCATGCTCGACGCGGCCAGCCACGCCGATCCTGATCTGCTCCGCCGCGAGCTGGATCTGCTGGAGATCTTCGCCGACATCACCGCGCTGGCCGGGCGCGAGCCCGACGAGACCGAGGATGATGAGCACTCCCGCAGCGCCGAGAACTACCTGTTCACCTACCTGGCCACCCTGGATCCGGACCGCAGCGGACTGCCTGCTCAGTTCCTCAGGCAGCTGCGGCACGCGCTGACCCGGTACGGCGTTACCTCGCTGCGGCGCACGCCCGAGCTTGAGCTGGCGGTGCTGCACCTGTACCGGTCGCTGGGCCGGATCTCCACCGTGGCGCCGGCCGTCATGGCCATCCTGGACCGCTGGCTGCGCCGGCGCGACGTGCTGATGGCCCTGATGACCGACGAACGCCTCGCGGTGCTGGACCGGCTGATCGCCAGCACGGAGCGGCGCCATCAGGAAGTCTGCGACCTGGCCCGCGAAGTGCGCTTCAGCTACGTCGACGCGCCGCTGCTCAACGAAACGCGCGAGAAGATCTACGCCGAGATGGACAGCTATCTCGACGAGCTCGCCGCCAGGCCGTCCGCGCGGCGCATCCGCGAAATCACCGACCGTCTCGTGTGGTGCCCGCAGCCGATGCGCGCGCTGCTGCGGGACAGGTACTGGGACGCGGACAAGACGACCAGGATGCGGCTCCTGCAGGCCAGGACCCGCCGGTTCTACCGCATCCGCGAGCTGCGCGACCTGCGGTGCGAGGCGTTCGGCAGGCATCTGGCCTGCCTGGCCAGCTACACCGAGGAGGGGAACGACGTCCAGCTGGTCGACGGCTACGTGTCCATGTCTGACCTGCCCGACTTCGCCGCCGAGCTGCGGGGGTTCCTCGGTGCGCTGCCGCCGGACCGCCGCGTGGTGGTGGATGTCGAGGCCTGGCGGGCGGGCGACTGGATGGAAGCCGATCCGATGGCCGCCGAGCTGGCCGGCCTGCTCGCGCAGACGGACTTCGGCCGAGTGCTTGATCGCTTCGACATCGCCGTCACCTATGAGAGCGGGCCCGACGGGCCGGGTGAAGACGAAGAGCACCTGCGCACCCAGCACTTCACGTTCCGGCCCGACGCGACCGGGTTCGCCGAGGACAAGCTCTACCGCAACATGCACCCGATGATCGCCGAGCGGCTCGACCTGTGGCGGCTATCGAACTTCACTCTCGAGCGGGTGTCGTCGGCCGAGGATATCTACCTGTTCCAGGCGGTGGCCAGGGATAACCCGAAGGATGACCGCCTGATCGCACTGGCCGAGGTGCGCGACCTCACCCCCGCCCGCGACTCGTCGGGCCGGATCGTCGGCTTCCCGCACCTCGAGGGCGTGCTGGCCCAGGCGCTCGCCGACATGCGGCACGCCCTGGGGCGGCGGCCGCCCAAGCAGCGGCAGCTGAGCAACCGGGTGATCCTCTACGTGCGCCCAGCCTGGGATATCGCGCCAGGGACCTGGCGCGGCGTGGCGCACAGGCTGGCACCGATGGCGGCCGGCCTCGGCCTGGAAAAGGTCACGGCCAGGATCCGGATGCTGGACGCGGTCAGCGGCGAGGTTAAGGAAGCCGTCCTTGATGTCGAGAACATCGCCGACCGGGCCGTCACGGTCCGGTTCCGGGAGCCCTCCGACCAGCCCATCAGGACGCTGACCGAATACCGGCAGAAGGTGCTGCGTTCCCAGCGCCTCAGCGTGCCCTATCCGTACGAACTCATCCGGATGCTCACGCCGCCGGTCGGCGCTTCGGCCGACCTGCAGGCCGGCCTGTTCAGCGAGTACGACCTCGACGAGGGCGGGGAGCGGCTAGTGCCGGTTGACCGGCCCTACGGCCGCAACACCGCCGGGATCGTGGTCGGCGTGATCAGCAACTACACCGACCTGGTGCCCGAGGGCATGCGCCGGGTGGCGATCCTGGGCGACCCGACCTCCGGCCTGGGCAACCTCGCTGAGGCGGAGTGCCGGCGGATTATCGCCGCGCTGGCGCTGGCCAGTGAGGTCGGGCTGCCCGTCGAATGGTTCGCACTGTCCTCGGGAGCGCGCATCGCCTGGGACAGCGGCACCGAGAACATGGACTGGATTGCCACGGTGCTCCGGCGCCTGATCGAGTTCACGCAGGCGGGCGGCGAGGTCAACATCATTGTGACCGGCATTAACGTCGGCGCGCAGCCGTACTGGAACGCCGAGGCCACGATGCTCATGCACACCCGCGGCATCCTGATCATGATGCCGGCCAGCGCCATGGTGCTGACCGGCAAGAGCTCACTGGACTACTCCGGCGGGGTGTCGGCCGAAGACAACTTCGGGATCGGCGGGTTCGACCGGATCATGGGCCCCAACGGGCAGGGGCAGTACTGGGCGCCGTCGCTGGCCGACGCGTGCGCGCTGCTGCTGCGCCACTACGAGCACACCTACATCGTGCCCGGCGAGGCCGGCCCGCGGCGCGCGCCCACCACTGACCCGTCCGACCGCGACGTGTGCGCCTCGCCGCACAAGCCGGTGCCAGGATCTGATTTCGAGCGGGTCGGGGACATCTTCTCCAGCGAACTGAACGGGGAGCGCAAGAAGCCGTTCGACATGCGGTCGGTGATGCGCGCCGTCGGCGATACCGATCACGAGCCGTTCGAGCGCTGGGCGCGCTGGCGGGACGGCGAGAACGCGATCATCTGGGACGCGCACATCGGCGGGATGCCGGTCTGCCTGATCGGCCTGGAGTCCCAGACCCTGCCCCGGACCGGATCCGCCCCGGCCGACGGGCCGCCCTCCTGGACGTCGGGCACGCTGTTCCCGCAGTCCTCGCGGAAGGTGGCGCGCGCGGTCAACGCGGCCAGCGGCAACCGCCCGGTGGTGGTCCTGGCCAACCTGAGCGGGTTCGACGGCTCGCCGGAGAGCATGCGCAAGTGGCAGCTTGAATACGGTGCGGAGATCGGCCGGGCGGTGACCAATTTCCGCGGCCCGATCGTCTTCGTGGTGGTGTCCCGCTATCACGGCGGCGCGTTCGTGGTGTTCTCCAAGCGGCTGCACGACAACATGGAGACGGCGGCGGTGGCCGGCTCCTACGCCTCGGTGATCGGCGGCGCGCCCGCGGCGGCCGTCGTCTTCGCCCGCGAGGTCACCAAGCGGACCGAGCAGGATCCGCGGGTGCTGAGCATGCGCGAGAAGCTCGCCGCCGATACCCAAGGTACCCAGCACGGGCTGCGGCACGAGCTGGCCGACACGATTCAGGATGTCAGGGCCGAGAAGCTCAGGCAGGTCGCCGACGAGTTCGACGCCATTCACGACATCCAGCGCGCGCTGCGGGTGGGGTCTGTCGACCACATCATTCCCGCTGCCGAGCTGCGCCCGTTCATCGTCGAGGCGCTCGAGCGGCGGCTGAAGCTCGTATCGCCCGCCACGGCACCGGGCGATGGCGCGCCCGCGGCCGCGGCCAGCAACTAGGGCCAGCGGCTGGGCGCCGCCCCCGTCACGCGAGCGGCCGGTGCAGCCAGTAGTGCGAGGGGGCCACCTCGTCGATCGCGGAAACCGCCTCCAGGGCGGCCGGCTGGGCCAAGCCGCCAGCCGCGCACGTGGTGAGCAGGAACGGCCCGCTCCGCCGCCACCAGCCGCCGAAGACGGCACCCTCGGCGCTGCGGACCTCCAGGGCAGACCAGGAGCGCTCCGGCGGAGCCAGGTCGGCGACGGTCACCTCGACCGAGCGGGTATCCCGGCGCAGGCCGGTGCGGAGCACCTTCAGCGCGCTCTCCTTCGCCGACCAGATGAGGTTGGCCGCGACGTCGTGCGCCGGGCCAGCCGCGGTGACGAAGCTGGCCTCGGCCCCGGTCAGATAATCGTGCACGAACGCGTCGCTGCGCGGCTCCACGAGCTCGAGGTCGCAGCCGATCGCGGCGGGCTCGTCCGCCACCAGGCAAGCTGCGCAGCCGGCCCGGTCGGTCAGCGAGACACCGCGCCCGGTCGGCTGGCTGTCGACGAACAGCTCGGGCGCGCCGTCGGGAGCCGGGCGGGCTTCGATCCGGGCCAGCGCGCCGTCATCGTCGGCCCAGCCGAGCGCCCGGGCCACCGTCAGCTTGAGCGTCCAGCGGTTTAGCAGGAAGTCCGCGCGCCGTTTGGTGTAGCGCATCCCCTCCGCGTGGCGGCGCTCGTTGTCGGTCAGCCACTGGCCGGAGGCGGGCAGCTGCTCCTCGGCGCGCGCGAGCCACCACGTCAGCATGTCCGTCCGACTCCCGCCTGCTCACCGAACTGCCCTCAGCGCCAGCTTAGGCCGCGGGGCGCGGGCGGGATCTAGCCTGCCAGCACTCTGGCCTTCTCTGCCGCGAACTCATCCTCGGTCAGCAGGCCCTGAGCCTTCATGTCGCCCAGTTCCTTGATCTTGGCTATCCGGTCCTCCGACGGGGCCGCGGCTGCGGCCTGCTGAGCCTGGACCTTGGCGGCCGCCTCGGACGCCGCCTGGTCGGCCATGGCCTGCTGCTGGTCAGCCGCTTGCTGCTGCTGAGCCTGGGCCGCCTGCTGCTGGTCGGCGGCGTTCTGCTCCTGATGCCGGTGCACGCCGCCCGCCACCACGGTGGCCGTGCCGGCCACCGCCGCGGTCCTGACCACCGTGCCCATCAAGCCGGGTCGTCCCCTCCGCACGGGCATTCGTCTGCGCACGGCTCCTCCTAGCTCTCGTCGAGCGCCGCAATGGCGCGCACCACGTTTTCGCGGGGGATTCTCTCCTGGGCGATCAGGCGGCCGTGTGAAGCGCGCACCGCCGAAGCCAGCCGGCTGGCCCAGCTGTTCTCCCACACGATCACCAGTGCTGACGTGCCCGCGGTCAGCCCGGCGGCGATCTCGGTCAGGTCTGCGTCGCTGAGCAGGTCGAACTGTGCGTCGGTGACCCGGTTGAACGCATCAGCGACTTCCGCGTCACCCACCTCGGCGAACGACGTGGCCCCATCGGGCTGCTTACGGACGAAGGCCAGATCGATGACGCGGACGGTACCGCTGTCACTCAGGTCGGCCAGCGCCGGAGCCACGTCTGAGTCGAACCTGTCTGCATCGAACTGGATGACGGCGACATCGACCGGCCCGATCGAGTCCGCCTGCAGGGCTGTCGGCATGGTGCGGGACCTCCGTCGACTGCGGATGACTCACGACTAGCTCAGCGTGCGGGAGGGGCGCACGCCGCGCATCACCCCTGCCGGGTGGTCCGCGGCCGGGCACGGGCCTGACCAGCGACGACGCGACAACGGGCCGGATCAGGCCGATCCGGCGGAAACGCGGATAACCGGCAGCATTAGGGCTCCTTACCACGAGCCGGACCTCGGGCCCGGCTGGATCGCAGCCCGCCGAGTAGCCCTGGAATTATGACGGGAAAGTGACGGTGTTGCTGCGCGGCCTGCGGCCCGCGCCTTATCGGCCAGCGGCCGCAGTCAACACACCAATGCGGGGGGGAACCGTGCGAAACCGAAGACTTCTGTCCACACTGCTGGCGTCCATCCTGGTGGTCACGGCCACCGGCCTGCTGGCAGGCGCCGGGATCGCGGGCGCCGCAGCGGCCGGGACACCGAGATTTACCTGCTCGGGCACAATCAAGCAGCCCGGTGTGCTGTCCGGCACCTATTCCGACGTCGTGGTGCGCGGGCTGTGCGTGGTCAACTCGGGTGCCGCCTATGTGCAGCGCGACCTCGTGGTGGCTCCGGGCGCGGCGCTGCTGGCCGCCTACGCCAGGGACCGCACGACGCGTGGCGGCAGCTCGAACCTGACCGTGGGCGGCGACCTGACCGTGCTGCGCGGCGGCACGCTCATCCTGGGCTGCGAAGCGGCCCATTTCGCCTGCATCGATGACCCGAACCAGAAGAACCCGACCCTCGACAGCTCCAGCTCGGTGGGCGGCGACCTGGTCGCGTACCACGCTCTGGGGATCGTCGTGCACGCCAGCACCATTGGCGGCAATGTGGTCGAGCGCGGCGGTGGCGGCGGTGTCAGCTGTGCCTCGACGGGCATCTTCGCCGCGTTCAAGTCCCCGGTCTACAGCGACTACGAGGACAACTGGGTGGGCGGCGACCTGACCGTGGCGGGCCTGCGGTCCTGCTGGTTCGGCGCGCTGCGGAACAACCTGCGCGGCAACGCCCTGGTGGCGGCCAACAAGCTGGCGGATCCGGACGCCATGGAGGTGGTCAGCAATACCGTCCGCCGCAACCTCAGCTGCCTGCGCAACAGCCCCGCGGTCCAGTACGGCGACTCCGGCGGGACACCGAACGTCGTCCGCCGCTGGGCCACCGGCCAGTGCGGATTCAACGTGCTCCAGCCGAACCCGGCACCGACCAAGACCACGCCGGCCGGCCCGCTGACTCCCATCTCGGTCCGGGCCAGGCATCACCACCATCACTGAGCGCCCGTGGCGCGCGCCGGCCTGCTGAGCAGGGCGGCGCGCCAGCGGCCAGCGGCCAGCCCCGGCGTCAGCCGGATTGCCGGGGCTGGCCGCAGGCTGCTGCCGTAACCTGTCTGATTACAAGCAGGAGCGTGCAGATGCCAGACAGGTCGCGAATTCGGTCCCAGGCTGCCGCCGACCGGCTGATGTCGGCGGACGAGGCGGCCGCATTCATCAGGCCCGGCGACCACGTCGGCATGAGCGGATTCACCGGAGCTGGCTACCCGAAGGCAGTGCCCGCCGCGCTGGCCCGCCGCGTCACCGACGCGACCGCGCGCGGCGACCGGTTCACCGTGAGCGTGTGGACCGGCGCGTCCACCGCGCCGGAGCTGGACGGCGCGCTGGCCGCGGTCGACGGGATCGACATGCGGATGCCCTACCAGTCCGACCCGGTCAGCCGGGCCAAGATCAACGCCGGCCTGCTCGACTACCTGGACGTGCACCTCTCCCACGTGGCGCAGATGGTGTGGGAAGGCTTCTTCGGGCCGCTCGATATCGCGGTGATCGAGGTCTCCGGCGTCATGCCCGACGGGAGGTTAATCCCGTCGTCCTCGGTGGGCAACAACAAGACCTGGATCGACCGGGCCGACCGGGTCATCCTCGAGGTGAACTCCTGGCAGCCCCGCGAGCTGGAGGGGATGCACGACATCTACTACGGCACGGCGCTGCCGCCGCACCGCAAGCCGATCCAGATCCTGGCGCCCGCCGACCGGATCGGCGTGCCCCATCTGCTCTGCCCGCCTGAGAAGATAATCGCTGTCGTCGAAACGGACGACCCCGATCGCAACACCGCCTTCCGGGCCGCCGACCGCGATTCGCAGCTCATCGCCGGTCAGGTGCTGGACTTCCTGAGCCACGAGGTGCACCGCGGGCGGCTGCCCGCCACCCTGCTGCCGCTGCAATCAGGCGTCGGCAACATCACCAACGCCGTGCTGACCGGCCTCGACGACAGCCCGTTCCGGCCGGTGACCGCCTACACCGAGGTCATCCAGGACGGCATGCTGCAGTTGCTGCGTTCGGGCACGATGAGTTTCGCCTCGGCGACCGCGATGTCCCTCAGCGACGACGGCCTCGCTGACCTGCGGGCCAACCTGTCTGCCTACCGCGACCAGATCGTCCTGCGCCCGCAGGAGATCAGCAACCACCCGGAGGTGATCCGGCGGCTCGGGTGCCTGGCCATGAACGGCATGATCGAGGCGGACATCTACGGAAACGTCAATTCCACCCACGTCATGGGCTCCAGCATCCAGAACGGCATCGGCGGCTCAGGCGACTTCGCCCGCAACGCCTACATCGCGATGTTCCTCACCCCGTCGACGGCCAAGAACGGGGCGATCTCCTGCCTGGTGCCGATGGTCAGTCATGTCGATCACACCGAACACGACGTCCACGTCATCATCACCGAACAGGGCATCGCCGACCTGCGCGGGCTGCCGCCGCGGCGCCGCGCCAGGCAGATCATCGAGCACTGCGCGCACCCCGACTACCGGCCGGCCCTGCAGGATTACCTGGACCGTGCCACGGCGAACGCACCCGGCAAGCACACCCCGCACCTGCTCGAGGAAGCCTTGTCATGGCACGTGCGCTACCTGCGGGAGGGCACGATGCGGCGGCCCTGAACCGGCGCTCAGGGCGTCACCGGCCCGGGCGGCTGCGCCGCCGCATCCGGGTGCCCAGCCAGATCAGGTCGACCAGGACCACCACCACGCCGATGATCAGCAGGTAGAACAGGCCCTTCACGACCGCGCCGATGATGCCAAGCGCGATCGCCACGATGACCAGCAGCAGAAATAGCACCATGCCGTGCTCTCCGATCGTCCGGGCCTCAGCGGCGCGCCAGCCGCCGTTCGCCGCCGCCGCCAGGTGAGTAAGCCAGATCGTAGTGCCGGAAGATCGCCTCTTCGTCGCCGGCTGGCAATTCCCCGTCCGTGTCGATCGACGGCGCGCTGCGCACCTGGCGCTTGGGGTAGCTGACCTTGAGGTACCCAGGGCCGACCGTGGCCCCGGTCAGCGGCACGAAGACCAGCCGGTGCCGCGTCGGGAGGCCCACCGTGACCGTTGCGAACGCCGCCTCATCGGTCCCGGTATCGACATAAACCGACTCCAGTGTCCCTATCTTGTTGTCATCGCTGTCGACCACCTGCTGCCCGCGCCACTCCCGGATATCGCCAGCCTGGAACATCGCCTCTCCTCTGGTCCCGTGCCCTAGTTCTACCCTCCAGCGCGGCGGGCTGTCAGCTTAGCCACGGCCTGGCGCGTATTCCTCGAGCACGATGTGGAAGTTGGTGCCGCCGAAGCCGAACGCGCTGACCGCCGCGCACCGCGCCCGGCCGTTGCGGGTGTCCCAGGGCCGCGTCTGAGTGTTGACCCGCAACGGCGACGCCGCCCAGTCAATGTGCGGGCTTGGGTGCTCGAAGCCGAGGCTGGCCGGGATCAGCTTCTCGTGCAGGGCCAGTGCCGCCTTGAGCAAGCCGGCCGCGCCCGCCGCCGGCCTGAGGTGCCCGAGGTTGGATTTGACCGAGCCCAGCGCGACCGAGCCGGCGGGCAGGCCCGCGCTGGCGAATGCCCCGGTGAGGCTGGCGACCTCGGTCGCGTCCCCGACGGGGGTCGAGGTGCCGTGCGCTTCGACCATCGAGCAACTGGCCGGGGACAGCCCCGAGTCGCGCCAGGCGCGCTCCATGGCGAGCTGCTGACCCGCCGGGTTGGGGGCGGCGATCGCCTTGCCGCGGCCGTCGCTGGCGGCACCGATCCCGCGGATCACGGCGTAGATCCTGTCGCCGGCCCGCTCGGCGTCCTGGAGCCGTTTGAGCACGAACAACGCAGCTCCTTCGCCCATCACGAACCCGTCGGCGGCCGCGTCGAACGGACGGCTCCCGGTGGCTGACAGGGCCCCCATCCGGGACAGTTTCACGAACATCCACGCACCCATGTTGCGGTCCACGCCGCCGCACACCGCCGTATCGAACGTGTGCCTGACCAGTCCCCCGGCGGCGGCGGCGAACGCGGCCAGCGTGGAGGCACAGGCAGCATCCACGACGAAATTCGGACCGCGCAGGCCGAACAGGTTCGCCACCCGGCCGGCGACGCAGTTGCCCAGCTCACCCGGCATGGTGTCCTCGGTGATCTCGGGAAGGTATTCGTCCATGCGATCGTGTAACTCGGCGATGACCGCCGCCTGGACCTCGGCCGGCAGCGCCCGGAACGACGGCGCCCCGGCCAGGTCGCGGACCGTCTCGGGGAACGCGACGCGCCGGGCGGTCTGGTAGTGCTTCTCGCCCCCGCCCATGGCGTTGCCCAGGATCACCGCGGTGCGGTCCTGATCGATCGGCAGGCCCGGCCATCCGTAGTCAAGCAGCGCGGCGCGCGTGCAGGCCACCGCCCATTTCTGGGCATCATCGATGGCCTCGTCTGTGCGGGGCGGGATGGGCAGCCGCCAGGCCAGCGGCGACCAGTCCCAGTCCCGCACCCAGCCGCCGATCTTCGAGTACGTCTTGTCCGGTGCCTTCGGATCAGCGTCGTAGTACAGCTCCGGATCCCAGCGTTCGGCTGGCACCTCGGTGATCGAGGAACGACCCGCGATCAGATTGGCCCAGAACGCGCTGACATCGGGGGCATCGGGCAAGATCGCGCCTACCCCCACGATCGCTATGGCCCGATCCGCCGAGTCCGTCATCGTTCACACCTTTCGGCTTCAGCAAGCAGCTGCCGAACAGGGGCCTGGCCGCCGGCCTGGAGCCGGCCAGCGCCCGTCGCCTCTCCCATCATGATCGGGGGTGGCAGCGAAGCAGGCTAGAGACCAACGACCCTCGCCGGCCGACCATCCGAACCCGGCTGCGAGACTAGGTCGGGCAGACCTCTGGAGGCTAGCCATGAGCAGTACGGCCAGCGCGGCAGCCGCGGGCACCATCGAAATCGGCGGCGACCTGGTGGTGCGGCGGATGGGCTTCGGCGCGATGCGGATCACCGGTGACGGCATCTGGGGTGAGCCGCCCGATCTGGGCCAGGCCAGGGCGACGCTGCGGCGGGCGGTGGAACTCGGCATCAACTTCATCGACACCGCTGACTCCTACGGCCCGGACGTCAGCGAACGGCTGATCGCCGAGGCCCTGTACCCGTATCCGGACGATCTGGTCATCGCGACCAAGGGCGGCCTGGTCCGGCCGGGCCCGGGCCGGTGGGATGCCGATGGCAGGCCCGAGCAGCTGCGCTCGGCCTGTGACGGCAGCCTGCGGCGGCTGCGGCTGGATCAGATTCCGCTCTACCAGTTGCACCGGCCCGACCCGCGCGTGCCGCTGGCCGAATCACTGGGGATGCTGGTGCAGCTCAAAGCCGAGGGCAAGATCAGGCACATCGGGGTCTCCAACGTGTCCGAGGCCCAGTTGCGGGAAGCCCAGCAGCTGACCTCGGTCGCTTCCGTGCAGAACAGGTACAACGCGGCCGACCGCAAGTGGGAGTCGATGATCGAGGCGTGCGAGCTGGAGCAGATCGCGTTCCTGCCCTGGGCGCCGATCCAGCAAGCGGACGGTAACCCGGCCGTGCTGCAGGCGGCCAACCGGCACGGCGCCAGCCCGCGGCAGATCGTGCTGGCCTGGCTGCTGGCCAGATCCCCGCAGATCCTGCCCATCCCGGGCACCGGATCGCCTGAGCACGTCGAGACCAACGTGGCCGCCGCGGCCATCGAGCTGAGCCCCGAGGAAGCCGCTGCCATCACGCGGGGCGGGTAGCCCTCGCCGGAGCTTCCTGAGCCCTGGGAGCGGGGCCCGCGGCCCATCCAGCAGGGACGGATAATCAACTGATGCTGCATCCCCTGGCCGCCGATCTGGTTGGCAGGTCGGCCGAGATCCGCCGCCTGACCGCCCTGCTCGACCGCGCGGCAGCGGCTCAGCCGGGTGTCGCGCTGGTCAGCGGGGAGGCCGGCGTGGGCAAGAGCCGCCTGGTCACCGAGCTGAACAGGCTCGCCATCGCGCGCGGCTTCCTGGTGCTGTCCGGTCACTGCGCCGAGCTCGGCGATAGCATGCCCTACCTGCCGCTGGCCGACGCGCTGCGCAATGCCGTGCCGAGCCAGGCTGGCGCGGCGCCATTGCAGGAGGCGCTGGCGGCCAGACCGGTGCTGCACGGCCTGCTCCCGGACCGGAACGGAGCCGGCCGCGCCGGGGCGCCCGACCTCGCCCAGCAGCGGCTGTTCGGCGCCGTGCTCGGAATGCTGGCTGAGCTGGCCGCCCGGGCACCCGTGCTGCTGGTCCTGGAGGACATGCACTGGGCTGACCGGTCGACCAGGGACCTGCTCACCTTTCTGAGCCGGGTGCTGCATCGCGAACGGGTGGCGCTGGTCGCCACCTACCGCAGCGACGACGTGCACCGCGGGCACCCGCTGCGCGCCGTCACGGCCGAGCTGCTGCGGCTGCCGAGCGTGACACTTGTCGAGCTCGGGCCGCTGGACCCGGCGGCCATGGCCGAGCACCTGCTCGCCGTGGCCGAGCAGCCGCCCGGGCCGGCGGCGCTGGCGGCCATCATCAGGCGCGCCGAGGGCAATACCTACTATGCCGAGGAACTGCTAGCCGCCGAGGCGGTCAGCAATGAGCTGCCCACTGGCCTCGCGGACCTGATGCTCGACCGGGTGCACCGGCTGTCGCCGGTGGCCCAGCAGATCCTCCGGGCCGCCGCGGTCAGCCGGCCGCCGGGTCGATGACGAGCTGGTCATGACGGCCAGCGGGCAGGACCCCGGGCAGTACGACGCGGCGGTCCGCGAGGCGGTAGCCAGCCAGCTGCTGGTGCCCGACGGCGCCGGGGGCTATGCGTTCAGGCACGCGCTGCTGCGCGAGGCGATCTACGCCGACCTGCTGCCCGGCGAGCGGACCCGGCTGCACGCCAGGCTGGCCGGGCTGCTGGCCGACGAGCAGCGGCTGGCGCTGGTCCCAGGAACCGCCGCCGCGCTGGCCCATCACTGCCTGGCCAGCCATGACATCCCGGGCGCGTTCGAGGCGTCGGTCCTGGCCGGACGGGAAGCCGACCGGCTGGCCGCCAAGGCCGAAGCGCATCGGCACTTCAGTCAGGCGGTGGAGCTCTGGGATCGGGTGCGCGAACCGGAGCGGCTGGCCGGCCTGCAGCGGGGCTGGCTGGCCTTCGACTCCGCGATCTGTGCCGCGGCCAGCGGCGACACCGGCCGCAGCGTGCAGGAGCTGACCAGGCTGCTCGGGTCCGGGCTGGCCAGCGCCGATCAGGTGCTGGCCAGCCGGGCCGGCGAACGGCTCGCCTTCCTGCAGCTCGAGATCGGTGATGTGGCTGCGGCCGTCGCGGCGGCCCGCTCGGCAGTAGCGGCCCGCCCCGCTGATGCGCCAGGCGAGGAGCGTCCGCGTGCCATGGCCACCTATGCGCTCACCCTGCTGCATGCGGGCGACCTGGCGCCCGCGCGGGACTGGGCGCAGCGGGCCATCCAGGCCGCCCGGGCCGCCGCCATCCCGGCCGTCGAGGCCGACGCCCTGGTGACCCTCGGCCAGCTCGACGATCGCGCCGGGCGCCCGGCCGCGGCGACCGAGCTGTTCAGCAAGGCCTACCGGCTGGCGGCGGGCGGCCGGCTCGGCCCCTACCTGAGTGCCGCCTTCCAGAAGGCCCGGATGCACCTCGAACGCGGTGACCTGGCCGATGCGGCCGCGACCGCGCACGAGGGCCTGGACCGGGCCGTGCAGGCTGGCCTCAGCCGCCTGCCCTACGCCCTGGACCTGCAGTTCATGCACTTCCTCACGCATTTCGCCGACGGCGACTGGGATCACGCGGCCGACCTGGCCGACGGCTTCGCGGTCCGCGTCACGACCGCCAGGGAGGCGTTGCTGTCCGTGGCCGCGCTGTACATCGACGTGGCCCGGGGTCATGACATGGTGGCCGAGCGGCTGGCCTGGCTGGAGCAGAGCTGGGCGGCTGACCCGCTCAGCGAGTATCTCGGCCGCAGCCTGGCCGCCGAGCACGCGCTGTGGCAGGGTGACGCCGACACCGCGGCCGCCGAGATCCGGGCCGCGATCGGCGCGCGCAGCAGCTACCAGGGCACGCACGCGCCGCAGCTCATCCGGATGGGCGCGATCGGGCTGGCGGCCGAAGCTGACCGCGCCAGGCGGGCCAGGCTGAGCGGGGATGCCCAGGGCGAGGCGGCGGCGGTGGCTGCGGCCCGTCGCCTGCTCGCCGTGGCCAGGGACGGCGCGGCGTCGCGCAGCGGCCCGGACTGGACGCTGGGCGTGGCCGGGCGCGGCTGGCTGGCCAGGGCGCAGGCCGAGTGGACGCGCGTGCAGGGCCAGGCTGACCCCGGCGCGTGGCAGGCCGTGCTGGCCGAGTTCACCCCGGCTTTCCGTTACGAAACCGCGCTGACTCGCTGGCGGCTGGCCGAGGCACTAGTGGCCGCGGGCGACCGCGAACAGGCCCAGTCCCAGTGGCGCCAGGCCCTCGAGGAAGCCGGGCGGCTCCGGGCACGCCCGCTCCAGGAGGCCCTGACCAGCCTGGGACGCAGGTCCAGGCTGGGTCACGACCAGGCGGCCGGCCCCGGCCCGGCCGGCCCGCTACGCCACCTGACCGCCCGTGAAATCGAGGTCCTGCGCCTGCTGGCGGCCGGCCGCAGTAACAAGGAGATCGCCGGCGCGCTGTTCATCACGCCCAAGACGGCCAGCGTGCACGTGTCGAACATCCTGGCCAAGCTCCGGGCGGCCAGCCGCACCGAGGCCGCCGCGATCGCCCACGCCGAGGGAATCGGCCTGCCGGACCGGCCCGGCAGCGGCAGCTGAGCGCAGCAGCCGGCCCGCTGGCGCCCCGGTCGGCCGGCCGTCACCCCGCCGGGGAGTCCAGGAACGGCACCACCGCCGCCGCCATATCGCGCATGGCCTGCGGGCGGAGCAGGGCGCCGGCGTCCGCCACCTGCTCGAGTGAATCGCCTTGCAGATAGCGCTTCACCGGCACCTCCAGCTTCTTGCCGGTGACCGTGGTGGGAATGGACGGCAGCGCGACGATGGCGTCTGGCACGTGGCGGGGAGACAGGCGACTTCGCAACAGCGTGCTCAGCTCTTCCCGCAAGGTGGCATCGAGGCGCTCGCCGTCCCGCAGTTCCACGAACAGCCGTAACCAGCAGTGGAAACTGCCCTGAGCCGCAGCGAACTGGGCAGGCGTGCTGACCAACCGTAGGTCACATCCGGCCCCAGACGCGCGCGTCGACCGGTTCCTCTCCTCGCCGCAGCGCGTCGATGTAGGCATGATCGGCGGCGAGGCGGGCCGCCACCTCGGGACCCTCGGCAACGGCGCCGTGGCCGGGGACCAGGACATCCACGTGCCTGGCGGCCTCACCCAGCCGGTCGAGTGCCGTCTCGTACTCGCCCACCTGATCGGGGCGGCGCGGGTCGAGGAGCGGGATCACCACATCGGAGAGCATGTCGCCGGCCAGCAGGACGCCACGGTCCGCGAGGAGGACCGCGGCGTGGCCGATGGCGTGCGCCTGATGCTCGACGATCTCGCCCGGCACGGGTCCGCCGTCCGCGGGCAGCGGAGTGACGAGCCCGAGCAGCTCGAGAGGGATGCCCGACGCGCTCTCCGCCGCCATCCGCTGCCCCCGCTCTCGGGCTGCACTGGCAGCGTAGGCGCCGGCCGGGGTGGCGTAGCGCGGCACGTCGCCGAACCGGGGATACCAGAGCAGGTGGTCCCAGTGGGGATGGGTGGAGAACCCGGCGACCACCGGAATGCCAAGCCGGTCCAGGTCATCGGCGAGCTGGTTCAGATCGGAACCATCGATGCCGGGATCGACCAGGATCAAGCCATCCTCCCCGCGCACCGCGATGGCATTGCTCAAGACCCACGCGCTCTGCCGGACCCAGACGCCGTCGGCCACCTGATTCAGCATCGGTTCACTCTGTCAGGTATCTCCGCCCGGCGCCGGTACAGCCGCACGAAATGGTACGCGACCTCTTGGCGTCCGCTGCCCGGCTACCGGACCGGAACTGGAGCAATCGTGACTACAAAGATGCAGGTCAGAGTGCGGGCGGCGGGCGAGCTGGCCTGTAGGCCGGGTTCTGTGCACCCGCGCGAACGCGGGCCGGCGGCCATCCATCTGGGACTGCCGTTGCCGGCAGCCTCGTGCGGTCTACCCGCGAGCATCGGGCGGGCCGCCCTCAATCGCTCGCGCAGGTCCCGCGTCCCGGAAGACGCGGCACCCTTTTGACCTTGCTCCGGGTGGGGTTTACCGAGCCGCCCGGATCGCTCCGGGCGCTGGTGGTCTCTTACACCGCCGTTTCACCCTTACCTCAGGATCGCTCCGGAGGCGGTCTGTTTTCTGTGGCACTATCCCGCGGGTCACCCCGGGTCGGCGTTACCGACCACCCTGCCCTACGGAGCCCGGACCTTCCTCGACGCTCCTGGCGAACCAGAACCGCCGCGGCCGCCCGGCCTGCTCGCCCGCCGCTGCAGCCACGATAGTGCCTCAGCGGGCAGCTGCGCCAAGGTGCGCGGTGTCATTCAGGCTGCGCACCAGCGCCGGGCCGTCGGCAAACCACTGGATCTCGCACAGCGAGCCGACATCGAGATGAATGCGGAACATGGTCGCGGGCGGCGCCAGCATCGCCCGGCAGGCCAGCGTCTTGATCGGCGTAACGTGGCTGACCAGCAGCAGCGTGCCGGGCCCCTGGGCCGCGAGCAGCCGGTCGAGCGCGCCGAGCACCCGCCGCGCGACCGTAGCCAGGCTCTCGCCGCCCGGCGGCGCCACCTCGGTGCTGTTCAGCCAGGCTGAGGTCTCCTCCGGCCAGCGCGCGGCGGCCTCTGCGAAGGTCAGCCCCTCCCAGTCGCCGAAGTCCGTCTCGACCAGGCCGTCGTCGACGGTCACGGCCGCGCCGGTAGCTTCGGCCACTGCCTCCGCGGTCCGCCTGGCCCGCTGCAGCGGGGACGTCACGATCATGTCGATGCCGCCGCGGGCCGCCAGCCGGGCCGCGGCGGCGCCAGCCTGGCGGCGGCCGGTCTCGGTCAGTGGCGCGTCGCCGCGCCCGGCGAACCGCCGTTCCACCGACAACGCCGTCTCGCCGTGCCGCAACAGCAGGGTGGTCGTCGTCTTGCCGCGGTCCGAAAGCCAGCCCGGGGCGGATGCCGCCGACCGGGCCTGCCCGGCCTGCGGCGGGCCCGTGAAGATCGAGCCGGAACGGATGTCGCCCCGCTGGTCGTCCTCCTCGGCGGCCGAGCCGTGCTCAGCGGCGTCCATGGCCTTGTTGGCCAGCCGGTCGGCGTGCGCGTTGCGGGCCCGCGGCACCCAGACGTAGGACACCCGGCCCAGCTGCGCCATCGCGTCGCGCCCGGACTTGGCCAGGGCCCGCAGGTTGTCATGCTTGATCTGCCAGCGACCGGACATCTGCTCCACCACCAGCTTGGAGTCCATCCGGACCTCGACGTCGGCTCCCGGCTCCAGCTGGGCAGCGGTACGCAGGCCGGCCACCAGGCCTGAGTACTCGGCCACGTTGTTGGTGGTGGTGCCCAAGCTGTCGCAGACCTCGGCGAGGACCTCGCCGGTATCAGCGTCCCGCACCAGTGCGCCGTAGCCAGCCGGCCCGGGGTTACCGCGTGAACCGCCGTCGGCTTCGACGATCAGCCTGCGGCTCACAGCCCGGACTCGGCGGTCCGGACCAGGATCCTGCGGCATTCCTCGCAGCGCAGCACCTCGTCGGGCGGGGCGGCCCTGATGGTATTGAGGTCGACGGTGTTGAGCGAGAGATGGCAGCCCTGGCATTGACCCCGCCGCAAGGCGGCCGCGCCGACGCCGTGCTGGGCGCGCAACTGCTCGTACAGCTTGATCAGGTCGGCCGGGATGCCGGCCGCCACCGCCGTGCGCCGGTCCTCGGCCTTGCCTGACAGCTCGGCCAGCTCGCCCAGCGCCACGTCGCGGCGGGCCAGGGCGTCCTGCCGCCTGGTCGCGATCTCCGCCCGCTCGGCGGCCGCGGCCTGATTGCTGTGCTGCGCGGTCTCCATGCGCTCCATCAGCTCCAGCACGATCTCCTCGAGATCGGACTGCCTGCGGGTCAGCGAGACTATCTCGGACTGCAGATTCTCTAGCTCACGGGGATTGGAGACCTGGCCGGTGTCCAGCCGCTTCCGGTCCCGGTCCACCCGCGATCTGACCTGGTCGACGTCGGCTTCCGCCTTGGCCTGGGCCCGTTTCAGGTCGCCCTCCTGGGCGTCCAGTCCGGCCATGCTGTCGCGCAGTTGCCCGTCCCGCTGGTCCAGTTGCTCCAGCTCGGCATGCTCAGGCAGGCCGCGGCGGCGGGCAGCGAGCCGACCGAGCTCAGCGTCCAGGTCGGCGAGCTCAAGCAGCCGCAGCTGCGCCTCGGGAGATGCTTTCACGGCTCCCCACGTTAGCCTGCCGCTGGCGCGCTGTCGCCAGCACCGGACAGGCAGGCCGCCCGGGCTGGCCGGATCGGGAAAACGGGCTGCCGCGCCAGGTCGCCTGCGATAAACCTGGCGCTATGGAGCTTCCCCGGGTGAGCAGGCCATATATGCCCGGCTATCACATCCTGGACGAGGATCAGGGCAGCGGGCTGCTGCCCTGGTCGTGGGCGGCCGAGCGGCTGGCCAGCGCCCGCAATTACTGGGTGGTCAGCGCCTGGCCGGACGGCCGGCCGCATGCGATGCCGGTCTGGGGCACCTGGGACGACAGCGCGCTGTGGTTCACCAGCGCGGTGCAGTCGCGCAAGGCACGGAACCTGCGGGCCGACCCGCGCTGCGTGGTCACCACCGAGGACGCGGGCGACCCGGTCATTCTCGAGGGCACCGCCCGCATCGTGACCGATGCCCCGAGCATCCGGCGGGTCCTGGACCTGCTCAACGAGAAGTACCGCAGTGACCTTGAGATCGGCTTCCTCGATCCGGCCGTGAACGCCACGATCGCCGTGCAGCCGGCCAAGGTCATCAGCATGCGGCACGGCGACTTCACCGGCTCGCCCACCCGGTGGACGTTCGGCAGCTGACGGTGGCTCAGCCGGCGCCTGGCCCCCAGGTAGAGCAGCAGGACCGGGGCCGACGTTGGCCGGGGCGAGCCACTGGCGGGTTCGACGGTCAGGCCCACCCGGTCCCCCGAGGCCAGCCCGGAAACCACCATCGGGCCGACCGCCCCCGGCCGGCCACCTGGCACCATCCCGGCAGGCCGGTCGCCGGCGGGGCCGAGCAGCCACAGCTCGTAGCTCTCGGCGGCCGGAAGCGACTGCAGGCCGGCCGCCGTGAAGACCAGGGCCCGGTCCCGGTGTGACATCACGACGGTCGCGGTGCCGCCCGTGCTGATCTTGGCGGTCAGTATCGTCGCGTCGGCGGCGTTCAATACCGTCGCGATCGCCCTGGAGTGCAGCTGTGCCTGGTCAAGCCGGTGCTGAGTCCCGTTCACCGCGATCGCGAGCACGATCGCGACGGCCGCCATCACGGCCGCCAGCCCCAGCGCCAGCCGCGGCAGCCAGCGCCTGCGCCCGGCCGCCCGGGACTGCCATGGCCCGGACTCCGCGGGCACGATCGGCGGCAACTGCCTGGTGCTGGCCGCCGCCGCCAGCGCCGCATCCCGCATCCCCGGCGGCGGCTGAACCGCCACGGCGCCGGCCAGCCTCGCCGTGGCCTCGCGGAGACTGCGGATTTCCTGGCGGCACGGCTCGCAATCCTCGAGATGCCGCTCGAATGCGGCCCGGTCGGCCGGCGTCACCGAGTCCATCGCGTACGCGCCCGCCAGGGTGTGCGGGTCAGTCCGGCGCAGGCCCATCATTCCACCCCCAGGCAATCGCGCAGCCTGATCAGCCCGTCACGCATTCGCGTCTTCACCGTGCCGACCGCCACGCCAAGCAGCGCGGCGACCTCCCGGTAGGTGTAGCCGTCGTAGTAGGCCAGGGTGACCGACTCACGTTGCAGCTCGGTGAGGGAGCCCAGGCAGCGCCTGACCCGCTCCCGGTCAAGCTGGGCCTCGACGGTCTCGGTCACCTCGTCGTAGGCGATCGCGGGCGCCGCCGCGCGGAGTTCTCGCTGCGCGGCTTTCTGCTCTGACCTGACCCGGTCCACGGCGCGCCGGTGCGCGAGCGTCGTCACCCAGGCCAGCGGGCTGCCCAGCCCGGGATCGAACCGCGATGCGGTTCGCCACAGCTCTAGCAGCACCTCCTGGGCGACCTCTTCGGACTGTGCGGGGTCACGCACGACCGCCCGGACAATGCCCAGGATGTGCCCGGCCGCCCCGTCATAGACGCCCTGGAAGGCGGCCTGATCGCCGCGGGCCACCCGGGCGAGCAGCACGCCCAGATCCGCCTCGTGGTCAGGCTGGCCCCGGTCGGTGGGCTGGCGCAGGCCGGCCGTGGGCCTCGCGGCCCGGCTGGCCCGGCAATCCCTGGCTTCCCTTCATGCCCACAATGTAGATTCGTCGCCGGCCGGAGTCTGGCTTGGCCGGCTGAGCCAGTATTCGCGATAACCAATCCGCGGCCGGTTCGGCGCCGAATTAACATCGTGGTCATCGATACTGACAACCGCCGCACCGGGCTCGGTGCCGTTATCGGCCTGCTGACTGCCGCAGTAGCGATCGGGGTCGCTCAGCTAGTAGCGGGGATCGTCGGAGCCAACAGCTCCCCGGTGGTCGCGGTGCAAGAGGTCGCGGTCGGCCTGACCCCGCCTGGCCTGAAGAACTTTGCCATCAGTGCCTTCGGCGCCAATGACAAGCTCGTCCTGCTCTGCGGCGTTCTGGTCGTGCTGGCCCTTTTTGCCGCGCTCATCGGTGTCGAGGCCATGCGCCGGCTCGAGTTCGGCCTGGCGGGCCTGGTGATCTTCGCGGTGATCGGAATTCTCGCGGCCGTCACTCGGCCGCACGCTTCGGCCGCCGCGGTGCTGCCCACGCTGATCGGCGCAGGCGCGGGGGCGGGCGCACTTGTCCTGCTGCTGCGCGCAGCCCAGCCCGCAGGCGCCCAGCCCGCGGGCGCCCAGTCCCCGGGAGCGCGGCCGCCGGGGGCCCAGCGCTCATCAGGCGCACGGCCGTCGGATGCACGGCCGTCAGATGGACAGCCGTCAGATGCCCGGCCGTCAGATGCCCGGCCGCCCTCCCAGCCAGCGCCGGACGCGGCCGTCCGGGCCGGTCAGTCTTCCGCGCTGGCCGGACCGGAGCGCAGGCGGTTCATGGTCCTCAGCGTCGCCGCGGCCGGCACCGCGGCCGTTACCGGACTCGGCGGCCGGCTGCTGTCGGAGCGGACCAACGTCACCCAGGCGCAGCAGTCACTGCGGATTCCCCCGGCGGCCGTCCCGGCACCGCCGCTGCCAGCCGGCGCCGACCTGAACATCCCCGGGCTGAGCCCGTTCATCACCCCGAATGGCGCCTTCTACC
Organism: uncultured Actinomycetes bacterium; assembly: GCA_963785765.1. Lineage (GTDB taxonomy): Bacteria > Actinomycetota > Actinomycetes > Streptosporangiales > Streptosporangiaceae > DATBGO01. Next base: position 134,964 of record CAWAWM010000001.1, on the reverse strand, counting down.
GGGTCGACACCGCGATCGTGCTGCCCGAGGTCGCCCCCGCCAGCTGGCAGCTGCGCATCCATGGAATGGTCAGCCGCGAGATCAGCCTCACCTTCGACCAGTTGATCCGCCGGCCGCTCACCGCGGACTACATCACCCTGACCTGCGTTTCCAACCCGGTGGCCGGGCCCTACATCGGCAACGCGCTGTGGCTGGGGGCGAGCCTGGCCAGCCTGCTCCGCGAGGCAGGCGTCCGGGCCGGCGCCGACCAGCTGCTGTGCACCTCTGCCGATGGCTTCACCTCGGGGGCTCCGCTGCTGACCGCCATCGACGGCCGGGACGCCATGCTGGCCGTGGCCATGAACGGGTCGGTCCTGCCTGTCGAGCACGGCTTCCCGGTCCGGATGGTCATCCCCGGCCTGTATGGCTATGTTTCGGCCTGCAAGTGGATCACCGACATCGAGGTCACCACCTTCGCCGCGAACAGCGCCTACTGGGCGCAGCGGGGCTGGGACCAGCAGGCGCCGATCAAGACCGAGTCCCGCATCGACGTGCCGAACGGGCAGAACTCGATCCGGGCCGGGCGGACCTCTGTCGCTGGCGTGGCGTGGGCTCAGCACAAGGGAATCGAGGCCGTCGAGGTCCGGGTGGACCGCGGCCAGTGGCAGCAGGCGCGGCTGGCGGCGGTCCCCGATATCGACACCTGGCGGCAGTGGGTGTGGGACTGGGATGCCGCGCCGGGTAACCATCTGATCGAAGCCCGGGCCACGGACAAGACCGGGTACACGCAGACTGCGCAGCAAGCTCCCCCGGAACCCAACGGGGCCACCGGCTACCCGAGTGTCTCGGTCAACGTCACCAGCGGCTAGGTTCACCTGGACCCCCAGGCTGGGCCGGCCAGCCTGGGCGGGCGGCCACCGCCCGGGCTGCTGGACCTCACCCTGCCCTGGACCACCCTCGCCGGGCTATCCCGCCAGCCCGGCCACCTAAGCCGGCTCGCCCGCCCAGGCCTGTCAGCTCGCCGCCCACGCCGCCGCCACCAGCCCCGGCACCGACTGGCGGATCAACCTCGCCACCATCGCCCCGGCTCAGGGCACCGGCGGGATCCTCGGCCGCGCCCTCCATGGCACCGCCACCCCTGCTACCGGCCCCGCCCCGCCTCCACGAATACATCACCGCCCGCGACCTCACCTGCCGGTTCCCGCCCCGCCGCCAGCCCGCCACCCGCACCGACCTCGACCACCCCACCCCCTACGCCGACGGCGGCCCGACCTGCCGCTGCGACCTTGGCGGACTATGCCGACATGCTCAGATCAGTCGCTGGCACGGTTTCACTGAGCGTGGAGCGACGATGGCCGGGTCGCCCGCATCACCGATGCGGGGCTATGCGGCCTGGAGGCGCTGCAGCACGAGATGCAGGCCGAGATCGGCCAGTTCCGCGCGGCCGACCGGCTTGGCCGCGACGAGGTCCACGACCGTGCGGTTCATTGACACCAACGTCCTGCTCTACGCGATCTCACGTGACCCCCCGGAGCAGGAAAAGGCCAAGCGCGCCAACGACATCCTGGCCGACCGTGACCTGACACTGTCGGTTCAGGTGCTGCAGGAGTTCTACGTGCAGGCAACTCGCGCCAGCCGACTCGACCCCATCACCCACCAGCAGGCCGTCCGGCTCATCGAGTCATTCCGCCGATTCCCCGTCCAGGACGTTACGAGCGCGATCCTGATGGCGACCCTGGCCACGCGTCAGCGGTTCCAACTCTCGTACTGGGACTCTGCGATCATCGAGGCATCCCGCGCGATGGGCTGCGCAGAAATCCTGTCCGAAGATCTGGGCGACGGCCAGGACTACGCCGGAATCCGGGTCATCAATCCGTTCCGCTAGTCTGCCGCACCTGTGCCATTAACGCTTGCACGACGGCTTCTGCCGCCACGACCACCTCCTCAAACACCACCCCGGCTGGCACGTCACCCAGCCCGCCCCCGGCACCTTCCACTGGACCACCCCCACCGGCCGCACCTAATGGGCCACCCCCGACACCCACCCCATCTAAAGCGCATGCCCGGCAGATCTCCTGGCCGGGCAGGTGCAGAATCTGGCCACTCGAGCCTTACATGATTTACGAGACACGCCCTAACGCCGGATCACAGGAGCTGATCGCGGACCTGTCCATACATGTAGGTGCCAAGCCAGCGGCCCATCTCATCGAACAGCAGCCTGCGGTCGGCGTCTAAGGCCTGCTCGGGGCTGTCCAGCCCGCCTGGCAACCACAACCAGGTCACGTGCGGGCCAAGCGCCTTCGGCTCTGCTGCGGGAGACCGCCGGAACCGGCCGCGCCTGCGCGTCGCGCGCGGCGTATCCGGTCCGTTCGCCGGGCACATCACCAGCACCGGGCAGCCGATCCGCAGGCCACGTTGCAGCCTGCGGCCGAACACCGGACTGGACAGGACCACGGCTCCCACTGGCTCCGCGTCGCGCCGCGCGTCGCACCATAGCGCGACCGAGAGCGCATCCGCCGAGCCCGCGCTGATCACCACCGAGTCGATGCCATCCGATTCCCGCAGGTGCCTGCAGGCAGCATCGAGCCTGCCGAACCTAGCCCGCAGGACGGCGCGGCGCCTAAGGCGGGCCCACCATCGCCCGCGGCCCGGCGCGGTCAGGCTGGTGACATAGAAGTGAAATCCCCGCTCGGTGTACCAGCGCGCCAAATCCTCGGGCACGCCGGAGTCGCCCGAACTATGCACGTGCAGGACCGCACGCCTACTCGGCCGCGGCGACGGGCGCCTGAGCACGGTCCCAGCCGGGCCGCCGACGGTGTCAGGCATCCCAGGGATCTCGACCTCCTCGTATTCGCCAGCAGCACCAACGCGCTCCGCGATGACGCCCATCACTCCCCTGTCGCCGGCCGGGTCATTCCGACGCCCTAGCCGTTGCGCATGCGGGCACCCACAGCGAGTGCCGAGCACAGAGCGTCACAGAAAGTCTGGCACCGTAGTCAGAGCGACGTAGGGGAAACACGCCGTCCGGCTGGCCTGCCGATCTCGTAACCCCGGAAGTATGGGCAGCGAGGTAATTGACTTCCTGGCTGGCACCTGAAGCTTCCAGTTGGGTCGCTGGTAGGAGGGTGGCGTGTCGTGCAGCGGTCATGGGCCGCCGGCGGACGCCGGTCGGTCGAGGTAGCTCACGAGAAGATCGCTTAGTTCCCCGGGGTGGCTGAGTGCGGCGCAGTGACAGCCGGGTACCTCGTCCGGGACGGCGCCCAGGCGCTCTTGTGCCAGCCGCCGCATGAAGGCGGCGGGGAAGAACTGGTCGTCCTGGCAGAGGATGAACTTGGTGGGCACATCCGGCCACGCATCCAGCGGCCAGGGCGTGTCCCAGACCGCCGAGGATTCCCCGCGCCCGCCCGACGCAGAGCCTCCTTGGCCAGCGGACGCGGTATTCCGTTGTAGAAGCTGACGAGCGGGTCGTCATGGCCGGTCTTGCCGCCGTCCAGCCTGGCCTGCTCCTCGGCGGCCTGCCGGTAGCCGGTGTTGCTCCACCACTGGCCCGGGCTCTCTCCGGGGATCGGGATCATCCCGGCGAGCAGCACGAGCAGCTGGGCCGGGAGCTGGCTGGCCGCCAAGGTGGCGGTGAACGCGCCGTAGGACTGTCCCACGATCACCAGATCCGGGCGGCCGTCGGCCGCGTCGGCCACGGTGCCCGCGTAATCATCCAGGCTCGCCGTGTCGTTGTCGCACGGCAGGTCCGGCGCGATCGTATGGTGCCCCCGGGCCCGCAGCTCCGCCTCGGTCAGGTGCCAGTACCAGCCGGCGTCACCGGCGCCATGAATCAGCACGAACGTCGCGATGGCTGCGGGCCTTTCCAGTCGGAACCGGGGTGCGGGCACCGGGGCGCGCTTCAGGGAGTTCCTGATCAGGCTAGGGGACGGTGCTGACAGTTTCGGAGCCGTCGGCGGCCGGGCGGTGGCGGCCTGCGCGGCCGGAGGTGGCGGGCCCTAACCCCCGCAGGCGGACCGCCGACCGGAGCGTAGGTTCTGGCAAACTCTGGTGCATGCGGCGTGCCTTCAGTCAGGTGGATGTCTTCTCGCCGGTGCCCTATCGCGGCAATCCGGTGGCTGTCGTTCTCGACGGCGGCGGCCTGGGCACCGACGCCATGCTGCAGTTCGCCAACTGGATGAATCTCTCTGAGACCACGTTCGTGCTACCACCCAGCGAGCCGGGCGCCGATTACCAGGTGCGGATCTTCACGCCGAGCACGGAACTGCCGTTCGCTGGCCACCCGACCCTCGGTACCTGCCATGCCTGGCTGCAGGCGGGCGGCACGCCCCACCAGGCCGACGTGATCGTGCAGCAATGCCCGGCGGGCCTGGTGGCGTTGCGGCGCACGGCCGACGGGCTCGCGTTCGCGGCACCGCCGCTGCTGCGGTCAGGCCCGGTCGATGAGCCCCTGGTGGCACGGGCCGCCGCGGCCCTGCGGATCGATCGCGCCGAGATCCTGGCCGCTGAATGGGCCGTCAACGGCCCGGAGTGGCTGGCGGTCCTGCTGCCCAGCGCGGCGGTGGTGCTCGCGCTGCGCCCGGGGACGGTCGATGTCGACCTCGGCGTCGTAGGCTGTTATCCGCCCGGTTCGCCGCAGGCCATTGAGGTCCGGGCGTTCATGCCCAAGGACGGCAGCACCGCTGAGGATCCGGTCACGGGCAGCCTGAATGCGGCCCTGGCCAGCTGGCTGCTGCGCACCGGCCGGGTGACCGAGCCTTATGTGGCCAGTCAGGGCACGGCGCTGGGGCGGCTGGGCCGCGTGCACGTGTCGCGTGATCCGTCCGGCCAGATCTGGATCGGCGGCGCGACGGTCAGCTTCGTCGACGGCAGCGTCGAGCTCTAGCGGCCGGCCGCGGGGCTGGCCCGCTCATAGCTGACGCATAGGTAGCCCAGAGCGAGGGCGGAGCAGCAGCAGGCAGTCTCTTTCTCAACGACGAGTGAGAGGTGCCTTCGATGACCAGCCGACAGCGAGATGTCGCCCGAGCGGTGGCCGACCGTGACCGGGCCAGGTCGCGGCTGCGTGCCGTCACGGTCGCGATCGGCCTGGCGGGCGTAACGGCAGGCGGGGTCGTCGCATTCGAGCTCCCTGGCGGGACGCACTCGATGGCCAGCACCGGCGGGACCTCGTCTGCCCACAGCTCCTCGTCAGGCGCGGCCAGCTCCGGGGAGTCCGCGACGACCGGTTCGGGCTCTGGCACCAGCTCAGGTTCCACGAGCAGCTCGGGCTCCACCTCGGGCGGCTCGTCGGCTACCGCCCCGTCCTCGAGTTCAGGCGCTAGCAATGCCACGTCGGGCGGCTCGTGATGGCGGCCAGCGCCGTCCGCGCCGGCGGGCTGGAAGCACACGCCGACTGGCAGGCTCTTGGCACCCAGGTCAGGCTGGTCGTCACCGACCCGGACCAGCTGGCGCACGGATGTCAGCTGCTCCGGGCTGACCTCACCGAGGTCGACCTGACGTGCAGCAGATTCCGGGACGACTCAGAGCTGGTCGCGGTGAACACGGCCGCGCCCGGCCGGGCCGACGGCGTGCCGATCAGCCCGCTGCTGGCCGAGGCCATCGCGGTCGCGCTGCGGGCCGCCCGGCAGACCCGCGGGACCGTCGACCCGACCGTCGGCGCCGCGATGGCCGCGGTCGGTTACGACCGTGACTTCGCACTCGTGCGCCAGGACGGGCCGCCACTGCGGCTGACCGTGCGGCAGGTGCCCGGGTGGCACCGCGTCCGCCTCGACGCCCGCGCCGGGACGGTCGGCCTGCCGGCCGACACGCAGCTTGACCTGGGCGCCACCGCCAAGGCCTGGGCCGCGGACCGGTCGGCCTGGCTGGCCGAGCGGCTGGGCTGCGGCGTGCTGGTCGGCATGGGCGGCGACATCGCGGTGGCGGGCCCGCCACCACCGGACGGCTGGCGGATCCGGGTTCAGGACGTCACCGGGCGGCCCGAGGACCCGCCCGCCGGGCCGGCCACGGTGGTGAGCATCCGGGCCGGCGGCCTGGCCACCTCGAGCACGGCGGCCCGCCGCTGGCGGCGGGGCGGAGACGTCATCCACCACATCCTGGATCCGCGCACCGGGCTGCCCGCTGCGCCGGTCTGGCGCACCGTCTCGGTAGCGGCGCTCAGCTGCGTCGAGGCCAACACCGCCAGCACGGCGGCGATCATCCAGGGCCGGGACGCCATCGGCTGGCTGACTGCCCAGCGCCTCCCGGCCCGGCTGGTCAGCGCCGACGGCGCCACTACCACGGTGGCCGGCTGGCCGGCCGACCCGCCGTCAGGAGACCAGGGCCACCATCCCAGACGGGCGGACCTGACATGAACGGCATCACCTCGACCACGGCACTGTGGTACGCGAGCCGCGCCACCGGCGTCGTCTCGCTGCTGCTGCTGTCGGCGGTCATGATCCTGGGCCTGGTGGTGAACCGGCAGGGCCGGCTACCTGGCCTGCCCAGGTTCGGCGCGGTCAGCTTGCACCGGAGCGTCTCACTGCTGGCGGTGCTCTTCGTCGCGATACACGTCATCACGGCGATCGCCGACCCATACGTGACGATCCGCATCACCGCCGCAGTCATCCCGTTTACGTCCGGTTATCAGCCGTTCTGGCTTGGTCTGGGTGCGGTCTCGCTGGACCTGATCATCGTGCTGATCGTCACCAGCCTGGCCCGGGCCCGGATCGGCCGCCGGACCTGGCGCAGCCTGCACTGGCTCGCCTACGCCGCCTGGCCGGTGGCCTTCGCGCACAGCATCGGCAGCAGCACCGACCTGCAGAGCGGGGGCTTGCGGACGCTGGCCATCGGCTGCGCGCTGGCCGTCATCGCCGCGGTCGGGTGGCGGATCTGGCGGTCGGCCGCGGCGCGGCCCCGCTTCGAGCGCGCAGCCAGCACCCTGGACGATTCCCAGCAATCTCTGACGAAGGCCGGAAGGTCATGACCGCCAACATCACCCTGCCGCCGCGCTCGGCCAGGCCAGGCCCGGCCGGCCGCCACCCGGCGGGACCGGACTGGACCGCATCGAACCAGGCCGGATCGCATCCGACGCCGTCCCGGCCGGAATTCCAGGCCCAGGACCGGCTGCCCCGGCTGCTACCCCCCGAGCCTGGCACCCCACCGACCCTGGCGGCGCACTTGGGCAGGTTCGGCGGCCTCCCCTACCGCGGTGGCCCGCGGCTGCTGATCGCCAGCGTCGAGGCGGCCGGCCTCACCGGCCGGGGCGGTGCCGCTTTCCCCGTGCACCGCAAGCTGACCGCCGTGGCCAGCCAGCGGCGGCGGTCCATCGTGGTCGCTAACGGCGCGGAGGGCGAGCCAGCCAGCAACAAGGACAAGACGCTGCTGTGGAACTCGCCGCACCTGGTCCTCGACGGCCTGCAGCTGGCCGCCGAGGCGGTCGGCGCCGACCGCGCCTTGCTATATCTCCACCGCCACCAGGGGCTGCACGAGCGGCTCACCGCCGCACTAGCCGAGCGGGCCGCCGCGCGCCTCGACCGCGTCGGCGTCGAGCTGGTCGAGGCGCCGCCGAGGTTCCTCGCTGGCGAAGAGTCGGCACTGGCCAGCAACATCAACGGGGGCCTGGCCAGGCCGACCTTCAAGCAGCCCCGGGTTTTCGAGCGCGGCGTGGCCGGGCGGCCCACGCTGGTGCAGAACGTCGAGACGCTGGCGCACCTGGCCCTGATCGGCCGCTACGGTGCGGCCTGGTTCCGCGGCCTGGGCACCACGGCCGAGCCGGGCAGCATGCTGTGCAGCGTCCTGCAGGCCGATGGTCGCTCCGGCGTGCTCGAACTAGCCATCGGCCAGCCGCTGGCAGGCGTGCTCGCGCTCGGCGCCGGCGTACAGGCCGTCTTGTGCGGTGGCTACCACGGCGCCTGGCTGCGGCCGGCCGACGCCGCCCAGCTGCCGCTGACCAACGCGGCGCTGAAGCCGATCGGCGCGTTCGTCGGTGCCGGGGTGCTGATCGCGCTGCCCGCAAAGTCGTGCGGACTGGCCGAGACCGCGCGGGTGGCCAGGTACCTGGCCCTCGAATCGGCCGGCCAGTGCGGCCCGTGCTTCAACGGCCTGCCGCGCATCGCCGGTGCCCTGGCCGACCTGGCCGGGCGGCCCGGCCAGCGGACCAGCCCGCAGACCAGAGCCGACCTGGAACGCTGGGCCGGGCTGGTCACCGGACGCGGCGCCTGCCATCACCCCGACGGCACGGTCAGGTTCGTAGGTAGCGCGCTGACGGTGTTCCGGGACGAGATCACCGCGCACGAGCTTGGCCGCTGCACTGCGACCAGCCGCGCGCCGTTCCTGCCGCTACCCAGCGGCACTCCCGTCGACGAGTCGGACTGGAGGTGAGGCGGCGATGAGCCAGCAGCTGATGGTCGACCCGGTCGCCTGCAGCGGCCACGGCCTGTGCGCCGAGCTGCTGCCCGAGCTGATCGCGCTAGATGAGTGGGGATACCCGGTCGTTGACCGCCAGCCGGTGCCCGCCGGCCTGCACCGGCAGGCCAGGCGCGCCGTCACCGCCTGTCCGGCGCTGGCCCTGCTGCTTCAGAGGAAACTCAGAGACAGCGCATAATAAAAGCGTAACTAGCCGCGACATCCTGGAAGAATGATGAGCCCAGCAGAGGCCCCGCAGCCGGGCGGCCACACCGACCGGCACGGGCTGCGCAGACCGGACGGCACGCCGATCCGGGTGCTGGTCGTCGATGACGAGCCCAGCTTGGCCGAGCTGCTGGCCAGCGTGCTGCGTTACGAAGGCTGGGAGATCCAGACCGCGAGTGACGGTGCCGGGGCCGTGCGGGTAGCCCGCGATTTCAAGCCGGATGCCGTAGTGCTCGACATTATGCTGCCCGACTTCGACGGCCTGGAGGTGCTCCGCCGGCTGCGGACCACGCTGCCGCAGGTCTGCGTGCTGTTCCTGACCGCTCGCGACGCGGTCGAGGACCGGGTCGCCGGGATCACCGCGGGCGGGGATGACTATGTCACCAAGCCGTTCAGCCTGGAAGAGGTGCTGGCCAGGCTGCGTGGCCTGCTGCGGCGGGCCGGCATCGCCCGGGCGCGCAGCGGCACCGAACTGGTTGTCGGCGACCTGACCATGGATGAGGACGCGCGCGAGGTACGCCGGGGCGGTGCCGAAATCGACCTGACCGCGACCGAGTTCGAGCTGCTGCGCTACCTGATGCGCAACCCGCGCCGGGTGCTGTCCAAGGCTCAGATCCTGGACCGGGTGTGGAACTACGACTTCGGCGGCCAGGCGCATGTCGTAGAGCTGTACATCAGCTACCTGCGCAAGAAGATCGATGCCGACCGGGAGCCGCTCATTCACACCGTCCGCGGCGTGGGCTACGTGCTCAAGCCGCCGGGCTGATGAGCGGCGGTGAGCCCCGGCCGGCGAGCCACGCCAGCCAGGGCGCACGGCCCGCTGGCTGGCCGGCCGGACGCTGCGCGGCCGGCTCATCGCGGGGCTGCTGGCCCTGCTCGCGATGGCCTGCGCGGTGGTGGGCATCGTCAGCTATCTCTCGCTGCACAGCTTCCTGCTCGGGCAGCTCGACCACCAGCTCACCGCGGCCAGCCAGCGCTACGTCGGCTGCCTGAACGGGCCCCCGCCGCACGACAACGACGGCGACGACGGTGGCGGCGGCGGCCAGCCGGGTAACCCGGACCAGTGCGGGCAGCAGCAAGCGGCCCAGACCTTCAGCGCCCAGGTCACCAACGGCCAGGTCCAGGACCAGCACCTGGCCGACGGCGAATGCAGGCTGTCGGCCGCTGACACTGCCGCGCTCACCTCGATGCCGGCCGACGGCACCCCCACGACCCGCGAGCTGTCCTATCTCGGTCCCTACCGGCTGGTCGCGGTGCCGGGCGACAACGGCAGCATGTATGTCAGCGGGCTGCCGCTGGCCTCGGTCAATTCGACGCTGCGGCAGGTCGAGCTGACCGAGGCGGCGGTGTTCGCCGCTGCGCTGCTGCTGACCGGCGTGATCGGTACCGGCTGGGTCCGGCTGTCGCTGCGCCCGCTGCGGCGGGTGGCGGCCACCGCCACCAGGGTCACCCAGCTGCCGCTCAGCAGCGGCGAGGTCGTCCTGCCCGAACGCGTTCCTGACGCCGATCCGCGTACCGAAGTCGGCCAGGTCGGGACCGCGTTCAACCGGATGCTCGGTCACGTCGAGCGGGCCCTGGCCCGCCGGGCGGCCAGCGAGGCGCGGCTGCGCAGATTCGCCGCGGATGCCAGTCATGAGCTGCGCACGCCGCTGGCGGCCATCCGCGGCTACGCCGAGCTCGCCCGGCGGAACCCGGGCCCGGTCCCCGACGAAGTCGCACACGCGCTGAGCCGGGTTGAATCGGAGGCCGGGCGGATGAGCGTCCTGGTCGACGAGCTGCTCCTGCTCGCCCAGCTGGACGCGGGCCTGCCGCTGGCCAGCGAGCCTGTCGACCTGACCCGGCTGGCCATCGACGCGGCCAGCGATGCCCGGGTGGCCGCGGCGCACCACCGGTGGGTCCTGGAGCTGCCTGACGAGCCGGTCAGCGTGCGCGGTGATGAGCACCGGCTCCGCCAGGTGCTGGCCAACCTGCTGAGCAACGCGGCCAGGCACACTCCGCGCGGCACCACGGTCACCATCGCGTTGCGGCTGCGCAGCGACACCGCACCGGAGCCGCGCGGCGCGCCGCCGGGACCACCGGGCACCGTCGAGCTGTCGGTGACCGACGATGGCCCAGGGATTCCCGCCGACCTGCAGCCCGCGCTGTTCGAGCGCTTCGTACGCGGCGACACCGCACGGTCCCGGTCGGCGGGCAGCACCGGTCTCGGGCTGGCCATCGTGGAAGCCGTGGTGGCTGCCCATGGCGGGCAGGTCACGGTCACCAGCCGTCCCGGCCTGACCAGCTTCGTGATCACGCTTCCCGCGCTGGGCGAGCCGGCCGTGGCTGTCCCGCCGGCGCCCGGGCGGGCCAGCTAGCGGGAAACGACCCGCGCTGGGCTCTGACCGGCCCTGACCGCTCAGAGCAACCGCTCAGAGGAGGGGCAGAGATCAGGCCCAGTCCGCGCCCAACATGATCATCCATCGTGGTGCCATGACGTCACCAGGAGAGCTTCTCGACCACCGCGCCGCAGCCACCGGCGGCGTCACGACCACGCCGGTGGATGTGGAGATCGTCGTCCCGGTCCGCGACGAAGAGCGCGATCTGGCGCCGAGCATCCGGCGGCTACATGCCTACCTCGCGGCCGGATTCCCGTTCACCACCTGCATCACGATCGCCGATAACGACAGCCGCGACGGCACCTGGGCCCGGGCACGGGAACTCGCCGCCGAGCTCAACGGGGTCCGGGCCGTCCGGCTCGAGCAGCCAGGCCGCGGCCGGGCGCTGCGCTCGGCCTGGCAGGCCAGCCGCGCCACGGTGCTCGCTTACATGGACGTTGACCTGTCCACCGACCTGAACGCGCTGCTGCCGCTGGTCGCGCCGCTGCTGTCCGGGCACAGCGACATGGCGATCGGCACCAGGCTCGCCCGGGGCGCGCGGGTGCAGCGGGGGCCGCGCAGGGAGATCCTCTCGCGCGGCTACAACCTGCTGCTGCGCGCCTGCCTCGGCACCCGGTTCTCCGACGCGCAGTGCGGCTTCAAGGCCATCAGGCGGGATAGGGCGGCACTGTTGCTGCCCAGGACGCAGGACGCCAGCTGGTTCTTCGACACCGAACTGCTGGTGCTGGCCGAGCGCGCCGGGCTGCGCATCCACGAGGTGCCAGTCGACTGGGTCGATAACGCCGACTCGCGGGTGCAGCTGCTCGCCACGGCGGCAGCGGACGTGCGCGGTATCGTCCGGCTCGGCGGCGGCGCACGGCTGGCCAGGTTCGCCGTGGTCGGCGCCGCGAGCACGATTGCCTATGTCTTGCTCTACCTGGCGTTGCGCGATCCGCTCGGCCCGCAGGCCGCCAACGCGATCAGCCTGCTTCTGACGGCCGTCGCCAATACGGCGGTCAACCGGCGGTTCACCTTCGGCATCAGCGGCCGCCGGCACGCGGTCCGCCACCAGTGGCGCGGGCTGCTGGCCTTCGGCGCCGGGCTGCTGCTCACCTCGGCGGCGCTGGCGGCCCTGCATGCGCTCACCGCACGGCCGGGGCGGACCGCCGAGGTCGCCGTGCTGCTGGCCGCGAGCCTGGTGGCCACCGGCGTCCGGTTCGTGCTCTACCAGAGCTGGGTGTTCCGCGGAGCCTCCCGATGACCGCCGTCACCGCCGCCCGCCCGGCGCGGGCCGACCGGCGGCCGGTCCGGCGCCCGCGGTGGGAGCGGCCGGCCCTGGCCGCCCTGCTGGCGGCGACCGCCGCGCTCTACCTCATCGGCCTGAGCCGCAACGGCTGGGCCAACGACTTTTACTCGGCCGCCGTTCAGGCGGGAACGAAGAGCTGGAAAGCGTTCTTCTTCGGCTCGCTGGATTCGTCGAATTTCATCACCGTCGACAAGACGCCTGCGTCGCTGTGGGTCATGGAGCTCTCGGCCCGGGCCTTCGGGCTCAACTACTGGAGCCTGCTCGTTCCGCAGGCCCTGGAAGGCGTGGCCACGGTCGCCGTCCTGTACGCGGCGGTGCGGCGCTGGTCGGGACCCGGGGCCGCGCTGCTGGCCGGGGCGGCCATGGCCAGCACGCCAGTGGCCGCGCTCATGTTCAGGTTCAACAACCCGGACGCGCTGCTGACCCTCCTGATGGTGGCGGCCGGCTACGCGATGGTCCGGGCCATCGACTCCGGGCGCACCCGCTGGATCGCGCTGGCCGGCGCCCTGATCGGCGCGGGCTTCCTGACCAAGATGCTGCAGGCGTTCCTGGTCCTGCCGGCCTTCGCCGTTGCCTACCTGGGGGCCGGCCCGCCCCGGCTCGGCCGCCGCGTCTGGCAGCTACTGGCCGGCGCGGTGGTCCTGGCCGCGGCGGCAGGCTGGTGGATCGCGGCGGTCATGCTGACGCCCGCCGCCGACCGGCCCTACGTGGGTGGTTCCACCAACGACAGCATCCTGCAGCTCGCGCTCGGCTACAACGGGTTCGGCAGGCTGGACGGCAACGAGACCGGCTCGGTCGGGTTCGGCCATGGGACATCGCCGGCGTTCAGCGGAGCGACCGGCTTCGGCCGCCTGTTCGGCACCGACATGGGTGGCCAGATCAGCTGGCTGCTCCCCGCCGCGCTCCTAGCGCTGGGCGTGCTGGCCTGGGTGTCCCTGCGGGCGCCGCGGACCGACCGGACCCGCGCCGCCGTGCTCCTGTGGGGCGGCTGGCTGGTCAGCACCGGACTGGTATTCAGCTTCATGGCCGGCATCATCCACCCGTACTACACGGTCGCGCTGGCGCCGCCGATCGGTGCGCTGGTCGGGATCGGCGCCACCAGGCTGTGGCGGGCCCGGGCCGGCGTGGCCGCCCGCGGCGTCCTCGCGGCGGGCGTGGCCGTCACCGCGCTCTGGTCCTATGCGCTGCTCGACCGCACCCCCGCCTGGCATCCGATGCTGCGGACGGTGATCGTGATCGCGGGCCTGGCCGCCGCGGCCGCCGTGCTCGCCGGGCCCGCCCTGGCCCGGCTGGCCAGGACGGCTCGCGGCCGGACCGCGCTGGCCGTGGCACCCGTCCCCCTGGCGCTGCTTGCTGTCTTCGCCGGGCCCGCCGCTTACAGCATCGACACCGCCGCAGCCGCGCACACCGGAGCGATACCTTCGGCAGGTCCGGCGCTCGCATCGGCCGGCGGTCCAGGCGGGGCAGGCGGCCCGGGCGGAGCGGCCGGGCCCGCAGGTACCCGGGGAGCAAGCGGCGCGGGCAGCACCAGCGGCCGACCGGGCACGACTACGGGCGGACCTGGCGGCACCGGCCAGTCCGGCCGCCCGGGCTCCTCCGGCAGCGCGAGCCGCCCGACTGGTGCAGGTTCCCGAGGTCCAGGTGCGGCCGGTTCGCCCGGTGCGGCAGGTTCGCTCGGGGCGGCAGGTTCGCTCGGGGCGGCCGGCCGCTCATCCGGGCCTGGCTCGGGGGCTGCCGGGCCCGGCGGCGGGCTCGGCGGTTCCACCCAGGTGAGCGCGGCGCTCACCGCCCTGCTAAGGCAGGGCGCCGCCGGATACCGGTGGGCCGCGGCCACCGTCGGATCGGAGAGCGCCGCGCCGCTGCAGCTGGCGTCCCGGCAGCCGATCATGTCGATAGGCGGCTTCAACGGCACTGACCCGGCCCCTACCCTGGCCGAGTTCGAGCGGCTGGTGGCCAATCACGAGATCCATTACTTCATCGGGACCAACGCGCACAGCTTCGGCGGCGGATCAGGCGCGGCGGCTCAGATCACGACGTGGGTCACGACTCATTTCCGGTCCCAGACCGTCGGCGGCACCACCGTCTACAACCTGACCCGCCCGCTGGCCAGCAGTTGATCATCAATTCCTGGCCACGGCGGTCACATAGACGCGTCCGGACTGGCGTTCATGCGGCAGCGGCTCCCTGCGGCGGACCGTCTCGACTCGCAGCCGGGTGCCGGCCAGGGCCCGTTCCAGCTCGGCGGCCGAGTACAGCGTGCCCATGACGAGCGGGTCACTGACGCCGACGAACTCGCCTTCGCCTTCGTGTACGGCGAGCGCCAGCTCGCCGCCTGGCGCCAGCACCCGGCGGAACTCGCCCAGCACGCCGGCCAGCTCCGGGCGAGGCAGGTGGTGCAAGGCATAGAACGAGACCAGCGCCGCGCACGACCCGCTCCTGACCGGTAGCTGGCGCATGTCCGCGACGACGGCCCCCAGTTCGAGCGCACCGCGCTGCCGTCGGGCGGCGGCCAGCATCCGGGGGGCGAGGTCCAGGCCGACCACCCTGGCGCCCCGGGCCGCGAGGTAGGCCCCCAGGTGCGCCGGGCCGCATCCCACGTCGAGCACCGGGCCCCGGGCCGCCGCGCGCCGGGCGAGCAGGTCGAGGATCTCGGTGTCCAGCGGGAGCTGGTCCAGATCACTGCCGTAGGTCTGGGCATAGTCCGCGGCCATCGCGTCATAGACGTCCCGGACCGCGCTCGGGCTGAAACCAGGCCTGGTCGCCGCGGGCGCCGGCAGGCCAGGCACGACCAGTCCGGCCGCCGCTGGGCCGGCCATCTCGATCAGGTCGTCGAGTACCTCCCCGAACGCCGTGGTGACCAGGCTGAGATGGCCTTGTCCTGGCCTCATCCGCAGTTGTGCGCCCGCGACATGCGCGGCGAGCCACTCGCCGTGGGTGGGAGGCACCATCAGATCCTGGTCGCCCTGCCAGATGGCGACCGGCACGCCCAGCCCTCCGGAGCCGACGGCGAATCCCCAGTCGCTGACGAAGGCCAGATCGTCGTCCCGCCAGCCGGCGATGCCCGCGCGCAGCGCACTGCGGAACGAGGCGGCCAGGTAGTCCGCGAAGTCTCCGCTGACTGCCGCGGCATCGACCGCGGACACCAGGCCGCCCAGTGCCGCCGCCACGGCCGTGCCGGTGATGTCGCGCAGCTCGACGGCGGCCGGCTCGAGGAACTGGCTGAGTTCCCGCTCCCCGGCCACGGCGGCCCCGAATTCCTCGATGTTCTCAGCGCCCATCCCGGCCAGCCAGTCCAGGCCGGGACTGTTATAGGGCGCGACACCGGCGATGGTGGCGGCGGCCAGGCAGCGCCCGGGCAGCGCCGCCGCGCACGCCAGGGCGTGCGGTCCGCCACCCGACCAGCCCGCGGTCACGAACTTGTCGATGCCGAGCCAGTCGAGGATCGCGGCCACGTCGGCCGCGGCGTCAGCCACCTGCCGGCCCGGGTGCGGCGGCGACCCGCTGTAGCCGGGCCGGGCGTACTGGACGGTGCGCAGGCCGCGCGCCGCGGCGGCGCCGGTCATCGGGCGCAGCGCAGTGAGCCCGGCGGGCGTTCCGCTGTGCAGGACCAGGGCCAGCCCATCCGTAGGCCCGCTGACCAGCACGTCGAGCGTCCGGCCTCCGGAGGCTGGCACGGACAAGCGATCATCGTTTAGGGCCTGTGTCATGACAGGAGATTAACTGGCCCGCTCTGCGCGGAACTCGGGATCCGGCTGTCCTGGCCGGTCGGCGGCGGGGCTGGACATCGTGGCCCTCCTCCGCGGCGCCGGACGGCAACTGTCCCGGCGGCGCCGAGCCCGCCGGGACAGTTCCGTCCAGGTGCAGCGCCTGGGGCTAGTTGCTCCTGAGCCAGGTGGCACTGAAGTTCTGGCCGCCCGAGAGCGAACTCACCGAGTCCTTGTCGTTGCCGCTGCTGTCGGTCATGATGATCTCGGTCGGGCTCAGGTTGCCCAGGGCCGTCCCGTTAGCGGTGGAGCCGGTCAGGCTGACCGTCCCGAAGTCGGCCAGCGGGAGCACGCCACTGCTCGACGACGGGGCCTCGACGATGACCTCGGCCGACGAGCGGGACAGGCCGGACTGGTTCTTGACTATCCGCTGGGTCCAGCCCTGAGTGCTGTCGGTGAGGACCAGGGTGTAGGTCTCGCTACCGCTGAAGGTCACCGAGGCGCTGAGATGGTCGCCGGGCCGGACCGTGTTGGAGAAGTTGACCGGGTAGGCCGGGTACATCTCGTACCAGCCGTAGTACTCGGCGGTGCGGCCGGCGCAGTCCACGTCCGTACCTGTCTGCTCCACCGAGTCGCTGCTGTATCCGTCCAGGCCGACCCAGAAACTGGAGTACTGGTCGCCCCTTCGGGACGTGCAGGTCCCGGTGGGCTCGGTCCAGCTCGCTGAGACGCTGGAGAAGGCGCCGGTGCCGCCGGTGGCCGCGTAGCCGGACCAGTTGCTGCTGGTGACCTCGGTGTTGCGGCCGCCGTTCGCCGACGGGCGCGCCTGGCCGGCCGGCCTGACCATGAGGCCGCCGGGGGTGATCCCATGGGCAGCGGCTGCGGGTTTCACTGTCACCGGCGCGGCCGAGGCGGCGCTCGCGGCGAACATCGATCCGAATACCAGGGCGAGGGTTGCGAAGGGTATGCACCAGCGACGTGACATGCGGGCTCCTTTGCCTACGGCGGGGCACAGCGCGGCGAATAATTCCCTTTCTTCGCGTATTCACCTCACTGCGGGGCGTCGCCGCGACCGTAACTTGGTGAATGGTCAAGGTTAAACAAACCAAAGGTAAAGGTTAGGTATATGCTTCGTCGCACGATCGCCATCAGGGAATGTGCCGGGCAGGCGGACATGCCCGGGCCCGGCCTGGCTGGCGGCCCCCGCGCGCTTGTGCCCTGGCCGAGTGCCGGGAGCGCGGGCGGGGCGTAGCGTAAAGGTCCGGTGAGCCCCCGAGGAGATGCCCGTGCCGCTTCCTGCCGCCAAGCCAGGCAATCGCTTCGCCCAGGCGCTGTTCGCCCCGCTCCCTGCGCGATATGACCGGCTCGCCGAGGTGCTCTCGATGGGCCAGAACGCCCGATGGCGCCGGGCCATGATCGACAAGATCGTTCCGGCCGCCGCCGCATCGGTGCTCGACGTGGCCTCAGGGACGGCCGGCGTGGCCCTGCAGCTGGCGGACCGGACGAAGGCCCGGGTGGTCGGCCTGGACCTCACCGAGGAGATGCTCAGGCAGGGCCAGCGCAACGTGACCGCATCCCCGCAGCGGTCCAGGATCGGGCTGACCCTCGGCCGGGCTGAGCAGCTGCCCTTCGCCGACGCTTCGTTCGACGCGCTGACCTTCACCTACCTGCTCAGGTACGTGGCCGACCCGCAGGCGACGCTGACCGAGCTCGCTCGGGTGGTCAAGCCGGGCGGCCGGGTCGCGAGCCTGGAATTTCTGGCCCCGCCCGCGCCCTTCTGGCGGGCCTGGTGGTGGCTGTACACCCGGCTGGTGCTACCGGTCGGCGGGCTGCTGACCGGCGGCCCGGCCTGGTTCTCGGTGGGCAGGTTCCTCGGCCCGAATATCTCCGGGCACTACCGCCGCTACCCGGTGTCCTGGACGGTGCAAGCCTGGCAGCGAGCCGGCTTTGCGGACGTCGGTTTCAAGGTCATGAGCCTCGGCGGTGGCCTGGTGATGTGGGGAACGCGTGCCGGTGAGTGACGGGGCAGTCCGGCCCGCCTACTATGCCGCCCGGTCCGGCGGCTGGCGGGACTGGTGGACGCTGCTGCACCCGCCATACACGGCCTGGCACCTGGCCTATGTCGTCATCGGCGCCTGCCTGGCGCCGCGGGTCAGCCTGTCCGCGCTGATCGCCACACTGATCGCGTTCTTCCTGGCCGTCGGCCTCGCCGCGCACGCGCTCGACGAGCTGAACGGGCGCCCGCTGCGGACCCGCATCAGCTCGCCGGCCCTGATCGCGGTGACGGTCGTGGGCCTGGCCGGCGCGGTGGCGCTCGGCGCGGCCGGGATCGCCAGGATCGGCTGGGCGCTCCTGCCGTTCATGATCATCGGCCCGGTCCTGGTGGTGGCTTACAACGCCGAGCTGCTGCACGGCGCTCTGCATACCGACCTCGGCTTCGCCGCCGCCTGGGGAGCCTTCCCGGTACTGACCGCCTATGCCGCCCAGACCGGGCGGCTGGCGGTCGCCCCGGTGCTAGCCGGTGGAGGCGCGCTGGCGCTGTCGACGGCGCAGCGCGCGCTGAGTACGCCCGCCCGGAGCCTGCGGCGCCGGACGACCGGGGTGCAGGGCAGCATCACCCTGGCCAGCGGCGAGGTGACCGCCATCGACCAGGCTCTGCTGCTCGCCCCGCTCGAGCAGGCGCTGCGCGCGATGTCCTGGGCGATCGTGCTGCTCGCGGCGGCGCTGGCGGTCGCCAGGCTGACCTGACCCGCGGCGCCGCAGCCAGCACCGCCCCAGCCAGCACCGCCCCAGCCGACACCGCATCGGCTAGCACAGTCCCAGCCAGCACAGCCCCGGCGCACCGGGCATTACAGCTAAGTGGCACTAATCGCCGAAGCGAATGCTGACGGGATATCGCGCAGCATATCAAAATCAGCGTGCAGCCGAAGTTAGCGAATGTCAGTTCTTCCGGTGCGGCAAGGGTGAGATTACTATCAGCTCATCTGATGTCGAGATCGCATTCTACTGGGGCCGATGAAAACCGATCAAAAGGTACGGACGCGATACGTGCCGCGGCATACGGCGGCCAGCCGGGCCAAGAGTCCCCGGGCCAAGCCGACCCGGGCCACCGGCGCGCGGCTGCAGCGCGCGCTGGCCCTGACGGCCACCGCCGTCACGCTCAGCGCCGTACTGGCGGTGGTCGCCATCGTCGCGCCGCAGACCACCATCATCTCTGCCTGCCCAACCAGCTTGACCAGCACCGGAGGCAGGTTAATCGCCGTCGAGGGCTGCCCGGGCCCGGCTGCTCCTTCGCTGCCGCCGCGACCGCAGGCGGCCGTCTACTCCAGCCGGCGGTACGGCTTCAGCGGCCCGAGCGGCATCGCCGCGGGCCCGGCGCGGCTGTGGATCTCGAATGTGCTCGGGAATTCGGTCACGCAGTTGCGATCAGGTACTGGGAAATTGGCAGCGACGCTGCAGGCGGACCGTTATGGATTCCAGGGCCCGGAGGCGCTGGCCGTCGGAGCCGGCGAGCTGTGGGTGGCAAATGTGCAGGCTAATTCGGTTATCGAGATAAATGCCAGCACAGGAAGCCTGGTGCGGACGCTGTCCGGCAGTGCCTATGGATTCGACGACCCGTGCGCGCTGGCGCTGGCCGGTCGTTACCTGTGGGTGGCTGACGCCCGGGCAGCCTCGGTGACCGAGATCGACACCGCGTCCGGGACCCCGCTGCGTGTCCTGTCGGGGGCCAGGTACGGCTTCGACGATCCCTATGCGCTGGCCGGCTCAGGCGACCGGGTCTGGGTCGCCAATGCGGGAGACCATTCGGTCACCGAACTGGGTGCCACGACCGGGCGCCTGATTCGCGTCATTTCAGGCCGCAAGTACGGTCTGGATGATCCGGGCGCGCTGGCCGTCGGCGGCGGTCAAGTCTGGATCGCCGACCAGGCTAGCGACTCGATCACCGAGATCAACGCGCGAAGCGGCGCGCTGGTATCGATCCTGTCCGGCCGCAGCACCGGCTTTGCTGACCCGTCGGCGCTGCTGGCGGCCGGAGACTTGCTGTGGGTGGCCAGCGAGGCCGGCCAGTCGGTCACCGAGATCGATGTCAGTACAGGCGCGGCCAGGACCCTGTCCGGCCCGCAGTACGACTTTGGCAGCCCGGCCGCGCTCGCCGCATCCGGCCCGGCCATCTGGGTCGCCAACCTGGGCGCGGATTCGGTCACCGAACTGCTGCCGCGGTAACGCCCCGCCGGGCACTGTCACCGGGCACCGTCACCCGGGCACTGTTACCGGGCACCGTCACGCGAGCACTGTCACAGCGCGTCACGGCGCTGCAGGAAGGTCAGGGCCGCCCAGCCGACGGGCACCGGCAACCAGAACGTCACCGTCCGGTACAGCAGCACGGCGCTGACCGCGGTGATGCCGGGCAGGCCGGCCGCGGTCAGGCCCGCCGAGAGGGCGGCCTCCACCGCGCCGAGGCCGCCGGGCGTCGGCACCGCCGAGCCGATGGCGCTGCCGGTCAGGTAGACGATCGCGATGCTCACGAACGGCACCGAGCCGCCCAGGGCCAGCACCGAGGTCTGCAGGCAGAGGATGTAGGCGGCGGTCACCAGCAGCGCCCCGCCGATCCCCTCAGCCAGCTTCGCCGGCTGCTGGGCGATGTCGAGCAGCCGCGGGATCACCTGCCCGAGCGCCGGGGCCAGCCGGGACCGCAGCAGCCGCCGGCCAGCAGGGAACGCCAGCCCGATGAGCGCCGCGGCGACCAGGGCGCCGACGGCAATGTAGACCCAGCCGGGCGGCCGAAGCGAGTGCGTGCTTCTGGCGAGCGCCGCGAAGATCAGGAGCAGCGTCACATGCAGGGCGAACGCGATGAGCTGTGATACTCCGACACTCGCCGCCGCGTCAGCCGGGGCCACGTTCGCGCGGCGCAGGTAACGCAGGTTCAGTGCGACCCCGCCGACGGCGGCGGGCGTCACCAGGGTGACGAACGACGCGGCCAGCTGAGCGAGCAGGGTCCGGATCAGGTTCAGCCGCTCGAGCACGAACCCGGTCAGCGACCAGGCCGCACCGAGGTAACTGACCGCCGACAGCGCCAGCGCGGCCGCGGTCCAGCGCCAGTCAGCATGGTGCAGCAGCCCGCCGAGCTTCACCCGGTCGAGCTGCCCGACCAGGAGGTACACGGCCACCACGGTGGCGACCAGGGAGATCAGGGTGCGCGGCCGGATGCGCTCCAGCTGGGCCGGGGCCACATCCCGGTCGGCCGCCGGGACGACCAGGCGCTTGCGCAGGGCGGGCAGCACATCCTTGTGGCGGCGCAGGGCCGTTCTCGTGGACCGGTGCAGGGCCACCGGCTGGAGCAGCGGTACCACGGCCGCGAGCTCGTCGGTGCCGATCCGCGCCTGGGCCACGTCCGCGGCCCGGTCCGGCCCGACCAGCAGCGCGAGCTCGGCCAGCAGCTGCGAGATGTCGAGGCGGAGCTGCAGGTCGCTGGCGGCCACATCGCCATTGCCTGGCTCGAGGAGCATAACGTCGCCGCCAGCCGCGTCGGCCTGCCCATCGGCGAGCAGCAGGATCCGGTCGCCGGTCAGCGCCCGGTGCGTGACCCGGTGGGCATGCAGCCGGAGCACGGTGTCCCAGACCCGGGTGAGCTCGGCGTCGGTCAGCCTGGAATTCCGCTGGGCCAGCGTGACTCCGCGATGGTGCTCGTTGGCCAGCACCACCGCCTCCGGGCCGGCCCGGACCATGGCCCGCAACCTGGGTGTCGGCACGCCCGCCTCTTCCACCGCGTAGGTGAGCAGCGCACGGTGCTCCACCGCCCGCTGCACGGTGAAGGGAACGATGCGGGACACCTGCGCCTTCAGCCGGATCCGCCGGTATAGCCGGTACAGCACGTCGGCGGCCTGCTGGTCCCGGTCGAAGACGGTGATGTCAAGCCGGCCGCCGTCGGCGGTGAACGCTGCGTACCTGCGCGTCTCGGTGCTGTCGTCCCAGATCCGCTTGATCTCGACGAGCGCGGCGCCCGCCGGGCTCAGGGCGGCGGCAATCGCCTCGGCGGACGGCCGCTCCGATGCTGAACCGAAGGCGTACCTGAGCCCGGACCCGATCGCCGAGCCGATCAGCAGCGCGATCAGCAGCGAGAGAATATTGGCGTGATCGTTGGCCACGCTGGCCAGCGCGTAGAAGGCGATCGTCAGCCAGAAGGCGGTTCGCCAGCGCTGGCTTCCTGACAGTCCGATGACGGTGACGTAAGCAGCCAGGCCGGCCAGGTAGCCATCGAGCGGGGCAGCGTGCCGGCCAGCGCCGGACGGCGCGAGCGCCTGATACATCTGCGTGTCACCCGAATGCAGGAGCAGCAGATTCGCGCCC
This sequence comes from uncultured Actinomycetes bacterium, assembly GCA_963785765.1. Lineage (GTDB taxonomy): Bacteria > Actinomycetota > Actinomycetes > Streptosporangiales > Streptosporangiaceae > DATBGO01. The sequence continues at coordinate 112,669 of CAWAWM010000001.1, read as the reverse complement.
GCCACCACACCCGCGGCGATCAGGCCCGTCAGCACGGCCTCGGTCAGCCTGCGGGGCTGGCGGCGCACGATCAGCCGGACCGCCAGCGCGGCCGGCAGCACCAACAGCGCGAAATGGGCCAGGAATCCCATCAGCCCGAGCAGCACACCAGGCAACCGGCGGCTGGCGTGGCCGACGTCATACTCGACCCCAGTGGCGGTCGCCCTGGCGAGCAGGCCGAGCCCGGCCAGCAGGACAATCTCGATGCTCGCGATGACGCAGCGGAGCAGGTCAGCCGGCAGCCGGATCCGGGGTTCCAGATGGTCTTCGACACGGACCGCGCTGGCGCTTCCTGGCCCGGCCGGCGCGGACGGGCGCTCCGGGCCGGCAGGCGGCAGCTCCGGCTGCGGTTGTGTCATTTACCGATCGTTTCACCTGTCCGTCCCGATGCGAGCGGCAGGCGGCATGGTGAGCGCCCCGGCGACGGCCCTGGCTAGCCGGAAGTCCAGGCCGGATGGGCCTGCTTGCGGCTGATCAGCTGGTGATAGAGAGCCGCCGTCTCCGGATGAGGCTCGCCGTCGGGCGCGATGTCCGCGATCGCATCCAGGCAGCGGCTCCACGCCTCCCGGACACCAGACAGGTTCCCGGCCGCGTACTCGGCCCGCATCAGGGCCCGCCACAGCTGCTCGGCGGTCGCGTCGCCGGCCAGGCCGGTCCGGGCCGCACGGGCTGACGCCGCCGGATCACCGGCCGTGAGCTCGAGCCCGGCCAGCATTTCCGCCGTGTCGACGATCTGGGCCCGAACCGTTTCGGTGAAGGCCAGGTCCAGCCACCAGTGGTAGCAGCCGGTGAATGGCTGTCCCCTGATCAGCGCCAGCGCATCCCGCAGGTACAGCACGTCATGGGTACGCAAGCCCTGCTCGGAGCGGACCTCGAACTCGGCCCAGTCGAACCTGGCCTCCGGATGCAGCGCGTACTGACCGGCGCCCAGGTGCTCGATCCACTCCCGGCCGTCGGGTGCCCGGCCGAGCTGGCGCCGGGTCCGCACGATCAGCTGGCGCAGCGAATCGGTGGGCTTGGGATGATCGGGATCGGCGCCGAGCAGGTAACACAGCTGCTGGTTGGATAGGCCGCTGGAACCATTCAGCGCCAGGGCCAGGACCAGCTGGCTCTGCGCGGGCAGCAGCGCGGCTGGGGAGCCGTTGACGGTGAACGTGCCGAGCACGCCGACGCGCAGGGCGGCCTCGGCGGGCTCGGGCGCCAGGCCGGCCTGGGCCGGCGGCCCGTCAGGCTCGCCGAATCCGGACCGGGCGGCCGGAGCGGCCGCCAGGGCGCCGTCCATCGTGAACTCACCCGCCAGGTCCGCCGCACCAGTTCGGTCCGCACCGGCTAGGTCCGCACCGGCCAGGTCCGCCCCGCCAGCCAGGTCCGCCCCGCCAGCCGCCTCGGCCCCGGCACCGGGTCCCGGCCGGTCGGACTGCTCATCCAGGTCGCCCAGACCATCCTCCGCATCGAGCCAGGACGGCAGCTCATGGGACGGCAGCTCATCGGACGGCAGCTCATCGGACGGCAGCTCATCGGACAGCAGCTCATCGGACAGCAGCTCATCGGACAGCAGCTCATCGGACAGCAGCTCATCGGATGACAGCTCATCGGATGACAGCTCATCGGGCAGCAGGCCGTTACCTGGGCCTGGCGGCCAGCCCGAGCCGTCGTAGGGCGGTTGGTTGGCAGCGACATCGCGCAGCTCGGCTGCGGTCGTGAACAGGGCGGCCAGCGCCTGGTAGTCCGCCTCGGCCAGCGGCTGCGGCCAGGCGCGGAGCCCGAGCGGTGCGATGTGGGCGACCATCTCGCCGGGCTGCCCCGGGTCCTCGGCCAGCAGCAAGGACGATGGCGGCGGGTGCCCGCCCGGCACGTCAGCGCCGCCCGCCACCAGGGCGGCGATCCCGCCCGGGTCACTGGTCAGGTCGAGCAGCAGGGCCAGCTGGCCGGTGGTCGGCGCGGCCCGGCTGACCAGCAAGGTCAGGGCCCAGTCTTCATCTCCTGGCTGGGTGAGCCGCCGATGGCGGATGTCGGCGTGCTCGACCGCTCCGAGCCTGCGCCGGAGCGCGACCGCCTTGGCGGCGAGCAGGTCGAGCGCTTCTTCGAGGCTGTCGCAGCTGGTGGTCCGCCCGGCGACCGCCTCGAGTTCCCCGAACCCGACCAGGATCAGGTCATACCAGCCAGCCAGCTGGCTGGTGGCCAGCTCGGCGGCGGCCGTCGTCAGCACCTCGTCGACCAGCGCGGCCGGCCCGTCAGCCGTCGTCACCCGCAGCTGCTCGGTGTCCAGCAGCAGGTAGCCGCCCTCGTCGTCGAGGCCGATGGTGAACAGCCCTGGCATCAGGTCGCCGACCTCGGCCGGCCGGAACGGGAAGGTCGGCGTGTGCTCGGGCAGCGACAGCTGCCAGGCCATGCCCTGCCGTCCGCCAGGAACCGTGAACGGCGGCGGCGGCGGCTCATTGGCCGGGCTGGCCAGCAGCACTTCCAGGCCCGAGGGCAGCAGCCGGATGCCGGTCAGGTCGGGCAGCTGCCGGCCTGATTCGAGCAGGCCGACGCCGAGATCACTGAGCGCGGCCCGCAGCGCCGACGCCGGCTGCGGTGTGGTGGCGCTGCGAAGGCGCTGTTCGGCGACGATAACGGGAGCGCTGGCGGGAATCGCGATCCGCCGGCCTGGCCGCCGCGCCTGGCGCTGCCGGTGGCGCATCCCGGCCAGCAGCACGCCTGCTCCCCCGGCCAGCATCCCGGCCGCGAACATGGCCAGCGGCGGGATTCCGGCAGGCTCGGATTGCCATCCGGCGGCGGCCACCGTGTGGGCCGCGTCGGGCAGCTGGGCAGCACCGGATCCAGATCCGGAACTGCCAGATCCGGTACTGCCAGATCCGGAACCGGCGGCTGCAGCAGGCCCGGCGAACGTGCCGTTGCCGGCTGCGGGCGTGGCTCCAGTGCCGGGCGCGGTGCCTGGCCCGGCGGGCGCGGCGGGCTGCGCCGCAGCGGGCGACGCCGAGGCCTGCGGCCGCGTCCGGGTGGCCGCCGGGGCGCCTGCACCATGATGAGGATGCCCGAAGTGCTGGTCTGAGATCCGGTGTGCCTCGTGGAGGCCGGGCGGGCGCTCGGCCGCGGCCGACGAATCGGGCGCGCCGCCCGCGGGCAGCTGGAGCACCCAGCCTGGCCAGATAACCGACGGGTCGGTGAATACCTCGCCGTGGCCTACCTCGTGCCCGATATTCAGCTTGACGATCTCCGAATACCGGTCGCCGGCGCCCAGGTATCGCCGGGCGATGGTCCAGAGGCAGTCTCCCGGCCGGACCGTAACCAGCTGATAAAAGGCCGTGTTCAGCACCTGGGGCTCCGGTGGGACGGTGGCGGTGGGGGGCTGTGCCGCGGGCGCGGGCGGTGGCTGGGGCACGGCGGCCACGACGGTGGCTGCGGCCGCCGCCGGGACTGCGAGCAGGGTGGCCGCCGACTGGCTGGTGAACGCGAGCGCCGCCACCGCGACCAGCCAGCTGGCCGAGCTCTGCAGGCCGCCGAGCCTGAGCCTGGGTGCCTTCCGCCCGCGCAGCGCGGCCTGGACTTCCGCCGCCACCGCCACGGCGAAGGCCGCCCAGGCTAGCCAGCTGACGTCCCGGACCGTGCCTAGGAAGATCGTGCCGTTGTCGCGGTGCAGGAGATCGCCGCTGATCCGATGCCAGCTGGCCAGGTGCCGCGGCACCGGATCGCCGCCGAACCTGTAGAGCACCAGGGGCAGCCCGATCACCAGCGCGATCAGCGTCAGTAGCGCGGCGGCGCCGCGGAGGGCCACGGCTAGCCGCCTGCCTCGCCCGGTCATTTTCCCGGTCCTGTCACGCCGGTCACCAGGTCGGCGGTCGCTGACCTGGTGACCGTCATCGAGTCGATGCCGATAATCGAAAGGATCTTGGTGGGCTGCGTCACGGTGACCGTGACCTGGATCGACTCGGGGCTGGCATTGACCGAGCCCGTATAACCCGCGCTGGCCACACTGGCCAGGTAGGCCTGAGCCGCGGCGATCGCCTGGCCTGGATCCACGGTAAAGGCACCGGTCGAATAGGCCTTTCCCTGATTCACCATTCCGGCACCGGCCCGCGCCGCTTCCTGAGCGACCGCGCTGGCGTTCTCGGCCTCATCCAATTTGCCGCCGCCGTCCACGACCAGGCCGGCCAGGGCAAGCAGCGCAACGGCCATAATCACGAGCATAAGGCTGAATGATCCGCGCTCGCCTGCCGCGGTCGCTAAGGGCCAATGCGGGATGCGCCATGCACCTGGCCCGCGTGCCATTCTCATCAGCCACTCCCACTTTCCCGGCCGGTGACCGGGAAACTCCGGTCCACACTGTGGACCCGTCCTGTGATAGTCACTGTGACCTCACCGTCCCCGGTAGGGATCAAGAGGCGAGGTGAATGTGTAGCTGAGCGTCACGCTCCCGGGCAGGCCGGGAACGACCAGGTCCGCGAGCGGGACCTGACACGTGACTGTGGCGCTGACCTGCGCGGGCTGGCCCAGCGGAACGCCGAAACCATCGGTGTCGACGGAGACCGTCGGCGCGCAGTCCAGGCCGTCTTGCCTGAGCGCCGCCTGCGCGCTGAGTTCGGCGGCCAGGTTGGCCGCACCCGGGCTGCGGGCCAGCGAGGCCTGGCGGGCCGCGTCACGAGCAGCCGCATCCACGGATCCCCGCGCGATGGAGATCCGCCCGGCCGCGATGACCAGCGCGATCAGGGCCAGCAGCACTGGAGCAAGGACGATGAGTTCCAGCGCGGCGTCGCCCGCTTCTGGGTCGCGCCGTAATCGCATCCGCGAGTGCCTCCTGCCTGTATCGCAGCGAAACTGTGCCGCAGCGAATCTGTGCCCCAGCGAATGGCTCGTGGCTAGGGCGTGGTGAACTGCTCGACCGGCGCCTGAACGACCTGGCTGACCGTCCAGCTCACCCCGGGGATAAACGAGACCACCTGGCCGGTTACCTGGATCTGGATGGTCTGGGCGGTACTCCCGAGGTCGCTGGCCGACGGCTGCAGCAGATATCCCGAGCCCGCCGACTCGGCGAAACTCAGGGCCGCGGTGGGCCCGGCCCCGGGCCGGGCGTCCTGAGTCCTGGCCGCGTCCGCGCCCTGGCGGGCCGCAGCTAGAGCCGTCTGCCTGGCGAGGTACCAGAACGACACCTGAATGATTGTCATGATCGCCAGCAGGAACGCGGGGAACACGATGATGTAGCCCAGGGACAGCGCCCCGGCCTCGGCGTGATCCCGGCGGCGGAAAGGCTGGCCCACGCTCAGGGCAGCTTTGCCGCTTGCTTGTTGATGGAGGTCAGGATCAGGGCACCGACCGCCGCCGCGGCCCCGGCCACGGCCACGGCGATCACGATCCACTCCAGGCTGAGGGCGCCCGACTCGGGATTACCGTCCAGCGCCGCGCGCGCACGGCACCGGGCCCGGTCGAACAGGTAGCTGGCCAATAGCCACATCGCAGTCATGTGGGCTGCCTTCCTTTCTTCGCGGGACGGGGCTATCCCGCCACGAACGTGCGGTACACGATCGGGAACACCAGCAACAGCAGGAACCCGATGGCGAGCAGGGCGATCGGAATGGCCATCGTGGTGCTGCGCGCGCCCGCCCTGGCCCGGTCCACGGCGAGCGCCTCCGCACGCATCGAGGCCGCGCGGGCGGCCAGCGTCTCCAGGATCCTGGCGCCTTCCTGGCCGGCCACCTCGGCGATGTCAGCGATGTCCGCCAGCTCGACGACCCCCGTCTCGCTGGCCAGCGCGGCCAGCGCGGTCCAGGGGGCGGCTCCGGCCCGCCGGGCCTGATCAAGCGCGGCGCTGATCCGCTCGAAGGCCCAGCCGCCGCCGATCTCGGCCGCTGCCTCCAGCGCCTCGGTCGGCGCCGCGCCGGCGCCGCGCTCCAGCGAGACCAGATCCAGGTAACTGGTCAGTGCGTGCCTGAAGTCAGCCCGCTTCTCCGCCGCGTTCACCCGGGTGACCAGGTCAGGCGCGAAAAACAGCGCCGCGCCGCAGGCCAGCGAGGCGACCGCGGGCACCGCCAGCGGCAGCCGGACCCCGCCCAGCGCGGCCAGGCTGACCAGCACCGCAGGCAGCGCCAGGCCGAGCAGGCCGCAGCCCAGCTTGCTGGCCAGCCAGCTCTCCCGGTCCTGCCCGAGCAGCGCGAGGTCAGCCGAAGGTACCGGCACCCAGGGCAGCTCCGCCGCCACCCGCCGGGCTAATCCGCTGCCCTGCTGCCGGGCCGGGCCAGCCGCCTGGCCCGCGTCCAGCCGGGCGAGCGCGGCCTCGAGCCGGGCCGGGGCCGGCACGACCTCCCGGACGAGCAGGAAGACGCCCAGACCGCCCAGGATGCCCGAGGTGATCAGCCAGAGGTTCACCGCAGCCTCCCGGCGGAGGACTGATCATCGCGCGCGGGCTGGTGGCCCGGCTGGTTCAGGAACCGGCCCGGCGCCGGGATCGTGCCCAGGTGATGCAGCCAGCCGAGCCCGGCCGCATACAGGCCCGCCACCACGGCCAGGACCAGCTCGCCGGTGACAGTGCCGTACGGCGCCGAGTAGGCCCGGTTCAGCATCGCGAAGAGCGTGAAACCGGCGACGAATACGGTGATCCACCGGACGGTCGTCTTGTGCTGGGCGCGCTCCGCCTCGATCTCGCGGCGCGCGGCGACGTCCCGGGCCAGCAGCACGGCCAGGGCGTTCAGAATCTCGCGGACGGCGCCGCCGCGCCGTCCGGTGGCGATGATGAGCGCGGCGGCGATCCGGTCGCCGGCCGGGTCGTCGATGTCGGCAGCGAAAGCGCGCAGCGCCGCCTCCGTCCCGGTCCGCGCGGACAGCCTCCTGGCCAGAGCGGTCACCGGGGCCGCGACCGCGGCCGGCGCTGAGTGCGCGCTGGATCCGATGGCATCTTCCAGGCCCCGGCTCGCGGTGAGCATGTCGGCCAGCCGCCGGATCCACTGCTCCAGCCCCTCCAGCATCGCGGTGCGCTGCCGCTGGCCCCCGGACAGCGTCAGCTGGGGCAGGAAGATCACTCCGGCCGCCACCGCCATCGCCGCCACCGGCCACCGGGTAATCGCTAGCGTGGCCAGGCCGGCCACCAGCGCGATCAGGATTCGCCGTCCCAGGCCGGACGACACCGGCCGGCCGAACAGGCGGCGGGCGGGCGGGGTGCCCGGCGGCGGCACCCGCCGGAACAGCTCGGCGCACAGCAGCACCAGGCCGCCGGCGATCGCGGCGCCTGCCAGGGCCGCGAGCACCGTCATCGCCAGCCTCCCGCCCTGGCCATCGTGCGGTGCTGGTCGAGCAGCCCCGGGTCAAGGCGCCGGCACCAGCTTGGCCAGCAGCGCCGGTGACGGGGAGTGCGCGGCGATGGCCCGCCCGCCTGGTCCCTCGGGCAGGAACAGCCGGTTGACGGCGGGCCTGTCGGTGTCACCGGGTGGCATGACCTCGAGGATCTCCGACACGTACCTGACGGTTCGCTGGCCGTCGTGTCGCTTCCGCACGTGCACGACCAGATCGATGGCCATGCCGACCAGAATGTGGATGGCCCGCTCGCCGAGCGCGAGCCCGCCGCGCAGCCCGAGGATCAGGATGCGGTCGAACACCTCGCCGGGCGAGTTCGCGTGCAGCGTGCACATCGAGCCCTCCTGGCCGGAGTTCATCGCCTCCAGCATCGGCATGATTTCGCTGCGCCTGACCTCCCCGACCAGGATCCGCTGCGGATTGTGCCGCAGCGCGTGCGCGATCAGGTCATGCAGCGAGATGCCGCCGGCGCCCTCCGAGTTGGCCTCGCGGGCCTCGAAGGCGATCACGTCGGGGTGCTGCTCCCGGCCGTGCAGGAACAGCTCGTACTCGCTCTCCAGCGTGGCCACCCGCTCATCCGGCGGGATCTCGCTGGCCAGGGCCCTGAGCAAGGTGGTCTTCCCGGCGTTCACGCCGCCGGTGACGATGACGTTGCACCGGCTGCGGACCGCCGCAGCCAGGAAGCCGGCTACGGTCGCGTCGATCGTGCCGAGCTGCACGAGCCTGGCCAGGGTCACATCCCGCTGCCCGTGCCTGCGCAGCGACACGCACGGCCGCGGCGTCACCGACATGGTGGCCGTCATCCGGGTGCCGTCCGCCAGCGCGACGCTGACCAGCGGCGCAGCCGACGAGAAATCGCGGGCGGTCTGCCCGCCGCGCACGGCCCAGTTGCGGATCATGGCGATCAGCGCCTCGTCGCTGGCCGCCACCGGCGGCCCGGCCGCTCGTTCCCCGGTCGAGTACGTGACCCACACCTGGTCACAGCCGTTGACGTCGACGTTCTCGACCTGTGGGTCCCGCAGGTACCCGGCGAGCGGGCCAAGCCCGTAACGCTGATCGTAGATCGCCTGGGCCAGGACATCCCGGTCGGCAGGCGACGGAATGAGTGCGCCCGCCCTGGCCTGCCGCTCCGCCCAGGCCCGGACTGCCTCGCGGATCAGCGGCAGTACCTCGGCGGGCTCGGCGCCGTCGTCGAGCCGGCCCGCGATGACGCCGAGGATGTCGGTGACGGCGCTGCGCAGGGCGGCGTCGCCGAGCGCCGGGGCGCCGTGCGGAGCTGGCCCGCCTGGCCCTGGCCCGGCCGCCGGGCCGGCCAGTGCCTGGCCGTGCAGGTAGGCCGGAGGCGGCCACTGGAGCTCTGTCATGGTGTCGCGCTGGCCTCCTGCGATCGGGTTCCGGCCGGCCGACGCCCAGCAGGGACGGCCGCTGCGGCCGCGTCGCGCAGCGACCGGCCAGCCCCGCCTGCGGCCCGGATGAGCTGCCTGGCGGGCAGCCCGCGGCGGCTCCCCGCGCCGTCTGACAGCACGGCCGCGGTCTTCCTGTCCGACGGCAGGGCCCCGGCCACGGCGACGCCCAGGGACTTGCCGATCTCCCGCGGCGAATGCGCGCCCTCCCCCACCACCAGCACCGTGACCCGGCCCGGGTCGCCCATGATCTGCGTGAGCATCTCGATGCGCGCTCTGGCCCTGCTCACCTGGCGCAGGGTCGGGCGGAGCACCAGCACGGCCATGGTCGCCACGCTCAGCACATAGGGGGGCTGGGCGGCATCAAGGCGCCCGCAGTCGGCGATGACGTCCGCAGGCAGCGCCGCCAGCGCGGCGGCCAGGACCGGCCACGCGGGCGCCAGCGCCGCGCCCTGCCTGGGGTCGCAGACACCGGGCAGCAGCAGCCTGGCTCGCTCATCATCCAGCTCGATCAGCTGGTGCCAGAGGGCCACGCTTGCCGCGTCGGTGCTCTGGCCCGCGGTCAGCGCCAGCGGCACCAGGCCCTTGGTCGCCGACAGGTGCCCGGCGAACAGCCCGGCCAGGACATCGCCGCCGCTGGGATCACACTCGGCCAGGATCACCTGGGACGGCCAGCTCAGCGTGAGGGCGAGCGCCGAGGTGGTCACGCCCGGGGAGCCGCCCGCTGAGACGAGCGCGTACAGGCTCACCGGGAACTCCGGCTGGTCACGATCAGCTCGATCTGGCCGGTCGAGTCCTGCTGCGCCAGCGGCGTTCCGGCACCCGGCGCGACCAGGAGATCAACGACGTCGAAGCCGTCCTGGTCAGGGACCGTGCTGACCGCCTCGACCACGCCGGGCACCGGCCTGGTGATGACGGACGCTGAGCTGCCTGACCCCGCCTGGCCCTGATAGCCGGGCGTGGCGGTCACCAGGACGTGATCGCCTGGCTCCAGCCCGCTGGCCGGCATCGACTGCGGTTTCAGCGGCAGCGAGACCAGCACCTGGCCCTTGTTCGGGGCGAGCGAGGTGGTCAGCTCGTCGGCCGCCAGCAGCGTGCCCGGCTGCAGGGTCACCGCGGCGACCAGGCCGGTGACCTGGCTGAGCTGCCTGGCCGGGACGTCCTGCAGGCCTGGGCCTGTCGCGATGGTCGTGGTGCCCAGGTCGGCCGAGGTGATCACCGACCCGGCCGGCACGCCCGCGGTCACCATGATGACCGGCACCTGCCGGTCGGCCCGCTGGTACAGGGCCGCGCTGGCCAGAATCCCGGCGCCGATCAGCGCCACCGCGAGCGCGATCATCGCGGGCCGCCTGCGCCGCGGCAGCGCCCGGAGGCGCCCTGGGTGCGGTGCCGCGCCGTTCCGCCCGGGGCCGATCTCCGGCTGGAAGACGGTGCCAAGGCCCGGGCCTGGTTCCATGCCGCTCATGGGTTACTCCCCGGAGAATTCACCAGCGCCTGGCCCTCCGCCACCGGCAGCGCGAAGGTGGTTTCGACGTGCAGCGGCGGGTTCACCGCTCCCCCGGCGCCATCCGACGTGGTCCAGGCGGCGGTCCAGGTGACCGACAGCGACGCGGCGTAGGCACCGCCCGGCTGCAGCGCGGAGGACTGCTGGTAGGTGTAGGTGCAGGCCGAGTGCTGAGCGCTGGCCGGCCGGTTCCGGTCGTAGGGCCGGCCAGGGCCGCGGCAGGACACGCTCGGCAGGCCGCCGCCTGGCGAGAAGGTCAGCCGCGCAGGAACCGCCGTGACCGTCGCCGACACCGGGCCGACCGCCAGGTAACGGCGGATCGCGTGCCAGTTCGTGATCCAGAACCACTCCGGCAGCCCGACCAGGCCATCATGGCCAGGCGGCGGAGCCGTCAGGTAGGTGGGCTTGGGCACGGTCAGTTCGGCGAGCACCATCTGCAGCACTTCCTGCGGCGTGACGGCGGGCGCCGCGGCCGTCGCTCCGGCCGCCACCAGGACGAGTCCACCGGGCGCCGCGGCCGTGCCATACAACCCGATGGACGTGCACACCGTGCGCATCCACACCTGGCCAGCAGGCGCGGGGTACGGCGGTGTCATCGCGCCAGGCGAGGCCAGCGTGCACGTCGTGCGGATGGCGTAGCCAGGGTCGCCGGGGGCGCCTGGACCACCGGGGCCACCGGGACCGCCTGGGCTCCCGGGGACACCCGGTGATCCGCTGCTGTTGTCACAGACGACCTGCCAGCCGGTCGGGGTCCGGACCGCTGAGCAGCCCGAGCCAGGCCCCGCCGCGCGCGCACCGGGTGCGGCTCGCGCGCCGGTCGCCGCGGCGGCGCCCGCCGCGGCCCCCGCGCCGGCTAACGCCAGCAGCACGATCGCCGCCGTTACCACACTGATCTTCTTCAGGGCTCGCATGGCGCCACCACGGGGACTAGGTTGCTGACCAGCCAGTGGCTCCCCGAGAGCACCAGGTCAGCGTAGAAATTGGCGTGCGCGCTGCCGAAGCTGCGCGGGTAGGGCCGGCCGGTGCGGGCATCGGCCAGGCCCGCCTGGCTCAGGTCGGTGCAGTCGTGCACCAGCGCCCGGGTTCCGGTGATCTTGACACTCAGGATGTGCAGCACCGGACTGCCTGCGCTGACCGCGTGCTGCGCCCAGTCCGGCCGCAGCGCAGCGAGCACGCCACGGATGGCACCTGGCGTGAGGTAAGGCGCCAGCAGCGCCCGGGCCTGGCCGGCCTGGCCGGCGTCGACCGCTGCGCCGGTGGCCTGCCAGTAGCCCGCGTAAGCGGCGAGCACCTGCGCACGGGGGTCTGGCTGCGGGGCGGTCAGCACGGCGGGCGAGGCGCGATCCTGCGCCTTCGGCGGCAGCCCGGCGCTGGCCTGGCTGGCGCAGCCGACGGCGGCGAGCGCCAGGGTCAGGCCCGCCAGCCGCCCGCCAGCCTGGCCCGGTCGCGACCGCCCGGGTGTGCGGCGTAACTGGCTGACCGCTAACCCGCGTCTCGGCTGGACCGGCGATGGCATGCGCTGTTGTGCTCCCGATGACCTGGATTCGGTCCTTCTGACCGCCGTGACAGCATTACGCACCCGTGCGGCTACGCACAAGGCCGTCCATGAAAATTGTAGAATTAACCCCCAAACCCTGCCATCCGCCGCCAGCGGCCGGGCGCGGGCCTGACCGGCGGGCCCACCCCGGGCCGCCAGGCGAACCGCCCAGGTGAGACATCGGCCATATCATTTACGCCCAGGCCCGGACAGGCCTAGCATTCCGGTCGTGATGGTGCTTGGAATCGCGAAACGCCTGCTCGTCGGACGTCCGGTGCAAAGCGACCACCTCGGCCACACCCTGCTGCCCAAGAAGATCGCACTGCCGGTGTTCGCCAGCGACGCGCTCTCCTCCGTCGCCTACGCCACCGAGGAGATCCTGATCGTCTTGTCGGTCGGCGGGATCGCCCTGATCTCCTACACTCCCTGGATCGCGTTGGCGGTCGGGCTGCTGATGCTCGTGGTGGTCGCGTCCTACCGGCAGAACGTGCACGCCTACCCCTCAGGCGGCGGCGATTACGAGGTAGCCAGCACCAATCTGGGGCAGCGCGTCGGACTGGTGGTGGCCAGCGCGCTGATGGTCGATTACACGCTCACCGTGGCGGTCTCGGTGTCGTCGGGCGTGGCCAACCTGGCCTCGGCGTTCCCGGCCCTCGACACCCACGTGACGCTCATCGCGGTGCTGGTGGTGGCGGTGATCGCGCTGATCAACCTGCGGGGGGTACGGGAGTCAGGCACCGCGTTCGCGATCCCCACCTACTTCTTCGTCGGCATCGTCGCGCTAATGATCGTCTGGGGCGGCACCAGGCTGGCCCTCGGGCATCCGCTGCGGGCCGAGAGTGCCGGGTACCAGATCCGGGCGGCCCGCCAGTTCGGTGGCCTGGCCCTGGTCTTCCTGCTGCTGCGGGCCTTTTCCTCCGGCTGCACGGCACTGACCGGCGTGGAGGCGATCAGCAACGGCGTGCCCGCGTTCCGCAAGCCGAAGAGCAAGAACGCGGCGACGACGCTGCTCCTGCTCGGCGTCATCGCGGTCTCGATGTTCGCGGGCGTCACGGCGCTGGCCCTGGTCAGTCACGTGCACATGTGCGCGAGCGGGGCGGACTGCGTCGGCCTGGGGCGCGGCCAGCCGGAGCGCACCGTCATCGCGCAGGTCGGGCGGGCCGTGTTCGGCGGGGCGTCGCCGCTGTTCTATCTGCTACAGCTGGCGACCGCGCTGATCCTGGTGCTCGCCGCCAACACCGCGTTCAATGGCTTTCCGGTGCTCGCCTCCATCCTGTCCAGGGACGGCTACCTGCCCCGCCAGCTGCACAACCGCGGCGACCGGCTGGCCTTCAGCAACGGGATCGTGCTGCTGTCCGGTTTTGCGATCCTGCTGATCGTCATCTTCCAGGCCTCGCCCACCCGGCTGATCCAGCTCTACATCATCGGCGTGTTCGTGTCCTTCGTGTGCAGCCAGACCGGGATGATCAGGCACTGGAACCGGTTGCTGCGCACCGTCAGCGACAGCCGGGCCCGGCTGCACATGATCAGGTCCAGGACGATCAACACCGTCGGTGCCTGCGTCACCGCCGTGGTGCTGGTCATCGTGCTGTTCTCCAAGTTCGCCAGCGGTGCCTGGATCGTCGTGGTGGCCATGCCGGTCATCTGGCTCACCATGCGGGCCATCCATGCGCACTACCAGAGCGTGGCGCTGGAGCTGGCTCCGGCGGCACCGCCCGCCGAAGACCCGGTGACGCTGCCGGCCAGCAACCGGGCGATCGTGCTGGTCTCCAAGCTGCACCTGCCCACCCTCCGCGCGCTGGCCTACGCCCGGGCCGCCAGGCCGAGTCACCTGGAAGCCATCACCGTCGACGTCGATCACGCCGAGACGGCGCGGCTGCTTGAGGAATGGGACCGCAAGGACCTGCGGGTCCCGCTCATCGTGGTGGAGTCGCCCTATCGCGAGATCACCAGGCCGGTGGTCGAGTACGTGAAGCGGCTGCGCCGGGAGAGCCCGCGGGACATCGTCACCGTGTACATCCCGGAGTACGTCCTCGGCCACTGGTGGGAGCAGGTGCTACACAACCAGTCGGCGCTACGGCTCAAGACCCGGCTGCTGCAGCAGCGCGGGGTGATCATCGCCAGCGTGCCTTACCAGCTGCGGTCGGCGACCGAGCTCCGGCCAGCAGCCAGCACGGTGGCCAGTAGCGTGGCCAGCTCGGTCGCCAGCACCGTGACCGCCAGGCGGAGCCGGGGCGGCACGCAGCCGGGCCTAGACGGCCAGCTGACGACGGCGGCCGCGGGCCGGCCAGCGTCGTGGCTGGTGCCACTGCGCAGGCTGGCCGCAGGCCGCGACGTCCTGCACGCGGCGGATCTGCAGGCCGAACTCACCGAAATCAGCGTGTCGCCGATCTGCGACTGCGCCGACCGTGAATTCGCCGACCTGGCCGGGACCCTGCGGGCGGTGACGCTGCGGCCCCGCGGCAGCAGCCTCACCATGGAGGCCGACCTGTGGGACGGCACCGGCAGCGTCACGCTGATCTGGCTGGGCCGCCGGGATATCCCCGGCATCCAGCCGGGCCGCCGCCTGATCGTCCGGGGCCGGATCACCCGGATCCACGGCGAGCGCGCCATCTACAATCCCGTTTACCAGCTCCGCCCGCCGGGCGCCGACTGAGGCCGCGCCCGGCCGGCCGCGTGGCGCGCCCTGCCGCTTCCTCGCCGCTCGCTCTGCCGCTGGCCGGGTCAGGTCTGGAACCGGTAGCCCCGGCCGGCCTCGGTCAGCAGGTAACGCGGCCTGGACGGATCCGGCTCCAGCTTGCGGCGCAGCTGGGCCACGAACACCCGCAAGTAGTTCCCCTCGGTCTCGTAGCCTGGACCCCACACCTCGTGCAGCAGCTGACGCTGGCTGACCAGCCTGCCGCTGTTGCGCACCAGCACCTCGAGCAGCTGCCACTCGGTGGGGGTCAGCCGCACATCGCCGCCGCCGCGGGTGACCCGCTTGGCCGCCAGGTCCACGGTGAAGTCGCCCGCCGCGACGACCGGCTCGTCCGGCGCCGGCGACGCCCTGCGTACCGCGGCCCGCAGCCGGGCCAGCAGTTCATCCATGCCGAACGGCTTCGTCACGTAGTCGTCCGCGCCGGCGTCGAGCGCCGCTACCTTCTGGCTCTCCTGTCCCCACGCGGACAGCACGATGATCGGCGTCGACGTCCAGCCGCGGACGCCCCTGATCACCTCGGTCCCGTCCATGTCCGGCAGCCCCAGATCCAGGATCAGCACGTCAGGCCGGTCCCGCGCCATCGCCTCCAGCCCTGATGTCCCGTCGACGGCGGTGCTGACCTCGTACTTGCGCGCGGTCAGGTTGATCTTCAGAGCCCGCAGGATGGGTGCCTCATCGTCGATGACCAGGACCCTGGTCACGGGTCGGCTGCCACGGGCGTGCTGGCCGACCGACCGGCCACCGGCAGCCTGACCCGGATGGTCAGCCCGCCGGCCGGGGTGTCCGCCGCGGTCACCGAGCCGCCCATGGTGTCCAGGAAGCCCTTGACCACCGCCAGGCCCAGGCCCACTCCGGTGCCGGTGTTCCTGGCGTCGAGCCGCTCGAACGGCTCGAACATCAGCGACTTGAGCTCGTCGGGCACCCCGGGGCCGTGATCGGTGATCTCCAGAATCACGCTGCCGCCCGCGGCGCTGGCCTGCAGTGCGGGGGGCCGGTCCGGCGGCGAGTAGGCCAGCGCGTTGGCGAACAGGTTGGCCAGGACCCGCTCCAGCAGCCCCGGATCGGTCCGGACCAGCGGCAGCCCGTCGGGCACGGCCAGCTGCACCCGGCCGCCGGCGTCCAGGCCGCGCAGCGCGACCGGCGCCACCTCGTCGATCGCCGTGGGCCGCAGGAACGGCTGCAGCGAGCCGGTGGACAGCCGACTCATGTCCAACAGGTTGCCGATCAGCGCATCGAGCCGGTCCGCGCCCTGCTCGATGGTGGCCAGCAGCGCCGCTTCGTCAGCCTGGGTCCATTGCACGTCCGTCTGGCGCAGCGTGCTGACGCTAGCCTTGATCGAGGCCAGCGGGGTGCGCAGGTCATGGCTGACCGCCGCGAGCAGCGCGGTCCGCATCCGGTTGCCTTCCGCCAGCGCCTCAGCCTGGGCGGCCTGGGTCCGGAGCCGGTCCCGGTCCAGGGCGGCGGCCGCCTGGACCGCGAAACCGTCCAGCAGCCTGGCACTCACCGGCCGGGTCTGCCCGGCCACGATGAGCGCGAGCCCGGGCCTGGCCTGCACCCGGGTCTGGCTCGCGTCCTGCGGCGCGACCCCGCTGACCGCGACCCGGATCCACTGCCCGCCGGCCTGCTCGACCAGTTCGGCGCGGCCGCCGCAGCTTCCGGTCAGGTGGTCGAGCACCGCGGCCGGGGTGTCGGCGCCGCCGAGCACGGTCTGCGCCAGGGTCAGCAGCCTGGCCGCCTCCTCGCCGCTGCGAGCGGCCTGCTCGGCGCGGTGCGCGGCCAGGTGCACCACGCTGCTGACGGTGACCGCGACCGTGATGAACAGCAGCAGGGCGAGCAGGTTTTGCGGGTCGGCGATCGTCAGGGTGTGGACCGGCCGGGTGAAGTACCAGTTGAGCAGCAGGCTGGAGGTGACGGCCGCGAGCACGGCGGGCCAGAATCCGCCCACCACCGCGACCACGACCACCGCCACCAGGTAGATCAGCAGATCGTCGGCCAGGCCGAGGTGGCGCTCCCCGGTGACCAGGACCGCAGTCAGCAGCGGCAACCCGGCGACCAGCATGACGCCCGCCAGCAGCCGCCGGCCGCCGATACCGCCGGTCAGGTCGCGCGCCCAGCGCCGCGGCGGGTGCGCCCCGGCCCGCGGGTGCGACCCGGCCCGCGCCGCCCCGGTGACCGCTTCCGGCCGCGGCCCGGCTGCGGCCAGGTCATCGACGGGGCGTCGCTCGCCGGAGATGTCCACAATCCACAGTGTGAACGACGAAGCGAGCCGCCGCACTATCGCGCCGGCCACGACCCCGGCCAGGCAGCACGCGCCGAGCACCAGCGCCGCGCGCACGGCAGCCGGCCCGGTCATCCGCAGCTGGGCATACGGGGGGCGAGAGAAGCCCGTGACCGTAAACCAGCCGATCGCGCCCAGCAGCGGTGCTACGCCAGGCTCGGCCACGAAAGATCCGCAGATAACGACGACCGCGGCCAGTCCCAGCACCCAGGAAGCGGTCAGCGCGCCGTGGGTGCCCGCGGCGATCCCGCCGATGAGCAGCAGCGCGGTGCAGCCGACCGGCAGCGCGACGGGCGCCGCGAGCCCGCGGCGCCTGGATCCCGAAGTCATCTCGGTTCCAGTTCACGGCGGCCCCGCCAGGATGCAGCCGATCTTGACGGGATCTTAACGCCGCCCGCGCCAATCTTGACGCGGCCTTAACGGCGCCCTCATCACTCGACGCTCTTCTCGAACCGGTTGACCAGGATCAGGCCGCCGATGAATACGACGATCATCGCGATCAGCAGGGCCAGCTCCGGTGTGCTGACCGGGATCTGGTTGCTCAGGATGAACAGGATCCGCCTGATCACGGCGACCAGCCCGACCACGATGAAGGGCTGGGCCACCAGGCGGTGCGCCCGCAGCGAGAGGACGACGGTGTGCACGATCTCGACCAGGATCAGCACCAGGAGCACCTGATCCAGCAGGCTGGTGGCCGCCGACGCGACGGTGGCCGACGTGACCGATCCCGACATCGTCCTCGCGAACTCGACGATGCCGGAGATCATCAGCACCGCAGCCAGCAGGATGAGCACGATGCCGACCGTCACGGTCACGATGTCCTGGGCATGCTCAAGCACCCAGATCGGCCCGGTGACGCTGCCGAGCCGACCGGTTGATGAACCTGATCCGCCAGGCTCCGCCTCGGCCATCGCCGCACCTTTCCGCCGTGCCGAACTCATCCGCGCCCGTCACCGGCCGGCTTACTCGTCACTGCATGCGAACATCATGACAGCGGCGCTGGCCGCAGGTGTGCTGCGCAACGGACCTGCCGTGTCGTTCTTTGTGGCGGCCATGCCTGCTCGACGGCTAGGCAGCGGCCCGCCAGCCGGCTGCTGAGCCGCGCATCAGCGCGGCAGCGCGGCGGCTGGCCAGCCGACCTGAATAATCGGGGCCAGTCATCTGTGCGCTGATCACGGGGGTGGTCGCTCGCGCCAGGTGCGCATCCGGGGGGCTGTCATGCGCTCATCATCTCGATACCTGGCGTCGTTATCGGCCGCCGGGCTGCTCACCATCGGCATCAGCGGCACGGCCGTGGCGGCCTGCCACGCCACGTCTTCCACGGTCAGCCCTCCGTCCTGTCCGCGGCCCAGGTCCGGCGCCTGTCGGCCGACGCGACTCATCGCTCGATCATCATCTTCAGGAACCAGCTCGCCAGCCTGCCTGCCCGGGGCGTGACCGCCGGGCCGCGGATCCGGGCCGCCGGTGCCGCGCAGGCCGGCGTCAGGTCGGAACTCGCCAGGCTGCACGCGGGACACGTCAGGAGCTTCCAGATCATCAACGCGATCTCAGCGACGATCTCGGCGGCGGAGATCGCCCGGCTGCAGGCGGACCCGGCCATCGCCGCCGTGGTTCCCGACGCCGTCCGCCAGTTCGCGCCGCTGGGCGGCGGCCCGGGACCGGCCATCCCGGCCGCGGTCGCCGCGGCGCGCCAGGCCCGGGCCAGCTCACCAGCGGCCCGCCAGCAGACCTGCCCAGCCAGCCCCAGCCAGCCACTGATCGAGCCGGAGGCCAGGATCGTGCTGAACGTGCCGGCCGCCCAGCAGATCGTGACCGGGGCCGGCATCAGGGTAGGGATCATCGCCGACGGCATCGACCCGGACAACCCGGACCTGATCCGTGCGAACGGCCAGCACGTCATCTTCGACTACGAGGACTTCAGCGGGTTCGGCCCCGGCGCGCCCACCGACGGCCGGGAGGCGTTCCTGGACGCTGGCACGATCGCCGCGCAGGGCAACCAGACCTATGACCTGTCCGGCTTCGTGAACCCGGCCCACCCACTGCCGCCCGGCTGCACCATCAAGATCGAGGGCATCGCCCCCGGCGCCAGCCTGGCCGTACTGAACGTGGCCGGCAGCAGCTCGCCCTACTTCTTCGACTCACAGGTCATCCAGGCCATCCAGTGGGCGGTCCTGCACGACCACGTGAACGTGCTCAACGAGTCGCTCGGCAGCAACCCGATTCCCAACACGCAGGACGACCCGCTAGCCCTGGCTGACCGGGCGGCGGTAGCCGCGGGCGTGACCGTAGTGGCCAGCGCGGGCGACGACGGCCCGTTCAACAACATCGGCTCGCCGGCCAGCACGCCCGGCGTGATCGCGGTCGGCGCGACGACCACCTACCAGGTGTACCGCCAGACCACCAGGTACGGCACCCAGCTGGTGCCGGGCGGCTGGGAGAACGACAACATCAGTGCGCTGAGCTCCGGCGGGGTCACCGAGTTCGGCCCGCACACGGTGGACGTGGTCGCTCCTGGTGACCGTGGCTGGTCGCTGTGCAGCAGCGATATCGCCGAATTCGCCGGGTGCGCCGACATCGATCACGGTGCCAGCCCGCCGCCGATCTGGGCCGCCGGCGGCACCAGCGCGGCGGCACCCGAGGTCTCGGGTAGCGCGGCGCTGGTCATCGAGGCGTACGCCCGCACGCACGGCGGCTGCCTGCCGGCCCGGCCCTGGTCGAGCGGATCATCGTCAGTACCGCCACCGACCTCGGCGCGCCCGCCGATCACCAGGGCGCCGGGCTGGTGAACACGCTCAAGGCCGTCCAGCTGGCCCAGTCGGCGGGCGGCGGCCGCCCACGGGGCCGCGCCCTGCTGGTCAGCAAGACCAGCCTGAACGCCACCGTGACCGCGGGCCGGTCACAGACGTTCAGCATCGGCGTCACCAACGAGGGCACCGGATCCCAGCCGGTCACCCCGACGGTATCCGGGCTGCCGACGACGGTCACCAGCGACACCGGCACCGTCCACCTGAGCTCGTCGTCGCCGACCTACATCGACGCTGAAGGCAACACCGACTTCTACGCACTGCACACCTTCAGGGTGCCGGGCCGGGCCGGCTACCTGAACGGCAACATCACCTGGAATGCCCGGCAGGTCGGCGGCGTGGCGTACGAGACGTTGTTCGACCCGCAGGGCAACGTGGCGGCCTACTCGCTGATCGGTACCAACCAGAGCGGCTTCGGGCACGTCGAGGTGCGCAAGCCGCTGGCGGGCAGCTGGACCGCGGTGATCTTCACGACCAGCGTCGCCCCGTACGCCGGCCCGGTCCAGTTCTCCTACGCCACCGAGAAGTTCCACACCGCCGGGTCGGTCTCGCCAGTCTCCCGGACGCTCGCGCCCGGGGCGTCGGGCACCTTCCAGGTGACTGTCACCGCCGGGCCGGCCGGGGACGAGGCGCTCAGCCTGCACCTGGGCACCGGCAGCAGCACCGACGGGAGCATCCCGATCATCGTGCGGTCGCTGGTCCCGGTCCATTCGGGTGGCGGCTCGTTCGCCGGCACCCTGACCGGCGGCGGCAACGTCGGCAGCGCCGGCCAGGAATTCAGCTACCAGTTCGCGGTGCCGTCGGGTCAGCCATCGCTGAACGTCGGCATCCAGCTGCGGGATCCCGGCTACGTGCTGGAAGGATTCCTGATCGACCCCCATGGCCAGCCGCTGGACGTGCAGTCGACGGCCAGCGGCGTCTCCTCAGGCACCGGCCCGGCCAGAATGAACACGGCCATGCAGTTCTTCCACGGCACCCCGCAGGGCGGCCTGTGGACCGTGGTGCTGCTGACCAACGACCCGGTCGACGGCGCGCACCTCAGTGCGCCGTTCACCGGTGCCGTCTCGTTTACCGCGCCGGCGGTGACCAGCAGCGGGATACCGGATTCGGCCGCCACGGTGCTCCCGGCCCGGGTACCGGTCAGCGCGACCGTCACCGTCACCAATACCGGCAGCGTCAGCAAGGACTACTTCGCTGACGCCCGGCTCGACGGGCGCGTACCGCAACGGCTGCTCGGCGCCGACGCGAACGACGTGCCCCTGCCGCTGCCGGTCACGACTCAGCCCAGCTGGCTGGTCCCCACCAACACCAACCTGCTCACCGTCGCCGCCCAGGGCACGGTGCCGGTCACGCTGGAGGTCCAGGCCCAGAACGGGGACCCGGACGTGCTCGGCGTCTCCTCCGGCCACAGTGCGGTCGCCGCCGTGGTCGCGCCGCAGCTGGCCCCGGGGTTGTTCCTCGGCCTGCCCGGGCCCACCGGGCCGTTCCCCGCGCCGACCACCGGGACGGTGAACCTGGCCGCGGTGGCCAGCACCAACCCGTTCGACTCGGCGGTGTCCGCTAGCTCAGGCGACGTCTGGGCGCGGAGCGTCAACGCGCGCGCTCCCTACTCACCGCTGATTCTGGCGCCTGGCCAGTCGGGCACCATCAGGCTCACCTTCACCCCGGACGCGTCCCCCGGCACGGTGGTCAGCGGCTTCGCGGCCGTCGACACGTTCAACCAGGCCACGGCCAGCGGTGACGAGCTGATCAACATCCCCTACGCCTACACGGTCGGGTACTGCCCGCCCGCCCGGCGGCACCGAGCCGGTGGCTGGCCTGCCCGCGGGCCGGCCAGCCACCGCCGGGCCCCCGTCAGCTGCTAGGTGGCTCGCACACGGCGCCGCGGTCGGCGCCGGAGACCAGCGCGGCGTACTTGGCGAGCGCGCCCCGGGTGTAGTTCGGCGCGGGCTGCTGCCAGCTGGCCTGGCGGCGGGCCAGCTCCGCGTCGTCGACCAGCAGCTCCAGCCGGCGCTGCGGGACGTCGAGGACGACCCGGTCCCCGTCGTTCACCAGGCCGATCGGGCCGCCCTCGAACGCCTCGGGTGCGACGTGCGCCACGCAGGCACCGAACGTCGCGCCGGAAAACCGGCCGTCGGTGACCAGGACCACGTCCTTGCCGAGCCCGGCGCCCTTGATGGCCGCGGTCACCGCGAGCATCTCGCGCATCCCCGGGCCGCCCTTGGGACCCTCATAACGGATGATCAGCACGTCGCCCTTGGCCACCTGGCCAGCCGTGACGGCGGCGAAACAGTCCTCCTCCCGGCCGAACACCCGCGCCGTTCCCTCGAACCTGAGCGTCTCGATGCCGGGGATCTTCACCACCGCTCCGCCCGGCGCCAGGCTGCCCCGCAGTACCGCGAGCCCGCCCTCGGGACCGATCGGGTCCTTGACCGGCCGGACCACGTCGCCGTCCGGGTCCAGCGCGTCGGCGACGTTCTCGGCGAGCGTGCGCCCGTTGACTGCCACCGCGTCGCCGTCCACCAGGCCGGCCGACAGCAGCTCGCGCAGCACCACCGGCAGCCCGCCGGCCCGGTCAAGCTCGCTCATCACGAACCGGCCGGCCGGGCGCATCGAGGCGATGTGCGGGGTGCGCCTGCTGATCACGTCGAAGTCCTCGAGGCTGAGTTCCACCTGCGCTTCGGCCGCGATCGCCAGCAGGTGCAGCACCGCGTTGGTCGAGCCCGCGGTGGCCATCACGACCGCCGCCGCGTTCAGGAACGCGGCCCTGGTCAAGATGGCGCGCGGCAGCAGCCCGGAGGCCAGCGCGGCGACCGCCGCCTCACCGGTGCGGCGGGCCAGGTCGGTGCGCTCGGCGGACACCGCGGGCGCGGTCGCCGAGCCTGGCAGCGCCATGCCGAGCGCCTCGGCGCAGGCCGACATGGTGTTGGCGGTGTACATGCCCGCGCAGGACCCGGCGCCCGGGCAGGCGGCGCGCTCGACCGCCAGCGCGTCCGCGTCCGACATCTCGCCGGCCGCCTGGGCGCCGACCGCCTCGAACACGTCCTGGATGGTGACCGCCCGGCCGTGCGCCCAGCCCGGCAGGATCGTCCCGCCGTACAGGAACGCGGCCGGGATGTTCAGCCGCGCGCAGGCCATCAGCATCCCGGGCAGCGACTTGTCGCAGCCGGCGATCGCGACCAGCGCGTCGAACCCCTCGGCCGCCACCATCAGCTCGACCGAGTCGGCGATCACCTCGCGGCTCACCAGCGACGCCTTCATGCCCTCGGTCCCCATCGAGATACCGTCGGACACCGCGATGGTGCCGAACTCCAGCGGCACCGCGCCGGCCTGCCTGATGCCCTCCTTGGCCGCCCCGGCGAGCCCGTTCAGGTGCAGGTTGCACGGGGTGACCTCGTTCCACGAGGACGCCACGCCCACCTGCGGGCGGGTGAGGTCGTCCTCGCTGAGCCCGACCGCGCGCAGCATCGCGCGGGCGGCGGCGCGCGACGGCCCGGTGGTGAGCGGACCGGAACGCGGGCGGGGCAATTGGCTGGTCAATGCGGTCTCCTCGGGTGAGTTAGGGCCGGGACTTCCGTGCTCATCATGCGGCGCCCGCCGTGACGGGCTCTGGTGCCTGGGCCCTGGCCCGCAGCAGGCCGAACGCGACCCCGTCGGCCAGCGCCTCCCAGGACGCGGTGACGATGTCCTCGGACACGCCGACCGTCGTCCACTCGCCATCGTGATCGGCGGAGGTGAGCATGACCCGGGTTACCGCGCTGGTGGCCGCCCGCCCATCCAGGATGCGCACCTTGTAGTCGACCAGGTGAATGCGCTCCAGCTGCGGGTAGAAGTCGGTCAGCCCGCGCCGCAGCGCCTGGTCCAGGGCGTGCACCGGGCCGACCCCCTCGCCCACCGCGACGACCCGGTCCGCGCCCAGCCGTAGCCTTACGATCGCCTCGCTGCGGTCGGCCTCCGCCGCGCGCTCGATCACCACCCGGTAGCTCTCCAGCTCGAACCAGCCGGGCAGCGCACCGGCGATCTTGCGCACCAGCAGCTCGAACGAGGCGTCGGCGGCCTCATACGCGTAACCGCGGTACTCAGCCTCCTTGACCTGCTCCAGCACCACGGTGGCCAGCTCCGGTGACAGGTCAAGGCCGAGCTCGGCGGCCTTGGCCAGCACGTTGCTCCGCCCGGCCAGCTCGCTGACCAGGACCTGCTGCCGGTTGCCGACCGCGCCGGGATCGATGTGCGCGTAGGCATCGGGCCGCCGGGCGATCGCGGAGGCGTGCAGGCCCGCCTTGGTGGCGAACGCCGACGAGCCCACGTACGGCTGCCGCGACTCGAACGGCAGGTTGGCGTACTCGGCAATGGTCCTGGCGGTGGAGGCCAAGGCGGCCAGCCGGCCAGGCGGTAGCAGCTCGTGATCGCGTTTCAGCTCCAGGTTCGCGATGACCGAGAACAGGTCCGCGTTGCCGCAGCGCTCACCGTAACCGTTGGCCGCGCCCTGCACCTGCAGCGCGCCGCCCGCGACGGCCAGCACCGAGTTGGCGACGGCGCAGGCGGCATCGTTATGGAAATGCACGCCGACCCTGGCCCGCGCCGCGCCGGTCACCTCGGCGACGATGCGCGCCACGTCGTCGGGCAGTGTGCCACCGTTGGTGTCGCACAGCACCAGCGTGTCGGCGCCCGCGTCGACCGCGGCGTCGAGCACCGCGAGCGCGTAACCGCGGTCGGCCCGGTAGCCGTCGAAGAAGTGCTCGGCGTCGAAGACCACCCGGCGCCCGGCCGCGGCCATGTGGGCCACCGAGTCGGCCACCATGGCCAGGTTTTCCTCGTAGCTGGTCCGCAGCGCCTCGTCCACGTGCAGCGTCCAGGCCTTGCCGACCAGCGTCACGATCGGCGTGTCCGCCGCGAGCAGCGCAGCCAGGTTGGCGTCGTCGTCCACGCCGCGGCGCGGCAGCCTGGTCGCGCCGAACGCGGCCAGCTGGGCGTGCTTGAAGTCCAGCTCGCCGGCCCGGGCGAAGAACTCGGCGTCCTTGGGGTTGGACCCCGGCCAGCCGCCCTCGACGACGTCCACGCCGAGCGCGTCGAGCGCCGCCGCCACGTGCAGCTTGTCGGCGACGGTCAGGTCCAGTCCGACCTGCTGCGAGCCGTCCCGCAGGGTGGTGTCGTAGATCTCGACCTTGTCGGGGCTCATACGGCGGCTCCGGCTGGCCCGTCGAGCGCCGCGCGCAGCGCCACTGCCCAGTCGCCGGTGCTGGCCGGCGCGCCGGCCGCGAGCACCGCGGACACCGCGGCGTCGAGGTCGGCGCCGGCCGCCTGCTCGCCCAGATGGTCGAGCATCAGCGCCGCCGACAGCACCGCGCCGGCCGGGTTGGCGCGGCCGGTCCCCGCGATGTCCGGCGCCGAGCCGTGCACCGGCTCGAACACCGACGGGCCGGTCCGGTCGGGGTTGAGGTTACCGCTCGGGGCCAGCCCGAGCCCGCCGGTCAGCGCCGCGCCGAGGTCGCTGAGGATGTCGCCGAACAGGTTGTCGGTCACGATCACGTCGAACCGCGCCGGGTCGTCGACCAGGTACAGGCAGGCCGCGTCGACGTGCGCGTAGCCCAGCTCCATGCCGGTCTCGGCGACCACCTGCTCGGCGGTGCGCCGCCATAGGTCGCCGGCGTGCACGAGCACGTTGGTCTTGTGCACCAGGGTCAGCCGGCCGCGACGGCGGGCCGCCA
This sequence comes from uncultured Actinomycetes bacterium, assembly GCA_963785765.1. GTDB lineage: Bacteria > Actinomycetota > Actinomycetes > Streptosporangiales > Streptosporangiaceae > DATBGO01. The sequence continues at coordinate 87,414 of CAWAWM010000001.1, read as the reverse complement.
GCCCGGCCGCGTACCTGATGCACCGCTCCACGCCGGCCCGGGTGTTCAGTGACTCCTCGGTCGCGCTCTCGAACGCGGTGCCGCGGTGCACGGTACCGCCGGCCCCCGCGTACAGGCCCTCGGTGTTCTCGCGCACGATCACCAGGTCCAGATCGTCCGGGCCGAGCCTGGCCACCGCGCCGGCCACGCCGGGCCGCAGCTTGGCGGGCCGCAGGTTGACGTAAAGGTCAAGCTCGGCGCGCAGCCGCAGCAGCAGGCCGCGCTCCAGCACGCCGGGCGGCACGTCCGGGCTGCCGACCGCGCCGAGCAGGATCGCGTCGGTTTTCCTGAGCTCGTCGAGGACCCCGTCCGGCAGCACCTCGCCGGTGGCCAGGAAGTGCCGGGCGCCGAGCGGGTAGCCGTGCCAGTCGACGGCGAACCCGTGGCGGCCTGCCACCTGGTCGACGCACTTCCTGGCTACCTCGGTCACCTCGGGGCCGACGCCGTCGCCGGGCAGGTGCGCTATCGCATAGGTCATGGCGCAGCCACCTCACGGGCCGGCGCGGCTGAGCTGGGTACGTGGCCGCCCATCAGCTCGCGCCGCCCTGGTCGGCGTCGGACGGTGCGTTCAGCCAGCTCATCATCTGGCGCAGCGGACGGCCCACCCGCTCGATCTCGCTGTCGGCAGCGGCCTTCCGCAGCCGCTCGAAGTTCGGCCTGCCGTTGTCGTCCTCGGCGACCCACTCCCGGGCGAACTCCCCGGACCTGATGTCGGCCAGCAGCTTGGCCATGGCCTGCCGGGCCGGCTCGCCGATCACGCGCGGGCCCCTGGTCAGGTCGCCGTACTCGGCGGTGTCGCTCACCGAGTACCGCATCCAGCCGATGCCGCCCTCATACATCAGGTCGACGATCAGCTTGAGCTCGTGCAGGCACTCGAAGTAGGCCACCTCCGGCTGGTAGCCGGCCGACACCAGGGTCTCGAACCCGGCGTTCACCAGCGCGGTCACCCCGCCGCACAGCACCGCCTGCTCGCCGAACAGGTCGCTCTCGGTCTCCTCCTGGAACGTGGTGACCAGGGCGCCCGCCTTGGTCCCGCCGATCCCCCGCGCGTACGAGCGGGCCAGGTCCCAGGCCTTGCCGGTGGCGTCCTGCGCGACCGCGACCAGCACCGGGGTGCCCTGCCCCGCCTCGTACTGCCTGCGGACCAGGTGCCCGGGCGCCTTGGGCGCCACCATCGCGACGTCGACGTCGTCCGGCGGGGTGATGTAGCCGAAGTGGATGTTGAATCCGTGCGCGAAGAACAGCGCGTCGCCCGCGTTCAGGTTGGGCGCGATCGCCTCGGCGTACAGGGACCGCTGGGTGGTGTCCGGCGTGAGCACCATGATCACGTCCGCCCAGGCGCAGGCGTCGGCGGGCGCGTCGACGGACAGGCCGGCCGCCTCCGCCTTGGCCCGGGACCTGGACTGCTCGGGCAGGCCCACCCGCACCTCGCAGCCCGAGTCGCGCAGGCTCAGCGCGTGCGCGTGGCCCTGGGAGCCGTAGCCAAGGACGGCGATCTTGCGGCCCTGGATAAGGCTGAGGTCAGCGTCGTTGTCGTAGTAGATGGTGGCCATCTAGGTGGCGTCCTTTCGGTGAGTCAGTTCAGGCGGCGGATTCGGCCGGGTCGGCCGGCTCGGCGTCAGCGCTGACCCCGAGGACGGATGGGGCACCGGTGGTACCGGTGCCGGTGGTGTCGGTGATGGTCGCGCTGCCGCGCTGCAGCGCGATCCGGCCGGTGCGCACCAGCTCGCAGGTCCCGTAGGCCTCGAGCATGGCCAGCAGGGCGTCGAGCTTGGCCGGGCTGCTGGTCGCCTCGAGCACCAGCGTGGCCGGGCTCATGTCGACCACGTTCGCGCGGAACACCGCGGCCACCTCGAGCAGCTGGCTGCGCAGCGCGGGCTGCGCGCGCACCTTGATCAGCGCCAGCTCGCGCTCGACCGCGCGGTCCTCGTCAAGCTCGACGACCTTGAGCACCCGGACGAGCTTGTCCAGCTGCTTGGCCACCTGATCGACGGGGGTCGAGGCACCGTCGACGACGATCGTGATGCGGCTCACGCTCTGGTCCTCGGTCGGCCCCACGGCCAGCGAGGAGATATTGAACGCGCGCCTGGAGAACAGCCCGACGACATGGGACAGCACTCCGGGCTTGTTTTCCACCAGGACGGACAGGGTGTGCGTGCTCATCGGGCACTCAGCTCTCTGCGCGTGGCCGCGCGCTGCTCATCGGCGCTGAACTCGGGGCCGAGGACGATCTCATCGTTGGGCCGGCCGGCCGGGACCATCGGGAACACGCCCTCCCGGTCGTGGACCCTGAAGTCGACAACCGTGGGCACGCCGGTCACCGCGAGCGCCTTGTCGAGCACCGCGTCGACCTCGTCGGCCCGCTCACAGCGCAGCCCGACGCAGCCGTAGGCCTCGGCGAGCTTGACGTAGTCGGGGATGGCGGTGCCCAGCTCGACGGAGGAGTAGCGCTCTTCGTAGAACAGCTCCTGCCACTGCCGCACCATGCCGAGGAAGCCGTTGTTGAAGATCAGGACCTTGATCGGCAGCCGCTCGATCGCACAGGTGGCCAGCTCCTGGGCGGTCATCTGGAAGCAGCCGTCGCCGTCAATCGCCACGACCAGCTCGCCGGGGCGGCCGGCTTGTGCGCCCATCGCGGCCGGGACGGCGAAGCCCATCGTGCCCAGGCCGCCGGAGTTGATCCAGGTGCGTGGCTTGGTGAAGGAGAAGTGCTGCGCCGCGTGCATCTGGTGCTGTCCGACGCCCGCCACCACGACCGCGTCGCCGCCGGTCAGCATGGACAGCCGCTCGACCACGTACTGCGGCTTGAGCGGGCCGTCGGCCGCCTGGGCGTAGCGCAGCGGGAACCGCCGCTTCCACGAGTCGGTGACGCCGAGCCAGCCCGCCGTGTCCGGCGGCCCGGCCTCGGTGATCAGCGCGCCGAGGCAGTCGGTCAGGCCCCGCAGCACGGCCCCGACATCACCGATGACGGGCACGTCGGGGATGCGGTTCTTGCCGATCTCGGCGGGGTCGATGTCGACGTGCACCACCTTGGCCCGGGGCGCGAAGTCAGCCAGCTTGCCGGTCACCCGGTCGTCGAACCTGGCCCCCAGCGCCACCACCAGATCGGCCTCCTGGAGCGCCGCGACCGCCGTGTAGCAGCCGTGCATGCCCGGCATGCCCAGCGCCAGGGGGTGCGTGTCGGGGAACGCGCCGCGGGCCATCAGGGTCGTGGTGACCGGGGCCTGCGCGAGCTCGGCCAGCCGCAGCAGTTCCTGGTGGGCGTTGGCCTTGATCACGCCGCCGCCGACGTAGAGCACCGGCCTGCGGGCCGCGTGCAGCAGCGCCGCGGCCGCCGCGATGGCGGCCGGGTCCGGGTCACCGGGCAGCTGATAGCCGGGCAGCGCCAGCGCGGGCGGCCAGGACCAGGTCATCTGGGCCTGCTGGATGTCCTTGGGGATGTCGACCAGGACCGGGCCTGGGCGGCCGGTGGAGGCGATGTGGAACGCCTCGGCGATCGCGGCCGGAATCCGGTCGGCGTCGGTCACCAGCTCGTTGTGCTTGGTGATCGGCAGCGTGATGCCGGTGATGTCGGCCTCCTGGAAGGCATCCGTGCCGACCATGGCGGTGGACACCTGGCCGGTGATGGCCACGACCGGCACCGAGTCCATGTAGGCGTCGGCCAGCGCGGTGACCAGGTTGGTCGCGCCGGGGCCGCTGGTGGCCATGCAGACGCCGGTCCGGCCGGTCGCCCACGCGTAGCCTTCGGCGGCGTGTCCGGCGCCCTGTTCGTGGCGGACCAGGATATGCCGGAGGGACGAGGACAGCAGCGGGTCGTAGGTGGGCAGGATCGTGCCTCCGGGCAGGCCGAAGACCACCTCGACGCCCTGCTGTTCGAGGCTGCGCACCAGGGCCTGCGCTCCGGTCAGCTGCACGGGATGCTCCTTTACTCGGGGTTGCGGCTCGGCCAACAAAAAACCTCCTCGCCGTCTGCGGCGTAGGAGGTTAGCGCGAGCCCTGCGTTCGGGCTCGCGCTAGGTGATAAGGAGTACCTGGACCTGATGGATGCACAACACTGTGGGTCTCCGTCCGGTTACGGGCGTTGCTAGTTACGAAACTATAGCGGATCTGCGAGCTTAGCGCACGCCCGCCCGAGCAATGCTCGGCAGCCAGGCGGGGCGCCCCGCCTCGAAGGCGGCGATCGCGTCCGCGTGCTGCAGCGTCAGCGCCACGTCATCGAGTCCCTCCAGCAGCCGCCAGCGGGCGAAATCCGGCAGCGGGAAGTGTGCTTCGAGGCCGGCCGACGGGACGGCCAGGGTCCGTGCGGCGACGTCCACGACGACCTCCGCATCCGGGTCCTCCGCCAGCGCGGCGAACACCCGGGCCACGGTCTGCTCGTCCGCCTCGACCGGCACCAGGCCCGCGCTGACGCAGTTGCCGCGGAAGATGTCAGCGAACCGCGGTGCGACAACGGCGGTGAACCCGAAGTCCTGGAGCGCCCAGACCGCGTGCTCACGCGAGGATCCGCAGCCGAAGTTGGCCCCGGCGACCAGCACCTTGGCCTGATCGGCACCGGGCCGGTTCAGCGCGAATTCGGGATCGGCCCGCCAGGCTCCGAACAGCCCGTCCGCGAATCCGGTGCGCCCGACGTGCTTGAGCCAGGCCGCCGGGATGATCTGGTCGGTGTCGACGTCGGCGCGCTCCAGCGCGACCGCGCGTCCGGCGATGCGTGTTACCCCGGGCATCAGAGCTCTCCTGGCAGTGAGAAGTGGCCCGCGACGGCGGTGGCCGCCGCGACGGCGGGCGAGACGAGGTGCGTGCGCGAGCCAGGGCCCTGGCGGCCCTGGAAGTTGCGGTTGCTGGTGGAGGCGCAGCGCTGGCCGGGCCCGACGGTGTCCCCGTTCATGGCCAGGCACATCGAGCAGCCGGCCGACCGCCACTCGAAACCGGCCGCGGTGAACTGGCGGTCCAGTCCCTCGGCCTCCGCCTCGGCCTTGACCCGTGCCGAGCCAGGTACCACCAGCGCCCTGACCCCGGGGTGGACCTGCCTGCCCCGGATAACCTCGGCGGCGGCGCGCAGGTCGGACAGGCGCCCGTTGGTGCAGGAGCCGATGAATACGGTGTCGATCCGCACGTCGCGGATCGGCGTGCCGGGCTCCAGACCCATGTAGGTGAGCGCCCGGCTGGCCGCCTGCTGCTGGGCCGCGGTGGGCAGCGCGGCGGGATCGGGGATGACATCGTCGATCGAGACCGACTGGGCGGGCGTGGTCCCCCAGGTGATGGCCGGCCGCAGCGCCGTGGCATCGATCCTGATCTCTTGGTCGAAGGCCGCGCCGTCGTCGGTGACCAGGCCGCGCCAGTCGTCCAGGGCCTGCTCCCAGAGCTTGCCCGCCGGGCTGTGCCTGCGCCCGTCGAGCCAGCCGAACGTGGTGTCGTCGGGCGCGATCATGCCCGCCCTGGCCCCGGCCTCGATGGACATGTTGCAGACTGTCATCCGGCCTTCCATCGACAGGGCCCGGATGGCAGCTCCGCGGTACTCGATGACCGAGCCGGTGCCGCCGCCTGGGCCCAGCGCCCTGATGATGCCGAGCACCAGGTCCTTGGCGGACAATCCGGGCGGCAGCTCGCCGTCGACCGTCACGGCCATCGCCGCTGGCTTGACCTGCCGCAGCGTCTGGGTGGCCAGCACGTGCTCGACTTCGGTGGTGCCGATCCCGAAGGCCAGTGCGCCGAACGCCCCGTGCGTCGAGGTGTGGCTGTCACCGCAGACCACCGTCATGCCGGGCTGGGTAAGGCCGAGCTGCGGGCCGATCACGTGCACGATGCCCTGGTCGAGAGAGCCGAGGGCGTGCAGGGTGACGCCGTGCACCTCGCAGTTGCGCCGCAGCCGGGAGATCTGGGCCGCCGCGAGCTCGTCCTCGATCGGCTGGTCTTGGCCGGTTGTCGGCACGTCATGGTCCATGGTCGCCAGGGTCAGATCCGGGCGCCGCACTGGCCGCCCGGCCAGTTCGAGCGCCTCGAAGGCCTGCGGCGAGGTGACCTCGTGCACCAGGTGCAGGTCGATGTAGAGCAGCGGCGGCTCGCCGGCCGGGCTGGCCACCACATGCCGGTCCCAGACCTTGTCGAAGAGGCGTCCGGTCACGGTTATCGGGTCCTGTCTGGAGTCAGCCGATGGGGGTTCTATCGCACGGGTGTTGTCGCACGATTTGTCGCACCTGCTTTGCGGCTCGAGTGTTGTCTCAAATAGTGAGATACACTGTCCACGATATGAACACCCTACGCCCGTCAGCCCCGGACCGCAAACGCGGCCCGGCCATCCCAGGAGCCGCGGTGGAACCACCGGCAGCAGTGGACCCTCAGGCCGCAGTGGAACCGCCGGGGCGGACGACGGCGGTCGGCGTGCTGGACCGGTCGGTCGCGCTGCTCGAATTGCTCGCCGACGGGCCGCAGCCGCTGCGCCCGCTCGCCGAGGCCAGCGGGGTGCCCAGGCCCACGGCACACCGGCTGCTGGTGGCGCTGGAAGCGCACGGCCTGGTCGCGCGGACCGCCGACGGCGCATTCCGGCTTGGCCCTCGGCTGGCCGAGCTGGCCGCCCGGGCCGATCCCGGGCTCGACCTCGGCGCGGCCGCCGGCCGGGTGCTGGCCCAGCTGCACGACGCGACCGGCGAGAGCGCTCAACTGTACGTCCGCTCCGGTGACCGCCGCCTGTGCGTCGCCGCCCGCGACGCCGGCACCGGCCTGCGCGACAGCGTGCCGGTCGGCGCACTGCTGCCGCTGGACGCGGGCTCGGGCGGCAAGGTGCTGCTGGCCTGGTCGGCCGACGCCGACCGGTTTCCCGCGGTGGCCCCGGCTGAGCTCGCGGCCATCAGGCGGCGCGGCTGGGCAGCCAGTGTCGCCGAGCGGGAAGCCGGGGTGGCCAGCGTCAGCGCGCCGGTGCTGGCCGACGGCCGGCTGCTCGGCGCGCTCTGCGTGTCCGGCCCGACCAGCCGGGTCGGCCAGGCGCCCGGCCGACGCCTGGCGTCGGCCGTCGTGGCCGCCGCGCGGGACCTGGCCGCGCTGGCCGGCTAGAGGGCTTGATTTAGTGATCGTGTTATTGGTGAGTCAAGTTTGGCGGCGGCGAGTCGTTTGTGCTGGTGGGGTTGGTGGATGGGTTAAGCGGCGAGCCCGGCGTCGCGGGCGAGGTCGTTGACGGCTGTTTCGTAGGCGCGTGCCGCGGTCCGGAGCCGGGAGGGGACGGGCGGATCGGGGTCGGCCAGGCAGGCCAGGCCCGGGATGAGCAGGCGCTGGGTCAGGCGGGTGAGGAACATTGCCGTGCGGATACCGGCGGGGGTGGCCTGGTAGCGGAAACTGCCGGGGATGCGGTGAATGAGCCCGTGGATGCGGAGCCGCCGCAAGTCGTAGCTGACCTGCCCGCTGGTCATGTCCTCGGGGTCAAGCCCGAGCAGGGGCGCGAGGTGGGTGCGCAGGTCGCGGTTGGTGAAACCGTTGGGCAGGAGCCGGAAGGCGCAGAGGGCGGCGAGCAGGCCCTGAACGCGCGGGCTGGTGACCGGCATCCCGGCGGTGCGGGTGCCGGCCGGGCTGATGGCTGGCTGGGTGAGCGCGGCCAGTGCGGTGACGCCTTCGGCGGGGTCGTGGCTGATCCGTTGGACGCCGAGCAGGCGCCTGCTGGCGGTGAAGCCGATCTCCTTGAGTTCCGGGAGATGAGACAGCCCTTTGGCCACGCCGAAGTCAGCGGTGTCGTTGATCGTGGTTTCTGTTCTGAGCGCCTTGCCGAGCTTGTGGTACTGCTTGATCTTTGAGTGCTTGTAGTCCACGTGCAGGCTCGGGGTGACCCCGTCGGTGATGACGCGGGTGCGGAACCGGCCCGGCGTCGCGCGCTTGCCCCTGCGGACGATCCGGCGGTCGAAGATCAGCGACACCCGGTCGGGGCGGCCGAGATCGAGGTTGTCGCGGATCAGCTGTTCGAAGAAGACCCGCCCGTTCACCGGGGCGTCCAACGTCTGGGTCAGGGAGAATTCCGCCTGCAGGACCGACAGCTCATAGCGGAAGCCGGCCTCGGCGTCCTCGGCGGTGAACGGGTGCGGCAGCATCGCCAGCAGCCGGGCGGCGAGCGCCTCGATCTCCTCTTGGCCCATGCCGTCGCAGATCGCCTGCACCGCGGCCACGTTATCGACGGCGGCGAACGCGTTGTCCAGCGCCACGAACCCGATGCCGGCCTTGGCCGCCTGGCGCTTGGCGTACTCGTTGCCGTTGATGATCAGCCGGCCGGTATACGGGAAATAGCCAGAGAACTTCGCGCACACCGGCCCGAACTCCTCATCCACGCAGTAGAAGTAATACTGATTCACCACGCCCGTGGCCGGCACCAGCCACGGGTAGGTAGCCCCGGTCGCCGGGTTACGGCGCTTCACGGTCCGGAAGACCCGCTGCTTTTCCTGCGCCACCCCGGCATACAGCACCTGCGCGGGCACCAGCCCGCGATCATCAGCCACAGCCCGCCGCAGGTACCCGGCAGTGACATCGTCCTTACGCTGCCCCTTGGCGAAACGCACCAGGTCCAGCCCCCGCGCAGCAAGAAAATGACCGATGTCCGAGGTGAACGCCGCCGTCATCGGGGCCATCAGCGCCGAGGAGGCAAACCGGTGGCCCCGGTGCCCCACGAAGAACGCAGCGACCCCCGCGCCGTGCTGCAGCCGTGGCTGGTACAAGTTCAGGTACATGCGATCGATCGCCTCGATCTCGAACAGCACATGACCAGCCAGCACATCGCCAGCAGAACCAGGTAGCGTCATCGGTAAGCTCCGGCCGGACGACTCGGCCCGCAAGGGCCACCCAACCGCCACAGGCGGTCCATGAACGGGCACATCGTGACACCGTTTCGTCGCCGGCCGGGGCTCTTTCGCTACGTCAGCCACCGCCAGCACGCCTCGTCGGGCTGGGGCGAAGCCCCGTTAGCCGGTGGCACCCGCGAGCACAACGGCTGGCCGGCTAGCCGGTAGCGCCGCTAGCCGGTAGCGCCGCTAGCCGGTAGTGCCGCTAGCCGGTAGTGCCGCTAGCCGGTAGTGGCGCTAGCAGAGCGGGAGTACCCAGCCGTACGGGTCCGGGCGGCTGCCGTACTGGATCCCGAGCAGCTCATCGCGGAGCCTGAGGGTCACCGGCCCCGGCGTGCCGTTGCCGACGGTCCACTCCTTGCCGGGGCCGCGGACCGTCCCTACCGGGGTAATCACCGCCGCCGTCCCGCACGCGAAGACCTCGGTGATCTCCCCGGATGCGCAGCCGGCCCGCCAGTCGGCCACCGACACCGGACTCTCGTCGATCGGCAGGCCGAGGTCCGGGCCGAGCTTGAGCAGCGAATCCCTGGTCACGCCGGGCAGCAGCGTGCCGGTCAGGGCGGGCGTCACCATCCGGGCATCCGGACCGGAGCCGTAGACGAAGAACAGGTTCATACCGCCCATTTCCTCGACCCACTGGTGCTCGGCCGCGTCCAGCCAGACCACCTGATCGCAGCCGTTGCGCTGCGCCTCGATCTGCCCGGCGAACGCGGCGGCGTAGTTGCCGCCGCATTTGGCCTCGCCGGTGCCGCCGGGCGCGGCCCGGGTGTAGTCCTCCGACAGCCATACCGACACCGGCTGCACGCCGTTGCTGAAGTAGGCAGCCACCGGCGAGGCGATCACCGTGAATCGGTAGGCCGAGGAAGGCTGATTGACGCCCAGGCCCCGTTGCGTAGCGATCATGAAGGGCCGCAGGTACAGGCTCTGGCCTTCGGCGGCCGGCACCCAGTCCCGGTCCTGGCTCACCAGCAGCCTGATCGCCTCGATGAACGTCGCCTCGGGCAACCCCGGCATGGCGAGCCTGGCCGCTGACCGGTTGAACCTGGCCGAGTTGGCGTCCGGCCTGAAGGTGGCGATCGCCCCCGTGGCCTGCCGGTATGCCTTCAGCCCCTCGAAGATCTCCTGGCCGTAGTGGAAGACCGACGCGGCCGGGTCCAGGGTGATCGGGCCGTACGGCTCCAGCCTGCCGTCATGCCAGCCCCGCTCCGCCGACCAGGCCAGCGTGACCATGTGATCGGTGAATACCCCGCCGAAGCCTGGCACCGCCATCATCGCGTCCCGCTCGGCAGCGGGCACGGGATGGTCGCTGACGAGCAGCTCAAAGCCGATACTGGCACCCTCGGTAGCGCTCATGACTGGTCTCTCTTTGCTTCGGGGTTAGCTGGACAGGCGCGGACCGGTCCTAGTCCACGCGCTCGGCGGCGGACTCGCCGCCATTATCACGCCGGTCCATCGCGACCTGGATGGCCTGCTGGGCTCGCCGGGCCGCCTCGCTGCGGTCGGCCGGCTGGGTCGGCTGATACGTCTGAAACACGGTGCTTTCTCCTGACGCTGAGTTTCGAGGCCACCTGTCAGGCAGCCAGCTGGTGGCGGCCAGGCCGCCCAGAGGGATCCGGAAGATGCTGGCTGCGTTGCCCGGCTGGCTGCGCTGCCCGGCTGGCTGCGCTGCCCGGCTGGCTGCGCCGACCAGCTGGCTGCGCTGATCCGCTGGCTGCGCTGCCCGGTGCGGTGGCAGTTCAGTGCCAGTCCGGATCGATGCCAGTTGAGATCAGTGCCAGTTGAGATCGGTGCCAGTTCCAGATCCGTGCTAGTTCATCAGATCGGTGGCGGTTCGGAAGGGAACCTCAAGGCTCACGGCCAGCGCCTCATCCCGTAGCGGGTCGCTGGCCTGACGTGATCAGGTTCCGCTACGGCAACTAATAAGTACGAGGCGCCGCATGATGCCTGTGATGTTAGCCCATCCGGCCGGTATGTGTCTCCGGCGCCCCTGGGTACTCCCGCTGAGGCCGCCGGCACCTAGCTATTCGCCGCGGTCAGCGGGGGCGTCCTGAGCGTCCGGGACGACCGCAGCGGCCGGGGCGGCCGGCTGGCCGGCGGCACCGCCGTTGTCCCTGCGGTCCAGGGCCGCCTGCACCGCCTCCAGCGCGCTCGGCGCGTCCTCGGTCGGATCAGCGGCCTGGCTAGCTGCGGGGCGTTGGTTATCGGACACGGCGTTACTCCTGACGCTGAGCGTGAAAACTGGCCTGCCAGGCTCCCAGGCTGCGGGGAAGCCGGGCCTCAGACGTCCAGGCCACGTCCGTTGCGGCGATCCCGAAGATGCTCATGGCCAGTCCCGCATCCCGTAGCGGGTCACTGGCCTGCCCTGATCAGGTCCCGCTACGGCAGCTAAGGATGACTACGAAGCGCCGCATGATGTCTCTTACTGTAGCGGACCTCGCGAACTGTGCCGGACCCGGCCAGCAACCGGAGCGGGCTAGCTCGCGGCGGGATCCAGGGCGACGGCGGCCTCGCCGGTATACATCAGGAACGTCATCGTCTCCTGCAGGTAGAGCTCCACCTCCGCGGCGGAGTGCGCCTGGTAGCCGATGGCCACGTCCTGGCCGAGCTGCAGGGCGAAGTCGCCGCCGCGGGTGGTCAGCACGATCGCGCCGCTGATCGCAGGGGCCCACACGATCTCCCCGCTGAGCAGCCGGTTGATGTGCTCCAGCAACGGGTAGCCATGGTCGCTGGTCTCGCTGACCGCGGTGTAGGCGTCGGCGCTGAGCAGCACCGAGTAGGGGCCGCCCACGCCGGCCACCCGGAGCTCGCTGAGCGCCTGCGCGATCGCCTGGGGATAGTCACGCAGCTCCCCGGGCAGGGTCAGCGCCGAGTTGGTCGAGCCTGGCCTGATGCCAGTGATGCCGGCCGCCGGGTAGCCCTCGAAGACGGCCTGGTCCTCGGCGAACGCCAGCTGGCGGGCCGCGTCCTTGACCGGCTGCCAGTCGGAGTCCTGGGAACCGCGCGCCACGTCATCGATCTGCTGGCGGTCCAGGGCGAACGGCACGCGCAGCTCGACCAGCGCCGCCACCTGCCGCTGCCGGGCCAGGACTGGAGGCCCGGGGGCCTCGATGTCCAGCAGGTGACCAGTTCCCACCGCGGATAGTTCCTCGCCGGCTGGCCCCTGCACGTCCACGACCCGCCGGCCCGCGACGTGCCGCCTGAACGTGCGCGCTGCCTCCTCCTCGATCTGAGTCCAGGCCTCAGCCGAGATCGGCGCGAGCTCGCGATGCAGGTTATTCATCCTGTGATGCTCCTCTCAGACTGCCGATTCCCAGCTCTCCGGCGCCGCCGGTGCTGGCCGCCGCGGGCGGGTTCGCTGCCGCCTGGCCGTCGGCCAGGCTCTCCAGCACCGGCACCGAAGGCACGAAGAACAGGTTCCCCGTCACGGCCAGGCTCACGTCAAGCAGCCGGTCATAATTGCCCTCCGGGACACCGACAAACATGTTCACCAGCATCTGCTCGATCGTGGCCGGCGAGCGCGCGTAGCCGATGAAGTAGGTCCCGTACTCGCCGGTGCCCGCCGATCCGAACGGCATGTTGTCCCGGACGATCTTCACTTCTTCGCCGTCGGAGATGATCGTCGTCAGCGCGTTGTGCGCGTAGTCAGGCTTCACCGAGTCGCCGAGTTCGATATCGGCCAGCTTGGTGCGCCCGACGATCCGCTCCTGCTCCTCAACACCAAGCCGGTTCCAGGCCGCCAGGTCGTGCAGGTACTTCTGCACGATCACGTAGCTGCCCCCGGCGAAGCCGGGATCCTCGGCGCCGATCACGGTCGCGTCATCAGCCGCGGCGCCGACCGGGTTCTCCGTGCCGTCCACGAAGCCGAGCAGGTCACGCTCGTCGAAGTAACGGAATCCGTGTACCTCATCCACGGCCGTAACCGCGCCGTCCAGTCGCGCCATAATCTGGGCCGCCAGCTCGAAGCACAGGTCCATCCGGGTGGCCCGGATGTGGAAGAGCAGGTCGCCCGGGGTCGCGACGGCGTGCCGCGACCCGGCCAGAATTTCCCGGAACGGATGCAGCCCGGCTGGTCTCGGCGGTCCGGCCAGCCGGTCCCAGGCGTCCGCCCCGAAGCCTGCCACACAGGACAAGCGGCCCTCGGGCGCACGGAATCCGACCGCGCGCGCCAGCCCGCTCAGATCGGCGGCCAGGCCGCGGACGGTATCGGCGCAGGATTCGCCGGCATCGATCGTGAGCACGAGGAAGACCGCCGCGGCCGTGAGCGTCGCCGCCACCGGCTGCGGCTGCCCGCGCGCCGCCCCTGCGGCATCAGTCGGCATTCACCCATCCTCCACCAGCAGCTGGCCCGGGAGCGGTACCGGCACGTTATCGCACGACTGCGGGGCGGTCGCGGCGACCCGGCACTGGTAACTCACCATAATCAGACAACTACTATCAAATACGCTTGGTGAGCTTCGCCCGCGGCGATCAGGCCAGCGGCGAGGATTCCCGGCCCGGGCGCGGCGACGTGCGCAGATTCGGGCATCGGTCGTTTCTGAGCATCCTGCGGGCGGCCACCAAGGAATCCGCCCGGGATCGTCACGGTGGGCACGAATGGACGTCGTCAGCGAATTGCCCGGCCGGATACCCCGCGACCGTAAGCTCGGCGACCTGCACTGGAGCCCGGCCCGAATTCCAGCGGTGGTCTCACATTGCCACCGGAAAGGTCGTCAATAAGCGCGGGCCGGCGCATTCTAGTAATCTCCTGTCACGCCAAGCGCGGCACAATGGCAGCGCATATCCGCACCTGGAGGCCAGATGACCGTGCCAGCCTCTGGACCGGCCCAGTCGCCCCCGCCTGCCCAGCCTGCCCGGCCTGCCCAGCCTGGCCCGCCTGCCTTGCCTGTCCAGCCTGCCCCACCGTCGGACTCGGGCATCGGCGCCGGGTACGTCAGCGCGGCTGGCATCGCCGTGGTGACGGCCCTGATCCTGGCGGCCCTGACGCTGACCATCTACTGCCTGGTCGTGGTGTGGCCGACCGGCGGGTCAGCCACCGCGGTGACCTCAAGCCGCCTGCTGGGGGCCCGGCTGCGGCTCGACGGCGACCAGCGGCTGTTCACCGTCGTCGCGCTGGCCGGGTTCCTGGGTGGCCTGATCCACAGCGCCCGCTCGCTGTACTGGTACGCCGGCAACCGGAGCCTGCGGCGAAGCTGGCTGCTGATGTACGTGTCGCTGCCCTTTATCGGCGCCGCGCTGGCGGTCGTGTTCTACATCGTGCTGCGCGGCGGCCTGATCGCGGGCCAGACGACCGCGGCGCAGCTGAACGCGTTCGGCTTCGCCGCCGTGTCGGTGCTGGTCGGATTGTTCTCTCCGGAGGCGGCCGAGAAGCTGAAGCAGATCTTCAGCACGCTGCTGACCGCTGCGCCGGCCGGGCGCGACACCGCGCCCGCCGGCCAGGGCAGCGGCGACGGGCAGCCCCTGGCCGCCGGCTTCGAGCCCGGCTCCGGCCCGGTGGGCAGCACCGTCATCGTCAGCGGCCGGAACCTCGCCGGCACCACGAGCGTCATCTTCCAGGGCGCCACCGCCAGTCCGTCGGCGGTGTCCGACACCTCGGTCAGTGTCGTGGTGCCGGCTGACGCGACCACCGGGCCGGTGCGGCTCGAAGTCGGATCATTGCTGGTCAGCGTGCCTGGGGAGTTCCTGGTGCAGTAGCCAGGCGAAGTGCCCCGCGGTGGATCGATGGGTGGATCAACATCGATGGGTGGATCAGCCCGTCCCGATCGCGGCCGGCAGGTACTCGACCGTGACCGGGAGGTGATCGGAGGCCTGGCGGGCCAGGTCGGTGGACTCCACCTGATGTGCCCGCAGGGCGCCGACCACTTGGCTGGTCACGCGGACCGCGTCGATACGCCGCCGGATGCCGTGCGCGCCGTACCCGTCGGCCGGGTGATACCCGGTCGTCGGCTGCCACGGCGCGCGCAGCACCGCCGCGGCGTCCCGCAGGCCGCCGGACCAGAGCACATCCCCAGGCCGCCGGTCGGCCCAGTGCCGGCGCTGCCCGCGTTCGTCATAGTCCCACTCGCACTGGTAGACCAGCTCGTCGAACCAGCTCACCCCTTCGTAAGGGTCGCCCGGTTCATAGAGACTCCAGCTACCGCTGGCCTCGTCGTAGACGCGGTCGGCACATTCGGTGTTCCAGTCCGCGCCCACGACCACCGGCAGGCCGCCTGCCCCGTTCCGCAGCGCCGCCAGGAGCCGCTCGTTCTGGTCGGCCCGCACCTGCCTGACGAACGGGGTGGCGTGGAACGAGGCGTGCCTGACCTTGGTGCCGCCGACATCGAGCGTGACGTAGCTCAGCGAATGCCAGAAGTCCGCCGCTCCGTAAACCCGCAGCGAGCCGGGCACCGGCTCAATCCCGGCCCGCCACATCAGGCCGACGTGGTAACCGCGCCCGCCCGTCGCCAGCGCGGTGCGCGGCGCACCGCCCCCGCTGGCCGGCACCAGGCAGGTCAGGCCGACGTCGTCGGCCAGCTCCCGCAGCCGGGCCTGGGCCGTCTTCTGGTCCTGGGCGCGCACCTCCTGCACGGCGAGCACGTCCGCGTCCAGGGCCCGGGCCGATGCCACCGCCAGGTCGTAGCGCTCGCGCCCCGCCGCTGAGCCGTCCGCGAACAGGTCCAGCAGGTTGTAGGTGCTGAACAGCACGGAGCCGGTTGATGTCCGGGTCATGCCCACCGCAGCCTCCGGTTCTCGCCTGGATCAGGCCGGCTTGCTAGTGCGCCGAAGTGCTCGCTAGTGCGCCGAAGTGTAGGTGATCAGCGAGGCCGTGTTCGCGGCGGCGCCCGCCGCCGCGCCCGGCGGATGGTGCGGTGGCCGCCCGGGCCAGAGCACCGCCCGCGATGATAGCCGTCGCACCGACCGCTAATCTGCGCTTAAGCCCACCTGCCGAGATCGTTTGCGTGCTCCGCTCCTAAGGGGTGTCCCATCGCGCCGGAACTGTCACCGCAGCTGGCCAGGGCCGGGGCGAAGCCTAGGCGCCCGGCCTTCCGCTGGGCAGCCGGTCGGCTGCCCAGCCGGTCCCGCGGTCCGCTGCCCAGCCGGTCCCGGTCGCGGCAGGCCGGGACCGTGCAGCGGGTGACGCCAGCCGTCCGGGTCGCCGTGGTCGCCGGTGGCCTGCTGATCGCCTGGCTGGCCGCTGGATGCGGCCCGGCGGGCGCGCGCCAGCAGGCCACCGTGCAGGGCTGCGCTGACTACGGCGCACAGCTGATTCGCCAGCACCGCACGGCCACCACCGAGCCGGCTGCCTGCCGCGGCCTGAACCAGGCGCAGGTCGAGCGGGCCGTCGGCCAGGCTGTCCGGCTAGCCATCGGCAGCCGCCACAAGGCGGTCGCGCGGCGGCTGGCGGTCGTGGCGGGCGCCCGGCTGGCCTACCTGATCACCGTGGCCAGGCCAGCCGCGCTCGCCGGACGCGGGCCGGCCCGGCCCGGCCACGGCCGCCCGCCGCCAGGCCAGGCACCGGACGGGATACCGCAGCGGCCATCGCGGCGCTGGTCAGCTGGCTCCTCACGGCCGGCACCGGGGGCTACCTGCTGGCCCGCTGGATATCGCACGGTGGCGCGCGGCGGCCGCGCAGCCGTAGTGCGGGCCTGCCGCCCGCGGTGCTCTATGGCCATTTCGGGCTGGCCGTCACCGGGCTGCTGATCTGGGCCGCCTTCGTGGTCACGGCCGTGGCTGCGCTGGCCTGGACGGCAGCCGGGCTGCTCCTGCCGGTGGCTGGTCTCGGCTTCGCGACCCTGGCTCTGTTGATCTCGGGAGACCAGCAGGCGGCACCAGTCCAGGCCAGGCCCCAGGCACCGCGAGGCGGCCGGGTTCCGGTGCTGCTCATCGCGGGTCACGGCGCCGCCGCAGCGCTGACCATTCTGCTGGTCGTGCTCGCTGCGCTGGCCACCTGACCGGAGCCGCTGGCCCCGGCTGACACGACCGCTGAGCATCAAGTAACCGGGCATCAACTAACCGGCGTCGAGTGAACCGCAGGGCATCGAGTAACCAGTCTGTAACACCCGCTGCCTACCGTCCGTGGCACAGAGCGGACAGCAGGTGCCCGCCCGGACGTGAGGGAGCAGGGTCTGCCATGAAAGCCGGACATATCCGCCGAGCAGGGCTCGCGGCGATCGCAGTATCGGCAGCCTTAGTGCCGCTGGCCGGGTGCGGCTCGACGGCCAAGCCAGCGGCGGCGCCGAGCGGACCCGCCGCAGCGGCGACGGCCAGCTCTGCCGCGGCGGCCGCGACGGTACCCGCAGCCGCGGCCACGGCCACGGACTCGTGCACCGTCATCACGCGCGCGCAGGCAGGTGCGGCGCTCGGGCAGGCGGTGCGGGCGCCGGTGCTCGGAAAGGCGACCGTGGAGGGCGGTGTCGCCTGCGTCTATTACGGGCCCGACGTCCCGGTGGGGACCAATCCCGATATCCCGGTCGCCGACAGCGTCAGGGTCGTGCTGGTCACCGGCCCGAAGGCAGTGCGGTATTTCAACGACTACCGGCACAAGGTCGCGGCCCGGACCATCACCGGGCTCGGCGACCGGGCCTACTACGACGGCTATGCGTCCATCAGCGTGCTGAAGGGAGACGCCTATGTCCGGATCGCGGTAGCCGTGGCGAACAACCTGAGGGCCGAGGAGAGGCTCGCGGCGGACGCCCTGCCTAGGATGTGATGGCAATGGCAGTAGCGCAGCAAGCGGCAGCGCGGTGACCGCCCCCGGGGCGTTCGCCGACGTCAGTGCGCTGCGCGCGTGCTGGCACCCGGTGGCGTTCAGCCATGACCTCGCCGACCTGCCGGTCCAGGCCGACCTGCTCGGGGAACCGCTCGTCCTGTGGCGCGGCCAGGATGGCACGCCGCGGGCCAACTCGGATGTGTGCGTGCACCGCGGCACAGCGCTGTCGCTGGGCCGGGTGGCCGGGGATGAGCTCGTCTGCGCCTACCACGGCTGGCGCTACCGGGCCGACGGCCGGTGCGTGGCCATTCCCCAGCTGGCGGACCCCACCCGGGTGCCGGCCAAGGCCAGGATCGCCGCGTTTCGCTGTCAGGAGCGTTACGGACTGGTCTGGGTAGCCATCGAGGAGCCGCGCTGGCCGCTGCCCGAGGTGCCTGAACTGGACGATGGCCGCTGGGCGGTGGTCACGGCCGGCCCGTACCGCTGGCATTGCGATGCCGCCCGCCAGGTGGAGAACTTCACCGACCTCGGCCATTTCCCCTGGGTGCACCCGGGACTGCTGGGCGACCCCGACCGGCCGGTGGTGCCGCGCCACGAGGTCCGCACCGAGGGACACGTGCTGCATTACACGATCGTCAGGCCCGAGGCCGCCAACACCGACGACTTCCCGGTGTTCGGGAACGAGCAGGCCCCGCCGCAGCGGCGCAGCCGGTACGAGCTGCATCTGCCGTACACCATCGCGTTGCGGCTGGGCTGGGGCGGCGAGCGCGGCATGGTCTACTTCTTCGCGTCGCAGCCGGTCGCCGCCGACCGGTGCGCCGGGTACGTGCTGATCGGCCGGAACTACAACCTCGATCAGCCCGGGCGGGTGCTGCAGGAGTTCGAAGACACCATCTTCGGGCAGGACCAGCTGGTGGTCGAGTCGCAGCGGCCCGAGCAGGTGCCGTTCGACCTCGCCGCCGAGTTGCACCTGAAGTTCGACGCGGTAGCGGTCGCCTACCGCAAGGCCATGCGTAGCCTCGGGCTGGCCACCAGCGACGCCATCGGGACCGAGCCGACCTGAGAAGTGAAACCGTGCACCTGTTCGAGCAGGTCGGCGGGCCAACTTAACCTGCGTGTAGACGGCTTGTCCATCGTACGCGGGATGATCATGGAATCTGGGACCTGGATGCCCTGCTGACGGCGCAGGTGTAACTCGGACATCCCTGTCCATCGTTGCGACGCATTTTCGGTCATCGTGCCGCATCGGCTGCGTAGCCAGAGATTCCGGGTGAGCTGTCCCGGATCTGCCCACAAACTGGCCAGGACGAAGATCATCTAATATTACGTTTCCGCAGGTCACAGAGTCTCCAACAAACTGGTCGCGTCAGCAGTAGGCGTAGATTGAAAGTAGGGGGACGGGGGGCAGGGGGGATCATGGAACATCAGGGGAATCGCAGCAGCGGTAGCAGGGACCGCCGCAGAGAGCCTGGGTGTCGGCCTCCAAACAGCCACGGCTAGCGCCCGCACAAAGCCGATCGTCTACTGATCCGGCCGCTGAGCAGCCAGACTGCATCGCTGACACCTGACAGAGTGCACGCCGACACCTACTTGCAGGCCGCCGCTGGCGGTGGATTTCCCCACCCGGCCTGTTCGGCACCATGGATCGGGTATCGGCTCCGGCACATCGCCCAGACCTACTACCGGGAGTGGTATCAGCCACCAGGCTCCTGGTGGATCATCCAGAGCCGGAAGGTGGCGGGTTCTGACCGCTGGCTCTGGCCCTCTGCGGAGGGCTTGGGGGGAACGTTCAGCCGCGAACGGTCCAGCCGGGGGGAATCATGCAACTCAACATCAACGGCAAGATCGCAGCCATCGTCGCTGCGTCATTGGTCGCATGTGCAGGCCTTGGCCTGGCTGTGTCGGAAGCAACCAGTTCACCGGCTCCGCAACATCAGGCGATCGTGCTGCCAGCACGGAGCACGTCATCACCACCGAAGATCAAGATCCAGATCCAGCAGAACAACAACACCAACCCGCCGCCAGCAACACCAGCGGCACCGGCTGCGCCTGCTGCGCCGGCCGGACTTACTTATGCTGGCACTGGCGTAGATGGTGAATCGGTATACGTAAACTCGGTCACCAGCGCTCCATTCGCGATGAATGTAGAGTCCGCCTATTATGGCGCGACCTCTTCTTCATTCGAGGTTTACAGTCCGGTCACTGGTCAGGAATACCTCATGACCGCTAGCGTGGATAGCAACGGCACCGTAACCGTCACTGGCGGGAACAACGCGCTCGTTCAGTTCACACCCTGACCGTTGGCTCTGGTCCCTTCTAGCAAAGGGGCTGGGGAGCGCGTTCATATTTTCGACGGTCAAGCCGGGGGCGTCATGAACATCATCAGGAAGATCGTTAACGCAGGGGTAGCAGCCCTGGCACTGGGCGGGATAGCAGCCACCACGGCAGCTACCGCCGCACCGGCATCAATGGTAGCGCCAGCAGCGGCGGCCAAGCATCTCCCCGTCCTCTATGGAAGCATGGGAGGGCGATGGCACAGCAACGGGGTCCGTCCGCGCGGCATTGCTCTAGGCGCACATTGGACGGTGCGCAAGATGTCCTGGTTCCGCTGGAACGGCAGCAGCGCCTACGGCAGCGGGAAAGAGGTCACGGGCGGTTATGGTAACAACGGCAAGCCGTTCACTGACCGGTGGTGGGTGCGTATCACGCTCACCAATGTCAAGTACCACCATGGCAGGCCTTATTACGACCACATGAAAATGGTCGGCCATGCACCCCATGGCGTGCCGGTAACAAGTCCAGGAGTGCAACAGCTCAGGGTACGTAATGGAGTTATGTATTACGTCCAGTACAACTGACTGCTGGGCTCTGGCCCCCTATCTCGCGAGCGGGGGGAGTTCAGAGAACTGAATCGGCCGCCTCCGTCCCAGCTCAATGCACGAAATGCGGCTTCCGCGTTTGCATGATCCAGTGCCGCCCTCCGGGGTGATCCAGCAGGCCTGCCATCGATGTTGATCATCCTCCTTGTCCGGTTACATTCGTGTGGTTCACTGGATCTGTTTTCGATTTAAGTCCACAACCAGGATCCTGGCAAAGCGAGGATGGACGGGCTATCGTCGGGCAGGACCAGCTGGTGGTCGAGTCGCAGCGGCCCGAGCAGGTGCCGTTCGACCTCGCCGCCGAGCTGCACCTGAAGTTCGACGCGGTCGCGGTCGCCTACCGCAAGGCCATGCGGGCGCTCGGGCTGGCCACCAGCGACGCCATCGGGACCGAGCCGACCTGAGGAGGGATCATGTCCGCCACCGCCGCGCTGCCCGCCGTGGCCGACCTGCGGGACCGCGCGCTCGCCAGCCTGGCCAGCTGCGGGGTGGCGGCGGACGCGCTCGGCGGCGATCAGCGGAGCACCACCCCGATCCTCGGTGCGGAGCTGGCCCGCGTCCGCTGGTGCCCGGCAGCGCAGGCCGATGCCGCCGTGGCCAGGGCCGCCGACGCGTTCCGCAGCTGGCGCCAGGTCCCGGCGCCGGCCCGCGGCGCCCTCGTCAAGCAGTTCGCCGGCCTGCTGGCGCGGCATAAGGCAGCGCTCGCCGAGCTCATCACCCTCGAGGTAGGCAAGATCGGCTCTGAGGCGCTCGGCGAGGTCCAGGAGATGATCGACATCTGCGACTTCGCCGTCGGGCTGTCCCGCCAGCTGTACGGCCGGACCATGCCATCCGAGCGGCCCGGCCACCGGCTCATGGAGACCTGGCACCCGTTCGGCGTTGTCGCTGTGATCACAGCGTTCAATTTCCCGGCCGCGGTCTGGTCGTGGAACACCGCCATCGCACTGGTGTGCGGCGATCCGGTGATCTGGAAGCCGTCGGAGCTGACCCCGCTGACCGCGCTCGCCTGCGCCGCGCTGCTCGACCAGGCCTGCGCCGACACCGGCGCCCCGCCGTACCTCAGTCAGGTCCTCCTCGGCGCTGCGGACGTCGCGGGCGCGCTCGTGGACTCCCCCGGCGTGGCGCTGGTCAGCGCCACCGGGTCGAGCAGGATGGGCCGGATCGTCGGGCCGCGGGTGGCCGCTCGCTTCGGCCGCTGCCTGCTCGAGCTCGGCGGCAACAACGCCGCGGTCGTCGCCCCGTCGGCCGATCTGGACCTGGCCACCCGCGGCATCGTCTTCGCGGCCGCCGGCACCGCCGGCCAGCGCTGCACGACCATGCGGCGGGTCATCGCCCATTCCGACCTGGCCGAGGAGCTGATTGACAAGATCAGCGCCGCATATGAGCAGCTGCCCGTGGGCAACCCGCTGGACAGGCAGACGCTGGTCGGGCCGCTCATCTCCGAGCGCGCGCACCGGGCGATGCAGGCCGCCATCGCCGAGGCGCTCGTGGCGGGCGGCGTCGTCCGGGCCGGCGGCGACCGGCAGCTCGCGGACGCGGCGCCGGCCGCCTACTACGTGCAGCCAGCCCTGGTGCAGATGCCTGGCCAGCGCGATGTGGTAGGCAGGGAAACCTTCGCGCCGATTCTCTACGTGCTGTCCTATACCGACCTGGACGAGGCGATCGCGCTGAACAACGCGGTCCCGCAGGGCCTCGCGTCCAGCATCTTCACCCGTGACCAGCGCGAGGCCGAGGAGTTCATCGCGGCCGGCGGCGCGGACTCCGGCATCGTCAACGTCAACATCGGCACTTCGGGCGCGGAGATCGGCGGCGCGTTCGGCGGTGAGAAAGAGACGGGCGGCGGCCGCGAGTCTGGTTCAGATGCCTGGAAAAGCTACCTGCGCCGGGCCACCAACACGGTCAACTACTCCGGCTCGCTCCCCCTCGCCCAGGGCGTGACGTTTGCCGCGACCGCAGCGCGGGGCTAATGCCCGCCCCGCGGCCGGTAGCGGCTTCCGTGCCTGCCGGAGCGCCGGAGGCTGGATCGCCCCGGCCTGCCGCAGTGAGCCTGGCTCCGGCCGCGGGGACGTTAGCGAAGCGAAACGGAACGGCGCCATGACCGCCACCGCCCCATCGGCCATACCTTCACCCAACCGCGTCCTGGTGCCGCCAGCTACCGCCGAAAGTCCCTGGTATGACCACTCAAGGTCCTGAGGAGTCCCGCTACCTGCACAACAGCCGGGGACGCGAGGCCGGCCCGCAGGCCCGGCCAGGCTGTCAGAGCCCGGCTGAATACTGAGGCCATGACAGCATCGCCGCAGCAGCAGCCTTTACCCTGCCGGTCACCGGGGCATTCTCGCTGGCTGAATCGGCCACCTTCGGGTTCGGCCAGCGCGACGACCCCGACTTCGACGGGGTGATGCGCCTGGCGTTCCGTCTTGACGGTGGTTTCGAGCCCGGCGTCGGCGTGGAGTTGCGCCAGGACGGCGACCAGTTGCACGGGCTCGCGCATGGCGTGTCCGCGGACCAGGTACCGGCCGTGGCGGCGCAGGTGGCGCGGGTCTTGTCGGTGGATCACGACGCCACCGGATACGACCTGCTCGGCGTGGGTGACCCGGTCGTGGGCAGCCTGATGGCCGCTGCGCCTGGGCTGAGGCCCCCGCTGTTCTACTCGCCCTATGAGGCGGCAGCGTGGGCGGTGCTGTCCGCACGCCGCCCGGCCCGCCAGCTGGCCCGGCTGCGGTCCCGCCTGTCCAGCGCTTACGGGCAGGCTTTCATGCTGGCCGGCGTGGAGCTCTGCGCGTTCCCCGCGCCCAGCGTCCTGACCGGAATCGGGGACTTTCCCGGGCTCGGCGGCGAGCAGCTGAACCGCTTGCACGGCATCGCCTCCTGCGCCGCGGCCGGCCGCCTGGAGGCGGCCCGCCTGCTCGGACTGGGCCCGGTGGCCGCGCAGGCGGAGCTGCTGCGGCTGCCCGGCATCGGGCCCTTCTACAGCCAGCTGATCACCGTCAGGGCCTGCGGGTTCACCGATGTCCTGCCGGTAACCGAACCGCGCCTGCTGGGCCTGGCGGGTCAGCTGTACGGGCTCGGCCGCCCGGCGACGGACCCGGAGCTGACCGAGATCGCCGAGGCGTGGCGGCCGTGGCGGACCTGGGTCAGCGTCCTGATCCGCGCGGCGGGGCCCCGGATTCTCGGCCGGTGACGGCGAGCAGCCAGGCCCGCAAACCCGTGGCCAGCTCGCGGGCCGCGCCGCACAATGATCGGATGACATGGACCGCGACCCAGCCGCAGATCGACCGCGTGACCGGGGACTCGGCGTGCCTGCCCTGACGCCGGCGCAGCTGCGGGCGGCGTTCGATGCCCAGGTCCGGCGTCACGTCAGGACAGCAGTGACCGATACCGGCCAGCGGATCGTGCGATCGGTGGCGGCCGGCGGCCCGGGCTGGTCCGGTATCACCTGGTCGGACCTGGACGGCAGCTGCGCTGACGCGGTCATCGCTGACCAGGTCGGCTACTTCGGCCAGCTGGGCCAGCGGTTCGAGTGGAAGCTCTATGACTACGATCAGCCGCCCGATCTGGCCGCGCGGCTGCTGGCCGCCGGATTCACGCCCGAGGACGAGGAAACGCTGATGGTCGCGGCCGTGGCGGACGTGCCCACCCAGCCGCGGCTGCCGGACGGGGTGCGGCTGCAGCCGGTGACCGGCCAGGCCGGTGTCGGGCTGCTCGTCGACGTCCATGACCGGGTCTTCGGCGGCGATCACTCGCAGCTGCGCAGGTCGCTGCTCGCGCAGCTGGAGACCGCGCCGGACCAGCTGGCCATGGTGGTCGCGATGGCCGGTGATGAGCCGGTCTGCTCGGCGCGGGCCGAGTTCCTGCCCGGTACCGATTTTGCCAGCCTGTGGGGCGGCGGAACGCTGCCGGCCTGGCGGCGGAAAGGGATCTACCGGGCACTCGTCGGCTACCGCGCTGGGCTGGCGGCCGCCCGCGGCTATCGTTTTCTGCAAGTGGACGCCTCGGCAGACAGCCGGCCAGTGCTCCAGCGGCTGGGATTCGTGGCGCTGGCCCGCACCACGCCCTACGTCTGGAGCCCCGCAACGGCGGCCTGAGCAGCGCCGGCCCGCGCGGCTGGCTGAGCGGTGGCGGCCCAAGCTGCCCCGGGAGGCGGCGTGGACATCTGGCCGGGGCGCCCGGTCCCGCTCGGCGCCACGCCCGACGGGTCGGGCACCAATTTCGCGGTCGCCTCGCAGCCGGCCGAGCAGGTCGTGCTGTGCCTGTTCGACGCCGGCGGCCAGCAGGCCAGCCTGGCGCTGCCCGAGGTCCACGACGGCATCTGGCACGGATACGTGCCAGGAATCGGTCCCGGCCAGCGGTACGGCTATCGGGTCAGCGGGCCCTATGATCCTGCCCGCGGCCTGCGCTGCAACCCGGCCAAACTGCTCCTGGACCCGTACGCCAAGGCGACCGACGGCGCGCTGGTGTGGGGCAGCCAGCTGTTCGGCTACCCGCCCGGTGACCCCGACGGCCGTAGCGACTCCGATTCGGCGCCGCTGGTGCCGCGATCGCTGGTGGCCGACCCCGCATTCGACTGGGGGGACGACCGGGCGCCGCAGACGCCGTTGCGCGACACCGTCATCTACGAGCTGCACGTCAAGGGGTTCACCCAGACCCGCCGCGACGTGCCGCCGCGGCTGCGCGGCAGCTACGCCGGGCTGGCCTGCCCGCCCGTGATCGAGTACCTGGCCGGCCTCGGGGTGACCGCGGTCGAACTGCTGCCCGTCCACCAGTTCGCCGCCACCAGAGAGCTGGACGCCACCGGCCGGACCAACTACTGGGGCTATAACACCATCGGTTTCCTGGCCCCGCACGACGGCTACTCGGCCGCGGTCCGGGCCGGCCGCCGGGCGGCCAGATCGCTGAATTCCAGGGCATGGTGCAGGCCCTGCACGCGGCCGGTATCGAGGTGCTGCTCGACGTGGTGTTCAACCACACCGCCGAGGGCGGCCACCTGGGTCCGACCCTGTGCTTCCGCGGCCTCGACAACCCGGCGTACTACCGGCTGGTGCCCGGTGACCCGAGCCGCTACGTCGACACCACGGGCACCGGCAACTCGGTCAACGCCGACCACCCCACCTGCCTGCGGCTGATTACGGACTCGCTGCGCTACTGGGTCGGCGAGATGCATGTGGACGGCTTCCGCTTCGACCTCGCCACCACGATCGGGCGGTCCCGCGGCCAGTTCGACCCGGCGGCTGCCATCTTCAAGATCATCGGCCAGGACCCGGTCCTGGCCCGGGCCAAGCTCATCGCCGAGCCCTGGGACATCGGCCAGCCGGACAGCTACGCGCTGGGCCGGTTCCCGGCCCCGTGGAGCGAGTGGAACGGCCGCTACCGTGACAGCGTCCGCGACTTCTGGCGCGGCCGCGAGGACGCGCTGCCGGACTTCGTGACCAGGATCGCCGGGTCGGCCGACCTGTACCAGGCCGCCGGCCGCAGGCCGACCGCCTCGATCAACTTCGTCACCGCGCACGACGGCTTCACGGTGCGCGACCTGGTGTCCTACGAACGCAAGCACAACGAGGGCAACGGCGAACAAGACCGCGACGGCACCGATGACAACCGGTCCTGGAACTGCGGCGCCGAGGGTCCGGTCAGCGACCCGGGCATCCTGGCTCTGCGCGCCCGGCAGACCCGTGCGCTGCTCGGCACCCTGCTGCTATCCCGCGGGCTGCCGATGCTGCTGGCCGGCGACGAGCTCGGCCGCACCCAGGGCGGCAACAACAATGCCTACTGCCAGGACAATCCGACCTCCTGGCTGGACTGGGACGCCGCCGACACCAGCCTGATGACCTACACCAGGCGGCTGCTCGCGGTCCGCCGCGCCCATCCGGTGCTGCGTAAGGACCGGTTCCTGGCCGAGCCCGGCTATGACGTCTGGTTCACCCCGGCGGGCCGCCCGATGACCGGCCCCGACTGGCAGGCCGGCCGCCGGTCGGTCGCCATCTACCTGGACGGCAGCCACGCACCCGAACTGGACCCCCGCGGCCAGCCGCTGCTCGATAACGACCTGCTGATCCTGGTCAACGGGTCCGCCGAGGCGGTCCCGTTCACGCTTCCCGAGACGGCCAGACCATGCTCGTGGCGGGCTGAGGTAGACAGCTTCGATCCTGGCCCGCCCCCGGCCAAGCCGGCCCGACGGGGCGCTAACCGCAGGCCGGGCGCTGGGCGGCGTCGCGTGCCGCCGGTCAGCGCGGGCACGCTGGTCACGGTCCGGCCGCGCTCGTTCATCCTGCTGGCCAGCCAGCCGGCCTGACGGCGCGAGCGCCGTGCCTCAGGCGGCGCACGCCGCGGCTCAGATGTGCCGGATGCGCCGGCCGGTGATCCGGCTGGGCGTGATGCGGATGAAATGGTGCCGGTCCCCGCCCGCCCAGGGCTCGACGCCCGCACCGGCGACCGAGGCCAGCTCCGCTTCGGACTCGATGTGGTGCGCCGAGCCCTGGATGAGCACGCTCCAGCCCTCCCGCACGGCCTGGTCGACGTCGTCGACCTCGAACGCCACCCGGTACTCGGCGCCCGCTATCCCGGTGCGCAGGTCCTCGTCGGTCGGGCTGTGTTCCGCGGTGCGGAACACGATGCTGCCCTCGTGTACCCGGTAGTTGACCGGGAGCACGGTCAGGTCGAACCGGCCGGAGTACACCAGCCGGCCGAGGCCGCCCGGCGAGATCAGGCTCAGGCACTCGGCTTCGTCCAGCGGCTCGAGCACCGGGCGGCCGGTAGCACTGCCGGGTCCTGATCCCGGATCTGCCTGGCTGCCGGGTGCGGGGCCGGTGGTGTGATCAGACATCAGCGTTCCTGTTCACGTGCAAGCGGGCGGATAAGGGTCGAGAAGACGGGCATGACCGGCGCTGCGCCGCCTGCTGAGTTGCCCGGGCGGCACTTCCGAGGATACGGCCGGCCGCCCCGGCCGCGCCGGCCGCCCGGTGCGAGGCCGGGTCAACGACGTTCATCGGTCAAGCCGAGGACCTTCGGCCGTGGCAGGTCGGGCCCTGAGGGTGTGAGCTGGATACCGGGATCTCGATGCCGGACTTCGAGGCCAGCCGTCCAGGCGGCGCCCCGATGTGCTCAGGCAGTCAGCAGGGAGGCTCTGATGAAGACCAGGACCGGCGCTAGCATGGCGCCGTCAGCCAGTGTCAGCGGCGTGGACATCCTCGAGCAGCCGCTGCTCAACAAGGACGCGGCGTTCACCCACCCGGAGCGCGAGGCGCTCGGCATGCGCGGGCTGCTGCCCTGGCGGGTGGCCACGATCGAGCAGCAGGTCGCGCTCGAGATCGAGCATCTGCGGGCCAAGTCGACCGACCTGGAGAAGTACATCGGGCTGGCCGCGCTGCAGGACCGCAACGAGACGCTGTTCCACCGGCTGCTCTCCGATCACCTTGCGGAGCTGGCCCCGATCGTCTACACCCCGACCGTCGGCGAGGCGTGCCGCAAGTTCAGCCACATTGTGCGCCGTCCCCGCGGCCTGTGGATCACGCCGGAAGACATCACCTGCATCCCGGAGCTGCTGCGCAACACCGGCAAGACAGACATCAGGCTGATCGTCGCGACCGACAACGAGCGGATCCTCGGCCTGGGTGACCAGGGCGCGGGCGGGATGGGGATCCCGGTCGGCAAGCTCGCGCTCTACACCGCCGGGGCCGGGCTCGACCCGGCCAGGACGCTCCCGATATCGCTGGACGTCGGCACGGACAACACCGACCTGCTCACCGACCCGCTCTATCTCGGCTACCCCAAGCCACGGCTCCGCGGGGCGCACTACGACGAGTTCATCGAGGCGTTCGTCCAGGCCGTCGCCGAGGTGTTCCCCGATGCCGTCCTGCAGTGGGAGGACTTCAAGCAGCACAACGCGATCCGCCTACTGGATCGTTACCGGAACCGGCTCACCTGCTTCAACGATGACATCCAGGGCACCGCCGCCGTGGTCACGGCCGGGATACTGGCCGCGTTGCGGGTCCGCGGCGAGCCGATGTCCAGGCAGCGGATCGTCTTCCTCGGGTCCGGTGCGGCCGGCATCGGCATCGGCAGGCTCACCGAGGCAATCATGGCGACCGAGGGCGCCACGGCGGAGGAGATCCGCCGCGGCGTGGTGATGCTCGACTCCCAGGGCCTGGTCTTCGAGGGCCGCGACGAGGTGACCGACGACAAGCTGCCGTTCGCCATGCCCGCTGCCGAGCTCGCCCGGCTCGGCTTCGAGCCCGCCCGCCGGTATGACCTGGAGACGGTGGTGCGCCTGGTGGCGCCGACGATCTTGATCGGCACCAGCGGCCGGGCCGGCGCCTTCACCGAGACGGCCATCAGGGAGATGGCGGCGCGGACCGAGGTACCCGTGGTCTTCCCGCTGTCCAACCCGACCGCCAACTCGGACGCGACGCCGGCCGACGTGCTGCGCTGGAGCGAGGGACGGGCGCTGGTCGCGACGGGCAGCCCGTTCGACCCGGTGCAGGTCGGCTCCCGGACGCAGCAGATCGGCCAGGCCAACAACGTGTTCATCTTCCCCGGCGTGGGCCTCGCGGCGATCGCAGCGCGGGCCACCGAGGTGACCGACCGGATGTTCCTGGTCGCCGCCACCACGCTGGCGGGCCTGGTGTCAGCGGACCGTCTTGAGCAGGGTGCGCTCTACCCGCAGATCGCCGACCTGCGCGAGATATCCAGGACCATCGCGGTCGCGGTGGCCCGCGAGGCTCGCGACAGCGGGGTGTCCCAGCTGCCGCCCGCGGCCGACATCGAGGCCGCGGTGGACGCGGCCCGCTGGGTGCCTGGCTACCGGGAGCTGACCCACCCGGCCGCCACCGGCTCACACCACCCGTCGCACGAGGCCGCTCACCACCCGTAGATCCGGGCCGGAAGAGTATCGAAGGGCACCTGATCCGGGCCGGGATAGCCGATCATCACGGTGATGTCGTCCGGATCGCTGCCCTCCACCACCGTGAGGCCGCCACTGCTACGGGTGTCCCGGTACGCCGAGCGTTCGGTCAGGGCCCGCTCGCAGCGGTGCAGGTCGTCCTTGTCACTCGCGGTCCAGATCAGGTACTGGACGCCCACGCCGCCGAGGGCGTGCGCGCCCTGGCTGCCCGTGGCGCGCAAGATCAGCTGCGTTCCCGCCGCGCTGGCCAGCAGGGCGGCGGTCGGGCTCCGGTCGGCGACGGCCAGGCCAAGGACGTCCTGATAGAACCGCACCGATCTGTCCAGATCCTGCACGAACATCACCGCCGAGCCGATCCGGCTACCGTGCGCCATCAGGTTCCCCCGTTCCGGTTGGCTGCTTCACAGGTTCGCGAGGTCGGCCAGGAGCTGGCCCCAGGCCAGGCGGGACGGTGACTGACCGGTCGCGGCGATCCACTCGGTGGCCAGCAGCACGTAGGCCTCGTCGCAGTAGGTAGTCACGAACTCCCACGTCATGGCCTGCAGCGCGCCCCAGGTGACACACCACAGCCGGTCCTTGTCATACCCGCACACCGGGACGCAATGACCGCCCCAGCTCCCTGCGACCGCGTTCGGCCCGGTCGTGACCGTCCACTGCGACCCGACCTGATCCTGAGCGGACAGCGGTAGCTGAATGCCGATGTAAGCGCCGCCGTACCACGCGACTGTCTCGCTGACCTCGGCCTGGGTCTGCACGTTCAGGGTCGCGTAGGCGGTAACCCGCTGGCCGCCCAGGCCGGTGGACTTCCAGTAGCCGAGGGCGGTGAGCATGTCGGTGCCCTGATCGGTGCTGGGCTGGCTGGGATTGAAGCCGGTGATCGCCGAATAGGCGCCGAGCGCCTCGGCGTCGGTGGGCACGAACGGCTTTCCGGCCCGGTCGCCCCAGATCTGCACCTGGTGGGCATAGCCCGCTTCGACGCAGTCGCCATATTGAGCGTTGCCAAGCATGGCGTACGGCAGGCCATGGCCCCAGTGGGCCTGGGGCGGGGGCGCCGCCGCGGCCGTCCGGTAGTTGCCATAAGCAAGCGTCCGCGGGTCGCGGCGGGCCGCTTCTTGCCGAGCTTGACGTCCACCATGCCGGTGTTCCTTTCCGGAGTACGGTCGGCAGCACGTTCCGCCGCCATAGCGAAGCCGCCTGGCTCATCATCGCGCCTGGGGCGGCCGGCGGCGGCCGATTCTTCCCGGCCGCCTGGCCGTCCGCAGTAGCGCCTGACTAAGCCGGCTGAGGCCCCTTCCCCTGGGCGGTTTCGCGACCGACAATTCAGGCATCACCGTCGGTAGGGCGACCTTTACGGAGGGGACATGACTGAAATGGCATCCACGCCGTTTCAGAGACCAAGGCCCCGGAGGCCCCGGAGCGGCTGCATCGCGGCGCGCTCAGGGCCGTCTTCCTGTCCATCGGCCTGATGGTGGTGAGCTACGTACTGTTCGCCTACGCCACGGTGAGCGGTTTCAAGGACAACGGCGCCGCGCTCAGCGCGGCCCCGATCCCGTTCATCACTGTCGCCCACAGCGTGCTCGCGAGTTTTGCCTTCTTCGCCTACCTGGCCGGGCTGACCTCGACCCTCGGGGTCCTCATCGCGGCGGTCAACTCGCAGGCCCGGCTGATCTTCAACGCGGGCCGCTAGGGCCTGCTGCCCAGTTGGATCGGCCGGGTGCACCCGGGGCGCCGTACCCCGATGAACGCCATCTTCGTCTTCGTCGCCATCGCCGGGGCGATCATCATCTGCTGGGCCCTCGGGCATGTCATCGGCGGGCACTCCGGCAGCATGGACCCGCTCGTCTTCTTCGCCGAGTCGTCCACGATGGGCACGATCTTGATCCTGGTCGTGTACTTCCTGTCCAACCTGGCCCTGCCGTTCTACTACCGGAAGTACAGGCCGGCCGAATTCAGCCCGCTCGGGCACCTGATCCTGCCGGTCCTGGGCATGGTCGCGATCGCGGTTCCCGTCTACTACCTCAGCAAGCCCGGGCAGGCGTCGCCTTATGACTGGTTCCCTTACGCCGCGCTGGTCACCGTGGTCGTGGCCGTCGTCTACGCGGCGGTGCTGACCAGGCACGACCCGACCCTGGGCGACCGGGTGGGCTC
Organism: uncultured Actinomycetes bacterium; assembly: GCA_963785765.1. Classification (GTDB taxonomy): domain Bacteria; phylum Actinomycetota; class Actinomycetes; order Streptosporangiales; family Streptosporangiaceae; genus DATBGO01. Next base: position 55,956 of record CAWAWM010000001.1, on the reverse strand, counting down.
GATCGTCGCCGATGAATGAGGCGCTGTGCGCCGTCTGCCCGGTTAGGCCCGCATCGTGGGTAGCATGGCAGGTCATCACGGCGGACAAGGAGCGTGCGGTGTGGCGGAGCACCCGGGGCGGCGGCTGACGATCATCGGCGGCGGCGTCATGGGCCTGATGACGGCTTACTACGCGGCTCCGCTGGCCTGCGCCGTGACGGTCCTGGAGAGCTCCCGGGTCGGCGATCCGGCCACCGCCTCGTTCGGCCTGACCAGGTCCGCCCGCAACGACTACCTGGATCCGCAGTACGCCAGGCTCGCCTACGAGGCCCGCCAGCTGTGGCTGGAATTCCAGCTGCAGGCCGGCCTGCCGCTGCTCATCGACTGCGGCTGCCTGAACCTGGCCAAGGCCAGCGTGACGCCCGACCTGGACAGCACCTACGCGGTGCAGAGCTTCGCCGTCCTCGACCAGCTGCAGCTGCGCCGCCAGGCCTTCTCGACGGCACAGCTCCGGGACAGATTCCCGCAGTTCGACGCGGACGGCGGCTGGCTCGACGTCGACGCCGGGTTCGTCGATGTGGCCGCGGCGACTCAGGCGCTGAGCGACGCGATCGCCGCCCGTGGCGTGCGCGTCGCCGAGAACTGCGCGCCGGTAGCCATCACCCGATCGGGCGGCGGCTGGAGCGTGGCCACGCAGGCCGGCCTGGTGGAGTCCGACGTCCTGGTCATCACCGCGGGCCTGGGCACCAATGACGTGCTCGGCCTGCTGCCCGGCTGCTCGGTCAGGTTCCCGCTGCGGACCGACCGGCCGGCCCAGTCCAAGTACTTCATTCCCCCGGCCGGGACGCGCGGCCTGTACACCGAGCAGGCCCTGCCGGTGTTCGCCTATCTGGACGTCGGGATTTACGGGCACCCGCTGTACGAAGGGAAGACTCCCGGGGTGAAGATCGGTTTCTACAACCCGCCGGACGTGGCGGCCGTGCCCAGCCAGATCGGCAGCGTGGAGGATTTCGTCGCCGAATGCATGCCCGGGCTGCACGGGGCGCAGACCGTCGACGTGGCGGCGGCCGACGGGGTCGATGTCTGCTATTACGACCTGGTGGCCGATGACGATTTCATTCTCGGCCCGGTCCCCGGCGCACCGGGGGTGTTCACCGGAGTCGGCTGGCGCGGCACGGGATACAAGTTCGCGCCCTGGGTGGGCCGGGTCCTCGCACAGCTCGCCCTGCAGCACGGGACCGTCTATGACATCAGCAGGTTCGCCCCCGGCCGGTTCGCCGGCGCTGGCGCGGAAGCTGGCCCGCGCGCTGGCACCGGCGCCGGGCGACCGGCAGGAGGCGCGGCATCATGACCGGGAACTCGCCAGCCGGGCTCGCCGAGCGGCTGGCCACCGGCACGGTGCTCGGCGCCGAGGGCTACGTCTTCGAGCTCGAGCGCCGCGGCTACATCAAGGCGGGCCCGTTCGTGCCCGAGGTCGTGCTCGACTTTCCTGGTGCCGTGCGCGAGCTGCACCGCGAGTTCCTGCGGGCGGGCGCGGACGTGATGGTCGCGCTCACCTACTATGCGCACCGCGAGAAGCTCCGCGACGTGGGCCGCGAGGGTGACCTGGAGGCGATGAACCGCAGCGCGGTGCGGCTGGCCCGCGAGGTGGCCGCCGAAGGCGGTGCCCTGGTGGCCGGCAACGTCTGCAACACCTGGGCCTACGACCCCGGCGACCCCGCCACCAGCCGGACGGTCCGCGCCACCTACGCCGAGCAGCTGGACTGGGCGGTGGACGAAGGCATCGACTTCGTCATCTCCGAGACCAACGATTACCTGGGCGAGGCACTGATCGCGCTGGAGGTCATCAGGGGCCTGGGACTGCCCGCGGTGGTGACCCTCGCCTCGACCCAGCCAGACCGGACCCGCGACGGCTATCCCTACGCCGAGGCGTGCCGCATCCTGGCCGCCGAGGGTGCCACGGTCGTCGGCCTGAACTGCGACCGGGGACCGGCCACCATGCTGCCGTTGCTGGCCGAGATCCGCGCGAAGGTCGACTGCGCGATCGCCGCGCAGCCGGTGCCCTACCGCACCGACGCCGCCGCCCCGACCATGGAGTCGCTGCGTTCCGCGGGCCTGCGGGCCTTCCCGATCGCGCTCGAGCCGTTCGGATGCACCCGGTTCGACATGGCGCAGTTCGCGCTCGACGCCCGCGAACTCGGCGTCAGCTACCTCGGCATCTGCTGCGGCGCCGGACCGCATCACGTCCGGGCGATGGCCGAGGCGCTCGGCCGCACCGTCCCGGCCAGCAAGTACTCGCCGTCCATGGACCTGCACCCGATGTACCGGGCCGACGTCTCGGCCCGCGACTCGGCCTTCCTCGATACCTGGAGCGCGTAACGGATCTCCGGCGCCCGGCCCTCGCCAGGCAGGACGCTGGATGCGGGCTAGGACGAGCCGCCGGAGCCTGCCACCACGACGGACACAGTCAGCAGCCTGACCCGCTTGGCGCAGGCCTGCGATGCGTAGCCGAGGTAGACCGGCGTGGTCTGATTCGGCGGGTAGATCTGGAGGTAACTCGCCTTGACCGGGCCGCATCGGGCCGGCCCGTAGTTGCCCGCGTCGACGATCCGCAGCAGCGCGTTGGCGACCGCTCCTGGCGCGAGGGTAACCAGCCGCCTGGCGGTGGCATGGCTTTCCGCAGCCGCCAGGCCGATCTGGGTGACCGGATTACCGCCTGCCTGCGCGACGCCCGGGTAGCCGTAGAGAGTGCAGGTGACCTTGGAAATGTTGGTGAAGTCGAGCACCGTGTAGATGCTGCCCGCGGTGCCCTGCGAAAGGCCGGGCTTCAGCCCGAGGGAACGGGTCGGGCAGGGCGCCGGGCCCGCGGGCGCAGCCGGCGAACTCGACGTGACCGGGCTCGCCGTCGGGCCCGCCGCAGCAGGTGCGGAGCTGGTCGCGGGCGCGGCGGCCGTGGCCGTACGGGAGGCCGTGGCCGTATTGGAGGCCGTGGCGGGCGGTGCCGCCGGCGTGCCACAGCCCGCGCTGAGCAGCGCGACAGCGCTGACGGCCGCGCCGGCGAGGGCCAGGCGAGCCAGGAGTGGAGACGCAGTCAGCACGGCTATCCTTCGGGCCGGGCGGCTCCGCGAGCCGGGTGACCGTTATGACGTTGTCCCGGGCCTGGCGGTTGGCGCCGCATGGTCACGGTTCGGCCACCTCGACTCAGCTACCTCGACCTGGCCACCTCGACCTGGCTCCAGGCTCCCCCGGCGCGGCGGGCGCCAGGACTCTCGTCAGGTAGGCAGATTGCCTCGCATGGCGGCGATGCCGCGCACGGTATGCACCTTCACCGCACCCCGGCTGATCCGCATCGCGGCAGCGATCTGCCCGTCCGGGAGATCCAGGTAGAACCCGAGCACGAGTGCCTCTCGCTGCCGCTGCGGGAGGGCCCGAAAGGCCGAGCCCACCAGTGGCCGCCCGGCCGGCCCGGTACTGGGCACATCCGGTGGTTGCTCCGGCGTCCCCGGCCCGGCCACCGGCCCAGCCACCGGCGGCTGCCGCGGGATCAGCCTGGATCGGCTCACGACGAACTGGAGCAGGAAGGAAAGGCCCTTGTCATAGTCGCGCAGCCGGCTCCAGCTGCCGTGCATGGCGACGAAGGAGTCCTGGGCGATGTCCTCCGCGGCCTGGACGTCCCCGGCCAGCAGCGCCGCTATGCGGACGATCGAGCGGTAATGCGCCTGGTACATCGCCGTGAGGGCTCGATCGGCATCCGGCTCGGTAGCGCCGGCCGGCGTGCCATCCGCCGCAGGGCCGGCCAGGCGCCTGGGAGTCAGTGCGGGGGGCTCTGGCTCAGCTGCGGTCACGTCTTCAGCGTAGGAAGATATAGGAAGTTGTGTCAATGTGGGTAAGAACAGTTCCGAACAGATAAGTCGACCATCCAGGAAAAATTCCGATTTAGACTGGTATATCCCTGGGTACGGTCGCTACTATGCTCTAGCATCTTCTTACTTGTTCCGGAAGGAAATAAGCATGGCAGATGAGGACTGGCAGCGGCTGGCCGATGACATCGTGGCCAGGCGTACCGCGCTCGGCATGCGGGACCGCCGCGCTCTTGCTGCCGTGACCGGCGTGACCGACCGGACCCTCGGCAAGGTCGAGACCGGCAGGCGGGTGTCGGCCAGTACCTTGGGCACGCTGGAGAACCATCTCGGCTGGGCTCCGGGATCATGCCGCCGGATCCTGGCCGGCGGCGAGCCGCTCGTTCCCGCCGCTGGCTCGGGCCGCCTTCAGTACGACGACCCGACCCTGCAGCACATCGCCGACGTTCCCGGGCTGCCTCCCGATGTGGTACGCGGGCTGATCGCGCTGGCCCGCAACTGGCGCGAGCACCAGGACGAGCGGGGCGAGCCACCGCAGCGCCGGGGCCTGAGCGCCTAGGCAACCGGCGCATCGTACCCGGACCGCCCGGGTCAGGCCGCTACTGACAGCGAGATGAGGGACAGGCACACCCGGACCTTCAGGATGATGACGCATGACTCCTGGTGGCCTCCCGACGGTGCTGAAGTCGGTGTCGGTGACGGCCCGGGCGGCGATCCAGGGGGGCTGGAGGGGGACGGCGCCGGAGCAGCCGCTGACGGCTGCTGGCCAGGCGCCGGGGACGCCGCGCCGGGCTGCGATGGCCTGGCCGGTGCGCCGGGCGACCCGGGAGATATCGCGCCGGCCTGCTGCGGCCCAGGCGGCGCCGAGACGGGTGCGTGCTGCTGCCGTCGCTCCTGGAGCGGCAGGTTGATACTGGCCGCGGGCGGCCGCGCCGACGCCAGGTCGTGCCGGTGCGGCGCGGCACCGAGGAAGATCCCGCTCGCCGCGGCGCCTGCGACCACGACCGTCGTGGCCGCCGCCCACCCGGCCGGATGGGCGCGGAGGGCCGCCGCGGCGTACCTGGCCCAGCGCCGGAGCGGCGTCAGCAGCACCAGCCCGATGGGCGGTAGCCCGGCCCGCCAGCCAGTGCGCCGCGAGGCCCGCAGCGCCTGCAGCACCGCCGCGCGCTGCCGCTGCGCGTCCAGCCCGTCCGACACGTAGATAACCAGATCACCATTCGGGTCCCGGTGAGCGATGGCCCGCAGGCCTGCGGGCAGGGCGACCCGCTCAATCCGGATCACGAGGCACTCCGCAGCCCGGACGCCAGACGCTGAATTGCGCTCCACCATTCGCGGGGATCGCCGCCTTCGTCTCCGATCACCGCGATGACGTCGTTACCGCCTACCGCCAGGCGCACCGGGCAGCCGGCCTGGCGCGGATCTTGCGCGGCGGCCAGCAGGGACGGCGGCACCGGCGCTGCCGGGACGGTGTCATCAAGGGCGGCCCCGGCCGCCTCGGCGATCTTCTCGAACAGGTCCACCCGCCGTTGCAGCGCGGCCCGCTCGGCCCTGGCCTCCGCTATCTCCCTCTCCAGCCGTTCCAGTCGCCGTTTTGCCCGCCACACCGGATGCAGACCTCCTCCCGGCCGGCGCGTCCCGCTTGACCGGGCTCGCACCGCTACCGTGACTTGCGCGGCTTCTTGGGTAGCTTACGCAGCTGCGCACCGCCGGTGGGCTACCCATCGCGCGGATCCGCACCCGCCGCCCCGAGCCGCGCGGCCGGGCATCAGGAACCCGCTGGCCGGCGCGAGGCCGGATCCCGGTCAGCGGCGCCGGCCAGGCAGACTGGGTCCGTGGGCGTTCTGGCCAAGCTTGACCTCGGCTCGTCGGCGGTCGTCCTGCGCCGTGCACTGGCCGAAGACGTCACCGCGATCGTGGACCTGATCGCGGCGGACCAGCTCGGCGCGACCAGGGACGGCACGCGCACGGCCGCGGACCTGGCCGCTTACCAGCGGGCGTTCCTGGCCATTGACAGCGATCCGGACCAGCTGCTGGTCGCGGCGCAGGCGGGGCAGGACGTCGTCGCCACGATGCAGCTCTCCTTCATTCCGGGCCTGGCCCGCCGGGGCGCCCTGCGCGCCCAGATCGAGGCGGTCCGGGTCAGCGAGGCATACCGCGGCCGCGGCCTGGGCGCCGCGATGATCAGCTGGGCGATTGACGAAGCCAGGCGGCGGGACTGCGCGCTGGTCCAGCTGACCACCGACAAGTCCAGGACCAGCGCGCACCGTTTCTACGAGCGGCTCGGCTTCGTCGCCTCGCACGAAGGAATGAAACTCGCCCTCTGACCGCCCGGGCCCGCCAGGCCGGACGCCACCCCCAGGCGCCCGGCCCTTACGATGGCGTTGCCAGGGTGGCCGGCGTCACGCCCGCTGCCGTTGCCAGCTCAGCCGGGGCCGCCGCCATGTGTGCACACATCACGGACGTGACCAGCAAGCTCTACAGGCTCCCGATGCCGCGCCCGTGGGGGCCTGTGACCTGCCAGTACCTGATCGCCACCACCGTGCACGACAGCGACGGCGGCACCGGCCAGGGGTTCAGCTGGGCTGTCCGGGCCGGCGCGCAGGCGACCCTGGCCATGGTCGAGGCGGACTGCCGCCCGGTCGCCGAAGGCGGCCCGGTGGTCCCGGCCGCGGCCTGGGACCGGCTGTGGTGGCACCTGCGCGAGGCAGGCGGGGGCATTGCCACGCTCGCGATGGCGGCGATCGATATCGGCTTGTGGGATCTGCAGGCCAAGTCCGCCGGGCTGAGCCTGGCCGACCTGATCGGCCGGCAGCGTGACCGGGTGCCGGTCTACGCCAGCGGCGTCAACCGGCACCTGACGCTGGCGGAACTCGCCGACCAGGTGAGCCGCTGGACCGCGGCCGGGCACCGCCGTTTCAAAATCAAGGTCGGGCTGCCCAGCCTGGATGAGGACGTTGAGCGGGTGGCGGCGGTCCGGCAGATCATCGGCCCGGACCGGCAGCTGATGCTCGATGCGAACCAGCTCTGGGACCTGCCGACCGCCCGCCGCGCCGCGCAGCAGCTGTCGGCGTTCGACATCTTCTGGCTGGAGGAGCCGCTCCCCGCCGAAGACTTCCAGGGTTACGCGCGGCTGCGGGCCGCGATCGGCATCCCCCTCGCGGCCGGGGAGAGCCTGTACACCGAGGCGCAATTCCGTGACCTGCTGCTGGCCGGCGCCGTCGACTTCGTCCAGCCGAACGTCTGCCGGGTCGGCGGCATCACGCCGTTCCTGCGCATCGCCCGGCTGGCTCGCCTGTTCGACACCCCGGTCATGCCGCACCTGCTGCCCGACATCTCCGGTCAGCTGGCCATGTGCCTGCCGCTGCCCGCCATGATCGAGGACATCGATGAAGGCTCTTTCGCCGCGCTCGGAGCGCTGGCGCGGCCCAGCGGCGTGGTCATCGCTGGGGGCCACCTGCGGGCGCTGACACCGCCCGGGCACGGGCTGGCCTTCGCCGCCGATTCCCTCGAAGAAGTCACCAGCTGACCTCGGCGCCCTAGCCGGTGGCCCGGATCTGGCGCCCGGTGAGGGTCGCGGGAGCAATCCTGATGTAGGTCGGCCTGGCGCCGCCGGCCCACGGCGCGATGCCGAGCGCCGTGACCTCGGCGAGTTCGGCCGCATCGCTGACCACGTGCGCGCGGCCGCTGATCAGGACGCTCCATCCCTCGCTCAGCGCCTCGTCCAGGTGGTCCACTTCGAAGGAAACCGGCTGCCGCACTGCCGCCGCGACGAGGCTGGTCTCCTCGCCGGTGCGGAAAACGACGTCGCCGCCCAGCATCAGGTAATTCACCGGGACCGCGACCGGACCGCGCTTCGCGCTGAACAGGAACCGCCCGATACCACCGGCGCCCAGGAAGGCCAGGCATTCCGCCTCGGTCAGCAAGGTCATGACCGGCCGCTGGTCGGGCAGCTGCTGGCCAGGAGGGAGGTCCAGCCCGGCGCCGGTGATCGAATGCGTGCTGGTGCCGAGCGCAGCCGCCAGCCGGGCCAGGGCGGCGGACGTCGGGGCGGCGTCCGGACTGGTCTCCAGGTAGGTCAGGTAGCTGGCGGCCATGCCCGCCCGCTGGGCCGTCTCTTCCGTGCTCAGTCCGGCCCGCATGCGGTGTTCCCTGATCCGCCTGCCCAGATCTGTTCCGCCGTGGCCGGTGTCAGAGACCATCAGCCCGCCACCCGCCTTTCCCGCAGCTTCGCGGGGCGCCGCGGGCGCCCCGGCTCAGGTGTCATGTTCGTAGCTCGGGTCCACGCTGTCACATGATCCGCGGCTCAGCCAGGACACCCCGCCCGGGCCTTGCTGCGTTGTGGTCAGCGGCCGGCCTGCGGTTCGTTCCGGCGCCTGGTCACCTCGGCGGCCAGCTGGGCCCGGGCCGAGAGGTCCAGCTTGGCGAACATGTGCGCAAGGTGCGTCTGAACCGTCCGGCGGGAAATGTACAGGCGCTCGCCGATCTGCGGGTTCGACAGGCCGTCGGCGACCAGGTCGGCGACGGCTCGCTCGGTCGGGGTCAGGCTCTGCCAGCCGACCCGGGGACGATTCCTGGTGCCACGGCGGCCGCGCCTGATGCCTGCCTCGCGCAGCGCCGCCTCGGCCCGGGCCAGATCACGCGCGGCGCCGAGGCGCTCATAGATCTGGGTGGCCTGTTCCAGCAGGGGACGGGCCCGCCCCGCGTCGCCGTGCCGGGCGAAGGCGGCTCCGGCGTCTTCGGCGGCCAGCGCCAGCGCCAGCGGCCGCTGACCGCCCGCGTAAGCTTCCGCGGCGGCGAGCAGCGCGCCGGGGTCGTCGTCGGTCAGTCCCCGGCAGCGCAGCGCCGCGCCGGTCAGGGCGGCGACCTGGTTCTGCGCCGCGATCTCGGCGACCGCCGCGGTAACCTCCCCGGCCCTCCCCCGCTCACCGCACGCGAGCGCGAGACGGACAAGATCGGCACCGAATACCGGATACTCCACCGTGAGCCCCAGCTCGGCGCACTGGTCCCAGCACCCGGCCAGCGCCGCCAGCGCCTCGGCGGTCTTGCCCTCAGCCTCGAGCACCAGGGCCTGCGCCCAGATCGCCCACTGCACGCGGAAGCGCAGGCCAGTCGCGGACAGCTGGGCCGCGGCGGCCGCGGCGGCCTGCCGAGCGCCGCGCAGGTCGGCCCGGTGCAAGCTGATCACCGATCGCGCGCCGAGCGCGTACATGAGGCTGTACTTCGAGCCCGTCTCGTCCGCCAGCGCGACGCTCGCCTCGAGCTCGGCGATAGCGTCATCCCACTCGCCGGCGATGAAGCGCTCCACGCCCCGGGCGGCCTGGTAGCTCGGCAGGTGCCAGCGAACGCCGAATTCGTCGCTGATTCGCCTGGCTCCTTCGAGTGCCGCCCGGGCTTCGTCAAGCCGGTCCAGCTCGAGCAGGATATGGGCGCGGGGCAGCTGCAGCTGGAAGCGATGCCCCTCCCGGGCCGGGCTCTGATCAGCAAGGCGCACCGCGTCGTCGATGATCTCGAGCGCCTCGGGCAGGTGGCCGCTGAATTCCGCGGCGCCGGCCAGCGAGGTCAGGGCAATGCTCAGGGCCAGGTGATCCCCGGCGGCAGCCGCTGCCGACCTGGCCTGCTCGGCGACCGTGACCGCGCGACCAAGTTCTCCCAGCATGATGCAGGCGAAACTCGCCCAGGCCAGCCCATCGGCCCGGTCGGCGCCGGTGAGCGGCTGGGACTCGCCGGCGCGTTCCAGTTCCTGCAGGGCGTCACGAGCGCGCCCGGCGGCCAGCAGAGCATGGCCAAGGGCAGATCCGTACCGGTCCCTCGACCAGCGGATCACGGCCGCCGTCCAGCAGCTGGCGGCAGGCCGCTTCGGCGCCGGCTATCTGCCCGGCGAGCAGGAGGCTGCTGGCCCGCTCGGCAAGCAGCCGGTACCGGCCGGGATCGGCGGGATCCATCAGCCCCGACGCCCGGTCCAGCAGATCAGCGGCCGCATCCGGTGACCTCGCCGCGGCCTCCCGGGCCGCCCTGGTCAGCCACTCGATGGCCAGCGCGTCTCCGGGCGCGGCCCCGCGGGCCAGGTGCTCGGCTATCTGCAGGGCCGGAGCCCCGGCCCCGGCCAGCCGCTGCCCGGCCTCACGGTGCAGCGCACGGCGCACGCTGACCGGCAGGTCCGCGTAGATACTCTCCCGGATCAGGTCGTGCCGGAACCGCAGGACGGCAGCGTCGTCCTCGATCAGCCGCGCCCTGATTGCCTCGGCCAGGGCCACGGACAGCTCGGTGGCGGGCCGGCCGGTGACCGTCGCCAGGTCGGTGAGCGAGAAACCAGAGCCGAGGATGGCGGCGGCCCGCAGCGTGGCCAGCGTGTCATCGGACTGGAAGCTGAGCCGGCGCAGGATCGTCAGCCGCAGCGTAGGCGGCAGGGTCAGCTCCGCCACTTCGGCCAGCCCGCCAGCCGTCCCGATCGCGCCGTCCTCCAGCAGCGCGCCGAGCAGTTCCGTGACGAACAACGGGTTGCCGGCCGCTCACGAGATGCCGGCCAGCAATCCGGGGCCAGGCTCGGCGCCCACCGTCTCAGCCACCAGGTCGGTCACCGGCCCGCTGGCCAGCGGGCCGACCATGAGATGACACGCTCCGGCAGCATCCAGGGCGGCCGTCAGCCGGTCCAGCTCGGCGACCCGCGGCGACGGCCGGAAGCACCCGATCAGTCCGACCGGCAGATCCGCGAGGCGGCGGCTGAGCGCGCCCAGCAGCAGCAGGCTGGCCGGGTCCGCCCAGTGCAGGTCGTCCAGGCCGATCAGCAGCGGCCCGGCCAGCGCGAGTTCCTCGGTCAGGTCGGTGAACGCATCGACCACCCGGAACCGTAGCCCTGGATCGCTGGTCACCGTGATCGGCTTCTGCTCGGCGCCGCCGCGCGCCGCGAGCAGCCCGGCGACCGCCGCCCGGCGCGGGTCCGCCGATGACCGCACGCAGCCGAGAGCATCGGCCGCGACACCGAACGGCCGGGCCCGCTCCAGCTCCCCGGCCCGGCCGGTGGCGATCTGCATGCCGCAGCCGCGCCCGGCGGCCAGCACTTCGGCCAGCAGCCGTGACTTGCCTATCCCGGCCTCGCCTTCGATCAGGACGATCGCCAGCTGCCCGGAAGCGGCGCGGTCCAGAGCCTCGCCCAGCTTCCCGATCTCCGCATCCCGGCCGCGAAGCCGCGGCTCCGGCGCCATTCTGCCCACGATCCGGATGCTACTGCGGGCCGGCCACGCATCATGGGCTGGGACGAAGCTGGCCCCGGCGGCCGCCGGTGAGCCGGCGACCAGCGATCACCACCGTGGATGCCAGCCGGTGGTGTCAGCGAAGAGCCGGTTGCTGACCCGCTCGCCGTCGCGGCAGACGTTGTACACGCCGCTGGGCACGGTCAGCGCGACCAGGAACGCGCTGGCCGCGTCGGCCACGTGCAAGGTGGCGCCCAGGGCCCCGACCGGCTGGTCATGACCGGTCCCCGGCCCGTCGAGAAGCCCCAGCCGCAGCGCGACACCTCGCCCGCCGGCCGCAGCGAACCGGCCGGCCTGCCGCTCGGCGACCAGGGCCGAACGCATGATCACCGGAACGTCACCGATCGGGGTCTGCTCGGTGGCGGGCTGATCAGCTGGATAGACGAACGTGACGGTCGGCTGGACGTACGCCGTCACGCCGGCGGCTAGCGCGGCGTCCACCAGGATGCCCGAGGCCTCGGCGCGCAGCCGGTCGTTCTCGCGCCACGCCTCGGGCTGCTGCATCCTGTCCAGCGGCTGGATGCGCGTCGCCAGGTGCAGCACGGCGTCAGCCGCGCGCACCGCGGCAGCCACCGCGGCCGGGTCGAACAGGTCAAGGTCGCTACGTCCCGGGGCCATCACCTGGTGCCCGATGGCGCTGGCCAACGGTACGAAGGCCCGTCCGAGGACGCCGGTTCCGCCGGTCACCAGCAGACGCATCCGCTTGGTGGCGACCCTCGCCGCCGGGCCGGCCGGCGCGGCGAGCCTCGTTTCGCTTGTGCTGCTCATCTCGTCCGTACCTCCGCATCTGTCAGGAACACCTCCTAGCCTCGGGCCTCGCCCGCAGCGCAGACATCCGCCAGCTGGCCGACGTTCCCAGTGGAAGGATTCGGCGGCCTGGCGGATGTCTTCGTGCGGTGACGGCGGCACAGTTAAGGCGGATTGGCAACCAGCGGCGCCCTGGCGCCGGCGCGCCCGACCCGCAGTGTTCAGGTAAATGCAGCGCCCGGAGCATGATCCCGACTTGTTCGTGCCAGTTGCGCTGCCAGCTCGCCGCAGCGGCCCGGCGGGGCACCTTGACTGGCCTGCCCGTCCAGCCCGGCGCCTTAGGCGGAGGCGGCACGCCAGGGGCCCCGGAGATAAGGCATCCGCCCGATGCGGCGGTGGCGGCCTTACGACGAACCTCAATGGTGCCGGGCCAGAGCCCGGAGCCGGTAAGAGGAGGAAGCATGCATCCCGTCATGATGGCTGAGATCGCCGCAGAACAGATCAAGGACATGCGCGCCGTGGCGGCCCGTGACCAGCGCGCCATGCTGGCCCGCCGGGGCCGGCGGGCCGCGCACCGGACCGCCGCCGCGCACCGGACCGCTGCCGCAACCGCTGCCGCGCACCGGACCGCTGCCGCAACCGCCGCCGCGAATCCGGTCGCGGCCGTGCCGTCCGGTACCGCAACCAGGGAGCTGACCGGACACCGCGTATGAAGCGAGGCCAGGCCGGGCTCGGCGGGGCCGGCCTGGGTGCGGCTGAGCAGGCAGGGCCCCGTCCGGCTACGACCCGGGCATCGGCTGGCCGCGCCCGCGCAGTTCCGCCGCGACCCAGAGCCTGGCCCGCCGTTCCGCCGGTGTCTCTGGCAGCACCGAGATCATCAGCAGCGCCAGATAGGGGCCCACCGTCAGGCAGCTCAAGGCCAGCAGCAGCTGTCCCAGCCAGTGCCGCCGGCGACTACCGCCGTTTTCCGCACCGCCGTTTCCCGCACCGCCGTTTCCCGCACCGCCGTTTCCCGCACCGCTTTTCCCAGTACCGCTTTTCCCAGTACCGCTTTTCCCGGCCCTGCTTTTCCCGGCCCTGCTTTTCCCAGTACCGGTCGCCGTGGAGCGGCGAGACCGGGAGAACATCTGCCCGGCCAGGTCAGGGTCATTCCAGTGCCGCACGGCCACGACGGCGAAATAGCCCAGGATGCCGAGCGTGTAGGCCACCTCAATAACGAGGAAGACCGCGAAGGCGGCCAAGGACCTGCGATAGAACGCGATCAGGACCGATACCACCAGCAGCCCGACCAGCGCGGTGAGCATCGCCCAGAGAAAGGACATGGCCGCCCGGCGGATCCAGTAACTCAGCCCGTGGCGGTCATACCAGGTCTGGCCGAGGCCCGGCAGCGCCGGGATCTCGACATCCCGCGGTAGCGAACGCCGCGGCGGCAGCCGGACTGGTCCTGCGCTCACCGTCGTGCCGCCGGCCGCGCGCTCAGAAAATGCTGTCCCAATAATGCTCCGCCCGTGCGCGAGGTCGGTGCCCGCTTTCACGAAATCCGCACCGGACTTCACGGCGCTGTCGCCGATACCGTAACCGACGCCCAAGATAACACCGCGGAAGATAACACCGTGCTGGCGGAAATCCGCGCCCGTACTCGCCGCCTGGCTCGGACAGCTTGCTCACTATGTGTTCCGAGGCGTTACTGACAGTAGTATGGTCCTACGGGTCGGCGTTCCGCGAGAAGAGGCGGTAACTATGTCAGCCCGGACGATGACGGTAAATCGGGCGCGGCCGCGACGCGGACGGCGGCGGTTCGCGGGCGCGGCGCTCATCCCGCTCGCGGTCATCCTGGGCTCGCTGATGCCGCAGGCTGCTATCGCGCAGTCCCAGGCAGCGGCCGGGATCGCGGCCGGAAATGCCCACTCCTGCGCGCTCGAAAACGGCCGGGCTTACTGCTGGGGCGAGAACGACTACGGACAGCTTGGCGATGGCAGCACCACTAACTCCAGCGTGCCGGTCCCGGTAACGACGGCCGGAGCGCTGGCGGGCAAGAAACTCACCGAGATCAGCGCGGGCGGCGGCGGCGGCCTGGATACCTGCGCGCTGGACAGCACCGGCACGGCCTACTGCTGGGGCAGCAACTACGACGGCGCGCTCGGCGACGGGAGCAGCGCAGCCAGCTCCGCCGTCCCGGTGGCCGTGGCCACTCACGGTGCGCTGGCCGGCCAGCAGATCGCCCAGATCAGTACCGGCAGTGACGGCGCATGCGCGCTGGACACCGCCGGCGCCGCTTACTGCTGGGGCGACAATGACTTCGGCGAGGTCGGCGACGGAACTACCGCCAGCTCCAGCAGCCCGGTGGCCGTGTATACCAAGGGCGCGCTGGCCGGCCGGAAACTCACCCAGATCTCCGCGGGCTATGAAGATAGCTGTGCGCTGGACACCGCCGGCGCCGCTTACTGCTGGGGCGACAACTCCACCTGGGAGCTCGGCGACGGGCAGGGCGGAAGCGACGGCGACTACTCCAGCGTCCCGGTGCCGGTCAGAACCACCGGCGCGCTGGCCGGCAAGACCCTCACCCAGATCTCCGCCGGGTGGTCGTACGGATGCGCCCTGGACACCGCAGGCGCCGCCTACTGCTGGGGCTCTGGCCCGCTGGGCAGCACCGAGACCTCCAGCGTTCCGGTCGCCGTCGACGCCCGCGGTGCGCTGGCCGGCCACCCCCTCGCTCAGATATCGGCCGGCCTCGGTGCCACGTGCGCGCTGGCCATGACCGGCACGGCTTACTGCTGGGGTGACAACACCTATGGCGAGCTCGGCGACGGCAGCACCGTCAGCTCCGTGGTCCCGGTCGCGGTGGATAACCGGGGTGCGCTGGCCGGCAAGTTCCTGACTCAGGTCGCGGCCGGCGCCTTTCACGCCTGCGCCGCCGATGACACCGGCGCCATCTACTGCTGGGGCGACAACAACCAAGGCGATCTCGGCGACGACCGCGGCGCGGCGAGTGACGTTCCGGTGCTGGTGGGGCCGCAGGCGCCCGCCAGGGTCACTGCCGTTCCCGGTGACAAGGCGGCCACGGTGTCCTGGACCGCCCCGGCCAGCCTGGACGGCGGCACCCTGACCGGCTATACCGCGACCGCCTCTCCCGGTGGCGCGGCCTGCATGACCACCGCCACCACCTGCACGATCACCGGGCTCAGCAACGGCACCAGGTACAGCGTTACCGTCATCGCCCGCAGCACGGTCGGTAATTCAGGCGCCAGTTCAGCTGCCGTCGTCACCCCGCAGACCGGCCAGCCGGCCGGTCCCATCGTCTCGGGTTACCGGCCGGGCACCTGCCTGCAGGACAACCACGACTCCGCCGCGAACGACACGCAGATCGTGATGTGGAGCTGTGCCGGGACCGCCGCCCAGCGCTGGACCATCGGGCCCGGCAGCACGCTCCGCATCAACGGCAAGTGCATGGACATCTACCGTGACGAGAAGACCAACCGGGCGCCGGTTGAACTGTGGACCTGCACTGGCGGCGCCAACCAGCAATGGCGGCCGGCCGGCGGCACCCTGGTCAACCCGGTCTCGGGGAAGTGCCTGGACGACCCGAGGTACGACACCGCCGACGGCATCCAGGCGGAGATCTACACCTGCAACGGTGGCGCCAACCAGCAATGGCGGCTGCCAGCGGCCGCCATCGGGGACGGCCGGGTCGCCGGCCGCCCGCCGCGGTTAGCGGTCTGCGGCGGGAACTCGTCGGCGCCCCGGTCGTCATGCCTGCGCCGCCCGCCGGCTAGGTATCCGCACCGGCCCAGGACGGCGAGCCGACCGGAAAAGCGATGGCGCGGCACGGATCGCCGTGTTCGACTGACCTGTTAAGCGGAGCCGAAAGGGCTGATGCTGATGGTCACCGCGCAGGACGTCCGCCGGGTGGCGCTGTCGCTCCCCAGGACGGAGGAGGGCCTGGTCCGAGACCGGGTGAAGTTCCGGGTCGGCCGGATCGTCTATGTCTCCCTCTCCCCCGATGAGGCCGCCATGGGGTTCGGCTTCCCCAAGGAAGAACGCGCGGCGCTGATCGCCGCCGAACCCGAGAAATTCTTCATGCCGATCAAGTCCGACGAGCGCTACAGCTGGGTCCGAACCTGGCTGGCCGCTCTCGATCAGGCCGAGCTGCGGGAGCTGGTCGTCGACGCCTGGTGCATGTGCGTATCCAAGCGCGCCGCCGCCGCTTACCTGGCCGGCTCGCCCGGCCCCTGATGCTTCAGTCTTGGCGCCGGCTGGGTGACGTTCGTCACTAGCATGCGGATTAAGTGCGGCACATCCTGAAAGAAAGGCTCAACCGGGAGAGGAGGCGATCAAAATGCGTACCCGTCATCATTCTCACGGTCACCACGTCGCTGCTCGCCTGCACGAGTGGCTGCACCGCTGCAATCCGTACGCCTAGGCCTACCGCCGAAAGCGGGCTGGACACCGGCTCGGCCGAGCCGTGCTGTGCCCAGACGAGCGCTCACTTGGCGGACGCGGCGTGCTCACGCTCTACCCAGGCAGGCCTGGCGGGCCCCGGCCCCCAGGCCTGCCGTCACGTGCGGCCGCCGACTAGGCGGTGGCCGGAGGCCAGCGGCTAGCCACGGAGCTTGCGGAGGATGCGGACCAGGTCGGCGCGGTCGGCCTGGCTGAGCCGGCCGAAGGCCCGTTCGGTCTCGGTGCCACGGGCCGCGCGGATCGCGTCCAGAACGCTGAGGCCCTCCTCAGTCAGCGCGACCAGGGTGGCCCGCCGGTCATCTGCGTCGGGGCGCCGCTCCACCAGGGCCCGGGCCTCCAGGCCATCGACTACCTCGGTCGCCGAGCGAGCCGCGATCCGCAACTGATCCGAAAGCTCCGACAGCCGCATTTCTCCCCGGCGCATGAGCACGCGCAGCGCCCGCAACTGAGAGGGAGTGATGTCCCAGGGGGCGAGAATCTCCTGGGAAGTGTGCCGAAGCTGACGCGCGACGGACCAGAACACCTCCGACAGCGTCTCGTCACCGCCAGCGTCAGGCTGACCCGTGGCGTCGCGATCTTGGGTCACCGGAATAGCTTATCAGCAACTCCTGTTGTAACCTCATGTTGAGGTTACCTCAGCAATAGACTTCCGGGTCCGCCGCGACCTCCGCGCGAGCCCTACCCCGACAGAATCGAGCCGCCTCTTGGAGTCACCGTCCACGAATCGAACTATGAGTAACCCTGGCCGCTCCCGCGGTCCGAGAACCGTCACGGCCGCGGAGAAGGCGCAGGCACGTGAGGTGTCCCTGCGCCGCATCGGGCGGCTGTTCACCCCGTACCGGTGGCAGCTGGCCATCGTCACGGTCATCATCGCCGCCTCCTCCGTCGTCGGGCTGGCGTCACCGTTCCTGCTCCGCGCCGTCATCGACACGGCCCTGCCGACCAGGAACCTGCGGCTGCTGGTCTTGCTGGTGGCCGGCATGGTCGCCGTCGCCGCCATCACATCGGCCTTCGGGGTAATCCAGACCTGGATCAGCACCAAGGTCGGCCAGCAGGTCATGCACGGGCTGCGCACCAGCGTCTTCGCGCATCTGCAGCAGCAGTCCGTAGCCTTTTTCACGCACACCCGCACCGGCGAGATCCAGTCCCGCATCACCAACGACATCGGCGGCATGGAAGCCGTCGTGACCTCGACCGCGACCTCGATCGCCGCCAACCTCACCACCTCGGTGGCGACGGCCGTCGCCATGGTCGTCATGTCGCCGCAGCTCTCGCTCATCTCGCTGGTCGTCATGCCGCCGGCTATCTACCTGACCCGCAAGGTCGCCCGGATGCGCCGGGCCATCACCACGCAGCAGCAGCGCGAACTCGCCGACCTCAACGTCACCATCGAGGAGGGACTGTCGATCAACGGTGTGCAGCTGGCCAAGACCATGGGCACCAGCCCGTCTCTGGTGCAGCGCTTCACCGCCTCCTCGGCCCGCCTGATCGACCTGGAGCTGCGTTCCCAACTGGCCGGGCGCTGGCGGATGGCCTCACTGAGCGTCATCTTCGCCGCGATCCCCGCGATCATCTACCTCGCCGCTGGCCTGCCGATCACCGCAGGCACGATGACCATCGGCACGCTGATCGCCTTCACCACCCTGCAGAACAGCCTGTTCCGGCCCGTGACCGGCCTGCTCAACACCAGCGTCTCCGTGGTCAGCTCGCTGGCCCTGTTCGCGCGGATCTTCGAATACCTCGACCTGCGCGTCGAGATCGCCGATCCGGTCCATCCGGTCGAGATCAACCCGGCCAGGACCGCCGGCCACCTCCGCTTTGCGGACGTCAGCTTCAGCTACCCCGGAGCGGGCCAGCCCGCCGTTACCGGCGTCGACCTGGACGTGCCGGCCGGCAGCACGCTAGCCGTCGTCGGCGAGACCGGATCAGGCAAGACCACCCTCGCGTCACTGATCGCCCGCCTGTACGACCCCACCAGCGGCCGTGTCCTTATCGACGGCATCGACATCCGCGACCTGAGGCTCGCCGACCTCGCCGCCATCGTGGGCGTGGTCAGCCAGGAGACGTACCTGCTGCACACCACGGTGCGGGAGAACCTGCGCTACGCCAAGCCCGATGCCACCGACGCCGAGATCGAGGACGCGGCCCGCGCAGCCCAGATCCACGACCTCATCGCCGGGCTGCCCGACGGCTACCAGACCATGGTCGGCTCCCGGGGGCATCGATTCTCCGGCGGCGAGAAACAGCGCATTGCCATCGCCCGCACCCTGCTGCGCGACCCGCGCGTGCTCGTCCTGGATGAGGCCACCAGTGCTCTGGACACCGAGACCGAGCGTGCCGTGCAGGCGGCGTTCGACGTCCTCGCCCGGGGCCGCACCACCATCACCATCGCCCACCGGCTCTCCACCGTGCGCGAAGCCGACCAGATCGTCGTCCTTGATCATGGCCACGTCGTCGAAGCCGGCACCCATACCAGTCTCATCGCCGATCAGGGCCGCTACGCGAGCCTCGCCGCATAGGTCACCAGGCCGGCGGTCGAGGGGCCGGCTAACGCCGTGGTAGCGTGTGCACGCGCGGCTGCACGGCATGCAGTTCCTCTCACCGTTGGCCCATCCAGAGCGCCCTCTATGTCGTGAGTTGTCCGTGACCAGACAGGTAATCAAGCTCGGCTCAAGCTCCATCGCCAGCGGCGATGGGCTGGCGCTTGACGTCATCGCCGGCCTGGTAGCCCAGATCGCAGCGGCGCAGCGAGCCGGACACGAGATCATCCTGGTGACTTCCGGAGCGGCGCGCCTGGGCCGGCGGCTGCTGGCCTTCGAGGGCCCGACCGCCGGAGCGGCACCTGCGCTTCGCGCGCTGGTCGGCTCGGTCAGGTCCTCGATGCGGGCGGCCGCCGACGTCGGGCAGCCGGCCGCTGGCCAAGTCAGCAGCGCAGACGGGGCAGCCGGCGCAGACGTGGCGGCCAGTGCCGCCACGGTCGGTGATTACGACCGGCTCATCGGCTCCCTGCAGGAGACGCTCCGGCGGTACGAGAGCGCCGAACCGATGCCGCAGGCTATCGAGATGGCACTGCCGGCGTCGGTAGGCCAGCCCGCCCTGATGGCGATGTACCGTCAGCTGGCCGCGGCCGTCGGGATCGAGGTAGGCCAGATCCTCGTGTCCCGCAGTGACCTGGCCTCCGCGAGGGCCATGGGTGACCTCGGCAGTCTGCTGGACGAGGCCCTCGGCCGTGGCCTGCTTCCCATCGTGAATGGCAACGATGCAACGGATCCGCTGTCCGCACTCGACAACGACCAGGTCGCCGTCGCGATTTCAGTCGCGGCGCAGGCTTCGCGGCTGCTGTTCCTGACCGACGTCCGAGCTGCCTACCGGGACTCGACTCTCAGTGACCGGATCGCCAGGCTCACCCCCGACGAGGCGCGGGCGGTGCGCATCACGACGGACGGCATCGGGCGCGGCGGGATGGGTTCCAAGCTCAGCGCCGCGGCCCGGGCCGCCTGCTGCGGCATCGAGTGCGTCATCGGCTCGGCCCGGGAGCCTGACGTCGTGTCCAGGAGCATCAACCCGCGGGCCAGGCTGGGGACGGTCGTCCGCGCGGCCCGCAGCAGCCTGGAGCCATCGCAGCGCTGGATCGGCGGCATCGCCTACTCGGCGGGCTCGATCTATGTCAACAAAGAGGCCGAGCAGAGCCTGCGTAGCGGGAGCACGCTGTTCCTGTCGGGCGTCAAGCGCGTGGACGGCGAGTTCGCCGCCGGCTCGGTCGTGGATCTGCTGGACGTCCGTCATCCTGAACGGCTGATCGGCCGCGGCTCGGTGGCCCTGCCGTCGAGCATCCTCCGGCTGCTGCGTGCCCTGTCGCCGCAGCAGGTGGCCTGTGCCGTCGCGATACTGTTGCGGCTGCGGCACGCGCCGGTGTCACCGGCCGACACCGGACCCGGCGACCGCGCGGCCGCGGTGGCCGCGCTGACCGACCCGGGCAAGTTCGAGGATGGCCGCGAACTGGCCGCAGCTAGCTCCACGGCGAGCAAGGAAGCGCTGGCGCAGCTGGCGGCTTCGTCCGCGGACCGGATTGCCGAGCTTGCCGACTCGTTCATGCTGGCCCAGCCGCAGCTGTGTGCTGCGATCCTGCTGGACGGCGGGTTCATGCACGGCCATGTGCCCACCGAACCTGCCGCCCGCCGGACGTTCAGGAACATTCACGCAGTGCACAGAGAATCACTCGTCGTCTACCCGCCAGCTCGCTGACGCCGAGGGCCGACCGCGTGGCGGCCGTCTAGCTCACCCTGGGCACCACGGCATACTGCCGCAGGTGCAGGTCCCTGAACGTGACCGGGCCGCGCGGCCCGGGAACGACGTCAATGTTGATCCCAGTCTCCGGCACGGCGAGCAGCTTGAAGCCGTCGAGCAGGCGCGGGCTGGCGTTCCAGAACGCGCCGCTGCCCGCGTAGCCATCCAGGAACCGGTTCGCTGCCTGCTCGTCGGCGGTCACAACCGACGCGGCCAGGCCGGACGTCTCGGTGTTCGCGATCTGGGCGGCATCCTGCGCGCTGGCCGCCTCGGCGACAGTGATCGTGGCCTCGCGCCCGGTATCCAGGGCCCACTCATGGCCGAGCGGGTGGGCGTGTGGCGGCAGCGACAGGCTGATGTTCAAGCGCTCAGCAAGATCCGTAACGAGCGGGACCACGGTATCCCACTTCTCGCGGTGGACGAGCAGCAGGTTCAGCCTGTTGCACACGCCCAGCCGGTCCAGGCTGCTCTCGATCAGCGCCAGGGCCAGGCTTTCGTCGGCAGCCAGGTCAACGTAGACGACGGCGCCGCCGTCGGCATGCGCCAGCGTCCTGACCCCATGCAGCGCCGCTTCGTGCGCCAGCGCCCTGGTGCTGGCGCCGCTGCCGCGCAGTATGACGAGCGGGATCAGCCGCGGCTGCCGCACCAGGGCGAACGCGCTCTCGCGGCCGGGATACCTGAGCAGCTGGATGGCCCCCGGGTCGAGCCCGGTGTCGCGCAAGGCGGGACCAACGACCTGGTCGACGAGCGCACTGGCCGACCGCAGCGCGGTGGACCCGGTCCGCAGCACGCCCGCGTTGCGCGACTTGATCAGCTGCGATGCGATGTCCGCCACGACGTTGGGCCTGGCCTCGAAGTTCGCGCCGATCACGCCGACCGGCCTGCGCCGTTCCCACAGCTCGAGATCGCCGGGCAGATCGCGGACCTGAAACTGAGCCGGCTCGGCAGGCACTCGCGCGAGCTCACGGAGCTGGGCTGAGATGCCGCGTATCCGGTCGCGGTCAAGCATCAGCCGGTCAACCACGGCGTCAGCGAGGCCCTCGGCGCGCGCCGCGCCCACGTCCGCGGCGTTAGCATCCATGATCTCGGCTGACTGCCGTTCCAGCAGCGCCGCCATGACGCTCAGCGCTCCGTCCAGGGCATCGCCGGGCGCCACCCGGAGTGCCTGGGCGCCAGCGTGCGCGGCCTGCGCGGCCGAGGTCACTGCTCGTGCCGCGGCTTCCGCCTCCTCGCCCGCCGCCGTCACGCGCACCTCGCCAGTCTCAGCATGGCCCGCACCGGGCGGCGGCCAGCGCCCGGAGCCCGGTCCACACTGACCTGCCATGTTTCCGACGCTCCTTTGCACGTCCAGGCCCGGGGTTGACCGCGGCCCACCGCGGAGAACTCCGCCAGCCATCCCCGGCCGCGGTCCGCACCACACTATCGCCAGCTGCCCGTCCACCGGAGCCGGCCGCATCGCAGCTCAGTCAGCGGGCCTGCCCACGGCCAGGGTTATTGGTCACATTTCGCCAGCAGCTGACCCGCCGGCGCACCGGCCTGATCTCAGTGCCGCGGCCAGTCTGGTAGCACTAGGCACGATGCCACCCTCGCGGGGCCGGTGGCCGGGAGAAGGAGAGTCATGAGACTGACATTTGATTCCGCGAGCGACCTGGCTCGCGCGCTCCGGCGCGCGGCTGACGCGCACGGCCAGCACGAGGAGCAACTCGGGCACCCGGACCCGGATTGGCCGGATTGGTACGCGGCGTACCTTGAGCGAGAACAAGCCGGACGCCATCATGGACCTGCCTCCCGCGGCGGCGCGACAGTGCCGGTGGCGATCGTGCCCAGCCGTTCCGAGGCGGAACTGATCGTCGGCATGCTGCGCAACAACGACCTGACCGCGGTGGTGTCCGCTGACGATGCCGGCGGAACGGAGCCAGTACTGCAGACGCAGGGCGTCCGCGTGCTGGTCGCCCCCGCCGATGAAGCCCAGGCCCGGCAACTTCTCGACGCGGTCAACCGGCCGGGCGCGGGCGGGTCATAGCCGAATCGCGGTCATTGCGGTGTGACTGACCGGGCGGTGCGCCGCCCGGCCGCGGAGAAGGCCGGCCCCTCGATGCCCCAGCTGACGATCCGCCGCGGCACAACGGCGAACCAGGCCGAGTCCCAGCCGCTGCCGAAGAGCTGCTCACCACCCTCGTGGTGGAGTTCGGCGGTCCCGCGGATCACGATCCCGCGCGGCGTCCACGGGTCCGTGCTGGCGAGGTCGTCGACCACGAACGCGATCGCCGGGTTGGCCTGCAGGTCGCGCCACTTCTTCGAGTTGCTCAGGCCGTGACCGCCGATCTGGATGGCCTGCGTGCCAGGGTCGAGGCGGAAGCCGACCGGAGCGATATGCGGCGCGCCGTTACTGCCGGTCGTCGCCATCCGGCCGAGCGGCTGCCCGCGCAGGTAGTCGACTTCCCTGTCGGTGAACGGGCTCATCATGACCTCCCTAGTGAACTGCGCGCTGCGCTGTCTTGCTCAGGTCGGCTGCACGGTCATGATGGTATGCCCGATTATGATCTTGCCGCCCCGGGCGCCGCCCCGGTGGCGGGGAGTTCGTGGCTGGTCACAGGTCAGCGCGGATGTCACGCAAGGCGAGCCGCATCTCAGCAGCCGTGGCGAAGCGGTCAGCGCTGGCTGGGGCGCAGGCCTTGACGAGAAACCCGGCCAGGTCAGGACTGAGGTCAGCGCGAATCGTTCTCGGGTCGATCACCGTTTCGTCAACCATGGGCATCGCATTCGGGAACGGGTGGTGACCGTTACAGAGGAGCTCGTAGAGCAGCACGCCGACGGCGAACAGATCGGTGGAGACGTCCCAACTAAACAGGCCGGCGTCGGGCGGCTGATACGGCGGTGTGCCTGACTGCGTATGCACGGGGTCGCCGACCCGGGAGGCGATGTTGAAGTCAAGTAGTTTCGCTCCCGTGCGAGTGAGCATCACGTTCAGCGGCTTGATGTCGCGGTGGACCAGCCCCTGGTCCTTCAGTTCCAGCCACTCGCGGAGCTCAGCTTCCGGCAGGTCGCCTTCGCGGCGCTGAGCGTCCAGCTGCTTGAGGCGCGCCGAATCAGGATGAAAAGCGACGAGCGCATCAAGCAGATCGAGGGCAACATCTACTGCCTCCCGGTCGCGGAGGAGCTTCTTTCCGGTGGTGAACTCGTCGAGTGATTCCCCGTCAATGAATTCGGTGACGAGATACCAGTCGCCGACGCTGGTCTTGTCGGCCCAGAAGACCTCTACCACGTTGGGATGATGGATCTTTCGCAGCGCGCCGATCTCGCGGCGCACCGCCGCGTACCCGGCGGCACTGTCGAAGAGCTTGAGCGCTCGCTCCTCACCCTCGACGTCATCGCGCACGCGATAGACCTTCGAAAGGCCGCCCTGCCCGAGTAGGTCCAAGATCTCGAAGCGGCCCTCGATGACGTCGCCGACCGCGTAGTCGGCGGCCTTGGCCCCCACCGAGGATCGCACCTCTGCTGAGTCAGGTTCCGGGAGCGCGCGGCTGCCGCCTGAAGGCGCTGCGACGGCCGGATCCCGCGCGGTTCGGGCCCGGCGAGGACCCTCAGCAGCTGCGGGCGGCCCGGCGCGGCGCGCGGCTCCGGCGGCAGCGGAGTCCGCCCGCACATGCCGGATTCCCCCGACGGCGTGCGCCAGGCACGGATGCAGCACGTACGTGCCTACTTCGGGCGGGAAGTGAAACTCCTCGACGTCGCCCATGGAGTAGAACCGGCGCCGCCCGATCTCGTCGACATACCCGAGCAAGCCGTTCTGCCACAGCACCGAGGCGAGGTCCGTCGCCTCCTCGAAATGCAGATCGGCCACTTCCTGCAGTGCCTCGAGATCCGCACGCGAGAAGCGGTCAACACCGATCATCCGGACGAAGGAGCGAACGTCCTCCTGCACGCCGCTGATGTAGGCCTGGGTGCTGGTGAACAATTCGGAGTAGTTGTGCAGGGCGGCGTTCTTCGGCATCAGGTCCGACGAGATCTGGTTGGCGCACTGCGCGAGCTGGGAGTCGCCGAACCGCTTGGCGCAGCGTTGCACCACCCGCTGCAGAGCGGCCGGCGACAGGCCCCCGTGACCTGCCTGTTTCTGCCGCAGGACCTCCTCGTTCAGCTCATTGCCGAGTGAGATGATGTCCCGCGGGATCAACCTGGTGTGGCTGAGCAGGTAGTCCTCGATCGTTCCGGCGCCATCAGGTCCCGGCCAGTGGCCGTTGACCCCGAGCCAGTCGCGGATCGTGGCGGGGCCGGTGGTGGCGCGCCGCATCAGCAGTGACGGCGGCAGCCGCTGCAGCTTTTGCTGCAGCAGGTAGAGCAGCGAGCCGCGGTCCCACGTCAGGACGCGGATGTGCGGTTCGTTGTAGTACCGCGGCGCATGTTCTGATCGGTACACCGAGGACATGACGATGTCGCGGATGCAGACGACGACATGCAGGCGGCCGCCCAGCCTGTGGTCCCGCAGCAGCCGCATGACCTGATAGAACAGCCCCTCCTGGCACTTCAGCCAGTACATCGGGGCGTGCCCGAACTCCTCGTCCACCGCGTCAAGGTAGAAATAGATCGGCTTGCACTGGCCGACCACCTCGCCCAGCAGATCCTCGAGGTCGTCCCAGAGCGGATCGTCGAGGTACGTAGACAGCTGATGACCGGTCTGCCGCTGGTTAATGATGTCGCGCACTTCGCTGTAGATCGACCGGGGCCGGCGGACGTCGTCGAGCAGCCGCCGGTACGACTGCTCGATCTCGTCGGCCTGCTCGTCGCGCAGCTGCTGGCGCAGCTCCGGACGGCGCAGCAGGTGCGAGGCCAGCGACCGCATGATCGCGCGCTCCCAGATCTGCATCCACTTCTCGACCAGGACACGGTCCGAGAACCACTGGCACGCCTTGACCACAACTTCGGTCTTCGGCAAGCTCTGCTGCGGCATGTCGGCGTAAACGGAGTCCTGGTGGGCCTGGAAATCCTGAAGACGCCGCAGGTAGACCGTCTTGCCAGCGCCGAGCTTCCCCACGATGACCCGCACCATGGAGTCGTTGGCACGGGTCGCGAGGTGACCATACGCAGGATTGCCGCCGAAGTCGACGAACTCGCTGATCACATCCTCGATGTCAGCTCGTGACCCGTCCGGATTGCCAAACGGCCCCACCGGGTCGAGCCGACGCCGCTTGCTGGCCATCGTCACCCCAAACCCGGATGGTAGCCCCGAATGGGAGAAAGGGCCAGCAAAGCGTCAGTGCCGACCTCATTCCCGCTGGGAGCAGCGGCGCCCCGCATGAGGGTGCTGGAAGCGGCTTCTCCACGGCAGCCAACCTGCGCAAGCACTTCAGCCGAACGGTGCACACCAGCCCCCAGGCGTATCGGCGCACCTTCGCAGACCGCGCACCAAGCTAACCGGCCGGGCGTGACTGCCAGCCCACCATGATCGGGCCTGACCTGCTGTCGATGCGGGGCAGCCATCCTGCCTGCACGGCTATGGTCTGGTTCGGCACGAGGCGGCGCTTGTGTTCGCGGTGCAGCATCCGGCCGTCCTGGATGATCTCGAGGTAACCGGGGCCGCGGAAGTCGGCGGCCCGGGCGATGAGGCGTCCACGCGGGGGGGCGGCGGTGCCCGCGGTCAGTCGCGGGGGCCAGATCCAGCGCAGCGGGTCGGTGCAATTGACCGGTATCCACTCAGTGGGCCAGGGCTCGCCGCGGAGGTAGGCGGTCATGGTACCTGCGGCATGACGCCCGGCCAGCGCGGCCACGTCGGCGGTCTCGGCCGGATGGGTCATGTTCCCAGCGGCGAACACGCCCGCGCGGGAGGTCCGCATGAGCTGATCGACGCAGGGCCCGCGCGTGGCGCGGTCCATGTCAAGCCCGGCAGCTCGGGCGAGTTCGTGGTCGGGGATCCAGTCTCCGGTGAAGACGACGGTGTCGCACTCGATCACCCGTGTCTCGCCGGTGCGGCGATTGCGCAGCACAACGCGCTCAACCCGGCCGCGTCCGATGATCTCGGCTACCTCAGTGCTGGTGAGGACCGGGGACCGGTGCCGGTCCGCGGTGATGGCCTGCAGCAGGCGGTAGCCCTGTGGCCGCGGATGCTCGGTCACCACTGCGGCGACGCTGACGCCGTGGGCCGTGAGAGTGTGCACGGCTGAGAAGCTGACGTTCTCGGCGCCCACCACGACGGCCCGCCGCCCCACCGGCAGCCGGTGCAGATCTGCCAGCTGCTGCAGCGCCCCGGTGGTGAGCACCCCGGCGGGGCGGTCCCCGGGCACCAGCCGCGCTGCGCGAGGCCGCTCCCGGCATCCAGTGGCGAGCAGCACTGCGTCAGCGTGCCACTCGGCCAGGCCATCGGCGCTGGTGCTCGCGAGCACCGCTGGGGACACCCAGTCCGTGACGATCGTGCCGGACCGGATCTCGGCGCCCGCAGCGGTCGCGAGCTCAGCGTAATAGCGGGCATACGCCGGACCAGTCAGCATGCGGTGCAGATCCCGCCAGCCATAACCGGTATGCCGGGTGTGCCGGGGAATACCGCCCGGGGCCGGTTCCCGGTCGAGAACCACCACCCGGCGCTGGCCGAGCCGTCTGGATTCGATTGCCGCCGCGAGTCCGGCCGGTCCCGCGCCAACGATCACTACATCGGCATGTTCGCTTCTCATGTGCCTGCGCTCTTCAGGGTCTGGCCCGGTCCATGCGCCGTCGCATGGGCTATGTCGTCGATGTTGAGCAGCGTGGCCGCGGGGATGCCGGAGGCCTCGGCCAGCAGCGCGGTGATAGCTGCCGAGCAGTAGAAGCCCTGACAACGGCCCAGCATGGCGCGGGTACGGCGGCGGAGACCGTCGATCGTACGGGCCGGGATGGTGGCCGCTGCGGCAGCCAGAATCTCGCCCCGGGTGACCCGCTCGCAGTGGCACATCACCTGCCCGTAGACCCGGTGGCCGCCGATCGCGTTCTCGTCACGGTAGGGCCGCAGCGCGGCCTCCCCGATCGGGGGCAGCTGAACCTGCTGATGATCTGTGGCCTGCCTGAGCACCAGGCCGGCGTCGGCGAGGAGGTCGCGTGCGTAGGAGGCAATGCCCATGCTCGCGGACAGCCCGGTAGACCGGATCCCGCCCACGCAGAGGTAGCGCTGATCCGGATAGCAGGCAATCTGGTAATCGGCGTACTCGGTAGCGGCCCGCAGTCCGGCGTAGACGGACGTGACCTCCTCGTCCAGC
Organism: uncultured Actinomycetes bacterium; assembly: GCA_963785765.1. Classification (GTDB taxonomy): domain Bacteria; phylum Actinomycetota; class Actinomycetes; order Streptosporangiales; family Streptosporangiaceae; genus DATBGO01. Next base: position 28,155 of record CAWAWM010000001.1, on the reverse strand, counting down.
AGCTCAGGTACGACCGTGGCGCCCTTGGCCAGGAGGCTTGCCACCCCGGCCGCGGTCGACTGCGTCGCGCTGCGGTCGGCGACGTCCTCAGCCGTGGGCCCGAGCAGTACGTTGCCGAAGACGGTCGGAGCGACGAGCACGCCCTTGCCGACCGATGTGGGTACCGGTAGCAGCACGCTGTTGACCAGCGGGCGAGCGAGTTTGTCGAACACGATCAACTCGCCGCGACGTGGGGTGATGGTAAACCGCTCGTGTCCGAACATGCGGTCCACGGTGTCCGAGTGCAGCCCGGCCGCGTTGATCATCCAGCGGGCAGCCACCTGACCGCCCGGGATCTGCAGGATGTGCCCGTCCGCCACCGGCTGGACCCCGATGACCGGCGAAGACAGCCGTAGCTGGACGCCATTCACGACCGCCTCGGTAGCGAAGGCCAGCGGGGTCGTGAAGGCGCAGATAATGCCTTCGTCGGGGATCGCCAGCGCGCCGAGGGCACCCGGGCCGAGATGCGGCTCACGCAGGTACAGCTCGTCGACCGCGACCGGGTGGATGGCGGTGTATCCGTTAGCTTTTGAGCGTTCGACCAGGTCGCCCAGCGTCGCGAGCTGCTCGGCGTCCCACGCCACGAGCAAGGCACCTGTCACCTCGAGCGGGATCCCGGTCGCGGCGGCGTAGCCGGTGAGCAGCGGGAACCCGCGGCGGAGCAGCTCGGACTCGAGCGTGGCGGGCTTGGCATCGTATCCGGTGTGCCGAATCGCCGTGTTGGCCTTGCTCGTGCCGCCGCCGACATCGTCGCCTGCGTCGATCAGGATGGTCCGCAATTCATAGCAGCTGAGTTCGCGAGCGATCGCGGCCCCGACCACGCCTGCCCCGATGACGGCCACGTCATAGGCCGATTCGGTGGTCATCCGGCGGCCCCCGTACTAGTGACGGGGGCCGGTGCGGCCACGGACCTGAGTGCTGCCGCCACAGCTCGGCGCCAGCGGCTGAGGCGGTCCGCTGCTTCCTCGGGGCCGCAGGCCGGCCAGTAGGTCGTTGCGGGCGCCCACGCCGCGACCGCTTCGGCCACGGTCGCGGCATCCCCGAGCGCAAGCCGCGCCAGAGCCGCGACGCCGAGCGCGGTGGCGTGCGGGGTCGCATAGACATCCACCGGCTTCTGCAGCAGGTCCGCCTGCGCTTGCATGAGCACGCGGGAGCGAGTCAGCCCACCGTCAGCGCGAAGCCGGCGCAGCGGCGCGCCGAGGTCATCCGCAGTAGCCTGGGCCAGGACGGCGACGTTCGCCGCGATTCCTTCGAGAACCGCGCGTACCACCGTCCCGCGGTCACTGGCGAGCGACAGGCCGGTCAATGATGCGCGCGCGGCCGGCGCCCAATACGGTGCGGCGAGCCCCGTGAACGCCGGGACGAACGCCTCACCCGACAAAATTGCGGGGCCCGCCAGCGGGTCCAGCTCACTAGGGCTGGCCACAATTCCCATCCGGGCCAGCCAGTCGATCGCCGTGCCCGCGGTGTAGACCTGACCGTCTAGGCAGTACGTGCTGGCCCCCCCGAGCCGCCAGGCCACGCAGGACACCAGGCCGGCCCGTGACCGGACCGGATGCTCGCCGACCGTAGCGAGCAGGAAGGCGCCGGTGCCGAACGTGCATTTGGCCTGAGCCGGGCCCAGGCACCCCTCAGCCAGCAACGCGGCCTGCTGGTCTACGGCGATCCCAGCGACCGGCAGCTCGCCGCCGAATTCGGCCGTGCTGCCGACGGTCGCGTCATTGTCCAGGATTTCGGGCAGGCTGGCCGGGTCGATGCGGAAGAGGGCACACATCCGTTCTGACCAGGTGACCGTGTCCAGATCGAGCAGCAGGGTCCGGGAGGCCGTGGCCGCGTCGGTGGCGAACGCGCCGGCGAGCCGGCTCAGCAGCCACGTGTCGGTGGTGGTGATGACGCCCTCCGCCCCGGCTTGCTCGCGCAGCCACACCATCTTCGGCGCGGAGAAGTAGGGATCGAGTTCCAGCCCGGTAACCCGGCGGATCTCCGGTCCGTGCCCGGCCAGCCGTGCGCAGATCCCCGCTGACCGGCGGTCCTGCCAGCTGATCGCGGGCGACCGCGGTGTTCCGGTCGAACGATCCCAGGCGAGCACGGTTTCGCCCTGGTTCGCCAGCGCCACCGCTACCGGGCGCTCGCCGGCCGCCTCGATCGCGCGGTGGGCCGCCACCAGCATCGAGTCCCAGATCTCGGCCGGGTCGGTCTCAGCGCCCTCGGCGCCGACGGGCCGGAGCCCGACCGGCACCTCCGCGGCGGACGCGACCGACCCGTCCGCACGGACGATCAGAGCCTTGGTACCTGAGGTGCCCTGATCGATCGCGAGCACGCAGCCGCTGGTCACGGCGCCACACCACCCGCCGCCGGGCCGGCCGGCGGTTCCCCGGGCCCGGGGATGTCCGGCTCAGCCAGCTGATCACCGGGCCCGAAGCTCCGGGTGCCGCTGGGCATTTCAAAGGAGCGATGGGTTACCAGCAGGAACACGAAGTAGATCAGTCCGATGCCCATCATCACCGCGGCGTACAGCCACGGAGCGGCAAACGAGCTATCCCGGAAGATCGACATCTCGAAGACCAGCCAGACCAGGGCGACGGTCACGACCGGGATCTCCCAGCGGCCGAGCCGGAAGCCATGCGTGCCAGGCAGCCGACGCCGGGCGAACACGTACAGGATTGTTGTGACCAGGTAGATCAGCGCAGGCATCAGCGTTGCCGCGCTGAACAACTTGAACAGCGCATCGGTACGGGTGGCGAACACGGCCAGCACGATCTCGATGAGTATTCCCACCGTCACGGTGGCGACTGCGGGGCTGTCGAAACGCGGGTTGACGCGGCGCAGCGCCTGCCAGCCGGGGAACCGTTCGTCGCGGGACATGGCCCAGCTGAGCCTGGTCGCAGTCACGAAGATGACCAGTCCGCAGGCAAAGATCGAGTACAACACGATGACGAGGAAGATCTTGCCGATGACCGAGCCGAGCACCCTGATCACTACGTCGGCCACCGGGGTGCTGGAGGCGGTGAGCACTTTGAGGTTGCCGGTACTAGCGGTGATGGCAATCAGGAAGGCGAACCCGATGACGCCGGACACCACTACCGAACCCCACATGGCACGGGGCACTACGATCCCCGGCTCCTTGGTTTCCTCCGCCAGGTTGCCGCATGCCTCAAACCCGACGATGGTAAATGCTCCGAGCAGGAAGGCCAGTAGCCACGGGCTGTCGTGAGTGCCCCCGCCGAAACCGAAGTAGCCGGCCGCCGGAATCGCAGCGCGAGAGAACAGGTGGCCCCAGTTCAGGAGCCCGCGGGCCGCCCCGACAATGAGCAGCAGCACGGTCAGACCGCCGACCCCGATTATCTCGGTGCTGACCGCTGCGTTGTTGACCCGCCGTGTCCACATTGTCGAGACCATGATCAGCAGCGCCTGCACGATCACGATCAGCGCCGTGGCCAGCCAGGTGTTGGCCTCCGTGCCCAGGTAGCTGAACAGCGTCGGCAGCACCGTCGAGGCCACGGCATAGTCCACCGCCACCACGTCGACCACAAGGAACGCGAACGCCAGCCATCCCACCAGCCAGCCAATGTAGGGATTCGCGAGCCGTGACATCCACTGGTAGGAATATCCCGCTAGTGGGATACGTGACGCCAGGGCAGCGAACACCAAAGCCACCGCAAGCTGGCCGACTATGACCAGCGGCCAGGTCCAGATGCCAACCGGGCCGGACGAGAGCAATACCGAACCGTAGGTGGTGAAGATTCCGGTGGTGATGGATATGAATGAGAAGCCGATAGCGAATGATGCGAACAAGCGGAATGTACGCTGGAACTGCGGCTGGTAGCCAAACTGTTCTAGCTCTGCCTCTTCCTGGAGTTCCTCGGAGAGTTCCTCGGATGCGGCCACGCTGGCACCTCTTTCCCAGTCGGGCCCAGGGAACCCGCCAGCGGCTGGCCTCCGGCGGGCTACCTGGCCGTTCGCTGCTCCTTGACGCCGGCCGCCAGGAAGGCGGCCTGGTCGGGCTCCGCGCGCCAACGTCGCTCAGCACGCGAGTCGGTGATCGGTCCACTGATCCGGGCGATACCACGGGCATGACACCAGGCGAAGTGCCCGAGCTGGGGAGCGTCAGCGAGCGCACGGATGCCGCGGGCCGGGGCGGCCAGCCGACGGCTGACGTCTCTCATGCGTCCCCTTAGGGCAAATGTCCGCGTTGTCTAAGCCACCCAAAACCCGTTCACGTGACATGGCCAGGGACGAATGGCCCCCCGCGGGATGCCATTGGTCCCGCAGCCTCCGCCAGCATGCGTTCGGGGCGGCCAGCTGGCCGGCCGGTCCTGCTGCAACTGCAGATGGGAAGATGGTCACGACCGCTGGGGAGCACTGGGATCGGACCGCTGATGTCCAAACGTTTTGGTTACGCCATTGACAAGCGATATTTGCCGGTGTTGCTGGCCTTCGGGCTGCGCGGTGCCACAGACGGCGTCACGCTCACCGACGAAGGCTCCCTCCTGGCGACCTTCGGTTTTTTCAAGATCAAGACGCCGCTGGCCAACGTCGCCGAGGCGCACATCACCCGGAACTACCGCTGGTGGACCGCGTTCGGTGTGCGCGGATCCATGGCCGATGACGGCTTGAGCTTTGGCACGAACCACGACGCGGGGGTGTGCATCCATTTCACGCAGAAGGTGCCATCACCGCTTCGCCGCAGTGGCCACTCGGCGCTCACCGTGACCGTCGCGGACCTCGAAGGGCTGACCAGCGCCCTGGGCGGCGAGCACTGCGAAGCAACCACTGCCTCCCCGCCCTGAGCCGCGCCGCTCGGCGGGCCACAGTCGCCTGCAGGGTGTTCTCATCCGGCACCGTGGTGAATCGGTCAGCGGCCGACGGCGGCCGGTGCGTCGGCTGGCTGAAGTACAGACGAGCCGAGCCATTGGCTGGCCTGGAGGGCGAGTTCCACGTCGTGGCGGTTATCGCTTACCGGCCGGCCGAGACTCTCCTGCGCCTTGCGGATCCGGTACTGGACGGTGTTCTTGTGCAGCATCAGCTGTTCGGCGGTCGCCTTGTAGCTGCCCCCAGCCTGGAGGAAGACCAGCAGGGTCTCGCGCAGCCGAGCGTGGTGCTCGTCGTCGGCGGCCAGTCCGGCCAGCGTGCTGAGCACCCAGGCCCGCAGCAGTTCCGCGGATCCGAGCATCATCGCCACGGGCGCCACCTCGCCGAACGCCACCGTCCGCGGCCGGGGAAACCCCGCGGCCAGCGCCACCGCCTGGGCGGCGACGGCCTGCTGGTGGCTGAGGCGGAAACCCGCCGTGCCCTTTTCCGCGTCGCCGAAGGCGAAATGGATGTCGCCGTCCAGGCCGGCCGTGCTGGCCGCCGCGCAACCGAACGTGTCCCGGATCCCTAGCGGCAGCCACGCCCACGCGCTCGATTCGTCCCGAGGCAGGAACAGCGGATCGCCGGAGCAGGCCGCCTGCCCCGCTACCTCCCTGATCGCACGGTCGAGCCTGGTGATGTTGTCCGCGGAGGCGGCCGTGTCACCGGTCCAGCACACCACGCCCACGTGGTACTGCCGCAGCCGATAGCCCAGGGTGGCCTCCGCGGCGCGCACATCGATCCGCGCACCCGACAGCAGGCCGCGGATCCGGGCGGCCCGCGCGGCGCTTCGGTTCCGCAGCCAGTTCTCCCTTTCGCGCGCGTAGGCCGCGACTATCTCCTCAGAGGTCTGGTCGAGGTACCCAGCCACGACCTTGGACATGTCCAGCGTGGCGGCGGTGATCAGCTGGGCGTCGGCTGCCTGCCGGGCCAGTTCCCTGAGCAGCCAATCGGCGAAGCACGCGTGCCCGAGCCGGTAGGAGCGCAGCAGCGCGGTCAGCGGCGTGCCGCGCTGTGCCTGCCGGCGCGCGTATTCCACAGCCGCGGCCGGGGCCTGTACGTCAGCCAGGTCGATCTGGTGCTGCATGATCTGCAGACAGGTGTCGACGTTACTGTCGACGCTCGAGGCGAGCAGGGCCAGCACCGGTTTGTCGTCGCGGAGCTGCGGGATCTCCCGGAGTATCACCTGGTAAACATCCTCGGACACCGCCGCGACCCGGCGGGCCACCGCGGCCGCCACGGCGGCCATCAGCTCGGCGACCGCGGACCGGTCCGTATCGGCACTGTTGACGATCAGCTTCACCGGAACCTCCCGGCTCGCAGGTGGCGACAGGGCCACGACCCCTGGCCGCCCGGGCGGGTCCTGGCTACGGACCCAGGCTGGAACGTCGCCGCGTTGATCAGGAATACCGTCCCGGCGCTAGTGGCAGCGAGAATGAGCGCCGATTGCCGGGCCCACGGCCCGGGCCAGGTTCTGGTTCACTGAGCCCAGGGCGATGGCCTGCGGCCGTTCAGCAGGCGTCACGAGTTCGGGTTGCAGGGTCAGCCAGGTCGGCGAGGTGAGGGCCTGGCCGGTTCCCACCGCGAATATCAGGGCCAGCAGCAGCCAGGGCGACACCAGCCCGGCGATGGCGAGCAGGCCGAGCGCCACCGCGGCGAGCAGCATCAGGGCCTGGGTGACCAGCAGGAACCGGCGCCGGTCCACCAGGTCGCCGATGGCTCCGGCGAGCACCGCGAACAGCACGATGGGCAGGCTGGCCGCAGTCTGGATGAACGCGACGTACGCCGCCGATCCGGTCAGGGTCAGCATCAGCCACTGGGCGGCAACGGTCTGCATCCAGCTGCCGATGTTGCTGACGAACTGCGCCCCCCACATCGCGGCGAAGACTTCATGGCGGAACGGTGCCCACGCTGACCCAGGCGCCTGGTCCTCGGCCATCCGCTACTACCGCGTCCGCACGGCGCATCGTCCGCAAGCCCCGGCATGGCGGTGGCGGCGCGGTCCGGAGCCAGCCGAATGCCCAGGATGCTGGTCGGTCATGGGCATCGGGCAGGTGAATGGCTTGTCGCGCGGATGCGGAGCAGGCCTGGGCCGACAGGGCATCAGTGGCCGCCGGGCGGCGGCATGAGATCGTGCCACGACTTCTCGGTGATGTGAACATCGAAGTAGGACGCGGCGAGGCGGATATTTTCGAACGCGAGGGCACGGTCAGCATCGCTGACGCCGCTGACTTGATCGAACCGGCTGAGCGCGGCTCGCACGTGGCTTGCCGAGCTCAGCGGTTCCTTGCGCTGCCGCGGGAAGGCATAGGCCGAGGCGGGTAGTTCGCGCCGCTCAGCGGCGTCCAGGTCACCGCCGGACTGCTCGAAATCCGGTGGCGGCTGCCAGGTCGGCGCAGGATCGCGGGTCTCGTCGGGCATCGTGGTTCTCCTTTCCCGGCGCGCACGCCGAGCTTGCTGACCGGCGCTTGACTGCGTAGCTGGACGGTACCGGTACCCCGCTTCGACCTGCTCGGCCCGGCCATGCCCTGCTATGCAGGCCGCAGCAGGCCGCGTTCCAATATGACCGGCAAGAACAGTTCACGGTAGCCGTGGTCGTCGAAGAGCACCGTGACCTCGTCCCCGTCATAACGCTGCACGGTGCCCTCGCCCCAGCGCTCGCTTACGACCCGCGCGCCTACGGCGAACGGGAGGCCGGCGCGGTCAGCTTCGGTGGTCCCGAGGTCGTTGTCGCAGTTTCCGCAAGGGCCGCGGTAGTCCTGGCCAAAGTAGGTGAGCAGGAACGAACGGCGGCAACCAGTGTGCTCCGCATAGCGGCGCATCATCGTCAGCCGGGTGCGTTCTATCTCGGCTTCACGCACGCTCTCCGCGTCCGAGGCCGCCAGCGCTGCCGCGACGCTCATCTTCCCCGTCCACCGGGTACTGCCGTCCGCTTGCCAGGCCGCGGCGCCGAGATCAGCCAGCCGGGCCAGCGCGCCCGTCTGCTGCCGGGCCCCCGGTCCGGTCCACTGCCCGGCCGCGAGTGCGGCCGCAACCTGCGCCACGGCAGTGCCAGGTACGCCCCGCGCCGTCAGCCGGCGGGCCCGCTCGAAGTCCTCGAAGCGGTAGAGCAGCCGCACCTGCGACGGCTGGCCGTCCCGACCGGCCCGCCCGAGCTCCTGGTAATACTCGTCCAGCGAGGGCGGCGGGTCGGCGTGCAGCACCCAGCGGACATCCGGCTTGTCGATCCCCATGCCGAACGCCACCGTGGCCGCGATGATGCGGGCCGGGCCGTCCAGGAAAGCCGTCATCGCCTCCCGCCGCGCCCGCCCGGACAGCCCGGCGTGATACAGCGTTACCTGCTCCCCGGCCGTGGCCAGTGCGTCGTGGGCCGCTTGCGCGCTGGCGTGCGTCGCCGCATACACGATCCCCGGGCCGGCGAACTCGCGCGCCGCCCGGACCAGCTCGGCCTCCTTGTCTGGCACAGCGCGCTCGTGCACAGCTGACAGGTGGAGGTGCGGCCGGTCAAAATCGCCGATCACCACCGCTGGATCGCGCAGCCCGAGCCGCCGGATGATCTCCTGGCGGACCGGCGGTGCAGCGGTCGCGGTCAGCGCCAGCCGGACCGGCCCGCCGAGCGCGTCCGCCTGGGCGCCCAGCAGCAGGTAGTCGGGGCGGAAGTCGCGGCCCCACTGGCTGATCAGGTGGGCTTCGTCCACGGCGAACAGCCCGGGCTGCGCGCGCCGCAGCGTGTCCCGGGTCTCCCCGTTGGCCAGCTGCTCTGGCGAGAGGAATATGAACGTGTCTGAATCGCACGAGGCGAGCAGCGCATCGGCGCGCTCGCCGACCGACTGCTGGGAGTTCAGCACGATCGCCCGCAGGCCAGCCGCCCGCAGGTGGGCGAGCTGATCATCCTGCAGTGCGATCAGCGGCGACACGACCACCGTAGGCCCCGTCCGCAGCAACCCGGCCAGCTCGTAGATGGCCGACTTTCCGCCCCCGGTCGGCAGCACGGCCAGCACATCGCGGTCGCGGGCCAGCGCCTCCACCGCCGGCCGCTGTCCTGGGCGCAGCCGCCCGAAGCCCAGCCGGTCCCGCGCCAGTTCCTCGATCATGGCTCCAGCTTCCCGCGTCGCACGACGCCGGACCTCCGGCGGCTGTCGGCGAGACACTCGACGTGATCAGTTGATCAGTGCGACCCCGGTCAGACGAACAGCGGCTCGGCCGCCGTCCGGTCGGCCAGCGCGCTCATCGCCGCGTCGTTCGGCGCCGCGGTGAACCGGCTGGCCGCGTCAAGCACTTTCGGGAGCAGGTCCAGGTCCCCGACGCTGGCTATGAACACCCCGGGGCGGCTCATCGCCCACCACACCGCGAGGTCGATGTCGTCCTGCTGCTCAAGCGGCTCGTACCAGGTCGCCCGGGTGTGCGGCCGGCCCGCCCAGGGGCGCAGCGCGATCGACTTGATCGTCTGCACCGCGACGCGCCGCTCGCGGCAGGTCTCGTACAGGGCGTTGAAGTTGTCGGCGTAGTACGGGTTCTGCATGGTGACGAAGTTGTACGGAAGCAGCACCGAGTCGAAGCCGAACCGCTCGAGGCTGCGGCGGTGCGTCGCGGCGATCTGGCTGCCGTGGCCGGTCACCCCGATCCAGCGGACGAGGCCCTGCTCCCGGGCTTCAACTGCGGCCTCGAGCGCCCCGCCCGGACTCAGGGCGATATCCCACTCGATCGGATCGGCCAGGGAGTGCAGCTGCCAGAGGTCGACGTGGTCGACGCCCATCCGGTCCAGGGACCGGTGCAGTTCCTCGCGGGCGCCGGCTGCGGTGCGCTCGTCGCCCTTGGTGGCCAGGAAGAACCGGCTCCGTTCGCGCTGCAGCCACGGCCGGATGCGGGCCTCCGCCTCGCCGTAGGACGAGGCCACGTCCAGATGGTTCACCCCGTGGGCGAGCAGGAGGTCCAGGGTCTCGTCCGCGGCCCGCTGGGAGACCTGCGCGAGAGCCGCCCCTCCGAAGATCACCCGGCTGCTCTGGTGGCCGGTGCGGCCGAACTCTGCCTGTTCGATGGGCACGAGACCTCCCGAAGCGCAGAAAGCTGAATCTGAGCGTACAGCGATCGCGGCGGCAGGCCGGCGCAAGGGCGCCGGAGCGTATAGTCCGAGTCAGATGATCAGCTGCGGCAAGAGGGCGATCGGGGAACGGCGTGCCTGACGAGCTTGACGCGCTGGCCGGCCAGCTGACCGAGCGTCTGGCCGGATTGGGCAGCGCGCTGATCGCGTTCTCCGGCGGGGTGGACTCCTCTGTGGTCGCTGCGCTGGCCGCCCGGGCGCTCGGAGAACAAGCCCTGGCCGTCACCGCCGTCTCGCCGGCCCTCGCGTCCGGCGAGCTGGACGGCGCCCGGTCGGTGGCCCGGGCCGTAGGCGTCCGGCACGAGCTGATCAGCACGGCCGAGCTGGAGCGCGACGACTACCGGCGCAACGACCGCTTCCGCTGCTACTACTGCAAATCCGAGTTGTACGACCGGCTGGCCGCGCTGGCCGGGCGGCGCGGATTCGCCGCCGTGCTGTCCGGCGCCAACGCCGACGACACGGGTGACTGGCGGCCCGGGCTGCGCGCGGCGGCCGAGCACCGTGTCCGCCATCCGCTGCTGGAGGCGTCCGTGCGGAAGGACCAGGTGCGGGCGCTGGCGCGGCGGCTGGGAGTGCCGAGTGCCGACAAGCCCGCGTCGCCCTGCCTGGCCTCGCGGCTGCCTTACGGCACCCCGGTCAGCTCCGATGTGCTGTCGCAGGTGGACCGGGCCGAGCTGAGCCTGAAGCAGCGCGGCTACCGCGAACTGCGGGTGCGGCATTTCGGTGCTCTCGGCCGGGTGCAGCTCGGCGCGGCGGACCTGCCGCGGGCGGCGGACCCGGGCGAGCATGCGGCCGTGCTGGCCTGCGTCCGGGCGGCTGGGTATCAGCGCGCGGAGATCGATGAGCGGCCGTTGCGGTCCGGTTCGCTGAACCTCGACCTCACACCGGTCAGCCGGGCCGGCTGAGGGTCGCGGTATGCCCGGGGTATCCGGTATGCCGAACAAAGCAGTCGGCATGCCGAACGGAGCGCCGGGGATGCCGAACGCGGCGGCGGCCGGTGCGCCGCCCGGAACCCAGGCCGGGGCGGCGGGCGTCCCGCTGGGCGAGTTCGCCCTGCTGGACGTAGATCGCCGGCGGCGGACCGGCGTCCCGGAAGTGGTATTCGGCGAAGGCAAGACGCCCGGGCAGATCTTCGCGCTGCTGGCCGAGTTGCGGGCCCGCGACCCTCAGGTGCCGGCCCTGGCCACGCGCTGCCCCGCCGGCGTCCTGGAGGAGGCGGCCGCCCGTTTCCCTGGCGACGCCGTATACGCCGATCACGTGGCCGGAACGGTAGCCGTCGGCGCGCTGCCGCCCGCGCGCGGCAGCGTGCTGGTCGTGACGGCCGGCACCACGGACCTGAAAGCGGCCCGGGAATGTGCGGCCACGCTGGCCGTGCTGGGCGTCCGCGCGGATGTCCTCGCCGACGTGGGCGTGGCCGGGCTCGGGCGGCTGCTGTCCCGGCTGGACGACCTGCGCGCCGCCGAGTGCGTGGTGGTCGTGGCCGGGATGGACGGTGCCCTGCCGAGCGTGGTCGCCGGACTGGTCAGCGCGCCGGTGATCGGCGTGCCGACCAGCGTCGGCTACGGCGTCGCGGCGGGCGGCCTGGCCGCAGCGGCCAGCATGCTCGCCTCGTGCAGCCCGGGCCTGGTCGTCGTCAACATTGATAACGGGTTCGGGGCGGCCGCGCACGCCGCCAAGATCATCCGCGCGGTGCACCGGTGACGGACCGGCCGGGCGCCGCCTACATCGACGCGACCGCGGGCGTGGCCGGCGACATGCTGCTCGCCGCCCTGCTCGATGCGGGCGCCGACGTGGAGCGGGTGCGCGGAGCCATTGCCTCACTCGGCGTGCCCGGTATCGGGCTGCGGACCGAGGCCGCCCGCCGGGGCGGCCTCGCGTGCCTGCGGGCCGTGATCACTACGCCGACGGCGGCCGACCACCCACGGCACCTCGCCGACGTGCTCGGGCACGTCGGCGCCAGTGACCTCCGCCCGGCCGGGAAGGATCTCGCGACACGGGTCTTCCGGCTGCTAGCCGAGGCGGAGGGGGCGGTCCACGGCGAGCCACCCGAAGACGTGCACTTCCACGAGGTCGGTGCGTTCGACTCCCTGGCCGACGTAGTCGGAGCGGCGGCCGCACTGGAGGATCTCGGACTGCTGCGGCCCGGCGCGGTGGTCTGCTGCTCGGCCCTGGCCGCCGGAAGCGGATCCATCACCAGCCGGCACGGCCGCCTCCCGGTGCCGGCTCTCGCCGTCCTCCGCATCGCCGCCGCGGCCGGCCTGGACCTGGCCAGCGGCGACCTGACCGGTGAGCGCACCACCCCGACCGGAGCGGCCCTGCTCGCGGCGGCCGCCACACCGGGCGGCTTTCCGGCCATGACGGTACGCGCGGTGGGCACCGGCGCCGGTGGCCGGGACACCCCGGACCGGCCCAACATCACCCGGGTGGTCGTCGGGGTGCCCGGCGCGGAGCGGGACTTGCGCGAAGGCGACGTGACCGTCGTCGAGAGCACCGTCGACGACCTCGACCCCCGGCTGTGGCCTTCGGTCCTTCAGGCAGTGCGGGCGGCCGGCGCCTGGGACTGCTGGTGCACCCCGATCGTCGGCCGGCACGGCCGCCCAGGACAGGTCCTCACCGCCCTGTGCGCTGAACCGGTCCGGCGCGCCGTGGCCGCCGCGATCTTCGCCCACACCGGGACGCTCGGCGTCCGCTGGTCCCAGATGAACCGGCTGACCGCCTCCCGCACGTCGGTGCAGGTGGAAGTGGGAGCACCGGGCAGCAGCCAGGTCGTCACGGTCAAGGCGGCCGAAGCCGCAGATGGCCTCGCGGGCTTCGGAACGGCCACGGCAGAATTGGCGGAGGCGGAAGCCGCCGCCCGGGCCCTAGGCTGGCCGGTACGGGCCGTCTGCGAGGCCGCCGTCGCGCAGTACCGGCAGCAGTCCCACGGTTACAGCGCCGCTCAGGACCAGGGCTGATCGTCGGCCAGAACCTGCGCCAGGCCAGGACACTTCAGCGCTCTTGACCGGAGAAGATCTCCAGAAAGAACAGAAACACGTTCAGCACGTCGAGGAAGATCGACGCGGCGAGCAGCGGCGCGACCGTGATGTCGGCGTTGGTGCGCAGCCGCTGGAAGTCGAACATGGTGAACCCGGCGAAGATCACCAGGCCGAGCACCGAGTAGACCAGCCCGCTGCCCGGGATATGGATGAAGATCAGCACGATGCTGACGGCAATCAGGCCCACCAGAGCCCAGAAGCATGCCCGGGCGATCGCGCTGAGGTCCCGCCGGGTGGCGTAGCCCGCCGCGCCGAAGCCGGCGATGAACAGCGCCGTCGCCCCGCCCGCCTGCCATAGGGCCTGCGGGTCCATGCTCCCGTAGTAGCTGATGGTCGGGGCCACGGCCAGCCCGATCAGCAGGCCGAACGCGCCGAGCAGCCCGACGGTCAACGGCACGGACCGCCGCGCCGCGAACCGCATGCCGAACAGCGCGGCGAACGCGAGGATGAACGCGAAGATACCCACGCCGCCGGTCAGGTCACGGCCCAGCCAGGCTCCCGCCGCGAACAGCGCGGCGGTGGCGGCCACGTAGCCCATGGTCTGGGAGAACAGCACGTGCGCCTGGCTGCGGTCGGAGGTTCCCATCTGGCGGTAATTAAGGGTCTGAGTCATCTGGTGCTCCTTTGCGGCTCGGCCGGCTGCAGCCGGCGCTAATGCCCATACCGGCAGTGATTGTGCCTTACCCGAGGCGGTCCGGGAAGGTGCAGGCATCGCCAGCGGAGTGCTGCGCGTCATCGCTTGCCGCGAGGCGCGGCTAAGGCAGATGATGAGGGACCGCGACGTCGAGAGGCTGTATGAAGCAGGTTCCGCTGTCGGGACGGGTCATCTTCTGCGACTGGCACGGAGTGCTGTCACGTGACCCGTTCTGGGTGTCGATCCTGTCCAGCGCCACCCACCCGCTGCGGCGGCAGCTTGAGGCGGGCATGGCCGGGGTGTTCGCCAGCGACCGGAACATCGCCGAGGAGTGGATGAAGGGCCTACTGTCCTCCGATCAGGTCATCGCCGAGCTGGGGATCCAGCTCGACCGGCGGTTCAAGGAGGACTTCCTAGCCCGCCGCCTGGACATCGACTGCGTCCGGATGAAGGTCAACGCCGAGCTGTTCGAGGTGCTGCGGGCGATGCGGGCCGAAGCCATGGTGGTGATCGCCACCGACAACATGGACTGCTTCGCCCGCGCCTTCGAGCGGTCCCGGGACGCCCGGCGTCCCCGGCGGCGCGACCGGGAGACCCTGACGGACTGGGCGGTCATCTGCGATGACCTCATCTGCTCCAGCCAGACCCAGGCGCTCAAGAGCGACGACCCCCAAGCGTTCTTTGGGCCGTGGCTGGCGATGCACGGCATGCGGTTCGCTGATGCCGTCCTCATCGACGACCGGGCAGACAACTGCGCCGCGTTCGCCGGGCAAGGCGGCTCGGCCATCCAGTGGAAGATGGGCACCAACGACATCGGCGACGCCGTCAGCCACCTGAAACGTTGGCTGGGCGGTGGCCGGGTTCCAAGGGAATGCACTTCCCAGTGAGGCCCGGTGACGCGGGCCAGAACGGGCCAGCGCCGTAGGGTGCATGCGTCTGCTTGACTGCAGGGATGGCGAGCGGAGAAAGGGAAGCGATGGATCTGCAAGAGGTACTGGCCAAGGTCGTCGAGCTGAGCAGGGAAGAGCTACGTATCGTCCGCAAGCGGGCGGAAGAGAAGACCGCGGCGCGCGATCACGGCCGTGACTTTGATGAGATGCTGCGTGCCGCCGACCGGCTGGATCACCACGCGCATCTGCTGCGCCGGCTTCATGATGGCGAATTCGGCCAGCACTGGCGTCACGAGAGCACGCAGGATGCGGCGGGCGGTTCCTGAGCGGTACCGGTCAGGAGCCGGGGGAGGGTTCTGAGCCCGGCGCAATGAAGTACCCGCTAAGAAGCATCGGAGCACGCACGGGAAGGTCGGCGTGGAGCGCCGTCGCCGTCGGCCAAGACATCGCTAGGTCGGTGACGGTGAGGGTGGCGGGGTGGGCGGTTCGCATACGCCGATGTCGACCGTATGGCCCGGCGGGATAGCTGTGCCGGCGTCAGGACTCTGCTGCACCACTTGGCCTGCTGAACCCGCTTCGCAATTGGGGATGAGCGTAGCGGCCGGGACCAGCCCGTCGCTCTGCAAGACGGACTCTGCCTGGCTCTCGGCCAGCCCGAGCACGTTCGGCACCGGCACGTTTGCTGGCTGGCTCGCGCTGCACACGGTTATGACGACGGCGGAGCCCTGGTGGACAGTCGTGCCCTCCGCAGGACTCTGCCCCACCACCAGGCCGTCCGAACTCGCAGCGCAATTGCTGGTGGTCGCAGGGTTCACGGACAGGCCGTCGTCCTGCAAGGTGGTCGTTGCGTGGCTCTGGGTCTGCCCGCTCACATCCGGTACTACCACCCCATTGCCCGAGCCGCCGCTCGACCCCGAGCCGGAGCCTGAACCGGAACCTGAGCGCTGGACCGGGCCGGGTTTCACGGTCACCGCCAGCTGGTTGAAGTCTGTCACCCATCGTGCCAGCCGGGCCCCGGTCGCCCCGGCGCGAGCAACCGTGGCCTGGTAGCCGACGGTGACGGTGCCGTGCGCCGGCACCCGCATTTTCCACTCCACCACGGGGTCCGCTTTCACGATCTTGGACGGAGCCGGGGTGAAGCGCACCATGTTCAGGTTTGCCGCGATCGCCGCTGGTATCGGCTCTTTGAACAGGATCAGCAATGCCTTACCTGAGGCGCTGCTGGCCGTGATGGTCTCAGTGAACACCGAGCCGTCCCGGCCGCCCAGCGTCCAGCGGCGCACGGCTACCAGGCCGTCGTGGTAGTGATGCGAAGCGAAACGGTACGAAACCGGCGCGGTGACCGATTGTGTACGAGGCCCGCGCGTCAGCAGCACTCCAGCCACGACGCCGATCGCGGCCAGGCCCGCAAGCACGATAACGAGCAGGACAAGCGAGCGCCGGCGGGAGTGCTTGCGCTCAGGCTGCCGCGGGTGCGCCCCGCTCATCCCCGGCCACGCGTCATCAGGCTGCGAGTCCGTGTTCACCAGGTCATCCGAGCCCGCGGACCCGGCCAGGCCGGCCAGCGGCGCCAGCCGGGAATCCGGGGCCGGGTTCAGAGCGGTAACGGGCGAGGAGCGCTCGGGGTCGCGGCTGGCCTGTTCCGCTGACTGCGGCTGGCTGGCCGGCTGGGCTGGCCGGCCTGCTCGGGCTGGCCGGGAGCTTGTGTCGCGGGCCGCGCTTCGGGCGCGCTGGTGAAGGTCGCGGGGTCGTGCGCTAGTCGGCCAGCCTGCCTTTCCACGGTGCGGAACGGCGATGTCCGCGGCGGAGCAGGCACGAGATCGACGTCGATCGCGATGGCCGCTTCGCCGGCGGGTCCCTGGAGGCCCAGGCTTCCGTGCCGGGTGCCCGTGCCGGCGGTGTCGATCGAGATGTCCAGGCTGGCGGCTGTCTGGTCGACGCGGATCCAGTCGTGAGAAGGACGCGGCACGCAGGCGCGGGCGATGGGCGGACCGAGCAGCTCGACCCGTCGGCGGGGCGGCGCTGACCCTTGTTCTACCGGGCCGAAGTGCAGTTCCGTTTGATCCGGCCGTACGGCGGCCTCGTTCAGCGCCGCCGCCGCGGCCTCGGCGACGTACCCGATGTCGGTGCGGGCTACCCCGGCCAGCGCCGCACAGGCGCCCGCGGCAGCAGGCAGGTCATCGCTGGCTAGCCGGGTCCGCAGCTCGCCGACCGCGCCGAGGCGGGTGTACATGTTCGGGTCGGCCAGCGCGTTTTGCAGGTCGGCCGGGATCGGTGCCGAGCGGATGCGCCGCGGTCGGCTGCGGGCCAGGTACAGCTCGCCTTCCAGCTCGAACTGGCGGCTCGGGGTCTGGTTCGGGTTCTGTTCGCGCACCTTGTCGAACAGATAGTCATAGAGTTCGTCAAGCGAGATCCAGCCATCCTGATCCCGGTCCGCTTCCCCGGTCGCCAGCCCCTCGACCAAGGCGGTGGTGAACACCGACGGCTGACGCCGCTGGTCGTCGCCGAGCCGATCTCCCTCGAACGCGAACTCCATCGCGCCCGACGCGGTGATCACCGCCCGGCCGCGCCCGCCGCCCGACCTTCCTTGCGGAAAGCTGTCCAGGACGTTGACGTCCCCGGCTGCCCGCACCCTGACGCCCTGGGCGAAGGCGCCGCCATAGCAGCAATCCAGCAACAGCACGACGCTACGCGACCGGCTGGTGCGCATGCACCGCTGCACGAAGTCCGCCGAGACCGCCGTGGAGCCGAGCCTGTTCGGGCGGGTGTTGGCGGCGGCAAAGAACAGCTCCCCGGACTCGCTCTTCAGCCCGTGACCGGAAAAATGCAGCAACAACACGTCGTCGGGTCGGCTTTCCGAGAACACTTCTTCGATCTGCGCCTGGATGATATGAGCGGGTTCGTTGTGCACGACTTGCACGGCGAAGTCGCCGATCTGAGGGTCACCGAGCACTCCGCCGAGTGCCTCGGCGTCCGCCGCCGGTGCCAGCAGGTCCCGCAACGCCTCCTGCTCGTATGTGTCGTTGGCGATGATCAGCGCTTTCCGCTGGCCCGCCACGGCCCGCCCTCCCCCGTGGCGTGCCTGCTGACGAACAGCTCGATCAGCCGTTCCTGGTCGGACGCGCTCGCCTGCGAAAGCTCCAGCGCGTCGCCGTCGAGTTCCAGCCGTACCGTGCGCGGAGTCCCCTCGCCGCGTCGCAGCCAGGCACCGATCGCGGACACGACCGCCCGTAAGCCATCAGCGGACTGGCCAAGAGCGACCAGCAGGGCACCGACAGCGGCCACCCCCACTACCCGGGCACCCGGCGGCGCCGCACCGGCCTGCGGAGCGGTCACATCCTCGACATCAAGCTGGAGGAGTTCCGCCCGCAGGTAGCCGGTCAGCGCAGCCAGCCGCTCGGCGTCTGCTCCCTCCTCGGATATTTGAAGGCGCAACTCCGAGTCCATCGCCAACCTCCTAGCATCGGCGACATTTACCGACAGCATGCGCCCAACCACGAACCGGTTCAATCGCCTTGGCCGCCGAATAACCAGCTCAAGCTCACTCTGGGAGATGCTCTCTTAGTACAGAGGAATACCGCGACGTTCTGATACATCACCGGTCGGGTGCTTCACATTCGGCAGTAAGGCTGCTCGAGTTGCTGCTTCGAGCAAACGCACCGTGGATCGGGTCATAGGGCACGAGCGAGATCCGGTGAGATGGCCTGGAGCCAGCGCAACGGTTCGGGTTCGTCCCGTCTGCAGCGCCGCAGCGCGGGCAAGATGGCTTTGCGATCCGTCAGGCCATAGCTGTCCACGAACATACGCAACCGGGCCGGTAGGTCAGGCAACGGGTCGAATCCAGTTTCGGCGAGCTGCTCGGGCGCCGCGAGTGGCACGAAGGTCCAGGCGGCTGCGGCGAGGTCGATCAGCGGCTCAATGGGCTGGGCAGCGTCCCAGTCGATGAATGCCACCGGTATCCCATCTCGATAGACGGTGTTCCAGGGGCCGAGGTCGCCATGCGACACTATCTCGCCGACCTTCGGCGGATATGGATGGAAGCGGTAGCCGGTGATCGCTGGCCGGAAATTAGCCGCCGCCTGGTGCAGTTCGTGAATCAGCTCCGCAGCAGCCCGCACCGCCAGCTCGCTCCTGGCATAGGGCGGGACGCGATGTCCATGCGCAGGCTCCCAGCGTGGGTCATTGGCGACGTCTCCGTCGATGAAGGTCAGCACTTCCCGGTCGCCCTCGGTTCCCAGCACCTGGGGCGAGCCACCGAAGCCGGCCGCTTCCAGATAGCGCAGATATTCGTGCACGGCGGGCGACCACGAGCCCATCGGCCGCAGCAGCCGATTGCCGCGGCGCACGATCCCGCTGGTCATGCGCCCGCCCGAGAGAGCCACCTCGGGTGTTTGTGAGTGCTGGTGACAGGCCACCAAGCCAGTATCACTAACGGGTGCGGTAGTACCTGGGAGGTCGGGCCCGGGCACGGTGCTGGGATGAGTCGGCGTAGCCGGTCAAGGGCTGTATCCCGCGGGTCCAGAGTTGTACTGCTCGACGGCAATACACTCAGGCGCGTGAAGCGCGCAATCTATGTGGCGCCGTTTGGCGAGCTGGCCGACCCGCGGTCCTGGCCCGGCTCGCAGCCACTGCGGAAGAGCGGGGCTGGGACAGCTTCTTTATCTGGGACAGCTTCTTTATCTGGGACCACATCGTGTATCGCGCGCGCTAGGCGCTTTCAGCACGCGCTGTTCATGTCCTGGTTTGGGGAATTGGTCGCCTTCCGGATCCTGCACGAGGACACCGGGCCACTGAGAACTGGTGCGCCGGGGCGGGCCGCCCACGCGGTCATCAGCCCACCGCAGTTGGTGGCGAGGTGGAGCAGCACAGGCGCGGTCAGGCTGCCCGAACGGGCTCGCAGCCAGGACAGGAAGACGCCGCCGCCGACCATCGCCGTACAGCCCGCGAAGACGCGGGCCGCCGCCTGCCCGCGGCCGGAGGCGAGCCCGTTGACGCGGAGGGCTTCGAGGGTGGGGCGGACGTGCCAGACACCAAACAAGCCACCGGTCAGCAAGATCGCGGCGTTGTCGGACATGATCCGGCGCAGCGCGGCCTGCAGGACTCCGCGGAAGGCGGTTTCTTCCCACAGCACAGTGCCGATGGGGATCCGTACCACGGCCTGATACGCGATCGCGCGCCCGTCGAGGCCCGAGATCCGCTTGTCGTCCAGGACCGGGCGCGTCGCCGGCACCACAGCCACGATCAGCCATCCCGCGGCAACCCCCGTCGCCAGCCCGGCCCCCAGCCGCCCAGGTGGCCAGGTATCGCGCCCGCAGCCCAGGTCCGTCGCCGTCAGGCCGCTCGCCGCGGCCGCCGACAGCGCGGCACCCGTGGCGCAGAGGTTGACCAGGACGTACCGCCGCCGATGCCACGGATGCCTGCTGATCACGTTGTTATAGGCGGCGAGGGCGACGCAGGCCGTCACCGCGAACGCCATGTCCCGTGGCCGGTACGGCACGGTCAGCCGCCTGGATGCACGAGGCCGGTCTCGTAAGCGAGCACGACGGCCTGCGTGCGGTCGCGCAGGCCGAGCTTCATCAGGATGCGGCTTACGTGGGTCTTCACGGTCTGTTCCGCGACGACCAGGTGCCCGGCTATCTCGCCGTTGGACATGCCGCGTGCCACGAGGGCGAGCACCTCGGACTCGCGGTCGGTCAGGCCTTCGATGTGCTTGCGGCTGGCGGCCCGGGGGCCGCCCAGCCGGGCGAACTCGGCGATGAGCCGCCGGGTGACGCCCGGGGCGAGCAGCGCGTCACCCGCGGCTACCAGCCGCACCGCGTCCGCCAGCTCGCGGGCAGAGGCGTCCTTGAGCAGGAAGCCGCTGGCGCCTGAGCGCAACGCCTCGTAGACGTAGTCGTCGAGGTCGAACGTGGTCAGCACGAGAATCTTCGGCGCGTCCGGCCGGGCCGTGATCTGCCGGGTCGCCTGCAGGCCGTCCATCACCGGCATGCGGACGTCCATGAGAATCACGTCCGGGTGCAGGCTGGCGGCCTGTGCTATGGCCTCCTGGCCGTTCACGGCCTCGGCGATGACTTCAATGTCAGGCTGGGCATTCAGCAGGACCGTGAAGCCGGATCGCACCATGCCCTGGTCGTCGGCTATCACGACGCGGATCGTCACGGTGTGCCCTCCGGTTCGCCGTCTCTGAACGGAAGGGCCGCGGTCACCAGGAACTCGTCTTTGCCAGCCGGGCCGGCCCGGAGGTGGCCGCCCAGCATGGCGGCGCGTTCGCGCATGCCGATGAGACCATGCCCGCCGCCGTGACCGGGGCCGGCTTCGAGGTGCTCCTGCTGGCTGGTCTGGCCGTCAGCCGGGCAGCCGTCGTTACGGACCTCTATCACCAGGGCGGCTTCGCCGTAGTACAGCTGGAGCTGAACTGCGGATCCCGGCGCGTGCCGAATGGCGTTGCTGAGCGCCTCCTGCACGATCCGGTAGGCGGACAGATCCGCGCCCTCCGGCAGGGGCCGCTGAGTACCACTGACGCTGCTCGTGACCGTGACCCCGCCGGTCCGCGCCGAGTCGAGCAGGCCGGCGAGATCGTCCAGGCCGGGCTGCGGCGCGGTGTCCGGCGCGTCGCTGCGCAGCACTCCGAGCACGCGGCGCAGTTCGCTGAGGCCGCTCAGCGCGCTGGCGCGGATCTCGGCGAAGCTCTCGGCCAGTTCCTGCGGCGGGTCAGCGGTCTTGTAGGGAGCGGCCTCCGCCTGGATCGCGATCACCGACATGTGGTGGGCGACAACGTCATGCAGCTCGCGGGCGATGCGCTGGCGTTCCTCGAGCAGCGCGCGTTCCCCCTCATGGCGGCGCTCCTGCACTTCGAGCTGCACCTGGAACTGCTCACGGCTGGCCCGTCTGGATCGGACGATGATGCCGCCGAACACCGGGATCGCCGTCACGACGACGGCGGCCAGGGTGGTCGGCGGATTGGTGTAGGCGGCACCGAGCACGGTGACGATGCCCGCGCTGGCCACCACCCACGTCCTGCAGCGCAGCGCGACCGCGTAGAGGCAAAGCGCGTAGACGAGCACCCCGGCCGGGAGGTACGCGGCCGTTGAGAGGGTATGCGGCGGGATCGTGCGGCTGGCCCACAGCATGGCCAGGGCGGCCGCCGCCCAGGCGGTGAGCGGCAAAAACCCGCGCAGGACCAGCGGCACGCATACCGCGCAGGAGATCAGGAGCAGCAGCCCGGTGGAGTACGGGCTGCCATGCAGGGCGTTCTCGGTCCCGAGCGTGCCATCGGTAGCCCCGAAGCAGATCAGCGCGATGGCTACGTCGGCGACGAAGACGAGATCGACTTTCCCGCGCCGTAGCCACCGCGGGCGTGGCCCGGCCGGGCTGGTGACACCAGTCGCGAGCGCCGCCGCGATCAGGCTCGTGGGACGGGAACTCATGCACTCAGGGTAGGACGGCGCCGCGAGGTATTTCGTGCCCCGCCAGGGGCATCTTCGCTGTCGTCCTTGAGTAGGGGGGGCCTACGGGAACTCACCGGCCCGCCCCGGCCGGCTGAGCCTGGTGCTACCCGCGGGGCAGGCCCGCGATGGGCTCCGCAGGGTGACGCAGGCGAGGGGCGCGCATCCGTAACTTCCTGCCCAGCACAGCATCTCGCTGGGCAGGAAGGACGCTCCCCATGAGACTCCGCAGCATGATCGTCATCGCGGCGGCCGCCACCGCCGTGCTGGCGACGACGGCGGCCGCGCTCCCGGGCAGCCCGGCTGACCGGCCGCAGCCACTACCGGCCCTCACCACCAGCGCGCTGGCCGCGCGCTATGCGGCCGACTCGGGCATGATCGTCCGCGCCGCCCGGGCGGCCGGGCGGGCGGGTGACACCGATCTCGCCCGCGCGCTTGACGGCATGCGCGGCCACCATTTCCTCGACTTCAGCGCCGACGGGCCGGGCCAGGCGGTCGAGGTCATCGGCAACCTGGCCCGGGCCACGCGGGTGGCCATCCTGGTGCCAGGTTCCGGTACATCGCTGGCGACCTTCGATTCGCGGGGCACGGCCTCACCCCAGGGCGCCGCCGTCGCCCTGGCCGCGCAGGCGCGCCGCCTGGACCCCGGCGCCCCGCTGGCGGTCATCGCCTGGCTTGGCTACCCGACGCCCGCCACCATCAGCCCGGCCGTGCTGACCTCGGGTGACGCCGGGCAAGGCGCGAGCGCGCTGCGGCCGCTGGTCGACGACCTCGCCAGGCACGGCCACCAAGTCGCCCTGCTCTGCCACAGCTACGGCTCTGTGGTGTGCGGCTTGGCCGCACCGCGCCTGCCCGTGACCGATATTGCCGTGATCGGCAGCCCGGGGATGGACGCCTCCTCGGTCCGGGCGCTGCACGCCACCGCCCGCGTGTGGGCAGGCCGGGGGGCCAGCGACTGGATCCGCGACGTGCCGCACGTCCGCCTCCTCGGGCTCGGCTTCGGCCCGGATCCGATGGCCCCAGGCTCCGGCGCCAGGATCTTCGCCTGCGGCAGCGGCGGTCACAGCGGCTACTTCCAGGCCGGCGGCATCGCGCTGCGCAACCTCGCCTACATCGCCCTCGGCGACCCCGCGAGAGTGGCCCGATGATCCGCCACGCCATCGGCAGGGTGCGGGCGCTGGCCGGGCGGATCGACGCCGCCACGCCCACTGACCGGGACCGGACCGTCGACGCGCTGCGCGCCCTGGCCATCACCGGCGTCATCCTCGGTCACTGGCTGGTCACCGCGCTGGTCCTGACCCACGGCCGGACCGGCGCCACGCTGCAGGACACGAGCCCGCTGGCCGCCCTGCCCGCCCTCACCCCGGTGTCCTGGATCTTCCAGACGCTAGCGATCTTCTTCCTGGTCGGCGGTTACGCGGCGGCCTGCAGCTACCACGGTGGCTACGGCAGCTGGCTGCGCAAGCGGCTCGCCCGGCTGTCCCGCCCGGTGGCGGTGCTCGCCGCCTGCTGGGCGCTGCTCGCCACCGGGCTGTACCTGGGCGGTGTCTCCAGGCCGGCGTTGCGCACCGTGCTCACCCTGGTCCTCGACCCGTTGTGGTTCCTTGGCGTCTTCGCCGTCCTGACCGTCCTGACCCCGCTGGCCGTGGGGCTGGTGCGCCGCCTCGGCGCCTGGGCGGCCCTGATCCCCTTGTCCGTCGTCGCGGGCACCGACCTGGTGCGGTTCGGCCTCGGCGGGCCGTCGTGGGTCGGCTGGATCAACATCCTGGCCGGCTGGCTGGTCCCCTACCTGCTCGGGATCGCGTGGGCGCGGGGCGCCTTCCGCTCCCGCACGGCACCGGCCTTGCTGCTCGCCGGTGGTGCCGCGGCTACCGCGGCGCTGATCCTGTGGGCGGGATACCCTGCCAGCATGGTCGGCGTGAACGGCGCCCGCATCTCGAACCTCAACCCGCCCACCCTGGCCGTCGTGACCTTCGGCATCGCCCAGGTCGGCCTCGCGCTGCTGCTGCGGGAGCGGCTGGCCCGCTGGATGCGCCGCCCGGTCGCGTGGGCAGGCGTCGCGACGGCCAACCTGTCCGCCATGACCTTGTTCCTCTGGCACCAGACGGCCCTCGTCTCGGTCACCGTGGCGGGCTTGGCCATCGGGCGGCTCCCGGGCCTGCATACGGAGCCGGCGAGCGCCTGGTGGGCCGCGGAGCGGCTGGCCTGGCTCCCCGCCTTCGCGGTCGCGCTCGGCGTCCTGTGGCTGGTGTTTCACCGGGTCGAACGGGCGCCGCGCACCACTGTCACCCGCCCAGCGTCCTCATCACGTACGCCTCGAGCTTCTCGCGAACGGCCGGCGGCGTCCTCGTCGGTTGCTGACACCTCGGCCGTCATTGGATTCAACTCCCGCCGTGGTTCCACAAGAAAATTCTCTATTTTCCCGAACGATCCGGTGATCCCCGCCAGCCGCCCCGAGCTTCACGCCCGGGTCAGCGCGGCCGCCTGCTCATCATGTGGGAGACCTGCGGCGATGGTTGACCGTCTACCCGGTCACGAGCATGATCCGTAGTAATCGCACTAAATAAGTCCTAACTAGGAGCCTGCCAGGGGAGTGAGCATATGAGCGAAGCGGCACACGTCCCGTTCACCGAGACGAAGGCGCCAGAATCCGCCGAGCGGTTGCACCGCGGGGCTCTGGGCCTGATCGACATCTCCGCCTCGACGATGGCGAACATCGGCCCGGCCTACAGTTTCTACTTCGGCTTCGCGGGGATCGTGCTCTTGGCCGGCCTCGCCTCGCCGCTGGTCGTGCTCGTCGCTGCCGTCGCCATCGCCCTGCTCGGCAACACGCTGTCGGAGTTCTCCCGGGCACACCCGTCGACCGGCGGGTTCATCACCTTCGTGGGCAAGACGTTCGGCGGCACCACCGCGGTAACCACCGCGCTGGTGGCCGGGGCCGGCTACATCATCGCGATCGCGGGTGTCCTGGTCATCTCCGGCGGGTTCCTGTCGATCATGCTGCAGTTCTACTTCAACGTGAGCATCCCCTGGATCATCTTCTCCGCCCTCTTCGCCGCCGGCGCCATGTTCATGATGTTCCGCGGCGTTGCCGTGTCGACCAGGCTGGCCGGCTTGTTCTTCGCCTTCGAGCTGACCGTGCTGCTCGTCGTGTCGATCGCCGTGCTGATCAAGAACGGCGGCCACCTCAGCGGCGTGCCGTTCCAGCCCAGCCACGTCCTCAACGGTTTCAGCGGCCTGGGCGTCGCCTTCCCGCTGGCCATCTACCTGTTCATCGGCTGGGAAAACTCGGCAGCGCTGGCCGAGGAGACCATTAACCCCCGGCGCAACGTGCCCCGGGCCGTGTTCCTGTCGATCGCCCTGATGGCTTTCACGTACCTGCTGCTCGCCTACGCCACGGTCACCGGCTTCCACTACAACGCCGCGGCGCTCACGGCCCCCCTCATCCCGTTCATCGCCGTCGCCCACACCGTGGCGGCCTGGCTGGCCTTCATCGCGTACCTGGCCGGGCTGACCTCCACCCTCGGCGTGCTCATCGCCGCGGTGAACTCCCAGTGCCGGCTGATCTTCAACGCCGGGCGCGAGGGCCTGCTGCCGCGCTGGATCGGCCGGGTCCACCCGGCCCGCCGGACGCCGGTCAACGCCATCATCGCCTTCGTCGGCATCGCCGGGGTCATCACCCTGGGCTGGGCCCTCGGCCACTGGTTCGGCGGGCACGGCGACAGCCTGAGCGCGCTGAACTTCTTCTTCGAGGCCAGCACGATGGGCACGATCCTGATCCTGTTCGTGTACCTCGCGGCCAACGTGGCGCTGCCGTTCTACTACCACAAGTACCGGCCGGCCGAGTTCAGCCCGGTCAAGCACGTCGTGCTGCCGGCCCTCGGCGTAGCCGTGGTCGGCATCCCCATCTACTACCTGTTCAACCCGTCGCCGCCGATCCAGCCGTACGACTGGTTCCCGTGGGTGGGGCTGGGCCTCGTCGTGGTGTCCATCATCTACTCGATCTGGCTGGTCAGGCGAGATCCCGGCTTGGGCGACCGGGTCGGCTCGATCATCGCCGACGAGTAAGGCCCACGACCCGGTGGCGGCACCCGCCGCGGTGGCCGCCACCGGGCCCCGGCCTGCGTGCAGGCCCGCACGCGCCAGCCCGGGCCCGGTACCAGGCGCCCGGACGCAGGCCGGGAGGTCCGTTCGGATAAATGGAGATCTGACATGACTACCACTCGATCGGAATATCCGCTCAGCAGAAGAGGGCGAGCGGACCGGAGGATGGTCGCGCGACAGAACGACCTGATCTGCATCGCGATCGGAAGCAGCAGCCCTGCGGCCGAAACCGTACATAACGAAGGCGGCTCGGCGCGCGTTCTCCCTGGCCTTCTCCATCACTCACCGTGATGCCGTTTGCCGATACCCACTGCCGAGTCAGTGCGGCGTAACTGGCCTGGAGGTCGCTGCGGGGCGAGGTGATCGACGATACTGCGAGCGAACAGCCTGCCCTCCGCGGCTAGATCCCGCCTGACCTGACGCGCGCCCCATGCGGCAGATCCGGATATCGGTAGAGCCCTGACGCCCCCGTAGCTACAACGGCCGATAGGCGTCGCGGCGATGTTCGACGCGGAGGACGATTACTTCGCGGAGATCTTCACGGATGCGGTAGAGAACGCGGTAGGTCCCCCGGCGGGCTGACCACACGCCAGCCAGGTCATCACGCAATGGTTTACCTACCCGGTGCGGCTGGCGGATCAGTGCCGTGGTCAGGAACTCGATTACCGCAGCGGCGACTGGTTCGGGCAGCTTCCCGGTCAGGGCACGGCGCGCGGGCGGCGTCAGGACCAGTTCGTAATCGCCAGCACCCTCGCTGGTCACCGGCGCAGCTGGCGGACGGCATCCACGCCGCGGACGACATCACCCCGCGCATAAGCTTCATCAGCTTCCCGGATGTCAGCAAGCGCGGCGGGATCGCTCAGGACGTCGATCGTTTCTTCGAGCTGGGCAAGGTCTTCGGGGCTGATCAGCACGGCGGCCGCGTGACCGTTCCGGGTCAGCACGATGCGCTCGTGGTGACCCTCGACGCGGTCGACGAACTCTGATAGGTGATCACGAACTGACCGCAGCGACTCAATGCTCATGACCACAATTGTGGCGCACTACCCGCGGGATGTCCACTTCATCGTCGCTCGCTCATCGGCAATGCCGGGCGTATCCCAGGGCTGGGCCGTGGGAGGCGTGGGCTCCGTCAGGTGCCGGAGGCCATGTAGGCGGCCAGGATGTAGTTCGGGTGGCGGTCGAGGTTCTTGCGGGCACGTAATGGCGCATCGTGGTACGCGGATCGGCGTGCCGGGCGGCGATCTGGACGTCCCGCAAGTCCACGCCGGCGTCGAGCATGGTCGTGACAAAAGTGTGGCGGAGCATGTGCGGATGCGGCCTGGTGATCCGCACCCCGGCGGCTTCGGCGAGGTGCCTCAGGCGGCGGGTGGCGGCGTGGCGGTCCATCTGGGCGCCTCGGCTGTTGAGCAGGATCGGCCCGCTTGCGCGGGCGCTGACCGCCCGGTCGATGGCCCGGCCGACCGCGGGCGGCAGCGGGACCAGGACGACCTTGGTTCCTTTGCCGCACACGCGCAGCACCCGGTGGCCATGCTCTTCGCCGAGGTCGGCGATATCGGCCCCGGTGGCCTCGAAGATCCGCAAGCCAAGCAGCCCGAGCATGGCTACCAGGGCGAAGTCGCAGGGATGGGCGGACTGCCGGGCCGTAGTCAGCAGGGCTTCGAACTGCAGGTGGGTGAACCCCAGGGTCGGCGATTCTGGCGGGACGGAGGGCTGCCGGACGTGCTCGGCGGGTGAGTGCTCTAGGAGGCCGTCGATGACGCAGGTCCGGTAGAACCCGGCCGCGACCGAGAATCGCCGGGAGACGGTGGAGGGCTTGAACCGGCGGATCTCCTGCATCCACCGGATGTACAGCTCCAGGTGCGGCCGCCGGGCGGCCAGCGGGTCCAGGCCACGCTCAGCGCACCAGGCGAGGTAACAGCGGAGGTCGGATTCGGTGTGCTCGCGGGAGCAGCCCTTGAATCGGGCCAGGTAGGCAGTCACGGCCAGCCGCAGCTGATCGGTGCCTGGCACAGGAAGATCGGAGGGGACTGGGGCCAGTTCGGTGAAGTTCATC